>NZ_CP192591.1:0-5713174 GCF_050632285.1 Serratia sp. L9 | reverse complement strand
CGTTATCAGCATGACACCTGATAATGAGCGAAATCACCAAGGTGGTTTTGCCGGCATCGGAAGATGCAACGTGAAAGAATCGGTGGAGCGGTAGTTCAGTTGGTTAGAATACCTGCCTGTCACGCAGGGGGTCGCGGGTTCGAGCCCCGTCCGTTCCGCCACTTAATTGATAAGCCCTGAGTCTCTGACTCAGGGCTTTTTCATATGCAAAATTTAGCGTTCCTGGTGTGGATTTTTCCTGGCGGGGCCTATTCTCTGGATATTATTGCTTGTTAATCAAAAGTCTTATGCACAATAGGTCATTTTTGATCAACAAAACTGCTGTCATAATTCTCCTGTACCGTTTTTATCGACGAACTGAGAGAACAAGATTATGAGCATCCCAGCATTTGGTTTAGGTACCTTCCGTCTTCAAGATCACGTTGTGATCGATTCTGTGAGCACCGCTCTGGAGTTGGGTTACCGTGCAATCGACACCGCGCAAATCTATGAGAATGAAGCGGCTGTTGGTCAGGCAATCGCCGCGAGTGGCGTTAAGCGTGAAGAATTATTTATCACTACCAAGATCTGGATTGCCAACCTGAGCAAAGACAAACTGATCCCAAGCCTGAAAGAGAGCCTTAAAAAGCTGCAAACTGAATATGTCGATCTGACTTTGATCCACTGGCCTTCGCCGAGCGACGAAGTGCCGGTCGCAGAATTTATGGCAGAATTGCTTAAAGCAAAAGAACTGGGGTTGTCGCGCCAGATTGGTATTTCAAACTTCACCATTGGCCTGATGCAACGCGCTATTGATGCTGTGGGTACCGATGCGATCGCTACCAACCAGATCGAACTGTCCCCGTATCTGCAAAACCGCCAGGTGGTTGAGTTTGCACAGCAGCATGGGATAGCCGTTACCTCTTATATGACGCTGGCCTACGGCAAAGCATTGCAAGATGAAGTGATAAAAAGCATCGCTCAACGCCGTGATGCTACCCCAGCTCAGGTGATCCTGGCCTGGGCGCTGCAGTTGGGTTACGCCGTGATCCCATCTTCCACCAAGCGTGAAAATCTGGCGAGCAATCTGCTGGCACAGCAGTTGAGATTATCTGAAAGTGAAATGGCGGAAATTGCTGCTCTGGAATGCAATGGTCGCCTGGTCAGCCCGGAAGGTCTGGCACCTGATTGGGATTAACGTCGCAGCCGTCTGTGGTTTGGTTGCCACAGACGGCTAGCTTGTGTCTTAGCGGGCGATTTTTTGGTGCAGTGCGATGATCTCACGGCCCATTTCCATCAGCATAATCGCGTTCATCAGATGATCCTGTGCATGAACCATCACCAGATGGACAGGAATTTTACCACTGCCCTCATCCATTTCGATCAGTTTGGTTTGAACGTGATGGGCACCAGAGAGCGCTTCTTGCGCTTGTTGCATATAGAGTTCGGCCTGGGTGAAGTCTTCTTCTTCGCGCGCACAACGCATGGCCTGAAATACCAGACTGCGGGCATACCCTGCGTTGGCGATCAGCTCCATTACTTCGTTTTCCAAATCCATTTAGGCTTCCTCTATCAGTGCCAATGCCTGATCCAGAACCTTGTCACCTTTCATGGTGCCGTAGGCCATCATGTCGATGCAGGCAATTTTCTTATTGTGCGCGTGGGCAATCTTTTCGCACTCGGCCAGCTTATAGCGGATCTGAGGTCCAAGAAGCGCGACATCAAATTCTGCGACTGCGGTTTTGTAGTCACGGATCGACTTGGCACAGATCTCTGCCTCAATGCCGCGTGTTTTAGCCGCTTCCTGCATCTTCTTGACCATCAGACTGGTGGACATCCCCAAATCACACACTAACAGGATCTTTTTCATGTTAATTCTCCAGGCGTTCCAGCAGATGCTGGATTAAAAGTGGGATCGGTCGGCCCGAGGCAACGCTGCGGCCATTTTCCCGCCACAGAGCGGTGCCGCTGATATCCAGGTGAGCCCACGGGATATCTGCAGGGCAGAAGCGACTTAGGAAATAGGCAGCGGAAGTACTGATCGCCGCATTATTGGTTGGCGTGTTACACAGATCGGCAATGGAGCTTTCAACCTGTTTGCTGAAGCGTGCATCTAGTGGCAACGACCAAAGTGGATCGCCGCTATGCAAACCGGCCTGGGTGAGGGCGTGGCGCAGGGGGATATTCTCGGTCATCAGGCCGCTAAGATCGTAGCCTAGCGCTTTTACCACTGCACCGGTGAGCGTAGCCAGATCGATCACGTACTCTGGTGGTTGCCCCTGCCTGGAAAGCCGGCTGGCGTAAGCTATGGCATCTGCCAGCACCAATCGTCCCTCGGCATCGGTATTATTGATTTCAACGGTTAAACCGCTGTAGCTGGTTGCAACATCGCCAGGGCGCATCGCTGCCGGGCCAATCATGTTTTCTGCCAGCGCCAGCACGCCCACCAAACGGAGTGGTAACTTGAGCTCCGCTACTGCTAGCATCAAGCCAAAGACGTTGGCTGCACCACACATGTCATATTTCATGGTGTACATACCATCGCCACTCTTTAGCCACAAGCCGCCAGTATCAAAGGTAATACCTTTACCAACATAGGCGCCGAAAGGGCCTTTATCGCAGCCTTGATAACTTATGACTGCCAGACGTGGGGGATTATTGGCACCTTTGCCCACGGCCTGCAACAAACCAAGGCCTTGTTGCGCTATTTGTTGTTCATCCAGCACTTCGCAGCTAAGGCTTGGGTATTGCTTGATCTGTTGTGCGATCTCATTGGCAAAAAAGCCGGGGTGCAACGATCGCTCGGTAAATCGGCAAGGCGACGTGCTGCGATCATCCCCATGGCAGTAGCGGCCGCTTGGGAAAGGCGCAATTGCAGGCTCGATGATTGTTCCGGCTTACAGCAGAAAACCAACTGTTGGATACGCGCCGGGGCTGTGGTTGCGGTGCTTTTCAGGCCCAGATCGCTCAACTGGTAGTCCAGGTTGAACAGGAAATGCAGCAGGTTACTCAGAACGGCTGAATTGCTCTGATCAAACAGGCTGCAATCAACGATCAGTTTCGTGCAGTTGCCACTGCGCAACAAAGGGCGCAATGCGCCAATCAACGAATTGATCTGTGTATCGTGCCAGAAAATATTTGGCAGCAACGTGATGCGGCCAACGGGGTTACAGCCGAAGGCACAATCAGCGGTTTGAGTCTCTGCAGTGGCTTGCAGTGCCTGCAATAGGGCACTGTTACACGGCAGGGAAAGCAGAGAGCTACTGGCGTAGCTAATCACGTGGCTGTTGAGATCCAGCTCCGGCATCTCGCTCAGTAACTGGTAGTTAGTCATAGTGGATCTCCTCAATCGGTGCACGAATACGCAAAGCATAGTCCTCCAACCATTGCTCGCTGGCTGGCGTGTAATGGGTATGCTCGGCACGCCGTTCAGCCAGGAAAACCGTTGGGGCCAAGGCCGCAGTGGCAACCACAAACGAGAACGTTTTGATATTGGTGGAGATACCAAACTCCCCTGTCGGTTCATACAGACTACCGAGAGATCGCCAACTCTACCAAAGCGGGCTATCAGCCGGTCTTCCAGCTCGAAGACGACTGAATCTGCCGCCTGCTGCGGTGACATGCCTTGCTGCATACGGCGGACGATTTCATAGCTGGTGCAACCTTTCATCAGGTCTTCACCTACGCCGGTAGCGGTAGCGGCGCCGATCTGGCTGTCGCAGTAGAAACCAGACCCGATCACCGGTGAGTCGCCGAGGCGGCCACGGCGTTTCATAAACAATCCGCTGGTGGAGGTGGCTACGCTCATTGAGCCTCGCTGGTCCAGGCCGATAATGCCGACGGTGTCATGACCATCATATGGGCTAAGGCCTTTATCGATAGTTTCGCGACAGCGCTTACGGTAGTGCTGGGTCGCACGCTCGGTCAGCATATTCTTGCTGGCAAAACCTTGGCTTAGTGCCCACTCACGCGCACCTGTCCCAACCAGCACACTGTTAAAACGCTCCCGGCTCAGGGCTTGGGCTACCCTTACCGGATTGGCGATATCCACCAGATTGCCCACGGCCCCGAAGGCTAGCGTATCGCCGTCCATAAAGGCGGCGTCCAGTTCCACCTCACCGTTTTCGGTAGGCAGCCCGCCGTAACCGACAGACTTATAAAACGGAAAATCTTCAACCTCAGCGACCGCACTGACTACGCTTTGTGCCGCACCAGCCCCTTGTCCGAGTGTTTCGCTGGCCTGCGTGACCCCTTCTAGCGCCATACGCCAGGTTGCAATCATTCCCCACATGTCAAACTCCTGATAGTTAACCAATGGCGGTTGCCGTCCATTGAGGGCGGGCTAAATTGAGCATTACTGCGTTTCGGCGGCGCGATATTGTTTATCCAGAATGCGCAGGAAAGGCAGATAAAGCATGGCACCAATCAGCAGGTTGACAATTTGCATCAGGCTGCCGCTTAAATGGCCGGTGACGATAAACCCGCTGATAACCGGCGGTAGCGTCCAGGGAATAAATACGCCTGTGGTGACGGCTACCGCACCGATCTTCATCGCCACGTATTGCACGGTAACTAACACGACGGGAACCAGGTTGAAGGGGATCAGCATAATGGGGTTCATGATCACCGGAAGGCCGAACAGGATTGGCTCGTTGATATTGAATATTGAGGCACCGGCTCCCAATCGGCCTACTTCGCGAATGCTTTTGCTACGGGCAAAGAACAAAATAGCGATGACCAATGACAGGGTTGCGCCAGCGCCTCCCATCCAGATCATATCGAAGAACTGTTCGGTGACGATGTGCGGTGGTGTCACACCAGCCTGAATAGCGGCGATATTATCGGTTTGGTTTTCCATCCACAGTGGGCGGATAATACCGTTGACCATCGAACCTGAGTTGATACCCACCGACCATAGAATGGTAATGCTCAACACCGTCAGCAGTGCACCAATGTAGGAAGTACCAAAATGGCGAACCGGCGTAGCGACCACGTTATAAATAAACTGATGAATGGTTTGGTAGCTGGTGTGCTCGAACAGGATACGGATTACCAGTACCAGAATAATAACGAACAGTGCCGGGAGCAGAGCGGCGAAAGATTCCTGCACGGCTGGCGGTACGCCTTCCGGCATTTTGATGATTAACCTGCGGCGTTTCAGATAACAGAACAGCTCGGTCCAGATCAATGAGCCGATCATCGCCACAAACAGCCCCTTACTGCCTATCCACTCGCTTGGGATCACGGCGATATTACCCAGGGCTTCTACCTTGATAAAGGGTGTGAGGATCAGGAAACAGACCAGCGCCAGAATACCGCAGGAAACCCGATCTTCCTCATAGTGTTCCGCCAACCGATAAGCCGTGAGGAAGCTGACGAACAGCGACATGGTGGAGAACACCGCGTTGAACGGGATCTCGATAATATTGCTCCAGCTGGTGCCAAACACGCCCGCCATAAACTGCTGATAGCTCTGATTGGGAAACGAGGATATGACCAGCAGGATTGAGCCGACAATGATGAATGGCATAAAGGAAACATAGGCACCGCGGATTGCGCACAGATGCCTTTGCTGTGCAGCTTTGGCCGCCAGAGGCATCAGTTTGGCTTCAAGAAATCCCAGAACATTGTTCATGGTGAACCCCGTAAGAGTGCATATTGATAGAAAAGGAAGTTAATGTGGCAAGTGATTGGTTTGGATTATCAGTGAATGGATTTTAAAGAAAGGTGAAACAGTTCACAGTGTGATATGAATTTAAAAAATATCTCACAAGGTTAGTTATGATTGAACGTTGTTTTTAACCTGGGGTTTATTATGGAAATCAAGCTGCATGCTAACGCGACCACCACACCGCGGGTGCGTCGCTATATACAACAATCTGATAAAAGTGACCGCTTATTGGCGCAGGAACTGGGGATCTCTGTGGCTACAGTGCGCCGTTGGCGGCAACGTCAGGATGTTACCGACCGTCATACCGTACCAAAAACGATCCGTAAGACGCTGACGGATGAGCAAAGCAAACTGATCAACTGGCTGAGACAAAAATTACAGTTGCCACTGGATGAGCTGCTGGTCATGGTCAATCAGGGGTTACAACAGCCAATTTCTCGAGCAGGGTTAGATCGTTATCTGCGCGGAGTGAGCCAGCGTGGCGGGGATGAAGGTAAAATCCTGCGCGGTAAAAAGGCCGTGAAGGCAGGTGAGCAACCAGGCCATCTCGGCCTTTTTTATCAAAGAATCAACTTACTGGCTAAGGATGGCGGGGAGCAGCATATTCTGTGGGCACAGGAGAAAGTCAGTGGCTGGCTCAGTGCGCGTGCTTTTGCCGGAGCTTCGCCCATGCTGGTGGTCAACTGGCTGACAGAGCTGCAACAGCATTGTCCGGGTGATATACAATCTATTGAGACTGAAAGTAAGAAGCTGTTTGGTAACAGCGAATCCCAGACACATCCGCTACAGCACTGGTGCGCAGATCAAGGGTTAGTACTGCAACAACCCGCACAACCGCAGACGGACGTGGTGTTGCGGCTTGAATGTGGGTTGGCAGAGTTACTGCCGGTGGCTGAGGACCGAACGCTGGATACTGTTTTGCAGGGTATCTGTGCCTGTTACAACGGGCAATGGCCGCAGAAGAAATTGGGTGGCCTGGCTCCGGCGGCGTTCTGGTTACGGCATCTGAAAAATGAGTGAATTTTTAGCTGTTCGGCCTGCGATGCCAAACTTTCGCTGATGCAGAGATGGCGCTGAGTTTCGCCGCAGTTGGTCGTCAGGCCGGGTGAGATCTCCAACTGCCTGCCGTCGGCGCAGGCTAATGGCCAGCGGTTGAAGCTGGGCAGATCGTTGGATCCGATACCGCAGGGGTGTGAACGTGCCTCCACGGTTTGCGGATTACCGTATTGTTACAGGCTGGTGGGGGAAGCCAATATTTTACGAGAGCTGGTCTTCAGCTTGCGTGCCTTCAAGAGGCGATCAGTTCGCCCGAATCTGCCTTCATTGTTGCTCCATCAGCAAAATTCATTTGAAATTTTGAGCATTTTTATCATTTAAGTACGGGGTGATAATCATCGCCATCAACCTGAATGCTTATTTTGGAGTTATCAATGCTTCTCGCTTTACTTGCCCTAACCATCAGCGCTTTTGCTATTGGCACCACGGAGTTTGTGATTGTCGGGCTTATCCCGACCATCGCAGAGCAATTGGGTGTCACTGTACCGTCCGCAGGGATGCTGGTGAGCATTTATGCTATCGGGGTAGCGATCGGTGCACCGGTGCTGACAGCCTTGACCGGGCGGGTACCACGTAAATTGCTGTTGGTTGCCCTGATGGTACTGTTCACTTCCGGCAATCTGCTGGCTTGGCAGGCACCTGGCTATGAATCATTAGTGGTAGCCCGTTTGTTGACCGGCCTGGCGCACGGTGTGTTTTTCTCGATTGGTTCCACCATTGCGACCAGCCTGGTAGCCAAAGAGAAGGCGGCTTCGGCGATCGCGATGATGTTTGGTGGGTTGACCGTTGCGCTAGTGACCGGTGTGCCATTAGGGACGTTTATCGGCCAGCACTTTGGCTGGCGTGAAACCTTCCTGGCAGTTTCATTGATCGGCATGGTGGCGATTATTACCAGCATGATCCTGATACCGAACAATATCAAGAACCCGGCAGGAGCCAGCATCCGCGATCGGTTGCAGGTACTGACTCATCCACGTCTGCTGCTGATTTATGTGATCACCGCCCTGGGCTATGGTGGCGTGTTTACCACCTTTACCTTCCTGGCACCGATGATGCAAGAACTGGCCGGGTACTCTGGCCCTGCCGTAAGCTGGATATTGCTGGCGTACGGTATAGCGGTAGCGATCGGTAACATCTGGGGCGGCAAGCTGGCCGATCGTCACGGGGCCGTTCCTGCTCTGCGCTTTATCTTTGCGGCGCTGGCCGTGTCACTGCTGGTATTCCAGTTTACCGCAGGCTACAGCACTGCTGCATTGCTGACGGTAGTGGTCATGGGCGTATTTGCCTTCGGTAACGTTCCTGGCTTGCAGGTGTATGTGGTTCAGAAGGCGGAGCAATACACGCCCAATGCGGTGGATGTTGCCTCTGGCCTGAACATTGCGGCATTTAACGTGGGGATCGCGTTAGGTGCGGTGATGGGGGGCCAAGTCGTCACCTCTTTAGGGCTGGCGCAAACGCCCTGGATTGGCGCATTGATTGTGGTTGTAGCGCTGATATTGACCGGCCTGAGCGGGCGCTTGGATAAAAAATACCACCCGCAGAGCGCTTAAGCTTATCTGCTGCTTTTCATGGCCCGCATTTTGCGGGCCTGTTCGCATTTATCACTTTCCACCGCTAACGTTTACAGACTTATACGTTTCATTGATTGAATTCAGCCAGCCTCGGCCTCATAACAAGAAACAACATAATCCAGAAAAGCCCATGCTGGCAGAACAGTGCAGGCGTATACTCAATCTAGCAATGGTGGCAATGCCACTATCAGTTTCATCTGAATGGGAAATAGGCGAATAACGTGGCGAAAAGAACTTATGCAATGAGGTATGTTGCAGGCCAGCCAGTTGAACGAATTTTCCCTGGCGCCATCAATCAGCCGTTACCGCCTGGGGCTGCGTTACCTACAACTGGCGCGCTGCGGGTAATGGTGTGGAATATTTTCAAGCAGCAGCGAGCCGATTGGCTTTCGGTGCTGAAAAGTTTCGGCAAAGATGCGCAACTGGTGTTATTGCAAGAAGCACAGACTACGCCGGAATTGGTCAGTTTTGCGACCTCTAACTATTTGGCCGCCGATCAGGTGCCGGCCTTTGTGTTGCCGCAACACCCTTCGGGGGTGATGACGCTTGCTGCGGCGCATCCGGTGTATTGTTGCCCGTTGCGCGAACGTGAGCCCTTGTTGCGTCTGGCCAAGTCGGCATTGATTACCGTCTACCCGCTGTACAACGGCCAACTGCTGATGGTGGTGAATATCCATGCTGTGAATTTCAGCCTCGGAGTGGATGTTTACAGTAAGCAGCTAGGACCGATAGGGGAGCAAATCGCCCGCCATCAAGGGCCGGTGATTATGGCGGGGGACTTCAACGCCTGGAGCCGCAAACGCATCAATGCCCTGTATCAGTTTGCTGGGGATATGGCGCTGCGTGAGGTGAACTTCACCGACGATCACCGGCGTAAAGCTTTTGGTCGCCCGCTGGATTTCATTTTCTACCGCAATCTGGGGGTAGCGGAAGCTTCAGTGCTGGTAACTCAGGCGTCAGACCACAATCCATTGCTGGTGGAGTTTCATCCGGAAACCGATAAGCCGGTCTGGTGAAAAGATTCAGGCAATAAAAAAGCATCCCGAGGGATGCTTTTTTTGTACCGGAAATTTAGGTATCCGGTGACGCCGAGTTATTCACAAACAAGGTCAATTTGAGACCTGGTTGCAGGCTGTTACCCTTGCTGAGCTTAGCGTTCCAACGCATCACGTCGTTGATATTAACACCGTGACGTTGCGCAATACTGGAAAGCGAATCACCCTTACGAACTTGATAGGTGATGCTGCTGTTATCCCTGGTATTGCTGGCAACCTGCAGAGTCTGCCCAACTTTCAGCGTGCTCTTGCCACGCATATTGTTCCAATTCTGCAAATCGCTGGTCTTCACGTTCAGACGTTTGGCGATAGCGGATAACGTATCGCCGGAGCGAACCTTATAGGCACTTGCGCCTGACAAACCGCTGTTTTTCGCCAACTGGGTAGTTGGTGGTGAAGCCACAATCTGCCCATCGGATAACGAGTCTTTCAGCTTGGCGACATTCTTTTTGGGAACCATGATGTAATGGGGCCCATTGGGTGCCGTCACGCCTTTTTTGTAGCCTGGGTTATAGGCCTTAATCTTGGTGACCGAAAGCCCAGACATCTCAGCTGCCTGAGTCAGTTGGATCTGTTGCCCGACATCAATTCGCGCCAGAGCACGTGTTTCGTCAGTTTTTGGCAACTTGACGCCGTACTTTTTGCTGTGCTTGATGATATCGCTCAGTGCCAACATTTTCGGGACATAGATTGACGTTTCACGCGGAAGCGACAATGCCCAGAACTCAGTGGACTTACCCTGGCGTTTATTCGCCTTGACCGCCTGCATCACACGGCCTTCACCACTGTTGTAAGCGGCAATGGTCAATAACCAGTCACCGTCAAACATGCGGTTCAGACGTTCCATCATGTTCAGCGCAGCCGTTGTCGACGCCACAACATCACGGCGCCCGTCATACCACTGATTGTTTTTCAAACCATAATTGCGACCCGTTTGCGGCACGATCTGCCATAGCCCTGCGGCATTGGCACTCGACGTGGCATGGGGGTCAAAAGCGCTCTCCACTATGGGTAGCAGTACCAGTTCCATCGGCATATTGCGTTTCTTAATCTGCCCGACTATCCAGTACATGTACGGCTCTGCCCGTAATGTTACATCGTGGAGATAGCTCTTACTTTTTAAATATTTGTTTTTCTGTTCACGGATCCGGGAATTTTCCGGAACCTCCATCTTCAGCTCGTCGCTAATGAAGTTCCACAGGTCCTGTTGCGCGGCGTTACTATTACTGTCTAACCACCGCGCCGAGCTCGCTCGACCATTCGCTGTGTACTCTCCTGCTTCACTTTCTTGACCTGCCGAAGACAGACTCTGTGCATGCTGTTCTGGAGCCGGTGCATCCTGCCTGGATGACTGGCAACCGACTAGCAACACGGAGGCGAGAATTATCGCTTTAGCCTTCATGTGTGTGTCAATGTAGTTGCTTAAAAGACGAGCAACAATACTTTACTTCGCAAAAAAACACAACTAAAAGCTTAGAAGGTATCCTTGCGAAGACGTAATTCGGAAAAAACTGAATGAAGATGCTCTGGTGGGGAATAAAAACCTATTTCTTTTTGTAAATCAGTGTCATGGCATCGTAAAAATAGATTAATTTTACGCTCTAATTGCAGCGTTGTGGGCAAGCTGGGTTGCCCTTTTGCCCGTAATATCTCAACTTGTTGCTGATATGTTTCAATTTGTCGATCTTGTGGCAAAATTGCCCTGGCAAACTTAAGATTCGAGAGCGTGTATTCATGTGCGCAACAAATTAAGGTTTCATCGGGAAGTTGCGCGAGTCGTTGAAATGAGTGATACATTTGCTCCGCCGTTCCTTCAAACAGTCTCCCGCAGCCTGCAGAAAAGAGTGTATCCCCACAGAAAAGATAAGGTGCACTGTAGTATGCAACATGGCCCAGGGTATGCCCTGGAACCGCAATGATGGCGTATTGGCGCCCGCCAATATTGAGGTTATCACCGTCATCAACCGGATGATTTGCCCCTTTACTGGCCGTTTCCTGGGGGCCATACACAGCTAAGCCAGGATAGTGAGCAGTAATTTCCGCCACACCGCCCACATGATCGTGGTGATGGTGGGTCAATAATATGGCGTCAGGGGTAAGCTGCCTTTGTTCCAGCGCCTTTAAAACCGGGGTCGCTTCGCCGGGATCGACGATAACGCAATGCCCTTGCTGGTTATCCAGCAACCAAATGTAGTTGTCCTGAAAAGCAGGAATGCTGATAAGATTCATAATGGACCCTCGTTGGCAACGGCTTGAAAGAAGATAATAAATCATGAAACCAGCCCATACTCTACAAAAGCTCACCAGCCCACATTCCTGGGCAGGATTGCCATGGGGGGAATACTATCGTGAGGCGCTTGAGCGTCAGTTGCAACCCTGGTGGCCAAAGCTGTTTGGTTTCCATCTGTTAAAGATAGGTAACCTCAGCGCCGGATTGGATACTGAAATATGTGCCATCTCGCATCAGGTTAACGTTGGGTTGGCCGGGGAGAATCTGCATGTACTCGCCGATCCTTACCAGTTGCCTTTTGCTGGCAAGTCGGTCGATGCCTGCTTGTTGGCCCATACGCTTTCCTACGCTGAAGATCCGCACCGCATGCTGCGTGAGGTTGACCGTGTGATGATCGACGATGGTTGGTTGGTGATCAGCAGCTTCAACCCTTTCAGTTTGCTGGGCTTGGGCAAATTGATCCCGGGGTTGCGCAAACGCCAACCTTATATCAGCCGGATGTTTACCCAGATGCGTTTACTTGACTGGCTCAGTCTGTTGAATTACGAAGTATTGGAACAACAGCGTTTTCATGTGTTGCCCTGGCAGCGTAAAGGGGGCAAGTTCTTGAGTACGCATTTGCCGGCGTTGGGGTGTATGAGCGTTATTGTGGCCCGCAAGCGGACCTTCCCACTGACGCCAACGCCAATGAAGGTAGGGGCCAGAAAGCACTCTCTCGGCCGCGCTGTGGGCGCGACCAAGAGTTATCGCAAGCAGCCTTAAGCTTCAGGCTGGTAGCCGACGTCATCCTGTGTCGGGTTACCAGCGGCATCGCGTGCCAGCACATCACAGCGTTCGTTTTCCGGGTGCCCGGCATGGCCTTTGACCCATTCCCAACGGATGGTATGTTGGGCAATTGCCCGATCCAGTCGCTGCCAAAGATCGACATTCTTGACGGGTTTTTTATCGCTGGTTTTCCAGCCGCGTTTTTTCCAGTTGTGGATCCAACTGGTGATCCCCTGGCGTACATATTGGCTATCAGTGCTTAGCACCACTTCGCAAGGAGAGGTCAAGGCTTCAAGCGCCACAATGGCCGCCATCAGTTCCATACGGTTATTGGTGGTCAGGCGATAACCCGCGCTGAACGTTTTTTCGTGCTGCTTATAACGCAAAATTGCGCCGTAACCGCCGGGGCCCGGATTACCGAGACAAGAACCGTCGGTGAAAATTTCTACCTGTTTGAGCATCTCTGGTAGACTCTTCCTATCAGTTTTATAAAAGCCAAGTCTGACATAAACGAGCGCTATGAGCACTGCAATATGATCTCTACACCAACCAGACAGATCGTTCTCGATACCGAAACCACCGGTATGAACAAGTTAGGGGTTCACTACGAAGGGCACCGCATCATTGAGATCGGTGCCGTTGAAGTGATCAACCGCCGCCTGACCGGGCGCCATTACCATGTTTACGTCAAGCCGGATAGGCTGGTGGATCCCGAAGCCTATGGCGTTCATGGGATCAGTGATGAATTCCTGGCCGATAAGCCCACCTTCGATCAGATTGCCGAAGAATTTATCGATTTTATCCGGGGTGGCGAATTAGTCATTCATAACGCGGCGTTCGATATCGGCTTTATGGATCACGAATTCCGCATGTTGCAGCGGGATCTGCCGAAGACGGATACTTTTTGTACCATCACCGACAGCCTGTTAATGGCGCGTCGCATGTTCCCCGGTAAACGTAACAACCTCGATGCCCTGTGCAACCGCTATGAAATAGACAACAGCAAGCGAACGCTGCACGGCGCATTGCTCGATGCCGAGATCCTGGCAGAAGTCTATCTGGCGATGACCGGTGGCCAGACTTCCATGGCTTTCCAGATGGAAGGGGATACACAGCAGACGGATTCAGCCCAGGATATTCAACGTATCATCCGCCCAACGACGGCAATGAAAGTGATCTACGCCAGCGACGAAGAACTGCAGGCTCACGAGACTCGCCTGGACTTGGTGGCCAAGAAAGGGGGCAGTTGTCTGTGGCGCCCACAGGCTGAGTAACGACCTCCTCAAGATAAAAATTGAGCTATAACGCCATCATAATGACCGGGTAGTTGAAAAACTGTGCAAACGACTCTTTTTATGAGAAAAGGCGTTGACGGAATGCAGGGGCAACCGTAATATTCGGCTCGTTCCCCCGTAAGAGGGAACGGCGCGGAGCGGTAGTTCAGTTGGTTAGAATACCTGCCTGTCACGCAGGGGGTCGCGGGTTCGAGCCCCGTCCGTTCCGCCAATCATTCAGACCCCAAGCTTTTAATGAGCTTGGGGTTTTTTGTTTGGGTGTTGCCAATATTTATCCGGCAGGCCATCAGTCGTAAGTGATATTAAAAAGTATCCCACTCTTCACTTTTCCGGGTGTTGCTCGCCCGGTGGCGTAGTACTCATATTCAATATCACACTGGCTCCGATTATCGACAATAACGGCACAGTCAATACGTGGGCTTGTGCGTAAATCCAGCGGTTCCCCTTTCATCAGTAGCCTGATTTCGACATGCTCGGCTTCACCATTCAGGGTATTGACCAGGTTGCCGGTATGGGCACTGACCGTCCCCCCGTTTTGCAGAGTAATGTAGGGTGTGTAGCCATTGGTGCAATGCACCCCGCCAATAGAGATACTTCCTTGTGAACGGCCATGAGTCATGCCTGGGGAACTCAGATTCCCCATATACACCCGTGGCAAAACCCAATCGTAGGACTTGGTCACTTGCCCGTTGGTACTGTCAAAATAGCAGGTGGCCAGCTTAATTGAGCCTGTCACATTCAGTACACCGGTGGAAGAGGCTTGCAGGCCTTGCCCTAAGCCACACAGTGCCAGCAGAGGGAGAATTTTCAGCATAGTTGCCATCTTCATGTCATTGCTCCCTGTCACTGATAGGTGATCATAAATTCAATTTGGGCATCTGCCTTGCCTGCCCGGAGAGGAACTGCGGTTTGAATGTAAGCTGCCTTGACCCCCAGGCTGTAATCGCTGTTCCTGTCTTCAAGAAAGGTAATGTAGTTAGCCAGATTGATATCCTGATTGAATTTGGCCGCTTGGTAGTTACCGTTTTGCTGCTTTAAGCTCAGTTGAACGCCCACCCCAGACGCCGCATCACCAGCAGTGGTATTAAGCTGTGAGATCCCCTGTTCGGCATTGATAAACCCGTTTCGCGGTGTCAGCTTGAGGCTGATGATGTTGGGTTTGAACACGCCGAAGGAGGTCGTGCCATAAAAAGCGGGGCAGCCGGTCAGCACGATCTGGGTTTCTGCGCTACCCGCCGTGCTACCGATACCGTTGAATTCATCGGGGAAGTGTTCCCCGAGAGGCAGGTAATAACTACTGCCAACGTTACAGGTTGCCGGGATCACTGTCAGGCTGCCGATCATCGCAGAAGTCTGGTAGATAAAACTTTCACCATTGCCATTGAGCGCGGTATTGAACCTGGGTAGATTACTACCGCTGATGGTGCCGCTGCCGACGTTGGCGGCGGTTTTAATAAATTCAATATTAAAGCTGACCGAGGCATCATTCTGGCCGGTAAAGTTGAAAACGGTATCGCTGCTGTTTGAAAGGTAGGCGCTGAGTCTGCCAGGGAGGGGCAGGTGCATACCGCTGTTGCCATCGGGTGTTCCTTGCCAGAGTGCAACCCCGATGCCGGGAACGTTGGTATTGAAAACAAACGGAAAGGTGGCATCACTGTAACTTGATTGGCCATGTGGTGTGCTGGTAAAGGTGCCCACTAAATCATAGACACCTGCACGGCACAGCAGGCTGGCTCCGTTGCCATTGGTCTGGATCCGCTGGGAATAAATCACGCTGCCGATGGGAAGATCCTCTCCCACTGTAACGTTGCCGCCGATGGTCAGACGAGTATCCAGCGGAGAGGTAATGGCGGAGGAGCTATCCCAATCACAGCCTGCTTTTGCCGCCAGCGTAAGCGGTGCATACATACTGCAGCAGAGCATCAGCGATATCGCTGTACCTGGCGCGAATATTCTTTTCATGTTTTCTCTCATTAGTACGGGCGCCGGGTCATTGGCAGACACCTTGGAGCAACTGTCTGCTCTCTTCAGATGCGGCTGGAGGTCGTGAATAATGGAGTGAGCAATGCTCTGCCTGGTTATCTCCCCATCTAACCTGCAACACTCCGGCCAGGCCAAGATCGCGGGCCACTATCAGGCTGGCCTGGCCAACAATGCCGATGGCGTTGTTTTGCTCATCGTAGACGTTAGCCGCGAAGGGCAGCGGGGTGCCGTCTTGTTGCCTGGCCCTGATGTAGGTCACCTTGCTGCGTTTGGTTTCATAATCAAGCAGCACCAATGCACCAGCACGGGGAACCGCGGTACTCTTGCTCGACAGCAATTCCACATCCCTCGAGCTGCCCTTAGGGTCGATATCTACCTGATTGAGGTAATAAGGGCGTAAGTAAGGGACAATCGCATAACCGAAACGGTCAACCCTAACGCCGGTGGCATTGGTGATAAGCGCGCCTTCGGCCCCTGGAGCGCGGACCAGGCCACCGGTATCACCCATTGTCTGTCCCAGAGTGATGCCACCGCGATGGGCAACAATGGCCCCGTCAATGCTTGATGAAACCTGCCTGTTGCCTTGGCCATAGCTATAAGTTGCCCCCAGATTGGCTTGAGGTGCCCGGTAGCCAACGCCGCCGTTGAAAAAGTTGCTGTTTGCCTCGGTATCTCGGCTGGCACTGATGACATAATTAAACTGATTCTGCTCCCCGGCATTGCCCGACAGGCCAACCAGGCCGGTGCTCCCTTTGCTGTCGGTGATCCCGGTGACATTGAGGGATGGCGCGTTGGGACTCGTACCCAATGGTAATGACAACGTCAGCGTGTATTGGGTTTCTCGCCGATCCAGCGACGTATCGCTAGCGTCGTCCCCTTGTAGGCCGCTCAATGTTCGGCTGATCGCCAGGGTATAGCTGAAATTGTGCCAGAAGTTGCTATAGCCTATCTGCATGCTCTGTTGGGCGCTATTCTGGTTCCAATAAGAGACATGGCTTCCAGTCGCGTACAGATTTCCCCAGTTTTCGCCCAGCGGCTGGCTGACGGAAAGCGTAAACATGCTGCGCTGACGGCCATAGGTGCTGATGCTGTCATTACGCAGGGCCAGATCACGCAGTTGCACGGCATCGTTGAGGCTGAGAAAACCGTCGGTTGAGTAGCGATAGGCCATCACCGAGAGGCTGGTCTGAGTTTCTGGGTACACTTGGCTGAAGCCGACACGGTAACTTTGCCCTGAACGATGATGCTGGCCAGGTATACGGGTTCGCGACTGGGTAATATCCAGCGAGAGTGCGCCAACCGGGGTATTCATTGCCCCGCCCAGTAACGCTGAAAGATAGCCCTCGCTGGCAATGGCTCCGGTATAGCCTGTGAGGAGATTATTCAGACCCAACTGGTACGTCAGGCTGCCAAAGGCAGGCTTGTTTGCCAGCCCATCAGTATTGACTTTACCGGTAGCAAATTCATAGCGGCTCACCCCAGGTCGTAGCATTTGTGCGACTGAAGCATAGGGAACCGTAAATGAATGAACCTGACCATTGGCTTCCTCTATACGTACGGTCAATTCACCGCCATAGCTGGTGGGATAGAGATCGTTGATCTCAAAGGGACCTGGCGATACCGTCGTGGTATAGAGATTAAAACCGTTCTGAGTGATGACAACTCTGGCGTTGGTATTGGCGACGCCGCGTATTATGGGGGCATAACCGCGCAGAGAGTCGGGTAGCATACGATCATCTGAATACAGTTTGACCCCGCGCAAACGCACGCCGTCAAACAGTTCACCACTGGTAAAGGTGTCACCGACGATCAGTTGGGACTGCAGTGCTGGAACATCACGGCCCAGATAGCTGGAGGAACTTTTATAACCCCCGCCGCCCCCTTTCGAGGACACATTGATTGTTCCGCTATTGCGCGCGCGCCAAGGGCCAAAATTCAGGCCGTTGCGCAGCCCGAGATAACCGTAGGTATTACTATTATCCCGCTGTTTTGACTGATAAACGTTGGCATTATAGTTAACCATCAAGGCGGTCAGGCCGTCCTCCCACAGTTTGGGATTGACGTAGCCACGCGGTGCTCTATCGATCAGCAGTTGCGGTATGGTTAACGTCAGTTCTTGCTCGCCAGCATCGAAGCTGACAGTGGCCCCTGGCAAGAGTTCGTTGAGTGCTCCGCAATACCCTTCTTGTTGTAACCGGGCCAGTTGCACCTCAGGGGCATGCGTCAAGAGGTTCTTTTCACTCAGATTAAGCAATGAAAAGAAACTTCCCGGGTAGCATGGATGGGTTTGCACCTGACTGCCCGGCAGGAGTTTGAAATGGATTTTCTCATTGCCGATCCGTTCACCGTTGAGTTTGATCGCCACAGCATAGACGCCAGGGACAACGATATTACCGTAGCTGAATTGGGCCGGATCGAAGGTTCCGACTTTACCGCCAGGGAAAAACTGGGATCGAACATCACTTCTTCCGGTGTTTCTTGTGCATAGGCAGAAGGCATCGCAGCCATGGCACATGAAAGCAGGCACTTCATTGCCATTTTGTATCTAGTCATAGAGTCATTGCATCCTTGACGACTCAGTTAGGTCAGTGATCCTGAAATAATGGTTAAGCTAGCGGCTCAAGGGATAAGTTTTTTCAATAAACGCCCCATAGTCATTGATTGCATTGGTTAGCACGCTATTGGGTTTTCCCTCTGTCGCTGTCTTGGCCGGTTTTAAATCAAATAGTTGCTCAGAGAAGGGGGCAATCATGCCACCATCTCTACCCGCCATCGTGGCATTCCCATGGCCAGACACCAGGATAGAGGCATAGCTGATATAGTAGGGAGTGGGGTTTTTGCCGAGCAGTTTTGCTCCTTGCAGGCGCCAACTTACTTGCCCGATAGTGTCAGATGTCGGGCTTTTCAAGGTTGCGGGCCGGTAAAACACCTTCAGGCGATTGCGATAGGCAATGGAAAGATAATTATCTTCCCCTTTGGATTTTGGGGGACTTCCAGAACGTTGATCCAATACAGTGTCTCACGATCAGAAGCGTGGTCAGCCATCGGCGTTGCGCTAATGCGTAAGGTTTGTGCCTTGGCAGGTTCAATGCGTGAAACCGGCGGCATGATGGTAAAGGGCACATCGCTGTTCTCGGGCGCGATATCCGGATCGCCTGCATCAATCCAGGATTGTACCAATAAAGGGACATTGCTCTTATTTTCCAATTTTAGTGTGATTTCACTTTCGTTGGCGGGGTAAATAACGCGGGTGCCAGAAATGACAATACCTGCCTGTAGGCATGAGGAAAAAAGACCACCATCAATAATGATGACAGCAAGCAATATCTTTTAATAAAGGGCATAACAGCCTCGAAAATATCTACCCTGGGGATTTCAAGTTGCAGCTCGGCGTCCGGTTATCTCATCCCTGGCGCTTACATGAAGTAAGTGACTGGGGAGAGCGCAGGTAACAACGCTTCAGCCTGAAAGACGTCGGGTATAGCCGTAGTAAATATGGCCCTGTAATAACAGAGCCATCAGTACTGATCTAAAAATTATTGATAAACGATGCTGTATCTGACTGTCGAAGCCACTTTACCTGGGGTGGCAGCGCCATCTACCGCAATATACTGACCAAAGTAGTTATATTCAGCAGTGTTACCGGCGATAGTTTTTGGTGCAATGTTACCCACGCCAGTCAACAGATTAATGGCATCATTGGTCTCTCCGTTCAGGATTTGCACCTGGACACGGCTAGCCGGGTTTGTGGTCTCGATATTTTTCAACCAACCGGTTGTCTTGTCGATGGCCGGGCTGTTTGGCTCAAAATAAACGGCTGCAATTTTACCGTTGGTGCAGTTTAAATCGCCCGGTCCACCCAGTGTAATTTTAAACGGCGTGGCGTTTGCCGTCGTACCTGAAGAACTCAATGAGCTGGCCTGAACTGCTTTTAAATTAACGTTGACATCAACGGCCCCGTTAGGCGTCGTGCCGTTAATCAGGCAGGTTGTATCGGTAACCTCACCCAGGAAATTGATGTTCCCATCAATAGCCGATACAGAGGTGGAAGCCAAACCGAAGATAGCCATGGAGAAAGCCATTGCTAATGTACTTTTGTTCATTCAATATTATCCTGTTAATTATCCTTAAACACCCTGAGCTCATAAAGTGTTAATGAGCTCAGGGCCATTATTCCATTATCATAGATAATGGAAATACGAGTCCCTGTTTTGATAATAGCTAAATTATTTTGCTTTCATATATAATGGTATGATAGTTGCGCCACGTAAAGTATAGCCTTTCCCTCGCGACGCCTGAATGAAATTATCGTCAATACCTATTCTTTCCAATCGTGCTTTAAGCTCTGAAATTACCTGAGTTAAACGAGTGGTAGAAGAGGATAAATTGTAGTTCTCCCAAACTTGCACCAAGAGTTCCTGATTGGAAATATAACCAGACTTCGCATGTGCCAACAGATAGGTTAATAATCTCATCATCGTCTCACGCAGTTTGAGAAAGTTGGTGAATCGGTCTTCGGAATGGCTTCCGAACTCTATGGTATTATACAGTTTTATTACCGATCCTGACTTTATATCTACTTGAAACTCGTTATTTACCACGTAGCCAAAAAGCAATAAACTTTCCGCATTGGTTCCGGTTGCTGTCGCTCCTGCATACTTACGTTGGCTAGTGCTATCCATTGCTACTCCATGCCCTGTTGAAACTTTTAAATATGTTCCTACAAATTGTAAGTTCTGTCGTTTAATATTAACCTGCCATATACTATTGGATGGAATATTAATGTCAATTTATAAATCAAAATATATATATTGAAAAATTAGATAATAAATCTAAATAAGTGCGATTTTTTGTTATTTTTATCTTTTTTTATTGTGCGGCATTGCCATTTTATGGATTTAAATTCCGTTAATGTAGACTAATTTATGTATAAGCATAAAATCCTTTTTTTGTGACTTAGTTTAGATTTATATTTTATATGCTTGGAGTTAAATATCGAATGCAGGGGGTAAAGGATGCTAAATGGGTTTTTTTGTTTCTTTGTTTTAGTTTCTTTATGAGTTTTATCCCAATCGCTTTCTCATTTTTATTTTTTCTGGTATTAAAGAAAGGATTATCTTATAAAAGATAAAATTTAATGATATCTATTTATTTTTTATAGCTTTCAAATATGTATTTGAGATGTCGGAGTGCGGGAGTTTTCTAACTCTTTATGAAGAAGAAACTAACTAACCACTTCTAATTCAATGACTAATTAACCAGGTTGTCCGGTCTGCTTATCGGCGCAGCAAGCTGCGCCTGTTAAACATTATAGGATCAGAACAACACCGAATAGTTCAAACCAAAGGTGCGGCCGCGGCCTTTATAGCTGTATAACTCCGGTGCGCCGTAGGTTGGGCTATACAGGATTGGCGCACGTTGACCCCAAACGGTGGTGTAATCTTTGTCCAGCAGGTTTTCAATGCTGAAGCTGACCTTACCCACTGGCAGGGCATAACTGCTGAGAACGTCAACGGTGTTGTAACCGTCGAGCTTTCGCCCCTGGCTATCAGAAACGTCGAAGGTCTGCTGCGACTGTACGCGCAAGGTCCAGTCACCCGGTGCCCAATTGACGTAGGCGGTGGCTTTCGACGGGCTGGCGGTATCGACGGTCAGCTTCTGCCATTTACCATCGGTTTTGGTTTCCGACTTGATCAGATTGAAGGTGGCCCCGGTACTCCATTCGCTGTCATCAAAGAAGTAATCCACCGCGCCTTCCATACCGTAGATGCGGCGCTTGTCAGAATCCACGTTGATGGTCATATCGGTCTTGTTGATCGAGATGGTTTTATCTGACAGTGAATAATAGGCCGCAACCTGAGTACGCAGATTATCGCCGTTATAGCGCCAACCCAGTTCATAAGCGTCAACTTTGATGCCTTCCAGTTTGGAGTCATTGACGTTAACGCTTTTTTGCAACTGATAATGGCCATTCACCAGTTTATAGGTGCCGGAACCGTAATACTTGGCCAGATCGGGGATCTCGAACCCTTGCGAGAAGTTGATCCAGGTTTGCTGGCGTTCTGTCAGGTGAGCCAACAAGCCTGCATTGAATAGGGCGTTGTTGTAATCGGTTTTGCCACCTGGTACGGCATCGGCAGAGCTGGCCAGACCGTTGGCGATCCCTTGCTGTTGTGCGTAACCGACAAAGTCATCGACCTTGTTTTCAGTGTACTGGTAGCGCACGCCGCCGCTCAGATTAAAGATTGGGTTGATGTCGTAGCTGGCCTGCATGAACGGTGCCAGGTTGGTGGTGCTGTACCCCGGATAACGGCCCACGTTGAAGGCATTCTCCAACTGCATCCCGCCGGATTGCTGTGCCTTGGCCAGGTTGAAGAACTGCTGGTTGGCACTAAAGGTTTCATGGTCGGCATCAACACCGTAGGTCAGCGTCAGGCTGTCGATCGGTTTGCTGTTCAGGGTCAGCTTGCTGCCGTAGAAATCGGTTTTCTGCTGTGAGGCGCCAATGCTGGTCACTTTACCACCGCTCAGCGTTGGGAACGGATAGAAGGTCAGCGACTCGTCACGATAATAAACCTGCGCTACCAGATCCTGGCCCCAGAAATCGGTATTGGAGTATTGCAGGTTGATCAGATGGCGCTCGGTGCCCGGGATACGATCCGAATCCAGATTACCGCTGTTGTAAGCCTGTCCGGTACCAGTAACCGCCGAGAAGTTTTTGCCCAGATACAGACCGTGCTTGCCATCAGACTCACTGTTGAAATACTGCGTGGTCAATTGCAACTGCTGGTGGTCGTCAATAATAATGGTGCCGGTACCCATCAGATCGATACGGTCAGAATATTGCAGGCCGGTCTGAGTGTTGTCGATCAGCACCTCATCGCCTTTGCCGTCATACCAACCACCGTAACGCTGATAGGAGAGGGACAACCGGCCTGACGCTTTCTCTGTGCCGCCGCTGACCGCTGCCGAGACGTTTTCATCATGATCGCTGCTGCTGTTGAAACCGGTTTTGCCACCAACCTGCAGCTCAACCTGTTTTTCTTCCTGCCCTTTTTTGGTAACGATGTTGACCAGGCCGCCGGTACTGCCGCCACCAAACAGCGAGGTTGCACCAGAAATCACCTCAATGTGGGCAATATTGAAAGGATCAATCGAATCGAGTTGGCGGCTGTCGCTGCGTGAAGAGTTCAGGCGCACGCCGTCGATCATGACCATCATCGAGCGGCCACGCAGGTTCATGCCGTAGTTGGTACGGCCCTGGCTGCTGACGTCCATACCGGGGATCAATTGAGACAGCACATCCTTGATCTCTTTGCCGCCCTGAACCTGCTGCTCAATTTCCTGGCCTTCAATCACCCAGGTGGTCTGCGCCATCTCCGCCACGCTGCGGTGCGCGCGACTGGCGGAAACGATCAACTGGTCGTCATTTTTTTGTTCTTCTGCCCAGGCTGCTGGTGCGAGTATTGCCAGCATGCATGGGTTTAGTACCCAGAGGTGTCTACGTTTCATTTTTTTCTGCTTTCCCTTAATTAAAACTCGGTGTAGTTGAATATGGCGCGTTCAACGCGGGCGCTTGCACCCGCCTGTTGACTGCGCCATTGGATCACAGCCGGGGTGGACGTTAAGTCGAAATGATCGCGTCCTAATGCCCGGTTGAGAATACGGGCCGAACGCCAGGCCATCAGGCTGAGCTGGGGTTCGGCAATGCCATGACTGTGCATGCCGGCATTAACGGCAAACAGACAGTTTTCGCTTGGGCCCTGCCACTCCAGAGTGAAATCCGGTGAGAGCAGGTATTGATCGTCCGCGGTGGTCAATAGGCGATGGGCTAAAGGTTCAAGAAACGCCGGGCGATCCTGTTGATAGCCGGTGGCGAAGATCACCACATCGCTGTCGAAGGTCTCTTTGCCTTGATCCAGATGGTGATGAGTGACCAACTGATAGCCATTACCGGCGGTGTGCAGGGCCGCCAATGAGCGGCTGGGCAGCAGACGCGCCCAGGGTTTCTCGCGCAGCACTTCAAAGTGGTGATACATCGCCCGGTAGATTGCCAACAGAGATTCGCTGGTGATGCCGTCCGAGGTCATCTTCTGCTCGGTCAACATGCGCTGTTTGGCGCCGTCATTCAGGGTGTAGAAGCTTTCCACGTATTCTGGCGTGAAGTATTCGTTGGCGAAGGCCGCTTCATCCAGAGCGTTATAGTTGTTCCGGCGTGAGATCCAGTTCAGTTGCGAAGGCTGGCCCCATTCGGCGCGGAAAATATTCAAGAACAGATCTGCGCCACTTTGCCCGCCCCCGACCACGGTGACGCGTTTGCCGGTAAGGTCCGGGTTGCGTAGGCTCATCTCGCTGGCATGGAAACAGCGATCGTTTTGTTCGGTGACGCAGTCTGGCAGCTTGGGACGCTTGCCGATGCCTAAACAGATATGACGTGCGCGGTAGACATCACGCTGGGTGGTGACGACAAATTGGCGTTGCTGGTCATCAAAATCCACGCTGCGGATGTCCTGGCTGAATTCCAGAGTATTTAGCCCGTTAGCTGCCCAGTCCAGGTAATCGGCGAATTCTTCGCGGGAGACCGTGCGTTGCTCGGTGGTCAGGAAACGGTAAAACTTCTTCCTTTTCACCAGATAGTTGAGAAAGCTGTACGGGTTGGTGGGGGAAACCGCACTGACCAGATCTTTGAGAAAACTGGTCTGCATATGGCAGTCCGGCACCATCA
This sequence comes from Serratia sp. L9, assembly GCF_050632285.1. NCBI lineage: Bacteria > Pseudomonadati > Pseudomonadota > Gammaproteobacteria > Enterobacterales > Yersiniaceae > Serratia > Serratia sp. L9. The sequence goes on along the minus strand of NZ_CP192591.1, from coordinate 5,688,844 downwards.
TGCCGGGATGCCAGGAAAAGTGCGGTTTTCGCTCAAAAAACTTGCTGTTAAAGCCGGAAACTTCACTGCCGAGTGCGGCAATGCTCAGGTTGAATGGGCCGACGCCGATGCCGATGAAATCCAGAGACTGATTCATTGGGCAAACTCCTTGGAGACCAAATATAGGGGGTTATCCAGATCCTGCAGATAGTTCGGCAGCATGCGGCTGCCACCATCCTGCTCTGAATAGGTGAGTTTCACCGGGTTGAGAACCACGCGAATAATTTGTGGTTTGAACAGACTGAATAAGGTAAAGCGTTCGGCCAGCTGCGGATGCTGCGCCATATAGCGTTGCAGCACCTGTGCCAGCACTTGATAGAAGCGGGATTCACTCACACTGCAACGGCTCATCAGCGGTGAAATAAATCGCAACACGGTAACAAAGTGCCCGGTTTGCAGATCATGGATCAGGTAGTCGGCCGGCAGGCGTACCGTCACGTCTTTCACCACTTGAGGCAGCGTAGCGGCCTGTGGGAACTCTTGGTCCACCAGGCGCATATCGCCCTGGAAATCTTTCAGCAACACGCGCTGTGGCACATAATCTTGCATGACCAGCGTGATGTTCTGGCCGTGGGCAATCAGCGCTACGCCATAGCAGCACATCAGGTGATACATCGGGATCACCACCGCCTGGAACATCTGTGCCAGCCAGGCTTCAGCGCTCAGGCCAGAACGGGCGATGTAGGCGGCGATCAGCGGATTACCCTGGTTATCGGTCTCCATCAGCGTAGCCATCAGGATCGCCTGCTCGCCCTCGCGCAGATAACAGGAAGGATTCTCACGCCAGATCACCCCCAGCATTTCCTGGTAACGGTAAGGCGCCTTGGCAAGGGCGGCATAGGTAGGATGCGCCATATAACCGGCAGCCGGCTCCCCCAGAATCTGCGCACCGCTGGTCAGCAGGGTGGCGTCGTTGGCGAAGATGTGCTGTAACCAGCGGGAGGCGGCAGGCCCGGCGCTGATGTATTTACCGGGAATGCCGCGATAGCAGGAAGTGTTGTAGATAGTCAGCGGCAGCTTGATATCAAATGGTGAGGGGCGACTGACGTTGGTCAGTGTGCGTAGCGATTGTTGCGCCAAATAGCGATCGCCAAACTCACCCAGTTCCACCAGTGCACCGCTGGCTAATTGTGGTAAGAAATGCAGCGCGATTTTTTGCTGCCATTGCCAGGGATGCAGCGGCACTGGCAGCCAGTCGTCATTCAGTTGCAGTTCCCGCCAGCGGCGGTCAAAACGCAGGCGTTCGCTGCTGTCCATCGCGCTATCCAGCAATTTTTCCAGCGGGAACTCTTCATCTGCACACCAGACAAAGCTGCCACGTTTGGCGGCAACCCAGTGCAGACGGAACTGGCCTTGATATTCCGGCGCATATTGTTGCAGAGCGGTCAGTCCCCAGCCCCGACGACCCTTGTTGAAGACAAACTTCGGGTGGCCAGCCAACAGACATTGCAATGCATCGGCGTCCAGAGCGATCAGATCCTCCGCACTCATTCCATGACGGGCGTTAAGCAACTGCATATCACCGCGCAAAGTAGCGTACAGATCTTCCAGGTGCTCGGCTACCTGCGCATCATCCATCTGCAATACCTGCGCCAGTTGCCGCAGAGCCTGATCGGCGGCCAGTGGTTGGCAATCGCATGCCAGGCTGGTGGCATCAATATGCAACCAACCCCAAATGCCACGGTTGGCGTTAAAGGTATAAGTGGCATCACCCAGCGCCATCCGCCATTGGCCGTTATGCTCTTGAGCCTGCAGCGTGCGTTCGTATTCCAGTTCCGCCAGGATCTTGGCGATCATCTGGTTGTTTACGCGCTGCCAGTCGGCGTAATCTTTGCGGCTCATACGTGCGCTCCCCGGAAGAAAATCTCACGTTGGTTCATAATTAAGCGGGAACGTTTGTGCGGGAAATCAAACTCTTTCAGCGTCTGGTAACCTGCGGTTGGAAGATGGCGGAACAGCCGCTGATTATCGGCGCGCGGCTCGGCAACCACACGCGTTGTGCGCGGCTCATCCAGATACAGATAATGGGTCAGGCCGCGCAACCAACTGCGGATGTACTGTGCGCCACGCCAGTTTTCTTCACCAACCAGCATATGCAGACCGCGATCGAAGGGCTGCCAGCGATAGTGGCGGCCAATGCGATCTTCTGCCGCCCAGTAAACTTCGAAATAGCCAAAGGGCCGATCGTCAAAGCAGCCCAGCAGCGGGTAACAATAGCTGGAGTCGAGTTGGCGCTGTAAATAGGCGGCCTGTACCTCGAGGGGGCCACTCATCTCCCAGAAGGCGTCAACACGTGGGGCGTTCATCCAGCGAGTGAACTGCTTGGCATCGCTCTCGACCTCAGGCAAACGGAAGCTCAGGGTGTGCTTGATTTGCGGATCGTAGCGGCGATAAACCTCGCCGCTTGGCCGTGCCGGGCGTTGCGGAAACCACAATTCACGTTCTGCGTCGTATTGCATCTGGCCGCAAGCGGTATGGCGCTCTGCGACCAGCCACAACGGCAGTTGGTAGAAGGTTTCTCGGGCCAGGTAATCTCCATTGGCCTGTGCGAACAGTGCAGTGGCCTGCGGCTCTTCACACCATTCGGCGTAGGGCAGGGCAATGCCGCCCAACTGCGGAGCGGCAATCAGCAACTGATCCAACGCTTGAACCAGCCAACCCGCAGGCAGCGGGCCTGGATAATGCAATACGGCACTGCTGTCCAGACCCAGACTGAGGGACAGGGTTTTCCCCAATAGCTCGCAGCGGAACCCGTTAATGGTATGAACAATATTGGAGGAAGGCATCATTGAGCAGCCTCCACCAGCAGTGGGTTGATGAAATCAAAGTAGATCACTGCCGGATCGACAATGGTGTTCTCGTTGTGATCGTGCAGATAACAGAAGAAATTGCCCTTGCAGTTCCAGTGCGTGCTGTCGAGGACATAGTCCAGGCAGCGGCTATTCTTTGCCGTTGCACGCAGCCCAGCCAGTGCGCGTTGCACCCGCATCATCAGGTTTTCTTCGCGGTCAAAACCGGCTGCTGCCATAGCCGCAGTGACCGCCAGCGTAGAGTTGACCAGCAAGTAATAAGGGAAATAGCGCAGCAGTTGCTGTTCACTGAAGCGGTTTTCCGCCTCGGCTTCGCCAATTTCATCCAGCCAGGGTGTGGCATCACGGGTAAAGCCGCTGCCCTGGCAATCGCGATACAGCATGCCCACCGGCAAATCCTGCTGCATTTCCACCAGAATATTTTGTTGGTGAGCGAGAAGCACCAGACCGTAATCGGCTTCGACGCTGAACAGCGGTAACAGCACCTGCTGGCAGTAGGCATCAAGCCAGCAATGTGTGGCCTGTTGTAACGGTAAGTTCAGGCGCGCCGCCAGGCGGCGGACTGCCGCAGCCAATAGGCTGTCACCCCCATCCGGTGCGGTTTGCGTCAGGGTGACCAGCACATTGGTCTGATTATCGGCCTGGCCGAACAGCAGGTTATCGCGCAGAGCCATCAGGCTTTCTTCCTGGATCACGCCATCAGCGGATCGCAATCCGGCCCAGCCATCTTCCTGCATGACGCGCATGCTTGGATAACGGGCCTGCAGCTCTTGCCAGCGGGAGGTTTGCGCCAGCCGGGCCAGGCGCATACCGCGTTTCACCTCTTTCACCGACAAGGTACGTACCGAGTTGGTCAGACGCACGCTGAGAGAGAACTTGATCATGTCGCGGCAGTCGGCACTGTACAGCGAACGTGATGAACTGGTTGGTAACCAGTGCTCACCTGCTTCACCGAGATCCCAAAGCTGTTGCTGTTCGACCAGTTCGCGGCACCAGGCTTGCTCCAGCAGATAATCGGCTTGCCAAGGGTGCATCGGTAACAGCCAGACATCATCGGTAAAATGGCTCAACAGTTGTGGGGCGCTCTGGGCGGCGAAGCGTTGCAGGCGCTGTTGCAGCGTGAGCTTCAGGCTGTCACCGCACAGGAAACGTTTATCTACCGCAAACCAGCGTAGTGGGAAGCGGGTACCAAAATCAGGCAGATAGCGCTGTGCCTGTTGTTGATCGAAGGGTTCATGGGATTTGGGAGCCGGATGGAACGCATGGCCAGCCAGTAGCCCCTGTTCCGCCTGGGCAAAATTCAGCGGCCGATCGCGCAACCTTGCCCAGTCGAGCCGGATAGCAATTGCCTGGTGGGTATTGTCATGGCTTTCCAGCACGCGCTGGCGAAAGCGGGTTAGCACCGCTTCCGATAACTCGCCTTTTATCGCAGGTTTGGCCAACAACAGCATAACTAACTGCTCAAAACTCAGCGCTTCACCGCTCTCATGCAGACGGGCAGGGAACTGATATTGGTGATGTTGAGTTGGTGAGGTATGGCGTAAAGGAATGCGAATAGATTTTTTATCTGTCAGAGGAATATGTAACTGCGGTAATTGGTGGTTATCGGTGGCAGTAACGATGTGCCAGTCCTTGGTTTCACGCATTAATGCGTTGAGGAAACATTGCGCAGCCACATCGGTTGCTGCGGTTGCTAACTGGATAGTCATGACCCTTGTCACTCTAAAGCATTTGAGAATGATTCTTATATCAATAATATTTATCGTTATCAATCATCCTGTGATACAATTTTTCAATCATTCACACCTAATTCCATCATTTTCTTAACGGTTATTTTACCTTAATGAACCTGTCTCCTACGCCAAAACCCATTGCAATTAGTAATGATTCTCCTTCAAACTGGCCGCTGGCATTTTGTGCCGGATTATTGGGTATTGGGCAAAACGGCTTGCTGGTGGCATTGCCGGTGTTGGTTAGCATGACCCACCTGTCGCTGTCGGTGTGGGCGGGGTTATTAACGCTGGGTTCGATGCTGTTCCTGGTGGGTTCCTCCTGGTGGGGGCGACAAGCGGAACTGCGTGGCTGTAAATACGTGGTCATTATGGCTTTAGCGGGGTACCTGCTCAGTTTTGCCTTGCTGGCTTTGGCAGTCTGGGGGCTGGCAGCCGGTTGGTTACCAGAAATAGCCGGGCTTGGCGGATTGATCGTGGCGCGCATTATCTACGGTCTGACGGTTTCAGGCATGGTGCCAGCCAGCCAGACCTGGGCGCTGCAGCGCGCTGGTTATGAGCAACGGATGGCGGCGCTGGCCACCATCAGTTCTGGCCTGAGCTGTGGCCGCCTGCTTGGCCCGCTGTGTGCGGCATTGGCGCTGTCTCTGCACCCGATGGCACCGCTGTGGCTGATGGCTATCGCCCCGTTGATTGCGTTGTTGGTGATCTGCCGCCAGCATAATGATCCCCCTTACCGGCGGTAGCCCATCAGCAAAATCGCCTGCGGCTGTCGATGATGCCTTATCTGCTATGCGCGTTACTGCTGGCGGCCGCTGTCAGCCTGATGCAATTAGGTTTGGCTCCGCATTTGATGCAACTGTTCAGCCATTCGGCAACCACCGTCAGCCACCACGTGGCGATACTGCTCAGCGTGGCGGCGGGTTGCACGCTGCTGGCCCAATTCCTGGTGGTGCGCCCACAGCGTTTGGCTCCACCACAATTGCTGATGCTGGCAGCGCTATTGATGATGGCTGGCCTGGGGTTGATGTGTACCATGCCGCTGGCGCTGTTTTACCTTGGCTGTGCGCTGGCATCCTTTGGTGCCGCGATGGCCACGCCGGGTTATCAACTGATGCTGAACGATAAGCTGTCTACAGGTAAAGGGGCGGGGGCGATCGCCACCAGCCATACTCTGGGATACGGCGTGAGTGCACTGATGGTGCCGGTGGTAGCAAAATTTTACGGTGAGTCGCAGTTGGTTGCGGCGGCACTGGTAGCGGCCATCCTGCTGGGTGGTGTGAGCAGTTGGCTATGGCGTCAGCACAGAGTGGCAGACATTGCGCGGGAGAGTCGGTGATATGTCCGCAAGCTATCGAATTTTTGATATTTCCTTGAAGTACAAACAAAATATTTCCCCCTCGCTGGTGCGCTGTGTGTTTACCGGCCCAGAGGTGCATCGTATGAAGCTGGAGGCGCCGGATCAGCGTATCAAGCTGCTGTTCCCGGTGGGGAGAGGGCCGTGCCAGCCATTGGAAAACAGCGAAGACTGGCATCGTAATTACCTGGCGATAGCGAAAGAGCAGCGGCCGGTAATGCGCACCTATACGTTGCGTGCTCTGCGTAGCGAAGATAATGAGATGGACGTGGAGTTTGTGCTCCATGGCGTCAACGGCCCAGCCTCTGCCTGGGCAACCCACGCCGTAGCGGGGGACAAATTGCAGGCCGTGGCACCGAATGCCGATTTTGGCGCAGACAGCGGCGGTTATGAGTGGGCTCCTCCTGAGCAAACACAACAGGCGCTGCTGATTGCCGATGAAACGGCGCTGCCAGCGGCGATGGGCATTCTGGAGCAACTCGCACAGCAGGCCAACCCCCGCGCGTGCAGGCTTTTTTTGAGGTGCCGGTGGCGGGTGATTGCCTGGATATGGCGGAATTCCCGTTTGCCGAGATTTACTGGCTACCCCGCGATGTTGGGCATCAACAGTTGCATGGGACGCTGTTGGTGGAAGCGGTGCGTCAGCGGGTTAATATTCCTGCCTCGGCGAAGGCCGAAGCGCAGTCGCTGGCAGAAAAAGCCTGGGTGGGAATTTATTGTGGGAACGTGCCGAAGGTGCCAAAACCTTTTATGCCTGGGTGGCGGCGGAGTCTTCGGTGGTGAAAAACCTGCGTCGATATCTGATTGGCGAATGTGAACTGGACCGTTCTACGGTGAACTTTATGGCCTACTGGTGTTAATAACCCGCTTCAAATTGATGGCGCACCGCCACGATCACGACGGTCGTGCCATAGAAGTGATAGCGCACCAGATAGCCGCTGTGACCAAATGCGACAGGCGATTGGCGAAATTGGAGAAGTCGCTGCTCCATCGGGTGGCCAGCCTGCGGTGGCAGAGCTAAATGACGCGCATTATGCTATCGAGCTATTGCCTTCCAGATTGAACACTGGCAGCCGCTTTGGCTGCTGTGCTATGTTCCGCTGAAACAAAAGTTACAGCAGGAGTAGCGATGAAGCAGATTGATGAGCGCCTGCGCAGTGAGTACCCGCAGTTGGCCCCTCAAGAGCAACGGGTTGCCGACTTTATCTTCGATCATTTTGGCGATCTGATCAGCTATAACAGTGCTGAGCTGGCACGCCTGAGTGGGGTGTCCAAAGCCACGGTCAGTCGTTTGTTCAAGCGTTTGGGTTATGCCAGTTATCGTGCGATGCGTGATGAACTGCGCACCTTGCGCCAAAGCGGTATACCACTGACCGACAAGTGCGATGCAGTACAGGACAACACCTTGCTGGCCCGCCATTATCAGCAGGAAATGGCCAACCTGACGTACTGGGTGAACCAGATTGATGCCGCAGAGTTCGGTGCGATTATCGCTGCTCTGGGGCAATCCCGGCGGGTGATGTTATTGGGGATGCGCAACAGTTACCCGGTAGCGATGCATCTGCGTCAGCAATTAATGCAGGTTCGTGAACAGGTATGGCTGTTACCGCAACCGGGCCAGACCTTGGCCGAAGACCTGGTGGATCTGGATCGGCAGGATATGGTGATTGTGGTGGCGTTCCGCCGACGGCCACGGTTGCTGCGAGCGGTATTAACGCAGTTGCAGGCTCAGCAGGTACCCACCTTATTGATCTGCGAGCCACAAGCCCAGGCGCTGATGCCGTTGGCCCGCTGGCATCTGGAAGCACCGCTTGATAGCGTCTCGGCTTTTGACAGTTATGCCAGCGCCATGAGTTTGGCGAGCTTGCTGAGTAATGCGTTATTGCATGAAATGCTGTCGCAAGGGCGGCAGCGCATTCACCAAATCGCCGACCTGTTTAGCGAACTGGAGGAACTGGAACTGCGTTGAGGCTCGGGTTGCCCGAGCCAGTTTGGTTATCGTCCCATCTTCTTACCCGTTTCCCCCTTGATCTTGACGCTACTTCAGGACGAGAGTTGATGCCTTGGATTGATACAATGGTTGCAGATTATCAATTTAAGAATCTTTTGTTTCATCAATCGGCACTTGGCGATAATCTACCCGTACCAAAAATAATCCATGACGTTGTGTGTGCCCCGCCAGCCGCTGACGCAGCAATTTCGTAACTAAGTTATTAAGTTGACAAGGAATAAGCATGCTAGATATCAACCAATTCGATCAGATTAACCCCCGCACCGCCTGTTGATGGGGCCTGGACCGATCAATGCCGATCCACGTGTGCTGCGTGCCATGTCCAGCCAGTTGATTGGTCAGTACGATCCGGCAATGACCGGTTATATGAATCAGGTTATGGAGTTATACCGCGCACTGTTCCGCACGCAGAATCGCTGGACAATGCTGGTGGACGGCACTTCTCGCGCCGGTATTGAGGCGATGCTGGTATCCGCTATCCGGCCCGGCGATAAAGTGTTGATACCGGTGTTTGGCCGTTTTGGCCATTTGCTGTGTGAAATTGCCCGCCGTTGCCGCGCTGAAGTACATACCCTCGACGTGCCCTGGGGTCAGGTATTCAGCGCCGATCAGATTGAAGATGCGATCAAGAAAGTGCGGCCACGCCTGTTGCTGACGGTACAGGGCGATACTTCCACCACCATGCTGCAGCCGCTGGCAGAGTTGGGTGATATCTGCCGTCGCCACGGCGTGCTGTTTTATACTGATGCCACCGCCTCTTTTGCCGGTAACGAATTGAAAACCGATGCCTGGGGGTTGGACGCGGTCTCTGCGGGGCTGCAAAAATGCCTCGGTGGCCCTTCCGGCAGTGCTCCAATAACGCTCAGCCCGCAGTTTGAAGAGGTTATTCGCCGCCGTAAGTGTGTTGAGGAGGGGATCCGCACCGTCGATCATGCGGACGGTGATGATGAGATGATCTATTCCAACTATTTCGATCTGGGCATGATCATGGATTACTGGGGACCAGAGCGGCTGAATCACCATACGGAAGCCACCAGCATGCTATTTGCTGCGCGTGAATGCGCCAGGGTGATCCTGGAAGAAGGACTGGATAACACTATTGCCCGTCATAGGCTGCACGGTGCTGCGTTGTTGGCCGGGATCCAGGGGATGGGGCTGGGGGTATTCGGCGATCTTGATAACCGGATGAACAACGTGCTGGGCGTGGTGATCCCGCAGGGCGTGCATGGTGAGCAGGTGCGCCAGATGATGCTGAATGATTTCGCCATCGAGATCGGGACTTCGTTTGGCCCGCTACAGGGCAAAATCTGGCGGATTGGCACCATGGGATATAACGCCCGCAAAGATTGCGTGCTGCAAACCTTGGCTGCGCTGGAAGCCGTGCTGAACCGCCTTGGTTTTGCCAGCCAACAGGGGAAGCCTTACAGGCCGCATGGAACATTTACGACGTTGAGCAGGGTTAATCTCAACCCAGGGGGCCTTGGCCCCTGGAAGCATTAATCGTGACGCAGAAAACTGTCCGCATCACGCCAGGCAGGGAAGGCGGTGCGGTAGGTTTGCAAGGTTTCCAGTGAAAGCTCGGCATCCAGTCTGGCGGCCTGGCCGGGTTCTGCACTGGCCAGTCGTTCCCCCTGCGGGCTGACGATCAGGCTGTCACCGCGGTAACTCAGACCATTGCCGTCTTCACCTACGCGGTTGCAACCCGCCACGTAAACCTGATTCTCAATTGCCCGTGCCGCCAGCAGTGTCTGCCAATGCATGCTGCGCGGAGCAGGCCAGTTGGCGACGTACAGCGCCAGATCGTAATCCTGCTGATAGCGTGACCATACCGGAAAGCGAAGGTCATAACAGATTTGCGGCAGGATGCGCCAGCCGCGCCATTCGAAGATGGTCCGCTGTTTCCCGGCCTGGTAATGCAAGTGTTCACCGGCCATGCGGAACAGATGCCGCTTGTCGTAGAAATGGACTTTGCCGCCGGGTTCCACCAGGAGGAAACGGTTGACCGCACCCTCGGGGGTTTTCAGCGCGACGCTACCGCCAACCAGTGCGTTGGTTTTCACCGCCCAGGTATGCAGCCAGTCGATAACCTGCTGCACCGGCAGCGCGCTTTCACCGGCATCCATGGCAAAACCGGTAGTGAACATTTCTGGCAGCACGATCAGGTCGCGGCCGGTAATAGCCGGCAGCAAGGCATCGAACTGGCGCAGGTTAGCTTCACCCTGGCGCCAGACCAGCGGTTGCTGCAACAGGGTAATTTTTAGAGTCGACATAATCGCTCCGCAGCGGTATCCAGCGTGGCATCCTGTTTGGCGAAGCACAGCCGGATCAATTTATGGGGGAAAGGATCGGCACAGAAGACGGAAAGCGGGATCGCCGCCACGCCTGCGTGCTCGGTCAGCCAATGGCAGAAGGCAACGTCATCCAGATCGGAAATAGCGCTGTAATCGGCCAATAAGAAGTATGTCCCTTCACAGGGCAAAATTTCCAGCCTGCTTTTGGCCAGCGCCTGCACAAAGCGGTCGCGTTTGGCACGGTAAAACGTCGGTAGTTGCTGCCAGTGCTCTGGCTCATTACGCAACATATCGGCCAGTGCCAGCTGTGCCGGCGTATTGACCGAAAAGGTCAGATACTGGTGAACCTTACGCACTTCGGTGCTCAACGCGGCTGGGGCCACGCAGTAACCCACTTTCCAGCCGGTCATATGGAAAGTTTTACCAAATGAAGAAACTGCGATCGCCCGCTGACGTAATTGCGGGTGGGCCAGCACGCTGGCATGTCCCCCTTTGGCAAAGCAAATGTGTTCGTAAACTTCATCACTCAGGATATAGATTTCCTGCTCGGCAACGGCAGCCCACAGTTGCTGCATATCGTCGGCAGACCAGGCGGTGGCTGATGGGTTTTGCGGGGTATTGAGAATAACTAATCGGGTGCGTGGAGAGAGCTGCTCGGCAAACTGTTGCCAATCCACCCTGAAGGTCGGTGGCCGCAACGCAATACGCTTGAGAACGCCGCCGGAAAGCTGTACCGCCGGGGCATAGCTGTCATAGCTGGGATCGAAGCAGATCACTTCGTCACCTGGGCGTACCAGGGCGCTGATCGCGGCAAACAATGCTTCGGTGGCTCCGGCAGTGACGGTCACTTCGCTGTTGGCATCCGGTTGCCAGCCGTAAAGTTGGGCGGTTTTTTCTGCAATGGCTTCGCGCAACGGGGCTGCACCGGTCATGGGGGCATATTGGTTGGCGCCCTGGCTGACATGCCAGCTCAGGCGTTGTTTCAAATACTCCGGGCCATCAAAATCTGGAAACCCTTGCGACAGGTTGATCGCCTGATGACGCTGTGCCAGAGCGCTCATCTGCGTGAAGATAGTGGTGCCAAGGGTGGGTAACTTACTGGCTGGCGTTGGTGCTACGGTGCTCATATCAGGCTAATTCTCCTGGCGCTTATGTTGCCAACAATATAACACGATGTTAAGGTTTGGCAATCAAGACGTTTAGATGGCTATCCTTGTCGCCTTTCACGCTACAGCGTTGTTACCTGCACTGACTTGCCTCAGTCACCTACCTGAGTAAGCTCCAGGGGATAAGTCAGCTGGGTGCCTGGCTGTAGCTCGAAATGCACAGAGGATGTATCGGTTACATATAATCAACAGCTCACGGCCAGGAAACGAAGAGAATGACGGAATACCCGCAGCTATCTGCCTTATTGGCGGCCTGCCACTGGATTGGTGAAAAAGGCTGGTGCCCGGCGACCGGTGGCAATATGTCGCTGCGCCTTGACGAACAGCAATGCCTGGTGACCGAATCCGGCAAAGACAAAGGCAGCTTGAGCGAGCAGGATTTCCTGCTGGTGGAGATGGCGGCCAACCATGTTCCCAGCGGCCGCACTCCTTCAGCGGAAACGGGCCTGCATACGCTGATCTATCGTTTATATCCGCAGGTCGGAGCGATCCTGCATACCCATTCGGTTAATGCTACCGTGCTTTCCCGCGTAGAGAAAAGCCAGGCGCTGGTGCTGCAAGGGTTTGAAATGCAAAAGACCCTCAGTGGGCAGAGCAGTCATCTCGATAGCGTCAGTATTCCCATTTTTGACAATGATCAGGATATTCCTGCATTGGCTGCCCGCGTGGCGGCTTTTGCCGAGGTAACGCCATTACAGTATGGTTTTCTGGTGCGTGGGCACGGTCTGTATTGCTGGGGCACGCAGGTGGCCCAAGCACGCCGTCACCTTGAAGGGCTGGAGTTCCTGTTCCAGTGTGAACTGCAACGTCGCCTACTGGAGGCTAAATGATCCGCGCGATTGTGACCGATATTGAAGGCACCACCAGCGATATCCGCTTTGTCCATCAGGTGCTGTTCCCCTACGCGCGTGAGCGGCTGGCGGCATTTGTCCGCAGCCACTGTCAGGATGCCGAAGTTGCGGCCCCGCTGGCGGCATTGCGTGCAGAGATAACCGAACCGAAGGCCGATAACGAACGGCTTATTAACGTGCTTTATCGTTTTATGGATGAGGACCGCAAATCTACCGCGCTGAAAGCGTTACAGGGCATCATTTGGCGCACAGGCTACCAGAACGGCGACTTTCAGGGGCATCTTTACCCGGAAGTGGCCGGGCAGTTGGCCGCCTGGCAGCAGCAAGGGGTAAAGCTATACGTTTATTCTTCGGGTTCGGTTGAAGCGCAAAAACTGTTGTTTGGTTATAGCGAAGCGGGGGATTTGCAGCCGTTATTGAGCGGTTACTTTGATACGCATGTGGGTGCCAAGCGTGAAACCGCATCCTACCGGAATATTGCCGAAGCGATAGACCTGGCCCCGGGAGAATTGCTGTTCCTTTCCGATATTCATCAGGAATTGGACGCCGCGCAGGCTGCCGGCTGGCATACGTGCCAACTGATCCGTGATGCTGGCGATGCGCAGAGCCAGCACCGGCAGGTTAACCGTTTTGATCACATCGATTTAGGGGAGTTTGTCTGATGAGTGAGTTGACCATTTTCAGCGTTCAAAAGCCTCAGCAGCCGCTGTGGCAGAGCAGGGAAGCGCAGGCTATCCAGCAGCAACTGGCGCAGATTGGTGTGCGCTTCGAACGTTGGCAGGCGGATTGCGAATTGGGCAATAATCCACAACCAGAAGCGGTGATCGCCGCCTATCAGCATGAAATCGACCGGTTGGTGGCGGAAAAGGGCTATCAGAGTTGGGATGTGATCAGCATGCGCCCAGATAACGCCCAGCGCGAAGTGTTGAGAGAGAAATTTCTCGCCGAGCATACACACGGCGAAGATGAGGTGCGCTTTTTTGTCTCTGGGGCGGGGCTATTCTGCCTGCATCTGGAAGATAAGATTTTCCAGATCTTGTGCGAGAGAAACGACCTGATCTCGGTGCCAGCCAACACCCGCCACTGGTTTGATATGGGGTCGGCACCCAATTTTACCGCGATCCGCGTATTTGATAATCCGGAAGGCTGGGTGGCTCACTTCACCGGTGACAAGATTGCCGAGGCTTATCCGAGGCTCGATTGAGCCTGGCCCTCGGCCATCGCAACAGGTTATGCCAGGGCCCGTTGAAAAATACCGCCAGCCACCTGTTCTGGCGTGATCACACCGCTGTCCAGCACCCAACCGCTGATTAATGCTGCGGGCGTAACGTCGAATGCCGGGTTATAGGCCGGAGCTCCTGCCGGAGCCCATTGGCAGGCACCAAAGCTGCCGCTGACACCGGTGACTTCTGCGGCTGCCCGCTGTTCAATCGGAATGGCCGCCCCGTTTGGGCAATGAGGATCGTGGGTGGTGTGCGGCGCGGCAACGTAAAACGGGAGGTGGTGATAATGGGCCAGCACTGCCAGGCTGTATGTGCCAATTTTATTGGCTACGTCACCGTTGGCCGCAATGCGGTCTGCACCTACCCACACCGCATCGATCTGGCCGGCGGCCATCAGGCTGGCAGCCATCGAATCGCAAATCAGTTGATAAGGGATCCCCAACTCCCCCAGTTCCCAGGCTGTCAGGCGGCCTCCTTGCAGCAGAGGGCGAGTCTCATCGACCCAAACCTGGGCGATCTTCCCTTGCTGGTGTGCTCGCAGCAGAACACCAATAGCCGTTCCGACGCCCGCCGTTGCCAGCCCGCCGGTATTGCAGTGGGTCAGCAGGCGGCTGTTCGGCTTCACCCACTCGGCCCCGTTATCAGCGATGCGTTCGCACAGGTTGCGGTCTTCATCCACCAGGCGCAGAGCTTCTACCGCCATTGCGGTGACCCAATCCGGCTGTGCCAGCGCCTGCTTCATTCGATCCAGATTGTTCATCAGGTTGACCGCCGTAGGGCGTGCGGCACGTAAAGTTTGCAGCGCCTGTTCCAGCTCGGAACGGGGCAAACCCCGTTCGGCCAGCAAGGCCAATAACAGGCTGGCAGACAGCCCAATCAAGGGGGCACCCCGCACTCGCAGGGCGCGAATATGTTCAACCAGTTGCTCAACGCTGTCGCAAGGCAGCCAGCATTTTTCCTGCGGCAAGGCTTGCTGGTCGAGGATCCAAAACCGATTGTCTTTCAGAACCATGCTGGTGGTGTTAAGTGTTTGCATCGCTCGTTAAATCCTTGTGTCTTTCTTATTGCATCTGTGAAGTCATTCTGCCAACATGAAGTTCGGATGTATAGACGTCCAGACGCTTTTGTGTCTAAAAATAAAAATCATCGCTACGGGAAGAAACAGAGGGGTTGGGGGATGTCGCAATATCGTACGTTTACTGCTGCCGATGCCGTTGAATACGCGCGCCAATATGGGCAGGTGGCCGATCCGCAGGCACTGGTGAGTGCTGACGAGATTGGGGATGGCAATCTGAACCTGGTGTTTAAAATCCGCGATCGTGATGGCGTGAGCCAGGTGATCGTCAAACAGGCGCTGCCATACGTACGTTGTGTGGGGGAATCCTGGCCGCTGACGCTGGATCGGGCGCGTATCGAAGCAGAAACCCTGCGCATCCACGCGGCACTGTGCCCGCGCCACACGGTGCAGGTGCTACATCACGATCCAGAACTGGCGGTGATGGTGCAAGAAGATCTCTCTGACCATCACATCTGGCGCAGTGAGCTGGTGAAAGGGCGCTACTATCCGCTGGCCGCCGGGCAATTGGCGGAATACCTGGCGCAGACCCTGTTCTATACCTCTGATTTTTACCAGACCGCGCAGTTGAAAAAGGCCGAGGTCAGTCGCTTCACCAATCCAGAACTGTGCCAGATCACCGAAGATCTGTTTTTCACCGATCCTTATCAGGATCATGTGCGTAATCAGTTCGACCCGGCGTTATTGCCGCAGGTGCTTGAGCTGCGTAAAGATGCGGCGTTAAAATTGGCCGTTGCCGGGCTTAAGCATCGCTTTCTGAGCAAGGCTGAGGCGCTGTTGCACGGTGATATCCATAGTGGTTCGATTTTTGTAGCCGAAGGTAAACTGAAAGCGATTGATGCCGAGTTTGGTTTCTACGGGCCGATCGGCTTTGATATTGGGACTGCGCTGGGTAATCTGCTGCTGAATTATTGTGGTTTGCCGGGGCTGTTTGGCCCGCGAGATGCGGCCGCCGGGCGTGAGCAGCGGTTGCAGGATGTCCGTGAGCTATGGCTGATCTTTGCCGACCGCTTCCTGATGTTGTGCCACCAGTATAGCCGCGATGCGGCTCTGGCACTGCCAGGTTACGCTGAACAGTTCCTGCAGCAGGTCTGGGTGGATGCGATTGGTTATTGTGGAACAGAGCTGATTCGCCGCACTATCGGGTTGGCACATGTTGCCGATCTGGAGAGTATTACCGATCCTGAAATGCGTGCCGAATGCCAGCGTAGCGCGCTCAACCTGGGCCGTGCGTTGATCGTAAACGCCACACAAATCGCGCATATTGATGACTTGCTGGCACGTATCCGCCAACACGCTTGAAACCTGCCAGGTAAAAAGGGGCGATTTTCATCGCCCCTTTGGGATCTAAACCTGATGGTGGTTATGCGGCTTCAGTCTGCTGCTGCCGCTTTTCCTTTTTTACCGGCTTTTCCGGCTGATGTGCCGCCAATGCGTCAGGTGCAAAGTCTTCGACGTTGATGGAACGCAGACGGCTTTCTTCCGCTTTCACCAGGATCTTGGCCTCGTCGGCACTGATTTTGCCTTCGTCCAGTGCACGCTGTGCCAGGCGATCAAGACGGGTAAACGGCAGATTCTTACCGGCTTGTTTGCACAGGCGCTGGTGAATGGGTTCGGCAGCCATCACATCAGCCAATGCCGCTTCCAGCAGGCCAACCGGGTTATGTTCGCTTGGCGTCAGGTATTGGCCCCGGCCAAGACGGCTGCGGGTAGCCGAAGGCTGCTGGATAATCTTCGCCAACTGGTGGTCGAGCTGGTCGGACGGTGCGCTGTGCACGCGGCCAAATGGGAACACCACCAGGCGCATGGCCCCGGCGATAAAGCGATTCGGGAAGTTGCGCAGCAGGTCGTCTAACGCTTGTTCGGCCTGATTCAGGCTGTCCTGCACGCCCCAATGCACCAACGGCAGATCTTCTTTCTGACGCCCTTCGTCCTCAAAACGTTTCAGGGCTGCGGAGGCCAGATACATTTGGCTGAGTACGTCGCCCAGGCGTGCAGAAATGCGCTCGCGGCGTTTCAGGCTGCCACCCAAGACCCCCATGGAAACGTCAGACAGCAACGCCAGGTTGGCACTTAAACGGTTCAACTGCTGATAGTAGCGGCGAGTTGAGTCTTTGGTTGGCGTGCTGCTGGTACGGCCATTGGTCAGGCCAAGCCACAGGCTGCGCATTTTGCTGCTGCCGACATGGCCGAGGTGGCCAAACAGTGCCTTGTCGAAAGCATCCAGATCGTTGTTCTGGGCAGCGGCCATTTCAGCCAGGACATAAGGATGGCAGCGGATTGCCCCCTGGCCGAAGATCATCATGGTGCGGGTCAGAATATTGGCCCCTTCAACCGTAATGGCGATCGGTGCGCCCTGATAGGCACGCGCCAGGAAGTTGGACTCGCCCAGCATAATGCCCTTACCGCCAGTGATATCCATGGCATCGATGATGGACTGCTGGCCACGGTGGGTACAGTGGTATTTCACGATGGCCGACAGCACTGCCGGCTTCTCACCCTGCATCAGGGCGTAGGTAATCAGCGAGGCCGCCGCATCCATCACGTAGGTATTACCCACAATACGTGCCAGTGGCTCTTCGATCCCTTCCATCTTGCCGATAGAGATTTTGAACTGGCGGCGAATGTGAGCGTAAGCACCTGTGGCCAAGGCAATGGATTTCACACTGCCGGTAGAGTTGGAAGGCAGGGTGATACCACGGCCCACCGACAGGCATTCAACCAGCATACGCCAGCCCTGACCGGCCATTTTTGGCCCGCCAATGATATAATCGATCGGCACGAATACGTCGTTGCCACGGGTTGGGCCGTTCTGGAATGGCACGTTCAACGGGAAATGGCGGTTGCCGATTTCCACCCCTGGGGTATTGGTTGGGATCAGCGCACAGGTAATGCCTGGGGATTCGTTATCGCTCAGCAGGCGGCTTGGATCATGCAGTTTGAAAGCCAGGCCCAAAACGGTGGCGATAGGTGCCAGGGTGATGTAGCGCTTGTTCCAGGTCAGACGCATGCCAAGCACCTGCTTGCCTTGCCATTCACCCATACAAACGGTACCCACGTCCGGGATGGCTCCCGCGTCGGAACCGGCTTCCGGGCTGGTCAATGCAAAACAAGGAATTTCATCGCCACGCGCCAAGCCTGGCAGATAGTGATCTTTTTGCTCTTCGGTGCCGTAATGTTGCAACAGTTCACCTGGGCCGAGGGAGTTAGGCACGCCGACGGTGATTGCCAGAATGCCGGAGACACCCGCCAGTTTTTGCAGGATTTGCGCCTGAGCATAAGGGGAGAATTCCAGCCCGCCGTACTCTTTTTTGATGATCATCGCAAAGAAGCGGTGCTCTTTCAGGTAAGCCCACAGTTCTGGCGGCAGATCGGCCAGTTCATGGGTGATCTGGAAGTCATTGGCCATGCGGCAGGCTTCTTCTACCGGGCCGTCGATAAAGGCTTGCTCTTCTTGCGTCAGCTTAGGCTGCGGATAGTTGTGCAGTTTGTTCCAGTCCGGCTGGCCGCGGAACAGATCGCCTTCCCACCAGGTAGTCCCGGCATCGATGGCTTCTTTTTCCGTAGTGGACATTGGAGGCATCACTTTGCGGAACGCACGTAAAGCCGGGGCGGAAAGCAGGGAGCGGCGCAGCGAAACGATGTTCAAAGGCAGCAGAACGATCGCCAGCGGCAGCAGCATCCAGTAAGTCCACAGGCCAATAGCGCCCATGGCTGCCGTAAAGGCCAGCAGCAGGATGCTGCTGAGCGCCAGGTTCACCCGGTGATAGAACAGCACACCAATGAGTGCGAGTAAAACAACGACACTGAGAACCATCATAAGAAGCTCCGAAGTAGTAAGAGGTCTGACCTGTTATGTATTAATAATGGTTTTAGTCCATACCCAATTTTTTATCAATGAATTTACACTTTAATTACAACTCGGATCACAAACTGACAGCATCAGCCAGGAAAAGCTTCATCCGGAACGCCGCAGAAGTGCTGTTTTCATCACAGTGCTTCTAGGTTTTTCTGCAATCCGTTACACTGCGAGACGAAAGATTGACGGTGCCACAGCACAACAAGAGGCTATCTCTATGTACCACGATTTAATTCGCAGTGAACTGAATGAAGCGGCTGATACTCTGGCGAAATTCCTCAGCGATGACGCCAATATCGACCAGATCCAACGCGCGGCAATCTTGCTGGCAGATGCTTTTAAAGCGGGTGGAAAGGTGATTTCTTGCGGTAACGGAGGCTCTCACTGTGATGCGATGCACTTCGCGGAAGAGTTGACTGGCCGCTATCGTGAAAACCGCCCAGGCTACCCGGCGATTGCGATCTCTGACGTCAGCCACCTGTCTTGTGTCAGTAACGACTTTGGTTACGACTATGTGTTTTCACGCTATGTGGAAGCGGTTGGCCGTGAAGGTGACGTGCTGCTGGGGATCTCCACTTCCGGCAACTCCGGCAACATCATCAAGGCAATCGAAGCGGCCCGCGCCAAAGGGATGAAAGTGATCACCCTGACCGGCAAGGACGGCGGCAAAATGGCAGGCACCGCCGATGTGGAAATCCGAGTTCCGCATTTTGGCTACGCCGATCGTATCCAGGAAATCCACATCAAAGCGATTCATATCTTGATTCAACTTATCGAAAAAGAGATGGTTAAAGCTTAATGGTTGCAGGGGCTAATCGCCCCCAAGAACCAGGCGTGTTGGGGAGCAACGCTGACTGCGCCCCGATGAAACAAAGTCAGTGCTGTTAAAGGTAGCCATTGATGTGTGAATTGCTCGGGATGAGCGCGAACGTACCAACCGATATATGCTTCAGTTTTTCCGGGCTGGTTCAGCGCGGTGGCCGTACCGGGCCACATAAAGATGGTTGGGGCATTACCTTCTATGAAGGGAACGGTTGCCGCACGTTCAAAGATCCCCAGCCTAGCTTCAATTCCCCCATCGCCCGCCTGGTACAGGAATACCCGATCAAATCCTGTGCGGTGGTTTCCCATATCCGCCAGGCTAACCGTGGGGAGGTGGCGCTGGAAAATACCCATCCGTTTACCCGTGAGCTCTGGGGCCGTAACTGGACTTACGCTCACAACGGCCAACTGAAAGGGTATCGCCAACTGGCAACCGGCAATTTCCGCCCAGTGGGGCAGACCGACAGTGAATATGCTTTCTGCTGGCTGCTGCACCAACTAACGTTAAAATACCCACGCACTCCGAGCAATTGGTCAGCCGTATTTCGCTATATTGCGTTGCTGGCCGATCAACTGCGGCAGAAAGGGGTGTTCAATATGTTGCTGTCGGATGGGCGCTTTGTGATGGCCTATTGCTCAACCAATCTTTATTGGATCACCCGGCGCGCCCCCTTTGGCAAAGCCACGTTGCTCGATCAGGACGTAGAAATTGATTTTCAGCGGCAGACCACACCCGATGACGTGGTGACGGTGATCGCCACCCAGCCGCTGACGGGTAATGAAACCTGGCACAAGATTGCACCAGGCGAGTTTGCGTTATTTTACTATGGTGAGAGGCTTGCTCTGGGCGAACGGGTTAGTGTCAACCGTTGATGCATATTGTGTTGGCTGGCCGCTGCCGATGACTGGCTGAGCCAACACGTATTGGCCGTTGGTCACCGCAACCATCGGTGGGAGATGGTTTTTGGCAAAGTAGTCATATCCCGGCTTCAACTGGCGCCAGAAATTGATGTAGCTGGATGAACGGTGACGCTGCAGGTTCTGTTCGGTCATTCGGAACGGATAAATACTGATATCCACCCGGCTTTGCCCATAAGCAAATGCCGCTTCCACATAGCGATAGATCTCGTCCATATAGGTATTGGTCATCGCGTAGCAACCAATCGATTTGCATTCGCCGTGGATCATCAGATAGGCACCGGAATACCCCTGCGCTTTGTCGTAATCGTTCGGGAAACCGATATTAATCGCCCGGTAATATTTGCTATCAGGCTTCAAGTGGCGTGTATCGACGCTGTAAAAGCCTTCTGGACTTTTAAAGTCACCTTCACGGCGTTTCGGCCCGAGGCCACCAGAGAAATTGCAGATAGGGAAGCTATTCACCAGGCGAAATTCATTGCCCATTTTGGCATACAGCTCCAGCTTGCGTTCTTCTTTGAATATCTGAATATAGACGGGTGAACCTAATAATTGCTGTGTGACTACCGGTGCTTCAGGGGCCTGCTCGCTAGCGCTGCAGGCGGTGATCATCGGCATACAAAATAGCATCGCAAACAACAGCGCGACTTTGCTCATTCTTTATTATTCCTGCATTTATATTTTTTAGCTGGTGGAGAGAACTCTGCCAGCGTGCCACTGACGTGTTATCACATTAAACCACGCCAGATTACCAGCGTGTCTTTTTTTAGCAATACAAGAAGTGTATAAAAAAACTACAATACTCGATAAAAGTGAATTGACTAGCAGATTTTAACGATCAATACCCGGGTAGCTCGGGTATTTAATTGCATTTGCTTGACTCAGGTCACTAGATAGCACGGAAAAATGTTGCCGAAAATGTTAATATCGCGCCTGCGCTGCAAGTTATTAACAGGATAATAAGCAGATTGATATTGCATAAAATATCATCACTTCTGCCTCTATTATTTATAGCAATGTTTTAACATTCTGCCTTATTGGCGCAATCACCGGTTCGAATGTCAATATCTTGGCTTGGCTGGTGTGAAAAATTCATGTTGGGCATGATAGCATCGTGCCCATCCGGAAGTTGTTAAGCAACTTCATCATCCTGCATCGTCTGCACCTGCCTCTGGGGCTGGTAAGACATGTGAAAATTTAAAAAACCTTATAAATCCTATGATTAGAATCAGAAAAGGGTTAGACCTGCCAATAGCCGGGGCACCTTTGCAGGCGATTCAAGATGGTCCAACCATCAGCAAAGTGGCACTGCTCGGCCAGGAATATGTCGGCATGCGCCCTTCCATGTTAGTGCAGGAAGGGGAGCATGTTAAAAAGGGCCAGGCGCTGTTTGAAGATAAAAAGAACCCTGGCGTTTTTTTCACCGCACCAGCCAGTGGCAGGATCGTCGCCATCAACCGTGGTGAGCGCCGCATACTGCAGTCGGTGGTGATTGAAATTGAAAACGGCGGCGATGAGCAGGTGGAGCTGGCTTATTATCAACCAGCCGATTTGCCGATGCTGGAACGCGAACAGGTAGAAAGCGATCTGATAGCCAGTGGCCTCTGGACCGCATTGCGCACCCGCCCATTCAGCAAAACCCCTCGTCCTGGAACCTCTCCACGAGCCATTTTCGTCAGTGCTATGGATACCCAACCGTTGGCGGCCGATCCGCTGGTTATTATCAATGAGCAATTGGCGGCGTTTAACGCCGGGCTGGCGGTATTGGCCCGTCTGACCGAAGGCAAGGTGCATGTCTGCCATGCGGCTGGCACACGTCTGGAAACCGCTGCCGGGGCGCAAATCAGCTACAGCGAGTTTGCTGGGCCGCATCCTGCCGGGCTGGTCGGTACGCATATCCACTTCCTGGAGGCGGTCAGTGCGCAGAAAACCGTCTGGCATATGGGTTATCAGGATGTGATCGCCGTGGGTACCTTGTTTACCACCGGCCAACTCGATACCCGCCATGTCGTGGCGCTGGCCGGGCCTCAGGTAGAGCAGCCGGTTCTGTTGCGTACCCGTCTGGGTGCCAGCCTGGATGAACTGACGGCGGGCCGCCTCAAGGCTGGCGAGAACCGTGTGATTTCCGGCTCGGTGCTAAGTGGCACCCACGCCAGCGGCCCGAATGCCTGGCTTGGCCGATTCCATAATCAGGTTTCTGTGCTGTTAGAAGGGCGAGAGAAAGAGCTGTTTGGCTGGATAACCCCGGCCCCGGATAAATTCTCCATTACCCGTACCACGTTGGGCCATTTCCTCAAGAACAAACTGTTCGCATTTTCGACCACCACCAATGGCGGTGAGCGTGCCATGGTGCCCATCGGTAACTACGAACGGGTGATGCCGCTGGATATTCTGCCGACTCACCTGCTGCGCGATTTGCTGGCAGGGGATACTGACAGCGCGCAGGCGTTGGGCTGTCTGGAACTGGATGAAGAAGATCTGGCGTTGTGTACTTTCGTTTGCCCCGGCAAGTATGAATATGGCCCGGTGTTGCGCGAAGTGCTGACCAAGATTGAGCAGGAAGGATAACCCATGGGCCTGAAGAATTTTTTTGACAAGATTGAGCATCACTTCACGCCGGGCGGCAAGCTGGAAAAGTGGTATCCGCTGTTTGAAGCCACCGCCACGGTGTTCTATACGCCTGGCACGGTAACCCACGGGGCTTCGCATGTGCGCGATGCCATCGATCTGAAACGCATGATGATCCTGGTATGGCTGGCGGTATTCCCGGCCATGTTCTGGGGCATGTACAACGTCGGCCATCAGGCCATTCCGGCATTGCATCATCTCTACAGCGGCGAGCAACTGCTACAGGTCCTGGCTGGTGACTGGCATTACTGGTTAGCCGAGTGGTTGGGAGCTTCGCTTAATGCCGATGCGGGCTGGATCAGCAAAATGGTGCTGGGTGCTACCTATTTTGTGCCGATCTACGCCGTAGCCTTCCTGGTGGGGGGATTTTGGGAAGTGCTGTTTGCGATGGTACGCAAACATGAGATTAACGAAGGTTTCTTCGTCACCTCGATCCTGTTTGCCCTGATTGTTCCACCTACCTTGCCTTTATGGCAGGCCGCTCTGGGTATCAGTTTTGGCGTCGTCGTTGCCAAAGAGATCTTCGGCGGCACCGGGCGTAACTTCCTTAACCCCGCCCTGGCGGGGCGTGCTTTCCTGTTCTTTGCTTACCCGGCGCAGATTTCTGGCGATCTGGTGTGGACCTCGGCCGACGGCTTTTCAGGTGCCACCCCGCTGGCGCAGTGGAGCGCGAGCGGGCAGCATGGGCTGATAAACGAAGTGACTGGCCAGTCCATCAGTTGGATGGACGCCTTTATCGGTAATATTCCTGGCTCAATCGGTGAAGTCTCAACGCTGATGATCCTGATTGGCGGGGCGATTATTCTGTTTGGCCGCGTTGCCTCCTGGCGGATCGTGGCAGGCGTCATGCTGGGCATGATCGCCACCACCTATCTGCTTAACGCTATTGGCTCGGCCACCAACCCGATGTTTGCCATGCCGTGGTACTGGCATCTGGTGCTTGGGGGCTTTGCCTTCGGTATGATCTTTATGGCCACTGACCCGGTTTCTGCCTCGTTTACCAACAAGGGGAAATGGTGGTACGGCATTCTGATTGGCGTGATGTGCATATTGATCCGTGTGGTCAACCCGGCCTATCCGGAAGGCATGATGCTGGCGATCCTGTTAGCCAACCTGTTCGCGCCGCTGTTCGATTATCTGGTGGTGCAGGCCAACATCAAGCGGAGAAAAGCCCGTGGCGAATGAATCTAAAAATGACAGCTTTGGCAAAACACTGTGGGTAGTGTTGCTGCTGTGTCTGGTGTGTTCTGTGGTCGTGGCGGGGTCCGCCGTGGGGTTGAAATCCAAACAGCAGGAACAACGGCTGCTGGACAAGCAACGCAACATCCTTGATGTGGCAGGTCTGCTGGTGCGTGGCATGAGTGCAGAGCAGGTCACGGAAATCTTTAACAAGCGTATCGAGCCGCGTTTGCTGGAGCTGGACACCGGCGAGTTTGTGCCGGGTGATGCTACCCGATTTGACCTGGCAGATGCATTACGCAGCGATACCACCAGCAGGGCATTGCCACCCCAGCAGGATCTGGCTGGGATACGGCGGCGCAGCAATTATGCCGAGATTTATCTGGTGCGTGACGAAAGTGGCAGGGTAGACAAGATCGTGCTGCCGGTTTACGGCACCGGATTATGGTCGATGATGTACGCCTTTGTTGCGCTGGATGCGGATGGCAACACCGTAAGAGGGCTGAGCTTCTACCAGCATGGCGAGACCCCTGGGCTGGGCGGTGAAATACAGAACCCCAGTTGGCGCGCACAATGGATCGGCAAGCAGTTGTTTGATGACAACGGCAACCCGGCGATCCGCATTGTAAAAGGTGGGGCGCGGCCAGGAGATGTGCACGGCGTGGACGGCCTTTCCGGCGCTACGCTGACCGCTAACGGTGTGCAGAATACTTTTAATTTCTGGCTGGGTGAGCACGGCTTTGGCCCATTCCTACAGAAAGTCCGTGAAGGAGCGCTGAAAAATGGCTGATTCCAAAGAGATTAAGCGGGTTCTGCTGGGGCCGCTGTTTGACAATAACCCGATCGCCCTGCAGGTGCTGGGCGTCTGCTCGGCGCTGGCGGTAACCACCAAGCTGGAAACCGCCGTGGTGATGACCATTGCGGTAACGCTGGTCACCGCGTTTTCCAGCTTCTTTATTTCGCTGATCCGCCACCATATACCCAATAGCGTGCGCATCATTGTGCAGATGGCCATCATCGCCTCCTTGGTGATTGTGGTCGATCAGTTGCTGCGGGCCTATGCGTTCGAAATCTCCAAACAGCTTTCGGTGTTCGTCGGGTTGATTATCACCAACTGCATCGTCATGGGGCGGGCTGAAGCCTATGCGATGAAATCGCCGCCGATTGAAAGCTTTATGGACGGCATCGGCAACGGCTTAGGCTACGGCGTGGTGCTGATCCTGGTGGGGTTCCTGCGCGAGCTGGTCGGTTCAGGCAAGCTGTTTGGCGTTACGGTAATGGAAACGGTGCAAAACGGCGGCTGGTATCAACCGAATGGCCTGTTCCTGTTGGCGCCGAGTGCGTTCTTTATCATCGGCCTGCTGATTTGGGGCCTGCGTGCCCTGAAGCCAGCGCAGATAGAAAAGGAGTAATCGCAGATGGGTCACTATATCAGCCTGTTTGTGCGCGCGGTGTTCGTTGAAAACATGGCCTTGGCCTTCTTCCTCGGGATGTGTACCTTCCTGGCCGTTTCGAAGAAAGTTTCAACCGCGTTTGGCCTGGGGATTGCGGTAACCCTGGTGCTGGGTATTTCCGTGCCGATGAACAACCTGGTCTATAACCTGGTGTTGCGTGACGGTGCGTTGGTGGAAGGTGTCGATCTGAGCTTCCTGAACTTTATCACCTTCATCGGCGTGATTGCCGCACTGGTGCAGATCCTGGAGATGATCCTCGATCGCTTCTTCCCGGCGTTGTACAACGCCCTGGGGATCTTCCTGCCATTGATCACGGTGAGCTGCGCCATTTTCGGCGGGGTATCGTTTATGGTGCAGCGTGACTACAACTTTGCTGAATCCGTGGTGTACGGTTTTGGCTCCGGCACCGGTTGGATGCTGGCGATTGTGGCCATGGCGGGGCTCCGCGAGAAAATGAAGTATGCCAATGTGCCAGAAGCGCTGAACGGCCTGGGCATTACCTTTATTACCACCGGATTGATGGCACTGGGCTTTATGTCATTCTCCGGCGTTCAGTTGTAAAGGCAGGAAGCATTTATGGAAATTATTTTAGGCGTTGTCATGTTCACCTGCATCGTAATGGTGCTGACCTTGCTGATCCTGTTTGCCAAATCCAAGTTGGTGAATACTGGCGATATTGCCGTTGAAGTTAATGGCGATCTGGACAAAAGCTTTACCGCCCCGGCGGGGGATAAGCTGCTCAACATGTTGTCCAGTCAGGGGATCTTCGTCTCCTCGGCCTGCGGTGGTGGCGGTTCCTGCGGCCAATGCCGGGTGGTTATCAAGGAAGGCGGTGGCGATATCCTGCCGACCGAACTTTCTCATATCAGCAAGCGTGAAGCCAAAGAGGGTTGCCGCCTGGCGTGCCAGGTCAGCGTGAAGCAGAACCTGAAAATCGAGCTGCCAGAAGAGATTTTCGGCGTCAAGAAATGGGACTGCGAGGTGATCTCTAACGATAACAAAGCCACCTTTATCAAAGAATTGAAGCTGAAAATTCCTGATGGGGAGGATGTACCTTTCCGTGCCGGGGGCTTTATCCAGATCGAGGCCCCGGCTCATGAAGTGAATTATGCCGATTTCGATGTGCCGCAGGAGTACCGGGGCGACTGGGATAAATTCAACCTGTTCCGCTACCGTTCGGTAGTGAAAGAGCCGACGGTGCGCGCCTATTCGATGGCCAACTACCCTGATGAGAAAGGCATTATCATGCTCAACGTGCGTATTGCCACGCCGCCACCGAGCAACCCAGATGTGCCACCGGGGATTATGTCATCTTATATCTGGTCGTTGAAAGCGGGTGATAAGGTGACGATCTCGGGGCCGTTCGGTGAGTTCTTTGCCAAGGATACCGATGCCGAGATGGTGTTTATCGGGGGTGGGGCCGGGATGGCACCGATGCGATCGCACATTTTCGACCAGTTGAATCGCCTCAAATCCAAGCGCAAAATCACCTTCTGGTACGGCGCCCGTTCACTGCGTGAAATGTTCTATGAGGAGGATTTCAACCGCCTGCAGGAGGAGAATGAAAACTTCACCTGGCATGTAGCGCTTTCGGATCCGCAACCGGAAGATAACTGGACGGGCTACACCGGCTTTATTCATAATGTCCTGCTGGAAAATTATCTGCGCAATCATCCGGCACCTGAAGATTGCGAATTCTATATGTGTGGGCCGCCGATGATGAACGCGGCGGTGATCAAGATGCTGAAAGATCTCGGCGTCGAAGATGAAAACATTATGCTTGATGACTTTGGTGGTTAAATGCGCGCAGTAAGCGGCTATGCAATGAAAGCTTGGATTATGCTGGCGGCGCTTGGCGCGGCGTTGATGCTGACCGGTTGCGAACCGAAGCAGGAAGATCTCACTGGCAAGACCATGGGAACCTACTATTCGATTCGTTTTATCCCAGGGGAAGGAACGCCTTCGGTGGCAACGCTACAGGCAGAGATCGACAAACGGTTGGAGCAGGTCAACGATCAGATGTCGACCTACCGGCCAGATTCCGAACTGAGCCGCTTTAACAGCAGCCGTGAAGTGGGTAAACCCTTCCCGGTTTCTGCCGCCACCACGGAAGTGGTGCTGGAAGCATTGCGTATTAACCGCGTTACCGACGGTGCACTGGATGTGACCGTCGGGCCGCTGGTGAACCTGTGGGGTTTTGGCCCTGAAGGTCGTCCGGATAAAGTCCCCAGCGCAGCCGAGTTGGAGCAGCGCCGTAACTGGACGGGAATAGATAAACTCACAGTAGAAGGCAATGCGCTGGTCAAGCACATCCCGGAACTGTACGTCGACCTCTCCTCAATTGCCAAAGGCTACGGCGTTGATGCGATCGCGCATTACCTGCAATCGCAGCAGATTAAAAACTACATGGTCGATATCGGCGGTGAAGTCCGGACCCGTGGCCACAATGGTGAAAAAACCGTGGCGGATTGCAATCGAACGGCCAGTGGCCGGGGGCGAGCAGAAAGCGCAACTGGTGATTGAACCGGGGGAAATGGCGATGGCCACTTCCGGGGATTACCGTAATTACTTCGAACAGGGCGGAGTGCGCTATTCTCATACTATCGACCCGCTGACCGGTAAACCGATCCATCATCATCTGGTGTCGATCACGGTGATCAGCCCGTTATGCATGACGGCAGACGGCCTTTCCACCGGCCTGAACGTGATGGGGCCAGAGCGGGGAATGGCGTTGGCCAATCTGCTGGGGATCCCGGTGTTTATGATCGTGAAAACCGATAAAGGGTTTGAGGAGCGTTATTCCGATGCGTTCAAACCCTACTTGAAGAAAAGTTCGTGAGGCGACTATGCTGATGGTATTCGTTGCATCCTTTGTGCTGTTCCTGCTGGTTGTCGGCGGCATGTCGCTAGGCTACGTTTTCCGGCGCAAAACCCTGCAGGGCAGCTGCGGCGGTATTACTGCCCTGGGGATGGAAAAAGTCTGCGACTGTCCTGAGCCTTGTGATGCGCGTAAAAAACGGCTGGCAAAAGAGGCGCTGCGGCGCGAACAACTGGAAAAGCACCGCATCCTCTAAGCGGTAAATCGGGGTTCCGCTTGTCGAGCCCTTCTCAATCTGGCGTTATTGAGCTTTCATAAATTAACTGTATACTTATACAGTGCAATTGGAGGCGCGATGCGTAAAATCATTCATGTCGATATGGACTGTTTCTTCGCTGCAGTAGAAATGCGCGACGATCCCAGCCTGCGTGATATCCCATTGGCTATCGGTGCCAGCGCCGATCGGCGTGGGGTCATCAGCACCGCCAACTACCCGGCGCGCCGTTATGGCGTCCGTAGCGCCATGGCTACCGCTACCGCGCTCAAGTTATGCCCCCATCTGAAACTGTTGCCTGGGCGGATGGAGGCCTATAAAGAAGCCTCACGGCATATCCGTGAAATTTTTGCCCGCTATACCCCGCTGATTGAACCGCTTTCTTTGGACGAAGCCTATCTGGACGTCACAAACAGCACCCAATGTAATGGTTCTGCCACCCTGATCGCCCAACAGATCCGCCAGACGATTTCGGATGAGCTGAACCTCACCGCCTCGGCGGGTATTGCCCCCATCAAGTTTTTGGCCAAGATCGCTTCAGAATTAAATAAACCCAATGGCCAATACGTGATCACCCCAGGCCAGGTGCCGGAGTTTTTGCAGCAATTGCCGCTGAGCAAAATCCCCGGCGTGGGTAAGGTTACCGCCAAACGGCTGGAAGAGGTGGGGCTGGTCACCTGTGCTGATGTGCAGAAGTACGATCTGGCCGCCTTATTAAAGCGCTTTGGTAAATTTGGCCGGGTGTTGTGGGAGCGCTGCCAGGGGATCGATGAACGCGAAGTTTCCCCCGATCGCCTGCGTAAATCGGTGGGGGTAGAGCGCACGCTGGTGGAAGATATCCATGACTGGGAAGAGTGCAAAACGCTGATTGTCGACAAACTCTATCCAGAACTGGAGATGCGGTTACGTAAAGTGAAACCTGATCTGCATATCGCCCGGCAAGGCGTGAAACTGAAATTCCAGGATTTTCAGCAAACCACACAGGAACACGTTTGGCCTGTGCTCAATAAAGAGGATTTGATTAACGTTGCCCGCCAGGTGTGGCAAGAGCGGCGAGAGGGGCGCGGCGTTCGCCTGGTAGGCCTGCATGTCACGCTGCTCGATCCCCAGCTTGAAAGGCAGTTGGTACTGACCTGGTAAACGGACCTGCCAATCCCAGCACCGTAGTACCTGGCAACGCGACCGGTTCCCTCTCGCGTAGGCGAGGGTAAGGCACCCGGCCAAAACCCTCTCCCTTGAGCCTGACAACTTACTTGCGATCAGGAATAGCTTTCAGCAGTTCGGTCAGCAGCGTCCAGTATTGCCCCACGCTGGCGATATGCACCTGCTCATCCGGCGAGTGTGGGCCGGTAATGGTTGGCCCAATCGACACCATATCCATCTCTGGGTAAGGCTTTTTGAACAAGCCACATTCCAGCCCTGCGTGGATCACCATAATGTTCGGCGTCTTGTTGAACAGCTTCTGGTAGGTTTCACGTACCAACTGCATCACCGGTGAATTAGCATCTGGCTGCCAGCCTGGGTAGCCACCTTTAGGTGCAACCTGTGCATTGGCCAGTTGGCCCAGAGCCGTCAGCATACCGACCACATAGTCTTTACCGCTGTCGATCAATGATCGGATAAGGCAGATGATTTCGGCTTCATTCTCGCTGGTCGTCACCACGCCAACGTTCAGGGAAGTCTCAACGACCCCTTTCACTTCATCACTCATGCGGATCACGCCGTTAGGCGTACCGTTCAGCAGCGCGATAAAACGGCTCTGGCAATCAGCGGTCATCGCCTGTGCGCTGCTGCTCACGGGTTCGAGAAGAACGGTGATGTTTTTCTCTTTGGCAGAAAGTTCGTTTTTCAATATAGCAAGGAACTGCTGGCTCAAGGCTTTCAGCGCATCGGCTTTGGCTGCCGGAACCGCCACCACCGCAGAAGCTTCACGCGGGATGGCATTACGCAGCGTACCGCCGTTCAGATCCAGCAGGCGCAGGCTCAGTTCCTGAGTATGGGCAAACAGGAAACGTGCCAACAGTTTGTTGGCGTTACCCAGACCGTGGTGGATATCCGCACCGGAGTGGCCGCCTTTCAGCCCTTTAAGAGTCAGTTTCAGCGTCTGATAACCGGCTGGCAGCGCTTCACGTTGCAGTGGCAGTGTAGTGATGAAATCAATACCGCCGGCGCAACCCATATAGATCTCGCCTTCCTCTTCGGAGTCGGTATTGATCAGGATATCGGCTTGCAACCAGTTAGGCTGCAGGCCAAAAGCACCGTCCATCCCGGCTTCTTCCGTCATGGTCAGCAGCACTTCCAACGGACCGTGTTCAACGCTGTCATCGGCCAAAACCGCCAATGCGGAAGCCATACCGATACCATTATCTGCACCGAGCGTGGTGCCGCGTGCTTTAATCCACTCGCCGTCGATATAAGGTCGGATTGGATCTTTGGCGAAGTCATGCACGGTGTCGTTATTCTTCTGCGGCACCATATCCAGGTGGGCTTGCAGGGCTACCGGTTTGCGGTTTTCCATGCCTTTGGTCGCCGGTTTACGCAGCAGGATATTGCCGACCTGATCGCGCTCGGCATGCAGGTTCTTCTCTTTAGCCCAGTCGATGATGTGCTGCGCCAGCGCTTCTTCATGGTACGAGGGATGTGGAATCGAGCAGATTTTGGCGAAAATATCCCACAGAGGCTGTGGCGAAAGTTGAGAAAGTTCAGACACTGTAAGTCTCCTATTGCAGCATTCTCAGCAAGGTGCGAAGGCTGCGCGGTCAGGGTGAGTTGGTATCTGTGCTTCATGGCACGATTGTCAGAGAATATCATTTTATTCTGGGGCGTGCGCGTACCGTATTGCGCTGTTTCTGTGGTTTCAGGCGCCCGTTTAGTGTGCAGTTGTTGAGGTAGCCAGCATCAATCACCGCAGAGGTTGCCAAACGAAATTCTGCTGAATCCCTCAGTTAATCTGGTATTCGGCGCGCTCTGTCTCTATAATCTCGCGCAACCTTTTTTCCCCTGATTTACTGAGTAAGCCACATCTATTGCTGGCCGGGACACCATTCTATGAGCGAAAAATACGTTGTTACCTGGGATATGTTGCAGATGCAAGCACGCAAACTGGCTCACCGCCTGCTGCCTGCCGACCAATGGAAGGGCATTATTGCCGTAAGCCGTGGTGGCCTGGTACCGGCCTCTTTGCTGGCACGTGAGTTGAGTATCCGCTACGTGGATACCGTGTGCATTTCCAGCTATGACCATGACAACCAGCGCGAAATGAAGGTGCTCAAACGCGCCGAGGGCGATGGTGAAGGTTTTATCGTGGTTGACGATCTGGTGGATACCGGCGGCACCGCGAAAGCGATCCGCGATATGTACCCGAAGGCCCACTTCGTCACCATCTTTGCCAAACCGGCTGGCCGTCCATTGGTTGACGACTACGTGGTTGATATTCCGCAAGATACCTGGATTGAGCAGCCATGGGATATGGCTGTGACTTTCGTGCCACCTATCGGCGGCCGTTAAGTTCGTTAGATTGGCAATTAAAACGCCTGGCAATAGCCGGGCGTTTGCCATTTAGGGCCGATTTCGTCATCTTCTGTAAATTCCCGCCATCTGCTGGGTGAACTTTGGTGTCTGCTGCCAGAGTTAGGTACACTATCTCCAGATATCCCGGCTGTTTTAAGCCTTGATGAAAGATCCTCGGAGGCTGTTGTTACCATGGCACAAGCCAACCTTTCTGAAGTACTGTTCAAACCCACATTCAAACATGTCGAAACCTCGACGCTGGTGACGCGTGCCCATCACGCGGTTGGTGCGGACATGCACTCACCGCTGGAAGGGGATACCGATTGCAACTGGTATCGTATGCTCAACCACCTGCTGTGGACCTGGCGTGGCATTGATCCGCTGGAGATAAGTGAAGTGCTGGCGCGCATTGCGGTTTCTAACGCCGAGCACAGCGACGATCATCTGCTCGATACCGTGGTCGGCTACCGTAACGGCAACTGGATCTACGAGTGGGTGCGCCAGGGAATGCAGTGGCAACAACGGGCGCTAGAGCAACAAGATCCGCTGGTCGGCGGGCAGTATTGGCTGAATGCCGCCAATTTATACAGCATCGCCGGTTATCCGCATCTGAAAGGCGATGAGCTGGCAGAACAGGCGGAAGTGCTTTCCAACCGTGCCTATGAAGAAGCCGCTTTGCTATTGCCCTACCAGTTAAAAGAGCTGGAGTTTGCCATCGAAGGCGGCAGCGCCATCACCGGCTTCCTGCATATGCCAGATAGCGGCCAGGCACCTTATCCAACAGTGCTGATGTGCGGCAGCCTGGATACGCTGCAAACCGATTATCACCGCTTGTTCCGCGATTATCTTGCCCCCCATGGCATTGCGATGCTGACTATCGACATGCCTTCCATTGGTTCTTCCTATAAATGGAAATTGACGCAGGATTCCAGCTTCCTGCACCAGCAGGTGTTAGCGCAGCTTCCCTCTATCCCCTGGGTTGATCACCAGCGTGTCAGTGCCTTCGGTTTTCGTTTTGGTGCCAATGTGGCGGTTCGGCTGGCCTATCTGGAGTCGCACCGTCTGCGAGGTGTGGCCTGCGTCGGCCCGGTGGTTCATAGCCTGCTGTGTGATATGAAATGCCAGGATCATGTGCCTGATATGTATATGGACGTGCTGGCCAGCCGTATGGGTATGTCGAACGCTGCCGACAGCGTGCTGAAAACCGAACTGAACCGCTATTCCCTGAAAACCCAGGGGCTGCTAGGCCGCCGTTGCCCAACCCCGATGCTGGCCGCGTATTGGGAGGGCGATCCAATCAGCCCGAAAGAAGAGTCGCAACTGATCGCCTCTTCTTCATTGAACGGCAAACTGATTTCGATCCCGCGTACGCCGGTGTACCAAAGCTTCCATAAATCCTTATTGCAAATCTGTGACTGGTTACGAGATAAAATGAGGTAACGGGTTGCTAATTTTTAGCAGTTTGTTAAAAAGGGTGGACTACATTGAGGAGGTTGAAGAATGACGTTACCGAGTGGCCACCCTAAAAGCCGACTAATGAAACGCTTTGCCAGCCTGGGGCCTTATCTGCGTGAAGGGCAATGCGAGAACGACCGCTTTTTCTTCGATTGTTTAGCGGTTTGCGTCAATGTAAAACCCGCACCGGAAAAGCGTGAGTTCTGGGGCTGGTGGATCGAGCTGCAGGCTGAAAAATCCCGTTTTACCTATACCTATCACTTTGGTCTGTTCGACAAAGAAGGGAAGTGGAATGCGGAAAAGATTAAAGATGCTGAAGTAAAAGAAAAGTTGGAAACCACGCTGCGCGTCTTCCATCATCGTTTGGGTGAACTGTTAGCCACTATGGAACTGGTGCTGGCACCTGCCGATGATTTTAATGAACAACCGATAAAACTCTCCGCCTAGATCATTTTCCCGTCAGAATTGCATTGAAATCGCGTTATGCCTGTTGGCATAACGCGGCTCTCCTGTTACAACGTCTTTTGCATTCCTTTCTTATTCCAACGGCAGAGATATTATGAACAGCAGCCAGACATTGGTTGTGAAATTGGGCACCAGCGTGTTGACCGGCGGATCGCTGCGCCTGAATCGCGCCCATATTGTCGAACTGGTGCGCCAATGCGCACAGCAACACGCTGCGGGTCACCGCATTGTTATTGTTACCTCCGGGGCGATTGCCGCCGGGCGTGAGCATTTGGGTTATCCTGAACTACCTGCGACTATTGCCTCCAAGCAATTGCTGGCTGCGGTAGGGCAGAGCCGCCTGATCCAGCTTTGG
The DNA here is from genome assembly GCF_050632285.1 of Serratia sp. L9. Lineage (NCBI taxonomy): Bacteria > Pseudomonadati > Pseudomonadota > Gammaproteobacteria > Enterobacterales > Yersiniaceae > Serratia > Serratia sp. L9. The sequence goes on along the minus strand of NZ_CP192591.1, from coordinate 5,654,554 downwards.
GAACAGCTGTTTTCCATTTATGGCATTCATGTCGGGCAGATGCTGCTGACGCGTGCCGATCTGGAGGATCGTGAGCGCTTCCTTAACGCACGTGACACCATGAGCGCGCTGCTGGATAACCGTATTGTCCCGGTGATCAACGAAAACGACGCAGTCGCGACCGCCGAGATCAAGGTTGGTGATAACGACAACCTGTCTGCCCTGGCCGCTATCCTGGCAAGCGCGGATAAACTGCTGCTGCTGACCGATCAGCAAGGCCTATACACTGCCGATCCACGTAATAACCCAGAGGCGGAGTTGATCCGTGAAGTGCACGGTATCGATGATGCGCTGCGGGCGATCGCTGGCGACAGCGTTTCCGGTTTGGGGACCGGCGGGATGGGCACCAAACTGCAGGCGGCTGATGTAGCCTGCCGCGCGGGCATTGATGTGATTATCGCTGCTGGCAGCAAACCCGGCGTGGTTGCCGATGTGATAGAGGGCAACCCGGTGGGTACCCGTTTCCACGCGCTGGAAACCCCGCTGGAGAACCGCAAACGCTGGATCTTTGGTGCGCCGCCTGCGGGTGAGATCACCATTGATGACGGTGCGGTTGAAGCCATGATGGCCCGTGGCAGCTCATTGCTGCCGAAAGGAATACGCGATGTCAAAGGCGATTTCTCGCGTGGCGAAGTGATCCGTATCCGCAATCTGGCGGGCCGTGATCTGGCTCATGGTGTCAGCCGCTATAACAGCGATGCGATGCGTATGATTGCCGGCCATCATTCGCAGCAAATCAGCGAAATTCTGGGCTACGAATACGGCCCGGTGGCCGTGCATCGCGACGATATGATTGTAAGTTAAGGAGTGAACATGCTCGAGGAGATGGGGAAGGCCGCCAAGCAGGCTTCCTGGCAATTGTCGGTGCTGAGTACGGCTAAAAAGAACCAGGTGCTGGCGGTAATCGCCGACAGGCTGGAGACCGAAAGTGAAGCGATCCTGCAGGCTAATGAACTGGATATGGAGCAGGCGCGTGCCACCGGTATGAGTGAAGCCCTGCTGGATCGTCTGTTGTTAACGCCCGCCAGGCTGGCAGCGATCGCCAACGATGTGCGCCAGGTGTGCCGCCTGAACGATCCGGTTGGCCATGTGCTCGACGGCAACTTGCTGGACAGCGGCCTGAAGCTGGAGCGACGCCGTGTACCGCTCGGCGTGATTGGTGTCATTTATGAGGCGCGCCCTAATGTCACCATCGACGTCGCCAGCCTGTGCCTGAAAACCGGTAATGCGGTGATTTTGCGCGGCGGCAAAGAGACGCATCATACCAACCAGGCTACGGTAAAAGTGATCCAGCAGGCGCTGGATCAATGTGGCCTGCCAGCGGCGGCAGTGCAGGCGATTGAGAGCCCGGATCGCGAACTGGTGAATGAGTTGCTGCGTATGGACCGCTATGTCGACATGCTGATCCCGCGTGGCGGTGCCGGTTTGCATAAGCTTTGCCGAGAACAATCGACCATTCCGGTGATCACCGGGGGGATCGGCGTCTGCCACATCTATGTGGATGACAGCGTGGATTACGAAAAAGCGCTGCAGGTGATTGAGAACGCCAAAATCCAACGCCCAAGCGCCTGCAACTCGGTAGAAACCCTGTTGGTTAACCGCACGATTGCCAACAGCTTTCTGCCTGTGCTGAGTGCGCGGATGGCTGCGGTTGGGGTGACATTGCACGCCAGTGATAACGCCATGGCGCTGTTGCAGGAAGGGCCAGCGCAGGTGGTGGCGGTTGACGCTGGGGATTATGATGACGAATGGCTGTCTCTGGATCTGAATGTGACACTGGTGGATAGCCTCGATCACGCCATCGAGCATATCCGTGAGCATGGCACCAGCCATTCCGATGCCATCTTGACGCGTTCAATGAGCAATGCCGAATATTTTGTGCGTGCGGTGGATTCCGCAGCAGTTTACGTTAATGCCAGCACCCGCTTTACCGACGGTGGGCAGTTTGGCTTGGGCGCAGAAGTGGCCGTCAGCACCCAGAAGCTGCACGCGCGCGGTCCGATGGGGTTAGATGCCTTGACCACCTACAAATGGATTGGTTACGGCGACGATCTGGTGCGTAGCTGAGGTGGTTGCTACATGACCTGATGGGTGTCGTGCAGGGGCGCAGGGTATCTATTCTGCGCCCTTGTCTTATCCAGCACGGAACTGCTTAAAGTCTGCCCTGATGTGAAAAACATAAAATAATTAGCATGCTATTGACTTGTTGGATGTTTTTGCCTAATTTGAACGATGTACGCTGGCATATGCCCGTATGCCCATCCCAAAGCCGATATAGCTCAGTTGGTAGAGCAGCGCATTCGTAATGCGAAGGTCGTAGGTTCGACTCCTATTATCGGCACCATCTCAAGCATTCATCCAGTGTCGCTGTAGGCAGTCTCTGCCAGTTCATTGATAAATCGTGAATGATAAATCCTTAAAAATTAATTAATAATATATGCGAATATCATCGGTCTGGCTCAATCAGCTATGCAGACTTAGCTGTGGCGTAAGTATTCAATGACGTGCAAAATGAAAGCTGCTTTTGCTATGCAGCTCTTATTTCTGCTTGTATTTTCTTGCTTTTCATTTTTATTATTGAGGGAAGGATTTTCCTTTGTTAAAAATTAAGGCGGGAAATGAAAGTAATGCGGCAGTTTTCTTCTTTATTTAAGGTTTCAATGGTCATGTTTTCTGATTGTGCTACGCCTGATTTTTTAGTTGTCCTTATATATATTTAATATTTTTTAGGATTATTCTTGGTAATTCTTGTTCGGAAAATTCCTACATCTGCAGTTCTTCAAATCTTATTCTTATTCTTATTTTTTTTGTGAAACTATGCCAACCAAATGGTTTAATCTGTTATGGAGAATACTAAATTCTGACCGAATTTTAATGGGTTAGGCACTATAAATATTACTCATGGATGATAAACCAGCCCTCTTATAGGCTCTTCCTATTTTCAACCGGAATTTTTGTATCGAAATACACCATTTTTGATTTTATCCAACGATTTTATGATATTGGTAACGTCATAATAATGGTTTAAAAGGGATTTTTAATCGTTTCTTTTCACATTCTTTGGCCTGTATCCACCAGTAAAATGTATGAGTCTTAAGGTCAATTGCGATGTGAGTATGGTACTTAAGGGATTAGTTATGAATGTTCTTTATCTGGGTGAAAAAAATATTGGGAGCTTGGGTATTATCCGTATCGTTGAAACCAGCTACCCAGAATCAAATATCGTTCTAAAAAGTGTAGAGGAATGCACCAGCAAGATCTTGTCTGAATTTTACGATATCTGCATCATTGATGGTAAAAAATTGGAGGCAACGCCATTATCCAGTTTTCAGAAATTTTTGTTAATGCCCAATGTTCCTATCCTGATCCTTGCCAAAAAAGAGCAACCGCTACACAAATACCTTAACTATTTAAGTAATGTGCGCGGGATGATTGAATATGAAAGTGGGGTTGAATTTTTCCTTAATGCAATCAATGTAGTGCAAACCGGTGGTTATTGTTATTCCTGGGATATTTACGCGCTCAAAAGCAATAATTCTGCACTTTTTAATGAGGAATACTGTGAGTCTGTCGGCTTGACCCGCCGTGAGATGGAAATCCTTAAAATGTACCTTGATGGTGCAACCAACAAAGAAATCTCCGTTAAACTGTCACGTAGTCAAAAAACTATCAGTGCACACAAATCTAATATACTTCGTAAAATCGGTACTAAACGCTTACCTGCCTCTTCATTTAGAATGGAAAGTATGGGACACCAGGGTTAATTCCTCTTCTGTTTGTCTTCTATCTTGATAAATGATTAACGATGAGAGTAAGTAAATACGCATTTTGCTATTTATCTTACTTTCATCTTATGTCGTTTTATCGGGCTTTTACCCTTTTGATTTTTATTATTATGATCAGCGTAAATATTATTTACTTACCCCTGCCTAGGTGAGGATTATTTATCTAGTCCATGACTTATTTTTTCCTAAGCGTTACCTATAAATTGAAGATCATAACAGTTTTTTATCTATTTAAATTTGGTGTTTATTCATTTAAAACAATGGGTTGTGTGAATGTCTCGAGGGCTGATTCCTAAGTTTACTTAGGGTGTGTTATTGGCCTGTAAATAGGGGGCTAGGGGGAGGCTAATGCGAGGTAATAATCGGTGATAAACTGCCCGATGATTATCTCACTTCGTTACGTGAGGATCCTTTTTTAAAAGGGATTTCATTGGATTTTAATCGGAACCACGTCTGGAGTTATGACATAAATGGATAGAACAATAGTTCTGGCTGTTAACAGCGGAGAAGGAAAAACCCGTCTGTTGACCGCGAACGCAAACAAGGCAGTTAAGGTAAAATTGGTCCAGGGTAATAAATACTTGCTGAAAGACCTGGGTAACGATTTTGCACCAGAGAATATTACTCTTACCCGCGTTGGCAATGAGTTACATGTCATACAAGAAGGAGACACTCAAGCCAGCATCATCATTGAAGACTATTTCAACGGCAATGCCAACAATCCGGTCCTGCTGGGGATGGCGGAAGATGGGCAACTGTATGCCTACGTGCCTCTTTCTGGTGAAGGCTATGAAAGTGGCTACCTGACTGCCAACGGAGAAATGACCGAAGCCGCATTAGGTGGCCCTGCTTTAGGCAGTGGTAATGGCATCTTCGTCACCTCCGACGACGACAATAATGCCCTTTACGGCCTGTTGGGCTGGGTAGCCGCCGCAACGGCTATCGGTGCTGGTGCCGCGATTGTCAATCATAATAAAAATGACGATAGAAATGACGACACCACTCCACCGGCAAAACCTGCCATCGGCCAGTCGATGGATAATACCGGACCTGTAACCGGCCCCATCAAGGATGGCAGCGTCACTGATGAAACCAAACCGGTACTGAGCGGCACCGGTGAACCAGGTAACATCATCAACGTCTATGACAAGGGCCAGGAAATTGGTTCTACGGTCGTTGATGGTAACGGAAACTGGACATTCACCCCGGAGACCCCTCTGGGCGAAGGCCAACACCAGTTAGTGATCACCGAAACCGATCCGTCGGGCAACGTTAGTTCACCATCAGACCCATTGAATTTTGGCGTAGACACCGTGCCGCCAGACCTGCCAGCTATCCAGCACATCATGGATAAGGTGGGTGATCAACTGGGTGAAATCAAACCTGGCAACACCACTGATGATACCCGCCCAGAAATCAGCGGTACGGGCGAAGTGGGCAGCATCGTTACTATTTATGACCACGGTGTTGAAATCGGTAAAACAGAAGTCAACTCTGCGGGCCGTTGGTCTTTCCAGCCAGAAACCGCACTTGCCGATGGTCCACACAACATCACCATTGCTCAGAGTGATGCGGCAGGTAATCAGAGCGGTGTTTCAGAAGGATGGGGCTTTACAGTCGACACGTCGGCACCTTCTCAGAACGAGATCGGTGAGATCCTGGATAATACCGGTAGCATTACCGGACCATTGAAGCCAGGGGATAGCACGGATGAAACCCAGCCTCAATTGAGTGGTAAAGGTGAGCCAGGCAACGTCATTATCATCGAAGATAATGGCAAAGAGATCGGCACCACTACCGTTGACGAGAACGGCAATTGGGTGTTCAAGCCAGAAAATCCGCTCGAAGAAGGTAAGCATGAACTGGTGATTGTCGAGGAAGACAAGGCCGGGAACAAGAGCGAGCCTTCAGCACCTATCGAAGTCATTATCGATACTACCGCACCGGATCAGGCTGGTGTGGCAAACGCACAGGATAATACCGGGCCTATTACCGGGATTATCACTGGTGGCAGCTCTACCGATGAAACCAGACCAGAACTGAGTGGTGTCGGCGAAGCGGGCAATACCGTGACGATCTACGATAACGGTGAAAAAATCGGCTCTGTGGTGATCGGTGAAGACGGTAAGTGGAGCTTTACGCCAGACGAAGCGTTAAGCGAAATTGATCACAGTATTACCCTGACGGTAACCGATCCGGCCGGTAACGAGAGCAAGCCTTCCGAGCCGCTGGACTTTACTGTTGATACGACTCCTCCACTGACCGGGCCAGAGTACCTGGCGATCACGGCAGTGGAAGACAACGTGGGTGACCTGCAGGGTACGGTGGGCAGTGGTGACATCACTGACGACAGCAAACCGCTGATCAGCGGTATCGGCACCGCTGGCGATACCATTTTTGTCTACACCACAGATACCGCTGGCAACCACCTGATTGGCAGCGCAACGGTCGGTGAGGAAGGTTCCTGGAGCATGACGCCAGATTTGCCGCTGCTGGAGGGCAACAACCAGTTGGCGATCGTCGCACAGGACCCGGCAGGTAACAGAACCGAGCCGTCATCACCAAGCTATGACATTACTGTCTTTATTCCGATTGCGACTGGCGATCCAGCGATTATCAGCGTGGTGGACAATGTTGAACCGCACACTGGCCCACTGCAGAAAGGGGCGGTAACTAACGACAATACGCCGACCCTGAGCGGTACCGCGCAAGCGGGCAACACCGTCACCCTGTATGACAACGGTCAGGCGATCGGGTCGGTTACTGCGGATGACCAGGGGCGCTGGAGCCTGACGCCGGAAACGGCGCTGGCGGACGGCACGCACAGCCTGCACATTACCGCGACCGACGCGGCGGGCAACGTCAGTGCGCCAAGCGGCAGCTTTGCCTTCAGTGTGGACACTGCCCTGCCGGACGCGGCCACCGACGTGGTGATCATCGATGACGTGGGTGAGAAGACCGGGCCGGTGGCGCCGGGCGAGACCACCGATGACCGCTCGCCAACCCTGGGCGGCAAAGGCGAACCGGGCAGCACGGTCACCGTGCTGGACAATGGCAAGGCGATCGGCACCACCACCGTGGATGACAACGGCAACTGGACGTTCACCCCGGCCGAGCCGCTGGACAACGGCGAACATACCCTGACCACCACCGTGACCGATCCGGCCGGCAACACCAGCGAGCCGAGCCCGGGGATCACCCTGGTGGTGGACGACACCCCGGTGGTGATCAGCGTGGGTGGCATCAAGGATGACGTGGGGACGATCACCGGCAACCTGCAGCCGGGCGATGTGACCGATGACAGGCAGCCGGAGTTCACCGGCAGCGGCAAACCGGGCAGCGTGGTCACCGTGAAAGACGGCGACACGGTGCTGGGGACCACGACCGTGCAACCGGACGGCAGCTGGAGCTTTACGCCAGAAGCCGAACTGGGTGAGGGGAACACACCCTGACGGTGACGGCAGAGGATGCGGCGGGCAACACCGTGACCTCGCCGGGCTTCGGCTTTACCGTGGACAGCGAAGCGCCGGGCAAACCGAGCGTGGGCAGCGCCATCGATGACGTGGGCGACGTGCGCGGGGAACTGGTCAGCGGCAGCGTGACCGACGACGCGACCCCGACCTTCAAGGGGGTAGCCGAAGCGGGCAGCACCGTCCATGTGTATGACAATGGCGAACTGATTGGATCGGTGACCACCGATGCCAACGGCGCCTGGGCATTTACCCCGACCACGCCGTTGAGCGAGGGCGATCACGCACTGACCACCACGGCCACCGACAAGGCGGGCAACACCAGTGCGCCGTCGGATGTGTTTACCCTGAGCACCGATTACACGCCATCCCCGGTGGGCCCGGAGTTCCTGGCGATCACCGGCGTGGCGGACAACGTGGGCCTCACTCAGGGCCCAGTGGCGTCCGGCGGGATCACCGACGACAGCCTGCCGCAGATCAGCGGTATCGGCAGCGCGGGAGACACCGTCCTGGTCTACGCCAAAGACAGCGCGGGCAACCACCTGATTGGCAGTGCGACGGTGAATGCCGCCGGCACCTGGTCAATGACGCCAAGCCAGCCGCTGCTGGAAGGCAACAACCAGCTGACCATCGTGGCAGTGGACGCGGCCGGCAACAAGACCGCGCCGAGTACACCCTCCTATGACCTCAACATTGATATCTCGGTTCCAGACTTGCCGGCGATCACCAGCGTGGTGGACAACGTGGAGCCGCACACCGGTGCCTTGCAGAAAGGGGCGGTGACCAACGACAACACACCAACCCTGAGCGGCAGCGCGGAAGCGGGCAGCACCGTCACCCTGTATGACAACGGTCAGGCGATCGGGTCGGTTACTGCGGATGACCAGGGGCGCTGGAGCCTGACGCCGGAAACGGCGTTGGCGGACGGCACGCACAGCCTGCACATTACCGCGACCGACGCGGCGGGCAACGTCAGTGCGCCAAGCGGCAGCTTTGCCTTCAGTGTGGACACTGCCCTGCCGGACGCGGCCACCGACGTGGTGATCATCGATGACGTGGGTGAGAAGACCGGGCCGGTGGCGCCGGGCGAGACCACCGATGACCGCTCGCCAACCCTGGGCGGCAAAGGCGAACCGGGCAGCACGGTCACCGTGCTGGACAACGGCAAGGCGATCGGCACCACCACCGTGGATGACAACGGCAACTGGACGTTCACCCCGGCCGAGCCGCTGGACAACGGCGAACATACCCTGACCACCACCGTGACCGATCCGGCTGGCAACACCAGCGAGCCGAGCCCGGGGATCACCCTGGTGGTGGACGACACCCCGGTGGTGATCAGCGTGGGTGGCATCAAGGATGACGTGGGGACGATCACCGGCAACCTGCAACCGGGCGATGTGACCGATGACAGGCAGCCGGAGTTCACCGGCAGCGGCAAACCGGGCAGCGTGGTCACCGTGAAAGACGGCGACACGGTGCTGGGGACCACGACCGTGCAACCGGACGGCAACTGGAGCTTTACGCCAGAAGCCGAACTGGGTGAGGGGGAACACACCCTGACGGTGACGGCAGAGGATGCGGCGGGCAACACCGTGACCTCGCCGGGCTTCGGCTTTACCGTGGACAGCGAAGCGCCGGGCAAACCGAGCGTGGGCAGCGCCATCGATGACGTGGGCGACGTGCGCGGGGAACTGGTCAGCGGCAGCGTGACCGACGACGCGACCCCGACCTTCAAGGGGGTGGCCGAAGCGGGCAGTACCGTCCATGTGTATGACAATGGCGAACTGATTGGATCGGTGACCACCGATGCCAACGGCGCCTGGGCATTTACCCCGACCACGCCGTTGAGCGAGGGCGATCACGCACTGACCACCACGGCCACTGACAAGGCGGGCAACACCAGTGCGCCGTCGGATGTGTTTACCCTGAGCACCGATTACACGCCATCCCCGGTGGGCCCGGAGTTCCTGGCGATCACCGGCGTGGCGGACAACGTGGGCCTCACTCAGGGTCCAGTGGCGTCCGGCGGGATCACCGACGACAGCCTGCCGCAGATCAGCGGTATCGGCAGCGCGGGAGACACCGTCCTGGTCTACGCCAAAGACAGCGCGGGCAACCACCTGATTGGCAGTGCGACGGTGAATGCCGCCGGCACCTGGTCAATGACGCCAAGCCAGCCGCTGCTGGAAGGCAACAACCAGCTGACCATCGTGGCAGTGGACGCGGCCGGCAACAAGACCGCGCCGAGTACGCCCTCCTATGACCTCAACATTGATATCTCGGTTCCAGACTTGCCGGCGATCACCAGCGTGGTGGACAACGTGGAGCCGCACACCGGTGCCTTGCAGAAAGGGGCGGTAACTAACGACAACACACCAACCCTGAGCGGCAGCGCGGAAGCGGGCAGCACCGTCACCCTGTATGACAACGGTCAGGCGATCGGGTCGGTTACTGCGGATGACCAGGGGCGCTGGAGCCTGACGCCGGAAACGGCGCTGGCGGACGGCACGCACAGCCTGCACATTACCGCGACCGACGCGGCGGGCAACGTCAGTGCGCCAAGCGGCAGCTTTGCCTTCAGTGTGGACACAGCCCTGCCGGACGCGGCCACCGACGTGGTGATCACCGATGACGTGGGTGAGAAGACCGGGCCGGTGGCGCCGGGCGAGACCACCGATGACCGCTCGCCAACCCTGGGCGGCAAAGGCGAACCGGGCAGCACGGTCACCGTGCTGGACAACGGCAAGGCGATCGGCACCACCACCGTGGATGACAACGGCAACTGGACGTTCACCCCGGCCGAGCCGCTGGACAACGGCGAACATACCCTGACCACCACCGTGACCGATCCGGCCGGCAACACCAGCGAGCCGAGCCCGGGGATCACCCTGGTGGTGGACGACACCCCGGTGGTGATCAGCGTGGGTGGCATCAAGGATGACGTGGGGACGATCACCGGCAACCTGCAGCCGGGCGATGTGACCGATGACAGGCAGCCGGAGTTCACCGGCAGCGGCAAACCGGGCAGCGTGGTCACCGTGAAAGACGGCGACACGGTGCTGGGGACCACGACCGTGCAACCGGACGGCAGCTGGAGCTTTACGCCAGAAGCCGAACTGGGTGAGGGGAACACACCCTGACGGTGACGGCAGAGGATGCGGCGGGCAACACCGTGACCTCGCCGGGCTTCGGCTTTACCGTGGACAGCGAAGCGCCGGGCAAACCGAGCGTGGGCAGCGCCATTGATGACGTGGGCGACGTGCGCGGGGAACTGGTCAGCGGCAGCGTGACCGACGACGCGACCCCGACCTTCAAGGGGGTAGCCGAAGCGGGCAGCACCGTCCATGTGTATGACAATGGCGAACTGATTGGATCGGTGACCACCGATGCCAACGGCGCCTGGGCATTTACCCCGACCACGCCGTTGAGCGAGGGCGATCACGCACTGACCACCACGGCCACTGACAAGGCGGGCAACACCAGTGCGCCGTCGGATGTGTTTACCCTGAGCACCGATTACACGCCATCCCCGGTGGGCCCGGAGTTCCTGGCGATCACCGGCGTGGCGGACAACGTGGGCCTCACTCAGGGCCCAGTGGCGTCCGGCGGGATCACCGACGACAGCCTGCCGCAGATCAGCGGTATCGGCAGCGCGGGAGACACCGTCCTGGTCTACGCCAAAGACAGCGCGGGCAACCACCTGATTGGCAGTGCGACGGTGAATGCCGCCGGCACCTGGTCAATGACGCCAAGCCAGCCGCTGCTGGAAGGCAACAACCAGCTGACCATCGTGGCAGTGGACGCGGCCGGCAACAAGACCGCGCCGAGTACGCCCTCCTATGACCTCAACATTGATATCTCGGTTCCAGACTTGCCGGCGATCACCAGCGTGGTGGACAACGTGGAGCCGCACACCGGTGCCTTGCAGAAAGGGGCGGTGACCAACGACAACACACCAACCCTGAGCGGCAGCGCGGAAGCGGGCAGCACCGTCACCCTGTATGACAACGGTCAGGCGATCGGGTCGGTTACTGCGGATGACCAGGGGCGCTGGAGCCTGACGCCGGAAACGGCGCTGGCGGACGGCACGCACAGCCTGCACATTACCGCGACCGACGCGGCGGGCAACGTCAGTGCGCCAAGCGGCAGCTTTGCCTTCAGTGTGGACACAGCCCTGCCGGACGCGGCCACCGACGTGGTGATCACCGATGACGTGGGTGAGAAGACCGGGCCGGTGGCGCCGGGCGAGACCACCGATGACCGCTCGCCAACCCTGGGTGGCAAAGGCGAACCGGGCAGCACGGTCACCGTGCTGGACAACGGCAAGGCGATCGGCACCACCACCGTGGATGACAACGGCAACTGGACGTTCACCCCGGCCGAGCCGCTGGACAACGGCGAACATACCCTGACCACCACCGTGACCGATCCGGCCGGCAACACCAGCGAGCCGAGCCCGGGGATCACCCTGGTGGTGGACGACACCCCGGTGGTGATCAGCGTGGGTGGCATCAAGGATGACGTGGGGACGATCACCGGCAACCTGCAGCCGGGCGATGTGACCGATGACAGGCAGCCGGAGTTCACCGGCAGCGGCAAACCGGGCAGCGTGGTCACCGTGAAAGACGGCGACACGGTGCTGGGGACCACGACCGTGCAACCGGACGGCAGCTGGAGCTTTACGCCAGAAGCCGAACTGGGTGAGGGGGAACACACCCTGACGGTGACGGCAGAGGATGCGGCGGGCAACACCGTGACCTCGCCGGGCTTCGGCTTTACCGTGGACAGCGAAGCGCCGGGCAAACCGAGCGTGGGCAGCGCCATTGATGACGTGGGCGACGTGCGCGGGGAACTGGTCAGCGGCAGCGCGACCGATGACGCGACCCCGACCCTGAAAGGGGTGGCCGAAGCGGGCAGTACCGTCCATGTGTATGACAATGGCGAACTGATTGGATCGGTGACCACCGATGCCAACGGCGCCTGGGCATTTACCCCGACCACGCCGTTGACCGAGGGTGATCACGCACTGACCACCACGGCCACCGACAAGGCGGGCAACACCAGTGCGCCGTCGGATGTGTTTACCCTGAGCACTGACTATTCTGTGCCGGACGCCAGCAAGGTGGCGATCACCGGTGTTGACGACCAGGTTGGTGAACATAAAGGCAGCGTAGCAAACAATGGCATGACCGATGACAACCGGCCAACCATCAGCGGGACCGGGGCAGAAACCGGTAACATCATTACGGTGTACAACGGCACCAGCGTGGTGGGCTCGACGACGGTGCAGGCCGATGGCACCTGGTCACTGAAGCCGACCCTGCCACTGGCAGACGGCCTGGTGAAACTGACTGCCAAAGAGACCGACAGCGTGGGGAACACCACGGCGGCCTCGCCGGAATACGTCATCACCGTCCTGACCCAGCCACCGTTGGCACCGACCATCACCAGCGTGGAGGACGATGCGGCACCGCACACCGGTGCCTTGCAGAAAGGCGCGGTAACCAATGACAGCACGCCAACCCTGAAAGGGTCAGCGCTGGCAGGGGGCACCGTCACGGTGTTCGACAACGGCGTGGCCATTGGCTCCACCGTGGCGGACGGCAACGGGGCGTGGACCTTCACCCCGGGCACGGCGCTGAAAGACGGTAACCACAGCCTGACGGCCTCGGTCACCGACAGCATCGGCCAGATCAGCCCGGCCACCGGTGGCTTCCCGATCGTGGTAGATACCCTTGCCCCTAACCCGGTTACCGGCCTGACGGTGACCGACGATATGGGTGCAGAGCAAGGCCCGCTGACGGCGGGAATGACCACCGACGACAACACGCCAACCTTCAGCGGCAAGGCGGAAGCGGGCAGCACCGTGACTATCCTGGACAATGGCACCGCCATTGGCAGTGTGGTGGTCGACGGCAGTGGCAACTGGACGTTTACCCCGGGGACCGCGCTGGATAACGGCGCGCACGACTTCACCACCACCGTGACCGATGCGGCGGGCAACACCAGTGCCGCCGGCGATCACCTGCAGGTGACGGTCGACGTGGTACCGGGCCAGGTGGCGTTGAGCAATCTGGTGGACGATGTCGGCACCCTGACCGGCAATATCGCGCAGAACGGCGTGACGGACGACACCCGTCCAATGCTGAACGGCACGGCGAAGGCCGGCAGTATCGTGACGGTAAAAGACGGCAGCAACGTGCTGGGCAGCACCACGGCACAGACCGACGGCACCTGGAGCTTTACGCCAACGGCCGATCTGGGCCAGGGAACCCACAGCCTGAGCGCCACGGCGGTGGATCCGGCGGGCAACCCGAGCACCAGCAGCAGTTGGAACTTCACGGTGGACACGGTGAAACCGACGGCACCGACCATCGACTCGGCAGCTGACGATGTGGGCAGCGTACAACTGCAGAACCTGGTCAGCGGCAGCGCGACGGACGATCCGACACCAACCCTGTCGGGGCGTGCGGAAGCCAACAGTATCGTGACGGTCTCTGACCAGAACGGCGTGCTGGGTTCAGCCACCACCAATGCCAGCGGCCAGTGGTCGTTTACGCCAAGCAGTAAACTGCCAGAAGGCGAACACCGCTTTACGGTAACGGCGGCGGACAAGGCGGGTAACGTCAGCGATCCATCGAATACCTTCGTACTGGGCCTGGACTTCAGTGCGCCGGACGCCAGCAAGGTGGCGATCACCGGGGTGGATGACCAGGTTGGCGAAAACAAGGGTAACGTGGCAAACAATGGCACGACCGATGACAACCGGCCAACCATCAGCGGGACCGGGGCGGAAGCCGGTGACATCATTACGGTGTACAACGGCACCAGCGTGGTGGGCTCGACGACGGTGCAGGCCGATGGCACCTGGTCACTGAAGCCGACCCTGCCACTGGCAGACGGCCTGGTGAAACTGACCGCCAAAGAGACCGACAGCGTGGGGAACACCACGGTGGCCTCGCCGGAATACGTCATCACCGTCCTGACCCAGCCACCGTTGGCACCGACCATCACCAGCGTGGAGGACGATGCGGCACCGCACACCGGTGCCTTGCAGAAAGATGCGGTAACCAATGACAGCACGCCAACCCTGAAAGGGTCAGCGCTGGCAGGGGGCACCGTCACGGTGTTCGACAACGGCGTGGCCATTGGCTCCACCGTGGCAGACGGCAACGGGGCGTGGACCTTCACCCCGGGTACGGCGCTGAAAGACGGTAACCACAGCCTGACGGCCTCGGTCACCGACAGCATCGGCCAGACCAGCCCGGCCACCGGTGGCTTCCCGATCGTGGTAGATACCCTTGCCCCTAACCCGGTTACCGGCCTGACGGTGACCGACGATATGGGCGCAGAGCAAGGCCCGCTGACGGCGGGAATGACCACCGACGACAACACGCCAACCTTCAGCGGCAAGGCGGAAGCGGGCAGCACCGTGACTATCCTGGACAATGGCACCGCCATTGGCAGTGTGGTGGTCGACGGCAGCGGCAACTGGACGTTTACCCCGGGGACCGCGCTGGATAACGGCGCGCACGACTTCACCACCACCGTGACCGATGCGGCGGGCAACACCAGTGCCGCCGGCGAACACCTGCAGGTGACGGTCGACGTGGTACCGGGCCAGGTGGCGTTGAGCAACCTGGTGGACGATGTCGGCACCCTGACCGGCAATATCGCGCAGAACGGCGTGACGGACGACACCCGTCCAACGCTGAACGGCACGGCGAAGGCCGGCAGTATCGTGACGGTAAAAGACGGCAGCAACGTGCTGGGCAGCACCACGGCACAGACCGACGGCACCTGGAGCTTTACGCCAACGGCCGATCTGGGCCAGGGAACCCACAGCCTGAGCGCCACGGCGGTGGATCCGGCAGGCAACCCGAGCACCAGCAACAGCTGGAGCTTCACGATAGACACGGTGAAACCGACGGCACCGACCATCGACTCGGCGGCCGACGATGTGGGCAGCGTACAACTGCAGAACCTGGTCAGCGGCAGCGCGACGGACGATCCGACACCAACCCTGTCGGGGCGTGCGGAAGCCAACAGTATCGTGACGGTCTCTGACCAGAACGGCGTGCTGGGCTCGGCGAAAACCGATGCCAGCGGAAGTTGGTCGTTTACACCTACCGACAAGCTGGCAGAAGGCGAACACCGCTTTACGGTAACGGCGAAGGATGAGGCGGGCAACGTCAGCGACAAGTCCAACACCTTCGTACTGTCTCTGGACTTCAGTGCGCCGGACGCCAGCAAGGTGGCGATCACCGGGGTGGATGACCAGGTTGGCGAAAACAAGGGTAACGTGGCAAACAATGGCACGACCGATGACAACCGGCCAACCATCAGCGGGACCGGGGCGGAAGTCGGTGACATCATTACGGTGTACAACGGCACCAGCGTGGTGGGCTCGACGACGGTGCAGGCCGATGGCACCTGGTCACTGAAGCCGACCCTGCCACTGGCAGACGGCCTGGTGAAACTGACCGCCAAAGAGACCGACAGCGTGGGGAACACCACGGTGGCCTCGCCGGAATACGTCATCACCGTCCTGACCCAGCCACCGTTGGCACCGACCATCACCAGCGTGGAGGACGATGCGGCACCGCACACCGGTGCCTTGCAGAAAGATGCGGTAACCAATGACAGCACGCCAACCCTGAAAGGGTCAGCGCTGGCAGGGGGCACCGTCACGGTGTTCGACAACGGCGTGGCCATTGGCTCCACCGTGGCAGACGGCAACGGGGCGTGGACCTTCACCCCGGGTACGGCGCTGAAAGACGGTAACCACAGCCTGACGGCCTCGGTCACCGACAGCATCGGCCAGATCAGCCCGGCCACCGGTGGCTTCCCGATCGTGGTAGATACCCTTGCCCCTAACCCGGTTACCGGCCTGACGGTGACCGACGATATGGGCGCAGAGCAAGGCCCGCTGACGGCGGGAATGACCACCGACGACAACACGCCAACCTTCAGCGGCAAGGCGGAAGCGGGCAGCACCGTGACTATCCTGGACAATGGCACCGCCATTGGCAGTGTGGTGGTCGACGGCAGCGGCAACTGGACGTTTACCCCGGGGACCGCGCTGGATAACGGCGCGCACGACTTCACCACCACCGTGACCGATGCGGCGGGCAACACCAGTGCCGCCGGCGAACACCTGCAGGTGACGGTCGACGTGGTACCGGGTCAGGTGGCGTTGAGCAACCTGGTGGACGATGTCGGCACCCTGACCGGCAATATCGCGCAGAACGGCGTGACGGACGACACCCGTCCAACGCTGAACGGCACGGCGAAGGCCGGCAGTATCGTGACGGTAAAAGACGGCAGCAACGTGCTGGGCAGCACCACGGCACAGACCGACGGCACCTGGAGCTTTACGCCAACGGCCGATCTGGGCCAGGGAACCCACAGCCTGAGCGCCACGGCGGTGGATCCGGCAGGCAACCCGAGCACCAGCAACAGCTGGAGCTTCACGGTGGACACGGTGAAACCGACGGCACCGACCATCGACTCGGCGGCCGACGATGTGGGCAGCGTACAACTGCAGAACCTGGTCAGCGGCAGCGCGACGGACGATCCGACACCAACCCTGTCGGGGCGTGCGGAAGCCAACAGTATCGTGACGGTCTCTGACCAGAACGGCGTGCTGGGCTCGGCGAAAACCGATGCCAGCGGCAGTTGGTCGTTTACACCTACCGACAAGCTGGCAGAAGGCGAACACCGCTTTACGGTAACGGCGAAGGATGAGGCGGGCAACGTCAGCGACAAGTCCAACACCTTCGTACTGTCTCTGGACTTCAGTGCGCCGGACGCCAGCAAGGTGGCGATCACCGGGGTGGATGACCAGGTTGGCGAAAACAAGGGTAACGTGGCAAACAATGGCACGACCGATGACAACCGGCCAACCATCAGCGGGACCGGGGCGGAAGCCGGTGACATCATTACGGTGTACAACGGCACCAGCGTGGTGGGCTCGACGACGGTGCAGGCCGATGGCACCTGGTCACTGAAGCCGACCCTGCCACTGGCAGACGGCCTGGTGAAACTGACCGCCAAAGAGACCGACAGCGTGGGGAACACCACGGTGGCCTCGCCGGAATACGTCATCACCGTCCTGACCCAGCCACCGTTGGCACCGACCATCACCAGCGTGGAGGACGATGCGGCACCGCACACCGGTGCCTTGCAGAAAGACGCGGTAACCAATGACAGCACGCCAACCCTGAAAGGGTCAGCGCTGGCAGGGGGCACCGTCACGGTGTTCGACAACGGCGTGGCCATTGGCTCCACCGTGGCAGACGGCAACGGGGCGTGGACCTTCACCCCGGGTACGGCGCTGAAAGACGGTAACCACAGCCTGACGGCCTCGGTCACCGACAGCATCGGCCAGACCAGCCCGGCCACCGGTGGCTTCCCGATCGTGGTAGATACCCTTGCCCCTAACCCGGTTACCGGCCTGACGGTGACCGACGATATGGGCGCAGAGCAAGGCCCGCTGACGGCGGGAATGACCACCGACGACAACACGCCAACCTTCAGCGGCAAGGCGGAAGCGGGCAGCACCGTGACTATCCTGGACAATGGCACCGCCATTGGCAGTGTGGTGGTCGACGGCAGCGGCAACTGGACGTTTACCCCGGGGACCGCGCTGGATAACGGCGCGCACGACTTCACCACCACCGTGACCGATGCGGCGGGCAACACCAGTGCCGCCGGCGAACACCTGCAGGTGACGGTCGACGTGGTACCGGGTCAGGTGGCGTTGAGCAACCTGGTGGACGATGTCGGCACCCTGACCGGCAATATCGCGCAGAACGGCGTGACGGACGACACCCGTCCAACGCTGAACGGCACGGCGAAGGCCGGCAGTATCGTGACGGTAAAAGACGGTGACAATGTGCTGGGCAGCACCACGGCGAAAACCGACGGCACCTGGAGCTTTACGCCAACGGCCGATCTGGGCCAGGGAACCCACAGCCTGAGCGCCACGGCGGTGGATCCGGCGGGCAACCCGAGCACCAGCAACAGCTGGAGCTTTACAGTGGACTCGGCGAAACCGACGGCACCGACCATCGACTCGGCGGCCGACGATGTGGGCAGCGTACAGCCACAGAACCTGGTCAGCGGCAGCGCGACGGACGATCCGACACCAACCCTGTCGGGGCGTGCGGAAGCCAACAGTATCGTGACGGTCTCTGACCAGAACGGCGTGCTGGGTTCAGTCACCACCAATGCCAGCGGCCAGTGGTCGTTTACACCTACCGACAAGCTGGCAGAAGGCGAGCATCGCTTTACGGTAACGGCGGCGGACAAGGCGGGCAACGTCAGCGATCCATCGAATACCTTCGTACTGTCTCTGGACTTCAGTGCGCCGGATGTCAGCAAGATTGCCATCACCGATGTGATTGATAACTTTGGTAATGTTACCGGTTCGGTTGCGCAGAACGGTGTGTTGGATGACCGCAAGCCTGAGATCAAGGGTACCGGTGCAGAAGTGGGTGACACCATTACGGTTTCTACCACCGATGATAATGGTGTTACCAAAGTACTGGGTACCACCACGGTTAGCGCTAATGGTACTTGGTCATTGATACCAACCGGTTCCTTGTACGATGGGCTGAACAAGCTGACCGTAACCGAAACTGACAGTGTGGGTAACATTGCCAAGCCGGAAGCCAGTTACAACATCAGTATATCTACAACACCAGGGGTGCCGAGCATTACCGGTATTGTGGATGATTCCGGCACTGGCAACGTCAGTCTGGGTGAAGGTGCCCTGACCTCAGATAATACCCCAACGCTGAGTGGGACATCTTCGGGAGAGGTCGGCGACAAGGTTATTATTTATAACGGCAGTACCGTGGTTGGCAGCACCACGGCTGGCCCGAACGGTGATTGGAGTTTCACACCAACCACCACTCTGACCGATGGCAGCTATAACTTTACGGTGACATCGACTAACAGTGCGGGCCAAGAAAGTAGCGCAAGTAACAGTTGGGCCATCACTGTCGATACGAAAGCACCTAATGCCGTCACCGATCTGGTGATCCTGGATGATGTGGGTGGGATCCAGGGCGCACTCCATAATGGAGACGTCACGGACGATGCCAAACCGACCTTCAGTGGTAGCGCCGAAGCTGGCAGTAAAGTGACTATCTATGATGATGGTGTAAAAGTCGGAGAGGCAATAGCCGATGCGACTACCGGTAAATGGAGTTGGATACCGACCAGCGATATGGTGGACGGTGCTCATAACTTCACCACTACCGTAACCGATTCAGTGGGCAACGTGAGTGATCCATCGGCCAATGTCAATGTAACCATCGATACCAAGGCACCTGAAGTGACGCTGGCTATCGAAGGGTATTACGATAATGTGGGTACCAATCAGGGGTTGATCCTGGGCAGTGGCGGCGTGACCGACGATACCTCTCCAGTGCTGAAAGGTACCTGGGCTGGCGATCTGCTGGCGACCGACACTATCCGTATCTACCAGAATGGTTCATTGGTGGGATCCGCAGCGATTGATATGGCGGGCAGATCCTGGACCCTGGCACTCAATAATCTGGTGAACAGCAATACCTATACCTATACCGCAATTGCGGTGGATGTGGCGGGTAATGAAACCGTGATTTCACCTGACTTTGCGTTGACTATCGATTTGGATGCGCCAACTCAAACGGTAACGATTGAAAGCTATACCGATGATGTGGGCTTGGTAACCGGTAACTTTGGTTCTGGCACCAGTACCGACGATCGTAACCCGACGTTGAATGGTCGTATTAATGGTAATGCGCTGGATGAGGGTGATGAAGTCCGGATCTACGATGTGGTGTCTAATCAGTTCCTGGGGACAGCAACGGTAGGCAGCAATGGTTCTTCCTGGACGTTTGTATTGCCTGCATTGGATGATGACTCTACCAACACCTTCCGTGCCGTCGTGGCGGATCGGGCGGGTAACGAAGGTGTCATTTCCAATAACTTCACGATGACCATTGACCTGGCAATGATGGTCAATACTCAGAGTACGTTGGATACTACACCGATCGTTTCTGGTTATACCGGTTTCATCATTCAGGAAGGTGAGTATGTTGAAGTAACGGTCAATAACAAAACCTACTCTTCACAGAACGGGCAAGTTGTTGTCGATATGCTTAATAACACCTGGTATGTGCAGATCCCTGATGCTGATGCATTGGCGATTGGCACCTACGACGTTAAAGCTGTGCTGTTTGATGCGGCTGGCAGGCAGATCACCACCGATAACACGTCAAATGAACTGACAGTATCGCCTTCACCAACCATTTCGTTTACGGCGGCTGGGGCTACGTCGGATGACACGGGGACCGCTATTACCATTTCTGAAAATGGTTCATGGCGTATCCTGAGCAACTCGGCGGTGTTTACGCAAAATGCGACGGGCTCTACATCGCTTGGATCGTTCTCGTCGATCATTCTGTCAGGGCCGGATCGTCAGCAACAGTCGACGTTTGTTGACATCGATCGCGACGGCTTGATGGATATCATGGGTGCAGATACTTCCTATGCCAATGGACAGCAGTCATTTAAGTATAACGGGAGTAGTTACAGCGTATTCCAGGTCGGTTCTTACGGAATCAGTGGGCAAACCAACGACGCCAATGGTAACAGCTATGTATGGTACGGCGGGTCAGCCGGTATCGATATCAATGGCGATGGTTTTGTTGACATGGTCTATGGTGACGAAACGCCGAACGATGCCGAAGCGCGAGGCGGGTATGACACTACCTTTGTGATGAACACCGATGGCACGATCCTTGGCTTTAACAAGTCTGGGGCCTATGTCTACAGTGGAAGCTCGCAGGATGGAGTGTCGCCGAGCAATACGGGGAATCCGACTCCGGACCGTGAAATTGCGGGTGTCGACCTGAATAACGATGGTTATGTCGATATCGTTTATCACGGAACGGCGGGCACCAACACGACTTCCGCGGGAGGTTCGAGTGGCTCGAATTCACGATTGGTTGTCGTCAAAAATGGTGTAGATGCTGCAGGCAATACTACCCTGACAAATACACAGGTCGTGACCGGTGTATTCAATGGTGACAATGGAGCAACCAATATCTACACCAGCTTGACCTGGGCCGACCTGAACGGTGATGGTTACATGGATCTGTTTGTTGCAGGCTTAACCGGCCAGAGCACCAGATCAAACAGCGTAATCTATTACAACGATGGTTCTGGCAACCTGGTTTCTGCTGCCAACGGTGTAGGTGCTGGCGCTCACATGCAGAACCTTGGCGATACCGTAGATAGCGCAACCTCGTTGGCAGTGGACTGGAACGCCGATGGCAAGATGGATCTGATTGAAATTGCCGGGGCACCAGGATCAACGGCTGCCGCTAACGCCAACAATATCGGATTATTGTGGCTAAATGGCGGCACCAATGTCACTACCAACAATGTGACCTGGTCTTCGCAAACCATCCTGACGTCTGCGAACCTGAGCAGTACCTATATCACTACCGGTGCGCTTGCCGTCGATCTGGACTATGACGGCGATCAGGATCTGGTGGTGTTCCGGGCTGCGGGTGGGGCAACAGTCTATACAGAAAACAAAACGCAGGTTCAGGATGGAACCAGTATTATCTTGCGTATCCTCGATGCGAACGGCGTCAATATCTATTATGGCAATACGGTGCTGTTGATCGATGAGGCGACCGGTCAAGTCGTAGCTTCGCAGGTAATCAATGCGCAAAGTGGCGTCAACATGAACAACTCTACCGGGCTTGTGTACTTCTACGGTCTGGATGCCAGCAAGTCGTATAGCGCAGTGGTGTTGGCAAATGGCAAAGACGTTGGGGGTGTTTCTTCCGTGACACTCGCTTCTTCTGGTGTCACCAATGCGATTGAAAACGTCAATGCTACCTGGAGTGGGTTGAAGGCTATCGAGGCTAACCATGCCTATGTACTGACTGGCGAGGATGGCGCCAAGGCGTCAAGTGCAGCCACCGCAGCAACCGATGCAACCAACCTCACAGGTATCGTGGGAACGGGCTATAACGATACCCTGTTTGCTACCGCAGGCACTCACGTCTATAACGGCGGGGGCGGGAGTGTGGTCGTATCCGGTATTAAATCCTGGAGCGATATCGGGGGGATGGATATTGTTGACTACAAACTGGCAGGTGCCTCGGCCTTGACTATCGATCTGAGCAACACGGGCATGCAAAACACCGGTTTTGGTCATGCACAGTTTGTAAATATCGAAGGCCTGGCAGGTAGCAGTGGCAACGATACCTTCACCGGTAATGCGGCAAATAACTACTTTGATGGTCGTGGCGGGAATGACACCTTCAATCTGGTTAACGGGGGGCAAGACACCTTGATGTACCGCGTACTCAATGCGTCTATGGGTAACGGTGGAAATGGGCACGATACTGTGAACAATTTCACCATCGGTACCGTAGAAGCCACGGCAAACGCGGACATTATTGATGTTAGCGAGATGTTGATCGGTTATCGTGCGGATGCAGATGGTGCGGCACACTATATTAACGGTGTGGCAACTATTGATGCAGGGGAGACGATTACTCAGTATCTCTCCATCACCTACAGCGGTAATGACAGTATCTTGAACATTGACCGTGATGGTAGTGGCTCAACCTATAGCTCCACGGCACTGCTGACGTTGACCAATACCCATGTGGACCTGGCGACATTGCTGGCGAACCATCAGTTAGTGATCACTGACGATAATCTGACGGTCAATAGTGCTCTGGCTATGACGACTTTGTCTGACTACAGTGGCGAACTTGATGGTGTGACGGCTAACCTGTGGACTGGAGTGACAACTGCGAGTGATACCTTACTCAATGTTGACTCTCTGATAGGGACTGCTCAAGGTGATATGTTCACCGACAACTCGGCGAATAACCTGTTTAACGGTGGCGCGGGTGATGATCAGTTCTTCCTGGTCAATGGCGGTAATGACACCTTGATGTACAACCTGTTGGCAGGTCTGGAAAATGACGCGACTGGCGGTAATGGTCACGATACGGTCCATGGCTTCCATATCGGTAATGTGTCTACTGACAGTGATGCGGATCTGATTGATCTCAGTGCAGTGCTGGATTATAACGGCCCGATTACCTTCTTCCAGAACGAGTATGGTCAGTTTGAACTGGATGATGCTTCTAAGGGTATTAATGATTACCTGAAAGTGGAAACAGTAGGAAATGATACGGTAATCAGTATCGACCGCGACGGTCTGGGTGATCAGTATACGTCTAGCAGCGTGATCACCTTGGCTGATATACATACCGATCTGCAGACGTTATTGCAGAATAACCAAATCATTGTTTAATCCACTATTTTCCCCGCGGTGTAAAAACCGCGGGCCAGATAATGTCATGCAGCGTTTATAGATTGGCATGTGTGGAATTAACAGAAGAGGTTAATGGGTAATAAAACAGGGTGGGGCTAGTACAGCCTGCCTTGTTCTTACCACCCAGGGTTGTAGCGTTATTTTTTACTGTCTGGTAATTGGTCTTTTCACTTCATGACCAAGAAGTGAAAGGTTCAGAAAGTTACCGTAATTTATGGATGAATAGTTCGGGTAAGCCTGGAGTAATATAATGAAATTAGTTCTGCATGGAGTTAAAACCCTTATTGCTGGTGCTTTCGTTTTGGCATCGGGTGCATTGTCTGTCAATGCATTCGCCGAAACGTCAGACATTAATAATAATTTTGATATGTCCTCTGAGCAAAGTGGGCAGACAGCGGTTATCGGCGAAGGTGCACCAATCTACCGTCCGGTCGCCAAACCGGTGCCGGAACTGGCCCAGATCGTTTTCTATTATCCACAAGGGAATATACCGGCAACAATTAACGTGGATCGTGAATTGCAATCCGCACTTTTACCGGGCGAGTTCACCGTGTTCTGCGTTGCTCCTGGGGCACACGCAATAGAATCTTATTTTAACGATCAGCCAGGTTATCAGGGTAAACAGAATCCAGCTCATCAGATTAATGTACAGGGTTCGGAGACCTACTTCTTGCAGGTCAATCCTGGTTCTAACGGCACGACCACGGCTTTGGCTGAGCGATCAGTCGCAGAAGCCGATTTGAAATCAATGCGTAAAGAATCGCGAATTGTTAATCGTGCAGCGCAGGTAAAACCTTGTGAATACGTTAATGGAGGCGGCGTTGTGCTGATCCAGGAAAGCGTATTGTTCCGTTTTGCCAAGAGCAACTACGGCGCTATCACGCCTGATTCAGTCACCAAGCTGAATAACGTGCTCCAGTTTATCCAGCAGGGGAATAACATCAGTGAGATCCAGATTGTCGGTTTCACGGACGCCATTGGCAACCGTGATGCTAACCAGCGGTTGTCCGAGGCGCGGGCCAATACGGTGCGTGAAGCGATGATTCGTGCCGGGATTAGCCCTGATCTTATCAGTAACACCGGCGGTATGGGGGTTGCACAGGGGGCAGAAGGGTGTGGCGTGCGCGCCAGTCAGCAAGATGCAGGTTGTAATGCTAACAGCCGCCGTGTAGATATTATTGTGAGATAAACTTATTTCTACTATTAAATAATGAAATAACGGGCTGCTTAGGTTGCTCGTTATTATTTTGGATGCTAAAAGATTAATTATTACGCATCCACATTAATGGAATGCATTGCTATTTCATATTTGGGTGGTTTTGTCACATTGCGTGCTTTTTTTAATGAGTAAACGATAACGTTACGTAACTAAATACGCTCTATCCCTTTTCAACAATCTGCTTTAAATGGTCTAAGAAAAATCTAAGTGTTTACTTATTTTTGGTTGGTTATTTAAGTATATACCTACGATATTTATTGAGTAGGTTGGGTTATTCTTTGTGCTAGGATATATCTAATATAATACCTGAACGTAAAATCACAGGTTTCCAAGTTAAAACCAGGGACGGAATATGAGCGAACAATTGTCGGTGGCTCCGGTGATTCAATCACGGGAGTTTGACAATATTGAGGATAATGGAGCGGATCCTCTGCTGTGGGCTGTGGAATGGTTATGCCAGTATCATAATAAGCTCGCCAGCAAAGAAGTGTTATACGCAGGTTTGCCACGCAGCAAAAAACTGGATCCTGAACTGGCTTTACGCATGCTGGATCAGGTCGGGCTTGCTGGCGGCTGGATAAAGCGCGATCTCGCCAAGATTTCCACTTACCTTTTCCCGCTCGTTATTGCTCGTAACGATGGCACTTACTGCATCATTACCTCCCGCAAAGGAAGAAGAGGCAACTACCAATATCAGGTCGTGGTGCCAGAAAGCGGCGGCACCTTGTCTCTGACCGAGGCGCAGGTCACCGAAAATTACAATGGCTATGCCATGGTGGCCAACCCAAAACCTCAGCTTGATAAACGCTCTGATGACGAGATATTGCCGCAGGCAAACAATGAGGGGCACTGGCTGTTCAGTACCCTGTGGCGCTACCGGCATTACTTCTACAGCGCTGCCCTGGCGGCACTGCTGGCCAACGTCCTGACGCTGGCAACGACTTTCTTTACCATGAACGTGTATGACCGCGTAATCCCTACCCAGGCTTACGTCACATTATGGTCATTAGCGATAGGTGTGTTGATTGCCATAGTTTTTGAGTTTACCTCAAGACAGGTTCGCACCTACCTGATCGATGTGGCTGGCAAGAAAGTCGATCTGGTGGTTGGGGCAAAATTGTTCCGCCAGGTGATGGCGATGCGCATGGAAAGCAAGCCACAGTCAACCGGGTCGTTCGCCAACCAGTTACGTGACTTTGAAGCGGTACGTGATTTTGTCACGTCGGCTACCTTGTCGACGCTGTCAGACTTGCCGTTCTGTATTCTGTTTATGTTCATTATTTATCTGATTGGCGGACAACTGGCGATCGTTCCTTTGGCGGCGGTGCCGATAATTTTGTTAGTCAGCGTGCTGATTCAGTGGCCATTGAGTCGTTACATGAATGAGAACATTCGCGAAATCTCAATGAAACAAGGGTTATTGATCGAGTCGATTGAAGGGCTGGAA
This sequence comes from Serratia sp. L9, assembly GCF_050632285.1. Taxonomy (NCBI): domain Bacteria; kingdom Pseudomonadati; phylum Pseudomonadota; class Gammaproteobacteria; order Enterobacterales; family Yersiniaceae; genus Serratia; species Serratia sp. L9. The sequence continues at coordinate 5,628,225 of NZ_CP192591.1, read as the reverse complement.
GCACTCAAAGCGGCGCGTGGTGAAGGCGTAATGCAAAAACGCTGGGATGATTTCAGTGCGTTGGCTGCGGCCTCATCAATGAAAACGCGTTATCTGTCTTCATTAACCTCGAACTTCGTCACCTTTATGCAGCAGGTCACTACGGTGGTGATTGTGTTGTATGGCGTCTATCTGATACATGCCGGTGATTTGACGATGGGGTCAATGATTGGGGTGGTGATCCTTGCGGGCCGCTCGCTGGGGCCATTGGCCGCGGTGGTTGGGCTTGCGCTGCGCTATCAACATGCCAAGACTGCGCTGAAATCACTCAATCAACTGATGGAGTTGCCGACCGAGCGCGATCCGGCGATCAACTATTTACCTACGCCCAAATTCACCGGAAATCTGCGCCTGAAAAAGGTGGGTTTTACCTACCCGGTACCCGGCGTGATGGTGCCACCGCCAATCCTGGAAAACATTAATATCACCATCCAGGCCGGGGAACGGGTAGCGATTATCGGCAGTATCGGTAGCGGGAAATCAACCCTGCTGCGGGTGATGGGGCGGATCTTCCAGCCACGTACCGGCCAGATCTCGATTGATGGCGTTGATGCGACGCAGGTTGATCCGGCGGATTGGCGGGCTGCGGTGGGATACGTCAGCCAGGATTGCCGCTTGTTCTTTGGCACGCTGCGTTACAACGTGACCATCGGTAATCCAGGGGCGAGCACTGAAGAGTTTTTGCGCGTTGCACGCCTGACCGGCCTGGATCGTATTGCCGCCAAACACCCATTGGGCTACGACATGCCGGTGGGGGAGATGGGTAACGGTTTATCCGGCGGCCAAAAGCAACTCGTGGCATTGGCACGCTGCTTGTTACTAAGACCTAAAATTCTGCTGATGGATGAGCCGACCAGCTCAATGGATGCCATGACGGAAACGTTGTTTATCCGCCAATTACAGCAGGCCATCGAAGGGCAGACGTTGGTCATCGTGACTCATCGTATGTCGGTGCTGAATATTTTTGACCGATTGATCGTGTTGGATGATGGGCATGTGATGGCCGATGGGCCTAAGGAGCAGGTGATCGCCATGCTAAATGCCAATAGTCAGAAAAACAGCCAAAAGCATGCTCAGATTAATAATCAATAAAAGTACCGGAATTCAGGCGGTGTAACTCGCTGTAGGTAAAAGGAATCAATGATGAGTAAGGATGACGTAACGGTACTCCCATCGGATGACGCGAATAAAAAGAAGAGTAACGATGGTGGCAATATTGTTTTAACGACCGGCGATAAAATTAAACCTGCTAAAAAAATATCGCATGAGGAAAAACGGGAGAAAGTTGAATCCGATGATGTGCTGTTTATTAACGATCTTCAGGCGGCCCTGATTTCGCAAAAAACGCCATTCAGCATGATCATGCTTTATATGATTGGCCTGATCCTGATTGTTTCTTTGGTGTGGGCACACTTTGCGCGCGTTGAGGAAATTACTCGCGGTGATGGGAAAATTATCCCGGCCAGCCGCGAACAGGTTATTCAAAGTCTGGAGGGGGGATCCTTGAAGAACTGAATGTCCGTGAAGGCGATGTGGTGGAAAAGGGGCAGGTCCTGCTGAAAATGGACCCAACCCGGGCCAGTTCCAGCTATGGCGAATCGTTGTCGAAAGTGCTGGGGCTGAAAGCCTCAATCGCGCGCTTGCGTGCGCAATCCTATGATACGCCGTTGGTGTTTCCTGCGGAGGTATTGGCGGTGCCGAGTATCGTCAGTGACGAAACCAAAGCTTATAACGCCCAATTGAAAACCTTGAATGAAAGTGTCGGTGCGTTGAAAACCAGCCTGTCACTGGCCGAAGATGAGGTCCGGCTTTCCGCGCCGCTGGCGAAGAAAGGATTGGTTTCTGATGTGGAAATCTTACGCTTAAGGCGCCAGGCCAACGAATTCCGCCTGCAGATTGCCGAGCGTACCAACCGCTTCCGTTCAGACGCCAACAGTGACCTGAACAAGCAGGAATCAGAGCTGGCACAGGCTGAGGAAATTATGCGTGGGCGCCAGGACGTCATGACCAGAACCACCATTCTTGCCCCGGTAAGGGGCACGGTAAACAATATTCGCACGACTACCCTCGGTGGGGTTATCCAGCAAGGTGCGGAAATAATGACGGTGATACCGCTAGAAGACAATTTATTGGTGGAAGCCAGAATAAAGCCTTCTGACGTGGCCTTCATTCATCCGGGGTTGCCTGCCACAGTGAAAATAACGGCGTATGACTACGCAATTTATGGTGGATTAAACGGAGTGGTGGAGCATTTGAGCTCTGACACTTTGATTGATGAGGAGAAGGCCAGATCTGGCCGGGGTGACTCCACCTATTACCGCGTTTATGTTCGTACCAATCAGGCTGCATTACATGTAAAGGATAAAGAGTTTCCTATTATCCCAGGCATGGTTGCCAACGTAGAAATTAGAACAGGAGAAAAAACCATCCTGTCTTATCTGTTGAAGCCGGTTTTAAAAGCACGCGAAGCATTCAGGGAGAGATAAGCCTGTGGCACAAAATAAATGTGAATTCCGTCTGCTGACAGTGGCGACGGCGGTAGCGATGTATTTGCCTTTTTCTACCTTAGCGGCGACGGATGCGGGTGTTGCAGCGTTGCGGGGGATCACCGAGGAGGATATTGCATCGTTGCCACCGATGATTACCCAACAGCAATATTCAAGCCAGCATACTTCAGAGGCGCCAGAGTTTCTTAAAAGTATTGCCGAGATGGATACCCTGGGAGGGGCTTCCGTGGTTAAGCCCTACGCTGAGGTGGCTCCGATTCAACAGGCCCAGCCTGCTCCAATGATTGCCCAGAGTATTGAAAGCCCAGCGCCGGTGAAAACCACCGAGGCGCCGGTATTTGCCAGGCGCGAAGAAGCCCCGGTGCCGGCGAAAACCACCGAGGCGCCGGTATCTGCCAGGCGCGAAGAAGCCCCGGTGCTGGTGAAAACCACCGAGGCGCCGGTATCTGCCAGGCGTGTAGAAGCCCCGGTGCCGGTGAAAACCACCGAGGTGCCGGTATTTGCCAAGAGCATAGAAACGCCTGCACCGGTTAACAGCACCACGGCGCCAGCATTAGTTGATCGTCGTCGTCTGGCGATGTCTTTGAATAATGCTGAGGCTGCAGCAGCAAAAAGTGAGCCCTCAGCCGTGAGCGCGGGTCGCAATCAGGCGGTATTGAAAAACAACTACGATTACTTCCCGCCGGTGCAGAAGTACTATCAGCCCGATCCGGCCTACGACAATGTGCGTTGGAATGGCGAGGTCGACGGTGAAAGTGGCAAGCGTACGCCTGCCAATGCGACGCCTGAGTCTTTTAAAAGCCAGCGCAATACCCCCTCAAGAGCTTTTTGCGCCAAATGGTTGCTTCAGCTCTGGCCCACAGCCCGGAAATCCGTTCTTCACAAGCGGATGTTCTGGCCGCAGGCTATCAGGTTGATCAAATCAAAGGTCAACGCTGGCCGCAGGTGCAGGTCGGGCTGACGTCGCCACTGGCTAACCAGGGGAACGGCGATACGACCCGCAACAACAGCAAATTCAGTGATACCAGTGGTTCAATCTCGGTGACTACGCCGATCTATGACTGGGGTAAGATAAGTAACCAGGTTGATAGTGCGGAAGAAAGTGTCAATGCAGCGGTAAATTCGCAAAATTACACCAAAGAGCAGTTGGCCTACAGCACGATCTCGGAGCTGATGAACTTGAGCCGCTACCAGGAAAACCGAGTGGTAGCAAAAGCCTATGTTGATCGAATGAAGCAGTTGGCCGATATGCTGGAACAGATCACCGCTGCCGATAAAGGGCGCGCCAGTGAATATACCCAAGCCAAAGCCAAGCTGCTTTCGGCGAGGGCCAGTCTGGATGATATTGAGCACCAGGTGAGTAGCAGCCGCATCAAGCTGGTTCGTTTACTGGGCGTCGAACCTGATTTGCCCCGTAATATCACCTGGCAGGACTCGATAATGCCTTCATCAATGGCCCTGGCCGCACTGAATCGAAATCCTAATCTGCTGAAGTTGCAGGCACAGGTAAAAGCTGCGGAATATGACGCTGAAAGTATTCAGGCGGCTAATTATCCGCAGCTCAATTGGGTCGTTTCTAAAAATACGGCGAAAGATACCAACGGCGATGAAAGCGGCTGGTACACCGGGCTGAATGTCCAATGGAATGCGTTCAGTGGCGGTTCACAACAAGCGGCACAGATGGCAGCAAGAGCCAAAGCGAATGGTGCTCAACAGCAGTATGAGGTAGCCTATCGCGATCTTGAATATCAAATTAATAACATGATCCAAACGCGCGACTCATCGTTTATGCGCGCTGAAGATTTTGATCGTCTATCAGTAGAAACTAATCGGGTCCGACAGATGTTTTATGACCAGTGGTACAACCTGGGCAAACGTACCTTGCTTGATGTACTGATAGCAGAGAACGATCACTATAATAATCAGCTATCTGCCATCAATAATCGTTATGATGGTTATATTTCTAATATTAATGTCATCACCAGTGCGGCTATGCTACTGAGTTGGGTCGGTAAGTAACGGAACGAAGACGTTCTGCGTATATGAGTGAGGCGCTAAACCATAATTTTCGTGCAGAGTGTAGCCAAACGAAATTACCACTCAAAAATATTTTTATAAGAGAGGGCTTTATGTATTCCGCTTTGGTTATTGATGATTACCCAACGATATTAGTTGCAATTCAATCATTGTTGATGCAATCAGATTCCTTTGAGAAGGTGTTTGTTGCCTCCAGCAGCAAAAAAGTTTAGAAATTCTCAATAAAAATCGTATTGACTTGGTGATTACTGATATTGAACTGCAAGGTGATGATGTTTTTTTATTGTTAAAGAAGATAAAAAGGGATAACCCAGAGATTAAATCCCTTTTCTTCTCTTCAAAAAACGAATCAATTTATTCTCTTCGCGCCCTGGAAGCCAAGGCCAATGGTTTTATCAGTAAAGATCGGGAGTTGGATGAGATTTTGTTCGCAGCGAAACACGTTTTAAACGGTTACCTTTTCTTCCCCTCGGATATTTTGAACAGTATTTCTGGCTTGGCGAATCTGGGAGAAAGCGCAACGCCTTCCCATACGTTGACGGCAAGAGAAATCAGCGTGCTTAGTTATTTAATAAAGGGTTTTAAAAATAAAGAGATAGCTCAGGTGCTTTTCATTAGCAGTAAGACAGTCAGTACTTACAAAACGCGGATTATGGCCAAGTTGGGTGTGAAGTCGGTAATTGAAATGGCTAACTATGTGACTAAAAATAATTTATTATGATGTTATATTACTCCTGTGCAGATGCGGGTTTTATTAGTGTTTGCTCGGTCATTATCTGATTTTATCAAAATGAGATTGCCGTGGGTGATATGACTATTTATTTCAAGTGGTTACCGGGGTGGTCGTGTTTTGTAAAAGGGGGGTTATCGGTTAATCTTAAATATTTCCTTGTATATCAGTATGTTATGATTTTGATTTTTTTATTAATGCGAAATTTCCCACGATTGTATTTCGTGTTGTCTTATTCTTTTTTTGAATTTCGCTGGATATATTAAAATCAGGAAACCATAAGCTATCAATGGATTTGATATGAAAGAAATAGAAGTTGAACCTATAAATATATTACTTATTACCTCTTGCTCCTTTACTGAATTGGCGTTAAAAACTCTGTTGGATAACCTGCAGGTGGTGATGAATAAGAAGTTTAATATCCAGGTGGGGGAGTTCTCAGGCACAGGTGACGATGTGCTGGAATTTATTATTTGTGCTGGTGATCTCCCACATAAAATGAGTTTACAGAGTATTGTCAGGATAAAGGATGCGCTCAAATATTCAGATATCTCTACACGGATGATCTTTATTACCTCTAAGCCCAGGTTTGCATTGAGTTACTTTATCTCTCGGTTGTGCAAGAAGGAGTGCTATTGTATTAATGGGTTAAGAAATATTGATGACATTATCTATGCTCTTCACACCGTGCTTGTCCGATCAAATGCGCCGATCAAGGCCCATTGTAAAATGCAATTAACCTCAAGAGAAAAAGAGATAATTGTTGGGTTGATCAAGCAAGTTAAGCCTATGTATTTATCAAGACGATTCTCCGTCGATCAGAAAACGATAAGTGCGCATAAGATCAATGCATTACGAAAATTGAACGTTGAGCGGTTATCAGAGATTATCAACTTAGACATTTTGGCCTGATGATTGTGTGCTACCCCTGCTTCAGGCGGTGGCTCGTCTTCATTTTTTATCTGCAACGCAGAGGTACCCGCAGGAGTAGCATCGGGTCAGTTCGCACCGTGCAGAGGGCTTACATATCTATAAACGGTAATCGTCTGCGTGAGCGGATCGCGGGTTGCGATATGGCTTTTGCCATGGCCGCACCAATCTCTGCACAGACTGTAAGGCCCTGTACAAATGGCTGATCGTGCATCAGGTAGGGCAAGGCGCCAAACGCAATGCGCCCGCGCGCGCAGGCGGGTTCCAGCAGGGTGTAATTGTCACCGACATCCGGAATGTCATCGTCGGTGGTTTCAAGCTGCTTGCGTAACGTCGGAAATGGCAGGTCTTTGGTCTTCATCGGTCTTTGCCCGCGCGCATCGATAAAGACATCGAATTCATACGTGTTTTCATCGGTTGAAATGACGGTCTGCTGCTGTTTTATCTCCATGTCGTAATCCGGGCCGAGAGTGAGAATGCTGATTATCCCGGCCTCGCGCAATGCCAGCAATCTGCGAATCGATTGCGAGGGAATGGCTGCATAATTATCGATAAAAACACGAGCCAGCCCAGCGTCGAACCTTTGCCTGTCCTGTTGGTCAAGATGCGGGACGATTTCCTGAACGGCTTCATGCAACCGGAGGATCGCATAACGCCAAGGCACCGTAAGCCTGTCGCGTTTGTTACGTTCGACTTCCTGAAGATTAGCGTCCGCCCAGCGGAACGGATCGTGCTTTTTCCGTGCGGCAAACCAGGCTCCGGCAAAACTGTCGGCATCCAGCGTGCCTAGGGAGATCCGTTCACTCCAGCGTGGATCGGCCAGTTCAATTTCCCCGGCAATGAGCCTGAAGACTCGGTTGAGCAGGCCGTCAGCCCCGGCGGCGATTTCATTATTGATCGCGTTCTCCGTGGCGATGCGTAAAGGCTCATAGGGGATCGGGCAATAGAAATCCGCTTCCGGCAGAATGCCAGAACGGGACATAAGCACTATCTTGAGTGCTTCGCTTCCCCGATCCAGATTGAAGAGAACGCGTTTATCTTCAGCCTCAGTGAATGTGCCGTGTTGAACCACAACGGCCATCGCTGCGTCAAGACCGCTCAACGAGGTTCCCATAATCCCGACCTTACACGCCCTGATTTTTGCTTCCATCAGCCCGGACCAGGGGCTTGGGAAGAAGGCCCGTGGCGTATCATGTTCGTCCGGCCAGACGTGCCCGGTGGCGATAACGGCAAGATCAAATCGTTCTGACGCCGGGTCCCCCTCCACCCATAGCCTTACGTTCTCAGACGTGACCTCCAGATCGGTGACCCGACAGGATTCATGCACCTGCACCTCAAAGCCCTGCTTTTTCGCCTGTGCTACCAACTTAAGAAACTGATCGCGGAAATATTCGCCGAGCAGGATCCGCGGCAGGAACTGCCGGACATGAAGCGAGGAGGCCTGGACACCATAACGCGCCAGATGACTTTCGCTCTGGCTACGCAACCAGTCGATGTAAGTTGAAAACAGGGGAGGGATTTCGATGCTGGCGATGTTGGCCAACATCATCCTGGAGTTATCTTCGTTATTATAAGGCATCCCGACACCGGCCTCACTGGCTTGCTCAAAGACAGAAACTGCCAGGGGAGTCTGCTGCTTGAGAAGCGAGAAAAAGGTATAAATGCCCGTTGGCCCGGCACCTACAATAGCGATTTTTTTCATTGATACTCACCCATAACTATTTTTATACCGCCTGTCTGTATGCCATAGATTAGGCTCGCCAAAAGGCGCCTGCCCTGTAAGGCGCCAATGGGAAAGTGGAGCCCATGTAGGGTAAGTGTGGCAGAAAATGCTGATATCCGTCGTCTTTCAAGCAACAGGTAACCATGCAGCAACGTGAAATTTATAGGGTATATTGAGCCAACGCGATATTCATCATGGTAATCCCGTGGCTTAGCCACCAGGATAGCGGTTAAAATCATGCTGCTTGCTGGTGCTGATCACGCTGGGGACACCCCGAACCGCAAGTTACCGTCATCATCTTGCGGACAATATCTTTCTACTTCAGGCCGATAATAATGAAAACTACCCACCAAAAAGTCGTTGATGGCGAAAGATATCAACTGGAATTTTATGATGGATTTGACGGTGGTGCGCTGGATGAAACCCATTGGCTCCCCTACTATCTCCCGCAGTGGAGCAGCCGGGAATTATCCGCCCCTCGCTACGCGTTTTCAGAGACTGGTTTTGCACTTTATATCGCTAAAGATCAAAAACCGTGGTGCCCGGAGTTTAATGGTGCCGTCAGGGTTTCTTCTTTACAAACCGGAAGTTACTCCGGCCCAGTGGGTTCGAAAATTGGGCAGCACCGGTTTTCGCCAGATTGCCAGGTCCGCGAAGAGCAGGTCGCCGAGCGCAAATATCTGCCAAAATATGGCTATTTTGAATTGAGAGCCAAATGTCATCTTGCAGAACACAACGTTGCTGCTCTGTGGATGATCGGTTATGAAGATCTTCCTGAGCGCTCCGCCGAGATTTGTCTCTTCGAGCTCAAGGGCAGCAATATCCACAACGGGCACGCCTTGATTGGCTACGGCGTTCATCCGTTTGGGGATGCCAGCATGGTGGACGAATTCTACGAGGAGCCTGTCGAGCTGGATGTCACCGTATTCAACACTTATGCCGTTGCATGGTCAGAAAACAAGATTGATTTCTTTATTAATGATCGAAAAGTAAGGACCATCAATCAATCACCTGACTATGAAATGCAGCTGATGCTAAATATTTATGACCTTGAAAATCGCAATGCTGAAAACATGCATTTCTTTATCGACTATGTTGCCGGGTTTCGTTGTTCAGGCTCCTGAGCCGCTGGATGATATCCTGACGTAACAGGAATTTTTGGATTTTACCCGAGGCGTTCCGTGGCAGGCTTTCTACCACGACCAGATATTCCGGGTATTTATATTTGGCGACCCGGTGGCGGCTGAAGAACGCGATGACCTCTTCCAGGGAAAGTGAGTCGTAGGGAGCCTTGAGCACCACATAGGCACAGGATCGTTCCCCCAACCGTTCATCCGGCATGGCGACGATGCCAACGTCATGTATATGCGGGTGTCGCAGCAAAATATCTTCCACTTCGCGGCTGCTGATATTCTCCCCGCCACGCACGATAATGTCCTTCTTGCGCCCGGTAATTTTGATGTAGCCGTCTTCATCCATACGGCAAAGGTCGCCGCTGTAGTACCAGCCATCCTCATCCAGCGCGCGGGCGGTGAGTTCAGGTTCATCCAGATAGCCCATAAATACGTTTGGCCCCCGCGAGGCTTCCTCACCCTCTTCACCGTAAGGGAGCTCGGCCCGTTCTTCGTTCACTACTTTTATTTCTACCCCGGGGGCAGCAAAACCGTCCGTGTTGAGCACGCGGGATAGGGGATCGTCCAGCCTCACAAGCGCGTGGGGTGAACTTTCCGTAGAGCCGTAGACACTCAGCAGCTTGATACCCATTTGCAGACAGTCGCGGGCAATTTTTTGCGGAATGGTGGTGCCGCCGCACAGGAAAAAGCGCAGCGAGGAGATGTCGTATGGCTGGTGTTCCAGGGTGCATAGCAGGTCATAAACAAAGGGGTTGCCCCGAGCACGCAGGTGCATCGTTCCTGCTGCAGTAAAGTGAGGCAATCGAGTGGATTAAAAATATCCAGCAGCACGCTGCGCGCGCCTATAAGAAAGGGGGCCGTAACCCCGTGCAAAAAACCGGTGGCATGCCCTAAGGGGGCGGGCATCAGGAAGGTATCAAGCCAGGTAAGATTAAGCCTGGCGCAGTAAGAACGCTCGCTGGCCAGGATATTGTTATGGGTGAGCATGACCCCTTTGGGATCGCCTTCCGTGCCCGAGGTGAAAAGTACGGCAGCCAGTTCATCACCCTGTACGCTGACCGGCGTGGTCAGTGGCGGAGTGTCTCGCAGTAACTGGCTGAGTGCCAGCGTATCGGTGGCGGGCGAGAGCTTGTCAACGGCAACAACCTCCAGCAGATGAGGTAATTGGCCACGCAGGGGTAAGACCAGGTCAATCGGGCGGGTATTTTTAAACGCCGTCGGCGCGAAGAAAACCTTGGCCTGGCATTTGTTCAGCACCCAGACCAGTTCTGCTTCACGCCAGGAGGGCAAAAGTGGTACTGAAACGGCACCTGCTTTCAGGCAGGCCAGGTAGATAACGGTAAACTCGCACCAGCCTGGAAGCTGAAAGGCAACGCGGTCACCTGGTTGAATGCCACAGGAAAGTAGCCAGCTAGCCAGGCTGCTCGCCGCGCGATCCAGGGCGGAATAGGTGTAGGAAGTTCCCCGATTGTCGATTACCGCAATCTTTTCCGGCACGGCCTTCATGGTCTGATGCCAGTAATCAGCAAGCGATGCGTCGCCCCAGTAACCTTGTTGTCTGTACCATGCTCGGCGTTCAGGGTTGAGTTTAATCGTGACACTCATCGAAATTATCTCTATTAAAATGGCTGGGGAGGTCAAATATCACGGTTTGCCGGGGTATGAGGCCTCAACACCGTTCCCGCTCTTCTCCCTGAGAAGGGACGACGGGCCTCACCCCTCTCGCTATGGGAGTGGGGTGAGGGGAAGGAGGAAGGGGCAAAAACCGACAAACAGGCACTGGCCACGGCTAACCGTAGCGGAACTCGACGCCAAAGGTCCCCTGGGGATACTCCCACTGCTCAAGGATGGTATCGCCGCAAAGCACGCGACAAGTCCCACACTCCAGGCAGCCAGCAGAATCGAAACGGATATTGCCAGAGTCGTCCTGCTTGTAGAGCCCGGCAGGGCAAGCCAGGATCAGTTTACGAAACTCATCCATGTTGGGTTTATCTACCAGGATGATATGAGGATGCCCTTCGTTAACGTGGAACTTGTTGATGCCCAGTTTGATGTCTACGTTGACTGAATTTTCATTACTCATAGCGCGGTTGCCCCTTTGATGCCGTCTTTCAACAAATTAATCAAACCAATCTGTTTGGTTCTTTTCATGATGGTTTTGCGCACGGGTTTGCTGGGGCTGCCATCGACGGTGAACATATCGCTCATGATGTCTGCCACCATGCGTGGATACTGGGTAAAAAGGCGTGGATTCTCCATCAGCGCCGGGATTTTACGGAAGTGATGCATCTCATGCATCACGCAGTTTTGCTCCAGGGCGCGCTTATATTCCCCCAGGCTACTGGCAGAAAAGTTCTGCCGCTGTTTGGCCGCAATGGCGGTATTTGCCGCGGCTTGTGCTGAGGCAACCGCCAGATCCATGCCGCGTATGGTAAAGCCCAGATTCAAGCAGAACCCGGCCGCATCACCCACGATCATCACACCGCCATCAGACAGCGTTGGCATCATCGCCAGTCCGCCTTCCGGCACCAGATGTGCGGCGTACTCCAGCAGCTTGCCGCCCTGAATCAACGGGCGAACCGACGGGTGCTGTTTAAAGTCTTCCAGCATCTGGGGAATGCTTTTCCCTGCATGGCTAATATCCCCCAGGCCACACACCAGCCCGAGAGAGATGGAATCCCGGTTGGTGTAGAGAAATCCGCCCCCCATCAGGCCATTGGAAGGGGATCCGGCAAACAGCCAGGCAGCCCCTTCATTGCCGGAGAGATTAAAGCGGTCTTCTATCACGGCCGGGGATAAACCGATAAGCTCTTTTACCCCCACCGCATAGTGGTGAGGCGAGGAGGGCGGCACCAGGTTAATTGAGCGACCCAGCATTGAATTGACGCCATCGGCCAGGATCACCACATCTGCCTTCAATATGTCGTCACCGGCCTGGACTCCGGTGACCTGATTACCTTCCCGTATCAGCCCATCAACGCGCACGCCAGAGATAAACTGGGCTCCGGCCTGTTCGGCTTTCTCCATCAACCAGGGATCGAGGCGGTTGCGCAGCACGGTATAAGAGGCCTGCGCGGGAACGTCCGGTTTTTCACTATGGAAATCAAGCGTAACGGCGCTTTCTTCCGTCAGGAAAGAAATCTTCTCACGGGTGACTTTTCGTTCAACCGGCGCTTCCTGTGCGAACCCGGGCATGATGCTTTCCAGACTGTGCGCATACAAACGCCCGCCGGTCATGTTTTTACTGCCGGCGCTGTTGCCCCGCTCGATGACCAGCACATCCAACCCAGCCTGCGCCATCACGTAGCTGGCGACCGCGCCCGCAATGCCTGCGCCCACAACAATGGCATCAAATTTTTCATCCGACATGCTTTATGCTCCCTATCCCGTCGCAGAGATGCGGTGGGATACGTGCGGTGGATATACCCGTCGCCTTTCAAGCTGCAGATAACAACGCTGCAGCTTGAAATTCATAGGGTATAAAAAAGGTTAACGAGCCAAATGGTCGATCAGGGCAGGAACAACTTTGTAGATATCCCCCACCAGACCATAATCGGCGTAGTTGAAAATTGGGGCATTCTTGTCTTTGTTTACCGCGATAATGATTTTTGCCCCGTTGCCCCCGACCATATGTTGGATCTGCCCGGAAATGCCCAACATCAGGTAGATATCGGATTTCAGCAGCACGCCGGAGACCCCGATATAGCGTTCGCGCTCCATCCAGTTTTCGCCTTCGGCGATCGGGCGCGAGCAACCGACCTCCGCTCCCAGAGCGGCAGCCAGATCGTGTATCATTTTCAGATCGTCCTGCGCTGCCAGGCCGCGGCCAACCCCGATCACCCGTTTGGCTTTGCTGAGATCGACACTGCTGAGGGATTTGGCGCGGCGTTCTTTACAGAGAATTTCCTGGCGGGGGGCCACATAGCTGACCGATGTTATCGGGCAGTCGTGGGTGGGATTGGCGGTGGCAGGTTCCAACACCCCGGGGGCGAGCGTGATGATGGCGGTAGTCGAATTGATCTTTTCTTTACCGAAGGCTAAACCCCCGTACATCCGATGCTCGGCGAAAAAGCCGGTCTCATCGGCCTGTACTGCCGTCACGTCGTTCACCACCGCGGCGTTCAGTAACACGCCCAGGCGTGCAGTAAGTGCTTTAGCGCGTTTGGTGGCTGCCATCAGTAATAATGTCGGTGCCTGATCGCTGTTGACCTCTTTGATGATGGTCGCCAGTGTCTCGGCATAATTCTCAATGCGTTGCAGTGCGGAGGTTTTTTCCAGTATCAAGATCCTGTCTGCCCCAAGCGGCTTGATCCTGGAAGCCTGCTCGTTATCCTGCACCACAGCGTAAACCTGCTCACCCCACAGGCGTGCACCCGCCATTAATTCACCGTAGCGCTCAACGTTGTCGCTGAACACCCATATGTTTGTCAGTTTGCTCATGATGATTTTCTCCAATCGGGGGTTAGTTCAGCGCTTTTTTCAGATGTTCTGCCAGCTCGGCGATGGATTCTGGCGAGTCGTTTTCCAGAATGATGTGTCTGCGTTCTTTTTGCGGCGGCACGGTAATCTCGACCAGCTCGGCTAAAGGTGGCGTCTGGCTCCAGGCAATATCATTGGCTTGCCATTGATTAACCGGTTTTTCCCGGCACCGAGGATCGCTTTCATTGATGGAATGCGGGGAACATTGATGTCCGACGTCACGCAGATAACGGCAGGGAGGGGATTTCGAGGATTTCCACGTCTTCTTCGAGCGTACGCTCGACCCGCACATGGTCACCGGCCAGCTCAATTCGGCTGACGGCGTTAACGGCAGGAAGTTGTAAGATCTCCCCGACCAGCAGGCCAACCTGTTGCGCATACAAATCCCCTGAACCTTCGCCAAACAGCAGCAGATCAAAACCAATCTTGTCTGCGGTGGCAGCCAGTGCATGAGCGGTATCCATAGGCAGCGCATTTTCCAGTAGCGCATCCTGCACCAGATACAGCTCATGTGGGCCGCGTGACAGCACATCCTTACGCACCTTGGTGTTTTGTAACCGCGAACCGCCAACGCTGAGCGCGGTAATCTGATCGCCTTCACCAGCAAGTTGTGTGGCCGCCTCAATCGCATTCAGATCGAACTGACTGATTTTGGCATCGGCGTTATCGAAATTGAGCGTACGCTCTGCGGTTACCACAATATCTTGCTCTTCAGGGACCAGCTTAAAGCAGGTAATTATTTTCATGGCATCTCCGATTTGTCATGTGCACTATTTTTTGAAGGCATATCCGTGGCTGAGGACTGCTTCTGGGGAGAAGAACGCTCTCTGCGCGGAAAATACAAAATTAATGGAAATATATTGCGAGGATGGGGGGATTTACGACTGGATAATCTGTTTTTGTTGCCAACAATCTTGCAAAAAAACGCCAGTCATGGATTGGCGTTTTAAGGTGTGCCGGTTTTATTTCCGTGTGGCCGGGAGAAAAAGACCAGGGGCGGATTAATTATCAAAGGGAAAACCCCCGGGATAAAGATGATTTACATCATGGTTATCGTTTTTAATAAGGGCGTCCAGCTCACAAAAATAAAATACTGCCGTCAGTCTTGGCTTTCCAGCTCAGCCGCGCATCTCTGATTGTCGCTTGTTGCCCCAGGCAGGCTATGCAAACCCGACGGAGTGACGTCTGTACAATCTTGCAAGGTGGGCAAACAATCTTGTTTTTGTCGTTGAAGGTCATATTGTATATTGTTTTTTGCCGCTCTATTTTAGCCTCTGATCATTTTGCCAAAGCCAACTGTTTTGTGTGGAGGTTGCCATGTTTCATCGTTGTTTCGACAATAAAAGAGAAGCCCCTTTTGAACCGGGGATGACGCCCAGGCTTTCCCGATTCGTCATCAGTGACGATCCAAACTGGGAGTCCGGCCACCATGTGCATAATGACGAAAGTGAGCTGATTTATGTCAAGAAAGGCGTCGCCAGGCTGGTCATTGACTCTTCTTACTATGTTGCACATGCCGGGGATATTGTGGTTATTGAACCCGGCCGCCTTCATGCGGTAGCCTCCGACAGTTCCTCTCCCGCCACCACCTATACCTGCGCCATTTATGGCTTCAAGTTTCCTGGCTGGGAAGAGAATCAGATTTTGCAGCCTCATTCATGCCCGGTGGTTTCCGCGGGTCAGGGCGTAGAGGTTATCAAAAGTCTTTTTCATGAGCTCGGTATGATGTTACCCCAGCAAAAAAGCGAATTAACCTCATCCATTTATGATGCTTTTGGTTATGCCTTAACCGTGCTGTTTTATGAGAACTTTAAAAATGCCTACCGTTCTGAACTGGGTTATATTAAAAAAGACGTGTTGGTGAAGGATGTTCTGGTCTATTTGAATAATAACTACTGTGAAAAGATTACGCTTGAGCAGTTGGCTAAAAAATTCCGGGCCAGCGTCAGCTATATCTGCCATGAGTTTACCCGCGAATATCATATCTCGCCGATTAACTATGTTATCCAGCGGCGGATAACCGAGGCAAAATTTGCTCTGACCAATACTGAACATGGTCTGAATGAAATCGCTTGGCGGGTAGGGTACGAAAACGTAGATCATTTTGCCAAGCTGTTTATGCGCCATGTGGGGTGTTCACCGAGCGATTACCGCAAGCAATTTAATAATAGTCTGGCCGAGCAGGCGTATTTATCTAGTTGATCCTTATAGATACCCTAAATAATTGCAGTTGTGGCCAACAGCGGTGCAGCTTCAAGTCACAGGATGTCGCGTCATACCGTCAAGATGCAATCTGCATCTTGACGGTTATTATTGCGCGTTTATTGGTTCTGATAATCTTTAAGGATCTGCCGGCCTGCAATATAAATCATGATTTCATCGGTCCCACCGCCAATCCTTTCGCAGCGAACGTCGCGCCAGAACCGGGAAACACGGGCATCATCCGTATAGCCTAATCCACCCATGATCTGGATAGCATCATCGATGACTTCCATCGCTGTGCGAGCGCAGTGGAGTTTACACAGGGCGGCACTGGTGCGTAGCGACTGCTTCTGATCGGCCTGCCAGGCCACTTTCATCACCATATTGCGCATGTTTTCGATTTTGATCGCCATCAGCGCCAGTTTTTCCTGGATCATCTGGTTATGGCCGATCGGTTTACCGAAAGCGATGCGCTGGTTGGCGTAACGGGCGGCATCTTCAAAGGCGCATTCGGCAAATCCGGCGCTGCGTGCGGCGTTGATCAGGCGTTCCATCTCAAAGTTGTACATCACATTGAGGAACCCCATACCTTCTTCACCCACCATATCGCTTTCGTCCACCTCAACGTTATCCAGGTAAACTTCGCAGGTACTCAGCATGTGCCAGCCAATCTTATGCAGTGGATTGACTTTGATCCCCGGCTTGTTGGATTCCATCCACCACAGCGTAAAGGCTTTTTTAGGATCCTTTGGCTCCGGATCCCGCGCCAGCACCAGCATATACGGGTATTCCTTGGCCCCGGTGATAAAGGTTTTCTGCCCGTTCAGATAGACTTTGCCATTCTTGCGCGTGTAGCTGGTGGTGGCGGCGCTATTGTCCGAGCCAGCACCAGGTTCGGTCAACGCCAGTGCATAAGCCGGATCGCCGGTGGCCAGCGTGCTTTCTGCCGTTTTGCGCAACTGTTCGGCAGTACCAAAGCGACGCATGCTGTGGATACACTGCCCGTTGGTGATCAGGAACGCCGGTGCGCCACATTTGGAGACTTCCATCAGCGCCAGCATTTGGGTGACATAATCTGCCGGAATACCGCCGTACTCTTCCGGTACGCCTAACAGCGAAATACCGCTATCGGCGAGTGCACGCATAAACTCGGTTGGATAGGTTGAGGTCTGATCGCAGGTGCGGAAATATTCCTCCGAAAAGTTGTTGGTGATCAGTTCCCGAATACTGGCAAGCAACAGTTCCTGCTCTTCAGTTAAAGAAAAGTCCATAGCTTTACTCCTTTTAATAAACCGCTTCAGGTAAAACGAAGCCCATCACGTCGTCGATAAACATTCTTTCATCCATCAGTTTCAGCTGCGGAGAAATAACCGGTGTGAAATCCATCTTTGCCAGAATGTCTTTTTCCAGGTCGACACCGGGGGCAATTTCAATCAGGTGAAGGCCGTCTTCTTTCAATGTAAATACCGCACGTTCGGTGATGTAACGAACATCTAATCCCCGCTCGAGCGCAATTTTCCCGCTAAAGGTGATTTCCGGTAATTCCTTAATAAATTTATTGACGCGTCCTTCCTGAACGATACTCAGTTTGCCGTCTGCAACTTCGGTTTTTAAACTGCCAGCGGTCAGCGTGCCGCAGAAAATAATCTTTTTCGACGTGGCGCTAATATCGATAAAGCCACCGGTCCCCATGATTTTTCCATTGAATTTGTGTACCCCGACGTTGCCATGCTGATCAACCTCGGCAAAGCTCAGGTAACAGACATCCAGCCCGCCACCGTGGTAAAAATCGAATTGGGAGGTCATATCCAGGATGGCGCGGGTATTGACGTTGGCGCCAAATGCGACGCCCTGCGACGTAATGCCGCCAATCGGGCCGGTTTCGACGGTTAGTACAAAATCATCTGCGCAGCCCTCTTCACGGGCGACCAGGCCGATACCGTCCGCAATGCCTACACCAACGTTACCCACCGCGCCTTTGCGCATCTCAAACAGTGCGCGCCTTGCTACCAGTTTGCGCTGGTTAAGGGGAAGGGCGATTTTGGTGCTGTCATCCAGAATGAAGTCGCCGGAGATAAAGCGATTAACCGGGGCTCCGCCATACAGTTGAGTCTGTTGGCCATCGACCACGACGATATCGATCAGGTAGCCAGGGATGCGTACCGATTTGGGGTGCAGCGTCGCCTTCCTGACCATCTTTTGCACTTGCATTATTACCAGGCCGCCGTTGTTGTGAACCGCCTGGGCAATCACCAGCGCATCCAGGTACATCACCTCATCTTCAAAGGAGGCATAACCTTCGCTATCGCAGGTGGTGGCACGGATAAATGCCACATTGGGGGCAATAGCTTTGTAGTAGAGATATTCTTTGTTATCGATTTCGACCAGCTTGATCAGATCTTCTTTGGTCACTTCGTTAAGTTTGCCGCCCTGCTGGCGGGGATCGACAAAGGTACCGATGCCGATCTCACTTAAAATCCCCGGCTGATGCGCTGCCGAGGCTCGGATTGCCTGGGTTAACACGCCCTGAGGATAGTTATAAGCCTCAATCTTGTTCTGTTCAGCCAGGTCGGAAATGCGTGGAGATTGCCCCCAATGCCCACATAGCGCCCATTTCACCAACCCTTCCTGAGCCAGTGGGCTGATGCCGCGATCCGCCCGGTCGCCAAGCCCGGTAGGGCTTATCAATGACAGGTTACGTGGTGTCTGTGTGGTTTTATATTTCTCAGCCAGGGCCGTAATTAAGGTGGTGGCTTCCAGAATACCGCCACCGGCACCTAATACGCATAAGGTGGCCTCATCAGGAATATAATTCACGGCTTCCTGGGCCGATAATACCGGGACTCGACCATTTATTCTCTTCGGTTTTTCCAGACTCATAATAACTCCTGTTGACGACCGATTAATGTGTTTTCTTTAACACTGAGGCGAATACGCAGGCGTGCGGATGCCGCTGATAAACAGCATATACCTGTCGTCTTTCAAGCCGAGTGCCCAGCGGCAACGTGAAATTAATCAGGTATAAAACCGGCCGCGCTGTTATTTATTTAAATTTCTAAGCGGGAATAGAGCTATTCCCGCCAGAGATTAATTCATCACGCTATCAGGATTGATGCAGTACCGTTAATACCGAGCGTAAATCCGTCACAGAGATCTGCCCAGGGGCGGAAGCTTTCTTTACCGCACCAAAGGTGGCCGCAGAACCAAAAACTTCGCCAGCTAAACGGGAAATAATGCCGGATTTAGACATGGACATGGTAATGATGGGCCGATCGGCATGCTTCTCGTGCATGTCCAGCGTAGCCGCCAGCAGGGTCAATACGTCTTCTTTACTTTGCGGCATCAGCGCGATTTTCGGAATATCAGCGCCCAGTTCCTGCATTTTGCAAAGGCGGTTGATTATTTCCTCTTTAGGGGGGTTTTAGTGAAATCATGATTGGACATGATGACTTTGACATTGTTTGCATGGGCGTGTGCCACAACATCTTTTACCAAAGCATCGCCGGTAAACAGTTCCAGATCGATCATATCGACCAGGCCACTGTCTACCATCGCCAAATTGAGGGTGATATAAGCCTCTGGCGGCAAGGCTTGCTCACCCCCTTCCTGAGCACTACGGAAGGTGAACAGCAACGGTTTGTCATCAATAATGGCTTTTATCTGACGCACGGCTTCGATAACGCTTGGGAGCGATTTGACGTCGGTGAAATGATCTGCGCGCCATTCCAGAATATCGAAATCAGCGTGACGATAGTCCTGCGCTTCAGCCACCACACCAGGGATATCTTTCCCCATCAAAGAGACAATGATTTTTGGCGCACCTTCGCCGAACACTTGGTTTTTCACGGTTACGGTTTTCATTTTTACCCTTTGTATATCCTGAATAATTCGAGTTGCATTGAGGCGGCAACCGCTCGAATCCCGCTGCGCTTACCGGGGTAAGCGATACGGGTGAGTAAGGGCAGTCAACAAAAATGCAGCTTGAAGTATGACATGTCTATGCGTGTTTACCGCAGATATACCGCCCTGTCACCCTAACGGGAATGTTGCGCCTCGAACCCCATGGCCTGCTTAATGTATTCCAGCGGGAAATCCTCTCCAGTCCAAAGTTTGAACTGTTCAGCACCTTGCCATAACAACATACCGTAACCATCGATCGTTTTGCAGCCAGCCTGTTGAGCCATTTGCAGCAACTTGGTCATATGCGGGTTATAAACACACTCGGTCACCAGCAGTTCCGGGCGCAGCATGGCAATGTCGCTGACAATGGATTCATTCTCAAGTGGCTTCATACCGACTTTGGTGCCGTTGGTCAGGATATCGGCAGTGGCGATGGCATTAGCAAAGGCTTCCTGGTCCGCCAGATCGGTCATGGTCACCTTGCAGTCGGTGTTGTCGTTGACGCGTTTGGCAAAGGCCACGCCTTCGTTGTAGAACTCGTCGCGGCGATTGAACAACTTGATCTCTTTAATGCCTTCAATCGCGGCTTGCGCACCGATCGCGGTAGAGGCCCCACCGGCACCGACCAGCACCATGGTTTTACCTTTGATATCAAACCCGCTTTCTTTTATGGCCCGAATATGCCCGGTGCCGTCGGTGTTATAGCCGCGCAGGTAGCCGTCGTCATTCACAATAGTATTGATGGCACCCACCAATTTAGCCGCTGGTGTTAACTCATCAACATATTTGCAGGCGAACTGTTTATTCGGCATGGAGACGCCCGTTCCGCGCATTTTTAACGCCTTGAGCCCCTCAATGGCATTGCCAAAGGTGCTGTTATCGACCTCAAAAGCCATATAGGTAAAAGGAAGCCCAACCTTGTCCAACGCTTTATTTTGCATTTCTGGCGATAAACTGTGCCGGATTGGATATGCCATCAGCCCGATAAGCTCATATTTTGCAGTAACTTCCATTATAAACTCCTGTTTTATGTTGTTCGTTCAGGCAGGGCATAGTGAGGTGGGAAATAATCCTCACCCTGCCCAGCGCAAAATGTGTTTCTTTGGTGCAATTGTGAGTTACTGGAAAAAACGTTCGCCAAGCCGTAAGTCGCTATGAGGAACTTTGAAGACTCTGTAATAGCGGATAAAGACAATAATGGCGGTAACGAATGCCAACAGGGCAAAAGCAATGTCCAGTAAAATAATGTATTGCAAACCGATGTTGGATAAATATCCGGTAATTAAGGGAATAAGAAAGTTGGCCAGGCCGCCCATCATCATATATACGCTAGTGACCTTGGCTTTGCTTTTAGGGAAAAACTCCGACATGACGGATACGCCAAGCTGCAATATCCCACCGGCGGCAGAAAAACCAATCGCAAATGCCCCCACGTTACAGACCAGCGGTGACGGGTAAAGATAAATGATCGATGCCGCTATGACGGCTACCCCGGCGTTAAAGACGTTGGCCCAGACCGGGCGAACGGTGCTTTTTAACAGCAGGGCGAAGATAAAGACGCACAGCAGTGAGCCCAGGCTATACCAGGAGATGGTTTTCAGCGCATCGGCCTCTGCCATACCGGCAAATGCCATGGCGTATTTGGGCATCCAGACGACAATCACATAGAAGGTAGAGAAGGCCGCCACGCCGAATATCACCGAGGATACGCCTTCCAGCCATGCCAGAGGCTTGCTGTTCATTTGTGGTAATTCTTTGGCAACGGCTGCATCCACCAGTTGGCTGGGGAACTTGCTTCTGAGCAGCAGCAAGGTGATCAGCACAAAGAGAATGCCCGGGATTATCATGGCGTAGCCGTACCAGATTTGGCTGACCAGCAGATAGCTGACCAGCATCGGATAGAACATCTGGCCGAAGGAGACCATAGCTTTAACCAGAATGACTGCTGAACCGGAGGTTTTGGGTAACACTCCATCAGCGCTGGGTAGCCGCCGGTATCCAGCGCGGCGTTGGCAACGCCCACGCAAACGGCCAAGCCGAAAGCGACGATCAGATTGGGGCTGGCGGGAATGCCGAAGAAAAACAGAATATACAGAGCGACACCGATCAGAATGGCAGTACGCCGGCCAAATTTGTCGGATATGACGCCAAAGAACAGGATACTGACTAATCGGCCTAGACCGATGCCGGATATGAGGTAGGCAATACCGGCATTATCAGTGCCGAATTTTTCCGCCAGTGGTGTCATATTTTGCGCCAGGGTAATGACGCTAGCGCCGTGTAGAAAATAACTCAAATAGATGCTGATGACCGCTAATATAAATGGCGCTTTGAAGGCCTTGCTTTGGCTCATACTGTTCTCCGCTTGTCGCTAATTTTTTACGTTATCTGGATCCTGAGGATATTTTTGTTTTGATAGCCTGATTGCGGTAAATAATTACACCTGTAATGTTAACTATCACGAGTATAGGGAGAGCCCAGGGTGAAAAGAACGTAATATGCCGTTTTAGTTTTTAATTTTGTTGCAGGAAAAACCGCCGCGACAGTTCCTTAATATGTTGTTGAGTTGTACTGGTATTTCACCCTGATTTCTTATCCCCGAGGCAGGTAGCGCGGGGTTGCCAACCTAAGGCGGTGGTAATTAACAAGTCATTTACTTAACCCAGTCTCTGAGCGCAGGCGAAATGGTGTCTTATTTTGCACGACACCATAATAATATTGCCGGAGGGGATCAACTGACGACCTGGGCCACCTTTAGGGTGTTGCCGGTTTGTTTATGGCTGCGATAACCAATAAAAAGTGCGAGTAGAAAACCGCAGGCTGCGATGCCGGTATCGAACCACATAATATTGGCAATACTGGTCTCGGAAATCCTGGCGGTAATTAAAGGAATAGTGAAGGTCGCCAGGCTCCCTGCGCTATAAAAAATGCCCGTGGCCTTTCCTTTCGCGTGGGGAAGGCGGGTCGCCATCAGTGTCAATCCCAACTGCATGACCCCCCTGCGGCAGAGAAACCGATGACAAAAGCGAAGATAATCACCACGTACATATTGGGATACAGGCAAACGGTGAGCAGGGTAATAAAGGAGATAAAGGTATACAGCATCAGGAAAGTTGTTGATTTTATGCTTTTTTTACCAGCGCAGCGGTGATGAAAACGCACATCAATGAGCCTGTGGTATAAATGCTTAACAGCTTGATCGACATTGTATATGTCATACCTGCCACAAACTGGCCGTACTGCGCCAACCACTGGCTGATCAGGTAAAAGGTGGCCATAGAAATATAGCCATATAAGGTATAGCTGGCGAGATCGACGATGGAACAACGCGGATTGTTATCCGGAGTGGGGCTTGGCCTGTCTGGGCGCTTCGTGGCCACGCGCCACTCGGGAAGTGGCGGAAATGGGCAGCGCAACAGAAACAGGCCATTGAGCAACATAATGCCTGCGGCGATCAGGAACGACCAGCCAAACCATAATTCAGCCCAGACCAGCAGGCTTATCACCATCGGCAACATAAACTGGCCGCCAGAGACAAAGGCTTTGATGAGGATATTGGCTGTGCCAGGGGATTTGGGGAACGCCTCCATAAGCGTTGGATAAGTGCCGGAATCAAGAAAGCTGTTGGCAATACCCGCTAAAAAGCCAAATACATAAGCGATAATAATGCTGTGGGTAAAGAGGATGCCGAGAAAGAATCCCAAATAGCAAGCTATCCCCAGGAAAATAAAAGGCCTGCGACCAAAGCGGTCGGATAATATACCGGTTAATAACAATACGCTGAGCCTGCCAATCCCCAATGAAGAGATAACAATCGAAACCCCGGCGGCATCCGTATGCCATTGTTCCGCGAGATAAGGCATATTAAGACTTATTAATATAACCCCCATGCCGTGTACCAGATAATTGAGATACAACCCCAGGGCTGTGGGTACATACTTGTTTTCCATGTTTTGTTGCTCAGTCATTCGCGCGGTAATCGATAATTCGCGCAGAGAAACCCTACTGAGCGCGAGATCCTGACAGGTGTTCGCCTGTTGTCGAGAGTGGTAGTTAATTAAACGTGCCAGCAGGGGGATTGAAAACGCGACCGCGTTGTCGATGTTGCAGGCAGACCGCTTGCTTTCCCTGCCGTGGTGTTACTGGTCAGCCTCATCAGTTACTTAACATAATCTTTCCAGATCATAAGCATAAAGCTCCGCAGCGACGGACTGATAAACTTTCCATTCCAGATAGTCGCCCTGGTTGTAGATTGCCAGATAGGACGCATAATCAGGAAAAAATCGCATAGTATTATTCCCGATACGATTGTTGATTTTGTCGATGATCGCGTTGATATGCGCTTTTCTTTTGCCAATCATTTGCGTGAAGGTGGCAACAATAGTGGCCGGTATTTCGCGCTCACCACTTTCCCATTGATGCCATACTGCAACATTGCCATCATGCGATATAAAATTCGCACTTTCTTCGACGGTCATAAAAAAGCTGACGCAGTGCCTGCAGTTCTAAATGATTCATAATTAGCAGCCCAACGTAGAAAACCATGAAGAATAAATACCATTATTGAGTATTTTTCGTCTTGAACATTGTCACAAGATCTTGTGCAATATTATTTGTTAGCGGCGTGTGAATATATTGCCGCGTTTTGGTGTTTTGAGGGGCGTAATTGTAAATGTATCTGGAGCTAGCCCGCCTGTTTGTTGTCAGGCGGGCTTTGGGCATGCAATTTAACTATTTGGGCAGGAACTCATTAAACAAGGATTTTTCCGCGGTAATAATGTCGGTGCGCCGCTTATCATCAATCAGCCAATTCAGGCCGGCTTCAGACAGATCGATCGCAGTACCGTCAGGAGAAATGACCTTACCGGCAAAAATCATCTGTTGGTACAAGCTGGCAATACCGCCCACCCGGGTATAATCGGCAATAAAGCTTTGATCGATCACCGCTCCTTGCTCCAATACGCAACCTGCGCCAATCATCGCTGGCCCCCGGATGGTCACGCCGGGCTGTATTTCGCTACTGCTGCCGATATAGACCGGCCCTTCAATATCCAGGTTGGCAAAATCAGCTTTGACATTCAGGCCACACCAGATTTGTGGTGCAACCTGGATCCCCGGCATTGGGTAATCAGGCAATTCCTGATTGAGGATCATACGGTTAACCTGCCAGAAATCCTGCAATGAGCCAATATCGACCCACTGGAATGGCAAGGCGATGCCGTAGAAAGGAACGCCCAGTTCGGCAAGCTTAGGGAATAACTGGCTGCCAATATCGTATTCAACGCCGTCGGGAATATAATCGAAAATCTCTGGCTCAAAGACATAGATCCCGGTATTGGCATCGTTTGACAGGGCGTCTTCTGCTTTGGGTTTTTCCTGGAACTTGCTGACCCGCCCTTGATCATCGGTGACCACAATCCCATACTTGCTGACCTGATCGTTGGGAACCGGGCGCATAATCAGGGTAGCGACGCTTTTCCTTGCGCGGTGGAAAGCCAACACCTGGTCGAAGTCCACATCAATTAATGCATCACCACACACCACGACAAAGGTGTCATCAAAGAAGCCCGAGAAATTCTGGATATGCTTCATGCCGCCGGCAGAACCGAGCACATTATCGACGAAGGTATTACCCTCCATCACCCCTTCATAGGAGTAGCCCATTTCGACTCCCCAGGCATGGCCGTCGCGGAAATAATTCTCTATATCCCCGGACAGATAGCTGGTATTAACCATTAATTGGTTGAATCCATAATTTCTTAAATGTTCGACAATCGACTCCATAATGGGTTTACGGATTAAGGGGATCATCGGTTTTGGCAGTATGGTGGTAAGGGGCCTGGCTCTGGTTCCTTTTCCTGCAGCAAGGATCATGGCTTTCATAATGGATATTCCTTGTGATCAAGGTCCTACTGAGGACATTTGTTGTAATGTGCTGCTTTGATCTGCGCCGATGGTAAATATTTTATCCATTCGGGTTAGCTTGAACATGCCGTGGATATTGCTGTTCAGTGAACAAAGCGCCAATTCACCTTTCCCATTGAGGGATTTCAACAGAGAGACCAGGGCACCTAAGCCGCTGCTATCAATAAAGTCTACCTGGCTAAAGTCCAATAAAATCTTGTGCGCACCCTGCGAAATCATGGTCTGCAAATCTTCTTTGAATTGAGAAGAGACCGAAGCATCTAGCCGTCTGTCCAGGGGAGTGATGACCAACACGTTGCCAACTGTCTGGGTTTCAAAATTCATTGTTTTTTCCTTACGCCGAAAAACATGATGCCTTTGGCAATCAATAACGGTTTTAAGCGTAGCACAGAGTTTTGGCCTTTCAATTTGGAGGGGCGGCGGGAAGGAGAGGCTGTTTTTAGAGGGTTACTGACGTTGTACCTGGCAGCCTCGATATGTCATCCAATAATCTCCGTCTTTAATTTTTTATCCTTAACAACGTACAGTGCCAAAAATTCTGCTTATTACTGAGGGAAATAACCTAAAAAATTCGATTGGTTATTATCCCAATTGGCTCTGATCTTACCTTTACACTGTCACTGATAAGAAAATGTGACAGTGGCTCTCGCTTTCACACTGCCCGCCACCAGGGTTGGCTCCGTTTGTAGGTATCGGGCCTTTAGCGGGATGGTGAAGGGTTCATTATCCATACTGCCTGCGGTTCCGATGTACCACTGATTAGTGTTGCCCGGCGCAGAGGAATCAGGGCCGAAAGAGATCGGTGTATCGTTGCGCAGTATCTGTACACCTACGCCAGAAGCCGTAGCGCCACTGCCCATCGTGAGAATGTTACCGGTATTGGCAGGATTTGTGCCATCAGTCATTGTGGCATGCAGCTTGACACCGCTATCGCAGATGGTCGTCAGTGAGAAATTGTATCCGGGGCCTGCTGAGGAACCAACGCCAGAGAACTGGTTTTTGCCGACAGGTGACAGCGGTACATTCCGAGTTGTGGCACCGCTCATCTGACAGGTTTTGGCGGTAATGGTTATCGTAGTGGCCTTGAGTATCAGCTCGCTGGCATCGGTTGGCATACTTGATCCATTTGCATAGACGCGAAGCAAAGGCTGTTCAGCGATGTGATAAACACCAGAGGTCAATCGTCCAGTAACGATAAACTTGGTCTGAATGGCTATCCCCATGCCCCGGGAAGGGACGGGGTTTGCCGGGAAGATAGCGACTGAGGTCACCGGGGTATAGTGTGTCGCCGACATCGCTTTTATGCCGATGATAATACCAATACCTGGCACGCTGGTGGAAAATACCGAATAGGTGACCCCTCCCTCAGTATAGGTCGAGACAGGAGTTGCCCCACTTATCGTCAGTAATGCAATACCATTGATAATAAGGCAGGTGCTATCCCCGGTTATAAAATTAGGACTGACCATGCTGCCCCCCAGCCACTACCGATAGGTTGGCCGACGGTAGGGCCATCAGAACCGCCATCAAAAACCATCGGAGGAATTGTGATGGAAATTGGGGGGTAGGATCACAGATATACCCATCTGCCCGCGAATCGCCCACTATTGCCAGCGCCCCGGAGCACAGCAACAGCGTGTTCAGCCAAAGGCGTGAGAGTTTCTTCTTTACCATTTTATTTTTCATCATTTCTTCCTGGTCTCATTCGAGTTTGGTTCCCCGCAGGCCTGGGCCGCAAGGCAGATTTGTCAGAGTGTCAACGGGGTGGTTTGCTCAACGGCGGCACCGTAATCATTAACCCAGGTATAATTCACGCTGGCTGGTCCTGCTGGCAGCGTGGCAGCCCCTTTCAAGTGGATATCTTGTGTGCTGAACGGTGCCAGAGTGGCGACATCGTCCGCTTTGAGGCGGGCGTTGCCACTTTTCAGTGCAACCGTGGCCAGAGAGACGTTGTAAGGGCTGTTATTTTGCACTTTCAGCGTGATACGGCCTTTGACGGGAGTTCCTCTTGACCAGGAAAGAGATTCTGCCGCTTTGATCGGGTCGCCAACCAACCCCTCGGGCCGATAGAACAACTTGATGCGCGAACGGTAGGCCACTTGCATCACGTTGGCATCGGCGTCTTTTGGCAAAGGGGGAACATCCAGCAGGTTAAACCAGAACAGCGATTCCCGGTCTTTAGGGAGCGCTTCACCCGTAAAGACCACGCGGAAGGCCTGACCCTTGCTCGGCTCAATACGCACGAGTGGGGGCGTCAACAGGAAAGGCGCGTTGGCATCATCGGCGCGGGTTTTGGCATTGCCGCGATCGACCCAGACCTGCACCAGCGAAGGTTCTTTGCCCATGTTAGTGGTTTTGACGGTGATCTCCCGCTCATTGGCGGGATAAACCAGCCGCGTTCCCGTGATCACCACGTTGGCGTTCGCCTGAAATATCCAGGTACCTAACAAGGCGACAAGAAGGGTAATGGTGCGTGATTTGTTCATGGTTGTGTGCTCTCAAATAGGCATAGAGGAGTGTCATTGCTGTCAATCCCCTCGGTTAAGTTGGGTTAAAGATAAGAAAATTGGGCATCCCCGGCGCAGGGGGCGTTGGCTCAACCCTGCCTGGAACGTATTTCATTGCTCAAGGTGCCGGGTAAAACCGGGCATTTGGGATTATGGCATCACGCATTGCGCTGCCACCTTCGGGTAACCCTGCAACTTGGCCGTGTCGACGGGAAGGTGATAAAGCAGCGTACAGCGTTGATCCTTCTCCGCTCCCCACTTCACCACCAGTCTCCCTTGGGGATCCAACCCGCGTACAAAGATCAGATTGCCCTGGCCCACCATCGCCAGATACTGCCCCTTGTCATCCAGCACCTCGGCACCTACCGGGATCGGTTTGCCATCGGATCGGGTGGCCTGCAGCATCATCGGCACGCCGGTATCGGTCTCGTATTTCAGCAGAGTGATGGCTCCATAGCTGGGAACCACCTGCTGTGAACTGCCCAGAATTTCAACGTTCTGTGAGGTGCCTTTTGGGTCGAGAGCGATTTCGTTCCGGCGGTAAGGCATTAGCCCCGAGACTACCCCGTAACCGTTCTTCTGGATTGCTGCGCCGACATTGCCGCTGATGGCGGCGCCTTCTGCACCTTTAGCCTGCAATACCGCCATGGTTTCACCCTGATATTGAGTCAGGTTGATCCCACCGGGGTGTGCGACCACACTGCCGCTCAGGCCAAGGTTCCACTGCCGGCTGCTATTGCCACTGCTGGCCCCGGCGTTCATAACGGCATAGGGGGAATTGTATTGTGCGTTGCCGCCTACCGAATTCGCACTGTGGCTGTCGGCGCGGTTGTTGCTGCCATAGGCGCTGTAACTGAGTTGATGGTAATCCCCCGCGGTGCCACTCAACGTGGTCTGGGCCGTGGTATTTTTGCTGTCACTGTAATTTAGCGACGTTGTCAGCATGGGGGCGCGTGTCTGATTGCCCAGGGGGATACTGATGCTGGCCAGGTATTGGGTATCTGACTGGCCCACCGACCCCATAGTCCGGCTGATACCGATATTGAAACTGCCCCAGCGGTAGCTGTTGCCATAACCTGCCTGGAAGGTGGTGGTCGTGCCCCCGCCGTTATGCCAATAGTTCTGTGCCGAACCGCTGAAGAACAGATTGCCATAACCTGGGGCCAGCGGTTGGTTGACGTTCAACTGATAGCGGTTGCGTGGCCGGGCAGACTCATAACGCCCAGCGGGTATACCGGGGATGGTGTCCATCCGATTAAAGCGGGGAGACTGGGTACTGTGTGCCTGGGCAAAGTCGCCGAAGCTCAGGAAACCCTCACTCGAGAACCGGTAGGCTGCCAGGGTAAAGTTGGTGCGCGTCTGGGGTAACATTTTGCTGTAGGTAGCCCGGTAACTTTGTCCCTGCATGTGGTCATCGATACCGCTGGTGTTGCTTTCCAGGCCCGCAGCCCATGACTGGGTAATGTCAAAAGCCAGGGCACCCAAATGGGTATTGAATGCCACGCCAGCCAGAAGCGACTGATACTGTTCGGCCATAATGCCGCCGGTATAACCGGTCACCAGGTTGGAGACCCCGTGCTGCCAAGTCCCCAGCAAAAATGTTGGGTTATTGTTGAGGTTGCTATCGCGGTAGCGACCGACCGTAACGTTGAAGCGCGAGACGCCCGGCCGCAACAGTTGGGGAACGGAAGCGTAGGCCTCAATAAAGGTTCTGGTCTGGCCGTCAGCTTCTGTTACGGTCACCACCAGATCGCCGGAGTAACCGGTGCTGTGAAGATCGTCGATGGCAAACGGGCCAGGAGGGACACTGGTCTGGTAGATCACATTATCGCCCTGGCGAACGGTGACCTTGGCGTTGGAGTTGGCGATCCCGCGTATCACGGGGGCAAAACTGTTCTCGGTATCTGGGTTCATGCGTGTATCACTGGCCAATTGCACGCCGGTGAAGGGCACGCTGTCAAACTGCTCCCCAGGGGTAAAATATTGCCCCAAGGTAAGCTGTGACCGTAGTGGCGCGATATTGCGCTGGATATAGGTGCTGATTGCCTCATAGTGGCCAGAGCCATTGCTGCCGTTGCCGTCAGTGCGGGTAAAGCTGCTGTTGTGGCGTAACCGCCAGCTACCCAGGTTAACCCCACTGTTAAAACCCCCAAAATATTGGGTGGAGTAGTTTGCATCCCGGGCCCGGTTACGGAAGGTATTGAGGTTGTAGCCGACAAAGCCGGCGGTGACGCCATGATCCCACAATTCTGGGGCGACTACGCCACGACGTGAACTGATAAAAGCCTGTGGCAAGGTGATATTCAGCATCAGCTCGCCGGTATTGGCGCTGGACTGGAACCCGGGGATAAACTTCTCGACCGCAAAGCACTTTTCGTTTTTCAATGCCTCCCGGGCCTGCGTTGCTTCAGGGAGCTTATTGACATTGAGCCCCCATTGCTGCACCTGCTCGGAGGTAAAGCAATAGTTAACCTGCGCTTCAGGGGCGGTATGGGTTACTGCAATTTCCTGGCGGCCAATCCATAACTCGTTGACGTAGACGTCGAAACGATAATGGCCGGGCGTCAGGGTATTCCCATTACTGAAGCGTGAGAGATCGGCGGCCTGGCCACTAAGGCCACGGAAAAAATCGGCAGCAAACTCTGCCTGTTCTGGGGCATCGTTCTCTGAGGCATAGGTTGAGGCACTGACGGCCATAGCCAACAGACTAAACATAAAGGGAGCACAACGATGATGGCGGGGAGATATGCTGAAGAGGCCAGCGAACATGGTATTTCTCCTGTAATCCATGGCGGTCAGGGGAAGAGCCCCATAAACCTAAATTCCGTTTTTTTCAGGGCACCGATAGTTGATGCCCTCAAAAAAGGGAGGGGGATACCGTTACACAGGTATCCCTGGTTCAATTAGTTGTAATTAATGGAGAATTCAACGTGTGAGGCGACTTGGCCAGCGTTCGCGTTGCCATTTTTGGAGAAGTATTGTGCGTAGAACTGCAAAGTGCCGGCTTCGGCAGTAATAGGGGTGGTTACAGTGTCTGTTGCCAGGTTAATCACCCCGCCAGTCGCATTCAGCAACTGAACTTCAACGTTGCTGGCCGGGTTGGTGATCGCCAGGTTTTTCATATTGCCGTCAGCGCTGATATTCGGGCCATTTTCAAACGTGGCGGTGGCACCGGTGGTCCCGGCATCACATTCCGACAGTTGGAAATTGACTGGAACGCGGCCAGACCAAGAGCCAGCAGCGGTCAATGAAGACTTGGAGAGGGTTGGCAGCGTTACGTTTTTGATAGCCGGGCTGGCGTCACCGTTAATCAGACACGTGCTTTCAGTCAGTTCGCCAGTGATATTGATTTGCGCATCATAAGCCAGGGCGTTGCCGGAGAGGCCAGCCAGGATCAGAGAAGCTAACGTGGTTTTGAGAGAGACTGCTTTCATGACTATATTCCTTGTTTTTTTACAGAAGATAAACTGACACAACATAACCCTTTGTTGTGTTTTCCTTTTTAAATAGATTTAACTTGAACACGTACCACTCATTTTAAAAAATCTAATGAAAACACTTCGTTGCTTTGCTTTCTAGAGGTTTTTTGTTTTTTGAATATAACAACAAAAGAGAATGTTCTTAGTGTGGTTTATAATTTAAACTAAGATTTTTCTATTGGTGTTTTTCGAGGTGAAATTATTGCTTTAAAAATTTTTTTTAAAAGTTATTTCCAGGGTTAAATCAAATTTCACAATAAAACCTCGCCGTATACCTTCTCAACGCAATATCGCGACTTTTTAACATAATGAGCATTGGCTTTTTGGTTGATTATTCTGTTTGCTAATCATTTTCCGATCATATTGATCGTTTGCATTATTATTTTGGACATATTAACTTGATTGAGATGCGGTGAGGTCGGTATACCAGATATTTAACTTTAGCCAAGTGAGTGTCGATTTCAACATCGCTTTTTGACCATCACCTCGCCTAATATTCTGAATGTATAGCAATAGCAAGGATGATAAATTATGACTATTCAACAAGATAGCCAGGATAATCTTGCAAGGGTCCTGGTTGCGTTGCAGGTGTTGAGCAACACGAATTGTTCTGGTGCAACCGTGCCACCTCAGGCAGAGTGGCCTACAACTCGTCAGATCGCTAATTTCTGCGACATTAACATTTATGATTCACGGCGCTATTTGATGAAGTTAGTGAAGGATAAAAAAGCGTGGGTTTCATCTAGGCAGATAAGTAATAGTCTTCACTGGTTTATTATTGGATCTTAGCCTGCTTGTTAATATTTTGATATTTGTTGTGAGAATAATCCTATTGCAGGTTTCTGCGATGCTTAACCTTATGGCACGCTTGAAAATATCGAGGTTAAAGTTACCAAATGAAAAAACCCATCGTTATTGTTTTATGGGACAGCAACCTGTTTTTTCTACAGGCTATGAAAATTATTATAAAACAATATTTTTATTCCAGAGGTATTCCCACTATTTTCAAGTCAATTAATGACACAAAATTTGCCGATCTGGTGGTTACAACCTCGTTACCTCAGCGGCACGGGCAGGAAAGGTGCGGGAGCATCGTTATACGGAAAAATATAGGGGAAGAAGCCTACCTGCAGCAAGAGATCAGCTTAAAAGAACAACCCAAGGCTATTGAACATCAGTTGGATAAACTGTTTATGTGCTCTAGCGAAGGTATGGGCCTTATTGCTCAACCTCACCCCCAGGCAATCACCCGGCGTGAGTTGGAGGTTCTAAAGGGGATAGCCGTTGAATTATCCCCAATGCAAATAGCCAGGCAATTGAATATAAGCCGCAAGACGGTGAGCAGCCATAAGTATACCGCCATGCGCAAGTTGGGGTTCAGCCGTACCCATGATTTATATCACTGGCTCCTACAGGGGGGTTGTCAATGGAAGGAGAGCTGTGTAAGGCTTGTTCCATCACCGAACCGGTGAGGTGAAGCATTGACAACGAAACCTCCCGTACCTTCACCGCTGAATGTATCGCCGGTCATAGCCGCCATTTTTGTGACACTTCCCCAGTCTGATTGTTGACGTTCCCGAGCCACTCAATGTCCTGGGTATTTTAAGGGAACGCCCGCTATCGGCTAGTCATCCTTCAGGATGAGGGTCGCTACAGTTACGCGTTGGCTCTGGTATTAATCGCAATAGGGCATTGTTTGGCAGCGCCAGCGCTGCAACCGTTCCCCCTGAACGGTATCAAAGCCTGGCTCCTGCGCCGTTTTATTATCGGTGGCCCCTCCCGCGCCGCTCAGGTTGCCGGCGATCCCGGTGCTCAATCACTGCACCGACCGGCCAATCACGGGAAATAGTGATATCAGCCAGCGGTCGCGTGGTGACAGTCATGTCGGTTGCACAATTCCACGTTTTGCTGCCTGTGAAAACAGGGCAAACGGCAGCAGAAACAAGCTTAAAAAATGGAACGTATAATTTTCTCCCAACTAGTTGCATACCGCAGTGATATTGGCGATCGGATCTGCCGTATCGCCAATCTGATACGCCGCCTGGCAACTGCCATTTTCCCAACGAACACTGACCACGCCCTTGGCCGGTGCTCCGCTCAGCCATACTCGCGATTGATCGTTGACGATCCCTTCCACCGAAGTCTCTTTATTCATCAGACTCGCGGTCGCGCCGAACGGGATAGCCGCGTTTTTCAATTGCAGCATCAGCTTGTAGCCGGTGACCGTTGGGTAATCTGCCAGAACAAGTGCGCCTTTGGTTGGCACCACCGTGCGGCTGTCATTTAAAATATCGGTATTCTGCCCCAGCGACGCGGTATCCAGCGTCAGGGTATTCTTGCGATATGGGGTGACGGATGGCACCACGGCATAGCCTTTATCGTTGGTATAAATACCGGTGTTGTTCAGTACTTTGACATCACTGGCGTTGTCCGCCTTCACCAGCGCCATGGTTTCTCCCAGCGGTTGCGTCAACGACACGCCATAAGGATGCACTACCACGCCACCCATCGCGCCGACGGAAACCTGCTGGTTATCGCGCGAATAGCTGTAGCCCAACTGGTATTCGCCTTTTTTACCTTTGTAATTGGCGGCAGCATTGCCCATGACATCAGAGCCCCGGCTGTTATAGCCCTGTTGAACGTTCCAGCTCAGGTTATTATCGGCCAACGCCGTACCTGACAAGCCTACCGACGAGGTGGCGTCGCCCTGCTTAGTACTGCTGGCAGAAACATTTAACCAACTATTGGGCAGGAAGCGTGCGAACGGTATCTGTACGCTCAATGAAAGCACTTGATCGCTTTCGCTATACCATGGGGATCGGGAATAGCTGTAGTTAAGCCCATAGTTGATACCGTCAATGCTGGTGTTATAGCCCAGGTTGATGCTGCGCTCGGTATCACCACCCCAGTAGTCCTGCTGGTAGGCCGAGAGGTTGAGATTGCCCCAATCTCCCAGTCTTTGGTTGACGTTCATCTGCGTTTTACTGCGCTTGTTGCGCAGATAACGCCAGTCTTCCAGGGTGCCGGGTTCCCCTTTGTCGGGGAAATAACTTTCATTGATGTCGCCGTTGGCTTCTTTAAAATCATGAAAACCTGATGTCGAATAGCGATAACTCATCAAGGTGAAAGTGGTATCCGTCAACGCGATGTCTTTGGCATATTGCATGCGCAGGGAAACCCCTTGGTCCGTTTTACCTGGCAGTTGCGTACGTGCCCAAGTGGTATCGAACGACAACGAACCGAGGCTACCCAGCCCTTTGCCGATACCTAGCGCACCGGAAACATAATTCTCTGAATAGGTTGCTCCGCCATACAGCGTGCTCGCCCATGGCAAACCATAACTGGCAGTGGCTTGCACAAAATTGGGTTCTTTGTCGTTACTGTTCGACGAACGGTACTTGCCCGCCGCCAGCGAGTATTTAAACTGCCCCTCACGTTGCATGATTGGCACCGCCGAAAACGGCTGTATAAACTGCCGCTCTGTGCCATCCGCTTCACGGATCGTGACCGTCAGATCGCCACTGGACGCGGTAGGATAAAGATCGTCGATGGCAAATGGCCCTGGCGGGACATAGGATTGCCAAATAATGTTGCCGCTCTGGCGGATCGTGACCTGCGCATTGCTTTGGGCTATGCCGCGTACCACCGGGGCAAAACCGCGCAGGCTCTCTGGTAACATACCTTCGTCGGACCAAAGCTGCATACCCCGAAAGCCAAAGCTGTCAAAAATCGCGGCTGGTGTATAACTATCGCCGATACTCAGCTGGCTTCTCAGCGTTTTGATATCGCGCTGTAGCGACGAACTGATGGTATTCCACTCATTACTCTTGTCGTTGTTGCTGTAGGTCGAGTTATTACGTAAACGCCATGGCCCAAAGTTGATGCCGCTTTGCAGGTTCAGGAAGCTGTTGGTGGTGTCACCGGTATTCCCTTTGGCGCTGGCCCCGGAAAAATTGTAATTCAGGAACATCATGTTCAGGCCATCATCCCATTCTTCGGGAGAGACCGCGCCCCGCGCAGTACGCTGGACAAACTCTTGTGGCACAGAAATTTCCAGCCGCAGGCTTTCAAATTTAAACACCGTCTGGCTGTCTGGCAATACGGCGGCCAAGTCCAATATCTTATCGCTATCCTTCATTTCCATCAGGGCAGGTTGGGCACTGGCCATTACGCCCCATTTAATAAAATCACCCTTGGTTAATTCAGGTTGTAAATGACCTCCATTATCAACAAATTGAATCTTACGCTCTTCGACGCGAGTCCCGTTCAGATACACTTCCACAGGGTAAGTTCCTGGTGCCTGGCCACCAGATTGGCTGAAGCTGGAAATATCAATCTCACGAGGCACACTGCCACGAGTCTCAATAAAATCCGGAGAGAAATAATCCTCAGCTCGCAATGAAGAGGGATTCAATAAAATAACAATCACTGTTGCCAATGAACTGAGCTTAAACGTTGTCGATAAATTTCTTACTGAGTTAACCTGATGCATCTTCTATTAAGCCTGAGTTTTTGATTTATGTTCTTTCGTAATCCCTCCGAAATCGTTAATGGCCCGCCAGATAATTTCGCTTCCTACTGAAGCTGGGTTGGCTAAAGGAACATCTTGGTAAGGGAGGACCATGGTCGGTTTTTCAATCGCTTTGCCGTTAATCTTCACATCAAAAAGAGATACGGTGAACGGAGTCGGATTTTTAACCATTAACTTGCCGTTCTTGCTGGAAAACTGTAACTGCTGATAAGCTAATGACGGATCGCCTTTTAATTCTGCAGGGCGATAAATAAGCTTCATTTTACTTTTCACGGCAATCAGTAAATCATTTTTCGCATCCGGTGATGATGTTGGAATTGATTTAATGTTCAGCCAGTAAATCGATTCCCTATCCTTGGGTAAACCTTTTTCATTCAACACCACGCGTACCGAGTTTTGGGTGCCAGGTTCTAGTCGAAACAACGGCGGTGTGGTAATAAAAGTGCTGTCGTTATCATCGTGCTGATCGCTTTTACTTACCCATGACTGAACAAGATAAGGTTTGCTGTCAGGGTTGTTGACACTAATGGATGCCTGGCTGCTTTTACTATCGTAAATTAACCGGGTACCACCGATTTCGACACCACTTATCGCACTGCCAGAAATAAATAATCCTGCAAAAATCAGTTTCTTAAAGAGAGGGTTAAACATTAAATAATCCTGATATGAAAGATACGGGGCTGCGAATAGCCCCGAACTTGATTACTGATAAACAACGGTAAAGGAAGCGGTTGCATTCGCCGTACCTGGCCCGACTGACCCGGTTGCCATATATTTGGCGAAGTAGGTCAGGGTATTGGTCGCATCAGACTCCAGATCCACCGAAGCGGAAGACGCACCCAGTGGGATCAGGGTATTGCTGTCCTGCTCATAAATGGCCACGCCCACGTTGTTGGCCGTAGCCCCGGAGTTCAGCGCCAGGATCGAAGAGTTGCTGGTATCGGTGTTACCATCAAAACGCACTGCCGCGCTTGATACGCTCTCTGGGCAAGAATTCAACAGGATATTAAAGCGTTTGGCTGCAGCAGTAGCGCCGTTGCCAGCACTGAATGCGCCTACGGAGATTGTTCCAAGGTCAACGGTCTGCGTTGCGGAAGAAACATCAACCACGCAGGCAGTATCGGTAATATTACCGGTGAAGTTAATAACGCCGTCAGCAGCCATCGCTGTTTGAGTTGCAGACAGAGCCATAATCGCAGAAATAATTGCAATCTTTTTCATAAAATTTTCCATTGGGTTGTTAGGTTTACTACGTTATTGTTGAGGTAATTACAATATCAGTGCTGCGATTAGCTCTAAATATCTACGCCTCTCCACTTGTTAATATTCTACCTGAGCCAGTACTTACAGTGTTGACTCCTGCAGAACATCATCTTCTTCTTGCCTTTTGTTTTCTCTATTAAATATCTTGCGATAAAGAGAAACTCGGTTCTCTATTCCAAGCTTTAGCATGATATTCCTACGGTGGGTGTAGAACGTTTTTGTTCGTACCCCCATTTTTTCCGTAATGATAGGGGTGGGTATCCCCTCCTGCATATAGCTAAGAATTTCTTGCTCTCTATTTGAAAGCTGAAATTTAATCTGATATTGGTATTGAGAGTTCTTCGTCATCATAAATGAGAGAATTTCGTTCAGTTTGCTTCTCTTATCTATAAAGGAAATGTTTTCTATGTTCTTCAATGCATAGTAGTCAAGATCGTTGGAAATAAAGGCGATAACGCGTTTTTTTCAACAAACTTGAAATATATATTGCTAAGTTCAACCGAGTCGATATCGATGATGTAATAATACTCATCGATTAACTCCGGCGTTAACAATGCGCAAATTCCTACCGCAAAGAAGTAGTTATCTGATAAAACAGATTTTGACGAATGCATAAAATTCCCTGTGTCGGCATTCCCTCTAGGTTAAGAAATTGTCTTTGCCGCCTGTGCTTTCCTATTTCAAATTTACATAAAATCAAAAAAGCTGGCATCAAAAAAATCACATGATTTACAGTGGCTGTTAAAATAGTTTATTTGTTCTTTTTTTATAAATTAATAAGAACAAAAAACCTATAAAATTAGCGATACAAGTATTTGTTTTGTTCTCTTTGAAAAAAGTAGCATAAATAACTTATATTCCAGATAGGCCAAACTTGGATATTATGACCCTTTTGATAGCCAAAACTTCTTACTCGGAAATTTCTTAGTTATCATTCTTACTGGAAGCTCTGTAGTTATCCCTTCGTTCAAGATGGGAGTATTCTTGCATTAACTCTGAGTTGTGAGAATTAGAGATGCCTTATTGTTATGACATCCCATTCCTACGCGTGTAGGAATAAGGGCGGTAGGGGTGTTTGATGAGGCGGGATAATAAGGATAATACCTTATTAAATAATACGGGGATAAGTTTATTACACCTCAAATTGCATAATGGCATCATCCAACTCTTCAAGCAATTGTTTCGTCCGCTTTAATTCAGCATGGGTGTTAGCGGCGTCAAATGCAGACAAAAGCTGCATTTCCAATGCTTCCACCTGTCTGTGCAGCCGATTGGCGCCCAGCAGTTGTGCCGTTCCGTTGATCCGGTGCAGATGGTGCTTCAATGCCGCGGTGTCGCCCTTGTCCAGGGCGCTGAAGGCCATACTTAAATCATGGCGGTTTTCTTTTTGCGCATCCTCAAGGGCATTTTTCATCAGCGCCCGGTTACCCATAGCCAACAGGGTAAGCTTGTTGAGGTCATAACTGCTGTTCTGCCATTTTTGGTGAAGGGTGTTTAATAACGACTCTAATTGTTGCAGGTTCAATGGTTTGAAAAGACAGGCGTTCATGCCTGCAGCAATACATTGCTGGTACTCGTGCGGCTGTGCGGAGGCGGTCAGCCCCCAAATCGTCATCTCATTATCCGTTTGCCGAATAGCTTTGGCTAAGGCTATACCGTCCATATCGGGCATATTGAGGTCGGTGATCAGCAGATCATAATGTTGATTCTGTAGGGCGTTTAACGCCTCAATGCCATTGTCGGCTTCATCGGCCTGCTCCCCAAGTGCCAACAACTGGCGTTGCAGCAATAACCGATTGGCTGGGTGATCGTCGACAATAAGGATCGCCAGCGGTTGCGATGATACACGGGGCGTGGCAACTGGCGATAATTCAGGTTCATCTTGCTCGTTAGAATCGAAATCTATTGCCACTATTAATCGCAGCGTGAATGTTGTCCCCTGTCCTGGTTGGCTCTGTAAGGCAATTTCCCCCATCAGGGAGAACAGATCCTTGCTGATCGCCAGTCCTAAACCGGAACCGCTTTGTCGATGGCCAGCGTCGGCCTGTATAAACGGCTTGAACAACAACCCTTGCTGCTGTGGCGAGATGCCAGGGCCTGTATCCTCAACGGTGATAATCAACTCTCTATGGCCCGCCGTTGCAGGCAGTGAAGCAGCAGTAACCGAGATGGTTCCCTGCTGGGTAAACTTGACTGCATTGCCGATCAGGTTGATGAGCACCTGGCCAAAGGGCTGAGGATCCAGCCAGAATCGGACGTTGCTTTCCAGCGAACTGCTCCAGCCAAGCGCCAATTCTTTCTGCGCAGCGATGCCTGTAAACAGGCTGACTTTTTCGTTAATCAAGGCGTTGACATCGACCCATTGCGCAATGATTTCATATTTCCCAGACTCGATCTTTTCCAGATCCAGAACTTCGCCAATCAGCGCCAGCGGGATCGGGAAGCGTTCCAGGCCTGTTGCACTGACGTTTTGTCCTGCTCATCAACGATCCCGGACGAGTGCTGCAAAAGCTCAAGGAAGCCGACAATACCGCTCACCGGTGTGCGAATTTCATGGCTCATGCGTGCAAGAAAGGTTCTCTTTTCTTCGTTGGCTTGCTCGGCTTTGTCTTTCTCCCCCTTAAGGGCGGCCATTAGCGCTTTTATTTCCGTCACGTCCTGCCAGCCGCAAATAATCACGGAAGGTTCATCGTCTGGCATGGCACATAAGGTCATCCAGTGGCGGATCTGCCGTTCTTCATGCCCATTGCTGAGAATAAAGTCGTGAACGATCACTTCTGCTGGTTGCAACCCCTGACTGATCTCGTTGCCGATGGTTAAAAACAGCGAGGCAAAGGGATGCCGGCTGTCATAGACGGAATCAATGATTTTTTCCTGCACCGGAGCGGTAAAGAAGGAGAGAAACGCCTGGTTGTAATGTTGCAGCTTTCCAGCCAAGGTCACTTCGTAAACCGGGATAGGGATCGCGTTGGATAGGGTATTGCGAAATTGTAATTGCGCCTTCAACCGCTGTTGTGCCCGCTTTCTTTTGCGTATCTCGGTTGACAGGTAAATCCCCCAGACTAGCGTGCTGATCACCAGCAGGGTGGCCAAGGCCGCCAACTGATAAAACTGCTTGTTGTAAAGATCCCAGGTATCAATAGTGATTTCGGGCAGCTTGACCCACTTGCCCGTGAGCTGGAGGATTTCTTTTTGCGGGATATTATCCAGCGCTTTATCCAGAATACCGCGCAACTCTGACGCCCCGTTCGGCATGGCAAATACAATTGCAGCAGGTGTTACCCCGGGTACCGGAGAGTATTTCAACTGATTAGGGTAGTAATGTTCGCTCAGGTAGCGGGTAGTTAACTGATTGGAAATACTTGCGTCTACTCGCCCATTGGCCACCAGATTTACCGCAACGCTGGAGTTTTCCACTATCGTCCAACGGATGCTGGGATATTGCGCCTGCAACTGTTTCAGCAAAGGGTGATTGAACGAGATTGCCACTTTCATATCAGAGGTCAGCGCCGCGGCCTGCTCAACGCTGTTTTTCACTACCACAACAAATGGCGAGGTTATAAAGGGATGGGTAAAGGCCAGTTTTTCGTTATGACCAAGATCATAGGTTTCCGCCTGCACCAGATGCCAGCTGCCTTTATCCAGCTCCTTGAGCATTTCCTTGTCAGATTTTACCACCACCGGTTCAAATACCAGACCGGTCTGCAGGCTGATCAAATTGAGAATGTCACCAATAACCCCGCGGACTTCAAGATTGCTATCCACCATGGTGAAGGGAACAAAGTAGGGATTAATCAGGATCTTCAGTGTCCGGTTCTGTGCTAACCAGCGTGACTCTTGAGGGGAGAGAGCGAGTTTATCGATGACAAAGGAAATATTCCCTTTGTCGATCCACCCCTGGGTAATTTGATTGTGAGTGGTTTCGTCTAATGCAGAGATAAAACTATCCAAAATGGCTTTTAATCTTTCCTGCTGCGGGGAAACCAGAAATACACTTTCTTTCTGATCCTGGTTCCAGAACTTAACCATACTCAGCGCCATATTAAAGTCTTGGGAAATAATCGCACTGCTGGTTAAGTTATCCCCCATATAGTAGTCATATTGGCCATGAGCAACGGAAGATAGCGCGTCATATGGCTTGTCGAAAGGGATAATCTGCGCATTGGGGAATGACTGCTTGATAAATGATTCAGGAGGATAGTTATTCGTAGTGGCAATGGTGACAAATTGTTCGCTACGCAGAGGCTCCATCACGTGCGTTAAAGAGGTAATCAAGGTTGGCCAGGAGTAGAAGACTGGCCGGGTAACCAGCACATCTTTGCGATTTTGTGGCTGATAGATCAGGTCCGTCAGTATCAGGTCCACGCTTCCCGCATTCAATGAGGCGATGGCAGTTGGTTCATCGGGAAAGTGAACGACCGACACCGGCACGTTCAGAGAACGTTGCATCAGCGCAAGATAATCCGCGTTCATGCCTCGATAGCGGTTGGTCACCGTATTTAACGTCAGTGGCGGGGTATCGGGTGGTATCACCGCTACCGTGATTTTCCCCTTTTGCTTCAGCCACTGCTCATCATCATGATTGAGCTGAACCGCAGTGGCCGGGATATGATTAAAGCCCGACAAATCCAGCTTTATTGCTGCCGGTGTCTGCGCCGCCATACTGGCGACGCTAAAGAGAAAAACAGCCATAAAGTGGACGAGATTTTTCATACGATCTTGTTGCGGTTGGCAAAAGAAAGTAGCTCGATCAGGGAATTACAACCCAGCTTTTCCATTAATCGAGTCTTATAGGTGCTGACAGTTTTACTGCTTATAAACATCTCGTCGCCAATGCGGCTGTTATCATATCCAGCCAGAATATAGCGTAAGACTTTGGTTTCCTGCGCGGAAAGCGCGGCCAATTTTTCATACTCGGATGAGTGGGTGCCGATAAAGTTAGTGAGAATAAAGGGGAAGTAGCTGTAGCCTTTTTGTGCTGCCTCTATGGCCGCGATAATATTCTCCATACCCTCTTTTTTGCTGATAAAGGCATTGGCTCCGGCATCAGCACTGCGCTTACCGTAAAAGCGATCATTTTTCGCCGAGACCACTACGATAATGGCAGTGAATTGGCGCTCCCTGAGTTTTTCGACCAGTTCTACGCCGTTGATGCCGGGAATGTCCACATCGACAATAACGACATCAGGCATCTTGCTCAGGATGGTTTTCAGCGCCTGGCTGCCATCTTCCGCTTCTGCAATTACCATGAGACCGCTTGCCTCCAACAGACTGCGGATTGCTGAGCGTGCCAGGGGATGATCGTCAACAATGATTGCTTTTTTTGCCGTGTTCATTATGGCCATCCTCAGTGTTTGAGCTCTGGCTGTTAAAGCGAAACAATATGTTATTGAGCATAGTGTAAATCAATCATACATGAGCAAATTGTATTGGTTCTATGCCGCAGTTTCTGCAAGGGTTATTCGCGGTAGAGCAGGTCGGCGTAAATTGCGGCCAAAATCCCCCGGCGGCAAACTGCTTTTTGATCCACTGAGTGACCTGGCCGGTTGCCGCATGCTGCGTAGCCAGCAACATACGCGAATCCTGGCGCGGGTTATGAATGCTGCGGATGATCAGCAAACCTTCTGCCACCGCCTCACGCGTCATATATTCTGGCAGGAAACCAATCCCTTCCCCCAAGATCTGGCACTGGCATTTGGTGTTGAAATCCGGCACAAGGATCGCCTCCTGGCCATGCAGCAGCCAACCGACCTTCTTGTTGATGGTGTGAGCGGTGTCTTCCACCATGATATTGGGGTACAGCCGTAGCTGGCTCTCGGAGATGGGCTGCGGCATAAACGCCAGCGGATGATCGGGCGCAATGGCAAATACCCAGCGGATAGCGCCAATTTCGGTGTAATCGATACCGCCGCCATCCAGCAGCGTATCTGGGGCGCCAATGGCGATATTGGCCTGGTTGTTGATGATCGAATCCCAGACGCCGTTATACACCTCGGTGGTCACGGTGATATGGCAGGTGGGGAACTGCTTCTTTAGGACCTGCAACAACCGGGCGGTGTGCCTTGGGGTATAGAGCAACTGATTGATGCAGATGCGCACCCGGGCTTCGATCCCCTGCGAGATGGTATCGATGCCGCGCTTGATGGCGTGAAAGTCATTCAGCAGATCGGTGGCTTTGCGATAAAAGTAAAAGCCGGATTCGGTCAGCTCAATGCTGCGGGTGCTGCGGTTAAACAGCACGACATCCAGCCCGGTTTCCATACGCTTGATGGTATAGCTGATGGCCGATGTCGTCAGGCCCAGTTCTTCTGCCGCCTTGCTGAAGCTGCCGAAACGTGCGGCGGTGGTGAATGCCAGCAGGTTCTCTTCGGTAAATATGGAATTCATGACTTCCTCACCCCAGCCCTCTCCATAGGGAGAGGGGATTGAACGTGCTACATATTAACGCTTGCCCCCAATAACCGCTTCCTCTCTTTTAGGGGAGAGAGAGGGAGAGGAAAAGAGCACCCGGGCGTATTGTTGAATGTATTTATAATCCTTCCCATGAGCAACCAGTATTGAACAAAATTTAACACTGGAGTTACAACTGATTTGAGGCCAATCACATTTTTGATTATTTGTGTGCGGCCAGCGATAACCGGAGCTGAAAGCCGGTGCGCCAACCCGGGTTTTACTCAGGCAAAAAGGTTAAAACGGAAGAAAAAGATTGCGCCGTCGCACGCTCCACTCTGATTGTTGAATGCAATTCAATAATGTTACCCTTTGCGATGAATGCTTTTTAAGCGGA
This sequence comes from Serratia sp. L9, assembly GCF_050632285.1. Classification (NCBI taxonomy): domain Bacteria; kingdom Pseudomonadati; phylum Pseudomonadota; class Gammaproteobacteria; order Enterobacterales; family Yersiniaceae; genus Serratia; species Serratia sp. L9. The sequence goes on along the minus strand of NZ_CP192591.1, from coordinate 5,584,053 downwards.
TGTTTTTCTTTTGTATCTGTTGCTATTCTCAGGATCAAAGAAAAGTAGCCAAAGCCCACCAGAAAAGATGGAGCCTAAATATGTCCGATAAAGAATTGATCAGCGAATTCCTTTTTGCTGCAGAACAAGGCGATACGGATGCGGTGAAAAATTGCCTGAGTAAAAATGTGGATATCAATGCCAGCAACCGCCAGGGCCGCACCGCAATAACGCTCGCCAGCCTGAATAAACACTACGACTGCGTAAAATTATTAATCTCTGCCGGTGCGGATATTGATAAACAAGATCAAACCTGTTTCAACCCGTTCCTGCTGAGCTGCCTGAATAATGATTTAACGCTGTTGCGCCTGATATTACCGGCAAATCCAGACTTGGATCGTTTAACCCGCTTTGGCGGCGTAGGTATTACCCCAGCCAGTGAAAAAGGCCACGTCGAAATTGTGCGTGAATTATTAATGCATACCGATATCAATCTGAACCATACCAATTTTGTCGGCTGGACACCGTTGCTGGAAGCCATTGTGCTCAATGATGGCGGCGCAAAACAGCAGGAAATTGTCAAACTGCTGCTCGATCATGGTGCCAACCCTCATATGACCGATAAATATGGCAAATCGCCACTGACGCTGGCGCGCGAAAAAGGCTATCACCAGATTGCCGAACTGTTGGTTGCCGCTGGCGCATAACGGAGGAGAAACATTATCGCACCGCCACTACGGCAGTGCATCACAGCGCTATCGGCGGAGGCGGCATTCCCCGCCAAAGGCTAAGCGGGCAGGTCGAACAGGTATTTTCCCGGGCGGTAAACCTGTTCGTTCCGCAGCAGCAAATGCTGTATACGTTATTAAGTGATGAATATGATAACGCGCCAAATAGTTGCCGAATAGCGCTCAGGCACTGCGACAGAATATTTAGCCCCGGTGAACGGGTAGCGTTTTCCATTAACGGTATTGAAATTGGCCAGAATAAGTGGATTGATTTCTCCCACTGCCATTTATGGCAGCAGCCTGGCCTGTATTTAACCACCGAGAACCTGACGCCGGTTATCTGGCAATTTTGGGGTCGTTGTATTAATCAGCACGCCGCCTCGGGATCTTCACTTTTTTATTATTACGGCGAAAATATATTTTATCAGGAAATGGCAGTGCAATTGCAGCGTAACCGGGATGCATTATTAATGGCAATTCGCCGTAATGAAAATCCTGATGAGATAATACGTTCCCTTATTGGTTTGGGGATTGGGTTGACGCCTTCCGGGGATGATTATCTGGTGGGGCTTTGCACCATTTTGCTACTGCCTGGACATCCGGCGGATAAATATCGCGATAATTTTGTCGCCGTGTTGGAAACAGCGAAACAGAAAACCACGCTGTTGAGTGCCATTACGTTAGAGGCGGCAATCAATCAGCGCTATCGGCAGGTGATTAGTCATCTGATAGAAAAAATAGTGCGCGACGATCGTCACCTTATTATTCACACCATTAACGAGATTAAAAAAATCGGTTCAAGTTCGGGTTGCGACATGCTGCATGGCATAGCGGATGCCTGTCTCTTGACCTCATATTTTGGAGAAAAATATGCCCATCAGGATCATTGTTAAAAAGAATACCTGGTTTGATTCCGTTTCGCTGATGTCGATCTCGACCAAGGCCAACAAATTGGCGGGAGTGGAGCAGGCGTTTGTGGCGATGGCCACCGAGATGAACAAAGGCGTGTTGCAGAATCTGGGTTTGCTCACCCCGGAGCTGGAGGCGGCTAAAAATGGCGATCTGATGATTGTGATCAAGGGGGCCAGCGACGAGGCTAACGAAGCCAACCTCCAGGCCATTGAGGCGTTATTTACCCATAAAGATAAAGGCGGCCGGCACGAGGCGCGCTACGCCACCCTGGCCAGTGCAAAAGCCAATATTCCTGACAGCAATCTGGCGGTTATTTCGGTAAACGGTCTGTATGCGGCGCGTGAAGCCCGCCAGGCGTTGGAAAACAATCTCAACGTGATGTTGTTCTCCGATAACGTTTCCATTGACGACGAACTGGCGTTGAAGCAATTGGCGCATCAAAAGGGCTTGTTAATGATGGGGCCGGACTGTGGCACCGCCATCATTAATGGCACCGCCCTGTGCTTTGGGAATGCGGTACGCCGGGGCAGCATCGGCGTTATCGGGGCTTCTGGCACCGGCAGCCAGGAGTTGAGCGTGCGTATCCATGAGTTTGGCGGCGGGATTTCGCAACTGATAGGCACCGGTGGGCGCGATCTGAGCGAAAAGGTGGGCGGTCTGATGATGCTGGACGCACTAAAAATGCTGGAAGAGGATGAAGCGACACAGGTGATTGTTCTGGTCTCCAAACCCCCGGCACCAGCGGTAGCCCGCACGGTACTTGAGCGGGCCCGTGCCTGTCGTAAACCGGTGGTGGTCTGCTTCCTTGGCCGCCAGGCACCGCCTGCGGATGAAGCCGGGTTGCAGTTTGCGCGTGCGACCAAACAGGCGGCGTTAAAGGCGGTATTGCTCACCGGCATCAAAGAAGAGTCTCTCGATCTCCATCCGCTCAATTGGCCGCTGATTGAAGAAGTCCGCGCCCGTCTGACACCTCAGCAAAAGTATATTCGCGGCCTGTTCTGCGGCGGCACCCTGTGCGACGAAGCCATGTTTGCTGCCCTGGAAAAATTCGACGACGTTTATAGCAATATCCAACCCGATCCGGCCCTGCGGCTGAAAGATCTCAACCAGAGTGTGGCACACACCTTCCTTGACTTTGGCGATGACGATTTCACCAACGGCAAACCGCACCCGATGATTGATCCCACCAATCGTATCAGTCGCCTGTTACAGGAGGCGCGCGATCCGCAAGTGGGGGTGATTGTGATGGATTTCGTGCTCGGTTTTGGTGCGCACGAAGACCCGGTGGGCGTGATGATCGACGCCATCAAAGAGGCCAAGGCGATTGCGGCCAGCGAAAAACGCCCGCTGGAGATCCTCGGCTACGTGCTGGGCACTGACCTCGACACGCCTTCGTTACAACAGCAGTGCCAGATGCTTACCGATGCCGGCGTCATCTGGGCAAGCAGCAGTACCAACACCGGGTTACTCGCGCGTGAATTTGTTTGTAAAGGGGAGAAAGTCTGATGAGCCAATCATTATTTAACCAGCCGCTGAATGTGATCAACCTTGGCATCGCGATGTTCAGTGACGATCTCAAAAAACAGCATACCCAGGTGACTCATCTTGATTGGACCCCGCCGGGGCAGGGCAACATGGCGGTAGTTGAGGCACTGGATCAGCTAGCTTCCCCAGAACTTGCCACAAAAATCGCGGCGGCTAACCAACAGGCGCTGGAGCGCATTATTCAGTCACACCCGGTGCTGGTGGGTTACGACCAGGCGATCAACGTGGTGCCTGGCATGACGCGCAACACCATTTTGCATGCTGGCCCACCGATCGCCTGGGAAAAGATGTGCGGAGGCATGAAAGGGGCAGTCACCGGCGCACTGGTGTTTGAAGGATTGGCTGCCACCCTGGAACAAGCGGCCGAGCTGGCGGCCTCTGGCGAAATCATCTTCTCGCCGTGCCACGAGCATGACTGCGTTGGCTCAATGGCAGGCGTGACTTCTGCTTCAATGTTTATGCATATCGTAGAAAACAAAACTTACGGCAACCGCGCTTATACCAACATGAGCGAGCAGATGGCGAAAATCCTGCGTATGGGGGCCAATGACCAGAGCGTGATTGACCGCCTGAACTGGATGCGCGATGTGCAGGGACCTATGCTGCGTGAAGCCATGAAACTGGCAGGGGAGATTGATCTGCGGCTGATGCTGGCACAGGCGCTGCATATGGGCGACGAATGCCACAACCGCAATAATGCGGGCACGGCACTGCTGATCCAGGCGTTGACGCCGTGGATCATTCAGACCGGTTACCCGGTAGCGCAGCAGAAGGAAGTGTTTGATTTTGTGGCCAGCAGCGATTACTTCTCCGGCCCGACCTGGATGGCGATGTGCAAAGCGGCAATGGATGCGGCGCACGGGATCGAATACAGCACGGTAGTGACCACTATGGCACGCAACGGCGTCGAGTTTGGCCTGCGCGTCAGCGGGCTGCCAGGCCAGTGGTTTACCGGCCCGGCGCAGCAGGTTATCGGCCCGATGTTTGCTGGTTATAAAGAGCAGGATTCCGGGCTGGATATCGGCGATAGCGCCATCACCGAGACCTACGGTATAGGGGGTTTTGCCATGGCAACGGCCCCGGCCATCGTGGCGCTGGTGGGGGGCACGGTGGATGAGGCGATCGATTTCTCACGCCAGATGCGGGAGATCACCCTGGGTGAAAACCCTAACGTCACCATTCCGCTGCTTTCGTTTATGGGGATACCGACGGCAATTGATATCACCAAGGTTGGCAGCAGCGGCATCCTGCCGGTGATTAACACGGCCATTGCCCATAAAGATGCGGGGATCGGCATGATTGGCGCCGGGATTGTTCATCCGCCGTTCGCCTGCTTCGAAAAAGCTTTACTGACATACCGCGACAGCTACTGCCACTAATAATAACCAGGGCTGGCCCGGTGCCAGCCACAAGGTAGCCGACACCTGCAGGACCCGATAGCGATCCGCTGGATCGTAGAGAGCGTTTTAACGACCTGTGAAGGACAGTCCATGAACAGAGTAAAATTAGAATGGAAACGCGGTGACTGGGCAGCCTACTTTGGGCTGATGACCAATAACCTGACCAACCTGCTCACCATGATGGGGTTGTTGATCTTTGTGGTGGGTATTCCCAAAGAGATTGTATTCGGGCGTATTGCCCCGGCCTTTGGCCTGGCGGTGATGATGGCCAGCATCTGTTATACCTGGTTTGGGCTGCAAATGGCGCGCCAGACCGGGCGTACCGATGTGACCGCGTTGCCATCCGGCCCCAGTGCGCCGTCTATATTCACCGTTACCTTTCTGGTGCTGATGCCGGTTTACCAGCAAACCGGTGATGCGGATTTCGCCATTCAGATCGGCCTGGTGTGGTGCTTTGTTGAAGCGCTGATCCTGGTAGGGGGGTCGTTCCTGGGTGAAACCATCCGCAAGATGATCCCACGTACCGTGCTGCTTTCCTGCCTGTCTGGCCTGGGGCTGCTGCTGCTGGCGATGAACCCGATGCTGCAGGCGTTTGAAGCGCCGACCGTCTCGTTCATTGTTCTGCTGCTGATCTTTATTAACTGGTTTGGCAAAAAACCGATCTTTGCGCGTATTCCTACCGGTTTACTGCTGCTGGTGGCCGGTACCGCACTGGCCTGGATCTCCGGCCTGCAAAGCCCGGAAGCAATTAAAGCGTCGATGTCTTCCTTTGGCTTTAACCCACCAGGGGTTCACATTGACAGCTTTATACAGGGGTTGCCGCACGCTTTGCCATACCTGGCTTCCGCTGTCCCTCTGGGGCTGGCGAACTACATCTTTGACCTGGAGAACATCGAAAGCGCCCACGCGGCGGGTGACAACTACAACACCCGTAAGGTGATGATGGCCAACGGGCTTTCTTCAATGCTTGGCTGCCTGATGGGCAATCCGTTCCCGGTGACTGTCTACGTTGGGCATGCAGGCTGGAAAGCGATGGGGGCCAGTATCGGCTATACGTTGGCTTCCGGCGTCACCATGTTTATCGTGCCGCTGTTCGGGCTGGGGGCCTTTATGCTGGCGGTGATTCCAATGACTGCCATTGTACCGATCCTGGTGTTTATCGGTGTGGTCACTGCCAACCAGGTGGTGAGGGAAACGCCGAAAGTGGAGGTGCCGGTTATCTTTATCTGCCTGTTCCCCTGGATCGCCAACTGGGCACTCACTATGGTCAACAGCGTGATGGGGGCTGCGGGGACTTCGGCGGCCAAGCTGGGGGCCGAGGTGCTGCACAGCAAAGGCGTTTACTACCAGGGGTTGGTGCATTTGGGTAACGGCGCTCCGCTGGCCAGTATGCTGTGGGGCTGTATTGCCATTTTCGCCATCATTAACAAACCGTTGCGTGGTGCGGTGGCCGCAGCAGCCGGTGCATTGCTGGCGCTGTTCGGCGTGATCCATGCGCCTGCCGTCGGTTTTGCCGAGGGCAGTTCACTGACGTTCGTTGTGGCCTATCTGATGATGTCGGGCATGTTTGTGGTCAAGCATTTCCTCGATAGCCGGGAATTGTCTATTGCAGTAGCGCAGGAAGAGACCAAAACCGTCTGAGGGTTCGCTGCCAACTTTCACCATGTCAGGGGAGGGCACCGGCATGAGGTTGCGCCCAGGCGCAGAAGCCAGGTTGTGGCACATACCGTCCCCTCTCCCGGTGGGAGAGGGTTAGGGGAATATCACCAGGCCAAAGCCGTTCACCCCGTTCTATTCAAAGGGGGAAAGGCGGCATTTTTTACCGGATAAAGCAGATGAAAGAACTCGTGGTGGTTGCCATTGGTGGCAACAGCATTATCAGAGATAACGCCAGCCAGTCTGTTGAGCATCAGGCCGAGGCGGTGAAAGCCGTGGCAGAATCGGTGTTGGAGATGCTGGCATCGGACTATGACATTGTCCTTACCCACGGCAATGGCCCCCAGGTGGGGCTGGATTTACGCCGTGCAGAGATTGCCCATGAGCTTGAAGGGTTACCGCTAACCCCGTTGGCCAATTGCGTGGCGGATACCCAGGGTGGCATCGGCTACCTTATCCAGCAAGCGCTCAACAACCGGCTGGCACAGCGTGGTGAGCAGAAAGCGGTGACGGTGGTAACACAGGTCGAAGTGGATAAAAACGACCCAGGCTTTACCCATCCCACCAAGCCGATTGGCGCGTTCTTTAGTGCAGCGCAGCGAGACGAGTTGTTACAGCGCCACCCGACCTGGCGTTTTGTGGAAGACTCCGGGCGCGGTTATCGCCGGGTCGTGGCCTCGCCGGAGCCCAAACGCATTGTAGAAGCCGAGGCAATTAAAACGCTTACCCAGCAGGGCTTTGTGGTGATCGGCGCTGGTGGCGGTGGTATTCCGGTGGTCCGTGGCCCGCAGGGGGATTACCAGAGCGTGGATGCGGTGATTGATAAAGATCTCTCGACCGCACTGCTGGCCCAGGAGATCCGTGCCGATGTGTTGGTGATCACCACCGGTGTAGAGAAGGTCTGCATCCACTTTGGCAAACCGAACCAACGGGCGCTGGATCGGGTAACGGTGGCAGAAATGACGGAATATACGGCGCAAGGGCATTTCCCACCCGGCAGTATGCTGCCAAAGATTATCGCCAGCCTGGCATTTTTGCGTGATGGCGGAAAACGCGTGGTGATCACGTCGCCGGATTGTTTACCCGCAGCCCTGCGTGGCGAAACCGGCACCCATATCGTCAATATCTGAGAAGGAAGAAGAGATGAACGAAAATAATAGCCGCCGCCAGTTCCTGAGCCAGAGCGGCAAAGTGGCAGCCGCCTGCGCGCTCTTTGGTGCCACCTCCTCTGTCGGGTATGCTGCTCACTCAGCAACGGCAAACGGTGAGACGGACCAACTTATGAAAATTACCAGCCCCCATTATTATCTGGATAACGTGCTGCTGGAGGCCGGATTTGAGTTCGAGGGCGCAACGCCGGTCAGCACCCGTACCGAACTGAAAACCCTGGAAATCAGCCAGGGCAAGATTGTTGCCCTGCGCAACAACCGCCAGCATCCGGACGGTACGGTGCCGGTTTATGACGCGGGCGGAAAGCTGATGCTGCCTGCAATGCGTGACATGCATATCCACTTGGATAAAACCTTTTACGGCGGCCCTTGGCGTTCGCTGAATCGCCCGGCAGGCACCACCATCAAGGACATGATCGCGCTGGAACAGAAAATGCTGCCGGAACTGCAACCCTACACGCAGGAGCGGGCAGAAAAGCTGATCGATCTGCTTCAATCCTACGGTTCCACCGCCGCCCGTAGCCATTGCAACGTTGAACCGACCTCGGGGCTGAAAAACCTGCAAAATCTACAAGAGGTGCTGGCGCGCCGCCAGTCTGGCTTTAGCTGCGAGATTGTTGCCTTCCCGCAGCATGGCCTGCTGTATTCGAAGTCAGAGCCGTTGATGCGTGAAGCGATGCAAGCGGGTGCACACTATGTGGGGGGCTGGATCCCACCAACGTCGATGGCCAGATGGAAAAATCGCTGGATACCATGTTCCAGATCGCGCTGGATTATAACAAAGGGGTGGATATCCACCTGCATGAGACCAGCCCGGCGGGCGTGGCTGCGGTGAATTACATGGTGGAAACCGTGGAGAAAACGCCGCAGCTAAAAGGCAAACTGACCATCAGCCACGCCTTTGCACTGGCGACGCTAACTGAGCAGCAGGTTGATGAGCTGGCAACCCGTATGGCAGAGCAGCAGGTGACGATTGCCTCAACGGTGCCGATTGGCACGCTGCATATGCCGCTTAGCCAGTTGCGCGATAAAGGCGTGTTTGTGATGACCGGCACTGACAGCGTGATTGACCACTGGTCGCCGTATGGTCTGGGTGACATGCTGGAGAAAGCCAATCTTTATGCCCAGCTTTACATCCGACCGAACGAGAAAACCTTGTCGCGTGCGCTGGCGATTGCCACGGGTGATGTGCTGCCACTGAACGATAAAGGTGAGCGCGTGTGGCCGAAATCCCAGGATGAAGCCAGCTTTGTGCTGGTAGATGCTTCTTGTTCTGCCGAGGCGGTGGCACGTATTTCGCCAAGAACTGCCACATTCCACCGGGGTGAGATGGTCTGGGGCCACGTTGGGCAAGGCGGTAAAGCCTGATTGCCTGATATCCCTTTCGCATAGGGGAGTTCCCCTCCCTGGCGCCCCATAATATGGATGCAGGTATTATGGGGCGCGATGCCCTTTCACGCTGATGAAGAGCGACCCATCGTCTTGCTGGCCGTTGCGTTGTTATCTGCAATAGCGGCCAATCAACCCCCCATTAGGGATAGCTATCACACGGCTGTGTTGCAACAGAAAGCGCAAGATAAACATCCAAAAAATGAATGAAATAGTGAAAATACATCACATTTATAAATGAGCACGGTGTGTTATCCATTTTGTGTTTTAACCACCCTGTATTGCCTTGGCACCATTATCATTTGGAAAAATAAACGTGCACGGCTATTGATAAAGTTAAATCACCGACTATTTTATTATGTAGGGTTTAATATCCTGAAAGAAATATGCACTTTCACCTCCAGGATCTTACCTTTTACTGGCTATTTTTCATTGGCTTAGGCTAATTTATGCTGCTAAGTATTTATGTTGCATTGAATAAGCGGTTTAAATTTTTTTGGTGAAATTAATAATATAAAAATTAACTTTCCAATAGGTCGCTTTTATCTTCTTAATGAGAATGACAAACATGGCAAATGCGAATGCACCGTTTCACCCTATCATCTATGTCCGGGGCTTTGCGATGACCCGGAATGAAATTGATGAAACTACTCTCGATCCCTTTAATGGTTTTAATTTAGGCTCAACAACATTACGTGCTTCGGCCAGTAATAAAGAACGGCCACGTAAATTTGTGTTTGAATCTCCGGTAATCCGTCTGGCGTCGGAGTTCGGCTATAGTGATGTTTATGAGGATGGCCTGGATATTCTGGATCCTGGCTGGGAATTTGATGCTTCAGGTAAGCCGACCGGCAATGTGCTGAACAGCAAGTCTATTGTTATCTACCGCTATTATGATTCAGCTTCCACGGTGTTCGGTTCGGGGAAAACGCTGTCCATTGAGGAGGCGGCCGTTGGCCTTGCCGCCGTGGTGAAAGAAGTACGGCGCTTGTTGTTGGCGAACCCACGCAGTGGGATCGATAAAGAAGAGGATTTTCGCTGTTATCTGGTTGCCCATTCTATGGGGGGATTGGTATGCAGAGCCTTTTTACAAAACCCTACGCTTGATCCTGGCAAGCTGGCCAAATCCGTCGATAAATTTTTCACCTATGCGACACCCCATAACGGCATTGATATGCTGGGGTTGAATGTTCCTTCCTGGTTAAGCTCGATGGATATATCTAACTTTAACCGTAGTGGACGTATGAAGGATTATCTGGCGCTAGATCAGGCTTATAAAAATCATGATAGGGTCGATCTTATCCCCGAATCCTCTCTCGCCTCGAGCCGTATTTTTACTATGGTTGGGACTAACCGTATGGATTATGAGGTAGCGGCTGGATTATCACGCGCATTTGTTGGAAACGGCAGCGACGGCTTGGTAAAGATTAAGAACGCTACGTTAAATGGGCTGAATAAAGATGGTTCTATTGGGGCGCCTTGCGCTAAAGCTTTCACCTATCGTGCGCATTCCGGGCCGTTTGGCATCGTCAATAGCGAAGAGGCATTTCAAAACTTAAGCCGCTTTTTATTTGGCGATGTACGCGTTGATATATGGCTGGATATTGAGGATGTACGTCTGCCGCCGGAAGTCTTGAAATCGGCCGATGGTGATGAGAAAAAAGTGGACGCGATCTATCAGATTGAGCTTCTGGCTTCACCTCGCGGTAAGCTGTGGTCGCTCACCCGTCGTATGGCAGAAGAGGATTCCGTGGCTTGTATGACTCAGGCTGAATGGCGGAACCAACCCTCGCATTATCTCTCGAGCGTGTTTCTGGCCAACTCGGCAAAAGTCAATCCGCGCAGGCCTTCATTATCATACAGTCTGATTCTGGGGGTGAAAATCCCGGATTATGAAGTGGATCGGCGCTTACGGTTGAATGAACATTTCGAGGGGGTTACTTGTTCCATAACGCACTGATTCTGGACATTGTGCCCCCTAAAGAAGGAAATGGTGACTGGAAAGTGAAATATGCCTGGCAGGACTCGGGGTTTGCTGCGGCCGATACCCAACTGACGCCAGAGAAAATTGCAGGGGAAGGGTGCTCGGTAACCGTGAAGGTGGCAAGCGAGACTGTTGACGCAAACGGCAATCGTCGTCCGTCAAAACCGGGTATTACAGGGAACCTGCGTTTTGTTATCAAAGGCTGGAACCAGATAGAAGGCCATTAACCGTTCAAAAAAAGCGGGGTGAAAGCTTGGGCGATCACCCCAAAAGTCAAAGAAAGGGTTTAGGGGTAAAGCTTATATTTCTCGCGTAGTTGCAAATAACTATCGATGCCCGGTTGCCACTGGGCTTCGATAAAACTCAGGGTTTCATCCACCGACAATTTTCTTTCGCTGGCCTGGTTCATTAACCGGGGCAGGCTGCTGGTGCCGGTGAGCTTTGCCAGCCAGAGCGGGCGTATCAGATAGAACTGTTCCTGATAGCTCAGATATTGCGCTTCCTGCTCTGCGGGAATAACCAGCGCATAGCCCGCATTGTGGAACTTGAACCACCAGTCCACAAAATAACGAATGGTTGGCTTGACCTGGCGGGCATCGGTATCGATAAAGCGTTCACCGCAAACTTCTTTACCGGCCTGTGGCCAGCCAGTTTTCTTCTGGCTAATGTCTACCTGATAGCAGGTATTGACATAAAACTGGCGTGAGGGAAAACCCAATTGCTCGAATGGATGATCCGAACCCCGGCCCATATTGACGCTGGTGGCTTCAAACAGGCCCAGGGAAGGGTATAGCTGGATCGCCAAGTCACTGCGTAAGTTCGGGGAAGGCCGAACCGGCAATGAGTAAGCTGTGTCGTGGGTATAGTTACCCATGCTGATAACCAGCAGATCTTCTGGCGGCAATTGATATTGCCTGATGCCGAATGCCTGCCAGTTGCCGTCATTAAAATGGGTCAACCAACCTTCGCCGATGATCATGCGGGCGAACTCACCTGACGTCAGGCCGTGAACCATCGGGATCGGGTGCATGCCGATCCCCGATATATTCTCTTCTTCCAGGATCGGGCCATAAACCTGATTACCCAGCGGGTTTGGCCGATCGAACACCATCAGCTTCTTATGGCTTTTTTGCAGGCTTTCCAGCATGTGATGCATGGAAATGGTGTAGGTAAAGTAGCGAACGCCAACGTCCTGCAAGTCATAGATAACGATATCAACGTCAGCCAACTGCGCCTCGGTTGGGTGGGCTCGCGCTCGGCCATCGGCATCCCGGCCATAGAGGGAAACGATCGGCAGACCGCTCTGTTTATCAATATGGTTATCGTCACCCAGCCCGGCCTCTGCGTTACCCCGAATACCATGCTCAACCGAGAACAAGGTGGTTACGGTAAAATTGAACTTACCTTGTTCTGAGAGCAGTTTGTCGATGGTATGACGCCCCTCTTTGTTGATGGAGCTTTGGTTTACCATCAGGCCAACCCGCTGGTTTTTCAGCAGCGGCCCGTAGATATCGGCCCGATCGACACCCAGAACAATGCCCTGTGCTGCATTGGCAGGGTGAACACAGATAACGAGCGAGGAACACAGGAAAAACAAGTTCAACAGGAAGTGTCTCATTCCTTATTTCCCTCTAGACCCTTCTGCGTGAAGTTGCAGCGTTGCTGGCTGCAACTCCAACGACGTTGGGGAGATTAATAAATTAGATTGCTCACGGCAGCCAGATCAGAAGTTATGCCGTAGTTCTAACGCCCAGAACCAGAAGTTGTTGCTGGTCTTATTACCGTCCATCCAGGTTTGTTCCGGGCGGTAGTAGGTATCTGCAAATAGCGATGTTTGTTGGGTAAAGGGATATATCGCCTGTAACCCATAGCGGCTGCGGTTTTTTCTTTATACACAGTTTCATTATTATGCGAGTCGCGGAAACTTTGTGTCCCTTTTACCAGCGCCAGTCGGGTATATGGCATCAGTAAAAAGCCATTATCAAACTTGTAGCGGTAAATCCCCCACAAGAAATGCTCTTTGTTGTAAAGCGTGTTGACCAATTGCTCATCGATATAAAGATAATTCAGCCACAGCGAGTTTTTCCGGTTAAACGTCAGGTTGGCACCGGCAAAGTGTTCATTGATTTGGCTCCAGTCACGCTTGTAGACCCCGTAGTCACCTTTCGCCCGGGCATAGTCCAGTTTACGGTCAATCAAGCGGAAAGACAGACTGGCATTGAAACTCAGGCTGTCAGAATATTTATAGTACGCCTGTGGGCGGATCCAGAACTCGTGCCGCTCCTCGCCTTTGCGGATATCCCCTTTATATTCCGGATCGGCCAGTGCCGGGTTGCTGATCGAAGGAGAATGCCAGTTGTCATTACGATACCCGAGGCGCAGTTTGGTGTTACCGCTTTTGCCCTCCAGAGTAAATGGAAAGGTTCTGGTAACGCCGGCTTGCCAACGCGTGCGATCGTATTCCGGGTTGTTATCCAGATAGGTTTTCAAAAACTGCACATCGTAGAGCCACAATGAATCATTCTGGTAGATATAGGCCCCGAGGTACGGTGATGTCGCCATGCTGCCTTTCATAAATTTCCAGTTATCATCACTGTCAATTTCTTGCTCGGTTCCAATATAGGTATCGAAATTCCAGACTTTCTGCTTGAGTTTTTGCAGACTCTCTTTCTTCTCCTGTTCCATTTGCAGAATTCTTTTATTGAGTTTGATGATTTCCTGATCATAATCGGTTTCAGATTCATCGGCTAAAACGGGACTGGCTATCACCAAGGCACTGAGAATGACTAACCCTGTCAAAATTTTCATATTTTACCTTCAGTTTTTTATAATGTGGTTAATCCATAACCGCGCGGATAGAGCACCTGGTTATTGTCTGGGGTTTTGATATCTACCGGTAATTTCCCCTTAGGTGTAGCGAGGATAGCTGTTTTACCCGCAGGCCCTTGGAACAGGGTTCTTAATCCGCTGCGGATATTGGTTTCCAGGCTATTACGCACGTTATTAGTCACGTCGAACCCGGTAATGCCATAAATGGCTATGTTGGCTTTCACATCAGATAAATAAGCGATGTCATAGGGGTTACGTGTAGAGATAACCACTAAAGGGATGTTTTTCTTATTGGCAATATCGATAATACGCTGTGCGTTTACCGGGTTGAGCTTAAGATTATAGGTTGCCAGAATAATAAACTGCTGGTCCTGGAGCTGTTTTTCAATCTCTTCAACCGTTAATGTATCCTGGTCCAGTTTAATCACTTGATTGTTGACGTTCAACTGAACGTTGAGCTCATTGGCAATATCACCCAGATGTTTCTCTATTAGCTGATTGCGTGGCGCCTCATCGGAAAACACCATGATAGTGTTTTGTTGCTTGAGGGGATAAGGCAGAATATGGTCATTTTTGATCAACGTTATAGCCTGCTCAGAAATGGCATTTTCAAGATCTTTATGCGCTTTGGATGCGACAATAGTTTGTGCCGTGGCGGCATTATGCGCTGCAGGCGAGAGTTGTTTGCTGAGTTTAGTATAAATAACCCGTTGTGCTGAATCCTCAATACGTTGCTTAAATACCGGGTCTTTTTCTGCCTCGGCTTTCAAATAGTCATACAGGCCGCCGAGTTGCTCAATACTGTTGCTGTCTTTAATCGCCAGCGGCATCAGCACAATATCGTTACCTGCCAAAATAGCCTGCTTTATCGACCAGTGACGATCAAAATTACCGGTGATTGCCCCCATGTCCATCGCGTCCGTCAGGATCAGGCCATTAAACTTAAGCTGGTGGCGTAAAATATCGGTCAGGATCGGCTTGGACAAGGTTGCCGGGGTGCCGATTTTCTCCCCTTTGATATTGGTCAAACGGGTGTTATCCAGTGCCGGAACCACGACATGAGCGGTCATGATGGCATCGGTGTCTGGCATGACTTCGGTGAACGGTTTCAGCTCCGTCTGCTGCCAGGCCGCTTTATCAATATTGACACTCGGCAGGGCAAAATGGGTATCCGAGGTGACATTGCCATGGCCTGGGAAATGCTTTAACGAAGTGAGAACCGGGTATTTATGGATCCCCTCGATATAACTACGGGCAAGTTTCCCCACCAGGATCGGATCGTCTGAGTAGGCCCGAACCCCGATCACCGGGTTATTCTGGTTGTTATTAACATCCACCACCGGGCCGAAGTTAAAGTTAAAACCCAGGCTGGTTAATTCATAGCCATGAATACTGCCTGCCTGCTGGGCCAGGTCGTTTGACCCGGTTGCGCCCAGAGCCATATTCCCCGGCATTTCAGTACCAACACGCAGGCGGGTGACATAGCCCCCTTCTTGATCGGTACTGATAAACAGCGGCAAATTATCGCGTGCGTTCTGCAGGTTATTAATTAATTCGACCGTCTGCGGAGTATCAATCAGGTTTTCACGAAACAGGATCACCGAACCCAGATGGAAATCGGTGATCATTTTACTGACGCTGTCATTTATCGTGATAAAAGCCGTCTTATTTTCACTGTTGTTTTCATCCCATGAACGAATATCTATCATCAACATCTGCCCGAGCTTTTCTTCAAAACTCATTTGGTTGATTAGTTTTTCGGCGGACGTTTCAGGGGAAAGCCACATCTCTTTCAACTGTGTTTCTGGAATGGCTGCGGCATAGCTTCCGGCACTAAATAAAAAAACGACAGGTATTATTTTTTTCATGGATGACTCCGTGATGTAATTTTCCGGCGATTGTACATTCCAAAACGGCTAATAAAGTGATAATTATCACAATTGCTCTATTCGTCCTTTTTGACTGGAAAGGAATAATGACTGTTTCTTGCACAGCCATTTTTTGTCACCACCTTACTGATCCACGGAATAGGCGAGGAATAGCTTTATCATATCGGGAATATCTTGGAGTAATTAATTTCTATATTGTAATTAATGATAAGAATACTCTCAGATATCACTAAATCATTTTTTCGCTAACTATATTTCAAGGGGCAGGGAGGAGTAACTGGTTCTACCAAGAAACGCCAAGGCTCGGATGAACGGAGCCATTACCGGTAAAAGGTTTAACGGTTAGAGAGTTGCCAGCGTTTTACCGCGAGAACCAGTCAGTGTGTGGGTCAGTCGTCCAGGTTGTTAATGGTCATGCTGGCATTGAGCACCAACGGTTTGGCAATTTCTTTTCGTTGCTGCATCAGAGCCAGAAAAATCAGGTCTGTCAGGGTATTTTGCGCCGTCCTTGATGATATTGAAGAGCTTCTCCATTCGTTTTCGTCAGAGACACTTTCCAGCACATAATCGGCAATCTTGGCCAGAGGGTTTGCTTTATTGCCGGTGATGGCGATAACCGTGGCCCCCTGAGCCTTTGCCATTGTCGCTGCGATGCGCATTTCTTTTCTTTTGCCGCTGAAAGACAGGACGATTTGCACGTCTTTTGGCGTCAGCGCCTGCGCCGTGGCCAACTGAACGTGCAGATCGGCTTCTGCCAGGCTGAGGATGCCTATTTTCTGCAATTTGTAGCTGAGATCTTTGGCCGTTAGCCCGGAACCCCAAATGCCGACAATCTGCACCCGCTGCGCGTTATCGATAATATCCACCACCTGATGAAACAGCGGGAAATTGATCCTTTTGGTGGTCTCCATGATTGCAGCGGTTTTTTCGTGGGCCAGTTTTTGCGCCACCACCATCAGTGAGTCCTCAGAGGAAATGGCGTTATGCAACGCCTTATGCGGATAAGTTTTGAACTGGTTATTTCTGCCCAACTCTTCACTGATGGCAATTTTCAGCGCCGGGAAGCCCTTCATGCCAATCTTCTGGCTAAACTTCACGATGGCGGACTGACTGACACCGGCGTCTTCGGCGAAGCTGGAAGATGACATGCTCAGCACCGACTCCGGGTTATCCAGGATGTATTTTGCAATTTTTTGCTGGTTTTCGGCCAGCCCTGGCAGCAACCAGGTGATTTGGTTTAGCACTGACATTAACAATATCCCCACTGTGTGTAATATACCCGTCGCCTTTCAAGCTGCCGCGTTGCTACCTGCACCCATCTCATCCCATTAAATCAGCTCCAGGGGATGAGATAGCAGAGTGCCTAGCTGCAACTTGAAATTCATAGGGTATAGATTATTCCTGTAGCTGGTTTTTCATTCCATCGATTTATGTATTTGAAATCATTTAAGATAACTATTTTAATGACGCTTTTTTTAACGTTTATTCCTCATGTCACGATAAGTGAGAATCGATTTACCGTGATGATTATCACATTTGATGAATAAATAATTCCTTAACATTGCCGAAAACCTAAACAAATGGAAGCCCCATGAAGATTAATTTAAGCAAGATGGTGACGGAAAGCCGTAATCCGGCCAGTTCGCAAATTGATACTCTACCAACGCTGGATATGCTTGCGGTGATCAACGCCGAGGATAAAAAGGTCCCTGTTGCAGTGGAAGCGACTCTACCAGAGATCGCCAAGGTGGTGGATCTGGTGGTTGAGGCTTTCGCCAACGGCGGTAGATTGATTTATTGCGGCGCAGGAACCTCGGGCCGCTTGGGGATCCTGGATGCCAGTGAGTGTCCGCCAACCTACGGCACACCGCGTGAATTGGTGATCGGCCTGATTGCCGGTGGCCATACGGCGATATTGCAGGCGGTAGAAAATGCAGAAGATAACCCGGAAATGGGGAAGCAGGATCTGCGTAATCTCGATTTTAATGCGCGTGACGTGCTCGTGGGGATTGCCGCGAGCGGCCGAACCCCTTATGTGTTGGGGGCGATGGCTTATGCCCGTAGCCTGGGTGCCAAAGTCGCGGCCATTTCTTGTAATCAGAACAGCGAAATGAGCAAAGCGGCAGATATTGCCATTGAGCCGCTGGTCGGTCCGGAAGTGGTCACCGGTTCATCGCGCATGAAAGCGGGCACCGCCCAGAAGTTAATTCTTAATATGATAACCACCGGCGCCATGATCCGCAGTGGTAAGGTTTACAGCAACCTGATGGTGGACGTTGAGGCCACAAACGCCAAGCTGGTACAGCGCCAGGTCAATATTGTGGTTGAGGCGACCGAGTGCAGCCCCGCAGAGGCTGAGAATGCGCTCAACCAATGCCATCGCCACTGTAAAACCGCGATCGTGATGATCCTGGGTGGCCTGACTGCCGAAGAGGCGGCGGCGGTTCTGAATCAGAATAAAGGATTTATCCGTAAAGCGCTGCAAGGGATACAGGCATAGCCATGGCGAAAATAACCGTTCCTATGATCGAGCAGATTTTACTGTTCACCGGTGGCAGTAAAAATATCATTATCTGCGGTAACTGCATGACCAGGCTGCGCCTGACGTTAAAAGATCGCCAACTGATACAGCAAGATGCATTGAAGAAAATACCCGGCGTGATGGGGGTGGTTAACGGCGACGATCAACTGCAGATCATCCTCGGCCCTGGTAAGGCTCAGACCGCCAGTGAGATGATGAATGCGATGCTGACCGCGGCGCCACCGCAAGCCAACGGGGGAGAAGAACAGGCAGATTTACAGGCGCTGGCAAGCCAGAACAAACGCCAGATGAAGTCGAAGCAAAATAGCGCGGTGCATAATTTCCTGACCAAGTTTGCCACTATTTTCACGCCGCTGATCCCTGGGTTTATTGCCGCAGGCCTGTTGCTGGGGATCGCCACGCTGCTGCAGCAAACGCTGGTGATTGAGGGAGTGGCACCGGCAGCCTGGTTAAAAGGCCTGATTGCTTACATGAAGGTGTTCAGCGTCGGTCTGTTTACCTTCCTCAGTATCCTGATTGGCTTTAATACCCAGAAGGCTTTTGGCGGCACCGGGGTCAATGGCGCGATTATCGCCTCGCTGTTTGTCTTGCGTTATATTCCGGAAGGCACCGTCGGTTATTACGCGGGCATGAGTGATTTCTTTGGGCTGGTGATCGATCCACGCGGCAATATTATCGGTGTTTTGCTGGCCTGTATGCTGGGGGCCTGGATCGAGCGGCAGGTACGCCGGATAATTCCCGATAATCTGGATATGATCCTGACTTCGACCATCACTTTGCTGATCACTGGCGCTATTACTTTTGTGGTCATCATGCCGGTGGGCGGTGAGCTGTTTAAAGGCATGTCATGGCTGTTTATGCACCTGAACGGCAACCCGTTTGGTACCGCCATCCTGGCCGGGTTGTTCCTGATTGCCGTGGTGTTCGGCATTCATCAAGGTTTTGTACCGGTCTATTTTGCCTTGATGGATGCGCAGGGCTTTAACTCGCTATTTCCTATTCTGGCGATGGCTGGGGCTGGTCAGGTTGGGGCGTCGCTGGCGCTGTTTTTCCGTTCGCCAAAAGGCTCTCTGTTACGTACCCAGATCAAAGGCGCTATCTTCCCTGGCCTGTTGGGCATTGGTGAACCGCTGATTTATGGCGTTACGTTACCACGCCTGAAGCCCTTTGTGACTGCCTGCCTGGGCGGAGCCGTTGGCGGCTTCTTTATCGGCCTGATTGCCTGGATGGGGTTACCGGTGGGGCTCAACACGGTATTTGGCCCATCGGGCCTGGTGTCTATCCCGCTGATGACGTCGGCCAAGGGCATTTTTGCCGGGATGCTGGTTTATGTCGCCGGTATTGCCATTTCCTATACCGCCGGATTTATTCTGACGTGGTTCTTTGGCAGCAAGGATGTTGATTTAAGCTGATATACCCGTCGTCTTTCAGGCTGCCGCGTTGTTATCTGCACGCGGTTGCCAGGCCTCATTCGTGAGCCTGGCCCTTGAGGGGCGCCGCGAGTAGCGTAAAACTGTTATCAGCTTTTTGTGGCCCGCCGCTTGCGGCATTCAAATCGGTTCCTGGCCGAATTGGCCCTGCTGGTCAGGGCCATGTCGATTTAATTTAATCCACTAAAACGCGCTTGTTGGTTGCGCCCCAAAGGATCGACATTTCGGTAAACAGTGCGCCGCTGATGTCCTCGACTTCGGTAGCCGTGATCTCCGCATGGCCTTGTTTGCCAAAGAACACCACTTCATCACCAGGATTGACGTTTTTCAGCCCGGTCACATCCACCATCACGGTATTCATTGAGGTTTTACCTACGATAGGCACGCGCTGCCCCTGGATTAATACATGGCCAGCATTGCTGAATACCCTGCGATAGCCATCGGCATAACCGACCGGAATATTTGCCAGTACCGAATCGCGTTTTAACGTATAGGTGCGATCGTAGCCCACGGTATTGCCTTTGGGGTATTGATTAAGGGCGGCGATGGATGACTTGAACGTCATTACGCGCAAGTATTCCGTGCTGGCGATGGTGTCGCCGTAAAATACCCCGCCGACGCGTACCATATCGAGCCAGGATTCAGGCACGGTGAGGGTGGCGAAGGTATTGGCCACGTGTAACGTGATGTCGCTGCGTTTGACCCCGGTGATATCAAGTACCTGCTGCGACTGTACCTTGAAACGGGCGAGATCTTTGCGTACCGCTGCCGCATCTTCTTCAGGATAATGCGACATAATACCCACCATCTTCAGATGCGGTAATTCTGCAATGGCCTTGGCCTCTGCCAGCCCGCCGCTATCTTTGACTTCCAGACCATTGCGTGACATTCCGCCAGAGTTAAGTGCCAAATGAAAGCGCAGCGTTTTCCCCTGTTGGGCTGCGATGGCATCCAGGCGTTTTGCCATTTCCAGATTGCCAATCAGCTCCTCTGCATCATAGTCGGTGGCTTGGCGCATCTCCGCTTCGGTGGCGTTTCTC
Source organism: Serratia sp. L9 (assembly GCF_050632285.1). Classification (NCBI taxonomy): domain Bacteria; kingdom Pseudomonadati; phylum Pseudomonadota; class Gammaproteobacteria; order Enterobacterales; family Yersiniaceae; genus Serratia; species Serratia sp. L9. The sequence goes on along the minus strand of NZ_CP192591.1, from coordinate 5,563,561 downwards.
ACGCGCATCAGGCGGCCTTTAAAGCCCAGCTCGCGCACGGTTTGCAGCTCTTGGTTACTTGCCACGCCAATACACTGCACATTGTTTTTTATCATGATGGGGGCCACCAGCGAAAGGTCGTGGCCGTAGGCATCCCCTTTTAAAATGGCGCAAAGGGTTGATTTATTCCCGAGCAGTTGCTGGACTTTGTGCGTGTTATATTCCAGTGCGCTTTGCGAAATTTCTAATCGGGCATTATTCACCACGTCTGGTGAACTTTTGGTCGTAATGACCAGGGAGTGATTTGGGGTGTTGGGTTGCTGGCAAGCAACCAGCGTTAATAGCGGTATTAATACTAAATGACGTAAATGCAGCGGCATATTCCCTTCCAAGCAAAATAAAGAAATGAATTTACTGGTCTTCATCAGTTTTTTTATCTGATTTGACGGCGAGTATGTTGGCAACTATTTGCGCTAACATAATGTAATAAATGCTAAAAATGCATTGTTGTAAATCGTTTTTTCGAATTAAGGAGGCGGCGGGCGAATCGGCGTATTTATGGCCGGGGATACCCGGCCAGTGAGAGAGTTCTGGGGTTCAGTAGCAAGAAGCGGGTTATTTCATCGAGTGCAATCCAATAACGTTGCCCTCAGAATCTTTCACAATGGAGGCAAAGCCATATTCGCCGATGCTGAATTTTGCTCTCAGGATCTCACCACCATTAGGAACAATGCGGTTCTCTTCCACCGCGCAATCCTCGCATATCAGGTACACCAGAGAACCGCCCGGCCCAGGGGGAACCCCTTCCATTTTTACCAGTGCACCAGCGGCACCTTCACTCCCTTCCTGATAAGGGAACATCAGGTATTCCATCCCCTCGGCTTCCAATTTTTCTAACTGCGTATTGAAAACAGACTCATAGAATTTTTGCGCTCGTGACATATCCGCAACATAAATCTCAAACCAGCCAACAATGTTTGTTCTCATCACTTTCTCCAGTCGGTTTTAAGTTAATGGTTTCTTGATAGACATTGTGGCGACTAATGTATGTATATACAGTGATCTGGATCATGCATTGGGTACAAAATTTGTCCAATCACATCAGTGTTTTTTCATTGACCGGAATTTATTCTGTCTGGTCAACAGAAACTTAAAAGTAATCCTCATCATTACTCGTTGATGGGTTCTTTCCGTTTTTTTATTAGAAACATCTTATATTCAATTTATAATTAATTCCCTTGAGATTTATATAATGCTTTTATATTGATGGAGAATACCGGGATAAAAAGGTTGTTTAATTGAGAATTTTCCCGAAGGTGTTCCGGATAAGGCTTTAACGTTGACTATGAATTTGATTGATCATTATAATTCGTTGGCCTTAAGGATGGTTTTTCAACTATTCGTTATTAATTTTTAGTAGATGTTTCAAGAATTAAATACTTTATTGATGACGAATCATTAAGGCAAACTTTATTATTATTTTCAATAAGGATATTTTATGAAAAAGTTAAACGTAGCTGAAGTTTCAAACATTGTTGGTGGTATTTTCGTGGCTTGTAAAGATACTTTCGAAAAAGAAGGTACCGGTGCAACTGCAGTTTGCCGTAAAGTAACTACCTGTCAGGGTAAGTACGGCGAATACACTGACCGTGCTCCAGCTGACCTGGCTAGCTGCGCGTAATCGTCAGTAATATTTTAAGGTATGGCGCTCAGGTGCTGTGCCTTATTTCTCACCCGGCATTCCGGCTTTTCCCCTTTTTTATTTTAATCCCCCAATCTGGCAGTACTCCCAGGCAATCTGTGATCCCCGCACCAAATTTCCGCTATAACTTTGAATCCATGTTAATGAATTGTTATGGTGCTCAGGTTGCACTGACGAACCTGGCTTTCCAAAAGGCTCCGGGTCGGTAAGTTTGATTGGCCAGCTCTCTTTTATTGCTGATGTTTCAAGGGGTTAATTATGGCAATTTCCACACGGCCCGGTGACGCCAGTTTTGAACAGTGGTTAGGGCAAATCAATTCGACCTGTGGGCGGTTTTGCGCCAAAATCCTGGCCCCGGGCTTTGCGGGTGCGATACAGGAGTTCCAATCCCATGCTCTGAGCCTGAGCGTGGTTGATGTGGCGCGGGCCAGGCTTTATCGAACCCGCAGCGAGATTGCCCAAAGTGATAACGCCCACTTTTTTATTGCCTTCCAACTGCGTGGTAATTCGGTGATGGAACAGGGGGAGAATCAGGCCACGTTATCAGCGGGGGATATCACCTTTATCGATGCCTCAAAGCCATGCAGTTTTACTTACCAGCAGAGTTCACGCCAATTATCACTGGTATTGCCGCGCAGCTACCTTGAACAGCATCTGCGTTTTGCCGATCTTCCTTTTGCACAGCGCATTGGTGCCGACAATATGGTGGCTAAACTCAGCCAGCAACTGGTGCTGGGCAGCATGCAGAACCCGCAAATGAGTAGGGTAGAAAGCGAAGCCGTGCTTAATGCCGTCGCTACCTTACTGCGGCCGGTATTGGTGGGGCAGGACGAAGGGCATGATCCACACGAAAAGGTTTTTACCCGTTCGCTGGCGTTTATCGACAAGCATATCCAGTCTGAACAACTGAAGCCGGAATGGGTTGCCAGTGAGGTCGGGGTTTCGGTACGCAGTTTGTACCGCATGTTTGCCCGTAAAGGGCTGGTGGTAGCGCAATACATCAAAAACCGTCGTCTGGATCTGTGCGCTCAGGCGTTACGCCTAGCCAAAGAGCGGCAAAAGCTGGGCAATATCGGTTATGACTGGGGATTTGCCGACCACAGCCATTTCTCCACCGCTTTCAAGGCCCGCTTTGGCGTTTCGCCCAGTGAGTATCGCAAGCAGTATCAGTAATCCCCGCCATTCCCTTCCCGCCATGCTTTGCTGCAGATTGTCAGGAGCGACAAACAGGATGGCAAGCAGAACAAAATATCCCCTGTGAAGAGTTGCTATGTTGATCTGGGCCGATTAGTGGGTTCATGAAAATAATGACGGATGCAATGTCTCTTTTATTCGTGACGGGGGAATGATGGTGCTTACAAAACCAATAATGAAAACCAAACGCTTGCCAGCCGCAATCGCGCTGGCATTGGGCTTGCTGGCAGCGACCTGTTGGCAACCGGCGGCGCTGGCTCATGGCGCTGCAGCCCATATGGTACCTATGCAGAAAACGTTGGAGGAATTTGGTGCCAGCGTGCAGTGGGATGATTACGCGCGCATGTTCACCATCGTCAAAGATGGGGCCTATGTGAAAGTCAAACCGGATACCCGCGAGGCGATAGTTAACGGCAAGCCGCTGAAACTCCAGGTGCCGGTGGTGTTCAAGGGCAAAACGGCCTTTATGTCTGAGGAGTTTATCAATGAGGTTTTCCAGTCTGGCCTGGATCAGACCTTTGCCGTTGAACACCGTGCGCACCCGCTGAACCCATTGAGTGCGGCCGAAATTAACACGGTGGTGGCCGCTATCAAGGCAGCGCCGGAGTATAAGAACAACGTGCGTTTTACCGAAGTTTCGCTGCGGGAACCGGGGAAAGAGCAGGTTTGGCAGTTTGTCTTGAACGGTAGCGATGCGCAACCACCGCGCCAGGCTGATGTCACCCTGCTTGACGGGGTACATGTCATTGAAGCCGTCGTGGATCTGCAACAGAAAAAAGTGCTGTCCTGGCAGCCGATCAAAGATGCCCAGGGGATGGTGCTGCTGGATGATTTCACCAGCGTCCAGACGATCATCAATGGCAGTAAAGAATACGCCGAAGCCCTGAAAAAACACGGGGTGCAGGATCCGACCAAAGTGATAACTACGCCGCTGACGGTGGGGTATTTCGACGGTAAAGATGGTTTGCAGCAGGATCAGCGCCTGTTGAAAGTGGTCAGTTACCTTGACGTTGGCGATGGCAACTACTGGGCACATCCGATCGAAAACCTGGTGGCGGTGGTCGATCTTGAACAGAAGAAAATCATCAAAATTGAAGAAGGGCCGACGATCCCGGTGCCGATGAAGCCAACGCCGTATGATGGCCGCGATCGCAAAGCCCCTAAAATCAAACCGCTGGATATCATTGAGCCAGAAGGTAAAAATTACACTATTACCGGTAATACCCTCCATTGGCAGAACTGGGATTTCCACTTGCATCTGAATTCCCGCGTTGGGCCGGTAATTTCGACGGTGACTTATAACGACAATGGTCGTAAGCGCAAAGTGATGTATGAGGGATCGCTGGGCGGCATGATTGTGCCTTACGGCGATCCGGATGTGGGCTGGTATTTCAAAGCCTATCTGGACGCGGGTGACTACGGCATGGGCACGCTCACTTCCCCTATCGCGCTGGGTAAAGATGCGCCGCAAAACGCAGTGTTGCTGAATGAAACCATTGCTGATTACACCGGCAAACCTACCGATATTCCACGGGCCATTGCGGTGTTTGAGCGCTACGCCGGGCCGGAGTACAAGCATCAGGAGATGGGGCAGCCAAACATCAGCACCGAACGCCGGGAACTGGTGGTGCGCTGGATCAGTACGGTGGGCAATTACGATTATATCTTCGACTGGGTCTTCCACCAGAACGGCACTATCGGTATCGACGCTGGAGCGACGGGGATTGAAGCGGTTAAAGGCGTGAAGGCCCGAACCATGCAGGATCCCACGGCCAGGCAGGATACGCAGTACGGCACGCTGATTGATCACAACATCGTGGGGACCACCCATCAGCATATCTACAATTTCCGGCTTGATATGGATGTGGATGGGGAAAACAACAGCCTGGTGGAGCTGAACCCTGATGTGAAACCTAACGATCGTGGTGGTCCGCGATCCAGCACCATGCAGGTCGATCAGGTGAAGGTCAGTACCGAGCAACAGGCGGCGCAGAAGTTCGATCCTTCCACCATTCGTTTACTGAGTAATCCGAACCGGCTGAACAAGATGGGCAACCCGGTTTCCTATCAGATGATCCCTTATGCGGGGGGACCCACCCGATCGCCAAAGGGGCCAACTTTGGTAAAGACGAATGGATCTATCACCGTCTGAGCTTTATGGATCGGCAACTGTGGGTGACCCGCTACAACCCGAATGAGCGCTACCCGGAAGGCAAATACCCGAACCGCTCGATTCATGATACTGGTCTGGGGCAATACACCGCCGACAATCAGCCGATAGACAACACCGACAACGTGGTGTGGTTAACAACCGGCACTACCCATGTGGCGCGCGCGGAAGAGTGGCCGATTATGCCAACCGAATGGGTACACGCATTGCTCAAACCGTGGAATTTCTTTGATGAAACGCCAACGCTGAATCTGAACGGGCAACAGTAGAAGTCATTATTGCAACACTGAGAAAGCAGGGCGAACAAGTGGTTCGCCCTGCTTTATTGTGCGCCCTCAGCGTTGACTGGAAATATCAAATTACTTCAATAGCATAAATTCGATTTTATCAGTGTGGTTGCCTGTTTTCACAAGAATGATATGAAGGGCAACTTGCTGTAGCAGAAAAAGAATACCCGCTTCGGGAAGGATGAGACTGGCAACCAGGTACGCGAAATACCCGCGTGGCGTGGACAAGCCAACACCCGCTGATAGCGTTTGCAGAAGGACGGCAGGGGGCAGCAACCCCACTCATCCCGGCTTATGCAGCCGTTGATCGCCGCATCAACAAGCAGGGTTGTCTTGGCCAGTACGCGGATGTAAAAAACCGATTCTTATGGCTGTGTGATCGGATGGTGGCAGCAAGAGCCTGCGGCGGGGAGGATAATTTCTTTACGGCTGATCCCGTAAACCGGCACGCCAGACGGCGTAAAATGCTGGCTGTACAGCCCCGGGCTCAAGATTGGTGTAAGAGGAAGGTGGCGCGATCCCACCTTCCTTTCTCTTTAACGGGCTTTAGGTTAATAACGGATACAGACTGATTTCGATTCGGTGTATGCATCTAGCCAATCCGGGCCAAAATCACGGCCGCTGCCAGATTGTTTAAAGCCGCCAAACGGCATATTGGCGTCGATCAACGTATGGGTATTCACCCACACCGTGCCAGCCTGAATGCGTGGCGTATAGGCCATGGCGGCTTGCAGGCTGGTGGTCCACAGGCTGGCCGTCAACCCATAATCGGTATCGTTGGCTTTGCGCAGAGCCTCTTCTGCATCTGCCACGCGGATCAGGTTTACCACTGGGCCGAAAACCTCTTCCCTTGCCAGATTCAGGCTGTCGTCCGGGTTAATCACCAGCGTTGGCGGGATATAGAAACCCTGAGAGTCCGGCCCGGCGGAACCGGTTATCAGCTCGGCGTGCTTGTTTCTGGCATCCTCCAGATAGGCGGCCACTTTATCGCGATGAGCCTGCGAAACCAGCGGGTTGATCTGAGTGCTGCCATCCATACCTGGCCCGACAGACAGTGATTTCACCGCCTGCTCAAAGCCCGTGACCAGGCGATCGTAAATCGGCGCTTCAATGTAGATACGGGAACTGGCGGCGCAGACCTGCCCCTGGTTAAGGAAACTGCCTGCCATCAAGCCTTCAATCACCTGTTGCAGATCGGCATCTTTCAGTACGATCGCCGGGTTCTTGCCCCCTAATTCCAATGTGACGCGGGTTAGCCGATCGGCTGCTGCGCGTGCGATCCCTTTGCCTACCGGTGTCGAGCCGGTAAAGCTCACTTTGGCTACCAGCGGGTGCTCGGTTAACGCTTTACCGCAAACCGTTCCTTTGCCGGTCACCACGTTGAAAACACCCGGCGGCACGCCAGCCTCGCTGGCCAATTCAGCCATGCGCAGCAGCGTGAGCGGGGTGGTCTCCGAAGGTTTGATCACGATGGAGCAACCTGCAGCCAATGCAGGCATCACCTTCCACATGCCAATCATCAGCGGGAAGTTCCACGGCACAATCCCGGCGACTACACCGATCGGCTCTTTGCGGGTATAGACCTGATATTTGGCCCCTGGCGGCATCGGGATCGAGACGTCCAGGGTCTGGCCGGTGATTTTGGTGGTCAGCCCGGCGGCATAACGCATCCAGTTCAGTGTGCAACCCACTTCGAATGCGCGGGAGATATTAATGGATTTGCCCTGTTCCAGCGTCTCCAACTGGGCCAATTCTTCACTATGCTGTTCAACCAGGTCGGCATAGCGTAGCAAAATACGCTCGCGTTCTGCGGGTAGGCGCTGTGCCCAGACACCGTCAACAAAGGCCTGATGGGCAGAGGCCACCGCCAGTGCCACATCGTTGGCATTGGCATCGGCGGTTGAGGAAATCTGTTGACCGTCGGCGGGGTTAAAGACGCCCAGCCGCTGTTCGGCCTGCGAGGTTTGCCACTGGCCGTTAATATACAGGCCGTGTTGGCGGTCAAGGAAACGTACTACGCTGTCCAGAATGGTGACACGATTATCAGGCATACATCCTCCTAGGGTGTAGAGATGAACGTTACCCTTTCAAGTCTATAGCGTTATGCCAAGACCGGCTTTTGTCTGCCTGACATTCGGTTTGTACAGCGTGACATTAACCAGATTATTTACGTGCCAGCAAGGTCGCAAAACGCAGCTTGATACGGTTACCAGCGGCATCGACGCGGTGCAGTTCGCCAGGGTTCTCGTTGTATTTGATCACTTCCCAATCCTGATAATAGTTTCTCAACTCATCTGGCTTGAAGGTGAAAGAGAAAGGCATGGTGCACGGGTAGTCCGGCGTATCCATGGCGGCGACGATCAGGTTGTAGCCTCCCTTAACCGTGCTGTCTTGCATATTGCGCACAATCGTGGGGATCTGCTCGCGGTTCAGGAACATAAACACGACGGTAGACAGGATAAAGTCATATTGGCCGCTGAAACGATGGATATTGAGATCCTGCTCGCTGGCGGTGATCCGAGAGAGCTGTTCGGTTTCGATGATCTGATTGAGTGAGGCAATCGACTGGGGGTTTTTGTCCCAGGCGGTAACATCAAAACCCTTCAGATTGAGATAAAGCGAATTGCGGCCGCTGCCACAACCCAGATCCAACGTTTTACCGGGAGCAACCACCCTGGCTGCCTCAAGTACTTCGGAATGGGTTGGTGTCAGGGAGTATTTCTGGGTGTAGTGGTCTTCTGGCAGGACGGTCAGCTGATCCATCGTCATCTTCCTATAAATTAAGTTGCACATAAAATACATCTTTATTGGCTTTTTGCCTAGACCAGCCTCTGGCTGATAAAGTTTAAACTGGATCCTAGCGCCTGGCTGGGCTAACGTCACCTCTGCTGATGCCATGACGACCAGGAAAAAGATGCAAAAATACCGAATACTGAGCCTGATGGCGTTGCTGGTGCTGGCTGGTTGCAGCACTAAAACGCCGGAAAAACCCGCCGTGCGCCCGGCCGATGTGAAGGCGCAAATCGTCAAGCTGATGCCAGCCAAGGTTGGCGATCGCCAAGGTTGGGCGGTCGATATCACCGCCGCGTTGGCCGCACAGGGCATTGAGCCCAGCAAAGAAAATCTTTGTTCGGTGCTGGCCGTGACCGAGCAGGAGTCAGGCTTCCAGGCCGATCCACAAGTACCGGGCCTGGCCAGGATTGCCTGGAAAGAAATTGATCGCCGGGCCGACCAACTGCATATCCCCCATTTTGTAGTGCGCACCGCGCTGCTGATTAAATCCCCCAATGGCAAAAGTTATAGCGAACGGCTGGATAACGTCCGTAGCGAGAAACAGCTGAGTGCGATTTTTGATGATTTTATCAACATGGTTCCTATGGGGCAGAAGCTGTTTGGCAGCCTGAACCCGGTACGTACCGGAGGCCCGATGCAGGTCAGCATTGCTTTTGCCGAGGTTCATGCCAAAGGTTATCCGTACCCGATAACCGGATCGATTCGCCAGGAAGTGTTCAGCCGCCGTGGCGGCATGTACTTCGGTATTGTGCATCTGTTGGGGTATCCGGCTAACTACCCGCAGCCGATATACCGCTTTGCCGACTTCAATGCCGGGTGGTATGCCAGCCGTAACGCGGCATTCCAGAGTGCGGTAAGCCGGGTCTCTGGGATCCCGTTGGCGCTGGATGGCGATGTGATCAATTACGGCAACGATAAACCAGGTTCAACCGAGCTGGCGGTGCGGGCATTGGGTAAACGGCTGGATATGAGCAACGCCGCCATCCGCAGCGCTTTAGAAAAAGGTGATAGCCTGGAGTTTGAAAAGACGGGTTTATATCAGCGGGTGTTTGCGTTAGCGGAGAAAACCACCGGGAAAACGCTGCCACGGGAAGTGTTGCCGGGTATCCAGTTGGAAAGCCCGAAAATAACCCGCAAGCTGACTACGGCCTGGTTTGCCAAACGGGTCGACGAACGTTATCAGCGTTGTATGATGAAAGCGCAATAAAAGCCGGGGGCCGGTTCAGCCGCCCCCGGAAAGATTTAAGCGCTGCGCCGCGGGTTATGCAGGCCAAAGTTGAAGCTGTTGCAGCGGTCACAAAACTCTTTCATTGCCGGTGGGGTATCCATCATCGGCAATTTCACTTCAATAAACGCCAGCCTGTCTTGCCGTGAGGCTTGTTCCAGAGCCATTTCCAACTGTTGGCCGGTTTCCACCACCGCGCAAAATGCCTGGGCCAGGGGGCCTAACACTGCCGGGAGTTTGGCGTAATCCCAGGAGGCGATATCGTTATAGGAAGAGGATTCGCCGAGGATATAGCGCTCAATGGTGTAACCCTGGTTATTTATCAGGAAGATAATCGGCCGCTGCTCACAGCGCAGCAGAGTGGATAACTCCTGGGCGGTCAGTTGGAATGAACCGTCGCCAATAAACAGCAGATGACGGCGTAGCGGGGCTGCCATCAGCGTGCCGAGCAGTGCTGGCAGGGTATAACCGATCGAGCCCCAGATGGGCTGATTGACCACCGTAACGCCATCCGGCATACGCATACCGCCGATTGCTGCACCAGAGGTGCCATTTTCTACCACCAGCACGTCGTCTGCCTGGATAAAGCGATTCATACGCTGCCAAAAATAGGCCTGGTCGAGTGGATTTTCGCCGGGTACCGCTAATTTTCGCACCGGGTCAGGCAGGGGTGCCAGCGATGATCGTGTCGCAGGCATTGGCTCTTCCAGCAGGGTTTGCAGTAATTCAGCCGCAGTAACTGCCGGGTAGGAAGTGTTATCCAGCTTCAGCGCATAGGGCTCAATATCCACCACCGCCTGCGCCGGGATCTGCTGGCTGAAATAGCCAGTGGTGGAATCCACCAGGCGCACACCAAAGCTCAGTATGCAGTCCGACTGGGCCATAAGTTCAAACAGCGCCGGGCGGGACAGGTTACCGCTGTAGCCGCCTTGCCAGCCCAGGGTATTTTCCGGGATCACGCATTTTGCCGTCGGCATATTGGTGATGGGAATGGCGAATTTAGCGGCGAGTGCAATCACCAATTTCTGCAGTTGATAACGATCGACCATCTGATCGACCAGGATTAGCGGCTGTTTGGCCTGCTGGAGGCGTTTGAGCAAGGCCTCGGTTGCCAGCTTGAGATAGCTGGGATCGCTGCGCGGCAAGCTGGGCGAATCACCGGGGGCGGCCACCTCAATTTCTACATCACAAATATCGCAAGGCAACTGCAGGTAAACCGGTTTTTTCTGCTGCCAGGCGCAGGCGATCACTCTTGGGATCTCCAGCGCGGCATTTTCCGGCGTAATCAATGCCTGTGCCACGGTGAACTGTTTGAAGCAGTTCATCACGTTATCAAAGTTGCCGTCTGCCAGCGTATGGTGCACCAGTGCATGGCTTTTCATGGCGTGCAATGGTGGTGTGCCTGCAATGCAGACAACGGCAGCGGATTCCGCATAGGCTCCGGCAATGCCGGAAAGCGCCGCCAGATCCCCCACACCATAGGTAGTAATCAAGGCGCCAGCACCTTTGAGCCGGGCATAGCCATCGGCGGCATATGAAGCATTAAGCTCATTGCAGTTGCCAATGAATTCAATCTCGGGGTTATGCTCGATCAACTCCAGTAAGGCCAGGTTGTAATCACCGGGCACGCCGTAAATACGATCCACTTTCAGGGCGGCCAGTTGTTGCAGGATGAATGAACCTATGGTGATCCTCATTTATTGCTCCACATTCACGTTAATTTATTGTTATTTAAGGGAACGCAGCATATGGCTTGCTGGCGATGTCGTTCCGTTAATCGTTGAAAATGCGCGTCGCTTGTAGGGCGTCAGCCTTAACAGTTGATGAAAGTGGAAACTTGTTCAAGTTGCTTGGGGTAGGTTGAGTTTTTCGAATCGTATCGGACGGTTTACGGCCTGGAAAGGTTATGGGCAGGGGAGTGACCAAAAGAGCGGGTACTTTTCTTTTAAGGGTTACTACATGAAATGGCGGTAAGACCAGGAGTAGAAACTCAGGCAGGTACTTTTCTCTGGATGTATTTATCCTGATTCAACTATTTAAGCTTTCACTGAAAAAATGAATTATATATTTAATCTAATTAACTCTTATTGGGTAATGACCTGTGCCAGGCGCGGCGGGATTGCCCCTTTCCTCTGGCTTAAGCGCCACTTTCTCTCCGTTGGCAGGAAAGCTTTACATGCGGCTTGCCCCAAGTGGCTAGCGCAAAGACAACAGCAGGTTGTGCAGCCTTGATGGTCAGGAAACAGGAAAGGTGTTTTATCCATTTCCTGACCATGAATATCCCCGAAGCTGCGCCGCTCACGCCGCAGGCCGGTGAGATAAAGTAGAGACCGCCGTGCTGGGCGTTTACGCGTACGTTAAGGGAACAGGATTTTTCCCACAGACAAGCCACTGGTCGCGACATAGATTAGCCGCTCAACCTGTAGGGGGGCAGGCTGGCGGGTCTTCTCTGCGTAACTTTAATGGTTCTTCAACAAAGGGGATAAAAGCATTAGGTTAGCAGGATAAAGCTTGATTATAAGGGGGGCGATCGGCAAGAATCCCCGGCTTTAAATTTTACTGGAGCTTTATGATGGTTTTTAAACGGACTTTAATGGCTTGTTTACTGGCGTTGGTATTTTCCGCACTGCCTTCTTATGCCGAGGAGAGTACCGAAAATAGCAATGCTGCGCCATCGCAAGAGCAGGGATCTGGCTGGTGGGGGCGCTTTACCGGCAATGTGGCAGAAACCTGGAACAACTCGCCCAATAAAGAGTTCTATCTGCCTGCAATCACCTGGCACAATCGCTGGACTTACGATAAAGAAAAGACCGATGGCTATAACGAGCGTCCCTGGGGGCGGGGTATGGCATTTCCCGTTTCGATCAGGACGGCGATTGGCACGGCATCTACTTTATGATGTTCAAGGATTCGTATAACAAATGGGAGCCGATCGGCGGTTATGCCTATGAGAAGATCTGGCGCCCGATCGAGGGTGAGGATTTCCGCCTTGGTCTGGGCTTTACCGCCAGCGTGACTGCCCGCGACAACTGGAACTATATTCCGATCCCTGCGCCGCTACCGCTGGCGTCTATTGGTTACAAGCAGCTAACCTTTCAGGCTACCTACATTCCTGGTACCTACAATAACGGCAACGTGTTCTTCGCCTGGCTGCGCTGGCAGTTCTGATTTTTCTTCCTGAAATCCTAAAAATGCCCGTCAACCTGAATAAAAGGAACTTGTCGGGATACCTGGCGTCCGAAGCTAGGATCGTGGCACTACGCGCTTTATCGCGCTGCCATATTGGAGATAAACAGGAGCTTTACCTTTATGAACACCAAACATCGTTTATTGCTGGCGTTGACCATGGCTTCGGTGATGGTTGCAGGCACCGTTCAGGCTGCCGGGTTGATGGATACCCTCAACAGTGCTGCCAGTGAACTGGGTAAATCAGGGGGTAGCGGTAGCAGCAGCGGCGGCCTTTCGTTGTCATCGCTGACCGGGTTGTTGAACGGTGGCGACAAGGCTCTCAGTTCTGGCAGCATGACGAATGCCGCAGGTATCCTGCAATATTGCGTGAAAAATAACGTCCTTTCCGAGAAAGGCACTGAAGCGATCAAAGATAAATTACTGGATCAACTGGGTATTACCAGTACCGCCAACGCCAAGAGCGAAGATTATCAGCAAGGTCTTGGTGGCCTGCTAAATACCGGTGATGGCAAGAGTCTGGATCTGAACAGCCTGGGGACTTCGCAAATTACCGAAAAAGTGAAGCAGAAAGCCTGTGATCTGGTATTGAAGCAGGGCATGTCCTTTATTTCCTGACCGACTTCGCGATGGCGCAATCCTGCGCTATCGTCCCATTTATTACCAGGTAGATATCAATGAAAACGATCCTGATGCTTTCCTTTGTTGCTGGCGTTGCGCTGTTGCAAGGATGTGCTGCCAAAACCAATAATGATGCACCGCCGCCGCCGCAGGTGAACAAAAATATTGGCATGGCTAACCCGGCAGATGTTTACTGCACCAAGCTTGGCGGCAAGCTCAACGGCCGGCAAAACGCCCAGGGGCAGTATTCCACCTGCACTTTGCCAAACGGCCAGGAAATGGATAGCTGGGAACTGTTCCGCCGCGATCATCCAGTGAAGAAATAACGCGTTAAAACTTGCTGTTGGTTATCGGGTGATAGCGTTCTGATCCTTCCGCTGTTAAGGTCAGTGGCAGCCTGCCATCGTGGTTGTCTGCCACCGAAAAGACCGTGCGGAAACTGCAACCGCTGTTGATATCCTTCACTTTCATCACGTAGCTGGTATCGGGCTGCAGTTTGATATTGAAACTGCTGGCTGCGGGAAGAAATACCTCCGCCAGTGTTTGCCGGGCGGCACTCTCCAATTTGACCAAGACCGCAAATTTGTTGTGCTGATTATCCAGGGTAAATGCCTGCAATTTACTGCCGGTTTTCCAATCCGGCTGGTGAAGAAAACCAGCCGAAGCGGGCCATGGCTGCCCCTGATTGTCAGGCAATGGCCCAACGCAGTGTTCACGCGCCTCACGCAGCGGTGCTTCGCGTTGGATCACGTAATTTTGTGGGGCGGCAAGGGTAAAAATTTCTTCTGGTTGCCTTTGCTGCTTAATGGCAAAAATGCCCGCAGCCACTACGGCAAAGAAAATCACTAACGTCAGCCGGCTTCTGAAGATTGGGGCAAACACCTTGCCCGGTAATTGAAACAACCATCTTGCTACTCTAAATAGCATCGCTTTTCCTTAATACCCGTCGCCTTTCACGTGCAGCCAGAGTATCTAATTGAGCCGTTACGTCTACGGTAACGTTGCTTTCCCAGTATAGCCAACATCCCACCGGCAAATTTCCCCAAACGCGCTTTTTGCGCAAGATCATTGTTCATTTATGTACGATTGTGTACATTTGTGTTCAGTTTGTTTGTGTCGGACTGCCATAATGTCAAAATTGCTACCAAACGAGCGCCATCAGGCCATCCTCGCAACCTTGCAACAGCAGGGGCGGGTATTGGCGATAGAAATGGCGGCCCGTTTGAATACCACCGAAGCCACCATTCGCCGCGATCTGCGCCAATTGGCCGCGCAAAACCTGTGCAAACGGATATACGGCGGGGCGCTGGCTCCTACGCCTGCCACTGGCCATATTGCCGAGCGCATTGCCCTTAGCGGGGATGAAAAACAGCAGTTGGCCCAGGCTGCCCTGGCGCTAATTCATACCGAACAGGTGATTTTTCTGGATGCAGGCAGCACCCATCTGTATCTGGCGGACCTCTTGCCGCGCGATCGGCAACTTACGGTGGTAACCAACGCTCTGAGCGTGGCCAGCCGGTTGCTGGAGCGCCCTGGGATACGCACCATCCTGATCGGTGGTGAAATCGATGCGCAGGTCGGGGGCTGTGTGGATGCCAAAGCTGTAGCCGAGATTGGCTCGTTTCAGTTCGATATTGCCTTTACCGGTGTCTGCGCTTATGACGCCGACAGCGGGTTTACAGCCCTGCGCTATCAGGAAGCCCAGTTTAAAAAGCAGGTATTGGCTCGCGCCGGCAATGTTGCAGTGCTGTGTACCCGCGACAAATTCAATACCTATGCCCCCTATACGTTGCTGCCCGCCAGCCAGGTCGACTACCTGGTCATTGCTCGTGGCGGCCATCTTCAGCTTGAGCAGCAGGTCACACTCAGCGGCGGCAACGTGCTTTATATCCCGACAGAAAATGGAGAATGATGATGAAAATAGCCCATGTTGCCTTATGGACACAGGATATTGAGGCTCAAATCGGCTTCTGGCAGCGCTATTTCAACGGCGTGGCGGGGGAGGAATATGTGAGCAAGAATCGCCCTGGCTTTGTTTCCCGCTTTGTTCAACTGGCCAGTGGGCCTGCGCTGGAGATCATGTATGTGCCTGGCTTGCTGCCAGCAGGCAAAGGCGAGGAGCGTGTTGGCTGGGCACATATTGCGCTTTCGCTCGGCAGTGAGGCGCTGGTGGACGAGTTGGCGCAGCGAGCACAGCAGGAAGGCATTCTCCTGGGGCGTGCGCGCTGGACTGGCGATGGCTTTTATGAAGCCATCATTCGCGATCCAGACGGTAATGCCATCGAAATCACCGCCTGATCACGTCTCTTCGAGGGCGGCGAATTGCTGTGCCAGAAAGTCTATCAACAGCCGCACCGCTGGCAGTATGCCACGGCGTGAGGGGTAGACCAGATGTATCACACCGCTCTGAGGCTGCCAGCCGGGTAACAGTTGCACCAGATCGCCACGCAGAATGTCATCGCGCATCATCATGATCGGTAGCTGAACGATACCTGCCCCGGCAATTGCCGCCGTGCGCAGCATCAGCATATCGTCGGTGACCAGCCTTGGCTGGTGCTCCCACTGGAACTTCTGTTCCTGCGGGCCGTGGAGCTGCCATTGATGCTGGGCTTTCGCCGGGCCCAGATCGAGCGTCGGGTAGGCCTGCAACTCTTCGGGGGTGTTAACCGGGCCGAGGGTGCGCACCAATGCCGGGCTGGCGGCGATGCACCCGCGGCGTTGAGCCAGGATCTTCAACACAAGATCGCTGTCTTCCAGCGGAGGGGGCCTCACACGCACGGCCAGATCCAACCCTTCGCCCACCACATCGACCCGGCGGTTGGTGGCTTCCAGATGCACCGTCACCCGCGGATAATCTGCCATAAACCTTGCCACCATGCTGCCGATACGCGTATGCAACATGGCAACCGGGCAAGACATGCGAACCGTTCCGCAAGGTTCTGCGCGGGTCTGTTCGATTGCCTGCTGCGCCGCTTCGGCTTCAACCAGCATTGCCTTGCAGTGAACGTAATAATTTTGTCCCAGTTCGGTAACCGAAAAACGCCTGGTTGAACGTTGGATCAGGCGCACACCGAGCCGTTCTTCCAACTGTGCCACCCGGCGGCTGAGCTTGGATTTGGGAATGCCCAGCGCGCGCCCTGCGGGGCAAAACCTTGATGGTCCACCACGCTGGCGAAGTAGAACAGATCGTTCAGATCGGTAGGCATCACAATCTCCTATTGTTCCATTTGTAGAACACTGAGTGTATATCCTGGCGACTACTGCAGCAAACCGCGTTGGATTAAACTTCTGGCATCAACGTAAGGCCATGTGCCTGCAACAGGAGTTCAAGATGAAAAAGATCCTTGGTATTTATAACAGCCCGGAAGCCCACTGGGTCGGTAATGGTTTCCTGGTGAATTCACTGTTCTCGTATAACGAACTGGGTGCAGAAATGAGCCCGTTCCTGCTGTTGGATCATGCTGCGCCAACCAAATTCCGTTCGGCTAGTGGCCGACGTGGCGTGGGGCAACATCCACACCGTGGGTTTGAAACGGTGACCCTCGTTTATCAGGGCGAAGTGGAACATCGTGACTCTACCGGCAGCGGCGGGGTGATTGGCCCTGGTGACGTGCAATGGATGACCGCAGCCTCGGGTATTCTGCATGAAGAGTTTCATTCCAAAGCGTTTTCCCATAAGGGGGCACGATGGAAATGGTGCAATTGTGGGTTAATCTGCCTGCCAAAGACAAAATGGCGGCACCGGGTTACCAGACGTTGCTGAATAAGGATATACCGGTAGTTCCACTGGCGGATAACGCCGGCTCAGTTCGGGTGATTGCCGGGAGCTTTGGTGGCCATGCGGGGCCTGCCCGAACGTTCAGCCCGCTGAATGTGTGGGACATGAAACTTAACGCCGGACATACCACCACCCTGCAGGTGGAAGAGGGGCATACGCTGGCATTAGTGATGCTGCATGGGGCCATTCTGGTTAACGGTGAGCAGATTGTGCGGGAAACCCAAATGGTGCTGCTGGATAGAAGCGGTGAATCCATCACCATTGAGGCTAACAACGATGTCACTTTGCTGGTGCTGAGCGGTGAGCCAATCGCAGAGCCTATTGTCGGTTACGGCCCGTTTGTGATGAACAGCGAAGCTGAGATCCAGCAGGCTTTCCACGATTTCAACAGCGGGCAGTTTGGCACGATGTCAGTGGATCAGGAGAGTGCATAATTCACTATTTACATACAAAGTATAGGGATTTCAGGCGCGGCCTTTGGCTGCGCCTCATTTATTTGCTGCTCGCGATAACTAACCCGTTGAGGTTTACGCATCTTTACTAAAAAACCGATTGAAAATACAGCGGTATTTCTACATATAATGGACTGTTAAACCATCAGGGAGCGCGTATGGGAATCAGTGAGGAAGAGGCTATCCGCCGATTAACCCTCGAGAAAAGTACCGTGGGGAATTCGGCTAAATGGGTAGCCATTGTTTCAGCAGTATACTTTACCATGATGGTTTTTTACGGCCATCCTCCTGGCGCGCTGACTCTGTCCGGCGCCATTTTTGTGGTTTCGGTCACTACCTGGCTGAAAAAACGTCAAAAGGTCAAAGCCTATCGCCTGGCTCTGGCAAAAATCGATGACAGTAAAACGCCCTGACATTGTTTGATTAGGGGCGAAACTCTTCCCAGTTACCCCCGACCGCCACTGAATAACCCGGCCCGCAGGCTGAACCGCTCACCAAGAAGCACGATTGCAACAGATTTTACGGCAGCGGTATTAACATCACCATTTTAAGCCCGTTATGTTCTGCCGGGTAGAATGTGACCTGCTGGAAATGCAGTTCGCCTTGTTTCGGATGGCTGAAAATGCGTTCCCCGCCTTCACGGGCCATCACGTCTTGCTGTTTCCACCAATGGTGGAAGGCCTCGCTGTTGTGCGTCATGTTACGGACAAAGGCGCGTATCTCCTCTGTTCCCTGATGATGGCTGGTCTCAGCCCGAAACTCCGCCACTACGCGCCGGGCGCGGTCCTCCCAATTGCTGACCAGCAGTTTCGCTTGCGGGTGAAAGAACATAAAGTGCAGCAGGTTCGGGGTGTTAGCCTGTTTCAGCCAATCGCAGAATAGCTGCTCTGCCTGCGGATTCCAGGCCACCATATTCCAGGTGAGATCGAGCAGGTAACAGGGAACCGTCATCTGATGCACGCTTTGCAACACCGAGGCATTGACCGCTTCCTGAGGCGGCTCCAGCTCGGGATCGGCGATGCGTGCCAGAGTGAACAGATAATGACGCTCGGCATGGCCTAACCGAAGTGCTTTGGCAATGCGTGCCAGCGTATAAGGCGAAATGGAAATCTCGCGACCCTGTTCAATCCAGGTATACCAGGTTGCACTGATGCCGCTGATTTGCGCCAACTCCTCACGGCGCAGGCCGCTGGTACGGCGACGAGAAGCCGTGGGCAAGCCTATCATTTCTGGCGTTACCCGTTCCCGATGTGCGCGCAGGAAGGCCCCGAGGGCTTTCTGGCTGGATATGTCGTCCGATTCCATAGCGTGGTACCTGTTGATACTAGGATAAGTGGTTATATTGTACCCGTATAACAGCTTGATTATAGTCATTACCAGCCATCCGGCACAGGCGTAAGCCAGATAAAAATGGGAGCAGCTATGAGCATCAGCAACAGCCATAAAAACGCGGTCGACCGCCAATTCGGTGAACAGGCTAATGCCTATTTGACCAGCACGGTCCATGCGCTAGGGCAGGACTTGCAGCGCCTGGCCAGGTTACTGGCAGGGAATTCCTCCGCGCGTTTGCTTGATTTGGGATGTGGGGCGGGGCATGCCAGTTTTACCGCAGCAGCCAATGTGGAGCAGGTAGTGGCATACGATCTGTCGGCGCAAATGCTGGAGGTGGTGAGCAAAGCGGCAGGGGAAAAGGGGCTGGTAAATATTCAGGTGCAGCAAGGTGTGGCGGAATCGTTACCCTTTGATGATGCCAGTTTTGACGTGGTGATCAGCCGCTATTCGGCACACCACTGGCATGATGTGGGCCGTGCATTGCGTGAGGTGAATCGGGTATTGAAAGCGGGTGGGCGGGCCATCTTGATGGATGTGGTTTCCCCTGGGCATCCTTTACTGGATATTTATCTGCAAACCGTTGAGGTATTGCGGGACACTTCGCACGTGCGTAATTATGCACCTGGTGAATGGTTGAGGATGCTGACTGAATCCGGGTTGCTGGTGCGGGAGGTGACATCAGATCGTTTGGATCTGGAGTTCAGCAGTTGGGTGGCACGAATGCGCACGCCGACGCATTTCGTCACGGCGATCCGAGCCTTGCAACAAGGGGTGGCGGCAGATGTGCGCCAGCACTTTGCCATTCAGGCCGATGGCTCATTTACCAGTGATATCATGATGTTTGAAGCGGTAAAAGGGTAAATGACAGGGCAGCCATTGCGGGCTGCCCTGAAAATAATACTTACTTCTTGTCTTCCAGCAGGACGCGGTAGATCAAACCACCGACAACGCCGCCGACTAACGGGACCAGCCAGAATACCCACAGCTGTTGCAATGCCCAGGTTCCCTGGAAAATTGCCACCGCGGTACTACGAGCCGGGTTAACAGAGGTATTGGTTACTGGGATGCTGATCAAGTGGATCAGCGTCAGTGCCAGGCCAATTGCCAGAGGTGCAAACCCTGCCGGTGCGCGTTTATCTGTCGCACCATGAATAACAATCAGGAAAAATGCGGTCAGCACGAGTTCAATTACGATAGCAGCCTGCAAAGAATATCCATCCGGTGAATGCTCACCGTATCCATTCGAAGCAAAACCGCTGGCGGTAGCATCAAAACCTGCTTTACCGCTGGCAATTAAATAAAGCACTGCTGCTGCTGCAATACCACCAATCACCTGAGCAATCACATAAGGAATAACGTCTTTAGCCTGGAAACGGCCGCCGGCAAATAATCCCAGGGTTACTGCCGGGTTGAAGTGGCCACCAGAAATATGACCGACGGCGTAAGCCATGGTCACAACGGTTAGACCAAAGGCTAAAGCAACACCAGCAAAACCAATACCCAATTGCGGGTATGCAGCGGCCAATACTGCGCTACCACAACCGCCGAACACCAACCAAAATGTACCGAAGAATTCGGCAAAAAGTCGTTTTGACATAGATTCCATCCTGCTGGGGAAAACTAACGGGTGTTAGCACTAAAAACTATAGAACACCTTTATTGAGATGCAGGGTTCAATACATAGCTTTTGTTGCGCGCCCACGATTACGGCCGGTATTAAATCCCTATCTTTTTATTTTGTCTATGCGTAAGGGGTTATTTTAAGAAAATACTATTAATTTGATGGTTTTTTATCTACCAAATGAGTAATTATCTTAGTGCCGCTCAGGTAAATTCCTAAATTTATATTTTTCATACGTAAGTCATGCGTGTTTCAATTGGTTTTTATCATTCAATATTCGCGAGTTGATTGTTTATTTCTATTTGCTATAAATTCTTTATTCAGGGTGCTCATGTGGTTTAGAGCGGATGTCATAATAATGTCATGGCAAGTTATTAGGCTTACGGGTTGTTCCTTCCTCTTACAATGAGCTAATACCATGAGAATCAAACCACTTTTTGTCTTTTTTGCCTCTGTGTTGCCGCTGTTGTCCCAGGCGGCCGAGGTTAAGGTTGCACGCTACAATGTAAGCTTTCCGGATGGCGATCGCGTGAGCTATACCGGGGTTTTCGCCAGCCATTTTCCGCAAGGATTACCGGTAGGGATTGGTTCAGGGTTGGTATTCAATGGCGTGGAAGGGGGCGATTTGTTACTGACCACCGTTACCGATCGTGGCCCGAATGCTGATGCTCCTGCCGTGGGTAAACAGGAGGCCAAGATTTTTGCCAATCCTGCTTTTGTCCCTTTATTGATGGATATTCGCGTCAGCGGCGCTAAGGCTAATGCAACCCGGGCGCGCCCATTACATGATGAGAGCGGTGTGCTGAGTGGTTTGCCACTGCCGGGCAACCTGATTGGCTCAACCAATGAAGTCGCACTGAGCGATACTCTGCAGCCGCTTGCCAGTGACAAACGTGGCCTGGATACCGAAGGGATCACCCCAGATGGTAAAGGCGGTTACTGGTTATGTGACGAGTATGGCCCTTTCCTGATCCATATCGATAGCCAAGGTAAAATCCTGGCCAAATATGGCCCAACTCCGTTACCGGGGGAACAGGCTGTCGCCAGTGGTTTGCCGAATATCATCAAATGGCGCCAGCCTAACCGGGGTTTTGAGGGTATCACGCGCTTACCTGATGGGCGGATCCTGGCGGCGGTGCAGAGCACGCTGGATATCGACGGCAAGAGTAAAAACAAAGCCCAGTTTACCCGCCTGGTGAGTTTTGATCCCGCCACTGGCAAAACGGCAATGTATGGCTACCCGATCGATATCGCCAGCTATAAGAAGGCCAAAGATGCCAAGATTGGCGATATTGTTGCGGTCGACAACCAGCATATTTTACTGATTGAGCAGGGCAGCGATAAAGACAAACAAATGATGAACAAAATCTACCTGGTGGATCTCAGCCAGGCCAGCGATCTGACGCCGTTTGATGGTGAGGGCAATGCTCCGGAGTTTGATAATGCCGCACAATTGGCCAAACGGGGGTAAAATTGGCGCAAAAGCGTGAAATGGTAGACCTGCGCAAGCTGGGGTGGCAGCAAGAAAAAGTGGAGGGGCTGGCGTTGATCGATAACCGCACGCTGGCGGTGATTAACGACAATGACTTTGGCCTGCAGGCTAAACTGGTCAATGCCGAACCTGATGGGAAGAAGATCACCGATTATCAGTGGGTTCAACCGGGCAAGCTCAGCCTGGATGGTAAACCGGTAAAAACGACCATCGAACTACGGCCATTAGAGCAACCGGAGTCATTGAGCGAGCTATGGGTGCTGACACTTGCTCAACCGCTGCGTTAAAGGCATTGGGCTTGGCAAATATGCCAGGCCCATAATATTGCGCATAAGATATTTTAAAATAGAGTATGAAAATAAAGCTATAAATAAAATTTTGGGCTACCAGGAAATACCTATTCTTGTTTTCTCCTTGTTTTACTCACAATGATTGAGCTTCTTTACGTTGGATTACGTCCGTTTTCATTAGCTAACTCATAATTAACATCACTGAGCACAAGTTGTTAATCAAAATAACGGAGTCAATCATGAAACTATTATCTGGTATCGCAGTTGCATTGCTCGCCACCGCTTCATTCTCCACCTTGGCCGCCGGTGCCAAACAGGTCGATAACACCCAAGCCAGTACCCTGCAGAGCATCGGGGTCGTCTCAGTTTCTGGGGTCAGTGGTTCTCCAGATGATGCTATTCATGCGCTGAAGCAAAAAGCGACCGAAGATGGTGCAACCCATTACCGTATTATTGGTCTGGATAACCCTGGTGATTCCAGTGATTGGCGGGGGAATGCGGAAATCTATCGTTAGTGGATCCCGTTAGAGTCGTAATATAAAAGATGGCTGCGGATAATCATCTGACTGGTAATCCTGACAGGTTTATGGGTTGATTATTATCGCAGCCATTCTTCTTTTCAAAGCCGTTTCTCCATTATCACCACCTCCTCACCATATTGTTGACGGCGCTCAATGGTGTGCCAACCCCAACGGACATACAGCGCCTCTGAGCCGTCGGTGATCAGGTGCAGGATTGGATGGCCTTGCCGCTGTGCCATGCTGACAATCGCCTGCTCCAGGCGCTGGGCGATGCCTTGTCGCCGCTGGTTTGGATGGACAAATACGCCGGCCAACCAGGGGGAGAGATCCATTCGATGATGATCGTCACTTGGCCACAGGCTGGCCATACCCAGCGGGCGCTCGCCATCAATCATCAGCAGCGTCAGGTAATCTTCACTGGGTTTGCTGCATAAGGTAAAACGCTGGCGTGTGCGTTCCAGTGTGCCGCCACGTTGCGAACCCCATTGGCCAAATGCCCAGGCAGCGCAAACATCGACAAACTGTGGGCACTCGGCCAGTGTAACAATTCGTTGTGTCATATTAACCCCCTGAGATATTCCATCAATTTATAGCCGTTGCCTTGCAAGCTACCGCGTTGTTACCGCCATTCTAATCGCTTCCTGGCTGTGCGGTATCGGGAGGCGCATATGCCGTAGGCGTAAGGATGCGCTTGAATGGCCAGCTTGAAATTTATGGGGTATAGCCTGCCAGCTTTAAGGAAGGCGACGGTTTTCTTGATTATTAATGCCCTGTTTTCACGGCGTTAGCCAGGTAATTAGCCAAGGGGATAATTGCATTTTGTTGAAACTGATAATGAGAATTATTATTATATTTAGCGTTGGTAACGCAACCGTGGTTTCTGCAGATGGGAAAATCTGTTTAAATGGCCGCCCTCAAGCAATGAACCAGCCCTCAGGCAGGATAGGCAATGACAAGTTATTCTGATGTTGGCGGGCGTAACTGGAATTTGTTGTCTGAAGTCACTGTTCTATTGAATTTACACTATCGTAAAGATTGAAATACGGATTGAGGGCGGTATGATGCAGTCATAATGCCAGCGTTTAATCTGCCTGCCAGCACGTGCGCAGGCAAACCCATGCATTCAAGTCACCGCAAAAGGGACAACCCGTAATGACACAAACCATTTTTATGGTAGGCGCTCGTGGAGCAGGAAAAACCACGGTAGGGAGCGCATTGGCGCAGACACTGGGTTATCAGTTTGTCGATACTGACCTGTTTATGCAGCAGACAACGCAAATGAGCGTGGCGGAAATGGTTGCACAAGAAGGCTGGCTGGGTTTTCGTCGTCGTGAAACCATGACCCTGCAGGCGGTGACACAATCGTCAACCATAGTTGCCACCGGCGGCGGGGCGATCCTGGCGGAAGAGAACCGGCGGTTCATGCGCCAGCAGGGGACGGTGATCTACTTGCGGGCGCCAGCCAGCGTATTGGCAAAGCGCTTGGAAGAATACCCGGAAGAGGGCCAACGCCCCACGCTGACCGGGCGACCCATCGCCGAAGAAATGCTGGAAGTGCTGGCAGCGCGCGAAGCGCTGTATCAGGAAGCCGCACACCATATCATAGATGCCAGTGCCAATCTCCAGCAGGTGATAGAGGAGATCCTGGCGGTATTGCCGCGCGAAACGGTAAAGTAAACCGCCTTTGGGTGCACAATCCGGTGCTCACTATTCAGGTTATATTGCCAGGGCTTTCTCACTGCGGCGTCGCTGGCTGACGTTGAGTAAAATAGAGCCCTGGGGTCTTACCAAAACGCAGGCGGAAAGCGGCAATATAGGCGCTGACATTTTCATAGCCGAATTCACTGGCAACGTTGGCGACGGGCTTGCCTGCCGCTAGCGCCTCCAGCGAGCGGATCACCTTAGCCTGTTGTCGCCAACGGGCAAAACTGACACCGGTCTCGTGCATAAAGCGTCGGCTGAGGGTGCGAGGGCTCAAACCTGCCCAGGCTGCCCATTCACCCTGCTGGCGAAGATGAGCGGGTTCGCTCAATAACGCATACGCAATTTTCAATAGCCGCGCATCTTGCGGCAGCGGCAGTTGCAACGGCTTGGCCTCTTCGGATTGCATCTCATCTAGCAAAACCTCCAACAAGCGTTGTTGCGCATTGTCGAGTGGCGAGGAAGATTGCGCCAGGCGTTCAACCAGCGCCAGGCTCAAGGGGTTGGCCACGGTCAGGCGTGGAGCCGTTGCCAGTAGGTGGCAATACTTCTCAGGGAGATAGAGGCTCCAGCCGATCACCTTGCCGCAAGCCAGCGCCTGATGGGGGCAACGGGGCGGTAACCAGCCAATATTACCCGCGGTCATTGCCCACTGCTGTCCTGATGTTTCCAACATAATCATGCCGTGGGTCAACAGATAAATCTGCCCTTGCTGATGTTGATGCCAAGGGGTCAGATGCTTTTTGTCGTACAGTAAGCGTTCGCTGTGCAGTTGCATAAGATTGGCCGATTAGCGTTATTGAATGTCTTTATGTGGTTATTATGCCACTGTCAGTCAGCGTTATGCTCTTCGGGCGATGTGATTACCGGAGAAAAATATGACTGCTTGCCCCTCTTGCGATGTTGTCCAAACTGCTTTGCAGCAGGTTGTCGGCAATCCCAAGCACCAACCCCTGTTGATTAGCGAACTGTTCAGCCGCGATTATTGCCAGAAGGTGGATGGAAATACGCTGAATTTCGAACAGTTCCTTCAACATATGGCGTTACTTAAACAGATCACCCATAGCATGACGCTGGAGATCCTGGCGATAGTGGCTGAGGGGGACGCTGTTTTAACGCATCATCTGGTGAATGTTGAAAAGCACGATGGCAGCCAGAGCCAGATTAGGGTGTTGGCCCATTTCACTGTGCGTAATGGCAAAATCCAATCCTGTGTTGAGTTGACCCAGCTATTGGTTGGGCAACATGAGGACCGCGATCTGGGATCGCGCCAGTAACTGGCATTCTTAGGTGATTGCCTATACTTAATTGCAGGTTAACCACACAGGAGAACGTTATGCCGAGTAAACCTCCCTATCCAAGAACGGCACGTATTGAGGTTGTAGACAAAGGTGAAGTGGGCAAGCAGGTTCGCTGGTATGAACTGCGGGCTGACCATCCGAAGCCCAATTCACTGATCAGCGAGCATGAAACCGAGCGGGAGGCCCTGGACGCTAAACGGCGTTACGAGGATGAAACCCTGAGCGAATAACCTGCGGTGTAACCATAAATGGCCGGCGCAAACCGGCTTCACTTCAACAGTATTCTGCAACCTTCAACCGCTACAGCGGCCCCGGTAGTCAGTGTCGCTATCTGTAGCGACTCGGTCGTGCCGGGCTGCGGCACTGGTGATCGATTGCACTGGTTACCCGACAAGAGCGGGATTTTTGCAGGGGAAACGGGGAATTGCGCTGCGGTTTTCCAACGTGCTGCTGGCCAAGCTGGCCACCGAGCTGATTGTTTGATCCCGCTCATGCTTTACCGCACGTGGCGATCGCATTTCGCAAGAAAAATCAGTGACAGACCCATTTTCATCCCCCAATATGGGGGTTCCATAAAGATGATTACGCGGGTGCCAGTCTATGCTGAAAGTGAATGAGTATTTTGGCGGGAAAGTGAAGTCTATCGGTTACGATAGTAGCAGCATCGGTCGTACCAGCGTCGGGGTAATGGAAGAAGGTGAGTACACTTTCAGTACCGCGCAACCGGAAGAGATGACGGTGATCACCGGAGCACTGAAAGTGCTGCTGCCGGGTGCACCGGATTGGCAAGTATTTACCCCAGGTGAAAAGTTCTTCGTACCTGGGCAGAGTGAATTTAACCTGCAAGTAGCCGATGCGACGGCGTATTTGTGTCGTTACTTAAGTAAGTAAAAATACCCGTCGTTTTTCAGGCCGCAGCATTATTAGCGCGATTCGCTGTGTTGTACAGGGAGGGATAGATGCCGCGGCCAACATGAAATCCATAGGGTATTTGTACTTATCCCCGTCTGTTTTTACTTGACCCACCCTCTTCGTGAAGGAGAGGGAATTGGTCAGTTTTAGCGCTGAGCTTCGCCACCCAAGGCTTCAATGGTGTTGCTGATCAACGCGGCCAGTTCGCTGGTCATCAGGATAAAGTCGGCATCGAAACGCTGGGCGAAATCCTCACGATCAATATCATCGTTCTGATCGCGCAGGGTATCGGCAAACTTCAGGCGCTTGAGTGAGCCGTCGTCGGCCAGCATCAGTTGAATGCGCTCCTGCCAATCTACCGCCAGCTTGGTCACCAGCTTGCCTGCTTCAATATGCACTGCGATTTCATCGCTGATCAGGTTCTGTTTCTTGCAGCGGATCACGCCGCCTTCTTCCAGGATCGCCTTAAGTTCGGCCTCATCCTGAATGATAAAACCGGCGGGCAGCTCGCCAGAACGCACCCATTCAGTGAGGGTCAGTTCGATCGGGCTTTCCATAGTCAACGGCACTACCGGCAGTGAACCCAGGCTTTTACGCAGCAACGCCAGCATATCTTCGGCGCGCTTGGCACTGGCGGCATCCACCATAATCAGATCGTTAACGGTGTCGATCCACATATAAGTCTGGTTAAAGCGGCTGAAGGCGCGCGGCAACAGGCTGTGCAGCACTTCATCTTTCAGGGAGTCTTTCTCGGTTTTTTCAGCTTGCGGTGTTGTTCACCTTCCAGCTTTTCGATCTTCGCCTGTAATTCCTGTTTAAGCACCGGAGAGGGCAGGATCTTCTCTTCTTTACGCGCGCAGATCATGATCTGACCATTAACCGAATGCGTCAGTGCGTCGCTATGAGAGCCCATCGGGGAAACCCAGCCGGTTTTTGCCATATCCTGGCTACCGCAAGGAGTGAAAGCAAAGGCGCTGAGCTGTTTTTCCATTTCTTCTGCATTTAGCGCAACTTCGCGGCTCAAACGGTAAACCATCAAATTCTTAAACCACAGCATAATATTATCCCAGGCTGGGCGTGCATTTATCCCTGTCATACTTCAAGCAGCAGGTGTGTTAACTGCGCTCAATGACTCGGTCCATCCGTGAACCTAGCCCCCCTAGCCGCTGAGTTGAGTCAACTCCAGGGGATCTTTGAGCTTGTCGCCTTCCCGCAACTCGAATTATTTAGGGTTTTGCACGCTGATTCATCAAAAGCAGGGCGGCATAATAACGAATTGACGCTGAAAAATCGCCTCATTCCCTCTGATTTGCGTCAGTTGCCGCGTTTTGTTCATCAGATGTGGAAATTGCCAACACCGTCACACTCGGTGAGAATGGCGGGATCCGTGCCGTGGGTTATATTAGGCGCTGAGCGGGTTGTCGTGGTGTGTTGAGGAGAATAATCATGCGTATTGGTATCGATCTGGGTGGCACTAAAATTGAAGTGATCGCGTTAGCCAACGACGGGCAAGAGCTGTTTCGCCACCGTATTGCAACACCTCGTCATGATTATCAGCAGACGTTGCAGGCCATCACCGGTCTGGTGAGGTTGGCAGAGGAGAAAACCGGCCAGCAGGGCTCGGTGGGCGTGGGGATCCCGGGGACGCTGTCGCCCTATACCGGCCTGGTGAAAAACGCCAACTCCACCTGGCTGAATGGCCAACCGCTGGATAAAGATCTTTCCGCCATGCTGGAGCGCGAAGTGCGGCTGGCTAACGATGCCAACTGCCTGGCGGTATCGGAAGCCACCGATGGGGCTGCCGCAGGCAAGCAAACCGTGTTTGCTGTGATCATTGGTACCGGGTGCGGTGCCGGGGTGGCGATTAACGGCCAGGCCCATGCCGGAGGCAACGGCATTTCCGGCGAGTGGGGCCACAACCCGCTGCCGTGGCTGGACGATGATGAACTGCGTTTTCGTGCCGAAGTGCCTTGCTACTGCGGCAAGCAGGGTTGTATTGAAACCTTTATCTCCGGCACCGGTTTTGCAACCGACTATGCGCGGCTGAGCGGTAACGCGCTGAAAGGTGATGAGATCATGGCGTTGGTCGCACAGCAAGACCGGTTCGCGGAGCTGGCTATCCAGCGTTACGAGTTACGGTTGGCAAAATCCCTGGCGCATGTCATCAATATCTTTGACCCGGATGTGATCGTGCTTGGCGGCGGTATGAGTAACGTCGAGCGGCTGTATCAGACGGTGCCGCAGTTGGTGAAACCCTGGGTCTTTGGTGGGGAATGTGAAACCCCGGTGCGCAAGGCGGTGCATGGCGATTCCAGCGGTGTACGCGGCGCCGCCTGGCTGTGGCCACAATTGTAATCCCGGTTAGCCAAGCCAAAGGGCGGCGTTTCAGTCCTTTGGCTGGTAGTTCCCCTCGCTTTCACTACGCACCCGCTCGATATGGATGGTCAGAAACATCATCTCCTCGCAGGTCAACTGATGCTGATAATGTTTGGCGATATGTTGATTGATCTTACCGGCGCAGGCAAAGGACTCGCGGTATTTGTCCTTCACAACCTGGTACAGCGAGTCGTCATCGCTATTGACGTAGTTCTTGCCCAGCAGCCGCTGGGCAAAGAATTTCAAGTGAGTGACGAAGCGGTGGTAGCTGAGGGTTTCTTCGTTGTAGTCAAAGCGGAAATGGTATTTGACGATATTGAGGATCTCCTGCATCACGCGGGTGATATGCAGGGTATTGTGCATTTCGTCATTCAGTTGGGCGTTGACCAGATGTAACGCAATAAACCCGGCTTCGTCTTCCGGCAAGGTGGTTTTCAACCGCTGAGCAATGAGAGTCAACGCCTCCATTCCCACAGCAAACTCGTTAGGATAGAGTTTTTTGATTTCCCACAGCAGCACGTTTGTGATGTCCAGGCCCTGCGCGTGGCGTTGCAAGGCAAAGTGGATATGATCGGTCAGGGTGATGTAGACGATATTGTGCAGTTTCCCCGGCAGACGCTCACGGGCGAGGGTGATTATCTTGTCTGCGGTGGTAATGCAGGCCAGCGGGATCTCCGCCAGCAATTCTTTATAGCGCTCGCTCATTTCGCCGCTATTGAGGGTGAATACCTTTTCGATCAGGCTTTCATCCACGCTATCCCCGGCTTTCTTTTTAAAGCCAATGCCACGCCCCATGACTACCGTTTCTTCCTGATGGTCGTTGAGCGTAATCACTACGTTATTATTGAGTATCTTAGCGATTTTCATGGCTATTCCCGGCCTGCTGAAAACGAAAAAACCCGACGTTCGGGAGCGATCCCAAAGGTCAGGTTTTGCCTGTATTCACAGTGACAATCCTGTAATTGATCGCATGATAACCTTTGCTGCCGGTTGCTCAAAGCTTTTCACCGCGTACTGAAACCGCGATCACACTTCTGGTCCGGTTTGGCCAGCAAAAATCACCCTGGCACACATCGGTGCCAGAGGGGTGATTATTCGATACGAAACTGGGAGTCCAATCGGCTGACCCCCAATCCATTGACCTTTTTCACTTTAATTTGCACCGGGATACGCTCCTTCATCGCCTCAACGTGGCTGATCACGCCGATGGTTTTGCCGGTGGCGTTAAGGCTGTCCAGAGCATCCAGGGCGGTATCCAGCGTCTCTGCGTCCAGGGTGCCGAAACCTTCGTCCAGGAACAGCGAATCGATACTGGTCTTGTGGCTGACCAGGTCTGACAGCGCCAGCGCTAACGCCAGGCTGACCAGGAAACTCTCGCCGCCGGAGAGGGTGCGGGTATCACGCAGGGCATCGGCCTGCCAGGTATCCACCACCTGCAGCTCCAGCGCATCACTGGTTTTACGTTGCAGCAGATAACGGCCATGCAACCGGCCAAGTTGGTTGTTGGCCAGATACACCAGATGATCAAGCGTTAAGCCCTGGGCGAATTTACGGAACTTGTCGCCCTCTTTGGAGCCGATCAACTGATTGAGCAGGCTCCAGTCATCATACTGTTGCTGGCTTTGGGCAATCTGTTCAAACAGGGTTTGCTGATTAAGGCGGCGCTCGGCATCGCTACTCAACTGATTACGGACTTCTCCCTGGCGCAGTTGCAGCGTTTTCAACCGTTCTGCCAACGCCTGGAGGGCGGCGGTGAGTTGATCGGCATTGGCGGACGCCTCATCCAGACCGGCAGGGCGGCTAAGACGATGTTGTTCCTGCGTCTGTAATGCCTGCGCCAACAGCGCGCTGGCCTGCACCTGCCGCTGTTGCAACTGCTCTTTGTGCTGCTGCAGTTGCTGGCGCACATCGTCAGCGAGTAACGCATTGAGCAGCGTAGCTTCGTCTGCAAAGGTGCTACAGGCCAGGGCCTGCTGCCATTGTTGTTCGGCCAGTCGCAACCGTTCGCTTTGCTGTTGTTGCTGTTGTTGCAAGGCTACCCACTGGCCCGCCAGCCGATCGCGTTGTTCTTGCGCTCTTTGCAGGTGTTCTGTGGCCTGCTGCAAGGCGGTTTCCACTGCGATCTGCGCCGCGCGCAGCTGTTCGCGCACTTGTGCGACGGGTTGTTCGCCCAATAGCGCAATACGCTCGGCTTGCAGTTCGGTCAGTTTGTTTTCACTTGTCTGGCACTGCAGTTGCCATTGCGCCCATTGGTGCTGGGCTTCGGCCTGATTTTTCTGCAATAACTCAAAACGTTCATTAAGGAGTGCCATTTCTTGTTGAGAGCCAATCTGTTCATTCTGCAGCGTATGCAAAGCGTCTTTGGCCTGCTGAACGGCACGGGCAAGCCGTTCGTGTTCCTGCAGTTGCTGCTGTCCTGCCCGTTCTTCGCTATCGCAAGCCTCCAGCCAGGCCGTTAATCGGGCGTGGTCTTGCAGCGTAAAATCCAAGTTCAGCGGTGCGCTGAGCGTTTGCCAGCTTTGCCGATGCCGTTCCTGCTGTTCCTGCTCTTGGCTCAGCGCAGTTTGCAGCCGTAGTTGCTGCTCTTTAAGGCTTTCGCTACGGGCCCGAAGTTCGATACCCTGGGCATGCAACTCTTCGGTCTTGGTGCGCAATTGGGCCGCACGCTGCTCGGTTTCTGAGGGTTTCAGCGCCTGATACTGTTCAATTGCGGGATGGTCGGTTGAACCGCACAGCGGGCAGGGGGCGCCCGTTTGCAGCCGGGCCCGTTCGGCCTCCAGGCTGACGATGCGCTTTGCCAAATCGAGAGCTTTCTCGACGTCCTGCAAATGTGCCTTTTGTTGTTTGTACTGATGGCGGACTGCGTCGAGCTGGCTTTCAACTTCCGTCAACTGCTTTTGCCGCGTAGCGAACTCCACCCTTTGCTGTTCAAGGCGTTGCTGATTTTGCTGGGACAGTAACGCCAGATTGGACAGTTGCAGGCGCACCGGGCGCAGCCTGCCCAGTTCAGCCTGCCGGTCACGCAGTTTTTCAAACGGGGTTTGGGCTTCTTGCGTGGCTTGCTGCTGTAACTGGCTGGCCAGCACCGTGGCCAGCTCTGCCTGCTTGGCCTGATATTGCCCCGCCAGGGTGGCTAGCTGGGTGCGCCTTTCTGCCAGTTGCTCCAGGGTGCGTCGTTGCTCTTCGCTTTGCCGCAGGCTGGTGTCGCGCTGTTTCTGTGCCTCTGCCAACTGGTTTTTCAACTGGGCCATCTGGTTATCTAGCGGCAGGACTTTTTCATCAATCAGCGTTTGCTGCCGCTGTTGGAATTCTGCCTGAGCCAGCCTGGCCTTTTGCGCCTGTTCCAACTGCTGTTGCAACGGGGCCAGTTCCGCCCGTTGCCGTTGTTGCTGTTGCCCCAGCAGTTCGGTCTGCTGTTGCAAAGCCAGATGGTCTTGTTGGCAACGATTGCGCTCATTCAGCAGCGGACGCAGTTTTTCCGCAGGCTCACTGCGTGCCAACTGCTGCAACTGCGGCTCGGCCAACTGATAATCTTGCTGTACGCTGGCCAACTGTTGCTGATAGTCCTGGATCTGCCGCTGGTTGGTTTGCCACTGCTGCAACCAGCTCAATTGATGTTGCTGCTGTTGTGCCTGCTGGCTGAGTTGCTGCTCTTGGGCGCCGAGCTGGCTGAGTTGCAGTTCCAGCGTCTGGCGCTGTTCATCATTGAGCAGTTCGATGCCGCTGGCGCGGTGATGCAAGGCCTCCAGGTCGGTTTTCGCCTGCTTGTGCTGCTCAAAGACCTGCGCCGAAAGATGGCCGTAGATCTCGGTACCAGTCAGTTCTTCCAACAGTTCGGCACGTTCGTTGGGTTTGGCGTTGAGAAAAGCGGCGAATTGCCCCTGTGACAGCATCATCGATTTGGTGAAGCGGCTGAAATCCAGGCCGGTAATCGAAGCGATCAGATCCTTTTTGTCGGAGATCTTGTCGGCCAGAATTTTGCCATCTTCCCGCAGCGCCAGTTCGACCTTGGGAGCCTGCAGGTTACCGTCCGGATCGTTTTTTGCCCGGCGCTGGCTCCAGAAAGCACGATAACCAACGCCTTTTACCTCAAACTCCACTTCAGCCAGCGATTCGGCGGTGTGGCGTGTCATCAGTTCGTTCTGGCTGGCACTGATCTCCAGGCGCGGCGTCTGGTGATACAACGCCAGGCAGATGGCGTCCAGCAGGGTGGTTTTGCCCGCACCGGTCGGCCCGGTGATAGCAAACAGGCCGTTGCTGGCAAAGGGTTCGGCCTGGAAGTCAATTTTCCACTCGCCCTGCAGCGAGTTCAGGTTTTTCAGCCTTAGGCTCAGGATCTTCATGCCGATGGCTCCTCTGGTTGATGCAGGGTTTCCACTACCTGCTGGAACATCTGCCGCATTCGTTGCTGGCGCGGTTCGGCCATTTCCCCTTCCAGCGCCAAGCGCCGCTCAAACACTTCGCCCACGCTTAACTCATTCAAGGTTTCTTTATCCTGCTGGGCGATGGTCTGTTGGCGCTGCTCTTTACTGCGCCGTAACAGCACCACGTCAACCGGCAGATCTTCCGCCAACTGTTGGATCCGGCGTTGAATATCGCTGAGGTAATCCTGGGTGGCCACTTCGATATCCAGCCAAACCGGCAATTCTCCCTGATAATCGGCAAACTGCCGCAGTTGGGCCTCGATTTGCTGCAAGTCGCCTTTGATCAACTGCATCGGTTGGAAAGTGGGGATCTCCAGCGCAGTGATCTGCTGCAAGGCACCGGCGGAAAAGTCGACCATAAACACGCTCTTCGCCTTGCCCAGTTCATCAAAACTCAGCGGGATTGGGGAACCGCTGTAGCGGATATGTTCAGACTTGGCGACGTTCTGTGCGCGATGAATATGGCCTAATGCGATGTAGTCGGCAGGGGGAAGGCCTGTGCCGGGAAAGCATCCAGCGTGCCGATATAAATATCGCGCACCGAGTCGGAAGTGGTCACGCCCACGGTGGTCAGATGCCCGGTCGCCACAATGGGCAGTGGCAGGCCCAGCGAATCGCGGTGTTCACAGGCCGCCTGATACAGACGGTGATAATGCCCGGCGATGGCTTCTTGCAATGCCTGCTGTTTCTGACTGCCGGAATCCCCGGCGCGGCTGGTAAGTAAGTCCCGTGGACGCAGGAAGGGGATGGCGCAAAGTACGGCACCCGGCTGGCCATCACGCTGGTTCAACACCAGAATTTGCTGCTCAAGCTCGGTTTGCGCGTTGGCAATCACGGTAGTATTCAGGCATGAAAGCAGCTCACGCGATTCATTCAGCGTAGCCACGGAGTCGTGGTTGCCACCCAGCACCACCAATTGGCAGCCGGTGCGTTGCAGTTCCACGATAAAACGGTTGTACAGCTCGCGGGCATAGCTGGGTGGCGAACCGGTATCAAACAGATCGCCTGCGACAATCAGCGCGTCCACCTGATGCTGTTCCACCTGCTCAGTCAGCCAGCGTAAAAAGGCCTGATGTTCGGCGGCGCGGCTTTTAGTGAAAAAGTACTGGCCCAAATGCCAGTCAGAGGTATGGATCAGGCGCATAGGTCTTCCTGGCTAACAGGGTAATAAGGGCGTAAACAGGCCTTATCCTAACCTAAGCATGATGATTTTTCTTTGGCGACTGAAATTATCGCTATGCTTAGGGGGACTTTTTTCATAAAAGTGTCACAAAACTGACGCATAATGGCGACCGCAGATAGCTTACACATTGGCAGGATTGACGATGGCAAGACGCATACTGGTGGTGGAAGACGAAGCGCCGATCCGTGAGATGGTGTGCTTTGTGTTGGAGCAGAATGGTTACCAACCGTTGGAAGCCGAGGATTATGACAGTGCCGTAACGCGCCTGTCTGAGCCGTTCCCTGATTTGGTGTTACTGGACTGGATGTTACCTGGCGGTACCGGGATCCAGTTTATCAAGCATATGAAGCGTGAGGCGATGACCCGGGATATCCCGGTGATGATGCTGACCGCTCGCGGTGAAGAAGAAGATCGGGTACGTGGCCTGGAAGTCGGGGCGGATGATTATATCACCAAACCTTTCTCACCCAAGGAACTGGTGGCTCGTATCAAGGCCGTGATGCGCCGTATTTCGCCGATGGCGGTGGAAGAAGTGATTGAAATGCAGGGGCTAAGCCTGGATCCTTCCTCGCATCGGGTAATGGTTAATGAACAGGCGCTGGAGATGGGGCCGACCGAGTTCAAACTGTTGCACTTCTTTATGACCCATCCTGAGCGTGTTTACAGCCGTGAGCAGTTGCTTAATCATGTTTGGGGCACGAACGTTTATGTGGAAGACCGCACTGTTGATGTGCATATACGCCGGCTGCGTAAGGCGCTGGAGACCACTGGTCATGACAAAATGGTTCAAACCGTTCGCGGTACCGGCTATCGGTTCTCAACGCGCTACTGATTGCACTGCGCTGGAGAAGTTACCGTGCTAGAACGTTTATCCTTGAAGAGGCTGGCGCTGGAGCTGGCCCTTTTTTGCTTGCCCGCCTTATTGCTGGGGCTGATTTTCGGTTATCTACCCTGGTTGCTGTTGATTTCGGTGCTGGCTGCACTGGCCTGGAATTTTTATAACCAACTCAAACTTTCCCACTGGCTGTGGGTGGATCGCAGCATGACGCCGCCGCCTGGGCGTTGGAGCTGGGAGCCTCTGTTCTACGGTCTGTATCAGATGCAGCAGCGTAACCGCCGCCGCCGCCGCGAATTGGCGCTGCTGATCAAGCGCTTTCGCAGCGGTGCCGAATCCCTGCCGGATGCGGTGGTGATGACCACCATTGAGGGCAATATTTTCTGGTGTAACGGTTTGGCGCAGCATCTGCTGGGTTTCCGCTGGCCGGAAGATAACGGCCAACACATTCTCAACCTGCTGCGTTACCCGGAGTTCAGCCAATATCTGCAACAGCAAGAGTTCAGCCGGCCGTTAACGCTGCAACTGAATAATGAACACTTTGTGGAGTTCCGCATTATGCCCTACTCCGAAGGGCAACTGCTGATGGTGGCCCGTGACGTCACCCAGATGCGCCAGTTGGAAGGGGCCAGGCGCAACTTCTTTGCCAACGTCAGCCATGAGCTGCGCACACCGTTAACCGTATTGCAGGGTTATCTGGAGATGATGAGCGACCAGGAGTTGGACGGTTCGTTACGCGGTAAAGCGCTGGGCACCATGCAGGAACAGACCAAACGTATGGATGGGTTGGTAAAACAGTTACTGACGCTGTCGCGTATTGAAGCCGCGCCGAATATAGATATGAACGAGAAGGTCGATATTCCGCTGATGCTGCGGGTGTTGCAGCCGGAGGCGCAATCGCTCAGCAACGGCTGCCATGAGATCAGCTTCCGGGTAAATGAAAACCTGAAGGTGTTTGGTAACGAGGATCAACTGCGCAGTGCAGTGTCCAACCTGGTGTATAACGCGGTCAACCACACGCCAAAAGGTACCCACATTGAGGTGAGCTGGCAGCAGACGCCGCAGGGGGCGCAGTTCCAGGTGAGTGATAACGGACCGGGGATCGCCGCCGAGCATATTCCGCGCCTTACCGAACGTTTCTACCGTGTGGATAAAGCCCGTTCGCGCCAGACCGGCGGCAGCGGGCTGGGATTGGCCATCGTCAAGCATGCGCTTAGCCATCATGATTCGCGGTTGGAAATCCTGAGCGAACCTGGTATCGGTACCCGTTTTATCTTTACCTTGCCTAACCGGTTGATTGTTCCCGCTGCTTTATCAGAGAATGCGGTGAAAAATTAACAGGTAGACCTGCCATGACCCGATTCACCCAAGCATTGTTGCTCTGCCTGACGTTACTGGTCTGCCGCGCTGTCCAGGCTACCCCGGACGGAATGCTTTCTGGCAACCTTTCCAGCGTGGGTTCAGACACGTTGGCCAATCTGATGGCGCTGTGGGCACAGGATTTCAGCCAACATTATCCCAACGTTAATCTGCAGCTTCAGGCTGCCGGTTCTTCTACGGCACCCACTGCATTGGCGGCGGGCGCAGCACAGCTTGGCCCGATGAGCAGGCCGATGAAGGCGGCGGAAGTCTCGGCGTTTGAACATCGCTATGGCTACGCCCCGCTGGCCGTTCCGGTCGCGGTGGATGCGCTGGTGGTGTTGGTGCATCAGGACAATCCGCTGAGCGGGCTGAACCTGCAACAGCTTGACCAAATCTTTTCTGCTACCCGCCGTTGTGGGGAAATTACGCCTATTAGCCGTTGGGGCGAACTGGGATTGCAGGGCAGTTGGCAGCAGCGCACCCTGCAGCGCTTTGGCCGTAACTCTGCTTCCGGAACTTACGGTTATTTCAAACTGCGCGCCCTATGCGGCGGTGATTTTATGGCGCGGGTAAACGAACTGCCGGGTTCGGCTTCGGTGGTGCAGGCGGTGGCCGGTTCGTTAAACGGTATCGGCTATGCCAGCATTGGTTTTCGGGCCAGCGGAGTGCGGCTGCTGCCATTGGCAGAGTCTGGCGATCGCTACGTTGCACCTAACGAGACCAACGTGCGTAACGGCAGCTACCCCTTGGCGCGCTATCTGTATATCTATATCAACAAAGCCCCCAACCAGCCGTTGGAACCCCTGACGGAGGCATTCCTGGATCGGGTGCTCTCGGAGCAGGGGCAGAATTTGGTCAATCATGATGGCTATCTGCCGTTACCGCCAGAAACGCTGCGTAAAACCCGTGCGCTGCTGGGGTTGGATTAATCCTGGTAGCCTAAAAAATAGAGCGTAAATCACGCATCTAACAGTGCATCAATGATGATTTCGCGCGTATTGTAACTTTATGTTTCACATTTTGTGTGATGACTGCTCAAAAATAATACAAATCATGTATTGTATATTTATTGATAACTACTATGATCGACTGGATATAAAATATTATCTGGTCGATCACTCTGCATTCCGTCCTGCACCTTGCCTTTCAGCGCTATAAACGTTTATCGTAGCCCCCGTTGCTGGACTAAACCTCCATTTATCCTGCGTTTTTGGGCGACAGCATCGAAGTCTGCCACCTGAAAGCCAACGGATAAAAAACTTCTAAAACTTTGCCCATCATCATGAGCAGTCACCTTTAATCAGGAGCAAAACGCAGGGTATGTTGCGTTTTTTGTGCTTATGGTCATTACGATGAAATGGCAGACCAGCAATTGCAGTGGGGCACTCTTTTTTATTTGAACACAGGCATCACGACATCATATGAGTCATCGTTTAGCGTCAAAAGATATTCTGGCTTTAGGTTTTATGACCTTTGCCTTGTTCGTTGGAGCGGGGAACATTATTTTCCCTCCGATGGTGGGTTTGCAGGCCGGTGAGCACGTTTGGACCGCGGCGATTGGTTTTCTGATCACTGCCGTTGGCTTACCGGTGATGACCGTGATCGCACTGGCTCGCGTCGGGGGTGGCGTTGACGCGCTGAGCACCCCGATAGGCCGCAGCGCCGGTCTGTTGCTGGCAACGGTCTGTTATCTGGCGGTTGGCCCGCTGTTTGCTACCCCGCGTACTGCTACCGTTTCCTTTGAAGTGGGCATTGCCCCTTTGACGGGTGACGGCGCCATGCCGCTGTTTATCTACAGCCTGGTCTATTTTGCCCTGGTCATTGGCATCTCGCTGTATCCGGGCCGTTTGCTCGATACCGTGGGGCATATCCTGGCACCGCTGAAGATTGTTGCACTGGGCGCGTTGGGTATCGCTGCAATTATCTGGCCTGCTGGCTCACCTATCCCGGCCGTCGAGGCTTACCAGAGTGTGCCGTTCTCCTCCGGTTTTGTTAATGGCTATCTGACGATGGATACGTTGGGGGCGATGGTATTCGGTATCGTGATCGTTAACGCTGCGCGTTCCCGTGGGGTTAAAAATACCCATCTGCTGACCCGTTATACCATTCTCGCCGGTCTGATCGCCGGTGTGGGGCTGACGCTGGTCTATCTGAGCCTGTTTAAACTGGGTTCCGGTAGCGGCGTGCTGGCGCCAGATGCCACCAATGGCGCAGTGATCCTGCATGCCTACGTGCAGAATACCTTCGGTGGATTGGGGAGCTTCTTCCTGGCAGCGCTGATTTTCATTGCCTGTATGGTAACCGCCGTTGGCCTGACCTGTGCCTGTGCCGAGTTCTTTGCTCAGTATCTGCCGTTCTCCTACAAAACGCTGGTGTTCATCCTTGGCATATTCTCCATGGTGGTTTCAAACCTCGGTCTGAGCCACCTGATCCAGATTTCGATCCCGGTACTGACCGCGATTTACCCTCCATGTATTGTGCTGGTGGTGCTGAGTTTCACCCTGCGTTGGTGGAACAGTGCGTCACGTATTGTTGCTCCGGTGATGTTAGTCAGCCTGTTGTTTGGTATCCTTGATGCGGTGAAAGCGTCCAGCTTCCAGCATTTTATGCCAGCATGGACCAATCACCTGCCACTGGCAGCGCAGGGGCTGGCGTGGTTGCCACCTTCGCTGCTGATGCTGGTACTGGTCGCAATTTATGATCGGGTTTTTGCTCGCAGCCAAGTGACTGCTCACTCTTAAACCTGCGGTCTTAATTTTGGGCCACGGACTTGTCCGTGGCTTTTTTACGTTTAAAAAAGACAGGTCATCTTCATGCAACAGCAGTCATCCACCACCGCCACAGTTCCGGCCAATAAGCTGAAACGTGGCCTCAGTACGCGCCACATTCGCTTTATGGCGCTCGGTTCGGCTATCGGAACCGGGCTGTTTTACGGTTCTGCAGAGGCGATCAGAATGGCTGGTCCCAGCGTTCTGCTGGCCTACCTGATCGGCGGTATCGTGGCTTTTATCATCATGCGTGCACTGGGCGAAATGTCGGTCAATAACCCGCAGGCCAGTTCGTTCTCCCGTTATGCCCAGGATTATCTCGGCCCGATGGCGGGATATATCACCGGCTGGACCTACTGCTTCGAGATCCTGATTGTGGCGATTGCCGACGTGACGGCATTTGGCATCTATATGGGTGTCTGGTTCCCGGAGGTGCCGCACTGGATCTGGGTATTGAGCGTGGTGCTGATTGTCGGTGCCGTCAATCTGATGAGCGTGAAGGTCTTCGGCGAGCTGGAGTTCTGGTTCTCGTTCTTCAAAGTGGCGACCATTATCATCATGATCGTGGCCGGTATTGGTATCATCGTCTGGGGTATTGGTAACGGCGGGCAGCCGACCGGGATACATAACCTGTGGGTTAACGGTGGCTTCTTCAGTAACGGCTTTATGGGGATGATCCTGTCGCTGCAACTGGTGATGTTTGCCTATGGCGGGATTGAGATTATTGGTATCACCGCTGGCGAAGCCAAGGATCCGAAAGTGTCGATCCCCAAGGCCATCAACTCGGTCCCTTGGCGTATTCTGGTGTTTTACGTCGGTACGCTGTTTGTCATTATGTCCATCTACCCATGGGATCAGGTTGGCACCAACGGCAGTCCGTTTGTATTGACCTTCCAGCATATGGGGATCACTATCGCTGCCGGTATCCTCAACTTTGTGGTGATCACCGCTTCGCTGTCAGCGATCAACAGTGACGTGTTCGGCGTTGGCCGTATGATGCACGGGTTGGCAGAGCAAGGCCACGCACCGAAGATGTTCAGTAAAATCTCCAAGCGCGGCATTCCCTGGGTGACGGTTGTGGTGATGATGGCGGCCATGCTGATCGCCGTGTATCTCAACTACGTCATGCCGGAAAGCGTGTTCCTGGTGATTGCCTCACTGGCCACTTTCGCCACCGTGTGGGTGTGGATCATGATCCTGTTCTCGCAAATCGCTTTCCGCCGCAGCCTGAGCAAAGACCAGGTGAGCAAGTTGGCATTCCCGCTGCGCGGTGGCGTATTGACGTCGGGCATTGCCATCATCTTCCTGGTGTTTATTATCGGCCTGATCGGCTACTTCCCAACGACGCGTATTTCTCTGTATGCCGGCCTGGTCTGGGTCGCGTTACTGCTGCTGGGATACTACGTTAAGGTCCGCCATCAGAAGAAGCAGGCCGCTTTGGTACAACAGCAGGATTGATGTTCTCCGGCTCCCTCACCGCAACGGTGAGGGAACCCCTCAGCTTTCTTTTTCTGTGTCGTCATCCCCCGCCGCCCTGGCTTCAATCACCAGGTTGCTCTCAGACAGTCGCTCTTCCTTACCTTCTTTGGCGCAGCGTGCCAACCCTTCACGAATATCCATCATACTGCTGGTCAAGGCGCAGAGTGCCGGTTGCAGCGTGCGGCTCATTTGGCTTTCATCCAGCGTGGCGCTGTGCAGATAGCCGGCAAATATCAGGGTGGCCGACAGGGTAAACAGACGGTGTTTTGACAGCTTGAGCAAGATGCCTACTCCGGGCGGTAACATGGTGTGGCGTATTTATAACCGTTAAATGGCAGAAAGGAAGAGGGCGGAGATATTTGCTGGCAATCAGCCGAAGATAATTACCAGCAGAAATAATTTCGTCAGGTTACGTCAGGAAAGGTGGGTTGACTGCTGCAGGCCCGCCAACAGGCTGCGCATGTCATTGCCGCTTGGCATCTGGTGGACCCGCAGATCAAACTCGCCGATCACCGCGAAGAGATGATCGAAGATATCGGACTGAATTCCCTCATATTCTGCCCAAACCGTGGTGTTGGTGAAGGCGTAGATCTCCAGCGGCAAACCTTCTGGTGTTGGGGCCAGCTGGCGCACCATCAACGTCATATTCTGGTGGATCCCCGGGTGTGAACGTAAATAGGCTACCAGGTAGGCGCGCAGGGTGCCGACGTTGGTCAACCGGCGGCCATTCAGCGGGGAGCTGAGGTCCACGGCGCTTTGCTGGTTATACCGGCCCAGTTCCTGGGTTTTATCGTTCAGATAGCGTTGTAACAGCGGATTGCGGTTAAGGCGTTGCTGCTCTTCAGAGGTCAGGAAGTGGACACTGGTGGTGTCGATATTGATGCTGCGTTTGATACGCCGGCCACCGGATTCTGACATTGAACGCCAGTTTTTGAACGAGTCGGAAATTAGCGCATAAGTGGGGATGGTGGTCACGGTGTTGTCCCAGTTTCTGACCTTTACCGTGGTCAGGCCGATATCGGTCACCGCACCATCGGCACCGTACTTAGGCATCTCCAACCAGTCGCCGATTTTCAGCATATCGTTGGCGGAAAGTTGGATCCCGGCCACCAGGCCGAGGATCGGATCCTTAAACACCAACATCAATACCGCCGTCATGGCCCCCAGGCCGCTCAGTAACAGCAGCGGCGATCTGCCCATCAGCAGGGAAATGATCATGATGCCGATAAAGATGGCGGCCACCAGTTTCACCCCTGGAATATACCGCGCAGGGGTAATTGGTTGGCAAGCGGGCTCTTGCACAGCACGGCCAGCAGCGTATCCAGCAGGGAAAACAGGGTCAGCAGGGCGTAGAGCAAAATCCAGACCTGCGCCGCGGTGACGATAACCGCCTGGGTCTGGCTGCCGTTATGCAGCCACAATACCGCCTGCACGTTGATGATTACCCCTTGCAGCAACAAGGCGGCCCGCTGGAACAGCTTGTGCTGGGTGATAGCCTGCCGCCAGACATGTTGTGACTGCTGGCCATGGCGCTGGATAGCTGCCAGAACCACCCGGTGCAAAACCAGATGGATCACCACGGAGATCAGGACTATCAGGCCCAGCACCATCATCAATGACATAATATCGGTGAACTCTAGCCCAATGCTTTCCAGCCATTGTCTTATTTGTTGTTGCATGCTCGCTCCCTTCAAAAGTACGCAAAAAATATCCAAGAGATCCATACCCTGTGCAAGACGCAGGTATAAAACAGGTCAGCCTAAAGGCTTTCGGGCATGATATGTGCCTGTTTACCCTTTTTACATTGTAAATCAGCATCTCCACCCCTCAGCTCATCCCCCAGGTTTGTTGCTTAGAGATGAGGGGAAAAGCTGCGCAGCGTGGCATGGTGCGGTGCATTGAACTCTATCGTGGTACCTAAGGAGAAAAGTCATGCTTAATGCCTGGCATCAACCCGTCCCGCCATTCGTGAAGAATAAGGGACAGCGGCTGGATATCCAGTTGTGGTTACAAGGAGAGGATTTACCCGAGCAGGTGTTTTTGCGCGCCGAGCCGGATAATGAAGAGTGGTTATTGATCATGAAAGCGCGGCAGGTGGACGGATTATGCCGTTACCAGGCCAGCTTGACGCTGCATGAAGGGGAACCGGTGCGGCGCTATTGCTTCAAGCTGCTGTGGGCCGATCGCCAGCGGTGGTTTGGCCCTGAGGGCTGGTCGCTAACGCCACCGGGGCAGTTGGCTCAATTTGCGTTGGATGAACCGGATACCAGCCCATCCTGGGTGGCCGACCAGGTGTTTTATCAGATTTTCCCCGATCGCTTTGCCAGCAGCGGTGGCAGGCATGGCATCAAGAGCGGTAGCTACCACCATCACGCCTGTGGTTGCGATGTGGTGCGTAGGGACTGGCAACACCCGCTGGAAGATGAATATGCCGCCTCCACCTTCTATGGCGGCGATCTGGATGGTATCAGCGAGAAACTGCCTTATCTGCAGCGGCTGGGTGTTACCGCCTTGTATTTGAATCCGATTTTCACCTCACCAAGCGTTCATAAGTACGATACCGAAGATTACTATCAGGTCGATCCTTACTTTGGTGGGAACGAAGCCTTGCAGCGTTTGCGAGTGAGCACTCACAAGGTGGGGGTCAAACTGGTGCTGGATGGGGTATTCAATCATACCGGCGATTCACATCCCTGGTTCGATCGCTATCAGCAGGTAAAAGATGGTGCATGCCACCATCCTGATTCCCCCTATCGCGGCTGGTTCAACTTCTACCCGGACGGCATTGCGCTGAGCTGGAAAGGCAACACCAATCTACCGAAACTCAATTTCGCTGAACCTCAGGTGGTAGATGCCATTTACCGCGCCGAAAACAGCGTGGTGCGCCACTGGCTACGACCACCCTACAGCATTGATGGCTGGCGGCTGGATGTGGTGCATATGCTGGGGGAAAACGGCGGTGCGGGGGGAATCTGCATCATCTGGCCGGGATTTATCAGGCTATCAAGCAGGAAAACCCGGATGCCTATGTCTTGGGTGAACATTTTGGTGATGCACGCCGCTGGCTGCATGCTGGCGTAGAAGACGCCGCCATGAACTATATGGGCTTTGCCCTGCCGGTGCGGGCATTTCTGGCCGGTGTGGACGTGGCCTATCATCCCATTCAGCTGGATGCTGCCGCCTGTGCGCAATGGATGGATGGCTACCGTGCCGGGTTGCCACATAACCGCCAACTGATCCAGTTCAATCAGTTGGATAGCCACGACACCGCACGTTTCCTGACGTTGCTGAACAACAACCCGCGCCGGATGCAGATGGCGGCGGTG
Source organism: Serratia sp. L9 (assembly GCF_050632285.1). Lineage (NCBI taxonomy): Bacteria > Pseudomonadati > Pseudomonadota > Gammaproteobacteria > Enterobacterales > Yersiniaceae > Serratia > Serratia sp. L9. The sequence continues at coordinate 5,519,251 of NZ_CP192591.1, read as the reverse complement.
TGGCTGATGGGCTGGATCGGCGTACCCTGTCTGTATTATGGCGATGAGATCGGCCTGGATGGTGGCAACGATCCATTCTGCCGCAAGACTTTCCCTTGGGATGAGAGCCAGTGGGATCAGCCACTGCTTGCCTTGTTCAGCCGCCTGATCGCCTTGCGTAAGCAGAGTAAAGCGCTGCGGCGTGGCGGCTGCCAGGTGCTGTATGCGCAAGGGGAAACGCTGGTGTTTGTGCGCACTGACCAGAAGGAGCAGGTGTTGATAGCGCTGCAACGCAGCGGCAGCGGGGAAGTGGTACTGCCCTACAATCCATTGCTGCACCAGGGGCAATGGCAGCATTTGGTCGGCGGGGCAGCACTGGATGAGGTTGAAAGCGGTCTGCGGCTCAATCTTGATGCCGAATCGGCCAATGTGTGGCGACTGACTGTCTGAGTAACAGGCAGTTCCCTTTCTTGGCTGGAAAGGGAACTGGCCTGACTGATCAATACCCCACGGCAGAGCCTGCCGGGCGGCGCACATCGTTGGCGCCGTAGAGATACCCCTCTCGCACCCGACCAGAAACGGCGGAATCATTGCCGGAATTGCCCGGGCTGACGCCAGCCGCACCCGGCAACCCCACCAGGATCAGCTCAGCTGCTCCCCAAGGCGTTTGCTCAACCATGTTGTAACCCATCTCTTTGAGGATTTTCAGCGTATCGACAGAGACGCCGCGCTGCTCGTAATACACCTCATCCGGTAGCCACTGGTGGTGGATCCTGGGGGCATCCACTGCTTCTTGTGGCGGCATCCCGTGGTCAATAACGTTCAGGGCAGTTTGCAGTGTGATGGTGATGATACGTGAACCCCCTGGGGAGCCGAGCACCATAAAGATTTTATTGTCTTTGGTCACCAGCGTTGGGCTCATCGAAGATAGTGGGCGCTTACCGGGGGCGATGGAGTTAGCCGCTCCCTGCACCAGGCCGTAGAGATTTTTCTCACCAACCTTGACCGTGAAGTCATCCATCTCATCATTGAGGAAGAACCCGGTGCCGGGAGCGATCACCACCGCACCGAATCGGCCATTGACGGTATAGGTGGTCGACACGGCGTTACCCTCGTGATCGACAATAGAATAGTGGGTGGTTTCCGGCTTTTCGTGTGGTTCCATGCCCGGCTGCACGTTTTCAGATGGCGTGGCCTGATTGGCGACGATTTTCTGGCGGATGGCGTCGGCGTAGCTTTTACTCACCAGACGGTCGATCGGGTTTTTAATAAATTCAGGATCGCCAAGATAGGTATTGCGGTCCATATAGGCATGGCGCATGGCTTCGGTCATGGTGTGGATCGTTGCCGCCGAGTTAAAGCCCATGCTCTTGAGATCGTAACCTTCAACGATATTGAGGATTTCGCACAGCGTCACGCCACCGGAACTCGGCGGCGGCGCCGAGACAAATTTATAGCCGCGATAGCTACAGGTAATCGGTGCAGTTTCGGTGATCTGGTAATTGGCGAAGTCAGCTGCGGTGAGGATACCGCCACCTTGTTTTGCCGCAGCTTCTACCGCCTGGGGGATTTTACCCAGATAGAAGGCCGAGGTTCCCTGTTGCGAAATGGCTTCCAGCGTGTTGGCCAGATCGCTTTGCACCAGGCGATCGCCCGGTTGCAGAGGGGAGCCGTCTTTACGCAGGAAGATTTTGGCAGATTCAGGGTCCTGTTTGAAACGGGCGATGGTGGTGTCGAGAATATCTGTATCGGCGCGCGTCAGGATAAAGCCTTCTCGCGCCAGCCTGATGGCCGGTTCCATCACCTGTTCGCGGCTCAGCTTGCCGTACTTTTTACGCGCGGTTTCCATACCCAGCACCGTTCCTGGAACGCCTGCGGCCAGATAACCATACAGGCTGGCATCTTTTTTCACGTTGCCGTCTGCATCCAGATACATGTTGGCGCTCGCCGCCGCCGGAGCAGTTTCGCGGAAGTTGATAAAGGTATCAGTACCATCCGCCAGGTGCAGGGTCATAAAGCCCCCGCCGCCGATATTGCCACAGCAGGGGTTGACCACGGCCTGTGCGTAGCCGACCGCGACCGCGGCATCTACCGCATTACCCCCCATCTTCAGAATATCTACCCCGACCTGTGAGGCCAGATGCTGCGATGTCACAACCATACCATTTTGCGCTTCCACTGCCGGGTTGGAAGCCGCGTACAGTTGGCTACTGACCAGCAATGCCGCCAAGGTCAGCGGTTGACTCCATTTCTGCAAGAACATAACGACTCCTGTTTTACCCTGTTGGATTTTTTCTCTTCCAAGCCAACTGTAAATAGTAGTTACCGATAGGGGATCGGGGGAAAGCCGGGCGAGAAATGTGAAGCGAAACCGGGAAAAACACGTAATAGGGAGGCAAACAAAAATTAAAGTAAAAAAACCGGCCAGCAAGGCTGACCGGTTCGACGCTTACAGGCTGAAATTACAGCTTGGCAGCGTTCTCAGACAGGTATTTTGCTACGCCGTCTGGGGATGCACCCATACCTGCTTTGCCTTTTTCCCACTGAGCCGGGCACACTTCGCCGTGCTGTTCGTGGAATTGCAGTGCGTCAACGGTACGGATCATTTCGTCGATGTTACGGCCGATTGGCAGGTCGTTAACGATCTGGGAACGAACGATGCCATTTTTGTCGATCAGGAAAGAACCGCGCAGGGCAACACCAGCTTCTGGATGCTGAATACCGTAGGCTTGCATGATTTCGTGCTTGATGTCAGCAACCATTGGGTATTTCACTTCACCGATGCCGCCTTTGTCGACAGGGGTTTTACGCCATGCGTTGTGGACAAATTCGGAATCCATTGAAACGCCTACAACTTCAACGCCACGCTTCTGGAACTCTTCATAGCGGTGATCGAAAGCGATCAACTCAGAAGGACATACGAAGGTGAAGTCCATCGGCCAGAAGAACACGACGGCTGGACGGCCGTTCAGGTGTTTTTTCAGGTTGAAGTTTTCTACGATTTCGCCACTGCCTAATACGGCAGCTGCTGTGAAGTCAGGGGCTTGACGAGTTACCAGGACCATAATTACTCCTGTAAAAGTTGTTAAGGGGTTGATGTAAAAGCAGGGGCCAGTATAAGGGCCGCTACCCGGTGATGAAAGGGTAAAAGACCAATCAATGAGATAGTTTTCACCTATCAAACCGAGGGATAAAATTTAGCAAGCTTTAAAATAACCTTTTGCCACAAAAGGGCAAGTGCAAAAAGCCACATTTTTTCAAAACCAGATACCTTATGAATTTGATGTGGGTCGTTCTGGCATATCCACGCGCCTGTGGCACACCCCCAGGTGCCCAGCTATCTCATCCCCTGGAGCTTGGCTGGGGTGAGGCAGTGCAGGTAACAACGCTGCAGCTTTACAGGTAGATATGGGGTTGCCGGTCGTGGCTTACAAGGCTTTATTTTTGGCCTGTTGCATCATACGCGGATAAAACTGCCAGAACTGTGTTTCAAGTTGATGATAATGGCGTTCCACATCGGTAATGGAGCCCGCCAGCGCTCCCAGGCGCGGGCGACGGCTGGCCATCCCCTGTAATACGTCGGCGATAAATGACAGCTCGGCATAGCGCTCCAGCCAACGTTCGGGCCACAGATAGTGGTTCAGATTCTGGAAGCGCTGAGGCGTTTGCGGCAGATGCGGCACAATCAGGCCGCGGGCTTCCTGCGTGAAACTGTGCAAGCTACGGGTCGGCTCAAGCTGCTGCCAGTGGCGAGCCAGGAAGTGATCCCAGATCACATCCAGCGTTATGGGGGCAACGCGGCGGAATTCTGCGCTGAAATAGTCGCGGCAGGCTTTGACTTCCGGTTGAGTATCGGTCAAAACGTCGACGCGCCGATGCATCATGATGCCAGCGACCACCGACGGTTCATATTCACCTGCGGGGTTGCCACGCACAAAGTCGGCAAGCAGGTTACCCAGCAGCGAGCTTTCCGCCAGTTGGGCTAAATGGAGATGAGCAAGAAAATTCATACGGCAACTATAACGCAAGTCATGCAATTCCTCCTTATTCCTTGCTGCTTATCGCCTGCGGCTTTAGACTATACCGCCTGTTTTTCCCCTATCTGTCATATATTGAAGAAGTGAATACCCATGCGCGTCGCCGATTTTTCTTTTGAACTCCCTGATTCCCTGATTGCCCGCTATCCGCAACCTGAGCGCAGCGCTTGCCGCTTATTGCAGCTGGATGGGCCAAGTGGCGGGTTGACGCACGGCGTATTCACCGATCTGCTGGATAAACTGGACGCTGGCGATCTGCTGGTGTTCAACAATACCCGCGTGATCCCTGCGCGCATGTTTGGCCGCAAGGTCAGCGGTGGCAAGATAGAAGTGCTGGTGGAGCGGGTGTTGGACGATCATCGGGTGTTGGCGCATGTGCGTGCCTCCAAATCCCCCAAACCTGGTACAGAACTGTTGCTGGGTGACGATGAAAGCATCGCCGCAACCATGATAGCGCGCCATGAAACCTTGTTTGAACTGCGCTTTGACGACGAGCGCGATGTGTTTACCCTCCTCAATGCCGCGGGCCATATGCCGCTGCCGCCGTATATCGATCGCCCTGATGAAGATGCCGACCGCGAACTGTATCAGACGGTTTATAGTGAAAAGCCGGGAGCCGTAGCGGCGCCAACCGCGGGTCTGCATTTCGACGAACCGCTGTTGGCGGCTTTGCGCGCCAAGGGCGTTGAAATGGCCTTCGTGACGTTACACGTCGGCGCTGGCACCTTCCAACCGGTGCGGGTAGAAACCATTGAAGAGCATGTTATGCATGCGGAATACGCGGAAGTCCCGCAGGACGTGGTGGATGCGGTATTGGCCTGTAAAGCGCGGGGTAAAAGGGTGGTGGCCGTGGGCACCACTTCGGTACGCTCGTTGGAAAGTGCTGCCAATGCCAGCCAGGAAGCGCTGATCGCGCCATTCTTCGGGGATACCAGTATATTTATCTATCCTGGTTACCATTATCAGGTGATCGATGCGCTGGTGACCAACTTCCACCTGCCGGAATCGACGCTGATCATGCTGGTCTCGGCCTTTGCCGGTTATAAAAACACCATGAATGCTTACCATCAGGCAGTGGCTGAGCAGTACCGTTTCTTCAGCTACGGCGATGCCATGTTTATCAGCCGTAACCCGCTTGCGGAGAACGAATCTGTAGGCCTTTAAATCCCCGGGTTACGCGCATCGCGTGGCCCTGTTTTAACGACGTTAGACTGTTTCTCTAACGCTGGAGGTTTTGTGAAGTACGAATTACAGACAACCGATGGCCGTGCTCGTCGTGGCCGCCTGGTCTTTGAGCGTGGCGTAGTGGAAACCCCGGCCTTTATGCCGGTAGGAACCTACGGCACGGTTAAGGGCATGACGCCGGAAGAAGTGAAAGAAACCGGTGCGCAGATCCTGTTGGGTAACACTTTCCACCTGTGGTTGCGCCCAGGGCAGGAAATCATGAAGCTGCACGGCGATCTGCATGATTTTATGCAGTGGCACGGGCCGATACTGACTGACTCCGGTGGTTTCCAGGTGTTCAGCCTGGGGGCGATGCGCAAGATTAAAGAAGAAGGGGTTTATTTCCGTAACCCGATTAACGGCGATAAAGTGTTCCTCAGCCCGGAAAAATCGATGGAGATCCAGTACGACCTGGGGTCCGATATCGTGATGATTTTCGATGAGTGCACGCCTTACCCGGCGGATTGGGACTATGCCAAGCGTTCTATGGAAATGTCTCTGCGTTGGGCGCAGCGTAGCCGCCAGCGTTTTGATGAACTGAATAACCCGAATGCGTTGTTCGGGATTATTCAAGGCGGTGTTTACGAAGATTTACGAGATGTTTCGGTAAAAGGGCTGGTGGATATCGGTTTTGATGGTTACGCTGTGGGCGGCTTGGCCGTAGGTGAGCCAAAAGAGGATATGCATCGCATTCTCGAGCATGTTTGCCCACAAATTCCTGAAGATAAGCCACGCTATCTGATGGGGGTGGGTAAACCGGAAGATCTGGTCGAAGGTGTGCGTCGCGGTATCGACATGTTTGACTGTGTAATGCCAACGCGTAATGCCCGCAACGGTCATCTGTTCGTGACAGACGGTGTGGTAAAAATCCGTAATGCCAAGCACAAGGATGATACGTCTCCGTTGGACAAAGACTGTGATTGCTATACATGTCGCCATTACAGCCGAGCCTATTTGCATCATCTCGATCGTTGCAACGAAATACTGGGTGCCCGATTGAACACAATTCATAACCTGCGCTACTACCAACGCTTGATGGCGGGTTTACGCCAGGCTATTGAAGAGAGTAAATTAGAGCAGTTTGTTGTAGATTTTTATGGTCGGATCGACAAGCCGGTTCCACCTTTGAATACCCAATAGATGTTAAGGTGTGGCGCGGCGGTGACCGAGTGAATCCCAAGAGCTTGGCTCGCGAGGTGATTGGGGTGCAAGAGGGAAGCCAACACTGCCACAGCTTGAAAGATGAAGGGTAGAATGCTTGATCTAATAATTGATAACTTAATGAGGGAATTTCAATGAGCTTTTTCATTTCTGACGCCGTCGCATCCGCAGGGGCTCCGGCTCAGGGAAGCCCGTACTCTCTGATCATTATGCTGGTAGTGTTTGGTCTGATCTTCTATTTCATGATCCTGCGCCCACAGCAGAAACGTGCCAAAGAGCACAAAAAACTGATGGACTCTATCGGCAAAGGCGATGAAGTATTGACCACTGGTGGCCTGATTGGCCGCGTTACCAAAGTGGCCGACACCGGTATCATTGCTATCGCGCTGAACGACACCACGGAAGTGATGATCAAGCGTGACTTCGTAGCGGCCGTTCTGCCGAAAGGTACTATGAAGGCCCTGTAATTTTGTTTTCCCTAAGGGAATTGCCGTGCTAAACCGTTATCCTTTGTGGAAGTACCTGATGCTGATCGTTGTGATCTTCGTCGGTCTGCTTTATGCGCTTCCCAACATCTACGGTGAGGATCCGGCCGTACAAATCACTGGCGCGCGCGGTGTCGCCGCCAGTGAAACTACGCTGGTCCAAGTCCGTAATGCTTTAGAAAAAGACAATATTGCGAGCAAGTCGATTGCGCTGGAAAACGGTGCCATCCTGGCTCGCTTTAAAGATCCTGACGTTCAGCTGCGTGCCCGTGAAGCCTTGATGGCGGAATTGGGTGACAAATATGTTGTGGCGCTGAACCTCGCCCCGGCAACACCTGCCTGGCTGGCCATGCTTAATGCAGAGCCGATGAAACTGGGTCTGGACTTACGTGGTGGTGTGCACTTCCTGATGGAAGTCGACATGGACACCGCGCTGAGCAAGTTGCAAGAACAAACCATGGATACCCTGCGCAGCGAACTGCGTGAAAAGGGCATTCCATACGCCTCGATCCGCAAGTTGGAAAACAACGGTGTAGAAGTTCGTTTCCGTGACGATGCCGCTCGCGATCAGGCCATCAGCTATATGACACCGCGTCAGCGTGATTTAGTTCTTTCTGCCAATGGCAGCAATACGCTGAAAGCCACGATGACCGATGCCCGTCTGAGCGAAGCGCGTGAGTACGCGGTACAGCAGAACATCACCATCCTGCGTAACCGTGTCAACCAGCTTGGCGTTGCCGAACCTCTGGTTCAGCGCCAGGGGGCAGATCGCATCGTTGTTGAGCTGCCGGGTATCCAGGATACGGCGCGTGCCAAAGAAATTTTGGGCGCTACCGCTACGCTGGAGTTCCGTTTGGTTAATACCAATGCGGATGCCACCGCTGCAGCAAGCGGCCGTGTACCTGGTGATTCAGAGGTGAAATACACCCGTGACGGTAAGCCGATCGTGCTTTATAAGCGCGTGATCCTGACCGGTGACCACATCACGGATTCCACCTCCAGCACCGATGAGTACAACCAGCCGCAGGTTAATATCTCGCTGGACAGCGCCGGTGGTACTGCCATGTCCAACTTCACCAAGGACAGCATTGGCAAGCCAATGGCGACCCTGTTTGTGGAGTATAAAGACAGCGGCAAAAAAGACGCCAACGGGCGTTCGGTTCTGGTGAAGCAGGAAGAAGTGATCAACGTGGCGAACATTCAGTCGCGTCTGGGCAACAGCTTCCGTATTACCGGTATCGACAACCCGAACGAAGCCCGCCAACTTTCGCTGCTGCTGCGTGCCGGTGCGTTGATCGCGCCTATCCAGATTGTGGAAGAGCGGACTATCGGCCCAACGCTGGGCCAGCAGAACATTACTCAGGGCTTGGAAGCTTGCCTGTGGGGCCTGGTGGCATCCATCGTGTTTATGGTGGTCTGGTACCGTAAGTTTGGCCTGATCGCATCAACCGCTCTGATGGCCAACCTGGTGCTGATTGTTGGCGTGATGTCACTGTTGCCTGGGGCGACGCTAACCATGCCGGGGATTGCCGGTATCGTGCTGACGCTGGCGGTGGCGGTCGACGCCAACGTACTGATAAACGAACGTATCAAGGAAGAACTGAAGAATGGGCGATCCATTCAGCAGGCGATCCATGAGGGCTATAAAGGCGCGTTCTCCAGTATCGTTGATGCCAACGTCACCACTTTGATTACCGCAATCATTCTGTACGCAGTAGGTACCGGTTCGATCAAGGGCTTTGCAATTACCACCGCAATCGGTGTGGCGACGTCCATGTTCACCGCGATTGTCGGTACCCGTGCCATCGTCAACCTGCTTTACGGCGGCAAGCGCATTAACAAGCTGTCTATCTGAGGAGTGCGTTGTGGCACAGGATTATACTGTTGAACAACTCAACTACGGCCGTAAAGTCTATGACTTTATGCGCTGGGATTACGTGGCCTTCGGCATCTCATTGCTGCTGTTGATCGCGTCAATCGCCACTATGTCGGTGCGCGGTTTTAACTGGGGTCTGGATTTCACCGGTGGTACGGTGATTGAAATCAACCTGGAAAAACCCGCGAATCTGGACCTGATGCGCGATACGTTGGAAAAAGCCGGGTTCCAGGACCCGATTATCCAGAACTTTGGCAGCAGCCGTGACGTGATGGTGCGTATGCCACCGGCGATCGGCACCGCTGGCCAGGAACTGGGTAACAAAGTGATTAGCGTGATCAACGATTCGGTCGATAAGAACGCAACCGTCAAGCGTATTGAATTCGTCGGCCCGAGCGTGGGGGCAGAACTGGCGCAAACCGGTGGCATGGCGCTGCTGGTGGCGCTGATCTGTATCCTGATTTACGTGGGGTTCCGTTTCGAATGGCGTCTGGCGCTGGGGGCCGTAATCGCACTGGCGCATGACGTGGTCATCACCATGGGCGTACTGTCGCTGTTCCATATCGAGATTGACCTGACCATCGTCGCTTCACTGATGTCGGTGATCGGTTACTCGCTTAACGACAGTATCGTGGTATCTGACCGTATTCGTGAGAACTTCCGCAAGATCCGCCGCGGTACGCCTTACGAAATCATGAACGTCTCGCTGACGCAGACGCTGAGCCGTACCATCATGACCTCCGCCACTACCCTGATGGTGGTTCTGATGCTGTATATCTTCGGCGGTGCGATGCTGCAGGGCTTCTCACTTACCATGTTGATCGGTGTGTCCATCGGTACCGTATCCTCAATCTACGTAGCCTCTGCGCTGGCGTTGAAACTGGGTATGAAGCGTGAACACATGCTGCAACAGAAAGTGGAGAAAGAGGGCGCAGACCAGCCTTCTATCCTGCCGTGACTGCTGCGTGTAGCTGAGTAAGCTACAAGCTGCCTGAACCACATGCCAGTCAGTTTTCTGACTGGCATTTTTTACGTTTAATGTTCCTCAACTGCCAACAGATTAAGTGTACTCACCAGCTCTGCCAGGCTGGCGGCCTGCATCTTTTCCATCACTTTTGAGCGGTGGACCTCAACGGTACGTACGGCGACAAAGTAGCGATCGGCGATGGCCTTGTTGGTCAGCCCCGCCGCCACAGCTTGGGCGATATCGCGTTCGCGTGGCGTCAATGCGTTGAAGCGCAACTGCAGCTGATAGCGATCCCACTGGCGTTGTGAATGGGCTAAACCCCGCTCCAACGCATCAATCAGCGGGGGGTGGCAATCGGTTTTTGCAGAAAATCCAGCGCTCCCTGTTTCATCTCTGCCACCGCCATGGCTATATCGCCGTGTCCGGTGACGATCACCACCGCCAGGGTGCTTTCCCGCTGGCGCAATTGCTGGTGAACCTGCTGCCCGTCAATTCCCGGCATGCGGATATCCAGCATCACCACGCCGCATTGGTGTAGTTCGACTTGATCGATAAACTTCTGGCTGTCATGCCAGACTTTTACCTGATAATTCAGCCCTTCCAGTAAAAAGCGGCAGGCGTCGGTAACGGCAAAATCATCATCGACCAGATGGATCAGCGCCATGAGGGTTTTCCTTGTAGATATTTGGCAAGTGCAGCGTGACGCGCAGCCCTTGTCGCTGTGGCGAGGCTGAATAATTCTCCAGCGTCAGTTCCCCTTGCTGGCTGCGCAGCAGGCGCTGGCAGATCACCAGCCCTAGCCCGAGGCCTTCCGGTTTGGAACTGCGGAACGGAACAAACGGCTGTGCAAGCTGCGCGGCACTCAGGCCGCCTCCATCGTCTTCAACGATCAGCGTTTGCCGATCGCCATCGGTTTCCCGCCGCAGGGTGATCTGCTGGGCACCCGCTTGCAGGCTGTTACTCAGTAAGTTGGTGAGTACCTGCTCCAGCAGCGTGGTCTGGCTATACAGCTGGCTTTTAGGGGCGATGGCAATCGCTATACGGCATTGCGGGTAATGCTGCTCAATACGCATCAATTTGATGACGTTCTCCACCACAGGCCGCAGTAGCAGCCATTGCGTGCTTTCATGATGCGGGGTTTTGCTCGCCCACTGGCGCAAATTGACAATGGTCTGGGCACCGCGTTGTGCCTGCTGGCCAATCTGCTCGAGGATTGGCAGCAGTGAGTGTTGCGGATCACTGCGCTCAAGGCGAATACGACAGCCTTCCGCATAATGGCGGATCGCCGCCAGGGGCTGGTTTAGCTCGTGAGCAAAGCCCGAGGCCATCTCACCCAGAGTGCTGAGGCGCTGTGCCCGTGCCAGCGCGGTCTCTCTGGCCCGTAGCGTTTGATGCATCTGCTCAATCTGTTGGCCACGGCGGCGCACCAGATACCCGATCCACAGATGGTTGGCAGCGAGCAGCACCATCCCGCCAGCGATAACAGCGAGCAACAGCAAGTGCTGCAAGGCCCAACTGCGTATTTCCTGCCAGAGTGAACGCTGGGCCGGATGGCGATCCAAATCGCGCAGCAACTGATCCACCTGACGGGATGAGGCCGGAGCGCCCCAACTGGGCAACGCTGGATCGTTCATCTGCAACAATTGGCGGGTGAGCTCATCTGCCAGCCAGTCGGGTACGCTGCCCAAGGCGGCAAATGACCAGTTTGGGTATAAGTCGCTGCTGGTCAGGCAGGGCTGGTCGCTGTGTTTTGCCAGCAGAGCACGGTAGTTGCTGGCTTGCAGCAACCCCTCCGCCTGCATCTCTTCCAACAGACAGACCGGCACAATCACCGCATCCAATGCCCGATCGCGCAGCAGATAAAGCAGGGCATCCACCGGGTAACCGCTAAAATGCAGGTGCAGATCTTTTTCCGGATGCAGACCTGCGGCAAGCAACTCTTTATAGCCCAGCAGATAGCCGCCAAAGGCGTCGGGGGAAACTGCGCCAACATTTTTACCGATCAACTGGGTGGCGCTGGTCACCGGGCTGTCGTTGCGCACTAATATCACGCTGCCAACCACGCTACTCGACGCATTTTGTGGTTTCCTGGCGGAGCGCAAAGAGACTAACCAGCGCAAAGGGTAGCTATTGTCCAACTGAACGTACTGCGCAGGGTTGGTGAGCAGAAAGTCGACTTGTCCCTGGCTGACGGCTTCGCTCATGCTGGCCAGATCCAGCGGTAACAGTTGAAAGCTATCTGCGGGAAACTGCCGGTTGAGATGGTCGATCAACGGTTGCCACTGGGTTAACGCATGCGCATCACCACGCAACGCCAGCACGGCGATGGTCCATTGCCCCGCCCAGGCGGAACTCAACCAGCCGCTCAGTAACAGCATTAGCACTGCTTTTTTCACATCTTCCCCGCTTTATGATCCCGATCTCCATCCAGAATTGTCCTAGATCAAGCTGGCATTGGGAATGTGGTAAACCACAATATGGCTGGTTAATTGCCGCTTTTACACTCCTTTGTATCAGCTCCCCGGTTGATATTTTTTGGGAGAAATCAATGGATAGTGAAAAACGGCAGTTTTTACAACGCATCGGTGTACTGACCGCCGGTGCTTCTTTGGTGCCACTGGCGCACTCCGGGTGGCAATGGCAGCCAGCGCGCAGGGAAGGTGACAGCAAAAAGCGTATGGCGATGCTTATCGACCTGCGCCGTTGCATTGGATGTCAGGCCTGCACCGTCAGCTGCGCAGTAGAAAATCAGCTGCCGCAGGGGCAGTTTCGCACCACGGTCTTGCAGTATCAGGTCGCCCTGGAGAACCAGGCGTTGCCAGCCAACGTGCTGTTACCCAGGTTATGCAATCACTGTGACACTCCCCCGTGCGTACCGGTTTGCCCGGTGCAGGCTACCTTCCAGCGCGAGGACGGCATTGTGGTTATCGACAACACCCGCTGTGTAGGCTGTGCCTACTGCGTACAGGCCTGTCCTTATGAAGCGCGCTTTATCAACCATGAAACTCAAACCGCCGATAAATGCACTTTCTGCGTTCACCGGCTGGATGCCGGGTTGCTGCCTGCCTGCGTTGAATCCTGTGTTGGCGGTGCGCGGATGATTGGCGATCTTAACGATGAACACAGCACTCTGAGGCGCACGCTGGAGCAGCATCATGGGCAGCTAAAGGTACTGAAACCAGAGCAGGGGACACATCCCCAGGTGTTCTATCTGGGGCTGGATGACGCTTTTATCAGCCATGTCCGGGGACAACCGGCGATGTGGCAGGAGGGGCAAGCATGATCCGCGAAGTGATGGTTCACCCGCAGGAGATCGCCTGGCTACCCTGGGCGGTACAGTATTTTTTCTTTATTGGCCTGGCGTGCAGCAGCATCGTCATTGCGGCCTGGCTGCGATGGCGTTCAGCGCCTGATGCATCACGCCTGGAGTTGGCTGCCGTTTCGCTGGCCGTGGTAAGCGGCACCGTTGCCCCTTTGGCCTTGAGTGCAGATTTGCATCAACCTGCCCGTATCTGGCACTTCTACGCGCATTTTACCCCCTGGTCCTGGATGTCGCTTGGTTCGGTGTTTCTACCGCTGTTTACCCTGCTGATCGTTGCCTATTTCATCCTGCTATTGCGCTGTCAGCTACGGGCGCAGGCCCTGCCATTCTGGGCGCGTTGGCTGCAAATCAGGCCTGCCTGGCAAGAAGAAAAATGGCTGCGTTGGCTGGCGCTTGCCACGCTGCTTTCGGCGTTCAGTATTTTGCTCTATACCGGCCGTGAAGTTTCGGTGCTGCGAGCACAACCGCTGTGGTATAGCCTCTGGCTACCCTGGCTGCTGTTGCTTACCGCCATGCAGGCTGTCCCGCCATTGCTGGCGTATTGGTTACGCCAGGAACCGCAGTGGCAAGCACGGCTGGCCCGTTATCAGTTGGGGTCACTGCTGTTGCTGTGCCTTTCCTGTCTAGGCTGGTGGTTTGATGGGAGCTCCTCTTCCGCCGCGTTACGTGAGTTACCCGCACAGGGCAATATCTGGCTATGGGCTGGCGCCCTGTTCGCCTTGTTAATCCTGCTGCTGGTGGCTTTTTCGTGGCGGGCGTGCAACCAGAAACTGGCAACAGCCTGGCTGTGGGTGCCGTGTGCGGCAGCATTGTTGCTGTGTTGGGGTGTGCGTTGGATGTTGCTGATGCAAACCCAGACGCTGCCCAAATTTAATGTACTCACCAACCCTTATGCGTTACCGCTCGGCAGTGAAGGAGTATTGGCCATTCTGGGCACCCTGGGCTTGTGGATGGCGTTAATCATTGGGGTTCGCGAATTGCAGCATGGTTTGATGGAGAAAAAATACTATGGCTAAAGTAACGCGTCGTCAGTGGTTGAAAGGCGGGCTTGCTGTGGGCGGGTTGACGCTGTTTGGCGCCAGTTATGGCGAGATGGTGAAGAAGGTATTCACCGGTCTGCGTGATGGCAGCAGTGGCAAGCTGACGCTCGACAGGATCAGCGCCAACGCCTTAACGCCAGAGGGCAGCCAGCATGCCGAAGGCTGGCAGCCCAATCCGCAGCAGGCGGTTTCCATGACCCAGTGTTTTGGCTGCTGGACACTCTGCGGTCTGCGGGTCAGGGTTGATCGTGCCAGCAACCAGATTTTGCGCGTGGCGGGCAACCCTTATCATCCGCTTTCCCACGATCGGCATTTCCCCTATCGGCTGCCGGTCAGTGATGCACTAAATCGCCTGGGAGGCGAGGCGGGCCTGGAGCAACGTTCCACCGCCTGTGCTCGTGGCGCCACCTTGCTTGAGGGGCTAACCAGCCCTTATCGCGTGCTGGAGCCGATGAAAAGAGTGGGGCCACGCGGTGGCGGACAGTGGCAGCGCATCAGCTTTGAACAATTGATCCAGGAAGTGGTTGAGGGTGGCGATCTGTTTGGCGAGGGGCCGGTGGATGGATTGCGGGCCATTCGCGATCTGCAGACGCCACTCGATCCGGCTCAGCCGTCGCTGGGGCCAAAAGCAAACCAACTGCTGGTCACCAATGCGGGGGATGAGGGCAGGGACGCGTTTATCAAACGTTTTGCGCAGAACGCCTTTGGAACACGTAACTTTGGCCATCATGGGGCTTACTGTGGATTGGCTTACCGGGCAGGTTCTGGGGCGTTGATGGGCGATCTGGTAAAGAATGCGCACGTAAAACCGGATTGGGAGCATTTGCGCTTTGCCCTGTTTCTCGGGACTTCACCGGCTCAGTCCGGTAACCCGTTCAAACGCCAGGCACGCCAGTTGGCCAACGCTCGCTTGCGCGATGAGTTCCGCTACGTGGTGGTAGCGCCAGCGCTGCCGTTAACGACCACGCTGGCTAACGATCATAACCGCTGGGTGCCGGTGTTGCCGGGGACAGATTCGGCGTTGGTGATGGGCATGATCCGCTGGATTATCGAGAACAAGCGCTATAACGCGGATTACCTGGCCATTCCCGGCGAGGCCGCCATGTTGGCTGCCGGCGAAAAGAGCTGGTCGAATGCCACACATCTGGTGGTAACTGATGACGATCATCCCTTGTGCGGTCAGTTTCTACGCCAGGCGCATCTGAGCGGTGAAACGGCCGGTGAGGCCGAAAGCCCGGCTCTGGTGTGGGATGCACAACGGGCCGAAGTGGTATCGGTCGACGAGGCCATACGTGGGCAATTGCTGGTCGAACAGCCGTTGCGGCTAGCCGACGGCTCTCAGGTTCGGGTACGTTCAAGTTTCCTTTGTCTGCAACTGGCGGCTGAGCGTTTTACGCTGGCGCAATACAGCGCCCAGTGCGGCGTCAGTGTCGAAACCCTTGCTGCGCTGGCCAGGGAATTTACCTCCTATCAGCGGCAGGCGGCGGTGATCTCCCACGGCGGAATGATGAGCGGCAATGGCTTCTACAGCAGTTGGGCGGTGATGATGCTCAATGCGCTGATCGGTAATCTGAACCTTAAAGGGGGTGTTTCGGTTGGCGGCGGCAAGTTCAAAGAGTTTGCTGAAGGGCCGCGTTATGACCTGGTCGATTTCCCCGGTAGGGTAAAACCGCGAGGGCTGGTGCTGTCACGCAGTAATCAGGCCTATGAAAAATCGGACGAGTATCGTCACAAGGTCGAGCAGGGGGCAAACCCTTATCCGGCGCGCGGACCATGGTATCCGTTTGTGGCAGGGCAGTTTACCGAGCAGTTGGCGCCGGCGTTGATGGGCTATCCTTACCGGCTCAAGGCCTGGATCAACCATATGGGGAACCCGCTTTATGGCGTTGCAGGTCTGCGCGCGGTGGTCGAGAGCAAGCTGAAAGACCCGCAGCAGCTGCCGCTGTTTATTGCCGTTGACGCCTTTATTAACGAAACCAACGCGTTGGCAGATTACATCGTGCCGGATACGCATAACTTCGAAAGCTGGGGTTTCACTTCCCCTGGTCCGGTGTGATGGTGAAGGCGAGTACCGCTCGCTGGCCGGTAGTCCCGGCACGTACCGCAACCACCGCAGACGGGCAGCCGATAGCGCTGGAAAGCTTTGTTATTGCGCTTTCCAAAGCGATGAGGTTGCCAGGGTTTGGCGATGCCGCCCTGCAGGATGCAGAGGGGAACGCGTGTGGGTTGCACTGTGCCGAAGATTACTACCTGCGTGCAGCCGCCAATGTGGCATTTGCCGGTGAGCCATTACCAGAAGCGACGACCAGTGAACTGCGGTTAACCGGTGTCGATCGTCTGCAACCAGCATTGGATAAGGTGCTGAAGCAGGATGAACGGCTGCGGGTGGGTTATCTGCTGGCGCGTGGTGGCCGCTTTGCCCCTTATGAACAGGCATGGCAAGGTGCAGCCACCGGCCCACAGTGGAAAAAAGGGCTGAATATCTGGAATGAGGATGTGGCCCGACATCGCCACGCCCTGACCGGCGAGCGTTACAGCGGATGCCCGACCTATTACCCACCGCGCTTTGCCGATGGTTCTGACGTTGGGAAACACTATCCGCTGGAGGCCTGGCCGTTCCGCCTGATGTCGTTCAAATCGTATCTGATGAGCAGTTCAACGGCACCTATCAATCGCCTGCGTGCGGTGAAGGCGGTTAACCTGGTGGCACTCAATCCGTCAGATGCCGAGCGCTATGCTTTAAAACATGGCGACCATGTCAGGCTACAAACGCCGGGCGGCAGCGTTGAGGTACAGATAAGCCTGCTCGACGGGGTCATGCCAGGGGTTATTGCGATTGAGCATGGCTATGGCCACCGCGAGATGGGGGCGAGGGTACATACTTTGGATGGCAAGGCGTTGCCAGCAGACCCGCGTATTGCCTCTGGCATCAACCTTAACGACCTGGGATTGCCCGATCCTACCCGTGAGATTGGCAATACCTGGCTTGATTGGGTCAGCGGGGCGGCGGTACGCCAAGGGATACCGGCAAAACTGCAACGTCTAGGCTAGGCTGTTGGCCCAACCCTCTTTGACTGCCGGGATTGGGCCACGTATCACTTCAGTTTATCTGGGGGAAGCGGTCGGCTCTATGCTGTGGACGCGGATATAGCCCAGTTGTTGCGGTGTGACACCGCTCAGACGTAATTCAAAAACCTGCTCGGTTTTTGGCAGCAGCGAATTGCGGCTCTGGATATTCTGTGACTGCGCATCCGCCGTCAGCGGCATACCAGCGGCATCCAGTTGCCCCCATTCCACGATAGCGTTGAATCCAGGCAGATATTGGCCGGACAGCGTGCGGACATACATCACCGCCTGGCTACCGTTGGCCTCGTTCTTCACATAGTTTAGCGAAAGACTCAGTTCACCCACACTGCTTTGCAACCGGGCGGCGCTATTGGCAGCCGGCAGCAGGTATACGCCGCTGGTGGAGTTCTGGTTAAGCCGGTTTTGACGCTCCAGGGCAAGGGCCTGATCGGTCAGCGTTCCCAACATTTGCTTCAGCTCAACCACCTGGCTTTTTAGTTTCGGTACTTCGCGGTTTTGTGCGCATCCAGCCAGCAGGATCATGGCGGTGAGCAGAAAAACTTTACGATAACTGATTGTCATGGCAGCAATTCCCTATTCGATAGCACCTGCTATCAGCTTAGCCTTATCGGCAGGCAAAGTCATGTCTGCGACCCGGTGATGGCCGGTTTATTGCTCAAACATGGCGGCAATTGGCAACAAATGGCCGGCGGTCTTTGTTGTGGCCGAAGTTCGGGGTAAACTGTTCTTAACTATAAAAACGCTTATCAGGACGAGTTATGCATTGCCCTTTCTGCGCTGCCGTTGATACCAAAGTTATTGATTCCCGCTTGGTGGGTGATGGATCGCAGGTGCGCCGTCGTCGCCAATGTCTGGTCTGTAATGAACGTTTTACCACTTTTGAAGTGGCCGAACTGGTGATGCCACGGGTGATAAAAAGTGATGAAGTTCGTGAACCGTTCAATGAAGATAAACTGCGCCGTGGCATGCTGAAAGCGCTGGAAAAGCGCCCGGTCAGCTCCGACGACGTGGAAAATGCCATCAACCATATCAAATCCCAGTTGCGCGCCACCGGTGAGCGCGAAGTGCCAACCAAAATGGTCGGTAATCTGGTGATGGATGCACTCAAGAAGCTGGATAAGGTCGCCTATATCCGCTTTGCTTCGGTTTACCGCAGTTTCGAAGATATCCGTGAATTCGGCGAAGAGATCGCCAAACTGCAGGATTAACAGGAACCTCATGCATAACGACGAGTTTTACATGGCCCGCGCCTTTGAACTGGCGCGGCTGGGGCGTTTCACTACGGCACCCAATCCTAACGTTGGCTGCGTTATCGTGCGTGATGGCAAAATTGTTGGCGAAGGTTATCACCTGCGAGCCGGTGAGCCTCATGCCGAAGTGCATGCCCTGCGCATGGCAGGGGAACAGGCACGCGGAGCCACGGCTTATGTCACGCTGGAACCCTGTAGCCACCATGGCCGCACGCCGCCCTGTGCGGATGCATTAATCGCCGCAGGTATCAGCCGGGTGGTTGCCGCCATGCAGGATCCCAATCCTCAGGTGGCCGGGCGTGGGCTATATAAGTTGCAACAGGCGGGTATTGACGTTCGCCATGGCGTCATGCTGGCTGAGGCCGAAGCGGTTAATCTGGGGTTCCTCAAGCGTATGCGTACCGGCTTCCCTTACGTGCAGTTAAAATTGGGGGCTTCGCTGGATGGCCGCACGGCGATGGCGTCCGGAGAAAGCCAGTGGATCACCTCACCGCAGGCCAGGCAGGACGTACAGCGTCTGCGGGCCGAAAGCGCGGCGATCCTCAGCACCAGCGCGACAGTATTGGCAGACGATCCGGCACTGACGGTGCGCTGGGATGAGCTGAGCAGCGAGACGCAGCAGATCTGCTCACGTGAAAACCTGCGACAGCCGTTACGGATAATTCTAGACAGCCAGAATCGCGTCACACCACAGCACCGGGTGGTGCAACAGCCGGGCGCTACCTGGCTGGCGCGCTTGCAGCCGGACGATCAAACCTGGCCGGAAAACGTCGAGCAACTTACGTTCCCCGCCTACGGTGGCGGTATCGATCTGGTGGTAATGATGATGCAACTGGCCAAACGCCAGGTGAACAGCCTCTGGGTCGAGGCCGGTGCGCAACTGGCGGGTGCGCTGCTGCAGGCTGGGTTGGTCGATGAGCTCATATTGTATGTTGCGCCCAGATTATTGGGTGATAATGGCCGGGGGCTATGCCAGTTGCCAGGCCTGACGCAGTTGGCCGATGCGCCGGAGTTTACCTTTAGTGAAGTGCGCCAGATCGGCCCCGATCTGCGCCTGCGGTTAAGCGCCAAATAGAGAAGATAACCTTTGCAGGCCAGTGCCGTTGGTGTTTTGTAAAACCGCCGCGCAGGCGGGCAAAGAATATGATAGAATCCGCCCCCTGCGGGGTATTGAACCCATTTTTAAGGAAAGCCCATGAAAGTTATCGAAGGTGTTGTTGCTACTCCTAATGCCCGTGTGGCGATCGCAATTGCACGTTTTAACAATTTCATCAACGACAGCCTGCTGCAAGGTGCTATCGATGCACTCAAGCGTATCGGCCAGGTTGCTGATGACAACATCACCGTTGTCTGGGTCCCTGGAGCTTACGAGCTGCCATTAACCGCGCGCGTGCTGGCTAACACCGGCAAATATGATGCGGTTATTGCTCTGGGTACCGTGATCCGTGGGGGCACCGCGCACTTCGAATACGTGGCTGGTGAAGCCAGTTCTGGCCTGGGTAATGTCTCTATGAATACCGAGATCCCGGTTGCCTTTGGCGTTCTGACCACCGAAAGCATCGAACAAGCGATCGAACGTGCTGGCACCAAGGCGGGCAACAAAGGTGCAGAAGCGGCCCTGACCGCACTTGAAATGATCAATGTAATCAAAGCTATTAAAGCCTGAATTTAGTTTAAGGGGAATTCCGTGAAACCTGCTGCTCGTCGCCGCGCTCGTGAGTGCGCTGTTCAAGCGCTTTACTCTTGGCAGTTGTCTAAAAATGACATTGCTGATGTTGAACACCAGTTCCTGACGGAGCAGGATGTCAAAGATGTTGACGTCGCCTATTTTCGTACGCTGCTGTCCGGTGTGGCAGTTAACGCAGGTATGCTGGATGGCCTGATGGCCCCCTACCTGTCGCGCCAGCTCGAAGAATTGGGCCAGGTAGAAAGAGCCGTGCTGCGCATTGCGCTGTTCGAGCTGAAAATGCGTGAAGATGTCCCTTACAAAGTGGCTATCAACGAAGCGATCGAACTGGCTAAAACCTTCGGTGCGGAAGATAGCCATAAGTTTGTGAATGGTGTGCTGGATAAAGCAGCCCCTAGCATCCGTAAGAAAAATAAAATTAAGGCCGGGAAACCGGCCTTAATTACATTGGAAGAAAGACCATGGCATGCGGTGAATTTGACCTTATTGCCCGCTATTTTGACCGGTTCAAAAGTGTGCGCCGGGATGTACAGGTGGGCATTGGAGATGACTGCGCACTTCTTACAGTGGCAGAAAAACAGCTTTTAGCCATCAGTACCGATACTTTGGTCTCGGGCATCCACTTCTTGGCGGATATCGATCCCGCCGATCTCGGCTATAAAGCATTGGCAGTTAACCTGAGCGACCTGGCAGCAATGGGCGCGGACCCGGCGTGGCTTTCGTTGGCGTTGACGCTGCCGGAAGTGGACGAGGAGTGGCTCAAGGCGTTCAGCGACAGCTTGTTCGAACAACTCAATTATTACGGCATGCAACTGATTGGCGGGGATACGACCCGTGGCCCGCTGAGCATGACGTTAACCATTAATGGCCTGATCCCGGCAGGGCGTGCATTAACACGCAGCGGTGCCAGGATCGGTGATTGGATTTATGTCACCGGTACGCTGGGTGACAGCGCCGCCGGGCTGGCTATTTTGCAGGATCGATTGCAGGTAGCAGACCCCGTGGCCCGCCAATATCTGCTGACGCGCCATCTGCGCCCGCTACCGCGTGTGTTGCAGGGGCAGGCGTTGCGTGATTTGGCCAGTTCTGCCATAGATATCTCCGATGGCCTGATCTCAGATCTGAAACACGTGCTGAAAGCCAGCGAGTGCGGTGCCCGTATCGAACTCGATGAGCTGCCAATGTCACAGGCGCTGACTGGCAACAGCGATGCGGACCAGGCGTTGCGTTGGGCGCTGACCGGCGGTGAAGATTATGAGCTATGCTTCACCGTGCCAGAGATCAATCGGGGCGCGCTGGAAGTGGCACTGAGCCATTTAGGTGCGGATTATACCTGTATCGGTCAGATCGGCCCGCAGTCCGAAGGGATGAAATTCTACCGCGATAACCAAGAAGTAGAGCTGCAGTGGTACGGTTACGATCACTTCAATGCTGAGCAAGAATCATGAAGGATGAAGCGAAAAACCGGTTGCGTATGCGCAACCCCTGGCACTTGCTGGCGACCGGCTTTGGTAGCGGCCTGTCGCCGATCATGCCGGGTACCATGGGGTCCATCGCGGCAATTCCGTTCTGGTTGCTGTTGATCCAACTGCCGTGGCAGCTCTATTCATTGCTGGTTATGTTCAGTATCTGCATTGGCGTCTATCTGTGCCATCAGACCGCCAAAGATATGAAAGTGCACGATCATGGCAGTATCGTCTGGGATGAGTTTGTCGGGATGTGGATCACCCTGATGGCGCTGCCGGTCAACAGTTGGCAATGGGTCGCCGCCGGGTTTGTGGTGTTCCGTATTCTGGATATCTGGAAGCCGTGGCCTATCCGCTGGTTCGATCGCAATGTGCACGGCGGCATGGGGATCATGGTCGACGATATCATCGCCGGGGTGCTCGCTGCCGGTGTTATCTTCCTGGTTGGTCATTACTGGCCAGCAGGGTTATTTTAATCTTTCTGCAGTGGGCCATTGATGCGAGATCCAAGCCCTATGGGTTTCAAGCCGTAGCCAGGCGGCAAGCTTGTTCATCCCTGGAGCTTACTCAGGTAAGTGAGCGGGATGAACAAGTGCCGACAACAATGCTATAGCTTGAAAGACGACGGGCTATTCAAAACCTACCGGATGATGCGGCACATAAGCTGTCTCCAACTCTGCGATCTCTTCTGGCTTTAACGCCAGATCCACAGCGGCTACGGCGTCGGTCAGGTGCTCACTGCGCGAGGCGCCAATGATCGGCGCGGTCACGACCGGTTTGCTTAACAGCCAGGCCAGGGCAATCTGCGCCCGCGAGACGCCACGCTCTTCGGCGATGGTGGCCACTCGCTCGGCAATTATGGCATCAATGCCCTCGGTGGAATCGTATAAGGTTTTGCCATACTGGTCGGAGACCAGCCTTGCTGTGCTTTCCCCCAAGGACGCGTCAATCTGCCACGCGCCAATGGGCTCCAGGGGAGCACGGCAATCCCTTCTGCTGCGCATAATGGGTGCATCTCGCGTTCTTCTTCACGCTGGATCAGATTGTATTGATCCTGCATGCTGACAAAGCGTGTCCAGCCGTGCAGATCGGCGGTATACAGCGCTTTGGCAAACTGCCAGGCAAACATTGATGATGCGCCGATATACCGCGCCTTACCGGCTTTCACCACATCATGCAGGGCTTCCAGCGTTTCTTCGATCGGCGTTTCATAATCCCAACGATGGATCTGCAACAAATCGACGTAATCTGTCCCCAGACGCTGCAGGCTGTCATCGATTGACTGCATGATCTTGGGCCGCGACAGGCCGCGCTCCAGATTGCTCATGGCGTTATAGACTTTGGTGGCAATCACCACCTCTTCGCGGCGCGTATAGTCACGCAGTGCGCGGCCAACTATTTCCTCGCTGCTGCCATCGGAGTAGTTGTTGGAGGTATCAAAGAAGTTGATGCCGGCATCCAGCGCCTGCTTGATAAGCGGGCGGCTGCTCTCTTCCGGTAGCGTCCAGGCGTGGTTGCCGCGCGAAGGTTCGCCGTAGGTCATGCAACCCAGACAGATACGGGAAATGGTCAGATCGGTATTACCCAGCTTTAGATATTTCATGCTTATCTCCTTTGTACCGTTCAACAGTGACTGTAATGGATAATGATGCAGAAATGATGGGCGCAGGATTTTACGCCGCTTAAGCTGGATAAGATGGCGATGGGGTTCGGTTAAGGAACCCCAGAAGGATTACGCCAACCAGGTCTCGATTTGGCGTTGAATACCGGCAGCATCCAGGCCAAGATCGCTGCGGATCTCTTCCTGGCTGCCCTGAGGGATGAAATAATCAGGCAGGCCAATATTCAGCACCGGTACCAACCGGCGTTTGGCCATCAGCAGCTCGTTCACACCGCTGCCAGCTCCCCCATAATGGCGTTTTCTTCCAATGTCACCAGCACGCTGTGGCTGGCGGCCATTTCCAGCACCAACTCTTCATCCAGTGGTTTTACAAAACGCATATCAACCAGCGTGGCGTTCATGGCTTCGGCCGCCTGTGCGGCTTCCGGCAATAAAGTCCCGAAGTTGAGGATGGCAATTTCTTCACCTTCGCGGCGTACGATCCCTTTACCTAGCGCAAGGGGAGCCAGAGGTTCCAACGTTGCGCCGGTACCATTACCACGCGGATAACGCACCGCAGTTGGGCCGTCATTATAGTGATAACCGGTGTACAGCATCTGGCGGCATTCGTTTTCATCGCTTGGCGTCATGATCACCATATTCGGGATGCAACGCAGGAAGGAAATATCAAATGCGCCCTGGTGAGTCTGGCCGTCGGCACCGACAATGCCGCCGCGATCGATCGCAAACATTACCGGCAGTTTCTGGATCGCCACATCGTGGATCACCTGATCGTAGGCGCGCTGCAGGAAGGTGGAGTAGATTGCCACCACCGGTTTATAGCCGCCAATTGCCAGGCCTGCGGCGAAAGTCACTGCGTGCTGCTCGGCGATCGCCACATCAAAATACTGCTGTGGGTATTCGCGCGAGAACTGCACCATGCCGGAACCTTCACGCATGGCCGGAGTGACGGCCATCAATTGGCTGTCTTTAGCCGCTGTTTCACATAGCCATTCACCAAAAATCTTCGAATAGGTTGGCAGGCCACCGGCGCTCTTGGGCAATGTACCGCTGGCGGGATCAAACTTGGGTACCGCGTGGAAGCTGATCGGATCCTTTTCCGCCGGTGCGTAGCCACGGCCTTTTTTGGTCATGATATGCAGCAGTTGCGGGCCTTTCAGATCACGCATATTTTTCAGCGTGGCGGCCAAGGCTTGTACATCGTGGCCATCTACCGGGCCAATGTAATTAAAGCCCAGCTCTTCAAACAGCGTGCCGGGGACCACCATGCCTTTCAGGTGTTCTTCGGTGCGCTTTAACAGCTCTTTGATGGGTGGCAGGCCAGAAAGTACCTTCTTGCCCCCTTCGCGCAACGTGGAGTAGAGCTTGCCAGATAGCAACTGTGCCAGGTGGTTGTTCAGGGCCCCGACGTTCTCGGAAATCGACATTTCGTTGTCGTTAAGCACCACCAGCATATCCGGGGTGATATCCCCCGCATGGTTCATGGCTTCAAACGCCATGCCTGCGGTGATTGCACCGTCGCCAATCACGCAGACGGTGCGGCGATTTTTGCCTTCACGGGCTGCGGCAACCGCCATACCAAGACCGGCACTGATCGAGGTGGAAGAGTGGCCGACGGACAGCACGTCATATTCGCTTTCGTCGCGCCATGGGAACGGATGCAGGCCGTTTTTCTGCCGGATGGTGGAGATGCGATCGCGCCGACCTGTCAGAATTTTGTGTGGATAGGCCTGATGGCCGACGTCCCAGACCAGATGGTCGAAGGGGGTGTTGTAAACGTAATGCAGTGCCACCGTCAGTTCGACAGTACCCAGCCCAGACGCAAAGTGGCCGCTGGAGCGGCTGACACTGTCCAGCAGATATTGCCGCAGTTCGTCACATAGCTTCGGCAGGCTTTCTTTTGGCAATGAGCGGAGCTCTTGCGGGTTTTCCGCTAGTGCCAAGGTCGGGTATTTGGCTATATCAAGACTCATTCGTTACTCATATCAGAGGAAACTTCACACGTTAATTGTCGCGTTCAATAATGAAGCTGGCTAACGCTCGCAATGGCGCTGTGTTATAAGATTGTGCTGCCAAAGACTCCAAGGCGGCCAAGGCTTCCTGATAGAGATCCCACGCTTTAACTTTCGCGCTGTCAAGCCCTAGCAGGGCTGGATAGGTACTCTTTCCAAGCTGTTGATCGGAGCCCTGGCGTTTGCCGATTTTCTCGGTTTCGCCCACGACGTCGAGAATGTCATCCTGCACCTGAAACGCCAGGCCTATTGCCGCCGCATAACGGTCCAGTTGTGGCAGCGCTGCTCGCCCTGGTTGGCCGGCGGCCAGAGCCCCCAGGCGAACCGCAGCACGCATCAGCGCGCCGGTTTTATGGCGGTGGATCTGTTCGAGCGCCTGCAGATCAATATGTTTGCCTTCGGCCTCAAGATCCAGCGATTGCCCGCCACACATACCAGCCACGCCGCTGGCGGCGGCCAGTTCGGAGATCATCGCCAGCCGATCGCCCAGTGCGACATCGGGCATGGGGGCATCGGCCAGGATCGAGAAAGCCAGAGTTTGCAGGGCATCCCCTGCCAGGATCGCGTTAGCCTCGCCAAACTTGATATGACAAGTTGGCTGGCCCCGGCGCAGATCG
The DNA here is from genome assembly GCF_050632285.1 of Serratia sp. L9. Lineage (NCBI taxonomy): Bacteria > Pseudomonadati > Pseudomonadota > Gammaproteobacteria > Enterobacterales > Yersiniaceae > Serratia > Serratia sp. L9. Next base: position 5,493,420 of record NZ_CP192591.1, on the reverse strand, counting down.
TCATCGTCCATGGCCGGTAAATCATCATGGATCAGTGAATAGGCATGAATGCATTCCACCGCCGCCGCAGGGGCATCCAGATTTTCCAGACTCAGGCCGAACATCTGCCCGGTCGCATAAACCAGGAAAGGGCGTAGCCGCTTGCCGCCCAGCAGCGCGCCATGGCGCATGGCCTCTACCATTTTGCCTTGGTTAAATGGCAAAGGGGCGATGTAATCCAGCAGGGCGCGATCGCTGCGCTGTCGGAATAGCTGTAACTGATCTTGAAACTCAGACATCGTTATTACTCAGCGTCCGGGGTAAAAGGGGCGAGTGCAGCATCGTCATTCTGGTCGTTGAGCAGGATCTGCACACGCTGCTCCGCCTGTTGCAGCTTTTGTTGGCCCTGGCGTGCCAGCTGTACTCCACGCTCAAACTCATTCAGCGCATCTTCCAGCGGTAATTCACCGGACTCCAGGCGAGTCACGATGCTCTCAAGTTCACCAAGGGAGCTTTCAAAACTGATACTTTGCTCTTTACTGTCTGATTGTGCAGGTTTTTTCGCCATAATTTTCTTTTTACATCATCATGTGAACAGTCGGGCCAGAGCCTATCCTAGCGGATCTTGATTAGCAAATCATGGCGCGTCTATGCGGTTTTGTACACGGCGCACCTTCAGATAGTGATATACTTCGCGCCCAGATAAGAGTGATAAAAGTCCGGAGAACCGAAGTTTTATCAATCTTATCGCCATTGTATACCTAATAGCTTTTAAGTTGCAGCCAACAGCCGCCGCCCGAAAGAGTGAGGGTATAGATCTTTTACCCCGTAATTCTTATCAGACAATAAAAACCGCCATGAAGTTTATCATTAAATTGTTCCCGGAAATCACCATCAAGAGTCAATCTGTGCGCTTGCGCTTCATTAAGATCCTGACTACCAACATTCGTAACGTTCTCAAGCAGTATGATGAAACGTTGGCGGTGGTGCGGCACTGGGATTTTATCGAGGTGCGCGCCAAAGACGAGAATCAGCGCCCGGTAATTGCAGATGCGTTGACGCGTATACCCGGAATTCACCATATCCTGGAGGTGGAAGACCGCAGCTATACCGATGTGCATAACATCTTCGAACAGACGCTGGAAACCTACCGCGAGCAGTTGGAAGGCAAGACTTTCTGCGTGCGTGTGAAACGCCGTGGCAAGCATGAGTTCAGTTCGCAGGATGTGGAGCGCTATGTCGGTGGCGGTCTGAATCAGCATATCGAAAGTGCTCGCGTCAAACTTTCTCATCCGCAGGTAACGGTGAACCTGGAGATTGAAGATGACAAACTGATGCTGGTCAAAGCCCGTCGCGAAGGGATTGGCGGTTACCCGATTGGCACTCAGGAAGACGTATTGTCATTGATTTCTGGCGGTTTTGACTCTGGTGTCTCCAGCTACATGCTGATGCGCCGTGGGTGTCGTGTGCATTACTGCTTCTTTAATCTGGGCGGTGCGGCGCACGAAATTGGCGTGAAGCAGGTGGCTTTCTATCTGTGGAATCGTTTTGGCAGCTCACACAAGGTGCGCTTTGTGGCGATCGATTTCGAGCCGGTGGTGGGTGAGATCCTGGAAAAGGTGGACGACGGCCAGATGGGCGTGGTGCTCAAGCGTATGATGGTACGTGCTGCTTCCCAGGTTGCGGAGCGCTACGGCGTGCAGGCATTGGTCACCGGTGAAGCTCTGGGCCAGGTATCCAGCCAGACGCTGACCAACCTGCGCCTGATCGACAACGCCTCCGATACCCTGATCCTGCGCCCGCTGATTTCCCATGATAAAGAACACATTATCAAGGTTGCGCGGGAAATCGGCACCGAGGACTTCGCCAAAACCATGCCGGAATATTGTGGCGTGATTTCGAAAAGCCCAACGGTCAAGGCGCTGAAAAGCAAGATTGAAGAAGAAGAGGGGCATTTTGACTTCGACATTCTGGATCGCGTCGTGCGGGAAGCGCGCAATGTAGATATCCGTACCATCGCCGAAGAGACGCAGCAGCAGGTGACTGAAGTGGAAACCGTGGCTGAATTCACCGCTGATGAGGTGATCCTGGATATCCGCTCTGTCGATGAGCAGGAAGAAAAACCGTTGCAACTGGCACAGGTTGAGGTTAAGCCATTGCCATTCTACAAACTGAGCACTCAGTTTGGCGATCTCGATCAGAGCAAAACCTACCTGCTGTATTGTGACCGTGGCGTGATGAGCCGCCTGCAGGCGTTGTACCTGCTTGAGCAGGGTTACGCTAATGTTAAGGTGTATCGCCCCTAGTTTTTACTGAAGGATAGCAATGCCATTGCCGTGGCGTTGCTATCCTTGCCCGCCTTTTTATCTTCTTCCCGCTAAACAACCTTTGACATTGAGGCTTATTTTAACTTATTAATGTTATGTTATAACATTATAGTTAATGAAAAAGGGAGCAGGTTTATGAAGTTAAAAGCGTTAGTGGCGATGGTGCCTTTGTTGTTTATCAGTACGTCACAAGCTCATTCACTGTGGGTTAATGCGACATCCGCAGCGGATGGGCAGAGCATGATAGAACTGGGATATGGAGATGAGTTCCCCACTGCGGCGGTTATCCCTGCCGATCGTCTGCATATTTTTGAAGCGGCACAACTGATCGGGAAAGATGGGAATCTGGTGCTAAAAGCCGGTAAAGAGAATTACCAATTCGTGACGGAAAAACCGCTGACAAACGGCAGTTATGCCGCGATCGCCATTTATAAACCAACCTATTGGTCAAAAAATAAAGCGGGGTGGCAACAGCAGGACAGAACGGCAATGCCAGACGCTTTGTACTGCGAGCAGGCCTCGATGTTCGGTAAAACCATTCTGAATATAGGAGGGGCGAAAGAGACGGCAGTCATTAGCCAGCCCCAGGGGCTGAAGCTGGAAATTATCCCGTTGGCTAATCCTGCAACCATCAAACCCGGGCAACCGTTGCCGGTGCAGGTATTGTATGACGGTAAACCGCTGAAGAATGCGGAGGTGACGGCGACCTTTGCTGGTTTTGGCGATCAGCATGAACATCATGGGCACACCCACAGCCATGCTAAAGCCTTTATGAACCAGACGGACAGCAAGGGAAAAGTGAATGTATACCCGTTAAAAGCCGGGTATTGGGTTGTTGAAACGGAACATAAACTGCCTTATGCGGATACGGCGAAATGTGATGAGTCTGTGTTGGCCTCAACGCTGACCTTTAGCATCGACGAATAAGCAGCATGGTCGGCAGGCCAACAGGCCTGCCGAGACGAGTCAATCGCGGAAATCGTACATACCGGGGATCAGCACCAACTGTTCTGCCACTTCTGCCGCTTTGGCCTTGCCCAACAATAAATCGATCAGCTTGAGGGCAAACTCCATCGATGTTCCTGGTCCCTGGCTGGTGAGAAGATTAACCCGTTGATCAAAGACCACTCGCCGCTCGATCCATTTCTCCTGCGGGATCTGCTCTTTCAACCCGGGGAAGCCGGTCATGTTACCTACCGGAAACAGATCGTGATACTGCAATACCAAAGCGGGTGCCGCGCAGATGGCCGCCACAATCTTACCCTGCAGATGCATCTGGCGAACTTTTTCTACCAGCAAGGGGCTGTCGCGCATGCACTCTGCGCCTTTCATGCCCCCCGGCAGAACAATGGCATCAAAAGGATCGTCTACAATCGCCACCAGGGGCGCATCTGCCAATAGCTTCACACCGCGTGAACAGACTATGGTCTGATTGCCGTCACCGGCCACGCTGGCTGTGGTCACTTTTACCCCGGCGCGAACCAGCAGGTCGATGGCGGTGACGGCTTCGGTTTCTTCACAACCAGGTGCCAGGCAGACTAACGCCGATGCGCTCATACTCGTTTTCCTTTCGTTTAATCATTTCAAACAGCCGGGTATTTTCTGGCAGGGGAATGCCGTGGCGGCGCCCGCAACGCAGCAAATAGCCGGTGATATAGTCGATCTCGGTGTGCCGCTGAGAGCGGATATCCTGCAACATTGAGGAGGTGTTGTCGGCGGTGCTCTGGATCACCTGCATGACATAAGACATCAGGTCTTCGCACGACGTGTGGTGGCCTTCCATCACCATTACGCTGGCCACTTCGCGGCAGATGAGTTCTATCTGCTCCGGATAACGTTGCAGATCGCCATTGCGGCAGCCATGTAGCGCTGTAAGGGGGTTGATAACACAATTGACCGCCAGTTTTCGCCAACTGGCAGAGGCAATATGATTATGCCAGGCCACATCCGGCAAAGCCTGATGCAGTATCTCGGCCAGATAGCTGAGATGGGTGGCTTGCAAGGTGGTGGGTCCGATATGAGTAATTCCATGAGCCACATGGACAATAGTGTTGCCGTCATGACGTGCGGCGTGCGTGGTAACACCTTGCAACACTGGCTGGCTATGCGGTGGCAGCTCATCCTGAGTGCCCATGCCGTTATGCAACAGTAAAATGGCGCAACGCGGGTTTAACTTGGGCAGTAATGCCGTTACCGCGCTGGAAACCTGCCAGGCTTTTAGCGTGACCAGCAACAGTTCACTGTGCAACAGGTGTTCAGGATCGTTGGTGGGTAAATTATGGTTGAATGAAGTGCCGTCTGGCTCAATCACATTCACCGCACAAAATGGCTGGGGTACCCGTAACCATCCCTGCACATCATGGCCTTGTTGATAAAGCCTGGAGAGCCACAGTTGTCCGAGCGCGCCGCAACCAAGAATTGTTATTTTCATTCCATCTCCTTGGTGTCCGGGAATACCGCTGATTAATTGTTTGATTATAGGCTTTTCTGTGGCTGAACGTCTTGCCCCTCAGAGAGTATTACCCTAGGGATTTCAAAATGACCGCTGATGCAGGTAACAACGCTGCAGCTTGAAAGACGACGGGGATAGTCGAATTTTGCCTGAGACGACAAAGCGGGTATTATGCACCGCATCGAAATCATAGATCACCCATTCTGGAGGAAGAAGTATGCCATCTTTCGACATCGTTTCCGAAATTGATATGCAGGAAGTCCGTAACGCCGTTGATAACGCTACCCGCGATCTCGGTACCCGCTGGGATTTTCGCAACGTACCGGCCAGCTTTGAGCTGAATGAAAAAAACGAAAGCATCAAGGTAGCCAGTGAGTCTGATTTCCAGGTGCAACAGCTACTGGATATTTTGCGTGAAAAACTGATGAAGCGCAGCATTGATGGCGGTGCATTGGAAATCCCGGAAGAGATGACCCACAGCGGCAAAACCTATAGTGTTGAAGCCAAGCTCAAGCAGGGGATTGAATCTGCCCAAGCTAAGAAGATCGTCAAGTTGATCAAAGACAGCAAGCTGAAAGTGCAGGCGCAGATCCAGGGCGATGAAGTGCGAGTGACCGGTAAATCACGCGATGACCTGCAAGGCGTGATGGCACTGATACGGGGTGCCGATCTGGGGCAGCCGTTCCAGTTCAAAAACTTCCGCGATTAAACCTATTGGGCCGGATTTACCGGCCCTTTTACTACAGCGCTGCAACCAGCGCTTCCAACTGGCCACGGTTGGTCTGCTGGGTATCGACCTTCACGTAGGCACTGCGCTCTTCGGGGACCACAATAGCTTCTGCGACGCCCGGCTGTGCCAGCAAACGGCTTTGCAATGCCGAATCCTTCACTGCAAGTTCAGAGAGCGTAATGCGCAGGCTGCTGACGTAAGGCGGCTCTTTCATGGTGCTACTGACCACAAACCAGATGGCGGCGAGCACTGCCCCGGCAATAAACACCAAGCCTGCGCCCTGTAGGCCATATAACCAACCGCCCAGACTGCCGCCGATGGCCACGCCAATAAACTGGCTGGTGGAGTAAACGCCCATTGCCGTGCCTTTATAGCCCGCCGGGGATTCTTTGCTGATCAGTGAGGGCAGAATGGCTTCCATGACGTTGAAGGCGATAAAGAACAGCTGCACCCCGGCAATGATGCCCCACAGTTCTATGCCGGAGAACCAGAGCAGCACTTCGGCGCAAAACAGCACCGCCACGCACCCCATAAACACCTGCTTCATCCGGCGGTATTTTTCTGCATAAATAATGAATGGCACCACGGCAGCAAAGGAAACCAGCATGGTGACCAGGTAGACTTTCCAGTGGTCACTGGCGGCCAACCCGGCTTTCTCCATCGCCAGCGGTAGGGCGACGAAGCTGGACATCAGCAAAATATGCAGACACATAATGCCGAAGTTGAGCTTCAGCAGGCGCGGATTGTTCAGCACCTTGCTGAAGCTGCCCCGTACGATGCTCGACTCTCGGTTCAACACATGATCGCTGGCAGAAGGGACGACCAACAGTATGATCACAATCCCTGCCAGTGCCAGCACGGCAATCATCCAAAACAGCGCATGCAGGCCGAAAGCATGAGTCACTATCGGGCCAACCACCATGGCGATTGCAAAGGTGATGCCAAAGCTGACGCCGATAAACGCCATTGCCTTGGTGCGGTTTTGTTCACGGGTTAAATCTGACAGCAAGGCCATTACCGCTGCGGCGATGGCCCCAGAACCTTGTAATGCGCGGCCAAGAATAATGCCCCAGATGGAGTCACTGACGGCAGCGACTACGCTGCCAAGGGCAAAGATTAACAGCCCGCCGACGATCAATGGTTTGCGGCCAACACGATCGGACACCAGGCCAAATGGGATCTGAAACACCGCTTGCGAAAGGCCGTAGATACCGATAGCCAGGCCTATCAGTGCTTCGCTGGCGCCGTGCAGCGCCATGCCATAGGTCGTTAGCACCGGCAGGACCATAAACATGCCGAGCATGCGTAGGGAGAAAACGGTTCCCAGGCCCCAGGTGGCGCGGCGCTCTTGGGGGGTCATTACATTGTCGTTCATTGTAACCTCAATATACCCATAGCCTTTCAATCAACTGCCAAGCGGCAATCTGAAAGTCATAGGGTGTAGAACCTATTCCATTAAGCTAAATAGAATCAAGCCCAATGGAATAACCTCTGCAAAGATGCGCTATTTTAGTGTGTGTGGCAGGGGGGTAAATCGAATGTTATTTAACAGATATTACAGTTAGGCATTTTTTCTGTGGCACAAATAAAATGGGCCGCAAAGCGGCCCATTCACGGCGAACCTGGCTTACCAGACGTAGGTTAACAAGGTTTCTGGCGTAGCACTGGCACTGAAGTCGATAGACATCATTACGCTCAGTGAAGTAATGGCAACAATCGAGAACACAAAAAGCTTGCGCGCCCAGACGCTGTCATTCTCGGCTTTGTAACCGCGCAGCGCCATACCTAACCACCAGACGCTTACTGCCGCCGCGACGATCAGGTATTTATAACCTGCGTAACCACCCAAAGTCAGCATCAGTGTGGCGATCATAAACGCCAGGATGTAGAGCGTGATGTGGTTTTTGGCAACGGAAATACCTTTCACCACCGGCAGTACCGGGATATTGGCCGCCTGGTAATCTTTGAAGCGGAAGATGGCAATCGCATAGGAATGCGGCATCTGCCACAGGCTGAAGATTGCCAGCAGGATCAAGGCACCAGCGTCAAACTCGTTGGTCACCGCGCAATAACCAATCACTGGCGGAGCGGCCCCGGACAGGCTGCCGATCAGCGTGCCGTACACCGAATGGCGTTTCATATACAGGCTGTAAACGCCCACGTAAACCACAAAACCCATCACCGCCAGCCACATGGCCAGCGGGTTGGCTGCGATATACAGCAGTGCAAAACCAGCAATACCCAGGATAGTAGCGTAAACCAGGCTCACACTCGGCGCGATCAGGCCTTTTACCAGCACCCGGTTCTTCGTTCTCTCCATTTTCTTGTCGATGTCACGGTCAATGTAGTTGTTAAATACACAGCCCGAGGCGACCACCAACGAGACACCCAGCAGGGTAGCGAGAAACAGGGGATAGTCGATGCTCCCTTTGGAAGCGAGCAGGAACCCCCCAACGACAGAAATTAAATTGCCGAAAATAATTCCTGGTTTAGTTACTTGCAGGTATTGCTTAATCATCACGTCCAGCTCTGCTCTTAATCGACCATCATATTGATGTTGAGGTTGTACATAATCCAGAGTGAACCCACAACAACGATACCGATGATCATAGCGGTGAACAGCAATGCCACCAGGTTCCAGCGCTCTTCCGATGAGGTGTTCATGTGCAGGAAGTAAACCAGGTGAACGATCACCTGGATAACTGCCATACCGACCACTACCGCCAGGATGGTGGAGTGAGAGGCCGAGCCGCTCATCACCATCGCAAATGGAATTACCGTCAGGATGACCGACAGGATAAAGCCGATCAGATATGACTTCACGCTGCCATGGCTTGCGCCGCCGTGAGAGGTTTCATGGGATGAATGGCTCATTACATAACCCCCAGCAGGTAGACAACGGTAAATACGCAGATCCAGACCACGTCCAAGAAGTGCCAGAACAGGCTCAGACACATCAGACGGGTTTTATTGGTTGGGTTCAGGCCACGTTTGCTTACCTGAATCATCATGATGACGATCCAGATCAGGCCGGTGGTGACGTGCAGACCGTGGGTACCTACCAGCGCAAAGAAGCTGGAGAGGAACGCACTGCGATCCGGGCCATAGCCTTCGGCGATCAGGTGATGGAACTCATAGATTTCCATTGCCACGAAGCCCAGACCGAACAGGAAGGTCAAGAACAGCCAGGTGTTAACGCTGCCAATCTTGCCCTTGTTCATGCCGATCATCGCCATACCGTAGGTGATGGAGCTGAACAACAGGAGGAAAGTTTCAACCAGAACAAAATTCAGGTCGAAGATGTCTTTCCCAGTGGGACCGCCAGCGGTCCCATTCACCAGTACTGCATAAGTTGCGAACAAGCTCGCGAACAAAATACAGTCACTCATCAGGTAGATCCAGAATCCGAAGACCTTGGTTTCACCTGCGTCGTGGTGCCCATGCTCTGCATGGGCTGCGCTATGATGGTTAGTCAGAGTATCAGTTGACATGATTCACGCCTGCTTTGCTGATTTGTTCATAGTGTTGGTTTTCAATGCGTTCGATCTCATCGACCTGCACATAGTAATCAACATCTTCATCGAAGCTCTTGGCAATCCAGGTAACGATCATACCGACGAAGCCGGCAATCGCCATCCACCAGATATCCCAGATCATCGCGAAACCGAATACCAGGCTGAAGCCAGCAATAATCACACCGGCGCCGGTATTTTTCGGCATATGAATCGGCTCGTATTTTGCTGGTTTCTTATAAGCTTCGCCTTTTTCTTTCATGTCCCAGAACGCATCACGATCGTGAATCTCTGGTACTACAGCGAAGTTATAGAACGGTGGTGGAGAAGACGTTGACCACTCCAGCGTACGGGCACCCCATGGATCACCGGTCAGATCACGGTTCTGCTCGCGATCGCGGATACTGACGATGATCTGAATCACCTGGCACAGGATCCCACAGGCAATCAGCGCCGCACCGCCCGCTGCAACCAGCAGCAATGGGTGGAACTCAGGGTTTATATTCTGGCTGATACGGCGGGTCATCCCCATAAAGCCCAGAGCATAAAGCGGCATAAAGGCTACGAAGAAACCGATAATCCAGAACCAGAATGCACGGATACCCCAGGTTTCATTCAGGCGGAAGCCGAAGGATTTAGGGAACCAGTAAGTCAGACCCGCGAAGCAACCGAACACCACACCACCGATAATCACGTTATGGAAGTGGGCAATCAGGAACAGGCTGTTGTGCAGGACGAAGTTGGCACCCGGCACCGCCAGCAGCACGCCGGTCATACCACCGATGGAGAAGGTGATAATAAAGCCAACGGTCCACAGCATCGCGGAGTTCAGTTGGATACGGCCCTGATACATGGTGAACAGCCAGTTGAAGATTTTCACCCCGGTCGGGATGGAAATGATCATCGTGGCGATACCGAAGAAGGCGTTGACGTTCGCGCCAGACCCCATGGTGAAGAAGTGGTGCAGCCATACGATAAACGACAGAACGGTGATCGCAATGGTTGCCCATACCAGTGAGGTATAACCGAACAGGCGTTTCTTCGAGAAGGTCGCGGTAACTTCGGAGAATACCCCGAACACCGGCAGAACCAGGATATACACCTCTGGGTGGCCCCAGGCCCAAATCAGGTTGATGTACATCATCATGTTGCCGCCCATATCATTGGTGAAGAAATGGGTGCCCAGATAGCGATCCAGGGTCAGCAACGCGATGGTGACGGTCAGAATCGGGAAAGAAACAATGATCAGCACGTTGGTGCAGAGTGCAGCCCAGGTGAACACAGGCATCTTCATCATTGGCATGCCAGGAGCACGCATTTTCAGGATAGTGGCGAAGAAGTTCACACCGGTCAACAAGGTACCCAGACCGGAAATCTGCAGACTCCATATCCAGTAATCTACCCCGACGCCAGAACTGTATTCCTTACCCGAAAGCGGCGGATACGCCAGCCAACCGGTCTGTGCGAACTCACCAACACCCAGCGAGATGTTGATCAGCACCACGCCCACCACGAAGAACCAGAAGCTCAGGGAGTTCAGGAACGGGAAGGCGACGTCGCGTGCACCGATTTGCAAGGGAACCACTACGTTCATCAGGCCAACCACGAAAGGCATCGCCATGAAGAAGATCATGATTACGCCGTGGGCGGTAAAGATCTGGTCGTAGTGGTGCGGTGGCAGGAATCCGGCCTCACCGGCAGACGCAAGCGCCTGCTGGCTACGCATCATGATGGCATCAGCAAAACCACGCAGCAGCATAACGAATGCTACGAGGATATACATGATACCGATTTTTTTATGGTCGACAGAGGTCAGCCATTCGCTCCACAGCCACTTCCATTTGCCCAGATACGTTATCAGCGCCAGCAGTGCCAGGCCTCCAACGATAATTGCAGCAACGGTGACCATGATGATCGGTTCATGCATCGGAACCGCATCAAGTGTTAATTTTCCCAACATCAGATTATTCCTCGGCTCCGGCGTGAGCATGTTCACCCATGTCCATACCCTGGCTCATATCCATACCTTCGTGCGCGGAAGTTTCTGCGCCTTTGTGCATGTGCATGTCGCCCATGAATTTGGCAATAGTCTCTTTGAACAAATTCGGTTTGACACTGGAGAAGTACTCGACCGGGTTGTTTTCACTCGGTTCTGCCAGTTTGTTAAAGTCGCTGGTGGCATTAAGGGTATTAGACGATTCTTTCACCTTGGCTACCCACTGATCGAAGTCGCCTTCGGTTGGGGTAACAATAGCGGTGAATTTCATACCGGAGAACCCGCGGCCGCTGAAGCTACTGGAAATACCATCGTATTTGCCCGCTTCATTGCCGATCAGGTGCAGTTTGGTCTGCATCCCGGCCATCGCATAAATTTGCCCGCCTAACTGAGGAATAAAGAACGAGTTCATTACCGAGTTAGAGGTGACTTTAAATTCGACTGGAACATCTTTCGGGAAGGCCAGCTCATTAACGGTCGCAATACCTTGCTCTGGGTAGATGAACAACCATTTCCAGTCTAACGACATCACTTCGATGGTCATTGGCTTTTTGTCAGTGACAATCGGCTTGAACGGATCCAGCGCGTGGGTTGTTTTCCAGGTAATGGTGCCAAGGATGGCGATGATAATGATTGGAATGGTCCAGACGACCGCTTCAATCTTGTTGGAGTGTGACCAGTTTGGTGTGTACTTCGCTTCTTTGTTGGAAGCACGGAACTTCCAGGCAAAGATGAAAGCCATGAAGATCACTGGTATCACAACGATCAGCATCAAACCGATTGCCGTGAGGATCAGTGTACGTTGCTCAACACCTATTGCTCCTTTGGGATTCAACAAAACCATATTGCAGCCGCTGAGCATTACAGTGGCTACAATTAAGGACAACATCCCAATACTTTTATTGTATTTCTTAAGTCTCATCTAACGACCTCAATTACAAAAAGGCTCAATTGTCGTTTCATGTGTGCGGGCATTTTACGGGAAGGTTGCAGTACTGTAAACATGCTTAAGGGAGTGTCAGCGGCTTGTTGACACTTTCTGTTAAGGGGGTCACACATGTAACGTGACGTGACAATTTACTAATGGCAACAACGTGTTGGCTAGCTGAATCGTGACGGGGCCGCGTTATATCAAGGAAAACCAACGGTATGCGGGGCGGCGCGGGGAGGGGGGCGATTTTAAATACGAATAAAACGTTTATTTAATGTGAAATAATTGTGTATCAAAAGTGAATTTAATTTTATTTCCTAGTAGGGCACTCAGGTAAAAAAATAACTTTCCCGGCAATATTATTTTTTTAACGAAATAAATTCATTTCTCTGATGCATTTTTGTCGACCGACATTTTTATCGGCCGACAAAAAAATCAGACTAATTGTGTACGGCGCAGCGCAAGGTAGTCCAACAGACTGCCCATAATTATCCCCATCAGGCTCAGCATGGCACCTATTTGCAGTATCAGAACCGCAAGATCCGGTTCTTGGGACCAGCCGAGAGCATTGGTGATCAGCAGCAGTAACCATATGCCGAGCAGTGAGCAACCCAGGGTCAGTAGGCCCAGCGCCCAACGATAGCCGGTGCGGAACTCGGTACGTGGCATAAAGTTATCGGTGCGTTGGGTGTATTCCAGCGTCTGGCGACAAATCGCCAGTAATAATAAACCGGGCAGCGCCGCCACGATGGAGAACAGGTAGAACAGCGGCCAACCGTGAGCCTCGACAAACCAACCGGCGATGGGCCCCACATAAACGCGGCCAACGGCCGAGAGAGCCGAGAGCAAGGCAAACTGGGTGGCTGAAAAAGACTTGTTGCACAAGGTCATCAGCAGGGCGACAAACGCTGCGGTACCCATGCCGCCACACAGGTTTTCCAGGAAGATGGCACTGCCCATGGAGAAGATGTTTTTATCGGTGATCGCCAGTAACCAGTAACCGATATTAGAAACCGCCTGCAGAATGCCAAATAGCATCAAAGCCCGGAACAGGCTCAGCCGTTGCATCAGTACACCGCCGAACAAGGCCCCGACAATGGTAGCAAACAGGCCAAGCGTCTTGTTTACCAGCCCGACCTCGCCTGCGTCGAACCCAACGCCTCGGATCAGAAAGGTGGTGCTCAGGCTGCCGGCAAAGGCATCGCCCATTTTGTACATCACAATCAGCAGCAGGATCAGCCAGGCATTATTACGCGCGAAAAAATCACGCAACGGTGCCACGACCGCCTCTTCCATGGTGCGCGGTGCCGGGATGCTGTCATCCGGTTCCGGTGCCATTAAGGTCGCTGTCACGCCGATCAGCATCAGACCGGCCATGAGCCAGTAAGTAGCCTGCCAACCGAAATAACGATCCGCCAGCCATAAGGCCAGCCCGCCGGACACCAGCATCGCCAAGCGATAGCCCAGCACCGAAACTGCCGCACCGGCTCCTCGTTCCTCTGCTGCCAGCAGGTCGGTCTTATAGGCGTCAAAAACGATATCCTGCGAAGCGGAGCAGAAAGCTACCAACACCGCCAACGCAGCCAGCCACCACAAATGTTGCGACGGGTTCATGAATCCCATGGCTGCGATGGCGACTATCAGCAACAACTGGCTGATCAACAGCCAGCCTCGCCGCCGCCCCAGGAATGATGGAGTGTAGCGATCCATAAAGGGTGACCAGAGGAATTTGAACACATAGGCCTGACCCACCAGAGAGAAGATACCAATGGTTTTCAGATCGATGTTTTCGACGGTCATCCAGGCTTGCAGCGTGCCGGAGGTCAGTGCCAGCGGTAACCCCGAGGCAAAACCCAATACCAGAAGAATGGCGGAGTTACGCTGGGTGAAGATGTTCAGATACTGTTTTGACATGAGATCCTTGCCTGTACTACCCGGTCAGCCTGCCATCCAGGTAGCACAAGGCATTAACAGATTAGCGAGCGTTTTGCTTGATGAAATCGTTGACGCTGGTGTCCTGAGCCATATCGGCAATGACATCGCCCAATACGGTGTTGACCGCCGCGGTAATCTTGTCGTTGGACGCGGTGAAGGCACCCTGCACGTTATAGGTGGAACGGTAGTTTTTCACCTGCTTATTGCCGTTCTTCGCCTGAGCGATGATCGAAATGTCTGCTTTGGTCGTGATGTTGTAACGCAGGTTACCTTCGGAAACGTTGGCAAACAGCGTATTCACAACGATCTGCAGATCAACCGCACCCGTTGGGCCGATCATATAACCGCGCGCGCCCATTTGTTTCTCCAGCACTTCCTGCAGCAGGAAACGCAGGTCGCGGGAAGGTGTCAGGGTAACCAGTTGCCCATCACGGTTCACTTTCGCCAGCGCCTGGTCTGATCGTTGGTCAGCGCCGTTAATACTGATGGTGATCCCTTGCAGGGTTGGATCCTGCTGAGGCAGCACGATTTTCGGGGTAACGTTCAGCGTGTTGGTGCTGGTGGCACAGCCAGCGAGCAGCAAGGCGGCCAGCAGGGGAAGACAAAGTTTTTTTAACATATTACTGTCTCATTAATCGTGGTTTTAGACCCAGATGGTTTCGAGCTAGAGCACACTGGCTGTAACCGGAAATTGTTGGGTATCGCTATGGGTGCTTGATAATCAAAGCAGTAGAGTCAACAACAAAATTGCCGCCATCATAGCATTGCCGTCAACGGGGGAAGTGTTGAACGCGGCGGTTGAGTAAATTTTTACTCAACAAGGATAAAAACAGGCTTTTCAGACCGTCTCAATCAGAAAAAACCCAACCTGTGAACTTTATTGGCGTTTTTTTCGCCATGGCGCACAGGAATTTACCTCAGGAGCATTCTAGCCAGGGCAAAACCGACTACTATTGAGTTAACATGCTAGTCTGCCGGTGTTGGAAGGAGGTTCTATGATTCGCGAGCAAATAGAAGCAAAATTAAGGGCGGCATTTGAACCCGCGTATCTGGAAGTCGTTGATGAAAGCTATCGTCATAACGTTCCGGCGGGGTCAGAAAGCCATTTCAAGGTGGTTATGGTCAGCGATCGTTTTGTTGGTGAACGTTTCCTGACCCGGCATCGCTCCATTTATGCGGTGTTGGCGCAGGAGCTGGCGGACGGCGTTCACGCGCTGGCGTTACATACCTATACCCTGAAAGAGTGGGAAGGGTTACAGGATACGGTGCCTGCATCGCCTCCTTGTAGAGGCGCGGGGTCGTTGGCCTAAGGGCTTAAATTTACGTTAACAGTGGAACTTTCACCTGAATTTAAGGTATTACTACTGACGAATTTTGCCAACGGCCTGCGGGCCGTTTTGTTTTTGACGACGACAAAGCCACGGGGTAATGCAGTCCTGATGGTCTTGGTACAGCGGTATTTGGGCGGGAAACCGGTAAAAGTGTGAGTTTTAACGCGCCAGTGCCACCTTGCCATCCTCGACTAGCTACGCTTGCGCCGCTATAATGTCGCGTCTTATTTTTCCGGAATGGTTTCGGGACGCTCTCGACATCAGGGAACTCGGTTTTTAATGTAGCCGTCCTGGTTCTTGGAACGGAGTTGACCGAGCACTGTGATTTTTTTGAGGTAACAAGATGCAAGTTTCAGTAGAAACCACTCAAGGCCTTGGTCGCCGTATCTCTATTACTGTACCCGCTGATGTTATCAATCAGGCGGTGAAGAAAGAGCTGATCAACGCAGCAAAAAGCGTTCGTATCGACGGTTTCCGTAAAGGCAAAGTGCCGATGAACATCGTTGAACAGCGTTATGGCGCTTCTGTCCGTCAGGACGTGTTGGGCGATATGATGCAGCGCAACTTTGTTGATGCCATCATCAAAGAAAAAATTAACCCGGCTGGCGCACCAAACTATGTCCCGGGCGAGTATAAAGAAGGCGCAGATTTTGCTTTCGCTGTTGAATTCGAAGTTTACCCAGAAGTTGAGCTGAAAGGCCTGGAAAGCATCGAGGTTGAAAAACCGGTTGTTGAAGTTAACGACGCTGATGTTGACACCATGCTGGAAACCCTGCGCAAGCAGCAGGCAACCTGGAAAGAAACAGACGGCGCTGTCACAGCAGAAGACCGCGTTACCGTTGATTTCTCCGGTTCTATCGATGGTGAAGATTTCGAAGGCGGTAAAGCAGCAGATTTCGTTCTGGCTATGGGCCAGGGCCGCATGATCCCAGGCTTCGAAGAAGGTCTGATCGGTCACAAGGCGGGTGAAGAGTTCACCATCGATGTCAACTTCCCAGAAGACTATCACGCAGAAAACCTGAAAGGGAAAGCTGCCAAGTTCGCTATCGTGCTGAAGAAAGTTGAAGTGCGTGAACTGCCAGAACTGACTGAAGAATTCATCAAACGTTTCGGCGTAGCGGATGGTTCTATCGATGGTCTGCGTGCAGAAGTGCGTAAGAACATGGAACGCGAGCTGAAAGGCGCGGTGCGTAACCGCATCAAGTCTCAGGCAATCGACGGCCTGGTCAGCGCTAACGAAATCGACGTGCCAGCGGCACTGATCGACGGTGAAATCGACGTTCTGCGCCGTCAGGCTGCACAGCGTTTCGGTGGCAACGAGAAACAAGCGTTGGAACTGCCTCGCGAGCTGTTTGAAGAGCAAGCTAAACGCCGCGTTGTGGTTGGCCTGCTGTTGGGCGAAGTGATCAGCACCAACGATCTGAAAGCCGACGAAGACCGCGTGAAAGTTCTGATCGAAGAAATGGCATCTGCCTACGAAGATCCGAGCGAAGTTGTAGAGTTCTACAGCAAAAACAAAGAGCTGATGAACAACATGCGTAACGTTGCTCTGGAAGAACAAGCGGTCGAAGCCCTGCTGGCTAAAGCGAAAGTCACTGAAAAACCGACTACGTTCAGCGAGCTGATGAACCAGACTCAACAAGCTTAATGCTGGTTGAGGACAGGAGTCCGGCAGCAAGGCAGGCCTTTTAGGTCTTCGTCTTACCGTTAGGCGCTTCCTTAAAAAGCCCGCAACCTTGGTTGTGGGCTTTTCTTTTGCCACGTTACTGATTAATCTCAGGTTCACTGCGGCAATATGCACTATATTTAAGTTGTCACGGCTAAAAGGCTGCTGCGCAATGCTGGCTGTCGTGACCTTGCCACACAGGGATGAAGGTGAAAATGTCTCACCGGACTTGAAATTCTGTCTGTGGCCCCCCAATTTCTACAACAGTATCGGCTGTATTGCGCCGTCAAATCAGTGTGGAGCCTGTCGATGGCTTGAGCGTAGTCATGATGGCCGTTCTAAAGTAGAATCGACAGACAATGGCGCCAAGGCAATTTTTATTAGGAGACGGTAATGTCATACAGTGGCGAACGAGACCAATTAGCACCTAACATGGCACTGGTGCCGATGGTAGTAGAGCAGACTTCTCGCGGGGAGCGTTCTTACGATATTTATTCCCGCCTGCTGAAAGAACGCATTATCTTCCTGACCGGTCAGGTTGAAGATCATATGGCGAATCTGATCGTGGCGCAGATGCTGTTCCTCGAAGCAGAAAGCCCGGAAAAAGACATTTTCCTTTATATCAACTCACCGGGTGGCGTCATCACTGCTGGCATGTCCATTTATGACACCATGCAGTTTATCAAACCGGATGTCAGCACCATCTGTATGGGGCAGGCTTGTTCCATGGGCTCGTTCCTGCTGACCGCTGGCACCAAAGGTAAGCGTTTCTGCCTGCCAAACTCCAGGGTGATGATCCACCAGCCACTGGGTGGTTATCAGGGTCAGGCGACGGATATTGAAATCCACGCACGCGAAATTCTGAAAGTGAAAGCGCGTATGAACGAGTTGATGGCGCAACATACTGGTCAATCACTGGAGCAGATCGAGCGTGATACCGAACGCGATCGCTTTATGACCGCAGAAGAATCGGTAGAATACGGTCTGGTTGACAGCATTCTGACACACCGCAGCTAGAACTATTCCCAAAGAATTTCAAGTTGCGGCTAATAATATGGCAGCTTGAAAGGCTACGGGTAAACGCGGCTTGCGAGCCGATAGACTATAGTGTTCAGAGTGGGTATGGCTCGCTTTGAACAGCATTATCGGCGCTCCCGGTATAATGTTAGGGCGCAATGCCGCCGTGAATTCCTGCGGGAAAAGACAAAAGAAGAGGTTTGACTGATGACAGATAAGCGCAAAGACGGTTCAGGAAAGCTGCTGTACTGCTCTTTCTGCGGCAAAAGCCAGCATGAAGTGCGTAAGCTGATTGCCGGGCCGTCAGTGTATATCTGCGATGAATGTGTTGATCTGTGTAACGACATTATTCGCGAAGAGATTAAAGAAGTTGCCCCGCACCGCGAGCGCAGCTCATTGCCGACCCCGCACGAGATCCGCCATCACCTGGACGACTATGTTATCGGCCAGGAACCGGCGAAAAAAGTGCTGGCCGTGGCGGTGTACAACCACTACAAACGCCTGCGCAATGGCGATACCAGCAATGGTATCGAATTGGGTAAAAGTAACATTCTGCTGATCGGCCCGACCGGTAGCGGTAAAACCCTGCTGGCAGAAACGCTGGCACGTTTCCTGGATGTGCCTTTCACTATGGCCGATGCCACCACGCTGACCGAAGCCGGTTATGTGGGCGAGGACGTGGAGAATATTATCCAGAAGCTGTTGCAGAAATGTGACTACGACGTGCAGAAGGCCCAGCGCGGTATCGTCTATATCGATGAAATTGACAAGATTTCTCGTAAATCAGACAACCCGTCCATCACCCGTGACGTTTCGGGCGAAGGCGTACAGCAGGCGCTGTTAAAGCTTATTGAAGGTACCATTGCCGCAGTGCCACCGCAGGGCGGGCGTAAACATCCTCAGCAGGAATTCCTGCAGGTTGATACCTCGAAGATCCTGTTTATCTGTGGCGGTGCGTTTGCAGGCCTGGATAAAGTGATCGGCCAGCGCGTGAATACCGGCTCCGGTATCGGCTTTGGCGCTACCGTTAAAGGGGAATCTGATAAAGCCACCGAAGGCGAACTGCTTCTGCAGGCTGAGCCGGAAGACTTGATCAAATTCGGCCTGATCCCGGAATTTATCGGCCGTTTGCCGGTAGTGGCCACGCTCAGCGAACTGAGTGAAGATGCCCTGATTCAGATCCTGAAAGAGCCGAAGAATGCCCTGACCAAACAATATCAGGCATTGTTCAATCTGGAAGGTGTGGAGCTTGAGTTCCGCGAAGAAGCGCTGAACGCCATTGCCAAGAAAGCCATGACGCGTAAAACCGGTGCCCGTGGTCTGCGTTCCATCGTAGAAGGCGCGTTGCTCGATACCATGTACGATCTGCCTTCGTTGGAGAGCGTAGAGAAGGTGGTTATCGACGAATCGGTTATCTCAGGCCAGTCCAAGCCGCTGCTGATTTACGGCCAACCGGAAGCTCAAGCTTCTGGTGAATAATTAGCCAATCAAACCAGAAAGTTAATAGCAAAATGGGGGATTTTATCCCCCGTTTCTTTTTCTGCATTAATGCCGTTGAATGTAAGAGAATCATCCCCATATACTCATAATCCAGATTTTGTGAAACGTTTGATGCTTGCGTCTCATGAGATTCCCCTAAATCCTGGCGGAAATTAAACTAAGAGAGAGCTCTATGAACCTTGAGCGTTCCGAACGCATTGAAATCCCCGTTCTGCCATTGCGCGACGTGGTGGTTTATCCGCACATGGTGATCCCGTTGTTTGTTGGCCGGGAAAAATCGATTCGGTGCCTCGAAGCCGCGATGGATCACGATAAAAAGATCATGCTGGTGGCACAGAAAGAGGCTTCAACGGATGAACCTGGCATTAACGATTTATTTTCTGTTGGTACCGTAGCGTCGATTTTGCAGATGCTGAAGCTGCCAGATGGCACGGTTAAAGTGCTGGTCGAAGGCTTGCAGCGTGCGCGTATTACCACGCTTTCCGACAGCGGTGAGCATTTTGCTGCCAAGGCAGAATATCTTGAAGCTCCGGCGATTGACGAGCGTGAGCAAGAAGTTCTGGTGCGTACTGCCATCAATCAGTTTGAAGGCTACATCAAACTGAATAAA
The DNA here is from genome assembly GCF_050632285.1 of Serratia sp. L9. NCBI lineage: Bacteria > Pseudomonadati > Pseudomonadota > Gammaproteobacteria > Enterobacterales > Yersiniaceae > Serratia > Serratia sp. L9. The sequence continues at coordinate 5,473,434 of NZ_CP192591.1, read as the reverse complement.
AAATTCCACCGGAGGTGCTGACGTCGTTGAACAGCATCGACGATGCCGCACGCCTGGCAGATACCATCGCTGCACACATGCCGCTGAAGCTCAGCGACAAGCAGTCAGTGCTGGAGATGTTTGATATCACTGAACGTCTTGAGTACCTGATGGCGATGATGGAGTCGGAGATCGACCTGTTGCAGGTTGAGAAACGCATCCGTAATCGCGTCAAGAAACAGATGGAAAAGAGCCAGCGCGAGTACTATCTGAATGAGCAGATGAAAGCCATCCAGAAAGAACTGGGCGAGATGGACGACACGCCGGACGAACACGAGGCGCTGAAGCGCAAGATTGAAGCGGCCAAAATGCCGAAAGAGGCTCGTGAGAAAACGGAAGCGGAACTGCAAAAGCTGAAAATGATGTCGCCAATGTCTGCGGAAGCTACCGTGGTCCGTGGTTACATCGATTGGATGCTGCAGGTGCCGTGGAATGCGCGTAGCAAGGTGAAAAAAGACCTGGTCAAGGCGCAGGAGGTGCTCGATACCGATCACTACGGCCTGGAGCGGGTTAAAGACCGTATCCTTGAGTATCTTGCGGTTCAAAGCCGTGTCAGCAAAATCAAGGGGCCGATCCTGTGCCTGGTTGGGCCTCCGGGCGTGGGTAAAACCTCGTTGGGGCAGTCCATCGCCCGTGCAACCGGTCGCCAGTATGTTCGTATGGCGTTAGGTGGCGTACGTGACGAGGCGGAAATCCGTGGTCACCGCCGGACTTATATCGGTTCCATGCCGGGTAAGCTGATCCAGAAAATGGCCAAGGTCGGGGTGAAAAACCCGCTGTTCCTGCTTGATGAGATCGACAAGATGTCATCTGACATGCGTGGTGATCCCGCTTCTGCCCTGCTGGAAGTGCTGGATCCGGAACAGAACGTGGCGTTCAACGATCACTATCTGGAAGTGGATTACGATCTGTCCGATGTGATGTTTGTGGCGACGTCGAACTCGATGAACATCCCGGCACCGCTGCTGGATCGTATGGAAGTGATCCGTCTTTCCGGTTACACCGAAGACGAAAAGCTGAACATCGCCAAACAGCACCTGATGCCGAAGCAGCTTGAACGCAATGCGTTGAAGAAAGGTGAACTGACGGTCGACGATAGCGCCATCATCGGCATTATCCGCTATTACACCCGTGAAGCCGGGGTGCGTAGTCTGGAGCGTGAAATCTCCAAACTGTGCCGTAAAGCGGTTAAAACGCTGTTGATGGATAAAAAGATCAAGCACATCGAGATCAACGGTGAAAATCTGAAAGATTTCCTGGGCGTGCAGCGTGTCGATTATGGCCGTGCAGATACTGAAAACCGTGTCGGTCAGGTGACTGGCCTGGCGTGGACGGAAGTGGGTGGCGATCTGCTGACTATCGAAACCGCCTGCGTACCGGGTAAAGGCAAGCTGACCTACACCGGTTCTCTGGGTGAAGTGATGCAGGAATCTATCCAGGCCGCGTTGACCGTGGTGCGCGCACGTGCAGAGAAGTTGGGCATCAATGCTGATTTCTATGAAAAGCGTGACATCCACGTTCACGTCCCGGAAGGGGCAACGCCGAAAGACGGCCCAAGTGCGGGTATTGCCATGTGTACCGCGCTGGTTTCTTGCCTGACGGGTAATCCGGTGCGTGCCGATGTTGCAATGACCGGTGAGATCACCCTGCGTGGTCAGGTATTGCCGATCGGTGGCCTGAAAGAGAAACTGCTGGCGGCGCATCGTGGCGGTATCAAAACCGTGCTGATCCCTTACGAGAACAAACGCGATCTGGAAGAGATCCCGGATAACGTGATTGCCGATCTGGAGATCCATCCGGTGCAGAAGATTGATGAAGTTTTGAACATTGCATTGCAGAACCCGGCCTTCGGTGCACTGCCTGTTGCTGTAAAATAGTGACGGACAGCAAAAACCATTGATAAAACTTATGCTGGCAAGCCATTTCGGACTTGCCAGTATTTTTTTGTGCCGCTAACTTAGATCCCTGTCGGACCGCGTTTAGCTGCTATTTGGTGGCTTGCCAAGGTGCGATGGGATTGATATAACTGCTGCGCTGTCGTAACCGTAGGGATTTTTTCGGTGCGACGTTTGAATTCTAGAGGGGATGATAGAGTGAACAAGTCACAACTGATCGACAAAATTGCCGAAGGTGCTGATATTTCCAAAGCGGCAGCCGGGCGTGCTTTAGATGCCATCATTGCATCCGTTACCGAATCCTTGAAAGAAGGGGATGACGTAGCTTTGGTTGGTTTCGGTTCTTTCACCGTACGTGAGCGTTCAGCTCGTACTGGCCGTAACCCGCAAACAGGTAAAGAGATCAAAATTGCGGCAGCCAAAGTTCCGGCTTTCCGTGCAGGGAAAGCACTGAAAGACGCAGTAAACTGATTACAGCGTCTAACCACCCAGCGTCACTGAAACAATCACCTGACGCAGCGGTATTGGTAAGGTAAGATATAAGGCGCATCAGAATGATGCGCTTTTTTTATTTTTGTCGCAGGGAACGCGCCTGCACAAGGGTTGTTAATCCACATCACAGCGGAGTGTTGTCACACTATGATGGACAATTTACGCGCGGCTTCTAACCACGTCGTGCTAAAAATCATCCTGGGCTTGATCATTTTGTCATTTGTTTTGACTGGGGTGGTCAGCTATCAGGGGAGTGCCAGCGATTATGCAGCGAAAGTCAATGGCCAGGTGATTGAACGCGCCCAGTTGGAACAGGCCTTCCAGAGTGAACGTAGCCGGATGCAGCAGCAATTGGGCGATCAGTTCTCTGTGTTGGCCGGCAACGAAGGTTACATGCAGCGGATGCGCCACGAAGTGCTGTCGCAGCTGATTGATAAGTCGCTGCTTGACCAGTATGCCAAAAAGTTAGGCCTGAGCGTCAGTGACGAGCAGGTGAAAGATGCCATCCGTAAGGAAGCCTACTTCCAGACCGACGGCCAGTTCGATAATGCCAAGTATCTCGATCTGATTAACCGCTCAGGCTACAGCGCCGATAATTACGCGCAGTACATGCGCCAGCAACTGATCAATCAGCAGTTAATCCAAGGGTTCAGCGGTGGCGGTTTTGTCTTGCCAAACCAAGCTCAGGCGATGGTTGGGCTGGTGCTGCAGGAACGTGACGTTCGCCTGGCGACCATCGATCTGAAAGCGATGCTGGCCAAGCAGGTTGTCACCGACGATGAACTGAAAGCCTACTACGAACAGAATAAAAACAGCTTCATCGCGCCAGAGCAGGTGAAGGTGAGCTTTATCCCATTGGATGCTGCGGCACTGCAGGATAAAGTGGCCGTGAGCGAAGCGGATATCACCGCTTATTACGATCAGCATCAGAGCAGCTATGGCCAGCCGGAACGCAAGAAATTCAGCATTATCCAGCTGAAAACCGAAGCGGAAGCCAAAGCGGTATTGGAAGAGCTGAAAAACGGTGCCGACTTTGCCACTCTGGCCAAAGAAAAATCTACCGACATCATCTCAAGCCGTAACGGTGGTGAGATGGATTGGATGGAGCCAGATACTACCGCAGATGAACTGAAGCAGGCGAACCTGACCGAGAAAGGCCAGCTTTCAGGCGTAGTGAAATCTTCCGTTGGCTACCTGATTATCCGCCTGGATGACATCAAACCAGCGCTGGTGAAGCCATTGAGCGAAGTGCATGATGCAATCGCCAAACAGGTAAAGCAGGAAAAAGCGGTTGATGCCTACTATGCGCTGCAACAGAAAGTGAGCGAAGCGGCGACCAGTGACAACGAATCTCTGGCGTCTGCCGAAGAAGCGGCCGGTGTCAAAGCGACGCAAACCGAATGGTTTACCCGTGACAATGTTCCTGCTGCCCTGAATTTCAAACCTGTTGTGCAATCTATCTTTGACGGTTCCCTGATTGGCGAGAACGGCGCGCCAGGCAGCAACTCCGACGTGATCACCGTAGACGGCGACCGTGCGTTTGTGGTTCGTGTTGTTGGCCACCAGCCGGAAGGTGTTGAGCCTTTCGACAAGGTCAAAGATCGCATTGTTGAGATGGTTAAACATAACAAGGCACTGCAGGAAGCAAAACTGCAGGGTGAAAAACTGCTGGTTGAGCTGAAGCAGGGTAAAGGCGATGAGGCGATGAAAGCCGCTGGCCTGAGCTTCGGTAGCGTGCAGAAGATGGTACGGGCTCCAGATGACACTCAACTGGTAGACGCCGTATTCTCACTGCCTCATCCTCAGGATGGTAAAGCGGTGTACGGAATGTCCCAGGATGCGCAGGATAACGTGGTGCTGATTGCCCTGGATGCGGTAAGACCCGGCACGTTGCCTGCAGACGAAATGAAAACTTTCGTTGGCAAAATGGAGCAAGGGATGACCAGCGTGACCTTCGATTCCCTGCTGGCTAACCTGCGTAAGCAAGCCACCATCAAAATGGGTGCCGCTGAGCAGCAGCAACCTTGATTTATCCGATGGCTTTTAAGCCGCAAGCTTGAAAGCCATCGGGAATAAGCACCGCATTTGCTTGCAACACAATGTAATCCCCAAGGCCGCTTTCGCGGCCTTTTCCATATCTGATTTCTGCTGTTTGCTGATTATCTGCCGCTGCTGCAAGGTAGCCTTGCTGTCAAACACAAGGAGAAAACAGCATGCAACCAAGCGTAAATCAATCCATCATCCGTTGCCCTCAATCCCTGAAACTGCTGCTGGTAGCGGCACTGTTCAGCCTGACGGGAGTACCGGCTATCGCCGCTGAAAAGCCCGCCCAAGGGCAACAACAGGTTGCTCCGGCTCCGCTCAAGGTAGCCAATGCCGAAGCGCAGGTTGAAGGTGAGTCACAGGTCAGTATTAATCAGGCAAATGCCGAAGAGTTCGCCAGCGCGCTGAACGGTGTCGGTTTGAAAAAGGCGGAAGCCATTGTGCGATACAGGGAACAAAACGGGCCCTTTACCGAGATTGAGCAACTGCAAGAGGTACCGGGAATCGGGGCGTCATTATTAGAAAGGAATCGTGGTCGGCTGAAAATGTGATCCCGCTCGCGGCTGCGTGGCAAAATGCCCTCGCAGCCGCTCTCCTCTGCTACATTTTACAGGTCATACCAGTCATGCATCGCAAACACCTATGCGCTCTCTGGCGGCGAAGCATGCAGCACAGATGCCGAGGCTGGCAGGGGCAAAGGGCATATTCGAACGGGTTAGGGCCTTAATTATTATTACAGAGGCAGGAGCGCTTATTTCACTATGCAAACATATATAAAAGTTCGTGGTTATCATCTTGATTTTTATCAGCACGTTAACAATGCGCGCTATCTGGAATTCCTTGAAGAGGCTCGCTGGGAGTGGCTCGAGAACCTGGATGCGTTTCATTGGATGACGCAAAACAACATCGCGTTTATCGTGGTGAACATCAATATCAATTACCGCAAACCGGCGGTTTTGGGTGACAAACTGCGCATCGATAGCCAGATGCAGCAACTGAATGGCAAAAGCGGCGTCCTGAGCCAACAGGTAACGCTGGAGCCAGAAGGTACGCCGGTTGCTGATGCAACACTGACCTTTGTCTGTATCGATCTGAAAACCCAGAGGGCGCTGCCTATTGAGGGAGAATTGCGTGAACACCTGATGGCGTTGCAACAAAGGGATCAGCAGGCTTGAATAAGCAAACTGCCTGTTAAAGCCCTCTCCCAAAGGGAGAGGGGATCGATCGTGCGACAACTGGGCTTCTGCGCCTGACCACAACAGCGCTCTGCTCCCTCTCCCTGGGGGAGAGGGAGAGTCAGCGGTTCCCCCCGGTTTATCAGCCGATGTCACCAGTGCCCGATACCTGCTTCAAGCCAACCCGGTTTTCTGCTTCAGGCTGGCCATAATGCCGGTTTTATCCTGAAGGTATTGCTGCAACCCGTTCGCCCGCAGATGGCAGGCTGCACATTCACCGCAACCGTCACCCTGGATGCCGTTATAACAGGTGAGCGTGTCGTGGCGGATCAGTTCCAGCCGCTGGTAATAATCTGCCAGTGCCCAGGTTTCTGCCTTGTTGAGCCACATCAAGGGCGTTTCAAAGCGGATATCCCGCGCGATGCCTAAAACGATAGCCTGATTCAGGGCCTTGACGAACTCGTCGCGGCAATCCGGATAGCCTGAGAAATCAGTCTCGCAAACGCCGGTGATCACGGCTTCGGCCTCCACCTGATAAGCATAAATTGCCGCCAGGGTCAGGAACAGAATGTTACGGCCTGGTACGAAAGTACTTGGCAAGGCATCGGTCTGCGAACTCTCAAAGTCTGGCACCGGAATGTTATCGCGTGTCAGGCTGCTGATGGCCAACTCATTAAGTAGCCCAACATCCAGCACCTTGTGTGCCTTGGCACCTAGCGCTTGGGATAAAGCTGCGGCAACCTCTATTTCGGCGCGATGACGCTGGCCATAGTCGAACGTGATGCAGTGAACTTCATCGTACTGCTGCAATGCCTGGATCAAGCAGGTCGTGGAGTCTTGTCCACCGCTAAAAACGACAACTGCGCGCTTCATAAAATCTACCTTTTGGTTAGAAGCCATTCCCGATGCACATTCGGGCGGCCAGGTTATCCCGCGGTCTTTCAAACAGAAAGCGAAAGCCATTGGATTGAATCATGGTTACCGGGTGATGGTAGCAGAGATGACCGAGCCGCCGCCAACCCTGGTTGGCGTTAGTTCTCCAGCGGCGGTGGCAACCAGGCCTGGCAAAAATCAAACCAGCCATAGGCGGTGAGCATGACCCCATGAATGCGCGGTGGCGCGCTAACCTGATATTGATAGTTGAACAGCGGCGTCAGGATCGCGGCCCCCATCAACTGCTGGTAGTAATTTTTCAGCAGGTCGTAGCGTTGCTGATGCGTTGGACACTGTTGGATATGCCGCAGAGTCTGCTGTTGATGCTGCCAATCTTCCTCTTTCAAAATTCCTTGCCACAGCAAATCGCGGCGCAGCCAGCTTTCTAACGTGGCCTCTGGCGCCTCGCCAATCAGGTTATCAGCCAACAACAGATCGGCCTGAGCGACCTGTTCGGGGCTTTGCCAGCGCTTACCGGAAAAATAATGGATTTCCAATTGGCAGCCATGCGCGGCCAATAATTGCTGTAAAGCCTGCGTCACGCTTTCCAACTCGACCGGTGGGTGGTACAGCAATGTCAACCTGGCCGGCAGCTCGATATCTTCAATCGGGTGTTCGGGGATCGCCCAGCCAGGCAACATTTCATGACTTGGCGTTATCACACCGTGCAGTATGGGCAGGGTGGTCAACAATCCTGAGCGCTGTATCAGCGCCAGCAGCTTCTGCCCTTGGGCCTCGCTTAATACACCACGGCGCTGATTGATGGCCAGATAGCACCACCCCAGGCTCATGCTGCGCTGTACTGGCCGCGCCTGTGCCAACTCTTCCTGTTGGCCGATGGTGATCCTGACCGGATGCTGGCAGCTGGTTTCCGGCTCATTGGTCAGTAAATCAGGGGTGATCCAGTATTCGATGCTGGCCAGATAAGGATGCTGCAAATGGTAGTAAGGATGCTGTTCCAGCCGTATGAGTTGAGGCTCGTTAAGCGTCAGCTTAAATGGGCCTGCGCCAATCGCCGGTACTTCCGGATGCGTTATCAGGCACGGCAGTTCCGCCAACCGGTGTGCTAACCAATAATCTGCGGTGTGCAGATTAAACTGAATACATAATGTGTGTGGCAAGCTTATGGTTGCCACACTACTTAACAACGGCTGGCTGCGGGGGTGTTGGCGCAGGGTATTCAGGGCTTGCAGTATTTGCTGGCCGGTCAGCGGTTCCCCGTTATGCCATCGCAATTGGCTACGCAGAAAGAACTGCCAGCGTAAGCCATCTTCACTAATCTGCCAATGATGCGCCAGATCCGGCTGTGGCTCGGGGCTACCTGTATTAAAGCGCGTTAACCCGGCATAGACGGTTGCGACCAGGTGTTGTTCCGCCCGACCACTTAACGTCAGTGGATCGAGTTTTTCCAGAGTTCGGTAATAAGGAATACGCAGCGTGGGGCTGCCTTCCTGCCATTGGCCGCCCAGGTGGGGGCTCAGCAGTTCCTGCAAATGTTGCGGCGCAAGCTGTGCCATCTCCAAGGCGCCCTGATGATCGCCCTGTTGCAGCAGGCGTTGCAGATGAGCGGCACGCAGTTCATCCGGGGTTTTCAGGCATTGCAATTGTGCGCGTTTACCGCGCCCGGCCTGAGAGTTCCAACTTAGCCACCCTTGTTCTTGCAGTTGCTGTATCAGCGTGCGTGCATGCCTTTCGCTGCAGTAAAACATGGCGGCCAGCTCACTGACGGTAATTACCACCGGCGCGCTGCCCAGTTGTTGATACAGGCGTTGATATTGGCTGAGTCGGTGAACCAGGCGCATAGCGGGATCCTTGGTCTTTCAAACCGTGGGGATAAATCAGGAAGTATTTATCCAAATTGTTCACTATTACTTCCGCAAATACCACCCCATACTGGCACGATTGCAATAATGTTCACATTTAAGAGGTTCCCATGTATCGCCTGGCCGCTTTCGATATGGATGGTACTTTGCTGACCCCCGAGCATCGGGTTGGGCCAGAAACGTTGACCGCACTGAATCAGCTTATCGAGCGGGAAATGGTGGTGACTTTTGCCACCGGGCGGCATTTTCTTGATGCGCAGCCGATCATGGCGCAACTGGGTTTACAAGGGTACTTAATCACCGGTAACGGCACCCGGGTCTATGACAAGCAGGGGCAACAGCTGCATGCCACGGATCTACCCGCCGAAATCGCCGAAGAGGTGCTGCATACCCATTGGCGAACGTCTGCCAGCATGCACGTATTTCGTGACGAGGGGTGGTTGACTGAACGTGCCGTGCCGGAAATGCTGAGCGCCCATCACCTTAGCGGTTTCCATTTTCAACTGATCGATGTGCGGCGTCTGCCGGCATTTGGTAACAGCAAAGTCTGTTTCTGTGCGCCTCATGAAGCCCTGGTCGAGTTGCAGATCCAGTTATGCGAGCATTTCGGCACCAGCGTTGACCTGTGTTTCTCGGCCTACGATTGTCTCGAAGTATTGCCAAAAGGCTGCAACAAAGGAGCCGCTCTGGAAAAGTTGAGCAGCCACCTGGGGTTGACGTTGGCAGATTGCATGGCCTTTGGCGACGCCATGAATGATAAGGAAATGCTCGCCGGAGTAGGGCACGGTGTAGTGATGGGGAATGCTCTGCCACAGCTGAAGTCGCTGCTGCCTCAGCTACAGGTTATCGGCCATTGCGAACAACAGGCAGTGGCTCACTATTTACAACATTGGCTGCGTTCACCACGCTCCCCTTATACCCCCGTATGATGGAGTTTTTTACAGCCGGCCGGGTATGACTACCCGGCTTTTTTTATCTAACCATTATTAGCTTGGTAGCTTGATAAGTTAGTGACTTAAAGGTTTGCCAACTGAGCCTGATAAGGTGCCAGATCCCCAATATTACGACTGACCCATTCGGCGTCGTAGTAAGTATCCAGATAGCGTTCACCGCTGTCGCATAACAGCGTCACGATCGCACCTTGTTCACCCTTTTCGCGCATTTGCTTTGCCAATTGCAGCGCCCCCCATACGTTGGTGCCGGTAGAGGCGCCTACCTTACGGCCCAGCATGTTTTCCAGCCAGTAGATGGTGGCTATGCTGGCGGCATCGGGTACGCGCAGCATGCTGTCAATTACCGAAGGGATAAACGACGGTTCGGCGCGTGGGCGGCCAATGCCTTCAATCCGGCTGCCACAACTGCCAATAATGGTACGATCGCCATGATGGAAGCAGTCGTAGAACACCGAATTTTCCGGATCAACCACGGTTAAAAGCGTATCGTGCCCTTGATAGCGAAGGTAGCGGCCCAGCGTTGCCGAGGTGCCGCCGGTGCCCGCGCTCATCACGATATGTTTGGGGACCGGGTAAGGTTCACGTGCCATCTGGCGGAAAATACTGTCGGCGATGTTGTTATTACCGCGCCAGTCGGTTGCCCGTTCGGCGAAGGTGAACTGATCCATATAGTGGCCGTTGAGCTCTCTGGCCAATTCCTCTGATGCCGCATAAATCTGCGCTGCATGGTCGACAAAATGGCAGCGGCCACCGTAAAAGGCGATTTGTTCCACCTTGCGCCGCGCGGTGCACGAAGGCATAACCGCGATAAACGGCAGGCCAAGCAGGCGGGCAAAATAGGCTTCCGAAACCGCTGTGCTGCCGGAAGAAGCCTCGATAATCGGCGTATTCTCGGTGATCCAGCCGTTGCACAAACCGTAAAGGAACAGTGACCGTGCCAGACGGTGTTTCAAACTGCCGGTGGGATGAGTACTTTCATCTTTCAGATAAAGGTAGATGCCAGGGAATTCCGGCAGGTTCAAGCGTATCAGGTGGGTATCGGCGGAACGTTGGAAATCCGCTTCTATTTCACCGATAGCATATTTTACCCAAGCGTTTGTCATAGTCTGGTCTCAAAATAGGGAGCTTATCGCCGTCGCCTTTCAAGCTGGGCTGCCGGTATCTATGTGGCGTAGCATAGCGTCTTGCGCAGAAAAAAGGATTGCCATTTTTACTGTTTAATCGCCTAATGGGAGAAATATTTTCTACGGATTGGCGATATGCTGGATAAAACAGACCGTAAACTGCTGTGCATGCTGCAACAGGACTGCACCCAATCGCTGCAGGTGCTGGCCGAAGCGGTGAATCTGACCTCTACGCCGTGCTGGAAAAGGCTGAAAAGGCTGGAGGATGAAGGCTATATCCGTGGGCGAGTCGCGCTGCTGGATAATGAAAAGCTGGGGCTTGGGTTAACCGCCTTTGTGCTGATCAAGACCCAGCAGCACAGTAGCGAGTGGTATCAGAAGTTTGTGGAACTCACCGCAAAGATGCCAGAGGTGCTGGCGTTTTACCGTATGGCGGGCGAGTACGATTACCTGATGCAGGTCGAAGTAGCGGATATGAAAAGCTATGATAACTTCTACAAACGTCTGGTGACTGGGGTACCGGGGCTGATAGATGTTACTTCCAGCTTCGCCATGGAAAAAATCAAATACACCACGGCGCTACCGGTGCCGGAGTGAACTGCTCAATTTACCTTTGATCGTTGAAGTTGCAGGGTTGCAACTTGTCCTCTGTTTGAGAGCCATCTGGAATAAAACTGCGTGAGATTATTTGCACAAATCGGCTGGTATTTCCGCCGTGAGTGGCGCCGCTACCTGGGGGCAGTGGTGCTGCTGATCGTCATTGCCATACTGCAACTGCTGCCGCCTAAATTGGTGGGTATCATCGTTGATGGTGTCACCAGGCAACAGATGTCCACGAACCTGCTGATGGCCTGGTTGGGGTTGATGCTCGGTACCGCGATTGTGGTCTATCTGCTGCGCTATGTGTGGCGGGTCCTGTTGTTTGGTGCTTCCTATCAGTTGGCTGTTGAGCTGCGTGAGAACTTCTATCGCCAACTCAGCCGCCAGAATCCGGCATTTTACCTGCGCCACCGCACGGGGGATCTGATGGCTCGCGCAACCAACGATGTGGATCGCGTGGTTTTCGCGGCGGGCGAAGGTGTGTTGACGCTGGTGGACTCCCTGGTGATGGGGCTGGCGGTACTGATCGTGATGAGCACCCAGATCAGTTGGCAATTGACCCTGCTTTCCCTGATCCCAATGCCGATTATGGCGTTCGTTATCAAATACTACGGCGATCAACTGCACCAGCGTTTCAAATCGGCGCAGGCAGCGTTCTCCAGCCTGAACGACCAGGCGCAGGAGAGTATGACCAGCATCCGCATGATTAAAGCGTTTGGCCTGGAAGATCATCAATCCAACCAGTTTGCCGAAGTGGCGGCCCAGGCCGGCGCCAGGAACATGCATGTCGCGCGTGTCGATGCGCGCTTTGATCCGACTATTTATATCGCCATTGGCGCGTCAAACCTGCTGGCGATCGGCGGGGGCAGTTGGATGGTGGTGAACGGCTCCCTCACGCTGGGCCAACTGACCAGCTTTGTGATGTACCTCGGCCTGATGATTTGGCCAATGCTGGCGCTGGCCTGGATGTTCAACATTGTTGAGCGTGGCAGTGCCGCGTACAGCCGTATCCGTAGCTTGCTGGAGGAGGCGCCTGCCGTGAAGGATGGTGAGCTTGACCTGCCCCAGGGGCGCGGCAACCTGAGCGCCGATATCACGTCGTTCCATTACCCGGAAAACACCAAGGCTGCGTTGCATGATGTCGCGCTGCGGCTACAGCCTGGGCAAATGCTGGGGTTATGTGGGCCAACCGGCTCGGGCAAATCGACGCTGCTGTCGTTGATCCAGCGCCAGTTTGATGTTGATGACGGGTATATCTGCTACCACGGCTTACCTCTGCCCCAGATAAAACTTGATGAATGGCGCTCGCGTTTGTCGGTGGTGAGCCAGACACCGTTTCTGTTTTCAGACAGTGTGGCCAACAACATTGCCTTGGGCAACCCTGCTGCCACTCAGGAGCAGATCGAGCAGGCTGCGCGCCTGGCCAGCGTGCATGAAGATATTCTGCGCCTGCCGCAAGGGTATGAAACCGAAGTGGGCGAACGCGGCGTAATGTTGTCCGGAGGCCAAAAACAGCGTATTTCCATTGCGCGTGCGTTGCTGCTGGATGCGGAAATCCTGATCCTGGATGATGCTCTCTCTGCGGTGGACGGGCGCACGGAGCATCAGATCCTGCATAATCTGCGCAGTTGGGGACAAAATCGAACGGTGATCATCAGTGCACACCGCCTTTCTGCCCTGACGGAAGCCAGCGAAATTCTGGTGATGCAACACGGCACGGTGGCACAACGCGGGCAGCATACACAATTGGCCGCGAAAGCAGGTTGGTATCGCGATATGTACCGCTATCAGCAATTGGAAGCGGCGCTGGATGGCGATCCTGAAAATGCCGAGGAGACGCTGGCCGATGAATAAGATGCAAAAGTTGTGGCCAACGCTGAAACGCCTGCTGGCTTACGGTTCGCCTTATCGTAAACCGTTGGGGATAGCGGTGGTGATGCTGTGGGTGGCGGCAGCGGCAGAAGTCGCCGGACCGATCCTGATCAGCTACTTTATCGATAACTATGTTGCCAAAGGCCAATTGCCGCTGATGATCGTCAGCGGTCTGGCGGTGGCTTATATCTTGCTGGAGCTGCTTGCCGCGGCATTGCATTATTTCCAGGCTATTCTGTTTAATCAGGCAGCGGTGGGGGTGGTGCAAAGATTACGCACCGATGTGATGGACGCGGCGCTGCGCCAACCGCTGAGTGCGTTTGATACGCAACCCGTCGGGCAGTTGATCTCCAGAGTGACCAACGATACGGAAGTCATCAAAGATCTGTATGTGATGGTGGTTGCCACGGTACTGAAAAGTGCCGCATTGATCGGCGCGATGCTGGTGGCGATGTTCAGCCTTGACTGGCGTATGGCGTTGGTTGCGATCTGCATCTTCCCGGCGGTGCTGGTGGTGATGGGGATCTATCAATATTACAGCACGCCGATAGTGCGGCGAATGCGTGGCTATCTGGCCGATATCAACGATGGCTTTAATGAAGTGATCAGCGGGATGGGGGTTATCCAGCAGTTCCGCCAGCAGATACGCTTTGGTGAGCGTATGAGCGCGGCCAGTCGCTCCCACTATACTGCCCGCATGCAAACGCTGCGGCTGGATGGGTTCCTATTACGGCCACTGCTTAGCCTGTTCTCCGCGCTGGTGCTGTGCGGCCTGCTTATGCTGTTTGGTTTCAGCGGTGAAGGGGCCATCGGCGTCGGGGTGCTGTATGCCTTTATCAACTATCTGGGCCGCCTGAACGAACCGCTAATCGAACTGACTGCCCAGCAATCGATATTGCAGCAGGCCGTGGTGGCTGGGGAGCGGATTTTCGAACTGATGGATCGCAGCCAGCAGAGCTACGGCAGCGACGATCGTCCGCTGACCAGTGGCCGTATCGACATCAAAGAACTGAGCTTTGCTTACCGTAGCGACCAGAAAGTGTTGCAGCATATATCGTTGCAAGTGCCGTCACGGGGCTTTGTCGCCCTGGTTGGGCATACCGGCAGTGGTAAAAGTACCCTGGCCAATCTGCTGATGGGGTATTACCCGCAGAGCGAAGGGGAAATTCGTCTGGATGGGCGGCTTTTATCCAGCCTTTCACACCGCACCTTGCGCCAAGGGATCGCCATGGTGCAGCAAGATCCGGTGGTGATGGCTGAATCGGTGCTGGCTAACGTGACGCTTGGCCGTAATATCAGCGAGGAAGCGGCCTGGCAGGCGCTGGAGAGGGTGCAACTGGCTGACCTGGTACGTTCATTCCCACAGGGAATTCAAACCCGCCTGGGCGAGCAGGGGAACAATCTTTCCGTTGGGCAGAAGCAGCTTTTGGCCATGGCACGCGTGCTGGTACAGGCGCCGCAGATCCTGATCCTCGATGAGGCTACCGCTAATATTGACTCGGGTACCGAGCAGGCGATCCAGAGGGCCTTACGCTTGATCCGCGAACACACCACGCTGGTAGTGATTGCGCACCGCCTTTCAACCATTGTCGATGCCGACTCTATTCTGGTGCTGCACCGTGGCCACGCGGTGGAGCAGGGCGATCATCAGCAACTGCTGGCACAACAGGGTCGTTATTATCAGATGTACCAGCTGCAACTGGTAGGGGAAGAGCTGGAAGCGGCGACCCGCGAAGAAACGCAGACGGTATAATTGCCCTGGCGATGGTTCCGGTAATGGGGCCATCGCTTCCCGCACCACAAACAGGCAGCGAAATTTTCTGACTCCCCCTTCTTGCACTTTCTCAACGCGTTTTGCACCAATGCGGTGCGCAATGACTGAGCTGTTATTCATGAGACGCCCTCCCGCACGTTCAAAACTCCCCCAATACCGATGTAACAGGCTGAATAAAAAAACAAAATAATTTTTGGCATAGCCTTTGCTTTATAAGACTCGTACCAGGGGTAAGTTTTTAGGCTAATTCGTGGAGAGGCAATATGAAGCTGGTTACCGTGGTGATCAAACCATTCAAGTTAGAAGACGTGCGTGAAGCCCTATCCTCAGTCGGTATTCAGGGGCTGACCGTAACCGAAGTCAAAGGGTTTGGGCGCCAGAAGGGTCATGCCGAGCTCTATCGCGGCGCTGAATACAGCGTCAATTTCTTGCCTAAGGTCAAAATTGATATCGCTATCGCCGATGATCAACTGGATGAAGTGGTTGATGTCATTAGCAAAGCGGCCTACACCGGCAAGATTGGTGACGGCAAAATTTTCGTTGCCGAATTGCAACGTGTCATTCGTATTCGCACCGGCGAAACAGACGAAGCAGCACTGTAATCACAGGTTCAGTCAAGTGAATGGGGATGAACTGATAATGAAAAGACTTTTATCCATGTTGGGCCTGAGTATGGTAACCCTGGTTCCTTCTCTGGCTTTCGCCGCTCCAGCGGTGGCAGACAAGGCAGATAACGCCTTTATGATGATTTGCACCGCGCTGGTGCTGTTTATGACCCTGCCGGGGATCGCATTGTTTTACGGTGGGCTGCTGCGCGCCAAAAACGTACTTTCGATGCTGACACAGGTTACCGTGACCTTTGCTTTGGTGTGTGTGTTGTGGGTGCTTTATGGTTATACGCTGGCTTTCAGCGAAGGTAATGCCTTCTTCGGTGGTTTGCAGACGGCGATGCTTAAAGGGATCGGTATAGATAGCGTAACCGGTACTTTCAGCCAGATGATCCACGTCGCGTTCCAGGCCTCCTTCGCCTGTATTACCGTGGCTCTGGTGGTTGGTGGTTTCGCGGAGCGTATCCGCTTCTCTGCGGTGATCATTTTTTCTGCCATCTGGTTCACCATCTCTTACTTGCCGATTGCGCATATGGTCTGGGGCGGTGGTCTGCTGGCATCCGATGGTGCGTTGGATTTTGCCGGTGGAACCGTGGTGCACATCAACGCCGCCAGCGCTGGCTTGGTGGGGGCCTATCTGCTGGGCAAGCGTGCTGGTTTTGGCAAAGAAGCGTTCAAGCCGCATAACCTGCCGATGGTGTTTACCGGTGCCTCTATTCTGTATATCGGTTGGTTCGGCTTCAACGCCGGTTCCGCCAGTGCGGCCAACGGCATTGCGGCGCTGGCGTTCCTGAACACGGTGGTAGCCACTGCGGGCGCAATCCTTTCCTGGACCTTTGCCGAGTGGATAGTGCGTGGCAAACCTTCCTTGTTGGGAGCTTGCTCTGGCTGTATCGCCGGGCTGGTGGCAATAACGCCAGCTGCGGGTACTGTCGGGGTCGGTGGGGCGTTGATCATCGGCCTGGTTGGCGGTGTAGCTGGCCTGTGGGGCGTGGTAACGCTGAAGAAATGGCTGAAAGTGGATGATACCTGCGATGTATTTGGCGTGCACGGCGTGTGCGGCATTGTGGGTTGTCTGTTGACCGGCGTGTTCACGGCTTCATCACTGGGGGGCACCGGGTATGCCGCTGGCGTGACGATGGGGCATCAAATGTGGGTCCAACTGCTGAGCGTAGGGGTTACGCTGGTATGGTCGAGCGTTGCCGCGTTTATCGCCTTTAAAGTTGCCGGGGCGGTTGTGGGGCTGCGCGTACCGGAAGAGCAGGAGCGTGAAGGTCTGGACGTCAACAGTCACGGCGAGAATGCTTACAACCAATAAGCCCGGAAAAGTAGTGCGCTAAATTATCTTTACCCGTCGCCTTCAGGCTGCAGCGTTGTTACCTGCACTCGCTGCAATGTGAAATCATAGGGTATATAACAAATAATGATGATGCAAAACGGGGCGATGGTGACATCGCCCCGTTTATTTATACCTCACGCCGACGAATAACACCTTCTTGTACCGTGGTGGCAACCAATACGCCTTCACGGGTGTAGAACTGCCCACGGACAAAGCCGCGAGCGCCGGAAGCAGAAGTGCTCTCTACCGCATACAACAGCCAGTCATCCAGGCGGAATGGGCGGTGGAACCACATTGAATGGTCGATGGTGGCGACCTGCATGCCCGGTTCGAGGAAACCTACGCCATGCGGCTGCAATGCAGTCAGCAGGAAGTGGAAATCCGAGGCATAGCCAAGCAGGTATTGATGGATGCGCTGATCGTCCGGCATAGCGCCGTTGGCGCGGAACCAGACGTGGCGATGAGGCTCCTCAACGGTGCCTTTCAGTGGATTATGGAATTTCACCGGGCGCATTTCTATCGGCTTTTGGCCAACAAACTTCTCGCGCACTTTTTCTGGCAGCAAATGTGCCAGCTTTTTGGCGATTTCCGACTCTGACATCAATCCTTCAGGTGGTGGCACATCCGGCATGGTGTTCTGGTGTTCAAAACCCTGCTCGGGGCTTTGGAAAGAGGCCGTCATATAGAAAATCGGTTTACCGTTTTGAATGGCGCTGACGCGGCGTGCGCTGAAACTGGTGCCGTCACGCAGGCTTTCTACGTCATAAACGATCGGTTTGCTGCTGTCGCCGGGGCGCAGGAAATAACTGTGGAATGAGTGAACGCTGCGCTCCGCTGGGACGGTATGCTTGGCGGCGTAGAGCGCCTGGCCGACAACCTGCCCCCCAAAGACCTGGCGTAACCCCAGATCTTCACTTTGGCCACGAAATAAACCTTCTTCAATTTTCTCCAGATCCAGCAGGTCGAGGAGATTTTGCAGTGCCTGGCTCATAAAGTAGCGATCCTTTTAATCATTAATTTGCGCAGTGTGCTGAATATGACCGCGGGACGTCAATATATTGCTTCACTCCGACCACAACGATGCTGACAAATAGGGTTTATCTGGGATGGTCAGTTGCGGTTAATCTTGAGCGTTATTAGGTGGCTAAGTTATTTAAGCATAGTCCGATAGGAACATCTCAGGATTTTGTGCTAGGTTTAATGGGTGCGGTGGTTTAAGCCACCAACATCTTGATAATAAGAATGGAGAGCGACCCATGAAACTCTGGCAAATCGTAGGGGGAGCAGCTGCGTTGACTATCACACTGGCAGGCTGTGCCCACAAGAGTGCGGATGTGCCTACACAGGCGGCTGGTGATCCTGCAGCGTCACAAACTCAGATCCAGGGCCCATCGGTACAAGGTTCAGTTAACATTCGCCAGCGTATTGCGCTGCCACCGGATGCGGTACTGACCGTAACCTTGTCTGATGCTTCACTGGCCGATGCACCTTCAAGAGTTATTTCACAGCGTGCAATCCGTACCGAAGGCCAACAGGCACCGTTCAACTTTGTGCTGCCATATAACCCGGCAGACATTCAGCCTAATGCGCGCATCATCCTGAGTGCGGCGATTACGCAAAATGGCCAGTTGATGTTCATTACCGATACCATCCAGGAAGTGATCAACCGTAACGGCACCCAGGCCGAACTGTTGCTGGTACCGGTACAGAACGTCCCGGTGCGGGTAGCGCCGACGCTGGCTCCATAACGGGCGTTCAACAGCCTTTGCGCCCTTGGCCAAAGGCTGTTTTGTCTGGCTGGCTACCAGCGCCAACCATAGAGTTGAAAATCAACCGTGCTCTGCGGGCCAAAAATAATCCCTTCTTCAAGTAACGCCTGTCTTTGGCGCTGAAAGTCTTCACCCTGCTGCGAGATCTGCCCATGGCGATTGATTACCCGATGCCAGGGCAATGTGCTGCCTTCAGGTAATCGACGCAGCACCCCCGACCTGACGTGCCGCACGTGGCGATCCAGCCAAGCGTGCAACTTCGCCATAGGTAGTCACCTTACCGTAAGGAATGGCGGCGACTACATGAAATACGCGTTGGCTGAAGGAGGCGTCTTCCGGCTGCATTTATGTCTTCCTGCGCAAGTTCAATCAAGGAACAGAGTGTGCCACAGGCGAGGTGGGTAAGAAAACAGCGGTTGGCCCGGGTTGGCTTGCTATTTAACGGGCCATCACCGATAATGCCCACCGCTTCGCAGTCAAAGAAGCCGTCAATGGGGGCCCTGTTGGTTCTCCCGCAACGCTAACTTGTGAACTCGGTCAGATCCGGAAGGAAGCAGCCGTAGCAGGCGACGTGTGTGCCGGGATGTAGCTGGCAGGGTCCCCACCAATTTCCAGCTCCGTAAAAAAGCACCGGCCAGGCCGATGCCTTCTTCTCAGTGTCTCACCAACGTTGCAAAGTAATATGCCAACGGAACAGCCAGCAGATAAAGCCCAACCGGCACTTCACGCCACTTTCCGGCAATCACTTTGATGATGATATAAAACAGCAAACCGCCAGCGATGCCGGTTCCGAAGCTATTGGCGATCAAAGTGATCATCACCATCATCAGCACCGGCAACCCATCAGTAAAGTTGGCCAGATCCACTTTACGCAACCCGCTGAACATATTCAGGCCGATCAGGATCAGGGCTGGCGCGGTGGCCTCTTTGGGGATCATCAGAGCGATTGGGGTAAACAGGAGCATCAGCAGGAACATGACCGCAGCCGCCAATGCGGTCAGGCCGGTTTTACCTCCGGCTTCAGCGGCGGCCGAAGACTCGATCAGCGCTGTAGCCGCAGGTATCCCCACCCAGGGGCCAACTGCCGCAGCAATCGAATCCACCATAAAGGGCCGGTTGATGTGCTCCATATTACCCTGTTCATCCAATAAACCCGCTTCGCCACCGACAGCCAGCGTCGTGCCCATGGTGGAGAAAAACTCGGAGGCAAAAAACACGAACAGGAACGGCAGGAAAGCAATATTCAGTGCGCCGATCATATCGACATGCCCTAACACCGGTGCCAATGAATGCGGCATCGCCATCAGGTTGCTGGGCAGATGGGTGACGCCAAACGGGATCCCCACCAGGGTGGCAAACAGAATGGCCCACAGGATGGCACCAGGAATACGTCGAGCCTGCAATGCAATTGCCAGGAACAGGCCACACAGAGCAATCAACGCGCCAGGGGCGGTGAAGTCACCTAACATCAGGGCATTGGATTTGGCATTGGCCAGCACTAATCCGGCATTGCGGAAACCCAGAATGGCGACAAACAGGCCGATAGAAGCTGTCAGCCCAAGCTTGATGGATTGCGGAACAGAGCGTGTGACCACCTCGCGCAAGCCGAGTGTGGTCAGCGCAAAGAACAGAATGCCGGACCAACAGGCAATACCCAGCCCAATCTGCCAGCCGATACCTTCACTGCCAGCCAACGTGACGCCGACCAGCACAGAACCGCCAATCCCAGGCCCGACGATAAAGGGCAAATTACCATAAAAGGCCATCAGCATAGTGCCGAGCACGAACACCAGGATGGTGCCTGTGGTCGCCGCGCCTTTATCCATGCCACCTACGGCCAGCAGGCCTGGGATCACGACCAGTAAATAGGCCGCGGCCAGAAAACCGGTAACGCCAGCCAGACATTCGGTTTTTACCGTGGTGTTGCGTTTGTGCAGTTGAAAACGCCGCTGCAGCCAATTACCTGGTGTTGAAGTATTTACGGAATTTTCAGCCATCAATGGCTCTCCTGTTGAGTATTCTTATTATTGCGCCGGGGTTTCCCAGCAGGCTATCAACGGATCGACGATCTGGCGCGTGGTGCCATCGGTCAGGCCAAGATCGGTCAGGTGCGGTCCGGCATTGCATGCCAGACAAGTGCCTTCAATCGCTTTGAAAACCCGGTATGGCGGCTCCCAGTCAGCGACCTTGGCGCTAAGATCGCGCAGATTCTTAAATTGCCTTGCCAGTTCTTCTGCGGGCAGTTCGGAAAGCATACCGGCGATCGGCATGGCGACCTGTGCCAAAATTTCACCGTGCTGGCTGAGAGCCATACCGCCGCCAGTGGCGATCAGCGCGTTAGCAGCCAGCGCCATGTCATGGGGATCACGGCCTAAAACCACCAAATTATGCGAGTCGTGAGAGTAGCTGGTGGCAATGGCTCCGCGCAGTTCTCCCCAGCCTTCCAGCAAGGCCAACTGCGGTTTGGCCTGATGGCGACCGTGGCGGTGTTGTACCCAGATCAGGCTGAATCCTTCCGGGATTTGCACCTTGCCGTCGCGGACTTCCACCGTGGTTTCATTCCACTGAGTGAAACGGGCCCCTTTGATATGCCGCAATGTAGCTCTGCCGTGGTTAATGGCGGGCACTGTTAAAATAAAATCATCGGCAACCAGAGGAGGCAGGCGCAGCGTATCACGAGGTATGGCCACGCCACGGGCGGCCTGCACCGGGGTCAGCATCTTCCCCTGTTGTGCCAGGCACTGACCGGCGACATAAACACGCTGTGCCTGGAGATGTTCCAAAGAGCTGAACACCACCAGATCGGCTATCCGCCCGGCGGCAATCAGGCCAAGATCGTTGCGTTGCAGACGAATAGCGGCATTGAGCGTCGCCATACGCAGCACGTCGGTGGCAGGCAGACCTTGTTCGATCAACTGGTTGAGCAGGGCGATGATCCCACCTTTTTCCAGCAGCATATCTGGCGGCACGTCGTCGGTGCAGACGGTGATCTGCGAGGAGAGGTGCGGCAACGTTTTCAGTGCGGCAACAATTTCCGGTAGCAGATAAGGGTGTGAACCCCGTATTTCCAGCGTCAGCCCGGCACGCAATTTCTCCAGAGCATCGGCTGCCGAGGTTAGCTCATGATCGGAAGTGACCCCGGCGGCCAGATAGGCTTGCAACTGGGGACCGCTCAAGCCACGCGCATGGCCTTCGATCAGCTTGCCGCTGTTAAGCCCGGCGTTGAGGATCTCGAGCATCCGCTCGCTGCCGTTTAGCACACCGTGCATATCCATAACTTCAGCGACACCGGCCACTTCTGGCCAGGCGAGCATGATGTCCATTTCGTTGCCACCGAAATCGGCACCGGACATCTCCAACCCCGGGGTAGACGGCACGCTGGACGGTGCGGCACAAATAACCCGCAAAGGCAGATTACGGCTGGCATCTACTGCGTAGCGCACACCAGCCACACCGAGCACGTTTGCCAACTCATGCGGATCCCAGAACAGGGTGGTGGTACCTTGAGCAACTACAATTTCGGCATAGCGTTCCGGCGGCAGATGGGAGCTTTCAATGTGAACATGGGTATCAATCAGCCCTGGGCTGAGATAGGCCTGCGCCAGATCCTGTGTCTGCAGGGCAGACGTCAGGGAGCCGCAAGCATGAACGCTGGCAATCAGTGGGCCGACAATGCCCACATCCACCAGGCGGATTTCCCCGGTGACCATATCAACCAGGTTGGCGTTGGTCAGCAAGAGATCGAACGCGGTGTTGCCAAGCGCCGCCTGAACGGCACGTTGGCGCACACTGCTACTGACAGAAAAGCTGGTCATGATGATCCCCTGGTATATTGATAGGAGGGTAATGTAGGCGGGAGCGTAGGGTTTGCACAGATGAATTAATTTATTGCGCGATAAGAAACGTTTATGCTGTGGCAAACGTTTACCTATTTCCTGGCAGATCCCCGATATGTCCGAGCCATGGCGGCGCTTACCTGCGCTTTCACTTAAGCAAATTCAGTATTTTGTTACCTTGGCGCAACTGCGGCATTTCACCGATACGGCCAACCGTCTGGCGATCAGCCAGCCCGCGTTAAGCAGCGCATTGCGGCAAACCGAGTCGGTGCTTGGCGGGAAACTGATTAACCGGACGGCGTCTTCGGTGACATTGACCGATCTGGGAGCGGCGATCCTGCCGCATGCGGAGCGATTGCTCAATGTGGCTCATGCCACCTTCGATGATATGCAGCGTATTATGTTGGCCGGGGGCGACGGTACGCTGCGTATTGGCTTGGTGCCTTCGGTAAGTAGCCTGTTATTCCCTGCCGTACCCAGTTTATTGGCGGATCATTTCCCCCGTTTACGTATTGAGTTCCACGATCAAACCAACGACTCGCTGTTGCTGCAATTGGAAAACGGGCAGATAGATTTTGGTATTGGTGCACTGGACAATTCGGTACCGGATACATTGGAGATTTATCCGTTGCAGGAAGATCCCTTTGTGGCAGTGATGCGCAGTGATGACCCTCTGGCAGAATCCAGGCACTTGCCTTGGCGTCAATTGGCTCGAAGAGATATTGCGGTATTTTCGAAAGGAAATATTAGCCGATTAGTGTTAGCGCTGGCAGAAAACCACCGACTGAATTTAACAGCCCGTTATCAGGTCGATTTTCTTGAAACTCTGTATGGATTGGTGCGTTCAAAATTAGCCGTTGCTATTTTACCGCAACTCTATACGACACATTTGAATGATGAAGAATTAGCCGTGGTGCATTTACAACAGCCAGCGCTTAGCCGCACTGTAGCGTTAATGCGCAGCGTAAGGCAAAGTCACCCACCATTAATTGAAAATTGTTTCCAATTACTTCAACAGGATTTTCAACGAAGAAGCAAGCTATCTTGAATTTTTAAGATAATACCTAATCAGCACATCCATTGAAGCCGATAGTATTATCGGCTCAACGCGATGTTACTTTGATTATCTTACGAATTTCCAAACGGCAACCGGAATTTTATCGTATAGCTTGTTCATGGTCAGTTCTGCAAGGCGGTGATCCGCCGCAGAGTAGAACAACTCCAACTCATCGTTAGACAGTTCGTACTTATTTTTCTCGATCACGCGCTCGAGGGTGTCAATCGTGGTGCATTTACGCAAACGCATCAGATAGTCAATTTTTGTCATGGTAACCTTTAATCTTATTAACCGTAAAATTGCTTGAGGATAATTATCCCCTAAGTTTTCATCGTGGTACAGATGCCCTCTCCTGAGAACATTCTGAATATTCGCGCTTTGGTTTTTTGCCAGCGGCGCAAATCGGAGTCATTAATGCCATAACTGCTAAACAGTGTATAGGTATCGTCGAGGTACTCTTCGACTAACTCCGACAAATCACTTTCGTCCATGTATTTAATTTTAAAACTCATTACAAACGAAGCAATATGTTCAATCAGCTCATTAAGCTGAAGATTGACGGCAGACGTCGGATCGTTCACCCAACCGTGGTGGCTGTCACCCAAGGTAGCGATACCTTCGTCATACAGATTTTCACACAAGAATTTGAGTTGAGCAATATCATGCCTTTTAGGCGAATACTCATCCATATCATCCCCCGCCAGTCTTAATTTCGGTGTTGATAACACTCTGTGAGTACACTGACTTACATCATATGCATAGGATGTTTAACACTGCTTTAATAAACCCTCTGCTTTTTAAATATAAATCATTTTTTGCCATCTAGCCTGTTACTATTACCTAAACTTACAATTCATCAACAGTTGATGGGTGCGAGTTATCGATTACATCAAACAACAAACCTTTTTCCGTCACGGTAAAAGTGACAGTGCCTTTAATGTTTTCGTCACTGCTGATATCCAGGCAGGCATTAGAAATTGACCATTTATAACGGTAACTCATTGAATGCTCGTTATTGCCGAGGTTTTTAATCTCAATAATCTCTAATGAACCTTCGGTATAATGCGCATTCTCTGAATAAAAAACCAATCCACTGGTCAGTACGGGGACTCGCTCAGTTAATTGATCTTCGATCACTTTCTCTAATTGTACGACAGAAAGTGTGCCTACTTCAGAACTACAGGGCAGTGTAACTCGCATTGGATTCAGGTTTATTGCACGCTCTGTGACTATCTTACTCCTTTTCTTCCCTGGATGGGCAACCTTTTCGCTGAATAGGATTTTTTCAGTTTTTGGCTAGGTGTCAGCCGGGCCAGGCTTGCCGTTCCTTTATCCCGAGCTATACGGCACTGACCTGGAGCCTGCCCTATAAAAAAGCCCCGTTGAACAACAACGAGGCTTTGGCGGCGGTTGGCACTTTCAGATATTAACGCTTTTTCTTACGTCCCTGTACCGCCTTGAAACGCGGGTTGGACTTGCAGATAACAAAGATACGCCCGTGGCGGCGCACAACTTTGCAATCTGGATGGCGATTCTTCGCCGAGCGTAATGAACTCAAAACCTGCATCATGAACTCCCGTTATTTTCTGCTGCCGACCAAATGGCCAAAGCGTTGTTGGAATCGTGCGGTACTGCCTTCTTTGGAGAACTCTTTCTGTTTACCTGTGTAGTAAGGGTGCGAAGCAGAGGAGACGTCAATCGTGACGTAAGGCCAGCTTTCACCATCAAGTTCCACGGTGCGATCGGTTTTGATGGTGGACCCCACTTTGAAGTAGGTATCAGCGCTTAGATCGTGAAATACCACAGTTCGATAATCTGGATGTATGCCTGTTTTCATGATGGACTCAATTGTGATGTTATAATGTAACATTAATTATGCGCCACCCTGATACCAGGATCAACCACAAAGTGGACTAAATGAGAGTTGTTTGCATTAAGTTACTGACAGACAAAGAAAAGGCCGCATAAGCGGCCTTTGAAGGTAACAGAGAAAATATCAGTGATGTTCAACCGGATGGCTGTGCTCAATGTCTTCAGACTTTTTGCTGAAGCGGCGGCGAACCACCACAAAGAACACAGGCACAAAGAAGATCGCGAGCACGGTTGCGGTTACCATCCCGCCCATTACGCCGGTACCTACCGCGTTCTGAGCACCAGAGCCTGCGCCACTGCTGATAACCAGCGGCATTACCCCGAGGATGAAGGCCAGCGAGGTCATCAGGATTGGACGCAGACGCATACGTACCGCTTCCAAGGTCGACTCAATCAGCCCTTTGCCTTCTTTATCCATCAGATCTTTGGCGAATTCGACGATTAATATCGCGTTCTTCGCCGACAGCCCAATGGTTGTCAGCAGGCCCACCTGGAAGTAAACATCGTTTTCCAACCCACGCAAGGTGGCAGCCAGTAGCGCACCAATAACCCCCAGCGGCACAACCAGCATAACGGAGAACGGAATCGACCAGCTCTCGTAAAGAGCTGCCAGACACAGGAATACCACGATCAGTGAGATGGCATACAGTGACGGCGCCTGGTTGCCGGACAAGCGTTCCTGATAGGACATGCCCGTCCAGTCATAACCCACGCCGCTCGGCAGTTTTGCCGCCAACTCTTCCATCATGTTCATCGCTTCACCGGTACTCTTGCCCGGCGCAGCCTGACCCAGGATTTCCATTGATGGCAGACCGTTATAGCGTTCCAGACGTGGTGAACCGAATTCCCATCTCGCAGAGGAGAAGGCAGAGAACGGTACCATCTGGCCGGTACTGCCACGAACATACCAGTTATTAATATCACTCGGCAGCATACGGAATGGCGCTTGTGCCTGCACGTAAACTTTCTTCACACGACCACGGTCGATAAAGTCGTTCACGTAGGAGCCGCCCAGCGCGGTGCCAATAGTGGTATTGATATCTGTCAGAGAAACGCCCAGTGCCTGTGCTTTCTCCTGATCGATTTCCAGCTTGAACTGCGGAGTATCTTCCAACCCGTTCGGGCGCATGCCGGTCAGCAAATCAGGATGCTCTGCCGCCATACCTAACAGTTGGTTACGTGCTTCCGTCAGTTTTTCGTGGCCCAGGTTGCCCTGATCGATCAGCTGGAAGTCGAAGCCGGTCGCCGTACCCAGTTCCACAATGGCTGGCAGGTTAAAGGCAAACACCAGGCCGTCTTTGATCTGCGAGAAGGCACCCATTGCGCGGCCAGCAATGGCCGGAACTTTGTTAGCTTCACCGCTACGTTCAGACCAATCTTTCAGGCTGATAAACGCCAAGCCGGTGTTCTGGCCCTGGCCGCTGAAACCGAAACCGTTAACGGTAAACACCGAATTAACGTTGTCTTTTTCTTTGGTCAGGAAGTACTCATTAACCTCTTCCAACACTTTCTGGGTACGTTCCTGAGTCGCGCCCGCTGGCATTTGCACCATGGTTAACAGGATACCCTGGTCTTCATCCGGCAGGAACGAGGAGGGCAGGCGCAGGAACAGCAGGGCCATGCCAACCACGATCAGCAGGTAAATCACCAGATAACGCCCGGTACTGCGCAGGATGTTCGCCACGCTGTCGGTATAGTGGTGTGTGCTCTTCTCAAACATGCGGTTGAACCAGCCAAAGAAGCCGGTCTTGATGCCGTGATCGCCTTTCGGGATCGGTTTGAGCATGGTGGCACACAGCGCTGGCGTCAGGATTAACGCCACCAACACCGACAGCACCATGGCGGAAACAATGGTAATCGAGAACTGGCGGTAGATTGCCCCGGTTGATCCGCCAAAGAAGGCCATCGGAATAAATACCGCTGACAGCACCATGGCGATACCGACCAAGGCGCCCTGGATCTGCTCCATCGATTTCTTGGTGGCTTCTTTTGGCGGTAGACCTTCTTCCGCCATCACACGCTCGACGTTTTCCACCACCACGATGGCGTCATCCACCAGCAGGCCTATCGCGAGCACCATGCCGAACATGGTCAGGGTGTTTATCGAGAAACCAAAGGCGGCAAGGATAGCGAACGTCCCCAGCAATACCACCGGTACCGCGATCGTTGGGATCAGCGTAGCGCGGAAGTTCTGCAAGAACAGATACATCACCAGGAATACCAGGATGATCGCTTCAATCAGGGTTTTTACCACTTCGTTAATCGAAATCTTAACGAATGGCGTGGTGTCATACGGGTAAACCACCTTCATGCTTGCAGGGAAGAACGGCTGCAGTTTGGCCAGTTCAGCCTTGACCGAAGCTGCGGTATTCAGGGCGTTGGCTCCGGTAGCCAGCTTGATACCGATACCGGCAGCAGGTTTACCGTTATACCGAGCAATAATGTTGTAGCTTTCACCGCCCAGCTCAACCTTGGCGACATCGCTCAGGCGTACCTGGGAACCGTCCGGATTGACTTTCAGCTGGATCTTGCTGAATTCCTCCGGCGAGGTCAGACGAGTCTGCGCAATGATTGATGAGTTCAACTGCTGGCCTGGTACCGGTGGCGTACCCCCGAGTTGGCCGGCTGCGATCTGGTTGTTCTGCACTTTGATCGCATTAATGACATCACCAGGCGTCAGTTGGAAGTTGTTCAGCTTATTGGGATCCAGCCAGATACGCATCGCGTATTGGGAACCAAACAGCTGGACGTCACCCACACCTGAAGTACGGCTGATAGGATCCTTGATGTTGGAGCCGACATAATCCGCGATATCTTCCTGGGTCATGCTGCCATCTTCGGAAATAAAGCCCGCGACCATCAGGAAGCTGCTGCTTGATTTCTCGACGCTGACACCTTGTTGCTGCACTTCCTGCGGCAACAGCGGCATTGCCAGTTGCAGCTTGTTCTGCACCTGAACCTGAGCGATATCCGGGTCGGTACCAGAGTTAAAAGTCAAGGTGATCTGGACGTTACCTGACGAGTCACTGCTGGAGGACATGTAAAGCAGGTTATCGATACCGTTCATATTCTGTTCGATAACCTGCGTCACGGTATCCTGCACCGTTTTAGCATCAGCGCCCGGGTAGTTTGCGGCGATCGTCACTGCCGGTGGCGCAATTGTCGGGTATTGCGCGATAGGCAGCTTCATTATCGACAGGATACCTGCCAGCATAATGATAATGGCGATTACCCAGGCAAATATAGGGCGATCTATAAAGAACTTAGCCATGTATTACCGGCTCCTTTTTATGACTTCTTCGCGGGTTCAGACGCTGCCTTTGGCTCGGCAGGCGCTTGGCTGCCAGCCTCTTGCGCTTTCACCTGCACGCCAGGTCTGATTTTCTGCAAGCCGGTGACAATAACGCGATCGCCCGGTTTCAGGCCTGCCGTCACCAGCCATTTGTCGCCAATTGCCTGAGCAGCGGTCAGCGTACGCAGTTCCACCTTGTCGTCTGCACCGACGACCATAGCGGTGGCTTCACCACGTGGGTTACGAGTGATGCCCTGTTGAGGAACCAGCAAGGCATCGCTGCGCACGCCTTCATCCAGGCGGGCACGCACGAACATGCCTGGCAGCAACCCATCGTTCGGGTTAGGGAAGATGGCACGGATGGTGATGGAACCGGTGGTTTCATCAACGGTCACGTCGGAAAACTCCAGTGAACCTTCATGCGCATATTCCTGCCCGTTCTCCAGCAGCAGTTTCACTTTGGCCTTACCGTTTTCCTGCTTCAGGGTGCCGTTGGCCAGTTCCTGTCTCAGGCGCAGGTAATCGTTGCTCGATTGGGTGACGTCGATATACATCGGGTCCAACTGTTGCACGGTTGCCAATGCGGTTGCCTGGCCACTGGTTACCAGCGCCCCTTCGGTTACGGCTGATTTACCAATGCGGCCAGAGATTGGCGAAGTCACTTTGGTGTAAGCCAGGTTAATACGTGCGGTTTCCACGGCAGCCTTGGCGGCCACGACGGCGGCATTAGCCTGCAGCAGGTTGGAGGTGGCAGTATCGTAATCCTGTTTACTGATGTAGCTGGTCCCCAGCAAAGGCTTGTAGCGGTTTACCGTCAGACGAGCGATCTCTGCGGCAGCCTGTGCTTTGGCCAAGTCGCCTTTAGCGCTGTCGTAGGCCGCCTGATAGGTCGCGGGATCGATTTGATACAGTGAAACACCGGCCTTGATATCGCTACCTTCAATAAAGTTGCGTTTCAGGATGATGCCACTCACCTGAGGACGAACTTCGGCGATGCGGTATGCTGCGGTACGGCCAGGAAGATCGGTAGTAATATTGAGAGGTTCTGCCTTCAATGTCACCACACCCACGGCAGGCGCTGCGTGTTGGGCACCTTGTTGTTGGGTTTCTTTATCGTTACATCCTGTAAGCACTAAGCTGCCTGAAAGCATCAGAACTGCCGCCAGAGGCGTTAACCCTCTGTTTTTGTTCATAGAAAAACCTCAAGTGTCCGATTTCAAAATGATCAATGGATCACAAGCTTTTAAACCCATTGCTGCGTTAATTTTATGTGCGTGCTATGGTACATACATTCGCGAATGTATGTAAATCATACCCCCTAAAAAACAACATCATGGCACGAAAAACCAAACAGCAGGCGCAGGAAACACGACAGCAGATCCTGGACGCTGCGGTGAGAGAGTTCTCAGAGCGTGGCGTTTCTGCAACGTCACTGACAGATATTGCCACTGCCGCCGGGGTTACGCGTGGTGCGATTTACTGGCACTTCAAGAATAAGGTAGACCTCTTTAATGAAGTTTGGCAGCTATCAGAATCGAAAATTGGCGATCTGGAGGTAGAGTATCAGGTAAAGTTTCCTGAGAATCCACTGCGTATTTTAAGAGAGATTCTGATTTATATTTTGGTGGCCACCGTTGATGACTCCCGCCGCCGCGCCTTGATGGAAATCGTTTTCCATAAATGCGAGTTTATCGGGGAAATGATGCCTTTATATGACGCGCGCAAGGTTCTTTATCTCGAAAGCCATGAGCGCATTGAGCGCGTGCTGCTCAACTGCGTGGAATATGGCCAACTTCCTGCCGATCTGCATACCCGCCGGGCCGCGATCCTGCTTCGGGCTTACGTCACCGGGCTGATGGAGAACTGGCTGTTTATGCCTGAAAGCTTTGATCTCAAAGCGGAGGCGAGTATCTTTGTCGATACGTTCCTCGAAATGGTGCAACTTAGCCCTTCGTTACGCGTGAACCCCTCAGCCTCAACAGATCCGCAAGTTTGATAAGGAGAATTTCTATGTCATCCCTGTTACTGATTGCCAACGGCGCAGCCTATGGTCAGGAGTCGCTGTTCAATGCGCTACGCCTGGCAATAACCCTGAAAGAGCAGCAGACCCGTCTGGATCTGAAACTGTTTCTGATGTCCGATGCGGTGGTGGCTGGTATTGCCGGGCAACAACCCCGCGAAGGCTATCATCTGCAACAGATGCTGGAAATTCTGACCGCGCAGCAGGTCCCGGTTAAGCTATGTAAAACCTGTGCTGATGCCCGGGGGATCAGCCAACTGAAACTGGCCGATGGCGTTGAGATTGGTACGCTGGTGGAGTTGGCGCAGTGGACGTTGGCTGCGGAAAAAGTGCTTACCTTCTGATTTATACCGTTCATCATCAGCAACGTTTTTGTTGTTCGTTGCCGGCCTACGGTCGTGGTAATCTTGGCGCTTCATTGTTAAAACGACGTTAAACCATGAGCCGTAGGCGCATCCTCCTATCCTGCCAAAGCGTTTCCCGGTATCCCGTTGCGGGGTTATTACGCATCATTGCCCTGTTTTTCCTGCTGTTTCTACCATTGGGTGCCTTTGCGCAAAATGACGATCTCCCCACGCGCAGTGAGATCCAGAGCCAGATCGATACGCTGAACAAGCAAAAAAACCTGACGCCGGTTGAAAAACTCTCTCAACAGGATCTGAGCCACACGCTGGAATTGCTGGATGCTATCGATCGCACCAAGCAACAGATCAATCAGCTTAAACAGCAACTTCAACAGGCACCGGCCAAGCTGCAGCAGGTGACCAGAGATTTGGACGCGCTGAAAAACCCGGACAATGAAGCGGTGACGCGGGCTGAATTATTGCCCCTGTCGTTACGCCAGCTGGAAAGCCGCCTGTATCAGACGCTGGACGATTTGCAGGGCACCCAGGAAAGCCTCTCGGCTTACAACAGCCAGCTTATTTCATTGCAGACCCAGCCCGAGCGCGTACAGAGCAGCATGTACACCGCCTCCCAGCGCTTGCAGGAGATCCGTAATCTACTCAGCAATCGTGCCCCCGGGCAGGAAACATTACGCAACAGCCAGCAGGTAATGCTCAATACCGAACAGGTACTGCTCAATGCCGAGATAGAGTTGCAGCGTCGAAGCCTGGAGGCCAATACCACGCTACAGGATCTGCTGCAAAAGCAGCGCGATTACACCACCATGAGTATTGATGCACTGGATCATCGGGTTCAGGTGTTGCAAGAGGTGGTGAACAGCAAGCGTCTGACGTTATCAGAGAAAACGGCAAAAGAAGCGCAGAACCCGGAAGACGCTTCGGATATCCAGAACGATCGGCTGGTCAGTAAAGAGCTGAGTATCAATCGCCAAATCAGCCAGCGGCTGATCACCGCCACCGAAGATAGCAACCGGCTGTTCCAGCAGAGTCTGCAGGTGAAAAACTGGCTCGATCGAGGCCTGCAATCAGAACAGAACCTGAAAGAGCAGATACAGGTGTTGAAAGGCAGCCTGGTGTTGTCACGCATCCTTTATCAGCAGCAGCAAAACCTGCCGCCAGGGACGCTGGTGTCAGATATGAGTGCCCATATCGCGGATTTACGGCTGGAGCAGTTTGAAATCAACCAGCAGCGTGATGAGTTGTTCAAGGGGGAGGAGTTTATCGACAAACTGGTGGCAGACAGCAAAGAGAAAGCCAGCAGCGATGTCATGGATGCCCTGAATGAAATTGTCGATATGCGCCGCGAATTGCTCGATCAACTGAACAAACAGCTCAATAATCAGCTGTCGCTGGCGATCAACCTGCAGATCAACCAGCAACAACTGAGCAGCGTTTATACTTCGGTGCAGGATACGCTGACCCAGCAGATTTTCTGGGTCAACAGCAATAAGCCGATCGACCTGGCCTGGTTGAAGGCGCTGCCGGGAGCAGTTAAACAGCAGATCGCCGGGCTGGATTTTAAATTTGAACCTGGCCAATTGCTGCTGGGTGGGCTGCGGGCGCTGGTTTTCCTGATCCCATTGCTGGTAGTGATTGGCCTACTGCGCTGGCGCTATCGCCTGATCGATGCCCACCTGCAAAAGCTGGCTAATGATGTCGGCCAACTGAAGCGTGATACGCAACTGCATACGCCAAAAGCCGTGCTGCTGACCTTGTTGAAGGTGCTGCCGGGCTCGTTGCTGATGCTCGGTGCCGGGTTCTGGTTCTATCGGGCCGAGTTCAGCATCAGTGACTTTATCTGGGCGTTGTCACAACAGCTGGCGCTGTTCTGGCTGGTGTTTGGTTTACCTTTCGTATTCTGGCTCCGGGCGGTATTTCAGAACGCCACTTTAATACTCCTGTCGACCGTTGCTCGCATTACCGCCGTCAAACTTTGCGTATAGGTCTGGCATTACTTCCGCTGATCTTCTGGTCGGTGCTGGGCGAAAAAGCGCCACTGAGATTGGTGGAGGATGTTATCGGCCAGGTGGTGGTGATCCTGACATTGTTGTTGTTAACGGTGCTGGTATTCCCTATTTGCCGCGACAGCTGGCGCGAAAAAGACACCCACAAGATGAGATTGCTGGTGGTGACCGCGCTGGCGGCTACGCCATTAATCCTGCTGGGGCTGATGTTTGCCGGTTATTTCTACACCACATTGCGTTTGGCAGGCCGCTGGATTGACACTTTGTATCTGTTCTTCCTGTGGAATATCGTTTATCTGGCGGCGATCCGTGGCCTGAGCGTTGCCGCCCGCCGCTTGGCCTATCGCCGCGCCGTAGCGCGCCGCCAGAGCCTGGTAAAGGAAAAAGAGGGGGCCGAGGGGAGCGAACCGGTGGAAGAACCGCCGTTGGCACTCGATCAAATCAACCAGCAGTCTCTGCGCTTGACCACTATGGTGTTGTTCCTGATTTTCGCCAGCGCCTTCTATGCGATTTGGTCAGACCTGGTGACGGTGATTTCCTATCTCGATAGCATCAGCCTATGGCATTACACCAGCAGCGTGGCGGGCAATGTTGTCCCGCAAGCGGTCACTCTGGGCAATATGATGGTGGCGATCGTGGCGGTCATTGTCGCCTACGTGATGACACGAAACCTGCCGGGCCTGCTGGAGGTGCTGGTGCTGTCGCGCATGCAATTAAGGCAGGGGGCGTCTTACGCCATTACCACCATTCTGACTTACCTGATCACGGCGGTAGGGACAATAGTCGCGCTTGGGTCGTTAGGGGTTTCATGGGATAAACTGCAGTGGCTGGTCGCCGCACTGTCGGTCGGGCTGGGTTTCGGTTTACAGGAGATTTTTGCCAACTTCGTTTCCGGTCTGATCATCCTGTTCGAACGCCCGGTGCGTATCGGCGATACCATCACCATCGGCACCTTCTCTGGCACGGTCAGTAAAATTCGCATTCGTGCCACCACTATCACCGATTTTGACCGCAAAGAAGTGATTATCCCCAATAAAGCGTTTGTCACCGAGCGGCTGATCAACTGGTCACTGTCAGACACCATTACCCGGGTGCTGATCAAAGTGGGGGTGGCGTATGGCTCCGATCTGGACAAGGTTAAGGCGGTGTTGCTGCAAGCCGCCCATGAGAACCCGCGTGTGATGACCGATCCTGAACCTCTGGTGTTCTTCCTTAACTTTGGTGCCAGTACGCTGGATCATGAACTGCGTTTGTATGTGCGTGAGTTGCGCGATCGCAGTTATACCGTGGATGAGCTTAACCGCTCAATCGATCGCCTGTGCCGCGAGAACGATATCAATATCGCTTTCAACCAGTTAGAAGTCTATCTGCATAACCAGCAGGGGAATGAAGTGCAGGAAGTCAGTCGTAAGCAAAAACCGGGCAATCAACCCGCGGTATAGCTTGGCGGGCCAGCGTTATTGGCCCGCTGGTAAATAAGGTGATGTGATCCCTGCGCGCTGTATCTTCTCCTGATAATCCTGTCTGACAATATCCAGGGCGGCCAAGGCAGTCGTTGGGTCGATCTCGTTACATTCCAGCAGGTAAATCAAGTCTACCGCCAGTTGCAGTTCTGGGGAGGCATTTTCTAGCGACATAAGTCCAACGTTTGAATGAGTGAGTAGGGTTACCCACCTCACCGGGTGAGAGGGTGTCCGTTTGGGGTGAGTATAGTGAACATGAAGCGAGGAGGGGAATAATCATTAAAATAATGTGATAAATCTTCAAAAACCGTTTTCTTTTCGCTCGATACTGCGTTCAATTCTTGCCAATGCCTGCCGGCAACGAACCAGTCTGCCTTCGAATGCCGCCAGTTCCTGCTGCATTTTCTTTTGCGCCGCAAAGGTGGTTTGCTGGCCCAGCAAGCTTTCACGATCCTGGATCATGGCTATCAGACGGCGTTCATAATCCTGATGCTCGGCAAGCTTATGGTACAGATCGACGTCTGCCACTTCTTTCGGCTGATTTTTGCGCCGCAGCGTCTGGGTTGCCAATTCACGCTGCAATGCGGTGAGCTGGGCCACCAGTTTTTCCGCCAGAAAGGCGACATGGGAAGTGCGGTTATCCTTTACCGCTGTTTGCAACTGGGTAAAGTTCTTTTGTACTTCGGCCAGATAATCTCGCAGCCTGGTGCCATGATTGGAAAAAAGCGCCGCGTCAAACCGCGCCTGCGGGATCGGGGCATCGCCGCGTGGTTGAACTTCGCTGGCTAAAGCGGCGATCTGTTGTTCAAGCGCCTGTAAAAAGCGGTGCGTACTCACGGAAGATCCTTTAATAAGGCAGTTTGTGCTTAAGCTTGCCCGTGAAAGGGTTATGAAACAAGTAGCAAATGCTGCCTGCCTGCCTGCGTTGCCGGAGCCTGTAATATTTGGTAACGGGCGGGATGGTTTTCCATTTTACTTTCGTTTATTCACTATATCAACAATACGCCAGCTAAGCGCATTAAATAAACCTAATAAAATTCATTAAGAAAATTCCCAACGAGTTTAATTAATGTACTTTATATTTGTTTGTTATTTTTTCTGTAAATAATTTTTCTATCTGCTTATAAATCAAAAAATTAATATATGTTCATGGCCGGAGGTAGAGGACAGAACTTATCCGTAAGCGGTGATGCGTTTGATTTGGTTTTAATATCAACAAAAACAATAAGTTATTTATTTACGGGCTGACGGGGAATGTTTTAATGTCACTCCTGGTGCGTAAAAGACGTAACCCTTTATGATGAATATATAAAGGGGTTTTTCCCGCTCGAACGCACCGTTATCATTAATATTGGTTTTTATTTAAGTTGTTGTTTTTAAATTTAATTATTGGATTTTTTCACGATTTTCGACGACGCCGCTCATATCTTAATGGTATAAAAAAAGCAGTTAAGCAAATAAATTTATCTATAGCAGCCCTGACATGTTTTTTTTAGTGTCTATATTTTTATAACGGCCTCATAGCATCTATACCCGTAAGCATTATTCAGAATTAAATGGGCATGGCAGGGTTTTGCTGTTTTTGAAAAGATGTCGCCGTCAGCAACAACGCTTTGACCGAATCATATTATCAGATGGGCGGAGGAAACATGCAATTAACACCAAGAGAAATCGAAAAGCTGATGGTATACACCTTGGCTGACGTTGCCATGAAACGAAAAAATAAAGGTTTAAAACTCAACCACCCAGAGGCTGTCTCCATTATTACCGTTACGGCAATGGAGGGCGCCAGGGAGGGTAAAACGCTCGAGGATGTGATGAAGGAAGCGCGCACGGTACTCACCAAAGAAGATGTCATGGAGGGCGTTGCCGATCTGATACCGCATGTTCAAGTTGAAGCCATTTTCACCGATGGCAGTCGGCTAGTGACCGTTCATGACCCAATTCAATGATTCATGAAAAATTTACCTAAACATGAGGATATCACGATGAAAAAAGCCCGCCAAGGCCTCCGGAACTGAGGTTGCTATCGGTGGTTATATCCTGGCCGCTGACCCGATTGTGTTTAACCAAGACAAGCCCGTAACCAAAATCAAAGTGAAAAATACGGGTGACCGCCCTATTCAGGTGGGTTCGCACTTCCACTTTTTGAAGTGAACAAGCTATTGGATTTCGATCGCAGTCAGGCCTTTGGCAAGCGATTGAACATCGCCGCCACTACCGCCATTCGTTTTGAGCCAGGCGATGAAATTTCCGTCGAGCTTATTCCCTATGGCGGGAAGCAAACCGTTTATGGCTTTAACAACCTGGTAGATGGCTGGGTAGGCACCGTCGGCGACAGTCGTAATAGCGCCGTCGCACCAGACAGCGTGCTGCAAAACGCCATTAAATGCGGGTTCAAATCCTCTAAATAAACCTACTTGCCTGTAGCACGATCCTGGAGAAGAGCATGCCTACGATTTCAAGAAAAGAGTATGTCAGCCTGTTCGGGCCAACCGTCGGCGATAAAATCCGCTTGGGTGAAACTGATTTATATATCGAAATAGAAAAAGATCTCAGAGGCTACGGTGACGAATCAGTCTACGGTGGCGGCAAATCGTTGCGTGATGGCATGGGGGCGAATAACAACCTTACCCGTGATAATGGCGTGCTTGATCTTGTCATTACCAACGTCACCATTCTGGATGCCAAACTGGGTGTCGTAAAGGCGGATGTGGGGATTAAAAACGGCCTGATCGTCGGCATCGGTAAAAGTGGTAACCCAGGGATCATGGATGGCGTTACCGCCAACATGATCGTTGGTCTCAGCACCGATGCTATTTCGGGTGAACATCTGATCCTGACCGCTGCCGGTATCGACAGCCATATCCATTTAATCTCTCCCCAGCAGGCTTATGCCGCACTGTCTAACGGCGTAGCGACCTTCTTTGGTGGTGGGATTGGGCCGACTGACGGCACCAACGGCACCACGGTGACCCCAGGCCCATGGAACATCCGCTCAATGCTGCGTGCCTTTGAAGGGATCCCGGTCAATATCGGGCTGCTGGGCAAAGGCAATGCCTACGGCAGAGCACCTCTTGAAGAGCAGATTATTGCCGGCGTATCCGGCCTGAAAGTCCACGAAGACTGGGGCGCAACCCCCAATGCGCTGCGTCACTCTCTCCGTATTGCCGATGAGATGGATATTCAAGTGTCCGTGCACACCGATAGCCTCAATGAGGCCGGTTATGTCGAGAACACCATTGAAGCCTTTGAGGGCCGTACTATCCACACCTTCCACACCGAAGGGGCCGGTGGCGGCCATGCGCCGGATATCATCAAGGTGGCCAGCCAGCTCAATGTCCTGCCGAGCTCGACCAACCCTACGCTGCCATTCGGTATCAACAGCCAGGCTGAGCTGTTCGACATGATTATGGTCTGCCACAACCTGAACCCTAACGTGGCGGCGGATGCTTCCTTTGCGGAGAGCCGTGTGCGCCCGGAAACCATAGCGGCAGAAAACGTGCTGCATGACATGGGGGTGATCTCCATGTTCTCCAGTGACTCCCAAGCCATGGGGCGTGTGGGTGAAAACTGGTTACGTTTAGTGCAAACCGCCCATGCCATGAAAGTTTCGCGTGGGAAGCTGCCGGAAGACAGTGAAGGCAATGACAACTTCCGCGTGCTGCGCTATGTCGCCAAACTGACCATTAATCCGGCAATTACTCAAGGAGTAAGCCATGTTATCGGTTCAGTCGAGGTCGGTAAGATGGCTGACCTGGTGCTGTGGGATCCTCGCTTCTTTGGTGCCAAACCGAAGATGGTGATCAAAGGGGGCATGATTAACTGGTCACTGATGGGCGACCCGAACGCCTCGTTGCCGACGCCTCAGCCAGTGTTTTATCGCCCCATGTTCGGCGCGATGGGGAAAACCCTGCAAGACACTTGCGTCACCTTTGTCTCACAAGCGGCCCTGGATGATGGCGTCAAGGAAAAGGCCGGTCTGGAACGCCAGGTTATGGCTATCCAGAACTGCCGCTCGATCACCAAACACGATCTGGTACGTAATTCAGAGACGCCAACCATTGAAGTCGATCCGGAAACTTTTGCGGTAAAAGTCGATGGCAAACATGCGACCTGCGAACCGATCACGACGGCGGTCATGAACCAGAAGTTCTTCTTTGGTTAATTACCCTGTTCATGACATCTAATCCAAGGCGGGCAACATGATACTTATTGAAAACATCATCGGAAATAGCAAAGCGGACCCTAGCTGGTTGAAAAAAGCGCAGGGGTATCAGCACGATGTTTTAATTCTTGAGCAATGGGAAGCGCAAAAAAGCCGCTGCCGAAAACAAAGTGAACAGGGCCAGGATATCGGTATCGCGCTGGACCGCCATGTGCGGCTGGCCGATGGCGACGTGCTGCTGCTGGATGAGGAAAAGAAATACCTGTTGACCGTGACCATTCATCTCAGGGACGTGATGGTGATCCATTTGGAAAAATATGCCTCAGCGGGTTTCGAGGAGGTGATTAAACAGGTGTTTGAGTTGGGGCATGCGCTCGGCAATCAGCATTGGAAATCCGTGATTAAGGGCAGCAATGTCTATGTGCCCCTGACCGTGGAAGTGAAAATGATGAATTCAGTGATGAAAACTCATGGTTATGCGTCCACGGAATATCAGTTCGCGAAGGGCGAGACGGTGCTACCGCTTCTTAACCCTTCGGAGTCGCGTCTGCTATTCGGCGGTGCTGAAGATTCTCATGTGCATGTCCCTGTTCAGCACGATCATGGTCACGGGCATTCGCATCATGACCATCACGACCATCATGGAAAAGACCATGAGCATAAACATTGAGGAACTGCATCGTTTATCCCGAGTGCTGCAATTTGGCGATTCAGTGTTGCCGGTGGGGGCCTTCTCGTTTTCCTGCGGAGTCGAGTCGGCCATCCAGGTCGGTTTGGTAAAAGACGTCGGGACGTTACAGGAGTATGTCAGAGTCTCACAAAACCAGGCCGCTCACTGTGACGCCATTGGGCTGGCACATGCTCACAGGGCCGTTATCAAAGAGTGTTATGACGACATACTGGCGGCCGATCGGGAAGTCATTAATCGCAAGCTCAACGAAGAGGCGCGGGTGATGACTACGCGTATGGGCAAAAAGCTGGCGGAAATGACCTCGCATATCTTCGAATCGCCGGTTCTGACCTGGTGGCTGGCAAAGATCAAGGCCGGTGAAACTGCCGGCACCTTGCCGGTCACCCAGGCTTTGGTCATGGGGCTGCAAGGGATCAGCGTAGAAGAAACCATCGTTATGCATCAGTACGGCGTAGCGATGACCATTCTGAGTGCGGCGCAACGGTTAATGAGAATAACGCACCTCGATAGCCAGCGGATCCTGTTCGAAGTGAATAAAGACATACCGCAGTTTTGTCACCTGGCGATCAACGCCAGTCTCAGTGATATGTCTTCCTATACACCACTCATTGATATTCTGGCGGCAGTGCATGTTGACGCCCATGTGCGTTTATTTATGAATTGATTAACAAGGATCCGAACATGAAAAAAATCACCCGCTTAGGCATCGGAGGCCCAGTAGGCTCAGGGAAAACCGCCATCATCGAAGTTATTACGCCAATACTGATCAAGCGTGGATTCAAACCCTTGATTATCACTAATGATGTGGTGACTACCGAAGATGCCAAACAGGTTAAACGGACGCTGAAAGGGATCCTTGATGAAGACAAGATCCTTGGGGTGGAAACCGGCGCTTGCCCACACACAGCCGTAAGAGAAGACCCCAGTATGAATATTGCCGCTGTTGAGGAAATGGAAGCCAAATACCCTGATAGCGATCTGATCATGATCGAAAGTGGCGGCGATAATTTAACCTTGACCTTCAGCCCGGCGCTGGCCGATTTCTATATCTACGTGATTGACGTCGCAGAAGGGGAGAAGATCCCGCGTAAAAATGGCCCAGGCCTGGTTCAGGCGGACATTCTGGTGATCAACAAGATAGACCTGGCTCCTTACGTCGGTGCCAGCCTGGAGGTGATGGAGCACGACACCAAGATAGTCAGAAGTGGCCGCCCGTATATTTTAACCAACTGCAAAACCGGTGAAGGGGTTGAAGCGCTGGTCGATATGATTGAGAAAGACTTCTTGTTTACGCATGCCAAATAATAAGGGTGCCTATATGCAGATAAATGAGAAGGCCCCGGCGAGTCTTGATGCCCTGTCGTTAGGGGCATTATCGCCAGAATTGGCGCCATACCAGCAAGAACCCCCGCAAATGGCCAGCGCTGCGGTTGGCAAGAATGGCTATTTGCGGCTGAAGTTTATTCATAAGGGCAACAAAAGTGTGCTGTATGAGATGGAGCGCAAGGTCCCGCTATTAGTGCAAAAAGCGCTCTACTGGGATGAAGAAATGCCGTTTTTGCCCTGTGTGCCCATCATTTCAACCTCAGGATGCATTCTGCAAGGTGACAGATTGGCGATTACCCTCGACGTTGCCGAGGGGGCCTGCGCACACGTCACCACCCAGTCAGCCACAAAAATTCACTCGATGGATAATAACTATGCCGCGCAAACCCAACTGATCCGGGTGGCAAAGGATGCTTATCTTGAATACATGCCCGACCCGATGATCCCGCATAGAAACTCCCGGTTTATTAATGAAACGGTGATCGAATGTGCTGAGGGGGCCACGGTCGTGTATTGCGAGATCCTGATGTCCGGGCGTAAGTACCACCATCAGGATGAACTGTTCGGCTTCGATGTCTATTCCTCCAGAATCACAGTGAAAAACCAGTCAGGTGGCACATTGTTTACCGAGAAACTGGTGCTGAAACCCAAAGAAAGTCCATTGGACGTGGTCGGCGTCATGGGGAAATTTGACGTTTATGGCAATGTGATTGTCATTGCCGATAAAGCCTGCCAAGACGAAATCCTGGCGCAATCGCCTTCTTATTACAGCGAAGAGCTTTGCCATGGGGTCAGTCGGCTTCCCAATGAATGCGGCCTGATATTCAAAGCACTTTCCTGCGATAGCCCAAAGGTCAAGCAGTGCATCCGCGAGTTCTGGCAGGTGGTACGTAAAGTGACGACCGGCTATTCACTCCCAACGCCATTTTTATGGAAAACCTGAAATCTGTGATTTATCTGACTCACCCTGGTGAAAATACCACCTGCTGCTGACTGCAGGTTGGCCCATTCACCAGATAGCCAACGTTATCAGGAGTGAATGTCATGACCGTTTTATCCGGTATTTCATCCAGGTGGGCACAACTGACCCACGCCAATGTTGTCGTCGAGTTTATTGATGTCACCTTACGGGGTTGTGCTCAGGTTATGTTTCAGAATAACCCGCTGACTGGCCTGATTTTCTTTATTGCCATTTTTATTGCGGCTTATGGTGAGGGGAATCCGGCGGCGGCTTATGGATGTGTTCTGGGTACGGTGGTTGCGACCTTGGCCGGGCTGAGTTTGCCCGACCGTAAAGCCTGGCTGGCGGGTTTGTATGGCTATAACGGTTGCCTGGTTGGTGTTGCACTCCCCACTTTTCTTGTCATGACACCGATGGTTTGGGGTTGCATCGTTATCGGTAGTCTTGTGGCGGTCATTGCCACCGTCTGTATCGCCGATATTTTGAAAACCTGGAAAATCGCGGCGTTAACGGCGCCCTTCGTGCTGACAACCTGGGTTATTTTACTGGCCAGCTATGCGTTTTCCGACCTGCACAGTTCAGGCTTACCGTCGCCAGCGTTGCCACATTCTGAGGTGGGAGAGGTGGCTTTGGCGTGGATGGGAACTGCGCTGTATGCCAGTATTTTTCACGGCATATCTCAGGTTTATTTATTCAGCAGCGTCATTGCCGGCATTCTATTTGTCATCGGGCTGGCCGTCAGTTCTTTATGGGCAGCCGTTTTCGCCGTAGCCGGTTCGCTGCTGGCGCTGTTAACCGCTTCATTATTAAGTGCCAATGGCCTCAGTATTGAAGCCGGTTTATATTCCTTCAGCGCAGTATTAACGGCGATCGCCTTGGGCTCGACCTTTAATCAACCTAGCTGGCGCGTCCTGGCTTACACCCTGATCGGCGTCGTTTTCACCGTGTTTGTTCAAGGTGCGATGAACACGCTGCTGGCCCCCATAGGTATACCGACATTAACCATGCCATTTGTCTTGGCCTCTTGGCTATTTTTAGTTCCTAACCAGGATGTCATGCCCCCGCATCGCCAGGCATAACGGCGTTTATTGGCTATTTAACAAGAACAAGGGTCCAAGCGATGGCAAAAATTCAACAAAGACCTGGGCTGTTTGGTGATGCACAGACCAAACGCCGTGCAATGTATCTGTTAGGCGCTTTAATTGCGGTCAATATCATTGCCTGGATATGGGCGCTGGTGGAGTTCAGTGACAACTCGGTTCTGATGGGCATGGCTTTTCTGGCCTATGGTTTTGGCCTGCGTCATGCGGTGGATGCCGATCACATTGCCGCAATCGATAATGTCACGCGCAAATTGATGCAACAGGGGAAAACGCCGATTGCCGTGGGCACCTTTTTCTCGCTGGGGCATTCGACGATTGTCATTCTGGCCTCAATGGCGATTGCCGCAACGGCGATGGCTTTTAAAAATGACATGGCGTTTTTCAAAGAGACCGGCGGGCTCATTGGCACCATGGTTTCAGCGGCCTTTCTGCTGCTGTTTGCCCTGCTTAATTTTGTCATTCTGGTTTCGGTATATAAAAAATTCCGGCAGGTTAAGGCGGGAAAAACCTATAACGATGAAGAGCTGGATTTATTGGTCGCTAATAATGGGGGAGTATTGGCACGGATATTTCGCCGGGTGTTCAACATGGTCAACAAAAGCTGGCATATGTACCCCGTCGGTTTTCTCTTTGGTTTGGGGTTTGATACGGCAACCGAAATAGGGGTGTTAGGTCTTTCAGCCGTGAGCGCCTCGAATGGGATGAATCTGTGGTCGATTATGGTTTTCCCGATCCTGTTTGCCGTGGGGATGGCGCTGATTGACTCATTAGATAACTTTGTGATGATCGGCGCTTATGGCTGGGCCTTTTCTCAGCCGGTTCGCAAGCTT
The DNA here is from genome assembly GCF_050632285.1 of Serratia sp. L9. Lineage (NCBI taxonomy): Bacteria > Pseudomonadati > Pseudomonadota > Gammaproteobacteria > Enterobacterales > Yersiniaceae > Serratia > Serratia sp. L9. The sequence goes on along the minus strand of NZ_CP192591.1, from coordinate 5,430,008 downwards.
TACTACAATATCACTATCACCGCCGCCTCTGTGGTGATCGCGCTGTTTATTGGCGGTATCGAAGCGCTTGGGTTGATTGCGGAAAAACTCAATCTGTCAGGCGGGATATGGACACCTATCTTGAATATCAGTGAAAATCTGGCGGAAATGGGTTATTGGATCATCGGCATGTTTATTCTTTGCTGGTTGATTTCCGCCATTAATTACTATGTACGCGGCTATGATAAGTTGAGCGTCACCCGCTGAATGTGGCTGGAAAAACCGCCGTCGCCAGGCTGCAGCGGTTTGGCTACACTCAGGCAGAGGCTTACCAGCATGCTATTTTAATTATTAATAATGGTCATAGAATCCGTGCGATGAAGATATTAAATAAGATACATCATCAGGTCTTAGCCACCTACATTCTGGCGCTGCTGGTCGCGCATAATGGCTATTTGATACTCAGCCCGACCCTGCATCGGGTGCTGCAAAATGCGCCTGGGCGAGTGGATAACTTTACTTCCTGGCACGAGGCGCTGAGTTTCCTGGAGACCATGGACATCCCCCGCTTTATGATTGGTGTGGTGCTGATCTTTATGGCATTTACGCTATTAATGAGGACGCGTATTGCCTGGTTTTCCTCACTGCTGCTGCTGTTATGTATTGTTCTAATCAACTTTTTCATTTTTAAAGAAAATGTTGTCCTGGTGGTCTATTCACTTATCACCATTGGCGGCCTGCTGTTTTACTGGCGCAACTTTGATCAACACAGCCTGGGGAGCACCAGCATTTTTGCCGTTATCGGTATTGCCTCGCTGATTGTTTATGGCATGTTAGGCACGCTTTATATCGGCAACCAGTTTTCTCCAGAAGTGACTGACCTGCCGACGGCGTTTTATTTCGCCATCGTCTGTATGTCTACGGTGGGGTTTGGCGACATCATTCCGCATACCACGCTAGCGCGCATGTTTACCCTGACGGTCATAATCTTCGGTATTACAATCTTCGCCGCGTCGGTAGCATCCATTGCCAGCTCATTAATCAGCGATAACGTTCAACGTATTATCAAAGGGAGATTCTCACACGTGGTACGCAAAAATCATTATATTATCGCCGGCAGCTCTTCGCTGGCGCAGAGCGTCTATAAAGGCCTGATTGATACCGGCGGCGAGGTCACCGTGGTTTGCACCTCAGGCAATAAACAACATTTCCCAGACACTGCTGATGTTATCGAGGGCGACCCATCCGCGATTACTACCTTGAAATTGGCGGGGGCCGACAAGGCAAAATATATTGTCGCCTTGACCGACAGCGACGCAGATAACGCATTCATCGTTCTGGCGGCAAAAGAAATTGGCGGGGATGACACCAAGACCATCTCGCTGGTCAATGAAAGCCAGAATATGAACAAGATAAAACGGGTCAGGCCCGATGCCGTGCTCTCACTGCAGCAATTAGGCAGCGAGCTGCTGGTGCGCTCGCTTAATGGCAATACCATCACTAACGATCTGAATATGGATATGTTTTTTGGCAGTGACAAAAGCGGGGCGAAATAGGGCGGCCAAGCAGGGCAAAGGAAGCTAAACCTGTTCACAAGATCCCCGAACATCGGTCTGCCCCACCGGGTGATGTCGCCTGTTGTCAGGCTAATTCGGGCTAATGCGCCTGAGTGATTTTTGAAGTTGGCTGCAAAGTGCTACAGTGCCCTTGTTAGAGTGGCGTAGAGAGATGGCATGACTCGTTGGTTTTTAATTATTCTGGGCTGGTTGGCGGTGGTGCTGGCAACGCTGGGCGTCGTGCTGCCACTGTTGCCGACTACGCCTTTTTTGTTGCTCGCCGCCTGGTGTTTTGCCCGTTCCTCACCCCGGTTTCACCATTGGTTGCTGTACCGTTCCTGGTTTGGGTCCTATCTGCGCCATTGGCAACAGCATAAGGCATTACCGCCTGGCGCCAAGTGGAAAGCGGTGCTGATGATCGTGCTGACGTTTGCCGTCTCGCTGTGGCTGGTAAAGCTTTGGTGGGTGCGCGGCGTGTTGATAGCGATCCTGGTTATTCTGCTGACATTTATGCTTCGCCTGCCAGTTATTGATCAACCACAACAAAAACAGCGCTGATCGTGCTACGTCAGTTGCATTTATCCGGCATTTTGCATAGATTTGGGCGTTTTCGTGCGCAGGTTCCCTCCCGCCGTTTTTATCCGGGGCGTGGCAGTTGACGGCCTGCGTGGAAGTTATCAGGTAGTTTTATCAGGCAATAACTATGACCGCGACTGCGCAGCAGCTTCAGTATATTAAAGACAGTATCAAAACCATTCCCGACTATCCGAAGCCGGGCATTCTGTTCCGTGATGTGACCAGCCTGCTGGAAAACCCGCTGGCTTATGCTTCCAGCATTGAACTGTTGGTTGAACGCTACCGTGATACGGGCGTCACCAAAGTGGTAGGTACTGAAGCGCGTGGTTTCCTGTTTGGTGCGCCGGTCGCACTGGCGTTAGGTGTCGGTTTTGTGCCGGTGCGCAAGCCAGGTAAATTGCCTCGCGCCACATTGAGCGAAAGCTATGAGCTGGAATACGGCACTGATAAGCTGGAAATCCACACCGATGCCATCAATGCTGGCGATAAAGTGCTGGTGGTGGACGACCTGCTGGCTACCGGCGGTACCATTGAAGCCACCGCCAAGCTGATCCGCCGTCTGGGCGGTGAAGTGAAAGACGCAGCCTTTATTATCAACCTGCCGGATCTTGGCGGTGAAACGCGTCTGAACAACCTGGGCATTGATTGCTACTGTCTGGTCAACTTCGCCGGGCATTGAGGTCATAAATTCTCAACCCCGTGGCTGGCTGCGGGGTTGTTGCCAACATCTTATCCCCGCCCCCTTCCTGTTGAGGTTAAACCATTCTGGAAAGAATGGGATTCTTATCCACCCATTGATGTTTGATCACCGCACTGATGTGCATAAGTAACATGGCAGACAGCGCGATACAGCTGTAGCGGTGTACGGTGAAGAAGAAACGGTTCACTTCCAGATTGTTTAACGGCTGCGGTATGTCAACCAGGCCAAACAGGCTGTAGCCGTGCTCCAGCATCAGGAACCCGCTGATCAGTACCACAAAGATAATCAGATAAAAAACTTCGTGCAGCAGCACCACCAATCCCTTCTTATGCCCGCGGATCTGCTCGCCATAAGGAACCGCAGGGCGGAAAAAACGCCAGATAAAGCGGATAATCATCAGGGCCGTCATCAGGGTGGCCAACGACATATTCAGTTCGGAAAAGAAATTGAACACCTGTGGGTTCGAAATAAAGTGCAAACCGTAGCCCACGATTGCGGCATAAATAATCCCTATGGCCAATACCCAGTGCAAGATGCGGGAGAACGGGTCATAGCGCGAGCTGTGTGAGTGGCTTTTGATCGTCATTATTTTGGCATCCATGTATACCCATCGTCTTTCAAGCGGCAACGTCAGGTAAGAAGGAGTTAAAAGCGGCCCGGAAGGCCGCTGAAAGAAAGGTTAATCGTCTTGAAGGCTTATTTCAGCATCCAGGCATCTTGCCAGTTACCGCCCACACCTGGCTCAAACTGAGTAGTGCTGGCCGTCCACTGCTTGCAATAACCGCTGTAAGGGAAAGGTTTGCACTCGTAGGTTTTGCCATCTTTGGGTTGCAGCACCAAAGTACCCGCAACGTAAGCATCGATATTTTCCGGGAAGGTGTATTGGTGTTCACCAGACCCCCGTTCCCGGCGTTTTCCAGTTGCAGATCGATTACCTCCTGCTTGACCAGTTTGCCTTCTTTATTGGTAGCAAAGTATTTAAGCATGTGATGACCAGGAGCCACGTCTTTCAGAACGATGCTGAACGGCTGGTTGGCATCTGCGATACTCTGTTTCACATACCCTTTTTCACTGCCGTGGTGATTGATCACCGTGGCTTCGAAGCTGATCTCACCTTTAGCCTGTACGTTGAAGTCCAGTTTGGCCTGGCCGTCCTGGATCTTGCTGGCTTGCACACCGGAGACGGAAACTTCTTCAGTCACTTCGGGTGATTGTTCTTCATAGGAAACAACCACTTTGTTCAGGCGGCTGTCTTTTTTGACAAAAGCACTGTTATTGCCGAATGCCGGGTTTACATTGCCTTCATTATCTTTTGCCCCAACGCGAATATCGTTGTGGGTGTTATTGATCTGAGTGGCCAGATCGTAGGACCAGCGGTTTTTATCGGTCTGTTCCTGGGTAGAGATGGTCATTTCCGTACGTTTGGCCAGCACTTCACCTTGATCGTCAAAGAAACGGGCGATGACTTTATCACCTTGGTGTAAATCCTTACCGGTCACTTGCCCGGACAGTTGAGTGCTCCACTCCGAGACGACGCCTTGGTCATCATCAAAGTTGACGTCAATCACCTGATAGAAGCTGTTGATGGTGTCATAAATTTCCCACACGCCATAGATCACCTGGTAGCCGGTACGTTGTGGAACGTTACAGGCATGGGTGACGCGTACCGGAGGGGCTTCAGAATGGCCGTCAACCTGGCAAAACGGCGTGCTTTCGAAAGCGGCGCGCGTCAGTGGTTGGTTATGATCCCAGTTTTGTTTAGTGATGTAATAACGCCAGTTATTGGTTTTATGGGATGCGGTATGATACCAGGTGAAATTGTTCATGCCTGGCTTGATCGAGTTCCTTGCCCAGAGATTGACGCTCTGTTTATCCATTGGAGAGAATTGTGTCAGGCTGGCACTGGCCAACTCACCGTCAAGCGGCCAAGGCCCGGTTGGGAAGCCTGAGTCTTTTTCAATGCTCTGTGGCTCATATTCTGCCTGACCACAGCCATGGTTCTCTTGTAATTTACATTTAAAGGCACGGCTTTGCGGAACTTCAATATAGCCGTGAGCCCATAAATTCGAGGAAATGATTAAGGCAGAAACAGCTAATGCAATTTTATTAAACTTCATTGTTTATCCGATAAAAATCAAAATGGCAGAATTGAAAGGATGTTCCTTTCAGTATCAGAGGGTGCTTCATGGTCTCCGTCAGGCCATATTAGCGGTTTCTGTATTACAGGCATCTTATAACCAATTAATTTAAGTGTTTTTAATGGGGTCAAGTAACCGCCAATATCGTCTGCTAATGAAATTTAAGGGTTCAAAAGGTATTAAATCCTGATAATAAATCTTAAAATGATCGCTGGTTTATCTAATAAGATGTTGGACATTAATATGAAGAAATATCGTGTTCCCCTGATGCTGATTAATGCGTTTTTATTGACCGGGTGTTCCCAATCTACCTCGGGGCAAGGGGCGTTTTTGGCACAGCCACAGCAGGTAGAACAACTTGCCACGCTGGTGGCCTCCAGTGATTTTTTAAGAGATAACTGCCAGCGCAGTGATATTCCGGCATCAAGAAAATTGATAACCGCGGCGCTTTCGCAGGCAAAAAGCAAAGGATGGGTGCTGAGCAGGCAGGCAGAACAACAGATCCCAACGCGTGCCCAGCGGATTTTAGCGGATCTGGCTCAGGACGGGACGCCGCGGACGGAAAAATGCGCCTACTTTAACCAGCATCTGGCACCCTTTATCGAGCTGGCACGCCGCCAGTAGGCCTTGATGGGGCTAGAAGTCAATCAGGTTGGAAGTCATCATCCACAAACCCGCCACCGCCAGGCCAGGGCCAAAAGGCAGTGGCCGCAACCACATCTGTTGCGTGTTTCTGCTCGGCGGGAGCAGTGCCAAAAGCGTCGCAGAGGCCGCAATCAACAGGATTTCCGGTAAACCTTGCCAGCCGAACCAAGCGCCCAGCGCTGCCAGCAGTTTAAAGTCGCCGTAACCCAACCCTTCACGCGTGGTCAGCACTTTCCCGCCCCAGTAGATCAGCCATAGCGTCAGGTAGCCAGCGATAGCACCGATAATGGCGTCGGGAAGAAAATAGCGGTCGTGCAAGCAGTGCCAAATCAAGCCGAGCCATAATAGAGAGTAAGTCAGGCTGTCGGGCAATAATTGGCAATCGAAATCAATAATAGCCAAGGTAATTAATAACGCACTAAACGTTAATAGCAATAACCAGTGGCTACCGGGCGGATAATAACCGGCCAAAGACAATGCCGTTAACATCATCCCCATTTCCACCATAGGATAGCGCCAGGGAATCAATGACTGACAATGTCGGCAACGCCTGCGCAACATTATCCAGCTAACCAGAGGGATATTATCATAAAAGGCAATGGGTATTTTACAATGGGGGCAGTGTGAACCTGGTAAGAAAAGATTAAACCGTGCCGGTTCTGCCCCATTATCAATTATTACCGCTGGTTCCAACTGACTGGCGTAGTGAATTAAATATTGCTTGTCCTGCTGTTTCAACATCAACGGTAAACGATGAATAACCACATTCAACAGGCTGCCAAGACACAAGCCAAACAGCGCGGCCAGGAAAGGCCAACTGAGGCTATCAAGTTCAAATAACATTCCGGATCCCCATCAGTATGATAACAACCGTTGCAACAGCAACCTATCAATGCGCACCATTCCTGAAGCCGGGAGGGCGGTCACTTCTATAGCTTGTACCCTGATCCCCTGCTCACGCTGCAACTCGGCCAGCCAGGCAATCAACAGATCAAACGGCATGGGGGATAAAGTTACCTCGAACCCGCCATCTGATGGCGCTATGGCTACCCGCGCCAGGCGATGACGTTGGGCAGACTGCTCGATGATCTTTTCTGGCGCGAGGGGCAGGCTGGCAGGCATTGGCTGGAACGCCTGTAAACGCGCCAGACGTTGAGCCAGGTGTTGCAGGTTGAGCAGGTCGTTTGCAGCCTGCTGCGCCTGCCCGCGTTGATAGCAATAAGAAACCAACAGGCTAAGCCCGACCAGGGCGGCGAAGGCCAAGGCGATCTTTTTGCCATATGGCTGGCGTTGCAGCGTCATGGGGTTTCCTTCACGGTGAGCATTGAGGCGTTTTCCCCGGCTATTTTATGCAGTGAAACCTGGTTGCCTTGCTCATTGGAATGGTCGAAAGGTTGCACTTGTCCGGTCTTGAGGGTGAGCGTCAGCTCAGCATTTTGAGCATCAAATATAAGCCGGTGGGCGTGCTGCTGGTATTGCTCTAGCAACGCCTGGTGTAACTGTTGTCCGAGTTCAAAAAACTGCGCTTGCTGCTGGTTTTGTTGCAGCATTCTAATACGTGCTTTTATCACTGCGAGCGGTTTTTCCGGCGTCTTTTCACCAGAGAAAAGCTGAGTATGGATCTGATCTATTTGCTGATGCAGGGCTTGAGTCTGCTGATGATAATGGAAACTGCCCATCGCTAATGCACCCAGAGCAAGGCTCAGGCCAAGGCAGTAACGCCAGCAGGCAGACGTTCGCCATTGGGGGGCAGCGGCAAATTCGCCTTGCAGCAATGAGCTGTGTTTATCCAATTCAACGCTGGCGCATTGCCATAAGTCTGCCACACAGGTAGCGGCCTGATCCTGGTCACGGGGATCAGGTTGCGCCAGTGACCACTGCTGCGGCAGACAATAGCCGGACCATTTGTCGTGACGAAAAAGCACATAGTCGCGTAAAACCTGCATGGTGGGCCTGCCGTTAAAAGGGAAAGCCAGCACGTCTGGCAGCATAATGGTGGGCCGAATACCGAGTGAAGTCAGCAGCGCCAACCAGTTTTGCATGTCCGAACGCCGATATCCGGCTAATGCATACCGTGTTCCCTCATTACCCAGGATCACCCAATGCAACTCATCCACGTCTTCAAGTAGATCCTCTTCACACTGGAATGCCAGTGCCTGAGCCGTGGCTAATCGGGGGGCGCCCTGGAATGGGACGGTACGCAGCACTATCCGCTGCCCAGGGACCAGCACCATGACAGGGGCTGCGCTGACTTCCGGCGGCAAACTTTCCCCTGCTGACAATGCGCCTTGCAGCTGGCATTGCTCTTCTGCCGGATTGCCCCAGCACCAGAGGATTGATTCCTGCTCGGTTCCCAGCGCGATTATCAGCCTATTCATCACTGCTCCCTACATATCTTATCTGGCGATCGATAACGCCTACTTTTTGCCGTTTGTAATGCAATAAACTCTGTAGCTGGTAGCCTCCTCGGTCATTTTCCGTGGTCAACCGGGCATAAAAATAGTGGCTACGGGTAGCAAGCAGCTTTTCGCCTTCCAGCGGTGGCAGATGAAGGGTGAGCAGGATTTCCTGCAATGCGGGGTCGTGGATATCTTCCCAGCCGTTCGCGGGGCGGGCTGCCAGTAACGGTTGCAGGGCATCTTGCGGGGCCTTGTTGAGAAACAACGCTTGCAGCAGCGGCAACTGTTCATAGCCCAAGGTATTGATATTAATTGCTGATTTTTGAGCGGGCAGTGCGCAAAGCAGGGGCTTTAGCCGCATAAAACGTTCGCGGTTAACGCCAGGAAAAGGCCGTAGTTCAGAGATGTCACTGAATGCTACCTTGCCCGATGTGAGCTGTGCCTCAATGCTGTCACCTAATTGCCTGATTTGGTCAGCGGTGAAGCCAAGATTGACCAATAAAGCATCAAATACCTGGCGTGCAATATCAGCCCTGAAAACCGGTGGGGTGTTTTCATCCAGGGTGGGTTGCGATATTTCAGGCAGTTTTTCAGCTTTAGCAAAGCGATAATTTAACGTATTGATATTAAAACAGGCCTGAGCATCGCGAAAAGAAATACCAATACTCGCGTCTTCGGTATGCAACGCCTGGCCTGGCTGGGCCCAGCGTTGGCCAAAATGAACCACCGTTTGATTTTGCAAACTCTCTGCCAGCCACTGGCGGGCAAAAATCTCGCCCCCTAACAGGTGCCATTTGGCCTGAATGTGCGCCTGCTGGTTCAGGGTCCGGTTAAATGCCGAATACCAGAACTGATTAATACCTATCGCCAACGTGGCCATCAAGGCCAGTAACAGCATTACCACCAGCAGCGCCATGCCTTTATTTCGCTTCATAAGGCGGCCTGCCCCAGCAGAATAATGCGGCGCAGTTTGCCGTATTCAGGCAGTTCAATGGTCACTTCGATAGCCTGGGGTAACACCGAGCTGGCATACCACCTGTCCTGCCAGGCACCCGCCTGGGAGAAGCGTAGCTGAAGATGTTCAACGCCCTGCAGGATTGGCACAATTCGGACCTGAGCGAGCGGGGCATCGGGGGTAGGGAAACTTAACCGTTGCAACTGGCCAGCCCGCAGGCGATACCTCACCCGCTCAAGGGACGAGCGGGCCAATAGGGCTCCTGGATTGGCCCAATGGCTGTGCACCAATTCAATTTCATCCGAGGTGCTCTTCACCGTTAGGAAGTCGGCCAGGTTTGGGCGGGTTTCTTCGGCGGCGGGCCGTACCCTGGCCTGGCTAATATCCCGTTCTATCAAGGCCAGGGCTGACTGGACCTGGGCCATATCGTGGGTTTTGGCCTGGATTAACTGGTTGCTTTGCACAATGCTGCGCAATATCTGCGTTGCCATCAGGGACAGCAGCGCAAAGATAGCGATTGCCAACATCATCTCAATCAGCGTAAACCCATGTTGTCGCCGGCGGGTTATCGTTATCTCATCCATGTTCGAACCTGTAGGATTGCCCTGGTGAAATTCGCATCATCGGCAACTTCAATATCAACGGCATACACCTGTGCTGCAGTGGTTTGCAGGCTGCGATAACGCCAAAACCAATCACGATCGCCCATTGTCTCGCTGCCTTGCTGCCAAAGGGGCGAAGGGCGAGCGCCGCTCAAGGTGAGTAAAGCCAACTGGTTATCCGCGACCCAACCTGCGATGGTTTTTTCTCCAGCTCACTCAGGCTGCGAATCTGCTGGCCGGTGGCCCGGATAACCGCCATGCAACCGACGGCAAACACCACCAGTGCCACCAGGACTTCCAGCAAGGTCATGCCCCGTTGCTTTTTATCCCTCATCACAGCTCACCTCTTCACGTTGAAAGGCCATAAACCCGCTGGCGCTGGTACGTTGGGCACAATTGCCTTGCTGCAAACTCAGGGTAAATACCGTGGTTTCTCCACCGGGGTAGATCCACAACTGAGGTTCAGCCTGCGCTGCCAGTCGTGCTGGCAGTGGGATAAACTGCTGCTCAATCCGCAGCGAAATATCCATTTGCTCCGATAAGGTGAATGGAGCGTGTTGAACCTGATGCCATTGCTCACGGCGATAGGCCATCAGTTGCCAGCCGTTATGCGCCAGGGCCAGACCATACAATGTCTGTTGCTGCGTGGCCTGCTCCAGAGCATTTTGCAAGGTGGCCATCAGCGCCGTCGCCGGACGGGCAAAGGGATCGCGATCTGCTGACAGGCGGCCAATCACCAACGAGCCGGTGAGACCGATCAGGACAATCACCAGCATCATTTCCAGCAGCGTAAAACCGCGCTGGCGCCGATCAGTGTATGGAGCCATTGGTGATATCGTCTGGCGTATCAAATTCACCGTCCTGGCCAGCAGACACAATATCGATCTTGCTGTTTTTACCGGGGTTACGCAGTTGGTAATCACTGCCCCAAGGGTCTTGCGGCAGGCGGCGCAGATAGCCTTCCTCAGGGTAATTACGAGGGATCGGTGGCGTGGTCGGTTTGGCGATCAGGGCATCAAGCCCTTGTTGATTATTGGGGTAGCGACCATTGTCCAGCCGGTACATATCCAGCGCATTTTCTAATGCGACAATATCACTCACGGCTTTTTGCCGATCGGCCTTGTCTTTATTGCCCATCAGGTTGGGGACGATAAAGCTGGCCAGCAAGCCGAGGATGACGATCACCACCATGATTTCCAGTAGGGTGAAGCCGCGTTGTTTAGCCTGCCATTGTGAGGGGCGGATGGAATGCATTGTTCTCTCCATGCGTTAACCAATCATGTTGTTGAGTTGAAGGATGGGTTGCAGAATTGCCAGGATGATAAAGAGCACGATGCTGGCCATGCTCACCACGAGTAAAGGCTCAAACAGGCTCAGTGCCAGGGTGATCCGCTGGTTGAGCGCCTCCTGTTGCATATCGGCGGCGCGTTTTAGCATGGTATCCAGTTCACCACTGCGTTCACCGGAGGCGATCATATGGCGCATCATCGGTGAGAACAGGGCGCTTTTTTCCAGCGTCTGATACAGTGATTCCCCTTCCCGCACCCGCGCCATGGCGTTAAGAAGTTGGCTACGCGCATAGTCATTGGCCAGCACCGAAGCGCTGATTTTCATGCCATCGATCAACGGCACCGCGCTGGCGTTCAAAATACTGAGCGTATGGGCATAGCGCGCCGTATTCAGATTGAGAAACAGCGGCCCCAGTACCGGCAGTTGAAGCAGGTGTTTGTGCCAGGCAAGCCGCAGATGCGGCTTTTTCAGCAGTTGCCTGCCTGCCAGTAAGGCGATAACGGCCATCAGCAACAGAGCTGGCCCCCATTGCCGTAAAAAGTCGCTACAGGCAATCAGGAGGCGCGTTGTCACCGGCAATGCCTGCTTCATATGAATAAACTGCTCAACGACTTTGGGCACGACGGCAGTCAGCAGCAGACTCACGACGCCAATGGCTACCAGCGTCAAGACCACCGGGTAGGTCATGGCCTGGGTCATTTTGTTTTTGATTTTTTGCCGTTGCTCGACGTGGTCTGCCAACTGCGTAAGGATCAGTGGCAACTGACCTGTGGCTTCGCCAGCAGCCACCATCGCGCAGAACAGGCGGTCAAACACCGCTGGAAACTGGCCTAACGTTTGCGCAAGAGGGAATCCTTCCAATACGCGATTGCGGATTTGCCCGAGCAAGGTAGCGACGGTTTTCTTTTCCGATTGCTGTGCCACCGCCAGTAGCGCTTCTTCCAGCGGTAGGGCGGCGGCGATCAGGGTGGCTAACTGGCGAGTCAATAAGGCCAGGTCGCTGCTGCTGAGGCGGAGCCGTTTCTTATTGGCCTGCAGGCGTGCCAGCAAACTTTGCCTGGCAGGTGCGATGTGCAGCACCGTAAGCTTTTTTCCCGTAGCTGCTGGCGGGCGCGCCGCAGGGATTCGGTTTCCAGCGTGCCTTTACCGATCTTCCCTGCGCTGTCGCAGACACGGTAGCTAAATTTAGGCATCGTTCTCTTCCCCTGTGGCGCGAAGAACCTCTTCCAGGCTGGTTTCACCCGCCAGCATTTTGCGGATGCCGTCCTGGCGCAGGGATTTGCGCTGTTTGCCCGCCAGGAGTTCAATGTTCAATTCGCTATCGCCCTGATGAATCGCTTTGCGCACGGCTTCATTGACCAGCAGTAACTCATGAATGGCAAGCCGGCCACGGTAGCCTTGCCCGTGGCAATGCTCACAGCCCTCGGGGCGCCAGGCCACCGGTTCGTCCTGCGGGGGCAGTTGCAGTAACGAGCATTGTTCGTGGCTGAGGGCATAGGGCATCCGGCAGTGGCGGCAGAGTTTGCGCAGCAGGCGCTGTGCCAGAACGCCGCTCAGGGAGCTGGCGAGCAAGAAGGGTTCGATCCCCATATCACGCAGGCGGGTGATAGCGCCGATGGCGGTATTGGTATGCAGCGTAGACAGCACCAGATGGCCGGTGAGCGACGCCTGGACGGCTATCTGGGCGGTTTCGTTGTCCCTTATCTCCCCGATCAGTACCACATCGGGATCTTGACGTAACAGCGCGCGTAACCCGCGGGCAAAGGTCATATCGACCTTGGGGTTGACCTGCGTCTGCGAGATACCGCTGAGTTCAAATTCCACGGGATCTTCAATGGTCATGATGTTGCGGTCGTCATCATTGATCTGATTGAGCAATGAATAGAGCGTGGTGCTCTTGCCGGAACCGGTCGGGCCGGTGACCAGAATAATGCCATGCGGTAGATGGATAAGGCGCAGCAGAGCAGCCTGTTCATTCTGATCCATGCCGAGTTGGGGCAAGTCGAGGCTGACGCTCCCTTTGTCCAGTAGCCGCATCACTACGCGTTCACCATGGCTGGCCGGGAGCACCGAAACCCGAACATCAATAGCTCTCCCAGCAATCTTCAACGTGATACGTCCATCCTGCGGCACACGCTTTTCGGCAATATCCAGCTTTGACATCACCTTGATGCGCGATACCAGCAGTGCGGCCAACTGGCGCTGCGGCGTGAGGATTTTTTCAACACGCCGTCCACACGAAAACGAATAACCAGCTCACTTTCATAGGTTTCGATATGGATGTCAGAGGCGCGCTCCTTAATCGCCTCACTCAGCATGGCGTTGATCAGGCGGATAATCGGCGCGTCATCTTGTTCATCCAGTAAATCCTGCTGTTCTGGTAACTCTTCTGCCAGGGCGTAGAAATCCAGCTCGCTGCCCAGGTTTTCCATCATCTTTTGTGCATCACCACTCTGCTGCTGGTACTTTTGCAACAACTTGTGTTCGAACGCTGCGGCATCCAGCGGGATCAGGCGGCTGGTGGCGGGCAGCAGGCGGGCAAGTTCTGCCAACACCAACGGGTTGACGCCATGTTGGCACCATAATGTCAGGTCCTCCTGCTCCTGAGACAGGACAATCCGATGCTGGCGTGCCCAGTTGAACGGGATATGCGGGGCACTCATGGTTGCTGCAGCCCGTAGAAGGCCGAGATTTGCTGTTTTGCCTGTTGGAAGGCCGCTCTGTTGGGGGAGCGGACGCTGTTTAGCTTATCTTTAACGTCCTCTTTCAACGGCTGGTCTTCGTCCGATGCCTCATGGAAATGCTGTGCCTTACGGGCGCTTTCCAGGCTATAGCCGTCGGCAGAACGGATAATCGTCGGGCGGATAAACAGGATCAGATTACGTTTGTTGTCTTTATGGCTGGTGGAGCGGAATAGGGCGCCCAATACCGGAATGCGGCTCAGGTAGGGGACGGCACTCTCGCCGTCAGACTGTGACTTGTCCAACAGACCGCCGACCACCACGGTTTCACCGCTTTCCACCAGCACCGCGTTATTGACGGTGCGAATATTGAAGGTGGCACCCAGGTTGTCTTTATCCACCGAGCTGTTTTCCGCCACGCTGGAGACTTCCTGTTCAATTTGCAGCAAGACAGACTGGCCTTTGTTAATCTGCGGTTTGACCTTGAGTTTGATGCCCACCGTTTTACGCGAAACGGTATTGAAAACATTATCGCTGTTGGTGGTCTGAGAGCCGGTGAGGATCGGCACATCCTGGCCGACGCTGAATTCGGCATCTTCATTATCCAGCGTGACAATGCTGGGGGTAGCCAGAATATTATTCTGGTTGGTGCTGCTGATAGCTGTCAGTAACCCCGCCCAATTGCCACTGTAAAATCCGGTTACCAGGCCGTTGGCGTTTTTAAACACTTCACTCATACCGCCGTTGAAACCGGGGGCGATTTGCGCCTGAGCGTTAGCGAACTGCGTGCCGCCCGCATATTTGTTGGCCCACTGAATGCCAAAATTCAGGCCGTCGGCATCCTGCATTTCTACGATCACCGCCTCAACCAGCACCTGCGCCCGGCGAACATCCAACTGCTCGATAACCCCTTCCAGGTCGCGCATGACGTCAGGAGCCGCGTTGATAATCAGGGCATTGGTCTGCTCGTCGGCCTTGATCACCACGTTTTTGATTACCGACACGGTGGCACTGGCGGCAGAAGATTGTTTTTCGTTTTGTAAATTAGCGCTGACGCCGGTCAGTACTTCGACCAGGCTTGAGGCTTTGGCATATTTCAGTCGGATCACTTTGGTATTGCCCTGAGTGGCTTTTTCTTGATCCAACTGCTCGATCAAGCCACGCAGATATTCCTGCATGCCGCTGTCACCCGACACCAAAACCGTGTTGGTACGCTCGTCGGCAACCAGTTGGGTGTTGGCTACCGCCCCGCTTTTCTGTTTGGTTTCATCGCGTAATAACGTGCTGACAATACGCACAATTTCCGTGGCGGAGGCATGTTCCAAGGGAATCGATTCTACGGCGGCCTGATCGTTACGATCCATTTCCCGGGCCAGCTCAATCAGACCATTAACCACGTCGGCACGGCCTGTGATCAACAACGCATTACCGCTCTCATAGTAGGCAACGTTGCCAACCCCGATGCTGTCATTAAGCTGGCGAAGCAGAGGGGCAATATCTTTGGCGGCGGTATTGCGCAAAGGAACTATGCGCATCACCAACTCATCACCTTGCGCAGGGGTACCCAGTTGAGTCAGCGCGGCTCTTTTCCCTTCTTTGGCTGGGATCACCTTCAACACATTATTCGGCATACCGATCACGGCATAGCCGTAGACATCCAGCACATTGAGGAAGAACTGGTAATATTCTTTGGCGTTTAATTGTTCATAGCTGCGAACGGTGACTTTACCTTTCACCGAATCATCAAGAATAATGGTTTTCCCCAGGTTTTTGCTGACGGTGTTGATAAACTCATGGATGTCCGTTCCCTTGAAATTGGCGGAAAAAGTTTCTGCTCTGGCAGGAAATAATGAAACTAACAAGATAAAAAATAAAGCAATAAACCAGCGCATGCCTGCATCCATTCTAAAATTGAAACAAGGTTAAATATTGGGCTGAGATAGTTATTGGGTTACTCCTGCAAAACCAGAGTGGCATAAAATCCGTTTTCATTAATCACTACGCGATCCTGGAATATTTTCAGAATAGTAAATTTCCCCGCGATACGATCGTTCAATCCGTAGCTGGCCTGCTTACCGGCGCTTTCTATAATGGCCATGTTTTTTTCTGGGTTGCTGCTCATCAAGACTCCCACCAGGTTATCTCTTACTTTGGCGCGCGGCGCGGCCAATAAAAGGCTGTCATCTGCAATAGTTCCCTGAATATAAAAGCGTGTGCTGATATCTGTTGCGGTGGGGCGAGCCACTGAACCATAGAGCCCGGACAACGTCTTTTCCAAGGCCATATCAGGAAAGGGGGCGGGAGCTCTGGCCTGCTGAACCGAAATGTTTTCTCCATTAATTGCCTGTGAGGTGAAGGCCTGCCACCCTGTCCAGAGAAAACCAACCAACCCCAGGAACAGGATAAAAATAGCGCCACAGGCTGAAATATCAGTTCTCTGTCCAGCAAGTCCGGACAACGTCCTATACATAGATAATATTGAAGAGGTCATCCATTAACCTTGATGGTTATTATAATTTTGAAGAAATCAACTCATGATTTCGAAAATAGTGAAAGTTCCAATCACCAGCAATAGCAACATCCAGTGAGTCTGCTTACTTTTTATTAATGATAATGCTTTGGATTGCTTTATTGTCTTTTCAGCTAATGCCTCAGTGGAGCGTTCATCATTATCTAAGGCCGAGTAATTAAACTTCGCACCGTGACGAGGTATGGTTTTGAGTACGTTAGGAGGAATGCCATGACGATTAAATAATGCTCTGCATTGATAAATCAATTGATGATAGTTGTTATCGGTTATTGAGATGTGGTTATCCTTCCAGACCAACTTGATGATATCTCTTTTCTTTGTCACCCCTGTCAGCAACAGGAAAATCAATCTGCTCTGAAGTTCAGTCAGAGCAATGACAATCTCAACTTTTTTGAACGTGATAGTGTTATTAGCCGCATCGAAAAGAATGCTTTCATTCTCAAGTATTGATTCATTTTCAGTCAGTAACATTATAATACTCACTGTTAATAATTAAGTTTAATTTGATGGTTGTCATCAATGGCTATAAGAAAACATATGCCATAGGTGAAGTCAAACCTTTCTGGCGTTATAGTTCAACTTTTGGGGTATAAAAAAATAACCATAAAAAACAAAGTATTACATTAATTGTTATAATCAGTTTTCATGAAAACTAAGGGTTGTTTAATAAATTTAAAAGATTTATTAGCATCTTTACAAAATAGTTTTGTTGCGATGAAAAATTATCTGTGGGTTAAGCGCAGATTTGCATAAGAGGTTTTTAGAGAAGCGCAGTTGTGGGAAGTATCAGCATGTTTATTTTTTGCAGCTTATGTTTTACTGAGTTTACCTTGGTGGTTATTAAGTGATGTTACAGACCTGCATAGGCGAGAACATATTGCCCAACATCAGGTTCTTGTCATCTAACTTGCTAATTTCGATATAGTTACCAATCTTGGAAAGCAGAATATTGATAAGCCATGCGGGAACGTCTTCTTCATTCTGGCTTTTAGAGGGTTGAAAAGAGAACTGATAGAAAATGGGTTTCCGGGTATAGTTGAAACTTAACGTTTTCTTGAAATTGTAATGCCTGGTGTTGTTGAAAATAACGCCACCGATAATCAATACGCCCTGTTTATTCCCGGTGAAAGCAAAATTCATTGCTCCATCCATGACAATCCCTTCTCGAGAACCGTCGGTGTTTATCACCGTGTGGCTCAGGCGTAATGAGGATTCACAATGGATCCCGGATAATGGATCGTCAATGTGAATCAGATAGAAGTAATACAAGGCGGAAAAAAACAAAACAGGGCTAGCAGGAGCAGCGGTTTTTTCATTTTGATTGCCATAACGTATTGTACTCGTTCTCGCAGTGATAGTAATTTCCCTGCGTATCGATAGAGCATTTGGCCATAAACTGATGGCCGATACCTTCTGACATATTCAGCCGACGGTTGGCATGGGCCAATATCACTTCATCTCTTAAACACCCCTTTTCAAGCAAAGGTGTCGTGGCTAAGAACCTGAGGTAGCTCTCCTGATCCTTTTCCCGCAATTTTTTGATGAAATAGATCGGGCAGCCTTTTATTTTTCCTGCATAAATTACACTTTGTGATCTATTCAGTTCCAGGTAGCGCTTACTGATCAAAAAGCATAACAGACCGGCGATGATCAGCAGAGTGATCGTCAGGATGTTATAGATGAGTGAGGGGGTTAATGGCTTGCTGTTGTCGGGGAGCGTTGGGGAACTGTCTGGAATAGGGGCTTCGGAAGAAAGAATGGGCACTTTTACCGTTTCGATATTGATACTGTTGTTAAGACGATAGCCGGTTTTGGCAACGGTAATAATAAGGCGTTCCTGGAGGCCAATAGAGACTAAAGTTCTGCGGGTTACACTGATGTATTGATTTAACGTTGCAGGTGCCGGGGTGAGACCATGTTGTTGCCAGGCTTGTTGCAGTAGCTCTTCTCGTCTCAGGCAATCAGGGCCAGCGTTGATCAGTTGATGAAGAATTCGGGCATTGAGGCTAGATAAAAACACTTCTCGGTTATTGACAACGTTCTTCAGACTGCCGTTTTCCGGGTTAAAGGAAACGACGCTGTTAATCAAGTAAATCATTAGGTTACCTAAGAACAATAAAGACATCTAAAACGGGTTCATGTCATTCTCAATCTGCTGTTCTTGACAACAATAATTGTTATTTCGCGACGAATAATAACATAGCTACACTTTCTGGCTCATCCGACCACAGCGCAAATGTCTTAAAGCATAAAAAGCAGGTATACATTCTACCGGGATGGTGGTTTTCCTTTAATCTTCGCTATGTGTCCCCATATCATGCCTTGGCACAGAACGTGCGCCTGTGGAGCAAGATGCAAAGTAATAGGAATGACGGCGGACGTACTGTTACACTAATGCAGGAAGATGGTTCACCCTGGAACCGATCAGGCTGCCCGCATGGCAAAGTCCCTGATGATGTGATGTACTATCCGGGTCCAAATTATTTATTATAAATCAATGATGAAGTCTTAATGAGCTATCAGGTTCTAGCCCGTAAGTGGCGCCCTCAAACGTTTGCAGATGTTGTCGGACAGGAACATGTCCTGACGGCGCTGGCTAATGGCCTAAAACTTGGGCGGATCCATCACGCCTATCTGTTCTCAGGCACCCGTGGCGTAGGTAAAACCACCATCGCACGTTTGCTGGCCAAAGGCCTGAACTGTGAAACGGGCATCACCGCAACGCCGTGCGGCCAATGCGATAACTGCCGCGAGATTGAGCAAGGGCGCTTTGTCGACCTGATCGAAATTGACGCCGCATCCAGAACCAAAGTGGAAGATACCCGCGATCTGCTGGATAACGTGCAATACGCCCCGGCGCGTGGCCGTTTCAAGGTCTACCTGATCGACGAAGTCCACATGCTCTCGCGCCACAGCTTCAATGCGTTGCTGAAAACGCTGGAAGAACCTCCATCGCACGTTAAATTCCTGCTGGCGACCACCGATCCGCAGAAATTGCCGGTGACTATTCTGTCCCGTTGCCTGCAGTTCCATCTTAAGGCGATGGACGTTGACCAGATCCGTACGCAGTTGGAAACCGTGCTCCAGGCAGAGCACATCACCAGCGACGCCCGGGCATTGCAACTGTTGGCACGTGCTGCCGATGGCAGTATGCGAGATGCCCTCAGCCTGACCGACCAGGCGATTGCCATGGGGCAAGGGCAGGTGACCACCGACACGGTGAGCCAGATGCTCGGGGCGCTGGACGATGAGCAGCCGTTGGCAATTCTGGAAGCGCTGGTGAGTGCCGACGGTGAAAAAGTGATGGCTCAGGTTGCCCAGGCCGCTTCACGCGGTGTGGATTGGGAAAGCCTGCTGGTGGAAACGCTGGCGTTGCTGCATCGCATTGCCATGGTGCAACTGCTGCCATCGGGGCTGGATAACCAGTACGCCATGATTGAACAGCGCTTGCGGGAACTGGCGCGTACCTTACCGCCAACGGACGTGCAGCTTTATTACCAAACGTTGCTGATTGGCCGCAAAGAGCTGGCCTTTGCGCCGGATCGCCGTATGGGGGTTGAAATGACCCTGCTGCGTGCGCTGGCGTTTCACCCGAAAGCGGTGATCCCAGAGCCGGTTACCATGATGCAGGTGGCCCCGGTTCAGGCTGCGCCATCGCAGGGCAATGTGGCCAGCGCGCCGCCGTCGCACTTTCCGGATGCCCCCCCCGATAGGGCAGGCGGCTCCACCACCGAATACCCAGACAACAAATTTACCGGATGCCACTGCGCAATTATTGAAAGCGCGTACCCAGTTGCTGCGGCAGCAAGGGGCATCCTCAACAAAAAAGAATGAGCCGGCGGCGCCTGGATTAGCGCGGCCGGCAAACTCGGCACTGGAGCGGTTAGCTTCCGTGACCGAGCGCAGCCAGAAGCGCCAGGCTGAAATACAGGTGGCAGAAAAACCGGCCAAGCCGGAAGCCTACCGCTGGCGTGCACTCACCGAACCTGAAGCCGAGCCGGAGCCGCTGGCAACACCGAAAGCGCTGCGCACGGCCCTTGAGCATGAAAAAACGCCTGAGCTGTCAGCTAAACTGGTGGCCGAATCCATTGAGCGCGATCCTTGGGCGGCGGAAATCGAACGGCTGAAAATACCGAAACTGGTCCAGCAACTGGCATTGAATGCCTTCAAACAACAGCTGGCCCCGGGAAGCATTTGTCTCCACCTGCGGTCTTCACAGCGTCACCTGAATTCACCTTCGGCACAGAAACAGCTTGCCGAAGCACTCAGTGAGTTAGAAGGTTGCGCGGTTGAACTTAGCGTGGTGGAAGACGATAATCCGGCGGAGCGGACTCCGCTGGAGTGGCGGCAAGCCATTTATGAAGAAAAACTGGCGCAGGCTCGCCAGTCCATCGTTGCGGATACCAATATTCAGACGTTGCGCCGATTCTTCGATGCAGATCTGGATGAAGAGAGTATTCGCCCTGTTTAATGCGGCGCACCGTGCGCGGCCAATGTTATGAGAGACGACTATGTTTGGTAAAGGCGGTATGGGTAACCTGATGAAGCAAGCCCAGCAAATGCAGGAAAAAATGCAGCAGATGCAGGAAGAAATTGCCAAATTGGAAGTCACTGGCGAATCCGGCGCTGGCCTGGTTAAAGTGACCATCAACGGCGCGCATAACTGCCGTCGTGTCGAGATCGACCCAAGCCTGTTGGAAGACGACAAAGAGATGCTGGAAGACTTGATCGCGGCTGCGTTTAATGATGCCGCACGCCGCATCGAAGAAACCCAAAAAGAGAAGATGGCGTCTGTTTCCAGCGGTATGCAGTTGCCACCAGGCTTTAAGATGCCATTCTGATGCAAACCAGCCCGCTCCTTGAATCATTGATGGAGGCACTGCGCTGCCTGCCGGGCGTTGGCCCGAAGTCGGCGCAGCGCATGGCATTCCAACTGCTGCAGCGCGATCGCAGCGGGGGCATGCGTTTGGCGCAGGCGTTGACCCGTGCCATGTCGGAAATCGGCCATTGTGCCGATTGCCGCACCTTCACCGAGCAGGATGTCTGCACCATCTGCAATAATCCGCGCCGCCATCAAAACGGCCAGATCTGCGTGGTGGAGAGCCCGGCGGATATCCACGCCATTGAGCAGACCGGCCAGTTTGCCGGGCGCTACTTTGTGCTGATGGGGCATCTTTCGCCGCTGGACGGTATCGGCCCAGGCGATATTGGCCTGGATCGGCTGGAGCAACGGCTGGAGAAGGAAACTCTCACCGAAGTGATCCTGGCCACCAACCCGACGGTGGAAGGGGATGCCACGGCTAACTATATTGCTGAAATGTGCGGCCAGTATGGCGTACTGGCCAGCCGTATTGCGCACGGGGTGCCGGTGGGCGGCGAATTGGAGATGGTTGATGGCACCACGCTGTCACACTCCCTGGCCGGGCGTCACGCGATCAAGTTCTGAACTATCTCCTCGGGGCCGCTCTCTGCCCCGCTGTCATTTTATAAAAAATTCCCCGCCAGCCGCTTGAAAAGCCTCAAGGTTAACCCCACTTATTCCTCATTGTCAGATTTGGTCATAACTGTCTTTGAGGTTATCAATGAGTATGAAAGGTCAAGAAACCCGTGGGTTCCAGTCTGAAGTAAAGCAACTGCTTCACCTGATGATTCATTCGCTGTACTCCAATAAAGAAATCTTCCTGCGTGAACTGATTTCCAACGCTTCCGATGCTGCCGACAAGCTGCGTTTCCGTGCGCTTTCCAAGCCGGAACTGTATGAAGGCGATGGCGAACTGCGCGTGCGTCTCTCTTTTGACAAAGACCAGCGTACCCTGACCATTGCCGATAACGGCATCGGTATGAATCGTGAAGAAGTGATTGAAAACCTGGGGACAATTGCCAAGTCGGGTACCAAATCCTTCCTCGAATCCATCGGTTCGGATCAGGCCAAAGACAGCCAACTGATTGGTCAGTTCGGCGTGGGCTTCTACTCGGCGTTTATCGTGGCGGATAAAGTCACCGTCCGTACCCGCGCTGCCGGTGCTGCGGCAGATGAAGGCGTGTTCTGGGAGTCTGCTGGTGAGGGTGATTACACTATCGCTGATATCAGCAAAGCCGAACGCGGTACCGAAATTACCCTGCATCTGCGCGAAGGCGAAGATGAATACCTTGATGGCTGGCGCCTGCGTTCCGTGATTGGCAAATACTCCGATCACATCGCTTTGCCGGTAGAAATCGAAACCAAGAATGAAGAAGACGGCACCGTCAGTTGGGAGAAGATCAACAAGGCGCAGGCTTTGTGGACCCGCAATAAATCAGACGTGACCGATGAAGAATACCAAGAGTTCTATAAGCATATTGCGCATGACTTCACCGCTCCACTGAGCTGGAGCCACAACCGGGTTGAAGGTAAGCAGGAATACACCAGCCTGCTGTATATCCCGGCGCAGGCTCCGTGGGATATGTGGAATCGCGATCACAAGCACGGCCTGAAGCTGTACGTTCAGCGCGTGTTTATCATGGACGACGCCGAGCAGTTCATGCCGAACTATCTGCGCTTTGTCCGTGGCCTGATAGATTCCAACGACCTGCCACTGAACGTTTCCCGTGAAATCCTGCAAGACAGCCGTGTGACTCAGAGCCTGCGCGGCGCACTGACCAAGCGCGTTCTGCAAATGTTGGACAAACTGGCGAAAGACGACGCGGAAAGCTACCAGAAGTTCTGGCAGCAGTTCGGTCTGGTGCTGAAAGAAGGGCCAGCGGAAGACGGTGGCAATAAAGAAGCCATCGCCAAACTGCTGCGCTTTGCCTCAACGCACAATGACAGCTCGGCGCAAACCGTTTCGCTGGAAGAGTACGTTGGCCGCATGACCGAAGGCCAGGAGAAGATTTATTACATCACCGCCGACAGCTATGCCGCAGCCAAGAGCAGCCCGCACCTGGAGCTGTTCCGCAAGAAAGGCATCGAAGTGCTGCTGCTTTCCGATCGCATTGACGAATGGATGATGAGCTACCTGACCGAGTTCGACGGTAAAGTGTTCCAGTCGGTCAGTAAAGCGGACGAAGCGCTGGATAAACTGGCCGATGAAACCGAAGAGCAGAAAGAAGCCGAGAAGCAGTTGGAGCCGTTTATCGAGCGGGTCAAAACGCTGTTGGGTGAGCGGGTGAAAGATGTGCGTCTGACGCATCGCCTGACCGATACGCCAGCCATCGTTACCACCGAAGCGGATGAAATGAGCACCCAGATGGCAAAATTGTTTGCCGCTGCAGGGCAACCGGCACCGGAAGTGAAGTATATTTTCGAGCTGAACCCGGAACATACGCTGGTCAAACGCGCATCGGATGTGGGCGATAACGAACAATTTGCCGAATGGGTCGATCTACTGCTGGATCAGGCTCTGCTGGCGGAACGCGGTACGCTGGAAGATCCAAACCAGTTTATCCGCCGCATGAATAAACTGTTGTCTGCTTAATCCCCCATTTCAAGCCCCTAACCCTGTGGTAAGGGGCTTATTTCTTATTTATACGCCGAAATTTCTTTTTACTTGTCTCGCTTCAGCCTGCTATATCCGCAATCGATTTCCTCCTGTGACCTTGAGCCATCCCCCCAGAAATGGTAAGGTTGAGTGTTTTCGCAATTCTATAAAAACTCAAACCCGATTGACTCCAGGCTGCGGCTTGAAGGTTGAAGGGAAATACATAGCAAGGGGATTTACGCAATGCGTATCATTCTGCTGGGCGCTCCGGGCGCAGGTAAAGGTACTCAGGCTCAATTTATCATGGAGAAATACGGTATTCCGCAAATCTCTACGGGTGATATGTTGCGCGCAGCCGTGAAGGCCGGTACTGAACTGGGCAAGCAGGCAAAAGAAATCATGGACGCCGGCAAGCTGGTTACTGATGAGCTGGTCATTGCGCTGGTTAAAGAGCGCATCACCCAGGAAGACTGCCGTAACGGTTTCCTGCTGGACGGTTTCCCGCGTACCATTCCACAGGCTGACGCGATGAAAGAAGCCGGTATCAACGTGGATTACGTGCTGGAATTCGACGTGCCGGATGAACTGATCATCGATCGCATCGTTGGCCGCCGTGTGCATGCGCCATCTGGACGCGTGTACCACATTAAATTCAATCCGCCGAAGGTGGAAGGTAAAGACGACGCCACTGGCGAAGAGCTGACCACCCGCAAAGACGATCAGGAAGAGACCGTGCGCAAGCGCCTGGTGGAATACCACCAGCTGACCGCACCGCTGGTAGCTTACTATCGCCAGGAAGCGGATGCAGGCAACACGGAATACCACAAGATCAACGGTACCCGCAAAGTCGCGGAAGTGAGCGCTGAACTGGCTGACATTCTGGGCTAATCGGTCTTATTGCTGAAAAAACGCTGAGCTTGCTGCTCGGCGTTTTTTTGCTTATACCCTATGGATTTCGAGTTGCTCACTCAGGCGCATCCTCGCGCTCACGGCATGGGGACTTCCCTGCACGGCGCAGCAATTGCAGGTAACAACGCTGCAGCTTGAAAGATGACGGGTATATTATACTCGCACTATGGATCCTTGTTGCAGATGGCCTTACTTCAGCCGATAGGAAGCAGTGCATGATCAGGCAGATAAATTTTCTGGAAGAGGCAACCGCGCGCCAGATCGTACAGCGTGCGATGAGCATTATTCACCACTCGGTCAATGTGATGGACAGCAACGGCGTCATCATTGCTTCTGGCAACGCCTCACGCCTTTATCAGCGCCATGAGGGCGCAGTATTGGCCTTGGCCGAGAACCGGGTGGTAGAAATTGATGTGGCTACTGCCCGCAATCTGAAAGGCGTTCAGCCTGGTATTAACCTGCCGTTCAGCTTTCGTCATCAACAGGTGGGTGCGATCGGTATTTCCGGCGATCCGGAGCAAGTCCGAGCTTATGCCGAACTGGTGAAAATGGCGGCGGAGCTGATGGTGGAACAGGCGGCCATGCTCGATCAGAACCAGTGGGAAAGGCGCTACCGGGAAGAGTTGGCCAACCAGTTGCTGCAAGCGCACAGCGAGCCGGGTTCGCGGGAGGAAATGGCAGCCTATCTGGGGCTGGATCTGCAACAGCCGCGTATTGTCTGGATTGTAGAGTTGCATGAACCGCAACCACAATTGCTCAGAGGATTACTGGCAGAATTAGAGAGCACCCAGCGCGAAGCGTTGATCACCATGACCAGCTTTAATGAGCTGGTGCTGCTGCGCCCAGCCTGCCTGAAACAGGGCGTATGGGATTTGCAGCAGGAGCGCAAGCAGGCGCAGCATCTGCAGCATGAACTTCAGAAGCGGTTTAACCTGCGCATGATCGTTGGGGGATTTTTTACCGGTGAAGACGGGGTATACCGTTCTATTCTGACCGCCCGAGCGGCACAAACCATGGCTCGACGCCTCAAATTGCGACACCATCAGCTATTTTATGATGATTATCCGCTGCCTTCGCTGCTTTGTGACTTGGGGGAAGACTGGCGTGCGCAGGAGCTTTCCCGCCCTTGGCGTCACCTCAGCGTCCAGGATGATAAAGGGGTGTTGCGCAATACGCTGCGCCAGTATTTTCATCATAATGGCGATCACACCCAGACGGCCGCGCATTTGCATATTCACGTCAACACGTTGCGTTACCGCCTGCAAAGCGTTGAAAAAAACACCGGTCTTAAGATCAATCAATTAGCGGACATTTTACAGTTGTATATCGGTATGCTGATGCATGACTGAATTGTGTTAATGCACAAAAATATCCTTAATTTAAGCCGAATTATTTGTGGGTAAAGCTAAAGAATACGCGGCGGTAGACAGGTAAGGTGCTCAGTAACCGATGCTTGCAGCATCCCTGAGGATTAAGGCGCTGATGATGAACACACTGAAAAAAGTGGTAATTGCCCCCGATTCATTTAAAGAGAGCCTGAGTGCTCTGGAGGTTGCGCAAGCCATCGAGCGCGGGTTCCGGCAAATCTACCCGGAGGCACACTTCGTCAAGCTGCCAATGGCAGACGGCGGCGAAGGCACCGTCGATGCCATGGTGGCCGCTACCGGTGGTAAAATCATTGATGTTCAGGTGAGCGGGCCCGCAGGTAAAACCACTGCGGCATTTTATGGCCTGCTGGGGGAAGGGGAAACCGCGGTGATCGAAATGGCCGCTGCCTCTGGGCTGCATCTGGTGGCGTGTGATGAACGCGATCCTCGGGTCACCACCAGCTTTGGCACTGGTGAACTGATCCTGGCGGCGCTGGAGAGCGGTGTGACTGCGATCATTTTAGGCATTGGCGGTAGCGCCACCAATGATGGCGGGGCTGGCATGATGCAGGCATTGGGGGCAAAACTGCTCGACAAGCATCATCAGGAGCTGAAGCCCGGTGGCGCGGCCTTGGCACAGTTGGCACATATCGATCTCAGCCAATTGGATCCCCGGTTGCAACAGGTGAAGATAACGGTAGCCTGTGACGTAGACAACCCGTTGTGCGGTGAGCAGGGCGCTTCGGCGATCTTTGGCCCGCAGAAAGGCGCCACCCAGGAAATGGTGCAGGAATTGGATCTGGCCCTGCATCATTACGGCTCCTTGTTGGAGCAGACCACCGGTCGTGCGGTGTTACACCGCCCTGGCGCGGGTGCTGCGGGTGGAATGGGGGCGGCCTTGATCGGTTTTCTGGATGCCGAATTGCGGCCAGGCATTGAGATTGTAATTGAAACGCTGCATCTGGAAGAGGCGATGCGGGATGCGGACTTGGTTATCACTGGAGAAGGGCGGCTCGATAGCCAGTCGATCCACGGCAAAACGCCAATCGGCGTGGCGTGGGTAGCCAAACGGCATCAACTGCCGGTTATCGCGATTGCCGGTAGCCTGGCCAGGGATTACCAGATAGTTCATCAGCACGGTATCGACGCGGCTTTCTCGGTCATCGATCGTATCGTTACGCTGCCGGAAGCATTGGCCGATGCGGCCCATAATCTGGAAGTGACCGCGCGTAATGTGGCTGCGGTCTGGCAGCAGGCGCAGAAATAACCCTTTACCGGAAATACCTGTCATTGATATCGGTTCCGACCAACAACTTTTCCGCTACAATAGGCGCTATTAAAAGGTAACGGCTGGCGGTTCAGGCTAACCGGTTCTCTCTCCTTCGGAGAGAGAATAAAGAGCAAATATTGCCAAAACCCCCTCACTTAGGCCCTCGCCCAAAGAGAGAAGCGCCGTTACCTGACAAGTATTAAGCCATTAAGGGCGGTTAATGCCAGAGTATTTACCGGCCAGGAAAAGGGAACTGAGATGAAGCAAGAGAAGCACGGGGTATTGCTGGTGAATCTGGGCACACCTGATGCCCCCACCCCGAAGGCGGTAAGACGCTATCTGAAAGAATTCCTCAGTGATAACCGTGTAGTGGATACTTCGCCGCTGATCTGGTGGCCAATCCTGAACGGCATCATTCTGCCGATCCGTTCACCGCGCGTCGCCAAGTTGTATCAGTCGGTCTGGATGGATGAGGGTTCGCCGCTGCTGGTTTATAGCCGTCGCCAACAGCAGGAACTGGCGGCTCGGATGCCCAATACCCCGGTTGAGCTTGGCATGAGCTATGGATCACCGAGCCTGGAGCAGGCGATTGATAACCTGCTGGCACAAGGGGTGACCAATCTGGTGGTGTTACCGCTGTATCCGCAATATTCCTGCTCTACCAGCGCCGCCGTTTGGGATGGCGTTGCCCGGATTTTGAAAGGCTACCGTCGCCTGCCGTCGATCGGCTTTATCCGTGATTATGCCGAGCACCCGGCCTATATTGGCGCCTTGCAACAAAGCGTTGAACGCGCTTTCGCGCAGCACGGCCAGCCGGATCGTCTGCTGATGTCCTTCCACGGTATTCCCAAACGCTATGCGCGTCTGGGAGATGACTACCCGCAACGTTGTGAAGATACCTATCGCGCCCTGGCAGCCACACTGCCGCTGGCTCCCGATCGGGTGATGATGACTTACCAATCGCGCTTTGGTCGGGAACCTTGGCTGACCCCCTATACCGATGAAACGCTGAAAAGCCTGCCAGCCCAGGGTGTCAAGCATATCCAACTGATTTGCCCAGGGTTCTCGGCGGATTGCCTGGAAACTCTGGAAGAGATCAAAGAGCAAAATCGGGAGATATTCCTGCATGCCGGTGGCGAGAAGTTTGAATACATCCCAGCGCTTAACGATGACACTGCCCATATCGATATGATGCAGCAACTGGTGGCGCAGCGGCTGTGAAGCCACAGATTTTTCGCTGACAGGGCGGAATCAATCGGGCAGGAATGTGCTAACATTCCCGCCTGTTCACAGCCACTGCCGCCAATGACATGAAATTTCCAGGTAAACGTAAATCCAAACACTATTTTCCGGTCAATGCCCGCGATCCTTTATTGCAGCAGGCACAGCCTGAAAGTGAAATCAGCACCTCCTACGTCGTGGGTATCGATCAGACGCTGGTGGATATCGAAGCTAAAGTGGATGATGGGTTTGTCGAACGCTACGGCCTGAGCCTGGGCCACTCGCTGGTGATTGAAGACGAGGTTGCCGAGGCGCTGTATCAGGAACTGGTTACCTCCAACCTGATCACTCATCAATTTGCTGGTGGCACCATCGGCAACACCCTGCACAACTATTCGGTGCTGGCAGACGATCGCTCGATTCTGCTGGGCGTAATGTGCAGCAACATCAAAATTGGCAGCTATGCCTACCGCTATCTGTGTAACACCTCCAGCCGTACCGATCTCAACTACCTGCAAGCGGTGGATGGGGCCATTGGCCGCTGCTTTACGCTGATTAACGAGAGTGGCGAACGTACCTTTGCCATCAGCCCAGGCCAGATGAATCAGTTACGCCCTGAAAGTATCCCAGAAGAGGTGATCGCCGGTGCTTCGGCCCTGGTGCTGACCTCTTATCTGGTGCGCTGCAAAGAGGGCGAACCGATGCCAGCGGCAACCATGCAGGCGATAGCGTTTGCCAATAAGCATGACGTACCGGTAGTGCTGACGCTGGGCACCAAATATGTGATTGCCGATAACCCACAGTGGTGGCGTGATTTTCTCAAGGCACACGTTTCAATTCTGGCTATGAATGAAGACGAGGCGTTGGAACTGACCGGCCTGAGCGATCCTTTGATGGCTTCAGATATGGCGCTGGATTGGGTGGATCTGGTGTTGTGTACCGCTGGGCAGAACGGCTTGTATATGGCTGGGTTTACCGAAGACGCCAACAAACGCGAAACTCAGCATCCGCTGCTGCCGGGCCATATCGCCGAGTTTAACCGTTATGAGTTCAGCCGTGCGATGCGCCATGAAAGCTGTGAAAACCCGCTGCGGGTCTATTCGCACATCGCCCCCTATATGGGCGGCCCGGAAAAAATCATGAATACCAACGGTGCGGGTGACGGCGCATTGTCAGCCTTACTGCATGATATCGCTGCCAACGGTTATCACCGTAACAACGTGCCGAACTCCAGCAAGCATGTACGCAGTTACCTGACCTATTCGTCTTTGGCGCAGGTATGCAAATATGCCAACCGTGTCAGCTACCAGGTGCTTAACCAGCATTCACCTCGTTTGACGCGCGGGCTGCCAGAGCGGGAAGACAGTTTAGAAGAGTCGTACTGGGAGAGATAAAAAAGGATGAGAAGTCGCAGGAGCGCTCTTGTCGCGCTCCTGCAGCTTAGTGGGTCAGATCGGGCAAGCGCCCAGTTTCTCTTCTTCCGACAGCGTATCCAACTTGAGGATACTGAGCATGCTGTTGGCTATTTCACGTTCCCCCATCACCACTTGATCGGCACCCCGATCGGAAATATACGAAACTTCGTCATCGTAATGAGCGCGGGCGATGATCTCGAGACTTGGCCGCTTGGTCCTGGCCGAGGCTACAATCTCACCGGCTTCATAACCATTGGGAATAGTCAGCAGCAGCCAGCGCGCACAGTCGATACGGGCCAGTTCCATGATTTCTGGATTGGCGGCGTTGCCGAGCACCGTTTTGATACCCTGTTCACGCAGTGCCTCTACCCGGGTACGGGAGTTTTCTACCACCACCAGCGGGATACCCGCTTCGGCCAGTTTTGCCCCCAGCAGGCTGCCTACGCGGCCGTAGCCGACCACCAGAGCATGGTTGCACATATCTACCGGGATCTGCTTTTCTTCCTCTACCGCCTCTTCCAGGATCTGGTCTTCGATGGTTTCGGTTCTTGCCAGATAGCGCTCCAACAAGGTAAACAGCAACGGGTTGAGCATAATGGACAGGATCGCCCCGGCCAGCACCAGATTGCGGCTGTTCTGATCCATCATGCCTAACGTCACCCCCAACCCGGCGAGGATAAAGGCGAACTCACCGATCTGCGCCAGACTGGCGGAGATCGTCAGCGCGGTACGCTTGGAGTGGCCGAACATTTTCACCAGCAGGAAGGCCGCAGCTGACTTACCAAACAGGATGATCGCCAGAGTTGCCAGGACGGCCAACGGTTCGTGCAGCAGGATCATCGGATCGAACAGCATCCCGACTGAAACAAAGAACAGCACCGCAAAGGCATCGCGCAGCGGTAGCGTGTCGTGAGCTGCACGATGGCTCAGTTCTGATTCGTTCAAGACCATCCCGGCAAAGAACGCCCCGAGTGCAAATGAGACGTCAAACAGGCCTACCGCGCCGTAGGCAATACCCAGCGCCAATGCCAGCACCGCCAGCGTAAACAGCTCACGTGAACCCGTGCTGGCGGTTTTTGACAGGATCCACGGCACCACCCGGCGGCCGACAACGATCATCAAGGCCATAAAGGCGATCACTTTACCAATGGTAATGGCCAGCTCGGTTAACAGATGCGTGATGCTGTTGTTATCACTGCTGAGCATATTGCTGAACGCAGGCAGCAGCACCAGCGCCAACACCATGGCCAAATCTTCAACAATCAGCCAGCCAATGGCAATTTGCCCGCGTTGGCTGTCGATCAACTGTCGTTCTTCCAGCGCGCGTAGCAGTACTACGGTACTGGCGGTGGACAGACACAGGCCAAATACCAGGCCGGTAACCAAATCCCAGCCCATCAGTTTGGACAACCCCATCCCCAGCAGGGTAGCCACGGCGATTTGGGCGACGGCACCTGGGATAGCGATTGATTTTACTGCGAGGAGATCTTTAAGAGAGAAGTGAAGGCCAACACCGAACATCAGGAGGATCACGCCAATTTCCGCCAGCTCTGGCGCCAAAGAGGTGTCGGCGACAAAGCCTGGAGTAAACGGGCCGGCGAGTACCCCTGCGGCAAGATACCCCACCAGTGGTGAGATGCGCAGGCGATTCGCCAGCATACCGAAGAGGAAGGCGAGTACTAACCCTCCGACGATAGTGGTGATCAATGGTGTTGAATTATGCATCCAGGCTCCTTCTATACCCTTCTTACCTGACGTTGCAGCGTTGTTATCTGCGGTTGCTCACCCCAGTCACTTACCTTGGTAAGTGCCAGAGGATGAACATCTTTGTTGCCTGGCTGCAACGCCAATTATCCGGGTAAAATTGTGCTCACAAATGTTACTAAAAGATACATTTAGTTTATTGCATTTGTTCGACCATTGCTTAGCTAATTTGGCCTTTTTTGTATAAAAGCAGACTATTCCACTTTATGGTGGGCAAATAGGGGAATTAGAACCTGATAAGTCAAATAGTCTCAATTTAAAGAGCAGATAACCCGGTTTGGCTGTTGTGCTAAACCGGGTTCAGATAAGGGTTACTACTGCTTATGGTCCATATTTGGCAGTAATGCCGTGATAATTCCGATGAGTGGCAGGAATGCACAGATTTGGTAAACCAGTTCGATGCTGGTCAAATCGGCTACATAACCAAGAACTGCCGCGCCTAATCCACCCATTCCGAAGGCAAAACCGAAGAATAGGCCGGAAACCATACCGACTTTTCCTGGGATCAGCTCCTGCGCATAGACCAGAATGGCCGAGAACGCAGAAGCCAGGATAACACCGATTATCACCGTTAAAACACCGGTCCAGTAGAGAGATGCGTAAGGTAAAACCAGGGTAAAGGGCGCAGCTCCCAGAATAGAGCCCCAAATAACATATTTCCGCCCGAATTTATCCCCTAAAGGCCCACCAATGATGGTCCCGGCCGCAACCGCAAACAGGAAAGCAAACAGATGAATCTGAGCATTCTGTATCGAAACACCGAACCTATGCATCAGATAAAAGGTGTAATAGCTGCTAATGCTCGCCAAATAGAAATATTTGGAGAAAATCAGGATCAGCAGGATGCTTAATGAGAACACCACGGTACGTTTTGGCAGCGGTTTGATTAATGAAGCCGCTTTTGGCTTGCCTTGGGCAGCCCGATGTTGTTGCTGATACCATTTACTGACTTGCAGCAATACCACAATTGCCAACAACGCCGCCAGCGAGAACCAGGCGACATTGCCTTTGCCATAAGGCGCGATTATCAGTGCAGCCAGTAGCGGCCCGAGGGAACTGCCGAAGTTGCCGCCAACCTGAAATAGCGATTGCGCCAGGCCGTGCCTTCCACCGGAGGCCATGCGCGCTACGCGAGATGACTCCGGGTGGAATACCGAAGAGCCGGTACCCACCAAAGCAGCGGCCAGCAGGACCAGCGGGAAGGTATTGGCGACGGAGAGCAACAGCAAACCTGACAGAGTGAAACCCATGCCAATCGGCAGCGAATAGGGCTGCGGGTGTTTATCGGTGTAATAACCAATCAGCGGCTGTAGCAGCGATGCGGTGAGCTGATAGGTCAGGGTGATCATCCCAATCTGTACAAAACTGAGGTTGAAATCGGCGCGCAGGATCGGGTAAATCGCCAGGATCAGCGATTGGATCATATCGTTGAGCAGGTGAGAAACGCTGATGGCACCGAGAATTGAAAAAGCAGTACCCTTAACTGCGCTGCTTTTTACCGGTGGCATGGCCGTTTCACTACGGTCAGTCATATTATAATTAGCCTGGTAAGTTATGGTGGACAGAGCTGACATCTTAACCTGTTCATCTTTCGCCCGACAGTGGTGTTGCATCCGCTCAGCCAATCTTTCAGCACAGTTTTTGAGTCGTCGCTTGCCTATCCGACATAATTTGATGCCTGTCGCAAAAATTTGAAATTTGTTGTTGTTAATTCGCGTTACAATTTCGTCTTCATCAAAAATACCCATTATTTACCAAGGAGATCTGCCATGCGCTTTTCGCTTCCAACCACCGCATGTGCGTTGGCTGTTTCCCTGACGTTGCTTTCTGGAACGGCCAGCGCCTGGGAAAAGGATAAAACCTACGATATCACCATCCTGCACACCAACGATCACCACGGCCATTTCTGGCAGAACGATCATGGCGAATATGGCCTGGGGGCACAGAAAACCTTGGTAGACAATATTCGCCAGGAAGTGGCCGCCAAAGGTGGCAGCCTGCTGTTATTGTCCGGTGGAGATATCAATACCGGCGTGCCGGAATCGGATCTGCAGGATGCGGAACCTGATTTCCGTGGCATGACCATGATCGGCTATGACGCCATGGCTATCGGCAACCACGAATTTGATAACCCGCTCAGCGTGTTGCGCCAGCAGGAGAAGTGGGCCTCTTTCCCGCTGTTGTCCGCCAATATTTATCAGAAAAGTACTCAGCAGCGCCTGTTCAAGCCCTACGCCCTGTTTGATAAGCAAGGGGTTAAAATTGCGGTAATCGGCCTGACTACCGATGACACTGCAAAAATCGGCAACCCGGAGTACTTTACCGATATCGAATTCCGGGTTCCTGCGCAGGAAGCCAGGCAGGTTGTTGAGCAACTGCGCAAAGATGAAAAGCCGGATGTGATTATCGCCGCGACCCATATGGGCCATTACGACGATGGTAATCATGGCTCTAACGCCCCGGGCGATGTGGAAATGGCGCGCAGCCTGCCTGCGGGCTACCTGGATATGATCGTTGGCGGGCATTCGCAGGATCCGGTCTGTATGGCGAGTGAAAACCACAAACAGGTAGATTATGTACCAGGTACGCCCTGTGCGCCGGATCGCCAGAACGGCACCTGGATCGTGCAGGCCCATGAATGGGGCAAGTACGTTGGCCGCGCCGATTTCCAGTTCCGTAACGGTGAGCTGAAACTGGTGCATTACCAACTGATCCCGGTCAACCTGAAGAAGAAGGTTGAGAAGGCCGATGGCACCAGCGAACGTGTGTATTACCAACAGGAAATTGCCGAAGATCCGGGCATGATGAAACTGCTGACGCCGTTCCAGGATAAAGGCAAGGCACAGTTGGAGGTGAAGATCGGCAGTGTTAACGGCAAGCTGGAGGGCGATCGCAGCAAAGTCCGTTTCGTACAGACCAATCTTGCGCGGGTGCTGTTGGCAGCGCAGATGGAAAGGGCCAATGCCGATTTTGCCGTGATGAGCGGTGGCGGCGTGCGTGACTCGATTGACGCTGGGGATATCACCTATAAGAGCGTGCTCAAGGTACAGCCATTCGGCAATACGCTGGTGTATGCCGACATGAAAGGCCGTGAGATTGAGCAGTATCTGGCGGTGGTAGCGAATATGAAGGTGGACTCCGGCGCCTATGCCCAATTTGCCAACGTTAGTCTGGTCGCAGACGGCAAAGGCGTCAGCAACGTAAAAATCAAGGGTGAGCCATTACAGGCAGATAAAACCTACCGCATGGCCACGCTGAACTTTAACGCGCTGGGGGGGACGGCTATCCGAAGATCGATACTCTGCCAAGCTACGTCAATACCGGCTTTATCGATGCGGAAGTGCTGAAGCAATATATCGAGAAGCACTCACCGCTGGATGCGGTGGCGTTTGAACCGAAGGGTGAAATTGTTTATAAGTAATTAAATTTAAAGGCGGTTTTATTTCCGTGGCAGGATATAAAACCGCCAGTTTTGAGCCTCACAAAATTCTTCTGCAAAACGGTACAAAAAATAGCCACAATCACACCGCGATAACTGTCCAATTTTTGCCCCTATCATCATTATATTTATCGGTCATTTGCTGGTTTTTGTGTCCAAGCAGAGACATCGTATCGATACCCTGATCGCGATACAGGTGTTCGGATAGTGAGCGTTGCTCGTGGAATGTCGGCGGGGTTCCCTTGCTCCATTTCAGTCCTGATTGATCCTTTGCCTTGCTAAATGTTGTTGTAATGCTCTGATAGCCAATCTGACCGCCTCGCTTTACGGTTGATACCGAAACCTTAAGGGCGTCAATCCGGCATTGGTCAAAGTAGTGCGTCGTGCGCTGGAGGTTACTACCATCGATTTTATGCATGATGCACTGACCTGTGGCAGACGCTTCCGGACCTGCAATGTGGTGGATGATTTTAATCGTGAAGTGCTGGCGATAGAAATTGACCTGAATATTCCGGCGCAACGCGTTGTGAGAGTGCTGGACAGGATAGTGGCAAACCGCTGCTATTCGCTGAAGATGCGGATGGATAACAGGCCAGAACTGGTCTCACTGGCACTGGCGCAATGGGCCGAAGAACATGGTGTGTTACTGGAATTTATCAAGCCGGGAAAGCCGACGCAGAATGCTTTTATCGAGCGTTTTCACCGCACCTAGCGGACGGAGATACTGGATTTTTATCTGTTCAGAACCCTGAATGAAGCTCGGGAAATTACGGAGTACTGGCTGACGGAATATAACAGCGAGTGGCCTCATGGCTCCCTGAATAACCTGACGCCGGAAGACGAAGTTATCCTGGAACCAGAGCAGCCAGAAGTAATCGCGCCAGAAGATGGCGAAGAACCACCACCAGGTGAAACGCCCGCGCCGGTCGAAATGATTATTGCCGGGAGCAATCCCGGCTAATATAGCCATCGGGCAGCCTTGGCTGATTCGACAAGCATACCAACGGTGATAGGTTCCAGAGGTTTTTCAGGGGCAGAAGATCCTAAATATTCCGGTGAAAAGTATCTGTCAATGCTGAAGTTACCGAGTTCAACTTTCCAGTTATTAAAATAGAAAGCGAAGAGGTCACAAGCATCTTCGTAAATAATCTTCAAATCTTGCCGAAGATCGGTTTCCAGCGACACAGGTTTTAACTCACCCCAGAAAAGAAATTTTCTACGACTGTGGTTTTTTTGATGAATGCCAAGATATCATTTTTGATATTCAAAAGTATGTCCATGCAATTGCGTGCTCAGGCCTAGCAATAAGATTAAATGTATCTTTAACATCCTTACTGATGGCATATACAGTATGGACTGCCATAGCATAGCCAATCCATGGTATATTTCGACCAATTATTGTCCTAATCTTGTTGGTATAACTTATGTGTAGATCTTTAAGAGAGCGCCAGACAAGCGTTGGCAT
The DNA here is from genome assembly GCF_050632285.1 of Serratia sp. L9. Classification (NCBI taxonomy): domain Bacteria; kingdom Pseudomonadati; phylum Pseudomonadota; class Gammaproteobacteria; order Enterobacterales; family Yersiniaceae; genus Serratia; species Serratia sp. L9. Next base: position 5,393,650 of record NZ_CP192591.1, on the reverse strand, counting down.
TACCACGCCTGAGGGAAGACGCAAATCAGGAAGAAGCTTTCTGGATACCACGGATGCAATTGACGTCCCTCTTGTTGCACCGATAGGTTTCCTACGTGTGGGCAGTACTGGATAGCCAGACAGAATCATTGCTGCTGCTGATATTTCAATGCCAGCATGGTGACTGAACGCATCGACTCAGATGAGCCAGAATAGCTGCCGGGGAGTCAAATTACTGTACCCTTTATAGAAGTATGTCCCGCCAAATTCTTCAACCGTATCCATCACTTTTCCTTGTTGATTGGCTTGAGGTCAACATAACCAACTAAACCCGAGATTTCAATGGCTGCTGCTGAAACCAATCTTCGGCACTTTCCCACGTCTTCTGTAGTATCTCCTCGATCGCTTCCCGATCAGCCGGTGTACCGCCGCGTACGGATAGCTCATCCCCGCCAGCCATGCGCACGGTAGCTTCCACGTCAGGAAATTTACGCTGTAGTCGTTTGTTCAGTTCAACGGCTAGCGCAGTAGCGGCACCTTCGGGCAGTTTCTTCTTCTTATCGATAGTCACTTCAACATGCAGCATGGGTTTACCCTCAATCTAAGAGGCGAAGCTCGTTATGCTCAATTTTTAATATGCTGTTTTTCAGTGGTTTTTATTTGTGTCATTTCAATGGTTTCACTTGTCGGAAGTGGAGATAACTGTTTATAAACAATTAGTTATCGAATTTTTATTCACGTAATGAAGCAGTATATCGAGAAGCACTCACCGCTGGATGCGGCGGCGTTTGAACCGAAGGGTGAAATTGTTTACCAGTAACGCAGGTGCTGGCAAACCTGGCCGCTGCCGATGCAACGGCCAGGTTGTTCAATCCAGTTTGGCGATCTCGGCGAAGCTGCCAGACAGCAGGCGGCAAAGATCGCTGGCCGCCAACTCGATATCCAACCCGCGCTTGCCACCGGAAACAAAAATGGTGGCGAATTGCTGTGCTGGGGCATCGATCACTGTGGGTAAGCGTTTCTTTTGCCCAAGCGGGCTAATCCCCCCACCAGATAACCAGTCACCCGCTGAGCCAGTTGCGGATCGGCCATTTCGGCTTTCTTGGCCCCCAGCGCTTTGGCCACCTTCTTCAAATCCAACTGAGTCGCCACCGGTGTGACCGCCACGGCCAGGTTTTTGGCATCGCCATTCAGCGCCACTAACAGCGTTTTGTAGACCTGTTGCGCGTTCAACCCCAGCTTTTTCACCACTTCGTCACCAAAGTTGGTTTCATCACTGTCGTGGTGATACGCGTGAAGAGTAAAAACCACCTTTTGTTTTTCAAGCAGAACCACTGCGGGAGTCATAAGTTGTTTTCCAAAACCGTGGGAAGTTGCAATCGAATATCCTAAAATTACAAAATTGGAATCAGATGAGCAACCCGTGCCAGGAATAAGTAAAGGCAGTTGCCAATATGTTCATCAGATTGCTACCCTGTCTGTTGTAATCGTTAACACGGTTACTCTGCGTATAACTAAAATATTAGAAATTCCTCTTTGACTGGCCAATAGCGATATTGGCCACTTTTTTATCGCGCCTGCAGCATGGCGGGCAGATTGTCTTCGCCATACAGATGTAATGCGCCTACGGCCACCACATAGTTTCCTGGCGGTAACGCTTCCAGCTTTTGCTGCCAATTGCGGTTACGGCGGTGCATCAGCACGTCATAAAGCTCGGCGCTGAAAGTGGAGGGTAACGTTTCCAGCGTGGCGTTAGGCTTGGCATCCAGCCACCAACTCACCATGGTTTGCAGCAAACGTGCATTGGTGTGCCAATGTTCCAGCGTGTCGTGCAGCAGTGCCATTCCCCCTCCGGCAACTGTTCCAGCATGCCAAGTTGTTCTTCGGCACCTTCCAGCTCAATCACTGGCATCTGTTGCACTTTGGCGGCCTGTAATAGCTGGTAGTCGATGCCATATTCGGCTCGTAGCCCCAGCCGCTGTGCCTGCTGTGCCTGCATCATCAGCGCGACCTGCCAGCCGGGCAGGGCGGAGAAGGTTTCCTCGTTGGTCCCAAGCTCCTGACATAACGCCTGCAGTTGCTGGAATTCTTCGTTGGAAAGACGTTGTTCCAGTGTGGGTTGCGCGTCGCCCTGGCCAAAGGGGGAAGAGGAACCGGTGATGTCGGCTTCAACGATCAACGCATCAGCCTGGCGCAAACGCGCTGCCAGGCGGGAGGGCAAAGGCGACATATCTACTGTGCCCATATGAATACTGCCGACCAGATGGAGCTGGCGATCCCCCGGCAGCGTAATATCTATAGCCGGATAGGAGTAGGCCGCAGGGGAAATAAACCCGAAAAAGGCGGCGATGCGGCGTAACAGTTGGCCCATACAGCGTGGCTCCAGAAAGCTGGCGTTTGCCCCATGCTAAACGCTAACCGCCGGACAGAAAAGCCTTAATACTAAAGGAATTATCCCAAAGCGGACCGGAGCGCGATGGGCTGCGCTCCGGTTGGGGGTCACTGTTTGGGTTTAAAGCGCAGCAACCGGTTGGCGTTACTGACCACGGTAATCGAAGACAGCGCCATTGCCGCACCGGCCACCACCGGGCTGAGTAACGTGCCAGTCAGCGGGTACAACACGCCAGCGGCAATGGGGATACCCAGCGAGTTGTAGATAAAGGCCCCAAGCAGGTTCTGTTTCATATTACGCAGCGTGGCTTTCGATAGGGCCAGCGCGTCTGCTACGCCGTGCAGGCTGTGGCGCATCAGGGTAATTGCGGCCGTTTCGATGGCGATATCACTCCCGCTCCCCATGGCGATCCCCACGTCGGCTTGCGCCAGCGCCGGGGCGTCGTTGATGCCATCACCTACCATGGCGACCCGGTGGCCCTGAGCTTGCAGTTGCTTGATGGCATCCGCTTTACCTTCCGGCATAACGCCAGCAATCACCCGGTCAATACCGGCCTCTTTGGCAATCGCATTGGCAGTCACCGGGTTATCACCCGTCAACATCACCAACTGATAACCTTGCTGGTGCAGGCGCTGTAATGCACTGACACTGTCGCTGCGCAAAGGGTCGCGGATGGCTATCAAGGCAGCCGGTTTACCATTGGCGGCCAGCAGAACCGGGGTGATGCCGCGTTCAGCCTGCTGCTGTATGTGCTGCTCAAGTTCGCCTGTGGTTATCTGGTTTTCCTGCAATAGCTTGGCGTTACCCAACAGCAATTGCACACCTTCGACCTCACCGCTGACGCCCGCACCGCGTAACGTGCGGAACTGCTCAACCGCAGGTAATACCTGCCCCTTGGCATGATCAACGATAGCTCGGGCCAGCGGGTGGTTGGCTCCTTGCTCCAGCGCCGCAGCCCAGCGTAATGCCTGTTGTTCATCCACCTGATTAAAGGTGATAATTTCAACGACGCGTGGCTGGCCTTCCGTCAGCGTACCGGTTTTGTCGAATACCAATGTGTCGAGATTGCTGGCCTGTTGCAGCGCATCGGCGTCACGCACCAGCACCCCGAACTCAGCGGCCCGGCCAACGCCAGAGATGATCGACATCGGTGTTGCCAACCCCAAGGCGCAGGGGCAGGCAATGATCAACACCGTTGTGGCAATCACCAGCGTGTAAACCAACTGTGGTTGTGAGCCAAAGAAGTACCAGATAGCTGCACTGAACAGGGCTATCACCACCACGGTAGGCACAAACACCGCCGAGATCCGGTCTGCCAATTGGCCTATTTCCGGCTTGCTGCTTTGCGCCTGGCGAACCAGCTTAATGATACGGGCCAGCGTGGTTTTGCTGCCGATAGCCGCCGCACGGAACAACACGCTGCCATCATCAACCACCGTACCGGCATGGACCGTATCACCGATCCCTTTTTGCTGCGGCACCGCTTCACCGGTCAACATGGCTTCGTCGATCCAGACTTCGCCTTGAACGATCTCGCCGTCTACAGGGATGCGATCGCCTGTAGTTAAGCGCAGCGTCATACCCAACTGCACTTCTGCCAGCGGGATATTTTTCTCGCCCTGCTCGGTGAACAGCCTGGCCGTTGGTGGCGTCAGATCCAGCAAACGCTCCAGCGCCTGGGAAGAACGCTGCCGTGCACGTTGCTCCATAGCATGGCCAAGGTTGATCAGGCCGATGATCATCGCGCTGGCTTCGTAATAGAGATGTCGTGCCTCCATCGGGAAGAAATCTGGCCAAATGTTGACGCTGATGGAATACAACCAGGCGGCACCCGTGCCCAAGGCTACCAGCGTATCCATGGTGGCGGTGCCGTTCATCAGTGCTCGCCAGGCGTTACGGTAGAAGTGGCCACCGGCAAATACCATCACCACCAGGGTAATCAGGCCAACAATCATCCAGGGTTGCTGGGTTTCCGGCGTCAGCGACATGCTGCCACCAAATACGCCCCAGGCCATCAGTGGCACGCCCACCGCCAACCCCAGCGCAGCCTGCCAACGGAAGCGTTTCATATTGGCCTGCGCTGTCTGTTGCTGGCGTTCGCGGCGTTCAGCTTCGTCCTGAATCATCTCCGCGCCATAGCCAGCTTTTTCTACCGCCGCGATCAGCGCCTCGGCGGCCATACTGCCGCTAACCAGCGCGCTGCGCTCCGCCAGGTTCACCCGCGCCATTTCCACTCCAGGCACGTTCTGCAATGCCGTCTGGACTTTGCTGACACAGCTGGCGCAGGTCATGCCACTGAGCAACAACTGGATGCTGTCGTCATCAATTGCCGTTACCGGAATAGAGGAGGGGGCCGCTGCCTGGGTTTCCGGCAGAATTGGGGCAGTTTCAGTCAGCGGCTCAGTTTTTGGGTGTTGGGTTTCTCCTGCCAGGCTGGCGTGATAACCCGCCTCTTCGACTGCCGCGATAAGTTGCTCGGCAGTGGCGTCACCGTAGACTTTTGCCGCATCAAGACTGACGTCTGTTGCGATCACGCCCGGTACGGCTTCCAGAGCCTTGCGGGTACTGCCCACGCAGTGCATGCAGGAAAGGCCGGAAAGTTGTAGCTCGGTATCCGCCTGGGTGGCAACTTCGGCTTGATAACCGGCAGCAATGACGCTGTCGATCAGGCTCGTGGCCGGGGCTTCACCGGTAATTTTGGCATAGTGAACATTCACCTCTGCCTGTTGGACATCGTCGCGGCTTTCCAGCGCTTTTTTCACTTTCTGCGCGCAGTTCATGCAGGAGAGGCCCTGCAATGCTAGAACGGTAGTCTGTGACATGATTTATTTCCTCGCAAAAAAGGGCAGTTGCTTAAGACTTGACCGCCTCGGTTCTTATCATTGAGAATAAGGTTAAACCTTCCAGCAAGGGTAAGGTCAAGGGGGAAAAATTGAATATCAGCGATGTTGCAAAAATAACCGGTCTCACCAGTAAAGCCATTCGTTTTTATGAAGAGAAAGGCTTGGTGACGGCGCCTCTTCGCACCGATAACGGCTATCGCAGTTACAATGACAGGCACATAGAAGAACTGACACTTTTGCGCCAGGCTCGTCAGGTGGGTTTTAACCTTGATGAGTGCCGTGAACTGGTTGCCCTGTTCAACGATCCGGCTCGCCACAGCGCCGATGTTAAAGCACGAACGTTGCAGAAAGTGGCCGATATTGAAAAACACATCAGTGAACTGGGTGAAATGCGCCAGCGGTTGCTGGCACTGGCGGAACAATGCCCGGGGGATGAGGGTGCAGACTGCCCGATCATTAATAATCTGGCAGGCTGCTGCCACAAGCATTAACGGATAATAGCGCGGATCACCAAGGTCACGCCTTCAACCGCCACCACTTCCACTTCGGTGCCGATAGGCAGATCCTCATTGGCTTGCGCCCGCCAACTGCTGTCACCAATATTAATGCGGCCTACACCGTTATGCATTGGCTCGGTCAGCGTGGCGCGGGTGCCGATCAGCTGGCGGTTACGCTGGTTAAGTACCTGCGAACCGCTGCCAGCCGACGTTGGCCGCTTGCGCAGCCAATACCACCACAGATAGGCCACGGCGATGGTCATTACGGCAAAAATAGCGCCTTGCCATTCCCAGGCCAACTGCGGTAGCAACCAGACTACCATCCCGACTACTACCGCTGAAACGCCACTCCACAGCAGATAACCGCTGGCACCGAGCATTTCTGCTGCCAGCAGCAACCCGCCGAGTGTGATCCAGAACCATTGTGGGTTGGCTGCGATCTGTTCAACCATGATTACTTGCCCTTGCTGTCTTTCAGCAACTCGGTAATGCCACCAATTGAGCCCAGCAGGCTGCTGGCATCCAGCGGCATCATCACCACTTTGCTGTTATTGGCACTGCCAATTTTTTGCAGTGCATCGGTGTATTTCTGCGCGACGAAGTAGTTAACCGCCTGAATATTACCGTTGGTAATGGCATCGGAAACCAGTTGCGTTGCGCGCGCTTCCGCTTCAGCGGCACGTTCACGCGCTTCAGCCTGCAGGAACGCAGATTGACGCTCGCCTTCGGCCTTCAGGATTTGCGATTGCTTATCCCCTTCGGCACGCAAAATGGCGGCCTGGCGCACCCCTTCCGCTTCCAGGATATCGGCACGTTTGGTACGTTCGGCCTTCATCTGGGCGTTCATAGCCACAATCAGTTCGGCTGGCGGGCGAACGTCACGGATTTCGATACGGGTGATTTTGACGCCCCAAGGGTTGGTGGCCTCATCAACGATATGCAGCAGACGGCTGTTGATGCTGTCGCGCTGTGACAGCATTTCGTCGAGCTCCATGGAGCCCAGCACGGTACGGAAGTTGGTCATGGTCAGATTGACGATCGCCTGCTCAAGGTTGCTGACCTCATAGGCTGCACGCGCCGGATCCACCACCTGAATAAAGCAAACTGCATCGATCGCCACGTTGGCGTTATCGCGCGAGATAATCTCCTGTGAAGGGATATCCAGCACTTGCTCCATCATATTGATTTTGCGGCCGATGCGGTCCATAAATGGCACCACCAGGTTTAAGCCTGGCATTAGCGTCTTGGTATAACGACCAAAGCGCTCCACCGTCCATTGGTAGCCCTGTGGCACAATTTTTACGCTGGCGAAGACGATAATCAACGCAACAACAATTACAATCGGAATAATGGTAAACATGGCACAACCTCCTGTCAGACATATAAAGAGATATTACTCTAAGCAGGGGGATAAACCTAACGCCCGGCGATTATTCCAACGGGGAAATAAATCCCTGGATCAGCGGATCGCCTGTCTGGAATAACGCAATGATGCTTTTGACCACTTCGCCACTGCGATGGCTGGACCAGGCCAATGACAATGCGGATTGATGGCGGGGGCGATGCGGTATTTTTTGTACCAGCTCACCGTTATTGAGGTAGGGCTGGCACAGCGCGCGTGGCAAAAAACCAATGCCGACACCGCGCAAATGGCATTCCAGTTTGGTATGCAGGTCCGGCACCTTGATCTCATGCTGCCCGGAGAGCAGCCAGGCGATGCGTTTGGCCAGATGGCGGGCGGTATCTTCGACGTTGATAGCCGGATAAAGCCGTAACTGATCTTCAACCAGCGGTTCCTCGGTGTTAGCCAACGGATGATGCGGCGCGATGGCAAACACCCATTCGATCTTGCCCAGCGGCAGAACATTGATGCCATTTTCCAGCGACTCATTGCCAGCCGCCCCAATGGCCAGGTGGCAATCTTCGTTCAACAGGGCATCCCATACCCCCATATAAACCTGGCGCGAAATATGAAACTGCGTAAATGGATAACGCTGTTGCAGGTAGGCCAACAGGCGGGCAACCGTGACGGGGCTATACAACAGATTATTGATCACAATATTGACCTGGTGCTCAACGCCATCGTTGATCTGGCGAAGTTCGTCAGGCATGGAGTCAAGCCAGTTGTGCCACTGCCGGCAGCGTTCCAGCAGATATTCTCCGGCCGGTGTCAGGTTCACGCTGCGGGTGGTGCGGATAAAAAGCTGAGTGCCGATGCTTTCTTCCAGCGTTTTGATGCGATAGCTGATGGTGGCGGTGGTTTTATGCAGTAATTCGGCGGCACGGGAAAAGCTCTGACATTCCGCGACCTTGATAAACGATCGAATTGTTTCTTGATCCAGCATGTCGATTCCTTAACGGGTGCTGTCATGGTTCCCATAATCTTGCAAAAGAATTTACTTACCTTATTCCTCTTGGGTTAGCCATAAAGCCTCACCCCATGATCTCGATCACACTTTATCCGCCTGAACCCGCTCAGCAAGCCGAAAGTAACAGCTCTGTTAATGAGTTGTTTTTCATTGGCGTATTTTTTAATTTATTGATTATAAACATATTATTTTTGTTTTGGTGTAAAAAGTGTGCTGTCGATCTTATTGTGGAAAATTTTTCCAATAATAACTATTAAATTAAAAGCTACCTGATTAGAGTTAGCCAATCGGTAACGTTCCTTTTTGAAACGATCTTGGAGAAACAGATGGACTTGATTGCCGTTGAGTTAACGCCAGAAGCCTTCGCGCCTTATGGTAATGTGCTGCAAATTGAAGGGTCGCCGTTCTTCCATATTAATGATGGAAAAACAGAGAGATACCATGATCTTGCCAAGGTGGAGGTTTCTGACAACCACCGCGTGCTGGTCAGTATCAACCGATCGGAACCCTGCGCCCTGCCAATGGAGTTCTCCGTTCTGGAGAAGCACCCGTTGTCATCACAAGCTTTTATGCCGATGAAGGGGGAACGCTTTGTGGTGATTGTGGCTGAAGCTGGGGAGGGGGATGACATTCCGCTTAGTACCTTGCGTGCCTTTATCACTAACGGCAAGCAAGGGGTGAATTATCACCGCAACGTTTGGCATCACCCTTTATTTGCTTTTGGCGAGGTCACCGACTTTTTCACGGTGGATCGTGGGGGCGCTGATAACTGCATCGTCAGGCAATTACCGGAGTCTTGCCGGGTTGTGCTTGGATAGCGCTGTCCCCCGTCGCACAGGCTGTTTATTATAGCGGGAAGAAACTTTGAGCTAAATAAAGGAAAGCCTGAATGAACGAATTACGCAGAAAAGGAAGACCAACGACGGAGGCAGGGGTGACAAAAGGCGCACAGGCATTGGATCGTGGTCTGGAGATCTTGCAGTTTCTGGCGAATGCCGGGGGAAGCTCATCCGTTTCCGTGTTATCCGAGAAGTTGGAGCTCCCTTTATCAACCACTTTCAGATTATTGAAAGTATTGGAAAAATCAGAGTTCGTTTTTCAGGATCCGCAGCTTGGCTGGTGGCATATAGGTATTCAATCCTTCACCGTGGGGGCCGCATATATGAACGACAGGGACGTGGTTTCCGTCGCCGGTCCTTATATGCGGCGCCTGATGCTGTTATCAGGTGAAACCGCCAACCTGGCTATCCGCAATAATTTCGATGCGGTATTGATTCGCCAATGTGAATGCCAGGCCATGGTGCGGATGTGCGCGCCCCTTGGCAGCCGCTTGCCCCTGCATGCATCCGGGGCGGGAAAGGCATTGCTCTATCCGTTGGCGGAAGAAGAAATGCTGGATCTGATTGTGCGCTCGGGGCTGCATTCGTTCACCCCGAAGACCCTGACCAGCGTGAATTTATTGCGCAAGGATTTAGCTCAATCGTTAGCACAGGGCTACACCATTGATGAAGAAGAACACGCAATGGGCCTCAATTGTCTGGCGTCGGCGGTGTTTGATCGCAACAACAACGTGGTGGCAGCCATCTCAATTTCCGGCCCTAGCGCACGTGTGAGCAGTGAGCGCTTTAAGGAGCTGGGGGAACTGGTGCGCGATGTCGCTACCGACATCAGCACCGCATTAGGTGATTCACGCAGTAAAGGCGACAACGTTTAACACCAGGCCTGTAGCCGTTGTAGCGGTTACAGGATGAGGAACCTCCCCCGTTGACAGAGCAGACGGGTTTTTTTGAATACATTTAAAGTTTGGAAAATTTTTCCAAAAATTTAGGAGAATGTTTAGATGGCAATAATGCGAGCAGTAGATGCGGCGATGTACGTACTCGAAAAAGAGGGCATTACCACCGCATTTGGCGTGCCTGGCGCGGCAATCAACCCATTCTACAATGCCATGAGCAAGCATGGCGGCATCAAGCATTATCTGGCGCGCCATGTTGAAGGCGCATCCCATATGGCAGAAGGTTACACCCGTGCCAAAGCGGGTAACATCGGCGTATGTCTCGGGACTTCCGGGCCAGCAGGAACGGATATGATCACCGCGCTCTATTCCGCTTCTGCCGATTCCATTCCTATTTTATGTATTACCGGCCAAGCCCCACGGGCACGGCTGCATAAAGAAGATTTCCAGGCTGTAGATATCGAATCCATCGCCAAGCCAGTGACTAAAATGGCGGTAACCGTCATGGAGCCTGCACTGGTGCCGCGAGTGCTGCAACAGGCATTCCATCTGATGCGTTCAGGGCGTCCCGGGCCGGTGTTAATCGATTTGCCCTATGACGTGCAAATGGCGGAGATCGAATTTGACCCCGAAACTTACTCCTCACTGGGGGGCTATAAACCGGCGGCAACTCAGGCACAGATCGACAAAACCCTGGATATGCTGTGTGCGGCCCGTAAGCCACTGATTATTGCCGGTGGCGGGATCCACAATGCGGATGCGGCCGAGCTGCTGCAGGAACTGGCGGAAATTTGCAATATCCCGGTGATCCCAACGCTGATGGGGTGGGGATGTATTGCCGACGATCACCCGTTGATGGCGGGTATGGCCGGGTTACAAACATCGCATCGTTATGGTAACGCCAACCTGCTGGATTCGGATCTGGTATTGGGGATCGGCAACCGCTGGGCCAATCGCCACACCGGCTCGGTTGAGAAGTACACCGCTGGGCGCAAGGTGATCCATATCGACATCGAGCCAACCCAGCTTGGCCGGGTTATTTGCCCGGATCTGGGTATTGTTTCCGACGCCAGAACTGCCCTGCAAATGCTGGTCAAAACAGCCCGTGAACGCGCCGACCAGGGAAGCCTGCCCGATTGGTCGACATGGGCAGAGACCTGCCTCCAGCGCAAACAAACCCTGCTGCGCAAGACACATTTCGATAACGTGCCGATCAAGCCACAGCGCGTTTATGAAGAGATGAACCGGGCGTTTGGCCGTGATGCCTGTTATGTCACCACCATCGGGCTTTCGCAGATTGCTGCGGCACAGATGCTGCACGTATTCAAACCGCGCCATTGGATTAATGCCGGGCAGGCAGGCCCATTAGGCTGGACGATTCCTTCGGCTTTAGGCGTGTGCGTGGCCGATCCGCAACGTAACGTGATCGCGTTATCCGGTGATTATGATTTCCAATTTATGATTGAAGAGTTGGCCGTGGGCGCTCAATTCAAACTGCCCTATATCCATGTATTGGTAAACAACGCCTATCTGGGGCTGATCCGTCAGTCACAGCGGGGCTTCGATATGGATTATTGCGTCCAACTGTCTTTTGAAAACATTAATAATCCTGAAATCGGTGAGTACGGTGTCGATCACGTCAAAGTGGTCGAGGGGTTGGGATGTAAAGCGATTCGCGTGGTTAAACCTGAAGACATTGGCCCGGCCTTCCAACAGGCGCAGGAGTTAATGCGCCAGTATCAGGTTCCGGTGGTGGTGGAAATTATTCTCGAGCGCGTCACCAATATTTCCATGGGGACGGAACTGGATAACGTTAATGAATTTGAGCCGGTTGCCGAATCGCCAGAAGATGCGCCGACGGCGGTCAGTTACTTCACTTATCATTAAGGAGAAGACGAATGCCAAAGTTTTCAGCCAATTTATCGATGCTATTTAATGAAGTGGATTTTATGCAGCGCTTTCGCTGCGCCAAACAGCAGGGATTTACCGCCATCGAACATATGTTTCCCTACGATTATTCGTTACCGGCGTTGAGGGACGCGCTGGAGGAACATCAATTAACTCAGGTTTTGCAGAACCTGCCTGCGGGGGAGTGGGAGGCGGGGGAGCGGGGGATCGCTTGCCTGGCCGGGCGAGAGTCCGAGTTCCGTGACGGCGTAGGGCTGGCTATAGAATACGCCCGTGCATTAGGCTGCGGGCAGATAAACTGCCTGATTGGCAACCCGGATAACTCCATCGCGCAGCATAAGACCGATGAAATAGTTGTCGCTAATCTGCGCTACGCGGCAAAGGAACTGGCGAAAGAAAATATCCGGTTATTGGTCGAACCGATCAATAAATACGATATGCCCGCTTTCTATCTGCAAACGACAGCCCAGGCTTTAGAACTGATAAGTTGGGTAGATAGCCCCAACCTGTTTATTCAATATGATATTTACCATATGCAGCGCATGGAAGGGGAACTGACCCAAACCATGGAGCAACTGCTGAAGAAAATTTCACATATACAGGTTGCCGACAACCCTGGGCGTCATGAACCGGGAACCGGGGAAATCAATTACGACTATATCTTTAGCGCCCTGGACAGAATGGGTTATAGCGGCTGGGTGGGTTGTGAATATAAACCTGCCTCAACCACGGTTGCCGGTATGTCATGGATTAAGAAATATCAAAATTGAGGGAAATATCATGAAAGTAGGCTTTATAGGTTTAGGCATTATGGGAACGCCGATGGCTGAAAAGCTGATAGAGGGCGGCCATCAACTGTATGCCCATACCTTGAATCAGGTGCCGCCAGCGCTGGAGGCAAAAGGAGCCATTGCCTGCGCAACGCCCAGGCAGGTGGCCGATCAGGCAGAGATTATCTTTATTATGGTGCCGGATACCCCGCAGGTTGAAGAGGTGCTGTTCGCTGCCAACGGTTGTGCCGAAGCGCAGCTCAAAAACAAGATCCTGGTGGATATGAGTTCTATTTCGCCGCTGGATACCAAAGCCTTCGCCAAGCGAATCAACCAAATGGGTGCCGACTATCTGGATGCCCCGGTTTCCGGTGGTGAGGTAGGCGCCAAGCAGGGGTCGTTGACGATTATGGTCGGCGGTGATGAAGGCGTATTTGGCCGGGTGAAACCTTTATTGGCCCTGATGGGGAAAAATATCACGCTGGTGGGTGGCAATGGTGATGGCCAAACTTGCAAAGTCGCTAACCAGATTATTGTGGCGCTGACGATTGAGGCGGTTTCTGAAGCGCTGATTTTTGCTTCCAAAGCAGGGGCCGATCCGGCGCGGGTTCGTGAAGCGCTGATGGGGGGTTTGCTTCATCGCGTATTCTGGAGGTGCACGGCGAGCGGATGATCAAACGGACTTTCGAGCCAGGGTTCCGTATTTCATTGCATCAGAAGGATCTTAATTTGGCCCTGCAAGGTGCGAAATCCCTGGCGCTCAGCTTGCCAAACACCGCTACTTGCCAGGAGCTGTTTAATCTTTGTGCTGCCAATGGGGCAAAAGATCTGGACCATTCAGCTCTGGTTCAGGCGTTGGAAATCATGGGCAACCATAAAGTGGCTGGTTAAAGAGTCATTACCTTCAAGTTGCAGTGCGTTGGCTGCAACTTGAAAATATATCTCTCTGTGATTTTTTAAAATTATCTTTTTATTTAATGGCTATATTCTTGGCTGTCTTGAACGCGTTGGTATTTTATTTCCCTGATTTAAAGTTCATGAAATTATTTTTAATTACGAAAGGTTATGCTCACTTAATCTATTTTCTTATTTAAAATAAGAAGGACTGCTCATGGAATCTATCAGTAGCAAGCAACGAGAGAGTTACCAGCAACGGGGTTATCATGAAGATCTGTTGCCGAAGGAAGTGGATAAGAAAAACTGGAAGGCAATTAATTATTTCACTCTGTGGATGGGATCGGTACATAACGTTCCCAATTATGTAGCCGTAGGTGGATTTTTTATTCTGGGTCTTTCTACTCTCAGTATTATGGCTGCGATTATCCTCAGCGCATTTATTATTGCTTTTGTCATGGTAATGAACGGCGCTGCCGGTTCGAAATACGGTATTCCTTTCGCCATGATCCTCCGGGCGTCTTACGGCATTCGTGGTGCATTGTTGCCCGGTTTCCTCAGGGGGTGTGTAGCGGCCATTATGTGGTTTGGCTTGCAGTGTTACGCAGGCTCGCTGGCTTTTCTGATCCTGATTGGTAAATTGTGGCCGCAATTTCTCACCCTGGGGGGCGATTTCAATCTGTTAGGGATCTCGCTACCCGGCCTGATTGCTTTTCTGATCTTCTGGGCCGTGAACGTGGCAATTGGTTTGGGCGGTGGCAGCATCCTCAATAAATTCACGGCGATCCTCAATCCCTGTATTTACGTAGTGTTTGGCGGCATGGCTATTTGGGCCATCTCCCTCGCTGGCCTTGACAGTATCATCGCCTACGTGCCGGCCAATGCCTCCCCAACCAGCAATGGCGGCTTTATGTTCCTGGTGGTGATCAATGCGGTAGTGGCAGTATGGGCCGCTCCAGCCGTCAGCGCCTCGGATTTCACCCAGAATGCCAGCAGTTTCCGGCAGCAGGCATTGGGGCAAACGCTGGGGCTGGTCGTGGGCTATCTGCTTTTTGCCGTCGCCAGCGTCTGTATTCTGGCCGGGGCAAGCATTCACTACGGCGTTGATACTTGGAACGTGCTGGATATAGTGCAGAAATGGGACAGCATTTTTGCCTCGGTGTTTGCGGTATTGGTTATTCTGATGACCACCATTTCAACCAACGCCACCGGTAATATCATCCCGGCGGGTTATCAGATTGCCGCCATGGCCCCGAAAAAACTCACCTACAAAAGCGGGGTCATTATCGCCAGCATTATCAGCCTGATGATATGCCCCTGGAAGCTGATGGAGAATCAGGAAAGTATTTATCTGTTCTTGGATGTGATTGGCGGGATCCTCGGACCGGTTATCGGGGTTATGATGGCCCACTACTTTATTGTGATGCGTAGTGAGATTGATCTCGATACCTTATATACCGAAACAGGCAATTATAATTATTATGACAATGGCTTTAATAGCGTAGCTTTTATTGTAACGCTGGTCGCCGTAGTTTTATCCCTGGGCGGGAAGTTTATTGAAGTGCTGGAGCCATTATCTCGCGTTTCATGGTTTGTTGGCGTTATCAGTGCATTCTGTTTGTATGCAGCCATTAAGAGTAGAGCGGTTGTTAATCGGAAAGAATACACCTGAAGTGAATATTATATACCCATCGTCTTTCAACCTGCGCGTTATTCTCTGCATGAGCGGCTAACGCGAAATTCATAGGGTATAACGCAGTGAAAACGGCCAGATATCAAAATTTGATAACCTTACTTCACGAAGGAGAATTACCATGTCATTCGATATGATTATTAAAAACGGAACGGTTGTTTTTGAGCAGCAAGCCACCATTACCGATATCGCCATCAAAGAGGGCAAAATAGCCGCCATCGGCAGCGGCCTGTCCGGCGCAAAAATGGAGATTGATGCCACTGGGCTGGTAGTGGCTCCGGGGATGATCGACGCTCATGCCCATATGTCCGAGCCGGGGCGCACCCATTGGGAAGGGTATGAAACCGGTACGCGTGCTGCGGCTAAAGGCGGCATTACCACCATGATCGAAATGCCGCTGAACCAGCTCCCTGCCACCGTCGACAGAGCGTCGATAGAAATGAAGTTTTCGGCAGCCGAAGGTAAGCTCACCATCGATGCTGCCCAGTTTGGCGGCCTGGTTTCCTACAACCTGGATCGGCTGCATGAGCTTGATGAAGTCGGGGTGGTGGCCTACAAGTGCTTTGTAGCCACCTGTGGCGATCGCAGCGTCAGTAATGACTTCCGTGACGTCAATGATTTTGAGTACTTCAAGGGGTTGCAGACCCTGGCCAAAATGGATCAGCTGGTTGCCGTTCACGCGGAAAACGCCCTGATTTGCGATGCGTTAGGGGAAGAGGCCAAGGCTGCCGGGCGAGTCACTGCGCATGATTATGTCGCTTCACGGCCGGTATTTACCGAAGTTGAAGCGATCCGCCGCGTGCTGTATCTGGCGAAGGTGGCCGGGTGCCGGTTGCACATTTGCCACGTCAGCAGCCCGGAAGGGGTGGCGGAAGTGACCAGGGCGCGTCAGGAAGGGCAGCAGGTTACCTGTGAATCCTGCCCACACTATTTCGTCCTGGACACCGATCAGTTTGAGGAGATCGGCACCTTAGCCAAATGTTCACCACCGATCCGCGATGCACAAAATCAGCTTGGGTTGTGGGATAAACTGTTTAACGGTGAGATTGACTGCCTGGTTTCCGATCACTCACCCTGCCCACCGGATATGAAAGCCGGCAATATCATGCAGGCCTGGGGCGGGATTGCCGGGTTGCAGAACTGCGTCGATATCATGTTCGATGAAGCCGTACAGAAAAGAGGCATGTCGTTGCCCCAGTTCTCAAAACTGATGGCAACCAACGCCGCCGATATTTTTGGTCTGAAGCACAAAGGGCGTATTGCGATTGGTAAAGACGCCGATCTGGTGTTTATTCAGCCCAACAGCAGCTATGTGCTCAATGCAGAGGATCTCGAATATCGCCATAAAGTCAGTCCGTATGTAGGGCGGAAAATCAATGCGCGGGTGACGAAAACCATCCTGCGTGGCGAAGTGATTTACGATATCAAAGCCGGTTTTGGCGTTCGTCCTATGGGCAAGTTTGTCCTTAAACATCAACAATGATATTGATAAATGAGCGCTCGCCGGTAGGCGAGCGCATCAATGGTGAGAATATGCCGATGAAGGAACCTTGCCCATGAACGGGTTGTATTCCAGTCGTAATAGTTGGTTATCAGGCTTGCAGTGGTTCTTTTTTATTTTCTGCAATACGGTGGTGATCCCGCCGACGTTACAATCCGCATTTAACCTTTCCCCCGGCGTTACCTTCTGCATTACCCAATACACCTTTATCTCAACGGCGATCGCCTGCCTGGCGCAGGTGTTTTCTGGTCATCGCCGGGCGATTATGGAAGGGCCGACCGGGTTGTGGTGGGTAACCATATTAACCCTGACATTAGCCGAATCTGCCAACGGCACGCCGTTGCCGGAAATTGGTGGCAGCCTGGCCGTGGGGATCCTGATTTCTGGCGTGTTAACCATGGCTATCGGCATTAGCGGGCTGGGGTTTCGCCTGGCGTTCCTGTTCCGCCCGGCGGTGATGGCCACCTTTATGTTTTTGCTGGGCGCGCAGCTCATCACCATTTTTATGAAAGGCATGCTGGGGCTGCCGTTCGGTATTTATAACGGTTTGGTGACGATTAATTACCCGGCCTTTTTTTGGGCATTGGCGGTATTGATACTGATTATCTCCATTATTGCTTTTCTGCCGCCCGCCATTGGTAAGTATGCGTTATTGATCGGTACTCTGGTGGGATGGGGCGTTTACAACTGGTGGTTCGCCGCCAGCGGGGAGCCTATCAAGGGAGCCGATTGGGTGCTTTTCCCATTAGGCTGGCCGCATGAGGTGCATTGGGGCATTGTTATCAGCGCCATCCTTACCGGGTTGGTCAACGTTTCTAACAATTTTGCCGCTATTCGCGGTACTGACATCTTCTATGCAGGTGGCCCTGCCGGGCGGCATATATTCCGCCGTAGCTTTATGGTGTCTGGTGGGCTGACTTGCCTGGCAGCCCCGCTGGGCGTGGTGCCTTTTTCACCTTTTGTTTCCTCTATCGGTTTACTCACCCAAACCCAGGACAGTAGCCAGCGCTCATTTATTATTGGTAGCGTGATTTTTTTGGTGGTGGGCATGGTGACGCCACTGGCGCAGTTCTTTTGCAGTATTCCGCTCACGGTTAGCAGTGCCGTGATGCTGGCCTCCTATCTGCCGCTGCTCTTCTCATCGGTTTTATTTATTAACAAGATTGAGCTTAACAGCCGGAATATCTATCGGCTCGCTGTACCGCTGTTCCTGGGGGTTTTCCTGATGAGTATGCCTTCTTCTTTCTGGCAGGGCGTGCCGGTCACCATCAGGCCCTTATTCAGTAACGGTTTGTTGATTGGCGTATTAATGGCGGTGATCGTTGAGAATATTATTCCGTGGGACAAAGTGAAGTGAGGGCTAACTGAGTGTTAAAAAAGCCCCTTTCCGTGAGGATTGGGGCTATTTAAAAGGTGATTAAAATCGTTTAGAAGTCGACATCGCGGTTACAGTCTTTCGAGTAGATATAGCTGAACTCTTCCTGGCCGACCGCGTAGCCAGCCTGTGGAACATAAGCCGCCATAAAGATGTAATCCCCTTTCTTCACCGGGATCCATTCGTTATCCAGGTTATAAACCCCCGCGCCGCTGAGAATATAAGCGCCATGCTCCTGAACGTGGGTTTCAATGTAACCATGGCTGGCCCCGGGTTTGAAGGAAAGAATATGAATATTCATATCGAACCCCAGATGCTTGGGCAACAGATCCTGCAAGATCACATCGCTCATGCCTTCATAGTGAATTCTTTCCAGCTTATTGACGTTATTGCTCACCACATGGGCTTCGTAACCTTTGATGCGATTATAAACACGCTTGTACAGGAACAGTTGGCTTGGTTTACCGCCGTTGGTGTTCTCCAGGCGCAGCATCACTCCTGCCGGGCAATACAGATAACCACCGGTGGTGAGCGGGTAATCGGTACTGTCGGCGGAAGCGGTGATGCTCCCTTCGATAACGTAGACCAGGGTTTCGATATTTTCGCCGCCAAACCCTTGCTGGTTGCGGCCGCCGTCTTGCAGTGTAACCAGATAGTCAACAAAAGTTGCCCCCAGCTTGGGTGTGGCCAAAATAGTGACATCGCAATTTTCAAAGCCGGGAATGATGTTACGCACCAAGCCATCTGGTGGGATCACCGCATAGTTATCGCGTTTGATAATGGAGCGCGAAGCCAGAATATCTTTTGGATAGCCAATCTGATTATTGAAATAACCCACGTTAATTCTCCTGATTATTAAGCGCCGAAGCTCTTATAAAAATTATGCCTGTGCCGCCGTTTGGCGATTGTTCTTTTGCTTCATCAAGACGTTGACGGTAAAGAAGATAATGGTACCGATCACCAGGATGGCCGCAGAGATGTAGAAACCCATCACCTTGGAGCCGGTGCTATCGGAGATAACCCCGGTAAGGAAAGGAGCAATTACCGAAGAGGACATGCCGAAAAAGTTAAAGACGCCAAAGCTGGTGCCGTAACCCTTTTTCGGGGCGTTATCCGCCACAAAAGAGATCATGATCGGGTCAACCGCCAGCTTGCCGAGCAGGCCGTAAAGGACCAGGCTGATCAGCAGGGTGGTGGAATCTGGCGAAATCACCGTGCAGACCAGCATGACCGCCGCACAGATTTGCAGGAAGATGATCAGTTGCACTTTCCTGGCGCGGAAACGGTCAGACATGCGGCTGAAGAACAGCGCGCCCGGTACGGAAGCAAAGGCCACCAACGCGGCGGAAAAGCCGATAGCCACGCCTTCGAATCCCCGCTCCTGCTGCAGGAACGAGGGCAGCCAGGTCACTATCATGTAATAGCCGTAGCAGGTGGCGAAATACATCACGTAGGCCGAAATCATCCGCAGGCTGAACAGCCCGCTGGCTTCCTCGGTTTCTTCTGCCACCGCAGCCGTTTTGGCTGCCGGGCTGGCCGCCAGTGAGGCGGTGTATGAGCCGCCCTTGATCACCAGGAAGAATACCAGCGTCATCAGCACCAGCAGGCCGGTGATGATAAACAGCATGATCTGCCAGTCCATCCCCATGCTTTTTACCAACAGGCTGGAGGCGATCAGGCCGATGGCCATCCCCAGCGCCGAACCACTGTTGATAATGGCGGTAGCCAAACCCCGGCGTTCCAAAGGAATATTTTCTGACGATAACGAATAGGCCGAACCGTAGTAAGAACCGCAGCCCATCCCGGCCAGCAGGCTACCGGCGTAGATCATGGTCAGGCTGGTGGCATTACCGATCAGCAGCGTGGCGATAATAAACAGGCAAAAGCCCGGGATCAGCACCACTTTCTTGCCGAATTTGTCCACAAGGATCCCGGCGGGGATCTGCATGCCGGTATAGGCAAAGAAATAGAAGCTGGCGATCAGGCCCATTTCGGCATTCGAGTGCGCGCCGATGGTGGCCTGGATCTCAGGGAAGATCGGCGTCAGGACCGTGCGGTAAATCCAGATCACCGCCCAGCCAAGACACAGGACCACCACGATTTTTTTCCAGTACAGCGGATCAAACCCGGCGTTGGAGGCAGTTTTGCTGTTGCTCATAGGCGGGCTCCTTGCTCGGTATAAGCCAGTTGGTAAAGGGTATGCGCCAGAATTTTCACGCCTTCCGCCAGATCCGCCAGATCGGTTTTTTCTGCCGGGTTATGGCTGATACCCGCAATGCTTGGCACAAACATCATGACCGTAGGCACGTGCGGAGCAAAAATTTGTGAGTCGTGGCCAGCACCGCTATGGATCATGCGGTAGTTCATCTTATGGCTTTCACACAGGTGGCTGACGCAGGCGAGCAGTTGGTTATCCATCGGGATTGGCGTTTCATCCATCCACAGGTCAATCTCGACCTCAATGCCCATCTCGCTGCAGATGCGTTGAATATCGGCTTCGATCTCCTGGGTAAAGCGCAGCAGGGTTGCTTTGTCGGTATGGCGGCAATCCATCGTAAAATGGGTAAAGCCCGGCACCACGTTGACGGTATTCGGCTTGGGCTCTACTTTGCCAAAGGTCAGCACCAGCGGGTCGCCTTGCGCTTTGGCTTTAGCGATAGACTCGTAGCAAATGCGGCTGAAGGCATAAACAGTGTCTTTGCGGTAGCCCATTGGCGTGGTGCCCGCGTGGTTGGCTTCGCCCTTCAGCTTGATGTCATAACGCCGCTGGCCGACGATGCTGGTGACTACGCCAATGGTTTTCCCTTCGGTTTCCAGCACCTTGCCTTGCTCGATATGCAGCTCAACGAAGGCGGCAATATCCTGGCGCAGCGGCTGGTTTTCCGGGCGGAAATCAAAGCCCACACCACGCATGGCATCCACAAAATTCACGCCTTTGGCATCACTGATATTTTGAACATCCTGTGGGCGGGCGGAGCCGACGATATTTTTGCTGCCCCAGAACACGTAAGGGAAACGGCTACCTTCTTCCTCGGCCAGCGAGATGACTTCCAGGGTCCGCAATGGAGTCCCGTAGGTATCTTTGAGATGTTTAATCGCCAGATAAGCGGCTTCGATACCAAATTGCCCATCGAGATTGCCACCGTTCACTACGGTATCGATATGGGAGCCGGAAAGGATCACCTGCTCCGGATATTTGCTGCCCGGCAGGCGGCCGGATAAATTACCTATTGCGTCGAAGCGGGTGGTCAACCCGGCGGTTTCAAAGGCCTGCTTCAGCGCCTGTTGGGCATCCACCCACTCTTGGGTGTACAGCAATCGCGTCATGCCGCCGCTGGGATCTGCGCCTATTTTTGACAACCAGCCAGAAGTTTCGCTAATTTCTTGTTGGAAATTTTTCATATTTATCTGCCTGCTTTAAACTTCCCTGAGATATTTGGTGGCTGAATGTGATCAAATAATCTGTTAGCCAGGCTTGCCGGGAAGCTTGATAAGTGAAACATAGCGGCAATCATGTCATATATTCGTCGCCTTTCAAGCTACAGCGTTGTCGCCTGCACTGTCTAACCCCTAACTTAGCTCCAGGAGATAAGATAGCTTGGCCACCGGGCTGCAACTTGAAATTTATCGGATAGAAGAAAAAATCGCCGCATCCTTTATTTGGTCTATTAACTGGCAAAGGGATCTTTATGGTCGTAGGAACGTTGGTAGATATCGTCAGAGATCAGATATTGATAAATCTCGTCGACAATATCGATACCATTTTTTTCACTTTCTATTTCACGCATATGGCTGCCCTGGCCTGGATAGAGCACTTTTTCCACACCTGGGGCGGGTTTAATTTCGTTCAGCTCTTTCATTACCTGGCCGATATGCTTGCGGAAGGTCGCTTCATGGGTGAAATAGCCTGGGTTGAGCACAATATGTAACTGGCCCAATTCCCGCCCGGCGCTTAAATCGTGGTACATCGAGCTGACGTGTTTACCGAAGGGCAGCCCAAGCAATACACCAGACAGAATATCTACCATCATCATCAGGCCATAGCCTTTAGGCCCGGCAATAGGCAGCAACCCGCTGACGGCGAAAGGATCGGTGGTGTGATTGCCTTCGCTGTCGACCGCCCAGGTATCCGGGATGGGGACGTTGCGGGAGCGAGCATCCAGCACTTTGCCCCAGGCCTGAACCGTGGTGGCCATATCAAAGGTGATGATGTCATCTTTTTCAGCCGGGGCTGAGAAGGCAATCGGGTTGGTGCCGTAATAGACTTCGGCACCGCCATAAGGCACCACCATCGGATCTGACTGGCACAGCGAAACCCCCACCATGCCTGCGCGGGCGGCCTGTTGCACAAAGTAGGACAGCGCGCCGCTGTGGCCAATACGGCGAACGCCCACCACCGCGACACCGTTCTCTTTCGCCATTTCGATGGCGCGGTCCATGCTCAGTTTGGCGGCGACATGCCCGGCACCGTTATCCCCGTCAAAAATGGCACTGCAAGGGCCGGTTTTTTCAAAGGTGAAGTGCGGATTGTTATTGGTTCCGCCTTTGCTGATGCGTTCAGAGTAATACTCGACTCTCACCGCGCCATGGGAATGGATGCCTCTGGCATCCGCATGGACTAAAACGTCTGCGACAATCCCGGCGTGTTCCTGGCTTAGCCCTGCAGAATGGATTTTATTTTTAATTAGCTGGTGCAATTGTTGCTTAGAGACTTTCATAGACAGTCCTTTAGTTACTACGGTTTATTTAAGCCATCTCTGGGATGTAATGTATAAAGCTGAGGAGTAAATAATGTGATCCAGCCTGCTAATATTTTATTGGCTCAAATTTTCGTTGAATGGCTCTTTTATTATTAAAATATTTCTAATAAAGCGAGGTGAGTTCTTTTATCGCTTTGAGTAATACTGCCTGGATTTAATGATTTTTTCTAACAATGGGTGAAGTGTGATGATACTCACCTTTGTGGCCGGGTTTTATTTGTAGCTTGGAAAATAACATTGTGAGGCCAGAACTAAATCAGGTTATTAGAAATCGCCATAATTAATGACTGCCAAGTTTACATGCTGTTTTAAGGATATCACTATGATCCATGCTTTTATTAAAAAAGGGAGCTTTCAGGATTCGGTTAGCCTGATGCTAATTTCCCGCAAGCTCAGTGAATCACCCAATGTTGAAGAAATATCGGTGATGATGGGGACGCCAGCCAATAAATCCTTGCTGGAAGTGACCGGCTTCTGGCACCCGCAGTTCAGTGAAGCGACCCCCAATGATATTTGCGTGGCGATCAAAACCGATTCCACCGATAGCAGTATTACCGAACAGATAGCCGAAGCCCTGGATGCCGCCTTAAAGGCGATTGCACAAGGGCAGCAGGGCGGTAAACGCCTGCTCAAGGCACGCAGTTGGCGGATGGCGCGCCAGAAGCTGCCGGATGCCAATATGCTGCTGATCTCCATTGCCGGGGAATATGCCGCAGAGCTGGCGGATCAGGGGTTGGATGACGGTTGTAACGTGATGATGTTTTCCGACAACGTCAGCGTGGAACAAGAGGTTGCGTTAAAAACCAAGGCGCGCAGTAAAGGCCTGATCGTGATGGGGCCAGACTGCGGCACCGCCAATATTGCCGGCGCCCCGCTGGCCTTTGCCAACGTTGCACCCAAGGGAATGATCGGCATTATCGGCGCTTCAGGAACCGGTATTCAGGAACTGACCTCGCAAATTACCCTGGCCGGGCAGGGCATATCCCACGCTATCGGCCTCGGTGGGCGTGATCTGACCGCCGAGGTTGGGGGATCAGCGCCATCAGCGCGTTGCGGATGCTGGCGGCAGATCCGCAAAGCCAGGTGCTGGCGTTTGTCTCCAAGCCACCGGCAGAAGCGGTGCGCAAACGGGTTATCGAAGAGATGAAAACCCTCGGCAAACCCGTGGTTGCGCTGTTCCTGGGGGCCAGATCGCCGCTCAGGCAGGAGGGCAACATTACCTTTGCCACCACCCTGGATGAAGCCGCACGCCTTGCTGCGATGCTGGCACATGTGCAGCAAATGGCCGCACAGCAGCCTGCCGTATGTGGCGGCAAAATTTCCGGCTTATACGCTGGTGGCACGCTGGCGGCGGAATGCGCCATGCTGCTGGCCGAACGCCTGGGCGTTGAGGCTGACAGCAAGCATCATCATGGCTCGATGCTCAATGCCGGAGGGCACCGCATTATCGATATGGGGGATGACTTTTATACCCAGGGTAAACCGCACCCGATGATCGACCCTTCAACCCGCAACCAGGAAATCGCCCGCCTTGCTCAACAGCCACAGGTTGGCGTGCTGCTGTTGGACGTGGTGATTGGCTACGGCGCGCAGGAAGACCCGGCAGGATCATTGGCTACCGAGGTCAAACGCGTGCGCGAAAACCGGGGAGCGGCACATCCGCTGGCGGTGATCGCCACGGTGACCGGCACCGAGCAAGATCCTCAGCAACGCTCCAGGCAGATTGCCACGCTAAGTGAGGCAGGTATTGCCGTGATGAATTCCCTGCCGGAGGCGGTAGCGCTGGCCTGCCAGTTAATCGCTCCTCCATCGGTAGTGGTCACCGAGCCGGTGCCAGCCATGTTGGCCGGTGTTTCGGTGATCAATGCGGGCTTACGCAGCTTTGCCGACGATCTGCAAACCAACGAAATTTCAGTGGTCCACTACCAGTGGGCTCCGGTTGCCGGTGGCAATCAACGATTGGCTAACATACTGAAAAATTTAAAGTAAGGGATTGATATGTACGCATCTATTGAACAAGCAAATGCTGCCGTTATCGCCAGGATCCGTGAAGCCCGCCCTCATTGGCAGGACGTTGATTTAGCTAAAAACCTGATCCCGCAATTGGCTCAGGGCAGAAAGCTGCTGCATGCCGGGCCGCCGGTCATCTGGCAGGACATGAGCGGCCCGGTGCGGGGCGCTTGCATCGGAGCTTGCCTGTTTGAGCAATGGGCGGATAGCGAGCAACAGGCGCTGGCCCTGCTGGAGCAAGGGGAGGTCGAATTCATTCCTTGCCATAACGTCAGTGCGGTTGGGCCAATGGGCGGGATCACCTCGGCGCATATGCCACTGGTGAGGGTGAAAAATACCGTTCATGGCAACCAGGCCTACTGCAACCTGAACGAAGGGATCGGCAAAGTGATGCGCTTTGGTGCCTATGGGCCAGATGTACAGGAGCGCCTGCGCTGGATGCGTGACTCACTGGCCCCGGTGTTGAAAGAGGTACTGGCCACCTTCGAGGATGGCATCGATCTCACCGCCCTGATGGCGCAGGCCATCACCATGGGGGACGAATTCCATCAGCGTAACATTGCCGCATCGGCACTGCTGATGCGCCAACTGGCACCTAAAATCAGCCAGCTCGATCGCGATAAAACCGAAATAACCCAGGTAATGCAGTTTCTCAGTATCACCGATCAGTTCTTCCTGAACCTGGCGATGGCCTATTGCAAGGCGGCGATGGATGCCGGGGCAGAGATCAAACAGGGCACCATCGTGACGGTGATGACCCGCAATGGCAAAAACTTCGGGGTAAAAATCAGCGGAATGGGCGACCAGTGGTTTACCGCACCGGTTAATACCCCGGAAGGCCTGTTCTTCTCCGGCTTTAGCCAGGCCGATGCCAACCCGGATATTGGCGACAGCGCCATTACCGAAACCTTTGGCATTGGCGGCGCAGCAATGGTAGCGGCGCCGGGCGTCACCCGCTTTGTGGGGGCTGCCGGTGGCATGAGTGCCGCCACCGATATTTCCGAAGAAATGGCCGAGATCTATCTTGAGCGCAACATGATGCTGCAAATCCCGACCTGGGATTTCCAGGGGGCGTGTCTGGGGCTGGATGCCCGGCGGGTGGTGGAAACCGGCATCACGCCGCTGATCAACACCGGGATAGCTCACCGGGAGGCCGGTGTTGGCCAAATTGGTGCCGGAACGGTTCGCGCGCCACTGGGCTGCTTTGAGAAGGCCATCGAAGCGCTGGCAGAAAAGCTGGGTATCAGCGCGTAAAAACGTTGTGCCCGGGCAATGCCGGGCACAGGAGGTTAAATGGACATTACCGCGTTAGCCGTCAGCCACCATGCCACGCAAGATTATGGCCAGTTACGCTGCGTGGGGCGTTTCAACAATGCCATCAATTTTCTCTCGCCTAACGACCGATTATTGACGCTGCACCGTGAAGGTCAGGGCCTCAGTCCTATGGGCTGGGAAATTGGCGATGACGATTTCGACGAGGTATTTGACCGCCTGCCGAGGGTTCAGCGTTGCCTGCTTTCCCCGGCCGGGATCGAACTTGAGGATATTTCGATTCACCGCCAGGGAAAGCGCCTGGATCTTTCTCTGAACCTGAGTGATGAAATCGCTCAGCCCCCGTTGGCTATCGTGCTGGCTGATGAGCTTGCCCAAACCGGTCTGTTTGGCCGCCTGGATACCCTCGTCAGGCAACCGAACTGCACGGAGATCCGCGAGTTACAGCAGAGTTTTACCGCCTGGTTACAAGGGCAGGTGGTTGACTGGAGCGCGGTGCTCGGCAAAGGGCCAGGCCTGACGCCAAGCAACGATGACACCCTGGTGGGGATGTTGCTGAGCGCTTATCTCGACAGCCGCGTTGACGTTGCACGGTTACCGGCGATGTTCGCTGGCAGCCAGCCACTGCATGAATTGACGACTCTGGTCAGCGTGCATTATCTGCAATTTGCCGAGCAGGGGATTTTCTCTACCCCGTTGCAGATGCTGGCGCGCGCCTTGATCAGGCCCAGGGAATTGCCAGCCGCTATCTGTGATCTGCTGGAAACCGGGCATTTTTCGGGGGCGGATACGTTGCTGGGGGTCTGGCTGGGGGTATCAGCAATCAATTGCCTTCACTGAGCCTATTTATCCTTATATCGCAAAAACAAACCGAATTAATCCAGTACATACCCTATGGATTTCGAGTTGTCGTTAGGCGACCAGTTTGTTCATCCCCTGTTGCTTACACCAGTAAGTGACCGGGGGCCAAATCTGCCGGGACAAATCGCTCAGGAACCGATTTGGGTGCCGCAAGCGGCAGCCCGTAGGGGAAATCACAACGAGGTGATTTCTCACAGATTTGAACGCAGTGAACAGCGGCCTGATGCGGGGCGAAACCCACGGAAAGGTTTCGTAATCGCAGGTAACAACGCGACAGCTTGAAAGACGCCGGGAATAAATATAGGTATCGCAGCCATGGAAATATTAGTCATCGCTTTGGGGGTAATGCGCTATTGCAGCGCGGTGCCGTGTTATCTGCCGAAAATCAGTACCAGAGCATTTCGTTAATTGCCGATGCCATTGGCAAGTTGGCCAAAAAATACCGCATTGCCATTGTGCACGGCAATGGCCCGCAGGTGGGATTGCTGGCGCTACAGAATCTGGCCTACCGCGATGTTCCCCCGTATCCGCTGGATATTCTGGTGGCCGAAAGCCAGGGCATGATCGGCTATATGCTGGCACAGCAACTGGGCGCGTTTCATCCGGCCCAACCTGTGTCTACCTTACTGACCCGCGTTCTGGTGGATAGCGAGGATCCGGCCTATCGGCAGCCCAGCAAATTTATCGGGCCGGTTTATCAGCCGCATCAGCAGCAAGAGTTGGAACAGAAATACGGCTGGAGCATGAAGCTGGATGGCAAATATCTGCGCCGGGTTGTCCCTTCCCTGAACCCAAAAAGATCCTCGATATTGAGGCGATCCATCTGCTGTTAGCCAAAAACCATATTGTGATTTGCAACGGTGGGGGCGGGGTTCCTATGGTGCCAGGCCCCAATGGGCTGGTCGGCAGTGAAGCGGTTATCGACAAGGATCTGTCCTCTGCGCTGTTGGCGGAAGCTTTGGCTGCCGATCACTTGGTGATCCTGACCGATGCGGATGCGATTTATCAACATTGGGGAACACCGCAGCAAAAAGCCATTCGTTCGGCCAGCACCAAAGAGTTGGCACCGATGGCGGTGGCGGATGGGGCGATGGGGCCAAAAATCATGGCGGTCAGCCGTTTTGTGCAACGTAGCGGAAAAGTGGCGCATATCGGTGCGTTAAAAGACATCGAGGCGGTATTGGCAGGCACCGCAGGCACGCTAATTACACCTTAAGACTGCTTTTTCAGTAAATGCGATGGGCGCGTTGCGGCCCATCAGACAAGGGAATATCAATATGCAAACCACTAAAACAGAGAGATTGCCCTATTGGATTAAAACCGTCGTTATCTTCTTTCTCGGCTGGGTAGTTATTTATGCGGGGCGTTCGGTACTGAGCCCCATTATGCCGCAAATTCAAAATGAGTTTGGCCTGTCGAAAAGCCATTTAGGTTTAATCAGCAGCCTGTTTTTTCTGACCTACACCCTTTTGCAGGTGCCAGCAGGCCTGCTGGGGGATCGCCTGGGTAGAAAACGTATTCTGGTGAGCGGGTTTATGCTGTTTGCGTTGTTTATCGCTACCATCAGCATCTCTTCCAACTTCCTGATCTTCATCATTCTGTGGATGCTGACCGGCGCCTCGCAAGGGGTCTATTACGGCCCGCAATATGCCTTGTCCTCCGAGGCGATCCCCAAGAAGTGGATCACCCTGGGCAGCGCGGTGATCGGCAGCGGTATGTCGTTTGGTATCGCCATGGGCTATTACCTCTCCAGTTTTATGATTGAACGGTTCCAGACCTCTTGGAAGATGCCGTTTCTGGCGATGGCGATCCCGGTATTTATTGTGGCGATGCTGATGCTGTTTTTTATTCGGGAAAAGGCCCCTCAAGGCGCAGTGGATGCCCCGGTGGTGGCGCAGCAAAAGAGTGAGTTCAGCTTCTTTGACCTGTTTAAAAACCGCAATTTGCTGATGGCCTACATCACCATTTTCTGTTCGATTTACGGCTTCTTTGTGATCATCACCTGGCTGCCATATTACCTGCAAAAAGAGCGCGGGATGGATATTGTGCATGCCGCCAGTATTGCTTCTATTGTGCCGTGGATATCGGTGATCGGAACCTTGATCTGCAGTTATATCTCCGATAGGTTGGGCCGCAGAAAGCCCGTCGTCCTGTGCATGCTGCCGTTCTCACTGCTGGCCATTTTCGGCATCGTCTACTCCAGCAGTGAAGCGATGTTGATCGGTGTGCTGGTGTTATATGGTTTTATCGGCAAAATCAGCCTCAACCCGGTATTAATCGCGTTGGTGGCGGATAATGCCCCACGAGCGTCATTAAGCACCGCTTTCGGGCTGTATAACTTCTTTGGAATGGCAGCTTCGATCTTCGCGCCCTTTATTACCGGCTTTATTGCCGATAGCACGGGGTCGTTGAATGCGGGGTTTTATTTCGCGGCGTTGATCACCGTGGTGGGCTTTATCGCCATGCTGTTTGTCAAAGAGGGGAAAAAGGCGCCAGCGGCTTGATGTCGGGCGCAACCACATGATTTCTCACACAGTTGAACGCGGTGAACCGCCGCCCGGTGAGGGACGAAACCCACGGATGGGTTTCGTATTAGCAGGTAACAACGCTGCGATTTGAAAGGCGACGGATAACTAGTAAAGCAATGAATATAGCTGGCGGCGGTACTTGGCGGCTAACGCATCGCCAGTACCTAACGCGGCCAGAATATCCATCAGGGTCTTGCGGGCGCTGCCGTTTGCCGCCGCCAGATCTTTCTTCAGATGGCTCATCAGCAGCTCCAGCGCTTCTTCGTTACGCCCAACCTGATGTAACTGCAAGGCTAATTGAACGGCCAGCTCGACGTTTTCCGGTTGTTGCTCAACCTGCTGTTGCAGCTGTTGGATCTCCGGCGTATCGGCGGCCTGCTTCATCAGCTCAATCTGCGCCACCAGCCCTTGATAGCGGGTATCGCGATCCTGTAGTGGGATGGTAGCCAGCACCGCTTCGGCGTCTTCGGTCTTGTTCAGAGCAATTTGCGTTTCAGCCAGCGTCAGGCCGATATCGCTGCGTTGGTTGCTGGCCTGCCAGGCATCTTTCAGCAGCGGCAGGGCATCAATCGCACGGTCCTCTTCCAACAGTGCGGTGGCCTCAGCCAGCTTGAGATCTTCCACTTTTGGCAGGAAACGCTGCAGGAATTCGCGGATCATTTCTTCCGGCTGCGGCCCCTGGAAACCATCCACCGGCTGCCCATCTTTGAACATATAGACCGTAGGCAGCGAGCGCAGCCCAAACTGGGAGGCGATCATCTGTTCGGCATCACAGTCTACTTTCGCCAGTACAAACTGACCGGCGTATTCCGCCGCCAGCTTGTCCAGCACTGGGGTAAGTTGCAGACAGTGCTGGCTGCGATCCGACCAGAAGTAGAACAGCACCGGGATGGACATGGACTGTTCCAGCGTCTGGTGCAGGTTAGTTTCGTTAATATCAACAACAGCTTGAGCTAGCATGGGTTCTCTCTATCTGATCTTCGGTGCCAATTTATTCTAAATGGGGGCAAACGGGCTCGCTTCAACCCTTGCCCGCTTTACTTAACCGTTACTGCGTAATAACCAGTCTAGCGCACGGCCTGGCAGCAGGCGACGCAGGATACCCATAGCATGGGCCAGCAAGGTTACCGGGTAGCGCAGCTTGGCCCTTGGGCTTTCCAACGCATGGCGCAGCTTTGGC
Source organism: Serratia sp. L9 (assembly GCF_050632285.1). Taxonomy (NCBI): domain Bacteria; kingdom Pseudomonadati; phylum Pseudomonadota; class Gammaproteobacteria; order Enterobacterales; family Yersiniaceae; genus Serratia; species Serratia sp. L9. Next base: position 5,363,083 of record NZ_CP192591.1, on the reverse strand, counting down.
AGCACCGCTTCGGCGGGCAGCGTCAAACGCTTGGCGATACCGGGATTATGGACCGGTTTATCGCTCTGCGACTGATTGACGTTTTGGGTGAAGTACGTGGTGAGTGGGCCGGGTTCGATCAGGCTGACTTGGATGCCGCTGCCATGCAACTCCATACGCAGCGCGTCTGACCAGGCTTCCAGCGCGAACTTGCTGGCGGCATAGGCACCGCGCCCGGCGCTGGAGATCAGGCCCATCACCGAACTGGTCTGAATAATCCGCCCTTCGCCGTGCGGCAGCATTGCCGGTAATAGCAACTGGGTCAACTGATGGGTACCAAACAGGTTGGCGGAAAATTGCCGCTCCAGCTGTTGGCGGGAGACTGAGCTTAACGGGCCGTACACGCCGAAACCGGCATTGTTGAACAGGCCATAAAGCCGCCCGTTGGTGAGTTCAATCACCTGTGCCGCCGCGCGTGCTACGCTGGCGCTATCGTCCAGATCCAGCTCGATACCTTCCAGCCCGAGTTGACGCATATTTTCCACGTCCTGGGGTTTGCGGCAGGCGGCCAACACGCGATAGCCACGGTTACGCAGATCCTGCGCTGCAATCAATCCAATCCCGCTGGAACAGCCGGTTATCAATACCGCTTTTTGCATAACTTTACCTAGTAGGCAACCCTATTTAGTTAGACTCATGTTTTACTAGTGGTTCCAGCTGTTTCGCCATCCAGGTGGCGATAAACGGCTGGGCATCCTGGTTAGGATGTAATCCGTCATCCTGCATCCATTCCGGTTTAATCACCACCTGTTCCATATAGAACGGTAGCAGCGGAATGCCGAACTGCGTGGCCAGTGCCGGATAAATTGCACTGAAGGCTTCGGTGTAGCGCCGGCCATAGTTTGGCGGAATATGAATTTGCATCAACAGCGGTTTGGCTCCGGCCTGTATCACCTGCGTGATAATCTGGTTCAGATCGTGTTCAATGTCCTTGGCCGGGAACCCGCGCAGGCCATCGTTGGCACCCAGTTCAATCATCACCCAGCGTGGCTGGTGCTGTTTCAACAGTTCCGGTAGGCGTGCCAACCCCTGCGAGGCGGTGTCGCCGCTGATACTGGCGTTAACCACTTTCGGGTAGCCGGGGTGCTTTTGCCACTCGGCGGCCAGCCGGGTTGGCCAGGCCTGTGCGACCGGCAAGCGGTAGCCAGCACTTAAACTGTCGCCCAAAATCAATAAGGTATCGGCTGCGACAGCGCGTAAACTGAATAATCCCAACAGCAAAAGGAAGGGAAGATGCCAGCGGAAAACGTTCTTGAAGTTCATCATCTTAGTAAACACGTTGGTCAGGGTGAGCATCAGCTCACCATCCTTACCGGAGTCGAGCTGGTTGTCAAACCCGCACAGACAATTGCGTTGATTGGTGAGTCTGGTTCGGGCAAATCGACGTTGCTGGGCATTCTCGCCGGGCTTGATGACGGCAGTGAAGGGGACGTGCGGCTATTGGGCGAATCGCTGACCGCACTGGATGAAGAAGGGCGTGCGGCATTGCGGGCGAAAAACGTCGGTTTTGTTTTTCAATCTTTCATGCTGGTGCCAACCCTGAATGCGTTGGAGAACGTGCAATTACCAGCGCTGCTGCGCGGCGAGAGCGATCGCCAAAGCCGCGAACAGGCAGTGCAACTGCTGGAACAGCTTGGTTTGGGTCAGCGCCTTACCCACCTGCCAGCCCAGCTTTCCGGCGGCGAGCAGCAGCGTGTGGCATTGGCCAGAGCCTTCAGCGGACGCCCACGGGTGCTGTTTGCCGATGAACCCACCGGCAATCTGGATCGCCAGACCGGCGAACGGATCGCCGATTTGCTGTTCTCCCTCAACCGTGACTTTTCCACCACGCTGATCCTGGTCACCCATGATGAAACCCTGGCGGCACGCTGCCAGCGGCGGCTACGCTTGCGTGAAGGCAAGCTGTGGGAGGAGGCATGATCTGGCGCTGGTTCTGGCGTGAATGGCGCTCGCCTTCACTGCTGATTGTCTGGCTGGCACTGACGCTGTCGGTGGCCTGCGTGCTGGCGCTCGGCAGTATCAGCGATCGTATGGATAAAGGCTTGAGCCAGCAAAGCCGCGACTTTATCGCCGGTGACCGCGTATTGCGTACCGCGCGCCCGGTGCCGGAAGGCTGGCTCCTCGATGCCCGGCAGCAAGGGTTAAAGGTCAGTCGCCAGCTGTCTTTCACCACCATGACCTATGCCGGTGATACCCCGCAGTTGGCCAATGTGAAGGCGACCGATGTGGCCTACCCGCTGTATGGCGAGCTGGAAACCCGCCCGCCCAACCTCCGGCCGGAGCCGGGCACGGTGCTGGTGGCCCCGCGCCTGCTGGCATTGCTGGATATCAAGGTTGGCGACAATCTTGAGGTGGGGGATACCACCTTACGAATTGCTGGCGAAGTCATTCAGGAGCCGGATTCCGGTTTCAACCCGTTCCAGACCGCCCCCTCGATTATCATCAATTTGGACGATGTCGCTAAAACCGGGGCGGTGCAGCCGGGTAGCCGCCTGACTTACCGCTATATGTTTGCCGGGGCGCCTGAAGATATTCAGCGTTATGAAGCGCGCCTCAAGCCGCTGCTAAAACCCGATCAGCGTTGGTATGGGCTGGAGGAGTCCGGCAGTGCGTTAGGCAAATCGCTGCAGCGTTCCCAACAGTTCCTGCTGCTATCGGCACTGCTGACGTTGTTGCTGTCGATTGCCGCCGTAGCGGTAGCCATGAGCCATTATTGCCGCAGCCGATATGATTTGATTGCGGTGCTGAAAACGCTGGGGGCAGGGCGTAAGGCGCTGAGCAAGTTGATTATTGGCCAATGGGTGGCGGTGCTGTTGCTGGCGGGAGTCTGTGGCAGCCTGATCGGCCTGGGGTTTGAAGCCTTGCTGATTCGCCTGCTGGCACCGGTGTTGCCGGGGGAGTTACCTGCCGCCGGGGCATGGCCGTGGTTGTGGGCGATGGGGGCGCTGGTGATGATCTCTCTGCTGGTTGGCCTGCGCCCCTATCGGCAATTGCTGGCTACCCAACCATTGCGCGTGCTGCGCCGTGACGTGGTTGCCAATGTCTGGCCGCTACGTTATTTCCTGCCGGTTACGCTGGGAGTTGTGGTGTTGCTGCTGACCGTGCTGATGGGGGCAAGCACGTTGCTGTGGGCTATTCTGGCAGGCATGCTGGTGCTGGCCCTGCTGTTGGCGGGTATCGGCTGGGGCAGTTTGCTGCTGCTGCGGCGCATTACGCTGAAGAATCTGGCGCTACGGCTGGCGGTGAATCGCCTGTTGCATCAGCCCTGGGTGACGGTCAGTCAACTGGCGGCATTCTCACTTTCGTTTATGTTGTTGGCCCTGCTGCTGGTATTGCGCGGTGACCTGCTTGATCGCTGGCAGCAACAGTTACCGCCAGACAGCCCGAACTATTTCCTGCTGAATATGACCACGGCACAGGTGCCGCAGGTGAAAGCCTTCCTGCAACAGCATCAATTGCAGGAAGAAACCTTCTACCCAATTGTCCGTGTGCGCCTGACGGAGATTAACCATCAGGTGGCGACGGAAAGGGTGCACGAGGACGATCCGGGCGGTGAGGCGGTAAACCGCGAACTGAACCTGACCTGGCAAACTGAACTGCCGGATCATAACCCGTTGACCGCAGGCACCTGGCCGCCGCAAAGCGGTGAGGTTTCGATGGATGAAGGGATCGCCGGGCGATTAAAGATCAAACTGGGCGATACCCTGACATTCAGCGGCGATACCCAGTCGTTCAGCGCCAAAGTCACCAGCCTGCGCCAGGTGGATTGGGAAAGCCTGAAGCCGAACTTCTACTTTATCTTCCCGCCGGGTGCGCTGGACGGCCAGCCACAAACCTGGCTGACCAGCTTCCGTTATGACGGCAACGGCATGGTGCTGACACAGCTTAACCGCCAGTTCCCAACCTTGAGCCTGCTGGATATCGGCTCGATCCTGAAACAGGTTGGCGGCGTGTTGCAGCAGGTGAGCAAGGCGCTGGAGGTGATGGTGGTGCTGGTGGTGATCTGCGGCGGCCTGTTGCTTATGGCGCAGGTGCAGGTTGGTATGCGTCAGCGCAGGCAAGAGCTGGTGGTTTACCGCACGCTGGGCGCAGGTAAGCGTCTGCTGCGTGGCACGCTCTGGTGCGAGTTTGCCTTGTTGGGGCTGGTGGCCGGTATTGCTGCGGCAGTCGGGGCTGAAGCTGCCCTGTGGTTATTGCAGACCAAGGTGTTCGATTTCCCTTGGGCACCCACGCCGATGCTGTGGTGGGCGTTACCGCTGTTGAGTGCCTTGCTGCTCTCGCTGTGTGGCGGCTGGCTGGGCGTACGCTTGCTGCGCGGGCGAGCGCTGTTCCGCAGTTACGAAGATTAACCCGCAACGATTAATCAGCCGACCCCGGTTATCCTGGGGCGGCTGAGTTTCCCACCTGTACCAGCTTGCTCTCTATTCGAATTCCTGTGTTCAATCTTTGTGCCGGTTTTCTGCCATATATCTCGATAGTCACTGTTTGGAATCGATTACAATTTGGCTTGCTTAAACTTTGCTTTCTGGTGAGTGAACAGTAAAAAGACGTTATCGGCATCATCATTATAAACCGGTTATTTTGGGTGTTTTCTTTTTAAATCAACTGATTTTATGGCAGTGGATCTGATTCCATGCAGGAAATTAATATGTGTAAGCGTTTCCACTAATGTGATCGCACTCACTTATCTCTGACGAATTGCCTCCTATCATATTGGCAACTTAAGCAGGTTATCGATTGGAGGCTGTATGAATACTACCGTCAACGTGTTGGCGGCTGAGAAAAGCCAGAGCAATGCAGCGATGACTTTTTTCGTCTGTTTTTTGGCCGCTCTGGCTGGGCTGCTGTTTGGTCTGGATATCGGTGTGATTGCGGGTGCTCTGCCGTTTATCACCGATTCGTTTAACATTACCCGTTCCCAGCAGGAGTGGGTGGTCAGTTCCATGATGTTTGGGGCTGCGATCGGCGCCGTGGGCAGTGGCTGGATGAACTTCCGTATCGGGCGTAAATACAGCCTGATGATAGGCGCTGTTCTGTTCGTCGTGGGTTCGTTGTGTTCCGCTGCGGCGCCCAATGTGGAGGTTTTGCTGATTTCTCGCGTCCTACTTGGGCTGGCAGTAGGGGTTGCCTCTTATACTGCGCCTATTTACCTGTCTGAAATCGCCCCGGAAAAAATTCGCGGCAGCATGATTTCTATGTACCAGTTGATGATCACCATCGGCATTCTGGCGGCCTACCTTTCTGATACCGCATTCAGCTATACCGGTGCCTGGCGTTGGATGCTGGGCGTGATCACCATTCCTGCCTTATTGCTGTTGGTCGGTGTGTTCTTCCTGCCGGATAGCCCACGCTGGCTGGCTTCGCGCAATCGTCATGAGCAAGCGCGCCAGGTACTGGAAAAACTGCGGGACAGCAGTGCCCAGGCGCAACACGAATTGAACGAAATTCGCGAAAGCCTCAAGCTGAAACAAAGTGGCTGGGCGCTGTTTAAAGATAATAAAAACTTCCGGCGTGCCGTTTTCCTCGGCGTCCTGCTGCAGGTGATGCAACAGTTCACCGGGATGAACGTCATTATGTATTATGCCCCGAAAATTTTTGGCCTGGCGGGCTTTGCCAGTACCGCACAGCAGATGTGGGGGACGGTCATCGTCGGTCTGGTTAACGTACTGGCCACCTTTATCGCCATTGGGCTGGTTGACCGCTGGGGACGCAAACCAACGCTGACGCTAGGTTTTATCGTTATGGCGGCTGGCATGGGCGCCCTAGGGACGATGATGAATGTGGGAATGACCTCACCGGCGGAACAATACTTCGCCATCATCATGTTACTGATGTTTATTGTCGGCTTCGCCATGAGCGCGGGCCCACTGATTTGGGTGCTGTGTTCAGAGATCCAACCGCTGAAAGGCCGCGATTTTGGCATTACCTGTTCCACCGCCACCAACTGGATCGCGAACATGATCGTTGGTGCGACGTTCCTGACTATGCTGAATTCGTTGGGTAGTGCGCACACATTCTGGGTCTACGCGGCGCTTAACCTGGTGTTTATCTTCGTCACGCTGGCGTTGATTCCGGAAACGAAAAATATCTCTCTGGAGCATATCGAACGCAATCTGATGGCCGGTAAACCGTTACGCCACATTGGCTCGCGCTAGTCGGCAGATTGTGCATAAAACAGGCTTAATATTCCAAGGGGAAAGGTTATGGCAATTCTGGTGACCGGCGGTGCCGGATACATTGGTTCACATACGGTATTGGCACTGCTGGAACGGGGCGAAGATGTGGTGGTGCTGGATAATCTGGTTAATGCATCCGAAGAGTCCTTGCACCGAGTGGCGCAACTGACCGGTAAAACAGCGGCATTCTACCCGGGGGATATCCGGGATTCCGAATGTCTGGCGAGGGTTTTCGGGGAACACCAGATTACCTCGGTGATCCACTTTGCCGGCCTGAAAGCGGTAGGCGAATCGGTCCAGAAACCTTTGGAGTATTATCAAAACAACGTGGCGGGCACGCTGGTACTGCTGGAGGCTATGCGCCAGGCGGGAGTTCATCAGTTTATTTTTAGCTCTTCAGCCACGGTGTACGGTGAACATTCGCCAGTGCCTTATCAGGAAAGTATGCCGATCGGTGGCACCACCAGCCCCTACGGCACTTCCAAGTGGATGGTGGAGCAGGTGCTGCAAGATTTTGCCAAGGCTGATCCGTTATTCTCCATCATTGCGCTGCGCTACTTCAATCCGGTAGGCGCCCATGAGTCGGGCTTGATGGGTGAAGATCCTGGCGGCGTTCCCAATAATCTGTTGCCGTATATTGCGCAGGTGGCCATTGGCCAGCGGGAACAGTTGAGCGTGTTCGGCGGCGATTACCCCACCAAGGATGGCACCGGGGTACGCGATTACATTCACGTGATGGATGTGGCGCAGGGTCATTTGGCAGCGATGGATCACTTAAAGCAGATTGCCGGTTTCAAAGCCTATAACCTGGGATCCGGGATTGGCTACTCGGTGCTGGAAATGGTACAGGCGTTTGAAAAAGCCTCGGGAGTCACCATTGCTTATCAGATTTTACCGCGCCGTGCCGGCGACTTACCTGCCTTCTGGGCCGATGCCGAACTGGCTAAACAGGAACTGGGTTGGCAAGTGCAGCGCGGGCTTGACGTAATGATGCGCGATACCTGGAACTGGCAAAGAAAAAATCCACGCGGTTATCGAAGCTAGCATTGGTTCAACAAAAAGGGGCAGCTCAATGAGTTGCCCCTCTAACCTTGCTGCGGGGTGATGTTTAAGCCAGCTTTTGCTGCGCCCAAGCCAAGCTGGTCTGGTACTCGGCTGGCAGCAGAGGAGCCAGCGCCTGCAGGGCGTGTTGCAGTGTAGCCGCATCCGGATCGTTAAGATTAAGATGCCCAACCTTGCGGCCTTCCCGCACTTCTTTTTCATACCAATGCAGATGTACCAGCGGCAGGGCAAGCCATTGCAGATTGAGCGCGGTGCCAATCACATTCACCATCACTGAAGGCGTACTGACTACCGGGCTTGGCAGCGGCAACCCAAGAATAGCGCGCAAATGCAGCTCAAACTGGCTGATGGAAGCACCATTTTGCGTCCAGTGACCGCTGTTGTGAACACGCGGAGCCAGCTCATTGATCAACAGGCTATCGCCAACGATAAAACACTCCATCGCCATCACACCGACGTAGTTTAATTCGTTGAGGATCGCCGCCAACATCTGCTCAGCCTGTTGTTGCAACGCAGGGTTCGGCTCAGGCAGCGCTACGCTGGTACGCAGAATACCCTCTTCGTGCAGGTTGTGAGTCAGTGGGTAGAACACCGACTGGCCATCATGGCCCCGGGCACCCACCAGAGAAACTTCACCAGAGAAATTTATCCCCTGCTCGACAATGCATTCACCATAAGCATCTGCCGGTAACTCGGCTTGCTGGCCAGGGCGCAAACGCCACTGCCCACGCCCGTCATAACCGCCAACGCGGCGTTTGACGATCGTCAGTTCACCCAGGGTAGCAAACACCTGCGGCCACTCGCCTTCGTTTGCCAGCAACTGCCAAGGAGCGGTGGCCAGATGAAGCCGATCGAGCAGTTGCTTTTGCGTGAGACGATCCGCCAGGCGAGGGAAGATATCGCGATTGACGAAATTATTATGGGTCGCCAGTTCACGCGTTAATGCCGTCTCCGGCCAACGTTCGATCTCTGCGGTGATCACCGCGTTTTGATAGGGCACCGCTTCTGGTTCGGCATCAAGACCCACCGGATAAACTGCAATACCCAAAGGTTCGCCAGCCTGACGCAGCATGCGCCCTAACTGGCCATTGCCCAATACGCAAACCGGCTTCATGCTTCCTCCCGCGGGTCCGGGTTGTTAAGCACGTCGTCGGTTTGAGCCTGGCGCCACTGTGCCAACCGTTGCGCTAATGCCGCATCGTGCAGCGCCAGAATTTGAGCGGCCAGCAACCCGGCATTCGCCGCACCGGCTTTACCGATAGCGAGAGTACCGACTGGAATACCACGCGGCATCTGGACGATGGAATACAGGCTGTCGATACCGTTTAATGCGGCGCTTTGCACCGGCACACCCAGCACCGGCACCAGCGTTTTTGCCGCCAACATGCCCGGCAAATGGGCTGCACCGCCCGCACCGGCAATGATCACCTCAAAGCCCTCAGCACTTGCCTGCTCGGCAAAGCTGAACAGCCGGTCTGGCGTGCGGTGGGCGGAGACGACTTCGACATGGAACGGGACATCCACCATAGTCAGGACTTCGGCTGCGAACTGCATGGTGGCCCAGTCACTTTTTGATCCCATTACAATTGCGATTTTAACCTCAGCATTGGCGGCTGAAGTAGCGTTGGCTCCCATGAGGGTATGGCTCCTGTGATTGGACAAATGTCGGTCAGTTACCTGCGGCGGCAGGCCATATGAGGGCGTAGAGCATATCATGGGTACAGGGCGAGGAAAACGGTTGCGTCACCGGTTTTTACCGTCAAACGCGCGAATGTTGTTATCCCGCGTCAGAAAGGGAAAGGGATCAGTTCGACAGCCTGTGGCGTGACTTTAATCATGGAACCTTCCACATGCCAGGCTCCAAGTACCGCCCGGTGAGCTTCGCCGTTGGTCAGGGCCAACTGATGTATTGCCGGGCGATGGGTGTGGCCGTGGATCATCCAGTGTACGTTATGGCGCAGCATCGTCTGCTCAACGGCTTGCGGATTGACGTCCATAATCGCTTCGGATTTGTATTGGTTGGTCTGCTGGCTGCGTGCGCGCATCTTGGCGGCAATTTTTAAACGCCAGCCTAGCGGCAGTGCCAGAAACAGCTTTTGTATCCAGGTGTTATGCACCTTGCGGCGGAATTCCTGGTAGGCCTGATCGTCGGTGCAGAGGGTATCGCCATGCATGATCAGTATGTTGCGGCCATACAGGCTGACTACCTGCTCTTCTGGCAGTAGCGTCATGCCACTGGCCTGGGCGAAACGCTTGCCCAACAGGAAATCGCGATTGCCGTGAATAAAATAGCAAGGCACACCGGCCTGATGCAGTGCCTGCAGCGCGGCGGCAATTTCGTCGTGTAAAGGCTCGGGATCGTCATCGCCAATCCAGGCTTCGAACAGGTCACCCAGAATGTATAGCGCATCGGCGTGAATGGCTTCACGCTGCAAAAAACGCAGAAAACCGGCAGTGATTGCCGGTTCCTGTGCGCATAAATGCAAGTCTGCGATAAACAGCGTGCTCATGCAGATGCGATTACTCGCTGACGGTTACGCTGTTGATCACCACGTCTTCAACCGGAACATCCTGGTGCATGCCGCTGCGGCCTGTTTTAACCGCTTTGATTTTTTCAACCACGTCCATACCCTCAGCCACTTCTGCGAATACGCAGTAGCCCCAGCCCTGAGCGTTTTCACCACGGAAGTTCAGGAAGTCGTTATCAACCACGTTAATGAAGAACTGGGCAGTGGCAGAGTGTGGGTCGTTGGTACGAGCCATTGCCAGCGTGCCACGGGTGTTTTTCAGGCCGTTGTTGGCTTCGTTTTTGATGGTTGCTTTGGTGTCTTTCTGACGCATACCAGGTTCAAAACCACCGCCCTGCACCATAAAACCATTGATAACACGGTGGAAGATGGTGTTGTCGTAGAAGCCTTCGCGGCAGTAGTTCAGGAAGTTTTCAACGGTAATCGGCGCTTTATCAGCAAAAGTATTGATAACGATGTCGCCGTGATTAGTGTGGAAAGTAACCATAGTTTTAGTCCTAGCAAGATGAAGTGAGATGTCACATAAGGGCAGTGTGAGCAATCAGACCGCCTTTATAACATATCTCAATTATTCAGTCAGCAGCGCTGCCATAACCGGTTGCCGTACCCGTCCGCTGACGGGATGAACTCTGATTTCAGGCAGTTTTTTGCCAGTGAAACGGGTAATCCTTGGCCTTGACCTTGCAATAGAACAGCCTTCGGGTTTCAATACGCTAAATTAACCGCAAAATTTTTGTTATCACGCACACCACGGAATGTCCCGATGCTAAAGATCTTTAATACCCTGAGTCGTCAAAAAGAGGAATTCAAACCTATTCATGCCGGTAAAGTTGGCATGTACGTGTGCGGGGTAACCATTTACGATCTGTGTCATATCGGCCACGGGCGTACCTTTGTTGCTTTCGACGTGGTGGCGCGCTACCTGCGTTATCTCGGTTATTCGCTGAACTATGTGCGCAACGTGACCGACGTGGATGACAAAATTATCCGCCGCGCAGCAGAGAACGGCGAAACCTGCGATCAACTGACCACGCGTATGCTGGCAGAGATGCATGCGGATTTTGACGCGCTGTTGATTGAACGCCCGGATCTGGAACCGCGTGCCACGCACCATATCACTGAGATCATTGAGATCACCCAACGCCTGCTTGAGCGTGAACATGCTTATGTTGCCAGCAATGGCGACGTGATGTTCTCTATCGACAGCGACCCAGAGTATGGCCTGCTTTCACGCCAGGATCTGGATCAGCTGCAAGCCGGTGCGCGCGTGGAAGTCGACGACGTGAAACGAAACCCGATGGACTTTGTGCTGTGGAAGATGTCCAAACCGGATGAGCCAAGCTGGGGATCTCCATGGGGCCCTGGCCGCCCTGGCTGGCATATTGAATGTTCAGCGATGAACTGCAAACAGCTTGGCACCCATTTCGATATTCACGGCGGCGGCTCGGATCTGATGTTCCCGCACCACGAAAACGAAATTGCCCAGTCCAGCTGTGCGCACGATGGCCCGTACGTCAACTACTGGATGCACTCCGGTATGGTGATGATCGACAAAGAGAAGATGTCCAAATCGTTGAACAACTTCTTTACCATCCGCGATGTGCTCGGTTATTACGACGCAGAAACCGTGCGTTATTTCCTGATGTCTGGCCACTACCGCAGCCAACTGAACTACAGCGAAGAGAACCTGAAGCAGGCGCGGGCCTCGCTGGAGCGTTTATATACCGCGCTGCGTGGCACCGATGCCCAAGCACAGCCCGCCGGTGGGGACGCGTTTGTTGCCCGTTTCCGCGAAGCGATGGACGATGACTTCAACACCCCAGAGGCCTATTCGGCGTTGTTCGATCTGGCGCGTGAAGTGAACCGCCTGAAGAGCGAAGATAGGGCGGCAGCCAACGGGTTGGCGGCAGAACTGCGCAAGCTGGCCAAGGTGCTGGGTCTGCTGCAGCAAGAGCCTGAACAGTTCCTGCAAAGCGGGGCGCAAACGGATGATGCCGAAGCGGCAGAGATTGAAGCGTTGATCAAGCAGCGCAACGATGCCCGTATTGCCAAAAACTGGGCGTTGGCAGATGCGGCCCGTGACCGTTTGAACGAGATGAATATCGTGCTGGAAGATGGCCCGCAAGGGACCAGCTGGCGCCGTAAATAATTTAATAGCTTATTAAGTTAAGGAAACCGGGTTGCTCTTTGTCACCCGGTTTTTTTGTGCCTTAAGAACCGGCCTCGGTCAGCAAGCGCTGGTTGATATAATCAATAGCCTGCTCTGGTGTCATCATCTTGTTCACCACGTTAGTCACGCCCTGGCCGATAATGATTTCCGCATGACGAAGATTGAACAATTCCCCCTGTAACCCCCGCGATTCACGGATGCCGGTGCTGGGGTTATCCCGCAGTAAATTGAACCAGGGGTAAAGATGCAGAATGCGCTGGTTTTGATAGATGCAGCGATGAGCACTGTTGCCGCCAAGCAATACCAGATGCTCGGTAATTTCTGCTGAATATAACCAACGGAAAAATTGTGTAACCTGGGCTTTCTTATTGCTGAAACGCGACATCCCAAGCGATCCGCCCCCCATTTGCGGCATGTTGCCCGGCACGGGCGCGTAGCCGATAGCCGGTGATAAGGGGCTGTGCGCGACGTCATTGAACAGGTTCATATACATAATCAGCATCGCCAGTTGCCCTTGTTCAAATTGGGCGACCGAAGCATTCCACCATTCACTGTTCAGGTTAGTCGTAACGGAAAGCTGCTGCAGGTATTGCTGCAGGGCGGTAATGGCCAGGCTGGTTACCAGTTGCACCGGTTGATCACTATGTACCAACCGCCCCCCGAGCGCGTAATAGCGCAGCAGATATTCGGTAGCAATTAACCCCGAGCTGCCGAGGGTCGTGGAGGAACCCACAGGTCGTTGTGGATTGCCAGGCTGATGAATGGCTGTGAAAAAGGCGGTAATGGCATCAAACTCTGCGAAACTGGTCGGGATCTTTAGCTCTTTGCCGGTCTTTTCATAAAACATGCGTCTGATGGTTGGGTCTTCAAACAGATCGCGGCGGTAGAACAGCAGTTGTGTGCTGGCATCAAACGGCAATGCATAGGCTTGCTCGTCGAGCTGGCTGAAGTGATGGCCAATCTCGGCGGAGAAGTTAGCCAACAAATCAGGTAACTCGGGGGCTATTTCTGCCAGCGGTGTCAGGGTCTTTTCTGCAAACCAGGGGAAGCAGGCCATATCGATACGCAGCAAATCGTAATACGGGTGCAGATGCAGATTCGAGAGGATCTCAAACACTTCGTCATAGGGATAAACGGCAAGGTTAACCTTGATACCGGTCTGGCGGTAAAAATGCGGTAACAGTTTCTTCAGCGCATCGGTTGAAGGGCTTGGCAGGATTAACATGTTCAGTGTCTCCCCCGATCGGGCGCCCGCGGCACAGGCTTAACATCCAGAGCGAACCCCCGGTTGGCGAGAACCTGCTCTCCTGGCTGTGGTTCTGAACTCTCTAGATAGCGGGCTATCTGCAGCCCCAATCGGGCGTAATCCATCTGATAGCTATGTTGATTGGGCACAACGGCAGGTTCGTTGTCACTCAATTGCCAGATGGGTGGGCAGGGTTCTGCGCTACCCAGATAGGCTGCCTGGGTCAGGCAACGGCATTTTTCGCTGTCCTGGGCCACCAGTATTTGCGGCGGTTGCCCATCAAAAAAAGCAAAAGCGGCGGTGTGGCATTCACTGGCCGGTGACGGAATAATCGTTAACTGTGTCGATGGGCTTAACTGCGCCAGAGTGCTTTTCAACGCGTCGACAAAGCTGTGGCTGTGGGAATAAGCGAGAGGTTCGCAAAGCACGCCGACATGCTGCGGTTTATCACGGGCTAGCTCTGCGGCAATTGCCTGAGCCGCCAGGGAAAAATCCAAGCTGAACCTGGTCTGTGCCTGTTCAGGGTGGCGATAGACAAACAGGATTTGTTCTGGGGGTAATCGCAGGGTCTGGTAATAGCTTTCGCTGTCGGCAAGGCAAGAAACGGTCACCACGCTTTGGTAGGATTTTGCCGCCAGTGTTTGCAGGATATCCATTTCAGCAGAGGGGAGATCGTGGGTAATGTACAGATCCAGATCGCCAGCCTGTAACGACTGCTGGAGCCCACGATAGAGTTGATGATATTGCTCGGCATTGACGTTGGGCAGGATCAGCGCAACGCCGCTGCTTTTGCTGGTGCGCAGAGATTGCGCCTGAGCGTTGATCTGATAACCCATTTGCTGGGCTGCCTGTTTGACCGCTTCAATTTTTTCCACGCTGACATTGCCGCGCCCATTCAACACGTTGGAAACTGTGCCGTGTGATACGCCCGCCAGCTTTGCTATATCCTTGATAGTCGCCATTTTTCTCGTCACGTTGACCAGCCTGTTTTGATGCTAACACCGGCATGGGGACATCGCTATCTCGATTTTTTGAGAATGCTAAATATTGGATCGTTCCATTTATAGTTGCTGGTTATTTATACTTTTTATCATGTCATGCCGCTTCCTATGGCTAATCCTCTATTTTAGGATTAATTTTCTTAACTAATATTTAATTTATTGATATTTATGTATTTAATTGAAATAGTTTGAAGGCTGTCACCAATGTGAATTGTGAGTGTTGTCCAATTTTTATTCTCACTTATATTATTGACACGTTCCAAAATGATTGGTGTGAATCGGATCATCTGAGAGTTTTGCAGCGAAAAATCAGTAATTGATTGAATAAAAAGGATAAAAAATGAAACTACATTTTCTGGGATCGGCAGCCTCTGAAGGGATCCCCAATCCGTTTTGCCGGTGTGAGCACTGCCAACAGGCCCGTTTCCTTAAAGGGAAAGACCTACGTACCCACTCATCCGCGATTATTGATGATGTGATGCTGATTGATGTGGCTCCGGAGTTTAGCCAGCAGCTGCTGCGTGATGGGCTGGATGCGACCGGGTTTACCGATCTGCTATTTACCCATACTCATCCCGACCATTTCAACGTTGGCGAGCTGTTTAGCCGGATGGAAGGTTACGGATTCAATATCGACCATCCGCTGGAAATATTTGGCAATGACCGTGCCATTAACGGCTGTGCTGCGGTATTGCCGGGCTACAGCAAACAGCGTTTTGCTTTCCACTGTCTGGTGCCTTTTGTCACCGTTGAAAGCCACGGCTACAAGATCACACCGCTGCTGGCCAACCATGCCAAATGGGAGTTGTGCTACGTGTATGTGATCGAAAAAGACGGGAAAACGATTTTCTATGGCCACGATTCTGGTTGGTTCCCAGAGCTCACCTGGCAGTGGTTACAGGGGAAGGTATTGGATCTGGTGGTGTTGGAATGCACCTACGGTTTTAATGGTGATGACCGTACCGACAACCATATGAGCCTGGAAACCGTGTTCGCGGCGCAGGAGAAATTGCGCGCGATGGAATGTCTGCATTCTGGCAGCCAAACGGTGGTTTCCCACGTTTCTCACAGCGGTAAATTGCTGCACCAGGAGCTGGTGGCTGCCTGTAGCGATAAAAACATCACCGTCGCGTATGACGGCCTGACCATTAACCTCATGTAGGGGAGGAACTCATGGATTTCAACAAAACACCTCGCCTGCTGATTATGATGTTTGTGCAGTATTTTATGCAGGGCGCCTGGAATATGACCATGGGCCTGGTGCTGAGCACTTACGGCATGGCGACCATTATCGGTTCTTCTTATGCGTTGCTGGGGTTGGCGACGATACTTTCACCGCTGTTTATCGGCATGGTGGCAGACCGCTTCTTTGCTTCGCAGAAAGTGATGGGGATCCTGCACCTGATTAATGCCGGGGTGATCCTGTGCGTACCACAGTTTATCGAAGCCCATGACACCACCATGACGCTGGCGATGATCTTCCTGGTCGGGTTGTTGTTCTACCCGACAACCGCGCTGGCAAACAGCATCAGTTTCAGCCATATCAACGGGGTGAAGTATTTCCCGGTGATCCGCGTATTCGGCACCTTCGGTTTTATGGCGATAGGTTTTATCATCGGGCAGATGGGGTTCTCCGGCGATACCATGACCTGGTATATTGCTTCCGCTGCCGGTGTGGTCTTAGGCCTGTATTGCTTTACTCTGCCAAATACGCCGCCAAAGGCCAAAGGCAACGCATTTGCCCTGCGTGATTTGCTGTGCCTTGATGCGTTGGCCTTGTTCAAAGATCGCAACTTCTCGATTCTGATGTTGAGCATCTTTGTATTGATGATCCCCAAAACGGCCTATTCCGCCTATATTCCGGTATTTCTGAAGGCGCTCGGTTTTGATAACGCCGCCTCGATGATGCAGGTAGGGATCGCTTGTGAAGTGATCTTTATGTTCCTGTTGTCATTTTTCCTGCTGAAAGCAGGCTTCAAAGTCACCCTGATGATGGGCGCGGTGTGCTGGATCATCCGTTCGATGCTCTTCTCCCAGGCGGCTATCGACGCCAACATGATGTTTGTTTTAATCGGCCTGATGCTGCAAGGATTCTGCTGGGACTTCTTCTTTACGGTTGGCGATATCTATGTTGACCGCAAGGCGCGGCCAGAAATCAAGGCCCAGGCACAAAGCCTGCGTTTCATCGTCTCCAATGGTTTTGGCCTGCTTTTCGCTTCAACTATTTGCGGGCAAATCTTTAATAACACGGTGACGGAGCAGGGGCCGCAGGCCTTGCCACAATGGGAAAACTTCTGGTTGTTCTCGGCAATCATCGCGGCCGTTGTCTCATTGTTCTTCTTTATTTTCTTCAAAGACGATCTGTCCAAACAGCAAACGCCGGCAGAACTGAAACCTGCCAAGCAATAATCTGGGATGAAGAGTTGCCGTTGGAGAGGGATAAAACATGGATAGCATGTTATCGGTGCTGGGCGGGCTGGGGCCGCTCCATCTGGCGACGGTAGCCAAGATAATCGCAGCGTTTGTTCTGGGAGGTGTAATTGGCCTGGAACGGGAATCCAAAGGAAAGCCGGTTGGCTTCAAAACCTGCGTCATCATTGCCGTTGCCAGCTGTGTATTAACGGTGGTGTCTATTCAGTCTGCAGAATATTACGCCGAGATATCTGCCAATATTCGCAGCGACCCTATGCGCCTGGCTGCACAGATTATCAGTGGGGTCGGATTTTTAGGGGCTGGCGTGATTTTACACCGTCATGACGATGCGATTTCAGGCCTGACGACCGCAGCCATCGTTTGGGCATCGGCGGGGGTTGGCATAGCCTGTGGAGCCAGTTTCTATCTGCACGCGTTACTGGCGACGGCGTTGTTTTTACTGGCGATAAAACTCAGCCCTTATATTGTCCTGCTGCAATCAAGGCACCAACACCTGGGAAAAGTCAAAGTACGGCTGATCATTGATGAGAAGGAAGGGCTGCCGTCGCTGATGGCCAGGCTCAACCAGCAGAGAAACCTCATTGATGCGATGACGATACGCGACATCAAGAAAAATAAAATAGAAGTGAATCTAAAGCTAACCGTAAGGAAACGGACGACCTTGCATGAACTGTACGGTGTATTACGCGGTATAGATCATGTTTGTTATGTCGCTTTAGAGCATTAAACATTCTGAAGATCAAAAATGCCGGGCAGCATACATAACCAGCCCGGCATTTTTTTATGGCGTTTGAACGGTCAGGCCTTAACCGTGACGTTCATGCCTTTGTAGGTGACTTTTTGGCCATCGACGATCTTGCAGCGCTTGCGCGTTTCTACCTGACCGTTAACTTTCACCAGCCCTTGGGCGATCACTTCTTTGGCGCCGCCACCGCTCTCACACCAGCCCTGAAACTTCAGCAGATCGCATAGCTCGACGTGAGGGTGATTTTCCAGATTAAAAATTTCCATACTGCCTTAACTTATTTAGGTTGAACGTCGTGATATTCCTCGCAGGCCTGCAAGGTATTTTGGATCAGTGTAGCAACGGTCATTGGACCAACGCCACCCGGAACAGGAGTAATGTAGGCCGCACGTTGGCTGGCGGCTTCGAAATCTACGTCGCCGACCACTTTACCACTTTCCAGGCGGTTGATACCGACATCGATCACGATCGCACCGGGTTTGATCCAATCGCCAGGAATAAAGCCCGGTTTGCCCACGGCGACGATCAGCAAATCGGCATTTTCGACATGGTGACGCAGGTTCCTGGTGAAGCGGTGCGTCACGGTAGTGGTGCATCCGGCGAGCAGAAGCTCCATGCTCATCGGGCGGCCAACGATGTTGGAAGCGCCAACCACCACGGCGTTTAAGCCATAGGTTTCAATGTTATAGCGTTCCAGCATGGTGACGATGCCGCGCGGGGTACAAGGGCGCAGTTTAGGCGCACGCTGACACAGGCGGCCAACGTTGTAAGGGTGGAAGCCATCTACGTCTTTATCCGGATGGATGCGTTCCAGCACTTTTACATTATCAATGCCTGCAGGCAACGGTAGCTGCACCAGAATGCCGTCAATCTCTGAATCGGTGTTCAGCTTATCGATCAGGGCGAGCAGTTCCGGCTCGGTGGTGGAGGCTGGCAGATCGTAAGAGCGCGAGATAAAGCCCACTTCTTCACAAGCTTTGCGTTTGCTGCCGACATAAATCTGTGAAGCCGGATTCTCACCAACCAGCACCACGGCCAGGCCCGGTGCACGTTTGCCCGCTGCCAGGCGTTGTTTTACTTGCTCAGCCACTTCGTTTCTAACCTGCTGCGCAATCGTTTTACCATCAATAATCTTTGCTGACATCAGTGAGGAAATCCATCATTTAAGAAAAGCGGGGAATGGCGCTATTTTGTCAGAAGAGAGGCGCGCTGTCAGGTTTTGAATGGAGGTTATACAGAGAATAGGCACACGATTGCGCGGCGGTTCAGGCATTTTTACATCAACCGGGTGATCCGCAGCGTTTTTTTGTCTGTGGTGGTTCAATCTTAAAGCCATCGGTCAGTGACGGGCCAATACCATTTATTCTTGCGATAAGAGCAGAAAAATCCGGTGGTTATCGCGTAGAAGCTGAAAATTAAAGCTGGCAGATCATGGCGTTATTCTCAATAATCAGGTTTTATTGTGCGAAAAACCGCCATAAAGCACCGTGGCTACCGCCACATAAAGAAAAGGCATTGACTCGATAACCTCTGACCGTATAATCCAACCCCGCAACCTCGGTTGCCGCAATCCGCATTTCAATGCGCCCTTAGCTCAGTTGGATAGAGCAACGGCCTTCTAAGCCGTAGGTCACAGGTTCGAACCCTGTAGGGCGTACCATTAAAATCAATGCGTTACACAAACCCCCTCAATGAAAATTCCACGCCTTAAGAATTTATGTAACGGCTGGTGTAAGTAAATTTTCTCAACGCCAATCAACATTAGTGTGGCTTAGCCAGCATTCCCGGATAGTACTTAGCGATGATGTCATTCATCTTTTCGATCAGATCCGGACGTTTGAAAGTGATATGTCCTGTCCCCTTCTGGAAGTACCGTATCTCAACGTACTCATCTTCGAACACCGAGGAAGGCTGTTTGCTGATGTGATCATCGAATCTGACAGAAAGATCGTTGCGATTCTCCGGGACGGGTTTACCATCCAGAAGATTCAGCATACGTTCTAAATCCGCTAACTGCTCACGTCTGCGCCCATGACGGAAATGAAATCCCCAACGGTCATATTGTACCAGGCCATCAACAATGATCTTCTTTCCGAACTTACAGGGCAAGTTGGACTTATAATCCCAACTCAGCCCCTTAAACACGTTGATAACGCCACGCTCAAACACCTCTGCTTTGCTCTGGTGTAGCTGCTCAAAAGTACTGAGGATATTCGCCTCGCTGATGGCTGGAAGATCGCCCTCCTCCAGGTTCTTATGCCACTGGTCACGGGCCTGAGCATCCATCAAGGCCATCATGCCAGACTTCAACATCAAGTCTCGCCAGATACTACGGTCAATATTGCGGGTGACGGCAGGCAGCGCTTTATCTAACTTTTCGGTCATCCAGCTATCGTAACGGTGCCCGGCCTTCATCGCCCAGTCTTGCGCTGTGCCACCGCCAATTTCTGAGGTTAGCCGTGAAATCGAATCAAGCTGCTGAATGAGTTGTTCTATCTGTTTCAGTGCGGTATCTCGGCCAGTGACCACACGTTCGATATTGGTCGAAAGGATAAGTTCGTTGTGATCTGTTAACACGTCGGGTTCTGTTTGCATCGTTAATCGTCCGTAAAAGCAAACACACCTGCCGGAATTGGCAGGCGCATTATGCGATGAATAAAAAGAGAGGAAAGTGCAGAGGTAAAAATCAGGAATGAGGCTCGAAGAATTTACGTATTCATCAACCCGGTAGCTCGTCTGGCTCTGAGAATATCGGTCACGGTAAGAAAAGGTGTTTGCTCATGCCAGGTGAACCCCTTACGGTCAGTGCGTACCAGTTCATAGCGTTCCACCAGGAAATTCACCGCATCAGCCAGTGTTATTCCCGCTTCGATATGTTCCTGAATGGCCGCGTCCTCATGGAATGGCGTGTCGTTGAGTGTCAGGCCGTAATGCTGCTCCAGTAGATACGTTAAAAGTTGCTGCCAGACCTGCACAGGTGACAGGCGTGACGAAACCGGCAACGTGGCCGGTACAGTTGAGATTTGCATGTGTTGAGTCTCTCAATAAAGGAAGAAAATGTTTGAAGGATTACGATGCAGGGATGATGTTAAAAATCAGGCTTTAACCAGATTTGAGGGATAAATTGCGATATATACATACCCATAACTGCCCAGCGTATCGGCTTCACAGGTCAGCCCGTTACGGTACAGCGTGACGCAGTGCGCGCACCGGGGATTCAACTCACCGGAGAGCAGCATCAATTCCATATGTGCGACAAAATGCGGAAAAGCTTCATCCAGATCTCGGGCCTGCATCTCACTGAACGAACCGTTGAATCCTGCCCGGTCCGACAGAAAATGCAGACGATGACCTTCCTGCACCAGCCGTGCTCCAAAACACTGTGTGATATCTCGTTTAAGACCCCAGGTTTGGGTAGCGCCTTTATTCATTATTTTATTCCTGTTAAAGAAGACCATGCTCGGCAAATGAGAATATCTGCCTGCCACCGATAATCAGGTGGTCGGGCACGCGAATTTCCACCAGCATCAACGCCTGTACCAGTCGCTGGGTAATGGCCTTGTCTGCCTGGCTTGGATTCACCTCCCCGGATGGGTGGTTATGGGCGAATATCACCGCCGCTGCGTTAAAGTACAGAGCGCGTTTTACCACCTCGCGAGGATGAACTTCAGTGTGACTGATGGTGCCGGTGAACAGCGCTTCGTGAGCAAGCAGCTGGTTCTGATTATTGAGGTACAGCACGACAAATTCTTCACGCTCAAGGGTTCCCATTTTCAGCCTGAGCCAGTCGCGAGCGGCTTGTGTGGAGGTGAATGCCACACCCGGTTCGCGTAGGTGTTGGTCAAGAAGACTCAGAGCTCGTTTAATAGTGCGTAGTGCCGGTAACGGCAGTTCCGGCGTAAACAGAGTCAGTTGTTTCTCCATAGCAAATCTCTTTAATTAAAGGTGGTAAGGATGGCACTGGATTCGGAACGACAGGCGTGATGACTTTATTCGAGCAGACAGAACTGCATGAGGAAACGAAGCCAGTAATGACCCAGTGACTTATACCCAATCACAGTGTTAAAAATAAAAAATCCCGCAATCCAATGAGGATGCGGGAGGAGGCTTGTGAATAATATCTATCTGAAATAATTTAGAAAAATGGATTTTTCCAGAGTTCTATTATGAGATGTGTTCGTTAGAGGATTCTTGGATATGATCGTCTGCTGAGTGCCAAAAGCGGAAGTTGAGAGGTTCTGGCAAGCTCTCGTATCGTGGCAAAATTTTAGCGAGAGCTTTACCCCCGGTAGCAACTGACTTAGTTGACTACGATGTGTGTGTTCATCTGATGTTGGTCAAATTTTTATCGAAGAAAATAAGCACGGACCAGATCCAATGACCAAACACCCATGTCCTTAAACCTCCTCACAAAATCTAGCACCTCCGCCATATCATAGGAACCAGAACCTCAATATCATTTTAATCCTTAAAAACAGATGGCTAGGAAAAAAACATCATGCTCTACTCTTATCGTTCCGTTCAAATTTAGTAACCACAGGAAAAAACGTCTAAAATTTAACCATCTTAAAACTAAATGGCAAACTCAAAACAGGAGATATACACACTTAACTTGAAGATGCAGGTTTAAGAACCTGGAAGTTGTCATTAATACGGCGTGACAGAGTCCCGGCAATTTCCGGTAATATTTCACTAAAAAATCGTCGTATTTCCTGCCTAAACTCCGACGCAGAACTGAAGTAACGGTTATTTCTCACCGCTTCATTCATCACCTTCCATAATCGCTCCATCGGGTTCAGATTGGGGCTATAGGACGGCAAGTAATGCAACTCGATATTCATCACATACGCCCACTCTTGCACCAACTCCGACCGGTGATACCCCGCACCGTCGAGAATGATGTGAACCTTCTGAGTGATTGGATAGGTCTCGCGGATGGCGATGAAGAACTTGCCGATATTCAGGCTGTTGAGGGTGTCATACTCCCTGATCACTGTACCGCCGATATCATTCAGATTCAGGGCCCCCATGATGTTCAGCCGGGTCCGGCTACCCGTTGTGTCCACGATGGTTTTCCGACCTTTGGGCATCCAGCCATAGGCCAGCTTTGTTCCCTGTGTCGGATGAACACCATCAATGAACAGGATGGGCTCATCGCCTGCCTCATGCTTCAGTTTTTCATAGGTTTCCACGAACGCCCGCTGTGCTTCAGCACAGTATTTGTGGGGAACCCCGATGGGTTTTTTGTAGCTGAAGTCGTTGCGGTGCAACCACTTATTCAGGCCTGGAACCGTGTAACGGATATCCCACCATTCATCAATCAGTTCAATGATGCTCTGTGTGGTAGGGAGAAGATTATCAGTCAGGTAGGTGATGAGTTCTGCTTTCTGCGCTTCGCTGAGATGACTGTCAGAACCGCCATTTTCAGGCGTCAGCTTTTGCTCCTTCAACCAGCCATGAAGATGCCGACGCACTGTAGTTTCATCAATCAACTGAGATTTGGCGATCATGGAAGCAGACCAGCCTTCAGCAGAAAGGAGAACGCAACGTATCCTATCGCAGACTCTACGGTCACGACATTTGCGATGTTGTGCCTCAAGAGCACGTTTCTGTTCAGGGTTAAGCTCAACATTCATGTTGTCAGCATGATCTCATCTTTCACAAAATCAAGCAGTTTCAATGATCACAGGTATAGGCGTGCTTGAGATACTCGAATCAGTAGCCGTTATGCTCGAAAGTGAATGTGTAAAAAAATGAATGGCACTCCTCAAAACGCCTTCTTCTATCCTTACCACATTATAAAAAATTTAGCAGGAAGCATTACCCCCTCATTGAGTAATGATATCATAATCTGTTGTATGCTGGCCTCTTTACAGTCCAACGCCCCTCCTCAAGTTTTATTTGAATTACTAAAAGAATCTGAATCACTGAGTGATAATTGTCGATATAAAAATCTTGTATCACGTGTTAAAGAACAACTAACTGAACAAGATGAAAATATAAAAAAACTTTTACTCAAGTTAATTCATTGTTTCCTTTTGATGAACCAATGGGAAGATTTTTTAAACTCACTTTGAGTAAAATAAAAAATAATTTGAACTTTAGAAAAAGCACCCCCTTTTATGAGTTGAATATAATAGAAAACGTTTCAGAACAAGTCGAGTCGATGAACGATTTTATTAAACAGTTTGGTGGTTGCACTATCATTCAGAAAAGGTACGATGATGAAGAAAAACCGCTATGTGATGTAATGTATGATTTTGAATTACCAGGAAATGGTGAATCAACTTTATTCGGTTCAAAAATGTTACGTGCGTGTTTTCATTTCATATTGCTTCATTACAAACCCTCTGGCGAAATAATAAACACATTAAATTTGGGAGTTTCATCAAAGAATAAATGTCCGTTTTATACTGTATGTGGTTCATATATACGAACCTGTAAAAGCAATGTTTGTGCTGAGTCGCCTTGGAAATCAATGCTTATCAATGACAATAAGGATTGCTACTATGCATCAGCAATCAAAGCAACTAATCCACCAGTGAATCTTGTTAAGGATAATACTTATTCAGACAAAGGAAGCAATAGTTAGAGTGTGGCAAGGTTAGCTTTTTGCTCATATCGGCCTAGTGAACCTGTGTCCTGTCCGCCCGTGCCAAAAGCGGAAGTTCCTGATTACTCTAAATGTTAAGTTATGGAAATACGCCAATAGTTCTGTCGATCTATATGACCTGAAAGCTGTAAACACACATACTTTTTTGGGGTTTTAAGATTAAGGACATTTTACCTTAACCGGGGCCTGGTCATCTCAATATTGGCGTTAATATGCCAACTAACCTCTAGATACAGCGACTGTCTGGCGTTTCAAACGCTTCAGCGGCTCAACCTAAATAAAATATGACCAAAATCACAAATTTATTATTTGGTTCCAATTTTCAAGATGAGGTCATTTTTTTACTATATCAGCCATTAAATTTTCGAGAAAGAATAGCAGAAAGCAATCCTGTCCGCTCAACACCTTAAGGAGCAAACATGGGAAAGGAAATCACCTATCATTGCACATTGAGTGATGGGATCCATGCAAGGCCCGCCGGACATATCGCACGGATTTGTAATACCTACAAGGCCGATATCGTCTGGCAAAACATGCGCACGGGGATTGAAGGCAACGCCAAAAATGCGCTTTCCTTGGTTGCCACCGACACGTTATTCGGCGATAACAGTCGTATCACCTTAGACGGGCCAGATAGCTCTAGCGCGGCGGCGGCGCTAACGGAGTTGTTGCCAAGGCTCCCAGATTTAAGTGTCATCCCATCTTCTATTCCCGGTCATCTTCCACGCAGCCTTGAAGAGCTACACCCTCATTATCTGACCGGAGTCAGCCTCAATGCAGGGATTGCCATAGCCCCCCCAATATTTATTCCAAGCATCAGCTTCGATAAGCTGCTGGCACAAGCTCCTACCGAGAAAAATCCTCCGGAACAAGAGCTACAACGCCTGCTTGCCGCGCTGAAAACGCTGCGGGAACAGAAAAAAGCCTCATTACAACAGTTCCAAGGCATTGAGCACGACCTTCTGGAAGCTCATATGGAATTGATTAATGACGATGAGTTTCAGAGAAGCATTAGCAACTATCTCTATCAGGGCATCAATGCCTGGTCTGCCATAGTGCGTGCGTCGATAGACTTCAGCGCCGTGCTGGCTCGTTCCTCCAGTCGTTATATCCAGGAGCGTACACTGGATATTCTCGATATAGCTACGCAGATCCTGAGCACTCTCTACACTGAACACCCGCTGCTACTGCCAATGCCTCCGCTCACATACCCAAGACTGGTATTGGCCCACGTGCTTACTCCCAGTCAGTTGATGACACTGGATAAACATAATTTGTCTGGTCTGGTGCTCTCGGCGTCTGGTCAAAATTCGCATACAGCCATCCTCGCTCAGGCGCGAAATATTCCAACCCTGGTGGATATCGATTTCTATCCTGACACCTTTGCCCATCAATGCACCTTAGTGCTAGATGCCGATCACGGTATGCTTATTACCGAGGTTGATGAAAAGATCCTGCGCTACTACCACCATGAGATGGCTGTACAGCAACAAAAGCGCGAACAACCCGTCGTCGCTCCGAACAGCTGGCCACTATTAATACCTGAGCTGGTTCAGTGGGATCTGGACGTGGAAGATAAAAACGAAGCGATCAAAAAAATGGTCGACAATTTATGGCTACTCCAGCGCACAGACTCTCGCGACAAACTTTGTCAGGACATATGGGCACGAGAAAGCCCGTTCCCGACTGTGGTGGGAGCAGGCTTTGCCATTCCGCACGCGCGCACCGCGGCAGTAGAACATTCTACCATTGGCATCGCAAGATTACGCCAGCCAGTTGCCTGGGGTGGTGTGCAGGTGGATACCGTTTTTATGCTGATCATTAGCGCGATTGTTGTAGAAAATGAACATATGCGCTATCTCTCCAGCCTTGCCCGGCTGCTGATGAACGACGAGTTCGTCAACAAAGTTAAAGCGACTACTACCCCTATTGCGCTCTATGACCTTATTTTTAGCGCATTAGTGCGCTAATTCGCCCAACCTAGCAACGAGGCCGGTATGCTAAAGCTCTTAAAAAATACCAAGCGACATTTTATGACTGGCGTGTCCTATATGGTTCCTTTTGTCGTAGCGGGAGGCGTACTGCTGGCGCTGTCGGTCATGCTCAACGGCCATACGGCGATACCGGAGAGCGGTTTTCTTAAGGCAATGTCGCAAATTGGCATGGCGGGATTAACACTGTTTATTCCGATTCTGGCCGGATTTATCGCCTGGTCAATGGTCGATAAACCGGGTATTGCTCCTGGCGCCATTGGTGGCCTTATGGCCTATCAGATGGGCGCCGGATTTCTCGGCGGTATGCTGGCGGGCATTATTGCCGGACTCGTGGTCTGGGTGCTGCTGACGGCGATTGCGCGCCTGAACATTCCTTGTTTTCTGCGCATGGTGCTGCCGATTTTTATTATCCCACTGCTGGGTACCTTCATCACCGGGATGGCAGTGTACTACATCATCGGCGACCCGATCGCTGGGTTGATGAAGTGGCTGAGTGAATGGCTCGCCAATATGCAGGGGGATCATTTATCATCCTCGGCGGCATTCTGGGTGGCATGATTGCCATCGACATGGGCGGACCGATGAATAAAACCGCCTTCTTCTTTGCCGTGGCGCTTATCTCAACCAACCCGCAATTGATGGCCGCCGTAGCGGCAGCCGTGTGTACACCACCATTGGGAATGGCATTGGCGACTTTCTTATTCAAAGGGATTTTTAACGATGTAGAACGTGAAGCTGGAAAACCAGCCGTGATTATGGGGCTAATGGGGATTACTGAGGGTGCAATTCCTTTCGCAGCTGCGGATCCAATGCGTGTTATTCCTGCGATTATGCTGGGTAGTTCAGTAGCCGCTATCCTTTCATTATGGTTTGGTGTCACAAATGCAGCCCCTTGGGGAGGGCTTATTGTGCTTCCAGTCATGAGCCACCACCTTGGCTATATCGCCTCGGTCACTGCCGGAACGCTGACAACCGCAATATCGATTAAGATACTGAAAACTAAAATTAAAAGCCATGAGTAACGATAGGGACATTAATCATGCCAACATTCATCCAGTCAATTTTAAGCGAGTTCAGCACCCAATGCTCAACAACGCAAAGCGTTCTGGTCGCTAATGGTAATGCGCAGCCTCCCGCTATGGCTTATCACCTGCATGTACCGCGCATTGAGCTAACAGTAAAGGGTGTGCTTGGCATGTTACTTCCAAAGGGCATTGACAGAGTCGTTAAATGTGAGCGTACTGTCGGAACAATCACCTACATTCCTGCTAACGGCTGGAACTCGCCACAGTGGGAAAGCCCGGTAATTTGTATGTCGATTGTTTTCTGGAAGCAGGACGTTGGCTTTAGTATTAGTAACTGGGATGGTACGCATTTTAAAGAAGTTGAAAAATTTAACCTGCAAAACTCCAGCAGTACGGTGCGCGATCGGCTGCTGGAGCTAGCAGAATCGATGGCGTGGGCACAGGATAAAACCAGCGAGACTTTCGCTCACGTCGTCTACGCGCTGCTTAACGACCTGCTTTATCAGGTGGCCGAAGGGATGAACAACCCAAGAGGCCCCTTCTCACTGCTGGACGACATCAAAAGCCATATTGATAGCCATTATCATCAGGAGATCAGCCGCGAAAGCGTCGCGGAAGCTTTTAATATTTCCCCCGGTTATCTTTCACGTCTGTTCTCCCGCGAATCAGACGTGAAGTTTAATGAGTACCTGAAGCTTGCCCGGATTTCACGGTCGAAAACGCTGCTGACCAACACCACTATGAAGATTAACGAGGTCGCCGAGAAGTGCGGTTTCACCGATACTAATTATTTTTGCAAGGTATTCCGGGATATCAATGACTGTACGCCGCTTGAGTACCGGCGTAAGAACAAGGGAGCAAGTTTATAATGGCACGTACAGCGAAAGAGGAAGTACAACCCTTTTCCAGCGACCGTAATCTGCATATCGTCGCGGTCACAGCCTGTGCGACCGGCGTAGCGCATACTTATATGGCCGCCGAGCAACTAGAAAAACTGGCAAAAATCTACCGCTTTTCGATCAAAATCGAGACCCAGGGCGTGCTGGGATTGAAAAATGAGATCACCGCAAAAGATTTAATGGAGGCTGAACTCGCCATCATTGCCTCCGATATCACCATCGATAACCCAACGCGCTTTGACGGTTGCCGCATTCTCAACGTCTGCATCAATTCGCTGCTGCTCAACCCCGCCGAAGTCATTGCCGCTATCCGCAAATCACTGAATCTTCCAAGAGGCAACGTTATCGATCTCTAGCGAACAGCGCATTCAGCTCTGCAATAGGCTCGCCGCCGCGACGTTCAAGAAATGCCAGAACCCGCTGCGGCGAGCGGTTTAAAATTCGCGCTTCAGAAAATCCACTCTCCACCAGCAGATTCTGACAGGCGCTGAAGTCACCCAATGCAAAGGCGCTATGCGAATCCGTTCCCAGCGACAGCAGACCGCCCCCATCGCGCACCGCCGCCACAATTTTGCGACAGTTGCCTTCACTGCCCCGCCGAGAAAGCAGAAACGACGCGTTGTTCACCTCCAGCGCCACATCGTATTCGCGCGCGGCAGCAACTACCGCCGGAATATCAATCGGGTATTCCGGGTTGCCCGGATGGCTGATGATATGCACCTTGCCGCTGGCGATCACCGCAATCATCGCCTCGGTGTTAGTCACCACGTCAGCAGGGGCAAAAACCTGCTTATGAAAACCGGCGATAATAAGATCCAATGCGCTGCGCATTTTGTCGCTACAGTCGGTTTCGCCGTTGGTTTTAATATTGGCTTCAATCCCGCGCAGCAGGCCCACGCCCTCCACCACTCGAGGTAGAACGCGCATATTGTTAAAGTGAAACGCGTGAGGCGCATCGACCATTTCCGGGCCGTGATCGGTAATGGCTATCAGCCGTATACCTTTACGCACCGCGGCAGCAAGGTAGTCGTGAACGGTGCTGTAGGCGTGGGTGCTGGCCACGGTATGCAGATGCAAATCGACGTTGAACATGGCTCCTCCTGGGTGAAAAGTGGCCCCCGCGTGCGGGGGCCTGCGTGATTACGCCAACAACGCTTTGGCCTGACGTACCACGGCTTTAGCGGTGATACCAAAGGCTTCATACAGCTGTTCTGCAGGGGCCGACTCGCCAAAGTCGTGCATACCAATAATCGCACCACCCAGCCCGGTATATTTGAACCAGTAATCGGTAATACCGGCTTCGACCGCCACACGCGCGGTCACCGCAGCCGGTAGCACCAATTCACGATAGGCTGCATCCTGCTTATCAAAGCGGTCAGTACAAGGCATCGATACCACACGAGCGCGGATGCCTTCGCTGGTCAGCTGCTGCCAGGCGGCTACGGCCAGTTCTACCTCTGAGCCGGTAGCAATCAGAATCACCTGCGGTTCACCCTCGCAGCCCTTCAGCACGTAGCCACCTCGTGCAATATCCTGAATTTGCTGCCAGGTACGCTCCGGTTGGCTCAGGTTCTGCCGTGAGAGGATTAGCGCCGTTGGCCCGTCTGAGCGCTCCACACCTTGTTTCCAGGCCACGGCGGTTTCAACCTGGCAGCATGGCCGCCACACGCTGAGGTTCGGCGTCAGACGCAGCGAGGCAATCTGTTCCACCGGCTGATGCGTCGGGCCATCCTCTCCCAGACCAATCGAATCGTGGGTATAAACCATCACGTGGCGCTGCTTCATCAGCGCCGCCATGCGCACCGCGTTGCGGGCATACTCAACGAACATCAGGAAAGTGGAGGTGTAAGGCAGAAAACCACCGTGCAGCGCAATGCCGTTGGCAATAGCCGTCATGCCGAACTCGCGTACGCCATAGTGGATGTAGTTACCGGCGCTATCTTCATTGATGACCTTTGAGCCGGACCACAGCGTCAGGTTGCTGGGGGCTAAATCTGCCGAGCCGCCGAGAAACTCCGGTAGCAGCGGGCCAAAGGCCTCAATGGCATTTTGCGACGCTTTACGACTGGCAATCTTCGCCGGTTTAGCCTGTAGTCGCTCAATAAAGGCCTGAGATTTTGCGTCGAATTCCGCCGGTAGTTCGCCATTCAGACGACGAGTCAGCTCAGCCGCCGCCTCCGGGAAAGCCTGTGCATAGGCGGCAAACTTTTGCTGCCACTGTCCCTCTTTGGCTTCACCGGTTTCCTTGGCATCCCAGTGCGCATAAATCTCAGAGGGAATGTCAAACGGTGCGTAAGGCCAGTTCAACGCTTCACGGGTGGCGGCAATTTCTGCTTCGCCAAGCGGTGCGCCGTGGACATCATGGGTGCCCGCTTTGTTCGGTGAGCCAAAGCCAATCACCGTTTTACACATCAACAAAGAAGGCTTATCAGTCACCGCGCGGGCGGTCTCGACGGCACGTTGTATCGCCTGGGCATCGTGCCCATCGATATCACGCACCACATGCCAGCCGTAGGCTTCAAAACGCAGAGCGGTGTCGTCGGTGAACCAACCCTCTACGTGACCGTCAATTGAGATACCGTTATCGTCATAAAACGCCACCAGCTTACCCAGCTTTAGCGTACCCGCCAGCGAACAGACTTCATGCGAAACCCCTCCATCATGCAGCCATCACCCATAAAAACATAGGTAAAGTGGTCAATCACTTCATGATTGGGGCGGTTAAACTGCGCCGCCAGCGTTTTCTCAGCAACCGCCATTCCCACGGCGTTGGCAATCCCTTGTCCCAGCGGGCCAGTGGTGGTTTCTACACCTGCGGTGTAGCCCACTTCCGGGTGCCCTGGCGTTTTTGAGTGCAACTGGCGGAAGCTTTTCAGCTCGCTCAGCGGCAAATCGTAGCCCGTCAAGTGCAGCAGGCTGTAAATCAGCATTGAGCCGTGGCCATTCGATAGCACAAAGCGATCGCGGTTAGCCCACCCCGGGTTTACCGGGTTATGGTTGAGGAAGTCCCGCCACAGCACTTCGGCAATATCCGCCATCCCCATCGGCGCACCAGGATGCCCAGATTTTGCCTGCTGTACTGCATCAATGCTGAGAAAGCGAATCGCATTCGCCAGCGTCTTTCTTGAGATCATCTCATGCTCCATTTTCAATCTTGAGGAAAAACTCGGCCTCGCCTTTTTGGCTTACTGAAAGGTTCTGATAGTGCGCAATAACGGCGAACGGCTCGATATCGTGAACTGCGGACTGGGGTGTTAGTACTTCTATGACGACACTTTGCGCAGCTTGTGCCGACAGAAGCCCAGCATGTGAGTCTTCAAATGCCACGCAGTGGGAAGCAGGAATATTCAGACGCTGCGCGCCCAACAGGAAAGGTTCTGGATCAGGCTTGCCACGCGTAATATCTTCACTGGTCACCAGCACGTCAGGAAACGGTAACCCCGCGTTGTGAATACGTGCTGAGGCCACCTTCAACGAACCTGATGTCACAATGCCCCAGGGAACGTTGAGTGCATTAAGCTGCCGGAGAAATACCGCTGCACCGAGTACAGCAGTGATACCTTCAGCATGGCTGGCTTCATATGCTTCAAGCGCCAAGAACTCCTGCTGGATAACCTCATGACTGGCTTTCGGCATAAAATGACGAAGTGTACTGAGCGCTGGCTTGCCATGCAGATAATGACGCACCGCCTGGGCACTAAATCCCTTACGCACAGCCCAGACGCTCCAAGAGGCCTCGACAAAATCGAGAGAGTTCACCAGTGTGCCGTCTAAATCAAAAAGCAGACCACGAAAATGCATATTCACCACCATCTTCAGTCAACATCACCCTTTATTTTTACCTCACCAGATATCGCTCAATAAATATAAATAAAGTGGTTTCCATAGTAATTTCATCATCATTGCTGCATTCCCCTTCAATTAAATTTATTTTCATGACCGAGGTCACAAAACAAATACCAAGCTATTATTTTCAAGAAAACGTCACTTTTTTACTATTTAAACCAACTGGCGAAAGGTCAAGGATATAAACATGAAATGCAGGCAATATTCTGCAAAACAAAATTAACCCGCATTGGCGAAAAGTTTTGGGAGTGGTTATGTCGGAATTGATTACCTATCAGTGTGAGCTCAAGGAAGGTATCCATGCCAGACCGGCAGGACATATTGAGCGCCTTTGTAATGCCTTTCAGTCTGAGGTGAGCTGGAAGAATATCCGCACCGGATTAAAGGGCAGCGCCAAAAGCGCGCTCTCTCTCGTCGCCACAGATACGTTGCTGAATGACGATTGTGAAATTACCCTTAGCGGCGCAGATGCCCACACCGCAGCGGTTGAACTCTCCGCGTTGCTGAAAAAACTCCCACAATTTGAGGTTGTTTCAGAAGAAGAAACGCAGGCACCTGCTGGCTATCTTCCCCGTTCACTGTGCGAAACCCAGCTCAGTTTCATTCAGGGCTCACGTATCAGCGGCGGCGTAGCGATTGCCCGCCCGGTGGTGGTACAGAGTCTGAGCTTTGACGACATCATCGCACGCGCCCCAATGAAAACCCGCGCTGCCAGCGAGGAAAAACAGGCGCTGAAAGCCGGTATTGAAGCATTAAAACAGGCCAAACTGGACGCTCAGGAAAGCAAAGTTGGCGTCGAGCATGATATTATCCAGGCACATTTATCCATTATTACCGATAGCGCATTTCAGGAAGCCATCGTTCACTTTATTGACAATGGTGAAAATAGCTGGCGCGCTATTGTATTAGCCGCAATGGATTTCTGTGAAATACTTAACCGCTCGTCTAGTAAATATATTAAAGAACGCGTACTTGACGTATTGGATATTACCAACCAGTTACTGGCTACCGTTTACGGTGAACATGCTCTGCCGCAAAATGCCCTTGAACTTAGCGCACCGTCGATTATTTTTGCTGATAGCCTGACGCCGAGTAAATTCCTCGGTATTAATAAGCAGATGCTTGCGGGCATGGTACTTACCGCCACCGGCAAAACATCACATACCGCGATCCTTGCCCGCTCGCTGGGTATCCCGACGCTGACCGATATTGATTTTTCCACGCTCAATTTGCAATCACAGCAGGACATTATCATTGACGGCGACCCGGCTATCTTAGTCACCGCGCCTGATGAGCAGGTCCTGAGTTATTACCGCAACGAAATGGCGGTACAGCACACCATGCAACAGCAGATGCTGAGCAACGTCTATCAGCCTGCGGTCACCGCCGACGGCAATCGCCTTGAAATCGCCGCCAACATCGCCAGTTTCGAGGAAGCCGAGGCCGCGTTTAATAACGGAGCTGAGGGGATTGGGCTGTTTCGTACCGAAATGTCGTTTATGGACCGTGAAACGCCACCGGACTACGCCGAACTGGCAGAACTCTATACCCGCGTAATGACCAGCGCCGACGGTAAGCCGGTCATCTTCCGTACCTTCGATATCGGCGGCGATAAACCCGTCGACTACCTGAATCTCGGTGATGAAGAGAATCCGTTCCTCGGCTATCGCGCGGTGCGTACCTATCCGCGCTATCGCGAGTTATTTGCTATGCAACTCAAGGCCATTCTCACCGCCTCAGCCTCTGGCAACGCGAAGGTGATGATCCCGATGATTGCCAGCGTGGAAGAGATTATCTGGTGTCGTGAAGTGCTGGAGTCCGTCAAGCAGGCGATGCGAGAGGAAGGATTACCGTTCAACGACGCCATCTCGCTCGGCGTCATGCTGGAAGTGCCATCCGTTATCTTCGCCATTCCAGAAATGGCCGAATACGCCGACTTCTTTAGCGTCGGCAGCAACGACCTGACGCAGTACTTTTTCGCCGCCGACCGCGGTAATTCGCAGGTAGCGAGCGTCTATGACAACTACGCATCGTCCTTCCTGCGTGCGTTGCAGTTTGCCATTGATGAAGTGCACCGCGCCGGGAAATGGATTGGCCTCTGCGGCGAGCTGGGTGCCAGCAAAGATTTTCTGCCGCTGCTCACCGGCATGGGGTTCGACGAACTCAGCATGAGTGGAACCGCGATCCCCGGCGTGAAGCACACGCTGCGTGAACTTAACTTTGCACAATGCCAGTTGCTGGCGCAGGAAGCCCTCGCGTTGACGCGTTCCGCGGCGGTGAAAGCCGCGCTTCAGGCTCCCTCGGTTAAGGCTGAAAGCCAGAAACCGATTCTCGCGCCGGAATTTATTCTCTTCAATCTTGATGTCAGGGATAAAAACGAAGCCATCAAGAAAATGACCGACAATCTGTGGTTACACCATCGTACCGACAGCCGGGAGCGTCTGTGTGATGACATATGGACGCGCGAGGACTCCTTCTCTACCGCCGTCGGATACGGTTTTGCCATTCCACATACCAAATCTGACCACATTACCGATTCGACCATCAGTATGGCGACGCTGGAAACGCCCATTACCTGGGGCGACCAGCAGGTGGAAACCGTCTTTATGCTCACGGTCAGCAAATCTGCCGATCCTCATGCGCATATGAAATATTTCTCCACCCTCGCACGTAAATTAATGAAAGAGGAATTCCGCAATGAAATAAAAAATGCCGATAGCGTCGACGTACTCTACAACCTGATGACCAGAACCTTAGACGTATAGCTTTATGGTCATAAATTAAAAACTTAAATAAACAGCCAAAATAAAAAATCAGGAGTCACTCATGAAAATTGTCGGAGTTGCTGCATGTATTACCGGTGTTGCCCATACCTATATGGCGCAGGAAGCCATTGAGCAAGAGTGTAAAAAACGCGGTTACGACGTGAAGGTCGAAACCCAGGGCGGCATGGGCATTGAGAACGAATTAAGCGAAGACGAGATTGCCGAAGCCGATGTGGTGATTCTGGCCATTGCCATCGGTATCGAAGGCGTTGAGCGTTTTGAAGAAAAAGAAGATGCCGGGCTGGTGATTTCACTCAACCCTGCCGAAGTCGTACGCGACCCCGCGGCAATTATTGATAAAGCGGAAAAGCTAGCGAGTTAATTTAAGCGACCTTTCCCGGATTTATTTCGGCATCCGGGAAGGGAAAAAAACGTAATTTAATTTCTGCGAGCCCGTTATTTCTATAACCAGACATTAATGTCTGGGGGATTTCGACACCCTGAATCTGGCGTGCACCTAATAAAAAATAGCGGGAACCAGGAGGACTGAAAATGTCGGGAAATATGAAAGCCGTAAAGGATGAGCTGGTTAAAGCGTTCAGCACCGGTGTGTCATACATGATGCCGGTGGTGGTGGTTGGCGGGATCTGCCTGGCGCTGTCGCTGGTCGGCGGCGAGCCGGTCGCGGGTAAAGGGATGGTGGTCACTAACCCATTCTTACTGAATCTGGGCGCTATCGGGAGCGCGGGTCTCGGGATGATGATCCCGGTGCTCGCCGCCTATATCGCCTACTCGATTGCCGGTAAACCGGGGCTGACGCCGGGGGTGATCACCGGCTTTATGGCCAGCACACCGCTCGGTGCCGACCACGTGGTCACCGGGTTTCTCGGGGCGATGCTGCTCGGTATCCTCAGCGGCTACGTCGCGAAATGGATTAAAACCTGGAAGGTTGGCAAGGCGCTGATGCCGGTCATGCCAATCATGATTATCCCTATCGTCTCAACCTGCATCGTCGGCATGCTCTACCTGTACGTTCTTATTGGGCCAATCGGTGCTGCCATGAAATGGCTGGTCTCCATGCTCTCCAATATGCAGGGTAGCAGCGGCATAGTACTGGGGCTGATTCTCGGCGCCATGGCGGCCTTTGATATGGGTGGCCCGGTCAACAAAACCGCTACCGCCTTCACCCTGGCGCTGATGGCTGAAGGTATTTACGGCCCGAACGGCGCTTACCGTATTGCCTGCGCCATTCCACCGCTGGGTATCGCCCTCTCTACTTTCATTTCACAGCGCAAATGGGCTGAGGATGAACGCCGCATGGGCACCTCCGCCGCCTTTATGGGCCTTATCGGGATTACCGAAGGCGCGATTCCCTTCGCGGTGAAAAACCTTAAAACCGTTCTGCCTTCAATCATTATCGGCAGCGCCGTAGGTGCTGGCCTGGCGATGGTTCACGGCGTGGAATCGATGGTGCCGCACGGCGGGTTAATCGCCATCGCGGGCGTCAATAAAGCCCCGCTGTGGTACGTCCTTGATATGGCCATCGGCGTCATTGTAACCGCCATCTGTCTGCATATTTTGCGTCCAAATATTAGCGAGCCGGTGAAGAAATCCGACGCTAAAAAAACTGTCACTTCAGATATGAATAAAGCCTAAGGAGTTGTCATGAAAAACACCATGAAGCAGTACGTTGATTATATCGTTAAGGGTGGTAAGTCCACGATGCTGGGTATTGGCCCAATGTCTCCGGCGCTTATTCAGGCATGTTTTGAATTAGGCAAAGAAAAAGATCTGCCGCTGATGTTTATTGCCAGCCGTAACCAGGTTGATGCCGATGAATTTGGCGCAGGCTACGTTAATAACTGGGACCAGTTCCGCTTCGCTGCCGACCTGAAAGCAATGGCTGATAAAGTCGGCTTCGACGGCGATTACTTCCTCTGCCGCGACCACGGCGGCCCGTGGCAGCGTGATAAAGAGCGTAAAGACCATATTCCGGAAGCACAAGCGATGGAGCTGGCGCGCCGCTCCTACCAGATTGATATGGACGCCGGGTTCGATCTGTTGCACATCGACCCAACTAAAGACCCGTACGTCATGGGCAAATTGATTGATATCGAGCTGGTATTAAGCCGCACCGTAGAGCTGATTCGCTTCTGCGAAGAGTATCGTAAGAAGAACAACCTGAAAGAGTTCTTCTACGAAGTGGGCACCGAAGAGACCAACGGCGGCCTGACCGATATCAGCGCCTACGAAGGCTTTATCATTGAGCTGAACAAGCGCCTGAACGACGAAGGACTGCCGCAGCCGCTGTTTATCGTCGGCCAGACCGGTACCCTGACCCGCCTGACCAAAAACGTTGGCCACTTCAACGATACCCAGTCGGCGGAGCTGTCTGCTATCAGCTCTCGCTACGGTGTGGGGCTGAAAGAGCACAACGGCGACTATCTGCCGGATGAAATTCTGCTTAAACACCCGGGCCTTGGGATCACTGCCATGAACGTCGCCCCAGCGTACGGCACCATTGAAACTCGCGCCTATCTGAAGCTCGCGGAAGTGGAAAAAGATCTGGCGGCAAAAGGTTTTATTAAATCGGCATCAGATTTAAAAACCGTGCTGACCCGCGAGTGCGTGCTGAGCCACAAGTGGGAAAAATGGATGACCGACGAGCATAAAAATAAATCTGAAGAGCAGATCTTCAGCGAGCCCGCGCTGCTGAAAGAAATTCTTGAGCTTAGCGGCCACTATAACTACGAAAAACCGGCGGTAGTTAAAGAGATGCAGACGATGTTTGCTAACCTGAAATCGTTTGGCGTTGAGCCAGAACGCTACGTGGTAAACAAAATTAAAGACACAATCCAGAATGAAGCTGAGTGTTTTAATATGCCGGGTTTGACTACTCGCGTCGCGCAAGCCCGTTAATGTCATAAAAAAATAACGCTACAGGCCGGATAAGCAAAACGCCATCCGGCCGCACCTTACTCGCGCCCCAATAAAAACAGGTACAGGTTATGAATCAGCTTGAACAATTAAAGCAGCGCACCATTATTGTCGCTGACAGCGGGGACATTGATAGCATCATTGCCTATCAACCCGAAGATGCCACCACTAACCCGTCGCTTATTTATAAAGCAGCGCAGCTGCCGCAGTATCAGAATGTCATTAAAGAGACCGTCGCCACGCTCAAATCACGCTATGCCGGAAAGGAACTGCTGCCCTCCACCGTGGCCGATCATCTGGCAGTCAGTATTGGGACGTTAATTCTGCAAAGCGTACCGGGACGTATCTCCACTGAGGTTGATGCTCGCCTGTCGTTTGATACCGAGGCCAGCATTTGCAAAGCGCGCGAACTGATTGCGTTATATACTGAACAAGGCGTAGGTAAAGAACGTGTCCTGATTAAGCTTGCCGCCACCTGGCAAGGTATTCGCGCCGCTGAAGTGCTAGAAAAAGAGGGGATTCGCTGCAACCTGACCTTGCTCTTCTCTTTCGCACAAGCGCGCGCCTGCGCCGATGCGGGCGTATTTCTCATCTCCCCGTTCGTCGGACGCATATACGATTGGTACAAGAAAAATAACCCGGATACCGTCGATAACGACCCGGGCGTGGAATCGGTGCGCAATATCTACCGTTTCTACAAAATGTACGGCTACCAGACGGTAGTGATGGGCGCGAGCTTCCGCACGCCGGAACAGGTTCTGGCCCTGAACGGCTGCGATCGTCTCACGGTTTCACCATCGCTACTCGCACAGCTTCAGCAGCGCGAAGCTGATATCCCGGCACCACTGCACTATGCCGGAGAAATACAGCCGAAGCCTGATGCTGTCAGCGAAGCCGAATTCTATTGGGCGCACAACTTGGACGCCATGGCAGTTGAAAAGCTGGCCGAGGGTATTCGTCTGTTCGCCATTGATCAGAACAAACTGGAAACATTGCTGGCACAGTACCTTTAACTTTCTTGAGTGTTGATATCCTACTGTGGTCAGGTTGCATAATCAGGCGCCCCAGTATAATTACTGGGGTTTTCTTCGTAAGCATGCCCGTTTCAGTTTCATACACTTTTTTATCCCCTGTCAGATAATGTTGATCTCGTGCTCGATCCTTAGCTTGTCAATCAAACTTCTGCTCTTCGCTCTTAGCAGACTTTATAACCAGAAGCGGATACATTTACCTGAAGAAAGAAACTGACCACTGCGCTCGTCGTTCGGAAATGCCAAGGATATCGGTGGATATTAAGCGACAAAAAAGAAAACCCCGACTGCCGGAGGCAATCAGGGTTATTAATGCCGTCACTGCGGAACCCGCCAACAGTAAAATGTGAATGTATTGATTGAATTTCATATTCTTCCTGAATGAAAGTTAGCGTGTTTTCTTTTGCTCATTCAGTCGTCGTTGGCGACGAAACTGGCTCAGATATCACGCGATTCTTAAATGCAAAAGCCCCTGTTGCGTAAGCAACAGGGGCTGGGTTTATTTTGTGTCGATGACGGTATCAGTATCCGGTTTTAACTTTATACATCAACAACGTTTTGCTTCCCCTGACAATCTTCACATACAAGCCGTTATCCTTCACACCACGTACGAAAGCGGCCTTCACATCACCCTGACAGTCACCGCCATCGTAGGGCACATTAACACCGGTCTGACGCACCAGATCAATAACCCCGAAGCTTAAGTCCTCACAGGCCGGGCCCGGCAGGTCCTGAATCAGGGCAAATTTATGGTCGTCGCTGACACCGGTCAGTGAGCACATGGAGGTGTTGATGTCGTTTCCCTGGCACCAGTACCCCTGGCCAGGATTGTCTTTATCCATCAGGCTTGCCGGAAGCTGGGCGGCACCGGCACTGAATGCGGCAAGTGACAGAATGAGGGCGGGTACAGCAGAGGTCATTATTTTCAGCATGGTTTTCTTCCTGAATTAATCCAGCCCGCAGTTGGGCAAAATAAGAGTGGTTGATATCGGGTGTTGTCAGAAGCGCCGGTAGCGAAACAGTTCTTTACCCTGATAAAGTGCCACCAGGTCGTCATATTCCGGCTTCTTCTGGTTGGGCTTAAAGGTCACTACCGTGCCAGGACGGCACAGGTCTTTTACGGTGAGACCGAATTTCTTGTCCGGAGTAATGGTGAATCCCTTCGACACATCGTTGCGCATGATAGTTATCCAGCCCCACAGGCCGCCTTCGCAGTCTTTAAAGGGGGCTGAACGCACCGTGACCATCCCGCCGAGGCGGTCAACAGACATGGCTTCACATTTTCCGGTAACCTGACGATGCGCATCACACCAGAAAATATTCCCGTTGTTGTCATTGACGACTGCAGGCAGCGTCCGGTTATAAGGCTGGGCCTGAGCTCCTGTACAGAGCAGAAAGCTGACGGTAATGCCCAGTATTTTAATCAGTGTTTTCATTACGTTGGTCCTTAACAGAGAAAGTATCAGGGAGCGGTGATTCAGGCCCAGACGGTCAGGCCCAGCATCACCAGCCATACCCAGAAGTAAGCCGGTTTCTGAGCGAGGGTTTTCGCCCGCCGCCACAAATAGAACGGCACCAGCCAGGCCAGTTTGCCGAACGTGGTGGTATCCACTCCGGCCTTACGCAGGCGTCGTTCATCGAGATACCCCAGTGCGATATTGAGCAGCAGCGTGATAAACCAGTACTGCCCACCCGAGACGGCCTCATATGCCTTGTCAAAAGACATTCCGTTCAGCCCTGCCGTCCACAGCTCGAGCGCATAACCAATGAAAGGAGCAAATGCCAGCGTCCATACCACTTCGCCCGGAATGCGACTCCCCGGCAGCGCTGGTGGTGTGGTGCTGTGGAGCAGCGCCGAAGCCAGAGGGGTGGCGGAGACCGGTTGCCAATCCGGCATGCCCTGTCGCCAAACCAGCGTGGTAGCAGTGAGTTCACCGCGCTTAATCAGGCCAGTGATGTCGTCTTCGGTCACATTGTCGTGACGTATGCCATTTTTCTCGTAATGCCAGGTCATTGCTTTTCCTTCTTAACAGAGGTTATTAAATCAGTGTGTTGTCCGGCTTCTCCTCAGAGGGACCAGGAAACAGGACTTCGCGGATACAGCTGAAGTGCGGAAGGGCCCGGATAAAGCCCGCCTGTGTGGTTAAATGGCTGAGACGTTTTCGCGGGGTAAAAGTGGTGTTCAGAACTGTCACCGCATGGATAGTCGCCAGAGGATGCACGGTGATATGCCCGTTAAGTTCACCGGTGAGATACCAGCAGCCGTCGAGTGATATCAGACGGTACGGGGCCAGCCCGTCACAGCGCTCTCCCTCGGCCAGCAGCAGCACCCGCTGACAGGCGGTTATGGCACTGACGAGACGGTAGAACACCAGTGAGATGGCCGGGGACACAGACTGTGGCGGCTGCCATACCAGACACGGCATCCCTCCTGCAGTGAGCAGCATGCCCGCCAGACGCCGGTCCAGCCCCGGAAAAATATCGGCCAGTCCTGCCCGGTGAGCAAAAGTCAGCGCATCCAGCTCGCCCTGTACGCCTCCACTGGCACTGCGCAGGCGGCATTGCCCCCGTCGATACTCAAGGTCGAGGTACATCAGCCGTTCGCGAAAATCCCGTCGCAGGGTACGGACTGACACACCAAACTCTGCAGCCAGCCGCGCCATGTTCAGCGTTTCACCTGCAACCAGGCGGCTGATTATCAGTGACAGCCTGACAGCCAGCCGGTCATGACGGCGCTCTGCCTGTGTCATCTTAAATCTCCGTAATAGTTAACTGACTGAATATGAAATGATTCTAAAGAGGGGGCGGACAGGGTATGGACATGGAATGAACTATTTTTTATCTGCCTCCGGAAGCAGGCCCGACGCGGCACACCGTGAAATGCGGTGAAAAAACACTCAATCCAATGGAGGCAAAACGGACAGGGAGTGTCCTTTCCTAACATGCTGATAACAAGCTCAGGACTGAAACCCACCCAGCATCGCTTCAGCCATCACCCAGAGAGCCCGGTTGAGCTTCACATCTCCGTCGATACCACGCACGGCGCGGGTATGCGTTCGCCCGCCTTTTGCACTCCGACCACTGAGCCCGCCCTTAATCAGGTTCTCCTGA
The DNA here is from genome assembly GCF_050632285.1 of Serratia sp. L9. Taxonomy (NCBI): domain Bacteria; kingdom Pseudomonadati; phylum Pseudomonadota; class Gammaproteobacteria; order Enterobacterales; family Yersiniaceae; genus Serratia; species Serratia sp. L9. Next base: position 5,321,462 of record NZ_CP192591.1, on the reverse strand, counting down.
ATACGCTGGTATGTGGTCCACAGATCATTGCTCTCATCCTGCCAGCGGCGTGGGGAGAGTATCTGAGGTGCTGTCACCGGCTGGTGGTCCTCACCGAAACGGTACGTCAGTGCAGCCTGTGCCAGAGCCTGTTGTGCAGATGGCGGCAACATCAGCGACTGCATGGCATCCCGCTTCTCTTCCACACGGTCAAAAATACCAAGCACTTCATACGCCCCCTCAATCACCTGACTCACGACATCTCCTTTGTGCGGAACGCGCACCTCGCCAAAAGTCTCGCCGCAAATCAAACCATTCTGGCAGACCTGGCGAAACAACCCTGGCAGCATCTGGTAGGAACTGGAGCCATCGTGGGAATTCAGAAGAATGATTTCCGGCACCTGTTTACCGGTGATCTGGCCCTCACGGCGCAGGCGCAGCATGTGCTTTGTGTACTCACGACGCTCCGGGTCACGAACCCGGGTCTGACAGGCAAAGAACGGCTGAAAGCCTTCACGCTGCAGGCTGTCGAGCAAAGTGATGGTCGGAATGTAGGTGTATCGCTCACTGCGTGAAGCGTGTTTATCTTCGCTGAAAACACTCGGTACCGCGCGAAACAACTCTTCACGGGTTAAAGGGCGATCACGACGGATGACATTAGCTGCGCCAAAGCGCGAAGCCAGACGGGTCATAAGCAGACTCCTCATGGTGGAAAATAAATACGAAAAAGCCCTGCCGCGATTGCGCGACAGGGCTCAGAGAACAACGATGTAAGGGGCTAAATATTCAGAAGAAGATATTCCATACGGTACGGGCGACCGATACCACAGTATTGCGTACAGCCTGAATGATTGTCCGAACCGGGGCCGGTATCAGGGGCAGGGAACTTACTGTATCGAGTACCGAGCCGACTGTTTCACCAAAATCATCACGGGCTTTTTTATTAACGGCATCGGTACGAAGCGGCGCACTGAGCTGTGCCACCACCGGGCTGCTGACCTCATGTGGCAGACAACGAATCATCCGTTCTGCCATCACCCGAAGCCCCCACTTCAGACGGGCTGACACCGCGCAGACCGGGTTTACCGGCTGAAAAAGCTCATGTAACAGACAGATTTTTCGGCTGATATTTTGTTTCTGCTCTGTGGATAGCTTTTCACCACCGTTGCCAGGTTCGACTTTATCCGACTGACTTATAACAAACAGCACCTTATGCCGGTATGCTTCACCAATCACCTGTTGGTAAAAATGTTCATCCACCGCCAACGCTCGGTCATCGGCCTTAATCAGCCACAGCACCAGATCAAGCCGGGGAAGCTGTTGCCGGTACAGCGTGGCATATTCCGCATCACGACTTTCGCTTTCACCGACACCTGGTAAGTCCACAATTGTCATAAAGCGCTCGCCAACCTGCAAACGAAAGCGCAGGGGTTCACGGGTACAGGCCACCACATCGCTGACCGGCGATACTTCTCCGGCAAACAGGGCATTGCACAAACTGCTCTTGCCCGCCCCAGTTTTACCCATAATGCCGATCACCGGTTCGTAGCGAGTAAGCTGGTTTATCTGCTGCAGAATACGCTCCGACGCCCACTGCGGCAGGCCAGAAAGCGATTGCTGCAACGACTGAAAACCTTCAGATTTTTTCATCACTGCTCCTCTGAAATGAAAACAAAAACGGCAGAACCACGAGGTTCTGCCGTTAATGAGGTATGTTCAGTTGAATGATATATATCTGAAGATTTTTAAAATACTGATGCCCGCTTCAACTCGCTGAGTCCACGGCACGAAGTTGACAGTTGAGGTATAATCGAACTAGCTCTGAGCGAACAACGGAGCTTTTCAGTCTCGGGTGTATCGAATGGCGGGGAGCAGGTCAGTGAAACCGGAATGGTTCCTGTAACTGGAACGCCTAAGTCTCGGTGCGATCCCAAAAATTCGCCCCGAAATTATGCAGGCTTTTAACCGTGAAAGTTTTTGGGATCAGTGAGCCATCTCGCCCTTCTTTTAGATATCTGTGGACAGATTCCTTGCATATTGCTTTTAGGTGCTCCCAGTCCCGGTACAAATTTTCTTGTTTTGTCTGCTTTTGCCTAGCTGAGCTAATTTTGCGTGCTGGCACGGCGGAGAAATAGCTTGGCTGTTCTTTCGCAAGGTAAGAGAATGTAATGCTTCCGAACTGCCAGTCTGCACTCTTTTCAGTTCGCCAGTGGTAGCTTATCCGAACAGAAAGGCGTTCACTAAACGTCGTTGGCGGAAAATTTTGTTCATCTACACTAAATGCAACTTCTTCTGCTTCAACCTCAGAAACCCCTGCTCTCATATGCGAAATTGCAGCTGCCAAATCACGGCCAGCTTTCAGGGCAGTGTATCTTGCTGCTTCGCGTTTTTTGGATGACTTGGATATCCGAAGTGTAGTAACAGCTTTTTCAAAGCAAAAGAATTGCTGCATGACATAAGGTCCACAATCATAGAGTCTGAAGTCCTGAAGATAATAAGATTGCTCTTCATACAGGCATTTATCGATACATTTTTCCAGCTCGCTTTCATCAATGGCTTTAAGCGCTTTGCGAGCTGCATGCGAGATATCAAAATAACTCATTAGAAAACCTTCCTTAGGTCAGAAACCACCTGCAATAGCGATCTTCCGGCTTGTTCGGATAGTTAGCATATTTTGCCCAAGACCAACAGGCAAGCAGTCCCCGAATAAACCGAAAATCCCCCCAGGCTGACGCTGGTCAGAAAATGAATGAATCTACGTTTACTGTTGTAGTTGTTCTGCAAAATACGCCCAGTTGTTCTGGTCTTCGACCGCTTAACTCTACAAATGCCTAGCTTGATCTGCATGATGTACCGCCCATTTATCGGACATCAAGTAGTGCTGTTAGAGAAATTTGGAGTCATAGTAAGGATGCCGGTAGAGGGGTACATAGCGTTCGTTGCAACGATGTGCTTAATCTTCGCGGCTGGGTATAAATGTCCGCTCTGTGCCAGGAGCGGAAGTTGCCAGCGGAGTGCGGGCGGAGAAACAAACTAACAGTTTGTTTTAGCTAATTAAGAAACGTACTGGCAATGTGAATCTGTGAACCCGAAGCTATATCTATGTAACAATCAAACATGAGATCTATCAGATATTTTTTGTCAGGTGCTGAGTTACTATATATGTAACTTATGTAATCGGTAACATGACTTAATGGCTTCGATCAGAGATGTAGCAACAAAAGCGGGCGTTTCAACCGCCACGGTATCAAGGGTGATTAACAACCATCCGAGTGTCACAGCACAAACCCGTAGGGCGGTGCACGAAGCGATGGATTTTCTCTGCTATGTTCCCAACAGAAATGCCGTTCAACTGAGCGGAAAATGCTCTGGTCTGATAGGGGTCGTGGTACCGAATTTAATCAACCCGCATTTCTGCGAACTTCTGGCCTCGCTTGAGGATGAGGCGCGATACGTCGGGAAATCGGTCATTATTAAAACCCATCAAAACCAGCCATTTCAGGACAAGCAAATAGTCAGAACATTGGCCGGGATGGGCATTGAGGCATTGATTTGGGTGCCGACTGAAGCCGAATCCACCTTGTCGGAGTGGCTGATAAACACCGGTATTCATACCGCCGTGGTGACACAAAATTCGCGTTTCTTTAATTCGATTTGCAACAATCAGGAACGAGGAGCAGAAACGATAGCCGAACATTTTATCGATATCGGCCGTCTCCGCCCAGGCTTTATTGGTCAGGATGGCGTAGACCACCGTAAAATGTCAGCCTTCTGCAAGAGAGTACTCAGCCACGGTCACCTGGTGGAAAAACACCATGGTTACTGGATACCGAAAGGCGACGGCGAAATTAACCGGGGGCATATCCACTCGCTGGACAATATTGTGGACAACATAATTTCTCAGGGTGAAAAAATAAACTGCCTGTTTATTTATAACGATGTCGCAGCAAGCTATGTGATTGAACGCCTGAGACGTAAAGGGATCAATATTCCTGAAGATATTGCGGTGGCAAGTTTCGATAATACTATCATTGCGCAAATGATGAATATCACCAGCATCGCCCAACCTATTAATGAAATGGGCAAGTTAGCCTTCGAATTGATCAACAGCAGTGAGATAAAAGACAGCATTGATTCAGTGGAGTTAACGACCCGACTAATTGTCCGTGAAAGCAGCCTGGGTATGACGACAATCAAAAATTAACCTGCGTTTCTTACACATCAAATAACAATCGACTTTATAAATTCTACCGTAGGTGGAGGGTTTTTACCTGGAAAAAATTCATATCTATTAACCAAAGAGTAATCACCATGAAAAAATTAGTATTGCCCGCAGCATCAGGCACGCGATTTGATCTGTGGCTGAAGAAAAATCACGACTTGCCTTCGCCGTTGTTACAGTTTTCAGTGAGCGGAAAAATGGTATATGCCATAAAAACAGCGGCTGAATATTATCAATATTTCACCTGGACTCACTATTCTGACGAACCGATATTGATTGAATGGGATGATGACGCGGCGGATATTTCGTTATTTTACTTTTGGCAGCCCGAAACGGTGCAACGGGTTGGGGTAACATACCTGGTCGGCGAAGCCGATACGTTACGGGCTGTGGGGCAAGATGAGATGGAGACCTGGTACAGGCAAGAGCCGTTGCGCCCGGCGCTGCACTTTTCGCCTTTTAGCCGCTGGATGAATGACCCTAACGGGTTGTGCAAAATTGGCGATACCTATCATCTTTTCTACCAATTTCATCCGCATAGCACCGAATGGGGGCCAATGCACTGGGGACATGCCACCAGTGACGATCTCTACCATTGGCGTCACTATCCGGTGTTTTTACTACCAGAGCAGAATCTTGAGGCTCTTGGCGCGACCGGTGGGGCATTTTCCGGTACCGCTTTCCAGGATAACGACGGCAATGTCCGGTTCTACTTCACCGAACGTTTACCTGCTTACGATCTGTATGCCGGTTATCGAGAAGTTCAGAAGTGCGCCCGACCTGGCCGCTGGCTGGATAAAGTGGAATCCGTTAAGCAAGTGTTGAGCGAGCTACCCGAGGGGGTGAGCTGCGATTTCCGCGATCCTAAAGTCTGGTTTGATAAACAACAGCAGCGTTATTTCATGTTACTGGGTGCTGCGGTGGACAACGATCCTGCGGTGTTGCTTTTCACCTCGCCAAACGGCGATGACTGGGTATTTGACCACGTGCTCTATCGGGCAGATAAAACGTTCAGCCAGCACGGAGGGCGTTGTGTGGAATGCCCTGACTTTTTCCCGATTGGGGATAAATGGGTGTTAATCATGGGGATCGTGGGCTATACGGAAGCGAAAACCGGGCGACATAACCTGCTTTATGCTCTGACTGGCGAGTTTAGTCAGGGTCGCTTTATCCCGGATGATAAAGCATTGCAGGCGCTTGATTTCGGAACGGATTTTTATGCGTTGCAAACATTCCGTGATGAGGAAAAGACCCTTGGTTTTGCGTGGCTGTATAACTGGGCCAGCAAGAAGACTGCCGATTCAGTCTACAACGGTGAAATGTCGCTGCCACGCCAGTTTGCACTTAATGACGCCGGTCAGGTGTGTATGCTTCCCGTGCCGCCGCCACCCTCTTGTGTCATCCAACAACACGAACATCTCCACACATGCTCCGAAGGGCGTTTACAGCTGTGCCTTGATGCGTGGCAATCATTCTCGCTACAGCTTAAAGGAAATGAGATCAACCAGTTACACCTGACGTTGCAGGGCGAAAATGACCAGCATATAACGCTGCGGTATAACGACAATATGCTGACGCTACAGGCCGACGGCCTGGACGATATGCGCTACAGCGTTTGCGTGGATGAGCTAAGCGAACTGGAGCTGTTCTTTGATGCGGGCATTGTTGAGGTGTTTGCCAACCAGGGTAGCCAGTGCGGCACGCGTCGCTACTTCCATATTAGTGCATGCCAGCGTATCGCCCTGGAATACAACTCGTCCGCGACGCTCACCACGGCGTTACTTTCACAATATCGTACGACATGGAGTCATCAATAATGAGTTTAGAAGCAACCATGAATGACCAGAGTATTGTCTGCCTGGGCGAACTGTTGATTGATTTTGTTTGTACCGACATCGATCAGGGGCTGGTCAAAGGGGTGAACTTCCTCAAAAAAGCGGGCGGCGCACCGGCAAACGTTGCAGTTGCGATTACCCGTTTGGGGGGAATGTTCGGCTGGCAGCGCAGGTAGGCAACGATCCCTTCGGTGAGTTTTTGATTGAGACACTGCGTCAGGAATCATTGGATACCACTCTGATTATTCGTGATAAATCTGTTCCCACAACGCTGGCTTTTGTGGGGATCCAACACGACGGCGAGCGCGATTTTGTATTCTGCCGTGGGGCTGATGGCAATTTATCACTGCAAAGTTTCCCTGCTGATTTTCTCAGTGGTAGCGGGATCGTTCACCTCGGAGCGGCCACAGGTTTAATGGACGGTGAGTTTTATCAGACCTACGCTACGATTGCACGCCGGGCGAAAGAACAGGGAAAAATGCTCTCTTTCGACCCTAATTTTCGCAGCGGTTTGTGGGGAGGTAACGAAGCTGAATTTATTCGCCGCTGCGAGCCCTTCCTGAATATGGCCGATGTGGTCAAAATGAGTGAAGAAGAACTGGAACTTATTACCGGCCAGACTGATAGGGTTCAGGGATGTCGATATTTACACGACCGGGGAGCCACCTTTGTCACTATCACTCTCGGCAGTCAGGGAACCTGGGCCAGTCATCGGGACGGGGAGCAAATGCTGGTTCCTTCTGTTGCGGTCAAATCTGTCGATTCAACGGGAGCCGGAGACGCTTTTGTTGGCGCGCTGCTGCTGCGCTTTACGCAGCGGGACAGCCGAGCGATAACCTTTGATGATTTCACGGCGGATGTCACATGGGCCAACAAAGTTGGTGCCTTAACCTGTACGCGCTTCGGCGCAATCGATGCTATTCCAACTTTGGCTGAACTGGTGTAAACGCCGAGAACAGGCCGGAATTTCTTTTCTGACATAAAAAAAGGAGAGCTTCAAAAGTTCTCCTCTTTTTTATCGATAAACTCAGATAAAAATCTATACGCCGCCAGGCACAGGGGTTGAGCGGAACGCATTTACAGTTTTGTCGAGAACGACCTGAGCATCACTCCCCGAGTCCAGAACAATATTTTGCTCCGACTCCGTCTCAACCTGAACCATGGTTACCTCAAGCTGTGTCAGATCCCTGACCGACAGCATAGAACTCACCTGCGCCTCGAAACAGGAATCTGTTTTCGCCGTCTGGTTACGTGCCACTGTGGTCGTCGCCACAATACGGTTGTCAGAAATATAATTTCCGCTGCCTGAAATCACACGGATGATGACCGGTTTGGTCCCGAGAGGCTTAATATACTGCGTATCGATAGATTCAGAAATATGGTTAGCAATCAGAGAATTATTGCTGCCATTAATATACAGAAGGCCATATGAATCATCTAAACCGTTATCATAGGCTTGCATCGGTTCCCAGGGCTCATGCTCGCGGAAGAAATGGTTAGAAGACACCAGAACTTCAGCGCATTGATTATCAAGCACCAGCATGCCGGGATAAAACGAGTGCAGCCTGTTGCTGCTTATTGTCGAGCGCACCACGTTGGAGAAATGGATACTGCTTGAACCACGAGGGAAGACATTATTGGCGGTGACTAACAGGCCAGCAAAGTTCTCAGCATAAATAGAATAACCTTTGTACCCGGCACCGATCAGGTTATCAGTGATTTTTGACGCCTGCCCTGACCCACGCAGTTCAATACAGTTTCCGCATTCGGCAATAAAGTTATCATGTATTGACAGGGCATCAGCATCATAGCTTGTGAAGCCGTGTTCTAAATACACAAAGCCCATACCATTAATGCGGAATGAGTCCTGGGCACTGGCGATATAAATACCTGTTTTACCGTTTACATAAGTATTTTCAGGATCGTCGTTGCCTGATCCATCATCGACAAAGTGCAAACCATCAATACAGAAATTGGTGAATTCAACGGAGCTGATACGTGGATCGCCATCGCGTTTCACGTAAAACGCAGCCCCCTGATATTCTTCATCACCCGCCTGCGGCGACAAATCAACCATGACACGACTGCCTCCTGGCCACACTTCATGCCAGTTTGAGGTGTTCGGGGTATTGAACCGAATACTTGAGGAGGTAAAACCATGGCCGGAGCCCATGATTTTAAGAAAACTGATGTCAATTAAGACCTGCGTTTTCAGATGGTAATCTCCCGGTGGAATATAGATAACCGCCCCCGGTTTCCCGCTTTCATCAACATCAACCGCCGTTTGTCTCGTTTTAATATCGGCGATGATACTGTTGATAACTTCGCCGATATCGCTATACGGATTGCCAACATCCCATTCTGTTACATCATAATAATTTTCACTGGACATCAATTGAATACTCCTGAATCAATAAAACATAATTAAACCGCGCGGCACTCTGCATAGAGGATGCCGCTTGTTATTCAAAATTAATGTGAGGGCTGAAACGCCGGGGTGTCAGTCGATTCCGCAGGTTGCGCACGGCCATTTTCCAGTTCGCGCTTTGCCAGATCGACTTTTATTCTTTCGAGGAAGACATCGTTTAACTTAAAATAACGTGCCATATATGCGCTGACAAAATAGCTTAGCATTGGCATGAGCGAGAACATGATGATAATCCACTGGATCGTCTCGTGATTTTGCTGCGGCTTATTGGCAACGTAACCGGTTGATGCCAAAACCCAGGCAACGATAGCCCCAGCCACGGCCAGGCCCATTTTCAACATAAACAGATTGCCCGCAAAGGAGATGCCGGTCAGGCGCTTGCCAAATTTCCAGTCACCGTAATCATCCACATCAGACATCATGGCCCACAGAATCGGTCCTGACTGAATTAAATGCAGAATATTAATGATGATAAACAGCGTTAACAACGGTGTCAGCGACGCAGGGTTAACAAACCACAATGCGAACGACAGGATCCCCAGAATAACGTTGAGTACGCGAAAGAGCTTAATTTTATCGAAGCGGTCGGTAAGCGGTTTGGCAATAACGCTTCCCAACATATTACACGCGACACCCAGTGCCATAAATAAGGTAATAAACCCAACAGAGGCATGCATGACATAGGTTGCATAATAAATGGTAACCGCCCCGCGAATAAAGGCCGGGAAGACGTTAAGGAAGGTGATGGAGATCATCAACAGCCATTGATCATTTTTAATGATGTCTTTCAGGTCACGCTTTAACGAATCATTGGCATTAATTGAAACAACGCGTTCCTTAATGCTGGAGAAACAGAAAAGGAACATTAAGGTTGCCGCCCCCCCATAATCATCATGGTCATCTGAAAACCGGAAGACCGACTACCGCCTCCCAACCAGTCGGTCAGGGGTAAAATAGTCGAGGAGACGATAAGCGTCGCCAAACCATTAAGGAAGAAACGCCATGACAAACAGCTCATCCGCTCTTTCTGATTAAGCGTAATCACACCCGCGACCGAGCAATACGGAATATTGATGGCGGTATAGATTAAGGACATGACCAAATAGGTCACCCAGGCATAAATGATTTTCCCGTTCATGCTCAGATCGGGTGTGGAGAACATCAATACTGCACCCAGGCCAAAGGGAATAGCCATCCACAATATCCAGGGCCTGAATTTACCCCAACGGCTTTGGGTACGATCGCAAATTGCACCCATGACGGGATCGCTAAACGCATCGAAAACACGAATGACCAAAAATAACGTCCCGACAATCGCGGGATCCAGCCCGTAAACATCGGTATAGAACCAGGTCAGATAAAGTGCCAGAACGCTCCAGATCATACAGGAACCTGCATCACCCATGCCGTAGCCGACCTTTTCTCTCAGGCTCAGCTTTCCATAAGCACTCTGCTTTTCAATAACTGAAGCAGACATACACACCTCATTGCATAGACATGAATATAAGGTACTGACCGTGACGGCAGTACCAACGAAATAAGGGAGAGTTTGACCATTGCGGGTATGCAAAACCGCATGATGCACTAACAATAGCGTCCACTATAGAGAGGGATGAAAGCGAAAAATGTAAGCGAGAGCACATGTCTTTTCGTTACATAAAAAACGGATGTTGCTCTCACTATAAGTAGGCCATTCGGTAATCCCCCCGAAAAACCGGTGTGTTTATAAGTAGAATTTTCTCGTAATCTGAACCGGGGAGATCTCTATGAAAAAATCGCGTTTTACCGACAGTCAGATCATGGCCATCCTCAAGCTTGCCGAGGCCGGAACGCCGGTAACTGAATTGTGCCGCGAGCATGGCATGAGCAATGCCAGTTTCTATAAGTGGCGTTCACGCTTTGGTGGGATGGATGCCTCCATGATCGCCCGTCTGAAAGAGCTGGAAGACGAAAACCGCCGCCTCAAAAAGATGTATGCCGAAGAGCGGCTCAAAGCCGAGATTATCCAGGAAGCCATGGCAAAAAAGTGGTGAAGCCATCGAGTCGAAAGCAGATGGCGCAGGACGCGGTCAGAAGTCGAAACGTCAGCATACGTTTTGCCTGTCAGTTGTTTGTTGTCAGTGAAAGTTGCTATCGCTATCAGCCTGAGTTGAACGAGGAAAATGAAGCTATTGCCGACTAGCTGCTTCGCATCACTGACAGTCAGCGCAACTGGGGATTTAGCCTGTGCTTTTTGTACCTGCGTAACGCAAAAGGCTTCCGGTTCAACCACAAAAGGGTGTACCGAATTTACTGCGAGTTGTCGCTGAACATGCGAATAAAGCCGAAAAAACGACTGAAACGGGATAAGCCCGAACCGCTGGCGGTGCCTGAAAGCAGCAACGAATGCTGGTCAATGGACTTCATGTATGATCAGTTATCGGATGGTCGTTCCGTCCGTTTACTGAATGTGATCGATGACTTTAATCGTGAGGCACTGGTTATTGAGGTGGGTTTTTCCCTGCCTGCCATCCGGGTAGTGAGGACACTAGAACAACTCATTGAGTGGAAAGGAAAACCGGCGGTAATACGATGCGATAACGGGCCAGAATATACCGGCAAGATACTGATATCATAGGCAGCGCAGCAGAATATAACCCTGCGTTTTATTCAACCCGGCAAACCTCAACAGAATGCCTATATTGAGCGATATAACCGGACAGTGCGTTATGACTGGCTGGGGCACTACCTGTTTTCCTCACTGGACGAATTGCAGGGCTATGCCACGCGGTGGCAATGGTTTTATAATCACGAACGTCCGAATATGGCACTGAATGGCTTCACGCCGATGCAGTATATTCAACGTATGACCTGATTCTACTTATCACCTCCGTTAAAAATGGGGGATTACCAAATCACTTCCGGGCATAGGGCCGTGTATGGGCCCACGAATGCTTGCTGCACTTGGTGATAACCGTGACCGGTTTAACAGCGCCGAAGAAATTCAAAACTACGCAGGTATTGCACCGGTGACTGAACGAAGTGGCCAGAAATCCTGGGTTCACTGACGATGGCAGTGTGCCAAGTTCGTCAGGCAAACCTTTGTTGAATGGGCTGCCAAGACGGTTAACTCATCATACTGGGCCAGGCTGTATTATCAGGGGCTGCGAGAAAAAGGAAAATATCATCAATCAGCGATCCGGGCTCTGGCATTCAAATGGATAAGGATTATTTACCGCTGCTGGAAGACCAGAACCCGTTATGACGAAGCTAAATATTTGCTGGCACTGGAAGCGCGAAAATCGCCCTTGTTAATGCCGTAAAAAGCTTGTCGAATGTCTCAGGGCGTGAAGCGGACATTGACAAATAGAGCATCTATTTTTTTAAGTTCGTTATTTTCAATCAAATGAAAGCAACTCCCTTAATTCACCTGACCATAATACCAGCGCTCTCCCGTGAACCATTCATCCTGATCCTCGCTTCCATAATATTCGAGCGTGATACCGATTTCCTGCACGTTAGCTGGCAGAACGAGCCCCCATTCAGCAGCGAGGCTGCGGTCTTTGATCAAAGTAGACACACCATTTTCAGAACGATCTTCAGTTATGAATCCCTGATAATATTCTTCGGAGCGATAGAGACAGAGCTCACTTGTAAACATATCTGGAAGACATACAACAACAGTAATCCGCGGGCTGTAATTCATACCTGAAGTGGCCGTTATGAGGTTTGAACATGCATTAATTAAAGCTTGTGCACAAGCTGCCTTGGTTTTAATCGTGCTGTATTTTCCCGCCACGAGATTGATCTCTACTGGAATTTTGAAATTCCAGTAATGTTCATCTTCTGAAAAAACGCCACGTTCAGGACTGTGGAAAGTATCAGCCCAACGGTTCAGCGCTTTTATGCGTCGGGGAATATTTCTGACTTTGGTCCGGTGATCTCTGTTAAGTCGTCTACTCATAAATAATTTACTTTTTTAGCAGCTCAAACGGTTCACGTTGTGTCTTTACTCAAGAGCATTCTATCCGAAGTTGTTCAGTTTATCGTTACGTCTGCAATTTAAAGCGCAGCAATCACCGGTTCATCACGCCGGATATCGGGCTGGTAAAAATACACCGTCCTGCTCAGCGATAACGTCCTGCAGGCCTGGCGTAAACTCATGGCAAATTGCGCCGTCAGATAGCTGACGAGTTCACGTTTTATCGCTGGTTTTAATGCTTTTTTCGATGACGTCTTTCAGGGGCCGGCATTCAAGGTTGAGATCGGCTGTAGTGGATCACAAAATTAGGACACCGGGATAACCTGTCTCCACTGTTCTTCATACGCACAAGGGGGTATACCCCCGTTATGCGTATGAGGACGAAAAACGTTGTAATAACCGTTTATCCAATTGCTGATATCACGTATCGCATTGCCAAAATCAACATAGCCTCCCTTTGGCAACCACTCACTTTTTAGACTACGAAATACCCTTTCCATTGGTGAATTATCCAGGCAATTCCCTCTGCGACTCATGCTTTGCATTACCCCATATAGCCAGAGTAACCTTCTATATTTATTGCTTTTATATTGACTGCCTTGATCTGAATGAAAAAGCAGACGACCATTGCGAGGGCGAGTTTCCAATGCATTACGTAAAGCCCTACACACCAGGTCAGCGTCAGCTGTTAATGACAGAGCTGACCCCACAATCCGGCGTGCATATAAATCCACAACCAAAGCGAGATAACACCATTTATCCTGTAAACGAACAAAACTGATATCGCCACACCACACGCGATTAGGGGCTGAAGGGGTAAATCTGCGACCCAATATGTTGGGTAATGCAGGACTGTTATTATCGTTTATTCGGTAATGGTGTTTACGCGGTTGACAGCTTGTCAGGCCGCACTCTGTCATCAAGCGTCGCGCCAACCATCGACCTACATCACATCCACTCTGGCGCAACATTTGGCTAAGTGTACGGCTGCCTGCCGCACCACGACTGAGTGCATGAAATGCTCTCAGTCGGCTACGTAACTCCACTCTACGAGCATCAAGGGGACGTCTTACATAAGCATAATAAACGCTGCGATGAACCCCCAGCAAACGGCAGAGTGTCACTATCGGCCATTTCACCTTTAGCCGTGTGATTAGCGGACAGATTTTCCGGGGATTTCGCTCATCAACACGGCAGCCTGCTTTAGTATTTCTTTTTCCATCTCAAGGCGCTTTATCTGCACTTTAAGCTGCTGAATTTCCCGCTGTTCGGGGGTAATAGCGTTCCCCATCGGCTCAATGCCGCGGAGTTCTTGTTGATAAAGCCGTATCCATTTACGCAGATGGTCAGGATTGAGTTCAAGTGATTGAGCAACCTCTCGAACATCGCGCTGATATTTAACGACTTGCTCGATAGCTTCAAGTTTAAACTCTGGGGAGAATGTGCGTTTGGTTCGCCGAGTTTTGAGCATGTATCACCTCATATTCACTGTTTTAACATTAACAGGTTTTAGAGATGTCCTGAATGACCGAACCACTACAGGCAAACATCTGTTTGAGGCGACGGTTTTCATCCTCCAGATCTTTCATCTTTTTGATATCAGAGGCTTCCATACCGCCAAACTTCGCTTTCCAGTTGTAATAGCTGGCTTCAGAGATACCGGCTTCACGGCAGACATCCTTAACGGTACGTCCGGCTTCGACGGACTTCAGAACGGCAATGATCTGGTGTTCGGTGAATCGGGCTTTATGCATGGTGATCTCCTAAGGGGACATAATCAGTATGTCGGAAGATCTCTAAAAGTGAATGGTGCGGATTGCAGGGATACTTACATAACGAGTCCCGCAAGCTGGAGTGGCAGCCTTGCAAACATATGGCAGTCACGGGCTGACGCTTTCAATAAACTCATTGAACAAGAGCGGGACGGCATTTCAAACATTGCAAAAAAATCCACGAGAGATTAATGCTTATGATTGAACGTCAAAGGAATCGGGAACAACAGGAGGATCGTAAAGGTGAACAGAGGTTTGAGTAATGATGACTACCCATAAGGATCTTAATGGCACTTTAACACAAGTGTTTTCAGGTATCTCAATTGCAGTGTGAAAATCTTTCGATTCAAAATAACAGGCAGGTGATTCGCAGGGATTGTAGAGAGAACTCGCTTTTCACAACGCAGACAATTGACGAGGCGATAGCTATTATGACTGCAAGTGGAAAAATCACGCCAAATTAAATTATCCAATCTCCAAATGCGCTTTGTTAAAATTGCTGAAATGCCAGCAATTAAGGACATTCAAATGGATCAATTTTGTGGCTTCGTACTCAACCAAAATGAATGTTTCGATCTTTGAAGTCTGCTACAACCTGCTACATGTAGCAGGTTGTAGCAGGGTCCTGAGACACAATACTGAATTTTTTACCGGGAAATGTATCAATGATGTTAATTGACAGGGTGAGGATAATTATCCTCACCCTAAGTGCTATTAACAGGCTAATTGAATCCGCCTAAGCGTGAGCACTGGCTTATGCCAAAGTTACGGTAACCACTGTGGGCATCCTTAGTTCTGGTTTTGGCTAAGTACGCCAGTCGAATCAGAAAACTCCAGTAGACTGGGTTACGATCCAAAGCATCGAACTTGCTAAACCTGTAAACAGGATTATCGGGGAACTCAGCTAATGTTGCGTAATCAGGGTAATCAAGAGCTATAGCGCTGCACCAGGCCTTCTGTATACGTGTTGCCATGTTATCAGCATCGCGATCATTGTAATTGCCAAGAAATCTGTAGACGTCTTCGTTGAATAACAACATAAGGTGATAATGGAGGTGTACGCTTGTATCGCGTTCTCTACACCACCCATAAGATGGGAGCGCCGGATTACCCGCTCTCCGGGAGCGTTTGTGATCCGCACGTAGCTGACTTTTCAGTGAATCGAAGAAGCGAGTAATTGCCTGAGGATCATCTCGCTGGAAGCATATTGGTAGATCAGGCTCTCCCGGTACATGGGACTGGGCGAATCTCGGGTCAGTACGAATAGCCAGTATTCGGTTATGCTGCTCCAGCGTGCCGTAGACCATGTTAAGCAGTGGGAAGAGAATATCGCGGTCAATAGGTGATTTATACTTTTTGGAGGCTATTTCTACCAAGTCATCGATTTCTTCGTTGGTAAGTGAATATTGTGATTCCATAATAATCCTTAAGTATGTAAATAATAATCTTTGGGTAATGGGTAGCCCTCACGCTACCCATGTGATGTTGGATATAACCCCTATAGGGGAGTTACTATTGACGTGTTACTGTATTAATCAGATCATTGAGGTAGGTATATTACATATACCAGTTTAAATACATCAATTGCCCTCCTCAGCAATGCAAATAAAAGCCGCAGCATTACTGGCCTTAAGGTCAAAAAAATATAAATAAGGAAAACTCAAGTTACTCTGAAGTTATTCAGGTATAGGCAGTTTACTTATCGCAAGTGATCCCGATTGTAAAATAGGCGTGTTAGTTTTCTCCGCCAGTTCTCTAACCTCCATTTTCGATTTGGTGAATTTTACATAATTAGTCCCACCTCTTTTGAATAATTGTACAACCCCTTCAGCTTCAAGTTTATTCAAAGCAGACATTAGCCGTTCTGATCGCCTTAATGAATATGGGCCTTTTTTGATAATATCATTCTGCCTAAATTCGTAAGAGCCATTATTGACAAGATTATCCTCAAGATACGTCAATAATTTTTCGTCACCTCTAGGCTCTCGAGTAGATTCAACCTTCGAGATAGCATGATTCGTAAAACATTGTGTTATTTTCAAAGCTGACATAAAAGTATCCTTAGTAATTATTCGTGAATCAGGTGTGATAAACATTTGCATTACTGCTGCAATTCTCGAGGAGTGCTCCATAAATCGAGCACCAAAATCATCATGATGTTGTAGTTCCCCTCCTTTTTTATTTTTTTCTGAATGTGTTCACTCTGTGAATTCCACAGAACTTGAGCCTCCGGTGAAAAAGTAATACATATCCGTTCTTCATGTTTTTCTCTACGCACAATCCCATCTTGCAAGTGTCTGGTGAGAATAGAGAAAAATTCTTCAATTCCTGGCTCATCAGGCCATGTACCAGCATCAGGGATACAGCACAGTTCAGGTAACTGTTCCATGTCAATAAGTAATAAACGAGCTAACAATCCTGAGTCTTTTGCCTTTTTTCCCTGTTTTTCAAGAAAGCCATCGAACAAACCAGGTTGCATCGTCAGCAGCATAGTTAGCCGTGCATCATAAACATCGTAGCTGTCACGGGAAGCCCTGCTGTCTGCAATTTTCCCTTCTCCCCAAAGAGAGTTGAGTACTGGTGTATTGCGGAAAAGATTACCGTCGAATAGCCCTCCGGCCTCATCAGATCCGAGCATCAACGACGGAGATCCCTGCGCTAAAACCTTTCTAAGTCCCTCACTTGTTGAATCGTTTTTAGTAAGATACTTTCTTGCTGGAACTACTGGTTTTCTTTTTGGCACTCCTCCAGCGCTTCAAGCGCTTCAGTTACATCGATCTTCTGACGAATAGCTTTACTGTATTGTTTTTTATACTCTTTTAACTCTACTTCCCAGGACGCGTATTTCTGCTCATAAACTTTCTCCTTTAGCAGAAAATCATCTTTCAACTCTTTTTCCAGCCGATAGATTTCCTCCATCAACAACCTGAATACGGTTGATTTCCTACTACCTGATCTTGCTAAAAACAGGAGGTAAAGCGATGTAAATGTTTTCCCATTTCTAAGCTGAACATCAAATTTATCTTGACAGGCATACGCCATGACTCCAAGCAATACTATTAAAATAAGCTCAGCCGGAGCACCTGTTTTATAATGTATATAACTTATCAATTGTTGTGCAAAAGTAGGTAGCGTCTGAAACTCCAAACAGAGATCTTCATTTTGCTTACTCTTAGTTCTTTTAGACATGCATGTTAGGCCCCTCAACATTGTTTAAAAATAAAATAGCTCTGGAAGAGATTCACTTATCTATAGAAGTGGATCTCCATCCTGCGGATGAAAGCCCAAATTTGATGGGCCCAGGAACATCCTCATCGTAAAATTTCAATAAGAGTTAAATAGCTCACGAATGCTAAAAATCAATCACCTGTAATGATTTTAAATAATTTCTGACATCATCTAAAAACCAATAGTTTCTATTGTTAAGGTTTATTGGTCTGACCAGTCCATTGGGGAGTCGATCATTACATAACCACATTCTTATCGTCTGAGGTTTACGCTTTAGCAAGTTAGCTAATTCAATCGTGGAAACCAGAGAGAAATTATCTAGATCTGATGAACGCAATATTTTTGATTGATTCATGCTGCCACCTCTGTAAAAGAGTTGTTGGCAAATGAATTAAAGGGAAGATTTAGGTGGCAAAAACAAGAAGGGAAGAGGGAACCAAAAACACTGACAGGTTCGGGGTCACTTCCATCGCTAGAACCAGAAGACGAAGAATTTTTAGCCGATTTGCTGGTGCTCCGACGTGACCTTGCTACCGAGCCAGTATGTGACATACACCGGGAAATCACATTCTGAAGTGAAATGCTGAGTGACTTAATTCTTACGTGTTTCTGATGAATAGCCTGATTCATTGCACGAAGAGCAACTTTCTTGTAATGGTTTTCAAACCATTGTGCAAGTGGTCGTGCATTAGCTGATGGTGTATCGTGCTGGATATCAAAATCGGCATTATGTAATCCCGACATGTTTACCAAAATTTCTTGGTCATCGCCTATGGTGCTGGTGCCAGTCTTTAGATCAAACATTCTGGTACATCTCCTTTATGGTTGAGGTTATGAGTTGATTGTCATCGAAGTTTATATACCTGTCAATCTATTCGAAATAATGTAAGCTGTTGATAATCATCAATATCAACGCACATCAACGTTCTTATTCTTACTGATTTTGGTTTGTTCTAAGATCCAGGTCTCAATTTTTTCATGCCATTTACGCAACAAATCTAATGGACGGCGACGGTAGTGTTTCTCAGCTAGAGCACTAGGTTTATGACCCATAATCTGCGCAACGACACCTGTTGGCACTTCTACCCATTCCGATAGCGTACCGAAGCTCCGACGTAAGCCATGCAAGCTGATATGAGGTAAGTTTGCCTGCTGTAAGGCTTGATTATGGGCTTTTCTGGGTTCAACAATTTTTCCGCTTTTGCTATTGCTACTAAAAACCCACTTGCTATCACCTGGCTTAACTTTTTGCGAATCGACAAGTTTCGACAGAATAGTTGAGACGTATGGTGTCAGCGGAATGGTCCGTTCGCCTTCGACCTTATCCCTGATGCGCATACTGGACCATTTGAAATCAATATCATCCCAGCATAGAGAAGCAATTTCTTCTCGCCGAGCCCCAGTCAACAAAAGTACCTGAAGATAGGTTGATATCACCGGGTTACTTAATCGCCGTACTTCTTCAAACCAGTCTCTTAGCTGTTCCTTTTGCAGGCAATCATCAACCTTACTGGCAGAGATCGGTACCATTTTTCTGACATTACGATCTTGTGTTATGTCGGAAGGAACGATGCTTTGATATAGCTTATGGTCATTTACCCACTTCAAGAATGTACGCAACACACGATAAGCATTGGCCGTAACGGTTGGCCGGGTTTGTCTTTCTCTTGCCAGCCACTCAGTAATGAGAGTAGGTGAAATTTCAGATAGTGGTAAATCGAGGAAAAATGCTAACGGCGCAGCAATAGTTAAACCTCTCCCCACCTTTCTGGCATTCCCACCACGATCAGACAGTCTGATATGGTCCGCAAGATAGCGTGGGGAATAAGGACGTTTAGTTTTGGCGCTAATGCCAGTTTTCAGTTCCTTGAGGTATTCTTCCCAAGCAGCAGAGAATATAATTTTTCCTCTGCGTAACTCAGTCTGCCGTGATTCTACAGCAGCAATTTTCTCTGCCTTAGCAATTCGGGGATCGATCCCTGTATCAATAAGTGTCTGAAGCCGCCGTGCTTCGGTACGAGCATCGTCAATTCTCCAATCATCAATACCGCCAATCGTCATGCGTAAGGTTTTGCCCAGAAATACACTCTGGAAGATGAACGCTTTTGTCCCTTTCGTCGCACGGCAAGCCAGCATGGTTACATCTGAGTCCCAAAGAAACTCTTGTGACTTACCTTCGGTCAGTTTGAATTTACGTAAACGTTCAAAGGTGAGTTTTTGCCTTGTGATGGCCATGTTTTAACTCCTGATAAATTCGTTACACCGAATCCTAATGTAACAGCTGGTGTAAGTAAATTAGAGCTATAATGATCAACGATGGTCAATTTGCATCAACACCAACATTCATTTATATTCTTGTTTTTAAAGAAAAATATATAATTTCATTTAACCATTCAAAGGTTTAAAAACATAAAACCTTCGCACTTCTAAGCCGTAGGTCACAGGTTCGAGCCCTGTAGGGCGTACCATTTTCAAGTCAACACACCTCTATTGAATTCGCTTTTTATCCCTTATACTCCCTGAAATTACTGAATTTTTCTGTCACGAGCTCTATCGAGGTCAACTCAGTTATACCCAAATCAAGTGGTATCTGGGGGGCCTTTGTGGGGGCCCATCGTGTTCAATGCAAAATGGGGGCCCCCATATGCCACTTAATGCTCGACAGATTGATACTGCAAAACCCAAAGAGAAAGAGTAGAAGCTCACCGATGGCGGAGGGCTATATCTGTTGGTGAAGCCTAATGGGGTTGTAGTTTCTTGCTACCGTTTATAGTTGTTAAAATTAGCGGCTATGAGTTTTGACAAAAAATTTCATCTACTTCTACTAAATGTCTTTTCTAACCCACTAATTCATCAGATCATTCACTCTTTGTAAGAATTTACCATGTAAATTTTACTGCATAATAAGAGTACACCTTTACTGTTATTATGTTTTATGGCTAACCTTTATCATACCCAACAATTAACCAAAAATGCCACAATGGATAAAAAATCGCGAGCCCAACTTTCACAGTTACGTAGAAAAAGTAAAGAGGAACATGAAGAGCTTTTGGCTGATCCTGGCGAATGTGAACAGGAGGCTACTTTTGGGGAACACCTTGCTGACGTCATCACCAGCAAGATAGCTACATGGACTTTCATCTTGATCCAAAGTGCAATAATCATTGTATGGACCAGCTATAATCTTATTTTCAAGAAGAGTGGCTTTGACCCTTATCCATTTGTTTTATTGAATCTTTTCCTTTCTTTTCAAGCTGCATATACCGCACCGGCAATAATGATGAGCCAGAAACGGCAGAGCATTAATGATAGTCGCCGCAATGAAATAGATTCAAACATTAACGTAAAAACGGACTTAGAACTCTATTCTTTACATGAAAAAATCGACAACATTAATAATAAAGGTAACGAAGAAATCAAACTGGCTTTAAAAGAAATAATCGATGAAATACGAAAAATGCAAGCTAATACATAACCGAACGGTGAACTCGCGTTTTATGAACAAAATAATGTAATAAGCTAAATTGCTGTTCCTGATTGATCTGCCCCAGGATTAGATACAACCTTCAGTTAGTAATGTCGGTTGGTTTTTCTTTATATCTCCCATTTCGCCAGTCCGCTGCAAATTCAACTGGAGTCTGGTAATCCAGCGATGAATGTGGGCTGCATTCGTTATAGTCCTGTCGCCAGTCATTAATGATCGACCTGGCGTGAATGATGTCGCTAAACCAGTGCTCATTTAGACATTCATCACGAAAGCGTCCGTTAACGCTCTCAATAAATCCGTTCTGTGTCGGCTTGCCCGGCTGAATAAGCCGCAGTTCCACGCCATGTTCAAAGGAGCGCCTGGCAGGTAAATTCAGGACCCTGATCGGGGTAACCACGAAAGAGTGCAATACTGTCCAGAATGCGTGTCACCTGAAGGCCTGAAGCTCCGAAAGCGACGCTGATCGTCAGGCACTCTTTCGTGAAATCATCCACACCGGTCAGGCACTTAATCCGGCGACCGCTGGACAGCGCATCCATAACAAAGTCCATTGACCAGATCAGGCTCGGCGCATCCGGGCGCAAAAGCGGAAACCGTTCGGTCGCCAGCCCTTTACGGCGTCGTCTGCGTTTTACGCTCAGTCCATTAAGGTGGTAAATGCGGTATACCCGCTTGTGATTGACGTGAAGGCCCTCCCGACACAGTAACTGCCAGATGCGCTGATAACCAAAACGTCTGCGTTCCAGCTCGGTGATACGCCCTGATAAATGTGCATCAGCAGATGGGCGCTGGGCATCATAGCGGCAGGTTGACAGGGACAAACCTGTAAGCCTGCAGACACGACGTTGCGACAGACCGGTCGCATCACACATCAACACCACGGCTTCCCGCTTCTGGTCTGTCGTCAGTACTTTCGTCCAAGAGCGACCTGAAGTGCCTCCTTATCCAGCATGGCTTCGGCAAGCAGCTTCTTGAGTCGGGCATTCTCCTCTTCAAGCGACTTAAGCCGCTTCACTTCAGGAACTTCCATGCCGCCAAACTTCTTGCTCCAGGTGTAGGAAGTGGCGTCTGAAATAGCATGCTTGCGGCAGAGTTCACGGGCAGAAGCTCCGGCTTCGGCCTCTCGGAGAATACTGATGATCTGTTCGTCGGAAAAACGCTTCTTCATAGGGATGCCCTCACGTTGCTGATGAAGACATTACTAACATCGGAGTGTACTAATCGCCGGGGAGCAGGCCATAGCCTAATGCTCCCATTACGCCAGCATAAACGGTGGCTGCGCCAGTTTCCCATTGTCCAGTACCGCCACCCCCACCAACTATTGACATTAGTTCAATCTCGCTAGTTATTTCATTTAAAAGCAAATTATGTTCTTTTCTCATTGCATATCTCCTTTACTTTGTTAATAACGGGTCTGACATTATTAGTTACATAATCCATCATGCTTAAGTGAATTATGTTATCTTTATCGAAGCCATTGCTATAAAACTGGAAGCGTAATCCAGGTGCACAAACTAATAACCTAATGTTTTGCTCTATTATTTTTTCTATATCTGCCTCGGTGTTGTCACTTTCAACAATCCAGTTTATTCCTGCCAATTTTAACTTGCGTTGTAAAGAGGCAATGTAATCTTTTCCCTTGTATAACCCGAAAAGCCCGCCGCCCGCCCCAAAAATAGGAGCGCGACCAAGGGTTGGTGATGGTCTGGAAATAAAGTATATTTTCTCAGGATTCATTATTTCTCTCCTTGCTAATTAGGTCAGTGTTCTTTAAATATAACGTTGTCATCTCCGATGGAAATCCATTACGCTCTACATTAAGCAATAGTTTTCTAGCTTGCGATATTAATCCTGCTTCATATAGATAAAATGAAAGAGCAGCATCAATATGCAATCCTTCAGAGTGTATCATCTCACTGTGGTCTTGATCTCTTTTACTCTTTAGCTTTATTGTTTTATCGATGTTTTTCTTGGCGGTTATTTTACACTTAAATATATCATACATTAGTTCGTAATAAGTTGCATTGCTACTTTTGGGGATAATCTCCCGCATAAGATTAATTGCCAAATAAAAGTCAGTCTCACTATCCATTGATTTAAGTTTTGCTCTGGCCATAAGGTCTAATATCGGAAATGTATAACGATCTGATTTTAAATTATTTATATCAGAATCTTGGCGTACTTTTAGTGAGCGTAAAAGGGATTGGTAGATGTTATTTGGATTTAAAGTTTCAAAGGAGTCACGAAAATAAAAGAACACCCACCGTAAATAGTTGGGTTCATTTTTTATATTTTTAATGTTTAACGCTCTATTTTTATTTATTTTATCATTAACAATAACAGCTGCAGTCAACGTAACATCCATGTTCAATCCCCCTAAACATCCATTTAGACGTCATTATAGCTATCTATCTTAGCAAATGATCTATTTTTTAAAAATCTACTTTTCCGATAGCAATGGCTTAATTGAAGGATGTGTTATTTTTTAATAACATGGTTTCGGTAATGTCTGGAGAAGTGTGATCGAAAACGACAACAAGTTGAATCGCGGGTTTAATAACTTGATTTTTAATATCATGAATCTTCCTTCCCTGAAGAAAAGGATGCAAAAATATGTCTCCAAATGCACAATTTTGCAAGCCTTGTGGTGCTTTACAGGACATAAGACGATCAAATCCATTGTCATCATCGAATGGGCTAACACGAAAATAAGACGTTTTCATGGCTATTCGTTTAGTTGTATCTAATGTCGCTTTATCCATCATGACTCCCTCCGTGAAGATTGCTCCTGAATCGAAAGATATTACTAATAAGCTTTAGTAAAAACATTAATGTGACTTTGATGAACCATGTTTGATATTAACCATAGAAAAACCTGAGGCAATATTTATTTTTTAAACTATTAGCTTGTAAATAATAACCACAGTTACTGTTTTAATGCTTTATCAACGTATTTTAAACGAAGAAAACCGCAGGATTCTAATGTAGTGATAGTTTCGGTCTCAAGAAATGGCAGTTTTCTAGATGAGGAGCATGGTTCAGACGAGTAATGTTTTGAAATGCGAGTTTCCTAGCACTAATTTAAATCATATCAATAAGTTATATTGAGCATGATTTATTGACGCTTATTAGTAACAAGCATAAGCCCTAACGCATCAGCCCAGTGAAAAATTAAACTCCTGCTTCATGTTGGAAGTAAGCAAATTCGATATTATCCGAAAAGCATCTCCCATTCTGTCAAAAGAAATGATACTTTCGAGAGAAATAGCGCCTTAGTATGGGATGTTAACCCAACCATTAATGTATGGCATGTGATGTCATGTAATTCTAATATGGTTACTCCATAGTGTAAATTAATTTACCTGACGGACAACAGGATTATGAAAAAATGGACTTTTATTCTCCAGGAAGCTTCCCGCTGACTGATGCACAGCAGGGGATATAGTATGCTTCTCAAGCCAACTTATCCTCAAAATTATATGTTACGGGGCAGGCACTACTGTAATGGTCTAATGATCCCGGAAACTTTGTATGACAGGGCGCTTTAAGCTGGTTTTCCCTGGCCGGAATGACAGCACCAAGCCGATGAGCGAGGCGAGTATTAACCCGTTCCGTCCTCACCAGTATAATGGCTGCCTCAGAAAAGGGCGTCCATCACATCACTACACTCTCCACACCCAGACCATTACGAAAGCGAAAGCAGTACCGGCAATGACTATGGAAATTAAGTTCTCTATCATCATCCTATAAACCCCCAAGTCAGCACAGCCAAGCAAATGAAAATCAACGCAAACCCTGCGCATCTATCCATCGGAAATTCACTTTTCTTCATGACATCCTCCTGTTTTTCATGCTCCTTACATACTTATCGTTATCTTCGCGATTTTCTTTACAGCAAAAGTTAGTTCCAGGCACAAAAGATTCACCGCAACCGCCATTAATGCAAATGGGTGAGGGTGGCATGTTTGCGGCTGGCAATTGTTTCATCAACCATCAGTTGGGCTAAATCTGCTGCCTGGTCTAACTGATCTGCGAGCATGGCTTTTCTCCTAAGCCTAAGATTTTCTCGACATCAGCAGACTCACAGCCGGGCGCCAAAGTCATACGCCCTTCATGCGAAGTAACTTTGACCAATGCAGGCATAGCCCCGCACTGACTCCATAGCCCTTGATAATTACCTGCTCAAGCGAATCCGTCCTAACTCTCCCGCCAGTGAAATAGGCACGGGGCATCCTACTCCAACAATGTGAGCGAACACCGTTTACCGGGGAAAATTGAATTGCACTCTAAAAGTTTGTCACGCATCTGATCAGCGGCTTACAGGCTGCCGGTTAAAACGCTCAATAAAGGCATTCTGTGTCGGTTTACCGGGCTTAATAAACTCCAGTATGACACCATGCTCTTCAGCCCATTGTGCCAGCGCCAGTGAGATAGTTCTGGACCGTTGCCCATTCGCATCCTCAGCGGATACCTACGCACCATTTTCGATACTTTCCCCCATTTCTTGAAGTGCAGATAACGGTACTCCAGCCTGGACTAACCAATTGGCCCATGTATGCCGCAGATCATGAAATCTAAAGTCTGCTATCTCTGCACGGCGCTTACCAGTATTCCACGCAGAGTTATCATCAACACGTAGCTTTCTGATCGCTGTCGTTGTTCCACCCCAGACATGTAGTGTGAACAAATACAAAATGAGAATGCCTGCCAGTACTTTGCAGGCGGCATCGTTAAACATCACTCCAATTGCTTGCCCTGCCTTTGCATCATCTGGATGAATCCATGCCACCTTTCTTTGCATATCGACTTGTGACCATTCCAGATTGATGATGTTGGAGCGTCGTAAGCCAGTAGCCAAATCAAAAACCACAATATGCCGGAATCTATCAGGCATACACCAGATCAGCGCGGCAGCTTCTTCTTTTGTCAGCCACCTGACACGCTTACTTACTGGTTTCCTAACTTTCACCACAGGAGCTTTACGTAACCATTTCCATTCATCAGCGGCCATCTTTAGCAATCTCCGCATAAAGGAAATGTGTTGGCTGCGTGGCTATGCGAGTTTGGCGACCTGATGGTGTGAAAGTGCGCCGGGAGAAATCCCGGCTATTGCTAATAGCAGTAATAGAGTGGCAAGGAAAAGTCATATTCAAGCATAGATCAATGTGTTGTTTTGTAGCGCATGAGACATCAGAGCGCGTTTGGGGCATTTCACTGTAAGTAATACAATTATGTCTCCCACCAAAGGAGAACGTAAATGATTGATGTTAAATCAAATGTTGTCATTTCAATGCCATCCCGGCTTTTTACGTTAGCTAATTCTTTTGAAGCTGCAGCTAACGGTAAAATCTACATCGGTAAAATCGATACTGACCCCACTATTCCCACAAATCAGATCCAGGTGTGCATACAGAATGATGATGGAAACACCGTGCCAGTGGTGCAGCCGATTTTAGTCAATGCTGATGGGTATCCGATCTATAACGGTCAGATTACAAGGTTTGTAACCTCAGAAAACTACTCTATGGCTGTTTGCGATGCTTGCAATACTCAGCAATTCTATTTTCCAAACATGTTGAAATATGACCCCGGACAGTTTGGCTTTCAACTCAGTGCGCCTAATGGACAAGGATGTATTTGGTTTTGTCCTGATGTCATTACATTAAAAACTATTGAGCCAGTATATGATGGACAGCGAATTTCTCTAAGGCAATATACTTTTGGCACTGGTTTAGGTGGCGGTCAGTTAAGTGCAGTTATTGATGGTTCAGCATTAACAGACAACGGGGTTACAATATTTAAAACCGTTGGGGGAGCTGCGTGGGTTAGAATTAATGCGGATATAGTGAGCACTTTGATGGCCGGAGCTAATCCGGTAGAGGATGTAGATAATTCTGATGCTATCAATAGAGCTATAGCTGCAGGGAATAACATAGAATTCTCAGAGGGTATTTACAAATACTCGAAACAAATTGTACTAAAGTCCAATCGAATTATTAATTTAAGTAGGGCTATACTTTACCCAACTGATGATATATCGTCATCAACAATTATCGGTTATGAGTTATCTAACGTCGATATTGTTGGGGGGTATATCGCAGGTAGTGGAAATCGTCACTCGTCGAATTCATCTCTTATTCAACTCACCAAGTGTACAAAGGTCAGGATTTCTAAAACAAGGATTGAAAAAGGATCCGCTGATGGCATCCGAATGATATCTTGCAGTGACTGTACAATTATAGATGTTGACTCCAATCACAATTATGATGTAGGAATTCAGGATCGAGATGGCTCCTACAATTTAATACAGGGGTGTTCAACGTATTTCAATGGTAATACTGGGGTTGTCAGTAATAGTGGCGGCCGAGGTATACTGCTGTGGAGGACCATAGGAACTTTATCCGAGTCTTGCAAGGTTGGTTATAACACTGAATTTGGATTCAGGGTTTACTCTCAAAGCAGTGATAGTGTCCCAAGTAGAAATATTATGGTATCGAATTTGCGTTGTGTGGATAATGCAGAAATGGATATCTATATTTTTAACGCCCAAGGCGCAATGTCAGATATCACTTTTACCAATGTCATGATAGAGCGCTTTACCGATCCTCAAGATACTTGCCTTGCCGTACAAGGTACGAGAACTAAAGTGTTAGGTGTAACCATTACCAAACAAGGAACAAGACTAACTCGACATGCTATCGGGCTATATCTTGCAAATAAATGCATCATTGATGCTGTAACAGTGGATAATGTTGGGCAGATTCTTAGCCATTCACAATCAGCTGATAATACAATTAGTCGCGTAATTGGTGAGTGTTCGAAAATGGGGCCGCTCGGAGTGAGAACTATATATAGAGACTGTTATTTGATTCATGCAGGTAGCGGAACGAATGATATTGCGATTGATGCTACCGCTGTGAATTCCGAGTACTCAGGGATTATATCAGGTTGTAGATTTGAAAACTTTTATCGTGCAATAAGTTGGGCTGCCCACAGTGTGAGTCTTGCCAATAACTCATCGAGTGGTACTACTGATGTGGATCTGAGAATGAATGGTGACGGGATACCCAATTTGTTTATGTCAGGAAATCGATGGAGCGTCGGTTGTAACCCTGCAATATTGGATACATACACTAGGCAGGGGAGTGAGATGACATCGAAACCTACATATTTTGGTAACTCTGCTCCAACAACATATTCATGGCCTGTGGGGGCAAGAGTGTTGAGAGCTACTCCCGTTGTCGGGCAGCCAAAAGGTTGGATTTGTACGGTTGCAGGAACGCCTGGCACATGGGTATCAGAGGGGAATTTGTAAAATATAGGCCGGGAGCAATCCCGGCTAATTTTCTTTCCCTCCAGATCATCGTCCTACCATTCCCCAGCCAAATCGATCTTCACACATACAATTCACCGTGACAGCTCTGTGTATACACAGTGATTGTTGTGTGAGGATTGTATGGTATCTAAGTTTCCGAGCCCGGCGCATGACTACACGCACGATGGCAGTGGCTTGTATCTGTTGGTAAAGCCTGATGATGCGAAATGTTGGCGTTTGTAGTATTCCCCTTTTTACAGAGGATATAATTAGGATCAGGTCGGGTGCTATCTATGCTGCATCGGCTTGTAATCTCTCAACGCCAAAACGGGCGGCTGTAGTCCCGCTTGACGTCATCCCGGCTCAGGCCAATATCCCTTAACTGATCGTTATTCAGCCTTGCCAGTATATTGGCGGCCTTACGCCGTTCATTCCATCGATATCCCCATCTGTATGTTTTTTGCCACAAACGGCTAAAAATATTACGGCGTTTTATTGTGGCCCGCGAAGCCGATGAACAACAGTTATCTGATTGATCTTCAATTATATTACTCATCATCGACTCCCATCAGTAGGTGAGCCATTAGATTGATACTTCAGTGAAAAACTTTACAGATGCAAATGCTGGCTATTATTTCTATACAGATACGTGATACATAATCTGAATGCTAAAAACTGGTGCCATCTGTACCAGTCGTTCTCAACTGACCCGGTGATATCAATGACTCGCTACCAACAATTGGCCGAGATTCTTAGTCAGCGCATTAAAGAGGGGCTGTATGTTGCCGGGGAGAGGCTCCCTTCGGTCAGAGTGTTGAGTGACGAGCATGGGGTCAGTATCGGCACCGTACAACAGGCGTATCGGCAGCTCGAAGATGGTTTGCTTATTGAGGCGCGGCCGAAATCGGGATACTTCGTGCGTTGCAGTTCGAATCTGCCTTCTTTGCCCGCAGTATGCAGCCATGCACAAAGGCCGGTTGAGATATCCCAGTGGGAAAATACGCTGGAGTTTTTAATCAGAGGCGAGCAGGAGAAAGTCATACATCTGGGCGTCGGTACGCCCGACCTTTCTGGCCCTGGCCTTAAAATACTCAGCCGTTTGCTGAGTCGTATTAGCCTTCATCAAAGTGAGGAAGCGCTGGATTACGACAGTATTTACGGCACGATGGTGTTGCGTGAGCAGATTGCCCGCCTGATGTTGGACAGTGGCAACCATCAATCCGCAGAAAATATCCTTATTACCTCCGGCTGCCACGGCGCCCTGGCAATTGCTTTAGGTGCCGTTTGCCAGTCTGGTGACATTGTGGCAGTGGATTCCCCCAGTTTTCATGGCGCGATGCAAACCCTGAAAGGGATGGGCATGAAGGTGATTGAAATCCCAACCGATCCAGTGGTTGGAATAAGCCTGGAAGCCTTGGAGATGGCACTGGACCAGTGGCCGATTAAAGCTATCCAGCTCACACCAACCTGCAATAATCCTTTGGGTTACAACATGCCGGTTGAGCGCAAGAAAGCTCTGCTAACTTTGGCCCAGCGCTATGACGTCGCTATTATTGAGGATGATGTGTATGGCGCTCTTGCCTATCAATATCCTCGCCCGCCGACCATTGCTTCGTTTGATGACGATGGCCGCGTATTGTTGTGCAGTTCTTTTTCAAAAACGGTTGCCCCCGGCCTGCGTATTGGCTGGATCGCACCGGGGCGTTACTTGGAAAAAGCGTTGCATATGAAATATATTTCTGCGGGAAGGGTACCCACTTTGCCGCAACTGGCAATGGCTGAATTTATCAAGCAAGGGCATTACATGCAGCATTTACGCCGCATGCGCCGGCAATATCAGCGTAATCTCGACATAATGACCGGGTGGCTGATGAAATATTTCCCACCGGATATCTGTCTGAGCAGGCCACAAGGTAGCTTTATGTTATGGGTTGAGCTGCCTTATGGCTTCGATAGCCTGCGCCTGAATCGCTGCTTGCTACCCCAGGGCGTGCAGATAGCCGCCGGATTTATCAGTTCTGCTGCGGGGAAATACCGTAATTGCCTACGGCTCAGTTACAGCAAACCGATGAGCAGTGAGATTGAGCGGGCAATTCAGAAAGTGGGTAAAACGATTTATGAATTATTGGAGGAGGGGCAGTAAGTATTTCCTCGGAGCCGCTATTTTGGGGGTTCAGCCCATCATAAGTACATCTCCTGAGCCTTGTGGGGCAAATGCAAATAAGAGCAATGTCGTGCTAAGTAAACCCTCTTATCAATCCCATTTTATACGGGCTGCTCAAAACCTGAAACGGGAGCAGCCCGTAGGATTTCCGCCTTGGACCAACCCGTTACTCTGCCGCCAATAAACAGAGTTTTAAAGCCACGTTATAAGATGCTGCGAAAGATTTAAGGGGTAAAAACTCAAACCGTGAATGGAAATTGTGTGCGCCGGTAAAGAAGTTTGGCGTTAATAACCCTTTTGCAGACAGCGCAGCGCCGTCTGTGCCCCCGCGCATGGGAATAACTTTCGGCTCAATGTTCAATTCGGCCAGCGCAGCAAAAATCAAATCAATGGCCCGGCGGTCTTCAGTGATGGCGTTGCTGATATTGCTGTAGGTATCGCTGAGGTGGTATTCCACGCGGGCGGTGGGATACTGAGCGGCAATCTTGTCTGCGATTTCACCAATCTGTTTTTTGCGGCGCTCAAAATTGGCCAAATCAAAATCGCGGATATTGGCTTTCAACAGCGCTTCGCTTTGTGATGCCTGCATACCGTTAAACCAAATATACCCTTCGCGCCCATCCGTGTATTCAGGGGTCTGTTGGCGATCAAAATGGCTGATGTAATCCATCGCCATCAGCAGCGGGTTCACGAGTACGCCTTTGGAGGACATTGGGTGGCTGGTCACGCCGGTAAAGCGCAGTTCGGCGCTGGCGGCGTTAAAGTTTTCATACACGACTTCGCCTAACTCGCAGCAATCTATTGTCCAGGCAAAATCGACATCGAAACGCGCCAGATCCAGGGCTTTTGCTCCACACAGGCCAACCTCTTCGTCCGGCACGAACGCTACCACGATATCGCCATGTCTGTGTTCTGCCGTGAGATTTTCCAGCAAGGTCATCACCACCGTCACTGCCGCTTTGTTATCCGCGCCCAACACGCTGGTGCCGTCGCTGAATATAATCTCTTCCCCAGAGTAGGCGTTGATTTCTGGGTGTTCAACTGTGCGTAGCCAGATATCTTTCTCCGCATTCAGGCAAAGGTCTTCCCCGACAAAACGCAAAATTTGTGGGTGGATGTCTGGTGATAAACCGACGTCAACGGTATCGATATGAGTGATAAAACCGACGCGTGGCGCGCCCGGTACGTTGCCTTTTTTCACCGCCGTAACCGTGGCGTGTTCGTCAATAACCACATTATCCAGACCCAGTTCACGTAATTCTTTAGCCAGCATTTGCGCCATCTCATGCTGGCCTGGAGTGCTGGGCAAAGTGCTGGCGCCAGGGGTGCTTTGGCTGGTTACGGCGAGATAGCGGAAGAAACGCTGAGTTAACTGTATGGTGAGCGGTGAGGGCATGGGGTAGTTTTTATGAACGCATCCCGTTTGCAACGGTCGCCATTGTTCTGACGCTGATTTCTTGCAGGCTTTTACATTCTACGCTGGCGCATATTTAAGCCAGACTGCGATCCCACCGCCTTACACAATCATTGTCATTCTTATGGCCACCAGAACAAACTTTCAGTATTCATCCTTTTATTAGATGTTAATGTTTGCGAACTTCAGCTTTTTAACAGTGGCTGATGTTGGCGTAATTTTTTGTTATTTGCTGGCAAACTAAAATTAATGTTATTTATTAAGGCACTTAGTACAAGCTTTATTTGTTCCGTGGCAAGCTCACCAACAGGAAGATAGTGATGAGAATGATAATTACCACGCTTGCGCTGGCCGTAGCAGCGCTGTCAATTAGCTCTGGGGCGGCTGCAAACACGCTGGTCTATTGTTCGGAAGGTTCCCCGGAAAACTTTAACCCGCAACTTTATACCTCCGGCACCAGTGTGGATGCCAGCGCGGTGCCAATCTATAACCGATTAGTGGATTTCAAAGTTGGTACCACTGAGTTGCAGCCTAGTCTGGCAGAAAGTTGGGACGTCAGTGACGACGGTAAGGTGTATACCTTTCATCTTCGCCAGGGGTGAAATTCCAGAGCAACAAATATTTCAAACCAACCCGTGATTTTAACGCCGATGATGTGATCTTCTCGTTTATGCGCCAGAAGGATCCCAAGCATCCTTATCACAACGTCTCCAACGGCAACTACTCCAACTTCGAAAGCCTTGAATTCGGCAAGTTGATCACCGCCATAGATAAGGTCGATGATCATACCGTGCGTTTCACTCTGGCCCATCCAGAAGCGCCGTTTGTCGCAGATTTGGGCTGGTATTTCGCCTCGATTCTCTCCGCTGAATATGCCAATGCCATGTCCAGAGAAGGCACACCTGAGCGTGTGGATATGGACCCGATAGGCACCGGGCCGTTCGAGCTGAAGCAGTATCACAAAGATTCCCGGATTCTGTTTACCGCCTTCCCTGATTACTGGCAGGGCAAAGCGAAACTCGATCGTCTGGTTTTCTCCATCACTCCAGACGCGACGGTGCGTTACGCCAAGCTTGAGAAAAATGAATGCCAGGTGATGCCGTTCCCTAACCCGGCGGACCTGCCGCGTATGAAAGAAAACCCAGACATCAACCTGATGCAAAAAGCCGGGCTGAATACCGGCTTCCTGGCGTTTAATACCCAGAAGGCCCCGATGGATAACGTGAAGGTCCGCCAGGCGCTGGCGTTGGCTATCAATAAACCGGCGATCATCGAGGCGGTATTCCACGGCACCGGTACGAAGGCGAAAAACCTGCTGCCACCCGGTGTATGGAGTGCTGACGATCAACTGAAAGACTACGATTACGATCCAGAGCAAGCCAAGGCGTTACTGAAAGAGGCCGGCTTTGAAAATGGCATGACCATCGACCTGTGGGCAATGCCGGTTCAGCGCCCGTATAACCCTAATGCCAAACGCATGGCCGAGATGATCCAGGCTGACTGGGCGAAGGTGGGGGTGGTAGCGAAAGTGGTTACCTTCGAATGGGGCGAGTACCTGACGCGTGTGAAAAATGGCGAGCATCAGGCGGCACTGATGGGCTGGACAACGGCAACCGGCGACCCGGACAACTTCTTTGGCCCGCTGTTTACCTGCACCGCAGCGAACGGCGGTTCCAATTCGGCGAAGTGGTGTTATCAGCCGTTTGATAAGCTGATCCTGGAGGCGCGGGCCGAGAGTAATCACGACAAGCGTGTACAGCTCTACAAAGCAGCCCAGCAGATGATGCACGATCAGATGCCAGCCGTGATGATTGCTCACTCAACGATTTTCGAGCCGGTGCGCAAAGAGGTGACCGGGTATGAAATAGATCCATTCGGTAAACACATTTTCTATCAGGTAGATGTGAAGTAACGCGCTTTTCAAGGCTTCAAACTGATTTGGATAAAACTTGTCCGGAGAGGAATGAAGCCTTATCTTTTTAAATGATGATGGTCTACCAAAGAAGGGAGGGGACATGTTTTTCTTAAAAAATACTTCCGGGGGCAGTAAAAATTCGAATTCCAGATATCTGGGAGCATCAGGGGTTATAAGCGGGATTTTATTTTGCATTGAGGCGGTAAGGCGATATATTTTTGAAACTGACTTGTTTGGTATGCCAACCTATCAATCCGGCATCTGGCCGTTGATCTTTTTATTCACCATTGGTTTTATCACTATTCTTGTTGGCGTGCGGTTTTACAGGAAATCTAATTAAACCTGGGCTGGATGCAGTGATTATGCGCTGAGCCAGTTTGGTTGCCTTGCTGTGTTTACCAGGCGCCGGAGGGAAACAGACTGGCCACAAACCGAATCACTCTTGCTTGCCACAACACCTGCCTTTGACCAATGACAAAGCGGCCCAGATATCAGCCATTTTATAATCAGGCTCATTTATCTGCTCACTGGTGTGAAAGTATGGCTTATCAACTGACCCTCAATTGGCCCGAATTCCTAGAAAAATACTGGCAAAAACAACCTGTTGTATTAAAAAATGCTTTCCCTGATTTTGTCGATCCTATCACGCCGGACGAACTTGCGGGCCTGGCGATGGAAGCCGAGGTAGATAGCCGCCTGGTCAGCCAGGCCAATGGCCAATGGCAGGCCAGTAACGGGCCGTTTGAGCATTTTGATGGTCTGGGTGAAACAGGCTGGTCGCTGTTGGCTCAGGCGGTTAATCACTGGCATGCACCCTCGGCTGAGCTGGTGCGCCCATTCCGCGTGTTGCCAGACTGGCGTCTCGATGACCTGATGATCTCCTTTTCAGTGCCGGGTGGTGGCGTTGGTCCGCATATCGATCAGTACGACGTATTTATCATTCAGGGCATGGGCAGCCGCCGCTGGCGCGTGGGTGATAAGTTGCCGCTGAAGCAGTTTTGCCCGCATCCGGCGCTGCTGCACGTTGAACCCTTCACGCCAATCATTGATGAAGATCTTGAGCCGGGCGATATTTTGTATATTCCGCCGGGCTTTCCGCACGATGGCTTTACTCACGAAACCGCACTTAACTATTCGGTCGGTTTCCGTGGGCCAAACGGCAGGGATTTAATCAGCAGCTTTGCTGACTATGCGCTGGAAAACGATCTCGGCGGCGAGCATTACAGCGATCCTGATTTAACCTGCCGGGAACATCCGGGGCGGGTTGAGGATTACGAGCTTGATCGCCTGCGCGGGATGATGATCGAAATGATTAATCAACCAGAAGATTTTAAACAGTGGTTTGGCCGTTTTGTTACCACGCCACGCCACGAGCTGGATATTGCACCTGCCGAGCCTCCTTACGAACCGAGTGAGATTGTTGATGGTCTGATGGGAGGCGAAGTTCTGGTACGTCTGAGCGGGTTGCGGGTGCTGCAAGTCGGCGATGGCTTCTTTATCAATAGCGAACGCTTGGAAACGGCCGATCCGAAAGCTGCCGATGCCCTGTGCCGTTTCACCACGCTCGGTAAAAAAGAGTTGGGTGACGCGCTGCGCAACCCGGCTTTCGTCGCCGAGTTAACTGAGCTGATTAATCAAGGTTACTGGTACTTCGACGAATAATAGCACGGCTCATTGCGGTTTCCGGAAGTGGCGCTCCGGGAACCCTGTCCACCCTCTGTTCTGAGGGTGAAAACTAAAACACCAACCCCTTTCATTGCTGCACGCTGGCCCACTTTTCTCGTCATCCACCTGAATGCATCCCCTCTTGGTTATGGCGCTGGTTCATTGCGTATAAAAACAGCTTATTTTAATTGACTGACCGTCAGTCAATATGTATTGTAAGGTTATTCCATACACAATTAAGGGGTTTTTATGGCACGTACAGTAAAGAAGCCAGAGGTTCGCCGGGCGGAGATCCTGCAGGCAGCAGGCAATCTGTTCCAGGCTCAGGGTTACGAAACCACTTCCGTCGATGAGATAGTCCGCAGTGCTGGCATCGCCAAAGGCACGTTTTATTACTATTTCAAATCCAAAGAAGAGATCCTCGAGGCGCTGGCACAGCAGATCTGTGCCGATATAGTCAGTCGTTCGCAAGTTATTGCTGATGATCCGCATCTGGGGGCGATTGAAAAGTTCTGCGCCATTATTGCGTCACAGAATCAAACCGTGGAAGGCGGCCAGTCTATTGTTGAAGATCTGCATCGCCCAGAAAACCGTGCGCTGCATGAGCGCAGTAATATTGAAACGGTCCGGGCTTTTGGGCCGATTCTGGCATCAGTAGTGGAGCAGGGGAATCGGGAAGGGGTTTTTCAACTCGAAGATCCGCTGTCCACCGTTCAGTTTATTCTCGCTGGATCACTGTTTCTGTTTGGCCACCAGACTTTTAACTGGACGCCAGAAGAAGAGGCTGCCCGTATGCAGGCTATGTTATTACTGATTGAGCGCGCCTTTGGTGCTGCACCGGGGTCTTTTGCTGCGGTATTAGGGGCCAGTATCCAGGGGAGAGATGATAGATGGCACCTTCAATCCGCTATTCCCCGCAACGCTTTTTTGCTTTGGCTTTTGGGTTATCGTGGCTGCCCTGGACAATGGCTGCTTATTTAAGTCACTTACCCGATAAGCAGCACCTGGTGATGGCTGTCGCGTTGGCGGGATTACTCGGCCCAGCGCTGGCGGCGGTGGTTATGCTCCGGTCTTCTGCAGATAGCCGCTTGTGGCAGGATTTTCGCA
Organism: Serratia sp. L9; assembly: GCF_050632285.1. NCBI lineage: Bacteria > Pseudomonadati > Pseudomonadota > Gammaproteobacteria > Enterobacterales > Yersiniaceae > Serratia > Serratia sp. L9. The sequence continues at coordinate 5,284,970 of NZ_CP192591.1, read as the reverse complement.
GTCGAATATTTTCTTTGGCGGGGATAACGCCAGGCCGTTTGTTGTTGATGCTTGGGTTTATCCTGCTGCCGCTGCTCGTAGCGACGTGGTTGTCGGTACGGGCCGGTCAGAGCAGCGCTCAGTTTTCGTTATCCCATCATTTTCTTCCTATGTTGCCGTTAGCACTGATAGCGGCATTATTAGAAGAATTGGGCTGGCGCAGTTATGGGGTTGATAGCTTAAGGAGTCTCTGGAGAATGCTGTTGCCCGTTTCGTTGGCGTTCAGCCTGCTATGGGCACTTTGGCATTTACCTTTATTTTTTATTGATGGCACTTATCAAAATCAATTGTGGCAGGCGGGGGGATCTATACTGCCAATTTCTTTATCAGCATATTCCCCGCCACCGTCATGGCCAATTGGTTTTATTACCGTTGCCAACGCAGTATCCCGGCGGCCATTCTGTTCCATTTTACCTTGGTGATGGCGGCAGAACTTATGCAGATAGAGCCGTTGACCAAATGTATCTGGACGGCAATATTACTGCTGGTTGCGGCATTTTTAATTGCAATTGAACAAGATTTTTTCTGTAAAGAGTAATTGGCAATATTTTGCTGAAATATTAATAGCACATTATGTTACGCCATCAGCCTTTTACCGCTGAGGGTAACGTTGTACCTAAAAATATAGAAATTTGACAATGACTAATATTATCCCCCCGGTTGGGGGATCATCAGTAGTGAAATTGCGAAAGATATTCTGGGCTATAGCGATGGCATAGTGGTTGACGTTGGCGATGCATACTCAGGCCAGCCGGGCTAATGACAATGGGGGCCAGGGGCGGGTATGCAGCGGCAAAATGCTGCCTTTCATGATTACTACTTTGGTATTAGCGGGCACGCGTCACAGCGTAGCGCGTTGCCTGAATACAAGGCAAAAAGTGGTCCCTCAACTTACCCATTTCTCGCGAATTACCCTACCGTTAACGATAATTGGCCACTGCTGCTGATGAGCCAATATCAGCAGGTGAGTGACACAGTAAAAGACAGCCTGCCGACCTGACGGGATTAGGGGGCGATGCTGGTTAGCGCGGTTTTATACACGTTTTTATTAAGCGAGGGTTCTAATTTATCGGTGAGTAACCGCCAAAGTTTGTATTGAGCCGACCTCGGCTGTTGAGTATCTCAACGCGGTTTAACTTCCTGAAATCTACAACGCGCAATTACCTTTGCGTTTCAATAACTAATTAGGGGTAGACCTATTTTTGCGCTGCCTCGCAAATTTCAATCAAGACCTCAAGAACCACTCGGAAATTGACCAAAGACAACATTTTTTATGTGGTCTATGTTATCCCTACGCTCTGTGTAATGTCGAAAATCTGTTCTTAACCGAACCTAACAACTAATAAGGCACTGCGATCAAGCAGGCTAATGGATGGGATGCTTATGAATAAGGTAAGCAATATCTTGATGCTATTTCTGGCAGGGATGTATACCGGGGTTTTATCTTTTACGGCACAAGCCGATGCGTCGCAGGCTGCAGCGCCGCAGAAGATTGAAGCCAAAAATGAAACCTTCGCTGCATCTCACGCGGATCAATACCAATCCTGGAAAAAACCTCTGAGCAATCCGATCGGGTTGATGCCTTGGGGGAAGATCCGCGCTTGGTGATCCTCTGGGCAGGCTATCCGTTTGCCAAAGATTACAATAAGCCACGCGGTCACGCCTATGCCATGACGGATATCCGTGAAACCTTACGTACCGGCGCGCCAAAAACAGCGGAAGATGGGCCATTGCCTATGGCCTGCTGGAGCTGTAAAAGCCCGGATGTTGCCAGGGTGATCGCCGAGCAGGGCGAAGCGGCTTACTTCCATGGTAAATGGGCGCGCGGAGGGCCGGAAATTGTTAACGACCTCGGCTGTGCTGATTGCCACAATACCTCCTCTGCTGACTTTGCCGCAGGCAAACCGGCGCTGACGCTTTCCCGCCCTTATGCTGCCCGCGCCATGGAAGCCATTGGCAAGCCGTTTGATAAAGCTGGTCGCTTCGATCAGCAATCAATGGTGTGCGGCCAGTGTCACGTTGAGTATTACTTCGACGGCAAAGACAAGGCAGTCAAATTCCCTTGGGACAAGGGCACCACGGTTGATCAGATGGAGGTCTATTACGACAACATTGACTTCTCCGACTGGACCAACCCGTTGTCCAAAACGCCATTGCTTAAAGCCCAGCATCCAGAATATGAAACCTGGAGCGCCGGTATTCATGGCAAGAACAACGTGACCTGTATTGATTGCCATATGCCTAAGGTGCAAAACGCCCAGGGCAAGATCTACACCGATCACAAAATTGGCAACCCGTTCGATAACTTCGATCAGACCTGTAAAAACTGCCATACCCAGGATAAAGCCAGCCTGCAGGATGTGGTCGCCAAGCGTAAGCAAGACATTACCGAGATCAAAGTGAAGGTTGAAGACCAACTGGTTCATGCCCACTTTGAAGCAAAAGCGGCTTGGGACGCAGGTGCAACCGAAGCAGAAATGAAGCCTATCCTGTTGAATATTCGCCACGCGCAATGGCGCTGGGACTTTGCGATTGCTTCCCACGGGATCCATATGCACGCCCCGGATGTAGCGTTGCGCGTACTGGGCACGGCACTTGACCAGGCTGCACAGGCTCGCGCCCAATTGATCCGCCTGCTGGCAACCAAAGGCATCACCCATGAAATTGCGCTGCCGGATATTTCCACCAAGGCAAAAGCGCAGTTGGCTCTGGGTATGGACATGCCTCAGTTGAATGCCGAGAAGCAAGAGTTCCTCAAGACGGTAGTACCGCAGTGGGAAGATCAAGCACGCAAAAACGGGCTGTTAGGCAAATAACCCCTCCGCCCCGTTCGCGGGGCGTAAAACAATGGAGTGAATATGAGCGTACTGCGTTCGTTATTAACTACCGGGGTGCTTGCTTGCAGTCTTTGGCTGACAGTATTACCGGTATCGGCCCAGACCGATAGTCCCGCAGTTCAACAGAAATCTGCGGAAGTCACCTTACAACGTAACCCGGATGAAGCCTGCCTGCGCTGCCACAAACCGCAGCAGAACGCGATGCATGGCAAACATGAGGGGGCGGTCAACCCGAATAACAAATTGCCGCTGACCTGCACCAACTGTCACGGTACACCTTCACTGCATCACCGTGAGGGCGTTAAGGATGTGATGCGGTTCAACGAACCGATGTTTGGCGTAGAGCAGCAAAACAGCGTTTGTATGTCCTGCCACTTACCAGAGGCGCTGCAAAAAGCCTTCTGGCCGCATGATGTGCATCTGGCCAAAGTGACCTGTGCCAGTTGCCATCAGCTGCATCCGAAGCAGGACAAAATGCAGGAGCTGAACGACAAAGGGCGGATACAGATCTGTGTCGATTGCCATCGTCAGCAGCAAGTGGACCCGGCGTTTAATCCAGCCGCTGTAAAGCTGGATAAGGAGCGGCCATGAGCTGCTCTCGGCGCCGTTTTATCGCAGGAATAGGCGTGCTGGCTGTGGCTTCTACTGCGGCAGAAAAACTGCTGGCACGCACCATGAACGTGAATGGTATCCGCTATGGCATGATTCATGATGAGTCGCGCTGCATTGGTTGCACTGCCTGCATGGATGCCTGCCGCGAGGTTAATCAGGTGCCGGAAGGTGTTTCGCGCCTGGAGATTATCCGCAGCGAACCAATCGGCCAGTTCCCGGATGTGAAATACCGGTTCTTCCGGCATTCCTGCCAGCATTGTGACGATGCTCCCTGCGTGCATGTTTGCCCGACCGGTGCTTCGTTCCGGGATGCGGCCAGCGGGATCGTCGATGTCAATCCGGATCTCTGTGTGGGTTGCCAATATTGCATTGCTGCCTGTCCTTACCGGGTGCGCTTTATTCATCCGGTTAACAAGACGGCGGATAAATGCGATTTTTGCCGCAAAACCAACCTGCTTAAGGGTAAGTTGCCAGCCTGCGTTCTATCCTGCCCAACCCAGGCCCTGACGTTTGGTAATCTGGACGATCCGAACAGCGAAATCTCGCTGCTGCTGAAGCAGAAAACGACCTATCGCTACAAGATTGCCCTGGGAACCCGACCCAAAATGTATCGCGTTCCTTTTAAATATGGGGAGATAAGTCAATGACTTCTGCGTTTCATTTTGACTCTCTGGTCTGGGACTGGCCAATTGCGATTTACCTGTTTCTGATCGGGATTTCCGCCGGTCTGGTGACGCTGGCGATTCTGTTACGCCGCTATCACCCCGAGGAGGGAACGGCCAGCAGCCGCATCATGCTGACCACGCTGTTTGTCGCACCAACTACGGTCATGCTCGGGCTGGTGATCCTGATTTTTCACCTGGCCCGCCCGTGGACCTTCTGGAAACTGATGTTCCATTACAGCATGACTTCGGTGATGTCGATGGGGGTTATGCTGTTCCAGGTTTACATGGTGGTGCTGGTGGTCTGGCTGGCGCTGATTTTCCGTGACCAGGTTGGGGCGTTACAGCAGCGCTGGCTGCCACGTTTAGTGATAGTGCCAAAACTGTTGGCTCGCCTGTTGCCATTGCTGCGGCCGCTGGAAACGTTGATGCTGGTACTGGCCGTATTGCTGGGTGCCTACACCGGGTTCCTGCTTTCGGCTCTGAAGTCTTACCCGATGCTGAACAACCCGTTGTTACCGGCGCTGTTCCTGTTTTCCGGGGTTTCTTCTGGTATCGCAGTGGCGTTGCTGGTGGCGGCCTTTGGGCCCAAGAGCGATATCCATAGCCGGGAAGTGCATTTCCTGCACCGGCTTGAAACGCCGGTAGTTTGGCTGGAGATTTTCCTGCTGGCGGCGTTCTTTGTTGGGTTGGCTCTGGGGGATGACGGTAAACTCCGTGCCTTGTCAGCAGCGCTGGGCGGCGGTTTCTGGGCCTGGTGGTTCTGGCTGGGCGTGGTCGGTCTCGGGTTGATTATTCCATTACTGTTGAAAGCGTTAGGCTGGGGGAAAGCAAATCTCCATATCCTGTTGATCAGTGGCAGTAGTCTGTGTGGCGTGTTGCTACTGCGTTATTTTATTTTGTATGCGGGGCAAATGACAGTTGCCTGAATGCATGTTGTATACCTGCCGTTTTCAGGCTGTCGCATGAAAACGGCGAGTAAAGCAGGATTAAGGCGGTAGATGTGTTGTTGTGGTTGCCTGAGTTTGGATTCATAGCGTTATTGTTAGCCTGTACTGCTTCATTGCTGCTGGCTGGCATAACGCTATTTTTATTACTGGCCTGCCGTCAGAGGGGGTTACTGCCGGTGCGGGGCTGGAGCTATGTGATTTTTGCCCTGATCGCACTGGCATTTGCCATTTTGCTGCTGCTGTTCTGGCGCAACGATTTTTCCGTTCTGTATATTGCCCAGCACGGGCATCGTCAATTACCGGTGCTGATGAAAGCCGGGGCGCTATGGGGTGGGCATGAAGGCTCCCTGCTGCTCTGGTTGCTGTGCCTGGCTGGCTGGTCTGCCTGCTTTGCCTGGTTCAGTCCTAAATCCGATTGCTCACTGCAACCCCTTACTCTGGCTATTCTGGCGCTGATTATCGGCTGCTTCCTGATCTTTATTCTGTTCTTCTCCGATCCCTTTGTGCGGGTGTTTCCTGCCGCGGTCGAAGGGCGCGATCTTAACCCGATGCTGCAACATATCGGTCTGATACTGCACCCTCCGTTGCTCTATCTGGGGTATGGCGGATTTGCCGTTTGCTGTGCCTTGATGTTGGCCGCTTTGCTGCAAGGGGAGTTTACCGCACAGATTGCCGGGCAATGCCTGCGCTGGGCCAAACCGGCTTGGTGTTTTCTCACCGCCGGGATCATTTTGGGTTCCTGGTGGGCATACAGCGAGCTTGGCTGGGGAGGGTGGTGGTTCTGGGACCCGGTAGAGAATGCTTCTTTACTGCCTTGGCTGACCGCTACAGCTTTGCTGCACAGTTTGGCGGTCGGCCAGCGCACCGGCGGGTTGCGGCATTGGTCGGTGCTGCTGGCGTTGGGCACCTTTGTACTCAGCCTGCTGGGCACTCTGATTGTGCGCTCAGGCGTACTGGTTTCGGTGCATGCTTTTGCGCTGGATGAGCAGCGCGCGCTGCCTCTGTTTATTTTGTTCGCTTTCCTGAGTGGGGCCTCTTTCCTGATTTATGCCCTGCGCGCCAACCGGGGGAATCTACGGTTTCACCGGTCAAGCCTACGCTGTTGGCCGCTTTGTTGCTGCCAAGCTCTGCGGCTCTGATTGTGCTGGTAGGTACGCTGTACCCGATGTTTTACCGGCTGATGGGGTGGGGGCAAATTTCTGTCGGGGCACCGTATTTCAATCTGGTGCTGCTGCCGTTTGGGCTGCTGGCATTGGTGATGATGTGCTACGGCGGATTTGATCGGCGGCGACTCCCGCAGTTGATTGCTCATGCGGGGGTACTGTTGACCGCATTGGGCATTGCCTGCTCAGCGCTGCAGCGCCATGAGGTCAGCCTGAACGTCACCGTCGGTGAGACGGTAACCCTGGCGGGCTATGAGTTCAGGTTCAGCGCGCTCGAGTTGCAGTCTCAAGCCAACTTTACCAGTGAACAGGCGATAATTGATGTTTCGCAACAGGGCAAACCCGTTACCCAACTTGTGCCAGAACGGCGGTTTTATACCGCCCGTCGGCAACAGATGTTTGAGCCGGGTATCGGCTGGAATGCTTTTCATGACTGGTATGTGGTGATGGGCGAGAAAAGCGGCGAGCAGCGTTATGCCATGCGGTTTTATGTGCAGACCGGCATTCGCTGGATCTGGTGGGGAGGGGCGCTGATGATCGTTGGCGTGATGGCCGCAGGCTGGCAAAGGAGGCAGAAATGCGCTGGCTAGTCGCCCTGTTGCTGTGGGCAAGCATAACGCTACCGCTAGCGGCCCAAATTGTGGATACCTGGGCATTCAGTACGCCAGAAATACAGGCGAAAGCGCTGGCGGTGGCAGGCCAGATCCGCTGCCCTCAGTGCCAGAATCAAAGCCTGCTGGAGTCTAATGCTCCTGCGGCGGTGGCGATGCGCCATGAGGTGTTTGCCATGACCGAACAAGGGAAGACGGCTGACGAAATCATGGGCTTTATGACCGAGCGCTACGGCAATTTTGTGCGCTACCAACCTGCGGTAGAAGTGCCGACTTTAGTGCTTTGGGGGTTGCCACCGTTAATGCTGGGGGCGATCGCATTGGTGTTGTGGCGCCGCAGGAGAACCCAATGAAGATGCGTACTTTTCACCTGCTGTTTATTGCACTGGTGCTAGGCTGCACCACCGTTTGGTATATCGCCAGCGGCCGCTCCGCCAGTGTATTGGCCGAGCAGCGTAAGCCGGTGCAAACCTTCACGCCGCAACAGCAAGCCGAGAATCGCTTGGAGCAGTTGCAGCAAAAAATCAGCCAGTCGCCACAAGACAGCGTGTTGTGGGCAGAACTGGGGGAATACTATCTTTACAGCGATAACTTTACCGATGCGTTGGTGGCCTATCAGCGGGCGCTGGCGCTGCGGGGCGACAATGCCGAACTCTATTCTGCGCTGGCCACGGTGCTCTATTATCAAGCCGGGCAACGAATTACCCCGCAGGTGGAGAGCACTATAGAGCGGGCTTTGGCTCTGGATAAAAATGAGGTTTCTGCGCTGATGCTGTTGGCTGCCGATGCCTTTTTGCATGCGGATTATGCCAAGGCGATCACCTTGTGGCAGCGCCTGTTGGACAGCCAGTCACCACGGGTAAACCGGCCACAGCTGATTGAAGCCATCAATATGGCGAAGCTGCTGCTGCGCCAGCAGTAATCTGAATTATTCCGTGCGAATAAATTTCACCGGTTTGGGTTGGGCAATACGCTGGTAATCCTGGGTATTGAGCAGCAGTGAACGCTCCAATGTTCCGGCGTTAAAGGCCAACTCATCAAAGCGCTCGAACAATAACGGATCGGCAACCAGCAGCAAATCCGTATGGAAGCTGAACGGCGGGATCGCACCAAACACGCAATCGGTGAGCAGAGTGACCTCGGCAGGGCTGGCCAGCGAAGCGCGGGTGCCACCAATGCCCTTTGCCAATGCGGCAAGATCGGCTTGCTGATCGGCGGGCAGAACGGCCAGAACGTGCTGCTTGATGCCATTGCCCTTGACGTGGCACACCAACGCTTTCGCACCTTGCCCTAGCTGGGTGCCGCGTAGCTTGGCAACTTCTTCAGATTTCCCCGCCATTGGGTGTTCCACCATCCGATAACGTGCCTGATGTTGGTCGAGAAGGGTGGTTAAAAGGTTCAATGTTGCGGTAGACACGCCAGATTCTCCTAAGTAATTTTCTGCCTAATCATAACCCTATATAAAATATTGGTATAAGCAAAAATGGTTGTCGGTTAAGCCATAAAAGCGCCAATAACTCAGCATAAGCGCACTCTCAGTCCATTTATACTCGCTGCAAACAGACCAGGAAACTCGTTAACTTTAATTCGGTGAAGTGGTGTTAAACAACGGGCTATTTTTTTGTTTTGTCGGATAATAGTAAAATCTAAAACGGTATTTTGTTTTTTCTGTAAGGGCAGGGGCGTGAAGACTGACGTGTCGTTATTTACCCAGAAGAAGTTCGTCTGGCTGTGTGCTGCTTTCTGTTGTCTGCTGTGGGGTAGCGCGTACCCGGCTATCAAGAACGGCTATGAGATCTTCGAGATAGCCACCGACGATCTTCCAGGCAAGATCGTGTTTGCCGGGTATCGTTTCGTTATCGCCGGGTTCTTGTTGTTGCTGTTTGCCTTCCTGCAGGGTAAACCCATCGGGCGTTTGTCGCGCCACCAGTATTCACAGCTTGCCGTGCTGGGTGTTACCCAAACGGCGCTGCAGTATGTTTTTTTCTATATCGGTCTCGCCTTCACAACCGGGGTAAAAGGTTCGATCATGAATGCCACCGGCACCTTCTTTAGCGTGCTGTTGGCACACTTTATCTATAAAAACGATCGTCTGAGCATGAACAAGATCGTCGGCTGCGTGGTGGGTTTCACCGGGGTAATGGTGGTGAACTTTAACAGCCAGTTGATGGACTTTAGCTTTAGCTGGCTGGGTGATGGCTTTGTGGTGATTGCCGCGTTTATCCTTTCGGCCGCCACGCTGTATGGCAAACGTATTTCGCAAACGGTCGATCCCACCATTATGACGGGCTGGCAGTTGGGATTGGGCGGCGTAGTGCTGACGGTGGGAGGCTATTTGGCTGGGGGAAGGTTGGCGTTTCATGGTTGGGGATCGGTAGCCATTCTGGGCTATTTGGCGCTGTTGTCCTCGGTGGCCTTTGCGCTTTGGAGCCTGTTGTTGAAGTACAACCGCGTGGGCATGATTGCTCCCTTCAACTTCCTGATCCCGGTTTCTGGTGCTGTGCTGTCTGCCATCTTCCTGCAGGAAAACATACTGGAATGGCGCTATGCGCTGGCATTGGTGCTGGTGTGCTTTGGCATCTGGCGGGTCAATGTAGTGCGTAAGGAAAAGCGCGAAGCTAGCGCCTGACGATGAATAGTCAATATCCTCCGGCATAGCCGGAGGTTTTTCATGCGCGCCTATAAAGGCTCTGTTACCCGTGCGCCCTGGCAGGCGCATCGCGATCGGGCATTTGCATGCTGTCGATGGCTTACGGCCTGTAAACGGGCTACCCGGATAGGGGAGTTTATGCCTTGACGGCCAGCAGCACGGAGGAGGCTTTAATCAGCGCAATGACCCGTGAGCCGCTTGCCAGTGACATCTCATCCAGGCTTTCATTGGTGATCACTGAAGTCAGTGTGAAACCCGCATCTGTTTTGACATGCACGGTCGTGTTTACTGCACCTTTCTCAACCGAACTCACCACGCCTGCAAATTGATTGCGGGCAGAGAAACGCAGACCACAATCTTCTGAGGCCAGAATCACCCAAGGCGCTTTGATCAGGGCGACGGCTTCTTTGCCGGTGACCAGGCCGAGCGACTTTTGGCTTTTGGCGGTCACCATCGCCACCAGCTTTTCTCCGCCAGCCAGGGTAATTTCCACTTCATCGTTGACTGCGCCATTGGCTACGGCAGAGACGGTGCCAGATAGTTGGTTACGGGCTGATACGGACATAAATGCTCCTCGGTTAGGGGGATATGATACAGACATCGTACAGAATGGCGGGTTTTATCTCTTTTGCAATGCGTCATTATATGACTGAACGGAGGGTTTGGGGGCTGATGGCAAAAAGAATCGCCAAAATAGGAGAGAGGCCTGAAAGAAAAAGATCGGGATACGGTTAAAGCTCCGCCTGCTCCTCAACCAGATCAATCATTTGCGCCAGCGCTGGGCTGCTGTTTTCCCGGTGCCATGCCATCAATAATTCAATCTGTGGCGCACTGGCCGGTAACGGGCGAAACACCACGTTCGATGATTGAAAGTGGCAGACATAGCGCGGCACAATCGACAGGCCTAACCCCATACCGACCAGGTTCATGGTGACCAGAATGTTGGTGGCTGCCTGCACGACTATGGGTTGGCTGTGATTTTGGGCGAGGTAGGCTGTCACCATCTGGTGTAACGCGCCTGAGTGGGCCGGATCGGTGCTGATAAAGTTCTCGCCATCAAGATGATGTGGTTCAAGCAGAGTCTCTTTGCTCAAGGGATGATTGACGGGCATCACCACTACCAGGGGCTCGCGATAAACTACCTGAAAATTCAGTTGATTACTGTTGATCGGGTGGCGCATAAAGCCGACGTCAATTTCCCCTTTCAACAACTTGTCTTCCTGATGAGTGGTAATGATGCTCACCAGTTCGATACTGGACGCTGGTAGCCGCAGGCGCAACTGGGGCAGCACATCGGGCAGGATATTCACCTCTGCGCAGGGCACAAAGCCAATAATCAGCCGAACCCGTTCCTCCTCCATCGCCTTACGCGCCAACTGTTTTGCCTGCTCAGACAATTCAAGAATATTGATCGCCTGAAGCAAAAACACCTCTCCTGCGCGGGTCAGCGAAACCTGCCGATTGTTTCTGATCAATAACGGGGCACCAATGCAACTTTCCAGATCTTTGATCTGGCTGCTCAAAGAGGGTTGCGAAGTATGCAGCCTCTCCGCAGCCCGCGTGAAATTAAGTTCTTCAGCTACTGCGACAAAATAACGTAAGTGTCTTAATTCCATGCCTTTTTCTCCAATCATAGAAAAAATGTCTGATACGGTCGATTTTAACTATTTCACAAAATAGTAACCGGAAAGCAACATCCTTTGTGCAACCCCTACGAAGGTCAATACATCTCTTGGATGAGGATCAAATAATATGACCACGAACACAAATTTAGATATCTATAGCTTGATCGACACCCAGAATGGGCAAGTTCTGCCTCGTATTTATACCGATCCGGAAATTTATCAATTAGAACTGGAGCGAATTTTTGGCCGTTGCTGGCTATTTCTGGCCCACGAAAGCCAGATCCCAAAACCGGGCGATTTCTTTAACACTTATATGGGAGAAGACGCCGTTGTTGTGATCCGTCAGAAAGACGGTTCCATCAAGGCGTTTCTCAACCAGTGCCGGCACCGCGCAATGCGCGTCAGTTACGCCGACAGTGGCAATACCCGCGCATTTACCTGTCCTTACCACGGTTGGTCTTACGGCATTGATGGCGAATTGGTCGATGTGCCCTTAGAGCCCCGTGCCTATCCGCAAGGGCTGTGCAAGTCCCATTGGGGGCTGAAAGAAGTTCCCTGCGTTGAAAGCTACAAAGGCCTGATCTTCGCCAACTGGGATACCAGCGCTCCGTCACTGCTTGAGTATCTGGGCGATATGGCCTGGTATCTGGATGGTCTGCTGGATCGCCGGGAAGGCGGCACCGAAATTGTCGGCGGCGTGCAAAAGTGGGTGATTAACTGCAACTGGAAGTTCCCGGCCGAGCAGTTCGCCAGCGATCAGTATCATGCCTTGTTCAGCCATGTCTCGGCGGTACAGGTTCTGGGCGGTATGCAGGACGGCAGCGATAAAAAACTGGGTGAAGGCCAGACCCCTCGCCCGGTATGGGAAACGGCTAAAGACGCGGTGCAGTTTGGCCAGGATGGCCACGGTTGCGGCTTCTTCTTTACTGAAAAACCGGACGCCAACGTGTGGGTTGATGGTGAGGTTTCACGTTACTACCGGGAAAGCTACGCAGAAGCAGAGCAGCGCCTTGGAAAGATCCGCGCCTTACGCCTGGCGGGCCATAACAACATTTTCCCGACCCTATCCTGGCTCAATGGCACCGCTACTCTGCGCGTCTGGCACCCCCGTGGGCCGGATCAGGTAGAAGTCTGGGCGTTCTGTATTGCCGACAAGGCCGCTTCGGATGAAACCAAAGCCGCATTTGAAAATAGCGCCACCCGCGCCTTCGGCCCTGCCGGTTTCCTGGAGCAGGATGATTCGGAGAACTGGTGCGAGATCCAGAAATTACTCAAAGGCCACCAAGCGCGCCATAACCCATTGTGCCTGGAGATGGGGCTGAATCAGGAAAAACGCCGTGATGACGGTATTCCTGGCATTACCAACTACATCTTCTCTGAAACCGCAGCGCGCGGCATGTACCAGCGTTGGGCGGATTTGCTGAGCAGCGAAACCTGGCAGGAAGTCCAAGACAAAACCGCAGCCTATCAGCAGGAGGTGATGAAATGAGCCATCCCGTCTCTTTTGAACTCCATCATCAGATTACCCAGTTCCTCTACCATGAAGCCGCCCTGCTGGATGATTGGGAATTCCGCGCCTGGCTGGAACTGCTTGATGACGACTTGAGCTACACCATGCGTACCACGGTCAATGCGCAGACACGCGATCGTCGCAAAGGAGCACAGCCTCCGACGACCTGGATTTTCAATGACAACAAATCACAGCTCGAGCGTCGAATTGCCCGTCTGGAAACCGGCATGGCCTGGGCAGAAGAACCTCCGTCCCGTACTCGCCATATGGTCAGCAACTGCATCATTACCGAAACGGCGCAGCCTGACGTGTTCTCGGTGCGGGTTAACTACCTGCTTTACCGGGCGCAAAAAGAGCGTGATGAAGCTTTTTACGTAGGCACCCGTACCGATCTGCTGCGCCGCCGGTCGACCGCAGAAGGCTGGGGGTTGTGTGGGCGTGAAATCATTCTCGATCAGGCGGTCATTACCTCTCACAACTTGAGCGTATTGTTCTGATGAAACGAATCCAAGCCTGTCTTGTTGGGGCGTTACCGGAGGGGAGGCCCTCCGGATCGATAATGAGCCGACGATCGCGTTATTTCATGTTGGTGGTGAATATTACGCGATCAACGATCGTTGCAGCCACGGCAATGCGTCGATGTCTGAGGGCTATATCGATGAAGACGCCACCGTGGAATGCCCGCTGCACTCGGCCAGTTTTTGCCTGAAAACCGGCAAAGCATTATGCATGCCTGCCACAGTGCCGCTGCAAACCTACCCGGTCTCCATCATCGAGGGGACCGTGTTTATCGATTTACCGGAGGGCGTTTGATGTCCGATCTCAAAGATGATGTGGTGCTGATAACCGGTGGCGGTTCAGGTTTAGGGCTGGCGCTGGTGGCGCGCTTTATTGAAGAAGGGGCTCACGTGGTGACCCTGGAGCGTTCAGCGCAGAAAGTGAGCGGATTACAACAGCAATTTGGTGAGCAGATTGTTGCCGTGCAGGGGGATGTAACTTCCTTTGCCGATAATCAGCGCGCGGTTGATATGGCCCTGTGCCGCTTTGGTCACCTGGACTGTTTTATCGGCAACGCCGGTATCTGGGATCACAATGCTTCGTTGCTGGATACCCCGGCTGAACAGTTAGAGAGCGGTTTTAACGAGCTGTTTGCCGTTAACGTCAAAGGCTATCTGCTCGGCGCCAAGGCCAGTGCTGCGGCGTTGATCCAATCGGCTGGCAGTATGATCTTTACCCTCTCCAATGCTGCCTGGTATCCCGGCGGCGGCGGTCCGCTGTATACCGCCAGTAAGCATGCCGACACGGGGCTTATCCGTCAGTTGGCCTATGAACTGGCTCCTAAGGTACGGGTCAACGGCGTAGGGCCTTGTGGCATGGCCAGCGACTTGCGTGGCCCGCAGGCGCTTGGGCAGCAGGATACTTCAATAATGCAGGCACTGACGCCTGAAAAGATCGCCGCTATTTTGCCTTTGCAATTCTCTCCTGCTCCGGAAGATTTTACTGGCCCTTATGTGATGCTTGCCTCGCGCCGTAACAACCGAACGCTGAGCGGTGTGATGATCAATGCCGATGGGGGGCTGGCAATTCGGGGTATCCGCAATGTAGCGGGTGGATTGCAGTTATAGGAGCAAACATGAAACAGATAGTGATTATTGGGGGGGCAGGCTGGGGCGATGGCCGCCGCAGCGCTCCGCGCACAACAGTTTACCGGCACCATTACCCTGATCAGTGAAGAGCCGGAAATTCCCTACGAGCGTCCCCTCTCTCTAAAGCTACGTTACTGTCGCCAACCCCGCAGTTGCAAGACATTCTCCTCGCCTCTTTCTATGAGGAGAATGCCATTGTTCTGCGCCGTAACACCCGTGCCGTCGCTATTGATACCCAGCAGCGCACGGTAGTGCTGGCCGATGGTGAAGAACTGGATTGGGACCGGTTGCTGTTGGCTACCGGAGCCAAGGCGCGCAGGTTGGCATCGCTGGATGCGCTGGGTGATAAGTCTCACACCTTGCGCACCGCGGCAGATGCCCGCCGGTTACGCGGCGTACTGATTGCTAACCAGCGGATCCTGATTGTTGGCGCCGGGACCATCGGCCTGGAACTGGCCGCCAGCGCCCGGCAATGTGGTTGTGAGGTGACGGTTATTGAGCAGGCACCCATGGTGATGGGGCGTAATGCGCCGCCACCGGTTCGCGATTACCTGATGAGTCTGCATCAGCAACATCAGATACGCCTTTGCCTTAACGCCCAGATTGAACATGCCGCCCTGGAACAGGAAAACGTGGTGCTGACGTTACAGGACGGTGAACGGCTGATCGGTGACGCGGTGATTTACGGCATTGGCATCGAAGCCAACGATCAACTGGCCACCCAGGCCGGATTAGCCACGGCCAACGGCATTATTGTTGATGATCATTGCCGCACTTCGGTTGACGGTATTTTTGCGGCTGGCGATGTCACCTTACGCCGTAAGGGAGCGCAACTTGTCCGCCTGGAAACCTGGGATAACGCTAACCAGCAGGCGATGGTGGCCGCCTGCGCCATGCTGGACAAGCCTTTACCCGCTGCGGTGCCCGTCTGGTTCTGGACCGATCAGTTCGACAGCAATATTCAGTTTATCGGGGTTATGCAGAGCGAACATTGGTTGGTGCGCGGTAGCGGTGAAGCGCATAGCGCCATCTGGTTTGCCTTGCAGGATGGGCGGTTGGTGGGGGCCATCACGCTCAATCAGGGGCGGGAAATGCGCCATCTGCGCAAACTGATCCAACAGGGGAAATGGGTGGATGAAAAGTTGTTGGTAGACCCGCAGGTGGCAATAAAGAGCCTGCTGTAGTTTAGCCAAGGTTGATTGGTTTCCCTCCTTCACCCCAATCCTCATGCCGTAGGAGAGGGAGACTGGTGTTGCGAACTGGTGAGGGGGGCTTTTTCTGCCCGGTACCTGGCGATACTCGCCTCATAGACTCTCGAACAGGATAAGTGAGTAACGTATGCCCAACAGCAAGATCCCGGCAACAGGTCAGGTTGCCAACTATCAGGCCCAGGTCGCCGTGGTAGGCGCAGGCCCGGTTGGCCTGATGATGGCCAACTATCTTGGCCAAATGGGTATTAAGGTTGTGTTGATTGAGAAACTCGACACCTTGATCGATTACCCACGCGCTATTGGTATTGATGATGAAGCGCTGCGTTCCATCCAGGCGGTTGGGTTGGTCAATGAGGTATTGCCCCATACCACGCCGTGGCACGCGATGCGTTTCCTTACCCCGAAAGGGCGCTGCTTTGCCGATATTCAGCCAATGACCGACGAGTTTGGCTGGTCGCGGCGTAACGCTTTCATCCAGCCGCAGGTGGACGCCGTGCTGTTTGAAGGCCTGAAGCGTTTTCCCAATGTCAGCAGTCTGTTTTCCCGCCGCCTGATGGCTTTCAACCAGGATGCTCAGGGCGTAACGCTGCAGCTTGAGGATGACGAAGGCAAGCATGAAACGGTACGAGCCGACTGGTTGGTGGCCTGTGATGGCGGCAGCAGTTTTATCCGTCGAACCCTGGGTATTGCTTTTGAAGGCAAAACCGCACCCAACCAATGGGTGGTGGTGGATATCGCCAACGATCCGCTTGGTACTCCGCATATTTATATGTGTTGCGATCCGGTACGGCCATATGTGTCGGCGGGATTGCCACATGGCATACGCCGTTTTGAATTTATGGTGATGCCCGGGGAGAGCGAAAGTGAACTGAGCAAACCGGAAAAGATGCGTGAATTACTGTCTAAAGTCCTGCCGGAACCGGGAAATGTTGAGCTGATCCGCCAGCGCGTCTACACCCATAACGCCCGTCTTGCAGAGCAGTTCCGCGTTGATCGCATCCTGTTGGCAGGTGATGCGGTGCATATCATGCCGGTGTGGCAGGGTCAGGGATATAACAGCGGCATGCGTGATGCCTCAAACCTGGCCTGGAAGTTGGCGATGGTCGTAAAGGGTCAGGCAGGGGAACGCCTGCTCAATACCTATCAGCAGGAACGCCGCGATCATGCCAAAGCGATGATCGATCTTTCCGTCACGGCGGGGCAGGTGCTCGCCCCCGCACACCGTTGGCAAGGCAAGCTGCGGGATGCGCTATCGTGGGTACTCAATTATCTGCCGCCCGTCAAACGCTACTTCCTCGAGATGCGCTTTAAACCGATGCCGCGATATCACAGCGGTGCGTTGGTGCAGGGCGAAGATGAGAGCTCGCCGGTCGGGCGTATGTTTATCCAGCCGACAGTCACCTTCAGCAATGGCACTCAGCGGCTGCTGGATGAAGCTATCGGGCCGCAGTTTGCCATTATCGCCTGGGGCAGCAACCCGCAATGGGGCCTGAGCGAAGAGCAGATTGTGCAATGGCAACAGGCAGGAACGCAATTTATTCAGGTAGTGCCGCAAGTGCAGCTCTCCGCCATACGCCAACTGCCAACCGGCGTGGTGTGCGTGGGGGATACCACTGGCCGGCTGAAAGCGTGGTTTGCCAATCAGCAGCATTCCATCGTGGTGCTCCGCCCGGATCGTTTTGTTGCCGGAGTCGCCATTCCACAGACTCTTGGCCGGTTAATGGATGACCTGGCAATGGCCGTTTCGCTCCATTCCGCGCTAATCACCCCAACTAATAAAAACAAGGTGGCTTGATATGAATGCTTATCTCCATTGCCTCTCACACTCCCCGCTGGTGGGCTATGTTGATCCGGCTCCTGCGGTATTGGCCGAAGTGGAAAAAACCATTGCCGATGCGCGTGAACGGATCCAGGCATTTGATCCCGAACTGGTGATCCTGTTCGCTCCCGATCATTACAACGGCTTTTTCTACGACATTATGCCGCCTTTCTGCATTGGAATGGCAGCGACGGCAATTGGTGATTTCAACAGCGCCGCTGGTGAACTCCCGGTGCCTGAGGCGTTGGCCGAAGCCTGCGCTCAAGCGGTGATGGACGCGGGAGTCGACATTGCGGTTTCCTATTGTATGCAGGTTGACCATGGCTTTGCCCAGCCTCTGGAGTATCTGCTTGGCGGGCTAGCGAACTACCCGGTGTTACCGGTGTTTGTTAATGGCGTCGCTCCACCATTGCCTGGCTTCAAGCGCACGCGCCTGCTGGGCGAAGCCATCGGGCGTTTTGCCAAAGGGCTCAATAAACGGGTGCTGATCCTGGGTTCTGGCGGCCTGTCGCATCAGCCGCCGGTGCCACAGTTGGCCGGGGCCGACGCGCATCTGCGTGACCGCCTGTTGGGCAGCGGTTATCAGTTACCGCCAGAGGAGCGCCAATTGCGTCAGCACCGCGTTATTTCTGCCGCCCGTGCCTTTGTTGAAGACCCAAACACCTTACATCCCCTCAATCCGGTCTGGGATAACCAGTTTATGGACATTCTTTCCAGCGGGCGGCTTGCTGAGCTGGATGGGTTGGGTAATGACGAACTGTCGGCGATCGCCGGCCGCTCCACCCATGAAGTTAAAGCCTGGATGGCCGCTTTTGCTGCGTTATCGGCTTTTGGCCCTTATCAGGCTGAAAGCCGCTATTACCGCGAGCTGCCTGAGTGGATCACCGGGTTCGGCTCCCTTAGCGCGGCCCCGCTGCAGAAATAACGATAAATGGAGAACATCATGACATCGCAATCCTTTGACCTTACTGAAGAGAATACCAGCCGCTTCGTGCAAATCCGCGAAGGGGAAGCCAATCTGCGCATCCATTACAACGACTGTGGCAACGGCGCACAAACCGTGGTGATGCTGCACGGCTCTGGCCCTGGTGCCAGCGGCTGGGCAAATTTCAGCCGTAATATTGAGCCGCTGGTGGCCGCAGGTTTTCGCGTGATCCTGTTGGATTGCCCTGGCTGGAGCAAGAGCGACTCAATTGTCAGTACTGGTTCCCGTTCTGACCTGAATGCCCGCATTTTGAAAGGGCTGGTGGATGCACTGGATCTGCAACAGGTGCATCTGCTGGGGAACTCCATGGGTGGCCACAGCGCCGTCGCCTTTACCCTGACCTGGCCGGAGCGGGTAGGCAAACTGGTGTTGATGGGGGCGGTACCGGCGGCGCGAGCCCGTTTGTGCCGATGCCGACGGAAGGGATCAAGCTGCTGCAAGGGCTCTACCGTGAGCCTAACATTGAGAACCTGCGCAAAATGATGAACATCTTTGTTTACGATCCCAGCGATCTGACCGAAGAGCTGTTCAAAACCCGCCTCGACAATATTCTGGCCCACCGCGATCACCTGGAAAACTTCGTCAAGAGCCTGTCGGTTAATCCGAAGCAGTTCCCGGATTTCAGCCCGCGCCTGGGTGAAATCAAGGCCAAAACGCTGATCGTCTGGGGGCGTAACGATCGCTTTGTGCCGATGGATACCGGGCTGCGCCTGCTGGCGGGCATTGCCGGATCACAGTTGCACATATTCAGCAACTGCGGGCATTGGGCGCAATGGGAACATGCCGATACCTTTAATCGCATGGTGCTGGATTTCCTCAAGCATTAATCAGGGAGTGAATTATGAGTGATTACAGCCTGCAGCAATTGGCTGAGGCATTACGCCAATCCGAGAGCAGCGGCAAGGTGATTGAGCCATTACGCGATCGTCTCGGCATCGACAATGGTGAGGCGGCTTACGCCATCCAGCAGTTGAACGTGCAGCATTGGCAGGCCGCTGGCCGCCGCGTGGTGGGCCGCAAAGTTGGGCTCACCCATCCCAAGGTGCAGCAACAACTGGGGGTTGATCAGCCGGACTTCGGCACGCTGTTTGCTGACATGTGCTATGGCAGCAACCAGAGCATCCCGTTTTCGCGCGTGATGCAACCGCGTATCGAAGCCGAGATTGCATTGGTACTGAATCGCGATTTATTGCATGCGGATACCACTTTTGATGAGTTATGTGGTGCGGTGGAGTGGGTGTTGCCAGCGCTGGAAGTGGTAGGCAGCCGTATCAGGGACTGGTCTATCGCCTTTGTCGATACCGTGGCGGATAACGCGTCCTGCGGCGCGTATGTGCTAGGTGGCCCGGCGCGTCGGCTGGATTCGCTGGATTTACAAAATTGCGGTATGAGCATGACCAGAAATAACGAGGTGGTTTCCACCGGGCGTGGCAGTGAATGCCTTGGGCACCCGATTAATGCTGCGGTTTGGTTGGCACGCAAAATGGCCAGCCTTGGAACGCCACTGCGAGCGGGCGACGTGGTACTGACGGGAGCTTTGGGTCCGATGGTGCCAGTGAAGCTCGGCGACAGCTTTATGGCGGAAATTGACGGTGTTGGTACGGTAACAGCCCACTTCTATGAGGATAGCCAGTCATGAGCAAGAAAAAAGTGGCGATCATCGGCTCTGGTAACATCGGTACCGATTTGATGATCAAAATCCTGCGTAACGCCAAGCATCTGGAGATGGCGGTCATGGTCGGTATCGATCCTGAGTCGGACGGCCTGGCCCGTGCTCGCCGTATGGGCGTTGCGACCTGCCATACCGGCGCCCAAGGGTTGATCCAGATGCCAGAGTTTGCCGACATCGATTTCGTTTTTGATGCCACCAGCGCGGGCGCGCATATTAAAAATGATGCCGTGCTACGGGCGGCCAAACCGGGGATCCGGCTTATCGACTTGACGCCTGCGGCCATTGGCCCCTACTGCGTTCCGGTGGTGAACCTGGAAGAGAATCTCGGCCAGACCAACGTTAATATGGTGACCTGCGGTGGCCAGGCGACGATCCCGATAGTAGCCGCAGTAGCGCGAGTGGCCAGAGTCCATTACGCCGAAATTATCGCCTCTATTGCCAGCCTGTCTGCCGGGCCTGGCACCCGTGCCAATATCGACGAGTTTACCGAAACCACCAGTAAGGCAATCGAAGTGGTGGGCGGAGCTGAGCGGGGCAAAGCGATTATCGTTCTGAACCCGGCGGAACCGTCATTAATGATGCGCGATACCGTTTATGTGCTCAGTGAAGCCGTCGATCAAGCCAAGGTAGAGGCTTCAATTACCGAGATGGCGGCAGCGGTGCAGGCCTATGTACCGGGCTATCGCCTCAAGCAGAAAGTGCAGTTTGACGTGATCCCGGCAGATGCACCGCTTAACCTGCCGGGGATCGGGCGTTTTTCTGGCCTAAAAACCGCGGTATTTCTGGAGGTTGAGGGGGCGGCGCACTACCTGCCATCTTACGCAGGCAACCTCGATATTATGACTTCTGCTGCGCTGGCAACCGCCGAGCGTATGGCTCAGGCAATGGCGAATGCTGCTGGAGAACGGCTATGAACGAGAAAAAATCTATATCTCGGATGTGACGCTGCGCGACGGGATGCACGCCATTCGTCACCAATATACGCTGCAAAATGTGCAGGATATCGCCAGGGCGCTGGATGCGGCGAAGGTGGATTCGATTGAGGTCGCCCATGGCGATGGCCTGCAGGGTTCCAGCTTTAACTACGGCTTTGGGGCGCATACCGATCTGGAATGGATTGAGGCGGCGGCGGATGTCACCACCCATGCGAAAATCGCCACGCTATTACTGCCGGGCATCGGCACTATTCACGATCTCAAGGATGCTTATAATGCCGGGGCGCGAGTGGTGCGTGTGGCTACCCACTGCACCGAAGCCGATGTCTCCAGGCAGCATATCGCCTTTGCCCGTGAGCTGGGTATGGACACCGTAGGTTTCCTGATGATGAGCCATATGACCACGCCGGAAAATCTGGCGAGCCAGGCCAAACTGATGGAAAGTTACGGTGCCACCTGTATCTATGTGGTGGATTCTGGTGGCGCAATGAATATGAACGATATTCGTGCCCGTTTCCGTGCCTTGAAAGCGGTACTGAAACCGGAAACGCTCACCGGGATACATGCGCACCATAACCTCAGCCTTGGGGTAGCCAACTCGATGGTGGCGGTGGAAGAAGGCTGCGATCGTGTGGATGCCAGCCTGGCAGGGATGGGCGCCGGGGCCGGTAATGCGCCGCTTGAGGTATTTATTGCTGTGGCAGACAAACTCGGCTGGAATCATGGCACCGATCTGTATGCGCTGATGGATGCGGCCGACGATCTGGTTCGCCCGTTGCAGGATCGGCCAGTGCGCGTCGATCGCGAAACCTTGGCGCTGGGCTATGCTGGTGTTTACTCCAGTTTCCTGCGTCATTGCGAGGTAGCTGCGGCGAAATACGGCATCAACGCGGTGGATATTCTGGTGGAACTGGGGAAACGCCGCATGGTGGGGGGCAAGAAGACATGATCGTCGACGTGGCGCTGGATTTGCGTTCCCGCTAAGTACCCGCAGGCCAGCTTGGCTGGCCTGCTCATTAGTTTTATTCCGATTATTAAGATCGTTAAGGCTCGATAGAGTTCCACTATCAGATACAGATTCACAGGCAGCAACATAGCCTATATTCGACATTTCTACTGTCTGTAAACACGCGGCAACACCGTTTTTATCATGATAGGATGCCGAAATGAAAACGACTCCAACTCCCCATGATGCCGCATTCAAAGCGTTCCTGACCCATTTGGAGACGGCTCGTGATTTCCTGCATTTACATTTGCCGCCAGCCTTGCTGCAGATCTGCGATATGGAGACGCAAAAGCTCGAGTCAGGTTCATTTGTAGAGGATAATCTGCGTGCCTACTATTCCGACGTTCTCTATTCGCTGCAAACAGGGAAGGGGGATGCTTATGTGTATTGTTTGGTTGAACACCAAAGTTCGCCTGACAAGCATATGACGTTTAGGCTTATGCGTTAGGCAATAGCCGCTATGCAGCGCCACTTGGATGCAGGGCATGACAATCTGCCGTTGGTAATACCTATTCTGTTTTATACGGGCAAGCGCAGTCCTTACCCTTATTCTATGAATTGGCTCCAGGCGTTTACCGATCCGGAACTTGCTGGCCAGCTTTATAACGGTGCTTTCCCACTTGTCGATGTGACGATCATTCCTGACGATGAGATCATGAAGCATCGGCGTATGGCGATCCTGACTTTATTGCAAAAGCCTATCCGTCAGCGTTCTCTGGGAGAGTTGTTGGATAAACTGGCCTCATTGCTGCTGCAAGAGCAGATGACCAGACAACAGTTTCAGGTTATATGATACAAAGCGGTGAAACACCGGATGCACAGGCGTTTATATACCAATTGGCACAGCGTGTGCCGAAGTAGGGAGATGAACTCATGACCATCGCACAGCAACTGGAACAAAAAGGCCTGGAGCGCGGTCTGGAAAAAGGCCGCCAGGAAGGCATACAGCTTGGCCAGGAAAAAGGCCGTCTTGAAGGCAAGCTGGATGTCGCCCGTACCATGCTTAAGAGTGGTATTGATCGCGCTACAGTCATGCAAATGACCGGCCTTTCAGAAGAAGATCTCCAGCAGATCTGCCATTAAAGTAGCTGCCATCTTTGATTTGCCAAAGGTGGCATACCGCGCGTTAATCCCGACAAAAAACCTCACATGATAGCTGTCCGCCTGGAGATTTTTTACCATATCCAGCGCAAACACCTGCTTATACACTTCTCTACTCTTACTTTTCTCGTGACCAATCGGTTGGCGATTTGCCCGTAACTAGCCACTTATGGCCATTTTTCGCCCCCTCAGCGCACGCTGATCATCATGGCTGGCCATCATCGGTATTATCTGGTCTGTCGACGTTACAGTATCAGTCGTTATCGTTTATCGGGTGCAAGACACGTAAGTTGATTGGTTAAATTGCGAACTTGATCACTTGACTGATCAACTGATCCTAACCTATGTTGAAGCTACCTTATTTTTCGTTCCTGGGAGCTATTCTCATGGGATCCATCCGCACGCTAAACGGTGATATTGCTGCCAGCCAGCTTGGCGTAACCTACAGCCACGATCATATTTACTGCATTCCCCCGTATTGGGCAGAGCGCCATGATGATGACCTGCTACTGGACGATCTGCAGGCTTCAGAACGGGAATTGGCCGATTTTCGTCAGGCCGGTGGCAATGCCATTTACGACGCTACGGCCCCTGATTATGGTCGCCAGGCCATTGCCGTGGCTGAGATGGCCAAGCGCCAGCAACTGCACGTTATTGCCACGGCAGGTTTTAACAAAGGATTTCTCTGGAGCAGCCATCGGCCCGGTTCAACACAAAGCTTTGCCGAGTGGATTGAAGGTTCCTCGATTGATCAGTTGGCAGAGCACGTTAGCCGTGAAGTCACCGAGGGGATAGAGGGCAGCCGTTACCGGGCTGGCGTGGTGAAATGTGGCACTGGCTATAACACTATTTCCCCTTTGGAACGCAAAACCATGGAAGCGACCGTCAGGGCGCAGCAAAGCACGGGTGCCCCGATGCACAGCCACACGGAGATGGGCACCATGGGTTTGGAACAGGCGAAGATATTTAAACAACTTGGGCTGGATTTATCCCGCCTGTGCTTTGCCCATATGGATCGTAATCCCGATCCCTGGCTCCACCGTCAGATTGCCAACACCGGGGCATTTCTCTCTTTTGACGGGATGAGCCGCATCAAATATTACCCAGAACATATCCGTACTCAGGCCATATTGGCGCTGTGCAAACGGGGTTATCAGAAACAAATTTTAATTGGCGGCGATTTCGCCCGTAAATCCATGAGTGCCCACTACGGCAAAGGCGGCCTGGGGCTGAAGTTTATTCTGGCGGACTGGCGGCCAAGATTCATTGAAGAAGCCCAGGAAGCGGGGTTTGATGGCGAAGCCTTGCTGCAGGATTTCTTTGTGGAAAACCCGGCCCGCTATTTTGCTTTTGGCTAAGGAGACTCAATGAAATTGCACGGGTTGAATGAGCAACAAGCCAAACAGGCGCTGGCAAAAGCGCAGATAGCGCTGGTGCCGCTGGGCGCGGTGGAGCCTCATGGCGATCATCTGCCGCTGGATACTGATAACGTGCTGGCTGAACGGTTTTGTGCCCTGTTGGACAAGCAACTGGGGGAGGTTGCGCTCAGTTTGCCGGTGGTGTCATACAGTCAGGTATGGTCGCTGCGTGGGCATGCTGGTGCGATTGATATCGGTAACGATTTGCTGGTGCAACTGCTGGTGTCGCTGGCCCGCAATATGGCCGGTTACGGGATTGCCACCACGGCGGTGATCAACGCGCACTACGGAAATTTTGATGCCATCAAGGCCGCAGCCAGACAGTTGAAAACAGAAGGCATTACGTTGCTCAGCTACAGCTGGGCAGGCATGGACAGCTGTGTCAGTCAATTGCGCACCTCTGAGGTTGCCTATCCCGGCTATATGCATGCGGACGAAGTTGAAACCTCCCTGATGTTGGCTCTGGCGCCAGAACATGTGGAAATGTCGTTGGCACGCTCACACTATCCTCAATTCCCGGAGAACTTCCGCTATCAGCCGGTGCGTTGGACCGAGTTTTCCGACTACGCGGTGCTTGGGGATCCCGCCTGTGCCAGCAAAGAGAAAGGGCAGGCATTTGTACAGCAGGCATTGGAGACCACTCTGGCCTCTATCCGCCATCATTTAACCGCAGAGGGTAGCCATGATCGTTCGGCAAGCCATCAGTATTGATAACCCGGCCCGTAATGCGGCAGAAGCTATCCAGGCTGCCGGTCAGGCGCTTTGCCTGGCGGGTGCTTGCACCCCGGAATATGTTCAGGCGATGGTGGCCAGCTATCAAGAGTTTGGGCCTTATTTTGTGATTGCCCCCGGTTTGGCCATGCCGCATGCCCGCCCAGAGTGCGGCGCGATTAAAGCACAGCTCAGTTTGGTTCGGCTGCGTGAGCCGGTGGTGTTTGGCCATGCCGAGAACGATCCGGTCCAGGTTTTACTGGGGCTGTCTGCCACCAGCAGTGATCGGCATATTCAACTGATCCAGCACATTGTCACCCTGCTGGCGGATGAAGGAAACCTGCATACTTTGATGAATTCCCGCGATCCCGAACAGCTATATCAGCTAATGGCCAGCGCGACGTAAATCCTGATGGTTCTACACGGAGTGAAGAGTAATGAAAATTCTGACGGTGTGCGGTTTGGGGATGGGCTCCAGCCTGATCCTGAAAATGAACGTGGAGTCGGTATTAAAACAACATGGGATCCAGGCTTCGGTAGAACATATGGATGTTTCTTCGGCGGCTTCGGCCAATGCCGACCTGGTGATCACCAATGCCGAATTGGTGGATAACCTTCAGCATCTCTCTTGCCCGGTGGTGATTGTTAATAACTACATTGACAGCAAAGAGATCGTCCAGGCATTGCAACAGGCCGGTATTGTGACGCGGGGAGAATAACCATGAGCGAGTTTCTGGGGGTATTGCGCTGGATCACGGTCAATATTTTTGGGGAAGCTTCTATTTTAATCGGCCTGATTGTTCTGTTGGGCCTGGTGTTACAAGGCAAGCCACTGGCAGATATTGTCTCAGGCACGCTGAAGGGCATTCTGGGTTTTCTGATCATCGGTGCGGGAGCGGGCATTATTGTCTCTGCCCTGCTGATTTTCCAGCCTATCTGGACCGAAGTGTTCGGCCTGAGTTCGATGAGTTTAACCCAAATTATCGGCCAGGTGCATTTCACCGAACGCTATGGCAGTAGCGTCACCATTGCCATCGCTGGGGGCTTTGCGCTGAACCTGCTGCTCGCCCGCCTGACGCGCTTTAAATATATCTACCTGACCGGCCATATGATGTTCTGGACCACCATGATCTTTGCCGGTGTGATGGTCAACAGCAACCCGGCCATTTCCGGTATGCAACTGACCCTGATGCTGACCGTGATTATGGGGCTCTATTGGACGTTACAGCCAGCGTTGGTGCAACCCTGGGTGCGTAAAATAACCGGCAATGACAACGTGGCCCTGGGGCACACCTCGGCCTCTGTGGCCCTGCTGGGAGCGCTGTTTGGCCAGATTTTTGCCGCCAACAAAGTCAGTTCTGAAGACATCAAGGTGCCGAAGAAGCTCGGTTTCCTGCGGGATTCCAACGTGGTGACGGCGCTGACCATGTCGCTGCTGTTCTTTATCGGCACCTTTATTCTGCAAATTAAGGGCACGCCGAAGGCGGCTGAAATTCTGGCGCAGTCTGGTGATCTGAGCTTCTACATCTATGCGCTGAAACAATCGCTGATGTTTACCGGTGGTATCGCCGTGGTGCTGCTGGGTGTGCGGATGTTTATTGGTGAAATGGTGCCAGCCTTTAACGGCATAGGTTCATGCCTGGTACCCGGCGCCAAACCGGCGCTTGACTGCCCAATCCTGTTTAACTTTGCCCCTAATGCGGTGGTGCTGGGTTTTGTCGGTGCCTTTATCGGCTCTCTGCTGTGGCTCACCCTGATTGGCCGTTATACCGGTTACGTGTTTATCCCCAGCATGATCGTGATTTTCTTCCATGCCGGGACGGCGGGGGTATTTGGCAATATCACCGGCGGCTATAAGGGCGCATTACTGGCCGGGTTTATCACTTCCACCGTGGTGGCCTGGGGGCAATATTTCTGCGTTAACTATTTTATCAGCGACACCATTCCAGACACGGCACTGTGGGCTGGTGACAGCGATATGTTCGTTCTGGCGCCGCTGATAAGTGCGTTGACCAGGCTGCTGACATTCTGACTTTATGGGAGAAGGGTATGAGCAAGGCATTGACCCAATATTACCAACAAATCCGGCAGAAGTTGGCTCAGTTGGAGCAGCAGCCCGATACGTTACAACGCGCGGCGGAAATGATGACCGAGACGGTGCTGGCGGAGCGTAATCTGTTTGTTTTTGGTGCCAGCCACGCCGGTATTCTGGCAGAGGAGATGAGCTATCGGGCTGGTGGATTAGCCATTGTTAATCCGCTATTTACGCCAGCCCTGATGCTCAACGTCCGGCCATTGACGCTGACCAGTGCGGTGGAGAATGTGGAGGGGCTGGGGCGGGTGATGATTGAACAGTCACCGCTAAAAGCGGGTGATACGCTGCTGATCCACTCGGTTTCAGGCCGTAACGCCATTACCATCGATGTCGCTTTGGCCGCACGGGCCTGTGGTGCCAAGGTGATTGCCATCACCAGCCTGGCCACGGCGGCCCGCGTGACTTCGCGCCACTCCAGCGGCAAGCTGTTGGTGGATATCGCGGATATCACTATCGATAACCAATGCGAGTATGGCGATGCCGCCGTCAGCCTGCCGGGGCTGCCCCAGAAGGTGGCACCGCTTTCGACCATTATGGGGGCGACCATCGCCAACAGCCTGGTGCTGAGGATCTGCGAATTAATGCAGGAAAAACAGCAGACGCCGCCGATCCTGGCGAGCGCAAACATAGACGGCAATCAGGAGATAAATCAGGATATACTTGACGCTTACAGGAGCCAAATACACTACCTCTGAGTGGAGCATGAGTATGTTTGAGTCGGATGGACTCCCACTGTATCTCAGGATAAAAGGCATTATCCTGCAACGGATCATCACCTTTACCTACGATGATAAACTGCCCGGAGAACTGTTGCTCGCCGATGAGTTCAAGGTTGCCCGCGGTACCATCAAACAGGCGATAGATTCGCTGGCCAGCATTGGCATGGTGTATCGGGAGCAGGGCAAGGGCACCTTTATCAATCGGGATGCGCTGCACAAATACTACACCGATCTGCCGGATGTGCTGGTGACCTTCAACTCGACCACGCCGGTTGAAGTGGAGGTCCTTTCGCTGTTATCGACCATGGCCAATCAAGAGGTAGCCGAGCGGATGCAGCTGGATTTGGGTAGCCAGTTGATGCGCCTTGAACGGCTGTTTGTGCAAGGTAAGAAAGTGATGGCCCATTCGATCACCTACCTGAATGGCCGGGTGTATAACGATCTGAGCCATGTTGACGGGAGTAGCCCGCTGTATGAACAGCTGCGGGAAACTTTCGGTTATTCCCCCACCAAGGCGACGGAGCGCTACCTGCCGGTTATCTGCGATGCCAAATTGGCCAGTGTGCTGAACCTGGAGCAGGGCAGCGCCCTGTTCAGGATCGAACGCATCGCCAGCAATCTGGATGACGTGGTGCTCGAATACAGCATTACGCATACCCAAGATGCCGTTCTGTCGTTACAGATAGCCGCTAATCAAAGCGTGGTAAATCAGCAGTGGAGTTGCACCATCAATAAAGCGCAGTCAATAAAATAGCCCCTCTTGCGTTCGGCAGAGGGGCATGAGAGATGTCACGCCGCCTCAAATGTTCACACCATCGGACGCAGGATTTCCCATATCCGTTCCCAGTTTATCAGCACCAATATTACGCCAGCGGCGAACAGCACAAACATCACTCTTGAGAACATATCAACACTCCATGTTAATAAAATCGGGGCAAGCCGCTGATAACCCTAAGCGGCAGTTAGCCAGTGTACAGCGGGATCTGGGGGTGATACAGAGCAGGGGGAGTATTTCGGAAAAGATGAAGGATTGACTGACGGATGAGGTGTGAAAGTAGGGCGGAAACTTACCGCCCTAAGATTTAATGGGAATTAATTAAAAATACCGTTCAGTATCAGCATGGTCACCATCCCGCCAACTGCCGGGATCAGCGTGCGGCGGACGATCATAAAGGGTGAACATTCTCCGGCCTTGCTGACGGCGATAATCACACCGGCCACCGGGGAAATCGATCTTCCCATCCCGGCCATCAGTTGCATCGGCAGGATCATGCTGACTGCGCTTTCGCCAAACTTGGCGGCAATGCCAGGTGCCAGACCAGAGAAGGAGAAGAAGGCAGCAACGCCAGAACCGGTCAGGGCAGCGGTTACGCAGACCAACAGGGCCATCACTACCGTCATATTGCCAAAACCGAAGCCTGCGGCCTGAACGGTCTGGATGATAAAGTCGACGGCACCGATAATTTGCAGGCCTTGAGCAAAGACGTCGGCGCAAACCAGCAGGGAAACAATACTGGTAAACATCGTGCCCATACCTTTGAAAAAGACCTGCACACCTTTGCAAGCGACCTTGAAATCACGCCGTACCAGCAATTCGCAGAAAAATGCCAGCAGGGTACCGATAATCATCGCGGTCACCACGTCAACCTTGATAGTACTGACGATCAGTGGGCTGAAGACAATCACCAGCACTACCGGGAAAATCGGTAACAAAGCGTAGAATGCTGGCACTTTGGTGCCCTCTTCATTCGCTTGCTGTTCCTGTTGTACCTGAGTGACAACGTGACCATCTTTGGCATCAAAATAGCGTGCGGTGAAGAAGATCAGAACGGCGACCACCAGCATGACACCGGTCGCTACCGGCAGTTGATAGTGAGCAAAGTAAATAGCCGTTTCCATACCCGCATGCTTTGCCGCCAGGTTGGCGGTGCCTACTGCCGGGCCGAGATCCATAAACGCCGACATACCAATCATCGCGGCAGCGGCGGCTTTACTGACACCTAAACGCACCAGCACCGGGAAGAAGGTCACCAGTAACAGCATGGCCAAGCCTGCAGCACTGGAAATCGCGACGTGTAACAGTTGGGACAAAATGTAGCCGATAGCCAGGATCAGATAGGGGGCTTTGATCATCTGCAGAGGCTTGATGCACAGATTAACCATCGAATTCGATGCTTTGATATGATCCATATAGTCGGCAAACCCGCCTGCCGCCATAATGATCAAACCGATGCCCGCCACCTGAGTGGTTAAAGACTCCTTAACAAACGCAAAAATATCCCCGCCGACCCAGCCGATGGATTTCGCCTTGCCATACAATATCGACTGCTCAGGAAAGAAGACTGCCGTGATCAGCAGTAAACTTAGCCCTGCCAGCAGCAGTACGGTCTGTGGCTGGTAGTTTTTGATAATAAACCAGGCAGCCAAGACGGTAATAAGCATCCCTATTATAAATCCAGTCATCATACCCCCTTATTATTCAGTTATTGGCGATAAACTCTTGTAATCGCGCGTTGTAATAGTCCGGGGCCTGGAAATAAGGTGCATGCCCTAGGCCGGGCATTTCAATGTGTTGGGTGTAAGGTACCAGCGCCAGCAGATCGGCTTTAAGCTGAGGCTGAACCACCGTGTCTTTTTCACCCGTCAGTATCAGCGTTGGCATCTTGAGTAGTGGTAATAATGGGCGGTTATCAGCCAATTGCAGCATGCGGGTGGCACGCCTCAGGCCTTCAAGATTAGTTCCCGCTGCAATTTCAGCCGCGTAGTCCAACACTGCTGCGGGGACATCTGGGAACGGCAACAGATCCCGAGCACGGTTTCTGCCGTAGGCCTCACGGCCGATTTCGGCGAGTTCCTTAAGCCGCTTTTCCAGCTTTTCTGAGCTGGGTGCTGATGTGGGGGCACCATAACCTGGGTGAGTGCAGGACAAGATCAGATGCTTGATTCTTTCCGGATGCCGTGCGGCATAGCGACTGGCAACGGTCCCCCCATTGAATGCCCGACGAGAGACACTTTTTTGTCACCGCAGGTTAGTACCAGCTCATGCAACATCTGCTCAAAAGCGTCGATGTCGGCGGGGATCAGTGCCGAATCGGCATAACCCGGCGCATCCCAGGCCATAACGTGATAGTTGGCAGCAAATGCAGCAAACTGGAATGGCCAGGCTTTTGAACTGCCCAGGATCCCGTGTAAAAAGATAATGGTTTCACCTTCACCGCAAGAGCGGAAAGATAAATTCCCTTGCGGGGTAGTGATAATTTGTTGCTCAGGGCAAACAGGGATAGCTCTGTTTTCACTGCTCATGTTAAAGCCTCTTTTCATAAAATATACGCCAGAGATTGATGGCTACATGGTATCCAGGCGTGTCTGGTAGCAGCTACAAATAATGTGGCTGTAATAGTCTGACCAAGATTAATTTCTGGTTACTGTATTATTTATTAAAGACGTTAAATGCCTCAAATAAAGATTCCATTACATGAAAGTTTTCATTTAGCTCATTGTTTTTCACTTCACCCATATAATTCACCAGGGCTTCAATCAATACAAAACCTGCGCTGCGGCTACTGAATAACCCGCTGTGTTGGCTTTCCATCAGTAACATCGCCGAGGCAAAGTGGCTGAAAGGATTGACGGCGTTGTCAGTGATGACGATGGTATCGCCACGATTTTGATAAAACCACTTTATCAGCCGGGTGGTGACGCTGGAGAATCGGTAATAAGAAATCGCCAGCAGGACGTCGCCTTTTCTCGAGTCAATTAATTTATGCGGTAAATTGGCAATATTGGCATCCAACAGCACAATGTCTTTTTTGATATAGCGCCCAAGCAGGTAAAAATATTCGGCTAATGCGTGGGCTGTGGCGCTGCCAATGATATAAAGCCTTTTTTCCGGATCGCAAATTAGCGAGATGGTTTTTTCCAGATCCTTACGATTGATGTTTTTCAACGTATTGTTGATATTGTTGGTGATCTCGCTGCAGTGCTTCTCAATAAACTCAATGCCGTTTTTTCTGTTCTTGTTGTTGTCGAAGCGTTCTATCGGTGAAATGTTTCTGCGTTGCTCCGGCTCAATGGTTGACTCTTTGAAGTCACGAAAACCGGTAAAGCCGATTTTCATCATAAATCTTCCCAGTGTTGACTTGGCAATCTCAATTTCATTACAGATATCAATCACTTTGCTATAGGGAATGGATTCAAAATGCTTGTCAAAATAGTCGATGATACGCCGGTCGGTTTCGGTCAGATTATCAATGCCAGCAATACGTTGAGAGAATTCTGCTCTGTTCATATCATCTTCCCCTCTGCGTAAGATCGTCATTCATTAATAACAAAACCCAGAGGAGAAAAAAGGGGAATCAAAAATTCCCTTGTCAGAAGTGTGTGTCATCTCTCATTACCTTCTGACTCGTGCTGCTACCCGGCCAGGCGGCAGCACGTATTCCTCAGTTTACGGCTTAACCTTGAAGTCGCCATGTTGTTCAAACCAGGCAAACTGCTCGGCACCGTAGGCGGACATTTTCTCACCGCTATGCGCTACGCCCGGTAATGTGGTAAAACGCCAGTTGAAATCAACCTTATAGCGCTTGGCTTTCTGCTGCGCCGTCAGGAAATAGGTCTGTGCGCGGGTTAAGCGGCTATCACCCTGTGCCATCGCTTCATAAGAACGGCGTAGCAAAGGATGGTAAGGGTCGTTATCTTTTTCACCTACGGTGATCAGCACCGGCTTGGCAAAATAGTCAGCCAGCTGTTTTTGCGTCACTTTTACCGGCGCATTATCCAGACCGTACGGCCAGAGGTTTTCCACATCTGGCATGGTCCACCATCCTGCTGCGGCACAGATAGCCGCTTTAATGTTGGCTTCAGGCACAAAGGTCATCATCCGGTGGGCAAATTGACAGCCAGCGCTGTTGCCAAATAAATAATAGCTGTTCTGCTTGGTAATGCCCTGTTTTTGCATATCGGCAAACAGGTCATCAATCACCGTGAACGCCCATTCCCCTTTGGGGTTGACCTTGTGGGTTTTGGCATTCTCAATATTGCCAAGGTTGTAACCATCATTGCCCGGGTAGTCGGCTGTGGAGAACAGCGGGGCGATAACGATAAGTTTGCTTTTCTTGGCGTTTTCTACCCATGAGTCGCGATATTCAGCAGCGTTACGATTCAGGCCGGTGAGGACAAACACTACCGGGGTGTTGGCATCGGCGCCGGGCGGCTGGTAGCTGAACACTTCCATCTTCTTGCCGGTTTGCGGCACGGTAAACTCAAAACTCCCGCTCTCTTTTGGCAAAGCGGCTGCCTGGCTGAGGCCAGCAGTCAACACCAGCACGGCGAATAAACTGAGCTTGCTGTTCATATTTTCAATCCTTGTTCAGTGATTAAAATTCGTAACGTAACCCAAGTACCCACAAGTTTTCTGCCGAGTCGTAGCTTTCCCGATCGTCATAAATGTATGTGGCGGAGAGATGCACATCTTTTTTCAGCCGGTATTCCAATTCGGAGATCCACTGTTTGCGGTGGGCGTAATCATTTTCAGATTCGATTAACTGTGAGTAGCCGCCGCGCAGCGCGACTTTGCTGGTAAACCAGTATTCAGCCAGCGAATCGAAGGCATCGTAGTCTTTATCTGGTTTATCTGTTTGCTCGTAGGTCTGCCTGCCAACGTTAATCCCGAGATACGCCTTGCCGTAATTGAGGCGTATGCCAGCCCCTTGTTGGGTATAGTCGGTATAGTTGCCGCTCAGGGTGGTGTTCTTGGGATCTTTGGTCATTTTCTGCCAGGCAACGACCGGCTTGATTTTCAGTGGCGTGCCCGCCACCGGGATTTCAAAGGCGTAACCAAGGCTGGCCATGTAGCCATCATCAACGGTGCTGTCACCAGCGCCATTGCCCATCACGTAGGCCGTACGGATATCCAGCCCGCCATTGGTATATTCATATTGCAGCGTGCCGTCCTGGCGGTTCCATTGATAGGAGGAATCGATACGGCTACCCACCCAGTTGGAATAAACGTTGGCGGTGTAGTTCATATAACGGTCGGTGATGTTCATCCACTGATACATTGGGTTGCGCGTACGGCCAACCATAAATCTACCCAGATCTTTAACGTCAACCCCGACATAGCCGTAACGGATATCCCAGTTATCTTCGGACACCTTGGTGTCGTTTTTCTGGGTATTAACCTGCCATTCCAGCTTACCAAACAGGTTAAACTGCTCATCAAGCTTCTGTTTGGCTTCAAAGCCGAGGCGGCCAGTCAGATTGGTGGCATTGGTGTGTTCGTTGGTCCATTCATTCCCGGTCTGCGCCTCGATACGGCCATAAATATCGAGTTGCGTTCCTTTGTTGTTATAGACCGTGACCGCTCCGGCTGCGCCAGTGGCGAGCAGGGCGGGGAAGAGTAGGGCCAGAGGTATTATTTTCATTTTATTATCCTGTGTGAAATAAAAATTATTCTTTTGTTTTTTATAAGTGTGAAAGCAATGGGGATCCGCTCGCTAAAATATAATAAGCGAGGTGTTGAACATTAAATTAATTAATGCTTTGTGCTGTAGGTGGCGAATAAAATCCCTTTAAAAATTAATGGCGATAACCTGCCAATGAGCAATCTACGATGCACATGACTTAATGCTGTTAATAGTTTTGAACTCGGATTTTTTATTCATCATCCTCCTGGTGGTTAATTTACACACTATCTTAAGAGGAAAGTTGTTGTGAATGGGAATTGAAAATTCCCTGATTAAATATGTGAGTGCTGACACATATAAGGTTTTTTGAAGCATGTTCGGGGTAAGGCGGTGAGGGGTTTAATATTTTATAACTTATTATTTTAAAAAAGAAATTCAGAGATTAAGTTAAATTACCAAACAGCCGTCATTTTGTTTTGCCTGGGAGAAGGGAAAGGGGGAGGGGAATGAAAAATAAAACACCCGCGCTATGCAGCACGGGTGCTCTAATACAGAACCGGGGTTACTTTTGTTCAACGGCAGCCTGAATGGCGTCGGCAAGGGCGCCAACGTGTTTCTCTGCCGTCTTCAATTGGTATTCAACACCATTACCATCATTGGTGTCAGACAGCGTTGCCTTCAGCAGTTCCAGTGCTGCCTGCACCGCCAATAATCTGCGTTTTTGCTCTTCAGTTGGGGTGATCCCAGAGCCAAAATAATTCTCTAACATATTCATTTCCCTTCGCTAGACCTACCGAAATGGCAGACAACAATTATGACATGGGGGCATATCAGGATTTTTCAAGCTATGACCTTGTCGCTTGTGGAGGACTGCCTTGTGTCACTAGGTGGGAAAACCGATGGGGAAGCTGAATTCCCCATCAATGTAATTGAATTACTTAAAATCTTGGGAAGTTCACAATATCTGTCACCATATCATCAATGGCTTTTTTCACGTCGGCTATCGTAATCGGGGTAGAGTCATTGCTTACCGACTTACCGTAGCCCTTACGCACCACGGCAAGCACCGTTTTACCGGTATCCTGATCGATAAGTTTTATTTCCATGAATAAGGTGGTGTTCTGCGTTCTGTGCCCGCTGGCTGCCATGGTGGTGGCAATCACGGCACCAATAGGAACGACTTCATAGAACTGCAGATCTTCGTTCTCAGCGGTCACTGCGGTAATGGCCACTTTCGCCACTAATACTCTTGAGCCTGCAGGGCTAGGCAACAGCGTTGTGCGCTCTGCTACGGCTGCTCTGAGTTTGGTGCTGGCGTATTCTCTGATTTTATCCAGTGTTTCCTGGCTTACCCGAGCACTGGGTTTTGCAGGCGGGTAAAAGACCAATGGGGAAATGTAGATACCACGATAGTCAGATTCTTTAAAACCAGGTGCGATCCAGCGTAAAACCTGATGCCCGCTGGCGGTTTCAGTTTTTTGCAGTTTGCTATAGTCTTGAAGGAAACCAGAATATTGAGTTGTTTCTGCGACTTTGGAGGAACAGCCCGCCAGTAGAACTCCTGCGGCTAAAATAGCAGCAGCAACGCTAAAACGATTTTTTTCATATACTTCCCATGATGAAGTAGGTTTGTGCCTTAAAAATATAGCACCTCCTGAAAAATAAAACATGAGTCGGCGCCTTCTGTTCGTTGGCATTTTATGCTTTTTAAAAAAGTGATTAATAAACTTTCATTACGCTTAGAGTTAATATGACTTCGCCTGCAACCCATCAGGAAATCGTTTGCGGTGCAATTCCTATTGCCAAGGAAATACTTTGCTATTGGTTACAATTTATCAATCAGGTTTATATAAACGTTACAGAAAGACCGGCATGGCGTTCTGTCAATGTTCTCCATTAGGCGTTACATCTATCCTGTCATCCTTACTCAGGCATGACAGTTCTATACACTTGTGCTGGTAATGTATCTCTTACCCGATGATGTTGTGTTAGTCCTGTAGTGTATTACCATCCCTATTGAAATGACTTTTTCCCGCCTTGTGCGGGATTTTTTTGCCCGCAGCATGCCGGCTTGGGGGAACAGCCTTGGTGGGTGTGCTATCGCCGAGGAACCGGAGGTTGTTGATGAAGGCGACGTTTCTACTGTTGTCGCCGTAGCTCACTTTTTCTGCACCATGGGGACTTATTTTTCAAAGGTTTTGGCGTGTTTGGGCTAACACTGCAATTCGGCCATTATGCCCGGTTCCCGGCCGGGCTTTTTACACCTAAGGTTAGCTTAAGCCTGGCGCGCTACAATGTGAACCAGCGCAAGCTTTAAGCTTGTGCTGTAACTGTCAATTAGCTGCTTACTTACGGCCAGCCTGCAAAATTTTGCGGGCTTTTTTCGTTGCTCTTCTGCAACGGTTGCAGGAAAATGGTGACGCGGCTAAGAAAAGTCTCAACCACTAAAAATATCCTTTTAATTTCTCTGTGTTTGTTATTTTTCTGGTTTGTAACATTTAAGCTATGCTTTTATCAATCAGTTGTAGTAAAGGAAGAGTTTTTGCGAGTGAAAGCTTTAAATTCCCTGAAAGTGAATTGAGCTGATTCCGTTTAATATGGAGCTGTACGGTTTCTTGATTGATTTATTTAGTTATTTTAGATGAGATTTTTTTGTTTTATTCTCACTTTGCCGGGAAGAAAAGTATGCATATAGTTTTTAGGGTTATCATTTTTTCGCGGGTAAGGCTATGAATGTAGGAATACATCCTAAACAGCGCTTGCCCGCAACCATCTTGCTGGTCAATACATTTCTATTGGCATTTTTGCTTTCTTTGTTTGGTATTTTTACCCGCCCGTTGGGATCGCTTTCTATGTTCTGGCCGGTAAACGCCATCTTGCTTGGTTTGATGTTGCGCAAACCGGGCTATGCAACGCCAGTGGGATGGGCGGCGATCTACCTTGGGATGATTGCCGCCGATTTGACCACCGGTGAAGGGTGGCCGTTGGCGCTATGGCTCAATGCCTGCAA
The DNA here is from genome assembly GCF_050632285.1 of Serratia sp. L9. NCBI lineage: Bacteria > Pseudomonadati > Pseudomonadota > Gammaproteobacteria > Enterobacterales > Yersiniaceae > Serratia > Serratia sp. L9. The sequence continues at coordinate 5,247,579 of NZ_CP192591.1, read as the reverse complement.
TATGGCGCTGATCGCGACCGGTTATGCGGTGATGCTATTGCTGCCCCAGTCCCAGCGGCGGATGGGGAAACCTCAGGCAATTTTGTATATGTTCACCGCCTGTTTACTCGGCGCTGCGGTGTCGGCCACGCTGTCGGTATTGCGTAATGACAGCCTGTTCAATAATACGGTGATCAATGCCTGGATCTCGTGGTTCAGTGAGCAATTTTCTACCAACCTGCTGATCTTGCCGGTGCTCCTGGCGGCCCCTCGTCTCAAACAATTATTGCGCCTCCAATTTTACTGGCCGTGGCGTGCCTGCCTGCCTTTGTTGGCGCTGTTGTTCTCGTTGGTGTTTAGCGTGTATATCGGTGGGCCAGGAGCGATAGCTTTCCCCATTCCCGCGTTGCTATGGTGCGCCGTGCGTTACCATCTGTTTACCGTCACTTTGCTGGCGCTGATAACCGGTGTGACGGAGATTGTCAGTATCTCTGCCAACCTGATGATGTATGAACCCCTTAGTTCGCGGGGTGCGTTTATGGATTCGTTGATGTCGGCCCGGCTGGGTATTGCCATGCTGGTGATGGGGCCGCTGATCTTGTCCAGTTCGATTGCTGTAAACCGTAAATTGCTGCGCCGGCTGGAACACAGTGCTAATCATGATTTTCTTACCGGGGCGATGGCTCGCAGTGCGTTTACACGCAAGGCCAGGGAAATGCTGGAATATAAACACCAGTCGAAGGAAGCGGTATCACTGCTGTTGATCGACATCGATCACTTCAAGCTGATCAATGACACCCATGGTCATGTTATCGGCGATCACGTCCTGTCGGCGTTTTCGCATATTCTGCGGCGCGAACTGCGCCAAGATCAATTATTTGGTCGCCTGGGCGGAGAAGAGTTTGCCATCATGATGCCACGAGCATTGGGCGCACAGGCGCTGGCAATGGGGGAATATTTGCGTCGACGGGTAGAAAATGCCGATCTGAATCCTACGGGTAAAGACCCACTGCGGATCACCATTAGTATGGGTGTCGCGAGCCTGGCGATGAACGAAGTGAAATCGCTGGAACAGTTAATGAATATGGCGGATATAGCGCTTTATCGGGCCAAATCCCAAGGGCGCAATCGAGTCGAGTCGTTTAACGTAGTCAGCGGTAACAGCCTCACTCATGTCATTTTCAAATAGTGCTTCAGCCCTGTTTGGGCGAAAATTGTGTGCCACAGTTAGGGCAGATCAGTGTGATATGTTTACGCAGTTTTGAACATTGCTGTTCCGTAACATAGGCACACTTTGGGCAGGCAATTTGAGTGGTGCGGTTATTGAAACCTTTAACGCTGCTGGATTCAGACATGCGGGGTACCTGTGTCAGGTGAAAACTCACGCTAACACAGGTAGTATTAAATAGCTTCGAATGTTTTCGCGGTTATAACGCCTTCAGAGCCTGCAAGGTTTCGTCGATATTGATTTCATGCTCCGAGAACGTGTGAGTCACGCCCTGGAAGGTCGTGATCGATAACATTTTCAGCGTTTCCATCGCCTGCGGTTCTTCGGCTACCTGCGGCCTGATACGGTTCATCAGCAGGCCAACGGAAAGGACGGTGTTCTCTTTATCCACATCAGCTTTTACCGGGACTTCTTTGGTGAAGGTATGGAAAGACTTGATGCTGGAGAGCTTGATTCTCTCATTGGCAATGATGATGTACTTGCTGGGTGCTTGCACTTTTACCGCATAAGCCGAAGGCCCTTTGGTATTGTTGGTTGGCTCAAAGGTCACCAGAGCATTTTTCTTAATCAACTCTGGGTTTTGCACTTTAATCACGTGAAAATAACGATTTTCCCCGTTCTCGTCGGTGATAAAGCCGAAGCCTTTGTCTTCAAAAAAGTCGTTATCTTGCCGTTCATTGTCATTCTCATAAAGTCGTTCGTAACAGTGCTAATAATAGCGCGGAATGCCCCTCAGTGACAGGGTTGCGGGGAGGTCCTGGGGGCTGGCCGGTGGTAAAGGTCTGACGGCGCGTTCGGCCATAGTCAACAGGGTTTTCAGCGGATCGGTCTGCTTTGGTCACTCATGATGATGGTAGAAATCAATTTATACTCGGGATTGCGGACTTTTTCACTTTTTATCGATTTTCTGTGATCTCGGTGGTGGACAAAATCCCGTCTAATTGCTGTACTGTATTGGACACACATTCTGTGTCTTACATTCACGTTAAAGGTAAGTTTGATGTCTAAGATTAAAGGTAGCGTTAAGTGGTTTAATGAATCCAAAGGTTTCGGCTTCATTACTCCGGAAGATGGTAGCAAGGACGTTTTCGTTCACTTCTCTGCCATCGCTAGCAATGGTTTCAAAACTCTTGCTGAAGGCCAGCGTGTAGAATTTGAAATCACGAACGGTGCCAAAGGGCCATCTGCTGCTAACGTTATCGCCATCTAAGCTACAGTAGCCGAAATTCTTAAAACCCGCTCCATGAGCGGGTTTTTTATTGCTTTTTTTCGCAGGTAGCTGGAGGAGTTAAGGGAACAGATAAACCTTGATAAAGGCGGCGACGATCAGCAAGCACAATAATGTAATGGCCCATTCGGTTGTGGTTTTTGGCAGGCTAAACATCGGGTTCCTCACTCAATTCAGAATACTGAATGGCGATTATCCCGATGCAAGATTAAGAAAACATTAAGCCCCAACGATATTATTGCCCGAAGAACTGCCTGACCAGCACAAAGGCCAGCAGCGTCATTGCCAATGAACCGGCCAGATTAAGCAGCATATTGGCGATTGCCCAGATAAAACGCCCATCCTGTAACAGATAAACGACTTCGAGGGAAAAAGTGGAGAACGTGGTCAGCCCGCCACAAAAGCCGGTGGTGATCAGCAATTTCCAGGTGTTATCAATATTCGTCATACGGCTAAACAGCGCCAGCGCCAGGCCGATGATAAACCCCCCACCAGATTCACCGTCAGCGTGCCTAAGGGAATATGCTGATGCAATGGATTCATCCTGAGGCTTACCGCCCAACGCAACACGCTACCTAAACCACCGCCAATAAATACTGCCAGCAGAGAACTCAACATGGTTGTAAAACCCTTTCATAAAAATGGAAGAAGCTCAGAAAGGTTCAGGCATAACGCTACGCTCCTCTCTGAGAGGTTACGTAGACATCATCAGCCTGTGAGGGCGGTTATGGAGGAATGCCATCTCCATTTGTCGGCACGCTTGTTTTTATCGCGCCGGGGGATTTTACACCTTGTGACTGCTCTTTTGTAGTCTTGGCATAACGGAGGAGGATATAAGAATTTAACAACTTATTAAGTTAGTGTTGTTGGGCGGCCCGCTCCAGCCGATTGCGGCCATTTTTTTGCCATATACAGCGCACTGTCGGCAGCCTTCAGCCATTCCTGATAACCGCGCATCTCGGGTTGGTAATCGGCAATCCCGGCGCTGATATGCAACTTCAATTCTGGGGCTTCGCGAAAGAATACTTCGTTCAGGCGATCCTGAATGCGTTTTAGCGCCAGGCTGGCCTGCTCTGCGTTAGTATTCGGCAGCACTGCCCCAAACTCATCGCCGCCATAGCGGCCGACAATATCTACCGCGCGCAGCCCTAAAAGCAGTTCCTCGGCCAAGACAATCAGGGCCTCATCCCCTAACGCATGACCAAAGGTATCGTTGATAGTTTTGAAACGGTCAATATCCATCAGGATCAAGGTTGCGGAACGGCCATAACGCCGACAACTGTCAAATTCATTATGCAGCAAGTGTTCCCAATGGCGACGATTATAAAGGCCCGTCAGGCCATCACGCATACTGATACGCAATAGCTCCTGTTTCTTCTCGGCCAGGCGCCTGGCGGTGCGATAGGTGACATAACCAAGAAATACCGGATAGAAAAAAATCATGGGTAAACAGAGGTAAACCTGTAGTTGAGACGTTTGTGGGTGGAAGGGGAAGCCCAGAAAGGCACTGGTTACCAGCGCCCCGATAATCTGGGCGGCCAATCCTTTGAAAAATAGGGTATGCCCACCGGAGGCGATGTTGTTCATTCCCATCATGGAAAGGATCACCACGGCGGGCAGGGCGTTAAACCCCATTATCGCTACCCACATGCCGCCCATCAGCGCATCGAACAATAGATTACGGGTCTCTGCCTGGAAGGGATTTTCAGAGCGGATGGCCCATTGATAGGCGATATGTGGCCAGATAAAGCCATGAAAAAAAGCAAAACCCATACGCCAGCGGGGGATGCAAAGGGTAAATAGCGGCGAGTACACAACAAAAACCGATCCCCAGGCCAACGATGCGCGGCAGGTAGGTTCTTCTGGTGAAGCTGAGGCCTGAACGCCGGGTATTAATGGTCGATGGAGCGAGTGGCATCCAACGTCTCCCTGTAATTAATTGCACCGATCGTGTGCTTGTAGGAAGTAAGAGGGTATGAAAAACACGTTATAACCTAAGCATAGAACATCTCTGACAGATCTCACTCTGTTACATGTTGTTGTTGTTTTAGCCGCTGGAAAGTAGCTATATAACCTTAGGCAAATTTTGTTATTTGGCTGCGTTCTGCAGCAATAGATAAATTAAAGAAGGTGAATATGGAAGGTATCAGTATTACCAAACTTCTGGTAATTGCGGTGTTGATCGTATTGTTGTTCGGCACCAGTAAACTGCGTACTCTGGGGGCGGATCTTGGGGCGGCGCTGAAAGGTTTTAAAAAAGCGGTGGGTGATGACAATACCCCTCCGGCACAGAACCAGGCCGAAAATCAATCTGCACAGCAGAGCGTAGAGAAGAAAGACGTTTAACTGCGCTTTCCATTGAACAATAAAAAACGGATGCGACAAGGGCATCCGTTTTTGCGTCTTTGTACGCGCAAGCGTAACAAAAAATTACCGCGTTTATTTCACTTCCATGCCTTTTGCCTGCAAATCTGCATGGTAGGAAGAGCGCACAAACGGGCCACAGGCGGCATGGGTAAAGCCCATCGCCATCGCTTCTTCTTTCATCTCATCAAATTCCGCCGGGCTGACATAACGCTGCACTGGCAGATGGTGACGGCTTGGCTGCAGATATTGCCCCAGCGTGAGCATGGTGACGCCATGACGGCGCAGATCGCGCATCACGTCAATAATCTCTGCATTGGTTTCGCCCAGGCCAACCATCAGGCCCGATTTGGTTGGGATCTCCGGATGGTGTTCCTTAAACCGTTCCAGCAACTTCAGTGACCATTCGTAATTGGCACCAGGCCGCACCTGGCGATAAATACGTGGCACGTTCTCCAGATTGTGGTTAAACACGTCTGGTGGCGTCGCGGTGAGGATTTCAAGTGCACGATCCATACGGCCACGGAAATCTGGTACCAGGGTTTCAATCTTGATTGCCGGGCTTTTGGCTCGGATGGCTGCAATACAGTCGGCAAAGTGTTGAGCACCGCCGTCACGCAGATCGTCGCGGTCAACCGAGGTAATAACCACATAACGCAACGCCATATCGGCAATGGTCTGCGCCAGCTTTTCCGGTTCGTTGGCATCCGGCGCTACCGGGCGACCATGTGCTACGTCGCAGAATGGGCAGCGGCGAGTACAGATTGCACCCAGGATCATAAAAGTGGCTGTGCCGTGATTAAAGCACTCAGACAGATTCGGGCAAGAAGCCTCTTCGCACACCGAATGCAGGCCATTTTTGCGCATTGCGGCCTTGATGCCCTGGATGCGCGTAGAGTCGGCAGGGAGTTTGATCTTCATCCACTCAGGTTTACGTAACAGCTCCTGCCGTTCGGTGACCACCGTTTTTACCGGGATCAACGCCATTTTGTCTGCATCGCGGTATTTGACGCCGCGTTCCATCTGAATTGGTTTACTCATAATCGTGCAGGTTCCAGTTACGAAGCTCGACCGTTTGGTAGCCGAGTAAATGAACAAATTCCTGTACCAGGACGGGATGCACATCGGCGATCCCGACGCCCGGCACTAGCGCGCTGACTTGTGTCATCTGCATTCCGGCATAACCACAGGGGTTGATGCGATGGAATGGCGTGAGATCCATGGCAACGTTCAGGGCCAACCCATGAAATGAACTGCCCTTGCGGATCCGCAAACCCAGTGAACAAATTTTCTGTTCGCCCACGTAAACGCCGGGCGCATCCGGGCGGGCGCGCGAATCAATCTTGAAGTGGGCGAGGGTATTGATAACGGTCTCTTCCAACGCGGTGACGAGCTGGCGCACACCCACTTTGTTACGTTTCAGATCCACCATCACGTACAGCACCTGCTGGCCTGGGCCGTGATAGGTCACCTGACCACCGCGATCGCTCTGGACCACTGGAATATCACCGGGCATCAGCACATGCTCAGCTTTACCGGCCTGGCCTTGGGTAAATACCGGTTGATGCTCTACCAGCCACAACTCATCGAGCGTGGACTCGCTGCGGTTATCAGTGAAGCGGTGCATGGCTTGGGATACCGGCTCATAGGGCTGCAAACCCAACTGGCGCAGAATGATCTTATTGTGTTGCAAACGGGGCATCGTCAGGTTACAGAAGTGGTAAAAACATTATACCGGGCGCTCCGGTCCGCGACCAGCATTTATCCCTGGCTAAAAACGCACAACCCGGGCAGACAGAGGCCTGAACCGGGTTGCAAGGCAGGGCTTTGTGCTGAAATTACAACACCATGCGAACAATCTCAATGTTACCCAACTCTTCATATAACGTTTCCACCTGGTCGATATGGGTGGCGGTGATAGTGATGGAAACGGAGTGGTAATTACCTTTACTGCTCGGTTTAATCTGTGGGTTGTAATCCCCGGGAGCATGGCGCTGCACCACTTCAACCACCTGGTCCACCAACTCTGGTTGTGCCAAGCCCATTACCTTGTAGGTAAAGCTGCAAGGGAATTCGAGCAGTTCGTTCAGTTTAGTTTTTTGCATGTGAAGGCGCTCCAGGTGTCGCTAATCTAAAAATTATAACTCCCGCCGAGGCGGGAGTTAGTGTTAATTGTTATATGGGGCTGAAATTACCCGTTTCAAGGGTTAACCGAACCAGTGGTGGAACATCAGGCGGATGTAATCCACGATGCGACTGAAGAAGCCGCCTTCTTTCACTTCGTTCAACACGACCAGCGGGCGCTGATCGATGGTTTTGCCATCCAGTTGGAAATTGATGCTGCCAACCACCTGGTTTTTGGCCAGTGGGGCATGAATTTCTGGCGTATTAAGCACATAGCTGGCTTTCAGATCTTTCATCCGGCCACGCGGGATGGTCAAGAAGGCATCTTTATCTACGCCCAACTCTACGCGATCGGCATCACCGAACCATACCGGTTCTGAAGCGAACTCTTTACCTGCCTTCAGCGGTGCGACTGTTTCGAAGAAGCGGAAGCCCCAGGTCAGCAGTTTTTTGCTCTCGGTTTCGCGGCCTTTATAGGTGCGGCCACCCAGTACGGCGGAGATCAAACGCATCTGGCCTTCGGTTGCTGAAGCGACCAGATTATAGCCTGCTGCATCCGTATGGCCGGTTTTAATGCCGTCAACGTTCAGGCTGGTGTCCCACAGCAAACCGTTACGGTTCAACTGGCGGATATTGTTAAAGGTGAACTCTTTTTCTTTGTAGATAGCGTATTCGTCCGGCACATCGCGGATCAGCGCCTGGCCGATCAGCGCCATATCGCGCGCCGAGCTGAACTGGCCTTCTGCATCCAGGCCGTGAACGGTCTGGAAGTGGGTGTTTTGCAGACCAAGCTGCTTGACGTAGGTGTTCATCAGGTTAACGAACGCGTCCTGGCTACCCGCAACATAATCTGCCATTGCTACACAGGCATCGTTACCGGATTGCAGGTTGATGCCACGGGTCAGTTTGGAAACTGGCACACGATCGCCTGGTTTCAGGAACATCAGCGAAGAGCCTTTGAACACCGGGTTGCCGGTTGCCCAGGCGTCCTGCCCTACGGTGACCAGATCTTCCTGGCCAATCTTGCCAGATTTCAATGCCTGGCCGATGACGTAGCTGGTCATCATTTTGGTCAGGCTGGCAGGGTCACGGCGCGCGTCGGCGTTTGATTCCGCCAGTACTTTACCGGAGTTGTAATCAATCAGGATGTAAGCTTCCGCATCAATCTGCGGAACGCCTGGGATCATGGTTTTGATATTAACGTCGTCTGCATGGGCAACTGACGCCGCGCTAATCGCGATGGCGGTGCTGAGCGTGAGGCTTTTGATTAAGCGGAAAGAGGTTACATGTTTCATGATCGGGACTACAACATCCGTAAAAGTTAGTTAAAAAACGTGCCACACTATAGCAGATGGGGCTCCGGCAGGCATTAGCCATTCATCCGACTGATGGGGGTTTACACATATTTACCTGAAAGAAAATATTTCAGAACCTTATGAATTTCAGGCTGCAGGTGACAACGCTGCAACTTGAAATCATAAGGGCAAACAACTCAATTGCCGTTGTAATTGCCCGCCGGGCATCACATTAAGGTGCTGCAGTAATAAAGGATTGCTGTTGTGCTTCACTGGCTAAACGCTGCTGCAACTGCGCTGCCTGTTGGCGGTCGCTGAACGGGCCCAGTTGCACCCGGTAGATATTGCCATTGGCAGAGACATTCCCTGGAACGCCAAACTGCTGGCTTAACTGCTGTTGCCAGCTCCGCGCTCGTTCGGCACTGCTTAATGCGCCGACCTGCACCACAAAGTGGCCGCTTGCGCTGGCAGCTACCGGGGCGACAATGGCTGCGGTGCTGACCACCGGCTGTGGTTCGGAACCTTCCAGCACGCCAGCAGGCAAGGCGCTTGGCGCGCCTAGAAACCCACCGCGGCGCGTGCTGCTGGTAGGGGTATTACTACTGTTTTCGGTATTCAGGCTGCTGTTATCAATCGGGCGGATAGCCGCCCCCGGGGCGAGTGGGGTTTCTTGTTGCATAGGCGTGCCCATGCTGCTTGAACCCAGGTCTGGCCTGGTGGGCAGTGCATAGCTCTGTTTGGCGACAACGGTACCGACGGTGCCAGGGCCGCTCAATGTGCCATCTGGGGCGACGTTGATAAAATCAACTTTTACCTTGGTATTATTGGACAGATTGAGGCGGTCGGCGGCGGCTTTCGACAGATCGATAATGCGCCCCGGGGTGTAGGGACCGCGATCGTTCACCCGTACCACCAGTTGACGGCCATTGGCCAGGTTGGTGACGCGTACATAGCTTGGGATCGGTAAAGTAGGGTGTGCAGCAGTCAGCCCATTGGGATCGAAGCGTTCACCGATGGCGGTGGTATTGCCGTTCGCCTCTTCGCCATACCAGGCGGCCAGGCCGGTTTGCGAGAAGTTCTGCGGATCTTTCACGATGCGATAGGTATCGCCATTAACCTTATAATCCTGTAGGGTGCCAGGGTTATAGGGTTCATAGTGAGGCTCAACGCCGCCGATTTCGGTCACTGGACCGTTATAGGGTTGTTGTGGCGGAGCCTGTGTGTCTTCTGTCGTGGTGGTGCAGGCTGAAAGTAATACCGTAACAGCAACCGCACCGACCCAAAGCCATTCCTTACGCATTACTCACCTCTTATAGATTTTTAGACAGCATTTTCCGGTGCGTGTGAATCGACATCACGATGCCGAACCCTGCCATGAGCACGATCAGCGCCGATCCCCCGTAACTGACCAAAGGCAAAGGTACGCCAACTACGGGTAAAATACCACTGACCATACCAATGTTAACAAATACATAGACGAACAGGATCAGCATCAGCCCACCGACCATGACACGGCCAAAGGTCGTCTGTGCCCGCGCGGCGATCATCAGCCCACGGATAATCACCAGCAGATAAAGCACCAGCAATACCAGCACGCCGATCAGGCCCAGTTCCTCTGCCAATACCGCGAAGATGAAGTCGGTATGGCGCTCCGGCAGAAATTCCAACTGAGACTGGGTGCCGTGCAACCAGCCTTTACCGGACAGACCACCAGAGCCGATAGCGATTTTTGACTGAATAATATGATAGCCAGCGCCAAGCGGATCGCTTTCCGGATCCAGCAGCATCATAACGCGGTCACGCTGGTAGCCGTGCATCAGGAAGAACCACAACACTGGAATAAATGCGGCCAGCAACACGGCGGCCACGGCGATCAGTTTCCAACTCATTCCTGACAGGAACAGGACAAACAGGCCGGAAGCGGCAATGAGAATCGAGGTACCGAGATCGGGCTGTGCGGCAACCAGCAGGGTTGGCAGGAAGATCAGCACCAGTGCGATGCCGGTGTTTTTCAGCGAAGGAGGGCATACGTCGCGGTTCATAAAACGTGCGACCATCAATGGCACGGCAATTTTGGCGATTTCCGAAGGTTGGAAACGCACGAAACCCAGATCCAGCCAGCGCTGCGCCCCTTTACTGATCTGGCCGAAGGCGTCCACCAAAATCAACAGGATCACGCAGAAAATATAGAGATAAGGCGCCCAGCTTTCATAAACCCGTGGTGGGATTTGTGCCATCACCCCCATGACGATCAGCCCCATCAGGATCTGGCCGATCTTGCGTTCCATCATGCCGATATCCTGGCCGCTGGCGCTCCACATCACGAAGGCGCTGTAGACCAGCAAGGCCAGAATGAATAACAGGAATGTGGGGTCGATATGGATCTTGGTCCAGATTGAGCCCTTTTGTTGGCTTTCAGTCATGTTCTACCTTAATCACCTTCTATACCTGGAGGCAGCGGCACTGCATCCGGTAATTGCGTATTGTTGTCGCCCAACAGGATGTGGTCGAGGATCTGACGGGTGATGGTACCCACCGCCGGGCCTGAACCGCCGTTCTCCAGAATGATGGCAACCGAAACCGTCGGGTTGTCAAACGGTGCAAAGGCGGTCATCAATTTATGGTCACGCAGATGCTCTGCGAGCTTGTGGGCGTTATAGGTTTCATAACCAAATACCTGTGCAGTACCCGATTTTGCTGCAGCTTTATACGGCGTTTTTTCAAAAAACTTGCGGGCCGTGCCGTTGGGCCGATTGGCAACGCCATACATACCGTCTTTGGCAATCTCCCAGAAACCAGAATGAATATCACCGATCTGTTTGATTTCTTGCTGCTTATAAGGCTCAAGTGCGCCGTTAACTCTGGTGCTTTGCAACAGATGCGGGGTTTTGACATTCCCGTCGTTGATCAGGGTATTCAATGCCTTGGACATCTGGATTGGCGTAGCAGTCCAGTAACCCTGCCCGATGCCTACCGGAATGGTGTCCCCCTGATACCAGGGTTTCTTGTAGCGTTTGAATTTCCAGTCACGCGTTGGCATCAGGCCCGCGTATTCTTCGGAAAGATCGACGCCCGTGTAGTCACCGTAGCCAAATTTGCTCAACCAGGCCGATAGGCGATCAATACCCATATCGTAAGCTACCTGATAGAAATAGGTATCTGCTGACTCTTCCAGCGCTTTGGTGACATTCAGGCGGCCATGCCCCCATTTTTTCCAGTCACGGAAGCGTTTCTCTGAACCCGGCAGTTGCCACCAACCCGGGTCAAACACCACGGTGTTTTTGGTGATCACCCCGGCGCTGAGGGCAGAAACCGCAATGTAGGGTTTCACCGTTGAGGCCGGTGGGTACACCCCTTGAGTGGCTCGGTTGATCAACGGGCGGTTTGGATCGTTGAGCAGGCCCTGATAATCCTTACTGGAGATGCCGTCAACAAACAGGTTCGGGTCATAGCTGGGGTTGGAAACCATCGCCAGTATGCCACCGGTACGCGGATCGCTGACCACTACCGCCGCACGGCTGCCTACCAGCAACTGTTCGATGTAGCGTTGCAGGTTGAGATCAAGGGTCAGATAGACATCTTTGCCAGCGGAGGGCGGTTGTTCATGTAACTGGCGGATCACCCGGCCACGGTTGTTGACCTCAACCTCTTCATAGCCGGTTTTGCCATGCAGGGTATCTTCGTAGAAGCGTTCGATCCCCAGCTTGCCGATATCGTGGGTGGCAGCATAGTTGGCCAACTGGCCGTCTTTATCCAGGCGCTCGACATCACGATCGTTAATTTTCGACACATAGCCGATAACGTGGGTGAGGGCAGAACCATAAGGATAGTAGCGGCGTTGATAGCCTTTTACTTCGACACCCGGGAAGCGGAATTGGTTGACCGCAAAGCGGGCCACCTGCACTTCGGTCAGTGCAGTTTTAACCGGGATCGAGACAAAGCGGCGTGAGCGCTTGCGCTCTTTTTCAAAGTTGGTGATATCGTCGTCGGTGAGATCGACCACTGTGCGTAGCGCTTGCAGCGTGGCTTTAAGATCGTCCACCTTTTCCGGCATCAGTTCCAACTGGTAAATAGTGCGGTTAAGCGCCAGCGGCGTGCCGTTACGATCGTAAATAATGCCGCGGCTGGGGGCGATGGGCACCAGCTTGATGCGGTTTTCGTTGGAACGAGTACGGTAATCCTCAAAACGAACGATCTGCAGATTATACAGATTGGCAATCAGGATGCCTGTCAGCACCAGAATAAAGAAAAACGCCACCAGGGCACGGCGTACAAACAGGGCTGATTCGGCCGTATAGTCGCGAAAAGGGTTACGTTCTATTTTCATCCCGTTGTTTTATTTCACTCTGTTACTGTCACCATCGGTCATTCCCGGTGGTAAGGATGATTTGTAGTAATACTCCAGGCGCGGTAGAGGCTCTCAGCCACCAAAACACGCACTAAAGGATGCGGTAACGTCAACGGAGAGAGCGACCAGCTCTGCTCGGCGGCGGCTTTACAGGCCGGGGCCAGCCCTTCCGGGCCACCGATCAGCAGGCTGACATTCCGGCCATCCTGCTTCCATCGCTCAAGCTGTTGCGCTAACTGGGGCGTCTCCCACGGTGTTCCGGGGATGTCCAACGTGACGATGCGGTTGCCTTTGCCCACCGCTGCCAGCATCTGCTCGCCTTCCTTTTCCAGAATACGTTTGATATCCGCATTCTTGCCGCGCTTGCCCGCCGGGATTTCGGTCAGTTCAAACGGCATATCTTTCGGAAAGCGATGCAGGTAATCCATAAAGCCGGTCTGCACCCAGTCTGGCATTTTAGTGCCGACTGCAACCAATTGCAGTTTCACTACTTAACTCCAGAGCTTTTCCAGTTCGTACAGACGGCGGCTTTCTTCCTGCATCACATGCACGATAACTTCGCCCAGATCGACAACTACCCAGTCAGAAGCTTCCTGGCCCTTCATACCATGCAGTTCCATACCGGCGGTACGGGATTCCTGCACGACATAGTTGGCGATCGACATTACGTGGCGGGTCGAGGTGCCAGTACAGATGATCATGCAATCGGTGATGCTCGATTTGCCTTGAACATTGAGAGCGATAATATCTTCGCCTTTCAGGTCATCAATTTTATCGATGACGAAATCTTGGAGCGCTTTACCTTGCAAAGGTTCCCCCTCGGGTGTTTTCTGTTCATCAGACTGCAGCGGGCAATTGCTCGCAATAACGGTCTGAATAATGATGGTGTCGGCAGGATGCCGCTGAAAGCCAGCTGGTAACTGCCCGGCCAGCTAAGGTCTTGGGGTTTTCAGCGGTTACCTGAAAAATAGCGGCGCAGTATAGCATGCGGCCTATCGATATAAACCCTGTAACTCAATATAACGCTGTACGGCACGTGGCAGCAGATCGTCACAACTGATGCCCTGATGACGGCGCTCGCGTATTTCGGTGGCGGATACATCAAGCAGTGGGGTATCTGCCAGGTAAATAGCACCTTCAGGCCTGAGGCTGAGTTGAGTGGCATCAGTAACCCGATGCTGCTCCAGCCACTGTTGTAATTCCGGCGTATCCATCTGCTGGCTGTAACCAGGGCGCGCCAGTACCAACAGATGGCAGACATCCAGCAGTGCCTGCCAGCGGTGCCATTTGTGCAGCGTCAGCAGTGAATCCTGACCAATGATAAACGCCAGAGGCAAGGAGGCGCCACGTTCTTTACGAATCGTTTCTAATGTGTCGATGGTGTAAGACGGAGAGGTGCGATGCAGCTCACGGTCGTCCACTGCAAACAAGGGATTTTCGGCGATAGCCAGTGCGACCATTTTCAGCCGTTGCTGAGCGTTGGCCTCCGGCTGTGGCCGATGTGGCGGCACATGATTTGGCAGCAAGGTGACCTGATTGAGGCCAACCTCTTTTGCCAATGCTTCGACCGGGCGCAGGTGGCCGTAGTGGATTGGGTCAAACGTACCGCCGAAAAAGGCGTGCAGGGTAGGTGGAGCCGCTGGGTTAATAGGCATCGGAGAAACCCGTGGCCAGAGGCTTACCGCAAAGTAACATCGATAGAGTTTCCAGCTCCGCCCAGACCGACTGACCGTAATCCTTCTTGAGGGTAATTTCGATTTGTGCCAGCAAATGCACCGCCTGTTGCAACTGTTGGCCCGACAGGCGCTGTAATGCCTGGGTGATCAGGTTACGACGGTTCTGCCAGACCTTTTGCTGATCGAACAGCGTGCGTAGCGGGGTCGCTGCCATACGGCGTTGCAGGGCCAGCAGCGTTAACAGTTCGCGTTGCACAGTGCGTAGCAGGATCACCGGTTCGACATCTTCCTGCTGCAATTGTTGCAGGATATGGCAGGCGCGTTTGCTTTTGCCAGCCAGCAGGGCATCCAACCAGTGGAACGGGCTGAAATGGGCGGCATCGTTCACCGCCTGCTCTACGCGTGGCAGAGTCAGCTTGCCATCGGGGTACAGTAACGACAACCGTTCCAACGCCTGCGACAGCGCCAGAAGGTTACCTTCATAGCAGTAACACAATAGTTGATTCGCTGCGTCATCGAGCTCCAACTGCATGGATTTAGCGCGTTGGGTGACCCAGCGGGGCAATTGTGCCTGTTCTGGTGTCTGGCAACTGATCAGTGCGCCGTGAGTACTGAGCGCTTTAAACCAGGCACTGTTTTCCTGCGCTTTGGTCAAGCGCGGGCCCCGCAATACCAGCAGGATATCCTCATGCAACAAAGAGGACAGTTTGACTAGCTGTTCGCCAATCGGTGCCGTCGGGCCGTTTTCCGGGAAAATCAGCTGCAGGGTTTGCCTGCTGGCAAACAGACTCATCGCCTGGCAGATGCTGAAAATAGCATCCCAGTCGGTGTGAGTGTCCAGAGTGATGTTGTAATGTTCAGTGAACTGCTGTTGCTGGGCAGCCTGACGGATAAGATCCTGGCTTTCCTGCAGCAACAGTGGCTCATTACCGCTCAATAAATAACAAGCGCGCAACCCCTCACGGAGTTGCGCAGCGAGTTGTTCAGGATAAAGACGGATCATTGTGCGCCAGTGCTGGCCGCTTTTTCGCCAACGGTAGCGGCTTTTTGCTGAATCTCCATTTCTGCTGCGTGTACTGACAGCAGCTTACGGATAATCTGCTGAGCAGCCTGACGGCGCATTTCCTGCAAGATGATCTCCTGCTCGGAGTCTTTTGCCAGTGCAGTCAATGGGTTGTCAAAGAACGAGCGGAACACTTTGACGTTGATGGGGTACAAATCATGCCCAGGGATCAAGACCTGAGCCTGTACAGTCATCACCAATTGAAACTCTGCGGTTTTACCGTCCTGGAAGATCGAAACCGTATCCTGGCTTTGTGATGAACTGACGATACGAAGCGAAGGCACGTCTTTGTGTGCCGGATCATAATTGACCACATTGGCACCGCTCAGGCGCAATTGTTCACGCACCGCACGGGTCAGTGGGCCAAATGGATCGTAGCTGTCCAGGATCAGCGTATGTAATTCCGTGGGCACCTGCGAGTTACCCCGCAGATGAAAACCGCAGCCAGCGGTGACCAGCACCGCCAACCCCAGCAACAACGTCAGAATGCGATGTCGCACAAAGCCTCCTTGTGTTAACCCACAACCAGGTTAAGCAATTTTCCTGGAACATAGATCACTTTACGCACTGTGACCCCTTCCAGATATTTAGCCACCAGATGCTCTTGGGCGGCGTATTCACGCACTTGTTGTTCGGTGGCATCGGCAGGTACGGTGATTTTCCCACGTACTTTCCCGTTAACCTGTACCACAACCAGCTTGGAGTCTTCGACCATAGCGGCTTCATCGGCCACTGGCCATGCAGCGGTATCCACATCACCTTCACCGTTCAGCGACTGCCAGAGGCTGAAGCAAACGTGCGGAGTGAACGGATACAGCATACGGACAACCGCCAGTAACGCTTCCTGTAGCAGAGCGCGATCCTGCTCGGCTTCCTGCGGTGCACGGCCCAGTTTGTTCATCAACTCCATTACTGCGGCAATGGCGGTGTTGAAGGTCTGGCGGCGGCCAATATCGTCGGTAACCTTGGCGATGGTTTTATGGACGTCCCGGCGCAGCGCTTTCTGGTCTTCATTCAGTGCGGCTACGTTCAACGGCTGAACGGCCCCTTTCCCAACGTGTTCGTACGCCAGTTTCCATACGCGTTTCAGGAAGCGGTTAGCTCCTTCTACGCCGGATTCCTGCCATTCCAACGTCATTTCTGCCGGTGAGGCGAACATCATGAACAGGCGAACGGTATCCGCGCCGTATTTTTCTACCATCACCTGCGGGTCGATGCCGTTATTTTTCGACTTCGACATTTTGCTCATGCCAGCATAGACCAGTTCACGGCCTTCTGGATCGGTCGCTTTGACAAGGCGGCCTTTCTCATCGCGCTCAACGGTGGCATCAACCGGAGATACCCAGATACGCTCACCGTTACTGCCGGTGTAGTAGAAGGCGTCTGCCAGCACCATCCCCTGACACAGCAGACGTTTAGCCGGCTCGTCAGAATCTACCAGGCCAGCGTCACGCATCAGTTTATGGAAGAAGCGGAAATACATCAGGTGCATGATGGCGTGTTCGATACCGCCAACATATTGATCCACCGGTAGCCAGTAGTTGGCCGCGGCCGGGTCGAGCATCCCTTCGTCGTACTGTGGGCAGGTATAACGTGCGTAGTACCAGGAAGACTCCATAAAGGTGTCGAAGGTGTCGGTTTCACGCAACGCCGGTTGGCCATTAAAGGTGGTTTTTGCCCATTGCGGATCGGCTTTAATCGGGCTGGTGATGCCATCCATCACTACGTCTTCTGGCAGGATCACCGGCAGTTGATCTTCCGGTGTTGGCATCACGGTACCATCCTCCAGCGTCAACATTGGGATTGGAGCACCCCAGTAACGCTGACGGGAGACGCCCCAGTCACGCAGACGGTAGTTGACCTTGCGCTGGCCCACGCCTTTAGTCACCAGCATATCGGCAATGGCGTTGAAACCTGCCTGATGATCCAGCCCATCGAATTCGCCGGAGTTGAACAGAGTGCCTTTTTCGGTCATTGCTTCTGAAGTGACATCTGGTTGGCTGCCATCAAGGTTCAGTATTACCGGTTTGATCTGCAAATCGTATTTGGTGGCGAACTCCCAGTCACGCTGATCGTGGCCAGGAACGGCCATTACCGCACCGGTGCCGTATTCCATCAATACAAAATTGGCTACCCAGACTGGCAGCTTCTCACCGCTTAATGGATGAATAGCAAACTGGCCTGTGGCCATGCCTTTCTTCTCCATGGTAGCCATTTCGGCTTCGGCGACCTTGGTGTTACGGCACTCTTCGATAAATGCTGCCAGCGCCGGGTTGTTCACCGCGCTCTGCTGAGCCAATGGGTGAGCAGCGGCAACCGCTACGTAGGTCGCCCCCATAAAGGTGTCCGGGCGGGTCGTGTAAACGGTGACTTTCTCATCGCTGTTGGCAACGTCGAAGGTGATTTCTACCCCTTCAGAGCGGCCAATCCAGTTGCGCTGCATGGTTTTCACCTGCTCTGGCCAGCTTTCGAGCGTATCCAGGTCGTTGAGCAACTGATCGGCATAATCGGTGATCTTGATAAACCACTGCGGGATCTCTTTGCGTTCAACTTTGGTGTCGCAGCGCCAGCAGCAACCGTCGATAACCTGTTCGTTAGCCAACACGGTAAGGTCGTGTGGGCACCAGTTCACCGCCGAGGTCTTCTTGTAAACCATGCCTTTTTCGTACAGCTTGGTGAAGAACCATTGCTCCCAACGGTAATAGTCAGGTTTGCAGGTGGCGATTTCGCGATCCCAGTCATAACCGAAGCCCAGCAGTTTCAGCTGATTCTTCATGTACTCGATATTGTCATAGGTCCATGGGGCCGGTGCGGTGTTGTTTTTTACCGCAGCGCCTTCCGCCGGTAGGCCGAACGCATCCCAGCCGATTGGCTGCAGCACGTTTTTGCCTAACATACGTTGATAGCGGGAGATCACGTCGCCAATGGTGTAGTTACGAACATGACCCATGTGCAGACGACCAGAAGGGTACGGCAGCATGGATAGGCAGTAATACTTTTCCTTGCTCGCGTCTTCGGTAACCTTGAAAGTTTGCTTCTCTTGCCAGTGAAGCTGTACGTTCGATTCTATCTCTTCGGGGCGGTATTGCTCTTGCATGGCGGCCGGTGGTCCTGTAGGTGTGAAACAGCTACATCCGTAGCATTCTGTTTTAGTATTTAGATCCGCATAGCATAGCTGATAAGACCTCTCGGCAACAACACCAAGCGGCCAGACACGGCGTATTTAAAAAATAACCCTGTCATGATACGACTCACAATGTGTCAATCCCTCATCTTGCCAAGCCACATCAGGCATTTACGACTAAAATGATAAAAGGTAGTTTAAAGGGGAAGTCCTGTCACAGTAGTTCATTGAGGAGAGGCTATGAACAAGGTTGCTCAGTATTACCGCGAGTTGGTGACATCACTGACAGAACGTTTGAAGAACGGCGAGCGTGACATTGATGAGTTGGTTGCCAGCGCCGAGAGACGCCTGAACGAGGTGGAGGAGTTGACACATAAGGAGGTCGAACAGTTAACTCAGGCGGTACGCCGCGATCTTGAAGAGTTCGCCCGCAGCTATGAAGAAAGCCAGGAAGAGTTCACAGACAGCGTATTTATGCGAGTGATCAAAGAAAGCCTGTGGCAAGAACTTGCCGATATCACGGATAAGACGCAGTTGGAATGGCGTGAGGTGTTCAAAGATGTCAGCCATCATGGCGTGTATCACAGCGGTGAGGTTGTCGGATTAGGCAATTTGGTCTGTGAGAAGTGCCATTACCACCTTGCCTTCTATACGCCAGAGATTTTACCTCTCTGCCCCAAGTGCGGGCATGACCAGTTCCAACGCCGGCCATTCGAGCCTTGATGGTCAGTGTTGTTTCAGGGGCGCGCTGGCGCCCCTGGCAGACTAATAGCGCGAGACACATTCGACCAGCAGATCGATAAAGCCCTGGCGATGGATACCGGTCAGAACCTCAACGTTGGCTGGTTTACCGTTTTGACCAAACTCATCCACCACCGTCATGCCAACAGTGTATTTCCCCTGCGTTTCTACACCAACCCACAGCTCACGGCTTTCAAATAACTCGGGGGCGAGCAGCCATGCGATAGTGCAGGGATCGTGCATTGCCGCCCCAGGCAGGCCACGTGGGTGGCTGAGATACAGCGGCAGATAGAAATCGAGCATGCTGGCAACCGCCTTGGCGACCGGGTTATCTATGCTGCGAATACGTTCAATATCCTGCGGTAATACCAATGCCTGATGGGTGACGTTCAGCCCGGCCATCGTTAACGGTACACCGGATTGCAGCACCATTTCCGCGGCTTCCGGATCGACATAGATATTGAATTCGGCCACTGGTGTGGTGTTACCCGCGTTCATCCCACCGCCCATAAAGACGATGCGTTCGATATTCGCTTTCAGCTCCGGATGCTGTGCCAGCAGCAAAGCGATATTGGTCATTGGGCCTGTGACCACCAGCGTAACGGGCTCCGGGCTGGTGCGCAGCAGTTCGGCAATCAACTCTACCGCAGTTTGTGTTACCGGTTGGCTGATGGGGTGGGGGAGGTGAGTGTTGCCCATGCCGGTTTTACCATGCACATAGTCGGCAATCACCAGGTCACGCATCAAAGGTTTTGCGGCACCGCCAGCCACCTGGATATCTCCCCGTTGCATCAGTGCCAGCAGGCCAAGCGCATTGTGCAGGGTTTTTTCTGGGGTCTGATTACCGGCAGAGGTGGTGATGGCTTTCACGTCCAGGGTTGGGGCACGCAGTGCCATAGCAAGGGCGATGGCGTCATCAAGGCCTGGATCACAATCGATGATAATAGGGCGAGACATCAATTTCTCCTTCAGAGTTATCGTTATGCCCGTCGTCTTTCAAGCCATAGTTTGAAAGACGACGGGTAATACTCGAAGGATCGGGGGAAAGCACCAAAGACACAAGAACTATTGATGCGCCCTGTTGCAGGGCGCATCTGGCAGTAATATCAGTGCAGGATTTTTGCCAGGAAGTCTTTGGCACGGTCTGATTGCGGATTGTTGAAGAAGTCGTCTTTATTGCGATCTTCCACAATTTTCCCTTCATCCATAAAGATCACCCGGTGGGCGACTTTACGGGCAAAGCCCATCTCGTGCGTTACCACCATCATGGTCATCCCTTCTTGTGCCAACTTCACCATAACGTCCAGTACTTCATTGATCATTTCTGGATCAAGTGCGGAGGTCGGTTCGTCGAACAGCATGGCAATAGGGTCCATGCATAGCGCCCGGGCAATGGCCACACGCTGTTGCTGGCCGCCGGAAAGCTGGCCGGGGAACTTGTTGGCGTGAGCGGTAAGGCCTACGCGTTCCAGCAGTTTCATGCCTTTCTCGCGCGAAGCGTCTTTGTCACGCTTCAGGACCTTCACTTGGGCTAATGTCAGATTCTCAATGATCGACAAATGCGGGAACAGCTCGAAATGCTGGAACACCATACCCACTTTGGAACGCAGCTGCGCCAGATTGGTGCTTTTGCTATTGACCGCGGTCCCGTTAACCAGAATATCGCCTTTCTGAATCGGCTCCAGTCCGTTGACGGTTTTAATCAACGTTGATTTGCCTGAGCCAGAAGGACCGCAGACTACCACCACTTCGCCTTTTTTGACTTCGGTGGTGCAATCAGTCAGAACCTGAAAGTGACCGTACCACTTAGAAACATTTTTCAGGGATATCATCAAACAGTCCTTTTCTTCAAATAGCTTACCAGCGCCGAGGCGGCGAGACTGATAACAAAATAAACCAAACCGGCGAACAGGATCATTTCCACCTGCGTACCGTCGCGCTCACCAATGGTTGAGGCAGTACGGAAGAAGTCAGCCAGGCTCAGCACGTAAACCAGCGAGGTATCCTGGAACAGCACGATGCCCTGAGTCAGCAGCAAGGGCACCATCGCACGGAACGCTTGCGGCAGGATCACCAGGCGCATCGACTGCCAACGTGTCATGCCCAGAGCCAACGAGGCGGAGGATTGGCCGCGTGACACGCTTTCGATGCCTGCACGGATGATTTCCGAGTAATACGCGGCTTCAAACAGGGAAAAGGCTACCATAGCCGAGATCAGGCGAATATCGGTTTTCGGTGATAGCCCAAGAACTTGTTGTAATAAGCTTGGAACCACCAGATAGAACCACAACAGCACCATCACCAGCGGTATGGAACGGAACAGGTTGACGTACAGCGCTGCAAACCAACTGATCGGCTTGAACGGCGACAGGCGCATCACCGCCAGAATAGTGCCCCAGATAATGCCGAACACGATGGCCGTCACGGTGATTTTCAGCGTGACGCCCAAACCCTGCAGCAGATACGGGAAGCTTGGGACAATCGAACCCCAATCAAATTCGTACATTATTTACTCCCCATATTGCCGGGCAACTGCACTTTCTTCTCGACGATACGCATAAACAGCATGATCACGGCGTTGATAGCGACATAAGCGAGGGTGATAGCAGTAAAGGATTCATAGGCATGCGCGGAGTAATCCAGCAGCTTACCGGCCTGGGCCGCCATATCTACCAGCCCGATGGTTGAGGCAATGGCGGAGTTTTTCACCAGGTTAAGCATCTCCGAGGTCATCGGTGGCACAATCACCCGGTAGGCGTTCGGTAACAGCACATAGCGATAGGTTTGCGGCAGGGTCAGGCCCATGGCCAACCCGGCTGCCTGTTGGCCGCGTGGCAGCGATTGGATCGCGGCGCGTACTTGCTCGCATACGCGTGCAGCGGTAAACAACCCAAGGCACAGCATGGAGGAAACGAAGAACTGCACGTTGGGATCCAGCTCGGTTTTGAACCACATGCCCATCTCAGCGGGTAGCAGTTCTGGCATCACCAGATACCAGGTGAAGAACTGTACGATCAGGGGAACGTTACGGAACAGTTCAACGTAGCAGGTGCCCAGTGAGGAAAGAAAGCGGTTGGGGACGGTACGCAGGATACCGAACAGCGAACCGATAAAGAAAGCAATAATCCAGGCGCAGACGGAGAGGGCGACCGTTACCTGAAAGCCGGACCAGATCCAGCCCAGATAGGTTGTATTCCCAAACGGGGCCTGCTGCAGGAAGATACCCCAGTTCCAATCTATCGACATAAAAAACTCCATTAAACAGGTGCAAGGCACCTGACAACTTGATGACCGTTCAGCGTCGGCAACGCGCCAGTCATGCTGGTTTTTATGCGTGATACCGTAAGTGATAAAGGGAGAAATGCGGGAGGGGAACGGCCCCCCGCATACCTGTCTGTCCCGTTGTCAGCCATCAACATAGCCGGTTATGCCTTTTGTCTTTCAAGCGACAAGTCATAACGCTGCAACTTGAAATCCTCAAGGTATAGGGCCCGGCTTTATCTTTTATTAGTTCAGTGCCTTATCATTTGGCTCTTTAAACAATTGTTTCATGTCATCAGACAGCTCAAAGTTCATGTTGAGATTTTTCGGTGGAATAGGTTGCTTGAACCAGACTTCAAACCATTTTGCAGCCTGACCGGAAGTTTGGGCCTGAGCGATGGTGTCATCGACCAGCTTTTTAAATTCCGGATCGTCTTTGCGCATCATGCAGCCATAGGCTTCTTGAGATTGCGGCGTACCGATGATTTCCCACTGATCCGGTTTCTTGGCTTTGGCGCGTTCGCCAGCCAGCAGTGCGTCATCCATCATAAAGGCCACTGCGCGGCCGCTTTCCAGGGTACGGAAAGAGTCACCATGGTCTTTGGCGCTGATGATGCGCATTTTCATCTGATCTTTGTCGTTCAGCTTGTTAAGCAGTACTTCAGACGTGGTCCCGGAAGTGACTACCACAGGTTTACCGGCCAGATCTTTGAAATCTTTAATGTCAGAGCCTTTCTTCACCAGCAGGCGGGTACCGACAACAAAAATGGTGTTGGAGAACGCAGCCTGTTTCTGACGCTCAAGGTTGTTGGTAGTAGAACCACATTCAAAATCGAAGGTACCGTTCTGCAGCAGCGGAATACGGTTTTGCGAGGTGATTGGCAGCATTTTCACCTGCAGGTTGGGCTCGTTTAATTTTTTCTTTACGGCATCAACGATTTGGTTGGAGTAATCCTGGGAATAGCCCACAACTTTTTGTTGATTGTCGTAGTAGGAGAAAGGAACTGAAGATTCACGGTGGCCAACAACAATCACACCGTTATCTTTGATTTTCTTCAGCGTACCGGTCAGTTCTTCGGCATGGGCTACGCTACTTGCCATACCGATCAGCAGCAACGATAACGCCAATTTACGCATTTGCATGGTCCAACTCCTTTGCTGTTGTGATTGCCCGAACTCAAAGAGTGGCGGGTTAAAACGGCTATTTACGTTTCGTGTTTTAAAGATAGTCTCAGTACAGATTACTGATAGAAAATAGCCGATTGTGAACGAGATGAAACTAAGTTGTTTCATTTTTTGCGACATCACGCGCACCAAATTAATGCAATAAACCCCCGATGCACGCTAAAGGTGCGCACGATGCTCTGGAGTTGTGCGTCAGGGCAGCAAGACGTCACTAAAAAGTAAACCAACCACTATTACCGGGTAAATGAAGCAAGGAGCATGCCAGAAGGACGAGGGGATTGAGATGTTACCTGGGCGTGAAGAAGGGCACGGCTTGGCACCGTGCCCTGAAGGAGCGTTATCGGCGGCGCCAGCCAACCAGCAGCGCAATGCAGCCCAGCAGCACGGTAATGATCCACACAGGTGCAGAACCAAAGCGTGCATAAGGCGTGACGCCGGTGGTTGGTGTGACGTTGACTTCCAACACGTCGCGAGTGAACTGTGGGATGGAAGCGAGCACTTCGCCGGTTGGGCCAACGGCTGCAGTCACGCCGTTATTGGTACCGCGCAAGAGCGGTCTACCCAATTCCAGTGCACGCATACGCGCCATCTGGAAGTGTTGCCACGGGCCAATAGAATGGCCGAACCAGGCATCGTTGGAGATGGTCAACAGGAAGTTGGTATCTGGGCGGAAGTTGTCCCGCACCTGTTGCCCGAGCACGATTTCATAGCAGATCGCTG
This sequence comes from Serratia sp. L9, assembly GCF_050632285.1. NCBI lineage: Bacteria > Pseudomonadati > Pseudomonadota > Gammaproteobacteria > Enterobacterales > Yersiniaceae > Serratia > Serratia sp. L9. Next base: position 5,223,243 of record NZ_CP192591.1, on the reverse strand, counting down.
CCGTCAGATTGTAACCCCGTACACTTAACTGCGGCTGCACGTAACCGCCACGGCTGAACGAAGACATAGGCAGGTCAAAGAAAGGTGCCAACGGCCGTAGCAAGGACTCCAATGGGACAAACTCGCCAAACGGCACCAGGTGGTGTTTGTTGTAACGATCGGCTGCCGGGTAGCTGTAAGGCTTTTCTTCCCCCAGGACGATGATGCTATTGAAGAATTGCGTACCTTGTGGCGTGGCTCGGGCGTCCACGATGCCGGTGATCAGGCTACTGTTCTTGGCGCGCATCAGATCGTCCATCATGGTCAGGAAGCCGCTCTGGTTGCTCTCCACATCGGGAATGGCGGACTCCGGCCAGATAATAATCGGCGCTTTGCCCATAAACGGCCGGCTTTCATCCAGATAGGTTTGCAGCGTGCTCAGCAGGGCCTTCGGGTCCCACTTCATTGACTGCTCGATGTTGCCTTGTACCAGTGCAATGTTCACCGCTTTTTCCGGCTGTGGCGTAAACCAGTGGAGTTGGCGCAGTGGCCAGGGCAAGAGCAGCATGGCAATGGCAATCACCGCCGGGGTGATGCGCCGCTGATTGACTGCAAACACCAGCAAGCCACTGAGGGACATCAGCATAAGGGTGATGGCATCCACGCCCAGCAAAGGGGCGATGCCTTTCAGCGGCCCGTCTATCTGGCTGTAACCAAATTGCAGCCAGGGGAAGCCGGTCAGTACCCAGCCCCGCAGGAACTCCGTCAGTTGCCACAGCGCCGGTGCGGCAATGGCCAGCCGCCACCAGGTGGTTCGTGGCCAGATACGCGCCAGCAACCCGGTGAACAACCCGGTATACAGCGAAAGATAAGCAGCCAGTAAGACAACCAGGAAGATATTGATGGCAAACGGCATACCACCGAAATCGGCAATGCTGACGTAAACCCAGTTCACACCGCTGCCAAACAGCCCCATTCCCCAGCAGAAACCGAGCAGGGCGGATTGTCTGGTCGTGCGGTTGAGGGTAACGGCCAGCAGGCCGAACAGGGAGACAATGGCAGCAGGCCAGATATCATATGGGGAGAACGCCAGCGTTCCGCAGGCACCTGATAACAGCGCCAGCAGGGCGCGAACCCGCTGGCGTTCAAGTAAAGAGGCTTTAGCCATGTGTGATTTATTCTTCCAGTTTCGGTTGCGGAGAATCGTCCGGAATTTTGACATGAACCTGGATGATACGTCGACTGTCGGCCATCGCAACTTTAAACAGGTAACCCTCGATTTCAATGGTTTCCCCACGCGCCGGCAGGTGGCCAAAGGCTTGCATCACCAGGCCGCCGATGGTGTCAACTTCATCATCGCTGAAATGGGTACCAAAGGTTTCGTTAAAGTCTTCGATGGAGGCCAGTGCCCGCACGGTGAACATATGGCGGCTCAGCTGGCGAACATCCAGATCGTCCTCATCGTCGTATTCGTCTTCAATCTCACCGACAATCAGTTCCAGAATGTCTTCAATGGTCACCAGACCAGAGACACCGCCGAATTCATCAATGACGATCGCCATGTGATAACGCTGGGAGCGGAACTCCTTCAACATCCGGTCAACCCGCTTGCTTTCCGGTACCACCACGGCGGTACGCAGCACCTTGTCGATGCTGAACGGCTCGGAATCTGTGCGCATAAACGGCAGCAAATCCTTGGCCATCAGAATGCCTTCGATATGATCTTTGTCTTCACTGATCACCGGGAAGCGAGAGTGGGCGGATTCGATTATCACGTCCAGGCACTCTTCCAGCGTTTGGTTACGCTTGAGCGTTACCATCTGGGAGCGCGGGATCATGATGTCGCGCACGCGCTGCTCGGCGATATCCATCACGCCTTCCAGCATGTCTCGGGTATCGGGATCGATCAGGTCGTTTTGCTCGGAATCACGGATCAGCTCTACCAGATCGCCACGGTTTTTGGGTTCACCGTGGAACAGCTGGTTAAGGATAAGAGTAAAGAACCCCTTCTTGGGACTGGGGCTGTCATTGCTTTGTGAATGGTCGTCGCTCATGGCGTTTTAGTTAATATCACTCATGTAAGAGTTATCAAAGTTAGCGACAGCCCCAATTGGGGCTGTGGGATGCTCAGCTAACATCAGGTGGGATCTTTTTCCGCGAGGTAAGGGTCCGGGTAACCCATCTCCTGCATAATCTCGGTTTCCAAAGATTCCATTTCTTCGGCTTCATCGTCTTCGATGTGATCATACCCTAGCAGATGAAGGCTACCGTGAACAACCATATGCGCCCAGTGTGCTTCCAGCGTTTTCTGTTGCTCAACCGCTTCCTGTTCAACTACCTGGCGGCAAATGATCAAATCGCCCAACAGCGGTAATTCAATCCCCGGCGGCGCTTCGAACGGAAATGACAGTACATTGGTGGGCTTGTCTTTGCCGCGGTAAGTCAGATTCAGTTGGTTGCTCTCCGCCTCATCTACCAGGCGGATTGTCACTTCGGCTTCTTCCTGAAACTGCGGTAAAACGCCTTCCAGCCAACGCTGGAAGGTGGCTTCGCTGGGTAACCCTTCGCTGCTGGCACAGGCAATTTGCAAATCCAGAATCACCTGGCTCATGGTGTTTCCTGCTCAGAAGTCATCGTTGTTTCACGTTTACGCTGTTCGGCGATGGCGTCTTTGCGTTTCTGCTCGGCGGCCTCCCAGGCTTCATAGGCGATAACGACACGGGCCACCACCGGGTGGCGAACCACGTCTTCGCTGTGGAAGAAGTTGAAGCTGATCTCTTCCACCTCAGACAGCACTTCCACCGCGTGGCGCAGACCAGATTTCTGGTTACGTGGCAGATCAATCTGGGTTACATCGCCGGTGATCACCGCTTTTGAGTTGAAGCCGATGCGTGTCAGGAACATCTTCATCTGTTCGATAGTGGTGTTCTGGCTTTCATCCAGAATGATAAAGGCATCATTCAGCGTGCGGCCACGCATATAGGCCAAAGGTGCCACTTCAATCACGTTACGCTCGATCAGTTTTTCCACCCGTTCGAAGCCCAGCATTTCAAACAGGGCGTCATACAGCGGGCGCAGATAGGGATCGACTTTCTGGCTAAGGTCCCCCGGCAGGAAGCCGAGTTTCTCACCCGCTTCTACCGCAGGGCGGGTCAGCAGAATACGCCTGATTTCCTGGCGCTCCAGCGCATCGACCGCAGCTGCCACCGCCAGATAGGTTTTACCCGTACCCGCCGGGCCAATGCCGAAGGTGATGTCGTGAGCGAAAATATTGGCGATATATTGCGCCTGGTTCGGCGTGCGGGGCTTCACCATACCGCGCTTGGTTTTGATGTTCACCGCTTTACCGTAATCCGGTACGCCCTCGGCAACCTGCTCCAGCACCCGGCTCTCTTTGATAGCCAGGTGGATCTGTTCTGGATCGATATCCGGGGTCACGCCACGGATGGGCGCGGTGTCCACATACAGATGGCGCAGGATATCTGCGGCGGCAACCACGCACAGGTTTTTACCGACCAGCTTGAAACGGTTATCACGGCGGTTGATTTCAATACCCAACCGGCGCTCGAGTTGTTTGATATTGTCATCAAACGGGCCGCAAAGGCTCAACAGCCGTTGGTTGTCTGCGGGCTCTAACAGGATTTCTTGTGTTGCGACGTTCAAACTATTCCTCTAGGTCACATAGGGCCTGGTTGATGTCACGAAACGCGGTTTCAGCGCGCGCATTCAGGGCAAGCCCTGAGCACTCCACCTTGAATTATTCATGGTGTGTGGCATGGGCGCAAGTTTACCCCTGATCTATCTGTGCGCAGCGCGAGGAATTCAAGGGGGAAGAAAGCAATATGAGCCAAATAGTTTGGCTCATAGGTCTATACCCGTTGCCTTCCAAGCTGCAGCGTTGTTAGCGTAACTCGGTTACGAGGCTCATCCGTGAGCTCAGCCCGGCGAGGCCGCTGCAAACAGCGTTAAAATATTCATAAATCAAGCCATTGTGATTTCCTCTATGGCCTGCTGCTCACAACTTTCAAATCGGTTCCTGACCGATTCGTCCCCAGTCACTGACTTAAATCAGCTCCAGCGGATGAGCGGCCAGGCTGTACAGGGATATACAAATGCCGCGAGCGCACGGATGCGCTAGCGCGGCCAACTTGAAATTCATCGGGTATAAGTGCGTTTTCAACGCTGGCGGGAAGGATCAGTTCTTTTTAACAAACTCGGATTTCAGCTTCATCGGGCCAAAACCATCAATTTTGCAATCGATGTTGTGATCGCCTTCCACCAGACGGATGTTTTTCACTTTGGTGCCGATCTTCAGCATCGAAGAACTGCCCTTGACTTTCAGATCCTTGATCACCGTGACCGCATCACCATCGGCCAGCAGGTTGCCGTTGGCATCTTTGACAATCAGGGTATCGGCATCTTCAACGGCCGCGCTGTCGCTCCACTCATGGGCGCACTCAGGGCAGATGAACAGGGCGTTATCCTGGTAGGTGTATTCGGAGTTGCACTTCGGGCAGTGTGGGAGTTGCATTATTGTGTTGCCTCATAATCATCAAAAAAACAAAATCACCGGGCAGGTCTTGCCCGGCAGAGAAAAGGAAAATGCCAAGATGGCAGGGCAGATAGGCAGCCCCGGGCTTAAGGCTGAAAACTACCGACGCCCAGTTCATCTTCCTTACGGGTACGTGCAATCACCGAATGAGGTGATTCATGCACGCGCAGTTCCATCTGCTGTTCGGTGCGGATCAGGGTACCGCGCAGTGAGTTGGTTAACACTTCAGTTATTTCGACATCGACAAACTGGCCAATCAGATCCGGTGTGCCTTCAAAGTTGACCGCCCGGTTGCACTCGGTGCGGCCAGACAGATGCATTACGCTCTTGCGCGAAGTGCCCTCCACCAGAATGCGTTGCACGGTGCCCAGCATGCGGCGGCTGAACTGCATCACCTGCTGATTGATCCGGTCTTGCAGAATGTACAGCCGCTGTTTTTCTCTTCTTCGCTGACGTCATCAACCATGTCCGCCGCCGGAGTGCCGGGGCGCGAAGAGTAAATAAAGCTGAAGCTGGTATCGAAGTTGACTTCGGCGATCAGGTTCATGGTCTGCTCAAAATCCGCCAGGGTTTCTCCTGGGAAGCCGATGATGAAATCAGAACTGAGTTGGATATTAGGCCGCGCTTTACGCAGCTTGCGGATAATCGCTTTATATTCCAGCGCGGTGTGTGCGCGTTTCATCATGGTCAAAACCCGGTCGGAACCACTTTGCACCGGCAGATGCAGGAAGCTGACCAGCTCTGGCGTATCTTCATACACCGCAATGATGTCGTCGGTGAACTCAATCGGGTGGCTGGTGGTGAAGCGGATGCGGTCTATCCCGTCAATAGCCGCCACCAGGCGCAGCAATTCGGCAAAAGAGCAGATACCACCGTCATAGGTTGCCCCACGATAAGCGTTTACGTTCTGGCCCAGCAGGTTGACCTCTCGCACGCCCTGGGCGGCAAGCTGTGCGACTTCAAACAGCACATCGTCGCTTGGGCGGCTGACTTCTTCACCACGGGTGTAAGGCACCACGCAGAAAGTACAGTATTTGTTGCAGCCTTCCATGATCGAGACAAAGGCGGTTGGCCCTTCGGCCCGAGGTTCTGGCAAACGGTCAAATTTTTCTATTTCCGGGAAGCTGATATCCACAATCGGGCTGCGGGTGCCGCTAACGTGGTTGATCATTTCCGGCAGGCGATGCAGGGTTTGTGGCCCGAAAATAATGTCAACGCAGGGAGCGCGTTGGCGAATATGCTCGCCTTCCTGTGAGGCAACGCAGCCACCTACGCCAATAATCAGCTCAGGGTTTTTCTCTTTCAGCAGCCGCCAGCGGCCTAACATAGCGAAAACCTTTTCCTGCGCCTTCTCGCGAATAGAGCAGGTATTGAGTAGCAACACGTCCGCTTCCTCAGCGTTTTCGGTCCACTGGTAACCGTGTGTGCTTCCCAGTAAATCTGCCATTTTCGATGAGTCGTACTCATTCATCTGGCAGCCCCAGGTTTTGATATGTAGTTTTTTCGTCATTGACTTGCCATTACTCAGTACGGAGAGAAAATTGCGTTACGCGCCATGCAGGAAGCGTATTGTAATCATTTGGCGCGGTTGTGACCAGCGAAGCGACATGTGCATGCCACCTGAAGCCGGATTAAAAATCCGTTACACTGGCCTAAAATGCCGTAACCGATCGGGCGGCACCTTAATGAGCGAAAGCATAACCAAAATGAACACTTCTCAAAAATTCTTTGATGCCGTGGTGGTTGGCGGCGGGATGGTCGGTGCGGCAGCCGCTTTAGGGTTGGCGCAGGCAGGGCTGTCAGTGGCATTGCTGGAACACGAAGCCCCTGAGGCATTCGATGTGCAAAGCCCACCGGATCTGCGTATTTCCGCCATCGGTTGCCGGTCCGTCGATCTGCTGAAACAGTTGGGTGTCTGGGCGGCAGTCCAGCAGATGCGTCTGGCGCCTTATCGCCGGCTGGAAACCTGGGAATGGGAATCTTCACGCGTGGCGTTTGATGCGGCTTCGTTGGGGCTGCCAGAACTGGGGTTTATGGTCGAGAACCGTATCTTACAGCTCGCCCTATGGCAGCAACTGGAACAGTGCGAGAATTTAACGCTCTATTGCCCCGCCAGACTGCAATCAATGCATTACGCTGATGGCCACTGGCAAGTGGCGTTAAGCTCATCTGAGACGTTACAGACCCGTTTAGTGATAGGGGCAGATGGCGCGAACTCGCAGGTGCGCAAACTGGCAGGTATTGGTACCAGCGGTTGGCAATATCGCCAGGCCTGCATGTTGATCACTGTGGAAACCGACCAGCCGCAGCAGGATGTCACCTGGCAGCAATTCCTTCCCTCTGGCCCACGCGCTTTTTTACCGCTGTACGATCGCTGGGCTACGTTGGTGTGGTATGACAGCCCGCTACGCATCCGCCAACTGCAGGCGTTGCCACTGGTGCAGCTTGAGCAGGAGATTGCGGCGGCATTCCCACCCCGCCTGGGGGCAGTAAAGGCCCATGCAGCCGGATCTTTCCCATTGGTGCGTCGCCATGCGCAGCGCTATGTTCAGCCGGGGTTAGCGTTGCTCGGTGATGCTGCACATACCATTAATCCGCTAGCCGGGCAGGGTGTTAATTTGGGTTATCGCGATGTAGAGGCGCTATTGGCGGTGGTGGCCGACGCTCGTGCGCAGGCAGAGGATTGGGCTGGCGAGCCGGTTCTGCTGCGTTATCAGCGCCGTCGGCGTACCGATAATCTGTTGATGCAAAGCGGTATGGATCTGTTTTATAAAGCTTTTAGCAATAATCTGGCCCCACTGGGCGTAGCGCGTAATCTGGCGTTGATGGTGGCACAGCGGGCGGGGAAGCTGAAAGAACATGCGCTCAAGTACGCGCTAGGTTTGTGATCTAAGGCGCTGGAAGGAGGGCTCAGCATGGCTGAGCCTATCAATGATTCAGATATCCAGACGCTGAAAAGCAAAAAGCCCGCCGAAGCGAGCTTTTCTAAATTTGGCTGGGGTGCCAGGATTCGAACCTGGGTATGCTGGTATCAGAAACCAGAGCCTTACCGCTTGGCGACACCCCAATTGCAAAACAAACAGCATGGTGGCTACGACGGGATTTGAACCTGTGACCCCATCATTATGAGTGATGTGCTCTAACCAACTGAGCTACGTAGCCATTTTACTACTTATTTTATCCGCAGAGGTTGTTGTATGGCTGGGGTACCTGGATTCGAACCAGGGAATGCTGGTATCAAAAACCAGTGCCTTACCGCTTGGCGATACCCCAATAATACAATCAATTTTTTACAGCGCTCATCCTGAGAATGGCTGGGGTACCTGGATTCGAACCAGGGAATGCCGGTATCAAAAACCGGTGCCTTACCGCTTGGCGATACCCCACCTGCTGTATTCACGACGATGAAAGAAAATGGTGCGGGAGGCGAGACTTGAACTCGCACACCTTGCGGCGCTAGAACCTAAATCTAGTGCGTCTACCAATTTCGCCACTCCCGCAAAAAAGATTGGTGGCTACGACGGGATTCGAACCTGTGACCCCATCATTATGAGTGATGTGCTCTAACCAACTGAGCTACGTAGCCATCTTTTTTCGCGCAACCTTCATCGGCGTTGCGGGGCGCATTATGCGTATATGGTCGTTTTGCGTCAACTAGTTTTTTCCCGAAAAAGCGACTGGGGCGGTTGTTTGACTGGCTTGTGAACAGGTTGCCGATAAAAGCAACAATTAACGTGGTTAATGGTTGAAAACAAAGCGGGCCTTAAGGCCCGCCAGAGACCAAAAAGTGAAAGTTTACTGATAGGCAGATTGGTGTACACCCACCGCACGGCCAGAAGGATCGTCCATCTTTTTGAAGGATTCGTCCCATTCGATGGCTTTTGCCGATGAGCAAGCCACCGACGGGCCGCCGGGCACACATTCGGCGGCGCTTGGCAGCGGGAACAGCTCTTCAAAAATCTCGCGGTACAGATAACCTTCTTTTGTTGTTGGCGTGTTGTACGGGAAGCGGAAACGGGCGGTTTCAAGCTGTTGTTCGCTGATTTGCTTGGCAGCGACTTCTTTCAGGGTATCGATCCAGCTATAGCCGACACCGTCAGAGAACTGCTCTTTTTGCCGCCAAGCCACGCTTGCTGGCAGGTAAGACTCGAAGCATTCTCGGATAATGTGCTTTTCCATCTTGCCGTTGCCACACATCTTGTCTTTAGGATTGATGCGCATGGCCACATCCAGGAAGTTTTTGTCCAGGAAGGGGACACGAGCCTCAACCCCCAGGCGGACATGGCTTTGTTGGCACGGGCGCAGTCATACATATGCAGCGCCAGCAGCTTACGCACGGTTTCTTCGTGGAACTCTTTGGCATTCGGCGCCTTATGGAAGTACAGATAGCCGCCGAACACTTCATCAGCGCCTTCGCCAGAAAGCACCATTTTAATACCCATTGCCTTGATTTTACGGGACATCAGGTACATCGGCGTGGAGGCGCGGATGGTGGTTACATCATAGGTTTCAATGTGGTAAATCACGTCACGGATAGCATCCAGACCTTCTTGTACCGTGAAGTGAATTTCATGGTGCACCGTGCCGAGGTGGTTAGCGACTTCTTTTGCAGCACGCAGATCCGGGGAACCTTGCAGACCCACGGCGAAGGAGTGAAGTTGCGGCCACCAGGCTTCGCTGCGTTCATCATCTTCCACACGGCGTGCGGCATATTTTTTGGTAATAGCCGAAATCACCGAGGAATCCAGCCCGCCGGAGAGCAGTACGCCGTAAGGCACGTCGGACATCAGGTGGCTTTTCACCGATTCTTCCAAAGCGTTACGCAGGGCGTTAGCATCGGTTACGTTATCTTTGACGTTTTCAAAATCGAACCAGTCACGCTGATAGTATTCACGGAATTCACCGTCCTGGCTCCATAGGTAACTGCCCGCCGGGAATTCTTTAATGCTGCGGCAGATTGGCACCAGCGCCTTCATTTCAGAAGCGACAAACAGGTTGCCGTGCTCATCGTGCCCCATATACAGCGGAATAATGCCGAGATGGTCACGGCCAATCAGGTAGGCGTCTTTGTCTGCATCATATAAGGCAAAGGCAAACATCCCTTGCAGATCGTCAAGGAAGTCCGGGCCTTTTTCCTGATACAGCGCCAGAATCACCTCACAGTCGGAACCGGTTTGGAATTCATAACGATCGGCCAACTGCTGGCGCAGTGCCTGGTGGTTATAAATTTCACCGTTGACGGCCAAAACATGGGTGTGAGCAGCGTTATACAACGGTTGCGCGCCATTATTCACATCAACAATCGACAGGCGTTCATGAACCAGAATGGCTTTATCGCTGGCGTAAACGCCGGACCAGTCCGGGCCACGATGGCGCATCAGGCGGGACAGCTCCAACGCTCTTTTACGCAATTCAATCGCATCGGACTTAAGATCGAGCACACCAAAAATAGAACACATACAAACTCTCCTAACGACATTTCGTGACTGTGATGTTGATATGCAGAACGCCAGTTACATTCAGTAACGGTGCGGCTTTGCTGCTTTCTGATTATGAAAATGCGTCAAAACCTGAGGAGTATGCAAGCGATTTAACGTTGTGCCGAAAAATAGTCTGTTCGCTAGGTGCGAAAATTAACGCATATTCATTTTATAAGGCTAAAAATTATCGAATATGCAATTTATTGGCTGAAATAGCGGGATGCCAGAGAAATTTTCTGGCATCCCGTTGTGGTTAGTTTATCGCTTAAACTGCGGTTGGTTGCCACAAGGTGAAGGCGGCAACCGGAGTCCAGCCTGCGTTCGAGGTATGAGCCTGAATACAGGTATATTTCTTGCCTTGGTAAGTCACAATATCACCCGCTTTATAGGCATGGTTGATTTGCCATTCGGTAACGCCTGGATCCGGCGGGGTGGTGCCATCATCCGCAGTTTTTACCGCCAGCGTGCTGCTGGGCACTGACTGATTGCCTTGGTTATCCGTTGCGGTGACAAAATAGCTGTATTGGCTATTGGCGGTCAGGCCGCTGTCCTGCAGGCTGAGGCTGCCGGTTTGGCCAATGGCGTTGCCATTACGGTAAACCGTATAGCTGACAACCGGATTGCTGCCGGTGGCGGCAGCCCAGCTCAATTGCAGTGAGGTCGCCGTCAGTGCGGAAACGGTCAGTGCGGTAGGGGCATTGGGCTTTTCTGGCTGCGGCGGGATCACGCCGCCTTGGATCAGTGCAGTATAACGTTTGGAGAACTCCCAGCTATAAGCCACGCCTGCTTTGCTTTTGCCATTATCCCAGTTTACCGACCAGGTCATCAGCCCTTTGATCGACAGGCCTTTGGCATCCAGGCGACTGAAGGCGTTATATACCGCCTGGGGGTCAACCACGTAACCGGTGGCTGCCGCGTCAACGTTGCTTGGCAGACCAATTACAAATTTGGCCGCAGGGATCCTGGTGTAACCACGGGTGCCTGTGACCAGGCTTTCGGTCAGGTAATAGAGGAAGTCTTCTTTCATCGCATCGCTGCTTTGGGTGATCCAGGCGCCTTTGCCGCCATTGGCTTCATCCACCCAAATACCATCACCGCCTTGGTTATAATATTGCGGCGCAATAAAATCATAATAACCGTCAAGTGCGGAAATATAATCCAGGTAGCTGCCATTAGTCCGCAAATAAGGGAATTCCGGCGCCATGCTGATAATGAAATTTTTACCCTGAGCAGCGTAATAGGCTTTTACCTTTTTCAACGCGGCAGGCAAAACGGTTTTATTATTGGCTGCGCCAATTGCCGCCTGTTCCAAATCGATATCCAGCCCGTCAAAACCATAGGTTTCCACCAGGCGGATAATTTCGTCTTTCAGTTTATCTTCATCGCCGGTTTTTAATTCGATATGGGCATCGGCACCGCCGAGGGAGATCAGCACTGCACGCCCTTGGCTGTTCAATACGCCTACCTGGCGGCGGAACTCGGCATCGCTAAGGTTGTAAGGTTTGAAGGTCGGGATGCCTTCACCCTTCATAAAGGCCACGGCCACTACGTTGTACACCTGTGGGATGTCAGTCAGGTTCATGTTGGCGAACTGGCCTTGCTGATAACCGTCGCTGTTGCCCGCCAGCCAGTTATGCCAAAAGCCCATCATGATCTTCTTATTGCTCATATCAGGCATGGCAGATGCATCATCCGCTAAGGTATTCAGAGTGGAAACATTAATAGTCGTCATAATTAACCTCGTGATTTATTAATTCAGAATTCAAGTGAATATGCCACGAACAATGTGATTGGGCATGAGTCTAGAATGCCGAATTTTTATCAGGTGAGGATGAAAGCTTTAGCGGCAGGAATTAAATAGTTTTCACCTTAAAAGTACTGGGCGTTATTAATGAATTTTTTATATTACGAGGAAATAACAGGGCGGCTGAAATCACCGCCCAGGCTATTAGAAAATGTTAATGTCTGCGACAGAAGGGAAGATGTAGCTGGGACGGAAGGGCATGGTTTCCACGTCGTTTAGCGTAGAAACACCGGACAGCACCAGAACGGTTTCTAACCCGGCCTGGAAACCCGCCAGAATATCGGTACGCAGGTTGTCACCAACAATCACCGTATCTTCAGAATGGCCCTGCATCTTGTTCAGCGCTGCGCGGATAATCCACGGGCTGGGCTTGCCGACGTAAAACGGCTGGCGGCCAGTGATCTTCTCGATTGGTGCGCATAGCGCGCCACAGGCTGGCACGAATCCGTGGCCGTGGGTATCCGGGTTGGTGGCAATAAAGCGTGCGCCGTTATTCACGAAGTAGGCCGCTTTATGCATCATTTCCCAGTTGTAGGAACGGGTCTCACCAACGATAACGAAATCCGGGTTGATGTCGGTGATGGTGAAACCGGCTTTATACAGTTCGTGGATCAGTGCGCCTTCGCCCACCACATAGGCTTTCTTGCCTTCCTGGCGGCGCAGGAAATCTGCAGTTGCCATGGCTGAGGTGTAAAACGCACTCTCTGGTACATTCAGGCCAGCTGCCGCAAAGCGGTTTGCCAGGTCTTGAGCGGTTTGCGACGGGAAGTTGGTCAGCACCACCAACGGCATCCCCTGCTCCTGAACGCGGGCCAGGAACAGATCGGCACCGGGGATGGGCGTATTGTCATGCAGCAGTACGCCGTCGATGTCACATATCACGTTTTTAATGGTCATTGTTACCAGGTCTCATGATAAACGGCAGGGAAGCACACCCGCCAAAAGGACAGTCTAGCTTTCCAGCAACCGCTGTAGAAGCACGCCGTTGAGCATTGCCCGTTTGGCCAAGGCAAAAGCACCGATTGCGGAGCGATGGTCGAGTTCTGAGGTGACCACCGGCAAATTCTTGCGGAAATCCTTCAGCACCTGAGTATTGATGCAGCTTTGGATTGCTGGCAGCAATACCTTATCAGCTTCGGTGATTTCACCGGCGATAACAACTTTTTGCGGATTGAACAGGTTGATGGCGATTGCCACCGCCTTACCCAGATAGCGGCCAACATGTTCTATGACTTCGGTTGCCAGCAGGTCGCCACGGTTGGCGGTTTTGCAGATAGCGGCAATGCTGCAATCGTCCAACGTCAGCTTGCTTGGGTAGCCTTGGGTGAGTAACTGGCGTACACGCTGCTCGATAGCGGCGTTGGCCGCCACTGTTTCCAGGCAGCCAAAGTTCCCACAGTGGCAGCGCTCGCCAAGGGGATCAATCTGGATATGGCCAATTTCGCCTACGTTGCCATTATTGCCGAGGAAAATGTGGCCATTAACAATGATACCGGCCCCGGTGCCCCGGTGCAGACGCACCAGAATGGAGTCTTCGCAATCGCGGGTGGCGCCAAAATAGTGTTCCGCCAAGGCCAGGCTGCGGATATCGTGGCCGACAAAGCTGGTGACGTTAAAGCGCTGCTGAAGGTTATCGACCAATGCCCAGTTATTTACGCTGATATGCGGCATATAGCGCACTACGCCCAGCGCTGGATCGACCAGGCCCGGCAGGATCACGGCAATGGCGATCAACTCGCGCAGTTTGCGTTGGTAGCTTTCGATAAACTGCGCAATGGCATTAAGCAGTGCGTTTTCCAGTGTTTCCTGGGTGCGTTCCGGCAGCGGATAATGCTCCTCGCCAAGCGACTTGCCACTCATGTCATACAGAGTGATAGTGGCATCGTGGCGGCCAAGGCGCACAGCAACCGTATGGAAGTTTCGGGTTTCGGAGACAATGGAAATAGCACGGCGACCGCCGGTGGAGGCTTGCTGATCGACTTCTTTGATCAGCCCACGCTCCAACAGCTGGCGAGTAATTTTGGTGACACTGGCGGGGGCAAGCTGGCTAAGTTCGGCAATCTGAATGCGCGAGATCGGGCCTTGTTGGTCGATCAGGCGATAAACTGCTGCGCTATTAAGCTGTTTTACTAAATCCACATTCCCAATTTGTGCTTGTCCGCCAGTACTCATCAATAATTTTACTCGCTGTTCATGGGTTAAACCTCGTTACCGTTAACGAGGGTTTTGACTATCTTGTAATCACGGGTAAACGCGGTCAGGTTTGCGACCTTGCCGGCTTCAATCGTACCTAAGCGCTGTTCAACACCGATAGCGCGTGCCGGGTACAGTGTTGCCATGCGCAGCGCTTCGTCCAGCGCGATACCGACATGTTCCACACTGTTTTGCACCGCTTCGATCATGGTCAGTGCGGAACCGCTCAGGGTGCCGTTTTCATCAACGCACAGCCCGTCACGATAGTATATTGTTTTACCAGCGAAAATAAATTGGTCAATTTCGGCACCAGCCGGTGCGGTGGCATCAGTGACCAGCACCAATTTATCACCTTTTACCCGTTTGGCGTTACGGATACTCGCCCAGGCAACGTGATGGCCATCGGCAATGATGCCGGTATAGACTTCTGGCGTGTCAAAAATGGCACCCATCAGGCCCGGTTCACGGCCAGTAATATACGGCATGGCGTTGTAGAGATGAGTCGCGAAAGTGATCCCAGCGGCGAAACCGATGCGCGCCTGATCATAAGTCGCGTTGGAGTGCCCTGCGGAAACCACGATGCCTGCATCGGCCAGCAGTTTGATCAGGTGGGGCTCAACCATCTCTGGTGCCAGCGTCACTTTGGTGATCACATCGGCGTTGGCACACAGGTAACCGATCATCTCGCTGGTAGGCTTGCGGATAAACGCCGGGTTGTGGGTGCCTTTTTTCACCGGGCTCAGGTATGGCCCTTCCAGATGCAGACCAAGGGCCTGGTTTGGATTGTTTTTAAGATAAGCGCGCATCACATCGACGCTATGCTTCATAAATTCGTCGCTGCTGGTGATCAGCGTAGGCAGATAGCTGGTACAGCCGGATTTCTCGTTGGCACGCTGCATGATGTCCAGCGTTTTTTCCGAGATGGCCTCCAGTGAGTCGTTAAACTGCACGCCGCCGCAGCCGTTAAGCTGAACGTCGATAAAACCGGGGGCTAGGATGGCGCCACCCAGATCGCGCGTTTCGATGCCCGCTGGCAAATCAGCCAGTGGGCAGACTCGTTCAATCAGACCATCAGCAATCACTACTGCATGTTGGTCGAGCACGTCGTGGCCGGTGTAAATCCGGCATTGGGTTAAAGCGAACATGTAGCCCCCTGCAAAAATTAAAGACTATTAACGCTTTCCGCTTCTAATTCGCGGAAATACTTGACGGTTTTTACCTTCAGCTCCATGGTGGAAGGTTCGTCACAAACCACCACGGCTTTGGCGTGCAATTGCAGGCAACTGATGGTCCACATGTGGTTGATGCTGCCTTCCACTGCGGCTTCCAGTGCCTGTGCCTTGCCACGGCCGGTAACCAGGATCATGACTTCTTCTGCATCCAGAAGAGTACCCACGCCCACGGTCAGAGCAAATTTTGGCACCAGGCTAACGTCGCCGCCGAAGAAGCGGGAGTTGGCAATGCGGGTTTCTTCAGTCAGCGTTTTGATACGGGTACGCGAAGCCAGGGAAGACGCTGGTTCGTTGAAGGCAATGTGCCCATCAAAACCTACGCCACCCATGAACAGGTTAACTTTGCCGTAAGATTTGATCTTGGCTTCGTATTGGCGGCATTCCTCATCAACGTCTGGTGCGTTACCATTCAGCAGGTTGATGTTTTCACGCGGAATATCCACGTGATCGAAGAAATTGCGATGCATGAAGGTGTGATAGCTTTCCGGGTGTTCCTGCGGCAGGCCAACATATTCATCCATGTTGAACGTGACTACGTGCTTGAAACTGACTTCGCCGGCTTTGTGCATCGCAACCAGATGCTTGTAGGCTTCCAGCGGGGTGCCGCCGGTTGGCAGGCCAAGTACAAACGGGCGATCTGCCGTTGGTTTGAACTTGTTGATACGTTGGACGATATGGCGTGCAGCCCATTTGCCGACTTGTGCAGTATCTTTCAGTGGGATAAGTCTCATCATACACCTCTAGGTAAAATAAACGGTGGCAACTTCCGACGTCTTTCAAGCTGTAGCGTTGTTATCAGCTCCGGTCATTTACCGGGGAAAGCGCCAGGGAATTAACCCTTTGGTCGCTTGGCTGTAACCTGAAAGCCATAGGGTACTATACTGTTCGGGCCAGAACTGGAGCTTTAATCGTAACCCAGCTTTATAAAGCTCGCGTTACGCATTACCGCCCTTTGATTTTTTGAATGATAAAATAAGTTTTGTGCGATGGCTAGCAATGTGGCAGGTCAAGACTACTTTTTGGTGATATTTGTCACAAAAAATGAGGTTTTAATTTGCGATACGAAATAAATTTTTTACACTCCGCATAGTAATACGAGCCATGCGTGATTTTAAAAAGGTAGTGAGATTTCTCAATAAACTACTAATAGGGTCCGTCCGCGGACGAATAGGGGGAAAAGGTGAACATTCTTAGTTATTTGCAAAAGGTGGGCCGGGCCTTGATGGTTCCGGTAGCCACGCTGCCTGCCGCAGCCATTTTGATGGGCGTCGGGTACTGGATTGACCCTGTTAGTTGGGGTGGAGACAACGCTCTGGCAGCATTGTTTATCAAATCCGGTGCGGCCATCATCGACAATATGGCAGTGCTGTTTGCCGTAGGTGTGGCTTATGGTATGTCAAAAGACAAGGACGGGGCAGCAGCGCTGACCGGTTTTGTCGGCTTCCTGGTTTTAACCACCCTGTGTTCACCTGCCGCCGTGGCGATGATCCAGAAAATCCCGGTGGAGCAGGTTCCAGCTGCGTTCGGTAAGATCCAGAACCAGTTCGTTGGTATCCTGGTCGGTATCATCTCCGCCGAAGTTTACAACCGTTTCAGCGGTGTTGAGCTGCCGAAAGCGCTGTCATTCTTCAGTGGGCGCCGTCTGGTGCCAATCCTGATCTCCTTCCTGATGATCCTGGTTGCCTTCATCATGATGTACGTCTGGCCGGTAGTTTTCAGCGGCCTGGTGAACTTCGGTGAGCACATCCAGAAACTCGGCTCTGCCGGTGCGGGTATTTACGCCTTCTTCAACCGCCTGTTAATTCCGGTCGGTCTGCACCATGCGTTGAACTCGGTATTCTGGTTTGACGTTGCCGGTATCAACGATATCCCTAACTTCTTGGGTGGTCAGCAGTCTATCGAAGCGGGTAAAGCCACTGTGGGTATCACGGGTCGTTACCAGGCGGGCTTCTTCCCAATCATGATGTTCGGTCTGCCAGGGGCAGCCTTGGCCATCTATCACTGCGCACGTCCTGAAAATAAGGCGAAAGTTCTGGGTATCATGATGGCGGGGGCGTTTGCGGCCTTCTTCACCGGTATCACCGAACCGCTTGAATTCTCCTTCATGTTCGTAGCACCAGTGCTGTATGTGATCCACGCAGTGCTGACCGGTATCTCCGTGTTCATCGCGGCAAGCATGCAGTGGATTGCCGGTTTCGGTTTCAGTGCGGGTTTGGTGGATATGGTACTGTCAACGCGTAACCCGTTGGCGACCCATTGGTACATGCTGATCCTGCAAGGGTTGGTATTCTTCGTTATCTACTACGTGGTGTTCCGCTTCACTATCAAGAAATTCAACCTGATGACCCCAGGTCGCGAACTGGCCGTTGCCGGCGACGAATCCGACGGTTATGACGTGGATGCAAGTGCGGGTAAAGACGAAAGTGAAACGACTGTCCTGGCTCGCCGTTATGTGAGTGCCATCGGCGGTACTGAAAACCTGACCGGTATTGATGCTTGTATCACCCGTCTGCGTCTCAGTGTGAAAGATTCTGCCCTGGTTAACGATGCCCTGGCCAAGCGCCTGGGTGCCTCCGGTGTTATTCGTCTGAACAAGCAAAGTGTGCAGGTTATCGTTGGTACTCGTGCCGAACTGATCGCCAGCGCTATGCAATCTGTTGTAGCGGCAGGCCCGGTAGCGGCGGCTTCCGCCCCGGCCGCAGAAGCTGCAGCAGCAGAAGTAAAACCACAGGCGGTGCCTAATGCCCCTAAAGCCGTGTTCCAGACGCTGGTAGCACCGGTTACCGGTGAAGTCGTTGCTCTGGAGCAGGTTCCCGACGAAGCCTTTGCCAGCAAAGCGGTAGGTGACGGTGTGGCTATTCGCCCAACGGATAAGACGGTGGTAGCACCGGCTGATGGCACCGTGGTGAAAATCTTCAATACCAACCACGCTTTCTGCCTGGAAACAGACAAAGGCGCTGAAATTGTGGTGCATATGGGTATCGACACCGTAGCGCTGAACGGCCAGGGCTTCAAACGCCTGGTGGAAGAGGGGGCAGAAGTGAAAGCAGGCCAGCCAATCCTGGAAATGGATCTGGAATACCTGAACGCTAATGCGCGCTCTATGATCAGCCCAGTGGTCGTCAGTAATGCGGATGACTATGCCGGTCTGACGGCGTTGGCAACCGGCAACGTAGTTGCTGGCCAGACCAAGCTGTTCGAGATCCAAAAGTAAGTCAGTTTTTACCTGAGAAGTCTGAGGCATTGAACGAGTCATGACGTGATATGCCCAACGTTGGCGGGAAAAGAGCGATCTTTTCCCGCTTTTTTATTTTGGGGCCTGTTTATTTATGGATAATGGCAACGCGTTTTCCTGAAACTAACGGTTGTTTCTGGACGTGGCTTGTTGGAACATAGGCGGTTATGTGTAGCGCATTTGCATTTGAGGAAGAGTGACATGAGTGAGGCAGAAGCCCGCCCAAGCAATTTTATCCGTCAGATTATTGATGAAGATCTGGCATCAGGGAAACACCAGTCGGTACATACCCGTTTCCCACCGGAGCCTAATGGCTATTTGCATATCGGCCATGCAAAATCCATTTGCCTGAACTTTGGTATTGCCAAGGATTATCAAGGCCAATGCAACTTGCGCTTCGACGATACCAACCCGGCAAAAGAAGACATCGAGTTTGTGGATTCCATCAAACACGATGTGGAGTGGTTGGGTTTTACCTGGAGCGGTAACGTACGTTATTCCTCTGATTATTTTGATCAACTGCATCACTATGCGGTTGAACTGATCAACAAAGGCCTGGCCTATGTTGATGAATTGAGCCCTGAGCAGATCCGTGAATATCGCGGTACGCTGACGGCACCGGGCAAAGACAGCCCCTACCGTAACCGCACGGTAGAAGAGAACCTGGCGCTGTTCGAGAAGATGCGTAACGGTGAGTTTGCCGAGGGCACCGCCTGCTTGCGCGCTAAAATCGATATGGCATCGGCGTTTATCGTGATGCGCGATCCGGTTATCTACCGCATCAAGTTTGCAGAACATCATCAGACCGGCAACAAATGGTGCATCTATCCGATGTACGATTTTACCCACTGCATTTCTGATGCGCTGGAAGGGATCACCCATTCGCTATGTACGTTGGAATTCCAGGATAACCGCCGTCTGTACGACTGGGTGCTGGATAACATCACTATTGCGTGCCATCCGCGTCAGTATGAGTTCTCGCGCCTCAATCTTGAGTACACCATTATGTCGAAGCGCAAGCTGAGCCAGTTGGTGTCAGAGAAGGTTGTCGAGGGTTGGGATGACCCGCGTATGCCAACCGTTTCAGGCCTGCGCCGCCGTGGCTATACCGCCGCCTCTATCCGCGAGTTCTGCCTGCGTATCGGCGTAACCAAACAGGATAATAACGTCGAGATGGTGGCGCTGGAGTCCTGCATTCGTGACGATCTCAATGAGAACGCCCCACGCGCCATGGCGGTGTTGGATCCGGTGAAGGTGATCATCGAAAACATGTCTGATGACGTGCAAATGGTGACGATGCCTAATCATCCGAACAAACCGGAAATGGGTAGCCGTGAAGTGCCATTCAGCCGCGAAGTGTATATCGATCGCGCCGACTTCCGTGAAGAAGCCAACAAACAATACAAGCGCCTGGTGCTGGGCAAGGAAGTTCGCTTGCGTAATGCCTATGTGATCAAGGCGGAACGTGTAGAGAAAGATGCGGCAGGCGAAATCACCACTATCTTCTGTACCTATGACCCTGAGACGTTGAGCAAGGACCCTGCAGATGGCCGCAAGGTGAAAGGGGTGATCCACTGGGTGTCAGCAGCGCATGCGTTACCGGCGGAAATCCGCCTGTATGACCGCCTGTTCAGCGTGGCCAACCCGGCGGCGGCAGAGGACTTCCTCGCCACCATCAACCCGGAGTCACTGGTTATCAGGCAGGGCTTTGTAGAGCCAAGCCTGGCAATGGCACAGCCAGAAAAGGCTTACCAGTTCGAGCGTGAGGGGTATTTCTGCGCGGACAGCCGCTATTCCACGGCCGAACGTCTGGTGTTTAACCGCACCGTAGGTCTGCGAGATACCTGGGCGAAAGCTGCCGTTTAAGCGCCATCCTGATATCTACTCTTCTAGCGCAGCGTTGGCTGCGCTTTTTTTATTTTTTAAAAAACTGGGTGTTCCGGTCTTTAATTGACCGGCATTTTCTCCCCGATCTGCGTTTGTTATCTCGTTACTGACCCAGAAATAGATCATCCTCGGGATTCCCACCTTATTTCAGCCTAATCTCTTTATCCTTTTTTATATATTCGCGATGCGAATTAATATCATTTATAGAGCGCTCTCATTTTATTCCTAAGTGGTTGTTTTTACCGGCTGAAACCTTTCAATTCCTAAGGGATACCTAGGTCTATCTCGGTAAATTCTGATTTAATTGAATTTTTTATTCAAAAATACGCATTGTTGATTGTGGTAACAAAATCTCAGCGATTTGTGCTCTTTGTCATACTTTGACAAATCTATATCACTTTTCATTTGATAATTCGCGTCGCGAAAAATAGTCTAGCAGCAGCAATAAAGGCTGGGCAGAATTTTTTCTCTCAGCAAAATTTTACCCGATTCGGGTTTTTTAATTAGCGGCCGTGCAGGGCAGTGGTGAACGCAGGCGGGCGCACTTTTATAGTCAAGTCAAAGAGGAATTTACTTATGGGTACGCACGGTGCTCGGCGTAAAACGCTGGTGCTCGCTGTCGCGGGTGCATTGTTAGGAACAGGGTTTGCCATGGCCCCAGAAGCGAAAGCTGAAGGGTTTATTGATGATTCTACGTTGACCGGTGGGGTGTATTACTGGCAGCGTCAGCGCGATCGCAAAGACGTTGAGACCGGTGAATTCAAAACCAACCTTTCTCACTCAACGTGGAACGCCAACCTTGATTTCACGTCTGGCTATGCGGCAGACATGTTTGGTATCGATGTTGCGGCATTTACCGCCATTGAAATGGCCGAGTCAAGCGAGAGTGGCCACCCGAACGAAATCGCCTTCTCCAGCCGTAACCGTACCTATGATGAAGATTACTCGGGCGATAAAAGCGGTATCAGCTTGTATAAAGCCGCCGGTAAATTCAAGTATGGCCCGGTTTGGGCGCGTGCAGGTTATATCCAGCCAAGCGGGCAGACGTTGCTGGCCCCGCACTGGAGCTTTATGCCGGGTACCTACCAAGGGGCGGAAGCCGGCGCCAACTTTGACTACGGCGATTCTGGTGCACTGAGTTTCTCCTACATGTGGACCAACAAATACAAAGCGCCGTGGCATATCGAGATGGATGATTTCCGTCAGAATGACCGCACCACCGGCGTTTCTTACCTGCACTCACTGGGTGCCAAATACGATTTCAAAAACGATCTGGTGCTGGAAGCCGCTTTTGGCCAGGCACAGGGCTATGTGAATCAGTATTTCACCAAAGCATCTTATAAGTTTGATGTTGCTGGCAACCCAATGACGACCAGCTACCAGTTCTACGGCGCGGAAGATCGCATCGGTGATAAGAACGATCCTAACAGTATTTATGATGGCCTGGCGTGGTTACAGGCGCTGACCTTCGGTTATACCACCGGCCAGTTCAACTGGCGCCTGGAGGGGACCATGGTCAAGGCGGAAGGTAACCAGGGCTTCTTCCTGCAACGTATGACCCCAACTTACGCCTCCTCCAACGGTCGCCTCGATATCTGGTGGGATAACCGTTCCGACTTTAACGCCAACGGCGAAAAAGCACTTTTCGGCGGCGTGATGTATGACCTGAGCAACTGGAATCTGCCGGGTATGGCTGTTGGTGCTTCCTATGTTTATGCTTGGGACGCCAAGCCAAGCACCAACCCGATTTACGATCAGAGCCAGCGCTTAAAAGAGAGCGCTTACAGCCTGGATGCGATGTACACCATGCAGGAAGGGCGCGCCAAAGGCACTCTGTTCAAACTGCACTTCACGCAGTATGACAACCATTCTGATATTCCAAGCTGGGGCGGTGGTTACGGCAACATCTTCCAGGATGAGAAAGACGTCAAATTCATAGTTATCGCACCGTTCACCATCTTCTAATGCTCTCCCCGGTGGTCATGCTGCCGGGGAAGCGTCACAGGAATATAACGATGAAAAAACTGATGTTGATTATGGCCTTGGTTGCCGGGCTTAGCGCCTGCTCGCAGTCTGCTGCGCCACCGGAAGATGCCAAGCTGCGCCAGGCCTACAGCGCGTGTATCAACACCGCTGAAGGGTCGCCAGAAAAGCTGCAGGCTTGCCAGGCCGTGCTGAAAGTATTGAAACAAGAGAAAGCGCATCAACAGCTCGCTGAACAGGAAACCGTACGGGTGCTGGATTACCAGAGCTGCATTCAGGCAGCACATACCGGCAACGGCCAGGCGTACGACGCTAAATGCGGGAAATTGTGGAAAGAAATTCGCGCTAACAACAACTGATTACCCAAGAGGTTGAAGATGAACAAGTTTAAGATGAGTACCCTCGCCGCTTTGACGGCAACCGTCGGGCTATTTGGCAGTGTAGGTTCTGCCATGGCTAACCAGCAGGTTGTTGACCAACTCAGTCAGTTGAAAGTAAATCTGAAGATGCTGGATAACCGTGCGGCTGATAACGGCGTTGATTGCGCCAAGCTGGGCGCTGACTGGGCATCCTGCCATAAAGTGCTGATCACCCTGACTAATGGTGCCCAGGAAATTAAAGACAAAGACTGGGCTATTTATTTCCACAGCCCACGCCAGACGCTGAAAGTGGATAACGATCAGTTCAAGATTAGCCATCTGACCGGCGATTTGTACAAACTGGAGCCTACCGATAAATTCACCAGTTTCCCGGCGAATCAGGCGGTGGAAATCCCGATTATCGCTGAATACTGGCAACTGTTCCGTACTGACTTCCTACCGCGCTGGTACGCGACCTCAGGGGATGCCAAACCCAAGATCCTGGCGAATACCGATACCGATGATGTGCACCAGTTTGTTGCTCCTTTCACTGGCGATCAGTGGAAACGCACCAAAGATGACCACAACATTCTGATGGTGCCAGAAAGCCGCTTTGCCAAGAACCAGGATTTGAAAGTGCTGCCAATGGCGACACTGCGTGGCCAGATTATCCCGACGCCGATGGACGTGAAGATTCATCAGAATGATGTTGATTTGAGCAAAGGCGTCGCGCTGGAGCTGAGCGCCCTGGCCAAGCCTGCGGCGGATGCGGCAGCCAAGCGTTTTGAACTGCTGGGCGTAGAAAACAAAGTGGGTGGCTATCCGATCAAAACGGATATCAAACCTGGTGCATTTAAAGGCGACTTGGCTGTGCCGGGTGCCTATCAGTTGAAGATTGGAGAGAAAGGAGCGGTGATCACCGGCTTCGATCAGGCCGGGGTGTTCTACGGTCTGCAATCCATTCTGTCGCTTGTCCCGACCGACGGCAGCACCAAGATTGCTACCTTGGATGCCAAAGATGCACCGCGCTTCCAATATCGCGGCATTTTCCTGGATGTTGCGCGCAACTTCCACCATAAAGACGCCGTATTGCGCCTGTTAGATCAGATGGCCGCGTACAAACTGAATAAATTCCACTTCCACCTGACGGATGACGAAGGCTGGCGTATCGAGATCCCTGGCCTGCCGGAGTTAACCGAAGTGGGTGGCCAGCGCTGCCACGATCTGAGCGAAACCACCTGCCTGCTACCGCAATATGGCTCTGGCCCTGAGCCACACGGCGGTTTCTTCTCCCGTCAGGATTACATCGACATCGTTAAATACGCTCAGGCGCGCCAGATCGAAGTGATCCCAGAGAT
Source organism: Serratia sp. L9 (assembly GCF_050632285.1). NCBI lineage: Bacteria > Pseudomonadati > Pseudomonadota > Gammaproteobacteria > Enterobacterales > Yersiniaceae > Serratia > Serratia sp. L9. Next base: position 5,199,181 of record NZ_CP192591.1, on the reverse strand, counting down.
TGATATGCCTGCGCATGCCCGTGCCGCGATCGTTTCCATGGAAGCCCGCTATAAGAAACTGCTGGCCGAAGGGAAAGAGAAAGAGGCCAATGAGTTCCGCTTGCTGGATCCGACCGACACCTCAAACACGACTTCGGTACAGTACTTCAACCGCCAGAGTTACCTGAACCCTTGCCTGGATTCCTCCAAGAACTTTGTTGATAAAGTGATTGGTGAAATTGCCCAGATGCACAAAGAAGCCGGGCAGCCGCTGCAAACCTGGCACTTTGGTGGCGACGAAGCGAAGAACATCCGCCTGGGCGCTGGCTATACCGACGTGAAAAAGCCGGAAGCTGGCAAAGGCATCCTGGATCTGAGTAAAGAAGACAAGCCATGGGCCAAGTCTGAAGTGTGCCAGGCGATGATCAAAGACGGCAAAGTGGAAGATATGGAGCACTTGCCGAGCTACTTTGGTCTGGAAGTCAGCCAACTGGTGAAAGCGCATGGTATTGACAGAATGCAAGCGTGGCAGGATGGCCTGAAAGACGCCAAAAATGCCCAAGCCTTCGCCACCAAGAATGTTGCGGTCAACTTCTGGGATACTCTGTATTGGGGCGGGTTCGACTCGGCTAATGACTGGGCGAACAAAGGCTACGACGTGGTGATCTCCAACCCAGACTATGTCTACATGGATTTCCCTTATGAAGTGAGTCCGGACGAGCATGGCTATTACTGGGGCACCCGTTTCAGTGACGAGCAGAAGATCTTCAGCTTCGCGCCAAACAACCTGCCGCAGAACGCCGAAACGTCGGTTGACCGTGACGGCAACCACTTCACGGCCAAGAGCGACAAACCATGGCCAGGTGCCTATGGCCTCTCTGCTCAACTGTGGAGTGAAGTGGTGCGTACCGACCAGCAAATGGAATATATGATTTACCCACGTGCGCTGTCTGTAGCAGAACGTGCATGGCACCGTGCGAGCTGGGAACAGGATTACCAAGCTGGCCGTGAGTACAAAGGTGGTGAAACCCATCTGGTTGATACTAAAACCCTGGATAAGGATTGGCTGCGCTTCGCCAACCTGGTCGGGCAACGGGAACTGGCCAAATTGGATAAAGGTGGCGTGAGCTATCGCCTGCCGGTACCAGGAGCACGCATTATCGGTGGCAAACTGGAAGCGAACATTTCGCTGCCGGGCCTGGGGATTGAATACTCTACCGATGGTGGAAAACAGTGGCAGCGTTACGATGATAAAGCGCGCCCTGCGGTGACTGGGGACGTTCAAATCCGTGCGATCAGCCCGGACGGCAAACGCTTCAGCCGCGCTGAACCCGTTAAGGCATAAGCCTGAAGGAAGCCCGTCTGCGTGTCGGCGGATGGGCTTGATACCCGTTGTCTCTCAAGCCGTAGTGTCGTTAGCTGCTCCCAATGACCAGGTTCATCCGTGGCGTTGGTCCTAAGGGATGCGCAAGCGCGCCAACTTGAAACTCATCGGGTATATCGTTAAGTGTTGTAAGAAAGAAGTACTGCAAGTGCCAGATTTTAAGTCATCATTTTCCCCGGGCCTGTCCGGGGATTTTTTTGTCTGAAATATTAGGCATAAAAAAACCGCCGTAAAAAAGGCGGTTTCTGTGTCTGGCGAACCAGTCTTATTTTTTGTCGTGCAACGTTTCGTTTTCGCGGCAATCACCGGTTTCACAGTGGCCGTACAGATACAGGCTGTGATTGGTGAGCTTGATGCCGTGTTGCTTGGCAATATCACGCTGGCGAACTTCGATAGACTCATCGCTGAACTCGATAACCTTGCCGCAATCCAGGCAAATCAGGTGATCGTGGTGATGTTGCTGGGTCAGTTCGAATACGGACTTGCCGCCTTCAAAATTGTGACGGGTGACAATACCCGCGTCATCAAACTGGTTCAGCACGCGGTAAACCGTGGCCAGGCCAATTTCTTCACCCATATCTATCAGTTTTTTGTACAGATCTTCCGCACTGACGTGATGGCATTCCGGATCCTGCAAAACTTCCAGAATTTTGAGTCGCGGAAGCGTGACTTTTAAGCCAGCCTTCTTCAATGCGGTGTTGTTGTCAGTCATGCGGATTCAGTCCTGTTACTGTGCTAATCAAGTTGAGGCGTTTTCGCCTATGGCATCGGTCAGCACAAAGGGTTAATTGCGTCTCATTATAGAACCGGTTGCCGTAAATAGGAACCGCCGGTTGTTAACAAAGATATCTTTGTACTCTTATACGTTACATATGCAACGTCTTGATGGGTGGGATAAACCGATATCTCAGTCTACCGGAGTGACGTGAAAAGTTAAAAACTTGTGGTATCTATTATTATAATCCGTGATACCGATAACAGTCCACATACCCGTCGTCTTTCAAGCTGCAGCGTTGTTACCTGCACTCAATGACCAGGTCCATCCGTGGGCCTGGCCCTGTAAGGGCCGCTGCAAGCAGCGTTCAAATCTGTTCCAGACAGATTTGTCACCCCGGTGACTCACCGTAGCAAGCGCCGGGGGATGAAAGAACTGGGTACCTGGCTGCAACGCGAAATCCATAGGTATGTCAGTAATGCATTTTACCTTACGGAGCGTTGGTAGAGGCTGCAGGTTTAACCGATAATTTCGGCCAGGCTAAGTTCTTCACCAATCTGCTTAACCCAGGCTTCTACACGTTCGTTGGTCAGTTCAGGCTGACGGTCTTCGTCAATGGCAAGACCGACAAAGTGGTGATCGTCTGCCAGACCTTTGGACGCTTCGAAATGGTAGCCTTTGGTTGGCCAATGGCCGACGATGGCGGCACCGCGTGGTTCAATGATATCGCGGATAGTGCCCATCGCATCGCAGAAATATTCCGCGTAGTCTTCCTGATCGCCACAGCCGAACAGCGCTACCAATTTGCCATTGAAGTCGATGTCTTCCAGCGTCGGGAAGAAATCATCCCAGTCACATTGGGCTTCGCCGTAGTACCAGGTCGGGATACCAAGCAGCAGGATATCGAACGCTTCCAGATCTTCTTTACTGCTTTTGGCAATGTCGCGGATTTCTGCGACGTCGTTACCGTATTTTTGGTGAAGATGTTTTTGGATCATCTTGGCAATGTTTTCGGTATTGCCAGTATCGCTGCCAAAGAAAATGCCTACATGAGCCATATTACAGATAACCTTTTAATTCAATGGATTGTATTGCGTAAACGCGGCGTAAGGCGCTGCCATGGGCACTGAACCTCACCCGTAAATGCGTATCATGCCAGAAATTTGCCCTGGGGTTTTATCACGTTTATGCGATGCCCTGGGATCTAAATAACAGTGGGGTTGATCTGGCGTCATCCTTAACGCCGTGCCGCGCCTGCGGCAGTAGAGATCATGGTTCTGGCTGTTCTTCCGCCAGTTTTGCCAGCAGCATCTGTTCAATTAATTCGCTGCGACTGATATTGCGCTGGTCCGCCAGTTTATTCAGAGCATCTACCGCGTCCGCGTTGATTTTCAGCTCCACACGCCGTAAACCTCGCACTTTGTCACGCCGTAGCTGATTGCGCTTATTGATTCTAAGCTGTTCATCACGGGAAAGCGGGTTGGTTTTCGGGCGCCCCGGGCGGCGTTCATCTGCGAACAGATCCAGCGTCGTGCGATCCGTTTGTTCTTTTGCCATTGTTGCGCTACTGCAAGGGGGTTTGCATCAAAAAACGTTTTCACGCTTCCGGACGGTTCGGTTAACACAATTCGGGCCAATAAACCCTAACCCAAATTTACCGCCAGCCAGACGCTGATACCTACGTTGGACATGGTGGCAAAATCATAGCGCGCCATATTACCCCAGCAGATGGAGGGACGACAATGCTTAACTTGGCCGAAAACGCGCTAAGCCATTCTCTTTAGCGCGTTTTTTCGCCAGTTAAGATTCAGGCCTGGTCAATAAAGCGGTGGATGGCCCGTAATACCGCCTCGGGTTTCTCGGCATGAACCCAATGGCCACTACCAGCGACGACGTACGCACGAGCCTGAGGGAATTGGCGAGCGATGTCATCCCGGTAACTGTCTTGTACATACGGGGATAGCCCACCACGGATAAACAGCGTCGGATGTGGCCAAGGGGGATTTCCTGCCAGCCGATGATATTGGCGTATTGTTCAATCAACACCGGCAGATTGAAACGCCAACTTCCCGCATGGAAAGATTTCAGCAGGAACTGGATCACACCTTCTTCATCCAGCGTTTCACGCATCAACTGGGCAGCTTGTTGACGCTGAGTTATGCCTGCTTCGGTGACGCTCAGCAGAGCGGTAAAAATCTGGTCATGGCGGCGGGTATTGTAGTCCACAGGGGCGATATCGATCGCCACCAGCCGCTCGATTCGATCGGGGGCGATTGCCGTCAGTGCCATTGCCGCTTTCCCGCCCATCGAGTGGCCGATAACAATGGCTTTCTCTATCCGTAAATCATCTAGCAGCGTCAAAAGATCTTGCGCCATCGCCGGGTAGGTCATTTCTTCAGCGCGAGGGGAAAGCCCGTGATTGCGCAGATCGACTTTGATGACACGGTGATGTTGGCTCAGATCGCGGGCCAGCACGCCCAGGTTATCCAGATTGCCGAACAGACCGTGGATCAACACCACCGGAAGGGTTGCCGGCATAGCGGCCTCTGCGGCCAACGATTGATAATGTAATTTCATGGTGAAGTTTATAATTTGCAGGTAGCCCATTAGGTTACCACGATTAACCAGACCCGTCGTCTCCCGGGCTGCCAGCCTCAATTCATCGGCGCTGGTTTGAGATAAGCAATGCCTTCTTCCTCATACAGGCCATAAATCATTTGCAGCAGCGTCTTGATGTCCTCAGATTCATCCAGCAGCCGGGTGCTCATGATGATGGGGGAAACCAGATACTGCTCATTCAATGCCTTGTAGATCACATCCCGGCGCTGCAGGCTGTGCAGGCAGTTAGGCACCAACGTGATACCTTCGCCTGCGGCGACTAATCCCAGAGCCACCTGAAGTTCCCGAACCTCCATGATCTTCTGGGGTTCCAGAGCGCGATCGCGAAATGTCGCCAGAACTTGATCGGCAAAGCTTGGCCGAGGCGCCTGCGGATAAACAATCAGCGTTTCGGATTGCAGGTTGCGCAGCGTTAATTCTGACGCATTCGCCAGCGGATGGTCGGCAGCTAAAGCCGCCATCAGGATCTCGTCGCGTAAAATAATGCGGCGAACGTTGGCGTCTTCATAACGGATACGGCCAAATCCCACATCGATTCTTCCCTCTTTCAGCGCCTGGATCTGCTCCATGGTGGTCATTTCCAGCAGGCTCATGGCTACTTCAGGGTGTTGAGTCCGGAAGCGGCGGATAAGCCGCGGCAAAATCCCGTAGAGCGTAGAGGCAACAAAGCCAATCGTCAGTGAACGATCCAACTGACCAACGCGCTGGGTCATCGATTTAAGTTCAACGCTCTGGGCCAGAAATTGCCGTGCGTGTCCGTAGAAGAAACGGCCTGCCTCGGTCAGTTTGAGCGGGCGGGCACCCCGTTCAAACAGTGATACCCCCAAATCAAGCTCCAACTGCTGGATCTGTCGGCTGAGCGGCGGCTGGCTGATATGCAGCCTTTCGGCTGCGCGGCTGAAGTTCTGCTCTTCGGCGACGGCAATAAAATAGCGTAAATGACGCAGCTCCATAACTATGCCTTTAAGGTATCAAGATGATGCAAAATCGGTGTTAGACGCCAGCATATGTTGAATATATGGTCGTATACAACCTGATTCTGACAACTTTGATACTGTAAAAATATGATTAAATCTATTGAAACTCTGCTGCTGGATGTTCCGGCAATCCGCCCTCACCGCTTGTCGGTGGCGACGGTGAATGTTCAGACTCTGGTGCTGGTCCGTGTGCTGTGTGAGGACGGTATCGAAGGCTGGGGCGAAGCGACCACCATCGGTGGCCTGAGCTACGGCGAAGAAAGCCCGGAAAGTGTGAAAGTGAACATCGATACCTACCTGACGCCATTGCTGGTTGGAATGGATGCCACCCAGGTGGCACCGGCCATGGCCAGATTACGCAAATCGATTCAGGGTAACCGTTTTGCCAAATGTGCCCTGGAAACCGCATTGCTGGATGCGCAGGCGCGGCGGCTGAATATACCGCTGAGCGAACTGTTGGGTGGCCGCGTACGTGACGCTCTGCCGGTGGCATGGACTCTGGCCAGCGGCGATACGCAGAAAGATATTGCGGAAGCACAGAAGATGCTGGAGCTGCGCCGCCACCGTATTTTCAAACTGAAAATTGGCCTGCGGGCGGTGGAGGCCGATGTGGCCCACGTGCTGGCTATCAAGAAAGCGCTGGGCGATGAAGTCAGCGTGCGTGTTGATGTCAATCAGGCCTGGAGTGAACTGGATGCGGAACGCGGCATCGCCGCCCTGGAGGCGGGGGGATCGACCTGATAGAACAACCGATCCGGGCAGAAAATCGCGCAGGTATGGCGCGGCTGGCCAGGCGCTTTACCGTGCCTATCATGGCGGATGAAGTGCTGAAAGGGCCATTGGACGCCTTCGATCTTGCTACTCACGCCGGGGCTGATGTGTTCTCGGTAAAAATCACCCAGTCCGGTGGACTGACCCAGGCGCGGCAGGTGGCTGACATTGCGACCCTGGCGGGGATAAGCCTGTATGGCGGCACCATGCTGGAAGGCGCGGTCGGTACCGCAGCCTCTGCACATGTGTTTTCCACTTTCAGCGATCTCAGCCAAGGCACCGAACTGTTCGGTCCACTGCTGCTGACCGAAGACATTCTGACCGAACCCTTGGTTTATCGCGATTTCATGCTGCAGGTTCCGACCGGGCCTGGGCTGGGGGTTGAGATCGATCGTGACAAACTGGCTGCGCTACGCCGCTGCTGACACAACCCTGGAATCAAGAGCATCCCTGCAAAAGTTTATGTCGCTGTTCCCTGCTGGGCCAAACCCGGCAGGGAGAATAAAAAAGAAAGCCGTTAAAAACCAGAATAGCCGCAGGACTGTACCCCCTCGGCTCAGTAATTGTTTACTGCTAATACTAATACGGAGCAATGACATGACTCATAATGACATCGACACCTTGGTCAACAGCTTTATCGTTGACACTGCCAAAGGCGAAGTAGATCCCCGGGTTCAACAGGTTACTGTACGTTTGGTAAGCGATCTGTTTAAAGCGATTGAGGATTTGGATCTTCAGCCAAGCGAAATCTGGAAAGGGTTGGAATATCTGGCGCAAACCGGTGCCAGTCACGAAATGGGCCTGTTGGCCGCCGGGTTGGGCTTGGAGCGTTTCATCGATATCCGTGCCGATGAAGCCGAGGCTAAAGCTGGCCTGACCGGCGGCACGCCGCGCACCATTGAAGGGCCGTTGTACGTTGCCGGAGCGCCAGTCTGCCAAGGGTTTGCCCGCCTGGATGACGGTACAGAAAGCGCCGAGGGTGAAGTGCTGTTTATGCAGGGGACCGTTTTGGACGCCAGCGGCAAGCCGCTGCCTGGAGCCACTGTTGAGGTCTGGCATGCCAATCTGATGGGCAATTATTCGTTCTTCGATAAGAGCCAATCTGCATTTAACCTGCGCCGCACCATAATTACCGACAGCCAAGGGAATTATCAGTTCCGCAGCATTGTGCCTTCTGGCTATGGCTGCCCGCCGGAAGGCACAACTCAGCAATTACTGAACCTGCTGGGCCGCCATGGGCGCCGTCCAGCACATATTCACTTCTTCGTCTATGCCGACGGCCACCGCAAACTGACCACGCAGATCAACATCGACGGTGATGAATACCTATGGGATGACTTTGCCTTCGCCAGCCGCGAAGGCCTGGTGCCACAGGTAAACAAGATCTCTTCACCAGAGCAACTGGACAGCAAACAACTCAGCAAGCCTTTCTCTTCCATCGATTTTAATTTCACGTTGCATAAAGAGCGCGCAGCGGCACCCGAAGCCGAGGTTGAACGCCAACGCGCTCAAGCTTAGTTGCCGTTTTCCGCATTCTCTGCAGTGGGGCTGCGGGATGACTCAACACGGCTAATAACGCCTGTCCTTATTATTTTATATACCCAGCTACCTGACGTTGCCGGCGAGTTGCTGCGCACAGCGTCGGGTAGCAAGGGGTATCAGGAGCATTAATGTGAGCACGCCACAAGAGCTACAGAACTGGCAGCATGTTATTGAAAAAAGCCTCGATTTCCGTCCGCAGGAGGGGGTTTATCGCATCGCCCGTTCCCTGTTTACCGACCAGGATCTGTTTGATCTGGAAATGGAACTGATTTTCGAGAAACAGTGGATTTTTGCCTGCCATGAAAGCCAGATTGCCAATCCGCACGACTTTATTTCTGTGCAAGCCGGTCGCCAGCCGATGTTGGTTACCCGTGATGGCAAGGGCGAGCTGCACGCCCTGGGGAATACCTGCCAGCATCGGGGAGCGACGCTGACTCGGGTTTGCCAAGGTAACCAAAGTACTTTCACCTGCCCGTTTCACGCCTGGTGTTACAAATCTGATGGCGTGCTGGCAAAGGTAAAGGCTCCGGCGGAATACGGCAGCGAATTTGATAAAAGCCGCCATGGATTAAAACAGGCGCGGATAGCCAGCTATCGGGGCTTTGTGTTTATCAACCTTGATACCGAATCCGAGCAGAGTCTGACCGATTTTCTTGGCGATACCACGTTGTTCTTCGACATGATGCTGGAGCAGTCAGAAAACGCCGAGCTGGAAGTGTTGCCCGGTGTTTCCACCTACACCTATCCCGGTAACTGGAAGCTGCAGAACGAAAATGGCCTGGATGGTTACCATGTCAGCACCGTTCACTATAACTACGTTTCGACGGTGACCCATCGCCGCGAACTGAATATCCAGCGAAACGGTGCCAGCGAGAGCACCCTCGATTACAGCAAACTGGGGGCAGGGGATAAAAACACCGACGATGGCTGGTTCTCGTTCGATAACGGCCACGGATTGCTGTTTAGCGATATGCCCAATGCGGCTGACGTTCGCCCCGGTTATGGCAGCATCATGCCTCGGTTGCTCGATATGTATCCGCAGGAGCGGGCGCAGTGGACCATGCATCGCCTGCGTAACCTGAATATCTACCCCAGCCTGTTCTTTATGGATCAAATCAGCTCCCAGTTGCGCATTATCCGCCCGGTCAGTTGGAACAAAACCGAAGTGATCAGCCTCTGCCTCGGGGTCAAAGGGGAGTCAGACCGGGATCGCGAAAGCCGCATCCGCCAGTTTGAAGACTTTTTCAACGTGTCCGGCATGGGCACACCTGATGATTTGGTGGAGTTCCGTGAGCAGCAGCGGGGCTTCGAATCGCGCAGCACGTTGTGGAGTGATATCTCCCGTGGGCACCAGGATTGGCAATACGGTGCGACGCCTAACAGCGAGATTTTAAACATTACGCCTGCGATCACCGGCACCGAAATTACCCATGAGGGGTTGTATGTCAACCAGCACCGCGCATGGCAGCAGATGATGCTGGCGGGGCTGGAGAAGAAAATTGCGCAGGCGGCAGCTCGCTGAACTGAAGGCCCCCTGTCATGACGGAGAAATATCATGCAAAACATTACGCCTGAGCAGTGGCAATACCGTGTTGAGCAATTTTTATACCAGTTGTCTGAGGCCTGCGATAACCAGGATTGGGATTGCTATCTTGGCTACTTCACCGAGAATGCCGAGTTTCATGTTCCACAATGGCGCAGCGAACATGAATACACCCAGGATCCAAAACGGGAAATGTCGCTGATCTATTATGCCAACCGTTCTGGCTTGGAAGATCGGGTATTCCGTATTCGCACCGGCAAGTCTGCTGCCTGCACGCCGATGCCACGTACTTTGCATCTGATCGATAACGTACGCTGCCAGGCTGGAGAAAATGACCAGCTCGCCGTCAGTGTGAATTGGGTGACGCATTACTACCGTTTTGGGGAAAGTCGCCACTTTTTCGGTCGCGCCACCTACCGCCTGTGCTGGCAGGATGAACAGTTGAAAATCGCCGGAAAACACGTGCTGGTGCTGAATGACAAAATTGACTCAGTGCTCGATTTCTACCATCTCTGATTTGGCCAGACACGGCGGCTGTGGCCGCCGTTGCCGTAAAACAGTAACGATACAGGAGTGATCATGACCCATCGCGCAGCCATTATTTTCCGGGACGGACTAACGCAGTTTATTCAGGTAGAGCAGAACGAAAAACTGTTGGATGCGGCCTTTCGCCACGGGATCCAGTTACCGTTAGACTGCCGTGAAGGGGTTTGTGCCACCTGCCGGGGTTTTTGTGAGTCGGGAACCATCGAAATGGAGTATGTCGATGATGAGGCGCTGAGCGCCAGTGAGCGTGAACAGGGCTATATGCTGGCATGTCAAACTACCCTGACATCGCCAGGCTCATTCTATTTTGATGTCGATTCGAGCATTTGCAATATCAGCCAGCAGCACTATCGCGGGCAGGTAAGCGCTTTGACACTGCTGTCTGATACGGTGGCGACGTTGGAAATCACGCTCGAAGAAGGGCAGCCGGAACTGCATTACCTGCCCGGGCAATATGCGCGCATTCAGATTCCCGGCAGTAAGGAAACGCGTGCTTACTCCTATGCCAGTGCCAGTGCGCAATCTGCGGTGGTGCGCTTTCTGGTCCGTCTGTTACCCAGCGGCGTGATGAGTGATTATCTGCGCCAGCGTTGCCGGGTGGGCGACAGCATCGATTTCACCGCCCCCTTCGGTGCGTTCTATCTGCGCGAGGTGAAACGCCCGCTGCTGTTTGTCGCTGGAGGAACCGGGTTATCTGCATTTCTCAGTATGCTGGAAAGCCTGGCGGAGCAGAGCGATGTTCAGCAACCTATCGCGCTTTATTATGGCGTAAACCGTGAGAGTGAGATCAGCGAAGTGGAACGGCTCGATTCACTGGCCGAGCGGCTCGGTAACTTCAGCTATCAGGTTGTGGTGTCCGATCCCGGCAGCGCATGGCAGGGCAAAAAGGGCTGGGTTACCCAGGCGTTGGAAAGCCATCTTTTTCAGCAGCCGTTTGATGCCTATCTGTGTGGCCCGCCGCCGATGATTGAGGCGACCTGTAGCTGGTTGTCCAGCCAGCCGGTGGCTGAACACAAAGTTTACTTTGAGCGCTTTGTCTCTAGCTGAAGACAGTGAACCTTATCGCGCAAGGAAGAAAACCCCGCACGGGCCAGAAAAGAGGCGAATAAAGCAGTTACGCGCTCAAATGGCCCAACCTCTGCAAGATATCCGCCCTCCCCAAAACGATTTCAGCATTTTCGAGTAAAATGACAGTGGTATCCCAGCGTTGCTGCGGGAAAGTTGTCTGATTCCTCCAGAGTCTGTTAATCTAACCGCAATGTGTGAAATACCGTAAAACCAGATGGTTAACAAAATGTAGGTCAAGACTCAGCTTTTCTTTGATTGCCATTGAAATGTTATAAAAATCAATATCATTATTGTTTTGGATAAAGATGAAAACTATAGAAGTCGACGAAGAACTTTACCGCTATATTGCCAGCCACACGCAGCATATTGGTGAAAGTGCGTCTGATATTTTACGGCGTATGCTGAAGTTTACTGCAGGCCAACCGGTGCGCACTGCGCCTGCCGTTGCTGGCGCGCCGGCAGAGGCGTCTGCGCTTGCTGCCCCTGCGCAACGGCCACGCGATCGCGTGCGTGCCGTGCGCGAACTGCTGCTGTCGGACGAATACGCCGAACAGAACAAAGCGGTAAATCGTTTTATGCTAGTCCTTTCCACTTTGTATACCCTTGATGCGGCTGGCTTTGCGGCGGCAACGGATGCGCTGCATGGCCGTACCCGTACCTACTTTGCCGGCGATCAGCAAACCTTGCTGGCAAACGGAACGCACACCAAACCAAAACACGTACCGGGTACGCCTTATTGGGTGATCACCAATACCAATACTGGCCGCAAACGCAGCATGATCGAACACATCATGCAGGCCATGCAGTTCCCTGCGGAACTGATCGAGAAAGTTTGCGGCACTGTCTAAATTAGCGAACAGCCCGTCACGGTGGCCGTAAGCGACTCAATGCCCGGCCGCAGTACTGGCATAGAGGGAGATAGTCGATGGCGAATGACCCACGTGCCGGGCAACCTGCTCAGCAAAGCGATTTGATCAACGTAGCCCAACTGACGTCACAGTATTATGTGCTACAACCGGAAGCCGGTAATGCCGCTCACGCGGTAAAGTTTGGTACCTCAGGGCATCGTGGCAGCGCGTTACGTCAGAGCTTCAATGAAGCGCACATTCTGGCAATTTCTCAGGCGATTGCTGAAGTTCGTCGCCAGCAGGGCACCACCGGCCCTTGCTATGTGGGTAAAGATACCCACGCATTATCTGAACCTGCCTTTATTTCCGTATTGGAAGTCCTGACCGCCAATGGCGTGGATGTTATCGTCCAGGAAAACAACGGCTTTACGCCAACCCCAGCCGTGTCACACGCCATTTTGTGCTACAACCGTCAAGGTGGCGCACAGGCTGACGGGATCGTGATCACCCCTTCGCACAACCCGCCAGAAGACGGTGGCATTAAATATAATCCACCTAACGGTGGCCCAGCCGACACCAATCTGACCTCGGTGATTGAAAAGCGCGCCAATGAACTTCTGACGCTCAAATTGCAGGGTGTACAGCGCCAATCACTGGAAAAAGCCTGGAACGGTGGCCATCTGCATGCGCAGGATCTGGTACAGCCTTATGTGGAAGGGCTGGTGGATGTGGTTGATATGCCAGCCATCCAGGGGGCAGCGCTGAAACTGGGTGTTGATCCGCTTGGCGGTTCCGGCATTGCCTACTGGCAGCGGATTGCTGAGCACTATAAGCTGGATCTGACGCTGGTTAATGATTCTATCGATCAGACCTTCCGCTTTATGCATCTTGATCATGACGGCATCATCCGCATGGACTGCTCGTCCGAATCTGCAATGGCTGGCCTGCTAGCCTTGCGTGACAAGTTCAGCCTGGCGTTTGCCAACGATCCTGACTATGATCGCCACGGCATCGTTACGTCTGCTGGCCTGATGAACCCGAACCATTACCTGGCGGTTGCCATTAATTACCTGTTCCAGCACCGCCCGCAGTGGGGTGCCAACGTTGCGGTAGGTAAAACCCTGGTTTCCAGTGCGATGATTGACCGTGTCGTGGCCGATTTGGGCCGCAAACTGGTGGAAGTACCGGTCGGTTTCAAATGGTTTGTTGATGGCCTGTTTGACGGCAGCTTCGGCTTCGGTGGCGAAGAAAGCGCCGGGGCTTCGTTCCTGCGTTTCAACGGCACCCCTTGGTCTACCGATAAAGACGGCATCATCATGTGCCTGCTGGCGGCTGAAATCACCGCGGTGACCGGCGAAAACCCACAGCATCATTATAATGATTTGGCCAAGCGCTTTGGCGCGCCAAGCTACAACCGTCTTCAGGCTCCGGCCACTTCAGCGCAGAAGGCCGCGCTGTCGAAGCTTTCTCCAGAAATGGTCAAGGCCAGCACCCTGGCGGGCGATCCTATCACCGCACGCCTGACGGCAGCACCGGGTAACGGTGCTTCTATTGGCGGACTTAAAGTGATGACCGATAACGGCTGGTTTGCCGCCCGCCCATCGGGCACGGAAGAAGCTTACAAGATCTACTGTGAAAGCTTCCTCGGGGCTGAGCACCGTGAGAAGATCGAGCGTGAAGCGGTAGAAATAGTCAGTGAAGTGCTAGCTTCAGCAAAATAAAATGCTCCACCTATAATTATAATGCGCTGTTTTTACAGCGCATTTTTTATGCCTGAAGTTTAGATATATCTAAATTCGGTTTGCCTCTTGCGCATTTAGATATATCGATCTAGATTAGTTTATCGATTCGATTTAGATATATCTAAATAACTCGATAACGACATTTTAAACTCAAGAGGTAACAACATGATGTTTCATCGATTTGCACGTCATCACTCGCACGATCGCCACGAATGCCACCATTGTCATGAAGAAGATGGCGGCCATCACCGCCGCAGTGGTCGCCATCTTTTTGCCGGGCGGGGCGGGGAAGAACATGGCCGCGGCGGGCGTGGGCGCCATCGTCTGTTTGAACATGGTGAGCTGCGTCTGGTGCTGCTGGCGCTGGTGGAGCGTAACCCCAGCCACGGCTATGAACTGATCAAGGCGATTGAAGAGGCCTCTTCAGGCCTGTATGTGCCAAGCCCAGGCGTGATTTACCCCACCCTGACGTTGCTGGAAGAGCAGGATTTCCTGGCTCCGGCCAACCCGGGCAACGGCCGCAAAAGTTATCAGATCACCGATCTTGGCAAGCAGGAATTGCAAAAACATCAGGGCGCTATTGAGATGATTTTTGCCCGTCTGGCGAGTACCGGGCAGCATCGTCGCCATGAAGGCAACCTGGCCGAAGGCATTTCTGAAACCATGCATCGTCTGCGTTATTTGCTGCGTGGCAACATGGTGCGTACAGATTTGACTCAGGAGCAGGTTGAACGCATCAACCAGGCACTGCTGACCGCCGTGGAAGCTATCGAAGCCGAGATGGTGCAACCGGAACAGCCACAGGAGAATCGCTGATGCCAGGACATCGTTTCCGCATTACCGTCGAGGCGCTGACCGACCGTAAAGGTGAGCCGGTGGATAAACCTGAACTGGTGTTCGAAGTGGAGAATCACGACGATATCCTTGCCATTGTCGAACGCATCCAGGGCAGGGAAGATCTGAACTTTGGCGAACACAACAGCGCGGCATTTGCCGTCGGGCTGAAGCTGTTTTCCGAGGTGATGATGGAGCACCGCAAGCTCCCGCTGTTCGCTCCGCTGCGCGACTCGTTCAAGGAATTTATGGTGGGATTGAAGAAAGGGCCCCGTACCTGAGGGCGCCGTACAGAGCGTCGGTTAAACCAGGTTAAGGCATAAACCGATAACCGACGCCGGTCTCCGTGAGCAGATGCCTGGGCCGCGCCGGATCGGTTTCCAGTTTTTGCCGCAGATGGCCCATATAGATACGCAGATAATGGCTGTGTTCAACGTAATTCGGCCCCCAGACATGGCTTAGCAACTGGCGTTGGGTGATCACTTTACCGGCGTTGGCCAGCAGTTCGGCGAGTAAGCGGAACTCGATGGGTGTCAGGTGCAGGTCTTCTCCGTTGCGCATGACGCTACGGTTGATGAGATCAACCTGGATATCAGAGAAGCTCACCAACGGGCTTTCCTGTTGGCTGCCGGAGTGTCGGCGCAGAGCAACCCGTACCCGAGCTAGCAGTTCACCGATGCCAAAAGGCTTGCTGAGGTAGTCATCTGCCCCGGCGTCCAACGCGGCGATTTTGTCCTCTTCGGCATTACGTGCAGAAAGTACGATCACCGGAATAGCGCTCCATTGGCGCAAATCGCGGATATAGCTCAGCCCGTCGCCATCCGGCAACCCCAGATCGAGAATAATCAGGTCCGGCTTGCGGGTGCCTGCCTCGATCAGCCCGCGTTGCAGCGTTTCACTTTCAAACACCCGCAAGCCTTCGCTTTCCAGCGCAATACGCACGAAGCGACGGATCTCTTTCTCGTCTTCAACAATCAGGATGTTGGTTGGCGATATGGTCACAGGGCCTCTATCGATCGGTTACAGGTCAAAGACTTCCTCCTCAAGCTCCGGCGCTTGTTCCAGCGGTAGCATAAAGTGGAAGCTGGCTCCGCCTTCCGGACGGTTTTCTGCCCAGATGCGGCCATCATGCACTTCAATAATGGCACGGCAAATCGCTAACCCCAAGCCCACGCCAGGGATTGCGGACTCTTTAATGCCACGGGAGAATTTGTCAAAGATAAGCTGCGTCTGTTCAGCCGGGATCCCCGGGCCGTTATCCCAGACTTCTACCTCCAGCCAGTCCGGTTGGGTGCGGGCACGTATCCCGATAATAGCATCGGCTCCGGCGTATTTATTGGCATTTTCCAACAGGTTAGTGAAAACCCGCTCCAACAGGCTGCCGTCGCAGTGGATCAGTACCATCTCGTGCGGCAGTTCCACCTTGATCTCGTGCAGGATCAACAGCGGTTCCAGCATATGCAGCGATGCCCCGACGATCTCTTCCAGCGATTGCCACTCTTTGCGCAGGTTAAAACCGCCGGATTGAAGGCGTGCCATATCCAGCAGATTATTTACCAGACGCGTGGTGCTCAGCACCTGCTGGCGGATTTTACCGGCCTGTGGAGCATGGCGGGAGCCTTCTGCCGCCAGATCCAACGTTAGGATTTCCGCCTGGCCGAACAGCACGGTGAGCGGGGTGCGGAGATCGTGCGAAAGGGCTGCCAGCAGCGAGTTGCGCAGTTGCTCGCGTTCGGCATCCAGCTTCGCCTCTTCGGCTCTGCGCGCCAGATACAGGCGTTCAAGGGCGCTGGCTATCAGGACGGCAAAGGTCTGCAATAGCCGCTGTTGCTCTGGCACCATCAGTTGGCGCAGATTATTGGGCTCAATGGCCAGCAGGCCAAAAGTCTGCTTGGAGGTGCTGAGAGGTAACAGCTGGTAGGGAACTCCAGGCAGGGTATCGGTACCGGCACCGGCGGGCAGGCCTTTGTCGTAACTCCAACGGGCTATCGCCTCATCCACCGACAGCAGGCCGCCTTCTTCACCCACCATCTGTTTTAGCCCCCATCTTCCTGTGGCAGCAGCAGCACGGTTTTGGCCTGGAAACTGCTGGAGATAAAATAACGGCTGGTTTTGGCGATATCTTCTCTGCTCAATGCTTGGCTGAGCCCACGGGACATTTCATACAAATGCCTGGCCCGTTGTTCACGATAGCGGGCGACCCTGGCCTGATAGCGCACCCCGGCGGTGAGATTACCGATGGTGATGCCGACAATCAGCATCACGGCGAAGGTCAGCAGGTATTGCATATCACTGACGGCGAATGACCATTCGGGTTGGACGAAGAACAGATCAAAGCTGGCGACGTTAATCACCGCCGCAAGTACCGAAGGCCAACGACCAAAGAACAGCGCCACCAGGGCGACGCCGAGCAGGTAGACCATGACCAGGTTGGCAGAGTCAATCCCTGGCAATAGCCATTGAGACATCAGCGTAATAACGGCGCAAAGTGCTACGGCAACGGCACACCCCCGCAACTGAAAACGCCATTTCTCACTAAAAGCCCGGCCATCGTGCTCCTTGGTTTGGGGCACCGGCGTGTCGTTTTCCAGCGCCACGATCACCAGATCGAGATCCGGGCCGAGGCGGCCAAGGCGATCGGCAAACCCACCGTGCAGCTTCCAGCGTTGTTCGCCCCGCCGGCCAATAATAATCTTGCCCAGGTTATGCTCGCGGGCATAACGCAATACGGCTCGTTCTTCACAGGGGTCGGAAAGCGTGGCGGTTTCTGCCCCCAGTTCTTGCGCCAGCCCCAGCGCCCGCAGGATCGCCCGGCGGTGATTTTCTGGCAGCCGGTGCAGTTTGGGGGTTTCGACATATACCGCATGCCACTGGCAGCCAAGGCGTGCCGCCAGCCGGGCTGCAATGCGCACCAGCTTTTCATTGCCGCGGTTATGGCCGATACAGAGCAGGATGCTGTCTCGGGTATGCCAGACCTTCTCACGCCCCTGGCTGTCGCGGAAGGCACGCATTTGATCGTCAACGCGATCGGCCGTGCGGCGCAGCGCCAGTTCGCGCAGAGCGATCAGGTTGCCTTTGCGGAAGAAATGCTCGATGGCGCGCTCGGCCTGGCCAGGAATATAGACCTTGCCTTCGTTCAGGCGCTGGCGCAGATCGTCTGGCGGCAGATCCACCAGCACGACCTCGGTGGCTTCATCAAACACGTGATCGGGCACGGTCTCCCTGACTCGCACCCCAGTAATGCCGCCAACAACGTCATTCAGGCTTTCCAGATGCTGGACGTTAATCGTGGTCAAAACGTCGATACCGGCATCCAGCAGTTCGCCCACATCCTGCCAGCGTTTTGGATGACGCGATCCATAGGCGTTGCTGTGTGCCAGTTCATCCATCAGGATCAGGGCCGGTCGGCGCGCCAGGGCTGCATCAAGATCGAACTCATGCAGCAGGCGGCCACGATGCGGGATACGCTTTTGCGGCAGAATGGGCAGGCCATCCAGTAACGCGGCGGTTTCACTGCGGCCGTGGGTTTCCACCACGCCAATCAGCACGTCAAGCCCTTGAGCCCGTTGCCGCTGCGCTTCTTGCAGCATGGCGTAGGTTTTGCCCACCCCGGCACAGGCGCCAAAGAACACCTTCAATTTGCCGCGCGGCTTTTCATTGGCTAACGCCAGCAGGCTGTCAGGATCGGGGCGTTGCTGTTCTTCTTCCACGGTCATCATTCCTTAGGTGACGGCCCTCTCCCAGAAGGAGAGGGAACTGATCAGGCTTAACCTGGCACTATTTCAACCCATCGAGCGCCATATTCAGCTTCAGCACGTTGACCACTGATTCCCCCATAAAATTAGGCGTGGCGTGGTCGGTGTTTTCCTCTATCAGCTTGGCGATCTGTGCCTGCGGCAGTTGGCGGGCGCTGGCAACGCGGGCTAACTGATACTGTGCTGCGGCAACAGAAATCTGGGGGTCCAGGCCACTGCCGGAAGCGGTCAGCAGATCAACCGGGATTGGCCCACTCATGGCGGGGTTAGCCTGGCGCAACTGTGTTGCCCGTGCGATGAAAGCTTTATCCAGTGCCGGGTTGGTTGTTGCCAGATTACTGCCGCCGGATGCCAGCGCATTATAAGCCGAATTGGCGGTAGCAGAAGGGCGGCCCCAGAAATAGCCTGGTTTGGTGAAGTTCTGGCCAATCAGTGCGGAGCCGACCACGTTATCATTCTGGTAGAGCAACGAGCCATTAGCAGCACGGCTCATCAGCAACTGCGACAGCCCGGTGGTGAGCAGCGGGTAAGCGATACCGGTGATCAACGTCAGCAGGATCAGCATGACCAAGGCGGGACGTAAATAAGACATCATGGTTTCCTCGTTATCCTCATCATCTTTCAATCCGCTGTGCGGCTACCGGCACTCACTCATCCCCAGGAACTGACTTAAGGGGATGAGTGAGTGTGGCGCCTGGCGGCAACTCGAAAGCTATTGGGTCAGTATTAATGAGCAATATTTAAAGCGGTTAACAACAGATCGATAAGCTTGATACCGACAAACGGTACCAGCAGGCCGCCTGCGCCATACAGCCACAGATTTCTGCGCAATAGCGCAGCGGCGCTCATCGCCTTGTAGCTCACCCCTTTCAGCGCCAAGGGGATCAGGAATACGATCACCAGAGCGTTAAAAATCACCGCCGACATAATGGCCGAAGCCGGGGAGTGCAGATGCATCACGTTCAGTGCGTTCAACTGTGGGTAAGTTGCCGCGAAGGCCGCCGGGATAATCGCAAAGTATTTCGCCACGTCGTTGGCGATGCTGAAGGTGGTTAATGAACCGCGCGTCATCAGCATCTGTTTGCCGATATGCACCACTTCAATCAGCTTGGTCGGGTTGGAATCCAGATCGACCATATTACCCGCCTCTTTGGCAGCCTGAGTCCCCGAGTTCATGGCAACCGCCACATCGGCCTGTGCCAAAGCCGGGGCGTCGTTGGTGCCGTCTCCAGTCATTGCCACCAACCTTCCTTCCGCCTGATACTGGCGGATCAACGCCAACTTGGCTTCCGGAGTGGCCTCCGACAAGAAATCATCCACACCGGCTTCGGCTGCGATAGCTGCGGCGGTCAGGCGGTTATCCCCGGTGATCATCACCGTTTTGATGCCCATTTTGCGCAGTTCGGCAAAGCGCTCTTTAATCCCGCCCTTGACGATGTCTTTCAGCGCCACCACTCCCAACACGCGTGGACCTTCGGCCACTACCAGCGGTGTTCCCCCGGTGCGAGCTACGCTTTCCACCAGATCGTCCACCGCACGCGGGAAGTGGCCATTGTTGGACTCCACATGGCGACGAATGGCGTCCACAGCCCCTTTGCGGATCATCCGGTCTTGCACGTTGACGCCGCTCATGCGGGTTTGCGCAGAGAAGGGGATGAAGGTGGCGCTTAACGCCTGTAGATCACGTTCACGCAAATTGAAGCGCTGTTTGGCCAACACCACAATGCTGCGGCCTTCTGGCGTTTCATCGGCGAGTGAAGAAAGTTGGGCAGCATCGGCCAACTCCTGTTCTTTGACGCCTGGCGCAGGCAGGAACTCCGAAGCCTGGCGGTTGCCGAGGGTAATGGTGCCGGTCTTGTCCAGCAGCAGCACATCAACGTCACCGGCGGCCTCTACCGCCCGGCCACTGGTGGCGATAACGTTGGCACCCAGCATGCGGCTCATCCCGGCGACGCCAATGGCAGAGAGCAACCCGCCAATGGTGGTTGGGATCAGGCAGACCAGCAAGGCTACCAGCACGGTGATGGAAACCACGGTGCCGCTGCCAGCGGCCTCTACACTGTATTGTGAGTAGGGGAGCAGGGTTGCCGTAGCCAAAACGAACACCAGGGTCAACGCTATCAGTAAAATGGTCAGCGCGACTTCGTTAGGTGTTTTACGGCGTTTGGCACCTTCCACCATGGCGATCATGCGATCAAGGAAGGTTTCACCTGGGTTGACGCTGCATTGCACGACCAGCCAATCGGACAGAATGCGGGTCCCGCCGGTGACTGAAGAAAAATCGCCGCCGGATTCGCGGATAACCGGCGCGGATTCACCGGTAATGGCGCTTTCATCTACCGAGGCACCGCCTTCCAGGACTTCACCGTCACAGGGAATGGTATCGCCAGCTTCCACCAGCACGATATCCCCTTTACGCAGGCTTTCTGCCGCGACTTTCTCGGTGGCTCCATCAGGTTTGGGTGTGGCGAGTTTCTTTGCCCAACTGGTTTTCTTAGTACCTTTCAGGCTTTCTGCCTGGGCTTTGCTGCGCCCTTCCGCCAAGGCTTCGGCGAAGTTGGCAAACAGCACGGTAAACCACAGCCACAGCGAGATGCTGCCGGTAAAGGACGCACTACCTTCGGCGTTACCCGAAAGGATCGCCAACCAGATTACGGTGGTCAGAATGCTGCCGATATACACCACGAACATCACCGGGTTGCGCCACTGGACGCGTGGGTCCAGCTTTTTCACCGCATCGAACATCGCGGTACGCACCAGTGCCGGTTCAAACAGCGCACGTTGTTTGCGAGTCATCTTCTCTTTCTCTCTCTGTGACTGTTAGTTTGCTAACCAAAACTGCAAATGCTCGGCTACCGGGCCTAGCGCCAATGCGGGAACAAAGGTCAATGCACCGACCAGCAGGATGGTGCCGATCAACAGGCCGATAAACAGCGGCCCGTAGGTGGGCAGTGAGCCGTTACCCGCCGGTTGACGTTTTTTGACACACAACGAGCCCGCGATGGCCAGCACCGGCAGGATCACCCCGAAGCGGCCAACGAACATCGCCACAGCCAGCAGCAGGTTGTAGAACGGGGTGTTGGCGCTCAAACCGGCAAAGGCGCTGCCGTTGTTGTTGGCCGCCGAAGAGAAGGCATACAGCACTTCACTGAAACCATGCGCTCCAGGGTTGAAGATGCCAGCACGGCCCGCGTCAGTGGCAATCGCCAATGCCGTCCCCAGCAGCACCAGAGTCGGTGTGACCAGGATCGCCAAGGCGGTCATCTTCATGTCATAAACATCAATTTTTTTGCCGAGGTATTCCGGCGTACGGCCAATCATTAACCCGGCGATAAACACCGTCAGCAGCACAAACAGCAGCATGCCGTAAAGGCCGGAACCCACGCCGCCGAACACGACCTCACCAATCTGCATCAGCCACATCGGCACCATGCCGCCCAAGGCGGTAAAGGAGTCATGCATGGCATTAACGGCACCGCAGGAGGCGGCGGTGGTCACCACCGCATACATGCTGGAGGCGAGAATGCCGAAACGGGATTCTTTACCTTCCATATTGATGTTGTTGGCACCACTCAGCGCACCCAGATGCGGGTTGCCAGCCGTTTCGGCAGACATCACGACGATCACGGCAATAATAAAGATCAGCGCCATTGCCCAGATCAGGGCATGGCCCTGGCGGTTTTCACCGGCGACCTGGCCGAAGGCAAAGCATAATGCGCAAGGGATCAGGAAGATCGCCAACATCTGCACAAAGTTGGTCAGTGCTGTCGGGTTCTCAAACGGATGTGCCGAGTTGGCACCGAAGAATCCGCCACCATTGGTGCCGAGCATCTTGATCGCTTCCTGTGAGGCTATCGGCCCCATCGGCAGCGTCTGCTGTGCTCCTTCCAAGGTGTGCAGATGCAGATAAGGCAAGAAGTTCTGCAGTGAACCCTGGCTGACAAAAAATAGCGCGATAAGCAACGAGATCGGCAACAGTACATATAAAGTAATGCGCAGGATATCGATCCAGGCGTTGCCGATGGTGGCGCTGGAGCGGCGTGCAAAAGCACGGATCAGGGCAAAGGCCACGGCGATACCGGTAGCGGCGGAAAGGAAATTCTGCACCGTTAGCCCAACCATTTGGCTGAAGTAGCTGAGCGTATTTTCACCGCTGTATGCCTGCCAGTTGGTGTTGGTGACAAAACTGACGGCGGTATTGAGCGCCAGATCCCAGGATAAACCGGGAAACCCTGCGGGTTGAGCGGTAACGCCCCCTGCGCCATCAGCAGCGCAAACAGCAGCATCAGGCCAAGAATGTTGAACCACAGGATCGCCAGAGCATATTGCCACCACTTCATCTCGGCGGGATTGTTGCCACAGCAGCGCCAGACGGTTGCTTCTACGTGGCGCAGTATTGGCAACGGTTCCCCTTCAATCAGGCGAGCCAAAAAGCTGCCCAATGGACGAGCCAGCAGCAGAAGCACCAGCATAAAGCTGGCAATCAATAAGAAGGCC
Source organism: Serratia sp. L9 (assembly GCF_050632285.1). NCBI lineage: Bacteria > Pseudomonadati > Pseudomonadota > Gammaproteobacteria > Enterobacterales > Yersiniaceae > Serratia > Serratia sp. L9. The sequence goes on along the minus strand of NZ_CP192591.1, from coordinate 5,176,361 downwards.
GAAGCTGCCATCAGAAGTCCTCCGCATTAAACAGGGCATAAATCAGATAGCCCAACAGCAGCAGAACCAACAGCGCACCACCAATAACGCTGAAACTCACGGGACACCTCCAGAGGTGTTGTTTTTAATAGCTGGAGTGTAGGGAGGGCAGTAGAAAGAAGATGAAAAAAAGCGCTGCCGGGTGTAAAAAAAGTATAAAAATGGCTGAAATTACAGCGAAAAACGGGGGTTTTATCGCCTTAAGGTCGGTGCTAGATGAAACTGACAGAGCGGGAGATTATTTTTTACGCAGAAGAAGTGGGTTGAAGGAAGAGATATCCCTCAACAACCACAATGTAACTAATGTTAAGTTAATTGTTAACCTTGATGTAACAAAATTACAGATTGCGCGTTTTTTTTGCGATTTTTTGTGCAATTTAGTGGTCGGATGAGTAGTAAAATTACAACAAATGCGGTAATATTTTGCTCAGTTTCCAATTCGTCTTGTTTAATTTCACTCCACACTTTGTCCTGACAACGTGGTGTGGATGCTTTGAAGGAGGTTCGCATGTCTAACTATCAAGCCTATCCGTTGCATCGGATCCTCCTGCGCCGCAGCGCAGTGGTTCTGATTGGTCTGGTTGCTTTACCGGTGATGCTGTTCCGTGCCGATCGCGCACGTTTTTACAGCTATCTGCACCGGGTCTGGTCAAAAACCAGCAACAAACCGGTCTGGTTGCAACAGGCAGAAACGGCATCCTGCGATTTTTACTGATTCCCGTTAGCCGCAAATTTTGAAACCCTCGCCTCGTGGCGGGGGTTTTTTGTTTATGCCCCAGTCACCCTGAAAACTCCGGGGTCGTATCAACGCCCGAACTCTTCTACACTTTTGGCATTATCCTGGTTCTGTGAGGCGAGACATGAATGACAGTATTAGCATCGGGATCAGCGCCTGTCTGCTGGGAAACGCGGTGCGTTTTGATGGCGGCCATAAGCGGTGCGGGTTCGCGGTAGAGCAACTGGCACCCTATGTGCAATTTGAACCTGTTTGCCCAGAAATGGCGATTGGCTTGCCCACACCCCGGCCAGCGCTGCGTTTGATCAAAAGCCAACAGCAGGTGCGGTTGTGCCACAGCAACGATAGCGCTATTGACGTCACTGACAGGATGCAACAATTCTCGCAACAGCGGGTGGCCGAACTCCAGCATCTGTGCGGCTATATTGTCTGTGCGAAATCGCCAAGCTGCGGCATGGAACGGGTCAAGGTTTATGATGAAAACGGTGCCGGGTCGCGCAAAAGCGGGGTTGGGCTGTTTACCGCAGAACTGTTGCGCCAGATGCCTTGGTTACCGGTGGAAGAAGATGGCCGCCTAAACGACCCCGAGCTGCGGGAAAATTTTGTCGAGCGGGTGTTTGCCCTCTACGAACTGAATATGTTGTGGCGTAAGGGGCTAACGCGCGGTGGCCTGATTGCTTTCCACAGCCGTTATAAACTTTCACTGTTGGCGCATTCACAGCCGCAGTACCGTGAATTAGGGCGTTTTGTTGCCGATATCGAAAAGTGGGATTCGCTGGAGGAGTTTGCGGTGGAGTATCGCCTGCGCCTGATGACGTTGTTGCAACATCGGGCTACCCGCCGCAATCACACCAACGTGCTGATGCATGTGCAAGGTTATTTCCGCCGTCAGCTCAATACCGCCCAGCGTCAGGAACTGGCTCAGTTGATCGACCGTTATCGCCAAGGCTTACAGCCTTTATTGGCGCCGATTACGTTGTTAAAACATTATATGGCTGAATATCCTGATAGCTATCTGGCGCAACAGCGCTATTTTGAACCTTACCCGGAAGCTTTGCGCCTGCGATACGGCCATTAATCAGCAAGGAATGTTATGACCACTCATCTGGTCTGGTTGCGTAACGATCTGCGTATTACCGACAACAAAGCGCTGCATGCCGCCTGCGGCGACCCACAGGCGACAGTGCTGGCGGTGTTTATTGCCACGCCGGATCAATGGCGGCAGCATCATATGGCCCCTCGTCAGGCGAGGTTTATTCATGCCAACCTGCTGCAGGTACAGCAGGCGCTGGCCGCCAGAGGGATAGAGCTGGTTTGCCACCAATGCCCCTATTTTGCCGATTCAGTGAGTTGGCTGGTGGATTTCTGCCAGCAACACCGGGTTTCAAGCCTGTTTTATAATCGCCAATATGAAATCAATGAACGCCAACGCGATGGCCAGCTTGAACAGATGTTGGCAGGGCAGGTTATTTGTCACAGTTTTGATGACAGTCTGTTATTGCCCCCAGGTAGCGTAAAAACCGGTGGCGGTGAGATGTACAAAGTTTACACGCCATTTCGTAAAGCCTTTATCCAGAGGTTGACCGAATCTGATGTAAATTGCCTGCCTGCTCCACGTCAGCGCGGAGAGGCCGTCAGATTTAGCGCACCGCAGGTATTCGACTACCCGCAGGCAGAGGTTGGGGCGCCTTATCCCGCAGGTGAAGAGGCCGCTCTGCAACGGCTGCGTGCTTTTTGCCGCGAGCAGGTGCCGGACTATGTAAAGCAGCGTGATGTGCCAGCCATCGCCGGGACCAGCAACCTGTCCCCGTATCTGGCTATCGGCACTCTTTCCCCGCGCCAATGTTTCAATCGCCTGCGGGCAGAATGCCCCGAGGTCATGGAAAACCCGGAAAGTGGCGCTTTCTGTTGGTTAAATGAGTTGATCTGGCGGGAATTCTACCGCCATCTGATGGTGGCGCACCCCGCGTTGTGCATGCATCGCCCCTTTATCGACTGGACGGATAGGGTATGCTGGCATCACGACGACGAAGCCCTGCAGGCCTGGCAACAGGGTAACACCGGGTTCCCGATTGTTGATGCCGCGATGCGTCAGCTTAATCAGACTGGCTGGATGCACAACCGGCTACGCATGATCAGCGCCAGTTTCCTGGTCAAGGATCTGTTGATCGACTGGCGGGCCGGTGAACGCTATTTTATGTCTCAACTGTTGGATGGCGATTTGGCGGCCAACAACGGTGGCTGGCAGTGGGCCGCTTCAACCGGGACCGATGCCGCACCGTATTTCCGTATTTTCAACCCGACGACTCAGGGCGAACGTTTTGATCCGCAAGGCACTTTTATCCGTAAATGGTTGCCTGAACTGGCGGATGTACCGGACAATGATATCCACCAACCCCATCGCTGGGCACAAAAGCAGCAACAGGTGCTGCACTATCCGTTGCCGATTGTCGATCACAAGCAGGCCCGTCTGGAGACTCTGGCGGCCTTTGAAGCGGCGAAGCGAGCGGGATCTTAAGGCAACAGCAAGGAGCTTCCTGATGATGAAAAAAATACTGGCCCTGTGCCTGGGCGGTTATTCCGCATTGGCCCTGGCTGGTTTTGACGTAGTGGCGCTAGGCGTCGACGGCGGCGTCAGTGATGGCAATCTGACCTCTTACCTGATCCGCAGTGACAACCAGACGCAATATCTGGCGCTGGATGCGGGTTCGCTGCTGCCGGGGATTGCCAAAGGGCTGGAAAAGGGCAGTTTTCCACAGGTAACACCCGAGCTGGCCGCTCCTTACACGCCGCAGGGCTATATTTTCCGCCAGCTAATCGGTAGTTATTTTATCAGCCACGGCCATCTGGATCATGTCGCCGGATTGATCATAGGCTCGCCGGAAGACAACAAGAAAACCATTTATGCGCAGGCTGATACCGTGCTGACATTGCGCAATCACTACTTCAACTGGAAAGCCTGGCCAAACTTTACTGATGCGGGTAACGGCTCGCGGCTTGGCACCTACCGCTTGCAAACGGTGCGCCCACAGCAGCGTGTCACCTTGGGCCTGACCGGTTTGAGTGGGGTGATGTATGCACTCAGCCACGATCGCTATCCTTCTTCGATGTTACTGGTTTCCGATCGTGAAGGATCTTTCGCTTACTTTGGCGATACCGGCCCGGACGCGCTGGAGCAGGCGCGCAATCTGGATACCGCCTGGCGCGCGCTGGGGCCATTGATTGAACAGAAGAAACTGAAGGGCATGATTATCGAAACCTCTTACCCGAACGAGGTGGAAGATAAGCAGCTTTACGGTCATCTGACCCCCGCCTGGTTATTGAAAGAGCTGAAAAACCTGCAGCAATACAGCGGTGGCGAAGGTTCGTTAAAAGATCTGCCGGTGGTGATCAGCCATATCAAACCCAGCCTTAAGCAAGGGGAAGATGTGCGAGCTACCATCAGGCAACAACTGGATCAGGGTAACGATCTGGGGGTGAAATTTATTCTGATGGAACAGGGCGAACGGCAACAATTTTGAATGAGAGCGAGAGGAATATGCGTAACCTGGATCTGGAAAATCTGATCGACACCGAACTGAACTGCTCGGCTTTTCAGGACTATGCGCCGAACGGCCTGCAGGTGGAGGGGCGCGCGCATGTGCAGCGCATTGTTACTGGCGTAACGGCATGCCAGGCGTTGCTGGATTCTGCAGTAGAACATCAGGCAGATGCCATCGTGGTGCACCACGGTTATTTCTGGAAAAACGAAGCTCCGGTGGTGCGGGGCATGAAGCGCAACCGGCTGAAAACCTTGCTGAGTAATGACATTAATCTGTATGGCTATCACTTGCCGCTGGATGCACATCCGGTGCTGGGTAATAACGCGCAACTGGCGCAGGAATTCGGTATCCGTACGCTGGGTGAGATTGAGTCTTTGCTGCCGTACGGTGAATTTGAACAACCGTTAAGCGGTAGTGAGCTGCAACAACGTATCGAAAGCCGTCTTGGCCGGGCGGTGTTGCACTGCGGCGATAACGCCCCACAGCATATCCGCCGGGTAGCCTGGTGCAGCGGTGGTGGCCAGGGTTTTATCGACAGCGCCGCGCGTTTTGGGGTTGATGCCTTTATCAGTGGCGAGGTGTCTGAACAGACGATTCATACGGCACGGGAGATGGGCATACACTTTTTCGCTGCTGGTCATCATGCCACCGAACGTGGCGGTATCAAGGCGTTGGGCGAGTGGTTGGCGCAACAGCACGGCTTTGATGTCACCTTTATCGATATTCCTAATCCTGCCTGATTTCCCCCAGGGTTCGGTAAACGAACCCTTTAATCTCTCTTTACTCTATAGATTTCAAGTTGTAGCCAGGCACCAATTTCACTTATCCCCTGGAGCTGACTTCAGTAACTGACTGGGGCGAGTGAGTGCAGGTAACAACGCTAAAGTTTGAAAGACAACGGTTAAAATCCCTTATTTTTGCGCAGGTTGTTCTATTGACAGCCGGCCTGCGCTCACGCATAACTGATATGTTTTGCAAATAATAATAAGGAGATTGGGGTGCAACGAGCACAATATTACCTGTTAGGGGAACGAGCTGTAGTGCTTGAATTGGCACCTCCAGTGACGCTGCAAAGCCAGCAGCGTATCTGGGCCTTGGCTGAAAGGCTGAACCATCACACTGATGTACGGGAAGTGGTTCCGGGGATGAATAACCTGACGCTGTTACTGTATACGCCGCAGGCGGATGCCGAAGCGATGCTGGAACTGCTGCGCCAGGGTTGGGAAGGGAACGAAAGCCTGGTGCCTGAATCCCGAGATGTGGATATCCCGGTGATTTATGGCGGCGAGTATGGCCCCGATCTGGATGAAGTGGCGCGCCATACCGGCATGACGGCTCAGCAGGTGGTCGAATGCCATTCATCAACCCTCTATGTGGTTTATTTCCTGGGATTCCAACCTGGTTTTACCTACCTGGGAGGCATGCCTGATCGGCTGGCCACGCCACGCCGTGCTGAGCCGCGTTTGTCCGTTGCTGCCGGTTCGGTAGGGATTGGTGGCGGGCAGACCGGTATTTATCCGTTGGTCACCCCTGGGGGCTGGCAACTGATTGGCCGCACACCGCTGGCACTGTTTAACCCTAATGAAATGCCGCCGACGTTGCTGCGCCCTGGCGATAACGTGCGCTTCGTGCCGCAAAAGGAGGGCGTATATTGAAAATCTTGCGAGCAGGAATTTATACCACCGTACAGGACCTGGGGCGTAACGGATTCCGCCGGTTAGGGATCAGCCAAGGGGGAGCTCTTGATATACCCGCGCTGAAAATTGCCAACCTGTTAGTAGGCAATGCGCCGGAAGCCGCCGGGCTTGAGATCACGCTAGGGCAGTTCAGCGCCGAATTTACCCACAACGGCTGGATTGCCTTGACCGGTGCGGGGTGTGATGCCCAGTTGGACGGTAAATCGCTGTGGACGGGCTGGCGTTATCCGGTAAAAAAAGGCCAGCAACTGACGCTGAAAATGCCTAAACACGGCATGCGCAGTTATCTGGCGCTGTCAGGTGGTATTAATGTGCCGGAAATGCTGGGGTCGCGCAGCACCGATCTCAAAGCGGGTTTTGGTGGCCTGGAAGGGCGGCAACTGAAAGAAGGTGACGTTCTGCCACTGGGCAAACCTCAGGCATTGCCACAGAGCAGCCTGGGCGTGAAACAGTTATTGTTCAGTAATCGGGTCCGGGCAATCCCGGGGCCTGAGTATGAGGAGTTCAGTGCTCAGGCGCGGGAAGATTTTTGGCGCACGGCATGGCAGCTCAGCCCGCAGAGTAACCGGATGGGATATCGCCTGCATGGCGGTAATGCTCTGGCGCGCACCACTGAGCGCGAGATGCTTTCTCACGGCCTGTTGCCGGGGGTGGTTCAGGTTCCGCATAACGGCCAACCTATCGTGTTGATGGCCGATGCACAAACAACCGGTGGTTACCCGCGAATTGCCTGCGTGATTGAAGCCGATCTCTACCATTTGGCGCAAATTCGCTTGGGTGACATTGTCCACTTTATCCCCTGCACGTTAGCAGAGGCACAGCGTGCCAAGACAGAGCAGGATCACTTTATTCAACAGATTGCCTGGGGGTTAAATGATCGTCGATTTGAATGCCGATCTTGGTGAAGGCTGCGCCAATGACGAGGCGCTGCTGCAACTGGTGAGTTCAGCCAATATTGCCTGTGGTTTTCATGCCGGGGATGCCCAGACCATGCGCCAATCGGTGCGTTGGGCGGTGCAGTATGGGGTTGCCATCGGCGCACACCCGAGCTTCCCCGATCGGGAAAATTTTGGCCGCACCCGCATGCAATTACCTGCAGAAACGGTGTATGCGCAAGTGGTTTATCAGCTTGGTGCGCTGGCCGCGATCGCCAGCGCCGAAGGTGGCAAGATGGTTCATGTGAAACCTCATGGCATGTTATACAACCAGGCCGCGGTGGAACCTGAATTAGCCGCGGCGATTGCACGCGCAGTATTGGCGGTGGACCCCAGCTTGCGCTTGGTGGGGCTGGCTGGCAGTGAGCTGATCAAGGCTGGTGAAAAACTGGGTTTGGCAACGCGCCAGGAAGTCTTTGCCGATCGAGGCTATCAGGCCGACGGTACGCTGGTTCCTCGTGGTCAGCCGGGGGCGTTGATCGACAATGATGAACAAGCCCTGGAACAGACGCTGGAAATGGTACGCCACCATCGGGTTCGCACCCTTGCAGGCACCTGGGCCGCCGTTCAGGCCGAAACGGTTTGCCTGCATGGCGACGGCGAACACGCGCTGGCGTATGCTCGCAAACTGCGCGAAAGCTTTACCCAGCACAGCATTCACGTTACTGCAGAATAAAAAAATAATTACGACAGCAAACACAACATTGCCCGCTGAGTTTTGAGCAACGGCTCAGAAAGCAGAAGGGAAAAGAGGGAAATTCATATGGAACAAGCCGTAAACTTCTGGCCACTGATTGGTATTGCCGCCATCGTGGTTGGATTTATTTTGCGTTTTAACCCAGTGCTGGTGGTGATCGTCGCCGGTATTATTACCGGGCTGGCGGCGCTGATGCCGTTGAGTGTTATTTTGGAGAAGCTCGGCGAGGGGTTTCTCAATACCCGTAATTTACCCTTAATCCTGCTGTTGCCGCTGGCGGTTATCGGCCTGTTAGAGCGCCACGGATTGAAAGAGCGCGCCCAGGCGTGGATTGCCAAAATCAAAAGTGCGACCTCTGGACGTTTGCTGATTGTTTACCTGTTTGTCCGTGAAGTCACGGCCGCAATGGGCTTGACCAGTCTGGGGGGCCACGCGCAAATGGTGCGCCCGTTGCTGGCGCCAATGGCAGAAGGGGCGGCGGAAAGCCGTTATGGCGAACTGCCGGAGCGAGTACGCTATCGCCTCAGGGCCATGTCTGCCGCTACTGATAACGTCGGGCTGTTCTTCGGGGAGGATATCTTCGTGGCCTTTGGCGCGATCATCTTTATGCATAACTTTATGCTGGAGTCGGGCGGTATTCAGACCGAACCGCTGCATATTGCGCTGTGGGGTATTCCAACGGCGATCTTCGCCTTCCTGATCCACTCTTTCCGTTTATATCGCTTGGATAAACAACTGACTGCAGAATTGAGCAAGCTTAATCAGGCAGCGATGCAGGCGAAAGGAGAAGGTCAATGAATTTCCAGCAGCAATATCTTTACTGGTTGGCCGGTGTCGTATTACTGATTGTCGCAGTGATGTCTTTTCGCGATCGCGCCAACCCGCGCCGTGTCACTACCGGCCTGTTCTGGGGATTGTATGGTTTGATCTTCCTGGTCGGGGACTGGACCTACGGATTATTTGGCAGCGGCGCGGAAGCCAAGCGCCAATTGCATATTGTGGTGGGTGTGTTGGTGGTGGTGATGGCATTAATCGCCGGTTTTGGCGGCGTTCGCCTCGGAAGTTATCACCAACGTAGCCCGCAAGAGCGTGAAACCAGCGCCAAACGTTTGGGTAACCGCCTGTTTATTCCGGCATTGGCGATCCCGGTGGTGACGGTAATTGGCGTGCTGCTGTTCAATAATATTCCGGCGTTGCAAACTGTGGTGTTCGGCAGCGGCAACCATGCCACCCTGGTAACGCTGTTCTCAATGACCGTTGGCTGCGCGCTGGGGCTGGTTATTGCAGTGAAGATGACCCACGAGAAAGCGTTGCAGCCGGTTCAGGAAGCTCGCCGCCTGTTGGACTCCATCGGTTGGGCATTTATTCTGCCGCAGATCCTGGCAACTCTTGGCCTGTTGTTCACTGTAGCCGGTGTTGGCACCGCAATCTCCCATCTGACACAGGAATATCTGGCGGTGGATAACCGCTTTATTGCCGTGGCGGTGTATGCCATAGGTATGGCGGTGCTGACGATGGTGATGGGTAACGCATTTGCGGCTTTCCCTATTGTCACTGCGGGTATCGGTATCCCTATCCTGGTGCTGCAACATGGTGGTAATCCGGCGGTGATGGCGGCTATCGGTATGTTTTCCGGCTATTGCGGCACGCTGATGACGCCAATGGCTGCTAACTTTAATATTGTACCGGCTGCATTACTGGAGTTGCCGGACAAGAATGCGGTCATCAAGGCGCAGGTTCCAACCGGGGTTACTTTGTTGTTGGTTAACGTATTCCTGCTTTATTTCTTGATGTTCCTCTAGGAGAGCGCATGCAAAAAGTTTTGATTACCGGTTTCGAGCCGTTCGGCGGTGAGCATGTCAACCCTTCCTGGGAAGTGGTGAAGCAGCTTAACGACCTGGAACTGGCTGGTGCGCGTATTGTCGCCCGTCAGTTGCCTTGCGTATTCGGTGAGGTGTTAGCGGTGCTGAATGCCGCTATTGATGAAGTGAAGCCGGTGATGGTGCTGGCGGTGGGCCAGGCGGGCGGGCGCACGGACATTACGTTAGAGCGGGTAGCCATTAACGTCGATGATGCGCGTATCCCTGATAATCAGGGGCAGCAGCCTATAGACCAGGCGATTGTGGAGGGGGCCCCGCGGCCTATTTCAGTAGCTTACCGATTAAAGCGGTGGTTAACTCCATGCGTGAGGCCGGTATTCCCGCTTCAGTATCTCAAACGGCGGGCACTTATGTCTGCAACCATGTGATGTATGGTCTGATGCATCGCTTAAGTGGGCAGCAAGAGGTGAAAGGGGGATTTATACACATCCCTTATCTGCCTGAGCAGGCGGCGAATCATCCTGGCGCACCCAGCATGGCAGCGCAGACGGTGCTGTTTGCCCTGGAATTGGCGATTTCGATCGCCTTGCAGGTTGAGCATGACTTGAAAGTGGTGGGTGGTGCTACCCACTGAGGTATTTACCTGCCCAGCGTTAATCCATTGGGTTCGGCTCGCCGAACCCTTTTCAATCAAGGAGTTGTTTTATGCCGGAAGGACCGGAAATTCGCCGGGCGGCAGATAAACTGGCAGCGGTGATGATTGAGCAGCCGTTGGCCGAAGTCTGGTTTGCTTTTCCCCAACTGAAACATTATCAGGCCGAGCTGATCGGCCAACGTATTACTGCCATCGAACCCCGCGGTAAAGCCTTGCTGACCGATTTCTCCAATGGGTTGACCATGTACAGCCACAACCAGCTTTATGGCGTCTGGAAGGTGGTCAAGGCGGGTGAAACCCCGCAAACCAAACGAGATCTGCGTGTCCGGTTAGAAACTGCCGAGTGGGCAATTTTGCTGTATAGCGCTTCGGATATCACTCTCGCGCCCCGTGGCGAGATTGAGCAGCACCCCTTTCTGAAACGTATTGGGCCAGACGTGCTCGATATGGCTCTGACGGTGGAGCAGGTGGAACAGCGGCTATTGTCAGCGGCGTTTTGCAAGCGGCAACTGGGGGGCATGTTACTGGATCAGTCTTTTCTGGCGGGACTGGGTAACTACCTGCGAGCTGAGATATTGTGGCAGGCGGAATTGGCACCCAAGCATAAACCGCAGGATTTAACCCCGCCAGAGTTGCACCAACTGGCACGGGCGCTATTGGAGATCCCGCGAGTTTCCTATCAAACCCGTGGCCAGGCCAATGAAAAACATCATCATGGCACGCTGTTCACTTTCAAGGTATTCCATCGCAGCGGCGAGCCTTGCCTACGTTGTGGGGGGATGATAGAGAAGGTGTCACTGTCGTCACGGCCATTCTATTGGTGCCCGGTCTGCCAAAAGTAGCTGATGAGGTGTTTTGGTTAGCTGGGGGAGAAGATGCGATGCCGTACTTGGGTGGGAGAGTCACATTGTGGCAATAATGTAACCCTCTCCCTGCGGAAGAGGGTTAAGGTGAGGGGCGTTGACACCCCTCTGCGAATCTTATTTTTTAACTTGAGATTTGAACTCACGCTCTGCATAACCGGTATACAGCTGGCGTGGACGGGCAATCTTGATGCCCTCGTCGTGCATTTCGTTCCAGTGGGCGATCCAGCCAATAGTACGGGCGATGGCGAAGATAACCGTAAACATGGAAGAAGGAATACCCATTGCTTTCAGGATGATGCCTGAATAGAAATCGACGTTCGGGTACAATTTCTTCTCGATGAAGTACGGGTCGTTCAATGCGATGTGTTCGAGCTCCATCGCCACTTCCAGCAGGTTGTCGTCTTTCTTGTTCAGTTCTTTCAGCACTTCGTGACAGGTTTCACGCATCACGGTAGCGCGCGGATCGTAGTTCTTGTACACGCGGTGGCCGAAGCCCATCAGACGGAACGAATCGTTCTTGTCTTTGGCGCGCTTGATAAATTCTGGAATGTGCTCAACGGTTTTGATCTCTTCCAGCATTTTCAGAGCGGCTTCGTTGGCACCACCGTGTGCAGGCCCCCAGAGGGAAGCGATGCCGGCAGCGATGCAGGCAAACGGGTTGGCTCCGGACGAACCTGCGGTACGCACGGTTGAGGTAGAGGCATTCTGCTCATGGTCTGCGTGCAGGATCAGAATACGATCCATGGCGCGTTCCAGCACCGGATTCACCACGTACTCTTCACAAGGTGTGGCAAACATCATATGCAGGAAGTTACCGGCATAGGAGAGATCGTTACGTGGGTAAACAAACGGCTGGCCGAGTGAATACTTGTAACACATCGCCGCAACGGTTGGCATTTTGGACAGCAGACGGAAAGCGGTGATTTCACGGTGGCGCTCGTTGTTCACATCCAGCGCATCGTGGTAGAACGCCGCCAGCGCACCGGTCACACCGCACAGCACTGCCATTGGGTGTGAGTCACGACGGAAACCACGGAACAGATGGGTGATCTGATCGTGGATCATGGTGTGGCGGGTAACTGTGGTCTTGAAGGTTTCGAATTCCTCTGTGGTCGGGGTCTCGCCGTACAGCAGGATGTAGCACACTTCCAGGTAAGAAGACTCTTTTGCCAACTGCTCAATGGGGAAACCACGATGCAGCAGGATACCCTTGTCGCCGTCAATAAATGTGATTTTGGATTCACAGGAAGCGGTAGAGGTAAAGCCTGGATCAAATGTGAAATAACCTTTGGAGCCCAGGGTGCGGACGTCCAGAACATCTGGGCCCAGCGTTGGGGTGAGTACGCCCAGTTCGATCGGAGCTTCGCCATTGTTGATATCTAGCGTCGCTTTCTTATCAGTCATTCTACAGTCTCCTTCAGCGCCTAATTTTAAAAACCTTTAACAACTGAAATACCTTAAATCTCCGCAAGTTGCCCGCAATTTAAGTGGTACGGACGCCAACTCTGTGAGCGACTGCGCAAATGTGCGGGCAGGGTACAGAGTGCCAACCAGGCGAACGAGACGGGTTACCAGCCGTTAATGATTCATTGGAATTCGTTAATCATTGCCTACGATATGTTTGAAATTTTAACCAAATACACTGTTGCATAACTAGCGCTTAGGGGGAAGTGTATCTGTTGGCCGCTAGTGCATCGTAGGGTTGATTGCCACTCTATTTGTAATGTAAATGTTGATCTCTTGTCAAATCAGATAATTAATTTTGTGCTAAATGTGAAAATCGTGATCTAAATCACTGTTCGGGGGAAATATTACCAAAGGGATTGTATGGGAATTGTAATAAGAATGTGAACCTCCTATACTGCCGCCAGGTCTCCGGATTACCCTGAAGTAGGAGCACCCAGCGTTAAAATTACGCGCCGTTTAAACACTAGGATGTTGATGTTTGAGCGCGTGACGTGTAAGGGTTTCATACTCTTGACGCTGTCTGATCCCCACCCAGGCCCGGAGGAAGGAAAATAATAAGAGCTGTGTGGGCAAAACCGTGAAAAAACAAAGACCTGTCAATCTGGATCTGCAAACGATCCGGTTTCCTTTAACTGCGATAGCGTCCATCTTACACCGAGTCTCTGGCGTAATTACTTTCGTTGCCGTGGGCATTCTCCTCTGGCTGCTGGGCATCTCTCTTTCTTCTCAAGAGGGTTTCCTGCAAGCTGCCTCCATCATGAATAGCTTCTTCGTGAAATTCATCTTTTGGGGGATCCTCACTGCATTGGCCTATCACATTTGCGGTGGCATTCGTCACTTGTTAATGGATTTTGGCTATATCGAAGAGAGTTTAGCCGCAGGTACCCGTTCTGCCCAGGTGGCGTTCGGTCTGACTGCCGTGCTGTCAATTCTGGCTGGAGTCCTCGTATGGTAAGCAACGTTTCTGCATTAGGGCGTAACGGAGTACACGACTGGTTGTTATTGCGTGCCTCTGCCATCGTCATCACCCTGTATGTCATCTATATCCTGGGCTTTGTGGTTACGGCCCCGGGCATCACCTATGAAATCTGGCGCGGTTTCTTCGCCACCTCCATTACGAAAGTATTCACCTTGCTGACATTGCTGTCGATTCTGGTTCACGCCTGGGTCGGAATGTGGCAGGTGCTGACGGACTATATCAAGCCACTGGCGTTACGCCTGGTGCTGCAACTGGCCATCGTCGTCGCGTTGCTGGTCTATTTACTGTACGGAACAATCGTAGTGTGGGGTGCTTAAATGAAACTGCCAGTCAGAGAGTTTGATGCAGTTGTTATCGGTGCTGGTGGCGCAGGTATGCGCGCGGCGCTACAGATTTCCCAGGCAGGCTCAACCTGTGCCCTGCTTTCCAAAGTATTCCCGACCCGTTCCCATACCGTGTCTGCCCAGGGCGGTATCACCGTTGCTCTGGGTAATAACCACGAAGATAACTGGGAATGGCATATGTACGATACGGTGAAAGGTTCCGATTACATCGGCGACCAGGATGCCATCGAGTATATGTGTAAAACCGGCCCGGAAGCGGTGCTGGAACTGGAACATATGGGTTTACCGTTCTCTCGGTTGGACGATGGCCGTATCTATCAGCGTCCGTTTGGCGGCCAGTCACTGAACTTTGGTGGCGAGCAGGCGGCACGTACCGCGGCAGCGGCAGACCGTACCGGCCATGCGCTGTTGCACACGCTTTATCAGCAGAACCTGAAAAACCACACCACCATCTTCTCTGAGTGGTATGCGCTAGATCTGGTGAAAAACCAGGATGGCGCGGTAGTAGGTACAACCGCAATCTGTATCGAAACCGGTGAAGTGGTTTACTTCAAAGCCAAGGCTACCATTCTGGCTACCGGCGGTGCAGGCCGTATTTACCAATCCACCACCAACGCCCACATTAACACCGGTGACGGTGTCGGTATGGCACTGCGTGCCGGTGTACCGGTGCAGGATATGGAAATGTGGCAGTTCCACCCAACCGGTATCGCCGGGGCCGGGGTGCTGGTAACCGAAGGTTGCCGTGGCGAAGGTGGTTACCTGCTGAATAAGCATGGCGAGCGTTTTATGGAACGTTATGCGCCTAATGCCAAAGATCTGGCGGGCCGTGATGTGGTAGCCCGTTCAATCATGATTGAAATTCGTGAAGGCCGTGGCTGTGATGGTCCATGGGGGCCGCACGCCAAGCTGAAGCTGGATCACCTGGGTAAAGAGGTTCTGGAATCTCGTCTGCCGGGTATTCTGGAGCTGTCCCGCACCTTCGCTCACGTCGATCCGGTTAAAGAACCGATCCCGGTTATTCCAACCTGTCACTATATGATGGGCGGTATTCCGACCAAAGTGACCGGCCAGGCGTTGACGGTGAATGAGAAAGGCGAAGATGTGGTGATCCCGGGTCTGTTCGCCGTGGGCGAAATTGCCTGCGTTTCAGTACATGGCGCTAACCGTCTGGGCGGCAACTCGTTGCTGGACCTGGTGGTGTTTGGTCGTTCTGCGGGTATGCACCTGCAAGAATCGATGGCAGAGCAGGGCGAAAGCCGTGACGCCAGTGAATCAGATGTGGAAGCATCCCTGGATCGTCTGAACCGTTGGAATAACACCCGTTCTGGTGAAGATCCGGCTGAAATCCGCAAGGCATTGCAATCCTGTATGCAGCACAACTTCTCGGTGTTCCGTGAAGGTGATGCGATGGCAAAAGGGTTGGAAGAATTGAAAGTGATCCGTGAACGTCTGAAGAACGCCCGTCTGGATGATACCTCCAGCGAATTCAACACCCAGCGTATCGAATGCCTGGAGTTGGATAACCTGATGGAGACCGCGTATTCCACCGCCGTTTCGGCCAACTTCCGTACCGAGAGCCGTGGCGCGCATAGCCGCTTCGACTTCCCGGATCGTGATGATGCCAACTGGCTGTGCCATTCGCTGTATCTGCCGCAATCGGAAAGCATGACGCGTCGTGAAGTGAACATGCAACCGAAACTGCGTGCGGCATTCCCGCCGAAAGTGCGTTCTTACTAATTGCGGAGCCAGATTGATGAAACTTGAATTCTCTATCTATCGCTATAACCCGGATGTCGATAACGCCCCGCATATGCAGGATTTCACCCTGGAAGCGGAAGAAGGCCGGGACATGATGTTACTGGATGCCTTGATCCAGTTGAAAGAAAAGGATCCGACCTTATCGTTCCGCCGCTCTTGCCGTGAAGGCGTGTGCGGCTCAGATGGCATCAACATGAACGGTAAAAACGGTCTGGCCTGTATTACGCCGGTCTCGTCGTTGCGTAAAGGCAACAACAAGATTGTGATCCGCCCACTGCCAGGGTTACCGGTGGTGCGCGATCTGGTGGTCGATATGGGCCAGTTTTATACCCAGTATGAAAAGATTAAGCCGTTCTTAATTAATGATGGCAAGAATCCACCGGCGCGTGAGCATCTGCAGTTGCCAGAAGACCGGGAAAAACTCGACGGTTTATATGAGTGTATTCTTTGTGCCTGCTGTTCAACCTCCTGCCCATCATTCTGGTGGAATCCTGACAAATTTGTTGGTCCGGCAGGTCTGTTAGCGGCTTATCGCTTCCTGATCGATAGCCGAGATACGGAAACTGAAGCACGATTGGATGATCTGGACGACGCTTTCAGTGTTTTCCGCTGCCATAGCATTATGAATTGTGTCAGTGTATGTCCTAAGGGCTTGAATCCGACGCGTGCTATCGGGCATATCAAGTCTATGCTGCTGCAACGTGGCGCATAAGTAGAACAAGATACTGCGCCGGACAATCTTCCGGCGCACATTCTAAGAGAGGGTATCTCTAAAAACTGACCCGTGATTGTGGTTGTAGGCAATCAGGCTCGTCCCGCCGGTTTTTAGAGGTTCCTTGTAGGGGGCCGCGAGGTCCAAAACAGAACGTGCATTAAAACTTTCAAAAGTTTTAGCCTTACGGAGTTCAGGTCACAGTGAGCAAGTCACGACACTGCAGCTTGAAGGATGATGGGTGTAAGCACGTCTAGTGAACCGTTATACGATAATCGTACCATTACGGTAATTATGTTAACCACGGCGAAAACTGAAGCTTTAAAAGCTTAAGGGATCAAAATGCAGAACGGCGCAATGAAGGCCTGGCTGGATTCCTCCTATCTGGCGGGCGCGAACCAGTCCTACATAGAGCAGCTCTATGAAGACTTTTTAACCGATCCAAGCTCCGTTGAAGATAGCTGGCGTTCCATTTTCCAACAGCTACCAACTGCGGGTGTTAAACCCGATCAACTCCACTCCCAAACGCGAGATTACTTCCGCCGCCTGGCGAAGGATTCATCCCGTTATAGCAACACCATCAACGATCCTGAAACCGACGCCAAGCAGGTTAAGGTACTGCAACTGATTAACGCCTTCCGTTTCCGCGGGCATCAGCATGCAAACCTTGATCCTCTTGGCCTGTGGAAACAGGAACAGGTGCCGGATCTCGATCCTGCCTACCACAACCTGACCGAAGCCGACTTCCAGGAAACCTTCAACGTGGGTTCTTTTGCCATAGGCAAAGAAACCATGAAGCTGAGCGATTTGTACGCCGCGCTGAAGCAAACCTATTGTGGGTCGATTGGTGCAGAGTATATGCACATCACCAACACCGAAGAAAAGCGCTGGATCCAGCAGCGTATTGAATCGGTAGCGGGCCAGGCGAGTTTCACTACGGACGAAAAGCGTCGTTTCTTAAACGAACTGACTGCAGCCGAAGGGTTGGAGCGTTACCTTGGTGCCAAATTCCCAGGGGCGAAGCGCTTCTCGCTGGAAGGTGGCGACGCGCTGGTGCCGATGCTGAAAGAAATGGTGCGTCACGCGGGTAAAAACGGTACCCGTGAAGTAGTGCTGGGCATGGCTCACCGTGGCCGTTTGAACGTGTTGATCAACGTGCTGGGTAAAAAACCGGCTGATTTGTTCGACGAGTTTGCCGGTAAGCATAAAGAACATCTGGGCACGGGTGACGTTAAATATCACCAGGGCTTCTCATCCGACGTGGAAACCGAAGGCGGCATGGTTCACCTGGCGCTGGCGTTTAACCCTTCGCATCTGGAAATCGTCAGCCCGGTAGTTATGGGGTCTGTGCGTGCTCGCCGCGATCGTCTGGATGAAGCGCGTAGCAATATGGTGCTGCCAATCACTATCCACGGTGATGCCGCGATAACCGGGCAGGGCGTAGTTCAGGAAACCCTGAACATGTCGCAGGCCCGAGGTTATGAAGTCGGTGGCACGGTGCGTATCGTGATCAACAACCAGGTTGGTTTCACGACCTCCAACCCGTTGGATGCGCGTTCCACCCAATACTGTACCGATATCGCCAAAATGGTGCAGGCTCCCATTTTCCATGTGAACGCTGATGACCCAGAAGCGGTTGCCTTTGTAACCCGTCTGGCGTTGGATTTCCGTAACACCTTTAAACGTGACGTCATGATCGATCTGGTCTGCTACCGTCGCCATGGGCATAACGAGGCCGATGAGCCAAGTGCAACCCAGCCGGTGATGTACCAGAAGATCAAGAAGCACCCAACGCCACGCAAGATCTACGCAGACGTTCTGACCGAACAGAAAGTTGCCAGCCTGGAAGATGCCACGGAAATGGTTAACCTGTATCGCGATGCTCTCGATCGCGGCGACTGTGTGGTTGAAGAATGGCGTCCGATGAACCTGCATTCCTTTACCTGGTCGCCGTACCTGAACCATGAGTGGGACGAAGAGTACCCAAGCAAGGTCGAGATGAAGCGTCTGCAGGAACTGGCGCGCCGCATCAGCACCGTGCCTGAAGCGATCGAAATGCAGTCCCGCGTGGCGAAGATCTATGGTGATCGTGCCGAGATGGCCGCTGGCACCAAAGCTTTTGACTGGGGCGCAGCTGAAACCCTGGCTTATGCCACGATGGCTGATGAAGGCATCCCGATCCGTATTTCCGGTGAAGATGCCGGTCGTGGAACCTTCTTCCACCGCCATGCGGTTGTACACAACCAGAAAAACGGTTCTGTCTATGTGCCGTTAGCCAATATCCATAGTGGCCAAGGCGAATTCAAGGTCTGGGACTCGGTACTGTCTGAAGAAGCCGTTCTGGCGTTCGAATATGGTTATGCCACCGCAGAACCGCGCACCCTGACCATCTGGGAAGCGCAGTTTGGCGACTTTGCCAACGGTGCTCAAGTGGTTATCGACCAGTTCATCAGCTCCGGTGAGCAGAAATGGGGCCGTATGTGTGGCCTGGTGATGCTGCTGCCGCATGGTTACGAAGGCCAGGGGCCAGAACACTCCTCTGCGCGCCTGGAGCGTTACCTGCAGCTGTGTGCAGAACAGAACATGCAGGTGTGCATTCCTTCTACCCCGGCACAGGTTTACCATATGCTGCGCCGCCAGGCGTTACGCGGTATGCGCCGTCCGTTGGTAGTGATGTCACCGAAGTCACTGCTGCGTCATCCGTTGGCGGTTTCTTCTCTGGAAGAGCTGGCAAACGGCACTTTCCAACCGGCTATCGGCGAAATCGACGAACTGGATCCGAAAGCGGTCAAACGTGTGGTGATGTGTTCCGGTAAGGTTTACTACGATCTGCTGGAACAGCGCCGTAAAAACGACCAGAAAGATGTGGCCATCGTGCGTATCGAGCAGTTGTATCCATTCCCGCATCAGGCTGTACAAGCGGTGTTGGAGCAATATGCCCATGTACATGACTTCGTCTGGTGCCAGGAAGAGCCATTGAACCAGGGTGCCTGGTATTGCAGCCAACACAACTTCCGTGAAGTGATCCCGTTTGGGGCTTCTTTACGTTACGCCGGACGTCCTGCCTCCGCCTCTCCGGCGGTGGGTTATATGTCCGTACACCAGAAGCAGCAGCAGGCTCTGGTAAATGACGCGTTGAATATTGAATAAAATATTAAAGGAAAGCTAATGAGTAGCGTAGATATTCTGGTTCCTGACCTCCCTGAATCCGTTGCCGATGCGACTGTGGCCACCTGGCATAAAAAACCGGGTGACAGTGTTCAGCGTGACGAAGTTCTGGTTGAGATCGAAACCGATAAAGTGGTGTTGGAAGTGCCAGCCAGTGAAGCGGGTATTCTTGATGCGATCCTTGAAGATGAAGGTGCAACGGTACTTTCTCGCCAGCTTCTCGGCCGTATTCGTCCGGGTGACAGCTCCGGCAAACCCACCGAAGAGAAAAGCCAGGCTAAAGAATCCACTCCAGCCCAGCGTGCGACTGCCAGCCTGGAAGACGAGAGCAATGATGCACTCAGCCCGGCAATCCGCCGCCTGATTGCTGAACACGATCTTGACGCTGCCGCTATCAAAGGTAGCGGTGTGGGTGGCCGTATCACTCGCGAAGACGTCGAAGCTCACCTGGCTACCAGCAAGAAACCTGCTGCTGCTCCTGCCGCCGTTGCTGCACCGCAGTCGGCATTGGGTAGCCGTAGCGAAAAACGTGTACCGATGACCCGCCTGCGTAAGCGTGTGGCCGAGCGCCTGTTGGAAGCGAAGAACAGCACCGCAATGCTGACCACCTTCAACGAAATCAACATGCAGCCGATCATGGACCTGCGCAAGCAGTACGGCGAAGCCTTCGAGAAACGCCACGGTGTGCGCCTGGGCTTTATGTCCTTCTACATCAAAGCGGTTGTCGAAGCGCTGAAACGCTTCCCAGAAGTGAACGCTTCGATTGATGGTACCGATGTGGTTTATCACAACTACTTTGATATCAGCATCGCGGTCTCTACTCCTCGCGGCCTGGTAACCCCGGTTCTGCGTGATGTAGACACCATGAGCATGGCGGACATTGAGAAAAAATCAAAGAGTTGGCGGTCAAAGGCCGTGACGGCAAATTGACCGTGGAAGAACTGACCGGCGGTAATTTCACCATTACCAACGGCGGTGTCTTTGGTTCTCTGATGTCTACCCCGATCATCAACCCACCACAGAGCGCCATACTGGGCATGCACGCCATCAAAGATCGCCCAATGGCGGTTAATGGTCAGGTTGTGATCCAGCCGATGATGTATCTGGCTCTGTCTTACGATCATCGCCTGATCGATGGGAAAGAGTCCGTGGGTTATCTGGTGACGGTAAAAGAAATGCTGGAAGATCCGGCTCGTCTGCTGCTGGACGTTTAATCCCTGCAGGGCGCGGGGAACCGCGCCCAAACTCTGTGCTATGTGGCCGATAAGTCATGCGGGATCCCGCGAAAGTGACCCGGCTGAAACTTTCAGACCTGAATGGATAGAACATCATGAATTTACACGAATATCAGGCAAAACAGCTGTTTGCTCGGTATGGCATGCCAGCACCAACCGGTTACGCCTGTACTACACCGCGTGAAGCAGAAGAAGCCGCATCAAAAATCGGCTCCGGCCCGTGGGTAGTTAAATGTCAGGTTCATGCTGGCGGCCGTGGTAAAGCAGGCGGCGTTAAAGTTGTGAACAGCAAAGAGGATATCCGTGCCTTTGCTGAAGCCTGGTTGGGTAAACGTCTGGTGACTTACCAGACTGATGCACTGGGTCAGCCGGTTCACCAGATCCTGGTGGAAGCGGCAACCGACATCGACAAAGAACTGTATCTGGGTGCTGTGGTTGACCGCGCAAGCCGCCGTGTCGTGTTTATGGCTTCCACCGAAGGTGGCGTCGAGATCGAGAAAGTTGCGGAAGAAACCCCGGAACTGATCCACAAAATGACCATCGATCCATTGGCAGGCCCGCAGCCTTACCAAGGTCGTGAGCTGGCCTTCAAACTGGGCCTGACCGGTAAGCAAGTCAGCCAGTTTGCCAAGATCTTCATGGGCCTGGCGACATTGTTCCTTGAGCGCGATCTGGCGATGGTTGAGATCAACCCGCTGGTGATCACCAAGCAGGGCGATCTGGTATGCCTGGACGGTAAACTGGGCGCTGATGGCAACGCACTGTTCCGCCAACCTGAACTGCGTGAAATGCGTGACCCTTCTCAGGAAGATGAGCGTGAATCCCGTGCTGCACAATGGGAACTGAACTACGTTGCGCTTGATGGCAACATCGGTTGCATGGTGAACGGTGCCGGTTTGGCCATGGGTACCATGGACATCGTGAAATTACATGGTGGTGAACCAGCCAACTTCCTGGACGTGGGCGGTGGTGCAACCAAAGAGCGCGTCACCGAAGCCTTCAAAATCATCCTGTCTGATGACAAGGTGAAAGCGGTTCTGGTCAACATTTTCGGTGGTATCGTGCGTTGCGACCTGATCGCTGACGGTATCATCGGTGCCGTAGCCGAAGTGGGCGTTAACGTCCCGGTGGTGGTGCGTCTGGAAGGGAACAATGCCGAACTGGGCGCCAAGAAACTGGCGGACAGCGGTCTGAATATCATTGCTGCGACCAGCCTGACTGATGCGGCTCAGCAAGTTGTTGCGGCAGTGGAGGGTAAATAATGTCCATTTTAATCGATAAAAACACCAAAGTAATTTGCCAGGGTTTCACCGGTAGCCAGGGGACCTTCCACTCTGAACAAGCTATCGCTTACGGCACCAAAATGGTCGGTGGCGTTACCCCGGGCAAAGGCGGCACTCAGCACCTGGGCCTGCCAGTGTTCAACACCGTGCGCGAAGCGGTTGAAGCCACTGGTGCCACTGCGTCAGTGATTTACGTACCAGCCCCCTTCTGCAAAGACTCTATTCTGGAAGCGATCGAGGCGGGCATCAAACTGATTATCACCATCACCGAAGGTATCCCAACGCTGGATATGCTGACCGTGAAAGTGAAGCTGGATGAAGCTGGCGTGCGTATGATCGGCCCGAACTGCCCAGGTGTCATCACGCCGGGCGAATGCAAGATTGGTATCATGCCAGGCCATATCCACCTGCCAGGCAAAGTGGGCATTGTTTCCCGTTCAGGCACCCTGACTTACGAAGCGGTTAAACAAACCACAGACGCCGGTCTGGGCCAATCTACCTGCGTAGGTATCGGTGGCGACCCGATCCCGGGTTCCAACTTTATCGATATCCTGAAAATGTTCCAGGAAGATCCGCAGACCGAAGCGATTGTGATGATCGGTGAAATCGGCGGTAGCGCAGAAGAAGAAGCCGCAGCCTATATCAAAGACCATGTCACCAAGCCGGTTGTTGGCTATATCGCTGGGGTGACTGCGCCTAAAGGCAAACGTATGGGCCATGCTGGCGCCATCATTGCCGGTGGTAAAGGAACTGCGGATGAGAAGTTCGCGGCTCTGGAAGCGGCAGGGGTTAAAACCGTACGCAGTCTGGCTGATATCGGTGACGCAGTAAAAGCGATTTTGAATCACAAATAATATCCTCTATGGATTTCAAGCTACGGCTTGAAAGACCACGGAGATAACAATATCTCGACATGTTTGGCCGCCCTCTGGGTGGCCTTTTTTTGTTACTCGGCTTAACTGGCGGGGCATTTTGCAAGACAATCGTGTGGGTGCTGAGAGGTTGAGCTACAGTATTTACACGTTCTGCGATCAAGCTTGCAACATGGACTATGATTACTTAGCAAAAAGTGGATTTGTGAACTAACTCACTGCAATTAACATTGAAAATTAAAAGTTAATATATATCGAATAAAAACGTATTAACTAATACAATGAGGGTTCTTTTAAAGTACATTTTATTAACACAAAATTATCAATAAAAAACAATTAAACTATTACTTAACATGGCCATTGGGAAATTACAGTAAAACCTGTAATGAACCTGGAAATAATAAGCAGATAAGCTTAAATTGTTTTAGATCAAAATAAGCCTGACTACCTATTTAGGCTGATTTTTGACCTGTAGCCAAAAGTCAAACCCAGGTCACGTAAAAACCTATTTATTGTGTGGGATTTGGCGAGTATCATCCTATTGTGTAATTAGGGATGGTTGATCTTGTTGCATTTGTTACCCGCTGTCGGCTTTCATTGGTGCGTTTTCCCGCCAAGCTAAAAAGTTTGGCGAAGAGTGTACGGTTGAAAGCGGGGAGGCCGGAGCAAAATTTGCTGTGTTTAAGGGTTTTTACTGCGGGGCGTTACCGGCTACTCTTTAGGGAGTAATACCGATAACTGCAAGTCGGAGTCTTCCTGCGAGGAGCAAGGAGTCAAGATGTTTGATATTGTCGAGCTGTCGCGCTTACAGTTTGCTTTAACGGCGATGTACCACTTCCTATTTGTCCCATTAACGCTCGGTATGGCGTTTTTGCTGGCAATTATGGAAACGGTATATGTGCTGTCCGGCAAACAAATTTATAAAGATATGACCAAATTCTGGGGCAAGTTATTTGCAATCAACTTTGCCCTGGGTGTGGCCACTGGGTTGACCATGGAGTTCCAGTTCGGGACCAACTGGTCATATTTCTCTCATTACGTCGGTGATATCTTCGGGGCCCCTCTGGCTATCGAAGGTCTGATGGCGTTCTTCCTGGAATCGACTCTGGTAGGTCTGTTCTTCTTCGGCTGGGATCGCCTGAGCAAGATACAGCACATGACGGTAACCTGGTTTGTCGCCCTCGGCTCAAACCTGTCCGCACTATGGATCCTGGTTGCTAACGGTTGGATGCAAAACCCGATCGCATCTGATTTCAACTTCGAAACCATGCGTATGGAGATGCTCAGCTTCTCCGAACTGGTTCTGAACCCGGTTGCGCAGGTGAAGTTCGTTCACACCGTAGCTTCGGGTTACACCACCGGTGCGATGTTTGTTCTGGGCATCAGTTCTTACTACCTGCTGAAAGGGCGTGACATTGCCTTTGCCAAGCGTTCTTTCGCCATTGCTGCCAGCTTCGGTATGGCTGCGATCCTTTCCGTTATCGTGCTGGGTGATGAGTCCGGTTACGAAATGGGGGACGTGCAGAAAACCAAACTGGCTGCCATTGAAGCTGAATGGGAAACCCAACCGGCTCCGGCAGCATTCACTCTGTTCGGTATCCCGAATCAGGAGAGAATGGAGAACTCCTTCGCTATTCAGATCCCATGGGCGCTCGGCCTGATTGCGACCCGTTCTATTGATACCCCGGTTATCGGCCTGCGGGATCTGATGGAACAGCACCAGGTGCGTATCCGCAACGGTATGAAGGCCTATCAGTTGCTGGAAGAACTGCGTGGTGGCAATACCGATCCTGCCGTCCGTACCGCGTTCAATGAGACCAAGCGGGACCTGGGTTATGGGATGCTGCTCAAGCGCTATACTGAAAACGTCACTGACGCAACGGAAGCGCAGATCCAGCAGGCAACCAAAGATTCCATTCCACGTGTGGCTCCACTGTACTTCGCCTTCCGTATCATGGTGGCGTGCGGTGTGATTATGCTGTTCATCATTGGGATGTCGTTCCTGAGCGTAATGCGTGGCCGTATCGGCCAGAAAAAATGGCTACTTCGTGCAGCGTTGTACGGCATTCCATTGCCTTGGATCGCAGTAGAAGCAGGCTGGTTCGTGGCAGAGTATGGCCGTCAGCCCTGGGCGATTGGTGAGGTGCTGCCAACCGCAGTCGCTACCTCTTCGCTGACCGCTGGCGACATTCTGTTCTCGATGGGGCTGATTTGCGGCTTGTACACCCTGTTCCTGGTGGCTGAAATGTACCTGATGTTCAAGTTTGCACGTCTGGGTCCAAGCAGCCTGAAAACTGGCCGCTATCATTTTGAACAACCGACTGCCGCCGTGCAGGAAGCGCGCTAAACAGGAGTCCAAGATATGTTTGATTATGAAGTACTACGATTTATCTGGTGGCTCCTGGTTGGCATATTGCTGATCGGTTTCGCCGTCACCGATGGTTTCGATATGGGTGTCGGCATCCTGATGCGCATTATCGGCAAAACGGATACCGAGCGTCGGGTGATGATTAACTCCATCGCTCCTCACTGGGACGGCAACCAGGTGTGGCTGATCACCGCAGGTGGCGCATTGTTTGCCGCCTGGCCGATGGTTTATGCTGCCGCATTCTCTGGTTTCTATGTTGCGATGATCCTGGTGTTGGCTGCATTGTTCTTCCGCCCGGTCGGTTTTGACTACCGTTCGAAGCTGGAAAACAGTCGCTGGCGTAACATGTGGGACTGGGGCATCTTTATCGGTAGCTTCGTGCCCGCTGTGGTATTTGGCGTGGCATTCGGCAACCTGTTGCAGGGTGTACCGTTCCATATAGATGAATATCTGCGCCTGTTCTACACCGGTAACTTCTTCCAACTGCTGAACCCGTTTGGTTTGCTGGCTGGTATTGTCAGCCTGACCATGCTGGTGACTCAGGGAGCGACCTATCTGCAGATGCGTACTACCGCCGAAATTCACCTGCGCTCACGCGCTGCGGCGCAGATTTCTGCGCTGGTGATGGGGGTATGCTTCCTGTTGGCAGGTATCTGGCTGGTGAAAGGTATCGACGGCTTTGTGATTACCTCAGCACTGGATACTGCGGCGGAATCCAACCCGTTGCGTAAAGAAGTTGCTCATCAGGCTGGTGCCTGGTTGATCAACTACAACAAGTATCCGATCCTGTGGGCACTGCCAGCGTTGGGTGTGATTCTGCCACTGTTCACTATTCTGTTCTCCCGTTTGGAGAGAGCGGCAATGGCGTTCCTGGCTTCATCACTGACGATTGCCTGTGTGATCCTGACGGCTGGGGTAACCATGTTCCCATTCGTTATGCCTTCAAGCACCGTGCCTAACGTCAGCCTGACCATGTGGGATGCAACCTCCAGCTTGTTCACGCTGCAAGTGATGACCGTTGTTGCCATTATCTTCGTGCCAATCGTTCTGGCCTACACCGGTTGGGCGTACTACAAAATGTTTGGTCGCCTGGATAAGAACTTCATCGAAAACAACAAGCATTCACTGTACTAAGCAAAAGGAGCTAAACCATGTGGTATTTTGCCTGGATCCTCGGAACGCTTCTTGCCTGTGCCTTTGGCATCATTACGGCGCTGGCGCTTGAGCACAGTGAAGATTCAAAAGCCCAGCAAGACGGTAAGTGATGAGTTCGTCACTTGTAGACAAGCTGTACGCTATTACCGACAAGGGCCCGGTACGGGCCCTTTCACTCGTGCTGGCGTTGGTTTTGGCAGGGTGTATTTTCTGGGACCCAACCCGTTTTGCGGCACGTACCAGCTCATTTGAGATCTGGCAAGGCATCTTGCTGATCTGGGCGGTCTGTGCAGGCATAGTGCACGGTGTTGGTTTCCGGCCTCACAGCATGTTTTGGCGTGCATTTTTCGCG
Source organism: Serratia sp. L9 (assembly GCF_050632285.1). NCBI lineage: Bacteria > Pseudomonadati > Pseudomonadota > Gammaproteobacteria > Enterobacterales > Yersiniaceae > Serratia > Serratia sp. L9. Next base: position 5,149,678 of record NZ_CP192591.1, on the reverse strand, counting down.
CCATTACCTGCAATTGTGATCTTGGCCGCAGGATTACTTTACGTTTCTTTATAATCTGCGGTAAATCCCTGAGTTATGGGCCGTTCAGGCCCATAATTATTTTCATTCCCATCTTGTAACCCATTCCCAACCCGATCCGTCTTGCGTATAGTAGCAACGTTAAATTGCCTTGCTGGGAAGTAGAGTGAGTAATACGTTATTTCGATGGCCGGTACGGGTCTACTATGAAGATACCGATGCTGGTGGGGTGGTCTACCATGCCCGTTACGTCGCCTTTTATGAAAGAGCGCGCACCGAGATGCTGCGTCAACATAACTTTCATCAACAGCAGCTGCTCAGTGAACATGTCGCTTTCGCTGTCCGGCGTATGACGGTTGATTATCTGCTGCCAGCCCGTCTTGACGACATGCTGGAAGTGCGGACCAAGATCACCTCAATACGCGGGGCTTCTCTCACGTTTGCTCAACGCATTGTTAATTCTGATGGTACTCTCTTGAGTCAGGCCGATGTATTGATTGCATGCATTGATCCACACCAAATGAAGCCGATAGCGCTTCCTAAGTCTATTGTCGCGGAGTTTAAGCAGTGACTGACATGAACATCCTAGATTTATTCTTGAAGGCGAGCCTGCTGGTTAAGCTTATCATGTTGATTTTGATATGCTTCTCAGTGGCGTCTTGGGCGATCATCATCCAGCGCACCCGCATTCTGAATGCGGCAACGCGCGACGCCGAAGCCTTTGAAGACAAATTCTGGTCTGGTATCGAGCTTTCTCGTTTGTATCAGGAAAGCCAGGCACGCCGCGACAGCCTTACAGGCTCAGAGCAAATCTTCCATTCCGGTTTCAAAGAGTTTGCTCGTCTGCACCGCGCCAACAATCATGCGCCAGAATCGGTGATCGAAGGCGCCTCGCGAGCGATGCGTATCTCTATGAACCGTGAGCTGGAAACGCTGGAAACCCATATTCCTTTCCTTGGCACCGTGGGTTCCATCAGCCCGTATATCGGCCTGTTTGGAACAGTGTGGGGGATTATGCACGCCTTTATCGCTTTGGGCGCTGTCAAACAGGCCACGTTACAGATGGTGGCACCAGGTATCGCCGAAGCGTTGATCGCAACCGCGATCGGTCTGTTTGCCGCGATCCCTGCCGTTATGGCTTATAACCGCCTCAACCAGCGTGTTAACAAGCTCGAGCAGAATTACGACAACTTTATGGAAGAGTTCACTGCTATTCTGCATCGTCAGGCTTTCTCCAGCGACAGCAAATAAGTAGGAGGTAGCATGGCGCGAGTTCGTGGTCGTAAAAAGCGTGAACTGAAATCGGAAATCAACATTGTTCCGCTGTTGGACGTATTGCTGGTGTTACTGCTGATTTTTATGGCAACAGCGCCCATTATTACCCAAAGCGTTGAAGTTGATTTACCCGATGCCACAGATTCCAAAACGGTATCCAGTGACGATAACCCACCGGTGATCCTGGAAGTTTCCGGCGTAGGTCAATACACCCTGGTGGTGGATCACAACCGCATGGAGCTGTTGCCGCCGGAGCAGGTTGCAGCAGAGGCCAGGTCGCGTCTGGCGGCTAACCCGAAGACGGTCTTTTTGATCGGTGGGGCCAAGGAGGTACCGTACGATGAGATTATCAAGGCATTGAATATTCTTCATCAGGCGGGTGTTGCTTCCGTAGGGTTGATGACCCAGCCAATCTGACCGTAAGGTGAGAGGTAACCCGGTTACGGCATAATTTGGCCGGAACCCTGTTTAAGCACCAGTTTTTGGGACTCTATTTTGGTAAAGGCAACTGAACAAAACGATAAGCTGAACCGCGCCGTTATTGTTTCGGTGGTTCTGCACATCCTGTTGATTGCCCTGTTGATTTGGGGATCACTGTACGAAAACACCGAAATGAGCAGTGCCGGTGGCGGCGGTGATGGTTCTGTGGTCGGTGCAGTGATGGTCGATCCTGGGGCGGTGGTAGAGCAGTATAATCGCCAGCAACAGCAGAGCAGCGATGCGCAGCGTGCAGAAAAGCAACGTCAGAAGAAGGCGGAGCAGCAGGCGGAAGAACTGCAGCAGAAACAGGCTGCGGAGCAGCAGCGCCTGAAAGAGCTTGAGCAAGAGCGCTTGGCCGCGCAGGAAAAAGCCGCGCAAGACGCCAAGGCGCAGGCCGAACAGCAGAAGAAAGCTGCGGAGCAGCAACAGCAGGCTGCTGAGCAGCAGAAAGCGGCAGAAGCGGCGGCAGCGAAGGCCAAAGAACAACAGAAAGCCGCCGAGCAGGCTGCGGCGAAAGCCAAAGCTGAGGCGGATAAAATAGCCAAGGCGCAGGCAGACGCGCAGAAGAAAGCCGAAGCGGAAGCCAAGAAAGAAGCTGCCGCTGTCGCCGCGGCTAAAAAGCAGGCGGAAGAGGCGAAGAAAGACGCCGCGGCCGCCGCCGAACAGAAAGCAGCAGAAGCCGCAGAGAAAAAGCTGCTGCTGATGCCGAGAAGAAAGCCGCTGCCGCTGAGAAGGCTGCCGCCGCCAAGAAAGCGGCAGATGCCAAGAAGAAGGCGGCTGCTGAAGCATCTAAACAGTCTGCCGATGTAGACGATTTATTCGGTAGTCTGGCAGATGGCAAGAACGCGCCGAAAGGTGGCGGTGCCAAGGCTAAAGGTGACGGCAAACCGGCAGGGCAGGGTAATTCCAAGACTGCGGGGGCAAGTGGTGCTGATATCAATAATTACCTGGGGCAGATTACTGCCGCCATACAAAGCAAATTTTACGATGCCGATCTGTACAAAGGAAAAACTTGTGACCTACGTATTCAGTTGGCACCAGATGGTTTCTTGAAAAGCGTTAAGGCTGAAGGCGGAGATCCTGCCTTGTGTCAGGCTGCAATGGCGGCAGCCAACCAGGCTCGTATTCCTAAGCCACCTAGCGCGGCCGTGTATGAGGTATTTAAGAATGCTCCTCTTACATTTAAGCCACAATAATGATTGTTTTAACCGAGTAAAGTGCATGGATGTGCCAAGGTAACCAGCAGGGAATAGGTAGTTTTGTTGGCGTTGGTTTGTTAAAATTCTGCTAAATTATCGCAGGCATCCCGCCTGGATAAGGGAGATGAGATGAAGCAGGCATTTCGAGTAGCGTTAGGTTTTTTAGTACTGTGGGCATCCGTGCTGCATGCGGAGGTTCGCATCGAAATCACCCAGGGGGTCGACTCTGCTCGCCCGATTGGTGTGGTGCCGTTTAAATGGGCGGGTCCAGGCACGCCTCCAGAAGATATTGGCCAGATTGTCGGCGCAGACTTGCGTAACAGTGGTAAATTCAACCCCATTGACGTGGCGCGGATGCCGCAGCAACCGACTACCGCGTCTGAAGTGACTCCGGCTGCCTGGACTGCGTTGGGTATCGATGCCGTAGTGGTTGGCCAGGTTCAACCTGGTGCCGATGGCAGTTATCTGATCTCCTACCAACTGGTGGATACTTCAGGTTCTCCAGGCACCGTATTGGCGCAAAACCAGTATAAAGTGACCAAGCAGTGGTTACGTTATTCTGCCCACACCGCCAGCGATGAAGTGTTTGAAAAACTGACCGGTATCAAGGGCGCGTTCCGTACCCGCATCGCTTATGTGGTGCAGACCAATGGCGGGAAATTCCCGTATGAACTGCGCGTAGCGGATTATGACGGCTATAACCAGTTTACCGTGCACCGTTCACCTGAACCACTGATGTCGCCAGCCTGGTCTCCAGATGGCAGCAAATTGGCTTATGTGACCTTCGAAAGCGGTCAGTCAGCACTGGTGATTCAGACGCTGGCTAACGGTGCTATCCGTCAGGTTGCCTCATTCCCACGTCACAACGGTGCGCCAGCGTTCTCCCCGGATGGCACCCGTCTGGCTTTCGCGCTGTCCAAAACCGGCAGCCTGAACCTGTATGTGATGAACCTGGCTTCTGGCCAGATTAGCCAGGTTACCGATGGCCGCAGCAACAATACCGAACCTAGCTGGTTCCCGGATGGCCAGTCTCTGGCTTATACCTCCGACCAGGGCGGGCGTCCTCAGATTTATAAAATCAATGCAAACGGCGGTGCTCCACAACGTCTGACCTGGGAAGGTGCCCAGAATCAGGATTCTGATGTGAGTTTCGACGGTAAGTTCCTGGTGATGGTGAGCTCCAACAATGGTGTTCAGCACATTTCCAAACAAGATCTCGGATCGGGAGCCGTTCAAGTTTTAACGGATACTTTCCTGGACGAAACGCCTAGTATCGCACCAAACGGCACCATGGTGATCTATAGCTCCACGCAAGGTATGGGCTCCGTGCTGCAGTTGGTATCGACTGATGGGCGTTTCAAAGCGCGTCTTCCGGCAACTGATGGACAGGTCAAATTCCCTGCCTGGTCGCCGTATCTGTGATGCATGTGTAAATATGTATGGCAAACTATAAAAGGATCAAAGAAATGCAACTGAACAAAGTGCTGAAAGGGCTTCTGCTGGCACTGCCAGTTCTGGCGGTAGCAGCTTGTAGTTCTAACAAAAGCGCAAACAACGACCAATCTGGTATGGGCGCTGGCACTGGTACAGAAAACGGCAGCAGCAACCTGTCTTCTGAAGAACAAGCTCGTCTGCAGATGCAAGAACTGCAGAAGAACAACATTGTTTACTTCGGTCTGGACAAATATGACGTCAGCTCTGAGTTTGCTCAGATGCTGGATGCTCACGCTGCATTCCTGCGTAGCAACCCATCTTACAAAGTGACTATTGAAGGTCATGCGGATGAGCGCGGTACGCCGGAATACAACATTGCTCTGGGCGAGCGTCGTGCTAACGCAGTTAAAATGTACCTGCAAGGCAAAGGCGTTTCCGCTGACCAGATCTCTATCGTTTCTTACGGTAAAGAAAAGCCAGCAGTACTGGGCCACGACGAAGCGGCTTATGCTAAAAACCGTCGTGCCGTTCTGGTTTACTAAGAGAATTGCATGAACAGTAACTTCAGACGTCACCTATTGAGTCTGTCGTTACTGGTTGGCGTAGCGGTCCCATGGGCCGCTACTGCCCAAGCGCCAATCAGTAATGTCGGCTCCGGCTCGGTCGAAGACCGTGTCACCTCCCTTGAGCGTATCAGTAATGCTCAGGGCCAGCTTTTAAACCAACTCCAGCAACAACTCTCTGATAACCAACGTGATATCGATACACTTCGTGGGCAGATCCAGGAAAGTCAGTATCAGTTGAATCAAGTGGTTGAACGCCAGAAACAGATCTATCAACAGATGGATAGCCTAAGCCAGGGTGGCGCACAGAATTCTTCAGGTGCAGCAGCAACTGCCGCCGCAGCATCTGACAGCGCTGGCAGTGCCCCTGAGGGTTCGGCAGCCGCTCCGGCGAGTACGGGCGACGAGAACAGCGATTACAACGCCGCTGTGTCACTGGCGTTGGAAAAAAGCAGTATGACCAGGCGATCACCGCTTTCCAGTCTTTTATAAAGCAATATCCAAAATCCACATACCTTCCTAATGCCAACTACTGGCTGGGGCAGTTGTTCTACAACAAAGGTAAAAAGGAGGATGCGGCTTACTATTATGCGGTGGTGGTGAAGAATTATCCAAAATCGCCCAAGGCTCCAGACGCAATGTATAAAGTTGGGGTGATCATGCAGGAAAAGGGCCAGGCGGATAAAGCCAAAGCCGTTTACCAGCAGGTGATAAAATCATACCCGACTAGCGATGCAGCCAAGCAGGCAAAAAAACGCGAAGCCAGTCTGTAGATAAAAAGTGAGCCCAGAAGTTGGTCGATTTGACTGAATTCTGGGCTCATTCGCGTGAAGAACAAGCAGTTAAACCCATCGAGCCAAAATTTAGGTTGCGCTGCTGAGATAAATTAGTAATATATGCCGCCGTTGCCAAGACATCTTGCAAGGTGTTAAAGCAGCAAGGAAATTGGGTCGTTAGCTCAGTTGGTAGAGCAGTTGACTTTTAATCAATTGGTCGCAGGTTCGAATCCTGCACGACCCACCAATTCTTAATGAATTGGTAAGCAGTAAAGCAGTAACCACGACAGTGGGTGATTAGCTCAGTTGGTAGAGCATCTCCTTTACACGGAGGGGGTCGGCGGTTCGAGCCCGTCATCACCCACCACGACAGTGGGTCGTTAGCTCAGTTGGTAGAGCAGTTGACTTTTAATCAATTGGTCGCAGGTTCGAATCCTGCACGACCCACCAATTTTTAAGATGTAGTAGTGAGTCAAATCGTGAAGGTTGGGAACCGTAAGAGGTTCGAACCGAGCGAAGCGAGACCAGGCGTTAACCGCTAATCCTGCACGGCCCACCATAAATTGCAGCCGAGTCCCTTCTCGTTGCTCTTGCATCTCGCAGTAAACCACGCCAGTGGGTCGTTAGCTCAGTTGGTAGAGCAGTTGACTTTTAATCAATTGGTCGCAGGTTCGAATCCTGCACGACCCACCAATTTTATGGCGTAGCAGTGAGTCAAATCGTGAAGGATAAGAACCGTAAGAGGTTCTGGCCGAGCGAAGCGAGACCCGGCATTAGCCGCTAATCCTGCGCGACCCACCGTAAATTGCAACTGAGTGCCTTCTCGTTGCTCTCGCATTAAGCAGTAAACCACATCAGTGGGTCGTTAGCTCAGTTGGTAGAGCAGTTGACTTTTAATCAATTGGTCGCAGGTTCGAATCCTGCACGACCCACCACTCTTCAGAGAAAAGCGCCTTTTGGCGCTTTTTTCGCATCTGCTCTCCGTACTATCGTGCAGCCTGCCAATGTGGCATACGCAAAGATGTTTGTGGGCGAGGAGCTGCTTTCAGCTTCGCGTCATCCCAGCTTAAAATTGACGAACCAGCCATTATCCCCAAAAATTTTAATCCAGTAAACAAACATCATCAAAAGATGAAAATCAAAGCGACTTCCAGCTAAATTTTAGGTATTTTGTTTAGTATATAAAACGAGGGTGTTTGCTGGAGGCAAAGTAAGGCCTGGATGGCAGACGGACAGCCTAGCATAGAGATGAAAGTGATGAGTGAAATGTTTGATGTCAACGCGGCGGTGTACCCATTCCCGCCGAAACCGGTGCCGTTAGACGTGGCAGAGAAGGCTTTTTATCGCCAGAAGATTAAAACCTTGCTCAAGCAGCGTGATGCGGTAATGGTAGCTCACTATTATACCGATCCAGAGATCCAGGCGCTGGCGGAAGAGACCGGTGGCTGCGTTGCAGACTCACTAGAGATGGCTCGTTTTGGTAGCCAGCATCCGGCTTCAACCTTGCTGGTTGCCGGGGTGCGCTTTATGGGGGAAACGGCAAAAATCCTCAGCCCGGAAAAACAGGTGCTGATGCCGACCCTGAAGGCAGAATGTTCGCTCGATCTGGGTTGCCCCGAGGAAGAGTTCGCGGCTTTCTGCGACAGCCATCCTGATCGCACGGTGGTGGTTTATGCGAATACTTCAGCGGCAGTCAAGGCGCGTGCAGATTGGGTGGTCACTTCCAGTATTGCAGTTGAGCTGATTGAACATCTCGACAGCCTGGGGGAAAAAATCATCTGGGCACCGGATCGCCATCTTGGCAGCTATGTACAAAAGCAAACCGGTGCGGATGTGTTGTGCTGGCAGGGCGCCTGTATCGTCCATGACGAATTTAAAACCCAGGCGCTGATGCGTATGAAAGCCTTGTACCCAAACGCTGCGATATTGGTGCACCCAGAGTCACCGCAGGCGGTTGTCAGCCTGGCTGACGCGGTAGGTTCGACCAGCCAGCTGATTCAAGCGGCGACAACGCTGCCTAACCAGCAACTGATAGTTGCCACCGATCGCGGTATCTTTTACAAGATGCAGCAGGCCGTTCCGGATAAGGAACTGTTTGAGGCACCTACCGCTGGTGAAGGCGCAACCTGCCGTAGCTGTGCGCACTGCCCGTGGATGGCGATGAACGGCCTGAAGGCTATTGCCGAAGGGCTGGAGCAGGGCGGCGCGCAGCATGAGATCTTTGTTGATGGCGCACTGCGTGAAAAAGCGCTGCTCCCGCTCAACCGTATGCTGGAGTTTGCAGCGCAGTTGAAGATGCAAGTGAAAGGGAACGCCTGATGCGGGCTAACCCAGCAATAAGGAAAGCAAGATGAGTTTTTTCAGTACCAGCAATATCCTGGTTCATATTCCGATTGGCGCGGGCGGTTACGATTTATCGTGGATTGAGGCCATCGGCACGCTATTTGGTTTACTGTGCATCTGGTATGCCAGTAAAGAGAAAATCATCAACTATCTGTTTGGCCTGATAAACGTCACGCTGTTCGCGGTGATCTTTTTCCAGATCCAGCTTTATGCCAGCCTGTTGCTTCAGCTGTTTTTCTTCGTCGCCAATATCTACGGCTGGTATGCCTGGAGCCGCCAGACGCAGGATAACCAGGCAGAGCTGAAAATCCGCTGGTTGCCACTGCCTAAAGCGTTGGCCTGGGGCGCAGTATGCGTGATTGGTATTACGTTGATGACGTTTAATATCGACCGGGTATTTGCCTACCTGACACAGATTGCGGTAGCGGTCATGCAGGGATTGGGGCTCAACGTACAAATGCCAGAACTACAGCCGGATGCCTTCCCGTTCTGGGATTCAACCATGATGGTGTTATCCATCGTCGCCATGATCCTGATGACGCGCAAATACGTTGAGAACTGGCTGTTGTGGGTAGTGATAGACGTTATCAGCGTGGCCATTTTCGCCTATCAGGGCGTATATGCGATGGCATTGGAATACGTTATTCTGACGTTGATTGCGCTGAATGGTTCGTGGCTGTGGATCCGCAGTGCCGCGCAGAATCATTCACAGCCGTTTTCCTCGGCAAGTCAATGAATCAGGGCACCGCAGTGTGCCCTATGATGTCAGTGGTGGTGCCCCAGGTGGGAATGTGAACCCGTATGTGAGTGTTCACTCGGTTCTGGGGCCCGATTGATGCCACAATCTGGCGTCTCGCAATGCTGGTACTCCATTTGAATCGTCGCATGGCCAATCTTGTAATGTTCCAGCAGATAAGCCTGGATATGGCGCAGCAAGCCATCATGATCGTGAGGGGGATCACTTGCGCATGCAGCGTCATTAATTTTTGTTCACCAATCTGCCAGACATGCACATGATGGATATTGCGCACCTCCGGAATATTCAGGCACAGGTCCCTTTGCAGCCTGTTGATATCCACTTCCTGCGGCGTGCCTTCCAACAATTCATGAAAACTCTCTTTGAGCAACCGCCAGGCGCTGTGCAGCACCAGGCAGGAGACCAACACGGAAAGTATCGGGTCGATGGGCGTCCAGCCGGTGGTGATAATGACCAGTGCTGCAGCGATGGCCCCTACCGAACCTAGCAGATCGCCAAGAACATGCAGGGCAGCGGCGCGCACGTTGATATTTTTCTCTTCATTGCCCCGATGCAGCAGCCAGAAGGCGAACAGATTAGCCAGCAGGCCCGCTACGGCGATGATTAACATCGGGGTACCCATCACAGGCTGTGGCTCGAAGAAGCGCCGTATCGCCTCCCACAGGATGAATACGACGATCAGCAGCAAGGCTGCAGCATTGAGAAAGGCAGCCAGAGTGGTCAGTCGCAGATAGCCGAATGTGTGGCGAGAATCAGGTTTGCGTTGTGAGAAGTGTACCGCCATCAAAGCCACAAACAGTGCAGCGGCATCCGTCAGCATATGCCCGGCGTCGGCCAATAGCGCCAGAGAACCGGAAAGCAGCCCGCCAACCACCTCGGCAACCATAAAAATCACGGTGACTAAAAATGCGGCTAGTAGGCGCTTACTGTTGTTGTCTTTAGGCAGATGGACATGTGTAGATCCAGACATGACTTATCCTTTTAAACCTGTCGTCTTTCAAGCCGCAGCGGTGTTACCTTCGCTGTCTCACCCCAGCCACTGACACTTCAGTAAGCTCCAGGGGATGAGGGAGCCAGGCGTCTGGCAGCAACTTGAAATCCGTAGGGGTTATATCCGTTGTCTTCCAAGCTGCAGCGTTGTTACCTAGCCATTATAGGCAACCTTATTGAGAGCTGAATATCCACTTGGTGCCATTACCCTGTCAAAGGTGATTTACAGCGCCAGCCCCACAGGCTAGATTGGTGAAATTAACGCATTGAGCAATACACCTACCGATACCGAATGGAAAAGCTATGAATTACCAAAACGACGATTTACGCATTAAAGAGATCAAGGAACTTCTGCCCCCGGTTGCCCTGCTGGAGAAGTTTCCAGCCACTGGGCCGGCAGCAGAAACGGTGTCGCAGGCTCGTAATGCTATCCACAAAATTCTACGCGGCAATGATGACCGCCTACTTGTGGTGATTGGGCCTTGTTCTATTCACGATACCAAAGCGGCGAAAGAATATGCGGCACGTTTGCTCAAGCTGCGTCAGGAGCTCAGCGGTGAGCTGGAAGTGGTGATGCGGGTCTACTTTGAAAAGCCACGTACTACCGTTGGTTGGAAAGGTCTGATCAACGATCCACAGATGGACAATAGTTTCCAGATTAACGAAGGTCTGCGCCTGGCGCGTAAACTGTTGTTGGATATCAATGACAGCGGCTTGCCTGCGGCCGGTGAGTTCCTTGATATGATCACCCCGCAATATTTGGGCGATCTGATGAGCTGGGGGGCGATCGGCGCACGTACCACAGAATCTCAGGTACACCGCGAGCTGGCTTCCGGCCTGTCCTGCCCGGTGGGGTTCAAGAATGGGACGGATGGCACCATCAAGGTGGCGATTGATGCCATCAACGCCGCTGGCGCACCGCACTGTTTCCTGTCTGTGACAAAATGGGGCCATTCCGCGATTGTTAACACCAGTGGCAATGGTGATTGTCATATTATTCTGCGCGGTGGCAAAGAGCCAAACTACAGTGCGTCCCATGTGAAAGAAGTGAAAGACGGTCTGGTTAAAGCCGGCTTGCCTGCACAGGTGATGATCGATTTCAGCCATGCAAACAGCAGCAAACAGTTCAAAAAACAAATGGAAGTGAATGCCGATGTTTGTCAGCAACTGCGCAACGGGGAAAAGGCCATTATCGGTGTGATGATAGAGAGCCATCTGGTGGAAGGGAATCAGAACCTGGAAAGTGGCGAGCCGCTGATTTACGGTAAAAGCGTGACCGATGCCTGCATCGGTTGGGAAGACACCGAATCCGTGCTGCGTGAATTGGCAGGGGCGGTGAAGGCGCGTCGCGGCTAATACGCCCGTCGCCTTTCAAGCTGCAGCGTTGTTACCTGCGATGACGAAACCCAACCGTGGGTTTCGTCCCTCACGGGCCGCGGTTTACGGCGTTCAAATCTGGGAGAAATCCGTCCTGGTGATTTCCGCTACGGGCTGCCGCTTGCGGCATTCGAATCGGTTCCTGGCCGACTTGTCCCGACAGATTTGTCATCCCCGCCCTGACTCAAGTGAGCCCCAGGGGACGAGGTTGCTGGGCACCTGGCTGCAACTTGAAATGTATTCTGCCTGGCCCCGAGGCAGCGGGGCCAATAAATTGGTTTTTTCGTTTTAACTTATTCTCTTTATTAATTTTAAAAGCTGTGTATTTGCGTCATTGTATGGAAAAATTCCTACCCGTAAAGATGAGGCGATAGTTTTTATTAGCCTCAGCCTTAATCGTTTTTTATAAGCAAATTCTTAATCGAAATTTTATTATCGCGACCAACGAAAACATTAATTGCGATTGGTTACCTATTGAGATTATGATGATGCGCTTTTTTACTGCCGCCATGCTCTTTTTTAATAAATAGCAGTCTATACCCGTCGTCCTTCAAGCTGCAGATAACAACATTGCAACCTGAAATCCAGAGGTAAGGAGCGGTGGATTATATTTCTTTCAGGATGAAAGGTTTATGGAAAATAATAGTTCACAAACTAATGTTCGGCATCAGATGCTATTTCATGGCAAAGGTGGCGAGTACTTCTCAATTTGGTTGGTTAATCTGTTGCTGACTGGTATTACACTAGGTATATATTCTGCCTGGGCAACGGTACGCCGCCGCCGTTATTTTTATGGCAATACCGAGTTGAACGGTGATCGCTTCGACTACCACGCGCAACCGATAGAAATCCTTAAAGGACGTTTGTTGGTTCTCGTTGGGGTGATCATATTCTATGTCCTGCTGTTTGTCGCGCCACTGGCTGGCGTAGTGGCCTTATTAATCTTTGTAGGGCTGATCCCCTGGTTTATTATCCGCAACTGGCGTTATAACGCGATTATGTCCAGTTATCGCGGTGTCCGTTTTAATTATCAGTGTAAAACCGGGCGCGCCTATTGGGCTCTGCTGTTCTGCCCGATGCTGTTAATCCTTGGATTATATGCCGTTATTATCGTATTGGGTGTTATTGGCAGTAATGCAGAAAGTATCGGCGGTGTGATTACTTTAGCTATCGGGTCGATCGTGGTATTGGTGCCGCTGTTTGCCGTAATCAACGGCGTTATCGCTACCTTGCAGCACGATCTGTATGTGAACAATCTGCATTTTGGCAACTCGCCATTTAGTGCCGAACTCAAGAAAGCCGCATATATCAAGTTTGCACTGTTTAGTTTACTGATCTTTGTGCCGTTTTTTGTTATTGCAATGCTGCTGGCAGGCTCATTCTTTGCCACGTTATTCCAGTTTGCATTAATGGGCGGTATGTCTGATGAAATGGCTGCCACACTGTTGATCAGCCATGCCTTCAGCCTGTTCCTGATGGTATTGGTGATCCTGGTCGGTGCGATGATTTCCAGTAGTTACCATATGGTGGCGCAGCGGAACTATCTGTTTAAACAAACCACGCTGAAAGGCGAGGTTAAACTGAATTCCTCCATGCAGACCCTGCCATATATGGGGTTACTGATCACTAACAGTCTGATCACTGTTTTCTCTCTGGGTTTTGCTGCTCCAGTGGCCGAAGTGCGTCACGCGCGTTATATGGCGCAGTCCACTCAGGTTGAAGGTGATTTGTCGTTGTTGACCGTACAGGCACACCATGAGACGGCAAACAATGCCATCGCTGAAGAAGTCGTACAGGCACTCGATCTTGGCGCCAGTTTTTGAGTAAAGGCCAATGATCCTGGAAGGCTATTACCAGAGCCCTGGCCGGGCTGCACGCGAAACAGCGCGGCTGTTGCTGAATGACGCAGGGGAAGGTGTCACGCTGCAACGTGATACGCAGCGGTGCTATTTCTCTCTGCCTCAGGTCAGCGTTTCGGCATCATTGGGGAGTATCCCGCTGGCGTTGACGTTTCCCGACGGCGGGCGCTTTGTGCCTGCCGACGATGCGTTATTCCGCCAGTGGTTTTATCAGCGTCGTTCGCCAGGCCTGGTGCATCGGTTAGAGCGTTATAAACGAGGTGTGTTGCTGACGCTGTTACTGAGCATCCTCTCTACTTTGGCGTATATCTATCTGGTGCTTCCCTGGGCAAGCAATGAGATTGCATTACGCATTCCCACATCGGCGGAACAAACACTGGGCGAACATTCGTTACAGTTTCTGCAAAAAGGGGGTTTAAACCGTCGGAGTTGCCCGTAGAAAAGCAACAGGCCCTCCAGAAACTGTTCTTGCAGGTGATGCCAGAGCGAATGCAGCAGGAACGCACTCCTCTCAGCTTGAAGCTGATGGCGTCAGAAGGGGAAGCCAATGCGTTTATGCTGCCCGATGGCACCTTGGTGATCAGCGATGATCTGGTGAAACTGGCGAACGGCGACGATGGCCTTGCCGCGGTGATGTTACATGAAATGGCCCACCATGCTTACCGTCATCCTATGCGGATGGTGGTGCGTTCTTCCCTGGTAGCACTGACGTTTATGTGGATGACCGGTGATGTGAGCGGTGTGGGTGATACGCTGCTGCAATCGGCTTCATTTATGCATGAGATGCAATTCTCCCGCACCATGGAGCGTGAAGCAGACGATTGGGCAATCGCAGAAATGCGGTCTCAACGGCGTTCATTGGCAGCCATGGCAGATATCTATCGCGCATTGCAGCAATCGGCAGGCACCCGGGTGGGGGCTTCATTAAAAGTGCCCGAATGGCTAAGTACGCATCCGGAGATGCAGGCCAGGCTGGAGGCTATTGAAGCTGCCGACATCAAGGCGCAGCAGAACTAGCCGGTATCGGTGAAAAAGCCCCCGGCCAAAAGCCGAGGGCTGCTGTCCTCAGGGGATTACTTCGCTTTACCCTGGTTTGCTACCGCAGCGGCTTTGGCTGCGATCTCGTCAGCATTACCCAGGTAATAACGTTTGATTGGCTTAAAGTTCTCGTCGAACTCGTATACCAATGGCACGCCCGTTGGGATGTTCAGCTCGAGGATTTCGTCCTCGCTCAGGTTATCCAGGTATTTCACCAATGCACGCAGGGAGTTGCCGTGAGCGGCAACGATAACGCGTTCACCGCTCTTGATGCGTGGCAGGATCTCTTCGTCCCAATAGGGGATTACGCGATCGATAGTCAGCGCCAGGCTTTCGGTCAGTGGCAGCTCTTTTTCGGTCAGGGCTGAATAACGCGGATCGTGGCCCGGATAGCGTTCATCTTCTCTGGTCAGTTCTGGCGGTGTTACCGCAAAGCCACGACGCCATTGTTTAACCTGCTCATCACCATATTTCTCAGCCGTTTCAGCTTTGTTCAGGCCTTGCAGTGCGCCGTAGTGGCGTTCATTCAGTTTCCAGGATTTTTCGGTTGGCAGCCAGGCTTGATCCAGCTCGTCCAGAATGTTCCACAGGGTGTGGATAGCACGTTTCAGAACGGAAGTGTAAGCGAAATCGAAAGAGAAACCTTCATCTTTCAACAGCTTGCCTGCTGCTTTTGCTTCGGTACGGCCTTTGTCGGAAAGATCGACGTCATACCAACCGGTGAAGCGGTTTTCGTTGTTCCACTGGCTTTCGCCGTGGCGCACCAGAACCAGCTTAGTTACAGCCATAGCTTAACTCCTTAATAATCTGACAGTTCAATGATAACGAAAATCATTATATTCTGCGGCCGATAGCACGGCAATCGAAATACCCGTTAACTATACCCACTAAAATAGCCGGGTTTTATACCAGGAATGGCAAGGCTCAGCCCCCCATAACCGTTGGGTGTAGTGTTTAACCATAGCCAATTTTTGACGGTAGGATAAGAGGAGTTTTGCACGGGCTGCATTGTTGAGGCGGTTGGATAAAGGCGCAAACAAGATTGACTCATTTGCGCCAAGGAATTAATACCATCAGGCAGATTTTTTCAGGCAACTGCTCATGAAGGTTTTACGCTCGTCACCTTTCAGACTCTTTTTAGCGGCGTCGGCGTTACAGTCTTTCATTTTCTGCTGCTGCGGGGTGAGGGCCTTGTCGGTTTTGTGGCCTTCGGCCTTCAGACAGGTGCTCATAAAGGTGGTGCGGTCAGAGCCCTTCAGCGATTGGGTGGTGGCCTGTTGATTACAATCGGTCATTCGCTTCTGCTGGGCTGCCTGCGCCGGGGAGGGCGTTTTTGCTGCGGTATCGGCGGCCATCAGAGGGGTGCTCAGCAGTAAACCTGTCAGTAATGGAAGTGCAGTAATCAGACGCATAGGTGTTCCTTCAGCTATTGACCGGCCTGGGGCCGAAAATTGTGACTCTGCACAAGGCGTTGTGCATATCACGGTAGCCTGATAGTAGTGTGGGGTTTGGAATAAGGAAAGGTCACTGCCGACGGATGCAATGTAAGCAATTATAACAAAAACGCCCCTGACCGCATGATAAGGGGCGTGGCGGGTCAGATAGGAATAAACCGATAATGCGTGGCGCTCTGGTAACGCTGGCCCGGATATAGCCAACAATCGGGCTGTGGCCATTGTGGATGATGCGGGCTATCGGGCAGGAACTCGCTTTCCAGGGCCACCCCGGCGTAATTATTATAGGTGCCGCCATCGCGTGCTGGCGTTCCCCCAGATAATTACCGCTGTACAGCTGCAACGCTGGCGCAGTGGTGTATACCGTCATTTCAACTTTGCCATCGGCAGACCACAGGTGGGCTGCCGGGTTTTCCAACCCGTTGCAGGTCCGGTGAAGCAGATAGGCATGATCATAACCTTTTACCCGTTGCTGATCGCGATCGCGCAACAGGTCCTGATGCAGGGTTTTAGGCTGGCGAAAATCCATACCGGTACCCGCAACCGCCGTCAGATCGGCACAGGGGATGCCTTCGCTGTCTACCGGCAGGTAGCGGTCGGCGAACAGTTGCAAGCGCTGTTGCCTGGCATCGTGTCCGGCACCGTCCAGGTTGAAATAGGCATGATTGGTCAGATTGACCGGGCAGGGGCGATCGGTCTGTGCCTGATACTCGATTTCCAACCGATGATCGGCGGTGAGCCGATAGGTCAGCGTTACGTCAAGGTTGCCAGGAAAACCCTGGTCACCGTCAGGGGAACATAGCTGATAGACCACCCGCTGTTCGTCCTGGGCAACTGTCTGCCAGCGGCGTGCATGGAAGCCCTTCGGGCCGCCGTGCAGTTGGTGCTCCCCCTGGTTGGCTACCAGCGGATGAGCCTTACCGTCGATCTCCAGGCTGGCATGAGCAATTCGGTTGGCGTAGCGCCCGACCGTTGCCCCCAGGTAAGCGGCCTGATACAGATAGTCTACCGGCGTTTTGCAACCCAGCAACAGCTCACGTTTTTCACCGGATTTCAGTGGCAGCACGGCGGAAAGCCAGGTTGCTCCCCAGTCCATAAACGAAACCGTCATACCCCCGGCATTACGCAGGGTGGTAAGATTAAAGGGCTGCCCGTCTGGGGCAATTGCGGGTGTATCGGTCAGCATAAGCCAGATCCTTGCGATGCTTGGCATACATAAAAGGTTTCTTTGAGGCCGTTGGTTTGCAGAGGGTATTCTTTAGCCACCGCCGCTCGCACCGGCTCCACCAGTTCCTGTGGCATCAGCGCCACGATGCAACCGCCGAAACCGCCGCCGGTCATACGTACGCCGCCACGATCGCCAATCACCTCTTTGACAATCTCGACCAGTGTATCAATGGGAGGCACGGTTATCTCAAAATTATCACGCATTGAAGCGTGTGATTCGGCCATCAGTTTCCCCATCAGTTTCAGATTGCCAGCGGCTAAGGCATCCGCAGCGGCCAGGGTGCGAGCGTTTTCGGTGATCACATGGCACGCCCGTTTGGCGACAATCGGATCCAGTTCATCCATGATCGGGAAGAACAGATCCAGGCTGACATCACGTAGCGCTTTGACACCAAAGAAGCGGGCTGCTTCTTCGCACTGTTTGCGGCGAGTGTTGTATTCGCTGTCGACCAGGCCACGTTTGACGTTGGAGTTGATAATAACCACGGCAATATTTTCTGGCATTGATACCGCTCGTGTTTCCAATGAACGGCAGTCGATCAGCAGGGCGTGATCTTTCTTCCCCAGTGCTGAAATCAATTGATCCATAATGCCGCAGTTACAGCCGACAAACTGGTTCTCTGCTTCCTGGCCGTTCAGCGCCAGTGCAACGCCGTCGAGGGGTAATTGATAAAGCGCCTGCAATGCCTGGCCGACGGCAACTTCGAGCGAGGCGGATGAGCTCAGCCCGGCCCCTTGCGGCACATTACCGCTGATCACCAGATCGGCACCGCCAAAATCAGCATTGCGTGTCTGCAGGTGTTTCACCACGCCACGTACATAGTCGGCCCAGCGCAGATTGGCGTGGCTGACGATCGGTTCGTCTAACGAAAACAGATCCTGCTGATTCTCGTAGTCGGCCGCCAATACGCGGATCAGGCGATCGCTACGTGCTGCACCACTGATGACGGTCTGGTAATCGATGGCGCAGGGAAGCACAAAGCCGTCATTGTAATCGGTGTGCTCGCCAATCAGGTTTACCCGGCCTGGAGCCTGAATTGTAAGGGTCGGTGCGTAGCCAAAGTGTTCAGTAAAGAGGGTTTGGGTATGCTGTTTCAGGCTCATTATTTCACTCCGGCTTGTTGATAATGGATATCGCTGACCGCGCGCAGGCGTTCAGCAGCTTGTTCTGCGGTCAGATCGCGCTGGGTTTCTGCCAGCATTTCATAGCCCACCATAAATTTGCGCACCGTAGCGGAACGCAGCAGTGGTGGATAGAAATGGGCATGTAACTGCCAGTGGCGGTTATCGGCGTTGTTAAATGGCGCACCGTGCCAGCCCATCGAATAAGGGAAAGAGCACTGAAACAGGTTGTCATAGCGGCTGGTGAGTTTCTTCAGCGCGATGGCCAGATCGCTGCTTTGCTCGGCGCTGAGATCGGTAAGGCGTTGCACGGCAGCTTTCGCAAGCAGCAGGGTTTCGAATGGCCAGGCGGCCCAATAGGGCACCACGGCCAGCCAATGTTCGGTTTCGACTACCGTCCGGCTGCCATCAGCGAGCTCCCGCTGCGCGTAATCGACCAGCATGGCGGTTTGGTGTTGAGTGAAATATTCCTGCTGCAGGCGATCTTCACGTTCTGCCTCGTTGGGCAGGAAACTGTTAGCCCAAACCTGACCGTGTGGATGAGGATTGGAGCATCCCATCGCGGCACCTTTGTTTTCAAACACTTGTACCCAAGGATAGGTGCGCCCCAAATCTGTAGTCTGTTCCTGCCAGGTGGCGATCACCTGCTCCAGCGCGGGAGAGAGAGTAGGGGCAAGGTTTTGCTGTGATCCGGGGAAAAGCAGATCACCCGGCTGGTGCCACGCGCACTTTGGCAACGTATCAGCGGATCGTCGCTTTCAGGGGCCTGTGGCGTGTCTTGCATCAGGGCTGCAAAGTCATTAGTGAACACATAGGTACCCGGATAATCTGGGTTTTTATCACCGGTCACGCGCGTATTGCCAGGGCAAAGGAAGCAATCGGGATCGTGCGTCGGCAGGGTTTCCTGCGCGGCAGATTCCTGCTGGCCTTGCCAAGGACGCTTGGCCCGGTGAGGTGAAACCAGCACCCATTGGCCAGTGAGAGGATTAAAACGGCGATGCGGGTGATCGGTCGGGTTAAAATTGAGCATAACGCTTCCTTCATCTATGCCGGGCTAAGTGTAATCGCTTTCACTGGGTTTTTACTGACTGTAGCCGCGTGCATTTTAGAGAATAATGTAAGAAAGATAGCATGCCTGTGGTAATAAAAAGGTGATCTAACGCGAAAAATGGAATCGCTTACACTGATTGAGTATCTTGGCTGCCAGCCATTACAGGGAAATTTAACGCGTTGGTGGTGGTAACGTTTTCACTGAGGTTGGCCGACAGCGAAATCTGTCGGCCAATATGGGGTTATGGATGTTGATAGAGCGGATAAGTGAAGAACAGCAGATGGGTAAGGTTAAGGCCAAAATGGAAGACGATTGGCACCCACAGGCGGCCGCTCCACATCCAGGCCAGGCCGTAAATCACCCCGGCCAGCGTGGCAAACGCCACCATCAGCATGCCCCCGGCCAGATGAGCGGCACCAAACAGCAAAGCGGTGATAATCAGTGCCGGGTAAGGCCCCAGCCATTGGCGCAGACGCTGCTGCAAATAACCCCGGAACAACGCCTCCTCAGCCATAGAGACGAAAAACAGGTTGGCCATGATAAATGCCAGGATCCAAGGCGGCAGATGCATTTCAACTTTCAGCCCACCAAGCGCGACCGCCAACATCAGCACCGCCGGGATGCAGAGCACCAGCAGCACCCAGGCGCTGGCTCCCACTTTCTTGTCAGGCTGGCCAGCATTGAACAAGGTTGGCAGACAGACAATCAACAGGAAAGGTACCAGTGCCTTATCGAAGTTGTAATACATCGAATAAAGCGAGCTGAGAGGGCCTACCTTTTCCTGATCGACCATCACTGGGTTATTGAAGCCGGGGATCAGGTGATAAAACAGTGCGATTGAGCAGGCAACCAAAAACAGTTCTAAGGCCAAAGATACTGCGCGCTGATGGTGATATAACTGATGTAGCCAGGCCGCAATGGCAATGACGCCCAGGCAAGCCAGGCTGACCGGTGTCAGGATATGGTGGTAAACCCCCATCCCTGCTGCGGCAGCCAGCACGACTAAAGCAATCAGTCGATTAAATGGCAAAAAAAACAACGAAGCCGAAAGTACGCCCCACATATTTAGCTATCCCTTTAAATAGATACACGGCACTCAATACCAGAAAATCTGGTGTGTTAATGACACGTAAAGTGAGTGCTAAATGGGATAGTAGCACAAGCTTATGTCAGCAAAGGTCGGGGCAGTCGTTAAACCTGCTAAAACGGCTATTTATCCTTGCATCCAGGCCTGGGAACGCCTGACTTCCGCCAGATTTTGCAATGTCTCCAGGCTTTGCTGATGGATCTCTTCTGTTGGGGCGGCGCAGAGGTCTTGCAAAATGGTTATCTGGAATCCGGCATCGTGCGCGTGCCGGGCGGTGCTTTCGATTGCCAGCGGCGTACTGATCCCCCCAACAGCAAATGGTGGCGGCGCTGCTGCTGTAACCATGCTAACAAATTGTTACCGGCGAATGCGGAGAGCGCTTTTTTCGTACTGCAAATCCTCTGCTTTTATTTCCAACCCGGCCAGCCAGTGGCAACCCCCGTTGCTTAAACGCAGCGCACCGATATGTTTGAAATGGTTAAACAGCGGTGAGTGGGGTGGAATATCGTGATAATCATCGGCAAAACCGGTGCGCAACCAGATCACCGGAATTTTTCTTACTCGTGCGTAGGCCGCTGCAGCATTGACATGCGCGATCAGATCCCGCGCCATGAGCTGCTCGCGGCAGTGGTTCGCGCGTCCTTTGGGGCCTGCCAGATCTTCAATCAGATCGGTAATAATCAGCGCTGCGGACATACCTTCTCCAGAAAATAACTCTGCATCCTTTGATGATAAGAGGCCAAGTGTGATGCGTTGTGGAGGAAGTGTTGCCGGATATGTCTCCGGGATAGGCGCTGTAGCACTTATCCCGGCAGCTTAAGCTAATACCTCTTGCTGATAACCGTAGCCGTCCCCTTCAGGAACGAAGGTCAAACGGTGAGTGATACATTGCGGGGCATCTTCTGCATGATGCGAAACGAACAGCAACTGGGTCGAACCTTGTTGGATCAGCACATCGATGAAGCGCCGCACCAGTTGGCGGTTAAGCGGATCCAGACCCTGCAAGGGTTCATCCAGGATCAGCAGAGCCGGGTGTTTAACCAGCGCCCTGGCAATCAGCGCCAGCCGTTGCTGGCCCCAGGAAAGGCCATGGAACGGCGCATCAGCGGAGTTCTCCAGGCCGAGCAATGCCAGCCACTGAGAAGTTAACTGCTGCTGGCGATCGGAGACGGCCTGATAGATGCCGATCGAATCAAAGAAGCCGGAAAGTATAACGTTACGCACGCTGGAGCTGACGCGATAATCCAGATGCAGGCTGCTGCTGACGTAGCCGATATGGCGTTTGATATCCCAGATGGTTTCACCGCTGCCACGTCGGCGGCCAAACAGCGTCAGATCGTTACTGTAACCTTGCGGATGATCGCCAGTGATCAGGCTGAGCAACGTTGATTTCCCGGCTCCATTGGGGCCGACGATCTGCCAATGCTCACCAGGGTTAACCTGCCAGCTCAACTGGCTGAGGATCGGGCGATCGTTGTAACTCACCACGCCATCACGCAAGACGATCAGGGGGCGATCGCTTGGCAGGCCAACCTTCTGGGTAGGATCTTCGGTTTCAGGCAACATCAGGCCCTCGAGGTTTTCGCTGTGTGCCAACTGGGCGATCAGCGCTTCGGCCATCACCTGTTCCCGCGGCCCCTGGCTGGTGAGGGTACAATCGGCCAACACGCCCACCTGCTCAATGAAATCCGGGATCTCATCGAAGCGGTTGAGTACCAATACCAAGGTATAACCCTGTAGCGAAAGTGCGTTCAGCAAGATAGCAAGCTGGGCGCGTGAGTTGGCGTCCAGCCCATCGAAAGGTTCATCCAGGATGAGCAAATCCGGTTGGGGCATCAGGGCACGACAAAGCAGGGTTTTGCGAGTTTCGCCGGTAGACAGGTATTTAAAACGGCGAGAAAGCAACGGGGTGATACCAAACTGCGCGGCAAGCTGCGCACAACGGTTGGCATCTTTGACTTCTTCTTGAATAATTTCTGCCGTGGTGCGACCGGTGTCGTCCTCGTCCGGGCTTAACAGGTCGGTATTGTTGCGCTGCCATTCATCGCTGACCAGTTTTTGTAACTGCTCGAACGAAATCCGCACGACGTGGTGAAAATCGCCATGAAGCTCGCCTTTCAGCAACGTCAGTTCGCCAGACAATGCCCTGGCCAGGGCTGATTTCCCGCTGCCATTAG
This sequence comes from Serratia sp. L9, assembly GCF_050632285.1. NCBI lineage: Bacteria > Pseudomonadati > Pseudomonadota > Gammaproteobacteria > Enterobacterales > Yersiniaceae > Serratia > Serratia sp. L9. Next base: position 5,127,451 of record NZ_CP192591.1, on the reverse strand, counting down.
CCCCGACAAACGCCCAGCTATCGCCAGATCGGATGCTCAAGTGGTCCAGTTCCAGCGTGCGGGTATCGCTTAAACGAAACGAACCTTGTGAAATTTGCAACGACGACATTCTCTATTCCCTGTTTCGCAATGACTTTGTTTAGAAATAGGAGCATCGGCAAAAGATGTCAATCGGCAATACTGCAACGTGACGTTGCGTTTAACACAACGTAGCGACAATCACCCGATCGGCATTGAATAAGGCATGCACCGCTGAGCCCTGGCTGAGCTTCAGTTGTACCAATTCCTGACTGCTGATGGTGGCGCACAGCGTTTCCCCGCCGCTGAGCGTCACCAGAATTTCGCTGTGATCGCTGCCGGGTTGAATACTGGCGACGGTGCCAGGCAACACATTATCTGTCAGCCCGGTCATGGTGGGGTCGGTGCTTAGTTTCACCCACGGGGCTTTGATCAGTGCCAGCACTTCTTTACCCGGCACCAATTGCAACCGGTCGGCACTTTGCTGCGTTACGGCAGCGAGCAGACGGGTGCGGCCATCGGCCAGCAACAGGCTGATATGCTGCTGAACCTGCTGGTGATCACGTTCAATCACGGTGCCGAAGAACTGGTTGCGGGCGCTGGTTTGCAACGAGAAGCGGGAGATAGCCGCCAGCAGACTGTCCAGCGGCAGGTTGTCCTGCTGCAGGACGTCGAAGGCTTTTTGCTGGATCTGGCCCAGCAGATCGTAAAGCTGGATCAACCGCTGCCCATAACGCGTCACCTGTGCGCCGCCGCCACCTTTGCCGCCGGTAGCGCGTTCTACCACCGTTTGTTCGGCCAGTTGGTTCATTTCGTTGATGGCATCCCAGGCGCTTTTGTAACTGATCCCAGCCAGTTTGGCTCCCTGACTGATCGAGCCGGTATTCACCACCTGTTTGAGCAGCGCGATGCGGCGTGGATCGGCGAACAGCTTCTGCTGAAGTTTTAGGGTGAGAAGGATCTCGGCCTGCATGGTTAGCTCCGGTTGGTCGTTTTTCCTATTCGCTTTTCAAGCCGTAACTTGAAAATCACAGGGGGATAAAAATGTTATTGTCGCCGATTTGGCTCAAAGCGCCAACTGAGCACGTTTCGCAGATTACAAATATCCCGCAGCCGTTAAAATAGACGCGTTTTTGCCAGCATTTTGGTTTACAGTAAACCCTACGCAGCCGTTTGAAAGGCAGTAAAGTGAGGCTACCATGTTAGAATTATTGAAAAGTCTGTTGTTTGCCGTGGTAATGGTGCCGGTGGTGATGGCGGTTATTCTGGGCCTGATTTATGGCTTGGGTGAAGTGTTCAACGTCTTCTCCAAAATCGGCCATCCGAAAGAAAACCGCAGCTAGTCCCCTCTCTCAAATGCCCGCCAATATCATTTGGTCGGGCGTTTCTCAAGTTATCTCCCAGTTTGCCGATAAACCGCATGACAACCGTCCATACTGCGTTATATCATTTTTTACATAACGATGTTGATGGTTAACTTGCGGAGAAAACAATGAAACAGCAATGGATAAAATGGGTGGGAGGCATGGCTTTGGCCTCCGGGTTGGTGATGCAGGTTTCTGCGGCAGAGAAAATTACCGTTTTTGCTGCGGCCTCGCTGACTAACGCGTTGCAGGATATCGCCACTGAATACCAGAAAGGCAAAGATGTGCAGATCGTATCTTCTTTTGCTTCCTCTTCAACGCTGGCTCGCCAGATTGAGCAGGGCGCCCCAGCCGATATGTTTATCTCCGCCGATCAGCAGTGGATGGATTATGTGATCGACAAACAGCAGATGGTGAAAGACACGCGTTACACGCTGCTGGGTAACGAGCTGGTGCTGATTGCCGCCAAGTCGTCCAAACAAGACAAAATCGATATCAATAAGCAAACCGACTGGGCCAAATTGTTGAACGGTGGGCGTCTGTCTGTCGGCGATCCCGATCACGTGCCAGCGGGTATCTACGCTAAAGAAGCGTTGCAGAATCTGGGCGCCTGGACAACGCTGGAACCCCAACTGGCACGAGCCAATAACGTGCGCAGTGCCATGGCGATGGTTGAACGTGAAGAGGCGCCACTGGGTATTGTTTACGGTTCAGACGCGAAAGCCAGCGATAAGGTGAAACTGGTGGGTATTTTCCCTGAAGACAGCCATAAACCAGTTGAATACCCAATGGCGATCGTTAAAGATCGTCAGACTCCAGCCGTTACGGCTTTCTACGATTATCTGAAAAGCCCACAAGCCGCGGCTATTTTTGAACGTTATGGATTCTCCCCACGTAAATGATATTAAGCGAGTATGAGTGGCAGGCCGTTGAGCTGAGCCTGAAAGTCTCCAGCCTGGCGGTGATCGGCAGTTTGCCGCTGGGCATTCTGATGGCCTGGGTTCTGGTTCGCTGCAATTTTCCTGGCAAATCCTTGTTGGACAGCCTTATTCATTTGCCGTTGGTATTGCCCCCGGTGGTGGTGGGCTATATTTTGCTGATCGCCATGGGTCGAAGGGGTTTTATTGGTGAATGGCTGTACCAGTGGTTTGGCTTTAGCTTCAGTTTCAGCTGGCGCGGCGCCGCCTGGCTTCGGCGGTGGTGGCATTTCCGCTGATGGTTCGGGCCATCCGGTTGGCGCTGGAGGCGGTGGATACCCGCTTGGAACAGGCTGCCCGTACCTTGGGGGCCAACCCTTGGCGGGTGTTCTTTACCATCACGTTGCCGCTGTCGCTGCCCGGCGTTATCGTTGGCGTGGTGTTGGCGTTTGCCCGTTCTTTGGGCGAATTTGGCGCCACCATCACCTTTGTTTCCAACATTCCAGGTGAAACACGGACCATCCCGCTGGCAATGTATACCCTGATAGAAACGCCCGGGGCCGAAGCGGCAGCAGCACGTTTATGCGTCATTGCCATCGCGCTTGCACTGGCCGCCCTGATGGTTTCCGAATGGCTGGCCCGCTGGGGCCGCAAGCGTATGGGCCTATAGATGTTAGAACTGGATTTCAGCCAACGGCTTGGCGATCTCAACCTGAACATACAGGCCAATCTGCCCGCTCAGGGGATCACCGCTATTTTTGGGCTTTCAGGTGCCGGTAAAACCTCATTAATCAATGCGATTGCTGGCCTGACGCTGGTGCAGCAGGGGCGTATTGCCCTTAATGGCCGCACGCTGGTGGATACCGCCAGCGGCACCTGCCTGCCCCCGGATAAACGCCGTGTTGGCTATGTATTCCAGGATGCGCGCCTGTTCCCGCATTATCGCGTTCGCGGCAATCTGCAATATGGCATGGCGGCCGGCATGCGTGGCCAATTCGACAACATTGTTGAGCTGCTGGGGATTGCGCCGTTGCTGGATCGCCTGCCACTGACCCTTTCCGGTGGTGAAAAACAGCGTGTGGCGATTGGCCGTGCGCTGCTGACCGCGCCGGAACTGCTGCTGATGGACGAACCTTTGGCCTCACTCGATATGCCGCGCAAGCGTGAGCTGTTGCCATACCTGGAACGGCTGGCGCAGGACGTGAATATCCCCATTCTCTACGTCAGTCACAGCATGGATGAGATCTTGCGGCTGGCGGAGCAGGTGCTGGTGTTGGATAACGGCCAGGTGCGGGCGTTTGGCGGGGTGGAGGAAGTCTGGGCTAGCCGTGCGCTGCGGCCTTGGTTACAGCGCGAAGATCAGAGCAGCGTATTGAGCGTTAGCGTCATTGAGCACCATCCACGCTATGCCATGAGCGCATTGGCGCTGGGCGATCAGCGCCTGTGGGTCGGTGGTATTGAAGCCCCGGTAGGCACGCAAATGCGCATTCGCATCAACGCCGCCGATGTCTCGCTGGTGCTGCAACCCCCGGCCAGCAGCAGTATCCGCAATATTCTGCCCGCTAAGGTAGCAGAGTGCCTGGATGTTGACGGCCAGGTGGAAGTGAAGCTTTTAATCGGTGAGAACATTCTCTGGGCACGCATAACCCCGTGGGCGCGGGACGATCTGGCGATTAGAGCTGGCCAATGGCTCTATGCTCAGGTCAAGAGCGTGTCGATTAGCCGGGAAAGCAACTGAGTTAAGGTTTTGCCTCCCATACCCTAACCTTCTCCCTGCGGGAGCGGGTTAGGGCGAAGGGCCGTTGTCAGTTCAGGATCCTGGAACGGATCACTTGCGCAATACCTGGTTGCAGGTGATCGGCGATCACCAGATCGGCGCGTTCCTTGATCGCATTATCGGCATTCCCCATAGCGACACCCAGCCCGACGGCCTCAAGCATGCTCAGATCGTTATAGTTGTCACCAAAGGCGACCACCTGATCCATCCCCAATCCCTGAGATTCCACCCACTGCTGCAGGCGTTTGCCTTTGCTGTTACCGCCTTTGGCGATGTCCACCTGGTCATGCCAAGACCATTCACAGGCCAGGCCCAGCTCTTTTTCTACCGTTTCGGCAAATGTGCGCAGCGCCGGGAGATCCCCGTGTGAAGTGGCAAATTTCCAGATAGCCTGCACGTCGTCAGCAGCTTGCACCAGGCTGTTGACCTGTAACAGGGTTGGGCGTTGGGCTTCCGGCAAAGCTTTTGCCCAGGCAAGAGTGCGGGTCACATGGCCACTCGGCTCCTGGTAGAGCATGGCATCATCCACATACATCAGGCCGTGAATACCGCTCTGTTTCAGCATCTGCAATACCAGCTTGGCCTGATCCTTCGCCAACGGATCGGCGGCCAGCACTTTTTTCTGTTGGAAATCGTACAGATAGGTGCCATTACAGCAGATAGCCGGGGTATCTAGCTGTAATGCCTGATAGAAGGGATGAATGGCCACGTGATGGCGGCCAGTCACTACCACCACCTTCACCCCGGCGGCGCGTGCCTCGGCCAGTGCGGCCAGCGATTGTGGCAAGATACGTTTCTGGTTGTCCAGCAGGGTGCCATCTAAATCAAGGGCAATAACACGGTAGCTCATAGCGCTCTCAGTATGGTTAGCAAGAAAATTAACCCGATGGTACACCGGATAACCGTTCGATAAAACCGCGATCAACGCCAGGGTTGTCTTGCCACGGATGTCAGGTAAGCTAGAACAAATCGCAAAACTGAAACCGGTTACTCTTTCTCATTAAGGAAAGCAAATGAAGCAAATCGTTTATGTCGCCAGCCCGGAAAGCCAGCAGATCCACGTTTGGCAGTTAGACGACCAGGGCGCGCTGGCGCTGCTCCAGACGGTCGAGGTGCCGGGGCAGGTGCAACCGATGGCTATCCATCCGGACAGAACCCATCTGTATGTCGGTGTACGTCCGGCATTCGGTATCGTCAGTTACCGCATCGAAGCCGACGGCAGGTTACAGCAAGCGGGCATGGCTCCGTTGCCTGGCAGCCCAACCCATATTTCGACCGATTTGCAGGGCCGTTACCTGTTCTCCGCCTCCTACAGCGGCAACTGTGCCAGCGTTAGCCCGATTGGCCATGATGGCGTGGTGGTAGCGCCAATCCAACAGATTGATGGCCTGACCGCACCGCACTCGGCCAATATCGATCCAACCAACCAACTGCTGCTGGTGCCCTGCCTGAAAGAGGATCGCATCCGCCTGTTTAACCTGAGCCAGGAAGGCAGACTGACGCCACACGCTCAGGCAGGGGTATCGACTGCGGCAGGCGCGGGCCCGCGCCATATGGCGTTTCATCCGAACGACAAATTCGCTTACTGTGTGAATGAGCTGGATGGCACGGTAGACGTGTTCGCCATCAGCGAAAACGGCGGCAAATATACCCTGGTGCAAACCCTGGATGCGATGCCTGCCGATTTTACCGGCACTCGCTGGGCGGCGGATATCCATCTCACGCCAAACGGCCGTTTCCTGTACGTCAGCGATCGCACCGCCAGCATTCTGACGATATTCAGCGTGTCGGAAGAGGGCAGCAGGATTGCGGTCGCTGGCCACCATGCGACGGAAGAGCAACCGCGTGGCTTTAATATCGATCACAGTGGGCGTTTCGTGATCGCGGCGGGGCAGAAATCCGGCCATATCGGCGTTTACCAGATTGACCAGAACAGCGGTGAATTGACCTCGTTGGCGCGTTACCCGGTAGGCAAGGGCCCAATGTGGGTGAGCGTGTTGGCTAAATAATCAGGGTGTAAATCGGGGGCGAAGCGCTTCGCCCCTCAACTGCGTTATTCAACTGCAGCAGCAATCGCCGCCGTCAGGCGTGAGAGCTGCTCTGGCGTAATGATATAAGGTGGCATCAGGTAAATCAGTTTACCGAATGGCCGGATCCAGACGCCACGCTCAACAAAACCCCGCTGCAGCAAGGCCACATCCACCGGTTGGTGCATTTCCACCACGCCAATGGCCCCCAATACCCGCACGTCTGCCACTTTGGGTAACGCCGCCAGCGGCAGCAATTGCTGCTTGAGCTGTGCTTCAATAGCGGCCACCTGCTGTGGCCAAAGGTTTTCCTCAAGCAATGCCAGGCTGGTGCAAGCAACGGCGCAGGCCAGGGGATTGCCCATAAAGGTCGGCCCGTGCATAAAGCAGCCTGCGGCACCGTTACTGAGCGTTTCTGCCACATGGCGCGTGGTCAGGGTGGCTGAAAGCGTCATATAACCGCCGGTCAGCGCCTTGCCCAGGCAGAGAATATCTGGCACGACGTCGGCATGGTCACAGGCAAATAGCTTGCCGGTGCGGCCAAACCCGGTGGCGATTTCGTCAGCAATCAACAGGATCTGGTGGCGATCGCACAACTCCCGAACACGTTTCAGATAGGTTGGATGATAGATGCGCATCCCGCCAGCACCTTGCACCACCGGTTCGAGGATCACGGCGGCGATTTCACCGGCGTGTTGCTCCAGTAATTCGCTGAACGGGGCGATATCCTGTTCGTCCCAAGGCGCATCAAAACGGCACTGAGGTGCGGTGGCAAACAGGTGAGTAGCCAGATAGCCCTGATACAGGCTGTGCATCGAGTTATCCGGATCGCATACCGACATGGCGCCAAAGGTATCGCCGTGATAACCGTGGCGCAGGGTCAGAATTCGCTGCCGCCGCTCCCCACGCGCCTGCCAGTATTGCAGCGCCATTTTTAGCGCAACCTCCACGGCCACAGAGCCGGAATCTGCCAGGAACACGCACTGTAGCGCTTCCGGCGTCATCGTCACCAGCTTGCGGCATAGCGCAATGGCAGCGGGGTGAGTGATGCCGCCGAACATGACGTGCGACATTTGCTCAAGCTGCTGTTTGGCTGCCAGATTGAGCTGCGGGTGATTGTAACCGTGGATGGCGGCCCACCATGAAGACATCCCATCGACCAACTGGCGGCCATCGGCCAGTTGCAGCTCAACGCCGCTGGCAGAGACCACCGGATAACAGGGCAGAGGTTGAGTCATTGACGTATAGGGGTGCCAGATATGGCGTCGATCGAATTCAATATCGCAGGCAGAAAGTGACATTAATCGTAAACCAGATTTTAATAGAATGGTTGACAGTATATCCGCAATATTTACACTGACGATACTTTTTCCTCTTTGGAGACGCCGTGATGGCCGACCGCATTCACTGGACAGTGCAACTTGCCCAGACTCTGTTTGATAAACCCCTGCTCGAACTGCTGTTCGAGGCGCAAACCGTTCACCGCCAACATTTTGATCCACAGCGGGTACAGGTCAGCACGCTGCTGTCGATCAAAACCGGCGCCTGCCCGGAAGATTGTAAGTACTGCCCGCAGAGCTCACGCTATAAAACCGGCCTGGAATCCGAACGCCTGATGCAGGTGGAACAGGTACTGGAATCTGCGCGCAAGGCCAAAGCGGCCGGTTCAAGCCGCTTCTGCATGGGGGCTGCATGGAAAAACCCACATGAGCGCGATATGCCTTATCTGCAGCAGATGGTGCAGGGCGTAAAAGCAATGGGGATGGAAACCTGCATGACGCTGGGCTCGCTGGACAGCTCCCAAGCACAATATCTGGCTGAAGCCGGGCTGGATTATTACAACCATAATCTGGATACCTCGCCAGAGTTTTACGGCAGCATTATTACGACCCGCAGCTACCAGGAACGCCTGGATACCCTGGATAAAGTGCGTGATGCCGGGATCAAGGTCTGCTCCGGTGGTATTGTCGGGCTGGGTGAAACCGTGCGTGACCGTGCCGGCCTGCTTGTGCAGTTAGCCAATCTGCCCACACCGCCGGAAAGCGTGCCGATCAACATGCTGGTGAAAGTGAAGGGCACGCCGTTAGCCGATAACGACGATGTTGATCCCTTCGATTTTATCCGCACCATCGCCATTGCCCGCATTATGATGCCGACATCCTATGTCCGCCTGTCGGCAGGCCGCGAGCAGATGAGCGAGCAGACTCAGGCCATGTGCTTTATGGCTGGCGCCAATTCCATTTTCTATGGCTGCAAATTACTGACCACGCCAAACCCGGAAGAAGACAAGGATCTGCAACTGTTCCGCAAGCTGGGGCTCAACCCGCAGCAAACCTCCACCGAACAGGGCGATAACCAGCAGCAACGGCTACTGACCAAGCAGTTGCTGAGTGCCGATACCGCTGAATTCTACAACGCGGCGCTGTGATGAGCTGGCAGCAACGTATCGAACGAGCGCTGGATGAACGGAAAGCGGTAGCCGCTTACCGACATCGGCAAGTCAATCAGGGCGGCAATGGCCGCCATCTGCAACTCAATGGCCAGAGCTATCTCAACTTTTCCGGTAATGATTATTTGGGGCTCAGCCAACGCGCCGAGGTGATCGCTGCCTGGCAGCAGGGGGCAGAGCGCTATGGCGTTGGCAGCGGGGGCTCAGGCCACGTTACCGGTTTTTCTTACGCTCACCATGAGTTGGAGCAGCAACTGGCACAGTGGCTTGGTTATCCGCGCGCGCTGTTGTTTATCTCTGGCTATGCGGCAAATCAGGCATTATTAGCCGCCATGATGCAGGCAGACGATCGCATTCTGGCGGATAAGCTCAGCCATGCATCGCTATTGGAAGCGGCCACTCACTCACCGGCCCAACTGCGGCGTTTTCGTCACAATCAGCCGCAGGCGTTAGCCGCGTTGTTGCAAAAAAGTGCGCGGGCCAGCAGTTGGCGATCACCGAAGGCGTATTCAGCATGGATGGTGACAGTGCGCCATTGGCGGAATTGCACCGGTTAACGCAGCAGGCCGGTGCCTGGCTGATGGTCGATGATGCACATGGCATTGGCGTGCGTGGTGAGCAGGGACGGGGCAGTTGCTGGCAGCAAGGCGTGCACCCGGAAGTGCTGGTGGTGACCTTCGGCAAAGCCTTCGGTGTCGGTGGTGCCGCTGTGCTGTGCGATGAACCGCTGGCGGAATATCTGCTGCAATTTGCCCGCCACCTGATTTACAGCACAGCCATGCCGCCAGCCCAGGCCTGTGCTTTGCAGGCGGCATTGAGTTGCATCCAGCAGGGGGATGAATTACGCGGCCACTTGCAAGACCATATTCAGCGGTTCCGTACCGGGGTAGCCAACCTGCCGCTTGCGTTGACGGATTCCGATACGGCGATCCAACCGCTATGGGTTGGCGATAACCAGCAAGCGCTTGATTTAGCGCAGCGGCTGCGTGAACAAGGGTTGTGGGTGAGCGCTATCCGCCCACCAACGGTTCCCCCAGGGGGGCCCGATTGCGCATCACTCTAACCGCGGCACATCAGCCGCAGGATATCGATCGTTTGCTGGAGGTGCTGCATGACATCTGCCTTTGATGCGGTCAACAAGCAGGCAGTCGCTTCGGCATTCAGCCGCGCAGCAAATAGTTATGATGCCGCAGCGGTGTTACAACGAGAGGTTGGTGAACGCTTACTGGGGATGGGATGGCAACATCCTGGTCAGTCGGTGTTGGATGCAGGCTGCGGCACCGGTTATTTCAGCCGCCGTTGGCGTGAGCAGGGCAAGCAGGTGACCGCTCTGGATTTGGCGCCCGGCATGTTGGCGTTTGCACGCCAGCAGCAGGCCGCGGAGCATTATTTATTGGGGGATATCGAGCATATTCCCTTGCCCACCGCATCAGTGGATATCTGCTTCAGCAGCCTGGTGGTGCAATGGTGCGGCAGCCTGCCAGGGGCGCTGGCGGAGTTGTACCGCGTTACACGGCCCGGCGGCCTGGTGCTGTTTTCTACCCTGGCGCAAGATTCCCTGCATGAGCTGGGTAATGCCTGGCAACAGGTGGACGGTGAACGCCACGTGAATGCTTTCCTGCCGCCAGAGCAGATTGCTCAGGCCTGTCAGCCCTATCGGCATCATCTGGAAGCGGTTTGGCAAACGCTCAGCTACCCCGACGTCATAGCCCTGATGCGTTCGCTAAAAGGGATCGGCGCGACTCATTTACATCAGGGGCGCGGGGCTGGGTTGCTTTCCCGCCAGCGTTTAGCCGCACTGCAAGCCGCATATCCTTGCCGCAACGGGCAGTTTCCCCTCAGTTATCATCTGGCTTATGGAGTGATTTATCGTGACTAAACGCTGGTTTGTAACCGGAACCGACACCGAAGTGGGTAAAACCGTAGCCAGCTGTGCGTTGTTGCAGGCTGCCAGCGCGGCCGGGTTGCGCTGTGCCGGGTATAAACCGGTGGCCTCAGGCAGTGAGATGACCGCCGATGGGTTACGTAACAGTGACGCGTTGGCTTTGCAGCAGAACAGCAGCGTGGCGCTGGATTACGCCGCAGTAAATCCTTACACCTTCGCTGAACCGACCTCACCGCATATCGTTAGTCAGGATGAAGGGCGGCCCATTTCTCTGGCGCGGCTTTCTGCCGGTTTTCGCCATCTTGAGCGGCAGACTGACTGGCTGCTGGCGGAAGGGGCCGGCGGGTGGTTTACCCCGCTTTCTGAGCAATATACCTTTGCTGATTGGGTGGTGCAGGAACAGTTGCCGGTGATCCTGGTGGTGGGGATTAAGTTGGGGTGCATCAACCACGCCTTGCTCACGGCTCAGGCGGTCCGACTGGCAGGATTACCCCTGGCTGGCTGGATAGCTAATGACATTCACCAACCGGGCAGACGCCATCAGGAATACCTCGCCACACTTTGCCGTATGCTGCCAGCACCGTTGCTGGGTGAGATCCCTTATTTGCCGCAGATAGAGCTTCAGCCGCTAGGGCAGTATCTTGATTTAAACCTGCTGGCTGATTGATTGGGCGTGATGGTCTGCACCGTTTGAGAGCCATGCAGGAACCTGATGGTGCAAGCCCTCCGGGCTATTGCCGCAATGGCGACAGCCCGGCGACAGAGAGCGGCAAATGTCTTTTCTGCAATAACGTCTGTTAGCATTAATCGTCATAACCAAAGCAATATTATTATCAAAAAATAACTAAAAAAACGGCTTCGGCGGTATTTGCAGAGGAAAACCGTTCTTTCTGTAACTCCCGCCCCCGTGGCGTGAAAAGAGTTATCCACTATTCCTGTGGATAACCTTGTGCATGAGAGTTAGAAAAGCGCTCTGAACAGAGAGCCGACGCGGGTTGAGACTCGGTTGTCCGCATTCTCGTCTTTTTATTAAATGTATTTATTATCAATAAGTTAATTAAAATCAAGCCAGCCTTTATCCTGGTGGATTTAACGAGCGATTTTACGCCTGGTTGCTAACCAAAAGTTAATTCGCGGCGCGATCTGGGGATAACAGGTTATTGACAATAAAAATGTAACCTTAACGGTGCATGTATGCCCTGCAAACGTCAGTTAACAACATAAATCAGTTTGAAGCTGGTTTTATATCCAGTATCATAGCCACTGGCGGAAATCGTCAGGGCTTTCCATAATTAGGGGCTGTTTCCGGCAGCGTTCAACTTTTTGCTTTCTGCGGATCAATACCCGGTTCGGCAGCGGGGCGGGGTTTTGCCCTGGCGCCATTTGAAAGATGAAGGGGATATGAGCAAACATTTCAAACTGCATTCAGAATTCAAACCGGCCGGCGATCAGCCGGAAGCTATCCGCAAGCTGGAAGAGGGCCTGGAAGACGGCCTGGCACATCAGACGTTGCTGGGGGTGACCGGTTCAGGCAAGACCTTTACCATCGCCAACGTGATCGCCGATCTAAACCGCCCAACCATGGTGCTGGCACCGAACAAGACGCTGGCGGCGCAGCTTTATGGCGAGATGAAAGAGTTCTTCCCTGAGAATGCGGTTGAGTATTTTGTTTCTTACTACGATTACTACCAGCCAGAAGCCTATGTACCAAGCTCAGACACCTTTATCGAGAAAGATGCCTCGGTAAACGAACATATTGAACAGATGCGCCTTTCGGCGACCAAGGCGTTGCTTGAGCGGCGCGACGTGGTCGTGGTGGCCTCGGTTTCCGCCATTTACGGTCTGGGCGATCCGGATCTTTACCTGAAAATGATGCTGCACCTGACCAAGGGCATGATCATCGATCAGCGTTCGATCCTGCGCCGTCTGGCAGAACTGCAATATACCCGCAACGATCAGGCTTTCCAGCGTGCCACCTTCCGCGTCCGTGGCGAAGTGATCGACATCTTCCCGGCGGAATCTGATGAGCTGGCGCTGCGTGTTGAACTGTTCGACGAAGAGGTAGAGCGCCTGTCGCTGTTTGATCCGCTCACCGGCCAGATTGAGCAAACGGTGCCGCGTTTCACCATTTATCCCAAATCACACTATGTCACCCCGCGTGAGCGTATCGTGCAGGCGATGGAAGACATCAAGGTGGAGTTGGCCCAGCGGCGTAAGGTGCTGCTGGAAAACAACAAGCTGCTGGAAGAACAGCGGTTGTCGCAGCGCACCCAGTTCGACCTGGAGATGATGAACGAACTGGGCTATTGCTCCGGCATTGAAAACTACTCGCGCTACCTCTCCGGCCGTGGCGAGGGTGAGCCGCCACCGACGCTGTTTGACTACCTGCCAGCGGACGGTTTGCTGGTCGTGGACGAATCCCACGTCACCATTCCGCAAATCGGCGGCATGTTCAAAGGTGACCGCTCGCGTAAAGAGACGCTGGTGGAATATGGCTTTCGCCTGCCTTCGGCGCTGGATAACCGGCCAATGCGCTTTGAAGAGTTCGAAGCGCTGGCACCGCAAACCATCTATGTGTCTGCCACGCCGGGCAAATATGAGCTGGAGAAATCCGGTGGCGACATTATCGATCAGGTGGTTCGCCCAACCGGCCTGCTGGATCCGTTAGTGGAAGTCCGGCCGGTTACCACCCAGGTTGACGATCTGCTTTCTGAAATCCGCAAGCGTGTAGCCATCAATGAGCGTGTGCTGGTTACCACGCTGACCAAACGTATGGCGGAAGACCTGACCGAATACCTGGAAGAACACGGCGAGCGGGTGCGTTACCTGCACTCGGATATCGATACGGTGGAACGTGTCGAAATCATTCGTGATTTACGCCTTGGCGAGTTTGACGTGCTGGTCGGTATCAACCTGTTAAGGGAAGGTCTGGACATGCCTGAGGTGTCGCTGGTGGCGATCCTGGACGCAGATAAAGAAGGCTTCCTGCGTTCTGAACGTTCATTGATCCAGACCATTGGCCGCGCGGCGCGTAATCTCAATGGTAAAGCGATTTTGTACGGCGATAGGATCACAGACTCCATGGCCAAGGCGATCGGCGAGACGGAACGCCGCCGCGCCAAGCAGCAAGCGCATAACGAAGCCCATGGCATCGTGCCAAAAGGCCTGAACAAAAAGGTTTCCGATATCCTGCAGCTTGGGCAACCCAGCACGCGTGGCAAAAACAAAGGGAAGGGCAAGGCAGCAGAAAGCGCAGCGCAATACCGCCATCTCACGCCGAAAGCGCTGGAGCAGAAAATCCAGGAGTTGGAAGGCCAAATGTATTCTCACGCACAGAACCTGGAGTTCGAGCAGGCGGCTGCTGTGCGAGATGAAATCCATCATTTGCGTGAGCAGTTTATTGCGTTGTCATAACGTTTTCGCAGGGCTGGGCGTGCCAGCCCGGTAATTTTTCTTGCTGCGCGCCAGTTTGCTGATTAAGGTGTGCGGCCCAGGTATCAGACGAGCTGCCGATCATGACTGCAAACCCATCCAAAGACCCATTACACGGCATCACGCTGGAGCAATTACTCAATAAACTGGTGGAGCATTATGGTTGGGGCGGGCTGGCTGAGCGTATCCGTATCAACTGCTTCAGCAGCGATCCAAGCATCAAGTCCAGCCTCAAATTTTTACGCCGCACCCCGTGGGCACGCAAGCAGGTAGAAGATCTCTATATCAGCCTGGTAAGCGACAATCCGTGGTATCGCGGCAAAGACTAAAAAGGTTAAGTGCGGATTGCCAGTTCGACCAAGGCCTTGTCCAGCGCCAGGCGCAGTAACTGGCGATCGTGGCGGTAAGGAATATCGCTGGCTTCCAAAGGTTGCTGGATCACGATGCGTGCGTCCATTCCACGGGTATCCACCGCCGGGCCGACGATCACGGCATCAATCATCTTACGGCCAATCTTCTCTTCCATCAGCGCCAGTTTGCCTTCCAGCGTCAGAGCGGCAGCGGCCACGCTCAGCTCTTTGCCCAGATTACCGATGTACACCATATTGGCACTGCTGCGCCGCAAGGCCTGAGTCAGATCGTCCAGCAGCAACAGCGGCATCAGGCTGGTAAGGAAACTGCCTGGCCCGATCAGGATCAGATTGGCCTGGGCGATGGCTTCCACTGCTTCACGTGTGGCGTGTACCGGAGGCGAGAGCAACAACTCCTGGGGCATGATCTTTAACTGATCGATATTCACTTCGCCATACACCTGGTGGCCTTCATGATCGTGAGCCATAAGATCCACCGGCTGCTCCGACATCGGGATCAACGCCGCATCGATCTTCAGCAGGCTACGCACCAGGTTGATCGCCTCCAGCGGGCGCACGCTAAGGTGATCCAGGGATTTCAGCATCAGATTGCCCAGGTTATGGCCTGCCAATTCCCCGTTACCGCTGAAGCGGTATTCAAACATCGCAGAAGCGACGCTTGGCTCGGTAATGAGTTGATTAAGGCAATTACGGGTATCCCCCCAGGCGATGCCGCCTTCGGATCGGCGAATGCGGCCGGTAGAACCGCCGTTATCAGTGGTAGTGACGATGCCGGTCAAACGAGAGCCCAACGACGACAAAGACGACATCACGCGGCCAAGACCATGGCCGCCACCTAGTGCCACGACCCGATCAAGATCGGCCAGGGTACGGTTGCGCATATAATTCCTTAACTCAGGGTGGGTAGACTGCCTGCATAAAGTAGCGGATTTGGCGCAAAAACGCGATAAAGAGTGCGATTTGCGTGATTCTGGTCAATTCTTCTGCGTAACGGTTGTTTATTATGGTTAGCACGACTTGAGAAGGTGAAAAAGCGCTATGTATAGAACTATATAGCGAAACTGCACATTGGCTATCGCGTTTGTTTAGCGCTAGAATTCTCAGGAAAACCACGGTTTCGTTCCGGCTGCTCTGGGTAGCGGGGATGAGATCCAAACTCCTAGCCTTTTTACCTACGTTGTTCCACTAACAATAGGGTATCTGGGCCGTGGCGATGTCAGCCACCAGGGTGCAGAGTGGAAACGCTCGCATCTCCCGTATTTGGAAGGTGTTAAGGTGCCGCAACTTATTGATGCTTTTGAGCGTAAATTCTATTATTTGCGCCTGTCGATCACCGACGTGTGTAACTTCCGTTGCACTTACTGCCTGCCGGATGGCTATAAACCGAACGGCAGCCCCAAAACCTTCCTTTCTCTGGATGAAATTCGCCGTGTCAGCCGCGCCTTTGCCGAACTGGGTACTGAAAAAGTACGTTTGACCGGTGGTGAGCCTTCATTGCGCCGTGATTTCACCGACATCATTGCTGCCGTGCGCGAAAACCCGGCGGTGCGTACCCTGGCTGTCACCACCAACGGCTATCGTCTGGCGCGTGACGTGGAAAGCTGGCGTGATGCAGGCCTGACGGCGATAAACGTCAGCGTCGACAGCCTGGATCCGCGTCAGTTTCAGGCCATCACCGGGCAAGACAAGTTCCGCCAGGTTATGGCAGGGATCGATGCCGCCTTTGCCGCCGGTTACAGCAAGGTGAAAGTGAACGCCGTGCTGATGCGTGATGTGAATCACCAGCAGTTGGCCAGCTTCCTCGGCTGGATCAAAGATCGGCCAATCCAACTGCGCTTTATCGAACTGATGGAAACCGGTGACGGCAGTGAACTGTTCCGTAAACACCACGTTTCTGGCGCGGTGATCCGCCAACAGCTGGAGCAGCAAGGCTGGCAGTTGCAGCCGCGTGGCCGCAGCGACGGGCCAGCGCAAGTGTTCAGCCACCCGGATTACCTGGGGGAAGTCGGGTTGATCATGCCGTACGAAAAAGATTTCTGCGCCAGTTGCAACCGCCTGCGGGTTTCCGCCATTGGCAATCTGCACCTGTGCCTGTTTGGTGAACAGGGCATTACCTTACGCGACCTGCTGGTGGATGATGGTCAATTGGAACAACTGAAGATGCGTATTCAGAGCGGGCTGCAAACCAAAAAACAGACCCACTTCCTGCATCAGGGCAACAGCGGTCTTACCCAGAACCTATCGTTTATCGGCGGTTAATCTGCCAGCCCACACTAAACCTGTCCCCTTTTCTTTAGGGGAGAGGGCTAGGGTGAGGGGTTTTCGGCTATAGGAGCACAGCACATAATGAGCCATACCAGCAGTGAATTCATTCCGGCAAAGATTGCCATTCTGACCGTCTCGGATCGTCGCACTGAAGCGGAAGACACCTCAGGCCAGTATCTGCAGGATGCCGCCCAGGCGGCAGGCCATCAAGTGGTGGCGCGTGCTCTGGTCAAAGACAATATTTATCAGATCCGTGCACAGGTTTCCGCGTGGATTGCCAGTGATGACGTGCAGGCCGTGCTGATCAATGGCGGTACCGGTTTTACCGCCGGTGATAATACGCCAGAAGCGCTGCTGGCGCTGTTTGATCGCGAAGTGGAAGGGTTTGGTGAACTGTTCCGCATGGTGTCATTTGAAGATATCGGCACTTCGACCATCCAGTCACGTGCCCTTGCCGGTATGGCAAACCAGACGATCATTTTCGCCATGCCGGGTTCCACCCGCGCCTGCCGCACCGCCTGGGAGCGCATCATTGAAGAACAGTTGGACGCACGCCATCGTCCGTGCAATTTCCTACCTCATTTGAAGAAGTAATTTATGACACAGCTAACTCACATTAACGCCGCAGGCGAAGCGCATATGGTGGATGTTTCCGCCAAGGCGGAGACGGTGCGTGAAGCCCGTGCCGAGGCGTATGTTGAAATGCAGGCGGCTACCCTGGCGATGATTATCGAAGGCAGTCACCACAAGGGCGACGTCTTCGCCACGGCGCGTATTGCCGGTATTCAGGCGGCGAAGCGCACCTGGGAGCTGATCCCTCTGTGCCATCCGCTGATGTTGAGCAAGGTGGAAGTCCAGCTTGAAGCGCAGCCAGAATATAACCGCGTGCGCATTGAAACCTGCTGCCGCCTTACCGGTAAAACCGGGGTAGAAATGGAGGCCCTGACGGCCGCTTCGGTAGCCGCATTGACCATCTACGATATGTGTAAAGCGGTGCAAAAAGACATGGTGATTGGCCCGGTGCGGCTACTGGCGAAAAGCGGTGGCAAGTCCGGTGATTTTAAGGTGGGATCATGATTAATATTCTGTTTTTCGCGCAGGTGCGCGAACTGGTCGGAACCGGCATGTTGAGCGTACCGGCCCAATACCTGACGGTAGAAGATCTGCGTAAAGCGCTGTGCGAACGCGGTGATCGTTGGGCGCTGGCGCTGGAGTCCGGCAAACTGCTGACGGCGGTCAATCAGTCGCTGGTGGCGGCTGAGCATCCGCTACAGGCTGGTGACGAAGTCGCTTTCTTTCCACCGGTAACCGGGGGTTAACTGTGGAGAATACCCGTATCCGCGTAGGCGTTGAGCCGTTTAACGTCGGTGATGAATACCAATGGCTGGCTCAGTGTGATGATGACGGCGCGGTAGTCACTTTTACCGGTAAGGTGCGCAACCACAATCTGGGGGATGATGTCAGTGCATTGTCGCTGGAGCACTATCCAGGCATGACCGAGAAGGCACTCGAAGAGATCGTTATTGAGGCGCGCGCTCGTTGGCCATTACAACGGGCAACGGTGATCCACCGTATCGGTGACCTGTTCCCTGGTGATGAGATTGTGTTTGTCGGCGTCACCGGTGCTCACCGCAGCCAGGCCTTCGAAGCGGCGCAATTCATCATGGATTACCTGAAAACCCGTGCACCGTTCTGGAAGCGTGAGGCCACCGGCCAAGGTGAGCGTTGGGTCGAGGCGCGGGATTCGGATAAGCAGGCGGCAAAGCGTTGGTAAATAGCCGCTCAACGGTTGAAA
The DNA here is from genome assembly GCF_050632285.1 of Serratia sp. L9. Lineage (NCBI taxonomy): Bacteria > Pseudomonadati > Pseudomonadota > Gammaproteobacteria > Enterobacterales > Yersiniaceae > Serratia > Serratia sp. L9. Next base: position 5,109,151 of record NZ_CP192591.1, on the reverse strand, counting down.
TAAATCAGTAAAGCCTAAGGCTTGAAAGGCGACAGGTATGCTGTTTTCTGTGATACGCTTATTAATGGCAGGGGATGTTCCCCCAAAACTTGGCTCACTTGTAAAAGGTAACCGTCATGGACCGATATCCACGTAATGGTTCAATTGTTGAACGTGCCAACAGCGGCATTCAGGCTTATATGGCGCAGGTTTATGGCTGGATGACCTGTGGTCTGCTGTTGACCGCTTTTGTCTCCTGGTACGCAGCAAATACGCCTGCGATCCTCAACTTTATCTTCTCCAGCCAGATCACCTTCTTCGGTCTGATTATCCTGCAGTTGGGTCTGGTATTTGTTATTTCCGGTATGGTGAATCGCCTGAGCGGCACCGTGGCTACCGGGCTGTTTATGCTCTATTCGGCGTTGACCGGCTTGACACTATCCAGCATTTTCATTGCCTACACCTACAGTTCAATCGCCAGTACCTTTGTGGTTACCGCAGGTATGTTCGGTGCGATGAGCGTGTTCGGCTACACCACCAAGCGTGATCTGAGCGGTTTAGGCAGCATGCTGTTTATGGGGCTGATCGGCATTGTGCTGGCTTCGCTGGTGAATATCTGGCTGAAAAGCCCGGCACTGATGTGGGCAATCACCTATATCGGCGTGTTGGTGTTTGTAGGCCTGACGGCGTATGACACCCAGAAACTGAAAGCGATGGGCGAGCAGTTGAATCCTGATGATAAAGACAGCTTCCGCAAATACGCCATCGTTGGCGCATTGACGCTGTATCTTGATTTCATCAACCTGTTCCTGATGTTACTGCGGATTTTCGGCAACCGCCGCTAATACGCCAGTTCAGCAATAATTCTCCAAGCCCCGTTTAAACGCGGGGCTTTTTTGTGGGAGTTTTCTGGTGTTACTGATAAATAGCAGATAAACATTGTCTTGGCATATTAAGGTGGGTTCTATTGAATGCTCAGCTTATATTTGAGTAATAGCCATACATGTTTATCATATTTTATGTTAGTTACATTGATTATAGGGATATATATGAGCCACGAATTAAGTACAGTATGGAAAGAACGCTTTGCCCTCTTTGGTAATGCGGGGGTGATATAAATTCTGCGTAATACAAAACCGATATTCAAAAAATGAAGCTCTTTTCCAGGTTTAAACACATCTCGAATATCTATGCGCTCATCTTTGGTATCATCTATTTGTGTATCCTTGGCCTATGGAAAAAGGGGCTGGTATTGTTTATCGGTGCTCTGTTAGCGAACCTCATATTGATAGTTGCCGAGGACGCAACAGGAATCAATATGACGAATGCTCTTCGTTGCGTGAATCTTGGCTACGTGTTTTCATGTGGGGGGATTGCCAACTACGCTTACTACCTTAAAGAAGTTAAAGAATTGCAGGGGTGGAACCCGTTTGAAGGTTTTTCCAAGAAAGGATCGGCTCAAATAACCGCAATGTAACCAGAACGTTAGGGCAATACGGGCTGTTGCCCTTTAAAATATACTGCGGTTCTAATTACCCGATATGTAAACTCCCATTGCGCCCAGATAGATAATAAAAATCACTATACTGATAGCCATCACCAAAAATGCTGACCATTTCAATGTGGATTTAAAAAGCCCAACCAATGCAAAGCAAAAAACCAGTAAATTGATCGAAATATTGATGAAGCAGAACGCCCCCATCGCGGTATCGACCCATTGGGCAGTTTCTTCCGGCAGAGAAAAGAGCACGATGAATAAAATAACCATGCCTGACAGATTGGACCAAGCCAGATTCAGTCCAAAACGAACCATGCCGTTATGCCAATTTTCTTTTACCGTGGTTATTTCCGTCAAATCGCCCTCCATAAGCAATTAAGTTACAGCATGTATATTTTACGCGTTCTATTTACGGTTAACATCTCTTCTCTTTCTCACCGTCGCTCAGGCATGTTAAAAGCCGGGGAGTGGTAACCCCTCCGGCCAGAGCACTTGTATTTCAGCCAGGACTTGTAAGTTCATAACGCATTGCAGAGAGCAGGAGTAAGGCAGTATTAAGAGCTAACTCGTTGATTATAAAAACAACGCTGGCAATGTTACGCCTGAAATATGAGCGATTTTTTACGTCTGCTATTCAAGCAATCTTGCGCCGGAACATGGCATAGGCAGCGCTGCCGGTAGTTACGGTAATCACTAACAACGGCCACAGGCTACGCCAGATAATGCCGAAGCTGGCATCCTTCAGGTATATTTGCTTGGTGATGTCGGTGAAGTGGCGGATTGGGTTAACCCAGGTAATATGCTGCAACCATACCGGCATATTTTCCACGGGCGAGACATAGCCGGAAAGCAGTATGGCGGGCATCATAAACACAAACACCCCGATAAATGCCTGCTGCTGAGTAGCGCACAGCGAAGAAATCAGCAGGCCGAAACCCACCAGAGAAAGCCCGTAAATCAGCATTGTTGCGTAAAACAGCAGCAGTGAACCGGCGAACGGGATCTGGTAGGCAAAGATACCGATAAACAGCACCACCGAAGCCTGGAAGGTGGCGACGATCAGCGCAGGCACCGCCTTGCCGATAAAAATTTGCCAGGTGGTCAAGGGGGATACCAGTAGCTGTTCCAGCGTGCCTTGCTCACGTTCGCGAGCCACCGAAAGCGAGGTTACAATCAGCACGCCGATGGTGGTGATCATGGCGATCAGCGAAGGCACCACAAACCATTTGTAATCCAGGTTCGGGTTGTACCAGTTGCGCACCACCAACTCGCTGTTGTTGGGTTTGGCACGCTGGCCGATCAATTCATTCTGATAGTCCTGCACGATCCGCTGCACGTAGTTGGCGGCGATCTGCGCGCTGTTGGAGTTGCGGCCATCGAGCAATAACTGCAATGGCGCGGTATTCCCATTGGCGATATCGCGCGAGAAGTTGGCTGGGAAGCGGACCAGCAGCAGCGCTCTTTGGTTATCAATAGTGGTCTTAATTTCCTGCGGGCTGCGCAGCAACAGCACGTGAGAAAAGGCTTTGGCCTTGGCAAAGCGCTGGGTCAGTTCTATGGAGTGAGGGCCACTGTCTTCGCTGTAAACCGCGATGGTGGCGTTGGTGACCTCCAGCGTTGCGGCGAACGGGAACAGCAGCACCTGCACCAGGACTGGCATAATCAGAATCGCACGGGTCTGCGGATCGCGCAGCAGTGACTGCATTTCTTTAACGATCAGCGTCCAGAGACGGTGAAACATAGCTTCCCCTTAGAACTTGTCCCAACAGGACTGTTTTATTTGCCATTTTGAACCTGGGCTGTACTCATAATCCTCACGTACTTCGTTCTTCCGTGCGCTCCGTGTTTAAACGGTCTGCAACCGTTACACCTATTGAGATAGGCCCTTAATCCAGCCGCCGCTGAGTTTTCCAGGCCGTCAGGCCGATAAACACCACCGCTGAGGCAATCAAAAACAGCAGGTTAATCATCAGCACGGTGCCAATATTGCCTGCCAGGAATAACGTCTGCAGCGTGCTGACAAAGTAACGCGCCGGAATGATATAGGTCACTGCGCGCACTACCGCTGGCATGCTGTCTATCTGGAAGATAAAACCGGAGAGCATAATCGAAGGCAGAAAGGCAGCGTTCAGCGCCACCATCGCCGCATTGAACTGGTTGCGGGTGATGGTAGAGATCAATAGCCCCATGCCGAGCGTGCTGGCCAGGAACAGACTGCTGATCACAAACAGCAGCAACAATGAGCCACGGTAAGGCACGCCGAGCACAAATACCGAAACCACCATACACAGCACCATAGCGATCATGCCCAGGAAGTAATAAGGCACCAACTTGGACAACAGTAATTCGCTGCGCGTGACCTGGGTAGAGAGCAGGGCCTCCATGGTGCCACGTTCCCATTCACGGGCAATCACCAGCGAGGTAAGAATGGCGCCGATCACCGTCATGATAATAGTGATGGCGCCAGGAATGATAAAGTGCTGGCTGATCGCTGCCGGGTTAAACCAATAGCGCATCTGTATCTCAATCAGCGGTTTATCGTCACGGCCCAGATCGGTGGCACGTTGTTGCTGCCAGATTTGCCAGACGCCCTGAGTATAACCCTGCACAAAGTTGGCGGTGTTGGGCTCGCTGCCATCGGTGATGATCTGCAGCGGTGCTTTATCGGAGGAACGCGCCATATGTTCGGCAAAGTCGTTAGGGATCACCACTAGGCCACGGATGCTGCCAGCCTGCATCATCTGGATCAACTGCTGGCGGTTATCGCTGATGGTGGGTTCTATGTACGGCGAACCGGCAAAGGTATTAGCCAGATCGCGGGCCTCCTCACTTTGCTGCTCCATCAGGATCCCCAGCCGTAGCTTGCTGGAATCCAGATTGATGCCGTAGCCGAAAATAAACAGCAGCATCAGCGGGATAACAAAGGCAATCAACCCGCTGCTAGGGTCACGCAGGATCTGCCGGGTCTCTTTCAGGCACAGCGCCCGCAGGCGTCGCCAGGAAAAACCGCTTTCGCTGCTCATGCTGTCTCCTCCCGGTCGTAGCCTTGCACCAGTTCGATAAACGCCTGTTCCATCGAAGGGTTGGGGTTTTCTTCACTGGCTACCTGGTGTTTTAAATCGTCCGGCGTTCCGGCGGCGATAATTTTGCCGCGATACACTAACCCAATGCGATCGCAGTATTCTGCTTCGTCCATAAAATGGGTGGTTACCATCACCGTCACGCCTTTATCCACCATGCCGTTGATATGTAGCCAGAACTCCCGCCGAGTCAGCGGGTCGACGCCCGAGGTCGGTTCATCAAGAAACAGAATGTCCGGCTCATGCATCAGCGCACAGGCCAGTGCCAGCCGTTGTTTGAATCCGAGCGGCAGTGAATCCGGCGTTTGGCTGAGGATCGGGCCGAAGTTGAATGCTGTAGACATCTCGGCAATTTTATTGCGCTGGCTCTTGCCACTCAGGCCATAAACGCCGGAGAAAAACTTCAGGTTCTGCTCCACCGTCAGGTTGCCGTACAGCGAGAATTTCTGCGCCATATAGCCCAGATGCTGGCGGGCCTTGCCGGAACTGGTTTTCAGATCCATACCCAGCACCAGCGCTTTGCCATCGCTGGGCACCAGCAGGCCGCACATCATTTTGAAAGTGGTGGACTTACCCGCGCCGTTGGGGCCGAGCAGGCCAAAGATCTCACCGCGCTGCACCTTGAAGTCGACATGATCGGTAGCCGCAAAATCGCCAAATTTTTTGGTCAATCCCTGCGCTTCGATCACAATTTCAGTGCTTTCACCAGCCACCGTGGGCATGATCTCGGCCAGGGCGGATTTACTGTTTGGGCCGCCGCCAAGCAGATCGATAAACGCATCTTCAAAACGTGGCTCGGCTTCGGTCAATTCGGCGTTCGGCAGGTTCAGGTCGCGCAGCACCTGCTGATGATCTTCGCCCTGTTTGAGGATCAATCGCAGATATTTCCCCTGGATCACACCATCGCTCACCGAAGGTAAGCAGATCGCCTGTTGTAATAATGCGCGGTGGCTACCGGCTGGGGCACCGATCAATACCGTGCGCCCGGCCATGCGCTGGGTCAGGCTCTGTGGTTCACCGCTGAACAACAATTCTCCTTCGTTCATCAGCAACACTTCACGGCATTGCTCGGCTTCATCCAGATAAGAGGTGCTCCACAGGATCAGCATGCCGTCGTTGGCCAACTCATGCACCATACGCCACAGCTCGCGGCGCGAGATGGGATCGACACCGACGCCAGGCTCATCCAGCAGCAGTACCTGCGGCTGGCCGAGCAGCGTACAGGCCAGCCCGAGTTTCTGCTTCATGCCACCGGAAAGCTTGCCCGCCAGTCGCTCGGTGAAACGCGTCAGATCGGTAAACGTCAGCAGGCGCTCAAAAGTCTCTTTGCGCAGATCGCCAGTGACCCCGCGCAGATCGGCATACAGCGTCAGGTTTTCCATTACGGTCAGATCTTCATACAGCCCGAACTTCTGCGGCATATAGCCGAGAATGGCGTGCAGTTGGCGATCTTGTGCGATCGGATCCAAACCCGCGACGGTCAGTTTGCCGCTGCTGGGTTTCAGCAAGCCTGCCAGCATACGTAGCAAGGTGGTTTTGCCAGCCCCGTCCGGGCCTACCAGCCCTGTCACCGCTCCGCTGCGCAGGGTCGTTGTCAGGCTGGCCACCGCTGGTTTTTCGAGAGACGGAAAGCGTTTTTCCAACGCCTCCAATTCAATCGTATGGTCCTGTGTCATCACTGTTCCTTACGGCTGTGCGAAACGGACGGTAACCGGCATCCCCTGGCGCAATGCGTCGTCGGCATCGGTGACGATAATCCGCAGGCGATACACCAGATCGGTGCGCAGATCCGGCGTTTCTACGCTTTTGGGGGTGAACTCGGCGGTCGGGGAAACAAAGCCAACCTTGCCGTGGTAAGGCTGGCCGGGGCGGCCATCGGTATAAATCTGCACTTCGCTACCCGGCGTGGCCTTGCCCAGATTGGCTTCATTAATATATGCCCGCACCCAGACAGGCCGGGTCAGCGAAAGGGTAAATACCGTGCCGCCCGCGCTGAGCATGGTGCCGGGCTCAACCGCCCGCGTCATCACCGTGCCAACGGAAGGGGAGATCAAAGTGGTGTCTTGCAGATCCAACCTGGCCTGCGCCAATGCCGCTTCGGCCTGGGCCAGATTGGCTCTGGCCTCTTCGATTTCCTGTGGGCGGTTACCGGTCAGATATTGCGACAGTTTATCTTTCGCAGCCTGCAGGTTGGCCTGCGCCTGATTACGTGCGGTGCGGGCATCTTCCAGGGCATCGGCAGACGTGGCTTTTTTCGCCCACAATCCTTGCTGGCGCTGGTAGAAACTGTCGGCATAGCTGAAGGCAGAAAGGCGTTGAGCCACTTCCGAGCGCACCTGAGCAATCTCTTCGGCACGGTAGCCTGCCTGCAATAAGTCCAGTTTGGCGCTGGCGCTGGCGACGTTTGCCTGTGCCTGCTGCAACGCGTTGAGGTAAGGGCCATCGTCCAGCTTGCCAAGCAGTTGCCCCGGTTGCACGCTATCACCTTCGTCTACTGCCAGCGTGGCCAACCGCCCATTAACGCGAAAACCCAGGTTGACCGTGCGGATGTCTACGTTACCGTACAGCGTCAGCGGTTTTTCCTGCTGCTGTTGGTAATACCAGAAACCGTAGGCCGCAGCGGCAATCAATGCGATCGCCACGCCCAGAATGGCAATTTTTTCTTGTTCATAACACTCCCTGCCAGAGTTGTTAGGTTACAGCTTGCAAAAAGGGGAATTGATACCCGCCGCCTTTCAAGCTATAGCGTTGTTACCTGCATTCGCTGTGATGTACAAATGCCGCTGGCGCAGCCCATTCACCAGAATTTCAATATGTTCAGCCAGCACTTCGCTTATCTGCGTGGCTTCCTCAGCGCCTATCTGCTGCCAGTTGGCCTGGCGCAGCAGGGTTTCCCGCCCAACGCGGAAAGACAGCACCTCGCCGATCAGCGCATGAGTGTGCAGCACGATTTTTGTCGAGTTTTCATCCATGCCGGTGCAGCCAGCCAGCAGGCGGCACAGTGAATGATGCAATGGAGCGATCACCTGTTGGTGGATCAGCGGGTAAGCATCGGTTGGGGAAAGCTGTTCGCGCGACATGATTTTGCTCAGATTGAGCGTTTGTGGCTGGGTCATCAGCGTGCTGAAGGCCAGCAGCCCGGTTTTGATATGTTGCAGATGATGCTCTGGTAAGCGTTGTTCTGCCGGCAACAGCCAGAAACGTTCAATTTCTTCGCTTTGTGGGCGGAAGTTTTGCTCGATAAAGTCGGCAATCCACTGGGCCACCGCCAGATATAACCCTTCTTTCGAATTAAAATAATAGGTAATGGCCGCGATATTCTGACCGGCGCGTTGGGCAATGTCCCGCGTAGTGGCGCCTGCAATACCGTATTCACCAAACACTTCGATTGCGGCGGCAAGCAACTGCTGGCGTGCCTGCTCACCCCGTGTCAGGGGGCTGCTGGCGGGCTTTCTGAAGTAGGCATTGGTTGATCCGTAAAGTTAATCAATCATATGATTAACTTTAGGCTGAGATGGGCAAAATGTAAACGCCAGAACTGAATATTTTGCTTTGTCGGAGCCGCTTGTCGGCATAACGTGCTTTGAACACGCAAAATTACCTTTTCATATTCGATTTCTGCTACACTCTCGCGCTTGGTGCACTGCAGTTTGTGCCAATCCCTCGTGGTCATGCCGAGGATGTGCCGCTAACAAAAGCGCGAGCACTTCCTTATGCCCCGTCTGATAATCCTCCCTGGAAACTGCACCGAACATTGTTTAGGTTAGGGGGATCTGGAGTTTTTCTCTACTATGTCATTTGAAAACCTCGGCTTAAGTGCTGAAATTCTGCGCGCTGTTGAAGAACAGGGCTATCGCGAACCTACGCCAATTCAACGCCAGGCTATTCCTGTGGTATTGGAAGGTCGTGACCTGATGGCCAGCGCCCAGACCGGTACCGGTAAAACCGCTGGTTTTACCCTGCCGCTGTTACAGCTGCTGAGCAAACATGACCACCCGGCCAAAGGCCGTCGCCCGGTTCGCGCGCTGATCCTGACACCAACCCGCGAGCTGGCAGCCCAGATCGGCGAAAACGTTGAGTCTTACAGCAAATACCTGCGCCTGCGTTCGCTGGTGGTATTTGGCGGGGTAAGCATTAACCCGCAGATGATGAAACTGCGTGGCGGTGTTGACGTTCTGGTGGCAACACCGGGCCGCCTGCTGGATTTGGAACATCAGCGCGCGGTTGATCTGTCCAAAGTCGAAATTCTGGTACTGGACGAAGCTGACCGCATGCTGGATATGGGCTTTATCCATGATATCCGCCGCGTGCTGGCCAAGCTGCCAGCCAAGCGTCAGAACCTGCTGTTCTCCGCCACTTTCTCTGATGAGATTAAAGGGCTGGCCAGCAAACTGCTGCACAACCCGGCATCGGTAGAAGTCGCTCGCCGTAACACCGCTTCTGAGCAGATTGAGCAGAGCGTTCACTTTGTGGACAAGAAACGCAAGCGGGAACTGCTTTCCCAGATGATCGGTGAAGGTGACTGGAAGCAGGTGCTGGTATTCAACCGTACCAAGCATGGTGCCAACCATCTGGCTGAACAGTTGAATAAAGATGGCATCACGGCGGCCGCCATTCACGGTAACAAGAGCCAAGGGGCGCGTACTCGCGCACTGGCAGACTTTAAAGATGGCAAAATCCGGGTGCTGGTCGCAACGGATATCGCCGCCCGTGGTCTGGACATCGATCAGTTGCCACACGTGGTGAACTACGAACTGCCAAACGTACCGGAAGATTACGTACACCGTATTGGCCGTACTGGCCGTGCCGAGCGTACCGGTGAGGCGATCTCGCTGGTGTGTGTGGATGAACACAAACTGCTGCGTGATATTGAACGCCTGCTGAAGCGTGAAATTCCACGTATTGCCCTGCCAGGTTATGAGCCGGATCCGAGCATCAAGGCAGAACCGATCATCAATGGCCGCCAGGCTGGCGGTGGCCGTGGCGCTCCGCGCGGTAACGGCGGTGGTCAGCGTACCGGTAACGGTGGCGGCCAGCGCAGTGGTCATGGCGGCGGTCAGCGCGAAAATCGTGGCGGCAGCAGCGCTCGTCCTCAGGGGGATGCTAAACCGCGTTCAGGTGCTCCTTCGCGCCGCCCGCGTAGCCGTAAACCGTCTGAGTGATCCTGCATAAATGATCTATACTGAACCGCCAATTCGTTGGCGGTTTTTTTGCTCGCGGGACAATGGCTTCCAGGAGATCTAGCTATGACATTAAAGTGTGCAATTCTTGATGATTACCAGGGTGTGGCGCTATCGATGGCGGATTGGTCGGCCCTGGGTGAGCAGGTTGCGGTGTTTTCCCTGCGCGAGCCTATTACCGACGAAGCCCAGTTGGTCAAGCGCATTGCAGACTGCGATATCGTGGTGATCATGCGTGAACGTACTCCCTTTACCGCCGCACTACTCCGCCGTTTACCGAAGTTGAAGCTGTTAATCACCTCTGGCATGCGCAATGCCGCTATCGACCTGCCTGCCGCAACCCGGCAGGGGATCACCGTTTGCGGCACTGCCAGTGGTTCTGAAGCACCCACGGAGTTGACCTGGGCGCTGATCCTCGGCCTGGCCAGGCATCTGGTGCTGGAGAACCGCGGATTGCGCGATAACGGGCCTTGGCAGCAGAGTGTCGGCATCACCCTGCACGGTAAAACGCTAGGCCTGCTGGGCTTGGGCAAAATCGGCAGTCAGATGGCGAAAGTCGCTCAGGCATTTGGCATGAACGTGGTGGCCTGGAGCCAGAATCTGACGCCGGAACGGGCGCAGGCATTCGGTGTGCAGCTTGCCAGCTCCAAACAGGCATTATTGGCCGCGAGTGATGTTGTTTCTGTGCATCTGGTACTGAGCGATCGCAGCCGTGGGATGATCGATCGCCAGGCTTTGGCACAGATGAAAAGCAGCGCTTTCCTGATCAACACCTCGCGTGCAGCCATTGTCGATCAAGCTGCCCTGATCGAGGCGTTGCAAACCGGCCAGATTGCCGGTGCCGGTCTGGATGTATTCGACGTAGAGCCGCTGCCCGCCGATCATCCGTTGCGCAGCCTGCCAAACGTGTTGGCCACACCTCATCTGGGCTATGTGGCGGACGATAATTACCACACCTATTTCCGTGAGGCGATCGCTGATATCCAGGCGTTTATTGCCGGTGAGCCGGTTCGCAAACTGAGTTGATCCTTTGCTTTGGGTGATAACCTCTGCAGCATGAGTAGCCCTGCGGCTTTAAATACGGCGGCCAGGCTTGTCTGGCACGGTCTTTCACCCTTATCATGTCGCCTCTTTTTTTAGCAGGGGAAGGTATGCGCGTCTTATTAGCACCGATGGAGGGGGTACTTGACTCTCTGGTGCGGGAACTGCTCACCGAGGTGAACGATTACGATCTCTGCATCACCGAGTTCCTGCGCGTGGTCGATCAGCGGCTACCTGCCAAATCCTTCTACCGCCTATGCCCAGAGCTGCACCATGCCAGCCGGACGCCTTCTGGCACACGGGTGCGGGTGCAATTGCTTGGTCAATATCCCGAGTGGTTGGCGGAAAACGCGGCCCAGGCGGTCGAGCTAGGCTCTTACGGTGTCGATCTGAACTGCGGCTGCCCTTCCAGACATGTTAATGGCAGCGGCGGCGGGGCAACCCTGCTTAAAGATCCCGAACTGATTTATCAGGGCGCTAAAGCGATGCGAGCCGCGGTGCCAGCGGAGCTGCCGGTCACGGTAAAAGTGCGTCTGGGCTGGGATTCGGATGCCCGCAGCTTTGAAATTGCCGATGCGGTGCAACAGGCGGGGGCCAGCGAAATCACCATCCATGGCCGCACCAAAGAAGACGGTTATAAAGCCGATCGTATCAACTGGCCAGCGATTGCCGAGATCCGCCAGCGTTTGACTATTCCGGTGATCGCCAACGGGGAAATCTGGGATTATCAAAGTGCGCAGGCTTGCCTGCAGGCTACCGGCTGCGATGCGGTGATGCTGGGGCGCGGCGCGTTGAATATTCCTAATCTGAGCCGGGTGGTGAAATATAACGAGCCGCGGATGCCATGGCCGCAGGTGGTGCAATTGCTGCAGAAGTATATCCACCTGGAAAAACAGGGTGATACCGGTCTGTATCACGTTGCGCGCATCAAGCAGTGGCTGAGCTACCTGCGCAAGGAGTATCAGCAAGCCACGGAACTGTTTACCGAGGTCCGCGTACTGAACAATTCCAAGGATATTGCCCGGGTGATTTGCCGCTAAGCTGCCTGGACGTTCAACTCAATATTAAAATAATGCCGCAGCACCGCTAGCCGCTCCTCATGCGAATGCAGCGTCGACTCCTTGCGTTGACGATCCTGGGTAATAATCAGCTTTGATTCACTGAGCGTAATACGGCCATTTTCCGTCGGGCGTGAGCACACCAGTTTTTGGGTAAAATGTGACTGCGGCGAGGTGCAGTGATAGTGACACATGCCGTTAAACTCTTCCGGCTGCCGGGGTTGCAGGGTGAAACGATAGAGCGTTTTGGCATGGGAACAACGATCGCCATTGCGCCGCTCCAGAGAGTAATAATCGCCGTCGTGCTCAAGATGGAAGGTGCCACTGGCCTGCGGTTGCTGCTCAGAGGTGATAATTTTCAGCGGGGTGAGGAAGGCATCGCCAAAACCTACGTCCACCAGGTAGGGCTGATCCAGCGTTACCACCAGCGCCATATGGTCAAACGGTGGGCCGAAAGTGCCGTCTCTGGCGCGGATCTCGCCGGAAATAAAACTTACCTGGAAGCCAATCTGCTGTAAAAGCAGCGCAAATATCCGGTTCAATTCGTAACAAAACCCACCACGATTATGCTCAACGATTTTGCTGAACAGGGCCGCTGGCGTCAGATGGATCCCCTGATGATAAATAATGCTCAGATTCTCGAACGGGACGGCCAGCATATGGCAGCGGTGTAACTGTTCCAGCGTGTGCAGATTGGCCTTTGGCGTGCCTGCGAAGTGAATGTGTTGCAGGTAGCGTTGTATATCCACAAGAATTCTCGCTGAAGGGGAAATTCAGCATAAATTAGCGGGAATTGGCGCGGCGATGGAAGCAATACGTGCTGTGTTGGAGGATAACCACTGCCAGAAACTGTCATCCCCCCTTCTAACCTTAACGTCTCGGTAATGATATCAGGAGGCGTTATGCGGGATTTCACAGATAAAGTTGCGTTGGTCACCGGTGCCTCAACCGGTATTGGTGAAGCTATCGCTCAACAGTTACTGGCGCGTGGGGCAAAGGTTGTCATCACAGCCAGAAATCAGCAAAGGTTGGCAGCTGCGGCACAACGGCTGGATCCCACGGCTGAAATGCTGTTTCCGCTGATGATGGATGCGCGCGATCCGCAATCGGTACAGCGAGCGGTGGAGCAGACACAGGCGCATTTTGGGCCGTTGCACCTGCTGGTCAACAATGCCGGCATTACCGGCCCACGCGGCGTGCCGCTGGATCAATATCCCGTTGAGGATTGGCACGGGGTGATTGCCACCGATCTCAGTGGCACCTTTTATGGCATGAAGTATGGCTTGCCAGCTATCGTGGCGGCGGGGGGCGGGGCGGTAGTTAATCTCTCTGCCGTCAATGGCGTGGTGGGCATCGCGGGCATTGCCCCTTATACCGCCGCCAAACATGGCATTATCGGCCTGACCCGCGCCGCTGCGCTGGAGTTTGCCAACAGTGGTGTACGTATCAACGCCGTTGGGCCAGGTTATGTCGATACTCCCTCAATGAAAGCGTTATCGGCGCAAGTACGAGAAAAAATGGCTGCTGCTCATCCAATGGGGCGCATGGCGACCTGCGAAGAAGTGGCGAAAACGGTGGTTTTTTTGCTTTCTGCAGACAGCAGTTTCACTACCGGGGCGTTTTACAGCATTGATGGCGGCTACAGTGCGCAATAGCTCGCCGTTGAATGGGAGAAAAATAGTGTAAAGAATAAGCTGAATCAATGTATTAACCATTAATTTGGCGGTAATTCTCGGTTGGTGAGCGGCTCAATGACCAAGATCATTCTTGGTTCCAGTGGGTGAACTATAATTTTCATCAATTTCAGATGGTAACTAATTGATGAGTGGCTCTGCTTACTATGATTAAACCCGTGCTCCTTCGTTTGATGGCAATGTGCTTTCTGGCCATTGCCGCCCCCGCATTTGCCGCACCGCTGCCAGCGGTAACCGTAGCCGTGATTGAACAAAGCCAACCCGAAAGAACATTACATTACCTGGGTCGCATTGAATCTCTGCAAACCGTAGAGGTGAAAACCCGCACCGAAGGGTTTATCGCCAAGCGGCTGTTTAGCGATGGGCAAATGGTGAAAGCAGGGGATTTACTGTATGAGATTGAACCTGCGCTGCACCATTCTGCGGTGGCGCAAGCTCAGGCACAGCTGGATAGCGCGACGGCCACCGCCAATCTGGCGCAGGTGAATCTGACACGCTTACAGCAACTGGGCAACAACCGTGCGGTCAGCCGGGCGGATATCGATGCCGCCTCTGCTGAGCGTGACAGCACCCGGGCGGCGGTAGCTCAGGCGCGGGCGATGCTCAACACACAGCAATTGCAGCTCAGTTATACCCGCATTTATGCGCCGATCGCCGGGCGTATCGGCCATAGCCGCTTCCATGTTGGCAGCCTGATCAACGCCGCTAGCGGGCCGCTGGTGAACATCGTCCAACTCGATCCGATCCGTGTAGCGATTGCCATCAACGAACGTGACTACATCACCGCCGCCTATCAACGCCAAAACGGTGAGGGCAAACTCGCCGAAGGGCAGTTCTCTGCCCGGCTTGAGTTGGCTAACGGCAAAGCTTACCCGGAGACCGGCAGTTTTGAGTCAGTGGATAACCAGATTGATGCTCATACCGGCACCGTGACGTTGCGTACCCGCTTCGCCAATCCCAATCATCTGTTGTTACCTGGCGGCGTGGTGAACGTCATATTGACTGCCGAGCAACCCCAAACTGTCACGCTGGTGCCGATCGCCGCGTTACAACAAAACAAGCAAGGCCACTTTGTACTGGTGGTGAACCCAGAGAATAAGGTCGAAGTCCGTGAAGTGACGCTGGGTGAGCAGCATCAGCAATCCTACCTGGTTACCTCCGGGCTCAAGGCTGGGGAACGGGTGATTATCGCCGGTGTACAGCATGCGCGGCCCGGTATGCAGGTAAACGCCATTCTTTCAGAACAATAAGGGGACGTTGATGCTGCATTTCTTTATCCGCCGCCCGAAATTCGCCATTGTTATTGCGTTGGTGATCACCTTGGTGGGGATGGTTTCTCTCAAGGTGATCCCCGTTGAGCAGTATCCGGATATCACACCGCCGGTAGTTTCCGTCAGTGCGCTGTACCCTGGCGCCAGTGCGCGTGATGTTGCCCAGGCGGTGGCATCGCCAATTGAAGCTCAGGTCAACGGCGTCAGCAATATGCTGTATATGGAATCGACCAGTGCCAATAACGGTGGTTATCAGCTCAGCATCACCTTCGCCAGCGGTACCGATCCGGATATGGCCGCTGTTGAGGTGCAAAACCGGATTTCCCAGGTTAGCGCGCAGCTCCCGGCAGAGGTGAACAACAATGGGGTTTCGGTGCGTAAACGGGCCTCGAACCTGTTGCTGGGCGTTAGCGTATTTTCCCCTAAAGGCACCCGTGACACGCTGTTTCTGAGCAATTACACCAGTATTCAACTGCGCGATGCGCTGGCTCGCATCACCGGCGTGGGGGATGTGCAGGTCTTTGGCGCCCGCGATTACAGCATGCGCGTCTGGCTTGATCCGCAGCGCATGGAGTCGCTCAATATCAGCGTGCAGGATATCGTTCAGGCGCTGCAACAGCAGAACGTGCAGGCCGCAGCGGGGCAGATTGGCTCTGCGCCTTCGCCAGCGCAACAGCAGCAGACGTTGACCATCAGCGGGCAGGGGCGTTTAGCCGATCCGCAGGAGTTTGCCCGTGTGATTATCCGCAGCGGTGCCCAGGGTGGCACGGTGCGGGTGGGCGATGTGGCGCGAGTCGATCTTGGGGCGCAGAACTATCAGGTCAATGCCTCGATGAACCAGCAGGAGTCGGCATTCCTGGTTGTCTACCCGACTCCGGGGGCCAACGCGCTCAACGTTGCCAACGCGGTACGCCAGGAAATGGCGCGCCTGTCGCAAGCTTTCCCGAGCGATATGAGTTATGACATTAAATACGACTCTACGCGCCCGGTTACGGCAACACTGCAGGAAATCGCCATTTCTCTGGCGCTGACGTTGGCGGTGGTTTTGCTGGTGGTCTACCTGTTCCTGCAAAGCCTGCGAGCGACCTTTATTGTGGCGCTGACCATCCCGGTTTCGCTGCTTGGCACCTTTGCGGTGCTGTATGTTTTTGGCTATTCCGCCAATACCCTCAGCCTGTTTGCGATTATCCTGGCGCTGACCATTGTGGTGGACGACGCTATCGTGGTGGTGGAAAACGTCGAACGCCTGCTGTCCCAGGACCCGTCCCTCAGCCCGGAGCAAGCCACCCGCAAGGCGATCAGCCAGATAGCCGGGCCTATTGTCGCAACGACTCTGGTATTGATGGCGGTATTTGTGCCGATTGCAGTGCTGCCGGGTATTACTGGCGAGCTGTATCGTCAGTTTGCGGTGACGTTATCGGCGGCGGTGATCCTTTCAAGTATCAATGCGCTGACCCTCTCCCCAGCCCTGTGCGCCACGTTGATCCGGCGACGCGAACTGGCCCAAACTGGCTTCTTTGGTGGTTTTAACCGTGGCATGGACCGGATGCGTGACGGCTATGTCCGCCTGACAGCATTGGCCAGCCGTAAGGCACTGACCAGCGTAGTGGCGTTGTTGGTGATTGGTGCAGCAACCTGGTATGGCTACAGCCGCCTGCCCACCTCTTTCTTGCCGGAAGAGGATCAGGGCTATTTCTTTGTTAACGTCCAGTTGCCGGACGGCGCTTCCCTTGAGCGTACTCAGGCGGTCATGGATCAGATGCACCAACAGGTGGTGCAAAATCCGGCGGTGGAGGATGTGATCAAAATTACCGGCTTCAGCCTGCTGAGCGGGGGCAATTCACCCAATGCCGGTTTTGCTATTGTGATGCTGAAACCGTGGGGCCAGCGGCAACACGTTGATCGGGTGTTGGCCGATTTGCAGGCCCGGTTGGCGGCGACCCCTTCGGCGATGATCATGGTTGTCAACCCACCGGCAATCGCCGGGTTGGGTAACGCCGCCGGTTTCGATTTGCGCATTCTGGCGCTGGAAGGGCAAACGCCACAGCAAATGGCCCAGGTCAGTCAGGGTATTATTTTTGCAGCCAACCAGCGGCCAGAGTTAAGCCGGGTATTTACCACCTTCAGCGCCGTGGTGCCGGATATCGATCTGGCGGTGGATCGTGAACGTGCGGCGTTGTTGCAGGTGCCGGTCAGCCGTATCTTTAATACGCTGCAGGTTTCGCTTGGCGGTCTGAACGTCGGTGATTTTTCGGTGAATAACCGTATGTTCAGGGTACAACTGCAAAACGAGATGGATTTTCGCCAACGCACTGAACAGATCAACCGCCTGAACGTGCGCAGCGAAAGCGGCGCCCTGGTCAGTATGGCCAATCTGGTGAGGCTGACGCCTTCTGTCGGCGCTCCTTTTATCAGCCAGTTTAACCAGTTCCCAGCGGTATCGGTGAACGGCTCTGCCGCCGAGGGGGTCAGTTCCGGCCAGGCGATGAAGGCAATGGAATCCCTGTTGGCCGAGCAGTTGCCACAAGGTTATGGCTACAGCTGGAGCGGCCTCTCCTGGCAGGAGCAACAAACCGGTGATCAGGCATTGATCATCTATCTGGCGGCATTGGTGTTCGCCTATCTGTTCCTGGTAGCGCAGTATGAGAGCTGGAGTATCCCGCTGGTGGTGATGTTGTCGGTGATTTTCGCGGTGGCGGGCGCGGTGGCGGGCTTGCGCATGATGGGTTTTGCCAATGACGTCTATGTGCAGATCGGTCTGGTATTGTTGATTGGTCTGGCTGCGAAGAATGCCATCCTGATCGTCGAATTTGCCAAAGCGCGGCGTGAAGAGGGGGCAAGCATCCGCGAGGCGGCGCAGGATGGTGCGCGGCAGCGTTTCCGGGCGGTCATGATGACGGCCATTTCCTTTATTCTGGGGGTAATGCCGCTGGTATTCGCTACCGGTGCCGGGGCGATGAGCCGCCAGATCATTGGTATCACCGTATTTGGTGGGATGCTGCTGGCCACGCTGGTGGGGATCTTCTTTATTCCAGCGCTGTATCTGCATATTCAACGCCTGCGGGAATGGGTGAAATCACGCTTCGCCCAGTGAGCCTGAATGCAGGCGTTTATGCAACGGTAAATGGTTTACTTTCGGGTAAATGTAAAACTTTATGACTGGCGGCCAACAGAGGGAATTGTTCCGCCGTGGATAATCCGTCCTTTCGGGAGAGGGAAGTAGGTATATTAATGATGTGGATTAATTGAAATCTAGGGCAATTTTTCTGTGTTTTTTACGGCTTTCAGTGAAATCAATATCATTCTTATCTGCCAATGCCAGGCTTTGCAATATGCTCAGCCCTGAGGGTTTTTTGACGTATAAGATAAAGGGAAAAACAAAGAGGAATGTCTTATTTTATAAGACATTTTTTTAAATATTTTATCCCCGGACTCTAGCCGAGAGACAGTATCGTTGGATAGGCGAAACACGTTTTAGCCAATAAGCAGAAATGCTGGGTTTGTCTCATTCTGAGTTGATTTGAGTTGTAACATTGTCGCAACATTCTTTACATTGGTTTATTCGCGAACCGCTTTTGAGGAATGTGATGCAACAGCTTAGCCAGATTGTGAATTTATCGGCCAACCCACTGGGCGATGCGGCGTTTATTGCCCGCAGCAAGCAGACCTTGGAGCGGTATGGTGCGCTGGTATTGCCAGGGTTTCTTCAACCCGCTGCGTTGGCCGCTATCCGCCAGGAAGGGGTTGAGAATAGCCATGCGGCATTCTATGCGGCCAACCAGCACAATGTTTACCTGAAACCGCAGGACCCGGAACGGCCAACTCACCACGCCCGTAACCGGCTGGTGACCTCTTCAAAAGGTTGCATCACGGATGAAGAGATCCCGGCAGGCTCCCCTTTGCGTACGCTTTATGATTCACCCGCCTTCCAGGGTTTTCTCTGCAGCGTGCTGGATGAGCCGCAGCTTTATCCCTACGCCGATAGTCTTTCCTCGATCAATCTGCATTACGCCCATGCCGGCCAGGAATTAGGCTGGCATTTTGACAACTCCTCTTTTGCCATTACCCTTTTGATCCAAAAACCGCATGCCGGTGGCACGTTTGAATATGTCGAAAACCTGCGTGATGCCGATCGCGGCGAAATGAATTTTGCCGGGGTGGAGCGGGTGCTGGATGGGGAGGTGGTGCCGAAGCAATTGGCGATTAACGAGGGGGATCTGGTGCTGTTCCGTGGCCGTAATGCCATGCATCGTGTCACGCCAACCGAAGGGGATATCACACGCATGTTAGTGGTGCTGGCGTATAACGCTCAGCCAGGCGTGGCGCTTTCCGAGAGTGCCAGAATGACCTTTTATGGCCGCATGTAAACGGGGCGCCAATGGCGCCCCGCTAGCAACTTAATGCCCGCTGTGTTGTTCGTGAGCCTGCTGTTCCAGCTTCACTTGTGCAGCCCGTTTACGCAAGCCGAACCAGCCGAGCACTAACAGCACCGTCAGCACCGGGATAGTGGCAATAGTCCAGGTGCCGTTCGGGTAATCAAACGCCATCATCACCACCACCGCCAGCAGGAACAGCAGCGTCAGCCAGGAAGTCACCGGCGCGCCTGGCATCTTAAAGGCTACCGGCTGGGCCTTCCCTTCCTTGATCGCCTTACGCAGTCGCATCTGGCAAACGATAATAAACGCCCAGGAACAGATGATGCCCAGCGAAGCGATGTTGAGCACAATCTCGAATACCTGCGAAGGCACCAGATAGTTCAGTATCACGCCAATCACATAAATACCGCAGGTCACCAGGATCCCGGCGTAAGGAACCTGCTGGCTACTCATTTTTGCCATCAGCTTGGGCGCCGAACCGCCCATGGCAAGCGAGCGCAGAATACGCCCGGTGGAATAGAGGCCAGAGTTCAGGCTGGAAAGGGCGGCAGTCAGTACCACGATATTCATGATGGTGCCGATGTAAGGTACGCCAAGCTTGGAGAAAAAGGTCACAAATGGGCTTTGCCCAGCCTGATAGGCGTTCCATGGCAGCAGCAGAACCAGCAACACTACCGAGCCGACGTAGAACAGGCCGATGCGCCAGATCACGCTGTTGATCGCTTTCGGCATCATTTTTTCCGGATCTTTACACTCGCCAGCGGCGGTGCCGATCAGTTCAATCCCGGCAAAGGCGAAAATAACACCTTGCACCAGCACCAGTGCAGGTAACAGGCCGTGGGGGAACATGCCGCCGTTATCGGTAATCAGATGAATACCGGTTGGATTACCCGCCACCGGGGTTCCGAAGCCAAGTAACAGCGTCCCAACAATCAGGAACAGGGCGATGGCGGCGACTTTGATCAGCGCGAACCAGAACTCCATTTCGGCAAACCATTTCACACCGATCATATTCATGGTTGCCACAATCCCCAGTGCGCCCAGGGCAAACAGCCACTGCGGAACCTCGGCAAAGCTGCCCCAATAATGCATATACAGCGCTACGGCGGTGATATCGACAATGCCGGTCATTGCCCAGTTGAGAAAGTACATCCAGCCCGCCACATAAGAGGCTTTTTCGCCAAGAAATTCGCGGGCGTAAGACACAAAGCTGCCGCTGGTGGGGCGATGCAACACCAATTCACCCAAGGCGCGCAGGATGAAGAAAGAAAAATACCGCAAACCAGGTATACCAGTGCCAGCGCCGGGCCAGCCATCTGCAGGCGTGCGCCGGTGCCGAGGAACAGGCCGGTGCCGATAGAGCCGCCAATGGCGATCATCTGTATTTGGCGTTTACCCATGCTTTTGTGATAACCGGATTCATGTGAATCCAACCAACGTTTTCTAGCCGCTTGTTTGTCTGAATGCATTTACGCCCTGTTTCCTGTCTGCTTTATGGGAATGACGTCATGGCATCGTTCCGCTGTTTATACCCACGCCGTGAAATAACGGCGGAGCATGCTACCTTTTCTGCGTAACTGAGGCAAAAGGAAGGAGCGACAGCGCTCAGACGGGATCTGTGGCTGGCAGAGCCGAAGTGGGCAAGCCGAATACTTTGTCAAAGGCCCAGTTAAACACGAAGGTATAACAAGGAATAATAACGATCAGCGCCATATCCAGCAGGAAGGCCTGCGCCAGTGAAATACCCATCCACCAGGCAATCAGCGGGATCAGATAAACCACCAAAGTCAGTTGGAAACCGATCGCATGCAGAATACGGCGCCGCAAGGTGCGGGTGCGGCAAGCCTGGCGGCTTTCCCAAAACTCGAACAGGGTGTTATAAATCAGGTTCCAACTGACGGCGATGGTGGTGATGATAACCGCCAACGGCCCAGTGCTGCTGGGTGCCGTGCCGGAGAGCAGTGCCAACCCAAGGGCAGAAATAACCATCCCGATAATTTCGTAAGCGGTCACATAAACCAGTTTGCGTTTAACGCCTTGCATGCTTCTCTCCTGCTTTTTATTCGATGATTGACGCTTGCCTGATGACCAGGGGCCAGTGGGTGAGTAAGATAGCGTCAATCCTATTGATAGAAAAAGTCAGGAGCTGTCAGTTTTACTGATAGTAATTGCAATGAATTTTTCCAGTGACAATATCGAACTGTTTTTGGCGGTAATGGATCGCGGTTCTTTTTCCGCTGCGGCAAGGGCTCTGCAGCGTGTTCCTTCTGCGGTGAGTATGGGGATCGCCAATATGGAGGCGGAGCTGGGGTTTCAGTTGTTTGACCGTTCACATCGCGAACCCGTACCCACCGCGCTGGCGATGGCGCTGGCACCTCATGCACGCTTGATTGCCGACCAATTAGCGCAGTTGCAAACCCACGCCATTGAGCTTTCCCAGGGGTTGGAAAGCCGGTTATCGATTGGCGTTGCTGGCGATATCAACAGCAGCGGCTTGCTGGCAGCAGTAAAAATGCTGACGGAGCGCTACCCACTCTTGGATATCGAAGTGCTGACCGCGCCACAAGATGAAGTGCTGCACCTGCTGCATCAGCAGCGTATCAGCCTGTGCCTGGCGTTCGGTGGGCTGAACGTCAACAACCAGGAACAGTTTCATTTTGTGGGCACCGAATCGCTGGTGGCGACCCTTGCTGCGCAACATCCGGCGCTGGGTGCTGCGGGGGAGAACTGTTTCTGGAGGATTTGGTGAACGTGCGGCAGATCATCGTTGCCAGCCGTGATTTGCCAATGGTCGATCGGCGGCCGCGGGTGGCGGAGTCCTTCTGGCGAACCGACAGCCTGCCCATGGCATTAAGCATGGTGGAGGCCGGGCTTGGTTGGGGCAACTTTCCTCTGTCGCTAACCGCCCCCTATTGGATCAGGGCCGTTTGATTCGGCTGCAATTTAAAAATACCAAAAATGAGCTGCGCCTGCCGATGCATCTGATCTGGCTGAAAAACCAGCCGCAGCACAAGGCAGCCCGAGAACTGGTGGAATTAATGCGTAACACATCAGGTTAGATAATTCCTGAGTGGCAGCATGCTATTTCCATTGCTTTTATTTTGACTGCGGCGTTAATTTGAATCATGGAATCTGGCCAGAGGGAAGGACATTGATCAACGAAACGCTGTTATCGGTACTGAGCATCACCGGGGCGATAACCCTGGGGGCGATGAGCCCGGGGCCAAGCTTTATTCTGGTAGCACGCACCGCCGTGGCCTCATCGAGACGTGATGCCATGGCTGTGGCATTAGGCATGGGGATGGGCTGTTTTATCTTCGCATTAATCGCCCTGTTGGGGTTGCAGTCGCTGTTACTGGCGCTGCCTTGGCTCTATACCACGCTCAAAATGCTGGGGGGCGCTTATCTGATCTATCTGGCATTCCGGATGCTGCGTGGGGCCAACCAGCCGTTGGTGGTCGAAGCGGTTGGCTATGAACCCTTGGGGCTGCGCCGGGCATTCACTACCGGCTTGCTGACCCAATTGGGTAACCCGAATACCGCAATCGTATTTGGCAGTGTGTTTGCAGCGCTGCTCAGCCACCACATCCCGCTGGTGCTGTATATCGTCCTGCCATTGATCGCACTGTCGGTTGATTTACTGTGGTATGCCTTTGTCGCGTTTGTGCTTTCATCACCACGCCCGCGCCGTGTTTATCTGCGCTTCAAAGCCTGGTTTGATCGCCTGGGCGGCGGTGTAATGGCGCTGTTGGGGCTTAAGCTGATGCTCAATAAATAATATTATGCGGCATGGCGTCGCCGCCACCAGTAGCGTAATACCAGGATAGCGGCCACCACCAAAATGCAGAACAACAGGCTATACAGCTTTTTGTCGGTGCCGGTGACGAAACTGCTGATAGCCTGGCCGCCAAAATAACCAAGCAACACAAACAAGGTTGCCCAGAGGATAGCCCCCAGGATATTTAGCGGGATAAAACGCGAAGGGGGCAGCTTGCTGGCACCGATCAGCACCGGGCCGAGAAGACGGAATCCATACATAAAACGTACGCCGATCACAAACAGGATCGGGTGGCTGGCAATCAGCTTTTGGGCTCGCTCAATGCGGGATTGCTGGCTTTTCATCCGTGCAATCATCCGGCCGCCAAAATAACGCCCGGCAAAATAGAGCAACTGATCCCCCAGGGTGCCGCCAACTGCGACAACCACAATCACCAGCGGCAGGCGCAACAGCCCATTATGTGCCGCAATGCCGCCTAACAGAGTGATGGTTTCCCCTTCAAGCAGGCAGCCAATCAACAGCGCCCAGTAACCGTATTGGGTAATGTAGTGGGCTAAATCCGTCATTTCTATTCCTTATAGCGATGAAATATGATTATAACATTCTGCCTGGATAAGGAGAGGGCGTTATCGAGCAGGATGCTAATAATAGATCCCTGCATTCGAATAGTGTTTAATCCGCTATTAATAAAGTCATCGGATAATGACGTGGAATTATGATGATCAAGATTTGCCTGTGGTTGGCTTTATCCCTGTGCTCAGGGAGTGGGGTGATCATTTATGCCCTACAACAGCAATATGAAGAGCAATCAGTCACCTATCGAATTTTATATCGTGAGGTTACGGTTAAATTATCTCAGCTTGAGACGATACTGTCATTGTTGTCGGTCACCAGCGATCCCGCAGTTATTCAACAAAAATTCCCGCAGATCCTTGCCTGGAAGCCGCAGCCTGAAACGGCGGCGATCTCCACTCTGCTGCCTGCAGGCAAGGGGACTTATTGGTTGGGAGACGCGCATTTTGCGTTACTGATCGATCTAAACGTGCTGTTGGCGGATATTCCTCAGAACCATTCTTTTCAGCATATTAGTTTAAATTTGGCGGGCAAGCCGCTGTTCGAATTGGCCAGCGGCGGCAAACCTGCTTATTGGCAATGGGATAAAGAGATCAACAGTGCTTCGCAGCCTTTTGAATTATCTGCCAGTAACCATCCTGACTGGGGACGCCTGCCTTGGCTGCTGCTGTTGCTGATATCGTTTTTTTGGGCTGGAGTCGTCTATTTTATCAGCCTGTATCGTATTCAAAAACGCCAGCGCAAAATTGCAGTTTTGCGTGAACACTTCTCAGAATTGACGCGGCTTAATGCTATGGGGGAAATCACCGCCGGTATTGTTCATGAGCTGAACCAACCGCTGACCGCCGTGTTGAGTTATAACCAGGCCGCCCTGCGCCTGATTGGCCAACAGCAGACAGTTAAAGCTGCACCGCTGCTTGACGCTGCGGTAATACAAATCAAGCGTATCAGCACGTTGCTGCTGCAATTCCGGCAGAAACTGGCCGATGATCGGGTGGTTTATCAGCAGGTCGATTTGTCTCAGGTCTGGTTGCGTGTCACTACGCTGCTGGGCGATGAGATAGAGCAGGGGAAGGTTACTATCATTAATCGGATGCCAGCAACGTTACCTGGCCTGTGGGCCGAACCGTTGTGGATTGAACAAATCTTCCATAATATTTTGTCCAATGCCATTCAGGCCCAGCAGCATAAGCAAGCGGGGCTCTCCTGGGTAGCGATAGATGCCCAATTTTCTGAGCAAGCTATTCAACTGAAGATTACCGATGGTGGCCCTGGGCTATCAGAACAGGCATTACAACAGGTCTTCATTCCCTTTTTCACCACCCGCCAGGCGGGATTGGGGTTGGGAATGGCACTAACAGAAACTTTAGTTCAACGCCTAAACGGCAATATTACCGTGGAAAATATTGCTGGGCAGGGGGCATGTTTCACCCTGCGTTTCCCTTTTAATACTCAGGAGGAGTGATGGAGCAGAATATTTATCTGATCGACGACGATCAGGCCATCCGCTGTTCGCTCAGCGCATTACTGGCAACCATGGGCTGGCAAACGTTAGCTTACGCAAATATTCTGGAATTTCAGCAGAGGGTGGTTGAGCCACAGACATTGTCGGGTTGTCTTTTACTGGATATCCGTATGCCGGGGAAGAGTGGATTAACTTTGTTGGAGGAGTGGCAACAGCAGGGACTGGAGATACCCGTTATCATCATGACCGGCCACGGGAATATCGATTTATGCCGCCGAGCCTTCAAAAATGGGGCTTTTGAATTCCTGACCAAGCCAGTTGATGCCGATCTGTTGATTGAAACGGTTGGCGGAGCGTTGGAGCATCAGCGCGTGTTGCAGCAACGGCAACAGCAAATTGTTGAATTGAATGAAAAACTGCATACGTTGTCGACGCGTGAGCAGCAAGTTGCCCGGCTGATTATGGATGGGAAATCCAGTAAGGAAATTGCCAACGATTTGGCACTTTCGCCGCGGACGGTAGAGGCCCATCGCGCCAGCATATTTGCGAAATTAGCCATTAACTCCTCGCTGAAGCTAATGAAAGTCTATGGTGGAATATTTTCTACCGAAAGCGTTAAGTAAAAATACCTAGGGCGCTAGGTAATCAACCGAATTGTTCCACCGCGCTGTGCTGGTTATTTTAGCTGAGGCTTTATTGCTCATCATAAATACCCTTTTCAAGCGAGGAACGCATGAATATTAAACCTCTTTTACTGGCGATTTCTATGGTCGCTATTGCCAGTAATGTTTTGGCCGATGACTCTTTGCCTGGATATTACGGGGCGATAAAATTATTGCATGCCAGGCAATCTGCCGAGGATATGGATACCAGTAGCCGTCCTGGTGTTGGTCAATTCGTCAGTGGTGATGAAAAACATAATTTCTATAATGGCGCCATCGCGGCGGGCTATCAATTTGGCAATGGCTGGCGTAGCGAAGGGGAATATGTATTCAAAAAGAAAAGCGAATACACCAGTGGTTCAACCACTTTTGCCAGCAGCTACAATCACCATAAAGTCGAAGCTCAACGCCTGATGCTCAATGTTTATCGAGACTACGCGTTAGGCTATGACTTCTCGCTGTATGGCACAATTGGCCTGGGTATCGCCAAAGTGAAGTCTGACGGCTGGCAGGGTAATACCTCACGCCAGTATGCGGCAAGCACACAAAACAACCTGGCTTACTCAGTGGGGGCCGGGATCAGCTATGCGGCCATGGAACGGCTCAGCCTGGATTTAGGCTATCGTTATGTCGACATGGGCAAAATTGAAAGTGGTTATAATAACTTCACCAATGCTCGCGGGTTGAAAGATGAGCAAATGAAGGCCCGCCTGGTATCAAGCGAGTTCACTTTAGGCGCTCGTTACCTGTTCTGATTTTAATTATGGGCAGCGAATGGTGATCCATTGCTGCCACGGCCAGCACTGTAACTTTTACACTGTGGGCGTACAGCCCAGTACGCTCGCGGTTTGCGCAGTTGTTGCGCCGACAGAATTTGTCACAAATAGGTACTAACAATCACAGTGCCAATTCAATAGCCCTCACTTATAATCCTACTCAGTCAATTCCTATCTTCCCCAGTGACAGAGTAATGCTTGTGAAAATCCGTGTTTTGGTTCTAACCCTGCTTGCTTTGCAGGCGGGTGCTGGCCTGGTGCCACGTGCGCTGGCCAGTGAGAATACTACCGCGCTGCACGCCACCCAGCCGGAACTGGCATCTGGCAGTGCCATGGTGTTGGATATGCAAACTCATAATGTGATTTATGCACGCAACCCGGATGAAGTGGTGCCAATCGCCTCGATCACCAAGCTGATGACGGCAATGGTGACGCTGGATGCGCATTTGCCGCTGGACGAAATGCTGTCGGTAGATATCAGCCAGACGCCCGAAATGAAAGGGGTGTACTCCCGAGTACGTCTGAACAGTGAAATAAGCCGTAAGGATATGCTGCTGTTGGCGCTGATGTCCTCGGAAAACCGCGCTGCCGCCAGCCTGGCCCACCATTATCCCGGGGTTATAACGCCTTTATCAAGGCGATGAATGCCAAGGCTAAAGCGCTTGGCATGACCAGCACGCATTATGTGGAGCCGACCGGGTTATCGATTCATAACGTGTCCACTGCGCGTGACCTCACCAAGCTGATGCTGGCGACCAAGCAATACCCGCTGATTGGCCAATTGAGTACGACCACCGAGCGGATGGCGACCTTTAAGGATCCGAACTATACCCTGCCGTTTCGCAATACCAACCACTTGGTCTATAACCAGAAATGGAATATCCAGCTGACCAAAACCGGTTTTACCAATCAGGCAGGGCATTGCCTGGCGATGCGTACCATGATTGGCAATCGTTCAGTATCGCTGGTGGTGTTGGACGCCTTCGGGAAATATACCCACTTCGCCGATGCCAGCCGTCTGCGTACCTGGATTGAAACCGGGAAAGTGACGCCAATCCCGGCGGCAGCGCGCGATTATCGCCGCCAGAAAGATGCCAGTCTGGCGAAGAACGAGACGAATTAACGCTATGACATCCTGCCGTAGCTGGCGGCAGGTTACTATTCCCTTTCGGGTTTCTTATCACCAATCCACGCTCGCGATCGCCGTTAAAACCGACGCGTAAATACCCTGGATGCGCTTCGGCGCGTTGTTGGCCAGAACGTAATACGACCTGATAGCAATCTGCCTGTCAGGCCAGTTGCCGCGTGAATTGCATCATCGATCTTCCGACCCCTTGACCGCGATACATGTTCAGTAACGCCAAACGGCTGGGCACCATGTGCCAGGCCAGGCTCTATCGCCAACCTACGGGGCTACCGGGCGGTGGGCGGGTTGGCGTCACTGGTGCCGCGTCTGTTGGGCTTGCCCACAGGTCAAGGGGGCATCGTCTGGGCGTCGCTGTGGGTACAACGCCTGAATGCCGACCCGATCGGAACATTGAGCCAGCCTGAAAATCATCTCGTTTGCCATGTTTCCCTCGGTCGAATCGCCAATTTATTGCAATATAGCGCTAATATAAGAGACATATTCACTAATCCGCTATGGCTCTACCCGTCGCCTTTCAAGCTGCAGCGCTGTTACCTGCGCTGGCTGCGACATGAAATCCATAGGGTATAAACCGGTATGGTTTTTTGATAAGGAAAACGCATTTTGGCAGGAAGTAGCTTATTAACCCTGATCGACGACATTGCATCTTTACTGGATGATGTTTCGCTGATGACGAAGATGGCGGCGAAAAAACCGCTGGAGTATTGGGCGACGATTTAGCGCTTAATGCGCAGCAGGTTAGTGGTGTCAAGGCCGATCGAGAATTGCCGGTAGTGTGGAAGGTGGCCAAGGGGTCATTTATCAATAAGGCGATCCTGGTGCCGCTGGCACTGCTGATCAGCGCTTTCGCTCCCTGGGCGATTACGCCGTTGTTGATGGTCGGCGGGGCTTACCTCTGTTACGAGGGCTTTGAAAAGGTTTACCACAGCCTGATGCATCGCAAAAGTGCGGGGAAAAAGAGAAAACGGAGCTGGATACCAGCGAGGACGCCAGCGCCTATGAACAGCGCAAAATCAAAGGGGCGATCCGTACCGATTTTGTGCTCTCTGCCGAAATTATTGCCATCACGCTGGGCACCGTCGCGGCTGCCACCTTTAGCCAACAGGTGATAGTGCTGTGCGGTATTGCCATTGTGATGACGGTGGGGGTATATGGCATTGTGGCAGGTATCGTCAAGCTGGATGACCTCGGGTTCTACCTGAGCCGTAAAAGCAGCGCGATTGCGCAATCGATAGGGTGTGGAATTGTCAGGGCTGCGCCTTACCTGATGAAAACGCTGTCGGTGGTAGGGACCTTGGCCATGTTTATGGTTGGGGGCGGTATTTTGACTCACGGTTTGCCTGCGGTACATCATCTGTTTACTGACTGGGCGTTGGTTACCACGGCGGTACCTACCTTCGGTGAGATCCTCAGCGGTATCCTGCCAACGGTGCTGAATGCCCTGTTTGGTCTGGTAGCCGGTGGCGTAGTGATGCTGGTGGTCTCTGGGCTGATGGCGGTGCGTTCACGCTACAAGGCATAACCAAAAGGCCCCGTTGGGCCTTTTTTAGCATTCGGTATGAAGCTCAGGTGCGCGGGATTACCTGGAAGCGTTGGAAAACGTCTCGAAAATAATCTGAGGTCTTACATCACGACAGATCAATCGGAGTGATTGTGCCAGGCACTGAGCGCGCCCAGCACCGGGTTGTTAGAAGATCAGTTTGAAGACACCAGTAATGGTGAGCAAGCCAACAAAAAAGATAATCGCAATAATCCACAGAAAAATTTTCATCCGTCTCTCCCGACTGTTTAAGTGAGTGCGTGAACACCGGCTGAAATCGCTAAGCCAATGAAATCCCTACTTCACTATAGATGAAAATCCGTGGATTGCCTGGACCCCTCCGAATCAACCCTGCATCCGCTGCGTGATACCTTGGCGCAGATAGCCCAGCAGCGCTGGTGTGTGCCAGGTGCCTTCGGTCATTGCCGGAGTGATGCCTGTTTGCTCGCTTCAAGAGCATTTAGCTTCTCCCCTGGTGCGAGCAGAGATACTACAGCCTGACGTTACGTGAGGGTCAAGATGACAGGATTATTTTTATGGGGATTGCAGGCCTCCGTGAATAGAAGCCTGCGGGATAACGAGCCGGTTACCAGCCTTTGACTGCTCCGCCGTTGAAGATTTTCTCTGCCGCTTTGGCAACTTCATCAGACTCATAGGCTTTAACGAAGTTCTGCACGTTCTGCGCATCTTTATTATCTTCGCGAGCCACTACGATATTGGTATACGGCGAATCCTTATCTTCGATAAAGATGCCATCTTTGGTGGGGGTCAGGCCAATCTGGTTGATATAGGTGGTGCTGATCACCGCTATCGCTACTTTGGGATCGTCCAGGATGTGTGGCAGTTGCGCGCCTTCCAGTTCCATAATCTGATAGTTGTGCGGGTTGGCACTGATATCCAGTGACGTTGGCAGCAGGCCTTTACCCTGTTTGAGATCGATCAGCCCGACTTTTTCAACAGCAGCAGCGCACGGCCCAGGTTGGTGGGATCGTTGGGGATGGCTATCACCGCGCCATCTTGCAACTCTTGCAGCGATTTGATTTTTTCGAATACCCGGCCATCGGGAAGACAAAGGTATTGCCTACCGCCACCAGTTTGTAGCCGTGATCTCTGTTTTGTTGTTCCAGGAAAGGGCGGTGCTGGAACACATTGGCGTCCAGATCGCCTTTGTCGGTGGCATCATTGGGTAGCAGCGATCCGCTAAAGCCGATCAGTTCAACGTCCAGGCCATACTTTTCTTTGGCGACCTGTTTGGCCACTTCCGCCACGTCCTGCTCGGCGCCATTAATAACGCCTACCTTGATATGATTCTGATCGGTTTTTTGATCGCACCCTTGCAGCAACAGCGTTGCCGACAGTGCCGCGGCCAGAGCCGTGCAACGCCAGAGTAATGCCATAACTCACTCCCTGAAAAAACAATAAGATTGGTTGGTTTTATGCCAACAGCTAACCCTATGGCGGTAACCAAGTCAAATACCTGCTAAGCACAAATCCGTATAGCTAATAACGCCGCAATCATTGCGGCCGCAGCACCACAATGCCTGGCGTATTGGCGACATAACTGGCAAAGGGGGAATCCACCACCTGCATATTTTCCTGGCGCGAAGAAGCATTGCGCAGTACCGGCCCTGCCGGGGTCATGATAAAGAAGCCGGTGTGTGTGACATCCAACCCGGGCAGCTTGGTGTAGATCCCGATATAGTCACCGGTCTGCAACTGGTTAATCACCTGGTCATTGATAAATTCGCTGGGAATATAGGTGACGCTGCGATCTACCACCGGGATACCGGGCAGATAAACATCGCCGTCGGCTTTGCGGTTAAGATGCTTATCGACGGTAACGGCATGTGGGCTGAGGCCAGCGGTAATATCATCGGCAAGTACGTGCTGGGTTTGCGCCCAATCGGTGAAGAAATGTTTGCGATGCGCGAAGGTGACATCCCCTCTGACATAGCGCGTCTGGATGACGTTTTCGACAAATTCTCTTTCGCTGGTCGCGGTTCTCAGAGCCTCTACGTAATCGAGATAGGTAAAGCAATCCAACCCACGAAAATCAATGACCAGTTGCTCTGGTGTAGTGGCTGAGCCGATGAGCCGGTTGGCGACATAAGGAGTGCCAAGGAAGGCTTCTGACAGCATGTCGATAGTTTGGTTTTTATCGATTTCGGGTACTGCTGCATGCAGAGCCAACAGGGCCTGCAGTTTGTTAACTGTGTAATCGTCCATTGTTACCGCCATAGTCTGATGTGCAGCCGCTTGCGGCTTTGATTCTACCGGCATCTTGGCCGGTTGTTTACTGCTGCAGCCCATGATTGCCGGGATCAAAATCATCAGGGTAAACCAACGCATCCCTTTATCCGCCTTTGCCAAGTCATTATTGGTTGATTCGGCCAGTATGGGGCGCGAAAAGTAAACTTAGCCTAAATATCAGGTTGTTAATCAATATCCGACCTGATTGTTGAATGGCAGGTACCAGAACAGGGCAATCTCATGATCGGCAATGTCCGGTTGGCCACGATAAAGCAGATGATCTATCCCGCCCAGGGTAAAACCATAACGCTGATAACAGAAGCAGGCATTGAGATTGTTGTTTTGTGTTTCCAGCATCAGCCCGGCGGTGTTCTGCTCCCGTGCCCACTGGAGCGCAGTATCCAATAGCGCGGTTGCTATACCTTTTCGGCGCGCATGCTGGCTTACGGCAATTTCCTCGATCAGCGTGTAGTCGTTCCAGTTCTTACTGAGCGTGATATGGCCCACGGCTTCCCCGTCGTAGCGCGCCAGAAAGGTTTCCCCTTCGTCATTGAGGAAGGGGGCCAGCGGGTAGATTTTGCGAAAAGGAGCCACCGGCAGGGTAGGCCACTGTTCTACGGGGGTTGAGAAAACGGGCTGAGCATAGCAGGCGACAGAAAAGGTAAAATCCCCGTATTCCAGATAGCCATGAGGTAAGCGGGTGATGGATTCGATGTCGATCGCCTGTTTCATTTATTCCAGCTCCCTGAGTAATTTGGCCGGGTTGCCTGCATAGATACCTTTGCGGGTAATGCTTTTACTGACCACCGCTCCAGCACCAATCACCACGTCATCGCAGATGTCCACGGCCAGAATGGTGGCACCGGAGCCAACAGACACCCGGTTGCCGAGGCGCGTATGCCCCCAGCTTGCCGGGTCGGCATTGGGGGTGCCGCCTTTAAACAGATCGTTGGCAAACATCACGCCGTGGCCGATAAAGCAATCTTCACCCAACGTAACGTATTCGCAGATAAAACTGTGAGACTGGATCTTGCTGCGCGCGCCGACGCTGACGTTTTTCTGGATCTCGACAAACGGCCCGACGAAGACATCATCACCGAGTTGGCATCCATACAGGTTGCAAGGCTCGATGATCATTACGTTCTGCCCGGCCTGCACATTATTAATCCCGCTTTGGCGGGTGCGGATTTTAGTTGTCATAATTTCCCTCCAACGTATTGATTATAGAGCAGAGTACCCCACAGCCCGTCGCTAGCGTACGATTTTTCCGCCAAAGACTATAATTGAACCAGGGAGAGAGCCCCGAAGTTGCAATCCTCACGCGGCTTTGAGCCGCCAGAGGCATGTGTTCCTTCGCCGAGTGCGCGCTATGGCGAAATTAAGGAGGTGTATCATGGTCAATCATGTTTGGGGATTGCTGGCGCACCCTAACACCGAGTTCAAACACATTAAAAGCGAGAACGAATCCGTCTCGCATCTCTATACCCACCACGTGTTGTTAATGGCGCTGATACCGGTTATCTGTGCGTTTATTGGCACCACTCAACTGGGTTGGCTCTCAGGCGAAGGGCATGCCATCCGCCTGAATATGTTTACTGCCTTCTATACCGCCATCGCGTTCTACCTGCTGATGCTGGCCGGTGTAGCGATCATGGGCAAAGTGATCCATTGGATGGCGCGGCGCTATGAATCCCGCCCAAGTCTGCACCGTTGCATGGTATTTGCCGGTTATGTCGCCACCCCGATGTTCCTCAGCGGTGTGGTAGCGCTGTATCCGGTGGTCTGGCTGTGTCTGTTTGTCGGGATTATTGGCCTGATTTATTCGGGTTATCTGCTGTATGTCGGTATTCCGCATTTCCTGAATATCGATCGTAAGGAAGGGTTTATTTTCTCCAGTTCGACGTTAGCCATCGGCATCCTGTTGCTTGAGTTCCTGCTTGGGCTGACAGTGGTGTTGTGGGGGTATGGTTCCTGGTTCTTCTGAAGTTTATGCTGTTGTTGTCGCCCCTCAGGCCATTGCGGTCTGAGGGGCTTTTCTTTATGTAAGCCGTCTATGCCGGCCTGGATCTACCGCTCCCTCCGGCTTATCAGCTATTACTGACCACCACCAGTTTCTGATTCACAAACTCCTTGATCCCCAGATCTGACAGTTCGCGGCCAAAACCGGAGCGTTTCACACCGCCGAAAGGTAATTCGGGTGCGGTATCGGTTAACGAGTTGATATACACCATGCCGGTTTCAATCCGGGAGGCCAGCTTTTTGGCACGCTCAATATCGGTGCTGAAAATAGCCCCACCCAGCCCGTAGTGGGAATCATTGGCCAGCTTGACGATCTCTTCATCATCTTTCACCACATAAATCTGCGCCACCGGGCCAAAGAACTCGGTGAAATAGGCTGGGTTGTCGCGGCTGATATGGGTGAGGATGGTTGGCTCAAAGAAGTTGCCGTCGTGCGGCAGCGCCTTGCCACCCAGATGCAATTTGGCACCGTTTTCCACCGCCTGATCAACCTGTTTGGTTAGCCCTTCGAGTGCCGATTTGGACGACAACGGGCCCAGCGTGGTGGCCTGATCCAGCGGATCGCCGATCTTCACCGCCCGGAAATGCTCGGTGAGTTTCTGCAGGAACTCTTTCGCTACTTTTTCCTGCACGATAAAACGCTTGGCGGCGGTACATACCTGCCCGGCATTGTTCAGCCGCGCTTGCGCGCCTACCTTGGCCGCTTTATCAAGATTACTGTCATCAAGCACCACGAAAACGTCATTGCCGCCAAGTTCCAGCGTGGCCTTTTTCAGTTTCTTCGCCGCCTGGGCTGCCACAATGCTGCCCGCTTTTTCCGAGCCGGTCAGCGCCACGCCCTGCACGCGGTCGTCCGCAATAAGAGTGGCGACCTGTTCCTGGGAAATATACAGATTGGTATAGGCCCCTTTGGGAGCTCCGGCCTCATGAACCAGCTTTTCGAATGCTTCTGCGCAATGTGGCACTATGCTGGCATGTTTGACCAATACCGGGTTGCCCGCGGCCAGGTTGGGGGCCAGTACGCGCATCAGTTGGTAAAACGGGAAGTTCCAAGGCTCGACCGCCATCAACACGCCAATCGGGTGATGTTCTACCCAAGCCTCACCCAGGCCGGATTCATAGCGCACCGGAGCCAGGAATTTCTGCGCGTTATTGGCGTAATAGCGGGCAATCTGTGCGCACAGTTTGACTTCGCCACGGCTTTGATCGATAAGTTTCCCCATCTCGACGCTGGCGATTTTAGCCAGTTCATCCACCCGGCTTTCCATCAGATCGGCCAGCTTATGCAGCACCGGCAACCGTTGGTTGATTTCGCCTTTGCTCCAGTTGGATTGATACAAATCATCGGCCTGTGCCAGCGCCTGTTGTACCTGTTCGTCGCTATGCGGAATGTATTCTTTAATCAATTGATTATTAAAAGGGTTTACTGTCTGGTATGGCATGCAATGCTCCTTTCGTCGCTCATGTTGACGCCTGACTGACGCCTTATCAGAACATTAAGTCTAGACGATAGGGGTAGCGATTAGGGGCATAAAGAGTGATAACGCGCCCAAGCTCCGTCTAGCGGAGGCTAAGGCGCATGCCTGAAATGTTACTGGGTATTGCTGTGCCAATATTTCTTTTTACTGGTTTTACCGATGCCCGGGTTAAAACTGTTAGTGGGATCGGCCTCCTGGTAGAACGCCTGTAAATCGGGTTTGGCATGATAGAGGTGGCCGACATTGTGCTCGGCAGGATACTCGGCACCGCGCTGATCAAGGATCGCCAGCATCTGCTCTTTCAGCGCATGGCTATCAGCGCCTTTCTTCACCACATAATCTTGGTGGAACACATGGCACATAAAGTGGCCGTAATACAATTTATGCACCAACTGGCTGTCGATCTCAGGCGGCAGGGTTTCGAACCATTCGGTGTCGTTGCGGCGTAGCGCGATATCCAGCGCCAGAATATCCTCGACCCGATCGCTATGCACCGCGTGGTAGCGCACGGCAGCGCCTGCTGCGGCAAAGCGATGCAGAAACGCTTTTTTCCCTTCTTCCGGGGTGCAGGCAAAGAAATCCCCATTGGCCTGGGCAAAATAGCGTTGCAAATACTGCCGGGCTTCTTCGACACCCGTGCCGGCCATTTTCAACAATAGGTGATGCTCAAAGCGCTGGCGATACTCTTTCATGCGTGCAGGCAGATGGTTGGGGACCAGTTTGCCGAGCTTTTGCATCAGGCGGTCGGTGAAGTTATGCGGCAGTAACGGCAGTTTGTTCAGCGTGGCATCTACCCGGCCTTTAAGGGTGAAAATGCGCGGCATCTGATCGGTGCCGAGCTTGTCGATCATCATAAAGGTGTCTTTGCCATAGGCTTCGGCGATATCAAAAATATCGCGATGCATATATTCCCCAGCGACCGGCAGGTTCTCAAACTGGCTGAGCATATGGCGGCGCAGTTCGGTGAGGACCGCCGTATCATTGGTGCCGATATAAAACACCTGTTCCTGGCTTTCTTTGGCAAAGGTATCCAGGCGCACGGCAAACACCGCCAGTTTACCGGCGCAGCCAGAGGCTTCGAACAGGCGGCGCTTATCGGCGTTATAGCGGGAAGGGGTATCGGCGTCGACATCTCGTACCCGGCTGGCGTATTCGTTATCAGAGGCGCGCAACTCGCCGTGTTCCACATCTTCTGGCCGGTAATCGCCTTGTTCCAGCCGGGTGAGGATTTCTTCTGGCGTATCACCGAGCTTAATCCCCAGGTGATTTACCAGTTGCAGTTGACCATCGGCACCCAACCTGGCGTAAAGCGCCATTTCGGTATACGCCGGGCCGCGTTTGACCAGTGAACCACCGGAATTGTTACACACGCCGCCAATAACCGAGGCACCGATGCAGGAAGAACCGATAACCGAATGCGGCTCACGGCCATAAGGTTTCAGCAACCTTTCGAGCTTGTTGAGCGTACTGCCAGGGAAGCCGACCACCTGCTTGCCGTTGTCCAGCACCTGAATATGATCGAGCCGTAAAGTACTGACAATCACGATCTCGCGGTCATAATCCTGGCCGCTGGGGGTTGAGCCTTCGGTCAGGCCAGTGTTGGCTGCCTGCATAATCACGATTTTATCGGCGGCGACGCAGGCTTGCAGGATTTGCCACAGTTGCAGCAGGCGGCTCGGGAACACCACGGCCAATGCTTTGCCGCTGCCAGAGCGGAAACCCTTGCGGTAACGTTCGGTGCTGCGCTCATCGGTCAGCACGTGCGGGCTACCGACGATATCCTTGAGCTGATGGATAAATGCCTGATTGGTTGACTGCATCATACTTTCTCCCTATTTCCCCGCTGTTTTTCTAGCTGCAACCTGAAAACCAGGGAGGAATCGATTAATAGTGCTCTTTATAACCTGCCTGGCGCTCTTCTTCACGCAGTGTCAGAATCTCCACTCCGTCGGCGGTCACTGCCACGGTGTGCTCCCATTGGGCAGACAGTTTTTTGTCGCGGGTGACCACTGTCCAGCCATCTTTCTTCTGCTTGATACGATGATCGCCCTGGTTAATCATGGGTTCGATGGTGAACACCATGCCTTCTTGCAGCACCGTACCGGTGCCAGGCTGCCCGAAGTGCAATACTGCCGGGCCTTCATGCATTTCTCGGCCAATGCCATGGCCGCAATATTCCCGTACCACGCTGTAGCCTGCCTGTTCGGCATGGTGCTGGATCGCATGGCCGATATCCCCTAGCGTCGCCCCCGGTTTTACTGCGCGAATGCCTTCCCACATCGATTCATAAACGTTGTTCACCAACCGCTTGGCAACCGGTGTTATCTGGCCGATGCAGTACATCTTGCTGGAGTCAGCAATAAAACCGTCATTTTCCAGCGTGATGTCCACGTTGACTATCATGCCTGAACGCAGGATTTTACTGGCTGAAGGCATGCCATGGCAGATAACGTCGTCGATCGAGGTATTCAGCACATAAGGGAAGTCATATTGGCCTTTGCTGGCAGGGCGTGATTTTAGTTGTTCAACGATAAAGGCTTCGGTGAGGTCATTGATCTCCATGGTGGAGATCCCTTCGCGAATGGCCCCATCAAGCATAGCAAACACTTTGGCCAGCAGTGCACCGGAGTGGCGCATTTTGGCTATCTCTTCCGGTGTTTTGATCACAATGTCTTTCACCCAACAATCTCCTTTAACGTCAATGCGTTATCTTTCATCATTTTCTTTATCAATTGCGGATAAGTCAGTTCAGGGTTGAGCTCTGCCAGCATCCCTACCTTGATCCAGTGTTCCGCCTGCGCGTTGATAGAACGCGTCATGGTCAGGCTGGCCAGCCGGAGATCGTCATGTAATGCATCCGAAATTTTTACGATTCCCATCACATACCTCATAAGCGGGTTATATACGGAATATATACGTTTTGGATGCTATCAGTTTGGCATTCTGTGGCGTGGACACTTTCGGCAGCCTGGGCATTGCCGGGCGAATACAATGCGTTTATTGTGATGGACGGCTTTGTTGCCATGACTTTTCTGAGAAGGATTTAGGGCGTGACTAAACTACGTGTTGGGGTGATCTTTGGGGGCAAATCGGCGGAGCATGAGGTTTCGCTGCAGTCGGCAAAAAATATTCTGGATGCCATCGACAAAGAGAAGTTTGACGTCACGCTGCTGGGGATCGATAAACAGGGGCAGTGGCATATTAACGATGCCTCTAACTTCCTGCTGAACGCAGAAAACCCGGCGCTGATCGCGCTGAACCATTCGAACAAAAATGTAGCGTTGATCCCTGGGCTTGAGAAACAGCAACTGATTGCCGCCGACGGTGCGGGTGCGCTGGGTCAACTCGACGTGGTGTTCCCAATCGTACATGGCACCCTGGGTGAAGATGGCTCGTTGCAAGGGTTGCTGCGCATGGCAAATATGCCGTTTGTCGGCGCGGGCGTATTAGGTTCGGCAGTCAGTATGGATAAGGACGTCACCAAGCGCCTGTTGCGTGACGCCGGGTTGGCGATTGCACCTTTCGTAACACTGACCCGCGCCAACCGTAACCAATACAGCTATGAACAATTGAGTGAAAGCCTGGGATTACCGCTGTTTATCAAGCCTGCCAATCAGGGTTCCTCCGTTGGCGTCAGCAAGGTGCACGATGGGGCGGAGTTCGAACAGGCCGTGGCCCTGGCATTCAGTTTTGACCACAAAGTGCTGGTGGAGTCGGCCATCGTTGGTCGCGAAATCGAATGCGCGGTGTTGGGTAACGATCGCCCGCAGGCCAGTGTCTGCGGCGAAATCATCCTAAGCGATGAATTTTACTCTTACGACACCAAATATATTAACGAGCAGGGCGCACAGGTGGTAGTGCCAGCGGCGCTCAGCCAAGACGTCAGCGATAAAATCCGCGATGTAGCCTTGAAAGCATTCAAAGCCTTGGATTGCCTGGGCATGGCGCGTGTCGATGTTTTTCTGACGCCAGACAGCGAGGTGATTATCAACGAGATTAATACACTGCCTGGTTTCACCAATATCAGCATGTATCCAAAACTGTGGGGAGCCAGCGGGCTGAGCTATACCCAATTAATCACCGCATTGATTGAATTGGCGCTGGAACGTCACCAACAGGAACGTGGATTGAACAGCTCGGTATTTAACCGCGCCTGACAGGCCTTATAAAGCAGAGGGTAACCCCTCTGCCTTGGGTTGAGACCGATATTATCGATCGGTCCGATCAGATTTTAGGTACCTTATCAAACAGGTTTTTCATTTCTTCCGGGAAACCATTGGATAAGGTTGCCCGTAAGTCACTCATGGCTGTTTCGAAGTCTTTTGGCCGTTCTTCGCTCTGCATTTTCTGATGAGCGCTCACATTATCCTGCATCCCATTCAGGATCTTGTTCATGTCATCCATCATGGTCTGGCATGATTGATTTACCGACTGCATGATACTTCGTGCCGCATCGGCCCCCGACATTTCCATTTTGTCCATGCCTTCAACAAAAGGCTTCTGCAGGTCGGCCTGAGCTTGTTGGCCAAGGCCTGAGCTTTGCTGCATAACATCTTTTATATTTTTCGGATCAAGCATTTGATATTCCTTTTTACGCGGTTAGAGGTTTTTGGGACACGAAAATTGGCTCAGCGCTCGTGACCACAGCGGGTAGTCCTTCATGGTTGAGCTGAGTTCCACTTTAAAAAATCCACTGATCGAGTTCATGGCAATGGTCAACTCGCGGCTATTGCTGCCGAGCTTCACAGGATTACTGGCGTCATACATGCGGAAGATGGCCCAAGGCCCATCAAAGCTGACCGCTTCGACCTTGCCGCTTTGTGTTTTAAACGTCAGGCGGATATAGACCCCGCCTTTGGGACCTGGCCAGTCCACACGCATAGGCTGGCTATAACCATGGCTGTAGGTGAGCACCTGCCCATCCACATCCAATACCGCTTCCAGAATGCTTGGGGACAATGAAATAGGGCGGATAATCATAGACATCGCCATCTTGCCAGAGGCATCGAAGAAGGTGTCGCGGATCAGCGAGGCATTCTCGAATGCCCCGACCGTTTTCGTGGTCACCACGCCGGCACTTTCTGGTTTAACCTTCCAACTGTTACCGCTGGTATCGACATACGGCGCCAGATTCTGATCGAAGAAGCTTTGCATGGCCCCGCTCTGGCTGAACATGCGACTGAAATCAGCGATGCCGATCTCTTCTCTGGCTGAGCGATTGAATGGATAGCGGCCACTGACGGTTTTATTGCACAGATCTGAAGCAATGGAGGAAACCCCTTTATTCAGGTTCTCTTTGCTTTGTTGCAGGCTCTGGTTCTGACCGGTTGACAACAGATCCATCATCACGCTGCGTACCGGTTCTGGTTGGCGTGCCATGTCAATTTGTAGCCGGCTGAAGTCGGTATTCTTAGGCAGGATCTGGCCTGCACGTAGCGATACCGAAAGTGTAATCAGCTGGTTGTAGATCTGTTCGAAAGCATTGGCCAGGGGATCGCTGTTACTGGTTGTGGCTTGTTGTAACTGGTAGCCAAGCCGACGCAACTGTTCGAAGCGATCTTCCACACTTTTCTCCGGCGTAAGGCGAAAGCGGGAACGCTCACCGGACATCTGATCTATAACACTGCGGCGTGTCTGATTCAGTTTGTTGCGCTGGGTGTCGAACCAACCGGCCACGTCCCCCTTGCTATCGGCATTAAGCGTGGTCTCTCTGGTGGCAAAGCGCACCAAATTTGCCAGCGGGGAAGAAGGATCAGAGAACTGACGAGCCAGAAGAGCGGCATCGTCGAGATCGTTGATGGGACGTACCCGGATATCATTGAGGAATGCATCCCAGTGGTTGGCATACTCCATCAGATAATACTTTCTTGTCTCATCTGACAGTTTCTGCGCGGTGGCCAGAAGGTTAACCTGGCTGACGGAGTCTCTGCTGTCGCTGAGCACCCAGCTTTGCTCCTTGATCATGTTTTCTGACTCGTCCTGTAACTGGGCCAGGAACACTTCGTGATAACTGGCTCGGGTGTAAAAACCAGGGATAGCCAGGTCGGTTACGGTGCTTGGGCTTTTGCGGCGCAACATCAGGGCCACGCTCGGGCCAGCCATATCCGCCAGAGTGATATTTTCGATGCGCGGTGGCAGCGGTTTATCCTGAATACGCTGGGCAACCCGAATATGGATTGGGATCCTCATCGCTTTGATACGAGCCGTGCGGATCAGTTCATCATCCATTTTGGCTTTTGGGGAACCGGGCGAAGTATCGTCAAACAGCTCTCGCAGATGATAACTGAACAACTTGCGTTCGCTGGCGGTATAGCCTTGTGGGGCAAAATCATTCCAGCGGCTCATAAACCAGTTTTCCAGAGCCTCCGGTGAGCGGCGTTCCGGTTGGCCCAGCATCAGGTAGATTTTTAGCGTGTCGTACCCATCGTCGTTACCCGATAACGTATCCTTACGCAATTCGTTGGTGACGTAGTTTTCTACCGCAGGCCAGAATATTTTGTTCAGATGTCGGTGATAGGTTTGCAGCATGACCCGGTTGAGCAGGCGATGCTCAAAATAGGGGGTCAGTAGCGGTGGGGTACTTTCCAGGAATTGGGTACCGATATAGCCCAATTGCTCAAAGGCAGCCACCAGATCGTCGTTAATTTGATTGGTTAAAGGGATATCGCGTACGATCCGTTTGGTCTCCTCGAAACGTGCCGAGGCGTAGGCAATATAGTCATACTCCCAGAAATACCGGGAGCCCAACATTAACAAGGTCAGGCAGATCAACAGCGTGACCAGCAGATAGCGGCCGGTCAGTATCAGGCGATTACGTAATGGCAGCGGCCCGGAAGAGTGCAAAATACCACGTTCAGTTACCGCGTTACTCAGGGCCGGATAGTAAATTGGCCCCATGGGGCGGGTTTCAAAGGTATCTTCCCAGGAAGACAGCGTCAGGGTGCTGCCCAGCCACAGTTGTCGCAGACAACCGGAATAACCAATCGGTGTGGCCGGGAATACCTGTTCGAATAGATTAAACAGGGGTTTTTGCAAGGCTCCGAGGCTTTCTGTAAACAACAACAGTTGCTGGCGAACGTCGGCGCTTGGCGCATCATGCAGTATTTCCAGTACGTAGCGGCTTACCTTGGCCTGTAGCTCACGATAGCGGGCTTCATCGGCAGTAAAGTCATTGTGCCCTTGTGGGCTGCAGGTCAGGCTGATACCCAGCCCCTCGGCGAGGACGTTTTCACTCATCAGTGAAAGGAATGCGGCTCCCCCGGGTAGCTTGTCGATGTTGTTAAGCAGCAGATAAACCGCGATATCGGTATGGAAACTCGCGGCCGCCTCCTGAATACGAACCCGCAGGGTATCGGCTAAAGATTTGCGTTCAGTCAGTGAGGCATGCAGCAGCATTTCGGCATCCAGGCAGAGAATAATCCCGTCGATCCCTGGGTAGCGCCGGTATTTGCGGATCATGGAGAACAGGTTTTGCCTGGCATTACCGGCCTCTTCGCTCTGGCCGTGCAGCAGGATCCATTCTCCCGCCGTATCAATATAAACCGCGCGATCTGTCAGCCACCAGTTACAATCCTGCGTGGGGCCAATATCTGTGGTTTGCGCCAGACCATACTGCTCAGACAACAAAAAATGTTCGCCGCTTTCATAAACCAGCGACGTTTTTCCGCATCCCGGTGGTCCCATCACCAAAAACCAGGGTTTTTCATCGATATATTGGCGTTTTCTGCGTTCACGCCACCGTTGCCAGCGCGTTTTGTGGCTGGCCAGGCTGACGTGCTGCAAAGTGCGCAGTGCATCATAAAACCGGGCAGAAACGCGATCCAACTGCACCGTTTTTTCTTGCGCTGTGGTAATGGCGCCCGGAGATGGCGGAATATCCAGCCCAGGCAACTGGCTACGAAAGGCCACAATGCCCAGCACAGAACCAGGATGATAATGATTTTGCGGGTCCAAACTCCTGCCAGAGGGAAAAAGGAACCAATGGCAATCAATGGCCCCACCCACCAGACGGCATAGCAGAGCACCAGGGCAATCATCAAAATCAGAAGTCGACGTATCATAACGATCCCTATTATTGTCTATTGGTATCCAGAAGCACGGGGGCACTACTGTCTATGAATTCCTTCATGGCCTGATCGGCATCGCGTTTGCCTATTTTCCACAGAATATCTACACGACGGTTACGGCGGCGGCCTTCTTCCGTTGCGTTATCAGCCAGGGGTTCGGCTTCACCCCGTCCTACCGCACTGATTTCCCGCTGATGTGTTTGATTGATGTTGGTGGATTCCCGCAGCTTGTCGGCTACCACGATGGCCCTGGCTTCAGAAAGCTTGAGATTTGAGTTGTTTGAGTTGCCGCGGAAAGGTTTGTTATCCGTATGACCGATAACCTCCAGATCCCCCGGCCATGGCGTCAGTGCCTCGCCAAGGCGTTCAATATTGCGTTTAACCAGGAACTCCTCGGACAACTGAGCCTGCCCGGTGCGGAATGCCCCATCTGAAGTGAAAATCAGCAGCCAGCCACGCGGATCTTTACGCACCTCTAGCCAGCCCTCGTTGAGGATTTTCGACAATGGGTTAGGCAGGGTTTCCATAATGTTGATCTTGCGGGGCTCTGGTGGCACCCAGGCAAGGATGTCACTGCGGATCTTGCGTGATTGTTCATGCAGGTACCAGGCACTGGCACCGTATACGCACAGGCATATGAGCAGGCCATAGCAGAGTATTTTTAATGCT
The DNA here is from genome assembly GCF_050632285.1 of Serratia sp. L9. NCBI lineage: Bacteria > Pseudomonadati > Pseudomonadota > Gammaproteobacteria > Enterobacterales > Yersiniaceae > Serratia > Serratia sp. L9. The sequence continues at coordinate 5,065,551 of NZ_CP192591.1, read as the reverse complement.
TTGACGTAGGCGCGCCGCGGCGAACCTTTGACGGTTTGCGCAATGGCCAGCGACTCGGTAGGGGTCTGCGCATACAGCAACTGATGCAGGCGGTTACGCAGGTCCATCAATAACACGGTACCGTGTTCAATCATCTGGAATTTACCCTCGAATCCCAATGACAGGATCAGGTCGTAAAACTCCAGTACCTGCCGGTTCTGTTTGGGCGATTCCAGATATTCCTGCAGATGTTCGAAACAGTCTTCCCCGCCCCAGGCATCGCGATGGAACTCCACCAGCAGGCTTTGGCTAAATGATGCAGAGTTCTGCAGACCGGAGAAAATACCGTCGATGTAAGTGCAACAGAGATAAGAAAGGTGATGAACATCCTCCGCCGGGCAGTTCTTTTTCTGCAGATTTTGCTGGAAATATTGTATTTCCCTGACGATAGGTGGCCTGATTTCGGCCACCTTGATTTCGGGATGCGAGCGCAAGCGCTCGACCAGTAATAGCAATGGCATCGCGGCGGCAATGTAGGGATTATCCCAGGTACCGGACAAAACTCCGGGGCGGTCGGGGATCACCCGGTAAGGTTTATGTTGTACCTGCGGCACTCTGACAACGTGACGGGGGGTCTCATAGTCACTTTCGGTGCCGTACTCCCCCATTGTCGATCCCGCCGGTTCATTGGCGGGTTCGTCGTGATAATCTTCTTCACTCTCATGGCGTCGTGACGCCGGGGATGCACTGGCGTGGGGCATTATACCGCTCAAAGATGCCACGCTGCTTTTAGCTTGCCAGATAGGGTTGGTCAGTGATTGTTCCGCATGACGTGCGCCATTGCGCGCTGCGGAAATCGCTTCACGGATCTGGCGTTCAAAATCATTCATCCGACTCTCCCTTGCCTTAATCCCCAGGCTTCAAAACGCAGTTCGGGGAATTCCCCGACGATACTGAGTGCGATAGCGGTGCCTGACATCATTTCCTGATAGATCGGATCGGCATGATCGACCTCAAAATAGACACTGTTGGGGTAATAGGGGATATGTCTCGGCGGCGATGCCATCGGCATCATTCTGGCCCCAGGAAGTTGCAGGTCGATGAGCTGGACGATTTTTTCAACTGGCCCCAGTTTGGTTTGTGCCGGGAAGTAGGTACGTATGGTATCCGCAGGCAGTTTTGAACTGACGGTAAATATCAGCTTCTCCAGCCGCAATTGAGCGTCGTTCTGGCACAGATAGATATTGTCGCCGCGCTCGACAAATGGCAGGGCAACGGCAGGTGCTTCGATGACCAGTGACAATGCGCGGCGCAGGGCGGCAAACAGCGAAAAATACCCGTTGTGCGGTTCGTGATGGGCGTAGAGCAGATCCTGACGGGCCCAGGGCTTTTCGCCGCCGGGGATGGTACTTAAGCGGCCAAGCAACCCCAGCAATAACTGGAAGAGCAATTCAGGATGAACCTGGCGCTGTGTCAGTAAGTGCGAGAGTTTTAAGTTATATTCGCTGAGGGTTTGCAGCAGTAACAACTCCAGCAGCTCAGACAGCCCTCCCATAGACAACGGCACATCTGGCCGATAGACCGCCTCCAGCCGTTGCACTATCAGACCCAGTAATTCCGTGGTGGCATTTTCCAGCCAACCTATCGCCCTGAAATCCAGCATCGGCGGCAAAAACTTGTCATCAAGAATCAGCCGCCCATCCCGGGTGCGCTCTTTGATAAACGCCACCGGCAGCATGGATTCCGCATCGCTGATAGCGCCGCGCAAATTCAAGCGGGTTTGCAGTTGCCCAAGCTGAAGGGTGGTGATCAGCGGTGTACCTTCCGCCGCAATGCCATGATTGCGATCCTGAACTTCTGCATCCAGCGCGGTAAAGCGGCTACCCTGTTTACCGCCGGTCAGGTCAATATAAGTATTGCCGGGAATATCCATCAGTACGGAAATACACAGCACGTTGCCTTGGCAGTTTTCTCCGGGATCGAAAGGCAGCGGCAGGGGATCGCTGTCCCCCATATGGAACGGCGTACCGTCGGGAAACACACCACTGGCTTTGTTCAAGGCAAATTTGCCCTGATCCAGTAGACCCTGGTTAATACTCAGCGCCTGGAATCCCCAGGCCAACGCCCCCAGACTGCGTGTACGCATATCGATAAGGTGCTCCAGGTAGCGCTCTTGCTGCTGGAAGTGCTGGGGTTCCATCAGCATCCCTTCCACCCAGGCAACACGTTGTTTCGGCAACATATTATTCTTCCTTTGAAACGTCTTTGGCCTGGTTCGTGAGCAGCGTCAGGGTACTGCCATCGACCAGGACTACGGGGTTGAAATCGGTACGTGCATCGGACTTCAGCTGTATCGGGTTTTTACCTCCGCCCATATTTTGAAATTCGGCGGCAATCACCAGCCAGCGCTCCTGATCGAAAGGCACCTCTCGCAGATATTGGCGTGTCTCCAGGGGGGCCAGAATGTATTGGTTCACACTGATCACTTTATCGCTGGTACTGATACCGCTGCAGGGTGTCCCCTGATACAACTCAGGAGGAGACCAGCCATCGAGGTTGGTTTCGATGATGCAGATCTTCACCGGTTGCGCCTGCCCGTTAGCCCCTGGATTAATGCTCTGTGAGGCATTAATCTGCAGGCCGATCTGGCGTTGCTGCGGTGGGATTTCCGGTGCGGAGGAAAACCAGCTGCAGCCGCTGAGCAATGTCCACCCGGCCAGGATGGGCAGATGTCGGAAACGATAGGGGTTCTTCATCTTTTTTCTTGGATTGGCTGGGTTCCGTTTGTGTTGGATATATATTTAAAGTATTGATTATATGCATTATTTTCTTGCCTTCGTTTGGCTGGGTTCCATTTGTGTTGACGGTGCATTGAAATTATTGGTCATACTCATATCGTTCATACCGGTGGCCTGGCTCCCCTGGATATAAAGTTTGGGTGAACCCTGGATCGGATCCATTTTTCCATCCCTTGTGCCGGAAGCGGCTCCCGTAAGGAAGCCGGCATCTGTCGTCGATGTGCGTGTGGTACTCACTGAGGCCTCAGGTGCGCCACAAAGGTAAATGTTGGCGTGGTTTGGTATCCCCTGGCTATTGGGGGCGTCGTTTGGACCCGGGATCGGGATCATTGGGGTCACCCCTGCAATACTGCGACCCTTGCCGGTGTTGTTGAAAAATGATGACATTTGATTTACCCCATATGTATCTGCCCGCCGTCGATTCTCAGTACGGCGGAGGCATTTAATGAGCCGATTTGGCTATTGATGATCAGGCTTTGTTCCGCCTGTTGGCTGATATGGCGGGCCTGGAGCTGATCGGTATTTTCCACCTGCCGATAAGCATGTTTTGCCCGAACCAACAGGGTATCGGCAACCTGATGCAGGGTTTTGGCGACCCAGCGTGTCGTGCGTGCCAGTAATGAGAAGTTGCCGGTATGGATTTCGACCCGCTCAGGGCTGTGGATCTCTAACGCGGGTGCCAACAGGTGCATGGGGACGTTGCCGCTGTTCAATATCAATGGCGCCTCTGGCTGCAGGCGTTGCAGGATGGCGGTAACAAAAGCCTGGCGTTGGCATAAGACCGCACTCACCAAATCACCGATTTGCGGCTGCACCAGGCAACTGGCCGCTGTTACCAGCGTTATCTCCACATGGTGCTGAAGGCACAACTGGCCATCCTCATTAAGCTGGACGCGATCGGTGATGATGTTAGGCACCAGATGTACGCGGCGGACTCTCCTGTGCGTACGGGGAGGGCGAGGAATACTGGCCGCGCTGTGGGAAGAGAGACTGGAAATGAGTTCAGACATAGCGACTTGCTCCTGAGGGAATAGGTGAGAGTGTTGATTTGCTTTGCGGCCCCGGCTGATGCAGGTCGTACCAACTGTCGATCCGCGTCAGCAATGGGTCCGGTAAGGAAAATGGCGTATCCAACGGTTGCAACTGTGCGCCGTGCAAGCGCGTCGCCGCTATTTTGCAGGCTTGAATCGATGAGGTTTGCAGCACGCAATTACGCAGATCGGCCTGGCTTAAATTCACCTGGATCAGATTACAGCGCTCCAACTGGGCACGTAGCAGTGAAGCCTGCTGCAGATCGGCAGCCTCCAGGTTGCAGGCGGTCAGTTTGGCGTTGACAAAGCGTGCGCCTCGTAGCTGTGCCAACTTGAGGTCACAGTTTTCGAGGGTGGCTTCGCTGAACTGCGCGGTATCAAGGTTACTGCCGTCTAGCCAACACGCCTTGAGCTGGCTTCTGTGGAAATTGGCATATTGCAAGGGCAGCTTGCGTAGTTCGGTTTGCGTCAACTCGCAACGGCTCCAGGCCACGGTGTCAGCGGTTATTTCCTGGTAGCGGCAGTGGCTCAGGGTGCAACACCCCATCACCTGACGGAGGATATTCACTCCCTGCCAGCAAGCCTGCGACAGCTTGGTGCCATACCAACTGGCATCTTGCAGGCTGCCACCGGTCATTTTCAGATCGGTGATGGCGGAGTTGGGAACGGTCAAATAGGAAAGCTCAAGGTTTTGCCAACGGGCAAATTCCATCTGGCAATGGGCTAACAGCCAGACCTCAATCTGGCAATCGCTCAGTTGCAGTTGTTTCCAATTACTTTCCACACAGGTCAGCCTGGCGGCAGTTAAATCACTGGCCGTCACGTTTTGCAGGTGACTCCCACGGAACGTGCAGTTCTCCATGTCGCCAGCCTGTATTCTGATGTCGTTAAAGCGACAGTTCTCAAAATGGCAACCAAGGAGAGAGCCATTGGTGAGGGCAATATCCGAGAAGCTGCAGTCAATAAAATGCGTCTTGAAAAGCGATATGCCATCAAGCTTGCGCCCCTTAAAATGCCGGCCAACGATCCGCCGTGGTTCTTTTGGCGGTATCGCCAGGGTTTCTATTTCGCTCATCCCGTTCTCCTGTCAGAAGGCCTGTTTATGCCGGTAGCTTGTAGCGGCGTGGGATCCAATGGGTTTTTTCCTGCAGGCACTGTTCGAAGCGAGTAGCCAGGTTCTGACTGGTCATGGCCAGATTGGCTCCGGCCAGGTTGCAGCGCTGGAAACAGGTATCGCGCAGATCGGCGTTGTACAATATGCTTTGTTGCAGGCTGGTGGCCTGCCAGATGCTATGTGTCAGGCAGGCATCCTTAAGGTGCAGTGCCGCCATATCACAAGCGGTGATGGTGGCCTGATCCAGATTGGCTTGGTCGCAGCATCCCTCCAGCAGTGAACAATGCGTAAAAGTGCTGGCTTGCAGATTGGCCTTGGTGAATCCCACTTTTTCCATATGGCATTGTTCAAAGAGGCTTGCCGATAAATCGACCTCTAAACCGGTGGTGAAGCTGTATATCTCGCAGCGGGTAAAACTGACGCCCTGCCAGTTGCTGTCGATAAACGAGCTTTTCTCCAGCTTGCTGTCGATAAATTTGGCGTTCAGGCCAGTGGATTTTTCGAAAATGCACGAGGTTAACAAGCTGCTGCTATGTTGAGATTGGTTGAATGAGGTCTCAGAGAAAAAGCTGCCGTCCAGCGTGCACTGTTCAAACCGACTGAGAGTGAAATCCCCCAGCTTGATAATGCATTGCTGCCAGCGAAAGTCGCTGAAGCGACATTGCAGAAGCTGGCTCGATTCCAGCGTGATCTTTTCATACAGGCAATGGTCAAAAAGGGTGTTGCTGAATCGGGTGCTGCTGATAAAACACCCCGCCACATGCACGTTGTGCCAATGGGCGTCTTCAATGTGGCAATGTAAAAACTGGCAATTCTCAAAGGTGCAATCTGCCAGAGTGGTGCGCAGCAAACGGCAGTGATTAAACGTGCAATAGCGAAAACGCCGGTTTTGCAGTGTCAACGCCGTGAAGTCTGTGCCAGCAAAAGTGATGTTCTCCGCGCTGTCCTCGTGACGTTGCAACCACAGGGTGCCAGCCTCATTGTCTTCTGCGGGGGAGCCTGCTCGTTGTGAGGCAGGGCGGGGGGCTGTTGGCGTTGCTGTTCGATGGCTTCGCGAACGCTCTGGTAAAATCCCTGGCTCTCCTCGGCAGGCTGCGGCGTTGCTCTATAGCGCTTTGAATAGGGGTGATCGGCTAAATCGCGGATCACATTCACCGACATGCCAACGGGCATGAGTTCCGGATCGTTGAGGGATTCGAAATTGGGGGCCCCTATCTGGCTGCGGCGGCGGTAAATCTGTTGGTAATATTCAGCGTCTCGCAATGCCTGAACGTTATCCAACCCCACCAGCAAGGTTTCTAGCGGCTCATCGAACAACTGGCTGATTGGCACACTGCCGGTAAAAATCATCAGGCCGATATCGTGGTCGGGTAACAGCCACAGGGTTTTACGCTGCAGGTGTATCTCTTGCGGTTCAGAACTGTGCTTATGCCAGGCAAAAGCGCGAGCACGCACCGCAGGAAAACTGCCTGCTATTATTGCTCCGTCAGGGCGGAAACCCTGTAACTCATAAGGAATGCTCTCCGGCCATTCAGCGCTTTTCAGCCACTGAGAAGGCGGGGCCAGTTGGAAGTATCGATGGTCGATAGTCGGTGGCAGACCGGGGAAATAGGCCTCCAGATAATGCTTATCCGTCATATTCCCGGCGATGCTGTCCAGATGGGATTTCCGTAACTGGAATTCGTGTGGGATCGGTGTGGGGGCGGCCAACGGCGAGCGAACGATGGCCGCCCCGTCAAAACCTATCGACATCAGGTTTGGATTACTGCTGTCGTCATAACCCCGGCCCCAGGGATTGTCTTTACAGCCTTTTCCCCCCAGCTTTGGGCGTGATCCATCGGCATACGGAGGAACGGTTTCACCAGTAGGCTGGTTTTGTCGCTGTCACCCTCAATACGCCAACGACGTGACAGGGAACCTACTTTGACCCGGACATCCAGCGAAGTTACCTCTTCGCCAATACCTGCATGGCCGGCCAGTAAATATTCCGCAAACGGCTTGGGTTCTGCGCAATCCAGTATTTGGAAAGCGCGTGGGGAATTCTGCAGCGCGTGCCAGATTTGAGGGGTGGTTACAAAGTGGTCGGGTTTGGATAAGTAACAACCGGCCACGACGCTGATGCCCATATGACTCTCCCGCCCGATCTGGTAGCAGTTTTTCAGTATTTCCAACTGCTGTGGGCCAATAGTGTTCATCGGTTTTCCTCACTCAGTTCTTCATCTGCATGCCGACAGTTTTCAGATCAACACCGTGGTCTGAGTACTGCATGGCGGTATAACTGATACCCAAACCGGTATTGCTGATACTGCTGCCGGTGGTACTGATGCTGCTGCCGGTATTACTGATGCTGCTACCGACAGCGCTAACGGAACTGCCCGTAGTGCTGATACTGCTACCGGTGGTGCTGATGCTGCTGCCAGTGGTGCTGACGCTACTGCCGGTGGTCGAAATGCTGCTACCTGTCAAACCGACGCTGCTGCCGGTGACGCTGGTACTGGAACCGGTGGTACTCATGCTGACACCCGTCTGGCTGGTGCTGCTGCCCACACAACTGAAACTGACGCCGGTAAATGAGGCGCTTTCACCGGTCATACTGGTGCTCTCGCCGGTCATACTGATGCTTTTACCTGTCATGCTGCTGCTCATGCCGGTCATGCTGTGGCTGCTGCCGGTCATGCTGTTGTTGCAACCGGTAAAGGAGTTGTTGTTGCCGGTCATGGAGTTGCTCATTCCGGTCATGCTGCTGGACATGCCGGTAAAGGAGGTATTCATCCCGGTAAACGAGGTATTAACGCCGGTAAAGGAAGTCCCGATGCCGATAAAGGAGGTATTGATCAGCGTCAGGCTGGTGTTCAGCCCGGTTAAGGCGAAGTTGACCCCGGTGGCGGAAACGCCCATCCCTTTAGCCGAGACATCCAGACCCGTGACTGAAAAACTGACGTCTTTATATGAGATATGGTTGCTTACCCAGTCGGTTTCGGTGCGCTCTACGGTTTCATACTTATCCTGACCGATGGCGGTAGCGGCATTACGCTCAATGGTTTTCTGTAAATCACGTTCGGCATGCAGCATCACGCGTTCGTTGCCACGCTTATCATCGAAAGTCAGTTGGCTGGCATGTTGTGGCTGACCAAAACGCAGCGAGCGTGAAACAAAGCCCGAATAATTAATATGTTCCGGTAAGCGATAAGGCGGCGGGTTTTCCCCGTTGTAGACGATCCCTGTCACCATAGGCCGATCCAGATCGCCATCCACGTAGTTGACCAGGACTTCCTGGCCTACGCGCGGCATGGCCAGGACGCCCCAGCCTTTACCGGCCCAGGCCTGTACCACGCGGATCCAGCAGGAGCTGTCTTCTTCGGTGGTTTTATAGCGATCCCAGTGGAAGTGAACGCGGATACGCGCAAACTTGTCGGTATGGACTTCAGATTCGCGTGCGCCGACCACTGTGGCACTTTGCACGCCAGGTAGCTGGGGTCTTGGCGTGATGCACAACGGGCGGTAGGTAATGTCGTCATTGAGCGCCATAAAGCGGCAGGCAACGTTGCGCCCTTGGCTACCGCTGTCTGGCCCATCTTGTAAAAAGCTGTAGTCACAGGCAATCAGCTTGAAGGTGCGGTTGCGGTTGTTGTCGGGGTGCTGCAACAGAGAGAATGACTTGCCGGCGATCAGGCCCGTGGCGTTACTTTCACCGGAAAGCAACTGGCCATTGCTCTGCATGGCTTCCAGACGTAGGCGGGCAATATTCTCACCATGTTGGGTATCGGTGTACCCGGCGGCATAGTCATACCATTCCAGAGGTACGCCTTGCAGGTGCTGGCGGGACTCCTCGATATGAGTTTGCAGGCTATTACGTGGGTTAAGAAAATCGAAGTCACGCAAGACGACTTCGCTGGCATGAATACGCTGCGAGCGCTGAATGCGTTGCACACCTTCGCGAATAGCGCGCATTTCCTCGCCGTCAGGCAGAAAACTCAGCTGAGCATAGTTTCCTTCCAGTGGGGAAAATTGCTGCTGATCGGTAATGACCAAGGTATGTTTTTCATCACCTTGCTCGAAGTAATACCAGACCCCTTCGTCTTCCAACAGGCGGTTGATAAAGTCGAAATCGGTTTCGGCAAACTGCACGCAGTACTCGCGCAGCGGGTAGCTGCCAGAGATATCGATACGGTAGTCGGCAAAGTTATAGCGCGCAAAAACCTGTTCAATAATGCTGATGATATTCAGATCCTGAAATATCCGGCAGTTACGGTTCTGCATCAGGAACCACAGCCAGGTACTCAGCTCTAACCGGTAAATGAACTGATTTTGGCGCTGGCCTTGATCGTTGCCAGCCACCACATAGGTGAAGAATGTACGGTAACCGGCAGAATCAGGCAGTTCGATACGGACCTTGATAATTTCACCAAGCAGGCTGACCAGATCGATGTCGGCATCAGCCGCCTGAAATTCGAGGCTGTACATCGAGTTTCTGGAAAGCCGCTCATGTGTAGTAAAGCTGAGAGGGAAAGCATCAAACCCCGACAGCAACTCATTTTCCACTTCAATTAAAGGCATAACGACCTCGTCTAAAAATAAGGCTTATAAAGCAGCCATTGGCTACGCTTAAGCGAATTCCATACTCAGGTTGGCGTCGTTGAGCATCAGCCGGATTTCTTTCAGGGGGATAGCCTCATGCTGGCGCCGTAATACTTCGTTGCCGATTGCTGGCAATACCGTCTGGCGTAGCAGCTCTTCTACCGCCCGTCCCCGGTTCGGATGGCTTGAGACACGTTCGGCGATCCAGGAAGGGATATCCCCCTCGGTTAACAGTGTGGCTCCGAGCTCATTGGCCAGCCGCTGTTGCAGACGAGCGAGATAATGGGAAGCGATTTGAGCCAGAGCGCCTGGTTGTAAGGGCAGATAAGGGATGATATTGACCCTGGCCAGCAGTGCCGGAGCAAAGCGCGGGAGAAGGGCGTCGTAGACCAGAGGCTTCAGGGTTGAAAGCCTGATGCTGTTGTCGGCCAGGAAGGCCTGCTCGATCTCTTCCGCCCCCTGATTGCAGGTCAAGAGAATGAAACACTGGCGGAAACTGACAATGCGTCCTTCTGAATCTTCCATCCAGCCTTTGTCAAAGACCTGATAAAAGGCGTCGTGAATGTCGGGATGGGCCTTGTCGAACTCATCAAGCAGGATCACCGAGTAAGGTTTGCGGCGTACTGCCTCGGTCAGTTTGCCCCCTTTGCCATAACCGACGTAGCCAGGCGGTGCCCCTTTAAGTGTTGACAGGGTATGCGCTTCCTGGAACTCACTCATGTTGAAGGTGATAAGATTATGAGCACCGCCATACAGCATATTGGCTAACACATTGGCGGTTTCTGTTTTACCGGTGCCTGTTGGCCCAGCCAACAGGAAGATCCCTAACGGCCGTTCCTGGGATTGAATTCCCGCCCGCGCAATACGGATTGTCTGGGCGATTTCCCTGATAGCATTTTCCTGGCCGAAAATGCATTCCCCCAGGTGCTGCTCAAGTTTCAGCACGCATTCGATGTCATCCTGCAACATCTTGCCGCTGGGGATGCCGGTCCAGTCAGACAGGACCTCTGCGATGGTGTGCTCATCAACCCACGGGTAAACCAGAGGGGTATCCTGTTGTAACTGGGCCAATTCAGACCAACGTGCGTGTTCGGTAATCACGTTGGTGGAACCTTCTGTCGGCAGCAATTCCTGCACCAGTTCCTGCTCAAGTTGGTTACGCTGGCGTAAAGCAGCCAACTGGCTTTCCAACTGGGGAATGATAGCCCCAACCTCAGCCAGCCGTTCATTGACTGCGGCCCCCAACTGATGCTCTCTTTGCAGATATTGGTATTCCGTACTCAGGATGCCAAGCCGAGCGGCCAGTTGTTCTACTGCCTGGGGCTCAGCATGTTGACTCAGCGCGACACGGGCGCAGGCCGTATCCAGCAGGCTGATTGCTTTATCCGGCAACTGGCGTGAAGGCAGGTTACGTAACGACAGACGTACCGCCGCGAGAATGGCGTTGTTCCGGATCGTTACGCCGTGATGGCTGGCAAAGTGGGGTGCTATGGCACGCAGCATTTCCACCGCTGTTGGCTCATCAGGTTCCCCGATCAGTACCCGCTGGAACCGGCGGGTAAGGGCCGAATCCGGTTCAATAAACTGTTTGTATTCGGACCAGGTTGTGGCGGCGATCATCCGCAGAGCGCCGCGCGCTAGCATCGGTTTCAGCAGGTTGACGGCGTCGCCCGTGCCGGCCTGTCCCCCAGCCCCGACCAACGTATGGGCTTCGTCACAAAACAGGATCACCGGGACTTCACTCTGGCTGATACCATCAATCAGCGCTTTCAGACGGGACTCGAATTCCCCGCGCATACTGGCACCTGCCTGCATGCGGCCAAGATCGAGTGACAGCAGACGGGCACCTCGCAACAGAGGCGGGATGTCATTGCTGGCGAGTCTCCTGGCCAGAGCTTCAACTACGGCGGTTTTTCCGACACCGGCCTCACCCACCAGGATCGGGTTGTTTTGACGGCGGCGCGTCAGGATATCGATTATCTGACGCAATTCGGCTTCGCGGCCAATGACCGGGTCGATCTCGCCCGCTATCGCCTGTTCAGTAAGATCAAGACACCATTTATCCAGGGCTGCCTGACTTTCCGCTGTCTGTTTGGCAAGGGGAGTGGTGGCCAAGGCGGCATCGTCCAGTCGCGCATCTTCATGTTCTATGGAATCGCGCAGCAGGTTTTCATATTCCTGTGCAATCTGCGGAACGGGTAATTTCTTGAATTCATCACACAGGCGATAAAGCCAGCGTTGATGTTGTGCATCCTGCAGCAACCCGAGCAGGATGTGGGCGGTACGGATCGAGCGTTGCGCTCCGATCACTTGGCTCATAAGTAGCCCGGATTCTACGGCTGACTCCAGGCGCGAGGAGAGATCCTGCACTGCCGTAGGGGTGTTTGGCATATGCTGAATGATGTTATCCAACCGGGCGCAGATGACCGCTTGGTTCAGCCCATAATGTGCCAATAGCGCCGGGACATCCCCTTTTTGTTGATCCACCAAAACTTTCAGCCAATGCTCAAGCTCCACGTATTCGTGCCGGTAACTGCGACAAAGCCGGGTTGCCTCAACAAAAGTTTGATAGGCAAAGGCACCTAGCTGGTTAAAAAGGCGTTCACGCTGGTACATCTTTATCGCTCCTGAAGTTAAGTAGCCGTTCTATAAAGGGGTTGTATGCGCACAGCCGAGCCAGGTTTTAACCAGCAGTGGCGGCTAAGCTGTCCTTTACCCAGGCGGCAAGCCATTTCGGGTGAGGTCTGGATAAACAGATTCACATCCAGCACCATCCGGTGCCGCACAAAGTCATGGCATAGGTGCACCAAGGTCTGCAGGCGTTCACTGCCACGTTGGTAATTGAGATAGTCGGGTTCAGATACCGGGCCGATATTGACGAGCAGGCTGTGCTGAACGTCGAAAAAACGCCGGCCAATCCTCGTCTCCCCCAACTTCCCCATCCGCTGGTTGGCGCTATTACGGGAATCATCGATCCACATTCCCTTATGGGAGTGCAGGCTGATAGGAACGCGGAAGTAATGTGTCAGGATTTCCTGCAGCTTATGTAACGCCCCTCTGCCTGGCAGATAGGCTCCAGGGAAAAGTGTACGCACGCGCGTAACATGCTGATTCAGCGTCTGTTTAGAGGTCACACCTGCGATCTGGCGGATGTGGTGCAAGAACGGGTTGTTGTTGGCACGATCGTGCCCCACGACGACGTTAAGCTGCGCCCACGAACGGTAATGCAGGACCGCCATGCGCTGGCTGAGGATGCTGGCAAAATCCTGAAAGGCCTGATTACGCTTGGCCAGAGATTCATTGCGAGCATGTTCGGTCACATGAATGGGGAGCGGCCCATAGGGGGCAAACAACCCGAAGTGACGACAGGAGATAGTCACCTGTGGCCCTTGGCCGGTGCTATTGAGGCGTTGCCTTACATCGGCCACTTCACGAGGAGCAAAGGCCATATCCGCAGGTTGCACGATCCTCAATTGCCGGTGGCTGCGTGCGCCTGAGGTTCCCAGGCGGGCTTCATGTGGCGTTGCACGCTCAATGCGGCGTAACAGTTCAAAGAAATCCTGAGCGGCACTGAGGCCGACGATCAGCATCGGTGAGTTAGACATGACCGATCGCTCCCCAATGTGCCACGGTTTCGCCGTCAACTTTGAGGTGCATCCGCAGGGTTTGCCCCAATTCACAATATTCTGACAGCGCGTGATGCATGATCCTGGCGAATAGGAAAGCCCCCTTGTCACTGTGGTGGTGGCTGTTCAGATCAACAGTCGCTTCCACTCCGCGCCCCCAGGCGATAGGCCCGGAAGTGGTATAACGTTCAAAATTGTGGCTGATGCTGGCATGGCTGAGGCTGGTGATTCGCTTATGCTGGCTGATCTCACTGGTCTGGCAAAACAGCGATAACCAGTCTTTGAGCAGAGCGGAGCAATCCCTGACTTCCGGCAGGGCATAGCGCAGAGGATTGTTGGCTATCAGCTGTAATGCCTGCCAGGCTTGAGCCAGATCGGGCACACCTTGCGGCCGCGAAGGAGAACGCAGCATTTCGATTGGGCCGATGGGCAGGGCGATGTCCAGTTGGAACTGAGCATGTTGCAGTTGATTCGGTATCAAATGGCGTTCACACACCATCGCTTCGATTGACAGTGATTTAACGCGGTCGATGTCAAAACCGGTGTTACCGGGTGACAGTGAAATAAACAGGCTGTCATGCGGCATTGGTGAGGTTCTGTGGTTTGCGCTTTCCCTGAATTCGCGACGCCGCCGGATACTGTAACCCCCGATGTTGTCATCATCGTCAAAACGCCCGTGGCCGTAGAGAGGCGAGAAAGGAATATTGCCGCCATCGGTAAGCAAGCCATTGACGCCCTGCACATGGTGGATCTCATACAAACGCGGGTTTAACTGATCGACAATAATGGGGTATTCGATGTGTTCGTTATTGATCAGGACCGGGCTGCAGCGGCGTTTATAAAGATTGATAATCGGGGTAGCGAACAGCCGGAAATCTTGTGGGCTCACTCGATCAATCAAATGCAGGGGGCGTTGATTCAGTACAAACAGAATTTCAAAAGAATGTACCCGGTCACCCTGCTTTAAAAAATCATTCAGCCCGTGTAATTCCAGGCTAAAAAAGCGTGAAGGGGCGGCAAAATATTCTCGTAACAGGCGGCTGCCGGGTAATTCACTGATATTGGTAGGCAGCAAGGCTTCCTCATCATGCAAGCCGCCTTGGCGCAGTTGCCCTTTATCGAGCACTTTCATCAATGGACGGTCTGCGTTTTTAGCCCAGACGACAATCCTGAGAGTGTTATTGAGCAGCGTTGTCATCACCTGATTTGAATGCACGATATCTCCCGCCAGCGTCAGATTCAGCGGGGCAAGATCAAGCTCGGATAATGACGCTATGCCTTGAGTCGTGAGGCGTAATACCATGTGGGACTGCCCATCGCGCAACTGATGAGCCACCAGATGGGGTAAATGTGCCGGGGGAGTGTTGCTGCAACCGGCAAGTTCAATCGTCACCGGCTGAATTTTCAGCTCCCGACCTGTTACAAAATTGGCCCGTCGATTATTCAGAGAATTATCGTTTAGCGTGACACGGCTTCCTTTTGGCAGCGAAACCTGTGCATGCCATTGCGGAGAGGTCAGATCGGGAGTCATGGCAATGGTGGCGATGGAGGGCAATGGGGTGTACCAGAGCGGAGCCAGACGCCCTAACATCTGCAAGGCGAACTCAGGATGTTCATTATTCAGCCGTTCCTGAATGCGGGAACTGAGAAAGGCGGTCCCTTCCAGCAGACGCTCGACAAAAGGATCGAGGACACCATCGGCATGCAGCCCCAGATGCTGGGCAACCTGTGGGTGCATTTGTGCGAAGCGTTGCCCATCCTCACGCAGATAGCGTAATTCTTCGTTGTATAAAGAGAGAAAACGTTCGCTGAGCATGACTACTTATTCCTTTTGTCTGCCAATGTGGTTTAGAGAACGCGTACCATTCCATAGGAGTAATCGAGTGCAATGCGCAGGTTCATCAGGTGCTCTTCACCGGGCAAATTACACCTGGCGTGAATATCAAACAGGATGGCCAATACCCAGGTGTGGTCTTTATCGATCAGCGGAACGACTTTGATCGATCGCGGATCCAGACGTGATTCAAAGGTGGCGATAATGCGTTGTATATGACGTGCAAGTTCCATCAGATCGGTATTAATCGGAACCTGTTGGCTCAGGGAAGGTAGGCCGTAATTAACCACGGAGGTTTCGCAATGGGGATGATGTCCAAGTTTCAAGGTTGCGCTATGTGCTGAATCATTAAGCAGGGTCTCAATATCCCGCAACAGCACTTCGCGCCAGTGGGGCAGACGGGTATGTTCATGGCGCAGACTCAATTTATCAAAAAGTATAGGAGCCGAAGTTGTCATGGTTAGCCTTCCCAAGCCGAGTTGAAAGACTGCCCCAAACTCTGGAGCAGTCTGGTTAGCGATATTAAATACGTGAGTTCAGTTTCAGGTCGTAGCCAGATTTTATTACTGCGCCCATCGAGCCATCGTTCTTCTGCTCTTTGTATTCAATTTCAATACGTGCAAAGTTCAGACTGATCACATCGGTTGGTAGGACCGTATCGGCATCCAGCTTTTCCCCTACACCTAATGGCATATTGCCGACGGTTTTAAAGGCAGAAACCAGACAGTTACTGAAGGTCACGGTCAGGAAATCCTGCTGACCGCTGCCTGATTTACGGCAGACCAGTTTGGCCTGTGGGACGTGTTCGCCGGTGGCACACATCAGAAAAAGCTTGGGTGACGCCTTGTTGCTGACCATGCGGAATTCAAAATCTTTCATTTCGACTTTGCCGGAACCGCCGCCGCTGCCAAAGCCCCAACGCCCGGCGTTTTCTTCCGACCATTGCCAGGCTTGTAATTGGATCCAGCCTGAATAGTTCTGGTCCGGAGATTCGCCCTCTACCCCTTCAATTTTGAGAAAGTAATCCACTAATGCTGCCATTCTTTCACTCCTGAATTAATGTCATTAAGGTTGGGTTAAAATTTCTCTTCCATTCACTGACTTACTTTAAAAAAATTAGATTATGTAATACCCCCTTGGCGGATTGGGATTGTCCCCTGGTGGCTGCCATGTTTGGTATGACGCCCATATAATCCCCACCGGAGAACAATCGTTGATTTAAACCGTTACTTTTCTTTTCCTTCTTTGCTGGATGGAAGCTTGGAGACCAGCCGCAGGGACACGGTCATACCTTCCAATTGGTAATGAGGGCGCAGGTAGAAATGCGCGCGGTAAAACCCGGGATCGTCTTCCACGTCTTCCACCTGAACTTCTGCAGCCGCTAATGGCCTTTTAGCTTTGGTGGCTTCGGTGGAGATCGAAGGATCGCCATCGACGTAGTTCATCAGCCAGTCGTTCAACCAAATCTGCATATCATCACGGGAGCGGAATGAACCAATCTTGTCGCGGACGATACATTTGAGGTAATGCGCAAAACGACAGGTAGCAAAAATGTAGGGTAAACGAGCAGAAAGCTTGGCATTTGCCGTGGCGTCAGGATCTTCATACGTGGCGGGAGCATGCAGGGTGCATGAGCCAATAAACGCAGCAAAATCAGAATGCTTACGATATACCAGTGGCAAGAATCCGGCACTGGACAGCTCATTTTCACGGCGGTCCGAGATAGCCAGTTCGGTTGGGCAGGTAAGTTCATAGCCTCCTTCGTCGGATGGGAAGGCATAGGCAGGAAGCTCTTCAACCGACCCCCGGATTCGATACCGCGGATCCTGGAACACCAGCCGTATTCATTGAAGGCGCGGTTAATATTGACGCCCATGGCATAGGCTGCATTCGCCCAGGTAAAATCTTCAATGGCGTAAGGGCTGACCACTTCTTCGAAGGCGAAGTCATCGATCGGCAGGCTCTTGGCTCCATAAGGCAACCGTGACAGGAAGCGGGGCATGGTTAACACCAGATAACGGGAGTCATTACTTTCACGCAGTCGCCGCCAAGGGGCATACTCCGGGGTTGTAAAGATCTTGCCGATATCCCGTGGGTTGCCTAGCTCTTGCCAACTGTTCATCTGCATGATGGAGGGGATGCCGAGGCAATAAAAGGACAGTGCGCAGCGGCAGCGACTTTGGCCAGTTCAGTCAACAGAGCAACGTTTTGCGGGCTGTGATCGAATTCATAGTCGCCAATGATGCAACCAAAGGGTTCACCACCAAACTGGCCATATTCATGCTCGTAAATCTGCTTGAATATCGGGCTTTGATCCCAAGCTGAACCACGGTAGCGCCGCAGAGTTTTCGCCAGTTCATCTTTGCTGATATTGAGCACACGGATTTTCAGCGTTTCGTTCACTTCGGTGTTATCAACCAGGTAGCCCAAGCCACGCCAGGCCGATTCAAGCTTCTGAAATTCTTTATGGTGCAGAATATGGTTCATCTGTTCTGACAGTTTTTCATCGATCTCGGCGACCAATGACTCGATAGTCAGTACCACATCCCGGCTGACTTTAACTTTGCCTTTGTTGGCGTAAGCGGCCAGCGTCCCAATCGCTCTGCGTACCGCGGAGGAGGCCTCATCGGTGCGCGGGCGGAATGAACGCTTCAGAATGTCGTCCAACTCATTGTTAGCAAAGGCTACCTCAACATCTGGTGAGCTTTTGGCAGGTGCTTGTTGCATGTTCTCCACTATTCATCTCCCTCGGTGGCTTCGGCATCCAAATCCTGGCTGATACTTCCGACGGTGTTCTGAGCATCCGCAGCCAGGCGTTGCAAGAAATCGGGTTGCTCTAACAGTCTTTGAACCACTTCCTCAGCACTGGCCTTGCCATCCATATAGGTAATCAATTCAGCGAGGTGTGTTCGAGCTTCAAGTAGTTTTTCCATCTGAGGGATGCGGCGGGCAACCGCCCCCGGCGAAAAATCTTCCATAGATTCGAATTCAAGTTCGATATCCAGTAACTCTTCGTCTTCACTGAGCGTGTTATCAACATAGAATTTGAGCCGGGGTTTGATGGCTCGCATACGTGCGTCAAAGTTGTCTTGATCGAAGGTCAGGAACTTTCGTTCTTCAACGGCGGCGAGGGGTTTATCGCGATGGCCCGATAAATCGGCCATAACGCCGGTAACAAAGGGCAGTTCCACCTTTTTGTTCGAGCCATAAATCTCGACGTCATACTCTATTTGCACCCGTGGCGCGTTGTTCTTACCGATAAACTTCTGTGAACTTGAATCTTTGGCCATTTCAAAACCCTCATCGAATCGTCAGGGGATTACTTCCCGGTAAACTGTTGTAAAGTATTCAAAGACTCAGGTAGGAGGTCTTCAACGATAGAAATGAAATCCATACCAATCATTTGCTTGGTACGGCGTATAAATATCGGTGCCGGATGGCTAGGTTCAAAATGTTGGAAATACTCCAAAATGCGGTCAAGCATAAGAATGATTTCCTGGCGTGAGCGGATGCTTATATCTTCAGCGTGCAAAGTGGCGGTTGAGGACAACCCAGAAGAGATTGCAGTTTCACTTAGGGATATACTCATGTTTTTTTCATGGTTATTCGATTGAGTAATAAAGGTAATGCATTTGGTAATAAAAACATGCAGTAGATCACAATCTAATTGATAGCTCTCAGAATATTGATTAGCATAATCTTCAATTCTTTTTACTGCTCTCTCCAAAGCAGTGAATTGTTCAATTAAATCAGGCAAGCCATTTTGTTGAAAGTAGGTATTTACCTGCAGTATTTGGGTTGATGCAACTCCCTGAGAGTGGCTTGATTGTCCGGTTATAGATTCAGTATTGATCAATTCTTGTACACTATAAGGATGTTCTACAGTTACGCGTGCGGCTTTTAATTCAGCAATACACTGGGCGGTTGACAGCCAGCCAAGTGCTGCAGCATGCCCATTGTTAAACGGTTCATCTTCGGATATTGGATAGATCTTGCTTTGGTTTTCTGTGATCTGTTTATCTAGGCTGGTTAACCCCTGAAATAATGCAGACATGCCTTCCAGATGCATATTTGCTCTGATTAACCACAGCGCCACTCTAAGATCGAAGCATTGCTCAAGCAACTTTGCGGATTGCTCGGCAATCAATCGCCAGTTGATTCTGGCTGGCTCATTGGGCATGGAAAGTGGATCGGCAGATTCATTCAGCTGCGCTAATATGGCCTCTATTTCGCTATACAATGGATCGAATTCAACGCCGAACAAGTCTGGGGAAAATGTGTCATCCATATTACTAATCCATTCCTTTTATAACTATACATTGATTGCATGAACGTTGTTTTGTGATTCTAGGATTAATTCTATTTCTTTTTAAGAAATATCCTATTGTTCGGCAATAAATTATTTATGTCATAGGGTGAAAGTTGTAATTTAACATTTATAATGAGATAAGATTTCAGTGGGGGTAATTAATAAGGTGTGTCAGGGTTAATGTGTAGGGATAAAATTCTAAATCTGGTTTTTCACCCTTTTAATATTCGGTGATCGTATCATTAATATGATGAGATTGAGAGGAAGTTGCAACTCAAAGGATGTGTTCATGAGCGGAAAAATATATACCGATTTTGCTTGGGAGTGCCTTAGAAGGAATCCTCAATACATCAGTGATTGGGAAATAGCTAAGGAAAAAGAGAATACTGCCGAGCATGGAATACCCGATGATTGTGTAAGAGTGCAGAGTGCTTTAGACCTGAACGCCGAGAAAAAATGGGGATTAATTAAATATGTAGAACCTAATAACTCAGATCCTATAGATGTTTTTTGGTCTCCCCGGCTCAGTAAGCGTTCCATCCGATTGGCGCTCAGTACCTCGGGTGATTTTACCTGGAGCAGTATCGCCAGCAAACCCGGGGTACGACAAAAGAAACTCAGGCTGCTGGATCGTACTCTTTGTGTTAAAATATTCAATAATAACAGTTACTTCCAGTTCTTTGCTGACAGCGGTACCACACTGAGTGAGAACACGAGTCTATTCCTGTACATTCCTTTGAGCCTGCAAACCGATGCCATCTATAAGAATATCGATATTATCAAAGGCATTATTAGTGATCAGGGAGAGATGGATGAGAAAGAAAAGCAGCATCTTGATTTACTGAAGGCTATTGATAATAGAAAACAAGGGCTTACGCATAGAGATATCGCATCAGAGATTTTCGGTGAGGAGTTGGTGAAAACGGAATGGTCATCAGATAGCTGGCTCCGGGCCAATATCCGTTATCGTCTGAAAAAAGCCAATGACCTGATCAACAATGGTTATCTTGATTATATCTAGTGTTCATAACCCAAGGCCAAGGACGGTCTTTACCCGTTACCCGTTGTATCGACGAAACACCGATCAGAATGGGGTGAAATGCTCACAGTAGCCCCATCTCTGGTTTATTCCGCCAAGATTTGAGGTTGGCTCCCTGTCGCCATGACTTTTGCCCTCTGGCGCGGGCAAAAGTCTTCAATAATGTAAGAATTCAAAGGGTTATTTTACCGTCACATCCACATCACCAAAGTACTTCTTCGACAGCTCGGTAATGGTGCCCTG
This sequence comes from Serratia sp. L9, assembly GCF_050632285.1. Lineage (NCBI taxonomy): Bacteria > Pseudomonadati > Pseudomonadota > Gammaproteobacteria > Enterobacterales > Yersiniaceae > Serratia > Serratia sp. L9. The sequence goes on along the minus strand of NZ_CP192591.1, from coordinate 5,045,000 downwards.
CTGCTTCACCTTGGCGATGGCTTCATTCAGTTTCTTCAACGTCGCGGTATCGTCTTTGCGTAAGCCGAAAGCGATGCCTTCACCCAGTATCTTATCGTCCTGCACCGCCTCGCCGACAAACGCAAAGCCTTTGCCATCCGGGTGTGCCAGGAAACCACTCTGCCCGGCCGGGGCCATGATCAGGGTGGCATCCAGGCGGCCAGCGGTGAGATCAAGGTATACCTGATTCTGATCCTGATAGGACACCACATCGACACCTTCCGGTGCCCAGTGCGCCTTGGCATAGTTTTCCTGAATTGACCCTTGCAGCACGCCTACATGTTTCCCGGCCAGGGATTTGGCATCGGGTTTCAGGCCGCTGTCGGCTTTGGCGATCAGGCGGTTTGGCACCTGATAGATCGAGTCGGTAAAGGCAATGGCTTGCCTGCGTTGATCGGTGATGTTCATGGCCGAGTTGATAGCGTCAAATTTGCGCGCCTGTAACGCCGGGATCAGGCTGTCAAAAGAGGTTTCTACCCAACTGCATTTCAACTGCGCAGCGGCGCACACGGCGTTACCCAGATCGATATCAAAGCCTTCCAACAGACCGCTGGCGGATTTTGACTCGAAAGGTGGGTACAGCGCTTCGATACCAAAGCGCAGATTGTTCTCTGCCGCCAGGGCAGAACCGGCAGCCAGCAAACATCCCGCAGCGAACAGCGTTTTCAGTGTTTTTTTCATTGGTGGTTCTTCCCCATGGTAAAAATCAATGGATTACACCTGACACAGACGGCGAGCGCCTTCCAGCAGGGTGTCATTATCTTTTGAGAAGCTTAGCCGGATAATGCCGGTATCGGTGCCGTCGCTGTAAAATGCCGACAGAGGGATGGTCGCCACCTTGGCTTCGCGGATCAGGCGTACTGCAAAGGCGTTGTCGCTTTCATCGCTGAAACCGCTGAAGCGGGCCAACATAAAGAAACTGCCCCGGCTGGGCAGGAGTTCAAAGCGTGACTCCTGTAGCGCGGTCGCCAGCAGATCGCGTTTTTGCTGGTAGAACTCCGCCAGCCCCAGATAGCTTTGCGGGTTATCCAGGGCGGCGGCAAACGCATATTGCATCGGCGTATCGGCGGAGAACATCATAAATTGATGTACCTTGCGGATCTCCTCCATTAGCGCGGCTGGTGCCATGCAGTAACCGACGCGCCAGCCGGTGACGTGATAGGTTTTACCAAAGGAGGAAACGATCACGCTGCGTTCTGCTAACGCAGGGTGGCGCGCCATGCTGTGGTGGATCCCGCCGTCGAAGACCACGTGTTCGTAAACTTCATCGGAAAGGATAACGATATCGGTGTTGCGCGTCAGGGCGGTCAGGCGCTCGATGTCGTGTTCGCTGAATACGCTGGCGGTTGGGTTGTGCGGGCTGTTGACAATAATCATGCGCGTTTTGCTGTTGATTGCCGTGGCTACCTCTTCCCAGTCTATCTTTAAGTCTTGCAGTGAAAGCTTGATAGCGACCGGTGTTGCCCCTTGCAGACGAACGATCGGCGCATAGCTGTCGAAGGCGGGTTCGAAATAGATCACCTCATCGCCAGGATGCACCAGCGCGCTGATGGCGGAGTATAAGCCTTCGCTGGCGCTGGCGATCACCGTGATCTCTTGGTCGGCGTCATAGCGGGCGCCATATAACCGCTGCACTTTTTCTGCCAGCGCATGGCGCAATGTAGCCACGCCACTCATCGGGGCATATTGGTTATGACCTGCACGCATGGCTTGGGCGACGCCTTCAACCAGTTGCAGATCACAGGCAAAATTCGGTGCGCCCTGCGACAGATTCAAGGCCTGATGTTCGGCGCTCAATTGGCCAATCACGGTGAAAATAGTGGTGCCAACGTCTGGCAGTTTCGAACGTTGCGAGCAGGCGCTCTGCATGGTGGGCTCCCGGCAAAATTATCGAGTGTCGAATGATTAAGCATCAGTTAGGATGGGCTAACAAGAGAAAATTCGTCATGCTTACCATGCATTCAGATCATGGCTGGTAGCCTAATACCCTGCAGGCAAAGAGATTGATTATGCAAACTTCGCTGCCGTCGCTCGACGTGCTGAAAACTTTTGTGGTGGTCGCCCAACGCCTGAATTTTACCCATGCAGCCCAGGAGTTGCATCTGACGCAGGGCGCAGTCAGCCGCCAGATCCTGGGGTTGGAACAACAATTAGGCTATCCGTTGTTTAGCCGTCGGGCGCGTGGGTTAACGCTGACGCCACAGGGTGCATTGCTGTTGGCTCCGGTGCAAATGGCTTTGGCCCAGTTGGCACAAGCGCTGGCCCGTGCCGGGGAACAGCCCGGCACGTTGCGGATCAAATGCCCGACCTGCGCGATGCGTTGGGTTCTGCCACGTATTATCCGCCTGCAAAATGAACGGCCAGAAATGCATATCGAACTGACCGCCTCGGTGTCGCACGGGCTGGATTTCAGCAGTGAACATTTTGATGCGGCAATCGTGTTCGGTAAACCTCAGGGGAAGCGGTTGAAGGTACATCACCTGTTTGATGAAATTTTGACGCCGGTCTGTATCCCTGCCTATCTGCCCGATTTGCCCCAGCTTACCGATCTGACGGAGAAAACCTTGCTGCACCCCACGCGCGATCGCCGTGATTGGTTACTGTGGCTGAAAGCGGCGGGGCAGGAGGCATTGCCTTCGGCCAAGTCACAGCATTTCGATACGCTCGATCTGGCGATGAGCGCCGCATTACAGGGCTGCGGTATCGCTATTGGCGATCTTTGCCTGCTGGAAGAGGATCTGCAGGCCAATCGTATTGTCACGCCATTCCCGCTCAGCGTCGTCAGCGGTGCGGCCTATTATCTGGTTTACCCTGAATCTGCCGTGGTGCCCGCAGCATTAAACCAATTGGTGGCCTGGTTGGAACAGCAGGCGCAGCAAAGTCGTAGCCGGTTAGAAAACCTGTTAACCTCAACGCAGACTCATTGATTCTGCAATTATAAGGAGTATGGCAAACTGCCTGCTCACCTCTAGACCCTATGGATTTCAAGTTGGCCGCTCAAAGGTATCCCTGTGCCCGCGACATGTGTACATCCCTGTACAGCACAGCCAGGCACCCAGCTATCTCATCCCCTGGTCAAGTGACTGGGGTGACAAATCTGTCGGGACAAATCGGTCAGGCATCGATTTGAATGCCGCAAGTGGCAACCCGCAGGGTAAATAGCAAAGGCGTGATTCATAAAATTTTTTAACGCTTATTGCAGCGGCGCTAACAGGGCTGGGCCTCGGATGGACCTGGTGATTGAGTGCAGGCAACAACGCACCAGCTTGAAAGACGACGGGTATTTTAATATTCCTTGCCGTGGTTTGTGGCGGGGACGCGCCTGAGATAATGCTATGAAATGGTTTGGTGTAGTGAGTGTGTTGTCCGGTTTGGCTATCAGCCCGGTTTTTGCGCAGGGGACCGACGCGCAACAGCGTGAGGCCTTTGTTTCTCATCTGATGAAGCAGATGACCCTGGAAGAGAAAATCGGCCAATTGCGCCTGATAAGCGTTGGGCCAGATAACCCGAAAGAAGCGATCCGCGATGGCATCAGCAAAGGGCAGATCGGCGCCATCTTCAATACCGTTACCCGCCCGGATATCCGCCTAATGCAGGATCAGGCCATGCAGCTTGGTCGCCTGAAGATCCCGCTGTTTTTCGCCTATGACGTCGTTCACGGCCAGCGTACCGTTTTCCCTATCAGCCTGGGGTTAGCCGCCAGTTTTGATCTGGAGGCTATTGCCCTGAGCGGGCGGATTTCGGCACAGGAAGCCAGTGACGACGGCCTTAACATGACTTTCTCACCGATGGTGGATATTACCCGCGATCCACGCTGGGGCCGCGTCTCCGAAGGATTTGGTGAGGATACCTGGCTGGTGTCGAAGATAGCTAAAGTGATGGTCGATGCCTATCAGAACGGCGATCCTTCCAAACCGGGGTCGGTGATGGCCAGCGTAAAACATTTTGCCCTGTATGGTGCGACAGAGGGAGGCCGCGATTACAACACCGTCGATATGAGCCCGCTGCGTATGCATCAGGACTATCTGCCGCCGTATAAAGCGGCGGTGGATGCGGGTAGCGGTGGCGTGATGGTCTCGCTTAACTCGGTCAACGGCGTACCCGCGACGGCCAACCCGTGGTTATTGAAAGATCTGTTGCGCGACCAGTGGGGTTTTAAAGGGATTACTATCAGCGATCATGGTGCGATCAAAGAACTGATTAAACACGGTGTGGCGGAGGATGCGCGTGACGCGGTGCGGCTGGCGATCACCTCCGGTGTTGATATGAGCATGAGCGACGAGTATTACGATAAATATCTGCCGGGGCTGGTAAAAGAAGGGCGGGTTGCGGAAAGCGAGATTGACCGTGCCTGCCGCGACGTGCTGAATACCAAATATGATATGGGCCTGTTTAAGGATCCGTACAACCATCTTGGCCCGGCAGGGGCCGATCCTCAGGATACTAATGCCGAAAGCCGTCTGCACCGTGCGCAAGCCCGAGTGATTGCCCGTAACACCCTGGTGCTGCTGAAGAACGATAACCAGACGCTGCCATTGCAAAAGCAAGGCACTATCGCGCTGATTGGGCCTATGGCCGACAGCCAGCGCGACATTATGGGGAGTTGGTCGGCAGCAGGTGTGGTGAAGCAGTCAATCACGGTGCGTGAAGGGTTGCACAATGCGGTGGGGGAAAAGGCCAATATTCTGTATGCCAAAGGGGCCAATATTACCCAGGATAAAAGCATTATCGATTATCTGAACCTGTATGAGCCAGCGGTGGTGTTTGACTCGCGCTCGCCGCAGCAGATGATTGATGAAGCGGTGAAGGTTGCCAGGCAGGCAGACGTGGTGGTGGCGGTAGTGGGTGAATCGCAGGGGATGGCTCATGAGGCTTCCAGCCGTGCTGATATCACCATTCCGCCAAGCCAGCGTAACCTGATAGCGGCACTGAAAGCCACCGGCAAGCCGATAGTGCTGGTGCTGATGAACGGTCGCCCGTTGGCATTGGGCTGGGAAAGTGAACATTCAGATGCGATGCTGGAAACCTGGTTCAGCGGCACCGAAGGCGGCAACGCCATTGCCGACGTGCTGTTTGGTGATTACAACCCCTCCGGCAAGCTGCCAATGACCTTCCCACGTTCGGTTGGCCAGATCCCGATGTATTACAACCATCTGAATAGCGGCCGTCCGTTCAATAAAGAAAACCCGGGCAAGTACACTTCGCGTTATTTCGACTCGCCTAATGGCCCGCTCTATCCGTTCGGCTATGGCCTGAGTTACACCCAGTTTGCGCTGTCGGATTTTACGCTTTCCAGCGCGGAAATGGCGCGTAACGGCAAAATTACCGCCAGCGTGACGCTTAAAAATACCGGCAAGTATGATGGAGCCACCGTGGTGCAACTGTATGTGCAGGACGTGGCCGCTTCGGTCAGCCGCCCAATCAAAGAGCTGCGTAACTTCAAAAAAGTCATGCTGCGTGCAGGCCAGCAGCAGCGGGTGGAGTTACCACTCACCGAAGAGGATCTGAAGTTTTACAATGCCAGCCTTAAATGGGGGGCCGAACCGGGTAAATTCAACGTGTTTGTCGGCCTGGATTCGGACAATGTGCAGCAGCAGAGCTTTACGCTGAAATAAGCGACGGGCGATGGTATTTGCCCTGCACGCCGGGCCTTCCGTCATCGCACCCCTCTTCCCAAGAAGAGGGGTGTTTCGGTATTGGGTTTGGGTGAAGACGCTGATTTATTGCACTGTCGATCCCGCGGCTTTTGCGGCTTTCCGGCCGCCGGGTAACAGCCAATCCTGCGCGGGTTCGCTCATGGAACACCCTACGCTCAGATTCAGCCAGCGCACGCCGCTCTGCTTTAATTCCACTGGGGTTGTCTTCAAATATACACCCGAATCCAGCCTGCCTGCTCCAGCGCATCGCGTTACAGGTCGCGGTGCTGGTCATCGCTTGAAACCCGTGCATATCCCATCTGCATGGTGCGAATGCCCCGTTATTACGCTCAAAAGCAGCATCCTTTTTTACGCCTTGTTTGATCCGGTTGATGGTTTCGTTTGCGTCATCGTTATATTATTTTTTATATAACGATAACTGAATGAGAAACGCCTATGTTCACCCTGATACCACGCCTATTACTGATTTTGGTCTTTTTTCCTGTTCCGCTTTTGCCGATCGCCAGGTAACCGATCAACTTAACCGTACCGTTACACTGCCGGATCACATTACCCGCGCCGTGGTACTACAACATCAGACGTTGAATCTGTTGGTGCAGTTGGATGCCATGCCGCAGGTGGTTGGGGTACTGAGCAGTTGGCAGAAACAGTTGGGGCCGAACTATTTACGCCTGGCACCGAGCCTGGCCACCCTGCCAATGCCGGGGGATCTCACGGCGGTCAATATAGAAAGTCTGTTGGCTCTGCAACCCCAGGTGGTGTTTGTGGCCAATTACGCCCCGGCGGAGATGATCGCGCAGATCGAGCGGGCAGGTATTCCAGTCGTGGCGATTTCGCTGCGCCGTGAACCTGCGGATCAGGGCGGGAAAATCAACCCGGTGCTGCCAGATGAAGATCGGGCTTATAACCTCGGTTTGCAGGACGGAATCCGCCTGATTGGCACTGTGATGGGCCGCCAGGCGCAGGCAGAGGCGATGGTGAAAGATGTCTTTGATCAACGTGCGCAGGTGGCAGAGCGCCTGCGGGATATCCCGCCGGAGCAGCGGGTGCGGGTCTATATGGCGAACCCCGACCTCACCACTTACGGTGCCGGTAAATACACCGGCCTGATGATGCAGCATGCCGGTGCCATCAACGTGGCGGCTAAAGATATCCAGGGTTTTAAGCAGGTTTCTATCGAAGACGTGCTGAAGTGGGATCCGGCGGTGATTTTTGTGCAGGAGCGTTATCCAGAGGTGGTGCAGCAGATCCTCCACTCGCCGCAGTGGCAGGCGATTGATGCGGTAAAACACCAGCGGGTTTACCTGATGCCGGAATATGCCAAGGCCTGGGGTTATCCAATGCCGGAAGCATTGGCGCTGGGGGAGCTATGGATGGCGAAAACGCTCTACCCGCAACGTTTTACCGGGGTCGATCTGCAACAGCGGGTTGATGCCTACTATCAGCATTATTACCGCGCCAGCTGTTGCCAGAGTGGGCAATGAAGCTAAGCGTCCTGTTACTGTTAACCGCCCTGTGCGCACTGTTCTCATTGGGTATTGGCCGTTATCCGGTTGCCATCGGGCATAGCCTGCTCATCCTGCTGGAACCCTTTACCGGTGCGCATGCCGGTATTACAGCGATAGAGCGGCAGGTCATTCTTGGCGTGCGGGTGCCGCGTGTACTGTTAGCGATGGGGGCCGGGGCTGCACTTGCGCTGTGCGGCGCGGCCCTGCAGGGGGTATTCCGCAATCCGCTGGTGGATCCGCATATTATCGGCGTTTCTTCCGGCGCGGCATTTGGTGGCACTTTGGCGATCCTGCTTGGCCTGCCAGTGCTGATGTTATTACTTTCTGCCTTTGTGTTTGGTATGGCGGCTCTGCTGCTGATTTTTGCCATCACCAGCGCTATCGCCCGGCGCAATATCCTTTCCCTGGTATTGGCGGGGGTGATCCTCAGTGGGTTCTTCTCTGCCTGTGTCAGCCTGCTGCAATATCTGGCCGATACCGAAGAGAAGCTGCCCAGCATCGTGTTCTGGCTGCTGGGCAGCTTTGCCACGGCGGATAACCCTAAGTTGCTGATGCTGTTCCTGCCGCTGCTGTTGGCTGGCGGCCCCTTGCTGGCGTTGCGTTGGCGCATCAATCTGCTTTCTCTGGGGGATGAAGATGCCGCCGCACTGGGGATTAACGTTGAGCGGACCCGTTGGTTGATCCTGACATTATGCGCGCTGATTGTAGCGGCACAAGTGGCCGTCAGTGGCAGTATTGGTTGGGTTGGCTTGCTGATCCCGCATTTTTCCCGCTTGCTGGTGGGGCCAGATCATCGGCGATTATTGCCAGCCTCGATGTGCCTTGGGGCTTTGTATATGGTGTTGATCGACGACCTGGCCCGCACCTTGAGCAGCAGCGAGATCCCCCTTGGTATTCTCACGGCTTTGATCGGCGCTCCGCTGTTCGCGTTGTTATTGCGCCGTGCCCAGGTGAGGGGATGGAATGGCTGAACCGTTATTACAGGTCACTAACCTGAGCTTTGGCTGGCCGGGGCAGCCAAAGCTGTTCCAACAGCTTGACTTACAGTTGCAACGGGGTGAGGTGTTAGCCGTGCTGGGCCCCAACGGGCGTGGCAAGAGCACCTTGATGCAACTGCTGTTAGGGGCGTTGCCGGTGCAACAAGGGCAGGTCATCTGCCAGCGTGGCTTAGGGTTTGTGCCGCAATATTTCACACCGCCGTTTGCCTATCAGGTGCGGGATATCGTGTTGATGGGCCGGGCGCGCCACGTCGGGTTGTTCCGTTCACCTTCAGCTAAAGATCATCAATTAGCCCGGCAGGCGCTGCATTCTCTGGGCATGCTGGCATTGGCCGAACGTGAGTTTGGCAGCCTTTCTGGCGGGCAACGGCAATTGGTGTTAATTGCCCGGGCGTTGGCGATGGACTGCGAGGTCTTGATCCTGGACGAACCGACGTCAGCATTGGATTTACACCATCAGGACAAGGTGCTGACCATGATCGACCAATTGGCGCATGAACGGCAAATGGCTGTGATTTTTTCTACCCATCAACCCAACCATGCGCACGCGGTGGCCGATCGGGCATTGCTGCTGGGCGCTGCGGGGCAGCATCTGCTGGGTGACTGCCAGCAGGTACTGACGGCAGAAAATCTCTCGCCCCTGTTCCATCTGCCTATTGAGCGGGTCTGTGTGGCTTATGCTGGTAGCCAGATGCCAGCGCTGGTACCGCTTTATTACAGCCAGCGGAGGCGTAGTGGTGAATAAGATTTCCCTGTTTGCTGCAGGCAGCCTGCGGTTGGCTTGCGGGCCATTACTGAAGGTATTTGAGCAGGAAACCGGCCAGCAGGTTGAGGTTACTTTTGGCCCGGCGGGCTTACTGCGGCAACGTATTGAACTTGGGGAGAGGCCGCAGCTGTTTGCCTCCGCCAATCTTGATCACCCACAGCGTTTGGTGGCCTGCGGTCTTGCACAACAGGTTCAGCCCTTCACCCGAAACAAGCTTTGCGCCACGGTGCGCAATATCCCGGCGTTAACCGAGCCAGATTTATTGGCTCTGCTCTGTGACCCCAAATGGCGAGTGGGCACGTCGACACCCATAGCCGACCCTTCCGGTGATTATGCGCTTCAGTTGTTTGAGCGCCTGGAACAATTGCTGCCAGGGCAGGGGAGAGCGTTGAGCGCCAGATCGTTGGAGTTAGTGGGCGGGCTTGATTCAGTGCCGATACCGGCAGGCCGATTGGCGGCGCACTATCTGATTGAACAGCAACAAGCGGATATCTTTCTTGGCTACGCGAGTTATGCCTGTGCGTTGGCTGCTTATCCGCAGATAAAAGTGCGCATGCTGCCAGCCGTGCTCGACTTCAACGTGACCTACGGAATGTGTCTGTTGGATGAAGATTGCGTTGCGGCGCTGAGCCTTGCTGCATTTATCCTAAGCGATCGGGGGCAGAGAATACTTCAGCGTTGGGGAATGCTGCCTTTACATTAAACTTTTAATATCAACAACATTAAGTTATTGGCTTAATAAGATATCAGGTTAATGATTTATCAAAATGACTTACCAGCTTGCTAACTTGGCAAGCTGGTAAGTTACGCTCTTCAGAGCTTCTTAAGCAGGGCCAGCAACTGCGCCTCGCTCTTGCCTGCCAAGGTATCAATGGCCAGCTTGATCACGTCGGACCGGGTGATGCGCACAATGCCATTACGCGCCGCCTGCCCAATCATTTCGTCAATCATCTCTACGTGGTTGTCGGTCAGGCTGACGGACAGCGCTTTATAAATGCGTTGGCGGCCTTGCGGCTTGGCTGCCTGGGCTGGTACTGGCGCGGGGGCAACCAACGTATGGGACGTTGCGCTATTGATAAATTCATCTTCCGACATGCGGTGTGTCGGGGTTCGTTTTTTCACAGGATCACCTCTTTCACCAGGCTGGCGATTTCGTGCTGCGCTTTTTCATTGTTGGCTTCGTGCACAGTCAATGCTTCACCCCAGGCATCACGATAAATCTTGCGATCGCACAGACGGTTTTTCAACAGCGTCAGCTGTGGGTATTCATGCAGCACTTCAGCCGCTTCGTTAGCTTCATTAATAAAGATATTGGTCGGGCACAGGTTAAGGACGATGTGGCCCTTCACCTTTTCGTTGTATTCCTGAGCGGTAGAGAACATCTCTGACAGGTAGCCGATGGTATCCAGATCCATCTGGGAAGGGCGCAATGGCGAGATAAACAGATCGGCTGCCAGCAAGCCGGAGCGCAGCTCGGCGCTGTCACGGCCTGCGGTATCTACAATCACGTAGTCGTAATGACGGTCCAGTTCCAGCAAGGTCTCTTTGATCTTGCCCGAGGCGGCAACCACCGGAATGTTCGGCGCCGCTTCCACGCTTTGGCGATCGTTATACCAGGTCATGATGGATTTCTGGTCGTCGGCATCGACGATGATGGCCGTTTTCCCCTGTTTAAGGATCAGATACCCGGCGATATTCACCGCCATGGTTGATTTCCCGACGCCACCTTTTTGCGAACCAATCAAAACAATCATGCTGCCATCTCTCAAGTTGCCAAGCGGATAACTTATCAAACAATTAACTTATTAAGTTAACGAGCTTGTTAGGTTGATAATTAAATGAGTTAACAAGGACACATTGCGACAATATGCCCCATCAGAGGCGGCTTGCCAAGCAGGCATAATCTTAACTTGCTGATTTATTTTATTGTTAACTTAATAAGTGAGTAAGTTAATTATTCAGGCGGAATGGGGCGCAATCGGTTTTTTTAATAAGTTAATAACGGATTAAGTTGCCGCTTTGACTGGGGGGTTGGTGCAGAGGATTTACCGGGGCAGCAAAGGATAGCGCCACCCCGCAGGGAGGATGACGCTATTTTTTCATCATGGATTTCAGATTAGCAAATGGGTTGTGGGTGGCGACCCCAACCTCTTTCTGTGCGTCGTCACCGGCCACGACCGTGGTGCCGTATTGGTCCGCCTCGGTGTATTTTGAGTGTTCATGATCGTGACAATACAGGCACAGCATCTCCCAGTTGCTGCCGTCTTCCGGGTTGTTGCTGTGGTCATGATCGATGTGATGCACCGTCAGTTCACGCAGGTTGGAGTAAACAAATTCGCGTGAACAACGCCCGCACACCCACGGGTAAATTTTCAGCGCTTTTTCGCGGTAACCGGTTTCCAGCCTCGCGTAGTTTTTTGGAATGTATGCCATGGGATGCCTACAGGATAAGAAAAGTTTTCTGGCCAATATTACCACAAACCACGAGGAGATCGCGCAGGCTTGCTATTGGAATCTTTCTACTGCCCAGTCGATAAACACCCTCAGCTTGGCACTCAAATGGCGGTTTGAAGGGTAAACCACGTACATTTTTTCATCCGGTGGTTGCCAGTTGTCGAGCAAACTGAGCAAGTTGCCTTTTTCGAGATGCGCTTGGGCCATAAAGCGGAACGTTTGAATAATGCCAAGGCCAGCCAGACCGGACGCCAAATGCGCGTTACTTTCGTTGACGCTGATGGGGTAACGATGCTGAATTTCGATAGTTTTTCCCTTGTCGATAAACTGCAGCGGCTGGATGCGATCGTTTACTGCGTGGCGATAATGGGCGAGCGGGTAGCCTTGCTCCAGATCGCAAGGATGCTGCGGTGTACCGTGGAGAGCAAGATAACCCGGCGTTGCGCAGGTTACCCATTGCAGTGGGAATAGTGGTCTGGCTATCAGGTTGGAATCTGCCAGCGGGCCGCTGCGGATCACGCAATCGGCGCTGTCGTTGATTAAATCGATGTTGCGATCGCCGACGCCAAGATCAATCTGAATCTGTGGATAGCGGGCGATAAAATCGTGGAGAGCGGGGAGTAGCACTTGCCGTGCGGTTGAGCCGCCTGCGTCGATGCGTAAGACGCCCTGTGGCACGGCTTGTGAGTCGGTCATATGGTTTTCCATCTGTTCCAGTTCGGCCAGCCATTTAACCGTGCGCCGGTAATAGCATTCGCCCTCGCTGGTGACGGAAACGCTGCGGGTCGTGCGTTGGAACAGCTTGGTCTGGAGATGGTTCTCCAGATTCTGGATCAGTTTGGTCACGGTAGCTTTTGGCATACGCAGCGAATCTGCGGCGCGGGTGAAGCCGCCGGTTTCTACCACCCGGTTAAACACACGAATAGCAAGCAGATGGTGATCCATAGCGCTCCCCATAGGTTGCCCCGGCGGATCACCGGGGCCAGGAATTATACCCGTGGTCATTCGAGCCGCAGCGTTGTCAGCGGCAATCTGAATTAACCTGACGGTATGACTTTATACCGCCGCGTAATGACCAGCCAAACGTCAACATGGCAGAAAGCACTAACGCCCCCCGAACAGCATTGCGCTGCTGACGCCTTGCCAGTCAACCACTTCTCCGCCGATCAGCGCACCAGAGGCCAGGGCTATCTGGATCACGCACACCAGCAGTGCCTGCCCGGCTTCAGGGGCCTGAGGGACGGCGGCAAACATCCAGTTGGTGGCACAAACCGGCACCGCCCCGAACGCCAATCCCCAGACCAGCACCATCAGAGTAGCTCCGGGGATCCCGCTAAGGAAAGGGGAAACGATCAGAATACCGGCCAACATGGCGGTGATCAGAATAAAGGTGGCACGCAGGTTATATTCCCCCAGCCTTTCCCCCAGAAAGGTTCCCAGCAGGCCGATGGCACCGTAGGCCAGCAGTTGCAACGAAATAGCCGAAGGGCTGAGCACAAACACCTGTTGTAACAGTGGACGCAGATAGGTGTAGGCGGCAAAGTGACCGAAAAACAGCAAGACGATGGCGATTAACCCAATGCGCGCCATCGGTAACCGCAGGGGTAACAGCAGATCGCCTGGTGCTACCGGGCGGCTTGGCGGCACCGAAGTGAGCAGGCGTAACTGTGCCAGCAACACGAGCCCCGCCAGCACGGCGCTGCTAAAGAATGCCGCACGCCAGCCGAACAGATCGCCCACCATCGCGCCTGCGGGGACCCCACAAACGGCACCGACGGAGATGCCGCTCAGGATCAGCGCGGTTGCCCGGCCTTGGCTGCTAACCGGTACCAGGTGGCGGCCATAGTTGGCGGCGAAGGACCAGAAACCGCCAACGCAGACCCCCAACAGCACGCGGCCAAGCAGCATCATGGGGAAATTGACAGCCAATGCGGAAACCAGATTGGAAACAATCAGCAGTGCGGAAAGGCCCAGCATCAATAACCGCCGGTCGAGCCGTCCGGATATCAGGCTCAGAACCGGCGCAGCGACGGCGGCGACAATCCCGGGCATGGTGATCATCAGCCCAGCTTTACCGGTACTGACGTCCAGGGAAGGCGCGATGTTGGTGAGCAGCCCGATGGGCAGGAACTCGGTGGTGACCATAACAAAACAGGCAACCGTCAGCGAGAAGATCGCCAGCCAGGGTGATGATGCAGGTTTATCTTTATTATTCAGCATAATTGCGCTCATTTCAGGTGAATACGCGGATCGTACGGCCAATCTGCGAGTGATCGGGATCACAATTTACGCAATGATGAGCGGGGAGATAAATCCATAATCCATGGTTACACTGTTTCTACCGGGGAATAATCACGCCAAGCCACTATGGGCGCGGGTTGGCTGGCAAAAAAAGCGTAAAACCATTTTCGCATAAGCTTATGTCCTGGGCACAACGGGGGTTGTGCCAGCGGCCTCAAAGCCCTGGTGCTTTCCAGAGGGAGGTGGTCAAACCATGATCGACCAGCGTTAACTGATCGGCATACACTTCCTGCCAGGTCAGGGTTTGCTGGCGGTAAAGCTCATGGTTGGCCTGATTGGGGTGATATTCACTTTCCCAGCGCACCAGACGTTCACCGGTTTCCGCCAGCGATTCGTATAACCCGGCGCCGACTCCGGCGGCAATGGCGCAGCCCAATGCGGTGGCTTCCTTCACCACGGGAACCTGTATCGGCAGGCCAGTGACATCGCTGAGAATCTGGCTCCACAACCTGCCTTTTGAACCGCCGCCTGCAAACACCAGCGAAGCCGCCTGCACGCCGGAAAATGCCGCAATCTGCGCCAGATTGCAGGCGGAGACTATGGCGGCATTCTCCTCCAGCGCGCGAAACAGGGTTTGCTTGTTACAGCGCGCCGGATCGATCGACAGATTGATAAACGACGGCGCCGCGTGATACCAGGTTTTAAAATGCATGGCATCCGAGAAAATCGGCATCACGCCGTAAGCGCCGGGCGGCACTCGTGCGGCCATGTCTTCCAACAGGCTATAGGCATCAACCCCCAGCCGCTCGGCCAGCAATTTCTCCTCGGCGCAGAAAGCATCGCGGAACCAGCGCATGGTCAGGCCGGTAAAAAAGCTGATGGATTCCGCCTGCGCCATCCCAGGGATAACGTGCGGGTTGATGCGGATGTTCATTTCCGGATCGGTCATCGGCTGCGGCAGGTTCACGATCTGCTGCCAGAAGGTTCCCCCCAGCACCGCCGTCTGCCCGGCACGAACGACTCCTAACCCCAGGCTGCCGAGCTGAACATCGCCGCCTCCCATCACCACCGGAGTGCTACGCAGCAAGCCGGTTTGCTCCGCTGCCTGGGGGTGATATGGCCCAACAGCGTGCCGGTTTCTTTGACCGGGGAGAGCAGGTCGGCGCGTAGTCCCGCCATATCCAGCAACGCTGGCCGCCAGTTGCGGCTGACCAGATCCAGCATCCCGGTGGTCCCGGCATTGGAAGGGTCCACCGCCAGTTCGCCGCTCAGCATAGAGGCCAGCCAGTCGCTGATCATGGTAACCGTTGCCGCCTGCTGATAGATATCCGGCCGATGATGCGCCAACCACAGCAGGCGCGGCATGGCGCTCAGTGCCAGAGTCTGGCCGGAATATTGATATACCTCCCGTTCGAAGGTGAAGTTATGCAGCTCTTTCAACTCGCTTACTTCACGGCTGGCACGGGCATCAACGTTGGCACAGGCCCAAATCGGCATGCCTTCGCGGTTGTATAACACAATGCCCTCGCGCATCGAACAGCAGGCTATGGCGCGGATTTGTTGTGCTTCGGCCTTGGCCTGTTGCAGGGCCTGGCGGATACATTGGCAAACCAACTGCCAGTTATGGGAAAGATCAAACTCCATTGAGCCTGGAACACCCTGCACCGCAAGGTGCTGCCATTCCTGCTGGCCATACGCAATCTGGTTGCCTGCCAGATCAAAGATCACCGCGCGGATACTGCCCGTCCCTGCGTCTAATGCCATCAAATAGTCTTGCATAGCTCACGCTCCCCCAGGGTTCAGATCTTAACTATAGATGGCGTGCGCCGAGGGTGCGGCTGGGTGGGGTGAGCAATCTGTGAGCTGCGCGACAAAATTGTTGCCAGAAGGGGGAAATATAAGAGGATCCCCCTATGTTTGGTTATTGGCTGGATAAAAACAGGAGCAACTATGCAAGTCACACTGGTAGAAATTAACGTTAAGCAGGATAAGGTAGACGAGTTTCTGGAGGTGTTCCGCGCCAATCATCTGGGTGCGCTCAAAGAACCGGGCAACCTGCGTTTTGATGTGTTGCAGGATGAACATATCCCGACACGTTTTTATATCTATGAAGCTTACCAGGATGAGCAGGCGGTGGCGGCTCATAAAAAAACGCCGCATTATCTGCTGTGTGTCGAAAAGCTGGAGGCCCTGATGACCGGCCCGCGTAAGAAAACGACCTTTATTGGCATAATGCCTGAATAGCCTCTTTGGGCTGTGAACCGGGCCAACGGTATCGCAGCCTGCCTTTTCTAAATCCGCCCACTCTCTTTCTTTCGATAATACAATTAATTAGCTATTTTTAATGGCGTCGTCTTCTTCATTTTTTGCTATTTTTGCGATTTTTCTCTTCATGGAAATAAAAATGAAAAAGAGTTTTAAAAAATGAAATAATGTTTCATTTTTCGTGATTGAGATCGCGATTCAATAACTTTCCAGCGGTAAAAAAACCTTTGCATGCTATCACTGTGCGCATCGAAGGCCTGTTAATCCTCTTCACCTTTCACGCCTTAGAGTTACCGTTGGGGAGCCTGAGTTGGCCAATCAACGGCAACTTGACATTTTTAGGTATAGAGAAAGTCCTTCAAAAATAACGCCAATAAAATTATGAGGGAAATTGTGGACATATTGCTTAGTTTAGTGAAAACACCGTCAGTAATAATTGCCATAGTCGCTTTTTTAGGATTGCTTTTTCAGCGTGCTCCGCTCTCAAGGCTGATCACTGGGACGTTGCTGTCCTTTATTGGTTTTACCATGATAAAAGTGGGCGGCGGCATTTTGATGAAGGTGCTTACCGCCTTCAGTTCGCTGTTTTCACAAGCATTTAACATTGTCGGTGTGGTGCCGAGCAACGAAGCTATTATGGCGGCAACCATCGATAAACTGGGGGCCACGGCAGCGTTGATCCTCTTGTTCTCTATGTTGCTGAATATTTTACTGGCGCGTTTTACTCGCTTCAAAAATATTTATCTGTCGTTGCATCTGGTATTGTTTATGGCCTTTGCGCTAACCGCAGTACTTTCTGAACTCGGCTACAGTCATCTGGCTATCGTCACTATCTCATCGCTGTTTATTGGTTTTTATATGGCAGTGTCGCCATATATCTTAAGCAAATTCAGCCGGGATATTATTGGTTCCAATGATTATTCCATTTCCCACGCGGCGATCTCTTCATACATTATTGGTTCTTATATGGGGAAATGGTTCGGCAATAAAAAACACGATACTGAACACGTTGTTATCAGCAACAAATTCGACTTTATCCGTGAGCCTAATGTTGCCACGCTGCTGACCATGTTAATTTTGCTGGTCGTCTCTTGTATCTTTGCTACGCAACCGCAGGTCAAAGAGGCTATGGGCATGGTTTATGGGGCCGGGGCAGCGGACAAAAACGTGCTGATTTTTGTACTGGAACAATCCGCTATTTTCGCATGCGGCCTGTATATGGCTAAGGCAGGGGTAAATCTGTTCACCGCCGAGATTGTCCCGGCGTTTAAAGGCTTTGCCAAAGTCTTTGCGCCGGGGGCTGTGCCGGCGGTTGATGTGATGGTCTTATTCACCAAAGCACCGAATGCCACTTTGATTGGTTTCCTGGTCAGTTTTCTGGTGGAGTTGGTGTGCATCCTGATTTTCCCGTTTATCGGTTTACCCATCATCGTACCCGGTATTATGGCCAGCTTTATTACCGGCGGCGCAGCGGCGATCTTCGGCAATGCCACCGGTGGATTCCGTGGGGCGATAATTGCCAGCACCATTAATGGACTGTTGTTGTGCGTGTTCCCGGCAATCACCTTACATCTGTTTGCCGGTCTGGGGGCTAATGGTGTGACCTTCGCCGATCCTGACTTCACGATTTCATCTTTGTTGATCAACACGGTATTTGGCTGGTTTAAATGATGCTGTGGTAGGCCGTTGCCTTATGGCTTTAACGTTTTCCCTTTACCGCACTCTATCTGCATAGCGTGCGGTAAAGGTGTTTATGGAGCTTTAATGCACTTAACGGCGTTATCATTGATAACAATGGTAATTTTTTCGATTTGGCAAACCTCTTTGAAAGCCTTCCTTATCAGTTTAATGATCAGTAAGTCATCACTAACCAAAAGAGAGAACGATATCCTCAAAAGGATACTCTCTGGTATGAAAAATAAAGAAATTACGAAAGAGCTTTTCATAAGCAGTAAAACTGTGGGAACACACCGCTCTAATATACACAGCAAATTGCACGTAAGAACTATTACGGAACTTTACTTTAAATTAAAATCAGATTCATTGATTCGATAGTCATGACCAGGACATTGCTTGGAATTTTCGAGGGAAGAAATGAATAACCTGATAATGATCAGTCGCTGTCAGTACTTGTTGCTGGGGCTTAGGTTTTTGTTCGCAATAGAAACTAAAGGTATGGGGTAGTGTGTCGAGTATGAATTTTTCAGTTTCCAGAAATGAACTTACTATGACCAATACTATTTTAAAAGAGAAGAAAAGCGCCACATATAATAGAGTTAAAGGGATCTCTATGACACCTTGTGAAATATCGGTGTTTGATTCAGTTATGAAAGGCGTTAGCTTAACCACATTGGCCTGTATTAATGGCCGAAGCATTAAAACGTTGAACCATCATAAACGTAATCTGATGAGGAAGTTGGGTGTAATAACCAATATGGAGCTGTATAGATTAGCCAAGCATGACTTAAGAATATAATTTCTTTTTTTAACCAGTGTTTAAATTCAATATAAATAATTGTTTAACCTCGCTGTCTGTTTTACCCTGCGCCGTGTTATAAGTGGGCCTTGTTATAGCGTTAATCCGTGCGGCAACGAATACAAGGGTAGGGAAATGATGATATGGCTTAACCGGTTGGCTTTGCCGCCGTTAGTGATGGCGTCAAGCGCTGCGGGTATGCTGATAATGCGCTGGTTGGCCAGCGGGCTGTGGCAAGACAATGCTCTTATTCTGCTGGTGGCCGGTATGTTGGCTGCGGCTTCTGTTGTCATCATGCTAAGCGCCAGCTTGGCTTTCCGCCGTGCCGGAACCACCATTCACCCGCAAAAACTTCAACAGGTTAATACGCTTATCGTCGGCGGTATGTTCCGCATCAGCCGTAACCCGGTGTATTTGGGGCAACTATTATTGTTGGCGGCCTGGGCGCTGGTGTTAGGGGGATGGGCGGTGTGGCTGGGGTGGTTAATCTTTTTTGCCTATTTGAATGGCATCCAGATACCGCGAGAGGAAACCTTTCTTGCTACACGTTTTGGTCAGGACTATGCGGTTTATTGCCAACAGGTGAGACGCTGGCTTTAAACAAAAGGCTCCCCGGTATGTGAACCGGGGAGGGGGTTTATTCTTCGTTATTGCGGGCCATCAATTGGCGCTCATGCTCGTCACTGGCCGCCTGGATCTCTTCCAGCACCGAGCCGACGTCTGCCCGCTTGTTGCTTTCGGTAAATTTACCGGTCAGTTCGCTTTCTGGCGTCAGGTTCCCTTCCTGATACAGTGCCCAGATTTCTTTGGCATATTTGCTGCCAAGCAGTTGCGGCGCATACTGGCCGTAATACTGCGTCATATTATTGATGTCACGCTCAAACATGCTCTGGGCGTGATTGTTGGCGGCGGCATCCACCACCTGCGGCAGATCGATGATTACCGGCCCGTTTTTATCCATCAACACGTTAAATTCAGACAGATCCCCATGAACCAGGCCTGCACACAGCATGCGCACTGCGTAGTTCATCATCAGAGCGTGATCGTTCAGTGCCTGTTCCTGCGTTAACGTCACATCGCTCAGGCGAGGGGCCACCAGGCCTTCTTCATCGGTGATCAGTTCCATCAGCAATACGCCGTCCAGGCAGATATCCGGCTGTGGCACGCGCACACCGGCTTTAGCCAGCAGGTACAGCGCATCCACCTCGGTGTTCTGCCAGGCTTCTTCCTGCTGCTGGCGGCCAAACTTGGAGCCTTTGCTCATGGCACGCGCATCGCGGCTGTTGCGCACCTTACGGCCTTCCTGATAATGCACGGCCTGCTTGAAGTTACGCTTGTCTGCTTCTTTGTAGACTTTGGCGCAGCGGATCTCTTCACCGCAACGCACGATAAACACGTCGGCTTCTTTGCCACTTTTTAAACGGCGGATGACGTCGTCGATTAAACCATCATCTACCAATGGCTGGAGTCGTTTTGGAATTTTCATGCAGCCTTGTACCCTATTTAGGCTCCGGTGTGAATGGGGTCGTAATGTAAATTTTGACCAGAAAGGCAAAAATCAGTTTACCACCAGGGTGATACGTTGCCACCCCGGCGGGTGTTCACCTATCCTCGGTAATGACCCAAACGCTGACGCTGCCACCGTTGACCGGGAAATCCGCATTACCCTGTTCGTCGGTCATGATATCTTCCTCGCGGTTGCCTAGGAAGTCATGCCAGGTTTTATGCGCAAAATTATCTCCCAATGCGATGGTTTTACTGCTTTCAGCCCCGTTAGTCATCACTACCACGCAGCCTGGTGCCTCTTCTGTTCCACTGCGGCTGAAGGCGATGCAGTTCTGGTCATCAAAATAGTCGTTCTGGATACCGTTGGCAAAACGCTGACGGGCCTGGATCAGCTTTTCCAGTTCGGGGACAACGGGCATTTCAATCTGGTAATCACTACCGTCATCACCCTTATCGGTATAGCTGGCACCGTACATATCCGGATAAAACAGGCAGGGAACCCCTTGTTCGCGGAGCAGGATCAAGGCATAGGCCAAGGGTTTGAACCAGGGTTCAACCGGTGCTTCAAGCGATTGCAACGGCTGGGTATCATGGTTGGCAACCAGGGTTACCGCATGCGCCGGATCGGTGGCGACGAGCGTTTCGCTGAATATTTGCGCCATGTCGAAGCTATCGCCCTGCTTAGATGCCAGGTGAAACTTCAGTTGCAGCGGTACATCAAACAGCATCACCTTACCACCGACCCGCGCTAAATACTGTTGCAATGCCGCCAGATCGTGTGACCAGTATTCCGCCACGATAAACAGGTCGCGCTGTGCCGCATCGCGTACGTGATCGCTCCACTCCTTGAAAAACCAGGCGGGAATATGTTTGGCGGCGTCCAAACGGAATCCGTCGCAAGGCAGGGTCTCCATCAGCCAACGGGCCCAGTATTTCAACTCCTCGACGACGGCACCGTTGCGCAGTTCCACGTTCGCCCCCATCAGGTAATCGAAATTGCCGAACTCGTCGTCAACCTGATCGTTCCAGCCTTCTTCACCATAATCGTTGGCAATCTTGAAGATGCCTTTATCGTCCGGCTGCTCGATATAATCGACACCGCTAAAACATTTGTAGTCCCAGATAAATTTGGAATAGGTGCCTTGCCTTCCGGGGAAGGTGAAGCGGGTATAGGCCAAAGCGTTGATGCCTTCATCGGCGATATCGTTGCGGTTATTGGCATCTACCTTGTGGACATACACCGGCTCTTTTTCATCAGCCCCGATTTTGTGATTGAACACCACGTCATAAATCACCCGTATATCGTTTTCGCGTAATGCGTGTACGGCATGTACCAGGGCCTCTTTATCACCGTATTTGGTGGGGCGAGTGCCTTTTTGTTCAAACTCCCCCAGATCGAACAAATCATAGCTGTCGTACCCCACCGAATAGCCGCCAGCAGCCCCCTTATAGGCCGGTGGCAGCCATAAATCGGTTACGCCTAGCTCAGCCAGGGCCGGAGCACGCTCGGCGGCTTCCTGCCAAAGTTTACCGCCATCCGGGTAGTACCAATGAAAGAACTGCAGTAGCGTGGTTTTTTTGGTCATGGAACCCTTTCCCGATTAGCCAGAATGAAAACGTCAGGCGAGCTATCAGTCGCCATCGATTTAAGCATGGGCTACTTTTGCTAAAATGGAAAACCGCGAGCAGGCAGCCGCATGGCTGCCTTAGGGTAGATTAACGTTGGCTTGCTCCTTGCCGGGTCTGCTGCAGGTGGGTGATCAGGATGTTTTTTGACGGGTTGCCCAGGCGATCTACTCCATCAGAGAAAATACCGTTGATATAGTTGGAGCGGTTATCCCTCTGTAGGCATTTCCCTTAATGAAATCCTGATATTGCTCATATGGGGGGCAGCCCTGCGAATTGTGAGCGGTTTCAACGTTCGGCTTCTCACGTTATGTGAAGATATAACTGATTGATAACAAAACACTAACGGAGTGACAGGCATGATGGAGTATCCGATGGGCGTTTCTGCGCTGGTCACGCTGGTCGTGATCGCCTTATGGGCGACGTCCCGTTTACCTGAATACCTGGTTGCTCTGCTGTTCTTTGCCGCGGTGATGGTGTTGCAACTGGCACCGGCGGCGGTGGTTTTTTCGGGTTTTGCCTCATCGGCTTTCTGGCTGGTATTGAGTGGTTTTGTACTGGGTACGGCCATACGTGCGACGGGTCTGGCAGACAGGCTTGCCAATCGTATTCTGCCTCTGTTGGCTGGCTCCTGGTCACGGCTGGTGGGCGGTGTGGTGGCCATCAGCTATGCACTGGCGTTTGTCATGCCCTCAAATATGGGGCGTATCACCCTGTTGATGCCCATCATTATGGCGCTGGCGGGCCGAGCCGGGTTGGCTGAAGGCTCGCGTGGCCGTTACGGTCTGGCGCTGGCGGTGGGGTTTGGTACTTTCCAGCTTTCAGCCAGTATTCTGCCTGCCAACGTCCCTAATCTGGTGATGAGCGGGGCGGCAGAGAGCGCCTTCGGGATTCACTTTACTTATTTGTCTTATCTGATGCTGCATGCGCCAATCCTTGGGTTGGCGAAAGGCGTGTTGCTCACGTTGTGCATCTGCTGGTTGTTCCGCGCCAAACCCCAGAGGGTAGAAAAAAGCCTGAACAGCATGCGCTCAGCGCGGCGGAATGGCGGCTGATTATGTTACTGCTGGTGACCGTGCTGCTGTGGATCACCGACCGGTGGCATGGTATTGCGCCTGCCTGGGTGGGGTTGAGCGCCGCCTGCGTCTGTCTGCTGCCGCGTATCGGTTTCCTGACCGGCGATCAATTTGCTGCCGGGATTAACATCCGTACCTGTATCTATGTGGCAGGGATCCTTGGATTAACGGCGTTGGTGAGCCACTCCGGGCTGGGGGATTTGCTTGGCAAGGCGTTGCTGGACGTCATGCCGCACACACAGGATCGGCCATTTGTCGCTTTTAGCTCGCTGATCGGTATCACGGCCTTGCTGAATTTTGTGGTCACGGCGAATGGTGTGCCAGCGCTGTTCACCCCTTTGGCACAAGTGCTGTCAGAGGGCAGCGGGCTACCGTTGATCACGGTTTTGATGACGCAGGTAATTGGCTATGCTACACCGCTGTTGCCGTATCAGGCTGCGCCGATCGTTGTGGCGATGGGAATGGGTAAAGTTCCGCCGCGTGAGGGGTTAAAGCTATGTCTGCTGGTGGCGGCGCTGACTTTTGGGCTACTGATGCCGCTGGATTACTTTTGGTTCCGGCTATTAGGGTGGTTTGGCTAGGTTCAGATAGCCAAAAGGCGGCTAAGGGCCGCCTCTTTGCGCTAAAACCGTTTAACGATTAATTATAGATAATCGCAGTACCGTGCAATTTGTTGTTGCCGGTAGTGGAGATGATCTGGAAGGATTTAGCTCCGGCTTCCTCTGCCTTGGCGGCCAGCTTGTTTTCCAGTGAGGTCAGGTTAGAAGCCCCACCCACGCTGATAACGCCAGCTTTTTGCAGGTCTGCCGGTTGGCTGTTGACCAGTTCCGCGGCAAAACCGGCGAAAGATACTGAGGCCAATGCGATAGCTGCGACGGTCATTTTCAAGTTTTTCATGGAGTTATTTCCTAATCTCTCTATGTTTAAATAACTGTTCTGGTAGCGCCGTTAAATTAATTAACGATCGATAACTAAATGCTAATCCCTTCTGGACGGGGATGCAATACTTTTTTATAATGATCGTTAAGTTAATTGTGCGGTCATGTCCTGGCAGGATAAGTGAGGCTCTATGAGTATCAATGAAGAGGCAGGTGCGAAAAAATCACGCGGCAGGCCAAAGCAGTTTGATCGTGCTCAGGCACTTGATCGCGCTCTTGACCTGTTCTGGCGCCATGGCTATGAATCCACCTCGATGGCGGATCTGGTTGAGGTAACCGCAGCCAAAGCTCCCACGCTATATGCGGAATTCGGCAACAAGGAAGGGCTGTTTCGTGCCTCGGTAGAGCGCTATCTGAGCCGGTACGCCGAATGCTACAACCAGTTGTTGCAGCAGGATCTGCCGATAGCCGAAATTGTGGAGGCTTATATCCGTACCTCCGCACAGGTGTTTACCGATCCCGGGAACCCTTCCGGCTGCTTTATGGTCTGTGCCTCGGCAGCGCTGTCTGCGTCTTCAGATGATCTGGCCGAGATGCTGCGAAGAAAACATCATATGCAGGAAACCAACCTGCAAGCCTGTTTTGACCGTAAGGTACGGGAAGGGGAGTTGCTGACCGATACCGACACGGCATTGCTGGCGAAATACATCATTTGCATCATTGAAGGGATGTCGGTACAGGCGCGTGAAGGGGCCAGCCGCGAAGATTTACTCCGGTTGCTCGATGCTACGATGAGGGTATGGCCTCTTTTGAGCCAGATGGGCAACAGCGTTTAAGTTGGGTTTCCCCCTTTGCCTGGCAGGAAAAGGGGGCATGGCTCAACGTGCTGTCAGTTTCATATGCAGCAAGGGGAAGGGCTTGCCTTGGCCATCCCGCTCCGAGCGGCCTGTCTGGGTAAAACCGTAGTGTTGGTAGAAACCAAGCGCCTGCGGGTTTTGTTCGTTGACGTCCAGCAGCAGTTCATCATGCATGGTTGCAGCCTTCGCCAACAGGGCTTTACCAATACCTTCGCCACGCCGTTCGGCATCAACAAACAACATCTCAATCCTGTTGCCATCCAGACCAATAAAGCCGCACGGCTGCCCGGTTTGATCTTCTGCCACCCAAACGCTCACGGCGGGGAGGTAGTCGTTGAGGATCAGCGGATACAGCCGCGCGATATCTGTTTCACTGAGGAAATGGTGGGTAGCGCGTACCGAACGCTGCCAGATCTCAATCAATTGCTTATTATCTTCAGCCCTGCGGGCTCTAACAGTTATCATCGGCAGTCCTATCCTTTAATCGATTAGCCCGTTTTTGAGACTTTTACGCGTGATCCAGGCTACGGATACGTTTTACACTAGGTAAAGCGAAACATCCTGTTTTTAGTGTGCGGCATGATCCTGCACCGTGAACCCATTGAGGTGATATGAACGAGTCACATGTACTTGCTGAAGTCAGTAACGAGAACCAAACGCTGGTCGCAGTGGTTCAGCAAGATAGCCGGGCCGCCTATTTTTATATCTACCCAACGGAAGAATACAGCGAACGCTTTCAGGTTCGCGCCTGTTGGCTTCGTAACCTGGGCACCGCCCCTATTCAGGAAGATCGCGCCGCGATGGAAGCCGGGCAGGCACCCATGCTGGCCGCAGAGTTTTGCCGTAACCTGGAAGGCGAAGCGCCGCTGAGCCCGGAAGGTTTAATGGTCGTCTGGGCCGCAAGCGATGATGGCGCCGCCTTGTGGTATCACGGCCAGTTGCTGGCGGTGATCCCCGGCTGGAGTTTGTATATCGATCACTCGGTGTGTTATTCCGCCAGTTGCATCAAAGAAAGCCCGTTGGCTTACCCTCTCGGTTCCGCCTCTACCAATACCCAATATGCGCAGGCGGAAGAGGCGCGCCAGTTCTGGCGCAGTTGGCAGCGGGAAGAGGGCAACCCGTGGCCGAAAATGCAGAGCGATTATCTGGCGCACTATGAACAGCACTTCGGCCCCTCGGTCAAATATTACGCCATCGATCAGGGCAAATGGCCGCCAATGGCCATCAGCCAGCATGAGCGTGACGGGATTTATTATTTCCTGACCATGGGAGTCAGCATCCGGCCAATGCCCTGGGTGGAAATCCTGTTCAATGACGATGCGCCACAGCACCGCCGGATGGAAATGGCAATGGCCATTGATGGGCAGTACATGACCGAAGAGAATGCGGTGCAGATGGCCAGCGCGCTGGCCGGATTTGCTCATGTTCCCTGGGCGAAAATTACCTGGTTTGGGGAAGGGCATACCCTGGCTTCGGAAGTGGCTCCACAGGGCTACGAAGGCTATGTACTCTCTTCTTCGTTCTACCCTTATGCCGAGCACCTGGTATTACCTCAACGGGATGGCGATCCGGTGAATATTTTCTGGGCCAGCCCGGTATTTGAAGCCGAACGCGTATCAGCGCACGCCACGCCAAACGGTGGCCATGACCTGGTGAAGAAAATGCGCGAGCAGGGCGTTGATCATATCTTCCGCCCGCGTCAGCCATTGATCTGAAATACTGGCAGGTAGCGGCTACCTGCCAGTAACTTACTCAGGGAAGGTGACTGGGAAGGATACCGGCACCTGCCTGGCGGGTGACGATAGCTTTGACCTCGTTCACGTCATCAACATGCAGCCGTAGCGTCGGGCTCCAGCCAACGTCATCCGTAAGCCGATCGGGCGCAGAAACTGCGGCATTATAAACCGCCAGCAAATCGGTTGGCTCACCGTTAACCAGATTCCCCTCGGTCAGAATGTGCTGGCCAGCGTAGCGTTTGATGATTTTGCTGGCTGGGATGCCCTCTGCCAGATCAATCGCATTTTTTTCCGCATAAATGGCAGATTCAAATCCGACTCCCCACAGGCTGGTAAAGTCCTTGGCCGCCAAAACTTCGGCGTAATTGTTATAGACGTCCACTTGCCCAAAACGCACGCGTGGAGCCCGCTGGCCAGGGTTACGCCAGTGATTATGGTGCATTGTGACCTTGAGCTTATCGCGGTCATCTATGCGGGAGTCGGAAGAACCAATCAGGTTAACCTTGTCGTGATCGTCAAAGATATTGTAGGAAGCGGTGACATAGTTGCTGCTATGGGTGATATCCAACAGGCCGTCATGCACCTGGAAAGTTCGCCCATATACCTTCGGCAATGACTGGCGCGGATGTTCCCCATCATCAAGCGTGACGTGATCGATCCAGGCATGCTGTGTCGTCATTATCGACAGATTATCGTAAAGGCCATTCCAGTTACCGGCACTGCCATCCGTGGGATCCCATTCAGGGAAGCAGTCGTAAGCATCGGAAACCCGCAGGTTCCGGACGATCACGTTTGAGACATCTCTGACCAGCAGATGAGCGCCAATAATATGGGCATTTTTCCCCACGCCAATCAGAGTCACGTTAGAGCCGAAACGTTGCTGAACCTGCTTACCTTGCAGCTTGGTCGCTTCAATCCTCGCGTCTTCCAATGGGCCGGAAGGTGTCACCATTCCCCAGGGGCCTTCGGGATTAAAGTGTTCGATAAAGTCGTCCATGCTAAATGCTTTCCCTGTGTCGGCGACCGTTACCTGTTTGGCCAAGGCGTTGCAGGTCATCACGCCGTTACCCTCGCTGTTTTCCATGGCATTGATCGTGCCTTTGACATAGATAATGCGCGGCGTAGTTTCATTCTGCGCCTTGGTGCCACCCAGCGCATCGCGCAATTCCTGCCAGGTGTTAACTTCGAAAACGTGGCTACTGTCGGCCGTGCTGCCACCAGTGACGCCTGGGCCATAGGAACCCCAACCATCGCCTGAAGCTAATACTTCGCGGCCCAGATCCTTTGCTGAAGCGGGCATACTGTAAGCAAAACTGGCGGTAAGAATTACTGCCATTGTGCTGGCAAGTGCCGTGCGCCGCAGAGTAACGTATTGATGCATAATGACTCCTGTCATAATTGATGGTAAATTTTTCAACAAGATGCCGATCTGAGAAGCGCTAAAAGCCACCTTTTCATCGCGCTGTAACCCGCCTCCTGCTGAACGTAACCCTCTTAAGAAAATCATCACCTACCTTTAAATAGGTAAGCAAAATTAACTATAGAACCTTATTTTTAATTTATGGAAACATTGTTTTAATATTTGTGTTGGCGCACGTTTTTGCGGGTTATTTAAATCGTTGGGCATGTCCTAACGCCGTGGTTTGGCATAGTATTAAGCGCAAATCCCCCGCTTGGAGTTCGCTATGAAGTCAGCGTTGTTAGTCATCGATGTACAGCAAGGCTTGTTCACGCCGCCACCGGCAGAGGCAGAGGAAGTGTTGATGAGGATTAACCAACTCAGTGCGCGCGCCCGGCAAGCTGGCGCACCGGTTTTCTTTATTCAGCACCAGACGGCGCACCAGGAACTGCCTTATGGCAGCGACGCCTGGCAGATCCATGCCGAATTACAGGTGAAAGCAGGGGATCACCGGGTAGATAAAACCACGCCGGACTCTTTTTTGCGTACCCATTTGGGGAAACTGCTGATTGCCGAAGGGGTGACACAGTTGGTCGTCTGCGGCTATTCCACCGAGTTTTGTGTCGATACCACCACTCGCCGGGCCGCCGGATTGGGTTACCCGGTGATGCTGGTGGCGGATGCACACACCAGCCACGATAAACCGCATGCCAGCGGGTTGCAGATCCGTGCCCACCATAACGCCACCTTGTCGAATATCGAAAGTTTCGGCGTGTTGATCAGCGCGGTGCCTACAGAAGAGATCCGTTTCTGAGGGCTGATATCGCCGATGCGAAGTCATTGACGCGGTTTAACCCCCAGGGTAACGTAGTGGCATGAATATCTTCCCGTCTATTACATCCTCTTTTTACTGGTGGCGCCTTTTCTAAAGGCGGCATGGGTTTATTCATCCCTTATTTATTAATGCCGCCGGTTCTGGCGGCATTTTTCTCGCGTTGATCCGGCGGTCTGTTATCTCCCAGGAGCAATGCGATGAGTTACACCATTCTTACCGGCGATCGAGCCACAGGTTCACTGCACTTAGGCCACTATGTCGGTTCACTGCGTCAGCGCGTTGAGCTGCAACACCATCACCGGCAAACGGTGATGGTGGCCGATTTGCAAGGACTGACAGACAATGGCAGCAACCCGCAGAAAATCAGTGCCAATGTGCTGAACGTGGTGGCCGATTATCTGTCCGTGGGGATCGACCCTGTCAAAACCACGATATGCCTGCAATCTGCACTGCCAGCGTTGGCAGAGCTGACGATGTATTACCTCAATCTGGTCACCGTTGCGCGGTTGGAGCGCAATCCTACGGTGAAAAGCGAAATCATCGAGAAGGATTTCTCTCGCAGTCTGCCCGCCGGTTTTCTGATTTATCCGGTCAGTCAGGCGGCGGATATCACCGCATTTGGCGCAACGCATGTGCCAGTGGGGGAAGATCAGTTGCCGATGCTGGAACAGACCAACGAAATTGTCCGGCGCTTTAATCGCGTTGTCGATCGGGAGGTTCTGGTGGAGTGCCAACCGTTGCTGAGTAACGTTGGCCGCCTGCCGGGTCTGGATGGGCAGGGTAAGATGTCGAAATCACGCGGCAACACCATCATGCTGGGGGCCAGTGCTGATGACGTCCATAAAGCGGTGATGAGCATGTTTACCGATCCTAACCATCTGAACGTTAGCGACCCTGGTCAGGTGGCAGGCAATATGGTCTTCACCTATCTGGATGCATTTTGTGACGATGCGGCGTTAGTGGCGGAACTGAAAGTTCAATATCGCCAAGGAGGGCTGGGGGATGTGAAAATCAAACGGCTGTTGGAGGATTGCCTGCAAACTCTACTGGAGCCTATTCGCAGCCGACGTGCGCAGTACCTGGCCGATAAAGGTGAACTGATGCGCATTCTGCAAACGGGTAGCCAGCGAGCCCATCAGGTGACGCAGAGCAGGCTGGCACAGGTTAAAGCGGCATTAGGGCTGGATTTTTTGCCTGAAATGACACCCCCTCTCTGGTTGGAGAGGGGATGTCACTCTCAGACCGCGCTGTCGGTGATCGGGTGTTTCACGATAAACACATAAGACAGTGCGCCAATCAGCGTCACGCAGGAACAAATGGTCAGTGCCAGGCTGAATGAATGGGTGGTATCGAGGATCCAACCGGTAATGACCGGCGCGAACGACGCGAATACAAAGCTGGCAAAGTTTTGAATGCTGCCCACCGAGGCGGTCATTCGGGAAGTTACCGCCACGTGGATCAGCCCCCAGCAGGAGGTACCGGCAAAGTGGATACAAAACAGCGCCATACTGATCAATGCTACCGCGCTGGCGGTGGTGGTGGCCTGAGCCACAACGGCGGTAAAGCTGGCAGAAAGCAGCATCCCGGCAACGATACAGATTTTACGGCTTTTGAGCGGCGCCATACCCCGGCGCACCAGGAAATCGGTGACAAATCCATTAGACAGCATGCCCGCAGCACCAAACAGGAACGGGATCGCCGCCAGCATACCCGTACTTTTCAAATCCAGATGGTAGGTCGTTTGCAGATAACCCGGCAGCCAGGCCAGATACAGCCAGGCGGTGTAGTTGATGCCGCTAAAGCCGATCATCATCCCCCACATGGTGCGGTTCCGGAACAGTGAGCGCCATTCCTTGAAGTTCATCGGTTCACGGCGTGCGCTGACGCTACCGGCGTTGAGATAGCTTTGCTCCTGCGCACTCAGATTGATGTCTTCACGGTTGCGGTACAGCATGTACCAACCGCAGGACAATGCAATACCCAGCACACCGATGGTGATGAACATACCGCGCCAGCCTAACAGCAGCATCATGGCGGTCAGGATCGGTGGGCTGATGGCCAGGCCGATGGTGGACGCCGAGTTAAAGATACCCATCGGCATACCGCGATCTTTAATATTGAACCAGTCGTTGATCACCTTTACGCCACAAGGGTTCATGGGCGCTTCGCCGATCCCCAAACCGATACGCACCCAGATAAACTGGGTAAAGTTGTGGATCATGCCGGACAGGGTTTGGAAAAGTGACCAGACAAACATCCCCAGGCCCAGCATAATGCGCGGCCCTTTACGATCCAACAGCGGGCCACAGGGTAATTGGGCAATACCGTAGGCCAGTGAAAACGCGGAAAGCAGCAGGCCGATCTCGGTACCGCTCAACCCCATTTCTTCACGGATCGTTGAGTTGGCTACGGAAAGCGAACTGCGATCGAGAAAGTTAATCACTGCGGCCAAAAATAGCAGGATCATCGCTGTAGTCTGGATCTTTTTAATTCTTGCGGAACGTTCAATGACTCCGCCTATGGGAATAGGATTAATACTATCCGAATAACTTTCTTCCTGTTCTTTCCCATTACTCACGGTGGTTATTTTTTCCATTTCTCGCCTCTAGAATGCGGTATTAATAATTTTTATTTTTCCGGGGCCGGGCCCTGGATAGTTTTTTACCACGGTATTAGTCAACCTTTCGGCTGTGAGCCTAGGCGGCGAAAATGTTTCATGGTGCCTTTTTTAACCGGTTCCGTGCGGCGGTTACGGTTTTGCTGTTCTTTATCGGTTTTAAATCCCGTTTTCAGCGGTTTTTTATCAATAAAAATCAGACGGCATCCTGTTTGATGGAACGGACCATCGATTGTTTGGCGGTATCAAGATGGCGATGCAGTTCACGGGCCGCCTCCTGATCGTTACGGCAGATTAGAGCGCTCAAAATAGCCATATGCTCTTCAATTGCAATAATATTTCTTTGCTTCAGATCGGTTTCATCCCACTGGTAGTGGAAGTGAAATATCACCGATATGATCTCCAGCGACTGGTTGAAAAACGGATTATTGGCCGCTGACAGGATCAGGGTATGGAAATCGCGGTCCAACTGGGAGAACAGCCGATAATTATCGCTGATGGTATCGCGTAGTTGGCGGTGGCGGTTTAACAGTTCCTTGGCCTGCAACCAACGGCTGTCTTGCTCTGGCAGGTTGATAAAGCGTGACAGGGCGTGGGTTTCCAGCATCTGGCGCAGCTCAAACAGCTGCTCGGCGTAGTTCTGGTCGAACTTTTTCATGCTCCATTGGCCACGCCGCACGTTGTCGATGAGATCAAAGCGGCTAAAGCGCAGCAGGAATTCCCGCACCACCACCGGGCTGACGTTCACTGCGCGTGAGAGCTGCAATTCAGTGAATGAATCCCCCGCCCGCAGCTGCTTTTGATTAATCATCTGATAAAAGGCTTTTTCAAACAGTTTGCCCTGCTCGTCCAGCGAGTGATTCATACATTCAAAGCCATCTTCAGCCTGCGGCATTCGCAGGATCACATAATCATCGTTCACCTTCTCCAGAACGCCACGGTGGAAAAGATGCGTTAGCGTGTGGCGTACCGTGGTGCGGCTGATGTTATACATTTCTGCCAACGCTGCCTGGGAGGGGAGTGGCGAACAGATATGGCCTTTGATCAGGCCGTCGATCATCTGATTCACCACATTTTGCCGGAGGTTCTGCGTTCTGCTCATTGGACTTCTCAATGGGGTTAGATGTTTTTAAAGCATTTAAAACCCATTTAAAGCGGTTTAATTTGTGCTGACTCACACTTTCCTATCGTCAGCCAAATCCCGATATCTTTTTTGCCGGATAACAACTCCCACATCACAGGAGAAAAAATCATGGCCACAATGAATACGCTAGTTTGTCTGGAGCCGACCCGGCTGGTTTACCAACAGCGACCCATACCGCAACCTGCAACGGGGGAAGCCGTGCTAAAAATCCTGACGGTAGGTATCTGCGGTACGGATATCCACGCCTGGTCCGGTCAGCAACCTTTCTTCAGCTACCCGCGGGTGCTGGGTCATGAAATATGCGGCGAAATTGTCAGTGTGGGTAGCCAGGCCAGCGATTTTCGCGTTGGGCAGCGTGTGGCGGTGATCCCTTATGTTTCCTGCCATCACTGCGGAGCCTGTAACAGTGGCAGACCCAATTGTTGCGAGAATATCTCGGTGATTGGCGTGCACCAGGATGGGGGGTTCAGCGAATTTTTAAGCGTGCCGGTGAGCAACCTGCTGGCCGTGGATGATGTGGAACCGCAGGCAGCGGCGCTGATCGAACCCTTCTCCATCAGCGCTCATGCCGTTCGCCGTGCCGCTGTAGGGCAGGGCGATCACCTGCTGGTGGTGGGAGCAGGGCCAATCGGCTTGGGGGTGGCGGCAATCGCCAAGGCGGACGGGGCCACAGTTATTGTGGCGGATACCAGTGCACAACGCCGCACCCAGGTGGAAAAAGTGCTTGGGCTGGCCACGCTGGATCCGGCAGATGTGGGTTTTGAGGCGGCTTTAAGGGAACAGTTTTCCGGTATGTTGGCGGCAAAAATCATTGATGCCACTGGCAACCCGCATGCGATGAACCACAGCGTTAACCTGATCCGCCACGGCGGCAGCATTACCTTTGTCGGTCTGTTTAAAGGCAACCTGCAGTTCTCCGATCCGGAATTCCATAAAAAGGAAACCACCATGATGGGAAGCCGCAACGCCACAAAAGAGGATTTTATCAAGGTTGGGCGGTTAATGGCCGCTGGGAAAATAACTGCGGAGATGATGCTTTCTCATCAATTTGATTTTTCTACCCTGGCAGAAAAATATGAAGCCGAGGTAATAAATAATCAACAGTTGATTAAAGGCGTTATTCATTTTAATTAAAAATTAAGCCCCGCTTGGGGCTTTCCGGATGCAAGGAGCAATAAATGAAGCAACTGAATCGTAGCGAATTTCCTGGCGCACAATATCCCGATCGTATTATCCAATTTGGTGAGGGGAACTTTCTGCGTGCTTTTATCGACTGGCAAATCGATCTATTAAACCAGCATACCGGCCTTAACGCTGGCGTGGTGGTGGTGCGGCCGATCGACAGTGAGCAGCCCCCTTCGCTAAATACTCAAGATGGGCTGTATACCACCATTATCCGTGGGTTGAATGAACAGGGTGAGGCGGTTTGTGAACCCAGGCTGATCCGCTCGGTGAACCGCGAAATTAACGTTTATCAGCAATATGACAGCTATCTGGCCCTGGCCCGCGATCCGGCTATCCGTTTTGTGTTCTCCAACACTACCGAAGCGGGTATCAACTTCCTGCCGGACGATAAATTCACCGATACCCCAGCCGCCAGTTTCCCGGCTAAGCTGACGCGTCTGCTGTTCGAGCGTTTCAGCCATTTTGCCGGTGCCGCCGACAAGGGCTGGGTGCTGCTGCCTTGTGAACTGATCGATTACAACGGTGAAACGCTGAAGGCGTACATTCTGCGCTATGCCCAACTGTGGCAGTTGCCGCAGGCCTTCAGCGATTGGCTGAATAACTGCAACACTTTCTGTTCCACGCTGGTAGACCGCATTGTTACCGGTTACCCGCGGGGTGAAGAGGCCCAGTGGCAACAGCAACTTGGCTATTGCGATAGCTTCCTGGACACCGCAGAACATTTCTATCTGTTTGTTATTCAGGGCCCGCAGTGGCTGGCAAAAGAGCTGCATCTGGACCTGTTGGATCTGAACGTTCATATCGTTGATGACATCAAGCCATACAAAGAACGCAAGGTGGCCATTTTGAATGGCGCGCACACGGCGTTGGTGCCGGTGGCGTTCCTGGCTGGCCTGAATACCGTCGGTGAGGCCATGAGCGATGAGCAGGTTGGCGACTATGTGGCGCGCACCATTGCCGAAGAGATTGTGCCGGTGCTGGACCTGCCGCAAGAAGAGTTAATGCCGTTTGCCGAGGCGGTTCAGAACCGTTTCCGTAACCCGTTTATTCAGCACCAGCTATTATCCATTGCGCTAAACGGCATGACCAAATTCCGCACGCGTATTCTGCCGCAACTGTTGGCTGGCCAGCAGCAGCATGGGGCACTGCCAAAGCGGCTGACCTTTGCTCTGGCGGCGTTAATTGCCTTCTATCGTGGTGAGCGGGAGGCGGGCAGTTACGCATTGCAGGATGATGCGCATTGGTTGACGCGCTTTACTACCTTGTGGGCCGGGGTCAGGCATCATGATGTCACCCTTGCAGCGTTAGTGGAAAGCGTGTTGAGCGATGAAGCGCATTGGGGGCAAAACCTCAATGAGGTGCCTGGTCTGACCCTGGCGGTCACCGCCGATCTGCAGGTCATCCAGGATCAGGGTATGCGTGCTGCATTACTTCAGCTTGGCAGCCATTAATCCTATCAACTACGGGAAATGGCGTTGATCGTCATTTCCCGGCCATAAAACCATCATCCCGGTGTCATAAAGTTATCCGTTAATAGGTGCCCATAAGATCAGCCACTGAAATCAGAGAAATCATATGGCTCAGGCACTGTTAAAACTGGCTCAAACCGACTATCCGCGGCAGCAACCGCTTCTTTCACACAAGGTGTTATCGGTCAAAGGATTGGGGAAGGCCTACAAAGTTCAGCAACGCGTACTTGACGACATCAGTTTTGATCTGCATGCCGGTGAATTTGTGGCAGTGGTTGGCCGCTCCGGTGCGGGTAAATCTACTCTGTTGCATACGCTCAATGGGACTATTCCTTCCACCTGTGGCGAGATGCTGCATTTTGATGCCGACGGCATCGCGCAGGATATTGCGCAGCTTTCCACCCGTCAGATGCGCCAGTGGCGTGCCCGTTGTGGCATGATCTTCCAGGATTTTTGCCTGGTGCCCCGGTTGGATGTGATCACCAACGTATTGCTTGGCCGCCTCAGCCATACCTCAACGCTGAAATCCTTCTTTAAAGTATTTGATGATGCCGACCGTGCGCGGGCCATCGAACTGTTGCAATGGCTGAATATGCTACCGCATGCGTTGCAGCGTGCTGAAAACCTTTCCGGCGGCCAGATGCAACGCGTGGCTATCTGCCGCGCCCTGATGCAAAACCCACAAATTCTGCTGGCCGATGAGCCGGTAGCTTCCCTCGATCCGAAAAATACCCGCCGCATTATGGATGCGTTGCAGAAAGTCAGTGAAAACGACATCGCGGTGATGGTGAACCTGCACTCGGTAGAACTGGTGAAAGAATATTGCACACGGGTGATTGGCATTGCCGAAGGGAAAATCATTTTTGACGGCCCCCTTCACAGCTTAACGAAGGTATTTTGCAGCAGTTGTATGGCGAAGAAGCCAACCAGATCCACTAATTACCCAATGTTCTCTTCACTTTTATCTCTACACACAGGGCATGCGCAATGAAAAAAGTATTACCTCTGACCACCATGATGGCCGGCGTAATGATGGTATTTAATGCGGGGGCAGCGGACGCACCCAAAGAATTAAACCTGGGGATCCTGGGGGCAGAACGCCACCCAGCAGATTGGCGATAACCAGTGCGTTAAGGATTTCCTGGATAAAGAACTGAACGTTGACACCAAACTGCGTAACTCTTCCGACTATTCTGGGGTGATCCAGGGCCTGCTTGGCGGCAAGATCGATCTGGTGCTGAGCATGTCCCCTTCGTCATTCGCTTCGGTGTATATCAAGGATCCTAAGGCGGTCGATCTGGTGGGGATCGCGGTTGACGATACGGATCAGTCTCGAGGTTATCACTCGGTGGTGGTGGTTAAGGCGAACAGCCCTTACCAGAAGCTGGAAGATCTGAAAGGCAAATCCTTCGGCTTTGCGGACCCGGATTCCACATCGGGTTTCCTGGTGCCAAACCAGGTGTTCAAACAGCAGTTTGGTGGCACAGCGGATAACAAATACAACAATTTCTTCTCCAGCATCACCTTCTCCGGTGGCCACGAGCAGGACGTGCTCGGCGTATTGAATGGCCAGTTTGAAGGGGCGGTGACCTGGGCTTCGATGATTGGGGATTACAACACCGGCTATACCAGCGGCGCTTTCAACCGCATGATCCGTATGGACCATCCGGACTTGATGAAGCAAATCCGCATCATCTGGCAGTCGCCGCTGATCCCCAACGGCCCAATCCTGGTGAGCAACTCCCTGCCTGCCGAATTCAAGGCCAAGGTGGTAGCGGCTATCAAGAAGCTGGATACCGACAACCATCAGTGCTTTATCAAGGCGATGGGCGGCAAGCAGCACATTGGTGACGTTTCTCTGGCCGAATATCAGACCATTATTGATATGAAGCGCGAACTGACCAAAGGCGACCGTTAAGCCTGGCGATGTGTTTCCCTGTACTTTAGCCCTCTCCCGCAGGAGAGGGCAGCGATCGGGCGCGTTGATGAATCGGCATCGATCGCTGAAGTACCTCCCCTCTCCCTTTGGGAGCGGGGCGGGGTGAGGGGGCAAATTATCGCTGCCACAACATTTGGACGCTATTTTGAATACAGATTTTGCCTATTACTACCAACAGATCCGCAGCAGACAAAAGCGCGAAACCCTGCTTTGGTCGCTCGGGCTGGTGGTGATCTATCTTGGCGCAGGCAATATTGCCGAGTTCAACCTGCACACCGTGTGGGTCTCCATTCCGCATTTTTTTGACTATCTGGCAGAAACCATCCCAGTGCTGCACTGGCGGGCGCTGTTTGCCGATGGCCGCACCGAAGGCTCCTTTGCCTACTGGGGTTACCGTCTGCATATTCAATTGCCGCTGATTTGGGAAACCCTGCAACTGGCGCTGGCAGCCACCATTCTTTCCGTGCTGGTGGCCGGGGGCTGGCATTTCTGGCGGCCAACAACACCCATAGCCCAGCCACGCTTCGTTTTGCCATCCGGACGCTGGTCGCTTTCCTGCGCACCATGCCGGAGCTGGCCTGGGCGGTGATGTTTGTGATGGCGTTCGGCATTGGCGCCATCCCCGGATTTATGGCATTGGCGCTGCACACCATCGGCAGCCTTACCAAGCTGTTCTATGAATCCATCGAAACCGCCTCCAGCAAACCGGTACGTGGGTTGGCCGCCTGTGGCGCCACACCATTGCAGCGTATGCGCTTCGGCTTGTGGCCTCAGGTCAAACCGATTTTTCTGTCCTACAGCTTTATGCGGCTGGAAATCAATTTCCGCCAGTCGACGATCCTGGGGCTGGTAGGCGCCGGCGGCATTGGCCAGGAACTGATGACCAATATCAAACTCGATCGTTACGATCAGGTCAGCATGACGCTGTTGCTGATTATCGTGGTGGTATCGCTGTTGGATTATGCCTCCGGGAAATTACGCCAACGTGTTGTAGAGGAGAAAACCTGATGTCAGTTCAACCGATCGTTAGCGCTAATCTGCGACAGCTGAAACAGCAGCACCCGGAAATCTTCGCGCGGCAGGGGCGTTATCTGCGAACGCTTGGCATTATCGCCGCAGCGATCGTGCTGTATTACGTGTTCTTCTTCCTGTTCTTTGGCATCTCCTGGCCGCAGTTTGCCAATGGCTGCCAGCAGCTTGGCCGTTACTTTTTGCGCATGTTCGTCTGGCACAATTTTGCCGACTGGCCATTTATGTATTACTTCCAGCAGATCTTTATCACCCTGGCCATTGTGTTTGCCGGGACCATCACGGCAACGCTACTTGCCTTACCCTTGTCTTTTTTGCTGCG
Source organism: Serratia sp. L9 (assembly GCF_050632285.1). Lineage (NCBI taxonomy): Bacteria > Pseudomonadati > Pseudomonadota > Gammaproteobacteria > Enterobacterales > Yersiniaceae > Serratia > Serratia sp. L9. The sequence goes on along the minus strand of NZ_CP192591.1, from coordinate 5,006,978 downwards.
CGCAACGTAATGTCATCCCGATTGCTACGGCCCGTTGCCACTCTGGTACGTCGTCTGCTGGATATTCTGCGCGGCATCGATATGGCTATCTGGGGGCTGATCTTTGTGCGGGCGGTGGGCATGGGGCCGCTGGCCGGGGTGTTGGCGATCGTGATGCAGGATATTGGCCTGCTTGGCAAGCTCTATGCAGAAGGCCACGAAGCGGTGGAGAAATCCCCGGGCCGGGGGCTGACGGCGGTGGGTGCCAACGGTTTGCAAAAGCATCGTTACGGTATTTTCACCCAATCATTCCCCACTTTCCTGGCGTTGAGCCTGTATCAGATTGAGTCCAATACCCGTTCGGCGGCGGTGCTCGGGTTTGTAGGGGCAGGGGGATTGGTCTGGTCTATGCCGAAAACATGCGCCTGTGGAACTGGGATGTGGTGATGTTTATCACCCTGATCCTGGTGGCGGTAGTGATGCTGATGGACAAGATCTCTTCCGTGCTGCGAAACAAATATATCGTCGGTGAAGATATTCCGCTGTATCAGCAAAAGCACTGATCTTCACGGGGCAACCAGGGTTGGCCCGTGGAAATCCGATTGAGAAACCCCCGCCGGATCCCTATACTGCCGCACATGCACGTTGTGTGGCCGTAACCTCGTCGTACCACACGCCTCTCCTGATTGATAAGCTAAAGGCAATTCCATGATTAACAATGATGTGCTGCGCAGTGTGCGCTACATACTGGGTATTAATGACGCGAAGATGGTTGAGATCGTCAAGCTTGACGGTTTTGATGTCGATGTCGCCGCCATGGGAACCTACCTGATCAAAGAAGGTGAGCCGGGTTTTGAAAAGTGCCCCGACGAAGTGATGGCGCATTTCCTCAATGGCCTGGTGTTCTTTAAACGGGGCAAGGACGATAAATTCCCGGCCCCGGCGGTGGAACTGCCTATCACCAATAACCTGGTGCTGAAAAAACTGCGTGTGGCCTTTGAACTGAAAGATATCGATCTGCACCAGATTTTCACCGCGGTGGAATTTAATATTTCCAAGCCTGAGCTGAGCGCCCTGTTCCGCAAAGAAGGCACCAAAAACTACCGCCCATGTGGCGATCAGATGCTGCGTTACTTCCTGAAAGGGCTGGCACAACGCATTCGCGGCGTATAATTTCTGCGCCTGCGGCAGCAAGCGTCCTCATTGTGAGGGCGCTTTTTTTGCTTATTGAGGGCGATGATTAAAGCGCCTGCCCACTTCCCTTGCCGCAAACCTGATGGCTATTCCTGGGCAATGGGTTGATGGCCACTCAGGGCACCCCATTCGCTCCAGGCACCGTCATACAGCTTCACCTGTTTGGCATCCAGTGATTGCAGACCCAGCGCCAGCACGGCTGCGGTCACGCCGGAACCACAACTGACGATGATCGGCGCATGGATATCGACCCCTTTATCACTGAAGGTTTTTTCCAGAGCCGCCAGCGATTTGAAGCGCCCATTCTCCAGCAGGTCGCCATAGGGAATATTGATGCTGCCGGGAATATGGCCACGATGCAGGCCGGGACGCGGTTCCGGCGCTTGAGCATAAAAGCGGGGAGCGGCGCGAGCATCCAGGATCTGCTGCTGGTTATGCATTGCCTGCTCCACCTGCTGCATATCCACCACCGCCTCGGCATTAAACTGCGCCTGGAAGGACGCTGGTGTTGGCTGGGCCGGACCACTTTCTAATGCGTTACCGCGAGAGAGCCAGCCTTGCAACCCTTCGTCCAGCACGTAGACGTTTTGCGCACCGAAATTGCGGAATGTCCACCAGCCCCGTGGGGCAGAGAACTGATTGCCTTCGTCGTAGAAAACGAGGGTCTGTTTTTCATTAATGCCGAGTTTGCCCACCGCGGCGCTGAAATCTTCTGCCGTGGGCAGCATATGCGGCAAGGCGGTATTTTTGTCTGCGACATCGTCGATATCGAAATACACCGCGCCCGGAATATGGCCGAGTTCAAATTCTGCCAGCATGTCTTTCTTTGGCATTATGCCTACCGGCGACATACGCACGTCGACGATCGCCAGATCTTTATCGTTGATATGTTGTTCAAGCCACTGCGCAGTGACTAAAAAGGGAGAGTTCATCGTTATTGTTCGCCTGTCTTCAAACAAAGAGGGTTTTTACTATACCCTATGAATTTCAAGTTGGCTGCTCAAGCGCATTCCTGGCCAGCATAGCGAGTCACCCGGCTCTCTCATCCCTTGGCACTGACATTAAGCCAGTGACTGGGGCCAGACAGCGCAGGTAACCAGGCGACAGATATGGCCTATTGTCAGGCGGTAACAGGAAAGGTAAAAAGCGGATGGTGATGGCTGACGAAGACTTTGATGGGGCGAAAATCGCCTTGCTGTGTGATGGCAAACTGCTGGTCTACCTGCGTGACGAAAAAGCCGATATCCCCTGGCCCGGCTGCTGGGATTTGCCGGGCGGTGGGCGTGAGGGGAACGAAACCCCGATGGAATGCGTGCAGCGGGAAACGCTGGAAGAGTTTGGCATCCAACTGCAACAACAGCAGATCCTGTGGTGCCGCCGTTATACCGGGCTCAAACCAGGCTCTCCGCCCACCTGGTTTATGGTCGGGGAGATCAACCGGGGGCAGATTGCCGCCGTTCGCTTTGGGGATGAAGGCCAGCGTTGGCAAATGATGGCTGCGGAAGAGTTTATCCAGCATCCGCAGGGAATTGCCCATTTGCGCCAGCGGCTGGCGGAGGCGCTAACGCTTTTCCGCTGCTTTAACCCGCTCGATTAACGCTTCAACCTGATGTTCGCAAAACACTTCAATGCCATGCTGGCGTAATAACTCGGCGGTTACACCGCTGCCGGGCTGCGTTTGGCCGCTGAATGAACCGTCGTAAATTGTCTGGCTGCCACAGGAAGGGCTGCGATCGCTAAGCAAGGCAAAGCGGCAATCATGTAAGCGGGCGGTTTTTAGCGCCAACTGTGCGCCAAGCAGGTATTGAGCGGTAATGTCACTGCCTGTGGCATCGATCACTCTCGCCTTAAGAGCAATCACGTCAGCCCCTTTGGCGCCTGCGGCAATCTCCGCCGGTGGGCGTGGCGTGGAGAACCCGGCAGCCAGCTCCGGGCAGCAAACGACCAGCCGGTGCTCTTCTTGCCACTGTTGCAGGGTGGAATTGACCAGGGCTTTATTGGTGGCGTTATAACGTACGCTGAAACCGGCCAGGCAGGCGCTGATCAGAATTTTTGATGGCATAGGGAAGTGCCTCAATTGAGGGGGCGGAAGTGCGGCATAACGGCCCGCACGCGCGGCTTTATAATAGCAGCGGGCCTTTGCTCAACGCCAGTTATTTGCCTGATGCCAGTTCAGGCTTTTATGAACGCTGTCACGAATATGAATACCTGGCTTGTTATTGAAATTTAAATTTCATATAAACTAATAACGGATTTTAAATTCCATTTAACATGATGGCGAGACGAGGGGACAGGAGAAAACCATGAAACAGGTTCGCGTTGGATTGATTGGTACCGGCTATATTGGCCGGTGCCACGCTATTGCCTATGCACAGGTCAGCACGGTGTTTGCGCTGAAAGGGGAGTTGGTGCTGGAGATGTTGGCGGAGGTCACACCGGAGCTGGCGGCGTTACGGGCCGAGGAGTTCGGTTTCTCGCGTTCAACGGGCGATTGGCGCGCACTGGTGGCAGATCCTGCGATTGACGTAGTGGATATCTGTGCCCCGAACTTCCTGCATAAAGAGATGGCATTGGCAGCCATTGCACATGGCAAGCATGTGTATTGCGAAAAACCGCTGGCGCTTAATGCGCAAGACGCCGCAGAAATGCTGCAGGCTGCCCGGGCCAAAGGGGTGAAAACTTTGGTAGGGTTCAACTATATGAAAAACCCGACCAGCCAGCTGGCGCGGGAGATCATTGGCAGCGGTGAGATTGGCGAAGTGGTGCATTTCTACGGCACCCACAATGAAGATTACCTGGCAGACCCCCGCACACCCATCGACTGGCATTGCCGTAAAGCGACCGCAGGGCTGGGGGCATTGGGTGACTTGGCGGCGCATATCGTCAATATGGCTCATTATCTGGTCGGCGATATTGTGGCGGTATCGGGGGATATGCAGACCCTGATCAAACAGCGGCCTGATGCCAAAAACCCGGCCAGGCTGTGTGAGGTAGAAAACGACGATCAGGCCAGTGCGTTGGTGCGTTTTGCCAACGGAGCCATGGGCACGATAGAGACCTCACGCATCGCCTGTGGGCGCAAGATGGGCCTGACTTATGTGGTAACAGGCACCAAGGGCACGCTGAGTTTTACCCAGGAACGTATGGCGGAACTGAAACTGTATCGCCATGACGAACCGGCAGAGCGCCAGGGTTTTAAAACCATTATGGTGGGGCCAAAACACCCGGATTACTCCGCCTTCTGCATCAGTGCCGGGCATGGCATCGGTTTTAACGATCAGAAAACGGTCGAGATCCGCGATCTGATCAATGGCATCGCGGCTGGGGATCGTATGTGGCCTGATTTTGAAGAAGGCTGGAAGGTTTCCTGCGTGCTGGATGCGATCGCCGCTTCTGCCGGGCAGCGCCGCTGGCTGGATATCAACCCTGATTGAAGATCGCCAGAGCCTGGCTTCCCTCTCCCCGTGGAGAGGGGTAAGGTGCATGGCGATCGGCATCAAGCCAATCTGCCGGTTTTTAACTTTGCTTTGCCACTTTTGTTATTTTGAGCGCCGATCCGATCCGCTGATACTGAGAAAAATAGCCGACAGCGAACCGGAAAATGCCCTCAAATAAACCTCATAGCCACTATCTGCACAGCGAACAACGTGCCTGGATCCAACGGCTTAACCGGCAGTGGCTGTGGCGGCTGGAATTGCCTACCTGGGGCATTATGCTACTGGTTTATGGCAGTTGGTTTGCCGTGGTGCTCTGCTGGCAACAGCTTGGTCCCTGGCTTGGAACCCCGTTGCTGACGCTGGCCACGACCTGGTATCTCTCGCTGCAACATGAGCTGATTCATGGTCATCCAACCCGCTGGCCGCGCCTCAATCAACTGTTTGGCCTGCTGCCCCTGGCGGTGTGGTATCCCTACGGGCTGTATCGCGACAGCCATCTTCAGCATCACTACAATGACTCTCTGACGTTACCCGGCGAGGATCCGGAAAGTTACTACTTTAGCCGGGTACAGTGGCAACGTCTGCCCGTTCTGCTGCCGTTGCTGGCCAGGGTACGTAACACTCTGCTCGGGCGGATCGCTTTCGGCCCGGTGCTGGATATCCTCACCACGCTGGCTGAGGCGCTGAAAGCGATTTTGGCGGGGGATCTGCGAACGCTGGCGATGTGGTTGGTGCATGGCGCGCTGTTGGCCACGCTGCTTGCCTGGCTCCAGACCCAGGGAATTGCCGCCGGATTTTATCTGCTGGCGGTGAGCTATCCGGCATTGGGTTTAACCAAGGTTCGATCGTTCTACGAACATCGTGCAGTGGAAGCCCCGCAGGCACGTTCTATTATTAATGAGGCATCCTGGCCATGGCGGCTGCTGTTTCTCAATCTGAACTATCATTTAGTGCACCATGATTTACCCGGTTTGCCGTGGTATGGTTTGAAAAAGGTCTATCTGGCCGAGCGGGAGGCTTACCGCCAGCGCAGCCAGGGGTTTGTGGTGCAGGGCTATGGTAACTGGTTTGTTGCGTATGCCGTTACGCCGATAGCCGTTGAGGTACACCCTTTTGAACCTGCTGAGGCCGGGGCGCATGACCCGCAAGTGGCAGACAGCGTGCGATGGAGCCGCACTGTCCAGGCATTTCCAATCGATCCGGCGAAATAGCCGGAAAGCATAATCCAAGAGGAACCAGCATGGCGATTACCCCATTACGTGGACGTTTTTTGGCATTGGCACTGACCATTATGGCGGCAGCGAGCGGTATGGCGCAGGCGGCTGATACGGTGCGCGTGGGTTCCAAAATTGATACGGAAGGCTCTTTGCTCGGCAACATTATCGTGCAGGTGCTGGAAGCCAACGGCATCAAGACCACCAATAAGCTGCAATTAGGCACCACCAAGGTGCTGCGTGGGGCGATAGCTTCCGGCGAAATTGATATCTATCCGGAATACACCGGCAACGGGGCCTTTTTCTTCTCTGACGAAAAAGATCCCGCGTGGAAAAACGCCCAGGCCGGGTTTGAGAAGGTGAAAAAGCTCGACTATGACCAGAACAAGATTGTCTGGTTGGATGCCGCTCCGGCCAATAATACCTGGACCATCGCCATTCGTCAGGACGTTGCCGAAGCCAATCATCTGAAAACCCTGGCGGACCTGGCCAAATGGATCAATGGCGGCGGCAAATTCAAACTGGCCGCATCGGCAGAATTCATCGAACGCCCAGATGCATTGCCGGCCTTCCAAAGCGCTTATGGCTTCAAGCTTAATCAGGATCAGTTGCTGTCACTGGCAGGGGGGATACTGCGGTAACCATCAAGGCTGCTGCCGAACAGACTTCGGGTGTCAACGCGGCGATGGCTTATGGCACCGACGGCCCGGTAGCCGCGTTGGGGCTGCTGACGCTGGCAGATCCGCAAGGCGTGCAGCCGATTTATGCTCCGGCCCCGATTATCCGCGAGGCGACCTTGCAGCAACACGCCAATATTGCCCAGTTGCTCAAGCCGGTCTTTGCCACGCTGGATGGGCCAACGTTGCAGAAGCTGAACGCGCAGATTGCCGTAGAAGGGCAGGATGCCAAGCAGGTGGCGGCCAACTATCTGAAACAGAAAGGGTTGGTTAAATAACCTGTATTAAGCTGGGATTGAAGTTTCCCCCTTACCCCAATCTTCTCCCAGAGGAAGAGGGCGCTGATACGGAGTGGTAACTGGGGGAGGGGCCAATGGGTGGCAGGCCCGGTCTGCTCTCCCGGCAGGGAGGGGGAACTGATACGACATTGCCGTCGGGGACCGGGGCTAATTTATGGCACATTCAGTCCCCCCTCGTTTTGGGAGGGGGTTAGGGTGAGGGGCACCACCTGACGCAGGGCTATGCATCATTTTGCAAAGCTGCGCTTAACTGATGGGTATTAAGTCCAGGGAGTGATTTTGATTATTGTCTTAAAAAACCGCGTATTGCTGACACTGCTTATTTTACTGCTGCTGGCGGCCTTTAGCCTGCCGTTTCTCAGTTATGCCCCCAACCGCCTACTGTCCGGCAAGAGTATCTCTCTGATATCGCTATTACATGGCCCGGCATGGTGGCTGCTGCTGCCGTTGTTGTTACTGGCCGTTCTCAGCCTGCTGGCCCCCACGCGTAATCGGGCGTTGCTGACAGCCTGTGTTGCCACGGCGTTATTGGCCCTGATCTTTTGGCTGAGCGGCCATGCCGCGCAGCAGTTGGCCCAGCAAGGTTCGCCTCTGGCCCGAACTTCGTGGGGCAGCGGTTGCTGGTTGATGGTGGCATTGAGCGGATTGATTGCCGCAGATGCCATGACGCGCATCGCTGCTTCGCATCTGTGGCGTATTGTGGGCAACACCCTGGTGATGATACCAGCGGCGCTGCTGCTGTTTAACCATCAGTTGGATCACCTCTCTTTGCTGAAGGAATATCACAACCGGCAGGATGTGTTTGACGCCGCGTTGCTGCAACACCTGACCATTCTGCTGGCTACCATGTTCCCGGCACTGCTGATCGGCTTGCCGCTCGGGGTGTTGTGCTTTCGTTCAGCCCGCTGGCAGGTGCCTATCTTCTCTACGCTGAATATTATCCAGACCGTGCCTTCAATTGCGCTGTTTGGCCTGTTGATCGCCCCTCTGGCCGGGCTGGTGGCGGCGCTGCCATGGCTGGCCAATCTGGGCATTAGCGGTATCGGGATGGCGCCTGCCATTGTGGCGCTGGTGCTTTATGCCCTGTTGCCGCTGGTGCGCAGTGTGGTTGCCGGTTTACAAAGTGTGCCGGCCAGCGTGATTGAATCCGCTAGCGGTATGGGGATGACGCGTGGGCAGATTTTCTTTCGCGTGCAGTTACCGCTGGCATTACCGCTGTTCCTGACCGGGGTACGCATCCTGGCGGTTCAAACCGTGGGGATGGCGGTGGTCGCCGCGCTGATCGGTGCCGGGGGTTTTGGCGCCATTGTATTTCAGGGGTTGCTCAGCAGCGCGCTGGATCTGGTGCTGCTTGGGGTGATCCCGGTGATCGCCATGGCAGTAGTGGTTGATTCGTTGTTTAAATTTATTATTTCAATGTTGGAAGTGACACGCCGATGATTAACTTTAACCGGGTAAGCAAGATTTTTCAGGGTAAACCGGCGGTGGATAATCTCACGCTGAACATTGCCGAGGGGGAGTTTACCGTGCTGATCGGCACTTCCGGCTCTGGGAAATCCACCACCTTGAAGATGATCAACCGGCTGATCGAACATGATGAAGGCAAGATCACCTTTGCCGGTGAAGAGATCCATAAATTCAACGCGCAGGATCTGCGCCGCCGGATGGGCTATGCGATCCAGTCGATCGGCCTGTTCCCGCACTGGACGGTGGAGGAGAACATTGCCACGGTGCCGAAACTGCTGAAGTGGCCCCGAGTGCGTATCCGCGATCGGGTTACCGAGCTGATGGAACTGCTGAGTCTGGAGCCTGAACTGTTCCGTAGCCGTTATCCGCACCAGCTTTCTGGTGGGCAACAGCAGCGGGTTGGCGTGGCCAGGGCGTTGGCTGCCGATCCGGAAGTGCTGTTGATGGATGAGCCTTTTGGTGCGCTGGATCCGGTGACCCGGGCAACGTTGCAGGCCGAGATTGCCCGTATCCATCAGCTTTCCGGCCGCACCATTGTGCTGGTGACGCACGATATTGATGAGGCGCTGAGCTTGGCGAACCGGATTGTGTTGCTCGATCAAGGGCAGGTGGTGCAACAGGGTACGCCGTTGGCACTGCTTACCCATCCGGCCAATGATTTTGTGCGTGATTTCTTTGGCCGCAGCGATCGCGGCATCAAGCTGCTGGCGCTGGGTACGGTTGCGGAACGCATGCGGCCAGGGGAGGCTGAAGGTGAACCGATCCTGGCGGCCATGACCCTGCGCGATGCGCTCTCGGTATTTGTAGCCCGGGGCAGTGAACGCCTGCCGGTAGTCGGTGAACAGGGGCAAGCGCTCGGCGTGTTGCATTTCAGTGATTTAATCGCGCAGAAGGCCCTGACATGACGATGCACTCATCCCCCCAAAGCCTGCGCTGGCGGCGCTGGCTCTTCGATCCGCTGCCGTGGGTTTTTGCCCTGTTGCTGGCGTTGGTATTGGGTATGAACCATCTGCACGGCCTGTTTGCCGCCTGGTTCCCGCAGTTGGCAAGGCCCATCTATCAGCAGGACAGTTTTTTGTCGCTGGTGGAGGCGCACTTGCTATTGGTGGCGGTATCGAGCCTGATTGCGGTAATGATTGGCGTATCTGCCGGGATTGCGGTAACGCGCGGGGTAGGGCGGGAATTCCGTTCACTGGTGGAAACCGTGGTTGCCGTCGGGCAGACCTTCCCGCCGGTCGCGGTGCTGGCGGTGGCGGTGCCGGTTATGGGGTTCAGCGAACAGCCAGCGATTATCGCGTTGGTGCTTTATGGTTTATTACCGATCCTGCAAGGCACGCTGACCGGGATCGAATCAGTGCCGGAGGCAACGCGAGAAGTGGCGCAAGGTGTTGGCATGAGTCGCTGGCAGATCCTGTGGCATGTCGAACTGCCATTGGCCGCTCCGGTGATTGTAGCGGGGATCCGCACTTCGGTGATCATCAACATTGGTACGGCGGCGATCGCCTCAACTGTCGGCACCAAAACGCTGGGCTCGCCTATCATTATTGGGCTGAGCGGCTTCAATACGGCTTATGTGATCCAGGGGGCGGTGGTGGTGGCGTTGTTGGCTATCATTACCGATATGCTGTTCGAACGCTGGGTGCGCTACCTTACCGCCTGGCGCCAGCAGCGGCTTACGGTCTCATCTTCTGCGGGGTGAATCTGATGGCAAGCGTTTCTTTACCGATGTATGGCGTTAGCCATCAACAAGTCGAGCCATTCTGGCAGGCGTTGCGTGGCAGATTATTGCAGCTTGGCATAACCGACGTTCCTCAGGCACTGAGCTGGCCGCAGGATTTACTGCGGCACTGGCAAGACCCAGACCTGCTGCTTAGCCAGACCTGCGGTTACCCTTTGGTGACCTCGTTGCCACAGGTCCAACTGGTGGGCACCTATCATTACCGCGTAGAAGGTTGCAGCGGTGCCAATTACAGCAGTTGGCTGGTGGTGCGTGAAGAAGAACCGGGAGAGCGGCTGGAAGATTTCCGTGAGCGGGTGGTGGCGTACAACAGCCAGGATTCGCAATCGGGCTATAACAGCCTGCGCGCCTTGATCGCCCCACTGGCACAGCAGGGGCGGTTTTTCCGCCAGGCTATTGCCTCGGGTGCGCATTATCACTCTTTGGCGATGATCCGCAGTGGGCAGGCGGATATTGCAGCTATTGATTGCATCAGTTTTGCCCTGCTGAAGCGGGCACAGCCCCAGGCTGTCTCTGGCTTGAAAATTATTGGCCGCACGGCTGCGGTGCCTGGGTTGCCACTGATTACCTCGGCAGAAACCTCACCACAACGGTTGGCTATCCTGCGCGCTGCTGCCAGTGCGATGGTCAATGACGCCACCAGCGAAAGCCTGCTGATCGGCGATTTCAGCCTGGTGCCGCGCTCGGCCTACCAGGTGATCAGCGAACTGGAACAGCAGGCGGCCAAGGCCGGTGTCACGGCGTTGTAAAGCGGGAATTACCGGGTTTGAATCGTCTCGGCGGGTGCCGTGTTGGCTGGGGTTTCTGTGGGGGTGGCCGTCTGTTCCTGTGGCGTGGTGGAGCGGGTATAAATATTCAGCCCGGCGAGGAAAACGCCGCCTAAAGAACCGAAGGCGCATAAGGCGATGACGACGAGGAACGCTTTTTTCAGCATGATTATTATTTCGCAGGTTGCTCAGAACAGCGGGAATTATAGCCCCTTCAACCGGTGAAACAACCCCCGTTTTACCGGGGATAATTCCTCGCCAGCCACCGCTGGCCCAGCCATTATTTGGCGCGCTGCACTTTGGCAGGGCGGGTAAACAGATATTTGCCCAACGTCACCAGAACCACCGCCGAAACGATCACCACTAATGCCAACCACTCGCGGGTAGCCAATGACTCGCCAGCAAAGCCGACACCAAGCAGGACGGCGACCACCGGATTGACGTAGGCGTAACTGGTCGCCACCGCCGGGCGCACGTTTTTCAGCAGGAACATATAGGCGCTGATCGCCAGTATCGAACCGAAGACAATCAGATAACCGAGGGCCATAAAGCTGCTGAGGCTGGGCATTTTATCCAGATGCTCACCGCTCAGTTGGCTGGCGATTGCCAGCACCACCCCCGCTACCAGCATCTCTGCGGCACCCGCCATTGGCCCGGCAGGAAGAGAAATCCGCGAACCCAGCACCGAGCCAAAAGCCCAACTGGCTGAGGCCAGCAGGATCAGCAGCGCGCCGGTTGGGTTACCTACCAGGTTATTACCGGTGTTCAGTAACACAATCCCCACCAGGCCAAGTGCGATACCGGCCCACTCCAGCTTGGTATTGCGAATTCCCCAGAACATGCTGAAGCACAGGGTAAACAGCGGAACCGTGGCAACCATGACAGCGGCAATGCCTGAAGGCACATCCTGGTGTTCCGCCACGGTAACCAGGCCATTACCCACGGCCAGTAACAGGATGCCGATAGTGCCCGCGGCTACCCACTGTTTCAAAGTAGGCAGAGCATGGCCGCGCAGCAGCAGGAAGGTGAACAGGATGATACCGGCAACCAGGAAGCGGATGCCCGCCATCATCAGCGGTGGCCAGCTTTCAACCCCAATCCGAATGGCAAAGTAAGTCGATCCCCAGACAATATATAACGTGAACAGCGCCCCGACTAACGGCAGGACATGGCGATTTTGTTGGCTCAGCATGGGTTTTTATTCGGTAGGTTAAGACTGGGTCAGGACCCTCAGTAAACCTTAAGGGATGGTTGATAAGCAATGCTTTTTTTGTGCGCCTGAAGCCATGATGAAATACTGACCGACTGGCGGCAGTCTCGGGGCCTGGTGTACCAGGCCTTTGTTAGATCTGCGGTATTTATTGTGCACTAATCCGGTAAGCGCAGCGGCGAGCACCGGTCAGAATATGTTCAGAGCGCTCCACCCGGGCTTGTAGCACCTCGGTAAAAACGCTCAGCTCGGCACGGCAGAACCCTTGGCAAACCGCAGCTGCGACGCAGATTGGGCAGTGGTTTTCCACCAGCAGGAACGCGCCATTTTCCAGTTCGCTCCATTCGGCCATATACCCTTCACAGCAACGAATGGTCGCCAGACGTCTGACGCGCTCCGCCAGGTCTGTTGCGCCTATCATTGCCTGTTTGTAGTTGATGCGGGTTTCTTGTTCGCGGCTGTCGATCAGCAGCTCCATCGCTTTATCCCCCAGCTTGTCGCGCACCGTACGCAGCAACTGGGCCGTTAGCTCGGCATGGGCATCGGGAAAATGAGCGTTACCAGCGGCGGTCAACTGCCATAGTTGCACTGGGCGGCCAACGCCTCGTGTTTCTGCTTTGGCTTCCACCAGGCCTTCTTTTGCCAGCTTGACGAGCTGTTGGCGGGCGGCTTCCCCGGTGGTACCGAGCACTTTTCCCGCTTCAGTGGCTTGTTGAGGCCCGCAGGTTTTTAACAGTTTCAGCAACCGGTCACTGACCGAATGTGCTGTGCACTCGCCGTTTTCCAAGCTAATTCGTGACATATTTACTGCCTCGGCCTTAATTATTCCAAGTTATTGCTTGTTAAATTTAACGTAATCGCCAGATCAACTCAATGACATTCCGCTGAAAATAGGGGCAACAGCCGTTGGGGTTGTTATTGGCACAAAAGGGGAGCCGCGCATTGCCGCTGTACATTAGCCAACAGCGGCAATATATACCCTATGAATTTCAAGTTCTTGAAAGGCAACTGGCGGAGAGGGCTTAGAGGGGAGCCCGGTCAATCAGTGACAAGTCTCGGTTAACCGCAAAAATTTTGCCGTTGACCGTCGGGATGCCAAACTCCATCAATCGCTTGGTATGCATCTCCAGATAGGCCTGCGCACTGGCCTGGTCGGTGAAAAGATAAACCCCACCCGCTTCCCCAGCGTTTTGGTTTTCGGTCCATATTTTCCACAACAGCCCAGGCTCACCAGAAATGGATTGCGCCAACTCGGTCATCACCAGAGTCATTTCATCGCCCCAAGGGCCAGGATACGGGAAATCAACTTGCAACAGGTAAGGCATAGGGTCGTTCTCCATAGGTTTGCGTCGAAGTTTATCTTTCAGACGTGGAACAAGAGATTTAAAGTTAATGCCGTCGAATGAAAAGCGGCGGTCCTAATTACGTTATAATCCTCGCAACGGCGATACCCGTCGCCTTTCAGAAACTTGAAATTCATCGGGTATGCGTTGATCATTTATACCGAGTCTGACCTTCGCAGATACTGGCACCGAAGCTGCAAGTAATACTGTGTTAAAAAATTATATAAATCAATGGAGTGAATGCATTGAGTTATCAATCAACACTGACGGAACCCTCAACGCCGCGCCTGCGACCGGCATTGCAGGGGGCGACGGCAATTCTGCCACTGTGCCTGGCGGTGCTGCCCTGGGGCATTCTGGCGGGTTCGATGGCGATCCAGAGTGGCATGACGGCAGCCGAAGGGCTGGGGATGTCGGCCATTGTCTTCGCCGGCGCATCACAACTGGTCGCTATGGGGATGATCAAGACCGGTGCTGGCATGTTGGCGATCCTGGTTTCTACCTTTTTTGTTACCGCGCAGCACTTCCTGTATGGCCTGCGGCTACGGGAATGCATTGCACCCTTGCCGCTGAGATGGCGCGTGCTGTTGGGGTTCTTACTTACCGATGAGCTGTTTGCGCTGACCGGGGATCAAGGCCCGGCACGCTTTAACCGCTGGTATGCCCTTGGAGCCGGGCTGGCGTTTTATCTGAGCTGGTTTTTTGCCACCTTGCTCGGCATATTGGCCGCCAGCAGCGTCACCGATCTTGACAGCTATGGGTTGGATTTCTCCATCGCAGCCACCTTTATCGCTATCGTGGTGCCGCTGGTGCGAAACCTGCCGGTGCTGGCCTGCGTATTGACGGCCTTGGTGCTGTCCATCGGTCTGCATCATTATCAGGTACCGGGCGCATTGATTATTACCACCGTGGTGGCAATGCTGGTGGGGCTGCTGTGCAGCAGGGGTAAAGCATGATCTGGCTGACCATTGTCTTGATGGGCGTTATCGTCTTTTTCAACCGTTACTGTTTCCTGGCGCCAAGCCTGCCGGTACGTTTATCACAACGGATGAGAACCTTACTGAGTTTCTCGGTACCTGCGGTATTGACCGCAATTAGCGGGCCGATCATTGCCTTTAATGGTGATGAGTGGCGTGCGCTGCCTGAAAACCCCTATCTGTGGGCCGCAATATTTGCCATTGTTCTGGCCTTTTTCTTACGCAATATGTTGGCGGTGGTGGTACTGAGTATGCTGATGTTTATTCTGCTGCGCACCTTGCTGTAATTGGCCTCCAGGCGGGGAGCAGGCTGAATTTCAAGGTCCGATCGCCATAGCCATTTCCAACTGCCTTAGCGCTTCCTCGCGCCAACCCAGGTGATGGAAGAAGGGGGCCACCTTCTCGGGCACAAACACGTTGGCCGAAAGCGCCAAGGGGGCAAATTGCGATTGCAACGCCTGTAGCAGACACCGCGCATGGCCTTGGCCCCGCAACCTGGGCGGCACATAAATCATACGTAACTGGCACTTCTGTGCCCCTGGTATCACCAGCGCAAAAGCCTGTTGCTCCAGGGTAAAGGCACGGGGTGCGCCTGGCAGTTTGTACAATGATTCTGGGGCGATTAACCAAGGCAAGCCGCGCTGGTTTTCGGCGGTCATCTGTTGGGCAAGGGCCAGCGGGTCGATCTCTTGCAATGGTTTTGCAACTGCGGGGGTGGCCAGCGGCGCATGAAACCCTAACAGGGTACGGGTAATGCTAAGGCCTGCCTGTTGATACAGGGCCTGCGCGGCCTGGTTGCCTTCAATCACCTCAAGCGAAAGCTGGCGATCGCCACGCGCTTTGGCTGCTTCAATAATGCGTTGCATTAATGCCTTTCCCAATCCTTTAGCGCGCATTTCCGGGCGGATAGAGAGCGCTGCCACCCGGCTGTGCTGGCCCCGGCGTGCGATCAAGGCCACAGCCACCGGGTGGTGCTGATGGGTGACGATAATGCTGTCATTCAGGCTGAGATCTTCGGCAGTAAAGCGGCCAGCAAAGGTTTCGCCATCAACCACAAAGGGGACAATGTAGTTTTCGAAACAGTGGCTGAGTATTTGTGCCAACTGCACGCTGCTGTAAGGCAAGGCGGAATGAAACTCGAACAGGGCATCATGGTGCATAGCTGATCCACAATTGTTAATCAAAGCTACACATCTAGCTGTGATCAGGTTATCCGGCAAGCTTTATCGAGATCCCAGGGGTAAAAATGAGAGCAGAAACGGGGCGCGTGGTTGCGGTGGAAAAGCACCATGAAAAAGCCGGGCGCAGCTGCCCGGCAATGAAACCCAGAAATAACCTCATACCCTATGAATGTCGAGTTGGTCGCTCAAGCGCATGGGGCATCCCCGTAGCTCGAAAGACAATGGGTATCAGCTATAATTTACAGCGGTGGTTACACAATACCGGCTAAATCAGAACTGATAAGTCAGAGCAATGGCAACAACGTCGTCGGTTTTCAGACCTAGCTTATTATTGTCATCCAACTGGTTGATTTTATAATCAACATAAGTAGACATATTCTTGTTGAAATAATAGTAGGCACCTACGTCGATATATTTCACCAGATCAGTGTCGCCGATATTTTCAATATCCTTGCCTTTAGACTGGATATAACCCAGCGATGGGCGCAGGCCAAAGTCAAACTGATATTGTGCAACAATTTCGACGTTTTGGGTTTTATTGGCAAACCCACTGACAGAAGTTGCCGTATTATTAATGGTTGCCGTCCCTGAAATCGGCGTCAGATTATGGGTTTCGGCATAGGTTGCTGCCAGATAAACGCTATTGGCATCGTATTTCAGGCCGGTTGCCCACACTTCGGCGGTATCACCTTTGCCGTAGCTGCCCTGTTTCTGGGCGGTGGTACGGTTGGAGGCAGCATAGGCCGCGCTCACGCTGACACCATCGATGATTTCATAGCTGGAAGACAGGCCGAACCCGTCGCCGTTAGCCTTACTGGAGGCACGGCTGTCGTTTTCGTTTTTACCCTGATACTGCAAGGCAAACTTCAGACCATCGACCATGCCGAAGAAGTCGTTGTTACGGTAGGTGGCAACGCCATTGGCGCGGCCCGTCATAAAGTTGTCGGTTTTGATATAGGTATCGTCACCGAATTCCGGCAGCATATCTGTCCAGGCAGCGACGTCGTAAATAATGCCGTAGTTACGGCCATAGTCGAATGAACCGACGTTTTTCATTTTCAGGCCAGCAAAACCTAAACGGGTTTTGGTGTCTTTATTACCGTCTGCTTCACTGTGGTTAGCGGCGATCTGATATTCCCATTGGCCATAACCGGTCAACATATCATTAATCTGGGTAGCCCCTTTGAAGCCGATACGCACATAAGTTTTGTCACCATCATTTCCTGCATCATCAGAGAAGTAATGCAGAGCTTTTACCCGACCATAAAAATCAAGCTTATTGCCGTCTTTATTATAGATTTCTGCTGCCTGTGCGGTCTGAGCAATTAAAAGTGCCGGAATAATAACGGCAAGAAGATTAGGTTTCATGGTTTTCCCTGCTTTATACGATTGAAAGATGCTTATCATCAGTTTTACTTTGCTGCCTGAATTTGCGCAGCGCAGAATTTTTACCGCAGTTGTGTGATGTATTTATGACAGATGATTCAAATCCGTATTGAAAGGTGAAAAATAACGCGGCGCGCTATACCCATCGCCTGCCAAACAGCCGCCAACAAGGCAGCAACTTCAAGTAAGAAGGAGTTATGTGGTCGGCTGGTCTACAGTTACCAATACGCCTGATGAGCTCTGGAGGGAATATGCACGAGATTTATACATTACTCGGCTGCCGTGGTTGTGGCTCGACGATTGTGGCTGCGGCTCTGCAACTGACGGGATTCCCCTGGGGCTATGAAGAAGTAGACTATGAGTCCGATAGCTCTGAACGTGAGCGCCTGTTGGAACTGAACCCACTGGGTCAGGTACCGACGTTGATCCTGCCTGACAATGAAGTGATGACCGAGAGTGCGGCAATTATTCTGTTGCTGCACGAGCGCGCACCGCAAGCCGAACTGGTCCCCCATTCAGGTGCAGCGACACTGCCGCGGTTTCTACGCTGGCTGATGTTTATCAATAGCGCAATCTACCCGACATTTACCTATGGCGACGATCCGGCGAAATGGTTACCCAAAACCCGTAACCCGGAGCGATTGGAAGAGACCATTCTGGCGCATCGACAGCAGTTGTGGCTGCAATTTGCCGCTGCGGCCAGCGAGACTGGCCCCTGGTTTCTGGGCCGCAGTTTCAGTGCCCTGGATCTCTACGTGGCGGTGATGTGTCATTGGCGGCCAGGGCGGCGCTGGTTCCGTCAGCATTGCCCGCAATTAATCGCGATTGCCGAGCGGGTTGAGCAGATGCCTGAGCTGAATGCATTATTCCACGCCAATTTTGATCGGGTGGCCGACTGAGTTTATGGTTTCAGCGAAACCAGACACTGAGGAAGGGGCTTTCAATGCGGGATGCTGCGCATTGTTTGCAAGCTAACCGCAACTCGGGCTGACGCCACGGGCGGTCTGTGGGACAATAGCGCCATCATTTCGTTTAGATAAGAGTTGAATGGCGCTCTCCTCCGCAGTTAAAGATCAGATTGGCCAGTGGTACAAAGCCCTGCAGCAGCAAATACCGGATTTTATTTCCCGTGCCCCTCAGCGGCAGATGATTGCCGAAGTGGCGAAAACCCTTGCCGGGGATTACACCCGCCATCTGGCGATTGAAGCGCCAACCGGCGTGGGCAAAACCCTCTCGTACCTGATCCCCGGCATCGCCGTTGGGCGGGCCGAGAGCAAACCGTTGGTGGTCAGCACTGCCAACGTGGCGCTGCAGGATCAGATCTACAGTAAAGATTTACCGTTGTTGAAGAAGATCATTCCCGATCTGAAATTCACCGGCGCGTTTGGCCGTGGCCGTTATGTCTGCCCACGTAACCTGGCGGCGATGAGCACCGACGTAGTCGAGCAGGGCGATTTGATGCTGTACCTGGACGAAGAAGAGCTGGCCCCGTCCAACGGCGAGGAACAGGCCTTATGCCAGAAGCTGTCAAAAGCCCTCAGCCGCCACGAGTGGGACGGCCTGCGCGATCATTACACACTATCCATCAACGACCCGCTATGGGCCAAGCTGAGCACCGATAAGGCCAACTGCCTGGGCCGCAACTGCCATTACATCCGCGAATGTCCGTTCTATATTGCGCGTAAAGAGATAGAAACCGCCGATGTAGTGGTGGCGAACCACGCGTTGGTGATGGCCGCGCTGGAAACCGAGTCGGTATTACCAAACCCGAAAGAACTGCTGCTGGTATTGGACGAAGGCCATCATCTGCCAGAGGTGGCGCGGGACGCGCTGGAGATTGACGGCGAGATCACCGCGCTGTGGACCAACCTGCAGCTCGATATGATCGTGCGCCAGGTGGAACAGTGCATGACGCAGTATCGGCCAAAGAATCCGCCGGGGCTGGCCAACAGCGAACGCCTGAAAAACCATTGCGAAGAATTGCGCGAACTGATCCAGATTTTCGAGCATCAGGCCAATGCCTATCTGCCGCCTGATAGCAGTAATGCCGAGTATCGCTTCGAAATGGGCGAACTTCCTGCAGAAATGGTAGAGATCTGTACGCGTCTGTTCAAACTGACCGACGGATTGCGTGGCCTGGCGGAGTTTATTCTCAACGACCTCACCGAGCAGACAGGCAAGCACGATATAGTGCGGTTGCACCGCTCCATCATCCAGATGAGCCGTACGCAAGGTTACCTGGAAGCGATGAGCAAACTGTGGCGGCTGGCGGCGATGGAAAAATCCTCCAACGCGCCGATCTCCAAGTGGGTTGTGCGTGAGCTACGCGATAATGTGACCCACCTTTATCTGCACTGTGTGGGCATCCGGGTTAGCGATCAGTTGGAGAAACTGCTGTGGCGCAAGGTGCCGCACGTGGTGATCACCTCGGCCACCCTGCGTTCGCTGAACAGCTTCTCGCGCCTGCAGGAGATGAGCGGCCTGAGCGAAAAGGCGGGGGATCGCTTCGAAGCGCTGGCCTCGCCGTTTAACCACGTCGAGCAGGGTAAAATCGTTATTCCCACCATGCGCTTTGAACCGGCAATGGCGAATGAGGCCGAACATCTGGAAGAGATGGCGCGCTTTTTCCGGGGGAGCAGGCCAGCGGCAAACACAAAGGCATGCTGCTGCTATTTAGCAGCCATCGGGCGATGCAGACCTTCCTCAGCTATGTTACCGATCTGCGCCTGATGCTGCTGGTGCAGGGCGATCAGCCGCGTTACCGGCTGGTGGAAGAACACCGTAAGCGCGTAGAGAAGGGCACTGCCAGCGTGTTGGTCGGGTTGCAGTCCTTTGCGGAAGGGCTGGATCTGAAAGGTGAACTGCTGACCCAGGTGCACATTCACAAAATTGCTTTCCCACCGATCGACAGCCCGGTGATCCTCACCGAAGGCGAGTGGCTGAAATCGCTTAATCGCTATCCTTTTGAAGTGCAGAGTTTGCCTAGCGCTTCGTTTAACCTGATCCAGCAGGTTGGCCGCCTGATCCGCAGCAATGAGTGCCACGGCGAAATCGTGATTTACGATCGTCGCCTGTTGACCAAAAGCTACGGTTCGCGGCTGTTGGCGGCATTGCCGGTGTTCCCGATTGAACAGCGCGAGGTGCCGGAAGCGGACAAGGCGCACAAGGCCGCGCTGAAATCCGCCGTGGAAGCGGCAAAGAAAGAGAAAAAGCGCAAAAACCCGTTTGCCCGCCGCCGCGCCCGTTAATTAAGACAGCGGAGGCAAACGGCGCTTTACCGGCGTGGTTTTGACGATTGAGGTATTGCACTGTGCATGTTCGGCCAGCTTATCCAATACCTGATCGAGCTGCTCCATCGAGTGTGAAACCAGCCGGGCGATAAAGCAGTCTTCACCGGTGACTTTATCGCACTCGATCACTTCGGGGATCTCCTGCAATATCAGCTCCACCTTCTTCAGCATACCGGGTAGAGGCTTTAGGCGTATCAACGACTGAAAGCCGTAGCCTAGCGTTTGCAGATTCACCCTCAGGGTATAACTCTCAATGACTCCGCTTTCCTCTAGCCGCCTTAACCGTTCCGAGGTGCTGGGGGAGGAAAGACCGGCCTGTGCGCTCAAGGCTTTCAGGGAGATTCGTGCATCTTTGGTCAGTATTGTCAGGATCTGGCGATCGATATCATCCATAACAGCTCCGTTAGGCGATAGTTGATTTATGCCTTCAATATAAAGGTATTTGATAGTTTTCACCTATTTTATGCTATGTCAATCAAACCTGAAAAACCGCAAGATAATACTCAGTGCTGATGGGCCAGTGAGAGTGACATTGCCCCCTGACTCCACCCTGGAGCTGCCCAAAGGGAGGGGGACCTGTCAGTCAGAACGAGTGCCATGACAGGTTAATACAGAGTTTTCCATGAGGAACTGGGGATGAATGCACAGGTAAAGCGCGGTTCTTTGGAGATGGTGGCTGCCATGCTGATCTCCGGCACTATTGGCTGGTTTGTGCTGGTCTCTGGCCAGCCAGTGATCAACGTGGTGTTCTGGCGTTGCGTGGTGGGGGCAATAACGCTATTGGTGGTCTGCGGCCTGCTGGGGCAACTGCATCGCGATCGATTGCCGCGTGCCGCATTGCTGCTGGCGATTGCCGGTGGTGTGGCCTTGGTCGTCAATTGGCTGCTGCTGTTTGCCGCCTATTCCTATGCATCCATTTCCATTGCCACTGCGGTATATAACACTCAACCCTTTATGCTGGTGGGGCTTGGGGCCCTGTTTCTGGGGGAAAAACTCACCGTCCGCAAACTCTTTTGGCTGTTGCTGGCGTTTATCGGCACGATGCTGGTGGTGCTGGCGCAACCCGGGCAATCCGCTGGGCCAAATAACTATCTGTGGGGTATTTTGCTGTCCCTGGGGGCCGCTTTTTTCTATGCGCTGATGGCGTTGGCTGCCAAACGTCTGAAAGGCATGCCACCGCACTTGATCGCGCTGATTCAGGTAACGGTCGGAGTGGTGATGCTATTGCCTTTTGTTGATTTTCACGCCTCGGCCAGCCCTGTGCAATGGGGGATGTTAGCCACCTTGGGCGTGGTGCATACCGGGCTGATGTATGTTCTGTTGTACGGTGCGATCCAGAAACTGCCGACCAACCTGATCGGCTCGCTGTCGTTTATCTACCCGATTGCGGCAATGGTGGTGGATCGGTTGGCGTTTGGTCACCAACTGGTGGCACTGCAAATTGCCGGTGCGGCGTTGATTCTGCTGGCCGCTGCTGGAATGAACCTGTTGGGGGAACCACGTTTGCCTCTGGCCAGGCATGGCAAGCCGATGGTTTAGTCAACAATGGCTTGCTGCACCGGTTTACCGCCGGTGCAGCATGGTTGACTCACCAGCCGCCACCGCCACCACCGCCGGAACCACCACCGGAGGAACCGCCCCCAGATGAGCCAGAGCCGCTGGAACTGGAACTTGAAGATCCTGAGCCAGAACTGCTGCTGGGTGTAGCACTGGAGGATGAGCTACAGGATTGGCTGAAGTGATTCACGCTACTCCAATCCGCATTGGCAAAGACTTCCGACATGGTGCCACTATCAATCAGATATTGCGCAAAGGTATTGGCCCAGGTTTTGCCCACGCCCAGAGCCAGCGCAACGGGCAGCAGGCTTTCGAAATGTGAGACCAACTGCTCGGGTGGGTAAAGCGTCTGATAGCGGTGTTTCTCTGCCGCACCGAGATACAGTTTTAATCCTTGTGCCGTGGCTAGCTGGTTAAGCCCTTGCTGCGTGTAGCGGGGGACCTTCCAGCCGAAGATGACGCAAATCACAATCCCGGCCAGCAGTGCGCCAAAGTACCCGGGAGGGAACTGGTTCAAAGGCACGATTGCAAACAGGAAAAGGCCGCTGGCAAAGGTGGCGAATGGGCCAAATATCAGCGAGATAAATAGTGGGATGGCCCCCCAGCTGTTCCATATTTTCTTTGGGTTGAGTAAAAACCTCAGGGGTAAAGAGAGCATCGTGAGGCCGAGCAACAAGAATATTAAGGCGGGAATGGTGACTATCGCCGCCGCAGGGCTGAACAGCGTACCGCAAATGACGGGCACCAGCAGCAGGATGTAGACCCCACGTCGAACCGGTTTACCCCATTTTTTGAATAATTTCTCCCGCAGGTCTTCGCAGCTCTTTTCCAAGAGTTTGCGGGCATTTTGCATGGGCCGCTGATAGGCCAGGCCAAGATTGATGTTCTTGCGATTGCCGCTGAACAGCGTACTCAGCAGTTGCTTATCCTTGGCATTCAGCTGCGAATTTGCGGTTTTTGTCTGCAGTGAGATCCACTGTTCTTCAGAACGGCGATTCAAAAACCACGCACCCAGGGATTTACGCTCTTTACGGGTAATGGCTATGCCACGTTTGGCAACCAGACCCAGCAGATCGCTGCTGAAGGCAACGTCGTCATATTTACGCTCGGTAATAAAGCGCAGGTAACCCGGCGACAGGGTTTCGGGCAAGGAGTACAGCGGTACAATCGGCGGCATCTTCAGCCCGGTAGCCGTCACATTTTTACGCCACCAGAGCAGGCAGTAGCCGATCAGCAGGATCACTGGTATCCATATCGCGAGGGTTTTGCTGGTTGGCAACAGCAGATGCACCAGCGGTGAGGTGGCCTGCGGATCTGCTGCACCGGCGAGAATGGCGCGTGGCCAGGTGTACACGACCGTCAGACCTGCGCCTTGGTCGAGTGGCTGTGTAGTTCGTACGCTGCCGTCAGGCAGGATCCGGGCATAGTGCTCTTTAGCACCACGTTGCCCGGTATACACATCAATGGTACGCAGCCGGGTATCTCTTGCGTCGCTATTGAGATTGCCTGCGGCTCCGGGCAATTCCAGTTGGAAACTGGCTTTGCCGATCGGATAGGCCCAATCGTTGCCCGTTACGTTCCAGTAAAGTTCATCCCATTCGGGAAAACGGCTGAAATGGTTACTGACCTGATAGCGGATCTCGTAGTTATAAATGGCAGGTGACAGGATGTGGCCTGCACTGCCAATACGCACGGTAAGCGTTTTTCCTTCTCGTTCCAGGCTGTAGGGTTCTGCAACGCCATCGCGTAATACCGATTTGATTTGATAATCGACGCTGAAAATTTTGCCGTCCTGCCGATTCCAGGACAGTGGCAGCGTGCGGAAAATCCCCCGGCGTATCTCTTGCCCCAGGGACAGCACTTTGATGTTTTCCCGCATTTCCATGCTGCCATCCGGGTTAAAACGTGCGTGGGTATCAAACGAGAGAATATGCTCATAGGCGCGCGCCAACCGTGGCGCTCTAAGGGGGCTGCGGCGCCTCGCCTGCACGGGCTTCGACAGGCGCGGCACCGATGGCAACTTCATTTATGGCGATATCATTGGCCGCAGCAGTACCGGTTACCAACATCAATAACAGACCAAAAACGAGCGCTAATCTACCAGACAAACCTGCCATGTTATTACTCCATCCGTGGCAACTTGGCATCCTCGGGATCCTCGAGTTCGAAAAAAGCATCCGCTTTGAAATTAAACAAGTTAGCCAGCAGCAGGCTGGGGAACGACTCTACCAGGATGTTGAAATCGCGCACGGTGCCGTTGAAATAGCGGCGTGCCATCTGGAGTTGCTCTTCTATCTCGGCAAGGGATTGTTGCAAGGAGAGGAAGTTTTCGTTGGCTTTCAATTCAGGGTAGGCTTCTGCCAGGGCAAAAATACGGCCTAGGGTACCCGAGAATTGTCTTTCACTCTCGGCGATCTGGGTGGTGTTGCCGACCAGGTTACCGCGCTGGCGGGTGATCTCTTCCAGCAGCTCTTTTTCGTGCTGCGCATAGCGTTTGACCAGGCTCAACAGATTGGGCGCCAGATCGTGGCGGCGCTTGAGCTGTACCGCAATGCCGCTCCAGGCTTCGTCTTTAAAACGGCGCAGGGAGATAAAACGGTTATAGGTCATTACTGCCCAGATAAGCACCGCGGCGACAACGGCCAATCCGATATAAATTTCCATTTTTTCAATCCGATTTTTGCAGTAGATGCATATTTCCTTTGTGAGTCGGTAAATTCTACCCCACTCCGGTGGTTAGAGGAAATCGCGACACCTGATAAAAAGACCCTCTAGAATTTGAGCGGCCCGGTGAGGGGCGAAGCCCACGGAGGGATTTGGTCATCGCAGGTAACAACGCTATAGCTTGAAAGACAATGGGTATCGACGAGGTTGAGCGGCGACGCGGATAAGGTATGCTTAATGTAAACCGAGTCAGCGGAGCGAGCGATGGATTACAGTAAAATTATCAAAGAAGTAGGCCGTGGTAAGAATCATGCCCGCAATCTGAGCCAGGAAACGGCTTTCCAGCTTTATAATGCCATGCTGGCTGGTGAGGTCCCGCCATTGGAACTGGGGGGATATTGATTGCCCTGCGTATCAAGGGGGAGGCCGAGGAAGAGATGATCGGTTTTTACCAGGCGATGCAGCAGCAGGTTATGCGTCTGCAAAGGCCGCAAGGCCGTCCGATGCCGGTGGTGTTGCCAAGTTATAACGGTGCGCGTAAACAGGCGAATCTGACCCCTTTGCTGGCATTATTGCTGGCACGGGTGGGCTTGCCGGTGGTGGTTCACGGTGTTTTGAACGATAGCACCCGCGTGACCAGCGCAGATATTTTCCGCGAGCTGGGTCTGCCGTGGTCTCAGGACCCGGAGCATGCCCAACAGCGGTTGAATCAGGGCGAAGCGGTCTTTATCCCCGTCTCTACGCTCTCTGCGCCTTTATCTGCTCAGCTTGATTTGCGCTGGAAGATGGGGGTGCGCAACAGCGCCCATACGCTGGCAAAATTGGCGACACCGTTTGGTGACCAGGATGTGTTGCGTATCGCCAGCGTTTCTCACCCGGAATATGTTGGCCGTGTAGCCTCATTCTTCTGCCAGATTGGTGCTCGTGGTTTGTTGATGCACGGTACCGAAGGGGAAGCCTATGCCAACCCGCAACGCTGCCCGCAGATCCATTACATCACCGGGGGCGAACAACAGATTCTGCTGGCGCGCCCAGAGCAGGATGAGATGGCTGAAGTCTCTGCCGCCAAGGATGCTGCCACCACCGCCCGCTGGACGGAACGCTGTCTGGCTGGCGAAGTGGCCATCCCCGCGCCTATCGCCCGCCAAATTGCCTGCTGCCTGGTGGCAACCGGTGAGGTGGCAAGCCTGCAACAGGGATTGGCAAGGTTAGGTTAAGCCGATTTCCGGCCGTTGCCTCTGTGATTAATGGAAGATAACTCCGGCAATCCAGGGGCAATATATGATCAATGATTTCAGACTGTGCCACTGAATTATTACGGGGAAACCCTCTTGTTTTCACGCTGTCTTGATTTGCTATAGACGTTATACCGAAGCCTGATTATTGAATTGAACAGGGAGCAGAACCATTATTTTCAGTCTGAACATAGATAAATGCCGGATGTTTGAGGGCAGGGTTGCGCCTGTTAATATGTATTGTCAAATGGAACGGCGGTGATAGAACATCATCGATTAAAAGGGAGTAGGATACATAGCGAATAGGTTTATTTATATTTGCGGTAACAACAGGCTGTAATTAGTTACCTAGGATTTTATTTATTGTTCCACCGATAAAGGGGATTTTAGCCAATCCGGCTTCTATTGTTCCGCCAATGGTAGCGCCGATAGCGCTGCCGACCGTGCTGCCAAGCCCAGGGAGGAAATCGGCTAAGGAGATATTGCCAAAGAAAGGAATGTTAATGGATAGCGTTGAGCTAACGAGGTTATAACCCGCATTACCAAGCCACGAACCCAATGATGATAATCCATCCTTGATGAAACCGGCACCAGAGACGGCATTTATTTCTACCAGGGTTAATTCTTTCATTATTAAACTCCCTTCACATTATATGTTTAATTAGGTATTCGATATTTATATCTATTCGCAATGTATTGACTCCCTGGCAAAAACTATAATTGATTTTTTCTGTATTGTGAAGATAGTAACAAGTCGTATATATATCAGTGAAGTTACTACTATCAGTAAGCCATGATTCAATCTATAAATCACCAAGTGGTTGAAACTCATTATCTTAAAAGCAAGCATTATTACTATTATCTCCTGCGCTATAAAGTCGCTGCGGGGCTTTCCCGGATAACGCCATTCAGCACGTTTTGGTCCACCGTTTGCCACTATCCCCGCCAACATTCAAACGGTGGTAGAGGATTTCCCCAGGCATAACGTTTAGGAAGGACGCGCCAAGGATCATTGAAACAGACCACCCGTTTATCACCGGGTGATGCGCAAGGTAAAAACGCCCCGCAGCGGGCGGGAGTACAAGGGGAAACGCAGCGGGCAACCCTGGGGGGCGTTGGGAGTATCATAATATTTTGTTTATAAAACATAATGTTATGGCATTGTTATAATTATGGATCCGGCCTGATGTCTGCTATCAGTGGAAGCGTTACCAAACGAGGCATAGCGCCTTGCAGAAAAACTTTTAAAACTCAGGTGTATAACTTTAAAGAAGTAGATTACACTCCAGATACCGGCCGCAGATGCTCCACAAAACCCTAATTAATTAAGACATTCTCACTGTTCTGGCTGGAGTTTGTTGTAAAAAAGGACTTGTAGGCTACTCTTTCTAAACTATAAGAAGAGAGACGCTTAAAATACATAGACGGTTGTCTATTATGTATTTGGGTTATGAATCACAGTTTGTAGTTTAAGTGATTTGTATGCATTCATAGAGTGCGCAGTATAATCTTACAGGTTTAGATTATGAGCAAATATGATGATGTCCAGCAGTTTAAAGATAAGATCAATCTAAAAGATATTGATTATAAAGAGTTTCCTAAAGACGATAACGCATCGGCACTCCAGCGCTGGGCTATTGTTGATCAGGTGGCGGGGAATGGCAGTGTCGTTTCTGCCAGCAAGCAACCTACGCCAGCAAATACTTCGGATTTTTCTTCGGCTGCCCCCGTTGGTACAGAGCAACCCGCGCAGCCCAGTGCCGTGATAAAAGAAAATACCCGCTTGCCAGGCCATGTTTCTCATAATTTTGAGCATCTCGCACCGCCCGTGCCCCCCAAACCCGCTCGTGCTCCGCAGCCGGAAATTGCGCCAACGCTTCCTGTCCAGGGGCATCATTTTAATTCTCCTGCCGCAGAGGTAGCCGCTGTTTCGCCGGGGGAAAACAAACGTTTTAAACAGATGTTCAGCAAGAAAGCGTCTTCTGCCGATGAGATGGGAGCGACGGATCGTAATACTTTACTTAAACCACTTTTAGAGTCTATTGCCTCATGCCGTTAGTTTGTGTTTGTTCTCCGAAAGGAGGGGTTGGGAAAACCACGATTACCGCTAATCTGGCTTATGCATTAGCCCGTAGCGGCAGTAAGGTTTTAGTTGTCGACTTTGATACGCAAAATGCGCTGCGGCTGCATTTTGGTGTGCCAATTTCGGACAGTCGCGGTTTTGTTGCCCAGTCAGGCACCTTATCTGACTGGAGTCAGTTTATTCTCAAAGTCGGGCCGAACCTGTTTGTTTTGCCTTATGGTGACGTCACCGAACAAGAGAGAATGCAGTTTGATGACAACCTGCTTAACGAACCGTTGTTTATACAACGCGGCCTGAGTGCCGTGCTGCAAATCCCAGGCATGGTGGTGATTGCCGATATGCCACCAGGGCGCAATGCGGCAATGCAGGCGATGCAGGCGGCGGCAGATATGCGGATCGTGGTTTTGCTGGCCGATACCGCCTCGCTAAGTTTATTGCCCAATATCGAACAGCATAAATTTATGAATGCGCCAGCCAATGAAGACGTTGGCGAATACTACATCGTGAATCAAAGCGACATGAGACGCACCCTGAGCAGGGATGTGACCCATTTCTTCGAACAGCGTTTGCAGAACAAGTTGTTGGGAACCATTCATCGCGATGAATGTGTCCCCGAGGCCAACGCCTCGCAACGGGCAATAATGGATATCAGCCCCGTGTCGGCCGCTGCATTTGATATCGAACAGATCAGTAAAAAGGTCGCAGTAATTTTAGGGCTTAGTGTGGGAGATGGCTCGTATCATCATACGACGTCTATTTATGGCTCTTAGTAAGGATCGTCCGATTAGCTATGAATAAAATATTGTTTTCTTGCTTACTGCTGTTGGCGTTGCCTTTTATTGCGTTGATTATTATTGCACCAATGAGCAGCGATAATCAGTACATCTTTGGCTTTATATGCATCGCTATCGTCTTTATTTTAGGGGTAAGCAAAAGCAAGAAAGTCACCCTGGTGATGATCGTCATGTCCACGCTGATGTCATTACGCTATATCTATTGGCGCGCCACGGAAACCCTGCATTTCAACAGCACATTGGAAGCGGTGCTGGGGATTGCCCTGTTTATTACCGAGCTGTATGCGCTGGTGATTCTGCTGTTCGGTTATATCCAGACCACTTGGTCGCTGAAGCGCACCATTGAGCCCTTGCCGGATGATATGTCGTTATGGCCAACGGTAGACGTTTATATCCCGACGTATAACGAAAGTATGGATGTGGTGCGTGATACCGTGCTGGCGGCACAGTGTATCGATTACCCCAAAGAAAAGATGAAAATCTATGTGCTGGATGACGGCAAGCGCAACGAATTTGCCGTTTTCTGCGCCGACGCGGGGGTTGGCTATATTACCCGAAGCAATAATAGTCATGCCAAAGCGGGTAATCTGAATAACGCAATGAAAGTGACCCAGGGTGAATTAATCACCGTGTTCGACTGCGACCACGTGGCGACCCGGGCATTTTTACAGGCAACCGTGGGTAGTTTCCTGGTCGATGAACGCCTGGCATTGATCCAGACCCCGCACTATTTCTATTCTCCTGATCCGTTTGAACGCAACCTGTCGGAAGCGAGCAAAGTCCCTAACGAAGGGGCGCTGTTCTATGGCCCGGTTCAGCAAGGCAACGATAACTGGAACGCCACCTTTTTCTGCGGCTCCTGCGCCGTTATCCGGCGTTCAGCGCTGGAAGAGGTGGGTGGGTTTGCTGTTGAAACCGTGACCGAAGACGCCCACACCGCGTTGAAAATGCAACGCCGGGGCTGGAATACGGCATTTCTGGCGCTCCCGCTGGCGGCGGGGCTGGCAACTGAACGCCTGGGGCTGCATGTGATACAACGTACCCGCTGGGCGCGTGGCATGACGCAGATATTCCGGGTGGATAACCCGTTGCTGGGCCGTGGCCTGACCTGGCAGCAGCGTCTTTGCTATCTGAACGCCATGCTGCATTTCCAATACGGGCTGCCCAGAGTCATTTTCTGTATTGCTCCCCTGTTTTATCTGTTATTCAACTTAAATATCATCGCCTCATCTGCCGGGCTGATTTTTGCCTATGTATTGCCCCATCTGGTGATGTCGATCTATATCAACTCCAGGGCAAACGGGCGCTATCGTCATTCGTTCTGGGGGAAATCTACGAAACGGTGATGTGTTTCCACCTGGTTATTCCTACTTTGCTGACCATGATTTCACCCAAGCATGGCAAGTTTAACGTGACGGATAAAGGGGCCTTGCTGGACTCTAACTATTTCGATTTCCATATTGTACGACCGCATATTATTGCCGTGTCTCTGCTGCTGCTCGGTACCGCCTGGGGCGTTGTCCGCTTGATTATGCCCGAACATTACGGCGCCAATCCGCAGGTTATTATGCTGAACATCGCCTGGGCCAGCTTCAGTATGATTATTCTGTTGGCCGCTATTGCCGTAGCAAGGGAAACCCGCCAGGTCAGAAAAACCATCCGTATTGATGCGTCTTTGCCGGCGGTGCTCTATTTTGCCAGCGGGGCGGCTATGCGTACCGAAACCCTGGACTTGTCCATGGGTGGGGTCAAATTGAAAACCCCGGATGAACGCTTCTTGCAGGATCCGATCGAAGAAGTGGAGATCTCGCTGAAATCCGGTGCTGTCAGCTTCCCGGTTGAGCTGATTGATGCCAACAGCTCGGTTACCCGTTTGATGTTTAAAGAACTGCCGATCGAAAAAAGGCGTGAACTGGTGCGGGTGGTGCTGGCACGGGCAGATGCCTGGATCCGCACAGAGCCTTATCCGCAGGATCGGCCGTTGCGTTCTTTGCTGGGGGTCATTCGTTGCATTTTCGAATTGTTCTATTTCTCCTGGCGTGATCGCCGTGCCAAAAAACAGCAGAGAAAGAATCCACCGGTGCAGCCGAAACAGGACAAGGAACAGATCATATGAGCCTGGTGGATACCAAGCTGCCTAAAGGCAGATCTGCACTTATTGCCCTGCTGATACTGTGCCTGCCCGGCCTGGCTGGTGGGGCGGACACGCAGCCAAACCCCATTCCAGGCGATGTACAGGGCTTCCCGGCGCTCCCCAGGCCGGTAGATGCACCGCCAGTTGATGCCCCACAGGGGAATGTTCCGGGTGATATTGCTACGCCACCAGCCGCCACCTTCAACCCATCGGTCGCTTCTACCCTGAGCGTAACCGAAATGGGGCAACCTTCAGGGCTGACACTGAGCAGTTGGCAGCGTCAATCGGGGATCACCTTCACCCTGCCAACGGATTGGGTGGTGACGGATGGCAACCTGCGGCTGGATATAGAGGTCTCCCCAGCCCTGATGGAGAGCGATACCGAACTGCATTTGATGCTGAATGGGCAACCGCTGAGCACGCACCGGTTAAGCCAGCTGCACGATGCCAAGGTGACCTATCAGGTGCCGATCCCGGCCGCCATGATTGTGGCTCGCAACAACCTGAGTTTCAGTATCGAGAGCGGCAGTGATGCCGCCATGCAGTGTGAAAAGGGGGCTGACAATAAATATTGGGTTAAAGTGCTGCCAACCAGCCGCCTGCAGCTAGAGAATCAGGTGCTGAATATCGGCCAGAACATTGGGCGATTCCCTCAGCCATTCTTTGATCCTCAGGCTATGCAACCTGCCACTGTGGAGGTGATTTTCGGCGAGACCAAGCGGCCGGAAGAGGTTGCGGCTGCAGCCATTGTCAGCTCTTATCTGGGCAAGATAACGCGCTACAACAACCTCGATTTTCTGGTATTGCAGGATCAACTGCCGGAGCAAAACGGCATTATCTTTGCCCGCCCAGGGGAGCAGATCGGCCAACTGACGCTGCCACAGGCCGAAGGGCCAACGATCCAGGTGATTGATAACCCGCTGAATCCGGTTTACAAACTGCTGCTGGTCATGGGGCGTAATAGCAGCGAGATGCGCCAGGCAGCCTATCGACTGGTGAGCCAGCCATTACCGGAGAAAACCACTTCGCTGGCAGTGAAACCGGTAAAAATCCCGCTGCGCCAGCCTTACGATGCCCCACGTTGGATTGATACCACCAAGCCGGTCAGTTTTAGCCAACTGGTGGCGAATGTGAATGAACTGACTGTCAGCGGTGTCTACCATGATGCGGTGCGAATTGCCTTCCGTGCCGCCCCGGATCTGTTTATCTGGGATGGCCGCAACGTTCCGTTACAGATTGATTACCGCTTCCCTACCGACAGTTGGATTGATGAAAATAAATCCCAGCTTAGCGCCACGCTGAACGGCACCTTCCTGCGTAATATGTCGGTTAACAAAAGGGGCCTGCTGGAACTGTTCTGGCACCAGTTTGGTGGGGATATTCGCCAGGAAAGTTACCGCCTGCCTCTGCCGCCGTATCTGATTTATGGCGATAACATGCTGGAACTCTATTTTTCAATCGTGCCGAAAAATAACAGCTCCTGTAACCCGGTGGATAGCAACACCATCAAGAGCCATATCGGGCCAGATTCTTATATCGATCTGAGTAAGACCTATCACTTTACCGAGCTGCCTAACCTCTCTTATTTCGTCGGTGCCTCTTTCCCGTTCTCCAAACTGGCGGATTTCTCGCAGACCGTGTTGTTAATGGCGGAAAAACCGACGATCAATGAAGTGCGCACACTGCTGAATCTGACCGCCCGCTCCGGTGCTTCAACCGGCAGCGCGGTAGGCAATGTGGATATCCGCTTTGGCCTGAAGGGCAATGAAAGCGAGGATCCGCAATTCAAGGGGCGTGACGTGCTGGTGGTCGCCTCGCTGGCTCAGAGCGCGTTGTATCAGCGGTTATTACAGCAGGTGCCATTTACCTTGGGCAACAGCGGTGGCCTGGCGGTAAAAGAGCAATCTGCGCTGGAAAAACTGCAGGCTTACCTGCAAGGCAACTGGCGGACACAAGGCATAGATGCGGATCGCTATCTTTCTTCTGTAACCGACTGGCGCGGATTCTTCAGTTTCCGCTCCGCCTGGGATCCTCAGCGGGTGGTGGTGGTGGCCAGTGCCTCTTCCGACGACGGTCTGAACAAGATCTATACGGATCTTAAGTCATCGAAGATCAACGCCGGAGTACGTGGCGATCTGGCGGTGATCACCGATCAAAACGGTGTGCACAGCTTCCAGGTTGGCGCCCCGTTCCCTAGCGGTGAACTGCCTTGGTACCTGATCTTTATCTGGTATGCCAGTAAGCATGTGGTGCTTTTATCTCTGACCGGGTTAGGGATCTCCCTGGTGCTGGGACTAGGCCTCTATATTCTGCTGCGCAAGCATGCTGCCAAACGTCTGGGGAGAGATGCAGAAGATGAACGCTAAAACTTGTCTCAGCCAGAGGGGATATCACCCATTGAGCACATTGCTGAAAAAGAAACTTTACGGAGTCTCTTTGGCTGGGCTGACGATATTTTCGCTGTCGGCGATGGCGGATGACGCTAACCCTGCGCTGAAAGCCCTCTTTCAGCAGGCGGCCTACTGGCATGACAAATCTCATGATGAATTGGCTCAGGGGCTTTACAGAAAGTCCTGCTGATCGATGAGAACAACGCCGAGGCGCTGTACCTGTTATCCCTGTATGCCATGCAAGGGGGCGATAAGGAAAAAGCGGAGTTCTGGCGGAAAAAGCTGAGTGCCGTAGCGCCTAACGATCCTCGGTTGCAGGCGCTGAACAGCAGTGGCGCAGCACCCTCTGTCTCCAAGAGCCTATTGGCTCAGGCACGTCAATTGGCGGCAAAGGGGGATTTTACCCAGGCCGCAGCGGCGTATCAGGCGGTGTTCAACGGCAAGACCCCCATTGATAACCTGGCCAATGAATATTATCTCACGCTGGCGGGTTCCCCAGCCGGTCGGGCGGAAGCGATTAGCGGCCTGAAACAGCGCCTGGCCTTACAGCCTAATGATACGCAAACCCGCGTAGTGCTGGGTAAAGTGCTGACCTATCAGGAATCAACCCGTCGGGAAGGGATCGACATGCTGGCGTCGATGGCGCCAGGCAATAACGAAGCGGATCAGGCCCTGAAACAGGCATTGCTCTGGCTGGCACCGCAGCCGAGTGATAAAGCGTTGTATGACGCCTACCAGCAGAGGCACCCGGCAGACAAGGCGGTTGCGGCCTACTACCAGCAAACGATGGCCGGTTCGGCGAAGGGGGCGGGGTTCTCGGAGCTGAATAAAGGGGATCTGGATAGCGCCAAGAGCCAGTTTGCCGCTATTTTGGCGAGTAATCCTAATGATGGCGATGCCTTGGCCGGGATGGGATTCGCGGCGATGCGCAGCGGTGACTTCAGCCAGGCAGAAAGCTACCTGACCCAGGCGGCAAAACAGGGTGGTCCGCAAAGTGCCCAGTGGAGTTCATTGGCGCAGGATGCGGCGTTCTACGCTAACCTGGAAAAAGCCAAACAGGCTGCCAATGCTGGCCAACTGGATGAAGCGCTGGCGTTGACCGCCCCCATGAGCAATGCCACCGGGGATAAAGGCAATGCGGTTACCCTGTTCCGGGCAGATGTTGCGCGCAAGAAAGGGGATTTCCCGGCGGCAGAGCAGATGTACCGTGGTTTGCTGACGCAAAATCCGCAGAATAATGACGCCAAGCTGGGGCTTTATTACCTGCTACAGCAGCAGCGCGATAAGGCGCCGCAAGCGGCACAAATGCTTCAGACCATCCCAGACAATCTGCGGCCCAAAGTGCAACAGCCCGTGGTTGGCGTCAACGTCGATCCGTTGCGTAAACAGGCTGAACTGGCGATGCAGAATAACGATCCTCAGCGGGCGATGATGTTGTTGCAACAGGCGCTGGAAAAGCAGCCTTCCAACCCGTGGATACGTCTGGATATGGCGCGCATCCTGAACAAGCAGGGGCAGGAGTTACAGGCTCAAACCTTGATCTCCCCTCTGATGCAGATGGGGGCATCACCAGACAGCCTATACGCCGCCGCCTTGTTTGCCTCGGAGCGTAACGACTGGCTGAATGTTTCTACCTTGATGGCGCGTATCCCGGCTGCCCGGCAGAACAGCAGCATGCAGGCGCTGGCGGCATCAGCGGCGGCAAACCAGCAGCGTGCCGCGGCAGAAAACTACCTCCGCCAAGGTAACACCACCGCTGCGGCGACCATTTTGCGGCAGTTGGCACAAAAACCGCCGACTGACCCCGCCGCGCTTGGGGGTTGGCAAAAGATCTGATGGCGGTGGGTGATGTCTCAACGGCGGTGCAACTGGTGCGCGATAACATGCGTCTGGGGGTTAAAGGTAATGCCGGTGATTACGCAGCCCAGATTGCGGTGCTTAATCAGGCGGGGTTAAGCCAAGAGGCAGATGCCTGGTTAAATAACCCGGCGTTGCGCGCCCGTAGTTCCACCAGAGATATCAGCCAGATGCGCATGGGCAGCGTGATCAATGATGCCGATAAACTGCGTTTGCAAGGGCAGTACAGCGCTGCCTATGACAAATTGATCGGCGCGCTGCAAAACGATCCGCAAAACCCGGACCTCATGCTGGCTATGGGGCGGCTCTATCAGTCTGGCAATATGAACAAAGAAGCCGGGCAGGTTTACAGCTACCTGCTCAGCCGCGATAGCCTGAACCAAGGGGCGAGAGAAGGGGCCGTCGGTGTCGCCTTGTCCGAAGGGGACGTCGATCAGGCCAAACAGTTATTACGCGGCTTGCCTGCGATTAAAACGCCAGATCAGTTGTTGCTGGCGGCTCGTGTTGCCCAGGCAGACGGTAATTATTCGCAGGCTATGTCCCTGTTGCGTGAGGCTAAAAACCGCGTGAATGGCGTGGCTGGCACCACCGGCAGTAGCTCGGCGATGATCGGCGGCTTGCGGTTGGCGGACAACCCCTTTGCAGCGCAAAGCACGGTTTCCTCCAACCTGTCCCCTCAGCCTTCGGCCTATGGCGTAGTGTTGCCTTGGCAGGTTGCGGCACCGGGCAGTTACAGCAACGCGCTGCAACCGGTCGCAGTGGCAAAAAACCCGACCTTACAGCAAATCGAAAAATTGATGGATGAGGTGCAGGACAAGACCGCGACCTGGATACGGGGGGATATTTCCCTGCGCGATAACAGCAGCGGTGAAAATGGCCTGAGTAATATCACCGAGATAAGAAGCCCAATCAGCCTGTCTGGTATGCCTTTTGATAGCAGTCGGCTCAGCTTCGATGTGACGCCGGTGATGCTGAAATCCGGTACGCCATCCAACAGCGCCAACAGCCGCTTTGGTACCGGGGCCTTGCAGCAGGCCAGGGCGGTCGAAGCTGCGACTCAGGCTTCGATTGTTGCTTCGCAGAATTCGATTGCTGCCGCACAAGCCGCCGATCTGCGTTACCAGCAGATCCATGCAACCAGAGACAGCCTGTGTTCGGCTGATGCCACTTCGGCGGAGTGTGCTGCCGCCACCGTGGCGCAGGATCAGGCCTTTGCCGAACGGCAGACGCTTGCTGGCCAGGTGACGCAGCCGCAGACCTACAATCCTAATGATTTTTATGCCGACTCCCCGGGGCAACAACAGGATACCGGCGTAGAGCTGGCGCTGGCGTTAAGCGGTGACAGCTATAAGCTGGACGTTGGCAGCACTCCATTGGGGAGCAACTTCAATTCTGTCGTGGGGGGCGCAACCTGGTCACCTAAACTCAGCCAGCATTCCACATTGGGAATCACCCTTGAGCGCCGGGCCGTCAAGGACAGCCTGCTCTCTTATGTCGGTACCGAGGACACCATCACCGGCAATAAATGGGGGGCGGTGACCAAAAACGGCGGCAGCCTGAACCTGGGTTACGACGATGGCGTGGTGGGTGCCTACGGCGGGGTGGGGCTTTACAACTACCTCGGCGATAACGTGGCACGCAACAAAAGCGTCACTGGCAATATGGGGGCCTATATCCGGCCTTATAAAGATGACGAGAACGAGTTGAAAGTGGGCGTTAACGTCAACTATATGGATTTTGACAAAAACCTGAGCTACTTCACCTATGGCCAGGGGGGCTATTTCAGCCCGCAGGACTATCTCAGTATTTCGTTGCCGGTCGAGTTCACCAAAAAGCAGGATAACTTCACCTATATGGTGGGTGGAAGCGTGGGTTATCAAACCTATAACAATCAGGAGAGCCCGTATTTCCCGAACGATCCGAATCTCCAGTCGCAGTTGGAAGAACTGGTTAGCCGAGGGTATGGCAATGAGGCGACCTACGCCAGCGAAGACAAGAGCGGTATTGGCTACAGCCTGAAGGCGGGGGGAACGTATAAGGTTGCGCCAGGCATGTTGGTCGGGGGGCAGTTGGGTTATGACACTTTCGGCAGCTATTCCGAGAGCACGGCTTTGCTCTATTTCAAATATCTGTTAGATGAGAAATAACCATGCAAGATATTAATAACGCGTCGTACGAGCTTGATTATTATCGTCAGCGTCAGTTCAAACCGGGTTGGCAGGATCTGATTGAAGTGGTGTTTTCAGGCATTCAGGCTTCCGCCGATGATGCGGATAGCCGGGATTTTCTGCGTCTGATGGGGGGCAATCTGGCAAGAAAGCTACCGTTGTCGCAGGCAGAGACCTTAGGCGATCTGGAAGATAGCCTTAACGCCATGTTGCGCCATTTTGATTGGGGTTGGGTACAGATCGAAGCGTCGGGGGAGCAGATGCTGCTGTCGCATTATGCTTACCCGCATAGCGCCGATCCGGACAGCGAAGCGGCCTGGGCTCTCTCTTTTGCCTCTGTGCTCGAAGGGTTATATGACGCCTGGCTGCTGGCGCAAGGGGGAGTCTCATGTTTCTCTGCGCTGGCGTGGCCCGGCCAAGGACAATGCGTTGGTGTTTTGCTATCGCAATGAGCAGCGAAGGTAAGTTATGGCGGCGAAAGGAATGCTCGGTGGGTTCAAAACATTTTTCGTGATGGTAGGGCTACTGTTTTCCTTTAGCACGCTGGCTGCGGACGCCGGTTGGGCGCAATACAAGCAACGTTTCTTGTTATCTGACGGGCGAATTGTTGATACCGGCAACGACAATGTCAGTCATACCGAAGGGCAGGGCTTTGCCATGCTGCTGGCGGTTTATAACAACGATCGCGCGACCTTTGACAATATCTGGCAGTGGACCAACGCCACCTTATACCGTAAGGATATCGGGCTGTTTTCCTGGCGCTATGAGCCGGGGAAGCCCAACCCCGTAGCGGATAAAAACAATGCTACCGACGGCGATATCTTTATCGCCTGGGCCTTGTTGGAAGCGGGCAAGAAATGGGGGTTACTGCCTATCTGATCTCGTCGGCCCAGATCCAGCGTTCCCTGCTGAGACATACCTTGATCGACTACGCCGGTTATCAACTGATGCTGCCCGGCGTTAACGGTTTTAAGCAGGCTGATGCGGTGATCGTTAATCCTTCTTATTTTGTCTTCCCTGCCTGGCAGGCGTTCTATGAAGATACGCATCTGTTGGTATGGAAAAACCTCAGCGATGATGGTTTGGCGATGATCGGCAAAATGTCCTTTGGTAAACCACGGCTGCCCACTGATTGGGTCAGGCTGCAGGCCAACGGGCAAATGGCCCCGGCGAAGGGCTGGCCACCGCGTTTTGGCTTTGATGCAGTGCGCATTCCGTTATATATCCAATGGTATCAGGCTGACAGTCCGGCACTCAGGCCCTTCGCCAGTTTTTGGCGTGGCTATGACCGCCGATCGGCACCTGCCTGGATTGACGTGCTCAGCGGGCAACGCTCCGAATATAACCAAAGTCAGGGGATGAGGGCGATCAGGGATCATGTAGTCGGGGACACAGGGCCGCTTACCAGCCAGTTGGCTCCCGACGAGGATTACTATTCCGCCAGCCTGCATCTGTTGGCCTACTGGTCGCAACAAAACCAGTTACGCTGATTGGCAGAGAGGGGAGTCTCTCTGCCTCAGCCATTATTTACCTGCCTCCGGGCGGACCAGATCGAAACGGTGTTGCTCAGAGATACCGTAATAAGCGGTTGGCCCACCGGCGCGTAATACCGGTTCCGCCGCCGCAGTCTGGTAAATACCGTGCTCATCCAACAGCGTTGGATCGATATGCACCGCTATCACTTCCCCCAGGACCAACCAGGTATCCACCTTTTCGCCTGCTGCGCTCTGTAACTGAATGCATTGGGTTAACCTGCATTCAAAGTTGACCGGGCTTTCCGCTACGCGTTCGGCCTTGACGCGCCGCCCAGGGATTGGCGTCAATCCGGCAAAGGCAAACTCATCTTCACCACGGGGCAACGAGGCCGAGCTGTTATTCATGGCTTCTGCCAGCGGGCGGGTCGTCAGGTTCCAGACGAACTCACCGGTTTCTACAATGTTGGCGACGCTGTCCTTCCAGCCTGAGCTGGCAAAACCGATGATCGGTGGCCGATAGTTGAAACAGTTGAAGAAGCTGTAAGGTGCCAGGTTGCGCTGGCCGCTGGCGCTGAGAGAAGAGATCCAGCCGATGGGGCGTGGGCCGACGATGGCGTTCAGCGGATCGTGTGGCAAACCATGACCCGTCGCCGGTTCATAGTAATAACGTGGTTCACTGCTCATAAATACCCTTTATAAGTAAGGACCAAACCCATGATCTGTTGGGACAAAGCTGCGTCAGCAGACGCGAACGGTCGCCTCTCCTTCGGGAAGAGGGGGATATCACCCTGGCCAACGTTCTTAACCTGGCCCTTTTCCAAAGAAGAAGCATCACAATGCCCATTCTGGTGGTTTTCACACCGGCTGCAAGTGCCTTGGCGCCCTTTTTGCCGGTCTTTGTGCTATCTTACGCGCCAGAAAACCCTTTTCAGAGAACTCGTCACGGTGGAAAAAAGAAAAGTTTCCCGCAGCAGAAACGCGGACTGCATCCGCGCAATCGCCATCGCTCACGTTATGATTTTCCGGAGCTGATTGCCAGTTGCCCGCCGCTGGAGCCGTTTGTAAAACCCAATGCCTGGGGCGATATTTCGGTAGATTTCGCCGATCCTGCCGCGGTGAAAATGCTTAACCGTGCTTTGCTGCAACACTTTTACGGCATCGAGCACTGGGATATCCCCGCCGATTACCTTTGCCCACCGATCCCAGGACGGGCCGACTATGTCCACCATCTGGCGGATCTGCTGGCAACCAGCAACGGCGGCGAGATCCCTCGGGGCAAAGGTGTGGCGATCCTGGATATTGGCGTCGGGGCAAACTGTATTTATCCGATCATCGGTCAGCGTGAATATGGTTGGCGTTTTACCGGCACGGAAACCGATCCGATCTCCCTTGGCGCCGCCAAGATGATTGTCGCCATGAACTCAACGTTGAAAAACACGGTGCGCCTGCGCCAGCAGAAACAGCCGGAATTTATTTTCAATGGCATTATTGGCGTGGCTGAGCGCTTTGATGCCACACTGTGCAACCCGCCGTTCCATGGTTCAGAACAGGAGGCTCGTGCCAGCACACGCCTCAAACTGCACAAATTGGGCAAGGGTGAAGTGGCAGACAAACCGGTGCAAAACTTTGGTGGCAAGAACAATGAGCTGTGGTGCGAGGGTGGGGAAGAAGCCTTTGTGCGCAAGATGGTGGAAGAGAGCGTCGGTAAGGCGAAAAACTGCCTGTGGTTCACTTCACTGATCTCCAAAAACACCACTCTGCCGGCCATTTACTACGCGCTTAAGCAGGCGGGTGCCGCAGAGGTGCGAACCATCGAAATGGCACAGGGGCAGAAGATTAGCCGCTTTGTTGCCTGGACGTTCCACGATGCCGAGCAGCAGGCCGCATGGGCGGCAGAACGCTGGCAATAATCTGACCGTTGCCGGTGAATTCATCGGCAACGATTATTTATTCTGTGCTTCCTTTCATTCTGTATCTCTTGCGTTATCCTCAATACAGCTTCAGATAATAATAATCCCAACTCAGTAATTACCTTGTTATAGAGCATTTTATATCCGGTTAGCCTGGGCGATTGACTGTGCGCAATTGCCGAGGTGTCTGCGCGTCTGTAAGTGGGCAAAGCGTGCAGATAAAACAACAGAGAACGCGTGCGGTAAACTCATCTACCTGAAGGACTCTTACCCTATGTTTCTACGTTTCAGCCAGTTAACTCCACCTTGGCGTGCTGAATTAAGCGCTATCGAAGATGCGGTGGCGATGATCGTGTTCAAACCCGATGGCACCGTACTACGGGCTAACGATCTTTTTCTGCAGACGTTGGGATTCCAGCGCCATGAGGTGATTGGCCAACATCATCGTCTCTTTTGTGACGGAAAATATGCCGCCAGCCCGGCCTACCTGCGCCATTGGAATAGATTAAATCGGGGTGAACCCATTACCGATAATATTCGGCGGATCCGCAAGGATGGGGAAGTTGTCTGGTTGCAGGGGACGTATACCCCGGTATTGGATAAGCAGGGACGCGTGGTGGAAATAGTCAAAATCGCCAGCGTAGTGACCGAACGCATTATTCAGGCTCAGGAACATCAGAGCCTGTTAACGGCGCTCAATCGCTCGATGGCTATGATCACCTTTTCTCCAACCGGCATTATTCTGGATGCCAACGAAAATATGCTTAATCTGATGGGATATCGGCTGGAAGAGGCGTGTGGGCAGGCACACAGCATATTGTGTACCCCAGAGTTTGCTGATTCTGAGGACTATCGTCAACACTGGCAGCGTTTGGCTGGTGGGGAGTTTATTACCGGTCGCTTTGAGCGCCAAAATCAACGTGGTGAACGGGTGTGGCTGGAAGCCAGCTATAACCCGATCATGGATAACGAAGGGCGAGTGTTGAAGGTGGTCAAGATAGCGCAGGACATCACACGCTTGATGTTTCAGCAGCACCATGAGGAGGAGATGGTACGCAATGTCCATCAACTTTCTTTAGGCACCGACAAAACTGCCGCGCAGGGCACAATCATTGTTCAACAGGCGGTGCAGGGGATGCAGCAGGTGGAGGTGGCCGCCAGGCAGACTTCAGAGGTCGTCAGCGATTTGGGGCGTTGTTCACAGCAGATAGGCGCCATCGTTGAGGCTATTCGCAAAATTGCCGCACAAACCAATTTGCTGGCCATCAATGCTTCGATTGAAGCGGCCCACGCCGGGGAGCATGGGCGCGGTTTTGCCGTTGTGGCCAACGAGGTACGCACGCTGGCCGAGCAGTCCCGTAAAGCGGCCACCGAGATTGAACACATGACCAAGACCATCCAGCAAGGAGTGAAGGCGGCTATTGAAGGTATGGCTACCTGTGTGGAACAGGCCGGTGGTGGTGTGGCTCGCGCCAGGGAGGCTGGGGAAGTGATCAATCAGGTCAATGTCGGCATGCAGGATGTGGTGAGGCTGATGCAGGCGTTTATGGCGCTCAAGCAAGGGGAGATTATTCACTGAGTTAAGCGGGCACGCAGGTGCCCGCTTTTGGCCAGCAACTATCAGGAAACGTGTTGCAGGAACTCGCGCAGACGCTGGCTCGGAGGGTTGTTGATCAGGTCATGTGGGTTGCCGTCTTCCGCCACCCGGCCTTTGTCGATGAAGATCAGCCGTGAAGCCACCTTCTCGGCAAAACCGACTTCGT
The DNA here is from genome assembly GCF_050632285.1 of Serratia sp. L9. Classification (NCBI taxonomy): domain Bacteria; kingdom Pseudomonadati; phylum Pseudomonadota; class Gammaproteobacteria; order Enterobacterales; family Yersiniaceae; genus Serratia; species Serratia sp. L9. The sequence goes on along the minus strand of NZ_CP192591.1, from coordinate 4,964,789 downwards.
GAGTCACGATCACCATCGTCATGCCTTCTTCCGCCAGGTCTTGCATGACCTTCAATACTTCGTGGCGCAGTTCTGGATCGAGTGCCGAGGTTGGCTCATCGAACAGCATCATTTTTGGTTTCACCGCCAGCGCACGGGCAATGGCCACACGCTGTTGCTGCCCACCGGAAAGCTCGGAAGGGAAGTGGTGAGCACGCTCGGCCAGCCCGACTTTGGCCAACAGCTCGCGCGCCAGCGTCTCGGCTTGCGCCTTTTTCAAACCACGGACGCGGATTGGGCCAAAGGCGACGTTTTCCAGTGCGGTCAGATGCGGGAACAGGTAGAACTGCTGGAACACCATACCGGCCTCCTGACGGATCAGGCGATCGTCCACTTTCGGGTCGTTCACCTTCAGGCCATCAACCACCAGTTCACCGCTGGTGATCTCTTCGAGCTTGTTGATGCAGCGCAGCAGGGTGGATTTACCGGAACCCGAAGGGCCGATGATCACGACCACTTCACCTTGCTGGATATTCAGGTCGATATTGTGCAGCACCTGGGTTGGGCCAAAGTGCTTGGAGACATTTTTAAATTCAATCACAGGATTTTCATCCTTCTTTCCAGACGACGCAGCACGAAGCTCAGCACCAGAGTAATAAGCAGATAAATAACCGCCACGGCGCTCCAGATTTCCAGCGCGCGGAAGTTACCGGCAATGATTTCCTGACCTTGACGGGTCAGTTCCGCCACGCCGATCACAATAAACAGCGAGGTGTCTTTGATGCTGATGATCCACTGGTTACCCAACGGCGGCAGCATACGACGCAGGGCCAGCGGCATGATCACATAACGGATAGTCTCGCGGCGTGACAGGCCTAGCGCCAGCCCGGCTTCACGGAAACCACTGTGGATCGACAGCACCGCACCACGGGTAATCTCCGCGATATAAGCGCCTGAGTTGATCATGATGGTGACCACGGCGGCGGTTAAAGGATCGATGCGGAAATCGGTAAATGCCATCGGCAGGGCGAAGTAGATAAACATCACCTGTACTACGATGGGCGTGCCGCGGATCACTTCAATAAAAATCAGCGCTACGTGGTTGGCGATCCAGCCGCCATAGGTGCGGGCAAAGCCTGCGACGAGGCCGATGATCAGGCCGCCAATCAGACCGAGGACCGAAATCCACAGGGTCATCTTGGCACCTTCTAACAAAATAGGGATGGCGGGCCAAATGGCGCTCCAGTCGAACTGCATGGTATTTCTCCCGGTGATCCCAAACAAGGGAATCAGATACAACAAAGCGCAGGGGCGAGAACACCTCCCCTGTGCTTAACTTAATATACCCGTCGTTTTTCAAGCCGCAGCTTGCGATTTCTAAGGTAAAACATCGCTACGTAATAAATTACTTAGGTTCGGTACCAAACCATTTTTTGTAGATTTCGTTGTAAGTACCGTTATCACGCAGGGTTTGCAGCGCAGCGTTCACTTTCACACGCAGTTCGTCGCTGCCTTTCGGGAACGCGATGCCGTATTGCTGTGCTTCCAGTGATTCGCCAACGGTTTTGAACTTGCCAGCACCTGCGGTTTTGATGAAGTACAGGATGTTTGGCGTGTCGTGCAGTACCGCATCAGCACGCTTGGTGCCCAACTCCATATAGGCGTTGTCGATGTTCGGGAACTGGCGCAGGTCTTTGGTTTTTACGTTCTGTTTGGCGTAATCCACCGAGCCGGTGCCGCTTTTGACCGCAACGACTTTACCGTCCAGATCCTTGATGCTTTTAACGCTGTCGTTATCGGCGTTAACCATGACCAGCAGGCCGCTTTTGTAATAGCCATCAGAGAACTCGATGGCTTTCTTACGCTCGTCGGTAATGGTGATGCCAGCCAGTGCCAGATCCACGTTCTTGGTTTGCAGCGCAGGGATAATGCCGCTGAAATCCATAGGTTTGAGGGTGTAATCCAGCTTCAGCTCTTTAGCGATAGCTGCCCATAAGTCGATATCAAAACCAACGTATTTATCACCCTGTTTGAATTCAAACGGAACGAAGGCGGTGTCCGTGGCGACAACCAGCTTGTCCGCTGCGTGGGAACTTACAGCAAAGGCCAGGGAAAGTGCGGCCAGGGAGACTTTAAAAATAGACTTCATGAGAGGAATTCCTGTACAGGTTGCGGATTACCCATTTTTTATGTTGCATTTTGTGCTATGGAAGAATCGTGCCAAGTTTGCAATCATTTTAAAAACAAAGGGTTGTGTTGTGATGTTGTGCCCGGAAAGCAAATTATAATTATTTTGCACCATTATGGGGCGCTAAAATGGTGCGTTGCGGCAGCTGTGGTGCAACCGGCTTATCATTAACCAAAAAACCAGCCGGAAACAACCGATAATTAACTTTTATGCTTCAATTCTGATAACTAACTCTAACTTTTATCTGCACTTTGATTGTCTTTGGTGCAAAGCTGGACGTTCAGGCCGGAAATGAGTCAACGCAGTTGGCTGTCTTTGCTGCCCCGGCGGTTATAAAGGCTGGTGGCGGAGTGCTTTTTATCCAGCGCAGTCTGGCAAGCCAGACAGTAACGCACTCCTTGTAATGCATTTCGTCTGGCTACGGGGATTTCTTCGCCACATTCCAGGCAATAATGTTCGCTCTCACCCTTACCTAGGGTCTGGCGAGCACGTTGCACGGCGTCATCCACGGTAGAATCAATCTGATCCTGTACTGCGCCGTCTGCTGCCCATCCGCTTGCCATGCTTATTACCTCGCCATTATTTGAATGGGTGAAGATACTCTCAGTTTAATCCAGCGTTTTTTTATACAACTCAACGTACAGATAAAAAAACAGGCTGGGGCATAGACCCGCAGCCTGTCATTCCCCGCGTGGCGGGCCGGATTGATTATCCCCAAAGTCATCGGCGTTGGCCGCTCCAGCGCCTCCATGCGCCCGCAGCATTTGTACATCCTTGTACGGCACAGCCAGGCGGCCCCTGGGCTTACACAGGTAAAAGACGGGAGTCCACCCTCGCAACCAACAACGCCGCAGCTTCAAGTAACAACGGGTTATTCAATATTCGACTCGATAAACCACAGGAACTTGTCCAGATCGCGTGAGGCGGCGGTGAACATGTCGGCGGTATCTTCATCTTCAACTTCGGTTATGGCTTTACGGATCTCATTGGCGACCACGCCATAACGATCGGCCAACGCTTTCAGGTGTTCCTGGACGCTGTGAATATGGGTCGGGTAGCTTTTCAGTGAGGTTTTATCATTCACCACCTGCACGGTGCCCAGTGCGACTCCACCGAGTTGAACCACGCGCTCGGCAAAAGTATCCTGATGTTCGATGATGGCGGTACGGAAGCCATCGAGCATTTCATGGACGGCAATAAAGTTGGCACCCCGCATGTTCCAATGCGCCTGTTTGGTGATCAACGACAGGTCAATAAACAGCACAACCTGATGATTCAGCGCCTTGATAGCTGCCTGCTTGGCTTTTTCATCCACATCATTACGTGTGTACAGCAGATCAGAAGATTTCGTTTTCACCAGTTTAGCGGTACTCATATCAAATATCCTCTTCTTGATAGTGTATTGTCCTATTTTTGTGTCGGGAATAATTATAGCAGCGTTATTTGGTTTTGCTGGGCGAAAGTGGCTATTCAATTAATAGGCAATAATCGATAGCTATTTTACGGGTAGGGGGATATAACAATTGATGTGACTTTTGTTATTGATATTTAATGGTTTTAACTTATTAAGATAAAGCGGGTCAGGTTCCCCATTAATAATAACCACAATTTGGGTTGTTATTTCAAATTATAATGCTTACAGAATATTTCTGCGGAGTTTCAACCGGTTTTTCCTCCGCTAATTCATATTGCTAGGTAATTATCACTAGGCTAAAATTTCCAGCTCTGCAATTAACCGAGTCTGGACGCATGAAAATCAATGTCGTGGGCACCAGCGGCAGCGGTAAGAGCACCGTTGCGCGTCAGTTGGCACAAAAATTGGCCGTACCCTATATCGAGATGGACAGGCTCTACTGGCAACCAGACTGGCAGGGCACGGATGACGAAGAATTTCTGATGCGAATTGAACAGGCATTGGCAGTAGCCGCTTTGGGCTGGGTATTAGACGGTAATTATAAGCGCTCTAAAATTGTGAAATGGCGCGAGGTTGACTGGGTGGTCTGGGTGGATTACGGGTTTTGCAGGACGTTATGGCAGGCGACTCGCCGTGCCGCAGTGCGCGCCTGGCACAAAACCGAACTATGGCCAGGAACCGGTAATTGTGAAAGCTTCCGCCGTTCCTTTTTTAGTCGCGAGTCGATAATTTTGTGGACCTTGAAAACTTACCACCAGAACCGCAAAAAATATCAGGCAGAAAAGCAGCATGTGGACAACCGCCATATCCGTTTTATTCATTTGCGTTCACCGAAGGAAACGGCGGCGTTTCTGGCTTCACTGCCAGAACCCGCAGTAAAGGAAGCGGCGCAAAAAATCTAAGGCGTTTTAAGCCGGCCTGCCGACCGGCCCTTTGTTGGTTCTACAGCAGCAATTCGTAGTGTACTTTCACCACCACTTTCTTGATGTTCTGGGGCCCCTGTACCTGGCATCCAGGTTTATGTGGCTCCAGTGGGAAGAAAATCACGTACATGCCAGGTGTCAGATTCAGGGTCTGCGGGCTGCGTTTGATATCCAGCATTTGCAGATCTTTGCTTTCATCATAGGGATCGTTGCTGTCCCAACTGCCTGGCAGGCCAAAGTCGATCCTTTCTTCTCCCCCGATCAGGATCTGAATATCCAGATATTCCTGGTGGATCTCCGCGCGTTTGTTTTCAGCGGGTTCTGTGACCACTTCCATTACGTTCATAAACACCCGATCGCCATCGATCTCGTGTCGCCCCAGTTGCAGGCCAGGCAAATCATACTGGCGAACGGTATTGAGGATATTCGCTAACGCGGGTGAGAGGCCACGCCCAAAGCGGGGATTGTACAAACTGCCGTATATCATCCTGATTCTCCGTGATAAAGAAATAAAAATGACTAAAAGGACACAGGCTGAGTATGGCTATTATCCGCAGGGAAAAAGTTAACTGGGCAGCAATCACGCATCATCGTCAGGATTTATTTTACTGCGGCGCAGGGGAAACCCGTGCGCCTCAGCGTTCAGGACAGGTTTTCAATCTGTGGCTTGGGTTTGATGGTCAGGGTGGCTCCCATAGAGGCAGTGATAATGGCGGCCAAGGCCAGCCACTGCACCGTATTAAGATGCTCATTAAGGAAGATCATGCCGGACAGGGCGGCCAAGGCCGGTTCCAGGCTCATCAAGGTTCCAAAAGTCCGTGCCGGGATTTTAGGTAATGCGATAATTTCCAATGAATAGGGCAGCGCCGTAGAGAGGATTGCCACAGCCAGCGCCACCGGAAGAATATCCACATTCAACAGCGCACTGCCCGCTTGCCAGGCCCCGATTGGGCAAAACACCAGGGCGGCAATTAACGAACCGACGGCCACGGTGCCTGGGCCGTGATCCCCGCCCGCTTTCTGGCCGAAGATAATGTAGATAGCCCAGCAAGCTCCTGCTCCCAACGCGCAGGCTGCCCCCAAGGGATCGATGCTGCCCATATCGTGGCCCAGAGGCAGCAGGAACCACAGCCCTGCTATGGCCAGCGCGACCCAGAGAAAATCAATGGGGCGACGGGAAGAGAACATCGCAACCGCCAGCGGTCCGGTGAACTCCAACGCAACGGCGATGCCGAGTGGCACCGTGCGCAAAGAAAGATAAAACAGATAGTTCATCGCCCCCAGTGACAGCCCATAGATTAACAACGGCAACCGGCTGCCAGCCGCAAAGCGCATCCGCCACGGGCGGAAAATAACAAACAGTATCAGCGTACCTATGCTTAAACGCAGGGTTGTGATCCCTTCTGCGCCTACCAGCGGGAACAGGCTTTTGGCGAGCGAAGCGCCGCTCTGGATTGAGATCATCGCGACGATCAGCAAACACACAGGCACCAGCGTAGAAGAGGCTTTGGTGGTTACAGACGAAGACATCCTTTCAGGCCTTTATCGGTTTCCCTTCGTCAGGGAAGGTATATAGATGTTGCCCAGTGTAAAGGAATTGGCAGGATGGTGTTGACGAAAAGCGTGCGGCAAAACAAATCTGTCAAATTTTTGCTTGAAGATGGTTCCATTGGCTAAAAAATAGGCCAAAATTAAGAATTGTCTGTATATCGGATAGGTGATTATCGTCACAGAAAGGGATAGAATACCGGCGAAAATATAGGAAAATTAGACGGATGAAGTGCTCTTGTAATTTCCTGTTACACGATATAAAGCTTTAGACACTGTTTTAAAGGCAGAGTTTCACGCTAATTTTTGCTATATTTTCAACGTATGAACGAATTGATGTATTTTAATAATAAAACGCGTTTGAGGTGGTTATGAAAAAAATTGCATGTCTTTCCGCAGTAGCAGCTTGTGTGTTAGCAGTGACCGCAGGTACCGCAGTTGCAGGCCAGAGCACCGTATCCGGTGGCTACGCAATGGGTGATTTTCAAGGCGTTGTTAACAAGGCCGACGGTTTCAACCTGAAATACCGTTACGAATACGACAACAGCCCTCTGGGTGTGATCGGTTCTTTCACTCACCTGGAGAAGAACGGTTCTGAGAACGGTTTCTACGATAAAGCTCAGTACAACTCCATCACTGCCGGTCCAGCTTTCCGTTTCAACGACTGGGCAAGCATCTACGGTGTGATCGGTGTGGGCTACGGTAAATTCACTACCAATGCTCAAGATGGTAGCGACAACAACAGCACCAGCGACTATGGCTTTACCTATGGCGCGGGCCTGCAGTTCAACCCAATGCAACAGGTTGCTCTGGATGTGGGTTACGAGCAGAGCCGTATTCGCAGCGTTGACGTTGGCACCTGGAACGTGGGTGTCGGTTACCGCTTCTAAGATTTTGCCGCGCTTTCGGGCGTGAGCGTGTGGCCCTGATTGCTGCACCCGTTAAAAATCCGCCTTTTGGGCGGATTTTTTTGCCGCTGAGAACGGTGTTTATCGGTGTTTTCTGCCGGTTATCGTGGTCGGTTGTAAGGAAAACCGGGCGGTGCGTGCATCACGTTCATAGCCTTGTGGCTCGCTGAGCAGCCCGTACAGTTCTGGGCGGCGGCCATGGATCCAACGCCTGCCGGTGCTCATCGGGATTAATGAAAGGTCCAGATCGGCGGTAACCATATTATCTTGCGCTACCCAGGTCTCGGCGACGATACGGCCATAGGGATCAAGGATCATTGCATTACCCGTGCGGATCTCATCATCATCACGTCCCACGCCATTGCTGAACAGAATAAATATCCCATTATCATGGGCGCGGGCAGGTAGCCAGCGCATTAACCAACCCCGGCCGTTTTCACCCCGGAAAGCCGCTTCGATTGCCGCAGGGTCTTCTTCCCTACGCTGCCATAACCCCAAGGGCAAAGGCTTCATGCCATGCGGGCTGCGCGAGTGGGTTCCGCCGGTCTGGTGGGGAGCAAACAGGATATCTGCCCCCAACAGCGTAGTGGCGCGAACATTTTCCACCAGGTTATTGTCCCAGCAAATCAGGATACCCATACGCACGCCCCAAGGCGTATCAAAAACGGTAAAATTATCGCCACCCACTATCAGCGGGTGCTCAAAAGGATGCAACTTACGATGGACGTGCGTTTGGCCATCGGGCAGGCAGACTGCATAAGCGTTATAAAAGCGGCCCTCTTCATCCTGTTCGATCAGCCCAACACCAATGGCCATCTGGTAGCGTTGCGCTAACGGGTGGATGCGTGCGAGAGAAGGGCTGCCGGCAATAGGCTCTGCCAGCGCGGCAATATCGCTGTCGGCAAGATGGCGTACGTGCCAGTAACCGGTAATGCACATTTCCGGGAAGGCCAGCACCTGCACGCCGGCATTAGCGGCACGGGTGATAAAGCCTTCCATAATGTTGAGGTTATAGTTTTTGTCGTTGGCGCGGTGTTGAAATTGTACCGACGCAGCGCGCAGGGTCGTGGTCATATCAAGCTCCTGTTGTGGTTTCATCTTGGGATTACAGCAGCCGAGTTGATTACTGTATAATCAATTAAATTCCTCTTTTGATAACCTTTCGGAATGGATACTCGTCAACTACGGGCCTTTGTCACTTTGGCTGAACTGGGCCGTTACCACCTGGCAGCGGCGCGGCTGTGTATCACCCAGCCTGCGCTGAGCAAGCAGATTCAAGCTCTGGAATTACAATTGGGCACACGCCTGTTCGATCGTGGCCGCCAGGGCGCACTGCTCACGGCGAGCGGTGAGGCGTTGTTCCCAAAGGCGCGGGAACTGATGACGCAGCATGAACAGTTCCACCTGCATGCATTGCAGGTTGCCAAAGGTGAAGCCGGGAGGTTGGCGTTAGGGTTTGGGCTGTCGAGTTTTCATCTGGCGCCGCAGTTGGTGTCGGCCTTTCGCCAGCGTTTTCCTGCAGTGGCGATCAGGTTGGAGGATATCCCTTCGGAAAGGCAGTGCCAGCTGTTGCTGGAAGGCAAGTTGCAGGCTGGATTTGTGCGCTTACCGATCACTGAACCCTTGCAGGCCTTTCCGTTATTAAGCGATCGGCTGGTGCTGGCTGCCCCGGCGGCGCTGGCATTACGTGCAGACAACCTGCTGGCGGAGTTCCACCGTTTACCTCTGTTGCAACTGCTACCCCGTCGCGGGCGCGGCCTGAGTGAGCAATCCTTGCGTTTTATCGCGGCTCATCGGCTGGAGGCCAACGTGGTGCAACAGGCGGGAGATATTCAAACGCTGTTGGCACTGGTGGCCGCAGGCGTCGGCGTGGCGTTATTGCCGCAAAGCATTATGCACATTGTGCCTGCGGGAGTTGATATCCTGGCCTTGAGTGGCGAGCAAACCGAGTGGCAGGTGGGGTTAGCCTGGGATCCGCAGCGGCCAGATGCGCTGCGGGATCATTTTATTCAGGTTGCACTTGAGATGGCAGCGCCGTGAGGCTTGCCACTCAAAGTGGCCGATGCATCACCACCGTGGATTGCTGATGGTATTCGCTGCGGTGGCTTTCCACAAATCCCACTTTTTTCGCTAGCCCAATTGAGGCGCGGTTTTCCGGCGAAATAATGCAGACGGTCTTCCCCTGCGGGAAATTGTCTTTCGCCCAGGCCAAAGCGGCGTTCAACGCCTCGGTAGCATAACCTTTGCCGTGGGCTGATGTGATGAGCGTCCATCCCATTTCCGGCACATCGAGAGCGGGTTGTATTTCGCGGTGAAAATCGGCGAAACCAATGCCGCCAATGTAGTGACCGCTGGCTTTCTCTCGCACTGCCCAGTAGCCATAACCCAGTAACTGCCAATGGCCAATGTAGCGCAACAGGCGGCCCCAACTGTCTTCCCGATCACGCGGATTGCCGCCGATATAGCGCACCACAGCCGGATCGGCCCACATGCTGGCCAGTGCGTCAAAATCTTCCAGCCGGTGCGCGTCCAATACCAGGCGCTCGGTAATCAACGTCGGGGCGGCAGTAAAAGTGGTCATAGTGGGTTCCTGAACAAGAGAAAAGCGATGCCAGAGCACCGCTTTGAATAAGGGTTGATAACGTTCAAGATAAATCAGACCGCCAGCCACAACAACCAGGTAAACACAAAACCGCTCAAGCCTAGCAGGGTGGTCAGCACCGTCCAGGTTTTCAGACCATCGGCGACAGAAAGCCCCAGGTATTTGGTTACGATCCAGAAGCCGGAGTCATTCACGTGCGATAGCCCTAATCCGCCAAAACAGGTTGCCAGTGTGACCAGCACCAGTTGCAACGGGTTGAGGCCGATCACCGCTTCGGAAAGCAGGCCGCCAGTGGTCAGAATCGCTACGGTGGCGGAACCCTGCGAGGCACGCAGAGCCAGCGAGATGATAAAGGCCGCCGGGATCAGCGGCAGGCCAACGGTGGTTAGTACATCGGCCAGCGCTTTACCTACCCCAGACTCTACCAGCACCTTGCCAAACACCCCGCCTGCACCGGTAACCATAATCACCACGGCTGCGGTAGGTAGCGCTCCTCCCATTACATCGCTGGTGTGTTGAAGGCTCCAGCCACGGCGGATAGCCAGAAAATAAAACGCCAGCATCAGGGCGATCATCAGCGCGACCCCTGGCGAGCCTATTAATGACAAGGCGTCACGCAGTGGCGAACCCGCAGGCAACAGAGTGGCCGAAACGGTACCGAGCATAATGATGGCGATAGGGATAACGATCAGGGCGGTAATCAGCCCGGCACTGGGAGGATTGATCCGATCGCTGAGCGGGGCTTTGTTCTCAGGTGCCGGTTCTGGCGCAGCCAGTTGTAACTGCTCCAATACTTCGATAGAAAGCGGGTAGGTTTTACGGTTAAGGTATTTTGCCGCAAAATAACCGATAACCCCCACAGGAACGCAAATCGCCAGGCCGACAATGGTCAGCCAGCCGATATCAGCATTCAATAACCCAGCGGCGGCTACCGGACCAGGATGTGGCGGCAGGGCAACGTGAACGACCAGCATCACCCCGGCAACAGGCAGGCCAAACTTCACCGGTGAAACTTTCGCCACTTTGGCAAAGCCGTAGATGATTGGTGCCAGGATGATAAAGCCAACGTCAAAGAATACCGGAATGCCGAGGATAAACGCGGCGATGGTCAGTGCAGCGATAGTGCGTTTTGGCCCCAGTGCCGAACTAAAGCGTTGCGCCAGGGATTCCGCACCGCCGGAATGTTCGATCATTCTGCCCAACATCGCACCCAGACCGATGATGATCGTCACTGAACCCAGTACGCCCCCCATACCGGAGGTCATCACTTTCATGACTTCACCGGTAGGAATACCGCTGGCAAGAGCGACCAGCAGGCTGACGACCAGCAGGGCGATAAACGGCTGAATTTTCGCCTTGATTATCATCAGCAGGAGTAGCACTACACCTAATACAGCAATAATGAGTAGCATAGTAGGAGACATTGAATAACCTTTATTCAGGTAAGAGTCCGGCACCGCGATCGCCTTGCGGCCATACGGGTGCATTTAATTTTTATGTTGTCTATTTCTGGTGTTGGCGCAGGCCCGGTCTTACAGGTAAGGTTTTACCCATTCAAGACCCGCCGTGGTTACCCCACGAGGCTTATATTCACAACCGATCCAGCCTTGATACCCCACTTTGTCCAATTGGGCGAATAGCCAGGGGTAGTTCAGTTCACCGTCATCGGGTTCATTACGATCGGGCACTGATGCGATCTGGATGTGGGCATAGCGCCCGGCCAGTGAGGCGATCAGATTGCCAATGTTGCCGTCCACCAACTGCGCGTGGAATAAATCGAACTGAACAAATACGTTCGGGCGATCGATAATTTCTACCAGCTCTGCTGCCTGATGCTGGCTGGAGAACAGATAGTTTGGCTTGACCGGCGGGCTGAGCGCTTCGATCAGCACCTTGATGCCGTGAGGTGCAAAGGCATCGGCGGCGTAACGGATATTGCTGATAAAGGTTTCCCGATAACGGGCAATATCCTCACCCGGCGGCACTACCCCAGCCATCACATGGACATTGGGGCACTTCAGGGCAATGGCGTATTCCAGGGCGCGGTCGATATCCGCACGGGCATCCTGTTCACGGCCTGGCAAGGCCGCCAGCCCCCATTCCCCCACGCTGATATCCCCAGGTGCGGTATTGAACAACACCTGCTGCAAACCCTGTTGCCTGAGCTTCTCGGCCAGTTGTTCGGCCGGGTAGTCGTATGGGAACAGGAATTCCACCGCTTTGAATCCTGCCGCCGCAGCGGCCTCAAAGCGATCCAGAAATGGCAGTTCGTTAAACATCATTGATAAGTTGGCGGCAAATTTTGGCATGGTTCAGCTCCGTAACTCGGCAATTTCATCATCGGTTAAATAGCGGATTGGGCGGTTGCCAAGGGTGAAAATCAGCTTGGCTGCGTCTTCCATCTCTTCGGTATTGTTCGCGGCTTCCCGCAGGTTTTCACCGGTCACCACTGGCCCGTGGTTTGCCAACAGGAAAGCTTTGTAGCGTGGGGCAAGTTTGGCCAGCTCCTCTGCCAACCGCAGATCGCCGGGGCGAAAATAGGGGACCACCGGGATCTGGCCAACGCGCATCACCACGTAAGGGGTGAAGGGTTTGATGGCATTGCCGGTATCCAGGTTTTGCAGGCAGGATAGCGCGGTAAGGTAGGTGCAATGCAGATGCACCACCGCCTTGCACGCCGGGTTGTTTTGGTAAAGTGCGCGGTGAAAACTAATCTCTTTCGAGGGTTTATCGCCAGAGATCCACTCACCGTTCAGGTTCACTTTCGATAGTCTGTCAGCCTGCAATTCCCCCAGGCATGAGCCGGTGGGGGTGGCCAACAGGTTTCCGTCCGGTAGCAACAGAGAAAGGTTGCCCGCTGAACCGGTAGCGTAGCCGCGCTGGAAGAAGGAGGCACCCAGGTGCACCATCTCTTCTCTTGCCTGCAGTTCCGCGATTTGATGTTGTTCAGCGGTCATGGTCATACTGGAAACTCCGTTTGTGCTCTGGCGAAAAAGTTTTCATCGCCGAAGTTGCCCGATTTCAGGGCCAGTGATACAGGTTGGTCGATGGCGCGTACCCAAGGAACGCCGGGCGAAATGCATGGGCCGATATGAAAACCACGGATCCCCAACGCCTGAGTGACTACGCCAGAGGTTTCGCCACCGGCAACGATAAAGCGGCTGAAACCAAGCTGTTGCAGGCGCTCGACAACTTCGGCAAACAGGGCTTCCACCGCCTGGCTTGCCGCTTCGGTACCGTATTGCTGCTGAGTCTGCTGCAACAGCTCCGGCTCTGCGGTGGCATACAGCATCGGGGCCAAAGGCTCTGCGGCATGTTGCGCCACCCAGGAGCTCAGTTCGGCGGCGTAAGCGCTACGATCACCCGCCTTGATACAGCGCGCGACATCAATACTTTGCGTATTGGCCTGCTGGCGATAGCGTGCAACCTGCCGGTTGGTCATGGTGGAACAGGAGCCGGAAAGCACCACGGCTTTATCACCTTGTGGTGCACCGGCTGATTGCGCCTTCGTCTGGCCGGGTTGCGCCCATTGGCGGGCAATCCCGATCGCCAATCCCGATCCGCCGGTAACCAGTTTCATGGTTTTCAGCGCTTCACCCTGGGTGAGCAGATGCTGTTCATTAAGGGTATCCATCACTACATAGCGCACACCTTGCTGTGCCAACTGCTGCAGTTTGTCTTGCACCGCGCGGGGGCCAGCCTCCATCTCGGCGGCGTTTACCAACCCACAGCGGCCACTGGCCTGTGCTTCCATCAACCGCAACAGGTTACTGTCGGTCATTGGCGTAACCGGGTGATTGCGCATGCCGGATTCCGACAACAGTTGATCCATCACGAACAGGTATCCCTGGTAAACCGTGCGCCCATTCACCGGCAGCGCAGGGAGATCACCGTTTGCTGTTCACCCAGAGCGTCAAGCAAGGCGTCGGTGACTGGCCCGATATTGCCTTGGGCGGTACTGTCGAAGGTGGAACAATATTTGAAGTAGAACTGGCGGCAGCCCTGACGTTGCAGCCAGGCCAAAGCCTGTAACGATTGCTCTATTGCCAGATTAGCCGGGCAAGAGCGGGATTTAAGGCTGATCACCACCGCCTGCGCATTTACCGGGGTATCATCCTGAGGCACACCGTTCAGTTGTACCGTCGGTAAACCGTTTTCCACCAGGAAGCTGGCGATGTCGGTGGCACCGGTAAAGTCATCTGCAATTACGCCAAGCAGCATTATGAGTTCTCCTTATTCCTGGGCAGGTCAATACCGGCGAAAATCTTGATCACCGCGCTGTCGTCTTCCTTGCCGTAACCGGCGTTACTGGCGGAGGTAAACATATTGAATGCTGTGGAGGCCAATGGCAGGGGGAAGTGCAGCGCTTTGGCGGTGTCGGCTACCAGCCCGAGATCTTTGACGAAGATATCGACCGCAGATTTTGGCGAGTAATCACCGTCGACCACGTGGCGCATCCGGTTTTCGAACATCCAGGAGTTGCCTGCCGCGTTAGTGACCACGTCGTACATCACGTCCAATGGAATACCGGCACGTGCGGCCAGCGCCATCGCCTCTGCTCCGGCAGCAATGTGTACTCCAGCCAGCAACTGATGGATGATTTTTACCGTGGCCCCCAGGCCGATCTCTTCACCAATGCAATACACTTTACCGGCCACGGCATCCAGCACCGGTTGTAATTGAGCGAAGGTACTTTCACTGCCTGAAGCCATAACGGTCATTTGGCCGGCCGCCGCCTTGGCTGCGCCACCAGAAACCGGGGCATCCAGCATTGGCAGATTGAATGCCCGCAGCTTTTGTTCAATATCTTTGGCATCTGCTGCCGCGATGGTCGAAGAGACCATCACCGGCGTATTGGGTTTTAACTGCGCGGCCAGGCCGTTGTCACCGAACAGGATCTGTTTCACCTGTGCGGCGTTGACCACTAACAGCAACACTGCGTCCAACTCGCTGGCAAAACCTTCTGCACTGCTGGCTGCCTGTTTGGCCCCAGCCTGGGTAAGCGTAGCCAAAGCTTGTGGGTTGAGATCTATCCCATAAGTCGTCAACCCGGCATTGATACATGACTTTGCAGCACCCATGCCCATCGAACCTAGGCCGACGATACAGACTGAATAGTTTCCTGGTCGTGTCATGATGACTCCTGTTAATTTTAGTGATTATTTGTTTTGTTGTGTTAAATATAGGCGTTACTGACGGAATTATCGGTGACCATCTTCACAATTATTAACATTGAAAAGTTTTGCATCAAATCGGGAAACGATTCCTAACACAATGCTTTTAAAGGTTTTTTATGGCTATGATGGCTTCACAGCCTGAAAAGCTTTACTTTCTCTGCACGAAAATTGACGTAAAATCACAATTATTATCACTGCGGTCATTGAGAGGGAAACGTGATACCTGTTGAACGTCACCAACAAATTCTAGCGCTGGTATCTGAACGCGGCGTGGTAAGCATTGCACAATTGACTGAACGCCTGGGCGTATCGCACATGACCATCCGGCGCGATCTGCAAAAGCTGGAAGAGCAAGGCGCCGTTCTGGCTGTTTCCGGCGGTGTGCAGGCCGTGGAGCGAATAGCGATTGAACCATCGCATCAGGATAAGGAAGGTATGTTCAGCCAGCAGAAAGCGGCCATCGGGCAATTGGCAGCGCGCCAAATCCCGGCCAACAGCTGCATTTATCTGGACGCTGGCACGACTTCACTGGCATTGGCCCGCCAGATTGGCGAACGTGATGATATCACTGTGGTCACCAACGATTTTGTTATCGCTGCTTACCTGCTTGAGAACAGCCAGTGCAAGCTAATCCACACCGGGGGCACGGTGTGCCGCGAAAACCGCTCTTGTGTGGGGGCCGCTGCGGCTCAGGCTTTGCATAATCTGTTTATCGATCTGGCGTTTATTTCTGCCTCATCCTGGAGCATGCGCGGGCTATCAACGCCCAGCGAGGATAAGGTGATGGTAAAAAAAGCCATTGTTGCCGCCAGTCGCCGCCGTATTTTGCTGAGTGATACCTCCAAGTACGGAAAGGTAGCGACCTATCTGGCGCTGCCAATCTCGGTATTTGATGTGATTATTACCGATGGCAACCTACCGCAAGCGGCTCGTGAGGCGATCATGCAAGAAAATATCACATTGCTTACCGCGGCAGACTGAATCACACAAAATCGTTAGCCCGCCCCACTAAGAGAAGTTGTCAGCAAGAGAAATATAACGGCTCATTCATTGAGCCGTCTTTTGTAAATTATTTACTTTGGTTACTATATTCCATTATTTTTCTAAACCTTTACCCCTGATTATTCCATTTAACCGTCACTGAATATCTCCGCCAAACGCCATTTTATCAGTTTTATCCTGGTCGCTAAATCAAAGAAAAGCGATTGCTTTTCTTTTATCTATACCTCTGAATGCTTAGTGATGTTATGAAATTCAGGTGGTATTCAGCGATAAGGCGGGCTATCTGCCAGGGGGCAGTGAATCGGGTATTTTGGCATGGATCACTATGCGCAACAGGGAGTCTAGCGACAATTCCAATACAGTAGGTCATTAATCCTACAAGGGAATTAATGTTTTTTCACTTTTATGTATACTCGCTATACAGAGGATCCAATCATTTTATTCACCATTTCCCACTTTTGGTTTTTGCTGCGCGGCGACATAATGCGTTGATTTCTTTAACGAGCCTTTTCTGATAAACAATTGATGTAAGGTGAATTTATCAGGTTTCAACATGACTAATCTTAAATATGCAATATTTAAATCTTAAAAATTATAAAATGATAACTTATATTAGTTTTTTTATCTTAAAATTTCTTTTTTTAGGATAAAAAACTAACTTTAAGAAATTTCATGTGTCAATATATCAATGTCGATTCGGTTTGTATAATCTTTGTGGCGGGTTATGAGAAAATTCTTATTCCAGGGAAGGGGAAAATGCCAATGCTATTTTTTAAGGTGTTGCAGTATCAAACTGCAAAAAGTAAACAGGACTTACGAAGTTAACTTCTTACACTTTAGTTAATATTTTATTAACGAACGATGCCAGGATTAGATCGTCTTTATAGTGAAAACCCGTGAATAATATGAAATATAGATTTAATGACCGTATTATCTTTGATGTGGAAACAGGGACGTTAAGTCTGAGTGACCTCTTTGATGAACCTGTAACCATTTCTAACCCCTCAAAGCGTCTGCTGCGGCTTTTGATTGCTCACCAAGGGGATACCGTCAGCCGTGAAGCGATCTTCAAAAAAGTTTGGGATGATTACGGCATGATCTCCAGTAACAACAACCTTAACCAGTGTGTCAGCAAGTTACGCCGGGTAATAAAGGCATTGGGGATTGATGACGAAGTGATCGCGACGGTGCCAAAAGTCGGTTTTATGCTGCGCCCCGAGATCATGGTCGAACTCTGTGAGGCTGAAGAGCCCAAGGTTGCCGAGAGCCCCGAACCCTCTATACCTATCATCACGCATTCGCCCGTGCCTAAATCGTGCTTTGACATCCTGCCTAAAGTGCCCTTGCGTTATGTGTGGGCGTCGTTGGGTTTTATGCTGGTGATTGCTGCTGGTATCGCACTCTATATTTTTAACGCGCCCTCGCGAAGTGAAAGCTATCTGGGCAAGGCAGGCAATTGTACGGTATTTATGAAGAATTCTGCTCTACTGGCCGATACCGAGTTTGCCACCGAAGTTCTGGCCTACGCTGAACAACAAAAAATACAGTGCAGTGCTGACGAATACTTGCTGCTGATGCGTAGCAAACAGCTGAAGTCATATATATCCGGTGTTCCACGGTTGTTCTTTTTGCGCTGTAAGATCTTGCGCGAACACAACATCGAGGTTTGTACCGGATTAGAAAATGAAAATGGATCCTTCCTGGAATAGTTTCCATCACATTGACCCTTCTTACTTGACGTTGCAGTGTTGTTTTCTGCGAGAGTGAACCTCAGTCATTTGCCTGCTAAGCTTTATGGGTTAACCCCCTTACCGTCTAACAGCGGCCCCCATTATTTTAGGTATGGCTGTACCTTCCCCCGGTAAAAAATTTAACGTGGCTCTGAGCCATAATGGTGAAAATCGTTATGGCTTGGCCCGCTTATTGTTATGAGTATTGAATCGTCTTACCCCCGTAATAACCTCAGAGTGAGTTGTGTTGGTTATGTTCTTGGTATTTACCGTTCTTACAAATTCCCGATTTTCTTATTGCCACCGGTTTATTTTAAGTGTTTCCTTAGATTTATTAACAAATCATCCGAATGTTGGTAATAAAAATATAGGATAATTCTTTGGTAAATTTTATGTTATTAGAGGTTTATTGAGGTTAGTGACTGTTAAAACCTTAAACCCAGAATTTAAACCTAAATTTTTGCATTTTTGTAGTTAATGATTATTTTTTTCTTATTTTTAGTTAAGATTTTTCCGGTCAAGTAGGGCGATTCAGCTAAACATGCTGGCACTCATTCTTGGCGTTGTCCTCCCGCTAGCAACTGGTTTTTGCAAAGTGAGTGGTGATGACAAAGCGCTTCAAATTTAACGGACAAATTAAATCTATACATAAGGGAATTCACCATGAAAAAAATCACACTTGCTCTGGCAATCGTTTCAGCGTTCGCAGTAGTTGGTACCGCTCAGGCGGCAGACGTAACTGCACAAGCCCTGGCCACCTGGTCTGCAACCGCGAAGAAAGATACCACCAGCAAGTTGGTTGTAACGCCAATCGGCAGCCTGTCTTTCCAATATGCTGAAGGTATCAAAGGCTTCAACAGCCAGAAGGGCCTGTTTGACGTCACTATCGAAGGCGAAGGAACCGCTACCGATTTCAAACTGACCTCTAAATTGGTATCCAATACCCTGACTCAGTTGGATACTTCTGGTTCTACACTGGATGTTGGTGTTAATTACAACGGTGCTGCCGTAGAAAAAACGACCGAAACCACCATGATTGATACCAGCTCCGGTATTTTGGGTGGCAATCTGAGCGCGCTCTCCAGTGCTTACAATCAAGCGGTGCGTACCAGCGCACAAGACCAGTTCACTTTCAGCATCATCGGCGCAACGGCTGATGGTACAACCGCTGTGACTGACTTCAGCACCCTGCCTGAAGGTATCTGGAGCGGTGATGTGAGCGTTGAGTTCAACGCTACCTGGACCACTATCTGATAGTTCCCCCAGAGTTATACCCGTCGTCTTTCAAGCTGCAGCGTTGTTACCTGCGCTGACTAGCCCCAGCCCCTGGCTTAAGTCAGTTCCAGGGGGATGAGTGAGCTGGGTGCCTGGCTGTAACTTGAAATTCATAGGGTATATGCGTCTCAAGCAGGGGGAAACTCCTGCTTGTTTATCGCCCGCGAAAGATTTTGGAATACCGCTATGAACCGCTTCTATTTTTCTATTCCGCTGTTGCTGTCTTTATGCCAAAGCGCCCAGGCGCTGGATGTTGGGGCTATCAGTTCCTTTATGCACAGCGATACCGCGACCTTAAGTAAAGAGATTAAAAATACCACCGATAATGGCCGCCTGGTGAATATCAAAATAGAACGGCTTACCGATCCTTCTGAGTCAGGTACCGTCATTGCGATGGAATCGCAGGATGAAATGCTGCTATCGCCCGCCAGCTTGATGATGCCAGCGAATGCCTCCGACCTGATCCGTTTTTACTATAAAGGGCCGGACGATAATAAAGAGCGTTATTACCGGATAGTCTGGCTCGATCAGGCATTAACCGATGCCGGGCAGAATACGGCTAAACGCAATGCGGTTGCCACAACCTCGGCACGTATTGGCACCATTTTGGTGGTTTCACCACGCAAGGTGCAATTCAACCACCAATTTGCCAATGGCAAGATTAAAAATACCGGGAACGCCACATTCAAAATGGTGGCTTATGGCGCATGTAAAAATAAAAAAGACGGCAGCAACTGCAAAGAAAATTATTTTGTTATGCCTGGCAGGGATCGCTCTCTGACCAAAGTTGATATTAACGATAAAAAAAGCCATGTCGCGCTCTGGTATGGAGAACAGTTTATTCAGGTTAAGTAGACCTGCCATGGAAAGTGCAGTGAAAAAGCACATGGATACAGTTCAAGGAGTTAGACGTGAAGCCAGCCCTGGAAGGTAGGTTATTAAAAATTCTGGTTACCGTAGGCGTGTTTGTGACACCTGCCGTTATGGTTCCTGGGCAATTCGCCTTTGCCGCCGGGTTGACCCAAATTGACGGCGTGCTGATCCCTCAGGCTTTCAGTACGGCGTTAAGAGAAGGGATGAGTATCCCGGTATTGCTGCATTTTGAAAAAAACGACACCGCAAAAGATGACCAGCGTATTGGGCATGCGTTACTGCTGCTCGATAATGAACGGCTGAAAATCCGCCAGGTTATCCTGGAAGATAATGAGGGTGGCGCACAACTGACAGAAGCCACAATCAAGCAACTTAATGCCCTGAATGAGGTGGATTTTGACGATCAGCAACGGATAGTGCTGGCGGACGATGCCTGGCTGGCACTCAATTTCCGCCAGTTGAATCTGCAATTGGTGGTAAAAGAATCTGCCATGGGAACGGTATTGCGTGAGCGCTCCAGTGATATTGGCGCGTCGAGCGTGGATGCGTTAAGCAGTACGTTGACTTACAACCTGGGTATTTACGACAACCGCGCCAAAGCCAGCGAAGGTTTTACGTCCAGCTATTTATCGCTTAACAACGTGACTTCGCTACGTGAGCACCACGTCGAAGTGAACGGCTCGGTCTATGGCATTGGCAGCAGTAACCAGGACAGCACGCTGTATAAGGTCATGTACGAACGTGATTTTGCAGGCAGACGTTTCGCTGCAGGCATGCTGGACAGCTGGAATCTGCAATCGCTCGGGCCAGTGACCACCATCAACTCAAGCAAAATTTATGGCATGTCATACGGCAATCGTGCCAGCTCGACCGTGTTTGATAACACCCAATCGTTAACCCCGATAGTGGCTTTTTTCCCTTCGGCGGGTGAGGTTCACCTGTCTCGCGATGGCCGCTTGCTTAGCGTGCAGAATTTCGCCATGGGTAACCACGAAGTGGATACCGGCAATTTACCCTTCGGTATTTACGATGTGCAGGTTGAAGTGGTGGTCAATGGCCAGGTGATCAACCGGCGTACCCAACGGGTTAACAAACTCTATAACCCTTTGCATGCTTCCGGAGCACCCCTGTCCTGGCAGTTCTGGGGCGGGATGGTACGCATGAATGAATGGCGTGGGGAGAACGACCGCTACAGCGAGGCGAAAGACTCGTACCTGGCGGGGGCCTCTGCCGCCGGTAATCTGCAGCGGCTGAATTGGGCGCTATCAGGTTATTCGCTCGATAACAGCCAGGTTGGGGAGGGGCGCTTAAACCTGCCGATCACCGACTCCATCCAGGTCAGTGCTCAAGCGATGGTGGCCTCCGACAATTCGTGGAGCATTGTTAACACCGCCAGTGTGTCATTACCTGGTGGCTTCAGTACCCTGTGGGCGAATGAAGAAAAAACCACGATTGGCAGCAAACTGCGCCAGAACGATGCCCATAACCGGGCGATGGGCGGCACGCTGAACTTTGGGGCGTTCACGCCCAAACTCGGCACGCTCAGTGCCAGCTACAACGATGACAAGAAAAATAACAGCCACTATTACAACGTCGACTATTACCAGAACCTGTTCACCGGTCGTTACGGCACGCTGGGTGTGCGTGTCGGGATGCAGCGTTATAACAATGGCTATGCCGGCGGGAACACCGGTAAATACATCGCTCTCGATTTCTCGTTACCGCTGGGCAACTGGTTCAGCGCCGGGGTTTCCAACCAGAACGGTTACACCACGGCCAATATTGCGGCCCGTAAAGAGATTGCCGAAGGGCCAATCCGTACCCTTGGAGCCAACCTTTCGCGGGCCATCTCTGGGGATACCAATGGGGATAACAGCTTTAATGGCGGTGCTTATGCCCGTTTCGATACCAAATATTCTACCGGCACCGTCAACGTCAGCAGCTCTGCCGACGGCTTTATAAACACCAGCCTGACCGCGAATGGCAGCGTCGGCTGGCAGGGGCGCCATATTGCAGCCAGCGGGCGAGGCGAAGGGAATTCCGGGATCATTATCAACACCGGGCTGGAGAACGACGGCATGTTGACTGCACGCGTAGACGGCCGTGTCGTCAAACTGACCGGTGACAAGAACTACCTGCCGTTATCACCTTACGGCCAATATGTTGTGGAGTTAATGAACAACAAAAACTCGGCGGAAAGCTTTGATATCGTCACCCGGCGCAAGAGCAACCTGACGCTGTACCCAGGCAACGTGGCGGTGATCGAACCGCAAATCAAGCAGATGGTGACGGTGTTTGGCCGAATCAAGGCCGAAGATGGCACCTTGCTGGCCAACGCCAATATCAAGAATCACATCGGGCGTACCCGCACGGATGAAAAAGGCGAGTTCGTTATGGACGTAGATAAGAAGTTCCCGGTTATCGACTTCACGCATGGCAATAATCAGACCTGCGAAGTGTCGCTGGATCTGGCCAAGGCACAGGGTGCCGTATGGGTCGGTGACGTGGTTTGCCAGGGGCTAAAAACCTATGCCAGCAACGGGTTAACAGGAGAAATGGGTAATGAAAGCTAAAATCACGCGCCGGGTATTATTTATCGGCGGGCTGATGGCTATGGCCCCGGCACAGGCGGTTAATCCGACCAATCTGGGGGATGCTGCTGCGGTGAAGTTTGTTTTCGTTGAGAACAATGCCGACGATAACTTCTTTGTCACCCCTGCCGGGGTACTGGATCCCCGCATGACCGGGGCCAATAAATGGACCGGCCTGAAGTATGGCGGCTCTGGTACGATTTATCAGCAGAGCCTGGGTTATGTTGATAATGGCTATAACTACGGGTTGGTCGCCAACTACCGCTTTGATATGTGGTTGGAAAATGCGCCCATTAAAAACCCGTTCCTGGGGCTTCGTTGTATTAACTGGTATAGCGGTTGCGATATGGATACCAGTCTGATCCAGCCGGAAACCACCGATGAGAAAGGGTTTTATGGTGCGGTGGTTACCCCTGGTGGGCAAAAATGGATGCACGGCATGATGTCGCCGAGCTTTTATCAATACCTCAAACAGATGGGAACCGGCGATTCGTTTGGTATGCAGATCAACGGTTGCCAAACCAACGTTGCCTACAATGCCAGCAGCGGTGGGCGTTGCCAAAACCAGACCAGCGGTACCTGGTATCGGCGTAATGTCACCCACAGCAAGGCGGCCCACCTGCGCTTTATCAATACCAACGCGGTATCAGAAGTATTTGTTAACAGCGATGGGATACCGATCATTGGTGAAGGGAATGCGGATTGCAGGAATCAAACCATCGGTAGCCGCAGCGGTATCATGTGCAAAATGGTCAGTTACGAACTGCAGACGGATGGCAGCGTCAGCAATACCTCGATTCACATTTTCCCCTCGATAAACCATGCGGCGCTTGCCTCTGCGGCCAATGCGGCAGATCTGCAGTTCAGCCTGACGGGCAATAGCTGGAAAACCACGTCGGGTACCGCTAGTTACTACACCTTTAATGAGTTGAAGAGCAGTAACGCCGTTTACGTTTTCTTCTCCAGCAACTTCTTTAAACAGATGGTGAATCTGGGCATCACCGACGGTGGTAGCCAAGACCTGATTAACTTCCGCTTCCAGAACACCACTTCACCAGAGTCTGGCTGGTATGAGTTTTCAACCACAAACGAGCTGATCATCAAACCCCGGGACTTCAGCGTCAGCATTATTTCTGAAGATTATGACAACCGCCCGCATCGGGAAGGCCAGGTTGGCCCGGCGGAACCTGCGTTGGAATATGGTTATATCGTGACAACCAGCGGCAAAACCAACGCCGATGAGGTCAAGGTATCGGTAACCGGCCCAACCCAGTCATTGCTGGGGCGTAACTATTGCATTTTCTCATCGGAGGACCGGACGACGCAGGTGCCATTCCCGGCGCAGTTGAGCATTACGACCAGTACCGGGGCTGAGCAGTCGTTTGATGCGGGTTGTGATGGCCAATGGCACGATATGACCCATGCCTTGTGGAGCAGCACCCCGTGGAACGATATTTCCGGCGATGTGGGGGTGATGAATAAAACCAGGGTTAAATTCACCATCCCGATGAACAACCCCATCTCGCTGAAAACCGTTGAGGGTAATGCCTGGTATGGCGACGTCACCGCTGCCGGTGAAATACGTGTTGAAGCCACCTGGCGCAATATCAATTAAGGGGGCGAGATTGAAAACTCTGCTGCTTTGGCTACTGTGCCTGCCGTTTACCGCAGGGGCAATTAATGTGGGTACCATGACATTTGCCATGAGCCAGGATCAGGCCTTTGTGGCCAAACGGGTGCTGAATAACAACAGCAGCGCCCGAATTTACCAGGTATCCATCCGTGCTATCGATAAACCAGGGCAGCAGGAAGTGCGTAGCCGCCCGGCTGACGGAGAACTGTTATTTGCCCCGAAACAACTGACCTTGCAGGCCGGACAAGGGGAATATTACAAATTCTATTATCAAGGGCCGAAGGATAATAAAGAGCGTTATTACCGCGTGGCATTTCGCGAGGTGCCTACCAATACGCTTGGGGTTGCAGCACAGCAGAAAGCCGGCGCCAACCTGGAGCCGATCGTGGTCATGGATACCATTTTGGTGGTCAGGCCGCGTGAAACCAGATTCGCCTATCAACTCGACAAGCAACAAGGCACGATTAAAAACAGCGGCAATACATTTTTCAAATTCCTGTTGAAACCGGGATGTGACAGTCGCGACGAAGAGGGGATCACCGAATATTTACGCCCAGGAGATACCTTGAGCCATTCTGGTATCAAGTTGAAAGGGCAGAAATTCATTATCTATAACGACACTTTTATTAACGTGGATAAAAGCTGCAACTAGTTGTGCTGCGCGCAGGAGGGGCTATCCCTGCAACGGAATGAAAGTGAACGTTTAATTCAATAAGACCATACTTTAATAGGGTAATAAATAATGAGATCTATCGAGGAGCAGACTTTTATTTTTTTGAGCCGCACCCTTTGGCCCAACAAGGGTTACAGGCTCTTATTGACCCGCTCTGCAAACAAACCATTTATTTATCTACCCTGAAAGAGATCGTCTCTGCGCTCAATAATGAGGGTAAACAGACGGTGATCATGGAGTTGTATCATCACGAGGAGGAGCTGTATGAGGTGATGCAATTTGTGTTAACCGCCAAAATATACTGGCCAAAAGTCACCTTTGTGATTTTCACCGATGTTATCAATCACAGCATTCTGGCGCTGCTGGCTTCGCACTCTAACCTGTCTTTGGTTTCCAAGCTTGATGAGTTGGAGCATTTATTAGCCGCAATCTCAGCGGCCCGTTACGCAATAAATTACCGTAGCCCGGTCATGCGCCAATTGCTGCAGCAGCAGGTACAGCCATTATCTCGCGGCGAATGGCATATTTTACGATTAATGATCAGTGGCGCCGATGTGCGGCATATCGCCAGCGCAACTCATCGCAGCTACAAGACGGTCTGCAGCCATAAATTGAATATCATGCGCAAATTAGGGGTGAATTCCGTCGGTTTTATGCTGCTGGTACTGGTTTTCCGAACCCGCTTTGGGGGTAATTCTTTATAACCTGTCGTATTTCACGCCGCAGCGTGGTTACCTGCACTCAATTCCAGGCCCATCCGTGGCCCTAACCCTGTGAGGATTGCTGCATGCAGGTCTATTGCAGTGGAATGGCAAAGCGGAAACAGGCCCCGCTCTGTGGCTGATCCACTAGCTGGATATCGCTACCGTGCAGTTGCAAGATACGTTTCACAATCATCAGGCCTAAACCGCCAGCATGACGGCGGGCATGGTTGAGAATTGACGGGCGGATAAACAGGTCGGGACGCAGCTCCTGCGGGATGCCAGGGCCGCTGTCATTCACCTGAACCATCACCTTGTTGTCTTGTGGCCACAGGCGCACTTCGATTTCGCCACCTTCCGGCGTGTGGCGGATAGCATTATCCAGCAGATTGGTCAGCACGCGTTCCATCATGCTCAGATCGGCATTTACCAGGGGGATCCCTGGCCGAATATCGGCATGCAGCCGTTGTTGACGAGCCTCGGCGGCCAATTCAAATTTCTGGAACACGTCCTGCACCAGTTCACTGAGTGAGAACGGCTCTTTCTGCGGTTTCACTACGCCATATTCCAAGCGTGCCAGTTCGAACAATTCCTGTGCCAAGCGGCCTACCTTGCGGCTCTGCGCCAGCGCGATATCCAGATAACGCTGGCGATCGGTTGGCGTCAGGCTGGCGGATTTCACCGACAGCGTTTCGAGGTAGCCATGCAGCGAGGTCAGGGGTACGCAAATCGTGAGAGATGTTGGCGATAAATTCACGCCGTTGCTGATCCTGTTGTGATAGCGCCTGCCACTGCTCGGTAATGCGCTGGGCCATGCGGCGGAATGCCTGCTGCAATTGGCTGACTTCGTCACGGCTACTGCTGGTGACAGGCGTATTGGCATAGGCTTGCAGAGCGCTGATGCCATCGCTGTCCAATGCGCTGACCTGCTGGGTCAGATGGCGGATAGGGCGGGTCACCCAGCGGAAGGCAAACGCCCCGGCCAGCAGCCCAAACAACACTACCAGGCCCATCGACCATAGCGCCGAATAAAGCGCGGAGTTTACCTGGGCGCTGTTGGCCAGCGCATCGTAATCTTCCCCCAACAACACCACATACAGGTAGCCTTCGATTTCGCCATTGACCTTCAGCGGCGCTGCACTGAAAACTTTGCCAGTATCCATGTTACGCGGGTCGTCGCCATAAACCGGCAGTTTTGCCCCTTCCAGCAGCGCCTGAACCGGTAACAGATCGACTTTCTGGCGTTTAATATGGCCAGCCGGCGCAGCATTGCCGACGATATTACCCTGTTTATCCAACAGATAAACTTCGACGCTGGGGTTAACTGCCATCAACTGATCGAACAGCTTATGCACAGATTGATTGTTCCAGCCTTTCGTACCCAATAACGGATTGCTGGTGGCAATATGCTGAGCCAGATTGGCAGAAAGCCGTTGGATCACCGCTTGGCTGTACTGGGTGCTGCTACGCACCTGCAGCACACCGGAAATGGTGCAGCAGATCAGCAGCAGCAGGGCGAAAACCAGGGTCAGACGTTGTGTCAGCGTGAGATTTTTCATGATTCACTCTTGCGGGAAGGCCGCGAATTTATAGCCCATACCCCATACGGTGAGAATGTGCTCGGGTTCTGCCGGGTTGCGCTCTATCTTGATGCGTAGCCGATTGATATGGGTGTTGACGGTATGTTCATACCCTTCATGCTGGTAGCCCCAAACCTGATTGAGCAGACTCAGACGGGAGAACACCTTACCGGGATGACGGGCAAAGAAATACAGCAGATCGAACTCACGCGGGGTCAGTTCTATCGATTGTTGGTTCAACTGGACTTCGCGGGCGATGGGATCAATCACCAGGCCGTCAAAGCTTAAGGTTCCAGCTTCCATACGCAGGTTGCGGGCCATCGCTTCCTGGCGGCGGAACAGGGCCTTGACTCTGGCGACCAACTCCAGCATGGAAAAGGGTTTGGCAAGGTAGTCGTCTGCGCCAAGTTCGAGGCCAAGCACCCGGTGGACTTCACTGGAGCGAGCGCTGGTAATGATGATCGGCGTATAGCGGGCCATGTTGCGGGCGCGGCGGCAGATCTCCAGGCCATCAATACCCGGCAGCATCAGATCGAGGATCAGCGCGTCCCATCCACCCTGTTCCAGCATCGCCATGCCCAGGTTGCCATCAGCGGCATGGCTGATGTCATAGCCTTCGTCGCGCAGATGCAACTGCAGCAATTCGGCGATATTGCCGTCGTCCTCAACGATCAAAATTCGTTTTGCCTTATCCATTTATCCCCACCGTGGTTTTCTGGCTTTAATAAAGTCTACACAACCGACACGCCCGGAGTTATCACATTTTATTTAACTCTGCGTGAGGTCTTGGGGAACAAATCCGTTGAATACTGCATTCACCAGAAACAACAGGGGCGGAGGGTGCAGATGAGTATAGCTATCATGCCGGAAAAACCGAGGCTTGTTCACCCGTTGTGGCTCAGGCTGACCCATTGGTTGAATGCCTTGGCGATGCTGATAATGGTCACCAGCGGGTGGCGTATTTATAACGCTTCGCCACTTTTTAACTTTAGTTTCATCAACGAACTCACCCTCGGTGGTTGGCTGGGGGGCACTGCAGTGGCACTTTGCCGGGATGTGGCTGTTTGGCATTAATGGCCTGTGTTACCTGCTGATTAATCTGTTCAGTGGCCGCTTTAAACGCAAGTTCTGGCCGCTTAGCCCACGGCAGTTTTTTATCGACCTGTGGGCCGCATTGCGCGGCAAATTGCAACACGCCGATTTACGTCACTACAACATGGTGCAGCGGGCAGCCTATCTGTTTGTGATTGCCGACAGCATCCTGCTGGTGCTTTCCGGCCTGGTGCTGTGGAAGTCGGTACAGTTCCCGCTGTTGCGTATGTTGCTCGGGGGGTACGACGCGGCTCGCTATGTGCATTTCTTTGCCATGGCTGCGCTGGTGGGGTTTGTGGTGATACATCTGATAATGGTGGCGCTGGTGCCGCGTACTTTATTAGCCATGTTGCGCGGACGTTAAGGAGAGCCTGATGAAACCGGAAAAACCACCGATTAGCCTGAGCGCAAGCCAGGACATTGTGCAGGAAGCGCAGCGATTGTTAGCGCGCCAACTGGCATCCTCATCACGCCGCCGCTTTTTACGCAATGGGTTAACGCTGGGGGGATAGCGATGCTGACCGGTTGTGATCTTAGCGATAACACCCAGGTAGAACAGGCTTTGACGGGGATTTCACGCTTTAACGATCGGGTTCAGGGCTGGTTATTTAACGCCGACCATCTGGCCCCGGTGTATGCGGAATCGATGATCACCCGGCCCTTCCCATTCAACGCTTTCTATTCCGAGGAGCAGGCACCGGATATCAACGGTGATGACTATCGGCTGGAAGTGGCCGGGTTGGTGCTGCACAAACAGCCCTGGACGCTGGCCCAACTACACCAGATGCCGCAGATCAGCCAGATTACACGCCATATCTGTGTGGAAGGCTGGAGCGCCATCGGCAAATGGGGGGCGTGCCGTTTGCCGCATTCCTGCAGGCCATTGGTGCCGATCTGAACGCCCGTTATATCAGCTTTAAGTGTGCCGACGATTATTACACCAGCATTGATATGGCCACCGCGCTGCACCCACAAACCATTATGGCGCTGACCTATGACGGGCAGATCCTGCCACGCAAATATGGCTACCCGATGAAACTGCGTATGCCCACCAAGCTGGGCTATAAGAATCCGAAACATATACAAGCGATCGAAGTGACTAACCATTTCCCTGGCGGTTACTGGGAAGATCAAGGCTACAACTGGTTTGGCGGCAGTTGATTGTTGCCGAACTATTCCACGCCATGACTAGTGCTTTTAATGACAGAAGGAAAGACCATGAAAAAGTTATTTGCAATGATGATGTGTAGCGCGCTGATGTTGGGTATCGCGGGTGCCAATGCGGCAGATAGCATGAGCAAAGACGCGATGCACAAGAGTGGGGAGAGCCAAATGTCCCATGATGGGATGGCTAAAGATGGCATGAAAAAAGACAGTATGAAAAAAGAGTGTATGGGCAAGGATTGTATGAAAAAAGATCCGATGGGTAAGGAGGCTATGAAGCATGATAGTATGAAGAAAGACTCTATGGCCAAAGACAGTATGAAGAAAGACGCGATGAGCCAGTAAATCCGTCAACCCCGGCGGCGTTTGCCGCCGGGGACATTCCCGATTAAAAAAGTATGCGTTTGATTTCTCTGTAAAATCACTAATCGGTGCTTCGCAAAGTTTGTCTTTAAATATCAAACAGGAAAGGTATAAAGAAGCCCCGGGTGAACGAACGTTCCATCCTCTGAAGTTTCAACAAAATACAGCCAGACTCTCGCTTGGTTTGGACCTGCCCTATTACCAGTAACCACCTCGAGAATACGAAGCGCGTTTTGGTCTCTCCGTCAGGATAGCGTTAAAGAAAATGGAGCTCGCCGACAAAAACTATTTGCTGGCGACAAAAATGGTGCTCATATTGCGTAAACGTAACTTTTTTAACGCGCTGTATTTTTGGGAAAAAATGGTCTTTGGGTGCGTCCCGCGTTTGGCGGCAATGTGCAGCAGGCTATCGCCCCGCAGCAGGTTAAAGATCACATCGCTTTCCGCCGGGCTCAGTTCACGGGTTTTCTGCACTTTGATCCGCCCGGACTCTTGGCTTTCTAACAGATTCTCAATTTTTTCCTGCAGCAAATAAAGCGGGGTACGGGTAGAGACCAGTTCTACGGAGATACCGAGGATCGCTAACAAATTCACCACACGAATATCGTCATAAAACACCAGGATCCGCGTGTTGGTATTATATTGCTGGTGCATGGAGACCAGGCTTTCGATCACGTTGACGCTTTGCTCCAGGCTCTGTGAGGTAAAAATCAACGCAATATCGTGCTTGACGATTTTTTCGGCTTTTGTGCCGTTATGCATAAAATCTGAAAACAGCCTGATATCGTACTTGCCGTAATTTTTTTCAACAGCACAGAAAGCCCGACGTAGCTGTATTTACACTCACTAACAACAAGAACACTGTTTTTAGACATAAAAAGTTATACCAAAAATGAGTTAAAAGTATTCAGCTGTAAGAAGCAGGTTCAAATCCTGTATATTGAATTCCTTCCACAACTTGCCCTGTAGCGCATAATATGGCATGTCCTCGAGCCATTTTTTTGCTCAAAGGTTTCTACCCCTTCGATAATCACCTGGTAATGATTAAGGTGAAAAAAACGCAATAACGCGTGCATGAGGCCATCACCACCGGGTTTTTGCATAAAATCCCAAAGCAACAGGCGATCGAGTTTAACGAAGCGGAAACGGCTGTTATACAGTGCAGAAAAACCCGCATAGCCAGAGCCAAAATCATCGAGCCAGAACGAATAACCGTTTAAAGCGGGATCGCTATGGACGCGGTTTTTTACCAACCTGCTGGCGTGCTCATTGATTTCGAAATGAATACAGCGAATACCTTGAACCTTTTCTGCCAACGAACTGTTAGCCAGAGAGCTAAGGGAATGGTCATCCACATTTATGGTGGCCATAACTTCATTTTTTGAAACCAGGCTTTATTTCTCGCAATCAAATCAACCTGTGCAAGCAGAATTTCAATGCGTGTTTCACGGTCTGCCTGCTGAAAGAACTGTTCTGGTGAAAAGTGCGCAAACGCACTATTGAAAGCAAATCTAGACAAACATTCTACAGCCAGAAGTTGCCCGGATTTTGCGAACATTGGCTGAAAAACATAATTAATCCCGCTATTTTTAGCTCTAAAGGAACCACGCATTTCCCAAACCTTGGATTGATATTTATCATTATGATTTTCAACAATAAACTTAATTTAATTGAGCCGTTTATTGGTAATATTCTTATTTAAACGATGCAGTTGGCCATTTGGCAGTAATTTGCTCTAACAGACTGGTTTTCCAGTGAAATCATAGGATCGTCAAAAATTACAAAATGTAAATATACAGAATAATTCACTGTTTAAACTGCCGTTACGCAAGATGTTTGACCTGCCTGGTTTTCAAAACAAAGATTATTCTTATTTGGTTAAATCGTCAACATCGATCGATAAGTATTTGTTGATAGTTTTTTCCTATCAAGAATGCGGTTGTGAATGTTTTAAACGATTTACCATTAAGAATACTCTTGGTCTATATTTCGCCGGGTAATGGATTCATCGGGCTTCATTCCTGACAGGGAGTAGCATCGTTGAATGTACTTTATAGCTGTATTAATTCATCGAGAGTCTAAATATGAAAATCTCTAAATTATCTACTGTATTAGCACTGGCTGTATCTACTGCTGCTATTTCTTCTCTGTCTGCACAAGCGGCTGATGGCACTATTACTTTCAATGGTAAAGTGACTGACCAAACTTGTACTATCAGCACCCCAGGCGGAAAAGACTTTACCGTTACACTGCCGACCGTATCTTCTTCTACTTTGGGCGCGGTAAGTGCCACTGCGGGCCGTACTCCGTTCGCAATTAACCTGACTAAATGCTCTAAAGGGCAGGTAGCAACTTATTTCGAGCCTGGTGCGACTGTTGATTTCAAAACTGGCCGCCTGAATAACCAAACCAAAACCAATGCGGCAACCAACGTGCAAATTCAGCTGTTGGGTGAAAATAACCAGTTCCTGCCAATTCTGGCGGCAAGCAACAATGGTGCACAGGCTAACTCCCAGTGGGTTGCTGTTGCCAACGATGGTGATTCAGCCGATCTGAATTACTATGCGGAATATTTCGCAACTGCTGCTGCTGGTGCGGGTGACGTGACCTCTAACGTGCAATACACCATCATCTATCAATAAGTAATATTCTTATTACTTTGAATTTTTAATAACAGTTTATTACTGAGATTTGAAATTCATCTGACATATACCCGATGAATTGCAAGTTGCCGCTACGCGCCCAACTCACTGATCTCCTGGCGCTGACTTAAGTCAGTGCCTGGGGTGAGTGATTGCCGGTAACCACGCTACAGCTTGAAAGGTGACGGGTATATTCTGGCGGGAAGATAATATTCCCCCATATTCCTTCCGTAGTGACTAGAAAATGAAAAATTCATTTAAAAAATACAGCGTATTGCTGATGGCCGTGCTTTTCAGCAGCAGCGTTTTTTCCAGTGTCATCATTAACGGTACGCGGGTTATTTATCCTGCAAAGCAGCGGGAAGTGACGGTTCAACTTTCAAATAACGGGGATTCTCCGGCGCTGATCCAGGCCTGGATTGATGAAGGCAATGCGGAAACCACGCCGGAAAACAGCAAAGCGCCGTTTATTGTCTCCCCGCCAATCAGCCGGGTTGAACCCAATAGTGGCCAGGCGTTGCGTGTTTCGCTGACGACCACCGCGCTGGCGCAAAACAAAGAATCTCTGTTCTGGTTGAACGTGCTGGAAATCCCCCAGCCCCAACCGGGACGGCAACCGATACCACGCCGGAAAACTTCCTGCAGGTGGCTTTCAGAACCCGCGTAAAACTGTTCTATCGCCCGGCAAATCTCAGCGGTGAAGCTAATGATGCCCCAGAGAAATTGCAGTGGAGCTACGTTGCGGGTGGCGTAAAAGTGAAAAACCCAACGCCGTTCTATGTTTCTTTCACCGAAATTAATGCCATTACCAATCAGAAGAAGAGCGCGCTGGCCTCGCACGGCGACATGCTGGCTCCCGGCCAGGAAAAACACTGGCCTTTTCCGGTGACAGTTCGCGCATTACTGACATTGAGTTCACCACAATCAATGACTTTGGTGGCCGGGTTAACCGCAGCAAAAACAAGCAGCAGTAACTCTTGGAAAAAGCCCCAGGCTGCTGCGCGTTGTCTGCTGACAGGGGGACGCTTAATTTGGTAAAGGAATGCATGGATATGAAAGAGTTACCTATCTCTGCCGCCATTAAATCGGCACTTTTCAATTACAAATCCATCCTGTTATTGACCGGGGGCGCACTCTGCCTGGCCTCCCCGATGGTGGTCTGGGCAGCCGCTCAGGCTACTGCCAAACCTGCCAATACGCCGGTCGAGGCGACTTTCAATAGCAATTTCCTGGTCGGGCAAGCGCAGGGTGTGGACCTTTCGCGCTTTCGCGACGGTAATCCGGTGCTGGCGGGAAAGTATTCTCTGGATGTTTACGTCAACGGCGAATGGAAAGGCAAAAAGAATATTGAATTCAAGAGCGTGCCAGGTAAAGACAGTGCCGAAACCTGTTTTGGCCTGCTGTCTCTTGAAGAGTTTGGCGTAGATACCGCCGCAATGGGCAGCGATCCTTCCGTAGCCACCACGACCTGCAAATCGCTGAGCCAGTGGGTGCCGGAAGCGTCTTATCGCCTGGATACCAGCACGCTGCGTATGGATGTCAGTATTCCGCAGGCGGCATTGCGCCGCACGGCCCGTGGCTATGTCGACCCTAAATTCTGGGATCGCGGGATCACGGCGGGTTTCCTGTCGTATAACTTCAACGCCTTCAACTCTCACAGCTCAAATACCGGGGGCAATGCAGATTCCACCAATGCTTATCTGACGTTGAATGCCGGGCTGAATATTGCCGGCTGGCAGTTGCATCACGACTCGAATGTGAACTGGCGTAGCCAGGAAAGCACCCACTGGCAGAACACCGCGACCTATGCGCAGCGCGCTATTGCGGGTGTGCGCGGTATGTTGACGTTAGGAGATGCGTTTACCAGTGGTGATTTCTTCGATTCTATCGGTTTTCGTGGTGCGCAGATCGCCACTGACGATCGCATGTTGCCAGATTCCCTTAACGGTTATGCGCCGGTAGTCCGCGGTATGGCGCAAAGCAATGCGTTAGTGGAAATCCGCCAGAACAATCAGCTGATCTATCAAACCACGGTGGCACCGGGGAGTTCGTTATCAACGATCTTTACCCAACCGGTTACGGCGGCGATCTGAACGTGACGGTCAATGAAGCCGATGGCAGCGTGCGCCAGTTCAGCGTGCCTTACGCCTCGGTGGCGCAGATGCTGCGCCCGGGGATCCAGCGTTATGCGTTAACCGCAGGACGCGTGCGTGATGATAATTTGAGCAAAGAGCCGGAGATGTTCCAGGCGACTTATCAACGCGGGTTCACCAATATTCTGACAGGCTATACCGGAGCTACCGTCAGTGACGGTTACAGCGCGGTGCTGTTGGGCAGCGCAGTAGCCACCCCGTTAGGGGCCGTTGCGGTGGATGTTACGCAGGCAAACACTCGCCTGAAACAGGGGGATATGTCTGGCCAGAGCTACAAGATCAGCTACAGCAAACTGATGTCGGAAACCAATACCAACTTCACCATTGCGGCTTACCGTTATTCGACCTCTGGCTATCTTTCGCTGCGTGATGCGGTGTACGCCCGGGATAACGAGAGAAGAGGGCTAAGTGCCAATGCGATCAATCGCCAGCGCAGTGAGTACCAACTCACGCTCAACCAAGGGTTAGGGAGCAGCCTGGGTTCACTGTATCTCACCGGTTCGGTGCGTGATTACTGGAACCGTGGCGGCACCTCCAAGCAGTATCAGATTGGTTACAACAATTTTATTGGCCGCGTGACCTATGGTTTGTCCGCCATGCGCACCACCGATACCAATAACCGTGATGAAACCCGTTATTACCTTAACTTCTCGATCCCATTCAACGTGGGCACGCAGAATATCAGCCTGAACAGTGCGCTGGCTTATACCGATCGCGGTTACGACAGCAGCCGTATCGGTATCAATGGTTCAACCGGTGAAGATAACAACCTCAGTTACAGCGCGACCTTGGCTAACGATCGCAGTGGCGGAACCAACAGCAGCGTGAGTGGCGAATATCGTAGCCGCTTCGCCACCATGAATGGTTCCTACAGCTATGGCCGTGACTTCCGCCAGTCCTCTATCGGGGCTTCCGGCAGCGTGGTGGCACATAGCGGCGGCGTGACCATGACGCCACAACGCGGCCAGACCATGGTGCTGATTGAAGCGCCGGACGCTGCAGGTGCGATCGTCACGAATACGCCAGGGGTGCGTATTGATGACAACGGCTATGCGGTGGTGCCTTATGTTGCGCCTTACCGGATGACGAGCGTGACGTTGGATCCCAACGGTATGTCGCGTGATGTCGAGTTGGAAAGCAGCAGCCAGCAGGTTGCCCCTTACGCTGGCGCAATAGCCAAGTTGGAGTTCAAAACCATCAAGGGTCAGGCGCTGATTATTCATGCCTTGGGCCCGAATGGCACGGCGTTACCGTTTGGCGCAGAGGTGTTGGATACCCGTAACCAAGTGGTGGGTATCGTCGGCCAGGGCAGCCGTATCTATCTGCGTACCGAAGCATTACAGGGATTGCTGTTCGTCAAATGGGGCACTCAGCCAACACAACAATGTGCCGTGAAATATAGCGCGCAGGCACAGAACAGCACTGATTACGAAATTATCGAGGCAAGCTGCAAATGATTAACCTGATCCGCAAACTCACCGGCATGCGCCAGCGCCCTAAACAAGCCATGCTGTTTTTATTGCTGATGTCGGCGGGGCAGATGGCCTATGCCCAATGCCGGGTGACCACCAATAACCCGCAGGATATCGTTATGAACGTTGGCCGGGTGCTGATTACCCCGACCAGCAAAGTGGGCGATATCCTTGCTACCGGTAAATTCGATATTCGCCGTAACAACAGTATTTCCTGCTCCGGTAACAGCACCCTGTTTGGGCGCATTCTGCAAGGGGGCCAAGCTCGGTCAGCGACAAAATCTGGACAACCAGCGTGCCGGGGGTGGGGATCCGTCTTTACCGTCAGATCGGAACCCAGGAAGGGGCATACTATCCGCACGAGATTTATCGTAACAGCGCGGTGTATCTGGCGGAAGGTTACTTTGTGGTTGAGGTGATCAAGATTGCCCCGAATACTGGCACCGGCTCATTGGCCCCTGGGCAGTACTCTTCTTACTACGCTGATGGCACAGGCCCGTCAAAACCGATCCTGATTTCTCACGTTCTGGCTAACAGCATTACCATTGTGACCTCGTCTTGCTCGGTGGATGCGGGGTCTAAAAACAAGGTTATCAATCTGAGCACGGTGGCTTCGGCAGCATTTAAGGGTGTTGGCAGCACGGCGGCAGAACAGGATTTCTCACTCAACATCAACTGTGTTGGTGGTACGGGAACCGAGCTGTTGCCCGGTGGCGCGGGTGAAGGCCTGGTGAATGTGCGTTTCGACTATACCCCGGATACTTCAAATGCGCCGGGCGTATTAAAGTCCCTGCAAGACACCAATGCGGCCAACGGTGTGTCCGTGCAGTTGCTGAACGGCAAGGACTCAACGCCAATCAAAAACGGGGCTTCGGTCTATGCTGGGCATACTATCGCCAACCAGACCAACACGATCACCTTGCCGCTGAAAGCGCGTTACTACCAAACCGCGGCCAGGATAAAGGGCGGCACGCTAAAGTCGATTGCCACTTTTACGCTTGAATATAACTGAGTAAGGCCAGGCGCCACCGCAGGCCAATGGGTGACCCGTTGGCCTTTTACTTTTTAGCGCTGCCCCATCCAGTTGGTGCAGTTATCGTCGACGCACTGGCGGTTATACAGGCGTTGCAGGCTAGGTGAAGAGTGGCGATGGCCGGATAATGGCGTGATGTCTGCTGGGCGTGACACCGTGCCATCCCGCTGCGGCGTGCGGCGATAAACCGCCGGAGTCTTGCCAAACTGCTTTTTAAAGGCGCGAGAAAATGAAGGCTGTGAGTCAAAATGGAACTGCAGGGCAATATCCAGGATCGGGCGTGGCGTGGTGCGTAACGCTTGTGCCGCCTGCGACAAACGGCGTTCGCGGATATAGCTACCGAGGGCATGGCCAGTAGTGCTGCGGAACATCCGCTGCAAGTGCCATTTGGAATAGCCTGATTTCGCCGCCACGTTATCCAGCAGCAGAGGTTGATCCAGGTGGGTTTCGATCCAGTTCATTAAATCGTGAATGATATCGGCGCGATCCATTGTTTAAATTCTCCTGCAGGGACGACATTCAGCCAGCGTCAAAAGAGGTCTAATAATCCAAGTTTATTCTTTGATAATAGGCTCGGCAGACAGGTTACGCAAGTCTCATCTTGGTAAACCGGGGTGGCGAAAAATGCTCTACTGGTGGCAGGGGAATAGCGCGGTGGTTGAGGATACGTTCCCTCTTCGTGATGAAGAGAGAACGGATTATGTTGTTAGCTTATTAAGTTAATTACTTGATATTCATGGCATCGCGCATGGTGAAGAACAGATCCGTCTGATCGGTCAGCCCCACTACGTTGGCGGCGTGCGGGCCGTAAGCGGCAATACGCAACTGGGTGCCGGTATGGCCCTGCGAGCTGTCTTCCGAGTTGCCGTAGCTGATGGCCATCACTGCGCCATCTTTGGTGGTTAACGCCTGGGTCAGCCCCGGAGCTTTGGTATCGGCGGCTACGATCTGGCTGGAATGAGCATGATCAGCAGTGACGATAACCAGCGTATTGCCATCGGCACGGGCAAACTCCAGCGCTTTTTGTACCGCTTCATCCAGATCGACCGTTTCACCAAATTGGCCGCAAGGGTTGGCATCATGATCCTGTTTGTCGATGGAAGCTCCTTCCACCTGCAGGAAGAAACCGTTGGGGTTGTGCTTGAGCAGGTCGATGGCCTTTTCAGTCATGGCCGCCAGAGTTGGCACATTGGCGCTGCGTTCTGGGTTATTTTCGCAGGTGACGGCGGGCTTATCGATATTACCGTGGTAAGAGGCCTTTGGCCCTTTCCATCGCACAGGCATGTTACCCGGTGCAAACAGACCCAGCAGAGGTTTTTGTTGATTGGCGATATTGATGGCGCTGAGATCTTCAGCAGTTTCCACCCATTGATAACCCAATGCAGCAGCCTGCTCTTTCAGCGTTTTTCCCTGCCATTCGCCGCTTTTGGCTAACTGGTTAAAGGATTTTGCTCCGCCGCCCAGCGTGACGTCTGCGCGGGTTTTGATTAACTGTTCGGTAATAGAGCCATGCCCACCGTTTTCCAACGCATTACTGGCGCATTTCTCGCTGGTTTCTTCTGGGCCATAGCATTTGCGTGCGGTGACGTGTGACACCAGAGCCGCCGGGGTGGCATCTTGCAATTCTGCCGTCGAGACGTTGCCTGTGGCTTTACCTGCGGCTTTGGCCAGCTCCAGAATGGTGGGCTGATCTTTGCCGTTAACATCGACACCCAATGCGCCGTTATAGGTTTTCACCCCGGTTGCCCAGGCGGTGGCCGAGGCGGCAGAGTCGGTGACATAGTCGGGTTTATGGCTTTCTTTATCCAGCGAGTAGTGGGTGTATTGGCCAGTCAGTGGCAGTGCATCAATCCCTTTGAAGTAGCCACCGGCACCCTCGGCATAGTTGCGTGCGCCGGTAATTTCTGAATCACCCATGCCATCACCGATCAACAGGATCACGTTCTTGACGGTTTTATCCGACAACGAGGCTTTCAGTGCTGCAGTTTGATCCCCCGCCAGACGGCGTGCACCGCCAGGTTCGGTAATATCACCACGCGCTGCGCGGTGGGTTAGCGGGTTGCTGTCGATGGGGGCGCTTTCAGCCAGGGCGGTGGTGCATAGCAGTGCGGACAATACGGCACCGGCGATCAGGGAAACAGACTGCGGCATAAGTAGAGCTCCTTGTCGTAATACAAAAATACGTTTGGCATGGTTTTGTTACCGGGGAGAGTAGAGCAGGAAAGTGACATTTTTATGACGAACAAAAGAGAGGGAAGGATAGCCTGAGCGGCTATCCTAAAACGTGATCAGGCTTCGCGAGCCGGGATATTGATACCGCGTTGTACGGCTGGCCGCGCCAATCCACGTTCCAGCCAAAGGCCAACTGCCGGGAAGCTGTCGAAATCCACCAGATCGCGGGCTTCGTAAAAGCCAATCAGGTTGCGGACCCAGCCAAGTAAGGAGATATCAGCAATGGTGTATTCGTCGCCCATCATCCAGTTGCGCCTTATCAGGCGCTCTTCCAGCACGCCAAGCAGGCGTTTGGACTCCTTCTGATAGCGCTCCAATGGCCGCTTGTCCTCATATTCGCGCCCGGCGAATTTATGGAAAAAGCCGAGCTGGCCGAACATTGGTCCGACGGCGGCCATCTGGAAAAAGACCCACTGGAGGGTTTCGTAACGCCGCGCTGGATCCTGGGGTAACAATTGGCCGCATTTTTCTGCCAGATACAGCAAGATTGCACCTGATTCAAACAGCGCCAAGGGTTTGCTATCCGGCCCGTTGGGATCGAGAATGGCCGGGATTTTGCCGTTCGGGTTTAGCGACAGGAATTCCGGTGTCCAGGTTTCATTTTTGCCAATGTCGATCAAATGGGCTTCATAAGGCAGCCCAATCTCTTCCAGCATGATGGAAACCTTCACCCCATTGGGGGTTGGCAGTGAATATAGCTGCAACAACTCTGGATGTTTGGCAGGCCAGCGTTGGGTTATCGGGAACTGCGAAAGACTGAGCATGATGACTCCTCGGATTTTACGGGGTTCGTAAAACAGATTACCCATTGAGTATTGCAACAAAGCTAGCGCGCTGCAGGGGTAAAACGATAGACCAAAATGTGCTTTAGCGTCTGCTGTCTAGCGGGTCACGAATATGATTAAATGCTACTTTGTCGATCCGCGCACTTTGCGTATGCACACATTCCTGAATTTTATCCTGCCGAGGAGAATAATGATGATAGCGGTGATTTTTGAATTACGGGCTGCCGCCGGGCAACAGGAAACCTACCTTGAGCTGGCAGCCGAACTGAAACCGCTGTTGGCAGAGATAGAGGGTTTTATCTCAATTGAGCGCTTCCAGAGCCTGAGTGAACCGGAAAAATTGTTGTCATTGTCATTCTGGCGTGACGAGCAGGCGGTACAACAGTGGCGCAACCTGGAGCAACATCGTAAAGCGCAGGCGCGTGGGCGGCATGAGGTATTGGAGCATTACCGGTTGCGGGTTGCCGAGGTGGTGCGTGATTATGGGCTTGAACCGCGTGAGCAGGCCCCTTTAGACAGCCGGGATTGCCATGGTTGAAACACTCTGTGCCCAGACTCAGGTGCTGGATTCAATATATTTGAGGGATTATTCATCAACCAGCGCGTTACGTACTCATAGAATAAATTTATCTCGGTATAGAGGGTGAATAGTAACAATAAGCGTTGCGACAGAAGGCAATAATTTTAAAGGATACGGCACTTCTGCACCGTATCCTTAATGACGCGGCTTTTTATAACAGGCAGTTATTCATGTTAACCACTTCACGGATGACAGAGGAATCACCAAACTTATTGGAGCAGTCTGAGTATCTGTAACAATTTACCTGATTGCCCGGATTCTCCTTTTTATACACCGATGTGCAGCTCATTTCATCCGGCACCAGGAAAAGCCCGCCAATGATATTCTCAGCCTTGGATGAGGCTAATTTTTTCATAAAATATCCTTATTCAATTCATTAAACCAGAGTGATGTATGAATATCTTTTCAAATCAACACATTGTAATTATAGTGATTAATTAATTTATCAGTCAACCGTGATGTATTTGTATACCCTTATTTCGGGAAATTTCCTGTTTATGTCTTGCTTAAATCCTTTATAAGTAAAAAAGGAGGCGGCACCATTATCCGCCCCCTAATATAGGTTTTCTTCTAATGCTTTCACGTATTTTAATTGGTTGAGATAATAACTCAATGGCCGATTAATACATATTTATTCGCGGTTATCAGAACGGTTTAGTTGGCAAGTATTTGCCATCCAACGTGATCACTGCGCGTTCACCCCCTTCGGGATCCTGGACTTTTTTGATATCCAGTTTGAAGTTAATCGCGCTGATCACACCGTCACCAAACTGCTCATGAACCAGGGCTTTCAGCGTTGAACCGTAGATTTGCACCATCTCGTAGAAACGGTAAATGGTGGGATCGGTTGGCACTCCGCCAGGGATGCTGCCGCGCAATGGGATGGTTTGCAGCAAACGCACTGCGTCTTCGTCCAGATCCAGTTTTGTTGCCACCCGGCGGGCCGCCTGTTCTGGTAATGGGTGCTGGCCCAGCAAAGCGGCTGTCACGAACGCCAGACTTAAACCAGTCCCTTGATTAATGGCCTCAAAGGTCAGGTTTTTACGGATTTTGGCATCCAGAATAGTATCGGTGAGTGTCTGGCGAGTTAAAGCGGTATGTAATGACTGTGTCATATTGACTCCGAATATTCCCGTCGTCTTTCAAGCCGCAGCGTTGTTACCGCACTCATTCACCCCAGTCACTGACTGAGTCAGCTCCAGGGGATGAGTCATCTGAGTAACTGGCTGCAATTTGAAATCCATAGGGTATGGGGTTGAAATAATTAAAAACGTTGAATAGAAGGGCTAGCTGTCACCCTCGGGTTGCTTGCCAGCGGTACAAAGCGGCGGGTATTACCATCCAGAGCGTCAATGCAACCGGTAGCAATATCGTAGACCCAACCATGTAACTTAAGGTTGCCGCGATCGAGCGCCAGAGCGACCGAAGGATGAGTCTTGAGGTTAGTGAGTTGCG
The DNA here is from genome assembly GCF_050632285.1 of Serratia sp. L9. Lineage (NCBI taxonomy): Bacteria > Pseudomonadati > Pseudomonadota > Gammaproteobacteria > Enterobacterales > Yersiniaceae > Serratia > Serratia sp. L9. The sequence continues at coordinate 4,923,021 of NZ_CP192591.1, read as the reverse complement.
CAATCACGTTTTCACGCACCATCGCGTTGATTTGCTCATGTTCACTGGCATGTTCGTTGGCCTGATTTACCGCCTTGGCGGCATCGGCGTAGCGCAACCAATGGGCAACGGTAGGCATGTGATCAAGGCATTTGCAGGTAGCAATGGCGGTCATGGCCCCGCAATCTGAATGGCCACAGATGACAATGTCTTCCACGCCCAGCTCGGCAACGGCATATTCCACTGAGGCCGAGACACCGCCCGGTTCTGGTCCGAAGGACGGGACGATGTTGCCCGCATTACGGATCACGAACAGATCGCCCGGTTCGCGTTGGGTAATCAGTTCCGGTACCAGACGGCTGTCGGAACATGAGATGAAAAGGGTATGAGGGCTCTGGCTGTTCGCCAGGCGTTTGAACAATTCTGTACGCTCAACAAAGGCTTCACGCTGGAATTTGAGAAAACCGTCAATTACCTCTTGCATATTATCTCCATCAATTTGTTGCCTGCTCATCAATGAGTGCAAGAATGGATTTTTCTGGCTATAGGGTCCAAGACTTATTTATAATAATGTCCATAGTTTTTACCAATAGTTTGAGGCGTTATGTTACTTCGGCACATTCGTTACTTTTTGGCGGTGGCAGAGCAGGGGAATTTCACCAGAGCGGCCGAGGTGTTACATGTCTCTCAACCCACTTTGTCACAACAAATCAAACAGTTGGAAGAGTCTCTGCAAACAACGCTGTTTGATCGTTCGGGGCGGAAAGTGCAACTAACGGATGCCGGTGAGGCCTGGATGCGTTACGCCCGCCTGGCGTTGCAGGATTTGGATGCCGGAAAGCGGGCGATCCAGGACGTTGCAACGCTGGAGCGTGGCAGCCTGCGCCTGGCAATGACGCCCACCTTTACTGCCTATCTGATTGGCCCGCTGGTTGACCGTTTCTTTCGGCTTTACCCTGGCATTACGCTGAATATCCAGGAGATGACGCAGGATAAGATAGAGACATTGCTTTGCGACGATAGTCTGGATATCGGTATCGCTTTCGATCCTGTTCAGTCGCTAGATATAGAAGCCAGCATGTTGTTTACGGAGAGGTTGCAACTGGTGGTGGGTGAAGGGCATCACCTCGCCAATCGCCGCGATACCCTGAGCGCGCTTGAGCTGCAACAACTGCCAATGGTGCTGCTGAACCGTGATTTCGCCACACGCATTTACGTGGATGACTATTGCCAACACCAAAGTATTACTCCATACGTAGCGATGGAGGCCAACGCAATTGGTGCCATCGTGGAAATTGTGCGCCGGGGCCAGCTTGCCACCATTTTGCCGCAGGCCATTGCGCGGGATAATCCGCTTTTACGACCAATCCCTCTGGCGATCCCGATGCCTGCACGTAACGCGTTGCTGTTACAGCGCAAAGAAGGTTATCGCAGTGCTGCTGTGCGGGCATTTATTGAGATGTTAAATGAATTGGCGTTAGAAATGCGCTGAATACGTTCCCTTGATCCCGATTTTCGGCTATTTTGGCCCTAGGCTGAGTGCCGCATTTTCAAATAAAACGCTTATTTCATTCATTGTTTGAATTTCATTTTTATTAAAAATAGTTATTGCGCATGCGTTTTTTGCAATTAGAGATAATGAAATCAATTATCTGCTACCAGGCGGGCCACTTTAGCCATAATCATTAAATAAAATCGAATGTGGGTCTGATAAAAATCATAGGATCCCGTTCTGTTATCGTCTATAACACCTTGGTGTAGACTCAATTGAAGGGATTCAATGCTGATGAAATCCCATCTGGTATCTTATTCGGCAATAACAGATAAACAAGCGAAGATGAATAATAAATTAGCGAGTTCATTAGCTATTTTAGCAATAATTGGCACCATTATTAGTTTGTTTACATCGATATATATCGATAATAAGCTTAAAGGTAATGGGTATGACGTATGTCAAAGAACATCTTGGATGGCGCCTGATAAATTTGTAAAAGAGATAAGTTTATGCTCATGATGACAATAAACAAGCACGTTTTCTCAAGTGTGCTTGACACCAAATGAATAGACCTTATCGTCCCTCAACCATTTGTTGATGTACTCACGGTTAGGCAGAAACATGGCCAAGAACCGTTTAATAAAATAGTATCATTTGTGGAGAAAGAGCTAAATGGGAAAAAAATTTAAAGACAAAGTGTGTTTCACTATAGCAAACACTCTGATTCACTTGCTAGGCTCCATCGGCTTTCTGCTATGCGTGTATTTCTTTTTTCATTTTGACACAATAATGGAGAGAGTGCTTTATATCGGCGGCACAATCATTGCTACTGTCACATTAGCTTATGTTATTCCCATTGATAAGAATTACTCGCCTGCTCAGCCAGGGGCAGGCGAGTAACAAAAAATAAGCGCTGTAATGGCATTTGACTTTGTATGGTTATTAGGCGCAAGTCGGTTAACGTTTATTTGCGCTCAAATATCAACCAAAAATCCCCGCGATCTCTCACCGCCGTTATGGCATAATGCGCGCCAAATCACATTCCCAATTAAATTAAGAGCGAGCGCTGTGTTAAGCACTAACAATATCACTATGCAGTTCGGCAGTAAGCCATTGTTTGAAAACATCTCTGTCAAGTTTGGCGGCGGTAACCGTTATGGTCTGATCGGGGCCAACGGCTGCGGCAAATCGACGTTCATGAAAATCCTCGGCGGCGATCTGGTGCCGAGCGGCGGTAACGTGTTCCTGGATCCGAATGAGCGCCTGGGTAAACTGCGCCAGGATCAGTTCGCTTTTGAACAGTTCAGCGTGCTGGATACCGTGATCATGGGCCACACGGAACTGTGGGCGGTGAAGGAAGAGCGCGATCGCATCTACGCCATGGCGGAGATGAGCGAAGAAGACGGCTATAAAGTGGCCGATCTGGAAGTGGCCTATGGCGAGATGGATGGTTACACCGCTGAAGCACGTGCCGGTGAGCTGTTGCTTGGCGTGGGGATCCCGGTTGAACAGCATTACGGCCCGATGAGCGAGATCGCTCCAGGCTTCAAACTGCGTGTCTTGCTGGCGCAGGCGCTGTTCTCTGATCCCGAAATCCTGCTGCTTGACGAACCAACCAACAACCTGGATATCGATACCATCCGCTGGCTGGAGCAGGTGCTGAACGAACGTAACAGCACCATGATTATTATTTCGCACGATCGTCACTTCCTGAACATGGTTTGTACCCACATGGCGGATCTGGACTACGGCGAACTGCGCGTGTATCCGGGTAACTACGACGAATATATGACGGCAGCAACCCAGGCGCGTGAGCGCTTGATGGCCGACAACGCCAAGAAGAAGGCGCAGATCAACGAACTGCAGTCATTCGTCAGCCGCTTTAGCGCCAATGCTTCCAAATCTAAACAGGCCACTTCTCGTGCCCGCCAGATTGACAAGATCCAGTTGGACGAAGTGAAAGCCTCTAGCCGCCAGAACCCGTTTATTCGTTTCGAGCAGGACAAAAAGCTGTTCCGTAATGCGCTGGAAGTGGAAGCGTTGGCAAAAGGTTTCGATAACGGCCCTCTGTTCAGTAAATTCAACCTGATGGTTGAAGTGGGCGAGAAAGTCGCCATCCTGGGGCCTAACGGTATCGGTAAATCTACCTTGCTGAAAACGCTGGTAGGTGACGTGCAGCCAGATAACGGCACCGTGAAATGGTCTGAAAACGCCAAGATCGGCTACTACGCTCAGGATCACGAATACGAATTCGACGATACCCAGACCGTGTTTGACTGGATGAGCCAGTGGAAGCAGGAAAAGGACGATGAGCAAGCAGTGCGCAGCGTGCTTGGACGTCTGCTTTTCAGCCAGGATGATATCAAGAAGCGCGTGAAGGTGCTGTCTGGTGGTGAGAAAGGCCGCATGCTGTTTGGCAAGTTGATGATGCAGCGTCCTAATATCCTGATTATGGATGAACCTACCAACCACATGGATATGGAATCCATCGAGTCGCTGAACATGGCGTTGGAAATGTACGAAGGCACCCTGATCTTCGTTTCCCACGACCGTGAGTTCGTCAGCTCTTTGGCAACCCGCATTCTGGAAATGACACCGAACAAGGTGATCGACTTCACCGGCAACTACGAAGATTATCTGCGTAGCCAGGGTATTGTCTGATTCAGCACCGCTGAAAGCTTATGGGCCGTCGTGACGGCCCATTTTTTAATCTTTTCTGATCGCTCAGCCACACACTTCACATCGTGGATCTTTAGGCAGTTTCATTTCGCGAAACTGCATGCTCATGGCATCAAACATCAGCAATTTACCCACCAGCGGCTGGCCATATCCCGCCAATAGCTTGATGGCTTCCATTGCCTGCAAGGTGCCGATGGTGCCCACCAAGGGGGCCATGACACCGGCTTCTACGCAGGTAAGGGCATTTTCGCCAAACAGTCTGCTCAGGCAACGGTAACAGGGTTCTTCGGGCTGATAGGTAAATACGCTGAGTTGGCCTTCCATGCGGATGGCGGCACCGGAAATCAGCGGCTTGCTCTGCGCATGGCAAAGGCGGTTCAGCATATCGCGGGTGGCCACATTATCGGTACAGTCCAGCACCACATCACAAGCGGCGATCTGCTGCGCCATCTGCTCGTCGTCCAACTGATTGCTAAAGGTATCGATATGGATATGCGGATTTATCGCGCTCAGCTCGATGCGTGATGACTCCACCTTTGCCATGCCAATGCGCGCATCCCGGTGAAGGATCTGGCGCTGCAGATTGGAAAGAGAAACGGTGTCGAAATCAACCAATGTCAGATGGCCAACGCCAGCGGCTGCCAGATAGGGGCTGCGGCGCAGCCTAACCCGCCGAGCCCGACGATCAGCACATGTGCGGCCTTGAGCTTTTCCTGGCCGTCAAAGTCAAAGCCCCGCAGCACAATCTGGCGGTTATAGCGCAGCGTTTCTGCATCGGTCAGTTCCGGCAGCATAATCAGTTCCTCAACAGGGCATTGAAAGGTTCGATCTCTACCATTTCACCGGCGGCTACCGAACCGCGATCGCGTTCCAGCACGATAAAGCAGTTACCCTGGCTGAAGGAACTGAATACATGCGAGCCTTGATGGCCGGTGGTGCTCACTTCCAGTTCGCCAGCGGCGTTGCTGCTGAATATGCCGCGTTGGAAATCCAGGCGGCCCGGCGATTTTTTCAGTGGCGTCAAAGCGCGCGCTTTCAGGCGGGCTGGTTTTTGCCATTCGCTGTGGCCAGCCAGTTTTGCCAGCAGCGGCTGCACCAACTGGTAAAAGGTCAATACGGCAGAAACAGGGTTACCGGGCAGGCCGCAGAACCAGGCGTGCTGGAGTTTACCGAAAGCAAAAGGCTTGCCGGGTTTGATGGCCAGCTTCCAGAAGCCGATTTTACCGAGTTCGTCCAGCATCTGTTTGGTGTAATCGGCCTCACCGACGGAAACACCGCCGCTGCTGATCACCACATCGGCTTCGCTGTCAGCCTTGATAAAGGCGGCGCGTAACGCCTCCTGATTATCGCGGATGATCCCCAGATCGATCACGGTGCAACCGAGCTGTTCCAGCATCAGGCGCACGGCAAAGCGGTTGGTATCGTAAATTTGCCCGGCTTGTAAAGGCTGGCCGACAGGTTGTAGTTCGTCGCCTGTTGAGAAAACCGCCACGTTGAGCTTGCGCATTACCTGAACATTGGCAACGCCCAGTGATGCCAGCAAAGGCAACTGGGCTGCACCCAGTTTTACCCCGGTGGGCAGGACATTGGCCCCACGCAGGATATCTTCACCCGCAAGACGGATATTTTGCCCCACTTTTACTGGCGCAGTGAAAAGCACACCAGCCTCACTCACCTGTGCCTGCTCTTGCATGATCACGGCCTCGCTTCCTGCCGGGATAGGGGCACCGGTCATGATGCGGATGCAGGTATTCGCTGGCCAAACGTCGCTAAATGGCGCCCCGGCAAACGCCTTGCCCGCTACTGGCAGGGGGTGTTGCTGCTCAAATCGGCCATACGCACCGCGTAGCCGTCCATCGCAGAATTGGCGAAGGGCGGGACATCAATGGGGGAAATCACTGGAGCGGCGGTAATTCGCCCCGCGGCGTTGGTCAGCGCGATAGATTCGGTCTGTTGCAATGGCGTGATTTGGGAGAGCATTTTCTCCAGCGCCTGCTCAAGGGAAATGAGGTCAGAAGTATGGCAATGGTCCATAAAGAAAGCTCCGTAATCAGCGTGTCATGCTGGTCATTCAAGCAATAAAAAGCTCAATAATCAGCGGTCTGTATGTGGCAACGTTCCTCTTCCATTGGGAGAGGAACCCATGCGTAATGATCAGCCCCCTGTCTGGGGGAGGGGCCTTGGCTGGGTGTTCTTTTTACCCTCCCCTAAACCCTCTTCCCGAAGGGGAGGGCAAATGCACAATAATCAGTGTGCACGAAAAAATAGCGGTAAAGTGGGGGTATTATGAAGGATGCTATGCTGAAGTAAACAATGGGAGGCGATGATGCACAGACAGATTTTAGACTTTTGGTTCGAAGAGATTGACCCGGTGATGTGGTTTAAAAAGGACGATGAGTTCGACCGTTTGCTACATACGCGTTTCGGCCAGCTGTGGCACGCAGCGGCCCAGGGCGAGCTGGCACATTGGCGGGATACCGTCCATGGCAGGCTGGCGGAAATTATCGTACTCGACCAATTCAGCCGTAACCTGTTTCGCAATACGCCACGCTCCTTTTCCTGCGATGGAATGGCGCTGGTGCTGGCGCAGGAAGCGATCGCCAGCGGGTTATGTGAAACTTTGAGCATTGAACAGCGTGGTTTTCTCTACTTGCCTTTTATGCATTCCGAATCGGCGGCAATCCACCAGCAGGCCTTGGTGCTATTTAGCGAATTAAATAACGGCGATCAGCTGGAATTTGAATTACGTCATAAAGCGATTATTGACCGTTTCGGTCGATATCCGCATCGCAACGCGATATTAGGCCGAGAATCCACGCTAGAAGAGCTGGAGTTTTTGCAACAGCCAGGTTCCGGTTTTTGAATATTAGAGCATTCTGACCACGGGTGATGAATAAACCGGTGGGTTATTTTAACAATACCTGGAGCAGCGAATAATCCGTTGTTTATATTCCATTAAATTCTTACAAAGGTCAAAACAATCTATACCCCAGGAATTTCAAATGACAGCCAGGTGCCCCGCTATCTCATCCCTGGAGCTGGGGATGAGAGAATGCAGGGAACGACGCTGTAGCTTGAAAGGCGACGGGTATTAAACAGACTATGCTTAACGCGGGTTGGCCAGTTTGCGCTTTACATCACTTGCCGCGCTAAATATAGTCGAAACGGGCAGAATAATAATTATCCCCCTGTTTTTCACGTTGCGACCCGCGGTGGCAATTTGAATTATCGCGGGTGTCTCAGGATTAACACAGGGTGTCAGATCAATGAGCAAACCAGTGATTGCCATTCATGGTGGCGCGGGAGCAATTACCCGTGCGGCATTGAGTGCCGAAAAGGAACAGGATTATATTCAGGCGCTTTCCGACATTGTTGCCGCTGGCCAGGCTATTTTGGCCCAGGGAGGCAGTGCGCTGGATGCGGTGACGCAAGCGGTAAGATTGCTGGAAGAGTGCCCACTGTTCAATGCTGGCAAGGGTGCGGTATTTACCCATCAGGGGACCCATGAACTGGACGCCTGCGTGATGGATGGCCGAACCTGTGATGCCGGAGCGGTAGCCGGAGTCAGCCGAATACGTAATCCGGTGCTGGCTGCACGTGCCGTGCTGGAAAACAGCAGTCACGTGTTATTTGGCGCAGAAGGGGCAGAAAAGTTTGCTGCCGCTCACGGCCTGGAAATGGTCGATCCCACTTTTTTCTTTACCCAGGAACGTTTTGACCAACTGCACCGCGCTCAAGCGGATCAGGGCCGGGTGCTGCTCAATCACGACGGTGCAGCGGCTCTGGGCGGTGAACCGCTGGATCCCGATCGTAAATTTGGCACCGTAGGCGCGGTGGCGCTGGATGCCTTGGGCAATCTGGCGGCAGCCACATCAACCGGCGGTATGACGAACAAACAGGCCGGGCGCATTGGCGATACGCCGATTATTGGTGCAGGTTGCTATGCCAATAACGCCACGGTGGCGGTTTCCAGCACCGGTACCGGCGAAGTCTTTATGCGAAGCGTCGCGGCTTATGATGTTTCCGCATTGATTGAATATGCCGGGTTAAGCCTGCAACAGGCTTGTGACAAAGTGGTGATGGAAAAGCTGTTGGCGATGGGCGGCAGCGGTGGCCTGATTGCCATCGATCGCTTTGGCAACGTAGCGTTGCCGTTCAACAGCGAAGGTATGTACCGCGGCTTTGGCTATGTCGGTGATGCCCCTTCAATCGGTATCTATCGCTGAACGCTTACCGGGAGGCCGCATGACCGATACCCTCATCTCGCCACAGGCCGATAGCGGGCTGATGTTGTTGCCGCAGCGGGTGTTGGCGGTGAATAATCTTGGCGTGCAGTTCCGCCAGGAAGGCGAGGTGGTGGAAGCGGTGCGCCATCTGGCCTTTGAGGTGGATCGTGGTGAAACTCTGGCTATCGTCGGCGAGTCTGGCTCGGGCAAGTCGGTCACTTCGCTGGCCTTGATGCGCCTGGTGGAGCAGGGCGGCGGCGAGTTGACCAGCGGCACGATGCATTTTCGTCGCCGTAATGGCCAGGTGCTCGATCTGGCCAAGGCGAAGCAGAGCACTTTGCGCACCCTGCGCGGTGCCGATATGGCGATGATCTTTCAAGAACCCATGACCTCGCTTAACCCGGTGTTCCCGGTGGGGGAGCAGATCGCCGAATCTTTAAGATTGCATCAGGGCATGGACCATCGCAGCGCCAAGCGTGAAGCCTTGAATATGCTCGATCTGGTGCGCATTCCTGAAGCCCGGAACGTACTTGGCCGCTATCCGCACCAGCTTTCTGGCGGCATGCGCCAGCGGGTGATGATCGCAATGGCCCTGTCGTGCAAACCCGCATTACTGATTGCCGATGAACCCACCACCGCGCTGGATGTCACCATTCAGGCGCAGATTTTGCAGTTGATCCGCGTGTTGCAGCAGGAAATGCAGATGGGGGTGATCTTCATCACCCATGATATGGGTGTGGTGGCAGAAATTGCCGATCGGGTGCTGGTGATGCACCAGGGGGAGAAGGTCGAACAGGGGAACGTGCGTTCACTGTTTGCCGCCCCACAGCAGGCCTATACGCAGGCGCTGTTGGCGGCGGTACCGCAATTGGGCGCTATGGCCAATAAAGACTTCCCGGCTAAATTCCCCTTGCCGGGGATCGAAGAAAATAACCAGCCGCAAGACACGATCCCTGCGGGAGCGGCACCAATCCTGCAGGTGCGGGATCTGGTCACGCGTTTTGACTTGCGCAGCGGGGTTTTCAACCGCGTCACACGCCGTGTCCATGCGGTCGAGAACGTCAGCTTTGAACTCTACCCTGGTGAAACGCTGGGGCTGGTGGGGGAGTCTGGCTGCGGCAAATCCACCACAGGCCGTTCCCTGCTAAAGCTGGTCGACAGCCAGCACGGCACTATCATGTTCAATGGCCAACAGATTAATCAGTTGAAAGGCGCAGCCCTGCAGCATTTGCGGCGTGATATTCAATTTATCTTTCAAGATCCTTACGCTTCCCTCGATCCGCGCCTGACCGTAGGGTTCTCGATTATGGAACCGTTGCTGGTGCATAACGTTGCACGCGGCCAGGCAGCAGAAAAACGGGTGGCGTGGCTTTTGGAACGCGTGGGGCTAAAACCGGAGCATGCGCACCGTTATCCGCATGAGTTTTCCGGTGGGCAACGCCAGCGTATCTGCATTGCGCGTGCGTTGGCGCTCAACCCGAAAGTGGTGATTGCTGACGAAGCGGTTTCCGCGCTGGACGTATCGATACAGGCGCAGATCGTCAACCTGCTGCTCGATTTGCAGCGTGAGTTGGGGATCGCATTTCTGTTTATTTCCCATGATATGGCGGTAGTGGAACGCGTCAGTCACCGCGTGGCGGTGATGTACCTCGGCCAGATTGTTGAGATTGGCCCGCGCCGTGCCGTATTCGAAAACCCGCAGCATGCCTATACCCGTAAGCTGATGGCCGCCGTTCCGGTGGCCGATCCTGCCCATGCGCATAAACGCCAGCCGCTGCTGGTGGATGAGATACCCAGCCCAATCCGTGCGCTGGGCGACGAACCCGTTACCGCACCTTTAGTGCAGGTGGGGCCAGGGCATTTTGTGGCCCGTCACCCTATCGCCGGTGCCTTTTAGCCTTGCCTCAGGAGAGAAAGCAATATGACTAAGCACACATTCAAGCGTCATGTTTTGGCCACCGTACTGCTGGCCGCCGCTACCGGCCCAGCCTGGGCAGCCAAGGATGCGGTAATAGCCGTGGCCTCTAACTTCACGACCCTCGATCCTTATGATGCCAACGACACCTTATCTCAGGCGGTAGCCAAATCCTTCTATCAGGGATTGTTCGGCTTTGATAAAGACATGAAGCTGGTGAACGTGCTGGCAGACGGCTATGAGGTGAGCAAAGATGGCCTGACCTATACCGTCAAGCTTCATCCGCAGGTGAAGTTCCACGACGGCACCGCGTTTGATGCCGAGGCGGTGAAGGTTAACCTGGATCGTGCCAGTAACCCGGATAACCACCTCAAGCGCTATAACCTGTTCAAGATGATTGATAAAACCGAGGTGGTGGACCCGGCGACGGTCAAAATCGTGCTGAAAGCGCCATTCTCGGCGTTTATCAACAACCTGGCGCACCCGGCGGCAGTGATGATCTCGCCTGCGGCGCTCAAGCAATATGGCAAGGAGATCGGTTTCCACCCGGTTGGCACCGGCCCTTATCAGTTTGACATCTGGAACCAGACCGACTATGTGAAAGTGAAGAAATTCGACGGTTACTGGAAAGCGGGCTTACCGAAGCTGGACAGCATCACCTGGCGTCCGGTGGTGGATAACAACACCCGTGCGGCAATGCTGCAAACCGGCGAAGCGACCTTTGCCTTCCCGATCCCTTATGAGCAAGCCAAGGTGCTGGAGAAAAACGACAAGCTGGATTTGGTGGCGGCTCCGTCGATCCTGCAACGTTACATCAGTATGAACGTCACGCAGAAACCTTTCGATAACCCGAAAGTCCGTCAGGCGCTGAACTATGCCATCAACAAAGAGGCGTTGATCAAAGTCGCCTTCTCTGGCTTTGCCGTTCCGGCGGAAGGCCCGGTGCCACCGGCAATCGACTTTGCCACGCGTTATAATCCTTGGCCATACAATCCGGACAAGGCGCGTGAACTGCTGAAAGAAGCGGGTTATCCGAACGGCTTCACCACCCAGTTGTGGTCTTCCCATAACCACAGCACCGCGCAGAAAGTGCTGCAGTTTGCCCAGCAACAACTGGCGCAGGTTGGGGTGAAGGTCACGGTGACCGCGATGGACGCTGGCCAGCGTGCGGCACAGGTAGAAAGTGTGGGCGTGAAAGAGACTGGCGTGCGCATGTTCTACACCGGCTGGTCTGCCTCAACCGGCGAAGCCGATTGGGCACTGACCCCACTATTTGCTACCCAGTCGGCCCCACCGAAGCAGTTCAACACCGCATTTTACAGCAATCCGCAGGTAGACAAGGCGCTGGCCGATGCGTTGGCCACCACCGATCGCGCCCAAAAACAGGCATTATATAAAGATGCCCAGGATCGCATCTGGGCAGATGCCCCGTGGATCTTCCTGGTGACCGAACGCCTGCTCTCGGCCAACAACAAACAGCTGAGCGGTTTTTACGTGATGCCAGACACCTCGTTTAGCTTTGATAACGCGGATTTGAAATAAGAGACTGATCGCCGCCTTTCCGCTGTAGGGAAAGGCGGCGTGAGGGGATTTATGCGCAATGCTTAATTACTTTCTTAAACGCCTGCTGGGCCTGATCCCGACGCTGCTGATCGTGGCGGTATTGGTGTTTTTGTTCGTCCATATGCTGCCTGGCGATCCGGCACGGCTGGTGGCCGGGCAGGATGCAGATGAAGCCGTTGTCCAATTGGTGCGCCAGGATCTGGGGCTGGATAAACCGCTGCCACAACAGTTTGTGCGTTTCTTTGTGAATATTCTGCAAGGCGATTTTGGCACGTCGATGGTTTCCAAACGCCCGGTGAGTGAAGAAATCGCCTCGCGTTTTATGCCCACTTTCTGGCTTACCGTCACCAGCATGGTATGGGCGGTGATCTTTGGTATGGCTATCGGCATGGTATCCGCCGTGTGGCGTAACCGCTGGCCGGATCGGCTGGGGATGACCTTGGCGGTCTCCGGCATCTCTTTCCCGGCCTTTGCGTTGGGGATGCTGCTGATGCAGGTTTTTTCGGTCAATCTCGGTTGGCTGCCCACGGTCGGGGCCGATAGCTGGCGGCACTACATCCTGCCCTCCATTACGCTTGGCGCTGCGGTGGCGGCGGTGATGGCCCGTTTTACCCGTGCCTCGTTTGTGGAGGTGATGCAGGAGGATTACATGCGCACCGCTCGCGCCAAAGGTGTGCGGGAGCCGTTGGTGATCGTCAAACACGGGCTGCGCAACGCCATGATCCCGGTGGTCACCATGATGGGGTTACAGTTTGGTTTTCTGCTCGGCGGCTCGATTGTGGTCGAGAAAGTGTTCAACTGGCCAGGGCTAGGGCGTTTGCTGGTGGACTCGGTGGAAATGCGTGATTATCCGGTGATCCAGGCAGAAGTATTGCTGTTCTCACTGGAGTTTATTTTGATCAACCTGTTGGTGGATATGCTGTATGCGGCCATCAACCCTTCGATTCGCTACAAATAGGCAGGCCGCATGATCAAGTATTGGCGGCGTAATGCCGCACTCAAGGCAATGCCGGTGGTTAACACGCATGCGGTGCGCACCCCGTGGCGTGAGTTCTGGCGCCGTTTTCGTCGCCAGCATGTAGCGATGGCGGCCGGGCTGTTGGTGTTATTGCTGGTCGCTGCCGCGCTGCTGGCACCTTATCTGGTGCCCTATGATGCCGAAAACTACTTCGATTACGATCGCTTGAATGAGGGCCCTTCATGGGTGCATTTGCTGGGGGTTGATTCGCTGGGCCGTGATATTTTCAGCCGTATTCTGATGGGGGCACGCATTTCCTTGGCCGCCGGTGTGTTCTCGGTTCTGGTGGGGGGCGCGATAGGCACGCTGCTCGGGCTACTGGCGGGATATTACGAAGGTTGGTGGGATCGCATTGTGATGCGTATCAGCGACGTGCTGTTTGCTTTCCCCGGCATTCTGTTAGCGATTGGGGTCGTGGCGATCATGGGCAGCGGAATGGCCAACGTGATTGTGGCCGTGGCTATATTCAGCATCCCGGCGTTCGCCCGTTTGGTCCGTGGCAATACGCTGGTGCTGAAACACCTGACTTATATCGAATCGGCGCGCAGCATCGGTGCTTCTGATTGGACTATCATTCTGCGGCATATCCTGCCTGGCACCATCTCTTCTATCGTGGTGTATTTCACCATGCGGATTGGTACTTCGATTATCACCGCTGCCAGCCTTTCGTTTCTTGGTTTGGGTGCGCAACCGCCGACGCCGGAATGGGGGGCAATGCTCAATGAAGCTCGGGCGGATATGGTGATTGCTCCGCACGTGGCAATTTTCCCGAGCCTGGCTATTTTCCTCACCGTGCTGGCGTTTAACCTGCTGGGTGATGGGCTGCGCGATGCGCTGGATCCCAAGCTGAAAGGATGAATATCGAGGCGTATTGGTCCCCTCTCCTTCAGGAGAGGGGACCAACACTCAGCGGAACAGATGCTCCGCATGAAAACGCAGATGATCTTCAATAAACGTAGCGATGGTGAAGTAGCTATGGTCGTAACCTGGCTGAATGCGCAAGGTTAACGGCCAATCGCGCTGGCGCGCCAGTTCGGCCAGTTTTGCCGGTTGCAGTTGATCCGCCAGGAACTGATCGCCGTCTCCCTGATCGACCAGTACCGGTAGTTTCTCTGCGCCGTTGGCCAGCAGGTGACAACTGTCATACTGCAACCACTGGCTTTCGTCACTGCCCAGATAGGCTGTCAAGGCCTTACGGCCCCACGGCACCTGACAAGGGTTGACGATAGGGGCAAAGGCCGACACCGAGCGGAAACGCTGCGGGTGACGTAGAGCCATCATCAGGGCACCATGGCCACCCATCGAATGGCCAGAGATAGACTGCCGATCGCTGACGCTGAAATGCTGTTTGATCAGCGCAGGCAACTCATCGCTGATGTAATCAAACATACGAAAATGCTTATCCCACGGAGCCTGGGTGGCGTTGAGATAAAACCCCGCCCCCTGGCCCAGATCGTAACCTTCATCGTTTGGCACCTCATCCCCACGTGGGCTGGTATCTGCCATCACCAGCACCAGGCCTAATTCAGCGGCAACGCGCTGAGCACCGGCTTTCAGGGTGAAGTTTTCATCATTGCAGGTCAGCCCTGAAAGCCAATACAACACCGGCGGCGGGTTATCATCGCGTGGTGGCGGCAGATAGATGCTGAAAGTCATGTTGCAATTCAGGCTCTGCGCCGCATGGCGGTAACGTTGTTGCCAGCCACCGAACATGCGGTGCTCTTCGAGAAGTTCTAATGACGGGTACATCTTCTGCCTCCTGGCTTATTTATCGAAATGGATCACGGAACGGATAGACTTGCCTTCATGCATCAGGTCGAACGCGTCGTTAATCTGCTCCAGCCCCAGGGTGTGGGTGATAAAGTCATTCAGCGCAAATTCGCCATCCATATAGCGTTGTACAATGCCTGGCAACTGGCTGCGGCCTTTCACCCCACCAAAGGCCGAACCGCGCCAGACGCGCCCGGTAACCAGTTGGAATGGGCGGGTAGCAATCTCCTCACCTGCACCGGCAACGCCAATAATCACCGACTCCCCCAACCTTTGTGGCAGCATTCCAACGCAGAGCGCATCACGTTGACGTTGCCGATGCACTCAAAGGAGAAATCGACGCCGCCGTCGGTCAATTCAACGATCACTTCCTGAATCGGCTTGTCGTAATCTTTCGGGTTAATCAGGTCGGTTGCGCCCAGCTTGCGGGCCAGTTCGAACTTGCTGGTGTTGATATCAATGCCGATAATGCGGCTGGCACCGGCCATCTGTGCGCCGATGATCGCCGAAAGGCCGATACCGCCCAGGCCGAAGATTGCCACGGTATCGCCAGCTTTTACCTTGGCGGTATTCAGCACGGCACCCATGCCGGTGGTGACGCCACAACCGAGCAGACAGACTTCTTCCAGCGGGGCTTCTTTACTGATTTTTGCCAGTGAGATTTCCGGTACGACGGTGCGCTCGGCAAAGGTGGAAGTGCCCATATAGTGGAAGATCGGCTTGCCATCCTTAAAGAAGCGGGTGGTGCCGTCTGGCATCAACCCCTTGCCCTGAGTGGTGCGAATGGCCTGGCACAGGTTGGTTTTACCCGATTTACAGAACTTACATTCACCGCATTCCGGCGTGTACAACGGGATCACATGATCGCCGACGGCAACGCTGGTGACTCCCTCACCAATGGCTTCGACGATCCCGCCGCCTTCGTGGCCAAGAATCGCCGGAAATACGCCTTCCGGATCCTTGCCGGAAAGCGTGTAGGCATCGGTGTGGCAAACGCCGGTGGCGACGATCCGAACCAGCACTTCACCTTTCTGTGGCGGCATCAGATCGACTTCTTCAATCGTCAGCGGCTGGTTAGGGCCCCAAGCCACGGCGGCGCGGGTTTTAATCATTTTCATTCGATTTTCCTCTTCTGGATAGGCTTTAATTCTCGTGGCACTGGCTCTGTCAACGGCGTGGACTCGGCGCCCACCTCCTTGATTTCGGCCTGTTCTATAATCAGTTCTTTCAAAGCACGCACGTTTGGCCCGAACGCATCGCGCCGCCATAACAGCCAGGTGGCGGTCTCGGCAATATCTGCCGGGAGTGCATGGACTTTAACCCGTTGATAGCCCGGCAGCAGGCTCAGCACCGAGTGCGGGATCATCGCTAAACCGGCCCCGCTGGCGACGCAGGCCAGCATGGCATGATAAGACTGGATCTCCATGACTGGGCCTGGGATTGAGCCATCTCGCTTGAACCAGGATTCCAGCCGCAGGCGATAGGAGCAACTGGCGCGGAAGGCAAACAGGGTTTCCCCCTTGGCATCCTGAGCCGTTGCAATGGGGGCATGATCCAGGCAGGAGATGACCACCATACGTTCCGGGAAAGCGATACAGCCGTTTAACTCGTCATGCTGTAATGGGCCATCCACCAGCGCGGCGGCCAGCGTGCCTGCACGCACACGCTCGGTGATCTCCCCCGAGGTGCCGGTGGTCAGAGAAAGCGAAACCTGTGGAAATCGCTGGTGGTAAGCTGCCAGCAAGGTGGGCAATCTGGTGGCTGCCGTACTCTCCATTGAGCCTAGCGCAAAGTTGCCAGCGGGTTTACCGGCGTGGGTGATACTCATCGCTTCTTCACTCAGTGCCAGGATCCGTTGGGCGTAGCAAAGAAAATTATGGCCCATCGGCGAGAGCCGCAGACGCTGCTTCTCTCGAATGAACAGATCGGTGCCCAGTTCCAGCTCGAGCTGGCGCAGGCGCGTGGTCAGGTTTGACGGCACGCGATGCAGTTGCTCGGCTGCGCGGGCGACGGAGCCGGTTTCGGCCACGCTGCAGAACATGCGCAATTGGGTCAGATCCATAACTTTCTCTTTTCGTGATGAACTTGATAAGCATTATTCAGTTTTTGTGAGTTTAATACTGCGGCATGATAGTCGCAACTTTCTTTTAACAGGCTGGATACACCCATGGCGTTAAGAATTGCATTGAGCGGCTTTATTGTGTTGATTGTGGCGATGGGTATCGGCCGCTTTGCCTTTACCCCACAGGTGCCGTTGATGATTGCTGAGCATCAATTCAGCCTGACCGGGGCCGGGCTGGTGGCAGCACTGAACTACCTGGGGTATCTGTGCGGAGCCTACGACGCGATGCGGGCCAACCGCCATGTGGAATGCCGTTTGTGGCTCGGCGTGTGGGGGGCGGTAGCCCTGACGCTGTTGTCTGCGGTGGTTGAGGGCGAGTGGTGGCACGGTGCGGTGCGTTTTGCCATTGGCTGGGCCAGTGGTTGGTCAATGGTGCTGGTTGCCGCCTGGACCAACGAGCGTTTGGCTCACTATGGCCGCCCGGCGTTGAGTGCCGCCGTGTTTGCCGGGCCAGGGGCCGGGATTTTTATCAGCGGTATGCTGGCGGTTGCGATCCACAGCCTGGCACTGAGCGCTTCACAGGCCTGGCTGGTATATGGTGTGCTGGCGCTGGTGCTGGTTGGGGCCATTAGCGTCAATCTGCCGCGAACCGGGGAGTTGCATCGCCCAGATATGCCGCTGGAGCCGTTGATACTGACGCCTGCATTAAAGCGCCTGGTGTGGAGTTACAGCCTGGCCGGTTTTGGTTATATCCTGCCTGCGACATTCCTTTCCCAAATGGCGACGGCCCGTTTCCCGGACAGCCTGTTTGCCCAGTTTGTCTGGCCGATTTTCGGGGGTGCCGCGGTGCTGGGGATTATCATCGGTATTCTGACCCGTCATAAGCTCACCACACAGACTCGTCTGGCTATCACCCTGTGGGTGCAGGCACTTGGGGTGCTGTGCGCCGAAGTGGTGCCGGGCGTTACCGGTTTGGCTCTGGGAGCGCTGTTGACCGGCGGGGGTTTCTTAGCGTGGTACAGCTTTCCATCCAGCATGGCCGGGAGCTGGCACCCCATCATGCCCGTTATATGGCAGGGCTGCTGACTACTGGATATGCCATTGGTCAACTGGTTGGCCCGATGCTTTCTGCGCTCTCCACCGCGCTAACCCATCGCCTTGAACCGGCATTATATGTCGCTGTGGTCGGGTTGGTGATCGCCGGGGTGTTGGTGATCAATACGCCGGTGCGGGCGATGTCCAGCAAGCTGACGTTACCCTGATTGAATTCCGTACAAATAGTATGGGATAGC
Source organism: Serratia sp. L9 (assembly GCF_050632285.1). Classification (NCBI taxonomy): domain Bacteria; kingdom Pseudomonadati; phylum Pseudomonadota; class Gammaproteobacteria; order Enterobacterales; family Yersiniaceae; genus Serratia; species Serratia sp. L9. The sequence goes on along the minus strand of NZ_CP192591.1, from coordinate 4,905,022 downwards.
CGCAGCCAGCCTGTTGTGGGCCGGATGCGGAAATTTCATACAGGGATGAAAGACAATCACTGGATTAACGTCTCACTCTCATCTAGAGTAGATGAAAATAATGATCGACATCACGTTATACCCGTCGTTTTTCAAGCTATAGCGTTGTTACCTGCACTCACTCACCCCAGCCACTGACTGAAGTCAGCGCTAAGAGATGAGTGAGCTGGGTGCCTAGGTATAACTTGAAATCCATAGGGTATAGCGCACTGCAACCCTGCTGTTATAAAGAATAAGACATCGCTAACCTGCTGGTTTCGGTATAGCAGGTACTGCTGGAGACACGCCATGACATCGTTGAGTAATGAAGCTGCACTGGTTCACGCGGCGCTTGAAGCGCGCGGCCTGGAAACCCCGTTGCGTGGGGAAGTATTGGATCGTGAGACGCGTAAGCGCCGTATTAAAGAGCATATGACGGAAATCATGTTGCTGCTGAATCTCGATTTATCTGATGACAGCCTGGCTGAAACCCCGCACCGCATTGCGAAAATGTATGTCGACGAGATTTTCTCCGGCCTGGATTATGCCAACTTCCCCAAAATTACCGTTATCCAGAACAAGATGAAAGTGGATGAAATGGTGACGGTGCGTGATATTACGCTCACCAGCACCTGCGAACACCACTTTGTTACCATTGATGGCAAAGCCACGGTGGCTTATATTCCCAAAGACTCGGTGATTGGCCTGTCGAAAATAAACCGTATTGTGCAATTCTTTGCTCAGCGTCCGCAGGTGCAGGAGAGGCTGACCCAGCAGATCCTGGTGGCATTGCAAACTTTGCTCGGTACCAACAATGTGGCGGTATCGATTGATGCGGTCCATTATTGTGTCAAAGCCCGGGGGATCCGTGATGCGACCAGCGCGACCACCACGACCTCGTTGGGTGGCTTGTTCAAGTCTAGCCAGAATACCCGCCAGGAATTCCTGCGTGCGGTGCGTCATCATCAATAAGGGTGGCAGGTTCTTCGAACACAAAGATAACAGGCGCCTGCGGGCGCCTTTTTACTGATTGAAACACTGCGGTATAAAATGAACGCTAACGAAACACCCGCGCGACCACGTATTGCCACATTGGATTGTGTACGCGGTATCGCCATTCTCGGTATCTTGCTGCTGAATATCAGCGCCTTTGGTTTGCCGAAAGCCGCCTATCTCAATCCGGCCTATCTCGGGGTGCCTTCCGACCGCGATGCCTGGACCTGGGCTTTGTTGGATCTGTTCGTTCAGGTTAAGTTTCTGGCTATGTTTGCCTTGCTGTTTGGGGCTGGTTTGCAGCTATTGTTGCGGCGTGGCAAAGGCTGGGTTCGTGCCCGTTTATCGTGGTTGGTGTTGTTTGGTCTGGGCCATGCCATCTTTATGTGGGACGGCGATATCCTGCTGGCCTATGGGCTGATTGGACTGGTGTGCTGGCGCATGATCCGCGATGCGCCCAATACCTATACGCTGCTGAAAACCGGCGTGGTGCTGTATCTGATTGGCATTGCGGTGTTGCTGCTATTGGGTTTTATCTCTCCCGGTGAGCCAAACAGTTTCTGGCTGCCTGGCGTGGCAGAATTACAATATGAGAAATTCTGGAAGCTGCAGGGCGGGGTAGAGGCCTGGCGCAACCGTGTGGACTTACTTTCTTCCAGCCTGCTGGCGATAGGTGCGCAGTACGGCTGGCAACTGGCAGGTTTGATGCTGTTCGGTGCTGGCCTGATGCGCAGCGGTTGGCTGCGCAATAGCTATCCCCCTGCCTACTATTTGCGCCAGGCGGCCTGGCTGATACCGCTTTCATTGCTGATCCAGTTGCCAGGCGTGGTATTGCAGTGGCGGCTGAATTGGGACTATCGCTGGAGTGGTTTTCTGTTGCAGGTGCCGCGTGAATTAGGTTCTCCCCTGCAGGCGATGGGCTACCTGGCCCTGGTTTATGGTTTCTGGCCAACCCTTTCACACCTGCGTATCAGCCATTGGTTGTCCCAGGTTGGGCGCATGGCGTTAAGCAATTACCTGCTGCAAACCTTGATCTGCACCACGCTCTTTTACCGTTTCGGCCTCTATCAGCAGCTCGATCGGTGGCAGCTTTTGGCCATTGTTCCGCTGGTCTGGCTGGCTAACCTTTTGATTTCAAACCTATGGTTGCGTTATTTCTCGCAGGGCCCGATGGAGTGGCTGTGGCGCAGACTGACGGCCCTTGCCGCTGGCGAAGGGACTCATCAGGCAACAAAATGAGATCTGACGCAGACAGGTTAAAAAAATGTATGTAAACGTTTTCTTTCCTGTGACGTAATTCACGCTGAGGAGGATGAAAAACAGAGTAGGATAGCGCCATTATCAACTCTGCCGACCTCAGGACGTTTCATGAACTCTGTTCATCCGAGCACCATTCGCGATGTCGCTAAACGCGCAGGCGTTTCCGTGGCCACCGTGTCACGCGTGCTGAATAACAGTGCCCTGACCAGTAAAGAGACGCGAGAACAGGTACTTAAGGCCGTTGCAGAATTGGGATATCGGCCAAATGCCAACGCCCAGGCCTTGGCGACCCAGAGTAGCGAAACCCTGGGTGTGGTGGTGATGGATGTCTCGGATCCGTTCTTTGGTGCCCTGGTGAAAGCGGTAGACACTGTGGCGCAGCAAAACCACAAATACCTGTTGATCGGCAACAGCTATCATCAGGCAGATAAAGAACGCCACGCCATCGAGATCCTGATCCGCCAACGCTGTAATGCCCTGATTGTACATGCTAAAGCCTTGTGCGATGCGGAACTGATTGCCTTTATGGATCAGGTGCCGGGTATGGTGCTGATTAACAGGATTGTAACAGGCTATGAGCATCGCTGTGTCGGCCTGGATAACGTGTTTGGTGCAGAGGTTGCCATGCGTCTGCTGCTTTCTCAAGGGCATCAGCGGATTGGTTATCTGGGATCCAATCACCCGATTGAAGATGGCCCGCTGCGCCAGCAAGGGTATTGCCAGGCGCTGGCGGCGGCAGGCTTCTCCGCCCCGGACAGTTGGCGTGCCTATGGTTCACCGGACCTGCAGGGCGGTGAAGCGGCAATGGTAGAACTGCTGGGCCGCAATTTGCATCTGAGCGCAGTGTTTGCCTACAACGACGCCATGGCGGCTGGTGCAATGGCGGTTCTGAAGGAAAACGGTATCACGGTGCCGCAGCATTTCTCGCTGGTGGGTTTTGATGATATCCCCATTGCGCGCTATACCAGCCCCAAGCTGACTACCATCCGTTATCCCATCGTTTCCATGGCGACCTTAGCGACAGAGCTGGCGCTGAAAGGCGCTGCCGGGCTACTGGAGCCACAGGCTTCTCACTTGTTCATGCCAACCCTGGTACGCCGCCACTCGGTGGCTCCTTGGCAAAATGAGGCTTCGGTCACTCTCTGAACATTTATTGTTGTGTAACCGTTTTCAATCTGTGAGAAAATTCACAGAATATTAACATCGTGGCGTCTATGCTCTAGGCGTTTTCCGGCGCAAAGGCTCTTGCCAACCTAAGATTTTAACCAAGCGCTGACACAGCATTACCAATAACAAGATTCAAGGATGACCGGGATTTATTGAAAACTGCCAGGCCTGCCCGCAGCTGACAACGCTGCAGCTTGAAAGGCGATGGGTAATTAGCTTTATACCGAGTACGACCCTATATAACCGGAGACAGACAATGAATAAGAAGGTTTTCACCCTGGCCGCGCTGGCCGCAAGCATGATGTTTGGCGCTGCCGCTCACGCAGATACCCGTATTGGCGTCACCATTTATAAATATGACGACAACTTTATGTCGGTAGTTCGTAAAGCGATTGAGAAAGAAGCCAAGGCTTCTCCAGATATCACCCTGCTGATGAATGACTCGCAGAATGACCAGTCCAAGCAGAACGATCAGATCGACGTACTGATTGCCAAGGGTGTCAAAGCGCTGGCGATTAACCTGGTGGATCCTGCCGCCGCTCCGGTGGTGATTGATAAAGCGCGCGCTAACGATATTCCGGTGGTGTTCTACAACAAAGAACCTTCCCGCAAGGCGTTGGACAGCTATGACAAGGCTTATTACGTCGGCACCGACTCTAAAGAGTCTGGGGTGATCCAGGGTGAACTGATTGCCAAGCACTGGAAAGCCAACCCAGCCTGGGATCTGAACAAAGACGGCCAGATCCAATATGTGTTGCTGAAAGGTGAACCGGGCCATCCAGATGCGGAAGCGCGTACCACTTATGTGGTTAAGACCTTGAATGAAAAGGGTGATAAAACTCAGCAACTGCAGATGGATACCGCGATGTGGGACACTGCTCAGGCTAAAGACAAGATGGATGCCTGGTTGTCTGGCCCTAATGCTAACAAGATTGAAGTGGTGATTGCCAACAACGACGCAATGGCTATGGGCGCGGTTGAAGCACTGAAAGCCCACAACAAGAGCAGCATTCCGGTATTTGGTGTAGATGCCCTGCCAGAAGCGCTGGCGCTGGTCAAATCTGGTGCCATGGCCGGTACCGTGCTGAACGATGCCAACAACCAGGCTAAAGCCACCTTCGATCTGGCAAAAAATCTGGCTGCGGGCAAACCGGCTGCAGACGGCACCCCGTATAAGATCGTCGCAAAAATCGTGCGTATCCCTTACGTGGGCGTAGATAAAGATAACCTGTCTCAATTCGTTAAATAATCTGCGAGAACAGGCAATGCCCCCGCTGGCTATCAGCGGGGGAACTTATTATAAGAACCCGTTTATCTCCCATCACTTTCTTGCGAAGGCCGGGGGAGAGCAGGCTCCAGATTTAGCCAGGACTATTTATGGCCGATAACTCGAGTGAGTGGCTGCTGGAAATGACCGACATCAACAAGTCGTTTCCCGGCGTAAAGGCATTAGATAATGTGAATTTGCGCGTACGTCCACACTCCATTCATGCATTAATGGGGGAAAACGGCGCTGGAAAATCAACGTTATTAAAATGCCTGTTTGGCATTTATAAAAAGGATTCCGGCAGTATTCTGTTTCAGGGGCAGGAAATTGATTTCAAAAGCTCCAAAGAGGCGCTGGAACACGGCGTTTCGATGGTGCATCAGGAATTAAACCTGGTTCTGCAACGTACCGTGATGGACAACATGTGGCTGGGGCGTTATCCAACCAAAGGCCTGTTTGTCGATCAGGACAAGATGTATAAAGACACCAAGGCAATATTCGACGAGCTGGATATTGATATTGACCCGCGCGCTAAAGTTGGCACGCTCTCGGTATCACAGATGCAGATGATCGAAATAGCCAAGGCGTTCTCCTATAACGCCAAAATAGTGATTATGGATGAGCCGACATCTTCTCTGACGGAGAAAGAGGTCAACCATCTGTTCACCATTATCCGTAAACTGAAAGAGCGTGGCTGCGGTATCGTTTATATCTCGCATAAGATGGAAGAGATTTTCCAACTGTGTGATGAAATCACCATTCTGCGCGATGGCCAATGGATTATTACCCAGCCGCTGGAAGGGCTGGATATGGACAAGATTATCTCGATGATGGTGGGCCGTTCGCTGAGCCAGCGTTTCCCCGATCGCCAGAATACGCCGGAAGAGGTGATTCTTGAGGTGAAAAACCTCACTTCATTGCGCCAGCCATCGATTCGTGACATCTCCTTTGATTTACATAAAGGAGAGATCCTGGGCATCGCTGGCCTGGTGGGCGCCAAGCGTACCGATATTGTGGAAACCCTGTTTGGTATCCGCGAGAAAGTCAGTGGCACCATCAAGCTGCATGGCAAGAGTATCAACAATAACAGCGCCAACGAAGCTATCAATCATGGCTTTGCGCTGGTGACAGAAGAACGGCGTTCAACCGGCATCTATGCCTATCTGGATATTGGCTTTAACTCGCTGATCTCCAATATCCGGCATTACAAAAACAAAATGGGGTTGCTGGATAACTCGCGGATGAAAAGTGACACCCAATGGGTGATCGACGCCATGCGGGTGAAAACACCGGGCCACCATACCAATATTGGCTCGCTTTCCGGTGGTAACCAGCAAAAGGTGATTATTGGCCGTTGGCTACTGACACAGCCGGAAATCTTGATGATGGATGAGCCGACACGCGGTATTGACGTGGGGGCCAAATTTGAAATTTATCAGTTAATGACCGAATTGGCGAAGAAGGGCAAGGGGATCATCATTATCTCTTCTGAAATGCCGGAGCTTTTGGGAATTACCGACAGAATATTGGTGATGAGTAATGGTCAGGTTGCGGGCATCGTGAATACCAAACAGACCTCGCAAAATGAAATATTGCGATTAGCCTCCTTGCATCTTTAAGGATCGTAAATATGAGCGCGCTTAATAAAAAAACTCTGTTCACCTATTTTAAAGAAGGTGGCATTTATGTGGTCTTGCTGGTGTTGCTGGCCATTATTATTATCCAGGATCCGACGTTTTTGAGCCTGATGAACCTGAGTAATATCCTGACCCAATCTTCGGTGCGTATTATTATCGCGCTGGGTGTTGCCGGGTTGATCGTCACCCAGGGGACTGACCTTTCTGCCGGGCGGCAAGTGGGGCTGGCGGCGGTGATTGCCGCGACCTTGCTACAATCGATGGATAACGTCAATAAAGTTTTCCCACAGATGGAAACCTGGTCGATCCCGCTGGTGATCCTGCTGGTTTGTGCGGTGGGTGCGGTGATTGGCCTGGTGAACGGCCTGATTATCGCCTACCTCAACGTGACGCCGTTTATTACCACTTTAGGCACCATGATTATCGTCTATGGCATTAACTCGCTGTATTACGATTACGTTGGTGCTTCGCCGGTGGCGGGGTTCGATCCGAAGTTCTCCAGCTTTGCTCAGGGATTCTTGCGATTCGGTGACTTCAAGCTGTCGTATATCACCTTCTACGCCATTATCGCGATTATTCTGGTGTGGATCCTGTGGAATAAAACCCGCTTCGGCAAGAATATCTTCGCTATCGGCGGCAACCCGGAAGCGGCGAAAGTCTCTGGCGTCAACGTGCCGTTGAACCTGATCATGATCTATGCGCTGTCTGGCGTGTTCTATGCCTTTGGCGGTTTACTGGAAGCTGGCCGTATCGGTAGCGCCACCAACAACCTCGGTTTTATGTATGAACTGGACGCCATCGCCGCCTGTGTGGTCGGCGGGGTGTCATTTGCCGGTGGGGTAGGAACGGTGCTGGGGGTGGTGACCGGGGTGATCATCTTTACCGTGATCAACTACGGCCTGACCTACATCGGTGTAAACCCTTACTGGCAGTATATTATCAAGGGCGGCATTATCATCTTTGCGGTAGCGCTGGACTCGCTGAAGTACGCCAAGAAAAAATAATGATCCGGTTATGACCGCGGCCAGCCATTGCTGGCCGTTTTGTTTTGCTGGCGTTGGCAATTCCTCTCTCCCTAAACCTTTCCCCGCAGGAGAGGGAACCGATTGAGCCAGTCGATTGCCCTGCATCGATCGCCAACGTCCCCTTAATCCAGCACCAGGGGGAAACGGCCAGTTTCAGGAGCGCTGCGGGATAAGGGAGAAAAGTAACCCGTGGGGAGGGTGTCGCATCAAACAAACCTCAACTCTTTTTCTCTTGAGCCTTTTGTTTTTCTGCCGCCAGTTTGTGTTCCAGTTCCAGCAACTGTTCTGGTGATACCGCAGGGTAACCCTGGGCATCTTGCGGGATGTCGTGCATTGACGATATCGGGATCAGCGGCCCAAGAAAGCGGGGTTCGCGCTTGAGGATATACAGGTCAGTCAGTGCGCCGAGGCGGGCGAAAATCTCACGGGCACGTACCGTCATCATATCTTTGGGGGACGGCACCGCATAACACTGAGCCTGGATGCCCATATGCAAGGCGATAAACAGCGCACGTTCGCAGTGGAAGCGCTGGGTGATGATGATAAAGTCGTTGGTGTCGAACACCTTGCGGGTGCGCACGATGGAGTCGAGGGTACGGAACCCGGCGTAATCAAGTACGATATCGCTTGGCGCAACCCCTGCGGCCAGTAAATCGCGGCGCATGGTCATAGGTTCGTTGTAGCTCTGCTGGGCATTATCCCCGCTCAACAACAGGGTTTTCACCTTTCCGCTGTTATAGGCGTTAATCGCACCCTGAATGCGGTAGCGATAATACTGGTTGATGACGCCGGTGCGATAATATTTGGCAGTACCAAGCACAACGCCGACCTGGCGGTGCGGTAATCCCTGCAGTTCATCATAAACGTAAGGGGCAGTTTTCCAGCTTATCCAGCGATCGAGCGCAATAGCCGTCAGCATCAACAATGAAATGATGATGAACAGGCTAATTATCAGGCGTTTCCACATGTTGTTGCCTTGCGCGCACGGTTGCTTAAGTAAGACTCAAGGCTACTTTACCTGTCCGGCTGACGCAAGCGGTGAGCCGCTTACCCCGGGCATTACGCTGTATTTTTCAGCAGTTGTTTATTACGCGAAGAGAATGACGGGGCCTGCAAGCCAGACCCCGCTATCAGGTTTAGAACGAAGTCCGTTTGTAGCTGCGGTATTGTGGGCGCCAGAAGTTGTGCTCAATGGCTTTGGAGAGCGCTTCTTCCGAAGTCACTACCGCCACACCTTGCAATTGGGCAGCCTTGCCTACCTCCATGGCGATGCATTTGGATACGCCTTGAATATCGTCAATATTCGGCAGCAGTGCGCCATGGCCGTCAGTGGCCAGCGGTGAACAATCCGCCAGTGCTCGGCTGGCAGCCATCAGCATGGCATCGGTAACACGCGTGGCCCCTGCGGCCAGCACGCCAAGGCCAATCCCCGGGAAGATATAGGAGTTGTTGCATTGGGCAATCGGGAATTGCTGCTCTTTATAGGTTACCGCGGAGAACGGGCTACCGGTGGCTACCAGCGCCGCACCTTCTGTCCAGTTGATGATATCTTCTGGGCGGGCTTCCACACGGGAGGTGGGGTTTGACAGCGGCATTACGATCGGGCGCGGGCAATGCTTATGCATTTCGCGGATCAGCTCTTCGGTAAACAACCCCGGCTGGCCGGATACGCCAATCAAAATGGTAGGTTTCGCGTTGCGCACGACTTCCAGCAGCGAGATCGCATCACTCTCCACCTGCCACGCGGCCAGGTTCTCACTTTTCTGAACCAGCTTGCTCTGGAAGTCGAGCAGGTTCGGCAGTTTGTCCGTCAGCAGGCCAAAGCGGTCCACCATAAAGACCTTGGCACGGGCTTCTTCTTCGCTCAGGCCTTCGGATTTCATCTGCGCAATGATTTGCTCGGCAATGCCACAACCGGCGGACCCGGCACCAAGGAAGGTCACGGTTTGGTCACGCAACTGGCTGCCTGCGGCACGGCTGGCGGCGATCAGGCTGCCGAGCGTCACGGCGGCGGTGCCTTGAATATCATCATTGAAGCAGCACAGCTCATCACGATAGCGATTCAGCAGCGGCGTGGCGTTGTTCTGGGCAAAATCTTCGAACTGCAACAACACATTCGGCCAACGGCGTTTCACCGCCTGAATGAACTCTTCCACAAAGGCGTGATACTCGTCGCCAGAAATACGCGGGTGACGCCAACCCATATACAGCGGATCGTTCAGCCGTTGCGGGTTGTTGGTGCCGACGTCCAGCACGACTGGCAGCGTATAGGCTGGGCTGATGCCACCGCAGGCGGTATAGAGCGAGAGCTTGCCAATAGGGATACCCATGCCACCAATGCCTTGGTCACCCAGACCTAGAATGCGTTCGCCATCGGTCACTACGATCACTTTAACGTTCTGTTTGGTGGCGTTTTGCAGCATATCGTCAATGCGATCGCGATTTGGGTAGGAGATAAATAACCCGCGCGCACGGCGATAGATATCGGAGAAATGCTCACAGGCTTCGCCCACGGTTGGCGTGTAGATGATGGGCATCATCTCGCTCAGGTGTGAGTCCAACATGCGATAAAACAGGGTTTCATTAGTGTCTTGAATATTGCGCAGGTAGATATGTTTGTCGTTGTCGTTCTTGAAGTCCTGGTATTGGCGATAGGCGCGTTCGACCTGTTCCTCGATGGTTTCTACCGCTTCTGGCAGCAGGCCGTGCAGGTTGAAATTGCTACGCTCTTCTTCGGTGAAGGCACTCCCTTTGTTCAGCAGCGGGAATTCCAACAGGATCGGGCCTGCGTAGGGGATGTAGAGTGGGCGTTTGCTTCCGTATTCATGTTCCATCAGTTTTACTCTTTACGTATCAGATAACTTTTATAACCGCTGATCCTAAGAGATAAGAAAAATATGTACAGCAATTGTTAGTAAATGATGAGCAAATTTGGCAGGGGGATCGGTAATTAAATGATTTTGTAGCGGTAAAAGTATCAACACCGCAGAATTTGGCGGAGCGCGCTGGCTCCGCCACAGAGATTAGAAGGTCACCCGTTGGACGTCCTGGCAACCTAAGGCTGCCAGGGTTGCCTGAGTGGCATCCCACTGTGTCAGGATGGCGCCCTGGGCCTCCGCCAATACCGCACGGCGGATTTTCTGGCAATCGCCGCCGGAGATATTCATGAGAACCAATGCTGCCTGCAACGGTGGCAGACTCGGGTTGAAGGCGGCGTTCTCCGCATAGCGGCCAGCGTAAACCGTGCCATCTTCAGCTTCCAGGGCTACGCCACTGTGGGCGGTGCTGTAGGGCGCATGGCTCTGGTTGGCGGCGGCCAGAGCGGCCTTGGCCAACTCATCATCCAGCGTCAGTTGGAAACCGTGGTTGACGGGGTCCATCAACAGCTCGTTGATCTCCAGATCTTTTGGCCCGAATGAATACGGCAGGTAATCACCCAGCGTGGCCGGTGCCCGTGTTGGCAGGTGGATTTGCAGGCCGGTACCACTGTTTAGTTCATTCATAAACTGACGGCAGTGGCCGCAAGGTGTGTAATTGACGGTGATGGAGACCAACCCGGCCTCATCCCGCAGCCAGGCGTGGGTAACGGCACATTGTTCGGCATGCACGGTCTGCTGCAATGGCGCACCGCTGAATTCCATATTGGCACCAAAGTACAGATTGCCACTGATACCACGGGCTACGGCCCCAACATGAAAATGCGAAATCGGTGTTAACGAGCAGGCGGCAGCCAAGGGGAGCAGAGCAAATGCCAGAGCATCATCATCTAAACCACAGTGTTGCTTGATTGCTTCCACCTGATCGGCCTTGAACATAGCCTGGAAGCCAGGCGCATCAAGATAAGGCAGCAGGGCCGATTGCAAGGCTGATGGCAGTTCGCTGTAGGCAGTGTGAAAGCGCGAGTGCATAAGTAAATTTCTCTACAAGTTAACGGGATGACATTCTAGGCAACCTGCTGACAATAAATTGTGATTTACATCTATTTATTGATGAAATTTATGCAATGGAATTTATAAATTCGAGATGTTTAGCAGTATTTGACGGGGCTAGCCAAACAATCTCAGCATTATCGGGAACAGGAACGGCGCAATCAGCGACGTAATGATCCCGCAGATAACCAGAGCCAATGAGCTGAATGCCCCTTCCTGATAGTCCATTTCTGCACTGCGGGCAGTGCCTAATGCGTGTGAGGCTGTGCCCATTGCCAGGCCGCGTGCGGATTTGGTGGTGATCTTCAACAGGCTAAGCAGGCTCTGCCCAAAAACCGCGCCCAAAATACCGACAAAAATCACGCAGACGGCACTGATTGCCGGAATGCCACCGATCGATTCGGCTACCGCCATAGCTATCGGTGTGGTGACCGATTTCGGCATGATCGAGGCGGCGATATCCGGCTTGGCCCCCATCAGCAGAGCAATGACTCCACCGCTGATCATCGCGGTCATGCTGCCGACAAAGCAGATGGCGATGATAGATTTCCAGCGTGCGCGGATCTGGTGAAGCTGTTCATACAACGGAAAGGCCAGGGCGACAACCGCTGGTTGCAACAGGTCATTAAGGATTTTGCTGCCCTGAAAATAGCGCTCGTATGGGATGCCCGTCAGCAATAAAAAGGGAATAATCACCGCCATCGACACCAGTAAGGGGTTCAGCAACGGCATTTTCAGCCATTGCGCCAATTTGCGTGCGGCAAAGAAAACCAGCAGCGTCAGCGGCAGAGACCACCAGATATTGTGGATCATTTCTCTTCCCCGGGGTTGTTGGCTTTGCCGATAATCTGGCGCTCACGGTGGAAGTAGTGTGAAGTATAGCCGACCACGACAAACACCAGCAGCGTACTGAGCAGGCAAGACACCACCAGTGGGGCCAGATCCTCAACAATCTGGTCGTAATACTTCATCACGCCGACACCGATTGGCACAAACAGCAGCACCATATAGCGGATGAGCAGATGGCACCCGGGTTTGACCCATTTGGCAGGCAGGATTTGTGAAGAGAGCAGGGCAAACAGGATCAACATGCCGATGATGCTGCCGGGGATAGTGACCGGCAGCAGCGCTGCAATGGCGTTACCGGCAAACAGACTCAGGTAGATCAGTACTATTGCCCTGAGGTATTTCCAGCTCTGTGTGAATACGTTGCCCATAACCCTTTCCCATTTAATTTGACGCATTCATCATACAATTAAAATGTGAGCTATGCCACAAAACGCATCATGAATATCGTTGCGAGTTTATTGTCTGGCAGCCAACAGCGCGGCAACTCAAGTTAGAAGATAGCGCCTATTCAGCGCTGTTGAACCTGGTAACCGGTTGTTGCTCGGCCAACCGATGGCCGAGGAAGAAAAACAGCAGGCTGAACAGCGCCGCCGCGATCAGTACCAGGAACATTACCGGTGGCGGTGCATAGCTCAGCAGGAAACCACACATAACCGGGTTGATGGCTCCCCCAGATTACTGAGACTTTGTACCCCGTAATAGCTGCCTTTCAGGTGCGGCGGGGCGATAAAGTCGATAAACATATATTCAACCGGAATGACGATGATTTCGCCAAGGGTGAAAATAGCCATCGCCGCCATCCATAATGCGATGGACTGCCCGGCCAGCATAAAGCCAATCAGCCCCAGCACAAAGAACAGGGTGCCCAGCATCAGCCAACGGATCATGTTGTCCTGGCGCATGCCGCGGCTCAACAGATATTGCAGGGCGATAACGATGCTGGCGTTGACGATCATCACCACCCCGATCACTTTGTAAGCGAATTCGGCGTTGGCAACGGTGATCAGGTACTGCGAAAGATAGCCGGTAAACTGGCCAAAAACCACTGCGCCCAGGGTACTGCCAACGGTGAAATAAATCAGCCGCCGATCGCTACGCAAAACGGTGACCGTCTGGCGGAAGTTGAGTACCGCCGCCGTAGTTGCATTGGCTTCAGCTAGCGGTGGCGGCTGTTGACCACGCAGGCGGAAATTGAGGACGATCACCGTCAGTAACGCTAACCCCCGGAGAGGTAAAACGGCAGCAATGGGCTGTAACCCGCCACCATAACCCCCAGCGACGACCCTACCGCCCAGCCGACGTTAACCAGCGTGTAGTTCATCGAGAAGGCTTTAATGCGTTGCGCCACCGGTAGCCAACTGGCAAAACAGGCCTTGATGGCGATGTTGAGCACCGCGTAGGCGGTATGCAGAATGGCCAGCACCACAATAATCCCCGCCGGGCGCGGTATCCACGGGATAACAAAAAGCTTAATGCAAATAGCAGGATAGACAGCAGGATCAGGGGTTTTTATTAAAACGGTCGACCAGATAGCCACCATAAAAGCTGCTGATAATGCCGAGAGTCAGGCTGATACCAAGGATGATCCCCACGCTTTTGGGCAGCAGATGGAAGTGCTCGGTCAGGTAAATGGTGATAAAGGGTAACGTAACGCCGCGGCCGATTGTCAGCACCAACGAACTTGCCAGCAACATATTAATCTGTGGGGGAATCCCTTCATAACCTAACCTGTTTATGCATACAGCTCTCTAGTCAGTATTGATACATTAGCTGAATTCGCTGCGCAGGGAAGGGGTAAAGCAAATTATTTCAATAGTAATAACGATTTGTCTGGATGCGTTGCGCAGGTTTTGCTTGAAGGCAGGATCAAATGGCAGCTTTGGCGCTGGCTTGGGTCAATCAGGAACACAACGCCCCGCTTGCTGGCGTGGCAGGGTTTTTGCCTGATTCGTTTCTGGCACGAAGAGTGTTGCGAAATTGGCCGGTGATTTTATGGCCTTGGCAGAGTTGCACTTTCCCCACACCCTCGGCGAGAGGGTGTGGGGACTTACGCCCGATGAATAAAACCTTACTTAACCTGCATGCCAGGCTGTGCACCGCTGTCTGGGCTCAACAAGAAAATCTCTTTCCCGCCAGGGCCAGCCGCCATCACCATGCCTTCGGAAACGCCAAAGCGCATTTTACGCGGCGCCAGGTTGGCCACCATGATGGTCAAACGCCCTGCCAGCAACGAAGGGTCCGGGTAAGCGGAGCGAATACCAGAGAAAATCTGACGGGATTCACCACCCAGGTCCAATTGCAGCTTCAGCAGCTTGTCGGAACCTTCCACAAACTCGGCGCTTTTGATCAGCGCGATACGCATATCCACTTTGGCGAAATCATCAAAGCTGATGGTGTCCTGGATCGGATCGTCCGCCAGCGGGCCACTCACCACTTTGGTGGCTGCCATGTCTTCTTTCGAGGCATTAACCATTGCATTCACCTTGTCGAGATCGATGCGGTTGAACAGAGCCTTGAAGGTGTTCACCTGGTGGCCCAAGAGCGGTTGCTGAATACCATCCCAGCTCAGTTCACAGTTGAGGAACGCCTCGGCGCGTTCGGTTAATGAAGGCAATACCGGTTTCAGGTAGGTCATCAGCACGCGGAACAGGTTGATCCCCATAGAGCAGATCGCTTGCAGATCGGTATCACGGCCTTCTTCCTTCGCCACAACCCAAGGGGCCTGCTCGTCGACATAACGGTTGGCCAGATCGGCCAGCGCCATGATCTCGCGGATCGCTCGGCTGGTTTCACGGCTGGCGTAAGCTTCTGCAATGCTTGCCGCTGCGTCGACAAAGGTCTGATACAGCGCCGGATCCGCCAGGTTATCGGCCAATGTCCCGGCAAAGCGCTTATTGATAAAGCCAGCGTTACGGGAAGCCAGGTTCACAACCTTGTTAACGATGTCCGCGTTGACACGCTGCACAAAGTCTTCCAGGTTCAGGTCGATATCGTCAATGCGAGAAGAGAGCTTGGCGGCGTAATAATAACGCAGGCAGTCTGCATCCAGGTGCTGCAAGTAGGTGCCAGCCTTAATGAAGGTGCCGCGCGATTTAGACATCTTGGCGCCGTTCACCGTCACATAACCATGCACGAACAGGTTGGTTGGCTTGCGGAAGTTACTGCCTTCCAGCATAGCCGGCCAGAACAGGCTGTGGAAATAAACGATATCTTTACCGATAAAGTGATACAGCTCGGCAGTGGAGTCTTTGCGCCAGAATTCGTCAAAATCCAGGTCGCCACGTTTATCGCACAGGTTCTTGAACGAGCCCATATAACCAATTGGCGCATCCAGCCAGACGTAGAAATATTTGCCTGGCGCATCAGGAATTTCGAAACCGAAATACGGCGCATCGCGGGAGATATCCCACTGCTGCAGGCCGGAATCAAACCATTCCTGCATCTTGTTCGCTACCTGCTCTTGCAGCGCCCCTGAACGGGTCCAGGCCTGCAACATGTCGCTGAAGGCGGGCAGATCGAAGAAGAAGTGCTCTGAATCCCGCATTTCTGGCGTAGCGCCGGAAACCACGGATTTAGGTTCGATAAGTTCCGTCGGGCTATAGGTTGCGCCGCAAACTTCACAGTTATCGCCATATTGGTCCGGGGATTTACATTTCGGACAGGTGCCTTTCACAAAACGATCCGGCAGGAACATGCCTTTCTCTGGATCGTAAAGCTGGGAAATGGTGCGTTTCTTGATGTAGCCGTTTTCTTGCAGGCGGCTATAGATCAGGCCAGCCAATTCACGGTTTTCTTCGCTATGGGTTGAATGATAATTTTCATAGCTGATACCAAAACCGGCGAAGTCCTGTTGATGTTCGCGGCTCATCTCCGCAATCATTTCTTCTGGCTTGATGTCCAATTGCTGCGCTTTGAGCATGATTGGCGTGCCGTGGGCGTCATCTGCACAGATGAAATGAACTTCGTTGCCGCGCATTCGTTGGTAACGAACCCAGATATCTGCCTGGATGTGCTCGAGCATGTGGCCGAGATGGATGGAACCATTTGCGTACGGTAGCGCGCACGTCACCAATAATTTTTTCGCGACTTGAGCCATAGTGAGAACTTGCTTTCTGTAGTGATTAAAAAGGGTCTTTGATGTTAACCGATCGCGCTCTTCGCTGCTAGGGCGGTTTCTTTCAGGTTAGATGAGCGAGTTACCATCCAGTTCTGATATGCTTATCGAGATGCTATTCATACAAAAATCAAGGAGCCGGGATGAACACCAAATCCCCTGAGCAGACCAACCCTGAAGTTCTGCGTGCCCTGGTGACCGGTGTATTGGCCGCCTTTGAACACCCGACGTTAAAAAACAACCTGACAACGCTGAAGGCTATCCACCATTGCGCTTTGTTGGACAATGTCCTGCATATTGAATTGACGATGCCTTTCGCCTGGCATGGCGGTTTTGAAGTGCTGAAGGACTCGGTTAGCGGCGAACTGCTGCGTGTGACCGGCGCCCAGGCCGTTGACTGGAAACTCAAGCATGATATCACCACGCTAAAACGTGCCAACGATCAGGCTGGCGTCAAGGGCGTGCGGAATATTATTGCCGTCAGTTCCGGCAAGGGCGGAGTAGGGAAATCCAGTACCGCAGTTAACCTGGCGCTGGCCTTGATTGCGGAAGGGGCCAAGGTGGGGATCCTGGATGCGGACATTTATGGCCCGTCGATCCCAAATATGCTCGGCACTGAACATGAACGCCCAACCTCGCCGGACGGCCAGCATATGGCCCCGATCGTGGCGCACGGTCTGGCTACCAATTCCATCGGTTATCTGGTGACCGACGACAACGCCATGGTCTGGCGTGGCCCGATGGCCAGCAAGGCGCTGCTGCAATTGCTGCAGGATACATTGTGGCCGGACCTGGATTATCTGGTCATCGATATGCCACCAGGCACCGGGGATATTCAACTGACGCTGTCACAGAACATCCCTGTGACCGGGGCGTTGGTGGTAACGACCCCGCAAGACATTGCATTGCTGGATGCAGCGAAGGGTATTGTGATGTTCGAGAAGGTGCATGTGCCGGTATTGGGCATCGTTGAGAACATGAGCATGCATATTTGCAGCAACTGTGGTCATCACGAGCCGATTTTTGGAACCGGTGGCGCGGATAAGCTGGTGGCGAAATATAACAGCCGCCTGTTGGGACAGATGCCGTTACATATCTCGTTGCGTGAAGACCTGGATCGTGGTCAACCGACGGTGATCAGCCGCCCGGACAGCGAGTTTGCCGAGATGTACCGCCAGTTGGCCGGGCGCGTCGCGGCTCAGATGTACTGGCAAGGGGAAGCGATCCCAACCGAGATCTCCTTCCGCGCGCTGTGAGCCTTGCGGTATTTTATTTTGTTGTTCCCTCTCCCTTTCGGAGAGGGGCTTCGCCTGAGGCGGTTGCCTCATCCCAATCAAGAAAAAGGCCAGTGCCAAGATTTTGGCTTCTAACGGTGAGGTAATGATGAAACCGGTGGTTGGCTGTGCAGATCGGCTCGGACAAAAGGCTTTTCGACCGGAGCGATGGTCACTGCGATCCTTTCCAGCAACCCCTGTGTAGGTGCCGCAGTACCGGTATTAATCAGGATCACCGGCAGAACCAGTGCGGCGGCGATTTTACGGTAGGAAAGCCTTGGCGGCGGTGTGCCACGCTGTAGCAACAGGAAGGTGCTGCTGACCATAAATCCAAGAATTAAACCGGTAATCACTTCCGAAGTGGAATGGACATGAATAACCCATCGTGAAAGGCCCACGGCGGCGGCCAGTAAATAACCCACGATAACCATCGAGCGCCGGACCCGTGAAGAAAACCGCCCGCAAATCAGCCACAGCATGACCGGCCAGATACTGGCAGACAGCGCTGAATGACCACTGAAGCCGGTGAAGTCCCATGCGCGGCTGCCCACACCCCAGCCCATAAACGCCAATTTTGATATGCACACCACGGCGCCGACACCGCCAAACAGCAGCATCCATTGCCAGGTGGGTTTCCTGCTGGCAGGGGAAAGCATCAAGATAATAAAGATGATGGCCGCGCAGGGTAGCAGCAGCATACTGTCGCCAAAGAAAGTGAGAAAATGCCAGTTCATTTGCGGCGGTGCTCTAGAAAAAAGGAGAAAGGAGGTTCAGCCACAGGCCAAATGTTTATTCATCTTGCAATTGAGCGAAATTGTACCTTGAGTTAGCGCTTGGCAGTAGCGTAATTATTCTGAAAGCCGCCCACGGAGGAATGCGTTAGCCTCAATCGCAAAGGTTTATGCGGATTATCTCCCGTCTGGCCCGTTAAACACTGGCGCCAAGGGGACTAACTCCCTATAATTGTCGCGCTTTAAACCCGCCGCCTTTCAAGCCGAAATTTGAAATTCAGCGGGCATAGCGCCCCCTTTCCCCACTCTGAAATCAGGTCTTTAATTTTATGACTGACAAGTCGCATCAGTGCGTCATCATTGGTATAGCTGGCGCATCTGCTTCTGGAAAAAGCCTTATCGCCAGTACCTTGTATCGTGAACTGCGCGATCAGGTTGGCGATCAACATATCGGTGTGATCCCGGAAGACAGTTACTACAAAGACCAGACTCATCTGACCATGGAAGAACGGGTCAAAACCAACTATGACCATCCCAGCGCCATGGATCACAGCCTGCTGTTCCAGCATCTGCAAATGCTGAAAGCCGGTAAGGCGATTGAGCTGCCGCTGTATAGCTACACCGAACATACGCGCAAAAAAGAGACCGTTCATCTGGAACCGAAAAAGGTCATCATTCTGGAAGGTATTCTGTTGTTGACGGATATCCGCCTGCGCCAGGAAATGAACTTCTCAATCTTTGTCGACACCCCGCTGGACATTTGCCTGATGCGCCGTATGAAGCGCGACGTCAATGAGCGTGGTCGTTCAATGGATTCAGTGATGGCGCAGTATCAGAAAACCGTTCGCCCGATGTTCCTGCAGTTTATTGAGCCGTCCAAACAGTATGCTGACATTATCGTACCGCGCGGTGGGAAAAACCGTATTGCGATTGATATTTTGAAGGCCAAGATCAGCCAATTCTTTGAATAAGCAATCAAAGGTCGGAAGATATTTTTTCTGGCCTTTGGTGAACTATTTGGTTCATGGCGTGGACCTTTGGCCGGTTGTGTGGCAATTTTCGTATAAGTCCTGATGGAATGGAGAAAAATAATGAGACTGTGTGACCGCGATATAGAAGCCTGGCTGGATAACGGAAAACTGGCGATTTCGCCGCGTCCACCCACTGAGCGTATTAACGGGGCCACAGTGGACGTTCGTCTGGGCAACCAGTTCCGCGTATTCCGCGGCCACACCGCCGCCTTTATCGATCTTAGCGGGCCAAAGGATGAAGTGAGCGCCGCGCTGGATCGCGTAATGAGCGATGAGATTGTGCTGCCGGAAGGGGAAGCCTTCTTCCTGCACCCGGGCGAACTGGCGCTGGCGGTGACGCTGGAATCGGTAACGCTGCCCAACGATCTGGTAGGTTGGCTGGATGGCCGTTCCTCTTTGGCGCGCTTGGGGCTAATGGTGCATGTGACCGCACACCGTATCGATCCAGGTTGGCAGGGCCGAATTGTGCTGGAGTTCTATAATTCAGGTAAGCTGCCATTGGCACTACGCCCCGGCATGTTGATCGGCGCGCTGAGTTTTGAACCGCTTTCCGGCCTGCGGCACGGCCTTACAACAGCCGTCAGGACGCGAAATACCGAGATCAGCAAGGGGCAGTGGCCAGTCGCATTGATAAGGATTAAACAGCGCTGGATGTAAGTTGGCATAGCGCTGACAAGAGGATGGCATGAGAAGACTACTGACGACGTTGGTTATTTTGCTGGTGGTGCTGGTAGCAGGGATGTCTGCCTTGGTGTTGCTGGTTAATCCGAATGATTTCCGTGCTTATATGGTCAAGAAGGTTGAACAGCGCAGTGGTTATCATCTGACGCTGGAAG
This sequence comes from Serratia sp. L9, assembly GCF_050632285.1. Classification (NCBI taxonomy): domain Bacteria; kingdom Pseudomonadati; phylum Pseudomonadota; class Gammaproteobacteria; order Enterobacterales; family Yersiniaceae; genus Serratia; species Serratia sp. L9. The sequence goes on along the minus strand of NZ_CP192591.1, from coordinate 4,884,891 downwards.
GTGACCTGCGTTGGCATGTGTGGCCACAGTTGAGTATTCTTGCCGGGCGGATGACGCTGACCGCGCCAGGGGCGAACGCGCCGGTAGTGAGCGCAGATAATATGCGCCTTGATGTCAAACTCCTGCCGCTTCTCTCCCATCAACTCTACGTCAAGCAGGTGCTGCTGAAAAATGCGGTTATCCGTCTGACACCCGATAGCGCGGAACAAAGCCAGCCAGATGCACCTATTGCACCGGGCGGTTATCCGGTCGAGGATACCGCCGAAGCGCGGTGGAAATTTGATATCGATAATCTGCAGGTGGTGGATAGCCTGCTGATCTGGCAGCGTGCCAACAATGAGCAGATTAACGTCCGCGACATCAATCTGAGCCTGCAGCAGAACGGCCATCATCAGGCACAGATTGAGCTCTCCAGCCGCGTGAACCGCGATCAGCGCGATCTGGCCTTCACCCTGGCCGCCGACCTGGATTTGCAGCAGTTCCCCCGGCAGATTGGTGCAAAAGTTACGCAGTTCAGCTATCAGTTGATAGGCGCGGATATTCCGGCCACAGGCATTAAAGGTGAAGGCAGCCTACAGGCGGTTTATCAGCAGTCACCGCCACAGATTGTCTTTAACCAACTGGCGATCAGCGCCAATGACAGCCAGCTTTCTGGCGACGCCAGTGCCCAACTTGGTCCGATGCCTGCCTACGCATTGAATCTCAACGCCACGCAACTCAATCTGGATACGCTTTCGGGTTGGCAGATAAAAACGCCAGATGAAACCCAACCGATGCAGCGAGTCACTTCCGCACCGGTTATTGCCAACCAGGCAGAAGATCCGCAGCAGAATCTAAAGGTATTACGTGACTTCAATGCGCAAGTCAGCCTGAAGGCCGATCAGGTCACCTACCGTGGTATGAATATCGACCAATTGGTGGCGCAAGCGGACAATCAGCAAGGCCTGCTGATGGTGAATACCCTGTCTGGCAAGCTGGCCGGCGGCGATTTCTCTCTGCCCGGTTCGGTGGATGCGCGCGCAGGCAAGCCAATAATTAAACTGCAACCGGTATTGCGGCAGATTGGATTAGGGAACGTGCTCAAGGCTTTCGAGATGCCTTTGGCGTTGACGGGCTCGTTCAACATGCAGGGTGACTTCAGTGGCGATCGGTTTAACCCTTCTTCCTTTGAGCACCGCTGGCAGGGCAGCGCTGAGCTGAGCATGCAGAATGCTCAGCTGCACGGCTTGAACATTCAACAGCTTATCCAGCAAGCCGTGGCGCGTAACGAAAGCAGCGTGCGAGGGCAGGATAAATACCAGCGCTATACCGAAGTCAGGCAGATGCGTGCCAAAGCCGCCTTGAGCAAGGGGAAGATTACGCTCAGCGAGTTAACCGCCGAATCACCGCTGCTGGCCTTGAGTGGCGGAGGGACGCTGGATATGCCGGGTAGACAGTGCGACATGCAGTTGAACGTGCTGGTTACTGGCGGATGGCAGGGCAATAACGATTTGATTACGCAACTGACTAAAACACCGATCCCATTGCGGGTGTATGGCCCTTGGGAGCAGCTTAATTATCAGTTGCAGGTCGACCAACTGCTGCGTAAAAAGCTGCAGGATCGTGCCAAAGATGCACTGAATAAATGGGCCGAAAAGAATAAAGAGTCCAGCGAAGGGCAGGGGCTGAAGAAACTGCTCGATAAGTTGTAATCACTGATCACTGCGGGCCATCCCCCGGCCCGCAGAATAGCTATCCCCACGGGCAATTTCATTATTTCCTGATAGTTTCCCCTCGCAACTTTGATGAATGTCATAATATTCAGTAGTGATTTTCGGCAGAGTGTGGCCCATTCGGCGGCCATATGGCGCTGCGGTGAAATAAAATAATTAAGTAGAGGCTATATGATAGAACTTTTGATTGGTGCCGTAGTGGCCGTGGGTGTTGGCCGTTACATTATCAAAGGGTACTCCGCGACGGGCGTATTAATGGTTGGCGGTTTGCTGCTGCTTACCGTCAGTGCATTAATGGGCAAAAACGTATTGCCTGCCAGCGCCACGTCGACGGGGTGGCGTGCCACGGATATTGTCGAGTACGTCAAGATCCTGCTGATGAGCCGTGGCGGCGATCTCGGCATGATGATCATGATGCTGTGTGGTTTTGCGGCTTATATGACGCACATTGGTGCCAATGACGTGGTGGTCAAGCTGGCCTCCCGTCCGCTGCAGATGATCAACTCCCCGTATTTGCTGATGATTGCTGCCTATTTCGTGGCATGCCTGATGTCACTGGCCGTGTCCTCTGCAACCGGGCTGGGTGTGCTGTTGATGGCGACGCTGTTCCCACTGATGGTTAACGTGGGTATCAGCCGTGGTGCTGCTGCCGCGATCTGTGCCTCACCGGCGGCGATTATCCTGTCGCCGACGTCGGGTGACGTGGTGCTGGCGGCCAAGGCCGCTGAAATGCCACTGGTTGATTTTGCCTTTAAAACCACGCTGCCGATCTCCATTGCTGCCATTGTCTGTATGGCGATTGCCCACTTCTTCTGGCAGCGCTATCTCGACAAGAAAGCCAATGAACAGCACCATATTATGGATGTGAGTGAAATCACCACCAATGCGCCGGGCTTCTACGCCATTCTGCCGTTTACCCCAATCCTTGGGGTATTGGTGTTTGATGGCAAATGGGGGCCGGAGTTGCATATCATTACGGTGTTGGTGATTTGCATGATCCTGGCGGCGGTGATTGAGTTCATCCGCAGTTTTAACGCCAAAACGGTATTCACCGGTTTGGAAGTGGCTTACCGTGGCATGGCCGATGCGTTTGCCAGCGTGGTGATGCTGTTGGTGGCGGCGGGCGTTTTTGCTCAGGGGCTCAGCACGGTTGGCTTTATCAGCGGCCTGATTAGCCTGGCGCAGTCGTTTGGCACCGGTGGCATTATCATGATGTTGGTGCTGGTGGTGATCACCATGCTGGCGGCCATGACGACCGGCTCTGGTAATGCGCCGTTCTATGCGTTTGTGGAGCTGATCCCGAAACTGGCGGCACAAATGGGGGTTAACCCGGCTTATCTGGTGATCCCGATGCTGCAGGCTTCTAACCTGGGCCGTACGCTTTCGCCGGTTTCCGGTGTGGTGGTGGCGGTTTCCGGTATGGCGAAGATCTCGCCGTTCGAAGTGGTGAAGCGCACTTCGGTACCGGTGATCGTTGGGCTGGTAGTGGTGATTGTGGCGACAGAACTGTTGGTGCCGGTACACTGACAGGAAACGCCGGGCAGGCCTTACGGCTGCCCGGCATAGTCTTAGTCGTCTTCGCTTGGCACCAATAACGGCGTGATTTTTACTTTCATGATGCGGTGGCTACTGATTTCCAAGGGTTCAAACAGATAGTCGCCAATCTTGAACTGTTCACCTTCGCGCGGAATGCGCTGGCAGTGCTCCATCAGTAACCCGGCCAGGGTATGATATTCCCGCTTTTCTTCTATCGGCAAGGGGACATACAGCACTAAATCTTCCAGCGGCATATGGCCGTTGGCAATCCAGCAACCCTCGGCGGTCTGCTGAATATCATGGCGTGCATCGATCTCTTCATCTGCTTCTGGCAGGTTACCAGCGATGGTTTCCATCACATCCGTCAAGGTTACCACCCCTTCGACCGAACCAAACTCATCAACCACAAACGCAAAATGCGTCTTGGCCTGGCGGAACTGCTCCAGAGCCGAGAGCAACGTCAGTTGTTCCGGGAAGATCAGCGGCTGGCGCACCAGAGCGCGCAAGTCCAGCGGCGATTGCTGCAATTGCTGTTTCAGCACATCAATGGTGTGGATCACCCCAAGCGGTTCATCGCTGGCGCTATCTTCCGTGACCACGATGCGGGTGTGCTGGTTTTTCTCCAACAGTTGCGTCAACTTATCTTGCGGATCGTTAAGCTCCAGGTATTCCACGTCATGGCGTGAGGTCATGATACTGCTGACCGTACGCTGTGCCATACCCAGCACCCTTTCGATCATACTGCGTTCCTGCTGGTTAAAGATCTCGCCGTTTTCACTGTCGCTATCGGCCAACAGGCTGGCCGAGTGGCTGTCTACCTCGGCTTCTTCGTGCTTGCCGCTCAGCATGCGCAACACGGCCTCTGCGGTACGCTCACGCAGTGGCCGGACCTTGGAAAGGAAACGCCGGCGGTTGTACTGGGCAAGTTGGTTCAGGGCTTCGATCATCACCGAGAAACCGATTGCAGCGTAGAGATACCCTTTCGGAATATAGTAACCGAAGCCTTCGGCCACCAGGCTGAAACCGATCATCAGCAAGAAGCTGAGACACAAAATGACAATTGTCGGGTGAGCGTTCACAAAGCGTGTGAGTGGTTTGCTGGCCAGCAGCATCAGGCCAATAGCGATGCTCACGGCAATCATCATTACCGCCAGATGGTCCACCATCCCGACCGCCGTGATCACCGAATCTAGCGAGAAGACGGCATCCAGCACCACGATTTGTGCCACCACCGGCCAGAAACGCGCTCCTTTGCGTGGCCCGTGCTGTTCTTCGTCTTTACCCTCCAGCCGTTCGTTAAGCTCCATGGTGGCTTTAAACAGCAGGAAAATACCACCAATCAGCATGATCAAGTCACGGCCACTGAAGGAATGCTCCGCGACGATAAACAGAGGTTTGGTCAGGGTAGCCAGCCAGGATATCGAGGCAAGCAGACCCAAGCGCATCAGCAGCGCCAGCAGCAAGCCGACAACACGGGCTTTATCTCTTTGTTTTTTGGTAACTTTTCCGCCAGGATGGCGATAAATATCAGGTTGTCTATCCCCAGTACGATTTCCAGTACAACCAGGGTGGCCAAGCCGGCCCAAATTGTTGGATCTGCGATCCATTCCATACGCTCAATTTCACCTTTCAGTTCGACGGCATATGCCGCAGTGAGAATGATGGACGCTGAGAGGGGCGATTTCAACTCAAAATCTGCATCAGAGGCAATGGAATAAATGTAAGTTGAATAATTGAGCTTGGTAAGGGGGGCGGTCACATCACGGGGGTCATAAAAATGCAAAAATTATGGCAAGTCAGAAAATACGCACTAAGATAATTCTGGATATAATCAATTTGTTATGGCGATGCTAATTGAGAAGAATCTGTATTTCTGAATGCCTTTAGTAGTCTTATTCTGAAAAGGCTTTATCGCTTCTATTAAGGCTTGTTTCACCGGGTTAATAGTATAAGAATCTTGGCACCATATTAAATGATAGCAAGGTTCACCTATTGGCCACAAAATGGTCGCCATTACCCTTTTTTTGTGACTTGCCTCTCATAAAATTCTGAACAGAGCCCCGCAGTCATCTACAAGCGAGATGGTTATCACACGCCTGTGAGGTCAAACATTGTCTACAGTGCATTGGTAGCTGCAAGCCAAGGGCGGTAGCGTGCCGAAATGGCAACCACGCGTTCGTAACATTTTGATTATAAACAGCAAAAAAACCATTGAAGTGTTAAGCGAACCACTTTATTTAGCTCTGTTACACTTACTTGTTATTTGTTGGTGGAAGAAATTTATGCAAAAAAGATTGAAAGCTGTAATTCCAGTGGCAGGTTTGGGTACCCGTATGTTACCCGCAACTAAGGCTATTCCTAAAGAAATGCTGCCAGTGGTCGATAAGCCATTGATTCAATATATTGTGGGCGAATGCGTTGCGGCCGGTATTAAAGATATCATTTTGGTCACACATTCATCTAAAAACGCGATTGAAAACCACTTTGATACCTCGTTTGAACTGGAAGCCCTGCTGGAAGCCCGAGTGAAGCGCCAACTGCTGGCGGAAGTGCAGAGTATCTGCCCACCGGATGTCACGGTGATGCAGGTGCGCCAGGGGCAGGCCAAAGGGCTTGGTCATGCGGTGTTATGTGCCAAACCGATGGTAGGGGAGGAACCCTTTGTTGTGTTGCTACCAGATGTGCTGCTGGATGATGCCACCGCCGATCTGCGTAAAGAAAACCTGGCAAAAATGATCCAGCGCTTTGAGCAAACCGGTTTTAGCCAGATTATGGTTGAGCCAGTGCCAGAACAGGATGTCTCCAAATACGGCGTAGTGGATTGCGGTGGTGTGGCGTTAACGGCGGGCGAAAGTACGCCCATGACCGCTGTGGTAGAAAAACCAGCGCAGGAAGATGCTCCTTCCAACCTGGCAGTCGTTGGGCGCTATGTGCTTTCGGCTGAAATCTGGCCATTATTGGAGCAAACTCCGCCAGGTGCTGGTGATGAAATCCAACTGACCGATGCGATAGCCATGCTGATGAATCAGGAAACGGTCGAAGCCTTCCATATGAGTGGTAAATCCCATGACTGCGGCGACAAGCTGGGTTATATGAAGGCTTTTGTGCAATACGGCCTGCGCCATGCATCGGAAGGCGAAGGTTTTACCCAGTGGATGAAACAGACCCTGAACAGCAAGTAATTGCCGTCGATGTTGGTACGACCATAAGATTTTGAGGACTACCATGACTAAGAAGTTGAAAGCCGTTATTCCTGTTGCAGGCCTGGGTATGCGTATGTTGCCTGCAACCAAGGCCATCCCGAAAGAGATGTTGCCGATCGTTGATAAACCACTGATCCAATATATTGTGAACGAATGCGTGGCTGCCGGGATCAATGAAATCATCCTGGTAACGCACTCTTCCAAAAATGCGATTGAAAACCATTTTGACACCTCTTACGAGCTTGAAGCGATGCTCGAAGCGCGGGTAAAGCGCCAGTTGCTGGATGAAGTGAAATCCATTACCCCACCAGGTGTTACCTTGATGCATATCCGCCAGGGGCAACCAAAAGGTTTAGGGCATGCCGTGTTGTGCGCCAAACCGCTGGTAGGTGATTCACCCTTTGTCGTGGTACTGCCAGATGTTCTGCTGGATGATGCCAAGGCCGATCCGCATAAAGACAACCTGAAGCATATGATCGACCGTTTTGAAGAAAGTGGCCAAAGCCAGGTGTTGGTCCAGGCGGCGGATGAGCATGTGCTTTATGACTACTCAGTGGTTGAATGTGAGACCAACAGCCTGCAACCGGGTGAAAGCTCGCGCATGACATCAATAATTGAGAAGCCGAGCAGGGAAGTCCAACTGAAATCAAACTATTCTGCTGTGGGCCGTTATGTGCTTTCTGCCGATATCTGGCCGATTTTGGAGAAAACCCAGCCAGGTGCCTGGGGCCGTATTCAGCTAACCGATGCCATTGCGGAATTGTTAAAGCACAAACCTGTAGAAGCGATGGAATTGGTGGGCGAATCCTTTAACTGTGGCGAAAAACTGGGTTACCTGCGTGCATTTGTCACCTATGGCCTGCGCCACCCGACGCAGGGCAAGGCATTCCGCGAGTGGGCGGAGCAGTTGAAGTTGTGATATTAGTGCACGTAAAGCACGAATAATAAATAGTCTACGTAGGACTGTGATAATAATTAACTGCAGTCCTACGATTAATGAGTTCTTTATTATCTAATCTATTAAATTCCTAAACATTGTAGTTCAGTTATTAAATTACAGAGATTATTTTCTTGATTTAATAATAAAAATATATTTTTTATTATTGATAACGGTACTTAGCATATTTAGATATTCCACTGTCAGAGTTCGAAAGTTCATTGTTCCTCATTTAATCGCTCTAGCTATTAAAAACCGCGCTTTATTAATTTTGGTAGGGCTTCCTCGTTTTAGTAAGGAAATTATGTCAATAGCCATATTGGCTAGCTGATACGGGCATTTTGAATAGACTAAAAAATTCCAGCATTTCAATTTTCTAAAAATGATAGTGAATATCAATAAGATATGTTCTCTTCCTTAGGCTGGCAGCTAAGTCCTCAAGCCCAGAGAATAGTCTTTTTCTGAAAAGGTTTTCATAACCTATCTAAGACTTGTTTCGCCTGGCTAACAGTATAAGAATCTTGCCATCATAATTTGATATTAGTAACGATTTTGTATGGCGATATGCGAATTTTTGAATTAGCAGCAAACTGGTTTGACATGTCGGCAAGGGTACCTTCATCAAGTAAGCATAGCTGCACCTAAAAGATTTACTGTATAGCAATGCATTACAACGGTAGTTGGTAAGTCAAGAGCAATACGTATTTGTGCGATTCTGATTGGGGTTGCAACTTCTTGATTATGGTGAATATATGCAAGAGTTGATTGTGGTTTTCATTGGGGCATTCCTTGTGCTATTAGGGGCAAGAAAGCTAGCTTTTCAAATTGGTTTGGTGGACAAACCAAGCGCTCGTAAAAAGCACAGTGGACATATCCCATTGGTAGGAGGGGTATCGATATATTTGGCTTTGTGGGTACTTTATGCATTGCATCCAGATTGGATGCCTCAATTCACCCTTTATATGATCTGCGCCACAATTTTATTAGTGGTTGGGGTGTTAGACGATCGGTTTGATTTACCCGTGTTGCCCAGGGTTGGTATTCAGGCTTTGGTCGCCGGTGTGATGATGTGGTCTGGTTTGTATTTGGCCAGCTTAGGGCATGTTGCTGCTGGTAGTGAACTGGTGCTAGGTGTATTCGGCTATTCGGTAACCCTGTTTGCGGTATGGGGAGCTATCAATGCGTTCAATATGGTTGATGGTATTGATGGGTTACTCGGTGCGCTGTCATGCGTTACTTTTGGTGCACTTTCTGTGGTGTTTGAGCTGGGCGGTAATTCAGAGCTTTCAAAATGGTGCCTGTGCTTGCTTGTCGCATCATTGCCATACATCATGCTGAATCTTGGCATCCCTATGGGTAAGCGATATAAAGTGTTTATGGGGGATGCGGGCAGCACGCTAATAGGTTTTACCGTTATTTGGTTACTGGTTTTAGCCACTCAAGGTGATAAAGCTGTGATGCGGCCAGTATCTGCGCTGTGGGTGATTGCGGTACCATTGATGGATATGGCAACCATCATGGTGCGTAGGATCCGCAGAGGTGATAGTCCTTTCAAGCCAGATCGCGAACATCTTCATCATATATTGATGAGATCAGGCCTGGGGCCGCGCCAGACACTTTTGGCCATCGTTGCATTTTCAGCTTTATTAGCGGCAATTGGTGTCATTTGTGACCGGCTGGGCGTGCCAGAGTTATTAATGCTGGGGATGTTTTTGGTTGTTTTTGCAGCTTATTTTTGGTCTATTACCCGGGTTTGGAGAATTTTGACATGGATACGAAGATCAAGCCATAAGTCAGGGATGAGCGAAATCGGAAGCTCGCCATCAAACAAATGATTAACCGTCTGTTTAGTGGCGTTCTTGGCTCCTTGCGGAGCCGTTTTCTGTTTATAATGCTCAAATTTAAGATTGGATAGCATTTTCTCATAATAGTGAAAAATTTGATGATAAAAGTTACATTTAAGCTGATACCACTACTGATTTCTGCAAGTTTTATCACTGGATGCACTGTGGTGCCGGGCTCGCACCTCTCGACTTCAGGCAAGGATGTTGTAAAGCAGTCCGACGCAGATTTTAATCTTGATAAGCTAGTTAACATCTACCCGATGACCCCGAAGTTGATCGAAAAAATGCGACCAACACCGGTAGTTGCTCAGCAGAATAAAGCGCTGGAAACGGAACTTGAGAACTACGAATACCGTATTGGTGTTGGTGATGTTCTGATGGTAACCGTATGGGATCACCCAGAACTGACAACCCCCGCAGGGCAGTATCGTAGTGCAAGCGATACGGGTAACTGGGTAAATTCTGATGGCACAATCTTCTATCCTTACATTGGCAAAGTGAAAGTTGCTGGTAAAACAATCACTGAAATCCGCTCTGTCATCATGTCTCGTTTGGCCCAGTATATTGAATCGCCACAGGTTGACGTCAGCATCGCTGCTTTCCGCTCTCAGAAAGTCTATGTTACAGGAGAGGTTGCAACCTCAGGTAAACAGGCTATAACAAATGTGCCTCTTACCGTTTTGGATGCGATCAACAGCGCTGGTGGATTAACCGAGAATGCAGACTGGCGCAATGTGATTTTGACGCATAATGGCAAAGAAAACCGCATTTCCCTGCAGGCATTAATGCAGAATGGCGATTTATCACAGAACCATTTGCTTTATCCCGGCGATATTCTCTATATCCCACGTAACGATGGCTTGAAAGTCTTTGTTATGGGGGAGGTTAAAAAGCAGACAACCCTACGGATGGATCGCAGTGGTATGACGTTAACTGAGGCATTGGGTAATGCTGAGGGGATGGATCAAGCGATGTCTGATGCAACCGGGGTGTTCGTTATTCGCTCATTACGTGGTAGTGAAGGCAACAAACTGGCAAATATTTATCAATTAAACACCTCTGATGCAGCGGCGTTAGTTATGGGAACTGAGTTCCAACTGCAACCCTATGATATTGTTTTTGTAACCGCAGCTCCTCTGGTCAGATGGAATCGTGTTGTGAGTCAATTAGTGCCTACAATTACAGGTGTCCATGATATGACAGAAACAATTCGCTATATTAGAACGTGGCCATAAAATGTTTAATTCAATATTGGTAGTTTGTGTTGGTAACATATGCCGCTCACCAATAGGTGAACGACTGATGCAAAAATTATTGCCAACAAAGAAAATTGCGTCGGCTGGAATTATGGCTTTAGTTGGGAAACCAGCAGACAGTTCAGCAAATTTAGTTGCAAAACAAAACTCATTATCGTTGGAAGGGCATCAGGCTGTCCAATTGACCGCCAAAATGTGCCATGAGTATGATCTAATACTGGTTATGGAAAAAGTGCATATTGAAATGATTTGCAATATAGCACCGGAAGCTCGCGGTAAGATTATGTTATATGGACATTGGAACCAACAAGAGGTTGCGGATCCATACCGGCAGAGCATGGAGGCTTTTGAATTTGTTTATAGCATCCTTAATAGTTCAGCTCAGAAATGGGCAGAAATATTAAATCGTTAATCAAGGATTACAATGTCAGAGAAAATACGAACCTCGCCGAACTCCTCAGAGAAAAAGGATGAGATTGATTTTGGAATGCTGCTAGGCCGGTTGTTAGACAATCGTTGGTTAATTTGCAGTGTTATGTCATTATTTATGCTTGCAGGGGTGGTTTATATTCTATTTAGCTCGCCAATTTACCGTGCTGATGCAATAGTTCAAGTTGAACAAAATTCTGGTAGTACATTACTAAATAATTTGTCAGAAATATTGCCTAGTACCCAACCCCTTCTGCTGCGGAAATTGAGTTAATACGCTCTAGGATGGTCCTGGGTAGAACGATTGATAAACTTGGCTTAGAGATAGAAGTCAATCAGAGTTATTTTCCAGTTTTTGGAAAGGGATTTGCAAGACTCCAAAAAAAATACCAGGTGAAATATTAGTTTCTCAATTTTCTGTTCCAGATGAAAAAATGGAGCAGCCTTTTGAGCTAGTTATAACGAGTGATAATGCTTTTACTCTTGAGTCAGATGATATAAAAATAGTCGGAAAAGCAGGGCAACTAGTTGATAAAAATGGAGTTACAGTAAAAGTTGATAAAATAGATGCACCTATCGGAACTTCTTTCACAATTACTAAAAACTCGAAAATTAAGGTTGTCAATGATCTTCTTGATCGATTAGATATTAGTGATAAAGGAAAAGATACAGGCGTATTATCATTAAGCCTAATAGGGGAAGACCCTAAAAAATAAAAGAAATTCTGAACTCGATTACCGAGGACTACTTACGTCAGAATGTGGAGAGAAAGTCAGCGGAAGCAGAAAAGAGCCTTATTTTTTTAAAGGAACAATTGCCAATAGTCCGAGTTCAACTAGATAATGCTGAAAGTAAATTAAATGGATTCAGACAGCAAAATGAATCAGTAGACTTATCATTAGAAGCAAAGTCGGCACTAGACTCAATGGTAATGTTAGACTCACAGCTTAACGAGTTAACGTTTAAAGAGTCAGAAATCTCTAAGCTCTATACAAAAGAGCACCCAGCTTATAAATCATTAATAGAAAAAAGACAGACATTAGAAAAAGAAAAAGAAAAGTTAAATTCGAAAATAAGTTCACTACCTAGAACTCAACAAGAAATACTGCGCTTAACACGAGATGTTAAAGTCGGGCAAGAAGTTTATATGCAATTGCTCAATAAGCAGCAAGAACTGGGAATTAACAAGGCTAGCACTGTTGGCAATGTAAGGATTGTTGATGATGCAATGACTCAACCAAAACCAGTAAAACCTCAAAAAATTATTTTACTAGTATTATCTTTAGCTATTGGCGCTTTCGTTTCTGTTGTTATTGTAGTTATAAATACTTTGCTACATAAAGGAATAGAGAATGCAGAGCAATTGGAAAATATTGGAATTAGTGTTTATGCCAGCATACCATTATCCGAATGGCAAAAGAAAAAAGATACGGATTTAGCATTAAAATATAAGAGGCGGAAAAGTAATACAAGAAGTACCTCATTGCTTGCTGTAGGTAATCCTGCAGACCTCGCTATAGAAGCAATTAGAAGTCTCCGCACAACACTCCATTTTGCTATGTTGGAAGCCAAAAATAATGTAATAATGGTTACTGGAGCAAGCCCTGGAATTGGTAAGTCGTTTGTTAGTACAAACCTAGCTGCAGTAATTGCAATGAGTGGACAGAAAACGCTAATTATTGATGGCGACATGCGTAAGGGATATATGCATGAAATATTTAATACAGACGCGAATACTGGACTATCTGATATACTTTCAGGTCAGTTAGATAAAGATAAAGCTACTCGCAAAACAGACGTACCTCTTCTTGATTTCATATCTAGAGGTATTATTCCACCGAATCCAGCCGAACTGTTGATGCATGAACGATTTGATGAACTTTTAGAATGGGCAAAAAATATATATAGCATCATTATTATAGATACCCCACCTATTTTAGCCGTGACTGATGCTGCCATTATTGGGAGGCATGTAGGTACTAGCTTCCTTGTCGCTCGCTTCGATGTTAATACCGCCAAAGAGGTTGAGGTTTGTGTACAGCGGCTCTACCAAAATGGCGTTGAAATTAAAGGAGCGATTATCAACGGTGTCACTCGCAAGGCTTCAAATTATTATTCATATGGTAGCTATGGATACTATAGCTACGATTCAGACAAAACTTAAATTCTAGTTAAAAATATAGGCACGTTCTATCGTGCCTATACGACTCCTCTTAAATCACATTTAACTTTTGATAATCTGCATGGTGTTAATTAAGGGAATTATCTATTCCTTTAGTAACCAATAGCAGGAGCTATGGAATTACCCGAATATGAAAGTATCAATAATAACCCCTGCGTACAATTCAGAACGCTTTATTTTAGAAGCATATAATTCACTGTTAGAGCAAACACATACTAATTGGGAATGGTTGGTAACTGATGATTGCTCTTCAGATAACACATATAAAATAATTAATGAAATTGCTAAGAGTGATAAAAGAATTAGCTTAGAATCAAATCTAAAAAACTCTGGGGCCGCGATTGCACGGAATAAATCACTGTCTAGAGCCTCTGGCAATTTTATCGCTTTTCTCGATAGTGATGATAAATGGTTTCCTACAAAATTAGAGAAGCAATTGCAATTTATGAATGAAAGGAATGTTAATTTCTGTTTTACAGCTTATACTTTAGTTGATGTTCAAGGTCAATTAAAAAATGAGTGTGTTGATATCAAATCACCAGAATCTGTTTGCTACAGTGACATGCTAAAAAAGAGAGCCACAATTGGTTGTTCTACAGTCATGCTAAGACGATGTGCATTTGAATATATTGAAATGCCGGATATAAGAACAGGGCAAGATTACGTGCTTTGGATCAGCCTTCTCAAGACAGGTGCTGAAGCTGTTAAGCTACAAGAGATATTAACTATGTATAGAATTGTACCTGGATCTATATCAAGAAATAAATTAAAAAAAGCATTACGGCAATGGGAAATATACCGAAAAATTGAGAGAATAGGTTTCTTCCGTTCTGTATGGTATTTCACAAATTATGGATATAGAGCGGTATTAAGGAGATGATATCAATTAGATCTAGAATGACTAATAATACAAGTCCAGTGTGGCAAGTATTAAGTTCGTTATGTAATGCTTTTTTACAGCTTTTAGTAACTATAATTGCAGCGCGAATTTTGAGTCATCAAGATTTAGCTTCATTATCAGTAGTTACTTTAATATTTGGTCTTATTACCATTCCAATGGAGAATGGAGTTCAGCATTATATTATAAAATTAGGTGAAGAGCAAAAAAACAGTGACCTTAGAGGGTTAAACTTTGTTTTTATATCGTTTTTTTTGCTTATCAATTTTTCTATTTTGCTTATGACATCATTAACTAATTTCATATCAAATGAAATCTTGTTGTCATCTTTTTTTATGACATTACCATTATTGATTGGGATTATTATATCCATTTATATAGGTCGTCTATATTCTCAGCGTAATTATAAAAGAATAGCAGCTATCCAGGTAACATCACGTCTATTCTCGCTTGCATTATTGTTGCTTCTTTTGCATCTTGGTTTTCATAATATCTATGTTTTTTCAATTAATTACATGATATTTTATGTTTTTCAGTTCATTCTTATAGTTTTCTTTACAAGAAATTTATCGTTTAATGTTATGACGATAAAGCCAGATTTAAAAAACATTAGATACTCTTTCGATGTCATTATTAGTCAGTTTTTAATTTTTTTACGAGGACAATTAGATATCATTTTAGTTAATATTTTCTTTTCAAAGGAGGTCATATCTTCTTACTTTTTAGCTAAACAACTAGTTGGTCGAGGGTTTGAGATATTGTCCACAATTTATATCAAAGAGGCATTTCCTCGTTTGTGTGCCTGCAATGGTAATGTGGAAAGCTTAATAATCAATATAAAGAAAGGGAATAGAATATATACTAGCGTTCAATTTATACTATTTTCTTTCTATATGTTTTTTAGTGCTCTCATTATTGAAGTTATATTAAGTAGAGATGTTAAAGAAAATATCTATTATTTCTGGAGCACTGCAATTTTATTCTTTGTTCGATCATTATCTGTTATCAATCCGAATGTATCTCTTGCCGTCGGGCGTTCTCGAGATATAGTTGTTTGGAATTTGTCGTCTTTGTTATTCTACTTTATCTTATCAATTACAATGGTGAATTATAGCATAAAATCATATATTTTATCTATGATAGTTTATAATGTCATTGTCATGTATGTCACATCAATAATATTTATTAAAAAGGCTATTGGTGTGTGGTTCAGTGTTTTGAAATTTGAGTTCATAGTTTCAATATTAGCTTTTGTTATATATTTTATTGTAGGGTGGGAGTTTTATGGATTTTAAATATGTAGTAAATAGTAGACTTGGATTAAATAAATTTATTAAATCTGAGGTGAAAAATGATCTTGTGTCAATTTTTGATACGAGCATAAGTTCACTTAATGTTGGTGATAGTATAATAAATGATTCGGCAAGAAAAGAATTAAGAAAAATATTTCCTCTGAAGCAATTTGTGACCTATCCCACTCATATCGGTCTATCATCTAAAGGCATCTTTCTGCATAATAACTGTTATAGATCGTTTGTATGTGGTACTAATATACTAAACTCCAATATGTTATTAAATAAACAGTGGGATATTGATATTATAGATGCATTAAGAATGAAACCCCTTATTTTGATGGGGTGTGGTTGGGGGAGTTATCAAAAAAAGCCAAATGCATATACTAAGAAATTATTAAACCTTTTACTTTCAAAAGATCATTTACATTCAGTTCGTGATAGTTATACTTTGAAGATGCTTCAGAGGTTGGGGATTAAGAATGTTATTAATACTTCTTGCCCCACTATGTGGGCACTTACAAAAGATGCTATGAAAATGGTTCCAACTAAGAAAAGTAATAGTGTCGTTTTCACTCTAACTGATTATCGTAAAGATTACGAAAATGATAATTTTTTGATCGCGTTTCTGCTTAATAATTATGATAGTGTATCATATTGGGTTCAAGGAAGTGATGATTTGAAGTATCTGCAATCCTTGGGTGATTTTAAAGA
The DNA here is from genome assembly GCF_050632285.1 of Serratia sp. L9. Classification (NCBI taxonomy): domain Bacteria; kingdom Pseudomonadati; phylum Pseudomonadota; class Gammaproteobacteria; order Enterobacterales; family Yersiniaceae; genus Serratia; species Serratia sp. L9. The sequence goes on along the minus strand of NZ_CP192591.1, from coordinate 4,868,888 downwards.
TATAAAGATAATCCCCCCGAATCTTGGATCCTATGATGCATTTGTTTCAAATAATTCATGTGACTTTGTCGGAACAAGATTACATGCTGGCATTCGCGCATTACAGAATAATAGAAGAACTTTAATCATTGGTGTAGACAATAGAGCAGAAGAAAAAAGAAGGATTTTAATCTGCCGGTGATAAAAAGGGAAAAATTAAAGTTAGAGTTAGAGAGTTTTGTCTATAGTGATTTCAAAACTGAATTAAATATAGATGAAGGCAGCATAATAAACTGGAAATCCCAATTCCTATGAAAATAATGATGATCGTACCATCTCTCCATAATGGTGGAGCGGAAAGGGTCGTTAGCACTTTTGCCAATCAACTTGCAAGACTTGGTGCGGATGTTCATCTTGTTTTGCATGAGGATAAAATAGAATATGATATTTTTCCTGAGGTAAATGTTGATAAATTAATTTTTGATTATGGAGCGACAGGGATAAAATATGTACTATCAATGTTTTCGAGAATCCGTAATTTAAAACGAAAGATCTCAGAAGTATCTCCTGATTTAATTGTTTCATTTCTTACTGGCTGTAGTATGCAAGTTTTGATATCCCAATTTTTTTCCAAAAATAAAATACTGGTATGTGAGCACAATAATTATTTTGCTATTAAAAGCCCATTAAAAAGGTTGCTGAGAAATATTATATACCTCCGTGCTAATAGAATAAGTGTGTTGACTAGAGGTGATATAAAGCACTATCCATTTCTGCTTAGGCGGAGTATTTACGTTCAAGAAAATCCATTACCTTGGGAGATTATACAGGATTTCGAATCTAGGAAATGGTCAGGAAAATTATTAGCTGTAGGCCGCTTAGAACATCAAAAAAATCATGAAGAGCTTATTGATATTATCAATCTATGTAAACATAAAGGTATAGATATTAAGCTATCTATTGTTGGGGAGGGAGTTTATTATCAAATTTAAAATCTAAAGTAAAGAATCTTAATTTGTCGCAAGAAATAGAATTTCTTGGGCGCCGAACCGATATGCATGTGCTATATAGAAATCATAATGTTTTAGTAATGACATCACATTATGAAGGGTTGCCAATGGTCATAAGCGAAGCTTTCAGTTTTGCTTTACCCGTAATAGCTTATGACTGTCCAACAGGCCCAGCGGAAATGATTAGTAACGGTGAAAATGGCTTTTTGATTGATCTTTATTCAAAAGAAAGATTCGTGGAAGAGATTGCTAAAATTAGTTTAGATGCAGAGTTATATTCAAAATTGCAATATTCTGCATTAGAAGCATCATCCCGTTGGGATGCGAAGAAGCTTTGCACGTTATTTTATAATAAACTGAAAAGTATAATTAACGATAAAAATGACATTCGAAGGATTTCCTGATGCTCTGGCTCGTTGTACCAATTATATATTGTGCGTTCTTTAGTTTTCTGCCTATAAGAAATAACACAAGCCGCCTGTTAGTTTTAATAAGTGCCATATTTGTATCGGTGATAATTGCTGGGACCCGCTATAATAGCGATCCTGACTATTTTTCATATCGGCAGATTTATCAACTTGTACCAGAAATATCAAGGTTTTTTAGTTACAATCTTTCCTCTATACATGGCGAGTGGGGATACTTATTTTTTAATTCAATTTTCAAAACATTTGGTCTAGGATTTTTTTCTTTACTACTTTTCTTTTCGTTTTTGTCAATTCTATTGAAGGTCATAGCTTATAATAAATTTGTATCTCAGGACTCAGTTCTGGCATTCCTCATTTATTTATCGTTTAATTTTATAAATTCTGAATTTATACAATTTCGGTTTGGGTTTGCTGTAGGTATTATCTGTTTTTCATTTCATTACTTATATGAGAAAAAAATATTCCAGTCAATTTTATTAATGTTTATTGCTGGCTTTTTTCATGTCTTTGCGTTTATATTTATTATTCCGATAGTAATCTGGCGATACTATGGAAAAATTAGATTGTTTAAATATACATCGCTATATTATTTGTCATTGATTTTTTATTTAATAGTTCCTTTTCTATCGATAAATGTTGTATTTGGCATTCTTGAATCTCATTTTTCTGGTATTTCATTGTTTTCGAGGTTATACAATTATTCAAATTCTGATATGTATGGTGGCGAGGTCAATCTTTTTAGTTTCTTTGCATTGCGTCACATAATTTTTGCCACTATTTTTTATTTTATGATGAGAAATAATGACGATGAAAAATTTGAATTTTTTTATGTCATGTATCTTATCGGAATGATTTTTGGATTTATGACAGCTGGATTTGAAATACTAAGCTTTAGAACATTTAAATTATTTGATGTTGTTGAGCCTATATTGCTCTGCTTAGCATTATATCGTTTGAGCCCAGGTGGCCGTTTTGTTGTTCGTATTATACTCATTTTATTATGTGTGACAATTTATCTGCTTTCGGTTGGCAAGGCTGGTGTTAATGATTATCAATCTTGGCTTGGATTTTATTTGTGAGGAAATAATATGCCCCGCTTATTAATTGTTGGTCCTTGGTCATCTGGGCATATCCAGCGGTGGATAGGAAATATTGGTCCAGAATTTAAAATTAAAGTCATTACGTTACACGGAAATGCACCAGATATTGATGGAGTTGAAGTAATTAGATTGCCTGCAATAACTAATACTCGTCTTGATTTTTTATTATATGTGAATAAAATAAAAAAAATCACAAAAGATTTTTCTCCAGACATAATTCACGCTCATTTTCTTTCTTCTTACGGTATTGTTGCATCATTTTTAAGCGGATACAAAAAGATACTTTCTATTTGGGGTACGGATGTTAATGGAAAAATAAATACTAATCTAATATTGAGAAGGTTGGTTAAATATTCACTTGGTAAGTACGATATCATCAATGTACCAGCCGTCCATTTGGCAGACAAAATACAATCAATTCGTAGCATTGATAATAATAGAATACATGTTTTTCAATATGGAGTTGAGACTGATAAATTGCCAATAAAATTAGAAAGAAATGATAAGACAATAAATATTTGTTCTATCCGGAATTGGGCTCCTTTATATCATATTGATGATGTTCTACTTGGTTATAAAGCTTTTAGAGAAAAATTTAAAAGTCTTGATGTTAAACTCCATTTATATGGTGGGGGCGATTCTTTCGATGAGTTAAGAATAAAGAAATTAATTAATGAACTTGATTTTTCAGATGAGGAATTTGTTTTTTCTGGGAGAGTTGATCGCGAAAAATTAATGAGTGAATTATCAAATATGGATCTTGCAGTAAGTATTCCAGATAAAGATGGAACACCATTGTCATTGTTTGAAGTTCTCTGCATTGGCGTTTATCCAATATTATCAAAGATCGATGCTAACATTGAATGGCTTGATAAGAGTCATGCTGTTTTTATTGATTCCTATGATAAGAATGAAATTGCTAATAAATTTGCGATGGCATGTGATAAATTGAAAGGAGATAATTATCCAATGATTGTGCTAAATAACCGAAAAAATATTGTATTGCATGGAGACTATAATAGAAACACGCAGCGCATGTATAATATCTACACTGATATTTTAAAATAGTTGGGAAATATGAGAGCATTGTTACTGGTGGCCTTACTCATCATTTCATTTGTAGCTCGAACTGAGCAGATAGATCAAGTGGAAATACTTAAAGATCCAACTTTTGATCAAGGCCTTGCTTCTTGGAGTAAATCTAAATCAGGAGTTAAAATACTACGTGAATGCGATAATAAACAAAAAGCATGTGTACTTATTCAGAACAAAAAAATGGAGATTATTCTTACATTGCGCAAAAAGTAAATGTTTCATATGGTGATGTCATTAACATTGAGTTTGATATGAAAGGAGTTGGAGCAGATGTAGGGCAGAATGGAGGTGAGTTTTATATTAAAGCGTACAATTCTTCAGGTGATATTTTCGATACATATTCTCATCAAGAGAAAACTGGAAATTTTGATTGGAAAAAGATTAATTTTCAATACGCCATACCTCATGAAGCTAAACAGTTGACCATTGGATTTTCTGCTGGAAGGGAAAATATAGGTTCTGTAATCTTTGATAACCTACGTGTTCGAAAGTATACAATTGGAGAGAAAATTGTATCTTCTGATAATCTAAACCGAAAGAGTGAACTTTCGAAAGGATTAATCAGTAATAATAACTTTTTTGACTTAGATGGTTATTTAATTAAGGATGGAAAGAGATTTTTCCCATTAGGTGTTTTTGTTACGAACTCAAGTACTGATGATTTTAAAAAAATTAGTGACGCTGGATTTAATACAATCCTAAGTTACTCGATACCTGCAGCCAGTAATGTGGACGACTTTTTCTTACAAGCTAAGAATAATAACCTTTCTGTTATATTTTCGTTAAAAGATATGTACAAAGGGATGAAATGGGCCCCAAGTTTTTCATCCGATCCTGAAAAGCTAGTGAGTTATATCGATTTAATCAAAGTTCAAGATAATTTACTTGCTTGGTATATTAATGATGAGTTACCAGTTACTCGTATATCCGAGGTGAAAAATCTTTATTCAATTGTGCGAAGCAGAGACGAATCGCACCCAATTTTGCAAGTGGTGTATAGAACTGCTATCGCGCGTTTTTTCCTTGAATATACAGATATTATAGCTGCTGATGTTTATCCAGTTGGAGTTAGAAAAGATCTTTCTGTTACATATGATATGGCAAAGGATCTAGATGATATTGTTAGAAATAACAGAAAAATAAAAACAAGCTGGTTTATTCCTCAAATTATGGATTGGGGTGTTTATAGGAAAGATTTTTTATCTTACCCCCCAGTTATGAGGAAATGAAAAATCAAGCATATCAAGCTTTAATCGCTGGTTCCAAAGGTCTTATATTTTATTCTTATTATGACTTATATTACTCATCTTTCCCTAGAAAAAATAAGAGTAATAAAATATTTTTTAGCCGATGGAATGATGTAATTAAGATGTCACAAGGAATAAAAAAGTACTTCCGAGTATAATGTCAGGCCATGAGTATAAAAAATTTAAAGTACCCAATAACGCAGAAATAAAGTTAGCAATGTACTCAGATAAAAATATTATTACGGTGTTAATGGCAAATCCATATTATATGCAAAAAATTATAGACATCAAATTTTATGAACACATTGATTTTTCTGATTTATTTTATAAAGATCTTAAGATGACAGCACGTGGAAATAAACTGTCTATCATTGTCCCTCCTCTATATAGCGGTAGCTTTTCTTTAAAAATAAAATGACTAAGAACTTTGGGTTTCAATGTGTCTTTTTAAAAATTAGTAATTATATTGAATGGTGTGTTTTAAAGATTTAATTCATGGAAGTGTATTTAATCAATATCTTCCCATTTTTTTACTACCCAACTATAGTGCTCTTTGTTTTGATTTTATAGCCAACCTCATCTCGATATTTACCTGGTTGGATTATCCACTCCCTATAGCCGCAATATTTCTTCCTAGGAATGTAATTTTAATTTCGATAATTCATATTATCCGATAGGCTTTATACTGGATTGATGCGTTTTAATTGTCGATATTATTGCTATCTCCTTATATAGCCACTATTTTTGTTTTTACCAGTGAGTTTAATTTTCTATTATTACATTTTCATTAAGAAACCCAGCCTTTTACTGAGCACTTCTTCTGCCTCTTTAGAATAAAGCAATCTATTGTTCTTTTTAACACCACTTTCATACGTGGCTTTTTAATGGTTTTTAAGTGGATTAATATTAGTACTGAGCAATTTAGGATCTCGCGTATACATATCGTGTTTTTCCATAATATTCCCGAAGTTAAGGATTATTTTATTAGTTCAACATCCCCTCTTTTCTCCACTAAAGAAGCTGGCCGCCAACAATTTCAAGGGTAGAATAACCACCTATTGACCCAGCGTTTTTCGCCCCCATTGCATATGCAAGGAGTAACAATGGCAATTCTAGTCACCGGCGGTGCCGGCTATATTGGTTCCCATACAGTTCTGGCGTTGCTAGAGCAGGGAGAGGATGTTGTCGTATTAGACAACCTGTCGAACTCTTCCGAAGAGTCGCTGCACCGAGTGGCACAGTTGGCCGGTAAAGCGGCTGTGTTCTACCAGGGTGATATCCAGGATGCGGAGTGTCTGAGCCGCATTTTCGCCGGTCACACTATCTCGGCGGTGATCCACTTTGCTGGCCTGAAAGCGGTAGGGGAGTCGACGCGTAAGCCATTGGAATATTACCAAAACAACGTGTCGGGCACCTTGGTGTTGCTGGATGCAATGCGCCGTGCGGGCGTGCATCAGTTTATCTTCAGCTCTTCAGCCACCGTATATGGCACACCTGAGCAGGTTCCTCTGGTTGAAACCTCCCGTGTTGGTGGAACCACCAATCCTTACGGTACTTCCAAACTGATGGTGGAGCAGATCCTGCAGGATTTTGCCAAGGCGGAGCCTGCGTTTTCTATCACAGCGTTGCGCTATTTCAACCCCGTAGGAGCCCACGAGTCTGGCCGCATTGGCGAGGATCCTAACGGCATCCCAAATAACCTGCTGCCTTATATCTCGCAAGTGGCTATCGGTAAGCTAGAGAAATTGTCAATTTTTGGTGATGACTATCCGACCCCGGATGGCACTGGCATTCGTGACTATATCCATGTGATGGACCTGGCAGAAGGGCATCTGAAAGCCATCGACCATATTGCCGATCAGAAAGGGTTTACTGTTTATAACCTGGGCACGGGCAAAGGCTACTCGGTATTGGATATGTTGCATTCGTTTGAGAACGCCTCGGGCTGCAAAGTGGCGTATCAGATCGTCCCACGCAGGGAAGGGGATATAGCAGAATGCTGGTCAAATCCTGCGTTAGCGGCGGAAAAACTGGGTTGGCATGCGAAGCGCGATCTGGCGGCAATGATGCGTGATACGTGGAACTGGCAAAAAAATAACCCAAATGGCTATCAAAAATAACCGTCAATAAAAGTAAAAAGCCAGTCCTGAGCATTGGGTTTCCAATTGCTTAGCGACTGGCCTTTGCCATTATGAGGCTTGATCTATTTTATGTTCCGGCTGTGGCTGCGGGATGCCCAGCATCTCCAGCAAACGGCTGTTTACCCTACGGGCATCGAATTTTTCCTGCGCCAGACGATAGCTGGCGAGGCCCATTTCCCTGATGAGCTGCGGGTTTTCGATCATTTCCAGCATCTTCTCTGCCAGTGCTTTATCCGACCAACGTTCCACCAGGTAACCATTAACGCCTTGGATCACGGTTTCACGGCAGCCTGGTACATCACTGCTGATCACCGCACGGCCTATCGCCATCGCTTCCTGGGTGCTGCGTGGTAAACCTTCACGGTAAGATGGCAAAACGAAGACACTGGATTTGGCTATCCAGCTAGGGACGTCTTCCACATAGCCAGGGTAGTTGATGATATCGTCTTCAATCAGCTGCGAAAGATGCTGCTCGGTCAGGCTACCCGGGTTTTGCTGGTCCACGTCGCCCAACATATAAAATTGCACCTCGGGGTATTTTGCCTTGACTATTTTGGCGGCAGAAACGTACTCATACACCCCTTTTTCCACCAGAAGCCGTGCGATAAAAATGAATGAAACTGGTGCTACAGGTGGCAGAGAGAAAGGGTAATCAGCAAGGTTTAGCCCTATCCCACCCAATACATGGGCTTTCTTGACCTTAACCTGTGAGTCAACCAACAAGTCATTGTAGTCATCAGGATTAAGCAGTATTAACGCGTCCAGCTTGGGGAATGCGAAGCGGTACAAGGCAATCTGGATTTTTTCAGCAATTTTACCTTCAGGCTAGTGCCTTGGGGTTTCTCTGTGAACAGATAGCCTAGCCCCTCAAGCATCGCATAGCGCTTTTTGACGCCAGCTTTGGCGGCAGCCAACGTGCCGAAGATGCAAGGTTTTGAGAAGTAAGAAAAAACAAGATCGGGTCCAAGTTCTTTCAATTTTTTGCTGAGTGCTAAAGTGTCGCGGATATCTTTGAACGGGTTAAGGCCCGTCCGGCTGAAATCATAATCAACAGGGATCGCGCCCAATTTTTTTGCCTGTGCGCGGGTCTCCGCATCATAATTCAAGGCAAACGCATATACTGTATGCCCTTGTTGATGCAGGGATTTAATCAAGTCAGCCCGGAAACCCACAACGCAGCTTGCTGTCGTACCTATTAATGCAATTTTCATTCAAGACCTTTTGGCGATGTGCTGATGCTATTTATTATTATTTTGCAGCCCAGCGTAAATCTGCTCCCAGAGAGTGACTATTTGATTAAGAGAGAATCTCTCTTGAATCTGTTGACGGGCTTGTTTGCCCATGGTTTCTCTTTCCTTGAAAGGCAGTGCCTCTATAGCTGCCAGTGCACTGGCTAAAGCTTGAGGATCTTTAATTGGGACCAGTAGGCCAGCTTTTCCTTCTCTACCGACAATCTCACCGGGCCCACCGCTGTCAGTTACGACAACAGGTAATTCAGAGGCCATAGCTTCCGCGACAACCAACCCATATCCTTCCCATTCTGATGACAGGACAAAGCCGTCAACCTGCCGGTAAAGCTCATCGATATCATGGCGAACGCCAAGAAAATCAATTCGCTCTTCCAATCCCAAATCTTTTACCTGTCGCTGCAGGGCGCTTAGCAGTTTCCCTTGTCCGGCAATCAACAATTTGCTCTGCGGCAGATGGCTGAAGGCTGTGATAAGCGTAGGATAGTCTTTTTGCTCCATCAAGCGGCCCACAGCTAACCAGCGGAAAGGGCCTGCCTTTTCATCACGTTGATTTGCTGGATGGAACTTATCGGTATCGATGCCGTTGAAAATAGTCCGCGTCTTTTCACGCGGGAAAACCTTCTCTTCAGTAAAACGACGGGTTGCCGCTTCACTAATAGTAGTATTTAACTGGCTCAGCGGGTTGGTCAGGCGATAGGCCCAATCACGAAGTTTACCACCCTCACGGGTATTGTGTGCTGTACAAATCACTTTCAGGTTGGGCACCAATATGCGCACCAACCGCACCAGAAGGTTGGCATGGACCATATGACCATGGACGATATCCGGTGGGGACTCCTTCAATAATTTACGCAAACGCCATAAAGCGAAGGGTAAATGCTTGGCTGAATGCATTTCGAGTGAGCAAAGAGGGATCCCTGCTGCAGAAAGGCGTTCTTGGAAAGCCAATGGTGGGGTCAGCGAGATAACGCGCACATCGTGGCCCCGCTGAGCTAAACGCTCAACTAAAGCAACAATTTGGAATTCAGCGCCGCCAATATCAAGGCCGGTGATTACGTAATCAATACGCATAACATTTTTATCCCTGACGTTGACGGTAAAGAAGGAACAATTTATGGATCAGGGGCTGTGGCAACCAACTGATTGCCCAGAGTGCTGTTTTCAGCTTATTGCCAAGCGGGGCATCATGCAGATATTGCCGTGATTTGTCACGCTGGTTATCCAGCAAGCTGTAGGTGATGCGGGCCAGGCTTATCCGGCGGAACTCTTGTGGATGATCCTGGCGTAACCGCTCACCGAATTCAGCCAGCGCCATATCGGCGAGCTGTTTGTGGCAGGCGGCCTTTTTCACTTGTGAAGAGAAATGGGTCAGGCGCACCGTTGCATCATCAGAGACACAGACCAGCGGCCGATCGTATGAAGGGATACCGAACTTTTCAGCAATCTTCCACCAAAGCAAATGTTCGCCACCTGCCCGGTTATCCGGGTAGCGTAGCCTGGTTTGCAGGAACTTTTGCCGGTCAAAAACGGGTGTGAAGTCACCGGTAATTGCTTTGTTGACGTAATCGTCAAAAGTGATCAGCCGGTACTCCTCTTTTTGATTCATTTTGCTGACGGCAAACTGATACACCGGGTAAGCGGATTCTTCTAATGTTGGCAACTTTTGCGCTAAATAATCGGCTGTTCCTGGCACTAGAGTGTCGTCATCGTCAAGCATCAAAACCCAGGGCGCTCTGGCCAGTTGCAGGCCAACCATCCGGGCAGGCCCAGGCCCGCCATTGGTTGGCATACGGTGATACACCAGATGTTCAACGGCCATGGCTGGCATTGAAGTGGTGGATGCATCATCGACTACGATGATCTCGATGTTATTGCTGTGACTTCTCTCGGCAATCACCGAGTTAACCGCACGCACGATCAGATCGGGGCGGTTATAGGTAGTAATAACAACGCTTAGGGTAAAGTTACTCAAACCAGCTTCCTTCATACAAAGAATAAAGCAGTAAAATCAACGCTAATTACTGAAAATGTTCAGGCTGCGGTCCGGGGTTGTTTTCTGTAGAAAAAAACAGTAGCAAACTAAACATGGTAATTTCGGCCGCCAGGAATGCGATAGTCATGCCCAGCCCACCCAAATTTGGAACCAGCAGGAAAGCCAGCAAGCAAATGATAGCGATATTGACCATCATTACCCGGCTTGCTACTCGCTCTTTGCCAATAGGGATAAACCATAGAATGGCTAGCGCCATACTACAAATACGCAAAGGGACGATCCATACCAGAATTCTTAATAATTCAATTGCGTCCTGATATCCCGGCCCAAAAACAATATTGACCACCCATGGCGCAAGCCAGACGGTCAATAGAGCGAAAATAACGGTGGCAGCTAAAAGCGCCATCAGCGCCAGGCTGACCACTTTTTTGGCTGCGTGAGCAGAGTCTGATTGTAATTTTACCAGGTGTGGGAAGGCCGCATTCAGCACTGGGGATGCTAATCCGCTAGCGGCCCTGACCAGTTTCTCTGCCGGAACAAAAGCCCCTACGGCACGCGCCCCGCCCAAAAGGCCCAGCAGTGTTGACGCTATAGAGCCCATGATACTTTGAGCCCCTTTATACAAAAACAACTCCCAGCTTTCACGTAATACGCCGATCGTGCCTTGCAAGCTCACGCGGCCTAAACCTGTGGTGCGGATCATCAGCAGGGTAGGTAGCAATGTATTGATAATTCCCACCGTGGCCTGGATTGTTAATACGCGCTGTGCGTGCTGGGGCGAAGAGACTAGCAGGATAGTAAACAGCAGGCCAGTACTGCGTAGCCCCAAATCTAACAACGCAGGTAAAATCAACCGTTCAATCCCGACATAATACCAGAGCGGGGTAAAGCCGAAGGCCAGGATAAATAACGAAATCCAGATAAACCAGTGATGCGGGATTGATGTAGCGCCCGTTCCGGAAAGAATAAGTATTGCGACAATTGCCCCGACCACCAGGCTCAACAACAGCTTGGCGAACAGCACGTTGGTGACGAGCTGCGCCAATTTTTTACGGTCGCCTTCTGCCTTCACCACGCTGCGCGCTGCACTGAAGTTAAAGCCAAACTCGACGAACACCGAAGCGGTAAGGGCAATGCCCAAGGCATACAGCACCTGGCCATAACCTAACTGCCCAAGCGCACGAGCGAGTACGGGCAATTCAATCAAGGGGATAAATAATCCCCCGATTTGTGCCAGCATTAGCCAGAAAGTGTTAGTTGCGACGCGGGACATGCGTAACCAAAATAGCGATAGCGGTTAGAACGATTCCCCACTCGGTGAGCTCGTTACTTAACGGGTGGAAACAGCCCATAAACAAAAACAGAGCGAGCGCAGATAAAGGGCAAAGCAACAGTTCAAAGCGTTCCACGAACAGCTCACGCTTCTCCGTGACGAATTTCAGGCCACAATAAGCAGGGAACAGTAAAAACAGCAGGTAACCCACAAAAGCAAGCACCCCATCGTCCGCCAGTAACTGCAGGTAAGTCATATGGATGACGCTGCTCGCGCCAAAATCCATGACGCGTGTACTGCCAAAACCGGCTCCCCAAGGGAATTTATCCACGGTTTGCTTCCAACCAATCTGCAGCATCTCCAGACGCGTACTGTTATCACCTTTGAGCAGGCGATCGGCAGTGGAGTCTTTCGGGGTCGCAAAAGCCTCTCCCAGGTTAGACATAAAATTACCGATGAGGGCGTTACCACTCTCTTCGGTACCGACTTCATTCCCGCTCTCCTGGTTATGCTTCGCTCGCCACTCGTTGAATTCAACAACCAGCGGGTCATAGTGGCCAGAAACCCAGCTCAGCAGCACGGGTTGGATCGCGGCAAAAGAAAATAGCGTTACGAATAACAGGCTGATATGGGTGCGTACTGGTTTGGGGTTGGCTCTGGTCACTGCGGCAATGATGGCCAGCGTCAGCCAAACCAGGACCAGCCACAGCATTGAGGTGCGGCTGCCGTCCAGTGCCATAGTCAATACTGCGCAGAATGCCAGTAAAACGTTCCTGAATGACGGTGCCCGCAAACAGCGCCAGATGGCAAACGGCCAAACAAAAGCGCCAATCTTCCAGATAACGCCTGGCCAGCTAGCCAGCCAACCCATGCGGCCATCACCAAGGATCACCATTGCATCCAACTGGCGGAACAGGGCAAGCAAAATCAATGGGATCAGGGAAACCACCAGTGCCACACTAAGCGATTTTTCCAGCAGGGCAGGTGAAAGCGGTGAAATAACAACTAGGCACACTAAGACAAACAGTAAGGCAAGATATTTTGCTACCGTATACAGGCCAGTACCCTCGTTCATCAGTGCGGCAATCGCAATACCTGCCATAAACAGCAGCCAGCCAAGCAACATCGGCGTATAACCGCGCAGCAGGCACAGACGCTCACGCAACGTTTGTGTTATGGAAACGGGGGCTGCGAGCAACGAACTTGCTACCGCGATGACCAATAGTATTAATTGAATTAACCAATTGAGATTGCCGCCAATGTATATCTTGACGGTACCTAACATCGCAAACACAATGAAAAGTAATGTAAAAAAGCTGGAACTCGCGCGCACTTTCTATTCCCGAAGTTTTTAAAACTGCTGAATTGTACAGTATCCACTTGTAGCGGCAATACTCATTTATCCTATTAAATACTTAAAAGAACTTGCTTTCTGTTTCGTATTCAATTAGTTGAGAAAGCAACTCATTATTCAGCGTCATATCCTTTGTTACAAACTATCTATCGCACCAATCACTACCCACTGCCCTCAATCCTGAGTTAACATGTTGGCCACATCAAAAACCTGTAGGCCGAGAGCCGTGATACAGGTGTCATCCTCAGACAGGAGTTTCTAATGTCCAAACAACAAATCGGCGTTGTCGGCATGGCGGTGATGGGCCGCAATCTGGCATTGAACATCGAAAGCCGTGGTTATACCGTTTCCATCTTTAACCGTTCAGGCGACAAGACTGACGAAGTTATTGCTGAAAACCCGGGCAAAAACCTGGTGCCACACTACAGCGTCGAAGAGTTTGTAGAATCGTTGGAAAAGCCGCGCCGCATTTTGCTGATGGTAAAAGCGGGCGAAGCGACGGACAAAACCATTGCCTCTCTGACTCCACACCTGGAAAAAGGCGATATCCTGATCGACGGTGGTAACACCTATTACCAGGACACCATTCGCCGTAACCGCGAACTGTCTGCTCAGGGCTTCAACTTTATTGGCACCGGCGTTTCCGGTGGCGAAGAAGGTGCACTGAAAGGGCCTTCAATCATGCCTGGTGGCCAGAAAGAAGCCTACGAGCTGGTTGCACCAATACTCAAGAAAATCGCTGCGGTAGCCGAAGGTGAGCCTTGCGTGGCCTATATCGGTGCGGATGGCGCTGGTCACTACGTGAAGATGGTGCACAACGGTATTGAATACGGTGATATGCAACTGATTGCAGAAGCCTACTCTTTGCTCAAACAGGCACTGAACCTCAGCAACGAACAGCTGGCTGAGACCTTCGCCGAATGGAACAAAGGCGAACTGAACAGTTACCTGATCGACATCACCAAAGACATCTTCACCAAGAAAGACGAAGAGGGTAAATACCTGGTTGATGTGATCCTGGATGAAGCAGCCAACAAAGGTACCGGTAAATGGACCAGCCAGAGCTCGCTGGATCTGGGTGAGCCGCTGTCGCTGATCACCGAGTCGGTATTTGCGCGCTATCTGTCTTCCCTGAAAGATCAGCGCGTAGCTGCATCCAAAGTACTGACCGGCCCGAAAGTAGCTGCGTTCAACGGCGATAAAGCCGAGTTTGTGGAAAAGGTACGCCGCGCTCTGTACCTGGGTAAAATCGTTTCTTATGCGCAGGGCTTCTCTCAGTTGAAAGCCGCTTCTAAAGAAAACAACTGGGATCTGCACTACGGCGAGATCGCCAAGATCTTCCGCGCCGGTTGCATCATCCGCGCCCAGTTCCTGCAGAAGATCACCGATGCCTACGCTGAAAATGCCGACATCGCCAACCTGCTGCTGGCACCTTACTTCAAGCAAATCGCCGATGAATATCAGCAGGCGCTGCGTGATGTCGTTTCCTATGCCGTGCAGAACGGTATCCCGACGCCAACCTTCTCTGCGGCGATCGCTTACTACGACAGCTACCGTTCAGCGGTGCTGCCAGCTAACCTGATCCAGGCGCAGCGTGACTACTTCGGTGCTCACACCTATAAACGTATCGATAAAGAAGGCGTGTTCCATACCGAATGGATGGAATAATCCTGAGTATTGAACGATAAAAAATGCCGCCGAGGTTAACGCCCGGCGGCATTTTTATTGGAACCCATCAAAAGTCCCTAACCCAAAAGGAGGGGCAACTTCAGTGCTTGATACAGGTTTGATCAAGAGGCCCGATCGGTTCCCTCTCCTTTGGGGAGAGGGAAAGGGGGCGTGATAAAAAGAGAGTATTACTTCTGGTGCCGCTCCCGCAGGCGGCCAATCACGGTGCTCAAATCCAGGTCCTGATCCTGCAGCAACACCAGCAGGTGATAGATCAGGTCCGAGGCTTCGTTGGTCAGCTCTTCGCGATCGTTAACTGTGGCGGCCAGGGCGGTTTCTACGCCTTCTTCACCCACCTTCTGGGCGATGCGTTTGGTGCCGCTGGCATACAGCTTGGCGGTATATGAGCTTTCCGGGCTGGCGGTTTTGCGCGATGCCAGTAATTGCTCCAACTGATACAGAAATCCCCAGTCACTCACCGCAGGGTGGAAGCAACTGTTGTTGCCCAAATGGCAAGTGGGGCCGATAGGGGTGGCCAGGATCAGCAGGGTATCGTTATCGCAGTCTGGCGTAATGCTGACCAAGTTAAGGAAGTTGCCCGAGCTTTCGCCTTTGGTCCACAGGCGTTGTTTGGTGCGTGAGAAGAACGTCACCTTGCCACTTTGTTCGGTCTCGGCCAAAGCCTGCTCGTTCATATAGCCCAGCATCAGCACCTCGCCGGAAACGGCATGCTGAACGATCGCTGGCAGCAGGTGGCCGGTTTTTTCCCAGTCCAGTTTACTTTTCTGTTGTTCTGTTAACACAAGCGGATCTCCACGCCATTCTTTGCCAGGAACCTTTTCAGTTCGCCGATATTTATGATTTGCTTATGGAATACCGAAGCCGCCAGCGCGCCGTCAACGTCGGCATCGCGGAAAGCTTCCAGGAAGTGCTCCATGGTTCCGGCACCGCCAGAGGCGATCAGCGGCACTTTGCACACTTCACGTACCTGCTTCAGTTGTTCCAGATCATAACCATTGCGAACGCCGTCCTGGTTCATCATGTTGAGCACGATCTCCCCGGCACCACGCTTCTGCACTTCCTGTACCCAATCCAGGGTCTGCCATTCGGTGACCCGGGTGCGGCTTTCATCCCCGGTATATTGGTTGACATGATATTTGCCGGTTGCAGCCTCATGCCAGGTGTCGATCCCGACGACGATGCACTGCACACCAAAGCGGTCCGCCAGGCGGCTGATCAGCGTGGGATCGGCCAGCGCTGGTGAGTTGATCGAGATCTTGTCTGCGCCGAACGAGAGGATCTGGCTGGCGTCTTCGGCACTCTTGATGCCACCGGCCACGCAAAACGGAATATCGATCACTTCTGCCACGCGCGACACCCAGCTTTTATCCACGACCCGGCCATCGCTGGAAGCGGTGATATCATAAAACACCAGTTCATCCGCGCCTTCCTGCGCATAGCGCTGGGCCAGCGGCACGATGTCGCCAATGATTTCGTGGTTACGGAACTGCACGCCCTTGACCACTTGCCCGTCTTTAACGTCCAGGCAGGGAATTATCCGTTTTGCCAGCATGCGATAGCCTCCTCGACGCTGAATTTACCATCCAACAGGGCGCGCCCGACGATCACCCCTTCAACACCGCTGCCGCGCAATTGGGCAATATCATCCAGGTTGCCGATACCGCCGGAGGCCTGGAAGGCAATCTGCGGATAACGTTGGCACACTTCCTGATACAGCGCTACGTTGGAGCCTTTCAGCGTACCGTCGCGTGAGATGTCGGTACACAGAACGTGTTTCAGGCCGAACGGCAGATACTGTTCTACCACCTGTTCCAGCGTGGCCTGCGAGTTCTCCTGCCAGCCACTGATGGCCACGTGCTTGCGGCCAGCGGTATCAATGCGTACATCCAGCGCCAGCACCATGGCATCGGCGCCGTAGCGCTCAAACCAACCTTGCACCATCTCTGGTTGTTTCACGGCGGTAGAGCCAATCACCACTCGCGTGGCACCGGCTTCCAGCAGTGCGACAACGTCTTGTTCGTTACGGATGCCGCCGCCAACCTGTACCGGGACGTTCACCCCGGCCAGCAGTTTACGCAACAGTGGGATCTGGCGTGCTGCCGGGTCTTTGGCACCCGTCAGGTCCACCAGGTGCAATACCTGCGCCCCTTGTTGCTGATAGTCTTGCAAACGCAGCAGCGGATCGTTGCCGTAGTCGCGTTGTTGGCCGTAATCACCCTGATGCAGGCGCACTACGTTGCCGTCGATCAAATCCAAAGCGGGAATAATCATGCTGCCTACATCTCCAGAAAGTTTTTCAACAGTTGCGCCCCGGCGTTGCCAGATCGCTCTGGATGAAACTGCACGCCAAAGAAGTTGTCTTTTTGTACGGCGGCGGTGAAGGGCTCGCCGTAATTCGCCTGGGCGATGGTGCTTGCACATATTGACATCGCATAGCTGTGAACGAAGTAGAAGTAAGCACCATCCTCGATGCCGCGGAACAGATGATTATCGGCTTGCGCTGTTACCTGGTTCCAGCCCATATGCGGCAAGGGCAGGCCAAAGTCGGTCATCTGTTTTACTGGAGCATCGATAATCCCTAACGTCTTGATACCCCCATTTTCTTCGCTGCTCTCAGCCAGTAACTGCATACCAAGGCAGATGCCCAGCACCGGTTGGGTGCAGGCTTTGATCAGGTCAATCAGCTCGCGCTGTTGTAACTGATCCATCGCCGCCTGGGCCGTCCCCACCCCTGGCAGGAACAGTTTATCGGCGCGCAGGACTATCTCCGGATCGCGGCTCACGTCTGGTTGATAGCCCAACCGTTGAACCGCGTAGGTGACAGAAGCCAGGTTGGCGCAACCGGTGTCCAGGATCACCACGTTCATCACAACACCCCTTTTGAGCTTGGCAGCGTGTTGCCCTCTACGCGGATCGCCTGGCGCAGTGTGCGGCCAAACACTTTGAACAGGCTTTCGACGCGGTGATGGTCGTTCTTGCCTTTGGTTCTCAGGTGCAGGGTGCAGGCCATGGTGTAAGACAGCGAACGGAAGAAGTGCTCAACCATCTCGGTGCTAAGATCCCCCACACGCTGATAATTGAACTCTGCTTTGTATTCCAGATGCGGTCGGCCAGAGATGTCCATTGCGCAACGTGCCAGGCATTCATCCATTGGCAGCACGAAGCCGAAGCGTTCGATGCCGCGTTTGTCGCCCAGGGCTTTATTCAGGGCTTCACCCAGCGCCAGCGCGGTGTCTTCTACCGTGTGGTGATCGTCGATATACAGATCGCCATTGACCTGAATATCCATACGGAAGCCACCATGGGTAGCGATCTGGTCCAGCATGTGATCAAAGAAGCCGACGCCGGTCTTAATCTTGCTGCCGCCTTCGCGATCCAACCAGACGTTGACATCAATCTGCGTTTCTTTGGTGACGCGTTTAACGTGCGCGTGGCGATCGCGTTTGGTCAACTGTTGGGTGATCTGCTGCCAACCCAGAGTCTGGCGCTGGTACAACAGGCCTTGAATGCCCATATTGTTCGCCAGTTGGATATCGGTTTGGCGATCGCCAATCACATAGCTGTTGGCGGTATCCATCACGCCCGGTTCCAGATAGCCTTTGACCATGGCGATTTTCGGTTTACGGCACTCGCAATAGTCTTCCGGTTTGTGCGGACAGATCAGGATATCTTCGAACTTGACGCCCTGCGAGCAGAGGATCTGCATCATCAATTGGTGCGGTGGGTCGAAGGTTTCCTGCGGGAAACTGGCGGTGCCGAGGCCGTCCTGGTTAGTGATCATCACCAGGGTAAAACCCGCCTGCTGTAAGGCCAGCAGGGAAGGGATCACCTCGGGTTCTAGCGCCAGTTTGTCCAGGCGGTCAACCTGAAAATCTTCTGGTGGCTCAGCAATCAGCGTGCCGTCACGGTCAATAAAAAGAAATTTCTGGTTCACGTGGGCTCCTATGCGCCGGGCAAAGTGTCGAGTGCGTCAACGACGCGCTGGCATTCATTACGGGTGCCTATGGTGATGCGCAGGCAACCGGAAAGGCCAGGCTGTTTATTTTGGTCTCTCAAGATAATGCCCTGATCCCATAAGGTTTTAAATACATTACTGGAAGCGGTGAAGCGCACCAGCAGGTAGTTGCTGTCGCTGGTGAAGACCTGTTCCACGCAGGCACAGTTTTGCAGCGCCTGTTGTAACCAGGTGCGGTTAGCGGCGATTTCGGTAACGCGCTGGCGCATTGCGCGGATACCTTCGGTACTCAGGGCCTGGGCGGCAATATCAGCCACCGGGGTAGAGAGCGGGTAAGGCGCAATCACTTTCAGCAACAGGGTGATAACTTCTTCATTGGCCAGGGTAAAGCCGCAACGCAGGCCTGCCAGCGCAAAGGCTTTCGACAAGGTGCGCAGCACCACCAGATTTGGATAAGCGCTCAGCCAACCGGCAACCGAAGCCTGCGGACAGAATTCGATATAGGCTTCGTCGACGGCCACGATTGCCTTGCCTTTGGCCATGTCCAACAGGTTGCGCAGATCGTCAGGATCCAGCAGGTTGCCGGTTGGGTTATTCGGGCTGCAGGCGTAGATAAGCTTGACGTTTTCCAGGCTGGCGGCAATCGCCGGTAGATCGAGCTGCCAATCTTCTTTAGCGGCAACGGTGCGGCGCTCCACGCCAAAAGTCTCGGCACTGACGGCGTACATGCCATAGGTTGGCGGGCAGAACAGGATCGCATCCTTGCCCGGCTCGCAGAAAGCGCGGATCAGCAATTCGATACCTTCATCTGCTCCACGGCTGACCAGCACCTGGTCTTTATTCACACCGGCATAATCGGCATAACGCTCAATCACCCGCGCCGGTTGGCATTCCGGATAACGGTTGAAGGTCTGGGCGGTAAGCTGGAACTCTGGCGCCACCGGGTATTCGTTGGCATTGAGCCATACGTCACCTTTGCCCCCCAGGCGGCGGGCCGACTGATAGGGGTCAGCTCGCGCACGTTTTTGCGCGCTAATTCTTCAATGCTCATGCTTGCTCCTTTAGCGCGGCGACACGTAAAGTCACGGCGTTCTTGTGGGCGATCAATTGCTCGGCGGCTGCCAGGGTTTCAATGGTGGAGGCCAGAGCCATAAAGCCTTGCGGCGTCAGTTCCTGCACTGTCATGCGCTTTTGGAAATCCGCCAGCCCAAGGCTTGAGCAGGTGGCGGTATAACCATAGGTGGGTAGCACGTGGTTGGTGCCGGAGGCATAATCCCCGGCCGATTCCGGCGACCAGTCACCGAGGAACACCGAACCGGCGCTGGTGATGCTGTCTACCAGATCGCGCGCGCTGCGAGTCTGAATAATCAGGTGCTCAGGGCCGTACTGGTTGCTGATGGCCACGCATTCCGCCAGGTCACGCGCCACGATCAGGCGGCTACTGGCTAACGCCTGGCGGGCGGTTTCTGCGCGTGGCAACTGGGCCAACTGTTGCTCGACGGCCACGGCCACCGCTGCTGCCATTTCGGCGTCCGGGGTTAACAGAATAACCTGTGAGTCCGGGCCATGTTCAGCCTGAGAAAGTAAATCGGAAGCGACAAACGCCGGGGTAGCGCCGCTATCGGCAATCACCAGCACTTCGGAAGGGCCAGCAGGCATATCGATGGCAGCGCCGTCCAGACGCTGGCTGATCTGACGTTTAGCTTCGGTAACAAACGCATTACCAGGGCCGAAGATTTTATCAACCCGCGGCACCGAACCGGTGCCAAACGCCATAGCGGCAATCGCCTGCGCACCGCCAACCTGGAAGACTTCCTGCACGCCACAAAGTTTGGCAGCATAAAAGATCTCGTCGGCAATGGGGGCGGCGAGCACAGAACCACGCGGCGGCAACCGGCAATGCGCGCCGGTGTGGCAAGCATCAATACCGTCGAAAACAGCGGTGCGGAACCGCCTGGAATATACAACCCCACCGAATCGATCGGGCGGGTCACCTGCTGGCAGCGTACCCCCGGCAGGGTTTCGATATCTACCGCTGGCAGTTTTTGCGCATTGTGGAAGGTTTCCACGTTGGCCACGGCCACGGCCATCGCCTGTTTGATCTCATCCCCCAGACGGGCACTTGCCTGCTCAATCTGCTCAGTGGTTACGCGTAATGCGCCAACTTCGGTCTTATCAAACCTGGCGCTGTATTCACGCAGGGCGCTGTCGCCATTGGCTTTCACGTTATCAAGGATTTCGCGCACCGTGCGGGTGATGCTTTCCGAGGCGGAAATGGCCGGGCGCATCAGCAACTCAACGCGCTGTTCTGCGCTGCAGTTGGCCCAATTGACGACGGTATTGAAGTTCGGCATGGCGTTACTCCATCATCTTCTCAATAGGCAGGACCAGAATGGAGCTGGCACCCAGACCTTTCAGTTTTTCCATGGTTTCCCAGAACAGGGTTTCGCTGCTGACCATGTGCATGGCCACGCGGTTCTGTGAACCCGCCAGCGGCAGAATGGTTGGCCGCTCGGCACCCGGCAACAGCGCAATGATTTCGTCCAGACGTTCGCTTGGTGCGTGCAGCATGATGTATTTGGATTCCCGGGCCTGGATCACCCCTTGGATACGTGTCATCAGGCGGTCGATCAACTGCTGTTTGGCTTCCGACATTTCACCGTCACGCTGGATCAGGCAGGCTTTGGAGCGGTAAATCACTTCCACTTCACGCAGGCCGTTAGCTTCCAGGGTGGCACCGGTAGAAACCAGATCGCAGATCGCGTCCGCCAGGCCAGCACGTGGTGCGACTTCCACCGAGCCGTTCAACAGGCAGGATTTAAAACGAACGCCTTGTTTGTCGAGATATTGCTTAAGGAGGTGCGGGTATGAGGTAGCGATGCGGGAGTTTTGCAGGCTTTGCGGGCCGGAATATTCGCTATCCAGCGCGGTGGCCAGCGACAGGCGGCAAGAGCCAAAGTCCAGACGGCGCAGCGTGAAGTAACGCGGATCTTCACCCTGGGCGCGCCGGTTAAGCAACTCTTCTTCCAGCACGTTCTCACCGATAATGCCGAGATCGACCACACCATCCATCACCAGGCCTGGGATATCGTCGTCACGAACGCGCAGGATATCAATCGGCATATTCTCGGCAAAGGCAATCAGGCGTTGCTGTTGCAAGTTGATCTTGATACCGCAGCGGGCCAGCAGTTCCTGAGAGTCTTCACTCAGGCGGCCTGATTTCTGCATCGCGATACGTAAACGTGTTTTATCCAACATGGTAACCTCTGTTTAATCTGTAATTTTATGAATTTATTATAAAAAACTATTTTTCTGTCTGTCCGAAGCCAAAAAAACCCTCGGAAGATATCTTCCGAGGGCTTTCTCTTGCGTTTATACGTTCTACGCGCCACTGGAAGATTCGAGAATCGTCTTCCAGCACACATCGCCTGAAAGACTAGTCAGGGTGATGGTGATGATGGTGGTTGAACTGAACGCGTGTCATGATATTTCTCTTTAAATTGAACCAGCCAGTGCTGAGTTGCTGATTAAGCTAAACTATCCTCTGTATAACATGCAACCCTTTTTTGTGGTTATAAATTTAATTTATTGAAACGGTGCGAATTATTAGCTGAACGTGGTTTTGCCCCGAGTTGAATCCACCTGCGCGGTGGGGTAGCCTTAGATGGCTAAACGCTGCGATCTTCTTGAGAGGAAGCTGATGAAAAAAGTCGCCATTATTGGCCTGGGTTGGTTAGGGATGCCGCTGGCTTTATCGTTATTGAGCCGCGGGTATGAAGTGGTCGGCAGTAAAACTACGCCAGACGGTGTAGAGGCCGCACGCATGAGTGGCATCGAATGTTATCAGCTTGAAATGACGCCAGAACTGATTTGTGAAGCTGGCGATCTGGAGCAGCTGTTATATGCGGATGCGTTGGTGATCACCCTGCCAGCCAGCCGCACCGTTGAGGGCAGCGAAAGCTACTTTGATGCGGTGCGGATGCTGGTAGACAGTGCGATGGCCTTCGGTGTGCCTCATATCATTTTTACCAGTTCGATCTCGGTTTATGGCGAAACCACCGGTATTGTGCGGGAAGATTCACCGCTCAAACCGGTGACGGCTGCAGGAAGGGTGCTGGCTGAGCTGGAACTCTGGCTGCATAAATTGCCGAATACCTCCGTCGATATTTTACGCTTGGCAGGGCTGGTGGGGGCAGAACGCCATCCGGGCCGGTTCCTGGCCGGTAAAGTTGACGTCAAAGGTGGTTCGCAAGGGGTCAACCTGGTGCATCAGGAAGACGTGATTGCGGCCATTCAGCTGTTGCTGAAGTTACCGAAAAGCGGGCACGTTTATAATCTTTGTGCGCCAAAGCACCCGGCTAAACGTGAGTTTTATCCAGCATTGGCCGAGCAACTGCACCTGCAACCGCCACAGTTTGCCCAGGACGATGAGCAGGAAGGGCGGCTGGTGGACGGCAGCCGCATTTGCAGCGAACTGGGGTTTGAATACCAATATCCTGATCCGGCGCGGATGCCGCTTGGTTAATGGCCGTTCTGAGATAAAACAAGGGGCTAGCATTGCTGCTAACCCCTTGGTGGTTTTCATGATAATGGCAATCAGACTTTCGAACCCCAGAGATCGTACTCGTCGGCGTTCTCAATCTTCACTTTGACCACATCACCCACTTTTACATTGGCTTCGCCATTCAGGTAGACTGCGCCGTCGATTTCCGGTGCATCGGCCATGCTGCGGCCAATCGCGCCTTCATCATCCACTTCGTCGATCAGTACCAGCACTTCACGGCCGATCTTGTCCTGCAAGCGTTGGGCAGAGATTTGCTGCTGCAATTGCATAAAGCGGTGGAAGCGTTCTTCTTTCACTTCTTCTGGCACTGGGTCGGGCAAATCATTGGCTGTGGCGCCTTCAACCGGGCTGAATTTAAAGCAGCCAACGCGATCCAGCTTGGCTTCTTTCAGGAAGTCGAGCAACATCTGGAAGTCTTCTTCGGTTTCCCCAGGGAAGCCAACGATAAAGGTCGAGCGCAGCGTCAGGTCTGGGCAGATTTCACGCCAGCGTTTGATGCGCTCCAAAGTACGTTCAACCGCGCCGGGGCGTTTCATCAGCTTGAGGATTTTTGGGCTGGCATGCTGCAGCGGGATATCCAGATAAGGCAGGATTTTGCCTTCTGCCATCAGCGGGATCACATCATCTACGTGCGGATACGGGTAAACGTAGTGCAGACGAACCCAGGCGCCGAGGCTGGAAAGCTGTTCGCACAGGCTGACCATGCTGGTTTTCACCGGCTGGCCGTTCCAGAAACCGGTGCGGTGCTTGACGTCAACGCCATAGGCCGAGGTATCTTGCGAAATCACCAGCAGCTCTTTCACCCCGGATTCCACCAGGCGTTTGGCTTCATCCAGCACGGAACCGATCGGGCGGCTGTCTAAATCGCCACGCATGGACGGGATGATGCAGAAGGTGCAACGGTGGTTACAGCCTTCGGAAATTTTCAGGTAGGCGTAATGTTTTGGCGTCAGCTTCACACCTTGCGCCGGGGTCAGGCTGGTAAACGGGTTATGTTCCGGCTTCGGCACATATTGGTGAACATGGGATAAAACCTGCTCGTAGCTGTGCGGCCCGGTAATTTCCAAAACCTTTGGGTGCACTTCACGGATCTGGTTTTCTTTTGCGCCCAGACAGCCGGTCACAATCACCTTGCCGTTCTCGTTCAATGCTTCACCGATCGCTTCCAGTGATTCTTGCACGGCACTGTCGATAAAACCGCAGGTGTTAACGATCACCAGTTCAGCGTCATCATAGCGTGGCACTACCTGGTAGCCTTCGTTACGCAGTTCAGTCAGGATCCGTTCAGAATCAACCAGGTTTTTCGGGCACCCTAATGATAAAAATCCAATCTTAGCCATTTTTGTACAATATGTTATTGAGAATTTGGAGAGTATACACATGCCCAAGTTATACAGCTATATCCGCTGGCCATCTGAGCGTCAGGCGAAGGGAACGACCCTTAAGAGGCAGATGGAGAGTGCGAAGGCGTTCGCTTTGATGAATGACTTGGAACTCATTGAAATCATAGATCCTGGGGTGAGTGCTTTTCGCGGCAAAAACACTAAGTCAGGTAAGCTTGGTGATTTTATTGATGCGGTAAGACAGGGAGCTATACCTGCTGATAGCTGGCTGTATGTTGAGCATCTGGATCGTCTTACACGTCAGGATGTCACTACTGCTCAAAAATTGTTTATTGAAATTCTTGAGCTTGGGCTAACGCTGGTGATGGGAATGGATAAGCGTAGTTTTACTCTGGAGTCAGTAAATCAAAACCCTACTGAATTGATGATATCGATTCTCATGTTCAGTCATTCAAATGAAGAAAGCAAAACTAAGCAGAGTCGCACGATTAGCAATGTTAAAGTCTTAGTCGAACGTCATAAGGAAGGAAAGCCCGTTAATATAAAAAGTTGTGGTAAGCATCCATTCCAATGCGGTATAAAAGCTATATGCAGTCACACGAACCACGGCAATGCGGCACAATAAAGAATTCTTAGCAGATGGATTCCTTGATAGACATATTAGGTTCACACCTGACCATGCGAAAGGGAGTTGAATAAATTTGTACAATATAGATCCGTCCAAATTTTGAAGACACATTTTTTAGTTGTTTATGTAGCTGAAACATGAAGTGCGATTAAAATCGCGACCGTTGCAAGAGAACAGTGATAGGGAGAAAACGGGCAACTCGCTTCCGTTTGAACGATTTATACAATATAGATCCGTCCAAAGTTCACTACATAAAATGTTCGATAGATACCATCGACAAAATTAATTTTCTATCCCCCTGTGGGGGGATGTTCTCAGAAAACCTCGAAAATGGATTATAAAGTATATTAAATCCTTTCAATAGTAATCACTGATTTAATTTATAATTTCTGAAAAATTTTACGAAGCAAAACGTATGAAGAAATTTAAATTATAACTTGACAGTTTGATTGAAACACGAAGTGTTGAGTATTCTCAATCACGAATGTTGATTACTCAAATATTAAATCTCTTCATTATGAATCTACAGCTATGAATCAATTAATGAAAGTAAAACCCCAGTAGATGTAAACTACCTTTTAATTATATAATCTGATTACTAACAGGTATAATATTGCTGTTATATAATATGGTATTGTCAGATATATTAGTAATTTATATTTAAATTCGTTTATTTGATAATGATCTTTTAAGACTCCTTTATGAAAATAATATGACTTCTTTGTCCTGTAATGAAAATACTATCAGCATATACAAATGGTGCTAAGGTCACTGGTCTTTAGTTAGTGAAATAATAGCGGATCGGATTTTTATTACCTAACCGAAAAGTACAAGGGATTACCTATTCAAGTAAAAAATGACATATTTTTTGTATTAATAGCAATTTAATCGTAATAGTTAAAAATCGAAGTATTTCAATACTTGTGATGTTGTATAGTCAGTATAAGCGTCTATACCTGTCTTTATAACGATGGTATAGGCTGTATTAGTATAGTATCGCGGTACGGAGTAATTAGGTTAATTAAAGGCATAAGGTTTTGCTTGTCCAGTAGTAATGGGATGGGTTAGAATAGGTTATCATTAACAATAATAGAATAATACAGATATGAAAATTAAAAGGCTTATTTTGAAAAATGGATTTACATATCGAGAACTTTTAAAATTAAAAAACCAATATAGGGATAGAAAAAATGATACATATGGAAAAGGAGTGAAAGTGACAGATGATGAGTCACTGAAATACTACATCCTGGTAGTTGCTGAGCTATGCGGTGGCAATATGATATTTCTTTCCCCTGTTTTTTTTGTAATGATGTTCGGATCTTACTTCTTTAGTGAGAATGTAAATCAGGCTGTTTTCTATTTGATATCATTTATTCTTTTTATCTCTATCTATATCTGGATTAATAGCAGAGGAATGAAACTAGGTCTTCTGCTAACCGCAAAATTGGTGAGACTTAGACTTCTTATGTTTTTATATCGAGTTTCACCACCAAAAGTAGAATACAATGATAAATGAATTTTTCATTCATCATTTAGTTCATATGTACCATCGACAAAAAGAATCTTAGCTTTAACGATGGATGTACCTACCATGAAAATTCTCATTGGAACACCTTTAGTATCCCACTTGGTTCCATAATCAGGTTTAAGATTATTGAATAGCATGCCAGTACCGGGTTTTTCAAACAATCCACTTGTCGCGAGTCTATTAGCATTGCTCTTTAAAACTAAGCCACGATACCCAGCATAAGCAGTTATAGCGAAATCAACAGTGCTATAAGCTAAGTCACCATATTTTTGGTCCAAGCCAGCTAATTTAGCTCCTTTTCTATAAGCATCTCTGAGTAAACCAGAGTCTTCATGCTCATGTTCATAAATAAGAGGAGATATAGACTCATATGCATTGTTTAGACCATAAGCAAATAATATAGCACCATAACCTTTCAATTTTCTTGAATGAAGTTTGCGGCCAAGGTTGGCCATCAATGCACCGCCCACAGCTTGACCTGTACCAGTGACAACTCCCCAGCCTATTTTGGCATACTTAACCACTCCCTGATCTTCATATATATCGGTAATAAGATATTTTGTATAATTACCTTGTCTTAAAATCTGATATTCTTGACTTGCTAATTCACTTTCAGCACGCATTTCATAGATTAGTCTCATTCGTTCGTTTACATCAAATGTATTTTTAAATTTACGATTGATGTTGTTTATAAACTCCTCAACTTGTCTGAGATATTCTCTTCTTGTCTGATAATCAGGCATAAAGTAAGCAGAAGCTAATGTAGCAATACGTCTTAGGTCAGTAGCATGCCTATCTAAATCATACTTTAGATGAGCTATTGCAGTAGTTCCCATGATTAATACACCCTATCATCCCAGATACTATATGCACTTGTTCCAGCCATAACATGTTCCCAAGTTATGGATTCGTATTTGAAGGAAATGCTTTCATCAGATTGAATCTCATTGTGTGTCAATGAGTTAGGACTAAACATTCTAATTTCGCTTAACGTTGCACCAGTCAGTTTTATTTTGAAGAAGATCTCAAGGCCACCAGAAGGATTCATTCTATAAAATACGAACTCGCACGTCAGCCGCTCATTTTGGTTCATTGCTAAAGCTAAGAGCGGGGTTGATTTATCTATGGGCTTTCTGATTTGGAGAGGGTGGAGCTGAACGTTGCTTTCACGTGTCATAAGATTAAGCAATTCAAGGACAAGGATCTGATCTTCATGCCCCTTTTGGTACTTATTTCCTATTGAATCAGGAGTTGAGCACCCCGCAGAGATCAACCCTTGCTTGTCACCCTTGATGGTTCCGTAAATTATATTAGCCATGTAGATCCCTTACATTAAGTACAGAAAAATTTATAATACATAGGTTCAGTTTTGGAATCCAGCATCAAAATGTTGTTATTATATTCATGCTGCGGTTGTATTTTTATTTAAACATTAACGCCATGTATCCATTGAGTGAAAAAACCAAACAATCCATTTTAAGAACGGACAAGTTCACCAATATATTGGTATTTCACAATCGTCCCTATTTAAACCGGTCATTTCACCAGCAAGAACATAGCATCATATTGCAAGATCGTCCGATACAAGAAATTGAAAAGATTACTGGCAGGTATGATGCTGGTGTAGTCCCCCTGAATTTAGTCTTACCGCTTAATGGAGTTCTCTGGTTAAAATACAACCAACGGAGGCTCATCATGAAGAAAGCGCGTTTCACTGAAACTCAGATCCTGAGGGTCCTGAAAGAAGTTGAAGGGGGTCGGCATGTGAAGGATGTGTGCCGTGAAAACGGTGTGTCGGAAGCCAGCTATTACAACTGGAAATCTAAATACGGCGGCATGGAGTCCTCTGATATCAAACGAATGAAAGAGCTGGAAGAGGAAAACCGTCGGTTAAAGCAGATGTATGCTTCCTTGAGCTTAGATCATGAAATTCTTAAGGATGTTGTTTCAAAAAACTTTAACGGTACCCGAAAAGCGTGAGTTGGTGCGTTACGTCATGACGGAACATCAGGCCAGCGAACGACGCGGGTGCCGGATTATCGGTATCAGTCGAAGCCTGTTGCATTATTGCCCGAACACAGTACGGGATCTGCCTGTGGTCGAGGCGCTACAAAAACTGGCACATCAGTATCCGGCCTATGGTTTTGGACTTATGTTCAATAAGTTACGCCAAGCAGGATTACTGTGGAATGCAAAGCGGGTTTACCGGATCTATCGATTGTTAAAACTCAACTTCCGACGCAAAGGAAAAAACGCTTACCGAACAGGCATCCACAGCCGTTGGTTATTCCACATAAAATGAACCACTGTTGGTCAGTTGATTTTATGAGTGATGCCTTGAGCGACGGGCGGCGATTCCGGTTATTTAACGTAGTTGATGACTTTAACCGGGAAGCACTGGCAATCGAAGTTGACTTGAATATACCGGCCCATCGTGTTGTGCGCATTCTGGAGCGATTAAGTGCAGAACGCGGCTACCCGACTTATATACGAAGTGATAACGGGCCAGAACTCACTGCCGCGGCCTTATCCGAGTGGGCAGAGATGCATGGAGTGATACTCGATTTTATTCAGCCCGGAAAGCCGATGCAGAACGGATTTATCGAGCGATTTAACAAAACGTTGCGAACAGAAATACTTGATATGTATCTGTTCAGAACATTGTCTGAAGTACGTGAACTAACAGAAGACTGGCGCACAGAATATAACGAGGAACGCCCGCATAGCTCACTGGGTGATATGCCACCGGTTATCTATGCGAGGCAAAAACTGGCCGGAGACCCTCATTGGCGGTGGTACTAAAAACTGGAGGGACTACATGGTCAAATGCGACTGCATTTTGCGGCTGATGAAATAGCTCTTGGCGTAAGTGTTCCGCTTAAAAGAACTATTCACTTTTAACGATCTTCCCATATATGACCGTAGTCAAAATTCAGTGCAAGCCAAAACTGGAGATCTTCGTCTTTTCTGAGACTCCGGATAAATTCAGCCGGAGTCATGTTATTTAATGATGAATGTGTTCTCTCATAATGATATTCCATTCGCCCGCGCTCCAGCTTTCCCGCGCATCGTCCAGAGACAGGAACCAGTGGATATCCACGATTTACTACTATCCTGTCCAGCCCTCGGGCGACCCGCTGTGCCGGGATATTCAGGCAGGCGTTGTTTACCCAAAGATAAAGGGAGCATATCAACAGACCGGATGCTGATTTATTGGGCTCTTTATGGTTTAACTGGCAATCCTTGCCCGTTATTACAGGGCTGGTTGATGGTGAGCTATAACCACCCGGAGCGCTTGAGTTTTTGGTAGAGGAAGAAGCACCCGGCAACCGTGACCCCCAGTGTGGCATGGTAGGCCCAAGGGAACTTCAGTTCTGGCATATCGGCAAAGTTCATCCCATACAAGCTGAAGATCACCGTCGGGATGGCTAATATTGCCCCCCAACCGGCCAGCCGCTTCACCACTTCGTTTTGCTTAACCGTAACCAGCGCCAAATTGACGTGCATGGCGTTGGTCAGCATTTCACGCATATCATCAAGGGTGCTGGCCACCTGCCGGGCGTGATCCTGCACGTCACGTACATAGGCGCGCAGTTCCTTGGGGATCACGTCTTCGTGCAGATGGATAAGCTGATTGCAGATCTCGTCCATCGGTAGCGCGGCATTGCGCAGGCCGAGCAGGTGACGGCGCAGGCTGTAGACGTTTTCAATGGCGGTTTCGTCAAATTCCGAACGGAACATGTTGGATTCGATGCCTTCGATCATCGTTTCGAATTTGCTAACAATATGGCGGTAATTATCGACGATAAAATCCAGCACCGCATACAGCGCAAAACCTGGCCCGTAGCACAATTGTTTAGGGTTTTCCTCTACCTTGGCACGGATTGGAGCATAGCTGGAAGAGGCGCCATGGCGCACGCTGATCAGAAAGTTTTTGCCAACAAAAAAGTGCGTTTCGCCGTATTCGACTTCTTCATTGACCCATTGCGCGGTTTTTACAACGATAAACAGCGAGTCACCATAGGTTTCTATTTTAGGCCGTTGGTGGGCGCACAACGCATCTTCGATTGCCAGATCGTGCAGGCCAAACTCCTCCTGGATCTTGCGCATAAAGGCATTTTCCGGCTGCCACAGTCCCAGCCATACAAAGGTATCCGGCTCTTTAACCACTTCACTGATATCATCAATCGTGACATCACTGAGCCGTTTACCAGCCCTGTATGCCACGCTGTTGACTACCATTGCTTGGGTTTCCATTGCGTTACCTGTCAGTCGGTGAGTATTTTAGTGAGGAAATAACGTTCATGCTCTAGCGGATAATTTTGCAGCGTCATCTGCAACTGATAACCCAGTTTTTCGTAAAATGGCCGCGCCTGGAAGCTGAAGGTATCAACCCGAGCGAAACGGCATCCAGAAGCAACAGCCTGTTGCTCTGCCGTTTTCATCAGCTTACTGCCAACCCCTTCACCACGCAGCGCCTCAGAAACCCATAACAGATCAATACTTAACCAGTTTCCTACGGTGCTACCGGTCAACCCGGCAATTTTATTGCCGCTATCATCCAAGGCAAATACACCAATATCTTTATTCAGGATCTCGCCAACGAATTTACGGTTGTTGGCCTTCAGGTGGTTGCGGATTTCTTCGGTATCTTCTGCCATTAGAGCATCTGTCACGGTGATTTTCATGGTTTCTCCTCAGTCCATCCACTAACTTAAGCACAGTAAAATAAAAATGCAACATATTGAAATTTCGATTAAAGCGCAGGTTCTTGACGCTACGCTAAACTTGGTATGCCTTTATTGATTTCAGGAGGAAACATGCTGCGTCATTTATTGATAGCGAGCTTGCTGCTGTCGAGTTGTGGCCTGTTACAGGCGGCAGTGACAGTAACAGAGCTGCAAGATAACCTTGATCACCCTTGGTCGTTGGCCATCTTGCCGGATGAACAAGGCATGCTGATCACTGAACGCCCTGGCCGTTTACGGTTCTGGCAGCAAACCCGTGGGCTTTCCGAACCGATAACGGGGGTGCCCAAGGTCTATGCTCAGGGGCAGGGAGGGCTACTGGATGTGGTGCTGGCGCCGGATTTTGCCACCAGCCGCCGAGTTTACCTGAGCTTTGCAGAGGCGGGGGATAAGGGGAAAGCCGGCACTGCCGTCGGTTTTGGGCGTTTGAGCCCAGACCATAAACGATTGGAGGATTTCCGCGTAATTTTCCGCCAGGAGCCTAAATTATCCACGGGCAATCATTTTGGTTCCAAGCTGGCCTTTGATGGCCAGGGCTATCTGTTTATTACCCTGGGTGAAAATAACCAACGGCCCACGGCGCAGGAGATGGATAAACTGCAAGGTAAAATAGTTCGTTTGACGCCAGAAGGTGAAGTGCCTGCCGATAATCCGTTTGTTGGCCAGCAGGACAAGCGGCCAGAGATCTGGTCATATGGGCATCGCAATCCGCAAGGGTTGGCGCTGAACCCCTGGAGTGGGGCGATATGGCAACACGAGCACGGCCCGCGCGGCGGTGATGAAATCAACCTCCCGCAGGCGGGCAAGAATTATGGCTGGCCAATAGCCACTTATGGGGTCAATTATTCTGGGTTAGCCATTCCTGAAGCTAAGGGGCAAATTGTGCCGGGGACGGAGCAGCCTCTGCATTATTGGAAAGTTTCGCCAGGGATCAGCGGCATGGCATTTTACGACGCCAAACGCTTCCCACAATGGCAGCACTCACTGTTTATTGGCGCCTTGGCTCAACGCGAATTGATTCGCCTGAGGTTGGAAGGTGACAAGGTGGTGGCAGAGGAACGCTTATTGGGCGATCGCAATGAGCGTATTCGTGACGTTCGCGTTGGGCCAGATGGTTACGTTTATCTGCTGACCGATGACAGTAATGGCAAGCTGTTGCGGGTGGGGCGCTCTTAGCGCCCCTTATGGCATCAGGTCAGTGGGATCATTATCGCTTTTTGGTAGGCGGGGCGTGCACAAAGCCGTTGATACCAGCGCTCCAGATGTGGGCGCGGTTGGCGCTTGATGGGCATTTCAAACCAGGCATAAATAAAACTGCCCAGCGGGATATCCCCGATACCAAACTCTTCCCCGGAGAGATAGGGTTGTTTTGCCAGGGTTTGTTCGACGATATTGAGGTGTTGTTCCATTTCGCCAATGGCAGTTTCGATCAGCGCCATGTCCCGTTGTTCTGGCGCGGTACGCACCATGCCCCAGAATATGTGACGGAAAGAGCCTGTAATGGTAGCGGTTTGCCAATCCATCCATTTTTCAGCCGCAGCGCGAGCCTGGAGATCCTGCTGATAAAAAGGTGATTGGCCAAATTTTGCTGCCAGATAACGGACGATGGTGTTGGATTCCCACAGCACAAAATCGCCGTCTTGCAACAGCGGCACCAGACCGTTGGGATTGAGTGAACGGAAAGGCTCTTCGTTAACTTTGCCGTAAGCGCCACCCGCATTGATATGGGTGAAATTCAGCCCCAGCTCGGCAGCACACCAAAGTGCTTTCTTTACGTTATTCGAGTTCTCACGGCCCCAAATAGTCAACATAAAACGCCCCTTCACAAGTTTGATAAAAGTCGCCTTAATACCTACGCTAGAAAATTCCCTTTGTCACCCACAATGACATCAGCGCTCCCAGCGGCACACTTCCCAGCCATGCAGTGCGGCCAAGGCGGTTAAATCGCGATCGGGGTTGATTACACTGGCACTGTCTACATATTCCAGCATCGCTTTATCGTTAATGGAATCGCTGTAGCCGTGGCTGTAAGCGAATTTCAGTTCCGGGTGTTGTTGCAGCCATTGGCGCAAGCGTATTACTTTGCCCTGTTGATAGGTCATGGTGCCGTAAGTGTTGCCGGTAAAACGGCCATCGGCCACTTCGACGCCAATAGCCAGGGCGTCATCAGCTCCCAATAGTTGTGCGATGGGGGCAACCAGGTGCTCACCTGTGGCGGAAATCACCACAATGCAGTCACCCCGTTCACGGTGCCATAACATTCGTTCGCGTGCCGCTGGGTAAACCCGTGGCAGAATATCCCGGCGAATATACCGCTCTACCCAACCGGCCACTGTTTGCGTGCTTAACCCAGCCAGCGGCGCCAACGTTGCCCGCATGTAATCCTCCATCGACAAGGTTCCCTGGTAATAAGATTGCATCAACACCTGCTCCTGCTGTTCCAGGTCTGCGGGAACAAAGCCTTCGGCCACCAGCCAGCGGATCCACAGGCTGGCACTGTCATCATCAATCAGCGTTTCATCCAGATCGAACAGGGCTAAGTCCATCAATTTTTCTCCGGCAAGGAACGAAATGGGGTAAATACCCTAGCTGTGGTCGCAGATGATAAGAAACTTTGATGACATTGCTGAGACGGTTTGTTGACGGTTTGCATGCTAAAACTGGCGGGGTAAGACAAAATGACAGTGAACGGCATGATTTCTGAACAATACCTGCGTAATTACGTACAGTTATGTAAAAGTGCAGAAAAATCAGGCCAAACCCTGCAAAAAGAAGAGCAATCTAATAAACTCACAACGAGGGCATTTTTGGTGCTGCGCTGACCCAAATGGGAGCTGCAAAGTATTTCGCGGTTGGCAGTGCTGTTCCGGCCTCTCTCGCTGGTTGGCTGAAAACGTGAACATGTTTGAAAGTTAACACTATTTCAATGGGTTGAATGGACACTCTGGCGACGTCATGATGAATAAAAACTTTTCTACCTCTTTTCGTAAACTGACCCTCGGTGTAGGCGTCATGTTATTGGTTGTTCCTGCTGTGCAGGCAGCTGAAGCCCCGGCCGCACCACAAATTGATGCCAAAGCCTACGTGTTGATGGACTACAACAGCGGCAAGATCCTGACGCAAGGCAATGAAGATACGCGCCTGGATCCCGCCAGCCTGACAAAAATCATGTCCAGCTATGTGATCGGCCAGGCGATGAAAGCCGGCAAAATCAAGCCGGACGATCTGGTTACCGTAGGCAAAGATGCCTGGGCGACCGGCAACCCGGTGCTACGCGGTTCGTCGTTGATGTTTATCAAACCGGGTGACCAGGTGCCGGTATCTGAATTGAACAAAGGCATCGTTATTCAATCAGGCAATGATGCCAGCATTGCGTTGGCGGATTTCGTGGCGGGTAGCCAGGACTCGTTTGTTGGGTTGATGAATAACTATGCCAGCTCCCTCGGCCTGCAAAATACTCATTTCCTGACCGTACATGGGCTGGATGCTGAAGGGCAATACAGCACTGCGCGCGATATGGCATTGCTGAGCCAGGCGCTCATCCGCGACGTACCGGAAGAATATGCCCTGCATAAAGAGAAAGAGTTCACCTTCAACAAAATCCGCCAGATAAATCGTAACCGCTTGCTGTGGAGCACCAACCTGAACGTGGATGGTATCAAGACCGGTTACACCAGCGGTGCCGGGCATAACCTGGTGGCTTCGGCAACCGATGGCCCAATGCGCCTGATTTCGGTAGTGCTGGGGGCGCCAAGCGATCGTGTTCGTTTCAGCGAAAGCGAGAAGTTGCTGACCTGGGGGTTCCGTTTCTTTGAAACCGCCACGCCGATCAAGGCCGACAAAGCGTTTGTCACGCAGAAAGTTTGGTTTGGGGATGTAAGTGAAGTGCCACTCGGCGTCGCCAAAGATGCCGCTATCACCATTCCTAAAGGGCAGATGAAGAACCTGAAAGCCAGCTATAAGCTTAATCAACCGACGCTGGAAGCCCCATTGGCGAAAAATCAGGTGGTCGGCACCATCGATTATCAGTTGGAGGGCAAAACCATCGAACAACACCCGCTGGTGGTGATGCAGGAAGTGAAAGAAGGGAACTTCTTCAGCCGCATATGGGATTTTGTCATGATGAAGCTGAGCCAGTGGTTTGGCGGTATCTTCGGCTGATCCCCGCTTGATAAGGGGCCGGCAATGCGCCCCTCATGTCTTGCCTCGCCACCGATTGACCCGTACCTGAATATCACTCCGTGGCCGCGCCCTCTCCCTGAGGAGAGGGGGCATGAGGGCAAGGATCAGTTACAGGCCACAACCTTGATGGCTAAACCGCCCTGCGAAGTTTCACGGTATTTTGCATTCATGTCTTTACCGGTTTCGTACATGGTTTCGATCACCTTATCCAGGCATACGCGTGGCTCGCTGGTGCGGCACAGCGCCATACGTGCGGCATTCACTGCCTTCACGGCGGAAATCGCGTTACGTTCGATGCAAGGTACCTGAACCTGCCCGGCCAGCGGATCGCAGGTCAGCCCCAGGTGGTGCTCCATGGCGATTTCTGCGGCGATACAAACCTGCGCCGGGCTCCCGCCCATCAGCTCTGCCAATCCGGCAGCGGCCATTGAGCAGGCTACGCCAACCTCGCCCTGGCAGCCGACTTCAGCGCCAGAAATTGAGGCGTTCATCTTGTACAGCGTGCCAATTACCCCGGAAGTCAGGAAAAAGCGGCTGTAGGAGTTGGTATTCACCGGGCGGATAAACTGATCGTAATACGCCAGTACTGCCGGAATGATACCGCAGGCACCGTTGGTAGGGGCCGTTACCACGCGGCCGCCAGCAGCATTCTCTTCGTTAACCGCAAACGCGAACATGTTGATCCAGTCCACCACGTTCATCGGGTCGATGTTGTTCTTGTCGCCGGTCACCAGAATACGTCGCAGGGCAGCGGCACGGCGCTGGACCTTCATCGGTCCTGGCAGCAGGCCCTCGGTATTCATGCCGCGCTCGATCCCGGTGCGCATCACCTGCCAGACGTCGGCAAAATGTGCTTCGATTTCCGCTTTGCTGCGCAGCGCCAGCTCGTTTTGCATCACCAGGCCAGAAAGCGAAAGCCCGGTTTCCTTGCAGTGTAGCTGCAGGTCTTGTGCGCTGCGGTAAGGGTAGGGAACTTGCACGCTATTGCTGGCCGGGAGGCCAAAATGTTCCTCATCAACGATAAAGCCGCCGCCGATGGAGTAATAAGTTTTGCTATGCAGCAACTGGTCTTCTGCATAGGCGCTGATACGCATGGCGTTTTCATGCAGTGGCAGATTGCTGTTATGGAAATTCATGCCGCCTTGTTGCGGGAAATCCACTTCATGTTCGCCTTTAGCCAGCAGCAGGCGGCCGCGTTGTTCTACATCACGGATAAAACCGGCAATGCTGTCGATATCCACATCATGGGGCAGATTACCTGCCAGGCCCATAATGATTGCAATATCAGTGTGGTGCCCTTTGCCAGTCAGAGACAGTGAACCATAGACGTCAACGGCCACGCGGGTGGTGGCATAAAGTTGCCCGGCAGCAATCAAATCGTCGATAAACTGTTTACCAGCTTTCATCGGGCCGACGGTATGGGAACTGGATGGGCCGATGCCAATTTTGAAAATATCGAAAACGCTGACCATTGTCTCGCTTCCTTCTTCGGGTTAACTCCCCTTTACCTGTTGTTGCTCGGGGGGATGCAGGTGGCGCATTGAGAATGCAGGTAACAGGGGGCGGTTCGAGATAGCCGGTGCCTGATGGCACCGGCTGAGCGTAATTAGCCGAACAGGGTGTAGAGGATTGCAGACATGGCAACCAACCCCATTACCACCACAAATACGTTGCTGATGTGGCCGCTGTACTTGCGCATGGCAGGCACTTTACGGATGGCATACATCGGCATCAGGAACAGCAGCATGGCGATGATTGGGCCACCGAGGTTTTCGATCATCCCCAGAATGCTTGGGTTCAACGTTGCCACGATCCAGGTCGTCACCAGCATGAAGATCGCTGTGATACGGTTCAGTTTGCTGGTGCTTACGGTCTTGCCACGGCTCTTCATTGATTTGGCAATCATACCGTTAAAGCCTTCACGGGCACCCAGGTAGTGGCCCAGGAACGATTTGGTGATGGCGATAAAGGCGATAACCGGTGCGATGTACTCGATCATCGGGTTTTTAAAGTGGTTGGCCAGGTAAGACAGAATGGAGATGTTCTGTGCTTTGGCTTCTGCCAGGTTTTCTGGGGACAGGCTCAACACGCAGCTGAAAACGAAGAACATGACGGTCAGCACCATCATGATGTGTGCATAAGCCAGGATGCGTGAACATTTTTTCTCAGCGTCTACGCCGTACTCTTCGCGTTTTGCTACGGCAAAGGCGGAGATGATGGGTGAGTGGTTGAAGGAGAACACCATAACCGGGATCGCCAGCCACAGGGTGACTACCAGGCCGTGGCCCAGACCGGTGCCAGAACTGGCCAGAGAAACGTTTTCGAAAATCGCACCGCTCCAGTTAGGGATCAGGTACAACGCCAGCAACATCAGAACGCCGACAAACGGGAATACCAGAATGCTCATGGTCTTCACGATGGCCTGCTCGCCGAAGCGCACAATGGTCATCAGGCCGACGATCAGGATCAGTGACAAAATGGCGCGCGGTGGCGAAGTCATGCCCAACTGATGGGTAATGAAGCTGTCGACGGTATTGGTGATCGCAACGCTATAAACCAACAGGATCGGGTAGATGGCGAAGAAGTAGAGCAGGGTAATCAGCTTACCTGCGCTGATACCAAAGTGCTCTTCTACTACTTCGGTGATGTTCTCACCCGGGTTTTTACCAGACAATACAAAGCGGCACAGGCCACGGTGGGCAAAGAAGGTCATCGGGAAGGCGATAATCGCCATGATGATCAATGGGATCAAACCGCCGATACCGGCGTTGATTGGCAGGAACAGAACACCTGCGCCGATGGCAGTGCCATAAAGGCCCAACATCCACATGGTGTCGGATTTACGCCAGGTGCTGCTGGAACTTGAGGCCGCAGAGGCAATCGTGCCGGTCTGAGTAGTGTCCATAAATATCTCCGAGGTGAACACGTTAAATTAAAATTAAAGACAAATCTTAAGGTTAAAAACCGCAGGCGAAATAATAGTGATGACGCCAGCGGTTAAAATCAGATGTTACTTGCGGGGATAAATGACGCCCCCTGGTTGTTTAATAAGCTAATTACTTTCGACATCTTTGCCGGGTAATCTGCTAAAAGACTTTCCACTATTAATTAGCTCGAAGTCGTTACTTCTGTCGGAAGATCGTCGCCTACCGATTTTTGTTGGCGGCAAGATAACGATTTACAGCAGAAACAACCGTGATCATGCTCCCAAATGCGCAATGCGTGCGGCAATTTGCTGTTTTATTGCTTTTTCATGCATATGTTGCAGGATTGTGAGAGATTTCATGCTGTAAGCGCTCTCATCAATTCCCTACTGTTTATCCGGCATGCTCGATGTTTAGCCAGATAAAAGCCTGCTTTTTACCTTGGGGCGAGCAATATATTTTATGTGTTGTTATTGATCTAGCAAAAAAGCCGCGACTCACTATTTTAGTGACTTAGATCACGTTTCAATTTTAACGCATATTTTTTATTTATTTGTTTTTTAATGATTTTTTAGGATTTAAAGATAATCACAGAAGGGGATTATCTGTTCAGAAATGGGACGTGAATTCCTGTTTATTCATCATATAAATATCATGTAATAGCGGTTATTTTGCGCAAGTCATGTTGCGATGAAAAGTAAAAATAAGAATAAGAAGAGAGGGAGTTATGCCTATATGGCAGCAAGGCTGGAGTATTTTTATGCAATTAAACCCTGCGTGAAATAATAACGGTGGCAAGTTGTTGCAATCCATTAACCTGTAATTATTGTTCACTAGGAATTTTATGGATTTGATTGCGCATTATTTGCACAAAAATAGGTTGGTTGATTTAGGTTGGGTTGATTAAAGAAAACCGTACCGCCGACCGAAGCCAGCGGTGGGGGAGGTCAAAACCGCAGGCTGATCGCGTGCTTTTCGAAGAAGTCGACGAAATCCGGTTCGG
This sequence comes from Serratia sp. L9, assembly GCF_050632285.1. NCBI lineage: Bacteria > Pseudomonadati > Pseudomonadota > Gammaproteobacteria > Enterobacterales > Yersiniaceae > Serratia > Serratia sp. L9. The sequence continues at coordinate 4,829,451 of NZ_CP192591.1, read as the reverse complement.
GTTGACTATCGGTGATCACCCGATCGAACAACGTTAGCGGCCCGATGCAGGCTGGCCTGGTTTGGCCAAATTTGCTGTGGTCAGCCACCAGGATTTTTTGCTGCGCCTTGGCCAATACCTTGTGTTTCATCTCAAGCTCATCAAAGTTGAAGCAGGTCGCACCATGTTGCAGGTTGATACCTGCCGCAGAGATAAAGGCAACGTTAGGGCAGATATGGTCCAGTTCATTATGCTGGCCGACGGAGGCAAAAATGTAGTTATTCGGCCTGAATTCACCACTGCACAGAATTACCTTGCAGTTGGGTTTATCCTGTAACGCCAGGAAGGTATTAAGCGAATGGCACACGGCGGTAAAGGGCAGTTCATCGGCGATGGCGTCGATAATCGCCGGGGTTGTGGTGCCGCAGTCAAAGAACACCGTGTCATTTTCGTTGACCAGCGGAGCCGCCAGCATGCCAATACGGCGTTTTTCTGTCACCTGTTTGGCTTTCTGATCGGAGACAAAGTAATTGGTTACCCCGTTGATGCGCGGGTCAGCCACCACATAACCCCCCAGCAATACGACCGCGGCGGGTTCAGCGCTGAGATCGCGGCGGATGGTCATTTCCGAGACGCCTAGCAGCACGGCAGCTTCCTTCAAGTGGATCTTGTCAGAGCGTTTTAATGCTTGAACCAGCCGGTTGATACGTTCGTCGCGCCTTGTTTCCATCAGTTATTCCCACAGGTATAGAGGCCAAAAGTCGCTTATCTTACTATTCGACGCAACAATGCGGGATAGCACTTGCTCAGTCCAGGCTGAGGGTGCTACCCCGCATTGAATATGTCTTTACCCGTCGTCTTTCAGGCTGCAGGCAACCATGCTGCAACTAAACTGGTAACGCGAGTAAATCAGTAGCTGCCTGCAGCGGCGTTATCGCCAGAAACAATTGCCACGCCAGAACTGGTGCCAATGCGTGTTGCACCCGCAACGATCATTGCCTGAGCAGTGGCACGATCGCGCACTGCGCCAGAGGCCTTGACGCCCATCTCGCTGCCCACAGTGGCACGCATCAGTTTGACGTGCTCTTCACGAGCACCGCCAGTGCTGAAACCGGTAGAGGTTTTAACGAAGGCGACATCGAGTTCACTACACATTTCACAGATCTGAACGATTTGTGCATCGCTCAGCAGGCAAGTTTCTAATATTACCTTCAACGGGATAGCGGCGCAAACCTCGCGCACGGCGGCGATATCGGCTTTCACCTCTTCCAGACGGCCGCTATTCAGCCAGCCAACGTTGATAACCATATCAATTTCCTGGGCACCAGCAGCAATAGCCGCTTTGGCTTCGAAAGCTTTAGCTACGGTCAAACCAGCACCCAATGGGAAACCGATTACCGAGCATACTTTAACATCGCTTTCCTGTAACAGGTGGGCAGCTAAAGGCACATACCCGGAGTTCACACAAACGGCATAAAAATTATGCTGCTGAGCTTCTTTACACAATTTGGTGATTTGGCTTTCAGTCGCGTCCATAGCCAGCAGGGTATGGTCGATATAGTGGGCATAATCAATCTGTTCGGTAGTCATGGTGATTCCTCTAGGATGGTTACAACGTATCAGGATGTGAATAATGTTATTATCCTAACATCGAGAAATGGCAATTGATAGCTGTCGTTACGCTATTTTTTGTTATGCGCGAGAGATTAATTGGTTTAATGAGTCACATTGTCTACTTGTAAATGTTATTTAAATAACATAGCGTATTCTTGCCTTATCCGTTCACAGTGAGAGACTGCTTTCCTGAGGAGAAAAGATGAAAAACATGGTTAATCTGAGCCCTGGATTGTTCGGGAAACAACCTAAAGAAGTGTATTGCGACGCTGATTTTACCGTCACCGCATTTATGTTTCCTGGCGATATTGCCGCACTGGCGTTGCAAAACAATCGTGGGATATTAACTTTGCTACCCTACCAGGATTTGATGGTGTGGGATGCGGCTTTTGACGGCCATTCGCTCAAATCCAAAGATAGCTGTGTGAAACCGCGCCGCGACGACAACAGTGGCTGTTTTGCTTTCCATGAAGGTTTGCCCGAAAATTATGGTCCGATCGCCGATGTTTGGTTGGAAGTCGAGGCAGAAATGCTAACGGTGCGTGCCAGCAGTGCCGATAGCGCAACCCGTGGCTGCCGTACTCAACCCGCTGTTCAATTGTCAGCTAACAGCGCGCAGTTCAGTATCGAGATGGTGATCAGCAATCTGGCCGATACGGCTCAGCCATTGAGTTATATGTGTCACATGAATTATGCCTGCGATCCAGATGCGGTTTTCCGGCAAAACCTGCCAGGATGTGCGCTTAATATCCGTAATAATCCGCTGCCGGTGATTTGTTCTGACGATCTTTCTTTATATGTCGATCAGGCCGAATTCTTTATGCTGGCACCTCGTGGCAGAAAGTATGTAACCCGTTTTTCCACCGGGCAATTCAACTATGCGGTTTTACGGCGCCCAAATACCAGCCCGCAGGCTGCGGCGTTTATTCAGCCTGCCAGTTGCAGCCCAGATAGTGCGGCTAAACAAATGTCGGCGGTGCTCAACGCTGGGGAGATGCGGGAGTTCCGGGTGACGACTGGGGTATTGTAGTGGGCGGGGGCACTGGCCCCCTGCCGGCAGGGTTACTCTTTCACCCATCCTTTGCGGATAGGAAAAGCAAATAAGAAGTGATACAGGCGTGTCAGTTTGTTGGCGATGGCTTCACCGTACAGGTTCCACACCAACTGAGAAAACAGACAGCCTACGCAACCAACCAGGAAACCGCCGACCATATCCAGAGGCCAATGCACTCCAAGAAAGACGCGTGACCAGGCAATGGCGACGGCGATAGTCATTAACACCACGCCGGACCATGCGCGGTGCCAGAATAAGAAAGCCAACGCAAAAGTGAAGATGGCCGTGCCGTGATCGCTAGGGAAGGAACTGTCTGGCGCATGTGCCAGGAAGGTGTAACCGATACCGGCTACAAATGGGCGCTCATGAGGCAACAACATACCGATAGCGGCGGCGGCACTCATGGCAAATAACAGAGCAATTGTTGTTTTTGCTACCACTTCTCGCTGTGATCCTAACTGATTATGCGGCCCCCACAGCCATAAACCGATTATCAGCAACGGTATTATAGCGATCAGATCCCGGGCGATAAAAGTCGCGAAATCGATCAGCCATTCCGGGCTGGCCGGGGAGGCATTAAGCCAGGCGAAAAGAAGATAGTTCAATTGCTCCATTAAGTCTTACCTCATCTTGCGGCGGAAAAAGCCGCTAATCCACCAATAAACAGCCAACTGGCTGAACCAGACCCACCACCCAGCCCACAGGTTATGGGAGAGAAAATGTGCGCCGCGCATAATCTGACCAAACCCCATCAGCATGCCAAGCGTGATACCAGCCAGCCAGCACCAGTAAGCCAGGCGCGGGCGTTGCGGATAAAACAGAAAAAATAGCGCCATCAGGGCAAAACCACTGGAGGCATGGCCACCTGGGAAGCAACGGCCAGGCCCAGGAAACGCCGGTGTGGCACCAAACAGTGGGAATGACATTGCCTTGCCACCGTACTCCAGCAAATCCCATGGGCAGGAATGGGCGCTGGTGGCTTTCAGAATCCCGACAACCAGCGGCCCGATACCGATCAGCAACATAGCGACGATAAGCCGAGCATTCCGACGGTAAATCCCCCAGATAAGTGCCAGAACTGCGCCAGTGATAACGGAAATCTTCAGTAGGCGATGGTTGATCAGATCCAGCCAGTAATTGTTCTGCCAAGGGAAACTGTGGCTTGCAGCGTCATACCAATAGTTACTGATTGCCCAATCCAACTGCTCGTTGCGTGAAAGCCAGATAAACAGCAATCCTGTCACTATCAAGCCGAAAACTTGCCAACGGTAAAAGGAAGCCGATAAGGAGTAAAGGGCATCAGTCTTAATTTGTGTTGCTGTTGAAGATTGATTTAATGAGGATTCTGGCGGGTTCACACGGCGGCCCATAGGTAATGATGGATCGGGTTACTGTAATCAAGCAGTCTTAAGAAAACCTTAATGGCTTGCACCATGCCAGGGAGATATCCAGATTTAACCTATAATTTGCAGGTATAAACTATGCTAACGTATCAATGTATTACGCCATGAATTGTAAGGATAAAAAATGAACAAGCTTTCTTTCGTGTTTACCAGCCTGTTAATGGCTGCGTCTGCCAGTGCCATTGCAGCAACGACAGCCGGAAACGACGACCTTAATCTACAGCCTTTGGAAAAGGTGGCGCCATTCCCTCAAGCAGAGAAGGGGATGAGCCGTCAGGTTATTTATTTGCCAAAGCAGGAACATGAAGAGAACTTTAAGGTTGAATTGCTGATTGGCAAAACGCTGGAAGTGGATTGTAACCGCCACATGATGGGGGGCACGCTAGAGAGCAAAACGCTGGCCGGTTGGGGCTATGACTATTTTGTTCTGGCCAAACTTTCTGCACCGGCATCTACCATGATGGCCTGCCCGGATAACACCAGGCGCCAGGAGTTTGTTGCTGCCCATCTGGGAGATGCCGCTATGCAGCGTTATAACAGCCGCCTGCCGATTGTGGTTTATGTGCCAAAAGATGTTGAGGTGCGTTATCGCATATGGTCAGCCAGCGAAACCACCGGGCGCGCGGTCGCTAAATAATCACGGTGAATTCTATCGTTCTGCCAGCCATTTTTGGCTGGCAGATGTAGCAAAGGCAATAACGCGACTAACGTTGGTTTCTCTTTTTTATCAATGCATTACCACTTTAATATCGAAATTATAAAGTAAGAGTCATGGCTACATTCTCGATTAATAATTAATTTTCACTGAGTAACATAAATATATTTTTTAACCTGTTTTCTCGCTTGCCTTCAAATCGATTTACCAGGAGTTATAAACTTAAATCGAGGGTTTAATAATGAAAGAACTGGATGTCTCCGTTTTGGATTTGATCTCTGGCGATAATGGCGGTGCAGGTAAAAATGATGGGCGGCGTGGGGAGAGATGCGCCAGAGAGCCTTGACTATTCTGTTCCACAGAACCTTTCTACACCAAGCCAAGCTTCACAGTCGTTATCTGAGTGAGGGCATCAGAGAAGGTTATCACCCGTGCCAAAACATTAACTGCAGTTGTACTTCTGTGACTTTTGAATCTATCCAACGCCAAATAGTGGCACCGTGAAAAATCGATATCGTGCCACCACACCCACCGAGGGGAGATCAAGGCGCATTGTGGATCTGACCAGATACCTGCGAAAGTCGATTTTGGGTAACCAGTGTGTGGCGAGAGGGCTTGCAACCGACTGTTTTTAAATTATTTAAAATTCAGGCAACAAAAAACCCGCTAATCTTGAACCTAAAAAGGCGGGACTAACGGGCTCCACAAAATGGGGACATCAAAGAAAAGCAGTGGCACTAACTCAGACTATGGCCCGATCGAAAAGTTCTGTCTGGCGAAAGAAAAATCAAAAATATTTTGCCCCAGAATCATTTCTGTTGTTAACCAGTTACCCCATTATTCCGGGCCATATCACCACGATGAGTGAACCAGCCAAGGTTAACAATACGTTAGCGATAGCGTAGGTACCTGCGTATCCCAAAGCAGGGATATTACTGCGTGCAGTGTCGCTGATGATTTCCATCGCGGGAGCGCAGGTACGAGCCCCCATAATGGCACCGAACAGCAAAGCACGGTTCATGCGCAGAATGTAGGCACCGAACAGGAAACAGATGACCACCGGAACCAGGCTGACAATCAAACCTGCTATCAGCATCTGGCCACCTACCGCACCAAGGCTGTGACCTATACCGGCACCTGCGCTCAAACCAACGCCAGCCATAAACACCATCAGGCCGAACTCTTTCACCATATTCAGCGCACCCTGAGGGATGTAACCGAAGGTTGGGTGGTTGGCTCGCATAAAGCCCAACATGATGCCCGACATCAACAACCCGGCAGCGTTACCGATACCGAACGAGAAGTTGCTGAACTGAATAGTTATCTGGCCAATCAACAGGCCGATAATAAAGAAGGCGCAGAAGGCCAGCAGGTCGGTGACCTGGCTGTGGATAGAGATAAAGCCGATCTTCTCTGCCACGCTTTTAACACGCCGTGCATCGCCGCTAACCTGCAGGACATCGCCTTTATTCAGCACGATACTGTCATCAATCGGCATTTCAATCTGGCTGCGGATCACGCGGTTCAGGAAACAGCCGTGATCGGTCAGCTTTAACTGGCTCAGGCGTTTACCTACGGCATTGCTGTTTTTGACCACGATCTCCTCGGTGACGATACGCATATCCAGCAGGTCGCGATCGAACACCTCTTTACCATTGCGGAAGCTGGGATCCAGGCGCGCATGGGCATCGGGGTAGCCGACCAATGAGATCTCATCCCCGACCTGCAATACGGCGTCGCCATCGGGGTTGGCGAGAATGCCATTACGGCGAATACGTTCAATGTAACAGCCGGTCTGGCGGTAAATGCCAAGTTCACGCAGATTCTTACCGTCTGCCCAGGCCACCAACTCCTGGCCAACACGGTAGGCACGGATCACCGGCAGATAGACTTTGCGCTGGCTATCGGTATCCAGGCCACGCTCGCGGGCGATTTGTTGGGCGGAGGTTGACAGATCCTGATGCTGTAACTTTGGCAGGTAACGAGCACCAAAAATCAGGCTGACCAGGCCAATCAGGTAAGTGAGGGCATAACCCAGGCTCAGATGATCTTGTGCGGCAAGCAGCGCCGGGCCATTAGTGATGGTATTGCGTAGCGTATCGCCAGCCCCGACCAATACCGGCGTGGAGGTCATCGAACCGGCGAGCATACCGGCGGTCAGGCCGATATCCCAATGGAATAATTTGCCCAGGCCGAGGGCGAGCACCATTGCAGAGCCGACCATCACCAACGCCAGCATGAAATAGTTTTTGCCGTCGCGGAAAAATATCGAGAAAAAGTTGGGGCCGGCCTCAACGCCAACGCAGAAAATAAACAGCATGAAACCGAGGTTCAACGCTTCGGTATTTATGGCGAAATGCTGCTGGCCAAGCAAGAGTGAGACCACTAAAACGCCAATGGAATTACCGAGTTGAACGGAGCCCAGACGGACTTTGCCGAGGCAGAGCCCCAGAGCGAGTACTACAAACAGTAACAGGATGTAGTTACCATTTAACAAACTTGCGACGTTTATGTTCACGGAGGATAACTTATTGTTTACCAGTAAGTGCTTGAAATAGAATACTATAAGATATAAATTTAACCACAGAATATATGGATAAACACCTTTAAGACGGCTAACCAGCGGAAGGCAATTCAGACCATTGATCAGCGGCGCTTATTCTAGTCGCTATGGCGCGCGACAGCCAGCATAAAGCTGATTCTGTGCGCTGCCTGATCCATTTAACCCTCTTTTTAACCACGGAAAAAATTCAGTCGGCTTCACCGGTTTGGTGTTGCGTCACAATGTCTGTGATAAGGCTGGTTTCTACGGTGTAGTGAGTAGTCACATCGCTAAATGGGAGAGGTGTATGGCAAGCTATCGGTATTGGGTGGGGATCTTAAGCTGTTTCCTGCTCTTTAGCCTGGTTTTTCTCGGCCAGAAGATCGGCGCCGTCAACGGGGCTGAACCTGAGCATCACGGTGAAACCGGTCTGCTGTTATTTGTCATTCCTGGCTTTATCGCCAGCTATTTATCGAGCAAAAAACGCATTTTGTGCCCATTACTTGGCGCGTTGTATGCGGTACCCCTCTGTTTGCTCATCCGTCACTTCTGGCTTACCCCCGGATATTCTCTCTGGCAAGAGCTGGCTTATGCCGTCAGCGCCGTATTCTGGTGCGTATTTGGCGCGATGCTGTACTTGTTTATCCGGATGGTTTTGCATGCGTTGCAGCATCTTTATCAGCGGGAAAGGCAATAATCAGCAGTATAAAAGGCGCTTTAGCGCCTTTTATACTGGCAGGGATCATTGCACCGCAGGCAGCGTCTTATCTGTCTCTTTAATTAACTGATTTAGATAAATCTTGGCGGAGACATCGGGTTGCCCGGCAATTTTTACATAGTAAGGCTTGCCAGAAATAGAGGAGACCGAGGCCACTTTATCAATGAATTGTTCAGCCGTATTCAGGCGTTTACGGGTATTGCCCAACTTTAATTTCAGGTGTTCGACGGCTTCAGCGCTGGTGTGGTCATCGCCATTGCGCACAAAGATTAAGCCCTGTTTTTGGCCCAGCGCATTGAGCATGGCTGCAATTCTGGCCTCTTCGTGTGCATTCAGTTTGGCGAAGGCGGGTAGGGTGATAAGCAGGCCCAACAGCAGCCCCATCATTTTCCTTAACAACATATCCTGTCCTTGTAGTGGATTTCTATTCTGTGACAGTGGAGCAAAGAGAAAGTTGCGGGGCTGGGCGCTGTTTAACTGCGCCCACAACGCAGAAAACGGTGGTCAACGTCGATAGCCCAAAAAAACTAACCCCGCAAAAATGCAGGGTTAGTCATCTACCTGATGCCGTTTTCAGTAAGGGATTACTGGAACAGGTTCAGATTTTCTTTGGCATATGCTTCAAAATCGGTACAACCGCCAATGTGGTCCTGATCGATAAAGATCTGCGGTACGGTTTCTACCGGCTTACCAACGGTTTTTTCCAAATCGGCTTTAGTGATGCCTTCTGCGTGAATATCGACATAACGGAAGTTGAAATCGTCACGCTCTTCAGTCAATTTCTCAGCCAGTTCTTTAGCACGGACACAGTAAGGACAGCCCGGACGCCCGAAGATTACAGCAAACATGTAACACTCCTAGTCTGTTATTTATAATTAACCGCTATTGTAACGACATTCCTTCCGTCATAAAAAGACTTCAGTAATACAATCACTCACGTTGAGGCGGCTACTATGCCCGTTGCCGGAGGTAAAAAAAGCAGGATCTACCTGTTAGTCTGATTCACAGAACCGATTAATCAACGAGGGCTGTTGCTGCGATGGTGAATTTACTACACTGGGCATAACGAGTCTGGAGAAAAAATATGCGTTCATTCGGTGACTTACCGCGCACGGTTCTGGTGCTTGAAGGGCTGGGCATGGTGCTGTTGGTACTTTCTTATCTGAGTATCCACGATTTCGTGAGTTTGCCCGGTATGCTGGGGTCACAGCAGGCGGCGGTCGGGATGATTTTTCTTGGTGTAGCGCTGATGGTGCCTGCAGCCGCGTTTTTGGTCTGGCGGGTGGTGCAAGGGTTCAGCCCGCTGCTGCGCAGTGCTCCGTCACCGAAAAATGATCGAAAAGCTCAGTCGCCAGACGATAAACAGGACCAGGACCCGCATTAAGTATAACTATGGGCTAATGCCTGCCATCACAGGTGATAAACGCCTTCAGGGGTGATGAATGAAGATTGCCATTCTTTCGCGGGACGGTTCATTGTACTCATGCAAAAGACTGCGGGAGGCCGCAGAACAGCGTGGGCACCACATTGATATTATCGATCCACTATCTTGCTATATGAATATCAACCCGGCGGCTCCCACTATCCATTACCGGGGTCGCCAGCTGGAACGTTATGATGCGGTGATCCCGCGTATTGGCTCCGCGATCACCTTCTATGGCACGGCGGTATTGCGCCAGTTTGAGTTACTGGGCAGTTATCCACTGAATGAGTCCGTGACCATCACCCGTGCGCGCGACAAGCTGCGTTCGCTGCAATTGCTGGCGCGGCAGGGCATCGATCTGCCCATAACCGGCTTTGCTCATTCACCGGATGATACTGGCGATTTGATTGAACTGGTGGGGGGCGCGCCGCTGGTAGTGAAGCTGGTGGAGGGAACGCAGGGGATTGGCGTGGTGCTGGCAGAAACCCGCCAGGCGGCGGAAAGCGTGATTGATGCGTTTCGTGGCCTGAATGCGCATATTTTAGTGCAGGAATATATCCGTGAGGCCAAAGGTAGCGACATCCGTTGCCTGGTCATTGGCGGGCGGGTGGTTGCCGCTATTGAACGGCAGGCAAAGCCCGGTGAATTTCGTTCGAACCTGCATCGTGGCGGCAAAGCTCGTAAGGTGCATATCACCGGCAAGGAACGGGCCACGGCAATCAAGGCCGCCACTACGCTGGGGCTGGACGTGGCTGGCGTCGATATTTTACGCGCCGAACGTGGCCCGCTGGTGATGGAAGTGAACGCTTCTCCGGGGTTGGAAGGCATAGAAACCACCACCGGTCTGGACATTGCCGGGATGATGATTGAATACATCGAACAGCGAGGGCGGCCTGGCTTTCGTCTGAAATCGGGGGGATAGGCCAGGTGGCAGCGGGAACGCTCTGGTACCGCTGCCGTTATAGGTTTGCACCCATCCAGCCATGCAATATATTGTGTTAAAAGTTATCGCTTTAGTGAATTTAGCGGCTTTGATCGTGGCATATCAATTGAATATTCCGTAAGCTATGCGCCTTTTCACGTTTTAAACCCTGTGAGGCTGGTAATTTATGGATTCACTCATCGTCCCCGATTTGGCGTTATTACGACGTTGGCTGGATCAATTGGGGGTTTCATTCTTTGAATGTGATTCTTGCCAGGCGTTACACCTGCCACATATGCAAAACTTTGACGGCGTATTCGATGCCAAGATCGACCTGGTTGATAACGTGATCCTGTTTTCTGCGCTGGCTGAAGTCAAGCCGACGGCATTGATCCCGCTGGTCACCGATCTGAGCCAAATCAACGCCAGTTCGCTGACCATCAAGGCGTTTGTTGATATCCAGGATGATAACCTGCCCAAGTTGATTGTTTGCCAGGCGCTGAGCATTGCCGTGGGCGTGGCTTATGAGCAGTTTGCCCACTTTATGCAGCAAGGAGAGGAGCAGATTTCGATGGTGATCCTGGAAGCCAGAGCGAACGATCTGCTGTTTATGGGGGATGAAGAAGAGAACCTCGCTACGGCAGCTCGTCAACCGATGTTGCACTGATCCCCGCTGTACATTATGTATGCCGCAGCTCAGGCGGCATACGCTCCTGATTTTCTTCCGCAATTAGATATTCTGCGTTTTACCCTTAACAGCCAGATATTGTTCGCCATTTAAGGCGTTATTGGCGTATCACATAAAGATCAACTGCATAAAAAATCGATAAAAGGCGTTTTTTACCCTGGAGGGTAGCACACCCCGGCAACACCGGTTATGCTGCTGATTCTGCTAACAGCTCGCGTTCCTGTTTGTGGCCGCGCGGGTTGGGTAGCCAAGAAAAGTGCATGCAATCAACTGCATAGCTATTCAGCCACGATCGCAACGATTGTGTTCCGCGAGTCAAAGGTTTTGTATCAGTTCGGGATACAAATTTACCCCTTGTTTTTGGAGGAAGTTACGGATGGTCACCCAACGTAAAAAGTGGTTATCGGGTGTGGTTGCCGGTGTGCTGATGGCTGCAAGTGTTACTGCGTCAGCCGCGGACAATACGCTGCACATCTACAATTGGTCCGATTATATTGCGCCGGATACCCTTGCCAAATTCCAGAAAGAAACCGGCATTAAAGTGGTGTATGACGTCTTTGACTCCAATGAAGTATTGGAAGGCAAATTGATGGCGGGCAGCACCGGTTATGATTTGGTGGTTCCTTCATCCAACTTCCTTGAGCGCCAGTCCAAAGCCGGTATTTTTGAGCCGTTGGACAAGAGCAAGATACCTAATTACAAAAACCTTGACCCTGAAATGCTGCAACTGGTTGCGCACAATGACAAGGACAATAAGTACGGTATTCCTTACATGATGGTAACGACTGGCATCGGCTATAACGTCGACAAGGTCAAGGCGGTATTGGGCAAAGATGCGCCGGTTAACAGCTGGGATCTGATCCTCAAGCCGGAAAACCTCGAGAAGCTGAAAAGCTGTGGTGTTTCTTTCCTGGATGCGCCAAGCGAAGTGTATGCCACCGTGCTCCACTATCTGGGCAAGGATCCTAACAGCACCAACGCAGAAGATTACACCGGTGCAGCCAATGAATTGCTGATGAAGCTACGCCCGAATATCCGTTATTTCCACTCTTCCCAGTATATCAACGACCTGGCTAACGGTGATATCTGTGTAGCCATCGGTTGGTCTGGCGATGTGATGCAGGCCGCCAGCCGAGCCAAGGAAGCGAAAAACGGCGTGAACGTGGCGTATTCGATTCCAAAAGAAGGGGCGCTGGCTTACTTTGATATGTTTGCCATGCCTGCGGATGCGAAAAACAAAGACGCTGCTTACCAGTTCCTGAACTTCCTGCTGAAGCCGGAAATCATTGCGGATATCAGCAATCACGTCTTCTATGCCAATGCGGTGAAGGATTCTACGCCGTTGGTGAATGCCGAAGTGCGTGATAACCCGAACGTGTATCCACCGGCCGATATACGAGCCAAGCTGTTTACGCTCAATGTGCAAACGCCGAAACTTGATCGTGTTATTACCCGTTCGTGGACTAAAGTTAAAAGCGGGAAGTGATGCACCGGGCCTGCTTTGCTGAGCCCGATTTTAGCGTTATAGACCAGCAGGCGGGTTTCCCGCCTGCGTTGCCATTTAGGGCCATGGCAATTGCTGTGGTTTTTTGTATTGTTTTAGCCGGAGAGCACCCCGATTGAACGACGCCATCCCACGTCCTCAAGCCAAATCGCAGAAGGTTTTCACCCCTCTGCTGGAAATCCGTAACCTCACCAAAACCTTTGACGGCCAAAACGCAGTAGAAGACGTCAGCCTGACTATCTATAAGGGCGAAATCTTTGCGCTGCTGGGGCCTTCTGGTTGTGGCAAGTCTACGTTGTTGCGCATGCTGGCCGGTTTTGAACAGCCGACAGAAGGGAAGATTGTCCTGGATGGGCAGGATATGTCCCATGTGCCACCTTACCAACGCCCGGTAAACATGATGTTTCAGTCCTACGCCCTGTTCCCCCATATGACGGTGGAACAGAACATTGCGTTTGGCCTCAAGCAGGACAAAATGCCGCGTGATGAAATAAGCCATCGTGTTGCCGAAATGCTGGCGCTGGTGCATATGCAGGAGTTCGCCAAACGCAAACCACACCAGCTTTCCGGTGGGCAGCGCCAGCGGGTGGCATTGGCGCGCAGCCTGGCCAAACGGCCAAAGCTGCTGTTGCTGGATGAACCGATGGGGGCGCTGGACAAAAAGCTGCGCGATCGCATGCAACTGGAAGTGGTGGACATCCTGGAACGTGTGGGAGCGACCTGTGTGATGGTCACTCACGATCAGGAAGAAGCGATGACCATGGCGGGCCGTATCGCCATTATGAACCGTGGCAAATTCGTGCAAATCGGTGAGCCGGAAGAGATCTACGAGCACCCGAACAGCCGTTTCAGTGCCGAATTTATCGGTTCAGTCAACGTGTTCGACTGTGTGCTGCAAGAGCGGCGGGACGATGCCCTGATCCTGCAAAGCCCAGGCCTGCGTCATGCCCTCAAGGTGGATCCTGACTCTTCGGTGGTGGACGGTGTGCCTATTCAAGTGGCGCTGCGGCCGGAAAAAATCATGCTGTGTGAAGAGGTGCCGGAGGATGGCTGCAACTTTGCGGTGGGCGAAGTGGTTAACATCGCCTACCTCGGCGACCTGTCGATTTACCATGTCAAGTTGCTCAGTGGGCAGATGATCAGTGCGCAATTGCAGAACGGCCACCGTTTCCGTAAAGGGATGCCGACCTGGGGTGATGAAGTTCGCCTGTGTTGGGAAACCGACAGTTGTGTGGTCTTGACGGTGTAGTTGAGAAAGTGAGGAGTAACCCTAGATGACATTGCTTTCTGAACGTTCGCCACAGCCCCCAGCAAGAATTCCGGGCCCGTTCAAGGCGTTTATCCAGCGTTTTCAGATGGCCCATGGCCGCAAGCTGGTGATCGCACTGCCTTTCCTGTGGCTGTTGCTGTTGTTTATGCTGCCGTTCCTGATCGTTTTCAAGATCAGCCTGGCGGAACTGGCGATGGCGGTGCCACCTTATACCGACTTAATGAGTTGGGCAGAGGGCAAGCTTGATATCGCCCTCAACTTTGCCAACTATCTGCAACTGGCTGACGATCCGCTGTACATCGATGCCTACCTGCAATCTTTGCAGATTGCGGCGGTTTCTACCTTGTGCTGCCTGGTGATTGGCTACCCGTTGGCTTGGGCGGTGGCGCACAGCAAACCTTCAACCCGCAACATTCTGCTGCTGTTGGTGATCTTGCCGTCCTGGACCTCATTCCTGATCCGTGTTTATGCCTGGATGGGCATACTGAAGAATAACGGGGTGTTGAACAATTTCCTGATGTGGCTGGGCGTTATCGATCAACCGCTGGTGATCTTGCATACCAACCTGGCGGTGTACATCGGTATCGTTTATTCCTATCTGCCGTTTATGGTGTTGCCGATTTATACCGCTTTGACACGCCTTGATTACACCCTGGTAGAAGCATCATTGGATCTGGGCGCCAAACCGCTGAAAACCTTTTTCAGCGTGATCATGCCGTTGACCCGTGGCGGTATTATTGCCGGTTCGATGCTGGTGTTTATCCCGGCAGTAGGGGAGTTTGTGATACCGGAACTGCTTGGCGGGCCAGACAGCATCATGATTGGCCGCGTGCTGTGGCAGGAATTCTTCAATAACCGTGACTGGCCGGTGGCCTCTGCGGTTGCCACCGTCATGCTGCTGCTGCTGATCGTACCGATTATCTGGTTCCACAAACACCAGAACAAGGAAATGGGAGGCCAGGGATGAATACCTTGCCGGTAGTGCGCTCACCGTGGCGTATCGCAATTTTGGTGGTTGGTTTCACCTTCCTTTATGCACCTATGCTGATGCTGGTGATCTACTCGTTTAACAGCTCCAAACTGGTGACGGTCTGGGCGGGGTGGTCAATTCGCTGGTATATCGAATTATTCAACGATTCGGCCATGATCAGCGCGGTAGGGTTGAGTTTGACCATTGCGGCAGCCTCTGCCACGGCGGCAGTGATCCTCGGTACTATTGCGGCGGTGGTGATGGTGCGTTTTGGCCGATTCCGGGGTTCAACCGGCTTTGCCTTTATGCTGACAGCCCCCCTGGTCATGCCGGATGTCATCACCGGCCTGTCGCTATTGCTGCTGTTTGTGGCAATGGGGCATGCCTTCGGTTGGCCATCAGAACGCGGGATGTTCACCATCTGGCTGGCCCACGTCACCTTCTGTACCGCTTATGTGTCGGTAGTGATCAGTTCACGTCTGCGTGAACTGGATCGCTCTATTGAAGAGGCGGCTATGGATTTGGGGGCAGCGCCACTGAAAGTGTTTTTCGTGATCACCTTACCGATGATTGCCCCTGCACTGATCTCCGGCTGGATGCTGGCGTTTACCCTGTCGCTGGACGATCTGGTGATTGCCAGCTTTGTCGCCGGGCCTGGGGCAACCACGCTGCCGATGTTGGTGTTTTCCAGCGTCCGTATGGGGGTTAATCCAGAGATTAACGCCTTGGCAACCCTGATCCTGCTGGTGGTGGGGGTGATTGGCTTTATTGCCTGGTGGTTTATGGCTCGTGCAGAAAAACAGCGCGCGCGTGAGCTGCAAAGGGCTGCCCGTGGTTGATTGCATATTTTTGCGATGAAGATTATGCAAAGAGGAAGCTGATATTAAACGCCGCCTGATTGGGCGGCGTTTTACTCTTGAATCAAGCCCCTGCGGTCAACCGCTGATTTTCGCCTTTCGCAAATAAGTTTTTGGCGGCATAGGGTGTTACAATCTGCGGCCTTATTCGTCATCCTGATTTAACGGTTAATATTCATGCATTGCGCTTTGTACCAGGCGGGCACCTGTCGATCCTGTCAGTGGCTGGAAAAACCTTATCCGCAGCAACTGGCAGAAAAACAGCATCACTTGCAATCTCTGTTGGCCGAACGCGATGTTGCACGCTGGCTGGCACCGGTGACAGGTGAAGAAAGCGCATTTCGCAACAAGGCGAAAATGGTCGTGAGTGGCAGCGTTGAACGCCCCCTGCTTGGCATGCTGCATCGTGATGGAACGCCGGTAGATTTGTGTGGTTGCCCGCTGTATCCGGCCAGCTTTACTGCCGTTTTTGACGTGCTGAAAAGCTTTATCCCCCGCGCTGGACTCACCCCTTATAACGTGGCCCGTAAACGTGGCGAACTGAAGTATCTGCTGCTGACGGAAAGTACCTGCAGCGGCGGCCTTATGCTGCGTTTTGTTCTCCGCACAGAGAGCAAATTGGCGCAACTGCGTGCCGCTTTACCCTGGTTACAACAACAATTGCCGCAGTTGAAGGTGATCTCCGCCAACATCCAGCCGGTGCATATGGCGATCATGGAAGGCGAGCGCGAAATACCTCTTACCGAGCTACAGGCGCTGGAAGAGCAGTTCAATGACGTGCCGCTGTATATTCGCCCGCAAAGCTTTTTCCAGACCAATCCAGGGGTTGCCAGCCAGTTGTACGCCACCGCGCGGGACTGGGTTCGGGCAACCAATATTACCAGCATGTGGGATCTTTTCTGTGGCGTCGGCGGGTTCGGCCTGCACTGCGCACAGCCACAAACCCGGCTGACCGGGATTGAGATCAGCGCCGAGGCGATAGCCTGTGCCAGGCTGTCCGCCGCAAGCCTGGGCCTGCAGTATGTAGATTTTCAGGCGCTGGATTCGACACGTTTTGCCACCGCCGAAGGGCGAGTACCGGAGTTGGTGCTGGTTAATCCGCCGCGCCGGGGGATTGGCAAAGAACTGTGTGATTACCTCAACCGCATGGCGCCGGGTTACCTGCTTTATTCCAGCTGTAACGCAGAAAGTATGGCGAAGGATATCGCGATGCTGCCTGATTACCGCATCGAACGCGTGCAACTGTTTGATATGTTCCCACATACCGCGCATTACGAGGTGTTGACGTTGCTGGTTCGGGAATAATCAGGGCTTGATCTGTCGTGCTCAGGGCACTCCATTTCTTTCTAACCCTATGGATTTCACGTTACATCCGGGCACCCAGCTCACTCATCCCCTGGCGCTTACGATTGCTAACAGATTTGAACGCTGCCTGCAGCGGCCGTTATAGAGCCAGGCCCACGGATGGGCCTGGTCATTGAGTGCAGGTAACAACGCTGCAATTTGAAAGAAGGCGGGGACTTATTGCGGGAACCACTTATCGTTGATGGCCTTATAGGTGCCATCGGCCTTTATGGCTTCCAGCGCGGTATTCAGCCTGGTCAATAGCGCCTGGTTGTCTGGGCGCACGGCAATGCCTAAACCGGTGCCAAAGTACTGAGCATCGGTAACGTGTTCACCCACCGCAGCCAGATTCGGGTTATTCTTCAGCCATTCATTAACCACCGCCGTGTCACCAAACACGCCGTCGATACGGCCATTTTTCAGCTCCAGAATGGCATTCTGATAGCTGTCATAAGCCACGGTATTGATCTCCGGATGCTTATCCTGCATATATTTCTGGTGGGTGGTGCCGTTTTCCATGCCGATTTTCTTGCCTTTCAAATCTGCCAGCGAAGTGAACTTGCCCTTCTGAGCGATCACAATCGCCGAGTTGGCGTAATAAGGCTGGGTAAAAGCAACCTGTTTGCTGCGCTCTGGCGTGATATCCATACCGGAGATCACCGCATCGTATTTTTTGAATTTCAGGGCGGCGATCAGGCTGTCGAACGCCTGGTTGGTAAAGGTGCAGTCGGCCTGCATTTGTTTGCATAAGGCGTTGGCCAGATCGATATCAAAACCGACAATCTGGTTATTGGCATCAAGCGATTCAAACGGCGGGTAGGTAGCGGAGGAGGCGAAGCGGATACTGTCTGCCGCTGCTGCGTTAAAGGTCATCCCGGCAAAAAGGGTGGCGGCAAGTAAAAGCTTTTTCATGCGTAATGCTCCTGTCGAAAATTTGATTTTTTTGTTTCGCCACCGTTTGATTTTTCTGACAATAACGCAACGCTATTGTGAGTGGCTATGCCGACAACATGCCATTAAGTGAATTAATATTCAATAAAAATGATTATAAATTTATTTTGCCATAAAAAAGCCCTACACATGGCAGGGCTCAAAGTGAAGCGAGCGGTATTAGTTACGGCGTTCAAACGCCAATGCGCGGCGTTCAACCAGGCGCATCAGTAACGTCAATAGGCCATTGACGCACAGGTAAACCAGACCTGCGGCACCGAACACCATCACGTCATAGGTCCGGCCATACATCAACTGGCTGTAGCCCATCACTTCCATCAGCGTGATGGTGTAGGCCAGAGAGGTACTTTTGAATACCAGCACCACTTCGTTGGAATACGATGACAGCGCCCGCTTGAAGGCGAACGGCAGCAGAATACGCAGCGTCTGCTTGCGCGACATGCCTAGCGCTTCACAAGACTGCCATTGGCCTGCCGGAATGGCCCGTACCGCACCGTAAAATAGCTGGGTGGTGTAGGCTGCGCTGTTAAGCGCCAATGCGATCATGGCACAGAGCCAAGGCTGCGAAAGCAGGTTCCACAGCCAAGGATATTCGCGGATCGCCGGGAACTGGCCAGGACCATAATAAATCAGGAAGATCTGCACCAGCAGCGGGGTGCCGGTGAACAGCGTAATGTAAACCTTTACCAACGGTGTCAACACCGGCGTTTTTAACGTCAGGATCACCGTCATCAGCAACGACAGGAACAGGGCGACAATCAGCGCCACAATCGTCAGCGTCAGGCTGGTATGCAACCCTTTGATGATTTCCGGTAAGAACTCAAGCATCAGGATGGCCCCCGTTCAAAACGCGTCGTACGGAGTTCGATCCGTTTGAGGATGTACTGGCTCAGCAAAGTCACTAGCAGATAAATGATTGCTGCAACCACATACCAGGTAAAAGGTTCCTGGGTTCGGGTTGCGATGCTTTTGGTTTGCAGCATCAGATCGTTAACGCTGATCAGGGAAACCAGGGCGGTGTCTTTCAACAGCACCAGCCATTGGTTACCCAGGCCAGGTAAGGCATGGCGCCACATCTGCGGCATAATCAAACGAAAGAAGATGGCCGCTTTGCTTAAGCCCAGCGCCTGGCCTGATTCCCATTGGCCTTGTGGCACCGCTTTCAGTGCCCCACGCAGCGTTTGTGAAGCGTAGGCGGAATAGAGCAGGGCCAGGGCGATCACACCGCACAGGAATGGGCTGACTTCGAAATTATCGATAGCCAACTGTACCGGCAACTGGAACAGACCCAGATTCAGGGTAAAGCCGTCAGACAGGATCAGCAGCAGTTGTGAAGAACCGAAATAGATAAACAGCACCACCAGAATTTCTGGCAGGCCGCGCAACAGGGTTACCCAAAGGGTACCGAGCCAACTGACCACTTTCCAGCGGGATGACTCCCAGACGGCAAACAGCATCGCCAGGATCAGCCCGAGAACCAGGGCACAGACGGCAAGGCCGACGGTCATCCCGGCGGCGCTTGCTAAAGGTTGGATTTCATTCATGGATGATGATTACTGCTGGAACCATTTTTTGTAGATGGTTTCGTAAGTCCCATCCTGCTTGATTTTTTCCAGGGCGGCGTTGAATTTGCCCTGCAACTCGGTATTTTGCTGGCGTACTGCAATGCCCAGGCCAGTACCGAAATAGTCTTTATCAGTCACTTTATCGCCCACGGCGGCCAGAGCCGCATTCTGTTTCAGCCACTCGTTAACCACGGCAGTGTCACCGAACACGGCATCAACACGGCCATTTTTCAGGTCCAAAATAGCGTTCTGGTAGCTGTCGTAAGGTACGGTGGTGATTTCCGGGTGTTTATCGGTCAGGAATTTCTGATGCGTGGTGCCATTTTGCACGCCGACTCTTTTGCCTTTCAGCGCGGCTACGTCGGCCACTTTGCCTTTCTCGGCAATAAACAGGGCCGAGTTGTCATAATAAGGCTTGCTGAACAGCACCTGCTTTTCACGCTCAGGGGTGATGTCCATGCCCGCCATGACTGCGTCAAAACGCTTGAATTTCAGGCTTGGGATCAGGCTGTCAAATGCCTGGTTGGTAAAGGTGCAGTCGGCCTGGATCTCTTTACACATGGCGTTGGCCAGATCGACGTCAAAACCCTGGATCTTGTTATCTGCGCCGATAAATTCGAACGGAGGATAAGAAGCTTCGGTAGCGAAACGGATAGTTTCGGCTGCGGAGGCGGAAACGCTGATGCCAGCCAGAACGGCGGCGATTATTAGTTTTTTCATCGCAAACTCCCCTAAAAACAGCAAGTAAAATTTAGTGTGACAGGTAATTGGCAAACTCGGTGGTCTGCGGCTGCGTAAAGTGGCTGGCATCGCCCTGTTCCACCACATGGCCGTTTTCCATATACACCACGCGGCTGGCGGTTTTGCGCGCCACTTCAACCTCGTGGGTAACAATAACCTGGGTAATGCCGGTGCCCGCCAGTTCATTGATGATACTGACGATCTGGGCGGTGATTTCCGGATCCAGTGCAGCCGTGGGTTCATCGAATAACAGAACCTGCGGCTCCATCATCAAGGCGCGGGCAATAGCGACACGCTGTTGCTGGCCGCCAGAAAGATGCAGTGGGAAACGATCGGTAAAATCGGTCAGGCGCAGACGCGTGAGTAACTTGCCCGCTCGTTCCATCGCCTGTGCCTTGGTCAGGCCAAGTACACGGCAGGGGGCTTCAATCAGATTTTGTACCACGGTCAGGTGTGGCCAGAGATTGTATTGCTGGAATACCATCCCTACATTCTGACGCAGCTCGCGGATGGCTTTTTCACCCGGTGTATGTTTGAAGTCGAATTGATTGCCAGCGATTTGCAGGTGGCCTGAACGTGGCATTTCGAGCAGGTTAAGCACCCGCAGCAATGAACTTTTCCCCGCGCCGCTTGGGCCAAGCAGCACCAAGGTTTCCCCTGCTGGGCAATCCAGTGTGATGTTAAACAGCGCCTGGTGCGCGCCGTAAAAGCAATTGATATCTTTTAGTTGAATGCTCATGCGCCGGAATTGAATAGACATTGATGCCGCGAATGTTAACTTCCACAGAATACTTATGCAATCTTTGTGAGTTAAAATTTATTAGTAGCGGGAGGAATAGTCAAAGAATAGCATAAGATAGCGTGAGTCATGCATGAACCACTGATTTGTCGCGCACTGTGTGATATTGGTAGCGAATTTCCTCAAAGTGGCGATATTTTCAGCGAATTCAAGGTGATTAGCTGGCAACCAGCGTGGACACTCGCCGGTTGCCATCGCGACATTACTGGTTTTCCAGGACCTGG
Source organism: Serratia sp. L9 (assembly GCF_050632285.1). Taxonomy (NCBI): domain Bacteria; kingdom Pseudomonadati; phylum Pseudomonadota; class Gammaproteobacteria; order Enterobacterales; family Yersiniaceae; genus Serratia; species Serratia sp. L9. The sequence continues at coordinate 4,808,228 of NZ_CP192591.1, read as the reverse complement.
CGTAACGTACCGCTGGCTGCATGGGCAGGAACGTTTAGGAAGCGAATATCATCAACTACCCAACAGGTGCCTTCACGGATCATCAGCACTTCATCCTGCCAGTTGATCGCGCTGCCACCCTCTTTTTGGTGGCTCAGTTGAACGCGTAGCGGGATATTTTTGCATCAGTGTTAGGGATGCGCGACGCACTGGCGACGGAAGCGCTGGTTGGCCCCTGGGCGTTGCCGGAGAACAGATCGCCGGCGATCTGATGTTTACCTGGGTTCTGGCTGGCACTTACCAGATCCTGATACAACACCTGGCTCAGGAAAGGCTGCATCTGCGCCAGCCGGCTGCTGTCTGGCAGAGTCGTACTCGGGCCTTGCTGAATACGCAAATCATAGAATTTCTGTGCAACCTGGTCCGGGCCTCCTTCCACGCAGGCGCCGTTACGGGTGCCGATATCCTTGAAGGCTGGCTCAACGGTGGTACAAGCGCTCAGAAACAGTGCCAAGGGTAAAACAACAGCAAGTGTTTTTGTTTTCATCTCATTACCTTATGTAAAAGTCTCTACCATGAAGACCGAAAACCTCAAGACAAGTATTACGGGGCATAGCCTACAGTATAAAGGCGTTTTTTGCCCTTGCATGGGGACTCTGTGCCATCAGGCCACCGAACATTCAGTTAATTTAGCTGTCATAGCACGGCAATTATTTGATTTTATAAGGAGTTATTGATGCAGTTATCTACAACACCTTCCCTGGAAGGGTTCACTATCACTGAATATTGTGGCGTTGTGACTGGTGAGGCTATTCTGGGGGCTAATATTTTCCGTGACTTCTTTGCTGGCGTGCGCGATATCGTTGGTGGTCGTTCCGGCGCTTACGAGAAAGAGTTGCGTAAGGCGCGTCAGCTCGCCTTTGAGGAGTTGCAGGAACAGGCGCAAGAGCTGGGTGCCAACGCGGTGGTGGGGATTGATATTGACTATGAAACCGTAGGTAAAGACGGCAGTATGCTAATGGTGAGTGTCAGTGGCACCGCTGTGAAAGCCAGCCGTTAACCGTGACTCACGCAACAGGATCGTTTTTTGTTGAAATAACAGGGAGATTAAATGAACGACATGGAACAAACCAGGAGTGAGCTTCAGCAGGAAATTGGCAAGGTAACCAATCTGATGAAATGGTTGCTGATCGGCGGGATAGTCACGTTGGGCATGGCGTTGTTTAAATTTGTTTCTGGTGAGTTTGACCCGATCTACCATTCGGTGGAGGCGGCGATTGGGGTGTATTGCCTGGTGAGCTGGGGTAAAAATTATCACCACCGCCAAAAGTTGCTGCAAAAGTTAGAAAAATTGGATAAATCGCCAGAGGTTATTTCATCTTGAAGAGGGCTTTCAAAAAATGAAAGGGGGGACGGCGGCCGGGTGGTTATGCCTCGCTGCCATAGGATTATTGTCGGGTTGCCAAAGCTCGCCGGAAAGCACCGTTGTGGATCATGGCAGTTATCGGCTGGAAACTCTGCATCAGGCTCCTGGCGCGGATCAACGAATTCGCTTCCTGGTGATGCATTACACCGCAGAGGATTTTCACTCCTCGCTGAAAACGCTCACGGACGAACACGTCAGCGCCCACTATCTGTTGCCTGCCTACCCGTCATTAGAGAAGGGTAAACCACTGGCTTACCAACTGGTGCCGGAAGACATGCGGGCCTGGCATGCCGGGGCCAGTAACTGGCGTGGCCGAACCAATCTGAATGATACTTCGATCGGTATTGAGATCGTCAATCAGGGGTTCAGCCATCGCTTGCTGACGACGCATTGGCAGCCTTATACCCCAGAGCAAATCGAGTTACTGATCCGGCTAAGCCGCGACATCGTAAAGCGCTATGACATTCAACCTACGGATGTGGTGGGGCACAGCGATATTGCCCCGCAGCGTAAACAGGACCCTGGCCCGCTGTTCCCCTGGCCGCAATTGGCGCAGGCTGGGATTGGCGCCTGGCCGGATAAAACCGAAGTAGAACGCTATCTGGCCGGGCGTGATAAACACGCGCCGGTGCCAATGGAGCGGCTATTGGAAAAGCTGGCTCGCTATGGTTATGGTGTTGACCCGGCCTGGGATGCCAGGCAACAGCGCAACCTGCTGGCCGCGTTTCAGATGCATTTCCGGCCCAACGATTACCGCGGTGAACCAGATGCAGAAAGTGAGGCGATTATTGACGCATTGTTGAGCAAGTACGGTGCCGCACGTTAATTATAAACCCTGCAGCTTGCCGTGATCTTTCAACCACCGAGCGGTGCGGCTGATGCCTTCCTCCAACGAAATTGGCGGCTGGTAGCCCAGTTCCTGCTGCGCTCGCGTGGTATCCAGCGTCAGATCGAAATTGAGTTTGGCGACACCATAATGGGTGAGCACCGGTTCTTTGGTACTTTTGCTGCCCAACTTCTCCATACCGCGGGCGATCATGTCCAACATGGGGTAGGGCACCGAGCGGATGCGGCATTGCATACCTAGCTCATCGATCAGTTGCTGGACAACGGCGCGCAGCGGACGAGCCTGCTGATTGGTGATATTGTAGGCCCGGCCCGACGGCGTGTCTTCTTTCTGGGTTGCCAGCCACATGGCATGTACCGCGTTTTCCAGGTAAGTCATATCCACCAGCGCCTCACCGCCACGCGGTAATAACAGGCTGCCATAGTGTTTAATCATATGCAGCAGGCGTGGCAGCATTATCTTGTCGTGCGGGCCAAACAGCCCTTGCGGGCGCAGGATCGTGAAGTGGGTTTGCGGGTTGGATAACGCCAGTTGCTGAACCACCTGTTCGCTGGCCGCTTTACTGCGGGCGAATTCGTTGGCATAGCGCAGTGGTCGGAAGTCTTCATCCACATTACGATGATGATGATAGTCGAAGTAAATCGCCGGTGAAGAGATATGAATAAACTGTGCGACACCATAGGCTGCCGCCCACTCCCCCAGGCGCCGCGTGGCGCGGACGTTGGCCAACTCAAAGGCTTCTTCCGTCCCCCAAGGAGAGGTGAAGCCGGAGCAATGCCACAGCACGTCCACATCTGCCAGCATGGCTTTTGCCTGCGAAGAGATCAGGTTGGTGAGATCGGCATGTATGAATTCAGCGCCCATTTTTTCCAGCAGGCTACCCATGGCCTGGTTACGACCGGTGGCGCGTACTTTTATGCCTTGACGGCAGAGATATTCAACGGCGTTACGGCCTAACCCACTGGTTGCACCGGTGACCAATACCTTCATAGCGAACTCTATTCTCACCAAAAATCAGGATGCTGGGGGATTTTTGCCACGCCCAGCAAATAAGGTGCCATTCTTTCGTGATTTGGTGCGCTATGCAATCGGAAAGGCCTCAACCGCAGCGGTAAACTGTGCGGTTGATCGACAAATAAACTATCCCCTGAGAATTTCAGGCTGTGGCTTGCAAGACCGGGGGTCTATCAGGGGCGTTGGTGGTCGTACTCCTCCGCCAACTTCGCTATTCGCCTGGCCATGCCACGAAAAATAAACAGGTGGGCGGGCATCATGGCAAACCAGTAAAGCAGCCCGCTGAAACCGGCTGGGTGCCACCAGGCACGCACATCAAGTTCGCGTCGGTCGCCAAGGTCTTTGATAGTGAATGTTAACCGGCCAAGCCCTGGCGCTTTCATACCAAACATCAGTGCCAACTGGTGTAATGGTTTCTTGGTGATCACTTTCCAGCCATCCACCAGATCGCCGATCTCCAGGGTTTCCCGCTCCGGGCGGCCATAAACGATACCGTTGCCTATCATATCGTCCATGCGCGCACGGATTTGCCAAAGAATGTTGGCATAGAAGTAGCCTTCTTTGCCGCCCAACTGTTGCACGACATGCCAAAGTGCGGCGTCAGAGGCCTGTGTTTCTACCGCACAGCCTGCGTGTTTTGGATAAAAGCCGTAGCCTGGGCGCCAACGGGCTCTGGCTTCTGGGTCATAGCCCCAGTCGGCAGAGTCGACCACCTCATCTTCACGGCGCAGCGTTTCTCTTACGGCCTCATCAAAGGTTTGCAATTGTTGTGGGATCAGCGCCTGCAACGGCTTGCCGTTGGCGGGCAAGTCGTGGTTCAGCCCCTGGATCAGGGCGCTGGCGATTGAGGTAGGCACCGAGGTAATCATGCTGATAAACCACACCGAGATAAACCGTGTTGGCAATGGCACCGGGATCAGCCAGCGTTTTTTACCGCTGATGACGATAAAGCGCTCGAACAGGGTTTGGTAGCTGATGTATTCCGGCCCGGCAACGTCGAAAATCCGACTTTCCTGTGCTGGATGTTGCAGCAGTTCGGTCAGGTAAGTGAGCAGGTTATCCAAGGCTACCGGGGAGGACTTTGAACGCACCCAGCGCGGTGGGGTCAGGATCGGCAGGTTGTAGACCATGTCGCGCATGATCTCGAATGCGGCTGAGCCTGGGCCAACAACGATGCTGGCGCGTAGTTCGGTTACCGGGATGCCACTTTGGCGCAAGAGTTCACCGGTCAGTTTGCGCGCGATAAGGTGGGGGAGCTGTCGCCCTCCGGCTGCAGGGCTCCGAGGAAAATAACCTGTTTTACATTGGAATCCCGCAGGGCATTACGCACATTCTCCGCCGCCTGGCGTTCCTTTTCGATAAAATCGTCACCATCGCCCATGCCATGAATCAAGTAATAAACGGTATCAATCTGCCACAGCGCGGCGGCCAGGGTTTCTGGGCGATAAACGTCAACGTAGCGACAGTTTACCCGTGGCCAGTTCTGTTCCTCCAACCATTCGATGCGGCGTGCTGCGGCGGTGATCTCATGGCCCTGTTCTGCCAGGCGGGGGATCAGGTGCTGGCCAATATAGCCGCTGGCTCCAAGAACCAGAATTCGTTGGGGGATCATGGTTGTTGCCTTAAATTATTGGTGTCTCGATTAGCGTAGCCACAGGATGCCAAATTCGCCGATTAATTGCACTTTTTGTAAGGATATCAGAGTTGCATCTGAATGGAGGGCAGTTCACACTACGCGGCGATTACGCGATGAGTTTATGCCTGCATGAAAATCAACTACCTCTGTTATCTTTTGCTAGCGTTGGCCTTGTTTGGCTCGATGTTCTTTCCCCACCCGCTGTGGACGGGCTTGCTGTTGGTTAACCTGCTGACGCTGCTGGTTTATGGTGCAGATAAATTAGCCGCCTGTAAAAGATGGCAACGGGTGCCTGAAATCACCTTGCTATTGTTTGGCGTTCTGGGCGGTTGGCCAGGGGCTATTTTAGGCCAGCAACTGTTCCGGCATAAAACGCAGAAACAGCCATTTAAAACCTATTTCATCCTCAGCGTGGTGGTTAACCTGCTGGTGATCCTGGCTGCCGGTTATTGGTTCTATGGCCGCATGGTGGTATGAAGCATCCTCACCCTGCCGGGTGAGGACTGGGTGCTGTTGTTACGGCTTCTGGCTGGTGGCTACCGGGGCATATTCAACCGGTACCCAGGCATAGCCTTTACCTTCCGTGCGTACGTGGCCCAAGCCTGGGAATGGCAGATGTGCCCCGCCGATCCACAGCTTGTTTTCAGCGGCATCGGCAAACACTTTCTGCCGGGTGGCTATCGCCTGTTTGGAATCACTGTCAAATTCTACCGCTACTTCAGGTTTTGCAAACTGCAAGGAGTGGCTGTGGACCAGATCGCCCCATACCAGCAGTTTCTGCCCTGCGGAGCTGAAAAGATAAGACGTATGCCCTGGGGTATGGCCCGGTGTGGCGATCACTTCCAGCCCAGGCAGTAACTGCTCCCCAGGGCTGTAAAGTTTCAGCCTGCCCTGTTTGGCATAGGGCTCAACGGCGTCCTGGGCCATTTTAAACATCGGTTGTGCATCTTTAGGCGCCTTGAGCGCTGTCTCTTTATTCAACCAATAATCGCCATCTGCCTTGGCAGCATAGACCGTGGCATTAGGGAAGGCGGCTTTGCCTTGATCGGTGATGCCACAGGCGTGGTCCGGATGCAGGTGCGTCAGCAGTATTGTATCAACCTGTTCTGGCTGATAGCCTGCCGCGCGCAGGTTGTTCTTGATGGCCCCCAACGTCGGGCCAAAACACTGCGCGGTACCGGCATCAACCAGCACCAAATGCGTTCCGGTGTTTATCAGAAAAGCGTTAACTGCCGTTTGTATCCCTGTTTTGCTGTCGGTAAACATACGGGCCAGCAGCTTTTGCATGTCAGGCTCGCTGATCCCCTTGAACAGTTTGGTATCCAGGTTGACGTAACCATCATACAGAGCGGTCACCTCCAGATTACCCAGCATCATGCGGTAGTAACCTGGAACCTGCGTTTGTTGCTGAGCCGGGGCAGGGGCGGCATTGGCCTGTGAGGTTAATGGAATTGTGGTGCTGGCGAGGGCGATAGCTAATAACGTTTGGCGAAATCTACGGCGCATAAATATCCCTTTATAATGAGTACCAAAGCAGAGGTGATTACAAAGCTATAAACCGGGAACAGAGGTGCTTCCCGGTTTCGCAGGCAGTGGGTGACTGCAAGAACAGTTTAGGCATGCTGCTGCAAAAATGCTTGCCACAAATCGACTACTTTTTGCAGATCCTGGCGGCTTACATTGAGATGGGTCAGGATACGGGTCAACGGCCCGGCGCTAATCAACACGCCATGTTCACGCATCCATGGGCCAAGCTTGGCCGCCAATTCTGGGGATTGACGCAGATAAAGCACGTTGGTCTGAGCCCCCGGTTCGGCGACGTCCAACCCTAAATCACGCAACTGCTGTTCCAGCCATTTGGCGTTATCGTGATCTTCTTTCAGCCGCGCCACATTGTGTTCCAACGCATACAGCCCGGCCGCAGCCAGAATACCGGCCTGGCGCATACCGCCACCGGTCATTTTCCGCCAGCGAATGGCGCGCTGAATAAACTCTTCGCTGCCGCAAAGCAGTGAACCCACAGGTGCGCCCAAGCCTTTTGACAGGCAAATAGTAAAGGTATCGCAATACTGGGTGATGGTTTTCAGCGGCACGTTCAATGCGACTGCCGCGTTGAAAATGCGAGCGCCGTCAATGTGCAAAGCCAGGTGATGCTCACGGGTAAACTGCCAGGCTTGCTGTAGGTATTCCAGCGGCAGCACTCGGCCACTGATGGTGTTTTCCAGGCTCAGCAGGCGGGTTCGGGCAAAGTGAATATCATCGGGTTTGATCGCGGCGGCGACCTTGTCCAGCGGCAGGGTCCCGTCGGGATTGGCCTCTATTGGCTGTGGTTGAATGCTGCCCAGCACGGCGGCGCCACCGGCCTCATATTTATAGTTATGCGCCTGCTGGCCGACAATATATTCCTCACCGCGCTGGCAGTGGCTCAGCAGGGCCACCAGATTGGCCTGGGTCCCGGTAGGCAGGAACAGCGCCGCCTGTTTGCCTGAGAGCCTGACGGCTTCGGCCTGTAGGGCGTTGACAGTGGGATCGTCGCCATACACGTCGTCGCCGACATCGGCCTGGGCCATGGCGGCGCGCATGTCGGCGCTGGGTTGGGTAACGGTATCACTACGTAAATCGATAAGCATACAGATCCTTGAGTTGCCGATGAGGAAGATAGTTTCATCATAACCGGATTGCTGTTTTGAAAAAGCGAAAATTGCAGGGTGAAACGATCTTCATTTCACCCTGGCGGGGATCAGCGTAACCAGTTGGTTTTCGCCAGTTCTACCACTTCGTCCCCTCGGCCATTGATGATTGCGCGCAACATATACAGACTAAATCCTTTGGCCTGATCGAGTTTGATCTGCGGCGGCATGGCCAGCTCTTGTTTGGCGGTTACCACGTCGAGCAATGCCGGGCCGGGATGTGCCAGCATTTCTTGTAATGCACCGTCCAGATCCGAGGCTTTTTCCACGCGAAATCCTTTAATCCCGGCCGCATTGGCAATGGCTGCAAAATCCGGATTGTGCAGATCGGTACCGTCGGTGAGGTAGCCGCCAGCTTTCATCTCCATCGCGACAAAGCCCAACACGCTATTATTGAACACCACCACTTTGACCGGTAATTTCAATTGGGCCAGCGACAAAAAATCCCCCATCAGCATGGTAAAACCGCCGTCACCACACATTGAAATCACCTGTTTATCGGGTTCAGTGGCTTGTGCGCCAATGGCCTGCGGCATGGCGTTGGCCATTGATCCGTGGTTGAACGAACCGAGCAGGCGGCGTTTGCCGTTCATTTTCAGATAGCGGGCTGCCCAGACTGTCGGCGTGCCGACATCACAGGTGAAGATAGCGTCATCCGTGGCGTAGTGGCTGATTTGCTGTGCCAGATATTGCGGATGGATTGGCCGATCGTCGTTGGCGGTGGCCAACCCGTCGAGGTCCTGGCGTGCGGTGCGGTAATGCTCCAGCGCCTTATCCAGAAACTTGTGGTCACTTTTGGCTTCCAACTGCGGCAGTAAGGCGGTGAGTGTAGTTTTGATATCGCCCATCAGCGCCATATTAACCGGGCAGTGGGCCCCGATGCTGCCAGGATTGATATCAATCTGGATGATATTGGCATTGGCAGGATAAAACGCCCGGTAAGGGAACTGGGTGCCGAGCAGCACCAGCGTATCCGCATTCATCATGGCGTGATAGCCAGAGGAGAAACCGATCAGGCCGGTCATCCCTACGCTGTAGGGATTATCCCATTCGATATGTTCTTTGCCGCGCAGGGCATGCACCACCGGTGCCTGTAACAGTTCGGCCAGTTTAACCACTTCATCATGGGCGCCGGCACAACCGCTGCCGCACATCAGGGTGATGTTTTTTGCGCTGTTCAGCGTGTCTGCCAGTTTTTGCAGTTCACTCATCGGCGGCTGTATCAGCGGCAGTGCTGGAGTATGCCATACCATGCTGGCATCTTCCGGTGCCAGTTGCAGGGCAACGTCGCCCGGCAACACAATAACGGAAACGCCACGGTTGAGGATCGCTTTGCGCATGGCAATCTCAAGTACTCGCGGCAACTGCTCTGGGTTGGAAACCAGTTCGCAGTAGTGGCTGCATTCGCGAAACAACTCCTGCGGGTGGGTCTCCTGGAAATAGCCGCTGCCGATCTCGCTGGAGGGAATATGGGCAGCGATGGCCAGTACAGGTACGTGATTGCGGTGGCAATCGAATAGGCCATTGATCAGATGCAGGTTGCCGGGGCCACAGGAACCAGCACAGACCGCCAGTTGGCCGGTGAGTTGCGCTTCGGCACCGGCGGCGAAGGCGGCGACTTCTTCGTGACGGGTCCCCAGCCAGGCGATGGTTCCCATGCGGTGCAGGCTGTCGCTCAGGCCGTTCAGCGAATCGCCGGTGACGCCCCAGATCCGTTTTACACCCGCTTGCTCCAGGGTTTTGGCGATCAGCGTGGCTACTGTTTGCTTCATGTTTCCTCCAGTCATTATCCAGAATGAGGGGTTAAACCTGATGAAAGGCAAACAGTAAAGTGTAGAAGGGCATAGGGAGATACGCTTACCGATAAGTGCCCCATCGCGATGATGGGGCAAAGGGATATCGCTTCAGATCAGGCGAGGGTGACATCACCCTGAAGTTGGCAGCTACAGGCCAGGACATAACCCTGTTCGATTTCTGCCGCACTAAGCGTCATGGTGCTGGTGGTGGTGTATTTGCCTGCGACAATGCGTGTTTTACAAGAGCCGCAGACACCGGCGCGGCAGGCCGCATTAACCGGTAGCTTATGGGATTCCAAAGCGGCCAGCAGCGTGCTGCCAACGGGCACGCGGAATTCGCGCAGCGGCTGGCCGATACGCAGTGTCAATTGGTCGCCTTGCTCATCGTTCAGCTCTGCCGAGATATGGAACTGCTCTTTATGGAATTGAGCGGCGGGTACCCCGAGTTGCAGGCTAAGCTGCTCCACCTGTTGCATGTATGGCGCAGGGCCACAGGTCATCACGGTGCGTGAAGCAATATCCGGTGCAGCCTGCAGCAACACCTGCTCACTGATACGGCCTGGCAGGAAGCCGGGCTGCACATCTTGTTCGGCCATCAGCGTCAGTTGCAACTGTGGATGTTGGGCCGTCAGGCTGTGCCATTCAGCGGCAAAAATCACATCCGCCGGGGTACGCACGTTAAAGATCACCCGGATATCACACTGCGGGCGGTTGGCCACCAGCCAGCGGCACATCGACATCACCGGAGTGACGCCACAACCGGCTGCCAGCATCAGATAGCGATCGCTGGGGTGTTGAACACAACTGAATTCACCCTGGGCATCTGACAGCCACAGCGAGCTGCCGGGTTTGACCTCTTGCGTCAGCCAACGGGAGCCGGCACCCTCCGGCAAACAGCGGACGCTGATGCTGATAAAACGGCTTAAACCGGGTGAAGAGGAGAGGGTATAGGCGCGCAGTGTATCTTCACTGTCGCGGATGCTGATCAGTGCAAACTGACCGGGTTGGTAAGGGTAAAAATCATTATTGATCAGGTTCAGCGTCCAGACATCGGCGGTTTCCTGCTGCACGGAATGCACCTGCATCTGGTTGGGGCAAAGCGGGCTGGGTTGGGTCATCGTGCACCTCAAAAACAGACGGGGCTGCCGTATAGGCAGCCCCGGATAAACGGCCTTAGCCGAGAAGGGTTTGCAGATCTTGCTCAACGGTAGTGATTGGGCGCATTCCGAATTTTTCGTTCAGGATCGCCATCAGGTTATCGGTCAGGAAAGCTGGCGCGGTTGGGCCGGTAACGATATTTTTCACCCCTAGCGACAGCAGCGTCAGCAGAATGACGATCGCTTTCTGTTCGAACCAGGAAAGCACCAGACTGAGCGGTAGATCGTTCACCGTGCCACCGACTTTCTCGGCCAATTTCACTGCCAGCATAACGGCAGAATAAGCATCGTTACATTGGCCGACGTCCAGCAGGCGTGGCAGACCTTCCAGCGTACCGAAGTCCAGCTTGTTGAAACGATATTTACCGCAGCCCAGCGTCATGATCAGGCAATCTTGTGGAATGTTGCGGGCAAAGTCAGTGAAGTAGCTGCGATCATCACGACTACCGTCGCAGCCGCCTACCAGGAAGACATGGCGCAGTTTTTTCTGCACGACCAGATCGACCACCGTATCGGCGGCGCTCAACAACACCTGGCGACCAAAACCGACGGTGATCAGGTGTTCAATCTCATTGTATGGGAAGCCGGCAAGCTGCTGTGCCTGGCCGATAATGGCGCTGAAGTCATCCCCTTCCAGATGTTTTACGCCAGGCCAGCCAACGATGCTGCGCGTCCATATGCGATCGCCGTAATTACCCACGTTTGGATCGATGATGCAGTTGGAGGTCATCACAATCGGGCCAGGGAATTTGGCGAACTCGGTTTGTTGATTCTGCCAACCGCTGCCGTAGTTACCCACCAGATGGGAGAACTTTTTCAGTTCTGGATAGCCATGAGCCGGTAACATCTCACCATGGGTGTAGACGTTGACGCCGGTGCCTTCGGTTTGCTCCAGCAGCATGCGCAGGTCTTTCAGATCATGGCCGGAAATCAGGATAGCTTTGCCCGCTACCGGACGGACGTTGACCGAGGTAGGCTGCGGATCGCCATAAGCCTGGGTTTCACCGTGATCCAGAATAGCCATCACGTTGAAGTTCATTTTACCGATCCCCATAGCGTTGTTCAGCAAGGTATCAACATCGCGCGGTTGGGTACCGAGCCAGGCCATATAGGCGTGATAATCGGCATAGATCTGGTTGTCGGACTGCCCCAATACATGGGCGTGTTCCATATAGGCAGCAGCACCTTTCAGTCCATACAGGCATAGCAGGCGCAGGCCGTGAATATCGTCGCCCACGTCGGCTTTATCGCTATTAAGTGCGAATTGCGCCGCCTGTTGCAGCAGCGTCGGCATATCGTCACCGGCCAATTGCAGCGAAGCCATCGGGTGATCAACCTGGACGCTGGCGTCAAGCAGGCGGCAACGCGCGGCCAGGGAGTCGCGCAGCGAAATGGTGTCGCGTGCGTAACCGATAATGCGATCGGAATCGAAGTTGACGTTGGTCAGAGTCGAGAAGAAGGCACGAGGCGAGAAACTGTCGATATCATGATCGACAATCCCCAGTGCGCGTGCCTGCAAAGCCCAGGCAGAGAGCCCTTGCAGAGCGGCTACCAGCAGGTCTTGCAGGTCTGAAGTTTCCGCTGTTTTACCACACATCCCTTGAGAGTAAGAGCAGCCATTGCCTGCTGGTGTCCGGATGGTTTGCTCACATTGCACACAGAACATAATCGCTTCCTTTTTAAAGTTGCATTTTTAATGCTTGTTTAAGAGCATAGATCGTCAGTGCAACCTGAAAAAGGACTTTGTTATACAACTTTAACAAATATTGATTTAAAACAAATTAGTGCGCGGATGGGAATTATTACGATTTTGCGATTGAGGCGCGGTGAACCGCGCCAACCCTAAATCAGGAAAACAGGGCTATCAAAACCGGAGCCAGCAGGCTTAGCAGAAATCCATGTACGATCGCCGGGGGCACCATTTCCAATCCACCGCTACGTTGCAGCACCGGCAGCGTGAAGTCCATTGAGGTTGCCCCACATAAGCCCAGAGCGGATGAGCGGCTGCGGCGTACCAACGTCGGGATCAGCATAATGGCCACCAACTCACGCGCCAGATCGTTAAAGAAGGCGGCGCTGCCCATGACCGGGCCGTAAGCGTCGGTGATCAGAATACCGGAAAGCGAATACCAGCCAAAGCCTGATGCCATCGCCAAACCGCTCTTCAGCGGTAAACCAAGCAGTTGTGCAGCCAATAACCCCCGGCCAGGGAACTGACCGTTACCACCGCGGCCACCATCATGCCACGGCGGTTAAGTGCGATCTGGCGTAGCGTCATGCCGCTGTTACGCAGTTGGATCCCCACCAGCAGTAACAGGAATATCAGGGCATACTCGCTACCTTGATTGGCAAATTGCAACCACGGCCATTGCGTCAGCCCAAGTACGAATCCACCCAGAACGACACCGCAGAGCTTCAACGACTCCAATGCCATATGCAGGCGCGAAGGCAGTTTTTCCTGCTTGTGGCTATTGCGCCAGGGCGAGCGGCGCTCCAACAGATGGAGCAACAGGATATTGGCGAAGAAAATACACAGGAAGAACACCGCAGTGTATTGAAAGATCAGCACCAGATTGCTATTCAGATCCTCCAGAAATGCCAGGCTGATACCCATAAAGAACAAAATGACGTACACCATCCAGCTCAGCAGACGGTTAATGGTCTGAATCAGGGATTTGCTGCGTAAAGGGACGAGATAACCGGCGATCAGCGGTAACAGAATAATCAGCAGACCTGAATACATAATAAAACGCGTGTCCTTAATCTGGGTGGGAGCTCGCCGGGGCCCGACGAACCAAACACGCTATCTAAAATGCGCGGCGGAGTAAAGTGGTTGATAGTGGCTAATGTTGCTTGACCTGTAAGGGGTTTTTTGACCATCCTCAATAGACCCAGCGTCTTTCAAGCCGCAGCATGGTTATCTGCGGGCATTAACCCAGCGACTTGGTTAAGTCAGCCCCGGGGATTAACGCTCTTGTCGCCTGGCTGTGCTGTGCAGGGATGTGCTGGAGCGGCCAGCCTGAAATCCAAAGAGTCTATATTTACCTATTAGGGAAAAGCACAGGAGCCGGCAGATGTTCTTAGAGCGCGTCGAGATTGTAGGATTCCGTGGCATAAACCGGCTTTCACTGATGCTGGATGACAACACCGTATTGCTTGGTGAGAATGCCTGGGGTAAGTCCAGCCTGCTGGATGCCATGACCTTTCTGTTGGCGCCAGAGCAGAAACTCTACCGCTTTGAGGCCCGGGATTTCCACTACCCGCCAGGGGATGAAGCGGCCAAAGAGCGCCATTTGCAGATCATTTTTACCTTCTGCGAAAAAGACCTCGGCCATGCCCATCTGCCCAGATATCGCCATCTTTCCCCGCTCTGGTCGAAAGGGGAGGATAACCTGGGGCGCATTCATTATTGTTGCGAAGGTGAACTGGCCGATGATGGCACGGTCTGCACCTGGCGGCGTTTTCTTGATGCCCATGGCAATGCTTTGCATCTGCATCATATCGACCAACTGGTTCACGCCCTGATCCGTATTCATCCGGTGCTGCGCCTGCGTGATGCACGCTTTATCCGCCGTCTGCGCCCAAGCTCCCTTAACGATAATCTCCCGGCAGATAACCAGGCACTGGCGCAGCAACTGGATCAACTGACGCGTGAACTGGTGCGTAACCCGCAAAAGCTGACCAATACCGAATTGCGCCAGGGGTTGGCGGCGATGCAACAGTTGCTGGAGCACTATTTTGCCGAACAGGGTTCGCAGGTTGCTGGCCCACGCCGCCACCGCCAGCCGCCGGAACAGCAGGCATGGCGATCGCTGGACAGCATTAACCGCATGATTGCCGAGCCCAGCAGCCGAAGCATGCGTCTGATCCTGCTGGGCATGTTTTCCACGCTGCTGCAGGCCAAGGGCAATGTGAAGCTTGATCCCCATGCCCGGCCATTATTATTGGTGGAAGACCCTGAAACACGCTTGCATCCAATCATGCTGTCCGTCGCCTGGAGCTTGCTCAACCAGATGCCGTTGCAGCGCATCACCACCACCAATTCCAGCGAACTGGTGTCGCTGGTGCCGGTAGAGCATATCTGCCGTCTGGTGCGTGAGTCTGCGCGTGTGGCGACTTATCGCCTCGGGCCGAGAGGTTTGACCCCGGAAGATGGTCGGCGGATTGCCTTTCATATCCGCTTTAACCGCCCTGCGTCACTGTTTGCCCGTTGCTGGCTGTTGGTGGAAGGGGAAACCGAGGTTTGGCTGCTGAACGAACTGGCGCGCCAATGTGGCTACCATTTTGAGGCGGAAGGAGTACGGGTTATCGAGTTCGCCCAATGCGGGCTGAGGCCTTTGCTTAAATTTGCCCGGCGTATGGGGATTGAATGGCATGCCTTGGTCGACGGTGATGAGGCCGGAAAGAAATATGCCAATACCGTCCGCAGCATGCTGGACAACCACGACGATAACGAGCGCGATCGGCTGACTGCGCTGCCAGCGCTGGATATGGAACATTTTATGTACCGCGAGGGGTTCAGCTCGGTCTATCACCGGGTGGCAGCCATTCCGCCAAAGGTGCAGATGCCAGTGCGCAAAGTGATCATCAAGGCGGTGCATCGCTCTTCAAAACCCGATCTGGCGATTGAAGTGGCGATGCAGGCCGGGGAATGGGGCACGGATTCTGTGCCACCACAATTGAAGAAAATGTTCTCGCGCGTGATTTGGTTGGCGCGGGGCCGGGCAGATTAAGCCGCCTGCCTTGGGAAGTGCGCGGCAACCTGCTGTTGCAACTCGTCCAGCAGTTGATAACGGCGGCGATATTCCGCGCGCTTTTTGCTGGCTATCTCCTCCATGGGTTTACGGGCAAGGCGTTCTGGCAGCAGGAAATAACCGTTTTCGAGCGGTCTGCCGCCCATAGAAAGCCAAAACTGATCGTAATCGGCATGCAGCAGAGCTTTCTTTTTGTGGTGATAGCGCCAGTTCTGATAAATGTGGGTGCTATTGCCTACCGCGAGCAGTTGGCGGATCCCCAGTTGCTGTGCCAGAGAGACAATCCCCTCCAGGACCAGACGCTTTGGGAACAGGCCGTGACAGGCTTTGGTCGCATGCTGGATCTCCGCGTGCGGAACTTCGCGATTAGCTCCCTGCAGCCCACCAATAAACAGCGTTGGTTGCTGGTGATAGTTCATTAACGTGAAGGTAATCTCTGCCAGCATGATACCTTTGGCGTTGCGCAGCAGCAGGGTGGTTTCGCCTTCTTTGTTCAGATTGTCGAGAGCGGCCAATTGCAGGCAGATTTGCTCGCCGTTTTTATCCTGGGCATAACTCAGGGTAAAGGCTGGCGGCCAAGATGGCCGAGACACATTTTCTTTGGCATACGCTGGGCGATCAGATCGTAATGATCGCGCAGGGCAAACAGGCCTTCGATGCGTTTCATATTGGCGGCCAGATAGGGGCGATGCAGTTTGCACGGCAGGTTCGGCTGCGCGGTTAAAATTTCATCCAGCAGAGGGTTGTTGGCCAGCGTGTTGAGCAGGCCACTGGTGGTGGGCCAACAGAGCAGCGAGCGGCTGAGAAACTTAAGGCGGAATGAGGTTTTTTTCCAGGCTTTGCTGGGGATCTTGTCGCCACCGATCAGTGCGGCCATCAATTGCCAACTGCTGGCTGGTTTGACAGATTCGAGTGGATAGCTGAGCTGAGACATGATGAAATCCTGATCTTGTGTTGAATCGCACCATTTCATCAAGGCTTGGCTAAACCAGAGGTCAATATGCTATTCCAAAAAACTGGAGCTCGCGGCATGTTGAGCTTAGGTTTAGTTATTGATAACTCTAAGTGATAGTTTAATTCGGCGGCCACCGTTGGCTGCTCGGTATTGATCGAATAGGTAGGAATAAACATTGACGTGGTTAATCAGACGTAAAAAGCGTTGGTTGTTAGCAGGCGCGGTGGTGGCCGTGATCGCTATTGTAGCCTATTGGCATTTTAGCCATCCGGCCCCGGTAGATTTTAAAACCATCAAGGTGACGAAGCGCGATTTGCAGCAGAATGTCCTGGCAACGGGCCAGTTGGACGCGGTGCGGAAGGTTGACGTAGGGGCGCAGGTCAGCGGCCAACTGGAGAGCCTGAACGTCGAGATTGGCGATAGAGTCAAGAAAGGCCAGTTGCTGGGGATAATCGATCCGCAACAGGCGCAAAACAGCATTCGTGAAGGGGAAGCCACGCTGCAGGAATTACATGCTCAGTTACAACAGGCGCAGGCAGAACTGCAATTGGCTGCGGTAACTTTGCAGCGTAATCGTGAATTGGCCAAGGTGCAGGCGG
This sequence comes from Serratia sp. L9, assembly GCF_050632285.1. Lineage (NCBI taxonomy): Bacteria > Pseudomonadati > Pseudomonadota > Gammaproteobacteria > Enterobacterales > Yersiniaceae > Serratia > Serratia sp. L9. The sequence goes on along the minus strand of NZ_CP192591.1, from coordinate 4,791,375 downwards.
TGTCGCGCCAGGATCTGGATAAGTACATCACAGAACTGGCAGTAAAAAAGGCACAGGTTGAGACCACCAAGGCGCAGATCACCAAGAACCAGGCCAGCCTGGACACTGCCAAGATCAATCTGGCCTATACCCGTATTGAAGCGCCGATGGACGGTGACGTGGTGCAAATCACCACTCTGCAAGGCCAGACAGTGATCGCCGCGCAGCAGGCACCAAACATTCTGACGCTGGCGGATATGAGCACCATGCTGGTGAAGGCTCAGGTTTCTGAGGCGGACGTGATCCACCTTAAACCGGGTCTGAAAGCCTGGTTTACTGTGTTGGGAGATCCGAGCAAACGCTTTGATGGCGTGCTGAAAGACATTCAGCCAACGCCAGAGAAGGTCAATAACGCCATTTTCTATTATGCGCGTTTTGAAGTGCCAAACCCGCAGGGCTTGCTGCGTCTGCAAATGACCGCTCAGGTACATATCCAGCTTTCTGGCGTCAGCGATGCGTTGGTGATCCCGCTGGCTGCATTAGGTGAGCAGATTGCCGATAACCGTTACCAGGTTTCGCTATTGAAACAAGGTAAGGAAGAGAAACGGGAAGTGACGATTGGCATTCGTAATAACGTCGATGTGCAGATCGTCAGCGGGCTGGAGGCAGGGGACGAAGTGATTGTCAGCCGTGGTGGCGCGGAGGCCAGCTGATGACGGCACTGTTGGAACTGAATGGTATCTGGCGTAGCTACCTCTCCGGCGATCAGACCCTGGACGTCTTGAAAGACGTCAGTCTGCGTATTGATGCCGGTGAGATGGTGGCGATCATGGGGGCTTCCGGCTCCGGTAAATCCACGCTGATGAATATTCTCGGCTGCCTGGACAAACCCAGCGCCGGGACTTACCGCGTAGCCGGGCAGGATGTGGCAACGCTCAATAGCGATGCCTTGGCCCAACTGCGGCGTGAGCACTTCGGATTTATTTTCCAGCGTTACCATCTGCTGCCGCATCTTAGTGCGGCGCATAACGTTGAGGTCCCTGCTGTTTATGCAGGTTTGAGCAAGGCGGCCCGGCGTGAAAGGGCTACGGCATTGTTACAACGCCTCGGCCTGGGGGAGCGGATAGCCTACCGGCCAAGCCAGCTTTCCGGTGGGCAGCAGCAGCGCGTCAGTATTGCGCGGGCGCTGATGAACGGCGGGCAGGTGATCCTGGCTGATGAACCGACCGGCGCGCTCGATAGCCATTCCGGTGAAGAGGTGATGGCGATCCTTAAACAGTTGCGCGCGCAGGGGCATACCGTGATTATCGTCACGCACGACCCGGCGGTGGCGCGGCAGGCGGAGCGGATTATCGAAATTCGTGATGGAGAGATTATTGCCGATTCCCGCCCTCAAACTCAGGGTGACCCCAAGGCGAAAACGTTGGAGTTGTCCAGCCCGGCACCGTCCTGGCAGCAGATGGCTGGTCGTTTCCGTGAAGCTCTGGTGATGGCCTGGCGGGCCATGGCGGCCAATAAGATGCGCACGGCGCTCACCATGCTGGGGATTATTATTGGTATCGCCTCGGTGGTATCAATCCTGGTGATTGGCGATGCGGCCAAACAGAGGGTTCTGGCCGATATCAAATCCATCGGAACCAACACCGTGGATGTTTATCCCGGCAAGGATTTTGGTGATGACGATCCGGCGTTCCGTCAGGCACTGAAATATGACGATCTGAGCGCGCTGCGTGAGCAACCCTACGTCAGCGCGCTTTCGCCCAATATCAGCAGCAGCATGCGTGTGCGTTTTGGCAATATCGATGTGGCGGCCAACGTTTCGGGCGTCAGTGAGCAGTACTTCCGGGTTTATGGCATGGCCTTTTCCCAGGGCGCTGGCATTGATGCCATGCAGGTGCAATCCCAGGCTCAGGTGGTGGTGATCGACGCCAACACACAACGCCGGTTGTTCCCGTACCAGAAAAACGTGGTGGGTGAGGTGATCCTGGTTGGCAATATGCCAGCAACGGTGGTGGGCGTGGCGCAGCAAAAGCAGTCGATGTTCGGCAGCAGCAAGACGCTGAGCATCTGGGTGCCTTACACCACTATGGCCAACCGGCTGATGGGTAACGACTATTTTGACTCGATCACCGTGCGTATCCGCGATGGTTACAGCAGCCAGGAGGCGGAACAGCAATTAACCCGTTTGCTGACCCTGCGCCATGGCAAGAAAGACTTCTTCACCTACAACATGGACAGTCTGGTGCAAACGGCAGAGAAAACCACTCGCACCCTGCAACTGTTCCTGACCCTGGTGGCGGTGATCTCGCTGGTCGTCGGGGGAATCGGCGTGATGAATATCATGCTGGTCTCGGTGACTGAAAGGACCCGTGAAATCGGCATTCGCATGGCGGTGGGGGCGCGTTCTGGCGATGTGTTGCAACAGTTCCTGATCGAGGCGGTGCTGGTTTGCCTGGTGGGGGAGCTTTGGGGATCACGCTGTCGTTCGTTATTGGTCTGGTGGTGCAGTTGGTGTTGCCGGGCTGGCAGATCAGCTTCCCGCCTGCCGCTTTGCTGAGCGCGTTCCTGTGTTCCACCGGGATTGGCGTGGTGTTCGGTTATCTGCCTGCACGTAGCGCTGCGCGGCTGAACCCGATCGATGCGTTGGCGCGAGAGTAAAATAAAATGCCAGTCGTACTGCGGCTGGCATTTTAATTCGGCTGTACAGAGTGGCTTTCCAGGGGAGTCTAGGCCATTGCCTCGCTTTCCAGCGGCATAATAAGACTTGCATGATTCCCTTTAGGCCCTTGATGTACGTCGAACCTGACCTGTTGGCCCGCTTTCAAGGTTCTGTAGCCATCCATTTTGATTGTCGAATAGTGGGCGAAAATGTCTTCGCCGCCGCCTTCGGGGCAGATAAAACCGAACCCTTTGGCATTATTGAACCATTTAACAGTACCCGTCTCCATGCTTCTACATCCCTCGCAACGCAATTTTTAGAATGAGATGAATAACTGATTCTGGTGAGTGAAGGTGGTCAAAAGACCAGCAACTCACGAAATTACACTCTAGAGCAAATGATCAACACGTCAAGGGATCGGCCAATGACCGTGCGCAGCAGTTCACTAAAGTTTGAAGCAGTTAACGCTATTGACATTGTCTGGTAACAAACCAGGGACGCTATTATTCGATCTGCGCTGCGGCACGTTAACCCTGAAGATGATAAAATAATATCGATCCTTCACTTTGAATAACCCGAACTTGTCCCCATATAGGGACATGGCAGAGAAGATGAGCAGCGATGGGTAATAACAACGATTGGCTAAATTTTGAACACTTAGCCGAAGAAAAACAAATCGATGCGGTAAAACCGCCGTCAATGTATAAAGTTATACTTAACAACGACGATTACACACCGATGGAATTTGTGATTGACGTTCTGCAAAAGTTCTTTTCTTATGATATTGAACGTGCAACGCAACTGATGCTCACGGTCCACTATCAAGGCAAGGCGATCTGTGGTGTTTTCACCGCCGAGGTGGCGGAAACCAAGGTGGTCCATGTGAACCGTTACGCAAGGGAGAATGAGCATCCGTTGCTCTGTACGCTGGAAAAAGCCTGAAAAGGCAATCTATTGGGGAGGTGCCTATGCTCAATCAAGAACTGGAACTCAGTCTCAACATGGCTTTCGCCAGAGCGCGTGAGCACAGACATGAGTTTATGACCGTGGAGCACCTGTTGCTGGCATTACTCAGCAACCCTGCCGCGCGAGAAGCGCTTGAGGCTTGTACGGTGGATCTGGCGGCATTACGTCAGGAACTGGAAGCCTTCATTGAACAAACCACGCCTACGCTGCCCACCAGCGAAGAAGAGCGCGACACACAGCCGACGCTCAGCTTCCAGCGTGTGCTACAGCGCGCGGTATTCCACGTGCAATCTTCTGGCCGTAGCGAAGTTAGCGGCGCCAATGTGTTGGTGGCAATCTTCAGCGAACAGGAGTCACAGGCAGCCTATCTGCTGCGCAAACACGACGTCAGCCGTCTGGACGTGGTGAATTTCATTTCTCATGGTACACGTAAAGACGAGCCGGGCCAGGCGCCGAATGCGGAAAACCCGGTAAACGAAGAGCAGTCTGGAGGGGAAGACCGTATGGAGAACTTCACCACCAACCTCAATCAACTGGCCCGTGTAGGCGGTATCGATCCGTTGATTGGCCGTGATCGGGAACTGGAGCGTACCATCCAGGTGCTGTGCCGCCGCCGTAAAAACAACCCGCTGCTGGTGGGGGAATCTGGCGTCGGTAAAACCGCCATTGCCGAAGGGCTGGCCTGGAGGATTGTGCAGGGTGATGTGCCGGAAGTGATGGCAGATTGCACGCTTTACTCGCTGGATATCGGTTCATTGCTGGCTGGCACCAAATACCGTGGTGACTTCGAGAAGCGCTTCAAGGCATTGCTCAAACAACTTGAGCAGGATAAAAACAGCATCCTGTTCATAGACGAAATTCACACCATTATCGGTGCCGGTGCGGCTTCCGGTGGGCAAGTGGATGCCGCCAATCTGATTAAACCCTTGCTGTCGAGCGGTAAAATCCGGGTGATCGGCTCTACCACCTATCAGGAATTCAGCAATATCTTTGAAAAAGATCGTGCCCTGGCGCGGCGCTTCCAGAAAATAGACATTACGGAACCGACGCCGGAAGAGACAATCCAGATCATCAACGGTCTGAAAACCAAATACGAAGCGCACCACGATGTACGTTACACCGCCAAAGCGATCCGCGCCGCGGTTGAGCTTTCGGTTAAATACATCAACGATCGTCATCTGCCGGACAAGGCGATCGACGTGATTGACGAGGCAGGCGCCCGTAGCCGGTTGATGCCGGTGAACAAGCGTAAGAAAACCGTTAATGTGGCAGATATCGAATCGGTGGTGGCACGCATTGCGCGCATCCCGGAAAAAACCGTCTCTGCCAGCGATCGCGATGTGCTGAGAAGCCTGAGCGATCGTCTGAAAATGCTGGTGTTCGGCCAGGATCCGGCGATCGAAGCCCTGACAGAAGCGATCAAGATGAGCCGCGCTGGCCTGGGCCAAGACCGCAAACCTGTCGGTTCTTTCCTGTTCGCCGGGCCAACCGGGGTCGGGAAAACCGAGGTGACGGTACAGCTGGCGAAGGCGCTGGATATCGAGCTGCTGCGGTTTGATATGTCCGAGTATATGGAACGTCACACCGTCAGCCGCCTGATTGGCGCGCCTCCGGGCTATGTTGGCTACGATCAGGGGGGCTGCTGACCGATGCGGTGATCAAGCATCCACATGCAGTGGTGTTGCTCGATGAAATCGAGAAGGCGCACCCGGATGTTTTCAACCTGCTATTGCAGGTGATGGACAATGGGACCCTGACCGACAACAACGGCCGTAAGGCAGATTTCCGTAACGTTATCCTGGTGATGACCACCAACGCCGGTGTTCGTGAAACCGAGCGTAAATCGATCGGCCTGATCGAGCAGGACAACAGCATTGATGCGATGGAAGAGATCAAGAAAGTGTTTACGCCAGAATTCCGTAACCGTCTGGACAACGTGATCTGGTTCAACCATCTGTCTCCTAGCGTGATCCAGCAGGTGGTCGACAAGTTTATCGTCGAGCTGCAGGCGCAGCTGGATGCGAAAGGCGTGTCGCTGGAAGTGAGCGATGAAGCGCGAGATTGGCTGTCTGTAAAAGGCTATGACCGTGCGATGGGCGCTCGTCCAATGGCGCGGGTCATGCAGGAAAGCCTGAAGAAACCGTTGGCCAACGAACTGCTGTTTGGTTCCCTGGTTGATGGCGGCTCGGTGAAAGTCGAGCTGGATAAAGACAGCAAGCAACTGACTTATCACTTCCTCAGTGCGCAGAAGCGTAAAGCGGATGAAGGTGCCGTGCACTAAGCGGTAGCCAGATAGCGGAAAAGCGATGCTTCGGCATCGCTTTTTTATGCATCAATTTCAGGTGTGTCAGAAATGAGTGAGCCCTCTCGGTTTACCTGCGCCAAGACAACTCGATGTTGAACGTTGCTGCGGCGGTAAACGGAAAGGGCTCTGTGAGGGATCACATCCTCGGTGCCGCCAATGGCAGGCGGCGGGTGAGCCGATTAACGGCTACGGAAGACAATGCGGCCTTTGCTCAGGTCGTACGGGGTCAGCTCAACAGTGACTTTGTCGCCCGTCAGGATGCGGATATAGTTTTTACGCATTTTACCGGAGATATGAGCGGTTACCACGTGCCCGTTTTCCAATTCAACGCGGAACATGGTGTTTGGCAGCGTATCAAGAACGGTGCCCTGCATTTCAATATTGTCTTCTTTGGCCATCGAATCCTCTAGGTGTAACTACCTTAGTTTTTAACCGGCAAGATAATGCCGAAAAACCCACATTATGTAAAGGAGTGTCGGTGAACTATGCACCGCTTCCACAAAATTAGTTCGTTGAGGAGGGTGGTTCATCCTGCTGTGGGGGTATGACTTGCGGCTGCCAGCATCCCGGCGCTAACGCCTTGCGCTGTAGATTGCTCAGCAACTGCAAAAATTGGCGGCGGGGGATCTCCCTCGCTCCAAGCCGGGCAGTGTGAGCGTTAAGCACCTGACAGTCAACCAATTCCCCGCCATAAGCGGTAAAATGGCGGTAAAACGCCACCAGAGCGCATTTCGACGCATTGGTCGTACGGCTAAACATCGACTCACCACAAAACAGCGCGCCCTGCGCTACACCGTATATACCGCCGACCAACTCATCACCCAGCCAGACCTCCACGGAATGCGCGTATCCCTGGCGGTGCAGTTGCAGATAGGCCAGTTGCACGTCCTGACTGATCCAGGTGCCTTCGTCGGGGCGATGCGCACAGGCGGCAATCACGGCGGCAAAGTCATGATTCAGGGTGATATGAAACGGATTGCTGCGCAGGAAGCGTTTAAGACTGCGGCTGATATGAAACTCGTTGGGGAACAGCACCGCCCTTGGGTCCGGTGACCACCACAGGATAGCCTCCCCCGGCGAATACCAGGGGAAGATACCGCGTTGGTAAGCGGCCAGCAGGCGAGGGGGCGTCAGGTCACCCCCAATGGCCAGGAGGCCGTTAGGATCGCGCAGAGCGCCCTCTGGTGAAGGAAAGGCAATGGATTGCGGTGACAGCTTAACAATGCGCATAAAACCTCTTGGCGGAGTCTACAGGCCCTTTTATAGCGATATCCCCTGGTTATTTGGCATTGCAGCGCTATTGTCTGTCATGCCAATGACTTCGGGGAGAAATGGCTGATGCGCTGGCGGAAGTGGGCATAGCGGCCATGCAACTGCATCAGCTCGGTATGGTTTCCCTGTTCCACGATATTGCCACCGTCCATGACGCAGATACGATCGAAATGCTCCAGTCCATACAGGCGATGAGTCACCAGAATCAACGTCTTGCCGCGGCAGTGCTGGCGGAGCAGGGACAGGATCTGTTGCTCGGTTTCCGCATCCAGCCCTTCGGTAGGCTCATCAAGCAGCAGCAATGGCGCCTGATGCAGCAAGGCGCGAGCAAGGCCCAAACGCCGCTGTTCACCGCCGGAAAGCTGGCGGCCACCTTCGCCAAGCCAGGCATTCAACCCTTCGTTTTCCAGCAGTTTATCCAAACCCACCTGCTGCAGAACCTGCTTCAGCTCCTCGTCGGAAGCCTTGGGGGCGGCGATTCGCAGGTTTTCACGCAGCGTACTGCTGAAGATATGCACCCGCTGGCTGACCATGGTGGTCATGGCACGCAGCGTTGACTCGTCATAAGCACTCAGCGGCTGGCCGTTGAGCTGAATGTTGCCGCTATCTGGATCCCAGGCACGCGTCAGCAGTTGTAGCAGAGTCGATTTACCACAACCGGTACGGCCAAGCAGGGCGATATGCTCACCGGCAACGATGTCCAGCGTCACCTTGTTCAACACCGGCAGCGGCTGATCGGGGTAGGTGAACGTGACGTCGCTCAGTTGTAGCGCGGCCCCTGGTTGTGTGGCAGGACCACTGGCAGGGAAGGTCACCGCTGGCTGTTGATCGATGATCTGCTTGACCCTGGTCGCCGAGGCGATTACCTGGCCCAGGTGCTGGAACGCCCCGGCCACCGGCATCATGGCCTCAAAAGCGGCCAGCGTGGCAAAAGCAAACAGAGCAATCAGTGCGCCCGGCTGGGTATCACCGCCCACTCCCGCGGCGGCAAGCCACAGCAACAATGTCACGGAGAGGCCACTGGCCAGGATCATCAATGCCTGCGCAATGCCACCCAGAGAAGCCTGCTGCCATTGGCGGCGTTGCCAGCGCTGCTCGGTGGCGTTGAGTTGTTGACGAAAACCGTCCAGCGCGCCAAACACCACCAATTCCGCCTGGCCTTGCAGCCAGGCGGTCAGCCCGGTGCGGTACTGGCTGCGCAGCAGGGTCAGTTGCTCTCCAATCGGCTTACCGGCACGATAAAAGACCGGGGGAACCAACAGCAGCAATAGCAGTAAAATGCCGCCCAGAGTTAACGCCAGCGGGCCATCCAGCCAGCTTAGGCCGAAGGTTACTACTGCAATCACTACCGCCGCGCTGACCATCGGAGAAATAACGCGCAGATAGAGATGATCGAGCGTATCGACATCGGCCACCAACCGATTCAGCAGCTCAGCCTGACGAAAACGGGCCATACCGCCGGGCGAAAGCGGCAGGATTTTTTAAAGGTAAATACCCGCAGATGTGACAACACGCGGAAGGTGGCGTCGTGGCTGACGACACGTTCGGCATAGCGCCCGGCAGTACGGAAAATGGCTGCGCCACGCACACCGGCGGCTGGGAGCATATAGTTAAAAGTCGTTAACCCCACCAGCCCGGCTAACGACGAGGCGGCCAGGAACCAACCGGAGAGGGCCAGCAAGCCGATACTGGCCAGCAGGGTAACGATCGCCAGAACAATACCCAGCAAAATCAGGAAAGTGTGGCGGCGATATAACGCCAGGAATGGCAGCAAAACGCGCATGATTAAAGCTCCCCGCTGCGGTGTGCCAGCAGATTGGCAAATAGGCCAGGTTGGGCGCTGAGCGTGGCATAATTGCCTTGCTGAACGATTTTCCCGCTGTCCATCACCCAAATCTGGTCATAGTCTTCAGTATCTTCCAACTGGTGTGTGACCAACACGGTGGTCTGTTGGTGAGAGGCGGTATTCAGTGCCTGCATCACCAGGCGCTCACTGTGCGCATCCAGGCTTGCCGCCGGTTCATCCAGCAGCAGCAAATGGCGTGGGCTCAGTAGTGCGCGCGCCACGGCCACGCGCTGTGCTTGCCCGACAGAAAGGCGTGCGGCTCCGTCGCCCAGATCGGTTTCCAACCCCTTTGGCAAGTGCGGCAGGAATTCACTGACGTGGGCCTGTTCCACGGCCTGTTGCAGTTGTGCCTCGCTGGCCTGCGGGTAGCCGAGCAGAATATTTTCCCGCAAGGTTTGTGCTGGCAGGTGTGGATTTTGCCCAACCCATCCCAGTTGTTGACGCCAGCTTCCTGCAGCCAGCTCGCGCAATTCTGTGCCGTTTACCTGCAACGAGCCGCGATAGGGCAGGAAACCAAGCAACAGGTTCAGCAGTGAACTCTTACCGGCACCGCTGAGCCCGACCAGCGCAATGCGCTGATTGGCAGACAAGGTAAAATCAAGCGGCCCGGCCAGCAATACGCCATTGGGTGAGAGGATTTCCAGGCCTCGAGCCTGCAACGCCAAAGGCGTTTCGCTATTTAGCACCTCAGTGCCGTTTCCTACCTGTTCCCCCTCGGCTGCCAGGAAGGTTTCCAGCGCTTCAGCCGCGCCCACGGCCTGCGCTTTGGCATGGTAGAAAGCCCCCAGATCGCGTAATGGCTGGAAAAACTCCGGGGCCAGGATCAGCACCAGAAAACCGGCAAACAGCGTGACGGCGGTACCGTAACTGCCAAAATCCAGCTCCCCGAGGTAAGAGAAGCCAAAATAGACCGCCACAACGGCAATAGAAATAGACGCGAAAAACTCCAGCACCGCAGAGGAAAGGAAGGCCAGGCGCAAGACTTCCATGGTGCGCTGGCGGAAATCCTCTGAGGATTTGGCAATCTGGTCGGTTTCTGCCTGCCCACGATTAAACAGACGCAGCGTATCCAGACCACGCAGGCGATCGAGGAAGTTGCCGCTCAGGCGGGCTAATGCAACAAAGTTACGCCGGTTGGCATCCGCTGCGCCCATGCCGACCAGTGCCATAAATAATGGGATCAGCGGGGCGGTAGCCAACAGGATAAACCCGGCGGCCCAGTTAATCGGGAAGACGGTGATCAGGATCAGCACCGGGATGAAAACGGCCAGATACATTTGCGGCAGATAACGTGAATAGTAGTCCTGCATGTCTTCAATCTGTTCGACAATGATGCTGGCCCAACTGCCAGCCGGTTTCCCCTGGATCCAGGCCGGACCGAGCTGTTGCAGTTTATCCAATACCTGCGCCCGCATGCGCTGGCGTATGACTTGCCCACAAATGAAGCCGATCCGCTCACGCAGCCAGCTCAGGAGTGCCCGCAGGGCAAAGGTGGCCGCCAGCCAGAAAAAGGATGAGACAAGTTCACCTCTGGGTTGATGCTCAATAATCAGGGCATGGAGCAAGGAAGCCAATAGCCAGGCCTGGGCGACAATTAAAATGCCGCTTGCCAGACCTAACAGCATGGAAATACGCAGCCAAGGTTGCGCTAACGTACTCTGTGTCTTGAGCCAACGGGTTAACTGGTGCTGTCTGGTTTTTTTCATCAGGAAGTCTGCGTCGCCAATGCCTGTTGCAACAGGCAGGTTAACGTACTGTTAAAAAAGTATTTGTCTTGGCCAGAAGCAAGACACATGAACGTTAATGTTACCTGCACTGGCGGCAACTTGAAATCCAAAGGGGATAAATAAGGCGGCCTGAAGCCGCCTTGGTATGATTTTAGTCAGTATCGGGTTATAGCACTCAGGATTTGGCAAGACCGTCGAGATAACGCTCGGCATCCAATGCAGCCATACAGCCGGTGCCTGCCGAGGTGATCGCCTGGCGATAGATATGATCCATTACGTCACCTGCGGCAAACACGCCAGGGATACTGGTTTGTGTCGCGTTGCCGTGAATACCGGACTGCACTTTGATATAGCCGTTTTCCAGCTCAAGCTGGCCGCCGAAGATGGAGGTATTCGGGCTATGGCCGATAGCGATAAAGGTTCCGGCAACGTCCAGTTCTTCAGTTTTATCTTCAACCTTGGTGCTACGCAGACGCACACCGGTAACGCCCATCTGATCGCCTAACACTTCATCCAGCGTGCTGTCGGTATGCAGCACGATGTTACCGTTCTGCACTTTATCCATCAGACGATTGATGAGGATTTTTTCAGAGCGGAAGCTGTCGCGACGGTGGATAAGGTGTACTTCAGAAGCGATGTTAGACAGATACAGCGCTTCTTCTACTGCGGTGTTACCCCCGCCGACTACGGCGACTTTCTGGTTACGGTAGAAGAAACCATCACAGGTGGCGCAGGCAGAAACCCCTTTGCCTTTGAATGCTTCTTCAGAAGGCAGGCCTAAATAACGGGCCGATGCGCCGGTGGCGATAATCAGGGCATCGCAGGTGTATTCGCCGCTATCGCCAAACAGGCGGAAAGGACGGTTCTGCAGGTCGACGTTGTTGATATGGTCAAAAACGATTTCGGTGTCGAACTTTTCCGCGTGCTCACGCATGCGCTCCATCAATGCCGGGCCGGTCAAACCTTCAGCATCCCCAGGCCAGTTCTCTACTTCGGTAGTGGTGGTCAACTGGCCGCCTTGCTCCATGCCGGTGATCAGCACCGGGTTCAGGTTGGCGCGTGCTGCGTAGACTGCTGCGGTATAACCAGCCGGGCCAGAGCCCAGAATCAATAATTTACTGTGTTTAGCCGTGCCCATGAATAACCTCTTTTCCCACAATGGCGGACAATGTTGTCGATTGTAGGGAAAATGCGACAGTAAAAAAGCTCCTGGCAATGTTGTTAACGATTTGTCCGATAGCAATGGCCAATTAACGATGGCTTGATGAGCAGGGACCAGGCCGAATGTCGGATTTTCAGGGCGTGGGTGAGTGTGAGTTTTTTGTGCGGGAAAGAGGGAAAAACCCTGTTTCTGGCCGGTTTATGTCGGTAACCGGTGGGCTTTTTATGGGTGGGATTCCTAACTAAAAATCAGGTGCCAAGTTTTTCTGGCGGCACGTTCTACTGATTTTAGTTCTTTTACTTTGACAATCCGCTGCGCATTTGCGAAAACATCATAGGAAGAAGAAATTATCCCCGTACAAGTAGCAAATTGTAGGAATTTACAACAGCGAAGCAGAATAGGGCATCGTTGCGAAAGTAAGAACGCATTTTGCCTGATGGCGGGTCGTTGATTTCTGAACCAGCATCATTTGAATTCGTTGCCCAGGGTTGATAGACAGGCTGGGCAATGGCGGAAGATGGTAGTAATGAAAAAGCACTATGGCGGTTGGTATCACGCAACATGTTCCCTATTAAAGGGAATGGGCCGCTTAACACAGGCATCGGGTCTTCGCTTGGAACAAGCCCTTGCACATTGATGTTGGCTAGGGTGTGGCAAGTGCAGGGAAGAACATAAGAGAGACAATAATAATGGCAGACAATAAAAAACGCCCGGGTAAAGATCTTGACCGTATCGATCGCAACATTCTTAACGAGCTGCAAAAGGATGGGCGAATCTCGAACGTCGAGCTTTCAAAGCGCGTGGGTTTATCCCCAACCCCATGTTTAGAGCGTGTGCGCCGTCTTGAGCGTCAGGGCTTTATCCATGGTTATACCGCATTGCTCAACCCGCACTATCTGGATGCTTCCCTGCTGGTCTTCGTGGAAATCACGTTGAACCGTGGTGCGCCGGACGTGTTTGAGCAGTTCAACTCAGCCGTACAGAAACTTGAAGAGATTCAGGAGTGTCATCTGGTTTCCGGTGATTTCGACTATCTGTTGAAAACCCGTGTGCCAGATATGTCGGCTTACCGTAAGTTACTGGGTGAAACTCTGCTGCGTTTACCGGGGGTTAATGACACCCGAACTTACGTGGTAATGGAAGAAGTGAAACAGAGTAACCGTCTGGTTATCAAAACACGGTAAGGTGCAGGTGCAAAACCTGATTAAATTCGTTACACTCCTGTTTATTCATACAGTTTTGGCGCCGAGGAAACTTCTCGGCGCTGTTACTGTGTCAGCTAACAGGAACCTGGAGTGCCTTTCTTGAGCCAGGAATACACAGAAGATAAAGAAGTTACCTTGAAAAAACTAAGCAGTGGGCGTCGTTTGCTCGAGGCTTTGTTGATCGTGGTATCCATTTTTGCCGTTTACCTTATGGCTGCGTTGGTCAGTTTCAATCCTTCTGATCCCAGTTGGTCGCAAACGGCGTGGCATGAACCTATTCATAATCTGGGCGGTGGCGTTGGCGCATGGTTGGCCGACACGCTGTTCTTCATCTTTGGGGTGCTCGCCTACGCGATACCTCCTATCATGCTGATTTTGTGCTGGGTGGGTTACCGCCAACACGAAAACAGTGATCATATCGATTATTTTGCGCTCTCTTTGCGCCTGATTGGTACTCTGGCGCTGGTGCTCACTTCTTGTGGCCTGGCGGCGCTGAACATCGACGATCTCTATTATTTCGCTTCCGGTGGCGTGATCGGCAGCCTGTTGGGCAGTGCCATGCTGCCGTGGTTCAACGGCATTGGCGCGACTTTGGCGCTGCTTTGCGTCTGGGCGGTGGGCTTAACCTTGTTCACCGGCTGGTCGTGGCTGGTGATTGCCGAGAAAATTGGTGGTGTTGTGCTTGGTGCCGCCACCTTTATGACCAATCGGTCGCGCCGCGAGGATCGTTATCACGATGATGATGATGACATCTTGCTTGAAGACGAGCCTGAAACAAACATCAAAGGTGCCGTTGCAGCCATGCCTGCCACAGCAATAGCTGATGATGATGTCCTGTTCTCCGCACCTTCGGTGACCGAAACGGCTAGAGAAGCGGCGCAAGAGGCGGCAGATCCCTTACTGAGCGGCTTGCGTGCCGGCGATGATGACGCGGTTATAGAGCCTGCCCTTACTGATATTCCGGTGATGCCAAAGGTTTCTGTACCACAGGCAGCGGTAACTGCGGCACCGGTGGTGCCAGCTTCTGTCAATCAGCATCCGTTGAGCCAAGCACCAGAATCAGATACGCCACCGTTGTATTCGTTTGAAATCCCTGAAGAGACACCGGTACCCAGGACGATCCGCCCAGCAGACACCTTGCGCGAAGAACACGAACCGCGTATGGGCAACTGGCAAACCCCGGATACGCCGAAACCGGAGTCATCACCGTTTGATTTCTCTGCCTCACAGCGGGATAGCGATGATATCAGTGGTTCAACTGGTTTTAGCGCCAGCGATGCTGCTCCTGCTTTTGGGGTGATTAAACCAACGCCAGCTGCCACCGTGGCAACGGGCGCGGTGAATAACACCTTTATGCCTGCTTTCACGGCGACCAGTGATGCGAGTTCACAAATCAAGCAAGGTATTGGCCCTGAACTGCCGCGGCCAAACCCGGTACGTATCCCTACTCGGCGTGAGCTGGCTTCTTACGGCATCAAGTTGCCTTCGCAACGCATTGCGGAGCAGGAACAGCGTAATCTGGGGGAGCAGCCGACAGAACAGGCCAGTAACCCGCAGGATGATGAAGCCTTGCAGGAAGCCGCACTGCGCCAGGCGTTTGCTCAACAGCAAAGCCAACGTTATGGCGAAGCGTACCAACAGGATCAGGTGGATGAGGATGCCTTGCATCAGGCCGCACTTGGCCAGGCATTTGCCCAGCAGCAACAGGCTCGCTATGGCGAAGAGGTCACGCAGCCTGAACCGGTTCCGGTTTCTCGCCCGGTTGATATCCATAATGCCTATAGCTTCTCGCCGATGGCGGATCTGGTAGATGATGGCCCCAGCGAGCCGTTGTTCACCCTGTCACCACAGCTTGAGGAGCGTATTGAGCTGGAAAGCGAGCAGGAAGACGACGTGCCTTTCGGCCAGTTTGAACCTGAAACGCCTGCTTATCAGGCTCCGCGTCCGCAGACTCCACCGGCGCAGGCTTACCCGCCGCAGAGTTATCAGTCACCGCCTCAGCAGCCACCGGCTGCACCGGCGATGGATAGCCTGATCCACCCGTTCCTGATGCGTAATGATTTGCCATTGCAGAAACCGACGACACCGCTGCCGACGCTGGATCTGCTGACAGAAGCGCCGAAAGAGGTTGAGCCGGTTGATACCTTTGCGCTGGAGCAGAAAGCAAGGTTGGTGGAAGCAAGCCTGGCGGATTACCGCGTAAAAGCGGACGTGGTCGATATTCTGCCTGGGCCGGTAATTACCCGTTTCGAGCTGGATTTGGCTCCAGGCGTCAAGGCTGCACGTATTTCCAACCTTTCGCGCGATTTGGCGCGCTCACTGTCAACCTCGGCAGTGCGTGTGGTTGAAGTTATTCCGGGCAAGCCTTACGTCGGCCTGGAATTGCCGAATGCCAAACGCCAAACGGTATATCTGCGTGAAGTGCTGGATTGCCCGGCCTTCCGCGATAATACTTCGCCGCTGGCGATCGTGCTTGGTAAAGATATTTCGGGCCAACCTGTGGTTGCCGATCTGGGTAAAATGCCGCATCTGCTGGTGGCGGGTACGACGGGGTCGGGTAAGTCGGTCGGGGTCAACGCCATGATCCTGAGTATTTTGTATAAGGCGACGCCGAAAGAAGTGCGCTTTATCATGATCGACCCGAAAATGCTGGAGCTGTCGGTTTACGAAGGTATTCCACATCTGCTGACCGACGTAGTTACCGATATGAAAGATGCTGCCAACGCGCTGCGCTGGTGTGTCGCCGAGATGGAACGCCGCTATAAGCTGATGTCTGCGCTTGGGGTGCGTAACCTGGCCGGTTATAACGAGCGTGTCGACCAGGCTGAAGCTATGGGGCGCCCAATCCCGGACCCATTCTGGAAGCCAAGCGACAGCATGGATATCACGCCGCCGGTGTTGGAAAAAGAACCCTACATCGTGGTAATGGTCGATGAGTTCGCCGACCTGATCATGACGGTGGGCAAAAAGGTTGAAGAGCTGATCGCCCGCCTGGCACAGAAAGCGCGTGCTGCGGGTATTCACCTGGTGCTGGCAACCCAGCGCCCGTCGGTGGACGTCATTACCGGCCTGATCAAGGCCAATATTCCGACGCGTATCGCCTTTACCGTGTCCAGCAAGATAGATTCCCGTACCATTCTCGATCAGAGCGGAGCGGAATCCTTGCTCGGGATGGGGGACATGTTGTATCTGGCACCAAACTCATCGATCCCGGTGCGCGTGCACGGTGCTTTTGTCCGCGATCAGGAGGTTCATGCGGTAGTCAAAGATTGGAAAGCGCGTGAACGGCCTCAATATAAAGAGGGTATTCTCAGCGCTGGCGAAGAAGGTGAAGGCGGTGCCGGCGGCGGAATGGACGGTGACGAAGAGCTGGATCCGCTGTTCGATCAGGCGGTAGAGTTTGTGGTGGATAAACGCCGCGCCTCGATTTCCGGCGTACAGCGTCAGTTCCGAATCGGTTACAACCGTGCTGCGCGAATCATTGAACAGATGGAAGCGCAGGGCATTGTCAGCGAACAGGGGCATAATGGTAACCGTGAAGTATTAGCTCCGCCGCGCCATGATTAATTGCCCTACCCGTCGTTTTTCAAGCTGGCGTTGTTACCTGCTATTACGAAACCCATCTGTGGGTTTCGTCCCACACGGGGCGGCTGTTCACAGTGTTCAAATCTGTTCGGTTCCGGCCGATTTGCACCTGACAGCTTTACCACCCCAGTCACTTACTGAGGTAACTGGGGATAAGATAGCTTGTGGTGCCTGGCTGTAACTCGAAATCCATAGGGTATAAACGTATTTTAAGGGCCGCGCAGCGCCCTTATGCAAAGAAGCGTAAACCCCTGCTTTTATCGGAATAGTGCTCTGGTTGCCAGTTCAGGGCTTCGGGTAGAGTGGGAGCCGTTCAGCTTATTGTGTCGCGCAAGGCTTGGCCTTGCGGTAAATGCATTTCATAAGGTATCTGGAATCATGAAAAAACTGTTAGTTGCCTGTTGTCTGCTTTCGGGATTCGCATCCACTTCAGTGCTGGCAGATGCCGCGCAGGATCTGCAAGGTCGTCTGGCGAAAGTGAACAGCTTCCATGCCAGTTTCTCCCAATCGGTGACCAGCAGTGACGGCGCTGCGGTGCAGGAAGGGGAAGGTGAGCTGTGGGTTAAGCGTCCTAATCTGTTTAACTGGCACATGACCTCGCCAGACGAGAGCGTGCTGGTTTCCGATGGCGAAACCCTGTGGTTCTACAATCCTTTCGTTGAGCAGGTGACGGCAACCTGGCTGAAAAATGCGACCGGCAATACGCCTTTTATGCTGATCACTCGCAATGATGCCAACGATTGGAAGAAGTACAACGTTAAGCAGAAAGGTGATGACTTTGAGCTGACGCCAAAGACCAGTAGCGGTAACCTGAAGCAGTTCGCGATCACGGTGACCAATAGCGGCACCATCAAGAGTTTCGCCGCGGTTGAGCAAGATGGCCAACGTAGTGCTTATCAGTTGAAGAGCCAGCAAAACACCAGCGTCGATGCTGCCAAATTCAAATTTACCCCACCGAAGGGGGTGACGCTGGACGACCAGCGCCAGTGAGGTTTACGTGAGTAACATGTCACTCGATTTTTCCCATAACGAATTCCAGCCGTTGGCCGCGCGTATGCGGCCGACAACGCTTGCACAGTATATCGGCCAGCAGCATCTGCTGGCTCCGGGCAAGCCTTTGCCTCGTGCCATAGAAGCCGGGCAACTGCACTCGATGATCCTGTGGGGGCCGCCGGGGACGGGGAAAACGACGCTGGCAGAGTTGATTGGCCGTTATGGTCAGGCCGATGTAGAGCGGATTTCTGCCGTGACCTCCGGCATCAAGGAGATCCGCGAAGCTATCGAGCGCGCACGACAAAACCGCGATGCTGGCCGTCGTACTATTTTGTTTGTTGATGAAGTCCACCGTTTCAATAAGAGCCAGCAGGATGCTTTTCTGCCGCATATTGAAGATGGCACCATCACCTTTATCGGTGCCACCACGGAAAACCCCTCCTTTGAATTGAATTCGGCACTGCTTTCCCGTGCTCGTGTCTATCTGCTGAAAGCGTTGACGGCTGAAGATATCAGCCAGGTACTGGATCAGGCGATGCAGGACCAGGGGCGGGGTTTCGGCGGCCAGAATATAGAATTGCCACCAGAAACCCGGCGCATGTTGTCGGAACTGGTGGGGGGCGATGCCCGTCGCGCATTGAACAGCCTTGAGATGATGGCTGATATGGCGGAAATTGACGGCCAAGGCATGCGGGTGTTAACCCCCGAGTTGCTCAAGGAAGTCTCGGGTGAACGCAGTGCGCGTTTTGATAATAAAGGCGATCGCTATTACGATCTGATTTCTGCACTGCATAAGTCGGTGCGTGGTTCTGCCCCGGATGCCGCCTTGTATTGGTATGCGCGTATTATTACCGCCGGGGGCGATCCGTTGTATGTAGCCCGCCGCTTGCTGGCGATAGCCTCGGAGGATGTGGGTAACGCCGATCCTCGCGGCATGCAAGTTGCCATCGCCGCCTGGGATTGTTTTACGCGTGTTGGCCCGGCGGAAGGTGAGCGCGCTATTGCTCAGGCGATCGTCTACCTGGCCTGCGCGCCGAAGAGTAACGCGGTTTACACCGCCTTTAAGGCCGCCATGCGTGATGCCAAAGAGATGGCGGATTATGATGTGCCGGAACACCTGCGTAATGCACCAACCAAATTGATGAAAGAAATGGGGCTTGGCGCAGAATACCGCTACGCCCATGACGAACCCAATGCTTATGCGGCTGGAGAGAACTATTTCCCGCCGGAAATGGCTACCACTCGCTATTATCATCCGACCTCGCGCGGGCTGGAAGGTAAAATCGGCGAAAAGTTGGCATGGCTGGCTGGGCAGGATCAAAATAGCCAGACAAAACGCTACCGCTAGCGTTGCCGTTGCGGTAAGGTTAGCGGGTATCACATTCTTTTTATGCGGCTTTACCCGTGCCGCGTAGAACAACAATTTCTCTTTCAATAACAACAAGCACAGGATTAGCATGCTCGATCCCAATCTGCTGCGTAATGAGCTAGACGCAGTCGCCGTAAAACTGGCTCGCAGAGGCTTTAAACTCGATCTGGATCTGCTGCGTTCACAAGAAGAACGCCGTAAGGTTCTGCAGGTAGAAACTGAGACACTGCAGGCAGAACGTAACTCCCGATCGAAATCCATCGGCGCGGCTAAAGCGCGCGGTGAAGATATCGAGCCACTGCGTCGCGAAGTGAACGAGCTGGGTGAAAAGCTGGATGCTGCCAAGGCCGCACTGGACAAACTGCAGAACGAGATCCGTGAGTACGCGCTGGTAATGCCAAACCTGCCCGATGATGCAGTACCGGATGGCAAAGACGATAGCGAAAACCTGGAAGTCAGCCGCTGGGGTGAACCACGTCAGTACGATTTCCCGGTGCGTGACCACGTTGAGCTGGGTGAAATGGCTGGCGGTCTGGATTTTGCCGCCGCAGTGAAACTGACCGGCGCGCGCTTTGTGGTAATGAAAGGCCAGATGGCCCGTATGCACCGTGCGTTAGCCCAGTTTATGCTCGATCTGCACACTGAAAAGCATGGGTATCTGGAAACTTACGTGCCGTATCTGGTGAACCATGCCACGTTGTACGGTACTGGCCAGTTGCCAAAGTTTGGTGAAGACCTGTTCCACACCAAACCGCTGGAAGAGGAATCAGAAAGCAGCAACTATGCCCTGATCCCGACAGCCGAGGTGCCCGTAACCAACCTGGTGCGTGACGAGATCCTTGATGAAGAAGCGCTGCCACTGCGCATGACCGCGCATACGCCATGCTTCCGTTCTGAAGCCGGTTCTTATGGGCGTGACACCCGTGGCCTGATCCGTATGCACCAGTTCGATAAAGTGGAAATGGTGCAGATCGTGCGCCCGGAAGACTCCATGAATGCGCTGGAAGAGTTGACTGGCCATGCGGAGAAAGTGCTGCAGTTGCTGAATCTGCCCTATCGTAAGGTGCTGTTATGCACCGGTGATATCGGCTTTGGTGCCTGCAAAACCTACGATCTGGAAGTGTGGCTGCCTGCGCAGAATACCTATCGTGAGATCTCTTCCTGTTCCAATATGTGGGATTTCCAGTCTCGTCGCATGCAGGCCCGTTGCCGCAGCAAGACCGACAAAAAACCACGCCTGGTGCATACGCTGAACGGTTCCGGCCTGGCCGTTGGCCGTACTCTGGTCGCGGTGCTGGAAAACTATCAGCAGGCTGATGGCCGTATTCAGGTGCCGGAAGTATTACGTCCTTATATGGGCGGACTGGAATATATCGGTTAATCAGGATCCTGCCCGTCGCCTTTCAGGCTGCAGCGTAGTTATCTGCTATTGCGAAACCCATTCGTGGGTTTCGCCCTCCTCACAGGGTCGCTGTTCACAGCGTGTAAATCCTTTATAAATCATGTTGTTGTGATTGCCCCAACGGGCTGCCGCTGGCGGTATTCACATCGGTTGCTGGCCGATTTGTCCCGACAGAATGGTTATTCTAGCCACTGACTGAAGTACGCTGAGCCGGGTGCCTGGGTGTGCTGTGCAGAGCGGAAAATGCTGCGGGAGCATGGATGCGCTTGAGCGGCCAGTTCAAAATTCATAGGGGATAAGTGTTATCGCAAGTGCCTACGGGCGTTTTTTTCGTTTGAATAATTTTCATTTACGAATGAAAGTTCGATTTATTGATAGCAGACAAAGTTTCCTACCTCCTTCTGAGTAACATTCAGCTTATGGAGGGGGATTTACGCTGACCATACGACCTGTCTTTTTTAGCTTCCTCCTTATGACTTTTCCCTCTTTGAGGGCAAAACCTGGAGTGAGCTATGTCGAACAATAAATCTGCAACATCCTCTACCGGTATAAGCCGTCGCACATTGGTGAAATCCAGTACGGTCGCGGGCCTGGCACTGGCCGCTGGCAGTTTTTCTCTGCCTTTCAGTCGCCATGCGCTAGCGGAAACGGTGGGCGTAGCGGTGCAAAAAACGCCATCGGATAAAGTCGTGTGGGGGGCCTGTTCGGTTAACTGCGGCAGCCGTTGTGCCTTGCGGTTACATGTGCGGGACGATGAGGTTTACTGGGTCGAAACCGATAATACCGGGGACGATGTCTATGGCGACCATCAGGTGCGTGCCTGTTTGCGTGGTCGCTCCATTCGCCGTCGCATGAACCACCCTGAACGTTTGAATTACCCGATGAAGCGGGTTGGCAAACGGGGAGAAGGGAAGTTCAAACGCATCAGTTGGGAAGAAGCCTACAGCGAAATTGTCAGCAACCTGCAGCGTATTGTAGAAAAATACGGTAACGAGGCGGTATACATTAACTACACCTCCGGCATCGTTGGCGGCAATATTACCCGCTCCTCGCCTTATGCTTCCCTGGTTGCCCGCCTGATGAACTGCTACGGCGGTTTCCTCAGCCACTATGGCACTTACAGCACCGCCCAGATTGCCTGCGCCATGCCTTATACCTATGGCAGCAATGAGGGCAACAGCACCTCTGATATCGAAAACAGCAAACTGGTGGTGTTGTTCGGTAACAACCCTGCGGAAACCCGCATGAGTGGTGGCGGGATCACCTATTTCCTGGAGCAGGCACGCGAGCGTTCTAATGCACGGATGATTGTCATCGATCCGCGCTATACGGATACAGCAGCCGGTCGAGAAGATGAATGGATCCCTATCCGGCCAGGTACCGATGCGGCTTTAGTCGCCGGGTTGGCACATGTGCTGATCGCCGAGGGGCTGGTCGATCAGCCATTTTTGGATAAATACTGTGTCGGTTATGACGAGAAAACCTTACCGGCTGGTGCGCCCGCTAATGGTCACTACAAAGCCTATATTTTGGGTCAGGGTGACGATGGCGTTGAGAAAACCCCGCAGTGGGCTTCAAAAATCACCGGTATCCCGGCCGATCGCATCATCAAACTGGCGCGCGAAATCGGCAGCGCAAAACCAGCTTATATTTCCCAGGGGTGGGGGCCGCAGCGCCAGGCCAATGGCGAGCTCACCTCTCGTGCCATTGCGATGCTGCCAATCCTCACCGGCAATGTAGGCATCAATGGCGGTAACAGCGGCGCCCGCGAATCAACCTATACCATCACCATTGAGCGGATGCCGGTGCTGGAAAACCCGGTAAAAACCCAGATTTCAGTCTTTACCTGGACCGATGCCATTACGCGTGGCCCGGAGATGACTGCCAGGCGTGATGGCGTGCGCGGGAAAGACAAGCTGGATGTGCCCATCAAATTCATCTGGAACTACGCCGGTAATACCATCACCAACCAGCATTCTGATATCAATAAAACTCACGACATTCTGCAGGACGATTCTCAATGCGAAATGATTGTGGTGCTGGAAAACTTTATGACCTCTTCGGCGAAATACGCCGATATTCTGCTGCCGGATCTGATGACGGTTGAGCAGGAGGATATTATTCCGAACGATTCTGCTGGCAATATGGGATATCTGATCTTTATTCAGCCAGCCACATCTGCCAAGTTTGAGCGCAAACCTATTTATGAAGTGATGAGTGAGGTCGCACGCCGTCTTGGGCCGCAGGTGCATGAGAAATTCACCGAAGGCCGTACCCAAGAACAGTGGCTGCAATACCTTTACACTAAAATGCTGGAAAAAGACCCCCAGTTGCCTACCTATGACGCCTTGCGCAAGATGGGAATTTATAAGCGTAAAGATCCGAACGGGCATTTTGTCGCCTATAAAAAGTTCCGTGAAGACCCGGCAGCCAACCCTCTGAAAACGCCTTCAGGAAAGATTGAAATCTATTCGGCCAAACTGGCGGATATTGCCAATAGCTGGGTGCTGGAGAAAGACGAAACCATCAACCCTTTACCCATCTATGCCTCAACCTTTGAAGGTTGGGATGATCCCCTGCGCAAGACTTACCCGCTGCAAATGTTCGGCTTCCACTACAAGGCCCGGACACACTCCAGCTACGCCAATATTGATGTGCTGCAAGCCGCTTGCCCGCAGGAGGTTTGGCTCAATCCGCTTGATGCCCAGCAACGGGGTATCACCAGCGGTGAAACGGTGCGGGTATTCAATGCGCGCGGTGAAGTGCGCGTGGCCGCCAAGGTTACACCACGCATCATGCCAGGGGTGGCGGCGATGGGGCAGGGATCATGGCACCAGGCCAATATGAATGGCGATCGTATCGATCACGGTGCCTGCGTAAATACCCTTACCACCCATCGGCCATCACCGTTGGCGAAAGGTAACCCGCAGCATACCAATCTGATCGAGATCGAAAAAATATGAAATGAAAATCATTATCAATAAACCTATTTATATCAACCATTTATTGATTGTGAACAAAGTGGAACTACCTCTTTTGGAGGATAGTTTCACCGAGGGCAGGCCATAACAAAAATAAATTTTCCTGTTCATTCGAAACCAAGCCGTCATTGGCATGGTTGATTAAGTTGATTGTATTTTTATTGCCACGATCACTGGCTGATTTAAGCAACCCAGAGCGAAACCATTATGAGTGATTCCCCAAAAAAACCACTGTCCGGCCTACAGTGTTCCAGGCGAAAGCTGGTTAAGAACAGTGCCATTGGCGGGCTTGCATTTGCGGTTGGTGGAGTTTCTCTGCCATTTAGCCGTACTGCCCGCGCCGAAGACCCGTCAGCGACAGCTCAACCCCAAGAGAAAGTCGTATGGAGTGCCTGCACCGTTAACTGTGGCAGCCGCTGCCCGTTACGGATGCACGTTGTCGATGGCGAGATAAAATATGTTGAAAGCGATAATACCGGCAATGATGAGTATGCCGAGTTGCATCAGGTTCGTGCCTGCCTGCGTGGGCGTTCGATGCGCCGCCGCGTATATAACCCAGACCGCCTGAAATATCCGATGTTGCGTGTGGGTAAGCGGGGTGAAGGTAAATTCAAACGCATCAGTTGGGATGAAGCCTTCACGCTGATCGGCGACAACCTGCAGCGCATAATCAAAGATTATGGTAACGAAGCCATTTACCTGAACTATGGCACCGGAACGCTGGGCGGCACGATCACCCGCTCCTGGCCACCTGGCTCTACGCTGATTGCCCGCCTGATGAACTGCTGTGGCGGCTATCTTAACCACTACGGTGACTACAGCACCGCACAGATTGCCATGGGGCTGAATTACACCTACGGCGGTTGGGCCGACGGCAACAGCCCGACGGATATCGAAAACAGTAAACTGGTGGTGATGTTCGGCAATAACCCGGGCGAAACCCGCATGAGCGGGGGCGGGGTGACCTATCTGCTGGAGCAGGCCCGCGAGCGGTCGAATGCGCGAATGATTGTTATCGATCCGCGTTACACCGATACCGCGGCTGGCAGGGAAGATGAGTGGATCCCGATCCGACCAGGTACCGATGCGGCACTGGTTGCCGGTTTGGCCCATGTGCTGATCACCGAGAATTGGGTCGATCAACCCTTCCTGGATAAGTTCTGCGTCGGCTACGACGAGAAGACTCTGCCGGCAGGCGCACCCGCCAACGGGCATTACAAGGCGTACATTCTTGGGCAAGGGGATGATGGCATTGCGAAAACGCCAGATTGGGCCTCCAAAATTACCGGTATTCCGGCCGATCGTATCATCAAACTGGCCCGCGAAATCGGCAGTACCAAACCGGCCTATATTTGCCAGGGGTGGGGGCCGCAGCGCCAGGCTAACGGAGAACTGACTTCACGCGCCATCGCCATGTTACCAATCCTTACCGGTAACGTCGGTGTCAATGGGGGTAACAGCGGTGCTCGCGAAGGGTCTTACGGTTTACCGTTTGTCCGTATGCCAACGCTGGAAAACCCGGTGAAAACCAGTATCTCCATGTTCCTGTGGACCGATGCCATTTTACGCGGGCCGGAAATGACCGCCAAACGTGACGGTGTGCAGGGTAAAGACAAGCTGGATGTCCCCATCAAATTTGTCTGGAACTATGCCAGTAACTGCCTGATTAACCAGCACTCGGATATCAACCGCACCCACGACATTCTGCAGGACGAGAAGAAATGCGAAATGATCGTGGTGATTGATAACCATATGACCTCTTCAGCGAAATATGCCGATTTGGTGTTGCCAGATTGCACGGCATCGGAACAACGCGATTTCTGCCTGGATGCTTCCAGCGGCAATATGGGCTACGTCATCTTTGCCGACCAGGCGATCAAACCGCGTTTTGAGTGCAAGAACATTTACGACATGACCAGCGAGATCGCCCGCCGTATGGGGGTTGAGCAGGCATTCACCGAAGGACGCACGCAGGAAGAGTGGCTGCGCCACCTTTATCAGCAATCCCGCGAGAAAATCCCGGCGCTGCCTGAATATGAGCAGTTCCTTCAGCAGGGGATCTTCAAACAGCGCGATCCTGATGGCCACCATGTGGCTTACAAGGCATTCCGCACCGATCCTCAAGCCAACCCGCTGAGCACCCCTTCCGGCAAGATTGAGATCTACTCTGCTCAACTGGCGGAATTGGCGGCTACCTGGGAGCTGGAGAAGGACGACGTTATCCATCCACTACCGGTTTATGCAGTAGGTTTCGAAAGCCACGAGGATCCGTTAAGCGACAAGTATCCGCTGCAGATGACCGGCTTCCATTATAAAGCCAGAACCCACTCCACCTATGGCAACGTTGACGTGCTGAAAGCCTCTTGCCGCCAGGAGATGTGGATCAACCCGATTGATGCCGACTCGCGTGGGATCGCCAACGGCGATCTGATCCGGATTTACAACGATCGGGGTGAAGTAAGAATTAACGCCAAGGTAACACCGCGTATGTTGCCGGGGGTTGTTGCATTAGGGGAAGGTGCCTGGTACGCGCCGGATGGTAGCCGTATCGACCACGCTGGCAGCATTAACGTCCTGACGACTCAGCGCCCGTCGCCGCTTGCCAAAGGTAACCCTTCTCATACCAACCTGGTACAGGTCGCCAAACTTTAAGGAGTAGCTGATGACTACGCAATATGGATTCTATATCGATTCAAGTCGTTGCACCGGCTGCAAAACCTGCGAGCTGGCGTGTAAGGACTATAAGAACCTGACGCCGGACGTCAGTTTCCGCCGCATTTATGAATATGCCGGTGGTGACTGGCAGAAAGACGGCGATAGCTGGCACCAGAACGTGTTTGCCTATTATCTGTCGATCGCCTGCAACCACTGTGAAGACCCGGCTTGTACCAAAGTGTGCCCAAGCGGTGCAATGCATAAGCGGGAAGACGGCTTTGTGGTGGTGAACGAAGAAGTCTGCATCGGTTGCCGTTATTGCCATATGGCCTGCCCGTACGGTGCGCCACAGTATAATGAAGCAAAAGGGCACATGACCAAGTGTGATGGCTGCTATGAACGCGTAGCAGAGGGTAAGAAACCGGTCTGTGTCGAGTCTTGCCCACTGCGAGCGTTGGATTTTGGCCCGATCGAGGAACTGCGCAAACAGCATGGGACTTTGGCACAAGTGGCACCGTTACCGGCAGCCCATTTCACCAAACCGTGCATTGTGCTGAAACCTAATGCCAACAGCCGCCCGAGTGGTGACACTACTGGCCATCTGGCCAATCCGAAGGAGGTTTAAAATGGGAACGGGATGGCATGAATGGCCGCTGATGGTGTTCACCGTGTTAGGGCAGTTTGTGGTGGGCGGCGTGATTGTAATGGGGCTGGCGTTAATCGCCGGTAATTTGACCGATCGCCAGAGCAAGGCGGTGCACGGTTCTATGTTTTTCCTGTGGTTGCTGATGGGGATTGCGTTTATTGCCTCTGTGATGCACCTGGGGACGCCGATACGGGCATTTAACTCACTGAATCGCATCGGTGATTCGGCGTTGAGTAACGAAATCGCCAGCGGTTCACTGTTCTTTGCGGTGGGGGCTGTACTGGTTGCTGGCGGTTCTGAAGAAAATGCCTCAGGGGTTGGGTAAAGCCTGGCTGGTGGTCACCATGGTGCTGGGCCTGCTGTTTGTCTATGCCATGACGCGCGTTTATCAAATCGATACCGTGCCAACCTGGCATAACGGTTATACCACCCTGAACTTCTTCTTGTCGGTGCTGATCGGCGGGCCGCTGTTGGGCGTACTGCTGCTGAGAGCTGCTGGTCTGGAAGTTTCTGGCCGCGTGCAACTGATGATGATCAGCGTGCTGGCCTTGTTGCTGAGTCTATGCTCGGCGCTGTTGCAAGGCGCTGAACTGGCCACCATCAGCAGTTCGGTACAGCAGGCTTCGGCACTGATCCCGGAATATGGCCAGTTGATGGTATGGCGGTTGGTATTGCTGACTCTCGGCCTGGGTTGCTGGATTTGTCCGCAGTTGCGCCGGGGTAACACGAGTGTAATGGGGTTGACCTTGGGCTTTGTGCTAGTCTTTGCCGGTGAGTTGATTGGCCGTGGCGTATTCTACGGCTTGCATATGACCGTTGGCATGGCCGTGGCTGGCTAATGTTTAAACTGGGCGCAGCTTGCTGCGCCCCTGGAGAAGCCCAAGTTATGATGCTTGATAAAATCGCGTTAACCGGCCGTGTGCTGGGTGTTTTACTGTATGCCCCGCCGCAAAGCAAAGAGTGCCAACCCTTACTGGCCTCTCTGGCAGATCCGCAATGGCTGGTGGAATGGCCGTATGAAGGCGGTGAGCAGGCGGCAGCGTTGATCGCTGAAGGCCTGTCAGGGGAACACGCAGAATCGCTGGAAGAGGCTTATCAACGCCTGTTCGTTGGCCCGTATGCCTTACCTGCGCCACCTTGGGGTTCAGTCTACCTGGATAGGGAAAGCGTACTGTTTGGTGATTCGACACTGCGTTTACGCCAGTGGCTGCGGGTCAATACCATCGAAGCGCAGCGCGAGCAAAATGAGCCGGAAGATCACATTGGCACCTTGCTGATGATGGCTGCCTGGTTGGCAGAAGAGAAACAGCATAAGATGATTTCCGGCTTGCTTGCTCAACACTTGCTGCCTTGGGCACCGCGTTATCTGGAACTGTTAGAGCAACATGCCGGGCATCCTTTCTATCAAGGGGTCGCTCAGTTGGCACAAATCACGTTGGCAGGTTGGGCGGCAGAGTGCCCGACCCCAGTGGCGACTTTGGAACTGTATTTCTGATGAAAAACGACCAGCAGCTCACTTCGCAAGGCAGCAGCCGGCGCAGGTTGCTGACTGGTTGGCGGGAACGCGGCAACGACACACCGGGGCAGCAAGCCCCGGTTTTGCCATTATCCGCGGTAGCTCGCCCACCTCAGGCTTTGCCGGAGGCCTTGTTCAGCGCATTGTGCGATGGCTGTGGCAATTGTGTGGGCAGTTGCCCTTATGGTTTATTAAGTCTCGAACAGGGCAAGGCCGCCTTGAGTATTGATTTCACCGAATGCGACTCCTGCCTGAAATGTACCGCCGCTTGCCAAACAGGCGCGCTACGCGACAGAATGCCCTGCGATACGCTGCTGCGCCCACAAATTAGCCCCAGTTGCCTGGGGCGGCAGAATAGCTGCCGAATGTGTACTATCAATTGCCCACAGCAGGCATTGGCTTTTCACCTTACCGATAGCGGAGTTCGCCAGTTGCACTGTGATGACGAGCTATGCAATGGTTGCGGGCTTTGCAAATTATCCTGTTTCCACGGGCATATCGCGCTGTTGCCATCCGGTGAAAAATCCTTGCCAGAACGGCTTTGAGCCTGCCTTTAAAACCAGACTGAACATATTGTGCGATCGCCCGTTAAGCGCCGATTGACTTTTTTATCGCCAGTGGCATGATGCGCGCACTCTCTTTGTGTGTTCGGTTTCAATTTCACTATGTCCGCATATTCCCGCCCAGTGCTTCTGCTGCTCTGCGGCTTGTTATTGCTTACGGTTTCGATTGCCGTTTTGAATACTCTGGTTCCCCTTTGGTTAACCCATGCCACCTTGCCGACCTGGCAAGTGGGCGTAGTCAGTTCCTCGTATTTTACCGGCAACCTGGTGGGAACTTTGGTTGCGGGTAAACTGATCAAACGCATTGGCTTTACCCGCAGTTACCATCTTGCCTGCCTGGTTTTTGCCCTGGCCACCGTGGGAATGGTGCTGTCTTTGGACTTCTGGAGCTGGATTGGCTGGCGCTTCTTTGCCGGAGTCGGTTGCTCCTGGATCTGGGTTATCGTAGAAAGCGCGCTATTGCGCAGCGGCAATCTGAGCAACCGTGGCCAACTGCTGGCGGCATATATGATGGTTTATTATCTGGGAACCGTGGCAGGGCAACTGTTGCTGGGGATGGTTTCCACCGAACTGTTGGACGTGGTGCCGTGGGTTACTGCCATTGTGATGGCCGCCATGCTGCCAATGCTGTTTGCGCGGGTGAACCATCAGGATGATGAGCCGCAACACGCCTCGGTCTGGCTGATGTTCAAGCGCCGTGGTGCCAAGCTGGGGATTAACGGCTGCATTATCTCGGGAATAGTTTTGGGCTCGCTGTATGGCCTGATGCCGCTTTATTTGGCCCATCAAGGGATGAGCGATGCCAACGTGGGTTACTGGATGGCGCTGCTGGTCAGTTCAGGTATTGTTGGGCAGTGGCCAATCGGGCGCTTGGCTGACCGCTATGGCCGCCTGCTGGTGCTGCGGATCCAGGTCTTTGTGGTGATCCTTGCCAGCATCGCGATGTTGGGAAACTATGCCATGGCTCCATCGCTGTTTATTCTTGGCTGTGCCGGTTTTACCCTGTATCCGGTGGCCATGTCCTGGGCTTGCGAAAAGGTGTTACCGCATGAGCTGGTGGCGATGAACCAGGCGTTGTTGATGAGCTACACCATCGGTAGCCTGCTGGGCCCATCGATGACCTCGATGCTGATGCAGAACTACTCCGATCGTTTACTGTTTGTGATGATTGCCGCAGTGGCATTGGTTTATCTGGTGATGCTGCTGAAAAAACCGGACCATCATCACACGCCAGTGGCGACAGCCTGATAAACACAAAACCCGGCAGGTTCGCCGGGTTTTTTGAGTCAACGGCGGGCGATCAGTAAATCACTTTGTGGCCGTAGCTTTCCAGGATCCCTTTGACGCGATCCATAGTGTCGGCTTTCGGCGGATGAACGCCATCCAGTTTGTACTCTTCCCCCATTGCCACCCATTTATGCTTGCCCAACTCATGATAAGGCAGCAGTTCGATCTTCTCGATATTGGTCATGTCTTTGGTGAATTCACCAAGCAGATGAGCTGATTGATCATCATCTGACCAACCCGGCACCACCACGTAACGGACCCAGGTACGCTGATTGCGCTTAGCCAGGTAGCGTGCAAATTCCAACGTGCGGTGGTTGGAGACCCCCACCAGATTCTGGTGAATATCATCGTTCATCTGTTTCAGATCGAGCATCACCAGATCGGTGGTGTCCAGCAATTCATCAATCACCGGATCATAACGGCGCACAAAGCCGTTGGTGTCCAGGCAGGTGCTGATCCCTTCTTTATGGCAGGCGCGGAACCAGTCACGGACGAATTCGGCCTGCAAGATGGCTTCGCCACCCGATGCCGTCACACCGCCGCCGGAAGCATTCATAAAGTGGCGATAGGCAACGGTATCGGTCATCAGTTCTTCAACCGTGACTTCTTTGCCACCGTGGGTATCCCATGTGTCACGGTTGTGGCAATACAGGCAGCGCATCAGGCAACCCTGGAAGAAAACAATAAAGCGGATACCAGGGCCATCAACGGTGCCACATGATTCGAAAGAGTGGATGCGACCTTTTAAGGACATTGCGGGGATTTCTCCAAAATTGACTGTCAAACGCAGTCTAAAATAGGCTGGCAGGTATCAGCGATGCGGTAACAGGGCAGGCCCGATACCGAGTGAAAAGATCCCTGTTGGCCGGATAACTGTTTTGCCGGGTATCCTTTTCATTATATACCCTATGGATTTCAAGTTGCAGCCAGGTACCCAGCTATCTCATCCCTGGAGCTTATTCAAGTCAGTGACTGGGGTGAGAGAGTGCAGATAACCACGCTGTCAGAGACACCTGGCAAAACAGACCCAAATTTAGAGTCAGGAAATATTTATTAAAAAGGCCGGAATATCCGGCCCTGGTATTTTCTTCTTTGAGGCGGGGTTACCCGCCCCGGTGAAGTCG
Organism: Serratia sp. L9; assembly: GCF_050632285.1. Classification (NCBI taxonomy): domain Bacteria; kingdom Pseudomonadati; phylum Pseudomonadota; class Gammaproteobacteria; order Enterobacterales; family Yersiniaceae; genus Serratia; species Serratia sp. L9. The sequence goes on along the minus strand of NZ_CP192591.1, from coordinate 4,760,133 downwards.
TGGATTAGATCGACTGAGTGAAGGTACGAGTAATCACGTCTTGTTGCTGTTCTTTGGTCAACGAGTTGAAGCGAACGGCATAACCAGATACACGAATGGTCAACTGAGGGTATTTCTCAGGGTTTTCCATCGCATCCAGCAGCATTTCACGGTTCATCACGTTAACGTTCAGGTGCTGGCCGCCTTCGATTGACGCTTCGTGGTGGAAGTAACCATCCATCAGACCCGCCAGGTTGGCTTTACGCACGTCGTCATCTTTACCCAATGCGTTAGGTACGATGGAGAAGGTGTAGGAGATACCGTCTTTCGCATAGGCAAACGGCAGTTTGGCTACAGAAGTCAGGGACGCTACAGCACCTTTCTGATCACGGCCGTGCATCGGGTTGGCACCTGGGCCAAATGGAGCGCCTGCACGACGGCCATCTGGGGTGTTACCGGTTTTCTTACCATAAACCACGTTAGAGGTGATGGTCAGCACGGACTGGGTTGGTACCGCATTACGGTAGGTGCGCAGTTTCTGAATTTTCTTCATGAAACGTTCTACCAGGTCACAAGCGATGTCATCTACGCGTGCATCGTTGTTACCGAACTGCGGATATTCACCTTCGATTTTGAAGTCGATAGCCAGGCCGTCTTCGTCACGGATGGTCGATACTTTGGCGTATTTGATAGCAGACAGGGAATCGGCAGCTACAGACAGACCAGCGATACCACAAGCCATAGTGCGATAAACATCACGATCATGCAGCGCCATCAGCGCAGCTTCATAGCTGTACTTGTCGTGCATGTAGTGGATGATATTCAGCGAGGTCACGTATTGCTTGGCCAGCCAATCCATAAAGTGGTCCATGCGATCCATGACTTTGTCATAGTCCAGCACTTCGTCCATCATTGGCGCTTCTTTAGGGCCAACCTGCATTTTCAGTTTTTCATCAACGCCGCCGTTGATTGCATACAACATGGTTTTCGCCAGGTTGGCACGCGCACCGAAGAACTGCATTTGTTTGCCAACAATCATCGGGCTGACGCAGCAAGCGATGGCATAGTCATCGTTGTTGAAGTCTGGGCGCATCAGATCGTCGTTTTCATACTGTACGGAGGAGGTGTCGATAGACACTTTCGCTGCGTATTTTTTGAAGTTCAACGGCAGTTTTTCAGACCACAGAATGGTCATGTTTGGCTCTGGAGATGGCCCCATGGTGTACAGGGTATTCAGGAAGCGGAAGCTGTTTTTGGTAACCAGCGTACGACCATCAACCCCCATCCCTGCCAGGGATTCGGTTGCCCAGATTGGGTCACCAGAGAACAGCTCATCATACTCAGGAGTACGCAGGAAGCGAACCATACGCAGTTTCATGACCAGGTGGTCAATCAGTTCCTGAGCCTGTTCTTCAGTCAGTTTACCCGCTTTGATATCGCGCTCGATGAACACGTCAAGGAAGGTAGATACACGGCCGAAGGACATGGCTGCGCCATTCTGGGATTTAACTGCGGCCAGGTAGCCGAAGTAGGTCCACTGTACCGCTTCTTGAGCGGTTTTGGCCGGGCCGGAAATGTCGTAGCCATATTTGGCTGCCATTTCTTTAATCTGCGCCAAGGCACGGTGCTGTTCAGCAATTTCTTCGCGCAGCTGGATGGTCATTTCCAGATCTTCGCCGTTTTCCAGCCGGGTCTGCAGAGACTTGAACTGGTTCAGCTTGTCGGCCATCAGGAAGTCGATACCGTACAGCGCAACGCGGCGGTAGTCACCGATGATACGACCACGGCCATACGCATCTGGCAGACCGGTCAGTACGCCGGATTTACGGCAGTTCAGGATATCTTTGGTGTAAACATCGAATACGCCCTGGTTGTGGGTCTTGCGGTATTCGGTGAATACTTTTTTCACCTGTGGATCCAGTTCACGGCCATAAACCTTGCATGAACCTTCAACCATCTTGATGCCGCCGAATGGGATCAGCGCGCGCTTGAGTGGGGCGTCAGTCTGCAAACCAACGATGGTTTCCAGATCTTTATTGATGTAGCCCGCATCGTGGGAAGTGACGGTAGAAACAACGTTAGTGTCGAAATCAACTGGCGCATGGGTGCGGTTTTCCAGTTTGATCCCTTCCATAACCTTGTCCCACAGGCTGGTAGTGGCTTGACTTGCGCCAGCCAGGAAGGCTTCATCACCCTCGTAAGGAGTGTAGTTTTTCTGGATGAAGTCACGAACGTTGACTTCTTTCTGCCAGTCACCTTCGCTGAAACCTTGCCAAGCGGTCGCTAACTTCTCGTTAAGTTCGGACATTGTACACCTACCTTCTAATGTGGATTTCTTGTAAACCCGGCGCCGTGCCAGCCAACAGATTAATGCTTCTGTTCGCCACCACGCAGATATATTACCCAGTAAGTCAACCCAACCAGCAGACCACCGCCGATGATGTTACCAATGGTGACGGGGATCAGGTTGTCGATGATAAAGTTGCTTACCGTCAGATGAGCAAATTGCTCAGGCGTTGCCCCTATGGCTTGCCAAAATTCTGGCGTGGCAAAGTTCTTAACCACTATACCCATAGGGATCATAAACATGTTGGCGATACTGTGCTCAAAACCGCTGGCAACAAACATGGCTACCGGCAGGATCATGGCAAACATTTTGTCCATCAGGGTGCGGCCGGAGTAACTCATCCAAACGGCCAGACAGACCATCAGGTTAGCCAGGATGCCGAGACAGACGGCTTCGATAAAGGTGTGATGCAGCTTGTGGTCAGCGGTTTGTAAAACGTTCAGTCCCCACAGGCCGTTGGCCGCCATATGCTGACCAGCGAACCAGATCAGAGCGACAAAGAACAGAGCACCGATCAGATTACCAATATAGACGTTTAACCAGTTGGTAGCCAGTTGGCCCCAGGTAATACGGCCGCTGGCCTTGGCAATCACGGTGAGAACGGTTGAAGTAAACAGATCTGCACCACAAACGACAACCAGCATTAAACCCATAGAGAAGCAAATACCTCCTACCAGTTTGGCAAGGCCAAAAGGAACGGCAGCGGTGCCGGTGGTAGCGGTAATATAGAAAACAAAGGCGATTGAAATAAACACACCGGCAGTGATCGCTAAATAAAAAGTTTTCAGCGGATGCTTGGTGGCTTTATACACTCCCGCATCTTCGGCAACTTTCGCCATCGCGGCAGGTAACAGCATATCGAAGGGGTTGTCAGCTCTCAAACTAACTCTCGCTCTAAAGGGTTAAAACAATGCATTGAGATACTAGCAAAGCAGTATAGGGTAAAAATTGACTTGGATCATATCGCGCAGAAGTAAAACGGTTGAAAACCGTAAAATCGATAGGGGTTTTGAGCTTAATTAATTGATTTATATGAAAAAAATATTTTTTAATGTTTGCAAAAAATTTTGAATAAGCCGCTGTATTTACCCAGATCAGGGTTAAATTTTTGTATTTATTGTGGCATTTTACTGAATAAATATTAATTGATGGTTAATTAATATTTTACCGGTCCATAACAACTGGTGGTTTAATTGCCCAGCTTGTGAATAAGTGCTTATTTAATGAAAAAACTTCTGGGAATTTAGCCGGGTTTTTGATCAAGGCAAGGGGTTGGCTTCTTCTTTGGGAGTAACGCCGGCAGTAATTGCCGGCGTGTCAATATAAGGCTTAAACCTGTGCCCAATAGCGGCGTTTTGCTTTTTGCAGTTTTTCGTAAGCGGCCAGCAGCGCCTGATGAGCAGGCAAAGCCTCTAGTTCACTGTCGACGGCAAACAGACCGTTGAAACGTTCTTCACCGCTCATTGCCGCGGAAGCGGCATCAACTGCATCCTGCCCGTACATTTTCACGAAGGCGGTGTGATACTGAGCAGGATCGCGCTCTGGCTCCAGGGCCAGCAGCAGCAAGGTTTGCAGGCAGCGATAATAGTTGCTGCGTTCCGCAGTGAAGACCGAAGCGTTAAACTCCTGAGTCCACTCAGCCCAGATCAATGCCTGCTCCAAATCGCCACCGGCCAGTGCCAGCATCGATTTCAGTTCGCCCACACGCAGGGTGTACCAGGCATTATCCTTACCGGAAGCGATACCCAGCAATTCGCGCACGCGGGTGAAATCATCCAGGCCTTCATCATCCAACTGCTGGATCAAGGCCAGATACTCCTCGGGCTGCCATTCGCTACCTGGCAATTGCAGCAGGGTTTCACGCAGGTGCGCCCCCATGCTGTTGTTTGCCAGCAGCAGATCTTCTGCCGGATAAATGTCGGACATCCCCGGCACGATGATGCGACAGGCATAGACGTCCAGATGTTCATAATCGGCGATATACACCTCGGCACCTTCTTGATCGAAAATGCCCATCAGGGTGGCGAACTCTTCCTGCGTGCTGCCGCTGAAACTCCAGTCGGCAAACGGGTAATCGGCATCCTGCTTGAACATGTCCCAGGAGATCAGGCCACTGGAATCGATAAAATGGGTTTCCAGGTTAGCGTGCTCTGCGACTTCCTCGTCGTCGAAGGTCGGCGCGGTGAATACGTCCAGATCTTTTAAGCCACGGCCTTGCAGCAGCTCGGTAACGGTACGCTCCAGTGCGACACCAAAATCAGGGTGAGCACCAAACGAGGCAAAACAGGTGCCATTGGCCGGGTTGAACAGCACCACACAGATCACCGGGTAATTGCCGCCCAGCGAGGCGTCATAAGACAGGATCGGGAAGCCTTCGGCTTCCAGTTTGGCGATGGCTTCAACCACGCCGGGATAGCGGTTCAGTACTTCGCTTGGGATTTCCGGCAGGCTGATGGATTCGGCGATAATGCGGTTTTTCACATAACGCTCGAACACTTCGGAAAGGCCCTGAACCCGCGCCTCGTTGGCGGTGTTCCCGGCAGACATGCCGTTGGAAACGTACAGGTTGCCAATGATGTTCATCGGGATATAAACAGTCTGCTGGTCCGACTGGCGTGAGAATGGCAGGGCGCAGATACCGCGTTCGCTATTGCCAGATTGTAAATCGATCAGTTCGCTGGCCTGCAGTTCCTGCTCCGGATCGTAAAACGCATGCAGGCGCTCATCCAGGATCCCCTGCGGCAGCGAGTTGTCGGCCGGGATTGGGAACCATTTCTCGTTCGGATAATGGACGAAGTCGCCTTGCGCAATCTGCTGGCCTAAATAGAAATCTGCGAAGAAATAGTTGGTGGACAGGCGCTCGAAATACTCGCCCAGTGCCGAAGCCAGAGCGGCCTTTTTGCTGGCACCTTTACCGTTGGTGAAGCACAGCGGACAATCGCGATCGCGGATATGCACTGACCAGACGTGCGGCACCGGATTCAACCAGGAGGCTTCTTCGATATTGAAACCCAGATCGGTCAGTTTCTGCTGAAAACGGGCGATGGAGTCTTCCAGCGCAGCATCTTTGCCAGGAATAAAAGTTTGCGTCATTGTCTTCACTTAGTCTTCATTTGTTGGTCGCACTATACCCTATGGACTTCAAGATACTGCTGGGTGACCAGCCGCAGCTTGAAAGACGACGGGTATAAAACGCGCAATGATACGGGGTTTTATGTTCAAGCTCCACGTATTCCTAAAGCGGTGCAGATGTCACAGTATTAATAGGGATAAATGCGATAATTCAGCGGGTTATCAATAACGGAGAAACGTAATGAAATCAGTGAAGCTTAGCGTATTGGCCTTATTGTTGTCAGGGATCAGCGGTTCAGTACTGGCATTACCTACCATCACCCTGCTGGCCACGGGTGGCACCATTGCCGGTGGGGGCGAGTCTGCCACAAAATCCAACTATACCGCAGGCAAATTGGGGGTTTCGGCATTGGTGAATGCAGTACCAGAACTGAAAAATGTGGCCAATATTCAAGGGGAACAGGTGGTGAACATCGGTTCCCAGGATATGAATGATGAAGTCTGGCTCAAGCTGGCGAAGAAAATTAACGCGGATTGTGACAAAACCGACGGTTTTGTGATCACTCACGGCACCGACACGCTGGAAGAAACCGCTTATTTCCTGGATCTCACGGTCAAATGCAACAAACCTGTGGTGATCGTGGCAGCGATGCGCCCGGCGACCGCCATGAGTGCTGATGGTCCCTTTAACCTGTACAACGCGGTGGTCACCGCCGCCGATCCTCAATCGGCCAGACGCGGCGTGCTGGTCGCTATGAATGATGTGGTGCTTGATGGCCGCGATGTGACCAAAACCAGTACCACCGAAGTGCAGACGTTCCAGTCACCCAACTTTGGTCCACTGGGGTATATCCACAACGGCAAAGTAGACTATCAACGTTCTCCACAGCGTAAACACACCTCCTCCACGCCTTTTGACGTTAGCCAACTGACTACCTTGCCGAAGGTCGGCATTATCTATAACTATGCCAATGCTTCAGATGCCCCAGCCAAAGCGTTGATCGCTGAAGGTTATCAAGGAATTGTCAGCGCCGGTGTCGGTAATGGCAACATATACAAAACCGTGTTTGATACGCTGGCCACGGCGGCTCATAGCGGTGTTGCAGTCGTGCGTTCTTCGCGTGTTCCTACCGGGTCAACTACTGAAGATGCCGAAATCGATGATGCTAAATACGGTTTTGTCGCCTCCGGTACGCTGAACCCGCAGAAAGCGCGAGTGCTGCTACAACTGGCATTAACACAAACCAAAGATCCCAAGCAGATCCAGGTGATGTTTAATCAGTATTGATCTTGTACCCAGCCGGGGGCGTCATGCCCCCTATATTTCCCTGCCCAGACTATGCTGTATGAGATCATTTTTTGTGAAGGAACGATTTCATGCAGGCATTTGATATCAAAAGAATGGCATTTGATGAAACAACACCTCAGTTTTTGGCGGAGGTTGCAGTTCGTTGCCTGTTCACTTTTTTGCTGGTGTTTATTTTTTAAAAATGACCGGGCGGCGCGGGGTGCGCCAAATGTCGTTGTTCGAAGTGTTAATCATCTTGACCTTGGGCTCAGCGGCAGGCGATGTCACGTTTTATCATGACGTCCCTCTGTTACCGGTGCTGATGGTGTTTATTTCCATCATGATAATGTATCGCTTCTCCACCTGGTTGATGGATCGTTTTCAAAAAATCCAGACCTGGATGGAAGGTGAGCCGTTGATTCTGGTCAGCGAGGGGGTTTTTGACTGGGATACCCTGCGGCGGGAGAACATTACCCACGATGAGTTCTTTATGGAATTGCGGCAGACCGGAGTGGAGCATCTTGGTCAGGTGAGATTGGCCATTCTTGAGGTGAACGGCACTATTTCGGTGTACTTCTATCCGGATGAACAGGTTCGGCCTGGTTTACCCGTGCTGCCCGCGCAATGCGTCAGTAGTGTAGAGCAGATTGATAGGGGGGTGATTATGCCTGTAGTATGTGCAGCCTGATCTCAACCCTGGATCAGACCCCAACACATGTTTGCCCCCGCTGTGGTAACCACAAATGGATAGCGGCTTTGACTCATAGCCGGGTTAGCTGAATACAGTACAAAAAACCGTGTCAACCCACTGAATTATCCATTGACATAGCGTTTTATAACAGAAAAAAACCTTGAAGCCGTAGAGCCTGTTATCTGCGGCTGGCACTGTTTCCCTCTCCTGAGAGAATAAGCATTGCAGCCGCGTTACGTGAGTGATAAAACCGATAAAGTTGGTTAACATCAGCGTTAACTTCGGGCGTATTTCAGCAGGCCGGTATCTGCGGCAAACAGTGAATGTGGTGAGGGGAAATGACTCAGGTTTATAATTTTAGCTCTGGCCCGGCGATGCTGCCGGTTGAAGTATTGCGTCGTGCAGAACAAGAACTGTGCAACTGGCATGGTCTTGGTACTTCAGTAATGGAAATCAGCCATCGTAGTAAAGAATTTATCGCCGTTGCCGAACAGTCCGAACAGGACCTGCGCGACCTGCTGAAAATCCCCGCCAACTATAAAGTGTTGTTCTGTCACGGCGGTGCCCGCGCGCAATTCGCCGCGTTGCCACTGAACCTGTTGGGCGATAATACCACTGCTGATTATATCGACGGTGGTTACTGGGCACATAGCGCAATCACCGAAGCGGAGAAATACTGCCAACCTAAGGCGATTGACGTTAAAACCACCGTCAACGGTTTGAACGCCATCAAACCGATGAAAGAGTGGCAATTGAGCGATAACGCCGCTTACGTGCACTATTGCCCTAACGAAACCATTGATGGCGTGGCTATCGATGAAACGCCGGATTTTGGCGATAAAGTGGTGATCGGCGATTACTCCTCGACTATCCTTTCTCGTCCGCTCGATGTGAGCCGTTTCGGCGTTATCTATGCGGGCGCACAGAAAAATATTGGGCCGGCTGGCCTGACGCTGGTGATTGTACGTGAGGATCTGCTGGGTAAAGCACGCCGCGAAGTGCCTTCTATTCTTGATTACACTGTGCTGGCAGAAAATGGTTCCATGTTCAACACACCGCCGACCTTTGCCTGGTACCTTTCCGGCCTGGTGTTTAAATGGCTGAAAGAGCAGGGCGGCCTGGTGGAAATGCAAAAGCGCAATCAGGCAAAAGCCGAGCTGCTGTATGCCACCATCGATCAATCCGATTTCTACCGCAGCCAGGTGGCGGCTTCGAACCGCTCCTGGATGAACGTGCCGTTCCAACTGGCCGAGCCCGAGCTGGACAAAGTGTTCCTCAGCGAAGCGGAGGCCATTGGGCTGCAAGCCTTGAAGGGTCACCGTGTGGTGGGCGGTATGCGTGCTTCTATCTACAATGCAATGCCACTGGCTGGCGTTAAAACATTGACAGATTTTATGGTTGACTTCGAACGTCGCCACGGTTGAACCCCTGGCCTGCATTGAGTGGGCTGGACGCTTTTTTACCCTATGAATTTCACGTTGCAGCGTGAAAGATGACGGGTGCAGGTATTATTCTTTTGCATTACAGCGGCTCCGGCAGTATCCCGGGGCCGTTTCGTTTATCAGATTCTGGAGAGTTTTTTCACATGGTAGATTCCCTGACGTTACAACCGGTTGCCTTGGTCGATGGCACCGTCAATTTACCCGGCTCCAAGAGCGTATCCAATCGGGCTCTGTTGCTGGCTGCACTGGCACAGGGAACGACCCGACTGACCAACCTGCTGGACAGCGACGATGTGCGCCATATGCTGAATGCTCTCCAGGCGCTGGGTGTGAACTACCAACTTTCCAACGATCGTACCACCTGCAGCGTTGACGGCGTGGCAGGCCCGCTGGTGGCGAAGCAGCCGCTGGAACTGTTTCTTGGCAACGCCGGCACGGCGATGCGGCCCTTGGCGGCGGCACTTTGCCTGGGCGAGGGTGATGTGGTGCTGACTGGTGAACCCCGCATGAAAGAACGCCCGATTGGCCACCTGGTGGATGCATTGCGCCAGGGCGGGGCACAGGTTGAGTATCTCGAACAGACGGATTATCCGCCGGTGCGCCTGCGCGGTGGCTTCCATGGTGGGGATATCAGCGTTGACGGCAGCGTATCCAGCCAGTTCCTGACCGCTTTGCTGATGATGGCACCATTAGCGATACAAGACACTGCTATCCATATTAAAGGTGAGCTGGTTTCCAAGCCTTATATCGATATCACACTGCACCTGATGAGCACTTTCGGCGTTGAAGTGACGCACGATAACTACCGTGTATTCCATATTCGTGGCCAGCAGACCTATCTCTCACCGGGTGACTATCTGGTTGAAGGGGATGCTTCTTCCGCGTCCTATTTTCTGGCAGCGGCAGCCATCAAAGGGGGAACCGTGCGCGTAACCGGTATCGGTAGAAAAAGCGTACAGGGTGATACCAAATTTGCCGATGTGCTGGAAAAAATGGGCGCTCACATTACCTGGGGCGACGATTTTATCGAGTGCCGCCGTGGCGAGCTTAAAGGTATCGATATGGATATGAACCATATTCCCGATGCGGCAATGACCATCGCCACTACCGCGTTGTTTGCTACCGGGCCAACCACCATCCGCAATATCTATAACTGGCGCGTGAAAGAAACTGACCGTTTGGCAGCGATGGCGACAGAACTGCGCAAAGTAGGGGCGAAGGTGGATGAGGGCGAGGACTATATTCACGTTGTGCCACCGGCCAAGCTGCAGTTTGCAGCAATCGGGACTTACAACGATCACCGCATGGCGATGTGTTTCTCGTTGGTGGCCCTGTCCGATACGCCAGTGACTATTCTTGATCCCAAATGCACCGCAAAAACATTCCCGGACTATTTCGATCAGTTAGCCCGCATCAGCCAATTAGCATAATCCCACCAGCATTTGTTTAATTCTGAGGCCCCCAACAGGGGCCTTTCCTCTTTAATCCTCCCTAAAGCATCTATACTTTTTGCACATTAATGCGCTTATTTTCAACAACCAGACTGTTCTGGGGTAACAGTAAACCCTGCAGGCGCGTATAATGTGCCACCGAATCTGCTCCGATCGGGGCAGATGGCAGGCGCGTTCCTGTGAGGTTTTCTACCTGAAGGAGAGAGAAATGACGGCTACAGCCCCGGTGATAACCGTTGATGGACCAAGTGGTGCAGGTAAAGGCACGCTGTGTAAAGCGCTGGCCGAGTCCCTTGGTTGGCGTTTGCTCGATTCAGGCGCGATTTATCGTGTGCTGGCTCTGGCTGCGCTGCATCATCAGGTGGATATCACCTCTGAAGAGGCATTGGTCCCCTTGGCCGCCCATCTCGACGTCCGCTTTGTTGCTCAGGACGGCAAGCTGCAGGTTATTTTGGAAGGTGAGGATGTCAGCAATGAGATCCGCACCGAAACCGTTGGTAACACGGCCTCGCAAGCGGCTGCGTTCCCGAGGGTGCGGGAGGCATTGCTGCGCCGCCAGCGTGCGTTCCGCGAGGCCCCAGGCCTGATCGCCGATGGCCGTGATATGGGAACGGTGGTGTTCCCGGACGCACCAGTGAAAATTTTCCTTGATGCCAGCTCTGAAGAGCGTGCGCATCGCCGCATGCTACAGTTGCAGGAAAAGGGCTTTAATGTTAACTTTGAACGTCTTTTAGCCGAGATAAAGGAACGGGATGACCGTGACCGTAATCGGGCTATTGCGCCACTGGTGCCTGCTTCTGATGCGCTCGTGCTGGATTCTACCAGCATGTCGATTGAAGAAGTGATCCAGCGGGCGTTGGCATATGCACATGAAGTCTTGGCGTTGCCGCAGCAATAAGCGCGGCGGCGCTATTAGCTTTTTGTTATATTTGTCATCGTATTGCATAGCAGTATCTGAATATATCGGGTAAAATTTTACCCCTGTAACCTAAACCCTGTCGGCATGGAGCCAATGGCGGGGTATGTGAAACAACCCCATTCGGCGGGATGCTAAATGGACGTTAAACTATAGAACCCTGAAGATTAAACATGACTGAATCTTTCGCTCAACTCTTTGAAGAATCCCTGAAAACAATCGAAACCCGTCCGGGTTCCATCGTTCGTGGCGTTGTCGTTGCTATCGATAAAGATGTCGTACTGGTTGATGCCGGTCTGAAATCTGAATCTGCCATCCCGGCTGAGCAATTCAAAAACGCGCAGGGCGAGCTGGAAATCCAGGTTGGTGACGAAGTTGATGTTGCGCTGGACGCTGTTGAAGATGGCTTCGGTGAAACTCTGCTGTCCCGTGAGAAAGCTAAGCGTCACGAAGCTTGGATCACGCTGGAAAAAGCTTACGAAGAAGCTGAAACTGTCGTCGGTGTTATCAACGGCAAAGTTAAGGGTGGCTTCACTGTAGAGCTGAACGGTATTCGTGCGTTCCTGCCAGGTTCCCTGGTTGACGTGCGTCCAGTTCGCGACACTCTGCACCTGGAAGGCAAAGAGCTTGAGTTCAAAGTCATCAAGCTGGATCAGAAGCGCAACAACGTTGTTGTTTCTCGTCGTGCAGTAATCGAATCCGAGAACAGCGCAGAGCGCGATCAACTGCTGGAAAACCTGCAGGAAGGCATGGAAGTTAAAGGTATCGTCAAGAACCTCACTGACTACGGTGCATTCGTTGATCTGGGTGGCGTTGACGGCCTGCTGCACATCACCGACATGGCTTGGAAACGCGTTAAGCATCCAAGTGAAATCGTCAACGTTGGCGATGAAATCACTGTTAAAGTGCTGAAGTTCGACCGCGAGCGTACTCGTGTATCTCTGGGCCTGAAGCAACTGGGCGAAGATCCATGGGTTGCTATCGCTAAACGTTACCCAGAAGGCACCAAGCTGACTGGTCGTGTAACCAACCTGACTGATTACGGCTGCTTCGTAGAAATCGAAGAAGGCGTTGAAGGTCTGGTACACGTTTCTGAAATGGATTGGACCAACAAAAACATCCATCCGTCCAAAGTTGTTAACGTGGGCGATGTAGTGGAAGTCATGGTTCTGGACATTGACGAAGAGCGTCGTCGTATCTCCCTGGGCCTGAAGCAGTGCAAATCTAACCCATGGCAGCTGTTTGCAGAAACCCACAACAAGGGCGACCGCGTTGAAGGTAAAATCAAGTCTATCACTGACTTCGGTATCTTCATCGGCCTGGACGGCGGCATCGATGGCCTGGTTCACCTGTCTGATATCTCCTGGAACGTTGCAGGCGAAGAAGCAGTTCGTGAATACAAGAAAGGCGACGAAATCGCAGCGGTTGTTCTGCAAGTTGACGCAGAGCGCGAGCGTATCTCCCTGGGCGTGAAGCAACTGGCTGAAGATCCGTTCAATAACTACCTGTCTATGAACAAGAAAGGTACTATTGTTACTGGTAAAGTCACTGCAGTTGACGCCAAAGGTGCTACAGTTGAATTAGCAGGCGGCGTAGAAGGTTACCTGCGTGCATCTGAAGCCTCTCGCGACCGCATTGAAGATGCAACTCTGGTTCTGAATGTTGGTGACGAAGTAGAAGCTAAATTCACTGGCGTTGACCGTAAGAACCGCGTTGTAAGCCTGTCCGTACGTGCGAAGGACGAAGCTGACGAGAAAGATGCAATTGCTACCGTTAACAGCGGCAGCAAGCAGGAAGAAAGCAACTTCTCTAACGCAATGGCTGAAGCCTTCAAAGCGGCTAAAGGCGAGTAATGACGGGGGGCAGTTTATTGACTGCCCCGATACGGTAGTTTAGCTGCAAAGCTTGGAGGAACTATGACCAAGTCTGAACTTATTGAAAGACTTGCTGGCCAGCAATCTCATATACCGGCGAAGGCCGTTGAGGATGCCGTGAAAGAGATGCTCGAGCACATGGCTGCTACGCTAGCCGAGGGTGAACGCATTGAGATCCGCGGATTCGGCAGTTTTTCTCTTCACTACCGTGCTCCGCGCGTCGGCCGTAACCCTAAAACGGGTGATAAAGTTGAGTTGGACGGCAAGTACGTTCCTCACTTTAAGCCAGGTAAAGAGTTGCGTGATCGCGCCAATATCTATGGCTAGTCGCTGACTGCCAATAGAGTTGTTGCTTGTAAAGAATATAAAACGGTGCTGAAAGGCACCGTTTTTTTGTCCAGATTTTACCTCTCCCTCCTATCTTCATATACCCGTCAAAGTTTGCGCTCCAGCCCGCAGTATCCATTGCAATGTAAAAAAGGTAATCGATAGTTTGCGCATCCTTTCCCTGCGTCTGCGCCCGTTGCTGGCGATTATTTATCCGAGGCTTACCATCCTGGCTAGATAAGATAACTGGCAAGGAGAGCGGAAATCAGGATCTCAGTCGACATCGCAGCCGCCACTTTAGTCATGGGGATGCTGCCAATACTGTTTTTACCACAACTGCCGTCACCGCCGCTGTTGGCAGGGATGGCTATTGCGGCTCTGACGCTATGGTGGCGCAGGCAACGCCGCTGGTGCCTGCCAATATGCAGTATGTTGCTGGGTTTTATTTTTGCTGCCGTGAGTGCCAGCATATTGATGCATCAAGTCACATCACTGCTGGCAGATGGGAATAAGAATGTTATTGCCACCGTCCAGAGTCTCAAGCTGGAGGGGGCGGAAATGGCGCAGGTCCAGTTCCGTATTGAGCAGGTTAATGGCCGCTGGTTGGTTCCCGCCCTCTCGTTTACCGCAAACAAGCCCAATGAGAACCTGTGCGCCGGGCAACGATGGGTCATGAAAGTCCGATTCCGCCCGGTACACAGCAGCCTGAATGAAGGTGGATTTGATGGGCAGCGTTGGGCTATTGCCAATCGGCAACCCCTGCGTGGATATATTCGAACCGCCAGCGTACTGGACGCATCCTGCCATTGGCGCCAGCAAATCATCACTTATATGGATAAACAGTTAATACGGTTGCCGCAGCGCCCGTTGTTGCTGGCCTTGGCATTTGGTGAGCGAGGGCTAATGGATAGCAGCAGGCGCGGGCAACTGATGAAAACCGGCGTGGCACATCTGATGGCTATCTCTGGGCTGCATATTTCGCTTGCCGCTGCATTTGCCTGGGGGCTGACACGTGGCGTGCAGTATCTCTTCCCTGCACGCTATATCGGTTACCGGCTACCGTTAATTATCAGTTGGTTGATGGCATTATGCTATGTCTGGCTAGCAGGGGGCAACCCCCGCAATGCGCGCGTTTATTGCGTTGTCTTTGTGGTTCTGGCTGCGTCTGCGGGGCATTTCCTGTTCGTCCTGGCAAGTGTGGCTGTGGTGTATCAGCCTCCTGTTGCTGTGTGATCCTATGAACTTGCTTTCGGACAGTTTCTGGCTCTCTGCCTTGGCCGTTGCGGCTTTGATTTTTTGGTTTGAATGGGCGCCATTGCCTGCACGATTTACCTCTTTTTGGGGCTGGGCCCCCTTGGGATGGTTACATATCCAGTTTGGGATGACGTTGCTGCTGATGCCGTTGCAATTTGGCCTGTTTCATGGCGTCAGTTGGACATCGTTGCCTGCCAATCTTTGGGCTGTCCCAATAATTTCTCTGCTGTCGGTGCCATTGATATTGCTGGCGATGACGCTGTTTTTTATTCCGCTGTTGAGCCGCTGGAGTTGGCAACTGGCCGATCTCACGGTCGAGTGGGCGTTATGGCCGCTGCCCTGGTTGGAACAAGGGTGGTTACAGGTTGGGGTAAGGTTGCTGCAATTTAGCGCACTTGGCTGGTTAGCTGTGGTGTGCTGGCGTTTTCGCTGGTGGCGTTCCTACCCAGCAGGTTGTATTGCGGTAGTGTTGGGTTGCCTGTTATGGCGGGAGCGACAGCCGGATTACCGCTGGCGAGTCGATATGTTGGACGTCGGGCATGGTCTGGCCGTAGTGATCGAACGTGAAGGAAAGGCCATCATCTATGACAGCGGGAATCGATGGCAAACTTCCAGTGCGGCAGAACGTTTCATTTTGCCATTCTTGCATTGGCGGCAGATTTCGCTGGAGCATATTCTGATCAGCCATAGCCATCTGGACCATATCGGTGGGTTGGAGGTATTAACAACCGCGTTCCCACAGGCCAGCGTGCGTACGCCGGTGATAAACGATAATAATCAGCCTTGTATACAAGGGCAGCGCTGGGTGTGGCGTGGGCTAAATTTTCAGGTATTGTGGCCACCGGCTCTGGTGGATTATGCCGGTAACGATGACTCCTGTGTGGTGCGCGTCGATGATGGCAGGTTCAGCATCCTGCTGACCGGTGATATCGAACGTCGTGCAGAGCAGGCACTGTTACGCCAGCGGGCCGTGTTGCCTTCTACCATCATTCAGGTACCGCACCACGGCAGCAAGACTTCATCAACACCGCCTTTCTTGCGTGCTGTTGCACCGGAACTGGCTATTACCTCGGCTTCCCGTTATAACGTCTGGCGTTTACCTGCGGAAAAAATCGTCAAACGATACCGGCAAAATCGCATCACCTGGCATGATACGGCTCGCTCTGGGCAGTTAAGTGTGTTTTTTTCGACAATGACTGGCAAATTAAAGGCTTTCGTGAACAATTAAATCCACGCTGGTACCATCAGCGGTTTGGCGTAGAGGGTGATAATGAGTAGAATGGGCCGCTATTTCTTCCGATGCTGGTATCTGAATGATGAATGATAAAGATCTCTCCACCAGGCAGACTTTCCGTCGCCTATGGCCGATGATCACTCCTTTTAAAACCGGCCTGGTTGTTGCCGCCATTGCATTAGTTTTAAACGCAGCCGGGGATACGTTAATGCTATCCCTGTTGAAACCTCTGCTGGATGATGGTTTTGGTAAAACCGACAGCCGTGTTCTGGTCTGGATGCCACTGGTAGTGATTGGTTTGATGCTGATGCGTGGTGTCACCAGCTTTATTTCCAGCTATTGTATTTCCTGGGTGTCTGGCATGGTGGTCATGCAGATGCGCCGTCGTCTGTTCGGCCATATGATGAGAATGCCGGTAGCCTTTTTTGACCAGCAATCAACCGGGACGTTGCTTTCACGTATTACCTATGATTCTGAGCAGGTTGCCTCCTCTTCTTCCAGCGCACTGGTCTCAGTTGTGCGTGAAGGGGCTTCGATTATCGGCCTGTTCATTATGATGTTCTATTATAGCTGGCAGCTTTCAGTGATCCTGATTGTGTTGGCACCTATCGTGTCCTTCGCCATTCGTCTGGTCTCCAAGCGTTTTCGCAATATCAGCAAAAACATGCAGAACACGATGGGGCAGGTGACCACCAGTGCCGAGCAGATGTTAAAAGGGCATAAAGAAGTGCTGATTTTCGGTGGCCAAGAGGTGGAAACCGAGCGATTCAATACCGTCAGCAACCGCATGCGTCAGCAGGGGATGAAACTGGTTTCCGCCTCTTCCATTTCCGATCCTATTATTCAGCTGATTGCCTCGCTGGCGCTGGCATTTGTGTTGTTTGCTGCCAGTTTCCCCAGTGTGATGGAGACATTGACTGCGGGTACCATTACCGTCGTATTCTCATCAATGATCGCTCTGATGCGCCCTCTGAAATCACTGACTAACGTCAATGCGCAATTCCAGCGCGGTATGGCAGCCTGCCGGACGTTGTTCTCGATCCTGGATATGGAACAGGAGAAGGATACCGGTACACGTCAGATGGAACGCGCCAAAGGGGATATCGAGTTCCGTAACGTGACGTTCTACTATCCTGGGCGTGAAATTCCGGCACTGCGTGATATCAACCTGAGTATTGCAGCAGGCAAAACGGTAGCGCTGGTTGGTCGTTCCGGTTCTGGTAAATCGACAATTGCCAACTTGTTGACGCGTTTTTACGACGTGCAGGAAGGCACCATTCTGATGGATGGCCACGACTTGCGGGAATATACCCTGGCGTCATTGCGCGATCAGGTTGCTCTGGTTTCGCAGAACGTTCACTTGTTCAATGACACCATCGCCAACAATATTGCCTATGCCCGTGAACAGCGCTACAGCCGTGAAGAGATCGAGAAAGCGGCGCGTATGGCCTATGCCACCGACTTTATTGATAAAATGGAAAATGGCCTCGATACGGTGATTGGCGAAAATGGGGTGATGCTCTCTGGTGGGCAACGCCAGCGTATTGCTATCGCCCGTGCGTTGCTGCGTGACTGCCCAATCCTGATACTGGATGAGGCCACTTCGGCGCTGGATACTGAATCCGAGCGTGCCATCCAGGCCGCGTTGGACGAGCTGCAGAAAAACCGTACATCGCTGGTTATTGCACACCGTTTATCCACCATAGAGAAAGCCGATGAAATCCTGGTGGTTGAAGATGGCCGTATCGTTGAGCGGGGTCAGCATGCCACTTTGATTGACCACAAAGGCGTGTATGCTCAGCTCCACCGTATGCAGTTTGGTCAGTAATGATCGAGCGTATCTGGTCTGGCGGTTCGCTGGTTTATCTGCTGCTTTTGCCGCTCTCCTGGCTGTATGGCCTGGTGAGCGGTCTGATCCGCCTAAGCTACCGTTATGGCTTGCGTAAAAGTTGGCGAGCCCCCGTTCCCGTTGTCATTGTGGGGAACCTCACCGCTGGCGGTAACGGTAAAACGCCAATGGTGATTTGGCTGGTTGAGCAACTGCACCAACGGGGTTACCGCGTGGGTGTGGTTTCCAGAGGATATGGTGGTAAATCTGCGGTATATCCGTTAGTGCTGAATGCGCAAACCACTACTCAGCAAGCCGGTGATGAGCCGGTGTTGATCTACCAACGCACCGGAGCGCCGGTGGCGATCTCGCCAAAGCGGGCCGAGGCGGTGCAAGCTCTGCTACAACAGGGGGAGCTTGATGTGGTTATCACTGATGATGGCCTCCAGCATTATGCTTTACAGCGTGACTTTGAGCTGGTGGTGATCGACGGGGTCCGGCGTTTTGGTAATGGTTGGTGGTTGCCGGCAGGCCCGATGCGTGAGCGAGCTGCGCGATTGAAAACCGTAGACGCCTGCGTGGCAAATGGTGGTGTCGCCCAGCCCGGCGAAATCGCCATGAAACTCCAGGCTCGGGATGCGGTAAATATGGCAAACGGTGAACGCCGCCCGGCCGCAGAACTGCCGCATGTTATTGCCATGGCCGGTATTGGCCACCCGCCACGGTTTTTCGCCACGCTGGAAAAGCTGGGCGTGGAAGCCGAACTGGAGGTCGCTTTTGCCGATCATCAGGAGTACAGCCATCCGCAACTGGCCGCATTGACCAAACAGGGCCAAACGCTGCTGATGACTGAAAAAGATGCGGTGAAATGCCGTGCTTTTGCTCAGCCTAACTGGTGGTATCTCCCGGTAGATGCGGTACTTCCCACAGATCAGGCCGAGCAACTCTTGCAAGGGATTGAGAAACTGCTCAAATAAATCAGGCTTCCAGCTCCAGGGTGCTCAACCCTAAGGTTTGCGCGCAAGCCTGCAAGGAACGTTGCTGTGTCTGCTGGTAAAGTTCCAATTCATCAATAACCTTTGCTCCCAATGCCTGTTCAAATGCCGTGCGGCTCGAAGCTGTAGCGAACTGTGACTGCGGGTTGTCCCCGAGATTTGATTGGAAAATACCAGCCGCGCTGACCGGCAGGAAGTCTTCATATACCAATGGCTGAAACCGGACGTAATCCAGAGCAATAAGTTGCTCAAGCGTACTTTGTTTATCCAGCGCCTCTTTGGCTGCCAATCCGCATTCGGTAGGGAAATAGCGGAACCAGGCTAACTGTTGTTCGCGCAATGTCTGGTAATCATCAGGAAATGCCTGGAAATTCTCTATCAACAATTGGCGATATTGTGCCGCATTGCTTTCCGTGGCTGGAGCTTGTAATGCATCGTTGGTGTCTTGCAGCAGACGGTCGTAAAGTGCCCGTCCTTTGGGCGTTAGTGCCACGCCCCGTTGCTCAATTTCGCCAAAACGCGCGGTATGATGCCCAGCAACCTGGTGGCCATCTGGCTCAATAAATGCCACATCCTCTTCTAACGCCTTGAAGCTGGTCTGACGCAGCAGGATAGGGCAACGACGTGGCGGCGGGCCCTCGATCACCGCTTTGGGGGTGATGCCGCATCCCGGCATAGCTGACTGGACCCGATCGATATTTAAAGTTCGTGGCGTCAGGTGGTTAATATGCGGGCCTTTGAACGCGACAACATCGGCGATTAAACGATGCTGATCGTGTAATAACTGGTATTCGTGGGTACTGACCGTAGCCGAGCTATGCCAACGGAAGGTTTCAAGAGCCTGCACGACAAATTCTCGTGCCTGATCACCGTCCAATCCACCTTGAATTTCATGTAATGAAATCAGCTCCAAGGCGCGTTCGGTAAAGATATGGCGTCGTTCCAGCAAGCGTTGGGCCAGTTCACGCAACGCCTCATCTTCAATAAGTTCGAGCCTAAGTAATGAGGTAAATATCCGAAATGGGCTGGCCTGTAGGTCAGATTCATGCACCGCGCGGAACGCGGTTGAATGAACTGGCACTCCGGCAACGGCCAGATCGTAATAGCCGACAGGCGACATTCCCATAACGGCAAACAGCCGACGTAAGGTTTGCAGTTCTCGCGCAGTGCCTACACGGATAGCCCCATGGCGCTCCATCGCCAGGCGGTCAATCTCGCCGGTTATTTGTAGCCGATGGGCCAGGGCGTCGTCTTCTCGCAGCACTTGTCGGTTGGTTTCTGCCACCAGTTCGAGCAATTCACCGTATAACGGCACCTCTTTCTGATACATGGCCGACATTGCCTGAGAGAACTTGGCACGAATTTCATTCGGTGAGGCGAAGTGCTGGTCGGTCATGCGTCTGACTCCTTTACACAAAAAATCTGAAAAATGCGAATTAGGGCGGTAATAGTGCTGGCAATAAGCTGGCTTACCGGGTTTTTGACTTAAGTTTAGCCAGCTCGTTCTTGATTTGTTATCTATTGGCTAACGATATTAGTGTTTTATGCGTTAGCTCTCATTTGTTGTATCTCTGAATGAACTCCTGTTTATAAAAAATAATTTCTTTATAATCATATGGATAATGGAATATCATGTAGATCTGGGTATAAAAGTGTGATAAACCTCTTGTATTGATGAATGCTTTATGAGTAAATGCAGTCCGGCCTGTGATGCAGACCTATTTATGTTCGAGTTTAGATTTAGAGTTAAGCAGTTCCTCCCAAGACGTTATCATTTGATTCCGCTTCAAAGACGAACCTTCTAAGTACCCTCCCATAAGTAAAGATTCTGAAAACGGCCAAATTGCCTTATGGCAGGTTTTGTAAATATATTTAAAAGGTTAAAGTTATGTCTAAGAAGACTGGTCAGGTTAAGTGGTTCAACGAAAGTAAAGGTTTTGGGTTCATTGAACAGCAAGACGGCGGCAAAGATGTATTCGTACACTTCTCCGCAATCGCGACCGACGGTTTCAAGACTCTGGCAGAAGGCCAGCGTGTTGAGTATACCATCCAGGACAGCCCGCGCGGGCCGGCTGCCGCAAACGTTGTTGCTCTGTAAATAAACAGAAAATGACGTAAAGAGAGTTTTATACAACCATAATGAAGCATTTTTGCTGATTTATTGCGGAAGATATAAAGCTCAACAAGCCCGCCTTAGTGCGGGTTTTTTAATTTTTGCTCACGAGAGGTTTGTTACGAAAAACTTTAGGTTGGGCTGGTAGCATCCGAACAATAATAAAAAGGATGCTCAGTGAAAGGAGTTATTTTATGTTTAAGAATACAGTATTAAAAATGGGCCGTGTGAAATGGTTTGATCAGGCTCAAGGCTATGGTGTTATTTCACCGGTTGATGGTAGTGACGAAATTTATGTTAGCCGTCGTGCTATCGCCAATACCAAGAATAAATCGTTAAACGAAGGTCAGAACGTTGAGTTCTCGATCTATCGCAGCTCTCACGGGCTGTCTGCGGCAGACGTTATCGCGTTCTGATCCCAACCCTTCCTCGCCAGTGCCGGTGCCGCCACCCCAAGCACTGGCGAAGAAAAATCTCCCACATTTTCTCCACTCTATGAGTTTCAATGGGCCGCTCCAGCCCCGTACCCAGTACCACACGGTCAGACCACTGAAGTAAGTGAGTGGGCGCAGTAAAGTGAGTACAGGTAACAACGCTTCAGCTTGAAAGGCGACCGGTATATCATCAGGCCATCGATCAGTGACCTTGGATATCAGGATGCCAACCCCGGTTATTTCTCTTTCTTCTGCCCGTGCGCTTCATCTTGCCGCTCAAGGCCTGCTTGCCCCCAATAAACGTAAAGCCCGTCCCGATGATGTGGTTGCTGCCATCGAACGTATGGGGTTGCTGCAGATCGATACCATCAGCGTGGTTGCGCGTAGCCCTTATCTGGTGCTGTTCAGTCGCCTGGGCGACTATCAGCCAGAATGGCTGGAACAGGCCTTGGCTAGCGGTAAACTCTTTGAGTACTGGGCTCATGAAGCTTGCTTTCTCCCGATTGATGATTTTGGCCTGCTCCGTCACCGCATGCTGCAACCGCAGGGGATGGGATGGAAATATTCGCAGGAATGGGTGCAAAAACACCGGTTGGCCATTGATGAACTGCTGCAGCATATCGAGGCTCAGGGGCCGGTGCGTTCGGCCGATTTCAATGCTGAAAAGAAAGGTGCTAATGGCTGGTGGGATTGGAAGCCGGAAAAACGCCACCTTGAAATCCTGTTTACCTCGGGCAAATTGATGGTGGCTGAGCGCCGAAACTTTCACCGGGTTTACGACCTCACCGAACGGTTGCTGCCACACTGGGATGATAATGTACACGCGGTACCGCAGGCCGTGGCGCAACAAGCGATGCTGCGCCGCAGTTGCCGCTATCTGGGTATTTTTAAAGCAGAGTGGCTGGCGGATTATTACCGTCTAAAACGTGTCACCCCAAAGGCGCTGCTTGAAACGCTGGTTGAGCAAGAAGAGATTTCGCGGGTCAGTATTGACGGGTTGGCAGGGAGTTTTATGTCCACCAGTCTCTGGCGGCAGAATTGGCGTTGGCACAACAGGGGAAGCTGAAGTCCAGCGTAACCAGCCTGCTTTCTCCTTTTGACCCGGTGGTGTGGGATCGTCGGCGCGCGTTGGAACTGTTCGATTTTGATTATCGGCTGGAGTGCTATACGCCAAAAGAGAAGCGCCGGTTTGGCTATTTCACCTTGCCGTTGTTGCAGCGGGGCAAACTGATTGGCCGGGTTGATGCAAAAATGCACCGCAAACAGGGGATTTTTGAGGTCATCAGCTTTCATCCCGAAACACAAACCAGGTTGCATGGACAGTGCTGCCAGGACATTCGGCAGGCGATAACCCGAACGGCAAAATGGCATGGAGCGACTCAGGTAGCGCTGGGGGGCTGCCTGCACTGTTGGCAACTGAATGGGGGCAGGGCTGGGCGTTGGAATAACGAACGGTGCGGTAGCGAGGGTAAAACGAAGCCCAGCACCGTCGTTACATCAGATTTTCTCAGTTGCTGAAATTGGCAAACAGAGCGATGATTTTATGAATGCGTTTGATCATTTGCAGGTTCTCATTTTTTTGTGATGTAAGTCACAAAAATGGTACGCCTGCTGATGGACTGATTCAACCCCTGGACAAAAATTTCCTGTCCGGTGACTGGCTGGGCAAATCAGGCGGTGATTAACCTGCCCCTTAGCGTTATGCTATCCTCACGCACTTTCCCTGATGATATATCTCCCCCTGGAGGACGCATGGATCACCGTTTACTCGAAATCGTTGCCTGCCCGATTTGCAGCGGTAAGCTCTATTTTAATAAAGAAAACCAGGAACTGGTCTGCAAAGTGGATGGCCTGGCTTACCCATTACGCGATGGTATTCCGGTATTGCTGGAAAACGAAGCACGTTCCCTATCACTGGATGAGAAACACGCATGAGTTTTATTGCTATCATTCCTGCGCGTTATGCCTCTACTCGGCTACCGGGTAAACCGCTGGCGGATATTCACGGCAAGCCTATGGTTGTGCATGTGATGGAACGTGCGCGCGAATCCGGGGCTGCCCGCGTTATCGTTGCCACCGATCATCCTGAGGTCGCTAAAGCGGTGGAGGCTGCCGGTGGCGAAGTTTGCATGACCAGCCCAGACCACCATTCCGGCACTGAACGCCTGGCGGAAGTGATCGAGAAGTGTGGATTTGCCGATGATGAAATCATTGTCAATGTGCAGGGCGATGAACCCCTGATCCCACCGGTTATCGTGCGCCAGGTTGCCGAGAATCTTGCTGGCAGCAGTGCTGGTATGGCAACGCTGGCAGTGCCGATCGAAACTGCGGAAGAAGCCTTCAACCCGAATGCGGTCAAGGTAGTGATGGATGCACAAGGTTATGCGCTCTATTTCTCTCGTGCCACTATTCCGTGGGATCGTGAGCGGTTCGCCCAATCGAAAGAAAGCATTGGTAATAGCCTGCTGCGCCATATCGGTATCTATGCCTATCGGGCCGGTTTTGTGCGCCGCTATGTCGCCTGGCAGCCCAGCCAGCTTGAGCAGATAGAGTTGCTGGAACAGCTACGCGTACTGTGGTACGGCGAAAAAATTCACGTTGCGGTGGCGCAGGCCACTCCGAGTGTCGGTGTTGATACGCCAGAAGACCTGCAACGCGTGCGCGATAGCATCAGACCTTAAACCTAATCTTGGCTGGAGCGGTAGCGGGTGCTCCGGCCATTTTGCCTCCCGCCTGTTGATCCCCCTTTTATTGATCTGTGTTGAAGAAATTCGCCACTCCTCGTTCAATGATGTAGACGTTTTTCCTTTTTCTGGAGGGGGTTGCCCGATGGAGCAGTTACGTGCCGAGTTGAGTATTGTGCTGGGGGAATCCATCAGCCGTCTTGAGCGTGTCAGCGAACAACCTTACGCACATCTGTATTCGTTGTACGATCGGCAGAATAATGCCATTCCGTTGATGGCGAAAAGCTTTGTCCATGAAGGCATTGCTCAGCAAGAGGCCTACAAACTTTCCATGCTGGCGCGCGAGGGTGATATTCGCCTGCCGACGGTTTTTGGCGTGGTCTGTTCCCTGCAGGCACCTTATAAGGAGATCTTGCTGATTGAACGCTTGCGCGGAGTCTCGGTAGAAGCGCCAACGCGCACCCCAGACCGCTGGAATGTGTTGATGGAGCAGATTATCGACGGTGTTCTGGCCTGGCATCGTATCGACAGCCACGGTTGCGTTGGTACGGTAGACGGCACGCAGGAAAACGACTGGTTCAGTTGGTATCAACAGCGTATCGAAGTGCTTTGGTCAACCTTGAGTAACCTGAATTCGCCGTTGTTGACCATGGCAGATCGCCGCCTGCTTTATCGTACGCGCGAAATGCTGATCCATTTCTTTACCGGTTTTGACGATCCCTGCGTGCTGGTACATGGCAATCTTTCCCTGCGAAGTATGCTTAAAGACGCCAAGACTGACCAGTTACTGGCGATGCTTAATCCGGGGATGATGCTATGGGCTCCAAGGGAGTATGAATTGTTCAGACTTTGTGAGGCGGGCATGCCGGAACAGTTGCTGTTCCAATATCTGCAGCGTGCGCCGGTAGCGGAGTCTTTCCTGTCCCGCCGTTGGCTGTATGTCGTATGGGAAGCCGTAGCCAGAATGATCCATACCGGCAAGCTGGACCGCGTTCTGTTCGATCAGGCTTCGAAACAGCTGCGGCCCTGGCTTGCCGAATAATCATTCCGGGTCTGATGCTGCCTCGCTGCCACCTTTCAGGCTCTGCCACAGACTGCCCAACGTTTCATACACCGCCCGTTCGCTGTGCCCAAGGAACATGGAGGAAGGTATAACCCGATCCCAGATATTCAACGGTGAGCTGATAGCCAGCTGGTTGGCCGGTGCCGGGATTGGGTGCAGCCCTTGAGCCTCAAAAAGCGCATTGCCCGTGGCAGATGATTAGCTGAAGTGACCAGAATAAAGGGTTTTTGCCCCACCAGTCCGGCGACCTGGGCGGCCTCCTGTTCGGTATCCAGCGGGCGATCCAGAATCACGATGTCACTGAGGGGTACGCCCAGGCTTTCTGCCACATATGCCGCGGTGGCGGCGTTGCTTAAGGTATTTGCTCCCCGAGCCCCGGTGAAGACCATCTTGCTGCCTGGGTGTGACAGGTATAATCTGACGCCTTCTGTCACCCGTGGCAGGCTGTTGCCGAGCAGATTAGAGCTGGGTGCCCAGTCCGGGTTGAAGGTGTAACCACCGCCCAATACCACGATATAATCAACCTGATCGCTGCCGCGATAGGTCACATAGTTTGACTCCAAGGGTCGCAGCAGGCGATCGGCTACGGGTTGCAGGCTAAGCAACAGCAACAGCAGCCAACTGAGGCTTAAAATAACTTTGCCGCTCTTCTGCCAGCGGGTGAACCATAGCAGCAATAATGCCAACCCCATCAGTAACAGCAGCGCGGGTAAGGGCATCAGCAGGCTGCCAATAAATTTTTTCAGGTTAAATAACATCAAAAATCAGGTCCTTTTGGGCGAAAAAACGACATCTGGGCGCAATCACGCCGCAAGAAGATTTATTCTAAGCCAGTCTGTGCCAGAATAGCAGGTTTGAATGGGCAGGCGCTTTGCCGAAGCCACGAGACAATCAGCGGAGCTGTTGTTCATGCAGGATCGCAATTTTGACGATATTGCTGAGAAGTTTGCGCGTAATATTTACGGCACCACCAAGGGGAAAATCCGCCAGGCAGTCGTCTGGCAGGATCTGACCACGCTGTTGGCCCAATTGCCGCAGCGGCCGCTGCGCATTCTGGATGCCGGTGGTGGCGAAGGCCATATGGCCTGCCAACTGGCAGAATTAGGACATCAGGTCTTGTTGTGCGATCTTTCTGGTGAGATGATCCAGCGCGCTGCGTTACTGGCAGAGCAAAAAGGTGTGAGCCAGAACATGCAATTCATACAAAGTTCGGCCCAGGATATAGGCCAGCACTTGGAACAGCCTGTCGATCTGATATTGTTTCATGCCGTTTTAGAATGGATCGCCGAACCGCAAGTGGCATTACAGGCATTGTTTGACTGCCTGTTACCTGGCGGGGCGCTTTCTCTGATGTTCTTTAATGCCAATGGCCTTTTGATGCGTAACGTGGTGTTGGGTAATTTCCAACTGGTGGATCCTGAAGTCAGAAGGCGCCGTAAGCGCTCTCTGTCACCGCAGTATCCGCATAATCCACCGCAGGTTTACAGCTGGCTGGAACAGATGGGTATGCAGATTTCAGGGAAAACCGGCGTGAGGGTTTTCCATGACTATCTGCAAAGCAGGCAGTTGCAGACACAAAAATTTGAAGAATTACTGGCGCTTGAACAGCACTATTGCCGGCAGGAGCCGTACGTGAGTTTGGGGCGCTATATTCACGTCATGGCGCATAAACCGAACCTGAAGGACGAACTATGAGTGAATTTTCCCAGACAGTACCCGAACTGGTTGCCTGGGCACGGAAAAATGATTTCTCTATTTCGCTCCCCACTGAGCGTCTTGCGTTTTTACTTGCCATCGCCACGTTAAACGGTGAACGGCTGGATGGCGAGATGAGTGAAGGTGAGCTGGTTGATGCATTTCGCCATGTCAGTAAAGGGTTTGAACAGACAAATGAAACGGTGGCAATCCGCGCCAACAATGCGATCAACGACATGGTGCGCCAGCGTCTGTTGAACCGGTTTACCAGCGAATTGGCAGACGGTAATGCCATTTACCGCCTGACCCCGCTGGGCATCGGCATCACTGATTATTATATTCGTCAGCGCGAATTCTCTACTCTGCGCCTTTCCATGCAACTGTCGATCGTGGCTGAAGAGTTGAAACGTGCCGCGGACGCTGCCGAAGAGGGCGGTGATGATTTCCATTGGCATCGCAATGTGTTCGCACCGCTGAAATATTCGGTGGCAGAGATCTTCGACAGTATCGATCTGACGCAGCGCCTGATGGATGAGCAGCAGCAGAGTGTGAAAGAAGACATTGCTGCGCTGCTTAATCAGGATTGGCGTGCGGCGATCTCCAGTTGTGAGATGCTGCTGTCGGAAACCTCCGGTACTTTGCGTGAACTCCAGGATACGCTGGAGGCCGCTGGTGATAAACTCCAGGCCAACCTGTTACGCATTCAGGATGCCACGCAGGGTGAAATGGAACTGGGCTTTGTCGATAAGCTGGTTTTTGACCTGCAAAGCAAGCTGGACCGTATCATCAGTTGGGGTCAACAGGCGATTGACCTGTGGATCGGTTACGACCGCCACGTTCACAAGTTTATCCGTACCGCGATCGATATGGATAAAAACCGCGTGTTCGCCCAACGCCTGCGCCAATCGGTGCAAAACTTCTTCGATAACCCTTGGGCGCTTACTTATGCCAATGCCGATCGCCTGCTCGATATGCGCGATGAGGAACTGGCGTTGCGCAGTGAGGAAGTGACCGGGGAACTGCCGCCGGATCTGGAATATGAAGAATTCAACGAAATCCGCGAACAGTTGGCATTGATGATCGAACAGGCACTGAAGATTTATCAGGAACAAAAAATGCCGCTCAATCTGGGGGCGGTCATGCGCGATTATCTGGCGCAATATCCGCGAGCACGTCACTTTGACGTTGCCCGTATAGTGGTCGACCAGGCAGTGCGCCTTGGTGTGGCTGAAGCTGATTTTTCAGGGTTGCCAGCGCAGTGGCAGGCAATCAATGATTACGGAGCCAAGGTACAGGCCCATGTCATCGACAAATATTGAACAAGTAATGCCAGTCAAGCTGGCCAAGGCATTGTCTAACTCGCTGTTTCCGGCGTTGGACAGCCAATTGCGTGCGGGTCGTCATATCGGTATCGATGAACTGGACAACCACGCATTCCTGATGGATTTTCAGGATGAGCTGGAAGAGTTTTATGCTCGCTATAGCGTAGAACTGATCCGCGCTCCGGAAGGGTTTTTCTACCTGCGTCCGCGCTCTACCACCCTGATCCCACGTTCGGTGCTTTCCGAGTTGGACATGATGGTTGGCAAGATCCTCTGTTACCTCTATCTCAGCCCCGAGCGCCTGGCGCACGAAGGTATTTTCAGCCAGGAAGAGCTGTATGAAGAGCTGCTGAGCCTGGCTGATGAGAGCAAACTGCTGAAGTATGTTAATCAGCGCTCCACCGGTTCGGATCTGGATCGCCAGAAGCTGCACGAAAAAGTACGCTCCTCGCTCAATCGCCTGCGCCGTCTGGGCATGGTGTATTTTATGGCGAATGACAGCAGCAAATTCCGCATCACCGAGGCGGTGTTCCGCTTCGGTGCCGATGTGCGCAGCGGTGACGATCCGCGTGAAGCGCAGTTGCGTATGATCCGCGACGGTGAAGCCATGCCGATTGAAAACAGCCTGTCACTCAATGATGCGGAAGATGCGCAGGCAGAGACCAACACGGGCAGTGCAGAGGATGAACAGGAATGATTGAACGCGGTAAATTTCGCTCGCTGACACTGGTTAACTGGAACGGTTTCTTTGCCCGGACCTTTGATTTGGATGAATTGGTTACCACTTTGTCCGGGGGTAACGGGGCCGGTAAGTCCACCACGATGGCTGCGTTTGTCACAGCGCTGATCCCGGACCTGACGCTGTTGCACTTTCGTAACACGACCGAAGCCGGGGCTACCAGCGGGTCACGCGACAAAGGCCTGCACGGTAAATTGCGCGCTGGCGTCTGCTACTCCACCCTGGATGTGATCAACTCGCGTCATCAGCGTGTGGTTGTCGGGGTACGTCTGCAGCAGGTGGCAGGGCGCGATCGTAAAGTCGATATCAAGCCGTTCACCATTCAAGGCCTGCCAACCGCAGTCCAACCTACGGAACTGTTGACCCAGACCGTGGGTGAACGCCAGGCTCGCGTGCTTTCGTTACAGGAACTGAAAGAGCGTGTCGAAGAGATGGAAGGGGTGCAGTTCAAGCAGTTCAACTCCATCACCGATTATCATGCCTTGATGTTTGACCTGGGGGTGATCCCCAAACGTCTGCGCTCCTCTGCCGATCGCAGCAAGTTCTATCGTCTGATTGAAGCTTCTCTGTACGGTGGTATTTCCAGCGCCATTACCCGTTCACTGCGTGATTACCTGCTGCCGGAAAACAGCGGGGTGCGTAAGGCGTTCCAGGATATGGAAGCCGCGCTGCGTGAGAACCGCATGACGCTGGAAGCGATCCGCGTGACCCAGTCGGATCGCGACTTGTTCAAGCACTTGATCTCTGAGGCCACCTCCTATGTGGCCGCTGACTACATGCGCCACGCCAACGAGCGCCGTATCCATCTTGATGGCGCGTTGGTGTTGCGCAGCGATTTGCTGGGTAGCCGCAAACAACTGGCCGCAGAGCAGTTCCGCCACGTTGAAATGGCGCGTGAGCTGGCTGAACAGAGCGCGGCCGAATCCGATCTTGAAACCGATTATCAGGCTGCCAGCGATCACCTGAATCTGGTGCAGACGGCGATGCGTCAGCAGGAAAAGATCGAACGCTATGACGGCGATCTGGAAGAGCTCACCTACCGTCTGGAAGAACAAAATGAGGTTGTGGCAGAAGCCAGCGAGCAGCAGGCCGAAAACGAAGCGCGTGCCGAAGCGGCAGAGCTGGAGGTCGATGAGCTGAAAAGCCAACTCGCCGATTACCAGCAGGCGTTGGACGTGCAGCAAACGCGTGCCATTCAGTATCAACAGGCACTTCAGGCTCTTGAGCGTGCCCGTGCGCTGTGCCAGGTGCCGGATCTGAGTGCTGAAAATGCTGAAGAGTGGCTGGATACCTTCCAGGCGCGCGAGCAGGAAGCCACAGAATCCCTGTTGATGCTGGAGCAGAAACTGAGCGTGGCCGATGCGGCTCACAGCCAGTTTGAACAGGCTTATCAGTTGGTGGGTAAAATTGCAGGTGAAGTCAGCCGCAGTGAGGCCTGGCAAACCGCACGCGAATTGTTGCGCGATTGGCCTTCACAGCAGCATCAGGCCGAGCGGGTGCAGCCACTACGTATGCGCTTGAGCGAGCTGGAACAACGTCTGCGTTCGCAACAGGACGCCGAGCGCCTGCTGCAGGAATTCTGCAAACGTCATGGGCAGACCTATCAGCCGGATGAGCTTGATGCGTTGCAGCAGGAGCTGGAAGAGCGCCTGGAGTCGCTGTCACAAAGCGTCAGTGAAGCCGGTGAACGCCGGATGGAAATGCGCCAGGAGCTGGAGCAGATCCAGCAGCGTATTAAAGAACTGACTGCCCGTGCGCCGATTTGGCTGGCCGCCCAGGACTCACTGAGCCAGCTCAGCGAGCAGAGCGGTGAGGCTTTCGAAGACAGCCAGCAAGTCACCGAGTATATGCAGCAGCTTTTGGAGCGCGAACGGGAAACGACCGTTGAGCGTGACGAAGTAGCCACTCGCAAGCGTGAAGTGGAAGCGCAGATTGAGCGCCTCAGCCAGCCAAGCGGTGCGGAAGATCAGCGTCTGGTCACGCTGGCCGAGCGTTTTGGCGGCGTGTTGCTCTCCGAAATCTATGACGATGTCACCATCGATGACGCTCCGTATTTCTCTGCGCTGTATGGCCCTTCGCGCCATGCGATAGTGGTGCCGGATTTATCACTGATCCGCGAGATGCTGGAAGGGTTGGAAGACTGCCCGGAAGATCTCTACCTGATCGAAGGAGATCCGCAGTCGTTCGATGACAGCGTATTTGCTGTCGAAGAGCAGGAAAAAGCGGTGGTGGTGAAGATCGCCGACCGCCAGTGGCGCTATTCGCGTTACCCGGAAGTGCCGTTGTTTGGCCGTGCTGCCCGTGAAAATCGCCTGGAAGTGCTGTATGCCGAGCGTGATTCGTTGGCTGAACGTTACGCCACCTTGTCATTTGACGTTCAGAAAACTCAGCGCTCCCATCAGGCCTTCAGCCGCTTTATCGGCTCCCACCTGGCGGTAGTCTTTGATGCGGATCCCGAAGCAGAAATCCGCACCATGAATACCCGCCGTGGCGAGATTGAGCGTGCGCTCAACAACCATGAAGCGCAGAACCAGCAGCAGCGCCAACAATACGAACAGGCGAAAGAGGGCATCTCTGCGCTTAACCGCCTGATACCGCTGGTTTCGCTGTTGACTGACGAGACATTGCAGGATCGTGTCGAAGAAATCCGTGAGGAAATGGAAGAGGCGCAGGATGCGGCGCGTTATATCCAGCAGCACGGTGTTTCTTTAGCCAAGCTGGAGCCATTGCTTTCGGTGTTGCAAAGCGATCCAGAGCAGCATGAGCAGTTACAGCAAGATTATGTGCAGGCGCAGGCAACCCAGCGCCAGGCCAAGCAGCAAGCTTTTGCCTTGACGGAAGTGGTTCAACGCCGTGCGCACTTCAGCTATACCGACTCCGCCGGTATGCAGAACGCCGACAACGATCTTAACGATAAACTGCGCCAGCGGCTGGAGCACGCAGAAGCGGAACGGAGCCGTGCCCGTGAGCAATTACGCCAGTATCAGACTCAGTTTACGCAATACAGCCAGGTGCTGGCTTCGCTGAAAAGCTCCTATGACGCCAAGCGCGACATGCTCAAAGAACTGAGCCAGGAACTGGTGGACATTGGGGTTCAGGCGGATGCCAATGCCGAAGCTCGCGCACGTACGCGCCGTGATGAATTACATGCTTCACTCAGCAATAACCGTGCTCGCCGCAATCAGTTGGAGAAACAACTCACCTTCTGTGAAGCCGAAATGGACAGCCTGCAGAAAAAACTGCGCAAGCTGGAGCGTGATTATTATCAGTTGCGTGAGCAGGTAGTTACCGCCAAGGCTGGCTGGTGTGCCGTGATGCGGCTGGTGAAAGACAACGGGGTTGAACGCCGTCTGCATCGCCGTGAATTGGCCTATATGGACGGTGACGAACTGCGCTCGATGTCGGATAAGGCATTGGGGGCGCTGCGCCTGGCGGTGGCAGATAACGAACATTTGCGTGACATTCTGCGCCTGTCGGAAGATCCAAAACGGCCTGAGCGTAAAATCCAGTTCTTTATTGCGGTATATCAGCACCTGCGCGAACGTATCCGCCAGGACATCATCCGTACCGACGATCCGGCCGAGGCCATCGAACAGATGGAAATCGAGCTGGCCCGCCTGACGGAAGAACTGACGGCGCGTGAGCAGAAACTGGCTATCAGCTCGAAGAGCGTGGCCAATATCATCCGCAAGACCATTCAGCGCGAACAGAACCGAATCCGTATGCTCAACCAGGGGCTGCAGGCGGTATCCTTCGGGCAGGTGAAAAGCGTACGTCTGAATGTCAACGTACGGGAAGCGCACGCCACCTTGCTCGATGTACTCTCCGAGCAGCAGGAACAACATCAGGATCTTTTCAACAGCAACCGGCTGACCTTCTCCGAAGCGCTGGCCAAGTTGTATCAGCGTCTGAACCCGCAGGTTGATATGGGGCAGCGTCTGCCGCAGACGATCGGTGAAGAGTTGCTGGATTACCGTAACTATCTGGAGCTGGAAGTTGAAGTCTTCCGTGGCTCTGATGGTTGGCTGCGTGCGGAAAGTGGCGCGTTGTCTACCGGGGAAGCGATCGGTACCGGGATGTCGATTCTGGTCATGGTAGTACAAAGCTGGGAAGAAGAGTCGCGCCGCTTGCGGGGCAAAGATATCTCACCTTGTCGCTTGCTGTTCCTGGATGAAGCCGCGCGTCTGGATGCCAAATCTATCGCAACGCTGTTCGAACTGTGCGATCGCCTTGAAATGCAGTTGATCATAGCCGCGCCGGAAAACATCAGCCCGGAAAAAGGCACCACCTATAAGTTGGTGCGTAAAGTATTCCAGAACCATGAACATGTGCACGTTGTGGGACTGCGTGGCTTTGCCAACGATCAGCCTGCGTTGGGCGCTGCTGTGGCAGAAACGCCGCAAACTTAAAAAAACGCCCTAAAAATCTGAAAATAGCTGCCCTGGTGTGGCTATTTTTTTACTGCAGGGATGATAACCTGGTTTTTTTCCAGTAGAATGGCAGTGGCGTTTTACCCGAAACAGTAATTTACGGTGCTGACAGCAAAAGGGCCGTTCTGTTTGTATACTGAAACTAATAATAATCTGTGCGGTATTTTTGTGAGCCTACAGGGGGCAAGGGATGTTGCTAAAAAATGGAAACTCAGTACGACGTCTGGCATTGAGTTGTGCAATCGCATGGGGTTTTGCCTGGTCGTTTTCCGCTGGAGCAACTGTACCGGCGTTCCCGGTGGCATCATCAGCCGGTGGTATGTCCGCTGCGCAGAGTCGTGCAGAGCTGCTAGCAGCTCTGCCGAAGAGCGTTGTGCCATATTATATCGCTACTTTGGCACCGCTTTATGCGTCCAACCAGATGCAACCTATGTGGCAGGATCGTGAAGCGGTATTACAATTTCAGCAGCAGATTGCCGAACTGGCGATTTCCGGGGTGCAGCCGCAATTTACTCAATGGGTGAAATTACTGACAGACCCGGCCATTACCGATATGGCACGCGATATTGTTCTGTCTGACGCCATGTTAGGTTATCTGCAGTTCGTGTCCTCCATCGGTGCCAATGGTAATAACTGGTTGTACAGCAACATCCCCTACAAGTTGAACGTGCCCGCGAGCACGGTTGTCAACCAATGGCAGTTGGCCATGCATCAGGGCAAAACGTTGGCCTATGTCAATTCGTTGGCCCCACAGCATCCCCAGTATCAAAAAATGCATCAGGCGTTGCGCGAGATGTTGGCCGATGGGCGTCCGTGGCCACAAATAGTCAATGGCCCGAGTTTGCGCCCAGGCCAGCTCAGCGACGATATTCCGGCGCTGCGTGAGATCCTGGCACGTACCGGCATGCTGACCACTGCATCGGTGGAGGCCCCACGTTCACCGGAACCGGAGGTGACCAACGCCGCCGCCACGACCCCAGCCGCGGATGATGATCTGTCAGTGGATGAAGAGAAGAGCCGCGATGCGACAGGGGCCGTTGTCAGTCCGGCGGCTGCACCCATCAAGGATCTGGCCCCTTCTCCAGAAGCACCGTTGGCACAACCTCCGGTCAGCCCTGTTTCCGTGCGGGATAACCGCTATACGGAAGATTTGGTGGAAGCAGTTAAACGCTTCCAGACCTGGCAGGGGCTGACGCCAGACGGTGTTATCGGCACCCGGACGCGCGAATGGCTGAACGTTTCGCCACAAATGCGCGCTTCCTTGCTGGCGCTGAACATCCAGCGTTTGCGTATTCTGCCTGGGCATGTGGATACCGGCATTATGGTCAACATCCCCAACTACTCGCTCACCTATTATCTGAATGGTAATGAAGTGCTGTCCTCCCGGGTTATTGTCGGCCGTCCAAGCCGTAAAACCCCGCTGATGAGCAGTGCGCTGAACAACGTGGTGGTTAACCCGCCGTGGAACGTGCCAACCAAGCTGATTCGTGAAGATATCGTGCCTAAGGCCATGCACGACGCCAGCTACTTCCAGAGACACGGCTATCGCGTGTTCTCGGGTTGGAGTAATGATGCCGAGGTTATCGACCCAGCCATGATTGACTGGAGCATGATTTCCCCACGTAATTTCCCTTATCGCATTCAGCAGGCGCCTGGCACCAGCAACTCGTTGGGCCGCTTCAAGTTCAATATGCCTAGCTCGGATGCTATCTATCTGCACGATACCCCTAATCATGGCCTGTTCCAGAAGGATATTCGTGCATTAAGCTCTGGTTGTGTACGTGTTAACAAGGCCTCGGATTTGGCCAATATGCTGTTACAGGATGCAGGTTGGAATAACACTCGCGTATCGTCCACCCTGAAACAGGGAAACACGACCTACGTGAACATTCGCCAGCATATCCCGGTTCAACTGTACTACCTGACAGCCTGGGTTTCGGAAGACGGCAAGCCGCAGTTCCGCACCGATATTTACAATTACGATGCCACGGTGAGATCGGGTGCACAAATCTTGGCTCAGGCCGAAAAATTGATGCAATAAATGCAGTAATTCAATGTAAATAACGGTCTTAATGTTGGGCTAACTTTACCCTATGAATTTCAAGTTGGCCGCTCAAGCGCATGAATACGCTTGAGCGGCTCTGCCAAGCTGTGACTTGAAAGGCGAGGGGTAAACGAGCACTCTTTTTGTGAGTGCTTGTAACCTCAGCGTATCGCGGGTTGACTCAGCTTACGCTGGCGGTTAAGGTTCAGGCAGTGCGCAGTTTTGTGCATATATTTTGACATTATTGCCGGGTTTAAAAGAGTCATGGATAAAATTGATCATCATCGCCGTAAATGGTTGGCGTTAGGTAGCGCTGCCATGGGTATTGCACTGCTCCCTGGGCAGTCGTTTGCCAGCCTTTCTACCGCTCGCCCACGTATTCTGTTGTTGAACAACCTGAATACCGGTGAGTCCATCAAAGCCGAATTCTTCAACGGTAAAGGTTATAATAAAGAAGAACTGGCGCGGTTGAACCATATCTTCCGTGACTATCGGGCTAACAAGACCAAAACCATCGATCCTCAGTTGTTTGATCATCTCTATCGCCTGCAGGGTCTGTTGGGCACCAACAAACCGGTGCAGCTGATTTCGGGCTATCGTTCACTGACAACCAATAACGAAATGCGTGAGCATAGCCGGGGTGTGGCCAAGCAGAGCTATCACACCAAAGGGCAGGCGATGGATTTCCATATTGAAGGTATCCAACTGAGTAATATCCGTAAGGCGGCAATGAAAATGCGCGCTGGTGGTGTAGGATATTATCCGCGTAGCAACTTTGTACACATTGATACCGGCCCGGTGCGGACCTGGTAATCACTGTGTATCATGATAAGTGAATGGCGCCAGCCTGCCAGGTATGGCGCCGTTGTCGTTGGAGCTTTATGAAATACCATATTATTCCCGTTACGGCGTTTAGCCAGAACTGTACGCTGATTTGGTGTGAAGCAACCAAGCAGGCCGCACTGATTGATCCCGGTGGCGATCCGGAAAAATTGAAGGCGGAAGTGGCCAAAATAGGTGTGCAGGTCAGCCAGATCCTGCTGACGCATGGTCATCTCGACCACGTGGGCGCCGCAGCAGAGATGGCAGAGCATTATCAGGTGCCGATCTATGGCCCGGAGAAAGAGGACGCTTTCTGGCTGGAAGGGTTACCTGCGCAGAGCCGTATGTTTGGTCTTGAAGAGTGTCGCTCTTTTACGCCAACCAAATGGCTTGAAGAAGGGGACAAGGTGCAGGTTGGCGAGATGTCGCTGGAGGTACTGCATTGCCCTGGGCATACGCCGGGTCATATCGTGTTTATCAACCCGCAAGCGCGCCTGGCTTTGGTTGGCGACGTATTGTTCAGCGGTGGTGTTGGCCGCAGCGATTTCCCGCGTGGTGACCATCAGACGTTGATCAATTCCATACGCAGCAAATTACTGCCTCAGGGCGACGATATGGCATTTATTCCGGGGCATGGGCCAATGTCTACCTTTGGTCGGGAACGTCAAACCAACCCTTTCCTGCGCGAAGAGCCCGCTATCTGGTAGGGGTATTTCCCTGTAGAAACAATAAAGGGCGCAGATGCGCCCTTTTTCAATACTGCCGGTTCAACTTACAGCACGGCAACGATGGCTTCGCACAGCGGTGCCATGTTGTCTGGCGTCATACCTGCCACGTTAACGCGGCCAGAGTTCACGGCATAAACACCAAACTCATCACGCAGGCGCAGTACCTGATCTTTGGTCAACCCGCTGAAAGAGAACATGCCGTTCTGGTTGATGATGAAACTGAAATCCTGCTCGGCCCCTTTTTCCTGCAGGGTATTGACGAACAGCTGACGCATGCGGTGAATGCGTTGGCGCATATCGGTCAGTTCCTGCTCCCAAATGGCACGCAGCGCTTCGTTACCCAGAATGGTGGCAACTACCGCCGCACCGTGTGACGGCGGGTTAGAGTAGTTGGCGCGAATTGCCGCTTTCACCTGGCTGAAGGCGCGGTCTGCAGTTTCTGCATCGGCAGCCACGACGGTACAGGCACCCACACGTTCGTTATACAGGCCAAAGTTCTTTGAATAGGAACTGGCAACAATCAGTTCCTGATGTTTGGCCGCAAAAATACGCAAGCCTTGCGCGTCTTCTTCCAGACCTTTGGCAAAACCCTGATACGCGAAGTCGAACAGCGGCAGCCAACCTTTGGTGACGGAAAGCTCAGCCAACTGCGCCCATTGCGCTTCGGTTGGATCGATACCGGTTGGGTTGTGGCAGCAACCATGGAATAGCACTACATCGCCAGCCTGCGCTTGTTCCAGGCTCTGGAGCAGGCCATTGAAATCCAACGAGTGGTTGGCGGCATCGTAATAGTTGTATTCCAGCACTTCCAGGCCAACGGCGCCAAAGACGTTTTTATGGTTTGGCCAGCTTGGGTTACTGACCCAGATACGTTTGGCGTTGGTCTGGTTGGCAATAAAGTCTGCCGCTACACGCAGGCCGCCGGTACCACCAGGTGTTTGCGCGGTGCGAGCACGTTTGTCTGTAATGATCGGGCTCTGTTTGCCGAACAGCAGTTCTTGAGTGCAACTGGCAAACTCAGGGATACCTTCAATGCCCAAATAGTTCTTGGTGGTTTCATTTTCCAGCAGGAATTGTTCAGCCTTCTTCACGCTGGTCAGCACAGGTGTTTTACCGGTTTCGTCTTTATAGACGCCGATCCCCAGGTTGATTTTGTTCGGGCGGGCGTCCGCGCGGAAAATGTCAGTCAGACCCAGAATCGGATCGGCAGGTGCTGCGGTGATTTTTTCAAACATGTCAAATGCTTCCATGGCCTAGAGTTAAGCAGACAGAAACATCAGGGTAGCGCCAGTTATCTTCTTTGCCAACCGTTTGCGAGAAAAACACATCGATCTTGTGATGGCGGCAGATTCAGCACAAAAAATGACGGGGAAGGGGGATTGGCAGGATAAAAAATGGCAGATAGGGCAAAAAACAAAAACAGGGCCGAAGCCCTGTTTTTTAACTTAGCTGACAGCGAACTGTCATTAAGCGCTACGACTTAGAACTGGTAAACCAGACCAACAGCAACGGTGTCGTCGGTGTTCAGACCCAGTGGGTTGTCGTCGTTCAGCTGGTTGATCTGATAGTCCACATAGGTAGACATGTTTTTGTTGAAGTAGTAAGTTGCGCCCACTTCTACGTATTTGATCAGGTCAGCATTACCGATGCCTTCGATTTTCTTGCCTTTAGACTGTACGTAGGCAATAGAAGGACGCAGGCCGAAATCGAACTGATACTGTGCAACCAATTCAATGTTCTGTGCTTTGTTAGCAAAACCAGAGGCGCCATTGTTTTCGTTTTCAATGTAAGTTGCGTTACGGGTTTCGCCGTACATTGCAGCCAGGTAAACGTTGTTCGCGTCATATTTCAGAGCGGTTGCCCACTGCTCTGAACGGCCTTCACCGTTAGCATAAAACGCAGCATCTTGACCATCGGTACGATCAGAAGAAGCATAAGCTGCAGAAACACCTACACCGATTTCTGATTCGTAGGAGCTGGAGATACCCCAACCGTCGCCATTTGAACGGCTGATGTCAGAACGATCGTTTTTACCCTGGTATTGCAGGCCGAAGTTCAGACCGTCAACCAGACCAAAGAAGTTTTTGTTACGGTAGGTTGCCAGACCGGTAGAACGGCCAACCATAAAGTTGTCGTTGTAAGCTGAGTCACCACCGAATTCTGGCAGCATGTCAGTCCAGGACATTGGATCGTAAACGATACCGTAGTTACGGCCGTAGTCGAATGAACCGTAGTCAGCAAATTTCAGACCAGCAAAGCCCAGACGGGTTTTGGTGCCGTCAGTTGCGTCAGTGCCACCTTCGGTTTTGTTTGCCTGGATGTTGTATTCCCACTGGCCATAACCGGTCAGTTGGTCAGCAATCTGAGTTTCACCTTTGAAGCCAAAACGAACGTAAGATTTGTCGCCATCATTACCGTCGTTGTCTGAGAAGTAGTGCAGGCCGTCAACTTTACCGTACATATCCAGTTTGTTGCCGTCTTTGTTATAGATTTCTGCTGCGTTTGCTGCACCAGCTGCTAACAGAGCCGGGATTACTACTGCAAGAATATTGCGCTTCATCATTATTACCCTCATTGGTGTTATTCGGACACCTTGCCACTGCCGCCAATAATTCTTTTGGAACTATTGTTGATAGATTGGTGTCGTCCTGTGTCTGCACGCAGTGTTCCATTCACTGGCGGGTTAATCTAGAGCGAAAGTGCTACGAATGTCGCAATTGGGTTTCATAAAGAAACAATGTGTAACAATTTGTGAATCTGAGGGAACTTTGTGACGCAGGTCAAGGTTAAAAAATGCGAAAGGCCAGCTAAGCTGGCCTTTAAAGTGTAAAGAATTGGTTTAAAAAATGTTTGAATTATTAATTAGAAACTTGCGTTACGTGGGGTGCGAGGGAATGGGATCACATCCCGCACGTTTTGCACACCGGTCACATAGGCGATTAAACGTTCAAAACCTAAACCAAAGCCTGAATGCGGCACGGTGCCATAACGGCGCAGATCGCGGTACCACCAATAATCTTCTTTATTCAGGCCCATCTCTTCCAGGCGCTGATCCAGTACATCGAGGCGTTCTTCACGCTGTGAACCACCGATGATTTCGCCAATGCCCGGTGCCAATACGTCCATGGCCGCCACGGTCTTGCCGTCTTCATTCATACGCATATAGAAGGCTTTGATGTCTTTCGGGTAGTTTTTTACCACTACCGGCGCCTTGAAGTGCTGTTCGGCCAGATAACGCTCATGTTCCGATGAAAGGTCGATACCCCAGGAGACGGGGTTTTCGAAGGTTTGGCCAGAAGCGATCAGGATCTCGACGGCTTCGGTGTAATCCACTTGGGCAAAGTCAGAGCTGACAAAACGCTTCAAGCGTTCAATGGCGTCTTTATCTACCCGCTCAGCGAAGAATTGCAGGTCGTCGGCGCGTTCATCCAGTACCGCCTGGAAGACATACTTCAGCATGCCCTCGGCCAGACTGGCAACATCGTCCAGCGTAGCGAAGGCCACTTCAGGTTCGATCATCCAAAACTCGGCCAGATGGCGGCTGGTGTTGGAGTTCTCGGCGCGGAAGGTGGGGCCAAAGGTATAAACCTTGGACAACGCACAGGCATAGGTTTCGCCGTTCAACTGACCAGATACGGTCAAGAAAGCCTCTTTACCGAAGAAGTCCTGGCTGAAATCGACAGTGCCTTTATCCGTGCGCGGCAGGTTTTCCATATCCAGAGTAGAAACGCGGAACATTTCGCCAGCACCTTCGGTATCCGAGGCGGTAATCAGCGGGGTAGAAACCCAGAAATAGCCGTTTTCATGGAAGTAGCGGTGGATCGCCTGTGCCAGCGTGTGACGGACGCGGGCAACTGCACCGATCAGGTTAGTGCGTGGGCGCAGGTGGGCCACTTCACGCAGATATTCGATGCTGTGGCGTTTAGCCGCCATCGGGTAGGTATCCGGATCGTCAACCCAGCCAACCACCTTGATGGACGTTGCCTGCAGCTCGAAACTCTGGCCTTCGCCAGGGGAGGCAACGACGGTGCCGGTCACTTCAACGGAACAGCCGGTGGTCAAGTGCAGAACTTCATCCTGATAATTCGGCAGAGAATGATTAACGACGGCCTGTAACGGATTAAAGCAGGAGCCGTCATAAACGGCGAGGAAGGAGATACCAGCTTTAGAATCTCTCCGGGTACGTACCCAACCGCGCACGGTGACTTCACTGTCAACCGCAGCACGACCTTGCAGTACGTCGACTACAGGCACTACGCTCATAGATTTCTCTCTTTATAAGTTTTGGTTCACAAATAGGCTAACAACCCAAGAATTTGGGGATGTTGCTATGTTACTTGCCGCGTTGCAGAGCACAAGCAGAAATCATCGCAATGGCGCAACATTTATTGAGGTTGGGTAAAAAGGGGAGCTATATAAAGGAAGAAAAGCGAAACCGGCGAGAACGGGCTCACCGGCTTGTATCATTAACTGGCTTTTTTAACCAATGGCAGGTCGAAGGCTTTGCATAAGGCTTTCACAAACGCCTGGTCCTGGCAGATGGTTTTGCCTGGGCTGTCTGAAAGTTTGGCTACCGGTTTGCCTTTGCACTCAACCAGTTTGATCACGATATTCAGCGGGTTGACGCCGGGTATATCACAGGTTAAACGGGTGCCAATTCCGAAGGACAGATTGATACGCCGATCAAAGTGGCGATACAGCGCCAACGCCTTGTCCAGGTCCAGGTTGTCGGAAAACACCAGCGTTTTGCTCAGCGGATCAATACCCAGCTTCTGGTAATGAGCAATGGCTTTTTCACCCCATTCGATGGGATCGCCCGAGTCGTGTCGCAACCCTTGATAGCGTTGGGCAAACTGCATACCGAAATCACGCAGGAACGCATCCATGGTAATACAGTCAGTGAGCGCCACACCCAACTGATCGGGGTATTCGTCTAGCCAGGCTTGCAGCGCCGCACGTTGGCTGTTGGCGAGCACCGGGCTGATCTGCTGGTGCGCCTGGAACCATTCATGGGCCTGAGTGCCCAGCGGAGCTAAATCTAACTGGTGCGCCAGATCGTAGTTACTGGTACCGACCAGATAAGGGAATTCCTCTTTCAGCGTTGTGACGATGGCCTGTTGCACTTCTCGCGAGAAGCGGCGGCGGGTGCCAAAGTCCATCAATTTGAAGCGGGAAATATCAATATCCCCGCTCATTTGTTTGAACTGGGCCAGTTTGCTGCGCAACTGGTTTACCGCCATCTCTGGTGTGACCTGCGGTGACCGGTGGCGATGAACCACTTCACTGATTACTGCCAGCAAAGGAACTTCCCACATGATCACTTCAAGCCAGGGGCCAGCGATACGGATCTGCAGTTTACCGTCAAGATTACCGATGGTGACTTGTTGCGGGTCATAACGGAAATCACGCAGCCAGGTCAGGTAATCCTGGCGGAAGAAAGTCAGGCCAGAGAGATAGCGAAATTCCGCTTCGGTCAGCGCCAGCTTGCTCATGATGGCAATCTGGGCTCGGATCTCGTCGGCATATTCGCCCAGCAGTTCGTCACCACGGCAACGGAACTCCGCCGCAACGGTAATTGCGGGGTAGCGATGAAACACTGCTTGCTGCATATGAAGCTTGTAGGCATCAGTATCAAGCAATGAGGTCAAAATCGGGGAAGCGTATAGATTCATATCGCGTTACAGCATCCTCGTCAGGCGCGTGTCCAAACCCGGATAATCATAAAAAGTGGGGGAGTATACCCGGATTATCCTATTATTGAAGCCACATCACACCACAAATGACTGGAAGGGGTCGAGGATTAAACGTGCCTTTGTCTGGGTGGGGGCGTTGCGTAGGGGAATAAAAGTCAAATAATCCAATAAGCTGAATCACTTAGTCAATTTAACGATAGAAATTATAAGGTTAATTATTTTAAACAGGGATTCAGATGAACCCGGTTGGCGTATAGATACTGACCTTGTCCTTGCCGCTTTTCTTACAGTAATACAGCGCTTCGTCAGCCTTTTTGATCGCTGGATGCAGTTCTTCGAGGCTCACCACGGCGGCAATGCCACAACTGATGGTGAAGCGCACTCGTTTTCCGTTGACCAGTTCCAGGCAGAGCTGGCGAGTTTCCTCGCGCAGATTCTCCATTACGCTGCGGGCATTCTCCAGCGTACAGTGACCCAGTAGCAAAGCAAACTCCTCTCCACCGTAGCGGCAGAAAATGTCGCTGGAACGAAAAGTGTTGCGTAACAGCTGAGCGAACATCACCAGGACACGATCGCCAATATCATGGCCGTAGGTATCATTTAACCGTTTAAAGTTGTCGATATCGATCAGGCAAAACGCCTGAGGATAAGTGTTGGCCGCGAGCATTTCGCACTCGAGGAAAAATTTGCGGCGGTTATAGATATTGGTCAGTGGATCGAGAAATGACGAGGCTTCCAGTTCTTTGATCAGCACATGTTTTTCGTTTTCCAACGCGATCTTCACCTGATTGTATTGTTTCAACTGGGTGATGGCATCGTTAATGGCGATCAGCTCTTTACTGTAAAATGTCTCGTTGTTATCAATGTTCAGGTCGCCCTTAGACAAGCGCAGGATATTGTTATGGGTTTTTGTCAGCCAGCGGCTGATGTTGGAGCAAAAGATCAAGGAGGGTAACAGTATGAACAAGGTAATCAGCCAACCTAAAGAGATCATGCCATAAATAGCCGTTTGGCTGTCATACATCTTGGCTTCGGAAGCGGCAATCTCCAGCTCAAAACTGCGTTGATAAAGCTGCTGTGAAAGCTGGCTCAACTCTTTGATGTAGTCATAGATAAAATCGGAGTTATAACCGGTGTTCTGGGTAATGGCCCGGTACAAACCTTCGGAAATACTGTCGATCCGTTCGCTGGAGATGCTCTGCTGCAGTTGGCCGACCAACGCGGATATCTGTGGGTCGCTATAGGCTAATTTCATAAAGGCTAAGCGGGTGCTGAGTGAGTTCAGCACTCCCGTCAGTTGAATGGCTTTCAGATAGGCGTCCTGGCGGCCCACACCGTCGAGATTAACGTCGATAATCTGATCGATAAGTTCCGTTACGGACATATTCAAACGGTTATTAAGACGAATGGACTCCAAAAACAGAAAGGAGTCTGCATCAATCATCCGGGTGTCATAAGTATATCGATAAAAGGTTCTGGTAGTCTGAACGATATAATAGGCGCTGTTGATATTGAACAAATTGGTATTGGCATCGTTGACTTGCGACAGTTGCCGCGAATCGTTATCCAGCAACTTCTCCATCAGATTGATCATGGAAAGGATGGCAAATTTTTGTCTGACGCCTTGCCGCAATGAAATTTCACTACCGACATGCGATTGTACAATCGCTATTTTTCTACGTGCCTGCTCGTCGGCAATCTTCCATTGGTTTTCGGTCACAGATTTGCTCACCAGACTTAATCTTTTTAATCGGTGTGCGAGCAATGTAGCCTGGAAGGCTTCAGAAACCTCTTTGGCACGGCTGATTTTATAGAGATTTTCCTGGCTTTGGGTATAGCTGTTTTGCGCTTCTACCAGCTCATTGGAAATAAAAACGCCAAAGGAGAGCATGATGGCAAAAGTGAAGAAATAGATCAGATATTTTACTTGCATGCTAATCCGTTTCTCCTGCCGGCCGGGAGTGAAATTATAACATTGTGGCAACCGGGCTGCCTCAGTAAAGTCGCTGCGCCTGCAGGCCACGAGCGGCCTGCTTAAGCATAAAATGCTGTTTGTGAAGTTGATCAAAGTGTCTGGGGAGCCAAAGCTCGTCAGAAAACAGCGTTTGCCCATGACCGGTGAATGAAATCTTGGTGTGACTCGCTGCCTGCTCTGGGTTTTTTTCATAGCTGTGATACAGTTTATTCACAATCGGGCCATCCCATTCTGTGGGCTCGTAACCTATAACTCACTGACACGTCGAAGGGTTTTTATGACACAACAGCCACAGGCG
The DNA here is from genome assembly GCF_050632285.1 of Serratia sp. L9. Lineage (NCBI taxonomy): Bacteria > Pseudomonadati > Pseudomonadota > Gammaproteobacteria > Enterobacterales > Yersiniaceae > Serratia > Serratia sp. L9. Next base: position 4,715,395 of record NZ_CP192591.1, on the reverse strand, counting down.
AAGTTTCGCCACGATTATCGTGCACCGGATTACACCATTACCGATATCGATTTGAATTTCGAACTGGACGCTGACACTACGCGTGTTACCGCAGTCAGCCAGATCAAGCGTCAGGGCGCAGCGGGGGCACCGCTGACGCTTAATGGCGAAGATGTGAAGCTGGTGAGTATTCAGATCGACGGGCAGCCGTGGAGCGCTTATCAACAACAGGATAACCAACTGATTATTGAGCAGTTGCCTGCGCAATTTACCCTGACTATTGTTAACGAGATTCACCCGGCAAAAAATAGCGCCCTGGAGGGGTTATATCTGTCTGGCGAAGCGCTGTGCACCCAATGTGAAGCCGAAGGGTTCCGCCATATCACTTATTATCTGGATCGTCCAGATGTGCTGGCCCGTTTTACTACGCGTATCGTGGCCAATAAAGCGCGTTATCCTTTCCTGCTGTCGAACGGCAACCGGGTGGCTGAAGGGGAATTGGAAGATGGGCGTCACTGGGTGCAGTGGCAGGATCCCTTCCCGAAACCTTGCTATCTGTTTGCGTTGGTTGCCGGTGATTTCGACGTGCTGCGCGATACGTTCATTACACGCTCTGGGCGCAAAGTGGCGCTGGAGCTGTTTGTCGATCGTGGCAATCTGGATCGTGCCGATTGGGCAATGACCTCGCTGAAGAATTCGATGAAATGGGACGAAACCCGTTTCGGCCTGGAATACGATCTGGATATCTACATGATCGTTGCCGTCGATTTCTTCAATATGGGGGCGATGGAAAACAAAGGGTTAAATATCTTTAACTCGAAATATGTGCTGGCGAAGGCGGAAACCGCCACCGATAAAGATTACCTGAATATTGAAGCGGTGATTGGCCACGAATATTTCCACAACTGGACCGGCAACCGCGTCACCTGCCGCGACTGGTTCCAACTTAGCCTGAAAGAGGGGCTGACGGTATTTCGCGATCAGGAGTTCAGCTCAGATCTCGGTTCAAGATCGGTTAACCGCATCGATAATGTGCGAGTGATGCGCGGTGCGCAGTTCGCCGAAGATGCCAGCCCGATGGCACACGCTATCCGGCCAGACAAAGTCATTGAAATGAACAATTTTTACACACTGACCGTGTATGAGAAGGGTTCGGAAGTGATCCGCATGATGCATACGCTGCTGGGGGAACAGCAGTTCCAGGCGGGGATGCAGCTGTATTTCGAACGTCATGACGGCAGTGCGGCCACCTGTGACGATTTTGTTCAGGCGATGGAAGATGCCTCCAATGTCGATCTTTCGCTGTTCCGTCGCTGGTATAGCCAGTCTGGTACGCCACTGTTGACGGTGCGCGATGATTATAACGCCGAACAGCAGCAGTATCGTTTGCATGTCAGTCAGAAAACTGAGCCGACGGCCGATCAGCAAGAAAAGCTGCCATTGCATATTCCGCTGGATATTGAGCTTTATGACAGCGAAGGCAACGTGATCGCCTTGCAGAAAGACGGCTCGCCGGTGAACAACGTTTTAAACGTGACCGCTGCTGAACAGACCTTTGTGTTTGATGCGGTGGCACACAAGCCAGTGCCTTCATTGCTGCGTGAATTCTCCGCTCCGGTCAAGCTGGATTATCCGTACAGCGATCAACAACTGACTTTCCTGATGCAGCATGCCCGCAATGAGTTTTCTCGTTGGGATGCAGCGCAAAGCCTGCTGGCCAATTACATCAAGCTGAACGTGGCCAAATATCAACAGAAACAACCGCTATCGTTGCCGTTACACGTTGCGGATGCCTTCCGTGCAGTGCTGCTGGATGAGACGCTGGATCCTGCCTTGGCGGCACAGATCCTCACGTTGCCTTCGGAAAACGAAATTGCCGAGCTGTTCACCACCATCGATCCCGAAGCGATCAGCGCGGTACATGAAGCGATCACCCGCTGTCTGGCTAAGGAAATGGCCGATGAATGGCTGGCGGTGTATCACGCTAACAAAACTGAGGGGTATCGCGTTGAACACAGTGATATCGCCAAGCGTTCACTGCGCAACACCTGTCTCCACTATCTGGCATTCGGTGATGCCGAGCAGGCCGATAAGCTGGTCATACAGCAGTTCCGTCAGGCGGATAATATGACCGATTCGCTGGCGGCATTGGCTGCTGCGGTAGGGGCTCAGTTGCCTTGCCGTGATGCGCTGATGACAGAGTTTGACCAGCGCTGGCATCAGGATGGCCTGGTGATGGACAAATGGTTTGTGCTCCAAGCCACCAGCCCGGCGGCAGATGTGCTCAGCAAAGTGCGGGCCCTGTTGCAACACCGTTCATTCAGCCTGGGTAACCCAAACCGTACGCGTTCACTGATCGGGGGTTTTGCCTCTGCCAATCCTGCAGCTTTCCATGCGGCAGATGGCAGCGGCTACCAGTTCCTGGTGGAGATCCTCAGCGATCTTAACCAGCGTAACCCGCAAGTGGCCGCACGCTTGATCGAACCGCTGATCCGCCTGAAACGTTACGATGCTTCACGTCAGGCCTTGATGCGCCAGGCGTTGGAGCAGTTGAAGGGGCTGGAGAACCTGTCTGGTGACCTGTATGAGAAGATCGCCAAGGCGTTAGACGCATAAAGAATTGGGGACGGCATGGCCGTCCCCTGTTTAATTCGCCGCCCGGTGGGCGGTTTCAACCGCAGGCGGGGGCGATAACACTCTTGCCAGCACTTCGGCTTCCAATTCTGCCAGCTTTACCGAACCTCTGCGGCGAGGCCGAGGCAAATCGACGGTCAGATCCAGCCCGATACGTCCTTCTTCTATTAATAATACCCGATCGGCCAGAGCTATCGCTTCACTGACGTCGTGCGTAACCAGCAGCACGGTGAAGCCATGTCGCTGCCAGAGATCTTCAATCAGTCCCTGCATCTCGATGCGGGTTAATGCATCCAGCGCCCCCAGGGGTTCATCCAACAACAGCAGGCGTGGGCGGTGGATCAATGCGCGGGCCAGGGCAACACGTTGCTTCTGCCCGCCAGACAGGGCGGCTGGCCATTCATTGGCGCGATCTGCCAGCCCGACGGTGGCTAACGCTTGCAATGCATCCTCACGCCAATTGCCACGCAGGCCAAGGCCGACGTTATCAATAACCTTTTTCCACGGCAGCAGGCGGGCATCCTGAAACATCAGCCTGGTGTCGTCTTTGGCCTGGCTGAGAGGCGCATTACCGCTCAACAATGTCCCGTGGCTAGCCGTTTCCAACCCAGCTAACAGGCGCAATAAGGTACTTTTACCACAGCCGCTGCGGCCAACCACGGCCACAAACTGGCCAGCGGTAATACGCAATTGCAGATTATCCAAAACCGTACGGTTGCCATAACGTTTGCCTATCGACTCCAGTGTGATAGGCGTCCCCTGTGGAATGCGGGTCGGTGCTGTCATTGCGCTTCTCCTGATTTCAGTTGATAGGCCGGGTGCCAGCGTAACCAGACACGCTCAAGCAATTGCGCGCTGGTATCAGCCAGTTTGCCGAGCAGGGCATACAGCACTATGGCTACCACCACCACGTCGGTTTGAAGAAACTCACGGGCATTCATCGCCAGATAACCGATCCCCGAATTAGCGGAAATGGTCTCGGCAACGATCAGCGTCAGCCACATAAATCCGAGGGCGAAACGCACGCCGACCATGATCGAAGGCAGTGCGCCAGGCAAGACCACTTGCGTAAACAAGCCAAACCCGCTCAACCCGTAACTGCGTGCCATTTCCAGCAGACCAGGATCGATATTCTTGATGCCGTGATAGGTGTTCAGATAGATCGGGAATAGCGTACCGAGCGCGACCAGGAAGATTTTGGCTGACTCATCGATACCAAACCACAGGATCACCAGCGGGATCAGGGCCAGATGTGGCACATTACGGATCATTTGTACCGAACTGTCGAGCAACCGCTCTCCCCAACGGGATAAACCGGTAATCAAGCCCAATATCAATCCGATACTGCCGCCGATACTAAAACCAATCAGTGCGCGCCAACTGCTGATAGTCAGGTGTTGCCACAGCTCACCACTCTTGACCAAAGCCCAGAAGGCGGTCACTACCGCGCTTGGCGCGGGTAAAATGCGGTTTGATAACCAGCCCGCCTCTACGGCGGTTTGCCAGCCAATCACCAGCGCTACCGGCAAGGCCCAGGGGGCCAGCCGGTGCAGGATGTGTCGTGCACCGATTGCCATCGTTTCTCTCCTCAGCTTTGCGATACTCTTTGTGGAGCATAGATATTGGCGACTGTTTCACCCTGCGGTGTGATTGAGCGCAGTTGCGTTGGCGGCTCGGAAGCCAGATCAAGGTGTGGAAATAGCAATTCCCCCACCCGATAGGCTTCTTCAAGGTGTGGGTAGCCGGAAAGGACAAAGGTATCTATCCCCAGATCGGCATATTCCTGCATACGCGCCGCCACCGTTGGGCCATCGCCCACCAAGGCGGTGCCCGCTCCGCCGCGCACCAGTCCGACACCGGCCCACAGGTTGGGGCTGATTTCCAGATTGTCTTTCTTACCGCCGTGCAAAGCGGCCATTCGCTGTTGACCGACGGAGTCATAGCGCTTGAAGGCCTGTTGCGCATCGGCAATGGTTTGTTCATCCAGATTGGCAATCAGACGGTGGGCCGCCTGCCAGGCTTCTTCGGTAGTTTCCCGTACGATAACGTGCAACCGGATGCCGAAGCGGACTTTACGCCCAACGGCTGCCGCCTTGGCTCGCACTTCTTCAATTTTCTCTTTCACCTGCGCGGGTGTTTCTCCCCAGGTCAGATATAGCTCGACCTGCTCGGCGGCCAGATCCTGTGCTGCGGGAGAGGATCCGCCAAAGTACAAAGGAGGGCGAGGTTGCTGAACCGGGGGGAATAACAGCTTGGCGCCTTTAACATGAATATGTTTACCGTCGAAATCCACGGTTTCACCTTCCAGCACCTTGCGCCATACATGGGTAAATTCGGCCGAGGCTTCGTAGCGTTCCGCATGATTAAGGTGTAAGCCTTCGGCTGCCAGTTCCTCCGGATCGCCACCGGTCACCAGATTGAATAGCGCACGGCCATTAGAAAGCCTGTCTAGCGTGGCGGCCTGCCTTGCCGCCAGCGTCGGAGAAATGATGCCGGGGCGCAGTGCGACCAGAAACTTGAGCCGCTGGGTGATTGGGATCAATGAAGCGGCGACCAGCCAGGAATCCTCGCAAGAGCGGCCTGTAGGGATCAACACACCGCCGAAACCAAGCCGGTCTGCGGCCTGGGCTATCTGCTGCAGATAACTATGGTCTACGGCGCGAGCGCCTTCGGAAGTGCCCAGATAGTGGCCATCTCCGTGAGTAGGTAAGAACCAGAACACGTTAATACTCATAACATTCACTCCTTGATTATTGTGCGGCTGGGTGCCAGACGCGTTGAGAAATATCCACCTGCACCGGAACCAGCCGGTTGGCGAAAAACAGATTGGCGGTGTTTTGTTGTGCAGTAATCGTTGCTTCGCTCAATGGCTTGATAGCCGTTGGCGGGCGATGATCGAGATAGCTGGCGATCACTGCCTCCGGCAGCCCCATGGCATTGGCCAGCAGCGTAATGCTTTGTGCTCGATCGCTGAGTGACAACGCATCAGCCTGCGTCAACACCGCCAGCACTTGCTGGATAAAGGGACCATTGGATTCGGCGTAGGGGCGAGCTGCCAGATAGAAGGAACCGGTCTGGTTTAATTGGCTGCCATCTGTCAGCACCCGAACACCGCCCTGCAATAATGCGGCAGAGTAGTAGGGATCCCAGATAACCCAGGCATCAACGTTACCCTGCTGGAATGCCGCACGGGCATCGGCCGGTGTCAGATAGACTGGTTTGATATCGGTAAATTTCAGGCCATCCCTTTGCAGCGCCCGTAATAGCAGGTTGTGCGAACTTGAGCCTTTCTGAAAAGCCACTTTATGGCCCTTCAGTTCGGCAACGCTGCGGATTGGGCTGTTCTCCGGTACCAGGATCACTTCCGCCTTGGGTTTTGGTGGTTCGACGCCGACATACAGCAAATCGGCCCCGGCAGCCTGCGCAAAGATCGGTGGAATATCACCGGTGCTGCCAAGATCAATACTGCCGACGTTCAGTGCTTCGAGCATTTGCGGGCCAGCCGGGAATTCGATCCAACTTATTTTGGTGTCGGGAAAGCGTTTCTCCAGCAATTGATGAGTTTTAGCCAGCACCAGGCTAACGGAGCCTTTTTGGTAGCCTACGCGGAACTGGTCAGGGGCATGACTCTGTGCAATAGCGGCATTGGCGAAAGCTAGCGTGGCAATCGTGGCTAACGCACCGGTGTTGAACCAATGTCGCAAAGAAGAAGATAGTGACATGATTATTTCCTTATAAAGTTCTTCAGGCTGTTTGCCGGGCTAATAGGGAAGTGGCGGTTTTTAACGTCGCAGGTTTGCGGCGGTTGAGGGCCAGATAGAAGCTTTCTAACGCTTCGACCAGGCGAGCCGTCACCCCTTCAGCCAGGGTGAACTGTTCACCGCTGAGCACCACCTGGCTGTCATCAGCGAAAACACCGTGCAGCACTTCCTGGGCTTTCAGCGCCGCTAATACCGGTTTAAGCGCATAATCCACCGCCAGCATGTGGCCGATGGACCCCCCGGTGGCCAGCGGTAAAACCACTTTGTGGTCCAAGGCCCGCTCAGGCAGTAAATCGATTAAGGTTTTCAGTGCCCCAGAAAAGGAAGCCTTGTAAACCGGCGTGGCGATCAACAGGCCATCGGCGGTTGCCAACTGCGCGGAAAATGCTTTGATATCCGGGCTGTTAAAATTGGCGTGCAGCAGATCGTCGGCACGGAAGTCGTGCAGGGTATAGGGGATCACTTCAACATTCTGTTGCTGTAACCAACGTTGGCTCAGTTGTAACAGTGCCGTAGAGCGTGAGGGGTTTCTTGGGCTACCTGCCAGGGAAATAACGCGCATTGCCGCTCCTTATAGCTAAAAGTTATGAATGTTAATGTAATGTTCGTAAAGTGTTTTAAAACTAACAGCAAAAGGGGGCTTTTTTTAAATCTCATTTTTGGATTTTTATATGCGTAAATGGGGAAAGGCAGGGGATGTGGGGCCACGGCAGGAAAACGATTGCGTAAAAGGCGCTTTTTTTGCTTTTAATCAATTCCAATTCGTAAGGGGATACCGGATAATACGCCCCCGGTTTGCCACGATACCCTGTGAACTTCAAGTTGCGGCCAGATGCTTGGTTAAGCGCGCTGTAGCTTGAAAGATGACGGGTATAACCGGGACATTAGGAGAGTACATGTACTACCCCATCATCAGGAAGGCGTTATTTCAGCTCGATCCCGAGCGCGCGCATGAATTGACCTTCAACCAGCTTCGCCGTATTACCGGCACTCCATTAGAGTTTTTTATCCGTCAGTCAGTGCCGACCAAGCCGGTCAACTGTATGGGGCTCTCTTTTAAAAACCCATTAGGGTTGGCTGCAGGCCTGGATAAAGACGGTGAGTGTATCGATGCCTTTGGCGCTATGGGCTTTGGCTTCGTCGAAGTGGGTACCGTCACTCCACGTCCACAACCGGGTAATGACAAACCGCGTTTATTCCGCGTTGTTGAAGCAGAAGGGCTGATTAACCGCATGGGATTCAACAACCATGGCGTAGATAATCTGATTGAAAATGTTAAGAAATCCCATTTTGGCGGTATTCTGGGGATTAATATCGGCAAGAATAAAGACACGCCGGTAGAACAAGGTAAAGATGATTATCTGATCTGTATGGATAAGGTTTATCCGTATGCTGGTTATATCGCGATTAATATCTCTTCACCCAACACCCCAGGATTACGATCCTTACAGTATGGTGAAGCGCTGGACGATCTTTTGGCGGCGATTAAAAATAAACAGACTGAATTGCACGCCCGTCATCACAAATATGTGCCGGTGGCGGTAAAGATCGCGCCGGATCTTTCCGAGGAAGAGTTGATCCAAATAGCGGACAGTTTGGTTCGCCATAATATAGATGGCGTCATCGCAACCAATACCACGCTCGATCGTAAACTGATCCAGGGATTGAATTATTGCGAACAGGCAGGGGGTTAAGTGGCCGTCCGATCCAGTTACGCAGCACCGAAGTGATCCGCCGTTTGTCACAGGAGCTGCAAGGTCGTCTGCCGATTATCGGCGTTGGTGGAATTGATTCTCTGACCGCCGCCAGAGAAAAAATGGATGCCGGGGCAACTCTGGTACAAATTTATTCCGGATTTATCTTCCATGGGCCAGGTTTGATTAAAGATATCGTTACCCATATCTAATATTTTTCCCTTCATTTTATGCCGGGGGTTTATTTCTTTCCCCGGCTCGTCTATATTTTGTGCGTTAGCGTAAATATCTTTCGCGGAATTATCCGATGTTTAGGCTACTGTTATGGTGATAAAATCACCGTTTTGGGTAATGCAGCATTGGCAAGTGGCGAGAAGGAATAACAAATGAAGATAAAACCTGACGACAATTGGCGTTGGTATTTTGACGCTGAACACGATCGGCTGATGCTTGATTTAGCCAATGGTATGATCTTCCGCTCACGTTTTCCTGCAAAAATGTTAACCCCAGATGCCTTTGCTGAATGTGCTTTCTGCGTTGATGACGCAGCGCTCTATTTTAATTATGAAGATCAGTGTAAGCAGATAAAACTCAGCCATGAACAACGTGCTGAGCTGGTATTAAATGCGCTGGTGGCTTTTCGTTTTCTTAAACCCCTGATGCCTAAAAGCTGGCATTTTTCTCAGCAACACTATCCGTTACAGCCAAAGAATGGTGAGCTGGCGGCGGTGAAGGTAATGGACAGCGGTGAAGAGGCGCGCCTACTGGTTGTTGAGGCCGGTGACAATGCCAGCCTATGCCTGCTGGCACAGAATCAGTTAACGTTGGCTGGCCGCACCATGGTGCTCGGGGACGCAATTAAAGTGATGCACGATCGCCTGAAACCCTGCATCTCGGACGAACTCTCTGCCCCGGCTTACGACAGGGCGGTGTGATACCCGGCGGCGAAACGCCAGCCGGGTCATGCCAGCTTCAAATCGCTTTTAGGAATACAGCTGCAAGAGAGAATAGTGCCATTGTTGGTCACTGCGCTTTTCTTCAGCGGTGCGACTTCCCCCTCGACCAGCGTCATTCGGCAACTGCCACAAAGGCCTGCCCGGCAGGAATAAGGGATGCGAATTCCCTGCTGCTCCAGCTGTTCCAGCAATATCTGCTGGTTGTTACCGGTAAACACCTTTCCTTCATATTCAATCGTCACGCTGTTGGTGCTGTCTTGCGGTGCCTGTAGGCTTTCGACCACTTTGCCTGCGCCATATGGCCGGGCAGGTTTGCTGGATAGCACTTCAACACCATCGCCGATGCGAATGATACCGCTGTTACGGGCAATCATATTCTGCCCGAAGTCGACATCGCCATTATCGGCGGTACGGAATTGCTGCAACGTGCTCAGCGGCTCGCCGCTCGGGTGCTTACGGCCACGCTCGGGGCTGACGGTCGTCAAAATGCACCGGCTGCAAGGCTTCACCAGATCAAACATCACATCGCCAACGCGGATCACCTGCCAGCCGTCTTCTGCCCAGGCAGGGCTACCGGTGACGACTAAATTTGGCCGAAACTGTTCCAGCTTGATGCTGCTTGGGCAGCGCTGCTGTAGATCCTGAAACGAGGCTTCGTTAATCAGCAGATAAGGAAAGCCGTCGGCAAAAGACAGAGGGATCTCCGGGTGTTGTTTGACCCGGCGGGTTAATTCAGACCCGACCCAGCGCAACTGGACTTCCATTTGGAAGTAGCCGCTTAGCCAGAGGTTGATGGCTTGCGGGGCGATCAACGCGGTGAAATGGTTGCCCCAAACCTCAGTTGGGTGTGGCTGCGCAGCAAAATCGCTGAAACGGATAGTGGCACTCTCACCGTCTGGGGCAGTCAAAAACAGGCCATCGGCCAGCAAGGCTGGCGTGAAAAGCACCATTTGCGGGTATTGGCGTGCAGTAATAAAGGTTCCGTCAGGTTTAGTGATCATAAAGGTGCGATCAAAAGCGAGGCCGCTGCTGGATGCCTGAGCGTGAGAAAGCTGTAAACCCCGTAACGATTTGACCGGATGAACGTAAAGTCGGGAAAGCGTGATCACCCTGCCTCCGTGCGATTTTGAAATAGAAGGGAGCAACTTTATGACAAGCGGTCTGGATTAGCTATAATGCGCAACAATTTTCTTTTTGGTGATAAGCACGATATGAACTCTCTGTTTGCCAGCACGGCGCGTGGACTGGAAGAACTGTTAAAAAGCGAACTGGAAGCGCTGGGCGCTCACGCCTGCAAAGTGGTGCAGGGTGGGGTACATTTTCAGGGTGACGATCGTCTTTTGTACCAAAGCTTGCTGTGGAGCCGCCTGGCCTCGCGTATCTTGTTGCCGTTGAATGAATTCCGTGTGCATAGCGACCTGGATTTGTATCTTGGGGTGCAGGCGATTGACTGGCCGACGGTGTTTGGCCTGGATAAAACTTTTGCCGTTCACTTTAGCGGTGTCAACGAAGAGATCCGTAACAGCCAATATGGCGCGTTGAAAGTGAAAGATGCCATTGTGGACAGCTTTACCCGCAAGCTCGAAGAGCGGCCAACGGTAGCAAAACAGCAGCCCGATATTCGTGTGAATGTCTTCTTGCAGCGTGATATGGCCAGCGTAGCGCTCGATCTTAGCGGCGAAGGCCTGCACCAACGTGGTTACCGCGATCTGACCGGCCAGGCGCCGTTGAAAGAAAACCTGGCGGCGGCCATCATCCAGCGTTCCGGCTGGCAGCCGGGGACGCCGATGCTGGATCCAATGTGCGGCTCGGGTACTCTGCTGATTGAGGCGGCGATGATCGCTTCCGATCGCGCGCCTGGGTTACATCGCCATCATTGGGGCTTTACCGCCTGGAATGGGCATAATGCCGAACTGTGGCGTGAAGTGATCACCGAAGCGCAGGTGCGGGCCCGTCGTGGTTTGCAGGAAACCACCTCACGTTTCTTCGGCTCAGATATCGATCGCCGAGTCATCGAGATGGCACGGGGCAACGCTCGCCGCGCTGGTGTGGCTGAACTGATCACCTTTAACGTCAACGACGTCAGCAAACTGACCAATCCACTGCCGGAAGGCCCGGTCGGGACTGTGGTCAGCAACCCGCCATACGGTGAACGTCTTGAGAGCGAACCGGCGCTGATCGCATTGCACAATATGCTGGGGCGTATCATGAAGAGCGCCTTTGGCGGCTGGCAACTTTCGTTGTTCAGCGCCTCACCTGAACTGTTGAGTTGCTTGCAGCTGCGTGCAGAGCGCCAGTTCAAAGCGAAAAATGGCCCGCTGGACTGCGTACAGAAAAACTACCAGTTGGCGGAGAATCCGCAGGGTTCTGCGGGTGTGCAGGTGGCTGAAGATTTTGCCAACCGACTGCGCAAGAACCTTAAGAAGCTGGATAAATGGGCCAAGCAGCAGGGGATTGAATGTTACCGCCTGTATGACGCCGATCTGCCGGAGTATAACGTCGCGGTGGATCGCTATGGCAGTAAAGTCGTGGTACAGGAATACGCGCCGCCGAAAACCATTGATGCGCAGAAAGCGCGCCAACGCCTGTTTGATGTGATTAATGCCACTCTGGCAGTGCTGGAGTTGCCTTCTAACCAACTGGTTTTGAAGACGCGTGAACGCCAGAAGGGCAAGAATCAGTATGAAAAACTGGCACAGAAGGGTGAATTCCTGCTGGTGGAAGAGTTCAATGCCAAGCTGTGGGTCAACCTGACCGACTATCTTGATACCGGGCTGTTCCTCGATCACCGCATCGCCCGCCGTATGCTGGGTGAGATGAGCAAAGGCAAAGATTTCCTCAACCTGTTTGCATATACCGGCACCGCCAGCGTACATGCCGGGTTGGGTGGGGCGCGCAGCACGACTACCGTGGATATGTCACGCACCTATCTTGAGTGGGCGGAGAAGAACCTGCGGGTTAACGGCCTTACCGGCAAACAGCACCGATTGATCCAGGCGGATTGCCTGTCATGGCTGCATCATGCCGACGAACAGTTTGATGTGATCTTTATCGATCCCCCAACCTTCTCCAACTCCAAGAGAATGGAGAATACCTTTGACGTACAGCGCGATCATCTGGCGCTGATGAAAGATTTGAAGCGGTTACTGCGTCGTAATGGGACAGTCATGTTCTCCAATAACAAACGCGGTTTCCAGATGGATCTGGCTGGTCTGAATGCGTTGGGTCTGGAAGCGAAAGAAATTACCGCCCAGACGCTTTCACAGGACTTTGCCCGTAACCGTCAGATACACAACTGCTGGCTGGTGACCCACGCTGGCGAAGGAAAATAATTACTATGTCGTTAATCAGCATGTCCGGTGCCTGGCTCTCTTTCAGCGATGCACCTTTGTTAGACAACACCGAAATTCATATTGAAGACAATGAACGCGTTTGTCTGGTCGGCCGCAACGGGGCGGGTAAATCCACTTTGCTGAAGATCCTCGGCAGAGAGATCCCGTTGGACGACGGGCGTATCATTTACGAACAGGATCTGATTGTGGCCCGCTTGCAACAGGATCCTCCGCGTAATATTGGCGGCACGGTCTTTGACTTTGTTGCCGAAGGGGTAGCAGAGCAGGCGGAGCATCTGAAGGCTTATCACGCGATTTCACATCAGGTAGAGCTGGATCCCAGCGAGAAGAATCTGACGCGCATGGCTCAGGTGATGGAGATCCTCGATCATCAGGGGCTGTGGCAGCTTGATAGCCGCATCAGCGAAGTGCTGCTGCAATTAGGCCTCAATGGTGATGCGGATCTTTCCTCCCTCTCTGGTGGCTGGTTGCGCAAGGCTGCGCTTGGCCGGGCTTTGGTCAGTTCGCCGCGCGTGTTATTGCTTGATGAACCGACCAACCACCTGGACATTACCACCATCGACTGGCTGGAAGGTTTCCTGAAAGAGTTCCAGGGCAGCATCGTGTTCATTTCCCACGACCGTTCGTTTATCCGCAATATGGCAACGCGCATTGTCGATCTCGATCGCGGCAAACTGGTGTCATGGCCGGGTAATTACGAACTGTATTTGGAAAGCAAAGAAGAGGCGCTGCGGGTGGAAGAGCTGCAGAACGCTGAATTCGATCGCAAGCTGGCACAGGAAGAGGTCTGGATCCGCCAGGGCATCAAAGCTCGCCGCACCCGTAACGAAGGGCGAGTCCGCGCACTGAAAGCGTTGCGTAACGAACGCTCACAGCGCCGTGAAGTGATGGGTACTGCCAAGATGCAGGTGGAAGAAGCGGTGCGCTCTGGCAAGATTGTGTTTGAGATGGAAGACGTCAACTACCAGGTTGCCGACAAGGTTCTGGTGCGTGGTTTCAGCGCCCAGGTGCAGCGCGGTGATAAAATCGCCTTGGTAGGGCCAAACGGCTGCGGTAAAACGACCTTGCTGAAACTGATGCTCGGTCAGTTAAAAGCTGACAGCGGGCGGGTGCATTGTGGAACCAAGCTGGAAGTGGCTTATTTTGACCAGCACCGCGCCGAGCTGGATCCGGAACGAACGGTGATGGACAACCTGGCGGAAGGTAAGCAGGAAGTAATAGTCAATGGCCGCTCGCGCCATGTGCTAGGCTATCTGCAAGATTTCCTGTTCCATCCAAAGCGTGCGATGACGCCGGTAAAAGCGTTATCGGGTGGGGAACGTAACCGCTTGCTGCTGGCCAAGTTATTCCTGAAACCCAGTAATTTGCTGATCCTCGATGAACCAACCAACGATCTGGACGTCGAGACGCTGGAATTGTTGGAAGAGATGATCGATGGTTATCAGGGGACGGTATTACTGGTGAGCCACGATCGTCAATTTGTTGATAACTCGGTGACTGAATGCTGGATCTTCGAAGGTAACGGTGTGATCGATACTTATGTCGGCGGCTACTACGATGCTCATCATCAACGTGCCACGGCCAAACCGATCCGCCAGGTAACCACAGAGCAGGCCAAACCAGCCACAGAGAAAAAATCGAGCAGCCTAAGAAAACTGCAGCCAAATTGAGTTATAACCTGTTGCGTGAACTGGAGCAGTTGCCCCAGCGGCTGGAACAGCTGGAGGCAAATATCGAAGCCTTGCAGGCACAAGTGAGTGACGGCGGGTTCTTCTCCCGCCCACACAGTGAAACACAGCAGGTACTGGCAGATCTTGCCAAGGCTGAACAGGCACTGGAACAAGCCTTTGTTCGGTGGGAAGAGTTGGAAGCAATGAAAAACGGCTGATCGGTAAAAGTTTGCCCGCACGCTGCTGCGGGCAACGATTGCTGCACCGATGAGCGACGCTGTTAAGGAGGAAAATGGTGTGTTCTCTCGAAAATCACAAGCAGCATAGTCATTCCATGAATGACCAGCAGCACGATGACCTGATGCTGTGCCCACAATGCGATATGCTGGTGGCGCTGCCGCCTTTGGCATTTGGCTCAAAGGCCGTTTGCCCCCGTTGTAAAACCACGCTCAGCGCCCGTTGGGCAGAGCCGCGTAAACAGCCGATCGGCTATGCCCTCAGCGCATTGTTCATGCTGTTGTTGGCAAATATCTTTCCATTTATCAATATGCGCGTTGCCGGTATTGGTAATGAAATCAGATTGATCCAAATCCCAGAAGTTATGGTGGCAGAAGATTATGCCAGCATGGCCACGCTGTTTATGGTTTTTGTGCAACTGATCCCGGCGTTTTGCATGCTGGCGATCATTTTGTTGTGCGCCAGAGCACGGCTACCGCAGAAGCTGAAAACCTGGATGGCCAAGATCCTGTTCCAGCTTAAAACCTGGTGTATGGTAGAAATTTTTCTGGCTGGCGTATTGGTCAGCTTCGTCAAGCTGATGGCCTATGGCGATATCGGCATTGGTACCAGCTTTATTCCTTATTGTCTGTTTTGTCTGTTGCAGGTACGGGCCTTCCAGTGTGTTGACCGCCGCTGGTTGTGGCAGGACATTGAACCGGCCCCCAAAATTGATCGTCCGCTGCAGGTTGGCCGCACAGGGCTCAATCAAGGGGTACGTTCCTGCTCCTGCTGTACCGCTATCCTGCCGCAACCACAGAAGGTATGCCCGCGCTGCTATACGGTAGGCTATGCACGCCGCCGCCATAGCCTGCAATGGACGCTATCGCTGTTGGTGACTTCGGTGATGCTGTATATCCCGGCGATGCTGATGCCTATCATGATTACTGAGGCCTTGGGCAATAAAATGCCTTCTACCGTCATGGCCGGGGTGATTTTGCTGTGGGGAGAAGGCTCTTATCCTGTCGCTATGGTGATTTTCATTGCCAGTATTATGGTCCCCTCTCTCAAGATGCTGGCGATTGGCTGGCTATGCCTGGATGCCAATCATCAAAGCAAGCCCAGAGCCGATAGTGAGCGGATGCATCTGATTTATGAAGTTGTCGAGTTTGTTGGCCGCTGGTCAATGATCGATGTGTTTGTTATTGCCGTACTGTCAGCATTGGTACGAATGGGACAATTGATGAGTATTTATCCTGACATTGGCGCGCTGTTATTTGCCATGGTGGTTATCCTCACAATGTTTGCTGCCATGACGTTTGATCCTCGTCTGACCTGGGATCGAGCAAATGAAACAATAAAGAAGGAGCCGCAAGGTGACGGAAAGTAAGCATAGCGTCGCGGATGTTGAAAAGATCAAACGCTGGTCGCCGGTGTGGATTATTCCTATCGTGACTGCGTTGATCGGTGCGTGGATCCTGTTTTATCACTTCAGCCATCAAGGCCCGGAAGTGACGTTGATCACCACTTCTGCTGAAGGGCTGGAAGCGGGAAAAACCAGGATAAAGAGCCGTAGTGTTGATGTTGGCATGGTGGAAAGCGTCACATTAAGTGATGACTTGAGCAAGGTATTGATACAGGCACGGCTGAATTCCGGCATGGAAAAGCTGCTGCGTGATGATACTGCCTTCTGGGTAGTGAAACCGCAGATTGGCCGTGAAGGGGTTTCTGGGTTGGGAACTTTGTTCTCAGGAGCCTACATAGAATTGCAACCGGGCAGCAAAGGCAAAGATGGGAAGGGCCGTTTCCAGCTGCTTGATTCTCCGCCGCTGGCCTCTCCCGATGCCAAAGGGCTGCGTGTAATTCTGGACAGTGATAAATCCGGTCAGTTGAATGCTGGCGATCCGGTGCTGTTCCGGGGGTACCGTGTTGGTTCGGTAGAAACCAGCTATTTCGATCCTAAGCTACGTTCAATGCGTTATCAGCTGTTTATTTCTGCGCCTTACGATCAGTTGATAACCAGCAATATACGCTTCTGGAAAGACAGCGGAGTTGCCTTTGATATGTCTGCGCAGGGCATGCGTGTAGAAATGGGCTCGTTGGCAACGCTATTTGGTGGCGGGGTGAGTTTTGACGTGCCGGAAGGTTGGGATCGCGGAGAACAGGTAAAAGAAAAGGCCGAGTTTGCCCTGTTCGACAGCCAGCGCAATATTCAGGATTCTTTGTATACCAAACATATCGATTATCTGGTGTTCTTCTCAGACTCGATCCGTGGGTTACAACCGGGCGCGCCGGTCGAATTCCGTGGCATTCGCCTTGGTACCGTGGGGCAAGTGCCTTTCTATAAAGAAGGCATGCGCCAGCGGCTGGATACCGACTACCGTATCCCGGTGCTGATCCGTATCGAACCTGAGCGCTTTAGCAAACAGGTGGGGGGCAAATTCGACATTGAGCAGCATTTGAAGGACGCCAAGTCGCGTGGTATGCGGGCCGCATTGAAATCAGCCAACCTGTTGACCGGTTCGCTGTATATCGATCTGGATTTCTATCCGCAAGAAAAACCGTGGAAAGGGCCGTATGAGCTGTTTGGTTACCCACTGTTGCCAACCACCAGCGGTGGCTTGGCGCAGATCCAGCAGAAACTGATGCAGACGCTGGATAAGATCAACGAGATGCCGCTTAATCCGATGATCAATGAAGCGACCAAAACCTTGGCCGAAAGCCAGAAAACCATGCGGGATACGCAGAAAACCATGCAATCGCTCAACGACATCATCGCCAGTAAAGAGATGAAAGCCTTGCCAGCGGATATGCAGAAAACCCTGCAGGAACTCAATCGCAGCATGAAAGGGTTCCAACCAGGGTCACCTGCCTACAACAAGATGGTGGGTGATATGCAACGCCTTGATCAAGTGCTGCGTGAGCTGCAGCCGGTGCTGCGCACGTTGAACGATAAGAGTAACGCCCTGGTATTTGAAGCCGCGGGCAGTGACGACCCTCAGCCGAAGAAGGCCAATAAATGATGAAATGGATCCCGGTAGTTATGGCGCTGTTGCTGAGTGCCTGCAGCAGTACGCCAAACAAAACCTACTATCAGTTGCCGGCATTGGGTACTCCGGTTCAGGTGAGTGGAACCCCGGCATCGCGCCAGCTGTGGCTGGAGCATGTCAGCGTGGCCGATTTCCTGGCGCAAAGCGGCGTGGTATATCAGACCAACGATGTGCAGTTTGTCATTGGGCAGAATAACCTGTGGGCCAGCCCGCTGGATCAACAGCTACAACAGACGTTGGTGGCCAACCTGGGCAGTGCATTGCCGGGTTGGGTGGTGTCATCACAGCCGATGAGCAGCGATCAGGATGTTCTTAACGTCACCATCAGCGGCTTCCATGGCCGCTATGATGGCAAAGCGATCATCCGAGGTGAATGGGTGTTGAATCATCAAGGCAATCTGATCAAGCGCCCATTCAATCTGGAATTAACGCAGAGTGAAGACGGTTATGACGCTCTGGTTCGTACGTTGGCTCAGGGGTGGTTGCAGGAGGCGCAGGAGATAGCCTCTCAGGTTGCTCGCCATTAGTCATAGCTTGTAGCAAAACAGTCTAACCTTCTCCCGGAGAGGAACATGAAAATGCCTCGCCGGGATTTTTTTGTTTTGAATCATTTGGTTATCAGCGCATTAGGCTTATCAGCCACTTAGCCCATTCGCCGTACATAGTTCACAAATATGACATTGGTGTGAAATCTCAATATTGATCTTCTCGTCATTTAGCGCTATTGCTTAAAGGTGGCTGTATTTCATGCGGCCATTGTTTTCTTTCCACCAAAGTAAAAATGAGGGAAACGAGGCATGAAGAGACAGAAAAGAGATCGTCTGGAGCGGGCTGAATCACGCGGTTACCAAGCAGGTATTGCAGGGCGTTCGAGGGAAAATTGTCCCTATCAATCTTTAGACGCCCGGGCTAACTGGCTGGGAGGTTGGCGTCAAGCCATGGAGGACAGGGCTGTGACCGCTTAAGCGGCTCTCTGTCAAGAATAAGGAACAACCTCCGCCAAGGCGGAGGTTTTCGTTTTTAGTGTAAAATTAATCCTGCCAGCGTTTCAGTAGAATACTCGCATTCACCCCGCCAAAACCAAACCCGTTCGACAAGGCATAGGTCATTGCCATCGGTTCTGCTTTATTCGCCACCAGGTGCAATCCTGCTGTGGCTGGATCTGGGTTGTCCAGATTCAAGGTTGCAGGAGCGATTTGATCGCGCAGAGCCAAGGCAGTGAAAATGGTTTCCAAGCCGCCAGCTGCACCCAAAAGATGGCCAGTTGCCGATTTTGTCGAGGTGATGGCAACATGGCCATCGGTGCCGAACAGGTGCTTGATGGCGTTGATCTCACCAAGATCGCCAACCGGGGTCGAGGTGGCGTGAGCATTCAGATGCTGAATCTGATCTGGAGTGACGCCGGCCTGTTTCAGGGCAATCTTCATTGCGCGGTAAGCACCGTCGCCATCTTCCGCGCCAGAAGTCATGTGGTAGGCATCTGCACTGGTGCCATAGCCAACAATCTCTGCCAGCGGCTTGGCACCGCGCGCCAGCGCATGTTCTAGCGCTTCGATGACCAGCATCCCCGCGCCTTCACCCATCACGAAACCGTCGCGGGCGCTATCGAACGGCCGTGATGCGTTGGCTGCTGCGTCGGCAGCAGCCGTTGACATGGCGCGAGCGGCAGCAAAGCCACCCAGGCTGACGGTATCAATAGCCGCTTCAGTACCGCCGCAAAGCGCAATATCGGCCTCGTCATTGCGGATCATACGCACGGCATCACCAATCGCCTGGACTCCTGCAGCACAAGCGGTTACTGGTGCACCGATCGGGCCTTTGAATTGGTGTTTGATAGAGACATGCCCGGCAGCCAGGTTGACCAGAAAAGAAGGGATGGTAAACGGAGAAAGGCGCTTAGGCCCGCGGCTATCGGTGGTGCGTACCGCATGGGCGATTGCGGGGAAACCGCCAATACCGGAGGCAATGACGGTCGCGGTCTGTTCTTGCTTGTCTGGTGTATCTGCGATCCAACCAGCTTGCTTAATGGCTTCATCAGCGGCGGCCATCGCCAACAGGATGAAGCGATCCATTTTCTTCTGGTCTTTCGGTGCGACGGACAAGTCCGGGTCAAAGCCAGCTTCGGCATCCTGCTCCAGTGTGGGGACCTGGCCGCCAATCTTGACCTGTAAATCGGCCACTATCGCCTCTGGTAGCGGACGAATCCCCGATTGGCCAGCCAACAGACGCTGCCATATGGCCTGAACTCCACAGCCTAAAGGAGAAACGGCCCCCATACCGGTAATAACTATACGACGACTGCTCATAATGACTCCTTGGATGATTCGTTGGGTACTGCGTAATGCTGTTGCATGCGTGAGGCGCGGTGTGAGATAGCTTCACTTGCTGCCGGGCCTGGTGCCAGAGTGATGTGTTGTAAGGCAACCGGCCGCTGAGTCAAGGCATCAATCAATTGAGGTTGAATCGGTTGGCCACTGCGGCGATCGACTAACTGAGCTGCAATACTGCCCTCCACCAGATGGGTATTTCCCCAATGGAACAGCGTTACCAGTACCGGGAAAAATCTTTACCCCGTTCGGTTAACAGATACTCGTAACGCACCGGGCGGGTTTGATAGCGTTGCTTAAACAAAATACCGCTCTCTACCAGAAACTTTAGCCTGCGTGTCAGCAGCGTAGGAGATAGCCCCAGACTTTGTTGAAACTCATCAAATCTGGAGAGCCCATGAAATGCATCCCGCAATATCAGGATGCTCCACCATTCCCCCACTCGGTCCAAAGAGCGGGCGATTGGGCAGGGGGTGTTGGTGAAACGGGTTTTTTTCATGCTGCCCTCACAGGTTAATACATTTATTGTAGTGACTGATCGTCAGTTGAAATCACTGGATTAGTGAGAAGACTAAAAATAAATAATGGCTAGGGAGAAAACGGCGACCGGTCAGGGCCGCCGTGATGACATTTAAAATGCCTCAGTGTCCTTGAACAGGCCCACTTTCAGATCGCTGGCGGTATAGATAACTTTGCCATCGACCAACACTTCGCCGTCGGCTACACCCATAATCAGCTTGCGGGTGATCACACGTTTGAAGTTGATGCGATAGGTTACTTTCTTCGCAGTTGGCAGTACCTGGCCGGTGAATTTGACTTCGCCCACGCCCAGTGCGCGGCCTTTGCCTTCGCCACCTAACCAACCCAGGTAGAAACCGACCAGTTGCCACATGGCATCCAGGCCCAGGCACCCAGGCATCACCGGGTCGCCAATAAAGTGGCAACCGAAGAACCACAGGTCCGGGTTGATGTCCAGTTCTGCTTCAACATAGCCTTTGTTGTGGCTACCACCGTCTTCGGTCATCTTGACCACGCGGTCCATCATTAACATGTTGCCTGCTGGCAACGGCGGGCCACCCGCACCAAACAACTCGCCACGGCCAGATGCTTCGAGGTCTTCTTTCGTATAGGATTCGCGTTTATCTACCATGTTCTCAGTAAGCCTTTTTTTAATGAAGGACGCAGATTAGCTTACACGTGTACGCTGAACAAGTCCGATCAGCCGTGGTTGAACCAGTTTAGCCAACGTAATGGCCACGGCCACTGACGACGTTCTTGTGGGTTCACTTGTGCTATCCGCTCTTGGATGGCAGCCAGCAAGCTTGGCTGCTGTTCATCGGAATAGGGGTATCCGGTTAATAATGGCAGGGCTTCTGCAACGCTGTCTACCATCCATAAATGGAATTGCCCTTCGCGCACGGCTTCTACCACCTCTGGGCGCAGGCAAAGATGGCGCACGTTGCTGGCCGGCAGGATCACCCCCTGTTTTCCCGTCAGGCCCCGGCGTGAACAGACTTCAAAGAAGCCTTCGATTTTTTCGTTTACTCCGCCGATGGGTTGCACGTTACCGAATTGGTCAACCGAACCCGTCACGGCGATTTGTTGCGTGATTGGCTGTTGGGATAACGCGCTGATCAATGCGCAAAGCTCAGCTAGCGAAGCGCTGTCACCGTCAACTTCACCATATGATTGTTCGAAGACGATTGATGCTGACAACGGAAGCTGTTGGTCGAGATCCAGCTCAGAGATCAGGAAGGCCTGCATGATCATCATACCTTTAGCGTGCAGGTTACCGCCCAATTCGGCTTTACGTTCCACGTCAGTAAATTCGCCGTCACCGAGATGAACGACACAACTGATACGTGAAGGCTCACCAAAGCTCCGTGGGTGTCCAGGGTAATCCAGCACCGACAGGCCATTAATCTGACCGACAATTTCACCTTCGGTTTCGATCATGATCTGACCCAGTTCGATCTCATCTTGCATCCGCTCGGCGAGATAGCTTTCGCGCCATTCACGCGCATTCAGCGCAGCTTCCAATGCATTGGCAGTGATTTGGCCTTCTTCAGCATACAGAGCCGCCTCAGAGAGCTGCTGGCAGGCCCATAACGGAGAGAGCGGCAGGTTACCCTGGTCGCCAGTGTAACGCACTGCCTGAACCATCAGGGGATGCCAGGCGTCAGCCGCTAAAGCAGGCAACTGTTTTTCTTCGATAACAGAATTGATGAAACTGCACCATTGCACCATATCGTCCGGCTCGGTGAGCTGCAGATCATCTTCATATTCACCGTAGACGGCCTGCTCGCACAGTTCTGGTTCCATATCATGGAAATCAGCCAGGCCATGGCGGTCACCAAGCACAATCAGGCGCAGCTCCAACGGCATCGGCGGGATGGAAATCGGTAACGGCCGGGTTTCATCTGGCGTAAACCACAGGAACTGACGTTGGGTGATCATCTGCTTGAGGCGTAGCCACAATAGCGGTTGCGCCAATAAGGCACGAGCCGACAGGATCAGGATCCCCCCATTAGCCTGATGAATCAGACCCGGATGCAAGCTGATCTCGCCGTTATGCATTCTGACGCAACCAAACAGCTGTTCAGGCTCAATCCATTCCTGGTAAACGCATGCACCGCCTGCAGCAAAAGGTTCGTCATTACTAACGGCGTTTTCAATGCGGGCAGTGCCACCTTCAATCACATAACGGCAGCCTTCAACGGTCTGCTGCGGCTGCAACTGCCCAACCGCTTGTGCGATCAACGCCAGGTACTCACGGGTCTCCTGCGCTTTCAGCAGCATAAATCGCGGCTGAGAGAGCGGATGCAGGAACAGCGTCAGCGCATTCTCCAGACGGGGTTGGATAGCTGAAAAGGCAATGGGTGCCAATTGAGCAGCGGAATCAAAAATAGCCTGATAAGGCGTAGAGGCTGGCAACAAAGATTGCCATTCAAGTCGGTTATTGGTCAAAGTGTTAGATGCAATCGTCAAAAAGGGAAAGGGCGATTATACAAGAATAACGCCAGCTTGATACATGCAGAGTGATTGTTGTGGCTGGGAGTTAGACATCGCACGACAACTGTACAAAAAACCATCTAAAACAAGTTTTAATTGCAGGGGAAAATCTGTCTAAAGCTGTTATGCTTATTAAAGTTACACGGTCACAGAAGAGTTCACGATGAAATATCAGCAACTGGAAAATCTGGAGAGCGGTTGGAAATGGAAGTATCTGGTTAAAAAGCATCGGGAGGGCGAACTCATCACTCGCCATGTCGAAAACAGCGTTGCCCAGGAAGCCATTGACGAACTGCTTAAGCTGGAAAATGAACCGATCAAAGTACTGGCATGGATTGATGAGCATATGAATTTGGCGCTGGATAACCGGATGAAGCAAACCATCCGTGCCCGGCGTAAGCGTCATTTTAACTCAGAACATCAGCATACGCGCAAAAAATCTATCGATTTGGAGTTTCTGGTTTGGCAACGTTTGGCTGCCTTGGCGCACCGCCGTGGTGTCACGTTGTCGGAAACTGTGGTTCAACTGATCGAAGACGCCGAACGTAAAGAGAAATATGCCAGCCAGATGTCATTGCTGAAACAGGATTTAAAAGCAATCCTGGGTAAAGATGATGACTAGCGGATTTCTGGTTTGGTAAAGCAGCAAACCAAAAAAACCCCGCAGTGCGGGGTTTTTTACTAAGAAGGTATTACTTAGCCCTGAGGCTGAGATACAACTTCTTTGATGCCACGAACTTCGATTTCTACGCGACGATCCGGAGCCAGACATGCGATCTGTGCTGCGGTAGCGCGGCCAGAACGGTAGCCACAAGAGTCACCGGTAACTGGATTAGCTTTACCCATGCCACGTGCAGAGATCTTGTCTGAAGGGATACCTTTAGATACCAGGTAATCAACAACGCTTTGTGCACGTTGCTCAGACAGGCGCTGGTTGTACTCAGCAGAACCTACTGCGTCAGTGAAGCCCAGAACTACAACAGAACCGTCTTTCGGATCCAGTGAGCTCAGTTGGGTGTACAGCTGATCCAGAGCGTGCTGACCTTCTGGTTTCAGAGTAGATTTGTTGAAGTTGAACAGAACGTCAGAAGTCAGAGTGAACTTCTTGGTTTCAACAACTGGAGCTGGGGCTGGAGCTGGAGCAATTACTGGAGCTGCTTCTTCTTGACCAAAGCGGTAAGAAACACCCAGGCTCAGCATGCCGTTGTCTGGACGTGCGCCAACGGTACCTGCGTCACCGATGTTGTTAACCCACTGGTAGTCCAGGCGGGTAGCCCAGTCACGAGTCAGTGCATATTCAACACCCACTGCTGCCAGAGGAGAAACACCCGTGTCGTGATCGCTCAGACGCTTGCCGCTATCACCGAAGTGAGCTTTAGAATCTGCACGCCAAACCATACCACCCAGACGGGTGTACAGGTCCAGGTTGTCCATAACTGGGTAGCTCAGTTTAGCTGCCAGTTGAACACCTTGAGCTTTGAAAGCACCGTTATCAACACTGCCTTTGTAAGGCATACGACCAAGCCAGTCATATCCCATTTCAAAGCCCAGGTATTGGTTCGCTTGATAACCTACAAACGCACCTGCACCCAGTTGGCTATTATGGGTAGGACCATTACCAATGCCATTGTAGCCGTTGCCATAGAAACCAGTGTCATGGTACTGGGACCAGCCCAGTTTAGCACCGGTGTACCAGGTGTCGTCTTTTGGGGCGGCTTGCGCTACGGTAGCGAAACCAGCCAGTGCCACTGCTAATGCGATAGCTGTCTTTTTCATTTTGCGCCTCGTTATCATCCAAATAGGCAATGAGCTTTAAAGCTGTTTTAAGCCCTTGGTTTAAATTCCTTCGCCAAGGTTTGAGCCCTCGTTTGTTACTCTGCCAGTTTTTCTGGCGTTATAGAGCAACCTTGGCGATGTAAAGTCTACAACGTGGCGCGAAAGTTACAAGTGTGATGTGATAAAGCTCTAAAAAAAACACAGAATTGGACATATCTACTAACATATTGAGGGGAAAATGGAGGCTGAATTTAGAGCGATTATTGAAGCGAAACCGCATCCGACCAAGCTTTGTGCATGATCCCCCTGGGATTGTTATTCCAGGGGATAAAAGTGATGGGAAAAATCCTAAATTTACTTAATGATACAAAGAAGAATGAATTTTTAGGGTAGAACAGTGTCTGTGGGTTGCTTCATTGTCACGTTGCGGGCGCATAATAAACCCATATGCGTTACCCAATTCTGCTGCGCGACTTAATTTTAGACGATCTTGTTCTGTCAGCTCAGGTAACCATCCAAGTACTACACTGTAATTTCCTGTCAGTAAAGCCTTTTCCATTGCATCGACGGTGGCCTGCGGGCTGATTTGATTAAGCTGCACCACTTTATTAACGGGTAACTCCGCCTGCTGAAGCCAGGATTTGCTGAGTTTTTGCTGTGGTGTCAACCATAATAACCAGCGCGACTGCTGACCTAATTGCTGCAATAAAGGCACCAACAGCTGGACCACAACGGATTGATGCTCACTGTAAACAAGTTCACTGATGAGGCCATTTTTTTTGCCTTCTTGAGGGGCAACGACAGTTTGGCCTGCTGGTACAGCAGCCCGGCTGAAATGGTTTTGATAAAGTGATTGAGTACGCATGGTGTGTCCCGCCCGTAGTGTTACTGTATGCATATACAGTATATCCAACAAAGCAGAAGATCAACCCAAATTTTCGTAACGCCTCGCATAATTGAGATTATTTTTTGTGCGCCCTGATTTTATGATTGGCACCGGGGGAGATAATGAGTACTTTCCTTAATTAGTTGTTCCCGTTACGTTTATTTTAACGGTGGATGTGTTCGTTAGTTGCTGCTTATCTAAGGAGATCTTGATGATAGGAGGATCCGAAGGAAGGATCGAACAAGCAAAAGCCACTTTCGCTACATTGGGAAAGATTGCTACGCGCTCGCAATTTGGCGGATATGGCCTGCTGGCAGACGGCACGATGTTTGCCGTTATTGCGGATGGCGAATTGTATTTACGTGCAACAGAAAGCCTTGAACCCACATTTCGTGAACGG
Organism: Serratia sp. L9; assembly: GCF_050632285.1. Taxonomy (NCBI): domain Bacteria; kingdom Pseudomonadati; phylum Pseudomonadota; class Gammaproteobacteria; order Enterobacterales; family Yersiniaceae; genus Serratia; species Serratia sp. L9. The sequence goes on along the minus strand of NZ_CP192591.1, from coordinate 4,689,681 downwards.
GGCATGGTGAATATGACCTATTTAAAACGCGGTGTCCCCATGACCATGCGCTATTACTGGGTAGATGAAGGACTCTGGCTGGCTCGCCGGGAATTGCTCGAACTGGCCTGGCTGGCATTATGTGAGTCTCGTAAAGAGATAAAAGTCAAAAAAAGCAGTAATGGCAGACTAAAAGACTTGCCGAATATCGATGCCTCAATGGAACGCTTATTATGGCGAGCCGGCATACAGAACAGCTATGACTTTCGCCTGTTAGGTGCAAGACATACCTATCTTAAATTGCTACAACAACAAAAAAACCTTGGTTTGAAAATATTGTTAGCGCTGGCTGGGGCAATGTCTGGATACCACCATGCCGCATTACCTAACCCGCAACGGGAGAAATTGACCGAATGGTTCGAAGAAACCATGGTTGATGCCTGCCTTGAGACACTATGGGAAAGAAGGGCCTGCGAACGACCCTTCAATAATTAACCCGCTGTGCTTATCTGAGCATTGAGTGCTGTTAACTCAGGCAGCAGTTCAAGGACTAAACCAATTTGCTGCAACACCAGTTGTTCTTTGCTTTCAGGCTCTGGAACCAGAGAGTCAATACGCCCTGAGAGGGTTTCCAGTGCTTGCATAATACGCTGATGGTCATGCGCCTCATGATGCAATGCGCCATCAACATAGCATACCGCGTCGTTCAGTAAGTCCAGTACGGCGGTATTTTCAAGCCGCTCACGATGGGCTCCGAGGGCAGAAATATAACTTAGCAGTGTGTGGTTCAGGCATAAGAGGCGGAATGCTGCGTCCTGAATCATCTGGTCAGCTTTGGGATCGGCGGACATATTGGAGATCACCGAAGCCAATTCAGCATCGCTGTTATGTGCATCACGGCGGGCAATACGATAAGGCAAACCGTTATCCTTGCCTTGATGGTATTGCACCAGAATAGCATCCAGATAACGGCAGTCGGCATTCAATGTTTTACGGACAATGGTCGGTAACTGGCGGAACTTCCAATCTGGCCAGATAAAACTCACCGCCGCCCATGCGATGGCACAGCCCAGCAGCGTATCGTAGACCCGCGGGGCGGCAACCTCGAATCCTTCTCCCAGCAGGTTAAAGCACAATAGCACCAGCAGCGTGATAAACATTGTTGCGTGAGCATATTGCACGGTGCGGAATGCGAAGAACAGCACCCCTGAGATGACAATCAATATCATCTGCCCTTCTAAGGAAGGAACAAAGTACAGGATCGGCAGACCAATCAAAATACCGGCAAGAGTCCCGATAATACGCAACGCCAGACGTCTTCGTGTGGCGTTATAGTTGGGTTGGCAGACAAACAGGCTGGTGAGCAGGATCCAGTAACCGTGCTGCATACCGGTGAATTGAATAAAAGCGTAACCCGCGCACAACACCGCGGACATGCGAATTGCGTGGCGGAACAAGGCAGATTGTGGCGTCAGATGGCGGCTGATGCGTAAGCGAATATCGCTCCAGCCGTTAAGCCGATCGTCGGCGAGAGTATTTTCCTCTGCTTGCCCACTTGCCAAAGTCTGCTCGGACTCAATGTTGGCTAGCTGGGCGTCGATCGCCCGTAAATTTTTCAGCAGATGTGATAGCGCTCGAGCCAGTTCCTGGTTCTCTGGTGTCAGGGTAATCTGGGTCAACGCTTCTTCGATATGGGCAAAGGCTGGCTCAAAACGGGGGTTATGCAGATATTTTTGCCGTAATAGAACCGACTGCGCTAATTGTTGGCAGGCGCGGGCCTGCATGGTCAGCAGCCGCTGGAAGCGAAAAAGGATGTCACTGTGGCGGAACTGCTGGCTCAGTGCCTGGTACTGCACGTGAGATGAGCTGGCGCGTTCATGAATATCCTGCACAACAAAATAATAATGCAGCGTCCTGCGGGTGCCGCGCTGCCCCCGGTCGCCTTTCAGGCGGGTAAGTAACGAGGCTTTGGTCTGGTTAAGCGTTGTTACCAGCTGGCTGTTAGCCATTGCGACGTCCATCCAGGGAAGATCGGCATCATGCTCGGCGTCTGGGTCAAACAGGTTGGCTTTGGCATCCAGATAGTTCGCCAGTTGCTCATAACACCGTGCAAGATTTTCCTGCAATGGTCTGATGGGGAACAACAGGTGGCCGATTAGCGTCAGCAGGTTGTACCAGACGGCACCGATGATCAACAACGTAGGCTGTTGGTACCAGGCTTCATACATTGAAGTCCCGAGCATGGTATAGACGGCGATCAGCAGTGCGCCAAAGGCGATGGTGGCATAACGTTGCCCCAGGGCACCCAGCAGGATAAACGCGCAGGTTGAAGTGGTCAGCCCAAGGGCGAACAACCACGGGTAAGGGAACAGCAACTCAATTGATGCGGAAGCGATAAAAAAACAGATGAGCGTAATCAGTAAATTTCGCAATCGCCCGGCTAAGCGATCGTCCAGATCGGTTAGCGCGGCTGCGACCACACCTAGCGTCAGCGGGATGGTCAGCTTAGGTGTTCCTAACCACCAGGGAACCGCCGAAGCCCCCGCCAGGGCAATAAATATACGCAGATTATAAAGCAGGCTGCTGTTATAGGTATAACGCCGTATTGCAGGTGCAAAAGAGAGCACAACAAACTCCTGAATGGGAGAAAAAGTTAACGCTTCTGGTACTGACGCCGGGCATTTTCTGACCGAGCCTGCTGCGCCATCTCAACGGAAACCACGCGGCGTCCAACAGGCCAAAGCGCAATGGCTGCAATTTTGAAATTGGCAATACCAACAGGAATGCCAATGATAGTGATGCATTGGGCGATGCCAGCGGCGATATGCGACAAACACAACCACCAACCAAACAACACCAGCCAGAAGATATTCAGCAACGAACCGCCGGTATTGAGCAAGGCGTTGCTTTTCTCTGGGTATAATTCGTCAACATGGATCGCTTCATTGCCAAACGGCAGGAAAGAAAGCTTGGTGATCTCCCAGCAAGAGCGGGTCAAGGGCAGGGTAAAAATCAGTACGATGCTGAAAAAAGTCGCAATCAGCCAGCCCAGGGTAGTGAAAAAACCACCCAGTACGAAATTAAGAATATTCAATACAGTACGCATAGTCGTCATTCTGCTCTAATGATGGCCAAATCGTGGCGTGAGTCTATACCCAAAGTCATTGGAGTTGCCGCGCTTACGCATCCAGGTGCTCACGGCACCGCCAGGCGGATCCCTTGGCGCTTACCAAGATAAGTGACCGGGGGTCACTCTTGCCGGCAACCACGCTGCAACTTCAAGTAAGAAGGGGATATTCACAATCATAACGCAAAAACCATTCTACCCTTTTTTTAACGCTAGAGTGTCACTGCTTATCGCAGGTAAACTGGCGCTATCACTCTCAACATAATCATGGCGCGAGCACGAGCATATGGAACTTAAAGCAACATCGTTGGGTAAACATCTGGCCCAGCACCCATACAATCGAGTGCGGTTGTTGCATGCCGGTGTTGAGGTCAGCGGTGAGAAGCATGAATACCTGATCCCATTCAATCAGTTGATTCAGGTCCGCTGCAAGCGGGGCATTGTCTGGGGGAGCTCGAGTTCGAACTACCGGATGAAAAAGTTGTGCGTCTGCACGGTACTGAATGGCAGGAAACCCAGCGCTTTTATCATTATCTGCAGCAATCCTGGCAGCAGTGGAGTGCGGAGATGAGTGAGGTCAGCGCTGGCGTGTTGCAGGAACAGGTTGAGCATATTCAGCAAATTGAGCAGCAGGATAAATGGTTCAAGCTCGCCGAACTGAGCAAGTTGCAACAACAGATCCGCCAGTCGTTTGAGGCCTTACCGATGCCCGTGGCGCGGCTGGATGAATTTGAGCATTGCTGCAGTAATTATCAGCTTTGCCTGCAATGGCTCAAGCATGGGCAACGTAGCGTGGCGCAACGTAACCTGCGTTGGAGCGATCGCATGTTGGAGGCCCATCAGGACTTCTTCCAGACCATTGAAACCTCGCCCTTGAATGAATCACAAAGCCGAGCTGTGGTAAATGGTGAGGATGCCGTGTTGGTGCTGGCTGGGGCGGGGAGTGGTAAAACCTCGGTGTTGGTGGCGAGGGCAGGCTGGCTGCTGCTGCGCCAGGAAGCCGAGCCTGGTCAAATCTTGTTGCTGGCGTTCGGGCGAAAAGCGGCCGAAGAGATGAATGAACGTATTCAAGAACGTTTGGGCAGCGTGGCCATCCAGGCTAAGACTTTCCATGCCTTGGCATTACAGATCATTCAGCAAGGGAGCCGCAAAGCGCCCGTTATCAGTAAGCTGGAAACCGACAGCAAGGCGCGCCGTGCGTTACTGGTCAAAAACTGGCAACAGCAATGTAGCGAGAAAAAACGCAGGCCAAAGGTTGGCGCCAATGGTTGACCGAGGAGCTGGAGTGGGAGCTTCCTGAGGGGGATTTCTGGCACGACAAGCGTTTGGCGGAGCGCCTGGCTGGCCGCCTGGAACGCTGGTTGGGGTTGATGCGTACGCAGGGAGGCAGTCAGGCAGAAATGATTGAACTGGCCGATGAAGAGATTCGTGATCTGTTCACGAAGCGTATTCGTTTGATGGCCCCTCTGCTGAAAGCATGGAAAACGGCATTGAAAGATGAAGGCGCGGTGGATTTCGCCGGGCTGATCCATCAGGCCGTCAATATCCTGGAGAAAGGGCGTTTTATCAGCCCATGGAAACATATCCTGGTGGATGAGTTCCAGGATATTTCACCGCAGCGAGCACAATTGCTGGCGGCATTACGCAAGCAGAACAAGCAAACCAATCTCTTTGCCGTGGGGGATGATTGGCAGGCCATTTATCGGTTCAGCGGTGCTGAGCTATCGCTGACTACCGCCTTCGCCGATAATTTTGGCCCAGGGGCTCAATGTGCGTTGGATACGACCTACCGTTTTAACGATCGTATTGGTGAAGTCGCCAACAGCTTTGTGCAACAGAATCCGCATCAATTGAAAAAACCGCTAAACAGCCTGACCAAAGGGAATAAAAAGTCGGTCATCATTTTGCCACAGGAGCAGTTGGAAGCCTTGCTGGATAAAATAAGTGGGTACGCGAAACCGGAAGAGCGTATTTTGCTGCTGGCGCGTTATCACCATCTTAAACCGGAAGCGTTACAAAAGGCGGCCACGCGATGGCCAAAGCTGAATATTGAATTTATGACAATCCATGCCAGCAAAGGGCAGCAGGCGGAATATGTCATTATCGCCGGGTTGTTTGAAGGTAACGATGGTTTCCCTGCTATCGCGCGTGAATCTGTGCTGGAGGATGTGTTGTTGCCTCAACCGGAGGATTTCCCTGATGCCGAAGAGCGGCGTTTGCTGTATGTCGCACTGACTCGGGCCAAACATCAGGTCTGGTTATTACAAGATAGCGAACGCCCTTCTGTATTTGTTGAACAACTGCAGGATATGGGCGTTCCATTGCAGAGAAAGCCTTAAGGTATAGGCCTGGCATTAGATGTCAGGCCACCTTGTTATTACTTCAGGCGTGCCGCCAGATACTTGTTGTAGTCTGGAATAGCGATCTCAACTTCGCGTTTGAACAGCGAAGAGTCAATAAGGAAATCGGCGGTAGAGCGGTTGGTGGCCACTGGAATGTTCCAGACCGTAGCCAGGCGCAGCAATGCTTTTACATCTGGATCGTGCGGTACCGCATTCAGCGGATCCCAGAAAAAGATCAGCACATCAATCTTGCCTTCGGAAATCAATGCACCTACCTGCTGATCGCCTCCCATCGGGCCGCTCAGCATGCTTTTAACCGGGATGCCGCTAGCGCGCTGGATCAGATTACCTGTGGTGCCCGTGGCATAAAGTTGGTGCTGGGCTAGCTGGGCCTTATTGTTCTCAACCCATTTCAGCAAGGCCTGCTTACAATGATCGTGCGCAACCAGCGCAATGTGCTTGCGTATCGCGATGGTTCGGGTGGTCAGTTCCATGTTGGTATCCTTGGCAAATCAATTGATTTGCCACAGATTACTGAAACTGCATTTCACTGCCTAGCGTTTACGCTGGAAAATGCGAACAAAATGCGTCTTTGTGGTTTACCCCTCACTCACGGGGTGAGGTGTTGCTGCGCCCAACGGACAAAACGCTTTTGTGTCTCGGGGTCGGCGCGTAAAAACCAGTATTGCAGCATTTGTTCCGGGACGTTTTCACCTTTCAATGTAATGACTTTTGGGCTGGCCGCCGGGTTACCTTGCGCTGGGGTCATGGTGCTGGCGCGCAGATGTACCAATGCAGGAATGGAAGCTTGGCGATTCTTGCCATTATAGTCGGCGATGATTTTTTCCAGGTCGCTATCCTCAGCTAATACCTTGATAGGTAAAGTATCGTTTTTTATCGCCAGGGCCTTCCCGTTATTATCAATAATTTTATAATCCATCGTTTGGTCAAAGAGCTGGCTATCACGTTCATTTTCGATACGCGGTAGCGCAATATTAACCACGCTGACATTCTGGCTGTTGAAGACAACTATCAGGGGTGCAGAAGTGTAGAGCACCTGGTTGTGCTGGCCTTTATGCACAGTTTTAGTCACCTTGAACAATAGCTGATGTTGCCCACCATCCAACTCCAGGCTATCTGCCCCTTTTAACAACGAGCCTGTCATTTTCTTGCCGTCGACTACCATTAAATCGATGTCCGGGGAAAGCTTCAGGGTCGTAGCTGCGGCCGATATACTCAGTGATAAGCCAAGCAGGCCCGCAACCATCAGACCAAATTTCATTATTACTTCCTTATAGTGGAACCAGATTATTAGTGTTGGATAGGGTATGGAATGTGTCAAATCTTTTCAATAATACCCATTGAGTTACATTTACACATAATTTAAAAATATTTGAAATATAATTGCCTGGGCTCTGTCACAAAACGCATGCAGACAGTATAGATGCTAACGCATAACAACTTTTAGCTGATGGAGTGCCTTCGGTTACACTGAGCAAGGAATTCACTGGCGAAATATCAGGAGCGAAAGATGCAAGACCAAGAAATTGCAGACGTACTGAAACAGGTAAAGACCATTGCGCTGGTAGGCGCCAGCGATAATCCCGGGCGGCCCAGCTACGGTGTTATGGCCTACCTGTTGGCTCAGGGTTATCTGGTTACGCCGGTGAGCCCGAAACTGGCAGGGCAGACGCTGCTTGGCCAGCAAGTTTATGCCCGATTGGAAGATATTCCGCACCCTGTCGATATGGTGGACGTGTTCCGTAATGCGCAGGCGGCGTATGGTGTCGCGCAAGAGGCGATTGCTATCGGCGCCAAGGTGTTGTGGCTACAAATCGGGGTGATCAATGAACAGGCGGCGGTGCTGGCAAATGAGGCAGGGGTTAAGGTCATCATGGATCGTTGCCCGAAAATCGAGATCCCGCGCCTGGGTTTGGAAAACTGATTAATTAAAAAGTTAAGGGCTTAAAAAATAAGCCCTTAATGGTGTTTCTCAGGGGGAGGCTCAATTACGCAGCCGTGGTGCCTGTAGTTGGCGCCGAATGGACTCCGCCAGTTCATCCAGCGAGGGCTGTTCAGGATGCGCATCCTGATCTTCACCTGACAACTGTGCTTCAGCCAGATAAATATGAACCGGCTGGCCTTCATCGTCTTCCATCACCACGTGATACCAAGGAGCCAGACGCAATTCATCGTTAGCGGCGATCTCGTCTGCTTTAGGTTGCTCCAATGAGTATTCAGGGTCGATATCAATAACGACGCCCAAATACCCTAACAGTTTATGACGAACTTGCTGTCCGATACCGAATTTGCTGGCAATCATAATGTCCTCCTGAGAAACAGTGCATTACTCTTTATATGAGGGCAAAACAGCGTATTTCAAGTTACATCACCCGACACGCAAAGCCTTTCAGGTACAGCCCTTCAGGATAAGTCGCGATAACCGGGTGATCGGCAGCCTGCCGGAACTGCTCTATAAATTGTACATCACGGCCAGCATCTACAGCGGCATCGGCCAAAATTTTCTGGAACAATTCGGTTGGCATCAGACCTGAACAGGAGAAGCTGAGCAGAATGCCGCCCGGGTTCAGCAGTTGAAGCGCCAACATATTGATATCTTTGTAACCACGGCAGGCGCTGGCCAATTGGTTCTTGTTTTCAACAAACTTTGGCGGATCCATAATGATCAGATCGAATTTCTCACCTTGCGAACGGTAAGCACGCAGTAACTGGAAAACGTCATCACGCACAAATTCGGCCTTGCCCAGATCCAACTGATTCAGCTCAACGTTCTGCTTGGCAATATCCAGTGCCGCCTGGGAAGTATCCACACTGATGACTTGCTCACAGCCCCCCATCAGAGCCGAAACCGCGAAAGCACCGGTATAGGAGAAACAGTTCAGAACGCGGCGGCCTGCGGCATAATTACGCGCTGCCAAGCGGCTGTCGCGTTGATCCAGATAGAAACCGGTTTTATGGCCTTGCTGAATATCCACCAACAGCTTCATGCCGTGTTCGGTAATAGGCAGCAGAGCAGGAGGCAGGTCGCCCAGAACCGGGCCTTGTGCGAGTGGCAAGCCTTCTTTCTTACGTACAGCAACGTCAGAACGATCGTAAATTGCACATTCCGGGTAGCAATGTTGCAGTGCAGAAATTAACGCGGCACGCTGGTATTCCGCACCCGCAGAAAGTAACTGCAGAACCAGAAAGTTCTGGAAGCGATCGATGGTGATCCCCGGCATCCCGTCAGATTCTCCGGCGATCAGACGGTAACCATCCAAACCGTCACGCTTTGCCACCCAATCACGCCAGACTTGCGCTTGTTGCAAACGGCGGATAAAGAACGCAATGTCGATCTCTTCGTCCTGCAGGAAGCTCCAGACACGGGCGCGAATTTGCGATTCTGGTGAATAGGCACCGCGTGCCAACCATTTGCCCTGGCTGTCGTGGATATCAATGGTTTCACCGGAAAGGGCTTTCCCTTCAACACGTAGAACAGCGCCAGAGAAAATCCATGGGTGGCGGCGGAGTAAGGACTTTTCACGTCCTTTGGCGAGAATCAGGCGTACGGTCATAATTAAGTATGCTGCCAAATAGAGATAAAAGAGTGACACTCTCTGGGCATCAGCGCAGAGAATACCTTGTACCCATCGTCTTTCCAGTTGCGCTGCGTTTGTTGCAACCTGAAATGCAATGGGTATAGACGAAATCGATTAGGAGCCGATTATGACACAAGTTTGTATTGCCGCGTATGTCTATGGTGTGGTGCAAGGCGTTGGATTTCGTTACAACACACAGCACAAAGCCACGGCTTTGGGGTTAACCGGCTATGCACGTAATCTGGATGACGGCAGTGTAGAAGTGGTGGCCTGTGGTGAGAAAGAAACGGTTGAACAACTGATGGAATGGTTGAAAAGCGGTGGGCCACGCAGCGCTCGCGTGGAGCGCGTGCTGGTGGAACCGCGAGGAGTTGGGGACTATAAAGGTTTCAGTATTCGCTACTAGCGGTTAGATGCATTTTACCGGCTTTGGTAACCCGGCTATTTTGGTAGCCTGCTTAGCAGGGCCTTTCGGGAACAGACGATAAAGATAACGGCTGTTGCCTTTCTCTTCCCCGTATTTTTGCGCCATCGCTTTTACCAGCATACGAATAGCCGGCGAGGTATTGAATTCCTGATAGAAACCCCGGACAAACCGCACCACTTCCCAGTGCGCCTCGCTGAGTTCAATCTCTTCCTGTGCCGCCAGCAGGGGCGCTAACCCTTCATGCCAGTCGGCGCTGTTTTTCAAGTAGCCCTGCGCGTCAGTTTCAATCGTCTGACCTTCAAACTCCAACATACTGCCTCAGTGATCGGTAATTCATTGCGGGCATCAGTTTAGCAAACTTTTGTCGTGGCAAAAAATAAAGCCCCGTCGGAAGGGACGGGGCTTTACCAACGACGAGATCAGTTGCTGCGGGCAAAGCCCAGAATGCTCAGCAGGCTGATAAACATGTTGTAGAGCGAAACATACAGGCTAACGGTGGCACGGATGTAGTTGGTCTCACCACCATGAATGATATTGCTGGTTTCCCACAGCATGGCACCGGCGGAGAACAGAATAAACAGCGCACTAATTGCCAGGTGCAGGGCCGGGATCTGCAGGAACAGATTCGCGATAACCGCCACCAGCAGCACCACAAAACCTGCCATCATCATGCCAGACAGGAACGACATGTCTTTGCGTGTGGTCAGTACATAGGCTGAACAGCAGAAGAAGACCACTGCAGTACCGCCCAGGGCCAGCATAATCAGATCGCCAGCTCCAGCATTAAGGAATGAGCTCAGGATCGGGCCAAGGGCATAACCCATAAAGCCGGTGAAGGCGAAAGCCGCAAGAATGCCCGCCGGGCTGTTGGCCAGTTTATGAGTCAGGAACATCAGGCCATAAAAACCGACCAGCATTAACAGCAAACCAGGCGCTGGCAGACCCAGCATAGTGCTGGCGGTTGCGGTCAATGCGGAAAAACCCAGTGTTAGCGATAGCAGGAAATAGGTGTTACGCAGGACTTTATGCGTGCTTAGCAGCGAGTCGCGCGAGGAGGATGAGACGACAATGCGGTCCATAATGATCTCTCTTATCAGGTCATCACAAAATTAATCCAGATGATAGGCAGCGCAAGCGTTTGATTAAAGATTGTTTACCAATCTTTACCCTGCGTGACTATTGGAGAAGCGATGCACCGAGATTGCTGATTTCTTCAGCGGTCAGCTCTTGGATGCCGGTTTTTCGTCCGTTTGAACGGTTTCATGCTTTACAAGTGGATCGGCTGTGTTTATAGTTCGCTTCGTTACGGAGGGGTGGCCGAGTGGCTGAAGGCAACGGTCTTGAAAACCGTCGACGGGAAACCGTTCCAGAGTTCGAATCTCTGCTCCTCCGCCATTTATTCTTAAAGACTGTTCTATAACGGTTTTTATCTTGAAATCCTCTGCTGTTACACACAGATGTAACACAGGGGATTTTTCGTATGTGTACTCATCTGGCAAAACGTGGCTCACGCTACTACTTCCGTCGTCGCATTCCTTTAGCGTTAATCCCCCATTTCCAACGTACAGAAATCGTCAAGGCTCTAGGTACGTCTAATCGCTCCGAAGCAGAAAGATTGGCCCGGTTGGAAGGTTGCCGCTGGGACAACGAATTCGCTCGTCTGCAAGGTGAAGCTATCCAGGCATTACCTGACTACAAAATCATCCAGGTCACGGGGCCAAAACTCACAGATCTCTACCAGCAGCGGCTATCCAGCGGTGAAAAAGCTCCGAAGACACGTAACCTTTACCTGAGAGCACTGGAGCGATTCACCGCTATCGTTGGCAAAGAGCATGTATCCGTCATCGGTAGAACGGATTGCAGGGCTTTCAGGGACGCTCTGAAGGAGCAGGATCTGAGTGTCGGAACGGTAAACAGCTACTTGGCCTCGTTGAGCAGCCTGTTTACCTTGGCGATTGATAATGACCTGCTGGAACGTAATCCGGTAGAAGGGCTCAGCCTGAAAGAAGATAAGCGGGCTAAAGAGAAGCGGCTGCCGTTTGACGAGGCGTCACTCAGAAAAGTCTTCACGTCTCCGGTGTTCAACGGCGAAAGGCCGAAAGCAGGGGCCGGGGAGGCCTCCTACTGGCTGCCACTGTTAGCACTCTATACCGGTGCTCGGTTGGAGGAGATCGGCCAGCTACACCCGTCTGACGTTCATCAGGAAACTTACCTAGGTGGTTCCACCTGGGTAATAGAAATCAATGACCGGCAGGAGGGGCAACACCTTAAGAATGCAGGTAGCCGCCGCTGGATACCGTTACATCCAGAACTGATCAAGCTCGGTTTCATCGATTTTGCCAATAAGCAGAAGGGTGATCGTATTTTCCACCAGCTAAAAGCTGATGTATTCGGCACCCTGACAGGTAACTGGTCAAAGTGGTTTGGTCGCTATCTCCGCAATGTATGTGGCGTTACCGATAAACGGATGGTGTTCCATTCCTTCCGTCACACGTTCAAGGACATGTGTCGACTGGCCGGTATCGATGAGACTGTGCATGATGCCCTCACCGGCCACTCTTCAAGCTCTGTTTCTCGTAACTACGGTGGGCTAAACTATCCGCTGGGGCCGCTTGTTGAGGCGGTGGAGCGTTTGATTTTTTCTGGAATGAGCCTTTATGGACGATGAAGATTACATACATGATTTAGTATGGGATAGATACGAGTTATATAAAGAAAGTGAAGAATATGAGTTTTTTTACTGCCTTAAACAGATAGAAAATAAAACGGGGAGTATTCCAGATAATGAGCTTTCCGCAGTAAAAGTTATAGGTGGAGGGGTTGTGTGTAAAGATATCAGTGAGATTGAATATAAACCCATTGGCGAGATAATTCGTGGTGGCAAGGTGCCAAAAGAATCAGCTGAGAATATTATTAAGGTTATAGTGAATTACTTAGATAATGGCTGGGAAATGCCGAAGGAAATGAGAGGCTATTTATCTAGTCGATTTAAAAAAGCGATAAAAAGATGGGGGGATTTACAGTCGCTATTTCACTTAAGGGAGTTCCCTCGAGATGAAAACAAAGATGCTGATAATAAAGTGGCTGCGGATTATATATCGTTCAGATTTAAGCTGAATTTTGAGTTAGAGAAGGATATTAAGTCTGGTTATTTAAGAAAGAAATATCTCTACGCCAGTATTTCTGATGATTTAAAGAGAGAGTTGGAAATAGATGTGAAAGATAAGGAGGAAATTAATAGATTAATGAAGAAATCAGGTAAACCAAGTTTGGTTGCTTGATGATAGTACCTTAGTGCTGATACTGAGGGTTTTACCTGCGTTAATATTACTGACGGTGGCAACAGGTTATATTGTCTGGCAGGCTGCTTGTTACTTTGTGACGAAGTTGGAAAATAAACCGTAACAGCAAATCCGTTGAGATTGAACAGATGTTACGTTGTTACGGTTGTGGCTTGGTTATATCATATAGCTCTGTTTAGAGGTTTTACAGATGACTTGTCAAATAAAATACATCGATGAGTATAAAGATGGTAATTTGCTGGTGTAATTTTAGCTAACTCCTTTGGACACAGTAATGTTTTACTCCCGAAACTGTATAGGCTGGTGGCAATTATCCTATAACTATCATTTTTGATATTATCAATACTCCATTCTTTTTTAACTAAATTGTCTACATCATAGTCCTTTTGAAAGACTTGATAGTATTTAGGATGGTTGTCGATTAGCCGTGCAATTCTAATCGCACCTAAGGAAAAGTTCCCAAGTAAAGAAGGTGTCACAGTGGTAATTAATGTGGTACCTAATACAATTCCTATTAGAACCTTTTTAATTCGCCCTAAAGTGCTATCCTCTTCAGCAAGCAAATATGAAATGGCTGGTGCTAAAGATAACAACATAATAGATAGCCATTGTAAAAGGAATATAGCTAATGAAAACCCTCCCGTATCTTTATATGTACTGGAGATTAGTAAGAATGAAAAAGTTGATATGGTCGCTGAAATGAAAAGTGAGCCACTAACTACAAGCACAGTGGGAAAGAAACCTATTGTGGCGTTTTTGTTTCTTATTGCGAATACGGATGTCATCACAATTGATATAATCAAACCAGGAATAAGCCACAAGGATGGCCATTTAGGGTTCCAAAAATCAACTGTAATCAGTACTATTAATATAAAAAAGCAAGTGATATTAGTAGTGACTATGGCTGTAAGCCAGCGAATGACATGCTTTCTGTTTGCACCGTTGACCTTAAGTCCCAATCGGCCTTGTATCAAGAAATAAGATGGGAGAAATAAAACAATAAGAAGACCGAGCAAGGACAAAAATGCAGCGATGGGCATCAGAAGTGTCTGCGGTGTAACTTCGAACGACTCGCCAAATGCATCAGGCCTCCCTATATACCTCGTGTAAATCCAGAGGGTAGTAAAACATAAAAAGATAGAAGTGGGAGATAATACTCCTAAAACCCATTTGTAATTATCTTTAATGATGTCTTTGATTACAACTGATAGGTCTTTTCCTTGCGAATTATTAGGTTCCATTCTATATACCTTAAGGATGTTGATTAATGAATTTGGTTTTATTGCTACTGTCGTAGGCTATTTATAGAAATATCATCCAATTTAATCACTGACTTAACGCTAGTTAATATCCGCTCGATAATGGCTTCCCTTGGTCCATTCCTCCAGGCATCGCTCCGATAGAATTCATCTTGGGATATTTCAAGATGCTCCAGACTGTCATAAACTCTGATTAAATAGTACGAGTCAGCATCGTGTAGCGAGTTGCCATAAGCGACGACATCCATTCCAACGTTTCGGTGCAGTGGTACGCTCATGTCCTGCATAATTTGGTGAAACTCATGACCTGTATCGGGTTTCAGGGTATACAGCAAGATTTCTACAGTTTTCATCCAGCCTCCTTTTTTAGTCATCATGACACAGCGAATACTGTGTTTTCAACCAGTAACAACCGTAACAGCGTTGCAACCCGTCACATCAAGGTTCTCGGCGTTACGGTATGAAGCCACTTGTCGTAACAACGCAACAAAATCAATAGGGTGGGGTTAAAAGATGCTCTTGGCGGGTCTGCGGGCATCTTGTAGACTGATTACAGGTGCTACACACAGGCTGTCCATGTGTAGCAAAATCGGACTAACAACTTGCATCTGTGAGTGGGTTTCAAGTAGCGAGAATAGAAAGGCAACCGGTTGATTACCGGAGGAATATCCGAGAGAAAGGGTTTTAAACCGTTGACGGGAAACCATTCCAGAGTTCGAATCTCTGCTCCTCCGTCATATTTAGAAGGACCCCGAGCTTATAATGAGCTTGGGGTTTTTCGTTTTCAGTGTTTTGACTATGTCATCCAGTATGCCATTCGGTATTGGTTTCAGTTGTCCTGTTTTACCCGGTGTTGAACCGATATTTGAAGAACCAACTATAAAGGGTTCTGTATCCTGCGAATTTCGGCGAGTAAAAAAGAGTAGCGGATAGGATGTTTGTGCGGGGTCGGATAACTTGTCGGCTCTCTGCCATCAGCGTCGTGATGCCAACATGGCGGGAAAGCGTTTTACCACGATGCCGTTCATCTTTTTAACCATCCCCCATTTTCTTATGCCTTTTAGCCTTCCTGCGAGATGTATGTTTTCGAACTTATTCCTGTCTTGCTATTTATTAAAATATCTTCCTACCTGTGACTGCTGCGGCAGTTCTGCGATTTGTCACAGCAATAACATCTGTTGGATGAGTTAACCAGGCAGGGTTTAAAGCTGAGACAAAAGTCGCTATTAATGCGACAGTTAATGTGCACAACATCCCGAAGGTTCGCGCCATAATGGGCAAACAGAGTAAGACATGCGAATGTGCTATAAAATGCCGCGGGTAACACTCAAGTGAGGTCCAACCAATGTCAAGTAAGCGCTCTCGATATCTGTTTTCGGCTATCACTGGTATCGCTGGGTGTGTGATCAGCACTGCTTTCGCCAGTAACACGCTCTCATCTGCGCAATGGCCGCAGGAACAAAGCACCATGCCAGCGCAACAAAAAGCTATTTCGACTCTGAAGGAGAACTGCGAGTTCCCGGTTAGTGCACCGATGGAGGCGCCGATTGACGCCTGTTCCGAACTGATAAAAGTGAGTGGGCAAGACTATCGCCTACGCGCATGGGCAACAATGCACAAAGGCCTGGCCTATGAACGTAGGGCAACATGGGGAGGCGCTGACGACGAAGCGCGATACGCTCCTCTCGCGCTCGAAATGTATCGTTCGGCAATACAAATCAATCCGAAGGAAATCATCGCCTATCGTTTACTGGGTGACTATTTTTATAACCGGGATGCAAAACAAGCAATTGAAAATTATAAGATTGCCGCCACGCTGGCCCCGCAGGATGACGATGGTATGGATAGCTTAAAAGTTGCGTGGTTATATGATCAGGAAAAAACTATCGCGAAGCTGTTGCTGTCTACACACAGCTTATCGACACCGGAAAAGGCGGGCCAGTTTATAAAGGAGCCCAATTATACGCAATGCGTGCCCAGAGCTCTTCAAGGTTGGGCGAACTGACATCCGCTGCAACTGATTACGATGAAGCGATCCGCCTCATGCCGAGTAACATCTCGTACCTTACCCAGCGAGCAAACGTCTATCGGAAGATGAAGCAGTATCCAAAGGCACTCGCGGATATAGAGCTTGCCCTATCTCGCATGGATTACGCAGAGGCGTTCCTGGCCCGCGGTTTGATCAAACAAGAGATGGGTGATGAGGCTGGTGCGAAGGAGGACATCGCTCGTGCCAAGAGTATAGAGCCACGAGTGAAAGAAGATAATTTCTAATTGCTGGCTTAAGTGGATGGGCGCTTTCTTCTGTGCGGAGAGGGCGCTGATGTGATGCGCACTACCTTCCCGTTCTTCGGTGTCAAAAACAGACAGGTTCTTGCGCATCTTGTGTTGATTGTATTTTAGTGAATTCTTTCTATATGTGAGCCCACACCTTCCGTAATTTACATCCTAATATCTGCGTAAGTTGTTCCGTTTGATCAGGTTGAAGATCTCGGTCTGGATCCTCGGCTTCTAGTACGAAACAAGCAAATGCCACCGGCCAACCATAGTGCAAATTATTGAGTGAGACTTGTGTTCCACAGCATGGCGTCACTACGAGTAAATCCTGGAATGCCCCTTCACATGATTTATCCACCGCATCCGCCCACCAATCCTCAGCATTCTTTGCGCAATGCGGGCAAGCAACGCCACTCCAATTTCCGCCAGCATCGATAAACTCGATTGAGTCGGTAAAGATCGCGGAGACTTTTTCCGATTCAGGTAAAAATTCTGCAAAAAGATTTCGGGCAAGTTCCGCAGCAGCCGCCGTTGGCGTAAATGATGGTTCCTCGGGAACAAATCTTAACCAAGTATCAGACATCGTTTCTCTCCTTATTGCTGGCTTGGGTGGATGGCAAATCGGTCAATACGGCTAAAAGCGGTTGCCGGGCCAGCAGGGTAAAGCCTGAAATCTCACGCAAATGCATAGAACCATCAGTTCAACTTAGCCTTTGAAAAATCACTGCCCATCAGACTGACGCTATAACCGCTGACATTACTGCGCGTTGCATAAAATGTTTTACCATTCGCCAGCGTGATCCACGGAGCCTGCTGGTAGAAAATCTCTTGCGCCTGGCCGTAGAGTACCGCACGTTCGCTGGGGGCGCTGTTCAGTTTGGCTTGCTGAACCAGCTCATCATACGATTTATCGCACCAGCGTGCCGCATTCGAGCCCGTTTTGATACTGTTGCAACTTAACAGTACGTCGGCAAAGTTATCGGGATCGCCGTTATCCGACATCCAGCCAAACAGTGCTGCGTCTTGTTCACCTTTACGCATGCCGGTAAGGTATTCCCCCACTCATAAGACACTATTTTTGCCTTTACCCCCACCTTTGCCCAGTCACTTTGGATCATTTCCGCAATGCGTTTGGAGTTTGGGTTATATGGGCGCTGAACCGGCATTGACCACAGCGTGGCTTCAAAGCCATTTTCCAGTCCGGCTTGTTTCAGGAGTGCCTTGGCTTTTTCCGGATCGTAGTTGTAATCCTTCAGATTTTTATTAAAACCTAACATATTTGGCGGTAATGGAGATTTAGCCACCGTACCTGAACCTAAAAAGACAGCGTCAACGATGGTTTTTTTGTCGGTGGCGTAATTTAAGGCCTGACGCACTAGCACATTATCAAACGGTTTTTTTCGGTGTTAAACGCCAGATAGCCGACGTTCAAGGCCTCTACGCTGTGCAATGTGATATTTTTATCGCTCTTTATCTGCGCAAACTGCACCGGTGCGGGCGCTGGAATTATCTGGCACTCGTTGGTCTGTAGTTTCGCTAGGCGCGTTTGTACATTCGGGGTGATGGAAAAGATCAGATGTTTTGTGGGCACCTCGCCATCCCAGTAATTGGGGTTGGCAAGATAGCGGATCAACGAATCGACTTTATATTGCTGCAATACATAGGGCCCAGTGCCAATTGGCCAAATATCAACATATTCAGGCGTACCTTTTTTCAGCATCGCATCGGCATATTCGGCAGAAAGAATAGACGCAAAATCCATCCCCCAGTCGGCAAGAAACGCGGCGTTCGGCTCGCTAAGGACAAACTGAACGTGATAATCATCCAATTTATTCACTGCTTTAATCAGCTTATCGAAGCCGACATCGTTAAAATATTCGTAATTGCCCTGTGAAATAGAGTGATAAGGATGGCTGGCGTCTTTCTGGCGTAAAACAGAAAACACCACATCATCAGCATTAAAATCACGGGTAGGCTTAAAATATTTATTACTGTTGAATTTCACCCCCTGACGCAGAGTAAAAGTATAGGTTTTACCGTCTGGGGAGATTTTCCAGGCCGTTGCCAATGACGGAACAGGGGTGTTTTTAACCGGGTCGAAATTGATTAAACGATTATATAGCACTTGCGAACTGGCAACAAACGACGGACCAGAGCTGGCAATCTGCGGGTTGAACGATTCTGGTGACGCTTCTGAGCAATAAATTAGCGTGTCATCAGAGACTGCCCATGCAGCATTTGTTGATAAAAGCGCGGTCAGTACCAGCGCGAACGGCATTTTACCTGTAGACATTGTCATCGCCTTTTAATTTTTTATTCGGTATTAATCACATCACGGACAGCGAAAACAGGCTAATAACGAATCATTATCAGGTTATTCTAAAACTGTTATTTTTGTTTATTTATTCAACGCCGCTAGAAAGATGGGGTTGTGGGTTGTTACGTATGATTTTCATGCGGTTTGTTTCCTTGTCAGACCTTCTAAAGAAATGGCGGGATTTTCACCGCTCAGCAGATCCTTATGGCCACGCCACGCTAGCGTTCAGCTCACCTCCACGCGGGCTTTGCCGAAGGTGTAGTAAGACAGTTGGCGCAAAACTTAGGTGCTGGGCAAGCCGGGCCGGATGGCATCAATAGCATCGTGCAGATGAGCCTTACCTGTAAAGAGACAAAGAGTGAGGCCTAGCTTAAGCAAACGACCTTTGGCCCCAATCAGTTTTATATTCCCGCATGCCAGCTGATAGCCCGATTCACACCAGATCCTTTGCATCGAGATAGGCCGTTGCTCGCGATACTCCAAGATGATGAGCCACGGTATCCATTGCCTTTTTTATCTCCAGCAATCCGCTTGCTTTAAGCTCCTGCATCAGCAATTTTCTCTCATTCGCTTTGAGCGATCGTGGGGTGCTTGCCAGACGTGCCGCAAACTTATCGATGTGCTTTCTTATTGCCTCTGTTCCGCCAGGCTCAAGATGTTCAGCCACGGCCCCGCTGGAAACATGGGTGAACTGGGCGAGTGCATTCTGCATTCCCCGGAACAAGGACATGTCGACGTTAAGGCAAAGTGCCGCAACATATTCACCCTGTTCATCTTTAATGCCAATTGAGGTGCTTTTTACCGGGCGGCCATCAGCAAAGGTATTGGCATAGTTGGCAACCACATTTGGAAAGTCCGGTGAGGCAATACGTGCCAAACCCAGCTCTGTCACCGGTTCTCCCACCTGCCTGCCAGACAAATTATTGTGGATGGCAAGGATGGCATGCTCAGGGTTTTTAAGGTCATGAAGCACCACCTCGCAGAACGGTGAAAATGTCTCACTGAGCCCTTCAGCTATGCTGTTCAACTGCGAAAGTAGCAGGTTGTTTTGATTCTGCGGCATACACTCTTCCTTAATCATTCTGATAATCGCGATGTTCCTGCTGAGCCAAAATTCAGTCAGGAAATTATATTAGACGATTAGTCTTGTTTTGTATAATCTGTCTAAAGCAAACGGGCAGGAACGATGCGTTTCCGCCTGACTTCACTACTCCAACCAGGTTAACGCAATGAACAAATTGAATCTCCCGGACTATCAGGATGTTGTGGCGGCGGCAAAGCGTATCGATGGGCTGGCCCATAAAACCCCCGTTTTAACCTCAAGTACAGCGAATGAAATGTGGGGTGCAGAGCTGTTTTTTAAGTGTGAAAACTTTCAGCGAATGGGGGCTTTTAAATTCCGTGGTGCCATGAATGCGCTGACTCAGTTTTCCCAAGAACAGCAGAAGAACGGCGTGGTTACTTTTTCCTCAGGCAATCATGCCCAGGCCATCGCGCTGTCTGCAAAGCTGCTGGGGATACCGGCAACCATCATCATGCCAGAGGATGCCCCTGCGGCTAAGATAGCCGCGACCAAAGGTTACGGCGGGAATGTTGTACTTTATAACCGCTACACAGAAGATCGCGAGCAGATCGGCCGGGAACTGGCTGTAAAGCATGGCATGACCCTGATCCCTCCCTATGATCATCCTCATGTGATTGCCGGGCAGGGAACTGCTGCCAAGGAATTATTCGAAGAAGTGGGTCATCTTGACGCGCTATTTGTCTGCCTCGGTGGCGGGGGCTGCTGGCTGGCTCGGCGTTATCAACGCGTTTCCTTTCACCGGCCTGCAAAATTTATGGCGTTGAACCTCAAGCGGGTAATGATGGGCAACAGTCATTCAGAGCTGGGCATATCGTGCATATTGACACGCCGCAGACGATTGCGGATGGCGCACAGACTCAGCACCTGGGCCACTACACCTTCCCGCTTATTCAAAAGCATGTCGACGATATTCTGACCGTTAGCGATAACGAGCTGGTTTTCTGTATGCGCTTTTTTGCCGAGCGCATGAAAATGGTGGTGGAGCCTACGGGGTGTCTGGGTTTTGCCGCAGCAGTGGCACACAAAGAGGCCCTGAAAGGTAAACGTGTCGGCATCATTATCAGCGGCGGCAACGTTGATATCAGCCGTTACAGCCAATTGCTGGCGGGTTGAGGCAGAAATCGTATTGGCAGCCCTGAAAACATTTATTTCCGGCACTGCTAAAGATGTTTTAACCAGGAGACGTCAGTGAAATTTATTTCCGAAGCCGAATCAGCAAAAATTATCACCCACCAGATGGCCTATGAAGCCATCCGCGAAGCCCTGGTTGCTGTTACTCAACCGGTAACCAGAAGCTTTAACGTGGTGCAGGGGCAGGGTTCCGATGCCAGAAATACTTTCGGGGTGAAAGCATCAGCAACGGCCACACTGGCCGGTTTAAAAGTCGGTTCTTTCTGGGCGGGGAATGAAGCTAAAGGCCTGCCGCGCCATAACTCGCTTATTTTACTGTTTGATCAGAGCTGCGGGAAAATAGGTGCGGCGATTGAGGCCGGTAAAGTTAACGCCTACAGAACCGCTGCGGCAGATGCCGTCGCTACCGATCTTCTTGCCAGAAAAGAAGCCTCAATACTGGCTATTTTTGGAACCGGTCATCAGGCCCGGTATGAATGTATCGCACTTGCCCGGATCCGCCCTATCGCAAAAATAATGATCGTCGGGCGAGATGAACATAAAGCGCAACTTATGGCCGAAGAGCTTCGCGCCACAGGGCTTAAGGCTGAAGTCGCAGATGCCGAAACAGCCTGCCGTGGCGCTGATATCATCGTGACCGCTACGCCATCACGGGCACCGTTGTTTGAGGCGCAATGGGTCAGGCCAGGTACCCATATTTCAGGGATGGGGGCAGACGCCAGGGGCAAACAGGAGCTTCCCGTTGAACTTTATGCATCTGCGCGGCTTTATTGTGACTTACCCGAGCAGGCGCGTTTGATCGGTGAATTCCAGCATGTGCCTGAGCAGCTCGAGATGACCGCCATTGGCCGCGTGGCATTGGGAGAGGCGCCTGGCCGTCTGTCGGATAAGGACATCACTATCTTCGACAGTTCAGGCATCGCTGTGCAGGATTTATATATCGGGCAGCGGATCCTGGATGAATGGGAGGGAGCCCTATAATCGTGTGCAGCCAATAGGGCAGAGCCACGTGATGCAGTTTTTCGGCTGTCTGGCGTGGCAAACACTGCCCGGCATGCGGGTATGCAGATCCCAAAACGATTCACCTTCCAGTGCGCAGTACCGTTGTTCCTCCAGCAAGGCGAACCGCAGTTTATCCAAGCCGCGCTCTTTCACCGGCAACTGAGCACCAGTTCGCCAGATCAGGGGCGAGCCCCCCAAAAGTCGGCTAAAAGCAGCGATGGTTTGTGGCCGGTTGGCCGCGTTGATTGCGAGCGCCTGGTCAATGGCCTGCAGGAAGGGTAAAGGATAACCGGCAGGCCGCTGCTTCGCTAAAGGCTGATAGCGATCTTCGATGCAGCGGGTCAAGCTCACCGGCGGCAACTGGCCGGTGATCAGGGTATACATCAGAGCGCCCAGTGAATAGATATCTGTCCACGGGCCTCGGCTGTCCCCTCCAGAGTGGCAATACAGTTCGGCGGGTGAAAAACCCGGTTTCAGCACGATATTGGTTTTCTTTTGACCCGGATTATTGATGAAACAGGCGGAGCCAAAGTCCAGCAAAACAGGCGCAGAACCGTTTTGTATCTGGATATTGTCCCAGGAGATATCCAGATGCAGGCAGCCTTGACGGTGCACGGTGTTGACGGTATCCAGCAGTGAAGCAAGTAATGTTTGAAGCCAGGGCAGGGTGACGATAGCCGGATTTTCCGCATACAGCGTTTTCAGGTTGTGGCCGCGATAAAGCGGCATGCTGATATAGGCGGTATTGTTTTCCTGCCAGAAATTCAATAATCGCGGGACACAAGGGTGAGAAAGTCCCGCCAGTATTGCTGCCTCCTGGCGAAAGTACGCTTGTCCGATGCCAAAGGTTGGTGACAAAAATTCATTACGGGGAATCACTTCCCCGTTGGCATTCCTGATGGCAAGGGTGCTGGGAATATATTCTTTAACGGCAACGGTCTGCCTTCTTAACGGGTCAAAGGCTTGATAAACCAGGCTGAAGCCCCCTTCGCCAATCACCCGTTGAATATCCAGATGTGCCAGACGATGCCCTGGAGGCAGCGCCTGAGTGCCGCATCCCGAAAGGGGCAGGGCTGACCGATCCCATTTCATCAGCACGTTTTATACCTGAAAGTCATAGTCGAAATGCTTGTCGGCATAGCTGATATGCAGATGCCGGAATTGTTGCAGCTCGGTGCTGGCCGTCAACAAACGATGGCTGATTTGCGGCAGCAGCGTATTGGTCAGAATGGTGTCGACCAGCCGCCCGCCAGACTCCACTTCCGTACAGCGACTGACGATCTGCTGGATCACCCGATCGTCAAATGAGCAGGTCATATGGTGGCTGTCCAGCAGACGCTGGCGGATACGCTCCAGTTGCAGTTTGACGATATCCCCCAGCACGTCATCGCTGAGCGGGTAATAAGGGATCACCATCAGGCGGCCTAGCAGTGCGGCAGGGAAGGCGCGTAACAGCGGCGCGCGCAGTGCGGCAGTTAATTGTTCAGGATCTGGCAGCAGGGCCGGATCGGCACAAAGTGAACTGACGACCTCACTGCCGACGTTTGAAGTGAGAATGATGATGGTGTTTCGAAAATCAATGCGTAACCCTTCGCCATCTTCCATCCAGCCCTTGTCGAATACCTGATAGAAAATTTCATGCACGTCGGAGTGGGCCTTCTCAACCTCATCGAGCAGGATCACGCTGTAAGGGCGGCGGCGTACCGCTTCGGTCAGCACCCCGCCCTCACCGTAGCCAACATAGCCTGGGGGGCCCCTTTTAACGTGGAAACGGTATGGGATTCCTGGAACTCGTTCATATTGATAGTAATCACGTTGCGCTCCCCGCCGTAAAAGCTTTCTGCCAGGGCGTGCGCCGTCTCGGTTTTTCCCACGCCAGAAGGGCCGCAGAGCATAAAGACCCCAATAGGCTTGTTAGGATCGTCCAGGCTGGCACGGGAAGTGATCAACCGGCTGGCAATCGCCTCTAGGCCGTGTTTCTGGCCGATCACCCGCTGATTCAGCGTATCGGCCAGGCCGAGCACCGACTCAACCTCGCTTTTCATCATGCGGCCCAAGGGAATGCCGGTCCAATCGGCGATCACCGAGGCAATGGTATTGGCATCCACCATGGGGAAGATTAATGGATCGTTATTCTGCTGGGTGGCCAACTGCTGTTGTAGCTCATTAAGTTGTGAACGCAGTTCGGCTTCATCATAGACGTCACTTTCCCCCTCAGTCACACCTGGGCGGAACAGTCTGGTACGCAATTCAATTATCTCATTGACCAGCCCCAACTCGTTATTCCAGCGGTAATTCAGGGCGGCCAACTGCTGCTGCGCCTGTTCAAGCTGCTCATCAATCTGCGCCGGGCGCTGTGCATCACCAGCACCGATACGTGCGTCGCGAATGGCGACCTCTCGCTCGGTCTCCAGGGCTTCAATGCGGCGGCGGCAGTTCTCAACCTGCCCCGGTTCTGCATGCTGGCTCACGGCACATCTGGCACAGGCGGTATCCATCAGGCTGATGGCCTTGTCTGGCAACTGACGATCCGGGATGTAACGGTGGGAAAGGCGCACGGCCGCTTCAATGGCTTCATCCAACAAGACGATATGGTGATGCTGCTCCAGCGTTGGGCGCAGATGGCGCAGCATCATCACCGCTTTCTTTTCATCGGGTTCCATCACCTGCACAACCTGGAAACGCCGGGTTAAGGCGGGATCTTTTTCAATATATTTTTTATATTCGGACCAGGTGGTGGCGCCGATAGTACGTAATTGTCCCCTGGCCAGGGCCGGTTTCATCAGGTTGGCGGCGTCGCCGGTGCCTTGTGTGCCACCCGCGCCAATCAAAGTATGAATTTCATCGATGAACAGAATAATCGGTGCAGGGCTGGACTGCACTTCATCAATCACCGCACGCAGACGCTGCTCAAACTCGCCCTTGGCGCCAGCCCCGGCCTGTAGCATCCCCATATCCAGCAGATAAAGCGTCACATCGCGCAATTTCGGCGGCACTTCACCCGCCGCGATGCGTGCGGCCAACCCCTCGACTACCGCCGTTTTTCCCACGCCCGCCTCGCCGGTCAGCAAGGGGTTGTTTTGCCGGCGGCGCATCAGAATATCGATCAACTGCCGGATCTCGTCATCACGCCCGGTAACCGGGTCCAGCTCATTGCGGCGGGCTTTTTCCGTCAGGTTACTGCCGTATTGCTCCAGGATATTTTTGCCGTCACTGGCCGCCGCCGTACCGGCCACCCCTGGCGTATCCTCTTTCTCGGCGGAGCGGGCAACAATCAACTCAAACTGCTGCTGTAGCGTTTCGCTATTAATCTGTGAGAAGCAGGGGGAGATCGCCAGTAATTGATGATGCAGGTTGCTGGTGGTCAGCAGGCCGAGCAGCAGGTGCCCGCCACGGATCTGCTGAGCACCGAACTTCAACGAGCTGATGATCCAGGAACGCTCGACGGCGTTATCGATATGTTCTGACAGGTCCGAGACCGAGCTGGCCCCTCGGGGCAGGCGATCGATGGCCGCGATGATATCCTTGCTCACGACGCCAGCATCAATATCGAAGTAGCGGAAAATCTGTTGCCAGTCCCCTCCGGATATTGCATCAGCTGGTGTGCCCAGTGTGCCAGTTCAACATAGGGGTTTCCCCTGATCTTGCAAAATGAAGTGGCGTTCTCCAGGCTGCTGAGTAACTGGCCATTCAATTTACCAAACAGAACTGCGCGGCTGATCTCACTCATGATACTCCCTTACTATGATGTTTTAACGTGTGTTTTCTGACTCAATGCGCGATGAGTTCGGGCGAAAAAATCAGATCCCCGGCATCGCTGTCATGGTTGGCATCCCTCAGCCAACTGCTTAGCCCCAGGCGCTGCTCACCGCCCAGTGTCGTTCTGCGGACTTCCCGTTTGTGCAGGATCAACCGGACATCCCACAGGTATTCGATCCCGACGTAATGCCGCACCCAATCGCGTAGCGCGATGATCTGTGAACTGCCGGGCAGGAAACGCAGATACTCCTGTTGTGACATCGGCCCCAACTCGATGCGGAACTTGTGCTGCACATCCCGCACCATGAGGCCAAGAATGGATCCCTGCCCCAGCCGCTGGGGCTGATCGGCCGCCAGGCGTGTCTGTTGATGGCTGGCGATAGAGAGCCAGACAGGAATGTTTTCGACGATCTGCACCTGGACCTGGAAGTAGTGGTGCAGGATCTTCGCCAGCCCTTCGGCATCACACCCTTGCCGGACCTGATGTCCCGCCATGAAATATTTGGCGTGGGTGGGCAAACTGTCGCGTGAAGCCAACGAATTTTCGCCCATACCTACCAGAGAAGAGATATAGCGGGTGAAGGCCTGATCGTCTTGCCGGTCGAGCGAGACGGTGGGCTGGCTGTTGGCCCAGGCGCGGTAAAACAGCAGGATCAGGCGATGATGAAACAGGTTGAGAAAATCGAGCAGCGTTCGGTCCTGATTGTGCAGATAACGTTCGCGCACATATTCAGTAAAATGCAGTGGCAAAGGGCCGTTGGGGCCAAACAGGCCAAAGCTGTAAATCATCAGCTGGTAGAGCGGTGTATTGTCCACCGGGCCTGCACTGGCCATGGTGGAAGGCGCGAACGATAACGACGGCTGCTGCCCCAGACGAATGGGCTCCTGTTGAGGATGCGGCGCTCGTCCGAGCGGCCATTCGAATCCCCCTGTGCGTCGAGCAGCCTGAGGACCTGAAACAGATCATGCTCATACGGATGCTCGGTGAGCGAAGTCCAGAAATCGTCGCGCAGGCGCTGGGTTGGCGTCGAACTCATATCAGGGTTCTCCTGCCAACCCGTGGCGGCCAGTGGGCGATTTTACCGCGTTGAGGGGTGCTCAGCGTGGTGGTGACAAACGAATTCATGGTAACAATGCGGCTGAACAGTCGTTCCAGCACGCAGCCGAGCAGATAAGGGGTACTGCCTGAGAACGCCTGTTCATCAATGGTCAGATCAACGGCAATACCGCGTGAAAACACCAGGGGCCCAGGGGCTGGCGCACGTTGATAGGTGGGGGATAAACGGCAATGCTGTACCCCATTAATCTCTTTGGTGATCTGGGGTTCATCGAGTTTGGCGTACAGGGCCAGGAGTTCTCTTAACATACGCGCACTCTGCCCGTCATCGCCCTCCATCAGATTGAGATAATCCAACTGCAACTGGCTGATCAATCCCCAGGAAATACGGTCTTCTGCCAGGGCTTCCCGGGGATGGGAAGGGGGCTTTTTCAGGGTGACCTGATGCAATGGGATAGAGTCGGAAACCATAAAAGACAACAGTTCTTGGCGTTGCAGCAACAGCGGCAGATCGCGGTTGGTTACCAGCACTTCAGCCGTAATGTACTCCAGATCGTTGCGCCAGGGAGTGTGGTAAGCATCCACCAGCGACAGGAAAACCTCCGATCCCAGATAGCTACTGCGTGAGCCATGCCGCTTACTTTTGGCAGAGAGCGGACGAGGGGAGCGGCGTTGAGAGAAGTAGGCGCCGTAATTGTGCTGGTCACGCCCCTGGGTGCAATAGAATGGCCGAAATTCCTGCTCATGCGGGGTGTTTTCCGGGGTTCCCCACAGCCGCTGAACCGAAAAAACCTCGTAGTCCAGCGGCTGAATATTGTCGACGACCAGATGATATTCGTTGGTTTTGTTGTTCAGCGTGATACGTTCCGCCACTTTTGGGAACAGGTTGATCACCGGGGTACAGTGTAAAGCGAAGTGGCTGGCGTCAATACGCTTGGCCAGCAAAGGCAGCTCTTTATTGAGCAGCAGGATTATTTCAAACTCCCGGGCGCGGAGATTTTGCGGGTTGCCGGTTTCGAACAGCGGGGCGAGGCCGGAGACGCTGAAAAAGCGGAAACGAGCAGGAAAGGCAAAATATTCCTGTAGCACGCGATAGCCATCAAAGTTACGCAGATCATTGGGCAACAGTGCCTGATTGGCCTCAAACCCTTCGTGGTTGAGCCGTGCTTTGGGGAGATAATGCCGCTGCCGGGGGCTATCTGCCGGTTGGCAGATGATGCCGGCGGTGTGTTGCATCAGCAGTTCCAGCAGTTGCATCGCCTCGATATCCGGGCCGCTCAGGTAGAAGGTCAGCTTGTCGAGGCTGAGGTTGTCCCAGGTGACGTTGTCGTCAAGCCGCAAACGGATACGCAGCGCACTGCGGCAGGCGTCACGGTTGATCCCGGCAGCATTGACGATATCGTTTGGTGCCGCGTCCAGAGAAGCCTGGCAGATGCTGAGGGGATACAGCATAACGTCATGGGCCGTGCGATATTTGCAGGTGATGCCGCTCTTTTTGAAAGCATCACAGGCCATCATCGTGCCCCTTGGTACCAGAAATCCGGCGTTGATATTGCCTTTACGCCCATCAGGATGCAGCTCGGCAATCGCCATAGATGGCGTGGGGGAGAGATAGTTGGGGTAAATGACCTCCAGGAGCCGTTGCGAAAAACGCGGGAACTCCGCATCCATTTTCAATTGAATACGCGAAGTTAAAAAGGCAAACCCCTCCATCAAGCGTTCAACGTAGGGGTCGTTGACGTCCATCCCCTGCATCCCCAACCGCCCAGCCACTTTGGGGTAGCTCTCGGCAAACTCCGCGCCCATTTCACGCAGGTAAACCAGCTCACGGTTATAGTACTCAAGCAGTTTACTGTCCATGTATTCACCCTATGTCTTTGAGGTTGAAATAACCGTTTTCCAGATCGATGTCGGAACGAAAACAGAACTCCAGCGGATGAGGGGAACACCACAACAATCCCCGGATCTCTATCGAAAGTATGTTGTGTGCATCCAGATCGTCCCGGCCGGAAATACACAGCAGCGTCAACTGTTCCGGGATAATGCGCGGCTCAAAGTTCAGGATGGCTTGCGTGAGGTTTTTCTGGATATCTGGCCACTCAATTTCCGACATCCTTTTTCCCGCCAACGGGGTAATGCCATAATTCACCGTCGAGCGTCTGACTTCGGGAAACGCCTGCAGGTCGATCAGCGACTCGTTGTTGTTGCAGTTAAATAGCCACTGCAAGTCCCGCAGGATCATGGTGCGCAACGCACTGTGCGAAATGCTCTTGTTCCTCTCCGCCTCCCGCTTATGCTGCGGCTCATAGTCGGTCAACCGATCAAACAGGGTGGGTAGCATGCGGTCGCGGGCAGACACCGTGGCGCTTTTTTCCCGTTTGATTCGCCCTATTGCGGTTGAAGGGGCGTGGCGCTCGTGGCTAGACCGCGTCATTACGCGTTATCCGCAGTGAGCTGGATCTGGCGCAGGGTCAGCAAGGCAACTTCGTCGTTGTCCGTCAGCCAGGACTTTTGCCCCTGCCCGGCATAGTGACCGTTATCATTCAGCTCCAGCCAGTCCGTCTGGCGGCCTAAACGCTGGCTATCGCTGGCACTGGCTGTCAGTGGATAACGTGCGGGGATCTGGCAGACCTGTTGTTTGCCGGAACGCCACTTCACCATGGCATGTGCCCAGATCAGATGAACGACGTTTTGCGGTGCCTGGAAGCTGATGGATTCGATATCCTGAAAAGGCACCCAATAGTAGCGATCATCGAGTATCAGTTCGCATACCGGTCCCAGGCGGCTGTCGCCATCGGCCAGCCAATTGAAATCCGCAGACGCTGCCGGTTCCTCAACGTCACTCAGCGAGAGCGTACCCGCGCTTTCGGCGGCCTGCTGGAAGGCCTGGCAGCGCAGTTCATCGGCCCGTTCAGGAGAGGCCTGCAAGGCGCTGGCCAGTGCGGACAACCAGGCACTGGGGGGCGTGAGAAACGTCGGCGGGATTTCGCCACGGAACACCTGCTCGCGCAGGATCTCTGCCGTGACGGTATCGGCCAGTTGCTGTGTGGTGGGTTTAGCTTGAGGGGACAATGCCTGCCAGGCTTGTAACTGGGCAGTGGCTCGCTGCCAGTCACCGTACAGCAGCAACAGCTGTACCCATCCGGCGCGTTTATCCGCATCGGCGGGGAACGCTTTAACTTCCGATTCGGCCTGTGCCAGCGCGGTGGATAACGGATGGTCTTTCAGCACTGAGAGTAATGATTTCACGGTTTATCTCCGGATTCTGTGGGGATACAAGGCTGGCAGAGGACTTTTTCGTCCAGAGGAAGCATCTGCAACAGCGTGGATTCCTGTGGTGAGCCTATCCATACCGCGATGGCACTGTAGTTATCCGCCTGCGGGAGGGGTGGGGAGAGATGCTCGATCAGCGTCAGCCACTCTTCAGCGCTCTGGGCCAGGCGCAGCGTGTATTCCAGCAGTGCCAGGTTATAGCGTTGCCAGAAGCCGTCGCTGCACAGCAAAAACGCATCGCCATCAGCAAGGGAGAGCGCCGGGCTATAACTGGCTTGCTGTTGTGCACCCGCCCCCAGCGCGGTGAGCAGCAGATTGTCGGGGATACCCCCGGTCTGGAAACCGGCATCTTTCATTTTCTGCACCAGGCTGTGGTCGCTGGTGGCCTGGCAAAGATAACCATTACGGAACAGGTAGAGGCGGCTATCGCCGGCGTGAACCCAGTGTGCTTGCTGGGTGACGCGATCGATAAACAGCGTTACCAATGTGGTACGCATATGGCTACAGGCCTGATCCTGTTGCTGTGCCTGTTCAATCGCCTGCTGGAGTTTCTCTATCAGCAAGGGAACGGTATCGGGCGAGCAGGGAAGCCCCAGACGGGCTTGATCCAGCAAAAACTGGCAGGCCAGTGTGGCCGCCTGCTCGCCGCCAACATTGCCCGCTACCCCATCGCACAGCACGAAACAGGCAGAGTGCTCGCCCAGGTATTGGCCGGTCTGATCCTGATTCTGCGGGCGGTTCCCCTGATTCGAGCAGGAAAAAGCGGCTATTTTCATTGCTGATCCTTGCGATTCTGAGCGGCTTTGTATTGGCGGATCTCAAGGTCATAGGCGTAGAGAAAAGCCTCACCAAACAAGGTGTGGAAGTCGTCTTCCACTTCGTTGGCCACCTGCTGGTACTGGATCTTCAGCATGTCCCACAGCATCGCCTTGCGGTTACCGGAGAACAGTCCTTTGCTATGGCCTTGCTCCGCCACCTTTTTCTCCAGCGTGTCAGGGTGGAAGGTTTGCAGCATGGCGGCAATGATGGCGCGGACACCGGCGATCATGCCCAACTGATGGGCTTGCAGATCGATCATCGCGTCACGGACTGCGCTTTCCGGCGGCGTAAAACCGGGCATCGGGGTGCTGAATATCTGCATCAACACGGTTTTGCCAGAGGGCAGCATCTTGAACGGGTTATTCTCCTCTTCAAGGATCATGGTCATTTCTGCTTTCAGACCGCGTTTGAGGATGCTGCGTGACGACAGCAGTGCCACCGTCCCCTGCGAGAACAGGCTGAGCAACTTGCCCGCCAGATACAGTTGCTCGGGGGAGAAATCGGGCGCTACCGGGGCGTCATCCAGGCCAAGCCCGGCCACGAAGGCGCTGAACAGCTCACCATGCAACTGTTCCTGCGAGGTGGATTTGGCCGGTTTAAACGGCTGGTGCCTGACAGGATCGATCCCCATTCTGGTACGTTGGGGCGGCAGACTATCAGGCTTGTCTTCACGTTGTTCCTGCGACTCTGGCCGCAGGAGTTCATGATCTGCAAAAGCCAGCGGTTCGCCGGGGATCTCCGGCGGTTCCATCCCGACGAGATCTTGCTGTGGTGGCTGATGATGTTCCTCAATGGAGGGCGCTGGCTGTTCCTGCGGCGCAATATCCGTTGCTGCCAGAGACTGTGGTTCTGTGGGCCAGGAGGGGATATCGGCGGTAAAGGTATCCAGACCCTCCAGCGCAGAAGTGAGTGGGACCGCGTTGTTGAGAACCAGGCCGACAGGGTCATCGTCGTTATCGTCAGCGATATTGCTTGTGTTGAACTCCCACTCGCCAGAAAACTCCTCCGCCAGGCTGAAAGCCCCCGGAGCTGGGAGTGGGGTCAGTTGTGGCAGCGATTCGCGCTGTTCTTCCTGTTTGGCGGCCCATTTGGCATTCATAAAGAGTACGCTTGGCGTGGTGTCTTTCATGATGGTCGGTTGGGAAAAGGGGTCATCCTGTTCGAAAAGACGGTCGGGATTGGCGCTCTTGTCTTGTAAAGAAGCCAGCTCGGTTTCTTCCGGCATGGCCAGCGGATCTTTGCTGGTTCTGTTGTCTTGCCCGCCGACAAGCAGTGGATGATCGGGGTCCTGAACCGTCGGGGGTTTGGGGGAGAGCGTCGGTGAGCGAAACTCGGCCTCCAGTTGCTCCCAGATGGCCTCATTAATGCCCGTGCTGGATGAGGTTACGCGAAAAGTCGGGGGCAACGGGTTGGCTGGCTGTTGCAGGCTGACGCTGAATTGGTAGCCTCCGATGTCCAGAATGTCGCCTTCGGTAAGCGGTTGCTGAACGTTATGGGCTAATTCATCGCCGTTCAGCAGCAGTGGGGTGGTGCTTCCCCGGTGAGTAATCGCGGTTTCACCGGTGGGGGAAATATGCACGACAGCCTGTAGACGGGAAATAGCTCGGGTCTGATCGGGCAATATCAGCGTGTTATCCGTACCACGGCCAATAGTGCCACCGGGCACCTTAAAATCGCAGTAGTTCTGGGGTAACCTCTCATTGTCTTTATTCCTGATCATTATTAGCCGCATAGACGCTATTCCCTGTAAATCTGCTATTTCATCCAGCTATCGTTTTATCCGCACGTTAATTAATGCCTAAGTACCGAGGCGTGGATAATTACGTACAGCAATAGGAGAAACAATTTCCCCGGAAACCGGGGAAATTGTTATACCCGCCGCCTTTCAAGCTGTAGCCTGAAATTCATTGGGTCTGTTACTGATTATGCTTCACAGTTTTGCTTGATATCCCAGCCGGAGCAGCTTTCCGCACCTTTACCACCTTGGACGGTCTGCTCCCAGTATTGCTGCTGTACTTTCGCAGCCTGGAAGGCGTACAAGATGCCTACCGTGTCTGAGTCGTCAGCACCGGTGTACTGAACGTTGGTGACCAGAACATCTTCCAGCGTGATTTTTGCATACTCCATCTGGCCACTGCCCGCTTTGCAGACCGATAATTCCACCTTAGGCAAGTGCTTACCTGTCGCACAATGCTTCAACAGTGCCGGGGTGGATTTATCGATCAACGCCTTAACATGCAGGTCGTTAAAGCAGACTTTTCCCGTACCGCCACCGCCGCCAACCCCCATATTACCGGGTTGGGAAGCGCCCCAAGAGAAAGAGACAATGTCAGTCCAACCGGTATGGTTGGAGTCTTTAGATTCACCACTGGCGCCATCAACTTTCATGAACATATCAATAGCCATAACTAAAACCTCTTAAGATATTTAGAGTTGAATAAAATCCGTTTATATAAAGCAACGGTGGTTTACGGCATAGGGAATCCCGCCCTCCCAAAAGGAGGAAATGTGATTTCCATGCAGTTCTTTCGGCCCTTTCTATTTAAATTGCAGCCATTGCCAGCCTTAATCGAAATATGAGGGGCTTATTCTTTCGTCATTAACTCTGCTGTTTTAATGACGGGAGTTTTGATACTAAGCGTAAAGAAACGGTTAATCCCTCCAGTTGATAATGTGGGCGCAGGAAAAACTTCGCGGAATAATAGCCAGGCGCGTCTTCAATTTCCTGAACCTGCACTTCCGCCGCCGCCAGCGGTTTTCTGGCTTTGGTCTCTTGCGATGAGTTTGCCGGATCGCCATCGACGTAATTCATAATCCAGTTATTAAGCCAGACTTCCATATCGCCACGTTCACGGAATGTACCGATCTTGTCACGCACGATGCACTTGAGGTAATGGGCAAAGCGGCAGCAGGCAAACAGATAGGGAAGGCGGGCGGCCAACTGGGCATTGGCGGTTGCATCCGGGTCGTAATATTCCGCCGGTTTCTGCAACGACTGAGCACCGATAAAGGCGGCGAAGTCGGAGTTTTTACGGTGGATTAACGGCATAAAACCGTTTTTGGCCAACTCGGCTTCGCGCCGATCGCTGATGGCAATTTCGGTCGGGCACTTCATATCTACGCCGCCGTCATCACTGGGGAAGGTGTGACAAGGCAGATCGGCGACGGCACCACCAGATTCGACGCCGCGAATGGCGGTACACCAACCGTATTCTTTAAACGAGTGGTTGATGTTGGTGGCCATCGCGTAAGCGGCGTTGGTCCAGGTATAGTTTTCGTGGCTGGCACTGTCGGTATCTTCTTCAAAATCAAAGCCATCTACCGGATTGGTTTTGATGCCATAAGGCAGGCGCGAAAGGAAACGCGGCATCGCCAGACCAATGTAGCGCGCATCCTCGGATTCGCGCAGGCTGCGCCAGGGGGCGTATTCGGTGTTCTGGAAGATTTTGGTCAGATCGCGTGGGTTGCCCAGCTCCTGCCAGGATTCCATCTGCATAACACTGGGTGAAGCACCGGTGATAAACGGGCAGTGAGAGGCGGCGCTGATCTTGGCCATTTCACCCAACAGCTCAACATCTGGCGGGCTATGGTCAAAATAGTAATCGCCCACCAGGCAACCGAAGGGCTCACCACCAAACTGACCGTATTCCTGCTCGTAAACGCTCTTGAACAGCGGGCTTTGATCCCAACCCACGCCCTTATAACGCTTGAGGGTGCGGCCCAGTTCCCGCTTGCTGATACTGATAAAGCGGATTTTAAGCATCTCATCGGTTTCGGTGTTGTTGACGAGATAATGCAGACCCTGCCAGGCGCCTTCCAGTTGCTGGAATTTATCATGGTGGATAATTTTGTTGATCTGCAGGGAAAGTTTATTGTCGATTTCCGCAATCAGCGCCTGAATGGTGCGGTAGGCATCGGCTGAAACCGTGACGGTATTTTCCAGCGCCTGTTGCGCCAGCGTTTTTACCGCATTTTCAACGGCTTCTTTAGCCTGATCGGTTTTTGGCCGGAACTCTTTCTGCAACAGGCTGTTGAACTCATCGCTGGTATAGGCTCTGGCGACCGGAGCCGCTTGCGTCTGAAGTTGTTGGCTCATGGTTTACTCCTCCGGTACCGGTGCGGCTTCAGGGGCATGTTGGGTATCCAACTTCGGTGCCTGGGTCAGCGATTGCAATAACGCCGGGTTGCTCAATACCTTGGCGATAAGCTCTTCGGCACCACTTTTGCCGTCCATATAGGAGAGCAGGTTCGACAACTGGGTGCGGGCATCCAGCAGGTGCTTCAACGGTTCCACCTTGCGGGCGATCTCGGCAGGGGAGAAATCATCCATGCTTTCAAATACCAGTTCGACGTTCAGGTTGCCCTCCTCGCTGAGGGTGTTTTCCACCTGGAAAGCCACTCTGGGCTTGAGCGATTTCATACGATCGTCGAAGTTATCAATGTCGATTTCGAGGAACTTGCGTTCTTCCAGACCCGGTTGCGCGTCCAGGGGGTGCCCACCAGATCGGCCATCACGCCCATGATGAAAGGCAACTGGATTTTTCGTTCCGCACCGTAGATTTCGACGTCATACTCAATTTGTACGCGTGGTGCCCGGTTACGAGCGATGAATTTTTG
Organism: Serratia sp. L9; assembly: GCF_050632285.1. Lineage (NCBI taxonomy): Bacteria > Pseudomonadati > Pseudomonadota > Gammaproteobacteria > Enterobacterales > Yersiniaceae > Serratia > Serratia sp. L9. Next base: position 4,654,310 of record NZ_CP192591.1, on the reverse strand, counting down.
CCCGCTGCGAGTGTTTCTATTAGCCATCGGTTTCTCCATAACTCCATGTTATAAAAATGTTTGCTGGAACAACTCAACAGATTAGCCTGCTTCGTCCTTCCCCCCGGTTCCGAGGATGACCTCTAATTGACGCAAACCGTCTGGTGCCAGATCGTTGACGATTTGTAGAAAATTGAGATTAATAAGCCTCTGTAGCCGCTCAATCATCAGCGGTGCCGGATGGCTGGGTTCATGACGCAGGAAATACTCTTTTACCTTCTCCAGCAGGTGTAAGGCGTCGGCCCTGGATTGCACCTGCCCGTAACCGAATTCGACCGGTGCCAGCGCCAACCCGTCGTCTGGCAGGCTTAACGCTTCCGGGCTGAGGATCATGTCCGGTTCAGCTTCCCGGGCACCTTGCTGTTGCGAGTGCTGAAGCGCCTGGTTGATGCAGTCGAAACTGTTCTGTAACAGCGCCATTTCCGGCAGGGCGCTTTCACCAAGATGGAGATGGATCGCGTGGCGCACTTTTTCCAGAGTGGCAATAATGGTGCGCACAACCGCGATATTGGGCTGTTGTGGATTGCTCAGTTCATTACGCAGGCGCGGTAAGCCATCGGGGAAACTCGACAGCTCCTGTTTGCTGCCATCCAGCAAGGCGCAGGCATCACGTAAAGACAGCTCGCTCCCGCCGCTTTTTATCAGGGTTGCGTTACGAGCTGCCTGGGTAAGCCTGGTGCGATCCCCCAGCCCCGCCAACGCATTGATACGGAAAATCGGGTCATGTTCGCCTTCGCTTTCCAATAACGGGTGAAGTTGATGCCAATAACGTTCGATCACCATGTAAATAAGCTGTAAGCCGTCCGCATAGCCTGGCAGACCACGCAGATGCGTCCAGGAAAGCGTGAGCAGAAACATCACCCGCAGATCTTTGGTGCGGCGCGACAGGCTGGTGGCCAGGCGTTCCACCGCCGCCCAGTCGGGTGCCTCTGCCGGTATGATGGTATCGCCGAATTGCTGCTCCACCTTCCCGGCGGCGAGTTGCTCCATTCGCATAAACTCGGTGTCATACTCCAGATTCTCACCGCAGGGGTCTTCCGGTGTGACGGGTGTCAGCAAGTGTTCAATCGTCATCTGTCGCTCCCTATTCAAACATTTGTCCGTATGGCCCTTGGCGGGCCCGCCCTAGGTCACCAGCGGCTTCAAAGAGATGATGGAAAAGGTGCACCGTGAGATGCCCGCTATGGACATAGGTATCAAACGGTTTTCCATCGGCGAAGCTGCTCCACCAGAAACTGCCATATTGCTGGGGATCAAAGTCCAACACCGCCATCGCAGCGTTCTGCATCAGCTTGCTGTCCCACGGCTCTACCGGCGTTGACCCGATTGGCGGCAGCGCCTGCAAAGCGCGATCGATACGCTCGACGGAATGGCCCTGATGAACACCGAGCTGCAGGATCTGCCCGATGTGGTAATAGCGCTCTGCTGCCATCACCAGATGTTGGTTATGCCACTGCTCAGGGGGCTCCAGCCACATGGCGAACAGCGGATAATGGCGTCCGACGCGATCCCGCGACGGCATCATGTAACCCAACTGCACGAACGGCGTACCTAACGTGGCAGGCACGACGAAATGCCACATCGGAGCGCCAGACAGCGAGTAACGCTCGTTGCGCGGGGTGGCGAGCTGCCGGGCTGCCAGGCCAGATTGGAACCAATGCGCCCACTGATTGACCAAGGTGGCGGGCAGGCCGCGCTGAACAAAGTCACCGTTGCTGGGGATCTTGCCGTACCAGCCGATGCCGTTCCCTGGATGTTGCCGATAAGTTTCGTTCAAGCTCATGGCTCCCTCCTAGGGACAACTGAAGGCAACAGGCTGGAAGGGGTTGCGTACGCTGTTGGGCGTGAATTCCAACACCACCCGGTGTCCTTCCAGATTAAATGTCGCCGTTTGTGACAGTGATGAACGGCTGGTCTCCAGCATCGATTTATCCAGCAGGCGGTGCAGCGCCCAATCTCCTGAGGTGACTAGCGTTGCCGTTTTCCCATCCGCCAGATCCAGTTGCAGACTGATCTGGTTGGTATTGCCGATGCCGGGCCAACTCACGACCAGTGGCACTAGCGGGCCGTGGCTATAACGGAAGATCTGCCCATCCAGATCGAGGGTCAGATTAAGAATGTCTGCGTCCATGTTGACGGGTTTGATCGTGAGGGTATAAGAGGGTTTCTGGCTCTGCCCGTTGAACCAGGTATCGCGGATCATCCGCGCTTGCTGGAAGGAGCGCAGCATATTGCCCCCGCCGGTCAATGTTTTGCCATCAACCCCCGGATTGAAACGCCAGGAGACCCGGGAGATATCCACCTTGCCCTCAAGATTCTGGCGGAAAAAACTGTCCATAATGCCGCTATTGGGGGCAAACATGCGGGCAAAATCCTGGCTGGTGATCTCTTGCTGGGCATTGCGTGCCAACGGATAGCGCCCGGCGATGGCCTGGCGGCAAAAATCACGGACCTCAAACCCTACGCGTTTTTGCAGCCCTTCCAGCTCTTTCATTTGTGAGTCGCTGCTGGCCCCGACCGCCAGTGACAGCATCATGTTTTTAAACGGCTGTGGTAACCGCCCGGATTCTGCCTGCAACGCCAGAATGATGTCGCCCTGTGGGGCTGCCATGCCGCTATTGGCCGCGCTTTGTACCGCGATCAGGTAGTTATAAAGCCCATCGGCCTGCTTCAGTACCGTATCGAAAGCGATACTTTTAGCGCCTTCTTCACTGCCTTTCGCCAGTTCGATAATCGGGGCGAAGTGTTTGATCACCACCTGATCGGGTTGAGAGGAGATATCTCCACTTTCCTCACCGCCCTCTGCTGATCCTCGGTTGGAGAACAGATTCCCCAGAAAATGGCCGGGACCGCTGGCGCTTTTTTCCGCATTGCTCAGGGTGACGCTGGTGTCTTTGCGCTCTGGCTCATCGGTCAGCTTGATATTAGCCACCACGTTGACCAGAAAATTGCGCAACGGTGAATCTCCCGCTGAAAGCAGACGCGCGGTACTGATCCGTTGGTTCAGGTTGGCAATGTTCTTCAGTTCGACATCGGCCAGCAACGCATCCCAGACGCTGATGAAATCCTGCATATACAGCAGCCGCACGGTTTTTTGCAGATCGACCTGGCTGGCTTTGCTCAGGGCGCTTTCACTGATATTCAGTACCCAGCCATCTTCTCGCAACAGCGTTTGTGTCACGTCATCGATCCGCTTGTTAAACGCCAACCAGTAGCCTTTCGGGGTATACAGGCCCGGTATCCCTTCGGCAGCGAGCTTGCCGCTTTTACGCCGGAAGGCGAGTTCGGCCTGAGGACCCGCCAGATCGGTCAGCGACACGGTTTTCAGGGCAGTTTCCTTTAGCAGAATGCGCTTGAGCCGCCCGTAGATGCGTACCGATAACGGCGCTTCATTCAGCCGCTGTTGTGCAGACAGCTCCAGTTGATAATCGCGCAGGTATGGCGAGGACTGAATACGCTCATCCAACAACTGCGCCAGATGGGCATCCAGAGCCTGCCAGGCCGCTTTGCTGGTGCTGGGGCCAGAGATGCGCTGTAAATTAAATATGACCCAGGCGCGCAGGAATTTGCCGTCGTAATGTTCCGGTTCATACAGCATCCGGTAGGCTTTCAGCGCTTCGAAACTGAAATCGGGATCGCCGCCCATATCGTTGCGCAATATGGCGTTCACTTGCCAGGCGACATAAGGCAACAGGACGGTTTTTAACGCTTTTTGATACAGTGCCTGGCTGGCCGTTTCGACCTGAACGCCACGGTACAGGCCCAGGCGATAACGGATTGGCGGTTCTGCCAGAGAAAAACGTTCGCTATTGGCCACCCCGCCGAGGCGGTTGAGGTAAGGCAACAGCGTGAAGATATCCTGATGGTTGTAGAGCTCCATCTCCTTGGCCTGGCGCTCAAGAGGGGGAAGGTGCTGGCTCACATCATCCAGATAGCGCTGGTTGTTGGAATAGCTGGCGTACCAGAACAGCCCCATGATGACGAACACCGCCCCAAGCAGCAGGTAGCCGACCCAATGCACCGTCGCATTGCGGTAGATCCACCAGCGGTTGTTACTGGCCAGAGCCGACTCACGGAACACCACATCTTCCAGGAATTTTTTAAGGAAATAGCTTTTGCCCTGGTTCTGCTTATCTTCTTCATCGTTCTGGGCTGCATTTGCTTCCTCGCTGGCCCGTGGTGCCAGATGCAGCGAGTCGTTCATTTCCGACATCATTCTGTCGAAAGGCATCCGGTCTTGTGTCCCACTGGTGAAGTAGACGCCCCGAGGGGTAAACGTGGCTTCAAAACTGGAGGTGGCGAACAGGGTGTTCAGGTAATCCCCCAACACCTGGCGCAGCCGGCCAAAAGCCTGAGGGAGAAGATAGCTCTCCCCACGCGTCTGTTGATCCTGCTCGCTCAGCATGGTGTCGGCCAGGCCGGCGTTCAGGCGCTGTTGCAGCAGGGTAAAATGGTGTTCAAAGGTGGTTAGCAATGCAAAATCTGCCTTTTGCGTTTCTGTACGCGCAAAGGTAAAGCCCCATATCTGGCTGCGTTGCTGCTTGTCGTACTGACCAAAGTAGGCGAGAAAACCGCGCAGCAGATCGATTTTGGTGACCATGATATAGACGGGGAAATCAATTTTTAACGACTCGCGCAACTCCACCAGACGCTTGTGCTGAGCTTGCGCCTGCTCCTGGCGTTCTTCGGCGCTACAGTTCATCAGATCACTGAGGCTGACCGTGACAATCACCCCGTTGATCGGCTGCCTGGGCCGGTATTTTTTCAGCAGGCCAAGGAAGCTGCCCCATTCTTGCGCGTCATGCTCCGGATGACTCTCTTGCGTGGTATACCGCCCGGCGGTATCAAGCAGTACCGCATTTTCGGTAAACCACCAGTCACAGTGCCGGGTGCCGCCAATACCGCGCAGTGCCGTTTTACCGAACCGATCCGCCAGTGGGAAGTTGATGCCCGAATTGACCAGCGCGGTGGTTTTCCCGGCGCCAGGTGCCCCGATCAAAACATACCAGGGTAGCTGATAGAGATATTGCCGCCCAAACTGCCTGAACCAGCCCGGCAGGAAACGGGAGCCGGTGTGGTTAAATCGGGCTTTTTTCAGCAGACGTGTGGCCTCCTCGAAGCGTTCTACCAGCTTGGGATCGTCGCGTTCTGCATCCTGCGGCGCCTGGGATTCGGCCAACTGCACCAGCATTTTACCATTACGCCTGGCGCGCCAGGCTACGCCGAGCAGCTTGATCAGCAGCCAGATACCGCAAATCAGGGCAATAGCGATTTGCCGGTTGGCGGCGGATTCCAATGGGCGATAGTCACCGATCGCGACGTAAGGACCAATGAACCAGATGATCATTGAAATGGAGCCAACGCCTACCATGCCCCATAAAAAACGGCTGGTAATAATGGTAATTAATGAATTCAGCATCAGTTATCTCCCGCCTGGTGTTGCTGGACGTTGGGGGCCAGTTGCAGCGTGATCTCTACCCGGCGGTTAAGCGATTTATTGGCCTTGCTGGTATTAGGCGCAATCGGATCCAGTTCCCCTTTGCCTTCAATCATCAGTCGCTCTGGCTGCTGCAAAAACTTTTTCAACAGGGTGCTGACCGAGTCGGCACGGGCCAGCGAAAGATCGTAGTTGGAAGCAAAACGCGCTTTGCGGATGACGTCGTTGTCGGTGTAACCGGTGACCAGTACTTTTCCATCGATCCGATTAAGGGCTTGCGCTACCCGGGCAATAATTGGCCGGTAGGCTTCACGCACCTAGGTGGAAGCCGAATCGAACAGCCCGTCGCCCCTCAATATCACGATACTTTTCTGATCTTCGTCGCGGATACTCAGCAGACCCTGTTTGATTTCCTGCTGCAGGAAACTTTTGAGATCGGCCAGCGCAGGTGAAGGTAACGGCGGCTGTGCCGGGATTTCGTCCGCGAGCACCTGCGGCAGTTCCAGTTGATAAATAGAGGCGATCACCGGCGTGGTGGCTTCCCCCAGCTTCCAGTCCAGCGTAATAAACCACAGGCAGGACAGCAGCCCCAATAAGGCCGCACAGGCCCAGAGTGGCAGCATTGGCCGCCAGGCTTTCCGATCCACCGGCAGATCGGCAGGGTGGGGGGATAAAGGCACCGGGTAGCTGCCACGGACCGAATGGATAATCTGCGCCAGACGCTGTTTCAGCGTTTCCAGTTGCGAGTAGCCATTATCGATAATGTGGTAGCGGCCTTCGAAACCCAGCAGCAGGCAGTAGTTGATCAACTCCAGTAACAGGATGTTTTTCTGCGGCTGTTTGGACAGCCGGGCCAGCAACTGGAAGAATTTTTCCCCGCCCCAGGTCTCGTTATGGAAAGTGACCAGCAGCCCGTTACTGGACCAGACGGTATTTTTGCCCCAGGGCGTAAACATCGCGGCTTCGTCCAAGGCGGTGCACAGACAGTAACGTGCGCCGATCAAGACGTCATAAGGCACCCCATCCTGCTGGCCCCGCACTTCGAAGCGGCGGATATCGTCAATCAACGTCTGGCGTAATTTTGCCGGATCGGGGCGAGTGACCTGGTTGCGTATGGCCGGGATCATATTCAGCAACGGGTTGGCCGCCGCCACCAACGGATTTTCTGTGCCCTTCAGGGGAGCCTGATTCGGTTGAGCTGGCCCGTCGGCAGTATTAGCAAAAGTATTCTGCATGGAACATTCCTGTTTCCTGAGCGTTATGCTGATGGGTTACGCATGACGAATCGCCCAAAATTCCATATTCAATCCAGGGAAATCCCCGGCCAGATGAAGTGCGAAAGCGCCTGATTGGCTCATCTTCTTCCACAACTCGCTACCGTTTTCCAGCTCAAAGTAGGTGTATCCTGCATGGTAAGGAAGCTGGCGTGGCGCGACAGGCATGCTGCGCAAGCCGATCCCGGGTAACTGCAACTGAACCAGATCGCGAATGCTGTTGACCGGAGCGACCTTCAACTGCGCCGGGAAGTGGGTGCGCAGGGTATCGGTCGGCACATCCGCATTGACGGCAATCACAAAACCGAACTCCTTGAGCATGTTGGCATAAGGGATGGTGGCGATATTCAGGCCGTGCGAACGCTCGATCAGTGGCAACTGTATGGCGTTTTCTTCAAAGACGATGGACAGGCCTTGGCGTAACCCGTTCATCAATGCGCCAAAGCAGGTCGCCAGATCGTCATGGTCATAAACCGGTAACGCTTCACCCGCACTGCGTGCCGGGGAAAACGTCATTAATTCACAGGCCAGTGCCAGCCACTCGCTAAACAGCCTTTCCGGGTGAGACTGATTACTGCGATGAATGTGGTGGGTGATACCGATGTAGCGGTTGATCAACTGCAACATCATGAAGTCGGAGGTTTCAGAGATCCCCCGCGTCCACTTTGGCCAAGGCGTTGCCCCAATTGCTGGCTGCGTTGCTGCAAAAGGCCGAGAATGTCGGTGACAAAGGTGTTTAACCGCGGATTTCCCTGGCTGGAGAGCGTCGGCGGAATGTAGCCGGCATCGATTTTCAGGCTATTGTCAGCCCCTTTTTCCAGCACCCGCAATACGCCCACTGCGCACCAGTCTGCGGTGAGTTCGCTTTCCGGCAGGAGTTGCATGCGCATCTGGCCAAACTGGATTTCGGCACTCCCTACGGAAACGGTGTTCATATCTTCCACTTCTGCGTCATAAGCCAGATAACGTGCCAGTGAATCCGGCGTGTCGGTAAATGCCACTTCACGGCTATTTGCACGCTGAACCGGTAAGGCAAGCACGACGTTAGTGGTGTTTTTCCCGTCGGCAATCTTTAATGGGTGAGGGGCCCCTTCTGCGCCGTAGAAAGAAAAAAGCTGCCGTCGGGCATAATACCGCTGGCGGAATTCAATGCGATATTACCCAGGCGCAACGCGCTTTCATCAATATCAACCGAGATAAAGCCCCAGAAATATTCCTGCTGTGTCATTCCCCATGAGCGAATATGGTGCTCAAGATAATTTTCAGATTGCTGAAAATGGTGAGGGCGCAGAAACATGCCTTCCGTCCAGACAATTTTATGTACTTTTTTCATTACCGCAGTCCTTGGAAATAAAGTTTCTGTTGCTTACTTTTTCTCGTTGCCTTTATCAGCGATATGCAATCCTTGCTTGTCGGCAATGACTTTAATCTCCTGCTGGGGCGGCGTACGGCGCCAGAAGGTATAAAATGGCGGCTTCTCCGGGCTGATGATGGGAATAATAATGCGCCAGGTCTTGTTATTCAGGTCCTGAAACTCCCCGGTGATGCCCACGTAATAACGCTCGCTGTTTTTTTCTCCGGAGATTTTTACCGCTTCCCCTCCTGTCAGTAAAAACAGTTGCTCGCTACCCAATAAATTATTACCTAATATTTCGGCGGTTTTATTATGCAGGGCAAAATAGTCAGCGTTCATAAATCCGGTATCCGAACGTAAATTAAATACGTTGATTTTTAACGGAACAGGTTGGCCCTCGGCATTGATATTGACTTCGCGGGTAGCGAGGACGGTGATGTTATAACGGGTTATCTCCGGCTCGGTTTTGGGCTCGCTTATTGCCGTTTTAATACAACCGGCAAGCAACAGAGTCATGACAAGCAGACATAACACTTTAGCGCTATGTTGAGCCCAAAAATAAAATACCCGTTCCATTATTGCCTCCACCTTACAGTCCGTTTATGGGCACATTAAAATAATCGTGGTCTGGCTGGGTAAAATACGCATCCCAATCGCGTTGGTTAAATTCTGCTGCGTGAGATCAAAAAGACGGGTCGCGGGTAACCCGGCAATCAGAAATGTGATTGCACCGGTGATATGCCGCGAAGGCCCCTTCACGGTTCCAGAACAGACACCGCCCAACGATCCCCCCTCATCACCGGTGGTGACGGGGATGATTGTCCCCATATTGTGCGCAGGCATGGCGGAAAACAGTATATGCAGCACGTTTGGCAGTGCCGTCATCCCAAAGGCGAAATTAGGGTAGGGGATCGGGCATGGCAGCGGTGGCGTCAGGCAGACATCAGGAAAGGCAAAGTCCAGTCCACCCAATTGGCAGTTTGCAAACATGATTAAGTTCCTTCTTATAGAGCCTGTATCAACCTACGTGGATCTGCTCGGAATCTATTTTGGCGATCTCTTGTGCCGTAATCAGCGTATTACGCGAATGCAGCCGCAGGTAATCCTGTGCCTGGTAATCCAGTTGCCCGGCGCGGACGTGTTCGGTCTGTTTTACCTGGCGGAACATCATCTGGCTGAGATGGGTTACGGTATGCCAGACAGATTCGCAGCGTTCGCCGATCCAGCGGCCAATCCCAATCTGGGCTTTGACTTCGTCACCCCGGTATTCCAGTGTCCCGATAGCACATTCGCCCTGGGTAGATTTCACCTGCAGGCTGTGGCTGTGCAAAGCGAGTTGCTGCTCGCTGTTCAGGGTCAGTGAGCCGCCCAGCGTGGAAATATTCAGATCGCCCTGAATGCTGATGTGTGCCGGATGTTGTGGGCAAGCCCGTTCCAGCACGGCCAGCAACCACAGTTTTTCATCGTCAGAACGGGCCAACAGCACGTTGTCACCGGTTTGCGGGGTTAACAGGCAACTGGCCGCCCGGCGGCAGTGCCAGCCCGAGCCGTCACTTTCAACCACCATGCTGCCATCGGATAAGATATCCACTACCCGGCCGCTGGCCTGTTGCGGCATATAGACCGGTAACGCGTGTGACGATCTTGCTGTGTTCATTGAGTCAGTTCCTTGTGCAGGCCTTAGCGGCGGTCCTGTTGAGAGGTTGTGTTCCAGTTTTCGGCGGCTAACAGCTCAAGATCGTTCTCCAGCATGCCGGTTTTATCGCCCCAGCGGGTTTCCTGCTGGACGGAGCGATGAAACTGGGTTTGAGTAAAACGGGCTCCGTTGAAGTGGGCGTGGCTGATATCGGCATACGAAAAATCGGCGTAGGCAAGCTGGGCGTCGGTAAACCGGGCGCCCGACGCCTGGCTTTTGGTAAATAACGCCTGTGTCAGTTGGCAACGGTCAAAATTGGTGGATGACAGGCAGGCATTGACCCACATCGATTGGTTCAGCAGGCTGGCGCTACAGTCGGCACCGGAGAGATCCGCATCGATAAACTGGGCATGTTCGGCCTGCACCTCCGTCAGGTCGGCCTGATGCAACGAGGCGCCATGAAACAGGCACCGGTTCAGGATTGCAGAGGCAAAATTAACGTTGTCCAACTGATTGCGGGTAAACATGCACTGAGCGAACGTCAAGCCGCGATAGTCGAGCCCCTGCTGCTGGCACTCAAAAAAGTTAACCTGTTCGAAGTAGGCTTCGCGGGGTATGTACCGGCGTAGATCGGCTTGGTAAAAGGTGGTTTTCAACACGCTGGCACCGGTAAAGTCGCACTCATCCAGAGCGGAGCCGGAAATAACGCTCTTATTGAGCTGCGCATGCTGAAAACGGCTGTGCTCCAGCCGACAGCCGCTGAATTGAAGCGCGTCGCTTTGCATTTGGCTGAAGTTGGCATGTTGCAGATTACATTCGCTGAACATCAGGCCAAGCAAGGTGGTGCTGCTGAAATCGGCGTGGCGTAAATCGCATTCACTGAAGCTGGCATGCTGCAAACGGGCCTGAATAAATGCCGTTGCCGAGAGAGAGCAAGCGATAAACAGACAATGTTCCAGGTTACAACCAGTGAAATTGGCCTCCTGGAAATCAACCTGCCTGAAGATGCCACCGGCCAGATCGCACGCCGTCAGGTTAATCCCCTGGAGCGCCAGATTTTCAATGAGCTCCCCTTGTTTGACCATCTGTTGTAACTCCGCAGCAGCCAGCATCACGCAACTCCTTTATGCAAAGGGTAAATCTTCAATTGTTTGGTCCAGGCATCCTGCATCAGGGTGGTGTCATCCATTTCTGCCTGTGAAATATCGGCACGGAACAGATTGGCCGTGGTTAAGTCGCTGCCAATCAGACGCGATTTCTGCAATCGGCACCCGATCAGATTGGCCTGCCTGAGATTGGCCCTTTCCAGGTTGGTTCGGATAAACAGTGAACTGCTCGCCTGGAGGCGATACAGATTGGCCGACTGCAACCCTGCACCTGACAGGTCGCATCCTTCCAGCATGGCAAAACTCATATTGGCCTCGGTCAGGGGAACGTATCGCAGGTTGCATTGTTGAAGCCTGGCATGGCTGAAACTGGCTCTTTCCAGGGAGGTTGCGCTGGCAAAGGCACAGTTTTCAAGATTGGCGCGGGTGAAATCGATATCATCCGCCTGGCAATGGTTCATGGAGCAGCGCTGAAGTACCGCCTCTGCAAAAACGGCCTGATGCAGTTGGCAGTCGATAAAACTGGTTTTGTACATCTTTGCTGAAGAGAAATCGGGGTTCTCCAGGGGAATCGCATTAAAGATAATGTTATCCAGCGAAGCCGCGCTGAAGTCACAATCGGTCAATGACGTATCGTCGAACACCTGGTTTGACAGGGTTGCCTGTCTGAAGTTACAGCGTTCAAACTGTGCTCCTTCCGTCACCAGGGTGTTCAGATCGGCACCGGTAAAATCACAATCACTGCAGTTGGCCAACGCCAGTGTCGCTTCATTGAGCACGGCGTGGCGCAGAGAGGTCTGTTTCATCTGGGTGCGTGCCAGCAGGGTTTGCGTCAACGTGGCGTTATCCAGGATCGTCAGGCTCAGATTAGCGCTCTCCATCATGGTGCGGGTCAGGTTGGCACCGCTGAAATCAAGCTCTGAAAGGTCGGCCCCGGTCAGGTCACACCCGCTGAAATCACGATCCTGCGCCAGTTTGGCGATGACCCATTCCCGCAACTCGGCGTTGGGTTGACCACTCAGGCGCAGAGCAGGGTTCTGGCCAGCCACCCCCAGACGATAGAGTTGATACAGACTCTCTTCTTGCCCGGGATGCAATTGCCCTTGCTGTTGCTGTATGGCGTCACGAATTTTATAAAAGGATTCCGGCCCGGTTGGGCGCTGCGCGTCGTAAGCCTGCGTATCGGGCAGACGCTGTTTTGCCTGCAACATGGCCTCTTCTTCTGCCTTGCGGGCCCGTTCCTTCAACTGCGCCATAAATACCGGCAACTGCGCAAGCGTCGGGTGTTCAATCTCAGTGGCCTCTTTCACCTCTGCGGGCAGTTGAGCATCCACCTCTTGCAGGCGCTGATCGGTCTGCTGATATAAAGCCTGCTTACGTGCGTCGAGATTTTGCTGTAAAGGGCCAGCCTCCGGGGGGATATCCCGGTATCTATCCACGGGCCGATAGCCTCCTGCGGTAACAGGTCACTCTCCTGAAAAGCATAGGCCGCGCCTTCTTCTTTATCGCTACGCTTGATCCACACATCCCGGTAATGGTTTAACGAACGCGGTTGGTGTTGAGCTTCCAGCGCGGGCATCAACATATGGATATTGTGGGCGTCATCCTCTTCCAGCGGCATCTCCCCGTGATAGACCAGGATCATTTTCTCCAGATGGGGCAGGAACCAGACGGTAGTTTGCCGCAGCTCAATCGCTGAGAAGACCTCTTCCCCGTTTTCCGTATGGTGAGCAAAACAACGTGCGTTCCATGAGGGTAGCGTGCCCGCCAGCAGCGGTTGCCGGGGGTGCATATTTTCAATCTGATAAGCCAAAGCGTGCGGCAGGGTAGCAAGCTCCGGCCATTGCTGATCCAGAGGGGCCATGTTAAACAAGCGGGGATCGGCATCATCGGCAAAGCCCAGCATGCCTTGTTTTACCCATTCTTCATCGTACTGGGTGCCAATAAAAGCCTGTCTGGCTGGCCAGGTAAAATCGATGGCGGCGAAGCTGGCTGGGGCCACCGGTTGGGTGGGGGAGGTTACCGGCTCTGCGGGTGATTCGATATTGGGTAAACGCTGTGCCGCCCCATTGCCCTGTGCCTTTGCCGCGCCAATTCCGAGTGGGTTATCCGGTGTTTGTGGGCCTCCATAGCTGCGGGACCAATCTACCGGCATGGATTCAAATGGGCGCGGGGAGGTGGCCGTTGCGCCTTGCCATTCCCGGTCACCAGAAACGATCAATGATTTGTGCTTTTCGCCCAGCCGGATGCTGACGCGGCAAACGTTTTCCGCCAGGTTGGTATGCGGATAGGCATGGCCGACGGCCAGAAACTCTGCGAAATGTTTGGGATAGGCGAGATCGATAATCCCCCCGCAGCAAGATAACTCGCTTTGCGCCAACTGCCACAATTCTGGCTCAGGGCGCAGCAGGGGTTCTCCCCCATATCAACCAATGCCAGAACGGCAATGCCTAAATAGGGTTCGCTCCGATGATAATAAGGACGATTAATAATACCAAGACGCAAGGGCTTAATTATTTTCATCGCTAGTCGCCTTCCAAATAAAAGCCGCCTCAGACAAATTTGCCGAGGAGTTAATCCATTAACCCATAAGCATCATGCCTGGGCGATTGCTGTTTAATTCAATAACCCAGGGTAACCGGCGTTGCTGGCTACATTTGCTGCATGACAGGCATGGTTTCCCTTGTATCTTTATAGATAAACCACTAAATCTTTAGCGTTTAATTCCAGCTTGCCCATATTGATCTGTTGCTTGAATATTTTCAGTACGGTGTCATCCGCTAATATCTTGGCACTCGTCACACCCAGGTAGACCGGATTCACTTTGGCCTCAAACTGGGTTGAGTCAATATGCGCCCCGCGTACTCGAATATCGGCACCAATAGCCTGAACCCTCAACCCGGCAGCAAAGACTTTTAATAACGCGGCCTCCAGGCTGTCTGGCGTGATGGAAATCGTGTTGGTGGTCGGCTGAATGATAATGGTTGGCGCGATGGTCGTAATGGTCTGTGCCACGGTGGTTGAAAGATTGCTGCCATAGGTTTCAACCACATTGCCCCTCACCATTGATGCAGAGGCGCCTTCAACCAGCAGGTTAAGATTGTTTTCCACCGAAACATCCATATCTTTTTCGGCGTGCATGGCAAAACTTTCTATACCGGGCGAATCCTCCATAAACAGGCTGTTGGCATTGGCGATGCTGCCATCCTTAGAACGGCTCATGATCCCCATACGGGTGGCGTTAGCGGGCAAATCCCAAGGTGGCATATTGTCTTCGTTATAGACACGGCCAGTGATCAGCGGCCTGTCTGGGTCGCCATTAACAAAATCGACGACCACTTCTTCCCCGATTCTGGGGATTTGTACCCCGCCGTATTGCCAGCCCGCCCAGTTGCTGGAAACTCTGACCCAGCAGGAACTGGTTTCATCGCCTTTGCTGTAACGATCCCAACGGAATTTGAGCTTTACCCGGCCATAATTGTCGGTCCAGATGCTTTCTCCGATTGGGCCAACCACTTCTGCGGTTTGCGGGCCGTGCGTTTTAGGCCATGCGGTGTTCCGTTTAGGGCGCCATTGGGTCGCGCAGGGCAGTACCACAAAATCGGTATAATGCTCGGCACTGTCTTGGTCGTTACTGGAGTAGCTGTTTTCCTTGAAGAAATAGCGTGCGGCGATGGTCATGTATTCGCGGCTATCTTCCAGCCTTGGGGCATTATCCAGCATAAACCGAAATCCCGGTGCCAGGCCTAATGAGGAGGCTCGCCCTTTAATGATTTCATGATTGGCTTCAAACTCCTGCTGCCGAACCCGGGCATAAAACTGCCCGTGGCTCTGGTCGGTATAGCAACCTGGCCAGTCAAAAATTTCTGATTTTTCTTTGGCATAGGACAATGGATTACGGCGGTTTTCCAGCAGATTGGCGCGGGGCTTGCGGAAATCATAATCATCCATGCTGTACAGACTCGGCGTGATGATATCGGAAACGTTCCATTGATAAATCGTGGCGTCGTTCTCGGTCAATCCCCCTTCTGTCAGGCGATAAACGATATTGCTGTAGCCGGCCAGCGCGTCATGGCGTTCGGGGGAATCGGCCAATATGAGAGTATGCCCATCGGCCTGGTGGGTGAAGTAGAAATAGATCCCTTCATGTTCCATCAGGCGACAAATAAAATCGTAATCGCTTTCCTGATATTGGACGCAGTAACCCCATGATCGGTAATTATAAGTCAACCGATTATCAACCTTGATTTTGTATTCATTCAATAGGTTGAGAATAATTTCTGGAACGCTTTGTTCCTGAAATATCCGGCAATCCTGATTTTGCGTCAAATACCAAAGCGTAGGGCGCAGCGTGACATGGTAGAGATAGTATCTGTCTTCTGATTCTTCACGGCCAGCCAGCGTCATGCCGGTGATATTCCCATTCAGATAACGCGTCGGTGCCGAGTTATCATCAATGGTAACGGTAAACGACTTACCTAGCTGTGACTTTAGGTCAAGGGTATTCTTTGGACAGAGTAGCCCGACATCGAGTTCATATATCTCAGAGAGACGTTCTTCTCCCGTCAATGTATGAAAGAGAAGGGGTTCAGTGATATCGGTAATCTGTTGTGCAACGAAAAGGCGGTTTGAATTTAGCATTTTGGTATCCATACACTGATTAAAATATTATTCCAGTATAGTAGTGTCGCTACATATTCAAATTCTGAATCTTTTTAAGCCAGGATGTTTCTTGTTTAATTCAATGCCTATTATTACTAACGGGTTTTATTCTGACTGTCAAATTTAGATAACTAAAACTGGTTATGTGAGAATTGCTTTTAATTTAAGACTCGTCTTATCCTGTGCGAGCTTTTTCTTAATCATTGGCCGCTTCGCCCTTGCTTGTAAATACTTCCTGCCGCAGGTGCAACTCTTCATTTTTTACCCAGCATGTCGTTTACCCCGTTGGCAATCAGGCCGTGCCATGACAAACCTATAAGTTTGTATAGATTAATGAATAACTGGAATTACCGGTCTAAGGCGAGAGGGTTACGGACGGGGAAATTGCACCATTTTGAATTGCCAGCAACTTTTTCAAAAATACATTGATTTTGATGAATATGATCTCTCGTCTTTTTTTGATAATGCATTGATTTTAATGATTAAAGCAGGGTATTTATTTATTTTAAAAACGGTTTTATACCAACGTTTTTTTAAGTTTATCTGATGGATTTGCACGCCTGTAAATAATATTTATTCTACTTAAAGATAAGATCCCACTGATTTTTATCAGTAATTACCTATTTTTAGTGTGGGTAATTTCTTTGTTTTTTTTGAGCTGAAAACGCGGGTGGGTGGGGCGGTTTTTATCTTGCCCAACGGCGTTAACCCGCGCTGGGTAAAATAGTGGTGCGATGTTATCTATCTGTTTGAAATAGCGATGTCATTTCCATAAACCCTGTTGCGTGATAGCGAGAGGCGATGCAGATTGTTCAAAACAAATAATTGCAGTTGAGATTAATATTGTTAGGGCATCTTTTGGGGTTTTTTCTTGTGGATAATGATGAATTAAATAAAACTTAAAAATGTGATTTGCATAACATAATAGGGGGTTATTTTAATTGTGAGCAATGGGCTTTTGAATCGTTGATGCTATTAGATTATTTCTACAGTTTATGAGTATAAGCTTAGATAATATTTTCAATGATAGATAGAAAGCAGATTAAAGCTTGTCAGCATATTAAGGGGGCAATTGCAACTTATCGATAATTGCGTAGCTTGCCGGCTCCGGGCCGTGACGTCAGTCTTACCTTCATTACAACCTGAACCAGTCATGATCGCGGGGTGAGACAGAGTTCGATGGTGGTCACTGAAAAACCGCCTTCTAAAAAATGCTGCAGGACTTCAGGAGTGGCCTTAATCGATCACCACCGGTCGGGCTCTGTGACAACACCGGAATATCCAGCCCTCTTCAAATAAATCCTGCCTCCCACTTCCCCCACCCTCAACAGATTAAACGCCTAATATTCATAGAGATAACCCAACGCCAAGCCTGATGCATCTGCTTGAATTACCAAGGATTACGGCTAAGCTTGATGTAATCGTATATCAAAAAAGTGATGCCCATGGCGACGCGACAATCCGACAAGAGCTTTCCGGTTAAAAAAGAAGAGTTTTCTTGGAGTAAACACAGGTTACAACAGGCTAATCTGTTGCCGTCATTATTGTTTATCGTCGGGGTCGTCTTTTCGGGGGTTGGGGCCTGGCGGCTTTATAATGAGATTGAGACTAATGCCAAAGCCGAGTTTCAGCGGGATGTTGAACGGGTTTCCGGTGAGATCACCAGGCGCTTTTCCCAGCCGGTCAATGGCCTGAACGGAGCCAAAGGGGCTTATGCCACGAATGATTATCTGAATCGGGAACAGTTCCGCGCCTATGTTGCCTCACGAGATTTGGCGGTTGATTTCCCAGGTGTGCGGGGATTTGGCTTCATTCAACGGGTAGAGCGCAATCATCTGGATGAGTTTCTTAAGGCGGTCAGGGCAGATGGAGCCCCTGATTTTGCTATCCGCCAGCTTAAAGATACTCATTATGATGATTTCTTTATCATTAAATATATTGAGCCTGAGCAGAATAATAGAGGTGTCCAAGGGCTTGATATTGGCTCGGAATCAGTCCGGCGTGAGTCCGCTCTGGCCGCGATCAATAGTGGCAAAGCCACCTTGTCGGGAACCATCGGCTTGGTGCAGGAAGCGCGTAAAATCCCAGGTATGCTGTTGTTTGTCCCGGTATATCGTGCTGGGGTCAATCCTGCTACCCCTGAGCAGCGTAAAGCTTCATTAGTTGGGTTGCTTTATTCGCCTCTGGTCATTGCCGATCTGCTGAGTAATATTCCGGAATTTACCAATGGCCGGGTGGATATTGAACTGTTTGACGGTACCGATACGCTGTCCGCAAATCGGTTGATATTTGATGCCGACGATAAAAAAGATACAGATTCTTTGTCAATAACGCAGCATAGCGATCACGTAATAAATACGCGAGTTTTTCGCAATGTCAGCACATTGCACCTACCCGGTCGTGATATGACACTGCGTGTCAGCAGTACCGCTACTTTTGAAGCCTTGACCAATCGTTATGCCCCTTGGTTATTGTTCGCCTTTGGCAGTTTGCTCAGTGCGGTGTTGGCGTTGTTGCTTCGCCAGCAGATCAACGGGCGGTATCGTGCCGAATTATTGGCGCGTAGCATGACGGCAGATCTCGAGCGCCTGGCGCTGGTGGCTAAAAATACGTCGAATGCGGTGATTATCACCGATGTAAACCGCCTTATTATCTGGGTTAATGAAGGGTTCGAGCGCATTACGGGTTACAGTAAAAACGAAGTGCTTGGCAAATCGCCGGGGGCCTTATTGCAGTGTGCCAATAGCGATGAACAGGTTGCTGCAGCCATGAAGACTGCCCTGCATGCTGGCCAGCCATTCAAGGGTGAAATAATCAATCGTGCCAAGTCTGGCCGGGAATATTGGATTGAGCTAGAGGTCCAGCCTCGCTACAACGATCGGAATGAAGCCATTGGCTTTATGGCGATTGAGTCAGATATTACTGAGCGTAAAGCGACTTACCAGCGCCTGGAAAGCACTCTGCGAGAGAATGAGGCCCTGCTGAGCACGCTCAATTTGCATGGCATCATATCCTCGGCAGACAGGAATGGGCTGATCACGGAGGTCAATGACGCGTTCTGTGCGGTCAGTGGTTACTCCCGGGAGGAATTGATTGGGAAAAACTATCACCTGTTGGATACCCACACTCATCCGGCGGAGTTCTGGCAAGCGATGTGGCGTGATATTGCCCATGGTATCCCCTGGCGGGGAGAGATCTGCAATAAGACCAAGGCCGGTGAAATTTATT
This sequence comes from Serratia sp. L9, assembly GCF_050632285.1. NCBI lineage: Bacteria > Pseudomonadati > Pseudomonadota > Gammaproteobacteria > Enterobacterales > Yersiniaceae > Serratia > Serratia sp. L9. Next base: position 4,635,574 of record NZ_CP192591.1, on the reverse strand, counting down.
GGGTTGACACCACGATTGCCCCGTTTAAAAACAGTGCGGGCGCGATTGAGCGATTTATTGCAATTCAAATCAATATTACCGCCAGTAAAAACCAGCAGGCCAGCCTGCTCATCGCCCGCAACCAACTGGTGAGAGCCGCAGATGTGGCAGAGTTGGGGATATGGTCCTGGAACCTGCTTGATGGCAGCCTTTCTTTTGACGAACGCATGAATGACATCTACGCCTTGCCTGTGCAGTTACGTAATACGCCTATCCCCCAGAGCTACTGGTTTAATTTATTGCACCCGGAAGACCGCCAGGACGTAGAACAAGCCATTAATCGCGTATTAGAAAGTGACGGTGTCTACCGCCAGAATTTCCGGGTGATTATCAATAATCAAATACGATTTATTCAATCAACCGGAATGATTGAACGGGATAAAAATGGCCAACCGGTGTTGATGATGGGGATAAACCGCGATATCACCCAGCAGCGGGAGGATGAAAACACGCTGCGTGCGGCCAGGCAGGCAGCGGAAGAGGCCAACAGTGCCAAGTCGGCCTTCTTGGCGACCATGAGTCATGAGTTGCGCACCCCGATGAATGCCGTTCTGGGCATGATGACCTTATTAAGGAAAACCGGGCTGACCAACAAACAGGCCGATTATGCGATAAAGAGTGAAGCCGCTGCGCGTACCTTGCTGCGCCTGCTCAATGATATTTTGGATTTCTCCAAGGTGGAGTCCGGCAAGATGGTCCTGGAGTCGATTCCCTTTGATATACATGCCATGCTGAGGGACTTGTCGGTTATTTTATCCAGTAACCTGAAGGTTAAAAATGTCGAAGTGCTGTTTGATATTGACTCGCAGCTCCCTGCTTTTGTGGAAGGCGACAGCATGCGGTTGCAGCAGATATTAATCAATCTGGGGGGCAATGCCTTAAAGTTTACCGAGCAAGGTGAAGTGATACTGTTTATCAAGGTGGTGTCGCAGACCCGCCATGAAGTGACCTTACATTTTGGGGTTCATGATACCGGGATCGGCATCGCCCCAGAGCATCAAGAACGCATTTTCAGCGGTTTTACCCAGGCTGAGACTTCGATTACCCGGCGTTTTGGTGGAACCGGGCTGGGCTTGGTCATCAGCCAGCGGTTTGTCTCCATGATGGGGGGACACTGGAGCTGGAAAGCCAGCCGGGGCAGGGCAGCCTGTTCCATTTCACCCTCACGCTGCCCATTCCTTCCCTGCAGCCTTCCCAACAGCAGGATTCTGATTCATGGGCAACCAAGACTCAGATCCTTACCCATTTACGCGTATTGGTCGTTGACGATAACCCGATTGCCTGTGACCTGATTAAGCGCATGGGGGAATCATTAAAATGGACCGTTGATGTGGCAAACAGCGGCAGCGAAGCGTTGCAATTAATGCAGCAGCAGCGCGATAAAGGGGTCATCTATGGGGCTCTCTTTATTGATTGGCGCATGCCGGGGCTGGATGGCTGGCAGACCAGCAAGCTGGTCCGCGAACTGATGCCGGAAGGTAAGGCCCCGATGATCGTGATGATCACGGCTCACGATCGCGAGATGCTGCTACAGCGCAGCGAAGAAGATCAGGCGTTGCTTGATGGCTATCTGGTTAAGCCGATCACCGCCTCTATGTTGCTGGATTCAGTCATGGATGCGCTGGGTGATAACAAGCAGCATGCAGAGGATCAACCGGGGCAAGTGACCTCTTCACATCGGTTATCCGGCATCCGGCTGTTGGTGGTTGAAGATAATCTGAATAACCAGCAAATTGCCCGCGAGTTATTGGAGGATGAAGGCGCAAGGGTGCAAATCGCCAATCATGGGCAGGAGGCGATTGATATATTGCAGGAAAACCCCGAGCAGTTTGACGTGGTGTTGATGGATTTGCAGATGCCGGTAATGGACGGCTTAAGCGCAACGCAATATATCCGTGTCACTCTGGGGTTAACCGAACTGCCTATTATTGCCATGACGGCCAACGCCATGACCTCTGACCGGGATGCCTGTCTGGCTGCCGGGATGAACGATCACATCGGCAAGCCTTTTGATCTCAATAACCTGATCCGCATTATACGCCAATACGGCAAACAGCCTGAGTTAGCGGTCATTGCTGATGAAGATAACTCCTCTGTGCCGCTGGCACAGGAATGGCAGGAGGCTGCGTCTGTGGCGGGTATTGAGCTGGAGCAGGCGATTAATCGGCTGGGAGGGGACGTGAGTCTTTACCAGCAAATGGTTTCATTGTTTGCCGTCGAACTGGCGGATTTCCCGCAACAAGCCGACACATTGATTGCGCAGTCCGACTGGTCGGGCTTATCGCGCCTGCTGCATACCACCAAAGGGCTGGCGGCGCAGTTGGGTGCTTCGCGCTTATCTCAGCTTGCTGGCCAGGGGGAAGTCTTGGTGGGCAGTTCGCCGGGGGCGGAAGAACTGGCCAGGTTTGTTGTTGAGGCCAAGGAACAGATACGCACGGTGCAGGCAGGGATGGCGCAACTCAGTCAGCTATTGCCGGGCAAGGGCGGTGACGCTGGCGCCGCAGAGCAGGGCAACCCACAGGCCATTGGGGCTGAACTGACAGCGCTGCTTACCCTGCTGCAAAATTCTGATATGGCGGCATTGGCAGCCATGGATAAATTGCAGGCGGCTTTTGGCCTTCACCATAGCGAGGCACTTGCGCCGCTGAGTCACGCCGTCAATCAATTGGATTTTGCGTTAGCCATCGAGCTTGCTCAGGCGTTACTTGTCCCAAGAGATAAACATGATGACGATAAATAACAATAACTCGCCTGCGTTTCCACTTGAATTAACAACACCAAAACTGCTGATCGTTGACGATCATCCGATCAACATCCAGATGTTATATCAGGCATTCTCCTCGGATTATCAGGTTTGTATGGCCACCAGCGGCAAACAGGCACTGGAGGTTTGCCTGGCACAAAAGCCGGATTTGATTTTATTGGATATTGAAATGCCGGATATCAGCGGTTATGAGGTGTGCGCCCAATTAAAAAACCTGCCTGAAACCAAAGATATCCCGGTTATTTTTGTCACCGCGCACATTGATGAAGAGACAGAAACACGTTGTTTCAACGAAGGTGCCGTCGATTTTATCAGCAAGCCGATCAACCGCAACACGGTCAGGGCGAGGGTGCGGACCCATCTGTTATTGAAAGCGCAATCCGATCTGTTGCGGCAGATGGCTTATCGGGATGGGTTAACCGAGGTCTATAACCGGCGTTACTTCGATGAACGCCTGCACCAGGAGTGGAAACTGGCTAACCGCAACCATACACCGCTCAGCCTGATCATTATCGATGTCGATTCTTTTAAAAAATATAACGACTTATATGGGCATCTGGCGGGGGATGATTGCCTGCGTCGCGTTGCCAAAGCGACCCAACAGGCCTTGAAGCGCCCAACGGATCTGGCCGCACGCTACGGGGGAGGAGTTTGCCTGCCTGCTGCCCAATACCGAGTTAGGCGGGGCGATAGCCGTTGCAGAGACCATCAAAGAGCAGATTATCAAGCTCAGGATCCCTCATGCGGACTCATCGGTATTGCCTTTCATTAGCGTCAGTCTGGGTGTCTGTTGCCGGATCGCGGGGAATCTGAACAGCCTGGCCGATTTCCTCCAGCAAGCCGATGCGCAAATGTATCAGGCGAAGAAAAATGGCAAAAATCAAACCTGCGGCACGTTGCTGGACGGCTCGGTTCCCCAGGTTTTCACGCGATTTTCACCTGATAGCTGAACCTCGTCCCTGAGGTTCAGCTTGGTTTAAAACCGCGTCTTAGCCTTCTGCGGCCTCACGCAGGCGCTGCTTGATTTTACTGTACTCCTGCTGAACATAATGCTCTGCCTGCCCTTGATCCTTGATGGCATCAATCTGCACCGCACAGTATTTATATTCCGGCGTTTTGGTGATGGGGCTCAGGTTTTCCGCCACCAGCTCGTTACAGGCACCGATCCACCATTGGTAGGTCATATAGACCGCCCCCTGGTTGGGGCGCTCGCTGACGTTGGCGCGGGTAATGACCTTGCCCTGGCGTGAGCGCACCCAGACCAGTGCCTGATCCTCAACCCCCAGCCGTGCGGCATCTTCCGCGTTGATCTGCACATAGCCCGGTTCATCAGCCAGCGCGACCAGTGCCTTGCAGTTACCGGTCATCGAGCGGCAAGAGTAGTGACCCACTTCTCGCACTGTAGACAGCACCAACGGGAATTCATCGCTGACCTTATCGATCGGCGGTGCCCATTCGCAGGTAAAGAACTCGGCTTTCCCGCCTGGCCGCGAGAACTCACCACCTTCATACAGATAGGAAGTGCCTGGGTGATCCAGCGTTGGACAAGGCCACTGAATGTAGGCCAGATCGGCCATTTTTTCGTAGGTTGCGCCGTAATACATCGGGCACAGCTCACGCAGCTCGTCCCAGATTTCCTGCGTATTGTTGTAATGCATCGGGTAACCCATGGCCGTCGACATCAGGCTGATAATCTGCCAGTCCGTCTTCACATCGCCCACCGGTTCAACCGCCTTATAGAAGCGCTGGAAGCCACGGTCGGCCGCGGTATAAACCCCTTCATGCTCACCCCACGAGGTTGCCGGGAAAATAACATCGGCAATCGACGCGGTTTTGGTCATGAAGATATCCTGCACGATCAGCAGTTCCAGTTTCTCAAAGGTTCTGCGGATGGTTGCCAGATCCGGCTCGGTTTGTAGCGGATCTTCCCCCATGATGTAGTGCGCTTTGAGTTTGCCGTGGTCGATATTATGCGGCACCTCACTCAGTGCATAACCGACTTCGGCAGGCATGGCTTCAATACCCCAGGCCTTGGCGAAGGTTGCGCGCGCCACGGCGTCCGTCACCTGGAAGTAACCGGGCAGGGTATTGGGCAATGCTCCCATATCACAGGCACCCTGAACGTTGTTCTGCCCACGCACCGGGTTAACCCCAACGTTCGGTTTGCCCAGGTTCCCGGTCAACATCGCCAGGCTGGTCAGTGAACGCACGGTTTCCACGCCTTGATAGAACTGGGTAACACCCATCCCCCACAGAATAGTTGCGGTAGGCGCTGCGGCATACATCCGTGCAGCGGCACGGATTTGCTGGGCGCTAAGGCCAGTGGTCTTCTCAACCGACTCCGGCGTATAGCTCGCTACAATGGCGCGATACTCTTCAAACTGCTCGGTATGGTTTTCAACAAACCCCTGATCGTAAAGATTCTCCTCAATCAGCACATACGCCAACGCATTGAGCAGGGCGATGTTGGAACCGTTTTTCAAGGGTAAATGGATATCTGCAATACGCGCCGTTTCGATATAACGCGGATCGCAGACGATAATCCTGGCTCCTTTCTCTTTCGCCTTAAGAATACGGCGAGCGACAATGGGATGAGAGTCTGCGGCGTTATAACCGAAGACAAAAATACATTGGGTATCCTCAATCTCGACGATTGAGTTACTCATGGCGCCGTTACCGACCGAACGCTGCAGACCTGCAACCGAAGGGCCGTGTCAGACGCGCGCGCAACAGTCGATATTGTTAGTACCGACGGTGGCGCGTGCAAATTTTTGCATTACATAGTTGGCTTCATTACCTGGCCCGCGTGAGGAGCCGGTAGTCATAATTGCGTTCGGGCCATATTTCTCTTTGATGGCCAGCAAACGGGAGCTGGCAAATTCGATGGCCTCTTCCCAGGAAACCGACTCCAGTTTCCCCCGCTGGCGGCGGATCATTGGCGTTTTCAGGCGCGGGGTGAGGATCTTGGTATCGTGAACAAAATCCCAGCCGTAATAGCCTTTCAGGCATAGCTCGCCCTGATTGGTCAACCCATTCGCGCCTTCGGCCTTGATGATCCTGCCGTTCTCTACTACCAGATTGATTTTGCAACCTGACGCGCAATAAGGGCAGACCGTGATGACTTTCTTCATCTACAGCACTCCTTTTTATTCTCAATGGGCAGAAAGAGATTCCGCCTTTCCGACATTGCATTCTCAGCAGTGACAAAAATTGACTCACTGATTGTTAGCATAAATTCAGCCACGCTGAATTGATGTGGATTAACTCCCTCCTCATAGCATCTCAAACCCTTCAATGGTTCCCGACGTTGCCAACCGGCGATAAATACTGTCGACCGCCAGCGAGACTTTCTCGGTGATCGGGAAATAGAACGCCACCAGATCGGGCTGAATGCCCAGAAAAACCACGTCCTCAATATCCTCCCGTAACTGATCAATCAGGAAGTTGAGCGGCATATTGTGGGTGCTCATGATAAACATCTCGGCGATGTCATCAGGATCAACGATGCGGATTTCCCCCGGCGCCAGGCCCATGTCGGTAGCATCGACCACCACCACTTTGTGCGGTTGCAGCGCCCGTACCTGGTGCGCCACGTTTTCCGGGGCAGAGCCGCCGTTAATGGCAATCCAGCCATCGATAGGGTCTTGCTCCATCAGTTCGGCTAACCGGGGCCCGGCGCCGTCGTCACCCATCATGTTGTTGCCGACGGCCAGGATCACATTGGGATTTGCGGGGTTTATTGGCTTCATATGACCTTTTTCACAATAAGATAGATGGCAGGCTCGCGCTCAATCTCTGCCAGCAAACCAAGCAGCGTGGCACTCCATTCGCCAAAGGGGGCCGGCTGGCCGTTGGCCAAGGGAGCCAGGGCATTGGCCAGCAGGCTGGTGTGGGTCGAGTCGATGGTGATCTCACCGAAGGTCAGCAACCCCCGCATCTTGCGTTGCGCCTCCCCTCTGGGAAGCGCTCAACCCAGGCTTGATACTGTGCCAATGGGCAATGCATTTCAGTTTTCAGGCAATCAATCACCCCAACGTGGTGGCCAATCGCCAGCGAGTAATACATCACCTGCTGCGCCTGGGCAGGCATATCGTCATCGCTATCAAGAAACTTCTGGCGTAGTGACCAGAACACCGCTTTACCTTCATCTTGCATGGGGCTGCTCCTGCTGCAGGCAATCAACCAGGCAGCGTACAATTTCGCTCAGACGCGGGTCGTTGGCCTGTGTCAGCCATTGCTCCATATGCAGCAAAATGGAATCGTTGCTGGCACCCGCCAACAGGGACAAGAACCGATCGCTGATCTCCCGCCCTTGGTGATAGCCCGCCAGGCGGCGTGCTTCGCGTTCAATCACTACGCGGGTATGCAAGGGAATGGTCGGCAGCAGCAGCGCGGCTTTTTCGCCGGCCTGTTCGACATGGTTTTCCCCTTTCAGCTTTTGCTCCAGCAAGCCCAGCGCTACGGCAAAACCGTAAATCGTGGCCGCTGGCGTTGGCGGGCAGCCGGGGATCCACACGTCTATCGGCACGATGGATTCACTGCCGCCCCAGACGCAGTACAAATCGTGGAAGATGCCGCCGCCGCAACCGCAGGCACCGTAAGAAATACAGATTTTTGGATCGGGGGCCGATTCATAAGCTCTGAGGGCAGGAACGCGCATGGCGCGGGTTACCGCCCCGGTAAACAGCAATATATCGGCGTGACGTGGTGAAGGAACCACCTTGATGCCAAAGCGTTCGGCATCAAATACCGGCGTAATGGCGGAGAAGATCTCGATCTCACAGCCATTACAGCCACCGCAGTCCACCCGGTAAACGTAGGCGGAGCGTTGAATATCCTTGAGCAGCTTGCTCTTAAGCTGCGCCGTCTGCGGGTCAATGGTGATTGGCTGGCTGCGGTGGTGATTGATCTTGATTTCGGGCATCGTCATTTTATTTTGCTCCCGACCGGATGGCCCAGCTTGACCGGCCGATACTGGCTCAGGGTTTGTTTACGCTTGCAGGCCGGGCAGGTCTCAAACTGTGGCCGCAGGGCTGCAATACTTTCCTCGCCCATCCCCGAGTGGGCCAGCAACGCCATGGCGTAATCCACCGATTTGGTCGGCGTGAATGGCTGGTGGCAACAGCGGCAGTTGAGCAGGGTAAAGGTGGCGCGCACATACAGATCGGCTTTTTGCATTACCGCCATTTCAAACTCTTCCGACAGCACGATGGCTCGGGTGGGGCAGACTTCCTCACAGCGTGCGCAAAAGATGCAGCGGCCAATAAACAGCTGCCAGACGCGTTCACCGCTGGCCTCATGGGTTTCCATCGTCAGCGCATTCGCCGGGCAGGCCACGGTACAGGCCCCGCAGGCAATGCACTGTTCGGGATCGTACTGTGGTTTGCCACGAAACCCAGGGCAGACGTCCAGAGGCTTGAACGGGTATTTCACCGTGACTTCACCCGCCTTCAGGAGGGTTTTAAACAGTTTCAGCATTGTCATCCCTCACTTGCACGGTGAATTTTTACGTTCAATGCCGTAACGCTCGATCTCTTTGTACGGCACGGTCTTGGCTTTACGCTTGTTGATATCAATCAGGGTGACGCGGTCGGTACAGGAGTAACAAGGGTCGAGGCTGCCGATGATCAGCGGGGCGTCAGAAACCGTGTTGCCGCGCAGCATATAACGCAGCACCGGCCAGTTGGCGTAGGTTGCCGCCCGGCAGCGCCAGCGGAACAGCTTCTGGTTATCCCCCAGCATGCTCCAGTGGATGTCTTCACCGCGGGGGCTTCGGCGTAACCCAGGGCAAATTTATGGGGTTGATAACGGAAGCCTTCGGTAAGCAACGGCCCACCCGGCAGGTTATCCAGGCCATATTCAATCATCGCCAGGGAATCCAGCACTTCCTGCACGCGTACCATTACGCGTGAGAACACATCACATCCGTCATAGGTGAATAAGGTTTTAGGCAGCGAGCCGTAGTTGGCGTAAGGGTGGTCAAACCGCATATCGCGCTTGAAGCCACTGGCGCGGATCATCGGCCCGACCGGGCTGTAATCACGGGCGATCTGACGATCCAACAGACCAATGCCTTTGGTGCGCTGTTCCATATTTGGCGTGCTCAGCAGCATATCAACCAACTGCGTGACATCGGCCCGCATCTCCTGGATCAGCTTGATGGTTTTTACCTGCTGCGCTTTCAGGATGTCGCGGCGTACGCCGCCAATCAGGTTCAGGCCATAGGTTTTACGCGAGCCTGTCAGCAACTCCGCCATAGTCATCGATTTTTCACGTACCCGGAAGAACTGCATAAATCCGGTATCAAAGCCGACAAAGTGGCTGGAGAGTCCGATGTTCAACAGGTGGCTGTGCAGGCGTTCCACTTCCAGCAGGATACTGCGGATGGCATGAGCGCGGGGTGGCACAAAGATACCCAACGCATTTTCCACCGAAGTGGTGTAGGCCACGCTGTGGGTAAAACCGCAGATCCCGCAGACCCGATCGGACAGGAATGTGACTTCGTTATAGCCCATGCGGGTTTCGGCCAGCTTTTCCATGCCACGGTGGACGTAGAACAGGCGGTAGTCGGCATCGACAATCCGCTCACCGTCGACAAACAGACGAAAATGCCCAGGTTCGTCAGAGGTGATATGCATCGGCCCGATAGGCACCACGCGAGACTCGCCGGTGGCGGCATTCTCAAACGGGTAGGTTTCTACGTTGGTGGTCGGTTCGGGGCGCTGGCGATAATCCATGGTGTCTTTACGCAATGGGTAAAGATCGTCCGGCCAGTCATCCGGCAGCACCAGGCGGCGCTCGTCAGGCAAGCCTACCGGGATCAAACCGTACATGTCACGGATTTCGCGCTCACCCCAGACGGCGGCTGGCACGCGTGGCGTAACCGAAGGGAACTCCAGCGAGATCGCGCTGACGTGAGCCTTGACGGTGATAAAACACTTTTCCCCTTCCTCCATCGACAGCACATAATAAACCGCGAAATCACCGGTCAGGGTACGTTCATCGTTACCAAACAGCACTGGCAGCCAGCCCCCCAACGAGTAATAGAGATATTCAACTATCTCGGGCAGGGCGTTCAGTTTTACCGTGATGGTGACCTGATTGGCGGTTTGCCATTCGGCATCCAGCAACGCGGCAGGGAATTTCTCGCGCAGTTTGGCCAGATAACCTTTGCCAAGTTTTTCGTCGTTGTTGAGGGTCAACACGTGGGTTTCGTAGCTCACTTTACTTCTCCTGACAGGGTCAGTGTGCCGCTGCTGCCTTCGGCCACAGAGGAATTATGTTTGACGGCCCACGGCCAGTTGAATGATTGTGCTTCAGCGCCAGGTTGGGGATTCATCACGATAGTGACTGCGTTTTCCAGCAACCGGCTGACCGGCTGAGGGATATGGGTGCCCATCACCAGCATCAGGACCAGCAGGATCAGCATCGGCAAGGTCGTCAGTACCCCTAACTCACCGTTGTTCACTTCTTCAGGTTTGGCGCCGAACAAGGTGCTGGCAACCATACGCACCAGACCGGCCAGCACCACCGTTAGCAGCAACAGCAGAACGATCGTCAGCGTGATATGGCCTGCCGCCAGCCCGGCGGTAACCGTCATAAACTCGCTGAGGAAAATGTTGAACGGTGGCATACCGCCAAGCGCCAAAGCCCCACCGGCCAGCAGCACGGCGGTAAACGGCATGCTTTTGAGCATCCCTTTCACCACGGTAATATCGCGCGTGCCGTATTTGAGCAACACGTTGCCGGAGCCACAGAACAGCAGGGTTTTCGCCAGGCTGTGGTTTAAGGTATGCAGCAGGGCCGCCAGTATGCCCAGCGGGCCGCCGATGCCTAGCGCTACGGCAATCAGCCCCATATTTTCCACGCTGGAATAGGCCAGCAGGCGCTTGATATCGCGCTGCACCAGAATAAAGAAGGCGGCTACCGCGACCGACATCATGCCAAACACCATCAGCAGCCTGCCGGTAAATTCGTTGCCCAGGGTGGTGTTGACGATGATGCTGTAACGGATGATCACCAGTAGCGCACAGTTGAGCAGCACGGCAGAGAGCAGGGCGCTGGTGGGGCTTGGCGCTTCGCTGTGGGCGTCAGGCAGCCAGGCGTGCATCGGGAACAACCCGGTTTTGGTGCCAAAGCCGATCAGCACAAACACGAAGGCCAGATGCATCAGCATGGGATCGAGCTGCGTGGCATGCTTGAGCACGTCGGTCCAGAAAATGGCGTCGTCAGGATCTGGCATAAAGCTGGCCGCATTGGCGTAAACCAGGATCGTGCCAAACAGGCCGAAGGCGACACCGACGGTGCAGATAATGATGTACTTCCAGGCCGCCTCCAGCGAAGAGCTCTGGCCATACAAACCCACCAGAAACGCCGAGCTCAGCGTGGTGGCCTCAATGGCCGCCCACATCAGGATCAGGTTGTTACTGGTGATCACCAACAGCATGGTGAACAGGAACAGGTGGAAGAAGCCGTAGTAGTGACACAGCGTGGCAACCGAGATTTCGCCTTCATCGACTTCGTGGCGCATATAACCGATGGAGTAAAGGCCGGTCAGGCATCCCACAATGCCGAGGATCGCCAGGAAAAGGGCGCTCAGGCTGTCCAGATGCAGCCAACGTTCGGCAACCAGGATATCCCCGCCTTGCTGGTATACCTGCATCACCGTCCACAGTGAAATCGCCAACAGCAGGATAATGCCGACAAAATGTAAAAACGTCACCGCCGCGCGTGCCGCCTTGCCCAGCAACCGGCAGGCGAAGGCCAGTAACGAGATCGCCAACGGCGTCAGCAGTAATAAAAATAACATCGTGGTATTACTCATCACTCACCCCTTCAGCGCTGTCAGTTGTTCAACATTCAGCGTGTTGAGCGTGCGATAGATTTTGCGCGCCAGCACCGCCATCACGATCACCGCAAAAATGGCGTCGGTGGCGATCCCGATCTCCACCAGTTCTGGTGCGCGGTTTGCCAGTAACGCCAGCGTCAGGTGCGATCCGTTTTCCATCAGGCAATAACCGAATACCTGTTTAAGGATGTTGCGCTGGGTAACGATGCACAGCAGACCGAGCATAAAATGCCCCAGCGATACCGCCAGCGCCGGTTTCAGCGAAGCCAGCAGCGGCACCTGCACCGGCTCCACTACAAACCAGCACAGCAGCACGATCGCTGCCGCCGCCAGCATCAGCATCGCCGGGCCGATCAGGCTGCCATTGGCCGAAGGGTCGTCCATTTTGCGAAAGGCATAGGCCATAATCACCGGCACCAGCACCACTTTGGTGGCAAAGGCGCTGATTGACCACAGCATCAACTGGTGCGCTCCAAGCGTTTGCCCCAACGTCAGGAATATCAACACCAGCAGCAGCGATTGCAAAGCATAGAGCCAGCACGAGGCTACCGGCCGTTTTGCGCCAATCACCAGCAGCGAGGTGACCATCATCAGCCCCGCGAGATTATTGACGATCAGTGAACCAGTCATAATCAACTCCTTATCCAAGCCAGGCGACGGCAATAATGCTGGAACCCACCGACATCGCGATCAGAATGACTAACACCAGGCGCATGGCCAGCGGGATCGGCGCGGCCTGCGCCACCTCTTCACTGGGCTTGCCTGGGATAACGCGTCCAAACCAATAGATAAACCAGGCAAAACTGGCGACCGACTCGATCAGCACCAATATCATCAGCGGGGTCATCAGCCAGAATGTGTGCGAAAGCGCAAAGCCAGCGGCAAAAATCGGGAACTTGCTGAAGAAACCGTTAAACGGCGGCACCCCGGTGATCGCCAGCGCGGCGACGCAGAAACCCACGCCCAGCAGTGGCATTTTGCTCATTACGCCTTGCAGGCGTGGCAGCATGCGGGTGCCGCAGCTGTAACTGAGCGCCCCGGCAACCAGGAAGAACAGGCTCTTGGCAAATGCATGGTTAAAGATGTAAGCCACGCCACCTTCAAAGGCGGCTTTGGAACCAAAGATGGAAATGGAGAGTGCCAGGAAGATATAGGAGAGCTGGGTGATGGTGGACCAGGCGAGCAGGCGCTTCATATCTTTTTGTGGCAGGTACATCAGGAAGCCGTAAATCAGGGTGACCGTCGCCATGATGATACCGATCCAGCCAATCACATGCGGTACTGCATCCGCGGACATAATGGCGCGCGCATAGATATAGACGCCCACTTTCACCATTGAGGCGGCGTGCAGATAGGCACTCACCGGGGTAGGGGCTTCCATGGCGTCCGGCAGCCAGGCCTGCAATGGCAACTGGGCCGATTTCCCCCAGGCGGCAAACAGGATACCGCCAAATACCACCAGACTGGCGCTGCCATCAAGCTGCGAAATCGCACTCAGGGCGAAGGTGCCGGTATTGAGGAACAGCGTGGCCGCTGCCAGATACAGGCCAATAGAGGCGATATGGGTGATCAGCAGGGCTTTCATGGCTGAACGCTGCGCCTTTGGCGTCTGGTAGTAGCCGATCAGCCCCCAGGAACAACCGCCGGTGATCTCGAAGAACAGCAACTGCCCGAGCAGGGTAGAGGACATCACCAGCCCGGCCATAGCGCCGATAAACACCAGCAGGAATGCGTAGTAACGATTGCTGCCCTCATGGGGATGTTCGCGGTTGCCAGCGGTGAGATAACCGGTTGAATACAGGCTGACCAGCAGCCCCAGAAACACCACGGCAAAGACGATCAGGGTACTGATGCGGTCAATGACAAAACCGAACAGCGCCACGTCGCCATACTGCAGCAGCGTGAGGGTGGTATCCGCCTTGCCGTGGGCCAGAAACATCCAGCCGAGGGTGAGGGTACCCAGCGTGGTCAACAGCGCGAACAGGGTGCAAAGCCACTTGGCCATCCGCTGCGGCAGGCAGGCGGTAAGCAGTGCGCCGATAAACGGCAGCAGCAGGGTGGTGAGGGCCATGTATTCCAAACAGAGTGTATTTTCCATAATGGTTTCCTGGCGCCTTACAGACCGGTTAGATAAAAGACAAAGGCCAGCGCTGCAACGCCAAAACCGAGCCAGGTGACGTGGTGCGTCAGTAAAAACCGCCCACGGGCTAAGGTATTTTCAAAAATAGAGGCGATGACAAACACGCCCAACAGTTTGGCCAGCATGATGAGTGCGGCCAGCGACAGCGCGGGTAGCGTCAGTTCCGCCGCCTTGCCAAAGGGAATGAAAACCGCCAGGAACAACTGGGCGACCACCACCTGTTTCAGGCCGATCCCCCATTTCACCAGGGCCAGGCCAGAGCCGGAGTATTCGGTCAGTGGCCCTTCCTGTAATTCCTGCTCCGCCTCCGCTACGTCGAAGGGGATTTTGCCCATTTCGATAAACGCAGCGAATCCGCAGGCCAGAAGCGCCAGCAGGGTTGCCGTTGGGGAGCTCCAACCCTCGGTCAGCGTGGCGCTGATGGTGCCGATATTGGTTGAACCAGCGATCAGGGCCACTACCAGCAGCGCCAGGATCAGCGTGGGCTCGACCAGCACGCCCAGCGTCAGTTCACGGCTGGCGCCTATCCCGGCAAACGGGCTGCCGGTATCCAGGCCAGACAGTGAGAAGAAGAAGCGGAACAGCGCGAACAGATAAAGCAGGGTGATCAAATCCCCCGCGGCGGCAAAAGGTGAGGTCCGCGTGAAGATTGGCAACGTCATGGCGACCAGTAACATGCTGCTCAGCAGCACATAGGGCATGATGCGGAACACGGCACCAGACTGGGCCGGGGCGACCTCCTGGCGTTTGAACAGCTTGCCCATATCACGGTAGTCCTGCCAGATCCCGGGGCCACGGCGCGAATGCATCCGGGCGCGGATCTGGCGGGAAATACCGGTAAACAACGGCGCGATCGCCAGCATAATCAGCGCCTGAGTCAGCGCGAAGAGTCCCATCATCAACGATGGCGTTTCCTGCATCGACATGAATACCCCCTAAACCGCGACAATCAACAGCAGCGTGATCAGCGCGATCACGACATACAGGCAATAGAAGCGGAAATCGCCGCTCTGCAACACCTGTAACCGCACACCCAGGCGCTGAACCCCTCTGACCAACGGATTGATAATCCAGTCATCCCAGAAAGGCTCGGCGCGGGTTGCCCCATTCGTGGTGTGTTCCAATGCCCGCGCCAATCCAGCGGTAGGATCGAGTTGTTTGCGCAGACGGTACCAGGAGGCAAACATGGCACGGAGCGGCTGAGTGAAGCCCCCGGCAGAAACCGCCATGGCTGGCTCCCAGTTGTAGCCACAGGCCCAGGGATCGCCACGGCGGCGAAAGCCCGACTGGTTGCCTTTGAGCATCAGGTAAACCGCCAGCGGCAGCAGTGGCAGCGCGATCAGCAGGATAAAGGTCAACGCGGGTGACAGCATCGCCTGGCTTGCCTGCTGCGGAACCAGTAACGAACCTTGAGCCACCACGACGTCATGAGTGCCGACCAGCGTCATGGCAACCTGCGCCAGCACTGGCGCAACCTGACTTGCCCCCACGCCGAGCAGGACGCACAGCAGGGCCAGCAGCAACATGGCTGCCGTCATCGGCCAGGGGACTTCCCGGGCCAGGGCCGCTTTTTCGCTGCGTGGCCCACCGCAGAAACTGACGCCGTAGACCTTGACGAAGCACATGGCCGCCAGCGCCCCGGTGATGGCCAGCATCACCATGGCAATCGGGCCGCTGAGACGCATGATGAAATTGCCATCGTGGCTCATGGAGAACAGCGCCTGGTAGGTGTACCACTCGCTGATAAAACCGTTCAGAGGAGGTAAAGCCGAGATCGACATACAGCCGATCAGGAAGGCCAGGCCGGTCAATGGCATCAGTTTTGCCAGGCCGCCCATCTGTTCCATATCGCGGGTGTGAACGCGCCAAATCACCGCGCCCGCGCCCAGGAACAGCAAGCCTTTAAACACCGCGTGGTTGAGCAGATGATACAACGCGCCCAACAGGCCCAGCGCCGCCATCACCGGATGACCGCCCGCTATGCCGACCATCGCTACGCCAACGCCCATCAAAATAATGCCGATGTTCTCCACCGTGTGCCAGGCCAGCAGCCGCTTGATATCATGTTCGGCCAGGGCATACAGCACCCCCAGCACCGCAGACACCGCGCCAAAGGCCAGCACCACGATCCCCCACCACATTTCAGCGGCACCCAGCAGATCGATCCCCACCTTGATAATGCCGAAAATACCTATCTTCACCATTACGCCGGACATCAGTGCCGAAGCATGAGAAGGCGCTGCCGGGTGCGCCCGGGGTAGCCAACTGTGCAATGGCAGCATTCCCGCTTTGGCACCAAAACCAAAGAAGGCCAGCAGGAAAACCACCGAAGCCAGCCACGGGGAGAGCGAAAGCTGGCGGAAGGCGTCGAAGTCCAGGCTGCCGCTTTGCCGCCACATCAGGAAGAAGGCGATCATGATCAGCACCGATCCGGCATGGGCGATAAAGAAATACAGCAAACCGGCGTTGATGGATTCTTCTTCCTGATCGGCAATCACCAGGAACCAGGAGGCGAGGGACATCATTTCGAACAGAATGATAAAGTAGAAGGCGTTGTCCATCACCACCAGGCCGACCATGGAGGCGATAAACAGATTCATAAAGAACCCCATGCTCCAGGCGCCTTTACCGCGATATTCCTGCACATAAGAAATGGAATACAACGCGCAAACGGTGACCAATAACGAAATCACTATCAGCATAAAAGCGGCCAGCGAGTCCATCCGGACCACAAAGGCGGCAAATGAGAACAGGCCGGGGGTAGAGAAGGTGAGGGGTTGCCCACTCAACAACACCGGTACGGCGCTGCATAACCCTAGCAGGCCACCGACCATCGCGGTGATCCCAGCGACCAGGATCGCCATACGTTCCTGACGGAACAGCAACAGTGACAGCACGCCGCCAGCGACATAAATCACCACCGCCCAAGCAAGTAGATAGAGAGAGTCCATGATTATTTCTGCTCCCTGGTGAGTGAAGGAGGGGATGTCCACCCGATTGACACCTGATCGATTCGTGCCAGACGCCGGGCCTGAGCTTCCTGCTCAAGCTGATTTTCGTCGATGAGATACAGGGTATTGGTTGGGCAGATGCGCACACATTCCGGCCCCTCAGCGAGGAAAGCGCAGAGATCGCACTTCACCGCCACCGTGCGGATCCCGGCATTCCATGAAAGATAGGCGGACTGATTGGCCGGGCTGGTGGGCACGTCTGGCAACAGTTCTGCTGGCACGTAGTGCTCGAACATCGGCGGGATATTGACCGGTGAACTGCCGGAAGGGGTAATGGCCCCGAAGGGGCAAGCCAGGCCGCATAGCTTGCAGCCAATGCACAGGCTTTCATTTAATTCGATGGCATGCTCACCATGAGTGATGGCATTGACCGGGCAAACACGCGCACAGGGCGCATCCTCACACTGGCGGCAAAGTATCGGTGCCGTCTGATCACCGACGCGCGTCACGGTCAGCCGGGGATGCGACTGTAGCCCTTCAGCCTTGTGCACTTCGGTGCAGGCGGCCATGCAGGTATTGCATCCTATACATTGCTGAGGCTCCGCAATAACAAAGCGGTTCATAGCCTTTCCTCCAAGAGAAAGCGGTTTACAGTCTGGCTGGGTTGAGGGGCCAGCTATAATTTCCTGTTATTAAGCATTTTCCATGCCAGGAGCCGGAAATGGAGCCTGGGCCAGGCGGGGCAAGGGATTTGGCAAATTGGCTGGCGGTTGGAGCGTGTCGAACTGTCGAATCGTCATCCGTGTCGGCACTGCTGATGATCGCGATGAAGAAGCCTGCATCCGGGGATGCAGGCACTGATGGGGCTAAAATGACAACGAAATCGGGTCCAGTGCGGCTCGGCGGCGTTTTTCTGCGTTCATTTTCTGTAGCATCTTACTATCGACACAGTGCAGCGCCTCGGTCGGGCAGAATTCCATACAGGCCGGGCCGCTTTCGCGCCCGGTGCAGAGATCACATTTATGCGCTTCAGCCTTTTCGCTGGCTGAGAGCATCAATGCGCCGTTCTGGCGGGCAACCGGGCGGGTAATCACCTCCATGACCCCGTAAGGGCAGGCCATGACACAGGCTTTGCAGCCGATGCAACGTTCCTGTGTGACGTTTACCATGCCACCGGTCTGGCTGATGGCCCCATTGGGGCAGGCGCTGGCACAGGGGGCATCCTCGCACTGGCGGCACAGCACCACGGTGCTGATGTTGGGGCCTTTAAGCAGGTGCAGGCGCGGGGCAAAATGGGCGGCATCCAGTGCGGCAATATCCTGGTTATGGCTATGGGCCATCACGCAGGCAATCTCACAAGTACGGCAGCCGATACATTTTTTGGGATCGGCGATGATAAACCTGTTCATCAATAACTCCTGAGTGACCTTTCATCTTTTAAATCGCAGGCGACAAGCCGTCGAGTATGTTCTGGGTTTAGCTATACATAAAACATGCCAGTCAGAGTAAGTTGTTTTAAAACAATAAATTACTTATTTCCTGACATGGGTATCGACAGTTTGATGACATAAAAGACGACGCCAGGCCGGGCTTTCGTCACTGGGCGTGGTGTCCGGTTTCGTCATTTTTGACGAAATCGACAGCAAAAATGTCACTTCCTCCCTGGGGGGTTGAGGTTTATGGGGGAGTGTATCCGGTGTTTCCTGCTCACCCCACTTTGGCACCCTATTTGCAGGCATAGGCCGCATCAGGCATTGATCGCGTTAAAAGGGGGCCGAATGCATGAAATAACCTTATGCCATCATGCGATGGACATCATGCAGCAACATGCCCAGCAGCATCGCGCCCGGCGCATTACCGCCGTATGGTTCGAGCTTGGCGCATTTTCCTGCGTGGAAGCGGATTCACTGAGGTTCTGTTTTGACATGGTATGCCGTGGCACTTTGGCCGAGGGGTGCCAATTGCATCTGATCGAACAGCAGGCGCAGTGCTGGTGCCATGACTGCCAGGCGGATGTCCCATTGCTGACACCCCGGGTTTTGGTCTGCCCGCGTTGCAACGGGCGTAACTTGCGGGTACAGGCTGATGACGGTTTACAAATTAAACGCCTGGAAATTGAATAGGCAACGGGGAATAAGCAATGTGCAGTGATGAACGGGTCAAGCCGGGATCAGCCCACCTGGGGGCTCAGTTATGTGTATAGGTATTCCCGGTAAGGTGGTGGCACTGGAGGCCAGCCAGCCACAACACGCCTGGGTCGATGTCTGCGGCGTGCAGCGTGAGGTCAACATTGCTCTGGTGTGTCAGGAAGGTGAACCGCCGGAGGCATTAATCGGCCGTTGGGTGTTGGTTCATGTGGGGTTTGCCATGAGCCGCCTTGATGAGCATGAGGCACAGGAAACGCTGTCGGTCCTGCAAGCCATGGGGGAGGTGGAAC
The DNA here is from genome assembly GCF_050632285.1 of Serratia sp. L9. NCBI lineage: Bacteria > Pseudomonadati > Pseudomonadota > Gammaproteobacteria > Enterobacterales > Yersiniaceae > Serratia > Serratia sp. L9. The sequence continues at coordinate 4,616,395 of NZ_CP192591.1, read as the reverse complement.
CGGACGTGGCGCTATTTATGGCGGGAGAGGGCCGGGATGGATTGCGCTGAACAATACCCGACCCCACAAGAGCCAGCGGTTGAGGGGAGCAATCTCATCAGCGCGTTAGCCACATATTTGTTGATCCGGTAGGGAGAAATTAGCATTACTTAACATTACACTTTGTGAGGTTGCTCGCTGGAAGTCATGTTCGTTACTCAGACAAGTGGTAAAGAATGTCGAATGTACGTTTAGAAAAGCAAGAACTGCTCGAAATTACCCGAATGTTACTCGGCCAGCGTAGTTTCAACCTCCTGCTGCCACAGCTCTGCCAGATATTACAGCGTTTACAATTGGCAGACAGCGTTGCACTGGTGTTGTTTGAGCCCCACAGCGAGCGGGTTAGTTTTTATGGGCTTGACCAAGGCCAGCAATTGGTCCGCTATCAGGATGAAACGCTGCTGGCGAATGGGCCGGTGAGTCTGTTCAGACACAGCTCGCTGCCCCAGCGTTGGCAGGCCGAAGACCTGCACGCCCGCTATCCGCAAATCAGATCCTTGGCACTGCTGCCCCCGTTTAACGAATACTGCCTGTTACCCTTACATGCCGGTGGGCGGCTGATTGGCGGATGTGAATTACTGCGCAGTGCTCCTGAACCATTCAGTGATGCCAGCCTGGTGCAGCTACAGACGCTGATGGAATTGGTGGCGTTGGCAACGGAACAGATCCTGTTGATAGAGAGCGCCGAAAGGCAGCAACATCAACTGCGCCATGAGCTGGATGATTATCGTATTTTGGTGGATGTCACCAATGCGGTACTGTCAAAGCTCGATCTGGACGATGTCATGGGGGAGATTTCGCAGAAGATCCACCACTTCTTCAAAAGTGACGCCATCAGCATTGTGTTGCGCAGTAATCACGCAGATCAAATCACCATTTACTCCACGCATTATCTGCACGACAACCTTGCTGAACGCCAGCAATACAACGCGGCGTTGGCCGGGACTTTAACGGAACGGGTGATGCAAAGCGGCGAAATGCTGTTGCTGAACCTTAAAAATGCCGAGCATCTTACCGGTTATGAGCGGCGGCTGTCTGATATCTCGCAAGGCAGGATCGAGTCATTGTGCGTCCTGCCGTTGATCTTCGGGCAAAAAAATTGGGTGTCCTGAAGTTGGCGCAATGCCAGCCCGGTGGCTTCAACGCAGGCAACCTGCGGGTGCTGCAGCAAATCGCCGAACGCATTGCCATTGCAGTGGACAATGCGCTGGCGTGCCAGGAAATCAACCGGCTAAAAGAGAGCCTGGTGCATGAGAATCTGTATCTGACCGAGCAAATTAACATTAATAATCCCGATCTGAGCGAAATTGTCGGGCGCAGTACGGGGATGTCTGCGGTGCTCAAACAGGTCGAAATAGTCGCGAGAAGTGATTGCTCGGTACTTATCCTCGGGGAAACCGGCACGGGCAAAGAACTGATTGCCCGCGCGATCCACAACCTGAGCGAGCGGCGTGACCAGCGCATGGTGAAAATGAACTGTGCGGTGATGCCTGCCGGTCTATTGGAAAGCGATCTGTTTGGCCATGAAAAAGGCTCCTTCACCGGGGCCTCAACGCAGCGTATGGGGCGTTTTGAGCTGGCGGAGAAGGGCACGCTGTTCCTGGATGAGGTGGGGGAAATCCCGATTGAGCTGCAACCCAAACTGCTACGGGTGCTGCAAGAAAGGGAGTTTGAACGGGTTGGAGGTAACAAACTGATCTCGGTGGATATCCGCCTGATTGCCGCCACCAACCGGGATTTACAGCAAATGGTGGCTGACCGTGAGTTCCGTAGCGATCTGTTCTATCGGCTGAACGTCTTCCCGATTGTGATCCCGCCACTGCGTGAGAGACCGGAGGATATTCCAGATCTGGTCAAGTTCCTGACCCACAAGATTGCCCGCCGGATGAAACGGACTATTGACAGCATCCCGGCAGAAACGCTGCGTCTGCTGAGCCGCATGCCGTGGCCAGGGAACGTGCGTGAACTGGAAAATGTGATTGAGCGAGCGGTATTACTGACTCAGGGCACGGTGCTCAACCTGCCACTGCCCGAATTGCAATATACGCAACGATCTGTGGTAGCCCCGGTTATGGCAACCGAGGCTGCGCAATCGCCAGAGGACGAACGCCAACGTATTATCCGGGTATTAAGAGAAACCAACGGCGTGGTCGCTGGCCCACGGGGTGCTGCACAGCGGCTTGGGCTGAAGCGAACTACGCTGCTTTCGCGAATGAAAAAATGGGGTATTTCTGCGAATTAATAGCTGGAAAGTTATTTGCCTTGTAATAATTAATAATCGCATAAAAAAGATGATCGCAGGCGCTGGTTATATTTGCAGGAGAGGAATAATTAATATCAGAATTACGCTGCATATATCCGATGAATTTCGAGTTGGTCGCTCAAGCGCATCCGTTGGCACTGATTAGAGAAAAATGACAGGGGGAAGGCAGGTAACTACGCTGCAGTTTGAAGGGCTGTGGGTATAAACAGCAGCCAATTTCGCAATTGGCTGCTTGGCAAACCTAAACCTGGATTTAGGCTTCGATCGGGGCACGCCAGTCATCCGCACCAGAGGTACCTGCGGTGTTGTGTTCCCAAGTGATCTTACGGTAGGCCAGTGAAACGCGAACCAACTGAGTAAACTCAGCTTTGGTCGGATCCTGGCAATGCGGCATCTTACAGTCGATATCGATAATAGTGGCATCTTCCAGTTTGGTGGTGAAGAAGTGCTCTTGTTTACCTTCAATCGACGTGCGGTACCATTTCAGTTCAACCGTTGGCAGCATTTCGCCAGACGCCAGTGCGTTATACAGCAAAGGTACGGCTTTGTTGTAAGCCACGGTGAAGCGGAATGGCTTGTGCGCACGTTGGCCTGCAGGTTGGCCAGACTGAGGATCGGTAGGTACAGTGACAATATGTTCAAATTCCTGCACCAACATTTGATCTTCGTGGCCTTGAACAAAAATATTACCTACGGATTCGGCGGTAAAAGCGCCTGCAGTAATATTGCCCTGCGTTTTCCCTGTGATGGCGATATAAGCTGGAGTTGGCATCTTAAATATCCTTGTTGGTTAGCGTAATAATAACTCAATGCTAGTCACGTCCGCTGGTTGTAATATAGCCAGTACGGATGTAACAGTTTCCACTTCTTCACTTCTGACATCACTATATGCAGGTCTTTTCTTGATGCCAAGTCACCCACAGATTTAGAATTTTTATTGATAAGCTTAATAGTGGAAAAAATTATAATATTTGTTTATGTAGGTTTTTGTACTGTCTTAATGATTGTATTTTCTTATGCAATGAAGCGAATTTATAATCACGTCAAATGAAAAAACAAGAAAAGTTGTTGTTTTTAATGTGCTTATCGATTTTCAATAAAATTATTTTTTATGATCATAGCGAAAAAAACCATCTTGCGAATTGCTTTACTTTCAACCGTTTCATAAAGAAAAACTTATGGACTTTTACCTTACAGATAGTGGACGATATGATTAGTAAAGCCGGGCTAATATGGGAATTTTCCTAATTTTGAAGTAAGTATTGGCTGGTGGGAAGTGATTAATCATCTTTTTAAGATATTTTTGCGCCTGGCGCATCGTGGCGAGGATCCTTACGGCCTATGTTGCAATAATGGATATTTTCAATAAATAGATGCTAGTAATTCTATTACTACTGATGATGTCTGAATGTCATTTTCGGCAATTTTTTATTGTCTGAATGAAAACATTAGCTGGTATTCCTTATAGTGACTAAAAGGACGAGTTATGAGTAAGAATAATCAAAGCAGTGTTGCTCCCAAGGAAAGGATAAATATCAAGTATGTTCCTAACACCGGCGATCAGACCGCTGAAATTGAATTGCCATTAAGCCTGTTGGTGGTTGGCGATCTCAAAGGTGTTCGTGAAGATACTCCAATTGAGGAGCGTCAGGTTGTCTCTATCAACAAGAACAACTTCAATGCGGTAATGAACGAAGCGAATATCAACTTATCGTTCAGCGTACCCAATCATCTGGAAGGCAAAGATCAGGAAGAGTTGCCGGTAGCATTGTCTATCAACTCCCTGAATGATTTTTCACCAGATAACGTGGCGAAAAACGTCCCTGAGCTCAAAAAATCCTGGAGTTGCGTGAAGCGCTGGTGGCGTTGAAAGGGCCGCTGGGCAACATTCCAGCTTTCCGCTCTCGTCTGCAGGATTTACTCGGCAATGAAGAGATGCGTGAGCAGTTGTTAAAGGAACTGGACATTCTTAATCAAAAGTAATTGAGCTGGGAAGAAGGAATCTTACGTATGTCTTTACATGAAGAAAATGCTGTTTTAGCTGCAGAACCTGCCAGTGCCACTTTCCTGCTAGACGAAATTATGTCTCAGACGCGCATGCAACCAGGAAATGACGGCTACGACGTTGCCAAACAGGGCGTTGCCGCATTTATCGCCAGCATTCTGGATACCGGCACCAGCGAGCAGCCAGTCAACAAACTGCTGGTCGATAAAATGATCATTGAGCTGGATAAAAAACTCAGTGCTCAAATGGACGAAATTCTGCATGCCAGCGAATTCCGCGAAATCGAATCCTCGTGGCGCTCATTGAAACTGCTGGTTGATCGCACTGATTTCCGTGAAAACATCAAAATCAATATCATGCACGCAACCAAAGAAGAGTTGCTGGAAGATTTTGAATTCTCACCAGAAATTATCCAATCCGGTTTCTACAAGCACGTGTATTCCTCCGGTTATGGCCAGTTTGGTGGCGAACCGAATGCGGCCATCATTGGTAACTATGCGTTCAGCAACACCGCACCGGATATGAAACTGTTGCAATACGTCAGCGCCGTTGGGGCCATGGCGCATTCACCGTTCCTTTCCAGCGTTGCGCCAGATTTCTTTGGCATCAACAGCTTTACCGAACTGCCAGCCATCAAGGACATGAAATCCGTCTTTGAAGGGCCTGCCCACACCAAATGGCGTGCTCTGCGCGAGTCTGAAGATTCCCGCTACCTGGGCCTGACGACGCCACGTTTCCTGCTGCGTTTGCCATATTCGACCGTTGAAAACCCGATCAAGAATTTCAACTATTACGAAGATGTCAGCAAGAATCATGAGCATTTCCTGTGGGGTAATACCGCCTTCCTGCTGGCAGCCTGCCTGACAGACAGCTTCGCCAAGTACCGCTGGTGCCCGAATATCATCGGCCCGCAAAGCGGTGGTGCGGTGCACAACCTGCCGGTTCATCTGTATGAAGCCATGGGCCAGGTGCAGGCGAAAATCCCTACCGAAGTGCTGATCACCGATCGCCGTGAATTCGAACTTGCGGAAGAAGGCTTTATTACCCTGACCATGCGCAAAGGAAGCGACAATGCCGCTTTCTTCTCGGCGAACTCGGTACAAAAGCCGAAGGTGTTCCCGAACACCCGCGAAGGGCGTATGGCCGAAACCAACTACAAGTTGGGTACGCAACTGCCTTACATGTTCATCATCAACCGCCTGGCTCACTACATCAAAGTGCTGCAACGTGAGCAGATTGGCTCATGGAAAGAGCGTCAGGACCTTGAGCGTGAGCTCAACATCTGGCTCAAGCAGTACATCGCCGATCAGGAAAACCCGCCGACAGACGTGCGTAGCCGCCGTCCTCTGCGTTCTGCACAGATCCAGGTGTTGGATGTTGAAGGGGATCCGGGCTGGTATCAGGTTGCCATGCAGGTGCGCCCACACTTCAAATATATGGGAGCGAGCTTCGAGCTGTCGCTGGTTGGTCGTCTGGACAAGGAATAACAGGCTATGGCTGCGCTTCTCAATTGGGAGCGAGGAAGTTCTGCCAGCTTGTTTGAGCGTATTCAGGGGAAGGGCGAAAACCCTTCCTATCATAGCCGTGTTCATGAGCTATTAATCTCAATCAAGCAGCATTTGAACGAAGTCCTCAATTCGCGCCCCGGAGCTTGCCAAAGTGCTGCCGGCCTGGGGGTTATTGATCTTAATGATGCCACCGCCACGACCTCTGATTTCAGAAAGAGTATCGAGCATGCCATCAAGGAGTGTATTGAGCGTTACGAGCCCAGGATTTCTGCCGTTACCGTTCAATCCTTGCTGGATCAAGGTGATCCACTGTTATTGAGTTTCCATATCAGTGCTCAGGTTGATTTTGACAACATCGGCGATGTCGTCGAGTTCAATATCCATTTGGACAATAACCGCCGCTACTGCCTTAACCAGGAAGCATAATGTCGTTCGAAAAGTACTTCAGGGATGAGCTGGATTACCTCCGGCAATTAGGGCGGGATGCCGCAATCGAACGCCCACATCTTGCTGCTTTTTTATCCGAGCAAGGGTCGGATCCAGACGTTGAACGCCTGTTGGAAGGTTTTGCCTTTCTGACCGGCAACCTGCGCGAAAAGATTGACGACCAATTTCCAGAACTGACACACGGTTTGCTGAATATGCTGTGGCCGAACTATTTGCGGCCCACGCCCAGCATGACCATTATCGAATATACGCCGACTGCCAGCATGGTGACCGGCGCCACGTTGATCAACCGTGGCGGCAAGATATCCAGCATGCTGATTTCGAAGAAATCCGTTTACGACGACGGTTCCAAGCCCGAGCCCTGTATCTTTACCTTGTGTCGCGATGTCTGGATGTTGCCATTGGCTATCCAGAACATTTCGGTCAATAACAGTAATGAACTGGGTATCCTCAATATTCACTTCGGCGCAGAAGCTGAAATGAATATGCAGGGCCTGCAACTGGGCAAACTGCGTTTTTATCTGGGTGAAGACGGATATACCAGCAGCCAGCTTTACTTCTGGATCTGTCATTATTTCGAACGGGCGGAGCTGGTGGTCAATGATATCACTATTCCGATGCCTGATTTCGACTTCAAGCCGGTAGGTTTTGAGCGTGAAGATGCGCTGCTGCCTTACCCGAAAAATGCTTATCTGGGCTATCGCATATTGCAGGAGTATTTCTGCTTCCCGGAGGGCTTCCTGTTCTTTGATGTTACCGGGATGGTCGATTTACCTCCGCATCTTAACGCCCGTGAATTCAGCCTGAACCTGCATTTCTCCCAGCCGTTGCCGCCAGAGGTCAAGATTCGGCCAACCAGCTTGCGCCTCAACTGTGCGCCAGCAGTGAACCTGTTCCAGCGCGACAGTGAAGCGATCTCCCTGGATGGCACCAAAACCGAATACCCGCTGTGTGCCAGTTATCAGCACCCCGATCGCTACGATATTTTTTCGGTGGATCGGGTTGATAGCTGGATAGAAGATCCGTTGGTCAGGGGCTCCGGGCGGGGGAGGCAAGAACCTATCCCTCGTTTGAAAGCTTCCATCACCAGATTGAACATAAGCAGGAGCGCAACACGCTCTATTACCGTTTGCGGGTCAAGAACTCCATATTCCGCAAAGGCTTTGAACACTTTATCTCCTTTGTGCGCAGCGATGAATCGAAGGTGGTGATGGCGCACGAGAACATGTCTGTCAGCATGACATGCACCAACCGCGAGTTGCCCCTGACGCTACGTGTCGGTGATATCCGGCATCCGATGGATGGCTGCCCCCCATTTGCCACCTTCCGCAATATTACCCGGCCTTCAGTCCCGCTGTATCCGGCGCTGGACGGTGGCCTGCAATGGTCGTTGCTGTCCAATATGTCGTTGAACTACATGTCGTTGCTGGACAAGGACGCGTTGAAGCAGGTTCTGCGGACCTACGATTTCCCCAGCATCAACAACCGACAGTCTGCCAGGGCATCGCAAAAGAAACTGGATGCGATTGCGCGCATCGAAACTCAGCCTGTCGACAGGCTGTTCCGTGGGCTGCCGGTCAGGGGCGTGCAAACCACGCTTTGGCTGGAGCAGAGCGCTTTTGGTTCTGAAGGGGAGCTCTATCTCTTCGGGACGGTGCTGGCACGCTTCTTCTCCCTGTATGCCAGCGTAAATGCGTTTCACCTTTTAAAAGTCATCAATCTTGATAATCAGGAATGTTACGAATGGCCGGTACAGACAGGTCAACATGCATTGATGTAAGCGGTGTTGAGGGAGCACCGCCACCGCCGGTGCTGGACGCTTCACGTTACAACTTTTATCAATTGGTTGAGCTGCTCAACCAATTGGCGGTAGCGTGGCCCAAATCCACCGGCGCGGCCAACCCTGCCGAAGAAGCGATCCGCTTTAAATCCACTGCCAGTCTGGCTTTCCCAACCCGGGATGTGGTCGCGCTGGAGACGTCCGCTCGGGGTCAGTTTGAACTCGAAGTCTCCTTTCTCGGGCTGCATGGCAGCCAGTCGCCGTTGCCGGGTTATTACCTCGACTCACTGGCCTGGGAAGATGCCCAGAATGAAAACCGGCTGACGGATTTTCTCAATGTGTTCAACCACCGGTTGTTGACGTTGCTGCATCAGATCTGGCGCAAGTATCGCTATTACATCTGTTTTGAGGAAGGCGGCAACGACGATTTCTCCCAGCGCATGTTTGCCCTGGTGGGCCTGGGCAGCGAGGTAGTGCGCAAAAAACTGCAGATTAACCACGGCAAAATGCTGGCTTATGCCGGGTTACTGGCCAGCCCTGGCCGTGCCCCGGAAGTGATTTGCAGCCTGGTTGCCCACTGCTTCAACCTGGCGGATGTGACGCTGCAAAGCTGGCAGTTGCGCAAGGTCAATATCGCCCCGGAACAGCAGAATCGCCTCGGCAGCCGGATGAAGCTCACAGGCCAGAAGTATCAGGGTAAATCGGTGCTTGGGGTTAATTTCTCGCTTGGTTCGCAGGTGGCAGATCGCAGTGGGAAATTCTTGCTGTGCATTAACCAACTGACGCGCCAGCAGTTCTTGTCATTTTTACCCAACGGCCCCAACTACGGGCCGTTAGTGATGTTTGTTGCCTTCATCATGCGTGACCAGTTCGCGTGGGATTTGCGTCTGGGGCTGGCAGAGCAACAGGTTGGCGGCATGATTCTGGGGACAGAACAAAACAACCTGTTGGGCTGGACCAGCTTTCTCGGGCATCCCGAACAAAAGCCCCACGTAACCATCAGCGTTATGGAATGACAATCAGGATTCAGGAATAGAGACCATGGACAAACAGCAACCGACGCTATCATTGCGGGTAGTTAACAGCGACAAATTGGAAAGTGGCAAACAGGCCAGCAGCCTGTTTAGCGCCCAGGGGGATCGTTGGGAGTGACGACAGTCACCATTGGTCGATTCAGGACCAAGGCGGCAACGTCAGCCCGGCGCAGTTTGCCGTTGAATGGCGGGACGGTTCCTTTTGCCTGCGGGTGCTGAATGGCGCTTTGAATATCAACCAGTCGATGCTGGCGGCGAATTCTGGTTGGGTCCGCATTCAGCAAGGTGACGAAATCCTGCTGGGTAACCTGGCCATCAAGAGCCATATCAGCCGCTCCTCGGCAGACATGATCGATCCGCTGATGGTATCGCCGGAATCACTGGTTTCCAGCTACAGCAACCCGCTGGAAGCCATGCTGGAAGGGGGCCATCGCAGGCCGCCCAGCAGGATCTGGATGGGCGCCTGGCCTCCACGGTAGCCAACGGTTTCAGCCACGATCCGTTGCGGGTCCTGGAAACCGAAAGCCTGACGATGCATGACCCGCTGGTGGCTACCCATGAAGTCGATCAGACGCTGCAACAGGATCGCTACCGCAACCCGCTTTTTTCTTCTCCACTTTCTGATAGTGCCAAGGACAGTGCAATGGATCAGGAGTTTATCGATCTGCCACAAATCAGCAGTTTTCTTTCCGGCCAATCAGACCAGCCAGACGGCAAAATGCAGCAACAACACGTGGCAATCACGCCGCTGATGCGCGGTTTTGACGCGCAACTGCCGATCCGCAACAGCCAGGAAGCGAACGACTTCCTTGAGGAGGTCGGTAAAACCCTCAAGGCGACCATCGAAGGGCTACTGGCATTGCAGCGTAGCCAACATGGCCTGCAGGACAAGCATCTGCGCCCGCTCGAAGACAACCCGCTGCGTCTGAATATGGATTATGACACCACGCTCAGCCTGCTGTTTGCCGATCAGAAAAGCCCGGTTCACCTCTCTGCCCCTGCGGCGGTCGCGGAGAGCCTGCATAACCTGCGCCTGCATCATCAGGCCAATCAGCAGGCGATCGCCCAAGCGCTGGATACCATGCTGGAAGCCTTCTCGCCGGAACGTTTACTGACGCGCTTTACCCAATACCTGCGCAGTAATGAGCGCCAGGAGAGGGATGCAGCCTGGGCTTGGGAGATGTACAAAAACTACTACCAGGAATTGTCCTCCAGCCGCCAGCAAGGTTTCGAAAAGCTGTTTGGCGAAGTGTATGCACAGGCTTATGACCAGGCATTGCGCCAAGGGATGAAGGACAGTGAACAATGATCCAGGGCAGACGTTACTTGCTGACGGGCGCGCTGTGCCTGGCGTTTTTGCTTTCGGGCTGCACGCTATGGAAAAACAAAAACGCCCTTAGCGCTGCCGAACAACCTTCAACCGTCCGGTTGACACTGCTGGCGGAGCCGAACATCAACCCGAATGAAAAGGGCGAAGCGGCACCTACCGAGATTGCGGTGGTTTATCTCAGTGAAGACTCCAAACTGCTGGCGGCCGACTATGACCAGCTTGGCAGCGACATGCTGAAAAAAACGTTGAGCAAAAACTACATCGATCATCAGGAATACACCCTGCTGCCTAATCAATACAAACAGCTGCCGCCTATCGAGCTGGAAGAGAAAAACAACTACTTGGGCGTGATTGTCTATTATGCCGACGACAACCGTGCTGAATGGAAAAAAATAATCAAGATCAACGGGCTAGGCCATCGCTATAACGTTTTGGTCCACGTCAGAGCGGACGACATTGACTTACGGAAAGAGGAAGAATAACCATGCCGACCAAAAATCGGGTGATTTGGCGCGAAGGCCTGTTTATCAAGCCGCAACATTTCCAACAGCAGCAAAGACATAACGACTACCAACTCCAGCGCCGCCTCACTGCCCTGAAGGATTACAGCTACGGTTTCAGCTCACTGATCATCAATCAGGAACTGCTGAAGTTGGGGCGCATTGGCCTGATTGCGGCCAGCGGCAGCCTGTCTGATGGCACGGTGTTTGATATCCCTTACCAGGATCGCGCACCCAAGCCGATGGATGTGCTGAACTGCAACGATGCCGCCAGCCGGGATATCTACCTGGCTCTGCCGATGCTTAATGACGCCATCAATGAAGTGGCCAGCCAGTACAGCCAACTGCCGGGCGCGATCCGCTATGGCGAGCATACCGATGATGTGCGGGATCTGCATACCGAGGGCGGCGATGTCAGCCAGTTGGTATTAGCCCAGTTGGCACCGCGCCTGATGCAGGGATCTGAAGATCTCAGCGCCTATTCCGTGCTGCCATTGTGCCGCATCAAAGAGAAGCATCCGGATGGTTCATTGATCCTGGATGAAGAGTTTATCCCTACCTGCACCACGCTCAGCGTTTCCAACCAGTTGAAGAGCTTTATGGACGAGGTGGAAGGTACGCTGGTGGAACGTGCCCGGCTGTTGGCAAAACGTATTGGCTCCCCAGGCCAGCAAGGGATTGCCGACGTCGCCGAATTTATGATGTTGCAGGTGTTTAACCGCATGCAACCGCTGTTTACCCATCTCGCCCATCAGGCGGTGCTGCATCCGCAAGACTTTTACAGCCACCTGGTGCAGACCTGCGGCGAACTGCGCACCTTTACCGATGAGTCTCGTCTGGCGGGCAGCTTCCTTATTTATAACCATGACGATCTTACCAGCTGCTTCCAGCCGCTGTTCCAGGCATTGCGCCAGGTATTCAGCACGGTACTGACACCACGCGCCATCTCGATCCAACTGCATTCGCAGCCAAATGGTATCCGCACGGCGGCGATCAACGATCGCGACCTGTTACGCACTGCCGACTTTGTCCTGGCCGTGCGGGCGCAGATCCCGCAAGAGCAACTGCGGCGTCAGTTTGTGCAGCAAACTAAGATTACCTCGATGGAGAAAATCCGCGAACTGGTTAGCGTACAGTTGCCTGGCGTACCGCTGGTGGCGCTGTCTGCCGCACCGCGCCAACTGCCTTACCATTCGGGATATACCTACTTCATGCTTGATCGGCAAAGCCCGGCCTGGAAAGAAATCCAGCAGAGTAACGCCATTGCCTTCCACGTCTCGGGGGATTTCCCTGAACTGGATATGCAGTTCTGGGCGATTAGGAGCAACTGATGAAAATGCACGCCGTTACGGAAAACTCGCCGTTCCCAGCGCCGGAAGCCGCCACGACTTACCGGCAATATCAACTGCCGCTGCGTGGCGAAAGCCTCAACGCGATGGTGGATGCCGCCACGCCGTTACTCGGCATGGTGCTGCGCTTGAAGGATATGGAAAACCAACCCTTGCCGGATCAGCTGTATCAGCAGGTGGTAACGGATATCCGCGCCATCGAGCAGTTCTTGCAAACCAAAGGCTACGAACCAGGGGCGATCGTCTCGTTCCGCTATGTGCTTTGTACCTTTATTGATGAAACGGCGTTGGGGCACGGCTGGAATACGCAAAACGGCTGGTTGCAGCAATCTTTGCTGGTGCATTTCCATAATGAAACCTGGGGTGGCGAGAAGGTGTATGTCCTGCTGGAACGCCTGCTGGGGGAACCCAAGCGTTACCAGGATCTGCTGGAGTTCATCTATCTGTGTTTCTGCCTGGGCTATCGCGGCCGCTACAAGGTGACGTTGCAAAATAGCGATGACTTTGAACGGCTGTTCCGGCGGCTGCACCACCAACTGCACCAGTTGCGTGGTGAGGCACCGCCGACGGTTTTACACCAGAAACAAAACCGCCTTGGCGGTCGCTATTACTTGAGTAAGCGTTTGACCATCAAACATTTGTTGTGGGGCGGTCTCGGTCTGCTGGCGGTGATTTATGCGTTTTATGCCATCCACCTGCACAACCAGACTCAGGATATTTTACAGCAGCTAAACAACTTATTGAGCTAGGAAAGCACCGATGATCCAAATTGACTTGCCCACCCTGGTAAACCGCCTTCACCCGATTGCCCGCCATGCTCTGGAAGCGGCAGCGGCGCATTGTGTCAGCCAGCAGGAAGCGGAGATAACGGTCTCTCAGGTCTTACTGCAGATGATCGCCACACCGTTGAGTGATGTCCGGCTGATCCTGAACCATGCCGGTGTTGAAACCGATGAACTGCGGGAACTGCTCGATCAACGTATTTCCGGCTACCCGTCGGTGACCCAGGCTTACCCCAGCTTCTCCCCGCTGTTGGTCGAGTGGTTACAAGACAGCTGGCTATTGGCTTCGGCCGAGATGGATCACGCTCAACTGCGTAGCGGTGTGATGGTATTGACCCTGCTGCTGAGCCCTCTGCGCTACCTGACACCGGCGGCAAGCCGGTTGTTATCGCCGGTTAACCGCGAACTGCTGCGCCAGAATTTTAATGACTGGACTGCGGATTCGGCCGAAACGCCTCAACAGCCAAAAGGGGCGGATAAAACCGCTGCCGCCACCGCTAACGGCGAAAGCCTGCTGGCCCGCTATGCCAGCAACATGACCGAGCAGGCTCGTAAAGGCACTTTGGACCCGGTGCTGTGCCGCGATGAAGAAATCGACCTGATGATCGACATCCTCTGTCGTCGCCGCAAGAACAACCCGATTGTGGTAGGCGAGGCCGGTGTCGGGAAGAGCGCCCTGATCGAGGGCCTGGCGCTGCGCATTGTCGACGATCAGGTGCCGGAAAAACTGCGAAATAGCGAACTGATGACGCTGGATCTGGGGGCGTTGCAGGCCGGTGCGGCGGTGAAAGGGGAGTTTGAGAAACGCTTCAAGGGCATCATGGCGGAAATTGCCCAGTCGGCAACGCCAATTATCCTGTTTATTGATGAAGCCCATACGCTGATCGGCGCTGGTAATCAGCAGGGTGGCTTGGATATCTCCAACCTGCTTAAGCCGGCATTGGCGCGCGGTGAGCTGAAAACTATCGCCGCCACCACCTGGAGTGAATACAAAAAGTATTTCGAGAAAGACGCCGCACTTTCCCGCCGTTTCCAGTTGGTCAAAGTATCTGAACCGAGCGCGGAAGAAGCGACGGTGATTATGCGCGGCCTGCGCACCATTTATGAACAGGCGCACGGCGTGCTGATCGACGACGAAGCTTTACAAGCGGCGGCGGTGCTCAGCGATCGTTATCTCTCCGGCCGCCAACTGCCAGATAAAGCCATCGACGTGCTGGATACCGCCGCGGCGCGGGTGGCTATCAACCTGACTTCGGCACCGCGCCAGGTTTCGGCGTTGAAAACGCAACTGCATCAGCAGGCGATGGAAATCCAGATGCTGGAGCGTGAGCAGCGCCTCAATCTGAGCCACCCGGATGAACGCTTATCCGAATTGCGCCAGCAGCGTGAAGAGATTGAACAGCAGCTTGCCGCTCTGCACGCCAGTTGGCAGACACAGCAGCAACGGGTGCAACAGATTATCGCCTTGCGTGCGGAGTTACTGACGCAAGAAGACCCGGCCACCGAGGAACAGGTGGTTAATTTGGCGGCGCTGGGTGACGAACTGGAGCAGTTGCAACAGCACCAGACCCTGGTTTCCCCGCATGTGGATAAACACCAGATCGCGGCGGTGATTGCCGAGTGGACCGGCGTGCCGTTAAATCGCCTGTCGCAGAGCGAACTGGCGGTGGTGACTGAACTACCTAGTTACCTGGGCCAGCAGATCAAAGGGCAGGATACCGCCATCCACTGCCTGCATCAGCATCTGCTGACGGCCAGGGCCGATTTGCGCCGTCCGGGCCGCCCGATGGGGGCTTTCCTGTTGGTCGGGCCGAGCGGTGTCGGTAAAACCGAAACGGTATTGCAGATTGCCGAACTGTTGTACGGTGGCCGGCATTACCTCACCACCATCAACATGTCTGAATTCCAGGAAAAACACACCGTTTCACGCCTGATCGGTTCACCGCCGGGCTACGTCGGCTATGGCGAAGGCGGCGTGCTGACGGAGGCTATCCGCCAGAAACCTTACTCGGTAGTGCTGCTTGATGAAGTCGAAAAGGCGCATCCAGACGTGCTTAACCTGTTCTATCAGGCGTTCGACAAAGGCGAGTTGGCCGACGGTGAAGGCCGCATTATCGACTGCAAGAACATCGTGTTCTTCCTCACCTCCAACCTCGGCTATCAGACCATTGTCGATCATGCCGAACAGCCGGAACTGCTCAACGAACGGCTGTACCCGGAACTGGCAGCCTTCTTCAAACCCGCGTTACTGGCCCGTATGGAAGTGGTGCCTTACCTGCCGCTGGGCAAAGAAACCCTGCAGACCATCATCCACGGCAAACTTGGCCGCCTGGATAGCCTGCTGCGCCAACGCTTTAACGCCGACGTGGTGATTGAGCCAGAGGTGATTGAAGAGATCCTGCTGCGAGCTACCCGTGCAGAAAACGGCGCGCGCATGCTGGAATCGATTATCGACGGCGCGCTGCTGCCACCGGTCTCTTTGCTACTGTTGCAAAAAATGGCGGCCGGTACGGCGATTGCCCATATCCGTATTGCGACGGAGGGGAATGCGTTTACCGCTCAGGTTGAGGAGGCGTTATGAGACAACGGCTGAAAAGTTTGCTGGCCCTGCTGGAAAACGACTCGGCCGAGCAGTTGATCCACGGCTTTCTGACGCTTAACCATCATCACCAACGGTTTGGCGCCATGATGGTCGCGATGTTCAACGCCAGTGAAGGAAAGCTTGATTGTATCCGGGAGCGCGACCCAAAAGGCCGTCCCGCGGCGAAACTCGATGCCGATATCGAAGATATCAATCATCCATTGGTCAGGGTGCTGCGTAACGGCGCACCCGAAGTCTGGAATTCGCTCAATCGCGGGGTTCGCATAGAAAATGACGGCTTCCGTGACTTTATCCAGCAACTGCCAAATGGCTGTGGGATGTATGCCTTACCGCTGTTTGATTTCCACGGGCGTGCCTGTGGGGTTATTGCGGTGTTTGCCGAGCAAATCAGTCGCTTTGCAAGCCCTGAAGGTATGTTCGCAGTCTATTGCCAGGTTTTTCAGCATCGCCTCAACAAGTTGCAAGAAATGGATCATTTGAGAACACAGTTGAGCCAACTGCGCTCGATGTTCAAAACGCGTGAAAAACAGCTGGACGAGTTGATGGTCACTCTGAGCACCTCCGACGTCTCCACTTCGCCGGAGTTGTCCCGCGATTACAGCAAGATAGATGACTTGACGAACGCGGTGGAAGCGTTCGAAGCGGCGGTACTGACGCAGCGCCAACGTCTGTTTGGCAAAGACAAAAACCGCATCGCTGAAAGCTTGGGGATTTCGCAGCGCGCCCTGGTTTACAAGATGACGAAATACAGGTGTCAGCTATGAATACGTGGTTATTGATCAGTTCGTTACTGTTTTCTGGCAGCAATTCTGCCGCCCTGTGGTTGACCGGGCTACCGGCACCCCAGGCTGAAGGCGATGCGCAAAAGTTGGCGCTGGTGATGCGTTGCCGCAGTGAAAGCTCGCCGCTGCTGCGCCTGAGCTGCTACGACGATGCATTATCCTCGGCCAACGGCGTCAAGATCGGCCAGATACAGGCCGGGCCAGCCTGGCAAAGAGCCATGGCGCAGGAGAAAGGGCGCACCGATCACTCGACGGCGTTCCTGATCAGCGAAGGGGAAGGGGCAAATCCCCAGGTGGTACTGACCACCCCGGCCATCGGCGTACCACCGCCAAGACCGGTGCTGATGTTTAGCTGTATTGACAATATCACCCGCTTGCAGGTCGCGCTGGTCAGTCCGCAAAAAGACGGTGGCGTGCGGCTGATGGCTGATCAGGATCGTTTTGATGTGCAGTGGTTCCTGCGTGAGAACGGCTACCTGCTGGAGTCCAGCCGGGGGCTGGCTGGCATCGACGAAATCAAACGGCTGATGTCGGCAGAAACGCTGACGATTGACGGGGCAGGGAGCGGTGTTCCCCGTCTGACATTTAATATTTCGCAGTTGACGCCAGCGTTAAAACCGCTGCGTAACGCGTGTCACTGGTGAAGATTATGGATAGCACGTCACAACATCCCTGGCATGCATTACTGCTGGCGCCACTGACGCCCGAACAGACCGCGCAGGCGCTGGCCGACGATGATCCGCAATGGGAATATATCGACAGCCAGATGGTTAAAGTGGGCTCGTTGGCCCATGGTTCACTGAACATCGATGAACTGCAACAGCAGGCAATGGCCCTGCTTTCGCAAAAAAGCAAAGACTTCCGCCTGATGGTGCATCTGTTGCGCACCTTGCAGCATGCAGGACAACCGAGCGACCTGATGTTGGCGATGTCACTACTGACCGATTACGTGCAGCATTTCTGGACCAGCGCCTGGCCGCTGAACCCGCTGCACAAACGCCGTTTTGCCCAACAGATCCTCAAACGCTTTGACAGTGCCAGCAGCAGCTTCAGCCAGCGGGCGACGGAGGTACAACGCCAGGATGTGCAAGGTTTGCTGGCTCATCTGGCCCAGGCCTGGCACAGCAGCGAACCGGCACTGGCTAAAGAGGTGGATGACCTGCGCACCAGCTATGCGCGGATACCCGAGCGCATTGTTGAGGCAGTTATCCCTGAAAACGAAAGCACTCAGGCCCATTCGGCGGCGGCCACGGCAACCGCCAGAGTCAGCCCCAGCCTGAGCATTGATAACTCCAGCGACAAAGCCTGGCGGCAGACGCTGCTGAAAATGGCGGATTTGCTGTGTGAACTGCAACCCGAGGCCGCGATAGGCTTTCGTTTGCGCCGCCATGCCCTTTGGGGCGGTTTGACTGCCCCGCCGATGGCCCAGGCCGACGGGCGTACCCCGCTGGCCGCCGTCTCTGTCGATCGCACGGCCGATTACCTGGCCCGCATGGCCAATGCTGATTTGGCCTTGTGGCAGCAGGTGGAACAGAGCCTGACGCTGGCCCCGTATTGGCTGGATGGGCATGCGCTTTCGGCGCAGATCGCCCTCCGGCTGGGGTTCGGCAATGTGGCGCAGGCCATCCGTGACGAGCTTATCGCCTTTGTCACGCGTATGCCGGCATTAACTTCACTCTATTTTACCGATATGACGCCATTCCTCTCCCCCGAGTCTGCCAACTGGTTACAGCAGGATACGGGGGCTACGGGGGCGGTCCCACTCTTGAACAGGATGAAATTTGGCAATGCTATCAACAGCAAGGATTGGAAGCCGCGTTACAGATGATCGATCGGCAACCGCAGCAATCCGAACCCAGGGACCGCTTTTACCATCAATTGCTCAGCGCTCAACTGCTCGAAAAGGCCGGGCTGACGGCGCTGGCACAGCAGCAGTTTCACAACCTGTTGCAGGTAGGCCAGCAATTGCAGTTAAGCGAATGGGAACCCACGTTGATCGCCTTGCTGAAAGACAAGCAGCGGCAGCTCAAATCGTGATGGCCGGGAAAGGAAACAGGAGCGTTAACGCATGAAATTGCCATCTTTTATTCGCATTGCCAGGCCAGCCATACCGCGCATCAAAGCCTCGATCCCGGTGGTATTGGCGCTGTTGGCCTGTGTGGCATTAATTTGGCTGTGGGTTTATGGGCCGGAGTGGCAACTGAAAGACAGCCACCCGTTCGAACCGTTGTTAAGCCGTTGGTTGGTTACCGCGCTGGTGGTGCTGGTGGCAGTTTGCTGGCTCACTCTGAAGGTAGTGAGGCGTCTGCAACAGTTGGAGAAACTCCAACTGCAGGCCAAAACTCAGGTAGATGATCCGATCCTGGCCGATGTTGCGCAACAGGAACTGTATCTGAACGGCTGGAAGCAGCAACTGCAGCGCCGCTTCAATACGCCTTCTTACCTGTATCGCCTGCCTTGGTACATGGTGATCGGTGCCCGCAATAGCGGGAAAAGCACCCTGATCAAAGAAGGCTATAAGCTGACCGAGATTGCAGGCCCGGAAGCGATTAACGTGGAAGGTGCGGGCGAACTGCGCGTGCGTTGCTGGCTGGGTGAGCAGGCGGTGATTATCGATCCCGCCGGTGAACTGATCGAGCAGCCTACGCTTTCGGTGGTCGGTAAAGCCGCACTCAACAGCCGTTTATGGCAAAGCCTGCTGACCTGGCTGGTTGAACAGCGTAAGCGCCAGCCGCTTAACGGCCTGATCCTTACCGTGGATTTGCACCAACTGCTGACGGCCAACAAAACCCAGCGTGAAAACTACATCGCCAGCCTCCATCAGCGCCTACAGGATGTGCGCCTGGCGATGCATACCCAGGTGCCGCTGTACGTAGTGTTCACCAAAATGGATCTGCTGTATGGCTTTGAGGCGATGTATCAGACGCTGGACAAGGCTCAACGCGAGGCGGTGCTGGGTGTGACATTCAGCCTGAACGCCAGCAATCCAGACGTTTGGCGCCAAGAGTTACAACAGTTCTGGCAGCAATGGATCGCCCAGTTGAACGGCGCAATGCCGGATATGATGCTCAACGGCGTCGATGCCGGGCAGCGCAGCCAACTGTTCAGTTTTACCCGCCAGATGCAGGGCCTGCAAGGGTATGTGGTGCAACTGCTGGAAGGCCTTCTTTACAGCGGCGATCATGCTCAGCCGTTGCTGCGCGGTGTCTATCTTACCTCTGCGCAACAGCGTGGCCAGATGGATGACGTGTTCACCCAGTCTGCTGCCGTGCAGTATCACCTGGCGCCTCAGGCCTTCCCAACCTGGCCGGTGGCCGAAACCGCCCCGTACTTCACCAAACAACTGTTTGGCGAGGTGTTACTGTCGGAGCCCAATCTGGCAGGTGAAAACGGCGTTTGGCTGCGTGATGCCAGAAAACGCATGCTGGTTTTCTCCTGCGTTGGCGCCGTGGTGGCACTGACGCTGTGGGGCTATTGGCATTATTACTACCAGGTTAACTACCGCGCAGGGCAAGAGGTGCTCTCCCAGGCGAAAACCTTCCTGTCGATCCCGACCCCGAAAGGTGACGATCGTTATGGCAACCTGCAACTGCCGCTGCTGAATCCGATCCGGGACGCCACGTTGGCCTACGGCAATTATCACGAAAGGAATTCTCTGCTGGCGGATATGGGGCTGTATCAGGGCAGCAATATTGGCCCTTATGTGGAAAGCACCTACCTGCAACTGTTGCAGCAACGCTTTGTGCCTTCGTTGATGAGCGGCCTGTTGGAGCGGTTGAATGCGGCCCCTGCAGGCAGCGAAGAGAAGCTCGAGATCCTGCGCGTCATGCGCATGCTGGAAGACGGCAGTGGCCGCAATATTCCGCTGGTTGAGCAATATATGAGTGACCGCTGGAGCCAGCAGTTTAACGGCCAGCGCGAACTACAGCAGCAACTGATGGGGCACCTGGACTATGCGCTCAAGCACACCGATTGGCATGCCGCACGAGAAAGTGGCGACCAGTTGGCCATCAAGAGTTTTGTGCCGTATATCCAGCCGATCAACGCGGCACAGCGCGAACTGAGCAAACTCTCTATTTACCAGCGGGTGTACCAGAACCTGCGTATCAAGGCGCAAGAAGCGCTGCCACCGGCGCTTAATCTGCGCGATCAGATCGGGGCCAGCTTCGACGACGTGTTTGTTGCCAGCAACGACCGCCTGTTGGTGGTCCCGCAGTTCCTGACGCGTAATGGCTTGCAGAACTATTTCGCCAAACAGAATGACCAACTGGTGGAACTGACGGTGATGGACAGCTGGGTACTGAACCTCAGCAAAAACGTCGAGTATAGCGAAGCTGACCGCCGGGAGATCCAACGGCAGGTTACTGAACAGTATATCGGCGACTACAACGCCACCTGGCGTGCGGCGATGAACAACCTCTCGGTGGGCGAGTTTGAAGATTTGCCACAGGCAATCAGCGCCATCGAGCAGGTGATCAGCGGGGAACAACCGTTCCGCCGTGCCATACAGACGCTGAGTGATAACACCCGTCAACCTGCTATTCCAGAGGCGTTGCCGGGCAAAGATCGCCAGGATCTGCTGCAAAAAACCGATTACCAGTTGTTGGGGCGTATCAACCGCGAATTTGCACCGGAAACCGCCGTGCTGGTGGAAAACGGCGACAAAGGCAGCGTGATGCAAAGCGTTTATCAGAAGCTGACCGAACTGCACCGTTACCTGCTGGCGATCCAAAACTCACCGGCACCGGGCAAGGCGGCAATGAAGGCGGTGCAGTTGCGCCTGGATCAAAACAGCAGCGACCCGATATTCGAAGTGCAGCAGCAGGCCAAAAACCTGCCGGAGCCGCTCAACCGTTGGGTTGGCGACCTGGCCGAACAGGCGTGGCGCGTGGTGATGATGGAGGCTATCCAGTCGCTGGAAGTGGAATGGAACGACACGGTGGTGAAGCAATACCAGACCTACCTGGCGGGCCGCTATCCGTTCGATCCAAACGCCAGGCAGGATGTCCCATTGAGCGAGTTTGAACGCTTCTTCGGGCCTAAGGGCACCCTTGATGCCTTCTACCAGCAGAACCTGAAGCCGTTTGTGGATAACAACCTGAGCAGCGGCAGTGACGGCCAACTGCTGATCCGCCCGGATGTGTTGCAGCAACTGGCGCAGGCACAGAAGATCCGCGACACCTTCTTCTCGGCACAAAACGGCCTGGGCACGCAGTTTGCTGTCGAGCCGGTGATGCTGAGCGGCAACAAGCGGCGCAGCGTGTTGAACCTGGATGGACAACTGCTCGATTACGCCCATGGCCGCAGCACCATGGTGCATCTGGTGTGGCCAAACTCGATGCGTGCCGGGGTGGAAAGCAAGGTGACGCTGGTGCCGGATGAGAACGGCAAATCGCCTCGCACCATTGGTTTCAGCGGTCCATGGGCCCAACTGCGGCTGATTAACGCCGGTGAGCTGACCAATGTCGGCACCAACTCGTTCGATGTCCGCTTCAAGGTCGACGGTGGCGAGATGACCTATCGCATTCATGTGGATGAGTCTGATAACCCGTTCTCTGGCGGCCTGTTCAGCAAATTCAGCCTGCCAGACACGCTGTATTAATCGTTGTTATCCCGTCTCTCTGCCGTACTGGGCAGAGAGACGCTTTTAGGATGAACCGCATGAGTGAAGCCCCGGAAAGTATCATTATTCAAACTGGCACCGACCCGCGCCGTTGGCCGGAATTCAGCGCCATTCGCGAAGAAATCAACAAGATAAACCACCCGGCGCGCCCCGAGGTCAACTGGCGCCTGATCGAATCGCTGGCACTGACGCTGTTTCGCACCAACGGTGTCGATTTGCAAACGGCGGTGTATTACGCCCTGGCCCGTACGCAAAAAAATGGCCTGGCCGGGTTCACCGAAAGTTGCGAGCTGCTGGCGGGCATGGTGGTCAGCCAATGGGAGCAACTGTGGCCTGAGCAGCTACAGGCGCGTACCGAGATATTGGAGTGGTTCAATGCCCGGGTGGGCAACCAACTGCGCCAACATGAATTTGAAACCGATGACCTGCGGCTGGTCTACCGCGCGGAGCGGGCGCTGCAACTGCTGTGCGACAAGCTGCAACAGGTCGAGCTAAAGCGCGTACCGCGTATCGAAAATCTGCTGTACCTGATGCAGAACACCGCCAAGCGGCTGGAAGCGGCGCACGAGGCCGCCAAACAGCCGCCGGTGGGATCGATCAAGATGCCGCCGATGGTGTACCTGTCGGTGCCGGAAAGCGAACCGATCCGCACGTTGTTCTCGGCGGCGAAACCGGCACCGAAAGAAGAGCCCTTGCCTTATCAGGAACCTCCTTTCCAGGACGAGCCGCTGGGCAATGTCGAGGTCCGTTTTGCCGCTATGCCGGTGGAGAAGAAACGGCCTTCGGCGCTGTGGGGTTTTGGCTGCGGCGTGCTGTGCAGCCTGCTGGTGGGCGCGGGAATTTATTGGCTGCAAATTAAGCCGATGCAACAGCAGTTGGCTGCGCTGGCCGAGAAACCGGAAGGGGCGGTGCAGTTATGGCTCGCCAAACCGGACGTCACAACCTACGGCCAACAGTTGAACACCCTGGAAAACCTCTCGCCGTTGGCCGGGCTGCGCACTGCAGACGCTTCGGTGGCACTGGCCCGCCAACACTGGCCGACAGACCCGGCTCAGGTGGAGGAGAGCCAACGCTGGGAGCGCCTGTTGCAAGCCAGGATCGGCAGCGGTGAACGGGCCGACAGCAGCTATTTCCAGGTCCAGCAGCGGCTGCAGGCGCTGTCGGCAAAGCTGCTTGAGCAGGAACAGATCCGTGGCAGCCTGACGATTTCCTATCTGAAAACTGCGGTCTATCAGATGCAAAGTGAGTTGAACCGGGAAACACCGCTGGAGGAGTTGCTGCGCCAGCTCTCGGTCTCGGTAGAAAAACAGCAACCGGCCTCGCCGGTGCTGCTCAAACAGATCGACGATCGCTGGAATGCGTTACTCAGCCGTTATCACCAATTAACCCGGCAGGCAGCCCCTGCGCGTTAACATCCAGGAAGGAGAAACTATGTTTGCTGATGATAAAAAGGCCAAGGGCAGTCTCAAGCCTGACAATATTGTGGCTACCGATACGGCACCCACGTTAAGTGGTGAGCAGCTGGCGGGCATGGCCGGGGGCGTGGGGGATGTGGTTGGCGGTACCGCCGGTAAGCGCATCAATCAGGCAGCGGATCTGGCTAAAACGGCGATGGATGCCAAAGCCAAGGTGATGGCGGGGGGCGTCACGCCGAACAATATCGTGGCCAGCGGCACGGCGCCCACTCTGAGTGGCGATCAGATGACCGGCATGGCAGGTGGACTCGGTGATGCTATCGGGGGTACCGCCGGTAAGCGCATCAATCAGGCAGCAGATCTGGCCAAAACGGCGATGGAAGCCAAAGCCAAGGCGATGGCCGGGGGCGTCACGCCGATGAACCTGGTGGCAGGCGGCGGCAGCGCCTCGGCTATGGCGTCTTCGGCGGCCAGCGCGGTGATGGGCGGCGCCCAGCCGAGCGGGTTGCAGTTCACCCTCAAGGCCGTGGGGTTGCCGCCCCAGACTTTTGTGGTGGTGGATTTCAACCTGACGGAACGGTTCTCCACCCCCTTTGTGCTGAACGTCGACCTGGCCAGTGCCGACCCGGCAGTGGATTTTGGCGCGGTGCTGGATGCCGATGCCACGCTGTTTGTGTGGCGTGAAGGTGTGCTGCAACGCAGCATCACCGGCCTGGTGGCCAGTTTTGAGCAGGGTGACACCGGTTTCCACCAGACCCGCTACAGCATGGTGATCCGCCCGGCGCTGTGGCGCACCAGCCTGCGGCGCAACTCGCGTATCTTCCAGCAGGAGTCGATTGAAAGCATCATCAGCCAGTTGCTGAAAGAAAACGGCATCAACGATTTCGCGTTCGGCCTGCGCAACCCACACCCGCCCCGGGAGTTCTGCGTCCAGTACCAGGAATCCGATTTTGACTTTATCCAACGTCTGACGGCGGAAGAAGGGATCTTCTACTACTTCGAGTTTACCGAAGGGAAAAACACCGTGGTGTATGCCGACGACGTAGGCTCGTTGCCGACGGGGGCCACGCTGCCGTATAACCCGAACGTGGCGGCCCAGGCACAGGAACTGTGTGTGACTACCTTCACCCGCAGCGCGCAGGTACGGCCTGCGACGGTGCAACTGAAGGATTACACCTTCAAGAACCCGCGCTGGGAAGCGGCCTTCAGCCAGCAGGCCAGTGAGCTGCAAAACCAGCGCCCGGACTACGAGCATTTTGATTTCCCCGGGCGTTTCAAAGATGAACAGCACGGCAAGGATTTCACCCGCTATCGCCTGGAGGCGCTGCGCAACGACGCCAACCTGGGGCAAGGGCAGAGCAACGATTTTACCCTGCAGCCGGGGCAACTGTTTACCCTGACCACTCACCCGCGTGGCGATCTGAACCACCCATGGCAACTGCTGAGT
Organism: Serratia sp. L9; assembly: GCF_050632285.1. Classification (NCBI taxonomy): domain Bacteria; kingdom Pseudomonadati; phylum Pseudomonadota; class Gammaproteobacteria; order Enterobacterales; family Yersiniaceae; genus Serratia; species Serratia sp. L9. The sequence goes on along the minus strand of NZ_CP192591.1, from coordinate 4,591,489 downwards.
ATTCAGCATTCCGGCTCGCAGCCGCAGGCGTTGGAGCAAGAGTCCGGCGAGCAGGGCACGCACCTGAGCAACCAGTTCAGCTTTATCCCGCACACCCAGACCTGGCGGCCCTCACCGCTGCCAAAACCGGCGATGGATGGCCCACAGATAGCGATGGTGGTGGGGCCCGACGGCGAAGAAATCTTTTGTGATGAATTTGGCCGTATCCGCCTGCAATTTTTGTGGGATCGCTACGGCGAAAGCAACGACCACAGCTCCTGCTGGATCCGCGTGACGCAGCCGTGGGCTGGCCAGGGCTGGGGGATGCTGGCCATTCCGCGCATCGGCCAGGAAGTGGTGGTGGATTTCCTGCACGGCGACCCGGATCAACCGATCGTCACCGGGCGTACCTATCACGCCAACAATATCCCACCCGGTTCACTGCCCGCCAGCAAAACCCAGATGGCATTCCGCTCCAAGACCCATAAAGGCGAGGGCTTTAACGAACTGCGATTCGAGGATGCCAAGGGTGGTGAAGGGCTGTTTATGCATGCTCAGAAGGATATGACGACGACGGTGCTGAACGATCGTACAACCCAGGTAACGCATGATCACACTGAAGCCATCGGCCATGACCAGGCATTGTCGGTGCGTAACGATCGCTATAAAGAGATCCTGGGCAAGGAAGTCACGGCCATCACTAAAGACCGCCAGATAGTGGTAGAGGGGGTAGCATGCTCGAGGTGAAAAAAGCGTCATGATCTCCTCCACAACAGAGGGAATTCAGATTTCCACTGCCGGAGCCAGCATTACATTGGACCATGCGGGAAATATTGATATTCAAGGGACACACGTCCGGATCAATGGCAAACGTATCGATTTGAACTGATTACGCATTAACAGGAAACAGAATGAACAAAATCACTTACCAAATGAATGAAGGGAAAATCACTCTCCCGGAAAGCTGGCGTGACGACTCCATGCATGTGTTTGCCGTGCCTGATGACAGTGGAGTTAACCTGGTGATCAACCGCACACCGGTGCCTGCCGGGTTAGACAGTGAGGCCTACTATGCAGAAACGCTGGCGCAGTTCCAGAGCAGCCTGCCTGGGTTTAAAGAACTGGCGCGTGAAGTGATCGTTGTGGATGGTTCGCCGGCCCAGACATTGGAATACTGCTGGAAAAGCCCAGAAGGCCAGATGCATCAGTATGTGGTGATGCAGGTTAGACAGGTTCTGTTATTGACGTTCACCGTCACTTCGCCCAAAAACCTTGCCGCGAGCCAGAGAGACTATTTTCAGCAAATTATCCAGAGTTTTACCGCCGAATAAGCATCGTGGATAACGGGCAGGAGGCCTAACCCATGCAGCAAGACATCATCCAGCGAATTGCCAGGGTCGGGGCAATGAACGCAGGCGCCAGGCCTGCACCGGTGACCTCGCAAGCAGGCCCCCCAGCGGCACGCCTGGGGGACCAGATAAAGCATAAGAGTTTTTTAGGGGCGCTACTGGGGGCCGTTACCGGGGCCCTGATCGGCGCGGCCATTTTTGCGGCGGCAAGCCTGTTGATCGTGGGAACCGGTGGTTTGGCAACCGTGGCGGTAGTGGCATTAGGCACCGCAGGCACTGTGGCTATGGGCGGGGTGATCAGCCGGGCCAGCGGTGCGGTGGCAGATTTTGTTGATAGTGTGGGCTCAATGGACGGCCCAATATCCACCGCTTCACCCAATGTCTATATCGAAGGTAAACAAGCCGCCAGAGCGATAGTTGATGTGGTGGCCTGTACCAAACACAGCTCGCCACAAAAGATAGCCCAGGGCAGTGAAAGCGTTTTTATCAACGATCAGCCAGCTGCACGCGTGGGGGATAAGGTTACCTGCGGCGGGACTATCAAAGAAGGTGCACGCAGCGTCTATGTGGGTTCAGGCCAGGGCAGCTATCTGGAGATAGAAGAAGAGTTCTCCTGGTGGGAAAAAGCCATTCTGGTTGCGGTCGAATTCCTGGTCCCGCCCAGTCGTGGCATGCTTAAAGGCATTGGCAAACTGTTTACCAAAGCGGGCCGTGCCGCCGTGGTGGGCGGGGCCAAAATGGGTGCCAAGCAGGTGGCGAAAATGGCTTCGGGCAAGACTTTCCGCTGTGCTACCCAGGCATTTAAAGGTGGGAAAGGGTTAAAGCGTTTCAGCGAGGCAGGGAAAAAGTTTGTTAAAGGAGACCCGATTGATGTTACCAACGGCAGCCTGGTAGAGCAACGCACTGATATCGAACTGGGGCAAACTTTACCGCTGCTGTTTACCCGCACTTGGGCGCCCGACTGTGGGCAGACCTTTGCGCTCGGGCAAGGTTGGACTGACAGTTTCCACCAATATGCAGAAGTTAACGCTGCCGATGACGTTATTGATATCACGACCCTGGAAGGCAGCGCTCTGCATTTTGCTCTCCCCGGGGACACAGTGTCAGTGTTAACCCCGACCATCCTGATTTCTCCCTGCATCGCCACCCGCAAGGTTGGGAGCTTATCGACAGGCGTAGCCTTATCAGCCAGTGGTTTACCTTGGCTGTTATGCAACAGGGGCAAACACGATACCTGCTTACTCGTCAAAACGACAATAACGGCAACACTATCTCGCTGCATCATGATGAGGACGGTTGCCTGCTACGGGTTACTCACAGTGATGGTCTCGAGTTACAACTGCGCTGGCATACCCGTGGTTATCTGGCGGAGATTATCCGTGTGGATGGTGGCTTGCAGGATAGCCTGGTTCGTTACCGGCAAAATGACGAAGGCTTTCTGATAGAGGCCGATAGCCAGCAGTTCTATCACCTTTATTACACTTACAATGCCCAAGGTTTGATGAGCCGTTGGCATGATAACGACAAGACCTGGGTAGACTACCACTACGATGAACAGCGGCGTTGTGTTGCCAGTATCGGGGCGGGGGATTTTACCCGGTGCAGTTCGTGTACCAGCCTGGCGTGACGTTAGTCAGTGACAGCCAGGGCCGCATCACACGTTATGAATACAATGATCAACTAAAAGTCACAGCCATAGAAGATCCGCAGGGTCACCGTACTGGCTTCACTTATGACAGTTTTGGCAATTTACTTGAGCAGACATCACCTTCTGGGCGGGTTACCCGCCTGGAATACCTGAAAGAAACCGGGTTGGTCAGTGCATTTTATGACGCGGCCGGGGCGTGTTGGCGTTATGCCTACGACGATCAAGAGCGTCTTGTTGCCGTGACCGACCCGTTAGGGCGCGCCTGGTGGCAGGAATATGATGATTCAGGCAACCCAGCCCGCTTTATTGCCCCGGACCAAAGCACCACACAATTGAGCCGCAATGCGTTTGGGTTGGTCACAACGGTGGCAGATAGCCACGGTAATCAGCAGACCGCACGCTACGATGAGCGCAATCGGCTCTGTAGCCTGTTTGACGAAGAAAATCGTGCCCTGCACCTGCGTTATACCACGCGTGACGATCTGCGCAGCCTCTCACATTCCGGCGGGGCATTGTGGCGTTACCGCTACGATAGCCACCGTCGGCTGATGGTCAGTGACCGGCCTAATAACAGCCTGGAGCAGTTTAGCCATGATCGTCATGGCAACCTGACGCACTACCAGGATGCGAACGGGGTCGAGTGGCGGATCGAGTATGGTCCGTTCGATTTGCCAGTGGCGCGTACAGATGGTGAAGGCCAACGCTGGCAATACCGTTACGATCCCGACCAGTTGCAGTTGATTGAGGTGATCAACCCGCTCGGGGAAAGCTACCGTTATCACCTCAACGCCAGCGGCCAGGTGGTGACGGAGCAGGACTATGCAGGCACCGAGTGGCAGTATGTTTATGATAACGACGGTCAATGCGTAGAGAAGCGTGATGCGCTGGGTCAGGTAACAGGTTATCAGTACGATGCGGTGGGCCGTTTGCTCACTCTGTATACGCCAGAGGGTAAAACGCACTATCAGTATGATGCGGTTGGCCGGTTGCTGAGCGTGGCGGGGCCTGGCAATGAGCTGAGCTTTGAATATGACCTGCAGGGGCGGGTGGTACGGGAAACGCAGAATGACCGTGTCATTCGCCGGGAATACCCGGATCGGCAAACGCATATCCGCCATCTGGATATGCCGGAGGACGAAGCTACCCAACCGGTATTGACGACGCGCTTACGGACTAACCGGGTTGGGGAATGGGTGGCCCTCCACCTGCCACAACAAGCCGAGAGCCAGGCATTGCGGGTAACGCGGGATAGCGCGGGGCAGGATATCGAGCGCACGTCGGGCAGCGGTTTTATGCAGTGCAATCAGTATGATCTGATGGGGCAAATTATCCACCAACGTGCGGGCCGGCAGACGCGGATCTTCACGCCAGAAGAGGTGCGCGATATCCCGCGCCCGGTATTGGCCGGGTTGGATCGTACCTATGGTTATGACAGCGCGCTTAATCTGGTGGCGGCCAACGATGAGCGTGAACGCCTGCGTTATGTGGTGAATGGTAACCGGCAGGTGGTCTCGGTGAGCGAGGGCAGCCAGTTACAGGAATACTATCACTACGATGCCAGCGGCTACCCGGCCCAGCGCCGAGTCAGCAGTCCGCGAGTGACGTTCTCAGTGTCCAATGATGACGTTTACCTGCGTGGGCATCGGTTGAAGCAAGTGGGTGACACCACGTTTGAATATGATGAGGCGGGCAGGATGACCGCCCGATGGCAGCATAAAGAGGGTTATCGCCCTGAGGAAACCCGTTTTGTCTGGGATAGCCGCAATCAGTTGATTGAGCTGAAAAAACCGCATGGGGAAGTGTGGCACTATCGTTATGATCCCTTTGGGCGGAGGACAGAAAAAGCGTGTACCCAACGCGGGTTACGTACTTGTTATCTGTGGGATGGCGATACGCTTGCCGAGATAAGGGAGTATAAAAACGCACAGCTGCAGCGTATTCGTCACTGGGTGTTTGACGGCTGGGAGTTGCTGGCCCAGCAGGAATGGACCAGGGCGAACGTGTTGGCGTTTAATGGTGACGGGGCGGCTGACGAAAACGAAGCACGGGTTTATACTACGCACTACGCGGTGTGCGCCCCCAACGGGCAACCGTTGGCGCTCTTTAACACTGAAGGGAAAGTACAATGGCGCAAACCTGCGGCTTCGCTGTGGGGTATCGCGTTAAGCAAGGCAACGGAAAATGCGCACCTGGATCCGGGTCTGAAGTTCGCAGGCCAACAACAGGATGAAGAGAGCGGGCTTTTTTATAATCGGTATAGATACTACTCGGCAGAGGCTGGGTGTTATCTTACACCGGACCCGATAGGGCTGGCGGGGGGATGAACCCGTATAGCTACGTGCATAATCCATTAATGTGGGTTGACCCGCTGGGACTGGCTACGTGCCCAATCGCAAAATTGAAAGAGAAAGGATTCACTGGAGTAGAACCCACAAAGAATGGAGGTTTAGATTACTCCGCTAGTAACGCCTTGTATTCAAAGAACGGAGTAAATCCAATCCAAAAAATCGAATATACAGGTAATTATCATAATGATTTCGAACAAGCTAGCATGGCGGCTTTAGGGCAAAAATCCACTCCTAAAGGTTATGTTTGGCATCACTTGGATGATTATAATCCGGTAACAAATACAGGCACTATGCAATTGGTTCAACAGAAGGCTCACAGCGGAATTCCACATGTTGGTGGTGTTAGCCAATACAAGGCACACACTGGTATAAGTTATATTTTCAAAACGTGGTGATAATATGAGTGAACTTAATTTTATTGATTTCTTACCACCGGCGACCGATGATGAAATCATTAACTTGGAAAGAATCATCGGTTCTAACTTGCCAAGTGAAATGAAGGATATTTATAAAAAATATAATGGTGGGCAACCTCAACCATCATTTGTGCATGATGATAAAAACCTTTATCCAATCAATTCATTTTATTCTATATCTGAAATTATTGAATCGTTTAATGATTTCGAAGATGAGTCATTGCCCGATGGTTTTAGTAAACATGAAATGTTACCTTTTGCCTATGATCCTGGTTCTGGTATCTATTCAATCTCTTTGAGGAAAGTTGATTTTGGTAAGGTGTATTTTTATGTCTTACATGAAGAGGCAGAAATTTTTGGTGTGTGGGGGTCATTTAAGTCATTTGTCGAATCAATAGTTGATGATCCTGATTTATAATTAACAAAAGCCGGGAAAGTCCTCTTGAGATCTTCCCGGCTATTTTTATCTGTTGTTACGCCAATATATTACCCTGTCGAATCTTAATCACCATCTTGCCGAGCATCACGCTAATTACCAGCAGTTGTCCGGTAAGACCGCATTGCGTCAGCCAGTCCCCCGCCAGATACAGCTCACCGTTATCCCGTATCCAGTCCGCGCCGATATGCGGGTGAGCGTCCTCCTCCAATAATAACCGCTCAATCTCTCCCTCATCAGAAACCAGCGTTATTATCAGCCCATCCTGATACGGTTCTATCTTAAATACCGCACCCGGTATAAACCCCGCCTTGATAATATCCTGGCTATCGATAATCAGCTCAGGAATAAACCCGTCCGTGGTTGCTTGTATAATAGTGCTTCCGTTCATACATTGCCCTCCGCCTGAATAATCAATCTTCCTTGTTCAATATTGACCGTGACCGGCTGGCCGGTTAAAAACCCCAGTTCTTCCAGCCAATAGCCCTTGATAAGCAGCTGTGGCGCGGGCTTCTTGATACCTCGGTTGGGCGAATAGCCCACGGTGTAGCGGCGTATTGTTCTGGATGCTTTATTAGCAGGTTACTCATTACCGACTCGCAAGCTTACGCCTCTCGCCCAGGTAGGGCGCGCCTGGTGGCAGGAATATGATGATTCAGGCAACCCAGCCCGCTTTATTGCCCCGGACCAAAGCACCACACAATTGAGCCGCAATGCGTTTGGGTTGGTCACTACGGTGGCAGATAGCCACGGTAATCAGCAGACCGCACGCTACGATGAGCGCAATCGGCTCTGTAGCCTGTTTGACGAAGAAAATCGTGCCCTGCACCTGCGTTATACCACGCGTGACGATCTGCGCAGCCTCTCACATTCCGGCGGGGCATTGTGGCGTTACCGCTACGATAGCCACCGTCGGCTGATGGTCAGTGACCGGCCTAATAACAGTCTGGAGCAGTTTAGCCATGATCGTCATGGCAACCTGACGCACTACCAGGATGCGAACGGGGTCGAGTGGCGGATCGAGTATGGTCCGTTCGATCTGCCAGTGGCGCGTACAGATGGTGAAGGCCAACGCTGGCAATACCGTTACGATCCCGACCAGTTGCAGTTGATTGAGGTGATCAACCCGCTCGGGGAAAGCTACCGTTATCACCTCAACGCCAGCGGCCAGGTGGTGACGGAGCAGGACTATGCAGGCACCGAGTGGCAGTATGTTTATGATAACGACGGTCAATGCGTAGAGAAGCGTGATGCGCTGGGTCAGGTAACAGGTTATCAGTACGATGCGGTGGGCCGTTTGCTCACTCTGTATACGCCAGAGGGTAAAACGCACTATCAGTATGATGCGGTTGGCCGGTTGCTGAGCGTGGCGGGGCCTGGCAATGAGCTGAGCTTTGAATATGACCTGCAGGGGCGGGTGGTACGGGAAACGCAGAATGACCGTGTCATTCGCCGGGAATACCCGGATCGGCAAACGCATATCCGCCATCTGGATATGCCGGAGGACGAAGCTACCCAACCGGTATTGACGACGCGCTTACGGACTAACCGGGTTGGGGAATGGGTGGCCCTCCACCTGCCACAACAAGCCGAGAGCCAGGCATTGCGGGTAACGCGGGATAGCGCGGGGCAGGATATCGAGCGCACGGCGGGCAGCGGTTTTATGCAGTGCAATCAGTATGATCTGATGGGGCAAATTATCCACCAACGTGCGGGCCGGCAGACGCGGATCTTCACGCCAGAAGAGGTGCGCGATATCCCGCGCCCGGTATTGGCCGGGTTGGATCGTACCTATGGTTATGACAGCGCGCTTAATCTGGTGGCGGCCAACGATGAGCGTGAACGCCTGCGTTATGTGGTGAATGGTAACCGGCAGGTGGTCTCGGTGAGCGAGGGCAGCCAGTTACAGGAATACTATCACTACGATGCCAGCGGCTACCCGGCCCAGCGCCGAGTCAGCAGTCCGCGAGTGACGTTCTCAGTGTCCAATGATGACGTTTACCTGCGTGGGCATCGGTTGAAGCAAGTGGGTGACACCACGTTTGAATATGATGAGGCGGGCAGGATGACCGCCCGATGGCAGCATAAAGAGGGTTATCGCCCTGAGGAAACCCGTTTTGTCTGGGATAGCCGCAATCAGTTGATTGAGCTGAAAAAACCGCATGGGGAAGTGTGGCACTATCGTTATGATCCCTTTGGGCGGAGGACAGAAAAAGCGTGTTCCCAACGCGGGTTACGTACTTGTTATCTGTGGGATGGCGATACGCTTGCCGAGATAAGGGAGTATAAAAACGCACAGTTGCAGCGTATTCGTCACTGGGTGTTTGACGGCTGGGAGTTGCTGGCCCAGCAGGAATGGACCAGGGCGAACGTGTTGGCGTTTAATGGTGACGGGGCGGCTGACGAAAACGAAGCACGGGTTTATACTACGCACTACGCGGTGTGCGCCCCCAACGGGCAACCGTTGGCGCTCTTTAACACTGAAGGGAAAGTACAATGGCGCAAACCTGCGGCTTCGCTGTGGGGTATCGCGTTAAGCAAGGCAACGGAAAATGCGCACCTGGATCCGGGTCTGAAGTTCGCAGGCCAACAACAGGATGAAGAGAGCGGGCTTTTTTATAATCGGTATAGATACTACTCGGCAGAGGCTGGGTGTTATCTTACACCGGACCCGATAGGGCTGGCGGGGGGTGAGAACCCGTATGCTTACGTTCACAATCCGTTAAGCTGGGTTGATCCTCTTGGATTAGCTAAGTGCCCTCATGCCAAGTTAGCGAATAAAATTCAAGAGAGAGCTATGGATGGGAAAATCCCCAAAATAGCTCCAGGGAAAGTATCTCCTAAGGGATATCACGGTAGACTTTCAGAGCAAAGAATGCAGGAAATAATTAAAAATCCTGATGGTGTCTATGTTTCAACTGGTGGCAATAATAATATTATTTTCGCCAAGGATGGGGATATTGTTATTCTGGCGGGGAATAAGGCAGGAGCAGTTAAAGGGCAAGCGATTACAGCTTATGGTGCTTCAGGACCAAGAGGTGATAGTGGTGCGGCTATTTATGGTGGTCAAGCTAGCGATCTTGGGCTACCAATAACTGATAGTATGATTATAAACGGACAGATTCCGACCCCGGGTGGCGGATTCTTACCTCCTGCAACGCCTATAGTATTCTGAGGTTAACGATGAAATCTATTTATTGGGATCTTGCTCATTTTGATATTTCGATGGAAAGTCAGTATAATGATATATATGAGCTCGAAAATGACATTGATAAACTTTTTGGAAGCAGTAATTTTAGTGAGATGGATTCGTTAGATTGGTTTTTAATCGATAAGGAAACCAAAGCGCTATCTTTTTTATTACTAAGCATACCATCTTATTTTTGTAGTCCACATGAACACAAGTTAATTGATGCTGGTAATTTGCATAATATAACTCTATCAGACTGCATCGATAAATTTATATCTGATGTAACCATTCAAGATGTAGCTTCCTTTTCAACTGAAGAAAATACTTTAATTGTAACAACTGACTCGTCGTTGATTCATCATAAAACACTCATTTCAGATGATCTTTATTTTTTGTTGGGTGATGATTTGTCATACCGAGGTTTTTTATTGATTAATGCAACTAATCATATCCCCGGTAACACTGAGTCATTAGATAAAGAAATATCTAATTCACTTTTTTCCAGAATGTTTGATTTATGTAATCAGGAATTTTATGACGCAATGGATGAGAAGGATGAACATTGTTTAAGTATTGTAAATGAATTGGAGAGGGATTGTTTATCTCATCAAAATATAGATGACAGGTTTCTCCAGATTATAGAGTTCATAAAAAACATTAAATATACGTTTTATGATATAGATTTTGAGTGAGTATGACCGGGAAGGTTTAATTAAGATCTTCCCGATCTTTTATTGTTAGTGCGCCAGCATATTTCCCTGCAGAATCTGAACAATCACCTTACTGCTATCATGTTGATCGCCAGCTGTTGCCCGGTCAGGCCACACTGGGTTAACAACTCTCCCGCTAGATACAGCTCGCTGTTATCCCGCATCCAGTCCGTGCCGACATAAGGATACTGTAATGCTTCAATCAGTCTATGTTTTCATTACCAATTGATTTAAAATAATTTTCTGCAGATAAAAACTATCAAAGATGGTTGGTTATATATGAACCCCGATGCAAAATCTCTGACTCATTACGACTCACATAGATAGTACGAACCGCAAATCGGGCAGTTTACGTAACAAGACCCGATAGGGCTGGAAGGTGGCACAAATCCTTATGGGTATGTGCATAACCCGCTGGGATGGATAGATCCGCTGGGATTGTCAACCTGTCCAAATCTTGGGAAGGCTGATGATGCTATTTTGGGGCCGCATGGGACACTAAAAAATGACACGTGTCCAGGACAGTCACATCACTTAAACCAAGATGCTGCGTTCCGTGATGTGATCCCGACAAATAGCGGTGCTGCTATTAAGTTAGAAGGTAACGCATTTACTCAACCAGGTACGCCACACTATGAAGCGCATAAGTCTCTTGAACAGTTCTGGAATCAATATAGACGTGGTGGGGCACTAAGTGGGCAACGTCCTACAAACTTTCAATATACCAAAGCGCTAAAACATTCATTAGAGTCCGCTGGCTTGTCAGCTAATCAAGTAAATCAAGCGGTTAGAAGCAGTATTCAGAATAGGCTCCAATATGGTGTGCTCGGTGGGAAAAATGTCCCTAGAATTCCGGGAAGAATAAATCAGGTGAAACTATGAAAATATCTAAATTAGCGACTGATAGGCTATTAAAAATTAATTGGTTTTCAGATTTTGGTAAAAAAACCAGCATATCTGATGTGGTTTTAGCAACGTCTTTAACTGAGGCTGGGAATTATTTAGCTGATCCGGAGTGGGAAAATGTCACTTTGGAGGAGTCTAATGAAATATCAGGTTATCTAGCAACCAAACATACGGCTGTATTCCAAGATTGGAATGATGTGGCTAAAGGGGCAAAGCTGTTCTTTGGGAATGATATAAAGCCTAAACTTCCTCATTTAAATGATTTTGATAATATTCTCATGCATCAATGTATCGAGTGGGATGTTCTTCACTATCTGATAGAGGATTTTTATAGTGAAAAATTAAAGGCGTCATTGTTCTTTAATAAACTCATCTCTATCTATGAGTCCGGTCATATACCTTGTGGTTGGGTAGGTAATTGGCCTAAAGGTCAGTTAGTTATATATTAATACTCTATAATAGCCGTTAAGATCTGCTCTAGATCTTAACGGCTATTTTCTCTGTTATTACGCCAATATATTACCCTGCTGCACTTTAATCACCATCTGACCGGGCAGACTCAGAAGAAGAGTCTGATAACAATGTTGATCTTCTTTGCTGTAGTGTGCTAGATCCCAATGCGGCAGATTATATTTTTATGATGACTTAACCGCTGAAGAAATAGTGGAATGCGGCCAACGATCCAGACAAGCTGCGCTTTACGGTGTAGTATGCGGATGACGAGTCGGGTTTCACTACAACCGATTCCGGTATTATGACCCGGAGACGCAACTGTACCTGTGTCCAGACCCGATAGGGCTGTTGGGGGGCGAGAATACTTATGGGTATGTTCACAATCCGCTGACATGGGCAGACCCATACGGGTTAGCTGCATGCCCAATGTGTGAAGTGAATGGAACAAAGATATTTAGTAAAGGCTAAAAAGATGGAACCCCCGGTCACGATCAGTTCTCTGAAGTTATAGCTAATAAATTAGCTATGAGTGGTAAGTTTAAAGAGGTTTATTTAAACAGGTCATATAGCTTTGCTAATGACAAGGGAATATCCGGACGACGACCTGATATTATGGCTGTTGATATGAATGGTAAAGTTCATGCTATAGAATTGGCCTCTAAAACAGATATGGGTAGAAAGTTATCATCTCTGAGGACTCGAAACCAAGATGCAATGAAGAACTTACCAAGCACTGATCGGGGAAGTGTTATTGTATTAGAGCACCAATATAACTCTTCGAAGATTAAGAATGCATTAGATAATCTTATTTCTGGTATATAGGTGAGACTATGTGTACGGCTATAGCTATTTATGGTACTGAGAATATTCCTCCTGAAACTGCATATGAAATAGGTGTGCTTTTTTTAAGGTTATAGAGCTAGATATAACTTCAACAGGTTACTATAAGTATAGGGAAGATAGAAGCGAGGAGGATATTGACTTTATTGAAGTATCTTTATCTGATTTGAAAAATGAACTTAAAAATAAAAATGCTACTTCTTTTCGATTTTATAATGAAAGTGAAAAAAGCAATTATTGGACTGCCTCATTTGGGTTCTCAACAAGTGATTTTGGTGGTTTTTATCATTTTGATGCTCAATGTGCGTTATCGAAACGTGGAAAAGAGAAATTTATCGAATTTATAAAGGAGCTTAGCAGTAAAAATAATTTCTCTTATGGAATAGTATATAATCCTGACAATGTTGCCGATGGTTTTTATTATGCCGAAGGTGGAAATTTTGTTCAGATTTATCAATGTGAGAACCCAATGTTCTTTGAAAAAGAAACTGGGGGAATATATGAGGGTCAGGAACGCTATAAAAATACTATGCTAAGGATGGTGTATCCGGTTAATGTGATTAATCGTCATCATCTTGATATTGTTATCGAAAATGTTAGCTTGAAAGAGTGGATATCAAGTAATGAAAAGCATGGTTCCCTTGAAGGGTTAAACAATAATCTGTGGCTATGGACCGTTGAGGATACTGAACTCGACGAGGTAAATAGGTATCTTGGTGAGGCAGGAGTATTAATCTCTTGGAAACCGTTAGCCACTAAGAAAACAGCTAGAAAACTGCCATAAATAAAAGCCGTAAAGATCCTCTATGGATCTTTACGGCTAATTTTATCAGTTGCTATGCCAGCATATTACCTCGTTGCACCTTAATCACCACATGACCGGCTATCACGCCGATCGCCAGCGGTTGCCCTGTCAGGCCACACTGCGTCAACCAGTCTCCCGCCAGATACAGCTCACCGCTATCCCGCACCCAGCCCACGCCAATAATAACCGCTCAACCTCTCCCTCATTAGATACCAGCGTTATTATAAATCCATCCTGGTATGGCTCTATCTTAAATGTAGCTTCCGCCACAAACCCCGCCTTGATAATATCCTTGGAATCAATAATCAGCTCAGGAATAAATCCGCCAGTGGTTGCCTGTAAAATATGCGTCCCGTTCATACACTTCCCTCTGCCTGAATAATCAATCTTCCTTGTTCAATATTGACCGTGACCGGCTGGCCGGTTAAAAAGCCGTGCTGTTCCAGCCAATAGCCCTTGATAAGCAGCTGTGGCGCGGGCTTCTTGATACCTCGGTTGGGCGTATAGCCCACGGTGTAGCGGCGTATTGTTCTGGATGCTTTATTAGCAGGTTACTCATTACCGACTCGCAAGCTTACGCCTCTCGCCCAGGTAGGGCGCGCCTGGTGGCAGGAATATGATGATTCAGGCAACCCAGCCCGCTTTATTGCCCCGGACCAAAGCACCACACAATTGAGCCGCAATGCGTTTGGGTTGGTCACAACGGTGGCAGATAGCCACGGTAATCAGCAGACCGCACGCTACGATAGCCGCAATCAGTTGATTGAGCTGAAAAAACCGCATGGGGAAGTGTGGCACTATCGTTATGATCCCTTTGGGCGGAGGACAGAAAAAGCGTGTTCCCAACGCGGGTTACGTACTTGTTATCTGTGGGATTATCTGTGGGATGGCGATACGCTTGCCGAGATAAGGGAGTATAAAAACGCACAATTGCAGCGTATTCGTCACTGGGTGTTTGATGGTTGGGAGTTGCTGGCCCAGCAGGAATGGACCAGGGCGAACGTGTTGGCGTTTAATGGTGACGGGGTGGCTGACGAAAACGAAGCACGGGTTTATACTACGCACTACGCGGTGTGCGCCCCCAACGGGCAACCGTTGGCGCTCTTTAACACTGAAGGGAAAGTACAATGGCGCAAACCTGCGGCTTCGCTGTGGGGTATCGCGTTAAGCAAGGCAACGGAAAATGCGCACCTGGAGCCGGGTCTGAAGTTCGTGGGCCAACAACAGGATGAAGAGAGCGGGCTTTTTTATAATCGGTATAGATACTACTTGGCAGAGGCTGGGTGTTATCTTACACCGGACCCGTTGGGGTTGGCGGGGGGCGAGAATACTTATAGTTATGTTAAGAACCCTATAGACTCGATCGATCCGTTCGGTCTTTCGAGTTGTACTTTAGGTCGTAATATGGGAGCAAGAACCGGTGATGGCATGGCGAATCACCACCTTATTCCTGAAGAATTAATGAAAGATAAGAACTTTAAATCTATCTTCGAACGCCTTAAAAAGATTGGTTGGGATGGTGATGGGGCCTTAAATGGAACCTTCTTGCCTGGTTCAAAAGATCTTGCTAGTACTATGGGAATACCAGGTCATTGGTCAAACCATAATCAATATACAGGTGAAATAAGAAATAAATTATCCCAACTCGCAAGACAAGCAAATAGATTGAGTGATACACAGTTGGCGTTAGGGGTGAAAGAAATTCAAGACTGGGCAAGAAAAGGTCTTGATAGTAATTTATTTAGAATAGATCCCAATACAGGTAGATTATTATGACTAATCGTGAAAGTGAATTTTTTGTTATCGAATACTCTCCTAATGATGAAGGGATACCACACTTTATGGATAAAGAGTGGGTGCCAGAATTACCTGATTATGATCTTTTTACGGCACCGCCATCGCCAGATGACTTTTCAAGTAGCTATGCAGTCAAAGTAAAATCATATAAATTAGATGGTGATTATTTTCCACATGATAACTTAATTTCATCTGATATGTTAATGTTACTCTCTGAGCTGAATGTGAAATGCATCAGCATTCCTGTTACAGTTGGGTTATACAAAAATAAGACCCCATCAAAAAAATATTACTTATTCTATATGTTGTGTTATTTATCTATAATAGACGAATCTAACTCAATATTTACTATATCAACGGATATAGAAACTGGTGAGCTTAACATACCAGAATACAAAGGGTTAGATAAAATATACTATGAAAAGATAGATAAATTTAAAATTAGAGATGATGTGCGGGAACATTTGTTTTTTTGCAAGGAAATATCAAAACCTGTATGCTCATCATTGTTTAAAAGTGAATTTGAAAATCTTAAATTAACGGGTGTTACATTTGAAAGAATAGATGATAATTATAACTATGATGCTTGGAGTGGTTGGTGAATATTATTAGGCGTTTAAATGGCTGGAAAGATCTTCTCTGGATCTTTCCAGCCATTTTTATTAGTTTCTATGCCAGCATATTATTTTTGCAGTACTTGAATCACCACCTGACCTGGTATCACGCTGATCGCCAGCGGTTGCCCGGTCAGGCCTCACTGCGTCAGCCAGTCCCCCGCCAGATATAGCTCGCCGTTATCCCGTATCCAGTCCACGCCGATATTAGGAGCTGCATCTACTTCCAATAATAACCGCTCAATCTCTTCCTCATCAGAAATCAACGTTATTACCAGCTCATCCTGATACGGTTCTATTTTAAATGCCGCACCCGATGTAAATCCCGCCTGGATAAAATATTACTTATTCTATATGTTGTGTTATTTATCTATAATAGACGAATCTAACTCAATATTTACTATATCAACGGATATAGAAACTGGTGAGCTTAACACACCAGAATACAAAGGGTTAGGTAAAATATACTATGAAAAGATAGATAAATTTAAAATTAGAGAAGATGTGCGGGAACATTTATTTTTTTGCAATGAAATATCAAAACCTGTATGCTCATTATTATTTGAAGGTGAATTTTAAAAGCTTAAATTAACGGGTGTTACATTTGAAAAAATAGATGATAATTATAACTATGATGCTTGGAGTGGTTGGTAAATATTATTAGCCGTTTAAATGACTGGAAAGAACTTCTCTGGATCTTTCCAGCTATTTTTATCAGTTGCTATGCCAGCATATTCCCCTGTTGCACCTTAATCACTACCTGCCCAAGCATCACGCTGATCGCCAGCGGTTGCCCAGTCAGGCCGCTCTGCGTCAGCCATTCCCCCGCCAGATACAGCTCACCGTTATCCCGTATCCAGTCTGCGCCGATATGGGGGTCAGCATCTGCCTCCAATAATAACCGCTCAATCTCTGCATCATCAGAGGCCAGCGTTATTATCAGTCCATCCCGATATTGCTCTATCTTAAATACCGCACCCGGTGTAAATCCTGCTTTAATAATATCCTTGCCATCGATAATCAACTCAGGAATACACCCGCCTGTGGTAGTCTGTATAATCGTGCTTGCGTTCATCCATTCCCCTCCGCCAGAATAATCAATCTTCCCTGTTCTGCCTGTCGTAATGTGATAGTCATGTGATTATTTCATATCACATAAATATCCATTGACAAGGTTTTAAAGCAGCGAAATCGCGGCCCGTATCCCCAAAGCAGAACTGCAACACCTGAGAGCCGCCGCCTTGCTGGCTCTGCTACGTTCGTAAGGTCGGCAGGTGTTCAAGAAGGGCAAGAGCTTCGTGGTGCTGTGCCCGTTCCATGATGAAAAAAACCTTCTTGCGTCATCTCACCGGCCAGGAACCGGTATCACACACCGGCTGCAATGCGGGTGGCCCGCTGCTGGGTTGGGTGATGCAGGCCGAGAAACTCACCAACACCCGATAGGGCTGTTGGGGGCGAGAATACCTATGGCTATGTTAAGAACCTTAGAGGCTGGACAGATCCTCCGGGGTTGGCTTTCTGCCGTCTTAACTCGATGGGAATAGCCCAGATAAGAATAGTAAGACTGATAGGGAGTCATGGAACGAATGCGTGATGAAGGCCGTATTGGTGGCTCTGGTAGCGATATGAGCTTTAAAAGTTCAACAGATAATCGCGGGTATCCTGCCACTGATATGGCACATTTCATCGATGCGGGAGCCTGTCCATAATTCTGTGTAACTGCCAGCGTATTAAAGGTGCTCGTTTAGACGGTCACCAAACTCGATAATAAAGCGGCTCATCGCCAACCGCCAGTTCTGGATTGGCATACTCCATTTTTTCGATGCTGCCTGGATCGCCAGATAAATCACTTTTCGCACTGAGTCGTCTGTTGGGAACACCTTACGTTTCTTTATCGCCTGCCGGATTACGCTGTTCAGCGATTCTATAGCGTTGGTCGTGTAAATGGCCTTGCGGATATCCGCAGGGTAACCGAAGAACGTGTTGAGATTTTCCCAGTGGGTACGCCAGCTTTTGCTGATTTGCGGGTATTTCTCATCCCAGATACCTGCAAACTTATCCAATGCCATCAGGGCGGCTTCCTCTGTCGGGGCCTGATACACCGTTTTCAGCACGCTAGTCACCGCTTTGTAGTCTTTCCACGACACGTATTTCAGGCTGTTACGCACCATGTGGATAATGCATAACTGGATGTGGGTTTGCGGATAAACGCTGTTTATCGCCTCTGGGAAGCCCTTCAAGCCATCCACGCAGGCAATCAGGATGTCCTGAAGCCCCCGATTTTTCAACTCGGTCAACACGTTGAGCCAGAACTTTGCTCCCTCATTCTCGGCTAGCCACATGCCCAGCAGTTCTTTTTACCTTCGGTATTAATCCCCAGAGCCAGGAAGACGGCCTTGTTGATGACACTGCCATTTTGACGCACTTTCACCACGATACAGTCAAGGTAAACAATGGGATACAGTGAGTCGAGGGGGCGATTCTGCCACTCGGTGACCTGTTCTTTGACGGCATCAGTGACTTTGGATATTAGCGTGGCTGACACATCGGCATCGTACATCTCCTTGAATGTGGCAACGATTTCCCTTGTGGTCATTCCTTTGGCATACAAGGATAAAATCTGGCTGTCCATCTGCGTGATACGTGTCTGATTTTTCTTGATTAACTGAGGCTCGAAAGTGTTTTCGCGATCACGGGGTGTATTCAGTACGACCTCGCCATCATCAGTGAGCAGCGTCTTTGATGAGTAACCGTTGCGGGTATTCGAACCTGTTTTAGGGGCATTTTTTTCATGACCAAGGTGTTCGGTAAGCTCAGCATTCAACGCCGTTTCGACGGTGAGCTTGGTCAGCATACGAGAAAACGCATTAAGATCGGCTTCGGTTTTGAGGCCTTTAGCCAGTTCGGCAGCCAGTGCCTTAAGTTTCTTTTCGTCCATAATTTGCCTGTCTCCATTGTCAGGAAGAACATATCAAAAACAGGCAATTACACAATTTAAATTACAGTCTCTCGATGCGGTTAAATACTGGTATCTGCGACCAGTCCGTTAATGCCAGCTTCCAAACTCTATCGCTCATCTGCTCACCGCCCACCTCAATAAGACGACAACTCATACTTCTTTATTTTGCGATACAAGGTAGCAATCCCGATCCCCAGCTTCTCTGCCACCACCTTCTTATTTGAGTTGTGGCTGAGCGCCTCCTCAATCATCAGCTTTTCCATATTCTCCAACCCCACCATGTCATGGTTATCGCAGCCTTCTGCCGTCTTGTGTATGGTAACGCTGCTGTGCGGTTCCAACTGCTGGCCTCGGGTCAGGTTAGGGGGCAGCAAATAGGTATCGATGATTTCACCGCTTGGTACTACGTTAACCAGGTACTCAATCAGGTTACTCAATTCGCGTACGTTGCCTGGCCAGCGATATTGGCGTAACAGCTTCAGCACCTCCGGTGAGATGCCGGGGTAAATAATGCCGATCCTCTTGGTATGCAAACTGAGGAAATAGTGCACCAACAGCTCGATATCACCTTCGCGTTCACGCAATGGCGGCAACGTGATGGGGATAACGTTCAGGCGGTAATAGAGGTCTTCGCGGAATTTCCCCTCGGCGATGTACTGCTCCAGGTTCTGATTGGTGGCCGAGATAATCCGGATATCCACCGGAATGGGTTTGCTGGAGCCTATCGGCAACACTTCGCGGGATTCCACCGTGCGCAGCAGCTTTGCCTGCAACATTAAAGGCATGTCACCAATCTCATCCAAAAACAGCGTGCCCTGATTGGCCGCCTGGATCAACCCCACCTTGCCATTGGCCGAAGCGCCGGTAAATGCGCCTTTCAAATAGCCAAAAAGCTCACTTTCCAGCAACTGATCCGGAATGGCTGCACAGTTGATGGCGATAAAGGGTTTATCACTGCGGTTGCTCAGCCGGTGTATGGCGCGTGCCACCACCTCTTTCCCGGTGCCGCTTTCCCCAACCACCAATACGCTGGAAGGGCTGGGGGCGATGCGGGTCAATAAATTCTTCAGCAGACGCATAGGTTTGCTTTCCCCCGCCAGATGTTCAATGCGCGGGTCTTCCTGGTTCACTCTTTCATCAAATGATGAATGTGACTGGTGGAATGCCATCAGGAATAATTGATGATCCTGGATCTGGTGCAACTGACCAATCATGATCTCTTGGTTGTCATCGAACGAAATAATATGTTGCAGATGCCCACTGGTATAATTTTGGCGGAAGGTCAAGGCGCGGATATGAAAGGCCTTGCCGATGATGTCTTCTTTGGGCAGATTAAGCTGTTTCAATGCCATTGCGTTGGCAAATTTAACCTGGCTTTTTTCATTGAGTATTAATACCCCCTGATCCATATTTTCGATCAGGCTGAATAACACCTTATTGAGTCCCCCGTTGCCGCCCTGAGTTTCTAATAAGTTGGACACGAAAACGTTAGAAATATTGCGGACATAATCTGAGAACTCCTGCAGGTTATCCCGTAACCTCTGCTGCTGCTCCTGGTTAAAGGCCACCAGGCTGATCACACCAATGCAGGCTTCCTGAAAAATGATGGGGATACCCAAGAATGCCTTTTCCTTGCAATCATCCTTGCTGCTGCAACCTTCACAGACCGGATCGAAACGAGAGTGGGTGACGATTTTTTCGTTTTTAGTGTCAAGTACATACTTTAAAAGCCATGAGTTGCTGCCGAGCTTGATACCAAAGTGTTTGCCATAGGGGCCAGTGCCGGCCACCCGCACCAGGTTGGCATCGACAATCTCAACCTCTAACAACAGTACGCTGGAAAGCATTTTGGTAAAGCGTAAAATTGTCGGTTGGATCTGCATCAGTGCAGACGGAACATTGGCCGGAGTTATCATCACGCCTCTCTCTTTTTCAGCTTTGAAAAGAAACGATAATACACTACGGCTCGGTTTAATTTGATAACCATCAAGCTAAATTCGATAGAGAAAATAGATTATGTCGCTAGCATCACACTTTATTATCAAAATGATACGTTGTAGTAATTTCTATCATTTTGGGTTGAGATCCCTCGGTGATAATTATAAAAAGCGCATTCAGACCTCACTGCATTATCGCTTTGTCTCACAACACCCATGAAAAAGCCGTGGTCAAGAGAGGGTAAAACGCTAAATTATGTGATACCCATCATGTTATTCCTTTATTAATCCTGAGTTTTAGCCGGTTTCCTTTTGTTGGCATGTTTATTGATTGCCCCTTCAGCAGACGTTGAAAAGCGTATTTGTCATTCTTAGGTTAAACACCTGTTATATCGCATAACGAACCACTCGCTATATTTAGGGGCAAAGATGAAAACAGTGAACCAGTTAATTAAGGAAATAAACGCGTTAAAGTCTAATTTACATCAAAAGGACTTTTTGCTGACCTGGGAGCAAAGTCGTGAAGAGTTGGAGCAGGTGCTCAAACTGGCCGAAGCACTGAAAACCATGCGCTCAGAAAATATTGCCACCAAGGTTTTTAACAGTGGTTTAGGTATTTCCATTTTCCGCGATAACTCAACCCGCACACGTTTCTCTTACGCTTCTGCGCTAAACCTGCTGGGCCTGGCACAGCAGGATCTGGATGAAGGAAAATCCCAGATTGCTCACGGTGAAACGGTGCGCGAAACGGCGAACATGATTTCCTTCTGCGCCGATGCCATCGGTATTCGCGATGATATGTTCCTGGGGGCCGGCAACGCCTATATGCGTGAGGTTGGGGCCGCACTGGACGAAGGGTTCGAGAAAGGCGTACTGCCACAGCGCCCGGCCTTGGTAAACCTGCAATGTGATATCGACCACCCAACCCAGTCGATGGCCGATCTGGCCTGGCTGCAGGAGCACTTTGGCAGTCTGGAAAACCTGAAAGGCAAAAAAATCGCCATGACCTGGGCCTATTCACCCAGCTATGGCAAACCGCTGTCGGTGCCGCAGGGCATCATTGGCCTGATGACTCGTTTTGGTATGAAAGTCACCCTGGCGCATCCTGAAGGTTACGACCTGATCCCGGATGTTATTGAGGTGGCGAAAAACAACGCGGCGGCTTCCGGCGGCAGCTTCCAGCAGGTAACCTCGATGGCAGAGGCCTTTAAAGGCGCGGACATCGTTTATCCCAAGTCCTGGGCGCCGTATAAAGTGATGGAGCAACGCACCGATCTGCTGCGCGCCAACGATCACGCGGGCCTGAAGGCGTTAGAGCAACAGTGTCTGGCACAGAACGCCTTCTACAAAGATTGGCACTGCACCGAAGAGATGATGAAGCTGACCAAAGGCGGTGAAGCGCTGTATATGCACTGCCTGCCCGCGGATATCACCGACGTTTCATGCAGCGAAGGGGAGGTCTGCGCCAGCGTATTCGAGAAATACCGCATCGCTACTTATAAGGAAGCCAGTTGGAAGCCTTATATCATCGCCGCCATGATTATGGCGCGCAAATTCTCCAACCCAGGCCTGGTGTTGGATCTACTGCTGAAAGAAGCGGAAAAACGCGTTAAATAAGCCAACTCTGGCCAGGAACACCCTTGGGTGTTCCTGAGTCATGAACCGCTAATGTGACCAGATGAGGTAGAGGTTATGTCGGTTTTTTCATTGAAAGTGGATATTGAGGATAACCGCAATTTTAACGGCGAAACGTCCCCGTTGTTCTCACAGGCAGAGGCGCAGAAAGCGCGTGAGTTTCATAAAAAAATCACCGGATACCAGCCCACGCCATTATGCGCGCTGGACAGTCTTGCCCAGCTGTTTGGCGTAAAGAAAATCCTGGTAAAAGACGAATCCAAACGCTTTGGGTTAAACGCTTTCAAGATGCTCGGCGGTGCTTATGCCATTGCCCGGTTGTTGTGTGAAAAATATCAGATAGATATCGACGCCTTTTCCTTCGAAAAGTTTAAATCCACTCTGAGCGGGAAAATGACCTTTGCCACCACCACCGATGGCAATCATGGCCGGGGCGTGGCCTGGGCGGCACAGCAGTTGGGGCAACATGCCGTGGTGTATATGCCTAAAGGCTCGGCGCAGGAGCGGGTGGACCATATCCTCAATCTGGGCGCGGAATGCATTGTTACCGATATGAATTACGACGATACCGTGCGCCTGACCATGAAGACGGCCAAGGAGCGTGGTTGGGAAGTGGTGCAGGACACCGCCTGGGAAGGCTACACCAAGATCCCGACCTGGATCATGCAAGGTTACGCCACCTTGGCTGATGAAGCCGTCGAACAGATGCGGCAGATGCAGATCGATCGCCCAACCCATGTGTTGTTGCAGGCCGGGGTTGGGGCCATGGCTGGCGGGGTGCTGGGCTATCTGGTGGATGTGTTTGGCGCAGAGAAACTGCACTCGGTGATTGTGGAGCCGGAGCTGGCCGATTGCGTTTATCGCTCCGGGGTGAAAGGGGAAATCGTCAACGTTGGCGGGGATATGCCCACTATCATGGCCGGTCTGGCCTGTGGTGAACCTAATCCTTTGGGCTGGCCGCTGCTGCGTAACTGCGCCACGCAGTTTATCTCTTGCCAGGATAGCGTGGCGGCGTTAGGCATGCGGGTGCTGGGCAATCCGCTGGGTAACGATCCGCGCATTATTTCGGGTGAGTCCGGGGCGGTGGGGCTTGGCGTGCTGGCGGCGGTGCATCACAGCCCACAGCGCGCACAACTGATGGAAAGACTCGGCCTGGACAGCCAATCGGTGCTGCTGCTGATCAGTTCGGAGGGCGATACCGACGTTAAGCATTATCGCGAAGTGGTATGGGAAGGGAAATATTCGGTCTGAAAATGCCGAAGTCTTTCAAGCCGTAGCGTTGTTACCCGCACTATCTCACCCCAGTCACTGACTGAAGTAAGCTCCCGGGGATGAGCTAGCCAGGCGCCGGGTTACGGCCTGAAATCCAGACGGTATTTACCGCGTCAGCTTCTCGCACCGGCGAGGGGCAATAAAAGATTGGAGAAGAGAACCTAATGGCAAAGCAAATTCCTTTTGAACTGGTATTAGAGAAAGCCTACCAATACAAAGATGAGATGACCCGTTTCCTGCGGGATATGATCGCCATCCCGAGCGAAAGCTGCGACGAAAAACGGGTGGTGCTGTGTATCAAGCAAGAGATGGAAAAGGTGGGCTTTGATCGGGTGGAGATTGACCCGATGGGCAATATCCTGGGTTATATCGGTCATGGCCCGCACCTGATTGCGATGGACGCGCATATTGATACTGTCGGCATTGGTAATATCAAGAACTGGACCTTTGATCCCTATCAGGGCATGGAAAACGACGAAATCATCGGTGGCCGGGGGCTTCGGATCAGGAAGGCGGTATGGCTTCCATGGTCTATGCGGGCAAAATCATCAAGGATCTGGGGTTAGAAGACCAATATACGCTGCTGGTGACCGGTACCGTGCAGGAAGAAGACTGCGACGGCCTGTGCTGGCAGTACATTATCGAGCAATCCAAGATCCGCCCAGAGTTTGTGATCAGCACCGAGCCTACCGACTGCCAGATTTATCGTGGCCAGCGTGGCCGTATGGAAATCCGCGTGGATGTGCAAGGCATCAGTTGCCACGGTTCGGCCCCGGAACGGGGTGATAACGCTATTTTCAAAATGGGGCCAATCCTCAACGAACTGCAGCAGTTGTCCGGCAAGCTGGGCAACGATGATTTCCTGGGCAAAGGCACGCTCACCGTTTCCGAGATTTTCTTCACCTCACCCAGCCGTTGCGCGGTAGCCGACAGCAGTGCGGTATCGATCGACCGCCGCCTGACCTGGGGCGAAACCTGGGAAGGGGCCCTGGAGGAGATCCGCGCATTGCCAGCGGTGCAGGCCGCCAAAGCTGTGGTATCGATGTACGACTACGAGCGCCCGTCCTACACCGGTCTGGTCTACCCAACCGAATGCTATTTCCCGACCTGGAAGGTCGAAGAAGATCACATCACGGTAAAAACCCTGAGCAACGCTTATCAAGGCCTGTTCAACAAAAAGCCGGTGGTGGATAAGTGGACGTTTTCAACCAACGGTGTGTCGATCATGGGCCGTCATGGTATTCCGGTGATCGGTTTTGGCCCAGGCAAAGAGCCTGAAGCCCACGCACCGAATGAAAAGACCTGGAAAGAGCATCTGGTTACCTGTGCCGCCATGTATGCCGCCGTACCTTTGGCCTATCTGGAAGAGTTGGAGAAATAACAATTCTTACAGCGTAAGGCTCCCCCTCTCCTGCGGGGAGAGGGGGAGGGAGAGGGGAGCAATCGGGCACCCAGCCAAAGCCCCTCACTCCGTCCCGCTCCCAAAGGGAGGGGGCAGACTTTTTGGATTAACGGACAAACATGACTCCCTCAGAGAGAGGTGAGAGGGCAAAGGCCAGCAATGAAGCGATTGATTAAGAACGGCATTCTGGTTGATAGCGATGGGGAGTATTCTCAGGATTTGTTGATTGAGAATGGGGTGATCTGCCAGCGTGGGGCCAGCATCGAACCAGATGGCCGTTGCGAGGTGATTGATGCCGCTGGCTGCTATGTCATGCCCGGCGGCATTGATGTTCACACTCACTTTAATATTGATGTTGGCATCGCACGCAGCTGCGATGACTTTTTCAGCGGGACCCGTGCCGCCGCCTGTGGGGGCACCACGACCATTATCGATCATATGGGGTTCGGCCCGGCGGGCTGCAATCTGCACCATCAGCTTAATGTTTATCATCACTATGCGGCCGGAAATGCGGCAATTGATTATGGCTTTCATGGCGTTATTCAGCATATTGATGACGATATTCTGGCCGAAATGGCCAGCATGGTGCATGACGAAGGGATCAGCAGTTTTAAACTGTACCTGACCTACCAATACAAGATTAATGATGCAGACGTGCTGCGAGCCTTATGGCAATTGCGGCAGGTGGGGGCATTGACCACGGTTCACCCGGAGAACGATGCCGCCATCGCCTTTCGCCGTGCCGCGCTGGTGGCCGCTGGCAAAACGGCGCCGATCTATCATGCATTGAGTCGGCCCGTTGAGTGTGAGGCGGAAGCGATTGGCCGCATGATCAATCTGGCCCGTCTGGCAGACCATGCCCCGCTGTATATTGTTCATTTATCCAACGCGCAGGGGCTGGATTATTTGCGCCTGGCGCGCCGGCAACGCCAGCCGGTGTGGGTTGAGACCTGCCCGCAGTATCTGCTGCTCAACGACCAGTGTTATCAGCGTGAAGACGGTCTGAAATACATCCTCAGCCCGCCGCTGCGCAACCAGCGAGAGTTGGATCGGCTGTGGGTCGGCATTGCTGACGGCGCTATCGACACGATCGCCACCGATCACTGCAATTTCCCTTATCACCAGCGCCAGGCGATGGCTGCCGGGGATTTTACCCGCTGCCCGAACGGCCTGCCAGGGGTGGAAAACCGCATGGAATTGCTGTTTTCCAACGGCGTGATGAACGGGCGGATCTCACCTTCGCGTTTTGTGGCACTCACCAGCGGCAACCCGGCACGGCTGTTTGGCCTGTGGCCACGCAAAGGGAACCTGAATCCAGGTGCCGACGCTGATGTGGTGATTTTTGACCCGCGTCAATACCGGGTGATCGGCCATAGCCAACTGCATGACAACGGCGATTATTCCCCTTATGAAGGTTTCCTTTGCCAGGGGGGCCGGTGCTGACGATGTGCCGGGGTGAAATTGTCGCCCGCAACGGCGAATTTACCGGGCAGCAGGGCTATGGGCAGTTTTTACGTCGTCGGCCTTTCAATACCGAGATTGCAGCAAAAATGGCTTAGTAACTGATCCCCTGTCCGTAGTGAGAGGGGCATCAGACATCGCGCTAAAATGAGGATCAGGATGAAAAAGAAAATTGTACTGGCATTGGGGGGAAACGCGTTAGGAGAAGGCCTGGCGGAGCAGATGCAGGCGGTTAAAACCACCGCGCGGGCGATCGTCGATTTAATCGAACATGGGCATCAGGTGGTGGTGACACACGGTAACGGCCCGCAGGTTGGCATGATCAACCAGGCGTTTGAAGCGGCGGCAAAAACCGAAGCCCATACGCCGATGCTGCCGATGTCGGTGTGCGTCGCCCTAAGCCAGGGATACATCGGTTACGACCTGCAAAATGCCTTGCGCGAAGAGCTGCTTGATCGCCATATCGACAAACCGGTGGCCACGCTGATCACCCAGGTGATCGTCAATGGCAATGATCCGGCGTTCCTCAACCCAAGCAAGCCAATCGGCTCGTTCTTTACCCAGGCCGAGGCCAGCGTGTTGAGACAGAATGGCTATGAGATGAAAGAAGATGCCGGGCGTGGTTATCGCCGGGTGGTAGCTTCGCCTCAACCGGTGGATATCGTAGAGAAAGCAACGGTGCGCGCCATGATGGATGCCGGGCAGGTGGTGATCACCGTGGGGGCGGCGGCATCCCGGTAATACGTGAAGGGAACCATCTGCGCGGGGCCAGTGCGGTGATCGATAAAGACTGGGCCAGCGCCAAACTGGCTGAGATGATCGATGCCGACATGCTGATCATTCTCACCGCCGTAGAAAAGGTGGCGATTAATTTTGGTAAACCGAATCAGCAATGGCTGGAGCGGCTGAGCATTGCTGATGCGCAGCGCTTTATCGAAGAAGATCAGTTTGCCAAAGGATCGATGTTGCCGAAGGTGGAGGCCGCGGTAGCTTTCGCCGAGTCCAAACCTGGGCGTCAGGCACTCATCACCGTATTGAGCAAAGCCCAGCAGGGTATTGAGGGGAAAACGGGGACGGTGATCGCGAATTAAAGACGTATGGGCCAGCATCCGCGCTGGCCCGTTTGCTGTTATCTCTGCCCCAACTTCATGATGGCTTCCAGTACCGCACCGCCAATGGCCCGAGCCTTGTCCGAAACCGTGGTGTAATCGGCCAACGCACCGCGTGGGTCAATATCGCCAATCTTGGTGCCAGCGTTGACTTCCAGCCCGTTATGCAGCAACCCCCGCACCATGCCGCCAAGCGGCGCAATCACCGGTGCCTCACCGCAGTGGGCCACGATATCGCCTTCCTGCACCAAATCACCTAGCGCCACATGGCACTGCATCACGCCATCGGCAGGGGCGCGGATCACCCGGCGGGCGGTATGCCCACCGATATTACCGGGAATGCCGGTGTTGGGATGGGTGTAGCCGTGATAAATCACCCGGCCCAACTCGTGGCCACGGTTGGTTTCAATTACCGCATCGCAATCCTGGCCGGCGTTGAAACCGGGGCCGAGTGCCACGGTAATCGGGGCCATATTACGATGAGTACCCAGATTTTGCTTGGCCAGAATGGCATCCACCAGGAAGCGGGGTTTGAATTGTTCCAGGCTGCTGGCTTCGGCGTCGATCAGCAGTGGGATCTCACCGCGGTTGATCATCTCGAAGGCTTCATTAACATCGTTCGCCACGCAAGCGGTGACGCCTTCAACGCAGGCGCTGCCGTCAAACATTGCCTGGGCAAAAGCCACCGAGCGGCGGATGGCGGTGGGTTGGGCCACATCCAGCATAATAACCTGAAACCCTGCATGATAAAGCCGCAGCGCAACGCCGGTGGCGATATCCCCCGCACCGCGGATTGTCACCAGTTTGTCTCGCGTCAGCCTGATATCATTTTTCATCAGGCCGCCCGCCGACTGATTGCGCACCTGCAGCAGTTCCGCCAGCACGCTGATGGCGATCTCTTCGGGTGTTTCTGCGCCAATATTGTAGCCGACCGGGGCATGTAACCGGGCAAACTCGGCTTCAGTGGTGCCACGCTGTTTCAGCAACTGGGTAAAGGTCTGCACTTTGCGGCGGCTGGCCAATAACCCCAGGTAGCGCACAGGGTGTTTGATCAGCAGGTTCAGGGCTTCGCAATCCTGATTGTTGGTGGCGATGATCACGAAGTTATTGGCTTCAATATTCATTTTGCCGATGGCTTCTGTGAAGCTCTCGCCATGAACCAGAGTGGTGCCTGCCGGGAACCGCGCCGGATCCAGGCTGGAGGCGTAAATATCGGCAACGTGAATATCAAACCCCAGCGGTTTGGCGGCGCAGGCAATCGCCCGGTTGACGTGCCCGGCGCCGATCAGCACCAATCGCGGGCGCAGGCCATGCACATCAATATAAACCGACATGGCGCCACCGCAGTCGGAGCCTACCGCATCCTGCCCGGTGCGTGCCATGCGGCCATGGAACACTCTGGCCTTGCGTTCACCAATCGCAGCGATGGCTTGCTCAATCACCAGGCGTTCAATCATGCCGCCGCCGATGGTGCCAATACAGATACCATCGGCCATCACCAGCATTTGCCCGGAATGACGTGGTGTGGAGCCCCGGCTTTCAATAATCTGGGCCATGGCAAAGGGCTGGTTTTCTTCTTCTAATCGTGCCGCTTCGGCGAAGATATTCATGCTGACCTCATCATTAACCTCGAAAGTATTATGGGGTTACGCGTCTTAAACCCTGGTGGATCGGCGGGGATTGCTGCACTGCGCCCAACCAGATGGCGCTGAGCGCCGGGGTTTGCTGTAACAGGGCCTGCCAGGCGGGATCCGGCGGATTATCACAATGAGAAAACTGATTGATCAACCAGATGCGCCGTGCCTGAGGGGGCGCACCTTTAAACATCCCTTGCGGGTGCGCAATCAAGGTGCGGAACACCGAGTGATCCAATTTCTCACCGGCGCGAACGCCAGTCAGGGCAGAAAATTCCGCCCAACGGTGAATTTGCTGTGGATCGGCGGGGCGATCGATCATCTGGCCTCCGGTTAACGCGATAACACAATCACTGCTTGAGGGGATGCAAGGTTCATGCCTTGCCGGGGCTTTCAGCGCTAAACCTCTCGCGCCGTCTGCCTCCACCAGAATAACGTCGAATTTCCCTTGCTGTTTAATCTGATCCAGCTGTTCGGTGCTTGGCCCTGTGAGCTTGTTGCTGCCTGGATATTCATGGCTGAACCAGGCGGTGATGGCGGGGGTATTACGGGCGATGGGCGGGGCACCCAATTGCAGGTGGTGATAGTGGGTCGGCGCGGGGCGATACGTTTGGGTGGTGGTGGTAAACAGCACGCGCTTACCTTGTTGATAGAACGCCTGTGACAGCCACAGCAGGGTGCTGGTTTTGCCCCCGGCTCCAACCAGGCTGATCAGCAGTGATTCGCCATTATCCAGGCGTTGATATTCCTCGCTGAATAATTCCCTCAAGGTGGGAGTCATCAATAATCTCTTATCCAGGGATGGTGTTGAAATAATTAAGCAGCGTTACCTCTCCTCCCGGTGGGAGAGGGTGGGGGTGTGGGGTAACAACGCCGTATTAACTGAAAACACTCTCGCTAATATGCCTATTTTAATTTTCATTGGGTGATTTAATCGTGATAATTTCTTGATGTAATCGAGGTTTAGTGAATATTCATACTTTATCGATTGCGCTCACGGATTAATCCAAAGAGCCGTTTGACTGTATCAAAGTGATATCAGGAAACGCTTTTTTGATAATTGATTCTATAAGATGATCCACAGAGGTTGAATGCCGAGGGTCACTGATTTTTATTCTCACTTGCGCTTGTGAGCCTCTTCACAAATAAAAATAACAATTAGAACTGCCTCACGAATTTAATCGAACTGAGCCGTTGCGGGGAGATTTGGCCTGATTGTTGCTGCGTTATGCCCAACCGAGGTGGAAAACCGCAATCCGGTTTTTGCCGACTCATCATTCAGGCATTTCGTCGCAAGGAGATAAGCTATGGGAGATATAATGCGTCCCGTTCCGTTCAAGGCGCTGTTAACCCGGATTTTCGATGAATATCAAGAGAGCCGGTCTATTTTTGGTATTCCTGAAAAACAGTTTTATCGTAAAAATGACGATCGGCAGATTAAGGTCTTCAACGAAAGTTGCGAGACGCCACTTGGCCCGGCCGCAGGCCCCCATACGCAATTGGCGCAGAATATCATTGTCTCCTGGCTGACAGGCGGGCGGTTTATCGAATTGAAAACCGTGCAGATCCTCGATCGCCTGGAGCTTGAAAAGCCCTGTATTGATGCCGAAGACGAATGCTTTAACACCGAATGGTCAACCGAGTTTACGTTGCTAAAGGCCTACGACGAATATTTGAAAGCCTGGTTTGCCTTGCATCTGCTGGAAGCGTTGTTTGATCCCCGGGTTGCAGGGGAAAGTAAATCCTTTATTTTTAATATGAGCGTGGGCTATAACCTCGAAGGAATTAAACAGGCACCGATGCAGGACTTTATCCATAATATGATGGATTCTGCCGAGTACCCGAAATTTGCCGAGTATGGAAATATTCTCGCGCAATGGGTGAATAATGAAAGCTTTATTAACGCGTTTGCATTGACGGCCCAGCGCAGTGCATTAGGCCAACTGCCGGGCCATATTCCCGCCCGGCTGGTGAGTGGTATCACCCTTTCAACCATGCATGGCTGCCCGCCAAATGAAATTGAAGCCATTTGCCGTTATATGCTGGAAGAAAAACATCTCAATACTTTTGTGAAATTAAACCCGACGCTGCTGGGTTACCCGCGCGTGCGGGCTATTCTGGATACCTGCGGTTTTGATTATGTCGGTTTGAGAGAGGAGTCTTTCGAGCACGATCTTAAACTGGAGCAGGCCGTGGCCATGCTGCGCCGCCTGGAGGCCGTGAGCAAACAGCAAAAACTGGGCTTTGGTGTCAAGTTGACCAACACCCTGGGGGCGATAAACCACAAAGGCGCGCTGCCGGGCGAAGAGATGTACATGTCTGGCCGTGCGCTATTTCCGCTGTCGATCAACGTGGCGGCGGTGCTGTCCCGCGAATTCGCCGGTGAGCTGCCTATTTCCTATTCCGGCGGGGCCAGCAAATTTAATATCCGCGATATTTTTGAAACTGGCATCCGGCCAATCACCATGGCGACCGATCTGCTCAAGCCCGGCGGCTATCTGCGCCAGACGGAATGCATGCAGGAACTGGATCGGTCTGAGTGCTGGCAGATGACACGGATTGATGTCGGCAAGCTGGAGGCGCTGGCGGAAAAAGCCGTCAGTATGGAGTACACCCAAAAACATTGGAAAGCGCAGGACCGCATCGACGCCGGTGGCCCGCTGCCGATGGTGGATTGCTACGTGGCCCCTTGTGTCACCGCCTGTGCCATCAAGCAGGACATCCCGGAATATATCCGCTTACTGGGGGAAGAGCGCTACGCCGATGCGCTGGAGTTGATTTACCAACGCAACGCCTTGCCAGCCATCACTGGCCATATCTGCGATCACCAATGCCAGTACAACTGTACCCGCATTGATTACGACAGCGCGCTGAACATCCGCGAACTGAAAAAGATCGCCCTGGAGAAAGGCTGGGACGAATATCAGCGCCGTTGGCATAAGCCTGCGGGATCTGGCAGCAAACACCCGGTTGCCATTTTAGGCGCGGGCCCGGCAGGCTTGTCCGCCGGTTACTTCCTGGCCCGGGCGGGTTATCAGGTCACGCTGTTCGAGCGAGAAGCCAACGCTGGCGGGGTGGTGAAAAACATCATTCCACAGTTCCGCATCCCGGCTGAAGTGATTGAGCACGATATCGATTTTGTTGCCGCGCACGGCGTGAAGTTTGTCTATGGCTGCGATCCGCAACTGACGATCGATAAGCTGCAACAACAGGGTTTTGAGTATGTCTTTATTGGCATTGGCACCGATAAAAACAGCGGCGTGAAGCTGGCGGGCAATAACCGCAACGTCTACAAATCCTTGCCGTTCCTGCGCAGTTACAACCAGGGTAAAGTGATGAACCTGGGCAAGCACGTTGCCGTGGTCGGCGCTGGCAACACGGCGATGGACTGCGCCCGGGCGGCGTTGAAAGTGCCGGGCGTACAGGACGTGACGGTACTTTATCGCCGCACTGTGAACGAAATGCCAGCCTACCGCGAAGAGTACCAGGAGGCGGTGGAAGAGCAGGTGAAGTTTATGTTCCTCACCAATCCGGAACACTTTGATGCCAACGGCACCTTGACCGCCAGGGTAATGACGCTGGGCGATCCCGATGAGAAGGGCCGCCGCCGCCCAGTCGCCACCGAACAGACGCTTACCTTGCAGATCGATAGCCTGATCACCGCGATTGGGGAACAGGCCGATGACGAGGTGCTGCGCAGGCTGGGCGTACCGCTGGATCAGCAAGGCTATCCACACGTTGACAGCGCTACTGGCGAAACCACGCGCCGCAACGTCTTCCTGATTGGCGATGTGCAGCGTGGCCCGTCCTCGATCGTCGCCGCTATCGGCAGCGCTCGTCATGCCGCAGAAGTGGTGTTGGCGCGGGAGAACGTTAAAACTCATCACACCGACAAATACTGGGCGAACGTCGACCCGGCAGAGATCTACCGCCGCAAAGGGGCCATTTCAGTGGCCATGGTGGATAAGCGTGAGCGTGAAGCCTTTGTCGCTCAAGAGGCCCAGCGCTGCCTGGAATGTAACTACGTTTGCAGCAAATGTGTCGATGTTTGCCCGAACCGCGCCAATGTGTCGATTGCCATCCCGGGCTTCCGCGATCGTTACCAGACCCTGCACCTGGATGCGTACTGCAACGAATGTGGCAACTGCGCCCAGTTCTGCCCATGGCAGGGCAAGCCTTACAAAGACAAAGTCACCGTCTACAGCCTGCCGCAGGATTTTGCCAACAGCACCAACCCGGGTTTCCTGGTGGATGGGCCGCTGGTCAGGGTACGTCAGGACGGCAACCTTTACCAACTGCAGATAGACGGCAACGGCCAGATAAACCAGGTTCCGCCAGAGCTCGATGAGATGTGCCGCATCATCAGCCATGTACACAACCATCATCATTATCTGCTTGGTCAGGTGGAGGTATAACCATGTTGATTTTAACCAATGCAACCGCCGTGCAGCTCGATCCTGCCACGGTGCAGGAAAGTATCGATATCGCCATCGAAGGGGCGTTGATCAAGGAAGTGGGGCATGGGCTGGCGGCCAAATATCCGCAGGCCGGGATCCGCAATATGCAGGGAAAATGGGTGATGCCGGGGATTGTATGCGCTCATAACCATTTCTACTCCGGGCTGTCGCGCGGCATTATGGCCAACATTGCGCCAAGCCCCGATTTTATCTCCACGCTGAAAAATCTGTGGTGGCGGCTGGACCGGGCGCTGGATGAGGAATCCCTCTATTACAGCGGTCTGATCTGTTCTCTGGAAGCCATCAAGAGTGGCTGTACGGCGGTGATCGATCATCATGCCTCGCCAAACTTTATTGCCGGATCGCTGAAGACCCTGCGTGCCGGATTTATCAAGGCCGGGTTGCGTGGCATGACCTGCTTTGAGACCACCGATCGCAATGGCGGTGAGCGCGAACTGCTGGCCGGGGTGGAGGAAAATATCGCCTTTGCCAATCTGATCGACGCCGCCAAAGCCGCCGGTAAAGAGCCTTATCTGGTGGAGGCGCATATCGGGGCTCACGCGCCGTTTACCGTTTCGGATGCTGGGTTGGAGATGCTGAAACGGGCGCTGCAAAGCACCGGTCGCGGGCTGCATATTCATGTGGCGGAAGACAGTTACGATGTTTCTCATAGCCACGATAAATACGGCAAAGACCCGATCGTGCGCCTGGCTGAGCAGGGCCTGATCGATGCTAAAACGCTGGTGGCTCACGGCCTGTATCTTTCCGCCGCCGATATCGGGCTTATCAACCAGCATGACGCCTTCCTGGTGCACAACGCCCGCTCCAATATGAACAACCATGTTGGCTATAACCACCAACTGGCGCAATACCGCAACCTGGCGCTTGGCACTGACGGCATAGGTTCAGACATGTTTGAAGAGCTGAAATTTGCCTTCTTCAAACACCGCGATGCCGGTGGGCCGCTGTGGCCAGACAGTTTTGCCCGTTTCCTTTCGAACGGCAACCAACTGCTGGCGCGCAACTTCGGCGCTCAATTTGGTTGTCTGGCAGCCGGTTACAAAGCGGATCTGACTATCTGCAACTACCCGTCTCCGACACCGCTGGCGGCGCAAAACATCGGGGGTCATCTGGCCTTTGGCCTGGGCGCCAGCAGCGTTGACAGCGTCATGGTAGAAGGCCGCATGGTTTATCAGGACGGCCAGTTCCCGTTCGATGTGGAACCGATTTACGCCGAGGCCCGCAAGGTGGCGGCCCAGCTCTGGAAGCGTATGGATGCCTTGAACTAAGTATGTTGCCGCCTTGCGTAGCGTAGGGCGGCTGACATTGATGAGGGTGAAAAATGATTGAACAATTCTATCGGCCAGGATCGGTGCAGCAGGCGCTGGAGCTGAAACGCCAGTTTCTTGATGACGCGGTTTACTTTGCAGGGGGCAGCAAACTCAACGCCACCCCCACCAAAACGCAGCGAAAGGTGGCCATTGCGTTGACGCAACTGGGGCTGGACCAGGTGAACTGGCAGCAGGGTGAGCTGCATCTCGGTGCCACTATCAGCTTGCAACGCTTACTGGATACCGCGCTGATCCCGCAGGCGCTGCGCGAGGCGTTGGGCTTTGTCTATTCCCGCCATATTCGTAACCAGGCCACGCTGGGGGAAATTGCCTCGGCGGCCAAAGATTCGGTGCTGCTCCCGGTGCTGTTGGCCCTAAGTGCCAGGGTGGTGCTCGGCAGTGGCAAAACTATCGGGCTGGAAGAGTATCTGGCAGGCAGCAACCCGGAATTATTGCTGGAAGTAGTATTGCCGGATCCCTACCGCTGCTGTGCCACACGCAAAGTGGCTCGCTCGGCGGCAGGATTGGTGGTGGTGACCGCCGCCGTTTCCCGCAATGCACAATCCAGGGTGCGCATCGCCCTGAGCGGCGTAGTGGCGCGGCCCTCCCGCCTGCGTGACGCAGAAAACAGCGGCCTCAATGGCCCGGCGCTGGAGAAGCGGGTGGCAGATATCGTTGATCCTCAGGCCGATCTCTGTGGCAGCGTGGCTTATAAGCGCTATATCAGCGGTGTGCTGGTGGCAGACCTGCTTGCAGAGTGCCAGTCGTCAGGGGAGAAACAATGATGGACATTCGTTTTACGCTCAATGACAGCCAGCAGGTGATGTCATGCCAACCCGGCCAGAACGTGCAGCAATTGCTGTTCAAGCAGGGGCTGCATTCGGTTCGCGACAGTGATGACGGCTTTGGTTTTTCCGGCTCGGATGCGATTTTGTTTAATGGCGTGGTGGTCAATGCTTCACTGCTGATCGCCGCACAACTTGATGGGGCGGTGGTGACCACGGCAGAAGCCTTGGGGAGCTGGAACCAGCTTAGCCTGGTGCAGCAGGCGATGGTGGACGTGGGGATTGTCCAGTCCGGCTATAACGATCCGGCGGCAGCACTGATCCTGACGGACCTGCTGGCAAGAATAAGCGCGCCAACGCGGGCGGAGATTGATGATGCGCTGTCGGGGCTGTTCAGCCGCGATGCCGGTTATCAGCAGTTCTACCAGGTGGTGGCGCTGGCGGTGGCTCGCCGCCGCGATCCCGCGTTTCAGGCGCCGTCGGCCCCTGAGTTTCGCAGCGATCTTAACGTGGTCGGCAAGCTGTGCCCGAAGGTGGATGCGGCGAAAATGGTCCAGGCCAAGCCTTGCTACGTTGAGGATCGCGTTGCCCGTGATGCCTGCATCATCAAGGTACTGCGCAGCCCGCATCCGCACGCCCTGATCGCTCATCTGGACGTCAGCAAAGCCGAAGCCTTGCCGGGGGTGGTGCATGTGATCACCCACCTTAACTGCCCGGATATTTATTACACCCCCGGTGGGCAAAGTGCGCCTGAGCCTTCGCCGCTGGATCGGCGGATGTTTGGCATCAAACTGCGCCACGTTGGCGATCGGGTTGCGGCGGTAGTGGCCGAGAGCGAAGAGATTGCCTTGGCCGCGCTGGGCCTGATCGAGGTGGAATATCACGTGTTGCAGCCGGTGATGTCGATTGATGAAGCGATGGCCGCAGGGGCCCCGCTGGTACATGACGAACCCATTGTCTATGTCAACGGTGCTCCCGCCGATCTGGCCGAACAAAACCAGGGCAGCGCCCGGCGCGGCAATGAGCATCTGACCATCAATTTCCCGATTGGCGCCAAACCTCACAGCAATATTGCCGCTGCGGTGCATGGGCAGATTGGCGATGTGGCGCAGGGTTTTGCCGAGGCGGACGTGGTACTGGAGCGCACATACGAATCCAAACAGGTGCAGCAATGCCCAGCGGAAAAACACGTCTGCTACAGCTATATGGACGGTGACCGATTGGTGATCCACGCGTCCACCCAGGTGCCATGGCACCTGCGCCGCCAGGTGGCGCGCATTGTCGGGCTTAAACAGCATAAGGTGCATGTGATCAAAGAACGCGTGGGCGGTGGCTTTGGTTCCAAGCAGGATATCCTGCTGGAAGAAGTGTGCGCCTGGGCCACCTGCGTCACCGGTCGTGCGGTCTATTTCCACTACACCCGCGAAGAAGAATTTATCAGTAACACTTCGCGCCATGTTGCCAAGGTGCAGATAAAAGTTGGGGCGAAAAAAGATGGCCGCCTGACGGCTATCGATATGAACTTCCTGGCCAATACCGGCCCTTATGGCAACCATGCGCTGACGGTGCCCAGCAATGGCCCGGCGCTGTCACTGCCGCTCTATCCTTGTGAAAACGTCAATTTCCAGGTGACGACCTATTACAGCAACATCTGCCCGAACGGGGCTTATCAGGGATACGGCGCGCCTAAAGGCAACTTTGCCCTGACCATGATCCTGGCGGAACTGGCAGAAAAACTTGGCCGGGATCCGCTGGATATCATTGAGCTTAACCGGGTGGTTGAAGGGCAGGAGTTGAAGATCCTCGGAGCGATTGGCGAAGGCAAAATGCCAACCTCGGTGCCCAGTGCCGCCAGTTGTGCGCTGGAACCCATTCTGCGCAAGGGGCGTGAGCTGATCCACTGGAATTCACCGAAAACAAAAACCGGCGATTGGCAGGTGGGGCGTGGCGTCGCCATCATCATGCAGAAATCCGGTATTCCAGATATCGATCAGGCCAACTGCATGATCAAACTGGAGTCGGACGGCACCTTTATCGTGCATTCCGGCGGTGCGGATATTGGCACCGGTCTGGATACGGTGGTCGGCAAACTGGCGGCCGAAGTGCTGTGCTGCCCATTTGCCGATGTGCATGTGATCTCGGGGGATACCGATCACGCCTTGTTCGACAAGGGAGCCTATGCCTCTTCCGGTACCTGTTTCTCTGGCAACGCCGCTAAAAACGCCGCGGAAAATCTCAAGCAGAAAATCCTGTTCCACGGCGCGCAGATGCTGGGCGAGGAAGAAGCCGATGTGGCGTTGGTGGCGCCTGGAGCGGTGCGCGGTAAGCGGGGTGACGTGTCGTTTGCCCAAATCGCCCACAAGGCGGAGACGGGCACCGGCTTCGGGACTCTGGTGGCTACCGCGAGTTATATCTCCTCTGATTTTGCCTTCCCGTTTGGTGCCAACTTTGCCGAAGTGGCGGTTAACCAGCGCACCGGCGAAATCCGCCTGGAAAAATTTTATGCCTTACTGGATTGTGGCACGCCGGTTAACCCTGAGCTGGCGCTGGGGCAAATCTACGGTGCCTCAATGCGTGCTATCGGCCACAGCATGACGGAAGAGATTATCTACGATCGTCATGGTTCGCCGATAACGCGTGACTTGCAGAGTTATGGTGCGCCCAAAATTGGTGATATCCCGCTCGACTTCCAGGCCTTCCTGGTGCCGAGTGACGACCAGGTCGGGCCGTACGGCGCCAAGTCGATTTCTGAAATCGGCGTCAACGGTGCTGCTCCGGCTATCGCCATGGCAATCCATGACGCCTGTGGTGTCTGGCTACGTGAATGGCATTTCACGGCAGAGAAAGTATTAAGGGGTTAAATAAGCTCTCAGCATAATCGCTGAGAATAATGGGCATAGATTACCGCGGGAATGATCTGTAACGGTCATTCCCCGGTATACCCAAAATACTCTTATTGGCAATTATTGAGGGTTTATGGGGAGAGCGATTCAATATATTAGCTGAACATGTTATCGCCGCCATGCGCAAAAATGAGCCAGATGCTCAGGATAGCCCGTGGGATCAACATGGCGAAATAGAGGGCGTGGAGCAGTTAACGCGTATTTATTGAATCAGATGATCAAATTTACTGGAAGGGAGTAAAGAGATGTCTGATATACCCACCGAAAATAACGATCTTATTTATCAGTTGGAGGATAAGCCCCCTTTAACCAATGCATGATCGGCGCTATCACACATTTGCTGGCAATATTTGTTCCGATGGTGGCACCGGCGTTAATTGTCGGCACAGCTCTGGGCCTGCCGCCAGAAATCACCGCCTATCTGGTTTCCATGGCGATGATTGCCTCAGGAATTGGCACCTGGCTGCAGGTGAACCGTTATGGCCGTGTCGGTTCAGGTTTGCTGTCGATCCAATCGGTAAACTTTTCCTTTGTGACGGTAATGATTGCCCTGGGCAGCAC
Organism: Serratia sp. L9; assembly: GCF_050632285.1. Lineage (NCBI taxonomy): Bacteria > Pseudomonadati > Pseudomonadota > Gammaproteobacteria > Enterobacterales > Yersiniaceae > Serratia > Serratia sp. L9. Next base: position 4,552,552 of record NZ_CP192591.1, on the reverse strand, counting down.
CATGAAAGCCGATGGCCTGCATGTGGAAGCGATGCTCTCTACCTTATTAGGCGTCTCTTTTGTCGGGGCGTTCCTGGTGGTGGGCTCCTCATTTATTCTGCCCTATCTGAAGCGGGTCATTACGCCGACGGTCAGTGGCATTGTGGTACTGATGATCGGTTTAAGCCTGATCAAGGTAGGCATTATCGATTTTGGCGGTGGTTTTGCCGCTAAAAGCAGCGGCACCTTTGGCAACTATGAAAGTATCGGCGTTGGGCTGTTGGTGTTGCTGGTGGTGATCGCCTTTAACTGTTGCCAAAACGCGTTACTGCGCATGGGCGGCATCGCTATCGGCATCATTGTCGGTTATGTAGTGGCGCTGTGTTTAGGCATGGTCGATTTCTCCGTGATGCAAAACCTGCCGGTAATGACCTTACCCATTCCCTTCAAATATGGTTTCTCTTTTGATCTTCACGCCTTTCTGGTGGCGGGCACTATTTATTTGCTCAGCGTGCTGGAAGCGGTGGGGGATATTACCGCCACCGCCATGGTCTCCAACCGGCCAATCAAAGGAAAGGAATACACTTCGCGCCTAAGTGGCGGGGTGCTGGCCGATGGGCTGGTTTCGGTCATTGCTACCATGCTGGGATCATTGCCGCTGACTACCTTTGCCCAGAATAACGGTGTGATCCAGATGACTGGCGTTGCCTCGCGCCATGTCGGTAAATTTATTGCCGTAATCCTGGTCATTCTGGGGCTGTTCCCGGTCATCGGCCGCTTCTTTACCACCATCCCGGCTCCGGTTCTGGGGGGCGCGATGACGCTGATGTTCTCGATGATTGCCATCGCCGGCATACGCATCATCATCTCCAACGGCTTGAACCGCCGGGAAACCATTATCGTGGCCACCTCGCTCGGGCTGGGCCTGGGTGTTTCTTACGATCCTGAAGTATTCCGCATTCTGCCCGCTTCGATCTACGTGCTGGTGGAAAACCCGATTTGTGCCGGTGGGCTGACGGCCATTTTCCTCAATCTGCTGATACCGCTGAATAACACCGAAAAAAGCAGCGTAGAGGCTCCCTCGCTGGAGGCGGCGCCAGTGGAAAAAAATACCGATTAACCTCATGTTGTTATAAGGAATTGAGTATGGAGTGTGAACATTCAATCAAGGCCGTGCGGGGCAACTTCCTGGATATTACCCGCACCGTGCAATGCCCCGAAGAGATAGAAGGTCATCTGCGCTTTATTCAAGACGGCCTGCTGCTGATCCGTGATGGCCGTGTGGCCTGGTTTGGCTCCTGGGAAGCAGGGAAACACCAGATACCCGACAGCATCCGGGTGCGTGATTACAGCGGTAAAATGATCGTTCCGGGGTTTATCGATACCCATATTCATTATCCGCAATGTGAAATGGTGGGAGCCTATGGCGAGCAACTGCTGGATTGGCTGAATAAACATACCTTCCCAGCCGAGCAGCGCTATAACGATCTTGAATATGCCCGCGAAATGTCGTCTTTCTTCATTAAACAACTGCTGCGTAACGGCACCACCACCGCACTGGTTTTCGGCACCGTTCACCCGGAGTCAGTCGAGGCGCTGTTTGAGGCCGCACGCCATATCAATATGCGTATGATTGCCGGCAAGGTGATGATGGATCGCAACGCGCCTGACTATCTGCTGGATACTGCCCAGAGCAGCTATACCCAGACCAAAGCACTGATTGAGCGCTGGCATAACAATGGCCGCTTGTTATATGCCATCACCCCGCGTTTTGCACCCACCTCATCGCCGGAACAACTGGAAATGGTGCAACGCCTGCGTCAGGAGTACCCGGATACCTATCTGCATACCCACTTATCGGAAAATAAAGATGAGATTGCCTGGGTGAAAGCCCTGTTCCCTGAGCACAAAAACTACCTCGATGTTTACCATCGCTATGGGCTGACCGGCAGAAAAAGCGTGTTTGCCCACTGCGTGCATCTGGAAGACAGCGAGTGGGATTGCCTGCACGATACCGATTCGGCCATCGCCTTTTGTCCAACCTCCAACCTTTATCTCGGCAGTGGCCTGTTCAATTTGTCGAAGGCCTGGCAGAAAAAGGTCAAGGTGGGGATGGGGACCGATATTGGCGCCGGAACCACCTTCAACATGCTACAGACGCTGAATGAGGCCTACAAAATCATGCAGTTGCAGAGCTATCGGCTGTCGGCATATGAAGCGTTTTATCTGGCTACGCTGGGCGGGGCCGATGCGCTGGGTCTGGCAGACACCATTGGTAACTTCAACCTGGGTAAAGAGGCGGATTTCGTGGTGCTTGAGCCGACGGCTACGCCGTTGCAGCAGTTGCGCTACGACAACTCAAAAACATTGATGGATAAGCTGTTTGTCATGATGACGCTAGGGGATGACCGATCAATCTACCGGACTTACGTAGATGGCCGGTTGGTGTATGAACGCACATAAAAGAAGCGCAGCGTAATTTACCAGGATTGGTAACTAATGCAGACCTTCAGAGGGCATAAAAATGTCTAACAATTTGTCACAGGTGACGTCAGAGCAGGCAACCGGTTCCATAGATGCCTTTTTCAAGATTACGCAGCGGGGCAGCAGCATACGCCAGGAGGTGCTGGCAGGGCTGACCACCTTCCTGGCGATGGTGTATTCAGTGATTGTGGTGCCCGGCATGCTGGGCCAGGCCGGCTTTCCCCTACGGCGGTATTTGTGGCAACCTGCCTGGTGGCCGGGGTCGGTTCATTGGTGATGGGCCTGTGGGCCAACCTGCCGATGGCTATTGGCTGCGCCATCTCATTGACGGCGTTCACCGCCTTCAGCCTGGTGCTTGGCCAACATATCAGCGTGCCGGTAGCCTTGGGGGCCATCTTCCTGATGGGGCTGATTTTTACCGCCATCTCGGTAACTGGCGTGCGTTCCTGGATCTTGCGTAATCTGCCGATGGGTATCGCTCATGGTACCGGGATTGGTATTGGCCTGTTCCTGTTGCTGATTGCCGCCAATGGCGTTGGTATGGTGATCAAAAATCCGCTGGAGGGGTTGCCGATGGCGCTGGGGGCATTTGCCTCCTTCCCGGTGATGATGTCATTACTGGGTCTGGCCGTGATCCTTGGCCTGGAGAAACTGCGCGTGCCCGGCGGGATCTTGTTGGTGATCATCGGTATTTCCATTATCGCCCTGATTTTTGACCCGAATGTGAAGTATCAGGGGCTGTTTGCCTTACCGAGCCTGGTGGGGCCAGATGGCAACTCACTGATTTTCAGCCTGGATATCAAAGGGGCGATGAGCCCATTGGTATTGCCAAGCGTACTGGCACTGGTGATGACGGCGGTATTTGATGCCACCGGCACCATCCGGGCGGTGGCCGGTCAGGCAAACCTGTTGGACAAGGACGGGCAGATCATCAACGGTGGCCGGGCGTTAACCGCCGACTCAATGAGCAGTATGTTCTCTGCTCTGGTAGGGGCTTCACCGGCTGCGGTGTATATCGAATCTGCTGCGGGTACGGCAGCAGGGGGAAAACCGGCGTTACGGCGGTGGTGGTGGGGGTTTTGTTCCTGCTGATGCTGTTCCTGTCACCGCTCTCTTATCTGGTGCCCGGTTACGCAACCGCCCCAGCGCTGATGTATGTGGGGCTGCTGATGCTGAGCAACGTGGCCAAGCTGGACTTTGAGGATTTTGTCGATGCCATGTCCGGCCTGGTCTGTGCGGTGTTTATCGTGCTGACCTGTAATATTGTCACCGGCATTATGCTGGGTTTCAGCACGCTGGTGATTGGCCGTGTCTGCTCCAACGAATGGCGCAAACTGAATATCGGTACGGTGATTATTGCCGTCGCGCTGGTGGCCTTCTATGCCGGTGGCTGGGCTATCTGACCGTCGATGAGCGAGAAGAGAACAGTCCCTTGATCAACCGGCGTTGATCAAGGGACGTTGCTATCCAGTATCAGAGTTATTGCGCTCATCAGGCGAACAGGCGCAAGCCTGTGGCAGGTTTTCCAGGTCTTGCCCTGGATGACTGACAGGAAAAAATGAAACCGACCGGCCTGCCCGCAGGAGCGCAGGCGCAAATCCACCGGTTTTAAAACGAGTCTACAGGCTAGCGCTAACAGGATAAGCCATGATCAGCGCGGAGTTTCCTCATCCAGCAACTGCGCCTTTTCCACCGCGTTGACGATGGCGGTATAACCGGTGCAGCGGCATAAATTGCCGGCCAATCCCCGGCGGATCTCCTGTTCGGTAAGGCGCTTGCCGCGAAAGCGTTCCACCATTGAGGTGCTGGTCATCACCAGCCCCGGCGTACAAAAACCGCATTGCACCGCCCCTGTATCTACATACGCCTGCTGCACGACAGAAAGCTGGCCATGCTGCACCTCACCTTCTGTTGTGCGGATAGTTTTGCCATCGGCCCAGACGGCCAGATAGATACAGGTATCGGTTGCGACATCATCGATCAGGACGGTACATGCGCCGCACTCGCCAACGCTGCAGCCTTGCTTGACGCTGTTAAGCCCATGCTGACGCAGCAACTCCATCAGCGACATTCGGGGATCAAGGGTGAACTTATAGGCTCGGCCATTGATGGTGCAGTTGATAGTCAGCATAACTCTCCTCCTGCGCGTTGAGCCGCCTGGGCCAGAACGCGTTCTGCCAGCGTACGGATAATCTGCATGCGGAACTCTTTGGTGGCGCGCCAGGACGAGCGCGGTAACACATCATGCCTAACGGCTTCACGCACGGCGGCAAGGGTTTGTGCGTTGAACGGGCGGCCAAGGGCCGCGGCTTCGGCGTGGGGGCGCGGATAGGTGTCGGGGCCGCTACGCCAAAGGCTAACTTGACCGCGCTAAAGCAGCCGTCTTCGATTTTACAGGCGGCGGCGCAGCCGATAGTCGCGATATCCATGGCGTCGCGCATGGCATATTTGTAATAGCTGCTGCCAACATTCCGGTAATGCTGCGCCCTGAATAAAAAGGCCACGGCGACCTCATTCTGGCCCAGCGCCACTTTGCCGGGGCCGGTATGAAACCCGTGGATCGGCGTGTAGCGCAGCCCTGCAACGCTGGCAATCTCCAGTTCGGCCTCCATGACCACGCAGGGGGAGGCAGAATCGGCGCTGGTAGCCCCATTGCAGATATTGCCACCCAGCGTTCCCCTGTTGCGCACCTGCGGCCCGGCGATGGTGGTGGCCGCTTCAGCCAGCACCGGCACATAACGTTGTATCAGAGCAGAGTCGATAATCTGGCTGAAAGTGGTGCCGCTGCCAATGCGTAAGGTGCCATCGGGCAGCAGGCTGATGCCGCTCAATTCCGGCAGATCGTGGATATCCACCAGATGGCGGTATTTACCGTTCAGATGATGGAGTTGGATCAACACATCGGTACCGCCAGCAATCAGCCGGGCCTGAGGATTGGCCGCTAATTGCCGCACGGCATCGTCGATACTGGTCGCCCGATAATAATCTGCGATATCGTACATGGTTCTTCTCCGGTTATTCGATCAGGCCTGCCTGCACAAAATGGCGGTATAGCGCCTTTGGCGTCAGCGGCAATTCATCAATCTTCACGCCGGTTGCCATCCAGAGGGCATTGCGGATCGCCGGTGCAGGGGAGATCAACGGTGGCTCACCCAACGCCTTATGTCCGTAGGCGGATTGTGGCTCATAGGTTTCGATAAACGCGCATTCCAGTGCTGGCAGGTCGAGGATGGTGGGAAACTTGTAATCCAGCAGATTATTGTTGCGCACGATGCCGGTTTTTTCGTCAATAATCATCTCTTCAAACAGCGTCCAGCCGATGCCCATCCCCATTCCGCCATGAACCTGGCCTTCCGCCAGCAGAGGGTTCAGGATCTGGCCGGAATCATGCAGATTGAGGATTTTATTGATGGTGACTTTGCACAGCGGGATATCAACGGTGAGGTCAACAAAGGTACAACCAAAGGCCGGTGGATTGCTGCGGGTTTTGCAGGAAACCTCAGCGATAATCTGCCCGCCGACCTCCTGATCGTAATGGGCGCTCATCGAGACGTCTTTTACCGAGAACAGCACTTTTTCCGGCATCTGTTTAAACACCACATTGCCTTCGATGATATCGAGCGCCCATTCCGGCTGGCTGCACATATAGGCCGCATGCTCAAGAATTTTTGCGCGTAGTTCAGTAGCGGCCTGGCGTATCGCTGGGGCGGTCACATAGCTTTGCCGCGAGGCGAAAGCGCCGGGATCGTAGGCGGTGATATCGGTATCCTGAGTAGAGATGACATAAATAGCCGAGAAGGGCACGCCAATGGTTTGCGCCGCCATTTGTGCGAAAACGGTGTCCGAGCCCTGGCCAATTTCCGTCGCGCCAACCTGCAGATGGACGGTGCCATCCTGGTTCAGCATCAGGCGCGCACTGGCGATTTCCACGCCTACCGGATAGGTATTGGAGGCATAACTCAGGCAGGCCACGCCCACGCCACGGCGGACCGGGCCGCTCTGGTTCAGGCAGGCGGCACGCCGGGTATCCCAGTCAAACAGTTGCTTGCCGCGCAACAGGCACTCAACAATACCGGCGCTCTTGATCTCTTTGTTATTCAGCACGGTGATGTCCCCCTGGCGGGCAACGTTTCTGATCCGTAACTCCAGCGGGTCCATTCCCAGTTGGGCAGCGGCCTCATCAATCATGCATTCCAGGGCGAAGGTCACCTGCGGCGCGCCATAGCCTCTCATCGCGCCAGCGTTAGGCAGGTTGGAATAGAAGGTGGTGGCCCGATAGCCAAAGGCGCAACGTGGATATAAATAGGCAATTTTATTCCCCCGGCTGCGGCAATGGAGTGGCCGTGGGAGGCATAGGCCCCGGTGTTGGAAAGCACGTCCAGACTAACAGCCTGCAGGATACCCTCGCGGTTTACCGCCATCTTGCCGGTGATGGCAAACGAATGACGGGTGCGAGAGGCAAGAAAACACTCTTCGCGGCTCAGTTCGACCTTGACCGGCACGCCGCCGAGTTTCCAGGTCAGAAATGCACACATCGGTTCTTCCAGCACGTCCTGCTTGTTACCGAAACCGCCGCCAACACAGGGTTTGATCACGCGGATGGCTGACCAGGGCATGTCCAGCGCCTGGGCCACGACACGGCGCACGATATGGGGGATTTGGGTGCTGGAGACGATGACGATCCGATCCATCTGATCCATATAGGCATAGGAGAGCACCCCTTCCAGATGGCAGTGCTGCACCACCTGGGTCTGATAGTGGCCTGCAACCAATAGGTCTGCCGCTGCAAATGCCGCATCCGGATCGCCCGCGCTGAGGGCATGTTGCTTCAGCAGATTGTTTTTGCCACCGTGCAGCAAGGGGGCATCGGCGGCCAATGCCATCTCTGCGGTGGTCATTACCGGCAGTTCCTGGTATTCCACCTCTACCAACATGGCGGCCTTTTCTGCCGTCAGCAGATCGCAGGCGACAACGATCGCCACGCCATCACCGTGGTGGCGGACATGGTTGGTGAGCAGTTGTTTATCAGCCACGTCGCGTTTATTGGCGTCCAGAGACCAGGCGTGACCCGCCGTAGGGAAATGAGCGGAGGGAATATCCTGATAGGTGAAAATGGCCTCCACACCCGGCAGTTGCAGCGCTTTGTGTATATCGATACCGGTGACCAGACCGTGGGCGATCGGGCTGCGGACATACTTGGCGTAGCGCATGCCAGGCAACGTAAAATCATCCGTATACCGGGCCCGACCGGTGACTTTCGCTTGCGCATCTACGCGCTTGGGTGACGCTCCTAAAGGCATCTTGACCCCCTGGTGAGAGAAAAAAGTCGCGAGTCAGGGATGCAGCAACTTGCAGGCCACAGTCGGTTGATAATGCGAGAGAATATGGATTCCGTGAGTTGAATCTGATTTATACCGGTATTGAGAGGGCTTTTTTTGATCAAAATAGGGTGGGGGCATACCAGGGAGGGGAGGCAAGAAAAAAGTGACACGATAATTTATCATTCTGATAGCAGCCGGATTATCAGGTTGATAGCGGTAATACAGATGTTTGAGGGGGTAATCGCGCTGGGGTAAGGTTTGCCCGATTATTCAGCGTTATCAGATAATTCAATGAGCTTATATTTTGATTCATTGGGCAGCGTTGCAATCGGGAATGATTTTCATGCTCTGCCCAGCCTGGGTGAATTTTATCAACCCCCGCTTTCGTAATGACACTTTACCTGCTTTGCAGCCACAGGACTTATCGTTAATCTACGGTTTAAAACCGATAGACTATTATTGGCCCCCTGACATTATCGTTGTGACTTAGAGGGAAAAACCATGAAAACACACTATCTGACCGCCGCCTTGGTGCTTGGCGTTTTCAGCCTGCCGGTATTAGCAGCGAATACCGAAGCCGTAGCGGTATATGCCACACAACAAAATCAAGGTTCAGTCGCTATTGGCAACCAAGTGTTTTATACCCGGGATTTCACCGTTTCCGTTGCTAACCTGTCCGATAAAAACGTTGATCTCAGTAAGTTATGCTTACAAGCCTCGTCTGCTGATGGCAAGGTGTTCAAACTTGATACCGTCGATGAAAAACTGACCTCAGGGTTTTTAAAACCTAAAGCGATGGTAAAAGGGCTAGCCGTATTTGCCTCTTCCGATGAAAGTGTTTATAAGGCTACGTTAGTAAAAATAAGCGATAAGTGTCAGTAAAAATACCACCCCGGCAGGTTCGGGGATCTGTTTAAATTAATCGTCTCAATTTTAACCAAAGAAGTTTTTATGAAAAAATGCTTACTTGTTATTTGCCCGGTAATTGCTCTCTCAGGTTGTGCGGCTAACTGGGAACCTTTAGGGGCGCCAACGCTCGTACTGCAAGAAGCCAAAAACCTGTGTGAGTCTACCTCATTATCTCAGTTCCCGATAAAAAATGAAGTGGCCACCCGCAGTGTTGAAAAGCAAGTCTCATTAAAATGCAAAAAAGAGGACGCAGACTGTACTAGCAGTGGTTATAAGTACGTCAATAAATTAGGCGTCGAGAGCTATCCGTTGGACGTAAATATCGACAGCAGGAAAAAAGCATTTTTGGCCTGCATGGAAAAAAACGGTTGGCACAACACCAGTTGGTTATAAACCGAGCGGGTTCTCTGAAACCTGAATTGATGATGCCAGTGCTGGCGCATGCGAGCTGTTTTGATCGGTTGTTGAGAAGCGAAGCCCAAACTTGGCTTGGCCCGGGGCGACCCCGGGCGCTCAATACCTGAGGCAGGGCGATTATCTACCCTTTTTGATGCTGATCTGCCAGCGGGCATCGCCGGTTTGTTGAAAGTCTGTCACGCTATGCCCTGCCTCAACGGCCCAGCGCGGCAGGTTCTCCGTGGCCTGGGCGCAATCATACTCAATCACCAGCAGGTCGCCCAACCCCAATTGCTCAATGTGTTTTTTGGCTTCAATCAGCGGGAATGGACAAAGTTTACCCGTGGTATCCAGAGTTATCGTTTTCATAATCCTGAGACCTCTTTTGTTTTAATGGATTGATTCGGAAGAATAATAGTGAAATAGCTGACCAGCCAGCTCCCCAGAAGAATGCACGGGATAAACAGCCAGCCCTGCCAGGAGAACCAGGCGGTGTTGACGATGGTATTTCCCAGCATACAGCCACCCGCCAGCCCGCTGCCCACTCCCATCAGGCCGCCACCCAACAGGCTTTTGACCATTGCCGGAGCACCGGGTGAGCGCAGCCGAAACTCCTGGCTTCCCCATGCAGCGACGAGGGAACCAGCGAAAATCCCGATAAGCAGATATCCGGCCCAGCCAAAGAACCCGGTTTTGCCTTCCGTGATTAGCGAAAACAGTTGCGCACTGGGGCCGCTGATCCCCAGGCCTCCGACCCTGCCCGACGACAGGCTGGAGGGCCATGCCAGCAAAGCAATGACGCCTATCAGCACCGCGCTTGTAAAGGGATGCCAGCGCGCTTCGAACAGCCAGTGGGCAATACCCTGTTTACGTGGTTTGAGTTGAGGAACAGGGAAGGATTTGCGCTTCAGGTGTTGCCAGACCAGCACGGTCGTCAACAGGGTTAGCAGCACTACCGCTAGCCAGGGAGATATGCCGAATGTCTGCATCAGTGAAGCGTCTGGTAATGCCGGGGCGTTGATGGGGGCGAACAGCTGTTTGCCGCCCGGCTGGCGGATATACCAACTGGCGACCACGAAACCGGCCACGGCGATCATGCTGCCGATCAGCCCTTCGGCGGCGCGATAGTAAGCGCCAGTGGAGCAGGAACTGGCCAGTCCCATACCGATACCGAAGGTCACGCCACCAACCAGCGTCGCCAGCCAGCGGAAATCCCCTCCGGGGAGTTTGGCCCAGCCGAGGGCGATAAAGGCGAACAGGCCGATACTTTGCAAGGTAATGATGATGAGGATTGCGATGGTCATGCGCCCGTCGCGAAACAGATAGAGGTCTCTCAGACCGCCGGCCATACAAAAGCGCCCGCGTTGCATGATAAATCCAAGAAGGAACCCCAGAAACAGACCTGTCATAAGGGAAATACTCCTTTTTATGGCGATGCCATATTCAGATTGTAAAATCTTGCCCTGGGTTGGGCGCAGGCATTCTACCCGCTTGGGAGGGAGAAATCACACAAATAATAGGGATATAGCCAGGTTACTGAATTTTTGAGTTTCAGATCACGAAACTAAACATTATTCCCCACACTCGATCGCCATTCGGCGCAGCAAGACTGCGTGGATAAATAAAGCAACACCGGTTGCTGATATGACCAACCCTATTGCAATGTAATAATAGCCATCGGGTATGCGGTGTTTATGGTTATAAAGCGGGTTGTTAAGGTAAGAAGAGGCTGTGTAAATAAAGGATGTGAGTTCGCTGGTTGAAATTACAGAGATAATAATGCGATTAACACGGTTTTTTCTGTCAATTCTTCACCGAATCCTGGCTGTATTTATAGCCGATGAATTTCGGGTTGAAAGCTCAAACACATCTCCGTGCCCGCAGCATCTGTACCTCCCTGCGCCGCACCGCCAGGCCCCCAGCTCGCTTATCCCCTGGCGCCTGGTTAATCGTGAGTGCAGATAACCACGCCGCAGCGTGAACGGTGGCGGGGATATCATCCAGCACAGCATTAATCACTCGGGTAAAACAAGCCAGGCTAACGCTCAATAGCCTCTTTGACACGCCATCTTTCTAAAACAGTTTATCCGGCAGTGCCATTCGCTAGCAGAATATAGCCAAAGAGGACAAGAAACGTCCTATTAAGCATCGGTTCTGATATTGCTTTAAGTGCCAATCGCTAACTTTTTTACGCCAACCAAGTGAAATAACAGCAATTAAAACAATTCTGATTAAAGTTGTTCTATCCTGATACTTAGCAATAATTAAGCATGTTATGAGTTTAGGTTTATCAAGGAGAGACTTATGCCCCAAGCCCCACTGATCTTGGCGCCACACGCCCATTCCGACTGTTGCCTCTGCCATAGCCCGGTATTTAAGCGCATCAATACCCTTTTTGCACAAAAGGCGGCGCAGGCAGCCCCCATTACCGCAGCTACCGTTGCGGCGGCAATACCTGGCGCTAAAGCGGAAAAGGACAGTACCGGCTTGGCCCAGGCACCTCACCTGACTGCGTTTATCAATGTCCGCATCTTTGACGGGGTTTCAGATCATCTGCGGGATGGGCTGCGGGTATTGGTGGAAGGTAACAGGATCAAATCGGTTGAGCCGGCAGATACCGATTTGCCAGCGGATGTGGAGGTGATTGACGGTGCGGGTGGCGTATTGATGCCGGGGCTGATCGATGCTCACTGGCACGCCATTATGGCTCGCCCTTCAATGATGACGGCGATGACCGCAGATTTTAACTATATCCAGGCCTTGGCCATCGCAGAGGCACAGGCGACGCTGATGCGCGGTTTTACCACCGTGCGCGATATGGGCGGGCCGGTTTTTGGCCTCAAACGGGCCATTGATGAACACGTTACTACTGGCCCACGTATCTATCCTTCGGGGGCATTTATTACCCAGACCGGCGGGCATGGTGATTTTCGCCTGTTGGGTGAACTGCCTCATTCACCCGCCGACCCATTGAGTTATGCAGAAAAAGTTGGCATGACGGCCATTGCCGACGGGCCTGATAAAGTGCTGTTGCGTGCCAGAGAACAACTGATGAGGGGCGCCTCCCAGCTTAAGTACATGGCGGGGGAGGTGTCGCTTCGATGTATGATTCCATCGATGTTACAGAAGGCTCCGTGCCAGAGATCCAGGCGGCGGTAACGGCAGCGGAAAACTGGGGCACCTATGTTACCGTCCACGCCTACACCGCCCGGGCCGTCACCATGGCGATTACCGGGGGCGTCAAGTGTATCGAGCATGGTCAACTGGTGGATGAAGCTACCGTTCAGCTAATGGCGGAAAAAGGCATCTGGTGGAGCTTGCAGCCTTTCCTGGACGATGAGGACGCAGTGCCGATGGCCACCCCCGCCTCGCGGGCTAAACAGTTGCAGATGGTAGCCGGTACGGATACCGCCTACATGTTGGCGAAAAAATACAACATCAAGACGGCATGGGGCACCGACACGCTGTTTGATGCCAGACTGGCCACCCGGCAGGGGGCACAGTTGGCCAAACTGGTCCGTTGGTATTCACCGGTTGAAGTGTTGAAGATGGCGACCAGCGTCAATGCCGAGCTTTGTGCGTTTTCGGGGCCGAGAAACCCTTATGCAGGCAAGCTTGGCGTAGTAGAAAACGGGGCATTTGCCGACCTGATCCTGGTGGATGGCGATCCGCTGAGCGATATCCAGTTGGTGGCCCAGCCTGAGACTGCTTTTAGTATCATCATGAAAGATGGGCAAATTTATAAAAATACCTTGGGGCGCGGCCAGCAGTAAAATGGGGTTAACACCATGAATATCCGGCTTTCTTTCAGGGCGCCGCAGTGGGCTTGGCTAGGTCGGCTACCCATCTTGGCGTTAGCATTGAGCCTCAGTGGCTGCATGCAGGCCCAGGCTCCGTTATTGCCCCTGTTGGGCTCCTATTTTCCTTCCTGGTTGCTCTGCGCTTTTATCGGTGTCATTACCGCGGTGATCGTGCGTGTGGTGTTTATTCGCCTTGGTATTGATGAGGAGCTGAGATGGCGGTTATTCGTGTATGTTTGCCTGGCGCTGGCCGTGGCTTTCGTGTGTTCCTTACTTCTTTTTGCGCGCTGAATCATGAATAAATTACGGGAAAATGGGCGAAAGCGGCAACTGGCCTTGATCATTGGCGGGGTTATTATTCTTGCAGCGGTGATATTGGGTGGTTTGTCATGGCGCAAAACCGCGCTGAACCCGCTGTCGGAAGATGCCGAGCTGGGGGCCAGCGTGGTGCATATCGCCAGCTCAGTGCCAGGGCAGATTGTTGCTATCAATGTGCAGGAGAACGGTAAGGTCAAGCGCGGCGATCTGCTGTTTGCCCTCGATCCGCTGGTTTATCGCCTGCGGGTGGAGCAGGCACAAGCTGAAGTGAAAATGGCTGAGGCGGCATTGGATACGCAACAAAGAACGCGGGTTGCCGAGCAGTCCAACGCAGCGATAAGTGATGAGCAGATCAAAAGGGCGCAGGCCAACCTCAAGCTGGCTACGCAGACGCTGGCACGGCTGCAACCGCTGTTACCCAAGGGCTATGTCACGGTACAACAGGTCGATGATGCGGCAACCGCCAAGCACGATGCCGAGGTAAGCCTGAAACAGGCGTTGAAACAGTCCTCGGCCGCTGAGGCGTTGGTGAGCAGTACGGCGGCTTCCGAAGCCTTGCTGGCGGCTCGTCGTGCGGCGTTGGCGATCGCTGAACGTGAGCTGGCGAATACGCAGGTATATGCTCCTCATGATGGCCGGGTCGTGGGGCTCAAAATTTCTGCTGGTGAATTTGTGATCCCGGATCAGGCTATTTTTACGCTGATCAACACCGAACATTGGCATGCCTCCGCGTTTTTCCGTGAAACGGAGTTGAAAAACATCAAGGTGGGGGATTGCGCGGTGGTTTATGTGATGGCCGATCGCCAGCACCCCATTCAGGGCAAGGTTGAAGGGATTGGCTGGGGCGTGAGTTCCGAAGATCTGCTTACTGTCCCACGGATCCTGCCTTACGTGCCCAAATCGCTCAATTGGGTGCGCGTTGCCCAGCGTTTTCCTGTGCGTATCAGCCTGGAAAACCCGCCGGAGAACTTGATGCGTATCGGGGCCACCGCTGTGGTTGTCGTGCAAAATGACCCAGGTTGCTGATAGCCCTATCGGCGGAATGATCCGCCAGGCAAAGCATGATCTGCTATTTTTCCCGGGGCGATTTGCGATGGCCTGGCGCGTTGCCGCGCTCTGCGCGCTGATGGCCTGGGTGGCAATGCTGTATGGCATTCCGGAGTCAGCCCTCAGCTGTTACCTGATTATCTTCATCATGAAACCGGATGCGGCAGAAAGCATGGTGATGGCCATTGCGGTGACGGTGCTGCTGACGCTGGTGGTGGGGGTGGTGTTTCTGCTGATCCATTACAGCCTGGAAAACGCACCGCTACGCATGGCGGTTCTGGTTCTCAGTTCCTTCCTGTTTGTCTATCTGGGGTCGGCGACCAAGCTGGGGGAAGTGGGCAATATCATTGCCTTGGTTATCGCCTTTGTCATGACCCTGCTCGGTAATGTCCCTTCGGGCGAGTTGATAACCCGGGGGATAATGTATGCCTGGCTGATGGCCGTTTCACCCATGATGCTGATCGTCGGGTTTAACCTTATCTTCGGGCGTGCTCCGCATCGCTTGTTGCGTGCCAGCCTGTCGGAACGCCTGTTAACGGTAGCTGAAGCGCTGCGTCAACCCGATGAGGTTAACCTGGGTAAGGTCGCTTTGCTGTTGCGCGAAGGGCAAGCGGAGCATCAGCAACGGGCGCTTTTGGTGCGCATATTCCATCTTCGCCCCTCTGCAGAGGCCCTCTGGCTTGATGATGCGGTCGCCAGCAGCTACCGGCTGCTGCTGGCGGTTTCAGTATTACCTGCCACTACGCCACAGGCCGTGCGCGGAGAACTTGCTGACTGTTGTTCTGCCATGGCTCAGGCCATCGCTGCGGGCGATGTCGTTGCCCTCCCCACTTTTCGATCAAGGCAAGTGGCGATGAAATGATTGAAATGCAAAACGCGCTGCGGGGGCTCGCCCACCTCACGGATAAAGCGGATCCTGATGCCCCCAAGATGGCATTCTTTGCCCCGGATGCGTTCTCCAACCCTGTTCATCAGCGCTACGCACTGAAGACGACCGCCGCTGCCCTGATCTGCTACCTGATTTATACCGCCTTGAATTGGCAAGATATTCATACCGCCATGATCACCTGTTATGTCGCCGCCTTGGGTACCTCGGGGGAGACGGTGCACAAACTGCTGCTACGGATCGTCGGCTGCCTGATCGGCGCGGCGATGGGGGTGTTATCGATCCTTTTCATCATCCCGACTATGGCCGGGATTGGTGAGCTTATGGTGCTGGTTTTTGCTGGCACTCTGCTGGCCGGTTGGGTGTCGTGCGGCAATGAACGCATTGCTTATGCGGGCGTACAGATAGGGCTGGCATTCCTGCTTACCGTGTTGCAGGGTTTTGGGCCGAGCCTGGATATGGGCGTGGCGCTTGACAGAGTCATCGGGATTTTATTGGGCAACCTGGTGGTGTATCTGATCTTTACCCGGCTGTGGCCGGTAGCAATTACCGATTCCGTGCACGCACATATCAGGCAGGCTTTGCAAGGCCTGACGAAGCTGGCCGCTTTACCCACCACGGCGCGCGCGGCGGCGTTAAGGGAGGCCACCGCCGTCGAGGCAGAAATTGCCAGCGCCCAACAGGAACTGGCGCTGGTTCCCTTCGAACCGGTACAACTGCGCCCTGTGCAGGCTGAGCGGGAGCGGCTGAAAGCGATCCTGATGGAAATGGCCAGGCTATGCCCGGCGCTGTTTCTCGCCACGGTAAAACCGGCGACGGATATGGAACGGCTTCGCCGCCTTTCCGAGGGCGCTGAAGCCACCACCCAGCCGGGGGAGTGGCTGCAAGAGAGTTCGGCCGAAATGACGGTTCAACAACGTATCAAGCGGCTTGAGGCACTACTGGGAGTTTGAAAATGATGATGTTTACCGCGCCGCTGGCTCAGAGGGCCAACCTGCGTGCCAGTGGTTCCGCGATGGCCATTGCCTGGTGTTTTTTAATCGCCGGTTGTGCTACCGATCGGCTTGATCTCGCCCCGGTGAATTATTCTGAACCCTGGGCCCCCAATACGGGGCCTGCAGGCTCAGGGTTTTCTGTGCCGGCTAATGCGCAAGCGGCAATACTTGCCGAGCCACCGGCTATCAAGCGTGGGCAGATTTATCAGTTGCCGCAGTTGATTGATATTGCCCAGAGCCAGAACCCGGATACCCGCATTGCCTGGCAACAGGCGCGGCAGGCTGCATTGGCGGTGGGGATGGGGGAGGCAGTGTTTTTACCGATGATTTCTGCGAGCGTGATTGGTGGCTACCAGAGTACCCATACGCCGCTGCCATACTCGTTGGGCAATCAGGATGCTATCGATACCGATGGCAGCGCTGTGGTTCCTGCTCTGGCCTTACAGTGGCTGATTTTTGATTTCGGCCAGCGCAGCGCCCTGCTTGAGGCGGCCAGAAAGAGTTCCTATGCCGCGAATGTCACTTTTAACGGCATGCACCAGAAGCTTATCTATGATGTTACGCGCGCCTATTATCTTTACGGTGCAGCGCAGGCACAGACCCGAATTGCCCGGCAGATGCAGAGTAATAGCCTGCAGATCCAGGATGCAGCCGAGCAGCGGAGAAAAACGGTATTGCCACCTCGGTAGAGGTGGCGCTGGCGCAGCAGCAGGTTGCTCAATCCGAATTGCGTCATGTTGTCGCCAGGGGGAATGAGCGCGATGCCTATCAGGCATTGCTTGGTGCGATGGGCGTTTCACCCGTGCTGGACATAAACATAGCGTATGCGGAGGCGCGGGCGTTACCGAACGCCGCCAACTCACCGACAGAGGCGATGATCAAACTGGCGCTGGCTCAACGGCCAGATGTGCTGGCCAGTTACGCCATGGCGCAAGCTGCCACAGAAGGCATCAAGGCGGCGGAGGCTGATTTCCTGCCCAAAGTTTATCTTGCCGGTGCCGTTGCCGCAGGGGATGGGCATTTTGACGTTCAAGGCCTGCCCGCCATTGGCCCACAGACTTCCTCTTCCAGCATTCTGCTGGGGGTGAGTATTCCGCTGTACGATGGTGGGTTGCGAGCGGCGCGAGTCAAAGAGGCAGAGTCCCGTGCGGCGATAGCCAGCGAAGGCTTCAAGAAAACCCAGGAGTTGGCCGTGCGTGAAATCGTGGTGGCCGCAGATACGTTGCATTCGGCGCTGGCCTCCTATCAGGCTGCGTTAAAGCTGGTGAAGACCTCTTTCATTACCTATGACGCGGCGCTGGAGTCTTACCGCAATGGCGTTGGGACGATAACCGTCGCCAATGAGGCGGCCAATACGCTCTTGAATGCTCAACAGATCAATATCGACGCCTATGCCGCCTCCCAGGTTGCGGCGGCCAACCTGGCTTTTGTAATGGGCAAGATGACCAACGAGCAGGGGTTATAAATAACATGGCCTGATACCCAGGCATAAACGCGCCTGGCATCAGGCAAAATGCACCCCGAATCGCTTGGGGTGCAGGCTTTTAAGGGGTGGCCCTGGGGCGGCTCCCTTTGATGGGAATAAAAGCGATCACCAGCGCACCCAGCACCAGAAAACCCGCGACCAGAAAGATACCGGCGTTAAAACTGCCGGTGATATCCTTGAGCCAGCCCATCAGCAACGGGCCCAATGCCGCGCCGGTCATACCGGTGGCGTTGATTACCGCGATACCGATCGCACGCGCACGCAGGCTGATGGATTGATCCGGCGTAGTCCAGAAAATCGCCATGGCAGCAAATGCGCCGGTGGACGCCATAATAATGCCCAGCAATTGCACCATGCTATGGGTGCTGAGTGCGGTGAACATCCAGCCCGCAGCGGCAAACAAATACGGCAACAGGGTGTGCAGTTTGCGCTCTTGCTTGCGGTCTGAACGTTTACTCCACCAGATCATGCCGATAATGGTACAAACCTGCGGGATCGCGCTGAGAAAACCGATGGCAATATTGCTGCTGTTTTGGTTAAAGCTTTGCAAAATCAGTGGGGTCCAAACGCTCAGTGCACTGAGCGTATTGGTCAGGCAGAAGTAGGCCAGGGTGTATAGCATAATCACCGGGGTAAACAATTCCCGCCACAGGCTGCCCTGTTGCAGCGCGCTATAGCTGGTGCTGCCCTGGGGTTGCACCAGGCTTAACTTGTCGGCCTCCATCATCTCCTGCAGGCAGGCTTTGTCATCATCGGTCAGCCATTTGGCCTTGGCCGGGCTGTCATCCAGGTAAAACCAGACTACCGCTCCCAGCAACACCGACGGGAACCCTTCCAACAGGAACAACCACTGCCAGCCTTTGAGATCCAGCAGACCATCCATACTCAGAATGTAACCGGAAGCCAGTGAACCGAGCGCCATGGTGACCGGCATGGCAATCATGAATAACGCATTGGCCCTGGCGCGATAGTAGGCGGGGAACCAGTAGGTTAAGTACAGCAACAGCCCGGGTAAAAAACCGGCTTCGGCAATACCGACCAGCATTCTCAACACGTACAGGCTGTTCGGGCCGGTGGCAAACATGGTCGCCGTTGAGGCCACTCCCCAAATCACCATGATAATCGCGATCCAGCGCCGGGCACCGACGATCCCCAACATGATATTACTGGGAATACCGCAGATCACATACATCACATAAAACAGGGTAGTCGCCAGACCAAACATGGTGCTGGTCAAGCCAAGATCTTTCCCCATGGTCAGACCGGCAAAACCTATGTTGATGCGGTCCAGATAAGAGAAAACAAACAGAATAAATAAAAATACCAGCAGCCGACGGAACAGCTTGTTAATGACGGCCTGTTGGCGGGCGTTGAGGTGCGCACTGTTTGCCGCAGGGAGCATCTGCGGGTCGCACTGAATCTGCTCAGAAGAAGGGCTACCGTTCATGGTATCTCCACATAGGAATTTCGTAGGTAATAGTTTGATTTTTTGATGAAAATGGCCATTTCCTTTACTGATATCTGCCAGCCATCCCGTCATCGTCTTTGCCCGAACCGGCACCGAAGCCTGGGCTCACTTATAGGAAGGAAAGGTTTCGGCGAGCAACAGATTTTTCAGAAACGATACAAAAATGTTAACTGTGTTACAATTTTGTATCATATTTGTGCGATATTCGGCCATGACAAGCTTGCGATCGTCAAATGAGCCTCACTCCACGTGCGAGGGGTCAGGCTGCAACTTGAGATTCATCAGGTATAATCACCGGCTAACTACCTCCCTCAGTAAGGAAAATGATGAGTAAAACGCCAGAGAGTCTGCCGCAGGAGGATCCGGTTTTTCACCGTGAAGAGTTTCCGTTTTACTGGATTGTCAATGTCTATGCGCGTTATACGCAAATCATGGAAGTCACGCTCAAAAAGGTGCAGTTAGACGTTTCCCGCTTTCGGGTGCTGATTATCACCCACCAATATGGCACGGCCAGCATCTCGCAGATTTCTGAATATGCGATGGCTAAAATGCCTACGGTCACCAAGATTGTCGGTCGGCTGCGCGAGGATGGGTTGGTTACGACTCTCAGCAGTGAACGGGATGCGCGTGTGACCGAAGTGACGCTTACCGCGGCCGGAAAGGCTAAGGTGGAAGCGGCACAATTACTGACTCAAAAGGTGTTTCAAAAGGCGTTCCGTGGGATGACTGCGGCGCAGATAGAGAAAATGAACCAGTCTCTGGGGCGGGTTATGGCAAATCTCAACGATCTGTAACGAGCTGCGCAGTACCCCGATTGCAAAACTGTGATCTGGGCAGGGATACCTTATTTAACTGGCTGTAAATAAATCATTTATTAGAAAACCGCCCGGGCATGCCCGGGCGGTTTTTTTATCGGTAAATTTCCGGTTTTTTGAGTTTATTCATGGTGATAGGTAATTAACCATTCATTTGGCAATGTTTATTAATTGTTATCACTTGGTGTATTTTATGTGAAAAATTACTTGAATATTCATCTAAATCAGCCATGATGAATTTATCAGCGGTCAGGGTAAAAAATGTACATGTCATTATTCTAAAAATAGATACATTTTTTTGTATAAAGGATTCAATAATGAACCATTTATGTGAGAGCAATGCCTACATTAAGAAATTTACCCTTGGGCAAGGTGACCTGTCCTTCGCGGTGAAAGATACGCTTGATGTGGCAGGCCACGCCACGCAGGCAGGTTGCCGGGCGTTGGCATCGGCCCCTCCGGCACTGCGCCACGCTCAAGTGGTGGAAACCCTGTTAAATCAGCACTGCTTTCTGACCGGTAAAACCACGCTGCATGAACTGGCGTTTGGGGTTACCGGCATCAATCCTTGGAGCGGCACGCCGCTGAATCCACAATATCCGCAACTGATCCCCGGTGGCTCCTCCAGCGGTTCGGCAGCGGCAGTGGCGGCCGGTGAGGTGGATTTCGCCATCGGCACCGATACCGGGGGATCAGTGCGAATGCCTGCGGCCTGCTGTGGGGTTCTGGGGTTGAAACCCACCTACGGCATACTGAGCCGCCAGGGGGTTATGCCCCCAACCAGTTCGCTCGATTGTGTCGGCCTGTTTGCCCGCGAAGCAGACGTATTGCGCCAGGTGCTAAATCGCCTTGCCGTTCCAACGGCGAAGGAACTGCCTGAGTTGCCCACTGTCGGGCTGATCGCTGCCGCAACGCCACGTATTGATGCATTGATTTATCAGGTGCTGGTGCAGGCCAAGGTTGTGTTGCATCCCGTCGTTCTGCCGGAACTTGACGAGGCTTATCAGGCCGGAGTGACCCTTATTGGCCATGAAAACTGGCAGGCTTTCCATTCCCTGCTTGGGGTGGGAGGGGTCTCTGAGGATGTTGCCAGCCGTATCCGGGCCGGTTCAACGGTGAGCGCCAGCCAGCTAGCGCAGGCCGAGCAGGTGCGGCAACGCTTCAGCGAACGGCTGGATACCTTGTTGGCCAGCACGCCGCTGCTGGCGTTGGCCACCTTACCCGATTTACCCCCGCGGCTGGCAGAGGCCAGCGATCCGTTAAGCGTGGTCAGCATGACCAGACTGGTACGCCCGTTCAATCTCAGTGGGCACCCGGCGATCTCTATACCTGTTGGCGAGCTTGATGGCCGCCCGGTGGCGCTGCAACTGGTGGCCAACAAGAACCAGGACGGCCTGCTGGTTGAAGCGGCGGCCTACCTGCAAGCCAGGCTGTGTCGCTGACGGCGATAGCCCGGATCTGATTCACCCGGTTCGATTCACACACTCAGTAAGCACGGCTCACTGTGGCGGCGTTCTGCTGCCCGCGTGCCGCAAAAATAACTCGGGAGGAAGCCATGTCAGCCTTACATATCCGTGAAGATATCGCTCCGTTGCTGGGAGATATCGCTGCCCGCAGCGTCGATTTTGAACATCAGCGCCATATTTCCGACGACATCATCGCCCGCTTTAAACAGATCGGGGTTTATCGCGCGTTGGTGCCCAAAGCCTATGGTGGCGACGAATGTTCCCCGGCCCAGTTTTGCGAGTTGATCGAACAAATCGCCACTGCCGATGGTTCAGCAGGCTGGGTAGCCAGCTTTGGTATGAGCCCGTTTTATCTCGGGGCGCTGCCGCCAGATACCTTGAAAGCACTTTACCGCGATGGTCCGGATGTGGTGTTTGCCGGAGGTATTTTCCCGCCCCAGCGTGCGCCGCAGGTAGACGGTGGCTACCGGGTCACTGGCCGCTGGAGTTTTGCCAGCGGTTGTCTGGGAGCGTCGGTGTTTGGCGTGGGGATCCTGCCGGAAGGCGGGCAGCCGCTACCACGTATGGCGGTGCTGCCACCCGGCAGCGTCCAGATCGATCCCACCTGGAACACCGTGGGGCTGGCTGGCACCGGCAGCCACGATCTGGTGATAAACGATGTGTTTGTCCCCCAGGAGTGGAGCTTTATCCGAGGAGCGGCGCTCAACCTGGAAGGCGCGCTGTACCGCTACCCGGTGTTATCCCTGGCGACTCAGGTGTTGTCTGTAGTGGCGCTTGGCGTTGCCCGTGCCGCACTCAATGAAATCTATGCCATTGCCCATAACCAGCAGTCGGTTACCGGTGCGCCGCGCCTGGCAGAACGGCAGCAGGCACAGATGCAGATTGCGCGCAGTGAGGCTGAACTGCGTTCTGCCCGTGCCTGGTTCTATCAGGCGATAGATGACGTCTGGCAAAAGCTGCTGGCGGGTGACGAGGCTGCTTGCCCGCAGATCAATGCGCTGCGCCTTTCCGCCACCCATGCCACCCGGGTGGCGGCAGAGGTGACCCGCCAGGCGTTGGCACTTAATGGCATGGGCGGGATTGTCCTGACCAGCCCGCTACAGCGCTATGTCCGCGACACCCTGGTAATAACCCAACACGCCTTTATGGGCGATCTCTCTTATATCAATGCCGGTACGGTGTTTTTTGGCGGTAAGCCGCTGCCGGGTTATCTGTGATTATGACTGAAAAAAGGAACCATCAATGAGCCAATCAAACCCTCTGCGGGTGCTGTTTTGCATCGGCGTAAATCAGAATTTCTTTGATGCCACCGGCCCCGAGGCCAAGCAGGTGTGGCAAGCCTTTGGCGTGATGATGAAGGGGATGGCGGAAACGCCGGGGATCCGGGTGATCGGCAATATGGACGACGACCAGATCATGGTCGGGCCATCGCCGGGCTGGCCTTGGACCACTTACGTATTGGCCGACGCCGATACGTTGGCATGCGTCAGTGCAGTCTGCAACCTGTTCCGCTCCACGCCGGTCGGCGATGGCACTTATAAATTATGGAAGTATTGCAAGATCGAGGCTCGCGTAGGCCGTGAGCTGATTATTCAGCACTAACGGAGCCGGTTATGAACTTACAGGACCATCAGCGTTTACAGCAGTTGGAAGATCAGCAGGCGGTGCGGGTGTGTATCAGCGACTACATGCGCCTGTGTGACGATCTCAACAGCCAGGAAAACGCGCAGGCCATTGGCGCATTGTTTACTGCGGATGCTTGCTGGGAAGGTGTTGGTCATCCTTATGCCGCCCGGCTTGGGGTTCATCGGGGCCGCGGCGCCATAGTGACCATGATGCAGCGTTACGCTCGCCAACCGGCGCACTTTGCCATGAATGCTCATTTCCTCTGCTCAGAGGCGATTAATCATGAGCAATCAGGGGGTTGCGTGGCCGCTGGCTGATGCTGCAGACCTCGGCATTCAGCGCCGGGGGCGCACACCTGAATGCGGCGGAGATTATGGCCTGGTTTGTCCGTGTGGGAACCGCCATGCGAATGGCGCATTTTACCACCCGCAACCTGTTCAGCCGACCCGTGGATCACTGGAACAGTGCGCAGGAATTACCGATACCCCTGCAGGAGAAAGGCCATGAATTGTAACAACAGCATCCAGGTAAAAAACCTGGAGGTGACAGCTCATACCACGCCAGGCCATGCCGAGATTGCTGACTTAGTGAAAGCCGATCGGGTGCACACCTCGCTATATACCTCGGCTGAGCTGTTTGAACTGGAACTGGACAGGATCTTCAGCAAAACCTGGGTGTGGGTGGCACACGTCAGTGAAGTGCCGGAAACCGGTAACTTTAAAACCAGCGAAATCGGTACCCAGCCGGTGATCGTGGTACGCGATCGCAAAGGCGAAATCCATACGTTGCTTAACCGTTGCCGCCACCGGGCCGCCACGGTCTGCGAGCATCGCAGTGGCAAAACCAATAGCTTTGTTTGCCCCTATCACGGCTGGGGCTACGCACTGGACGGCAGCCTGCGCGGTGTACCGCATCCCGAAAGTTATGCTGACCAGTTAGAGAAGGGGGAACTGGGGCTGGTACGACTGCGTACCGAACAGTATGGCGGCATGGTATTTGCGACCTTCAATCAGGAGATCGAACCGCTGGACGACTATCTTGGGGCGGCCAAAAAGTGGATCGATCTGTTTATGAAGCAGGGCGCAGGCTACCCGATAAAAACTGGCCCGGCGCACCGTTTCCGCTTCCCCGGCAATTGGAAAATCCAACTGGAAAACACCACCGACGGCTATCACTTCCCGGTAGTGCATCGCTCCTTTTTGAGCTCGGTGAATAAACAGACCGAAGAGATGCTCAACTTTGTCGGCGGCAGCGGCTATGTCGAAGACCTGGGCAATGGTCACAGCGTGATGGTGATGATCCCGGAATTGGTCGATCTGGAAACCAATCTTGATGCGCCGATCCCCGATCGTTTTGTCGAGCTGGCGCAAGCGCTGCGCGAGGATCATGACGAGTTGCAGGTACGCCGCATAGTGCGTGCGGTGGGCGGTTCCGGTTTCAACCTGAATATCTTCCCTAATATTGCCTGTTCGATGGCATTTTTCCGGGTGTTACAGCCGTTATCGGTTAATGAAACCGAGATCCACCACGCGGTGATCACCATGGATGGCGGGCCAGAGATTGCCAACCAGGCACGCTTGCGTATGCATGAGCATTTCCAGGGGCCGATGGGCTTTGGTACGCCGGACGATTCGGAAGCATGGGAGCGGGTGCAGCGCGGTGCCACTGCCGGGGATGAGCTGTGGATTATGCTCAACCGGGGGCTGGCGGGTGAACAGCCAACCGCAGACGGTTTACGCAGCGATGTCAGCGCAGAAACCGGCATGCGTGCCGCTTACCAGATGTGGAAAAAACTGATGACGGAGACCCAAGATGGAAGCCTCTAACGCCGTGCTGTTTGACGCTATCGCGCTGATTAACCTGGAAGGGGATCTGCTGGACCAGGGGGATTTCAACACCTGGCTGGAACTTTGGCAGCCGGAAGGGCTGTATGTGATCCCCATTGATCCGCAGGAAACCGATTTTAAAAACAGCCTTAACTACGCCTATGACGATCATCACATGCGGGCCAAACGGGTGCATCGCCTCTACAGCGGAGAGTCCATTTCCACCACGCCGCGCGCCCGCACGCTGCGAACGCTTTCGCGCTTTCGCCTGCTGGCCGCCGACCACAATCAGGCCGTGGTGCGCTGCGCCCAGTCGCTGTGGGAACACCGTAAAGGCAGCAGCCGCCACTATGCCGCCGATATCACTTATCAACTGCAGCGGCAGGGCAGCCAGTGGATGATCGCGCAAAAGGTGATCCGCCTGATCAACAGTGACGACGTGCTGCACAGCATTGGCTACATCCTGTAAGGAGACACTATGACACAGACCGCATTAGTGACCGGGGCCGCCAGTGGCCTGGGCAATGCCATCGCCCGCCATCTGTTGCAGTTGGGCTATCAACTGGTTTTGACCGATGTCGATGCCGCACGGGCGCAGCAGGCAGCCGATCTGCTGGATAACGGCAGAGAGCGGGTGTTGGCGCTGGGGCTGGATATCCGCCAGCAGCCAGATTTTGAAAACGCTCTGGCGGCAACCCTTGCGCGTTTTGGCAGCCTGGAGGTGCTGGTCAACAACGCCGCGTTGACCCTGGCGACCCCGGTGATGGAGATCGGCGCCGATGAGTTTGATCGGGTGATCACCACCAATCTGCGTGGCACTTTTGTCAGTTGCCAAACCCTGGGGCGCTATTTTGCCCAGCGGGGCTACGGCCGCATTATCAACCTGGCCTCGCTGGCAGGGCAAAATGGCGGCACCGCGTCGGGTGCGCACTATGCCGCCTCAAAGGGCGGCATCCTCACGTTGACCAAAGTATTTGCCCGCGAGCTGAGCCAATCCGGGGTGACCGTCAATGCGATTGCCCCAGGGCCGATGGATTTACCTTCGGTTCACGCCCTGGTTCCTGAAGAGAAACTGGCGGGACTGGTGCAGATGATCCCGGTCGGCAAGCTGGGTGATGCAGAGTTTGTGGCGCAGGCTGTTGCGCTGTTGGCGTCGCCACAGGCGGCATTTGTCACTGGTGCTACCTGGGATATTAACGGTGGCTTGTTTATGCGCTGAGGCGTGCGGGGGTCGATATGTTGCAATTACGCGTGGTTGCCCGGCAAATACGGGGGATGTTGTCCTGCTGACGTTGTGCCGGCCAGATGGGGGAGCGCTGCCGCCTTTCCAGGCCGGTGCGCACCTGG
This sequence comes from Serratia sp. L9, assembly GCF_050632285.1. NCBI lineage: Bacteria > Pseudomonadati > Pseudomonadota > Gammaproteobacteria > Enterobacterales > Yersiniaceae > Serratia > Serratia sp. L9. The sequence continues at coordinate 4,526,383 of NZ_CP192591.1, read as the reverse complement.
ATCTGCATTTGGGGCATAACCTGGTGCGTCCTTATTCGCTGTACGGCGATCCTGCCGATCGCCACCACTACCAACTGGGGATCCTGAAGGCGGCGCAGTCGCAAGGGGGATCGCTGGCCGCGCATGCTTTACAACTGGGGGATGAGGTGTGGGTGGGGGAGCCGCGTAACCTGTTTGCGCTGGAGATGGGGGCCAAACATAGCCTGCTGATTGGCGGCGGCATCGGAATTACGCCGATATTGGCGATGGCGGCAACGCTACAGGCCGCTGGCCGCTCCTTTAGCCTGCATTATTGCGCCCGAACCCGCCAGCAGGCGGCATTTGTTGCCGCTTTGGCGCAGTCCTCTTATGCCAGCCGAGTACGGCTGTATTTTAGTGACGAGCAGCGTCTGGCGCTTGATTCGGTGCTGGCCGATGTGCCGGAGAATACCCATGTTTATGTTTGTGGCCCGGCACGGCTGATGGACGCGGTTACCGCGCAGGCCAGCGCCCTGGGTTATCGCCGCGAGCAGATCCATCAGGAATGTTTTGCTGCCGAGGGGGCAACACAGGGCGCGGCCTTTGATGTGACCATCGCCAGCAGTGGCCTGCGTGTGCGGGTTGCAGAGAACCAGAGCATCGTCGAGGCGTTAGCGCTGAATGGCCTGAAACTGTGCGTCTCCTGCAAGCAGGGCATCTGCGGCAGTTGCCTGACCGACGTACTGGAAGGGGAACCGGATCACCGCGATAGCTATCTGACCGAGGAAGAGAGGGCGGCTAACCGCCTGATCCTGCCTTGTTGTTCAAGGGCGAAAAGCTCACACCTGCTGCTCGATTTATAAGGGGACCTGAAGATGCTGCAAACTGAATTTCGCAATGCCATGGCGCAATTGGGCAGCGCCGTCTCGGTGATCACCACCGATGGCCCAGCAGGGAAATATGGCTTCACTGCCTCGGCGGTCTGTAGCGTAACCGACCAACCGCCGACCTTACTGGTATGTATGAACCGTAACTCGTTTGCCAATCTGCATTTCAAACAGAACGGCAGGCTGTGTGTGAATGTCCTTTCCAGCAACCACCGTGATTTGTCCGGGATTTTTGCCAACGCCAGCCTGCGCTCGGAGCAGCGGTTTCGCCATGACAGCTGGCAAGTGTTGGCCACTGGCGCGCCGGTGCTGGATTCGGCAGCCGCCAACTTTGACTGTGAGATAAATGACTGCCATGAGGTTGGCAGCCACACGGTATTTTACTGCCAGGTAAAGGCGGTGCGGATCAGCGAATGCCCGCGCGGGTTGGTGTATTTCAATCGCCGCTATTATGACCTGGCGGAGGAATAAGAGAGTAAGGCACCTGCTTATCTGAAATTACCGATCTTCCCGTGGTTCGTATCCCGCCCCTACGCATAAAGACGGGCGATGCCGTTTCTGGCCGGCACGGCCCATTGATCGGTTCAGTCCCCTCTCCCAGCGGGAGAGGGGCGTCACCAGAGTGCAATTGGCATTAGCTTACAGCTTAACAATCTCCACCAGGTTGGTATGTTGCGGGTTGCCCTTGGCCAGAGGGGAAGGGCGATGGTGGGTCAGGATATTCACGCTGCCGCCGTGATCGACCTTATCGCCAAACATATCGGCCGCCAGCCAGGCACCCTGGCCCATAGCGGTGACGCCGGGCATGATCCTCGGGGTGACTTTGGCCTGGATCAGCGTTTCGCCCCGGCCATTGAATACCCGGACCTTATCGCCATTGTTGATGCCGCGGGCCTGGGCATCGAGGGTATTGATCCACACCTCCTGCGGGCAGGCCTGCTGCAATACATCGATATTGCCGTAGCTGGAGTGCGTTCTGGCCTTGTAATGGTAACCAAACAGCTGTAGCGGGTATTGGCTGCTCAGTGGATCTTCCCAGCCTTCAAAACCGGCCGCATACACTGGCAGCGGGTGGATCACATCTTCTTTGGCCAATTCCCAGGTGGCGGCAATCTCAGCCAGCCGTTCTGAGTAAATCTCAATCTTGCCCGATGGTGTTTTCAGCGGATTGGCCTGCGGATCCTGGCGGAACTCCTTGAATGCCACCACATGCTCTTCCGGGCATTTACGCTTATAAATGCCGACGGTTTTCATCTCCTGGTAACTTGGCATCTCTGGGTTGCGCTCGCGGGTTTTCTCGCACAGGTATTCGATCCACTGCTGTTGGTTGCGGCCCTCGGTGAAGGTCGCTTCAGGTTCTGTGCCAAGCCGTTTGGCCACCTCGGAAAGGATGTCATAAATCGGGCGGCGTTCAAACTTGCTGGAGGTCGCAGGCTGGCCGAGGATCACATAACCCATGTTGCCCGCCGACTCGTGGGAAATCAGATCTTCCTGTTCGGTCGGCATCAGGTCGGGCAGCAGGATGTCGCAATACTTGGCGGAGGAGGTCATAAAATGCTCGATGCCAACGATCATCTCACACTTGCTGTCGTCTTGCAGGATCTGGTGGGTGCGGCTGATATCGCCATGCTGATTGATCAAGGTATTACTGGCGTAACACCAGATAAACTTGATCGGTACATCCAGCTTGTCTTTGCCACGAATGCCGTCACGTTTGGCAGTCATTTCCGGGCCACGGATGATGGCATCGGTCCAGGTAAACACCGAGATCTTGGCCTGCACCGGGTTGGTCAGCATATCGAACCATTCCACGCCGAGATCAAACGAGCCTTCACGGCAGCCGGTATTGCCACCGTTAATGCCCACGTTGCCGGTCAGGATCGGCAACATGGCGATTGCCCGGGCGGTCTGTTCACCATTGGCGTGGCGCTGTGGCCCCCAACCCTGGCAGATATAGGCCGGCTTGGTCATGCCGATTTCACGCGCCAACTGGATGATGGTGGTGGTGGGAATGCCGGTGATCCGTGCCGCCCATTCGGGGGTTTTGGCAACCCCATCATCGCCCTGGCCAAGGATATAGGCCTTATAGTGGCCGTTTTTTGGCGCACTGGCGGGCAGGGTTTTTTCATCGTAACCCACGCAGTAGTTATCCAGGAATGGCTGGTCCACCAGGTTTTCGGTGATCAGGACATAAGCCAGGCCGGCCACCAGTGCCGCATCTGTTCCTGGGCGGATCGGCACCCATTGGTCCTCACGCCCCCCGGCGGTGTCGGTATAGCGTGGATCGATCACAATCATCCGGGCGTTGGAACGCTCTCTGGCCTGTTCCAGATAATAGGTGACGCCTGCGCCACTCATGCGGGTTTCTGCCGGGTTATTGCCGAACAGCACCACCAGTTTACTGTTGGCGATATCATCCGGGCTGTTACCCTGTTGCGCGCCGTACAGATAGGGCATGGCCGCAGTGATCTGCGCGGTGCTGTAGCTACCGTAGCGGCTGAGGAAACCGCCGCAGGAGTTCATCAGGCGGTAAGGAACGTTGGAGTTGGTGATATTGCCGCCATCCACGCCGGTTCCGTACAGCACATGCACCGCCTCATTGCCATATTGCTCGAGCGTTTGTTTCAGCTTGCCGCTGATGGTATCCAGCGCTTCCTCCCAACTGATGCGCTTGAATTTGCCTTCGCCGCGTTTCCCGACGCGTTTCATCGGGTACTTCAGGCGATCTGGATGGTTCATCCGGCGGCGGATTGAGCGCCCGCGCAGGCAGGCGCGTAACTGATGGTTGCCATATTCATCATTACCGGTGTGGTCGGTTTCCACCCAGTAGACCTCATCATCGCGCACATGCAGGCGCAGCGCGCAACGGCTGCCGCAGTTAACGGTGCAAGAACTCCAGACCACTTTATCTGGCTGAGCACTGGCCGTTTGCCCTTGCTCGGCAGCCTGAATTTTGCGAAAAGGCAGCACCAGGCCTGAAGTGGCAGCCAGCAAACAGCCAGTGGCGGTACCTGTTTTGATCAGTTTGCGGCGGGTGATGGTGTGGTGGAGCAGACTTGGATCCTGGATATCATTGATATTCATAACGGCTATCCCTGTTCTGGCCTATCCCAATTAGGCGCTGGTCAATGCCATTTCGGACTCGCTAGCGCTCAGATTGCGATTGCTGTCCAGACTGCCTGTCACTTTGGGAGCGTTTTATGCCAGGCGATAGCAACTAAATTCATTAATTCTTTTAACATATAAGCGCTATGTTAATTGTCGTAAACAACTGAGAAGTGAAGTTAATCATTATTAAATATCTTTAAAAAGAGCGTTATTAATATTGCCATTTGTTAGGTTGACTTTCCTTTGTCGATAATAATTCAACCTTCTATTACCTCTTTGTGATTATACCCCGTTAATGCCAGTAATGTTTGCTTGAGGTCAATTTTTAGCTATGGATTATGTAATAAATCAAGCATATCTCCAGCCAATGGATGAGTAGATGGAGCAAGATAATACGGGCTTGCAGGCGAGATCTTGCCGGGTTAAGCCACGGCGGGACGGAGAGAGGCAAACTTTGTTGGATGAGAAAAACAATAGGAATGCGATTGCGATAGGCAATAGTTAATTAATGATAATCATTGCTTTATGGATGCCTGGAATATTCCGACAGGAGAGGTAATGAGAGCTATTTTTATTTAATAAATAACACTAGTACAGTTCCAAAAGGAAATATGCAAGTGAAATATTTTTTGCTGAAGCGATTATTCTCATGTTACATAAATATTAATGGCTACTTCGCCAAAGGTTGACAAAGATCAACTCGGCCCCCCCGTAAATAACAAAAAATTAACCACCCGTAGAGAGATCTATTTACGGGCAGGGTTTCGGTTATCTACAGGGGAAGAAGAATAATGATAAGGGAAAATAAAACATTTTTCCGTGATGGCGTTAACCGCCGAGATTTTATGAAGCTTTGTGCGGCCCTGGCCGCCACCATGGGGCTAAGTAGCAAAGCCGCCGCCGAGTTAGCGAATTCGGTGAGCTCTCCACAGCGGCCACCGGTTATCTGGATCGGTGCTCAGGAATGTACCGGTTGTACGGAATCATTATTACGAGCCACTCACCCGACTATTGAGAATCTGCTGCTTGACGTGGTCTCAATGGAGTATCACGAAGTCCTCTCCGCCGCCTTTGGCGAGCAGGCGGAGGAGAACAAGCACCGCGCTATTGAGCAGTACAAAGGTAAATTTGTTCTGGTGGTAGACGGTTCCATTCCGATGAAGGATGGCGGCGTGTACTGCATGGTAGCCGGTAAACCGATTGTCGAGCATATCCGGGAGGCAGCGGAGCATGCCGCAGCGGTGATCGCCATCGGCTCCTGTGCGGCCTGGGGCGGCGTTGCTGCCAGTGGTTCCAACCCGACCGGTGCGGTCAGTCTGCAAGATATTTTGCCAGGCAAAACCGTCATCAATATCCCCGGTTGCCCACCTAACCCGCATAACTTCCTGGCGACAGTGGCCCATATCATCACCTATCAACGGCCACCGGCGTTGGATGCGAAAAACCGCCCTGAATTTGCCTACGCCCGCCTGATCCATGAAAACTGCGAACGTCGCCCTCACTTTGACGCCGGGCGCTTTGCCAAGCAGTTTGGCGATGAAGGCCACCGGCAGGGCTGGTGTCTCTATCACCTTGGCTGTAAAGGCCCGGAAACCTACGGTAACTGCTCGACGCTGGAGTTCTGTGATGTTGGCGGCGGCATCTGGCCGGTAGGTATCGGCCACCCCTGCTATGGCTGCAACGAAGAAGGCATCGGTTTTACCAAAGGGATCGCCCAACTGGCCAGTGTCGAAAATCCGACCCCGCGCAATGCCAAACCCGAAGTGCTGAGCCCGGAGGGGGTCATGTCAGCCCGACCGCGGTCGGTTTGCTGGGAGGGGTTGTTGGCCTGGTGGCAGGCGTCAGCCTGATGGCGGTGAAAGAGTTGGGGGGAACAGAAAACGCAGGGTAAAGATGACGAGCAGCCGCCGCGCAAGGAGTAAGCCGTGAACCGACGTAACTTTATAAAACTGGCCTCCGGTGGCGCAATGCTCGCAGGGATCGCTCCTGCGGCCCGGGCCGGGGCAGAGAACAGAGAAGCGATCCCGAACTCACTCGGAATGCTGTATGACTCTACCCTGTGCGTGGGGTGTCAGGCCTGTGTCAGTGAGTGTCAGCGCCTCAACCATACCGACGAACCGCACGGTGAAACCTACGCCTACGCGGGCAACGAAGTCACCTGGTCCAACAACGATAAACTCAGCCCCTATACCAATAATATTATTCAGGTATGGACCAGCGGGGATGGCAAGCATAAAGACCAGGTGGAAGACGGGTTTGCCTATATCAAAAAACAGTGCATGCACTGTGTGGATCCCAACTGCGTATCCGTCTGCCCGGTGCAGGCGCTGCATAAAGACCCCAAAACCGGCATTGTGCACTACAACCCGGATGTCTGTACCGGCTGCCGTTACTGCATGGTCGGCTGCCCGTTCAACGTGCCGAAATACGACTACGACAACCCCTTCGGCAAGATCCACAAATGCGAGCTTTGTAACCAGAAAGGGCTTGAGCGGCTGGACAAAGGCGGCTTGCCGGGATGTGTCGAGGTCTGCCCGGCCGGTGCTGTGATCTTTGGCACCCGGGAACAGCTGATGGCCGAGGCCAAACGACGCTTGGCAGCCAAGCCCGGTGATATGTATCGCTTCCCACGCCAGACGCTGCAGGCGGATGACCATTACGAACACAAAGTCCCGCATTATCAGCAGCATCTGTATGGCGAGTTTGAAGGGGGAGGAACCCAGGTGCTGGTGCTGACCGGCGTACCTTTCGAAAATCTGGGCTTGCCACCGCTGGACCCTCTGTCAACCGGCGCGCGTTCCGAGCATGTACAGCATTCGTTGTACAAAGGCATGGTGCTGCCGTTTGCCGCGCTGGCAGGGATCACTTTCCTGGTACAGCGTAATGGGCGTAAAGAGCGTCAGAACAAGAAGGAAGATGAACATGGCGACGCATAAAACGCAGCCACTTGGCGGGCGGCTGGTGAGTTGGCCGGTAATGTTGCTGGCACCCTTTGTGGTGCTGTGTCTGTTGTTGATCCTGAAACGTCTGGTCTTTGGTCTTGGCGCGGTTTCGGATCTGAACGGTGGCTTCCCCTGGGGTATCTGGATTGCTTTCGATCTGCTGGTGGGCACCGGTTTAGCCTGCGGCGGCTGGGCTCTGGCCTGGGCGGTCTATGTGTTTAACCGGGGCGAATATCACCCGTTGGTGCGGCCTGCGCTGCTAGCCAGTCTGTTCGGTTATTCGCTGGGTGGGCTGTCTATCACCATCGACGTGGGCCGCTACTGGAACCTGCCTTACTTCTATATTCCCGGTCACTTCAATACCTCGTCGGTGCTGTTTGAAACGGCAGTCTGTATGACGATCTATATCGGGATTGTGGCGTTGGAATTTGCCCCGGCCCTGTTTGAACGCCTGGGGTGGAAGGTGTCGCTCAAGCGCCTTAACAAGGTGATGTTCCTGGTGATTGCCCTGGGGGCATTGCTGCCTTCCATGCACCAGTCATCCATGGGTTCATTGATGATTGCCGCCGGTATCAAGGTGCATCCGCTGTGGCAAAGCTACGAAATGCTGCCGCTGTATTCTCTGTTGACCGCCGCCATTCTGGGCTTCTCGATCGTCATTTTCGAAGGCTCGATGGTGCAGGCGGGGCTAAGGGGCAGAGGGCCTAATGAAACACCGTTGTTTACCCGCTTGACCCACATCATAGATATATTCCTGCTGCTGTTTATTGTATTACGCTTCGGTGAACTGATCTGGCGCGATAAAACAGCCTACCTGTGGCATTTGGATCGCTTCGCCATCTCGTTCTGGATCGAGATCCTGCTGATGTTGGTGCCGTTGGTGATGTTCCGCTGGAAGCGTAACCGTACCGATTCACGTCTGTTGTTTATCGGTGCGTTGAGCATGGTGTGTGGGGCGTCGTTCTGGCGACTGAATTACTCGTTACTGACCTATGACCCAGGTAACGGTTATGGCTATTTCCCGACGGCCAGCGAACTGCTGATATCCATCGGCTTTGTGGCAATTGAAGTGTGTGCGTACATCCTGTTGATCCGGCTGTTACCGGTGCTACCAGCGCATAAACACAAGCATGAAAACAACAAGTTAGAGGTAGAGCATGAGCCAACGCATCACCATTGATCCCGTTACCCGTATCGAGGGTCACCTGCGCATTGACTGCGAAATCGAAGACGGCAAAGTCACCAAAGCCTGGTCTTCCGGCACCATGTGGCGCGGAATGGAAGAGATCCTTCAGGGCAACGATCCGCGCGATGCGTGGATGATTGTCCAGCGCATTTGCGGCGTGTGTACCACCATTCATGCCTTGGCTTCCGTGCGGACGGTGGAGAATGCGCTGGGGATGGAAATCCCGGTCAACGCCCAGTATATCCGCAATATCATCACCGCTGCCCACAGCATTCACGACCATATCGTGCATTTCTATCAGCTCTCGGCGCTGGACTGGGTGGATGTGACTTCTGCTTTGCAGGCCGATCCGCAAAAAGCGGCTGATTTACTGAATGGCTTGTCTACCTGGCCGCTGAACAGTGCAGCCGAGTTCACCCGCGTACAGCAGAAGATTAAGGATCTGGTCGCCAGCGGCCAGCTTGGCATCTTTGCCAACGGCTATTGGGGGCACCCGGCCATGGCGTTGCCACCTGAAATTAACCTGATCGCCGTAGCCCACTATCTGCAAGCGCTGGAATGCCAGCGTGATGCCAACCGGGTGGTGGCGATATTAGGGGGCAAGACGCCGCATATCCAGAACCTGGCGGTGGGTGGGGTGGCTAACCCGATCAACCTGGATGCGCCGAGCGTACTGAACCTTGAACGCCTGATGTATCTGAAAAGCTTTATCGATCGCCTCGGTGACTTTATCGAGCAGGTTTACCTGGTCGATAGCGCGGTGATCGCTGCCCATTACCCGGAATGGCTCAACATAGGCAAAGGTTCCGACTGCTACCTGTGCGTGCCGGAGCTGCCTATCGACCGTAAAAGCGATCAGTACCTGCTGCCGGGGGCTACCTGGAAAACGGCACGTTCCGCCCGATAGCCAACCATCGCGATGAATATCTGATCAAAGGTATTCAGGAAAGCGGCAAGCACGCCTGGTATCAGGACGATGAGCCGCTGGCACCGTGGGAAGGCCTGACCCGGCCTAAATATACCGGCTGGCAGGAGGATGGTAAGTATTCCTGGGTCAAGGCGCCGACCTTCTACGGCAAAGCGGTGGAGATGGGGCCGCTGGCCTGGTTGATGTGTGGTCTGCAGGCCGAGCACAAACCTACCCAGAAATATTTTGCCAAGGTCAACGGTGCGTACCAGGCCCTGACCGGTAACTCGCTGAGTGCAGACCAACTGCCTTCGACTTTGGGCCGGATTGTCGGGCGCACGGTGCATGCCTGCGTACTGCATGAAACTCTGGGCCAGCAATGGCAGGCGCTGGTGAGCAATATCGGCAGTGGCGATCATGAAACCTTTATCCCACCGAAGATCCCGCTGACCGGCGAGATCCGTGGCGTTGGCTTTATCGAGGCCCCACGCGGCGCGCTGTCGCACTGGGTGGTGATCAAGGATGGCAAGATTGCCAACTATCAGGCGGTAGTGCCTTCAACCTGGAACGCCGGGCCGCGTAACTTTAATGATGAACCCGGCCCTTATGAGCGCTCGTTGGTGGGGACTCCGGTGGCCGATCCCGCTAAACCGCTGGAAGTGGTGCGTACCATCCACTCATTCGATCCTTGTATGTCGTGTGCGGTACATATTGTTGACACCACTGGCCATGAAGTGACCAGGGTCAAGGTGTTGTAATGAGAATTTTGGTATTAGGTATAGGTAATCTGTTATTGGGCGACGAGGCGGTAGGGGTCCGCATCGTCGAAGCCCTTGAGCAGCGCTATAATTTACCTGCGCATGTCGAGGTGCTGGACGGTGGGACATCAGGGATGGAACTGATGGAGGTGATGGCCCACCGCGATCACCTGATTGTCACCGATGCGGTGCTGACCGGCAGTGCGCCGGGCAGCGTTGCGGTGCTGCATGATGACGAGATCCCGGCATTCTTCAGCCGCAAGGTTTCACCCCATCAACTGGGGCTTTGCGATGTGCTGATGGCGCTGCGCCTGACCGATGAGTTCCCACGGAGGCTAACGCTGGTGGGAGTCGTGCCTGAATCTCTGGAGCCGCGCATTGGCCTGACTCCGGTAGTGACTCAGGCGATAGAGCCTGCGTTGGTGCAGGTGTTGGCGGCGCTGCGACACAGTGGTGTCGTGGCGGAGCCAAAAGAGGTGGCTAATGCAGACGGTGACTAACGGTTTTCAGCTTAATCCCGCTGCGCAGTTGGAACGGGTGTTTCAGGCTATCGCCGCCAGAGATATGCACCAGTTACCCTTTTTCCAACCGCAGATCCCGGTGCGCGCCTGTGGCTTTCAACTGTTTGAACAGCAATGGATCGGCAGCCTGCTTACCCCGTGGATGCTCAGCCTGCTGGTATTGCCCGGCCCCGATCAACAATGGCAGCCACGCGAGGTGGGGGACAAACTGGCACTGATGCTGCCCTGCGGCAACGTGCGTTTTACCGTCGGCGAGATTGACGGTTGCGGGCAGTATCTGGCGTCTTCATTGATGTCACCGCTGGATAAACATCTGGGCGCGCAACAGGCGGTGGACCTGGCTGAGCATACGGCCCGCATGGCTCTTTCGTTACCGGTGGTGGATGGCAATATTCCCAGCAATCCGGGGCGCAGGGCGTTATTCCGCCTGTCACAGGGGACCTGAGCCTATGCATGAAATCAGCCTGTGCCTGAGTACTCTGGAGTTGATTGAACAACAGGCCCGGCAGCATGGAGCCAAGCGTGTTACCGCAGTCTGGCTCGAGATTGGCGCGCTGTCGTGCATCGAAGAACATGCTCTGCGTTTCAGCTTTGCCAGTGCCAGCCGCCATACGTTGGCAGAGGGCTGCCAATTGCTGCTGAGTATCCAACCGGCTCAAGCCTGGTGCTGGGATTGCAGCGCCAGCGTATTTATCGAACGCCATGATCAGGGTTGCCCACAGTGCGGTGGCCACACATTGCGTGTCGAGAGTGGTGAAAGCTTGCGGCTAAAGCAGCTGGAAGTGGAATAATTTCAAGAGGTAGAAGGCTATGTGTACGACTTGCGGTTGCGCCAGCGGAGAGAAAACCATCGAGGGGGATGAGCAGCATCACCCAGACCATCATGGCCATCACCACGACCATCATCATGGGCATCACGACCATGACCATCATCATGACCATCGCGACCATCACCACGGCGAGCAGCATCAGCAGCAGGCGGGCGTGGTGATCCATCACCATCATTACTATTACCACCAGGGCGATGTTCACCATCACTACGCCGGGGTGGCGGCAGAGACCGACCCGTTCAAGCCTGAGGTTCAACCCCACACGCAGGATCTGCACTACGGGCAGGGTGCTGCCGGCAGCCATGCGCCAGGCATGGGGCAGCGCCGTCTGGTGCAGATTGAACAGGACGTGCTGAGCAAGAATAACCATCTGGCGGCACACAACCGCGAGCATTTTACCGAGCAGAATATTCTGGTGCTGAACCTGGTTTCCAGCCCGGGGTCGGGCAAAACCAGCCTGTTAACCAACACGCTGCAGCAACTGGCGGGTAAAGTCTCCTGTGCGGTCATTGAGGGCGATCAGCAAACCACCAACGACGCCGAGCGCATTCGTGCCACCGGCGTGCCAGCGATCCAGGTGAACACCGGTAAAGGTTGCCATCTGGATGCACAAATGGTGCACGACGCGGCGCACCGCCTGGGATTGCAGGATAACAGCCTGCTGTTTATTGAAAATGTCGGCAACCTGGTGTGCCCGGCCAGCTTTGATCTGGGGGAGCGGCATAAAATTGCGGTGCTGTCGGTGACGGAAGGGGAAGACAAGCCGCTGAAATACCCGCATATGTTTGCCGCCTCGACGCTGATGATCATCAACAAGATTGATTTGCTGCCCTATGTGAATTTCTCTGTTGAAAAATGCATTGCCTATGCGCGCCAGGTTAACCCGACTATCCAGGTGATCCAGCTTTCTGCCACCAGTGGTGAAGGGATGGATCTCTGGCTGAACTGGCTGGAGGAACAATAATGTGCCTCGGCGTTCCCGGTAAAGTGACCGCGGTGGGGGAAGATATCCACCAACTGGCTTGGGCCGACGTGTGCGGTGTGGCGGTCAAAATCAACATTGCGCTGATTTGTGAAGGCTCGCCCCAGGAGCTTATCGGCCAATGGGTGCTGGTGCATGTGGGGTTTGCCATGAGCATTCTCGATGAGCAAGAAGCGCTGGAGACGTTGGCCGCGCTAGAGCATATGCGTGCCGTTGGGCTGGAACGTCATGATGAGGATGCCGATGCGCTACGTTGATGAGTTTCGCGATCCGGCGCTGTGCCATACGTTGCTGGCGCATATCGAAAAACTGATGTTATCGCTGCCTCAGGCGCAGCGCCTGCCGTTGCAAATCATGGAGGTTTGCGGTGGCCATACCCATGCGATTTTCAGATTTGGGCTGGATCGTTTGCTGCCGGAAAACCTGGAGTTTGTCCATGGGCCCGGCTGCCCGGTTTGTGTATTGCCGATGGGGCGTATCGATAGCTGCCTGGAGATTGCGGCACACCCGGAGGTCATTTTCTGCACCTATGGGGATGCGATGCGCGTGCCTGGGCGTAATGGCTCATTGCTGGATGCCCGCCGTCGTGGCGCGGATATCCGGGTGGTGTATTCGCCGCTGGATGCCCTGCAACTGGCTGCCGATAACCCGCAGCGTGAAGTGGTGTTCTTCGGCCTGGGTTTTGAAACCACTATGCCCGCCAGCGCTTTAACGCTGCAACAGGCTCGCCAGCGTAAACTGGGTAATTTCACGCTGTTCTGCCAGCATATCACCCTCACTCCGACCCTGCGTAGCCTGCTGCAACAGCCTGACGTGCGTATCGACGGCTTTTTGGCACCGGGCCACGTCAGCATGGTGATCGGCAATGCACCCTACCAGTTTATCGCCGATGATTATCATAAACCGCTGGTGGTGACCGGCTTTGAACCGCTGGATATTCTGCAAGGGTTGGTGATGCTGCTGGAACAACTGCGGGATGGCCGCTGTGCGGTAGAAAACCAGTATCGGCGTATTGTTCCTGACCAGGGCAACCTACTGGCTCAACAGGCGATGGCCGAGGTGTTCTGCCCGAAAGAGAGCAGTGAATGGCGTGGGCTGGGGGAGATTGCTCATTCCGGTGTCGAGCTCAAGCCGGACTATGCGGATTTTGATGCCGAGTTACGTTTTAAACCTCAGGCGCAGCGCGTGGCGGACGATCCGCGCTCACGCTGCGGCGAGGTGTTGACCGGGCGCTGCAAGCCCGATGCCTGCCCGCTATTCGGTCAGCAATGTACGCCAGAGAACGCCTTTGGCGCCCTGATGGTTTCATCAGAAGGGGCCTGCTCGGCTTACTATCAGTATCGTAGGGAGACCGCATAATGCTCGATAAGAACCAAGGGCGCGAAATTACGCTGGCTCATGGCAGTGGTGGGCGCGCGATGCAGTCCCTGATTGAAGAGCTGTTTCTGCAAGCCTTTGCCAATCCGGCGCTGAATGCGCGGGAAGATCAGGCTCGTATTGCGCTGAGTGAACTGGCTGCAACGGGCGATCGGCTGGCCGTATCAACCGACAGCTACGTTATCGATCCGATTTTCTTCCCTGGTGGGGATATCGGCAAACTGGCGGTGTGCGGCACCGCTAACGATGTGGCGGTCAGTGGCGCGCAACCGCGCTATCTGAGCTGCGGCATGATCCTGGAAGAAGGGCTGGCGTATGCCACCCTGGAACGCATCGTTCAGTCAATGGCCGACACGGCGCAGCAGGCTGGCATTCAGATTGTGACCGGCGACACTAAAGTGGTGCCTCGTGGCGCTGCGGACAAGATATTTATCAATACCACCGGTTTGGGGGTGATCCCGGCCAACGTCCACTGGGGCACCGAGCATATTCGCCAGGGGGACAGCATTATCGTCAGCGGCACGCTTGGCGATCATGGTGCGACCATCCTTAACCTGCGCGAAGGGCTGGGCCTGGAAGGTGAACTTAGCAGCGATTGTGCAATGTTGGCCCCGCTGATAGCCCCGCTGTTACCTATTGCCGGGGTACGCGCCCTGCGTGATGCGACCCGTGGCGGGGTGACAGCGGTGCTGCATGAGTTTGCTGCGGCCAGCGGTTGTGGCATGGCTATTTCTGAGACGGCGTTGCCGTTGAAGCCGGCAGTGAGAGGGGTTTGCGAACTGCTGGGTCTGGATGCGCTCAACTTTGCCAATGAGGGCAAGCTGGTGCTGGTAGTCGCACCTGAAGCCGAAGCCGAAGTTTTGACGGCTCTGCGCCAGCATCCGCTGGGCCGCGATGCGGCGGTTATTGGCCATACCACCGAACGGCAGCAGGTTAGCCTCACCGGGTTGTTTGGCGTTTCCCGCCGCCTGGATCTGCCTTTGGATGAGCCGTTACCGCGCATCTGTTAATGGCGGATTATTGAAAGTTGCGAGTGGCGTTTTCCCTTCACCTGGCCCTCACCCAAAGGGGCCGAGTGGGGGGTATAAAAGACACCCAGCCTCCAAGGAGATGCAAACCAGATGGCAGATGTTGAATCGCATAAGCCTCAGACCCCGGCTGGCTGTAATGGCCTCAGTGTACGGGTTAAAGGCAAGGTACAAGGCGTCGGCTTCCGCCCTTATATCTGGCTGCTGGCCAAGCGATTTGGCCTGTGCGGAGAGGTGAGCAACGATGCAGCCGGAGTCCTCATCACCCTGTGGCAATCGCCCAACATAACCGAATTTTTGCGGGTGCTGCCGCTGGAGTGCCCGCCTTTGGCACGGGTCGACAGCGTGGCCTCGCAGCCCTTTAACTGGCTACGGGCACCGACCAGTTTCACCATCGCCAGCAGCGGCGCGGGGCAGCCAGATACCCATATCGTGGCGGATGCCGCCACCTGTGATGCCTGCCTCGAAGAGTTGAACTCGCCAGATAACCGCCGTTACCATTACCCTTTTATCAACTGCACCCACTGCGGCCCGCGTTTTACCATTATCCGTAGCATGCCCTACGATCGCCCTAATACTTCGATGCAGCCTTTCCCGCTGTGCCCCCAATGCCAGGCTGAGTATCAGGATCCTGCGGACCGGCGTTTTCACGCGCAACCCAACGCCTGCCCGGTCTGTGGCCCACAACTCTGGCTGAGTGATGCCGCTGGCAATGCAATGGCTGCCGCCGAACAGGCATTGCAACTTGCCGCACGGGCGCTGATCGCCGGGCAGATCGTAGCAGTGAAAGGCATTGGCGGTTTCCATCTGGCTTGCGATGCCACCAATCCGCAAGCGGTGCAGCGCCTGCGCTCACGTAAGCATCGCCCGGCCAAGCCGTTAGCGGTGATGATGCCGGATGCCAACGGGTTGCAAGAGTGCGTTCAGCCAGCAGAGCCAGCGGCGTTGCTGGAATTGCTGTGCAGCCCGGCGGCCCCGATAGTGCTGGTGCCCGCGCATCCGGATAGCCCTTTATGCAGCGAGATTGCGCCCGGCCTGAACGAGATTGGGGTGATGCTCCCTGCCAACCCATTGCAACACCTGCTGTTAAAACAGGTTGCCCGCCCATTGGTGATGACCTCTGGCAATCCGCCGGGCAAGCCCCCGGCGCTGACCAACCAACAGGCATTGGATGAATTGAGTGGGATCGCCGATATCTGGCTGATGCATAACCGCGAAATAATACAGCGAGCCGATGACTCGCTGCTGCGGCTTAACCCACAGGGTACAGAGATGCTGCGCCGGGCGCGTGGTTACGTGCCTGATGCGATGGAACTGCCCCCAGGGTTTAGCGCTCAGCCGGCGATTCTGGCGTTGGGCGCGGATAGCAAAAATACCTTCTGCCTGCTGTGGGGGGACCGGGCGGTGGTCAGTCAGCATTTGGGCTCCTTGGGGGATGAGGCTACCCGGCAACAGCAACAAAGGTTAATGGCGTTGTTTGGGGAGATCTACGGCGTCGTGCCGCAGGTGGTCGCCGTTGATGCCCACCCGGGTTATCTCAGCCACCAACAGGGCCAAGCCTTGGCCAGCCAGCAGGGTATTCCCTGTGTGGAGACGCTCCACCATCACGCCCATCTGGTGGCCTGCATGGCGGAACATGCCTGGCCACGCGACGCTGGCAAGGTGATAGGACTGGCGTTGGATGGCTTGGGCTATGGCGCAGCGGGCCAGCTATGGGGGGGCGAATGCCTGCTGGTGGATTATCAACACTGTGAACGCCTGGGTGGATTGCCAGCGGTAGCGCTGCCGGGGGCGATCTTGCCGCTCACCAGCCGTGGCGTAACCTGTTGGCCCAGCTGTTACGTTTTGTCCCGGATTGGCAGCAATTACCGGAAGCTGCTGGCATTGCGCAACCGCAAGCGGCCACGCTGGCGCGGGCGATCGAACGGCAGATCAATGCGCCATTAGCCTCCTCGGCGGGGCGTTTGTTTGATGCGGTGGCCGCCGCCTTGCAGATCGTGCCACAGCAAATCTCCTGGGAAGGGGAGGCCGCCTGCCTGCTGGAAGCGCTGGCGCAACAGAGCCCACCGCATCTGCCGCCAGTTACCATGCCGCTGCTTGGTAATGAACTGGATCTGGCTACCTTCTGGCGACAATGGCTTGGCTATCAGGCTTCACCGGCGCGGCGGGCTTACGCTTTTCATTATGCGTTGGCGCAGGGTTTTGCGGTGCTGGCGCGCCGTGCCATGCAGCAACAGGGGATTGATACCGTTGTATTGTCCGGTGGCGTTTTACATAACGCATTATTCCGGCGGTTGTTATCAGAACAACTGACCGGGCTGCGGGTCCTGATGCCGTCTCGCTTGCCTGCAGGCGACGGGGGCCTGGCGCTGGGGCAGGCGCTGATTGCCGCCGCTGGCGTTTGTGCAGTTTAAACCCGAGGCGAGCCAGATAACTTTTTTAAAAACTGCGCTAGCGACTGGATTGCTGTGCGCTTTTTGGCTAGATTCCCCGTGGGATGAAGCAAGTCTAAACACCAACAGGGAATGTGGTCATGAATAAGGTCATTGGTTTACTGGCGTTATGCCTGGTTTCTTTTTGCTCGCTGGCAGATTGCCAGGCCATTTTGTCGAGCTTGGCCAAGCCCTTTGAGGCCACATTAACCCGCAATACCGAGCTGTCCACCTGTAAGATCTGGCCCTATGCGCCAGATAAAACCATTGCGGTGCTGATGCTGGCACCGAAGGTTAAAGAAGATCCTGACTTTACCGATTATGACGTTGCTGTCTACGTGGTTGACACCCAATCAGGCAAAATCCTGTCCAGTCGATACCATCCAAAAGCCATTATGGATGATGCCATCTACACCAGTAGCGTGGCCATTGATACCGCTCGCTATCAGCTTGCTCCTCAGGTTCGCGCTTTCGGGGTGCGTTTTAACCACCGTGGTTCCTCCTCCGTGAATCCTATCGGCCTTGAGAGGCTTAACCTGTATACGCTGAACGATCGGCAATTAACGTTGGTACTCAATAATCTCCCGATGGATGAATACGGTGGGGAATGGGATGGCCAATGTGCAGGGGATTTTGCTGAAACCAAGCGAACCCTGGCATTAGGCGCAGGTTCTCAACAGGGTTATCGCGATCTTGAGTTGCAGGAAAGGGTAAACCACAGAACTTCCGTAAAAAAGGGTGAGGACTGCGTGGAAAGCCATAAAACACTCGCCAAGCCGCCGTCCGTGTTGCGGTTTGATGGCAAAGCTTACCCAGTGGCCACCGATCAGCTGCTCGATCATCATTTTAATCGGAGCCAGCATGAAAAAAGTCTGCTTTTTTGACCTGCAATTTGTCCGACACGATCAAAATGCCCCTGATGAAACCCATTTTCGGCGTATCTTGGCGGGTGACAAGGTTTTCTATACCTATGACCATCAGTTTTCCGATGCCAATGTGCTGAAAAAGTTGGTATCAGGGGATCGGGTTTTTATCGGCGCCCATCAATTGAGCGACGGCACCTACTGGCTGCATTGGCTGGTCAGTGCGGAAAAAGGCGTTCTGCAACCCGCCAACAACGAGGGCAGCTACCCGCTGGCTCTTTTGAAGCTGGCAGGCTCAATAGCGGTAGTGGGATTTTCCGTTTATGGGTATTTTCACTGGATGAATATTTGGCTGATGCTGCTGTTTCTGGTGGTGTTCTGCTTTGGTGGCTGGTGGTGCATGGCCAACCTGCATGCGGTATCGTTGAGCACCAGCCCCAGGATGCGTCGCCTATTGAAAGGTTTTGAACAAGCCCGAAACGGCGATGCCTCCTTTTGCCTTTCGCAGCCCAATCTTATGCGTGCGCAATGGAAGGCGGAACCCCCTGACAACGATGTTGACAGCTTGCAGGCCAGCGATTTTATGCTGGCCGACCGGGTGACATTGTCCTGGCTGCAGGGTGAGGTTACCCACATTCGCGCCAAGCGCGATTTCAGCGGCAGTGGCAAGAGCCGCCGTGATTTTATTGATTACCAATTTACCTGTAAAAACCGCCGGTTCTCCTATCAAACCGGCTATAACACCTTAACCGAAGACCTTAACCCGCTGTTTTACCGCCAACATCCTTTTTTCTGGCGGCAAAGGATTCGGTGACGCTGGTGGTCAATCAGCAAGACGATACGGTGGTTGGTGTTGGCAATGAACGGGATGGTTGCGCTTATCTACGGGTGAGCGGGCTGACCGTCTCATTCCAGCAGTTGAAACTGTTGTACAAAGTCATCTTTGGCATTTGCCTGTTTATGCTGGCGCTGGTGATGTGTTTTATGGCCTATGACTGGTGGGAGCAGGGTGGAATGCCGGATAAATGGGATTGGCTGGACGCCGCCGATACGCTTTACGCATTTGCTCTGATGGGCTTAACGTTTTTCTGTGGTTTGATGTTGGTGGTGGAAGTGGTTAGCTGGCTGATTCGCAGGAATTCAGTGAATGCCGCGCGTTTTGTCTTTGCGCGCCAGATGTTGACGTTGTTCAAACAACGCTGCGGCAAAAAAGCCTATATCCAGGAAGTGAACTGATGTTCAGCAAAAGCCTCACACGTATCACCCTGCTGGCTTTGGCAATGGTTGCCAGCTGTATGTTGTTTTATGATGAAGGGTTCGCCGGGTTTGCCCCAGATTGGCAATGGCAGAGAGGTTACCAACCACAGCAACCGGCCATCATCATGCATGATCAACGCCTGAGCAGCTTCCAGAATGGCGTGCTGTTAACAGGCATCAGTGATGCCATCAATATCCAGATAACAGACCTTGACCGTAAAACCTACGTCTACAGCTATGACAGGTCTCTGCAGATTGACTTACTGGCCGATGATGCGCCAGCGCTGTTAAACCTGCAGATCACCCCAGATAAACAGGTGATTCGTGCGGCGCTGGAAAGCCGGACTGGCCGCAGCAGCGGGCGGTACGCATTTCGCGATCGAGCCTTGGTCCCGGTCAGCCATATTATTACCGAACAGGATGGGCAATTGCGCGTCAGTGCTCGCTATATTGGCGTGGTAGCAGAGCAGCAGTGTGATACGCGAGGGCATTGTCTGATTGTTTTCGGTAAAACTCCCTATGCCAAAGATGCGGTATTCTACTCCGCTGATGGCGGGCGCCATTGGCAATGGTTGCCCAAGTGGCAAGCGCCTGAAGCAGATGGAACCTACCAGATCCTGGGGATCACTGGCCCGCAAAGCCTGTTGCTGGTCCAGCAGGGTAAGCTCTATCGGTCAGACGACTTGGGCCAGCATTGGCAGGTGGCTCTGGATATGGCGCCATTGTTGGCGGAGAAGGGGATCGATCCGTCATTATATACTTCGCACTGGCGCTATAACGGCTATCATAATCTGGTTATCTGGCATGAGGTTAACCGCGATGAAGACGATGTTTCACCGCATTTTTTACTGACCGATTTCAACCTTCAGTCTTCCAGTATTCAATCAAACCAGTGGGGCGAAGGCTCAATTATTGCCGCAGAAAGCAGCCCACAAGGGGATTTTTATTTTGTGCTGGCGCAGGAACCCCGGCAACGTTATACCCTCAACCAGTTGCAGACGGATGGAACGCTTAAGCCACGGCTGCAAACCGGCAAGAAGGCGTTAACGAAGCTGTATACCGGTAATAAGCTGTTTATGATCGCTAAACAGGTCAACGATCCGGCGCATATGACGGTCTCTCTCGACAATGGGCAAAGCTGGTTCAGAATGAAAAAACTGCCGAATTCGTATGAGGAAACCGTGCTGTTTGACAGTTGGCATAACCGCCTGTTTCGCTTCCCTAGACAATCTTACCATTATCCAAAACTGGGGAACGACGCGGGTTTGGTGTATGAAACGGTGGTTGTGGAGTAAGCTGGCAGGCCCTGCCAATGTCAGTATTAACGTAATAAAACCGGGCGATGCAAGAATAAAAAAATAATACCAAGCGCCGCCATTTTTTGGGCTTGAGATCCGGCTTTTAATTATGCTGTGCTCAGTAAGAAATAAATAAGAAAATACTTGTCATCACCTCAGCCAAGATAACGTTTCTGTTTGTTTTCAACAGGCTGCCTTGTTTTTATAAATTATTATTTTATATGTTTAGCCGCTATATTCTGATTTTATTCAAATTTCGTTGCTCGATGGGATTTGCTTTTTTACGTGTGATATAAGACATTTTCGTTCTTTATTTTTCGAAAGGGAGTTTGTATGAACTCGAACAAAGAAATTGAAAGTGCTGAGTTTAAGAAATCGATAGAAGAAAATAAAATATATTTAGACATTAGCCAGCTAGTCAGTAGTAACGGAGAGCCAGCAAGCAAAGATAATTTAAGTGAATCAATAAGCAGTGATGGTATCATCACGGTTTATGAAACATTTTTTGCCACAGATGGTACGCCAGTTAATTTCTATTCGTCGGAATCAGAGAGTGGGACGTTAAATCATTATCAATTTTTTGACGCTACGGGTAATAACTGGAATCTGTACCAGTCAATCGATAAAAAAGGGAATGTCTTTAATAGCTACGGCCGCTTCTCCAGCAACTCCAACTCGATTCGTGACGAGTTTTTCGCGGCAGATGGCCACACCCATACCTATCATGAATTTTTTGCTGATGATGGCCATACCCATACTTATCACGAATTCTTTGCTGACTGTGGCCACTCTCACAGCTATCACGACTTTTTTGGCTGTAAACAAGAAATCCAGAGAGTGAAGGATAATCAATATCTTGAGTATTTTGGCCCGCCAGGTGGAGGGATATATGCTCCGAGTGGCAGCAGGGATGATGCTCGTGAAGCAGCCGAAGAGGGGTTTGATCAAGGCCAGGACGTTCGTGTCGATCCCCTAATACTCGACTTGGATGGCAATGGCATCACCACCACCAGTCTCACCGATGGCGTCTATTTTGACCATGATGGCAATGGGTTTGCTGCCAAAACGGCGTGGGTCGGCAGTGGCGATGGGATCCTGGTTTTTGACCGCAATAGTGACTCTGCGATTAATAATGGCGGTGAACTTTTTGGTAACCGCACGCTGCTCAGTAATGGGCAGCGTGCGGTGAATGGGTTTGAAGCGCTAAAAGAATTTGATACTAATAACGATGGCGTTATTGATGAAAATGATGAAATTTATCACCAACTGCGTGTTTGGGTTGATAAAAACAGTGATGGTATCGCTGATGAGGGTGAGTTACTGACGTTAAATGAGGCTGGCGTTGCCAGCATCAATACCGGTTATATCAATAGTAATCTGGTCGATAGCAATGGCAATGCGCATAGGCAACAAGGTTCATTTACCAAGACTGACGGCACAACGGCTGATATACATGACGTCTGGTTCGACGTGCATCTGTCAGATAGCGTGAGTAACGTGCAGATTGAGATCGACGAGGCAACAAAAAAGCTGCCCAACCTGCTGGGTTTTGGTAACGTCCACGACCTTCAGGCAGCAATAATGCTTGATAAATCAGGTCAGCTTAAAAGTGCCTTGGAAAATATTCTGGCTAAATCAAAGGATGCGGTTTCCTCTGGCGATTTGACCCAGGATATTAATGAGTTTATTTTTTTATGGGCGGGGGCAGATAAATATGCGGAAAATTCACGGGGCGCTGGAATAGATGCCAGGGCGCTATACTCATTAGAATCATTTATGGGGCGTGAGTTTACTCAAGGTGGCAGTAAAAACCCTAGCGGCAATGCAATTCAGCTTTTAAAACAATCATTTCAATCTATCTATGACTATGTATTTGTACAGTTAGTAACTATTCCGAAGATAAACAGTGCGGTGAGCTATGTTTGGGACTCGCAATATCAAGCCTATAGGCTGGATACGGAACCTCTTATTGCACTTTTCAAAAAGGAATATGATGTCAATTCTGTTGATTTCCTGAAAACTTTCCAGGCTTTCAGCAGCATATACGGTGCTGATCAACATAAAATGGCGGAGTTGGCGCTGGCCGGTGGCAAGCTTGATTCTATGTTTGGCCAGATAATGGAAACCATTAACCAAATGTCGGGTAATGAGTTTATTAAAAATATCGAACAGAATGGCAGTTTGATTATTTTAACCACTAATAATGGCGATACTGTCTATTTAGGCAGTAATACTAATGACACTATTACTGGCCGCGGCACCTTTAACGGCGGTACCGGCAATGACACCCTGAATGCCACGGTGTGGGACAGCAACGACACCTTCCTGTTCAATCTGGGTGACGGCCAGGATGTGATCAGCAACTACGGCGGCACCGACAAGATCGTTTTTGGTGAGGACGTGCAGGCCGGGATGATCAGTTACCGGCGTGAAGGGGCGCATCTGGTCGTGGTGGTGGGGGACAAGGGCGACCAAATGACCCTGGTCAACTACTTCAGCAACAGCGCCTACCAGACGGTGAACCGCTTTGAGTTTGCCGATGGCACGGTGTGGGAAGATATCCGCAAGCAGGTGTTTACCCAGCATTATACGGCTGGCGACGACACCATTGTCGGCACTGGCTGGGACGATGCGATCTACGCCGGTGACGGGAATGACATCATTACCGATAACAGCGGCATCAACTACCTGGACGGCGGGGCGGGCAACGACACCATTACCGGCCGCGGCACCTTTAACGGCGGTACCGGCAACGATATTCTGAATGCCACGGTGTGGGACAGCAACGACACCTTCCTGTTCAACCTGGGTGACGGCCAGGATGTGATCAGCAACTACGGTGGCACCGACAAGATCGTTTTTGGTGAGGACGTGCAGGCCGGGATGATCAGTTACCGGCGTGAAGGGGCGCATCTGGTCGTGGTGGTGGGGGACAAGGGGGATCAGATGACCCTGGTCAACTACTTCAGCAACAGCGCCTACCAGACGGTGAACCGTTTTGAATTTGCCGATGGCACGGTGTGGGCCGATATCCGCAAGCAGGTGTTTACCCAGTATTATACGGCTGGCGACGACACCATTGTCGGCACCGGCTGGGACGACGCGATCTACGCCGGTGACGGGAATGACATCATTACCGATAACAGCGGCATCAACTACCTGGACGGCGGGGCGGGCAACGACACCATTACCGGCCGCGGCACCTTTAACGGCGGTACCGGCAACGATATTCTGAATGCCACGGTGTGGGACAGCAACGACACCTTCCTGTTCAACCTGGGTGACGGCCAGGATGTGATCAGCAACTACGGCGGCACCGACAAGATCGTTTTTGGTGAGGATGTGAAAGCCGGGATGATCAGTTACCGGCGTGAAAGCAATAACCTGGTGGTCGTGGTGGGGGACAAGGGGGATCAGATGACCCTGGTCAACTACTTCAGCAACAGCGCCTACCAGACGGTGAACCGCTTTGAGTTTGCCGATGGCACGGTGTGGGAAGATATCCGCAAGCAGGTGTTTACCCAGCATTATACGGCTGGCGACGACACCATTGTCGGCACCGGCTGGGACGATGCGATCTACGCCGGTGACGGGAATGACATCATCACCGATAACAGCGGCATCAACTACCTGGACGGCGGGGCGGGCAACGACACCATTACCGGCCGCGGCACCTTTAACGGCGGTACCGGCAACGATATTCTGAATGCCACGGTGTGGGACAGCAACGACACCTTCCTGTTCAACCTGGGTGACGGCCAGGATGTGATCAGCAACTACGGCGGCACCGACAAGATCGTTTTTGGTGAGGACGTGAAAGCCGGGATGATCAGTTACCGGCGTGAGGGGGCGCATCTGGTCGTGGTGGTGGGGGACAAGGGGGATCAGATGACCCTGGTCAACTACTTCAGCAACAGCGCCTACCAGACGGTGAACCGTTTTGAGTTTGCCGACGGCACGGTGTGGGCCGATATCCGCAAGCAGGTGTTTACCCAGCATTATACGGCTGGCGACGACACCATTGTCGGTACCGGCTGGGACGATGCGATCTACGCCGGTGACGGGAATGACATCATCACCGATAACAGCGGCATCAACTACCTGGACGGCGGGGCGGGCAATGACACCATTACCGGCCGCGGCACCTTTAACGGCGGTACCGGCAACGATATTCTGAATGCCACGGTGTGGGACAGCAACGACACCTTCCTGTTCAACCTGGGTGACGGCCAGGATGTGATCAACAACTACGGCGGCACCGACAAGATCGTTTTTGGTGAGGACGTGAAAGCCGAGATGATCAGTTACCGGCGCGCAAGCAACAACCTGGTAGTGGTGGTGGGAGACAAGGGGGATCAGATGACCCTGGTCAACTACTTCAGCAACAGCGCCTACCAGACGGTGAACCGTTTTGAGTTTGCCGACGGCACGGTGTGGGCCGATATCCGCAAGCAGGTGTTTACCCAGCATTATACGGCTGGCGACGACACCATTGTCGGCACCGGCTGGGACGATGCGATCTACGCCGGTGACGGGAATGACATCATCACCGATAACAGCGGCATCAACTACCTGGACGGCGGGGCGGGCAACGACACCATTACCGGCCGCGGCACCTTTAACGGCGGTACCGGCAACGACACCCTGAATGCCACAGTGTGGGACAGCAACGACACCTTCCTGTTCAACCTGGGTGACGGCCAGGATGTGATCAACAACTACGGCGGCACCGACAAGATCGTTTTTGGTGAGGACGTGAAAGCCGAGATGATCGGCTACCGGCGTGAAAGCAACAACTTGGTGGTCGTGGTGGGAGACAAGGGGGATCAGATGACCCTGGTCAACTACTTCAGCAACAGCGCCTACCAGACGGTGAACCGTTTTGAGTTTGCCGACGGCACGGTGTGGGAAGATATACGTAAAACGGATGAATTCACCGCTGACACCACCGGAAAACCAAGGGCTTGGGCAGTTACGCCTGCCAATGCCATGACTGTCTCTGAGCCGACAGCCATAATGGGGCAGGCGAATAGTTTGATTTCTGCGATGGCGACGTTTGCTCCGCAGGGGGCGAGCTCTTCGGTATTACCAGACAATACTCAAATCCAAAACAATCTTATTTACGCTGCTAGCGCAGCCTAAGTTTAAATAGCCTACAGCAGCGTGGAGAGTTTTCTCTACGCTGCTTTATTAATGGCTGTGGATGTTACATTTTTTATTAGGGATGGCTCTACATTTTATGGATAGCACCGCTGATACGCTTGAAAAACCCATTTTATCATCGACGTCTGCTGTAACTGATACTGGTTTATTAGGCTTGGCTTTACTCTCTGCGTTCCATGGTATTCCTGCTGATGTTGTTCAGTTAAGGCATCAGTTTGGAAAAGGCTCCGAAGCTTTTGATGAAACAACATTACTACTCTCAGCCAAGGCATTGGATTTAAAAGCTAAAGTGATCAAGCAGCCGATCGAGCGTATTGATATGGTCACTTTGCCTGCCTTGGTTCTGTCTGATAGCGGGATTCATTTTATATTAGCGAAGGTTGAAGCTGATAAGGTATTAATTCACGACCTTGAGCAGGGTCGCCCGGTCGCCTTAAGTCTGCAGGAATTCGGTCAACGTTATCAGGGGCGTTTGCTGGTTGTCTCTTCACGGGATTCTGTGGCCCAGGCATTAACCAGATTTGATTTTACCTGGTTTATTCCAGCGGTTATCAAGTACCGTAAAATATTGCTTGAGGTTTTAGCTATCTCGTTTGTACTACAAATTCTTGCGTTAATCACCCCGCTGTTTTTCCAGGTGGTCATGGACAAGGTGTTAGTGCACCGGAGTTTTACTACCCTGGATGTGATCGCAGTGGGTTTATTGATTGTGTCGATATTTGATGTCGGGCTGTCTTTGTTGAGGAATTATATATTCTCACATACCACCAGCCGTATTGATGTGGAACTGGGGGCCAAACTGTTTCGCCATTTGCTCCGGTTACCGATAGCCTATTTTGAGGCAAGAAGAGTTGGCGATACCGTGGCCCGAGTCCGTGAGTTAGAAAATATCCGTAACTTTCTGACGGGGCAGGCATTAACCTCCATTTTAGATCTGTTGTTCTCTTTTGTTTTTATCGTTGTCATGCTGTTTTACAGTGGCTGGCTCACCTTGATCGTGGTGGTTTCCCTGCCTTGTTATGCCATTTGGTCTGCCAGTATTACTCCGGTTCTTCGTCGGCGGCTGAACGAAAAATTTGCCAGGGGTGCGGATAACCAATCTTTTTTGGTTGAGTCGGTTGGGGGCATGGGAACCATTAAAGCGATGGCCGTTGAACCCCATATGACGCGCAAGTGGGATAATCAGTTATCGGCTTATGTCCACGCGGGCTTTAAAGTGACCCGCTTGGCCAATATTGGCCAGCACGGCGTGCAGCTTATTCAGAAATTGGTAACGGTTTCAACCCTGTGGCTTGGAGCCCATCTGGTTATCGGTGGTGAACTGTCCGTGGGGCAGTTGATAGCGTTTAATATGTTGGCCGGGCAGGTGGCCGCGCCGGTCATTCGTTTGGCCCAGCTTTGGCAAGATTTTCAGCAGGTGGGTATCTCCGTCGAACGGCTGGGTGATGTCCTTAACAGCAAGACGGAAAACCCCGCCAGCCGTGCAGCATTACCGCCTATTCAGGGTAATATCGCATTTGATGATATCGTGTTCCGTTACCGGCCAGATGGCCCTGAAATATTGAAGCATCTGAAATTAGAAATCAGGGCCGGAGAAGTTATTGGTATCGTCGGCCGTTCTGGTTCGGGTAAAAGTACCTTGACCAAACTGCTACAACGTCTTTATGTCCCAGAAAGTGGGCGTGTTTTAGTTGATGGCAATGATTTGTCGCTGGTCGACCCTGCCTGGCTACGCCGCCAGATTGGCGTGGTTTTGCAGGAGAATTTATTATTTAACGCCTCGATCAGAGATAATATTGCATTAACCGATCCTGGAATGAGCCTGGATAAAGTTATTCAGGCAGCGAAATTGGCAGGCGCCCATGAATTCATCATGGAGTTGGCGGAGGGGTATGACAATATTGTAGGGGAGCAGGGTTCAAATCTATCGGGAGGTCAGCGACAACGTATCGCTATTGCCAGAGCTTTGGTCACTGAACCGCGAATTTTAATTTTTGATGAAGCAACCAGCGCCCTGGATTATGAGTCAGAGCGGGCAATCATGAAAAACATGCGTGCCATTTGTCATGGGAGGACGGTATTGATTATTGCTCACCGCTTATCTACGGTGCGTGGTGCTAATCGTATTATTGCTATGGATAAAGGGCAAATTGTAGAAGCCGGTCGTCATGATGAATTATTAGCTAAACCCGGTGGCTATTATGCCCATCTACACAGTTTGCAGCAGGGATAATGCCAATGAGACATAAATTTAGTGCGTTAAAAATTTTCTATCAGCGTTATCGCGATGCTTTTAAAAAAGTCTGGCAGGTTCGCGATCGGCTTGATCCTCCAACACGGACGGCAGATGAGTTAGCATTTTTACCTGCACATTTAGAACTGGTTGATACGCCTCTATCACCCCTTCCCCAGTGGTGGGCCAGAGCCATTATTCTCTTTTGTACTTTAACCCTGCTGTGGGCCATTTTGGGCCATATGGATATCGTGGCCGTGTCTGGTGGTAAAACCATCACGGGGGGACGGACCAAAATCATTCAAGCGCTGGAGCCTGCGGTGATTGAGTCGATTCATGTGAAAGATGGGCAACATGTTGAGGTTGGGCAATTACTGATTGAATTGGACACGACTACGGCCAAGGCGGAATATCAACAAGCCAGAGAGTCTTTGCTGGCCTCACGGCAGATGTACGCCCGCTATACCGGGCTATTGGCCGCAATTGATACCGGCAAGGTCCCGGAATTGGTGATGTTCGAAGGCGAGACAGAAGAGAAACACGATGCGGAGAAAACCATTCTGTTGGGGCAATATACAGCTTATATCGCCCAGGTAAGTACTCAGGAGATGTTAATTGGCCAGAAAGAGGCCGAAATAAATACCATGCAGCAGGAAATTAATAAACTGGTGAATATCTCGGAAATTATAGCCTCTAAAGCTGTTGATTATAAACGGCTTTATAATGCGAGTTTTATGTCTAAGCATGAATGGCTGCAAAAAGAGCAGGAATATATCGAGCATAAAAGCAATCTGGTTATTCAGCGTGGTCGGCTGGCCGAGTATCAGGCCGCCCTGAAGGCACTGCAACAGGAATTGAAGGGGATTACTGTAAACTTTCGCATGGAGGCATTAGAAAAACAGAAACAGG
Organism: Serratia sp. L9; assembly: GCF_050632285.1. NCBI lineage: Bacteria > Pseudomonadati > Pseudomonadota > Gammaproteobacteria > Enterobacterales > Yersiniaceae > Serratia > Serratia sp. L9. The sequence goes on along the minus strand of NZ_CP192591.1, from coordinate 4,497,744 downwards.
CTCAAGATAATACCATCCAGTATGAACATGAAACACGTAAAAACAAACAGCGGCAGGATATCTTAAGCCTGAAAGCTCCTGTCAGTGGCATGGTGCAGCAACTTGCCGTTCACACGATTAGAGGGATTGTGACCGAAGCGCAGCCGTTATTAGCTATTGTCCCCGATGACGATGTCGTTGAGGTGGAAGCGATGGTTGAAAATAGGGATATAGGATTCATTAAGGTTGGTCAGGAAGCCGTGGTGAAAATAGAATCCTTCCCTTATACCCGATATGGGCATATTAAAGGCATCGTCGAAAATATTTCCCATGATGCCATCCAGGATGAAAAGAAAGGATTAATCTTCCCCGCCAGAATTCGTTTAGCCAAGACCTATATTATTATCGATGGCACCAAGATCCATTTGACCTCAGGGATGAGCGTAAGTGCGGAAATTAAAACCGGTAAACGCAGGGTTATTGATTATTTCCTGAGTCCTTTAAAACAGTATACGACGGAGGGCTTGAGAGAACGTTAAGTTGGCACGTTGTAGCCACATAGAACAGGTTTTCTGGGCGAGCCGTTAACTGCCAACAGCGGGGGGAACGACACGAAACGGTGAGCGTGGAGCAAGCCGGAAAATCTATTACGGTGGTTTACACCCGGCTCCACCTAGCGAACACCGCCTGCAATAAGCCGTAAGCGATGTTGCCGTGGGTAGCTCTCGCAGATACCTTGCTGTTGCAGCAGCCAGAGCAGCCTTTCGCTATCGTGCCTGTCGGCGTCAAACAGCAAGCCGACCACGCTGCCGCTGTGCGCCACGTTAAGGCCGTAAATACCACTCTGCTCAACGATACCCTGCAACTTATCAAACCGGGGTTTAGGTAACAGCGTTTGGCTGGCGCGTGCGCTCAGCGTGGTGGCTTCGCCTAATTGATGGCAATCCTGGTTTTGCATTGCCTGCGAAAACAGCGCCCAGGCCTGTGCCAGGGTTGCGGCATTGTCCCACAGAGCCTGACGGCGATCGCGCCGGTGATAGTCGGCGGTGTTCAGGGTTTGAGGGCTTTCCAGCAGCAGGATATCGAGTGGGGGCAGCCAGTCACCGGCGATCTGGGTTGTGGCCGTCTGGTGATCGAACAGCGTCAGTTGGCGAAACAGCGTGCTGTCGGTGGGTTCCAGTTGTACACACAAACTGGCTAGCATGGCTTCGCCCAGATGGGTGCCAAAATGGCGAGCCGTGGCCTGCGCAGTGGCAGCAATATCGGCGGTGCTGCTCGCCATCCCTTTGGCCAGCGGAATAGACGAGTCGAATTCAATGCGTAAACCGCCTGCGGCCTCGGCGGGCACCCCAAGGTGTTCCAGCACGCTTAACAGCATCTGGCGCATTAAGGGGCGCTCATTTTTCCCCGGCTGGCCAGCGGTTACCGAGACATGGCTGAACCAGTTTATCGGGCAGGAAACCAGCTTTTCCCCGCCGAGGATCCAACCCTGCAACAGTTCGCCGCATGAGGCCGGGCAACTGGCTTCAGCCATCGGCAAATACCTGCTGCAAAGCGGCGATCAGCGTGCGGTTGGCCGCTTCGCTTTTTATCGCCACACGATAATAGTCAGCCGAGAGGCCAGGGTAGTTGGCGCAGTGGCGGATCAGGATACGGTGTTGCAACAATGCCTGCTGCAAATCAAATCCGGGGCGCAGGCAGCGTAAGAAAATATAGTTTGCTGCCCCTGGCCAGATGCGTAACTGCGGCAGGGTGGCCAGGGCGTCAAACAGCCACGCCCGCTGTTGGGCCAGCCATTGGTGAGTCTGATGAATATAGGCGCCATCGTTGAGGATCACTTCACCCGCCAATGCCGCATAGGCATTGATCGTCCAGGGCTCGCGCAACTGTTTCATCTGCTGCAAACCAGGCCGATCGCTGCTCACCAGATAGCCGAGACGCAGCCCCGGAATGGCGAAGAATTTAGTCAGTGAACGCAATATGTAGAGGCGGGAATAATCGCCTATCTGCGGGATCAGCCCCGGCACCTCCGGCAGAAAATCGATAAAGGCTTCGTCAACGATCAGCGCAATATCATAGCGGCGGCAACAGTTGACAATGGCTTGCAGCAAGGCTGGGTCTGGCATCAGCCCGGTGGGGTTATTGGGGGTGGCGAGGAACAGGCAATCTGGGCGGCGCTCAGCCAGGGTCTGCAACAGCCGTTCATCGGGTTGAAAACTGCTGGCTTCATCCAGGGGATAATTTTCTATTTGGCAGCCAGCCCGCTGCAATGCCCGGCGGTATTCGGCAAAACCCGGCGTGAGCAGCAGGGCGGTGCGCGGGCGTAGCTGGTTGACGATGCTGTAAATCAGCTCGGTTGCTCCGTTGCCCGCCATGATATTTTCAGGCTGGCATTGGTGCGCCAGAGCCAATGCCGCATGCAGTTGCCGATATTCCACATCGGGATAATATTCGGCGCAGGCCAGATGCTCAATAATCGCCGCCTTGAGGCTGGCGGGCATGCCGAGCGGATTGATATTGGCGCTGAAATCAATAATTTCTGCGGGATCAAGGCCGGATTTCAGCGCCATCTCCAAGACGTTACCACCATGTTCACTCACGCTTTTTCGTTCCCCTTATCCCATTCGGCGTTCAGGATAACATCCGGGGAGGAATGACGGCTAACGGCAGTTGCTCTGGCACAAAGGCCAGACACTCTCGCAGATTGACCACGTTACCCACCACGATCAGTGCCGGGGCGGTCAAACCCGCAGCGGCTACCTGCTCGACCAGCGTGTCCAACCTACCGGCGGCAATCTTCTGCCGCTGCTGGCTGGCATGCATCACTACCGCCGCAGGCGTAGAGGCGGGTTTTCCCCCGGCGATCAACTGCTGGCAAATGCTGGCCAACTGCGTCATGCCCATCAGGATCACCAACGTCCCCTCCAGTTTGGCTAACTGCCCCCAATCCTGAGGCTCGTTTCCCTGGCGCAAATGGCCGGTTATCACATGAAAACCTGAAGCATAATCACGGTGGGTAACCGGGATGCCAGCGTAGGCCAGACCACCGATGGCGGAGCTGATGCCGGGCACCACTTCAAACGGGATTTGTGCCTGCGCCAAGGCTTCGGCTTCTTCGGCACCCCGGCCAAATACGTAAGGATCGCCACCTTTCAGCCGCACCACGTTCAGGCCGCGCCGGGCGCAATCAACCAACAACTGATTAATCTGGGGCTGTGGCACCGGGTGGCGATCGGGGTTTTTACCCACGTTGTACATCTCGCAATCGCCGGGGGCCTGTTGCACGAGTTCGGCACTGACCAAACGATCGTAAACCAGCGCCTGCGCCTGCCGGATACAGTCCAGCCCCTTGACGGTGATCAGCGACGCATCCCCTGGCCCGGCACCGACCAACCAAACTTTTCCACTTTTCATCATCGTCATACCGTTATCAGGCTGGCTGAGGATCGTTGAGCGCTACCCGCACCACATCGCGGGCAATCATCAACTCTTCGTTGGTATTCACAATCGCAATCTGCACCTTTGCTCCTGGGCTCTGGATAAAGGGCTGATTGGCATTATTCTTTTCCTCGTCCAGCTCAATCCCCAGGAAGCCCAACTGATGGCAGATCTGCTGGCGCGCATTGCGGGCGTTTTCCCCAATCCCGCCGGTGAAAATCAGCACATCAAGGCCGCCTAGTTGCACGATATAGCTGCCAATCACCGCGCGGATACGTTCGGCAAACAGTTTGAGCGCCAACTGTGCCTGCGGGTTGCCCGCTGCGGCGGCCTGTTCAACATCGCGATAATCGTGCGAGACACCAGATACCCCCAGCAATCCGGACTGGTTGTTGATCAAGCGGTTGATATCCTGCGCACTCTGGCCTTCAGTTTGCTGAATATAGGGCAGGATGGAAGGATCGATGTCACCGCTGCGGGTGCCCATCATCACACCGGCCTGCGGCGTGAAGCCCATGGAGGTGTTAACCGAGCGGCCATGATGAATGGCGCAAATGCTGGAACCGTTGCCCAGATGGCAAGAGATGATGCGCAGCGTTTCCAGCGGCTGGCCGAGTCGCTGTGCACACAGGGCGCTGACATATTTATGGCTGGTGCCGTGGAAACCGTAACGGCGAATGCCAAGCTCGGCGTAATAGCGCCACGGCAGCGGGTAGAGATAGTGAATATCGCTCAGCGTCTGGTGGAAGGCGGTATCAAACACCGCAACGGCACGGGCCTTGGGCAGCGCCTGTTGGAAGACGCGGATCGCCAGGGCATTGACCGGATTGTGCAGCGGTGCCAGGGCGCCAAGCTGTTCGATTTTTTCCAATACTTCCTGGGTGATCGTTACCGAATCGCAGAAGGCTTCACCGCCGTGGGCAACGCGGTGGCCTACCCCGCAGATTTCATCCAGCGAAGTCACAATACCCTGCTCGAGCAGTGCATTCAGCAGATGCAGGGCAGCTTCGCGGCAATCCTTGATCGGCAGGGTTTCACGCCATTGCTGCTCCCCGGCGCGTAGGGTAAACACCGCGTCCTGCAGGCCAATGCGTTCGATCAAACCCTGGCAGATCACCTGCTCATCGGGTTGGGTGAACAACTGAAACTTCAGCGAAGAACTGCCGGCGTTTATCGCCATAATCTTACCGGACATACGACTCTCCATGAGGGGTTAAAAAACAGATCAGGTCTTCCATTCCGGCGCCTGATTTTGCCGAGGTAATAAAGATTTGCTGCACGCCAGCCTGCTGCAGGCGCTCTGTCGCCCAGGCCAACTGATTTGAATGTGTCAGGGTGTCGGCCTTGCTGATAATGCCAATGACCGGCTGGGTGAAAACCTGGGCGAATGCCGGGGCAAACCAGCTCTGCTCGGCATCCAGATTCTGCACCAGGCCGACCACGTCCGCCTCGCAGGCGCTGGCGAGCAGGGCGCTGTACAAACAACGGTTTTCCAGATACTCGCCGGGGGTGTCGATTGCGCAATCCTGCCAGTCGATAGCCTGGGTTTTGCGGTAATTCAGCTCTTCACCCTGCAGGCGTTGGATCAATGAGGTTTTGCCGCACTGGCTCGGCCCGATCAGCATGATGCGTTTCATGGCCTCAGGTCCGTGTCAGGGGGCAGGCGGTGAACTTCATCATGTCCCCGAGGGTGTAGACCACCTGCTTGAGGGCATACTCCACCGCCGAGACATCGCCGGTGAAGACCACGGCTCCGGTAAAGCGATCGATAAAGCCAATCTCTACCGCCCCGGACTTGGTGGCGATATCGCTGGCGATGATTGACGCTTCGCTGGGGGTGATGGTCAGAATACCGATGGCATTGCAGGCCTCGCTCAGGCCGAGCTTCTTGTAGAGCGCTTTGTTGGGGTTGGCGATCAGGTGCGCCAGGGTGATCTGTTTACCCGGCACATATTCCTGAATAACGCGTTCCGTAGCGGTTGGCTTTTCCATCATGCCCCCTGAACCAGTTGTTGCCACAAGGCTTGATGCGGGCGCGGGATCAGGGTGCTGTAAATCAGCAGGCCATTTTCGCCAGCGCTTTGGTTGGCAACCTCTAGCGCATTTTGCACATCGGCAATATCCCCGCTCATCACCTGATAGCACTTGCCACCGATGCCAAACGCCATATGAATTCGCACCAATGTGATATGCGCGGCTTTCACTGCCCGATCGGCGGCGGTAATGCAGGCCACGGCGCTCCAGGTTTCCACCACGCCAATCGCCTGCCGCTGTTCTACCGAATTGAGCCCGCTCAGGGCTGGCAGCACCGAAGGGTGGATGTTGGGCAGCACGATGCTGTCGACCAGCAGATGGCCGCTGTACTGGGTGGCGTTTTGCACCGATTGCGTCACGGCGCCGACATCGCCACCGACCATCAATAAAAATTTACCCGGGCAGAGGGTCTTGCAAACCAGCAGTTCCACGTTGGCACTTTTCAGCATCAGGTCACAGACCTCCATGCCCTTGGCGATACTGCTTAGTTCAACAATTCCAATGGCTTGTGACATAGCTTATCCTTTGACTAAGGTGATGGTGGTGGCACTGACTTCGGCCACCAGACCGCTGATGCTGGCGTGGATCGGGGCGCCAAGTGCCCCCTCGGCGACCTGCGCAATGCACTGGCCGTGTACCACGTTTTCTCCGGCCACCACGTTTGGCTGCGCGGCGGCCCCGATATGTTGACGTAACGGCAGAACGACCCGTTCAGGCTGATATTGCGCGGCACTGAGTGGGGCGGAGTGATACCACGGGGTTAAGGCCAGCCTGGTAACCAGGCGTGAAGTGGGCACCATGCGGTATTGCGCCATCGGGTCTGCCTCACGCAGTTCCCCGTTGTAACGCGCCCCTTGCTGCCTTAATTGCGCTTTCAACAGTTGGTTGACGCGCATTGGCGAAATGTCGACCGGGCAAGAGTAGCTTTCGCACAGGCTGCATTCCGAGCAGGTAAGGGCGCTCAGCAAGATCTCGGGGGTCGCCACCTGCTGGTAATTCACCGCTCTGATCAGCAGATGGGGGAAAGCTCATGACCAATCAGATGGCGGGGGCACAGCTCCGTACACTGACGGCACTGTTCGCAAACGGTCAGCGCCGTGGCCATGATGGTTTTATCGCTACGGGTACGCCGCACGATCAGCGGGTGATCGGCGGGCAACACCAGCAGGCCACCGCTGGTTTTGGTGACAGGCTGATCGAGGTTTTCCAGCAGGCGGCCCATCATCGGGCCACCGTTGATAAAACCCGGTTGATCAACGGTGGCGCCACCGGCCAGCTCCAGCACCTCGCGAAAACTGACGCCCAGCGGCACCGTCAGCGTTATGGGCCGGGCGACGGCACCGTTCACCGTCAGGGTGCGGCGGGTTACCGGCCACTGCTGTTCCACGGCGCGGGCAATATTCAGCACCGTCTGCACGTTGTTCACCACCACGCCAATACTGACAGGGAGCGCTGCCGGAGGCACCCGGCGGCCGGTTGCCAGCCAGATGGTGATCACTTCGTCACCGGCAGGGTAAACGTCTGGCAGGATATGCAGGCGGATAGAGGGGGCAGCAGCGGCTCTAACGCCTCTATTGCTGCCGCGTATTTGGCTTTCAACGCGATAATGCCTTGCCTGGCACCCGTCGCGGTCATGGCATATTGCAGACCCCGCACCAGACGAGCCGCCTGCTGCGGGATCAACTGTTGATCCACCTTTAACATCGGCTCGCATTCGGCGGCGTTAATCAAAAAGATCTCTGCCTGTGCCTGCAATTTGACGGCGGTGGGGAAACCGGCTCCCCCAGCGCCGACCACGCCGGCAGCGTGAACCCGCTGGCGGATGGTTTCGGCGTCGCACGGGGTGTTAAGCTGGGCGGAATTCATAGCAGCGCCTCAATAATTTCGCGAATATCAGCGGCGGTCGCGGCTCGCGGCGTGGTTTTCAGCGTGGCATCGGCCTGGGCGGCGACAATCATGGCCGGGATGCTGGCCTCCAACTGGTTGGCACCGACCTTGAGATCGCGCAGATAGCGCGGCAGGCCACACTGGTTTTTCAACTGTTCAATACGTTGGATCAGTTGGTTAACCGCCTGGCGTTCGTCACATTGAGCCGGGCTGATACCGCACACCTGCGCGAGTCTTGCATAGCGTTTGCGCGCGCGGTTGTCTGCGGCGTTGTACTGGATCACCGGCACCAGCAGCAGCGCATTTGCCAAGCCGTGGGCGATATGGAACTGCCCACCCAGTTGGTGGGCGATAGCGTGGTTGATCCCCAACCCGGCCTGGCTGAAGGCGATGCCCGCCAGCGTAGAGGCGTTGTGCATTTTGCCCCGGGTGATCAGGCAATCACCCTGGCGGCAGGCGGTGGGCAAGTGGCGAAACACCAGTTGTGCCGCCTTTTCGGCCAACGCGTCGGTAAAGTCGCTGGCGCGGGGGGACACATAGGCTTCCAGGGCGTGGGTCAGTACGTCCATCCCGGTGTTGGCGGTGATCGCCGGGGGAACGGTGGCGACCAGGGTGGGATCGAGGATAGCGATATCCGGGTAAATTTCATCGCTGAACAGCGGGTATTTGATGCCTTTGCTGGGATCGCTAATCACAAAGGCGCTGGTGACTTCCGAGCCGGTGCCGCTGGTGGTGGGGATGGCGATACAGGTTTCGATATCAATGCCCTGCTGGCGGCTGAACCAGACGATGGCCTTGGCCGCATCCAGCGCGGAACCGCCGCCGAAACCGATCACCACGTCGGGGCGCAGGGCCTGCATCTGCTCAATGCCCTTGACCACGGTGGCGATGGTGGGATCGGGCGTGATATCGCTGAACAGGCTGAGCGGGTTGTCTGCCGGTAAGGCCTGTTTCAGCCGCTCAAGCAGCGGCGAGGTGGCGAGAAAACCGTCACAGATGATCCAGATTTTACGCTGGCGAAAACGCCCCAACACCTTGAGGCTGTCATCACCGCTATAAACACGCGTCGGTACGGAAAAGGTTTTCATAGGTTCTCGCTCAGCGAATGGAAAACGCGTTGGTCAATACGCAGCGCCGCTGGCGGGCGAAGGTGCGGGCAGAGGTGGTGCCCTCGCCGGTTGGGGTGGCGATGGTAAAGGTGGTAAAGCCTTCACCGCCGACGCCTATCCCGGCATAAGAAGGGCCGTTTTTGACAAAAATCGAGGTTTGCAGCCGCTGGGCGGCCAGATTGAGCCGGGAAACATTCTGCGAATGCATGATCGCGGTGTGGTGCAGGCCGTCTTCTACCTGCAATGCCAATTTCAGACCCGCTTCAAAATCGGGCACGCGCACTACCGGTAATAACGGCATCAACTGTTCGATGGTGACCAGCGGATCGTCCCCGGCCACTTCCACCAGAAGCAGGCGCGGCGGCTTGGCCGGGCAGGGTAATCCGGCGGCGGCCAGCAATTGCGCCGGGCTTTTGCCCACCAGATCTTTATTGGCATGGCCATCTGCCAGGCAAACCTGGCGCAGCCGCTCCACGTCCTGAGGCTGGGCGATCAGCAGTGCGTCAAAGGCCTGCATCTGTTGCAACAGACGGTCGGCGACGCTGGCCACCACGATCAGCGCTTTTTCGGCGATGCAGGGCAGGTTGTAGTCGAAAGAGGCCCCGCTCACGATATCCTGCGCGGCTTTCACCAGCTCGGCGGTTTCATCCACCAGACAAGGTGGATTACCTGCGCCTGCGCCAATCACTTTCTTGCCGCTTTTCATCCCCATGTTCACGATGCCAGGGCCACCGGTGATCGCCAGCAGGGCGATTTTGGGGTGTGCCATCATCTCCTGGGTGGCGGCAAAACTGGGCTCTTTTACCGTTACCACCAGGTTACGGATGCCACAGCTGTTGAAAATAATTTCTTCAACCAGCGCAATTAAATCCAACGACACGCTTTTAGCACCTGGATGCGGGCTGAAATAAACCGCATTGCCCGCAGCCAACATGCTGATGCTGTTATTGATGATGGTTTCGGTCGGGTTGGTGCTGGGGGCGACGGCCCCAATCACGCCAAAGGGGGAATACTCAAACAGCACCATGCCGCCGTCACCGGTGATGGCGGTGGTGGTCAGATCTTCAACGCCTGGGGTGTTTTCCAGGGCGGCCTGGTTTTTCAGCAGCTTATCGGTGCTGTTACCCATGCCGGTTTCGCTGGCTCCGCGTTCGGCCAGTGCCGGAAGGAGAGGTTTCAGCTGTTCGCGCAGGGCGCTGATCATGGCGCTGCGGGTTTTTAATGGGCTCTGCTGGAAACGCACAAATGCCTGGTATGCGGCATTGACCGCTTCATCAACGCGGTCGAAAATGGCAACGGCACGCGGGGCTGGCGCAGTTTCAGAGGTCAATTTCTCGGTGAGGATAGTGCGAATGAGAGACTCAAGGTCGGTAGTGTTCATAATTCATTCCTCAAATGTAAAGCCACGATGGCCGCTTGTGCGATATGCATATCCTGTTCAACGCTGCCGCCGCTGATCCCCAGCCCGCCAATCAGTTGGCCGTTACGCCACAGTGGGTAGCCGCCGCCAAAGGTGACGACCTTGCCGCCCAGGCTGGCTTCTAACTGGAAAAGATCGCCACCCGGCTGGATAGCGGCGCTGATCTGGTGGGTGGCGCTCTTCATTGCCACAGCCGTCCAGGCTTTTTTCGGGGCCAGTTCGCTACTGACCAGCAGGGTGTCGGGCATGCGGTAGGTCATAATCATGTTGCCGTGGCGATCCGCGACGGCAATCACCACCGGGACGCTAAGTTCCAGGGCGCTGGCGACCGTCAGTTTTAATAACTGGTGGACATCGGCAAATGTCAGTTCGCCGTTGTTGGTTTGGGGGGACGGGGCCCCCAGATTCTGGCTGGCAGCCAGGTAGCGGGCCGCCACCGTTTGGGTGATCTGCTGCAACCGTTGCCGCTGGTCTTCATCCCGCGCCAGGGCGTACAGACAATCCGAAAGCCGGTTCAGGTATTGCAGTAATGTCTGGCGAACCGACACCTGTTCCGCCAGCTCAATCAACCGGCGTTCTGCCCGGCGGGCCAGCGTGCGGGCAAAATGCAGGCGGCTGCCCGCTTCGCTATTCCCCGGCAGGATAAAACCCTGTGCTGGCGGTAAGGCTGACATGCAGCGATCTACCGCCTGTTCCAACTGATGGATATGATCGGCGGTGATGGTTTTGCGATCGCTCGCTGTCGCGGTGTCGCCTTCACTTGCCAGTTCGGCGCTGAAATAGAACAGTTGGTGCTGCACCGCTGCGATCAGTTGCCGGTTCTCATCATTCTGAACCGCCTGAGCACAAAGGCTGAGGGCGGCGTTCAGCTCATCCAGGGTGCCGTAGGTTTCCACCCGTGGGTGGCTCTTTTTCACCCGTTGGCCGGTAAACAGCGCGGTGGTGCCTTTATCGCCGGTTTTGGTGTAAATGCTCATCAATAGCCTCTTTCCTCACCCACTCCCAAAGGGAGAGGGGATTGTTCGTGCCACAAATTGACGTGTGTGTCTGACCGCAGCGCCGTACTGCTCTCTCACCCTGCGGGAGAGGAGGGCGCAGGCGCCTAATAAATGCTCACGCTATCGACGATGGCGACAACCGCCAGATCGATGGCGTCGTTGGGTTCGGCAAACACCCGCCGGGCACTGGAGCCGCCAGAAAGCAGCACCAGCTCACCCTCACCGGCACCGACGGAGTCCACCGCAACTTCATCAGGCTTATCGCTGGCTGGGGGCAATGACCCGTCGCCGGTAACGCGCCGCACCAGCAGCAGTTTTCTGCCGATCAGCGTCGGTGATTTCTGCGTTGACACCACGGAACCTACTACTCTGGCTAGCTGCATGATCTACTCCTGCCTTAACAGTTGAATATGGCGTGGTGCTAAACAATCCCGTGCCAGCGGCGTCATCAGCGTTTCGCGGCCAATAAGCAACCAGCAGGGATCGAGCGTGGCGACATCGCGATAGCTCAACAGCTTGCTGGCACTCAATCTGACTGGGTGCCCAAGATGATCGCTGAGGCTCAGTGGTAGCATCGGTAACCCGTGGCGCGGCAAGGCAGCCAGCAATTGCTGATGCAGGCTGATATGCACCCGCAGTCCCCATGACCAGGCCTGATGGAGCGTGCAAACCGCCGGTTCGCTGTTATCGCCGTCGGCCAGCCGTTGCATAAAGCCCAGATCCGGTAATTGCAGATGCAAAGTGGCGTGGCGCAGGAATACCACCGGCTCAATGCCTTGGCGCAACTGCTGTAAACGCAGGGAATAAACCCGTTGCTCACGCTCTGCCAGCCGGGTGATAACCAGGCTGACCAGCCGTTCGACCTGCTCTGCCGCCACAGTCATAAGCGGGTTACCAAGGTGGCGAAGGCGTGGGGATCGTCGGCACCGGCAGCATTGGCCTCGTCGGTGTCGATATGCATCTCCAGGCGCATTTGCGCAGAAACGCGAATGGCCACGTCGTCAAATACCAGCCTGCGGCCACCGCCCTGAATGGCGACCTGGACTTGCTCACCGTGCCGTACCCGGTAAATCAGCGCGTCCAGCGGCGACATATGGATATGGCGCTGGGCAACAATCACGCCGCTGGCCAGCGCCAATTCTGCAAATGGGCTCACCAGGCGGATCCCCGGCGTGCCGTCCAGTTCGCCAGACATGCGCAGCGGAGCGGCAATGCCCAGCGTGCGTGCATCGCTACGGGAAATCTCCACCTGGCTACGCCGCCGCAGCGGCCCGAGGATGCGCACATGCTCCAAACGGCCTTTCGGCCCGACCAGCGTGACGGTCTGGTCGGCGGCATATTGGCCCGGTTGCTGCAGCGCTTTTTCTCAACCAGCGGCTGCTGCGGGAACAATTGCTGATAATCCTGCTGCGAAAGATGCAGATGTCGATTGGAAACGCCAAGCGGGATCGGACGAAGGCGCATTTCGTCGAGGATCTTGCTGACAACGGGTTCCAACAACGCTTTTTCCATCAGGCTTTACCTCCTTTGGCGCTGTGCAGGCAGCGCTCCCTTGGTTCCCCTTTATGGCGCGGGCAGTGGGGATCCTGGCAAAGATTGCAGCTTGCCCGCGTCAGCGTGAATACCGGCGTTTCCGTCTGGATCAGTTCCGAGGCCGTGAGGGGGGCGGCGACGCTTCCAGGGTGACGGCGGGCTGTGGCGGTGAAGCCGGGGGCAATGGCGAATGCCAATGTGCCATCAAACCTTCCGCCGGGCGGGCCAGCGTCGCCTGGGCAACCAGGCCGTTGCGTTGCTCGGCAAAGGCCGCTCCGGTCGCAATAGCGGCCTGCACCGAAGCGACATCCCCGGTAAGGCGGATCAGCATCCAGCCGGAACCGTTGGTTTTCTCCATTCCGACCAGCGTCACGGATGCGGCTTTCGCCATGGCATCTGCCGCTCCAATCGCCAGCGCCAAACCGCTGACTTCGAGTAATCCCAGTGACGTTTTCACGCTGTGCTCCTGTTGTGACCTTTAGGCCGAGGTCGGCAAAATGGCTTCCACATCGCTGTGTGGGCGCGGGATCACATGGCAAGACTTCACTTCACCTACAGCGCTGGCCGCCGCTGAACCTGCATCTACCGCCGCCTTGACCGCACCGACATCCCCGCGAACCATTACGGTGACCAGGCCAGAGCCAATTTTTTCGTAACCGACCAGCTGTACGTTGGCCGATTTCACCATGGCATCGGCAGCTTCAATGGCCGCGACCAAACCCTTGGTTTCAACTAACCCTAATGCGTTATTCATTTGTTTCTCTCCTATGGGTACATGCGGCTATCAGGCCGGGATATTGATGATTTAAAGGGCAACCCTTTTACCAACCGAGCGGCGTTGTTGCCCAGTTGCCGCCAGCATTCGTCCTCTTGTGGCCCGGCCAGCCGAAACAGCGGCTGAGGCGCAGGCAAATTACGGTAATGCACGACCATTTCATTGGCGGTACAGGCCAGCCCGACCAGCAGCAGAGACTGGGCGGCGGTCTGCCAGGCACGCTGCACAATTTCGCCACTCGCTTCGTGCTGCCAGTGCCACGGGATCCCTTCTTCTTCGATACCGAGCAGCACCTGCTGCCAAGCTTGCTCGGTGGCCCCGTCGGCGGCGCTGATCAGAATGGCAGGAGCATCGTTAGCGGTGATCATCTTTGCACCTCACGTTGGTAGGAGAGGATCAGCCCGGTGGCCACGGCGTTACGTGGCCCTTCACAGGCGCGGATATTGCCGCGCCCGGCGACCAGCTTGTAATGAGCAAGGGCATCGGTAACCAACTGCGGCACTTCGAAATCCAGCGAGGAGCCTCCCACCAGCACCACAAAGGGAATGTCGCGGATATTGCCGGTGGGGCTGACCTGGCGCAGCGCACGCAGCGCATTGGTCACAAACACCCGCTGTTTGGCGGAGCGGCGGATATTGCGCACTTTTTCCAGTGAGAATTCGCCGGGCAGCGGCACCAGGCTGTCCGGTTTGACCACCACCAGGCGAGCAAACACTTCTGGCGATAACGGCTGAGGGAAAAACTGCACGCTGCCATCCTCATGGCGCAGATGGAACAGGCTCTCCACCTTGGCCAGGGGATACTTCTTGATGTCTTCCGCCAGATAGCGATCTTCCAACCCCAGTTCCGAAGCGATAATCATCGTCACCATATCCCCAGCACCGGCAAGATGGGTGGCGATAATCTCCCCTTTGGCATTGATGATGGAGGCATCCGTAGAACCGGCACCCAGATCGAGAATGGCCAACGGAGCACGGGTGCCAGGTGTGGTCATGGCGCCCAGAATAGCGGCTTCGGCTTCGGCACCGCCAACCTGCACGTCAATATGCAGCGTTTGTTCAATCTCGCTGGCGATACGTGCCATCTGTAGCCGATCGGATTTCACCATCGAGGCAATGCCGACCGCCTGCTCCAGTGAAAACTCCCCGGCCAGCCCGCCGGTGACGTTGACCGGCACCGAGGTGTCTACTGCCAACAGATCCTGAATAAAGATTTCCCTGGTGGGCTTGTTAGTCAGTTCTGCCATGGTCTGGCGCACATGCTCCAGCATGCCGCCAATATTGGAGCCCGCTTCGCCGGTGACGTTGTCCATCCGGCGGCAGGTATTTACCGCGTTCATGATGGCTTCGCTGCCCGAAGCGACATCCACCCGCAGCGTTCGGCCATCGGCGAACAGTTCCAGATGGCCTGCCGGGATGGAACGCGCTTTAACATCCCCCTCCGGCGTTTTGACGACCACCGCCGAACGGGTACCGATCAATGCACGGGCTACCGGCACAATGTTTTTGGTTTCTTCGGCACTCAGGGAGAACACGGTGGCGATGCCATACGGGTTGGACAGGGTTTCGATCACCTTGCCCGGCATGGCGACCTCTACCGCAGCCAACATGCCCATCGGGATACGATCGATATGCAGCACTTCATCAACGATAGGCAGCGGATGTGCCAGGCGGTTGCTTACCAGCACCCCATCATCACGCTGCATAATCACGGCGGTGATGCGGTAACCGGCACCGTTGACGGCATTGACCACCGAAGCCACATCGGCAAAGTCCACCGTTTTTGGCACCACCAGAATGTAAGGCTGGGACGGATCGCGCGTGACCAGTTCGGCAATACCAATG
Organism: Serratia sp. L9; assembly: GCF_050632285.1. Lineage (NCBI taxonomy): Bacteria > Pseudomonadati > Pseudomonadota > Gammaproteobacteria > Enterobacterales > Yersiniaceae > Serratia > Serratia sp. L9. The sequence continues at coordinate 4,482,727 of NZ_CP192591.1, read as the reverse complement.
GTGATCCCCACACCCAGGCCCAACCCACCGGGAGTTTTCGGGTTATGGCCGATCATGGTGGATTCGGTGATGATGGTTTCGGTGATGGTTTCCATCGCCACATCACCGATTACCGGCGTGGCTTCATTGATGCGGATCAGGCTGATATCGGCAAGGGAGATACCCGCTTTGGCGACCAGCATATCCAGCGCCTGGCGGATCCCAAACATATTGCGTTGCGTGCCTTTGATGCCGGTGGTTTCAGTCAGGGTGCTGGTGACAAACTCCAGTTGCCCCCCGGCCTCACAGCGCGCCAACGCAACCTCTGTTGACGAGTTACCGATATCCACGCCTGCTATGTAACGCATGTCCTTATCCCTCACCGTAACCCAGCCCCTCACCCTGACTTTCTGCCAAGAGAGAGGGGCGGCTTGTGTATCTACAGCTTCCCCCAAAGGAAAGGGGGAACGGTTTGTGCTACAGGTTGATGCCGTATCGACGTCCTCCTCCCGGAGGAAAGGAACAGTTAATCGTCACCTTTGAGTTTCTTGCGCTGCACATACAACGTGGCGGCTTCGCGGATAAATGCTGCGCAGATCCTGGCGTGGTAGCTTTGCTCCAGATCGTCGGCGATGGCATTCAATTCCTCCCGGCTGGAACGGAAAGGGCGCAGCGCGTTGTAGATATCCAGCACCTTGTCGTCGGGAACGGCGGTGAGCTCTGCGGCCCGCTCAAAGTTCATCGCCAGACGATCGCGCCCCGCATCACGAGCGATATCGGCCTGAATACGCAGAATTTCCGGCGTAATACGCAGGTCTTGCGGCGTGACGCTGCCGTTAAGCACGTTGGCCAGCGTCAGGTCGTCCAGCGTTTTGTTGGTGGATGTTTTCACCCATTCCGGGTGTTTGTTGGCCAGCGGATAGTCGGACACTTTGGCTTTGCTGCCGCTGCCTGCTGGTGGCGTAGGGGTTGCTGCAGTCTGCCCTTGCAAGCTGTTCATCTTGCTCAGGACATCGCGCACCATAGATTCAATAGCTTCGGAATTCATTGTGTTTTCCTTTGTTAAAGCTGTACCCGGAGTTCCTGAGGCTGCTTGCCGATCACCACATATTTGGTTTCTTTAATATGCAAGATTGCAGATTTGGCCTGATATTTCGGGCGGGCCATCTGATCGTTCAGCGTTGGCACCGGTTGCGGTGACTCACGTTTGGCATAGCGGGCGGCGTTTTTGCCGATCATCCGGTAGGTTTCCAACGTCAGTAGCGGTGCCTGCGGGAACAGCTCCAGATTGGACAGCGGCGGCAAACCTTGCTGATGGATCACCGTGGTGCCTTTCGACTGGATGCCGATAGAAATGCCGGAGCCGCTGAGGCGGTTGCCTTCCACCGCCACGAAAGCGACGTCGGAAGATTTAAAGCAGCGGATCACCCGGGCTTTGACGCCTTCCTCTTCGATACCGGCAATCAGCTCACGCAGAATGCTTTTGTGCGGCAGGCCAACGATGTTGACGGTCTGCGACAGGCCAAACGCCGGGCCGACGGCGATGATCACTTCATCCTGGCTGTTGCCCGGCTTGGCTTCACCCACTTCGGTCAGGAAGTTGCCCGCAGGGCTGGCCGCGGTGGCTGCTGGAACAGCAGGTGCGGCATCCTGTTTGAAAGAGACCACTTGTTGTTCTGTCTGCATTTCCTGCAGTACGCCTTCAATGATCTGGCGCAGTAGTTTTTCGTTAATATCCACCATGACGTGAACCCCTTAGTCGATCCCGTTAGGATCAAGTGCATTAGGAATGTTTTTGATCTCTTCCCAGCGTGCGCCCTGCAGCCGGTAACCGGTGGCCGGACCGGCATAGTCGTTGAGGTCATTGACCGCCGAGCGCACCTGGTTGTTGCCCACGATGATTGCGGATGTGTGCAGGTAGTCTCCGGCAATCTTGGCTTTCTGGATGTTGAGCATGTCTTGCGCCACATCGTCAAAGCCGCCCTGGGCCAGCGCCTTGATCACTTCCAGGCCGGTACGGTTTTTGCTGATCACTTCCTGGGCAAACTTGATGTCCTCGACGATGTTGCGTTCCGGCATGTCTTTCGAACCGTGGGCGTAGGTAGCGGCGGTGACTTCTTCATCGGTGATCGGCGGTAGCCCCATACCGGCAAATACGGCTTGCAGCGCACGGGCCGCTTTGTTGCGGATGGCCACCACGTCTTCTTCACGTACCGGGCGCAGGCCGCCATCCACCTTCAGATCGCGTTGCAGCACGTTGTAATCATCAAAGTCTTCCGCATCTTCGTTGGAACCTGCGAACATATTGTCGTAGTTCGGTACGGCTGAATAACCCGATGAAATAAAGTCGGTGCCTGGCAGGAACTGCATCAGCAGGCGGGCGGTACGGCGCATATCCGAATGGGTAAAGGTCTGGTCATTACTGGAAGCACATTCCAGATCCAGCGCGGAACAGATCAGGTTTTCTGCCAGAATGGCCCGGATGCCAGAGGGCACGGCGGAAGGGACGCCAACACAGCTGACCGAACCGTTTTGCAGACCCTGGACGCCAGCGGCTTTGGTGATGTATATGCAGCGGGCTTCCAGATAGAGCATGGATTTGCCTTCCGCATAGCCCATCTGCACTTCCGAGCCGGAGCCGGAGGTAAAGCGCATTTTCAGCCCGCGTGAGGCATAGGACGACGCCAGGAATCCTTTCGACCAAGGGGTATCGTCGCCGTCGGTAAATACCGGTTCAGTACCGTAGACCGAGATGGTTTCCGCGTAGCAGGTGTGGCCCAGCATGCCGAGTTTGAGCTCGGTGGCTTCTTCCAGTGAGCATTGCGTCAGCACGCCAGGGCGGCCAATTTGTGAACCCACCAGCAGGGCGATGGCGTTGAAGGGCGCATAACGCGCAACGGCGACGGTGGTTTCCTGCTCATCGAAACCACGGAAGGCTCCTTCGGCGGCATCGGCGGCGATCTGTACCGGGTTGTCTTTCACGTTGGTGACGTGTGCCTGCTGGGATGGCGTACGGCGTGCGCGCATCTTCTGCATCGACATCATCATTTCCACCACGTTCATATGCGATACCACTTCGACGATTTTCGCCGGGGTCATGGCAGTGGTCATTGGCACAATCGTGGCGCGTGACACGTTAGGATCGCACAGCATATTTGCCAGTTTTACCGAATCCATCGCCATGACTTCTTCTGCGCGTGCCAGATTGATACCGTAACGGGCGATGAAGTGATCGATCAGGTCAAATTCGCTTTGCGGTTTACCGTCCAGTTCGGTCACGCTGCCGCCGACGATTTTGATCGACGGCTTGGGATCGTTGGGGCTTTCCATGGCAATAAAGCCTTCTTCGATCCACTCTTTGACAAAGCCGTCCTGGTTGACCGGGCGTTTTGCCAATGCTTCAAATCTTTTCGATTTCATGAAACAGCCTCACTTGGCATCAAATGTAAGAAGGGCGGTCGTTTTTCGGCTCAGAACCCAGCGTAGCCAGAACGGTTTTGCCAATCTCACGGGCCGAGATCACCGCCTGGCGTACCGCGCCGGAATCGCCAGAGATCACCAGAATGACTTCGTTGCTGTAGCTGGTGCCCTGTGCCGGTGAGCTGTAGGCCACCACGTCGACGTTGGCGGATTTCACCGCCGTATCGGCCATCAGCACCCCGACGGCAGCCGGAGCCCCGACGATCACCCCGCAGGAGCGCCCCACAGGCGCACCAAAGGCTTTTTCCAGCGCGTAGCTGGCGCGGGCGGTATATTGCAGTTCGATATGGCCTGCCTCATTGGCATAAACATCGCCGAAGGTGCGATCCAGCTCTTTCAACGCCACTTCAACCGCACGTTTCACATCGGAAACATCGTTGCCGCCGAACACGATCAGCGAACCGTGGCCAGCCCCCTTTGGTATCGCGGGGTAATTCGATGCAGACTACTTCGGTGTTGGTGGCCTTTACCGCTTCATCCGCCGCCATGATGTGTGGGCCCGCGCCGGTGCGGGCACCGAGGATGCCAATAGAGCGATAGCTTTTTTCCAGCTTCATGGCGCTCAACAGGGCGCTGTCCACGTTGGCGATAACCAGGCCCACCGTGTCGCCGATGGCGGTCCCGACGAATTCCGTTAAACTGCAGTGCTTTTCTGCCATAACCGTATCTCGTGTTGTGTTGGTAAGGGGGAAGAGGCCGGGGCGTGCTCGCTGACTTTCGCTATCACCTGGGCCATGATTTTGTCGACCAGGTCATTGCTGCTCATTGGCTATTTCCTTTCGGCAGGAATTTCTCCACGTCGGTATGCGGGCGCGGGATAACGTGCGTGGCTTTCACTTCACCAACCTTGGCGGCGGCGGCTGCACCGGCGTCGGTGGCGGCTTTCACCGCACCAACGTCGCCACGGACAATCACGGTAATCAGGCCGGAACCGATTTTTTCGTAGCCCACCAACATGACGTTGGCAGACTTCACCATGGTGTCGGCGGCTTCAATGGCGGCGGTTAACCCTTTGGTTTCCACCATTCCTAATGCTTCTTGTTGCATAAACACCTCGTCTTGGAAGTTGTCAGGACTGTGATGCAGCGAATATACAAACAAGCAACGAAAAAGAATGGCTGAATTAAATTTTTTGCGGAGAATGGTTGGTTTTTTTATAATAAAATTCGGCGTAAAAATTTCGCATCCAACTGTTTTTATTGGTTATTATTTATTAGTGTTATTAACAAAAATTGGCTTTTCAATTTTATTCTGGGCGGCTTTATTTTATTGGTTGGCGCTGTGGCGGGTAAAACTGAGAGGTGGATTGCAATAACGAAAGAAGTCTATAGCAATAAAATGTTATTTATACTTGAAGTTATTTTCGCCTATTATCCTGAGACGTAATGGTTTTTCTATTTATCGATAGCAATAATCTGTTATTGGTCGTCCATTTTTTATCCGGCCAGCAAACTATTGCAACAACACTTTCCTTTTCCCGCTCTTTATAGTGCCAGCAGTATTGCCATTGCCCGCAAGCCAGCCAGGTGCAGGCAGCTTATCCAACCAAGCAGGGGAAGGTTATGAATGATTCATTGAAAGCGCAATGTATTGCCGAGTTTCTTGGCACCGGGCTATTTATCTTTTTCGGGGCCGGGTGCCTGTGCGCGGTGAAGCTGGCCGGAGCCAGCTTTGGTTTATGGGAAATCTGCATTGTCTGGGGGCTGGGGATTTCACTGGCGGTCTATCTCACCGCCGGTATCTCCGGTGGCCATCTGAACCCGGCAATCACCATCGCTCTGTGGCTGTTCGCCTGTTTCCCGCGTAACAAGGTGCTGGGCTACTGTGTGTCGCAGATAGCCGGGGCCTTTTGCGGTGCGGCGCTGGCTTATCTGCTTTACCAGAATCTGTTTATAGACGTTGAAACGGCGAAGAACCTGGTGCGCGGTAGCGCAGAGAGCCTGCAGTTGGCCAGTATTTTCACGACTTATCCTGCCAGCGCCATCAGCGTATTGCAGGCTGGCATGGTGGAGCTGGTGATCACCGCTATTTTAATGTGCCTGGTGATGGCGCTGACCGATGATGGCAACGGCGTACCGCGCGGGCCGCTGGCGCCGCTGCTGATAGGCCTTTTGGTGGCGGTTATCGGTGCTTCCATGGGACCGCTGACCGGCTTTGCCATGAACCCGGCGCGTGACTTCGGGCCAAGATTATTTGCCTTTTTTGCCGGGTGGGGCAAGGTGGCGATGACTGGCGGGCGGGATATTCCGTATTTCATCGTGCCCATCGTGGCGCCTATTATCGGCGCTTGCGTGGGGGCGGCAGGTTATCGCTATTTAATTGGTAAGAATTTGCCTTGTAATGCCTGCCAGCTAGAAGAAGAAAAAATTTAAGTTTTTTCCTCCTCACCCGATTCAGCAGAGTGAGGAGGATTTTTGTGATCTGTTTTGATTATCAGATTAAAACTGATACCAGGTTTATTTTTTGTCTGATAGGCTTGATTATTGCTTTTTAATATGATTAGCCGATCTTATCGTTTAAGTTTTGTCTTAAAGGATAGCCTATCGTAATAAATAAGAATTTACTCAGGGGGAGTTATCATGATTTCTGCCAGTTCACTCAACTCAGAACTCATAAATAAAATCGCCCAAGACTTTGCGCAGGCTACAGGATTGGCCGTTGTGGTTGTGAACATTCACGGTGAGGAAATCTCCGGGATGTTTAATTTCACTTCATTTTGCCAGATGATGCGCCAGGATCCGGTCAATCACCTGCGCTGTCGTATGAGCGATCGCTGCGGGGGCTGGAGGCGTCAAAATCCGATGAACCCTGCATCTACCGTTGCCACGCGGGCTTGACGGATTTCTCTATCCCGCTGGTGATCGCCGGCCATCTGGTGGGGTTTGTATTGTGCGGGCAGGTCAGGTTGCAGCAGGAAGTGGGGCTGATCGACATTCTTAGCGTCGATGACTGCTGGCAGAAAGATCCGGCACTGGTGGATGAATTCCATAACGTCCAGGTGATGGAGTATTCACGCGTGATTGCCTCGGCGGATCTGCTGAAGCTGATAGTAGAGAACTGCCTGAAAAAACACCTGAATTTTGTGGTGATCAAAGATAATAATGAGGCTAAAGAGCAGGCTAAAGCCCGCCAGCCCAATCCCCATGAAGCGAAAATGAAAAAGGCGCTTCGCTATATTGAGGCGCATTTGTCAGAGGAGCTGCGTCTTGAGGACGTGGCCGCCAAGGTTTATCTCAGCCCGTATTATTTCAGCAAGTTGTTTAAGAAATATCAGGGGGTGGGTTTTAACGTCTGGGTGAATCAGCAGCGTATGGCCAATGCCAAGGAAATGTTACAGCACAGTGACTGGAGTATTGCCAGTATTGCAAAAAACCTCGGTTTTTCGCAGACCAGTTATTTCTGTAAAGTGTTTCGCCAAACTTATAATGTGACTCCCCAGGTATTCCGTTCGTTGGCCGTTGAACAACGTAATATGGAGTAATCAGCGTGTTTTTTAAACGCGAAAGCGTAGCAATAATTTGTTATCTGTTAAATTTTAAAATGAGCACTCAGCCCAGGCTACAACGGTAGGGATCATTTTCAGACAGCAATTTATTGCTATTCCAGACAATATTTTTTTGTGCAGAAAAACAAACTTGGCCTTTTTTTATCAATCAAGCGGCGTATATTAATTTTATTAAAACGATGTCTGCATGACGTAATGATATGGAAATGTTAATCAAGTGATAAATTAAATATATCCGTGAGCTTGCCGGTTATGGCCGGAAAAATTACGGATACGCTAACTGGATAACTCACAGTCTGAGTAATCAACTGTGATTGGGAAGGGGTGTGTACCCTCGTATTTCACGTTGCAGCCAGTGCAGGTAACAGCGCTGTAGCTTGAAAGACGACGGGTAAAAATCCCCCGCAGCCCCCGCTGCTGTGATGCTGACAATTCCACTGTGACCACTGATCGCAAGATTGGGAAGGAGGTGGATGAGGATGACGCTAAGCCAGAAGACCTGCCAGTTGGTAACACATTCAACTCCTTCGGTGGGAAGCGGGTTGTCATGGGATACGTGCAGCCATTGCGCTGCGGGCGCGTATTCTTTTGACGCCAGGATCCCGACCGAGAGGCCGGGATTTTTTATGCAGCTAACGGGTAAAAAGGCTTTTGTTATCGCGGGGACCGGCAGCGGCTGTGGCAAGACCACGCTGACGCTGGGCCTGTTGCGAGCGTTGCAACAGCGCGGTCTGCGCGTTCAACCGTTCAAGGTCGGCCCCGACTATCTGGACACCGGTTGGCACAGCGCTGTATCCGGCGTGGCCTCGCGCAATCTGGACGCGTTTATGCTGCCCATCCCGACGCTCAACGGCCTGTATAACCAACATATGCGCCACGCCGATATTGCGGTGATTGAAGGCGTGATGGGGTTGTATGACGGCTATGGCATCGACCCGGACTATTGCAGCAGCGCCGCGATGGCCAAACAGCTCGGTTGCCCGGTGATCCTGCTGGTTGACGGCAAAGCGGTATCCACTTCTGTCGCGGCTACCGTGCTCGGTTTCTGTCAGTTTGATCCGGCGTTGAAACTGGCTGGGGTCATCGTTAACCGGGTTAACTCAGACTCGCATTACCAGCTTATCCGCCAGGCGATAGAACGCTATTGCGGGGTGCCGGTGCTGGGGCGGCTGCCAATGCTGGAGGCGGTGGCTTTGCCTTCCCGCCATCTGGGTCTGATCCCGGCTCAGGAATGCTTGGGCGATGAGCAGCGCTGGCAACGGCTGGCGCAGGGGGTTGAGGAATTTATCGATCTCGATCGGCTGCTGGCCTTAAGCCATTGCGCCTCTCAGCCCGTGGGGGAACCCCGGTGCTGCCCGATCCGGCGTTGACGCAGGGGCTGACCTTGGCGTTGGCCGAAGATGAAGCTTTCAATTTCTACTACCCGGATAACCTCGATCTGCTTGAACAGGCGGGGGTGCGTATCCAACGTTTTAGCCCGCTGCACGACAGCCGGTTACCGGATTGCCAGATGGTCTATCTCGGTGGCGGCTACCCCGAAGTGCATGCCGCCAGGCTGGCAGCCAATGTGCAGATGCATGCTGCGTTACAACATGCCCATCAACAGCAAACGCCAATCTATGCCGAATGCGCTGGCCTGATGTACCTCGGCGAGGGGTTGACCGATGGTTCAGGTGAGCGCTACGCAATGAGCGGCATCCTGCCCGGCGAGAGCCATATGGGGGAGCGCCTGACCCGCTTCGGCTATTGCCAGTGGCAAGCCTGCACTGACACTTTGCTGGCGGCACAGGGCGAAACGTTGCGGGGCCATGAGTTTCATTACTCCGATTTCACCACTGCATTAACGCCAGCCTTTGACTGTGCCAAATGGCGCGACGGCGTAGCCGTTCAACGTTGGCGCGGCGGCTATCAGCGTGGCCATACCCAGGCCAGTTATCTGCACGTTCACTTTGCCCAACGTCCAGGCATGTTGGATCGCTGGTTAAGAGCCGCCAGGAGTGTGCTATGACGCTGTTGGCCTGGTTTGTGGCCTTTCTGCTCGACAGCCTGCTGGGCGATCCGCCGCATTGGCCGCACCCGGTGCGTTGGATAGGCAACCTGATTAACGCCCTGCAGCGTCTTATCCGCCGGGTATGCCAGAGCGAGCGCGCGCTGAAAATTGGCGGTGGGGTGTTATGGCTGGGGGTGGTGGGGGCGACTTACCTGGTCAGTTGGGGATTTCTATGGCTGATGGGCAGCATCCATCCGTGGCTGGGCTGGCTGGCTGAGGTGTGGCTGATTTACACCTTGCTTGCCGGGCGTTGCCTGGAACAGGCGGCAATGGCGGTTCACCATGCGTTGCAATATGAGGGGCTGGAAGAGAGCCGCCGTCAACTTTCGTGGATTGTCGGGCGCGATACTTCGCAATTGGAAGCGCCACAAATTACCCGTGCGGTGGTGGAGACAGTGGCAGAAAACACCGTGGATGGGGTGATTGCACCGCTGTTCTTCCTGCTATTGGGCGGCGCACCGTTGGCGATGGCCTATAAAGCGGTCAATACCCTCGATTCCATGGTGGGCTACAAAACGCCGAAATATCGGGCCATTGGCTATGTTTCGGCGCGTATGGATGACTTTGCCAACGGGTTACCGGCCCGGCTCAGTTGGCTGCTGCTCAGCGGTGCGGCTTGGTTGATCGGATTGGATTATCGCCAGGCACTGAGGATTGGCTGGCGTGATCGTTATCAGCATACCAGCCCCAACTGCGCCTGGCCGGAAGCCACGGTAGCCGGGGCGCTGGGGGTGCAGCTTGGCGGGGCCAACAGCTACTTCGGCCAACGAGTCGAAAAACCCTGGATTGGTGAGCGGCAGCGGGAGATCGCTCTGGCGGATATCCCCCGTAGCGCTCATCTGATGATGATGGCCTCGCTGTTGGCGCTGTTGCTGTTTGCATTGCTGCGCCTGCTATGGGTAGGCGCTTGAGAGGGAAGCATATGGATTACATCAGACAGCCACAACGTATCGAACAGCAAAGCTTTGAGATTATCGGCGAGATCATCGCTCGGCAGCGGCCAGAATATCGCTTTGCCAACCGTTGGCAGGAAGCGGTGATTAAACGGGTGATCCACACTACCGCCGATTTCGACTGGCTGGATATTCTCTGGTTTTCCCCTGAGGTGATGGGGGCCCTGACCGAGGGATTGCGCCGGGGTTGCACGCTGTATACCGATACCACCATGGCGCTTTCGGGTATCAACAAAACCTTTCTGCAGCAGATGGGCTGCGAATGCCGCTGTTATATCAGCGACCCACGGGTGGTTGCCACGGCAAACGCACAGGGCATCACCCGCTCGATGGCGGCGGTGGATATCGCATTGGCAGAAAGCGGCGAGCAACTGTTTGTCTTTGGCAATGCCCCCACCGCGCTGTTCCGGTTGTTGGAACGGCAAGCTGAACCCGTCGCGGTGATCGGTGTGCCGGTGGGTTTCGTCGGTGCCGCAGAGTCAAAGGAGGCGCTAAAGAACAGCCAACTACCTGGCATTGTGGCCAACGGGCGCAAGGGCGGCAGCAACGTGGCTGCCGCTATCGTCAATGCCACCTTATATCAGATGCGGGAGGAGGGATGAGCCAGGCGATACGGCGGGACAGCGTTTGGCATCGTGGCAAGCGCTACCGCAAAGGTTACACCACCGGCTCATGTGCGACGGCGGCGGCCAAGGTGGCGGCCTTGATGGTGCTGCGCCAGCAGGTGATCAACCAGGTTTCAATCGTCACCCCCTCCGGCGTGACGCTCAACCTGAGCGTTGAACAGCCATTAATTGCCGGGCAGCAGGCGACGGCGGCCATCCGTAAGGACGGCGGCGACGATGTGGATGCCACCCACGGCATGCTGATTTTTGCCCGCGTCACCTTGGAAGAGAGCCATCAGCAGATCCTGTTACGGGGTGGCGAAGGGGTTGGCACCATTACTCGCCAAGGCATTGGCCTGGCGGTGGGCAGTGCGGCCATCAACCGCACGCCTCGCCAGACCATCGAGGCCGCCGTGCGGGAAGTGATCGGCCCGTTACGTGGCGCCGTGGTAGAGATTTTTGCCCCGGAAGGCGTTGAGCGGGCGCGTAAAACCTACAACGGCCGGTTAGGGATCGTCGGCGGTATTTCGATTATCGGCACCACCGGCATTGTCACCCCGATGTCGGAGGAGAGTTGGAAACGCTCGCTGGCGCTGGAACTGGAGATGAAACGGGCGGCGGGACAAGACCAGGTGATCCTGGTGCCGGGCAACCACGGTGAACGCTTTGTACGGGAACAGCTCGGCCTGGAAGGGCAACAGGTGGTGACCATGAGCAATTTTGTCGGTTACATGTTGCAGGAAACCGTGCGGTTGGGGTTCCGCCAGGTGTTGCTGGTCGGGCATCCTGGCAAGTTGATCAAGGTGGCGGCGGGTATTTTCCACACTCACAGCCATATTGCCGATGGGCGGATGGAAACCCTGATTGCCCATCTGGCGCTGATGGGAGCACCCCAGGCGCTGTTAATACAGGTTGAGCAATGTGATACCACGGAAGCAGCGATGGAGCTGATCGATGAGCAGGGCTGGCAGGAGGTCTATCCGCGTATCGCCCAGCGTATTTGCCAGCGGGTGCAGGAAATGTGGCGCTTCAGCGCTGCCGCTCCGGGCTGCGATGCCATCTTGTTCTCCTTTGACCAGCAGATCCTCGGCAGCAACCGACCGTTGCATGAAATCCTGGAGGCGATGCGATGATCACCGTTGTGGGCGTCGGGCCCGGCGATGCCCAGTACCTGACCTGTGAAGCGCAAGTGGCCATTGCGGCTGCCGATTTGCTGGTGGGGAGCGCCCGCCATATCGCCACCTTTGCCTGTCCGCAACACAAAACGCATTTATTGGATGCCGATCTGGCTGGGTTGCTGGCCTGGCTACGTCGCCGTCTGGATAAACATCACATTGTGGTGCTGGCCTCTGGCGATCCGTTGCTGTACGGCATTGGCAAATGGCTGGCAGTGCATTTTGCGCCGCAAGAACTGCGCATTATCCCCGGTATCAGCGCCATTCAATATCTGTGCGCGCAAATCGCCCTGGATATGAACGATATCTATCTCACCAGCAGCCATGGCCGCACGCCTGATTTTGACTGGCTGCTGCAACACGACAAGGTGGCGATGGTGACCGATGCCATCACCGGGCCGTGGGCTATCGCGCAGGCCATTATGCAGCGCGGCCTGCGGCGTAATCTGATTATCGGTGAAAACCTCTCGTTGCCCACGGAGCGGATCCACCGCCTGCAACCGGCGGCGGTAGCGCAGCGTTACGACATCAATGCAGTGGTGATCCTCAATGAAAGATAACGTTTTTTTACGTGGGCAGAAGGTGCCTATGACCAAAGAGCCGGTGCGGTTGCTGGCGCTGGAGCGGCTGGAGTTGGCCAGTGCGGAGCATTTGATTGATATCGGTGCCGGTACTGGCAGCGTGGCTCTGGAGGCGGCAATGCGTTATCCCGCGTTGCAGGTGACTGCGATCGAACGTAACCCGGCGGCGTTGTCCCTGATTGGCGAAAACCGCCTGCGGCTGGGTTGCGAAAACGTGACGGTGATCGCCGGGACCGCTCCTCTGGCGTTGGCGCTGAAGGCCGACGCCATCTTTATCGGTGGCAGCGGGGGCCAACTGGCGGCGCTGATCGACTGGGCTTTGGAACGGCTCCATCCCGGTGGCCGCCTGGTTTTGACGTTTATTCTGCTCAACAACTTCAGTGAGGCGCTGGCCTGCCTGCAAACGCGTGCTGTGGCGGCGATGACTTGCGAACAGCTGCAATTTTCCACCCTGACAACATTAGGCAGCGGCCACTATTTCAAACCTAACAACCCCACCTATCTTATCTCTTGTTACAAGGAGGGAAGCGATGTCTGAGCACTCAGCCCGTTGGGATACACAAAAAGTCTGGTTCGTTGGCGCGGGGCCGGGGGATCGTGAGTTGATCACACTGAAAGGTTACCGGCTGTTGCAGCAGGCGCAGGTGGTGATCTATGCCGGTTCCCTGATTAATACCGAACTGCTGGATTACTGCCCACCGCAGGCGGCGCTTCACGACAGCGCGGGCCTGACACTGGCGCAGATTATTACGCTGATGGTGGAGGGAGTGCGTGCGGGTAAGCTGGTGGTTCGTCTGCAAACCGGCGATCTCTCGCTGTATGGCTCGATCCGTGAACAGGGTGAAGTGCTGGCGGAGCATGGGATTGGCTTTGTCTCAGTGCCTGGCGTGAGCGCTTTCCTTGGCGCCGCGGCCCAACTGGGGGTGGAGTATACCGTGCCCGAAGTGGCGCAAAGTCTGATCATTACCCGTATCGAAGGGCGCACGCCAATGCCGCCTCTGGAACAGTTGGCGGCTTTTGCTGCCCATCAGACCTCAATGGCCATCTTCCTTTCCGTGCAGGACATGGCGCGGGTGGTCGAGCAATTGACCCACGGCGGCTACCCGCCGCATACGCCGGTAGCGGTGGTGTATAAAGCCACCTGGAAAGAGAGTCAGACGGTGCGCGGTACGCTGGCAGATATTGCGCAACAGGTACGCGAGGCTGGCATTAATAAAACCGCGCTGATCCTGGTGGGGGCCTTTCTGGGGGACGAATATCACTATTCAAAACTCTACGATGCGGGGTTCAGCCATGAATATCGTCAGGCCTGAATCCATCGCGCTGTTTTGTCTGACCCCCGGCGGCGTGCGCTTGGCGCAGCGCTTGCAGGCGCACTTGCCCCTCAGTTGTTTTACCAGCGAAAAACTGCTGGCGCCGGGTTTCCAGCCGTTTAATGGCAGCTTTGGCCAGTCGCTGCGTGAGGCGTTCAAAAACTATTCGGCGTTGGTGGTGGTAGGCGCAACAGGGTTGACGGTGCGGGTGATCGCCCCGTTGCTTGAGGACAAGCTTACCGACCCGGCGATCGTGGTGATCGACGAGCGTGGGCAACATGTGATCAGCCTGCTGTCCGGCCATGTAGGCGGCGCCAATGCCCTGACGCTGTTTCTGGCCGGGTTATTGGGGGCCGATCCGGTGATCACCACCGCCACCGATGTTAATCAGATGGCGGCTCTGGATACCTTGGCGACCCAACTGGATGCCGAGATGCAGGATTTCCGCCATGCGGTTAAAACCGTTAATCAGCAACTGGTCAGCGGCGGGAAAGTGGGGTTGTGGTGGGATGAACCTTTACGTGCAGAGCAGGCGGGTTGTGACACTCGTGGGTTTGTGCCGGTTGAGGATCTGCAGGATTTACCGCCGCTGGATGCGCTGGTCTGCGTGAGCCTGCGCGATAGCCTGCCGGCACTGCCGTTACCAGTTTATAAGCTGGTCCCCCGGCGAGTGGTGGTGGGAATAGGCTGCCGCCGGGCAACCTCGCTGAAAATCCTGATCGACCTGCTTGAGCAACAGTTGGCGGACAACCATTTTGATCCGATGGCGCTGCGGGCTATCGGCAGCGTCACCCTCAAGAAAGACGAACCGGCCTTGCAGCAGTTGGCACGCTGCTGGCGGGTTCCGTTCGAACTGTTCAGCAGCCATGAACTGCGCTGCCATGAACAACGCTTCCCTGCATCTGAATTTGTTCGCGCCACGGTTGGCGTTGGCAGCGTTTCACAGCCGGTGGCCTGGCTGATGAGTGAGGGAAAACTGGTTGGCGACACCCTGCGTGAGCAAGGGGTCACCATGACTTTGGGAGTGTCACATTTATGCTAAGCGTTATCGGCATTGGGCCGGGCAGTGAAACCATGATGACGCAGGACGCCATCGAGGCGATCCGCGAGGCGGAGATTATCGTCGGGTACAAAACCTATACCCACTTGGTGAAAGCCCTGACCGGCGATAAGCAGGTCATCAAGACCGGGATGTGCAAAGAGATTGAACGCTGCCAGGTGGCGATCGATCTGGCCCTGGCTGGCCACAAGGTAGCGCTGATCAGCAGCGGTGATGCCGGGATCTACGGTATGGCCGGGCTGGTGCTGGAACTGGTTGGCCAGCAGCAGTTGGCACTGGAAGTGAAACTGGTGGCGGGGATCACCGCCAGTATCGCCGCCGCCTCATTGCTGGGCGCTCCTTTGATGCATGATTTTTGCCATATCAGCCTGAGCGACCTGCTTACCCCGTGGCCCGTGATTGAAAAGCGGATTATTGCCGCTGCGCAAGCCGACTTTGTGATCTGTTTTTACAACCCGCGCAGCCGTGGCCGGGAGGGGCACCTGGCCCGGGCCTTCGAGTTGATGCAGCCGTACAAATCACCTGAGACACCGGTTGGCGTAGTGAAAGCGGCGGGGCGCAAAAAACAGGAGAAATGGCTGACAACCCTGGGCGAGATGGATTTCACCCCGGTTGATATGACCAGCCTGGTGATCGTCGGCAATCAGACCACCTATTGCCGTGACGGGCTGATGATCACTCCACGAGGTTATCAGTTGTGATCCAGGTCTTCGGCGGGACCAGCGATGCCCGGCTGATTTGCCAGCTTCTGGATCGCGCGGGTGAGCATTACCGCCTGTCGGTGGCCAGCGAGGCGGGGCGGCAGCTAGCGGGCAGCATTCAGGGCGAGGTGATCGTTGGGCGAATGGACAGTGAAGAGATAGCCGATTACCTACAGCAAAACAATATCCGCTGGGTGATCGATGCCTCCCATCCTTATGCCACTGCGTTGAGCGAAAACGTGATTGCCGCCTGTTGTGGCCAAGGCGTGTGGCTGACCCGTTATCAGCGCCCGAGCGAGATTGGCAGATTATCTCATCCGCAGTTGCACAAGGTTAACAGCGTGGAAGAAGCCTGCGGCCTGGCTCAACGTCTGGGGCAGCGGGTGCTGTTGACCACTGGCAGCAAGCAGTTGGCGGAATATCGGCGTGGCTTGCCGGGCAAAACGCTGCTGGTGCGGGTTCTGCCGACGGCGGAGGTGCTGGCGCAATGCGAAGCGCTGGGGTTGGGGGTCGATAACATCATTGCTCTGCGTGGCCCCTTCAGTGCGTCGTTTAATCGTGCGCTGTATGAGTATTGCCAGCCTGATGTGGTTATCACCAAAGAGTCTGGCAGCGAGGGGGCTATCTGCAAAAAGTGGAACCCAGCCTGGCATTGAATATTCCCTGCATCGTGGTGTGCCGCCCAGCGCCTTTAGCGGCAGCGGGTTGGGATGAGCAGATAAGCTCAATCGACGCCTTCGCCCAGCGGTTGTCCCTGGAGCAGAAAATAAGGAAAACAAGATGAAAAAAGCGCTATTGGTGATCAGTTTCGGCACCAGTTATGAAAGTACCCGGCGAAAGAACATTGAAGCCTGCGAGCAGCAACTGGCGGCTTGCTGGGGCGATCGTGAGCCATTCCGGGCCTTCACTTCTGAAATGATAATCCGCAAGTTACGCCAGCGGGATGGCTTGCAGGTAGACAATCCGCAACAGGCGCTGCAGCGTCTGGCCGAGGCCGGTTATGAGGACGTTGCTATTCAGTCGCTGCATATTATCAACGGTGACGAATATGAAAAAATAGCTAACGAGGTTCGCGCCTGCCGCCATCGTTTTAAGCGATTGGTGTTGGGTAAACCCCTGCTCAGCAGCTATGACGACTATCAACAATTGCTGGCGGCGCTTCAGATGCAAATGCCGCCGCTGGAGGCCAATGAGCGCGTGGTGTTTATGGGCCATGGGGCCAGCCATCACTCCTTTTCTGCCTATGCCTGCCTGGATCATGTGATGGCAGCGCAGAACTTCCCGGCTCTGGTCGGTGCGGTTGAAAGTTACCCGGAAGTGGACGGGCTGATCAGCCGTTTGCAACGCCAGCAGATCAGCAAGGTTCACCTGATGCCGCTGATGCTGGTCGCAGGCGATCATGCCGTCAACGACATGGCCTCAAGCGAACCGGACTCCTGGTGTTCACAGATAGCGGCGGCGGGCATCGAGACCCAATGCTGGCTGCAAGGGCTGGGCGAGAATCCGCTGATCCGCCAGATGTTTGTCGAACATCTGGATACGGCGCTACGCCAGAGCGAGCAGGAGGCAGCCTGATGAGCGGAAAACTATATGCGCTGGGCGTTGGCCCTGGGGCCAGCGATCTGATCACCGTGCGTGCCGCCCGGTTGTTAGGAAAGCTGGATGTGCTGTATGCCCCGGCAGGGCGTAAAGGTGGCGACAGCCTGGCGCTGTCGATCGTCAGGGAGTATTTGTTGCCCCACACCGAGATCCGCACCTGCCATTTCCCCATGAGCGCGGATGATGGCGAGAAACAGGCGGTTTGGGAGCGGATTGCCCGGCAGCTTCAGGACGAGGTTGCGCAGGGGAAACAGGTGGGATTTATCACCCTGGGTGACGCCATGTTATTCAGCACCTGGGTGTTTTTGTTGGCGCGCCTTGGCCGCCCCGATTGGTTGGAGATCGTCCCCGGCGTGACCTCTTTTGCTGCCATTGCTGCCCGTGCGGTGGTGCCATTGGCCATGGAACAACAGTCTCTGGCGGTGATGTCCTGCACCGCGCCTGAAGCGCAACTGGAGCAGGCGCTGCTCACCCACGACTGTGTGGTGCTGATGAAAGTCTATGGCCGGTTGGCGCAGGTTCAATCATTGCTGGCCCGCCTGAATCTGTTTAACCACGCGGTGCTGATGGCAGAGGCTTCATTGGCCGGCGAGCAGTGTTGGCGGCGGTTGGAGCAACTCCCAGCCGATCATCCCTTGCCGTATTTCTCAACCATTCTGGTGAATAAGAGTTGGCTCTCGGAGGCGTAATTGATGGAAACACAAACCAGGAAACTATCGTTGCTGGGGCTGGGCTTCGCGTTACTGATGATGCTGATGCCCCAGGAGGCTTTCGCCATGCACATTATGGAAGGCTTTCTGCCGCCGTTATGGGCTATGGCCTGGTGGATATTGTTTTTACCCTGCCTGTATGTCGGGTTGCGGCGGTTAAGGCAGATCGTCAGTGATGATAGCAACCAGAAGGTGTTATTGGCGCTGTGCGCGGCGTTTATCTTTGTGCTCTCGGCGTTGAAAATCCCGTCGGTCACCGGCAGTTGTTCGCACCCGACCGGTGTGGGGTTGGCGGTGATCCTGTTTGGCCCTGGTGTGGTGGCGGTGTTGGGGGCGATCGTGCTGTTGTTCCAGGCGCTGCTGCTGGCGCATGGTGGCTTAACCACGCTAGGAGCCAATGCGATGTCGATGGCGGTGATTGGGCCGCTAATCGGTTATCTGGTGTGGCAACTGGCCGGTAAATCGGGCGTGCGGCGGGATGTGGCGGTGTTCCTGTGTGCGGCGATTGCCGATCTGGCCACCTATTTTGTCACCTCGATACAGCTAGGCATGGCTTTCCCTGATCCGCAGTTTGGCATTATCGGTTCTAGCGTGAAGTTTATGGGGGTGTTCTGCCTGACGCAGATCCCGATCGCCATCGCTGAAGGGTTGCTTACCGTGATGATCTACGACCAGTTAACCAAACGCCGGCTGATCCCGGCAGCGGGGCAATAAGATGAAAAAGACGTTGATTCTACTGGCGATGGTGATCGCCTTGGTCATCCTGCCGTTCTTTATTGACCACGGTGGCGAGTATGGCGGATCCGATGGGGAAGCCGAAGCGCTGATCCAGCAGACGGCGCCAGATTACCAGCCTTGGTTCTCGCCCTTGTATGAACCTGCCAGCGGTGAAATTGAAAGCCTGCTGTTTACCCTGCAAGGGTCGTTGGGGACGGCGGTGATTTTTTATATTCTGGGTTATTACCGGGGCCAGCGCCGTGAGCATGCTGGGGATTGATCAACTCAGCGAACGCAGTCGTTGGCGGCAACGGGATCCGATGGCCAAACTGCTGCTCTATGGCCTGTTTTTACTGCTGGCCATGGTTTTGCCGCCGCGTTATCAGGCGTTGTTATTGCTTATTATTGCCGTGCTGACCTGTTACCTGCTGCGCATTGGCCCACTGCGTTATTTACGCTGGTTGGCGATCCCGCTGTCATTTCTGTTGCTTGGCGTGCTGACCATAATGGTTTCGCTGGCCCGCCAGCCCGATAGCCTGTGGTGGGGCGTGCAACTGGGGAACTGGTGGTTTGGCATCGATAAACTGGGTTTGGCTACCGCCAATCAGACACTGTGGCGCAGCCTGGCAGCCCTGGCGGCCACCTTCTGGTTTATGCTGAACACGCCTTTTTTGCAGATGATACAGCTGTTGAAGCGCTGCCACGCGCCTCGCCTGTTAACCGAACAGATCCTGCTGACCTGGCGCTTTATCTTTATTTTTGTCGAAGAGGCGGCGGCGATTCACCGTGCTCAGTCTCTGCGTTTTGGCTATGTTTCGCTGGGCACAAGCTATCGTTCGATGGCGATGCTGGTGAGCATGCTGTTTACCCGGGTGATGATCCGCTATCAGCAGATGATTATTGCGCTGGATATCAAACTCTATCAGGGGGATTTTCACCTGTGAGGTCAGGCTGGCAATGCTAACTACCCGACAACTGCACTTTAGCTATCAGGACGAGCCGGTATTACAGGATTTAACGCTGGATTTTGGCCGCCACGCGGTCACGGGGCTGGTGGGGGCGAACGGTTGCGGTAAATCGACGCTGTTTATGAATCTGACAGGTATACTGCGTCCGCAACGGGGGGCGGTGTTATGGCAAGGGGAGCCCCTGGGTTATGACAAGCGCAGCCTGCGGGCATTGCGCCAACGGGTGGCAACTGTTTTCCAGGACCCGGAGCAGCAGATATTTTATACCGATATTGACAGCGATATTGCCTTCAGCCTGCATAATCTTGGCATGGATAAGCCGTTGATTGCCCAACGGGTCGACCGGGCGTTGCAACTGGTGGATGCGCAGGGCTTTCGCCATAAACCGGTGCAGCATTTAAGCCACGGGCAGAAAAAACGTGTGGCCATTGCCGGTGCCCTGGTGATGGAGGCGGAGTATCTGCTGCTGGATGAACCCACCGCCGGGCTGGACCCGGCTGGCCGGCAACAGATGATCGCCATTATTGAGCGCATCGTTGCCGAGGGGAAACGGGTGATTATTTCCAGCCACGATATTGATTTGATTTATCAGATTTGTGACTACCTGTACGTCCTTTCTGATGGGCGATTGATTAGCTCCGGGGAAACCGCTCAGGTATTTATGCAACAAGCACTATTGGCAACTGCCGGGTTGGTGCAACCCTGGCTGGTGAAAATGCACAGTGAGCTGGGGTTGCCGCTGTGCAAAACGGAAGAACAACTGTTTATGCTGTGGCGCCAGCGTGGCGTGGAGAAAATGTGATGAAGCGATGTGTCATGGTGCAGGGAACGGCATCCGATGTAGGGAAAAGCGTTTTGGTGGCAGGCCTGTGCCGGGTTTTTGCGCAGGATGGTTACCGTTGCGCGCCGTTTAAATCACAGAATATGGCGCTCAATTCCGGCATTACCGCCCGTGGCGAAGAGATGGGGCGGGCGCAGATTTTTCAGGCCGAGGCGGCAGGCATTGAGCCTGACGTGCGGATGAACCCGGTGCTGCTGAAACCCACCAGCGATCGCCAGGCGCAGGTGGTGCTGATGGGCAAAGTCGCCTGCAATATGGACGCGGTAACCTATCACCAATACAAACCCCAACTGCAGCAACAAATCAGCGAGGTTTACCACAGCCTGGCCAGCGAATATGACGTTATGGTGCTGGAAGGGGCAGGCAGCCCGGCGGAGATCAACCTGCGCGATCGGGATATCGTCAATATGGGCATGGCGGCCATTGCCGGTGCGCCGGTGTTACTGGTGGCGGATATCGATCGTGGCGGGGTATTTGCCGCCATTTACGGTACGCTGGCCTTGCTGCAACCCGAGGAAAAGGCGCGGGTGAAAGGGGTGATCATCAACAAATTTCGCGGTGACATCAGCCTGCTTCAGTCTGGGTTGGAGCAAATCGAAGCCTTGACCGGGGTGCCGGTGCTGGGGGTAGTGCCTTGGTTGAATATCGATCTGGAGGATGAAGACGGTGTGGCACTGCAAAATGGCAAATACGGCCCGGCGGCGGGGCGCCACGCGCTGGATATTGCGGTGATACAACTGCCGCATATCGCCAACTTTACTGATTTTAATGCGTTGGCGGCTCAACGGGACGTGGGGTTGCGCTACGTGTCACACCCGGCGGCACTGGCCGGGGCCGATCTGGTTATTCTGCCGGGTAGCAAAAATACGCTCGGGGATTTGCAATGGCTGCAGCAAAGCGGATTGGCGGAGGCGTTGCAGGCACAGCATCAGGCCGGGGTGCCGATTGTCGGGATCTGCGGCGGTTATCAAATGTTGGGTAACCATATTGTTGATGGCGTGGAATCCGGTATGGAGCAGATGGCTGGCCTGGGGTTGCTGGATGTGGAAACCCAGTTTGCGCAGCAAAAAATCACTACACAGGTGGCGGCTATCAGCCAGCCGGTTTTACCCGGATTATTGAGCAACTGTGCCGAACATTCCCTCGCTGGCTATGAAATTCATATGGGCACCACCCGGCTTGGCCACGAAGCGCAGCCTTTTGCCCGTATCGCGCTGCGAAATGGCGAGCCGGATAGCACTTTTGATGGTGCGGTGAACCGTGCCGGTAACGTGCTGGGCAGTTATATCCACGGCTTGTTTGACAGTGGCCCATTCTGCCGCGCATTGCTCAATGAGTTACGTTTGCGCAAAGGGTTGGCAATTTATGAGGGCCCGGTGCTGGACTATGGCGAGCATAAGCAGCGGCAGTTTGATATTCTGGCCGACACCCTGAGAGAACATATTGATATGGAACGACTTTACCGCATCATCAGTGAGCACCATGAGGAGACCGCCAGTTGATCCTGATCACCGGAGGGGCGCGCAGTGGCAAGAGTGGGTTGGCGGAACGCCTGGCGGCAGGTGTCAGTGACCAGGTGTTATATATCGCCACCTCGGTGGTGACCGATGATGAGATGGCCGGGCGGGTCAAACGTCATCGGCAGGCGCGGCCTGCACATTGGCGCACCTGGGAAGGGAGCCAGCATCTTGGCCGTGTGATTGACCAGCAGGTGACTGTGGGAGACGCGGTTATTCTGGAATGTATCACCACCTGGATCGCCAATCTGATGTTCGATCATACCGGCGAAACTCCGATGGATAAAATCGATTTTGACGAGGTAGAAACCCTGATCCAGCAGCAAACCACTGAACTGCTGGCAGCCTGCGCTCGCAGCCCGGCGGTGGTTTATCTGGTAACCAATGAGCTGGGGATGGGTATTGTGCCGGAAAACCGGCTGGCACGGCATTTCCGTGATATTGCCGGGCGGGTTAATCAACGCCTGGCCGCCGCCGCCGAATCGGTGTTTTTGGTCGTTTCTGGCATTGAGGTAAAAATTAAATGAGCCTGCGCCTGTTTTTGGCCACCTTGCAGTTTATGACTCGTATCCCGGTTCCCGCGCGTTGGACGCAGGGGCTGGCGATGGATCATTACGAACGCGGTATCGTCGGCTTTCCCCTTATCGGCCTGATCGTTGGCGCCATTGGCGGCCTGGTTTTTACCCTGCTAGCCCCCTGGTGCGGATTACCGTTGGCGGCATTGGGTTATGTGCTGGCTTTGGCGCTCGTGACCGGCGCTTTTCATCTTGACGGCCTGGCAGACACCTGTGATGGCGTGTTCTCTGCCCGCAGCCGCGAGAAGATGCTGGAGATTATGCGCGACAGCCGCCTTGGCACCAATGGCGGGTTGGCGCTGGTGTTTATCGTGTTGGCTAAAGTGTTGATTGTCAGTGAGTTGGCGCTGCGTGGTTTACCGATGCTGGCTACGTTGACGGCGGCAGGGATTACCAGCCGGGCAGTGTTGGCGCTGCTGATGTATCGCCAGCGCTATGCCCGTGAAGGCAGTGGGTTGGGGAATATTTATATTGGCAAAATCAGCGGTACGCAAATGCTGATCACGCTGGCTGGCGGCGCGATCTTGGTCGCTGTGCTCGGGCAGGGCAAAGCCCTGTTCGCGCTGGGGTGTACCGTGATTGTTGTTCTGTTGCTGCGAACTTACCTGAACCGTCGCCTGGGTGGGCAAACCGGTGACACCTTGGGGGCGGCTGTGGAAGTGGCTGAACTGATGTTTTTAATCGCGCTGCTGTGAGTGATATTGATGCGTATATTTCTGGTACGACACGGGCAAACGGCGGCCAATCAGCAGGGGGTTTTCTGCGGTAGCACCGATTTGCCGTTGACCGAGCAGGGGGTTATTCAAGCGCAGCAGGTAGCGCAATGGCTGGCCGAAGTGCCTTTTACTCAGGCTACCAGCAGCGAGCTACTGCGTGCCCGGCATAGTGCGGAAATTGTGCTTGGGCAACGGGCGTTAAGGATCCACAGCGAGGCCGGTTTCAATGAAATGGACTTTGGTGATTGGGAAATGTGCCATCACCGGGATCTGCAACAGCAAGGTAGCGATGCCTGGGCTGCCTGGGTCACGGATTGGCAGAATGCCTGCCCGGCGGCGGGCGAGTCATTTCCACTATTTTCTCAGCGCATTGGCCG
This sequence comes from Serratia sp. L9, assembly GCF_050632285.1. NCBI lineage: Bacteria > Pseudomonadati > Pseudomonadota > Gammaproteobacteria > Enterobacterales > Yersiniaceae > Serratia > Serratia sp. L9. The sequence continues at coordinate 4,459,305 of NZ_CP192591.1, read as the reverse complement.
CATGGTGCAGCAGCTTCTCACGGATACTGCTGGTGGTGATCGTCTGCTGGTCGCGCATCAGGGTAGCCTGAGCCTTTTACTGGCCGGAGTCTTGGCGATGCCTGCGGCAGGGATGTGGCATTTCCATTTTGAACAGGGAGCCTACAGCGTGCTGGATATCAATGAAGGCTTTGCCGTACTAAAAGTATTTAACAGCCGGGCTCTTTGGCAGCCCGCAACAAGAGAATAAACCCATGCAAACACTGTCATCGTTAACCGACATGATCGCCCCTTTGGATACGGCAGCCCAACAGCAGGCGACAGCCAGAATCAATGGGTTGCTCAAGCCACCGGGCAGCCTTGGTCGCCTTGAGCAACTGGCGACCCAACTGGCCGGTATGCGGGGCTTCCAGGGGATGGTTGCAGCGCGTAAGCAAATTATCGTTATGGCTGCTGATCACGGCGTTTATGACGAAGGGGTGGCCGTTTCCCCGCGTGAAGTCACCGTGATCCAGGCGTTGAATATGGTGAAAGGGACTACCGGTGTTTGCGTATTGGCGGCCAATGCCGGGGCCGAGGTTAAGGTGGTGGATGTCGGTATCGACAGTGAGCCATTACCTGGCCTGATAAATCTGAAAGTCGGGCGGGGCAGCGGCAATATTGCCCGTGAAGCGGCAATGTCACGCCAACAGGCTGAGGCTTTGCTGTTGGCCTGTGCTCAATTGGCGCTTGAGCAGGCATCGCTTGGCGTGAAGCTGTTCGGGGTAGGTGAACTGGGGATGGCAAACACCACGCCAGCGGCGGCGTTGGTCAGCGTATTCACCGGCAGCGATCCGCAGGAGGTGGTGGGTATTGGTGCCAACTTCCCGAGCGAGCGACTGCATCACAAGGTAGACGTCGTGCGCCGAGCTATCGCGGTTAACCAGCCAGATGCCGATGATGCCTTGGGCGTGCTGGCCAAATTGGGGGGCTATGACCTGGTGGGTATGACCGGCGTGATGCTGGGGGCGGCGGCGGCCGGGTTGCCGGTCGTTCTCGACGGTTTCCTCTCCTACGCGTCAGCGCTGGCGGCTTGCGGTATTGCGCCACAAGTTCGTGACTACTTGCTGCCATCGCATTTTTCTGCCGAGAAAGGCGCGGCTATTGCCCTCAACCATCTGCAACTGGCGCCTTATCTGCATCTGGATATGCGCTTAGGTGAGGGGAGTGGTGCAGCCATCGCCATGCATATCGTGGATGCCGCCTGTGCGATGTATAACGAAATGGGGTTGTTGGCCGACAGTAATATCAACATTCCCGGGAGTAATACTCTGTAGTTATTAGCACGGCAAACCGCTCTGCCGAGCGGTTTGCCCAAAGCCTGACGACTCTGTGGTTTGCAAACTGGCGCAACGCCTCAACGCCAGTTTTCCCCCATAAATCACGCCTGCCGCCAGTCATGAGTGGATGGTGATCGTACTTTGCCCCTGTCACCAAAGCGGGATAATTGCTTTATAATTAACATCTCGACAGCACTAATCCGCGCTGCTCCTCGCTTCAAGTGGTTCCGCTGGGGTAATATGGTGTTCTGATTGACCGAGTAGCCATGCAACAGGCGAGAAAGTTAATGATGGCACAATGAAAACGCTTAAACCACGCCGCCCTCATGGGCGATGGATCTACTACATCCTACATGAAGATATTCTGTGGCCATGCCCTGTGAAATGGGAGTGGGAGAGCAGTTTCGGGGCTTGGTTGCCCTTTTACTACTCGCCCACGCTGGAGTTCGTTGCGGGCGATCCTGCCAAGGCAGTTAAAGTAACCAAACCTCTTGTAACCCACTCGCCGTCAAAACGTCTGTCATTCGCTTAAGCAGCCAGGCTGCTGTTGCCTTTAGCTTCAATGTCTCCGACCCCGTAATGCCTGGCGCTCAGTTGAGCAGATCGCTGACCGTTCGGCGCACATAGTGAGTCATCTGCGCTAAATCGTCGGGTGCTACCGGCCCGCCGCCAGCACGGATAACCTGCTGTTCAATCTGGGCGATTTCCTGCTCAACCTTGTTGGCGATTTGCACCTTCACGATTTTGTCTACCGACGACAGCAAAACCTTCAAAACCACTTTCAGCGCAATATTTTCGCAGAATGAATCGTAGTAATGCGCTGTCGATGGTTCCAACACCGGTTGTGGTGTGCGTGGGGCCATAGCCTTAAAACTGTCTACATTTTCTATAATAAGATCCATGTCTCTTATTAGTTCATCAAAATCTTTAGACACTGACCTATTCCCTTCGCAATACGCAAAAATAGAACGCCTGACGTTGGTTGCAGACAGGCTGAACTCATCTTGAGTCAACCGCGACATTCAGGATGTGCGGCATTTTAACCTTGCTGCGGTTCCGCAAACAAGATGGGGCTGATTGATGGTTAGCCGCTGATTATAACTCGTAATAATGGTTGCTTGATTTTTAACCGCCGTCGCTTGCGAAGAAAGGGACTTAAGACTTAACCTCAAGCCAGGTTGAGAAACTGATAACCCCTTTCCAGTGTTCAAGATGGGATCAATGCTCCAATCCTATCTGTAAATTATAAAGTGATCGTGACTATAGCTAAAGGTTAAGTCATAGTTGGCAGCCTGAGCAATTGGAAGTTATTGCTGATTTATAAGGAAAATACGAAAGGAACATTCGATGAAACCTGAGGGAATCAGTGAAAAATACTCACGTAAGGTAGGTCGACATCTATCGCTGGGGGGATTACGCTGTTTTGAGGCTGCGGCCCACAAAGAAAGTTTTACCCTGGCAGCAATAAGCCTGAGCCTGACTCATGGTGCGGTCAGCCGTGCCGTGCGTGCGTTAGAAGATGAATTAGGGGTAGCGTTGTTTGAACGCCGTCATCGGCGTGTTTTTCTGACCGATGCAGGGCGTAAATTGTACCAGGCCGCACAGCAGGCTTTTGGCATACTTGAGCAGACCGCCCAAGAGTTGTACCAACAGGCGCAGGAGGCCCCAATCGTGCTTTCTTGTGAACCTACTTTATTAATGCGCTGGTTGATCCCGCGGTTGCCGGTTTTCCAGCAGGCATTACCGGGTATTAATTTGCAACTGGTGGCGGGGGCGGGCCATTCGCGTTCCGCGATGGAATTACGGTGGCCATACGCCGCAATGATGTTGACTGGGGCAGCAATATGCATATTGCTCCACTTTTCACCGAAAAAATTGGTCCGGTCTGTAAGCCTGAGATGATCGATCAGTTTATGAAGAGTGACGGAACAACCACCAGAATACGGGACGATGCAATGTTATTGCACACTGCCACTCGCCCGCATGTCTGGCGTAAATGGGCAGAATCGCAAGGGATTTCGCTGGTGGGGCAACCGCAACAGCATTTTGACCACTTCTATTTCAGCCTGCAAGCGGCGGTAGCCGGTGTGGGGATCGCCATTGGCCCCTGGCAGCATGTGCGCGATGATATCGCTGCCGGTTTGCTGGCTGCTCCATTCGGCTTTGAGCAGGACGGCAGCGGGTATTGCCTGCTGACGCAACATAAAGTGGTTGCTGGCAGCCAACTGGATAGGGTGATTTCCTGGCTGCAGGCGAATGCGGAAGTTTAAACTTTCGCCCCGTTGCCAATGGCATAAGGCCGGCGTTAATGTTAAGGAATTCTGCGACGGCAACCCGGCTTTCAGATGAAAATACCTACTTGTCAGGTGAGCTGAGTAAGTAACGGAGGAAATATGGAAGTCTATCGTGGCATCAAACGAGTAATACTTTCCGACGGTGCGATCAAACATGTGGTCGTGGAAGACAGCCTGGGTAATGAGCGCATTGTGGCTGCCAGAGATTACATTTCGCAAGGGATACAGCCAGCGTTGGAAACGCTACCGGAAGCCCCCGCGCAAGAAGATTAACAGGGTTGGCTTTGCGGATAAAAAAGCCTAGCCGTTGCCTGGCGCGATTGGTGCCGGTTTATCGCTGTTAAAAAAGTCTGTTTCGCCAGACACCGCTTGGGGGCCTTCTGCTTGATTGATTGCGTCAAGCTCCCGGCGATCACCTAAAGAATTCTGTGCCTCTCGCAGGCGTCAGGCAATCAATTATTTGCACTTAGTCAGAAGGGCAAGTCAGTGCCAACGAGCAATAAATCCACTATTCCTACCTGGTTTGTGAAGATCAAACCGCAGGAAGCCGTTTTGGTACTTATCACCATGCTTTGGGGCGGAACCTTTTTGGCGGTGCACCAGGCCATGCTGGTCAGTGGGCCGTTCTTTTTTGTCGGGCTGCGTTTTGCGACGGCAACGCTGGCTCTGGTGCTGTTTTCCTGGCGTTCACTGCCGGGTATCACCTGGTATGAAATAAAAGCCGGGGTGTTTATCGGCACTTCCATCATGCTGGGTTATGGCCTGCAAACCATGGGGCTGCAAACCATTACCAGCAGCCAGTCAGCATTTATAACGGCTATGTATGTGCCAATTGTTCCGTTGCTGCAGTGGCTGGTGCTTGGCCGCATGCCAGGGATCATGTCCTGGATTGGGATATTATTGGCCTTTATTGGGCTGATACTGTTGGCCGGGCCTAACAGTGCCAGTATGGCGTTCAGCGGTGGTGAGTTTCTCACTTTGATCAGTGCGCTGGCTATTGCTGTGGAAGTGATCCTGATAGGGGCCTTTGCTGGCAAGGTTAATGTACGGCGGGTGACTATCGTCCAGCTGGCTACGGCGTCGTTGTTATCTTTCCTGATGATGGCGCCAACCGGTGAGTCTGTTCCCGCCTTTTCCAGCTACCTGCTTTACAGTGCCTTAGGGCTGGGGATCGCCAGCGCGTTGATTCAACTGACCATGAATTGGGCGCAGCGCAGTGTCTCGCCTACCAGAGCAACCGTTATTTATGCCGGGGAACCGGTATGGGCGGGCATTGTTGGGCGTATTGCCGGTGAACGTTTACCGGCAATAGCATTGGTTGGCGCTGCGTTGATTGTACTTGGTGTGATTGTCAGTGAGTTGCGTATCCGCCGCAGGGCAAAACCGCAGGTAGCATCAGAGTAGGAGAGAGAAACAACGCCGCATAAGCCTACGGCGTTGCCAAAATGGTTAAGCTAGCTTTTTGCGGCGTACAAACTGATAACCGATCCCCAGAATGATAAACCACAGCGGTGTTACCACTAGCGCCTGGCGGGTATCGTCACGCAGGGACAGTAACACCAGCACGAATACGAAGAACGCCATGCATACCCAGCACATCAGTTTACCGGCAGGCATTTTGTAGATCGATTTCTGATGCAGTGCCGGGCGCTGCTTGCGGTAGACCAGATAGGAACACAGGATGATGGTCCAGACGAACATAAACAGAATGGCCGACACGGTGGTAACCAGCGTGAAAACGGTCATAACGTTCGGGATCAGGTAGATAAGCACTACGCCGCCCAGCAGGCAGATGCAGGAGAAGGTCAGGCCGTTCGCCGGTACTGCGCGTTTGGAAAGATTGGCGAAAGATTTAGGTGCGTCACCTTCCTGAGCAAGCCCAAACAGCATGCGACTGGTAGAGAAAACCCCGCTGTTGGCGGAAGAAGCCGCGGAGGTCAGCACGACGAAGTTGATCACGCTGGCGGCGGCAGGCAGGCCGATTAACACGAACAGTTCAACGAACGGGCTTTTATCAGCAACCACGGAACTCCATGGCGTCACGGACATGATCACGATCAGCGCAAACACATAAAACATGATGATGCGAATCGGGATTGAGTTGATAGCGCGTGGTAACACTTTCTCTGGATCTTTGGTTTCTGCGGCGGTGGTCCCGACCAACTCGATCCCTACAAAGGCGAAGACCGCAATCTGGAAACCGGCAAAGAACCCGCTGATACCTTTCGGGAACATGCCGCCGTCATTCCAGAGATGGGAGAAAGAGGCTACGCTTCCGGTTGGCGATTCGAAGTGCATCGCGATCATTACCAGCCCGGCAATGATCAACGCGATGATGGCGACAATCTTGATCATTGCGAACCAGAATTCCATCTCGCCAAACATTTTCACCGTTGCCAGATTCAGGCTGAGCAATAGCAGAACGCAAAGCAAAGAGGCAATCCACTGCGACAGGTCGGGGAACCAGAACTGCGCATAAGCGGTGATGGCGACCACGTCGGCAATGCCCGTGACCACCCAGCAGAACCAGTATGTCCAACCGGTAAAGAAACCTGCCCAGGGGCCGAGCAGATCGGCGGCAAAGTCGCTGAAGGATTTGTATTGCAGATTAGAGAGCAACAGTTCGCCCATCGCGCGCATAACAAAGAACAGCATGAAGCCGATAATCATGTATACGAAGATGATAGAAGGCCCGGCCAGGCTTATGGTCTTTCCGGAACCCATAAACAAACCTGTACCAATGGCGCCACCGATGGCAATTAGTTGAATATGCCGGTTTGTAAGGTTTCGCCTTAGATGATCTTCGGAATCAGAGGGGGCTTCCGCTGCTATTTTAGAATGATCTACCATCTGATATTGTCCTGTATTTACCTGTCATGAGTGAGTTAACGAGCTCTGAAGTGGCTCTTTCTTATGTTCATCCGGCGATCCCGGCTTTAGTAAGGTAACGTAATACCGCCACCTTAGCGCAACATTTTTACAACATTTAAAGGTGGGATAAAAGCCGATTATTCTTTACTCAGGGGAGGCGAATCGGACATCTGGAGAGCGAAAGATTACTCTTTGCAGCGATAAATTAACAGGCCTGACAGCTCTTATCTTATTGATTAAACAGGATGTTGTAAAATTCGCATGAGAAAAACTAATGACTGGAGTCGATTCAAGTCATCACTTCAACGGCAGTACAGAACAAGGCGTGAGGTGCAGGGGAGCAATTGAGTTTCAATCAGTTTATGGCCCCAACTGGCGCGCCCTGGCGCACGATTGGCTGTTGTTCAGCTCGGATTTCTTCGGTTTTGAGGCTTCAGTCACAAAAGTAAAAATCATTGGTTCAGTGAAGGTTGCCGATATGTTGTCGCAGACCTAGGGGAAGCCTTAGGATCACAAAAGCAGGATAAATTGATTCTCGCACCCGCTTGCCAGCGGTAAGCTAAGATCATCACGGTATACCCGTCGTCTTTCAAGCTGCTGGTCACAAGCCGCCGCTTGAAATCCATAGGGTAAAAACAGAGAAGGGATTGAAAATGTACAAGACCATTTTAGTACCGGTAGATATCGCAGAAGACGTATTAACTGAACATGCGCTTAAACATGTCGAGTACCTGGCGAAAATGTCCGGGGCCAAGGTGCATTTCTTCCACGCTTTGCCAGATGCCTCGGCATTTGTCACCGCTTATTCTTTTGGTATCAAAGAATTTGAAAACCAGGCCGAGGTGAAAGCGATTGAAGGCCTGAAGAAAATTATGGCGGAGATCGATCTGCCGCTGGAACGTTTGTCTTACACGATCAGCTTCGGTTCTCCTCGTGATGAAGTATTGCAGCTGGCAGAAGAGATTGAAGCCGATCTGATAGTGATTGGTTCCCGCCGCCCCAGCGTGAAAACCTACCTTCTCGGTTCGAACGCTGCCGCCATTGTTCGCCATGCCAAAATGTCGGTAATGGTGATCAGGTAAACCTGAAAGACAGGCCCGCCATGCGCTTTGCGGGCCTAATGGTTGCTGATCCAAAATGATGGGTACCCCAGTTGATAAACGCTTTGATAACGTTGGGCTTGTGCTTGCTGGTTTTGCCATTGTTGTTATGGCTGATTGGCAGGGCATTGGCAAAAGCCAAATACAAGAAACCGCCAAAAGATTTACGCCGCCCAAGAACAGGCATGCCAAACGGCGATGATGAATAGCTTGGTGACTTTACCTCGGATAATTCCAATATAATGCAGGTCAATCAATAAATTCACACCCTAATTATTTTATAATGCAATTATATTAATTGCATTAATACAGAATGCAATTATTTAAAAAGGTTATTTGCTACGACGCCAAGCGCGGGAAGCCTAGAGACCGAATAGCAGGCAGAAGGCCTGCAGCTTGGGTGTGCAGGGCTAAGCTACCCGTCAGATTAGCCCAGTGTTTCGGCAAGATATTTATAATGCTTGGATGATAATAATGGTGGTAATAAAAATCTCACATTATATTTAATGTTGAAATAAGACTACTCCTATTGCCATTCATGATAATAATATTATCGACGCTAATGATTTGTTGATATCCTGAATTGGTAATACGAAAATTATCGTAGAGTAACTATCCCAAATGACTCTGATGGTTTCACTTTGTTAATGTCATAATGGCGTAGGCTTGGGCAAATAAAGGTTTTTGCTTATCTTTTCTACTATTTATGCTTTTCGTCGGGGTTCCAGCGACAACGGACAATCAGTAACCAGGTCCCAGAATCAGGTAGGGGTACTCCCAGAGGGTTGATCACTATCCCACTATATTTTATTTTAACTCATTCTATTACATATGAAATTTATGTGAGAGGCAGAGCGGGAGAGTAGAGCAGAGTCGATCAGGCCCGCATAAAGGCAGCCTGATAACCTACAGATTATTGGCGGTAGGCGTGCTTGATCTGCTGGATGCTGTTTTTGAAGATTTCGGCCTGAGCCGGGTCATCAATCTGTGCTGCGAAGCGCTCCAGGTTGATAATCACCTTACCGGCATCCGCTTGGCCAATCGCCTTGAGGATCAGTGTCAACGTGGCTTTTAGGCAGGCGACTTCGGTTGCCAGGGCTTCCGGGGATGCAGATGTAGTAAAGTCAATATTGCTCATTTTATCTCCTGATTTTAATGCATGAGCCTGAGGCTAAATGCAGTTTGATGCACATTTACCGGTTTCCGATTCACTATGGCAAGCCGCAGTGCATTGCTGTGGGCGCGGACTATAGCATAGCATGAGTGACTCCCCTGGATGAAAGCGCCGTTTTATTGCATTTTCACATGTTGATAAGCGGCTAATCTATTGATTTTCATTGGGCTAACTTACGCTGATACTCATTTGGAGTTAGTATTTACTTCTACCTTTCTCAACGCCGTAAGGTTATAAGTACTAATGGTTTATTGTGGCTGAATGAATAAATATCTGGGTTGCAACTGGCTGGGAGCAGTTAGCTATTATAATTGAGAATGCTTCCTTCTTGAGGCCTGCATCGGAGGGGTATTCTGAATAAGGGTTTTGCAGCAGAGGTTTCTGCGTGTTTAAAAATGACCTTGAATTGTTATTTTTTTGTAATTCATATGCTTATGGCTGATAGTTGTGACTAACTTTATTTAGTGCATATTGCGATAACTTACACTAATTTTACCGCCAAAAGAGATAAAATGGCGTATCATAGTAAGAATTGTTTCAGATGCACCTAATTGGCGTGAGGGATTTTTATCCGAAATTCAGCTGGATTAATCACGCCATAGTAGACTAGGGGCTCGAAAAATTGGGCTTGTTTCGCAGAGTAAACCATGAGTAAGTATTAATCTGTATTCATTCTTTGCTGAAAACCAAGTAATATCTGTTTAGATGACAGAGGCTGATTGATTGCGTTACTCCCTTATTTTGGAGAATTTTCCTTGATTAGCGTTCTTCTTGTTGATGACCACGAACTGGTGCGCGCAGGGATACGACGCATTCTTGAAGATATCAAAGGCATAAAAGTTGTTGGTGAAGCACAATGCGGCGAAGATGCTGTCAAATGGTGCCGCAGCAACTCCGCTGATATCGTTTTAATGGATATGAATATGCCGGGCATTGGGGGGCTGGAAGCTACCCGCAAAATTGTTCGTTATGCGCCCGATATCAAGGTCATCATGTTGACCATTCATACTGAGAATCCGTTACCTGCAAAGGTGATGCAGGCTGGTGCTGCTGGTTATCTGAGCAAAGGGGCCGCGCCACAGGAAGTGGTTAACGCTATCCGTTCGGTACATGCTGGCCAGCGTTATATCGCCTCCGATATTGCGCAGCAAATGGCATTAAGCCAGTTGGAACCCCAGGCAGAAAATCCGTTCAGCACATTATCTGAGCGCGAACTGCAGATTATGTTGATGATCACCAAAGGGAAAAAAGTGAATGAGATCTCAGAGCAACTAAATCTCAGCCCTAAAACGGTGAACAGTTATCGTTACCGCATGTTCAGTAAGCTGAATATTAGCGGGGATGTTGAGTTGACGCATTTGGCGATAAGACATGGATTGTTCAATGCGGAGACGTTGTTAAGCAGTGATTGACCGTTTCGATGCTCAGGCATTTCTTAAAACTGTAACCAGTCAACCCGGTGTCTATCGGATGTATGACCTGACTGGCACGGTGATCTATGTCGGTAAAGCCAAGGACCTGAAAAAACGTCTCACGAGTTATTTCCGTACTCAGGTTAACAGTCGCAAAACAGAGAATCTAGTCAAAAATATTGCGCAAATTGACGTTACTGTTACGCATACGGAAACCGAAGCGCTTTTGCTGGAACATAATTATATTAAATTATACCAGCCGCGATACAATGTTCTCCTTCGTGATGATAAATCTTATCCACTGATATTTCTTAGTGCCGATACTCATCCCCGGTTGTCAGTGCACCGTGGTGCTAAACATGCCAAAGGCGAATACTTTGGCCCGTTCCCCAATTCTTATGCGGTTCGTGAAACGCTGGCGCTTTTGCAAAAGCTGTTTCCTATTCGCCAATGCGAAAACAGCGTTTACCGTAACCGTTCCCGCCCTTGTTTGCAGTTTCAGATCGGCCGCTGTTTGGGGCCGTGTGTAGCCGGGTTGGTTAGCGAAGAAGAATATAGGCAGCAGGTCGATTATGTGCGCCTGTTCTTGTCTGGCAAGGATCAGCAGGTTTTACATCAGTTGATAGAACGCATGGAGAACGCCAGTAAGCAGCTCAATTTTGAAGAGGCGGCACGCATTCGTGATCAGATCCAGGCGGTGCGCCGAGTCACTGAAAAACAGTTTGTTTCAGGTAACAGTGACGATCTGGATGTTATTGGTGTAGCTTTTGATGCGGGTATGGCCTGCGTACACGTTCTGTTTATTCGCCAGGGTAAAGTGCTCGGTAGTCGTAGCTATTTCCCTAAAGTGCCGGGTGGTACTGAGCTTAGTGAGGTTGTGCAAACCTTTGTCGGGCAATTTTATCTGCAAGGAAGCCAGGCGCGAACTTTACCGGCCGAGATTTTGCTGGACTTTACCTTACCTGAAAAAGATCTGCTGGCGGAATCGTTAAGTGAATTGGCGGGCCGCAAGATCCAGATCCAGAGCAAACCGCGAGGCGACCGCGCACGTTATCTGAAATTGGCACGCACCAATGCCACGACGGCTTTAGTCACCAAGCTTTCTCAGCAATCCACGATCCATCAGCGGTTGGCGGAATTGGCGAAAACGTTGAACCTTGCCGAAATTAACCGTATGGAATGTTTCGACATCAGCCATACCATGGGGGAACAAACCGTAGCCTCCTGTGTGGTATTTGATAACAATGGCCCGCTGCGTTCAGAATATCGGCGCTACAATATTACAGGTATAACGCCCGGTGATGATTATGCCGCGATGGCACAAGTACTGAAACGCCGCTATGGTAAAGCATTAGAAGAGAAAAAATCCCTGACGTGATCTTTATCGATGGGGGCAAGGGGCAACTGGGAATGGCGATCGAAGTGTTCAATTCGCTGAATGTGACCTGGGATAAACATAAGCCATTGCTGATAGGTATTGCCAAAGGCAGCGATCGTAAAGCAGGGCTGGAGACGTTGTTCTTTGTGCCGGAAGGCGAGGGGATTTCATTGCCACCAGATTCACCGGCCCTGCATGTTATCCAGCATATTCGTGACGATTCACACAATCATGCGATCACCGGCCATCGCCAGAAGCGGGCAAAAGTAAAAAATACCAGCGCCCTGGAACTGATAGAAGGTATAGGACCAAAAAGGCGTCAGGTGCTGTTGAAGTTTATGGGTGGACTTCAACCATTATTGAATGCCACCGTTGAGGAAATTGCAAAAGTGCCGGGTATTTCACAAGCATTGGCAGAAAAGATCTACAATGCATTGAAACACTGAGGCCAATGTAGCAACATACTCTTAATTTCCACTCCAGCCAGATAGTTACATAGCATTATGCAATTGAATATACCGACGTGGCTTACCCTGTTTCGTGTAGTTCTGATCCCATTCTTCGTGCTGGCGTTTTATCTGCCATTCGTTTGGGCTCCGATGCTGTGCGCTGTCATTTTTGTGTTTGCTGCTGTAACCGATTGGTTCGACGGCTTTTTAGCCCGTCGCTGGAAGCAGACAACCCGTTTTGGCGCTTTCCTTGACCCTGTCGCTGACAAAGTTATGGTAGCGGTGGCGCTGGTACTGGTAGCAGAACATTATCACACTTGGTGGATCACCTTGCCTGCGGCTACCATGATTGCCCGTGAGATTATTATCTCCTCATTGCGTGAGTGGATGGCAGAGATAGGCAAACGCAGCAGCGTGGCGGTTTCGTGGATTGGTAAAGTGAAGACGACGGCACAGATGATGTCCCTGGTTGGCCTGTTATGGCGGCCGGAGCGCACTGTTGAATACGCGGCATTCGTGCTGTTGTACATTGCCGCAGTGCTGACTTTCTGGTCGATGTTCCAATATTTGAACGCCGCTCGCAGAGATTTGCTGGAACCTTGATCGAAGCGATGCAAAAATCGGCAAACGAGCGTGATGAGCCAACAATTTTATTGACTCATCACGCCAGGTAAGTAGAATGCATCGCATCAGACGGCAGCGGTGAATTGCCGAAAGGTTGAAAAAATCAGTAAGTTCTGATTAATGCGGGAATAGCTCAGTTGGTAGAGCACGACCTTGCCAAGGTCGGGGTCGCGAGTTCGAGTCTCGTTTCCCGCTCCAAATTTAGTAAAGCTGGTTGATTACCAGCTTTAGCCTGTAAAGGCAAACAGAATTAAGGCGCGTTAACAAAGCGGTTATGTAGCGGATTGCAAATCCGTCTAGTCCGGTTCGACTCCGGAACGCGCCTCCAACTTTCCCGAGCCCGGGTGGTGAAATCGGTAGACACAAGGGATTTAAAATCCCTCGGCTTATGGCTGTGCGGGTTCAAGTCCCGCCCCGGGTACCACATTGATTTATAAAGATTTTCAGACCGCCTTAACGGCGGTTTTTTTGTGTCCTAAATCACCTTTCGACATATTTTCGCCATATCATTTCGCCATATTCTGGCCATCGACAACTGGCACAACTGCAATTTTCCGATCATACCTCGCCGTTTGCGTCACGTTCTTGTGTCCTGATATTGCTTGTTTGTCGTACAAGTTTCCGTCCAGGTCAGAAATACCTTTTGCTTTCAGATCATGGAACGTGAAATTAAAACTCAGGTCAGGGTGTTTCTCTGATGCTGCCTTTTTCGCCTTCATCCAATGAGCGTTAAAACTGTCCCGGGTATACTTGGATCGAAGAAGGTCCATCGGTATTGGGGGCTGCGTTCCGCCAATACAATCTCATGTCAGGACTGCTTAACCCAGCGCCGGATTTCGAAGAACAGGAAGGATATAATCCATTCACCGACCCAGACGAGATCCGCGGGTATGAACCTTGGGCTACCGCCTTCTCTGATTCTCGTTCTCCACAACAGACTGCATCGATAAGGCAACGAATTGATGATGAAAATCAGGATAGGCAATTCCTTGCGGAGTCCGGTGCGTCCGGTGTTCTGGCCAGCATTGCCGCTGGAGTTGTGGATCCGGTTACTATTGCCAGCTTGTTCGTACCTGGTGACCAGGGTGGCTTTGTTGCTCGCGTTGTTTCAAATGCTGCCATTGCAGCCGGTGGCACAGCGATAAGTGAGCTGGCTCTGCATCAACAGCAATACACCCGAACAGCGGAGGAAAGCCTGTTTCACACGGCAGCCGGCGCGGTATTGGGCGGCATGCTTGGTGCTGGTTCTCACCTGCTCAGCCCTGAGGTTCGAAACGCTGCGCAAACAGAGATTGCCGATTCGCTCAGGAACATTAACACCGGCGGTAGTGTGGGGGCGATGAACGTTCCGGCCACAACGCTTGCCCAAGAAACCATGCGGGGGCCAAAAGTCGTCAACAAGGTAATGAACATGACGCCGCTTGGCCGCACAATGGAGTCCCCCTCTGTAACCGTGCGTCGGACTGTCCAGCAACTGGCAGAGAACAACCTCACGACAGCCAAGAACCTCGAAGGGATCGCCACGCGATCCGCCGCAGAAACACAGGTTCGCATGTGGGCGCGGGAAGAGGCCGCATCTGCTATAACGGCCAATGATGGGTTTGCTAAATTCAGGGCACAAGGTGGTACGGGTAGTAAGCTTGATTTCGCCGAGGAGGTTGGCCGAGCCATGCGGCGAAATGATACCAGTCCGAATGCTGCCGTGCAGGAAACGGCAAAGGCGTTACGGCCAATCCTCGATAACATCCGCAACGAAATGCAGTCTCTTGGCATGCTGGCTGATGATCTTCAAGTAATCGGGGCGCAAAGTTACTTCCCTCGCATGTATCGACAGGGTGAAATTCTAGCCAGACGCGACGAGTTCAGGAAAATATTAACTGACTGGTGGTCGCGTGGCGGCAATCAGGTTCCTATTGAAGATCTTGAAATAGCAGCCGATGAGGTGATCAACAAAATCACCGGCGCAATGCGGCCGCAGGATTACGCCAACGCCTTCTCAGTAAAACTACCAGGGGCAACAAAGTCCCGATCGCTTAATGTGCCTGACGATCTGCTGGAGCCATTCCTGGAATCGGATGTGTGCTTTGTGATGCAACGGCACATTCGTGATGCTGCGCCAAATATCGAATTAACGCGAAAATTTGGTGATTCATCCATGGAGCGAGTGCTTAAGGATATTCGTGACGAGTACACTGATATGATACGCGCCAACCCGGCAGATCAGGCGATGCTGCACAAGCGAATGAAACGCGATGAGGCGGATATTTTGGCAATGCGTGACCGCCTGCTTGGCACTTACAAAATGCCTGACGATCCGTCTGGGACATTTGTGCGGGCTGGTAACGTACTCAGGAATATGAACTACCTGGCAAAGCTCAGCGGCATGACCGTTTCTGCCGTACCTGACCTGGCCCGCGCCGTGATGGTAAACGGCTTCAGCAAAACTTTTAGAGCCTACGGCAAATGGCTATCAGGTTCTCCTGCATGGAAAGCCAGTAGGGAAGAAATGCAGAAGATGGGCACAGCGCTTGATATTGTGCTTTCTGATCGTAGTCGGGCGATTGCCGACATAGCGAATGACTTTTCGCAACGCTCAATGTTGGAATCCGGGCTTGACTACGCCACTGGAAAGTTTGGGAACCTTACGCTGATGAACCAGTGGAACTCCTTCCACAAGGCATTGAATGGGATGAATACGGCAGATATCATTCTGGGATCCACTAAAACCAGTCCGCGCCTGGCGAAGCTCGGGATCGATGACAATATGGTAGCGCGCATCCAGCAGCAGTTTAACAAGCATGGTAAGACTGAAGACGGCCTGCGCATAGGCAACAGCAGCGCCTGGGATGATCCCGCAGTACGTGCTGCATTTGAGTCTGCTGTGGTGAAGGATGTGAACAACACGATAGTAACGCCGGGCATTGGTGATACGCCGTTGTGGGCTAGTTCTCAGATGGGAAAATTGGTTTTTCAATTTAAGAGCTTCATTTTCGGGTCATACAATCGTGCCACCGTTGGCGGGATCCAGGCAGGGGAGGCTCAATTTTATTACGGACTGGGGCTTCAGCTTATGTTGGGGGCCATGACATATGCGTTCAAGAACACACTTGCAGGTCGAGAAGTTGATTACGCTCCGGAGAAATTAGTGCTTGAAGGTATCGATCGCTCTGGAGTCGTAGGGCCGCTAATGGAGTTTAATAACACCCTGGAAAAAGTTAGCGCCGGAACCCTTGGCCTTGGCCCTGCACTCGGCACGGGAACCCAGTCGCGCTACGCCAGTCGCAATGCACTCGGCTCGGTTCTCGGCCCGTCATTTGACTCAATGGGGAAACTGTCAGATATTGCTACAGGGATACTTAGCGGTGACTTTGACGATACAGCGGTACGATCTACTCGTCAGTTGATTCCAGGGCAAAATCTGCCTTGGATAGCGCCGATATTAAATAAGGTTGAGGAAAGCATCAAGTAATAAGGGGGATATGTGAGCACTGATCAATTACTTGATCTAGAGCGAGAGCATGATAACGCGCAGACCAATTCAAGGATTGGGATGGGTATAGCTGGCGCAGGAATATTACTTTTTCTTGCAAAGGTCATATGGGGTACAGATATTAGCAGCACCATGGCAGGAATCATTGTTGGTGGAGGGGTTGTCTTCTGGGCGATGTGCCATGATAAAGCCACAAAGACCATGCGAAGAATGGACGAAGTTTGTTACTTAAAATATGGGAAGTCGCACGAACAATCCTACACGGATATCCGAGAGGATAGATACAACAAAAATATAAATGATGGTGAGATGAAGTAATGAGAAATGCAATTATATATGCAGCAATAGTTTCATCATGTTTTTTTATGCCGACATATTCTAAGGCTGCGGTATTTGGTGGCTCAAATCTTGGGTTCTCTGGGTATCCTGAATTTTCTGAATATCCCCCGTCGCCGCCATTCGGTGATGACAAATTTGCATGGGAAAGCTATAAGCGTGAGGTTGAGGATTATGTCAACAAAGCAAAACAGTACGTTGATGATGCTAATTCGGATATCGAAAGGGTGAATGAAGCAAAGGCCGAAGCTATACGCAAGGCTAATGAAGCTGTGGAGGAATACAACAGAAAGGCAAGAGGTTACTAACCTACCCAGATAAACCCCAAGCCCCGCAAGGGGCTTCTCACAGCAAGGAGGTGATCACCATGGCAAAGAAACAGTACGGCATTATGCCGCCATTCCCCAGGCTGGTTGCCATGATGCGCAGTTCTGACAATCGGCACTTTGTCTACGGGATAGACTGGCTGACTAAGGCGATCACCATTTATCGCAACGGTACTTACGAAATAGTGCCAATTGAAAGGGTGAGATTTGTAGAGCCAACAGAAGAAGAGATGGAACTGTTGAACAGATCGTGACGCGCATTGCTGCACCAGTAGTTTAGAAAAGCAGATGAGAAAGCGATAAAAAACCCCGCCTTGATGGCGGGATTCTGCTTAGGCTTCAATCAAACGCTTGAACAACAACTGCTGAATGTCCTGCCGTTGTGACAAAATAACATGTGCAGTTACCGTGTCGATGGAAACCGAGTAGATCACACGATATCCATTGCTGGTGTTACACTCACGATAACGGTTCACACCGATTTTGACCAGTTCTGGCGATACCGGACAGCCTAAAGGGAACACGGTAACCTTCCCTTCAAACTCGTTGAGCAATTCGTTAATGACCGGCGTCGGTTCCTGCTGACGCCATTTGAGGTTATTAACAATCTCCTGCAAACTAAATTTTGCAGTCTCAGTATACTCAACTTTTATTTTCGTCATTTAGCGCTTCTCCGTGATATGGCGTTATAGATTTATACCGCCCAATAGTTCATCACGCGAAAGCACATTAGCAGTCTCTTTGTCTTTTTCAGAAATAGTGAGAAGTTTAAGCAGTGCAATAGCATTATCACGCTGTTGCTTCTCTTCAAAAGATTCAATGACATAAGCTGGTGTGCCGTTTTGCGTAACAACTATGGGCTCTGATAAATCCAGAGCCGCCGCATGTTTTTTAATGAATGATATAGTTTCGACTCTCATAGCTAACTCCTCTTTCGCGGCCATCCGGCATTAAAAACTCCTTAAGGTTAAGTAACGGTCTAATGATGGACTAAATTTAGACTGATTGCAATAGTCAGGAAACCGACCACACACTCGCAGCACCATAGCCTCATGTTAACCATGGGGCTTATTTATGCACAACGATTACAGAACTCGCCTTACCGTACTGAGCGACAAGTTAACCGATGTCGTTCTTGATGAGGCCGATCCGGATAACTGGCCAGGCGCAGGCAAGGAACCCACAAAGCACACCAAGCAGGAACGCGGTGATCGATACTGGTACAAAAAATGCGGCCGCATCACTTACGCTATTGGTGAAGGTACATTCTCTTATCGGCATACATACGCGCGGCGGGGTACCGAAAGGCGGTGGCGATCCGGACGATGAAGCGTTCAAGTTAGGCCAGCAGGTAGCAAGCGCTGAAAAAGCCGCAATGGCTGTATTGGAGCGTCTACAGAATAAGAATAAATGATCTCGTTCGTAGCGTTCTTCATCATGTGGGCCGAGCGGATGAAGTGGGATGTGCCGGACTGCCACTATCGCGCCTGTCACTGGTTGGAGCATCGCGGTGCTTCGGTGTTTCCGTGGGTTTGGTAAATCCACCATTCTGGCCGTGTATAACGCATGGCGGTATTACCGGGATCGACAGTACCGTATTCTGCACCAATCAGAGGCAGACGGCACAGCGTACAAGACCAGCCGCGACACACAGAACGTTCTCCGAAATCACCCCTTAACGCGTGGCATGCTGCCTGATGGTCAGGGAACCGTAGAACAGTGGTGGGTAAACGGCGCACTCGATATGCGTAACGGCAGCATGTATGCCAAGGGCATTTTATCGAACGTCACCTCGGCCCGCGCCGACGAATGCCAAAACGATGATGTGGAAGTACCGCGCAACATCCAAACCCCTGAGGCCCGCGAAAAACTCCGGTACCGCCTGGGGGAGCAAGCGCACATCCTGGTACTTGGTGGCCGTAAACTCTACATCGGTACCCCGCACACGCACGACAGCCTATACGACGAAGTGTATGGCGGCGGCATTTTCAAGTGGTCTACAGATACAACGACAATAGATGATGGGGGTTCATTTTTCCGTACTGGTACAACTGGTGGTTGGCGTCGGTTTGGGAAAACAGATTTAAGTATTTTCGACTTTGGTGGCGTAAAAGATGGTGATTCGACTACGGCGATCCAGAACTATATTAACTGGTCTGTCGCTCAAAAAGGTTCACAAAACATCGGCAACAAGCATGCACGCTTAGTGTCTGGGGTTGTCGTTGATTTAAGTGGCAGTTGGGGGATAACACGTAAAATATCAGTCCCGGCATGTAACCGCATTCGCTTTAGCAATGGCATTATTTTCGCAATGCCTACTTTCAATGTTGCTACAAAGAGCATGTTTTCATTTGCCGAACAAAATGATTTTCTCTCATATGAGGGGATTGTATGGGATGGCGCCCATCTTTCAGCAAATCATTATGCTCCGGTGTGTCTAGAGGTTAATAAATATAATCGGTTTACTATAACAGGAGGAGCATTATTCACTGGCTTTTCTGTAAGTGGTCTGGTTCTCGGTGATGCTCAAAATGGAATGTTGCATGAGGAGCATGAATGCATCACTGAATCTATGTTTTTTGCTGAGTATGATTACGATGATACACGACGAGGCAGTGAAACAGGGATAGCAATTGAAGTTTATACTAATGACAATCAACTTGGTGTTTTTACTGTTTCATCTGCAAAACAGGCCATTCTATGTCCTGTGCCAGGTAATGTTTTCCATAATTTCCATGTGTGGGGTGTGACAGATAAAGATTGGGCTTTAGAAATTGTGGGCGGATCTACTACTGGAACGAAGTTAACAAACTTTAAATTGGGTGCATCAAGGATAGTTATTTTATCCCCGGCGGGAATAAATATTAGTGATTGGAATGGGGGAGCATGTAACTACTGATTTCACTAACCGCTTTGAATATATATGGCTAAAGCCAGGGGCAACTAACCAAAATATCCGCGCTGTAAGTGTAGTCAACGGTAAAGTACAGGTTGCGCAACCGTCAGGCGGTGCGGTGGCAACATATGAAGCATGGACAGTAACTGCTAAGTCCGTTTCTGCTGGAGGATTTGAACGCGTTAAAACAATCAATTGCGGCAGCGGGTACACAACAGCTTCTGTTGTAGTCAATGATCCTGTCGGTCTTGGTACTGGTGCTGTTTTTGAAGTGAGGATAATTAACGGATTTATTTCCCGTGTTCGTGTCATTGAGGGTGGTTCTGGCTACAGCTCATCTGCGACGTTAACAATCGCCGGGGATGGCGTAGGGGCAACATTAGCATGTACAGTTACACAAATAACAAAATCATTTGGTGACACAATTGATAATGTATACGTTGCAGGGAATGGGATAGTTGGTGGAGGCGTTGAAACACTTAATATATCACCCGCAACGCAAAAAGGGTTCTCTTCTGGATTTTTAAGCTCCGTAAGCAATTTCCCTATTAGCTTTGATAAAAAGATGCTGATACCAAACCGGGCGCGCGTTATGTCATCACAATTCCTTGCGGACTCGGCAGCAAGTACGAAGTCTCCCTACATCACACCTGTAATAGATTTTACGAATAAGGTTGTAAATGTCGGCACATATACAAACCAGAGTAATACAACAGCATCAACAACATCGGGTGTAATGATTGTCACGTTAGATTGTTCATCATCATTAACAGGTTAATAACCCGCTGGGGGTGGGTATGAAAATGGAAAAGCTTACAACAGGTATATCTTATGGTGCCTCGGGTGGCACTGCAGCGTTCTGGTTAGCCCTTGCTCAATTCCTTGATAAATTTTCGCCAGAGCAATGGGCGGCAATTGGTGTTATTGGCGGTTTATTCTTTGCATTTCTCACCTGGCTAATGAACTTATATTTCAAGGTACGCGAAGATCGGAGAAAAGAAAGGGAATGGAAGGAGGGTATCAGTGAGCAAACTGAGTAAGGCAGTAATGGCGCTGGTGATATCCGGTGCCAGTGCGGCGGTTATCTTACCCCAGTTCCTCAATGAGAAAGAGGGCAACCCGACGACAGCTTATAAAGACGCTGGAGGTATCTGGACGATTTGCCGTGGCTTAACGAGCATAGACGGGAAGTCAGTGCGCCCAGGGATGCAGCTGTCAGAGTCGCAGTGCGAATCCCTGAATAAACGAGAAGAAACCAAGGCGTTGAACTGGGTACAGCAAAACGTAGTAGTGCCGCTTAGTGAGCCGCAGAAAGTAGCTGTAGCGTCATTCTGCTATTGGAATATTGGCCCTGGTAAGTGCCAGGCGTCAACGTTCTGGCGCAAGCTGAATGGCGGTGATCGTAAGGGGGCGTGTGCTGAGTTTAATCGTTGGGTTTTCGATGGCGGCAAAGATTGCCGACAGACGAAAGGGCATGCTAATGGTTGCTATGGACAGGTCGAGCGCAGGGCGCAGGAGGAAGAATTATGCCTGTTAAACTGACACCGACGGCCATTGTTGGCGCCGTGGTGGTGATCCTGCTGGCGCTGGCGTCCATGGTTGGCGCCGGCGCATGGCTGGCCGGTCGTCACTATCAGCCCACGATCGATAACCTCAACCGGGATTTGACAGCCTGCCAGGGCAGTAACCGACAGCAGGCCGCATCTATCGCAAGCCAGAACGCCGGGATCACTGCGTTGCAAACACTGGATGCATTACGCAAGGCAATGGCAGCGGAAGCACAACAAAAAGCGCAGGTATCCGCCCAAGCCGATTACGGTAAAGCTAATGACGTGCTGGCAGAGCGCAGCGACGGTGATGCATGTTTCGCAGCCTCATCTGCTTTCGATGATGAGTTACGCAAGGAGCGCACTAAATGAAAAAGCTGATCGTGATTGCTGCTTTGGCCATAGCCGGTTGCGGTAATGTCCCGGTACCTCCGCCCGCGTATGTTGAAGTTAAAGTGCCAGTGCCGGTGCCATG
Organism: Serratia sp. L9; assembly: GCF_050632285.1. Lineage (NCBI taxonomy): Bacteria > Pseudomonadati > Pseudomonadota > Gammaproteobacteria > Enterobacterales > Yersiniaceae > Serratia > Serratia sp. L9. The sequence goes on along the minus strand of NZ_CP192591.1, from coordinate 4,437,635 downwards.
TAAAACCGCTGATGTTGCCGTGCCTGCGTTCGCTGTTGATAGGCTGAAAATTGGTGCCTCTATCGATGTTCAAATGCGTGCTCTACGTGCGGAACGTCATCAGCGGATCGGGTATGAGCGGGAACTGTTAGCGGCAAAGAATGCGTGTGATTAATGCAGGAAAGGTTTCGGAAGATGGGCTGTTTCGGCATGGTAACTCAATGATTTATCAGTGTACGTTTAATAGTCCATGTTCTGAAATTTTCTATAACTCATTGTTTTAAAGTATGTTAACCATGAATTTAAAATCCCTCGGCTTATGGCTGTGCGGGTTCAAGTCCCGCCCCGGGTACCACATTGATTTATAAAGATTTTCAGACCGCCTTAACGGCGGTTTTTTTGTGTCTGAAATGTGGTAAGTAACACCACGGGAATTGGGAAGAAGCCGGTAAACCATCAATCCGTGCTGCAATAAGAATTTTCACTCCTACCTCTGGGTGCAAGAGCAAGCCTGGAGATATTCAGCGCTGAAATCAGGGCAGCATCAACCTGCGGCCCTTTTAAAATCAACCACTTTATTGCTATGAGATTCTTGGCCGCCAGTCTGGACCAAGCAATGATGGCAATTCCTGCAGCAGCAGTTTGACCCTCTCTTTGCTGGCTTGAGGCAAGGCCAGAACCTCTTGTTTAGCCGCCTGATGGGATATCAGCCCTAATGGGGCGGCCACGAACATCCAGTTAGCCACATGGAAGATCCCGCCCCAGCCGTTGATGGCATAGTTTTCGATATCCAGCATGCGCGGAGTTCGTTCCTGCCAGCAGGCTTTAATGTTGCGATAGTCATCCGGCATCACCGAAGCGGCAACATCGCACCAGAATGGGTTATCACGACGCGGGCAGTCGTAGTGCATACGCAGAAAATCGCGGATCCCTTCCCAGGCGCGTAGATTGGCCTGATTAAACTCTTTGATACTTTTTTCAGATACGATGCCTTGGCCCGCTCTGAGCACACGTTCAAAGTTACGCAACTGTTCCAACATTTGGCCAATGGACGTTGCTTCCAATGGTTCAACAAAACCGGAGGAAAGCCCTAATGCCATGATGTTTCCATGCCACACTTTACTGAAGCAGCCGGGGTCAAATTTCAACGTTTTATGTGGCTCAATCTTATAGCCTAATTTTCGTTCGATCTCCGCCAGCGCTTGTTCATCACTGATGTGTTTACTGCTGTAGACATAGCCCGCGCCAACGCGGTTTACCAGCGGTATTTGCCACATCCAGCCAGCATCCATCGCCAGTGCCCGTGTAACCAGAACCGGGTTTTTAAAAGGATGAGGCATATAGAAGGGGATTGCGCGATCCATCAACAGGGAGTCTTTGAACGAAACCCACTCGGCATTGAGCGTATTACCAACAATCTTGCGGGCAAAACCACTGGCATCGATTACGAAATCAACGGCCAGGCTGTCTTCCCCCATAATCAATGCCGTGGCATTCCCCGTCTCATCGAGTTCCACCCGGTCGACAATCGCGTCTTGATGCACAACCCCTCGTTCAAGAGCAATGCTCTTCAGGAAGTTGGCGGTCTTGTAACTGTCGAAATGGTAGGAAGTTTGAATATCCGTACATCCTTCAGCCAACATTTGTTTGGCATCCTGCTGGGGCAGATTAAGGGCTACGGATTTAAAACCACGAATATAGGAAGGCAGTGGTAACTGCTGGCCGATTAAGGCAGAAAAACCGGGGAGGAAACCATATTCGGCCCATTCGGCCTTGCCGCCACCGGCAAACAGATGGAAGTAACGGTCGTCATCCTGGCCTGTTCGCCAACCTTCATAGCTAAAACCCCATTTATAAGTCGCATCGGTTTCTGCCATAAAGCGTTCGACAGGAATTTGGTATCGCTCGAAGGCATGAGCCAGATTCAGCAATCCCCCTTCGCCAACACCGACGATGCCGATCTGTGAGGATTCTATTACCCGTACTTCTATATTGGGGCTGAATAGTCGACGCATGGCGATAGCGGCGAACCATCCGGCAGTTCCGCCCCCCAAAACGACAAATCTTTTTGCATTCCTGAAATTTAGCATGGGACTCCTGTCAGTAACTCAATAATCAATCGGAAAAATTGCTTAATTAGATGTCGCCGGGAGCAGAGGAGTACACCTGATTTTTTCCTATTAAGTTAAGGTAATCTCTCAGAGTGGGTTCAGTAACGTTATAACTGACGCCCTTTCGCTGAATGGGAGGAGCCGAAGAGGTGAGATTGGATTAAGCGAGACATTTGCCAGGTTGCAGATTATCCGGGGGATGGACGGTTTTCACGTTATTTAAGGCGGATGATGTTGTTAGGTGATGTGCGGTATCGGGCCAAGCATATTTAACGCTATGCAGTTGGAGTTTCTGATGAAAAATCCACCGTTTTCCGCCGCGATACGCCGCTGTCATCGCCAGTGCTTTCTCGTTGTGCTTGGCATTTTTAATAATTGAATGGATTCAGCCCAATTTCGTTTCCTGTTGCAGATGATATGCTGCAGATCCCGGCTATTCAATTAGGAGACGACAATGACGATGGAATTTGAAATTGAGATTATTAATCCGGCAAAATTTCCTGAGCTTGCGGCCCAGCAGATTGTTATTGAGCTGATTCGGGCTGGTAAGATTGATAACTCTTTTAATGGGATTAAGGCGTTAAACACCTATCAAAATTTAGTGGAGAAATATAAAGAACTGGTTGCAGAGCCTGGCGCGGTTCAAGCCAAGGGTAAATCCACCGATCCTTCTCCCTCACCTTTGCAGGTTGCCGCAACACCGAATAAGCCAGAGGTACCAGAAAACATAGGTTCCACCAAGCCCACGGCAGCGGCAAAGACCAAAGTAAAAGCATCGGCGTCTGCGCCTGTGGCTAAAGATAAAGTTGTTACCGCAGAGGTGGTTGCCAAGCCGAAGAAGGCCAAACCGAACCCTGCGGTACCTAAGAAGAAGTAATTCTGAGATGTGCGGAACATTCTGGTTTCCGCGCTGCTTTTCGATTGGCCCATAAATATTCTGTGGGCCAATTTTTATTCTGCAGGTTAACTTTTGGTCATGATCTCGTTGGTGATCACATCGATATACTCCCCCAACTCTTGGTTATTACAGCCATATAAATCAAAGATAGGGTAAGCAGGTCTGGTTAGCGCAGCCATCCAACTTTATGGTTGGCAACCGCAGCTGTTGGCCTGTGTTATCCAGAGTTAAGGTATGGGGTAAAGTATCGCTGGGTTTCAGGCTATGTTTAAGTACAAAGCGATTAGGTTAGCTGAGCAGAGGGAAAGTTTTTCCAGCCATTGGAAGTCGAATCGCCATAGGTCAAATAACCATTACCACGGGTAAACTCGCCAAGGTTACTTCCCGCCGGATTATAGCTATCCATGGCGATGCCAACTGCGGGTAAGTAGGTCTTCATGGCATGGCCATTATTGTCATATAGGAATATCAAGAATCCTCGCCCGGTACGCCCACCCCAGTGAGAGATTGGAGGGTTTTCTGGCATCTTAAGCCAGCTAAGTGAAAACGTACTTTTCCAGGTATTACTACTGGCTTTTGTCATGGTGCAGTTACTGATGCCACAAACCACCTTACTGTCAAAAATACCGATTTTAAAGGTAGAATTAGCGCTAATAGGCAGTAACATAAAGAAAATCAGAAGGTACCTCATGATGATCCCTCACAATGTCAGTCGTCTAGAAATTCAGTTTGTTGAGTAGCTGATAAAGCTCCAGGCGATTACGTAACCCCATTTTTTTCATTGCATTGCAACGCATCATGCTGATGGCTTTAGGGTTTAGCTGATAATTAGCCGCTATCCGATGGTCCTTCCAACCAAGCTTTATCAGCTTCAGTAGCCGGATCTCAGCCGCTGTTAATGAGCGGATAAATGTTGGTGGGGAAATCTGTTTCTCGGAGCCACCATTCAAATGCCGTTCAAGCGTATCCAGAGTGATATTCAGCGGATCGCAGCGATACAAAGCGTTGCCACGGCGTCGCAGAACTTCGGATGTGGGGCGCTGATAGATGTACAGCGTATTGGGGTTATTAAAAGCGCTTTGCCATTCTTCACGGCTGGAAAAGGCCGGCGTGCGGATCACCAGATGTGCTTTTCCGAGTAAACCGCCATCGTTGATCGCGACCCTACCTCCAGGAGAGAGGTACTGGTTTATAAGATGTTTTAATCCATTCGCATAAAAATGGTTTTGATCGAAAATAACAATATCCATAGCTATTCTTCCTTGCGTTGACCCGCACTGCAACCGCCAAAAGCGGGCAGCATGATTTGTCTTCCATAAAGATGCTGCGGTGGCCCCGGGTAGACGTTAATGTCCTCGGGTGAGCTGCCGTCGGCCTGTGTTGATTGGAGGGCTACGTGAATATTTCCGCTTGCAGTAAGGCGCATCGATGCATTCCGGCGAAATGTCGATTGCCGCCTCAATAAGACCGACTGGCAGAAAGATACAGATAAGAGAACCAGGCATGATTATCGAAGGCCGTTTCATTGCTTTGCCTTTGCAACAGGTTTGAAAGTAAGCTTTGGTTCCTCCTGATAAATACCAGTCATGGTCCTGTATTCCCCTTCAGGCGGCAGTGCACGGATATTTGGGTTGTAATCCCCAACGGTATCCTGTGATGGCTGCGCTACCGGCATGTTCTGGCATTTTACTTGTAGGCTCACCGACAGTGGGCAGGTCGCTACTCCTGCATTAGCCATCCCAACCAGAGCAGTAGTCTGGAAATGCAGTGTGGGCATTTGCGCATGGCGCAGAATCAGGGGGCATCCAGACTAACCTGGAATAGAACCCAATGGTTTGACCTCTTTTACGTCATACCAACTTGCACCATCAGGTTTGGAGACAAACAATGCGTGATTAATTTTAGCTGTAAGGTGAGTCGTTTTTGGTACCTGATTGCTTGGCCCTGCGTTAACCACTCCGGTAAGCATTAATAGACCTGCCCCTAAAAGCAGGGCACATGGATTAAGTTGCATAATATTTTCTCCGTTTAATAGGCGATTCATTAATAAAAAGAAAACTGGGTTATATTTTCAATCACGCAATGATGTATCGGAGATACAGATGGGTGATGGTTATTCTTCGTAAGTTAGTTATATGTTTATTTGTATATAATTGGCTAATACACAACCGGCTGTTTATTACCTGGTTGGTCAGCTAATTTCAGGCTTCCGCCAGATGCTGAGTATTTTAAACATAAATTGATCTTTATTGGTTAATTCAATGTGTTAATGCAAAAATTACAGGATATAGTCCTGTTGCTGGTTTTTTTGCAGATTAAACAAGTCGGAATGCAAAATACTGCAAATTAAAGATTTATCAACAGAGGCTATCTAAATTAAATTGCAAAAATAACCACTCATACTATGTTGTTAACGGTGGTTGGCTGATAGGCGGTTAGCGATTGCAAGCTGATAAAAATTATGTAATAAGAATTATGAGGACTTACCGGTAGTGATTCTCTCGGAGGTAAATAGACAGAATAAGTGATATTTTATCTGCGTTGTAGATTGGTAAAGCGACAAAGTCTACGGTGAAAAATTATGGAATATATTTTCAATGATTGCGTGATCTTTAAGGATAATGAGGGGTTGCGTTTTAAACAGCACGTTCAGGTTGCTGCCCCAATGTCTGTATTACAGGCAGGAATATTAGTCGAACTTATTAAGGTACAGGGTAAACCCGTACATCGAGATGATCTGCTAGAAAGCGTCTGGGAAAAAAATGGTTATCCTGCTTCCAATAATAGTCTGAATCATAACATTGGGTACTTACGTAAGGCTTTGAAACAATGTGGAATTAACGAGGCAATAATTACCGTTCATCGGGTAGGCTTTAAATTAAGCAAGGCAGTTGATGTTCAGGTTTTTTTCCGGAATTCGTATTACTTCACCAAAGTGACGATACTTGTAATAACACTGCTGAGCACTTTCCCTCCACCGTAAGTCTCAGGAGTTCCACGCCAGTGCAATCCCTGGGTAAACAATGGGTAAGTTTGTGCAACATGATGAAAAAAGAAATTCACCTTCTTGTTCTGTGCGTTGATGCCAACTGCTGTGATCCTGATAGTGACAGTTTTTTACGTCCTCAGACCTGCGGCGGAAGCTCAACACTATGTGGTGATGGAGGATAACTGTCAAACCCGCTCGGTTAACCACTTTGGCGATGAGCAGTAAAGATAAGCATCGGGTTAAAGCTGGTGACTTCTGCAGGAGTTTACCTCTCTGGTGGTTCTTCGGCCTCCGGTGCTTGAAACCAGGTTGTATTCGGTGAAAGCGTCATTTAGGTATTGATAATAAACCGAACCTGCTTTGTTGGCGGAGTATATCTATTCGGGGATGGCGGGGGATTGGTTAAAAATGAGGCCAGAGCTGGCTCTGGCCTTTCAGACGGTTAATCCAGTTTTGGGTGCTGGTCGATCAAAGTCTGTTTTTTCTTTTCTAACTCAGCGATTTGTTCGTTGATATCTTCAACTTTCTGTTCGATGTTATCGTAAGTTTCCTGCAATAATTCTTTGGCTTCTGAACGGTCTGAAGCGGCAGGGGTTGCACCGCGCAGGGGTTTATTGGCCGTTTCTTTCATGTACAAACCGGTGAACAGGCCAATCACTGCTACTACCATCAGATAGTAGGCAGGCATGTAAAGATTACCGGTGATTTCAACCAACCAAGCGGTCAGAGTTGGCGTTGCGCCAGCAACCAGCACGGAGATATTAAACGCAATGGCTAACGCGCTGTAACGAATATGCGTTGGGAACATGGCTGGCAGTGTCGAGGCCATCACCCCGATAAAAGCATTGAGCAGGACTGCCAATACCAGCAGGCCAACAAAGATCAGGCCAATAATGTTGCTGTTAATCAGCGCAAAGCTTGGGATGGCTAAAATCAGCAGGCCGATACTGCCACCAATGATGAAAGGTTTACGGCCAATGCGATCGCTGGTCAAGCCCACCAACGGTTGCACAAACAGCATACCGATCATGATAGCGATGATAATCAATACGCCGTGATCTTCGGAATAATGCAGATTATGTGACAGGTAGCTTGGCATGTAAGTCAGCAGCATATAATAGGTCACGTTGGTGGAGATAACGATGCCAACGCAAACCAGCAGGCTTCTCCAGTGCTTGGCGGCTATCTCTCTGAACGAAGTTTTTGGGGGATTCTCGATAGAAGCGCGATCGTCCTTTTCCATTTTATCCATATGCTGTTGGAACGCAGGGGTCTCTTCCAGCGCATGGCGCAGATACAGACCGATAACGCCCAGCGGGGCCGCCAGGAAGAACGGAATACGCCAGCCCCAGTCGAGGAAGTCGCTTTCGCCTACAATGCTTGAGATCAACACCACAACGCCCGCACCCAGGACAAACCCGGCGATAGAACCGAAATCAAGCCAACTGCCCATAAAACCGCGTTTACGATCTGGGGAGTATTCTGCTACGAAGATCGCAGCGCCAGAGTATTCCCCACCAACAGAGAAGCCCTGTGCCAGCTTGGCCAGCAACAGCAAGATGGGGGCCCAGATGCCGATGGAAGCATAAGAAGGGATCAGGCCGATACAGAAGGTGCTGATGGCCATAATGATGATGGTGACGGACAACACTTTCTGGCGCCCGAATTTATCTCCCATAGCACCAAAGAATACGCCACCCAGGGGGCGCACCAGGAAAGGAACCGAGAAAGTTGCCAGAGCGGCAATCATCTGCACGCCGGGAGAAGCGCCAGGGAAGAACACTTGGCCAAGTGCGTAGGCGACGAAGCCATAAACACCGAAATCAAACCATTCCATTGCGTTACCCAATGCGGCAGCAGTAATGGCCTTCTTCAGCTTGCTGTCATCAATGATAGTGATGTCGTTAATGTGTAGTGGTTTATGTTTTTTCTTTCTTAACTTCATAGAGTTATCCCGTGCAAATTGATCGTAGGTGGGTTTGTCATCCACTCTCAGTTTATAGTCGTTCAGATATCAGTAAGGCTAATGTCAGCCTATTTTGACCCGTCCTCCGCATACTGTTTATTGTGATTACTGTCACAATAAATAGGGGGTTTGACAAAAAAATATCATCAAAACGATTAGTTTTTCTTGTTACATAGCTTAGCGTTATCTGCCGTCTGGATCAAATTAGGTAGTAAATCTTATGAATTTATGGGGTTTTGGTGGCGACATGAGCTGAGAATAAGAACTATTCCAGAGCTTTGTGAAGAAAAATTTCGGCGGTAGGATTCAGTATTTTGAAAGGTGAAGGGATCGAGTCACCTGTTCATTTATAGAGCGGATCTATTGCGTACGTTATATCTATAAATACCCTCTCTATTCAGTAAAAAAGCCGCTTGTTCAGGGTTTACCTTCATAGCCATCCCAATAGGTGGCTACCGCATTTTCTAGCAGGATTTCGCGCTGTTTCTTTTGTGAATCAGCAGTGTATGCCCGATCAAACATAATGTATTTTTGCTCTGACTCCGGTAAAAAATCAGGATTGTGGAATTCCGCCACTCTTTGTTGTGCCTGTTCGCGAGTCAGGCCATCAATGCGATCTTTTTACCCGCCTGATAGAACTGCTCAAAGAAAGGAAGCGCGTTTTTAACCGATCGTGAAATATCGGTCTTGGTATTCGGATCGAAGTGTGCGTTTGCAAGTTGATAGGTTGCATGGCGAGCATGTTTTTCAACACTACTTTGTGATGAAGTGCAGGCGCTAAGCAAGAGTACGGCTAACAGAGGGAGGATGCGGTAACTTTCCATGACCTGTCTTTTCCTTTTTGTAGGTTATTTCATTCTCCAGAGGATGCTCCGTTATTCTATCATGTTGACAGAAGGGGAAAAGTGCTGTCACCCGAATTATCATTTTGCCTGTGTTGGTGCTGTCTGTTGTCAGCTATTGGCAACTGATTTGCATGGCAAGATCCTTTGCTAAACTAATAACAGGCAGAGAGGCTGCCGGGCAACAGGAGGTGGATATGTCGGATCCCGAACTGCTTCAGACGTTGTTGCAGCGTATTGCGGTGTTAGAGGCGAGAGAGCAATCCCTGACTGCCGCCTCAAATGCATACCAGGCGATTATTACCACCATTCTGGGGAATCTGGATAAGTCGATGCGCGATAATGTGATTTCAATGCTCGATCAGGCTCATGAGATTGCCTATGCCCGCGCAGCGCATCGTGGTAACGAAGTACAAAAAAACCAAATCAAGCAGGCGGATGATATTGCTCAAAGAATGTTTATGGTGGCGAAAGGCAAGGCCGTACAGCCTCGTTGAGCAACCTTTTCTCATCGTCTTACCCGTTATGGCGTTGTTATCTGTGCTTGAACAACTTTATTAAGTCAGGGGCTGAACGAGTTTACCGCTTAGCGGTGCTTTAAAGACATGGGGTATAACAGTTGGCGGTGAATAATGCAGGAATTGATCTACCTCAATAAATTGTACTTGTGGTAGTTTGAACTGAGATTACTGATAGTAGTGATGTACTCATGCATAAGGTTGTCGCAATGGATACGATTAAGAACATCTTGGTAAAAGAAATAGAGCAGATCAACCGGCAGGAGGGGCGTGATGGTAAGCCGCGGTTCAACAGTGAGTTTGCGCGTACGCATCGTTGGCTCTGCTTTGCCATGTTCGCTGGCTATTTCGCCGTGATTGCCGTGATGTATCCGGTCCCGTATATGGGGTTGTACTCATTCCTCGGTTTTACCGCTTTTGTGCTATTTATGTTCGCCATGCTGCTGATTGAGATTAAACCTGTCTATCGCTTTGAGGACATAGGCGTGTTGGATCTGCGGGTTTGCTACTACGGAGAGTGGTATTTTACCCGCGCGTTGTCGCCACAATCGGTGCAGGCATTGCTCAATGACTCGACTATCAGCGCGACATTTAAAAACCGAATGCAGGAAATCATCGCTAACAAGGGTGAGATTGATTTCTATGATGTTTATGACCTGGCTTATTCAAAAAAGCTGTATAGCGCTCAGGCACCCGTAGCGGTGCTGAACTGAAAGAGTTGCACCCGGACAAATGTTGATTATAATCCTCCGTCGATATAAGAATGTTCTGAGGTAATGGCAATGAGTGATGATATTTTCGATTTTGATATTGATGCTGAATTAGCGAAAGCGGAGCAAAATGCGGCATTGAAAGCCAAGGAAGTTGCTGAAATCATTGAAGACGAAGAAGATTGCGAAGGCTGTAAAATCTGATCGTTCATCCCAAAAAAACCGCTACTGCGGTTTTTTTGTGCTCTTGGGTCAAGCGTTGGCCATTTATCCCCCCGTACCGAGCTAATCGAGCACAAAACCCCATATCAATAACCCCGTCACGGTGACGAGGCAGAGCGCTGAAACGGTGAGCAGGATCTTCCCCAGTAAGTCTTTCTCTTGTTGCTGTTGTGTCACGTTTCATCACCCAATCAGTATTTTATGAATCAAGTCAGCGATCCCCAGATCAAGCATTGCCACGCTTAGAGTTATCATCGTCAAAATTGAAAAGAACTTCGCTTTGCTGTTCACGGGGATATCCAGTGGCTGATGTTCTGAAGGCGTACCCACCACTAAAGTTGTGGTGGGAAATGGCCAAAAATTGATAATTAATATCATTAAGAGTTTTCCTCGCCGGATAAGTTCCCGCGAAGAGGGAGGATTAGTACCAATGTTGAGGGTTAGTCAGTGACGATTTTTACACCGATCTTGCTGATTTGATTAGCCTCCATTTCTGCAATGGTCCAGGTTAACCCGTCCCATTCTATCTGATCGCCTACCACGGCTTCACCACCAATCAACGTGGTCACAAACTGGCCTAACGTTTGCTGATCGTCTACGCCTTCCTGAAGGTTAAGACCATAAACCTGTGAGATATCGCTCAGACGGGCATCGGATTGCAGAATGAAGTCACCAAAGAAACGTTCATCCAGAGTAACTGCAGGAGCTTGGCTAAACAGTTTGCCCAGCGCAGGCAAGTTGTGCTCGTGGCCGATGACACAAAGGATATCGCCTTCCAGCAAGCGGGTACTGCCGCTTGGGTGTAATAATTCATTGCCACGGAACAACGCTGCAATGTGTGTTCCTTTGGGCATTTTAAGCTCTCGCAGCGCTGCGCCTACACACCAGTTTTCTGCGGTCAGTTGGTAGACAAACTGTTCCCATTGGTTTTCCTGATTAATATCCAGCCCCACGCGCGATATCGGGGTCAATGCAGGAGGAACCACAACTTTCGCTTTTCTTGCAGCGAAAGAGAGTGTCGTACCTTGCAGCAGTAGCGAGACTAACACCACAAAGAAGGCAACGTTAAAGAAAAGATGGGCATTGGGTAGCCCGGCCATCATAGGGAAAACAGCCAGGATCACCGGCACGGCGCCACGTAAGCCGACCCAGGAGATAAACACCCGTTCACGCAGACTGAAATTACGGAAGGGCAGTAAACCGGCAAATACCGAGATCGGGCGGGCAAACAGGATCATCCACAGAGAAAGCAGCAGGGCAGGGATGGCAATTGGCAACAGGTCGTGAGGGTTAAGCAAGAGCCCTAATACCAGGAACATGCCGATCTGGCTGAGCCAGGCGAGGCCGTCAAAGGTTTGCACAATGCCGTGGTAGTTGCGAATAGGGCGGTTGCCCAGCAGTAAGCCACAAAGATAAACTGCCAAAATACCGCTGCCATCCAGTGCGGTGGTCAACGCGAAGATCAGGATACCCCCGCTTACGGCCAGTAGCGGATACAATCCTTCTGCCAGTTTGATGTGATTGATTAACATCAGCAGCAACCAACCGCCACCTAAACCCAACATAATCCCTATGCCGAATTGTTGCAGCAGATGGATCAGGAACATCCAGCTTACAGAGGTTTCCCCGGCGGAAATCATGGCAATCAGCGTGATGGTTAAAAACACCGCCATGGGGTCGTTACTGCCGGATTCAATTTCCAGCGTGGCGCTGACACGTTCGTTTAGCCCTTTGCCACCCAGCAGTGAGAATACGGCTGCCGCATCGGTCGAACCAATGATGGCGCCAATCAATAACCCTTGGATCAGATCAAGGTTAAACAACCAGGCGGCGGCCAAGCCGGTCAACCCGGCGGTGATCAGCACGCCAAGGGTCGCCAAAGAGAGGGCGGGCCAAAGTGCAACACGAAACGAACTGGCGCGTGTGCGCATTCCGCCATCGAGCAGGATCACGGCCAGTGCCAGGTTGCTTACCAGGTAGGCCACAGGATAGTTGTCAAAAGCGATACCGCCTGGGCCATCGACACCCGCCAGCATGCCTATCGCCAGAAAAATCACCAGAATGGGAATACCTAAACGCGAAGAGAAAGAACTGAGGAGAATGCTCGCCCCCACCAACACGGCACCGATGATGAACAAGCTGTTGATCGTGCTGGCATCCAAAATAACGTTCTCCTGCGAAGTGAACCAAAAGGCGGGGTGTCGGGCTTATGATAGCCTGTTTTTCCTGTAAAACGCCAAGATTGATTGCCAAAAGAATGCAGCTATTTTGCCTCTTGACGGGAGTTTTACACAAAATGAGGGAAACTGGAGGATTTCCTGATTTTTTGTCTATTTATCAGGCTATTGATATTTTAGTAAGACAATAACCACCTAATATGTAGTGAAAAACCATTAAGCCTCAGCGGAGACTTAATGGTTTGCCGGCGGGGATTAATGATCGAGCGACTGCAGGGCGCGCCTGATTAACTCGGCAGACAGTTTCCTTTCTGCTTCTGAGATCCCGTCGAGATTCAGATTGGAAAGCTCGGTCACCAAAATGCTGCGATCTTTACCACTGATTGAGGTATCCAATGCAGACAACAGCCTGCTCAGGATTTTCAGTAGCGTGGCGTTTTCCGCTACGGCTTCGGTTGCCGGGGTGGCTTTATCAGTCATTAAAAATCCTCTCTGTCGTGACGGAAGGGAACTGTTGCTGGTAGATCGCGACGCTCCCTTAGGGTTCATGAGCCCAATCGCTACCGTAAGGCAGGATGTGGATTTTCTCTTATGCACAGCAGTTATAACAACGCATTGCATTATGCACCAGCACCAATTTGCATCAACTCGCCAGAGTGAGCAGTGCAATGCGTGCGTTTGCCACCGAACTGATAAATTATATGCCTTCTGTGCCGGAATGAAGGCGTCATTGTGTTTTACCAGAGAACAGGAAACGTAACAGTGGGATACGCTTGTGCAGTTCATACAGCAGGAAAGCGCAAGTGCAGACAAACAGCAGGCCAACCACAAAGCCCAGCAGGTTGTTGTCGATCAGTGGGGTGACGAATGCGCCGTATACCAGCGTTAACGGGTGATGTACCAGATAGATAAACAGCGATGCATTGACCAGATAGGTAATGCGCGGTGAATGGTAGTTGAGCAGCCTATAGCCTAACGAAAACACCACGTTGGTCATCAGGATGCCGAGCAGGGTTTTGATCAGCACTTCCAGCTCAAACATATAGCTGCTATGTGCCATAAGTTTCTGGTTCAGCATATAGGCGATTAACAATAGCAGCGAACCGATCACCGCAGGCCAGGATGGCTTAAGGAAAATCTCTTTCAACCACACATACTTAAAGGCATAGGCACCAAGAATGAAGAATGGCAGATAGAACAGGGTTTCCATTACCACGAAATTAAATAGGCCATTGGAGAGTAACGGGGGGCGAAGATTAAAATAATACGGTGAACAAGGCTGTAGATAAACGCATAAAATAAAAATAACAATGAGATGTTACCTAAACTTGTCATTTTATTTATTGGGCTGGGTGCCATCGGTTTTTTTCTTGCCTTGATTTTTCTGAAAAAATAAAAACAGGCGCAGGTCAACAGAGATAATGTTAATAAAAACCACAAATGGGAGACTAACTCCCAGACGGCAATATTCATTTTTTGATAAAGGCTAAAATTTTGCCAACCGTTTAATTTATTGGTGAAGTTTTTCAATAAAAAGAACTGCGGCAGGGTGATCAGCGCCAAGGAGCTAAGCAAGGGAATAGCAACCCTTTCCAGGCGCACCTTCAGCCAGCGGTGACGTTCATAACGCGCGTATAGCATGTAAGAAAAGTAGCCGGAAATGAGGAAGAATACCTGCATGCGGAAGGCATGAATAAAGTCGTTCAGTACCGTCAGTGAAAATGAAGGCGTAGGGCTGTTAACCGCCCAGGAGTGGCTTGAGTAAATCAGAGAAAGATGAAAAGGAATACCGAGCAACATCAAATAGGCTCGGATCGAATCAAGGAAAAACTCGCGCTGATGAGTACCGTTAGTCATAGTTTACCGCTGGTCGTTGTATCGGGGGCATATACCGTTGTCTTTCAAGCCGCCGCGTGGTTACCTGTACTTGCCACCCCTTAAGTCTTTGCCAGGGAATGAACAGGTTGATTGCCTGGCTGTAACTTGAAATTCACTGGGTATAGATAACCCGCTTAATAAGTCGGCAATGAAAAAATTGCAATTGGAAACCCTACTATAGCGCTATACATTTTTCCATAGCGTCTTGTGGTGCTGCTTGCTACGCTGATGTTTAACAACTGCTTAAACTCTGTGCCATAAACATGAACCATTGATTTATCATGTTGTCGGAAAGCTGAGGAATCCATTAATATGGATTTTGAATAATTGAGCTCTCGAATAGGGGGGATGTGTTAGTTAATATATTATCCAAAACACCACGCGCCATGAGCGTTCGTTGGTTAAGTGCTACCGTTTTGTTCACGTTGTTTACTTCGCAGGCATGGGCCTTTTCCATTGACGATGTGGCCAAGCAGGCACAAGATCTGGCGGGAAAAAGTTTTACAGCCCCGAAAAGCAACCTTCCTTCTCAGTTGCGCGAAATGAAGTTCGCCGACTATCAGCAGATTCAGTTCAATCACGATAAAGCCATTTGGAACAAGCTGAAAACCCCTTTCAAGCTGGAGTTTTATCATCAAGGGATGTACTTCGACACGCCGGTCACGATCAACGAAGTGAGGGCTACCAGTGTCAAAGAAATCAAATATAGCCCAGACTTCTTTAACTTTGGCTCCGTCAAACACGATCCGGATTCGGTAAAGAACCTTGGTTTTGCCGGCTTCAAAGTGCTTTATCCGGTAAACAGTGCGGATAAGAACGACGAAATTATGAGCATGCTGGGCGCAAGCTATTTCCGTGTGGTAGGCAAAGGGCAGGTTTACGGGCTTTCCGCTCGGGGGCTGGCTATCGATACCGCATTACCGTCCGGTGAAGAATTCCCGCGCTTTCGCGAATTCTGGATCGAACGCCCCAAGCAGGGTGACAAACATGTAGTCATTTATGCGTTGCTGGACTCACCGCGTGCCACGGGTGCCTATCGCTTTGTGGTTTACCCTGGCCGCGATACCACCGTAGATGTGGAATCAAAAGTGTTCCTGCGCGAT
The DNA here is from genome assembly GCF_050632285.1 of Serratia sp. L9. Taxonomy (NCBI): domain Bacteria; kingdom Pseudomonadati; phylum Pseudomonadota; class Gammaproteobacteria; order Enterobacterales; family Yersiniaceae; genus Serratia; species Serratia sp. L9. The sequence continues at coordinate 4,422,242 of NZ_CP192591.1, read as the reverse complement.
AAAGTCGGCAAGCTGGGTATGGCACCGTTGACCAGCATGTTCCTGTTTGGTCCGAGCCAGCCTTCCCCTACGCTGAACTACCGCCCGGCGCTGCACGATTCCAACGGCCTGTCGATTCATGCCGGTAACGGCGAATGGATCTGGCGCCCACTGAACAATCCGAAGCACCTTTCTGTCAGCACTTACACCATCGAAAATCCGAAAGGTTTTGGCCTATTGCAGCGTGGTCGTGATTTCCGCGATTACCAGGATCTGGACGACCGTTATGATCTGCGCCCAAGCGCCTGGGTGGAACCTCGTGGCGATTGGGGCAAAGGCAAGGTGGAGTTGGTGGAGATCCCGACCGCGGATGAAACCAACGATAACATCGTGGCGTTCTGGACGCCGGATGTGCTGCCAGATGCAAAAACGCCATTGGCACTGAATTACCGCCTGCACTTTACCCGCGACGAAGACAAACTGTATGCGGCAGATGTTGCCTACGTCGGTAAGACCATGCGTTCCACTGGTGATGTCAAGCAATCAAACCTGATCCGCGAACCGGACGGCAGCGTGGCATTCCTGGTTGATTTCGTCGGCCCGGTACTGAAAGCGCTAGACGGCAAAACACCGGTTGCTGCGCAGATCAGCGTAGGTGATAACGGTGAAATGGTGGAAAACAGTGTTCGCTATAACCCGGTGACCAAAGGCTGGCGTTTGACAGTACGTTTAAAAGTGAAAGACGAGAAACAACCGGTAGAAATGCGCGCAGCGCTGGTCAATGGTGACAAGACCCTGTCAGAAACCTGGAGCTATCAGCTACCTGCCAATGAATAAGCCTACTCAAACTGCCCAGGATTATCTTGCGGCAATGCCCCTGAGCGATGAGCGGTCAGGGGTGCTCAACCAGCAATTGACCGCGGGTGAACCCCCGGCACTGGCGGTTTTACATCGTCAGATGGGGGCCTCTGATGCCAATGTGGCAACGTTGTCTGATGATGATGTGGCGCTGGCCTCGGTCAAGGCCCGTATTTCCCAAGCCTGGCCGGAAGCCGTCAGCGAAGAACATTTTGACTGCGATCCCGAAGGGCGCACCATTCTTAAGGCCACGCCGCCGGTAAAACGTACCACGATGTTCCCTGAAGCGTGGCGCACCAACCCGGTAGGGCGTTTTTGGGATTCCCTGCTAGGGCGCAAGGCGCATAATCGCCACGCCAGCAAAGAAGAAGCCGAAGCGGAAAATCGCTGGCGCCTGGTGGGTTCAATGCGTCGTTATGTGCTGTTGGTGTTGATGCTGGTACAAACCGGTATTGCCACCTGGTACATGAAAACCATTCTGCCTTACCAGGGCTGGGCGCTGATCGATCCTATCGCCATGTGGGATCAGGATCTGATGCAGTCGGTAATGCAAATATTGCCTTATCTGTTGCAGACCGGGATCTTGATCCTGTTCGCCATTCTGTTCTGCTGGGTCTCCGCCGGGTTCTGGACGGCGCTGATGGGATTCTTGCAGTTGCTGATTGGTAAAGACAAATACAGCATCTCTTCGACCATCAAGGGCGATGAACCGATCAACCCGGCACATCGCACCGCGTTGATCATGCCAATCTGTAACGAAGACGTTGAGCGAGTGTTTGCTGGTCTTCGGGCCACTTATGAATCGGTTGCAGCCACCGGCCAGCTTGAGCATTTCGATATTTATGTGCTGAGTGACAGTTACGATCCGGATATCTGCGTCGCCGAGCAGAAAGCCTGGCTGGAGTTATGCCGCGATGTCGATGGCCACGGGCGTATTTTCTATCGCCGCCGCCGTCGCCGCGTAAAACGCAAGAGCGGCAACATCGACGATTTCTGCCGTCGCTGGGGCGGCGAGTACAGCTACATGGTTATTCTGGATGCGGACAGCGTAATGAGCGGTGAGTGCCTTACCGGCCTGGTGCGCCTGATGGAGGCCAATCCCAACGCCGGTATCATCCAGTCTGCGCCAAAGGCCTCTGGCATGGATACGCTATATGCCCGCGTGCAGCAGTTTGCCACGCGAGTTTATGGCCCGCTGTTTACCGCCGGTCTGCATTTCTGGCAGTTGGGTGAATCCCACTACTGGGGCCATAACGCCATTATCCGGGTGAAACCTTTTATTGAGCACTGTGCGTTGGCACCGTTGCCAGGTGAAGGCTCTTTTGCGGGGTCCATTCTCTCTCATGATTTCGTGGAAGCCGCGCTGATGCGCCGTGCGGGTTGGGGCGTGTGGATTGCCTACGATCTGCCGGGCAGTTATGAGGAGTTACCACCGAACCTGTTGGACGAGTTGAAGCGTGACCGCCGCTGGTGTCATGGCAACCTGATGAATTTCCGGTTGTTCCTGGTAAAAGGTATGCACCCGGTACACCGGGCGGTATTCCTTACCGGCGTAATGTCTTATCTGTCTGCACCGCTGTGGTTTATGTTCCTGGCGTTATCCACCGCGTTACAGGTGGTTCATACGCTGATGGAACCACAGTACTTCCTGCAGCCGCGCCAATTGTTCCCGGTCTGGCCACAGTGGCGGCCTGAACTGGCCATTGCGCTGTTCTCCACTACATTGGTGCTGTTGTTCCTGCCAAAATTGCTGAGCATCGTGCTGATTTGGGCCAAAGGGGCGAAGCAGTACGGCGGGGCATTGCGGCTGTTGATCTCCATGCTGATGGAAGTGCTGTTCTCGGTGCTGTTGGCTCCGGTACGCATGCTGTTCCATACCGTGTTTGTGGTCAGTGCTTTCCTCGGCTGGGAAGTGGTGTGGAATTCACCGCAGCGCGATGATGATGACACCCCCTGGGGCGAAGCGTTCAAACGCCATGGCTCACAAATGCTGTTGGGGCTGGTCTGGGCAGGCGGTGTGGCATGGTTGGATCTTCGTTTCCTGTGGTGGCTTTCACCGATTGTGTTCTCGCTGATCCTGTCGCCGTTTGTCTCAGTGCTGTCGAGCCGTGCAACGCTGGGCATGAAGAGCAAACGTGCCAAATTGTTCCTGATCCCAGAAGAGTATCAACCACCTCGTGAGTTGGTTGCTACGCAGACCTATCTGCAGCTTAACCGTCAACGTGCGTTGAGCAACGGCTTTATGCACGCCGTGGTAAACCCTTCTTACAATGCTCTGGCGGCAGCGCTGGCAACGGCACGCCACCATCTGCGCCCCCTTATCGAGCGGGCGCGTGAAGAGCGGGTAAACGAGGCGCTGGAGGTAGGGCCAGGGAAGTTAACCAAGGCTAAACGCCTTGAACTGCTGAGCGACCCGGTAGCGCTGTCGAGATTGCATCATCGTATTTGGCTGTTACCGCAGGGCGAAGCCTGGCGCGAAGATTACCGGCGACTGCCGCATAATGCGCAGGCTCACCCCACCGGTCAACGCTAACTGGCTTATACAGGGGGATGCGCATTGCGTGTTCCCCCTTATTTGAGCGAATGTTCAGCGTTCGCTGGTGGCGAATACAATCAGTTGATAGCTCTCATCGTGGCAGCGGAAACGGGTCAGTGCAGTCATCCCCAGACCGTTAACATGAGCAGCCAACGAGTGCGGGTTATCTTCATTCACAAACAGCGCGCCAACGTCAAAATCATTCCGGGTTCGCTCCTTCACAGCATCAAACAACTGCCGTAAAACGCCTTTGCCTCGCCATTCGGCGCTCAGACACACTGGGCCATAAAGAAAAAGCCGTTGCTGGCTTAATGGTTGACCATCAAAGCTTTGGGTCGACAGCGCGTGCAGCATGGCATCGACTACCGATGGGCGTGGTTGAGCATCCGCAGGCATCAAGCAGACAAATCCTGCCAACTGTTCGTCTTCAACAGCGATCAGGATCCCCAGGCCGTTATTGATACTGCTCAGTTGTTTTTCATTCATCTGAGAGACGATAAAGCCCTGTTGCCTCTGCTCAACAGTGAGCTGCTCCGGGGTGTTTTGCGCCTGTAAGGTCAGGATTGCGGGATAATCACTGGGAATAGCCTGCCTGATAAGCATGGGGCCTGCCTGTTTAAAAGAGTGCGAGTGCCGCCAGCATGCAACGCACGGTTATAGACGTCAAGGCAGTGGGCGGGATGATTGCCCGCCCACGGTGGCTCAACGTTCATCCCATTCGTCGGCGGCGGCCTGGCCTTCTTCGGTATCTAAAGGTGGATCAAGCTGGAAATCACCTTCTTCCCACTCATGCAGCGTATTTTCATCCAGCCACTCCGCACGGATCTCTATTTCATCGTAATCACCGTCGAAAATTGCCTGTGCAGCGGCACCACTGCGAAACGTCATGCATTCGACCGATTCGCCATCCTCTTCGAAAAACTCCGCCTGCCACATGGTTTCACCATCCAGCATGATGTACTTTTGCAGGTTGAACTGTTGTGGCACAGGGGGTTCATCATCATTACCGCCTTCGGCGGATTCTATAAATTCCTCGCGAGCGGCTTCGATCGCATCTTCCAGAGTTGCATACAGGCTCATGGTTATCTCCTTACACAAAATCATCTTGGGAAATCCGCAGGTGGTGTGGAACACCAGAATTAATTGTTGTCGCACTGCGGCAGGATGCAAATATTTTCTTATTCGACAGAGATGGGGACAATTTGAAAGCGCAGTAAAAGGCACTTCCTGCATGCCGCATAGCCCATAAACGGCATCGGCTGCCGGTTTTATTACCGGGAGGAAGCAGGGAGGTTGCCCATTTGGTATTACGAATAGCCCGGCCCACCGATCATTTAGCAGAAATCACCAGGATGGACGGTTTGGGATTAGCGTTGGGACAGCCCGGCGCATTTGATGGCCTCATAGCTATTTACCCATCACCGCGATGTGTTGGCTGGGCGTGCGCCTACGCAGGAAATTTGCGGGTATTGTGCTGAATGCTGGCTGGCGATATGCAGTCACCTGCTCGTGCAATCCTAAAACCCTTATTGGAAGGTTAATAGGCAGACGTTCGAGGATTTGCGTAGTGTTGCAGTGACAGGCCTGGAGGGGATAAAAAAGCCAGCGCTAAGCGCTGGCTCAAGGCAGAAACTTGAATGGCTATCAGGCATGCGTTACCGGTTTATCGTCGCTTTTACCCTGGGTGTTTTCCAGCATGCGGCGAATGGGAACGATCAGCAGGATCAGGATGGCGGCACAGATCACCAGCGCAATCGAGCAGCGGGCAAACAGAGTTGGCAGCATGTCCAACTGATCTGCTTTAACATGGCCGCCGATCAGGCCTGCCGCCAGGTTACCCAGCGCACTGGCACAGAACCACAGGCCCATCATCTGACCGCGCATTCTTTCTGGTGCCAGCAAGGTCATGGTCGCCAGACCAATCGGGCTCAGGCACAGTTCACCCAGCGTCAGCATCAGGATGCTGCCCACCAGCCACATTGGCGACACGCCAGCGCCACCATTGCTCAGCACCTGTTGTGCTGCCAGCATCATCAGCCCAAAGCCCGCAGCGGCAAACAGAATACCGATGACGAATTTGGTGATACTGCTCAGGCGGATTTTATTACGTGCCAAGGCCGGCCATGCCCAACTGAAGACCGGAGCCAGCAGAATAATAAACAGGGCATTGATCGACTGGAACCAGACGGCCGGGATTTCGAAATTACCGAAAGTACGGTTAGTGTAATCGTTGGCGAACAGGTTGAACGAGGTCGGTTTCTGCTCAAAAGCAGACCAGAAGAAGGCGGCCGAAATCAGCAAGATAAAACAGACCAGCAGGCGTGCACGTTCTTTACGGTTCATGTTCGCGAAGAAGAACAGATAGATAAAGTACAGCGTAACCGAAGCGGCAATGACATAGACCAGCATGCTAGCTACGGCGACTGGGTTAATCACAATGATCCCTTGGGCAATCAAGGTCACGATCGCCGCAACCCCGACAGCCAGCGCAACCAGCCAGGCACCCACGCCGTTTTTCTTGGCTACCGGGCTGTTCCAGGTTGAATCCAGACCGACTTCGCTGTCATAGCGCTTCATGGCAGGCACGGCAAACACGCGGAAGATGACCAGCGCGACCAGCATCCCGATCCCCCCGATGCCAAAACCCCAGTGCCAGCCGTGTGAGCGGATCAGCCAACCGGAAATCAGCGGGGCAATAAAAGAGCCAATATTGATGCCCATGTAGAACAGTGAGAAACCACCGTCACGACGTGCGTCGCCTTTCTTGTATAAGGTACCGACCATGACCGAAATACAGGTTTTGAACAAACCGGAACCGAGCACGATAAACATCAGGCCGATAAAGAACAGGTTATTCCCCATAAAGGCCGAAAGGGCGATAGACAGGTGGCCCAGGGCAATCAGAATTGAACCATACCAAACGGCCTTTTGTTGACCCAGCCAGTTATCGGCCAGCCAACCCCCAGGTAACGCAGCCAGATACATACTACCGGCAAAAATACCGACGATCGCGGAGGCATTCTCACGCGCCAGGCCCATACCGCCGTCATACACCGTGGCGGCCATAAACAAGATCAATAAGGGGCGAATGCCATAAAACGAGAAGCGCTCCCACATCTCGGTGAAAAACAGTGAACCCAGCGGATATGGATGGCCGAAGAACGTCCGGCTTTCGTTATGATTAATAGAGGATTGCATAAAATCTTCCCAATATAATGTGCTGCGCCAGGGCAGTTGATACTGTGGTATGTATGTGTATGTAATGAAGGTAGTCCATTTATGAAGGATTACCCGACAAAACCTTAGCCGCAGCGCCTGTAAAACGTGAAAAGCGTGCCGGCCATTTTTTCACTTGGCCAGATATTTACATCTGGCGTGATATTATTTAACCATTTGATAACTGGACGATGGTTTTGTCTAGTACCTGTATCCCATTTTTTAGACGAAAAGTCGACAAACATCTACTTTCTTGGTTTTTATGTTGGGAAGTCTATGATTTGCATTGACAGGTGGTTTATTGCTCTGTTTTTTCATTAAATTAATTAAAAACAATAGGTTGATTGTCTTAGGTTTATCTGCAGAACCCGGAGAGGCCAGCGAAAGGTAACATTGGAAAAAATAGGGGAAACAGCGGTTAGGCAACACTTGCTGACAAAAACGGTGATAAATAACGCTATTGTTCTTCCTGCAAGGTATCTTCCCGCATTCTGGCTGGGCGCCGTTGCAGACACCACCAAGAGTAAATGGCATTGAACAGGACAACCAGCGCGGTCATGCAGAATACTGCCCGGAATCCATAGCTGGCAGAGACCGCAGCGCCCAGCAGCGGGCCGCTGACATTGCCAATATCGCGAAAAGACTGGTTATAGCTGAATATTCGCCCGGCAATCTGATTGGTGCAGTTATAAATCAATAATGTCTGCACGGCAGGTAACAGCGCGCCATCGGCAGCCCCCAGCAGGAAGCGTAACACGCCAAGCTGCCATGGCGTTTGGACAAATGCCATCGGGATCAGCAATAACACCGAGACTATCAGCATAAACACCAGAATGCGTTCCGGGCCAATCTTATCGCCCAGTTTGCCCAGCCGGGGCGCACTCATCAGTGCCGCTACGCCGGGTACCGAGGCGATCATGCCGCTGATAAACGCCAGATTATGCGTATTACCCGCCAGTTCTCGAACGTAAAGCGTCAGGATCGGCGCTATGGAGCCGGTAGCAATCTGGATGATCATCGTGGTGACAAACAGGCTGAGGATCAGCCTGGGGCTTTTAAGCGAGGCGAATACCTGGCGTGCGTGCAGCATATCTTTCTTCGGTACTGGCGTGAATTGTTCTTTTACGCAAAACAGCGTCAACAGAAAGCAGATAAACAGTACGGCGGCGGTGATGAAAAATACGGGGCGCAAGCCGTATTGGTCGGCAAGAAAACCACCGATCAATGGCCCGATCAAAGCTCCGCTGACGCCGCCGGTAGACAAGGTGCCCAGCGCCCAGCCACTGCGTTGGCGAGGTACCTGAGTGGCAATCAGCGCATTGGCATTGGGAATAAAACCCCCGAGCAATCCCAGCAACGCGCGCAGCGCCAGGAACTGCCAGATACTCTGTGCCAACCCCATCAGCACCATAACAATGGCCATTCCCAATGCCGAGCGCAGCAGCATCAATTTACGCCCACGACGGTCTGCCAGGCTCCCCCAGAACGGCGAGGCTATCGCCGAAAACAGGAATGTAATACTGAAAACCAGTCCAGACCACATATTCAGGGATTGATGGCCGGTGACGCCAAGAGCTTCAACATACAGTGGCAGGAATGGCATAACCAGACTGAAGGCGGCACCGGTTAAAAAGCATCCCAGCCAGGCGATGAAAAGGTTGCGTTGCCAGTTGATAGGTTCTGATGCCGGGGCCATAGGTTTCCGTGCGGGGAAAAACGCGTTGCGTTACTCAAGGAAATAACGCAAAGCAAAAAAGTTAGCAGGGTAAGTATGCGCTTAATAACGGTGGTTATCAAATAACCAACCCGGTATTTTTCAGAGAAATGAAATAAAGTTTTAAAAGCGGTAAGCAAGTTTGATACCCGCGTAGTGCTACGCGGGAAATGGCTTACTCAGGCTCCTGCCAAGGCTTCAAAGCCGGCGGATGTGGTGGTAAGGGCCACGTTGATGACTGCGTAATGAGCCACGGCATTAAACGGATCCTGCGCAAGTATCGCGTCCAACGCCGTTCGTGGCATGTCTTTAACCAGGATGACGCCCCCGGTACGGGGATCCTTGCGGCCAGAGGCAATGAAAGCCCCTTCCTGGAAATGGTGCTTTAGCCAGGTGATATGCCCGTCAAGATGACTGTCAACTTCTTCGAGCGGGCGGTGGTAAGTCAGGTTGACGATATACATGGTGGTTCTCCTGTGCGGTAAAAACCCTACCATCACACTGTTTCGAGTGCCGCTCAAGATGATAGCGATAAAAAACGGCCATCAATAAAGAGAAGGCTCCCCTTCAGGGCGAGTCTTAAAGCGGCGGTGCAGCCACATATATTGGTCTGGGGCCATCAGAATCTCTTTTTCTACCACTTTATTCATAAAGGCCGCAGCTTCAAATTCGTTATCCAATGGGAAGTTCTCCACCGCAGGCTGCATGATCAGTTCATATCCTTTACCTTCTGGCAGGCGGCGGGGCGTAAAGGGGATAATCGCCGGTTTGCCCATCCGCACCAGCATATAACTGCCTGTGGTGGTTGCCGCTTTTTCTACCGCAAACAATGGAGCAAACACACTGCTGCGCGGGCCATAGTCATGATCTGGGGCGTACCAGATGATTTCCCCATGTTTCAAGGCGCGGATCATCCCTCTGATGTCTTTGCGGTCCAGCATGGATTTGTTGGAGCGCATGCGGCCTTTGGTCTGCAACCAGTCCATCAGCTTATTGTCATGTGGGCGGTAGACCCCTATCCCTGGATTGTGGATACCGAAGATCCGCGCACCTAATTCCAGCGTCAGGAAATGCAGGCCAATCAACAGCACCCCCTGATGGTTATCCCGCGCCTTTTGAATATGTTCCAGCCCGCTGACGGTGAACCAGCGTTCAATGCGCCACTTCGGCCAGAACCAGGCCATACCGGTTTCAAACAGGCCCATTCCTACCGATTCAAAATTCTTTATCACCAACGCATCGCGCTCCGCCCGTGGCATCTGCGGGAAACATAGCTCAAGGTTACGCTGTGTTATGGCCAGGCGGCGTTTGAGGAAACGCATGGAGAAACGGCCTAACCCGGTTCCTAGACGATAAATAATCGGATAGGGCAGCAGAACCAGCAGGTAGAGTAAACCAATGCCAAACCAGGTGAACCAGTAGCGTGGATGCAGTAAAGATCGATTAAAAGAGGGAACGTGCGTCATGGGTTCTCAGCTTAGAAGCAGTCATTTATCAGTAATAACAGAGAAATTGCATATACCTTTTACCTTTCTGGCGGCAACCCAGGAACAATTCAAGTTAAAGCGCCCGGTTTATGCGATAGTTTTTCTGCCGTTTATAGTAGAGTATTGTGACATTTTTAGTGTGTAACAGGAAAACAGACAGCATTAAAAAACCATTTTTTGCTTATAATAGGCCTGGAATGAGGTTTTTTTCGGCTATTTTTTGTTGCTGAGCTATCGGATGCTGAATTATCAATCAGGCAGCATCTTTTGGGATTACTGATTCAGGGGGTAACTATGTTGGCTTCATGGCTCAGTGCCGGGTTGCTGGTGGTGGGGGCTTTATTGGGTTGCCTTGGCGCTTATATGCAATATAACCCTTTGATTGCTGTGGCAGGAGCGGGGTTGCTGCTGGGTGTGATCACTTCAGGTTTTACTGAGCTGCAAAGAGAACGCTAAGCACCAAAAATGCACATGGTTTGTATGGGAATTAGGGTTGTAGGGTTAATGCTGTGTTACGGGGTGTTTTCGGGTATCATGTGCGCCGCGCGCGGGCTGGTGGCCTGGGCGCGTTCAATCAGTCACCTCCCGAAAGACAGGAAAAGTACACCATGCCAGTGTTACATAACCGAATTTCTAATGAGGAACTGAAGGCGCGTATGCTGGCCGAAACCGAGCCACGCACCACAGTTTCCTTTTATAAATATTTCACCATTGACGATCCCAAGGCGTTTCGTGACAGCCTGTATCTTCTGTTCGATAAGTTGAAGGTCTTTGGCCGTATCTATGTCGCCAAAGAGGGCATCAATGCGCAAATCAGCGTCCCGCAGAATAATTTTGACGCATTCAAAGCCGCATTATTTTCCTCACATCCTGCGTTAGAGCAGGTTCGTTTGAATATCGCGCTCGAAGACGACGGGAAATCCTTCTGGGTGCTGCGCCTTAAAGTGCGTGAGCGCATTGTGGCCGACGGGATTGACGATGAAACTTTCAATCCAGCCAACGTGGGCGAATACCTGCAGGCTGACCGCGTCAACCAGATGATTGACGATCCGCAAACCGTTTTTGTTGATATGCGCAATCATTACGAGTATGAAGTCGGCCATTTTGAGAATGCGATAGAAGTGCCTTCAGACACTTTCCGCGATCAGCTACCGATGGCGGTGGAAATGCTACAGGGGCAGAAAGACAAGAACATTGTCATGTATTGCACCGGTGGCATCCGTTGCGAAAAGGCTAGCGCCTATATGCTGCATAACGGCTTTAAAAACGTGTATCACGTTGAAGGCGGCATTATCGAGTATGCCCGCAAGGCCAAAGCGCAGGGGCTGCCGCTGAAGTTTATCGGCAAGAATTTTGTGTTTGACGAACGTATGGGCGAGCGCATTTCAGAAGATGTGATAGCTCACTGCCACCAGTGTGGGGCCCCTTGTGATACCCATACCAACTGCCTGAACGACGGCTGTCACCTGTTGTTTATCCAGTGCCCAAGCTGTGCCGCAAAGTTTGAAGGCTGTTGCAGCGAAAGCTGCCGCGAAGAGCTGAAATTGCCGCGTAAAGAGCAGAGAGCGCGCCGAGCGGGTCGTGAAAATGGGGTGAAAATCTTCAATAAGTCGAAAGGGCTGTTGCAGACGACGATGTTCATCCCCGATCCGAAAGAATAGGGGCCAGTGGACTAACGCTTATTGGGGCGCTGAAATCAGCGCCCCTGCTTATTACTTCTCGCGCACACCTTCAACCGAGATAATCAGCTCAACTTCCTGCGAAGCCGGGCCGAGATCGGTGGTGATGGCAAAGTCTTTCAGCTTGATTTTACCGTTGGCCTCGAAGCCTGCGCGGTAGCCGCCCCATGGGTCATTACCTTGGCCAACCAACTTGGCATCCAGGGTGACAGGCTTGGTTACGCCATTTAGCGTCAGGTTACCCACAATGGCAAAACCCTCGCCGTCTTTTTTCACTTCGGTAGATTCAAACGTTGCCTGTTGGTGTTTTTCAACGTTCAGGAATTCAGCGCTGCGCAGGTGTTTATCACGTTCCGCGTGGTTAGTGTCCACACTGGCGGTGTTGATAGTGACGTTGACCTTATCTTTAGACGGATCTTTCTCATCGAAGGTGAAACCACCGTCAAAATCTTTGAAAGTGCCGTACAGCCAGCTGTAACCCAGGTGTTGAATGCGGAATTCAACAAATGCGTGCTGGCCCTGTTTGTCAATTTTGTAATTGGCGGCCAGTGCGGAGCCTGCGCTCAACAGCAGAGCCCCAGCGGCCAGGCCTGATACGGTCTTCTTCAACAACATAGCAATCTCCATAAATCCAAGAGGTTAATCGGCGCTGCGACCCAGCATCCGTTTCAAAGTAACATCACCATCAATAAAGTGATGTTTAAGCGCAGCCAGGGCGTGCAGTACCGAAAGCACGACAACGGCCCAAGCCAGGTAAAGATGGATCATACCGGCGGTATCGGCCTGTTGTGGCAGACCGGTTACGGTGGCAGGAACGTCAAACCAGCCAAATACGCTAATCGCCTGGCCATCGGCGGTTGAAATCAGATAGCCGCTGATCAAAATAGCGAACAGCACGGTATAAAGCGCGATATGGGCAAGAACGGCACTGATATGCGTGAAGCGGCTATAACTGGCCAACGGTTTGGGCGGCGGCGAAACAAACCGCCATATCACCCGTACCAACATGACGATAAATAGCAGGGTGCCGATACTTTTGTGGATTTCTGGAGCCTGGTGGTACCAGACGTCGTAATATCCCAGCGTTACCATCCATAGACCGAGAGCAAACATGCCGTATACCGTCAGCGCCACCAGCCAGTGGATCAGAACAGAAACGTGACCAAAACGGTCGGCGGTATTTTTCCAGAGCATCAGGTTTCCTTACATTACTCATTTTCTGGCTGCAATAATTAATTTTAAAAAACATAAAATCAATAATAAATTTATCTATGTTACATCTTTATAATATTAATCAGAGAATTTGTGCGAGTTTACGGAGACTTGGTCAAATGAATCGTTGAAGATGTTATTTTTCAACGCTGAAGAGAAATTCTTTACGTATTGAAAATTATCCATTTTGCTTTTAATTGTCAGGTTTTGTCATTTTGCGTAAATCTTAAATCAACCCCTGGAAATTAAGTGCTTTTGGACTACGCCTATTATTTGCGCTGGTTGGTTAAAATATGATTATTTATCTTCATCAGTAGGTTGGGGGAAATTATCTGCGCCTGGGGATAAGAATTTGCTACCATAGTAGCTATCAGCGGCTCGTTCGGGCCTGTTCACGCAAGGAAATCTCATGGGCAGTTTTGAACTCAATGACCGTAAGCTTCGTTTGATTATGATGTTGGCGATGCTGGTAGTGATCCTCGCGGGCATTAAAGCTGCTGCTGATATCGTCGTTCCCTTTCTGCTGGCGGTGTTCCTGGCCATAGTTTTAAACCCATTGGTCGTGCTGCTGGAGCGCTGCAGGGTTCCCAGGGGGTGGGCGTTATGCTGCTGGTGATCGTCGTGGTTGTGCTGCTACTGATGTTTATCGGCATGCTTGGCTCCTCATTGAATGAGTTTGCCCGCTCTTTACCGCAGTATCGAGGCATGATGCTGGAGAAACTGCGCGCACTACAGTATTACGCTGATCGCTTTAATATCGATATTACGCTCTCTGCAGATGCAGTGGTCAAATATGTCGATCCAGGGGCCACCATGAATCTGGTCACTCGCCTGTTAAGTTATCTTTCGGGGGCCATGACCAGTATTTTCCTGTTATTAATGACGGTAGTCTTTATGCTGTTTGAGGCAAAGGTCTTACCGTTCAAACTGCGGCAGGCGCTGGATAAACCCACTGAGGGCATGGCTGTTATCCAGAAAGCCCTGAAAGGGGTCACGCATTATCTGGTGATCAAGACGGCGATCAGCCTGGCTACCGGGCTGATCGTTTGGGGCTTCCTGACCTGGGTCGGGGTCCGTTTCGCTTTTATCTGGGGCATGATGGCCTTTCTGTTCAACTATATTCCTAATATTGGTTCAGTCATTGCCGCCATTCCTCCGCTGATCCAGGCATTGCTGTTTAACAGCTTTGCCGATGCTGTGGTGGTGGCGGGTGGGTATATCCTGATTAACCTTATTATCGGCAACATGCTTGAACCACGCATTATGGGGCGTGGGTTAGGGCTTTCTACGCTGGTGGTTTTTCTATCCTTGATATTCTGGGGGTGGCTGATGGGGCCTGTAGGGATGCTACTCTCGGTACCGCTTACCATTATTGCCCGCATCACGTTAGAAACAATGGATGGAGGGCATAAAGTGGCCGTGATCCTGGGGGATGGGCGACCGATGAAAACAACGGCACCCAAGTAGGCTGCAACGGCGCAGTATTACCCCACCAGCAGGTTTGATGAGGTGTTGGCCGTCATGGCTTGCGGTGGGTAAAAATAGCGCAATACGTTATACAGCGAGTAAAACTCCAACCGGTTACGCACATTGATTTTTTCGGTGATATGGCGCTTATGTACATACACCGTGTGGGAGCTGATCTGCAGCTTTTTGGCAATGCGGTAATTGGGCATTTCGGACATCCAATATTTCATCACCGTCAATTCCTGCGGGCTGAAGAGTGAATGCTCATCGCGGGTATTCATTATCATGACCGGGCTTTCTCGCAAGACCTTCAATGCTTCTGGTAACGCCGCCTTGTTAAACAGGAAGGCGTTATTGGCAATACGCATGGGGCTTTTGCAATAGGGATACGGAGCATCCAGGTAGATATGCAGCATCGAGGTGCGCGTTGCCGCAATAAATGACTGCAATTGCGAATTGTCTTCACTGTAGCGGCAATATTTGGTCAGGTTTATCAGGATATGGTTAGGTTTTAAACTGGCGAGCAGGGGAAGGGCTGCTTCGATATTCTGGCAGCAAGTCACGGAGGCAAAAACGTTGTCAGTAAAATGATCGGCGATGCCTAAACGAGTGAAACTGCATTCGTCCACAATGAGTAGTTTCATGGTGACGTCCTTGTTAATGATCCAAAACTGGATGAGGCACAATTGTGTAACATAGGCCTTACCCTGCAGTGGGATCAATTCGGAAATCCAGATAGTATTGGCGAATATTCTTGCGAATTTATTTTTTTGTTTTTTATCAGTTGGTTGGAGTAGTTTTTTATTCCCCTGGCTGTCAGGCGGCATGGTTTTTCCAGGGGAATCGAGATCAAAAGCGCTGTAGATTAAACGGCGAGATGTCTAAAGGTGAAGTTTTGTCCTGCGCAAACAAGGCGGCAATCTCACCCAGGACGCTGGCAAATTTAAAACCATGGCCGCTCAGACCGGTGATCACCATCAGTTGCGGGCATTCTGGCAAGGTATCGATGATGAAATCCTCATCGGGGCTCATATCATAACTGCAGGCCTCGCCGCGCAGGCAGACGCCAACACCTGGCAGAAACTGGCGTAGAAAGCCGAAAACTTCAGTACCATCGCTGGCGATAGTGCCAAAAGGCCTGCGCTGTTCTGGTGTATCGATCGGTTGTCCGCCGTCATGTTTCCCCACTTTCAACCCATCGTTATCCGCCGGAAAACCGTAGTAGTGGCATCCATCCAGAGCCTCAGCGGTAAAAGCCGGGAAACGGTTGTTTTCGCTGTAACGGCCATCTGCCTGATGCCAGGAGAAGACCTTACGAAGCGGGGATACAGGTAACTGTGGTAATAGTTTCTTCACCCAGGTGCCAACGGTGACAACGGCTCTACGCCCTTGGAAGCATCCTTCAGCAGTCACAACCTCAATGCCTCCCGCTACGGGGTTTACCGCCGTTACCGGGCAATTAAACAGTTGAGCGCAACCGGCCTCTCTGGCTAATCGGACATAGCTGGTTATGGCCAATTCTGGACGTAACATACCGGCATCCGGTTCGAAAACGGCAACATAACCTTCGGGTGCGGTGAACTCATCCCAGCGTTGTTTGATCTGTTCAGCGTTTAAATACTGTGTGTTGAGGTTAAAGTTTTTCGCGCTGTGCAGGGCATTGCTGATAAATTTGGAATTCTGTGGGCCTAGAGTGAGTACGCCACAGGGATGAAACAACTTCTCCCCGCTTTTTTGCTCCAACCCATTCCATAATGCCTGAGCACGTAGCAGCAAAGGCACATATTTTTCTCCTTCGCCGTAGGCATGCCGCATGATGCGGGTGTCACCGTGATGGCTGCCGTGACGATGTGGAGGCATCGCGCTATCAATCATGAGCACTTTCAGGCCTGCGGCCGTTGCGTAATAACCTGCTGCAGCCCCAACGGAGCCGCTACCGACGATGATCAAGTCATATTCCACGCGCCTTGTCCTCTCTAAAAATTCGTTAATCGCGCTATGATAAAAGTTTGGCTGCGGTAATGCACTTGTTGTGCAGCCCAGTACCAAAAGAAAAGGCGCCAGGTAATTGCTGGCGCCTTAGTCGGAGGTATTGGATAGGTTAATGTTTTCTTCGGTCAAGATTCTGGTATTCCGTTGATTCTATTTTGGCGATGCCAGCCTCTAGAATATTGATCAATTGGCGGGCAACATCGGTGGTTAACCAAAGAGTCCGATCAACTTTTGCTTCTTCGGCTGTTTGGTCTAGTGAAGACAGGTAATGAAGGCGAATCATCATGGCATTATAAACATCGACGGTGCTGATATCCCAGCCAACTAGCGGATGTGTTTGTATTACTTCATCATTTCTGTCCATAAAGACCCCTTATCAAGTAGTGACTAGCATGAGTTACTTACGAGGATCAATGCGTCTTATCGTCATGACGAGCAATTACAGTATACGCATCCATAATCTAAAGTGGGGGTATTTAAAGCGGTTTTGAAAAATAAATATTTTCTGCACATTTAGTAGGCTATTTTCGCCAACAGCACTGCATCAATGCGCAAATATTATTCTTCTGCGATGGGAGGAGACTGGATGTGGGAGTGACTTTCCAGTTCGGCAGCCAGATGAGCGAAATGTTTTTGTGTTTCAGGATCACGATTTTGATTTTGTGCTTCCAGTTTCAGGCTATGGATAAGCAATTGATTGGCTTTGGCATCCAGACCAAAGGCCAAATAAGAAAAAGCGACCTCGACGACATTCAGACGCCGTTTTTGATCGGCAATCAGAGCCAATAGCTCGCCAAAGGTCATTGCTTCTTCATGCTTTTCTTTATCCGGAACCATCTATTACACCTCAAAATTTACACAATAAGCTCTCTAAGCATTACAGACCAGAAGTGAAAAAGCCAATCGGGTAGAAACAAAAAAGCCGGAGAGCGACCCCCGGCAACAACAACATTGCAGAATTATTCTGCACTGAACCAATCGTCGGCACTTTCCCAGGTTTCCTGGAGTATTTCCTCGATCAGGTCTTTATCCGTTTTCGCCCCGCCCAGAACAGAGAGCCCGTTAGCGCCAGCGTAACGGATTTGCACGCTGGTATCAGGAAACTGGCGGTTAACCCGTTTACTGAATTCGCCAGTCAGGGCTTCTATTGCCCCCGGCGGCAGTGGTTTGGTTTTATCTATAGTGACTTCAACACGCATAATTGCCCCCGGAACCATTTCACTGTTTATTTATACAGTTAACTATTCTCGGAGGCAAGAGGCGAGATGAAAAAAACTAGCAGTCGGCTACCGACCAGTGAATGCTCTCCCCAGAAAGGAAGGGCACCACGGCCTCGCTGCCCAGAGCAATTTCTTCTGGTTGCGTAACCGGTGTGCGTTGCAGCGTGATGAAGTCTTCGTTAAGTGGCAAGCCGTAAAAGCGTGGACCGTTGAGGGAACTGAAGGCTTCCAGATGTTCCAATGCCCCCAATTGCTCAAATACGGTGGCATAGGCAGGCATGGCATTAGGTGCATTAAATACCCCGGCACAACCGCAGCTCGACTCTTTGCGGTGCTTGGCGTGGGGGCGGAGTCTGTCCCCAGGAAAAACCGGTCAGAACCACTGGCGGCGGCTTTGCGCAGGGCATCCTGGTGAATGTTGCGCTTGAGGATTGGCAGACAGAACAGATGTGGCCGGATCCCGCCCACCAACATATGGTTGCGGTTGAACATCAGATGCTGTGGCGTGATAGTCGCCCCAAGGAAACGGTTGCCTTCCTGCACGTACTGAGCCGCTTCTTTGGTGGTGATATGCTCGAACACGATTTTTAATTCAGGAAACTGGTGGCGGATCGGCTCCATCACTTGCTCGATAAAGCGAGCTTCGCGATCAAAAATATCCACTGCGGTATCGGTTACTTCGCCATGGATTAGCAGTGGCATACCGATTTTTTGCATTTGTTCGAATAACGGGTAAATGCCGTTAACATTGCTGACGCCGTGGCTCGAGTTGGTGGTCGCATTAGCGGGATACAGCTTGGCAGCGGTAAATACCCCTTGCGAGAAACCATCAACCAACTCTGTCGCTGCCAGCGAATCCGTCAGATAGCAGGTCATCAGCGGTGTGAAATCATGTTCCGCCGGGGTAGCGGCGAGAATACGATCCTGATAGCTGCGTGCAGCCGCAACTGTAGTGATCGGCGTGGACAGATTCGGCATCACAATCGCCCGGCCAAATACCTGACTGGTATAGGGCAGAACCGTTTTCAGCATGTCGTCGTCACGCAGATGGATGTGCCAGTCGTCAGGGCGGCGGATTTTTATGGCTTGGGGGTGTGCGGTCATGTTGCAAAGCTCCGGCGGTCAAAAAATCTTAATGAAAGCGAATAATTGTGGGTTATTCACGCCGGGGTGTAAGCATAAGCGCAAAGCGCTCAGGATGCATCTGTTTGTTACCGGCAAGTTGAAATCAGTTGGCTAACGGGGGCATAGTAATCAGGATTTCATTGGTTCCTCTGAGAATGGGGAAATGGTTGCCTTAAAATGGGAGAGAAAAATGGAAGTACGTGTAGTTGCTACTTTACAGGCCAAACCTGAATGCGTAGACGCAGTTAACGATGCGGTACACCAAATCATTGAGGCAAGCCGTCTTGAGGTGGGGAATTTACAATATGACTTGCATCGGGATATGGATAAGCCGGGCAGTTTTGTGTTCTTCGAACGCTGGGCCAGTAATGAAGCGCTGGAAAAACATAATGCTACCGAACACTTCAAGCTTTTTGTCAGCCAGGTGGATGGCAAACTGGACTTGTTGGAGATTAAAAAGCTGAAACAGATTGCCTAACCCGAACGATAATAAAAAACCCGCCAAAAGGCGGGTTTTTTGTCGCTGCCGAGAACTTATTCGTTAACTGGCTGCGGTTTTGTCGCTGGTGCAGTCGCTTGATTTGCTGCTGCATGGCCACCGGCAGAACCTTTACCTTCAAAGTTGAAGGAAGGGCGCTGCCAGTCAGTGACTGCTGGTGCCTGCGGCTCATAAGCTGGAGCAGGCGCCTTGGTCATTGGCGCGGAGGCAATGTGCTTGTATAGCACCGGCTGTGCGCTTTGAACAGGTGCTGCCTGTGGCTGTTCAACAACCGCAACGGGGGCAACCTCTTTCGCCGCCGCAACAGTTTCAGTTTCCACCGTGGCTTCCACTTCTGGCTCTACAGCAGCAACGTCTTCGGCCTGGACCGCAGGTTGTGCGACAACTTCAGCAGGTGCCTCAGACGGCGTTTCTGCTACAGGTGCTTCTGCCAACGGGGACTCATCAGCAATTTCTTCAACCCTTGCCGGGATAATGATAGCCGGTTCCGCAGGCGTTTCTTCAACCGCTACCTGCTCGGTTGCTGCTGGGGATGCTGCTTCTTCAACCGCGGGTTGAGGTTCGCTGGCTTCCACTACCGGTTGCGGCGCAGGAGCCATTTCAGCCATCACTGGAGCAGCGATGTGGGTAGTGACTTCCGCGGCCACATTTGCCACGTTTTCTGTGGAAGCCGCAGGTGCCATTTCTGCTTCAGTTGCAGCCTGTTCAGCCATTTGCGCAGTCTGTGTGACAGGGTAACTTACCCAAACCTTGCCTGAAGCCATTTCTGGTGATGCAAAAGCACCGCTCAGTGGCATTGGTGACTGGTTCGGGTAACGCTCGTCACGATAACGGCGGCGGCGCTGGCCACTGACGCGTAGATGACGAGGAGAACGGCGGGAGCGACGTGGCATGCCGTTTTCGCCATTATTACGGTTGTCGGCCTGTGCTTCTTCTTCTGGCTGTACTGCAATAGTCTGCGGCAACAGTTTAACGCTTTCATCCACGGCGGCAGGGTAAGTAATTTCTTCTTCAGTCACCAGATGTGTCTTCGGTGCCAATAACTCCTCTGCGGCGCGATGCAGTTCTTCATCCGCTGACAACACGCGAACTTTTTGCGTTAATGGACGGCGTTGACGACGTTGCGCTGGCTGTTGATGACGATCTTCCTGATCTTCTTCGTTAACAGCAACGACGGCATCCAGGGTTTCTGGTACTTTGGCTTCCTGCACAGCCGCTTGGCGTTTGTCATCCTGGCGACGACGCGGACGGTCAGCACGTTGCTCGCGGCGTTGCTGCTGATCTTCACGTTGTACAATTGCCGTTTCTTCAGACTGAACTTCAGTGTTGGCAGCAACCGGCGCATTCTGTTGAGAGTTACGGCGGTTGTTACGACGCTGTTCGTCACGGTTTTCACGCGGCTCACGGTTTTCGCGTGGCTCGCGGTTATCACGCCCTTCGCCACGGTCTTTACGATCGTTGCGGTCGCCACGTTCACCTTTATTACGGTTATTCCCCTGGCGGCGTTGCCCACGACGATCCTGGCGGCGGTTGTCACTTTCTTCCGCTTTTACCGTTTCGACCGGTTTGGCTTCAACTTTGGGGGCTTCTTCACCAGCGAAGATCGCTTTCAGGCCACCAAACAGGCGGCTTAAAAGGCCTGGTTTAGCTTCTGCAGCGGCGGCTGCAACCGGTTTGGCTACTGCAGCCGGTTTGCTGGCAACCGATTCTTCAGCCGGCGGTGGGGCATCAGAAGCCATTGAGAAGGAGGCCAGTGCTGGTTGCTCTGGGCGCTTGCGCTCCACAGGGGCATCTTCCTGCGGTTGGGCCATCTCTTCTTCATGCAGCTTCGGTAACAGATAGCTTAGGGTTGGGGTTTCTTCACCCTTACGCACACGCAGTACCGAGTAATGTGGTGTCTGCATCTGATCGTTTGGCACGATAATCGCTTTCACGCCACCTTGGCGTTTTTCAATTGCACTGACAGAGTCACGCTTTTCGTTCAGCAGGTAAGAAGCAACCTGAACTGGCACGATGGCATGCACTTCTTTGGTGTTCTCTTTCAGTGCTTCTTCTTCGATCAGGCGCAAAATAGACAATGCCAGCGATTCGTTATCACGAATGGTGCCGGTGCCGCTACAGCGTGGGCAAACGTGATGGCTGGATTCACCCAGTGACGGGCTGAGACGCTGGCGGGACATTTCCAGCAGGCCGAAGCGAGAGATACGGCCAATCTGGATACGAGCACGATCCTGGCGCACCGCGTCACGCAGGCGGTTTTCCACTTCGCGCTGATGGCGAACCGGAGTCATGTCAATAAAGTCGATAACGATCAAACCACCCAGGTCACGCAGGCGTAATTGGCGCGCAATTTCATCTGCGGCTTCCAGGTTGGTATTGAAGGCGGTTTCTTCGATATCGCCACCGCGAGTTGCACGCGCGGAGTTGATGTCGATTGCGGTCAGCGCTTCGGTGGTATCAATAACGATTGAGCCACCGGAAGGCAGACGCACTTCACGTTGGAACGCCGACTCGATTTGTGATTCGATCTGGTAATGACTGAACAGCGGGATTTCGCCGCTATACAGTTTGATTTTGCTGCTGAAATCCGGGCGGCCCAGCGCAGCGATATGCTCTTTGGCCAGATCGAGAACTTTCGGGTTGTCGATCAGGATTTCGCCGATGTCCGGGCGCAGGTAATCGCGGAACGCGCGTACAATAACGTTACTTTCCTGATGGATCAGGAACGGTGCGGCGCGGCCTTCAGCGGCTTTCTTGATGGCTTCCCAGTGCTTGAGACGGAAAGACAAATCCCATTGCAGTGCATCGGCGGACTTGCCTACACCCGCAGTGCGGACAATCAGGCCCATGCCATCCGGCAATTGCAGGGAAGAAAGGGCTTCTTTCAGTTCGGTACGATCGTCACCTTCAATGCGGCGGGAAATGCCCCCGGCACGAGGATTGTTCGGCATCAGTACCAAATAGCTGCCTGCCAGGCTGATGAAAGTGGTCAAGGCGGCGCCTTTATTACCACGTTCTTCTTTATCAACCTGAACGATAACTTCTTGGCCTTCGCGCAATACATCTTTGATGTTTGGGCGACCGTGGGAAGAGTAATTGCTTGGGAAGTATTCGCGAGCGATTTCTTTCAGGGGAGGAAACCATGTCGTTCTGCGCCGTAATCAACAAACGCTGCTTCAAGACTTGGTTCAATACGAGTGATTTTACCCTTGTAAATATTCGCTTTTTTCTGCTCATGGCCAGGGCTTTCAATATCCAGATCGTACAGCCGCTGTCCATCTACAAGGGCAACACGCAACTCTTCCTGCTGAGTTGCGTTAATCAACATTCTTTTCATCTTGACTTACTCATTATTTTTACATTATCGACAAAGCTGCGGACAAAATAACCTCATGGCCGGGTTAAAACCGAAAACCCCGTGTCTTCTCGCAAAGCCGTCAACCTCACGGTTGTCGCCTGCATAGGGGCGCATTATCTCGGTAAGCCTGTATTTCTTTGTGAAAACAGCGCTTTTTGACTCAGGGAATAGCCTCTGGTTAACGTCGACAGATCTGATTCCATTTACCGGCCAAGCTGCAACCCGCAGCCCGCTAATTGTTTGATTTCACATTACGTCTTACGCCATTGCTGCGTTTTTGTGCAACCAGACAAACTGTATAATTCCGTAATAACCCCTGTTTTAACAAGTTCAGCACGGAAAGTGATTTCATTATTCCATTGCTGACACTGTTATAGCAAGGTGACTTTTCCTTAACTGTCGAAGAAATCGCAAACGTTCAAACCGGCTTGCTGCCTTATTGTTCGCCGTGATTTCTTAAACAGCCAGAGAGACAGTTAAGCACATAAAAAGAGGTGGCGCTATTTACTCGCTCTATTTAGAATCCCGCACCATGAAAACGAACAATCCTGCAGTACAATTAATCACGATTTCTGATGATGAAGCCGGTCAGAGAATCGACAATTTCCTGCTTGCCCGCCTGAAGGGCGTGCCGAAAAGCATGATTTACCGCATCGTGCGTAAGGGCGAGGTGCGGGTAAATAAAGGCCGCATCAAGGCAGAATATAAACTGGCGGCAGGTGATGTGGTGCGTATCCCCCCAGTGCGAGTGGCTGAACGTGAGGACGCGCCGGTTTCCGCCAAACTGGACAAAGTGGCCGCGTTGGCCGATTGCATCCTTTATGAGGACGATCATTTACTGTTGTTGAATAAACCTTCTGGCACGGCTGTCCATGGTGGCAGCGGTCTGAGCTTTGGTGTAATCGAAGGGCTGAGGGCTTTACGCCCTGAAGCGCGGTTCCTGGAATTGGTCCATCGTCTGGATCGTGATACTTCCGGCATACTGATGGTGGCAAAGAAGCGTTCAGCGCTGCGTTCACTTCACGAACAACTGCGCCTTAAAGGAATGCAGAAGGATTATCTGGCGCTGGTGCGTGGCCAGTGGCAATCGCACTGCAAGGCGGTGCAGGCTCCTTTATTAAAGAACATTTTGCAGAGCGGTGAGCGTATTGTCCGTGTCAACAGTGAAGGTAAGCCTTCGGAAACCCGTTTCAAGGTGGAAGAGCGCTTTGAGCATGCCACGTTGGTGAAGGCCAGCCCGATTACCGGGCGTACTCACCAGATCCGCGTGCATACCTTGCATGCCGGGCATCCTATCGCGTTTGACGACCGTTATGGCGATCGGGAATTCGATCGTCAATTGGCAGGCACTGGGTTGAAACGCCTATTCCTGCATGCTGCGGCGTTACGCTTTGAACATCCGGCCACCGGTGAAACGATGCGTATCGAAGCGCCGATGGACGCAGAATTGCGCCATTGCCTGCAAGTATTGCGCAAGCAAGCGGGGAAATAGCGTCCCGCCGTCTTTCAAGCCGCAGCGTTGTTACCTGCCCTCAATGACCCGGTCCATCCCTGGACCGGGTCCTGTAAAGACCGCGGCAAGCAGCGTTCAAATCTGTTAGCAATCACCGTGTTAAATTTATAGGGCATATTCCAGCGGGTTGATCCCCTCTGCCCGTAACATTTCCAATAGTGCAATCAACGGCAACCCAATCAATGTATTCGGGTCACGCCCCTCCAGCTTATCAAACAGTGCAATTCCCAATCCTTCACTCATAAAACTGCCAGCACAGTTGAGAGGCTGCTCCAGGCGAACGTAAGTGGCGATTTCGCTATCACTCAGTGCCCGGAAATGGACATGAAAAGGTTCGCATAGCGCTTGCAGATGCTTGGTATGGCTGTTGTAGAGCGCCAGCCCGGTATAGAAGGTGACCTTTTGACCGCTGGCGTTGCGTAACTGCCTGCGGGCGTGCTCTTCAGTGTGGGGCTTGCCGGTAATCTCATCATTGATTACGCAAACCTGATCGGAACCGATAATCAGATGATTGGGGTAGGCCATTGCCAAGGCCTGGGCTTTGGCCGCAGCAAGGCGGAGCACCAAAGCTTGCGCGCTTTCATTGGGCAGGGGAGTTTCATCAGTCTGCGGAGCTGCACAAATAAAAGGCAAACGCAGCTTTTCCAAAAGCTGGCGGCGGTAGGCCGATGTTGAGGCGAGTAATATTCTTTGCATAATTTTTTCCACAAACCGTAGCGTAAATATGTCGCTCATCTTAAACTGTCGGCCGCTCTGGAAGCGAATATTGGTGAAAGGTGCCGTTTAAAGGCCTTTTTCTTTGACTCTAAGACGTTACAAAGTTAATATGCGCGCCCTATGCAAAAGGTAAAATTACCCTTGACCATTGATGCGGTACGAACCGCTCAGAAGCGCCTGGATTATGCAGGTGTCTATGAATCTGAGCAGGTTACACGCGTTGCTGAATCTGTGGTCAGTGTGGATAGTGATGTTGAGGTTGAGTTGTCGTTTGATATTGACAACCAACGCCTCGCGGTAATAACAGGGCATGCGGACGTCGCGGTAACGCTGATGTGCCAACGCTGTGGTGTTCCGTTCCCGCATCAGGTCCACACAACATATTGTTTTAGCCCGGTCGTCAATGATGAGCAGGCTGAGGCATTACCGGAAGCGTACGAACCGATCGAAGTTGACGATTTTGGCGAAGTCGATCTGTTGGCAATGATTGAAGATGAAATCATTCTTTCACTGCCTGTCGTTCCGGTACATGAATCTGAACACTGTGAAGTGTCCGAAGCGGACATGGTATTTGGCAAACTGCCTGCAGAGGCGGAGAAACCTAATCCATTTGCCGTATTAGCCAGTTTAAAGCGTAAGTAATCGAGGAGTAAGGTCCATGGCCGTACAACAAAATAAACCAACCCGTTCCAAACGTGGCATGCGTCGTTCACACGATGCTCTGACCACCACCACCTTGTCTGTAGATGCGACTTCCGGTGAAACTCATCGTCGTCACCACATCACTGCCGACGGTTTCTACCGCGGTCGCAAGGTTATCGGCTAAGTTAGCGATACTTTGACTCGTCTAACCCTAGCGTTAGATGCTATGGGCGGGGATTTCGGTCCCTGCGTCACAGTGCCTGCTTCATTGCAGGCACTGGCCTCTAATTTAAATCTTCATCTTCTATTAGTCGGCGATCCCGACATCATCTCCCCTTTACTTGCCAAAGCCGATCCGCGATTGCTGGAGCGCTTGCAAGTTGTGCCCGCTGAATCGGTAGTTGCTAATGATGCCAAGCCGTCACAAGCGATCCGGGCCAGCCGTGGCACCTCCATGCGAATTGCGCTGGAGCTGATTAAAAACGGTGATGCGCAGGCCTGTGTCAGTGCCGGAAATACCGGGGCACTGATGGGGCTGGCCAAAATGTTGATCAAGCCGCTTGACGGTATTGAGCGCCCGGCGCTGATGACGGTGTTGCCGAACCAGCGGCGTGGTAAAACCGTGGTGCTCGATCTGGGTGCCAACGTGGAGTGTGACAGCACAATGCTGGTGCAATTTGCGGTGATGGGGGCGGTGATGGCAGAAGAGGTATTGGGTGTGGCGCAGCCACGTGTCGCGTTACTCAATATCGGCGAAGAAGAGACCAAAGGCCTGGATAATATCCGTGAAGCGGCAGTCGTGCTAAGAAATACTCCGGCAATCAACTATATTGGTTATCTGGAAGGAAACGATCTGCTAACCGGTAAAACCGACGTCATGGTCTGCGACGGCTTTGTGGGTAACGTCACCCTGAAAACCATGGAAGGTGTGGTAAGACTGTTCTTGTCACTGCTAAAGTCATCCTCCGAAGGGGGAAGCAGGCATGGTGGCTAAAATTGTTGGGCCGATGGTTACAAAAAAGGCTGGCAAAGCGTTTCGGTCATCTGAACCCCGACCAGTATAATGGTGCATGTCTGTTAGGATTGCGGGGCACCGTAATCAAGAGCCACGGCGCGGCGAACCAAAGCGCGTTCGCGGTCGCAATCGAACAGGCTGTGCAGGCGGTGCAGCGGCAAGTTCCGAACAGGATTGCTGCGCGCCTTGAAGCTGTATTACCCAAGAGTGACTGATCGTTCATGTATACAAAGATTCTCGGTACGGGGAGTTATCTGCCCGTACAAGTGCGCACCAACGCTGACTTAGAAAAAATGGTGGATACCTCTGACGAGTGGATTGTCACCCGCACAGGTATTCGTGAGCGTCGTATTGCTGCCGCTGATGAAACTGTGGCAACCATGAGCTTCCAGGCTGCGTCTAACGCGCTGGAAATGTCAGGTGTGGCTAAAGAAGATATCGGCTTGATCGTAGTGGCAACCACCACCTCAAGCCACGCGTTCCCAAGTTCCGCCTGCCAGGTTCAGCAGATGCTGGGGATCCAGGATTGTGCGGCTTTCGATATTGCTGCCGCCTGTGCCGGGTTTACCTATGCCCTGAGCGTGGCCGATCAATACGTGAAAAACGGCGCAGTGAAACATGCGTTGGTGATAGGTTCGGACGTGCTGTCACGGACTCTTGATCCAGAAGATCGCGGTACCCTGATCCTGTTTGGCGACGGTGCCGGTGCCGTTGTGCTGGGCGCCTCTGAGGAACCCGGTATTATTTCTACCCATCTGCATGCGGATGGTCGCTACGGCAACCTGTTGGCATTACCGAACAAAGATCGTCAGGATCCGGAGCAACCTGCCTATGTCACCATGGCGGGTAATGAAGTCTTTAAAGTGGCAGTGACCGAACTGGCACATATTGTTGATGAAACCTTGGCGGCCAATGACTTTGACCGCAGTGAACTGGATTGGCTGGTTCCGCACCAGGCCAACCTGCGTATCATCAGCGCAACAGCCAAAAAGCTGGGTATGGGGATGGAAAAAGTTGTTGTGACGCTCGATCGTCACGGTAACACGTCTGCTGCCTCAGTGCCTGCGGCGCTTGATGAAGCCGTTCGCGACGGGCGCATCCAACGGGGTCAGTTGGTGTTGCTGGAAGCATTTGGCGGTGGCTTTACCTGGGGCTCGGCGCTGGTTCGCTTTTGATTTAACAGGAAGATAAAAATGACGCAATTTGCTTTTGTTTTTCCGGGCCAGGGTTCACAAACCGTTGGCATGCTGGCCGATTTGGCCACACAGTTTCCGATTGTGGAACAAACTTTCAGCGAAGCCTCAGCGGCCTTGGGTTACGATCTTTGGCAACTGGTTCAACAAGGCCCGGTGGAAGAACTGAACAAAACCTGGCAGACGCAGCCAGCGCTACTGGCAGCTTCGGTAGCTATTTTCCGCGTCTGGCGGCAGCAGGGTGGTAAAATGCCGGCTATGATGGCAGGCCACAGCCTGGGCGAATATTCTGCGCTGGTTTGTGCTGGCGTGCTGGAGTTTGCTGCGGCAATTCGTCTGGTCGAGCTGCGTGGCAAACTGATGCAGGAAGCGGTGCCGGAAGGTACTGGGGCCATGTATGCGATTATTGGCCTGGATAATGAATCCATTGCCAAAGCCTGTGAGGCGTCAGCTCAGGGCCAGGTCGTTTCACCGGTGAACTTCAACTCGCCAGGGCAAGTGGTTATCGCGGGCAATAAAGAAGCGGTCGAGCGTGCTGGTGCTGCCTGTAAAGCAGCCGGTGCCAAACGTGCGCTGCCCTTGCCGGTGAGCGTACCTTCGCATTGTGCGCTGATGAAACCTGCTGCTGAAAAGTTGGCGTTAGCGCTCGAGGACGTGGCTTTCAGTGCGCCACAAGTGGCAGTGATCAATAACGTTGATGTGCGTGCAGAAACCGCACCTGAGGCCATCCGTAGCGCGTTGGTTCGCCAGTTATACAGCCCGGTACGCTGGACTGAAAGCGTTGAATTCATGGCAGCAGAGGGCATTTCTCTGCTGTTGGAGGCTGGCCCAGGGAAAGTTCTGACTGGCCTCACCAAACGTATTGTCGCCACTCTGACAGCGGCTGCGGTAAATGATACCGCCAGCCTGGCTGCGGCGCTTGAACAATAAAAGAGGAAAACGATGAGCTTCGAAGGAAAAATTGTTCTGGTCACCGGCGCAAGCCGCGGTATTGGCCGGGCTATTGCAGAGTTATTTGTTGAGCGTGGCGCTAAAGTTATGGGTACCGCTACCAGTGAGAGCGGTGCTGAGGCCATCAGTAACTATCTCGGTGAGAACGGCAAAGGGTACATGCTGAACGTGGTGGATGCGCAATCTATCGACAACGTTTTGGCTTCGATTCGTGAGGAATTTGGCGAAATCGACATTTTAGTGAATAATGCCGGTATTACGCGTGATAACCTGCTGATGCGAATGAAGGATGATGAGTGGCAGGATATCCTGGACACCAATCTGACTTCCGTATTCCGCCTGTCAAAAGCGGTAATGCGAGCTATGATGAAAAAGCGGTTTGGCCGTATCATCTCCATCGGTTCTGTTGTCGGTACCATGGGGAATGCAGGGCAAGCGAATTACGCGGCGGCTAAAGCCGGTCTGATTGGCTTTAGTAAGTCTTTGGCACGTGAGATTGCTTCGCGTGGCATTACGGTCAACGTCGTGGCTCCTGGCTTTATTGAGACGGATATGACACGGGCGTTGACAGAAGATCAACGCGCAGGCATTTTGACCCAGGTTCCGGCTAGCCGGCTTGGGGATGCAAAAGAAATCGCCAGCGCTGTTGCATTTTTAGCCTCTGATGAGGCTGGCTATATCACCGGTGAAACGTTACATGTCAATGGCGGCATGTATATGATTTAAAAAATGCGAAAACTATTTGCGTTATTTGAGGTAAAAACCGCAAAATAGCGTAAAATCGTGGTTTGACCAGCCGGGATTTAGTTGCATCTTTTTCAACATTTTATACACTACGAAAACCATCGCGAAAGCGAGTTTTGATAGGAAATTTAAGAGTATGAGCACTATCGAAGAACGCGTTAAGAAAATCATTGTTGAGCAACTGGGTGTTAAGCCGGAAGAAGTTTTAAATAACGCTTCTTTCGTTGAAGACTTGGGCGCTGATTCTCTTGACACCGTTGAACTGGTAATGGCACTGGAAGAAGAATTCGATACTGAGATTCCAGACGAAGAAGCTGAGAAAATCACTACTGTTCAGGCAGCTATTGATTTTATCAACGCTAGCCAGCAGTAAGCGAACATATCTAGGCGGTCATTCGACCGCCTAAGTTTTTTCTATCCCTAGTATCATATTTTCCCTCCTTGGAGGACAAACGTGTCTAAGCGTCGAGTAGTTGTGACCGGACTGGGCATGTTGTCTCCTGTCGGCAATACTGTAGAGTCCACATGGAACGCTCTTCTTGCCGGTCAGAGTGGCATCAGCCTGATCGACCATTTCGATACTACTGCCTATGCAACGCGTTTTGCTGGCTTGGTAAAGAATTTTAATTCTGAAGATTTCATTTCGCGCAAAGATGCGCGCAAGATGGATGCCTTCATTCAATACGGTATCGCCGCTGGCATGCAAGCCATGCAGGATGCCGGGTTGGATATTAACGAATCTAACGCCAACCGTATTGGTGCCGCAATCGGCTCCGGTATTGGTGGCCTGGGTTTGATCGAAGAAAACCACAGCTCACTGGTTAATGGCGGCCCAAGAAAAATCAGCCCGTTTTTTGTGCCTTCAACCATCGTAAACATGATTGCTGGCCATCTGACCATTATGTTCGGCATGCGTGGTCCCAGCATTTCTATCGCTACTGCCTGCACGTCAGGTGTGCATAACATTGGCCATGCTGCACGTATCATTGCTTACAATGATGCTGACGTAATGCTGGCCGGTGGCGCAGAGAAAGCCAGCACTCCTTTGGGTGTCGGCGGTTTTGGCGCAGCGCGTGCGCTCTCAACACGCAACGAAAATCCGCAGGCTGCAAGCCGCCCTTGGGACAGAGACCGCGACGGTTTTGTGCTGGGTGATGGCGCAGGGATGATGGTGCTGGAAGAGTACGAACACGCGAAAAAACGCGGCGCAAAAATTTATGCAGAAGTTGTCGGTTTTGGCATGAGCAGCGATGCTTACCATATGACATCACCGCCAGAAAATGGCGCTGGTGCCGCTCTGGCAATGGAAAACGCGCTATCGGATGCAGGCGTGACGGCGTCACAAATCGGTTATATCAACGCGCATGGCACCTCGACGCCTGCGGGTGATAAAGCCGAGACCCAAGCTGTAAAATCCGTGTTTGGCAGCGATGCAAAGTGTGTGATGGTAAGCTCCACCAAATCGATGACCGGCCACCTGTTGGGTGCCGCAGGCGCGATTGAGTCGATCTTTACCGTCTTGGCACTGCGCGATCAGGCTGTTCCGCCAACCATCAACCTGGATAATCCAGATGAAGGTTGCGATCTGGACTTCGTGCCACATGAAGCGCGCCAGACGAAAGACATGGAGTTCACGCTGTGCAACTCCTTCGGCTTTGGTGGCACCAACGGGTCGCTGATTTTCCGTCGAGTCTAGTTTGGTCTATCTGTAGCTGATAAAAGCCCGGTTCATTTGTGACCGGGTTTTTTTATCCTGTCAGGCAGCGGTTATCGTTTTTGCGCCTGTTATGCTGTAGTGAAACCTATTGTGAGGGGATTCCCATGTACTGGATCAATGGACAACAGCACGATGCTCTGGCATCCAGCGATCGCGGTTTGCAGTTTGGCGATGGTTGTTTCACCACGGCCAGGGTAGAGGAAGGGCAAATCAACCTTCTGCCCTGGCATCTTGAGCGGATGCAGCAGGCGGCGCAGCGTTTGCTGTTGCCCAGGGTGAATTGGCTGTCATTAGAACTGGAGATGCGGCATGCTGCAGAATCTATCCAACTTGGCGTGGTCAAAGCGATAGTGACGCGCGGCAGCGGGGGCGCGGGTACAGCCCTAACGGATGTGGGAACCCGACGCGCATCGTTTCACGCAGTACTTACCCAACGCATTATCTGTCATGGCGTGAGGAGGGGATTAATCTGGTGCTAAGCCCGGTTCAACTGGCTCGTAACCCTCTGCTGGCCGGGTTGAAACATCTTAACCGTCTCGAGCAGGTGTTGATCCGCGCGCATCTTGACCGGACTGATGCTCATGAGGCTCTGGTGCTTGACACTAACGGCATGCTGGTGGAATGCTGTGCGGCTAATTTGTTCTGGCGTAAGGGAAAACGGGTCTTTACCCCCAACCTGGATCAGGCCGGTGTGGCGGGGTTGATGCGCCGCAGGGTGATCGAAGTGCTGGCAGGCAGCGAATACTCGCTACACCAGGTCAGTGAACCTTTGGAGACGCTGGCCGATGCCGATGAAGTATTGGTATGCAATGCATTGATGCCGTTGCTGCCGGTAAACGCAGCAGAAACATGGCGTTATCGCTCGCGTCAGCTGTATGATTTTTTGCGACCACAATGTTGATGATGACTGATTAATGAAGAGAAAAAAGCTAAAGATTGTTTTGTTGGTAGTTTTTCTGGCGTTGGCTTCGCTGTTTTGGGGCTACCAGAAGGTTGAACGTTTTGCTAATCAGCCGCTGGCGATCCAGCAGGAAACCATTTTCAAACTGCCAGCGGGAACGGGCCGTGTGGCATTGGAAGGGTTGTTGGTGCGCGATAAGCTCATCCATAATGGCCGTTGGTTCCCGTGGCTATTGCGGCTGGAGCCGGAGTTAGCTGAGTTCAAGGCTGGCACCTATCGCTTTACACCGGGTATGACCGTACGCCAGATGCTTACACTGTTGGCCAGCGGCAAAGAAGCCCAGCTCAGCGCGCGCTTTATTGAGGGTTCGCGCCTGCGTGACTGGTTACAGGTGTTGCAGGAGTCCAAATACATTAAGCATACGCTGGCGGGTAAAAGCGAGGCGGAACTGGCCAAAGCGCTGGGCCTGCCGGAAGGGGACACCCTTGAAGGTCACCTGTATCCGGATACCTATCTCTACACGGCAGGGACTACCGACCTTGCCTTGATAAAACGAGCGCAGTTGCGGATGAACAAAACATTGCAAGACGTCTGGCAGGCTCGCGATACCAGCCTGCCTTATAAAAGCCCGGAACAGCTACTGGCTATGGCGTCAATTATTGAGAAAGAGACGGCAGTGGAAGAAGAGCGGACCAAGGTTGCTTCGGTATTTATCAACCGTCTGCGTTTAGGGATGCGTTTGCAGACCGATCCGACGGTGATTTACGGTATGGGAGACAGTTATACCGGCAACATCAGCCGTAAAGATCTGGAAACGCCCACGGCCTATAACACTTATGTGATCTCTGGCCTGCCACCCACGCCGATTGCCATGCCAGGCCTGGCTTCGCTGGAGGCAGCAGCCCATCCGGCAAAGACTGATTACCTGTACTTTGTCGCAGACGGCAAGGGTGGACATACGTTCACTACCAATCTCAACAGCCATAATGCGGCGGTGCGCGCCTATCGCCAGGTGCAAAAGGAAAAGAATGAAAAGTAAATTCGTGGTGATTGAAGGGCTGGAAGGTGCCGGTAAAACTACCGCGCGTAATACTATCGTCAGCGTGTTAAACCAGCATGGCATCAACGATATCGTGTTTACCCGTGAGCCTGGTGGTACGCCGTTAGCGGAGAAGCTGCGCGATCTGTTCAAGCGTGGTACGGAGGGTGAGTTACCAACAATCAAGGCAGAAGTGCTAATGCTCTATGCCGCGCGCGTGCAGTTGGTGGAAACGGTGATCAAACCGGCGTTGGCTCGTGGCGCCTGGGTCGTTGGCGATCGTCACGACCTCTCCTCGCAGGCCTACCAGGGCGGTGGCAGGGGCGTTGACCCACAATTGATGACTTCCCTGCGCGATATCGTACTGGGGGATTTCCGCCCTGACCTGACCCTTTATCTCGATTTGCCGCCGTTGGTTGGCCTGCATAGAGCCCGCGCGCGCGGCGAGTTGGACCGTATCGAGCAAGAGGCATTGCCATTTTTTGAGCGTACCCGCACCCGCTATCTTGAGCTGGCGGCACAGGACAATAGCATTGTCACGGTTGACGCAGAACAATCGCTGGAGCAGGTCACTGCCGATATCCGGCAAGTTGTTGCGCACTGGCTGCAACAGCAGGAAGGGGCGTAATGAACTGGTATCCGTGGCTTAACACTGCATATCGCCATTTGGTAGGGCAATATACTGCTGGCCGCGGTCACCATGCCTTGCTGTTACATGCAGCCCCAGGCAACGGTGATGCAGCCTTGCTTTACGCATTAAGCCGTTGGTTGATCTGCCAGCAACGCAACGGAGAAAAGAGCTGTGGCGAATGCCATAGCTGCCGGCTAATGTTGGCGGGTAATCATCCTGATTATCATGTGCTGGCACCGGAAAAAGGTAAAAGCAGTCTGGGCATCGAACCTATTCGCCAACTGATTGAGACTTTAAACTCCCATGCTCATCAGGGCGGCGCGAAAGTAGTGTGGCTGTCCCAGGCTGAATTGCTGACCGAAGCGGCCGCTAATGCTCTGCTGAAGACGTTGGAGGAACCTCCGGCCAATACCTACTTTCTGTTGGGCTGCCGTGAAACCTCAAGCTTGCTGGCAACCCTGCGCAGCCGCTGTTTCTACTGGCATCTTGCCAGCCCGGACGAACAGCTTGGCCTGCAGTGGCTGAGCCGGCAGGGTGTGGGTAATCCCAACGATCGCCTCACCGCGCTGCGTCTTCATGACGGAGCACCGATTGCTGCCGAGCAGTTGCTGCAGCCAGAGCATTGGCAAAAGCGCCTGGCGTTGTGCAATGCACTGAGCACCGCCTTACCGCAGTGCGATATGCTGCTATTATTGCCGGTTCTCAATCATGATGATGTGGCAGACAGGCTACATTGGCTATGCGCATTGCTGCTGGATGCGATGAAATGCCAACAGGGCGCTGCGAGTTATATATTAAACCAGGATCAACTGGCGCTGGTGCAACAGATGGCCAGCCGGTTAAGCAGTGCCTCGCTCCAGCAGATAACGCAGCAGTGGCTAAACTGCCGCCATCAATTACTCAGCATCGTTGGCGTTAACCGCGAACTGTTGCTGACAGAACAGTTACTAAGCTGGGAGCAGATGCTTGGCTCTACCGGTTTTACACCTCATCATCCGTTGTAAAAGAGTTATATATTATGTTGTTAGTAGATTCTCATTGCCATCTTGATAGCCTGGATTTTACCGCGTTGCATCAGAACGTTGATGATGCCCTGGTCAAAGCCAAAGCGCAGGATGTGGGCTTTGTTCTGGCCGTAGCCACCACCTTGCCGGGCTATCAGGCCATGACGCAATTGATTGGCCAGCGTAACGACGTGGCCTTCTCTTGTGGCGTTCATCCGCTGAACCTGGAGGATGGATACGATTACGCCGAACTGCGTCGTTTGGCGGCGGCAGAGCAGGTGGTTGCTTTGGGTGAGACCGGGTTGGATTATTTCTATCAAAAAGACAATATCCCGTTACAACAGGCATCGTTTCGCGAGCATATCCGTATTGGCCGTGATCTAAACAAACCGGTGATTGTACATACGCGAGATGCGCGCGAAGACACCTTAGCCATCCTGCGGGAAGAGAACGCGCAAGATTGTGGCGGTGTGTTGCATTGCTTCACCGAGGATTTGCCCACGGCGCAAGCCTTGTTGGATCTGGGCTTTTATATTTCGTTTTCCGGTATTGTGACGTTCCGTAACGCCGAGCAGTTACGTGAGGTGGCACGCTATGTGCCGATGGATAGAATGCTGGTGGAAACCGACTCCCCTTATCTGGCCCCGGTACCTCATCGTGGTAAAGAAAACCAACCTGCCTATGTGCGCGATGTGGCTGAATACCTTGCCGTATTGAAAGGCGTCAGCCTGGAAGAGTTGGCTGGGGCCACTACCGCCAACTTTTCACGCTTATTTCACGTCGAACTATAATCCTTCACTTGGATTTGGCTAATGTTCCAGAGTGATGGAATTCTTTTTAAGCTCGTAATTAATCGGCGAAAGGCGTAATGTTCTCATCCGTTTTACGGCGATGGGCGGGCTTTTTTCATTGTTTTTTACAAAAAATAGACAATTTTTGCCAAGCTGACGCCCTTATTCATTGAAACGTGACTGCCATCAAACATTGCTCAGGGTATTTATTTTACTCTGCGTAAAAATTAAAGGGGTGCTCAGACACCCTGAAATGCAGAGGTTTTTTCTCCCCTCTGCAACGCGAAGATTCGCGAAGAAGTAGCAAAGTACTATTACTCAGGAGCTCACTCAACTATGTTCAAGAACGCATTTGCAAACCTGCAAAAAGTAGGTAAGTCGCTGATGCTGCCGGTTTCCGTATTGCCTATCGCAGGTATCCTGCTGGGCGTCGGTTCCGCCAACTTTAGCTGGCTACCGATGGTAGTCTCCCATGTGATGGCCGAAGCGGGCGGATCTGTATTCGCCAATATGCCGTTAATCTTCGCCATCGGTGTTGCGCTGGGCTTCACTAACAACGACGGGGTTTCCGCGTTGGCTGCCGTTGTGGCTTACGGCATCATGGTCAAAACCATGGCCGTGGTTGCGCCGTTGGTTCTGCATCTGCCAGCCGAAGAGATTGCAGCCAAACACCTGGCGGATACCGGTGTGCTCGGGGGGATTATCTCTGGTGCCATTGCTGCTTACATGTTCAACCGCTTCTTCCGCATTCAATTGCCGGAATATCTGGGCTTCTTTGCCGGTAAGCGCTTTGTGCCGATCATCTCTGGTCTGGCGGCCATCATTCTGGGCGTGATCCTGTCCTTCATCTGGCCTCCAATCGGTACGGCTATCCAGACCTTCTCACAATGGGCTGCTTATCAGAACCCGGTGGTCGCTTTTGGTATCTATGGCGTCGTTGAGCGTGCTCTGGTGCCGTTTGGTCTGCACCATATCTGGAACGTTCCTTTCCAGATGCAAATTGGTGAATTCACCAACGCGGCAGGTCAGGTATTCCACGGCGACATTCCTCGCTACATGGCGGGTGACCCTACCGCCGGTATGCTGTCTGGTGGCTTCCTGTTTAAAATGTACGGCTTGCCAGCTGCGGCGATTGCCATCTGGCATTCAGCCAAGCCGGAAAACCGCGCTAAAGTCGGCGGTATCATGATTTCCGCTGCGTTGACCTCGTTCCTGACCGGTATCACCGAGCCAATCGAGTTCTCCTTTATGTTCGTTGCGCCGATCCTGTACGTGATCCATGCGATTCTGGCCGGTCTGGCGTTCCCAATCTGTATTCTGTTGGGCATGCGTGACGGTACCAGCTTCTCACACGGTCTGATCGACTTTATCGTACTGAGTGGCAACAGCAGCCGCATCTGGCTGTTCCCTATCGTTGGTATCATCTACGGTCTGGTGTACTACACCATCTTCCGTGTGCTGATCGCCAAGCTGGACCTGAAAACTCCTGGCCGTGAAGATAACGCGACCGATCAGGTTACTCAGGGGGTTCTGAAATGTCGGCCGCTTTGGTCCAGGCATTCGGCGGTAAAGAAAACATCACTAACCTGGATGCCTGTATCACCCGTCTGCGCGTCAGCGTGGCCGATGTATCCAAGGTTGATCAGGCGGGTCTGAAGAAACTGGGGGCTGCAGGCGTAGTTGTCGCAGGCTCTGGAGTTCAGGCTATCTTTGGTACCAAATCTGATAACCTGAAAACTGATATGGATGAGTACATCCGTAACAACTGATTCAGGCAGGGGAGTTGACAAGGGGAGGCGAAAGCCTCCCTTTTTTGTTGGTTTTTCGCCAGCCCTTTGCGATGCTGATGCCTGCCAAGCGAATGATCGTCAAGAGGGACAAAATGACTGACCCGATAACGTTCGAACCCCCATCATTAATCGGTAGCCAGATCGAATTACTGCCATTACAGACAACACACCGCGAAGCGTTGGTCAACGCCGCTGCGGACGGTGAACTGTGGAACCTGAAGGTCACGGTAGTGCCTGATACCGGCACCATCGATAAATATATAGAAACTGCGTTGGCTGGCCGCAATGCCGGCTCGATGCTGCCGTTTGTGATTGTCCAACGGGCAACCGGGCGCGTTATTGGCAGCACCCGTTTCTGGAAGATTGACCGAGCTAATCGAAAAATGGAAATCGGCCACACCTGGCTGAGCCAGTCGATGCAGCGTTCGGGCGTCAATACGCAAGCCAAATACCTGCTGCTGGGTTATGCCTTCGAAATATTCCAGGCGGTACGCGTTCAGTTTACTACCGACGAACTGAACGAGAAATCGCGGGCGGCGATCTTGCGCATTGGCGCGAAACAGGAAGGTATCGTGCGCCATGAACGTATCATGCCGGATGGGCGCAAGCGTAATTCGGTCAGATTCAGCATTATTGATGATGAATGGCCGCAGATTAAAGCCAGGCTTGAAACCTTGCAGAACCATAATACTGATTAATTCCCTCAGCGGTATCGGTGTGATTGAGTGATTCTGCATCACTCAACGCGGAAAGTGCGCAATCGGGTTGAAAGCAGTAGAATTTGTCACTCATACTGCGTAAATCTTTTTTACGCTGAACAAGGAGTTCCAGATGGCCGAAGAAACTATTTTCAGTAAAATCATTCGCCGTGAAATCCCTGCAGATGTGGTTTACCAGGATGAGCTGGTCACCGCATTCCGTGATATTTCCCCACAGGCACCGACGCATATCCTGATCATTCCGAACGTTCTGATCCCTACGGTGAACGACGTCACCGTAGAACATGAGGCCGCATTGGGCCGTATGATCACCGTGGCGGCTAAAATTGCCGAGCAGGAAGGAATAGCCGAAGACGGTTACCGCCTGATTATCAATTGCAACCGTCACGCTGGCCAGGAGGTCTATCATATTCATATGCATTTAGTCGGTGGGCGCATATTGGGCCCGTTATTGCCACGTTAACGGAGGATGACCATGCGCTATAACTACAGAATGCGTTACTTGATGGCGCTGGTGCTTCCCACAGTGATCCTGATGGGCTGTAGCAGCCCGCAAGAGATCGCGGTCAATGAACGGCAAACGGTAGTCATGGACTCCTCGGTACTGACGGCGGGTATTCTGGCGGACAACCCGTCCATTACCGACGCGTCTGGCCGTTTGAAGGCGACCTCGTTGCTCAGCAACACCCAGGAGACCCCGGTAACCCTACACTACCGTTTTTATTGGTATAACAAACAGGGGCTGGATATTCTGCCTTTTGAAGAGCCGAGGACGGTTACCGTTGGCGCGAATTCAGACGCAGAGATTTATTCACTGAATGGCAATCTTGATGCTAAACGAGTGCGTCTGTATCTATTTTTGTAACTTGGGTTCCGTTGGAGAAGGGTAATGAAAAAGTATCTATTTGTGGCGCTTGCCGCGTTGGTGTTAACCGGTTGTCCGTCACGCCCACCAGAACCACAGCAACCGCCAGTGATTATTGAACCGGTGCCGCAACCGGAACCAGAGCCGGTACCGCCACCAAGCGAGCCTGTGCCACAGCCACCGAAGATCCAGCAGCTTGATTGGCTGGGTAGCGTACAACCTCTGGTCGGCCAGATGTTGAAGGCAGACGGTGTCACCCCTGGTAGCGTGTTACTGCTAGACAGCGTAAAGAACAATACCAATGGCTCACTGCAAATCGGCAAGGCCACCTCGGCGCTACATCAGGCCCTGGCCTCGAACCAGACCTTCACCATTGTGCCGGAAGCGCAACTCTCAAGCGCCAAACAGACGCTTGGCCTGTCAGCAGAAGATAGCCTTGGCTCACGCAGCAAAGCTATTGGCCTGGCGAGAATAGTCAGTGCTCAGTATGTGCTGTATAGCGACGTCAGCGGTGATGTAAAATCACCGACCATGGAGATGCAACTGATGCTGGTGCAAACCGGTGAGATTGTCTGGTCAGGTAATGGCGACGTCAAACACTGAAAGCCAGCTTCGGCGACTCCTCAATAACAGGCTGCCGGCGGTAAATACCGCCGGTTGTCATTTCAGCCAGGTGCAAGGGTTGACCGGCGAAAGCTGGCGTATTGAAGGCCATAATCTGCAATTACTGGCGCGCCAGCAGACAGCAGAAAAGCGTGCTTTGGGTGTCAGCCGCAGGCGTGAGGGCCGTGTGTTAAGCCGCAGTGGCCAAGGGGTTGGCCCTCGGGTGGTGTTGCAACATCCCGACTGGCTGATTGTCGAATGGCTGGCAGGCGAAATGGTCGACGAGACGGCCTTTGCGGCGTTAAATGCCAGTGGCGCGTTAGCGGCTTTTATCGCCAGGCTGCATAAGCAAAAGTGCAGTGGTTACCCACTCAACCTGCAGCAGCAGTTTGCCGGTTATTGGCAGCAGATAGACAGCCAGCGCGTTACGCCTGCCTGGCTAGGTTGGCAGCAATATTTTATGCAATCCAAGATGCCAAGCCCGCTGATGCTGGCGCCGCTGCACATGGACATTCACGCGGGTAATCTGTTGGCACAGGGCGACCGGTTAAGATTGATCGATTGGGAATATGCCGCCGATGGTGATATTGCCCTGGAGCTTGCCGCGCTGTTTCGCTTTAACTCATTCTCTACCACCGATCAACAACGCTTTTTAAAGGGCTACACCGGGCTTGGCTATCAGGATTTACCCCGTTTGATGGTGCAGGTGCAGCGTTGGGTACTCTGGGTCGATTATCTGATGCTGATGTGGTTTGAAGTGCGCTGGCAGCAGAGTCGGGATCCGGCATTTTTGCGCTGGGGCGCAGCTTTGTACCGGCGTTTTTGTTTATCATCCCCCAATTCTCTATGAATACCGAAGCGAGGTGGCCGTGGGCCCAGTAATGCTAGATGTCGTCGGCTATGAGCTGGACGCAGAAGAACGCGAAATTTTAAAACACCCGCTGGTAGGCGGATTGATTTTGTTCACCCGTAATTTCCATGATGCGCAGCAGCTCAGCGAGCTGGTGCGTCAGATCCGAGCCGCTTCACACGATCGGCTGGTGGTCGCTGTGGATCAGGAAGGCGGCCGCGTACAGCGTTTCCGCGAAGGTTTTACCCGCTTGCCTGCCGCCCAGTCGTTCGCCGCGCTTAATGATGCGCAGGAAGGAGGGCGTTTGGCCCAGGAGGCCGGCTGGCTGATGGCCTCAGAAATGATCGCCCAGGATATCGACATCAGCTTTGCGCCGGTGCTGGATATTGGCCATGTCAGTGCGGCAATTGGTGAACGCGCCTTCCACAGTGACCCACAGCAGGCGTTGGCGATGGCCGAGCGCTTTATTCAGGGGATGCACAGTGCGGGCATGAAAACCACGGGCAAGCATTTTCCCGGGCATGGCGCGGTCAGTGCAGATTCTCATAAGGAAACGCCACGCGACCCACGGCCATTGGCACAAATTCGCGATGTTGATATGTCTATTTTCCGCGAGCTTATCCAACGCGGCTTGCTCGATGCCGTCATGCCAGCCCATGTCATCTATACTGAAGCAGATCCGCGCCCGGCCAGTGGCTCTCCTTATTGGCTGAGAGACATCCTGCGGCAAGAATTGGGGTTTGACGGCATAATTTTCTCTGATGATCTGTCGATGGAAGGCGCGGCGATCATGGGCAGTTATGCCGAACGCGGTCAGGCTGCGCTGGACGCGGGCTGCGATATGATCCTGGTTTGTAATAATCGGGCAGGGGCCGTCAGCGTGCTGGATAACCTGTCCCCGGTCAAAGTAGAAAAATTGCGGCGGTTATATCATCGCGGTCAGTTTACCCGTCAGGAACTGCGAGATTCCGACCGCTGGCAACAGGCGCACAAGGCGCTGAGTATGCTGAGCGAACGCTGGGAAGAGCACAAGCAACGCTCAGTGGGGTGAATGGTCAGGGCGCCGTCAGGCGGCGTTAACGATGGGGGTTGCGGCATGGCCCCCAGTTTGTTGCGAGGATCCAGATGATTATTTATTTACATGGCTTTGATTCCACCAGTCCCGGCAATCATGAAAAGATTTTGCAGTTGCAGTTCATCGATCCGGACGTGCGTTTTATCAGTTACAGCACTTTGCATCCGCGCCATGATATGCAGCATTTATTGAAAGAGGTGGACAAGGCTGTCCAGCAGGAAGGAGACGCTAGCCCCTTGATCTGTGGTGTGGGGCTGGGGGGCTTTTGGGCCGAGCGCATCGGCTTTTTGTGCGGGATCCGCCAGGTGATGTTCAACCCGAATCTCTACCCGGAAGAGCATATGCATGGCAAGATCGATCGGCCAGAAGAGTATCGCGACATCGCCACCAAGTGTGTGGAGGATTTCCGCGAGAAAAACCGCGATCGTTGTCTGGTGGTGCTTTCTCGCCATGATGAAGTGTTGGACAACCAACGCAGCGCTGAAATGCTGCACAAGTATTATGAAATTGTCTGGGACGAACAGCAGACACACAAATTTAAAAACATTTCGCCGCACCTGCAACGTATCAAGGCTTTCAAGACGCTGGCGTAACAGTTTTATAACGCGTGACATAGCCGCGAGGGCTGCTGATAAAGGCAACTATCGCGGCTTTTTCATTTTTATCGTGCCGGATTTGTCTGATTATCGGCAAAATCCGCCAGTGTGATCCAGCGCTAACTATTTGAATCTCAATCCCCAAAAAAGCCCTTCGTCCAGCCTTTAACCGATAAACTTTGATGTACATCAATTTTGGTATTACCAAATAACCTCTCGTGTTATTCTGACCCCAGATAGCAGGTTTAACTTAAGTGAACCCTATGTATTCTAAGGATATTATTTATTTACCCTTGGGCAACAATTGGTTCACATTCAGGGGGTCATTTTGACAACGCCAAAGAAGAAAATAGTCAT
This sequence comes from Serratia sp. L9, assembly GCF_050632285.1. Taxonomy (NCBI): domain Bacteria; kingdom Pseudomonadati; phylum Pseudomonadota; class Gammaproteobacteria; order Enterobacterales; family Yersiniaceae; genus Serratia; species Serratia sp. L9. The sequence goes on along the minus strand of NZ_CP192591.1, from coordinate 4,380,187 downwards.
TGTAGGTGGTGGGGCTGGTGGTCTGGAGCTGGCAACCAGCTTGGGTCATAAGTTCGGCCGCAAAAGCCAGGTTGAAGTTACGCTGGTGGATCGTAACCACAGTCACCTGTGGAAACCGCTGTTGCATGAAGTGGCAACCGGCTCCCTGGATGATGGTGTGGACGCGTTAAGCTATCTGGCGCATGCGCGTAACCATCACTTCAACTTCCAGCTTGGCTCATTGGTTAACATCGATCGTGAGAAGAAAACGCTGCAGCTCACACAGATTTGCGATGAGCATGGCACCGAACTGGTCCCCGAGCGCGATCTGAGTTACGACATTCTGGTGATGGCGCTGGGCAGTACATCGAATGATTTCGGCACGCCAGGGGTAAGAGACAACTGTATCTTCCTGGATAACCCGCATCAGGCGCACCGTTTCCATAACGAAATGTTAAACCTGTTCCTTAAGTTCTCTGCCAAGCCAGGGGATAAAGAAAGCGTTAATATCGCCATCGTCGGCGGCGGCGCTACCGGCGTAGAGCTTTCTGCAGAGCTGCACAATGCGGTTAAACAACTGCACAGCTACGGCTTTGAAGGGTTGGATAACAGCGCGTTGAAAGTGACGCTGGTTGAGGCTGGTGAGCGTATTCTGCCTGCGTTGCCACCGCGCATCTCTGCTGCGGCGCATCAGGAATTGAACAAGTTGGGCGTGCGTGTACTGACCAACACCATGGTGACCAGCGCCGATGAGCATGGCCTGAATACCAAGGGTGGGGAGTTTATCAACGCCGATCTGATGGTTTGGGCTGCGGGTATCAAGGCTCCGGACTTTATGAAAGACATTGCTGGGCTGGAAACTAACCGCATCAACCAGTTGGTGGTAGAGCCCACGTTGCAGACCACCCGTGATCCAAATATCTTTGCGATTGGTGACTGTGCTTCTTGCCCGCGTGAAGGCGGTGGTTTTGTTCCTCCGCGTGCGCAGTCTGCACATCAGATGGCCTCCCGTTGCTATAGCAATATTCTGGCACAAATCAATAATCAACCGATGAAGCCCTATGTTTACAAAGATCACGGTTCGCTGGTGTCACTGTCCCGTTTCAGTACCGTGGGAAGCCTGATGGGCAACCTGATGCGTGGTTCGATGATGGTTGAAGGGCGCATTGCGCGCGTGGTGTATATTTCGCTGTACCGTATGCACCAGGTGGCGTTACACGGTTACACCAAAACCGGTCTCATGATGTTGGTGGGGGGATTAACCGGGTGATCCGTCCACGCCTGAAAATGCACTGATATCGCCTTGACCGCTTAACTGCGATCAACTGATACAAAACCCACGCGGGTTCGCTGCGTGGGTTTTTTTATTTTTGGGCCCGGTAGAATGAGCGAGCAGACAACCGCAGATGAGCGATTATTCTGATAAGACTTCTCCTAAAGAATAAGCTTTGCAGGCTTTCAGAACGCTTTGCTCACTTAGTCTTATTGCGAGGTGGAAGGTCATTGTGCAGACTTTAGGGTGTTTACAGACGGCGCAGCGCGCACGCCGTAAACCGGGTACTGCATGCCACCAATGAGCAAAATTTCCCGGTGCAAAATGCGTGGTAACACATTCTGGAGGATTTCCTGTGAACAAATCAATGTTAGCCGGTGTTGGGATTGGTATCGCAGCCGCTCTGGGGATTGCTGCCGTTGCCAGTCTGGACGTCTTCACTCCCGGCCCACAATATGCGCAGGTTCTCACCGCCACACCGATCAAAGAAACTGTCAAAACCCCTCGTCAGGAATGCCGCAACGTCACGGTTACCCACCGTGCTCCCGTGCAGGATGAAAACCGCATTGCCGGTTCCGTACTGGGTGCCGTCGCCGGTGGCGTGATTGGTCATCAGTTTGGCGGCGGCCGTGGCCGTGATGTAGCGACCGTCGTCGGTGCGCTGGGTGGGGGATATGCAGGCAACCAGGTTCAGGGGAGTTTGCAGAACAACGATACGACCACCAGCACCCAGCAACGTTGTAAAACGGTGTATGACAAGTCGCAGAAAACGCTGGGTTATGACGTGACCTACAAAATCGGCAATCAGCAAGGCAAGATCCGCATGGATCACGATCCAGGCACTCAGATCCCGCTGGATAACAATGGCCAGTTGGTGCTGAATAAAGCCTGATTGGCATAGTGAAAAGTGAGTATCGAATCAGTTCTTTCTCCATTGGGAAGAACGAACTGATTCGATGTTGTGATCACCGACCGAAGTGACGTTGTGGCGCATTTACTCCCCTCTTCTTCGGGAAGAGGGTTAGGGGAGGAAACTTAGGGCTATCAAGCCGCGAGGGTATGTTCCCTGAAGGCCGTCAATAATTCCTCGATAAACTTCAGCCGCGCCGGGCGGTCGGTGAGGTCCAGCATAAATTTCAGCTTGGTTGGCCCATCCAGGCGATAAACCTGCGGTTTGCTTTGCAGCAAGCCAATCAGATACCCGGGATCGACCCGGTTTTTCTCGCCGAATTCGATAAAACCTCCGCGTTCATTGCCTTCAATACGTTTGATGCCCAGCTTCTGCGCCAACTGACGCATTGCGGCGCTTTGCAGCAGGTTACGCGCCGCATCTGGCAACAGGCCGAAGCGATCGATCAGTTCGACTTTCAACTCTTCCAGTTCCCCTTCGTTTTTAGCGCTGGCAATGCGCTTGTAGAAGGACAAACGGGTGTTCACATCGGGGATAAAGTCATCAGGCAGCAGCGCTGGCATGCGCAGTTCCACTTCCGTTTGATTGCTGGTTAGATCTTCCAGCGAAGGTTCGCGCCCGTTCTTCAAGGCTTCGACGGCGCTTTCCAGCAGTTCCATATACAAAGAGAAACCCACGGTGGTCATCTGGCCGCTCTGGTCTTCACCCAGCAGTTCGCCAGCACCACGGATCTCCAGATCGTGCGTTGCCAGTGCGAACCCGGCCCCCAGATCCTCCAGCGCGGCAATTGCCTCCAGCCGCTTGTGTGCGTCGGTGCTCATGGTTTTCGGATTCGGCGTTAGCAGATAAGCATAGGCCTGATGGTGAGAGCGCCCGACGCGGCCGCGCAACTGATGCAACTGTGCCAGCCCGAAACGATCAGCACGTTCGATGATAATGGTGTTGGCGCTTGGGATGTCGATACCGGTTTCGATAATGGTGGTACAGACCAGTACGTTGAAACGCTGATGATGGAAATCGTTCATTACCCGTTCCAGATCGCGTTCCCGCATCTGGCCATGACCGATGGCAATCCGCGCTTCGGGTACCAGCTCCGCCAACCGTTGTGCCGCTTTATCGATGTTCTCTACGTCGTTGTACAGGTAATACACCTGGCCGCCGCGCAGCACCTCACGCAAGATCGCCTCACGCACCACCAGGCTGTCGAATTCACGCACAAAGGTTTTCACCGCCAGGCGGCAGGCTGGCGGGGTGGCAATGATCGACAGATCGCGCATGCCACTCATCGCCATATTCAGGGTTCGCGGGATCGGTGTGGCAGTCAGCGTCAGGATATCCACATCGGCGCGCATTGCTTTGATACGCTCTTTGTGACGAACACCAAAGCGGTGCTCTTCATCGACAATCAGCAACCCCAGATCTTTCCAGCGCAGATCGCTCTGCAGCAGCTTGTGGGTGCCGATAATAATATCCACTTTACCCTCTGCCGCCGCCTCCAGAACCTGCTGTTGCTCTTTGGCACTGCGGAAACGAGACATCATCTCAATGCGGATTGGCCAGGTGGCAAAGCGATCGCGGAAGTTATCGAAGTGCTGCTGTGCCAGCAGGGTTGTCGGCACCAATACCGCCACCTGCTTGCCGTTTTCCACCGCCAGAAAGGCGGCGCGCATCGCGACTTCGGTTTTGCCAAAGCCCACATCGCCACAGACCAGGCGGTCCATCGCCAACGGCTGGCACATATCGCTCAGCACGGCGTTGATAGCCTGCTCTTGATCCGGGGTGGTCTCAAACGGGAAGCTCTGGCAGAACAGCTGATACTGTTCGCGATTATGTTTGAAGGCAAAACCGGATTTCGCGGCACGCTGGGCGTATATATCCAGGAGTTCGGCGGCGACGTCACGCACCCGCTCGGCGGCTTTTTGACGTGCACGCGACCAGGCATCGCCGCCCAGTTTGTGCAGCGGGGCATTATCATCGGCCCCACCGGCGTAGCGGCTGATCAGATGCAGAGAGGAAACCGGCACGTACAGCTTGTCTTCACCGGCGTAAGACAGGATCAGATATTCCGCCTTGATACCACCGGCCTCCAGCGTCGTCAGACCGACATAGCGCCCAACGCCGTGCTCCAGATGAACCACCGGTTGCCCAGGGTGCAGCTCCGCCAGGTTACGGATCAGGGTATCGGTATTGATGGTGCGGCGGTTATCCTGCCGACGGCGGCTGACCCGCTCACCAAGCAGATCGCTTTCGCAAATCAGCGCCCGGTCACGTAGCGTATCCAGAAAGCCGCGTTCTGAAGCCCCGACCATCATATAACGGCCTGGCGCTTCAACCTCGTCAAGGCGCTGGATCAGGCTGGTGCCGAGCTTGATGCGGCCAAGCAGATCCTGCAAGGTTTCACGGCGGCCTTCGCTTTCTACCGAGAAAATCACGCTGCCGGTAAAGCTTTCTATAAAGCGGCGCAGATTATCCAATGGCGCTTTCTGTTGAGCCTGGACCGCCAGTTCGGGCAGGGTTTGATAGCCCAGATTGGTGTTACCTGCCTTGGCAGGCAGCTCTTCGGTTTTCAACGCCACGCGTGGCCAGGCCTTGAGTTCACCAAACAGGGCATCAACCCGTAACCATAAGGTATCTGGAGCCACCAGCGGGCGCATCGGATCGATACGTCGGCTTTTATAGCGCTGATTCACATCCAGCCAGAAACGCTCGGCGGCGCTTTCCAGATTGCCAGTGTTGACGATAAGCGTATTGGCTGGCAGATAGCTGAATAACGAAGGCAGCGGCTGGCTGAAGAACAGCGGTTGCCAGTATTCGATCCCGGCAGGCCAGGTGCCTTTACTCACCTGCTGGTAAATATGTTCGGCGTCACGGCGCACTTCAAACTGTTCGCGCCATTGGCTGCGGAACAGCTCGATAGCATTTTTATCGGTTGGGAATTCGTGTGCTGGCAGCAGGTTGATGGCATCCACTTCGTTCAGCGTACGTTGATTGTCCACGTCGAAGGTGCGCAAGCTGTCGATTTCGTCATCGAAAAAGTCTATACGATAAGGCTCTTCACTGCCCATCGGGTATAAATCCAGCAGGGCCCCACGCGTGGCAAATTCGCCGTGCTCCATGACCTGATCGACGCTGCGGTAACCCGCCTGTTCCAACTGGGCGCGCAAAAGGTCCCTTGACAGCCGCTGCCCCTTTTTCATTACCAGAGCATGCCCATGCAGGAATTCATGAGGGCAGACGCGCTGCATCAGCGTGTTCACCGGCAGAATGATAATGCCGCGTGCCATGGTTGGCAGGTGATACAGGCTCGAAAGGCGTGCAGAAATGATTTCCTGATGCGGCGAAAAACTGTCATACGGCAGCGTCTCCCAATCGGAAAGGGTCGTCACCATCTGGTCGGTAAACTGCTGAATTTCGTCACGTAGCCGCAGCGCGTTTTGCATATCCGGAGCAATCAGCATGACCGGGCCCGGATGGCGCTCGGCAATCTCGGCGCATTCAACGGCGCAGGCGGAACCGGTCAGTTGCCCCAGTTGGCGTAAATCGCCCGCGCGGTCGGGTAGAGAGTAACGGGAGGAAGATGAAGCGGAACGGAGACTCTTATCAGAAATGCTCATTCAGTTATCTTTAATCAATGAATTGAATAACAGTTTTTTGTGGTGTTCACCGTGGCGGTTGACGCGTGAATACCACAAAATCCTGTTGGCCTTTATCCTCGTTATACTAGCCCAGTGTCTAATAAACTGACACAGGTAAAAGCGCCTGGAAGGTGCCTGTTGGCGCTTATTTAATCAACTCAGGGCCGTGGCGGGTTGCGTTGGTCGTGGTTGAACTGCCGGTGACGAGAATAAAACCGGGCGAATGGTTCCATAAACCGGGTAGAGCCTTTATTATCCTTGATCACTTTGCTTAAGCTACGGCAACAAAACGGATTTCATGTATCAACCTGTCGCGTTATTTATTGGCCTGCGTTACATGCGCGGGCGAGCATCAGACCGCTTTGGGCGGTTTGTTTCCTGGCTATCCACCATTGGCATTACGCTTGGGGTGATGGCGCTGGTTACCGTGCTCTCGGTGATGAACGGTTTCGAAAAAGATCTCGAAAACAACATTCTGGGGCTGATGCCACAAGCGCTGATCGCCGGCAAGCAGGGCTCCATCAGTCCTGAACAACTGCCTGCCGCCAGCGTACAAGGGTTGCAAGGTGTGACCCGCGTTAGCCCATTGACCACCGGCGATGTGGTGCTGCAAAGCGCCCGCAGCGTGGCCGTCGGGGTGCTTCTGGGCGTTAATCCGGATGAAGCCGATCCGCTAACCCCTTATCTGGTCAACGTTAAACAGCAGCAACTGCAGCCGGGAGAATACAACATCATTATCGGTGAGCAGCTTGCAGGGCAGTTAGGTGTCAAACGTGGCGACCAACTGCGTCTGATGGTGCCCAGCGCCAGCCAATTCACGCCGATGGGCCGCATCCCCAGCCAACGTCTCTTTACCGTGATCGGGACTTTCCACGCCAACAGTGAGGTGGATGGTTACCAGTTGCTCGCCAATCAGCAGGATGCTTCGCGCCTGATGCGTTACCCGGCGGGCAATATCACCGGTTGGCGTCTGTTCCTGCAACAGCCGCTGCAGGTGGATACGCTTAGCCAGCAAGTGCTGCCGGAAGGCACCGTATGGAAAGATTGGCGCGACCGTAAAGGCGAGCTGTTCCAGGCGGTACGCATGGAGAAAAATATGATGGGGCTGCTGCTCAGCCTGATCGTGGCGGTGGCGGCATTCAATATTATTACTTCTCTAAGCCTGTTGGTGATGGAGAAGCAGGGCGAAGTGGCTATTTTGCAGACGCTGGGCCTGACGCGGCCCCAGATTATGTCGGTATTTATGGTGCAGGGCGCCAGCGCCGGGATTATCGGCTCACTGCTCGGGACGTTACTGGGCGTATTGCTGGCCACCCATCTCAATGGCCTGATGCCGATCCTCGGCTCGCTGATCGACGGGGCTTCGCTGCCGGTGGCGGTTGACCCATTGCAGGTAACAATCATTGCCCTGGCGGCGATGGCGGTTTCTCTGTTATCCACGCTTTACCCTTCATGGCGCGCTGCCGCCGTACAACCCGCTGAGGCTTTACGTTATGAGTAACCATCTTTTGCTGCAGTGTGACAACCTGTGCAAGACCTATCAGGAAGGCAATCTGCATACCGATGTGCTGCGCAATGTCAGTTTTGCCATGCAGCCGGGCGAGATGATGGCGATCGTCGGCAGCTCGGGTTCCGGTAAAAGTACCTTGCTGCACCTGCTGGGTGGATTGGATTCCCCAACTTCCGGGGAGGTTATCTACAAAGGGCAGTCTCTGAACTCGCTTTCTTCTACTGCCAAAGCGGAGCTGCGTAACCGCCAGCTTGGTTTTATCTACCAGTTCCACCATCTGTTGCCAGATTTTACCGCGCTGGAAAACGCGGCGATGCCGCTGTTGATTGGCGGCACCAAACCGGCTCTGGCGCAGGAAAAAGCGTTAGAGATGTTGACGGCGGTGGGGTTGGAAAAACGCAGTAAACACCGTCCTTCTGAGCTTTCTGGCGGGGAACGCCAGCGCGTGGCGATTGCCCGCGCGCTGGTGAATAATCCTTCGCTGGTGCTGGCGGATGAACCCACAGGTAACCTGGATAAGCGTACCGCCGACAGTATCTTCGACCTGCTCGGTGAATTGAATGTGCGCCAGGGCACCGCGTTTCTGGTGGTGACCCACGATCTGCAACTCGCCAAACGCCTGAGCCGCCAGTTGGAAATGGCCGACGGCCATCTGCAGGCGCAATCCTCCCTGATGGGGGCCGAGTAATGAGCGCTTCGCCACTTTCATTGCTGATGGCGCTGCGCTTCAGCCGTGGCCGGCGGCGCGGCGGCATGGTTTCACTGATTTCAGTGATCTCAACCATTGGCATTGCGCTGGGCGTGGCGGTGCTGATCGTCGGGTTGAGCGCCATGAACGGTTTCGAACGTGAATTGCAGAACCGTATTTTGGCGGTGGTGCCGCATGGCGAGATTGAACCGGTCAACCCGCCTTTCGAGGGATGGCCAGACATACTGCAGCGGGTAGAAAAAGTACCGGGCATTTTGGCCGCAGCCCCGTACATCAATTTCACCGGCCTGATGGAGAATGGCGCGCAACTGCGGGCGGTGCAGGTGAAGGGGTTGACCCGGCGCAGGAAAGCCAGCTAAGCGCATTGCCAGAATATGTGCAGGGCGATGCCTGGGCCAACTTCAAAAGCGGTGAGCAGCAGGTGATCCTGGGTAAGGGAGTGGCCGAAGCGCTGGGGGTGAAGCAAGGCTCCTACGTCACGGTGATGATCCCCAACAGCGATCCGGAAATGAAACTGCTGCAGCCCAAGCGTATTCGCCTGCAGGTGGCCGGTATTTTACAACTTAGCGGCCAGCTCGATCATAGCCTGGCAATGGTGCCTCTGGCCGATGCCCAGCAATATCTGGATATGGGTGACAGTGTCACTGGCATTGCCATCAAGGTCAACGACGTGTTTGCTGCCAATAAGCTGGTGCGTGACGCTGGCGAGGTGACTAATTCCTACGTCTATATCAAAAGCTGGATCGGCACTTACGGTTACATGTACCGGGATATTCAGATGATCCGCGCCATCATGTATCTGGCGATGGTGCTGGTGATCGGCGTGGCCTGCTTCAACATTGTTTCCACGCTGGTGATGGCAGTCAAAGACAAGAGCGGCGATATTGCCGTATTGCGTACCCTGGGAGCCAAAGACGGCTTTATTCGTGCCATTTTCATCTGGTATGGCTTGCTGGCAGGGCTGGTGGGCAGTCTGAGCGGCGTGGTGGTTGGTGTGATCGCCTCGTTGCAGTTGACCAACATCATCAAGGGGATCGAAAAGCTGATGGGCCATTCCTTCCTGTCTGGCGACATCTATTTTATCGATTTCCTGCCTTCCGAATTGCACTGGCTGGATGTGGTGATTGTTTTGGCAACCGCCATTGTGCTCAGCCTGCTGGCCAGTTGGTATCCGGCCAGGCGTGCCAGCCGCATCGATCCGGCCCGTGTCTTAAGCGGGCAATAATAAAAACCTGGGGCTCAGCAATGGCGCCCCATTTTTTTAGCCTGAGGTGAAGTTATGTACTACGGTTTCGATATGGGTGGCACCAAGATTGAACTGGGGATATTCGATGCCAATCTGCAGCGTATCTGGCAAAAACGGGTGCCAACGCCGCGTGATGACTATCAGCAACTGCTGGCGGTGTTATGCGGTCTTACTCACGAAGCCGACGAGTTTTGCGGCTTACAGGGCAAGGTGGGCATAGGTATTCCGGGGTTGCCGAATGAAGACGGAACCTTGTTTACCGCCAACGTACCGGCTGCTATGGGGCAACCGCTGCCGGGCGATCTCAGTAATCTGATTGGCCGCGAGGTCAGGGTAGATAACGACGCCAACTGCTTTACGTTGTCGGAAGCCTGGGACGAAGAGTTCCGCAGCTATCCAACGGTGCTGGGGATTATCCTGGGGACCGGCGTTGGCGGTGGTTTGATCGTGGATGGCAAAGTGCTTTCCGGGCGCAATTATATCAGCGGGGAGTTCGGCCATTTCCGGTTACCGGTTGATGCCTTGGAGGTGCTGGGGCGTGATATTCCTCGCGTTGCCTGTGGTTGCGGCCATCAGGGTTGCATTGAAAATTACATCTCGGGCCGTGGATTTGAGTGGATGTATACGCACTTTTATCAGCAGCACTTGCCAGCACAGCAAATCATTGCGCAATATCAGGCTGGTGAGCCACAGGCGGTGGCACATGTTGACCGTTTTCTGGAAGTTTTAGCGATATGCCTGGGCAATTTGCTGACTATCATTGATCCCCACCTGGTGGTGATCGGTGGCGGTTTATCGAATTTTTCAGCGATTTATCAGGCATTGCCCCAGCGTCTGCCAGCCCATCTGTTGCGGGTAGCCAAATTACCCCGCATCGAGAAAGCGCGTTATGGTGATGCTGGTGGTGTTCGCGGGGCCGCGTTCCTCAATTTGTTGGATAGCAATTAAATAAGGAGAGTTCATGCACACTCGCCATCGGTTGTGTCAGTTTCGCAAGAGTAAGCATGTACGGCATCAGCGTTTTCGCTCACGGATTTTCCAGCGCGATACCATGGCGGCAGCCGAATTGAAAAAGCCGTTCGTTGTGGTACTGACAGGGGCAGGCATCTCTGCCGAGTCTGGTATCCGCACTTTCCGCGCGGCCGATGGGCTGTGGGAAGAGCATAAGGTAGAGGACGTGGCTACCCTGGATGGGTTTAAACGCGATCCGGCTTTGGTACAGGCGTTTTATAACGCTCGCCGCCAGCAGCTTCAACAGCCAGGGATTGCCCCCAATGCGGCACATCGTGCTCTGGCCGATCTGGAAGAGTGGCTAGGGGATAACTTCCTGCTGGTCACGCAGAATATCGATAATCTGCACGAGCGGGCAGGCAGCAAACGAGTCTTGCATATGCACGGTGAACTGCTGAAGGTGCGCTGTACCAGTTCCGGGCAGGTATTTGAGTGGCGGGACGATCTGAGCGTCGATGAACGTTGCCACTGCTGTCAGTTCCCGTCCCCTTTGCGGCCCCATGTGGTGTGGTTTGGTGAGATGCCGCTGGGTATGGATGAGATTTACTCCGCGCTGGCAAAAGCCGATTTCTTTATCGCGATTGGGACTTCCGGCAATGTTTATCCGGCAGCGGGTTTTGTCCACGAAGCCCGCCTTGGTGGCGCTTATACCATGGAGCTGAATCTGGAGCCGAGCCAGGTAGAAAGCCAGTTTGAAGAGAAACATTACGGCCCGGCCAGTGAAGTGGTGTCACGCTTTGTGCACAAATTCCTGATGGGTAAAGTTGAGCGGGCTGACAAACCCTGATATAGGGCTGGGAGAGACTTTTCCCTTCTCCCTCACCCTCGCCCAGAGGGAGAGGGGATAGAATGTGAGCACCCTCTCCTTTGCGGAGAGGGGCAGGGTCTGGAGGAGAGATGGCCATCTTGCAGCGGTAAGTAGTAAACCCACTAACGTCCGGCTTTCAACTGCTGGAAGTAAGTCTCATACAGCGTACTGGTTTCACCCACATCATTCTGCCATTCACCGTTTTCAATCACCGCGTCATCAGGATACAGCGATTTATCTTCGGCAATCTCTTTAGGCAACAGCTTTCTTGCCGCCAGATTCGGCGTCGGGTAACCGATGGTTTCCGCTACCTGCACCGCAATTTCCGGGCGCAGCAGGAAGTTGATCAGCTTTAGTGCTCCCTCGACATTCTTGGCATTGGCTGGAATGGCCAGGCTGTCCATCCAGAAAATCCCACCTTCCTTAGGCCAGACGATCTCAAGCGGTGTACCCGACTGGCGTGCCACGTAGGCGGAGCCGTTCCACACCATCCCCAGATCCACTTCGCCTTCCATATAGGGGTTGCCGGGGTTGTCAGAGTTAAAGGCCAGTACGTTTGGCATCAACTTTTTCAGCTCGTTATAGGCGGCCTCAATCTCTTGCGGATCGGTGGTGTTGCCTGAGTAACCCAGCTTGCGCAGTGCCACCTGGAACACTTCACGGGCATCGTCGGTCAGCAACAGGCGGCCTTTGTACTCCGGCTTCCATAAATCAGCCCAGGAGGTGACGGTTTTAGCATCGATGGCATCCGTGTTAATCCCGATGGCGGTCGCCCCCCAGATATAGGGAATGGAGTAGTCGTTTTGCGGATCGAATGACTTGTTCAGCAGGCCAGGATCGAGATATTTAAAGTTACTGAGCTGGCTTTTATCAATCTTCTGCAGCATGCCTTCTTTGCTCATCTTAGCGATGAAATAGGTTGAAGGCACCACCAGATCGTAAGCCCCGTCCTTGTAGGTTTTGAGCTTGGCATACATGCTTTCGTTGGATTCATAGGTGGAGTAAATCACCTTGATACCGGTTTCTTTCGTGAACTGCTCCAGCAGGCCAGGAGGTACGTATTCAGTCCAGTTATAGAAATACAGCGTTTTGCCGTCATCAGCGGCATTTGCTGAGCAGATGCTCAGTGCCATCATCCCGGCTGCGAGCAGGTGTGACCACTTTTTCATGCGGTGCATCCTTAGGCAGTGATTGCTTAAACAGTACGGCGCAGAACGCCGTACCCCAGAGAAGGGCCATTATAGGGAGAGCTTCCTGTAGGGTAAAGACGCTTACCCCATTGGCAAATCAGCGATTTTAGCAAGCGAAGCGGACCCGGCTCTCCTCACATCGCTTTAACGCGGCGATCGCGCAATATCAATTGGCTAGCCAATACCAGCACCAACGAAAGTATAAGCAATATGGTGGCCAGCGCGTTGACCTCTGGTGAAACGCCGACCTTCACCATTGAATAGATTTTCAACGGCAGGATCTCATAGCTTGGGCCGGTAACGAACGAAGAGACCACCACGTCATCCATCGACAGTGTGAAACTCAGTAGCCAGCTGGCAGCAACCGCCGGCATTGCCAGCGGCAAAATGATTTTACGCAGGATCACCACTTCGCTGGCCCCCAGATCACGCGCGGCCTCCAGCATTTTCACATCAAAGCCCTTCAGGCGCGAATAGACGGTGACCACCACAAAGGGCAGGCAGAAGGTGATATGGGAAAACAGCAGTGACCAGAAGCCTAGCGAAATACCCAGCAGCATAAACAGTACCAGAAGGGAAATCGCCATCACGATATCCGGCGACATCATCACCACAAACAGCATACCGCCGACGAAGGGCTTACCACGAAAATGGTAACGATACAGCGCCACCGCGGCCAACGAGCCGATCAGCGTGGCGAAGCTGGCAGAAAGCACCGCCATAGTCAGCGAATGACCGGCCGCTTGCAGTAGGCTATCGTTGTTCAGCAGCAGGCTGTACCAATTGGTCGTAAAACCTTGCCAGTTAATGCCGAAACGTGAGGTGTTGAACGAATTGACGATCAGGATCACGATTGGAATGTAGAGATATGCGTAAATCAGGGTCATAAACCCACCGCGAATCAGACGCCCGATCATTCCAGATCCCCCTTGTTATTCAGCAGCCTGGCGGCACGATAATAAACCCACAGCATCAATCCCATCAGCAAGGTCAGACAGATGCTGGTGGCGGCACCGAATGGCCAGTCGCGGATATTCAGGAATTGGCTTTTGATCACATTACCGATCAGCAGGTTTTTGGCCCCGCCCATCAAATCAGATACGTAGAACAGCCCCATTGCCGGTAATAACACCAGCAGGCAACCGGCGATAATGCCCGGCATGGTCAGCGGTATGACGATACGGATAAAGGTTTGCACCTTACTGGCACCCAGATCGCGGGCCGCCTCCAGGCAGGATTTATCCAGCTTTTCCAGACTGGAATAAAGCGGCATCACCATAAACGGCAGCAGAATGTAGATAAGCCCCAGGATCACCGCTTCCGATGTATACATAATGCGAAACGGCGTCTCGATAAGCCCGGTCCACAGCAGGAATTCATTCAGATAGCCACGGGTGCTGAGAAACAGCTTCAGGCCATAGATGCGGATCAGCGAGTTGGTCCAGAAAGGTACGATCAGCAGGAACAACAGCAACGGGCGGATTTTTTCGGCAGGCGGGCAAGAATATAGGCAAAAGGGTAACCGAGCAGCAGACAACAGAGAGTGGCGATCACCGCCATATTCAATGAGTGAAGCATCACCTGACCGTACAGCGGGTCAAACAGCCGGGTATAGTTATCCAGCGTGAACACCATCTGCACCAGATTGGCGTCGTCTCGCGTCAGGAAGCTGGCGCCAATAATCAGCAGATTCGGCATAAACACAAACAGCACTAACCAGGCGACCACGCCGCTGATCACCAGGTTTTGAAATAAATTACGAGATTTCTTCATCGGCCAGCACCACCTCCCAGCTTTCTACCCAGGTTACCGCCATCTTCTGGTTCAGCGAATGGTCAACGTCTGGATCGTCTTCGTTGAAGAACTCGCTGACCATCACCATTTTACCGCTTTCCAGTTCAACCACTGACTCCAGCGTCATGCCTTTATAGTTGCGCTCACGCACGTAGCCGATCAAACCATCCAGTTGCTGGTTATCATTCACTTCTTCTACCCGAAGATCCTCCGGGCGCAGCAGCACTTTCAAGGATTGCCCCGGCTCGACTGGCTGGGCGGCATAGATATCACATTCCCGGCCTTCCACCAGGGCCCGCACCCGCAGTTCATCGAGACGTTGCAGCACGGTGGCATCGAAGATATTAATCTCACCGATAAAGCTGGCGACGAACAGGTTTTTGGGTTCTTCGTAGATCTCGCGCGGGGTGCCGTCCTGTTCGATGCGCCCATCACGCATCACCACGATCCGATCGGACATGGTCAAGGCTTCTTCCTGATCGTGCGTCACGAAAACAAAGGTGATACCCAATTTGCGCTGCAACGCCTTCAGTTCGTTCTGCATCTGCTTGCGCAGTTTGTAATCCAGGGCAGAAAGCGATTCGTCCAGCAGCAGCACTTTAGGTTTGTTGACTACCGCACGGGCGATGGCCACACGCTGTTGCTGGCCACCGGAAAGTTGATGAGGCTGTCGTTGGGCGAACTCTTCCAATTGCACCATGCGCAGGGCTTCTTCCACACGCGGTGTCAGTTCTGCATCTGGGGTTTTCTGCATGCGCAGGCCAAAGGCGACGTTCTCAAAAACCGTCATATGAGGGAACAGGGCATAGCTTTGAAAGACGGTGTTTACGTGGCGATGTTCGGCGGGAATGTCGGTAATATCCTGCCCGTCGAGCACTATCTGCCCCTGGTCGGCGTTTTCCAACCCGGCGATCAGGCGCAATACGGTGGTTTTGCCACAGCCAGAAGGGCCCAGGATAGTGACGAACTCACCATCGCTAATCTCAAGGTTGAGATTGCTGATAATTTCTTTGCCGCCAAAGCTTTTACTCAGGGAGGCCAGTGTAACCAGAGAGGATTTCTCAGTCATTTTATACCCTTCTTACTTGAAGTTGCAGCGTGTTGGCTGCGAGAGCGACCCCCGGTCACTTACCTTAATAAGCTCCAGGGCGTAACTCTCTTACCGTCTAGCTGCAACGCCAGTTACTTTGGGTAAAGGTGTCTCTATCCCGTAAGGTGATGCAGATAGAAGCGCCGCTGGAAAAGACTGCGCGAGCCCCCGTCGGTGTACTGAAGCTCAAAGCCAGCGGCGCCGTTCGAAATTTAAAGAGGGCGCATGATAGACGCTGAGCCCCATAATTGAAAGCCAAACTGCCGTTCTGTAAGGCTCCTGGCTGAGTTTACCCCAATAATTTCATCTTTAAACCATCACTTACTTTAATGATTTGCGTTAAATCTGACTATTAATGACCTGTCTCAATATTTGATCCGTATCGTTTTTGCATAATGAAACGCGAAATTCTGAGGGCGGAACCATGGATAAACTACTTGATCGCTTTTTTAACTACGTCTCTTTTGACACACAGGCTAAAGCGAACGTCAAACATGTGCCGAGTACCGACGGGCAACTGAAGCTGGCGCGTGCGTTGCAGCAGGAAATGATTGAACTGGGGTTTGAAAAGGTCTCGCTAAGCGACAAGGGCTGCGTGATGGGCACTTTACCCAGTAATGTGGCGTGGCCGGTGCCAGCGATCGGATTCATTTCACATCTTGATACCTCGCCGGATTTTTCCGGTAAGCATGTAGCACCACAGATCGTGGAAAACTATCGCGGTGGTGATATTGCATTGGGTATTGGTGATGAAGTGTTATCGCCGGTGATGTTCCCGATCCTGCATCAAATGCTGGGGCAAACGCTGATCACCACCGATGGTAAAACGCTGCTTGGCGCAGATGATAAAGCCGGGATTGCGGAAATTCTTACCGCCATGGTGCGGTTGAAGCAGCAAAAAATTCCTCACGGCGATATCCGCGTAGGATTCACGCCGGATGAAGAAGTGGGCAAGGGCGCACATTTCTTTGATGTTAAGGCGTTCGACGCCGAGTGGGCTTATACCGTTGACGGTGGCGGCGTGGGGGAATTGGAGTGCGAAAACTTCAATGCGGCATCGGTGACGGTGAAAATCGCGGGCAATAATGTTCACCCCGGCAGTGCCAAAGGGGTGATGGTGAATGCGCTGTCCCTGGCTGCCCGTTTCCATCAGGCGCTACCCGCCGATGAAACGCCGGAGAATACCGAGGGTTACGAAGGTTTTTACCACCTCGGTGGCATCAAAGGGAACGTGGAGCGTGCAGAGATGCATTACATCGTGCGTGATTTTGAGCGTGATGGCTTTGAGGCGCGCAAACGCAATATGATCGATGCGGCACAGAAAGTGGGGCGTGGATTGCCGCGAGATTGCTATATCGAGGTGACGATCGAAGATAGTTATTACAACATGCGCGAGCAGGTTGCCAAACATCCCCATGTGATTGCGCTGGCGCAACAGGCGATGCGTGATTGCAACATTGAGCCGATCATGAAGCCGATCCGGGGGGACGGATGGTGCCCAACTGTCCTTTAAAGGATTGCCTTGCCCGAACATGTTCACCGGTGGCTATAATTTCCACGGCAAGCATGAGTTTATCACCCTTGAAGGGATGGAGCAGGCAGTGGCAGTTATTATGCGTATTGCCGCTCTGACCGCCGAACGGGTCAGAAAATAGCGGTCAAAACGGTTGATTCCCCTCTCCCAAAAGAAGAGGGGGAGTCACCATAAATGAGATTATCTGGCGATCATGGCTGCCAAAGCAAAGCTTACCCTGCGGTGTCACCTAGTCGTTAAAGTACCAGTAGCCGCTGTTGATTAGCGCCGTCAGCAAGGCCAGGAAAGAAGGGTCGTTCACCGCCTCTCCTAACATTTCGGCATTGACGCTGAAGTGCTGGCACAAGGCATTGGCAGCTTGCTGATGTTCGGTATCAATCAATTCACCATTCACGAAGCACTTCCCGCCTACGCGCAGCACGCGCAACCCACCCAGACGTTGCAACGCTTCGCCCTGTTGCAGCAGTTCGTAGATTTCACCGGCCTGATATGGCGGCTCGGGTGGCGCGATATCCAACTCGTGGCGCGACTGCGAAATAAATTCGCCAAACCAGTTCTGGAAGTGCTCCGGCTGTTGGACCAGGCCCAATATCATCTGGCGCAGCGCATCGACCTCATGCGGCAGGACTTCGGCTGGGCTTTCGCGCAGCGTAATCTCTGGATCGCTGTACCGCTGGCTACCTAATTCATGGGCCAAAACATAATCGGCATAACCGCTTACCAACTCGCGGCCATTGGGTGCACGGAAGCCAACGGAATAGTTGAGCGAGTTTTCCAGCGAGTAGCCTTCATGCGGGAAGCCAGGCGGAATATACAAAATATCACCCGGTTCCATCTCTTCATCAATAATGGCGTCAAAAGGAGCTACCTGCAGCAGATCCGGATGCGGGCAGTGCTGCTTCATCGCCACTTTTTCGCCGACACGCCAGCGGCGGCGGCCAGTACCCTGAATAATAAATACGTCGTATTGATCGAGGTGCGGGCCAACACCACCGCCCGGCACTGAGAACGAAATCATTAAATCGTCCATGCGCCAGTCTGGCAGTTTGCGGAACGGCTGCATCAATGCGCTGGATGGCTCATGCCAGTGATCAACGGCTTGTACCAGCAGTGACCAGTTATTCTCACCCAGATGATCATAGCTCTCGAAGGGGCCATGTCCTACCTGCCAGCGGCCTTCATGATGGCTAACCAGGCGGCTGTCTACTTCGTTTTCCATTGCCAGCCCGGCCAACTCATCCGGGGAAATAGGATCGATAAAGTTTTTAAATCCGCGCTTGAGAATGACCGGGCGCTTTTGCCAATAACGTTGCAAAAAATCGTTCCAGTCCAAATCTAATTGGTAGTCCATTTTTTATTCCAGGATAGGGTGAGCCTGAGGGGATTATAACGGAAGTTAGGCCCCGTGCATCGGGGCCTGAGCGACAGAATTTACTCGTGATGGCTGGAATCATGTTGGCGGGCGAAAGTGACCTCCATTCGTGCGCCGCCAAGCGGGCTGTCGCTGATGGTTATCTGCCCGTCGTATTGCTCAATGATTTCGGCGGCAACCGACAGGCCAAGCCCCTGGCCAGGGCACAGGGTATCAACACGCTGGCCGCGTTGGAAAATCAGTTCGCGCTTGCTTTCCGGAATGCCGGGGCCATCATCGTCAATCACGATGGTCAGATATTTGTCCGAATGCAGTGAGCTGATCTCTACAAACTCCAGGCAGTATTTGCAGGCGTTTTCTAAAACGTTGCCCATGACTTCCATAAAGTCGTTCTTCTCACCCATAAAGGTCACTTCAGGCGAAATATCCAGCGTGATCACCACCCCTTTGCGCTGATAAACCTTGTTCAGCGCCACGCTCAGGCTGTCCAGCAAGGCGGAGACTGAATGGATTTCTCGGGTTAGCACGGTTTGACTTGAGTTGATACTTGCCCGGCGCAGGTAATAACCGATCTGCTGTGAGATACGGCTGATCTGCTCAAGCATGATCGGTTCAGCTTCTTCGATGGTGGTCTGCTTGCCTGAGCGCAGGGATCTCAGGGTGGTTTGCAGCACCGCCAGCGGTGTTTTCAGGCTGTGGGTCAGATCGGCCAGCGTAGTGCGATATTTGGTATAACGCTGGCGCTCATTGCGCACCAAAATATTGAGGTTGCGCACCAGACCGCGCAGCTCGCTGGGGGATTCTCATCCAGCTGTTCGCGTTCGCCATTTTCCAGTTCACTTACCTGCGCCACCAGCGCCTTGATCGGCCTCAGGCTCCAATAGGCGGCCAGCCAGAGCAATGGCACCACCAGCAGCAGGTTGGCCAGTAGCACATAGCTGAACCATTCCCATACCATGTCTGAACGTTGTAATTCTTGCGGGATGCTGTCTACCACCACGATGCTCAAGGCTGGCAAGCGTGGGGTAGCGGCATAGGTGTTGACGGCCACCGAGTGGGTCAAGGCGTTCTGGTCGGTGTCATCGTAATCTTTTAACTGATCCTGGGCTTCGGTGTTATTGCCCAGCACTTCACTGCTGATACGGGTATCGGTGTCTATCTCATAAAAACCAGACTCTTCCAGCCACTCTTTCTGGATCAGTTTTTCCACCTCCGGCATCGGGCGCTGGCTCCACAGCAGGTTACCCTTATCGTCATAGATAAATACCAGCGTTCGGGAGTTGAGATCGAGATCGAGATCGGGGGGATGGCAATGGTCAGTTTTTGGTTTTTCCACTGCGCCAGGCTGAAAAACAGATTACTCTCACCGCGCAGCATGCGGAAGGCGGTTTTGTCAAAGCTGGCGATATAGCCGACCACTGCCACCAACCCATAAGAGAGAGTTAACGCCAGGATCACCCCGGCGGTAGCCATCAAAAAACGGGCGCGTAGTGAGAAGGGTTTTTTATCTTTCTTGAACATCATGTTCACTTAGCATCGAAACGATAACCCTGGCCACGTACAGTGGTGATCACTTCCTGTGGATATTCGGCCTGCAGCTTTTTACGCAGGCGGCCCATTAACACGTCGATAGTATGGCTTTCACGCAGTTCCGCATCCGGGTAAAGCTGCAGCATCAGCGAGTCTTTGCTCACCACTTTGCCAGCGTTACGGATCAGCGTTTCGATAATAGTATATTCAAATGCCGTCAGCTTGATCTGTTGTTCGTTCACGCTCAGTTCGCGGCGGGAAAGGTCAATCTGGAACGGAGGCAGGACGATCACCTGCGAAGCCAGGCCGCTGTTGCGGCGCATCAAGGCCTGCATCCGGGCGATCACCTCTTCCAGATGGAAGGGTTTGGTCACGTAGTCATCGGCACCGGCTTCCAGCACCGCCACCTTATCCTGCCAGCTTTCGCGGGCGGTCAGTACCAGAATGGGTAACTTCATCTGGTGGGAGCGCCAGCGGCGGATCAAACTCAGGCCGTCCTCGCCAGGCAGGCCTAAATCGACAATGGCAATATCCGGTGCATGTTCCTGCAGGAAATAGTCGGCTTCCTTGGCGTCTTCTGCGGCATCGACCTGATGCCCCATTTCGCGCATTTGCACACTGAGGTGGTGGCGCAGCAGGCCATTATCTTCAACAACTAATACTCGCATGGAGCAAACTCCTGTCTAGGGGCGGGCGATAGTTTAACCACCCACGCTTATAAGGTTACACGCTTTTCAGTGTGCAGGAAGATAACGCGTGGATACCGGCCATTGCTTGAGCGTTAAAATTGACGCTATGGTAGTTAGAGACCGGTTTTGTCGCAAGGAACAGTCGGAAAATCAGCGTTATCACATCATTGAACGGGTTGATTATCAACAATAGGTAATAAACGCAGGATAAACAGCGCAGAGGCAAAGGTAAACCAAACTTAAACGATGGGAGATGGGATGTGTGTGCCGGAACTCTGACCGCCTATCCCGCGGGTGGCTTGATATACGGGCCCAGCCGATTGGGCCCGGTGATAATATTATTGCGCAACGAGTTTACTGACGCTGTTCTCCCGTATTGCTTTAACCTGACTCGCCGTGACCGGAGCGGCACTATTGCCCCAACTGGTGCGCACAAAGGTGGCTATCTGCGCCACCTGTTCATCGCTCAGACGCCAGCCAAAGTCTGGCATGGTCAAGCCGGTAGGGGCGTTGATGGTCATCGGTGTACGTGAACCGTTGAGGATAATACTGATCACTGAAGAAGAGTCCGCGGCCAGCAGCGCCGGGTTATGGGCCAACTGGGGGAAGGTGTTGCGATACCCTTGACCATCGCTGCGGTGGCAGGCTGCACAGTTGTCCAGATAGCCTTGTCCGCCCGGGGTGCTGTCGTTGGTGTTATAGAGTGCCATCGGCGTTGGGGGGCTGACGGCTTGCCGTGCCTCTTTATCACCGGCAGGCAATGATTTGAGGTAAACCGCTATCGCCTGCAAATCCTCATGGTTAAGATATTGAGTGCTGTCTTGGACTACATCTCCCATAGAACCAAAGGCGGCGAATTTATCACTATGGCCGGTTTTCAGGAAGCGGACCAAATCTTCGCTACTCCAACTGCCCAACCCGCTGAGGGTATTCCCTTGCAGATTAGGAGCATGCCAGCCTTCCAGCGTGCCGCCGCTCAGGTAGACGTTATCCGTCTGGTTCAGCGCCTTCTCCTGGAAACCGATGCCGCGTGGAGTATGGCAACTGCCGCAGTGTCCCAGCCCTTGCACCAGATAGGCCCCGCGGTTCCACTGTGCGCTGTTGCTGGTATCTGTCTGATAAACGCCACCGTCGATGAACAGGCCATCCCACATTGCCAGCGGCCAGCGCATGTTCAGCGGCCAAGGGATATCACTGGCCCGATCCTGATGGGCCACCGGGGTTACTCTGTGGGTGAAATAGAGATACAGATCGCGGATATCGTCATCTTTAATCTTGGCAAAAGAGGGATAAGGCATGGCTGGATACAGGCGCGTACCGTCGCGCGTGATCCCTTTACGTAAGGCATCGGCAAACGCTTTCTGGCTATATTCGCCGATACCGGTTTTCTTGTCCGGGGTTATATTGGTGGAATAAATCGCGCCAACCGGCGTACTCATCTTTAGCCCGCCAGCAAACGCCGCGCCGCCCGGTGCAGTGTGGCAGGCGGCGCAGTCACCGGCGCGTGCCAGGTATTCGCCATGGGCGATTTGCTCGGTTAATGCGCTATTTTCAGCGGCTGACACGCTGGCGTTCAAAACCAGCAAGGCCAGCAGCGAGGGGTTAATCCTTTCATGGTGTTCTCCTTGCGCTATCAGGCCTGAACCAACGGGCCGGGATTTTTCAGGTACTGATTGCGGATCGCTGCCGCTGAATAATAGGCCAGCGCTCCTACGATCCCGGTGGGGTTATAAGCCAGATTCTGCGGAAAGGCGCAGGCACCGGTGACAAACACGTTTGGCACGTCCCAGCACTGGAGGTACTTGTTGACCACGCTGGTTTTGGGGCTGTCGCCGCTGATAGCCCCCCGGTGGTGTGGGTCGACTGATAAGGGCGAACGTCATAATGCGAGCCGCTACCCATGACAGAAATCGTTATCTGTTTGGGGTTCATCGCCTTGGCGATATCCGCCATTTTGCTGGTTATGTGCTGCGTCATTTTGATTTCGTTAGCCTTCCAATCGAAGGTCATGCGCAACAGCGGCAAACCATAGGCATCCTGATAAGTAGGGTCGAGATCAAGGTAGCAGTCGCGGTAGGGCATAACCGAGCCTTCCGAACCGATGCTCATTGAGTGCTGATAATTGTCTTTGATCCCTTGCTTCCAACCGCTGCCCCAGGTGGGGGTGCCTGGGGGTAATGTCATCTGCTGGATCGGGCGGCCACCGGTACGGGTGGCGGAGATGTAAGCGCCGCCGATAAAGCCTAACCCGCTGTGATCGAAGTTTTCCGAGTTCAGATCGTCGATCACCGTACCTGCGGCTCCAGCCCCGATAAATGGGTTGAAGTGAGTCTCCTGGTCATAAAACAGCGAGATGCCGCTGTTCATCTGGTAGGCGTAGTTTTTACCCACCACGCCTTCGCCGGTAACCGGATCATAAGGTTTGCCGATGCCGGAGAGCAGTAACAGCCGCACGTTATGCAGTTGGAAGGCACTGAGGATCACCAGATCCGCCGGTTGCTCAACCTGTTGCCCCTGAGCATTGACGTAAGTGACGCCGGTGGCCTTTTTGCCACTGCTGTCCATATTGACCTTGATCACCTGCGAGCGGGTGCGCAACGTAAAGTTTTTGCGCTTTAACAGCACCGGCAGGATGGTGGTCTGTGGCGAAGCCTTGGAATACATAAAGCAGCCAAAACGTTCGCAGTAGCCGCAGAAGTTGCAAGGGCCCATTTGTACACCGTAGGGATTGGTGTATGGCTCGGAGCAGTTGGCCGCCGGGATGCTGAAAGGGTGGTAGCCAAGCGATTCGGCCGCTTTAGCAAACAGCGAACCCGAATAGAGTTGCTTGAGCGGTGGCGTGGGGTATTCGCTGGAGCGTGGGCCTTCAAACGGATTACCGCCTTTGACAATATTGCCTAACAGATTGCCCGCTTTGCCTGCGGTGCCACAGACCTTCTCGAACTTGTCGAAGTAAGGCTCCAGTTCGGCGTAATCGACCGGATAATCCTGCAGCAGCATGCCTTCCGGCACCCAGTTATTGCCGTATTTTTCCGTCACCGTGGTGTGCATTTTCAAATCGGCAGGCAGAGCGCGCCACAGCATACCATTCCAGTGTACCCCGGCACCGCCGACACCGTTACCGGGCAGGAATGAGCCCAGTTGGCGGTAAGGTACCGCGAAATCGGCGGTAGTATGGCGCACGGTGACGGTTTCATGCGCCATTTCCTGCATCAGCTTCAGGCGGATGCCGTAGGTGAGTTCGTCTGCAATACGTGGGTAGGCAAAATCAGGATAGGTATCGCGTTGCTCACCGCGCTCCAGTGCCAGCACCTCCAGACCGGCCTCGGTCAGTTCCATGCCCATAATGGCACCGGTCCAGCCAAATCCGACGATCACCACGTCTACCGATGGTTTTTTGATGGTGTTCATTTATCATTCCTTTTGCTGGAGATACTGACCGGGCCTAGCGGGTAGCTCAGATTGGGGTGATTGACCCAATCGGTATAATCTGCGCGCGCCCCGGGGAAGCCGATCAGTTTCCAGGAAGCCATCGACTGATTACCGCCGTGCAGCGGATCGGCCAGATAACCCTCTTTGGTGTTTTGCAGCAGTTGGGCAAAAAACGCTTTACCTGGTAGGGCTTCGGACTCCAATTCCCCTTTTTCCAACGCCGTCAGGATTTGTTCCTGTTGAGCATGTTCCAGATCGGCAAAGGATTTCTGATACTGCTGCTGGCAGTGGGCGTTGAGGCCACTGATGCCGATACGGTAAGTATCGCGTGGTGTCAGTTTGGACTGATACCCCAGCTCAGGTGGCGAAGGAATAAACGGCGGGTGCATGTACCACAGGCCACCGTGGCCATAAGGCGTATCCATCTGTTTATCGATAAACACCGGCACGGCTTCTTCGATTGCTCCAGGGCCATTGCTATCGCTGGGGATCAGGCGATCGCAGGCTGCCAACAGAAAGCGCCATTCGTCGTTATTGAAATACGTTGGAATATAGTGAGGTGATACGCCTGCCGCCGAGGCCTGTGGAGCCGTCAGTGTCAGTACGCCAGTCCCACCGGCTGCAGCCAGTGGGATTAACGCCAGGGTTTTCTTTAAAAAGCTACGCCGTGGCGGCGTGGGGGAGTGCTGTTGCGACATAATTCCACCTTGAATATGTTTCACAGAAAGGCCCGCGCGACATCAACGTTCGCGCATCCATACCCCGGGCAATAAAGGACTGAAAAAACCGATAAAGCGCGATAAACAATGATTAGCAAGCTACTGGTATGGTGATGTAAGTTTAAAACTCACGCAGTAAAACAAACAATGCAGCATCTGTTTCAAAACATTTTTTTACATTGGTTTTGATTTAGATCAGTTTCATAACAAGCAACGGCCAATGCCCACTCTGAGTCATGCAGAATTAAACAGAATGGATCTGCTTTTTTACGCCTGGCAGCGTATTCTCTGAGGTACCCGATTCTTGTATTTACCTGACGGAAGAGTTTTATGGTGATCAATCAATATGGACAGCCGGTGGGCGAACCATTAGCGCAATGGCAGGCTCTGGCGCGGCCAAAAGACGTGGTTTTGAACGGCAGGTTTTGCCGCCTGGCACCATTAAACGCCGAAAGAGATTTCGCGGCGTTGTTTGCTGCTTTCCAGCAAGCCCCAGATGGCCGCGACTGGACTTATTTAATGCGCGAAAGACCAGAAAGCGCCGAGGAGCTGCGCAGCCATCTGGCAAATTTACAGGCCAATCCTGCTTTGGTAAACCTGACGGTGTTCGATGCAGCGAGCCAGGCGCCGGTGGGAACGGTGGCCTTTATGCGTATTGAAGAGAGCAGCGGCGTATTGGAAATTGGCCATGTCTGTTGGTCACCGTTGATGAAACAGCGCTCCTGTGCCACCGAAGCGATTTACCTGATGTTGCGCCACACCTTCGACGAGTTGGGCTACCGCCGTTGTGAATGGAAATGCGATAGCCTGAATACACCTTCCAGGCAGGCCGCACAACGTTTCGGCTTCAATTATGAAGGGCGATTTCTCAAGGCGCTGGTGACCAAAGGGCGTAACCGGGATACCGATTGGTTCGCCATGACCGATGACGGCTGGCCCGAGATGCGCCAGGGATTCGAACAATGGTTGGATGACGGGAACTTTGACGCAGATGGCCAGCAGAAGCAGCGGTTGCAGGCGTTTATGCCGTAACCGAACCGTTATTGGGGAAACGGGCAGAGAGGAGCCTCTCTGCCAAAGTATTAGCTTACTGGTTTGCGAGAACCCCTTTTTTCTTGTTTTGTTTTGCCTCAAAACGCGAGATCCACCACCAGGCCAGTGCGGAGAACACGGCGGTCATACAGACATTGATAAAGAAGGCCCGGACTAAATCAACCCCTGGCGGGAACGCAGATGCCGTCATACTTACCACGAAGATAGTAATAAGCACCAAAACTACCCCCATCCCAAACCTGCGCGATCCCATGCGGAAATCTCGCGGCGTGTCGTCGTGTTTCCAACGAAAGACAAAGTAGGCCACCATAATAAAGATCGGCGGCAACATCGCCGTACCTGCGGTCAGATTGATCGCGGTATTCATCATCTGCTGCACCGATTCGGAACCGAAACCGTTGATAACCAGCATCACGAACACAAAGGCAAACTGCCACCATGCGGCGCGCACCGGAACCCCGTGCGGGTTCAGCTCGGTGGTTTTCGGGCCATAGACCCCTTTAGGGATCTCCGAGAAGTGGATTTTTACCGGCGCGGAGGTCCACATCATCATCGAGCCAAAAATAGCGATAAACAACACGATCCCCACCAGACGGCCGACCAGCGTTTCCGAGATACCGAAATAGTTGGCCATCCCGGTGAAGATTTCTACCATACCACCGGCATAGGTGAGATTTTCGCGTGCGACAAACACGTTCACCAGCAGCGAACCGACAGCATACATCCCACCAATAACCGCACCTGCGAGGATAATCACTTTGATAAAGGATTTCTGCCCGCCTTTGACGTCATTGAGGTAAGCCGCAGCCGTTTCCGCACCGCCGGCTGCCTGGAAGATCCAGCACATAATCCCCAGCGTTGCCCAGTTCACGGTCGGCGTCATCGCCTGCAACGTAATGGGTTGAGCGGGCGAGTGGTCGCCCCCAGCGCCAGCAAAGCCCCCAGTACGTAGAGGGCAAATAGCGCGAATACGCCGTAAGCGACGATCTCGGAAATCTTGCCCAGCCAACTGGCCCCCTTGGTGGAAATATGGGTGGTGGCGGCAAACAGCACGATCGAGATAATCGAGACCATAACCGGAGAGAAGCTGTATTCATGGCCCATGATGGCGTAAGAGGCGTAGGCAATGACGTTCGGCAGCAGCGAAACAAACCAGAACAGGTTTACAAACCAATACAGGAAGGATCCCATATAGGCCGCTTTGCTGCCGAGAGGCTGTTTTAACCAGTCGTACATTCCCGATTCCGAGTTTTTATTGGCGGATACAAACTCTGCGATAATAAAGACAAAAGGAATGAAATAAACAAGGGTGGCAAACAAGAACACCGGAGCGGAGCTTAAACCCAGCTCAATGTTGTTGTTTACGATATTGCGCACGTTGAAAACCGCCGCAAAGGTCATCGACAACAGGGCAAATTTACCGATCGTGCCGCGTAAAGATTCGGACATAGCATCCTCCGAGGTATGACATCAATGATGAGCCCAACGGCGTTGGGCGTCTAATCTGGAGTAGAGCGTAAAGCGGGTCTTTACCCCCGCAGATTCACTTGTTCAGCATGTAGCCATCCTCAACGGTGACTTTCAGCACCACTTTTCTTACCCGGCTGTCGCCATGGAAACGGTAGGCTTGGTGGTTTTCAAAAATCACCAGTTGCCCTGCGTGAAGCTCACAGGTCTGCCCTTGGCCTTGCAGGTATTCTCGGTCGGTTTCATCCTGGTAGGGCTGCGCCAGGGTCAGCGCAGATTTTTCCGCATACTCCAGCGTCTCTCCGCCTTCGAGGTAATAGTGAATGGCAAAGTAGCGGCGGTTGCCTTCAAAGTTTTCGCTACCGCGGGTCACACCGTCCTCAACCCTGTAGACCAGCGTGTCGCCTATGGAATGCATCACTCCCGGTCTGATATTGGCGATGTTTTCAATGGCCTCTACGCAGCGGTTCCACTTGCGGCCGCTGCGGTAAACCACTTTGAATTGTTCCAGATTTTCTAACACTTTCATCAGTTACGCCCCGTTAGCTGCGGTTGAGGTGAAGAAGCCATGTCCAAAGTCATGATTGGCCAGAGACTGAGCGTTAACGTCGCCGGATTGCAGCGGCATCAGTGTGAAGCCATAGCGGAATGGCGCCATGTAAACACGGTATGAGTCGAGTACCTCGCTGCCCCAGGAGTTGGAGCCAAGGCCCATGACCTGATGGTCAAGATTGAGGGTGATATGACCACTGTGTTTGAGCTCATTGGTGTGCTGTGCCGCATGCAGGTTCTGCCGGGTGTAATACCAGGCACTGAAGTTGATCTCCTGTTGCGGTTTAACCAGTAAGCCAGTGCCATGATGGTTGGTGAGCGCCACCCAGCGTATATGCTGGCGGTTGCCGTTGTTTTGTGGGAAAGGGTAGTTCTCGAACATGTCGGCAACCGTGGTCTGGTAGATATCGATCAGGTTGGCCTGCTGGCTGTCCTGGTAGTTCTCTTGCGGGCCACGGCCATAGTAGTTAACTTGCCCAAAGTCGTTATTGATACCGATATCCAGACCAATCGCCGGGATGACGTAGGGATATTCACCGTAACGCTCACCGCTGAGCTCCACATTGAGCTGGCCTGAAGCATCGATCTGATAGCGATATAGGCAACGCATACCGAAATCAAACACCGGGGGCGCAATAATGCTGGTAACGCTGATTTCCACCTTGCCGTTAACCTGTTCCACTGCGATGGTGCGAAAGTGTTCTTGCAGGATTTGCAGATGCGCGGGTTCCCACAGGCCTTGATATTCCTGTTTATGGTTATCGATCATCGGCTTGAAGAAGTTCATCTCCGGTGCAGTTGCGATGATCTGTTCACCGTTGGCTACCCAGGATGTCAGCTTGCCGTTTACTTTGGAGAAGGTCAGGGCAAAGTTTTGCCCGGTGATGTGGTATTCCAGGCGGCTCTCTGTCAGTTGCAGTGGCTGCATGTGGGGGATGATGAACGCCGCGGGTTGAGCGGTATTGGCTTTTAGCTGGAACTGATAGACCGCTATTTCATGGTTTGCCGGGCTGTAAAGCGTGGCGGAGTTTTTGCGCACGGTGAAGTTCACAAAAGCTTCGCGCTGATCCAGTTCGGGCAGTTCAAGCCGTATCTGGCGCACCGAGTTGGCGGGCAAATTTTTCAACTGCAACGGTATTGTGGCCAGGGTTTCGCCTTCGGCGCGGATTTCTGCGGTAATACCATAGTCGTCGAGGCTGGTGAACCACAGTTTATTCTCAACCAGAAAGGCGCCGAGACGCGTATCAAGCACGCGGATTTTTACCGGTGCGATGACCTGTTTGTACTCTTTCAGGCCAGGGCCGGGCGTTTGATCCGGATAGATCAGCCCATCCAAACAGAAGTTGTTGTTGTTGGGGTAATCGCCGAAGTCACCGCCATATTTATAAAACGGTTGTCCCTGCTCATCCGTGGCCAGAATACCGTGGTCACACCATTCCCAGACGTAGTGGCCCTGAATGTGGTCGTGCTGGTAAAACACGTTCTGATATTCCTGCAGGCCGCCGGGGCCGTTACCCATAGCGTGGGCGTATTCACAGATAATGCGCGGCTTAGAGTGCGGATATTCACCGAAACTGTTCATTAACGGTGCGCGGGTGTACATGGTGGAAATGACATCGACCACTTCGGCATCACGATCTTCTTCGTAATGGATCAGGCGAGTGTTATCAATGGCTCTGGTGGCGTGAACCATCGCCTGGATGTTGCACCCGTAGCCGGACTCATTCCCCAGCGACCACATGACTATCGACGGGTGGTTCTTTTGCGCGTGAACGTGGCGCACCATGCGATCGACAAATACCGGCTCCCAGGCGGGGTCATCGGTGATACGGCTAAGATCGCCAACGTTGGCAAAACCGTGAGTTTCCACGTCGGTTTCGGCCATCACAAACAGGCCATAAATATCACACAGCTCATAAAAGCGCGGATCGTTAGGGTAGTGTGCGGTGCGAACCGAGTTGATATTATGCTGCTTCATCAGGATCAGATCTTTTTCGACCCGATCCATCCCCACCGCGCGACCTCGCAGATGATCGTTATCATGGCGATTGACGCCGTGCAGCATCACGTAGTGATTATTAATGTAAAACAGCCCATCACGCACTTTGATATCACGGAAGCCAACACGTTGTGGGATCACTTCCAGCACGTTGCCGCTCTGGTCTTTAAGGCTGATAAACAGTTGGTAGAGATAGGGCGTTTCCGCTGTCCACTGGTTGGGGTTGTCCACCTTGATAGCAAAGTGGGTTTTGGTGGTTTCATCGAGCATTAATGCCGTAAGAGCCTGCCGGGCTATCAGGGTGCCGTTGGCGTACAGGGCATATTCCAGCTCATAATCATCCACCCGCGTACCAGACAGGTTTTCCATCTCCACGGCGCAGGAAAGCGTTGCGCTTTGATAGTCATCGGCAAAATCGGTGCGCAGGGTAAAATCCCGTACATGCACCGGCTGTTTAGCGATTAAGTAGACGTCACGGAAAATCCCTGCGGTCCACCACATATCCTGATCTTCAATGTAGGTGGCGTCAGCCCATTGCATAACGCGCACCGAAAGCAGGTTTTCCCCGGATTGCACATAACCGGAGATATCAAACTCGGCGCTTAGGCGGCTGCCTTTGCTGAAACCGACATAATGGCCGTTCACATAGACTTCGAAATAGGTTTCAACCCCGTCGAATTTGATTATGGCCTGTTTCTTACTCCAGGATTTATCCAGCGTAAAACGGCGTTGATAAGCGCCGGTGGGGTTATCCGTCGGCACATAAGGCACGTCAATCGGGAACGGGAAACCCTCATCGGTGTATTGCAAGGCACCGTGGCCTGCCATTTGCCACATCCCCGGCACGGTAATCTGGCCCCAATGGCTCATTGGTTGTGAGTAAAAATCCTCAGGCACCAATAATGGGTTAGGGTAGTAGTGAAAATTCCACTGGCCGCTCAGTGAGATAAAGTGGCTGCTGAGTGCGCGCTGGAATGTTTGGGCGCGCTGGATCGAATCGTAGGAGAAGAAGTAGGCACGTGGCGCCATACGATTCTCATGCAGGTGCTGAAAATTTTCCCAATTGTTCACGACATATCTCCTGGTCTGAATGCTGAAGGAAGCAGTTAGCCAGTATTTTAGTAAAACATTTACTAAAATATATTCGAATTTGTGTTTTGCTTTGCCGAGATCACACTTTTGTATGGATCGGTTAATGGTTATGTGATCGCGTTAAAAAAGCATAATGAAAGGAACCATGCGGTTTTCAGGAAAGTAAAAATGAGAGCAGAACGGGATAATCAAGAGTAAAAGCCACCTATTTATTAGTAATATTTTACTGATAAATAGGCGATATTGGAATGAATGGAGTCAGTTGAGGGGGTTATTTGGTGGTTCCGCGCAGTTTCAGCTTGCTTGGCACATAGACCTGCAGCGGCAGCGCACGCCCATCGCGCAGCTTCTCTACCAACAGATTGACACCTTGAATGCCCATCATTTCTGCATGAATACGTACGGTTGATAGCGGGGGAAAGTAAAACGTGCGGTCGGGATATCGTTCACGCTGATCATTGCGATATCTTCTGGAATGCGTAGCCCCAACTCGTGGATAGTGCGCAAAACGCCAATGGCGATGGAATCCGAGGCGACAAACAGCGCTGAGGGATGGTCCGGCTTTGCCAGCATCTTTTTCGCCAGTTCGTAGCCAGAGGCGCTGGAGAAGTCGCCACGGTAAATATCCTGCGCAGAAACCACGCCTTTTAACTGGCCATACTCGACAAATGCCACTTCGCGGATATCTGCTCTGTCCGGCTCATCGGCACCGCCGATAAAGCCGATGCGATCGGCACCGTGTTCAATGAAGAAATCGATGATTTCTTTGCTGATCCTGGTCAAATCAATATCGACGGAGTCATAGTCTGACCCGGGCTGATTAAAATCAATAAAGCAGATGTTGTCGGTAAGTGCCGCCGCTTTACGCAGGGTTTCCGGCGTGGGCTTGCTCACAATCAGCACGCCGGTTGCCTTTTTAAGCTCCGGCAGCGGGGTGTTCTTATAACAGTTAGTGAGTTCAATGCCCAACTTTTCACACTGTGTCTCGATACCGTGACGGATGGAAAGATAATAAGGATCGTTGATTTCCATCTCTTGTCTGTAGCTGTACAAGGCCAGAATGTGGTGATGCAATACTGCATTCATCTGCAGTTTTTTGGCGCTGCTGGTTTTATATTCAAGCTTCTCGGCGATTTCCAGAATGCGGTGCTTGGTTTCTTCTTTCACATTCAACGTTGGATCGTCATTAAGTACCCGGGAAACCGTCGCCAGTGAAACACCTGCTTCGGCCGCGATGTCTTTCAGCGTTGCCATACTTATCCTTATCTCACTGCCTGAACGTCAAACTTGGTTGTCTGGCATTGTAAGTGATTTCAGCTGATTTTAGTAAAGTTGCAGAAAGTTAATCGAGTTCTGTTACTGCGCGGGGCGTGGGGCTGTGGGGAGCCCTCTCCGAAAGGAGGAGAGGGCATCACATATTACTTCAACTCATCAACCATGGTGGTCGCGCGGCCAATATAGTTGGCTGGCGTCATGGCCTTCAGGCGGGTTTTTTCTGCTTCCGGCAGTTCCAGGCTATCGATAAAGGCCTGCATACCGGCAGCATCTACACGCTTGCCACGGGTCAGTTCTTTCAGCTTCTCGTACGGCTTTTCGATACCGTAGCGGCGCATCACGGTCTGGATCGGCTCTGCCAAGACTTCCCAGTTATGATCCAGCTCATCCAGCAGGTGCGCACGGTTCACTTCCAGTTTGCTGATGCCTTTCATGGTGGCCTGATAGGCGATTAGCGCATAGCCCAGACCCACACCCAGGTTACGCAGCACGGTGGAGTCTGTCAGGTCACGCTGCCAGCGGGAGAGCGGCAGTTTACTTGCCAGATGGCCCATTACCGCATTGGCCAGACCCAGGTTACCTTCGGAGTTCTCGAAGTCGATTGGGTTGACTTTGTGCGGCATGGTGGAAGAACCAATCTCACCGGCGATGGTTTTTTGCTTGAAGTGATTCAGGGCGATGTAACCCCAGATATCACGATCGAAGTCGATCAAAATGGTGTTGAAGCGCGCGACACAGTCGAACAACTCGGCAATGTAGTCGTGCGGTTCAATCTGGGTGGTGTACGGATTCCAGGTTACCCCCAGTGAAGTGACAAACTCTTCACTGAAACGGTGCCAGTCAACTTCTGGGTAGGCCACAATGTGGGCGTTGTAGTTACCCACTGCGCCGTTGATTTTGCCGAGGATCTCAACGCGTTCCAGTTGGCGGTATTGGCGCTCCATACGGTAGGCCACGTTTGCCAGTTCTTTGCCCACGGTGGAGGGGGTCGCTGGCTGGCCATGGGTACGTGACAACAGGGGAATATCGCGGTACTCCAGCGCCAGACCCTTGATGGCATCAATGATTTTGCGCCAGTGTGGCAACACCACATCCTGGCGGACGGTTTGCAGCATCAGTGCGTGTGACAGGTTGTTGATGTCTTCAGAAGTACAGGCGAAGTGGATAAATTCTGACACGGCATGCAGGGCAGGCACCGCCTCCACTTTCTCTTTCAGGAAGTATTCAACCGCTTTCACATCGTGGTTGGTGGTGCGCTCAATCGTTTTGATGCGCTGGGCGTCTTCTTCACTAAACTCTGCAACGATCTTGTCGAGGTAAGCGTTTGCGTCGGCGTCAAAAGCAGGAACTTCTTTGATCTCTGCACAAGCGGCCAGTTTTTGCAGCCAACGTACTTCAACCTGCACGCGGAATTTCAGCAGACCGTATTCGCTGAAAATGGTGCGCAGTGCGCTGACTTTATCACCGTAGCGTCCGTCAACGGGTGAAACGGCGGTCAGTGAGGATAATTCCATCGGTAGCAACTCCTGGGAAGATTAACAATGAGCAACGATATTTTGCGCCTGCTTGAGCAGACGATTACGGGAAAACATTAATTGCAGACGGCTGCCGCCAACCTGCTGCCACAGCACGGCGGCACGAATGCCAGCGAGCAGGGTGGCACGAACCTTGGCCTGCACCTGCGGATTCTGCAGGATAGCCGGTGAGCCGGTCACCTGGATACGGGGCCCCAACGGTGCAACAACGTCGACGTAAATACCGGCCAGGGCGCTGATGATGGTTTCCGATTCCAGTTCAAAGTGAGCCAATTGGCGCTCCAACTGGCTCAGCCGTTCACCCAGCGTATTCATTGCCGTTTTATTGGCATTGAGTTTACGTTCCAGCACCATCAGGCTGATGGTATAGCGGGTCAGCTCGGCGGATGGCCCTTTGTTATTGGCATTGAGCACGCCGATCAGCGTCTCCAGGCCCATTTTCAGATTACGCTCTTCGCCGCCAAATACGGCCAGGGTGGAAGGGGGATCCATCTGCAACAGGCTGTTGAGCGAGGTCAGGAAAGCTTCACGATCCATTTGCCCTTCGTGCGCCAACTGCTGTACCAGACGTGCAGCCTGGCTGATTCCGGCCATGGCCAGCGTGATGTCGTAATAATTCTTCGCCACGGTTACTCCTGTAAACGCTGTTCAATAATGCCGCCGCCCAGGCAGATGTCGCCCAGATAAAACACGGCGGACTGGCCTGGGGTGACGGCTGCTACCGGCGCGTCGAAGCGGACTTCGATGCGATCGGCATCCAGCGGTGTTACGGTGCAGGGAATATCCTGCTGGCGATAGCGGGTTTTTACCGTACAGCGCAGTGGCTGCGTTAATGGCTGGCGATCGACCCAGTGTAATTGCTGGGCGATCAAGCCCATGGACATCAGGCGGGGGTGATCGTGGCCCTGGGCGACAACCAGAATATTGTTGGCGACGTCTTTATCCACCACGTACCACGGATCTTCACTGCTGTCTTTCATACCCCCAATGCCCAACCCTTTGCGTTGGCCGAGGGTGTGATACATCAGGCCCTGATGTTCGCCGATGGTTTGGCCATCCACGGTGACGATAGCCCCCGGCTGAGCTGGCAGATAACGACCCAGGAAGTCGCGGAATTTACGCTCGCCGATAAAACAGATGCCTGTTGAATCTTTTTTCTTGGCGGTTACCAGTTCCAACTGTTCCGCAATGCGGCGTACTTCTGGTTTTTCCAACTCACCAACCGGGAACAGGCTCTGTGCAACCTGCTCGTGGCTTAAGGTATACAAGAAATAGCTCTGGTCTTTGTTACCGTCGACACCGCGTAGCAGGCGGCTTTTACCGTCCACATCCTGGCGGCGGACATAGTGACCGGTTGCGATATAATCGGCCCCCAGATCTTCCGCGGCAAACTCCAGAAAGGCTTTGAATTTAATTTCTTTATTACACAGGATATCCGGGTTTGGGGTCCGGCCTGCCTTGTACTCTTCAAGGAACAGTTCAAACACGTTATCCCAGTATTCCGCCGCAAAGTTTACCGTATGCAGCTCAATACCCAGCTTGTCGCAGACGGCCTGCGCATCGGCCAAATCGGTCGCGGCGGAGCAATATTCCTCGTCGTCGTCTTCTTCCCAGTTTTTCATGAACAACCCAGCGACCTGATAGCCCTGTTGTTGTAACAGATAGGCAGTAACGGAAGAGTCGACACCGCCGGACATTCCGACGATCACTTTTTTCTGGCTGTTGTCTGACATGGGGATCTCACGAACGGTGCAATAAAAAAACAAGCGCAGGATTTTACCACGTTGGCCGCCTGCGCGCACGGCCCTTATTCTGTGTTAAAACGGCCAGTTGAAGCTGGCGACCAGTGAGAGCGGATAACGCTCCTGCTGTTGATAGCAACGGATGCTCTCGGCAACCAGCGGCGAGCGCAGATTACTGGCAGCAGATATCTCTTTGGCGGTCAGCCACAGGCAGCGGTCAATATCGCGGTCTTGGGGATCGGTGGGGAGCTGGTTCTCCAGCTCAATCACAAAGCTGAAGCGCAGAAACGCGGTATGGTCTGGCGCGATCCACTGATGCATACGCAAGAACGACTGCGGTGTGGCACGAATGCCGGTTTCTTCCCAAAGTTCCCGTTCGGCGGCCTGGATCAGGGTTTCATCTGCTTCGAGATGGCCTGCGGGTTGATTCCATAACGCTTTATTATTGATGGTTTCTTCAACAATCAAAAACTTACCGGCGGCATGAACGATGCAAGCGACGGTGACGTGCGGTTTGAACATGGTGACTCCTTTGGTGGTCACAGCGAATCAACGGTCTGCCATTCTCCTGGCTGCAAACTGCCCAAGGAAAGGTTTCCCATACTGTAACGAATCAGGCGCAGGGTAGGGAAGCCGATATGCGCCGTCATGCGACGTACCTGGCGGTTGCGCCCTTCGTACAGGGTGATTTTCAGCCAACTGGTGGCAATGGATTTGCGTTCACGAATAGGGGGATTACGTTGCCATAACCAATCAGGTTCAGTGACTAACTCCACGCCTGCGGGCAAGGTTGGCCCATCTTTTAGTGTGACGCCATGACGCAGACTCGCCAGATCACTTTCCTGCGGCTCACCTTCCACCTGCACGAAATAGGTTTTGCCGGTGCCTTTACCCGGTTGAGTGAGTTGTGCCTGCAACTTGCCGTCATTGGTTAACACCAGTAAACCTTCGCTGTCACGATCGAGGCGACCAGCGGCATAGACATCGGTAAAAGGGATGAATGTTTTCAGCGTGGTGCGGCCAGCTTCATCGGTAAATTGCGGTAATACATCGAAGGGTTTGTTGAATATGACCACCCGTCGCGGCCCCCGCTGCACGGGACGCGTGGCGGGCTTGGCTTTGCTGAATCGTTTAACTTGGTGATTTTTAACAGAGAATTTATTCATGGCAGTTGAGATTACGAATGATAAGCGCATTATAGCCGAATCCGTTTCGGATTGGCGCGGACTGAATATTCAAGTAGTATTGACACGCATCTTACAAAGCATTAACAAAAATTGCGCTTGAAGAAGAAGGAGAGGTTGATGGAAAGCAAAGTAGTTGTTCCGGCAGAAGGTAAAAAGATTACGGTTGATGCCCAGGGTAAACTGGTTGTTCCGCATAACCCTATCATTCCGTTCATCGAAGGTGACGGTATTGGCGTCGATGTTACCCCTGCCATGATTCACGTGGTTGATGCTGCAGTTAAAAAAGCCTACCACGGCGAACGTAAAATCTCCTGGATGGAAATCTATACCGGTGAAAAATCCACCCACGTTTATGGGAAAGATGTGTGGCTGCCGGATGAAACACTGAGTCTTATTCGTGACTACCGCGTTGCTATCAAAGGCCCACTGACCACCCCGGTCGGTGGCGGTATCCGTTCCCTGAACGTTGCTCTGCGTCAACAGCTCGATCTGTATGTGTGCCTGCGCCCGGTGCGTTACTACCAAGGCACCCCAAGCCCGGTTAAACAGCCTGAACTGACTGATATGGTGATCTTCCGTGAAAACGCCGAAGACATCTACGCGGGTATCGAGTGGAAAGCCGGTTCTGCAGAAGCAGACAAAGTGATCAAGTTCCTGCGTGATGAAATGGGTGTGAAGAAAATCCGTTTCCCAGAGCAGTGTGGTATTGGCGTTAAGCCATGTTCCGAAGAGGGCACTAAACGCCTGGTTCGTGCTGCGCTTGAATATGCGATCGACAACGATCGTGATTCAGTCACGCTGGTTCACAAAGGCAACATCATGAAGTTCACCGAAGGTGCCTTCAAAGATTGGGGCTACGAACTGGCGCGTGAAGAGTTTGGCGGAGAATTGATCGACGGCGGCCCATGGCTGAAAGTCAAGAACCCGAAAACGGGCAAAGAGATCGTGGTGAAAGACGTGATCGCCGATGCGTTCCTGCAGCAAATCCTGCTGCGCCCGGCGGAATACGACGTTATTGCCTGTATGAACCTGAACGGTGACTACATTTCTGACGCCCTGGCTGCGCAAGTTGGCGGTATCGGTATTGCCCCAGGCGCGAACATTGGTTCCGACTGTGCTCTGTTTGAAGCGACCCACGGCACCGCACCTAAGTATGCTGGCCAGGATAAAGTGAACCCAGGTTCCATCATCCTGTCTGCAGAAATGATGCTGCGTCATATGGGCTGGTTCGAAGCGGCTGACCTGATCGTTAAGGGAATGGAGGGTGCTATCGCTGCCAAGACCGTGACTTACGATTTCGAACGCCTGATGGAAGGCGCTAAGTTGCTGAAATGTTCAGAGTTTGGCGACGCTATCGTTAAACACATGTAATGGTGTTTTAGCGGTGAATGATAACGGGAGCCTGATGGCTCCCGTCTGTTTTTTAACCTCCAAAAATTCTCCTGCAAAACTCCTGCAAAACTCTTCTGCAAAACGGTATGAATAGTGAGCTGTTTTCATCCTCCAACCACCTTCCATTCCTTTCCGCGATCATCATTGTAACGGTCAGTTTGACGTTGGGATTTATGCCCCAACAAATCCTTGGTATTCACTTTTTGCTCCCTGTACAGACGTTCCGCCAGCGAGCGGATTTCGTGAAAACTGGGTGGAGTGCCCTTATCCCCAGTCAAGCCAGACAGATCCCGTATTTTTTGAAGCTGCTACTTATCGTATTGGCCGTGACCATTCCACCGCGGCGAGCCATCGCCGTATTGTGCGTGTAGTGAACCAAGTGAGGGCTGACGATATTATTGCGGCATTGGGTTACCACCTGCCCCAGCGTCATGCCAATTACGACGCAGTGGAAAGATAGCGGGATTGCCACCTTCGCGCCGGTTTTTATTTGCTCAACGTGCAAGCGATCATCCCAGACGTCCGAAAACTGCATCTTGCTGATGTCACCTTCTCGCTGGCCAGTTACAAGGGCCAGCAGCATCGCATTTTTCATGTACTCGAAAGGTGGGGCGATCACCGCCATCATTACGTTAAATTCTTCCAGGTTCATTCGCTCCCGTTCTATTCTGTTATACGGGTTCTTTGTGGCTTTCGCAGGGTTGTAGCCTGGCGGGACTTCGCCAGTGTGCTGAGCCTCCTTGAATACATCGATCAGTGTCGTGCGTACTACCTGGGCCATTCTGGAATAACCCCGGTTTTTGTAATCGTCCAGAATGTCGGCAATATCTCGTGTATCAACTTCCCGGATCGGTTTTGTTGCCAATGCTGCCCGCATTGCTTTAACTGGGGCAAATTTCTGTTTCACGGTATTTTTCGTGATTTCGTTTGCCTCTTTCCTCTCTTCTTGGATTTTCAGGTAACGATCGAGCCACGTCGAAACACTTATACTCCCGCCAACGGCGCGGCTCAACTTGTCACGAACGGCGAGTGTGTTACGCAGCAACTGCTCGGATAACCTGGTGTTGGCGTCTTTTGCTATTGCTGCTGCCTCTTCTTCGTTATCACCTAACCCATGAAATTTTTTAGTAAGAGGGTGCTTGTAACGCCAGTACACTTTTTTGTTCTGGCGTCCGTATAGCAGGAAAGACCAGGAACATCGGCGTTGTATTTACGTGGTCTTGCCATCAGATAAAATCCTCAATAGGCGGGGATCGTCGCTTTTTTCATCTCTGATTGGCAGATCAATCCGGTGAGTCTCGCCCCTTTTTCAACCCACCAAGCTCGGCCTGCTTTTTGAGGTGGTGGATAGATCATCTTGTTTTTTGCGTATAGCAATAGGGTGGAGTAGCTCGGGTGATTATCCCCGAACTCATCCTTTGCCCAGTCGGTAATGCGTTGTAGTCGTACCATTGGTTATGCCTCGTACGCACAACCGGCCACATGGTAGCAGTGGCCTAAGTTGTGAATTAATGTTCGAAAATCAGTTTGTAAACTCCGGACGCATGTCATCCAGTGCAATCTGGAAACGTTCCAGATCATCTGCACTGAGGCCACGCTCAGAACGGCGAACTAACGCCTCGATGGCGGCAAAGGCTTCCTGTGTGCTACAGGCGGTAAGCTGGTTATTTATGGTAGCGGCCGTGGTGATCTGCCGGTGGCGCTTGACTACTTTATTTTTCAGTTCGGTGTAATCCGTTATGCCCAGTTTCTGTTTCAGCTCCTCAACTTGCGCGCGGATCGCCGTGGTCTGTTCGTGTTCGGGGGCCTTCGCCTGCCCGATCGCTGCCCGGATAGGCGCATATGAAAAACCTCCGGCTATGCCGGAGGATATTTATTACGTCAGGCCAACAAATCAAAAGAAACTGTCCTGCCAAGTATCACACAATCACACACGGCTCTACATACCAACATTAATATTTTATAATTATATTAAATCGTAAAGATAAAAGGAGAATTGTATGATAGGCTTACTAGGGAAATGTTTTTATTCTAAATCCTCCGATTTTGAGTCCTTATATGAATGGGCCTCCTACCCTGCTAGATACAAAATACTAGAGGCTGGGGAGTACACCATTGATAAGACGCTAAACATTGTAGGGAGTGAGATACTTTTTGAAGGGTTAGTTACACTAAATGTTACAAAGCAAATTAATGCCATTAAAATAGGTGTTAATTCTTTAACTGAGGTATGTACGCTTAATGAAGCAATTCAGAGGGGAAGCACAAAGATAAAAGGAAGTTTTGTAAACATCCATAATGGTGACCTTTTAGCCATATGGAACCCACAGGATTATTCATACTCATCGTTTAGAGAATATTATAGGCAGGGTGAATTTGCAGTTGTAGGTAAGGTTTCTAGTGACATGATTTCACTTGATGGTGGGATAATTGATTCTTATCCTAATGGTAGTAAGGTGTATAAAATTGAAACAACCAATGACATTAGGATGAGTGGTAAAATTGAAATTAATTACCCTAAGGATAACTCGTCTGCTGGCTACTCTGCCAATTCAATAGGCTTGCTTCTTTCGCAACTACGGCGAGCTGTAATTACTGGACTATCTATTTCAGCAAGCAACGCTGCATACTGTGTTCTTGCGAAGAAATGCTTCTCGTTAACTGGAGAAAACGTCGAATTCAAACAGCAAACAGATGCACCATCAACCTCATTAGGGTTGGATTACGCTTTTGCTGTATCTAACTGTCAGCATATAAGGATAGATGGGCGATTTTCGGCAGAAAGACATGCTGTGACTCATGGTGGAAATGCTGAACCAGCAAGTATAGTTAATCGATTTTGCCATTTCAGTGGTGAGTTTTTAACTACAGGTAAAGGTAGCGTAGGGGCTGCTGATTGGCATGGGAATACCGAAATGTGCTCTTTCAGTGGTTATGCGCAAGGAAGTATTGCTGGTGGTTTTCGCAACAAATTCTCTGGTTTTCTAGATTCAATACCTAACGTTCCTGATTGGCCTTTGCTTTTGGGTTCTGAATGCAAGGGGATGGATTTTGATTATTCTAATGTTCGTATCACTTCAGCAGGGAATCCAAGGGTATCTAATCGCGGGGTGATTGACTTTGGTGGTAATACATTAGCTTTAGGTGTAGATACAGTTAATTCAGGAGTGCTAAATCTTTCAGGTTGTATGATTGATGCTCCGTTTGCAGAACAAGTAATAACAATTAGAAATAGAGGTAGTAAATCACCTTATTGGCTTGACCTTTCTAATACCATTGTTCAAGGAGCAGTAAAATCTCAAGCCGTAAGGGTAATACCTGTCGAAGGGAACAGTCCAGTTACTATAAATATGACAGGTTTTGATTTGTCTGCTGGAATGGAGATTAAAACAAAAGCGGATACTAATTTGATTGGGTTGAGTCTGAAAACTAAGGTGGCAGCTGTCTTGCCTAAAGGTCAGTCATCAATATCAGTACCTATATTATTTGACATTGCTTATCCTGATAAACCAAAAACATTATCCTTCGTACAAGTAGAACAAAGTGGTAGCTCTGATTTAACGCTTTTCCTGACATGCCCGGAGAGTTTGATGGATGGGAATAGACTCACGGTTAGGATACATACTGTAGGAACAGATTTGCCTGAAGATGATATTCTTTCAGTTTGGATGTTGGAAATGGGTTGGTAGTGTGAATGGAAGGTGAGTGAGCATCGAGCAATAGTCCAAATCTTTAATCTATTTCGTTACATCAAATTTCTGAACAAGCGGCGCGGAAGCAGCTTAACACCAAGTTATTTTGCCCGAAACTGTATCCGAAACCAGAAAATATACCTTAAACCTGGTTGATACCAGGTTTTTTTATATCTAGAGCCCGGCGTTCGCTGAGCGAGGCGAACAAAGGAGATGAAAGAAAGACCGGATACTTCAGTTTAGACTGGCACTGTTTTCAGGGAGGAGATCATGGCAGTATATTTAAAAATATCGCACTCCGATTTGACCTTACCCAAGCTATCTTGTTTATCAGATACTTAAAATACAAAATTCATTATCTTGTCGGTGGCATGAAATACGAGTTAAAAGCGTTGTTGTGTTGTGTATGCGACATCGAAGCGTGTTTGTGGCACTTCATTATAAATAATAAAATTATGCTTTCCACAAAAGGAGAGCACAAATGATTGATGTTAATGCCAATGTTATTGTTTCAATGCCATCTCAGCTTTTTACGTTAGCTCATTCATTTGAAGCTGCGGCTAACGGTAAAATCTATATCGGTAAAATTGATACCGATCCGGCTATTCCCGCAAACCAGATCCAGGTGTACCTCCAGAATAATGACGGTAGCACCGTGCCGGTGGCTCAGCCTATTACCATCAACACTGGTGGTTATCCGGTCTATAACGGTCAGGTTGCCAAGTTTGTGACTGTAGAAGGTCACAGCATGGCGGTGTATGACTCAAGCAACGTGCAGCAGTTCTATTTCCCGAACAGGTTAGAATATGCCACTAGCCCGTCAAGGCAGGAGTTGGTCGGGTCGGGTGGTTATTTACTAACTCCCTCTGCAATTTACCAGAGTTGGAAAGCTGTTGGTGATGTACGCGGGTGGGGGGTAGTGGGTGATGGAACGGATGAAGCTAGTAAACTGCAGGAACTTTTTGCTGAATCGTCAAAAATGCTTATACCCAAAGGAATGCAGGTAACTCACTCTACGGTAAATGTTCCAGCAGGGGCAAATATAGAACTTTCTGCGGGGTCAAAGCTTATCTGGAAAACGAAGAATGCGCTGAATTTTTTAATTGGTGATTCTTACACGATATTTGATACCCCGGAGGAAGGGGCTACAACTATCAATATAGCGACAAGCACTATAGCTAGTGGTGATATGGTGATGATAAAGCGTGTCGGCGATACAACTGACGCGTGGTATACCGCCAACGCTCAAAACCCTCTTGAACTGGGTTGGCAATCAGCAATTCGGCGCGTGCAATCATCTACCGGAACATCAATTGTTGTGAGTGGGGGTATACCCTGGTCAATGCCTGATGGCGGGACTGTAATAAAATTGGTTATCGAGCGAACTACGGTAACGGGCGGTGAAATTGTGTCTGCTATGCCAACTGCCGATTACATGATAGAACGATCGGTAAACAGTATTGATTTTATTGGGGTTAAATTTAATTTTTCCTCAAAAAAGGGTATAAGAATCAACACGGGGTATTCTGCTAACTTTCAACGTTGCTCATTTATAAACCGTGTTGGGAATGGCTCTCTATTTTTTGGATATGGGACATCAAGTTGCACAATATCTGAGTGTGAATTTCTCGGTGGCACAGCGGGGGACGCCCAGCTTGTTACTTACGCAGGCTGCAATAAGATATCTTCTGAGCGAAACAAGTTTTTAATCGAGTACGATAGTAATAGTAACTCTGCTGGATTGTATTTTGGCGCGAAATGTATTGAATGCACATCAACTGACGATAGTATTTATGGAGGTAAATTTGGCATTTATGCCGCTTTTGGCGTGCAACGCGGGAGTATTATTAGACCGAAAATTGATGGCTCGACAGTGAGCGGTATTTTTGCTCAAGAATGCCAGTTTTTCGACATTGATTCAACCAGCATAACTATTCGATATGCTGTTAATGAACAGGTACGTGCGTGCATTGCTGTAAAAGACTGCGATGATTTTCATATTAAAGGAGGAGGTGAAGGTATCTTGGATGCTAGGGTGGGTAGGGCAGTGTCTGTATTTAACTCGCCAACTTATGAAGGTACGACAAGAAAGGGAATTCGCATCACTTCGCTAAACGTACGCTCTGGTCACATTTATATCGAAGCTCCCACAATATCAGGAGAGATATCTTCGAATGTGCTTTATCGTGGCTCTATTCGGAACTATTTTGCAACGGGTAACAGTTACCGCACAATTTTTGAAAAAAATAGATGTTTGGCAGGTAACATTGTATCGCATCGAGGGGTTTTTAACCAAATTGTCAATAATGAAACTTATCCAGATGCGTCATCTGGTGGTGTATCCATAACTGGAGCTTCACGCTACACAGAGGTAAAAGGGAACATTGTTCATATAATTAGTGGTGGGGTTGCATTCAGTGTAGCCTCAGCTGCTACTACGCGATACACGACAGCTATTTACCCTGATAATTTAATGCTAGGAATTGGTACTTTTGTTGATAATGGGGTGGCGGACGACCACACTCCGCCTACAGTAGGGATTGTGACTCCATCCCTGCCAGCAAACTGGTGGTTGCCTGTGTCATCAGGAGATCCGTTAACACGGCGTCTATATGCAGGTTACAGAGCTAAGGGCGATGGAGCTACAGACCAAAATGCTTGGTTTGCTGTCAAATCAACGGAGTCTTTTTAACTAATGGGTCGAGAGAAATCTCGTCTTGGTGATCTTCCTTGGTCGCGGGTGTATTGAGTGATTTTGCGTATGTTCGTAAAATAAAAATGATGATTGATCCTGTGAAGTAAAGGTTATGCCGAAGAAATTTCTTCTGCGAAACTAAACGGTAATCACCGCAATCAAGGCTGTTGAATACCGATTTTTACCGATGAAAATTAGTGCGTGTTATATTAATCAAATGGTTATGTTGGGT
This sequence comes from Serratia sp. L9, assembly GCF_050632285.1. Lineage (NCBI taxonomy): Bacteria > Pseudomonadati > Pseudomonadota > Gammaproteobacteria > Enterobacterales > Yersiniaceae > Serratia > Serratia sp. L9. The sequence continues at coordinate 4,335,843 of NZ_CP192591.1, read as the reverse complement.
TATGCATATGATACTGCGTCATATGGGTTGGCTCGAAGCTACTGAAATGCGCAGAGTTTGACGACGCTATCGTTAAAAAAATGCAATGTTGTTTTAGCATTGAATGATAACGGGGGCTTATGGCCCCCGTCGTTTTCCGGCTAGACAGATCTCTTGCAAAACGAGTTAATTAAAGGTCGCAACAGGCAAACCGAGGTCACAGAAAAAAGGGTAAGTTTTACGCAAATCTTACCCGTAGCGCTCAGCTAAGCAGCAATCCATCATCATCCAGCTTTTCACCACGTGTTTTTTCAAACATTGCTAACAGATCGGTCACCTGCATATTTGCCCGTTGTTCACCTCTGACATCCAGAACGACACGCCCCTGGTGCAGCATGACTGTCCGATGGCCGTGATCCAATGCCTGTCGCATCGAGTGTGTGACCATCAGAACCGTTAATTGCTGTTCGGCAACAATACGGTCTGTCAGTGCCAATACAAAGGCGGCAGTTTTGGGATCTAGCGCTGCAGTATGTTCATCGAGCAACAGTAAACGAGACGGCCTCAACGAAGCCATCAGTAGGCTGACTGCCTGCCGCTGCCCGCCAGAGAGCAAACCCATATGATCCCCTAAGCGATTCTCCAGCCCGAGTTCCAGCGTTGCCAGCTTGTCGCGGAACAATTGCCTTTGCTTGCTCTTGACTGCACGCTGAAATCCCCGAGCCTGGCCACGTTGTAGAGCCAGCGCCAGATTCTCCTCAATGCTTAATCCCTCGCAGGTCCCCGCAAGCGGATCCTGGAATACCCGAGCAACCATATCGGCACGGCGCCAGGCTGGCATTGAGGTGACGTCCTGATCACCAATAAACAACTGACCACGATCGGGTGTGACATCACCACTGATGGCATTAAGTAACGTGGACTTTCCCGCGCCATTGCTACCAATCACCGTAACAAACTGACCAGCTTCAATGCTCAGTGATAGGCCGCGCAATACCGGGTTCTCTAGCGGCGTCCCAGGATTAAACGTTTTAAACAACTGTTCGGCACGCATCATGATAGTCGTCTTCCTTGCTTGCTTTTCAGTTTCTGCTTCAATTTTGGCAGGATCAGTGCCAGCGTAACCAGTACTGCGGTGATCAAATTCAGATCCTGCGCCTGCAGACCAATAAAGTCTGCATTCAAGGCCAGAGCGATCATCAGGCGGTATACCAATGCCCCTATCAGCGTGGCTAGGGTGATCAGATACAGGCTGCGGGCAGGTAACAGGGTCTCACCAATGATTACCGCTGCCAGCCCAACGACGATGGTGCCGATCCCCATAGAAATATCGGCACCGCCCTGAGTCTGCACATACAGTGCTCCTGCCAGAGCAATCAGCGCATTGGAAACCGCCATGCCGATCACCGTTAACCGATTTGTCGCGATCCCCTGTGCCCGCGCCATACGTGGATTTGCTCCGGTCGCACGCAGAGCAAGGCCCACTTCGGAGGTCAGAAACGCATCCAGCGCCAATTTCACCAACACCACCACAACTAACAGTAATATCGGCTGGATCAGCCAGGCGTTATCCTCGACCTGGCTAATAAAAGGAGTGAAAACACTGGGCAGCCCAATAAGGGCCAGGTTAGGGGCCCCCATAATGCGCAGGTTAATGGAGTAAAGGGCAATCATCACCAGGATACTGGCCAGCAGTTGCAGAATACCGAGCCGAACATGCAGCCAGGCGGTCAAACAACCCGCTCCTGCTCCAGCCAGGGCTGCCAGCCCGCATGCGATCCAAGGATTGTAACCACTGATAATAATGACTGCAGCAACGGCACCCCCTAATGGGAAACTGCCATCAGCCGTCAGATCGGGAAAATTGAGCAAACGAAAGGAAATCAGTACTCCTAACGCAACCAGCGCAAAGATCAGACCGATCTCAACGGCTCCCATAAGGGAAATTAGCGACATGCAAACCTCATATAAAAACTTGACCCGCCAGATCCGGCGGGCCACTTATTCCCAGGGTAAAAATCATTTGGTACAAATGTTATTTAATCACTTCCTGCGCCGATTGCACCAGCTCCGCAGGCAGGGTTACGCCTTGCTTCTCAGCGGCAGCAGGGTTCACGCTCAGACTGAGTTTGTTACCTACTTCAGGTGCAATTGCTCCCGGTTTTTCGCCCTCTAACAGACGAACTACGATCTTACCGGTTTGCCGGCCCAGGTCGTAATAGCTCATACCCAGTGCAGCGGCGGCACCACGTTTGGCAACGCTATTATCACCAGCGATCAGTGGGATTTTCGCTTGATTAGCGACACCCACCAGTGACTCGTAGGTGGAGATCACGTTGTTATCCGTATTGGTATAAATTACGTCAACTTTACCCACCAGGCTTTTCGCCGCCGGGGTCACATCAACGGTACGAGCAGCGGGAACGTCGACCAGAGTCATGCCGCGTTTGGTTAATTCATCCTTCAGTTCTTTAACTACCACCGTCGAGTTGACTTCACCTGGGCTGAATACCATGCCTACCCGCTTGGCATCGGGCTTAACCTGCAAAATAAGGTCAACCTGCGGGCCGATGGCGACGCTATCAGAAACCCCGGTAACGTTAGTCCCGCTCGGCTGCCAATTTTTGACCAGCTTCGCTGCTACGGGGTCGGTTACCGTAGTAAACACCACAGGAATGGTTTTAGTGGCTGCTATCACCGACTGGGCTGCTGGTGTTGAAATCGCCACTATGGCATCGGGCTTGTCGCCGATAAATTTACGGGCAATTTGCCCGGCGGTGGCCATATTTCCTTGCGCGCTCTGGAACTGGATCTTGACCTTATCCTTGTCATAGCCTGCAGCCTTTAGCTCATCAATCACCCCATCGCGCGTGGCATCCAGTGCCGGGTGGTCAACGATAGATACAATAGATACTGATTTCGGGGTGGCTGCATAGCTGCTAACAGCGAATAGAGTCGCTGCAAGAGTCACAAAAATATTTTTATTATTCAAAAGCATAGGGACATCCTTTTAAGGTTATAGTTAGTGCCCGAGGTAAGGGTAAATCATCCTAGCACAGTGTTTTGCAGCCATCCACGAGATAACGTTCTGTTAACAAGAGCAGCATTGCAAAAATGGTGAATGACCCTGGTTCTACTATCTAAAACTGTGTGTCTGAGCTTTAGGGGTTCAGCATAAAACGGCAAAATAAATAGAGCATGTAGAATGCCAACCATACCAGTGGGAGAATTGCACAAAAAATCACAATTTTCTTTTACTTGGGAACAGCAAAATAACCACTCATGCAGAAGGTAGCGATCTATGGCCACAAGAGAAGGGGTCAATTACCCAGGAACTCAGTTCAAACACAGGCACTAAAAACGCACGCCAGACCCGACGCCAATCGTGGCTCTGGTGTTACCTGAACTCCCGGTAGAACCTGAAACACCGACAGAGGTGCAGCCGGTAAGCAGGATGACTAAAACAGCACCTACCATGATTTTCATAAAAACCTCTGGGTTAACGTTAATCACACTGTTAGTAAAGGCGGTTGGCCGTATTTGTGCAACTCGGGGCATTTATCTGAGATGGGTACCCGGCACCAACACAAAAATAAGCCAACAGCGTTATCACTGCCCCCTATCGGAACCTACACGCAAAATAACCCGTATTGGCTTTTTCTTAAGGGGCAATTTAGCGGCATAAGGGTAATCCATTAAGAAAATAGAGGTAAATTCCGAAGAGAAAGAGCCGGTTGTGACTGAGGTTATCCACAAAAGTATGATGGGATTGTTTGCCATACCCATTCAAACATTAATTCCGAAGCCCTGTGTGGAATTTGCCGCTATCAATGCCCATTGATAGATTGCTAGCGGTTTTTTTACCCTAGCCCAAGTGGTATCAATCAGGTCAGGAAGTGGGTGGTCTGGAGTAACTTGGCGGCCCCCAAAGCAGGCGCATTCGCGCAGGCCATCATTTAATCTTCGTTTTTGCGAAAATAGTGCCCACAGTGAGGGCAGATCAGTGTGATGTTTTTTTCACTTTACTGCGGTTCTGCTGCGAAATTTTTGAACATTTAGGGCAGGTGACGTTAACAGGTGCGTCACTAAATATCTTAAAGGCGTCAAAGATAGACATTTGTTTCACCATGTAGTTGCTGGGGATATCAGTGTACATTTATTAGTCGTCGATAGCTCCAGATAGATTTATACCCGTCGCCTTTCAAGCCGCAGCGTTGTTACCCGCACTTAATGACCCGGCCCATCAGTGGGCCTCATTCTTTACGGGGTCACTGCAAGCAGTATTTAAATAATTTATAAATCAATTATTTACATTTTATCTATAGGCTGCCGATTGCGGCATTCAAATCGCTTGCTGGGCGATTTGTCACTCCAGTCACTTAGGGACCAGGGATGAGCAAGTTTGCTGTTTAGGGAGATACAAATGCTGCGGGTGCAGGGATGCGCTTAGGGGGCCAACTTATAACAGCCAGGCAAACTGAAGGTGCAGGGTAGGAGGGGGAAAGAAAAAAGCCCCTGCAAAGAGTGAGGGGCAAACACAACAACACCAGGGAAATCGGTGATTCTTAATCCGCTGTTACTATATGTTTTTTGAGACGAGAGTTCATCAAAATATTGATGCAATATTGCATCATAGTAATGAATTTTTTTGTATGTTGTCCCGCCCTAACATAAATATGTCGAATTATTGAGCTGTTTTGACTCAAAACAAACGGGTTGTTTTTATGATCTCAAAGTGATGCTCCGGGTGATGGTTTACTGCACTATCGAGCAGGGCATAAAAATTGTGACTTGAATCACATTATGTAAATCCCCTATATTCCCCAGCCATTAATGTTTACCGCGTTCTACCGGATCGGTAAGGAAATTGTTCTATTCACCCGGAGTTGTTGATGGAGTTAACTACGCTTTTCCTTTACGTCATTGCCGTCAGTGCAGTGATGGTCACGCCAGGCCCTTCGATGCTCCTGGCACTAAATAACGGCGCAACTCATGGTATCGCATTGCCAGTTATGGTTTTTTGGGTGCCGTATTGGCTGACCTGTTACTGATTGGTGCGGTCGGCTGTGGACTGGGCGCGCTGTTGCAAGCCTCTGAGCAACTGTTTGCTGTGGTGAAATGGGGAGGGGCTCTGTATCTGGTTTATCTGGCCTGGGTGCTGTGGCGTGCTCCGGTAAAGGCTTTGGCAGTGAGCGCAACCGCAGGTGCGGCAACCGGGAAAACGGCATTTTTACGCTCCCTGATGGTCGGGCTGTCCAATCCTAAAGGTTTGCTGTTTTTCTCGGCTTTTTTGCCACAGTTTATTCAGCCTGAAAAGCCAATTGCCATGCAGTATCTGGTGCTGGCATTGGTCAGTGCCATGATTGATTGTGTCATGATGACCATTTATGCCTATGGGGGTCGCCATGCGATGCGCAAGTTTTCTGCCAACGTTATGCGTTGGGTTAACCGCAGTTGCGCTGGTATGCTCGGCGTGCTGGCTGTGGGCGTTGCGCTTTATCGCCGCAGTGACATTACCTAGTGGTAATCCTAAAGTAAGTCAAAAGAGTGGGGCAATATGCCCCCTTATCAAAATGTAATGCCTGGCTTAAATGCAGAGAAGGGTTCGGAGAGAAGCATTCGCGGGGAACTTACTGGTATTTCACAATTATTCTTCACCAGTTCCAGAAGATCATTTTTAAATTGACGATGACTGATATAGCTGTAGATATGAAAAATATGCATTGATGTGATAACGATTAGTATAATAACCAGCGTGATTAAAGTGTAGAGTAAATTGATTTTTATCCCGCGACTCTTTGTCTCTTTCGGGGGTTCTTCTGTCGTCGGCGTCGTGTTCTGAGTGTCGTTGATTTCCTCAATCACCGCATCATCAGCAATTTTTAACCCTACTTTAGGTATGGTTTCAATGATATTTTTTTCAATACCCATGCTCTTGATAATACGTCTCAGTGTGCTGAGGCACTGGTTAAGATTATTATTGCTGGCTTGCAGGCCATAATCCTCCCAAACCCTCTGTAACAAGACGTCACGATCAATAACTTCTCCTTTTCTTTCAATAAGAAAAGAAAAAAGGCGGGCTGCAGGCGAAGAAATGGAAACTAACTCCTCGTAGAATCCATCATGGTAAAAACCCACATTGTTGGGGCAGAAAAGGATATCCCCCTCAATGCGATATTGTACTTTTTCCAAACTGCTTTTCCTCCGATTAAGTTATTTCATCTATTAGATAGATTTAATTTTAAGTGGAGTTTTCTTTGGTTTTTTTGATCATAAACAATTATTGGCCAATAACGGCGATATTGGCGATAACCAAGGGTGATTGAAACGAAGCGCGTAACGGGCAGTTAACGCTGAGTTAAGAATTAACTGATATCATTATTAATTATATAACAAAATATGATCATGAATATTGTCGTGCTGATAATCATTCAGAAAATTGCTTATAGATAGGGACGCTGGGTTAAATAATTTGCTTTAGCAAGGCTAATGAAATGGGGCGCCCTATGCAGCGCCCATAATGTTTACACGCCAATCCGATCGCGCAACGTATAGTATGCGGCGCCGATGGCGGTGAAGGGAATCTGCAGATTACGCCCCCCAGGAATGGCAGGTGCGGAAGCTTGGCAAAAGCATCAAAGCGTTCAGCATCGCCACGCATCAGTTCCGAGATCAGTTTGCCAGCCAGATGGGTACAGGTGACGCCATGGCCGCTGTAACCTTGCATATAGTAGACATTGTTTTCCAACCGTCCGAACTGCGGCATACGCGAGAGCGTCAGCAGGAAATTCCCTGTCCAGCGATAATCAATGCGTACCCCTTTGAGCTGTGGGAAGGTTTTCAGTAGTTTAGGGCGGATCAGGTTATCGATATCGTCTGGATCGCGGGCGCCATAGACCACGCCACCGCCGTAAAGCAGCCGGTTATCCCCGGTGATACGGTAGTAATCCAGCAGATAGTTACAGTCTTCCACACAATAGTTTTGTGGGATCAGAGAGGCTGCTACTTCTGCAGCCAAAGGTTCGGTTGTGACAACCTGAGTTCCGCACGGCATGCTGCGCTTAGCCAATCTTGGCTCAAGCTTATCGCCCAGGTAAGCGTTGCCGGCGACGATAACGTAGCGGGCCGTCACCTGGCCCTTGGCGGTGCTGACCAAGGCTGGCTCTCCATGGCGGATATGGGTCACGGCAGATTGTTCGAAAATTCTTCCCCCTTGCAGGCGAATGGCTTCGGCTTCGCCTAATGCCAGATTGAGGGGGTGGATATGGCCGCCGCTGTGATCGAGCAGGGCTCCGACATAGCGATCGCTGGCGACTTCCTGGCGAATACGATCGGCATCCAACAGCTCAAGCTGAGTATTGCCGTACCGTTCCCAATGCTGCTTTTGTTCGATCAACGCGTGATATTGCTTATTATTGAGCGCAGCAAAGATACCGCCGGGGCGATAGTCACATTCAATGGCATAACGCTTGATACGGCTACGGATAATATCGGCCCCTTCAAACATCATGCTACCCAGTATTCGGGCAGTTTCTGCACCGTAACGTTCTTCAATGACATCGATGTCGCGGCTGTAGGAGTTGACCAGTTGCCCGCCATTGCGGCCGCTGGCACCAAAACCGATGCGTGCGGATTCCAGCACCACGACGTTATACCCAGCCTCGACCAGGAACAGCGCTGAGGACAGGCCGGTGTAGCCACCGCCAATAATGCAAACGTCACATTCAATCGATTCATTCAACTGCGGGTAAGGCTGATGGACATTGGCCGTCGCCGCATAATAGCTTTTAACGTGTTCAGTCATGATTCAGTCCTTATTCCAGAGAAATCCAGGTGGTTTTCAGTTCGGTAAATTTATCCAACGCATGCAGCGATTTATCACGCCCGTTGCCGCTTTGCTTGTAGCCGCCGAAGGGCACGGTCATATCACCCTCGTTGTAGTTGTTAACGAAGACGGTGCCGGCTTTCAGTTGGCGAGCCATACGGTGGGCGCGGGAAAGATCGCGTGTCCAGACGGCCGCGCCCAGCCCATATTCGCTGTCATTTGCCAGCGCCAACGCCTGCTGCTCACCGTTAAACGTGGTGACAGCCAATACCGGGCCGAAGATCTCTTCACGCGCGATGTCCATGGTGTTGTCCACCTGCGTGAGAATGGTCGGGCCGAGATAACCGCGGTGCTGGCCTTGAGGGTGAACACGCCCGTCGAGCAAGAGGGAGGCTCCCTGGTTCAAACCTTGTTCGACATAGCTTGTGACCTTTTCGCAGTGCTGTTGGTCGATCAGCGTCCCCATCAGCGTTTGTGGATCGAGAGGATTACCTGGCGTAAAAGCCGCCGCGTGTTTGCTCAGTGCCTGTAAAAAAGCCTGTTGGATACTTTCTTCCACCAGCAAACGTGTGCCAGCTATACATACCTGGCCTTGGTTGTAGAAGATGCCAGCGGCAGCCCCTGTGCGGCTTTATCCAGATCCGGGCAGTCGCCGAAGATAATGTTGGCACTCTTGCCGCCCGCTTCCAGCCAGACACGCTTCATGTTGGATTCGCCGGCATACTTCATTAACTGCTTGGCGACTTGCGTGGAGCCTGTGAAGGCCAGGGCGTCTACATCGGGGTGCAGTGCCAGCGCCTTACCTGCGTCGTGGCCGAACCCAGGGACAATATTCAGCACGCCGTCCGGTAAACCGGCCTGTTGCGCCAGTGCCCCCAGATAAACCGCTGTTAATGATGATTTCTCGGAAGGTTTCAGCACCAGGCTATTGCCTGCCGCCAGAGCCGGGCCCAGCTTCCAGCAGGCCAGCAGCAGGGGAAGTTCCACGGCACAATCGCCCCCACCACGCCAATCGGTTCCCGCTGGATCAAGGCCAGCGCATCACTGCCAGTGGGGGCGATTTCGCCATACACTTTGTCGATGGCTTCTGCGTACCAGCGGATGCAGCGAATAGCTCCGGGAATATCATCGCGCAGGCTGTGGCGGATAGGCTTGCCGGTATCCAGCGTTTCCAGCAGTGCCAATTCCTCATGGTGTTCTTCCATCAGACTGGCGAGTTTGAACAGCGTCGACTTGCGCCGGGCAGGGGATGCCTGTGACCAGTCGCCGCGTTCAAATACCTCGCGTGCCGCCTTGACGGCCAAATCGATATCAACCTGACTGCCGCAGGCCATCTGGACCAGCTCACGCCCCATTGCCGGATCCTGCACAGGGAAGGTTCCCCCTTCGGTGGCCGGAAGATAACGGCCATTGATAAACAGTCGGTTCTCAATCTTCAGGGCCTGTGCCCGTTGCTGCCAATATTGCAGATGGTGGAAATCCATACCTTGCTCCGTTAATCAGAATGTTGTCGGCGTGTGCGCGCTGATGATTCGGCAGATCCGCGCTGATGTGTTGCTGAAACTATGGGGAATACCGGTGTTGATGGCATAGCTCTGGCCCGCTTGCAGGTGATAGGTTTGCCCATTGACCTGCAGCATGACCTCGCCCTCCAACAAAGTGCCGATCTCTTCCCCTTGGTGTTTGAGCCGCTCGCCGGTGGTGGTACCCGGCTCATAGGTTTCGATCATCATCGCCAGGGTGCGGTTGGGGTCGCCGTTATGGATCAGTTTCATCGAAACCCCTTGGCTGCCGATTTCGATCAGGTCTTGATGATTGATGACCAACTGAGGCTCATTCGGCTTTTCCGGCTCGGTAAAAAAGCCGATAGCGACAGCCCATATACCGTCAGCAGCTTTTGCAGCGTACTGATGGCCGGGCTGACCTTGTCCTGCTCGATGGTGCTGATGGCGCTGTGCGTTAATCCAGACAGTTCAGCTACCCGGCGCTGTGACAGCCCTAATTGCTGGCGGATCTGCGACAAGCGTTTCCCCGGTGCCAAGCTGACGTCGCTCATGGGCGTTTTTCCTTCTGATAATTCTGGCAAGCGCTGATGAATCCTTCGAACAACAGGCGGGATAGGGCGTATTCGTCACTGTTCCATTCCGGATGCCATTGCACGCCTAGCGCAAATGGTTGATCGCGAATGCTGATGGCTTCGACTAACCCGTCGGCGGCAAGAGCTTCAACACGCACGCTCGGCCCGAGGGTTTTACTGCCTTGGCCGTGCAGAGAGTTCACCCAGAACCTGTTGCAATCCGGTAGCAGTTGCGAAAGCAAGCCGCCTTCCCGTACGGTGACTTCATGAGCGGGGGCATATTGCTGCTCCAGTGGCAAGTCGTGATCTTCACGGTGTTCTAGCAATTCGGGGAGTTCATAGAGGCGGCGGTGCAGAGTGCCTTCGGTGGCAACCACCAGTTCCTGCATGCCGCGGCAAATGGCGAAAAGGGGAATGCGCCTGTTGAGCGCCAGGCCGATCAGCGCCAGGCTCAATTCATCGCGCCCAGGATCGGCGTCAGGCTCATCGCCGTTTTCACCATAAAGGTGCGGCTGCACATTACTGGGGCTCCCTGGCAGCATGATGCCATCAAGTTGCGGCAGTAATTGTTCCAGGATTTCCGGCTCCGCCAGGGCATGTGGCAGGGCAATTGGCAGCCCTCCGCTGGCCAACACCGCATTAAGGTACTTTTCTTGCAAGGTCTGTGTGAGATGTTGATTTAGCCTATACCTGCACATCACCACACCAATCAGTGGTCTGTTAAATATATTGCCCATACTACCCTCTTTATATGCTCGAAATTATGACCGTTAAACCGCAAAATCGCCTTTTTCGTTCAATATTTACTAAATCTAGCAGTCGAATGGGCAATATTCAAACCAAAATTAACACTTGCAAAACAATTTTGTTGCATCTATGTTTCATTGGTGGACATTATATTGAGCAAGATGGTCAATAAACATCGAAATCAATAGATGTGAGAACCACGGACAAAACACAACGGCGGGTGAATCATGCAAACCAACATTGTAGAAGTAGAAAATTTTGTTCAGCACCATGAAGAAAGGCGAAGTAGCACGTTCCAGCGCGAAGTGAAGAAGTATCTGGAACGTTATCCGTTAACTCAGCATATCGACGTGCTTCTGACCGATCTCAATGGCAGCTTCCGTGGCAAACGTATTCCGGTAAGCGGCCTGGGTAAGCTTGAGAAGGGCTGTTACTTCCCGGCCTCGGTGTTTGCGATGGATATTCTTGGCAATGTGGTGGAAGAGGCTGGGCTGGGGCAGGAAATGGGTGAGCCGGATCATATCTGCGTGCCGATAGCCGGAACCCTGACTCCCTCGGCAGCAGACCCAGAATACATTGGCCAGGTACTGCTCACCATGTTGGATGAAGATGGTACTCCCTTTGACGTTGAACCGCGTAATGTGCTGAACCGAGTGTGGCAGCGTTTACGTCAGCGCGGGCTTTCCCCGTTGTAGCGGTAGAGCTGGAGTTCTATCTCATCGATCGCCAGCGTGATGCTGAAGGTTACCTGCAACCTCCTTGTGCCCCAGGCACCCAGGAACGCAACACCCAGAGTCAGGTTTATTCCGTGGATAACCTTAATCACTTTGCAGACGTGTTGAGCGAGATTGATGAGTTGGCTCGCCTGCAGGGGATCCCTGCGGACGGTGCCGTGGCGGAAGCTTCGCCGGGCCAGTTTGAGGTTAATCTGTACCACACCAATGATGTATTGCAAGCCTGTGATCATGCCCTGGCGTTGAAACGCCTGGTACGCATGGTGGCCGAGAAGCACAATCTGCACGCAACCTTTATGGCCAAACCGTATGAAGAACATGCGGGCAGCGGTATGCATGTGCACATCAGCATGTTGGACCAGAAAGGCAACAACGTCTTTGCCGACGAAGAGGGTGAAGATTCAGCCCTGCTCAAGCAGGCGCTGGCAGGCATGATTGCCCTGATGCCTTCATCTATGGCGTTGCTGGCACCTAACGTTAATGCCTACCGCCGTTTCCAGGCCGGTATGTATGTGCCGACCCAGGCTTCCTGGGGCCACAATAACCGTACCGTGGCACTGCGCATTCCCTGTGGTGATCGAGACAGTCACCGGGTGGAATATCGCGTAGCGGGTGCGGACGCCAACCCTTATCTGGTGATGGCGACCATCCTGGCCGGAATTATCTACGGTCTCGAGACCAATTTGCCCCTGCTTGAGCCGGTGACCGGCAACGGCTTGGAACAAGAGGGGTTGCCATTCCCTATCCGCCAGAGCGACGCGCTGTATGAGTTCGAACACCAACCGGTGCTGAATGCGCTGCTAGGTGAGCGATTCAGCCATGTCTATCTGGCCTGCAAGACCGATGAGCTGATGCAGTTTGAACGGCTGATCACCGAAACCGAAATCGAGTGGATGCTGAAAAACGCCTGATGTATTCAGCCTTTTCTACCGCGCGCCGGCGCTTTCCCGCGGGCTACCTGTGGCCCGGCGAAGCCGTGCGCGGCGGTAACTAATTTCTTCCAACTTGGCGTACAGGGCGCTGGTGAGGAATATCCAATGACGATAGGTGCCATCGATTGTAATGGCGCGGGCAAACCGCAACTGCGTAAAACATTAAAACTGTGGCAAGTGGTCATGATGGGCCTGGCCTATCTGACGCCGATGACGGTGTTTGACACCTTCGGCATCGTCTCTGGCGTAACGGATGGCCATGTTCCGGCTTCATACCTGTTTGCCTTGGCAGGGGTTTTGTTTACCGCCATCAGCTACGGCAAGCTGGTGCGCCAGTTTCCAACGTCGGGGTCTGCCTACACCTATGCGCAAAAGGCCATTAATCCTCATGTCGGTTTCCTGGTGGGCTGGTCATCGTTACTGGATTACCTGTTCCTGCCGATGATCAATACCTTATTGGCCAAGATTTACCTGACGGCCCTGTTCCCAGAGGTGCCACCATGGATTTGGGTGGTTGGCTTTGTGATTATCATCACTGCGATCAACCTGAAAAGCGTCAATCTGGTGGCGAACTTCAATACGTTGTTTGTGTTGGCGCAAGTGGCGATTATCGTCGTCTTTATTTTCCTGGTGGTGCACGGGTTGCGTCATGGTGAAGGTGTTGGCACCGTGTGGAGCCTGAACCCATTTATCAGTGAAAACGCCCATCTGCTACCTATTATCACGGGTGCTACCATCCTGTGTTTTTCATTCCTCGGCTTTGATGCGGTGACTACGCTGTGTGAGGAAACGCCGGATGCCGCCAGGGTGATCCCCAAGGCCATCTTCCTTACTGCGCTATACGGTGGAGTGATCTTTATCAGTGTGTCGTTCTTTATTCAGCTGTTCTTCCCTAACATTGAGCGCTTTAAAGAGCCCGATGCTGCACTGCCGGAAATCGCTTTGTACGTGGGCGGCAAGCTGTTCCAGTCGATATTCCTGTGCGTCACTTTTATCAATACCCTGGCTTCTGGCTTGGCATCCCACGCCAGTGTTTCACGGTTACTGTACGTGATGGGGCGTGATAACGTCTTCCCGGAAAAATTCTTCGGCTATATCCACCCTAAATGGCGCACCCCGGCGCTTAACGTGTTGTTGGTAGGGTTAGTGGCATTATCGGCCTTGTCTTTTGACCTGGTGACGGCGACTGCGTTGATCAATTTCGGTGCGTTGGTGGCCTTTACCTTTGTAAACCTTTCCGTGGTCAGCCATTTCTATATCCGCGAAGGGCGTAACAAGACCTGGAAAGACCGCTTCCACTTCCTGATATTACCGCTGATAGGGGCATTGACGGTGGGGGTGCTGTGGTTGAACCTGGAAAAAAGCTCGTTGACCATGGGGCTGATCTGGGCGGCATTAGGGTTTGGCTATCTGGTCTATCTCACCCGGCGCTTCCGCCAGCCGCCACCCCAGTTGGAGCGGCAGCCACAACAGTAAATTCATCGGGGCGTAACTGATTGTTGCGCCCGTTTGCCACCTCGCCTTTCTTTTTCCCACGCCGGGCAGTAGAGTAAAAAACCGATAAAAAATAAATGATTGGACCTTACCCTAATGCCACCCTTATCCGTTTCCCATAAATCGACCTTGCTTGGTTTGCTAGCCATCTTGTTGTGGAGCAGTGTCGTTGGTTTGATCCGCAGCGTTAGCGAGGGGCTGGGGCCAGTGGGGGGGCGGCGATGATCTACAGCGTTGGGACGCTGTTTTTGCTGATAGTCATGGGCGTTCCGAAACTGCGTGAGTTCCCTCGCTCTTATCTGATCATTGGCAGCCTGCTGTTTGTGCTGTATGAGATTTGCCTTTCGCTGTCTCTGGGGTATGCCAACAGCCGGATGCAGGCCATTGAGTTGGGGATGATCAACTATTTGTGGCCCTGTTTTACCGTTTTATTGGCGATTGTGTTTAACGGCCAAAAAGCCAAATGGTGGGTGTTGCCTGGGCTGCTGCTTTCACTGTTCGGGATTGGCTGGATCATGAGTGGTAATGGCGGATGGTCACCGGCACAAATGCTGGCGAATATACGTAGCAATCCGCTGAGTTATGGCCTGTCGTTCAGCGGGGCGGTGATCTGGGCAGTCTATTGCAACGTCACCAAGAAAATTGCGCAGGGCAAAAATGGTGTGGTGCTTTTCATGGCACTGACCGCCTTGGCGTTGTGGACTCTCTTTCCCTTCAGCCATGAAACGGGCATGCATTTTAGCCTGCCGGTTAGTGCCGCTTTACTGGGAGCAGGTATGGCAATGGGGGCGGGTTACGCCGCGTGGAACGTGGGGATCCTACATGGCAACATGACCCTGCTGGCGACGGTATCCTATTTCACCCCGGTCTTGTCGGCGGTTTTTGCCGCAGTGGTACTCAGTACTTCTCTGACTATCAACTTCTGGCAGGGGGTAATTATGGTGACTCTCGGCTCACTGATTTGCTGGCGGGCAACCCGTGCTGCCTAGCACTTATTTTACCGTGCCCGATAAGCTAAAAGATAAATTTAAGCTAATCTAAAAGTAAGAGTACGACTGAAGGAACGGTAAAAATGAGAAATGATATTCAGTTTATTCAGCAACCTGCGCTTCACGGGCAAAGTTTCAGTGCTGGCGATATCGTCCGCTTGACCACTGCCAACCTACCTCATGAATATCAACTTGATGTGGTTATTTTACGTCGCGATGACAAATTGATTTACGGTTCGGTGGTGGTAGCCGCCCCTAAAACTGATATCCCGGTCGCCCGTTGGGAAATCGCCCGGGGGATGAAGTGGTTTTCCGGCAGGAGAATATCGCCAAGGCGGTACCTGGTGTCCGTTAAGAACCGGTAATGCCAATCGGGTCATGAAATAAACCGCAGCACAAGATGTAGCTGACCAAATCCAATGGTAAGGGTGTTTTTAGTTTCTATCACATTAACTAAATGCAAAGGATTCTAATTTGCTATTAGAATTATCCCGAGGTTATTGTTAACATCATGTGATTATTTTTAACCCTTGATTGCAATTGGTTCTGACTATCATGACTCTATCAGCAGACACCGCGCGTGTATTTATTGGCTGTGATCCGAACGATTGTGACCTTGAACAGATGATGGTGCTGGAATACAGCCTGCGCAAACATGCGACTATTCCTGTAGAACTGGTATGGATGCGTTTGTCACGTGATCCCGCCAGCTTCTGGTATTCTGGTGCAGGAAAAGGCTGGACAACGGAGCGCTGGGCGACGCCTTTCTCAGCGTTTCGATGGGGGATCCCGGCTTATTGTGGTTTCCAGGGCCGGGCTTTTTATACTGATGCGGATGTTCTGTTCCTCTGTGATATTGCTGAGATATGGCATCACCCGATGGAAAAGGGCAAAGCGATGCTCGCCGCTGGCAGTAACAAAGATCTGCGTTTAGGCGAGTTGCTTTGGGATTGCAGCGCTGCGGCCCGCTTCCTGCCTCCAATTGAAGAACTGCATCGCGACCCTGATGGGCATAAAAAGATACAGCGCTTTTTTGAAGCACATCCGGAATATATAGAACCGCTGGCGGCGGAGTATAGCAATCTTGATGGTGATGACTTACCGCTAAGCTCATTGAAAACATTGCATTATTCTGATATGGGCAGCCAGTTTACCCACCGTTTTTCTCTTCCGCGCCTGGCTTCTGAGAACAAAAAACACTGGTTTGACGGGAAAATTTATAACCATTATCGTCAGGACCTGCGTGAATTGTTCGAACAGTATTATTACGAAGCATTAGAAGCGGGCTATTTGCTGGAAAATTACCGCAATCAGACCTTGTTTGGTCATTTCAACAAGCAGTCGCAGGTGGTGTATGACGGCAATCCGATCACCCGCAAAAAGAAATCGATGCTGCGCTCTCTGTTCGGCAAAATCCGGGGGTGAGATTCTACGCTTGCATTGCTCTCCTGATCTGACGTTTTTATAACGTTTATTCCCTATTTTCATTCAAAAAAACCGACAGTCAGTTGTCGGTTTTTTTGTCTTTTCTCTCTTTCAGAAGAGATTCTCCAGTTACCTGACCTTGTCAAAACCCTGGCTTTAAAAGCAACTTACATGATTAAAATCACATCAAAAATGTTTCTCATTGCAATATTTTTTAAAAAATGAGAACGCAATCGATTGCTTAATCGCAAAATGCATAACTGGATCACAGATTCTTACAGTCAGTGGTTTCTATAATGCGCGCGGTGAACAAGAAAATGATTAACCGTTCTTTTACACCCAGGTTTCATCAGACTCATCGTCATCTTTTTAACGGGCAGGAAATGGCCCATTCAGCATGTGGTAATAAAATGAAAAAAATAGCTCTCGCAGCAGGTGTGCTTCTCGCAACGTCTTACAGCACAGCATCAATGGCTGAAAGCAAAGACAGCCAGTTCGTATCGGATTGGTGGCACCAGAGTGTCAACGTCGTTGGGAGTTACCATACTCGCTTCGGACCACAGCTGAACAATGATGTGTATCTGGAGTATGAGGCGTATACCAAGAAGGATTGGCTGGATTTCTACGGTTATGTGGATGTGCCAAAATTCTTCGGCACGGGCAACACGCCAAACCGTGGTATCTGGGATAAGGGTTCACCGCTGTTTATGGAGATTGAACCGCGTTTCTCCATCGACAAACTGACTGACACCGATTTGAGTTTCGGGCCGTTCAAAGAGTGGTACTTTGCCAATAACTATATTTATGACATGGGGCGCAACAACGACTCGCGTCAGAGTACCTGGTATATGGGCCTGGGCACCGATATCGAGACTGGCCTGCCGATGAGCATGTCGATGAACATTTATGCCAAATACCAGTGGCAGAACTACGGCGCAGCTAACACCAACAGCTGGGATGGCTACCGCTTTAAGGTGAAATATTTTGTTCCGTTGACTGAGGCGTTGGGTGGCAACCTTAGCTATATCGGTTTCACCAACTTTGATTTCGGTTCAGATCTGGGCAGGGACGACTTCACGGTCAATGGCCGTCAGGCGCGGACCAGCAATTCTATCGCTTCCAGCCACATTCTGGCGCTGAACTACGTTCACTGGCATTACTCCTTTGTCGCTCGTTACTTCCATAACGGTGGTCAATGGCAGGATGGGGTAGATATCGGTACACCTCAGGGGCCAATCAAATCTACTGGCTGGGGTTACTACCTGGTTGCCGGTTATAACTTCTGATTTTCCGTGGTATCAGAAACAGAGAACCCCGCATCGGCGGGGTTTTTTTGTGGTTATTCCTGGCTATTTACCACCGGCAAATGTTTTACAGGCATAACCAATTTACCTTTAATAATGCAACACTCATTTTCGATCCACTTAAGGATTTGTTCTCGGCTGACGCCTGCGAATTGCGCATAGCGATGAAGATCGCCGTTGAAGTGTTGAGTGATATATTCCATTAAGGTCATTTGCATGGCAAAAACTCCTGAACGCCCACCCGTTGCCAGCCTGGCCACCGCGGGAGGTTAAGGTTTGTAATCGCTAAATTTAAATTATCTGTAACATAATATCAACGTAAAGCACTGGCACGAGGCATAATTAGCCCCAATTGCCAAAGAAATCCCACCGGAAACCGGTGAGTATTATAATGACACAAGAGGGTATTTACGCCGCAACGATAAAGAGCGCTTTAACGTCTTTCTGAGGCACTCTCAAAGTACGGGATGGTTTGTTTGGCGGCAAGGAAAACCCCTAACATTGTTTCGGTTTTTGTGAGTAGTTTTGAGCGTTATCGATTTCTGGTCGGGATGTTCAATTTCATAACTCAGGTGAATATTACGCTACATGTCACCAAGGACGAAGGCGCCCTGCGCAGGGGGAAACCAACAGGGCACATTGCTGCAGGGTTAAACCCTGGCGCTCATTTCACGTTTGAAGGTGAGTATCCGGCTGCAGTTAGCTATCAGGTCAACGTTGTAACCGCGGAAATAGAGGCAGAATCGTTTGAAATACGGGCCGTCCTGGCTTTCCACCAACATCTGCCCATTGCCAAGTGAACTCAGGGTGCCGGTTTGTGCTGCCGGGCCAACACCAATATGGATCTTGTTGCCGCAGATTTCGAAAGCGGTGCGGTATTGAGGATGATACCAGACTCCCTGCACCTGATTGAGGCAACCTGTTTCCGCCGCCACGGGCAGGAAACGGCGCTGAACGTGGCAAATTTCTCCTTCGATGGCTTCACCGGTCCATTGCAGACGCATTGGCCGATGGGCAGAGAGCGAAACAGCATAGCGGCTATCCTCGCTTTGGTAGAGTGGCTCGTCGGTTCCCAGATAAGCCACGTTGCCTTCTTTGACTTCAAGCCAATAAGGTTCTGCCACGGTGGTATAAATTCCGTCTGGGATAGCCGTGCTGCGTTGCGGCAGGGTTTCTTCTAACAGCGCTGCCATTACCTGCAAAATAATACCAAAACTGTCGCAATCTTCGCGGTTGGAAACCAGCAAAGCACCGGCTCGCCGATCTGCCGACAGCAAAAAATAGGTCTTGTAGCCATAGTGAGAGCCGCCATGGCCAAGCAAAGTGTGGCGGCCAAGAGGGATTTGTGCCAGCCCGAGCCCATAGCGGCTGACCTGGCCCTGGTTAAGCAGACGTGGGGAACTGAGCTGTGCCAGTACGCCTTCGCCAGGTGGGGTGTCAGCCAATAAACATTGCATCCAACGTGTTATCGCGTTGGCACTGCCGGTCAGGCTGCCAGAGGCAGAAAGATGCAATCCGGCACAGGTCTGTTGCCACCCCTGGGAAGTATGCCAATAGCCTGGCACCAGTCCTGGCACCACATCAAACCAGCTCTCAGGCGCTTGCAGTTGCACATCAAGCGGGCGGGCCAGATGTTGCTGTACCAGATGGTTAAAATGATATCCCTTGGCCTTGAGGGCCTCTTCTACCAAACGGTAGCCGGTATGGGTATAGGTGATTTCGTTGCCGGGCAGGTAGTTGAGCCGAGTCAAACTCTGGATGAATGCCATCACGGGCTGGGCATCGCTAATCGTGCTGGCGGAAATACCAAGCAGGCCCAAGGTTTCACCAACGTCGGGCAGGCCGCTGGTCATATCCAGCGCCTGACCAACGGTGACTTGTGCCAGTTGACCCTTTAAGGCGGGTAACAGTTTGCCAAGGCGATCATCAAGATGCAGGGCGTTGTCGGTGGCGTTGAGAGCTAATGCGGCAAAGATATGTTTTGTCATCGAGGCATAGCGCACTACGCTATCAGCGGTAAAGGGTTCATGACGTGCCAGATCGGCCAACCCGGCACAGACCACTGCCTGAGTTTTCACTTGGTCGAAGAGGGTAATAGCCCCACCTGGTTCGCCTTGAGTTTGCCAGCCAGCTAACAGTTGCGTGGCTTTTACCTGCGCAGCACGCCAGTTTAGCGGGGTATCGGTCATGGTTACCTCCTGAATTACTTGTCGAGACAGGCCATTCTGGCCAGATGAGTGCTCATACTCCCCACAGCAATAATCATCAGGTGGAGAGAGTGAGGGGCCCGGGTTAGATCTTTTGTGTTGCAGGTCTAATTTGCTATCGCCCTCTGTCACGAGCGGATGGGCTAAAATAGCCAGATTTTTGCCCGATTGTGGCGCATGGCAAGGGATGCGGGCCGCTGTTTTGTGCGTTGTTCGGATCCGCTCAAACTATTTCAGGCAGAATTGCGATGGAGTGCTCAAAATGCAGAGGGACAAGGGGAATATTGGACGAAAATGCTCCAGCCCAGAGGGGCCGGAGCGGCAAGATAACCTGCAGTCAAGCCCGCAGTTCTCCCCAGGTCAACATGCTTTCCAGCATTTGCTGCAGCAGGCGCTGCAAGGGCGCCGCACGCACGGCGTCAAAGGCGAACGGATACTGTTCGGACATATAATTAACCTGCGCCAGCTCCAGTTGCACTGCATGTACGCCTTCCTGAGGTTGCCCGTAAGCGCGGGTAATATATCCTCCTTTAAAGCGCCCGTTGAGCACGTGGCTGAACTGTTGCTGCTGTTCACAACAGGTGACCAGCCGATCGCTCAACGCAGTGGCACAGCTTTCGCCGCTGTTGGTGCCCAAATTAAGGTCTGGTAGTTTGCCTTCGAACAGGCGCGGGATCACGCTGGCAATCGAGTGGGCATCAAACAGCAACGCATAGCCATGTTTTGCTTTCTGGCGTGCGAGCTCATTTTGCAGTTGTTGGTGATAGGGCTGCCAGATGTTTTGCAGATATCCAGCGCGTTCCTGGTCATCAGGGGCGGCATCAGGGAGAAAACTAGGGCGGCCATCGAACAACACATCGGGGAATAAACCGGTGGTGGCGGTGGTATAGAGCGGTTTGTCATCTGCCGGGCGGTTAAGATCGATCACAAAGCGGGAATAGTTACCAACCAGAATGCTGGCACCCATAGCGCGGGCAAATTCGTATAGCCGTGGAATATGCCAATCGGTGTCCGGTAAGGGTCGTGCGTCGTCGGTTAAGCCCTTTTCTACTGCCGGTGTCAACCGGGTTCCTGCGTGAGGGATACTGATCAACAGCGGCAGATTTCCGCCCTGAAACTCAAAAGGATCGCGAATCATCATTTACGGACTTCTCCTCGGAAAATTACCGTGCAAGGCAGTTGACCGCCTAGCCAATATGCCAGTTCCGCCGGGCGCGCCAGCGGCCAATGAACAAAATCGGCCACTTTGCCAGTTTCCAGTGAACCATGACTTTCCTGCAGGCCCAAGGCAAGGGCAGCGTGTAGCGTAACCCCCGCCAGCGCTTCTTCCGGCGTCAAGCGGAACAGGGTACAGGCCATATTGATCATCAGGCGCAGTGACAAGGCGGGGGAGGTGCCGGGATTGGCATCGCTGGCGACAGCCATAGCGACGCCGTGTTTGCGGAACAATTCGATCGGTGGGCACTGCGTTTCGCGCAGCAGGTAATAGGCCCCCGGCAACAAAACCGCTACGGTGCCGGCCGCTGCCATTGCGATGGCGTCTGCTTCGGTGGCGTACTCCAGATGGTCGGCAGATAATGCATGATGCCGCGCCGCCATTGCGCTGCCGCCTAGAGCGGATAGCTGTTCGGCGTGCAGTTTAACCGGCAGGCCAGCTTTCTTTGCGGCAGCGAAAACCCGTTCGACTTGTGCAGGGGAGAAGGCCAGATGTTCGCAGAACGCATCCACCGCATCGGCCAGGCCTGCTGCTGCCGCTTCTGGAATGATGCTATTGCAGACCAATTCAATATATTCATCGCTGCGCCCGGCGTATTCCGGTGGCAGGGCGTGGGCGGCCAGGCAGGTGGTTTTTACCTCGACGGGCAATAATTCACCCAGTTTGCGGGCTACGCGTAACATTTTGAGCTCACTTTGCGGTGTTAACCCATAGCCTGATTTGATTTCCACGCAGGTCACGCCTTCGGCCAGCAATGGACTCAAACGGAACATAGCCTGTTCCAGCAGTTGCGCTTCTTGCGTGTCTCGCGTGGCATTCACGGTAGAGAGAATGCCACCCCCTGGGCGGCGATTTCGGCGTAGCTCACCCCATTAAGCCGTTGCTCAAACTCACCGCTGCGATCGCCGCCAAATACCAGATGTGTATGGCAATCAACCAGCCCAGGAGTCATTATCCCACCGTCAAACTTCGTGGTTTTTGCCGCGGTTATGGCAGGCATTGACGCCAGCTCACCTATCCAGACAATTTTGCCTTCCCGTACGGCGATAGCACCATCGCTGATGATGTGATACTTGCCTTGGCGCATGGTGACAATATCGGCGCCTTGCCACAGGCTGTCACAGTGGATCTCAGACCTCATGGTATTTCCGCTCCCACATGGTTGTATATACAATTAAAAATAACCTAACGTATTCGCCAGCATGCTACAAGAGAGAGGATAAGAATTTGTTACCGGGATGTGATGAAAAGCGAAAAAACGGGTGCGGGGTGCCGCACCCGAGGCAGAATTCAGACCTGGGTGGTAAAACGGCCAAACAGTTGGTAGCGGCTGCCTGGGTAGAGCAAGCGTGCGGAGGTGACCACGGTTTTACCCGACCAGGTGCG
Source organism: Serratia sp. L9 (assembly GCF_050632285.1). NCBI lineage: Bacteria > Pseudomonadati > Pseudomonadota > Gammaproteobacteria > Enterobacterales > Yersiniaceae > Serratia > Serratia sp. L9. The sequence continues at coordinate 4,313,528 of NZ_CP192591.1, read as the reverse complement.
GCGGTGGATCAGCAGGCCAGGCTCATGGTCTTCCAATTGCAGTAATTCGCGTTCATGCCGGGTTGGCACCACGGCTTCAACTATATGCTCGCCCGCCGTCAGCGGGGCAGACTGAGTCAGGTAAATATAAGGTGTGACCCGGTCGAAATCCTGTGTCATGTAATCGGGGGCTGCCTGCGGGTTAACGCAGCGATCTTCCACCTGCACTGGCACATCATTTTCGTAATGCACAATCTGGGAATAGAACAATTGCTGGCCCGGTTGTATCCCCAATGCCGTAGCCTCTTCATCGCTGGCTGGTCGCGCTTTAAACTGCAGGATTTTGCTGCTGTGGCGATGCCCACGGGCGGCAATTTCATCGGCTATATTATGGACTTCCAATAAGGCAGTATGTGCCTTGGCTTCGGCAACAAAGGTGCCGACGCCCTGCATACGGATCAGAAATCCTTCGCTGGTCAGCTCACGCAAAGCGCGGTTAATCGTCATGCGGCTGACGCCCAACTCAGCCACCAGTTCGCTTTCTGAGGGGACGCGTTGATGTGGCTGCCAGTGGCCTGCACGGATCTGGCTGATTATTGCCTGCTTGACCCGTTGATAGATTGGGGCGGGGGTATCGCTCATTGCTGCAACCAACTGCACCAGGGTCTGTTGATCTACCACGACGTTAACCTCGTCAAATAAAAAAATAATAACATCAGTTTACTGTTGATGTTGGAGTACGTATATGTATATACAAGTAGGGGCCAATTCACCAGATTAATGAAATTGGTTCACATTTTTTTACCTGCGCGCTTGCTGCGCGTTCTTAGCCGTTACACCTACTTTGGAATACTGCTATGCCTGCTTATTTTGCCTCTCGCGCACTGCTCCCCTCCGGTTGGGCACATAACGTGCGGCTCGATGTTGACGCGTCCGGCCAACTGACCCAAGTGACCCCGAATGCTGAACTCGCTGATTGTCTGCGCCTGCACGGTGATGTGGTGCCCGGTATGCCGAATCTGCATTCCCATGCTTTCCAACGGGCGATGGCCGGGTTGGCGGAAGTGGCAGGCGATCCGCAGGACAGCTTCTGGACCTGGCGCGATCTGATGTATCGCCTGGTACAACGCCTAACCCCGGAGCAGGTTGGGGTTATTGCCCGTCAACTGTATATCGAAATGCTCAAGGGCGGCTATACCCAGGTCGCAGAGTTCCATTACCTGCATCACAATCCGGACGGTAAATCCTATGCCGATCGCGGCGAAATGACGGGCCGCCTCAGTTTGGCTGCCCAACAGGTCGGCATTGGCATGACGTTGCTGCCGGTGCTTTACAGCTATGCGGGTTTTGGTGCTCAACCCGCGCAACCGGGGCAAAAACGTTTTATTCAAGACGCCGACAGTTATCTGGAGCAGCAACAGGTGATTGCTCGCCAATTGGCAGGGCAACCATTGCAGAGCCAAGGGCTTTGCTTCCATTCTTTGCGCGCGGTCGATCTGGGCCAGATGCAGCAGATCCTGGCGGCTTCGGATGGTAATCTGCCGGTGCATATTCATATTGCCGAGCAGCAAAAAGAAGTGAATGATTGCCTGGCCTGGAGCGGCCAACGGCCGGTGGCCTGGCTGTTTGAGCATCTGCCAGTGGATAGCCGTTGGTGTCTGGTGCATGCCACCCATCTGGATCGCGAAGAACTGGAGCAATTGGCGCGCAGCAAAGCGGTAGCCGGGTTGTGCCCGACCACCGAGGCCAACTTGGGCGACGGTATCTTCCCTGGCGATAGCTATCTGCATCACCAGGGGCGTTGGGGGATTGGCTCAGATAGCCACGTCTCATTGAGCGTGTTAGAGGAGTTGCGCTGGTTTGAGTATGGTCAGCGGCTGCGCGATCAGCGCCGTAACCGTCTGACGACGCCAGAACAACCTGCAGTAGGGGATGTGCTCTATCACCAAGCATTACAAGGCGGTGCGCAGGCCTGTGGTGCGGCGATTGGCAAACTGGCTGTGGGATATCGGGCGGACTGGCTGGTGCTGGATGGCGATGACCCGTATCTGGCTGCGGCACCGGACGCATCAATCCTCAACCGCTGGCTGTTTGCCGGTGGTAAAGAACAAATCCGCGATGTGTTTGTTGCCGGCCGCCAGGTGATTGAGCAGGGGCGCCATGCGCTGCAGCAGCAAAGCAGTGCCGAGTTCCTGCAGGTGTTAAAAACATTCATGCAGGAGATGTGATGAAACTTACCTGTTTTAACTTTGCCGAGCTGCCGGTCAGCCCGTGGCGTAATGGCGGTGGGGAAACGCGTGAAATCACCAGCCAACCCCCAGGCGGCGAGTTTGATTGGCGTGCCAGTATCGCCACCATTGCACAAGATGGCCCATTCTCGGCTTTTAATGGCATCGATCGCTCCATCACTCTGCTGGAAGGTGATGGCGTGCATCTGTACAGTGCAGGGCAGATTGACCACGGGCTACAGAAAATCGGCGAACCCTTTGCTTTCTCCGGCGATGTGGCGTTGGACGCCAAGCTACTGGGTGGCAGCAGCCAGGACTTCAACATCATGACGCGGCGTGGTCGGCAAACGGCGCAGGTGCAGCGGATTGTTGAAACCATTGGCCTGTCGCTCCAGCATGCCGGTGTGCTGTATGTGTTAGGTGGGGAATGGCAGTTGCCTGACGGTAAGCGACTGGCCATTCGGCAAGGTTGCTGGTGGTTGCCAGGAGAAGGGCCGCTGCGGTTGATTGCTCAAGGGAACGACGCGGTAGCTCTGTGGGCCGATATCCTGCCAGCCGATCTGGCGTAATGTGACGGTGCTAATCGGTTAATTAGTGACGTTGTCACACGACGGCAATGCCCCAGCCTGCAAGTTGTGCTGGGGCAAAGTAGTGATGGAATTACAGTTTAGGCCCCGCATTAACCAGTTTTTTGCCCGTAGGGGTAACGGTATATTTACTAAAATTATCAATAAAGCGTTGAGCCAGATCCTGTGCTTTCTCCAGCCACAGCGACTCGTCGGCGTAGGTTTTGCGTGGATCGAGTATTGAGGGATCTACACCAGGCAATGCATCAGGCACCGCCAGTTCAAAGATCGGCAGGGTAAAGGTTTGTGCCTGCTCGATATCCCCACTGAGAATGGCATCGATAATGCCGCGCGTGTCTTTAATTGAGATCCGGTTACCGCTGCCATTCCAGCCGGTATTCACCAGATAAGCCTGTGCGCCCGCCGCTTCCATACGTTTTACCAATACTTCGGCGTACTGCGTCGGGTGCAACGCCAGAAAGGCGGCGCCAAAACAGGCTGAGAAGGTCGGGGTTGGGGTGGTAATCCCGCGCTCGGTGCCTGCCAGTTTGGCGGTGAAGCCAGAAAGGAAGTGGTATTGCGTCTGCGCCGGGGTCAGGCGCGAAACCGGTGGTAATACGCCAAAGGCATCCGCGGTCAAAAAGATGATTTTCTTCGCGTGACCCGCTTTGGACACCGGTTTGACAATGTTGTCGATATGGTAAATCGGGTAAGAGACCCGCGTGTTCTCCGTCTTGCTCGAATCGTCAAAATCAATGCTGCCATCGGCCAGCACCTGAACGTTTTCCAGCAGCGCATCGCGGCGTATCGCCTGGAAGATTTCCGGTTCCGCCTGAGCAGAAAGCTTGATGGTTTTGGCGTAACAACCGCCTTCAAAATTGAAGATCCCATCATCATCCCAACCGTGCTCATCATCGCCGATCAACTGGCGTTTAGGGTCGGTAGACAGCGTGGTTTTACCGGTGCCGGAAAGGCCGAAGAAGATCGCGACATCCCCCTGATCCCCCACGTTGGCCGAGCAATGCATAGAAGCTATGCCTTTCAAGGGCAGCAGGTAGTTCATGACCGAGAACAACCCTTTTTTCATTTCGCCGCCATACCAGGTACCGCCAATCAGTTGCATACGCTCGGTCAGGTTGAAAGCCACAAAGTTTTCCGAATGCATCCCTTGTTGTTGCCAGTCCGGATTGGTGCATTTGGCGCCGTTGATAACCACAAAGTCAGGTTCAAAATTGTTAAGCTCGGCCTGCGAGGGGCGGATAAACATGTTTTTGACGAAATGCGCCTGCCAGGCCACTTCGGTAATAAAGCGCACTTTCAATCGGGTATCGGCATTGGCTCCGCAAAATGCGTCCACCACAAACAGCCGTTTATCGGAAAGCTGCTCACCTACCAGGGTCTTCAGGCTCTGCCAGACTTCTGGCGTGAGCGGCTGGTTATCATTTTTGCCGGTGCCGCTGTCGGCCCACCAGACGGTATCGCGCGTAGTGGCGTCACGTACAATGTATTTGTCTTTTGGCGAACGGCCTGTGAACTCACCGGTATCCACATTGACCGCCCCAAGCGTAGTAAGCACGCCGCGTTCCAACTGCGGTAAGTCGGCGCGGATCTCTTCGGCAAACAGTTGCTCGTAATCAGGATTGTGGACGATTTCGCTAGTGCGATAAATACCGTAACGGGCGAGGGTTTGTGGGGTAATAGTTGCAGACATATCGACTTCCTTATTGGCCTATGTTGGGCCTCGCTTGGCACGGTGCTGCATGCAAAAGCAAGGCGCAGTTCCGTTGTTCGGATCAGGCTTGCGCCACTCCCGTTCTAAATACCTGCCAGACGGTAATCAGGGGCACACTGCATCATCGCGCAGAGCTGCCTTCTAAAGCATAGCAGTGAAGGATGTTGGGTGTTGTTGATAATGGGAAACCGTAGCGGGCAGGTCAGGGGGATGATTAACCTGAGTCAGCGGCTAATTCCCGACAAATCCTATTAATACGCGGCGCAAAGCATGAGAATCTAGCGCTAGAGAGGCCGGGCTTGCATACCTTGGGCTTTCACGGATCGCCAGCCATCCGGCTGGCGATTCACTTCCCATCTTTCAGCATGTTTATTGCGGCGCTAATCAGGATCCGTTGTTCAATATCTTGGCTCTGGGCCAAGTGCTGCATCAGTTGGTTGGACAGGCTGGCTACCGATAGCACCTCGCCGCGATGGCGCAGTTGCATCACGCTGTCACCAATCAACCTGGCAACCTCATCCCATACCGGTTTTATCTCCTGCTCCGAGAACTTCATTAGCTAACCTCGGCTGGCTTATTTTTGGTCAATGTAGCAGTTGCACACCGGGTTCGCCACTTGGCTGGTCGTAGGGTAATAAAACCGGAAGGATAAAAAATAATCCGTCAGTGTTTCTTCTTGTTTTTATAGTCGATACTGGTTTTGTCGAAATCACATGAGGGCAAAACCATGAAACTGGTCGAACAATTGGCTGCTTATTATCAGCTTAGCCAACATGCAGAAGTGAAAAACCGTTGGTGCCGTTGGTGGCTACCACAAGGGGAAGCGCGCATCGCTTATTTGCGGGAATTGCTGGAGCCGCTGGCAACAACCTCATCTGGCCGAGAGGCGAAGGTGAAAAAAACAGCAGCGGATTAGCCGAAGACCATCGCGGCCCAACGCAGTAATAACAGTGCGGTACAGATCAGAACCAGGATCACAAACATCTTCCAATGCTTGGCACGCATACGCTTGGTTGGCAATTTTACCTCCTTGATTCTCTTTAGCTGCAGAGATACCAAATAACCAGGCCAGCAATTACGATGACCATAAAAATGATGATTTTCAGTAAATCGCTGAAAGTGTCATCAGGATCTTTCTCTGCATTGTTCATATGGCTGCCCGGTAGGCTGCGGTTAACTACGTCTTGTTGCACAGTATGCATGCTGCAGCGTATTACGCCCAGAGCATTAGCGAAAAAACACGTAAAAAGCGATAAACTCCCCGCCTTGGCGGGTGCAGGCAGCAGGGAATACAGTGTACTATCCTGAGTGCATTGGTGACTCAATAAAAAGGTAAGGCAATGGCTGTTCCTGAAAAGTATGAAAATGTAGAACGCTGGGCGTTTGGTGATACCGAACAACAGGCGGATGAACTGGCCAAACTGGTATTGGCAGGGGTAAAAACTGCCACATGCTCCAGCCTTGACGGTGAAGGGATCCCACAGCCTGGTGATGTCTTTGTGATCGTAGAGGGTAAGAACGAGCCAGTTTGTGCGATAGAGTTGACCACGGTAGAGATGAGCACCTATGAACAGGTTGGCGAAGCTCATGCCTTGGCGGAAGGTGAAGGCGATCGAACCCTGGCCTACTGGCGCAAAGAACATAAACGCTTTTTTGAAGAGTACGAGCTGTTTTCGCCGGATATGACCCTGGTGCTGATGCACTTCAAGGTTATCGAAAAGTTCTGAGTGACTGCGCCTGCCGCAAGCATCCTGTTTTGCTTTGGAAGAGGCCATCGAATAAAAAAGCGCGCTGTGCCCAATGGGAGCACAGCGCGCTTTTTTTGTTTGCATGGTTTATTCAAGCCGCATCACCCATGCATCGTTTTTCCGATCATAATGGTGTTTGTACAGCAGTGACTGTTTGCCATCAAGGGTCGCCGGGATGCTGGTGTGCTCGTCCCAGCCATCCAGTTGCATACACAGGTCGGGGTCTGATTTGCAGGGAATGGTAAGCGTGCTTTTCCCTTCGGCATGTTGTGATGCAGACGTCAAATGTGCGTCATCAACCTCGAAACTGCCTATTTTTACCACGGTTTTGCCCATTGGAACTCCTTGCTCATGCTGGTGGTATGAGGTGTGACCAGTTTAGGTCGACCGTATGAGCATAGACAAAGGGGCCAAGAAAGCCACAAAAATTTCTCACAGGTGCGAGGTTTAATACTCCACCACAAAGCTGACATTGTCCTGATAAGTGCCAACCGCTTGCTCAGGTTGTGCCGGATTGATGGCCGCTTTATAGGATATCGCCTGCGCCAGGCCAGTGCCTGAGCCGCTTTGTTTGTTGGTGCTGTCCCACACCGTCGTCGTGTCAGGCAGATAGATCTGGTATTGCAGAAAGTTGGTCGTGCCGCTTTTCATCTGCCGCCAGCCGGTTACCGGGTTATTACCGTTGGTGAAATAGGTATTGTAGCCTTCGGTTTTGGTGCAGGTCAGGTTGATACTTTGGGTGATCGGATTAAATTGTCCCACCAAAGCCATGCTGCCGAAGTTGATATTGCTGGTTGTGCCTATCAGGCAATCTTTGGTGATGGCTGCAGTGACGGAAACCGAATTGAGTACATTGGTGTCGCTCCAGGAGCCCAGGCAAACCAACACTCCTGTATAGCAGACGGTATAGGTCCAACTCAGGTTAATGGTGTCGGTGTAGGTGCCAGCGCGCACGTTAGCACCCACGGTTGTCTGGATATACAGCGGGATCGAGACGTTGGAAGAGACGAAAATCAGTGAAATCAGGTTCAAGGAACCGTAATTGATGGTCTGCCCGGTGGTATAGGGATATTGGTAGTTGGCATCAGGATAAATCAGGTAAGGGATTTTATCCCCAGAGCCACTGTTATCGAGCAGAAACATATTGTTGGTCGTAGTGAGGATTTTCACTATGACCGAGTTGGAGGTCAGCACATTCAACCCAACGCCGGTACAGTTCAGGCCACCGCTACCCTGGGCATGTATCAGTGAGCTATACGCGCTGATTGAGGTATTGCTGCCCAGATTCACCGAGCCTGCTGTTACAGCACACGCGGCCAGCGCTTGGTTGCAAAAAACAACATGGCGCACAGTAATAGCGTGGGTAATCCCCTCATCATTCTCTTCCTCATTAATTATCTCTGTCAGCTATTGGCAAATGAACGGCCCGATACTCTGCATGCCTGCTGTTTTCTCCAGGCTGAATTCTGCCTGGCAGGGCGGGCTGCCGTCGGCGGGGATCACGCTCAGGCGGTTATGCTGCTGCACCGGGTCCAGATAGGTCATGCCGTCCCAACCCACGTAGCTCTGTTGATGGCTGCCCATTACGGCGACCTGGCTACCGTTAGCCAGAGGAGCGCCATGTTTGTCGACCAGTTTGACGTCCGCCGCCGCGACTTTTTCAATCGGGAAATCGACCAGATAGCCACTCTGCTGGCGGATGGACACCGTTTGCTCCACCTGCGGGATGGCGACATCGGCGGGTAAGGTAAGCGGGTCAATCTGAAATTTGGCGTGATAATACGAGGTGACAGTTGGCACCAGCAGATAGCCTTGGCTGTTGGTGGTGCCAATCAGTTGATTTTCATAATGCACCGGAATACCGGCATAGCCCTGTGTGGAGACCAGTGCGAAGGCGTCGCTGATGGTGTTGGTGGCGTAAATGCCGCCATTCATCGCCACCAGCGAGCCGCTGACTTCGCCCCAACGAGTATAGGCGCCGCTGTTGCCGTAGAATCCTCCGCGGGTTTCTAACAAGCGGGTACGCCAGGTGACGTCTGCTTGATGATAGGCGCTGCTGTTTTCCTGGCCATTGGCGTAAGACAAGTTCCAGCCCAACCCTCCTTCAGTCGGCGCGGCACGGCTGTAGTTTACGCGCTCGCTCCAGCGGTTGTTATTGTCGCGTGTGCTGCTGACGTTGGCTGTCCCCCAATTATTTAACGGAATGGTGAGCTGCAACTGGCTGCTGAAACCATTGCTACCGATTTCCCGGTTTACAGACGCATACAGACTCAGGTTACGCCAAAGCGACAGACTGTAAGAAAAGTTCACCAACCGCGTGCGCTGGCCAATCGCATCGCGCACATCAAAGTAACCAGCCCCAATGCTGCCATATTGGTCAAGGCCAATGCTGCCGGTAAGCTGATCGGAACGGCGGCTCAGACGGAAGTCACTTTTATAGACGGCAAGATCGCCATAACCGGCGCTGCGTAAAATCCGCTGGGCGTTCAGGCTATAACGCTGGTTGCTGTAGGTGTAGCCAACGCTGGTCTGATCGCCATGATGACTGGAGTACTGAAACACTGGTTCGGGTTGCGAATCGGTGAGCGGCCTACCGGTCAATGGATCCAGCGGCTCTGGTGGGTGGTAAGTGCTATCGCTGTTAAAGGCGCCGTCGCTGGCCTGGCTGAGGCTGTAAGAGGTGTTCAGTACTCCCCATTGCCCCAGACGTATGCCGATACCCGCACCACCAACCGCCAGTTGTTCTGCACCTTCGGCCCGCCCTTCCAGCGTTATCCAATCTGCCAGACCATGACGGCCACTGGCGCTGGCGACCCACTGGCCATAGTCGGCCGAACTGATGCCATAATTGCGCCGCAAGGCCCCGGTCGAAACACTGAAATCACTCAGTCCAGCCTTGAGCAGGTTGCTGGCAACATAGAAGGGCACGACGGTGCTGACCTGGCGCCCCAGTGCATCGGTGGTGACAACGGTCGCTTGCCCGGCGCCGTTGATAAACGGCACGGTATTAAGCGTAAAAGGCCCGGGGTTAACGTTTACCGAACTGCTTTTATAGCTGTTGATAAACAGATCAACGCTGGTGGGTACTGAAGCCTGGCCCGAGAATTGGGGTAGCGGATAGGTGATCAGATCCGGGCGGGTAGCAAAGTTGCGCGCCAGTTGGAGCCCACCCAGACGCACTGCGCTGGTCCAAGGCAGCGAGCCGGTCGTCAGATCGCCGCTGGTATAGCTCAGCATGCGGTCGTCATCGTTATAACGCCACTGACTGTCATAACGGATATAACGGCTGGCCTGCTCTCCATCACCGCCGTTAATCGTGCCACGGAAAATACCGGTATTGGCGATCACTCCGAACCCATCAAACAACCGTTGTTCACTCCAGGCCGAAAGGTTACCTGGCTGATGGGTGCTGCCGGTTTGGCTGGCATAAACATCATAGTTGAACAAGAAACCGAGGCTGCTTTGTGCCTTGATGCGCTGCTCCTGGTTTTGGGGGTTGAAGTGCTGTGCTGGCAACCAGTCATTTGGCACATTGATCAATAACTGCTGGTTTTCCCCGCTGTAACTGACGTCAACCTGTTGCCATTGATCGACGGCGATCGCTTTCGCTTGCTTATCTTTAACCGGTAACCCGGCTTCAGCTAATTGTTGTGGCGTGAGGTAATAGTGGCCCCCACGGTAGATTACCGGGATCACTTTGCCGGTTTTACGGCCATTGATCACCGGCTCCAGGTACAAAGTTGTATCCGGCATGGCAATTGCGCTGGGCGGAGGCGGCAGGTCATCGGCCTGGCTGGCTGGGGACCAGAGGCCAACAACTACGCTTAGTACCGCCAGAGCCAGGGGGTTCATAATAAACCCCTGGCGTACAGGTAATGGCATCAGCTGAACCAGGGGTCAATAAACCGGGATGGTCAGTGGCTGTTTGTTGTCGTTTACCGTTGCCAGCAGTCGGCCACCGGCAAAGCCCCTGAAGGTGGCAAGGCAAAGCGCATCTGCGAACCTGGCAACACATAGCCTAGCAAGCCGCCATTGAGGGGTTTCCCTTCTAGCGTGACTTTGGAAATCCGCGCGTGAACCTTCCCCTGGTTGCGGACCTCCAGCCAGCGATCGCTACTTTGTTGCAGCAGGCGATAGCTCAGTGTCGGCTGGTTGGCTTGGGTGTAATCACGCGGGCGCTCGTAGTCTTGTTTTGTCCAGACGCCCGCACCGCTGACGAACAGAGGAACCGAATAGCGCATCTGGAATTTCAGCCCCAGTTGCGCTCCGTTATCTGTGTCATTTCCCTGCTGATCTTTGATCGGAACTTCATCGATCAGGACGCGGTAGGCGTGTTCCTGGCCAGCAGGAACCGGGGCCTGTTTGATCAACCGAATGAGCTGGCGTTTGCCCGGCGCGATGGTGGCTACCGGCGGGCTGGCTACCACCTGGTTTTGATTGCTGTAATCATCCTTACCTGCAATTTGCTGCCATCCCAAGACCCGGATCTGCATATACACCGTTTTGCTGTCACGGTTTTCCAGCCACAGGGCAGTGGCAGGTTGCGATTCTTCGATAACCGGGTCGATAGGCCAAATCAATATGGAAGCGGCGGCCATTGCTTGCTGTTGCATGGCCAATAACAAACCTGCCATCAACGGCAAGCGGTAGGGGATTCGCATGGCTCAATCCTTTTCAAAAAACTTAATAAGTCACCGTCAACAAGACTGTATCGCTATAAGTGCCGCTGGTGGGCAGGATACTGGTCGAAAACAGACGGGCATAAACTTTGATTTCTTGTGTGCTGCCAGAGGCGGTGATCACCTGGGTTGTTCCGCCGTTACTGCCATCGCCCCAAATGCTGGAGTAATTGCTGTCTTGGTAGAGCTGGTAAAGCAGCGTTTCAGTCGTAACGCTGTTTTGCAGTTTTCGCCCGGCACTGATGGAGCCGGTCACATGGGTGCCGATCCCCAACCCCAACGTGACGCTCAGATTAGGGTTGCAACGCAATACCACCGAACCGGCATTGGCGCTGGACACCACGCTGATATTGCTGCTCAGGGAAGAAACCTGCCCGAAGCTGAGCGTGCCGAAGGTGCTCACATCGCTGACGCCGCTCCCTAACACGCAGCCTTTCACGATCGATGCGTTGACGGTGAAGGGCTGGCTCTTGCTCAAATCGTTTATGCCGGTGTCACCGAAGGCTGCCATGCTGCAGAGCAATAGCCCGCAAAAGGAGAGCCGCATAATATTCACCAATTGATGGTTACCTGAACGGTGTCGGAATAACTGGCGATAGCAGGAGACGCCTGCACCGGGATACGGCCATAGACAGGCAGCCAGGTATCCTGGCCGTTGGCAGTTTGCGATATCCCGGTAAGGTTGTCCCACACCACGCTATAGGCGGCGCTGGTATACAGGTTGTAATTCACGCGTCCACCAGCACTGCTTTGCATATAGCGCGATGCGGTATTGCCACTTTGGCCGCCGTTAAGTAACACGCTGTAGCTGGTCCCGTTGTTACACTTCACCCGGATGGCACCGGCATTTTGTTGGCCGGTCACCGTTATCTCGGTGGTGAGGAAAGAAGCGGTGCCGAAGTTCAGGGTGCCAAAATTGACATTGCCCCCAACGTTAGTACCGGCTTCACAGGAATTCACCAGCGTGGCGCTGATACCAATGCTGGCGTTTTTGCTGTCCGCCAGGGTAACCATGCTCAGTGTTAATAAACTGAACGTGAAAACAACCCGGATCACGATTACCAGGTTACCGTCATGGTTACAGTATCGTTATAAGCTCCGGTATCCGGTGTTGTACCTGAGGCAGGCACGCGGCCATAGACGATTAACGGTACGGCGGCGCCGGTGCCGGTACCACTCAGAACACCTGTGGTGCTGTTCCATGCGGTCGCATGGCTGGCATCCTGGTAAAGGTTGTAGTTGATATAGGCGCCAGCCACGCTGGCCATACGGCGTTGAGTGCCAGTGGGATTCAGGCCGTTATTCAGCGCAACGGTATAGGGCGTGGTAGCCGTACAATTGAGCGTCAGAGTGCCAGTGCCGCCGCTGCCGGTAGAGCTGGCATCGATGATGTTGGCCAGCGAGGAATAGGTGCCGAAACTGATCGAGCCAAAATCGTTGTTGCTGCCACTGCTGTTACCGCCACCCACCACACAGCCTGCGCCGATGGTTAAGGAAACACCGAGATTGCCTTGAATAGTGCCTGCTTGTGCTGCGCCATTAACGCACAGCAAGGTTGCCACTGAGGTCAATGCCATCAGAACTTTTTTCATAATTATTCCTTCCTCTGACAAAACAACTACGCAAAAGCGCCATCGCTTGGTGTGGATGAACGCATTAGTTTCTTTTAACAGTTAATTAATAGAAGAAGAATTGAGAAATGTCTTGGCAGGAAATGAAAAACTTTGCGGATTGTGATTTTGGGATGTGAAACCCATAACAATAGGAGTAGTAAAGGGAAAGTATAAGAGGGGGAAATCACAAACGCATTTCCGGGAGTGATTCTCCCGGAGTTCACATTTACTTTACTGATGGAAATCCAGGGTACCATCGCGAACCAGTTCCCGTGGCAAGCTGTTTTTTATCCGGGAGCCTATCCGCTTGGCTAACCCCAATGGTTGGTGCTGGTAGGTGACTATGCACTCGTTACCCTGTGGCGGTTGCTGCGGATATAAGTCACGGCCATGGAACCATTCCTGCGCCAGTGCCGCGTCCAGTTCGAAACTCTGAGGGTTGCCACTGGTCGCCAAGGCAATCACCGCCTCATGCTGCCAGCGGAACCCTTTTGGGAAGCTTTCCGCCAATTTCAGGCCAATGCGGGAGAAACGCACTTTGCCGATCAAGGGCTCTAATTCTGCTGGAAAAAGCCAGACTTCTTTATCCCTTGCCCAAAGTTTGCTGGTTTCATTCCAGGCTAATCCGCAAGTTGCGGCAGCTTGCGCCACCTGGGCAGCATCCTTGGCGGAAAGTGGAGTGAAAGGGAACTTGCCCACTTTATAACCCGGCTTGGCCAGAGGCGTGACACTGTAATTTTTACGCAGGCGGGCCACAAAAAAACCTTCGCTGTCATAAATTTGCGGGAAAACGTGCAGGAACCCTTCGGCGGTTAAGGCTTTATCCGCTGCAGGGAACAGCTCACCCAAGGGTTCAATGCTGACGGCGTCACCATAGGTCGCCAGCAGATGGTTTACCACTTGCTGATTCTCTTGTGCGTTCAGGGTGCAGGTGGAGTAAACCATCACGCCGCCTGGGGCCAGGGCGTGGAATGCGCTATCGATCAATTCTCGCTGGGTTTCGGCGATGCTGGCAACGCTTTGTGGTGACCAGTTGCTCATGGCATTCGGATCTTTGCGCACTACGCCTTCGCCAGAACAGGGGGCATCCAGCAGGATCGCATCAAAGCTCTCCGGCAACGCGGCACCAAACACCCGCCCATCGAAATGGGTCAGCGCCACATTCTTCACGCCACAACGGCTGATATTGGCATGTAGCACCTTCACGCGGCTGGCCGAGTATTCATTGGCCACGATCCCGCCCTGATTATTCATCAAAGCGGCGATCTGGGTGGTTTTAGAGCCCGGTGCGGCAGCCACGTCCAGAACCAGGCGCGGGGTTTCGCGGCCGGCAAACAGGGCACTCACTGGCAGCATGGAGCTGGCTTCCTGAATGTAGAACAGCCCGCTTAAATGCTCGGCCGCACTGCCCAGGCGTAACGCTTCATCTTCACGCTCGATCCAGAACCCTTCAGGGCACCAGGGAATGGGTTCTAACCGCCAGTCATAGTCCTTGACCAATGCCAGAAAGTCCGCAACGCTGATTTTCAGCGTGTTGACACGCAGACTGCGCCGCAAAGGCTGTTGGCAAATAGCGATGAACTCATCGAGGGATAAATGATCTGGCATGATGGCGCGGGTAGCGTCAAGAAAAGCAGGAGGCAAAAAAGCAGGGGCAGACTTAGCCACAGGGAACTCTCAGGGCGGAAAAAACCGAAGGGGCTAGTCTATCATAAATTGCCACACTGAGAATATCGGCGGGGCTCAGTAAATTGAGCCCCGCATCAACCTGTACTTAATCTCTGGGGATGGCTGTACCCCATTCACGCCAGTCTTTTGGCTCTTCAGCGTTAAGCAGGAAGTGTTTATTCGGCGTGGCCTTAGGTGCCAAAGGGATGCTTGGCGGCGTGGCAAAAGCTATACCGCCGCGAATAAACTGCTGGAAAGTGCCACTTTTGATCACTCCACCCGTCAGGCCGAATTGCAGGTTATAACCTGATGCCAACCAGAAGACGCTGTTATTACGCACCAGATGCTGGAATCGCTTGCTGATGCGCAGTGAGACATGAACGCGATCCGACATGGCTCCAAGATAGAAACCTGTCACGGTACCCACTTCAACCCCCTGAACAGCACCGGAGTGCCAATTTGCAGTGAACCAGTCTCTGCAGCATCCAGGATCACGCTTAAGCCATCCAGATAGCGGGAGTCAGTGATACTGGCTTCCTGCAGTTCAAAAATGCGTAATGTGCGGCCATGCCCCGGTTCCACGTTGATATAGGGCTGCAAAATGGTATCCAGGTTATTGACCCCGGCGGCGGAAATCTCTGGGGAGACGATGGCGAAGCGGGTTCCTAAACGGGCGAAGGACTCCACATACTCAGGATACAGCACGGCTTTGGCCAACACTTCGTTGCGTTCCGGCGCGAGTTTCAGTGATTCAACCTGGCCGATATCGATACCGAGATAACGCAGCGGCATGCCCGGCGACAGTTTGCTGGCATCATAAGTACGCAAAGTGATCTGGCTACCCACGGCGCGGGCCGAAGACTCTG
This sequence comes from Serratia sp. L9, assembly GCF_050632285.1. Lineage (NCBI taxonomy): Bacteria > Pseudomonadati > Pseudomonadota > Gammaproteobacteria > Enterobacterales > Yersiniaceae > Serratia > Serratia sp. L9. Next base: position 4,298,449 of record NZ_CP192591.1, on the reverse strand, counting down.
AGCCATACAACACCCGCTTGGAACCTTTATCCAGCGTGACGCCCTGCAGGTTATCAAAGCTGATCGCCCCTTTCAGGGCACGGTTAAGTGGCGAAGCCTGCACCGTCAGACCGCTGCCATTCAGTTGCACCTTGGCACCGCCTTCGGCCCAGAAAATGCTTTCACTGGTTAATAGCTTGCGGTATTCAGGGCGGATATAAACGTCAACGTCAAACTCGTTGGCTTTTGGACGGATGTTGACAATCTCACCCACCTGGAATTTTCGGTACAGCACCACCGAACCGGTCTGCACGTCCGGCAGGCTTTTCGCCGTGAGCGTCAGCGTTGAGGTTGGAGCGTTGCCGACGATGCCTTCTTCGGCTTTCTCGGTATTGCTATAAAGTGGGTATTGTGCGGCTGGCTCCCCGTTGCTGCCAGGGATAATGCGTACACCGCCATCGAGCCATTCCTGTGCACCGGCACCCAGGATCTGTACGCCATCCAGACCGAATTTGACGTCTATGCGGCTATTGACCACGAACTTGCTGTCTTTATGCAGCACATTTCGGTATTGCGCTTCAATGGCGGCGGTAAAGATCACGCCATCATCGGTCAGGTTGCGCGTCAGGATCTGGCCCACCTTGATACCATGCACGATTAACGGCTGGCCAACGTCGATACCGTAACTTTGTGGCGCCGTTAACGAGACCGTCACCACTCCAGGCTGTTGCAGCAGCGTTTTATTGCTGTCGAGTACGGTGAAATGTTTCTGTGGCTCACCTTCGCCGGGGACCAGTTCCAGCGTATTACCGGTCAGTAATTGGCTGAGCCTGGTATCGCTAAAGCTTATTTTTGGGCTACGCATTTCAATGCGTGTGCCACTGCGCATCAGATCGACTACCGATGGGTCGATGGTCAGTTCGCCGGTGACCTTGCTGTCTTGCTGTAGCGTCAGGCGGGTGAGGGTACCGACCTGTAACCCTTGGTACATCAGCGGGGTACGGCCCTCGCTTAGATTATTGCCGTTGGGCAGATCCAGTGTGATATTCACGCCGCGCTGGCTGTGGGCAAGGTCCGGGTACAGGGCAAAACTTTGGTCGGCCTTGGCCTGCTTGCCGTCGGGCGGAGAGTCAAAAGCGATCGCGCCGTTCACCAGCGCCGCCAGGCTTTCCATTTGCACAGTGGCGCCGGAGAGGCTGAAATCACCTTTAAAGCCGGACACATTCCAGAAACGGCTGTTGCCCTTCACCAGATTGGCGAAGCGGCGGTCGATCAAGACATCGATAGTGACACCTTTATTTCCCTCAGCAATGGTGTAGTCATACACTTTACCCACCGGGATTTTGCGGTAATACACCACCGAGCCTGTGTTCAGTGAACCAAGGTCATCGGCGTACAGATGGATCATCAGCTCACCGGTATTAAGGCGGTATTTTGGCTGAGTATCCAGTGCGGTGAAGTGGGTTTGCGGTTTGCCACGGCCTGGCATCATGCCGATGTAGTTACCACCGACCAACGCATCCAGGCCGGAAACCCCGGCCAGTGAAGCCTTGGGGGTAACCAGCCAGAACTGGGTGCCTTCACGTAAAGAGTCTTCCAGATCGCTTTTTATACTGGCTTCCACCACGATACTGCGCAAATCTTTGCTTAACGAGATGCTTTGCACGGTTCCTACTTCTACGCCCTGGTAGCGAACCGGCGTGCGCCCAGCCACGATACCGGCTGCGGACTGGAAATCAATGGTGACGCTATTGCCACGTTCCTGGAAATTGCTGTACACCAGCCAACCGGCAATCAGCAGGGCGATAAACGGCAGTAACCAGAATGGTGAGATCCGGCGCTTGTTTTTGACCCGCGCCTCAGTCGGCGTACTCGGCGTTTCCTGTTGCATGTGCATCCCAAATCAATCGGCTGTCCAGCCACTCTACGGCAAGGATAGTTAAAATGACCGCAGATCCAAAATAAAAAGCGGCCGGCCCCATGGTAAAAGATAACAATTGATCGCGGTTGACCAGTGACATCATCAACGCAATAACGAACAGATCGAGCATAGACCAGCGACCTATCCAGGTGATCAGCCGCAGCAGGCGTATACGTGTTTTCAGGCTGTGCGAGGTTTTGAAATGAATACTGCATAGCAATACCAGCAACACAATAATCTTGGTAAAGGGCACCAGGACGCTGGCAATAAATACGATAGCGGCAATGGGGACGTTACCCGAGGTGGCCAGCGAAACCACACCGGAGAAAATAGTGTCCTCCATGCGAGCGCCATTGGCATAGACAATCGAAATGGGCAGCAGGTTGGCGGGGATCAGCAATACAACAGCGGCAATCAGTGCCGCCCAGGTTTTCTGCAGGCTGTAGGGACGCCGCTGATACATTGCAATATGGCAGCGGGGGCAACGCCCCCGTTCGTCGGGATAACCGGTGAAATGACATGACAGGCAAACATGCAGGGCTTCTGAGTTGCCTTCCGGTTGTTCCTGCGGATAGTAGCGTTCCCACAGTTGTTCCAGATTAAGGTGGATCAGTGTCAAAATGCTGAGCAGGGTGAGTGCAAGATAGGCGATCAGCGCGCTACCCGTATGGATGTCGGCATATTCCTTGACCTTGATAGCAGCAACCATCATGCCAATCAGATAAATATCCAGCATCACCCATTCTTTGAGGCGTTCCAGCATCAGCAGGACCGGGCGCAGATTCATGCCGAATGCGTGGCCAAACCACAAATACAGCAATGACAATGCCAGCGTCAGCGGGGCGCCGATAGTACAGAACGCGACCATGCTGGCGGTGAGTGGATCCCCCTGGCGGCTCATCTGCCAGATGCCTTCCAGCAGGCTGGCATCAATACGGGTCCCCAGCAGGCGGATGCTGATCAGCGGTTCAGAGAAGGCGAAGGGCATCAGCAATAACATGGTCACGGCCATGGCCGTCAGGCGAGTCATCGACCAGTCGCGGCCATGGACTACCCTGGCATCGCAGCGCGGACAATAGGCTGCCTGATTCCTGGTCAAGGGCGGAAGCATGAACAGCAAATCGCATTCGCAACAGCGTTGGTGGCGAGCCTTGGACAGTGGACCGATAATGGTTTGTATCTTCATCATGAAAGGCGGTTCTGAGACCTACAGGTTTACTTAGCGTAGCTGGAAAATAATCCTTACCCCGTCAATTATCGCGTAAACACGGCTGACAAAGCAGGTTACAAATGTTTTTTGCGCGGCAAACATACCCTGTTAGACAGTGTTTTGTGAAGTAACAGATGATTAACCTTGTGGGTATACGCATTTAATGCTTATTTTATACGGGTTAAGTTAGGCTATCTAAGAGCATGAACGGTTAATACATGACAAAAGAAGAATTCTACGCAGAATTAAAACGTGATCTAGGTGCATTGTTGGCAGGAGAAACTCATCTCATCGCCGCATTGTCCAATGCCAGCGCATTGCTCAATGAACGTCTTGATGACGTAAACTGGGTGGGTTTCTACCTGATGGATGGCAATCAACTGGTGCTGGGCCCGTTCCAGGGCAAGATCGCCTGTGTGCGTATTCCGGTGGGTAAAGGGGTTTGTGGTACGGCAGTGGCAGAAAACCGTGTGGCGCGTGTTGGCGATGTTCATGCGTTCCCAGGGCATATTGCCTGTGATGCCGCCAGCAATGCGGAAATTGTGTTGCCGTTAACTGTCGGTGGTCAGGTCATCGGTGTTCTGGATATCGACAGCACTGTTTATCAACGCTTCGATGAGCAGGACGAAATCGGCCTGAAAGCAGTGGTAGCAGGGCTTTGCGCACAGTTGGAACAGTGCAATTGTGCGAAATATGTCACTGTAGCAGCAAGTTGATCTACGGATAACGTGGCATTTAGCGATGGCGTCATTATAATGACGCCTGTTCATGCCTGCGGCTTGTTGGCAACCCGTTGTAATCAGGAAATTTCATGGAAAATCAACCCAAGTTGAACTCTAGTAAAGAAGTCATTGCTTTTCTTGCCGAGCGTTTTCCGCTCTGCTTTAGCGCCGAAGGCGAAGCACGTCCGCTGAAAATCGGTATTTTTCAAGATCTGGTAGATCGTGTGCAAGGGGAAGAGAGCCTCAGCAAAACGCAATTGCGTTCAGCCCTGCGCCTGTACACTTCAAGCTGGCGTTACCTGTATGGTGTTAAAGTCGGTGCACAGCGTGTTGACCTGGATGGCAACCCGTGTGGCGAACTGGAACAGCAGCATGTCGATCATGCCCGCCAGCAGCTTGAAGAAGCTAAAGCGCGTGTTCAGGCACAGCGTGCTGAGCAAAACGCCAAAAAACGTGAAGCCGCTGGTGAGTCTGCCACTGCTGAGCCCCGTCGTCCGCGTCCTGCCGGTAAAAAGCCAGCCGTACGTCGTGAAGGGGGTGCCGCATCAGAGAACCGCAAGCCGCGTCCACAAACTCGCCCACAGCAAGCTCGTGAACCTCGTGCAGTAAAAGAGGAAAACCAGCCGCGTCGTGTGCCAGTCACGGATATCTCTAAACTGCAAATTGGCCAGGAAATCAAAGTCAGAGCAGGTCAGAGCGCGATGGATGCAACCGTACTTGAAATCGCTAAAGATGGCGTACGTGTGCAGCTCTCTTCCGGTCTGGCGATGATTGTGCGCGCAGAACACTTGCAGTTCTGATACGGAGGCCAACCAAGGCATGAACAAATTTGTCAGATTAACAGCAGTTGCGGCTCTGCTGTGGGCGGGTGTCAGTTACGGAGCGGATACAGCCAACATCCGCATCGATCAACTGCCTCAGCTCGAGCAGGAAACGCAACATGCTACGGTGAGTGAGCGCGTAACATCGCGCTTCACTCGCTCTCATTATCGCCAGTTTGCCCTGGATACAGATTTCTCAGGCAAGATCTTCGATCGCTACCTGAATATGTTGGATTATAGCCATAACGTGTTGCTGGCTTCCGACGTTGCGCAATTTGCCGACAAACGCAATTCGATAGGCGAAGAGCTGAAATCCGGCAAACTGACCACTCCTTATGCGCTATTCAACCTGGCGCAGAAACGCCGGTTTGAGCGCTACCAGTATGCGTTGTCGCTGCTGGCTAAGCCGATGAACTTTACCGGCAATGACACCATTGATCTCGACCGCAGCAAAGCGCCATGGGCAAAAGACACCGCCGAGCTGGATCGCCTGTGGGATGCCAAGGTCAAATATGACCAACTGAATCTGAAACTGGCTGGCAAGACGGATCAGGAGATCCGTGAAACGCTGACCAAGCGTTATCAGTCTGCCATTAAACGTCTGACGCAAAGCAACAGCGAAGATGTTTTCACTTTGATCATGACGGCGTTCGCGCATGAGATCGATCCGCATACCAACTACCTGTCACCACGTAATACCGAACAGTTCAATACCGAGATGAGCCTGTCTCTGGAAGGCATTGGGGCGGTTTTGCAGATGGATGATGATTACACCGTGATCAACTCCATGGTACCTGGTGGCCCGGCAACCAAGAGCAAAGCGATCGCCGTAGGTGACCGTATTGTGGGTGTCGGCCAGGCAGGCAAACCGATGGTGGATGTGATTGGCTGGCGTCTGGATGATGTGGTTTCGCTAATCAAAGGGCCAAAAGGCAGCAAGGTTCGCCTGGATATTCTGCCGGCGGGCAAAGGCACCAAAACCAAAGTGGTCACGCTGACGCGTGAGCGCATCCGCCTGGAAAATCGTGCAGTGAAAATGACCATCAAGACCGTCGGCAACCAGAAGGTCGCGGTGATGGACATTCCTGGCTTCTATGTCGGTCTGACCGACGATGTGAAGGTCCAACTGCAGAAGATGGCCAAGCAGAACGTTAACAGCCTGATCATTGACCTGCGTTCCAACGGTGGTGGGGCACTGACCGAAGCGGTATCCCTGTCTGGTTTGTTTATCCCGAGCGGTCCGGTTGTTCAGGTTCGTGATAACAACGGCAAAATCCGTGAAGATGCGGATACCGATGGCGTCGTCTACTACAAAGGCCCGCTGGTGGTACTGGTTGACCGTTTCAGTGCCTCTGCCTCCGAGATCTTTGCAGCAGCAATGCAGGATTATGGCCGTGCGCTGATCGTCGGTGAACCAACCTTCGGTAAAGGCACCGTGCAGCAGTACCGCTCATTGAACCGTATTTATGATCAGATGTTGCGTCCTGAATGGCCGGCGCTGGGTTCAGTGCAATACACCATTCAGAAGTTCTACCGTGTTGACGGCGGCAGCACCCAACGTAAAGGTGTGACGCCAGATATCCTGATGCCTACCGGTATCGATCCGGCAGAAACCGGCGAGAGCTTTGAAGATAATGCCATGCCTTGGGATAGCGTCAATGCCGCTACCTATACCAAGACCGGTGATTTGAAGCCGTTTGAGCCGGAATTGCTGAAAAATCATGGGCAGCGTATCGCCAAGGATCCGGAGTTCCAGTACATCGCGCAGGACATTGCCCGTTACAAGGCGCTGAAAGACAAACGCAACACCGTTTCTCTCAATCTGGCCACGCGTGAGAAAGAGAACCATGACGATGATGCAACGCGTTTGCAGCGTATTAACAACCGCCTGCAGTTGGAAGGGAAGAAGCCGTTAAAAGCCCTTGAAGACTTGCCGAAAGATTACAAAGAACCAGATCCGTATCTTGATGAGACGGTAAAGATTGCCCTGGATCTTGCCAAGATTGAAAAGCAGCAGCCCTCACAACAGGCGGCGGCCAAGTAACTTATCCTGGCTTATCAGTTAATGAGCGCACCTTCGGGTGCGCTTTTTTTAATCAGAATCCGCAGTAAAATTTTCGAGAAACTCTCGCCCCTTAACGCAACAATCGTTTACAATTTGTAAAACGGTTGTGCCGCGTCAATTTTGTAAAGTTTCGTATTTTTAGTAGGTTAATGGCGGCCAGCTATTGAAACTGTGACGAATGCCCATACGATCTAGGTATCTGAGGCAGCGTTTTGTTAACATTTATGAGGAAGTAAACATTCTATGATGCGTATAGCTTTGTTCCTGCTCACCAACCTTGCGGTGATGTTGGTTTTCGGGCTGGTACTTAGCCTGACAGGGATCCAATCCAGTAGCGTGCAAGGCCTGATGATCATGGCCGGTCTGTTTGGTTTTGGCGGTGCCTTTATTTCACTGCTGATGTCCAAGTGGATGGCGCTTCGCTCCGTGGGCGGAGAAGTGATTGAACAGCCGCGTAATGAAACTGAACGCTGGTTACTGGACACGGTACGCCGCCAGTCACAGCAGGCCGGTATTGCCATGCCGCAAGTGGCTATCTACCATGCGCCAGACATTAACGCCTTTGCTACCGGTGCGCGCCGCGATGCATCGCTGGTTGCCGTTAGCACCGGGCTGCTGCAAAGCATGAGCCGCGACGAGGCCGAGGCGGTTATCGCTCATGAAATCAGCCACGTTGCCAACGGCGACATGGTTACCATGACCCTGATCCAGGGGGTGGTGAACACTTTCGTGATCTTTATTTCACGCCTGATTGCGCAGGTGGCTGCTGGCTTCCTCGGCAACCGTGATGGTGAAGGCGAAGGTAATGGCAACCCAATGATTTACTTCGGGGTGTCGATGGTGCTGGAGTTGGTGTTTGGTATTCTGGCGAGCATTATCACCATGTGGTTTTCACGCCACCGTGAGTTTCACGCCGATGCGGGTTCAGCCAAACTGGTTGGTCGCGAGAAGATGATTGCGGCATTGCAACGGCTGAAAACCAGCTATGAGCCGCAGGAAGCAGGCAGCATGATGGCTTTTTGCATCAACGGCAAATCCAAGTCGTTCAGTGAGCTGTTTATGTCACACCCGCCGTTGGACAAGCGTATCGAAGCGCTGCGTTCCGGCCAATACCTGAAGTAACGCTCTATTGAACACGAAAACCCCGGCTGGTCCGGGGTTTTTTTATGCCCGTTATTCAGGCTAACTGCTGCGCTCAACGGGGGCAGAGCGGGGCTGGGTGATACGCAGGCAACTCACCACGGCGGCCACGCTGGCGAAGGTGCCAGCCAGCACCAGCGAAGCATGAGTGCCGCTGGTGGGGAACAGGTTAAACATCAATGCCACCAAGGCTGCGCCAGTCGTTTGCCCCAGCAAGCGGGCAGTGCCGAGCATGCCGCTGGCTCCGCCGCTACGATGGGGCGGTGCGGCAGAAATAATGGTGTGGTTATTAGGGGATTGGAATAACCCAAAACCTGCACCACAAATAACCATACGCCAGATGATGTCCAGATCCGTCGGATTGTGCGGTAACATGGCCAGCAGGAATAAACCGAGTGCAAAGGTGGCAAGGCCAATCCCACCCAGTAACCCTGCGTGAATATGCTCCACCAGGCGGCCTGCAATCGGTGCTACCACGATAATTGCCAGCGGCCAGGGGGTTAACAGCAGACCTGTTGCTACCTCATCACGGCCCAGTGACGCTTGCAGGAAGAAGGGTAATGACACCATCGCCAGCATTTGCGCGGCAAAAGAGCAGATTGAGGTCCCCATCGACAGGGCAAAAATCGGGATACGCAACAGATCCACCGGCAACAAAGGCGATTCCTGACGCAGTTGGCGGCGGACAAAGAAGTAACCAATGACCAGCAGAGCGGCGATCTCCACGGCAATCAATTGCAGGCTCTGCCCTTGAGCAAAGCCACTGATGGCGGTGATCAGCAGGCCAAAGGTCAGGGCGTTCATTACTGCACTGGTGAGATCAAAGCGCTGGTTGCGGCTCTTTTGGTTGTTGGCAGGCAGAAACTTCAAACCCAGCAGTAGCGCGACAATGCCTATCGGTAAATTGATAGCAAATAACCACTGCCAGGAAGCCACTGACAGGATCGCAGCGGCTATCGTGGGTCCGGCTGCCGTCGAGAACGCGACAATCAATGAGTTGATGCCGATGCCGCGCCCGAGAAAACGCTGTGGATAGATAATGCGAATCAGAGCGGTATTGACACTCATAATGGCTGCGGCACCAAACCCCTGCAGCACACGGGCAATCGTCAGCGTAACCAGTGAATCGGACAGGGCGCAGAACAGAGAAGTGATGCTGAATACCAGCAGGCCAACCAGATAAATACGCCGATAACCAATCAGATCGCCCAATGAAGCCAGCGAAAGTAATGAAATAGTGACTGCCAATTGGTAGGCGTTGACCACCCAGATAGAGCTGGCCGGGCTGGCTTGCAGATCGCGGGCAATGGTTGGCAGGGCGACGTTGGCGATAGTGCCATCGAGCACGGATACGGTGATACCGAGCGCAATAGCGAGGATCGCCCCATATCGTTGCGGGACAGGCAAACCGTCAGAACAAGGACGCGTCATAATCAGGGTGTTTAATAAACTGGGGAAGTATTACCATGCTAATCGTATTAGCGGTTTATTGCACTCGCAGTTTCAGCCTAAATAGTAAAAGTAGTGAGAGGTACCCCGCTAATCGCTTCATAAATGGTGGTTATCGGGCAACTTCCATTGCGCAGGGTTAAATGTTCCCATTATACTGAAACTCTTGTTCAAATTTCCTAAAACAAAAACGGTGAGTAAGGTATTGACCATGGCTAATGTAGATCTAGACAAACAACCGGACTCGGTTTCGTCAGTGCTGAAAGTGTTTGGTATCCTTCAGGCACTGGGTGATGAACGCGAGATCGGCATTACCGAGCTATCTCAACGGGTAATGATGTCCAAAAGTACCGTTTACCGTTTCTTGCAAACCATGAAGTCGTTAGGGTATGTCTCGCAGGAAGGAGAATCTGAGAAATATTCGCTTACCCTCAAACTGTTTGAGCTGGGGGCAAAATCCCTGCAAAACGTGGATCTGATCCGCAGTGCCGACATTCAGATGCGTGAGTTGTCCAACCAGACCCGTGAGACCATTCACCTGGGGGCGCTGGATGAAGACGGGATTGTCTACATTCACAAGATTGACTCAATGTATAATCTGCGTATGTACTCCCGTATTGGCCGCCGCAACCCGTTGCACAGCACCGCTATTGGCAAAGTGTTGTTGGCATGGCGCGATCGGGCTGAAGTGGAAGAGATCCTCTCCCACATCGAATTTACCCGCAGCACACCCCATACCATTGCCAGCACCGCAGCCTTATTGCCGGTTCTGGATCAAGTGCGTGAGCAGGGCTTTGGTGAAGATATCGAAGAACAGGAAGAAGGGTTGCGTTGCATCGCGGTGCCGGTGTTTGACCGCTTTGGCGTGGTGATTGCCGGTTTGAGTATTTCCTTCCCGACAATTCGATTCTCTGAAGAAGCCAAAGATGGCTATGTCGCTCAGTTGCATACCGCCGCCCGGCTGATTTCCGCACAGATGGGTTATCACGACTACCCGTTTTAACTGTTTGGCAGAGATAAAAAAACCGGTGCAGAACAGGCACCGGTTTTTTTATTGTTGATGTACCCGCTAGCGGTGAGCCAATTCCGTTTCTTCGTCACTATCCAGAATGGTTTTGTCAGTCTGTTTCATCAACTGGCTGGTGACAGTGCCTGCCGTCATCGAACCGCTGACGTTCAACGCAGTACGGCCCATATCGATCAGCGGTTCAACCGAAATCAGCAGGGCAACCAGGGTTACTGGCAGGCCCATGGCGGGCAGAACAATCAGCGCGGCAAAGGTCGCACCACCACCCACACCGGCAACGCCGGCAGAGCTGACGGTCACAATACCGACCAACGTGGCGATCCATAACGGATCCAGCGGGTTGATACCCACCGTAGGGGCAACCATCACCGCCAACATGGCCGGATAAAGACCGGCACAACCGTTCTGACCAATGGTGGCACCAAACGAAGCCGAGAAGCTGGCGATAGATTCTGGAATGCCCAGGCGGCGAGTTTGCGCTTCGACGTTCAGCGGGATGCTGGCTGCGCTGGAACGACTGGTGAAGGCAAAGGTCAGCACCGGCCACACTTTACGGAAGAACTTGAGTGGGTTTACCCCGGTAAAGCTCAACAGCACAGCATGTACCACGAACATGATGGCCAGGCCAAGATAAGAGGCTACAACAAAGCTGCCTAACTTGACGATGTCGTGGATGTTGGAACCAGCAACCACTTTGGTCATCAACGCCAGTACACCGTACGGGGTCAGCTTCATCACCAGCCGTACCAACTTCATCACCCAGGCTTGCAGGGTGTCAATGGCAACCAGAACGCGCTGGCCTTTCGGTTGGTCATCCTTCAGCAACTGCAATGCAGCCACACCCAGGAAGGCGGCGAAAATCACCACGCTGATAATAGATGTAGGGTTAGCGCCAGTCAGATCGGCAAACGGGTTTTTCGGTACAAATGACAGGATCAACTGAGGCACGCTCAGATCGGCCACTTTACCTGCGTAGTTGCTTTCAATCGCCGACAGGCGCGCAGTTTCTTGCGTTCCTTGCACCAGACCCTCGGCAGTAAGGCCAAACAGGTTGGTTACCAGCACGCCCACCAGAGCGGCAATCAGCGTGGTGAACAGCAAAGTACCGATGGTCAGGAAGCTGATCTTGCCCAGAGAAGAGGCATTGTGCAATTTGGCTACCGCGCTGAGGATCGAAGCGAAAACCAATGGCATCACGATCATTTGCAGCAGTTGCACATAGCCGTTACCGACGATGTTAAACCAACCGATGGACTCTTTGAGTACCGGGTTGTCCGAACCATAAATCAGCTGCAGTGCCAAACCGAACACGACGCCGATGACCAGACCAACCAATACTTTTTTAGCCAGGCTCCATTGCTTATGGCGGGTTTGCGCCAATAGCAAAAGCAGGGCAATAAAAACCAGCACGTTTAATACGAGCGGTAGATTCATCCCAATTTCTCCAATCTTCTTTTCTTATTGTCTACGTGCTACGCACCGATGAGTAGCAATGTGAATATCGTAACAGTTTGCTGAGAAGCTCATTTATATCCAAATGGAATTTAATATAACTTTTACATCAAAATCGGTTAAGTATTCATCGGAAGGGCGAATAAATCAGCAATACTTTGTGATCAGAGTCGGATATTTTTTATTTGTTCAAAATATGACTGCACGGGAATGGTGCAACCTCCTTGCCAATAAATGGCAAAAGCGACCAGGCCTAAACACAAAACACGCTCTAACTGGTTGCCTTTTTGTGAGTTGAGTAACGGCAGGCAGAAACGCCAGCGGCAGGGCCAGAGTAGCGGGACGCCGGCGGGGGTTAGCATATCGGCAAGCAGATGGCTGAAGTAGCCGATGATCATGGCGTGCAACACATCGGCGGGAACGAGCCAACCGCGCGGTACTTCCAGTTGAAAAAGCATCATCCCCCCAGCGATGGCCAGCAGGCTGTGGGTAAAACCACGGTGGCCAAAAGCACGCGAGATCGGGACAGCGATCCAGCGCAGGCGCTGGCCCAATACCGACTTGGGGTGATCGATATCGGGTAATAATGAAGTCAGCAGCGCAGCAGGAATAATATGCCACCAGTCGCCGTTGGCGAGCACGGGCGTCACCTCTGCTTTCTTGGCGAAGATCGCACAGGCAACAGAGAAAATGAGATGTCCTTCCGCGGTCATGCTGCTGTATTCCGGCCATTAAACTGTTAATTTATCCAGTATATGGGAATTTTTACAGTTAAGGAACTGTTACCCTGTAACTGATTGTGAGTTTTATACCGTTTTACAACCGGTTGAACACAATACGCTCGGCAATAAAAAGGCTCTGTAAACAGAGCCGGGGAGAGGCAAAAAATCTAAAGAAGGTTTTAACGGGCCAGCCAGCCACCGTCAACAGCCAGGGTATAACCATTCACGTAGTTGGAGGCGGGTGATGCCAAAAAGACAATGGGCCCCATCATATCTTCCGGCGTCCCCCAGCGAGCGGCAGGGATACGCTCAAGGATTTGCTGATTCCGCTCTTCATCTGTGCGCAGTTGCTGGGTATTGTTGGTTACCATATAGCCGGGAGCAATGGCGTTGACGTTAATATGATGTTGCGCCCATTCGTTCGCCAGCAGGCGGGTTATCCCCATCACCGCACTTTTGGATGCGGTGTAAGAAGGGACGCGTATACCGCCTTGAAAAGAAAGCATCGAGGCTATGTTGATGATTTTGCCGCCACTGCCCTGGCAAATGAGCTGCTTGGCAACCGCTTGCGCCATAAAAAACAGGGTCTTGATGTTAACATCCATCACATCGTCCCAGTCTTTTTCGCTGAAATTCAGAGCGTCTTCACGGCGGATAATTCCAGCGTTGTTGACCAGAATATCAATCTTGCCAAATGTATCGACGGCGGTTTGCACCAGCGCCGGGATAGCGTCAATTTTGCCTAGATCGGCGTTCAGATTCAGAAAGCGGCGCCCGGTCTGCGTGACTTTGGCCATCGTCTCATGAGGATCGCTGCGGTTAACGCCGACAATATCGCAACCGGCCTCAGCCAGTCCAACCGCAATGCCTTGACCTAAACCGGTATTACAACCGGTGATCAAAGCCACTTTGCCCGTTAAGTCAAAGGAACTCAAAATCATAACCTTGTTCTCTTACCGTATTGCGCAGCTACGCCGTGCAGATTTTTGCAGAAAATTTTCAGCATAGCGCTGTGCATTTCGCTGTCAGGGAAGAAAGCACCGGGCTTTCGGCTGGACCGCGTGGCAGTGACAGTGTCACCAAAGGCCCGGCGTTTTCTTTATCGGATAAGCATAGTGCGGATGGACTTTGAATTCAATAAAAATGAAATGATGTTTCATTTATTTTTTTGCGGGAAAAATGGCACCGGTGGGGCCGGTGCCATCAGGTTCATGCAAAATGTTCGGCAGTCAATTGCTCCAGACTTTGCAGTTTATAGTCAGCCAGAGACCAGCGCGGATCCTGGCTGTATTCCTGGGCAGGAATAACAATTGAACACATACGGGCCGCTTTGGTGGCAATCATACCGTTGAAGGAGTCTTCCAGCGTGATACAGTGCTGCGGCTCACTGCCAAGGCGTTCAGCAGCAATCAGATAGACTTCCGGGTGGGGTTTGCTGTAAGGCAAATATTCGGCGGAAACCAGTTGATCAAAATAGCTTTCCAGATCGAACATTTTCAACACCTGCTGTTGCATATGCAGCGGGGAGGCGGAGGCCAGGCCGATATTCAAATCCAGGCTGCGACACAGCTCCAGCGATTGTTGCACCCCAGGCAGCAGCGGGCGTTGTTCACTGACCAGCTCAATCGCCCGCTCGATAATACGCCTGGCCACTTCTTCTTGAGAAACGCCTTGCCACGGCATGGCCTGGAACCACATTTTCACCACCAGATCGATACGAAGGCCAAGGGTATCGGGCAGATTATGGCGGTCTGACAAATCCAACCCCAAAGAGCTGAATATATCCAGCTCCGCTTGTAGCCACAGAGGTTCTGAATCAATCAGCAAACCGTCCATATCAAAGATAGCGGTCTCTATGCGTTGCGAATAAGCCATTAATGATTAACTCCAACTGAATCGGTAAAGGAAAAGGTTTTCTTCACTTTATCATCTTTGTTCGCGCGCCTGTACCACCCGGGTTTTGCGGGATTTGCCAAAACGCAGGATATGCCAGAGTTCAGTCAGTTTGCTCAGCCAACGCTGGTCCTGCCGTTCAGTAACCTGTTGCAGCATACGGGCGTAATCCAGCACCAGACCTGGAGTCCAGGTCATGCTCTCGCCACGGCTACGCAGAATGGCCAGCATCCACAAATTGGGGTCAAGCACCAGAGACAGAAAGCGCCACCACAGGTTTTTACCACCGAGTACGCCTTCCAAAGCGCTGTCGAGAGCCAGGATAACCGCAGTAGAACAGTTGCGGCGCGTCAGGTTATAAGTGGTGTTCTGGCGGTAGCGTAACCAGAAGTCGCGCAGGGCTGCGGGGTTATAGCTGCGAAAATGGATTTTCTTGTCTGGTGGGCACCAATCGGCAATTTCTTGCTGCAGGCCCGGTAAAAATCGCCCAGGCACATTATTTTGCTCTCCGGCATGCAGCAGAGCGCGAAAGCCCTGTACCGAATGGCTGATATCGTTAAGCGGGTAGTGGCTGATATAAACATCTGGTGCCAGCGACAGTGAAGCGTGCCCGGTAGAAATAGAACCTTTACCATCAACGGCGGCAATATAACGGTCGACGATATAGCGCCGCTGTGCGTCTGTTGCGGCGGCTACCGGCGTCCAGACGTGTACCGTCAAGGGTTGTGCCTCGTCGGTAATAGCGGGTTGCTGCTGGCTCTGATTAAGGGAAAAGTGTTTGAGCCTTTTAGCCATACGCAGCAAGGCCCACCCGGAAAGCATGATCATGATACCGACGCAAAAAGGCATGGTCATACGATGGGGCACTGGCCAACCGATAAAGATCACCAGCGAGAGGATAATTTCGAACCCGCCAGCCAAAGCGACGATTTTCCAGCGACTGTGCTGGATAATGGTGGATGAAGCGATTCGTACCGCGCCATCCAGCAGCAACGCGGTGCCAAACACCAGTGTTGCGACAATATTATCGTCGGCGGGAACATCCCACATCAGAAAGGCCAGGAAAAGGAAGCCGACTCCTTTCAATAACACCGGACGACTGGCGGTGGCTCCAATCATCAATGCTACGGATATGGCCACAATGCCTTCCAGTACCAGCATGACGGCCAGTGCATCCAGCGCCAGCACAGAGCGGCCATCCTGTAAAACATCAAACAGCATTAATAGACCAACCGCCATCCAGAACCCGCCGAACAGGGATAACACGCGGCGCTGGCTGTGTAGTGCCTGAGATCCCAGAAGCAAAATGATCAGTTGAATCATGGCGAACCCTTATGACAAAGATTGCTTTAACTATATATCTATTTAAGTAAAAACTCCGTGGTGCCGCTCGGACAGCAGCATGCCTTGGTTTTCATCATTTTTGCTCAACGGCAGGAAAAGAAAACGGTGGGCGAGTTTGATTAACTACAGGTAGACTTACCCCAATAATGGTTACGTCACTTACAAGGGGAACACATGACGTATCAACAAGCTGGGCGCGTTGCCATACTGAAACGTATTTTGGGATGGATTGTTTTCATCCCGGCGCTACTCTCAACGCTGGTTTCTCTGTTGGGCTTTGTGTATCAGCACAGTGAAAAATCCGCAGGGATCAACGCAGTGATGCTGGATTTTGTCCACGTGATGGTCGATATGGTGCGCTTCAATACGCCATTCCTGAATATCTTCTGGTATAACTCGCCGGTGCCGGACGTCGAGAAGAGCCTGTTTAGCGGCCCAAATCTGATGTTTATCATTATCTATTTTCTGATTTTTGTCGGGTTGGCCCTGCAAGCTTCCGGGGCAAGGATGTCGCGTCAGGTGAAGTTTATTCGTGAAGGGCTGGAAGATCAGATGATCCTGGAGCAGGCAAAAGGGAGCGAAGGGCATACCCGTGCGCAGTTGGAAGAGCGGGTTACGTTGCCGCACCATACCATTTTCCTGCAGTACTTCCCGTTGTACATTTTGCCGATCACCATCGCCGTGGTGGCTTATTTTGCACTCAAGCTGTTGGGGCAAATGGCTGGCGCTGCCTGAGCAGGCGGATTAGACGATTGAGGGCGCTGCTTGCAGCGCCCTTGCTGTTTATAGCGTTTCTGGATGTAGCAGCCTATCAATGGCCCGTTGTGCCGCAACCAGATGTTGGCCACCAAACAGATTGCTGCGATTAAGCAGATAATAAAGCTGATACAGCGGTTGGCGCTCAATAAATCCGGGTTCCAGAGGCCAAACGCTTTGGTAACCGTCATATATCTGAGCGGGCAAATCGGGGTAAAGCGGTAGCATAGCTAAATCGCACTCCCGATCTCCCCAGTAGCAGGCCGGATCGAACAAGAAGGGGCCATCGGCGGACAGGGCACAGTTGGCTGGCCACAAATCGCCATGCAACAGGGATGGCTGGGGTTGATGGTTCTGCAACCGCAGATACACGACATCTATGATTTCGTCGATATCACCGAAGGTCATGCCTTTTTCCGCCGCCAATTGCAGTTGCCAGCCGATACGCTGCTCGGCAAAAAACTCGGCCCAGCGGCGCTGCCAGGCATTGGGCTGTGGGGTAGTAGCAAGATCGCTATCGAAGTCGAGACCGAACTGAGGCTGTTCGCTCCATTGGTGCAGGCGGGCTAACTGCTGGCCAAGACAATGCGCTGCGTGCGCATCCAGGGGTTTAAGCGGTTGGTACTCCA
The DNA here is from genome assembly GCF_050632285.1 of Serratia sp. L9. Classification (NCBI taxonomy): domain Bacteria; kingdom Pseudomonadati; phylum Pseudomonadota; class Gammaproteobacteria; order Enterobacterales; family Yersiniaceae; genus Serratia; species Serratia sp. L9. The sequence continues at coordinate 4,281,319 of NZ_CP192591.1, read as the reverse complement.
TCAGCAGAAAACTGTAATCACGATCGCTGCCAACCCCATACACCTCCGGTACACGCACGGTTTTACTGCGTGCCAGCAGGGCTAGCTGATCGGCTTCCGCGGTAAATATCGGCAGTATTTCGCGGGTATTACATTTAACAAACACCTCGCTGTCACCGTAACTCACGCGCCACGCCGCATGGATTTCACCCCCGGGTAGTTCAGTCCTTTCGCGGATTTCTGCGCTGCCAAGATGCTCACTTAACAGACGGCTAACGGCTTGCCACATAGTAATCCCCTTCTGTGTTGCCTGCGATTTCATTAGGTTAGCGTCTTTCCTGCTGCGAAAACACGATGTGGCGCACAGCCACGCTATCTAGCGGTGAAAATATCGCCGCCGCATGTCAGGTCAAAGTATATACGCTATTGATTAATTTAAGTACGGATGTGCTTATAACTTGCTCAGTGGCAGGGGAGCGAAAGGGAATTACCCTTTCGCGAAGGTATGCCGAACCGGCTTAAAGTGGCTGTAAAGCAAAGCACCGACGAACAATAGTGCCTGGACGATCACGATACATGGCCCGGTTGCGCCATCGATGTGGAAGCTGATCAAGGTTCCCAGCACGCAGGAAAACACCGAAACCACCGTGGCGACGATCAGCATCCGGTCAAAGCTCTGGCACAGCATAAAAGCGATGATCCCTGGTGCGATCAGCATGGCGATCACCAGTATCACCCCAACTGCCTGCAATGATGCCACAATGGTCAACGCCAGCAGACACAGCAAACCGTAGTGCAGTAATTTCACCGGCAGGCCGATGACCCGTGCATGATTGGGATCAAAGCAGTAAAGCATAAAGTCTTTGCGCTTCAGCACCACGATGGCCAGCGTAATACCAGCAATCCACAGCGTTTGTTTCAGCTCACCGTTGGTGATCCCCAGCATATTGCCGAACAGAATATGGCTCAGATGTTGATCGGTATCGATGCGTGCAAACAGCACCAGCCCAAAGGCAAACATGCCGGAAAACACGATCCCCATCACCGTATCTTCTTTTACCCGGCTGTTTTCCTTTAAATACCCCGTGGCGATCGCGCAGAAAATACCGGAAAGAAACGCACCTATCGCCAGCGGGATCCCAAAGACAAAAGCCAATACAATCCCCGGCAAGACGGCGTGCGAGATGGCATCCCCCATCAGGGACCAGCCTTTCAGCACCAGATAGCAGGACAACACGGCGCAGACCACACCGGTGACGATGGCCGCCACGATCGCCCGCTGCATGAATGAATAGGCAAACGGCTCGGAGAGCCATTGATATAGCATTTCCATCAGTTGCCCTCCTGAGAGTGGCCACGTGATACGCGGCGTTTTGATGCCAATAGCCCGTGCTTGGGGGCAAACAGGAATGCCGCCAGGAACACCAGCGTTTGCAGTGTGACAATCACACCGCCTGTTGCTCCGTCCAGAAAGAAGCTGAGATAGGCTCCAATCCCGCTGGTCAAGGCACCAATTGCAATGGCGATGATCACCAACCGGCCAAAACGGTCCGTCAGCAGATAGGCGGTAGCTCCAGGGGTAATTACCATGGCGATCACCAGGATCGCCCCTACGGTTTGCAGCGCGGCAACGGTGCAGGCGCTGAGCAGGGTAAAGAACAGGATCTTCAGTTTCAGCGGTGAAAGCCCAATCGATACCGCATGGCTTTCATCAAAAAATACCGCCAACAGGTCTTTCCACACCAGGCACAAAATCAGTAGCGAAACGCCGATGATGATCTCGACTTGCAGCACGTCTTCGTCGGCGATACCAAGAATATTGCCGAAGATAATCGACTGTACGTTTACCGATGTTGGATTGAGAGAAATAATCAGCAGCCCGATGGCGAAAAAGGTGGAGAAAATAAAGCCGATTATCGCGTCTTCGCGCAGGCGGGTGATATGGCGTACCAGCGTCATTGCCAGTGCGGCCAGCATGCCGGTGAAAAACGCCCCAGCCGCGTAGGGCAGGCCAAGGGCGTATGCACCCGCTACGCCTGGAACCACGGAGTGTGAAAGTGCATCCCCCATCAATGACCAGCCTTTCAACATCAGGTACGCCGACAAAAAGGCACAGGCCGCACCGACAATGGCGCTGACCCACATGGCCTTGACCATGTAGTTGTAGTTAAAGGGTTGCAGCAGAATTTCAAGCATCAGGGGTTATTCTCCTTTTGCTGACTCTGTGCTGGAGGATCGCTCTTGGTGTGGCCGTAGAACACCGCGGGGCGTTCGTCGTCGGTTAATACCGTCAGGGTGCGGGGATCGTTATCATCATGCAGGTCGGTACCGGAGAGGTTGATATGGCGCAATACGCCGCCAAAAGCCAATTCCAGATTGCTTTGCGTGAAGGTGGTCTCAAGCGGCCCTGAGGCCAGCACGGTGCGGTTAATCAGGATCACCCGATCGCAAAACTCCGGTACGCTGCCAAGGTTATGGGTTGAGACCAGGATCATATGGCCTTCATCGCGTAGTGAGCGCAACAGCTCGATAATGGCATTTTCGGTTTTGACATCCACGCCGGTAAAAGGCTCATCAAGCAGCAATACCGTGCCCTGTTGGGCTAATGCCCTGGCCAGGAACACGCGTTTTTTCTGCCCACCGGAAAGCTCTCCAATCTGCCGATGGCGCAGTTCACTCAGGCCAACGCGCTCCAGCGCCTTATCGACCCGCAAGCGGTCTTCATTCTTGGCAATACGCAGAAAATTCATTTTGCCGTAACGGCCCATCATCACCACGTCTTCCACCAGCACCGGGAAGTTCCAGTCAACCTCTTCGGTTTGTGGCACGTAGGCGATGATATTTTTTCAACGCCGTGGCGACCGGTTGTTGGTTCAGCAACACCTGACCGGAAGTCGGTTTAACCAGCCCCATGATGCTTTTAAACAGCGTTGATTTCCCGCTGCCGTTAACGCCTACCAAAGCGCAAATTGAGCCGCCGCTAAGGGTAAAACTGGCATCTTGGATCGCCGTGTGACCGTTGTTGTAAGTCACGGTTACGTCATCTACGCTAAGCTCAGGACGGACAAAAACCTCTGTGGTCATTGATTAAATCCTTTGGCGATAGTTTGCACGGTGACATTAAGCAGGTCGATATAGGTCGGGACTGGCCCATCCTGAGAAGAAAGGGAATCGACATACAGCACGCCGCCATATTGCGCACCGGTTTCTTTCGCCACCTGTTTGGCTGGCTTATCTGAAATCGTGCTTTCGCTGAACACCACCGGAATATGGTTGGCGCGCACGGTATCAATAACGCGGCGCACCTGTTGCGGTGAACCTTGTTCGTCGGCATTGATCGGCCACAGATAAACCTCATTCAATTGGTAATCTTTAGCCAGATAACTAAACGCACCTTCACTGGTCACCAGCCAGCGTTGGCTTTGCGGAATGCGTGACAAACGTTCCCGTAGCGGGGCATCCAGCGCGGCCACCTTTTCTGCGTAGGCTTTAGCATTACGGTTGTAGGTTTCAGCATTGTCAGGGTCGTGCTGCACCAGAGCTTTGCGGATGTTCTCGATGTAGACAAGTGCGTTGGTCGGGGACATCCACGCATGCGGATTAGGGTTGCCGTTATAAGGGCCTTCGTGGATTGGCATCGGCGTGATCCCTTCGGTGATTATTGCCGCGGGCACCTGCTTGATATTTTCAAAGAAGCGCTCAAACCATCGCTCCAGGTTCATACCGTTCCACAAAATCAGATCGGCGTGCTGGGCTTTGACGATATCCCGCGGAGTGGGTTGGTAGTCGTGGATTTCAGCACCGGGCTTGGTGATGGATTCGACGATAGCGGCTTCGCCCGCCACGTTCTGGGCGATATCCTGAATAATGGTGAAGGTGGTCACTACGCGCAGTTTATCTTTTGCCTGCGCCCCCTGGCTAAGTGCTGCGGTGCTTAACAGTAAGCAAAACACGGCGCAAGGGCGGAGAATGGCTTTGTTAAAATAGTGAAGGGAAAAGACTTTGCTTTTCATGAACATGATGACGTTTCCTTACTCAAATGAAAATGATTATCAATATCATTTTGTCTAAAGTCAAGCGTCGCTATCCTGCTGCGGGAGGCTATTTTGTTGTTAATGGAATAATACCTCCCGGTGACTTATCGAGTTTTATGTATCAGCATGTAACTGCCTGATGTAGTCACTGCAGGTAGTGATGGTCACCCCTGGCTTTTTGCCTAAAGCTACCTCGCCGAGAGCCTCTGCCAATTTTTTCACATCTTGCTGATCTAATGGGGTTATCAGCGCGAAACTGTTGATCCCTAGCTCATGAGGAACGTGATTTTCATCGGTAATGGAAGTGGTAAAACCCTCCAGGGTCATTTGCCCGGTCAGCTTGGCTAAATCGGCTAATCCGTCTTCCTGATAGTTGAAAACCACCACAAAACATGTGGATGAAGATTGACTCATAAATCACCTCTTGCTATATGAATAGCCTGAGAATAGACCAAAAAAGTTATGCAGGTATCCTTACCGGTTGTATATGCTACGCAACTCATTGAAAGGAGTGAGGGATTCTGTGAAAACAAAAATAGGTTGCCTGATGGCAATCATACTATTAGCCGGTTGCGCGAAAGAACCGCAGACAACGGGCAACACAACAAGCAGTGGCACTTCGGGCGGTTGGTTAAAACCCCCTCCGCAAACACCAAGCAACCGCACCGGCACACCGGTCGCCTATAACGATTATATTCGTCAGGCCGCCAGCAGTTATGGCGTCGACGAAACGCTGATTAAGGCGATAATTCAGGTGGAGTCCGGGTTTAACCCGAACGTAGTCAGCACCTCGAATGCCGTGGGGTTAATGCAGTTGAAGGCGTCAACCGCTGGGCGTGATGCCTATCGTCTGAAGGGAAAAAATGGGCAGCCAAGCTCGCGTGAATTAAAGGATCCGGCGGTAAATATTGATCTGGGAACAGCCTATATCAATATTCTTCAAAGCCAGCAGCTAGCCGGGATTACGAACCCACAAACGTTACGCTATGCCACCATTGTTTCTTATGTGAATGGGGCGGGAGCGATGCTGCGGACGTTCTCACCGGATAAACGTGTGGCGGTAAACCGCATCAATCAGATGAGTCCGGACGAGTTTTATCAACATATCCAGAAGAAGCATCCGGCACCGCAGGCGCCGCGTTACTTATGGAAGGTCACCACCGCTTATCAGGCGATGGCTGAATAACATCAGATTCTTTGGAACCGGCCCGTTCGCGTGGCCGGTTTTTGCTTTTCTCGGGCAAGAAAAACACCTTTTAGCACGCATTTCTCATTATTCCCTCGTCTTGTCATCTAAATATCGCACAAATTGTTAATGATGTTTTAACAAAGAAAACTTTACGGTCATTCAGATAGTTACCGGTAACATTGTCGGTGGCGCTCACATTATCGCCTTCAATAAATAGACAATAAGGTTACAAATTATTTTAAAAACCCGTATCGGCCGCAAGGTTGAGGTTAAATAGTTGTGATTACTTTTGGATGGGATGTGATATGTCGGAAGATAAAACAAGCAATTCTCGGCGCGATTTCCTGCTGAAATCGATGACGCTGATCCCCGCAGCCGTGATCGGCGGCAGCGGTGTTATGGCCTTGACGACACCAGCACCGGTGCAGGCCGCCAGCGATAAACCGAAGGAGGCCGATTACCAGCCAACCTTCTTTATCCCGGAGGAGTGGGCATTTATCAAGGCGGTAGTTGCTCGCTTGATCCCCGCAGACGATCGCGGGCCGGGTGCTCTGGAGGCCGGTGTGCCGGAGTTTATCGATCGCCAGATGAATACCTCTTATGCCACTGGCTCAATCTGGTATATGCAAGGGCCGTTCAATCCAGATGTACCAACAGAAATGGGTTACCAACTGTCGCTGGTACCCAAGCAGATTTACAACCTGGGCATTGCCGATGCCAATGCCTACAGCAAGAAAACCACCGGCAAGGTGTTTGCCGACCTGGACAGTACGCAACAGGATGCCATGTTGCAGAAGTTTGAGTCCGGTGAAGCCGAATTTCTGCAACTGCCGTCCAAACTGTTCTTCTCCTATCTGTTACAAAACAGCCGTGAAGGCTTTTTCAGTGATCCTATCCATGGCGGTAATAAAGACATGGTGGGTTGGAAACTGATTAATTTCCCAGGCGCACGTGCCGACTTTATGGACTGGGTTGAGCGAGGGGAACGCTATCCCTTCCCGCCAGTATCGATTCGGGGAGAGAGGGGATAAGCATGGCAACGGTAATGAAGAAACAGGACGTGGTGATCGTCGGGTTTGGCTGGGTTGGCGCCATTATGGCAAAAGAGTTGACCGAGGCTGGTCTGAATGTGGTGGCGCTAGAACGTGGTCCGATGCGCGATACCTACCCTGACGGTTCTTATCCGCAGGTGATAGACGAGCTGACCTATAACATCCGGCGTAAACTGTTCCAGGACCTGTCGAAAAGTACAGTGACTATTCGTCATAACAACAACCAGACGGCAGTGCCTTATCGCCAGTTAGCGGCGTTTTTGCCGGGTACTGGCGTCGGTGGGGCTGGCTTGCACTGGTCAGGCGTACATTTCCGTGTCGATCCCATCGAATTGCGTATGCGTAGCCATTATGAAGAACGCTACGGCAAAAATTTTATCCCGAAAGAGATGACAATCCAGGACTTCGGGGTGACTTACGATGAACTGGAACCGTTTTTTGATAAAGCTGAGAAAGTGTTCGGCACTTCTGGTACTGCCTGGACGGTGAAGGGGCAACTGGTGGGTAAAGGCCTCGGCGGCAACCCTTTTGCGCCAGATCGCTCCAATGATTTTCCATTGAAGGCACAGAAAAATACTTTCTCCGCCCAGCTGTTTGGCAAGGCTGCACAGGAAGTGGGATACCATCCTTATAATCTGCCTTCTGCCAATACTTCTGATTCTTACACCAATCCTTATGGCGCGCAGATGGGGCCTTGCAATTTCTGCGGCTTCTGCAGTGGTTACGCCTGTTACATGTATTCCAAGGCGTCGCCGAACGTCAATATCCTGCCTGCGTTGCGGATGGAAAAGCGCTTTGAGCTGCGTACCAACGCCAATGTATTGAAGGTTAATCTGACCGCCGATAAAACCCGCGCCACAGGTGTCAACTATATCGATGCCCAGGGGCGTGAGATTGAACAGCCTGCCGACCTGGTGATCCTTGGCGCGTTCCAGTTCCATAATGTGCACCTGATGCTGCTTTCCGGCATCGGTAAACCCTACGACCCGGTTACCGGTGATGGCGTGGTGGGGCGCAACTTCGCCTATCAGAACATGACCACCATCAAGGCGTTCTTCGATAAAGACGTTTACACCAATCCGTTTATTGGTGCAGGCGGTAACGGAGTCGCCGTGGATGATTTCAACGCGGATAACTTTGACCACGGCAAAGAGGGTTTTGTCGGCGGCTCACCATTCTGGGTCAACCAGGCAGGCACCAAGCCTATTTCTGGTCTCCCGACGCCCCCTGGCACGCCAGCTTGGGGCAGCAAATGGAAAGCCGCGGTGGCCGATGCCTATACCCATCACGTTTCGATGGATGCGCATGGCGCGCATCAGTCGTATCGCAGCAACTATCTTGATCTCGATCCAAACTACAAAAACGTATTTGGCCAGCCGTTGTTACGCATGACGTTCGACTGGCAGGAAAATGACATCAAAATGGCGCAGTTTATGTACAGCAAAATGGCGCCGATTGCCAAAGCGATGAACCCGAAACTTATCTCTGGCAGCCCGAAAAACGCCAACAGTCATTTTGATACCACCAGCTATCAGACCACCCATATGAACGGTGGGGCGGTGATGGGGGAAGATCCGCAGACCAGCGCGGTAAACCGCTACCTTCAGAGCTGGGATGTGCATAATGTGTTTTCGATCGGCGCATCGGCCTTCCCGCAAGGCTTGGGTTACAACCCAACGGGCACCGTGGCCGCGTTGGCTTATTGGTCCGCCCGTGCTATTCGCGAGCAGTATCTGAAAAACCCAGGCCCATTGGTGCAGGCATAAGGATGCGAGTGATGAAAGCATTTGTTCCCGCACTGGTTCTCAGTGCACTGAGTTTCTCTGTGTTGGCCGAGGATGCTACGGTCAGCAGCGAGTTGATTAAGCGTGGCGAATATCTGGCGCGAGCTGGCGATTGTGTGGCGTGTCACACCAATGGCAAAAGTGGCGTAACCTTTGCCGGTGGCTTGGCGATGGAAACGCCGATCGGGACTATCTATTCCACCAATATCACGCCAGATAAGAAAACCGGCATTGGCGATTACAGCTTTGAGGACTTCGACAATGCGGTACGTAAAGGTGTGGCCAAGAATGGCAGTACGCTGTACCCGGCAATGCCATATCCTTCATTTGCGTTGGTAAAAGAGGAGGATATGCGTGCCATGTACGCCTATTTCATGCATGGCGTGCAACCAGTGGAACAGCTCAACAAGGACTCGGATATTCCCTGGCCGCTCTCCATGCGCTGGCCGCTGAGTATCTGGCGGACGATGTTTGCACCTTCACCGGCAGATTTTTCTGCGGATGCCAATGCTGATCCGATTATCGAACGTGGTCGCTATCTGGTGGAAGGGTTGGGGCATTGTGGTGCTTGCCACACTCCACGCAGCATCACCATGCAGGAGAAAGCGCTCAGTAATAAAGAGGGCGACGATTACCTTGCCGGCAGTAATGCACCGATCGACGGTTGGGTTGCTTCCAGCCTGCGTGGCGATAATAAGGATGGTCTAGGCACCTGGAGTGAGGCTGAACTGACCGAGTTCCTGAAAACCGGGCGTAACGATAAGTCGGTGGTGTTCGGGGGCATGAGCGATGTTGTCGAGCATAGTTTGCAGTATCTCAGCGATGAGGATTTGACTGCGATCGCCCGCTACCTGAAAACGCTGCCGCCACGAGACGGAAAACAGCAGGCGGCACCGGTTGAAGATAGCGTCGCTAAAGATCTGTGGCGCGGTAATGACAGCAAGCCCGGAGCCGCGTTGTACGTCGATAACTGCGCTGCCTGCCACCGCACCGACGGTGTCGGCTACAAACGTGCCTTCCCGGCGCTGAAGGCCAATCCGGTGGTACAAACCGAGGATGCAACCTCGTTGATCCATATTGTGCTGACCGGGAATACCACACCTGCGGTGCAGGGGGCGGTGTCCAATCTCACCATGCCGCCATTTGGCTGGCGTTTGAATGACCAGCAGGTAGCGGATGTGGTGAACTTTATCCGTTCAAGTTGGGGCAACAACGCCAAACCGATTGACGCCGCTGATGTGGCCGACGTTCGTAAAGATCGCTCAATGATCCGCGATGAGAAAGCGATGGGCAGTGCAACGCTGCCGGAATCCCTCCGCGTGGTGATAAGTAATCTCGCTTAGGGCCTCATTCGAGGCCCTTTTTACGGCAGGCTGGGCCTGCCTTCTGAAGGTAATCCTCTGTTTTATCAGCATGAAATACTCTGTGTGTTTATTGTCGATTCTAGTGTTGTCTTATGTTGACAAGAAGGATTTCATTGATGGTGATGAGGTGAAAGATATATGCGATGTACGTCGAATGTCTGCAATTGACGACACTAGGGATGTGACAGCATCATTAACTATGCCGTTTATTTTGCCATTTATATATCTGGTGGTAAGAAGAAAGCTTAGATCGTCAACTTTAAATGTTGCATTATTTTTATTGATTGCTTTCTGGTTGTGGCGTTTCTTTATTAGATTTGCGATGTGCTAGCCCTTTGATTAAGGGCTGTCAGGGTAATCAATAAATTCGGTTATCCCAAATACTCTAGCCAGAGGTACCTGCCGTGAGGTGCTGCCTAGTTATGCGAGGGTGCGATTAACGGTTAATAGCGAGGACCGGGAAACTATCAAATTCATTACTTTGAAAGATATTAGCAAAACTCAATAAGTTAACTTATGTAAGTTGCATTTTATGCAAACGGTATGTAGTGTGAAAAGTTAGAGAGCGTGAAGTAGTCGCAGTGAAATCAAATTTCGCATTTCATGCTGGGATATTCAAAATTACAGTGAAATGATGTGCTTAAAGGTAGGTATTGCTGCATTGCCTAACGGGAGTCAAAGGGAATGACAAAAAGAGCAGACATACAATCTGGCCGGTTAATTGACACTGAACACCTCGGATGGATTGATAAAGGGCATGCGAAAGGGGATGATACCAGAGCCCTATGGGCGCAGTTGCTTAGTGAAGAGCCAAACCCGCTGATTAAGGGTTATTTTCTGGTTAACTACTCCCAGGCTATGGGAACAAAACATATCCGAACCAGTGTTCATTCCCAATGGAAAATGAAGAAGAGACTGTCGATAGCAACTAAACACGCTATCGCACTTTCTATGATGTTTTGTGTTTCGCAACAATTTGAGGGAATGCAATCGAGCTCTTTTTATTCGAGCTTCACGAATAACGTTTTCAGTTGTGAAGATTGGGTGTCTAATCTTCTCGGCTTTTATTCTGTTATTCTTGCTCGTAACTATCTGTTGATGATTAAACCAAAATCAAAAGAATATGCATTTAAAATATGGAATTATTTTGGGTCGATTGGAAAATATAAAAACAACCAGTTGAGGGTGTTTCTTTTCCCTGATTCGGAAGAATCCCCTAGTAATACATACCCTATAAAAGAGGCCTTCCCTCTTACTTGTCTTCCATTAAGCCACTTTTTTCGTATGAGAACGATGTAGTAATAAATACGAACAACTCCAGCTTATATTTGGGTGCGAGCTAAAATGAAAGTCATGATGACATTTATAATAACTGTATTCTTAGTTGTTTTTTATTGGGCGTGGTTATTTATGATGCCTGATGTGACTTATACAGAAAAAGACTTCTTCAAATATTACCTTCTGACGCGAAAAGAAATAAGAGATGCACCTCGATTATCAGAGGATTATTATTTCGAATATGGACGAAGTGATGAAAGCGACCTAGAAAGCAGTAGTGTTTATATGTGCGGGGTACTTAATATTGATGGGAGTTATGAAAGATTGCTATCATATATAAAAAATACAGGTGTAACGTTGAGTGAAGGGTACTCATGGGATAATCCGCCTAAGCGTGGCGATGAGTATTTTTTCTTAGCAAGATACGTCGTAATGGGGGGAAGAGTGTCTGATGTTGATGTTTTCTGAAAGCTTCAATTGAGCGATTATTCCGATGCCTGCCCGCTGCGGCAGTGATGGAAAGTGACAGCCATTTCCGCGTGCGTATTCAGCAAGCCTGATCGACCTGTCGTAATGATGCTGCGGTCAGATCTGCTGGTTCGTCTCTTTCCCCTTTGTTTAGGAGATATTCCCATGGAAAAGCAGAAACCATCGCCCCCGCAAATCCGGGGCATTTTTCGAAGGGTGATCAATGTGTTGAAAATATAAGATATAAATCCTTTTTTTCAAAAGGATAACCTTATACCAAGGGGCGTTTTTCGAGACCCTTTTATGGCATGTTAGTTCTGTTTTACATTGACTTTTAATATATTAATTAAGTTAATCATTTGTGTGATGTCTATTATTTGACTCTTTTTATTCATTTTATTGTGGGCGATTGCTCTGATTTTAGAAGCGTTGCTTGTCAATGTTAGGTTTTTGTATCGAAACCAAAAGCTACCTTACTGTTTTTACAGTGTTATTTGGGCTGGGTTTTTCTCGTGAATAATATATTCATTAGTGATATTAATGTTTCTTGAAAGGGATATCATTAAGGAAGGGATTGTGATGGGAGTTTTAATTTTGCTTTTATTGATGGTTCTTTATGTCTCCATCGCTTTTGAAATTGACAGGAGGAAACGGATCAGTATTAAAACTGGCAGTAAATATGTCTATCGAAAACGCAGAAGTATCAAAAAAATGTGTTTGAGGTTGCTTAACATACTTACTTTCAATACTTGATTATTTCCTTCTTTGCTATTTTGGTATTGAAGAGTGAATAGTCTCGGCCAGTATAGCATCGCGTTGTGAGAATAAGCTGGAAACATCCTGTTTTCAGCTTGCTGGTTGGTGGGGTGTTAGCAGTATGCTATTGCTTCAAGTCAGGGCGGACGGTTTTCAGATCGGTGTCAGAAAAAACGCCTTGTAAGGTGCAAAGCAAAGATGTGGTCCCATCCTCATTTTTCTCAATGAAAAACAGCTTCTCAGCCACTTCTTTACCCGGGAGTGTGCCCGCGCTCGGCTTACTGTTTATCGACCATTGAGTGTTATTGACTTCTTTTATCATCGGATTGTGGATATAAATCCCACCATTATCGAGCAGTGAAACTTGCTTTCCGACTTTTTTGATCACCGAATCGTAATTTTCGCTGGTTTCAAACCCCCAGAAATAATACTCACCAGAACCTTCCTGGTGTTTATTCATGTTGCTATATCTGTTGATGTATTTATTAAGCGTCAAGTTGCCATCCCGATAATTTTTTGCATCTATAGCAATGTTTTCTTTTTCCTTGATATTACCTGCATTTGAGAGCTGAATTAATTAATTTATCTGTTTGCTGTTCATTTGTGTAAAAAAGAAGCATCGCAGGCCGACAGGTCCTGAATCACGGTGCCCGAAAAGGATGAAAAACTGACAAAAAATGTCAGCGCTATTGTTCTCACAATGGTTTTTTTAAGCATAAATTCCCTCATAAAAGCTGGCACGAAACGTAAAGCGATCCGTTTTTAATGCAAATGTATCAGTAAATTATCTATGTCATTATAGTCACTTCCTGGTTCGTCATAAGCGAGTGATTGCGTGATCTGGTTACCTAAAGGGCAGAATCGGAATTTACTGATCAGCGAGAAAGGCTTTTGTGATCCTGACGGTAAAACGTGGTAAATCTGCTAGGTGCCTCCATCCTCTGCTTTAATATGGTTTAAATTATTGAACGTTCTCAGAGGCGGTTCCCGATGGAGAAGATCGACTTACATATGCATTCCAGCTATAGCGATGATGCAGATTTCCCGGTAGAGGTGGTGGTTGCACGCTGTAAGGCCAATGGCATCAGCACCCTGGCAATAACCGACCATAACAGCGCCTATTCGGTCCCGGAAGCCAAAGCCTTGGCGTCATCCAGCCTGAATGTGTTGTCTGGTATTGAGATTGACTGCACATTCGAAGGACGCAACTTCCACTTGTTGGGTTACGGTTTTGCACCCAGTAATGACTTTGTGGAGATCCACCATAATTTCAGCGCCATCCAACGTGAGTTGACGCCGAAAAAGTTCGAAAAGCTGCGTGAGTTGAATTTTTATCTCGATGAGCAACGGTTGGAACAAGTTTGTGGTGGCGCGATCCCGCAGGAAGAACAGATGGGGGAAGTGATCCTCGAAGATGAGCGCAATGATGAACACCCCTTGCTGTTGCCTTACCGGGTTGGTGGTGAAAGGGCAGATATGCCGCTGATCAACTTCTATTGGGATTTTTTGGCCCTGGTAAAATTTGCTACATGCCGGTTTCTTACCCTGAGATGAGCAAGATGGTTGAGGTGATGCGCCATAACGGTGGAATCCCCATCCTGGCGCATATCGGTGCCAATATTAAACAGGATCATAATCAGGTAATCGATAACATGCTGAAAATCGGGGTGATGGGGGTTGAGGTGTTCTCCAGCTACCATTCGCCGGAACTGGCTAACCGGTTGTATGAGTTTACCGTTGGTCGCTCAGCATTTGTTACCTGTGGCAGTGATTTCCATGGGCGAAACAAACCAAAAATTGAGGTCGGCCAATGCGCGTATGGCCCACAGCATATTGCAGAGATCCGGCGATTTGTCGCTGCCGCCAGCGCATAACCCTTTTATCACTCGTGAGCGGTATTGACTGCTCACGAAGCATGCAGTCAGCCGCCTTAACATAGACCCCGCCTGCTATTTTAATTATCCTTTGCCGTTCTTTTATTGGGGGAAGAGTTTCTTTCTTCAGTAATTCTCTGTTTTATATCAATATTTAGCGAGGAAAGGAGTCTCCGCTGAGCGCAATCGTTGTCGCTGTAGATTAAGGTAAGCTGCCTCATGAGTACTATTTCTTCCGATCATGGTGGGTTGGTTGCTGTCCAACCCACCAAATGGAACAAGATTGACACCGTCTGGATGTTCGGTTTATATGCCACCGCCGTCGGTGCCGGAACGTTGTTTCTGCCGATTAATGCCGGTTTGAATGGCCCATTGGTGCTGTTACTGATGGCATTGTTCGCTTTCCCGCTGACTTATTTACCCCATCTGGCGCTAAGCCGTTTTGTGCTTTCGGGATCAAGCCATGACGGCAACATTCAGGATGTGGTGATCGAACATTTTGGCGTGCTGGCTGGCAAAATCATCATGGTGCTGTACCTGATGGCATTTTTCCCCATCGTGCTGGTCTACAGTATTTCGATCACCAATGCGCTGGACAACTTCCTGACTCACCAATTTCATTTCGCTTCGGTTCCACGAGTCTGGCTGAGCTTGGCGGTGGTGGTGGTGCTGAATCTGATACTGCTGCGTGGCAAGGACACGATCGTTGCCGCAATGGGTGTTCTGGTGTTCCCTTTATTGGTGTTTTTATTGGGCATTTCGCTGTATCTGGTACCCACCTGGCAGACCGAAAATTTTATCAGCGGTTTGGCTGGCACTCAGTTTAACAGCCCTGATTTGTGGCACTCTTTATGGCTGGCGGTGCCGGTAATGGTGTTTTCATTTAGCCATGCCCCGATAATTTCGTCCTTTGCCTCCACTCAGAAAAGCTTATATGGCGAAAAGGCTGAACGCCGCTGTGCTCGTATTATGCGTTACAGCTACGTGTTGATTTGCGTCACCGTGCTCTTCTTCGTTTTCAGTTGCGTGCTCAGCCTTTCTCACCAGGAAATGGAGCAGGCGAAAGCGCAGAACATCACGGTGCTGACCACGTTAGCCAATAAGTTTTCCAATCCGTTAATTGCCTATCTTGGGCCGGTGATGGCGATGCTGGCGATGGCCAAATCTTATCTGGGCACTTCATTAGGCGTGACAGAAGGGGCGACCAGTTTGATTGATGGGCTCACACGTGCCGTTGGCAAACCGCTGAGTTCTGCGGTTACCCATCGCGTATCCGGCGTCCTGCTGTTTCTACTGACATGGGTGGCTACGGTCTGGAACCCAAGTGCTTTGCATATTATTGAAACTATCAGCGGCCCGTTGATTGCCGTGATCCTGTTTATTCTGCCGATGTATGCGGTGCGTGCCGTTCCTGCCATGCGTCGTTACCGGGCCTTGAGTAATATCTTTGTGCTGGTCATGGGGCTGATTGCGTTGTCAGCGTTGGTATACGGGCTGGTATAAAAGTGGGCTCCGCACAGATGCGGAGCCGGGCAGGTCAGGTCATGGGGACGTAGGTAGAGATCAGCTCCAATATACCGTTGATAATAAACTGCACCCCCATACAAACCAGCAGGAAGCCCATTAAGCGGGAAATGGCCTCGATACCGCTTTTGCCAACCAGTTTCATAATACCGGTTGAGCTACGTAAACAGACCCACAGAATGACCGATATGGTCAGGAAAATTGCCACAGGCGCGACCATCAACACCCAATGAGCAAAACCCAACGTGTTTTCTTTAACACTGGATGCGGTGCTGATAATCATCGCGATAGTACCCGGCCCGGCAGTGCTTGGCATCGCCAGCGGGACAAACGCGATATTGGCCGAGGTTTTCTTGCGTAGCTCTCTGGTTTTGGTCTCCACTTCCGGTGCCTCATCGGCGCTTTGTTGCGGAAACAACATGCGAAAACCGATAAAGGCGACAATCAGCCCACCGGCAATACGTAAGCCGGGGATGGAAATACCAAAGGTTTTCATCACCAATTGGCCTGCGTAGAACGCCACCGTCATGATAAAGAACACATATATTGACGCCATCAGCGATTGCTGGTTGCGTTCTTCGTTGGTCATATTGCCCGAAAGGCCAAGCAATAACGCTACGGTGGTGAGAGGGTTGGCTAGTGGCAGCAACAACACCAATCCTAATCCGATAGCCTGAAACAACTGAAAAATACTCGACATAAAACTAGCCCCAAAAAAGTGATGAATTTTGAGCGTAAACCTTACGCTCAGGGTGATATCGTTTGTAATCAGCGTCAGACCAAACGTTCAATTTTCCTGTGCCGCCACACCAATCTATAGAATGTTGTTTGCAACGCCAGCATTGTCACATAAGCGATAGGAAACGCCATCCATACCCCCTCCAAGCCAAAGTGATTACTGAGCAGATAAGCGGCGGGCAATTGCACCAGCGCGATACAGAGAATCGAGATTGTTACTGGCACCACGACTACGCCACTGGCCCGCATGATCCCCCCGACAATGGCCTGGAAGCCGAACACCAGCATGCTCCAGAGCATGATATGCAGCAGATGCTGTGCCTCGGCCAGTACTTGTGGGCTGGTGAGGAACAGGCCTAATAACCAGTGCGAAAGCAAATAGACAATAATAATCAATGAACCGGTTAACCAAAGGTTGATAAACAGCCCGGTACGCAAGATTGGGGCGATCCGTTCGGTACGCCCAGCGCCAATAGCCTGAGCCCCAAGAATGGAGGCGGTGATGGCGATTGATAGCGCTGGGAATTGTACATAGTTGACGATTTGAGTCACCGCACCGTAGGCGGCTGTCGCATCCGAACCGTGGCGGTTAACCAGCGTTAAAATCACCAGCTCAGATAACGAAATCACCACCATTTGCAAACCGGTTGGCAAGCCAATACGCAAAACTTTGCGTAATACCACAATGTCCAATTTCAGTGCGGCCAGCATGGCACGGTCAGGGGCTAATACGTGCCGTTTACGGCGCAGGCGTACCGCCAGGTAGGCCATCGCCAGCGCGTTACCCACCATTCCGGCCAAGGCCGCACTTTGAATACCCATCGGAGCAAACCCCAACCAGCCGCGGATCAATGCTGGCGTGAGCAGTAAACCTACACAGGTAGACAAAAGCAGGGCCAGCAGAGGTGAAATTGTGTCACTGACGCCACGCAGAAGTTGCGTGAATAAAACAAATACCAGCAGCAATGGCATGATCAGCATCATGATGCGGGCGTAGGCAACAGCCTCTTCGAGCACGTCTGGCGGGGTTCCCAAAACCTGTAACGCCTGGCGGGCAAACAGACTGCCAAACACCGCGGCCAACAAGCCGAGTAACACCCCCAGCATCAGCGCAGTTCCGGCAATGGTTTTTACTTTCTCAGGCTCATTGGCTCCCCACGCCTGCCCAATCAGCACGGATGCACCGGCACCGACACCGATCACCAGAGAAATGAAAAAAACACCACCGGAAACATACCGGAGATGGCGGCCAGCGCGTGGGTACCGAGCATCTGGCCAATATAGATCCCGTTAAGCGTGCCAGAGAATCCTTGCAGAAAATTGGACAGGACCATGGGCACCAAAAAAATCAGGTAGATGCGCCAAAGCGGTGCCTGTTTCTGCTGTGGTCGGGTTTGCATTTAGTCTTTTCCTGCGCCTAAAGGGCTAATGAAGGGCGTGAATGGTGCCCATAAACAGTATGCATGTTGCATGAATATAGCCGTTAACGAGTAAAAATATTGCGGGTCATCCAAGCCAGATGCGCCTGGATGTCGTCTGGCCATTGAGCAATGCGCTCAGAAAATATACGACCGTCCTGAGCAAATAGCGTACGCACGGCTTCTTCGTAGCCAGGTAAAGAACCCGCAATGGCGCTCATAAAACGGTAACAGTTCTCTTTTATGCGGCGTTCATTGTCCTGCTCAACGGTATTACGGCGGGCTTCGTCAACCAGGCGACGTAATGCCGCAGATGCGCCGCCACGCTGCTGCGCCAACCATTCCCAATGGCGTGGCAAAAGCGTGACTTCGCGGGCTACCACGCCGAGTTTGGGCCGTCCTACTGAAGGGATACCCGTGAGTTCTCCGTTATGGTCATCACTTTCGCCTGCCGGTTGAGGCCAAACGTAGCCCTCTGGCCACGGGTAATCCACCTGTGAGCCTGTAGCATCATCAAATACCAGCAGGCCGCCATCCGAGAGGTCTAATGCCGCCAATGCCTGAGCGACTTCTGGATAGGAACCTGTTGCAATTCGTTGATAGCGTATAAAGGGGTTTGGGGAGTAACGGAACTCAAAACGCCGTTAATTAGCCAATTAAAATAGCTAATTATGTTAAAATCAAACCATTACTCTTCTTTAAACGCCCTTAACTCTCCTCTGCTCACTGACTCTGGTACCGTGAAGGAATAACGCCCCTGCATGTTTATATGCCCACATAACAGGGGCGACAGTCTGGCAACATCTTCTTCCAGAACGGGATAACCTTCCTGGCGCAACTGCTGTAACGTAGCATCCATGTAAATGGTATTCCACAGCACGATCATGTTCAGTACCAGGCCCAGTGAACCAAGCTGATCTTCTTGACCTTCGCGGTAGGCTTGTCTTAACTCACCTCGTTTTCCGTGAAAAACATTTCTGGCCACCGCATGACGACCTTCTCCTCTATTAAGCTGCTGCAGGGTTTTACGTCGTTTGTTTTCATCATCGAGATAGGTCAGCATGACCGGGCAATGTAACGCTCAAGCAACGAACACGCTGGTAGTAATACTTTGTGCGATAAAAGCCAACTGGTGCCGCGTTCAAAAAGAATGCTCGGTCTGCTTGTACCGGTCCAGCATAAGGCATATAACCATCGCGACAGAGAAAAACCCACTCGTGTATCGGTAAATTCGGTATATCCGTAAATATTGATTATTTCATCAACATGTTGTCGACGTTGTTTCCCTTCGCTATAGAGACTTATGACATTTTTTATATTATCGATATGTAACTGCTTGGCCAAAAACTCCGTCACTGCCTTGGGTATATTGTTGAACAGATCAGGAAATCGTCCCAAATAACGAACGGTACATAGCTGAACAGCAAATCCCAGGCGGTTGTGGTCGCCTCTTTTTGACGATATATGCTGCCGGTCAAAATCATCCAGATGAAAATAACGTGCCAACATATCCTTTGTCGGTTCACCCTGATAATTACCATAACTATCACGCTGTTCTGCTGAAAGAAAATTAACAGGCACGGGATACCCTCCTTAGCAAAAATGCAATTAGTCAGATTGAGTTCGGGACTGGTGAATAGCCCAGATGCGTTTAACCTGGCTTACGCTGCACCCGGCCAGGGTGGCTGTACGCACAATAGTCAGACCTGACTGACGAAACGTGATGATGCGCTCGTGGGTCGTGAGGTCAGCTTTTCGACCAGAATATTTGCCAGCGGCTTTAGCGAGTTGAACACCCTGGCGTTGCCTTGAACGCCGTAATTCATAATCATCACGGGCTGTTTGCAGGGCAAGCTTCAACAACAGTTCCTGAACGGATTCAAGCACAATACGGGATACACCGTCGCTTTCCGCAGCCAGTTCTGATAAATCCACGATACCGGGAATGGCCAACTTGGCCCCCTTTCGCCTAATGGAAGCAATAAGCTTTTCAGCTTCAGGGAGTGGCAGACGGCTGATGCGGTCAATCTTTTCGGCAATCACCACATCACCAGGCTGAAGGTCAGCGATCATTCTCAGTAACTCGGGGCGATCTGCCCGGGCCCCTGATGCCTTTTCACGATAAACGCCGGCAATGTAATAATCGTTGTCTATCGCCATCTTCTCGATAGCAGCCTGGCGAGTCAGGTCCTGCTCAGAGGTACTGACCCGTTCGTAGATGCGAGCAATTTTCATTTATGATAGCCAAATTGAGTATAGGTAATTTGGCTATCGTAAAATGATTGGCCAACAATAGCAATTATCGATGTAAATTGGCCGTTTATTTTTTGGCTATTTAAAATGCCTGAAAATGAGAGGATCGGGGGAGTAAGTATGTAATTTGAAACGCCGACGCTGTGCATCAATATTTTAATAGACATTTATTGGCAAATAATTACACTTTGAAACTAATGTAAATTTAATGTAAGTAGACTCACTGTGCGTTTCAACAAGGAATGTTGGTTTATCTGTGCCTGGCTTTTGGCAACCTCTGGCTCACTGGTGCTCGCTGCGCCTGTGATTGTCAATCCCGCCGACCAGGACGTTATCGAGAGGCGACAGCGGTCTCTGCTGGAGCAAGCCCAACAACAACGAGACGCGTTGCAAAACGGGATTTCCGTATCACCACAGCCACTGCCTGCGGCGGGCTTGCCAGGAGAAGCCTGCCAAAAAGTGCAGACGATAGTGTTTCAAGGCGTAGAGCATCTTTCCTGGTCGGTACAAGAAAAGCTGATCAAGCCTTGGCAAGGGCGCTGTCTGACGATGGCAGACATCAACCGTCTGGTACGTGACACAACCAATGCGTATCTGCAACGTGGCTACATTACCTCGCAGGCCTGGTTGCAAGAGCAAGACATTTCTACCGGTGAACTGCTCATCAATGTCAGTGAAGGACGTGTTGAATCCATCACCCTTGAGGGAGGATCACCGCTGGCCGTGAGTATGGCGTTTCCCCGCATGATTGATGCCGTATTAAACCTGCGGGATATTGAGCAGGGTATGGAGCAGCTTAACCGCCTGCCATCGCAACAGGTCAGTATTGATATCCAACCGGGTACCCGCCCCGGTTATTCAAACGTTGTGTTGCTCCCGACGGCTAAACGCTTTCCAATCGGTGTCTCCGCAGGGGCAGACAACAGCGGTCAGAAAAGCACCGGCATCCATCAGCTCAATGTCGGCATGACGCTCGACAATCCCTTGCGTATCGCCGATCAATGGTCATTGACTGCCACACGGAATAGCAACCTTAATGCTAACTACCGTAACCGCAGTTTCAGCAGCAGTGTCTCTATCCCGTACGGTTACTGGCTTGTCAGCTACCAATATACCTGGAATGATTTTTTCCAGTACATTCCCTTTAGCACAGACGCCTACCGTTATCAGGGGAATAACCAGACTCAACGTTTAGCGGCTAACCGAACACTGTTTCGGGATGGCACGAGCAAGTTTGCTGTGGATATGGGGATCACCCACCGACGCACAGACAATCAATTGGCAGGGGAACGGTTGGCTATCAGCAGCCCTACCCTGAGTTCGGTCAGTATCGGGGGAAACTACAGTGCGGTCGTGGGCCAGGGATATCTCACTACCAACCCCCAGTTTGTTCAGGGGGTACACTGGCTGGGCGCAACCCCCGACTCTTCGCTACAAACCGGTCTGCCCCGCAGCGAGTTTCGCAAATTCTCTCTCAGTGCCAGCTATTTTTATCCACTGACGCCTTCATTGTATTACCTGACATCCACCTATGGGCAAGCCACCCCGGATAACCTGTATTCCAGCGAGCGGATTTCTGTTGGCGGGCAATATTCAGTGCGGGGGTTCAAAGAGCAGTTCCTGACCAGTAACCGTGGTGTCTACTGGCGCAATGAACTCAACTGGCAGTGGATGACCCTGCCAGGATGGGGGAGCTTTCTTTAAGCAGTGCGCTGGACTCAGGGTGGGCTCGGGGTTATCGGGATGAAGCAAACGGCGGCAATGTGACCGGTGCAGCGTTAGGCGTATCACTGAATGGTCGCTGGTTTAATCAGACGATCACCGTTGGCAAGCCGCTGTTACATCCTGACAGCCTGCAACCGGATCGCTGGGTGACCTATTGGCAAGCCACTATCACATTATAACGGCAGTAAACCGCTCCGGGGATTCTGTTTATCCCAAAGCAAACATTCTCTCAAGGACATGAATGTGAATAAACTTAATCATCCATTGGCGCGTGGTGTCAGTTATCTGCTGATTTACCTGACAGCACTGCAACCCTTGCATCCGGCCTTTGCAGCAGGTATCAACGCGGCCAACGGCAATACGCAGGTTCAGCAAGGCAATGTACCCGTGGTAAACATCGCGACTCCCAATAGCGCAGGGATTTCTCACAACAGCTATAAAGACTTTAACGTCGCCACACCGGGGGCGGTACTGAATAATGCTACAACAGTGGGCAAGTCACAGTTAGCCGGGCAGTTGAATGCCAATCCCAACCTGAAAGGCAAAGCAGCAGATCTTATCATCAACGAGGTCACTGGCAACGGTCGTTCAGAGTTGCAAGGTAAGCTTGAAGTATTTGGCAATAAGGCCAACGTGATCGTAGCAAACCCGAACGGGATCACCTGTGATGGCTGCGGATTTATCAATGCCCCAGGCGTGACGCTGACCACCGGCAAACCACAATTCGATAAGCAGGGCGCACTGGAAGCGCTGGAGGTGAAAAAAGGTACGGTCACCATCGGCGGTAAAGGCTTGGACGGCTATGGTGCCGACTATGTTGATATCATCAGCCGTGCTACCGAGCTAAACGGTAATATCAATGCTCAGAGCCTGTCACTGACCCAGGGGGTTAACCGTATCAGTTTTAAAGACGGCACCATCAAGCCGATTGCGGGTGAAGGTGCCAAACCGGTGCTCGCGGTGGACACCAAAGCCTTAGGTGGTATGTATGCCAACAAGATCCGCCTGGTGGCTAATGAGGATGGCGTCGGCGTTAACCTGAGAGACCTCATCACCAATCAACGGGATATCTCGTTAAGCGTCAACGGCAAAATCGCCCTGAACGGCACTACGCACAGCAAAACGGATCTGAACATCAGTGCTAAAGAGGTGACAGTTGCCCCCTGGACCTTCGTTAAGGCAGATCAGGATGTAACGCTGGCCAGTAATGAGTTGACCAACGCCTGGCAAATCAGCGCTAACCGAGATATCCGCGTCTTCAGTGATACGGTACGCAACGTCGGTGCCGATGCGAAAATTCATGCTAAGGATAACTTGTGGATTCAAAAAGATGCGCAAGGAAATAAAAGTAAGCAAGTTGAAAACCGTTCTGCGACCATTAAAACCGACAACGGTGATCTGATTATTCGTACTGATAAATTGGATAATGTGCGTAGTGAGTTTGTTGTAGGAGAACGAGCAGATAGGGCCGATGAAGAAGGTATGCGGCTATTCGGTGAGATTTACAATGCTCGAAAAACAGGCAATATTCGCGATCGAAATGATTATTACAATAATGACCTCGTCATAACCAAAGATTATTTTAAGATAGAATGCAACGATGGATGGGAATGTATTGCTGCTTTGTATACACCTAAAGACATCTGGATAAACAATGAAGTAAAAAGAACGTTTATTCAAAAAACATCGACACCAGGAAAAATTGATGCTGGTGCCAACTTGTATGTGAATGCAACCACTCTCAATAATAACCTGAGCGACATTCGTGCTCAAGAAGACATTTTTTAACTGGTGACAATCTAGTCATAAAGAGTCAAGCTATAGGGGCATTAAAGAGTTATATCCGTTTTACACCTGATAACGATGCCTATCAACAATACGCAAAAATAAATTGGATTCTTCCTCCAACGAGTTATATCCTTGCTGAAGGAAAATCTCAAACTTGGAGCAATGAAGGATATGTAAATTCTATTCTTGCTGCCGGCGGTAATCTGGTAGCCGATTTTAATAACAGCATAAACATCGATACGCCACTTCCTTATAACCCAAGCAAAACGTTGGAAGTGAGCAGCATTCCGCGTACCGACACCGTTACCGCCAACAACATCCTGTTACATGCCAACAATATATCACTAACGGATGGCGTTCGAGCGCGAACGGATCTGATGATTCAGGCAGAAAATCAGGTAAATTTAGACCAAGCGCAGTTGATCGCAGGTAGAGAGTTTTCAATAACAGCAATCAACAATATTGATGCTAAGCAGAGCAAACTACAAGGTGCGCAAGTTAATTTGATAAGCCGAATGGGAGATATCAAGAGCCATTCGACACTAGCAACCCGTTATTTCCATTCTGATGAAAATGTAGCATTTACCAATATTATCGCCAACGACCTAATGGTGAATGCAGGCAAAGATGTCACCCTCAATGATACAGAACTGCATATCGGTTGGAATATCACAGGGACAGCAGGGGGAAATTTTACGATATTCAATAACGAGCGATTACTTCCCCCTCCAACCTTACTCAATGATGGCCCTAAGCAGTCTGCGCAGCAACATTTTAATCGAGCATTTGCCGCGCCGGGAAAAGCAGAAGTAAGAGAAAACATCATTATTGCTGCTGGTGAAAATATCGACTTACCTGGAACCTATCTGAAAGCCGCCCTGGATATGGTGCTAAACGCAGGAAAAAGCGTGCTGTTGAACCTGCGGCCTATAGCGTCGGAATACAACCGTTATATAAGCTCCTTAAGAACACCAGAATTGCGTGCCAGCGTTAACGGCATGCGCAGCTTGCAAATTTCAGCCGGTATGGACATTGCCGGGCAAGGTGCTTATTTCTACTCGAATAATAACGCCACACTCTATGCAGGTCGTCACCTGTGGCTTGGCTCACAGGGTTATTCCTACCTGGATGCCGCCAATGACAATAACAAGGACGATCGGCATCTGACCGCTTTCGTGCATGCCGGAAAAAATTTAACGCTGGCAGCGAACGGTGAACTCTCTACCAGTGGTTCAGCTCTCTCCTCCAGGGGAGATATGGCATTGACCTCTGGCGGTAATATGCGTTTTGACGCAGTGCGAAATTATACCTATAGGGAAGGGGGTAATGAATTTACTGAAACCGTCTCTCAACAAGGGTCTGAACTGAATGCGGGCGGCGTACTAACGGTTATCTCCAACGACAGTATTCTATTCCAGGCCACCAAACTATTAGCCAAAGGGGCCATGGATGTCGCGGCCAAGGGGGTATCTCTACGCCCAGGCCATGGAGGAATCAAGCCATTACGAGAAAAAAGAGGTTAAGCGTAAATGGTGGGGTAAGAAGACCGAAGTTAAACAGGTACGGCATGACGTAACCAACAAGGTGACTGAATTTACTGCAGGTAAAGATATTAACCTGCTGAGCCGCGACGATAGCACCTACGAAGCCAGTAAGATTTCTGCCGGGCAAAATGCCCGACTGACCAGCACTCAAGGCAAGGTCAACTTCCGTGCAGTCAAAAACACCACCTTTGAACAGACCGTCACTTCGTCTAAAGGTTTCTACATTACCCAATCCAATAAGGGTTATGAAGAGAACAAGTGGGTACTGCCCAGTATTTATACCGGCGGTAAACTGACTGTTGATGCGGCACAGGGTATCAGTGCCGATGTGAAGGCAAAAAATGGCCAAACATTGCAAAATGCGGTGGCGGCATTGGGTAACGCGCCAGGAACTACCTGGCTGAAAGACCTTGATACCCGCAGCGATGTGCAGTGGAACGTGGTCAAAGATGCCTATGACAGTTGGGATTACAAAAGCCAGGCATTAAACCCTGCTGTAGCAGCAGTGATAGCCATCACCGCTGCGGCGGTAACCGCAGGAGCTGGCCTGGCCGCAGCAGCAGGCAATGGTGCTATTGCAGCAACGGGGGCCACCGGGAGTGCCGCTTCGGTAGTTTATGGTTCTACCTATGCTGGCATGACATCACTGGCTTCACAGGTCGCGGTAGCTTTGGTGGAAAACCAGGGAAATCTGTCAAAAACCCTGAAAACACTGGGCAGCAGCCAGGCGGTCAAAGTCACAGCTACGGCAATGGCAATAGGTGGGGCGTTGGCCGGTTTTGACCAACTGCTGGAAGCCAACGTAGCGGCAGATAAAGCACGCTTGCCAGCCCTGATAAAAGATCAGGACTGGAGCAAGATTACTCAACGTGTAGCGGGACAGTCGATAATCAGCTCCAGCCTGAATACGGCTATCAATGGCGGTAGTTTTAAAGACAACCTGACTAATGCCCTGCTGGCTAATATCAGTAGTCAGATTAATGCCGAAGGGGCCAAGCTGATTGGCGATAATGGTGAAGTGTTAGGCATTCCAGGTAAGATGTTGAGCCATGCTGTGGTGGCAGGAGTAGCAGCAGAGATTGGGCGCGGGAACAGCAAAGGCGCCGCCGCAGGGGCACTGGCGGCTGAACTGGCAGCCATTACATTAGGCGATGTATTTATTGAGCCATCAATACGAGACAACCAAATCCAGTCAGCAGGAAGGGTAATTGGCGCAATTATCGGCGCGGCAGTAACTAACTCATCCGCAGGGGCAAATAGTGGTGCGTCTGCAGCTGAAAGCGTTCTGCGATATAATTTCCTGATGCACGATGAACCAGCAAGAATGGCAAAGAAACTTACTGACTGTAAGGGAAGTTTCGACTGTGAAACTAGCGTTCGCAAGGAAATGACGTTGCTGTCCGTGCAAAATGAGACAAGATTTGAATCCTGCAGAACCTCGGGCAATGGAGATTGTATCAATGAGATGTTAGTGGGGATCTCCAATGCGAGTGGTTTCAGAGAGTTGGGCACCCAACTAGGGTTTGATATCTCCGGTCAATACCAGCAAATGGGGGAAAATGCCTATGATCGGTTTGATACCTGCGGATGGAGTGCGGGTACCGGATGCGCTTTAAAATTATGGGGAAAAGAAGCGGTAACTGAGGCTGCATTATGGGGTGCCGGTTGGGGGTTAGGTAAAGTTGTAGCTCCTGCTATTGGAAAATATTTCACTAATGTGGGTATCCTTTCACAGAATGGCGCATTTTCTAACATAAAAAGCGCTCAAATAGGCTTAAAAAACCCAGAACAGGTTGACGCCATAAAAGAATCAATGAAATCAAGTGGTTTCAATTTTAGCGAATCTAAAAATGTTATCGGTGGCTATGTAGATAAGAATGGTAAATATTACATACTTGAAGGCAATCACCGAGTGGTTGCAGCAAAAGAACTGTATCAAGAAACAGGAAATTCAAATTATGTTGATCAGTTGATAAAAAATGGTAGATGGACCTATGTTGAAAAGTACGTAGGAGACATATATTCTTTGCCGGTAAGAAAATAATAGGAACACTACTCCAGGGGAGAAACCCTGGAGTAAATGTAAATGGGGGACTCATGAAAAAAAATGATGTATACTTAGAAATATTACAAGTAGCACTTCCACATATACGGTCTGTTACTACATGGCGATTATTTTATCGAATCAGAGATAAGTCTTGCTTCTATGAGTCACAATTGATACATAGTTTTTATATTTTACTCGCATCAGAAGAGTTTGAGAATGCTGATTTTTGGTTTTTAAATCACCATGCTCGCAGTTACTATGAAGAGTGCAATTCCAATAAAAGTATGCTTTATAACGCGCAAGTGAAAAGTATAGCCAAAATTTTCGCATTGATACCAGAGCATCTTAGACATAAACTTGAGTGGAATGGGCCAGACATGTAAAATTAAAATAGCACAAATTTTATAAAAATATGGCATACCGAGTACACAATGAAACTTAGCTCATAGCTAGGAATATCAATTGTGTATTCTGAGGTTGCTTAACAATAAAATTAACCTTGCTATTCTCTGATTGTAGAGAAGGCCTCTATGACCTTTTCATAAAACTCAATCGACCGTGAGAAGCAGGTTGTTTTACGGGCCAGGCGCTTTATACAGGTTCTTAACGTCAGAATGTTACGTTCAATACGTTGAGTAAATATTTTGCCCGTCAGATATTTATCCTTCGGGACTTCCCGGCGATAACTACTCCAGTCATCACTGGTTATCATGCCGATATTGAACGGGGGTCAGTAAAGCAAGCAACTCGCGGTAAGTTTCATCCGTGCGGAGAAAAAATTATTATTTATTGATTTATTTAATGTTGTCTATTTAAAATGACCAGTAAACGGTGTTTCTGGTTCCGTTACTCCTCAAACCCGAATACCCGGACTTTAGGTGAAAGATAGCACCGATCCGGGAACAAGTTAGGATAACGATCTCAATAAAAAAGGAGCAAGGCAATCCAATGAAGGAACTGATGCAAAACCACCCGCTATTCAAGGATTTTCCAGTACGAAACTTCAAGGTTTTCCGGGAAAAATATCGCGAGGAGGGTTACCAGGGTACGCTTAAGGTATTAAGCCCGTTGGCTGCAGTGGTTTCGGTGTTACTCGTTATTCCTACGCTATTGGGGATAGGCCTGTCATTTTTAATGGCAATCGCTTATCAGGATAGCAGCGCAGCATCAGTTCCCTTACTGGTGTTCTGGATTTGGGGCTGCACCGCGTTAGTTATCAGTTTGGTGGTCATTGGTTTCTCCTGGCTACTCAAGACTCCCATGCGTGAGCAGCAGCGATACTATCAACAGGGGAATTTAAATCTGTTAGAAGACAGCAAGCGTCAGGCATTGCGTCTGGATATTGTGCAAACTTATTCACACGGTTTTTGGAGTGAGACGCTCGAACACTATCCAATTGCCGCGCGTCTGCAAAATCCCGCCAGGAAATTCCCATTGCTGGCTCCCTCACAGGCTAAAGATCATCTTAAAGGGCTGTGCGACGACTGGAACATCGTCGATGCCGGGCACTATCGTGAAGCGGTGAATAAGCTTTTGGCCGGTATGCACTCCCCTCATTTTGCTTTCGACATGCGCCATTCGGTCGATGACGATACCTGGGTAAGGAATCTGGCTGCATTAATTGAAGAACCTGTCGATTACATTAATAGCTGTATCGTTCCAGGCCAGGATCAACGCCCGCCAGCACTGATTTGGGCCTTCGATCTGTGGCGGGTGATACCCCTCAGCCGCTCATGTTTTTGTGCCGGTTTAATCACAGAACAAGAAGCCTGGGATAACATATTGAAAACGGCCGATATGGCATACGAACTCTTTGCCAGCTTTGACGAATTTAATAAAAACTACCGCCTCGGGCACGCCTTTTGGAGCAACGACTTCGCCCAGGTAAAAGACAGGCTGGCACAGCTCAACGACTATCAGCAGCACTGCCATTGGCCAATAAAGTCGTTGCACTGGCCAGCACGTCCCGGCATTGAGCTGAGCGCAGATGTCCTCAGTGGCTTTGCTCATCTACAACCTCAACAAACGTTCACCTCATCGATTAAGTCTGAAGACTACGTGGTGTAATGTACTTTGGTTCAGGACGTGGTATCACCTGCTACCAGAGTGTAGCTTACCGGGTTGTTGTCCGTGTCATGCAGTAGCGCCTTCCCTTTGGGAAGGCGTTTTCACTTGCGCGCCCGGTATGTTTACCTGGCATTATCACTCTTGTTACCCGGATCAACCCTACCGGCCAACAGGGATGACTGCGTATGGTTTTGCGCCTGTACAGCAATGGCAATAGGTGGGGCGTTGGCCGGTTTTGACCAACTGCTGGAAGCCAACGTAGCGGCAGATAAAGCACGCTTGCCAGCCCTGATAAAAGATCAGGAAATAGTTAAAAGCATTGTTAGTAAATCTAACGGTGCTATTACCCCTTCATCAATCAGGTTCAAAGACTAATGAAAAATGTTGGAATACATGCAGCAATGACTCTTGCAGAAATTGGGCCCGCCACTGATGTGGTGGCATTTTTCAATGTGGTCGTAGTGTAAGTATCCCGGCAAAACGAACCATTCACTTTTAGAGATCTTCCGACATACTGATTATGTCCCATTGAGGAGATCGCTATGCGCAAAGCTCGATTCACCGAACACCAGATCATCGCCGTTTTGAAGTCCGTTGAAGCCGGACGTACTGTCAAAGATGTCTGCCGTGAAGCAGGGATATCTGAGGCCTCGTACTACAATTGGAAAGCGAAATTTGGGGGTATGGAAGCGTCTGATATCAAAAAGATGAAAGATCTTGAAGACGAAAACCGGCGGCTGAAACAGATGTTTGCCGAGCTGAGTCTAGAGTGCCGGGCACTCAAAGATGTTATCGAAAAAAGCTTTAAGCCCAGCGATAAAGCGTGAGCTCGTCAGCTATCTGACGGCACAGTTTACGATGAGCATACGCCAGGCATGCAGGACGTTATCGCTGAGCAGGACGGTCTATTTTTATCAGCCCGATACCCGGCGCGATGAACCGGTGATCCAGGTGCTGACTGAGCTGGCAGAGCGCTACCCGCGATACGGTTTTAAGAAGCTGTTCCAGATGCTGCGCAGGCAGGGTAATGCCTGGAACCATAAACGCGTTCACCGGATTTACTGCCTGCTGAAACTGAATTTTCGCCGCAAGGGAAAGCAGCGTTTGCCAGTCCGTAACCCGGCACCACTGGTGACACCTGAGGCACTTAACCAGAGCTGGTCGATAGACTTTATGCATGATGCGCTGGTCTGTGGCAGACGCTTGCGGACCTTCAACGTGGTGGATGACTTTAACCGCGAAGCCCTCGCAATAGAAATCGATCTGAATATCCCGGCACAGCGGGTGGTCAGAGTACTGGACAGGATCGTGGCAAACCGGGGTTATCCACTGAAACTGCGGATGGACAACGGCCCGGAACTGGTCTCGCTGGCGCTGGCACAATGGGCAGAAGTTCATGGCGTGATGCTGGAATTTATCAAACCGGGAAAGCCAACACAGAATGCGTTTATCGAACGGTTTAACAGGACATACCGAACAGAAATACTGGATTTTTATCTGTTCAGAACCCTGAATGAAGTGCGGGAAATCACGGAGCGCTGGTTGAGTGAATATAACAGCGAGCGTCCGCATGAATCCTTGAATAACCTGACGCCGGAAGAATATCGGCTGATGGCTGAAAACCTGGAAATCTCAAAAAGTGTGTGGAACTAAAACGGGTGTGCTTACATAACCAGATCGCCCTCAGCCAGATCAGCAACGTAACCGTAGTGGTGACGTCATGAGTGAAACGAAATACCAACGCCTGATAACGTCCTATCACAAGCACAAACCGAAGTTTTACGACCACATCACCCTTATCACGCAGCCATTTATTGATATCCAGGCTGCGACAAGCCAGCAGGTCAACGACTTTGATCTAGACACCGCTATCGGCGTTCAGCTCGATGCAGTGGGGTTGTGAATTGGCATCAGGCGTACGATCAAGACACCCATAGAGGGCGTTTACTTTTCGCTTGATGTCGAGGGAATAGGGTTTGATCAGGGTGTTTGGCGAGGTGAATTCGACGCAGGCGGCCTTACCGTGCTTGACGATGACACCCATCGCACTATTTTGCGCGCCAAAATTGCAGCGAACCACTGGGACGGCACCACGGAAACCCTGAGTGATATCTACCAGGCAATATTTCCCGACCACAAAACGCGGATCTTCGCTGTCGATAACTTTGACATGACAATGGATGTTTTTATTATCGGCGAAACTGTATCTGCTGTCATGAAGGCCGTTATCGCCCAAGGCTATCTCAATGTGAAGCTGTCAACGGTAGGGATAAAAAGTTACATCATCACCAGTGAGCCGGGGCGGTTGTTCGGCTTTGATATCGATAATGACTTCATAGCCGGTTTTGACACTGGGTCTTGGGGCGTTCAACTTAATGGAGCAAATAATGGCTAAGAATGAGTTTTTACCGTTTGGTACAGCGTCTAATGCAAATGTATTAACCAATGCTGAATACACGGCGTTACCGGCGCGTACATCGGGTTTTACGGCAGGGGTAGCCAAGGCTAAAGACATGAATAAAGTCTGGCGGCAGGCATCCGTAATTGCTGCCGCCGTCGCCCAATTCATCGCTGATCAGAGCGAACAGGATGTACTTGATAATGGTGACATGGAGGCGTTAAAGGTTAATTTACAGAATGCTATCAAGGCGTATGCAAACAGTCATTTAACTACTGCAAGCACTACGGTAGCGGGTATCACCAAATTAAGCAGCGAAACCAATAGTACATCTGCAACACTTGCCGCGACCCCGGCGGCAGTAAAAACCGCGATGGATACCGCGAACGCGAAAGCAGATAAGAATACAGCATCAAAAAATACGTCTGGCTGGTGGAAATGCGCAAGCACCGGACTGATATATCAGTGGGGGACATTGCAAGGAAGTTCTCAGTATACTGTTGATTTTTTAATTCCTTTCCCGAACCAACTTTTAAATGGTTTTGCTAATTGCAATGGTTCGATAGAATCTATAGCTAACGAAAGAGCGTGGACTGAAGTGTATATTAATAATAACAAACTATATATTTCATGTGTTCGCCCTGGTTCATCAGGTGGTGCCGAGTTACGTATTAGGGCTGTGCATTGGTTTGCAATAGGGTTTTAAATGTGGTGGGGTGTCTCCCCACCGCCTTAATATTAATTCTCGATGGCTTCTCTTGTTTTTTTCTTTCTAAAAAAAGATATGGCAGGTTTTTCTATGTAAATGTGAATAAACACCCCGGCAACCGTACAGATAATGCAGGAGGCAATAACTGTAATGGCCAAAGGTAGTTGTTGTGTTCCGGGGATTACTTTCATAATAAACTTAATGACCCCTATTATTAAAAAATGGGATAAATATGTAACATATGAAGCACTACCAATTACCTCTACAACTTTTCTAATTGTGGATTTTTTAGAATATGGCGTATTGAAAAAAGATATAAAGATAATTAAAGCAGGGATTCCGAAGTAAATAAATCTAGTGTTGCTTCTAAGTTCGCTTGTGTCAAATCCGGCAATAAAGAAAAGATAATAGAGGGTGATAATAGCAATGACTACCAATACTCCTGATGTTAATGGTGCGATAGATGGTATGCTACTGGAGGTTTTAAATATAATACAGATGATCATGCCAACCAAAAATTCAATTGGCAAGGTCGTGAAAAAGTAGTTTGAAATATAGTTGTCTTGTTGTATAAGGCTGAGTGATGACCATGCAATTAACGCGACAGAAGTAACTACTAGCGCCATACGTCTGTTAAACAGCATTGCAATTGAAAAAATCGCATAAAAGGCAACCTCATAAGATAACGTCCATGCGACCGCTAATAATAATGTAACATCACCATTCGCCATTTTTGATGGTAAAAAGAGCAGGGATGAAAAAAGTAATTCAAAGCTTGATTTAAGGCTAAAAAACAACTGCGGCATCATGAAAAGAGCTAGCGCAGTTATAAGCGTAAATAATAAATACATAGGGTATATTCTAACAAATCTTTTTCTAATAAAACCCTTCACCCCTTGAGCGCCTCGACCAAAATCATTCCAGTGAGCATATGTTATTATAAAGCCACTGATTATGAAGAAAATATCAACGCCTATATTCGTTAAGATGACAAGCTTTGATATTTCATGATTAAAGGATAACAATGCAGAAGAATGCACAATTAGAACTACTGATGCGGCGATAGCCCTTAACGCTGTAATACCATGGAAATTATTTCTTATTTCGTTGGGTTTCATTATTTTTATAGACCAGTCAAATTATTTTTTATTGAAAACTATACATATTCATGTGGCAAATCATAGTCGCTTAGACCTCATCCATCAATCATTAACAACAACTATTTCGGAGAAAAAGTTATGTCAACAGAAGGATTACCAGTAAACAACGTTGTTGGAACTAACGTCGAGTTAGACCCACGCAGTACTGCCGATGCCGCAAACGCAGCCTCGAGCAGCCAAGCGGCGGATAGCGCAGCGGCTTCTGCTGACAGAGCTTGGAAATTTAGTAATGATGCAGCAACGAGTGCAGCAGCGGCAAAGACCAGCGAAACCAACGCAGCAGCCACGCTGACAAACGAACTCAGCAAGGTTACTACAGCAGAGCAAACTGTAGCCAGCCCAGTGAAGTTTAATAACGGAACAACGTCGCTCGGTGATAGTGTTCTACAGTCAAAGACCCCCGGCGCTAATGTTATTATCCGATTTAAAGATAATGATGCAGTTGAGCAGGGAGCACTTTATAACACGGTTGCTACTGGACAAATGACACGCAGGTGGGCAGGTACAGCATACAGTGCATTATTTAAACCTGATGGCACAGTAACGTTTCCATCAACTGTATATTCTGGTACAGCACGATTATTATCTGAAGCTACACAGTTAGGAACGCAGGATTTAAACACTGTTGTCGATGAGAAAAGATATTTCCAGAACTCGACCACAAACGCGACCCTTGCAAGAAATTATCCAGTAGCCCTGGCTGGTGTATTGGAGGTTATCAACTCTCACGCTCAAGCAAGCGGAAGAACAGGTGTTACGCAAAATTATTATGTGTGGAATGTTGTCGGTTATTATTACACTCGTACATATTTTGCGCTATCGGATACGTGGAGTGAATGGGACATTTATGAAGCGAGAACCAAAAGTGATGCGCGTTATCTACAAATTGGAGCCTATGGACTTGGTGCTGATTTTCGGCCATCGTTAACGGGATATACATTAGCATCCGATTATCGAATTAACGGTGCATTTTACGCTAATATCTCAGCGATGACCGATACATTTGATGCAGCGAATAATCATGTTCTAAACGTGTTCGGGTATTCAAATCACACTTACGGTTTTCAGATTGCATTTCCGTTTGGCGCAGACAAAATGGCATTCCGGCGCATTCAGAATAACGCATCTGGAGCATGGAAAGAAGTTTGGCATAACGGAAACACAACAGTAGACGTCAACGGTTTCCTGAAAAAAGCCTCTCCGATTGTTAAGTTGTTTGGCACTGGTGAGAGTGAGCTCAATGCAGAGAGCCAGGGCGTGATAACAGAGCGTATCGACATAGGTGTTTATCGCGTATCTGGTGTGCTCGGGTTTAATGGGGATGGGGCCTGGGGCGGTGCTAGTAACGGTATCGAGATTCCTGTTGATGACAATAAACGTGCGATAGTTTGGGTTGAATCAAAAGTATTACCAGACGGTGATATCGAAATCCGTACATATCACCGCACATATGAAACAGGTCCGTACTCCGCACGAAATATTGAAGCTATGGATACTGGAGAGGTTGATAAGAAGAAAAAACCTATCTATGTGCCAATGCCGGATGGCACTCCGATCGATATCCCTGTCGGACGTTGGATTGATCTGCGTGTGGAGATGCCCGCAGGTGAAGATTCGGTTGAAGAACCTATCATTGACGAGCCAGAGCTGGTGGAACATGAACAGCAGCCAGAAGAATTTAAGCCAGAGCCGGAAACTGAGCCTGAAACGCAGAAGGTAACAGGAGACGCAGAGGAAGAAGTTCAGCTTGATGATCCTGACGACTTGTCAGTCACTGAAGAACCCAAGGAGTAACAAAAAGTCCGGCAGAGATCCCGGCTCGATGGGAGTTTTTTGGTGACAGCTTTACGAATGTTGGGATCGTATGATATTGGGTTTAACCCTCGATTTCTTCTTTTCCAATTTGACAGGAACTTGGCATCATTAATACTTAAAACTCTACAAAAACACAGGAAGGAACACAATTATGAAGAAAGTCTTGTCAATTGCTGTGTTATCGGGCCTACTTTTTGCAATTAATGCTTCAGCCAATTTCACGGGGCCAAGCGTAACGGGCCAAACCAGTACTGTACAGCAAGCTATGAATGCTCGGGTAGGGAGTTATATTACTCTGACTGGCCACATTGTAGCGCACCAACGTGAGAACTATTTTACTTTCCGCGATGATTCTGGAACCCTGCGAGTCGAGATAGAGAATTCCGTCTGGGGCGGTCGGGAAGTGAGCCCACAAACCCGAGTCCGGTTGATGGGTGAAGTTGATACTGGCAGGGCAGGACGTTATCTGTGGGTAAAATCACTGGATGTAGTCAACTAGAGACATAGCTTTTTGAGCAGGCACAAAAAACCCGGCTCGGGGGCCGGGTTGGGGTTTAGTTAAGCTTTGGCGGCTCTGGCTTTTTAACCTGAGATAGTAGTGTTATAGAGTTGATTTGAGGAATTGATCCATCGCGAGCTTTAGACTCAATATATGCTGGGAATTTTGTTGGAAGGTATGATTGTTGCATCCACCGCCTGAATTCACCTAGGGCGTCGTCTGGATAGATCCACGCGTCTATCGGGCCTGCTTTGTGTTGGGGGAACCAATCAGGATAGGTGTGTGCGTGCTTAGCCCTGTCGCCATATTTTTGATTTAGTTCGTTTGCCACCCAGTGCTTACCCCAAAAAATACCCACACTTATATCGGGAACAGAAGTAGGGCCAAAATTGAATCCAGTATTTATCATTTTAAGGGACAAATCGGCCATCTCACTAAAAACTGAGAAAAAGCCAAATGGCACTTGTGAGTTAAGTTGCAGTCTGTCCTGAAATGCTTGCCATGCTCCGCGATGCGGGTTCTCTGGGTCAATCCCTACACTGAGATAAATAAAGCGCTTCAGGGTGCTTTCAGCTAATGCCCTGTAGTTTGCTTTTGCTGTTTCGTTATCAACCTGCTCGGCATCGAAGGCATAATACTCCAAAATTGCCATGCAAACCGAGGCTGGATAAGCACGAATATCGGTGCCATTTTTCTCTAGGTTCCAGAACAACTTTGTTAGTCGAAGTCCCTTTTTTACAAGAATTGCATCTACTTTTTGGCCTCTAGGCTTTTGCTTAACATCAAGCCATTCAGTTGTGAGTAGGTCAATCGCCTTGTGGCTTACCCCGCAAAGGCGAGATAAGCCCCGCATGGTGAGGTATGGCGTACCATCGTTCAGCACCCCCATTTGGATGCCGTCTACTTCCTTCTCCTTTACAGGAAAAAGAACAAGTTCGCCCTGGCGATCAGATGGCATGGATTCGTTGTTATCCATTTGATTTTCCTGGTTTATGTGTGGCGATCTGCCGCCACTTCCCTAGTAAAAAAATGATTATACGCACCAGTCTTTGCTGATTGCGTCTCCTTGTCCACCTACCCGGCCGCTAGTCCCCTACCCAAACGTCTCTTCCGGCCACTGGGCTAAACCAGCCTCATCTCAGCCATCCCTTCTGGGCACAGGGCTGCTCTGATAACTATATGATAAGGCGGATCCTCAAATGCTGCAGTTTCATTCAGTGGTTGCAACTATCTAGATTAGTGGGAGTTCTCGCGTTAATGATAGCGCACAGCCGAAATGATGACGGCGGAAGGGTAGGCAGTGGCTGCCCGTAAGCCACTTCCCAATCCCCGTCACGGCAAGCATATAGTTGCTCATTAAAGTAACGGGTAGAAGTCGCGTAAACCATGGTGTTAGAATAGCCAGTCCGTTATCGCGTCACACCATAGGTACATTTTGAATTGTGTACATATGAGTGTACATATTTGGCAGAGTGAAGCTGAATAGCGTAGATAACATCATGTAAGTAAACGATATTGTATTTCTATATGTGATCTGTCGTGTGGGTCACCACTGTGGATAAGGAATTATTAATGCCTGTTATTACTCTTCCTGACGGAAGTCAGCGTCATTACGACCACGCCGTTTCCCCTATGGATGTTGCCCGTGATATCGGCCCTGGCCTTGCCAAAGCCTGTGTTGCTGGCCGCGTAAACGGTGAATTGGTTGATGCCAGCGATCTGATCGAAACCGATGCGCAATTGGCTATCATCACCATGAAAGACGCCGAAGGCCTGGAAATCATGCGCCACTCTTGTGCGCACCTGCTAGGTCATGCGATCAAACAGCTGTGGCCTGACACCAAAATGGCAATCGGCCCGGTGATCGACAACGGTTTCTACTATGACGTTGACCTTGACCATACCCTGACGCAGGAAGATCTGGATCTGCTGGATAAGCGGATGCATGAATTGGCCGAAAAAGATTACGATGTCATCAAGAAAAAAGTGAGCTGGCAGGAAGCCCGCGACACCTTCGCTGCACGTGGTGAAAACTACAAAGTGGCGATTCTGGATGAAAATATCAGCCATGACGATCGCCCAGGTTTGTATCATCATGAAGAATATGTCGACATGTGTCGTGGCCCGCACGTACCTAATATGCGTTTCTGCCACCATTTCAAACTGCAGAAAACCTCGGGGGCTTACTGGCGTGGCGACAGCAAGAACAAAATGCTGCAACGTGTCTATGGCACCGCTTGGGCAGACAAGAAACAGCTGAATGCCTACCTGCAACGTCTGGAAGAAGCGGCCAAGCGTGACCACCGCAAGATCGGCAAGCAGCTCGACCTGTATCATATGCAGGAAGAAGCGCCAGGTATGGTGTTCTGGCACAACGACGGTTGGACCATCTTCCGTGAACTGGAAGCCTTTGTGCGCATGAAGCTCAAAGAATATCAGTATCAGGAAGTGAAAGGGCCGTTCATGATGGACCGTGTGCTGTGGGAAAAAACCGGGCACTGGGAAAACTACAAAGATGCGATGTTCACCACGTCGTCAGAAAACCGTGAATATTGTATCAAGCCGATGAACTGCCCAGGCCACGTGCAGATTTTCAATCAAGGCCTGAAGTCTTATCGCGATCTGCCGCTGCGTATGGGCGAATTTGGTAGCTGCCACCGCAATGAGCCATCAGGCTCGCTGCATGGTTTGATGCGTGTCCGTGGTTTCACCCAGGATGATGCCCATATCTTCTGTACCGAAGAGCAGGTTCGTGCAGAAGTGAATGACTGCATCAAGATGGTCTACGATATGTACGGCACCTTTGGTTTCGAAAAGATTGCGGTGAAGCTTTCCACCCGTCCAGAGAAGCGCATCGGAACCGACGAGATGTGGACCCGCGCTGAAGATGACCTGGCTGCCGCGCTGACTGAAAACGGGATTCCGTTTGAATATCAGCCGGGTGAGGGGGCCTTCTACGGACCAAAAATTGAATTTACCTTGCATGATTGTTTGGATCGCGCATGGCAATGTGGTACCGTGCAGCTCGATTTCTTCTTACCGGGCCGTTTAGGCGCGTCGTATGTTGGCGAAAACAACGACCGCGTGGTGCCGGTAATGATTCACCGTGCTATTCTTGGCTCCATGGAGCGCTTCATCGGTATTCTTACCGAAGAATATGCTGGTTTCTACCCAACCTGGATTGCTCCAGTGCAGGTAGTGGTGATGAATATCACCGACAGCCAGTCTGATTATGTTCAGCAATTGACCAAAAAACTGCAAGATGCAGGTATTCGGGCAAAAGCGGACTTGAGAAATGAGAAGATTGGCTTTAAAATTCGCGAACATACGTTGCGTCGAGTTCCATACATGTTAGTGTGCGGCGATAAAGAGGTCGAATCAGGCAAAGTTGCCGTTCGTACCCGCCGTGGCAAAGACCTGGGGAGCCTGGACGTCAACGAAGTCGTAGACAAGCTGCTGAAAGAAATTCGCAGCCGTAGTCTTCATCAACTGGAGGAATAAAGTATTAAAGGCGGAAAACGAGTTCAACCGGCGCGTCCAAATCGCATTAACAGAGAAATTCGCGCGCAAGAAGTTCGCCTAACCGGCGTCGATGGCGAGCAGATTGGTATTGTCAGTCTGAATGAAGCTCTTGAAAAAGCTGAGGAAGCGGGCGTCGATTTAGTAGAAATCAGCCCAAATGCCGAGCCGCCAGTTTGCCGGATCATGGATTACGGCAAATTCCTCTACGAGAAGAGCAAGTCGACCAAAGAACAGAAGAAGAAGCAAAAAGTTATCCAGGTCAAGGAAATCAAATTCCGTCCTGGCACCGATGATGGCGACTATCAGGTCAAACTACGCAACCTGATTCGCTTTCTGGAAGATGGCGATAAAGCCAAGATCACCCTGCGTTTCCGTGGGCGTGAAATGGCGCACCAGCAGATCGGTATGGAAGTGCTTAACCGCGTCCGTAAAGACCTGTGTGAAGATATTGATCTGGCAGTTGTCGAATCCTTCCCTACGAAGATCGAAGGCCGTCAGATGATTATGGTGCTCGCACCCAAGAAGAAACAGTAAGGCTTCCAAGTAATTGAACCTGCGCAGCGCTTGCGCTGTGTAGGTTTTGTTCGCCTCACTGATTCGTTGTTTAACAATGCGAAGTGGATTTAATTAACATGCCAAAGATTAAAACTGTACGTGGTGCAGCCAAACGCTTCAAAAAAACCGGCAGCGGTGGTTTTAAGCGTAAACATGCTAACCTGCGTCATATTCTGACCAAAAAAGCAACCAAGCGTAAACGTCACCTGCGTCCGAAAGGCATGGTGTCTAAAAACGATCTGGTCCTGGTTACTGCGTGCCTGCCGTACGCATAAGCCACATTTTTTGAATCAAGAATAAGACTTTAGGAGAGAGCATATGGCTCGCGTAAAACGTGGTGTAATTGCACGCGCACGTCACAAGAAAATTATGAAGCAGGCGAAAGGCTACTACGGTGCCCGTTCGCGCGTTTATCGTGTTGCCTTCCAGGCAGTAATCAAAGCAGGCCAGTATGCTTACCGTGACCGTCGTCAACGTAAGCGTCAGTTCCGTCAGCTGTGGATTGCACGTATCAACGCAGCTGCTCGTCAGAACGGCTTGTCTTACAGCAAGTTCATTAACGGCCTGAAAAAAGCCTCTATTGAAATTGACCGTAAGATCCTGGCTGACATCGCAGTATTCGACAAAGTGGCCTTTGGCGCATTGGTTGAAAAAGCGAAAGCAGCTCTGGCGTAAGAAAGTCAGAAGAGGGAGCTTGCTCCCTCTTTTAACCTTTGTTCCAGAAAGAAATATTGACTTTTATTGGCATCAGTTATAAGACTGGTCGTCAATCAATCGACAAGGTAATACAAGCATGCACGTAGTTATTTTCCGTTTCTTTTTTTACTTTAGCGCCTGACTTCAGGAGGCTTTGCGCGTAAGAAAAGAAACGGAAAATAGCGCCTAAGCCTCCCAATGTGGAGGCTTTTTTGTTTTTGGCCATCTTTGGTGCCTTTCGAGCTGTAACGTTATTAGTTGCAACTTGAAATTCTTTGGGGATGAGCTCAAAGGTGTTCGAACAATAAACAACAATTACTTAGCGGGCCACAAGGCCAGAGGAAGAGGAAAGCAATGTCACATCTCGCAGAGCTGGTTGCCAACGCCAAGGCAGCCGTAGAAGCTGCCCAGGATGTTGCCGCGTTGGATTTGGTGCGCGTCGAATATTTAGGCAAAAAAGGCCATTTCACCTTGCAGATGCAGTCACTGCGGGAAGTGCCAGCGGAAGAGCGCCCGGCAGCTGGGGCAGTGATAAACCAGGCTAAACAGGAAGTTCAGGATGCACTGAACGCGCGTAAGAACGCGTTGGAATCAGCCGTGCTGAATGCCCGACTGGCGGAGGAGACTATCGATGTCTCGCTGCCTGGCCGTCGCCTGGAGAACGGTGGTTTGCATCCGGTTACCCGCACTATCGATCGTATTGAAAAGTTCTTTGGCGAACTGGGTTTCTCGGTGGAAACCGGCCCGGAAATTGAAGACGACTATCATAACTTTGACGCACTGAATATTCCTAGCCATCACCCAGCGCGTGCCGATCACGATACCTTCTGGTTTGACGCTACGCGCCTGCTGCGTACTCAGACCTCTGGTGTGCAGATCCGCACCATGAAAAACCAGCAGCCGCCGATCCGCATCATCGCGCCGGGCCGCGTATATCGTAACGACTACGACCAGACTCATACCCCGATGTTCCATCAGATGGAAGGGTTGATTATCGATAAAGATATCAGCTTCACCAATCTAAAGGGCACGCTGCATGATTTCCTGAACAACTTCTTTGAAGAAGATTTGCAGGTTCGTTTCCGTCCTTCCTATTTCCCATTCACAGAGCCTTCCGCGGAAGTGGATGTCATGGGTAAAAACGGCAAGTGGCTGGAGGTGTTGGGCTGCGGTATGGTGCATCCAAACGTATTGCGCAATGTCGGGATAGATCCGGAAGTTTACTCCGGTTTTGCTTTCGGTATGGGCATGGAGCGCTTGACCATGTTGCGTTACGGTGTCACCGATTTGCGTGCGTTCTTCGAAAACGATCTGCGTTTCCTCAAACAGTTTAAGTAAGGCGGGAATATCTCATGAAATTCAGTGAACTCTGGTTGCGCGAGTGGGTAAACCCGGCCATCAGCAGCGAAGCATTATCCGATCAAATCACCATGGCTGGCCTGGAAGTGGACGGCGTTGAACCGGTTGCCGGTGTTTTCAGCGGTGTGGTGGTTGGCCATGTAGTTGAATGTGGTCAACACCCTAACGCCGATAAACTGCGCGTTACAAAAGTAGATGTGGGCGGCGATGGCCTGCTGGATATTGTTTGTGGTGCGCCAAACTGCCGTATCGGCTTGAAAGTTGCTGTGGCAACCGTTGGCGCTGTGCTGCCAGGCGATTTCAAAATCAAGGCGGCTAAACTGCGTGGTGAGCCTTCTGAAGGTATGCTGTGTTCGTTTTCCGAACTGGCGATTTCTGACGATCATGACGGCATTATTGAATTGCCGGAAGATGCGCAGATCGGAACCGATATCCGCGAATACCTCAGGCTTAATGATAGTGCGATCGAAATCAGCGTAACCCCGAACCGTGCCGATTGTCTGGGCATTATTGGCGTAGCACGCGACGTTGCCGTGCTGAACCAACTGCCACTCACCGAGCCAGACATGAGCCCGGTGGCTGCCACCATTACGGACACTCTGCCAATCCGTGTTGAAGCGCCACAGGCTTGCCCACGTTACCTTGGTCGCGTAGTGAAAGGCATCAACGTGAAGGCACCTTCACCGTTGTGGATGCGTGAGAAGCTACGTCGCAGTGGTATTCGTTCCATTGATGCTGTGGTTGACGTGACCAACTACGTGCTGATGGAACTCGGCCAACCGATGCATGCTTTCGATTTGAATCGCATTGAAGGGGGATCGTGGTGCGTATGGCAGGCGAAGGGGAAACGCTGCGCCTGCTGGATGGTAACGAAGCCAAATTGAATGCGGATACCCTGGTGATTGCCGATCATCAAAAAGCGCTGGCGATGGGCGGCATCTTTGGTGGTGAACATTCTGGCGTGAATGATGACACCCAGAACGTGCTGCTGGAATGTGCGTTTTTCAGCCCGTTGGCGATTACTGGCCGCGCGCGCCGACATGGCTTGCATACGGATGCTTCTCATCGCTATGAGCGAGGCGTAGATCCGGCATTGCAATATAAAGCGATGGAGCGGGCGACACGCTTGCTGATTGACATCTGTGGGGGGCAGGCTGGCCCAATCATTGATGTTACCGACGAAAGCACTTTGCCCAAGCCTGCGACCATCCAGCTGCGCCGTGAAAAACTTGACCGGCTGATTGGCCATGTGGTGGCAAGCGAGCAGGTCAGCGATATCCTGCGTCGTCTGGGTTGCCAGGTGACCGAGCAGGGCGACAACTGGTTGGCGGTGGCGCCAAGCTGGCGTTTCGATATGGAGATTGAAGAAGATCTGGTGGAAGAAGTGGCTCGAGTATACGGCTACAACAATATTCCAGACGTCCCGGTGCGCGCCGATCTGGTGATGACTAAACACCGCGAGTCCGATCTTGAACTGAAGCGTGTGAAAACCATGCTGGTTGACCTCGGCTTCCAGGAAGCGATTACCTACAGCTTTGTCGATCCGAAAGTGCAGGCATTGCTGCATCCGGGTGAAGAGGCATTGATCCTGCCAAGCCCCATCTCGGTTGAGATGTCCGCGATGCGCCTGTCGCTGTGGACTGGTCTGCTCTCCGCCGTGGTTTATAACCAGAATCGCCAGCAAGCGCGCGTGCGACTTTTTGAGAGTGGCCTGCGCTTTGTGCCTGATACTGCGGCGGATCTGGGTATCCGTCAGGATGTCATGCTAGCAGGTGTGATCGCCGGGCATACGCATGAAGAACATTGGGATCTGGCAAGAAAGCCGGTGGACTTCTATGATTTGAAAGGGGATCTGGAGTCTGTATTGGCACTGACGGGTAAATTATCCGAAATTCAGCTCAAGGCAGAAGCCAACCCAGCACTGCATCC
Organism: Serratia sp. L9; assembly: GCF_050632285.1. Lineage (NCBI taxonomy): Bacteria > Pseudomonadati > Pseudomonadota > Gammaproteobacteria > Enterobacterales > Yersiniaceae > Serratia > Serratia sp. L9. The sequence continues at coordinate 4,237,795 of NZ_CP192591.1, read as the reverse complement.
AGGGCAAAGTGCGGCAATTTATTTGCAGGGTGAACGCATTGGTTTCATCGGTGTTATCCACCCAGAACTTGAGCGTAAACTGGATCTTAACGGCCGAACTGTGGTGTTTGAACTGGAGTGGAACAAGGTCGCAACCCGCGCTGTGCCTCAAGCGCGAGAGGTTTCTCGCTTCCCTGCAAACCGCCGTGATATTGCTGTTGTCGTGGCTGAAAACGTCGCCGCAGAAGATATTTTGGCAGAGTGTAAGAAAGTTGGCGTAAATCAGGTAGTTGGCGTAAACTTGTTTGATGTGTACCGTGGCAAGGGCGTAGCAGAGGGTTACAAGAGCCTGGCTATCAGTCTGGTATTGCAGGATACCGCTCGTACACTGGAAGAAGAGGAGATTGCCGCTACCGTTGCAAAATGTGTAGAGGCTCTAAAACAGCGATTCCAAGCATCCTTGAGGGATTGAACCTATGGCGCTTACTAAAGCTGAAATGTCAGAACACCTGTTTGAGAAGCTTGGGCTTAGCAAACGGGATGCCAAAGATCTGGTAGAACTGTTCTTTGAAGAGGTCCGTAGGGCTTTGGAAAATGGGGAACAGGTTAAACTGTCGGGTTTTGGCAATTTTGATTTGCGAGACAAGAACCAACGTCCGGGACGTAACCCGAAAACCGGTGAGGACATTCCGATAACGGCGCGCCGCGTGGTCACTTTCCGTCCAGGGCAGAAACTGAAAAGCCGGGTGGAGAACGCCAGCCCGAAAGAGTAAGTTGCGTAATACCAAAAAGGCCGCATTCGCGGCCTTTTTCTTATTGCCTAAGTCGACATTGATATGTCTTTCTAGTACTCCATTATTTACGCAGAAATTAAAAATCTGGGAATATATTCTCTTCGTTGGTAATTTCGGATTTATCCTGTTTTATTTGCGTTTAATTACAGACAATAAATAATTGCGTCCATAACCTGTGGCATTAGTAACTGCTGTTATAATGGCCATGGCCACCACCGCGTGGACCGCCACCATGGCCACCACCGCGTGGACCGCCACCATGGCCGCTATGCGGGCCGAAGCAGCAGGCGGTAAGGCTTGAGGAGAGGAAGGTAACCAGCAATAAAAACCCAATACGCTTTTTCATAAAAATACTCCCTGTTGAATTCCTGAGTATTATAAATAACGGTTGGTTAGCCGATGTGTCAGTTATTCGTTAAGTTCTGTGAGTACCTTTATTAATTAAATAGGAAAAATGACAATGTAGGGATCGTGTAAAGGGCTCGAAAACGATCTGAAAATAGGCTTTTAGGCAATAGGAGGTAAATAGTTGCACTGATATAACCATTCCAGCGTTATATAAAGGGAGAATCACCAATGAAAAAAATCCTGTTGCTAGTGTGTTTACCACTGTTGCTACCTGTGGCGGCGCAGGCCAATGTATCAATGGATATCAATGTACCTGGGGTTTCGCTGCATCTGGGTGATCAGGATAAACGTGGCAACTACTGGGATGGCTACGATTGGCGACCCGCGCAATGGTGGCATGCGCACCAGGGGCACGGTATTGGGGAGCGTAATGACCGCGGCTTATATTGGGATGGTGGCCGTTGGCAGCCTACCGCACCGCGTGTTAATCAAGAACGTGGTGGCAACCCTTTCCATGGCGATCGCCATGACAATGGCAATCATAGCGACAAAGGTAACCAGCACGACAATAACGGCCATGGTAATGATCGCGATGGTGGTAATAATAAGGGTAATTGGCAGGGTAAACCCTATCCGCAAAACAACAACGGCCCACAACGTTAACTGACCCAACGGCGGCTGTTATTGCCATCATCATATCGATGCCCGGCAGTGCCAGCCGCTGTTTTCCTTCATTAAGCCCGACGCAATGCTTCCCCTGACGGCGCTTACCCCTTACTATTTACCCTAAGTTATTACTATCAGGGCAAAATATGTCCTTCTGGGAACCCGTTCTCAATGCCAATCAGCCAAACCTTCACGAGATTACAGCAAAACCAGAACCGGAGGGACAAACGCTATTTATCCCTGTTGACGCTGGGTGTTGCTGTGGCTTTCGCCTTTAGTTTATCTGCCGGGGATATCTGGATCTGGCCGTCCCAATGGTTAAATGAATCTGCACAACTGTTTGTCTGGCAATTGCGCTTGCCGCGCGCGTTAGCGGTTATGCTGGTGGGAGCGAGCCTGGCAGTTTCTGGCGCGGCGATGCAGGCACTGTTTGAAAACCCGCTGGCAGAACCAGGGTTGCTTGGCGTAGCGAACGGGGCTGGTGTGGCGCTGGTGTTAACGGTGTTGTTTGGCCACGGATTGCTGCCGGTGGCACTGATGAGCCTGAGTGCGATCCTCGGTGCGTTAATCATGACCTTCCTGTTACTGAGTTTTGCTCGCCGCCGCCGTTTGAGCAACGCGCGTCTGCTGCTGGTGGGCGTCGCGTTGGGAATAGTATGCAGTGCCGTGATGACCTGGGCGGTCTATTTCAGCTCGAGCCTCGATCTGCGCCAGTTAATGTATTGGATGATGGGGGGCTTTGGCGGCGTGGACTGGCGGCAGAAATGGTTGTTGTTCCTGCTGTTGCCGGTGCTGTTGTTGGTCTGTGCCCAAGGCAACGTGCTGAATTTGATGGCCCTTGGCGAAATTCAGGCCCGGCAGTTGGGCCTTTCACTCCACGTCTGGCGTAATTTACTGGTGCTGGCCATTGGTTGGCTGGTTGGCGTGAGCGTGGCTTTAGCGGGGGTGATCGGCTTTATTGGGCTGGTGATCCCACATATTTTGCGGCTCAGTGGGTTGACCAACCAGCGGTTCCTGTTGCCTGGCTGTGCGCTGGCTGGAGCGGGGGTGTTACTGGTAGCGGATGTGGTGGCGCGGATTGCGCTTTTTTCTGCGGAATTACCGATCGGTGTAGTAACGGCAACGCTGGGAGCACCGCTATTTATCTGGTTACTGGCTCGGGCAAAAAGCGTAAGGTAGTCAGACTGCCGGTGTTAACCGGCCATCATTTTTCCGTATCACCTGCAAAAATAACAATAGGATGAGATCTGATGAGCAACTCCATTTATACCATTCCCCTGCAAACCATCGAAAACCAATCCACCACGCTAAATGCCTATGCCGGCAAGGTGCTGTTGGTGGTGAATGTGGCTTCAGAGTGTGGCCTGACCAAGCAATATGAAGGCTTGGAAAAACTTTATGAAACCTGGCATGAGCAAGGCTTTGAGGTGCTGGGCTTCCCATCCAATGAGTTTCTGGGCCAAGAGCCAGGGAGCAATGAAGAAATCCTGGCATTCTGCCGAGGTACCTTCGGCGTCAGATTCCCCATGTTTGCCAAAATAGAAGTGAATGGCGCCAATCGTCATCCGCTTTACCAGGCACTGATTGCAGCGCAGCCACAGGCAATCGCCCCTCAGGACAGCGGTTTTTTGGCGCGGATGAGCAGCAAAGGCCGGGCTCCTAAACGAACGGGCGATATCCTGTGGAATTTCGAGAAATTCTTGATTGGCCGTGATGGAACGGTGATCCAGCGTTTCTCTCCTGATATGACGCCAGAAGATCCGGCGGTATCAGAAGCCATCGAATTGGCCTTGGCTAAGTAAAGGAATCTATAACTATGCTGCAACTCAGTCAGGTTGGTGTAGAAGGGCGTTTGGCCCCATTTTCGGGGCAGATCGCGGCTGGGTTGCAGGTGCATCTGATTGGCCCCAATGGGGCGGGCAAAAGTACGCTGTTGGCTAGATTGTCAGGCATATTACCGGGGCTTGGCGAGATCCGTTTGGCAGGGCGCTTGCTTGAAGACTTCCCGGGCAATGAGCTGGCGCGGCACCGGGCTTATCTCTGCCAGCAGCAACCTCCGGTGGCGTTAATGCCGGTATTTCAATATCTCGCGTTACATCAGCCTATTGGGGTTGATGAAAACGAGCTGGAAAATACCATTTTTTATCTGGCGCAGTGCTTGAAACTCTCGGATAAGCTGACGCGTATGCTGACACAACTCTCTGGCGGCGAGTGGCAACGGGTTCGCCTGGCTGCTGTGCTGTTGCAAGTGTGGCCGACTGTCAACCCGCACAGCCAGTTACTGCTGTTGGATGAACCAACCAATAGCCTGGATGTTGCGCAAAAAGTGGCGCTTGACCGCCTGTTGAGTGAGTTTTGCCAAAGCGGGCGAAGCGCGTTGGTGTGTGCCCACGATCTGAACCATACGTTACAGCAGGCCGATCGGGTCTGGTTACTGCACGCAGGGCGCTTGGTTGCCGAGGGGGAGACGCTTGAAGTGATGGATCCCGGGTTATTGTCCAAGGTTTATGACGTCGATTTTCATCTGCAGGCGTTAGGGGAACAACGCTGGCTGATGACAAAAACGGCCTGAGGTTATAAATCAAATATAAACGCAAACTAAACGTGGATATTTTTAGTAACCCGCGTTGCGCCAATGAATTCCCTAACTTACTCATCAATATCTTGTTTTCAGGTTGGACACTGTTAGCGGCTAGTGCGCCAAAATGAAATCAAGCAAATAGACATCAATGCATAATCACATGATTTTATTGAGTATTTATATTCAATGCCTGGCGAGGTTTGTCAAAAGGTTTCACTAAAGCAAAAACTTCCTTAAGGTTTAGTTAAGCTTGCTAAAGTAAATTGGCACCTAATCCACCGAGAATCATTCTTTCTGGCGTTTAATATTCGTTAAATGAAAGAGTCTTACAGTGGCTTAAAGAAATTTGCGACGTTTGGGGCTTAACTATGGATCAATTCCTGCCTTTTTCACGCCCAGCAATTGGTGATGAAGAGATTGCAGCGCTAGAAAAGGTATTGCGTTCCGGTTGGATCACCACCGGGCCGCAAAATCAGCAGTTGGAAAGTGAGTTTTGCAAAACCTTTGGATGTAAGCATGCAGTTGCCGTATGTTCTGCGACCGCAGGTATGCATATCACTTTGATGGCATTGGGTATCGGGGCTGGTGATGAGGTGATAACACCATCCCAGACCTGGGTATCCACCCTCAATATGATCGAGTTGCTTGGCGCAAAGCCGGTGATGATCGATGTTGACCGCGATACGCTCATGGTCAGCGCAGCCGATGTCGAAGCTGCCATAACCCCTGATACCAAAGCGATTATTCCTGTTCACTATGCGGGTGCTCCATTGCCAATGGATGCGCTGCGTGAGGTGGCTAAACGCCACAATCTTCCCCTGATAGAAGATGCCGCCCATGCGGTTGGCGCTCGTTATAACGGCGAATGGGTTGGCGCACGCGGCACTGCTATTTTCTCTTTCCATGCGATAAAGAATCTGACCTGTGCAGAAGGCGGCCTGGTTGCCACTGACGATGACGAACTGGCCGATCGCGTGCGTTGTCTGAAATTCCACGGTCTGGGTGTTGATGCTTTTGACCGACAATTGCAGGGGCGCAAGCCACAGGCTGAAGTGGTGGAACCCGGCTATAAGTACAACCTTTCTGACATTCATGCGGCAATCGCTGTGGTGCAACTGGCACGGTTACCCGAGCTGAACGCGCGGCGCAAAGTGCTGGCAGAGCGTTATCTTCGCGCGCTGAAGGATTCTGCTTTCCAGCCATTGGGCTTGCCGGATTATCCGCACGATCACGCCTGGCACCTGTTTATGGTTCGTGTTGATGCACAGCGTTGCGGCATCGAACGTGACCAACTGATGGAACGTCTAAAAGAAGTGGGTATTGGCACCGGGCTGCATTTTCGTGCAGCACACACGCAAAAGTTTTATCGCGAACGTTACCCCGAACTTTCTCTGCCAAATACCGAATGGAATTCGGCGCGCTTATGCACGTTACCGCTTTTCCCAGATATGACCGAAGCGGATGTCGATCGCGTGGTCAATGCCTTGTCTTCTATCCTGGAGTCTTCACGTGTCTCGCGTTGAACCGATCAAGAAAGTATCGGTGGTGATCCCGGTTTTCAACGAGCAGGAAAGTTTGCCTGCTCTATTGGAACGCACCACCGCCGCGTGTAAAAAATTATTGCAACCTTATGAAATTATTCTGGTTGATGATGGTAGTAGCGACAACTCTGCCGAGATGCTGACGGCGGCGGCAGAACAACCAGGCAGCTGTATTATTGCCGTCTTGCTGAACCGTAACTATGGTCAACATTCGGCCATTATGGCTGGCTTTAATCAGGTCAGTGGCGATCTGGTGATCACACTGGATGCCGATCTGCAAAACCCGCCGGAAGAAATCCCAAGGTTGGTCAGCGTGGCCGAAGAAGGGTATGACGTAGTGGGCACCGTGCGTGCCAACCGTCAGGACTCCTGGTTCAGAAAGACCGCCTCACGCATGATTAATATGATGATCCAGCGCGCCACCGGTAAATCCATGGGCGACTATGGCTGCATGTTGCGTGCCTACCGGCGCCATATTATCGAAGCGATGCTGCATTGCCATGAGCGCAGCACCTTTATCCCGATCCTGGCGAATACCTTTGCCCGCCGCACCACGGAAATCGAAGTGCGTCACGCTGAGCGTGAGTTCGGTGATTCCAAATACAGCCTGATGAAGCTGATCAATCTGATGTATGACCTGATTACCTGCCTGACCACCACGCCACTGCGCTTGTTAAGCGTGGTTGGCAGTGTGATCGCGCTGTCCGGGTTCATATTGGCCGTACTGTTGATCGTGCTGCGTCTGATTTTAGGGCCTGAATGGGCCGCAGGTGGTGTGTTCACGCTGTTTGCGGTGCTGTTCACTTTTATTGGTGCCCAATTTGTCGGTATGGGGTTGTTGGGGGAGTACATCGGGCGGATTTACAACGATGTCCGCGCTCGCCCTCGTTATTTTGTTCAAAAAGTGGTCGGCGATAAGCAGGCCCAACATACTCAGGAAGAAGAATGATGAAAGCCATTGTATTTGCTTACCATGATATTGGCTGTGCTGGTTTGAAAGCACTGACAGAAGCAGGCTATGACGTGCAGGCCGTCTTTACGCATACCGACGATCCTGGTGAAAACAACTTCTTCTCTTCCGTGGCTCGCCAAGGGGCTGAGTTGGATTTGCCGGTGTTTGCACCGGAAGACGTAAATCACCCGCTGTGGGTAGAGCGTATTCGTGAACTGCAGCCAGATATCATTTTCTCTTTCTACTATCGCAATATGCTGAGTGAAGAGATCCTCTCCCTGGCGCCTCATGGCGGTTTTAACCTGCACGGGTCGCTATTACCACGCTATCGTGGCCGCGCACCGATTAACTGGGCGTTGCTGAACGGGGAAAGTGAAACCGGGGCAACTCTGCATAAAATGGTTAAACGCCCGGATGCCGGCGATATCGTTGGCCAGCAGAAAGTCGCCATTGCGGAAAACGACACCGCGTTAACGCTGCACAAGAAAGTGTTGGAAGCCGCCCAGGCATTGCTGAAAGCGCAATTGCCAAAGCTGAAGAATGGCAAGGCGACATTTACCGCTCAGGACGAGGCGGATGCCAGTTACTTTTGGCCGCCGCAGCGCAGCGGATGGTGAGATTCTATGGCATAAATCTGCACGCGAGATCAACAATCTGATCCGCGCAGTTACCGAACCTTATCCAGGCGCATTCAGCTATCTAGGTCAGCGCAAGCTGATCGTCTGGCGGGCGAAGGTGCTGGATACCCAGCATGACAAACAGCCAGGTACGGTACTGAGCACCTCGCCACTGGTAATTGCCTGTGGTGAGGGCGCGCTGGAAATCGTAGCTGGCCAAAGTGAATCCGGTTTATACGTGCAGGGGGGCCGATTGGCGCTGGAGATGGGGATCGTGACCGATGTCCATCTGGCACCAAAACCGAACGCAGTGATGGCCCGCAGAACCCGTGTTCTGATCCTGGGCGTCAACGGTTTTATCGGTAACCATCTGACCGAACGTTTGTTGCGTGAAGACCGTTATGATATCTACGGCCTGGATATCGGCTCTGATGCCATCAGCCGCTTCCTGGATAACCCACGTTTCCACTTTGTGGAAGGGGATATCAGCATTCACTCCGAGTGGATCGAGTATCACATCAAAAAATGCGACGTGGTATTGCCGCTGGTGGCGATCGCCACGCCGATTGAATACACCCGAAATCCACTGCGCGTATTTGAGTTGGATTTCGAAGAAAACCTGAAAATCGTTCGTGACTGCGTTAAGTACAACAAACGCATTATCTTCCCATCCACGTCTGAAGTTTATGGCATGTGTGATGATAAAGAGTTTGATGAAGACGGCTCACGTCTGATCGTCGGGCCAATCAACAAACAGCGTTGGATTTACTCGGTTTCCAAACAGTTGCTGGACCGAGTTATCTGGGCTTATGGTGCTAAAGAGGGCCTGAAGTTTACTCTGTTCCGTCCGTTTAACTGGATGGGTCCCCGCCTGGATAACCTGGATGCGGCCCGGATTGGCTCATCCCGTGCAATCACCCAGTTGATCCTCAATCTGGTCGAAGGTTCACCGATCAAACTGGTCGACGGCGGCGAGCAGAAACGTTGCTTTACTGACATCAATGACGGTATCGAAGCCCTGTATCGTATTATTGAAAACCGCGATGGCCAGTGCGATGGTCAGATTGTCAACATCGGTAATCCAACCAACGAAGCGAGCATTCGCGAACTGGCGGAAATGCTGTTGGCAAGCTTTAATGAACATCCGCTGCGCGGCAATTTCCCGCCGTTTGCCGGTTTCAAGGATGTGGAAAGCAGCAGTTACTATGGCAAAGGCTATCAGGACGTTGAGCACCGTACGCCAAGCATCAGAAATGCGCGCCGCCTGCTGGGCTGGCAGCCTACCATCGCCATGCAACAAACCGTTGCCGAGACGCTGGATTACTTCCTGCGTACTACGGTAAAGGAAGGGTAATGGTGCATGAAGAAAGTCGGCCTGCGAATTGATGTAGATACCTTCAGCGGGACCCGAGAAGGGGTTCCGCGTTTGCTGGAGTTGTTGGATAAATACCATATTCAAGCCAGCTTCTTCTTCAGCGTTGGGCCGGATAACATGGGGCGCCATTTATGGCGCCTGCTTCGCCCCCAATTCCTGTTGAAAATGCTGCGTTCAAACGCAGCCTCCCTGTATGGCTGGGACATCTTGCTGGCAGGCACCGCCTGGCCTGGGCGAAATATCTCCCAGGCGCTGGGGCCTCTGATGAAGCGCACCCTTGAGGCAGGCCACGAAGTGGGGCTGCACGCCTGGGATCATCAAGGCTGGCAGGCCCGTGTGGCACGCTGGTCGAAAGAGGAACTGACCCATCAGGTGCAGTTGGGGATCGACGCGCTGGAGGCTTGCACCGGGCAGCCCGTCAAATGCTCTGCGGTAGCCGGTTGGCGTGCCGATCAACGCGTGGTTGAAGTGAAGCAGGGCTTCGCTTTTCACTACAACAGCGATTGCCGTGGTATCCACCCGTTCCGCCCATTATTAGAGAATGGCCAGCCAGGGACGGTACAAATTCCCGTCACGCTCCCCACCTTTGATGAAGTGATTGGCAGTGAAGTCAGCCTGGCCGACTTTAATGATTATATTTTGCGTGCTATCGAAAACGATCGGGGTGTGCCGGTGTATACCATTCACACTGAGGTGGAGGGGATGTCTCAGTCGACCATGTTCGAACAGCTATTGCAGCGTGCACAGCAGCGGGGGATTGAGTTTTGTCCGCTGAGCGCATTGCTGCCGCAAGACACGGCATCACTGCCACTGGGCCGCATCGTGCGCGCGCCGTTTCCTGGCCGTGAGGGCTGGTTAGGTTGTCAAACCGAGATAAAGGGAAAAGACGTTTAAATGAAAGCGCTGAAAGGAACCTGGGCCATCGTATTGGCCATTTTCTTTGCTCTGGTCTATCTGATCCCACTGAATGGGCGTTTGTTGTGGCAGCCGGATGAAACCCGTTATGCCGAGATTAGCCGTGAGATGCTGGCGAAGGGCGATTGGGTGGTACCGAATCTGCTAGGTCTGCGTTATTTTGAAAAACCGGTCGCCGGCTACTGGTTCAATAACATCAGCCAATGGCTGTTTGGCGATAACAATTTTGCTGTCCGCTTTGCTTCGGTATTCAGCACTGGCCTAACAGCGTTACTGGTCTTTGCCCTGGCCTGGCTGATGTGGAAAAATGCTCGTCGGGCCTGCCTTGCGGTGCTGATCTTCCTGTCAATGGTGCTGGTATTTAGCATTGGCACCTACAGCGTGCTTGATCCGATGATCTCGCTTTGGTTGACGGCAGCGATGGTCAGCTATTACCTGACGCTGAAAGCGACCACAACCAAGGGCAAGTTGGGCGGTTATGTCCTGCTGGGGCTGGCATGTGGAATGGGTTTTATGACCAAAGGGTTCCTGGCGCTGGCGGTGCCGGTGATTGCGGTGATCCCGATTGTCATTCAGCAGCGCAAAATTAAAGAGCTATTGTGTTATGGGCCGGTGGCGGTGGTGATAGCCGTGCTGCTTAGCCTGCCGTGGGCACTGGCTGTGGCCTTACGTGAACCAGACTATTGGAATTATTTCTTCTGGGTGGAGCATATTCAGCGCTTTGCCGAAGATAACGCCCAACATAAAGCGCCATTCTGGTATTACATCCCGATCCTGATCGCGGCGGTGCTGCCTTGGCTGGCCTTATTACCAGGTTCGTTACTGAAAGGCTGGCGTGAGCGGGTTCAACGCCCGGAACTGTTCTTCCTGTTGAGCTGGGTGATGATGCCGTTGATTTTTTTCAGCATCGCCAAAGGTAAACTGCCGACCTACATACTTCCTTGTATGGCGCCGTTGGCCCTGTTGATGGCGGCTTACGCCGAGGATTGTGTCGCCCAGTTACGCACCAGAGTATTCAAGATTAACGCCGTGCTGAATGGTCTGTTTGGCCTGCTCGGTATTATCGCTTTGGTGTTGATTGGTTCAGGTTTACTGCCTAAGGTGCATCTGTTCACCGCAGAGGAATGGCCGAAGATTGTTCTAGGCCTGGTGGCTTTTGGCGGTTGGTTGCTGTTTGCCGTAATTTCGGCGCGTAATAATGCTCAACGCTGGACCTGGGCAGCGGCCTGCCCGTTGCTGCTTTGTCTGCTGATTGGTTATGCCATTCCGCAGCAGGTTATTGATTCCAAGCTGCCACAAAGCTTTATCCGCACTAATATGGCCACGCTCAGCCAGAGCAAGTTTGTTCTGACAGATAGCGTGGGCCTGGCTGCGGGCTTGGCCTGGGAACTCAAGCGCAGCGATGTGCTGATGTTCAGCCAGAAAGGCGAGGTGGCTTACGGCCTGAGTTATCCAGATGCGAGCAGCCATTATATCCGTGATGAGGATTTCCCGCAGTGGCTGGAGCAGGCGCGCAAGCTCGGGGATGTGTCACTGGTGCTGCAACTTTCGCGTGGCGAGCACGTTCCACAGACACTGCCTGCAGCGGACAGTGTAAACGAAATGCATCGCATGGCATTGCTGTGGTATAAGCAGCAGCCATGATGGCTTATATTTTGGTGATCCTGGTCAGCCTGTTGACCTGTGCGGGGCAGCTTTGTCAGAAACAGGCGGCCCTTGCCTGGCAACAGGCCGCCGAGCGTCGGTTGAGTATCACTCTACGGTGGCTGGCCGTGGCGTTGTTGCTATTGGGGTTGGGGATGCTGATATGGCTCAACGTACTGCAGCGCTTGCCGCTTAGCCTGGCCTATCCGATGCTCAGCCTGAATTTTGTGCTGGTAACGCTGGCGGCCCGCTGGTTGTTTAACGAAACGACCACGCTGCGCCACTGGAGCGGTGTGGCCTTAATCATGCTGGGGATCCTGCTGATGAGTCTTAACCCATGAAAGGCTACGTTTGGGGAATGGCCAGCGTAGTGTTAGTGACGCTGGCGCAGTTGCTGATGAAATGGGGCATGGCGCAGATCCCATTGCTGCCATTCACCGGCATAACCTGGTCTGTGTTAATCCATTACTGGGTGCCTTTGCTGGCGGCGGGGTGTGGTATCTTCGGTTACGCACTGTCGATGCTTTGCTGGTTTTTGCGCTGCGTTATCTGCCTTTGAACCGGGCTTATCCATTATTGAGTATCAGCTATGTATTGGTGTATCTGGCTGCGGTGATCTTGCCTTGGTTTAATGAATCGGCCACCTTGCTGAAAACGCTGGGGACGCTGTTTATCCTGCTCGGCGTATGGCTGATTAACAGTCATGGGGCGGCAAAATCTCACCAATAACGTAAAAACCAACCTCGATCCCATTATCTCCTTCACAAAGCTTGCCTTTTTCCCTTCTGGAAGGATAAATTAACGCGAAACAGCATTCTCCTTACCCCGCGCCAGCGCTGTGGCAATGCTTCGGGCGGATGTGTCCAGTGAAGGGAACAATGCGATGCGTGTGTGGTTTTTATTAGCCAGTTTAATTCTTGCCGGTTGCAGCAGCCATGCGCCACCGCCGAGTGGTCGTTTGTCCGATTCCATAGTGGTCGTTGCACAATTGAACGAACAGCTCCGCCAATGGTATGGCACGCCGTACCGTTATGGGGGAATGGATCGCGGTGGTGTTGATTGCTCCGGTTTTGTTTATCGCACTTTCCGCGATCGTTTTGATATGCAATTGCCACGTTCCACCGAACAGCAGACCGGGTTGGGGACTAAGGTCGCGCGCGATGAGCTGATGCCGGGCGATCTGGTATTCTTCAAAACCGGTAGCGGCGAGAATGGCCTACATGTTGGCATCTATGACACCAACGATGAATTTATTCATGCTTCTACCAGTAAAGGCGTGACGCGCTCTTCGCTGAATAATGTCTATTGGCGCAAAGTGTACTGGCAAGCCCGCCGAATCTGACTCACCCATTGGCCTGTAGCTTATGTATAATGGCAGCATTGCTTTATTAGCGGTGACTGCCATGAATTCCTTACGTTTATTGATTTCTGATTCCTACGATCCCTGGTTCAATTTAGCGGTTGAAGAGTGCATCTTCCGCGAAATGACCACGCAAAAAATCCTTTTCCTGTGGCGTAATGCCGAAACCGTGGTGATCGGCCAATCGCAGAATCCATGGAAAGAGTGCAATACCCGGCGTATGGAGCAGGATGGCATCCGTCTGGCACGGCGCAGCAGCGGTGGCGGGGCGGTGTTTCACGATCTTGGCAACACCTGTTTTACCTTTATGGCTGGCAAGCCTGGCTATGATAAAACCGTCTCTACCGGCATTATTTTACAGGCGTTGAAACAACTGGGCGTTGATGCATCCGCTTCCGGGCGCAACGATTTGGTGCTCGAAACGGCTGAGGGAGTCCGCAAGATTTCCGGTTCGGCCTATCGCGAAACCCAGGATCGTGGATTTCATCACGGCACGCTGTTGCTCAATGCCGATCTCAATCGCCTGGCGGACTATCTCAACCCCGATCCTAAAAAGCTGCAGGCTAAGGGCATTACCTCCGTGCGCTCCCGGGTTGCCAACCTGGCGGAGTTTGTGCCGGGGATCAGCCACCAACAAGTTTGCGATGTAATTATTCAGGCGTTCTTTGCCCATTATGGCGATACGGCACAGCCGGAAGTGATCTCCCCTGACGTGTTCCCCGATCTGCCCGATTTTGAACAGCAATTTGCCAAGCAAAGCAGTTGGGAATGGAATTTCGGCAAGGCACCTGCGTTCAGCCACTTGCTTAACGAGCGCTTTACCTGGGGCGGCGTAGATATTTTCTTTGATGTCGAAAAAGGTGTGATTGCCCGCGCCCAGATATTCACCGACAGCCTAAATCCCGCGCCTTTGCAGACGTTAGCCGAAAAACTGGTAGGTTGTGCCTATCGCAGCGAGGCCGTAGCTGTCTGTTGTGAACACTTGGCCTTGCAATATCCGCAACAGGAAAGTGAACTTAGCGAGTTGCGCCATTGGCTGTTGGAAACCATCAAGTAACCCTGCCCGAGCCCAGGCCGCCTCTGCCTGTTATCGGCCTGAGGCGTTCTCCCTATAATCCCTCCGTGTTAATCCTGTCGCCCAAGCTCTACACTGAGAGTAATGGAGGGCCTATGCCACAGTTTGAAAACGCTTATTACCAACAACTGCCCGGTTTCTATACCGAACTGAAGCCAACACCGCTTAAAAACGCGAGCCTGTTGTATTACAGCAAGCCTTTGGCGAGTGAGCTGGGTTTAGACGAAAGCTGGTTTACCGAGGAAAAAACGCCAATATGGGCTGGCGAGGCGTTGCTACCCGGTATGCAACCGTTGGCACAGGTTTATAGTGGCCACCAGTTTGGTTCCTGGGCCGGGCAATTGGGTGATGGCCGGGGGATTTTGCTGGGTGAGCAGAAACTGCCAGACGGCCGCAGTATGGATTGGCATTTGAAAGGAGCTGGGTTGACGCCATATTCTCGCATGGGTGATGGCCGTGCGGTGTTGCGTTCGGTGATCCGCGAATTCTTGGCGTCAGAGGCGCTTTATCACTTGGGGATCCCGACAACGCGAGCCCTGACGATAGTCACCAGCGAACATCCCGTGTTTCGTGAACAGCCAGAGCGTGGGGCGATGCTGCTGCGCGTGGCGGAAAGCCATGTGCGCTTCGGCCACTTCGAACATTTTTATTACCGTAAACAGGCCGTTCAGGTCCGGCAACTGGCCGATTTTGTCATTGCCCGCCACTGGCCGCAATGGGTTCAGGAACAGAACCGCTATCAGCTATGGTTCACCGATGTGGTGGAACGCACCGCGCGCATGATTGCTCATTGGCAGAGTGTGGGCTTTGCGCACGGAGTGATGAATACCGACAATATGTCGATCCTTGGCCTGACCATGGATTTCGGGCCTTACGGTTTCCTTGACGACTACCAGCCGGGCTACATCTGCAATCACTCCGATCATCAAGGCCGTTACGCATTCGACAATCAGCCCGCAGTCGGGTTGTGGAACCTGCACCGATTAGCGCAAACGCTGTCAGGCCTGATGACCGCCGAACAACTGCAAGCCTCCTTGGCTGCCTATGAGCCAGCGCTGATGCAGGCTTATGGCGAGCAGATGCGTGCCAAGCTGGGCCTGTTTACTCAATCGAAGCAGGATAACGATCTGCTGACCGGCTTATTAAGCCTGATGGCACAAGAAGGCCGTGATTACACCCGAACATTCCGTCTGTTGAGCGACGTCGAGCAACGGCAGGCAGCAACGCCTTTGCGTGATGAGTTTATCGATCGCGACGCGTTTGACCGTTGGTATCAGCAATATCGCCAGCGTCTGCAGCAAGAGCCGATGAGTGATGCACAGCGTCAGCAATCGATGAAGCAAGCCAATCCGCAACTGATTTTGCGCAACTATCTGGCACAACAGGCGATTGAAGCGGCTGAGCAGGACGATGTCAGCAAGCTTGCGCGCTTGCACCAGGCATTGCTGACACCTTTTGAGGATAATTCTGAATACGAGGACTTGGCCGCTTTGCCGCCGGATTGGGGCAAGCATCTGGAAATATCCTGTTCAAGCTGAATAGGGCAAACCTTGTGGGTTTTGATGTTCACTGCCGCAAATAAACCTGCGGCAGTGCGCTTTCGGGGTGATGCACCACGCCCAGATCGGCCTGATACCAGCGCGTCAGAATGTCGGCCTGTAATACCTCGTGCGGTGTCCCGTAGGCAACCAACTGCCCTTGATGCAGCAACAGAATATGGTCGGCGTACAGTGCGGCCAGATTCAGATCGTGCAGCACACAGCATACCGCCAGCGGCTGTTGGCGTGTTAGAGAACGCAGCAGGCGCAAAGTATGCTGTTGATGATAAAGATCGAGCGCCGAGGTGGGTTCATCCAAGAACAACCAGGAAGGGGCGGCTTGCGGTTGCCATAGCTGCACCAACACTCTTGCCAGTTGAACCCGTTGCTGTTCACCCCCGGAAAGCTGGCGGTAATCGCGCTGGGCTAAGGCAGCGCAATCGGTCTGCATCATTACCTGCCGGACGGCCTGTTCCGTATCGCGCCCGTTGTGGGGAGCGCGGCCCATGGTAACCACTTCTTCCACGGTAAACGGAAAGGCCAACTCGCTATGTTGGCGCATCACCGCCCGCACTTTCGCTAACTGCTGTGGCTGCCATTGCTCAAGGGGTTTGCCGAGCAGGTGGCATTCACCGCTGTTGGGCGTTAAGAAACCGGTGAGCAAGCGCAGCAAAGTCGATTTGCCCGCGCCGTTGGGGCCGATAATTGCCACCATCTTGCCGCTGGCGATGCTGAGAGAGACATCGGAGATCAACCGGCGGCCACCCAGGTTGTAACGCAATTGCTGTGCTATCAGTATTGATGAGTTATCCACCTGAGCGCTCCCGCTGGCGCAGCACCAGCCATAGAAAGTAAGGACCGCCTAGCAGGCTGGTCATCAGGCCTACCGGCATTTCAGCCGGGGCGACCAGGGTACGTGCCAGTGTGTCACTGACCAACAGCAGACAGGCGCCTCCCAAGGCTGAAGCTGGCAATAACCAACGATGATCGCCTCCTAACCGCATGCGCACCAGATGTGGAACCACCAGACCGATAAAACCAATCACGCCGCTCATGGCGACGGCAGCGCCAATCAACAAGGCGCTGAGCAACAGCAATTGCAATTTGGTTCGCTGAACATTAACCCCCAGATAGTGAGCTTCTTCATCGCCAAGCTGTAACAGATTCAATCGGCGGGCCTGTAATAAGGTCAGCAAAACGGCCGGTAGGATCAACGAGGCGGCAACCAGCAAGGTTGGCCACTGCGACTGGCTGAGGCTGCCCATCATCCAGAGCGAAAACTGGCGCAATTGCTGATCACTGCTGAGGTAAGAGAGCACGCCAATGGCTGCCATACAAAGCGCATTGATAGCGATACCTGCCAATAACAGCCGCGACAGGCTGCCATGCCCGCTGCGGCTGATGCCATAAATCAGGATGGAAACCAGCAGGCTGCCAAGAAAGGCCGCCAGCATATGGCTATAGAGAGCGATAAGCGGCGGCAAAGCGATTGGCATGACGATGACCAAAGCCACCAACAATGCGCCACCGCTGCTGATCCCAAGCAGGCTGGGATCCGCCAGCGGATTGCGGAACAATCCCTGCATCACCGCGCCAGACACCGCCAGAGCGCAACCGATAACCACGGCCAGCAGTACGCGTGGCAGGCGAATATTCAGCCAGATATGCCAGGCGGTGTCGCTGAATGGGGCCAGCCACAGAGTGCGAAACGACAGCGTCAACGCCCCCAGATTGGCCGCCCCAACGGACAACACCGCCAGCAGAAACAGCAGGCTGCCGATAGCCAGACGGGGGAGGTGCGGCAGCGCATTACTTTTGCTCCGCCGCGTTACGCAACAGGCTCAAAGCCTTTGGCGTTTCCAGTCCGAAGCCAAGCAGTGCCATATCGTCAACGACCAGCACGCGGCGGTTTTTCCCCGCAGGTGTTAAGGCAATACCGGGTAGTTGCCACAGCTGTTCCAAACCGCCGATTGTGCGCACGCTGTCAGTGGTGACTAACAGTAAATCCGGTGCGCTGGCAATCACGCCTTCTTGCGAAAGCGGGCGGTAACGGCTGAACCCCTGCATGCTGTTGTTCAGCCCGGCAGCACGGATGATGGCATCGGCAGCGGTATGCTGGCCAGCGGCCATCGGTGCAACGCCGCCGTGGCTCATCACGAACAACACGTTTACCGGCAAGGGCGAGCGGGTTACTGCGGCCAGTTGTTGCTGGTAGCGTTCGGCCAGCTTTGCGCCTTCATCGCCACGGTTTAACGCGCCTGCGATTAGGGTGATCTTTTCTGCTACCGCCTGCACGGTAGTATCTCCGGGGATGCGCACCACCTTTACGCCACTTTCTTCCAACTGTTTCAATACCAAGGCTGGCTCGGCGAGTTCGGTAGTCAGCACCAGCGTGGGTTTCAGCGCCAGAATGCCTTCGGCATTCAGTTGGCGCATATACCCGACATCCGGCAATTTTTGTACGGCAGCAGGGCTCTGGCTGGTACTATCGCGTGCTACAACCTCATCACCCATGCCCAGGGCGAATGCGATTTCGGTCACGTCGCCGCCTATAGAGATAATCCGCTCGGCTGCAGAAGTAGCCAATGGAAATGCCAGCGCGATGCACAACGCCAGGCTACGGGACAATGACGTTATCATGCGGCAATGTCCTTAGGTTCAAGCGCAGCAATCTGTTCACGCCATTGAGTCTGCTCTGGCTGACCTTCGGTGCGTTGCCCATACAACTGGGCAATTTGGGTGCCATCGGCGGCAAACAACTCCAGGCTGGTGACCATGCCATCTTTGGTCGGTTTACGTGTGATCCAGCTTTCTGCGATAGCGTCTTCGATCAGGTGCAGGGTAAAGCGGCGGTTGAAGACGTTGATCCAACCTTCTTGTGGCATCAGACGTTCGATCCGGCCGGTAAAGATCTGAACGCAACCGCGGTTACCGACGAAAATCATGATTTCATTCTGTGCGGCCTGAGCGGTTTGCAGTATTTCAGCCAAGGCGCTGTTGTCTACACGATAGGCCAAATCATTGCCCACGGCGCGGAAAGCCTGCTGACGGGTGAGATTGTTGCGGTTCAGCAATTGGAAAAACTGATGTACGTCAGTCATGGCGCGCCACTCGGCATCAATTTTGGCGGTGTCTGCGGTGTCATTATCTTTTTTGATTTCTGCCGTTTGTAATTCAGGCACCGGGTTTTGTGCACTCTGATGGCGTTCAATCAGTGACATCCAGGAACCAAGATCGGTTTCATCAGTGGTGTAAACCTTGTGCAGCGCGTCACCTTGATAATCAAAGAACTGAATGCTGTGGCGTACACCCCGCTTGTTGGTTTCACTGAGTGCAAACACGCTGGCCCACTGGTTGAGAAACAGGCGCAAATCCAGCGCACGTGGGTTCAGGATCAGCCCTGCATGGCCATTCAGGTGCTGATTCTGATAGCGGCCAAGCTGTTCATGCACCGCAAAGCTATTGCGCGTAATGGATTTGGTAACGCCAACCTGTTCCAGCTCGGTTAGCAGCGTGCGTGCATCGGCTTGCAGGCGCAAGGCATCGTGGCCAACGCGTGCGTGAGTCAGTTCTGCTTCACTGACGCCGAGCAACTCCGCCAGATCGCGAGCATATTTGCCTGGATTATCAATTTTTGCCTGTTGGTAGCGTTGATACAGAGTTTCACTCATAACTGAGGTTCCTATTTTTAGATAAACAGCGGGCAAGGGCTGCCCGCCCGCTTTGGTTCAACGGGTTACCACTGATAGCTGAGCAACAATTTGGCGTTACGGCCATCCTGCGGAATGCCTTGTGGTGAATAATATTCTTTGTCGAAGGCGTTACCCAGCACCAGGGTAGTGGTGACGCCTTGCAGATTTTCGCGGCCCTTGTAGCTCAGGTAGAAATCGTTGACGCCATATCCGGCCTGAGTCGCCGTGCCGCTCGGCACGTTATGCGCACTTTGGGCAAAAGTGGCGACCCAACCGGTGGACAGACCGGTTTCTGCAATCGGAATGTCCAGGATGCTGGTGACGGTGTCTGGATTAATGCTGGCTATCCAATTATCAGTGGCTTCATCTTTGCCACGCGTACGGTTGTAGGCCAGATCCCAACCAAACCAGGGTGTCTGATAGTTTAGCGAGGCATCCCAACCCCAGATCTTGGCTCGATCTATATTGGTGGAGAAGGTTGTACAACTGATGCAATACATACCGGTTGGGCCACGCCCCAGCTCCATGGTGACGCCGGTGGTGATGTAATCTCGGGCTTTGGTATCAAAATAGCTGGCTTTGAATTGCAGACTGTCATTGGCCATTAACATGTCATCAAAGCGCAAACCGAAGCCGTATTCCTGCGTGGCATTGGTTTCCGGCTTCAGATTCGGATTGGGTACCCAATAGTTGGTAATGGTGGTCGGGTCCATGGGGATCGAGAAGTGTTTAGAGTCGTTGTACATCTCGCCCATGGTGGGGGCGCGGAACGCTTGGGCATATGAAGCGAACAGCATCAACCATTCGGTAGGGGTCACGCTGACGGCACCGCGTGAGGACCACCTGTTGGCATTTACGTCATCGTAACCGTCGCTGGAGCCTTTATAGTTGTCATAGCGGGTCCCGGCCAGGAAGGAGATCGGGAGATCACGTAAGGTAATTTCATCCTGCAACCAGCCAGAAGCGAAGTTGATTTTCGCCTGTGGGAAGCTTTCTGTCGCGCCGCCAGGTGTTTGTTCTTGCTTATAGGCCTCGGTGCCGTAAGTGAACAGGTGAGAGGCGAAGCTATCGGCAAACAGCCGAGTATGGTTTTCCAGCTTTCCGCCGCTGGTGGTCTGCCTACGCGTTTCGTCTTCGCTACCACGGGTATGGGCGTTGATTTCCACTTCGGAGTAATAAACCTTGGCTTCTGCGTCCAGCCAGTCTTGCCCTGTGGGTTTGAGTTTATAACTGAGCTGGCCGTCACGCTGAATAGTGGAACGATCGGTGGATAGGTTACTGTTAGATACTTCAGGAGATTGCGGGTTTTTGGGTTCCTGCGCCCGGTTGTTGTAATAACGTAAGTTACCGCTCAGCGACTGGCTATCGTCTAAAGTCCAGGTCCCTTTAGCCAGCACGTTGCTGATGGTTTCGTCGTTCGGCGCATCAAAGCCATTGCCCTGCCGCAGATTACCGACATCACGGGTACCAAAGGAGAGCAACCCATCAAGATCGTCGGTTCTGCCGTAGGCACTGGCCCCCATCCCCAGACTATGATCGCCACTGGCCGCAGTGCCGAATACGCGGAAACCGCTATTGCGACCCGGCAGCAGCAGATCGGCTGCATCGACCGTTTCATAGGAGATCACGCCCCCGAGAGCGCCGCTGCCATACAGCAAGGCGGCAGGGCCACGTACAATTTCGATACGTTTTACCAATGCAGGATCCAGGAAAGTGCCGTTGATATGGCCGGTATCGGTACCTTGACGAATGCCGTCGACCAAGGTCAACACGCCGCGATGGTCGTAACCCCGCATTATAACGTCCTGTCCGTTACTGCGACCCGTTCCGGTCACGGTAATTCCGGGAACACCGCGAAGCATATCGCCAGCGGTAGCAGCAGTCTGGCTTTGCGGGCTGGTACCATCAATAACTGTCACCATCATCGGTGCTTCGAAACTGCTGCGCTGATTACCGGTAGCGATTACGGTCATAGGGTCATCTTTATGGGCTTCGTTTTTTACCTTGGTGGTGGTTTGTGCAAAAGCCACCGTAGGCAAAGTGCAGGCAATCGCCAGACTTAGTGCGGATAAACGCAACCGGGTGGAAATAATGGCAGGCATGTGGCAACTCTCCGTATGTTTAAAACATATCAATAGATTTGCTGGCTGCCTGGATCATGGAATCGGGGTGGCTGGCATTCAAAAAATATACCCTTTGGATTTCAAGCCAGCCGCTCAAGTGCATATGCACTTCCCTGTACAGCACCGTTAGT
Organism: Serratia sp. L9; assembly: GCF_050632285.1. Classification (NCBI taxonomy): domain Bacteria; kingdom Pseudomonadati; phylum Pseudomonadota; class Gammaproteobacteria; order Enterobacterales; family Yersiniaceae; genus Serratia; species Serratia sp. L9. The sequence continues at coordinate 4,216,464 of NZ_CP192591.1, read as the reverse complement.
GCAGGTCACAACGCTGTGGCTTGAAAGACGACGGGTATAAGGGTTATTTGGTTAAGATCAATTTCCCCGCTTTGGTCTGGCGCAGTTGATAACGTTGCCCCTGATGCGTGATCACCGCCAAACCTTCGTTACCCAGCAGTTCGGTGCTGTCGAAGCAAGGCGGTAGCGCCGCGTGTGTGCTGGCATTTGGAGCTGCGGCGCTGCCAGGGGAAAGAAGGGGATTATCGCGATTGTTCATATAATCAACCATTAAATGATAACCAATATCAAATTGATAATCATTATCATGTGAACAAAAGGTTACATCAAGGAAAATTTTCTGACCGCAGGAAGTTTTTTGCTGCAGCCAGGTTACTTCAGCAGGGTTTCGATACGGTCGAACAGGCGCTCCGGTTTGGTCACCGGGGCAAAACGGCGGATCCGCTCGCCGTCGGCGGTAAGCAGGAATTTGGTGAAGTTCCACTTGATGCGTTGGCTACCGAGCAGGCCTGGGGCCCGGCGCTTCAATTCAATAAATAAGGGATGAGCGTCAGGGCCGTTAACGTCAATCTTGCTGAATAACGGGAAACTGACACCAAAATTGAGCGTACAGAAGTTGGCAATTTCTAACGGATCCCCCGGTTCTTGCCCACCAAACTGATTACAGGGAAAGCCTAGCACCATCAAACCGCGCGTACGGTAATATTGCCATAAATTTTCCAGGCCAGCATATTGCGGAGTAAAACCGCATTTGCTCGCCGTATTGACCACCAGATAAGCCCGGGCGGGGAAGTCTGACAGGGTTTTGTGCTCACCTTGCAAAGTTATGCAGGGGATGGACAGCAGTGACTGGCTCATGCGGCAAGCTCCGGAATAAGGGGTATCTGGCAAGTATAGGAAGATAGCCAGAATGCGCAGGTCACTCTGGCTGAAACAATCAGAACCGGGTATCTACCGCATCGGCCAACATCGCAAGCAACTGTTCGCTGTCTGACCAACTCAAGCAGGGATCAGTAATGGACTGGCCATAGGTGAGGGGTTGGCCTGCCGCGATTTTCTGCGTGCCTTCTACCAGGAAGCTCTCTGCCATCACACCCGCCACGGCAACAGAACCAGAACGGATCTGTTGGCAGACATTTTCGGCCACGTCCAACTGGCGGCGGTGTAGTTTCTGGCAGTTACCGTGGCTGAAGTCGATCACCAATTGTTCAGGCAGATCGAATTCACGCAGACTATCGCAGGCGGCTACCACATCGGTCGCATGGTAGTTTGGCGTTTTACCGCCACGCATGATGATGTGGCCATAAGGGTTGCCGCTGGTTTGGTAAATGGTCATTTGGCCGGTTTTGTCCGGTGACAGGAACATATGACCAGCGCGGGCGGCACGGATTGCATCAATGGCGATGCGGGTATTGCCATCGGTACCATTTTTAAAACCCACCGGGCAGGAGAGCGCCGAGGCCATTTCACGGTGGATCTGGCTTTCGGTGGTGCGGGCACCAATGGCGCCCCAACTGATCAGGTCGGCAATATACTGGCCGACCACCATATCCAGGAACTCGGTCGCCGTTGGCAGACCAAGCTGGTTCACTTCCAACAGCAGCTTGCGGGCCATCTCGATGCCACGGTTGACCTGATAGCTGCCATCCAGATCGGGATCGGAAATCAATCCTTTCCAGCCCACTACGGTGCGCGGTTTCTCAAAATAGGTGCGCATCACGATCTCCAGACGATCCTGATAACGCTCGCGAAGTGCATTCAGACGGCTGGCATAGTCCATGGCTGCATCCAAATCATGAATGGAGCAGGGGCCAATCACCACTAATAGGCGATTGTCTTCGCCGGTCAGGATTTTTCTATACGCTTACGTGATGCCGTCACGTTGTCGGCTACCTCCGCTGAAATCGGCAGCTTATCCGCCAACGCTTGAGGCGTAACGAGGCTGTCGATGCGCGCGGTCCGCAGTTCATCTGTTTTGTGCATGGTTTTCTCTAAAGCTGTTCTTCGCTACGGCAGGAATGCCGGGAAGTGATGGCGATCACAATAACGCAAAAACCGCTGAATTCAACCGTAGAGATTGTGATCTGTTGACTGAGACCGGCAAAAAAACACAAAAAGAACAGGCGGTGGCGCAATGTTAACCAGATTAGCCGGTGCCCCCTCCAGCAGGAAAGGGCTGGCAGCTGACATCAGAACATCCTGCGGCTCATACCGAGAATATCAAGAATTTTGGTAGAGATTTCCTCAACTGAATAGTTGGTGGTATTGAGGTAACGGATTTGGTTTTTGCGAAATAATGCTTCTACTTCAGCGACTTCCATCCGGCACTGGCGTGAAGACGAATAACGGCTGTTTTCCCGCCGCTCTTCGCGGATGGCGGTCAGGCGCTCCGGGTTGATGGTCAGGCCGAACAACTTATGTTGAAATGACTTCAGCGCTGCGGGTAACTGCAGATTATCCATATCATCAGCGGTAAACGGGTAGTTGGCGGCGCGGATGCCAAATTGCATGGCCAGATAGAGGCTGGTCGGGGTTTTACCGCAGCGAGAAACACCGAGCAGGATCACCTGTGCCTGATCGAGGTTACGCAAAGAAATACCATCATCGTGCGCCAAAGTGTATTCAATAGCTGCGATACGGGCGTCATATTTCCCCAGGTTATTCTCGGTCAAACCGTGTGTGCGGTTTGTCACCGGTGTTGGGTCTACCCCCAGTTCCCCCTGCAGTGGGCCAACCAGTGCCTGCACGATATCCTGGCAGAACCCTTCGCTTTGGACGATCACCTGGCGCACCTCTGGCGAGATGATGGAATAGAACACCAAGGGGCGCACGCCGGTCCGCTGATATATCTCGTTGATCTGCTGGCATACGCCACGGGCTCGCGCTTCGGTTTCCACGAAGGGCAGAGTATAGGTCGTTGCTTTGACAGGGAACTGCGAAAGCACCGCGTGCCCTAACACTTCGGCGGTGATTGCCGTGCCATCTGAAATATAAAAAACGCTTCTTTCCACCCGTAACTCCTTAACTGAAATGCTGGCTAAGCATCATGTCTGTGTGCCTGGCGAGGGTAAAGGGGCACACAAAATTTTTGTGACGGCGCCATTGACCGCTTTCCTATATAGCCACTTTCCATACCTGATGGACAATACCCTATTTAAAAAACTGGTTAAATAAAACCGAATTTCATTTTTAATAAAACTAATAATCTAATTTTTAATAGATTGATATACCCTGGTGGTGTTTATTTGCGGCAAAAAAACACAGAGTAAAGGGGTATTTAATAAAAAGTTTAAAAATTATTTAATTAGTTGAATTGTAAGCCAATAGCCAAAAAGGGAACGATCCCTATTAAAAAACGCCAGGGGTAAATTCTCTTAAAATCTATTTTCTTCATTGGCTTGATCGATTCACCTTTCCATTAACCATGGATGATTGTGCTAGTCTGACTCGGTGCCGTTTTCAGCGGTGCGGGTAATACAACCGTATAAAATCCGTCTATACCCTACTGATAGCAATAAGGATTGTCTTGATGTCTAACAATGGCCCAGACTTGCGTAATGTGCTTTGGTACAACCAGCTTGGCATGCACGACGTTGACCGTGTTGGTGGCAAAAATGCCTCTCTCGGTGAAATGATCACCAATCTTTCCGATCTGGGCGTGGCTGTACCCAATGGGTTTGCCACCACAGCACAAGCATTTAACGATTTTCTTGAGCAAAGTGGTGTCAACCAGCGCATCTATCAGTTATTGGATCAGACTGACGTTGATGACATCGTTCAACTGGCCAAGGCTGGCGCACAAATCCGCCAGTGGGTAATTGATACACCTTTCCATCCGGAATTCGAACGTGAGATTACGCTGGCTTACCAGCAGTTGGCCGAAGGCGAAAGCGAAGCGTCGTTTGCCGTGCGTTCTTCCGCTACTGCTGAAGACATGCCCGATGCTTCTTTTGCTGGCCAGCAGGAAACCTTCCTTAACGTGCAGGGTATTGGCGCGGTAATGGTGGCAATCAAACACGTTTTTGCCTCCCTGTTTAATGACCGTGCAATTTCCTATCGTGTACACCAGGGTTACGATCACCGCGGGGGTGCGCTCTCTGCTGGCGTGCAACGCATGGTGCGCTCCGATCTGGCCTCATCCGGCGTGATGTTCACCATTGATACCGAATCAGGCTTCGACCAGGTGGTGTTTATCACCTCGGCATTTGGCTTGGGTGAAATGGTGGTGCAGGGCGCGGTTAACCCAGATGAATTCTATGTGCATAAGCCGACGCTGCTGAAAGGCAAACCGGCTATTGTGCGCCGGAATATCGGCTCGAAAAAATCCGTATGGTGTACGCGCCTTCGCAGGACCACGGTAAGCAGGTTCGTATTGAAGATGTGCCAGAAGAGCAACGCAATCGTTTCTCTCTGACCGATGATGAAGTGCAGGCGCTGGCGCACCAGGCTCTGTTGATTGAAAAACATTATGGCCGCCCGATGGATATCGAGTGGGCAAAAGATGGCCATACCGGCAAACTGCTTATCGTGCAGGCGCGCCCAGAAACCGTGCGTTCCAATGAGCAGGTTATGGAGCGTTACCAGTTGAATGGTAATAGCGACGTGTTGGTGGAAGGGCGGGCTATCGGGCACCGCATCGGTGCTGGCCCGGTGAAGGTTATTCATGATATCAGCGAGATGGATCGCATCCAACCGGGTGACGTGCTGGTGACGGATATGACCGATCCGGATTGGGAGCCGATCATGAAAAAAGCGGCGGCCATTGTCACTAACCGTGGCGGGCGTACCTGTCATGCGGCGATCATCGCCCGTGAGCTGGGTATCCCGGCGGTGGTGGGATGCGGCCATGCTACCGACCTGCTGAAAGATGGGCAGAAAGTCACCGTTTCCTGTGCGGAAGGCGATACCGGTTTTGTTTACAGCGATATGCTGGAGTTTACGGTACAAAGCTCCGAAGTTACCGAGCTGCCAACGCTGCCGTTGAAAATCATGATGAACGTCGGTAACCCGGATCGCGCTTTCGACTTCGCCCGCTTGCCGAATGAAGGGGTGGGCCTGGCCCGTCTGGAATTTATCATCAACCGCATGATTGGCGTGCATCCTCGCGCTTTGTTGGAGTTTGACCAGCAGACGCCGGAGCTGCAGGCCGAAATCAGGACGCTGATGCAGGGTTATGATGATCCGGTTGAGTTTTACGTCGGTCGTCTGACCGAAGGGATCGCGACGCTGGGCGCGGCATTCTGGCCGAAGCGCGTGATCGTGCGCCTTTCCGACTTCAAATCCAATGAGTACGCCAACCTGGTCGGCGGCGAGAAGTACGAACCCCACGAAGAGAACCCGATGCTGGGCTTCCGTGGCGCAGGCCGTTATGTTGCCGACAGTTTCCGTGATTGCTTCGCGATGGAATGTGCGGCCATGAAGCGTGTGCGTAATGAGATGGGCCTGACCAACGTTGAAGTAATGGTGCCATTCGTTCGTACCGTGGCACAGGCTGAGGCGGTGGTGGCGGAACTGGGCCGTCAGGGATTGAAGCGTGGCGAGAACGGCCTGAAAGTGATCATGATGTGTGAGATCCCTTCTAACGCCCTGTTGGCCGATCAGTTCCTTGAGCATTTCGATGGTTTCTCCATCGGCTCCAACGACATGACTCAGCTAACGCTGGGGCTGGATCGTGATTCCGGCGTGGTTTCTGAACTGTTCGATGAACGTAATGAAGCGGTCAAGGCGCTGCTTTCCATGGCGATCCAGGCGGCCAAGCGTCATGGAAAATATGTCGGTATTTGTGGGCAAGGCCCATCGGATCATGAGGACTTTGCCGAATGGCTGATGGATCAGGGGATCGATAGCCTGTCCCTGAACCCGGATACTGTCGTGCAGACTTGGATTAATTTGTCGCAGAGAAAGTAATGCGGTTACGCAAATAATAACGCTAAAGGTCGCCACTGAGTTGGCGGCCTTTTTATATCTGAATGTAAATATATCGATTAGAAAAATAATAAAGATAAAAAAAGGCCCATCATAGGATGACGGGCAAAGACTACACACAGCAATTTACATGTATGGCATTACATTGTTTGGATGCTTGCTTGAAAAACAATTATTTATAGCGCGATATGGCAATAATACTAGGCACTTACGCGGTCAGCGTCATTAAGATTCATCCTAATAAACCAGCAAAGGAAAATGGGGTTACCGGCAAGCTCGATTAATTAACCCAAAGAACCTGTGGGAATAAATAAGCAACCTGAGCGGTTATTGTGCAGTAAAAATAGGGGGTAGTCTGCCCGTCCGTCGGGCAGACCCAGTGCGAATTACAGCTGTTCTAAATCCTTAACCACTTCTTCCGGATCGGTATTGGGTTCCGGCGCCTCATTCACCCAGGCGCTGACCAAACGATAGGAAACGGCCAGCACAACCGGGCCGATAAACAGGCCTATCATACCAAAGGACAGCAAACCGCCGATAACGCCGGAGAGGATCAGGATTAGCGGCAGATCTGCACCCATGCGGATCAGTGCCGGGCGCAGGAAGTTATCCAAGGTGCCGACGACACAGCTCCACACCAGCAGCAAGGTTCCCCAAGTGGTATCTCCGGTCCAGTACAGCCAGATAATGGCTGGGATCAATACCAGCAATGGCCCAAGCTGCGCCACACAGAATACAAACATCAGCACGGTCAACAAGGTTGCCGCAGGAATGCCGGAAACGGCCAGGCCAATCCCACCCAGTATTGATTGCACCAATGCCGTAACTACCACACCCAATGCCACAGCGCGGATCGCTTGCCCGGCCAGCAACACCGCAGCATCGCCACGCACGGAGGCCAGGCGCACGGCAAAATGCCGGATAGCCATACCCACCTGCTCGCCACGGGCATACAGTAAGGCGCTGAACAGCACCATCAGCATACAGTGCACCAGGAAGCGGCCAATGTGCGCGGCTTGAGTGACAAGCCAGGTTGCCGTCTGGCCGAAATAAGGTTGGATTTTGGCAACCAAGGCGGCACCACCGGTGTTAACCAGCAGATGATAACTGTTGTAGGTTTTATTGCCAATCAACGGTATGGCACGCAACCATTCAAAATCTGGAGCATGGATCTTGGCCGGGGCATTAACCCAATCCACGATTGGCGCGCTGTTATCGACCACGCTGCTGATCAGCAGGGCAACCGGCAGCACAAACAGTAAGAGCAGCAAGATGGTCATGACCAGAACGGCCAGAGAACGCCGGCCCCAAAGCAGGTTCTGGACCTTGATCAATACCGGCCAGGTGGCAATCACCACCATGCCCGCCCAGGCAAAACCAAGAATAAACGGTTGAACAACCCAAAAACTGGCGACGATCAGCATGGCGATAAACAGCACGCCAAAAATAATCGTAGGTAAATCGTATCGATGTTGCGGTTGTTTCATGAATGCGTTTTCATCCTATTTCAGTGATTCCCTGTACCCGTTCATCATGGAGCATTTTCGGCTACTTGCACAGTCAGGCGTACCTTTTGCCGCAAGCGCTTCTGTTGCCGCTACTTTGTGATAATGTGAATGCCTGCACGAAAGGAAGTATGTTAGTTTTTATACCCAATGAATTTCAAGTTGCAGTTAGGCTAGTGCAGGTAACAACGCTGCGGCTTGAAAGGCGATGGATATACTGATAATAAAAAATAGGGGTGGGTCTGAATCCAGGACCTGATAAGCAATTAAAAAATAGACAGACAGGGTCAAAAAAGCGAATGATCCCACAGATTTCTCAGGCTCCCGGCCTCGTTCAACGGGTGCTCGACTTTTTGGAAGCGTTAAAACAAAACGGATTCAGCGGCGATACGGCCACCAATTATGCCGATCGTCTGACTATGGCCACGGACAACAGTATTTATCAGTTGTTACCCGATGCCGTGGTGTTTCCTCGTTCAACCGGTGATGTCGCGTTACTCGCCCGTCTGGCCGATGAGGAGCGCTTTAAGGCGCTGACCTTCAGCCCGCGTGGTGGTGGCACTGGCACCAACGGCCAATCCCTTAACAGCGGCATCGTGGTTGATATGTCGCGCTATATGAATCGCATTCTGGACATCAACGTCGAGCAAGGCTGGGTGCGGGTTGAGGCCGGGGTAATCAAAGACCAGCTTAACCAGTATCTGCGGCCGTTCGGCTATTTCTTCTCACCTGAGCTTTCCACCAGCAACCGAGCCACGCTTGGCGGCATGATCAATACCGACGCCTCCGGCCAGGGTTCATTGGTGTACGGCAAAACTTCAGACCATGTGCTGGGATTGCGGGCAGTGTTGCTGGGGGGCGAAATGATCGACACCCGGGCGATGCCGACGCTACTGGCGGAAACGATTGCTCAGGAAGATACGCCGGAAGGGCGCATTTACGATCGGGTTCTTAACCGTTGCCGCGAACAACGGGCGCTGATCCTGGAGAAATTTCCCAAGCTTAACCGATTCCTCACCGGTTATGATTTGCGCCATGTGTTAAGTGACGATCTGCAAACCTTCGATCTTTCGCGCATCCTCACCGGTTCCGAAGGAACACTGGCCTTTATCACTGAAGCGCGGCTGAATATCACGCCACTGCCGAAGGTGCGCCGCCTGGTGAATATAAAATACGACTCCTTCGATTCCGCGCTGCGTAATGCGCCCTTTATGGTGGAAGCCAAGGCGCTATCGGTAGAAACCATCGATTCAAAAGTGCTTAATCTGGCCCGTGAAGATATCGTTTGGCATTCGGTCAGTGAACTGATCACCAACGTACCGGATAAAGAGATGCTCGGGCTGAATATCGTTGAGTTTGCCGGTGACGATAAAGAACTGATCGACGGCCAGATGGAAGCGTTATGTGAGCGTCTGGATGGTTTGATCTCAGAGCAGCAGGCCGGGGTGATTGGCTATCAAATCTGTGGCGATCTCAGTGGTATCGAACGTATCTACAATATGCGCAAAAAAGCGGTGGGTTTGCTGGGCAATGCCAAAGGGCAGGCCAAGCCAATTCCGTTTGCTGAAGATACTTGCGTACCGCCACAGCATCTTGCCGATTACATTACCGAGTTCCGCCAACTGCTGGACAGCCATAACCTGAGTTATGGCATGTTTGGCCACGTCGATGCCGGGGTGTTGCACGTGCGCCCGGCGCTGGATATGTGCGATCCGCAGCAAGAAATGCTGATGAAGCAGATTTCCGACCAGGTGGTTGCGCTAACGGCGAAATATGGCGGGTTGCTGTGGGGCGAGCACGGTAAAGGTTTCCGCGCAGAATACAGCCCGGCCTTCTTTGGCGAAACGCTGTATGAAGAGCTGCGCCGGATTAAGGCGGCGTTTGACCCGCTTAATCGCCTCAATCCTGGTAAAATTTGCCCACCGTTTGGCGTTGAGGCGCTGATGATGAAGGTGGACGCGGTGAAGCGCGGCACGCTGGATCGCCGTATTCCTATCGACATCCGCACTTCGTTCCGTGGCGCGATGGAGTGTAACGGTAATGGCCTGTGCTTTAACTTTGATGTGCATAGCCCGATGTGCCCTTCGATGAAGATCACCAGTAACCGTATTCACTCGCCGAAAGGCCGCGCGGCGCTGGTACGTGAATGGTTACGCCTGCTGGCTGACCAAGGCGTCGATCCGGTAGCACTGGAAAAACAGCTACCGCAACAGCGCCTCAGTTTCCGTGCCATGATCGAGAAAACCCGTAATAGCTGGCATGCCAGCAAAGGGGAATATGACTTCTCCCATGAAGTAAAAGAAGCGATGTCAGGCTGCCTTGCCTGTAAAGCCTGTTCTACCCAATGCCCGATCAAGATCGACGTGCCGGGCTTCCGCTCCCGCTTCTTACAGCTCTACCACACCCGCTATCTGCGCCCGGTACGTGACTATATGGTTGCTGGCGTGGAAAGTTACACCCCGCTGATGGCGAAAGCGCCGCAGGTGTTTAATTTCTTCTTTAAACAGCCTTGGGTACGCGAACTAAGCCGCAGCAGTATCGGCATGGTGGACTTGCCCCTGCTTTCCAGCCCGACGTTGCGCCAGCAGCTTTCGGGCCATAGCGCTTTTAGCATGACGCTTGAACAACTCGAGGCTTTGGGAGAGGCGCAGCGTGAACAGCATGTGCTGGTAGTTCAGGATCCCTTTACCAGTTATTACGATGCGCAAGTGGTTGCAGATTTTGTGCGGCTGGTGGATAAGCTGGGCTACAAGCCGGTCCTGTTGCCATTCTCACCAAACGGCAAAGCGCAGCACATAAAAGGTTTCCTGACGCGGTTTGCCAAAACGGCACGTAAGACAGCCGATTTCCTCAACCGCGTGGCTAAGCTTGGCATACCTATGGTCGGGGTCGATCCTGCGCTGGTGCTGTGCTACCGCGATGAGTATCAGGAGATCCTCGGTGATTCTCGCGGTGATTTCCAGGTGCAACTGGTGCATGAGTGGCTGCAGCCATTGCTGGCAGAGCGTGCGGAGCAACAGGCAACGGGCGAGGCCTGGTATCTGTTTGGCCATTGCACCGAAAGCACCGCGTTACCGACCAGCGCGCAGCAATGGGCCGCCATTTTTCCCGGTTTGGAGCCAAACTGGAGAATGTCAACGTCGGCTGTTGCGGCATGGCCGGCACTTATGGCCACGAAGCCAAAAACCTGCAAAATTCGCTGGGCATTTATGAGTTATCATGGCACCAGGCGCTGCAACGCTTGCCACGGCAACGTTGTCTGGCGACCGGTTACTCTTGCCGCAGCCAGGTGAAACGCATTGAAGGCAATGGCGTGCGGCATCCGTTACAAGCTCTGTTGGAGATGATTGCGTGAAGCTGTGGAAACGTGAAACAACGCTGGAAAAACTTAACCAGACTGGTGAAGGCTGTATGGTTGGCCATGTGGGGATTGAATTTACCTGCATGGCGGATGACTATCTGGAAGCGGTTATGCCGGTTGATAACCGGACGACACAGCCGTTCGGCCTGTTACACGGCGGGGCTTCGGTAGTGCTGGCAGAGTCGATGGGCTCAATGGCCGGTTATCTGTGTACCGAAGGGGAGCAAAAAGTGGTGGGGCTTGAAATCAACGCCAACCACATTCGGGCGGTGTTCAAAGGGCAGGTGCGCGGCGTTTGCCGTGCACTGCATGTTGGCCGCCGCAATCAGGTCTGGCAGATCGAAATCTTCGACGATCGCGATCGTCTGTGCTGTACCTCGCGCCTGACCACGGCGGTACTTGAGTAAAATAAAACCCGCAGGTTTCGGCTTGCGGGCATTTTATAGCTGAAACGGCACCCGTTTCACAAAATCCTTCTGAAAAGCCGTCGCTTTCTCCCACACGCCTTCCATTGAGTATTTCTGGCAAATCAGTGTCAACGTGTGTCGTGCAAAATGGTAGCTCTGAACGCGGAATAGCTGGCAACGTTGTGGATTATTGATCTCAACGATCAGCCGGTTGTGCAGTTTATTCAGTGCATGCAGATAGCTTTCATCATCGCCATTTTCCAGGCACAGATTGGCCATGCTGAGGCTGACCGCGTTGTATTGCTTCAAATGATTGATGTTGCATTCTGTCCGCCTTAATGCCGCCTCCGCCATATAGAAATCCACCGTGACATCACGGATTTTGAACTTGTAGTCATCAATTTTGCTAAGTAACCAGGCATTCATCGAGATATTCATCTGTCCACGCTCAATTAAAGCTTAATGATAATCATTATCATATTTGTAGATGTGGCGATGATCAATGCTCTTTGGCATTTTTTCTCTAGGGATGATTGGCGGGGGAGTGGGCCAAAAGTGCAGTAACGACTAAACTTAAGGCAGTAAAGCGCATTAATTAGACAGACAAGATTCAGAAATAGGTATTTCCTATGAATGTTTAAAACAGACAGTTTGTCCGGCGGTGTAATGCAGCCGGGCCACCGGGGTGAGGCGTACGGTGAAGCGTGAAGTGTAATAAATTCATGTGGATATAAATAATTCTTTTCTGCTTTCCCGCGCTGGATAACACGGATATCCCGCAAGCTTGCCGCACTGCGAAGCAAAAATCCGTGCTTCTGGCAGATACCCCCGCAAAACAAACGGTTGAAGTGATAATCGTTATCACTAACATATGAGTAACCCAGATTGGCTGTGGTGAAACGCGAGCATGAGGTAGGCCCTATGCAAATGGAAGATGTCGGTACTTTCTCGTTGGAAGACAATGTCTGGCAAGGTATTTCGCTGAGCGACAGTGCCGTGCAACAGATACTCAAATTAATGCAGCAGGATCCGCAGGTTAAAGGGTTGCAGCTTGGGGTCAAGCAGTCTGGCTGTGCGGGGTTTGCCTACGTGCTGGATCTCACCCGCGAGCCTGCCAGCGACGACCTGCTGTTCGAACGCGGTGGGGCAGCGCTGTATGTTCCGCTGAAAGCGATGCCGTTTATTGATGGCACCACGGTAGATTTTGTCCGTGATGGGCTGAATCAGATGTTCAAATTCAACAACCCTAAAGCTCAGAACGCCTGCGGGTGTGGTGAGAGTTTTGGCGTTTAAGCGATGCAATCAATATGACACGAAGCAATGTAGAAGTTCCTGATGATGTACAGGCTTGGGTCAGCGAGGGGCGTTACAAAGAGGGGTTCTTCACCCAACTGGCAACCGATGAGTTAGCCAAAGGCATCAATGAAGACGTGGTGCGAGCGATTTCAGCCAAGCGCAACGAGCCTGATTGGATGCTGGAGTTCCGCCTGGAAGCTTACCGCGCCTGGTTGCAGATGGAAGAGCCGCATTGGCTGAAAGCCAACTATGACAAACTCAATTATCAGGATTACAGCTATTATTCGGCACCGTCTTGTGGCAGTTGCGATGACGCTTGTGGCTCTCAGCCAGGTGCGCAGCAGCAGCCCGGTGCGGCGGCGGAAAACAGTTACCTGACCAGCGAGGTCGAATTGGCGTTCAACCAGCTTGGTGTGCCGGTGCGTGAAGGTAGCGAAGTCGCTGTGGATGCCATCTTTGACTCCGTTTCCGTCGCTACCACCTATCGTGAGAAGCTGGCAGAAAGCGGCGTGATCTTCTGTTCGTTCGGCGAAGCCATTCAGGAACACCCGGACCTGGTGCGCCAGTATTTAGGCCGTGTGGTGCCCTATAATGACAATTTCTTTGCCGCCCTCAATGCTGCCGTGGCCTCTGATGGCACTTTTGTCTATGTGCCGAAAGGCGTTCGCTGCCCGATGGAGCTGTCTACCTATTTTCGTATCAACGCAGCAAAAACCGGCCAGTTTGAACGCACTATCCTGATCGCCGATGAAGGCAGCTATGTCAGTTATATCGAAGGCTGCTCTGCGCCAGTGCGCGACAGTTACCAGTTGCACGCCGCAGTGGTGGAAGTGATCCTGCATAAAGATGCCGAGGTGAAGTATTCAACGGTGCAAAACTGGTTTGCTGGCGGCGGTGAAAGCAAGGGGGCATTCTTAACTTCGTCACTAAACGTGCGTTGTGTGAAGGGGCGGGTTCCAAAATGTCCTGGACGCAGTCGGAAACCGGCTCAGCCATCACCTGGAAATACCCAAGCGTGATCCTGCAGGGCGATAACTCTATCGGCGAGTTTTTCTCTGTGGCACTGACCAGCGGCTATCAGCAGGCGGATACCGGCACCAAGATGATCCACATTGGCAAGAACACCAAATCCACCATCATCGCCAAAGGTATCTCGGCCGGGCATAGCCAGAATACCTATCGTGGCTTGGTGAAAATCCTGCCTGGCGCGGAAAACGCCCGTAACTTTACCCAATGCGACTCCATGCTGATCGGGCCGGACAGCGGGGCGCATACCTTCCCTTATGTGGAGGCGCGTAATAATAGCGCCCAGTTGGAACACGAAGCGACCACCTCGAAAATTGGCGACGACCAACTGTTTTACTGCCTGCAGCGTGGCATCAGTGAAGATGACGCCATTTCAATGATCGTTAACGGTTTCTGTAAAGACGTATTCTCCGAGCTGCCGCTGGAATTTGCCGTAGAGGCGCAGAAATTACTGGCGATCAGCCTGGAACACAGCGTCGGTTAAGCCGCAGATTTTTTGGCGCAGCAGCGCCACCAGAGGACACAGCATGTTAAGTATCAAGAATTTGAAAGTCAGCGCAGAAGGCAACGAGATCCTCAAGGGACTCAGCCTGGAGATCAAGCCTGGTGAGGTACATGCCATCATGGGGCCGAATGGTTCCGGGAAAAGCACGCTTTCCGCGACGCTGGCCGGGCGCGAAGAGTATGAAGTCCTTGAGGGGGAAGTGAGCTTTAAAGGGAAAGATCTGCTGAGCCTGGATCCGGAGGAGCGTGCCGGAGAGGGGGTATTTCTGGCGTTTCAATATCCGGTGGAGATCCCCGGCGTCAGTAATCATTTCTTCTTGCAGACATCGGTAAATGCGGTGCGCAAATACCGTGGGCAGGAAGCGCTCGACCGCTTCGATTTCGCCGATTTTATTGAGCAGAAAATTGAGTTGCTGAATATGCCTGCGGATCTGTTGACCCGCTCGGTGAACGTTGGTTTTTCCGGCGGAGAGAAGAAGCGCAACGATATTTTGCAGATGGCCGCGCTGGAGCCCGATCTTTGCATTCTGGATGAAACGGATTCTGGGCTGGATATCGATGCCCTGAAGATTGTGGCTAACGGCGTTAACTCGCTACGTGACGGCAAGCGTGCTTTTATTATTGTGACTCACTACCAGCGTATTTTGGATTATATCAAGCCGGACTATGTGCATGTTCTTTCTCAGGGGCGGATCGTCAAGTCCGGTGATTTTTCTTTGGTGAAACAGTTGGAGGAGCAGGGTTATGGCTGGCTTTCCGACCAACAATAATTCGCAGGCGCTGCAGCAGATGTACAGCCTGTTTGAAACCCGGGGTGGCGAACGTTCGGCTCACGCTATGGCGCACTGGCAACAGGCCCTGCGCCTTGGCTGGCCGACCCGCAAGCATGAGAACTGGAAATATACTCCGTTGGAAGGCTTGTTGGCCCAACGCTTTCTGGAACCTTCGGGCAAAGTGCTTAGTGTCGCGCAGCGTGATTCGCTCGCGCTGGAAATAGACGCTTACCGCCTGGTGTTTGTCGATGGGCGTTTCTGCCCGCAATTGAGTGATGATGATCTTGGCGGCTATCAGTTGGAGCTGGTTGCGTATGGATCGCAGCAAAGGTTACCGGAAGCTGTCCAGCCAGAGATTTTCCTGCATCTGACCGAAAGCCTGGCAGCGGAAACCACCTTGATTCGTCTGGCAGCGGATAAAGCGCCAACCAAGCCGCTCTACCTGCTGCATATCAGCAGCGGGCGTGAGCAGGAAGGCGAAGTCAACACGCTGCATCACCGACACCACCTGGAGATTGCATCGGGCGCCCAGGCGGAGGTGATCGAGCATTATGCCAGCCTGGGCTCAGCGGCCCATTTTACCGGTGCGCGTCTGACCGCTGCGGTTGGCGATAATGCCGTGCTGCGCCATTGCAAACTGGCTTTTGAAAGCCAGGCAAGTTACCACTTTGCTCATAACGACCTGCTGATTGGCCGCGATGCGCGGGTGAAAAGCGACAGCTTTCTGCTGGGGGCTGGGCTGACTCGCCATAACACCAGCGCTCAGTTGAACGGCGAAGGCGCAAATCTGCAGATCAATAGCCTGGTGCTGCCGGTAGGCAAAGACGTCTGTGATACCCGAACCTATCTTGAACACAACAAAGGTTATTGTGAAAGCCGCCAGTTGCATAAAACCGTGGTCAGCGATCGGGCCAAGGCGGTGTTTAATGGCATGATCAAAGTGGCCAAGTATGCGATTAAAACCGACGGGCAGATGACCAACCACAACTTGCTGCTCGGAAAGGTCGCTGAGGTGGATACCAAGCCGCAACTGGAAATTTACGCCGATGACGTTAAGTGCAGCCACGGAGCCACCGTTGGTCGTATCGACAAGGAACAGCTGTTCTATCTGCAATCGCGTGGGATCGGCAAACATGCGGCGCAACAGATGATTATTTTTGCTTTCGCAGCAGAACTGACGGAAGGGATCGCCAATCCAATAATTCGGCAACAGGTGCTGGCACGTATTGCCGAACGCTTACCGAAGGAGGTGGCATGAGTTATCCATTGGAGCGGATACGCAGTGATTTCCCGCTACTGGCCCGGGAAGTTAACGGGCAACCGCTGGCCTATCTCGACAGCGCCGCCAGCGCACAGAAACCGCAGATGGTGATCGATCGTGAACTGGATTTCTATCGCCAGGGCTATGCCGCGGTGCACCGTGGCATCCATACGCTGAGCGCGGAAGCGACGCAGCAGATGGAGGCGGTTCGTGAGCAGGTCGCGCAATTTATCAATGCGGGATCGGCGGAGGAGATTGTGTTTGTCAAAGGGACCACCGAAGGTATCAACCTGGTGGCCAACAGTTTTGGCCGTCACTTACTGGCGGCTGGTGACAGCATCATTATTACCGAGATGGAACATCACGCCAATATTGTACCTTGGCAGTTGCTGGCTCAGGAGCGCGGTATTCAGTTGCGCGTCTGGCCGTTGCAGCCTGATGGCACATTGGATCTGGCGCAGTTGCCGGAGCTTATTGATACCTCCACCAAGTTACTGGCGATCACTCAGGTATCCAACGTGTTGGGCACGGTTAATCCGCTGAGTGAAATCATCCCGGTAGCGAAAGCGGCAGGGCTGAAGGTACTGGTAGACGGCGCGCAGGCGGTGATGCATCAACGTATTGATGTACGAGCGCTCGATTGTGATTTCTATGCGTTCTCCGGGCATAAGCTCTACGGGCCAACGGGGATCGGTATCCTGTATGGCAAACAGGAACTACTGGCACAGATGCCCCCTGGGAAGGCGGCGGCTCAATGATCCAGCAGGTCAGCCTGACTACAGGCACCACCTTTGCAGCTCCGCCATGGCGCTTTGAAGCCGGTTCGCCCAATACCGCGGCTATTATGGGGTTAGGGGCAGCAATCGACTACGTGAATGCCCTGGGGCTGGAAGCGATCCACGATTATGAGCAATCCTTAATGCACTACGGGCTGGAAGCCTTGCGACAGGTGCCCACCCTGAAAATATACGGCCCGGCACAGCGCTCCGGCGTCATCGCTTTTAATCTCGGTGATCACCATGCTTACGATGTAGGCAGCTTTCTGGATCAATACGGGATTGCCATTCGCACCGGGCACCATTGCGCGATGCCGCTGATGGCGTACTACCAGGTGCCAAGTATGTGCCGAGCTTCTCTGGCGTTGTACAATACACGACAAGAAGTGGATCGGTTGGTTGCGGGTCTACAACGGATCCACAACCTGTTGGGATAATCATCAAAGGATGCCTTATGGCGAATTGGCCAGACAAAGATAAATTGGTGCGCAACTTTTCCCGCTGCCTTAACTGGGAAGAGAAATACCTGTATGTGATCGAGTTGGGGAGCCAGTTGCCCCCACTGGAGGAAAGTGCGCGGCTGGCAACAAATCTGATCTCCGGTTGCCAGAGCCAGGTATGGATCGTGATGAAAAAGGATCGTGAAGGGTGGGTTGAGTTTGATGGTGATAGCGATGCCGCCATCGTTAAGGGGTTACTGGCAGTGGTATTTATCCTGTATCGTCAACTGACGCCGCAGCAGATAATCGAGCTGGATGTGCGCCCATTCTTTGCCGAATTGGCCCTGAGCCAACACCTGACTCCTTCCCGCTCCCAAGGTCTGGAAGCAATGATCCGGGCTATTCGCAGTAAAGCCTCGTTGCTCGCCTGATCGGCTGCCTTGCCAAGGCTGATTGACAACCAGTTATGTCAATGAGCCTTTACAATCCGGCACCAACCCCCGCTTGTACCTGCTAAACCACTGGTATTTCAGCGGGTTAGTCATTGACGTTTCATTGACAATTCACCCGATTAATTACGTTATAACATGTTGATTTTTAGACAACTTATTGCCTTTGAATGGGTTCTTGCTAGTATTGATCGAGGATTTTTCTGATTTACCTACCCGCAGGCGCCAGATAGCCTTGCCATGAACTGTAATAAAAATAGGGATGAGAATGAAACGTGCGTTGATTTTACTGGGCGTGCTATTCGCCACCGTGCTGACCGGCGCCCAGGCCGCCAGTATGAACGAATATCCACTACCGCCGCCAGGCAGCCGTCTGATAGGTGAGAATACGATCTATAACGTACCAAACGATGGCCGCTCACTGGAGGCTATCGCTGCTGATTACAAGATTGGTTTGTTGGGCATGCTGGAGGCCAACCCGGGTACCGATCCTTATCTGCCAACGCCTGGCACTGCGCTGACGATCCCAACCCAAATGTTACTGCCAGATACGCCAAGGGAAGGGATCGTGGTCAATCTTGCCGAGCTGCGGCTTTATTATTACCCGGCAGGGGAAGACAAAGTGATCGTGTATCCGATCGGCATCGGCCAGACCGGCATGCATACGCCGCTGAAGGTGACTTCGGTAAGCCAGAAGATCCCCAACCCGACCTGGACCCCAACGGCTAACATCCGCAAACGCTACGCCTCGCAGGGGGTGACTCTGCCAGGAGTTGTTCCGGCAGGGCCAGAGAACCCGATGGGGCTGTTTGCCATGCGTCTGGCTATGGGGCATGGGGAATACCTGATCCACGGCACTAACGCCAACTTTGGTATCGGGATGCGCGTCAGCTCTGGCTGTATCCGTTTGCGCCCTGATGATATCGAAGCGCTGTTCAATATGGTGCCGAAAGGCACGAGAGTTCAGATCGTCAATGAACCGGTGAAAGTATCGGTTGAGCCGGATGGTAAACGCTATGTTGAAGTGCATCAGCCACTGTCAAAAGTGGCTAGTGACGATCCGCAGACCATGGCAATCGCACTTTCTAAAAATCAGAAAGCGTTCGTTGCTGATGAGCAGACCGATAAAGCCATGTTCGACAGCGCCATTGTAAGGCGTTCAGGCATGCCAGTGTTGGTGAGTGTCGGGCAGGACCCTTCGGCGGCGTCTATGGCGCCTACAGAGCCTCAGAGTGAGGGTAATGACACGACGGGTGGAGCGCCTATCACTTCGGTGAACTAAACCTGGAATAGCAGGTGAGAATGACCAGGCCTGGCGTTAAGCCGGGCTTTTTTTATTTTTGATAATAGGCAAGACTAAAAAATAGGGCGCTGGCGGTAAGCAAATATTTGAACAAAAAAAACGGTGCACAATGTGCACCGTTTTCAATAACCGAAGCTATCTTACTTTTTGTAAGCGTGTGCTTGGTTGTCCAGACGCTGGTTAGCGCGCGCTGCGTCGTCTTTAGCTGCTTGAACGTCAGAACGGATTGCGTTCACGTCGTTGCTCAGCTGATCAACTTTAGCGTTCAGAGTCTGAACGTCAGAAGACAGTTGATCGATTTTAGCGTTGCTTGAGCAACCAGCCAGCATAGTAGAAGCCAGGATTACCGCGCCCAGTACCAGTTTAGTACGATTCATTATAACACCCTCTAGATTGAGTTAATCTCCATGTAGCGTTACAAGTATTACACAAACTTTTTTCGAAAGAGAATAATTTTTTTGTATTAGGGCTCTTTATTTTGATCGTTCGCTCAAACTTGCATCTTGTTTTGCAAAATAGTTAAAAAACGAAGGAAAACAGCCGGATTCCATGGGACAACTCTTAATTGAAATTAGCTAAATAATGAGCAGTAATGGTTGCGTTTTTCAGAAAACAGTTTATAGAAGATAAAAAAACGCCGCTAAGCGGCGTTTGGGTCAAAAACTTTTGTCACGTTTATTTATTACAGAACGTGGACCGAAGCAGTATTGGTGGTACCACTTGCTACCAGAGCACCAGAAACCATGACTACAACGTCGCCTTTCTGTGCCAGGCCACTCGCCAGAGCCGCTTCTTTCCCGATACGGTAGAAATCGTCTGTAGAGGCGATTTCTTTAACTATCTGGGTAACGACGCCTTTACTCAGAATCAACTGACGTGCAGTAATTTCATTGGTGGTCAGCGCCAGGATCACGGCGTTAGGGAAGTATTTACGCACGGATTTGGCAGATTTACCGCCGCTGGTGGCAACCACAATCAGTGGCGCGTCCAGTTTTTCGGCGGTTTCAACCGCACCACGGCACACCGCTTCGGTGATACGCAGTTTACGGTTGTCGTTCAGGGTGTCGATGCGGCTAGGCATCACGCGATCGGTACGCTCGCAGATGGTTGCCATGATGGTAACGGCTTCCAGCGGGTATTTCCCCTTGGCACTTTCACCAGACAGCATAACCGCATCGGTACCGTCCAGGATGGCGTTTGCAACGTCACCGGCTTCTGCACGAGTAGGGCGCGGGTTTTTGATCATCGAATCCAGCATCTGGGTAGCCGTGATAACCACTTTACGCGCACGGTTACATTTCTCGATCATCATTTTCTGGGCGAAGATAACTTCTTCAACCGGGATCTCTACGCCCAGATCACCACGGGCAACCATGATGCCGTCGGAAGCCTCGAGGATCTCGTCAAAGTTGTTCAGGCCTTCCTGGTTCTCAATTTTTGAGATGATCTGGATGCTCTCGCCGCCGTGGGTTTTCAGGTGCTCACGGATTTCCAGCACGTCGGAACGTTTACGGATGAAGGAGGCAGCCACAAAGTCCACGCCTTGCTCACAACCGAAGATCAGGTCACGCTTGTCTTTTTCAGCCAGGGCTGGCAGCTGGATGGAAACGCCAGGCAGGTTAACGCCTTTGTTCTCGCCCAGATCGCCGCTGTTCAACACCTTACAAACAACTTCGCCTTCCGTTACTGAGGTGACTTCCATACCAATCAGGCCGTCATCAACCAGCACGGTATTGCCAATTTTCAGGTCGGCAGCAAAACCAGGATAGGTGACCGCGACGCGCTCTTTGTTGCCGATAACGCTCTGATCGGTAGTAAAGGTGAAGGTCTGGCCAGCAACCAGAGCGGCATCAGCACCGCCTTCCAGCTTCATGGTACGGATTTCCGGGCCTTTGGTATCGAGCAGGATGCCAGCAGTTTTGCCTGTTTTTGCCATCACGGCACGCATATTCTTGATACGGTTGCCGTGCTCTTCGTAATCGCCATGAGAGAAGTTAAGGCGCATTACGTTCATGCCTGCGTTCAGCAGGCTGGTCAGCATTTCTTCCGACTCGGTTTTCGGGCCGATGGTACAAACAATTTTGGTCTTTTTCATGACGATTTTTTCTGCAAGTTATGTTGAATAATAAAACTAAAGGTACCGGCGGCTAGGCCATCGGTAAGGGATTTGAGTGTTGCCTGGTAGTGAAAAACATAGTTAAGAATAGGTGACCACAGTTGAAAGGATGTAGAAAAAATTGGCCAATGCCCGGATACGGGGATGCTGCGCAAAAAGAAGGGATGAGAATTTGTTGTTATTGCGTTTTCGCAGATCAAGGGCTGAAACCATTCAACTGAAAGACGTTGCGCATTATAAAGGCTCTGCCGCAGGAAACAAAATAAAAAACCGATGTGCGCTGCAGCTTTAGATAAAAAAGGGGAAAATGTGGCGCAAATAGAGGCTGCTGGCAAGGGTTTGTTGCGCAAATGACATTTCTGTAAATGAATATGATAGCCGTTAGCGGGCGGTTCAGCGCCAGACCATGAATTTTGCTTCAAGTGCGCGGTTGGATCTCCAGCAAGGAACCGGCCACCAGGCAAAAACAACCAAATAAAGTGGCTGCAGGGATCGCTAACGTTTCTCCGGCAATAGCAATATGGACTGTGCTGCCGATGGTGAATTCGAACTCGCCGGAAATAATGCGGATTTGCTGTGGGTAAGGCTGTTTCTGCAACTGACCAAAGGCACCCGTTTCGAATTTCACTTCACTGGCAGGGGAGTTATCGCTCATCATCCCTTGGCAGCGGGAAAGGCCATTGTCGAGATCTTTAAACGGTGTCTGCGCTTTAAATACCAACATCAAGTTTACCTCTGTCAGGATCCGGCGCTGATAATATCTGATGCGCGTTTGCTCTGGCTATAGCTGATGTCACAGTGATTTTTAACAAGGGATGAAACACGAGAAAACGGTAAAAAGAATTGGTGCGTCCGAATGGACTCGAACCATCGACCCCCACCATGTCAAGGTGGTGCTCTAACCAACTGAGCTACGGACGCACTGAACTGCTACAGGAATCTGGTGCGTCCGAATGGACTCGAACCATCGACCCCCACCATGTCAAGGTGGTGCTCTAACCAACTGAGCTACGGACGCATCTTTTTCCTGTCTGTCATGGCTGACAGCGGGGACGAATATTAACGAGCTACCCGCCTGCTGGCAAGGGGTAAAGCGCAATTTTATTTGGTATTTCACGCGATTGCTGAGCTTATGTGCAGTAAGGCGATTTTTTCTGCAAGGCTTGGCAGAGAACTCGCCGGTCTGCAGTCATCAGACCGGCGAAAGGTTTTAACGGGTGGCGCGTTGTAAGATCAAGGCCGGTGGCTGGCGTTGTAACCAACGCATACGCAATACCATCATGATGGCAGCGAAGGTCAAACCGATAATAAAGCCAATCCAGAATCCGCTTGGCCCCATGGCCGGGACGATATAATCGGTCAGAGCCAACAGATAGCCGCTCGGTAATCCAAGCACCCAATAGGCGACAAAGGTGATGTAGAAGATCGCTCGGGTATCTTTATAACCCCGCAGAATACCACTGCCGGTCACTTGGACGGAGTCGGATATCTGGTAGATAGCGGCCAGCAGCATCAGATGCGAAGCCATGGAGACGACCGCCGGGTTGTCGTTATACAGCAGGGCGATAGACTCACGGAAGGTGGCGGTGAACAACGCCGAGCAACTGGCCATCACAATACCCACAGCAATTGCTGCATAGGCTGCAACTCGAGCACCTTCAACGGAACCTTCACCTAAACTGTGCCCGACGCGAATGGTTGCCCCGACCCCCAGCGATAGGGGCAGAACAAACATCAGTGAGCTGAAGTTCAGCGCAATCTGGTGTCCGGCAACGGCGACGATGCCAAGTGGTGACACCAATAGCGCCACCACGGCAAACAGTGTGACTTCAAAAAACAAGGCCAGCGCTACCGGCATACCTATGGCTATCAGGCGCTTCAGGGCTTGCCAGTCCGGGCCACGGTGTGCACCTTCTTCCAGCTTGATATCGCGTTGTGAAGGCGCACGTTTGGCATACCAGCGCATCATCAGGAACATCATCCAATACACGCTGGCAGTGGCGACGCCACAGCCAATCCCGCCTAATTCCGGCATGCCGAACTTGCCGAAGATAAGAATGTAGTTGATGGGAATGTTGATCAGCAGACCGATAAAGCCAATCACCATCCCGGGTTTGGTTTTGGATAAGCCTTCGCACTGGTTACGTACCACCTGGAAGAACAGATAGCCAGGTGCGCCCCACATGATGGCATGTAGAAAACCCACGGCTTTATCGGCCAATACCGGGTCGATGTTGTGCATCATGTCGAGCACCAGCCTGCTGTTATAGATCAGGGCGATAATCAACACCGAAACCCCCGATGCCAGCCAGAAACCCTGGCGCACCTGGTGGGCAATACGATCGCGGCGACCGGCTCCGTTTAGCTGGGCGATCACCGGGGTCAGGGCCAGCAGCAAACCATGGCCAAAAAGAATGACCGGCAACCAGATGGAGGTGCCGACGGCAACGGCGGCCATATCCGTGGCGCTGTAGGCTCCCGCCATAATAGTATCGACCACGCCCATTGCGGTTTGAGATATTTGCGCGATGATGACTGGAATAGCGAGGGCGAGTAAACTACGCGCCTCAATGAAGTACTTCTGCACGTATACACCTTTTTAATTATTTATGGGGAAGGGTTGTTGCCATCAATAGGCAACAAATACAAGTTGCGGAGATGAATCAAAAAAATATTGTACCTGCTCATTGTAGTTAAGCAAATATTGTAATGAAATCGTTATACCACCGTATATCAAAAGGCGGCGTGTTTGTCTGCCTATATCTGTTCCGTACTCTACCCGAGATAGTCTGGCCGAAGGGGCATATTTAATGCGCAAATGCCACTTTTTTGGTTTTGCGGGTTTGGTTTTCTACGATAACTGGGGCAAACTGCCAGCAGCGTTTTGAACATATTCAAAAGAAGAGGCCAACATGTTTACCGGTATCGTACAGGGCACCGCTCCGCTGGTTGCCGTTGATGAGAAACCCAATTTTCGCACCCACGTCATTGAAATGCCGGATGAACTGCTGCCGGGGCTGGAGCTGGGCGCTTCGGTGGCTCACAACGGTTGCTGCCTGACCGTTACGGCCATTGCAGGCAACCAGGTCAGTTTTGACCTGATCAAGGAAACCCTGCGATTGACCAATCTTGGCGATCTGAAGCTCGGGAACGTCGTCAACATCGAGAGAGCAGCCAAGTTCAACGATGAAATTGGCGGGCACCTGATGTCTGGTCATATTATTTGTACGGCGGAAGTCGCCAAAATTTATACCTCGGAAAATAACCGCCAGATCTGGTTGCGGATGCCGAATATTGATCTGATGAAATATGTGCTGCATAAAGGGTTTATCGGTATCGATGGTATTAGTCTGACCATCGGTGAAGTGGTAAATAACCGTTTTTGTGTACATTTAATCCCAGAAACGCTTGAGCGCACCACGCTGGGCAAAAAACGTCTGGGGGATAAAGTGAATATCGAGATCGATCCTCAGACTCAGGCGGTAGTTGATACCGTGGAGCGTGTGCTGGCCAGCCGTGAAGCGGCCATTGCCGCGGCGAGTGCGTTAGCATCCAAGGCTTGAACATCCTGACGTAACAATGCAGTAAAACACCAAGAGGAGCCAAACGTGAAGTTTTATGGGAAAACGTTGATGTTAGCAGCGCTGTTGGCGCTAGCGGCCTGCTCGAGCACATCTGAGCAAGCTGAACCGCAGTCGGCAGACGTTGAAAATGATAGTTGTGGTGCTTCGCAGTATCAAAGCTATGTTGGCAAACCGCTTTCCGCACTTGATGGGGTCAATATCCCACACCAGGTTCGTACCATTCCTTATAACTCAGCCGTAACCATGGATTTTAATTTGCAGCGCCTGAACTTCCTGGGTGACAGCGATGACAAAATCATTCGCGTTTATTGCGGTTGAGTTTTAAAAAAACAACCCCGGTTTACCCGGGGTTGTTCATCAGTAGACTTGGAATAGTTTAGCGTGGAACGCGAAGCCCACCTTCGATACCTTTCGGGCTGAACACCACTTGCCACAATTGGATATCACGCGCACGGAACGACCCCGCGCAGGCATTCAGATAATAGCTGAACATCCTCTCGAAGCGCTCAGAATAGTTGGCAGCCAGTTGTGGCCAGCCGCGTTTGAAACGTTCATACCAGGCCATCAGGGTACGATCGTAATCTGCACCGATATTATGCCAGTCTTCCATGACAAACAGGCCTTCACTGGCACGGGCAATATGTTTAACCGAAGGCAGACAGCCATTCGGGAAGATATATTTGTTGATCCACGGATCAACATTCATATCTGTCCGATTTGAACCGATGGTATGTAACAGGAATAGGCCGTCCGGTTTTAAATTACGTTCAACCACGTTGAAATAGGTCTGGTAGTTTTTTGGCCCGACGTGTTCGAACATGCCTACGGAAACAATGCGGTCAAATTGTTGGTTGAGATCGCGGTAGTCCTGCAACAGTATTTCCACGTCCAGACCAGCACAACGTTCCTGCGCTAATTTCTGCTGCTCGGCGGAAATCGTTACCCCCACCATGGAAACCCCGTAATTTTTGGCTGCATAGGCAGAGAGACCACCCCAGCCACAGCCGATATCCAATACACGCATACCGGGTTGCAGATGAAGTTTTTCGCAAATCATACGCAGCTTGGCAATCTGAGCCTCTTCAAGCGTGGTAGCTTCTTTCCAATAGGCACAAGAATATTGCATATAAGGATCCAGCATCAGGGTAAATAGATCGTTACCCAGATCGTAATGTTCCTTACCCACAATCCAGGCACGTTTTTTGATTGCAGGTTGGTCAGGCGAGCGGCGGCAATACGCAGAGTATCTTTCAGATGGCGGGGCAGTTTAGTTTCAAGACCCGCAGCGATAACGCGCTGAAAGAATACGTCCAGCCTTTCACATTCCCACCAACCATCCATATAACTTTCGCCCAGGCCCAAAGAACCTTGTTGCAAAACGCGTTTAAAAAAATTGGGATTGTGAACCTGAATATCAAAAGGGCGTGCGCCATTGATCTCTATATCGGCCAAACCGAGCATCTCATGCACGATACGATACCAATGGTTATCCTGTATGCTCAGATCTTCTATACACGATGAACTCATAGCTTCTCCATCACCTTCTTCTGACTTATGCCCCAGCAGAAAATAGCGTAGTCGATCTCTACTGGTACATACGTTTACCTACGGCAAGATTTCACCGTGGCGTCTGATATCCGACTATGAACAGAGGAAATTTAAGAGACTCCCAGCGCAAAAGGGCGCAGGTAAAATGATTCCTTAAATAAAGCGTGACAACTCCCACTTACATAATCACCGTTTGTGATAAATGCTGGGTAAAGATGTTATTTTAAAAGGTCGTTTTGAGTATAGGCTTGCCGAGGCGGAGACTCAATAATAAATCGCACTCGGCAAGAACTTTCATTAACTAACTATTTACCAAGGTAATTATGACATAGAGTCCGCAGGCTCCTGCCGCGTTACCTGCTCGTTGTCCGCACCTTTCCCGCGTTGGATCATATACCCCAAAGCAGCCAAAAATACGGTGGCAAGCATGACGGTTGCCGTTGCCAACAGCGGCTTGGTGATAAAAGCCGAAACCAGCAGACTGGCGATAAAACACAGCCCCAGCTGTAAGGTATTTTGCAACGCTGCGGCCTTGCCACTGCTGTTCGGGAATGGCATCAATGCATTGGCCACCAAAATAGGATAGCTGGCACCATTGACCAACGCCATAAAACAGAACGGGATTAACAAAGTTGTCAGCGTCGGCTCGCTCAACGTAGCGATCAGGTATAGCGCCAGCATACTGACGCCATAAGCTAACAGCAGCCACGGCAGCAACGTTTTGCCAGAAATGCGGTTTAAAGCGCTACGGCAGCTAAACCCCCTAACAAGAAAGCCAGCGTTTGCGGGACATAGCTCAGACCAATATCGTTGGGGCTGTAACCCATTTCGCCGAGAATAAAGGGGGAGCCTGTAAGCCAGGCAAAGAATCCGGCAGAGCAGGCGGCAAATACCATCACATTACCGCTGAAGACCGGAGATTTTAAAATCTGGTAAAAGCTGATACTCGGTTTTTTATCCGCGCAGGGTACCAGCCGGCTGCGATCTTTCAGCAACAGGGTTGGGATAAGCAGCAACGCAGTGATAGCAAGCAGTACCATGAAGATGGCTCTCCATCCCATATGGTTCAGCAGCCAGGCTCCCAACAGCGGGGCGAGTGCCGGGGAAAGGGCAACCAGCGGCATAATGGAGGCAAAAACACGGTTGGCTTTGCCATCGCGGTAACGATCCACAACAATGGCTTGCCAGGTCACTGCGGCAGAGCAGACCCCAACGGCCTGAATGAAACGCATTGACCACAACTGCACCACGTTCTGCACCCACAGCATCCCCAGACAACCGAGAGCAAATAACACCAGGCCCATCAACAACACCGGTTTGCGCCCCAGACGGTCCGACAGCGGCCCCCACAACAGTTGAGCAAAGGCGAAGCCCGCCAGGAAGATACTCAGGCTGGCGCTGATTGCCCCGGCAGAGATCTGTAAGTCCTGTTGCATGGCGCCAAACGCCGGCAGATACATATCGGTGGCCAGGTAACCCAACATACTCAGGCCGGCAAGGTAAAACATAAATCCAAAGTTTCGCATGGTATTTCTCGTTAAAATTATGTTGTCGCAGGTTTTTTAGCGCCGGCAAGTTTATCCGGCTGGATCTCTGCTTGTGAAACGGTAATATTTGCAAGATGCTATTAAAAAATTTGAAGGCAAGCTATGTGGTCTGAATATTCGCTTGATGTGGTTGATGCGGTGGCTCGAACGGGGAGTTTCAGTGCGGCGGCGCAGGAATTACATCGGGTACCCTCTGCGGTGAGCTACACCGTGCGGCAATTGGAACAATGGCTTGCCGTGCCGTTGTTTGAACGACGCCATCGCGATGTGGAACTGACGCCTGCCGGGGTCCTGTTCGTTAAAGAGGCGCGGCTTGTTATCAAAAAAATGCTTGATACGCGGCGGCAATGTCAACAGGTCGCTAATGGTTGGCGTGGTCAATTGAGGATTGCGGTCGACTTGATTGTGAAACCGCTGCGTAGCCGCCAACTGGTACTGGATTTTTATCGTCATTTCCCCGATGTGGAATTGGTGGTGCAGCCGGAAGTATTTAATGGCGTGTGGGATGCGTTGGTAGATGGTCGTGCGGAGATGGCGATTGGTGCCACGCGAGCGGTGCCGGTCGGCGGTGGGTATGCTTTTCGTGATATGGGTTTTATGAACTGGCTGTGCGTGGTGCATGCCAGCCATCCTCTGGCAGCTTTGAAAGGGGAGTTGCATAACGATCAATTGCGGCCTTATCCCTCATTGCTGCTGGAGGATACCTCCCGCAATTTACCCAAACGTGTGACTTGGTCGCTGGATAACCAGCGGCGGTTAAACGTGCCTGATTGGGTTTCGGCGGTAGACTGCCTGCGGGCTGGTTTGTGTGTCGGCATGGTTCCCGCACATCGGGTTCTGCCGATGGTGCAAAGCGGAGAGCTGGTGGCGCTGCAACTGCATGAACCCTTCCCACCCAGCGCCTGTTGCCTGACATGGCAGCAAAATGCCCAATCACCGGCAATGGCGTGGTTATTGGATTATCTGGGTGACAGCGACACGCTCAACCAGGAATGGCTAAGCGAAGAACTGCCGGGCAACACACTGCTGCCCGGCATGGGCAGTTAGCGGCGGTAATCGATAAAAGGGCCATCCGCAACGGAACGGCGTTCGATCAGCTTAGGATGTACTTCGATAACCTGTGACTCTTCACGCTTGCTGATAATGCGGTCCAGCAACATGGTGAAGGCCATTTCCCCCAGTCTTTCTTTAGGCTGGTGAATGGTGGTCAGTGCCGGGGTAAAGTAACGGGCATTACGCACGTTATCGTAACCGATCACCGAAATATCCTGCGGTACGCGCAGCCCCAATTCGTCGGCAGCACAGATAGCCCCCATCGCCATGATGTCGCCTCCGCAGAACACCGCGGTAGGGCGGTGTTTTTGCGAAAGAATTTGATGCATGGCCTTGTAACCGGACTCAGGCTCGAAATCCCCCTGAACAATCCACTCTTCGCGTACTTCGATATGAGCCTCTTCCAACGCCTTCAGGAAGCCCTGATGGCGGCCGCCGCCGGTGTTACGCGAAAGTTGACCAGGAATGGCGCCAATATCCCGATGACCACGCTCGATCAGGTAACGGCCAGCCTGATAGCCCCCTTCGAAGGCATTGTCGATAATCGTATCGGTGAAGTCCCCACGCGCGCTGCCCCAATCCATAACGACCATGGGAATATTGCGGTAATCCTCCAGCATCCCCAGTAACTGGTCTGGATATTCAGAACACATCACCAGCAATCCATCGACGCGCTTTTGAGCCAGCATGGCCAGATAAGCTTGCTGCTTATCGAGGTTATTGTGCGAGTTACATAAGATGAGTGTGTAACCCTTGCTGTAACAACTGTTTTCTACCGCTTCGATCACTTCGGCAAAGTAGGGCGCTTCGCTTGATGTGGCCAGCAGGCCGATAGATTTGGTGTGGTTGACTTTCAGGCTGCGGGCCACGGCGCTAGGGGAATAGTGCAGCTCTTTTATCGCAGCCCAAACGGCTGCTTTGGTATCTTCGGCGACGAAACGCGTTTTATTGATAACGTGGGAAACGGTAGTGGTAGAAACGCCAGCGCGTTTGGCCACATCTTTAATCGTTGCCATGTAAAGAATGACTCCTGAACCCACATGTTACAGCATGTAAGTATGATGTTAATCGTTTGCCTGCGTAGATCCTTTCCCAAATAAGCGAAAACTGAGTTTTTAGTGCTGAAGTCGTAAGTCGCTCGAACAGGAGGGGCATTTTGCCGGTACGCAGTTGTGAACTGCGGATTTTGTCGCATATTGAAGAAAAGTGGAAGAGCTAATCAGCATTTATAAGCAGGAGTTTGATAACAAGATTTTATACCCGCCGTCTTTCCTGTTGGGCACTTATCGGGAACTTGAAATTCATAGGGTATAATCACGAACTGTGGGAAAATGATTTGACGTATTAACTGTGTGGCTTATGCTCTTGGGAAACCAATCGAAAAGGGAGTTGTTTATGGATACCGATTTGAAAATGTCTTTGCTGACCACCATTGGTGCCTTGGCAATGATTATTATCTTTAGCTTTATCGCAGCATTGAACTGATAAGAAAGGCGCAGCATGCTGCGCCTTATCATTGGTTAATCCCCCGCCGTCACGCCAGGTTCTTCTCCACAAACGCCCAGTTCACCAGTGCCCAGAAGTTTTCCAGGTATTTTGGCCGCGCATTGCGGTAATCGATGTAGTAAGCATGTTCCCACACGTCAACGGTCAGCAACGGTTTGTCTTCACCGGTCAGCGGAGTTGCCGCATTTGAGGTGCTGACGATCGCCAGTGAGCCGTCTGCTTTTTTCACCAGCCAAGTCCAGCCAGCACCGAAGTTTTTCACTGCGGCATCGGTGAACTGTTCCTTGAAGGCAGCGAAAGAACCGAAGGATTTGTTAATCGTCTCGGCTACTGCCCCTGTTGGCTCGCCGCCGCCTTGCGGGGACAAACAGTGCCAATAGAAAGTGTGGTTCCATACTTGTGCGGCATTATTGAAAACGCCACCGGTAGAGGTTTTGACGATCTCAACCAGGGATTTGCCTTCGAACTCGCTACCTTTCACCAGATTGTTCAGGTTTACCACATAGGTGTTATGGTGCTTGCCGTAGTGGTATTCCAGCGTTTCTGCGGAAATGTGTGGCTCAAGGGCATTTTTCTCATACGGTAATGCAGGTAATTCGAACGACATTGCTTTCTCCTTTTTATATACAGCACTTTTCTTCCGATACCTTCAGCCGGAGTGGCGGAGGGCGGAAAAACCGAATTGTTATATTATTTTTATGGTTATTAATCTTAGCAACTTTCCGGGTGAATAAAAGATCCAAACCGTGTTAAGCGTCTGATTGTTTAAAGTATCGGCAGGAAAATGAGGGGGCTGAGGTTTAGGGGCTCAGCCGGGTTGGATCAGCGAATGGTTTTTGGGGTCACGACACGGCGGGCGCCGATGTAATGGTTCTGCCAGTAGTCGTTATCCAGTTGGCTTATGCGGATTTCTTCGCCGGTGCGGGGTGACTGGATAAACTTACCGTTGCCAAGATAAACGCCAACGTGATCGGCAGTGCCGCGATTGTTGATACGGAAGAAGACCAGATCGCCCATTTCCAGCTCATTTTTCTTGATCGGAGCGGCATCGCGAAGGTGATACATTTCGTTGGCGGTGCGGGGCATTTTGATCTTCACAACATCTTTATAGGCGTAATAGATCAGGCCGCTGCAGTCGAACCCGGTTCTGGGGGAGGAGCCGCCCCAGCGGTAAGGTTTACCCATTTGTCCCATCAGCTTGGCCATGGCGGTTTGCTTGGCGTGTTGGTAGCGCTTCTTGTGAGCAGGGCTGAGTTTCAGCGGTTTTTCACGGCCTGCCAATTTGGCTGTCGCTTTGCCTTCTTCACGATGGCGGCCGTAACCTTTCTTGTAACCCTTTTTCGGTGGGGTCACTTTCATTTTGGCCGTTTGGGCAGATGGGGTTTTCGATTTGGCGCTGGTGGTTTTTTTGCTGTTTTCACGGCCTGATGTTTAGTTTTTGCCGTTTTTTGCGGGGTAGTTACTTTTACTTTCTTGCTGGCTTTATCCGCTTTCTTTTTCTTGCGATCGTCAGGCCGGGCTTCATTAACATGGCTTTTGCGCTGCTCGGCAGAAACACGAGCCTGCGGCGCAGCATGCGCCAAATTTAAAAATAGCTGCGTAAACAACAGCACAAAAAGCGTAATAATTAACCGCATCTTGACATTACCAACCTTGGCCCCGAATACAAATCGAATGAATCACAGTATTCCCGAAATTCGCCATATAAAACAGCGTGGATCTCATAAATACTAATTCATATTGTGAGAAAACGTTAATGGCGTTTTTTTGGTTAAAATTCAAGCCGTTGATGTGTAAGAAAACACCCGATTTATAGGCCAGGCTTATTATTCCCCAGGCAGTAACGGTAAAAATATAATAGTGAAACGCCAGGATTAAAAATGTTATCCTGAGGGCAAGTTTTAGCCTGGGTGATGCTTTAATCGCAACATTCCGGTAACCGGAAAATACCCCTTTAAAAAATGGCGTTTTCCTGGCACTGTTCCAGCCGCTACAATAGCGAGTGTGATGCATATTGTAGCCACGATGTGGCTTGAGGAAGCAATAATGACGACGATTGAAAAAATTCAGCAGCAGATTTCTGCTAACCCGATCCTGTTGTACATGAAAGGATCACCGAAATTGCCAAGCTGCGGTTTCTCTGCTCAGGCCGTTCAGGCACTGACGGCTTGCGGCGAGCGCTTTGCCTACGTTGATATTCTGCAAAACCCGGATATCCGTGCCGAATTGCCAAAATATGCCAACTGGCCAACTTTCCCACAATTATGGGTAGACGGTGAACTGGTTGGTGGTTGCGATATCATTATCGAGATGTATCAGCGTGGTGAGTTGCAGCAGTTGATCAAAGAAACGGCTGAGAAATATAAAGAACAGGAAGACCAGCAACCGTAAGGGCGAGCAGGTTTACTGAATAAAAAGGGGGCACGATTAAAAGTGCCCCTTTTTTATGGGTGTTAAGCGGTGCTAACGCCAGTGACCGGCCAGCCGCCAAGGCGTTTCCAGCGGTTTACCAGTTCACAGAACAGCAGGGCTGTCTGCTGGGTGTCGTAGAGCGCCGAGTGGGCCTGGCTGCTGTCAAAAGGCATCCCGGCGGCGATACAGGCTTTGGCTAACACCGTCTGCCCCAATACCAGCCCGCTGAGTGCGGCGGTATCAAAAGTGGCAAACGGATGGAATGGATTACGCTTCAGGCTGGCGCGTTCGGCGGCTGCCATAAGAAAACTGTGATCGAAATTGGCATTATGCGCCACGATTATTGCTCGATTACAGCCTTGGTCCTTCACACCTTTGCGCACGGCTTTGAAAATCGCATGCAACGCATCATATTCACTCACTGCCCCACGTAGCGGGTTATGGGGATCGATACCGTTAAAAGCCAGCGCTTCTGGTTGCAGATTCGCCCCTTCAAACGGTTCTACATGAAAATGCAGCGTTTCATCCTGCTGTAACCAGCCGTTCTCATCCATTTTCAACGTAACGGCGGCAATCTCCAGCAGCGCGTCGGTCTGGGCATTAAAACCGGCGGTTTCCACATCAATAACAACGGGGTAAAACCCACGAAAACGGCCACTCAGGGCGTTAAGATCACTTTTTCGGGCATCAGTTTCTTATCTTCATCGAATACAGCGCGCATTATGACAAATTTATTGTCTTGGTGCAGCGGAGATAAAAAGAAGGGCGCGTGAAGCGCCCTGGGGAAACTTCAGTTGCCGAGGCCATGACCAGCATGCGCATTCTCGATCAGTTCGATTTTGTAACCATCAGGATCTTCGACAAAGGCGATCACGGTCTTTCCACCTTTAACCGGGCCAGCTTCGCGGGTGACTTTCCCCCGGCCTGACGGATGTTGTCGCAGGTAGCAGCAACGTCGTCAACGCCCAACGCCAGATGGCCAAAGGCGGAGCCCATATCGTAGCTATCGACACCCCAGTTATAGGTGAGCTCAATCACTGAACCTTCACTTTCATCGGTATAGCCAACGAATGCCAGCGAGTATTTGTACTCGGTGTTTTCGCTGGTACGCAGCAAGCGCATGCCTAATACCTTGGTGTAGAAGTCGATGGAGCGTTGCAGATCACCGACACGGAGCATGGTATGGAGTAGGCGCATAATTTCCTCTGATTGGATATGCCGTGGTTAACGGCAGGTGGATTGAAGCGGCAAACAGTATAGCCTTGTCAGATAAGGCAATTCAACGCAGGGTTATGTTACAGTGTCACAAAATGGTGGTATGATGACAACATTAGGGATGGAGTGAGGGAAAATCGGCTCTCTAATGCATATCTTGTTATGCTCAAAAGAAAAGCCAGCTGTAATTTAACTACCACTGGCTGATTCAGATTAATTCAATATTGAGTCATTTGCTAAGAAAGGGTAATCAGTGTAACCAGCCGCGCCGCCGCCGTAGAAGGTTTCTGAATGCGGTTCATTCAGTGGCGCATTCTGTTTGAAGCGCTCAACCAGGTCCGGGTTGGCGATATAGCTGCGGCCAAAGGCTACGGCATCGATAAAACCTTTCTCGATCAGGTCTTCTGCCTTCTCTGCCGTGTAGGCTCCGGCACCAATAATCACACCTTTGAAGTGTGCACGAACGGCATCACGGAAGGCGGTTGAATAAGGCTTGCCACCGGCCCAGTCTGGCTCAGAAATATGCAGATAGGCGATGTCACGCTTATTCAACTCGTCAATCAGATACAGCGCGGCTTCTTCCTGATCTTCACCGTTATCCAGACCATTGAACGGGCCAAGAGGGGAAATGCGGATGCCAACGCGATCGGCACCAATTTCAGCGATGCTGGCGTCGACGACTTCCAGCGTCAGGCGAGTACGGTTTTCGATACTGCCGCCGTACTGGTCGGTACGTTGGTTAGAAGCCGGGGACATGAATTGATGTAACAGATAACCATGTGCCGCGTGCAGTTCAATATAGTCAAAACCGGCTTCACGCGAGTTGGCCGCAGCCTGGCGGAAATCGTTAATGATCCCAGGGATCTCCGCAGTTTCCAGTGCGCGGGGTGTGGAGGTTGGCACACGCACCCAGGCGCCGGTTTCATCACGAACCGTGGTACGGGTTTCTGCATTGATCGCTGAAGGCGCTACCGGGGCTTGTTGTCCTGGCTGCAAGCTGGAATGGGAGATGCGGCCAACATGCCATAGCTGTACTGCGATATGGCCTTGCTTATCATGAACGGCCTGGGTGATTGTTTTCCACGCGGCAATCTGTTCTGGCGTATGCAGCCCTGGAGCACCGGCATAGCCTTTCGCCTGGAAAGAAATCTGGGTCGCTTCGGTAATCAACAACCCTGCGCTGGCGCGCTGAGCGTAATACTCGGCCATCAATGGCGTCGGGATATCACCGGGTTCAATGCTGCGCAGACGAGTCAGCGGTGCCATAAAAACACGGTTGGGTAATGTGGTATGGCCAACTTTAATCGGGGAGAACAACTTTTGAATCTTCATAGTGCATCCTATATTAATAGACCAGTCGACTAGTGATGATAAACAATATCGCTACAAGGGTTTCAGGGTAATAAATAAAAGAGGAGGTCAGGGCTGAGCAGGTCGCAACAGCAACTCAATACTTTCCAGCGCACCGGTTAACGGGGCAACCGAACGGCGAATTTTGGCCCGCAGTGAAGCCCCTAACCACAATGAATACAGCGTTTCGGCCGTGGCTGCCGGGCTCATGGCAATGGCCAGTGACCCTTCACCTATGCCACGCTCAATCGCGTCCTGCAGATGGCCGATAACGCGTGCTGAGCCGGTTTCCAGTGCGTGGCGCATCGGTTCGGACAGATCGCTGACTTCGGCGGAAAGCTTAACCGCCAGGCAGGCGTTATGGCATTCACTGCGACAGTGGGAACTGATTGCCTGGGCGTAATAACTTAATAACTGATGACGGGCGTCAGTGTTGGCATCACCAAACAGCGCCTGCATAGTGGCATCATAATGTTCAAAATAGCGTTGCAACATCGCCTCACCAAAGGCTTCCTTCGAGCGGAAATAGTGATAAAACGAGCCTTTAGGCACGCCCGCGGTAGCCAGCAATTCGCTCAAACCCATGCCGGTAAAGCCAAGGCGCAGGCTGAGAGTTTCGCCAGTAGCGAGCAGATGTTCTCGGGTGTCCCCGTTGCAATGCATCAGTTTTGTCATAATGGAAATGAGCATAATAGACCGATTGGTCTAGGTCAAGCACGAGATAAAAAAGCCGGTAAAAAATACCGGCCGATGGATAATGTTGGCGGTGCCAGAGGGGCGTTAAAAATCAAGCTTTGCCTGCGGGGGCGTTGCGGCAACTTTGCAGGATATCCAGACCGGGTTGATACTGCTGCGTCTGCACGTTTAACATCCCCAGCACCGTATGGAACAGGTTATCTTGCGAAATATTATTCGTCTCAGCCTGTTTTTCCAGGCATTGGCGGTTGATACCGAAATTGCGCTCATAATCGGCTGACATCCACATCAGGAAGGGCACATGAGTCTGCTGTGAAGGGGCGAACAGATAAGGTGTGCCGTGCAGGTACATACCGTTTTCCCCCAGCGACTCACCATGATCGGAAAGGTAGATCATCGCGGTATTAAACTTGTCACTATATTGCTGCAGTAACTTCACCGTTTTATCGAGCATGGCATCTGTATACAGCAACGAGTTGTCGTAGGTATTTACCAACTGCTCATGCGTGCAATCCTGGATCTGATTGCTGTCGCAGGTTGGCGAAAACTTATGGAACTCTGGCGTGCTACGGCGATAATAAGCCGGGCCGTGGCTGCCCATCTGGTGCAACACAATCACGCCGTCACCCTTCAGGCCGTTGATGTAGTCATCTAGCTTATGCAGCAAAACGTCGTCCATACAGATATCACCATCGCAATACTGCGATAGTTGTAGTTTGGTCATATCTACGTGCGGGATACGGTCACATGCCCCCTTACAACCGCCGTCATTTTCCCGCCACAACAGGTTCACCCCGGCATGAGCCAGAATATCCAGCATGCCTTCCTGATGGGAGGCTAAAGTGGCGTCGTAATCACTGCGTGGCATATTTGAAAACATACACGGTACGGAAATCGCGGTTTCGGTGCCACAGGAACTGGCGTTTTTGAAATAAATGACATTGTCTTGTTTGAGGCGTGGGTTGGTTTCCCGTGGGTAACCGCCAAGCGAGAAATTTTCTGCACGAGCAGTTTCCCCAACCACCAGGATCATCAGCGTTTTCTTGGGCTGGCTGCTGATTACCGGGCCGAGATGCGCGTCTTCACCGATCCTGACCAACGGCAGATTTCGGTGGAAATAGCGGTGTTGCGTGAAATTGATCGTGCCGGCAACAAAGTTGGACGGTGTGATCATTTTCACTATGCTTTTATTGTTGCGGATCAGAGAAGCATAATCTTTATAGAAAAACGCTGCCACCAGCAGGATCACCACCACAGAAAGCATTATGTTGGCCACACGCAGGCCAAGCATGTACCACCAGGGGCGGGTTTTATTGATCTGCAGGAAACAGACAAAGACAGACGGCACAATCCCGATGACCAGCAACCATAGCCCCATGCGTGGTGTCAGCAACGCGGTGGCTTCCTGTACGTTGGTTTCGAAGGCGTTCTGCATCATATTGCCGTCGATCACCACCCCGAAACTGGACATAAAATAATTGCTGGAGGCGCTGCCGATCAGCAACAAAATAATTATTGGCTTGCGCACGAAAGGGATGGTTAACACGCTGAAAATGATATTCAAGGCGCAAAAAATGACCAAGGGCATGGTCGCTGCAAAAATTACGCTGTGAACGCTATCGAAGGTGATATACGACCAGGCTTTGCGAAAAAATAACGCGTTATAGATGACGGTAAAAAACAGGGCGCAGGCGAGGATAAACTCCAAACCGTTACACCGTAACAAATGACGTAAGCGCATTGCCAAATCTAAATCCTGCAATTGGGTAATGCGCCGAAATCTACCAGATGAAACTTAAGATAACCTTAGAGATTATGAGTGCTGCAACGGTAGCCGAGTTAGTAGGCTGCGGTAAACTGCGCCTGGATAAACTGCGGTTTTTCAATTTCGTCGATAATGGCTACGGCGAGATCTTCCACGGAAATACGGGCAGGGGCCGCACCATTCATCAGCAACTTGGTGGTGCCTAGCCGGAACTGCCCGGTGCGTTTACCAGGCTCCAGTAATGCAGCAGGAGAAAGGTAAGTCCAATCCAACTGGGTTTCCTGTTGTAATTTATTACGCAAATCACGCACGGCTTGGGCTCCTGGGCGAATATTTTCCGGGAACTGCGGGGTATCTACCAGTTCTACACCCGGCGCGACTTCCAGGCTGCCAGCGCCTCCCACATACAGCAGGCGCTTAACGCCGGATTGTTTTACCGCATCCAGGATCTGTTGAGCGCCCCTGGCTGTTTTCTCATACAGATTATCTTCCCCCCAGCCTGGATTATAAGTACTGATCACCACGTCATGGCCCCTTAGTTGCCGTGCCAACCACTGGCTGTCAGCCACATCACCCAAGGCAACGGTAAGATTGGCGTTGTCCGGTAAATCTTTTTTCTGGCGGGCGATAGCGGTAACCTGCAGGCCACGGGCCAAGGCTTCTTCAACTACACGGCGGCCAACAAAGCCGGTTGCACCAATAATGACTGCTTTCATCAAATTTCTCCTGTAAGGCGGGGTTTGCGGTTTGTCGAGTCATTCATCCTCGGCGGTAGGAGATACTGTAGTACTTAACAATGGTGCTGATTAGTGCCATATTCATGCTTTCTTGATTAAGTAAAACTTCATAATCATGGATAAGCTAAATCGAATGGCGGTATTTGCTACCGTAGTGGCGCAGGGATCCTTTGTTGCTGCGGCCCGCCAGTTGGGGATGACCCCTCCGCCGTCAGCCAACATATGCGTTCGCTGGAAGAGGCGCTGGGGGTAACGCTATTGCACCGTTCGACGCGACGTTTAGCGTTGACGGAAGCGGGAGAAGCGTTTTACCCAGGTTGCGAGGCGATGCTGCAAGAGGCGAAACAGGCAGAACAACGTCTGGCCGAACTGCGCGACACGCTGGTGGGGGAACTGCGCATTGCCACCACGGTCGGCATTGGCGGGGGCCACTGGCAGAAGCATTAACACCGCTATTGCTGGCACACCCCAAACTGACGCTGCGCATCCTGGCTGACGATCAGGTGGTGGACATGATTGAGCAGCGGGTAGATATTTCCCTGAGGGTGAACTTGCAACTGGCGGATACCAGCCTGATTGCCCATCCTCTGACGGCCTGGCCGATGGTACTTTGCGCGGCACCTCGCTATCTCAGCCAATACGGTGTGCCAGAAACCCCGCAAGAACTGGTTCAGCACCGCTGGATCACCGGCAGTAATCATGGCTTTCACCTCGATCTGCATCACCAATCTGGTGAAACCTTCAAATTACGGTTGGCTGCCGGGCAGATAGTCAGTGGCAGCATGAATGTAATGCGCGCTTTTACTCGCATAGGATTAGGGATCTCCGGCCAGCCCCTGTATGAGATTTCCGATGAATTACGGCGGGGTGAATTAATCACCTTATTGCCGGAGTGGCGACCTGCGCCATTCCGGCTGCACGCTTTGACTCTGGAGCGGGTGTTGCCAGAGAAAACACGCCAGGCGCTGCACTATCTGCGTGACTATTTTCGCCGTCATGCTGAAAAGCCACTTGCCATTGGCGCTGATGGCGTCTTCAATTAGCCATACAACGCAGGAGGAAGTGTGGCCCAGCAACTTGAGTTCTTTGACATCCCCAGCCCGTGCCGTGGCATTTGCCAGGCCGATGAGCGTGGTTTCTGCCGCGGTTGCCTGCGTAGCCGTGAGGAGCGCTTTGGCTGGATGCAAATGAACGATGCACAAAAGCGTGACGTTTTGCGCCTGTGCCGCCAACGTTATCTGCGGCTGCAACGAGCTCAAAAACAACCGGATGAAATACCGCCAGAGCAGCCCTCACTTTTTTAAATTTTTTTCATTTTTGCCGAGCAGCCGCACGTTAAGGCTGTTTTGCTGTTTCACTCGTCCTGGGCGCTTGTGTATGCTGGCGCTAAATATTGTCATGAGGTTTTAAAATGCTGAATCGTATTAAGCTATCACCGCAGGGTCCTGAATTTTCCAGCATGATTTGTGGTTACTGGCGTTTGATGGAATGGGGCATGTCACCGCAGCAGTTGCTGGCGTTTATTGAGCAACATATCGAACTGGGTGTAACGACGGCGGATCATGCGGATATCTATGGCGGCTATGCATGTGAACAAGCATTTGGTGAAGCAATCAGGCTGAAACCTTCAGTACGCCAGAAGATGGAACTGGTATCGAAGTGTGGTATTGCGACAACGGCCAAGCCAGGCAACCCTATCGGCCATTACATTACCGACCGCGATCATATTGTGCGCAGCGCAGAACAATCGCTGTCTCATTTGCATACCGACTACCTGGATTTACTGCTGATCCATCGCCCGGATCCCTTGATGGATGCTGACGAAGTGGCAGAGGCTTTTGTCGCGCTGCACAAGAGCGGTAAGGTGCGGCACTTCGGTGTTTCAAACTTTACGCCTGCGCAGTTCAGCTTATTGCAATCACGCCTGCCATTCTCGCTGGCGACCAATCAGGTGGAGATTTCACCTATTCACCAACCGGCAATTCTTGACGGCACCCTTGATCAGTGCCAACAGTTGCGTATCAAACCGATGGCCTGGTCTTGCCTGGGCGGTGGGCGGTTATTCAGCGATGCTGAATTCCAACCGTTGCGTAATGAGCTGCAAACTGTCGCCGAAGAGATCGGGGCCGAAACCATTGAACAAGTGGTTTATGCCTGGGTTATGCGTCTGCCATCAGCACCTTTGCCGATTATCGGATCTGGCAAGATTGAGCGCGTGCGTTCTGCACTGAAGGCGCAATCGCTGGTATTGAGCCGCCAGCAATGGTTCCGTATCCGTAAAGCGGCATTGGGTTACGACGTGCCATAAGGCGTTGGCTGCCAATCTCCCTATGCTTTCGGGTAGGGGGATTATCAGCGTCATTTATTAGCTTTTCTTTTTGATTCATAACAAAATTTTGTGATGCCATAACGTGTAAGTGAATTGATTATTTTTGCATCGGTTCTATACTGCAAGTTCGATTACA
Source organism: Serratia sp. L9 (assembly GCF_050632285.1). Taxonomy (NCBI): domain Bacteria; kingdom Pseudomonadati; phylum Pseudomonadota; class Gammaproteobacteria; order Enterobacterales; family Yersiniaceae; genus Serratia; species Serratia sp. L9. The sequence goes on along the minus strand of NZ_CP192591.1, from coordinate 4,175,465 downwards.
ACTATCGCAAGGAGGTTGATTGATGAAACGTTATTGGTGTGCGGCATTAGGCCTGATGGCCTGTGGCGTTGCGCAGGCAGCAACGGTGGATGTCGAAATGAATCTGGTGACCGGCCAGGGAATTGGTCAGGACATTGGTAAAATCACGATCAGCGAAACGCCATACGGTTTGCTGTTCACCCCTCAGTTGAAAGCCTTGCCAGCGGGCGTCCACGGTTTTCATGTTCACGAGAAGGGCAGTTGTGAACCGGGAATGAAAGATGATAAAGCTGTGGCCGCTCTGGCCGCGGGTGGTCATTTTGATCCGCAGAAAACCGCTAAACACCTCGGCCCTTATGATGCCAATGGGCACCTGGGGGATTTGCCAGCCATCTACGTGACCGACGATGGCATGGCGAATACCCAGGTATTGGCTCCGCGCTTGAAGAAAATCAGCGAAATCGAAGGTAAAGCGCTGATGGTTCACGCGGGTGGTGATAACCACTCAGACCAGCCGAAACCCTTGGGCGGTGGCGGCGATCGCTTCGCCTGTGGCGTAATCAAGTAAGAAAAGCGCCCGTATCAAGCTGGTGCGGGCGTCGCTGCCGTTTTTTCCGGTAATCTAATCGCTTGCTGTAACTGCTGCAGCGAACAATAAAGCCGCCAAATCAATCCTGCCAAATCACGGGCGGCCTGTTCAGGATGATGCGCCAGAGCGTCGCTCATACGCAGCAACTCCTGCAAGGTTGCGTCTAATGACGTATGCTGCACCCCTTTTTCGCTCATAATACCTTTCAAACAGTGAATGCAGACGTCACGTACCGCCGAGAGGGGATCTGAACGGGTTTCCCATTCACGTAATTGCCAGACAATATGGCTGCAGTTCAATAACACGACTCCCCAACGTAATAACCACCCACGTGCATCCTGATCCAGGCTTTGATTCAGTTGGCTGATGCGATGATAAATACGTGACTCGAACTGGCTTTCGCTCTGCTGCGGTTTCTTACTCAGTTGATCGATAAAATCGCGGCGTAGCGCTCGAATAATACGTCGGCTTTTGCGTTTATCCGAACTTGGCCGCAGGATCTGGAACGCCAGTCCGGCCAGCAGGACGCCAGCAATCTTAGCTATGTTGTCATTCATAAACGACAGATAGTCGTAGCTGGGCGGGTTGGTGACCGCGAGAAACGATCCCATAAATACGATCAACTGACCCCATAGCGGAGCATAAGGGGGATTTTGCAGTTTCATCATCTGCATGGTCACCAGGATCGGGAACAGGAAGGCGCAAAATAGCCAGAAGTCATCAATCTGAATCATCAGGCCGAACTTCATGACAAAGCAGAAGGCAAACAGCAGGAAAATGGCCTTCAGCAAAGTGGTGATGGATTTTATCGGTGAGGGGGTTGATGAATAAAGTACGCAACTGATGGCTGTCAAGGTCAGAGCGGCGCTGCCAGAGTCCCACTGGGTGGCAATCCAGAAAGCGCAGCCGATCACAATGCACAGGAAAGTGCGCAGCCCATTGTAGGCGGCTTCGTAGCTATCGGTATGACGCGCCAATGCGGTGACGTGCGGGGGTTCCATTTCGCTGGCTGGCGTTGCGCTCTCCAACCTTTGCAGCCAGCGGCTGCAGCGCAGATAAAGCCAGCAGAAATGACGTAGCCGCAAGAAGAAGGCGCGATGGCGGTAATCTGCCGGATCCGTGGGGGAAATAGCCACCAGGATCCTGGCCAGCCGGTATTTATCGGTGGTGGGGTTACGCAGCTCATTCAGGAGCTGATCCAGGACGGTCGCCAGGTTTGCCGGGGGATTTTGCCAGTTCAGCAACATACGGCGCAGGCTAGAGATCACGCTGGTAATACGCAACTGCTGATGCAGCATATAGTTGAGAACGTTGTTCTGCCGGCGTAACCGGTAATGGCTCCAGAACGCCTGAATACGTAATACATTCATCGTCAGGATCTGGCCGATAACGCCTTCGTGCGAGGTTCGCATCTGCAGATTGATTTCCGGCTGCCATAACATGGCGGCATGTTCCAGCAGGCGCAAATGCATACGGCGCAATGACACCAGCAGAGCCTCCCCGTCGGAGGTGCTTGGCAGGATCATCATCATCAGACCACCGCACAGGATCCCGGTGATCACCTCACAGACGCGTGCTTGGGCAATATCAAAAATCTGCAGCGTATCGGTGACATTAACCGTGCTGAAAGCGATGATCGCGGCGGTATAGCCCGCCAGGGCAAAGGCGTAGGAAACGTTGTTCTGGTAGTGGTTGGAAATATAGGTACACAAGCCGAGCCAGGTGGCAATCGACAGGGTGAATAGCCAGGGGTCATTCAGACAATGGCCGGCGATGATCAGTGAGGCCATCGCGCCAATCAGGCTGCCGAAAATCCGGCCAATACTCTTGCTGATCACACCGCCAACCGTTGGGAAACTGACTACGGCGGCGGAGGTGAGGGCCCAATAAGGCTCATCCAACTGCAAAACGAAGGCGATCCACAGCGCGAGGCACATGGCCAGAGAGTTACGCAGCGCATAACGCCATTGCCCCGCGGTGGCTTTCCCCCAGGGCGAGCGGTTCCATTCAAGAAAAGGCAGGTTCACACATTAATCCTGCTGATGAATTGATATGGTGCAAGTGGTGCCGGCTACCAGGGATAAATCAGCCGGAACATCGACGAGTTTTATCCGCACTGGCACCCGTTGTGCCAACCGCACCCAAGGGACGTTGGGCTTCACATCCATTAGCAAGTCACCACTGTTGTTAGCGCTTTGATCGTAAATCGCCCGGCCAATGCTTTCGACCACGCCTTGTAGGCGAGTATTACCGTTATATAAAACGATATCGGCTTTACGGCCCTCTTTAATATGTCTCAACTTGGTTTCTTCAAAATAACCGAGCACATAGAAAGAATGGGTGTCAACAAGCGCCACCAGCGGTGTACCCGCAGTGGCATAATTGCCGACACGAGCCTGAAGGTTGGTGATATAGCCATCTGTTGGGGCATAAATGCGCGTTTTACTCAGATTCCATTTGGCCTGTTCCAGATTGGCCTGAGCCGCCTGATACGAGGCTTTCATGGCCAGGGCCGCCAGGTTTGATTCGTCCAGGTCCTCAGAGGAAATTACGTTACGCGGCAGGCTACGGCGGCGGGCCGCTTCATGATCGGCTTTTGCCATATCTGCCTGGGCTTTGGCCAGTGCCGCTTCGGCATTGTCCAACGCAATCTGATACGGAACGGGGTCAATGGTGAAAATCAGATTACCTGCAGAAATGAACTGATTGTCATGAACCATTATTTTCTCTAATCTTCCAGAGACTTCCGGCGTGATATTGACGAGTTCTGCACGCACTTTGCCATCACGTGTCCAAGGAGATTGCATGTAGTAATTCCACAGCATCCAACCTGCGTAAAGTGCGATAGCGCAAACAATAACCGTCGAGAAGTATTTTAATGTCTTATGCTTCATGATCTACCAACTCGCTAAAATCCACAGGGAGCCGCTGACGGCGATGACGAAAATGGACAGATCCATCAACATCGGGTGCCAGACTTCGCCAGAATAGATCCAGTCGCGCAGCAGATGATGGACGAGTAACCAGAATACTGACCCGAGTAAAAAGGCTTTAAATATGGGAGGGAAATAAAGCGATGCGCCAAGCACCAGATCGGGCAAGGGGGATGCAGAATGAAACCAAGACGAATTCACGTTAACAATACCTATGAGTGAATATAAAAAGTATTTGCGTAAAGGATAACCAATTACTGATAAATTTGATGGTTATTTTTGCAATATAGCCTATATACATTTGTATTTTTAATATGAGTTACCCAAAATAGTCTACACTCTGGGAAGCAATGTTAGCATGCTAATTATAAGGAGGGGGAAGTGGAGTCAACATTAGGTTCAGATTTAGCACGATTAGTTCGTGTTTGGCGTGCGCTTATCGATCACCGGCTCAAGCCGCTGGAGCTTACTCAAACGCATTGGGTTACATTGCACAATATTAATCGGTTACCGCCAGAGCAATCGCAAATCCAACTGGCTAAAGCGATTGGTATTGAGCAACCTTCACTGGTTCGCACGTTGGATCAACTGGAAGACAAAGGGCTGATCACACGCCATACCTGCGCCAACGATCGGCGAGCGAAACGTATCAAACTCACCGAGGCTGCGGAGCCAATTATTCGGGAAGTGGATAGCGTGATCACTTCCACAAGGGGTGAAATTCTCAGCGGTATTTCGGCAGAGGAAGTAAAACTGTTAGTGGGATTGATTAGTAAACTGGAACAAAACATCATTGAGCTGCAAGAAAAATAATAAAATAGTACTTTCTTTAAATCATTTATCTCACGGCAGCAAACAGAAACCGGAGGCTCAGGGCCTCCGGTTTTGCATTCAGCAAAAATTAAAGCGGGGAAACGGTAGTCGTACTGCCGTTTTGCGCCATACGTACACGCTGACCTGGGCTGAACTGAGTTGAACCAGCTCTTTGTACTACCACGATATTTTCTTTATTGTCGGTTCTGATTTCCAGCTCGACACCGTTGGTGCGGCCAGCTGCGCTCCCCACGCTGTTACCGACAACGCCACCGGCTACTGCGCCAGCGGCTGTCGCCAAGCTGCGCCCAGTGCCACCACCAATGGTATTACCCAGGAAACCACCCAGAACTGCACCGCCAATCGCGCCGATCGTGTTTGAACTTTCACTGCCCTGAATTTGAACCGGGCGTACAGACACCAGAGTACCAAAGGACACGGTTTGTACACGCTTGGCATCAGCGGCCGAATAAACATCTCCGGACGTGGTAGGGTCTGCGCATCCTGCCAGCGTGACTGCGGTGAGGGCAACGACGAGAAGACGCTTGATCATATTAAGCTCCTGCAGTTAGTAATCCCGATTTGGAAATCAGCCCAAATCAAGCTCAATGAAATGTTTTAACAAGTATGGCCGAATCGTTTTGATATCTCCATGACCTGCCACTGTGTACAGCTTAACTTTTCACTGTTCAACCAATAATAAACGGTGGTTTAGGTTTATAACAGCGCCAGAAACAAATAAGCGATATTTCTTAGCGTTGGCCATTGTCGAAGATGTAACCAATTATCAGCATAAAATAAACAACTTCGCTCACAGGTTGTAAAAAAGGCATCATAATTCATGGCGTTAATTATGCAATTCTGGTTTATTTAACTGGTTGAAAACGGTTGTTACCCGGAATGGGGAAAGGATATTGCTATGAAGTCAGGCCGCTATATCGGAGTTATGTCTGGCACTAGTCTGGATGGGGTCGACGTGGTGCTCGCCGCGATTGATGAACGCATGGTGGCGCAGCAGGCCAGCTATAGTCATCCAATGCCAATCCAGCTGAAGAAAGATATTCTGGGGATGTGCCAGGGGCAGCAAACCACGCTGTCTGCGGTGGGGCGGTTGGATGCGCAACTGGGCACGCTGTTCGGCGAAGCGGTGCAGGAGTTACTAAAACAGACCGGTGTCCCGGCCCATGAAATCACCGCTATCGGCTGCCATGGCCAGACTCTGTGGCATGAGCCAGAGGGCGAAAACCGATTCTCCATGCAACTGGGGGACAATAATCGGGTGGCTGCGTTGACCAATATCACCACCGTAGGGGATTTCCGTCGTCGGGATATGGCTTATGGCGGCCAGGGCGCGCCACTGGTTCCCGCGTTTCATCAGGCTTTATTGGCGCATCCTACCGAACGGCGGATGGTGCTGAACATCGGCGGTATCGCCAACCTTTCACTGTTATTGCCAGGTACGCCGGTTCGCGGTTTTGATACCGGGCCGGGCAATATGCTGTTGGATGCCTGGATATGGCGCCATCGCTCACAACCCTATGATAAAGACGGCCTGTGGGCGATGGAAGGGCGCGTCCGTTTACCCTTGTTACAACAGATGTTGGCCGATCCCTATTTTGCCCTGCCAGCCCCGAAGAGTACCGGGCGGGAATATTTTAATATCAGTTGGCTCGAAAAGCAGTTGGCCACTTCGCCGGGACTCAGCCCGGTAGATGTGATGACGACACTGGTTGAATTGACGGCAACGACCATCAGCGAACAGGTTCTGCTGGCGGGCGGTTGTGAACGGCTGCTGGTATGCGGCGGTGGGGCACGCAACCCGTTGCTGATGGCTCGGATGTCAGCCTTGCTGCCGGGTACTGAGGTTGCCACTACGGATAACTTCGGTGTCAGCGGTGATGATATGGAGGCGTTGGCCTTCGCCTGGCTGGCATTTCGCACGATTTCCGGGCTGCCAGGCAATTTGCCTTCGGTCACCGGCGCCAACTGCGAAACTCTGCTGGGTGGGATTTATCCGGTTTTGCCATTAGGGCCTCGTTAGCTCTGTTAGGATAGAAATGAAGTCAATTTCTTAAGGAGCAACATCATGAATAAAATGCTTATTGCCGCCGGGATCCTGTTGTTGGCCGGTTGCAGTTATGTCATGCCGCAGAAGAGTCAGACGCTGCATTATCAATGCGGGACCACGCCGCTTACCGTGTCACTTAATGGGGAAGAGAGTACGGTCAGTTTCCTGATGGACGGAGAGCAGTTGAAACTGAAACAGGTGCTGGCAGCGTCCGGTGCCAAATACAGCGATGGCAAATATACCTTCTGGTCGAAAGGGCAGAATGCGTTTGTTGAACGCAATGATAAAGTGATCATGAATGATTGCATGCTGATTAACTAAACCCCGTGAATGTCAAGTTGGCCGCTAAAGCGCCTCCCGGCCCCCGCGGCATTGATACATCCCTAAGCATCACCGCCAGTCGCCCAGCTAGGGGATGTGATAGCGCAGGTAACAACGCTGCAGCTTGAAAGGCGACCGCTATAAACCCACCTCCTGTGGCATCAGAACTATTGAGATCCTGGTGCCACAGGCGCAGAATGTAACAACGATTTTTCCGGTTGGTTGGTAACCCAGATGGCTGATAATAATGAATTTGATGTGGCGGATCTGCGCCGTGAATACACTCGGGGTGGGCTACGCCGTCACGATCTGACCGCCAATCCCCTCGATTTGTTTGACCGCTGGTTGAAGCAGGCCTGCGAAGCCCGCCTGGCCGATCCAACGGCGATGTGTGTTGCTACCGTGGATGAACAGGGTCAACCTTTCCAACGCATTGTGTTACTCAAGCATATCGACGATAAGGGTTTGGTGTTTTACACCAACCTTGGCAGCCGTAAGGCGCAGCAATTGGCTCAAAACCCGCATATCAGCCTACTGTTTCCGTGGCATATGCTCGATCGCCAGGTGATTTTCCTTGGTCAGGCCGAGCGTTTATCCACGTTGGAAGTCATGAAGTATTTCAGCAGTCGGCCTAAAGACAGCCAGATTGGTGCCTGGGTTTCGCAACAATCAACCCGCATCTCTGCGCGTGGCATATTGGAAAGCAAGTTCCTTGAGCTGAAGCAAAAATTCCAGCAGGGCGAAGTGCCACTGCCCAGTTTCTGGGGTGGGTTCCGCGTCAGATTTGACTCCGTTGAGTTCTGGCAGGGGGTGAGCACCGTTTGCACGACCGTTTCCTCTATCAGCGTGAGGGAAATGACTGGAAAATTGACCGACTGGCACCCTGACAGACGGAAAATCCCCCTTAAGCGCTGGCACTGATGCCGCTGGCGCTTTATTCTATGCGCTACCCCGATTTTAATTTTTCGCCAATGGGCGAAGGCCGTGTACCGGTAAAGGTGCATTCGTTTATACATGGAGAAATTGATGGCTAGCATCAACCTGATTCAACAATTGCAAGAGCGGGGCCTGGTGGCCCAGGTGACGGACGAGGAAGCGCTGGCAGAGCAACTGGCGCAAGGGCCAATTGCTCTGTATTGCGGCTTCGATCCGACCGCTGACAGCTTGCATTTGGGCCATCTGGTGCCTCTGCTGTGCCTGAAGCGTTTCCAACTGGCCGGTCATAAGCCGGTAGCGTTGGTTGGTGGTGCAACCGGTATGATTGGTGACCCCAGCTTTAAAGCCGCTGAACGCAAACTGAACACCACAGAAACAATCAATGAATGGGTCGGGAAAATCCGTAAACAGGTTTCTCCGTTCCTCGATTTTGACTGCGGTAGCAATAGTGCCATTGCGGCCAACAACTACGACTGGTTTGGCAGCATGAACGTGCTGAGCTTCCTGCGGGATATCGGTAAACACTTCTCCGTGAACCAGATGATTAACAAGGAAGCGGTAAAGCAGCGTCTGAATCGTGATGACTCCGGTATCTCTTTCACCGAGTTTTCCTACAACCTGCTACAAGGGTTTGACTTTGCCGAACTGTACAACCGCCATCAGGTGGTGCTGCAGATCGGGGGTTCCGATCAGTGGGGCAACATCACTTCGGGTATCGATCTCACCCGTCGTTTACACCAGAAACAGGTATTTGGCCTGACGGTTCCGTTGATAACCAAAGCGGACGGCACTAAATTTGGCAAGACCGAAGGCGGCGCGGTATGGCTGGCTCCGGAAAAAACCAGCCCGTACAAATTCTATCAGTTCTGGATCAATACCGCGGATGCTGACGTTTACCGCTTCCTGAAGTTCTTTACCTTCCTGAGCCTCGAGGAAATCAACGCGCTGGAAGAAGAAGACAAGAACAGCGGCAAAGCTCCACGTGCCCAGTATGTGCTGGCAGAAGAAGTCACCGGTATGGTGCATGGCGCAGAAGGTCTGGCGGCAGCCAAACGCATCACGCAGAGCTTGTTCTCAGGTGCATTGCACGAAATGACCGAAGCCGACTTTGCCCAACTTGCACAAGACGGTATGCCAACCATCAAGCTGGAAAGCGATGCCGACCTGCAACAGGCATTGGTGAATGCTGAACTGGTGCCATCGCGTGGTCAGGCGCGTACCATGATCGGCTCCAACGCGGTGACCATCAACGGCGAGAAGCAGGCCAATCCGGAATATCTGTTCACCGACAGTGACCGCCTGTTTGGCCGTTACACGCTGCTGCGTCGCGGTAAAAAGCACTATTGCCTGGTGGATTGGAAATAATCTGCTTTGCGCCATAAAGAAGGGGCCATGTGGCCCCTGTTTTTTTATTTCAAGCCTTCCGCGCTTAAGGTGGCCTCCACCGCCGGGCGGGCCGCTACGCGATCGAAATAAGCCGTCAGATTTGCATGCTTCGTGAGGTCAAACTGTAAAGCCTTGGCCCAACGCAACACGGTGAACAGATAAGCATCCGCTACGCTGAAACGGTTACCCAACAGGAAGTGCTGTTTTTCAAGTACAGAATCCAGATAGCTGAACTGGCTGGCCAGTTTCTCCCGGGCAATGGCCTTGTATTCATCTGGGGTTCTTGGATTAAACAGCGGGCTAAACCCTTTGTGCAGCTCGGTTGCCACAAAGTTCAGCCATTCGATGGCGTGGTAACGGGAAAGCGTTCCTGCCGCCGGGATCAGGTTACGATCCGGTACGCGATCCGCCAGATATTGCACAATCGCTACGCCTTCGGTCAGCAGGCTGCCATCGTCAAGTACCAACGCCGGGACTTGTCCCTTTGGATTGATAGCCAGATAGTCGGCACCACTTTCTGTTTTCTTCTGTGCCAAATCGACTGTTTCTGCCGTAAAATCCAGCCCAGCCTCACGCAATACGATATGGGGTGACAGGGAACAGGCGCCAGCTTTATAGAACAATTTCATCGAAAACTCCTTGATAGTGATGAGTGACAGGCATGTTTAACCTCTCATCCTAGTTCTCCGGCAATAAAATTACAGCGGTTTTGCCAACAATATTTCAATATCGCTGGCAGTGGCTGGCTTACATACCTTATGAATTCAGCGGCCCCGTGAGGGGCGACAGCGATGGATGGGTTTTGTGGTAGCGGGTAATAACGCTGTAGCTTGCAAGGCGACGGGTATAAACAAAACAACCCCGCCTGTGGCGGGGTAAGGTATCAACGATGTGGACGGGTGCTGATGGAGGCGGTCCAACTGAAGGTGGCCCCTGTCGGCTTTGCCCGGTTGGCCTTGCGCTCTGCACGAGCCGCTTTGGCAATTTTTTCTCGTGCAGCCATGATGCGATCAATGGCTTCGTCTTTAATTCTGTTCTGTTCGGCGTTGGTCAGCGGGCGTTCCAGGTTTTTGCGTGCCCTGTCCAGCTCGGTTTTTACTTCACGTTGTTCGCTTTCGGTCATTTCTTTCAGCGTTAATCTCTTCATTTTGGCAACCTGTGTTGTGAAGTTGATTTTCAGTGTACAGGATTTATGTCGAAAATATTGCTGTGTGGTCACCAAACTTTTTCAAGAGATGTAACCTACTCGCGGCGATTATTACCGTACTTGTTATCATACTCACGGCGATAGCCGCGTGCCTTGTTGCGATCACGGATCCATAAATAACCGCAGACCAGAGCCACCACGCCAGAAAATGAAACATTGCGCATATCCCGGTCATACCAGAAGACCAGCATCGCATCCAGCGCAGCCACCAGAGCAATCCATTTATACATGTGTGACTGGCGACGCGTGGCGGCGTTAAGGCGCTTTAACTGTCTGGCTTCGTGCAGAACCGGTTTTTGCTGCATGGTCATCCAATGTTGATCGATATCTCAAGAATAAATTACCAGAATATCTCCACTGGCGTTGGTCTGAGAGGTTGTTTTTCTTCGCTTGTTGTTGTTGTTTAAAAATCATTCGGTGTTGGATTGAAATTGCCTAAAAACGTGATAGGTTATTTATTCACTATTTACGTTTAATTATTCAGTAGGTAACAATGATTGTCAGAACCTGGCACGGCTGCGTGCCGCTGCAACATCGGCAGGGATTTGCCGATCATCTGTCTGTCACAGGCGTTCAGCATGCTAAAGCGATAGCGGGTAACTGCGGGGCTTTTGTCAGGCAGGAGGTGCAGGGGGATTATGCACATTTCTTCTTGGCCACCTACTGGGAATCTCTGGACGCGATCACGCGTTTTGCCGGAGAAGCCTATCAGGTAGCGGTAACTTATCCGGATGATGAAGCCTTTGCGCTGATCTCCGATCCTTACGTCTTTCATCATCAGGTTGATGAGATCGTAGAGCTCTAGTCTTTGGTTTAAGTGATAAGCAGGAGATTATGATGAACAGCAAAACGGTACGCCCCGAAGAGGTCATTCAGCAACAACTCGATGCGTACAACGGTCGCGATATTGAGGCCTTTATGGCCTGCTGGGCTGATGATGCATTGTATTACGAACATCCGGATACGTTGCTGGCCAGTGGTAAAGGTGAAATCCGCGAACGGCATATCAGCCGTTTTAAGGAGCCAAGCCTGTTTGGCGAGCGAGTAAAACGAATGATGGTAGGCAATCTGGTGATTGATCAGGAAGTGGTGACGCGCAATTTTCCTCAGGGGCGTGGGAAAATGGACGTCATTGCCATTTACCAGGTCGAACAGGGGAAAATCGCCAAAGCGTGGTTCAAGACAGGGCCGTGCGAACCGGACGAGGGCGCGTTATAGCGCCCCGCGATTACAGTGCCAGAATGGCCTCGATCTCCACATTCAGATCGGGTGAGAACAGGGCGCTGACGGCAACCAGTGAACTGGCTGGCAAGGCGCCATCCAGATAATCGAACAGCACGTCACGGATGACGACCAGATCGGCCATATCCGTCAGGAAAACGGTAATTTTGATCAGCGATTTGAGATTAGTGCCTTCGACGGCGGCAATGGTTGCCAATTGTTCCAGGATGGCGCGGGCCTGGTGCTCTGCCGTTTGCCCCTGAGCTTCGCTGGCAAAGGCGGTCAGGCCAGAAACATACAGCGTATCTGCATGCCGTACCGCGTGTACATAAGGCCCACCCGGGGTGGGTAATTTTGAATAGTTGGTGCGTTTTAATGATGACATGCTAACCCCACGACATTGCCAAGAGCACGCATTAACCAAGGCGTGCAGCCAAAAGTTTTGCAGGATGCTGCCTGACAATACTATCATTCCTGCCTGTGGTTCATGTAATAAGGATGCATAAAGGTGATAAACCAGACATTTATTCCTTATCTGCAACGTTGGCAGCTTGAGCCTGACGGACCGGCATTCGAGACCCATAGCAGCCTGTTGATGCCAGTGCGATACCAATCGCTACCGGCAATGTTGAAGATAGCCCGCGAGCAGGAAGAGAAATTCGGTGGTTTGCTGATGTGCTGGTGGCAGGGGGAAGGCGCTGCCAAGGTGCTGGCCTGGCATGAAGATGGCATTTTGTTGGAGCGGGCAATGGGCGCTCAGTCATTGGCGCAGATGGTTCGCCGTGGTGAAGACCAACAGGCAACGGCAATTCTGTGCCAGGTGATTGCCCGATTGCATGCGCCCCGTGTGGAGCCGACGCCAGAGTTGATCCCGCTGCATCAATGGTTTAATGCGTTGTGGCCTGCCGCGCAGGCACATGGCGGCATGCTGCGCCTGAGCGCTACCGCCGCGGCGGAGTTGTTGACCAGCCCGCGTGAGCAGGGGGTGTTGCATGGAGACATCCATCATGACAACGTGCTGGACTTTGCCGAACGCGGCTGGCAGGCGATCGATCCCAAACGCCTGCATGGCGAACGTGGATTTGATTACGCCAATATCTTCTGCAACCCCAATTACGGTATTGCCACCGATCCGGATATTTTTCATCGCCGTGTAGAACAGATCTGTGCGCTTGCCGGGCTGGAACGGTGCCGTCTGCTGCAATGGATATTGGCCTGGGCTGGGCTTTCTGCTGCCTGGTTCCTGGAGGATGGCCAAGCGGCCGATATCGATTTTCGCGTGGCGGAACTGGCAGCGCGAGCCTTGGGTATTGCGCTGCCAAAGGGGGATACCGGGTTTATCTTGCCGGTGATTGAGCGGTTTTAAAACCACGCTGGCAGGCCGGTAAGCAAGCTCACCAGCCACGTTAAAGCTCGGGTTTAGGCTAACGCCTGGCTAACAATACGTGCTGCAGAGGCGATCACCTCACTGTTGGACGCAGCATCCTGTTTAGGCTGCGTAAAGTAAACGACGATCACCTGCGGTGCCCGCCCTTCAGGCCAGACAATTGCGATATCGTTACTGGTACCGTAATCGCCGCCACCGGTTTTATCGGCGACGATCGAACCTGCCGCCACGCCCGCACGAATACGTTTATCCCCGGTCGTGTTCCCTTTCATCCAGGTCACCAACTGTTGGCGCTGAGCCTCCGGTAACGCGCTTCCCAGCGTCAGCTTCTGCAGGCTGGCTGCCATGGCTTTCGGCGTGGTGGTGTCGCGTTCATCGCCAGGAATGGCGGAGTTAAGTTCGGTTTCCCAACGATCCAGGCGGAAAGTGGTGTCGCCAATGCTGCGGGCGTAGGCCGTGATGGCGGCAGGCCCACCAATCTGTTTCATCAGCATGTTAACCGCGGTGTTATCGCTGTATTGCAACGCTGCGGCACAGAGTTCGGCAACGGTCATACCGTTGTTGAGATGCTTTTCCGTGATGGGTGAATAGGCCACCAGATCGCTTTTCTGGTAAGTGATACGTTTTTCCATAAAGCCACTGTGGCTCAGGCTGTGGTGCAAAATGGCGCTGGCGGCAATCACCTTAAAGGTGCTGCAAAATGGGAAGCGTTGCTCGCCATTAAGTTGTAGCGTTTTTCCGTTAGCGGTATCGAGTGCAAAGACACCCAGGCGACCACCAGAGGCTTTTTCCAACTCAGCAAGCTGTTGTTGAGCTTGCTGTAATTTATCACCCGCGGCATAAGCCAGCAGCGGGTTAAGAGCGCTTAGCGCAGGAATTGCGGCAGCGGCGATGATCAATTTACGGCGCAGAGGGGAGAAGGGCATGGCAAACCATCCTAAGGAGTTTTTCGGCAGCTTACTATATCGAATTTCAATGGGTTATGCGCCGTGGCAGCGAAAAAATAGCGTGAGCGATAACACCACCGAGAAGCCCCCAGAATGCCGACCCTACGCCCAGTAACGTCAGGCCCGAAGCGGTGATCAGGAAGGTGATCACCGCGGCGTCACGCTGTTTTTCATTCTGAAGTGCACGTTGCAGACTGCCAGCGATGGTTCCCAGCAGGGCTAATCCGGCGATGGTGTGGATCAACGCCACCGGCAACGCGCCGAACAACATGCCGATTGTGCCGCCAAATACACCAGCCAACAGATAAAACCCGCCAGCGGCGGCAGCAGCCATATAGCGGCGCTTAGGATCAGGATGGACGTCCGGACCCATGCAGATGGCAGCGGTAATGGCGGCAATACAGACGGTGAAACCACCGAAAGGCGCCAGCAGCAAGGCTGTCAATGCCGTCCAGCTTATCAGTGGAGAAGTTGGCACGTCATAGCCAGCCGCCTTGAGGGTGGCAATACCGGGGGCGTTCTGCGAAGCCATCGTCACCACAAAAAGGGGATGCCAATACCGAGCAGTGTCGATAACGTGAAGCGCGGTGCTATAAACTCCGGTATAGCGAAGAGTGAAGTCTGTTGGCTGAAATGAATATGGCCCTGTAACGCCGCGATCGCCAGCCCACACAGCAACGTCAAAACGATCCCGTAGCGCGGCAGGTAGCGCCGAGTGAACAGATATACCAGACACATGCTGGCGCTGAGAGCAAAATTGATCTGCAAAGAAGCAAAAGCATCCAGCCCGAAGCGCAGCAATATGCCTGCCAGCATCGCGGCAGAAATGGCCTGCGGGATGTAATTCATCAACCTGGCAAACAGACCGGTTACGCCGCACAACAAAATCAGCCCGCTGGCGAAGACAAATACCCCGATAGCCTCATTGAGTGGCGTACCGGGCAGGCTGGTCACCAGCAATGCGGCGCCAGGCGTTGACCAGGCGGTGAGGATCGGCGTGCGGTAATACAGCGAAAGCCCGAGTGAGGTGATCCCCATCCCTAGCCCAAGCATGCTCAGCCAACCGCCAATCTGGAGCGGGCTGGCTCCTGCAGCGGCGGCGGCCTGGAAAATAATGGCCGCAGAACTGGTATAACCGACCAACACGGCGACAAACCCTGCTACCAGAGCAGAAAAAGAGAAATGGCGTAATGATAAAGCTGGGCGCATAGCCGACCCCGATGCAATGTGCGTTATAACGCACGTGGTATCGCAGCATAGCATCGTGCGTTATAGCGCACAAGGGGTTATAATCCACCAATTACAGCCGGGAGAACAGGATGCAGGATCTTTCCAGCCATTTGGCACAAACCCTGAAAACACTGCGGGAGCAGCGCGGTTGGAGCCTGAGCCAGGCTGCCGATAAAACCGGCGTCAGCAAGGCAATGCTGGGGCAGATTGAGCGGCGGGAGTCCAGCCCGACGGTGGCCACGTTGTGGAAAATTGCCACCGGATTTAACGTGGCTTTTTCCGCCTTTCTGGAGGCCGCGCCATGGCAACAGACCGCGATGTTACACCGCTATGGCGAGTTGCCGACCTTCAAACAGGACAACGCCGATATGCGCGTGGTGCCATTGTTCCCTTTCGATCGACAACTGGGCTTCGATATGTTTGTGATCGATCTGGCTCCGGGGGCGCTCAGTGAGTCATCGCCACATGAGGCGGGAGTGATTGAGCATGTGATCGTTATCAACGGGCAGTTGGAGTTGGCTATTAATGGGGTTTGGCACAGCCTGACCCAAGGTGAGGCCATGCGTTTTCAGGCGGATTGCCCACATGGTTATCGCAATGCCAGCTCAGCACCGGTGCGATTTCATGACCTGATTCATTATCCGCAGGGTTAGTCCATGGTTCCGAGGGGAGACGGGTAATAAAAAACGCCGAGGATTGCTCGGCGTTTTTGTGGTCGCAGCGGGATCAGTTAGCGGCAGCAGCCTGCGCTTTTGCTTGCGTATCTTCTGCTGTGTCCAGCGTCATGCGGTGGAGTTTTGGTGCGGTCAGCATCATCAGTATGGCGATAACGGCGGTGGCGATACCGATCTGCATAAACACATGGCTATAAATCGCCAGCGAGGCATGCGCATCGTTGATATCGCTTGGAACCGCGGTCAGGCCGGCAACTTTACCAGCGATTAACGCGGCGGCAGCGGTCGTCAGGAACCAGGAGCCCATGATAAAGCCCATCAGGCGTTGTGGCACCAACTGAGCTACCATCGCCAGGCCCAGGCCGGAGATCATCAATTCACCGATACTTTGCAGCGCATAGCTCAGGATCAGCCAGTTAACGGAAACAATGCCTTGCTCGTTAGCGAAGCTTGCGCCCCACGGCAGCACCAGGAATGCACCGGAGCAGAGGATCATACCGAAGGCAAACTTGTGCGGCATCGGCAGGCGATCGCCCATCTTGTTATACAAAGCTGCAAGGATTGGGCTGGCCAGCATGATCCAGAATGGGTTCAGAGCCTGATATTGCTCTGGTTCAAAGGCGATACCCAGAATGCTGTGTTCAACGTTATGGATGGCGAAGAAGTTCAGGGAGGTTGGCATCTGGCTGTACAGCACGAAGAATACCACCGCTTCCAGCATCAGCAGGAAGGCCACGATCATCTTGCGGCGAGCCGCACCGTGCATGGCGAAGGCTTCCTTGGCAAAGATGATGACGATCCCCACAGAGACGATAGCCAACGCCCAGCGAGCGATAACCTGGTTGTGCAGTAACCAACTGGAGATCGCGATCAGCGCGACCACACCAACCAGTACCATCAACAGCTTTTGAACCTGCAACGGCTTGAAATCAGGTTTGGAACCGTATTGCTTAACCCAGCCATGGCACATCATAAAGTTGATCAGAGTGATCAACATCCCAACGACGCTGAGTGAGAAGGCTACGCTCCAGCCGTATTTTGCCGCCAACCACGGGGTGGCCAGCATAGAGAAGAACGAACCGATATTGACGGACATGTAGTACATGGTGAATGCACCGTCCAGACGCGGATCGTCTTTCTCATAACAGGTAGACAGCAGGGAAGAAGGGTTGGCTTTGAACAGACCGCTACCTACGGCGATAGTGGCCATCCCCAGGTAGACCCAGAAAATATCATGGCCAGAATAGGCCACCATGGCGTAACCGGCGGCCAGGACGATGGCACCTAATACGATCACACGCTTGGAACCGAGAACTTTGTCCCCTAACCAGCCGCCGATAGCCACAAAACCGTAGACCAGCGCACTGAAGGAAGAAAACAGCGTAATGGAGTCGGCTTCGCTCAGACCCAGCATTTTGACCAGATAGACGGCCATAATGCCTTGCAGGCCGTAATAACCGAAACGTTCCCAGAGTTCGATCGAGAATATCAGGTAGAACGCCTTTGGCTGCTTAAAAGCATTAAGGCTAACGTTTTCCGATGAGTTGTTGTTTGCAGTTGACACTGGTACCTCTGGTTTTTTCACTGCCCGTATTATCAAGACGGGAAATTGCAAAAGGTGATGCAGGACTGCATCCTTCTGCGTTGTTATAGGATGGGATGACGGCCGATAATGTTCACTATCTTTGTCAACGAGGCAAGCTGTTTTACATATTCCGTTACATATAACTTCGGCAACGCTATGCAACCATGTTACAAATGTTATGCAGTATTAACGTTTGATAATTTTCGATTTGCCAAATTTTTGTTTTGATTAAAAGATGCTCTGAGTTTAAACGGGCATATGTTCTGCTATTTTAATCATATCCAGCCCATATCATTGCTCATTAGCATATATGCCTTGGTTTGTTGTGCATAACCTTGTTTGTGTAAAATTTTAGAAATTAGAGAAATAGCAAGCAGTCTTTGTGAACGGGTTGTGATCGCCAAAGCGTGAAGTTAGCCACAATTTCTGACTAATTTTTCTATTGAAAATATCTCAGAGAGGCCTTTCCTGCCAAAATTCCAGTATTGACCAAGGTTAATGCTGCTTGACGTCACATTTTTGATAAAAATGAAGTCATAAAGAGGGGAGAGCCATGGGCACCTGAAAAGGGTACCCGGCAGGTTCAATCCAGCGGATAAACCTTTTCTTTAAATTCGCACAGGTCTTCAATAATGCATGATCCGCAGCGGGGCTTACGGGCGATGCAGGTATATCGCCCATGCAGGATAAACCAGTGATGGCAATCAACCTTAAACTCGGCAGGAACCACCTTCAGCAGCTTCTCCTCCACCTGTTCGACGTTTTTACCCGGCGCGAAATGGGTGCGGTTACAGACCCGGAAGATATGCGTATCTACGGCAATGGTGGGCCAGCCAAAAGCGGTGTTCAGCACCACATTGGCCGTTTTACGGCCCACACCGGGGAGGGCTTCCAGCGCGGCACGGTCCTCTGGCACTTCGCCTCCGTGTTTTTCCAGCAGCAGACGGCAGGTTTTAATCACGTTCTCAGCCTTGCTGTTGAACAGGCCGATAGTCTTGATGTACTCCTTGACGCCATCGACCCCCAACGCCAGCATGGCCGCTGGCGTATTCGCCACCGGATACAGTTTGGCGGTAGCCTTGTTAACGCTGACATCGGTGGCCTGCGCCGATAACAATACCGAAATCAACAGTTCAAAAGGCGTGGTATAAACCAGCTCGGTAGTTGGATGCGGGTTGTTATCCCGCAGGCGGATCAAAATCTCCTGGCGTTTCTCTTTATTCATTACGCTTTCTCTGCGTGTCCCTGTTCCATATTAGGTTCAGCCAGCAAGGCCTTGGCTTTGCGTGCCTTCATTTTTTCATCGATCACATATTTGGTCGCCAGCATCAACCCCAGGCCGATAAAGGCGCCCGGTGGCAGCATGGCCAGCAGGAAAGGGCTGTCAAAATGCACGATTTCGATTCGCAGTACCTTGGCCCAACTGCCCAGTAGCATATCTGCGCCATCAAACAGCGTGCCGTTGCCAATCAGTTCGCGCAGGGAGCCCAGCACGAACATGGCGCCGGTAGCGCCCAACCCGATAGCCATCCCGTCAATTAGCGCCAGCCCAACCGGTTTTTTTGCCGCTACCGCCTCTGCGCGGCCCACCACGATACAGTTGGTGACGATCAACGGGATAAAAATCCCCAAAGACTGATACAGGCCGAAGGCATAAGCGTTAATCAGCATCTGCACGATACTGACTGCGGCCGCAATGATCATCACGTAAATCGGGATACGCACTTCACTTGGCACCCAGCGGCGCAAGGCAGAAATTGAACCGTTGGTGATGATCAGCACCAGCGTCGTGGCCAATCCAAGCCCCAGGGCGTTAGTCGCGGTTGAGGTGACAGCCAGCAGTGGGCACAGGCCCAATAATTGCACTAACGCGGAGTTGTTTTTCCACAACCCCTGCACGATTAACTCTTTGGCTTCACTCATTCGCTGGCTCCGCAGACAGGCAAGGTATCAAGTTTAGACGGCAGCGTTTCCATATACAACGCTGTACGTCTCACCGCGTTGACCACGGCGCGGGGTGTGATGGTGGCACCCGTGAACTGGTCAAACATACCTCCATCTTTCTTCACTGCCCAACGCGTATCCTCCGGACCATCGATTTTTTTACCGCTAAAAGCGGTGATCCAGTCGGAAATACGCAGTTCAATCTTGTCCCCCAAACCCGGCGTTTCATGGTGTTCCATCACGCGACTGCCCAGCACCGTGCCGTTGAAATCGGCGCCTACCAGCAGTTGAATGGCGCCGGAGTAGCCATCTGGCGCGGTCGTTTCCAGCGCAGCAGCAACCGGCTGGCCATTTTTGCGCGCCAGATACAAACGATGAGGTGCGGCGTTGCCTAAAGCGGGATCGCTGATGACAAAGCATTCGCTCTGCATGTCGTTATCATAAATTTCCGCCGGCACGACCTGATCCAGCAACGCTTTTTGCTGCAACGCCGCCTGGTGGGCAATGGTGGTTTTGGTCAATTGATACACCACCGCGGTCAGGCCGGTGGTTACTGCGGCAAACACGGCCAGGGTGATGCCATGCTTTCTCATGGAATTAAGCATGTAAGGTCCTCAGCGGTGGCCATAAACACGCGGTTGCGTGTAGTGATCGATCAACGGCACGGTAATGTTGGCCAGTAATACGGCAAAAGCTACGCCGTCCGGATAACCGCCATATACCCGGATCAACCAGACCAGCAGACCAATTAACGCACCGTAAATCAGCCGGCCTTTAGGCGTAGTCGAGGCGCTGACCGGGTCGGTGGCAATAAAGAACGCACCGAGCATGGTGGCCCCGGAGAATAAATGGA
Source organism: Serratia sp. L9 (assembly GCF_050632285.1). Lineage (NCBI taxonomy): Bacteria > Pseudomonadati > Pseudomonadota > Gammaproteobacteria > Enterobacterales > Yersiniaceae > Serratia > Serratia sp. L9. Next base: position 4,155,392 of record NZ_CP192591.1, on the reverse strand, counting down.
TCAGCGGCGATGCCTGATGCGCAGGATCCAGCGTCCAGGCCAGTCCTGAGCACAAGGCGATAACCGCCAGCATGCTGAAAGGGATCTGCCAATGGATCAGCCTACGGCCCAGCATAAACAGCCCGCCCAGCAGGAAGCCCAGGTTAATCCACTGCCAACCGATACCGGCCAGCACGCCACCAAACAGCGGTTGCTGTAATACCTGTTCAACAGAATGGCCGCTGCGCAGGCCGGTTTTAAATCCGTCGAGCGGCGTGGCCTGGCTGATGCCATCAACGCCCATCTGCAATTGATGGAGGGTTGCCCCTTGGGTGGTGTGGCCGCTGAAAATGGTCAGCAGAGTATCCTGAAATGACAGAGCGGTGGCGCGCAGTTCATCCGGCGGTAACCAACTGGTCATCTGCACCGGGAAGGAAATCAGCAGCACCACATAACCCACCATGGCCGGGTTGAAAGGGTTTTGCCCCAGGCCGCCGTACAGCTGTTTGGCGATCACAATCGCGAAAAAGGTACCGATGACAATCATCCACCAGGGGGCCAGCGGGGGCAGGCTGATGCCAAGTAACAAGGCGGTAAGCAGGGCAGAGTTATCTGCCAGGCGGGATTTTACCGGCTGTTTACGTAAGGTGAGAATTGCGGCTTCGGCCAGTAGCGCAGTCATCATGGCCAATGCGGTCTGGATCAGGCTGCCATAACCAAAGAACCAGACCTGGGCAATGATGCCGGGAATGCAGGCCAGCATAACCCAAAGCATGATGCGACTGGTGCTTTGCTGGTTATGTGTAAAAGGAGAACTGGCGATGTGTAAGCCTTTGGGGGCGGTCTGTTGTACCGGCCTGAACTTCATAGGATAACTACCATTTCTTTGCCACGTTAGCTGCGCGTTCACGGTGCGGGCACCGGGGAAAATTATTGCGCCGTATTCTACCGCAATCCCACTCCAGGTAATACGTGCTAATCATAAGGATATTCAGGTTTCAGCAGCAGTTTTTTGATCGCCAAGCACGATTGGAGTTTTTGACGCTCACTCGTTGAATAGCGCTAATCTGATATTCCTCAGTTTAGTGTGTAAAAATACCGCGGGGATTGGTATCCTCAACGCTAACCTGTTATTTTTGGACTGTTTATTCGCACAAAATAACAACATTTGTATAATCGATTTAGGTTATTATTCCGAATATTAATAAGTTAGTGATAAATAATAATGACTAATGAAGACATTTTTTTATTGAAGAACTGATTGAATGGGTTGAAATTCATCTGGAGTCGCGCCCAAACCTTGACGAAGTGGCACGCATATCAGGCTATTCCAAGTGGCATCTGCAACGTAAATTCAAACGTATCACCGGTGTCCAACTGGCTACTTATATCCGTTCACGCATTCTGACCCGTGCCGCAGTGGCGCTGCGTATCACCAACCGTACGATTATTGATATTTCGGATGAACTGGGCTTCGATTCGCAGCAAACCTTTACCCGCATGTTCAAACAACGCTTTGGCACCACACCAAATCGTTATCGAACCATGGACAAATGGGACGTGAAGAATTTGATACCACGCTTTAACTTTGAGGCGGTTTACGAGGCCGGTTTTTATCCTGAGGTCAAGCGGCAGACGCTGCCGGATATGCAACTGGTAGGGTTTACCCGCCAGTTAGAGTTTGAGACAGAGCAAAAGATGGAGCTTTCTTCCTGCATCGCCATGAAGGGGGAGATTTTTAATAACTTCTTCAGAGGGTTGAATGTGGATTGCCACAAGGTTTTCAGTATTCATACGGCAAATGAGCGTACCGATGGTGAATGTTCGGCTACGCATATCATGGCGGTGGAGCCGGAACACAAGAAGGACATTCTTTCTGGTCACCAGATCGACAATATTCATGTCCCGGGGCGCGAATATATCTCTATCTCTCATCAGGGAACGGCTAAAGAGTGCGGGCAATTTATTTCTTACCTGCTTACGCATGTGATGCCGGGGCTACGTAATGAAGTCGGTGGGAGCGTAGAGATGGAGATGCTGGAAACCAACGCCTGGAATCAGGAGGCTAAACTGCGCCAGATCGATGTGAATTACACCTATCTGATTTCTATCGACTAAACCGGTGCTTTGCGTTCGCAAAGCACCGTCCGGATCACTCTTTCTCTACTGTCGCCAATTGCTGCGCGGCTTTTTTGCTTTCACACGGGCTAAAGCGGCGGCCACGGCGGCCTTGCGGGGGTCTTCCTGCTCATCCGGTGTTGGCGCTTCAGGCTGTAGCTGCGCGGCTTTTTTGCTTTCACACGGGCCAAGGCGGCGGCCACGGCAGCTTTGCGGGGGTCTTCCTGCTCATCCGCTGTTGGCGCTTCCGGCTGTAGCTGCGCGGCTTTTTTGCTTTCACACGGGCCAAAGCGGCGGCAACGGCGGCCTTGCGGGGGTCGTCTTCAAGAACCGTTGAAGCAGGCTTCTGATCCTCTGTCAGCGCAGCCTTCTTGGCTTTGACTCGTGCCAAAGCCGCTGCAACCGCCACTTTGCGGGGATCTTCATCCGTTGGCGCAGTGACGGTTGGTGCTTCTTGAGCCATTTGTTGAGCCTTACGCTCTCTGGCCTGTGCTTTTCGCGCTTCACGGGCCGCGATAGCCGCACTGTTATCCGGCTCCTGGCCGTTAGCAATGACGGCAACGGCCTCATTATTCTTGCTGCGAACCCGCAACAAGGCAGCCTGAACGGCTCCCTGATCGCTATCGGTCAGCTTCACTGCCGCCTTTTTATGGCGTTCTTCTCGTGCCAGTTTTTCCCGCTCTAAACGGGCTAGCTTGGCTTCATAACGCGCCTTGGCCTCTGCGGTACGTGCCGCTTCCTGATCCAGTGCGTTAATCTCGGCCTTTTCCTGGCGATAATACTGTACCAGCGGAATATTGCTGGGGCAGACATAGGCGCAGGCACCGCATTCAATGCAGTCAAACAGATTGTGGTTGCGGGCTTTCTCGTGTTCTTCGCCACGGCTGAACCAATAAAGCTGTTGTGGCAGCAGCCCGGCGGGGCAGGCATCGACACATAACCCGCAGCGGATACAGGACTGCTCCGGTTCTTGTGGCGTCATCTCGCTGACCGTGGGTGCCAGCAAACAGTTACTGATTTTGACTATCGGCACATTCAACGCAGGCAGGGTGAAGCCCATCAACGGGCCGCCCATGATCACCATTTGCTGAGGCTGTGGCTGGAAACCGCCAAAGTTCAACAGATGCCGGACCGGCGTACCCAGGCGTGCCCAGACATTACCTGGCTTACTCATGGCTTCGCCGGTCAAGGTGACCACGCGTTCAATTAACGGCTCACCATCAACAATGGCCCGCTTGATGGCAAAAGCGGTACCGACGTTTTGCATTAACACGCCGATGGTTGAAGAACGCTTGCCATGGGGCACTTCTTTACCCGTCAGGATCTTGGTTAACTGCTTGGCGCCACCGGAAGGATACTTGGTGGGGATCACCCGCAGGGTAATGTCGTTGTGATCGCGCAAGGCGATTTTCAATGCAGCAATCGCTTGCGGTTTATTATCTTCGATACCGATCAGCGTGGTTTTCGGTTGCAGCAGGTGGCGCAGGATCTGGGTGCCTTCGATTATCTGATCGGCGTGTTCCTGCATCAGGCGATCGTCAGCGGTGATATAAGGCTCACATTCGGCCGCATTGAGGATCAGGGTTTCCACCTCTTGGCGGCCACCCTGCAGCTTACTGGCGGTTGGGAAACCCGCACCGCCCAAACCGGCGATGCCAGCCTGATGAATTCGCTGGATAATCTCCGCCGGGTCCAGTTGGCGATAATCCGCCACCGGCATCAGTTCGCACCAACGGTCTTCCCCATCCGGCTCGATAAATACGCACAACTCAGCCAACCCCGAGGGATGTGCGGTTACGTGCGGCTCAATAGCACGGATGGTTCCGGATGTCGGGGCGTGCACTGGCAAAGTACGGCCACGGCCAAAGGTCAGCGGCTGGCCTTTTAATACGCTATCGCCAGTTTTAACGCATAGCTCGCCTTCAGGCCCCAGATGCTGCTGTAAAGGGACAATAAAAACCTCGGGCAAGGGAAGCACGCGCAGCGGCACACCGCTGGACTGGATTTTCATTTCCGGTGGATGAATGCCACCATCAAAATCCCAGATCCGATCTTTTTTAAAGGCGGTGAACAGATTAAACATGTTGCTCCACGTGGATCACTTGCACCGGAATGGTTTTCATATCCCACTTCCAACTGGCGGTAGTGGTGGCGACCGGTATCATTTCAATACAATCGGTTGGACAAGGCGCGACGCACAGATCGCAGCCGGTACAAAGATCGGTTATCACCGTGTGCATGGCGCGGGTAGCGCCAACAATGGCGTCGACCGGGCAGGCCTGAATGCATTTGGTGCAACCGATACAGTTGGCTTCGTCGATAAATGCTACTTTGCGCACCGGCTCAGCGATAGCTTCATCACCCTCCAAGGGTTGAGGTTCCACGTTAAGCAACTCTGCCAGTTTGAGCATGACCTGCTCCCCACCGGGGGCACATTTGTTGATCATCTCGCCATTGGCAACGGCTTCGGCATACGGGCGGCAGCCTGGGTAACCACATTGGCCGCACTGGCTTTGCGGCAGGATCTCATCTACCTGCTCGGCAACCGGATCTTCCTCCACCTCAAAGCGGCGCGCGGCAAAGCCCAGCAACACGCCAAACAGCAACCCCAATGCGCTTAATGCGGCAATCGCAATCCACAAGGCCGTCATTAGAATTTCACCAAACCGGTAAAGCCCATAAAGGCCAGGGACATCAAGCCTGCGGTGATCAGCGCGATGGAAGAGCCACGGAAGGGGGCCGGCACGTCGGCAACCGCCAGGCGTTCGCGGATGGCGGCAAACAGTACCATCACCAACGAGAAGCCAGCAGCGGCGCTGAAGCCATAAACCGCAGACTGCAGGAAGTTATAGCCCAGATTCACGTTAAGCAAGGCAACGCCCAGAACGGCGCAGTTGGTGGTGATCAGCGGCAGGAAAATCCCCAGCAGACGATACAACGCCGGGCTGGTTTTGCGCACAACCATTTCGGTGAATTGCACCACAACCGCGATCACCAGTATGAAGGACAGCGTGCGCAGATACACCAGATCCAGCGGGATCAGGATAAAGCTGTTGATCAACCAGGCGCAAACTGAAGCCAGCGTCATGACGAAAGTGGTAGCCATGCCCATACCGATGGCACTTTCCAGTTTTTGGAAACACCCATAAATGGGCACAGGCCCAGAAATTTCACCAGGACAAAGTTATTCACCAGCACGGTGCCGACAAACAGGAGCAGGTATTCGGTCATTGCAATGCCTAAAAAATAAAAGCCGCCTATTATCGGGAATCGGCGGCATAACGACAACATATGAATCGCAGGGGTATTGCGATTTCTTGTCTATTTTGATGAAAATTTACACAGCGAGGCGTGCAAATCGTGCCTTACAGCCCTTATTTTTCGGTAAAAGTACCTTTAACCCGCTTGGAACGCTTCATATAGGGCACCAACAGTGCTGCCATCACCAACGGCCACAGCAGGCTGCGCACTGCCAGTTCATCAGACACCGGCGAAAAGGCAAAAGCTTTGATGGCCAATAATACGGTGATCAGCAACCACACCAGAAACAGCTTGGGAAAACGCTGGGAACGCTGGCAGAACAGCCACAATAAATACAGCGTGAAACACCACATAATCAGCGAAGTGAGCACCGAGAGATACCATTGCAGGGTGAAGGCTTCGGCATTGGTGATCAGGTAATCGCGCGATTCCGGCATAAAAATGGCCATGCCGTACAGCATCAGCATCAGGCTTGCGCTGAGCAGGGTGACGATCAGATAGGCCATGGGGGCCAGTAGCCAACCGCCGATGCGGGAAAATTCGGCTTGGTTCATAACGATTTCCTAAGTGGTATACCCGTCGTCTTTCACGCTGCCGCGTTGTTAGCTGCAACTCGAAATTCACAGGGTATAGATTAAAGCAATGTGCGAGAGTAAGGGGAAATCAATGTCTGAATCAAGGTTATGAGCATTTTGGCAACAAAAAATGCCAGTCAGGTTCAGTTGACTGGCAGGGGAGCTGAAAAAGCTCTGGGGTTACAGGATCAACGTTGCGCAGCGTTGCTGGCGATCAGTTTCTGATACCAGAAGAAGCTCTTCTTACGCTGGCGCGCCAGCGCCTTATTATGGTCGACGTAGACAAAACCATACTGTTTCTGGAAACCATTGAGCCAGCTCAGCAGATCGATAAACGACCAAGGATAGTAGCCGCGCACGTCTGCCCCCTGTTTGATGGCATCTTCGATCGCGCCAATGTGCTGGCGCAGATAATCGATACGATCGTCATCCACCACTTCGCCATTGATGATCGGGTCTTTGGCTCCCAGGCCGTTTTCGGTGATATAGATAGGGATATCACCATAGCGCGCCTTGATATTCATAATGCCTTCGGTAAGACCCTGCGGGTAGATCTCCCAGTCCCAATCGGTATACACGCCGTTAGGGTTACGAACAAACTTGAACAGCCCTTTAAAGCCGAATTCATTACCCTGCTGGTGGCCACTGCCTTTCTCGCCGGTGGTATTAATGGTCAGGTGTGATCCCTGGTTGTTGGCCGCGATGGTTTCACGCTTGTAGTAGTTCAGGCCGATAAAGTCACAGATATTGTCACGCAGCAGTTGCTCATCACCCTGGGCAAATTGCGGAACGCCCCACAGTGCCTGAGTCTGTGCCAGCAGTTCAGCCGGGTATTCACCTTTCAGCACCGGATCGTACAGCCAGTGGGTAAAGATCCCTTCGGCCAGTTGATAGGCCGCCAGATCTTCAGGGGATTGGCTGAGTGGAGTATGGGTCTGCAATACGTTTACAAAGCCGATTTGCCCTTGGATACCACTGGTGCGGAATGCCGCTACCGCTTTGGCGTGGGCTACAAATACGTGGTGGCAGGCCTGGATGGCGCGCGCCGGGCTTTGCACACCCGGTGGGTGGCCGCCGGTGATATAACCAAAACCGATAAAGCATACGGTTTCATTGAAGGTTGACCAGAGTTTGACACGATCGCCGTAACGCTGGTAACACAGGCGGGCGTACTCCTCGAAGGCCTCAGCGGTGCTGCGTGCTTCCCAACCGCCTTCATCCTGCAATGCCTGTGGCAGATCCCAATGATACAGGGTGATCATCGGCTCAATGTTGTGTTCCAGCAGCGCATCAATCAAATCACTGTAGAACTTGACCCCGGCTTCATTGATCTTGCCACGGCCTTGCGGCAGCAGGCGAGGCCAGGAAATAGAGAAACGATAGCTCTGCATCCCCATTTCAGCCATCAGTGCCACGTCTTCACGGAAGCGATGATAGTGATCGACAGCAACGTCACCGTTGGTGCCCTGATAAGTGGTACCGGGCAGGTGGGAGAAGGTATCCCAGATAGAAGGGCCTTTGCCATCGGCATCGTGTGCGCCTTCAACCTGATACGCCGCGGTAGCCGCGCCCCAGAGGAACGATTTCGGGAAAGCAGACATAACTATTCTCTCTCTAGATGAAAAACACTGAGCATAGTTTAGGCTGAGTCGAAATGTGTTTGCAACCGGTTTCTGAAACCGGTTGCAGTATTGTGAAATGCTTAACGACGGTTCAGTTGGTAATAGGCTTCATTCCAACGGATTTCGTTTTTGAAGGCTGGCAGGGTGGTGTCATTGTCGATCAGCAGGAACTCGATATTGTGCATCTCGGCGTACAGGCGCAGATAATCGGCATTCAGCGATTGTGAGAACACGGTATGGTGTGCGCCACCCGCCAGGATCCAGGCCTCTGCCGCGGTTGCCAGCGTTGGCTGAGCGTGCCAGATAGCCCGCGCCACCGGCAGTTTTGGCAATGGGTGCGGCTGCTCAATGGTGTCAACCTGGTTGACCAACAGGCGGAAACGATCGCCCATGTCGATCAGGCTGGCATTGACCGCCGGACCTGCCGGGGTAGAGAAGATCAGACGAGCCGGGTCGGCCTTGCCGCCAATACCCAGGTATTGAATATCCAGCAGCGGTTTTTTCTCTTTGGCGATCGACGGGCAGACTTCCAACATGTGTGAGCCCACAACCAGATCGTTACCCGGCTGGAAGTTGTAGGTGTAATCTTCCATAAATGAGGTGCCGCCGTTTAACCCGCTACCCATCACTTTCAGGATGCGCAGCAGGGCCGCCGTTTTCCAGTCGCCTTCGCCGCCAAAACCGTAGCCTTGCTGCATCAGGCGCTGTACCGCCAGGCCCGGCAACTGTTTCATGCCGTGCAGATCTTCAAAGTTGGTAGTAAACGCCCGGAACTGACCCTGCTCAAGGAAGCGTTTCATCCCCAGTTCAATACGCGCCGCATCGATCAGGTTTTCGCGTTTGGCTCCCTGGCTTTTCACTGCATCGGTCAGCTCATAGCTGGCTTCGTACTCTTCGATCAGGGTATCAACCTCGCCCTTGCTGACTTCGTTGATCACGCTGACCAAATCGCCGATACCGTAAGCGTTGACGGAATAGCCAAACTGGATCTGTGCGCCGACCTTATCGCCTTCTGTGACTGCGACCTGGCGCATGTTGTCGCCAAAACGGGCGACTTTCAGCTGTTGGCTTTCCTGCTTGGCGTTGGCGACACGCATCCACTGGGCGATACGCGCCTGAGCCTGTTTGTCCTGCCAGTGGCCAGCGATAACGCTATGCTGCTGGCGCATACGGGCACCGATAAAGCCGAACTCGCGGCCACCGTGAGCGGTCTGGTTGAGGTTCATAAAGTCCATATCCATGCTGTCCCAAGGGATCTCGGCATTGAACTGGGTGTGGAACTGCAACAGCGGTTTATGGAGGATCGACAGACCGGCAATCCACATCTTGGCCGGTGAGAAGGTATGCAGCCAGGTAAGGATACCGATACAATCCTGGTGATAATTGGCATCACGGCAGACGGCGGTGATTTCATCTGGTGTAGTGACCAGCGGTTTCAGCACCAGCTTCACCGGCAATCCGGCTTCACGGTTCAGGCTGTTGACCACCAGCTCGGCGTTTTCTTTTACCTGTTGCAGGGTTTTGGGGCCATACAGATGCTGGCTGCCAATCACGAACCACACTTCACGCTGTTTAAACACGTCCATCAGAGACTCCTGAATATTTCGGTTTGTTGAGCTGGGGCGGTTGCGCCCCGGCGTATTAATCTTTGGCAAAGCGTGGCTCTGCGGTCTGGCACCATTGCTGATAGCGTTCATATAATTGCTGATAGCGCGCAACGTTTTGCGGTTCGGGTTGCAAGGTGCGCTCGATGCTGCAGGCCATATGCTGCTGCGCCAATGGTACATTGCTGAAATGCCCGGCGGCGACGGCGGCGAAAATGGCAGCCCCCAGCGCGCAGCATTGGTCGGAAGCCACAATCTGTAGCGGGCGGTTCATCACATCGGCACAAACCTGCATGATGACCGGGGATTTGCGGGCAATGCCGCCTAATGCCAGCACGTTGTCTACAGGAATATCCTGCTGCTCAAAACATTCCATGATCGCGCGGGCGCCAAAGGCGGTAGCGGCAATAAAGCCACCGAATAAGGTCGGGGCGTCAGTACCGAGGTTGAGATCGGTGATCACGCCTTTCAGGCGCTGGTTGGCATAAGGGGTGCGGCGGCCATTGAACCAATCCAGCACGACCGGCAGATGGTCAAGCGAAGGGTTCCTGGCCCAGGCCGTGGTCAGTGCGGCCAGCATGCCGCTTTCAATTTGCTGCAGTTGCGCCTGCAATTGCGGCTGGGTTTTGGCGGCTTCACGCAATGGCCAGCTCAGCAGGTGGCTGAACCAGGCATACATATCGCCAAAAGCGGATTGTCCCGCTTCCATACCGATGGTTTGCGGCACCACGCTGCCGTCCACTTGGCCGCAAATCCCGGCGATGGCACGGTCACCCACGCGTTCGCGATCGGCTATCAGGATGTCGCAGGTTGAAGTGCCAATCACTTTTACCAGCGTGTAAGGTTGCGCGCCCGCACCGACGGCTCCCATATGGCAATCGAAGGCACCGCCGGAAAGCACTACGCTTTCTGGCAGACCGAGCCGTTCGGCCCAGGCTTTGGTCAGGTTACCTACCGGCAGATCGGCGGTGTAGGAGCCGGTAAACAGCGGGTAGGGCAAATCTTCGATCAGCAAAGGATCCAGAGCCGCAAAGAAAGCTTTCGGCGGCAAGCCACCCCAATCGGGATGCCACAGGGTTTTATGGCCTACGCTACAGCGGCCACGTTTCAGCCGATGTGGGGCGGTGGTGCCGGATAGCAATGCAGGTACCCAGTCGCACAGTTCCACCCAGGAGGCTGCCGCTTTGCGTACTGCCTCGTCCTGGCGTGATACGTGCAGGATCTTGGCCCAGAACCATTCGGAAGAGTAGACCCCGCCGATATAGCGGGAATAGTCAGGGAAGGTTCCGCTGCGGCACAACTGATTAATGGCATCAGCTTCTTCAATGGCGGTGTGATCTTTCCACAGCACAAACATGGCGTTCGGGTTACTGCTAAATTCCGGCCGCAGCGCCAGAACATCGCCGTTTTCGTCGATGGGGGCAGGCGTCGAGCCGGTGGAGTCTACCCCGATCCCGACTACCGCCAGGCGTTGCTCGGGGCTCATGCGTTGCACCACGGCAACGATGGCCTGTTCCATCGCTTCTATATAGTCGAGTGGGTGATGGCGGAACTGGTTATCCGCGGCCTGGCAGAAATCGCCCCGCTGCCAGCGGGGGTAGTAAACCACTTCGGTGTCCAGTTCATTGCCGTTATGACATTCGACAGCCAGTACTCGCACTGAATCGCTGCCGAAGTCCAGACCCAGGGCAATTGCGCCTGCCGTCATGATGCTGACTCCTTATTTGTTAGGTTATGGTTAACGATAGGAGTGTGGCGAGCAGTCAGGTGAGGAGTCATTAGCTGGAAGTATGTACTTTTCTGCTTCCTGCAGTGATTTTGTGATGGCTGTCAAAAGTTGGTGCTTGGCCTAAGTGGCTAAATATATGCACATACCTGCTGTAATTCTTGGATGTGATAGCGCTCTACATTTAAGTAACAAATAACCGCTAAAACTGTTCCCGTCTTACCCACTGTAACGACATAAAACGCGAAAACAGGCGCTTGTCGTTACAGCACCAACTAATGATAACGCTTTCATGGCAGACGGACCCCCCTGCCGAAAAGAGCAAAACAGCGGAGAGTACCATGCATAAATTCACTAAGGCATTGGCAGTCATCGGCCTGACGGCAGTTATGTCACATTCGGCTATTGCCGAGTCCATGAAGCTGGGCTTTTTAGTTAAACAACCAGAAGAACCCTGGTTCCAGACCGAATGGAAGTTTGCCGATAAGGCTGGGAAAGACCTCGGTTTTGAAGTGATCAAAATTGCAGTACCTGACGGTGAGAAAACCCTGAATGCCATCGACAGCCTGGCGGCCAGCGGGGCCAAAGGCTTTGTTATCTGTACCCCGGATCCCAAACTCGGCTCGGCGATCGTAGCCAAGGCGCGCAGTTACGATCTGAAAGTGATCGCGGTTGACGATCAGTTCGTCAACGCCAAAGGCAAACCAATGGACAGCGTGCCGTTGGTGATGATGGCGGCCACCAAGATTGGCGAGCGCCAAGGCCAGGAACTGTGGAAAGAGATGAACAAGCGCGGTTGGCAAGTGGCTGAGACCGGCGTGATGGCGATCACCTCTGATGAGTTGGATACCGCACGCCGCCGCACTGGCGGCTCAATGGAAGCGCTGAAATCCGCAGGCTTCCCGGAAAAGCAGATTTACAAGGTTCCAACCAAATCCAACGATATTCCTGGGGCGTTCGATGCCGCCAACTCGATGTTGGTACAGCATCCTGAAGTGAAAAACTGGCTGATCGTTGGCATGAACGACAATACCGTGCTGGGCGGCGTACGCGCCACCGAAGGGCAAGGTTTTAAGGCTCCTAGCGTGATCGGCATTGGCATCAACGGCGTTGATGCGGTGAGTGAACTTTCCAAGGCGCAGGCTACCGGCTTCTACGGTTCGCTGCTGCCAAGCCCGGATGTCCATGGCTACAAAAGTATCCAGATGCTGCACGATTGGGTCGAGAAAGGGGTTGAACCGCAGAAATTTACCGAAGTGACTGATGTGGTGCTGATCACCCGCGATAACTTCAAGGTCGAACTGCAGAAAAAAGGCCTGATGTAAGGGTTATGCCGCCTGCATTACGCAGGCGGCTTTTTAACGAACAGCATGAGGAACGCATTATGACTGCCGTTACGCCCTATTTGGCTTTTAAAGGCATCGGTAAAATCTTCCCGGGCGTCAAGGCGCTGGATGATATCAGCTTCACCTGCCAGGCCGGGCAGATCCACGCGTTGATGGGGGAGAATGGGGCGGGGAAATCGACGCTGCTGAAAATCCTCAGCGGCAATTACGCCCCGAGCCAGGGCGAAATTTATCTTCAGGGGCAAGCGGTGCAGTTTGCCAACACCACCGAAGCGTTGGACGCCGGGGTGGCGATTATCTATCAGGAACTGCACCTGGTACCGGAAATGACAGTGGCCGAGAATATCTATCTGGGTCAGTTGCCCACCAGATTCGGGATGGTGGATCGCAAACTGCTGCGTTATGAGGCGGGGTTACAGCTGGAACATCTTGGCCTGGATATCGACCCCGATACGCCGCTGAAATATCTGTCGATTGGCCAGTGGCAAATGGTGGAGATTGCCAAGGCGCTGGCACGCAATGCCAAGGTGATCGCGTTTGATGAACCGACCAGTTCACTGTCGGCCCGTGAAATCGAGCAACTGTTCAGGGTGATCCGCGAGCTGCGCGCCGAAGGGCGGGTGATTTTGTATGTCTCTCACCGCATGGAAGAGATCTTTGCGCTCAGTGACGCCATTACCGTGTTTAAAGATGGCCGCTATGTGCGCACCTTCGACAACATGCAGCAAGTCAACAATGAAGCGCTGGTTCAGGCAATGGTTGGCCGCGATCTTGGCGACGTATACGGCTATCAGCCACGTGAACTGGGGGCGGTGCGGTTGCAGATCGCGCAATTGCAGGCCGCTGGCGTGAAAACCCCTATCAGCCTCAACGTGCGTGCCGGCGAAATTGTCGGTCTGTTTGGCCTGGTCGGGGCCGGGCGTAGTGAATTGATGAAGGGCATTTTTGGTGCAACGCGTGTGGCCGGTGGGCATTTGCTGCTGGATGGCAACGCGCTTGCTATCCGCTCACCGATAGACGCTATCCGCGCAGGCATCATGCTGTGCCCGGAAGACCGCAAGGCAGACGGCATCATCCCGGTGCACTCGGTGCGCGATAACATCAACATCAGCGCACGGCGTAAAAGCATCAAGGCGGGTTGCCTGATTGATAACACCTGGGAAGCCAGCAATGCCGATCACCACATTCGTGCGTTGAATATCAAAACCCCAAGTGCCGAGCAATTGATTATGAACCTCTCGGGCGGTAACCAGCAAAAAGCGATCCTTGGCCGCTGGCTGTCGGAAGAGATGAAAGTGATCCTGCTCGATGAACCGACACGCGGCATCGACGTCGGGGCCAAACATGAAATCTACCATGTGATCTATCAATTGGCGCAGCAGGGCATCGCGGTGCTGTTCGCCTCCAGTGATTTACCCGAAGTGCTGGGGCTGGCGGATCGCATCATCGTGATGCGTGAAGGGGCGATTTCCGGTGAGTTATCCCATGTTGAAGCCACTGAGGAAAAAGCCCTCAGCCTGGCGATGTTAAGTACCCCCGAATACGCTGCGGCGGTGGCCTGATTGTGAAGGAGAAAGAGATGTCGTCCATGACAACCAATTCTGTGAAAAACCGTGGCAGCCTTGGGCTGGCGCGTATCTGGGACAGTTACGGCATGCTGGTGGTGTTCGCAGTGCTGTTTATTGGCTGTGTGCTGTTTGTGCCGAATTTTGGCAGTTTTATCAATATGAAAGGCCTGGGTCTGGCGATCTCCATGTCCGGCATGGTGGCATGCGGCATGCTGTTCTGCCTGGCTTCCGGTGATTTTGACCTTTCGGTTGCTTCGGTCATTGCCTGCGCCGGGGTGACTACCGCAGTGGTGATCAACATGACCGAAAGCCTGTGGATTGGCGTAGCGGCCGGTTTACTGCTCGGTGTGCTTTCTGGCTTGATTAATGGCTTTGTGATCGCCCGCCTGAAGATCAATGCCTTGATCACCACCCTGGCTACCATGCAGATATTCCGTGGCCTGGCTTATATCATTTCTGATGGTAAAGCGGTGGGTATCGAAGATGAGCGTTTCTTTGCCCTGGGTTATGCCAACTGGTTTGGGCTGCCCGCGCCGATCTGGATCACCGTGGCCTGCCTGATCCTGTTTGGCTTCTTGCTGAATAAAACCACCTTTGGCCGTAACACCCTGGCTATTGGCGGCAACGAAGAGGCGGCCCGTCTGGCTGGGGTGCCGGTGGTTCGCACCAAGATCATTATCTTTATCCTTTCCGGGCTGGTGTCCGCCGCTGCTGGCATTATTCTGGCTTCGCGCATGACCAGCGGCCAGCCGATGACCTCTATCGGCTATGAGCTGATTGTCATTTCCGCCTGCGTACTGGGAGGCGTTTCGCTCAAGGGGGCATCGGCAAGATTTCCTATGTTATCGCCGGGATCCTGATCCTGGGGACGGTGGAGAATGCCATGAACCTGCTGAATATTTCGCCGTTCTCACAGTATGTGGTGCGCGGTGTGATCCTGCTGGCGGCGGTGATCTTTGACCGCTACAAGCAGAAAGCGAAGCGCACGGCTTAACGCAATACATCACAGTTTTGAGATTGCGGTGAGCAGCATCCTGCTGGCTTGATAAACTTGATTTAGAGAAATACAGGGATAGATGTACGCAATGCTTGCCGTTTAAGCAATAACATGCCCAATAATTTATCTCTATGCTTGTGGTGACGCCCTCTCCCCTTTGGGCGAGGGGGCAGGAAGGCCTAACTGACAAGTACGAGGCAGATGTAAGACACCTTTGGAGGCCAGATGTATCATCGCATGGTTCAGGAACCCCAACCGAACCCGCTGTTGCCGGGTTACACCTTTAACGCCTACCTGGTTGCCGGGCTGACGCCGATCATGGCGGATGGACCGCTGGATTTCTTTATCGATCGTCCTGGCGGGATGAAGGGCTATATCCTCAATCTGACCATTAAAGGCCAGGGTAAAGTGTTTGATGGTGAGGATACCTTTTACTGTAATCCTGGCGATCTGTTGCTGTTTCCCCCAAGGCGGCGCATTACTATGGCCGATCGCCAGATAGCGACTGCTGGTATCATCGCTGGGTCTATTTCCGCCCGCGCGCTTATTGGGCCGATTGGCTCGAATGGCACAGTAAAACGCATCAGGTGGGCCGCCTGACGCTGCCCAATAATACCTTGCTGCTGGAGTTTGACCGGCTGTTTGCCAACATTGAGCAGACCCAGCGTTCTGGCCGTCGCTTTGCTGAAGAGATGGGGATGAACCTGTTGGAGCGGCTCTTGCTGCGTTCGATGGAAGAAGATCCGCTCAGCCCGCAGAAGATAATGGATCCCCGGGTGATGGAAGCCTGCCAGTTTATTACCGGCAACCTGGCCGGAGAACTGCGTATTGATGAGGTGGCGCGCCATGTTTGCCTTTCGCCTTCGAGGCTGGCGCATCTGTTCCGTGAACAGGTCGGGATCAATATTCTGCGCTGGCGTGAGGATCAACGGGTGATCCGTGCCAAACTGCTGTTGCAGACCACCCAGGAGTCGATAGCCACCATTGGCCGCGTAGTCGGTTATGACGATCAGCTCTATTTCTCGCGGGTGTTCCGCAAGCGAGTTGGTGTCAGCCCGAGTGATTTTCGCCGCCGTAGTCTGGAGATCAACTATCCAGTGAGCAATTTCCATCAACGGGCGCTGGCTGCTGTCTCCAGTTAACCTAAAATTTACTGCTTGTTCCCGCCCGCGTCATGGTGTCAAATCGGATAATTCCAGATCCCACAGCTTCGAGCGGCAGCATTTCAGGGGCGGTTTTTTCGCCCCGATCCACTTGCCTGCCTGACATTCATTTGGATTACCGCCCTGTATGAGGAAACAAGATGACTGAAAAAATCCGTGTTGGTCTGATAGGTTATGGCTACGCCAGCAAGACGTTTCATGCTCCGTTGATTGTAGGAACCCCTGGCATGGAATTGGCCGCCGTTTCCAGCAGCGATGCCGGTAAAGTCCATGCCGATTGGCCTTCGATGACGGTGGTGAGTGATCCGCAGGCGCTGTTTGATGATCCTTCGATCGACCTGATTGTTATTCCTACCCCTAACGATACCCATTTCCCGCTGGCGCAACAGGCGATGGCGGCAGGCAAGCATGTGGTGGTGGATAAACCGTTTACCGTGACGTTGTCACAAGCGCAGCAGTTGCAGCAACAGGCGGATCAGAGCGGGCTGTTGCTTTCGGTGTTCCATAACCGCCGCTGGGACAGCGATTTTCTGACGCTGAAAACGCTGCTAAAAGAGGGAACCTTGGGTGAAGTGGTCTATTTTGAATCCCATTTCGACCGCTTCCGCCCGGAGGTACGCCAGCGCTGGCGCGAACAAGGCGGGGCTGGTAGCGGCATTTGGTACGATCTGGGGCCACATCTGATCGACCAGGCTTTGCAGCTGTTTGGTATGCCGCAAACGCTGTTTGTCGATCTCGGTGAATTGCGCCCAGGCTCGCAATCGGTGGATTATTTCCATGCGGTACTTAATTATGGCCATCACCGCGTGGTGCTGCACGGCACGGTGTTGGCGGCGGCAGAAACTGCGCGCTACATTGTGCATGGTACGCAGGGCAGCTTTATCAAATATGGCCTTGATCCCCAGGAAGACCGACTGAAAGCCGGTGATCGCCTGCCGCAGGCCGATTGGGGTTATGATATGCGTGACGGAGTTGTGACATTGTCACGTGATGGCATCATGGCGGAAAAGCCGTTGTTGACCCTTCCCGGTAATTATCCAGCCTACTATGCAGCCATCCGTGATGCCGTCAACGGTGATGGTGCCAACCCGGTGCCGGCCAGCGAAGCCATCAAGGTGATGGAGATGATCGAACTGGGTATCGAATCAGCCAAACAGCAAAAAGCGCTGCCGGTAGTTTGATTCGACGAGTGGCAACAGGGTTCAGATTTTGCACTGAACCCTTTTTTTACGATTTAATTTCAGGGGATCCTGTTTAATGTCCTGGTTGCAGCGTTTACGCATCGATAAGTTTTTGCTGGTCCTGTTGGTGGTGGTCCTTCTGGCCTCACTTTTCCCCTGTGAAGGCGTCTGGCAGACCTTCTTTGAACATCTGACCACGGCCGCGATTGCCTTACTGTTCTTTATGCATGGGGCCAAGCTCTCCCGCGAGGCAATCGTTGCCGGAATGAGCCACTGGAAGCTGCATCTGGTGGTGTTCCTCAGTACCTTTGCCCTGTTCCCGTTATTGGGGCTGTCGATGAACCTCCTGGTACCTGGCGTGCTGACGCCGACCGTCTACCTGGGCTTTCTCTATCTGTGTGCCTTACCGGCTACGGTTCAGTCGGCAATTGCCTTTACCTCCGCCGCCGGGGGCAATGTGGCGGCGGCGATTTGCAGCGCGTCTGCATCCAGCATCCTAGGGGTGTTTTTGTCACCGTTGCTGGTGGGGGCGTTGATGCATACCCAGGGCGGCAATACTGATGTGCTGCACGCGATTGGCGCCATTATCCTGCAACTGATGGTGCCGTTTGTTATCGGCCATCTGGCGCGGCCGTTGATTGGCAAATGGATCGATCGCCACCGCAAACTGATTAACCTCACCGATCGCTCGTCGATATTGCTGGTGGTGTATACCGCGTTCAGCGCGGCGGTGGTCGAGGGGATTTGGCACACTATTGATGGCTGGTCATTGCTGATGATCCTGGTGATGTCGCTGGTGCTGTTGACGGTGGTGCTGATCGTCAACACCTACGCGGCGCGCTGGCTGGGTTTTAATACCGCAGATGAGATAACCATTGTGTTCTGCGGTTCGAAAAAGAGCCTGGCCAACGGCATTCCAATGGCCAACGTGCTGTTCCCGGCCGCAGCGGTTGGTGCGATGGTGCTGCCGTTAATGATCTTCCACCAGGTGCAATTGATGGTGTGCGCGATACTGGCACAGCGCTACGCACGTAAAACTGCCCAGCAGCGGGAAGCTACCGCGGCCAGGAGAGGTTGAGTCGTTTCAACCAGTTGCTTTCATACGCCAGAAACTGCTTCCCGATTGGCCGGGAAGCAGATGTTAAAGGCTAGTATTTATACTCGATGCCAGTCCAGAAGTTACGGCCTTGTTCCACAAAACCCTCGGAATAAGCATATGCGGTGTCGAACAGGTTATTAACCGAGGCATTGACGCTTAGCCCTTTGACAATCTGATAGTCCGCCCGCAGGTTGGTTACCGCAAATCCCGCCGCCCGTTGGCTGCCGTCCGTGTTGCTGTAGCTTGATGAGCGGGCCTCTTCAGACAGGGTCAGGCTCAATGGTGTCCACGGGGTGTAAGTGATCCAGCCGATAACCGATTGAGTTGGCAGACCGGTGATTTTACCCACTTCCTTGTCCTTTACATCGCTGTGGATCAGGCTGTAGCTGAAGCCGATTCTCACTTCTTCGAAGATCTGCCCTTTGATACCCAGATCGAAACCGGTGTAGTCTACGCGCCCGCTATTACGGTTCTGCACCGTATTGGCATCGATATTTTGTGCCAGAATCGCATCGCTGACGCGGTTATAATAGACGCTCGCTTCGTATCCCCAGTTATCGCTCAGGTAGCCGTTATAAGTTAAATCTATGCTGTGCGCCCGTTCAGCCTTGAGATTGGGGTTCACCAAAGCAACCTGACCATAAGCCGGTCGGGAAGTGGTATAGCGCTCTTTCAGCGTGGGGAAACGGCTGCGATCGGAAAATGACAGGGCGATATCATCACGGTTGTCGAAGTGGTATTTCGCCATTGCCTGCCAGTTGAAAACGCGTTGACTGTTGTCGTCGTAACGGGTGGTGGTGCCATTGTTTTCGTGTTTCATTGCTTCCAGGCTGTCGCGCCAGTCGTAACTGATACCAGCAACAACGTCCCATGCGTCATTAACGGCCCATTGATATTCGCTCGAAAGTGACCAGGTACGGTCTTTATAACGATCGTAGGGCGCATTTTCGGCGCCTTTCTCGCGGTGAACGTCTTCCTTCCAGTGGGCTGCAAAAGCGAGCCGATCCCGCTCACGCATATCGGCGGATAATTGCAGGCCTGCACCATCGGTATAATCATCGTAATGGCTATAGTTGCCTTTGCCTTGCTTGAGATCGCTTAGCGAGTTGTACATAAGCAGGGTATTTTTAAAGGTGTCATGGTAAGCGCGGCTTTTCAGAGTAAATATATCGCCAAACCGGGTGATCCCCTGGTAGTAATAGCTCTCTTTGTCATATTCCGGCCATTGCCAATAGCGAGGCATCTGGCTGCTGTTGCCCATATAGGGTGGATTCTGTTTTTCCCCATCCTGTTTGATATAGGTGAAGGTATATTCGTCATTTTCCCGTGGGGTAAAACCAACTTTCACAATACCGCGTTTGTCATCAGACGCCGAGTTGGTGCGTCGGCCATCTTCGCCAGCGGTAGGGTTGTCAATGCTGTGCGGTAAACCAACAAATCTCTGCTTCAGTTGGCTACCACTGACTTGCAGATAACCGATATCGTTTTTTATTCCCAGTGAAGCATCGGCATCGAAGGCGTTGTCGCTACCACGACTCCACCCTTGCCGGTAACCCAAGCTGGCTTCCAATGGCTCTTTGGGCTTACTGGTTGTCAGGTTGATTGAGCCGCCCATCTGGTTTGGTCCTTGCAGTAATGAGGTATAGCCTTTAGAGACCTCCAGCGAAGACAGGTTGGAGGTCAGGAAACGCCCCAGATCCAGGTTGCCGTCATAAGGAATATAAATTGGCACTCCGTCATAAAACACCGGAACCTGGCGGTTATCAAACCCGCGCACCCGCACCTGCTGTTCATTCCTAGCGCCGGATTTTTGTAACGTTACCCCGGGCACGATGCCTAGTGCCTCAGCTACGTTGCGTTTGTCCAGCTTGTTAACCGTATCTGGCGTGATAATCGTACTGGTATTGGCCACAGGGCTACCCCAAACGGTCATGGTGTTTTCGCTCGCCTGCGTATTCCCTGCGATAAAATTCCCCGTTATAAGAAGGGAGAGTGTGGTGCATAAAGTTGTTTTTTTCATTTTCACTGTTTCCCAGAATCGTTATGTATATATTTATATAGCGATAGTTGTGTCAAAGAGACGCGCCCATTCTGAACGCGTTAATCCGTCGGGATGAGTCTTACTTTGATGTCAGAGGGCGAAGCATGATAAGGCGCGGAAGTGACTAACAGGGCAACGCCGGTACGTGCGTACTCTTCTATCGTATCAAGGTTAATGCCACCCGCTACCGAGAGGCGGCAGCCTGGCGCGATGGTTTCAGCGTAACTTTTCAGGAGGAGAATATCTGGCGCAGAAAACTTGTCCAGTTGCACAATATCCGGCTGTGCCTGTATGGCCAACCTGGCTTCATCCACCGTATCGGCTTCCACGATAATGGCTTTTTCCGGTGCCTGTTGGCGGAGTGTGGTCACCATGCTTTGCCAATCATCGGGGCAGGAACAGAATTTGCGGTGATTGGCAAACAGCAGCAGGGTTTCACTGCAACCGGTGCGGTGGATAATACCGCCAGCGGCAATCACCGCCTGCAGGGCTAACAGATGAGTACCAGGAACGGTCTTTCGGGTGCAGGCAATTTTGCCATTGGGTGAATACTGTTGCAGGATTTGGCGCATACGGTAGAGATAATCAGATACGCCACAACTCCACTCCAGTAAATTCTGTACCGCCTTCCAGCCTTGATGAAGCGCATCCGCACGGCCTTTGGCCGTGAGCAGAACCTGGCCAGCAAGCGCCACATCCCCGTCGTCAAGATATTGTTCAACTTCAAGCCCAAGGCGCATCAGCATGCGCTGCGCAGTATTCTGGCCGCTGACGCATCCTCCGTGACGATGGTGAAAACTCATCACCCCCTGGCGTGATCCAATCCCCAGGGCACGCGTGGTGAGATCGCCGCCCTGGATATCATCCATCAACCATTGATCCAGAAGGCTGTCAGGAATGAAAATCATGCGACCCCCTGGTGCTTATCCCAATAAACCAAGGCCCAGTCGCGGGTTGGCGAGGTCAACTGATGACCAAGCTTTCGCTGCTGAGTGAAGTAATCAAACAGCCGCTGTTGCTCGTCGTCGTTCAGGGTTCCGATCGACCAACTGACGCTTTCGACGAAACGTTCATAAGTATCGATATTTCCCTGGCAGTTAGGGCCACGGATAAAATCGACACGGGCCTGGATCCCCATTTGATACAGGATATTGATTGCATAGATGTAATTCGGGAGCTCAACGACGGGGCGTCCAATAGCCCGCTGCACGGCCACATCGACGAAAGAAGAGCTGACCGTATGAGTGGTGTAGACCCTTAATCGAGCCGCAGCGTTGATTTTTTGCATGGCGCTATGCAGATCGCCAACCAAAGTAGAGCGGGAAGCGACTGCGATATCGCATATCGGCAAGTCATCCCAGCTTTCTTCCCACGCACGGCGTTTAAACGTGACGTTATCAAGCTGCATGGCATGCGCTCGCCTGACGGCCACATCCAGCATGCCGGCGCTATAATCAATACCGTAAACCTGATCCAGCTTATCCGCTACGTTCAGACCCACGGAGCCGGGCCCACAACCGACATCCAGTAAGGTTTTGGCCTCAGAGAAATCTATTTTGGCAATCAATTGGGTCAGATAAGGATCTTGCGGATTGGCGCAGGTCACTGACATTTTCTCGGCCCGTTTATCCCAGTGTTCCGGGGCCTTTTCCGTGCGTTTTGCCAGCGCTAGCTGCTGTTGGTAGAGTGCAGAAAAGTCTATTTCATCTATCAGCATATTATCTCCTTGTTTCAGTCGTTGTTATTCCCAGGTAGGTTTCAATTTCTTGCTCACTGACGTGATAAAGACCAGACAGTGAGGCACTGCTGAGCATCTCTTCTGGTGTTCCCTGTTTAGCGCCTTCCTCTGGGCGAAGCGTGATGACCCGGTCCGCAATGGCTTTGGCATGCATTGGATGATGGGTAGACATCAACAATGTCATGCCCGCAACCTTGAGTTGGCGAATACGATTGAGCAGGGTTATCTGATGACCAAAATCGAGGCTGGCGGCAGGTTCATCCATCACCAGGACCCTCGGTTGTTGTACTAATGCCCGTGCGATCAGCACCAGTTGCCGCTCGCCGCCGCTAAGCGTAGGGAATAAGCGTTGTTCAAGATGAGCAATGCCTAACGTTTCCAGGGTGTCTCGTGCCAACTGGCGGTCCCGTTTCGCCGGGGAGGAAAATAACCCAAGGTGAGCGCTGCGCCCGAGAGTAATCATGTCCAGGACGCTGAAGGCAAAAGGGCCATCGTGAGCCTGAGGGACATAAGCCACTCTTTGCGCCAGCGCTGAGGCAGACCATTGGACAAGAGGCTTGCCGTAGAGCAGGATCTCGCCGGAAATAGCAGGCATCAGCCCAAGCAAGGTTCGCAGCAGCGTAGTTTTACCGCTGCCGTTGACACCCAGCAAGCAACAGATTTCCCCTTGCTGCAACCCGAAACTGATATTTTGCAACACCGGATGTCGATGATATCCCAAAGCCACATTGCTGAAAGACACTATGCTCATCAGCGTCCTCCACGCAGCAATAAGAACAGAAAGAACGGGGCGCCAATCAGTGCGGTCAGAATACCTAAAGGTAATTCAGTGGGAAAAAGGCTGCGAGCCAGGGTATCGGTAAGTAACAGCAGGAGAGCGCCAACCAGCATGCAGGCAGGGAAAAGACGTTGATAATTATCCCCGGTCATCAACCGACAGATATGAGGTACCACCAGACCAATCCAGCCAATGATCCCGGCAACCGAGACGGCGCAGGCAGTAAGCAAAGTTGCGCAGATAATAAACGTGAGGCGCAAGCGCTTGACATTAACGCCCATGGAGCGAACTTCATCATCCGGCAGACTCAACAGATTCATGCGCCAACGAAATAACAGCAGCGGTAGCATTCCCACCAGCAAGGCTGGTGCCGTGCTGTAAAGATCGCCCTGGGTGATGGTCGACAAACCACCTAAAAGCCAGAAAGTGATCGATGGGAGTTGAGTATAGGGATCGGCAAGGATCTTGAAGAGAGAAATCACCGCGCCGCACAGTGTCCCTATCGCGATCCCAACCAGCACCAAGGACAATACGGGATCGTGGCGTTTAGCCATTTGCGCAATCAAATAGGTCAGCGCCATAGCTAACATTCCGCCCATAAAGGCGAAAAACTGAATGATTAGCATCGGCATACCTAACCAAATGGCAACACATGCTCCCATGCCAGCACCAGAGGAAACGCCGAGAATATCCGGCGACACCAATGGGTTGCGGAACATACCCTGATAAGCTGCGCCAGCGGCGGAAAGCGCGGCGCCAATCATTAAGGCGGCCAGGATGCGCGGTAGCCGGATCTGCCAAAATACAATACCGGCGTGAGGATTTGCCAATTTGTTATCTGTTATGGTGAGTAACGCCAGTATGTCGCCAGGCATTAATGGGTATTTGCCCATCATCAGCGCCAATAAGGCTGCAAGCAGGAGACTTACAGCAGAAATACCAAGCTTTATGGTCAGACTCATTGGCCCTCCAACAGCGGTTGGAGTTGTGCTTGAGTTAAATCTGAATGATAAAACAGTTTAAAAAACGTTTGCAGGTCATGGGCCCAACGGGTCTGAATTCGGAGGTCGAAGTGACTCTGTAGTTTGCGCAGGCCCAGCAGACGATTAACACCGGGTGGGGAATCCAGCCAGCCAAAGGGTAATCCCGAGAACAATAACACCTGGTTTTCACGCACGGCTTTCAGGTGATGCCACATCGGGTCCTGAATGATGTGCTGATAGGTTTTGGTATCCTGGGTCAAAATAATGTCTGGCTCCCACAACAGCAGTTGCTCAAATGAAACCAGGGCCAGGCCGTGGCGCTGTGGCTCGCTGGCTACATTGATCAGCCCCAGCAATTCTGCGGCTTCGGTATGCAGCGAACCCTGTAGCCCGGTTTCCAACCCGACGGCTCCGCGAGCGGAATAAAACCGTGGTTTCTTTGAATCTTGCTGGGAGAAGCGCCTGGCATCTTGTAGAAAAAGCTCGGCGAGTTTGGCCTGTTCCTCTGCCCGCTCAGATACGCCAAGCAATTGACCTACCTCGCGCAATTGGCGGGCTGAATCCTGCAGGTTTCCCTCCACCAAAATATACGGGATACCCGTTTGCACCGCCGTTCGTTGAGCCAACGAACGGAAATATTCATCCGCGTTGCCGCAATCAATAATGATGTCAGGATTTAACGCTAATAGTTTCTCCAGCGACAGGGTGCTCGCACGTCCTGAGAGGCGCCCCAGACGGGGCAATCTTTTTAGAGCAGGGGAAAGAAAATCTCCGCCAGTAACCGAAAGATCAAATGATGATAGGCCTGGCAGCATTTCAGGTGCCAGTGCCAGTAACAGGAGATCCGCTGGGGCGCCAGCGCTGAGGACACGAAGTGTTCGCCGCGGGGTGGGCACGTTACCAAACGGGATTATCAGCGCGCTATCTGCCAAGGCAGAAAAGGATAAAGTTGAAAGTACGGGACTGGAGAGCAGATATCCGAGCAACCTACGGCGGGTGAAGTCCATATCAATACCAAATAAAATACCGCTATATATTTAGTTATATAATGAAAGGGTAAAAATGAAGAGTCAAGCCAATGCGGTGGCCTGCATAAAGAGGTGTGATCTGTGTTGCTTTCCTGCGGTCAGGGCGGCACTTGGATAGCTTCAGGATAAAAGAGGGAAATGTTAGGCAATGGCCACGTTTGAAAAGGGCTCGGCGACCCAACGCCACCGAGCCTGGATTGTGCAGATTAACCAAGCACTTTCTGGCGTAATGCCTGCTTTTCCTGCTCGCTGAGGAACGCCATTTTCAGGCCGTTTTCCTGTGCGGTGCGGATTTCTTGCGTTGTCAGCCCGGCCTGTGGAGCCGCCACACAGTATTCGTGTTCAATTTCAATACCCTGAACGGCCGGATCGTCGGTGTTGATCGAGGCCAACACGCCATGGCGCAGGAAGGTGGCCAGCGGATGCTGAGCCAGCGAAGCCACGGTGCTGGTTTGGATATTCGACGTCAGGCAGGATTCGATCCCAATCGCGTGCTGTGCCAGGTAATCCATCAGTGCCGGATCCTCCACAGCCTTAACGCCATGGCCGATACGCTCCGCCCCCAATTCCCGAATCGCCTGCCAGATACTTTCCGGGCCAGCGGCTTCACCGGCATGTACGGTAATGCGCAAACCTGCGTCACGGGCACGGTTGAAATGGCTGAGGAACAACCCACCAGGGAAGCTCAGCTCATCTCCGGCCAAATCCAGTGCGGTGATCCCATCGCGGTGGGCCAGCAAACCCTCCAGCTCTTGCAGGCAGGCCTGTTCACCGAAGGTGCGGCTCATGATACCGATCAGCCGGATATCAATAGCCCAATCGCGGCAGCCTGAGCGGATCCCGTCAATCACCGCCTCGACTACCCCAGCCACCGGCAATTGGTGTTTCATCGCCATATAGTAAGGGGAAAAGCGCAGTTCAGCGTAGTGCAGGCCTGCCTTGGCTGCATCTTCTACGTTTTCATATGCCACGCGGCGGCAGGCTTCCAGATCACCCAATACGGCAACCCCCCAATCCAGCTTTTGCAAAAAGCTCACCAGATCGGGTTCGGTATGGGTGATCTGCACATGTGGACGCAGGGCGGCCAACTCGTTGGCGGGTAGCGTGAGATTAAACTGGCGGCCCAGTTCCAGAATGGTCTGCGCACGGATGTTGCCGTCCAGATGGCGGTGGATATCGGTCAGGGGTAAACGGGAGTCAATCATGATATGCACTCATTATTTTAGTTTGGGTAAAGTGCAGAGCAGTATAAAAACAAATGAATGAAAATAGCCATCGAGTTGCATTAAAAAGTGACTTTGATCACATTAAATTTAGTGGCTGTTTTGAAGGAGGGGGCGGTTGATAGCGGTAACCAGGGGCAGCGCCCCTGGGGGGTAGATTATTCTTCGTCCAGGACGAATTTCAAAGCTGCAATCAACTTATCCATCCCGGCTTCCACTTTACTGCGTGGGCAGCCGACATTCAGGCGCAGAAAACCGCGGCCCTCTTCACCATAGGTAAAGCCTGGCATGATGGCCACTTTCTCACGCTCAATCAGCACTTCCTGCAATTGGTGGTCATCAACAGCCAACGGGCGTAAATCTATCCATGCCAGGTAAGTTGCCTGGGGGGTTGCCAGTTCAGCTGTGGGAAAGCCCGATTAAGCCGTTGCGCCACATAGGTCAGGTTATCTTGCAGGTAGTCTCGCAGTGCATCCAACCAGGGCTCGCCGTGGCGATAGGCGGCAATATGGGCGGCAACTGCCAGCACGGCTGGGGAAGAAAGCCCGTCACGGGCCTTTAACGCCTGAGTATAGCTTTCCCGTGCGCTGGTATCGCTGATAAGGCCGTAAGCACCGGTGAGCGCCGGAATATTGAAGGTTTTAGAGCCGGAGGTCAGCAGCGCCCAAGGGGTGGCCGCCACTTGGCTCCATGGGGTGTGGTGATGTTGACCCCAAACCATATCCATATGGATCTCATCGCTGATCACCTTCACATCATGGCGTTCGCACAGTTCTGCCATGTGCGCCAATTCCTGCTGGCGCCACACCTTGCCGGTTGGGTTATGGGGGCTACACAGCAACAGGATCTTGGTTTGCGGCCGGGCCAGCAGTGCTTCCAGATGGGCCATATCGCATTGCCAGTCGTTATCCACGTTATGCAGTGGGCAGGGCAACAACTGGCGTTGGTTCCCCAGGATCACCTTATAAAATGCGTCATAGGCCGGCGTATGGGCGACCACAAATTCACCGGGTGCCGACCAGATACGCACCAACTGCGCCACCATATAAATCACCGAAGGACCATACACCGCCATTGAGGTGTCGATAGGGGCGTTAAAGCGTTGCTGATACCAATGACGTACCGCGCCGAGAAAATCTTCGTGCTGCCAACGGCTGTAACCCAATACGCCATGTTGCAAGCGTTGTTGCAATGCGTCGAGAATGCACGGGGCGGTAGCGAAATCCATATCGGAGATGGTGAAAGGCAGCAGGTCGGCGCTGCCAAACCGGTCGGCAATGTAGTCCCACTGGGTACACCAGGTTCCATGACGGTCAACCGGGGTAGAAAAATCAAACATGAGAAACTCCGTACAAGGGCGCAGCAGGCTGCGCCCGGGAGGGAATTAGGCGGTAGCTATCAATGAGTCTAATTCATCTTTCACCGATTGTACTTGCGGGCCGATCACCACTTGCAGGTTGTGATCGTTAAGATGAACCACCCCGATGGCCCGGTTGGCTTTCAACACCGCATCGTCCACTTTGCTCATATCGTTTACCGACAGGCGCAGACGGGTAATGCAATTATCCAACGAAATAATATTTTCTTTACCGCCCAGTGCCGCCAGGATAGCTGGCACGTTATAACCGGATTTGCCAATGCTACCCACGGTGGCGCTTTGCGTTGCGGCGGTTTCATTCTCGCGGCCCGGCGTTTTGATGTTAAAGCGCTGGATGGAGAAGCGGAAGATAGCGTAGTAAACGGCAAACCAGATAGCTGCCACCACCGGCACCAGATACCATTTGGTTGCCGTACCGTGCAGGATACCGAAGACCACGAAATCGATGATATTGCCGTCGGTGTTACCGATGGTCACGCCCAGCACGGCCATTATGGTGAAGCCGAGGCCGGTCAGGATCGCGTGGATCAGATACAGGAACGGGGCCACAAACAAGAACAGGAACTCGATCGGCTCCGTTGTGCCGCCAACCACACAGGCCACTACGCCGGAAATCAACAGCCCTTTGATCTTGTGACGGTTCTCGGGTTTGGCACAGTGATACATCGCCAACGCAGCACCCGGCAGGCCGCCAAGGAAGGCTGGCATTTTACCCTGCGACAGGAAGCGGGTAGCGCTTTCAGCAAAGCCGTGGGTGGTTGGGCAGGAGAGCTGAGCCTGGAAAATAGTCAGCGCACCGCTCACCTCGCGGCCACAGACATCCAGCGTACCGCCAGCTTCAGTAAAGCGGATCAAGGCCACGAGAATATGATGCAGGCCGAATGGCAACAGCAGACGTTCGCCGGAACCGAAAATCATGGGTCCGAACACGCCAGCACCATTAATCATGCGGCCCAGGCCGTTAATACCGGCGGCGAACCAAGGCCAGATCAATGGGATCACCAGACCACATAGCCCTAATACTACGGTGGTGACGATCGGCACAAAGCGAGTACCGCCAAAGAACGCCAGCGCATCCGGCAGACGGATGGTGTTGAAGCGTTCATGCAGCAGATAAACGATAATACCGACGATCACCGCACCGAGGATCCCGGTATCAATCGACTGAATACCCAGGATATTCTGGATGTTGTTGGCCTTCAGCGCCAAGGGATCATCGGTTGGCAGGATCCCGGTGGTCGTCAGGTAGAAGTTGGTTGCCAGGTTCAGCACCGCAAAACCGACAAAACCAGAGAAGGCAGCGACGCCTTTGTTTTCGCGGGCCATACCCAGCGGGATGGCGATGGCGAACATCACCGGCAGGAAGCTGAAGGCAAAGGAACCGATCTTGCTCATCCAGGTGAACAGCAGTTGGAAGGCTGGATGACCGATAAAGGGTAGCAGGGTAATAACATCACGGCTGCTCAGTGAACTGCCGATCCCCAGCATGATGCCGCAGAATGAAAGCAAGGCGACGGGCAGCATAAATGTCTTGCCCAAACTCTGGAAAAATTCCCAAAGCGTAATTTTTTGTTTTTTAGACGCTGGCATAACCGACGACTCCTGGAGGAAAAACGTGCAATGTTGTGTGTACCCGATTAGGTAAAAATAAGATAAAACGTTTTACCTAGTAAAAATGCGCCGCTAATCACAATTCCGTGTCGCCATTTACGGCGACAATATTAAAGTCAGTAAATCGTTTTACTGCATAAAGAAATTCGGTATACCATTTGTCATCGGGATGGGGTCATCCCGATATAGTTTTACAGGGGCTATGGCCATCAAAAAGATCACTATTACTGACGTCGCACAATTGGCAGGCGTATCTGTTACCACCGTCTCGCTGGTGCTGAGCGGTAAAGGGCGTATTTCTCCCACCACCATGACCCGTGTGAATCAGGCGATCGAACAGCTTGGCTATGTCCGCAACCGGCAGGCGGCCACGCTGCGCGGGGGAGCGTCGGGTGTGGTGGGGCTGATCCTGCGGGATATCTGCGAGCCGTTTTATGCCGAGATGACTGCCGGGCTAAGCGAAGTGCTGGAAGCCAACGGCAAAGTCTTGTTTCTTACCCAAAGCGGGCGTGATGGCAAAGGACTGATGCGCTGTTTTGATACGCTGCTGGAACATGGCGTGGACGGCATGGTGCTGGCAGGTGGGGTGCGCAGTGCCAACGGCCTGAAAGAAAAGGCCGAAGAGCAGGGCGTTCCGCTGGTTTGTGCCGCTCGCTCCAATGGCTTGGAGGGGGTGGACGTAATAAGGCCGGACAATATGCAGGCGGCAAAAATGGCCACCGAATTCCTGATAAAACGCGGTCATAGCCAGATAGCGTACCTGGGCGGGCAAAGTGATTCCCTGACGCGTGCCGAACGCCTGGGGGGATTTTGTGCCACCCTGGTGCAATACGGGCTGCCGTTTCGTGCCGAATGGATCGTTGAATGCGATTGTCATCAACAAGCGTCAGCAGAAGCTGCCGAGAACCTGCTGCGTAAATACCCGAACATCAGTGCGCTGGTCTGTCATAAAGCGTCGGTGGCGCTGGGGGCTTATTTCGGCATTGTGCGCAGTGGCCGCACCATCGGTTCCGAAGGGATCGACACTTTCCTGGGGCAGCAGGTGGCGCTGATTGGTTTTGGCGATGTGCCGGAAGCCGAGCTCACCGAACCGCCGCTGACTTTT
Organism: Serratia sp. L9; assembly: GCF_050632285.1. Lineage (NCBI taxonomy): Bacteria > Pseudomonadati > Pseudomonadota > Gammaproteobacteria > Enterobacterales > Yersiniaceae > Serratia > Serratia sp. L9. Next base: position 4,125,268 of record NZ_CP192591.1, on the reverse strand, counting down.
ATTTCCAGTTCTGCCCGGGAGGTTGGCCGCAGCGCCGCTTCCCGTTTGCTGCAACGCATTACTGACGATCGGCTGGCGCCCCAAAGTGTGATCCTGCAACCCACGTTGATCAGGCGCGGATCGGCCTGATCTGCTGCCCGCAGGGAAATAGATAAAAATCCTGGGGCCTGGGGAGCAAAGCTTTGCAGAACCTCTTGCCGTTGCCCGCTCTGCAACTCCTGAGCCCTATCTTTTTGCAGCATCTGATGCATGCGGATGCCGCGTCAAAATTATCCCACACCAGGCCGGTAAAGCGATCGTCGGTAAAAGAGTTAACGGATACGCATTCGGCTGGTGGGTCATCGCTGCCAATGTGAAAATATAATCAGTTGCGATGCCGAGGGAATTCTCCCAGACTAGGCAGCGCAAAAACCTGCGTTTATTATTGACCCGCTTATGGAAACCCCCTCACGATGAAAAAAACCGCCATCAATGTACTGGTCTTTACCACCCTTGCTGCCACATCGTTTTATACCTCGGCACAACCCTCCCAACAGGAACAGCAGATTGCGACTCTCGTTAATCAAACCCTGACGCCGCTGATAAAAGAGCAGGGTATTCCCGGCATGTCCGTGGTGGTGTTTTATGATGGGAAACCGCACTTTTTCAACTATGGCGCGGCGGATATTAAAAACCAGCGGCCGGTAACTGAGAACACGCTGTTTGAACTGGGCTCAGTCAGTAAAACCTTTACCGGGGTTGCCGGGGGTTACGCGATGCAAACCGGGATCGTGAACCTCAACGATCCGGTGGCGAATTACGCCCCTGAGCTGACAGGCCCTCAGTGGAAGAACATCAAAATGCTGCATCTGGCGACTTATACTGCCGGGGGCTTACCTCTTCAACTGCCGGATTCGGTCACCGACCCGAAGTCATTGTGGCAGTATTATCAGCAGTGGCAGCCAACGTCGGCTCCAGGAACGATGCGCAACTATTCCAACGCCAGCATCGGTTTATTCGGTGCCCTGGCGGTTAAGAAAAGCCAGTTAACCTTTGAATCCTTTATGGAGAAGAATATTTTCCAGCCGCTCAAACTGACGCACACTTTTATTACCGTTCCCCCATCAATGCAGGCGGATTATGCGTGGGGATATAAGAAGGGTTTACCGATGCGCGTCACGCCGGGTATGTTGGATGCAGAGGCTTACGGGGTAAAATCCACCACCAAAGATATGGCGAAATTTATGCAGGCCAATATCGACCCTGGCCACCTGCCTGCCGACAACAATATCTTACAGCAAGCCATCGCCAATTCTCAGGCGCGCTATTTCCGTGTGGGGAGCTTGTTCCAGGGGTTGGGTTGGGAAATGTATGATTTGCCCATCAACTCACAGGCGGTGATCGCCGCCAGCGGGAATGATATCGCCCTGCAACCCCAGAAGGCCGAGGTTTTGACGCCACCGAGTTTGGCCAAACCGGCAACCTGGGTGCACAAAACCGGCAGTACCAACGGTTTTGGCGCTTATATTGCGTTTATTCCAGAGAAAAAGGTGGGGATCGTGATGCTGGCCAACAAGAACTACCCAAACCCGGTGCGCGTAGCAGCGGCTTATCATATTCTTCAGGCTTTGCCTTGAGAGTGTAGAGAATAGGGCCCAGTATGCCGGGCCCTGATATTGGGGTTATTGAGGCTGAACCGGTTGTTCCAGTGCCGGTGCAGCATCTGGTTGGGCCGGTTCTGGAGCGCTTTCTTCCTCAGCCGGGCCACCCATCAAACCGAACAGGCCAACAAACTCCTGCAGCGACATTTTATTGCCGTTCAGTTCAACCTGATTATCGGCATAACGGAAACTGCTGCTAATCACATCGTCTTTCAACGTAGTCAGTTTGAACATTTGACCCATCGCGGCCAGACCCTGCACTTGTTGCTGGGCCAGTTTCTGCGCTTCTTCCGCGCTGTAACCCTGCAGTTTTGCCGTTTGCATGGTGGTTTCTGTTGCCATCGCCATCGGGATGGTCAGGTTGGCATCCAGCTTTTTAACCGAACGGGCCAACTGCTGGTCTGGTGATTCTGCTGCGCCACCGGCCTTGGCAGGATCCAGTAGATCAACACTCAGCGTGAAAGTACTTTCACCCTTGCTGTTTTTCCAGCTCAGCGGGGCAATGCTGATGGTCGGGTTCCCTTTCAACAACAGCGGCAGGTTCTGTACCAGCATATCTGCTGTTTGCTGCTGATAGGCTTCTGGCGACAGCGTTTCTGCCTGTTGCAGCAGCACCATCGCCTGCTGATTGTAACGATCGGCGAACTCTTTCAGCCCTTTACCGTCCAGATTATCGATTTTCAGCAGCAGTTTACCGGAACCAAAATCATTCCCCTGTACCTTCAACGCCGCCATGGTGTAATCGAGTTGGCCATTAAGGCTGGTGCCTTTCTCCCCGAACTTGCTTGCCAGGTTGAAGCCTTCCAGTAACACGGTGTCTTTGCCATCAACAGCGACCGTCAGTTGTTTAAGCCCCAGCGTTTGCTCACCCAGGCTGAGATCAAATTGGCCTTTGTGGGTATCACCTTTCAGCGTAAGGCCTTGCAGGGTAACTTGCTCCAGTTGGCCGAACTGGTTCGGGCCGCTGATGCTGGTGCTGTCACTGCTGGCGTCCAGCGAGACGGTGCTCATGTCTTTGCCGATATCAGCGGCAATTTTTGCTCCGCTGAATTTCAGCGAAGATTTGTCTTTCTGGTATTCCACCGGGATCACATCGATCGCCGTTGAGGTATCACCGCTATAAGCAATACGTGAATCGGCGGTAAACAGCGATTGGCCTTTGGTTATCTCAAACAGCGTTTTGACTTTCGGCGTGTTTTCCAGCTCGGTATGGACCGAGGCCATGCTTGGGATCAGATTGAGTTTTTTCAACTGGGCCAGCGGGAAGGGGCCGTGATCGACGGTTTCAAGAAACGCGATTTCATCACCCGGCTTGAGCAATGCATCATCGGTAGTGATGCTGCCATCGGCGCGCAATACATAACGGATCTGGCTGCTGAACACGCCACGCTGATAGTTTTCGTAGCTCAGCTTGACCCCACCCTTCGGCAGATAGGTTTTCAGTTGGCTGTTGGCGTTATCAACCATTTCACCCATCCGCTGCTCGATAAGCTTGCCGGTGTACCAGGAAGCCCCGGTCCATGCTGCGCCAAGAACCACAATAACGCTGACAGCGACTAACGATTTTTTCATAGTTCTGTTCATCCTTTCATAAGCCACCTAATCGAAGTAGGTGGATGGGCAAATTGGGCCTGCAAAAAAACGCCCGCGGGCGTTTTTATTGTGAAGGTAACCTAATCATCTTAGCAACTAATTTGCCTGAGTTTACCGATTATTAGGACAAGATATTATAAACACGGGCAATCCGGCCACTGCCGGTTACGTTAACTGGCGACTCAAAGGCGCCGATAAAACAGGATTCGCCCGGCTTTAATGTCACCTGCTGCCCCTGTTTTTGCAGTTTAGCTTCCCCTTCTACGCAAAACACGATGGCAGCGCTGTTTTGCGCCAATGGCTGTGCAACAGGTGAGAGATCGTGCAGCGAGAAAGCAAAATCCTCAACCGGAATAGGGAAAAATAGCTCATTAGCGCGCTTTTCTGGTTGAGTGAGCAAGCCAGAGGCTGGTTGTGGGCGGAACTGAAGATTGGCCAGCAATTCAGGAATATCGATAAATTTTGGCGTCAGACCGGCGCGTAACACGTTGTCGGAATTGGCCATCACCTCCAGCGCCACGCCATTCAGATAGGCATGCGGCGTTTCGGCATACAGGAACATGGCTTCGCCCGGGGCCAGTTTGACCACGTTGAGCAGCAGCGGAGAGAACAACCCGCTGTCGTCTGGATAAAAACCGGCGATAAAGCGAATGCTGTCCCAAGGCTCGCCCTGTTGGTTGTTCAAGGCGGCCTTCAGCACGCCCAGCGCCAGCGCTTTCTGTTCACCGCTCATGCCCAGCAGGCTGGCAAACAGGGTAGCCAGATGAGTTGTGTCGGGTTGTTGCAGGAAGGCGGCGATGTCGTGGTGCGCAGCGGAGATGGGCTGCAACAGAGCAACGATGTCGTTTAATTCACGAAAACCGTTCATTGCCAGGAACGGCGTCAGGGCAAAGACCAATTCAGGCTTGTGATTGGGATCTTTATAATTGCGTTCAGCTGCATCCAGCGGAATACCGGCGGCATTTTCTTTGGCAAAGCCGATTTCGGCTGCAGCCTTGCTTGGGTGAACCTGGATCGACAGCGGTTGATCGGCGCACAGGACTTTAAACAGGAACGGTAACTCGCCAAAACGTTGGGCCACTGCTGCACCCAGTTGCTTAGGCTGGTCTGCATCAATCACCTCGCGCAACGCGTGCAGGTTGCCTGAGGCATCCTCCACTTGTGAGCTGCTTTTCGGGTGCGCGCCCATCCACAGCTCTGCCATTGGTTTGCCCGCCGGGTTGGCGATGCCATACAGCCGGGTTAACGCATCTGCGCTGCCCCAGGCATAGTTTTGGATCGCATTGGTCATTTTTTGCATGATTACGTCCTGCTTTCTCAAGAAAATTGCGCTAAGTAAACAATGTGGAGAAGGCGCATGCAAGCCGAGATATCTAAAAATGCTCTTCGTCCAGAGTGTTAATGCGAATAGTTATTATCTCACTATACTGAGGAGGCACGCCGACGGATTCAATTCGTCGACATTAACTCTTCACTTTTAGGAATTGTGCTAAGGAGACCGTGATGGCAGGCGTTCGTATAGAGAAAGACTCCATGGGCCCGATTGACGTTCCAGCCGACAGGCTTTGGGGAGCGCAGACTCAACGTTCACTGGAGCATTTCCGCATTTCTTCCGAGAAGATGCCCCCGGAGTTGATTCATGCGCTGGCGATGACCAAACGTGCCGCAGCCAGCGTCAATATGGATTTAGGGCTGCTGCCCGCCGACCGGGGCAACGCGATTATCCAGGCTGCCGATGAAGTGCTGGCAGAGCAACATTCTGATGAATTCCCATTGTCGATCTGGCAAACCGGTTCCGGTACCCAGACCAACATGAATATGAACGAAGTGCTGGCCAACCGCGCCAGTGAACTGTTGGGCGGTGAGCGCGGTGAGGGGAGAAAGGTACACCCTAACGATGACGTTAACAAAAGCCAGAGTTCGAACGACGTTTTCCCAACCGCGATGCACGTTGCGGCGGTGATCGCGGTACGCGAGCATCTGATCCCTGAACTTCAAGTGTTGCAAAAGACGCTGCAGGCGAAGGCCGAGGCTTTCCGCGATATTGTCAAAATCGGCCGCACACACCTGCAGGATGCAACGCCCTTAACGCTAGGCCAGGAAATTTCCGGCTGGGCGGTGATGCTGGAGCATAACCTCAAACATATCGAAGCGAGTGTGCCACATATCTGTGAATTGGCACTGGGGGGCACGGCGGTCGGCACCGGGCTGAATACCCATCCAGAATATGCGGTACGGGTTGCAAAAGCCTTGGCCGAGCTGACCGGGCAGCCTTTCATTACCGCCCCAAACAAGTTCGAAGCCTTGGCCACCTGTGATGCGCTGGTTCATGGCCATGGGGCGTTGAAAGGGCTGGCGGCTTCCTTGATGAAGATCGCCAACGACGTGCGCTGGCTGGCTTCTGGCCCACGCTGCGGGATTGGTGAACTGACCATTCCAGAGAATGAACCGGGCAGTTCAATCATGCCGGGTAAGGTCAACCCGACGCAGTGTGAAGCCATGACCATGCTTTGTGCTCAGGTGCTGGGTAACGATGTGGCAGTCAATATTGGCGGTGCCTCCGGTAACTTTGAGCTGAACGTATTCCGCCCGATGGTCATCCATAATTACCTGCAATCCATCCGCCTGCTGGCAGACGGCATGAGCGGTTTCAATGAGCACTGTGCCGTCGGCATTGAGCCAAACCGGGACCGCATCAGCCAGTTGCTGAATGAATCGCTGATGCTGGTTACCGCTCTGAACACCCATATTGGCTATGACAAGGCAGCGGAAATTGCCAAACAGGCGCATAAAGAAGGGCTGACACTGAAGGCTTCTGCGCTGAAACTGGGCTATCTCACCGAACAGCAGTTTGACGAGTGGGTAAGGCCGGAGGATATGGTTGGCAGCATGAAAAAATAATCTCTCTGAAGCTATAAAACGATAGAGGCCGATATTTCAATCGTTGAAGTATCGGCACTCACGTTATGTATAATCCCTGCGGCTATTTTATTTTGGTCTATACCGATTTTATTCATCCACAGCTGTAACGGGAGACATCCATGTCCCGCACTCAACGCCTGCTCGATCTGATGCAGATCCTGCGTCGTCACCGTTACCCGGTCGCCGGGCACACTCTGGCGGATGAACTGGGGATCAGCATGCGCACCTTATACCGCGATATCGCCACCTTGCAGCAGCAGGGGGCGGATATTGCTGGCGAGGTGGGTGTTGGCTATGTTCTCCGGCCGGGTTTTATGTTGCCGCCGCTGATGTTTTCACAACATGAAATAGAAGCGTTGGTATTAGGGATGCGTTGGGTAGAGCGCCGGGGGGACAGCCAACTGACCGGGGCGGCGACCAATGCGTTAGCGAAAATTGCCTCGGTACTGCCCGCCGAGTTACGTGAAGAACTGGATGCCAATACGTTACTGATTGGCCCGGTGCCTACCACCTTTGTGGCCGATGACCTGCTGGTGACGATCCGTGAAGCGATTCGCTATGAACGTAAAGTCCTGGTGGAGTATCGCGATTATGCCGGCAACGGCAGTGAACGTACGTTGTGGCCCTTTGCCATGGGCTATTTCGAACAGGTACAAATCCTGATGGCCTGGTGCGAACTACGCGGTTCGATTCGCCATTTCCGGCTCGATCGCATTGGCCGGTTGACACCCTTGGCGCAACGTTATCCCGGTGGCCGCCGGGCATTGATGAAAACGTGGCGGGAAAGCGAAGGGATTGCCAGCTAGCCGGAATACTGCTGCCAGAAACTGACAGTGGGACGAACTAGACTGATGTTATCAGGAGCCAGCCGGCTCTTATTATGAGGATAACGTTATGTCTACCCCAAGCATGATCATCATTTATGTCGATAACCCGCAAAAAAGCGCTGATTTTTATCGCCAGCTATTAGGCGCCGAACCGGTAGAACACTCACCGACCTTTGCCTTGTTCGTGCTGAACAACGGGTTCAAGCTGGCCATGTGGTCCAGACATACGGTAGAACCGGCCGCCAGGGCAACCGGCGGTGGTGCAGAGATTTGCTTTCTGTGCGAACAGCCGGAACAGGTAGACGCCCTTTATCAGCAATGGCTGGGCAAAGGTTTGACCATCGCTCAGCATCCGGTAGCGATGGACTTTGGCTACACCTTTGTTGCCGAAGACCTGGATGGCCACCGCCTGCGGGTTTATAAGCTTAACGAAGAGTCATCGGTTTAACGCTCACGTCGCCATGCAGGGGCTGCCGGCTGTTGCGCCCCTGCAGATAACCACTCAATAACGCTTAAATTTCACAAGGTTGAAACATTTCCGCCCGGCAAATATTAATAATACTTTGCCCGATAAACCGATCTACTTCCCACCGTATTTGACGGTCTGTTACCACGACCATTGTACATGCCGGGGTGTGAGCGCAGACTTTATCGACGGGTTAAATGGGAGAACGTGAAAGTGGCATTTTACGAATATCAGGAAGAATTCGCAGGCTATAAAGTTGTCGCCTGGGTACCGGGGAAACCGTTAGAAAATCTGCACAACACCGCCTATCGTAGGTCGCCCGCAACGTAATGAGAAAGTCTTCCGGTCACTTGATGCCATTCGCGAAGCAGGTATTCCGATACTGAATATCGACCTGATTTACGGATTGGCGTTTCAAACGCCGCAAAGCTGGCTGTTCACGCTGAAAACCGCGCTGAAATTCGCCCCTGAAGAGCTGTTTCTTTATCCACTCTATGTCAGACCGCTGACCGGTATCGGCTTATCAGGTAAGTCATGGGATGATGAGCGCGCCGAACTTTATCAGCTCGGGCGTGATTATCTGCTGGCGCAGGGCTATGAGCAGATTAGCATGCGGATGTTCCGTCGCGGCAATACCTATCAGCGTGCGTTGGTGGAACTAAGCCATGTTGACCATGTGGAAAAAGTGGTTTTTCAAACCAATCTCAGTTGCCGGTTAGATTTCCTCCAGCAGGCGCAGACGGACAAAATTGCCCTGTGGGTGACTTATCATCCAGACGAGGTGGCGCTGAGCGATTTTATCGGGCAATGCAACTCTCTGATTGACCAGCAGGTGCGCTTTAGCGTTGGGGGGTGGGAAAACCTTCACACTTTGCGGCCATCACCGCATTGCGTGCGGCACTGGCACCAGAAGTCTACCTATGGGTCAATGCCTACCGCAAGGGCTCCAGACTGTATCCCTATACTGGCGAACAGCGCCGTTTTCTCAGCCAGATCGATCCTTTGTTCAGCCTGAATGCGCGCGATTATCCGAGTCGTGGAAAAGCCTGTATGACCGGGGAGCAGGTGATCAGTGTCGACCAGGACGGTGCGATCCAGCGCTGCCATTTTGTCGGCCAGATAATCGGCAATATTTATCAGGCAGATTTCCAGCAGGCGTTAATCAGCCGCCTATGTCCCCGCTCACGTTGTTATTGCCATATCGGCTATGTTCATAGGCCGGAGTTGGCGTTATATCAGGTCTTTCAGGGCGGGATCCTGGAGAGGAACCCTGGCAAGCTTTAGCGGCCGGTGCCTCAGGCGTCGGTATACAGATGCAGACGTTTTACCAGTAGGCGCAAGGGTTTGGCATCCGGCTTGTATTTGTGCTTCACCGCGGTGGCATCGTAATTGAGTAATTCGCCAATTTTTGGCACCTGCGCGCCAAGCTCTTGCTGGCAAAGCGCAATCAACGGCAGCGGGCAGGGGTGTTGCACCTGTTTTTGCTGCTGCTGATACCAGACACGGGCGATCGGTTGCACCTTCACCGGGCGTTTGATTTTCAATACCGCGTTTTGCGGCAAACGGGCAACGTCGTCAATTTCTCGGCTGACCAGTTCGGCCCACTGTTCGCGATTGAATGGCGGCACGGCGCGCCCGGCCTTCAGGCTTTTTTCCAACTGGGCAAGGATATCGTCGCGCTTCACATTCTTGATAATGTGCTTGTTGGCCCAGCCGAAACGCACCGAATCCGGATTGGTCAGCAGGGTAATTGAGCGGTAAGCGCTGAGGGTGATCAAACCATGCAAGTGGGTATGAACAAAATCAAAGCGTTGCTCTGGAGCCAGGCCCGCTTCAACGGTAATGATATGTTCAAGCTCTGCTTTAAGGCGGTTGATCAACGTAATTTGCTGCTTAAGCGCCAGATAGTCTGCCTGCTCAACGGACAGGCAAATCACGCCAGGTAACCGCACCGCCGCTTTGCTGCTGATATGTTGCCGATTATGGTGGATAAACAGCCGTTGATAATGCGCCAGCGCCAAATCGCGTGCCGCCTGGCCCACATGTTGCTCTACGCTGATCTGCTCCACGGCAGTGTGTTCTTTACCTTTTTCTATTTCCGGCAGGCTGAACACCCGCGCAGCCAGTAACCGCAATGGCAGGATTTGCTGGTGGAGTAAAGCCAACGCCTGTTCTAATTCGGTAAAACGCGCATTCATTCGGCAGATTAGATCGTATTTATCCATTTTACCTCTCATTTTAGTTACAACATCCATTGTAGGGTAGAGCAACCAAAGGGGCAACATCAGCCTCGAGACAATCGGAAATATTGAGTGGACCAGGTCTGACAGGGAGGAATAGGCGGCCCTCTGCGGTGCCAAGAGGGCCAGGCGTTAAATGCTGGTCGCTTCCGGCAGCTTTTTCAGCCGATAACCAACCAACAAGGCGATTAACAGCATCAGGCTGATAAAGGCCACCACGCCGCTCCAACCAAAGCTGTGCCAGAACACGCCACCCAGCGTACCGGCAATACTGGAGCCAACGTAATAGCAAAACAGATACAACGAAGAGGCTTGCCCTTTGGCGCGGCGAGCGCGGCGGCCAATCCAACTGCTGGCAACCGAGTGGGCGGCGAAGAAGCCTGTGGTGAACAGCATCATCCCGATAAAGATTATCGTGATTGGCGCCAGGGCGGTGATCAGTACCCCGAACAGCATAATTACAATGGAAACCAGCAGCACCGGCCCCCGACCAAAACGGGAGGTGAGGGCGCCGGCTTTGGGGGAACTGTATGACCCGGTGAGATAAACCACCGACAAAAAGCCAACCACTGCCTGGCTGAGATGGTAAGGGTCGCTGAGCAGGCGATAGCCGATATAGTTAAACAAGGTCACGAAGCTGCCCATCAGCAGAAAGCCCTCGGCAAACAACAGCGGTAACCCTTTGTCATGCCAGTGCAGTTTGAAGTTGACCAACAGCGTATGGGGGCGTAACGAGCTGGCACGAAAATGTTTGGAGGCAGGCAGAATACGCCAGAACATACAGGCGGCAGCCAGCGCAAACACCCCAATCACCGCCAGCGAAATGCGCCACGAGAAGAAATCGGTGAGCACCCCGCTAATCAGGCGCCCGCTCATACCGCCGATGGAGTTGCCGCTGATATACAGCCCCATGGATAAGGCCACGAAACTGGGGTGGATCTCCTCGCTTAAATAGGTCATGCCGACAGCAGCAACACCGCTAAGCGAAAGGCCAATCAGTGCGCGCATCAGCAAAATACCGTGCCAACTGGTCATAAAAGAGCAGATCAACGTGCAGATCGCCGCCAGAAACAAAGCAACTACCATCACCGATTTGCGCCCAATGGCGTCAGATAACGGGCCGGTGAACATCAGGCCAACGGCCAGTAAGCCGGTTGAAAAAGAGAGCGAAAGGCTGCTTTCGGCAGGGGAAATACCAAAGTCCTGGGAAAGTACCGGCAAGATCGGTTGCACACAATAAAGCAGCGCAAAGGTTGCCAGCCCGGCGGAGAATAATGCCAGCGTTACACGCATAAACTGCGGCGTTCCCCGTTCAATATAAGGGAGTTTATTCAGCGTGGAGCGTTTGGTTTTTGACGCAATCGTGGCGTCTTCATTAGCAGGCAGCGTTAACGGCAGACTAGCCGCAGAACGCAAAGGGGTTGTCACAGCATTTCCTTACCGGGCTCGGGAGATAAAAAACTGTCTTACTTCACAAAATGATAGGGAGAGGCCAGTTTTTTGTCTAATATATTAATCATTAAAATTAAGACATTTAAAGTATGAATATAGAACTTAGACATCTACGCTATTTTGTCGCCGTCGCGGAGGAATTGCACTTTGGCAGGGCGGCGGAGCGGTTGCGGATCTCTCAGCCGCCGCTAAGCCAACAGATCCAGGCCCTGGAGGAGATGGTCGGTGCACGTCTGCTGGCAAGGAATAACCGCAATGTCAGCCTCACGCAGGCCGGGGAAATGTTCCTGAAAGAGGCCTATCAGGTGCTGGACCAGGTCAACCGCGCAGCAGAAAAGGCCGCGCGGCTCGAACGGGGTGAGATAGGCGAACTGACAATCGGTTTTACCTCTTCAGCCCCCTTTATCAGTGTCGTTTCCCGCAGTCTGCGCACGTTTCGCCAGTTGTCACCGGACGTGCATATCAAAATGCGCGAGGTTAACACCAAACAACAGCTGGAACCTTTGCTTAATGGCGATCTGGATCTGGGGGTGATGCGTAACACCCGTTTGCCAGATGCGCTCCAGCATCAGTTGTTATTGCGCGAACCTCTGCTCGCCGTGGTACCCAATGGTCATCCGTTAACGCTCAGGGCGGCCGGTACGCTGCGGTTTGCCGATTTGGCGCAGGAACCTTTTGTGTTCTTCTCCAGAGAGGTTGGCACCGCGCTCTACGACGAAATTCTGGCGCTGTTAGCCAATGCCGGGATCGCGCCTTACATTACGCAAGAAGTGGGCGAGGCAATGACGATTATTGGCCTGGTGGCGGCCGGGTTGGGGATTTCTATCTTACCTACCTCATTTGGCCGCGTGAAGATCGACGGCGTGACCTATCTGCCATTAGCCGAGCCAGAGGCAATGACGGAAGTCTGGCTGGTACATCACCGCAACAGGCCGTTGACGGCCGCCGCTAAAACATTGATGGCCCTGATGCTGAAACCCGCGTGATTCAACTGCGACACTGCATAAATAAAAGGCAATTCCCGGCAGAACCACCGGGAATTTGTGCTGTTAATCACATAACGAATCAAATAGTTGACGCTGAATTCCAAAAGCCCCACCATAGCCAGTAGTCTTTATTTAGAAGCGCGAAAAATAGTAGGAGCAGGTTTGTGATTGCGGATGGGCAGCCTGGGCATATTGATCAAATCAAGCAAACAAATGCAGGGGCAGTTTACCGGTTGATAGATCAACTGGGTCCGATTTCGCGTATCGAATTGTCCAAGCGTGCACAACTTGCACCTGCCAGTATTACCAAGATCGTGCGCGAACTGCTTGAAGCGCATCTGGTGAAAGAAACCGAATATCAGGAAATCGGCAGCCGTGGCCGCCCGGCCGTTGGGCTGGTGTTAGATACCGAAGCCTGGCATTACCTCTCCGCACGTATCAACCGTGGCACCATTACTCTGGCGCTGCGCGATCTCAGTAGCAAGATGGTGGTAGAAGAGCTGCTGCCGTTAAAGGCAGAGCATCAGGAACCGCTGTTACAACGCATCGTCAGCGAAATCGACAGCTTCTTTATCCGCCACCAAAGCAAACTGGAACGCTTAACGGCGATCGCTATCACGTTGCCCGGCATGATTGATACTGCTTCTGGCATTGTCCACCGTATGCCGTTTTATGATGTCAACGAGATGGCGCTCGGCCCGGCGCTGGAAAAACTGACCGGTCTGCCAGTTTATCTGCAGCATGATATCTGTGCCTGGACTATGGCGGAGGCGCTGTACGGGGCCTCGCGCGGTAGCATGAATGTTATTCAGGTCGTGATCGATCACAACGTCGGGGCAGGGATTATCACCAACGGGCGCGTGCTGCATGCTGGCAGCCGCAGCGTGGTCGAAATTGGCCATACCCAGGTCGATCCTTATGGCAAACGCTGCTATTGCGGTAACCACGGTTGCCTGGAAACGGTGGCCAGCATCGAGAACATGCTGGAGATTGCCCAGCAGCGACTGGGAGGATCGATGTCCTCAATGCTGCATGGGAAGCCGTTAACCGTAGAATCACTGTGTGATGCGGCTCTGGCAGGGGATCAGTTGGCAAAAGATATTATTCTTGGCGTAGGCCATAGCGTCGGTCGGATTGTTGCCATCATGGTCAATCTGTTCAATCCGGAAAAAATCCTGGTAGGTTCACCGCTGAATCGGGCCGCAGAGATCCTCCATCCGGCAATCGCTTCCTGTATTCGCCAGCAATCTCTGCCTGCGTACAGCGAGCATGTTCAGGTTGAATCTACACAATTTTTCAACCAAGGCACGATGCCAGGAGCCGCGCTGGTAAAAGAGGCGATGTATAACGGCTCGCTGTTGGTGAAATTGCTGCAAGGCTAAAGATTGATGTAAGTTATTCTTATCAGAACTTCTTATTGTTTACCGCAAAAAGATTGAGCTACCTCAAGCTTCCGTTGGCTTTCATCCCCTAGACTTTTCTGCGTCAGGCTACTTTCGCCATTCTTCATGGCGGTCCATTTTTGCGGAGCATTTCAGGGCAATCTATTCATGTTAAAGCGTTTATTTGTTACAGGCACGGATACCGACGTTGGTAAGACCGTGGTTTCCCGCGGATTGTTGCAAGCCTTTGCCGCACAGGGCCGAACGGCGGTGGGATATAAACCCATCGCCTCACGTTGCCAGGAAACCAGCGAAGGCATTCGCAATAAAGACGCTTTGGTTCTGCAGGCATCTTCCTCCATGCCACTGTCATATGAAGAAATTAATCCGATCACCTGCCTGGATGAGGTTTTTCACGCCCATGCCACTCAGGATATAGATTACGGAGCGATGAGCCGCGGGTTACAGCATCTTACGGCCAAGGCCGATACCGTGGTTGTGGAAGGCAGTGGCGGTTGGCGCGTATTGATGAATGACCTGCGCCCTTATGCTGAATGGGTGGTGCAGGAGCAACTGCCAGTGATTCTGGTGGTAGGGATTAAAATGGGTTGTGTCAGTCACGCGCTGCTAACCGCGCAATCAATTCTTAACGATGGCTTACCATTGCTGGGCTGGGTGGCTAACAGAATTAACCCGGGTATGGCCCACTATGCAGAGACAATCGACGCATTGCAGCAACGTATACCGGCACCGTTATTGGGTGAGATCCCCTATCTCCCGCGTGCCGAACAACGTGAGCTGGCGCAATATCTGGATATTTCCAGCCTGATAAACCGCTAGACATTGTGATAAACCGACTGCGGGCGTAACCCGCGTGCGATAGTCGTGGCGATAACGCAAGCCAACAGGATACCGGGTAGCAGGGTATATTCCCCGGTCATCTCAAACACCATCAGGGCTGCCATGATTGGCGCATGTGTGGTGGCAGCCAGCAGCGTCGCCATACCGGTCAGGGCCATCAGGATCGGCACATCAGCGCCCAGTTCCGGCCAGATGCCAAACAGTTGACCTACCAACGATCCCAGCGCAGCCCCTACAAACAATGTCGGGGTGAACACGCCGCCTGGGGCTCCCGAACCGCTACTGGCCAATACTGCCAACAGCTTGCATATCAGAATAGCCCCTACCAGCAAAATACCCGGTGGCGCAGAGAGCAATGATTGCACCACGCTAAAACCATTCCCCCAGACCTCAGGAAACAGCAGTGAGAGCAACCCGACGATCAACCCGCCCAGTGCCAGTTGTAAGGGGGCTTAAGGTTCAGTGAGCGGAATGCCCGGCCGCTGGCTGCCATTGCCCACAGGAATAATGGCCCGCAAACCCCCGCCAATAGCCCCAGCAATGCCATCAACAGATATTGCACCGGCCAGGGGGCGCTGAGCGGTTCCACGATATATAGCGGCGCCTGCCCACCGTTTAACAGGTTGGTCATCAACAATGCGGTAACGGCGGCAATCACTACCGGGCCAAGCGAGGCCAACATCAGGGAACCAAACAGGATCTCCGCGATAAACAGGCTGCCAGCCAGTGGTGCGTGATAGGCACTGGCCATCCCGGCCGCCGCGCCACAAGCTACCCACAGCTTCCATTCGCGAGCATGGGTAAAACGCTGAGCGAATACGGAACCCACCAGTGCAGCAAGCAGTATCATGGCTCCTTCGCGGCCAATGGCGCTGCCGCTGGAAACGACCAACAGCGAGGCCAGGCTTTTCACCAGGCTGGCGCTGACATCCAGCCGCCCGTCTCCGGTTTCAATCGCTTCCATATAATCGGTAGGGGCTCCCGGGCGTTGATGCTGGTAATGCTGGTAAATCCACAGCAATAAACCGGCTGCCAATCCCCCCAATGCGGGTGTTAATGCTCTACGCCAGCCGGGCAGCGCCGCCGCAGCGGCCACCAGGCTGCCACTTTCATGATCCAGTAATAGCCATTCAAGCCCCAGCATGCCCCGGTGGAACAGCCAGACGGCCAATGCAGCAGAAATGCCGAGGAAAATGGCGATAAACAGGCGGCGCAACAGGGCGCGATAGTGGTGCAAATAGACCAATCGTTTCATGCGTCGGCAAATTGTGAGAAAAATGAAAGGTTCAGGTGGGCATTGTGCTTGTCTGCCCACCTGAAAACCAGCGAATCTTTACCGATCCGCTGGCATAGGGGCTAAACAATTAACCTGCAGGTGGGGTGGCAGGCTCGTATTTACCGGTCATGCTTTCCAGCAGTGCGACCAAATCCTTGACGTCGCTTTCTGGCAGTTTGACGCCTACCTGATAGGTCAGCATATCCTTAACCGCTTGATCCAGTGTGGTAACGCTACCGTCATGGAAATAAGGCGCGGTTAAACTGACGTTACGCAGTGTCGGGGTTTTGAAGCGGTGGCGGTCGGCTTCATTTTGGGTGACGTTGTAACGCCCAAGATCGACTTCGGTCGGCGTACCACGCGCAGCCATGTAGTCCGCTTTCAGCCCCATGACTTCATACGATTGACCACCCAGATTAATCCCGGTGTGACAGGTGCCGCATTTGTTTTGCTGGAACAGCTGATAACCGTGCTTTTGTTGTGCAGTCAAAGCATTGTGATCACCTTTCAGGTAGCGGTCAAATGGGCTGTCGGGGGTGATCAACGTTTTTTCAAACTCGGCAATGGCATCGGTGATGTTATCGCCGCTAAAACCGTTGGCATACACGCGCTTGAAGTCGGCCTTCAGTATTGCATCCTGATCCAGTTTCGCGATGATTTCATCCCAGGACTCAGACGCCATTTCGATCGGGTTCATCGGTGGGCCACCGGCCTGTGCCTGTAAATCACCAGCGCGACCATCCCAGAATTGCGCCATGTTGAAGGCGGCATTGAACACCGTTGGTGCGTTGATTGGCCCTTCCTGGTCATTTACCCCAAGCGAAGATACACGACCATCTACGCCACCGGCCCCCAGGTTGTGGCAATGTGCGCAGGAGATGCTGTCGTCTTTAGACAGGCGAGGGTCGTTGAACAGCCGGAATCCCAGAGCCACCTTTTGTGGATCGGTAGGCAGCGAGGCGGGGATCGGCTGCAAAGCCGCGCCACGTAGCGCAGTTGGAGTATCCGCAGTGGTGTAGAACTGTTCGCGTTGTTGGCGGATCCAGCTTAGCAATTCATCGCGATCGCTGTCACTGACGTTACCTGACCAGTGCGCCAGTTTATACAATTGAGGAGGCATATCCTGATTTTGCAAAACCGCCTCCAGCTTGGCCAGATCGACTTGCGGAACGGCGGTTTTCTGTTGTAGAGCGGTTCTGGTGGCATCTATGTTGAAGTGCCGATTGCCGTTGAGAATATCACTTTCCATCAGTTGTTTGGCAATAGGCAGCTTGGCATAGAAAGGAAGATCAGCAGAGTTGGTGTGGCAATAGTCGCAGCCGTAACGGGTTAACAGAGTATCGACCCGGTTATCGGCTACGGCGGGTGCTCGTTGTTGGTCATAATGATAGATATAGCCGACGAACCCCAAATATCCGACGACGGCGGTAACAGCACATCCCAAAATAATTTTTTTAATCATAATCTCGCTCCATTGAGTTTACTTCCAGGTTGCCCTACATCTGAAAAAGCGGATGAAAAAACGGACATTGAGATTGTCATGGCTAGGGGATGGGGAGAACTTGATTGAAATCAATGGCTATCATTGGCATTAACTATCGTTTGAATAGGCTCTGACGATGAGCCTGATGTGGCGTGGCTCTCAGCGCCGCTTCTAAGAAATGACCTATTATTCAATGAACTGGCGTTTTAGCGGCTCAATGTGACGGGGTTGGCATTTTATCGGCGGAATGGCGAGGTAAAAAAATGTTTAAATAATGCTCTCTGACGTGATAAAGCCAAAGAAGCGCTCATGACAAGCCACACAATGGCGCCTGGCTGATATACTCCGTGAAAACAAATGCCTGGAACCCTCGATAAACTGATGACCTCTAACGCTGCTGATGCACCGGTTGCTCACCGTCCCCTGATCCTGATCGCCTGCATGCTGGCGATGTTTATGTCTGCCATTGAGGCCACTATCGTCGCTACGGCCATGCCAACCATTATTGGCGATCTGGGGGCTTTTCGCTGTTGGGATGGGTGTTTTCCGTTTATCTGCTGGCACAGGCCATCACTATTCCGATCTATGGCCGCTTAGCGGATCTGTATGGGCGTAAAAGGATCTTCTTTTTGGCGCTACGCTATTTCTGCTGGGGTCAATTTTGTGTGGTTTCTCACCCAATATGTATTGGCTGATTGGTTTTCGGCTGCTGCAAGGGTTAGGCGCTGGCGCCATCATGCCGACCGCGACCACCATTATCGGCGATGTATATAGCGCCACCGAACGGCCAAAAGTGATGGGCTATATCTCCAGCGTGTGGGGGATTTCGGCCATTATTGGCCCGCTGCTAGGGGCATTTATCGTGCAGCATCTACCTTGGGCATTGGTGTTCTGGGTGAATTTGCCGATTGGTTTGCTGGCGATGTTCTTCTTGGGGCGTTACTTGCCTGCTCGTCAACAGGTTCGCCAACATACGTTGGATCTGGCAGGGACGGCCTGGTTGACGGTATTCGTCACCGCCTTGCTGCTGGCGTTGCTACAGGCAGAAATGCTGGGTTGGTGGGTGATGCCGTTGCTTTTTCTGGCGGCGGTTGCCCTGATGCTGCTGGTTCGCCAGGAGCGCCGAGCTCCTGAGCCGTTGTTCCCCCTTGCCTTGTGGCAAAGCCGGGTGATTGTGGCCGGTAACATCGGCGGTATCGCGATAGGTGCTGCCATGATGGGCATCAGCGCCTTCCTGCCAACCTTTATTCAGGGGGTTAAAGGCGGAACCCCGCTGGAGGCAGGGACCACGTTAGCGTTGATGTCGATTGGCTGGCCGTTGGCCAGCGCGCTGAGTGGGCGTTTGATGCTATTGACTTCTTATCGCACCACGGCATTGCTCGGAGCGCTGTTGCTGGCTGCCGGTGGTTTGATCCTGCTGCTGTTACAACCTGCCGGAGGCTTGTTATGGGGCCGTGTGGCGGCGTTTATGGTGGGAGCGGGGATGGGGCTTTGTAACACCACGTTTTTGGTTTCGGTGCAGAATGCGGCACATTTCAGCATCCGTGGCATTGCTACAGCCTGCACGGTATTTACCAGAATGGTAGGGTCGGCCATCGGCACCGCGATTCTCGGCGCTACGCTTAATATCAATCTGCAACTACGGTTGCCGCAAACGGCCGATCCGTTACAGCAGTTGATGGAGCCAACCGTACGTAATGCCATGCAACCGGACGTATTGGCCGGGTTGACCGCGCAGGTTGCGGCCTCGCTGCATTGGGTCTTTTTGATCTCGGCGTTGATATCGCTGTTTGCGCTGGGCGCGGCGATGCTGATCCCGGCACGGCATCGGCCACAACGTGAAGGGGAAGAGGCGGAGCAGACATAGTTAATATCGAGGAGAAGGGCGCAGCAAGCTGCGCCTGGGAGCAGATTTACTGCGGTGCTTTGGTATCCTGGCTGGTACCCGTTTGCGCCGCGTCACCGCTGTCTTCACCGTTATTCAAACGGGTATAAACAATTTTTTGTGTGTCCTGGCCACAATGACCGACAACCTGCCCACCGGCCTGGTTAGCCTGATCGTTGGGCACGATCTCCAGCTTGAAGCTGGACTCAGGGACGCCGTTGTTCACTATCTTCTGTGCAATATCCGCCTTCACGCTCTCACATGAGGCAAAAGCGGCCAGTGGAGCGGTGGCTAGCAATAATGCACCTACTACAAGCGCTTTTTTCATCATTCAGTCCTTATTATTCGAGAATGAATTTCTTTATCAGGATAGCAGCATCAGGTTGAATAGTTTAACCTTCCTGACCGATTACGGAGTTATCTGACGGCCAGTCTTGCGATCCAGACACTTACGGGTTGAAGGTTCCCAATAGGCATTAACATTGTAGCTGTTATCACAGCGATCCTGGTCGTCAATGGCACGGTCCACCTTGTCAAACTCCTTCTCTACGCGGGTGTTAACCTTGCCACGCAGGGATTTGGTTTCATTCCACTGCTCTTTGCTTTGGCGTGCTTCTTCATTGCTCATTGCCACTCCACCACTACCATCAACGGTGACGCAGGTACTGCCTTGGGTACAGGAGGCAGCGAGCGCAGGAGCTTGCCAGGCACCGGCCAGCATTAACATGGCGACCGGCAGCATCCCGCGCATCAGTCGTTGAAAGGAAAGTGGTTTCATCGTTTCATCCTTATAAATTAGCTTACCCGGTGTCTTTCAAGTTGCACTTGAAATCAATAGGGTATGTATTGCGTCTTACAGCAACACCGGTTGTTGCATCAGGTAAATATATCATCGCGCTCTTGTATTGCACCAGCCTGCAGTCCTGGTTCGTTTAATTTACAGAGAGAAAAGCCAGCAATGCTCAAAACCACCTTACTGTTTTTTGCTACCGCTCTGGCCGAGATCATCGGCTGCTTCTTGCCCTATTTATGGCTAAAGAAAAACGCCAGCGCCTGGTTATTACTGCCAGCCGCTGTCAGTCTGATGCTGTTTGTCTGGTTACTGACCTTGCATCCGGCTGCGAGTGGGCGAGTGTATGCCGCTTACGGCGGGGTTTATGTGGCAACTGCGCTATTGTGGTTGCGTGTAGTGGATGGGGTAAAACTCTCGGCAATGGATTGGCTGGGGGCGGGTGTGGCAATGATTGGGATGCTGATTATTGTCTCTGGATGGCGTACGGCATAAAGAATGGATGGCAGGGTAACCCCTGCCACCAGATACATCAGGACTCGCGGTGGATGCTCAGACCGGCGAAAGACTGGCTGACGGGCATCATTTCCAGCGTATTGATGTTAACGCGGGCGGGTAACGTAGCCACCCAGAATACCGATTCGGCAATGTCTTCCGGCGTCAGGGCATCAACCCCGGCATAGGTTTTATCCACACGGCCATCATCTCCTTTGAAACGCACATTAGAGAATTCGGTACCGCCTACCATGCCCGGTTCAATATCGGTAACGCGCACGCGGGTCCCATGCAGATCGGCACGCAGACCTAGGCTGAACTGTTTCACGAAGGCTTTGGTGGCACCGTAGACATTACCCCCGGCATAGGGCCAGTTGGCGGCGGTAGAACCAATGTTGATCACATGGCCGATATTGCGCTCCACCATCGCTGGCAGTAATGCGCGGGTCATGTTCACCAGCCCTTTGGTATTGGTGTCGATCATGGTTTCCCAATCGTCCGCATTGGCCTTGTGTGCAGGCTCCAGGCCTAACGCCAAACCGGCGTTATTGACCAGGACATCGATATCACGCAGCGCCGCCGGTAACTCATCAATAACTTGTTGAATAGCCGCACGATTACGTACATCCAGGCGCACAATATGCAGTGCTTCGCCCAATTCTTCCTGCAAGGATTCCAGACGTTCGACCCGGCGGCCCGCGGCGATCACCTGGTGGCCTTCATGCACAAACTTACGGGCGATAGCTTCACCAAATCCAGAGGTGGCACCCGTGACAAAAATGATCATGTTACTGTTCCTCAACTGTTTTTTACCCTGTGTGCGCCGTATTATACTCGCATATTTAACCGTTAATAGTCGGTAGGTGGTAAACCACACAGTCGTATTTTATATTTTCGCGACGTCCTTGCACGGTGCCGCCCAGCGATTCGGCAATACGGCGGCTCGGGGTATTCTGCTCGGCGACTGGGTAGATAAAATAGGGGGTGATAGCGCTCGCTTGCCCATCGCACCATGGCCTGCACAATCTCGCGGCCATAACCGTTGCCGTGCAGGCTTTCTTTCACCCAGATACCCAGTTCTGGCGTCTGATTATGCAGATTATGCACGCCAGCCAAGCCAACGAATTGCTTACTGTCACGCAGCCGTGCCACAAAGATGGCTTCTTCACCTTCACGGATCAGCGGCAGCCAGCCTTCCCAGATGTTGGCAAACGCCTCAGGAGACTTCTCTGGTTCAAAAGTTAGAAAACGCGTCAGCGTAGGGGTTATCGCCTGGTAAACATCGTCGGCATCTGCTGCGGTAAAAGGGGCAATCAACAACCGTTCGGTGTTCACGCGGCACTGAGTAAGGTCACTGTAAATCATTATTATTACCTCGCTTTTCAGGCCTAAAAACAGCAAAAATCCGCCCCCGTTAAAATGGGGCGGATCATCGATATTACGTTGATTAGCGCCAGATGCGACTTATTTTTTCGAGAGGTGCGGCTCGATAAGCAAACGATCTGCCGCCGAGAGTCGATCGGGCGCGGTTGAGGCCTGATGCCAGTAAGGGTAAATCAGCGGTGGGCGGCTTACTTCCTCTAAACGTCGCAGTTCCTCTTCATTGAGGATCAGGTTGGCAGCATGCAGGTTGTCTTTAAGCTGCTCACCGTTACGTGCCCCGATAACCACTGAGGTGATCGTTGGCCGAGCCAACAGCCAGGCCAAGGCAATCTGGGCGGCGGAGATACCCCGAGAGTGGGCGATATCAACCAGCACATCGACAATATCAAACAGCTTTTCCCGATCGCGTACCGGTGGTTCCCCCAGTTGGCCAAATGGCGGGTGCCCGCCGGCGTGGGTTGATTGCGGCGATATTTGCCGGAAAGCAGGCCACCAGCCAGCGGGCTCCAGACCAGCACACCAAGCCCTTGATCCTCTGCGATAGGCAGCAGTTCATATTCTGCTTCACGCGCCTGCAAGGTGTAGTGGATTTGCTGGCTGACCGGGCGTACCAACCCAAGCCTTTCAGCGCTGCCCAAATGTTTCATCAGGTGCCAGCCGGAGAAGTTGGACAAACCGGTGTAACGCACTTTGCCGCTGCTCACCAAATGCTCCAACGCGCGTAAGGTTTCTTCCACCGGAGTGATGCCGTCCCACTCATGTAACTGGTAGAGATCAAGGTAGTCGGTATTCAGGCGTTTCAGGCTGGCTTCGCAGGCGCGGATCAGGTGATGGCGTGACAACCCTGCGTCGTTAGGGCCGTTGCCCATAGGGAAGCGAGCCTTGCTGGCCACGAGTACTTCATGGCGTTTGCTGCCCAACGCCTGGCCGAGGATATCTTCCGATTGGCCAGCTGAATAGACATCAGCGGTATCGAACAGGTTAATCCCGGCATCGATACACATGGCGAGCTGATTGCGTGCTTCATTAACATCGGTCGTGCCAGTTTTGGCGAATTTGCCTTGTCCTCCAAAGGTCATGGTGCCCAAACTTAGCACCGAAACCTTCAGGCCGGAATGGCCCAGTTGACGGTATTCCATCGTTTAACTCCTTACCTTGGTTGCCATAGATTTTTCAGACGGCGTCGGGGCGCTTTTCTTCAGGCGGAATTCATCTCCCGCCTCTGCCCTTAGCCTAAAGCTGTCCAGAACCGCCAACAGGGCGATCACGCCGATGACGATAAATGCCAACGGCAAGTCGGCCAGCGGCACGACGTTGTTTTGCTGCGGCAAAAGCGGCGCCAGAGCACCGATGGCAATGCGCAACAGGGGTAACGCAAAATCGTGACGGTGTAACTTTTTATCACAGATCCGCTTGCGGTGTTTAGCGTGGCACACCGCTAACCCCAGGAGCCAGGTTGCCAATAAGATAGCCTAGTGGTACCCGCCAGAAAAACCAGCTCATCGACGGTGCCTGACGGGGCAAAGTAAAAGCGCAGACATAACAGAAATCCTGTTTCAAAAATCGCATCGTCGGCTGGGTTTTTGAGCATAGCGCATCACGAGGAGGTTAAGAAGAGGTTAGGCGGGTGATTATTAGCGAGCACAGGGAAAGTGCCCGCAACGTCATAAAATTACCAGGATAAATGGATTATCCCATCGACAAATTCGGCCTTAAACCCCGTAAGGTCAGCCACGGTTGCCTTGATTTGCTGCGAGGCGATAGGCACGCCTTCACCCACAACGATCACTTGCCCACCCGCGGCAAGGGCCGATTTAACGCCGGACTCCGCATCTTCGAAAATCACGCATTTCTGTACCGGCAGGCCGAAATTGGCCGCCGCCATCAGATAGGGCTCCGGGTGGGGTTTGCCATGCACGATATCTTCTGAGGTGATCATCATTTCCGGGTGTGGAATGCCAGCGCTGTTAACGCTTTGCATCGAGACCTTTTTAGCGCCGGACGTCACAATTGCCCAACACTCGGGCGGCAGTTGCCTCACAAAATCGACGGCACCGCCAATGGCGGAAACCTGGCTCAGTGCCTCGATCGCCAGAGTTTTAACTTCATCAACGCAGTGCTGATTGGCGAAATAAGGTGAAATGAGTTTCAGCGTTTCTTCAATGGTGCGCCCATGGATATTTGCCAGAACATAATCCACGTTCAGATGATGCCTGATTGCCCATTCCGTCCATAGTTTTTCTATACAGGCTGCGGAATCAACCAGAGTGCCGTCCAAATCAAACAGTACTGCTTTGCATGCAATGGCGTTCATAATTCCCTTATGATTTCTGTTGTCTTATTCCCCATAAGAACAGAGAGACAAAGAAAGGTTGTTGACGAATATCAAGTGATTGGACGCCATTTGTTTTTGCTCAAATGGCCAACTGTGCCTAAGCTAGGCTATTCAATAGGACATGGAGGAGTTTGGATTTGATGCGTTTATCTACACTGGTACTGGCGATCGGCGTCGCATTGAGCACGCCAGCGCTGGCAGAAGAGAGCACGTTGCAGTCAGATAACACCGCCGTGCCGAGTGGCCAGATCAAGGAGGCGAATGTGACCGGAGAAGCCAATCAACATAATAATCCGAAGGGTGAAAACCCTTTCTTTTATGCCAGCAGGTTGCCTTTCCAGGCTCCGCCGTTCGATGTAATCAAAGAGAGCGATTATGCGCCGGCCATTGCCGCAGGCATTCAACAGAAACTGATGGAAGTGGAGAAGATCGCCAATAATCCCACAGAGCCAACCTTTGAAAATACGTTTGTGGCGTTAGAAAAGGCCGGGTCACTGCTGACGCGTACCATGAATGTGTTTGGTGCCATGACCTCAGCCAATACCAGCGATGCCTTGCAAAAGCTGGATGAAGAGACTTCCCCAAGCTGGCGGCGTTAAATGATGCCATTATGCTTAACAGCAAACTGTTTGCGCGCATCAAGGCCATTTATGACCAGCGTGATGCCTTGAACCTGGATGCCGAATCCCGCCGATTGGTGGAAGTGATCTACCAGAACTCTGTCCTGGCAGGGGCCAATCTTTCTGAGAAGGATAAAACCCAGTTAAAAGCGCTGAATCAGGAAGCTGCGTCGCTGAGTACCCAGTTCACCAATAAACTGTTGGCGGCCAGCAAAAACGGTGCCCTGGCAATCCGTGAGCAACCCCAGTTGGCAGGGCTTTCGGCAGGGGAATTGGCGGCGGCGGCTCAGGCTGCCAGTGAGCGAAAGCTGGATAAACAGTGGTTATTGGTGTTGCAGAACACCACCCAGCAACCCGATCTGCAAAACCTGAAAGATCGCAACACGCGCCAGGCGTTGTTTGAGGCTTCCATCAACCGTGCAGAGAAAGGTGATGCCAACGATACCCGTCAAACCCTGGCTCGATTGGCGAAAGTACGTGCGGAGCAGGCAAAGCTGTTGGGTTTCCCCAATTATGCTGCCTGGAAGTTGCAGAATCAGATGGCTAAAACCCCGGATGCTGCGCTGGCGTTTATGCGCAATATCGTGCCAGCCGCCACGGCCCGGGCTGAACGCGAAGCCAAAGATATACAGGCGGTTATTGACCAGCAAAACGGCAGTTTCAAGTTGGCCGCCTGGGACTGGCTGTTCTACGCCGAACAGGTGCGTAAAGCCAAGTACGATCTGGATGAATCCCAGATCAAACCTTACTTTGAGCTGAATAACGTGCTGCATAACGGTGTGTTCTACGCCGCTAATCTGTTGTATGGCATCAGTTTTAAAGAGCGCAAGGATCTCCCGATCTACCAGCCAGACGTGCGGGTGTATGAAGTATTTGATAAAGACGGCCAATCTTTGGCGCTGTTCTACACAGATTTCTTTAAGCGTGATAACAAGGGCGGTGGTGCCTGGATGAGCAACTTCGTTGAGCAATCCAAGCTAAACGGCACCAAGCCGGTGATCTATAACGTCGCCAACTTTACCAAACCCGCAGCGGGCCAACCGGCGTTATTGTCTTATGACGATGTGATCACCCTGTTCCACGAGTTTGGCCACGCATTGCATGGAATGTTCGCCGAGCAGGAATATGCAAGCCTTTCAGGCACCAATACCGCACGCGATTTTGTCGAATTCCCGTCACAGTTTAATGAGCACTGGGCCAGCGATCCGCAGGTGTTTGCCCACTTTGCCAAGCATTACCAGACGGGTGACGCCATGCCGAAGGCGTTGGTGGATAAAATCAACAAGGCCGACAAATTCAACAAAGGCTACGCCATGACCGAGCTGTTATCCGCAGCGTTGCTGGATATGCATTGGCACATGCTGGCCGCCGATCAACCCCAGCAGGACGTCGACACATTCGAAACCGCGTCACTGCAGCAGGACAAGATAGACCTCAGCTATGTGCCGCCACGCTATCGTTCAAGCTATTTCCAACATATTTGGGGCAACGGCTATGCCGCCGGTTATTACGCCTATCTGTGGACACAAATGCTGGCGGATGACGCTTTCCAAGGGTTCAGCGAGCACGGTGGGTTGACCGCAGAGAACGGCCAGCGCTTCCGCGATAAGGTACTGTCCCGTGGCAACAGCCAGGATCTCGAAAAACAGTACGTTGACTGGCGTGGGCAGGAGCCGAGTATTGAGCCCATGCTGCTCAATCGTGGGCTGAAAGATCAATAAGGCACTAAAAAAGCGGCCAGGGTAAGGGGAAGACTCCCTTACCCAAGCCTCCGTGAGGTTGCGACGCCATAGGACGAAAAATGGAGTCACTAGAGGGTAAAACCACCGGTCAGCGGGGGCCATGAAGACAATATCTGCGCGGAACAGTTTAACTATATTACTGTTAATGTGGCTTTATTAACTCCCTGAACGGCAGCATTTAATGGTAAGCTCCTGCCTGATTACATGGAAAAACAAGGAGTTTATATGCACATGACCACACATCAGCTGCCCGGCGAGATAGCCGTTACCTTGCGCAAAACTGAACAGAGTGGCGAACTGCCGGTGATAATTCTCTGCCATGGTTTTTGCGGTATTCAGGATATTTTACTGCCGGCATTTGCCGAGGCTTTCGCAAACGCTGGCTATTTGGCGATAACTTTCGACTATCGTGGCTTCGGCGCCAGTGGTGGGGAACGTGGGCGTTTAGTCCCGGCGATGCAGATCGACGATATTCACACTGTGGTCGCTTGGGCGAAAACGCAACCGCATGCAGATAGCCAGCGCATTGGATTGTGGGGGACTTCGTTTGGGGGTTGCCATGTCTTGGGCGCTGCGGCAGGCAATCCGGATGTTAAAGCTGTGGCCAGTCAATTGGCGTTTGCCGATGGTGAAGAGATCGTCACCGGCAAAATGTCAGCCGAAGAGAAGCAGGATTTTATCGCCACACTGAATAAAATGGCGGATAAAAAGCAGGCCACCGGCAAAGAAATGTTGGTTGCTATTACCCGGGTGCTGAATGATCCGGAATCGAAGGCCTTTTTTGAGAATAACAAGGCCAGATATCCGGCGATGGACATCAAGATCCCATTCCTGACCGTGCGTGAAACGCTGCTTTACAAACCGAAGGATAACGCGGCCAAGGTGACATGTCCGGTATTAGTGACGGTGGCCGGGGCGGATTCCGTCAATCCGCCGCAACAGGGTGTGGCATTGTACGAGTCGGTAGGATCTCAGCAGAAAACATTGCATGTGGAAGAGGGGGCCAGGCATTACGATATGTATAGCGGCCCTCATTTTGACAGCATCATTACACGTCAAATCGACTGGTTTAAACGCGTCCTCTAATCACGTTGATGTTTACACCACTGGGCTGATGGTCGTGGCTGCCCAGTGGTGTAACCGATATCAAGCCAGTAATCCCCGCTGTTGCAGCGTTAATCTGGTGGCTTCGTTCAGGTCATAACTGGCCAAATCTTCTTGCTTCACCCAAGCATAATCTTCAAATTCATCGTTAATCGTAACGGCGCGGTTGGCGGCGTGGCAGTCAAAAATCAGGTAAATCATATAGATTTGTTCCTGGCTGCCATCTTCATAGGTTTTCATCCGCACATCGTCGCGAAACGTCCAGGGTTGAATGCGATCCAGCACCAAGGCGCCGCCCAACTCCTCATTGACTTCGCGGCGCAAGGCTTCTTCGATGGTTTCCCCCGGCTCTGTTCCCCCGCCTGAAAGGGCCCACTGACCAGGGAATACCCCTTTGTGGGCAGCCATTTTGCAAAGCAGGTAGGCGTTGTCATTTTCAATCAGCGGGCAAACAATAATACGTTGACGCATAGTCACTCCGTTTTCCAAGGGCATCGGGGCTGAAAAACGCATTATACGTCAGACGGGATCACGAAGTTTTTAATTATTATTTTCTGGGAAGACATTAGAATGGAGACGATATAACAAAATCAGCCAGTTATCTAAGAGGGAGTTTATGAATTATCAGATGGCGCCTTTTTGGTTTTATTCAGGAAAGGTGGTTTTGTTGGTACTGCTGGCGGTGGGATTAGCGTTTTTTGGTATAACGGCCCCCATATTCTATGGCTTGCTGGCCGGATTAGTCATGCCGGTGGTTGTCTCCATGCGTTTGCATCAATTAGCCGAAAAAAGCCTCGTGGTGATCCCGAAGCAACTTACCCATTGGACGGTGTATGTGCAGGGTATTCCGGTGCAGGAAACCCGCAACTCGTTAACTAACCCATGTTTTGCCATTGGCGATCAATTGCAAACCTTCTTCTGGCGGGCATTTTTCCTTAAATTTGTGATACAGGCAGGTGCATTGCTGATGCTGTTGTTGCAGCTATGGCCGTTTAGCGATATTTGGGTCGTCCTGGGAGGTGGCTTGTTGGTTGGCATTTGGCTGTGGGTTAAGTGCGTGGATACCGGGAAAACCCTGGCTTCAGTGAAGAACCAAACCTGGGTGGTGGAAGAGGTGCGTAGCGCAATGGATTCGCTCTGGTATCGGGCCGACTTCAGCAGACAAGGGCAGCGGATAGCTGCCCTGGAAAAGCTGCTGGCGCTTTAAACCGGGCAGGGACGAGAAACCGCTTTCTCATCCCGCCTGATTTACAACTTTGCCCGGTATTCGTCTTCCAGGCGGCTGATTGCCGCCCAGAATGGGCGCGGGGCGCGCTCTTGCAGGTGATCGACCAGCAGATCCAGATGTGCGTGCCAGCCGCTGGCGACGCTGAGCATGGTGTCGCGGTTGGCCAAACGCCGATGGGTGACAGTCAGCAGCACATTGCTCCCTTGTTCGGTCAGCTCAAAAGTGACTTCAGAAGGTCGTTCTTCGCCTTTCTCTGCCCAGGTAAAGCTGAGTACGTGTGGCGGAAGCAGACAGGTGATATGACCGATGTTGGTTATCTCACCCGCACAGGACTTGTATTTCGCTGGCGGTGTTTCATCTTCACCGGCCAGCTCGGCATTGCAAAATAGCAATTCGATCTTGGCTCCTACCTGCATTGGCATCTCGCCTGCGGCCAGCCAACTGGCGCGTTTGTCTGATTCCGTCAGATATGCCCAGACCCGCTCGAGTGGGCCAGGCAATAAGCGCTGGATGCGCAGCGTACCCGTTTCAATGATCATACCGTAATCGTTCATGGTTCACTCCGTAGGAGGATGCGAGTCAGCTTGCCGCAGCGCTTGCTCCAGCACGTCCAGCCGCTCATTCCAGAAATGTTCATAGGTTTGCAGCCATTGCATGGCCTGCGCCATCGGCTCGGGAGCGAGCCGGCAGATATGGTTTCTTCCCTGCACGGTGCGTTGCACCAGCCCGGCTTGCTCCAGTGCTTTGATATGTTTGGACGCACCGGCAAACGACATCTCGAAAGGCGCCGCCAGCTCACCAATACTGTGTTCGCCTTCGGCTAAGGTACGCAAAATGGCTCGTCTTGTAGGATCGGCCAGTGCGTGAAAGATAGCGTCCAGTCGTGAGGAACATAATTTAACCATCTGGTTAAAGATAGAACGACATGGGCAATATTCAACCATTTTGTTGAATATTTTTTAGCTTTGTCACATAAAAAATGGGGATAAGGCAATGTCGCTCGGGGTTATCCGACACCAAAAGAATGATTATTACCGTTTTTTCTCAACGGATCCGGCTGACGCCACCGCGTGCCTGAAGGGATAACCGATGCAAAAACGCCGCAAAGCGCCAGACAATGGATCCGAATTCCAGAGAGATCCTTTAGCCTTATTTTAAGCCAAGACGTTTAGCAAGCCGATGCAAGTTACCGCTGTCGAGGTTCAGTTGACGTGCAGCGGCAGCCCAATTCATTTCACACTCGGCCAGGGTTTTCTGGATCATGCGGCGTTGGAAATGCTGCGTCATGGTAGCGAGATCGGCTTGAAGTAACGGCTCAGACAGGGCATCGTCGGCCACTTCGGCGATGGTCTGAGCAGGTAAATTAAAATGAACCGGCAACAGTTCCAGCTCGGCGGTATTTTGTGTGGCGCGGGCCAAAATAGCCGCTCGATAAAGGGTATGTTCCAGCTCGCGAATATTTCCTGGCCACGCATAGTGTTCCAGCGTCGATAATGCTGCGCCACTAAGGGTTAGCTGTGACAGGGCAAACTTAACCCGGCAACGTTCGCAAAAGAAACCGGCAAGCAGTGCAATATCGCCAATACGCTCGCGTAGGGGGGACGGCTATGGGGAACACGCTCAGTCGGTGATATAAGTCCACACGAAATAGGCCATCAACCACAGCCTGTTTCAGATCGCGATTGGTAGCGGCAAGAATACGGACGTTCACCCGTTTAATCGAATCATCCCCGACGCGTTGAAGATCGCCATATTGAATCACGCGCAGCAGTTTCGCCTGTAATGACAACGAAAGCTCTCCGACTTCATCCAGGAACAGCGTGCCATTATCAGCCAATTCAAATTTGCCAATGCGGTGCTGGATAGCGCCGGTAAATGCCCCTTTAACGTGACCAAACAGTTCGCTTTCTGCGACGTTTTCCGGCAGTGCGGCGCAGTTGAGATACACCAGCGGATTTGAGGCACGTGACGAACCCTGGTGAATGGCGCGTGCGACCAACTCCTTGCCCACTCCTGTTTCACCGGTAATGAGCACGTTGAGGTCGGAGCCGGCGACAATGTCAATTTCCTGCTTTAGCTGCTGCATTAACGGTGAGAGCCCAATCATCTCTTCTGGCTCTCTGGCAGCATTGACTCCAGGTGGTGCCAGCGGTGTCAGTGACTGCTTCTCCAACATTTCAACCAGCAATGCGTTATTCAGCGCGCCAGCCGCCAATGCGCCGATCAGTCGCAGCTCTTCATCGCTGAAGCGATCAAATTGCAGAGGATTCAGACTGTCGAAGGTCAATGCGCCGATCAAATCCTGTTCGGCAAACAGCGGCAGGCCGATGCAGGCGTGAACTTTCAAGTGGTCGTGGCCGGGGATCAGACCGTCATAAGGATCGGGCAGGTCGCTATCTGCGGGAAAACGCACCACGTTGCCGGCCCGGGCAATCGCTTCCAGGCGAGGATGGGCGTCTAGCGCGAAGCGGCGGCCCAGTACGTCTTGCGTCAATCCATCAATGGCTAACGGGCGAAACTGCTGCCCTTCAAAACGCAGCAAAGCAGAGGCGTCACAGCGCAGCAAGTGGCGCAGACTATTGATTAAACGTTGGAAACGATCGCGCTGGCTAAGCCCACTTTGCAGATCGATAGCGATGGCCGCCAGGGAGTGGATGGAGAGTGGCATAATTGTCATTCCGACAGTTGATTGTCATAAAGACAATATTACGCTGATGTCATTTTGACATCAAATTTTTAAAATATGTTTAAAAACAACAAAATAAAAATGGCACGCCCTTTGCTATATAGACGCCATGAGCAACTTTTGAAACGTGATGTTTAACAGTAAGGGCATTAGCATGGCAATCCAGGTAAAAAACAACATCCAATGGGTCGGGCAACGTGATTGGGAAGTACGCGATTTTCATGGCACAGAATACAAAACGCTGAAGGGCAGCAGCTATAACAGCTATTTGATTCGCGAAGAAAAAACGGTGTTGATTGATACGGTGGATCATAAATTCAGCCGTGAGTTCGTGCAGAATCTGGCGGCAGAAATCGATCTTGCCACGCTGGACTACATCATTATCAATCACGCGGAAGAAGACCACGCGGGTGCCTTGACTGAGTTGATGGCGCGCATCCCGCATACGCCAATTTACTGTACCGAAAACGGCATTGACTCCATCAACGGTCACCACCACCACCCCGAATGGAATTTCCATGTGGTACACACCGGAGACAGTCTGGATATCGGTAACGGCAAGCAACTGATTTTTGTCGAAACACCGATGTTGCACTGGCCTGACAGCATGATGACCTACATGACAGGCGATGCGGTGTTATTCAGCAACGACGCGTTTGGTCAACATTATTGCGATGAGCATCTGTTTAACGATGAGGTCGATCAGAATGAGCTATTTGAACAGTGCCAACGCTATTACGCCAATATTCTGACACCGTTCAGCCGGTTGGTGGCGCCAAAAATCAATGAAATCCTTGGGTTCAATCTGCCCGTGGACATGATTGCAACTTCGCACGGCGTGGTGTGGCGCGATAATCCAACCCAAATTGTACAGCGTTATCTGGAGTGGGCGGCGGACTATCAGGAAGATCGCATCACCATTTTCTATGACACGATGTCCAACAATACCCGCATGATGGCAGACGCCATTGCACAGGGCATCAACGAAACCGATCCTCGCGTGGCGGTGAAAATCTTTAATGTGGCACGCCATGATAAAAACGAAATACTTACCCATGTGTTCCGCTCAAAAGGCGTCCTGGTGGGCTCATCGACCATGAATAACGTCATGATGCCAAAGGTTGCCGGCCTGTTGGAGGAAATGACCGGCTTGCGTTTTCGCAACAAGAAAGCGTCGGCGTTCGGCAGCTATGGCTGGAACGGTGGGGCGGTTGATCGTATTCAAACGCGTTTGATGGATTGTGGTTTTGAAACCACGCTGGCGCTAAAGGCTAAATGGCGCCCCGATCTGGATACGGTGGAAATATGCCGTCAACATGGTCGTGAGATCGCCCGCCAATGGGCGTTGACCAGCCCGGTCAACCGCCAGCTGACGGGCGAAACTGTGGTGCAACCGCTGCCGGTAATCGCCGCACAGCCAGCAGGCAAACCGCAGACTCAGCCGATCGCCTGCGGAGCGGGTCAGGCAGACGACAGCCTGGGCCCACGCATGCAGTGCAGCGTTTGCCTGTGGATTTACGATCCGCAAGAGGGTGAGCCGATGCAGGATGTCGCACCCGCTACCGCCTGGCAAGACGTCCCGGAAGACTTCCTGTGTCCGGAATGTTCGATGGGCAAAGACGTGTTCGACCCCATGGCGACGGAGGCTAAATGAAACACGGCATTGTTATCATCGGCTCGGGCTTTGCCGCGCGCCAGTTAGTGAAAAATTTGCGCAAACAGCATGGCGAGGTGCCGATTCGGCTGATTGCCGCAGACAGTTGCGATGAGTACAACAAACCGGAACTGAGCCATGTGATTAGCCAGAACCACTCTGCCGCATCGCTGACGCGGCAAGCCTCGGGCAGCTTTGCCGAACAGTACCAACTGGCGCTGCACCCGAATACGCACATTATCGCCATCGACACGCAGAATAAAACGCTGCACAGCGCGCAGCAACGTTGGCAATACGACAAGCTGGTGCTGGCGGTAGGCGCAACGGCCATCGTGCCGCCAGTGCCAGGCCGCCAACATATGTTGACGCTCAACAGTCAACAAGAATACCGCGAATGTGAAACCACACTGCTGCGAGCGCAGCGGGTGCTGATTCTTGGCGGAGGCCTGATTGGCTGTGAGCTGGCGATGGATATGTGCCGCGCCGGTAAACAGGTCACGGTGGTGGACAAATCATGCAGCCTGCTGTCGGCGTTGATGCCGGCTGAGGCCAGTAGTCGCTTACAGCATCGGTTGCTGCAAATGGGCGTTGAGCTGGTATTCAATCAACAGTTGGCTGCGTTGACGCCGCAGGATGACGGCCTGTTGGTGACACTGAGCAATGATCGCCGTCAGCAGGTGGATGCGGTGATTTCGTCTATCGGTCTGCGACCGAACGTTGCGCTGGCGCAGCAGGCGAATTTGCAGGTGAATCGGGGTATCCAGGTTGACGAACGTTTACAGACCTCCGTTGCGGATGTTTACGCACTGGGCGACTGCGCTGAAATTGATGGCAAGCTGCTGCCATTCCTGCAGCCTATCCAGTTCAGTGCCATGACCCTGGCGAAAAACTTGCTCGGTGCAGACGAAGAGCTGAAGTTGCCTGCGATGCTGGTCAAGGTAAAAACCCCCGATCTGCCGATGCATCTGGCGGGTGAAACCCAACGTACCGATTTGCAATGGACGATAACCACCGAGCCGCAGGGCATGGTTGCCAAAGGTTTCGATCGGCAACAGCAACTGCGCGCGTTTATCGTCAGTGAAGCGCATATGAAACAGGCATTCAGCTTGCTGAAAGCGTTAAATCGTTAACCGAGGCCGCAGAAATGCGGCGTTACCCAGCATTCCGGGAGAGTTAATCATGAGATACCGTATTCCAGCCGATTATAAACATACCCGCTCCACGCCATTCTGGGATCAGAACACGGTTCCCAAGGCGCTGTTAACGCATCACAATACCAAGAAAGGGGTCTATGGGCGGCTTTCGGTGATGCGCGGTGCGGTGAAATACATGGGGTTTAACGCCGAACATGAAGCTATGCCTGAGTGGGAGGTGACTATCTCAGCCGGCCAGTTTGGCGTCAGTCCGCCGGAATATTGGCACCGCATCGAATTATTGACGGCGGACACCTATTTCAATCTGGATTTCTTTGCTGCGCCGGGGAGTGAACGGGAAGAAGAGAGGGGCGCTCAGCGAGTTAACAGCCCGCGCTAAATGCTGGGGTTGTTTGTCAGGGCGCGTGGCGCTGAATGGATGATTCCCTGTTGTCGATTTTAGTGCGAATGTAGAACCCCCGCTCACTAGCGTGAAAATGGTATAAAACTTTCAAATTGCCGCCTATCCTGATGTCACTTGTTCATGATGGAGTCATTATGTTTGTCGGGATGTTATTCGCCTTGGCTGCCGGGTTGATGTGGGGCTTGATTTTTGTTGGCCCACTGTTGGTGCCTGATTATCCGGCAGCGCTGCAATCCACCGGGCGTTATCTGGCTTTTGGGCTGATCGCTATGCCGCTGGCTTGGCTGGATCGTCGGCGATTGCGCCAGTTACTGGCCAAAGACTGGTTGGAGGCACTGAAACTTACCGCAATCGGCAACCTGCTGTATTACCTGTGCCTGGCCAGTGCTATTCAGCGTACTGGCGCACCGGTATCAACCATGATCATTGGTACGTTGCCGGTGGTGATTTCGGTAACCGCCAATCTGTTTTATGGCCATCACGACGGCAGACTTTCCTGGCGCAAACTGGCTCCGGCTTTGCTATTGATAACTTTCGGTCTGGTATTGGTGAATGTGGCGGAACTGCGCGGAAATAGCGGGCCGATCGACGTCTGGCGTTATTCCAGCGGGTTAGCGCTGGCATTAATGGCGGTGGCTTGCTGGACCTGGTTCCCACTGCGTAATGCCCGCTGGCTGCGTGAAAACCCAGGCAAGCGGCCCGCTACCTGGGCAACGGCACAGGGAGTTGTCACCTTGCCGCTGGCGTTGGTGGGGTATCTGTTGGCTTGCGGGCAACTGGCGCTGACCCAGCCGCAGTTCACTCTGCCTTTTGGTCCCAGACCGGAGGTATTCATCCCACTGATGATTACCATCGGTGTACTGTGTTCCTGGTTGGGGGCGATGTGCTGGAATGAGGCGAGCCAACGTTTGCCAACGGTGCTGGTTGGGCCGCTGATTGTGTTCGAGATCCTGGCCGGGTTGGCTTATACCTTTATGCTGCGTCAAGCTTGGCCGCCGTTATTGACGTTTGGCGGTATTGGCTGTTTGATGGCCGGGGTGATTTACGCTATGCGTATCAAACCCAAGCCGGTGATCTTGGCGTTGGATGAGTCGCACTAAAACGGCTACGGGTTTCCCCGTAGCCGCTATCCGTTAACGTTTACTGCGTTGAATAATCTCTTCGGCCACATTGCGTGGCGCTTCTGCATAGTGGCTGAATTCCATGGTGTAAGTTGCGCGACCTTGCGACATCGAACGCAGGGTCGTGGAATAGCCGAACATCTCAGACAGCGGAACCTTGGCATGGATCACTTTACCGCCGCCGCCCGGAATATCCTCCATTCCCTGAACCATACCGCGTCGTGACGAAAGATCGCCCATCACGTTGCCCGCGTAGTCTTCCGGCGTTTCAACTTCTACCGCCATGATTGGCTCCAGGATCACCGGGCTGGCCTGGCGGCAGGCTTCTTTAAAGCCAAAAATGGCCGCCATCCGGAAGGCCTGCTCCGAGGAGTCGACATCGTGGTAAGAGCCATACGTCAGATGTACTTTGACATCCACCATCTGATAACCCGCAAGCACGCCATTATTCAGCGCTTCCAACACGCCTTTTTTCACCGCTGGAATATATTCACCGGG
This sequence comes from Serratia sp. L9, assembly GCF_050632285.1. Lineage (NCBI taxonomy): Bacteria > Pseudomonadati > Pseudomonadota > Gammaproteobacteria > Enterobacterales > Yersiniaceae > Serratia > Serratia sp. L9. The sequence goes on along the minus strand of NZ_CP192591.1, from coordinate 4,089,042 downwards.
GATCACACCCCCTTTGATCTCATCGAAGAACTCAAAGCCCTTACCGGCCTCATTGGGTTCCACCGTCAGCACCACATGGCCGTACTGACCTTTACCACCGGACTGCCGTACAAATTTTCCTTCAACGTCGGCCACTTTCTGACGAATAGTTTCACGGTAAGAAACCTGTGGCTTACCGGTATTGGTTTCGACGCCAAATTCGCGCCGCATACGGTCGACAATAATCTCCAGGTGCAATTCGCCCATGCCGTAAATAATGGTCTGGCCGGAGTCTTCGTCGGTGCGCACGCGCAGCGAAGGATCTTCCGACGTCAGGCGCTGCAAGGCAATCCCCATCTTCTCCTGATCAGCCTTGGTTTTCGGCTCGATGGCCTGTGCGATAACCGGTTCCGGGAACACCATACGCTCCAGGGTAATAATGGCATTGGGATCGCAAAGCGTATCGCCTGTGGTGACATCTTTCAGGCCCACGCAGGCGGCGATATCCCCAGCATGCAGCTCATCTACCTCTTTGCGGTCGTTGGCATGCATCTGCACGATACGCCCAATGCGCTCTTTTTTACCCTTGATCGGGTTATAGACGCTGTCGCCCTTGGCCAGAATCCCCGAGTAGACGCGGACAAAGGTCAATTGACCCACAAACGGATCGGTCATCAGTTTGAAGGCCAGTGCCGAGAACTTTTCGTTATCGTCCGCCTTGCGCGTAACTATCAGATCCTGTTCGTCATGGCCCTCCATCGGGGGGACGTCCAGCGGTGAAGGCATCAGTTCGATCACCGCATCCAGCATGCGTTGGATACCTTTATTACGAAACGCCGAACCACACAGCATGGGCTGGATCTCACCGGCGATGGTGCGGGTACGCAATCCTTGGACGATCTCGTCATTGGTCAGTTCAACCTGATTGAGATACTTATCCATCAGCGTTTCAGAAGCTTCCGCAGCGGCTTCGATCATCTTGTCGCGCCATTCTTTGGCGCTTGCCTGCATTTCTGCCGGGATCGCTTCAAAGCGGAAGTTCATGCCCTGTGAGGCTTCGTCCCAGAAAATGGCCTGCATACGGATCAGGTCCACCACGCCAGCAAAATGATCCTCTGCACCTATCGGGATCACGACTGGCACCGGGTTGGCTTTCAGGCGTTCGATCATCATATTACGCACGCGGAAAAAGTCTGCGCCAATACGGTCCATTTTGTTAACAAAGGCCAGACGCGGCACCCGGTATTTATTGGCCTGACGCCACACGGTTTCTGATTGTGGTTGCACGCCACCTACCGAGTCATACACCATCACCGCACCGTCCAGCACGCGCATGGAACGCTCCACCTCAATGGTGAAATCCACGTGCCCTGGGGTATCGATGATATTGATCCGGTGCTGGGGATAATTGTGCTCCATTCCGTTCCAGAAACAGGTAGTCGCTGCAGAGGTAATGGTGATGCCGCGCTCTTGCTCTTGCGCCATCCAATCCATGGTTGCAGCGCCGTCGTGGACTTCACCCAGCTTGTGACTGACCCCGGTGTAAAACAGAATCCGCTCGGTCGTCGTAGTCTTGCCGGCATCAATGTGCGCCGAGATGCCGATATTGCGGTAACGTTCGATGGGGGTAGTGCGTGCCATAATCAACCTTTCTTAGCCTTGTGGCGTACGGCTTTAACAGTTAAAAATAATGATATTCCTCAATGGATTATCAGCTAGCCCAAAGCATAATAATGCGTTAGGCATTAGAACAATCCTAGTCGATGGTATTGAATTTATTAACCTATGACTGTGATAGGTCATATAAAAATAAAACATTTTAAATCACAGGGTTAAAACAGACAGGTCATTTTAGGTCATAATTAATCTGCACAATCACCCATTTCTCACGGCATTCGTCATGATTTTTCAGGTGACTTATGCCCTGATAAGCTCGTATTCCTTGCTTTCTTCTGTAGCGGCTCAGCGTGCTGTCTGGCTGTGCGGTCGTTTTATCCATTAAGGACGATGACGGAAAACGATCATGAGGCGCCAGAAAGCCGCGGGAAACGGGCTCCAGGTGAAACACCGGTACCTATTGAGGAACCCGGGGAGTCACCAAAGAGGTCGGGAGAAATCCCGGCAATCCGCTATAAAACAGCAATTATTGGAGTGCCTTCTTGGCCAGACGTTATGCCGCACCACGGCTCGAATTCGAAGCAGAAGCGATTTATCAGTATCCGGAACACCTGCGCCAATGGCTGGAAGGGTTGCCCACGTTACCTGGGGTGTACCAGTTTCATGGTGAAAGCGAAACTATGCCGCTCTACATAGGAAAAAGTGTGAATATCCGCAGCCGGGTACTTTCGCATTTACGCACACCAAACGAAGCCACCCTGTTGCATCAGGCCCGGCGGATAACCTTTACCCGCACCGCCGGAGAAGTGGGTGCCTTGTTGCTGGAAGCTCAATTGATCAAGCAGCAACAGCCTCTGTTCAACAAACGTCTGCGCCGCAACAAGCAGCTTTGCGCATTACAGATTCGCAATAATAAGCCCGAGGTGGTTTACGCTAAAGAGATCGATTTTGCCCGCCAATCGGGCTTATTTGGGCTTTTTGCCAACCGCCGTGCGGCGCTGCAGGCACTCCAAGCCCTCGCAGACCAGCATCAACTCTGTTATGGGCTATTGGGGTTAGAATCATTGAGCCGCGGGCGCCCGTGTTTTAGATCGGCACTGAAACGTTGTGCTGGAGCCTGCTGTGGCAAAGAAAGCCAGGATGCCCATCACCAACGTTTGGTTGCCGCTTTGGAACAAAGCCGGGTGGTATGCTGGCCATGGCGTGGTGCGATTGCTCTGCGAGAACAGGGGGTTGATATGGTCCAATACCATATTATCCACCACTGGCTATGGCTCGGCGCCGTGAGCCATCTGGATCAGGTTCATGAGCTGATAATTGCCGCGCCGTGTTTTGATAGTGATGGTTACAAAATCTTGTGTAAGCCCATTATTTGTGGCGAATATGATATCACTGACTTGAGTGAAAATAGGTGATTGGCAGGGCGGCTCGGTAAATACCCTGCTTAAGATTTCAGACGGTCTCAATACCAAGAGTATGGCTGAGAGTTATATATACTTTCACATTATTTCATTTGCGACACTTCCTACCCGAGAACGTCGATAAATCGCTGCTATAGTTTAGTTCAAACCAATACCGGTCAGCATTGAAAGGTATTCTGATGAACGCAATTGATATTATGTGGGTAGGGTTGGGGGGCGGAATAGGTTCGTTGCTGCGTTGGTGGGCAGGGCTTGCTGTGGCCAAGGCCTATAAAGGGCCATTTCCTCTCGGCACCTTTTTAATCAATATAAGTGGTGCATTTATTATTGGCTATCTCAGCATTTTATTCAGTGTTGATTGGCGCGACCGCTATGGGGATTGGCTCAGTGCCGCGGTATTGACCGGGGTACTTGGCGGGTTTACTACCTTCAGCAGCATGCAGTTGGATGCCGCAAAATTGGCTGATTCGCACCAGCGGCGCGTCGCCGCAGGATATCTGATTGTCTCGGTTGCAGTCGGCTTGGTGGCTGCTGCCTGTGGTGCCTGGTTAGCCAACCCATAAGGGGAGAATAGGATGCTGAATTTTATTATTTTGATCTTTGTTGGCGGCGCTTTTGGCGCAGTGTGCCGCGAGATACTTATGCTGGCAGTGCCCCGCCTGAGTGATGGTTTTCCCGTGGATATCTTCATTGCAAATATCGTTGCCGCCTTTCTTCTTGGCTTGGTCACATCGATGTTCAAACAAAATAGAATTAATCAATACGTACATGTAATGGTTGCAACCGGCATCATGGGAGGGTTATCCACCTTCTCCAGCATGGTGTTCAGCGCTGTGGAAATGATGAAGGATCCTGCCAGCATCCTGATTGCCATCAGTTACCTGATCATCAGCCTGGCTGCCGGCTTTTTGGCGGTCGAACTGGGGCTGGGGTTGGGGGCCAAAGTTAAACCTGGAGTTCAAACTACGCCCTGACCGCGGCGTAGGGTTGTTTTATTTCGACTATAAAAACTGCCTCCAAATAGATATTCGGCAGAAAATTATACAACAATAATTAATTGTGGGGATTATGCTGAGTGTTTGGTCGGAATACAGATTTTCCCGTTAATGATATGGGCATCATGCTGGATCCATTCATTAACTTTACACACGCTGGTTTTATACAATTGCGCGAAGTAGGTTATGTCACCACCATATTGTTTTAAGATAAATTCTTCAACGCTGGTTAATGCACGGTTTTTCATTGGATTACCTTTTCCTTGGCTATTGTCCATGTTTCATCGTAAATTACTAAGAATAATCTAATGCAACTTTATTTTTATTGCTGCATTCTAGCATATTGATCCCAGTGCAGGAATTATATTTTCTTTCCAGGAGTGTAAGGTTAGGTCGCTATTTGATTAGAGTGGCTTAAGGTGAAAAGCCAATTTAAATAAAATAACTTAATACAGATATTTCTTAAATATAGCCTAAACAAGTTGCAGGTTATCAAGCGAAATCTGTTCCGACAGGCCTATAATCACCGGGTAGTAAATTTGCAGTATCTCGTTTGGCGAGGCTCCTATACAAACACAGGTTACTGATCTGACGACATCGAGAGATGCCCAAGGTTAAGACAGGCTTTATCGGATTAAGGTTTAGCCCAAAGTAACTTCTGAATTTTTTTCAGATACGTTGTATAGTGCTAAAACCTGGACGCGGAGATAGGCTGTCTGCACTCCCTCTTTGGTTAACGCCCCTATGCGATTCACTGTTGAAGTTTAAACAGAAATAGGGACTAACAATGATTAAATCACTTCCATATTCACCCGCGCTGGCGATCACCCCGTCGGCAACACACGACGAATCGTCAATTGCCAGCTACATGAGCCCGGATTTCATTACCGTATCCGCCTCCATGACGGTAGACGAAGCGAAAGACTATTTCCTTTCACAACTGCAAACCGATGAAATTCCGACACAATTGTTTATCACCGAAGATGGTTATCGCCTTCGGGGTATGTTGTCGGTAAAGAAACTGCTGCAGTGCCACACAGGCGAAAAGACGTTGGGCTCAATGATGAACCCTACCTATTTTCATGTCTCACCAGATGATGACAGGAACGATGTAGCACATTTATTGGGTAAGGGCGGGTTGGACGTCGTGCCGGTGGTGGCCAATAAAATGCTGGTAGGTGTATTGGGCGAAAGGGAGATTGCCCGCCTGATTGAGGACGAAAATACTGAGGACGCACAACGCCAGGGGCGAGCTTGCCCCTGGATAAGCCTTATCTGGAAACCAGCCCTTGGGCATTGTGGCGCAAACGTGTGGTCTGGTTGTTGCTGCTGTTTGTGGCGGAAGCCTATACCGGTAACGTGATCAAAGCCTTTGAGGAGCAATTGGAAGCGGCTATTGCTCTGGCATTCTTTATCCCATTACTGATAGGGACCGGCGGGAATAGCGGTACGCAAATCACCTCAACCTTGGTGCGTGCGATGGCGTTGGGAGAGGTCAGCCTGCGTAACCTGGGTGCGGTGATCGGTAAGGAGGTAAGCACTTCGTTGCTGATAGCCCTCACCATCGGCTTTGCTGCCTGGGTTCGGGCCTGGATAATGGGCGTCGGTATGGACGTGACGATAGTGGTCAGCCTGACGTTGGTGGCAATCACCATCTGGAGTGCGATCGTTTCCTCTATTATTCCGCTAATGCTGAAAAAGGCGGGTATCGATCCGGCGGTGGTGTCCGCCCCCTTTATTGCCACGCTGATTGATGGCACCGGCCTGATTATTTACTTCAAAATTGCCCAGGCTGTTCTGGGTATTTAAGGCAATGACCGGCTCCTGCCAATGCAGGGGCCGATAACTACGGAGGTATGTCAAAGCAATGGACAACGTTTCGAAAACATTTTTAACCACTGAGGTCGTTATCGATTAGTTTACGAGGATAGAGTTATGGGAAATATGATGATTTTTATGGGTTTCTTGGGTTTTGTCAGTGCGCTGGGGCTGATTGCTGCCTATATGAGCACGAGATGGGATGACTGATGAGCGAAAAAGATCCACCTAGGTTCATCCTCCCCGTAATGACCAAAACCACTGCGGGGAGGATGATATAAACGCAAACAACCGGCGGTGTTAACCGCGTGTGACGAACATGACCGTTTTTATTCTTGGATTTCTTTATGCCGTTTTAATGGTTGCTGTTGGTATTAATGAGATTTTTCTCAATTCAACCGGTAAATCTGAATTCCTTTCCTGTTTGATGCTGACATTTTCCGTCAGCCTGTTGCTCGTCGTTTTTGTCTGGCAATTTTCTGCCAAAATAAATAAATGAGTTTTTACTTAGAACATGGGCAGTGTTATGCAAAATGAAAAGCAAGCCGTGGCTAGAAATTCAATGATTGCCAGTGGGCTATTAGCGTTGGGTAAATTTGTTGCGGGTATCTTTACCGGCAGTATTGGCCTGATTTCTGAAGGGATCCATTCCTTCACCGATTTTATTGCCACCAGCATTACCTGGTGGGCAGTGCGTGTCAGTGACAAACCCGCTGATGACGATCATCATTTTGGCCATGGCAAAGTAGAAAATCTGGCTGCGATGTTTGAGGTGTTGCTTCTGGTGGCTGCTGCCGGTTGGATTATCTATGAGGCAGTCAACAGCCTGATGGGTGAAGCACACCAGATTGTTGCCGCACCGGTGGTGATTGCGGTGTTGCTGATATCGATTGTTATCGATTACTTGCGCGTCAAAGCGTTGAACCGCGTGGCCAAGGCCACCGATAGCGCAGCCCTTGAAGCCGATGCGTTGCATTTCTTCTCCGATATGCTGTCTTCAGGCGTCGTGCTGCTGGGGATGGTCTTCGTTCTGTTTGGCTTTGCCCGTGCAGACGCATTGGCCGCATTGGTCGTGGCCTGTTTTATTCTGTTTGCTGCTTTAAAACTGGGAAAACGCTCGTTTGACTCATTGATTGATACCGCGCCAGCCGGAACACGGGAAGATATCGCTACGTTGCTGCATAATTTCCCCGCAGTCTTGGCGGTGGAAAATATTCGCCTACGCAATGCGGGGGCCACGCTGTTTATTGAAGTGAGTGTCGGGGTATGCCGCACCTTACCGCTCGAGCGGATCACCGCACTCAAGCAAAATATTGCCGCCAGGTTGGTACAGCAATTTGGCAACGCAGAGGTGAGGGTGATTGCCATTCCCCAAGCCAGAAGTGATGAGGATATCGCCACGCGTATTCGCATTCTGGCCGCCAATCATGGCGCAGTGGTGCAAAATCTCTCACTGCAGCAATTATCAGATCATATGGCGATCGGTATGGATCTGCTGGTTCCGGCCAATGCCAGTGTAGAACAGGCGCATGATATTGCCAGCACGGTGGAAGATGCATTACGCCAGGCGTTAGGGGATAACAGCGAGATTGAAACCCACCTGGAGCCTCAAACACCGGATTGGTTAACCAGCCAGGATATCCCCACCGATGAGTTGGCGAAGATCCAACAGGTGCTGACGGTATCTGCTGAACAGGAGGGGCTGGTGCAGGATATACATGATATCCGAGCCCGCGAAACGACGCAGGGCGTGATTGTGAATTTTCATTGTCGGGTGCTGCCTTCCCTGTCGATCTCGGCAGCGCATCAGGCGGTAGACCGTATCGAGCGGCAATTGAGAGTACAATTTCCGGCGATTTCGCGGGTGGTGGGGCACGTTGAACCTTTGTGAGCCGCATGGGGATGAATATACGGGCGCATCTGCTGCTGCGTCAGTACGCCCAATGTTGCTGCAGATCATTTCTGAGCAGGTGCTATGCGTTATTCAAGATTTCTGCCAACCTTCCAGAATGATTACTCTTTTGCACTGAGCCGGTTGTTATTATACTCAGTGCCTATTGTTAATCAGGCGGAGCAATGTTCATTGCTCCGCCTGTTGCGTCTATCGCCAACCCTATTCTGAGCACTTATGGCTATGATGAAGTCATTACAGATTTTCCTGTTCACCTTTTTGCTGTTTGGTTTGCCGCTGGTTCCATTAGCTAATGCAGCCCAGCAGGGCAACCCAGCGGAGCTCAGTCCACAGGACATTGCGACCGCTCTGAAAAACCACCAAAAACAGCTGGATACCATTAAACAGCAGGTTTCCAAAGCTGACACCGATGGCCAGTTGAATAAACTGTTTATCGCCACCCAGGCGCTGGCCGCTGCGACAGAAAAGCTGAGCACAGATCTACAACCAGCCCAAGAGAAGCTGCAGGCACAGTTGGATGTGCTCGGCCCACAGCCGGAGCCGGGGGTAATGACCGAAACTGCCAGCGTGGTGCAACAGCGTAACGCGCTTAATAACGCCAAGAAACAGCTGGATGATGCCGTAAAACGTTCTCACGCGCTCAGAACCGGCGCGACAGATTTGGGGCAGCAAATTACCGATCTGCGCCGCGTGGCATTCAAGTCTCAACTGGCGCTGAATACCGGCAGCATTCTCAGTGCGCAATTCTGGTCACCAGAAACCGATTCGCAGATTGAGGATTTGGCTCGCCTCAATGATTTTAAACAACAATTGCAGCAAACCTGGGATGCCAGTTGGCAGGATGAATGGCGTTACGGAACCTTAGGTCTGTTGATTCTGGCCGTTACCGTCTGGTCACTTGGGCGTTATTTGATTGAGCAGGTTTTTGCCTGGTTTAGCATCCATTATTTACCTGATGGCCGCTTGCGCCGCAGTTTTATGGCGCTGAGTACCGTTCTGATTACGTTGTTGACCACCGCACTGGCGTTGAATCTGCTTCTCTACGCATTTTCCAGGACTCAAGAGCTGAGCTCCCAGATCAAAGATTTTACCGATGGATTTATGCTATTGGGGATTTTCTGCGCGCTGATCGCCGGGTTAGGCAGGGCTTATCTTTCCCTGAGCCGCCCATCATGGCGTCTGGCGCAGATGGATGATGCGATTGCGACAGGTATGCGCTTCTTGACACCATTATTGGCCGGATTAGCCATGGCCTTTGGGGTCGTGGAATTGGTTAATAACGTGATTGGTGCCAGCCTCAGTAGTACGGTATTAGGTAATGGGCTTGCTACCGCGTTAATGGCATTGATCTTGCTGGCGATACCGCTGCGCGCACGGCGTATTCGCCATGATATTGAGCAACAAGGCGTTCTTCTTGAGAAACGTTCATCCATTGCCGGGATAGCGCATATCGTTATTCTGCTGGCAGCCATAGTGATCCTGTTTTCATTGCTGATTGGCTATGTGGCTTTCGCCCGTTTTCTGACCTACCAACTGATTTGGGTTGCGCTGGTCCTGCTGTCGTTCTATTTCATGGTGGCGTTTGCCACTGACTTCTGTGCCGCCATCTTCTCACCACACACGGCCAGCGGCAGGGCGCTGAAGAAATCACTGAATGTCAAAGACCGCCATCTGGAACAACTGACCATTATCTTCACCGCAATTTCCAAATGTTCGTTGCTATTGCTGATGATTGTCGCACTGATCAACGGTTCATTTGGCACCACTACACCCAGTTCTTTACTGCAGAAGATCGTGGCCATTCTTAACGGCGAAGGGCTGAAAAGCCTGAATATTGTGCCGGGTAATCTGTTGAATGCGCTGATTTGCCTGGTGATTGGTATCTATGTTCTGCGGGTGACGCAGCGCTGGTTAAGCCACGAATTACTGCCAAAAACTATCAGCGATATTGGTATCCGTGCTTCATTGGTAACGCTTTTCAGCAATGTCGGTTACGTGTTGCTGATCCTTATCACGCTGGCGACGTTGGGGATCCAGTGGAACAACTTGGCGTGGATCGTCAGTGCGCTTTCGGTCGGTATCGGTTTTGGTCTGCAGGAAATCGTGAAGAACTTTATCTCCGGCCTGATCCTGCTGACTGAGCGCCCGGTTAAAGTCGGAGATATGATTGGTATCAGTGGGGTTGAAGGGGATGTACGGCGCATTAACGTGCGAGCGACAGAAATCCAGCTTAGCGATCGTTCAACCATGATTGTGCCCAACTCACAGTTGATCTCACAAAACGTGCGCAACGCCACCATGGGCAACGCCCAAGGGGTGGTGACCATTGCGTTGACGTTCCCGATCGATATCGATCCCGAGCAGGTACGTAACGTTTTGCTGAGTGCCTACCAGGAGCATGAAGCCATTCTTGAAGCGCCAACTCCGTATGTTCGCTTTAGTCAACTTGGCCCGGATGGGATTATCCTGAGCGTAACCGGGTATGTCGCCAGCCCAAGGATGGTGGGTTCCACCAAAAGTGATCTCCTGTTCAACATCCTCAAACTGCTACGTGCAGAGCGCGTGGATCTTTCTAAACCGAAAGAAGTGGTATTTATGAAGCAGGCAGACCACGTGATCAATGAAGAAGAGCAGTCTTCCTGATGATTCAAGCAGATCGGAGGATTAATGACTCACCCGCTGGCAGATAACATCATTGGCATCTATGAGCGGTACGCCGAGGCTTTTGAGCAGCAACGGTCAACCGCTCTGTTTGAGCAGCCCTGGTTGGACAGGTTCCTGAACTTGCTGCCCGCGAATGGAAATATTCTGGATATTGGTTGCGGTTATGGTATGCCGATCGCTGGCTATTTTGTCGGCCGAGGTTTTCAAGTCACTGGCGTGGATAGCTCAAAACCGATGATCGAACGCTGCCTGCAGCGATTCCCCAGCAGCGCTGGGCGTTGGCAGATATGCGAACCCTGGCGTTGCCGGTCAAGTTTGATGGGTTAATTGCCTGGGACAGTTTTTTTCATCTCACCCGTGAAGATCAGCGTCAAATGTTTGAAATCTTCCGCCAACATGCGAATTGCCGAGCGGCGTTGATGTTTACCAGCGGCCCCAGCAATGGGGAAGCGATTGGGACATTTGAAGGTGAAGCGCTTTATCACGCCAGCCTGGCACCGGCCGAATACCAGCAGTTATTGCAGCAGCAGGGGTTTAGCGTCGTGAAATGGGTGGCAGAAGACGCCGAATGCTGCGGGCGGACCGTTTGGCTGGCTCAGCTTAACGATTAAACCGCTTCATTAAAGCCCATGCCGAGCTTGGCATGGGCCTGACCAAATCAGATCTTAGTTATCAAACCCCCATTCAGACCACTTGCTCTTGATTTTCTCCTGCAGCGGTAGCGGATAATTAGTGGTAAAACTCAAAACCTGCTCCAACGGCTGGTTGACCTGCTGCTGGATCTGCAGGCAGCTGTAAGCCACCAGTCCACCGCGCCCACGCAATTTGGTGGCAACATCCAGGTAAATTTGTAAGCCAGTACCGTCCGAGTCGTACTGCGGATAATGGAACACGCCCTGAACCGGGTTATTGCGCGTCGCCAATGCCCAGGTCACTTTGTTGCTGTCATCAGGGGGAATATCTTCGCCCACGATGATCAGTTTGGCGGTAGTTTTGCCGATATGGTTGGTCCAAAACACCTCGGCAATTTTGTCGATAAAGGCTTTTACCGTCATGCCGGTGATTTTATGCCAGTCATCCCGCACCCGGATCACCAACCAGTGGGAAGAGGCTTCCAGCGGGCTGAAACAGTCGATCACCGGCAGACCGGATTTTTCAAAATAAACCCTGGCAGTGGCGGATAGACAGAAGCAACCGAGCATCAGCGTAGAGTCGATCGGAATACCCGGAATACAGATCGGCAAAATGGCTTCATCACGGAAGGTGATACAGGTAATTTTCGCCAGAGGCTTCAGGCTGGACTGGTTGGAAAGGTAGCCAGGGAACTCGCCAAACGGGCCTTCTGCCACAGACTTGTCGGCGCTGACATAGCCTTCGATGATAATTTCACATTCGGCAGGCACCAACACATCGCAGGTTTCCGCTTTCACCATCTCGATACCGTGGCCAAGGAATGAAGAAGCATAGTTGTATTCATCGTGCCAGGCTGGCGGAGCGGCAGAAAGCAGCATGGTCACCGCCGGGGGGACACCCAGGGCGATCACGAAAGGGCAGTCCTTACCCTGTGCCGTCCACATATTGTAGATCATACCGTTATGCTGGAACGGTAGCCACAGGCCGACAATATTGTTCTTCGAGTAGTGCGGACCATTACCGTGCGCCACGCCAACTGAACTGGCGTGCGGTGGTTTTGGCGTTGGGTTATTTTGTGGGCGAGAACCGGCGATCATCGCCCGGCTGAATGACCAGTTGGTCCAGGCGTCTTTATCTACCGTATAAGCATCCTCCGGCACTGGTTCACCTGGCGGCGTGCGAACCATGATGGCTCCGGCAGTCTGGAAGTAACGGCCACCATCTCCGTCGTGCAGGATAGGCGCCGGGATCTTGGTCATATCGATCTGATCGCCCACCCATTTGTTCTGCTTGCACGGGGCGGTCGCCGGGTCGACCATCACTGGCGGATGCGGTTCCTGACCAATGGCGTCCAGAAAGGCATCCTGGATCTCAAGTAACTGGGCATCGTCTGGTAACCCGAGCATCAGCGCCAAACGTTGCCAGCGTTTGCCCGGTTCACGGCTGACCGTGGGGCCCATTTCCGCCGCACGAAAACCAGGTGCGCCTTTGACTTTGCTAAATAGCGGCATCGGGCTTTCCGTTTCGCAGGCATGGCGCAGAATGGCTCCCATCTCCAGATACCAATCCACCTCATCGGCAATCGCCACGACTTCGCCCTTGCTGGCAAGCAGATCCAGATAGGCTCGATAAGATTTAGGCACTTTTTGGGCATCAATTTTCAGTTTGCGTCGCTTCATTTGCCTTCATCCTGATGTGGGCCACAGAGTTCGTCAGCCAGTGCGAAAGACTGGGCTACGCCGGTCAACGTTGGGTTCCACGAACCGGGCCGTGGGAACAACATGCTGCCCAGGCCATAAACGTTCGGGTAGCGGTGCATCTGGCCATTGATGGCGGTGACCGAACTGACAGGATCGTCACCCATCCACAAGGTGCCCGCTTCGTGAACCAGCCCCTGATTGCGGATATTGTCCGGTGGCGAACTTTCCCAGGTAAAACTGCCGTCCCGGTTGTTGTGCTGATATTCAAGCGGGGCATCGCCAGCGATGGCGTACATCACGTCATAGGTGGTTTTATCCATTGCATCCCAGAATTTACGATCCGTTTCCTTCATCTGGATATACACCTCGGCTTCTCCCTGGGCGTTGGTCGTGACGTAATTCCATGAGTCTGCCGAGCGTTCCCCGAGGAATTCCCCCATGGAATGCAGCATGAACACCACATAGTCTGGATCCTGATAGGTTGCGACGGCTTCCGGGGAAGAGGCGTCTGGCAGGATGCGATACAGCACGTCGTAGCTTTCTGCCGGTTGTGGGTTATGTACCACGCTGATATGGGTATGCATCAGTCGGTTGGTCGTTTTATCAATGCCTGGCAGATAATAGGCTACGGTTTGCAATTGGTTGGTCAGCACCGGCAGGCTACTGGCGGGAATACGGGCGGCCAACCAGGACCGGATATGGCCACATAGATTTTTACCCACCAGTTGATCATCCGGGAAAGAGCGGGTGAGGATAAAACCGGCTTCCAGGGTATTACATGCCAGTATCACCTTGGCATTGCCCACGTTCAGGGAACCCTCTTTGGTCAGGATTTCAGTGACAATGTCACGTTGCGCGATCAATTTCTCCACTTCGGCATTGACAACCACCTTCAGCGAATTCGGATACGCCTGCACATCATTCACCAGAACCGAAACCGGTGAGAACTTGGCCCAGTCCTCTGGCGCGACACCTTGGCCAGTTGCCATCGCCGAGTCGAGCGCGCTCGGGCTTGGCTGCGGTTTGGCTCCGCTGATATTGGCCAATTGTGAAAACAGACGTTCACCCATAAAGCGGTTCAGCGACTGATTGAGGTTGCCGGGGATCTCCAGAGAATAACGCCGCCCCATAAATTCGCCGGTGGGATACCACTGGCTATCAAGGCGATCGATAGCCTGTTCAGGCCAGTCCGGCATTTCGCTGTTATCTGGCTGTGGTGTCCAGGCATTCCAGAACAGGGCACGGCCGCCTACATAGGGGATCTGTGGCATAAAGTTGAGGCTAAGCTTCATGTCGGCGGAGCCATGATACTTCCAGGGCCGGATGCCTACGCTGGTGTTGAGCTTGATATAGGCCGGGGGAATATTTTGGATATGGTCGGGGATCAGATAGTCACCTTTCTCCAGCACCAGGATACGCGCCTGCGGATTATGTTGCAGTACCCGGTGGGCAAAACTGGTGCCATAGGCTCCGCCGCCAATCACGATATAGTCGAAGGATTGCCCCTTGATCTGATCAAATTTTGAAAAGTAGATATTGTCGACTTCACTCATAGTTTGCTCCCGAAATGTGCGATGCGAAGGAAATCATCCCCGCCGCCCCTCAGGCGGCGGGGCAATCGGCTATGGGTAATAAGCCCGGCTTTGAATGGCTGCCGGCGCCGAGTTGAGGGTTTGCACGGCCACAGGTGCGCAGCCACCAATCAACGTCTCCAAATCCTTACGCATTGGATGGTTGCTGGTACCCAGCACCAGTTTCACCGCTTCGCCGTGACCAGCGCCGAGGAAATAGGTATCCATCGCCTGCAGGATGTTCCAGCGGCAACCGATTAGTCTGCCATCGTGGACGCCGTATTCGGTGATCGGCGAGATGTTGCCTGGTATTGATTTGATGCCCAACGTGTTGACAATGCAGGTGAAAATCGCCGTATTGGCATCCTGCGGGTCGTCCACTCGGAAGCCCCAGGTTTCTACCCATTCCGGCTGGTAGACGCTGGAATGGGTTCGTACCGGGTTTTGCGAGGCCAGATTGACCTTGAAGCTGGTCTGGAATTTAGGCTCACCAAACAGCTGTTCACCCGCGGCGATGGCGATAGGCGCATCACAAGGCACCCATACGCGGTGGTTGCCGTACAGCTTGGTTTGATCCCCATCTTGGATAAATTCCTGATAACCGACAGGGGCCAACTGATCTTTGCGATGCTCAGGATAGGCCACAATGTTGAGTTCCAATTCCTGCGTGATCGCCGCGCCACTGCTGCCCCATTGTTCCGGCGGGGTATCGAGGCCGGAAGCAAATTGCCCGGCATACAGCTGGAAGTTAAAGCTGACCATCGCTTTATCGCCAAACAGAGCCGGGCAGAGGCCGGTTCCTTTCAAATAAGGTTCCACGCGGCTCAACGGCACCAGGTAATACACGCCGACGTTGGTTAATGAGGCATAGTAGAACGGCATGGTGAACGGCGTTGGGATGCTGGGTAAATCATTCTGCTGATTAGACATGAGCGTGGTTCCTACTGTTGTGAGGATTGAGGTTTGGCCGAGTGCGGGCAAGCCGCCGGTGCCGGATACGGCGCGGCTTTCAGCGCCGAAAGGATATTCAGTGGGTTGAAATACTGACGCATCAGAGTGATTTGATGCTGTTCATTGAATTGGTAGCGGATCGCCCAGTCGTAGCGATAGGGCACTCGGCCAGATTGGGTCGTGCCCTGTTCGCCGCCGTAGGACATCGCCTGATCGCCGCTGAAGAACGATTTTTCGATACCGGCGCTGCCAAACTTCACCGTATCGCCCAGTAGCGTCCAAAATCGACTGAAACCTTCGTGGCCGTAAAACACGCCCAGATAGGGGCATTCGCTGGGGCCAGAGATATCCCAGATCACGTCGTCAGTCATACAACTGAGCGCCAATTCCAAATTACCGGTTGAGTAGGCTTGCTGTAACCGATCCAGCGTGGCCTCATTGCTGGCAACGCTGGCAACGCTGGCAACGCTGGCAACGCTGGCAACGCTGGCTGTCGGGGCGGCCATCACGGCCTGTTTACCCAGGGTTTTGCGGTTGGCAACGCTGTATTCAAAAGTGGGGGCGCAGTGGAACAGTTCATTGCCCGGGAAAGGGTTGGCGGTGATAGCCCGGAAGTCATTGCGCAGGGCGCACATCGCCACCACGGCCGCCATCAATTTATCGGGTGAACCGGTAAACGCCACCTGCAGGTTACCGAGTAGCTCACAATAACGCTGGTTAAACCTGATGATAGCGTCACGAACTTCCCCCGCAGGGTAGTCACTGACCTTGGCATCGCTATCGATTATTACGCTTTTGTTCCAGGGGATAGGGAATTCGGGGCCGGTGGGACCAGTGGCGACGTTATCGCCTTCCTTGTACAGCTTCTCATTGTATATCTGGCTGAAACGGAAATAGTGGGCCAGCTCATCTTCATCCACGACCCAGATGTTGTTTTCAGTGCCTTCCCCTTGATCGGTAATCAGATCCATGGCGGCCAGCGCGCTTTTGAGGTCGGTTACTTGCAGAACATTGCCGCCACCGCCGTAGTAGAAGGCGTCCGGTGGGATCTGGCGCAGTGGGTCGCCACAGAAAATGGCCTGTTCCCCATGAGCCTCCACTGCTGCCCGCAGCCGTGATTCGACGTAAATATAAAATTCACCGATGGTCATTTTACTGGGGACTTCGTTGACGATGGCTTTAGGGCGGGCATCACTTGGATGCTCGATCACCATTCCCTGGAAGATGCCATTCTTCGAAAAGCCATACAGATGAATTTCAATATCATCAATATCGTAAGGCAGACGTGTCGGGTAGTTTGGCAGAAAGTCCGGCGAGTCCACCTCGGGGGTTCCCCCGATGGCGTTGAGCAGGTTGGCCGTCAGGGTAAAGTGCAGCATTTCTTCTACCACTACCGAACGCAGAGATTCGATAATGCGCCAGTCAACATCGTCATTCAGGGTATAGAGCATCGTCAAATAAGGGGGAATAGTGGCGTGCTCCAGCCGCATGGCGTTCTGCAACAGGTCGCGCAGTTCTTTCAGATCCTGTTGCAGGCTTTTGTCATCGATAAACTTCACATAGCCCAGTTCGGCAAATGAGGTTTCAGCAAGCTGGATTTGCATGGCTTTTGCGGTCATGTTCATATCAATGTTTCCGTCCGAGTATGTGGTCGGCAGTGGCGAAGGTCAGGGCCGTCATGGTCAGCGTGGGGTTTGAGGTGCCCAGCGTTGGCATGCTGCCGCAGCCAATGACGTATAGGTTGGGGTGATCCCAGCTTTGCTGGTGCCGGTTGACTACCGAGTTGTCTGGCTTGGTTCCCATGCGATGGGTTCCTGCCACATGGCCAACGCCAGCCCAGATATAGCCTGCGCCTTGCCAAGTGAAATAGCCGGGGTTGTCGGATTGATAATGGGTGAAATCTTTGATACCCAGTTGGCTGAACAGACTGCTGGCCACTTCACGGCCAAACACCATGCCACTCTGGCTGTAGTCATCCACGTTGTAGTGGATCACCGGGCGGTAGTTGCCCAGCGGATCACGCCAGCGATCGTCGATAGTGACGCGGTTGGCAGCATCCGGCAGTTGCTCGGTCATCATGTCGACACGGATTTGCCGGGGCAGATCCTGGCCAAGCCTCTGGCGTAATGCTTTGCCATACAGCCGCTCGTCATCCACCAGATCCAGCGTACTGTCCACCGGTTCGTTACGCGGCCAGCTCCATCCCCAGTTACCGATCTCCAGCACAAAGGCGGCGCGATCCCGGCGGAATGCACCGCCCCGATAGTTAACCAGCGTTGAGGTCAAGCCTGGGCCCCGGAATGCGCCAATGGCTTCTGGTGCCAATCCCCAAGACAAGATGGCGGGGTGATCCATCAGGTTGCAGCCCAACTCCCCGCTGGACTGGCAGGCTTGTGACGCCAGCAATAACACGGCATTTTCGATGGCATTGGCCGCCAGAATAAACAGCTCGCTTTGCAGCGTGATCGGTACATATTCATGGGTGCTGTCGTTCAGCCACACTTTGCAGTCCAGGGCATTGATATGGCCCGTCTCCGGGTCAATATGCAGGCGCGAAGCAACGGCTTGGATCAGCAAATCGGCATCGGTTTCCACCAGGGTTTTCAACGCGTTGTAACGTGCCTGGATCGGGCAGATCGGGATACAACTTGAATTACCCATACAGCGGTGGCCCACCGCCGGGTTACCCACCGCGCCACGCGGCGTATAACCGCCATTAGGCACGCTGTTTCTGCCCTGTGGTATGGAGCGGATCTGCGCCGTCTCATCAGTGCCGGGTAAGTCCGCCTGTGCCAACCCGGCGATCATCCAGCGATCCAGATAACTCTGCGGGATTTTCTGCATCGGATACTGATAGCCCGGCTCAAAGTGGATGCCGTGATATTGCTGATCCTGCACATCGGCTGAAACCCCGATCTCCCGTTCCGCCCGTTGGTAATACGGCAGTAATTCTTCATACGTCAATGGCCAGTCCACCCCACGATCAAACAGCGTGGCCATGGCAAAATCCTCTGGTAACATTCGCGGGCAACTGCCGAACCAGTGCAATGAAGTGCCGCCAAGCCGACGGGCGTAGTTGCTTTCAAAGGGATAAGGGCCCATCTGCACGAAATACCCTTTGTGTGAGGGTTTACCGGGTGTAATGGGCTCAACATCGGTGACTTCTGGCTGTGGGGCGTTGGGGGAGTCCGGGTAAGGGGAGTTTGGCGTTTTCGCCAGGGCCTCCATAAAGGTTTGCACGTGATCCAGGTGCTGGCCAAAACTGGCATCGCCAGTACCGGCTTCAACAATCAGCACCCGGCGGCCTGCGCGGGTCAACTGTTTGGCCATGATACAACCGGCAAAACCTGAACCGACGATCACCGCGTCATAGCGCTGTGCGGTAGCTTTTTGCCAATCAATCTGTCGCATGGTGCGCTCCATTCAGATCCTGCAGGATATTGTGCGCAGCCCAACAGGTGAGCGCCGACATGGTCAGCGTTGGGTTTGAGGTGCCCATGTTGACCATGTTGCCGCAGCCCACCAGGTACAGATTGCGATGTTCCCAGGTGCGCTGGTCTTTGTTGACCACGGAGTCGTCTGGTGAACGCCCCATGCAATGAGTCCCGGCAAAGTGCCCGGCACCGTTAAAGGTGAGCGTTCTGCCGTCGGGACAAGTGAAAGCACCGGCGTCTTTTTCCGAATATTTTGAATGGTTATGAATATCGGCCTGCTCAAAGATTTTCATCGACATGTCGTAAGCGCTGGCAAAACCGGCACGGGTATAGGGTGACAAATCGTAGTGAATGACCGGGCGATAGTTGCCCAGCACATCTTTGTAATTAGGATCGATAGTGACGCGGTTGTCGTATTCCGGCAGTTGTTCTACCAGGATGCCGAAGCGGAACTGCCGTGAAACACGGTCTTTGAGCTGTTGACGCAATGCCTTGCCGTACAACTGTTCATCATCCACCAGGGTGATTACATCTTTCGAAGGAGCCTGATCTGGCCATAGCCAACCGTCGTTACCCATTTCGAAGCGGTACGGTGCATGGTGTTTGCGGAAACTGCCACCGCGCAAATCTTCAATACCGGACGTTGCCAATGGGCCACGTAGCGGCCAGAGTGGCGTATTTTTTGTCAGCCCCCAGGTGAGCAGTTCCGGGTGATCCATCAGATGGCGCCCAACCAGATCGTTACCTTTACAGGCACCGGAAGCCAGTAACAGCACCGCGTTGGCGACAGCGTGGGCGGCGAGAACATAACGTTTGCCCCTCACCGTATGCAGACTGTGGGAAGGATCATCTGGTTGCCGATAATGCTTGAGCTGAACGCCGGTGATCTCCTTGTTGCCAGGGTCGATCACTAATTGGTAGGCCACGCTCTGTACAATAATATCCAGCTTGTCGTGGTTGGCCGTATCCAGGGTTTTCAGCGCGTTGTATTTGGCCTGGATCGGGCAGATGGGTACGCAACTGGAGTTTCCCATACAGCGGTGACCAACTTTGTTGTTACCCACGGCACCTTTTGGGGTATAGCCCCGGCCTTGATCATAAGCGTTATTGGGCACGCTGTTACGTGAAGCGGGGGTGCCGCGCACTTGCAGGGTATAAAGCTTGCCGTCATCTTTAACCTGCATGCCATCGATCCGGCTGGCTATCTGCTTATCGCTCCAGCTTGCTGGCAGACCGTGCATTGGGTAGACATAGCCAGGCGGGAAGGTGACACCGAGGTAAGACTGCTCCTGGACGTTGGCAGAAACCCCGAGCTCCAGCTCTGCTTTCCGATACCAGGGCTCCAGTTCTTGATAATTGATAGGCCAATCAATACCCACGTTATAAAGTGACCGCAGACTAAAATCTTCCGGCAGCATACGTAGCGAGGTTCCCAGCCAGTGCAGGGTGGTACCACCCAGATAGCGGGTATAGGTTGAACTGAAAGGCAGTGGCCCACATTGGACAAAGTAACCTTTATCGCTGGGCGTTTTGGTGACTTCTGTTTCCAGCGGTTCCGGGGCATTTGGGTTGACCGGGTAGGGAGCATTAGGGATTTTAATGGTGGCGGTGTAATAGGTATTGAGGTAGTCCAGATAGCCCTGGTAATCCATGCCAAGTCCGGTACCTGCCTCTACAATCAGGCAGCGTTTGCCTGCCTGTGTCAGGGTTTTTGCCACAATAGCACCGGAGATCCCACCGCCGACAATCACCACGTCGTAATCGGTTATCTCTGCGTGTTCGGGAGTGATCATATTCATAATTTCACCACTGTGGTGTCGGTAACAGGTGGTTCAGACCAGGCTCCAAAACCTTGTTGCTTGGCCGCCTGGGGATGGGCATGTATCGCATCCCATACCAATCCCTGCTGATAGCTGTTGGCGCTGGGGATCTGCGTCTGGTTCGGGTCATCTGGCGAGTACCATTGGCCCAGATACCACAGCTTGATGATGCTCCGCACCAGCGCGGACAGCTTTTCTGAACCTATAAGGTGGGCCTCAATAAAAGGCTGATGCTGTGAGGTTTCTGCGGGTAGTTCGCTGTAGGTCGAAAGCAACGTCGGGAGGTGTTCTGCCGCGTGAGTTTGCACCCACTCGTAATAAAAGGCTGCCTGGCCAGTACCTAGCAACTCAAAGCGGTCGAAACCGGTTAATAAAGTGGAGAGTTCAATAAATTGTTGTAGTGCCGCATCGGATGCAAGTTGTTCATCGCTCATAATGTGCTACCTGTATAGGAATTTTATTGTGGCAGCCTTTCACTGCCGCCGGGAATAGCCATTAAAACAGGATGCATTAATAGATTTTTTAGATTGCTATGGATTAATTGCGGGTATATTAAGCCCTAAGCCTCCAATAATGTGGACGTTCATGATTTTTTTGTTTTTTAAGCGCGCAGAAACACACGCTATTGTAAAAACAACAACGATGATTTAACTCATTTTTTAACCTGTTGATTTATTGCGATTAGTGCGAATTCTGACGCAAGCATGGCTGCCTATGGCAGGCATAGCTTACGGCGCTTTCGCAAGTGGTTACTTCCCAGGATAATTATAAAAACGTTGAACATTGCTGTGCTAAATAAAATGAAACACACATAGCGAGCTAGCATTGCGCAGGCACGAGGTATCTCATTAAACTAAATACTCATTCCGAATGTCGTTTAGGCTTCCTGACTAAGCTTTATTGTTTTGCTTAATTCTTTGCATTCTTCAGAGTGTACTAAATATGGTATCTGAGACCATATTCCGCAAGCTTAAGCATTAATAAAGTATTTTATTGTATATAAACCGGAGGCTATCAAGATGTTTTGCTGTAACAGGTAGTAGTAAAGGATAATATTCTGATTGTTAATTTTTTTACAGGTAAGACAGGTGGATGCTTCATCTCAATGCATCCGGGTAGAGAAAACCACTACAAGGCTGGGTGGAGGGGGAGGTTAGCATTGAGTCAGCAGCGCTGTAGTTATGGAAAGGATTGGCACAGATCCTTAGTTGGCTTATTATCGCAGATACTGTATTTTGATGTGGCTTGAGATTGCTTAGGCAATGTGCTGCCAATAAATAAGTGGCATACTCATAAGATGATATGACGCTATAAATCTGACAATAATCTATCTTATAGGTGGTTTAGGCTTATTCTCTTAAATAGGGGATCTCCAGAGGCAGGTTATTTACCCCAACGATTATTTTAATCGAAACCAGGCCAATGAGGCATTTGAGCAGGCGTTTAATTGTGCGTTATTGGTATCGTCAAAATGATTGCGGTCAGTTCCGTCTTATTAAGAGTGGTGATGACAGGTTTCTGATATCAAGGAGTGGCCTGTTGAATCTTTTGAGCAGATATTTTAGATTAGTGAGCAAAATACCGAGATAAAAGGTGTCTTAAATGATTGAGTTTGTATATACCATGATGATCAAAACTCCCGTGTGGGCTTATGTGCTTTTCGTTTTTCTGCTGGTTAGAGGGCTTAACGCCCGTAAACCCGCCACTGTTTCTCTCGAAAAACTTGCTATCATCCCGGCCATTTTTCTTCTTTGGGATATTTATGATCTTGTGATCCGCCATCAACTGACCGTTGTCACCATTTTGATGTGGTGTGCCGGACTGATGATCGGGGGGTTAATCGGTTACAAGTTGGTAAACCCGGCACAAATCGAAGTAACCACTAAGCCGCGATCGATCAAGCGGCCAGCTGACTTTTCGGTTTTACCTCTGATGATGATCGCGTTTATGACCAAGTATGTTCTTGCCGTGACCGCCGCGATATCACCAGCTACCTTGCAGCAACCAAGCTACAGTGTTTTTGCGACCGTTTCTGGTGGGTTGTTTGCTGGCGTCTTCGTCGGCAAGTTTCTTCATTATTTGCGTTGTTATTTCTTGGACGTTAACCAGGTTTGAAAAAGAGACTATAAGAGACGTTATTGCCTTTTTTGCCGGAAAAGAAAAAGGGGTCGGATTATAAGAATCGTTGCCGTCAGCACCGTGAATAAATGACAATTCAACTTCTGTTAAGGCTCTCATTTAAGTTCCTTCTTGCGAGAGGTGATATACAAAACAAGCCGCTGTGGTCATCGCTCTTGGATTTAATGAATTTTTGTCCACCGACCGCAAGGCTGGTTATGGATCGGTTTTTGCTGATGGTCACCAGCTTCAACTTGATTTGTGTCAGCACTGTATGGCGGCAGTTCTGGGGGAATGGATGCGTGTCGGGGATAGGAGCAGCTCCTGAGAACTGACTGCTTAGAAGCATTGTTGCATTAGGACAATCATGGGCGCAAAACCTCAGATTTCACGTACCGCCACCTTGGTGCGTATAATGTATATTATGTTAAATTGAATATGAATCACATATGACGGTAAACAACCCCATAATCATCCGCCTCACTCCAATAAATCAATGCGTTAGCAATTTCTGACTTCCCTCTCATCCTCGTTTGTTGGACGTTGTTCAAGAGGCACTTGTCAGAAAATTGGGCTGCTATTCGATACCGTATTCTTTATCGTCCACTAATTTCATGAGTATAAAAAATCTGTTGCGGTAAGTTCACCTTCCGGGATTTTTCCAGGCGATCATTCATCACCTGGTTATCGGCTGACGCTTCGATTCCCAAAGCCAAACGCAACCTGTTGGTCGTGTGTTTTGGGTCTTACTTTAAATCACTCTCCAAACCATAATGAACCGCCAACCAAACTGTTGGCCCGTCAGGATCGGTCCAATCCACACGATGCTGGCATTGTGCAGGAATATTGACAAAGTCACCGGTATTCAAGATTCGAGCCTCAGGTTCATTCTTGAACCGCAAACCTGCGGAGCCCTGCAAAACAACGACCCACTCACTTTGCTGTTGGCAATACCAGAAATCAGGTGGGCTTGATTGCCCGGTAGAAATGATACGTTCAATTTGCACATTGGGCTGGGATAATAATGTCTCGAAGGTCTCTGCTTCCCCCTTCAGCGCAACGTCAGGAAATTGTTTGAACATATTTATCGTCATTCGGTTGTTTGTCCTTAGTAGATGTTTCAAGAATATTAATCCTGAAGAGGCTTGGCTCCATAGTAAGAAATATGTTCGACGGGCACCAGTAAATTTAACATGATTCTGATGGTATTGGATTTTCTCATCCCGGACTGTGTCGTGGTTCGGCGTCATTGACTCTCC
The DNA here is from genome assembly GCF_050632285.1 of Serratia sp. L9. NCBI lineage: Bacteria > Pseudomonadati > Pseudomonadota > Gammaproteobacteria > Enterobacterales > Yersiniaceae > Serratia > Serratia sp. L9. The sequence goes on along the minus strand of NZ_CP192591.1, from coordinate 4,065,150 downwards.
GTTTCAGATAAGACTCAAGATAATGTAAAATCTTTATGGCTATAATAAATATTAGGATATATCCAATTTACTAATCCCACTCCTAAGTACGTAGCGTAGCCACCTGTTTTAAAACGGTTTTTCCTCCCTGCTTTTCATTTTTTATTTTGCTTCCCTATTTAACCAAGAAAAATGCCCTTGAAAGGTATCAATATTTTCTGTGTCATTGGCAATTTTCTTTATTCCATTGACTGGTTTAGAAAAACCAACCAAAAAACAGCAACCTGGCCGGATTATTGGCAATGAATATTATCTGGTCTAAGCTTTATCCTATTGGCAATTATTTGCTGGATAATCATTGTGAAATAATATGAGGTGGTATTGATGGTTAACAAAAATAAACAACCAAAGAATCAAGGTGCAACTGACTCACTACCAAAGGAAAATGCAAAGTTATTAAACAATGGTTTGCATCTGAATGACACGGCACCGGCGGATAATTCGCACATACCAGAAAGCAACCCTACTCCTCCAGGTAAACAACCCACTGCGCCGGGTAGTTTGAAAAAACGGGGTACCGCGAGTGAGAAAATCCGCCAACTGGAACATCACCGTAAATATGATGAAAATCAGCCTCTAACCACCAATCAGGGAACCAAGGTTTCTGACGATCAAAACTCCCTAAAACTGGGCGCCAGAGGGCCCACATTACTCGAAGATTTTATAATGCGTGAGAAGATTACGCATTTCGATCATGAACGTATCCCTGAACGTATCGTTCATGCTCGTGGTTCGGCAGCTCACGGCTATTTTGAGCTTTATAAAAGTCTGGCCTCGGTTACGAAGGCAGACTTTTTGCAGCATAAGGGCCAGAAAACGCCTGTCTTTGTCCGTTTCTCTACCGTGCAGGGGTCCCGTGGCTCAGCCGATACGGTACGTGATATTCGCGGATGGGCGACCAAGTTTTATACCGATGAAGGTATTTTTGATTTGGTTGGCAACAACACGCCTGTATTTTTTATTCAGGATGCGCTCAAATTTCCTGATTTTGTTCATGCGGTTAAACCAGAGCCTCACAACGAGATCCCCCAAGGGGCAAGTGCTCACGACAGTTTCTGGGACTATGTATCTTTGCAACCGGAGACGTTACACAACGTCATGTGGGCGATGTCCGATCGTGGGATCCCACGCAGTTATCGGACTATGGAAGGCTTTGGCATTCATACCTTCCGCTTAATCAACGCCCAGGGGAAAGCCACTTTTGTGCGCTTCCATTGGAAACCGGTCGCCGGGAAAGCTTCGCTGTTGTGGGATGAGGCGCAAAAATTATCGGGTAAAGATGCCGATTTCCATCGGCGCGATCTGTGGGAGTCGATTGAGGCCGGTGATTACCCTGAATACCAACTTGGCCTGCAACTGATACCCGAAGAAGATGAGTTTAAATTCGACTTTGATCTTCTGGATGCCACCAAGCTCATCCCGGAAGAGTTGGTGCCAGTGCAGCTTGTGGGAAAAATGGTGTTAAATCGCAATCCCGACAATTTCTTTGCCGAAACTGAGCAGGCTGCGTTTCACCCTGGGCATATTGTCCCTGGCATCGATTTCTCCAACGATCCGCTACTGCAAGGGCGCCTTTTTTCGTATACCGATACGCAAATCAGCCGGCTAGGCGGTCCTAACTTCCATGAGATCCCGATTAACCGCCCAACCTGCCCTTACCACAATCTTCAGCGTGATGGCATGCACCGTATGGAAATTGATACCAACCCGGCTAATTACAGCCCCAATTCCCTCAACAATAACTGGCCCAGAGAAACGCCATCGGCCGCAAGTGGAGGTGGTTTCTCCAGCTATGCCCAACGGATTGACTCCCATAAGGTCCGCGAAAGAAGCCAATCTTTCATTGAATATTACTCACAACCCAGGCTGTTCTGGCTCAGCCAAACGCAGGTGGAGCAAACGCATATTGTCGATGCTTTCTCATTCGAGCTAGGCAAGGTGACCCGCCCTTACATCCGCCAGCGCGTTGTAGAGCAGTTAGCTCATATTGATACCACTCTGGCAGGACAGGTCGCCTCCAACCTTGGAATTACCCTGTCCTCTGAGGTATTGAATACGCCTCCACCCAAACCGGTTAATGGGCTGGAACGCGATCCCAGCCTGAGCCTGTACGCCCAGCCCAGCGGCAACGCTAAAGGCCGTATCGTCGCCGTCCTGCTGGCTGACAATGTTTTGTCTGCAGACCTATTGGCGATACTGGAAGGTCTCAAAAAACGTGGTATTCACGCCAAACTCCTCGCCCAAACCCAGGCCCATATCACAGGAAGCGACGGTTCGGCGATAACGATAGACGCCACCTTCTCCGGCTCGCCATCGATAACGCTTGATGCGGTCATCATCCCTGACGGCGTGGCTGATGCCCTCTTGCGCAGCGGCGAAGCCAAGCATTATCTGTTGGAAGCCTACAAACATTTAAAGGTGATTGGGCTCAGCGGTGATGCGAGTCGTTTAAAAACGCTGTGGCAGGAGGGATCCATCGCCGAAGAAGGGATCATCGAGGCGCCCAGAGTTAAAAAACCATGCTGGAGCAGTTTACCAATGCTTTGGCTGGTCACCGTATTTGGAGTCGCACCGAGAAAGCCGCAGCCGTTCCGGCTTAGGTCGATTATCTGGTTTCCCATCATTGTAAATTCCCGGATAAATCCTTTTATCCGGGGCTATAAATGAGGTTGCCGGTTATTACCCAGGCGTATTCAAGTAAAAATTTTCTGTAACCAATGCCGATATACCTTCTCAACCACAAAAGTAAATCGGCCATTCCCCATACGTGAAGCTAATTCTGAAGGGAGGGATCATGGAACAAACACCACAACCTGCACAGCATCAAGATCGACAACCTGGATTGGAAAGCGATATGGCGCCCAAACCTAAATACGACGATCCGCTTTATCGGCCTGGGGGCAAACTCGCGGGCAAGGTAGCCATTGTCACTGGAGGAGATAGTGGGATTGGCCGGGCTGTGGTCATTGCGTACGTTAAAGAAGGCGCTAAAGTCGTGGTGGTTTATCTGGACGAGGATAATGATGCCAAAGAGACCCAGCAACAGGCCAAAAAATATGGCGGTGATGTACTGTTGCTGAAAGGTGATTTACGTGACAGTGACTTTATCCGTGAAATCATTAATAAAACGGTGGAGAAATTTGGGCACCTGGACATTCTGGTCAATAATGCAGCGGAACAGCATCCGGTTGATGAACCCGAAATGATTACCGAAGAGCAACTGGAAAAAACCTTCCAAACCAATTTCTTCAGCCTGGTTTCGCTCACACTGGCGGCATTAGAATATTTGCCTGCTGAGGGCGCCATCATTAATACTTCATCGGTCACCGCCTATCACGGAAATGAGACCTTGATTGATTATTCTTCCACCAAGGGTGCCATCACGTCATTTACCCGCTCCTTAGCCCTGAAACTTAGCGAACGGCAAATTCGGGTTAACGCTGTAGCCCCCGGCCCCATCTGGACGCCGTTGATCCCTTCTACGTTCAGCGCCGAGAAAGTCGCCAAGTTCGGCCAGAACACTCCCATGAAACGGCCTGGGCAACCTTGTGAACTTGCACCAGCCTATGTTTATCTGGCATGTAATGATTCATCCTATATGACCGGGCAAACGCTACATATCAATGGCGGTATCATTGTAAATGGGTAGTTTCAACTAGGGCCTGGTGAAATTTTTTAGCAGGCCTCCTCAAAACCTATATTTTAAAGCGATAAACACGTTAACTCCGGTTTATAAACCTCAGCTTCATTAATGCCCCCTGGCATATTCCTGTTTGAATCACTCTTTGTTTAGTAAACAACCAACCCTGCTCATGACTGTTTTCACAAAAGCCGTATCTGCCCCTTACGGGTGCTTGCTTGCGGCATTTTTCCCTTATAGATTGCTAAATACCGGCAGGCCAAGACACAGATAAAATGCGTTGGCCTGCGCGTTTTGACGCTAGCGGGTAATAGCCAGCAAACACAAAGGGTATAGAGAAGATGGCAAATATTCGTGATGTTGCTCGGCTGGCTGGAGTTTCCATTAGCAGCGTCTCAAATGTGCTGAATCATCGAATCAGCCAGATGAGCGAAGAGACGCGATCCAGGATAGAACAGGCCATGGTTGAACTCAATTATCAGCCAACCAGAACGATCACGATACCCGAAAACAGGCAAGCCAAAATTATAGGTCTACTGGTGCCGTCTATTGTTAACCCAAGTTTTTCTGCGCTGGCTCATGAAGTCGATCTGGCAGCCAGGGCATACCGTTATCGTGTTTTACTCGGTAATTCTTATCGTCAGGAAGACGAAGAGTGTTCGTTTATCGAAGATATGCAATCACATGGCGTGCGTGGAGTCATTGTGGCAGCAAGTGATATCCGCAAAACTCACTTTGTTCGTGCTGCTGAACAAGGGATGATGATTGTCAGCTACGATAATCGGTTCTCGGAGAGCATAAGTTCTGATACCCGGATATTTGACAGTGTATCAATGGACAACGTAAAAGCGGGGAGCCTGGCCGCTCAGCACCTCATTGAGCGCGGCTGCCAATCTATTGTTTTTGCAACCGAAACAGCACTGACTTTAAGCCGCAGCCATAAGATTGATGGCTTCCTTACCCTGCTGAAAACCCACCGTTTATCGCTGCATGAGCGGATAATCGAAGGCAAAGCCAGCAGTGAGTATGGCGATACGGAAATGTTCGAGTTGGGCATGATCCTGGCAGCCAAAATATGCGCACTATCGCCCCGCCCGGACGGCATCGTGGCCATTAACGACGCGCTGGGTATCGGTTTGATAGTGGGATTGCGTAAGGCCGGCGTGAGCGTTCCGGAAGATATCTCCATCGTTGGCATCGACAATATTTCTTTATCTGGGTTCGCCGAACCCGGTCTGACTTCAGTGATGCCTCCGCTGGCAGAAATGGCTCACGTCATGGTTGAACGCCTGATACGCCGTATCAATAATCCTGGGTTACCCGCTGGTGAGTTTTTATTTCCTCCCACGTTAGTCTGCCGGGAGTCGGTTAAAAGCGGTAAGCATTAATGCCAGGCTCACTATTTAATTAGTATTAAATTTCCACTATCAACGGGAGCTATTAATCACTCTTAGAGCAAGTTGTCATGGGGTTTATTTATCAACAACACTCGCTTATTTGAAACTCGGCTTTCTGGTTATTTGGGTATTTATTATTCCGATGCCACTATTGGAAAAGACTATTATGAACAAAAGAACACCACAGGACATTGAACGCAGCGCAATAAGAAAGCTCACGTTGCATATTGTCCCCTTAATGATTTTATTATACTTTTTAGCTTTCCTTGATCGGAATAATATGGCTTATGCCGCAATGGCTTTGGAAGATAGCCTGGGGTTAACCGCCTCTGCCTTCGGGTTTGCATCGGGCATCTTCTTTATCGGGTATTTCATGTTTGAAATACCCAGTAATGCAGGAACTATTAAGTTTGGCCCACGAGTCTGGTTTGCCCGAATATTAATTACATGGGGGATATTTGCAACCCTGCTCGGTTTTGTCAGAACGCCAACGGAGTTGTATATCTGCCGGTTTATGCTCGGCGTATGTGAAGCTGGCTTCTTTCCTTCCGTTATTTATTATTTTACGGTTTTCTTTCCGGAAAAATACCGAACTAAAATCCTGGGAATGTTTATTATTGTACAACCGCTGTCTAATGCCATCGGCTCCCCTATTTCCGGTTTTATTCTAAATATTGAACCCGGCTGGTTCGGGTTTGAACCCTGGCAGCTATTATTTATTATTGAAGGCGTTCCGCCGATTATCATTGGTATCTTGCTGCCGTTTATCATCAAAAATTCACCAAAAGAAGTCGGGTATCTCGATGTTGAAGAAAAAGCCTGGCTGATGAACAGCACTGACCGCTCTAAATCTGGATCTAAAATAAAACTGGTCGACTTTTTCAACGGTATTAAAAACAAAAAATACCTTCTCTACGCAATGCTCAACTTTGGCATGGTGTGCGGGATCTATGGTTTTGGTATGTGGCTGCCTTCCATCATCACCTCAATTTCCGGTGACAATATATTCAGGGTGAGCCTGCTGGCGCTTATTCCTTATGGCCTGGCTGCCCTGCTGGTTTATCCGTGGAGCCTTTGGGCCAGTAAGACCAAAAAAATCGCCATCTTTGCCGGCATCAGCATGATCGTAGCGGCCTTTGGTCTGATCGGTGCGGTGATCTTCTTTAAATACAACGTGTTTGTCTCTCTTTCTTTTTTATGTATCGCCGCCATCGGGATCTACACCGCTGTTCCACCCTTTTTATCCATGCCTGCCAATATTTCGGCGGGGGCGGCGGCGGCAGCCGGGCTGGCGGTGGTGAGCAGTATTGGCAACATCGGTGGCTTTTTCGCCCCGTTCGTCGTGGGGTTGCTGAACGATATGACTCACAGCAGTACTCCGGGGCTGATCTTCCTGTCTTTATGCTTACTGGTAACCGGCCTGATATGCATTTTCTATTGCGCCAGACAGCATGAAGGGGTCATCAAGCCTTAACAACTTTTCAGAAAATAACCATAGAGGAATAAATTATGGGTAATCTAACGGGTAAAAAAGTATTTATCACCGGGGCCGAACAGGGCATTGGCCGGGCGGCTGCGGAGCAATTAATCAAGGCAGGTTGCGATATTTATATTCATTATCACAGCGGAGAGGAAGGCCCGAAAGCGCTGGTCGAACTGGCGCATTCCCTGGGGCAAAAAGCGGCTTATGGCTACGCTGATTTAATTGCGGAAGAAGAAGTTGAGCATCTTGTCCGCTCAGGAGCTGAATTTCTTGGGGGGATTGATATCCTGATTAATAACGTCGGCGGTATTGTGGGCCGTAAGTGGTTAGGTGAGATCGACCGCCTGTTCTGGCAAACCGTTATCGATGTAAATATGACCACCATGCTCAATGTGACGCAGAGTGTACTGCCGCTGTTAAAAGCGGCGCCGGAGGGAGCCAGTATCGTAAACCTGGCCTCATTGGCCGGCCGCTCCGGTGGCCATTCCGGCTCTCTGGTCTACTCCACGACCAAAGGTGCGGTTCTTACCTGGACACGCTCGCTGGCCGCGGAACTGGGGGAACATGGCATCCGGGTCAATGCAGTGGCTCCTGGGCTTATCCTTGGTACTCGTTTTCATCATCGTCATACCACAAAAGAATCTGCAGAAGAGACTATCCACGCCATTCCATTGGGCAGAGCCGGAACGCCGGAGGATGTTGCACGGGTGATCACCTTCCTTGCGGCGGAATACGATGGTTTTGTCTCCGGTGCCACCATTGATGTCAACGGCGGTATTTATCGCATGTAAATCGGACGCAGACAGCCCTCCTCAGCTGTCTGCACGCTAAGAGAATCAATATGATTAAATCAGACATCATCCATCCTGAATTATTATGCGCGTTGGCAAAATGTGGGCATAAAACCCAAATATTAGTCGCAGACAGCAATTACGCTTTCGTCACCAACGCGCCAAAAGATGCCACGATCATTTATTTGAACCTGGCGCCAGGAACTCTCTGCAGCCCGATTATTCTGGAGAAGATACTGGCTTGTATCAACGTGGAGAAAGCCACCCTGATGGCGTATCCGCCAGACTTTACCAACACAATCGAGCCTGAGTACCGGCAATTGTTGCCAGCAGGCTGCCCCATTGAATTTCTTTCGCGGGAGGATTTTTATATCCAGGTTAAATCAGATCAGACATTACTGGTTATTGCCTCTGGAGAGGTGCGCCGCTTCGCCAATTTGCTCTTGACGGTCGCACCCGTGATATAGGGGCTATAAAAAGATGGCATCGTGATAACGTGGCTATCCTCTGCGTGGGGGGCCCCGCCGCTACGCTTAACCCATGCGCAGGTAAGCAAACAGCAGGGCCAGCAAAATCACAATGACTGTAGTCACAATCGCCAGGCGATCGGCAAAATGACGGCGCATAAAGTTTCTCCTTATGCAAAGTTATAACGCTCAGAATGATACTGGGACATCGGCACATTCAGTTCGTCCAGTGTCTTCTCTATGGCATCCATCATCACGTTCGGCCCACAGATGAAGTACTCATGATCGGCGTACACCGGTGGCAGATGGCGTTTAAACAGATCTGCATTGATAAACCCCCGTTCGCCAGTCCAGTTTTCCGGTGGCTGAGTCAACACATGGACAACGGTCAGGTTGACTCTTTTTCCAGGGCCGCCAGCTCTTCACGAAAGGTAATCGATTCCCAGTCTTTGCTGCCATAAATCAGGATCACGGGTTGGCGATCGCCGCGATCGGCAAGTGTGCGGATCATGCTGATCATCGGGGTGATCCCTACGCCACCAGCAATCAGTACGCGCATATCAGAGTGCTGGCCAAGTGTGAACGCGCCATAAGGGCCATCAAGATACACCCGCTGCCCAACCTGCAGTGAGGCTACGCTGCTGGTGAAATCACCCAGGTTCCGTATAGACATCTCGACGCGGCCATCAGGCGCCTCGGCGCTGGAGGAAAATGAGAATGGATGGCCAGTGATACTGAACGGGCTGCCCCAGACAGTCAGCCAGCCAAACTGGCCCGGAGAAAACCGAAAGCCATCATGCCCTTGCGGTTCCATCACCAGCGTGGTGGTCTCCCCACGCTCCTGGCGAACTTGCGCAATCCGGTAAGGTTTTCTGAGCATAAACAGCGGCTTGACAACGCGTACATACAGCAACAGGCCAAGCCAGAAAACGCTCAGCATAATCCACAAGCCGCGTTTCCAAGGGTCGCCCAGATAGAAGCTCCAGCCCACCATATGCAGGATCCCCGCCACCAGCGCGGTCACTGCCAGGATGATATGGGTGAGGTGCCAGGTTTCATAACGGATTTTCAACTGGACTCGCCAGAGGGCCATGATCACTAGCGCGATCAGTGAATAGGTTGAGAGCGCGGCAAAGCGGGCACGCCACGGAGCTTCGATAAAATTGAGTAGCGCCAGCAGTTCCGGGCGCACGACAAACAGGATGATGGGATGGGCGACGACCAATCCCACGGCGATCAGCGATATCTGGCGGTGAAAATGGTAGATGACGTCTTCGCCCAAGGGTTCGGTCACATAGCGGAAACGAGCGGTTAGGCCGACTTGCAACCCCATCATGGCCAGCCCGGCATAGCCCAAAGCCACCGAAAACTCGGTCCAAAAATCTCGGGCTGGCGGCATTGCCCCCAGAATGAGAGCGAACAACGGAGCAAGAATAAAAAGCAGATAAATCAGGAGCCAACCAGCGCTGCGTAATGGGTAATTCATTGCCTCATCCTGTGCTGAATATACTGATCTCAGTATAATTCAGCATCGGGTATTTGCTATTTGATAGGCAAAGTTAGGCCTTTCCCAGTGGTGCTGGGGTCGATACTGACCTATTTGAGATAACGCTGGAACCAATCGATGGTCCGGTCCCAGGCCAGCTTGGCCGCTGCCTCGTCGTAACGTGGGGTCGAATCATTGTGAAAACCGTGATTCACCCCCGGATAGATATAAGCCTGGTAGTTTTTGTTATTGGCTTTGAGTGCTGCTTCATAAGCGGGCCAACCTTCGTTAATGCGGGTATCCAGTTCGGCATAATGGATTAATAGCGGGGCTTTAATGCGCGGCACGTCCTCTGCTTTGGGCTGCCTGCCATAGAATGGCACGGCGGCGCCTAACTCCGGATAAGCGACGGCCGCCGCATTGGCTACACCGCCACCATAACAAAAACCGGTAATGCCCACCTTGCCGGTGGTAGTTTGGTGTTGCATCAGGAATTCGATGGCGGCGAAGAAATCATTCATCAGCTTTTCGGGGTCAACCTGCTGTTGCAACTCCCTCCCCTTATCATCATTACCTGGGTAGCCACCAACTGAGCTAAGGCCGTCGGGAGCCAACGCCACAAACCCGGCTTTAGCCACACGACGGGCGACATCTTCAATATATGGGTTCAATCCACGGTTTTCATGAACCACAACGACACCGGGAACGGGCTTTGTTGCCTTCGCGGGCAATACCAGATAGCCGCGTACCTCCCCATGACCGTTTGGCGAGGGATAAGTAATATATTGCGCAAAGATGTCTGGATCGGTGAACTCCACCTGTTGCGCCAGGGCATAATCAGGCAGCAGAGATCCGACAAGCGTCGCTACGGCCATGCCACCAACGGCATATCGGGCGGCACGCTCGATAAACTCACGTCTTGAAATGATGCCATGTGCGTAATAATCGTAGAGTTCTAGCAATTCTGGAGGGAAATCCTTTGCGGTGAGACGACTCATTTGTTCCTCCTGCCCTATTCGCCAATAATATGGAGCCGATGCCGCGCACAGCCGTTGGCTTTATGGCAGCAATGAAACAAAAAATAGCATATCTTCCCCTGATTACCCTCATAACTTAAGGTATTGAATCTGTATCAAGTCACCGTTTGTTCCAACTTATTCAGTCTCCTCCTATTGTTCATCGCTAACAGGGTCTGACCTGATGGATGAATACTTTAAAAAGGAGGATCGGATTAAACGGGTGGGAATACCTGGAGTAATGGGACAAATTTATAAATGAACGGCTAAAGCGGCCAATGGAGGTGGCTACCGGGCGTTATCCAGGCGCTCAGCAGCCGTTGAGCCAGATAAATCAGTGGTCCAGGTAAAGATAATGCATCCAACTGGTCATGCGTAACAGCACCTTACGCATCACTGAAACATGGGTAAAGTGATCGGAGTAAACCGCGGCCTGGGCAAAGATGCCGTCTGGCAGTGAGTCAATTTCATTATTTGGCGCAAGTTCAATAACTGCCAGGACACCGTCGGTACCGGGAACAATATTCAGTGATTGCAACGTTCCCTGCGCCTGATAGGTCCCTCCTGGCACCACGGGCAGTATGTTGGTCAGCCTCCCGCTAAACACTTCGCCAGGTAAGGCATTGAAAACGACTTCGGCTTCATCGCCTGATTTAAGCCGCAGCAACGAGTTCTGCCGGAACTGGGCAATAATCTGCCGTTTCTGCTCTGGGATAAAAACCATTACCGGGCGCAAAGGTATTGCCGCAGCAAAGGTCCCAGGGCGGATCAGTACCTGGGTCACATAGCCGTTACTTGGCGCACGTACCACGGTTTGGTCAAGGTTATATTTGGCTTCGCTGAGTTGGGCTCGGAGGCTGACAATTTGAGATTGTTCGCCGTTCATTACGCTGTTTAACTGGCTTTTTATTTGCGACTGTTCGGCGATAGAGGCTTTTACCAACGCATCTTGCGCCAGATAATTTTGCCTGGCGTTGTCAATATCGCTTTCGGAAAACGGGTTTACCTTCGCCTGGCTACCTTTGATATAACGTTGATAATCTTTATATAAGCGATCGCGCTCGGCAATAACACGAGAAGTATTGGCTATAGCCTCATCGAGTTGCCCTTTAAGCACCTGCGTGTTATTAATCGCCGTGACCAAATCGGCCTGAAGCCGGTTAACGCGAGCCTGGTAGCGGGTAGGATCTAATTTAAAAAGCACCTCACCTTTCTTAACTAATGTATTAGTTTTATCAGTTACTTCGCTAACTATCCCCGTCACCTGCGGTGTAATAGGAATAGAAATAACCGCTTTCTGCGCCAGTGACGTATAGGGATGGTTGTAATTCATCAGCAGAATTAACGCGCCAATTAAAAAACACCCCCTAATGCGGCAGTGGGAACCGTCCATTTATTAACCGGGATTTTAAAGATTTTAAATATAGACCAGGCAAAGGCAACATAAGTCAGGATAATGAGTAAATCCATGATGGCTACTCCAACGGGGGCGTTTTAACATCAGACAATTTCAACTCAAGCTCCGCTACACGCTGCTGTAACTGCGTAAACGAGGCTTCCTGACCCTGCATGCCCCAACCCCGCTCTGGGCGGTACAAAGTAGCCCATATCCATAAAAATGGCCAGATGACATGCAAAGTAAATAAACTTACCCAACCCGCAACATGGATTGCATCGGCATGCGGATGATTACGCGCTTTTGCAATGAGATAGGGAATATCATGGAGAATAATAATCCCATAAAAAATAATGAGGAATACAAGGATAAGCACGCCCAGCGCAAAATAATTTAGAAACATAACGGCCTCTGATCTACAGTTCAGGAGTTCATTGGTAAAGATAGTCGCAATTTATTTTCTTTGTAAAAAATGAGTTAAGTTTATGACGCTGGCAACATCAGCGGCTTTTCAGACTGGGGCAGTTAAAAAAAGAACGGTTATTGTAATAGAGGACTGTGGTTTTTATCCTGCTAATCGATAGGTTCGAAAGCGCGTGGCTTTATCCAAACTTGATTTATTAGCGTAATCAGCAAACCCATACCCGCCAGCAGTGCAGCAATCAGATAGGTGATCTGCATGCCTTTGGACGTGTCGGCGGATGCCGAAACCCGTGCAAATAGCGCGCCCATGGCGCAAGCCCCAGTGATAAACCCAAGATTACGCGAAAGGTTGAGCAAACCGGAAACCACGCCACGCCGATCGGCAGGAACAGAGTTAATCACCGCCGTATTGTTGGCCGCCTGGAACAAGGCATAGCCCGCAGTGAGCAGGCAAACCGGCAATACGTAACCCCACACGCCCTGCAGCGATGATATTATCGTTAGTACACCGGCCCCGGCGCTGACCCCCGCCAAGCCTGCGGCAATCATCTTTTGCGCCCCCAAACGATCCACCAGATACCCCGCAGGTATGCCAGCCAACGCCGCCACCAATGGCCCAACCGATAGCGCAAAACCTACCTGCTGCGGCGCCAACCCTAAGGCATGCGAGAGATAGAATGGCCCGACCACCATCGTCGTCATCATGACGGTGGTAACCAGCATATTGCTCAACAGGCGGGTACCCAAGGTGGGTTGGCGCAGCATCGCTATCTGAATCAACGGGAAAGGCGCCCTTTTCTCAATCCACACAAACAACCCGGCCCCGGCTATCGCGCAAAGCAACAAGGTGATATCCAGGGTCTGGCCTTGCATCACGGCAAGTGCATACAGCGCCAGAGACAAACCAAGGACTATCATGCCTTTATGATCAAACCCCGTCTTGTTGGTGTTGCGTTGTGGGCCAGTCATCGGTAGGTAACGATAGATAAACAACAGCGCAATGCCTCCCAAAGGGAGATTGAGAAGGAAGATAGCCTGCCAGCCGAACCCGGCAATCAACGTACCGCCAAGTGTTGGGCCTAGTGCCGTTCCTACCGCAGAAAGCGTGCCAAGCAACCCCATGGTTCGGCCGGTTCTCTCGTTACCTATAGTTTCCCCCACCAACGCCATCGTAATGCTCATCATGACGGCCGCTCCCAATCCCTGCAAGGCGCGGGCTGCTATCAGTAACCCGATGGTGGGCGCGAGAGCACCACAAAGCGAAGCTATGATAAACAGGCCAACGCCGGCCATTAACAACCGCCCTTTGCTAACAATATCCCCTAACCGGCCCACGGCAATGATCGACGTGGTGATGGCCAGCAAATAAGCCAGCACCACCCATTGCACATCTTGAAACGAAGCGCCGAACGCCTGCATCAAGGTAGGTAAACTGACGTTGGTAATGCTGGTTGCCAATGAAGAAAGCAGCGTGGGTATCGCCAGGCTAACCAACTTGCCCCATAAGCTGCCCTGTCTGGTATCGATGTTCATGGTTTACTGACTCCTGAATTAACCTGTCAGTAAGCCTATTGCATTGTCATATAGGGCGGAAGACGCATAAGGTTCAGTTAATAAGTGCACCAAACGCCATGTACCATACCCGTCGTAGCGTGGTTACCTGCACTAACGCGGCTTGAAATTCATTGGATCGGCAGCCTGCTCTGTGAGCCCACTCACAACTTCTTCACAAAGCCGGAACAGAGCAAAAAATGGGAACGGTTTAAACAAAGGCTGGCAAGCCGCAGCTTGCCCCCTCGGTATACTCAGGACGAAGCCAATCTGAATGAGTGAGCAACAATGAAAACAATAGAAATCGCCTCTGACAGTTACGTAAAGGTCAGCGTTCGGGAAAAAATAGGTTATGGATTCGGCGATCTGGCCTCCAACCTGTCATTTGGGTTTGTCTCCCTGTTCTTACTGTTTTTCTACACCAATATTTATGGCATTACCGCGGTTCAGGCGAGTTTGATCTTTGTGATTGCCCGTGTGCTGGATGCGGTATTTAACATTTTTGTCGGTTACTTTATCGATAAAACCCATACCCGCTACGGCAAGCTGCGCCCTTATCTGTTATTTGGCGCGGTGCCGCTGGGGATCTTGACGATCCTGTGCTTCAGCACTTTCGACAGCGACTTCAAGTTTTACTACGCACTGATTTCCTACACTATCTACTGCCTGGCCTACACTGCGGTGAATACCCCCTATTCTGCCATGACCAATATGCTGACTCAGCATGAAGGTTCGCGGGCTTCGCTGTCGGTCTACCGTTTTGTCTTTGCGATTGTCGGTTACCTGATTGTTTCCACCAGCGCTGATTTATTGATTTCACAGTTTACCGACCAGAAAATGGGTTATGTTTTTGCCGTCAGTTGTTTCAGTCTGCTGGCCACTTTCTTCTTTCTGGCCTGCTTTGGTATGACTAAAGAACGGGTCATCAGCTTGCCGGACCAGAAGCCGCCAACGCTGAAAGAGATGATCACCGCAGTGTCCGGTAATCTGCCGTTAATCAACCTCTCGCTCTTCACCGTGTTCTTCTATATCGCCTATACGGTATGGATGGCCATTGCGATTTACTTCATCAAATACTCCCTGGGCGATGAAGCCTTTACCGCCAAATTCTTCGCCATTCAATCTGCGGCCTACGTGGCAGGCACTGTGGTGTCAGAAAAGCTCATCAGCATGATGGGTAAAAAGAAGATGGTGCAACTGGGGTTACTGATCGGGATTGCTGGCGTGATGTTCCAGTATTTCCTGGCGGGTGATAACAGCTACCTGATAATGACCGGCGTTTGTCTGTTCAGCATCACCTTGGGGATGGGATTTGTCGCGATGTGGTCGATGATTGCCGACACCGTAGAGTTTGCCGAATGGAAACATGGCGTGCGCACCGAAGGGGCTATTTACGGCTTCTTTAACTTTATCACCAAGATTGCCATGGCGATTGGCGGCGGCTGCGCCGGAATGATGCTGGACTACTTTGATTACTCTTCCGACCTGATCAGCGTCAACGCGTTAAACGGCATCAATCTGATGATGACCCTGTTCCCTGGCCTGATGTTTGCTCTGGGGATGGTGTTTATTTTCTTCTACACCCTGGATGAGAACACTTACCGCAATATCATCAAAGACATTGAATCGCGCAAGCTCAACGCGCTGTAACACTGCAGGTAATTAAGATGAAAAAAGATTTCCAAGCCATAATTGCGGCCATGACCGCCGAAGAGAAAGTTGCCCTGCTCAGCGGCAGTGGCCTGTGGCGCACGACCAGCTTCCCGCAGCATGGTATAGACGATATCGTCATGACGGATGGCACCTATGGCGTCCGCTACAGCACCAGCCAGATTGAACAAGGGGAAAACTGGAACATTACCGATTTTCTCGCAGTGATTGGTCAAAGTGCCGGCGAGGTAGAGCAGGAACAACAGAAAGGCGGTTCCGAGGCGCTGTTCAGCAAATCCAAACCGGCAACCTGCTTCCCCAATGGTTCCACCCTGGCCTGTAGCTGGGACCGCGAGTTGGTGTACCAAATGGGCGCAGCTCTGGCCGAAGAGTGCCAGGAAATGGGCGTAGGTATTCTGCTCGGGCCTGGCATCAATATTCGCCGCACTCCTTTGGCTGGCCGTGGATATGAGTATTACTCGGAAGATCCGGTCGTCAGTGGTGATATCGCTGCCGCGTTGATCAACGGCCTGCAAGACGGTGGCGTCGGTGCCAGCCTGAAGCATTTTGCCGCCAATAATTCGGAATTTCGGCGGACCGAAATGGATTCGGTAGTTGAGGAACGGGCGCTGCGTGAGATTTACCTCGCCGGTTTCAGACGCGCTATCGATAAATCCAATCCCTGGACGATAATGTCCTCTTATAACCGTCTCAATGGCGTGCAGACCTCGCAAGATCCCTGGTTGCTGACCGAAGTGTTACGTAATGAATGGCAATATGATGGGCTGGTGATGTCGGATTGGTATGGCATCAAGGATCGCCCAGCGTCCTTACTGGCGGGAAACGATCTGGCGATGCCGGAAACCCAACACGACAAGCAGGAACTGTTACAGGCCAACAACCGGGGTGAAATTCCGTCAGATATTATGGATACCGCCTGCCTGCGTATGCTGACCCTGCTCGATAAAGTGCAGCAACACCGTAAACCGGGCACCAAGGCAGATTACCAACAGCACCACCAGTTGGCGCAGCGGCTGGCCGCAGAATCCATTGTTCTGCTAAAAAACGAGGACGATATTCTGCCCTTGCTGCCAGGCAGACAACGTACCGTCGCGGTGCTGGGTAAACCGGCGCAGGAACCGGTGATCCAAGGCTCAGGCTGTGCGACTACCGTGCCTTATATGCTCGATCGCCCACTTGATGAGATTTTTGAGGTTGCTGGCAACGATTTCAATATCGAATATGCCATTGGTACACCGGAAGATAACGTTATTGATGAACAAGCTCAGGCGCAGGCGGTGGAAGTGGCGAAAAAAGCCGACGTTGCCGTGGTGTTCGTCAGTACCGCTATTGGGGAGGACGGTGAAAATGGCGATCGCAAAGATTTGAATATCTTGCCCAGTCACGAAGCATTGATCCGCGCCGTAGCCAGGCAGCAACCTAACCTGGTAGTGGTGCTGGCCAACAGTGATGCGGTGGTGATGCCTTGGCTATCCGACAGCAAGGCCCTGCTGGAAACCTTCTTTGCTGGCCAAGGCATGGGGCGTGCGGTAGCGGATATTCTGTTTGGCCGGGCCAACCCTTGTGGCAAGCTGACGGTGACTGTGCCAAATACGTTGGAAGAGACACCGGCCTGGCTCAGCTACCCAGGAGAAAACCTGCGTCATCATTATAATGAGGGGCTGTTTGTTGGTTATCGCTATTACGACCGGCGCAAGCTCACGCCGCAATTCCCGTTTGGTTTTGGTCTGAGCTATACCACGTTCAGCTATGCCAATCTGACAACATCGGTCGCACAGCTTGAAGACGGTAATGCATTAACCGTCAGTGTTGAGGTCACCAACAGCGGTAAAATGGCCGGTAAAGAAGTGGTTCAGCTCTATATTTCTGCACCGGCTGGCGAACTGGCGCGTGAGGTGCGGGCCTTGAAAGCCTTTGCCAAGGTCTATCTTGAGGTGGGCGAAACCAAAACCCTGAGCATGGTGCTTAACTGGCAGGATTTTGCCTGTTTCCATCCGGGTGTTGCTGATTGGGTGGTGGACGCCGGTGAGTATCAACTGCACATTGCGCGTTCTTCGCGAGATACGGCGCTCAGCACGGTGATTAATCTCTGTGCCACGCCTTATTATCCGCCGCTGCAAGCCGATAACTCGTTACAGCAGCTAATCAACAACCCGCCAGCGTTTGATCGAGTGGTGAAATTACTGGTCAGCAAAAACAGCTTGCCTGAAACTTTGGTAAGGGAAAAACTGATTACGATTGCCCCCGATCTGTTTTGCGGCTTGTTTATCGCCTTGACGGAGTTCCTGGCCATCGATATTACGCGGCAGGAGTTGGCGGCAGCCTTGCAAGGCCCTCAGGGGTAGGTTATCTCTCCTTTTGGGATGAGGGCCGGGGTGAGGGTTTTTGGCATTGTGGCAAAGTGCTCTTCCCTCATCCTAACCCAAGCCAAGGGCACCTATTTCTTAACTGGCGAGGTAAGCCGATGTTTCCTTTTTCAGTCACCCAGCAGCCAAGGCTTAAATCGCAGCGGCAAGCAACCGCGCCGATCCATGCGGGCAGTGGCTATGAACTGATCTCCTTTGATGCTGAAAAACTGAACGTGTTTGCCGCCGAGGTCTATTACTGTGAACCTCATTGGCACTCGGCTCCCGAGTTAATCTGCATCCTGTCAGGGGAGTTTTCCGTTACTCTGGGCCACGCCACCTCGCTGGTTACTGCTGGCAGCATGTTATATATCAACCCGGATGAAATTCACTCGTTAGAGGCCCGCAGCCCGCATAGCCAACTGCTGACGATCCAGTTCGCCCCCAACCTGTTTGATGAAATTCACCCGGCACCGCAGATGGATTATGCCCTGAACGCCAGCCAAGCGGATCGCAGCGTTGATCGGCAGATCAGAAACAGCGTACTGGCCCTGGTGGAACATCTGGTGGATGCCCAACCCTCGTTTACCCGCATAGCCCTGGCTTACCAACTGTTGGGAGCGCTTGCTGCGGCAGGAGAAAACCAGGCGGATCGGCAGCAGATGACCGTCAGAAAGAAAGATCAGCAATGGGTCAAATACGGCATTGAGTATATTAATCAGCATTTTGATGACGAACTCAATCTGACCACCATTGCCGAAAACGCCGGGGCCAGCTATCACCACTTCTCGCGCACCTTCAAGAAGATCAGCGGCTATAACTTTAAAGAATACCTGACCATGATCAGGATTAATAAAGCCAAACAGTTGTTGAAAGACACCAATATTCCCATTACCGACATCAGCTATGCCTGTGGTTTCAGCGGTCATAAGCAACTGATTTTCGCCTTCAACAAATACTGCCGCATGACCCCGACAGAATTCAGAAAGAACTATCTCACCGCCATCAATTCTGCGGCTGAAATGCAAATCATGACCGATTTTCGCTGCCTGCCTCTGGATCAGCAGATCGTCAAACGCCTGCAGAGTTTCAACTCCCCCTCCCATGAAGCCATTTTGCCCAAGGTTCCATTTATTCGCGTAATAATGAAAATAATCATTGCGATATAGCCCCGCCGACTATACTTACCGCAGTAGCTACCACAGGTGTCGCAATTCCGGGATGTGAAATTCGGGCAATCATTTTGTCTTAACTGTCTGTGGAGTGCATATGGCCAATGTTGCAAAACCCCTCGCCCTATAAAAGCCCCCAGCTATCTGGATGCCATCTTCCCGGTATTCACGTTGATCTTGCTGGTTGGTTCTTCCGTGGCTCTGTTTGGCCTTGATGCGGTAAATGGCCCGCTGCAGGTGGCGATCATTCTCAGCACCATGGTCACTGCGGTGATCGTCTTGAAAAACGGCCACAGCTGGGAAGCGGTTTCCGAATCTGGTCGTAAAGGGATCTCCACCGTCTCCGGGGCAATTTTTATTCTTTTTTCCGTTGGGGCATTGATCGGTACCTGGAATATGTCCGGCACCATTCCTACCATGGTGTATTACGGCATTATCATGATCACGCCGAACTGGTTTTATCCCATTGCCTTTCTGGTGTGCGCCGGGGTGTCTTTGAGTATCGGCAGCTCATGGACTACCGCAGGGACACTGGGCGTCGGCCTGGTCGGGTTGGCCAATATGCTTGGCATATCACCGGAAATCACGGCGGGCGCGGTAATTTCTGGCGCTTATGTGGGGGATAAAATTTCACCGCTGTCTGAAAGCACCGTGCTGGCCGCCCAATTAAATGGCGTTGAGCTGTACAAGCATATCCGCACTCAACTCTGGACGACCGTGCCGGCAGCGATCCTCGCCCTGTTCGCGTTTATTCTGTTAGGGCTTAACCAGCACAGCGCTTTTGACTCGACCATCACCAATAATGAGCTGACCCGTTTTAACGAGTTATTCCACATTACGCCGTGGAATCTGTTACCTCTGGTTTTTCTCTTGGTGTTATCGGTGTGCAAGGTTCCAGCATCACTGGCCATCATGTGTTCCGCGATATTAGCGGGTGCCATGACCTCTTTTATGCAACCGCAGGTTATTGACCGTTTTATTGCCGAACCGGATATGGCCACACCGCTGCAGGCTATTAAAGCGGTATGGGTGGCAATGGCGACCGGTTTTCAGGAAAATTCAGGCATTGCACAGATTGACGCCCTGCTTTCCCGTGGCGGGATGGACAGCATGTTACTGACCATCTGGTTGATCATTGGGGCGGTGACGTTTGGCATTATGGTGGATGATTTTGGTTTGCTTAACAAACTGGTGACACCACTATTGTTGCGTGCCAGAACCGTGGGCCGCCTTTTTACCTCCGTGGTGGCCACTGCCATCGGGCTTAACATCGCTGCAGGCGATCAGTATATCGCGCTGCTGCTGCCGACCCGTCTGTACCGGGCCGAATTCGCCAAGCGGGGATTAGCCCCAGAGAACCTTTCCCGTATCGTTTCTGACGCCGGTATTGTCACCTCGCCGCTGATCCCCTGGAACTCTTGCGGTGCTTATATGGCAGCGGTACTGGGGGTTTCAACCATGGCTTACATGCCGTTTGCGGTGTTTAACATTGCTGCGCCGTTGATCACGCTGGCGCTGGGGATAACAGGTTTTAACATTCGCCACATCCCCATTGCCACGGAGTTAAAAGGAAATGATCCTGGCGGTAAACCGGTTCAGTAATAACAGCCGGCAAACCAGGACCGAGGCAATAAACACCAGGACCAGCAAAGTGAACTTTAACGTAGCATCATTGAAGTCATACAGCGTGGTAATAAAATAGAACACGCTGTAGTGAACGATATAGACGCCAACCATCGCCGGGCTGATAAATTCCACAGCCCCGGTGATCAGGCGATTTTTGATATTGATATTGTCAAACAGAATAAACAGCGCCAGGCTCATTGCCAGCAGGTGCAGATGCTCTAAAACAAACCAACCGGCAACGCTGATTTGCGTGTGGGTTGATAAATAGCGTTCATAGAAATACATGGATACCCCGATGGGGATCACCAGGATTTTGGCCGCCAGAAGTACGCTGGCTTTTTTGGTAAACTGGCGGCCAGGAGCCTCCCCTAGCACATGGCCGAAAATGTAATACCCCCCATATCCAGATAAACGAATAACTGGAGATAAACAAGGGATCATCTTTGGCATCCAGCGGGCTGAAAATGTCCAGTACGGCGATAATGGCAACCAACCCAATGAACACCGAAGCGGTTATCTTTAAATGTTGAATGCCTTTAAGGATGATCGGGTAGATCAAATAAATGACCCCCATACTGACCAATATTCCATTCTGTAAAATATAACCTTGCTGAATGTATTGGGTTTTGATCAGGGAAAGAACGATATTCCAAAAAATCATTATCATGATAATGGATTTTATTTTTATGATAATCTCCATCCGGGACAGTTTCTCCACTTCATCCATATAGCCAATAATTATGAAAAACAATGGCTTGGCTATTATTGAAACAAAGTAAAGCACACTCATACTATTGGCATTAAGAAAGCACTCATAGGCACACATCTGGCTGGTTGAGAAGAAGGTTACGGCCGCAAAGCAACTCAAGCTTTTTAAAGCATGTTGGCTGACATTTTGAATCATTGTGCTACCACCCTTCGTCGAGCCAAATGGCATTCAGATTACTGTTTTTTATATAAATAACCTTACTACACTAACCGGGACTCTACAATATGAAATCTTTACGCTTCAGTTGGAGGGGAATGTATTATCATTGAATATTATTATATTTTTAGTGACAGGCTAACGTCGGTTAACTACCCTACTTGTTATTAGGCCACCCTTGCTTTAACACTCGATTTGTTAGTGTATTGAATTAAAACAAAAAAACATCTTCCTGCCTGGTCTCGTGGCCATTAAGATGACACTCCCCCAATCTTCCCCCTCAAAATTCGCGGCATAAAATTTATTTTTACTAAATTAAAGTGTTGTATTTCGAGAAAATTCTTATCCGTGGTTTTTTATTCTAGTTAGCAAGAGTGTTTTGCCACATAAAAAATCAACCGTGCTGATAATGATAACAAAATTTTTTTAACGACAGGAAAAATCCGGGGTTATAGCTATGATCTAATCGTCAGTGTACGGCTAGCGTTATCCTTTAAAAACAAACTTAATTGACTCGGTGTCAGTAAGGAAAACCATGACGAGCTCAACAACGAATAAATTGTCCCTATGGTCGCTCACCGCTTTGGTGGTGGGCTCCATGATAGGTGCCGGGATATTTTCCTTGCCGGCTACCTTTGGACGTGCAACGGGAGGGTTTGGCGCCATCATCGCCTGGTGTATTGCAGGCGGTGGCATGTTAATGCTGGCTTTTGTATTCCAGACTCTGGCTCAACGAAAACCCGACCTCGACTCTGGCGTTTTTATCTATGCCAAAGCCGGGTTTGGTGATTATCTCGGGTTTGCCTCTGCACTCGGGTTCTGGGCTGGGACCTGTATTGGTAACGTTTCTTATTTTGTGTTGATCAAATCCACATTGGGAGCCTTCTTCCCCATCTTTGGTGATGGCAACACCATTCCGGCGGTGCTGGTGGCCTCGGTCATCTTGTGGGGGTTCCATATTCTGGTGCTGCGCGGGGTGAAAAGTGCCGCGACCATCAACACCATTGCCACCATCGCTAAAATCCTGCCGATCATCATCTTTGTCATCGTGCTGATCTTCGCCTTCAAGAGCGACGTGTTCATGCTCAACTTCTGGGGTACGCCAGAGGCAGCCTCATTAGCCAGCGTAGGTGATTTATCCCATCTTAATGATTACGGCTATGTAGGCCATGCGGCAGCCGCCATCGTGCCAACCGCAGAGCCTGAATCGCTGTTCAGTCAGGTGCGCAGCACCATGTTGGTGACGGTATTCGTGTTCCTGGGGATTGAAGGCGCCAGCGTTTATTCCCGCTATGCCAAAGAACGCAGCCACGTAGGGATTGCTACGGTGCTGGGTTTTATCGGGGTGCTGTGCCTGTTAGTGCTGATCACCATGCTCTCTTACGGTGTGCTGCTACGTCCTGATCTGGCCGCGCTGCGCCAACCTTCCATGGCCGGGGTGTTGGAAGCCATCGTCGGGCGCTGGGGGGCTATCTTTATCAGCGTGGGGTTAATCGTTTCGGTATTGGGGGCTTATCTCTCCTGGTCATTGCTGGCGGCAGAAGTGCTGTTTTCCGCCGCGAAGAGCAAGAGTATGCCCAAGGTGTTTGCCACCGAAAACAGCAACGCCGTGCCCTCTTCAGCCGTTTGGCTGACCAACGTCACCATTCAGGTGTTTTTGATCCTGACGCTGTTCAGTGATTACGCTTTCCAACTGGCGCTTGAGTTAACCAGTTCGCTGACGCTGATCCCGTATCTGTTGGTAGGGGCTTATGGGCTGAAACTGGCCTGGACTGGGGAAACCTACGAAACCGATAAAACCGACCACAAAAAGGATCTGATATTCGCCATTATCGCCACCTTCTACGCCCTGCTGATGCTGTACGCCGGGGGTATGAAATATCTGCTGCTCTCCGCCATTATCTATGGCCCAGGTACGCTGTTGTACATTATGGCTAAACGTGAACAGCAGGCAAAACTGTTCACCCCGGCTGAAATGGTGCTCTTTGTAATCGTTATGGTCGCTGCAATTGTTGCAATTTACAGTATTGCAACGGGCGTTATCACAATCTGATCGAGGCAAGTCATTATGTCGACTAAAAAAAGGCACAGACCAAGTTTGGTGTTCATTCTGAAGTAGGGAAATTGCATAAAGTGATGGTGTGCGCCCCTGGCAAGGCGCATAACCGGCTGACACCAAGTAATTGTGATGAGTTGCTGTTTGATGACGTGTTGTGGGTTGAGCGCGCCAAACGTGACCATTTTGACTTTATGACCAAAATGCGTGAACGTGGCGTGGATGTGGTTGAGATGCACAACCTGCTGGCCGAAACCCTGGCATTGCCGGAAGCCAGAAAGTGGATCCTGGATCAACAGATTGTGCCTAATGAAGTGTCGTTGGGGATCCTGAATGAAACCCGCAGCTTCCTTGACGGGTTAACCCCGCGAGTGCTGGCCGAAGTACTGATTGGCGGCCTCTCGACCACCGAACTGGCGAAGGAAGGCTATGCCGATCACGAAGAACTGAAGCTGATCCGCGAAGCGGTGGGCATCACCGAATATCTGCTGCCGCCACTGCCAAACACCTTGTATACCCGTGATACCACCTGCTGGATCTATGGCGGCGTGACGCTTAACCCGCTGTACTGGCCAGCCCGCCATGAAGAAACCATTCTGACAACCGCCATCTACAAATTCCACCCAGACTTTGGCTCTGCCAATGTCAACGTCTGGTGGGGGATCCGACCGTGCACCACGGCACCGCCACGCTGGAAGGCGGTGATGTGATGCCGATTGGCAATAAAACGGTGCTGATCGGTATGAGTGAGCGCACTTCGCACCAGGCGATCACCCAGTTGGCCGCTGCGCTGTTTGCCAACAAGCAATCCGGGGTTGAACGGGTCATGATCGCGGCCATGCCAAAACTGCGTGCTGCCATGCATCTGGATACGGTGTTTACCTTCTGCGATCGTGACGTTGTCACTCTCTATCCGGCAATCGTCGACCAGATCAAAACCTTCTCACTGCGTCCAGATGACGGCCCAACCGGGATGAAACTGAGCCGTGATAAAGGCACCTTTGTAGAAGCGATCGCCGGAGCTTTGAACCTGAAGAAACTGCGGGTAGTGGAAACCGAAGGCAATGATTACGATACCGAACGCCAGCAATGGGACAGCGGCAACAACATGGTCGCGCTGTCTCCAGGAGTGGTACTGGCCTACGATCGCAACACCAAAACCAATACCCAACTGCGTAAAGAAGGCGTTGAGGTGATTGAGATTGTCGGGAGTGAGCTGGGCCGTGGACGCGGCGGCGGCCACTGTATGACCTGCCCGATTATCCGCGATGCCATCGATTACTAACCCTTAACCAGTATGCCGGCCGGATAAAGTTGATTTATCCGGCTTTTTTTGACTTTTTAATCCGGTACATAATGGCATCCCCGGCGGCGAGCAATTCATCCAGCTTATGGGGCGTAGCAGGATCGAACTCGACTATGCCAAAAGAAAATGCCAGTTCGTAAGGGGTGATCTGCGAAGCGTTATGTTCATTCACCCGCACTTGCAGGGCATCAATTTCCTTCTCTGCTTCACTTTTTATCCTGCCACTCATCAGCGCGACAAATTCATCGCCACCCAGACGGGCAATAGCATCAAAACCACCGAAAGTGCGTTTCATCAGTTCGGCAAAGTAGACCAGCGCCCTGTCTCCTTCCCCGTGGCCATAACTGTCGTTAATCATTTTGAATTTATCGAGGTCGATAAACACCAGGCTGGCATTAACCCCTTTCGTTTGACAGTAATGCAGCGTGTGGTTGGCCAGGCAGCTAAAGCCACGCCGGTTGGAGATTTGCGTCAGTTCGTCCGAGGTGGAAGCTTGGAAAGACCTGAGTTCATCCTCGACCATCGAAGCCAGGTCGCGCAATGCGACCGCATCGTCGGCATCAAAACCCCGGGGTTTATCGTCGATCAGGCATAAGGTACCCATTTTAAGCGTATCGGAATAGCTCAGTGGGCAACCGACATAAAAACGGATGTGCGGCGAATCTTTTACCAAAGGGTTATCTGCGAAGCGCTCATCCTCAAGCGTGTCGGGAATGAGCAGGATATCATTCCCGAGGATTGCATGGCCGCAGAGCGAAATATCCCTCGGCGTTTCCTTTGCTCCTTCTAGCCCACAGTTGGATTTAAACCATTGACGGTTTTCGTCAACCAGGCTTACCAGCGCGATCGGCACGCCAAACAGTCTCCTGGCCATGCGTGTCACCCGGTCAAAACGCTCTTCTGGCAGGGTGTCCAACAGATTCAGAGAACGCAGTGCCTGCAAGCGCATTACTTCATTATCAGGCATCTCTGGGGTTTTCATTTCTACGTCTACTCCGATTAAAGTACAAACTAAGTATAGGTCTTGAAAGCAAAACACCGCATTGCAGAATAATCATGTTCGCCAATGCTGGCAATGCGATGCATAAAACAGAGTTCACTTTACCCCCGTTTTCCCTGCTTTAACTGCCGGGGTCGCCACTTAGACTAGCCGTTTAGGTTAAAAGCAGGGTATCTGGCGTGGCAAAACCCTTTTTACGCAGTGGCAGTTTAGATGACGTTCTTACATTGGGCGAGAATGGACAACCCGTCTTTGCCGTAGCGTTGCAATTACGCGAAGCGCTGCATTTGCAGCAGCAACAGGCGGCGGCCGATTGCCTGGCGATCCCGGTCCCCAACGAACAAGGTGACCGTATTGACTGGTACGCGCCCGTTGCTGGTCAGGTGACGTCGTGGCATGCGGCGGATGAGACGGCACGAACCGCCGCTTTACACCAGTTGGAACGTTTTCAGGCCACCGCCCGCGCCATCAGCTTACGTGCCCGTAATAGCGGTAAATCCAGCCAGCAACGCTTTGCCGCCTTGCTGACCAAGGCAATGCAGTTCCCGGATCAAAATGCGGTGTTTTTGGTGGCTGGCAAGCCGGTGCTGACCTGCTGGGGATTTGTGAAAGCAGACGGTAAAACCCGTACCGACCCACTCGATTGCCTGCGCCCACCAGATTACCCTGCCGAACCCACCGCTCTACCAGAGGTTGAGGTTACCCTGGCGCCGGTAGCGCCCGTTGCCGCTCCCGCGCAAATAGCGCCCGTTGTGGAGAAACAACCACGGCGCCCCGGGTGGCCACTGCCTGTCTTAGCCGTTCTGGCTGCGCTGATCGGGGGGTTATCTATTCCCAATCTAAAACTGAATCCCCACCGCCGCCGGAAACCATCGTTGCCCCGGTCAAGCTGGAGGTAAAACCGATGCGCCCTCTGGTGGGTATGCATTTACCATTAAACCCCGCAGAGGTTCTCCCTCCGCCGGTCGTCACCCCTGCCGTAGTCGATAAGCTGGCGCTGACGCTGCCCGCCGAGTCGGTAAGAATCGGCTCCACGGCTTTTCTTAATGGCAAATGGCGAGCCACTCTGGCAGTCGAAGACCCGCTGACCGGTAAATTGCCAAGCCTCGTGTACCAAATCAAAAATGGCAAAGGCACTGCAAGCATCACTCAAGGTGACAAGGTCACTTGCCGGGTAGCCGTCAGCGCCGGATTGATGCAATCCGGTAATCTGGTGATCAACAGCCGCACCAAAGCACGCTGCAGCGACGGTTCCCGCTATCAAATGCCTGAACTGGTGTGCAGGCAAGGTGACGCTGGTGCCGCAGACTGTACCGGGCGTTATGGCAGTGAAACCGTATTCCCTATGACGATTAAGCGCGAGAGTAAATAATGTTGGCGACCACAACGGAATATCCACAGCGCGTCCGGCTGATCCCGAACAGCGGGATCAATTTCTGGACTTTGCCCTGACCCCGGAGCTCGATACCGAACGACCAGGCAAGTTTGTACGCCAGACGGCCAACGGCCCGTTATTGCGCCTGGAATATAATCAGAGCAGGGATAAATACTTCCTGCCGGTGGCTCCAGGGGAACCGCCGGAAATGGTGCGTCCTGAATTCAGTTTTCCATTGGATCAATCGCTGCGTTTGCTGAACCAGCTCTGGCTGCCGTTGCCGTTTTTACGCTTCAACCCGCCCCGCAGTTTCTTGCCGGGCCCGGATAACTGGGCGCGTGTGCGAATCTGCCTGCTGGAACAGCCTGACCCGCAAGGGCATAGCGTGCGGATAACCTTGGCCTTTGATACCAAGGTTTATCCACCGGGGCACGAAAGTGCATCTCTGGCCCCCAGCCAGCAGGACATTGCTACCGGATTGAGCTTCGCGCTGGCGCACCAGAGCCAGGATCTGGGGGATTTTCTGGATGCTACCTGGGTGGACGGCTGGCTGCGGGAGGTATTTACCCAGCAGGCAACGGTTCTGGAGCAGCGTCCGGAACGCAATATCAAAGCCTCACTGCGTGAATTTGAGTATCAAGCCCATTACCTGAATCTGTTGCACCTATTGGCGACACAGTTGGCTATGCCCGAAATCGACCTCGGCGATGATGCGTTGCAGGAACCGGTGTCGGTGGATCTGATCCTGGACGTCGGCAACTCTCACACCTGCGGGGTGCTGGTAGAAGATCACCCAGCGGAGCGCAATGGCCTGAAATACAGCTATGAGCTGCAGATGCGCGATCTCAGCGAGCCGCATTATCTGCACAGCGGGCTGTTTTCCAGCCGCCTGGAGTTCGCTCAGGCCAGGTTTGGCAAGTCGAACTATTCCTTCGAAAGTGGTCGTGATGACGCCTTCCAGTGGCCTTCCATCACCCGCGTAGGTAACGAGGCCTGCCGCCTGGCCCAACAACGGCAGGGGGATAGCGGTTCTACCGGCCTCTCCAGCCCCAGGCGTTATCTTTGGGACGAAGAGAGTTACGCGCCGGGTTGGCGCTTCAACCGTATGGCAGAGCACAGCCAGCTGGAGCCGCCCGCCACCGCCGCTCCGCTGGCACAACTGCTCAATGATGAAGGCCAGCTATTAGACAATTTACTGCCGGAAGAACGGTTACCTGCCTTTTCCGCCCATTACAGCCGCAGCTCGCTGATGGCCCTGATGCTGTCTGAACTTTTGGCCCAGGCGCTGATGCAGATTAACAGCGCAGCACAGCGGTTAGCCATGCGAAACAGCGCGGCACCTCGTCATTTGCGCAATATCATTCTCACCCTGCCTTCTGCCATGCCGGTACCAGAACGTGAAATTTTCCGCCAGCGGATGCATGAGGCGATCGCTTTGGTGTGGAAAGCCCAGTGCTGGCCTGAAGCAGAACGCCCGCTGCCCGTTGTCCAGATGGAGTGGGATGAGGCTACCTGCGGCCAAATGGTCTATCTGTATAACGAAATACAGGTGAACTTTGCCGGTGATGCCGGAGCATTCTTTTGCGCTATGGCTCGGCCTGATAATGCCCCCTTGGCCAACGAACCACAGAGCACCTTGCGGATAGCCTCGGTGGATATTGGCGGAGGCACCACCGATCTGGCTATCACCCAATACAGTCTGGAAGAGACCGCCGGAAATAACACCAAGGTCACGCCCCATCTGCTGTTCCGTGAAGGGTTCAAGGTGGCCGGAGATGACATTCTGCTGGATGTGATCCGCCTGTATGTGCTGCCAGCGCTGGAAGGAGAGATGAAGCGTGCAGGCGTAGCCGAGCCTGCCGTCTTGATGGCCAGCCTGTTTGGCCAGCAAGAGATATCGGCCGTGCAACAACAAGTGACACTGCAACTTTTTATGCCGATCGCCCAGGCGATCCTTGAGCGGTATGAAACCTTTACCCCGCTGCAATCACGCAGTGAGATCGACGCCGAGTTTGCTGAATTGCTGGCACAACCGCCAACCGATAACGTGTTGAAGTCTATCAATGCGCAAGTCCAACGCCAGTTGCCAGCAGAGGCGTTAGCCTTTGACGTCTTGCGGGTGCGGCTGATCCTGCGCCTGAGCCAGTTGCATGCCGATTTTCTCGCCCCACGTATCGCCATCACCCGCAATCTGCGTCTGTTAACGGAAGTGATCGCCATGCATAACTGCGACGTGTTGTTGCTGACTGGCCGCCCTTCACGTTTTCCGGGCATACAAGCCCTGTTCCGCCAACTGCAACCGGTGCCGATCAACCGTATTGTTGCGCTGGATGGTTACCACACCAGCGGTTGGTATCCGTTTAGCCAGCAAGGGCGCATCGGCAACCCAAAATCTACCGCGGCTGTCGGTGCCATGTTATGTCTGTTAGCCCTGGAACTACGGCTGCCAGGGGTGTATTTCAAAGCGGCCGATTTTCGCCCTTATTCCACCGTGCGTTATCTGGGGCGCCTGGGTGAGGATAACCGTCTGCCCAGCAACCAGGTTTATTATGCCGATCTCGATCTGGATACGCCGGACGCCGGTCTGGACAGCAGCATCAGCTTTGCCCTCAACGGCTCAATGTGCCTGGGATTTCGCCAGTTGAATAATGAACACTGGCCAGCCGCCCCGCTGTTTACCTTGACCATTACCGATCCACAACTGGCCCGCAGGCTGGCTGGCGATAACCTGTTGCACGTCAAGCTTGCTCCACTGCCCGAGTCACCGGCTCGATGGCAGATAGCCGCCGCCGAGCTTGAAGATGGCAGCCCGGTGCCCACCGATCAGGTGCAGCTTAAATTGAATACATTAGCCGACAGTGCCTCTGGCGCCACTCATTACTGGATCGATAGCGGGAGCGTTTTTGCATGAAGTCAGCCAGCAAACCTATTTCGCCGGCAATCCAACGCTTGCCGTTACTCAATGCCGGAATTAATCAGGCATTGGGCTGGGTTGAAGACACTCAGCAGCAGACGCCCCGCTTTGCGCTGGAAGCCCAAACGGTCATGCTCAACCTGCGCCGCTGCCGGATCCAGCTCAACCACCTGGCATCTGCCACCGCCAAAAACGGCGCATTGGGCTTTTATGGCCGATCCCCGGCGGCAAAAATGCATTTGATCACCGCGTTGGCTGCCGCCGAACCGGGCTATCTGACTACCGTTTTCGCCGGTAAAACGCTGGATTTCCTTAGCCATATCCGGTCACAACAGGCCGCAGGCGTGGCTATTCGTTTCAGCCACCGCATAACGCCACAGGAAGCAGACTACCCGGTTCAATTGACCTTGCTGACGGAAGCTGAATTAGTGCGCCTGCTGGCGAGGGCCGGTAATGCACCACAGCCAATTGAAAAAGCGCAAATTGGCGAAATCATCGATACATTGGTCAAACTGCGCCAGTCACAGGCGGTAGCGGGTATCAGCGCAGAAGATGTGATCGCCATTTGGGACAGCCTCCGCGCAGAAACAGGCGCTGTGCAACAAACCTGGGACAGCGAATACTGGCCCCAGGCGCTGTCCCTCGCCCCCTATCTGGCCGTTGACGAGCGAGCACGCCTGTTTTCTCCCTTGTGGGGTAATGACCCTGCCTTGATCGAATGCTATCGCCGTCTCGCTTACCGGTTGCAGCAACTGGGCGGTTCGCGGCGCGTTATGGCTCCCCTCACCGTGCTGACGGATGAAATCCAGCAACCTGCCAATGCGCTGCTGGCACTCAATACCTCACAAGAACGGGTCCAGATCAGGTTGCAGAACGGCGACCTGATGCCAATCACCCTGGCCGAGTTGAGTTTGTTGACGGCCGAACTGTTGATCCCGTTGCAGGGCATTCCTGCGCATAGCGGCTTTACGCACATTGATTTGCTCGATTTGCCCGCCTTTGAGGCAGAAAACGCGAGCTTGCCACTGCCAAGCCAACGCCTCCAGCAGGCCAAAAGTCTGGTTTTACTGCAACGCTACACGGAACAACGGGCCATGCAGGCCTTAATCGTCTGCAATGCGGCAACCTGCCGTGAAGAGGCGGCGGCGGTAGGCCCGGCGCTGGATTATTGGGCGCAACAGCATCGCGGAAAAGGCCCAGGACTGATTTGGGCATTTACCCCGCATGACCAACGCTCAACCGCGCAATACGATCAAGCCGTGCAGCGTTATGTAGGCGAGCCTGGCGAGGTTTGGGGAACGCTGTTGGCCAGGGATGAAGACGATATCCGGCGTATGGCCGATTACCTGGCTACTGCGGTGAAGGGCAACCCACGCGAGCAATTATTAGCACAACAGTTCAACCAGCTTGAACAGGATTTACTGGCAAACCGGCTTGGCCGCTGGTTGGAACCGGCAGATAACGATAAAGCGCAAATTGCCAAAGACACGGTAAAGGCACTGCAAGCCCGCACCAGCGTACATGGGGAGTTGCTGGAACATTTGTTACCTGCCCGCCATGCGTTGCAGCAACTTTATTGGCAACAGCAGCAGTTGAAACCAAAAAATGACGATCCGTTGGCGATCGACCTGGATCTGTTTGATGATGAACAGGATCGGCCCTTGTCGGTTGAGGGCAGCGCCAACTTTGTTCTGCAGGTTCAGCGGTTATGGATCACTCAATTGCGTGGTCTGGACAACAATTGTGCATTGCTGAGCCTGTTGGCGGTTGAACCTGCTACGCTGGCAACCTTGGCCGATGAGCTGATTACCGCCAGTTTTCGCCTGGATCTCTGGCAGCGGCTAGGGGTCGCCTTGGCGGAGACTGACCACCAGGCCAACCATCGGAGCAACCTTATTGAGCGCCAGATCGCCAGCACTTTAACGCTGTTGGGGGATTTTATTGCCTGGCTTGGTTTTCAATCCCTGCCCTTGGAACAACGGCCAGAAAGCCGCATCAATCGCGGCCATAAAATCTTCACCAAGCCGACTCAACAGGCAGATGCCCGTTTGACGCAGCTCCCCAGTGAACCGGTGAACAACACTGCGCTCTACATCTATGACTGGCTGGTGGGGTTACATACGTTGATCGGCGAAAATGCCGGTTACGGTGGTGCGCAAACGCTGAATGAACGGCAACGCGCAGAGTTGGGGCGGATTGTTCAGGGGATGCGTTAAGCAGGCATTCAGGCAGAGGGTTAAGCCCTCATCCTTTCCTTTTGGGAGAGGATGAGGGGAAATCAGGCCTGATTAAAAGCGGTCGATCTGCACCACTTCATCCACCGGCAGTTTACCAATACGCGGATAAGGCTGGCTGATGCCAATACCTATCGCCACCATCAAGGCTATCTGGTAGTGCTCCGGCTTGTTGATGATCTTGCCAACGGCGTCAAAATCAAAACCGTCCATCGGGCAGGAGTCATAGCCTTGGGCCTTGGCCGCCAGCATCAGGGTTTGGGCAAAGATACCGCTGCTGCGCATCACTTCATCACGCTGTACCTGCGCTTTACCACGATAATATTGGTCGATAGCCGGATACATATATTGCTGCACCGGTTCTGCCGCTTCACCCCAGATGTTTTTTACCTGCGATTCCCAACTGGACAGGTCACCGCAAAGGACGACCAGCATAGAGGCATCAGTCACCTGGGCTTGGCCCCATGCCGCTTCACGTATCATTTCACGCTGTGCACGATCTTCGATCAACAGCGGGCGCCAGTGTTGCAGGTTAAATGCGCTGGGTGCGTTTTGCAGGGCAATATTGAGTAACGCCTTCTTCTCATCCAACGTCATCACATGTTGTGCATCAAACAGCTTGGTTGCACGGCGTTGTTGAATCGCGTCTAAAGTATTCATGGCTATCCTTATCAAGTCATTGAGCGTCGAGACTATTGTCGCGATTTCACCAGCCTTGTCTATAGCCGTCGCCTGTCGAGCCGCAGCGTTGTTACCTGCACTCACGACCCCGGCCACTGACTTAAGCCAGCGCCAGGGGAATAAGTGAGCCGGGTGCCTCGAGCATAGGCATTGCAATGGGGCTCCGTAGCGCCCCATCCAATACCATGATTAGCGTATGACCTTGGCGTAATTATCGGCATGAACCTTGTAACGCTTGCGCATCTCCAACGCATCACTGAAATTGCTGTAAAGCGTCTGGTAACGTTCCGCGCAATAGACTGCCAGGAGCGGTAACAGTGCGCAGAGATAGAGTGGGATAAAATGCGGGGTTAAGCGTAATGCCTCAAAAATCAGGCAGATTACGATACTCCACACCAGGGTCGCCAATAGCCAGATCAGGCAGCGGCGCAGGCGTGTCAGTTTGCCGGTAAACGACCAGGGCGCAAAAGGTGCGGAATCGGTATTCAGTGCCCCGTTCAGTAACTCGCCAAACACCACATAGCGCCGTGAGCGGCTGGCAAAAGCAAACATAAACAGCATCACCACCCCCATCAGGATCATAAACGCGATAACAAACGCCGGGTCCGCATATCCGGCGGCCAGACTGAACTCGGGTTTACGGGCAATGGGCAGCACCAGAGCAAAGTTGATCAATAGGCTCAGCAGCAGATCTTCAACAACACACCCCGGTAACCGGCGCAAGCGGGGGCGATAGACTTCCGGTTCGCTATGCGTTTTTAATGCCAACAAGATATTGAACGTAATAGATTTATCCAACTGGCGTAACATCAATAGCGGCAAAATCACCACGCCAAGCAGTGCAATCAGGGCATAGCGCCAACTCGGGCCACACAGCCATATCAGGCAACTGAGTAAAATAACCAGGCACAGCGTCAGTAAAGAGGCCCAAAACGGCCGGTACAACACCTTGGTCCAGCCTCCGAGTGTGCGTTGCATATAGCTGGCAATCACCTCCGGGGTTTCAAAAATACGCATCGTATAGATGCTGTACGTCCAATAACCCCGGCCATCGCGCATCATGCTCCAGACGATGGAAAGACAAATTGCGCCCAACCCGGCGATGATCTCTGGCAAAGAGATATCAATGACGTTGCGGATCAACGACGAAGTCAGAATGCCAGAGACCAGCACCACCGGGATCACAGCAGCCCGCATGTATTTTTTGCTGAAAGTACTAAATCTTGGGATCATACTGGGCCTTACCCCGCCTGCTGAATATTGCTGCCAGCGATCTGGTAATAATGCTGGATATGGTAACCCTCGGCGTCTGCATAATGTTCTGCCAACAGGTGGCTGAGGATTTTCTTGTTGCTGATCTCCAGATAGCGGCGATGCCCCATCTGTGCCCAGAGATCCATGCTTTCACGCCAGCGGACGGTGTTGATAAGATGCAACGCCAGATTCTCTTTAATCTGCGCCACGCCATATTCAGCCTGGCCGCTGCTGTTCATGATCACCGGGCAAACCGGTGAAGAGAATGGCAGATCGGCCAGCGCCAGGCGCATCTGCGCCACTCCCTCATTCATCAACGGCGTATGCCAGGCGCCATTGACGCCCAACTTGATGGTATTTACCCCATTGCGCGCCAGATGATTGATCAGGTTTTTGACCGCACTCAATTCACCGCCAACCACCTGCTGCTGGTGCCCGTTATCGCAACAGACGTTCAGCACATCTCCCTGCCCCTGGTTGTCGATCAGTTCGCGCAGGGCGTCATTGGTGTAAGGCTTGACTACATACATTGCCCCTTTGCGCTGTTCAGCCAGGTTCTGCATGATGGTGGCGCGCAACGTAATGGCGCGGAACAGGGTTTCCAAATCCATCACCCCTGCGGCATACAGCGCGGTGTATTCCCCAGCGCTGTGCCCGGCATAGCCGGTTTCCAGCAAAGGTGCGCGTTCACGCAATGAGGTCAACATGGCGGCGTTTACGGTCGTGACGGCCAACTGTTGATAGACGGTTTTAGTCAGGCGTGTCATCGGCCCTTTCTGGCACAACTTGCGCACGTCCAGCCCGGAAACATCACTCGCGCAGTCCCATACTGCCTTGGTCCCAGGGGAGATATCGCAAACATCGCTCCCCATGCCGATCATCGGGGAGCCCTGCCCTGGGAAAATCATCATCCAGCCATCCGCTACGTTAACAGCGGCCCGCGTATTACCAATTGATTCGCATACCTGCATAGATATTTCCTTTTTCGCCGAAGGTGCCAAATTCACTCTCTTTACTGCCAAAACTGGCCGCGACGCCGCTATAAACCTCAATATTGTTTTTGAGAGGCGTACTCAGGTGCAGATTCAGCACGCTACTGCCATCCACCAGGTTGGCCATGCCGGATACCGACCAGTCGATGCTGCCGACCTGTTCTTTATTGGTGCGGGTATAGAGGGTGAGGTAGTGTTTGCCGAGCAAGTTACCAGCACGCCCGGTGTTATCGGTTTCTGCCGCCATCATGCGGGAATATTGCTGATAGCCATTGCGTATCTCCGTAGCTAACGAAGGCGGTAATGGCGGCAATGATTTGGTGTAGCCGCCATTGACGAAGCGGATGGTGTCGAAGTTATCCTGCCATTCGCTGCGGCTGTAACCCTGGCTCTGGCCGTAATATTCCGCACCGTATTCGGTTTGATCGTCGGTGGTGTAACGCAGGCCAACGCCAATGTCCCCTTGCGCACCATTGGAACGTATGTTGTAAGCTTCCTGCTCAGTGCGGAACTGGCGTGTATTACGTGTGGCGGCCGTGTCCAGATGGCGCCAGGTCTGCCCGTGAGACAGCGAGCCCTCAACGCTGAGGATCAGCTTGTCCGTCAGGTTGCCGCTGGTGCCCATCGCCAGCGTTTTCTGGCTGCCGGTCAACAGTGAAAACGTGGGGTTGAAGGCTTTTAAGCCGGTCGCCGTATAGCTGGCGTAATATCTGTCGGTGCTGTTGGTTCGCAAGACTGCATCCCACTCCGAGGCGGCTTCCTGGCGCTGATCGTTACGCTTCAGGCGCGGGAAAGCCGCCAAAGTGTAAGTACCTTCGTTGCGGTACAACGAACTGCTGATACCATAAGCGCCTTCGTCGTAGAAATTACGCCAGCGATCCCCCAGGCCGAATACCCGCACGCTTCGCATATTGCCGCTGACATTGCGCAGCAGGTCAAGCGGCGCCACAGAAAACAGATAGCCGCTGGTTTTGCGTATCTTGCCCAGATCAATATACCAACTTTCACTGGCTGCCCAACTGGCAGTGGCTTCGTTGATGATGCCCACGCCCTGGTGGCGTTTATCCTCCAGGGCTCCCGGCTGATGTGCCTGAAGAGCATATTGCCCGCTGGCCTGCGCCTTGAGGCTGAGAGTATCAGTCAAGGTGCATCGCCCAACGCTGGAAAGGTACAGGTTGGCGATGGTGTTGTTACGAAATGCAGGATCGTCAAACTGCCACAAAGAGTCTGAAGTGTGGGAAGAGATCCCCTCAATACCTGCATAACCGCGTTGGATCAGGCAATCCGCTGCCCAACTGGCACCACTGTAGGTGCCAGCCAGCAACAGTATGCCGGTAAAGTGAAGCCGCTTGGCTGCTATCATCCGTTCAGCCTCAGCAGATATTCTTTCTGGAAGTTACTTTCCGGCAACGATTCCAACCTGACGTTGCTGTAACGCATGGTGGTGTAGTTATCTTTGCGCAGTGCGTCTTCTACCACGATGGTGGTTGGGCGCATCTGCCCCAGCACCTGCTGATAGTCGCGATAATAGGAGCGTTTGATTAACACCCCATCCGCAGAAAGGAAGTCGGCCTGGCGCGGGAACCCGGTGTCTTTTTCCACCAGGTAGCTGATTGCCGGATAAGTCACATAAGGCCAGCGGCGCTGCAACGAAAGCTTGTAACAGACCTTTTCGCCGCAGGCCTCTTCGCCAACCAGCGTGGAGATATAGGAGTAGTCAAAATCTGCCGCTACCACGTCGCCATTGGACACCTGGCCCATCAGGCGCTGTTGGCGCGATATCGGGATCGGGCGTCGCAAATCCGGGGCGTAATACCACATTTTATCCAGATCAGAGAGCAAGGCTTTGCCTTTGTCCCGCGCCGGGGAAACAAAGCGTACCAGCGCCTTGGCGTCCCCTTTTTCCACCTGTTCGGAAGGCTTATAGAAACGCATGGAGACATCCAGCACCTGCTGGTTTTCGGTTATGTCCCGCCCTCCTTTGTGTTCAACCAGCGTCAGTTGATAACGGAAAGGCTGATCGGGAGCCCGCACACGGTCGGCACGGCGGATAATCTCGCGGGCATGCTGATCTTCCTGGGTCAGGCTGTTGAGTTTATCGCGATCCAGCGAGATGGGCGGATGATCTTCTGCATGCGCCAGCCCCGACAGGGCCAGTACGATCAGGTATCCAACTATTTGACGTTTCATCTGTGCAATCCTTGTCTGGGGTGCTTATGGTTCGAGCGTCATGCCAAGATCGGCGGTAAGGATGGCACCACGCATTGCACTTGATTGGTCAGAGACCAGGAATGCGGTGATATTGGCCACCTCCTCCGGTTCTACCAGCCAGCGGCGCGGAGCATCTTCATAACGCTGGAACATTTCTGGCCACAGCTCCTTGAGGAATGGCGCCATATCGGTATTCACCACCCCGGCGCACAGCCCGTTGACGCGGATATTGCGGTCATACAATTCCACTTCCAGATAACGCACCAGATTCTCCAATGCCGATTTGGCCACCCCCAGCGGGTACTTTGGCAATACGCGCTGGCTACCGAGGCTGGAAATCGCACAAATCGTGCCGCCCTGCGTCATCATCGGCACCACTTCCTGCACACAGGCGGTGTTGCCTATCAGGTTGGTGTTGAGCAACAGCTTCCAGTCATTACGCGTCATTTCCATAAAGGGCTTGAACGGTGCGGCAGCGGCATTCAGTACCAGGTGGTCAATGCGTTCGATACCTTCCTGCTTGAGCTTTTTCACCATCTCGCTGATATCGCGCGTCTCGGAGATATCCGCTTTGGCCAATGTCACCTTCACCCGGGTTTCTGCTGCCACAAAACGTTGCAGGTTGGCGGCGCTCTTGCCCTGATCCTTGCGGTAGTTGAGGATCAGGTCATAGCCCTCTTGCGCCAGTTTTTCGGCTATCGCCATCCCAATGCCACGGCCTGCGCCAGTAATCAGTACGGTTTGTCCTTTTGACATCTCTTTTCTCCCTGAGGGTGTTAAACAAAGCGGAAAGCTTCCGCAATAACCAGTTTCGATGCCCGGCGCGCCGGGATAATGGAGGCAATCAGTGCCGTCACCAGTGGCAACGCGCACGAGAACCAGAACAGGTTGATGTCCTGATCCCACATCACGAAGGCCAGATAGCCTTGGGTATATCCAGGCGAAGGCGGCATCGGTATGCCGTTGATATTGATGATGGAGGCGATCAGGATGCCGAAGCTGACGCTCAGCACGGAGCCGATAATGCCAATGATGATCCCTTCCAGCACAAACAGGCGGCCAATGTAAGATTGGTTGAGGCCCAACGCGCGCAACGTGGCGATTTCGCGGGTACGTTCGATAACGTTCATCATCAGGGTGTTACCGATCATAAACACCACGATGACGCTGACTATCGACTTGATAAACAGGAAGATCCCTTCAAACAGATTCACCACCTGATGATAGAAAATCGCCAGCTCATCCCAGGATCGGGCTTCCAGGTTGAGGTGCTTCTCGCTGATAAGCTGATTGATCCGTGCCAGCACCGCTTCGGTCTGTTCGGTGTCCTGCAACATAATGATGATCTTGCTGACATCTTGGGTCTGTAACAGGCGCTGGGCGGTTTGCAGCGGCATCTTGATCGCCGTGTCGTCATACTCTTTGATACCGGACTGGAATACGCCCCGCACCTGTGAAGACATGGCGTTTTGCCCGCCCTGCGGGTTGACCACCAACATATCGACCCAATTGCCGTAGCCCGCAGTTAAGGCATTGGCAATGCCGGAACCGATGGTGATGTCCTGCTGTTCGACACGAGACAGGTCGCTGCCAGAGATGATTTTATCCAGTGACCCCAGCACCAACGAAGTTTGTGGCTCGATCCCCACGCCGGTAAAGAAAGTGGAAGCCCCGGTGTCATACTGGGAAATAATGCCGGTAAATGCCAGTTGCCCGGTAATGGTGGCGATCTTCGGCGCAATCAGCGGATCGGCCAGCAGAATGTTTTTCACATCATCGTAATTATTGATGGTGTACTGCAGCGAGTTGTTGGCACCGCTGGTGAGATACCCTTTCTCGTACAACTGGATATGCCCGAGGTTGGTACGGATGGTTTGCTCACGCAGCGCCCAGAACGAGTAATCGACAAAGCCACCGAAGATAAACACCGCCACGCCACCCAGCGTGATCGCCAACAGGGTGACCCCCGAACGACGACGCTGGCGGAACAGGTTCAGGAAGGTGTAACGGATATCGGTAGGCTTGCGGATCGCGGTCACGATCACCACCAACAAGGCATAAACGATAATGATGTTGGAGATCCAGAACAGGATGTTCATCATAGCTGTACCTCCGCCAGCGGCTGAATAATGGTGCTCAGTTCGGCAGGCGTCCATTCAGGGGCCGAGCCGCTTTGCAGCCCGGCCAGGCGTTTACCCTCTTCGCCCATTTGCGCCAGTTCGGCCCAGGCCTCTTTGGCTTGCGCATCATGTTTGCAACTGGCCATCGCACGCGCAGACATCAGCGTCATCATCGGCTTCAATTCCACCGGCACTGCCGGGCTTTGCTGTAAATAGTTCAGGTCTTTCAGCGCGACGACGCAACGGCCATTGGTCGCGGGCACAAATGCATCCATCCGGGCCCGCAGAAAACGCATCTGCCAGTCGTTTTCCTCGGTTTCTGCCGCTTCATCAATGTAGAAAAACCCAGCTTTGAGGTCTCGGCCGCACGCAGGTAGTTCTTTTTGGCCAGAAAATCCGTTGCCATAAACAACTGGCCATAGCCGTAAAACATCTTGGCCACCCGGTAATCCGGATACTGTCGATACAGCGTCTGTAACTGGTTGGTCGCACTGGTCAA
The DNA here is from genome assembly GCF_050632285.1 of Serratia sp. L9. Taxonomy (NCBI): domain Bacteria; kingdom Pseudomonadati; phylum Pseudomonadota; class Gammaproteobacteria; order Enterobacterales; family Yersiniaceae; genus Serratia; species Serratia sp. L9. The sequence goes on along the minus strand of NZ_CP192591.1, from coordinate 4,025,080 downwards.
TGTACTCATCGGTGCCTGCGCATTGACTGCCAGGATCGCCTGCAAGCGCGGGTTACTTTGTGCTTCCTGCTGTAACTGCGCCAGAGTGGTGGCCTGAGCCAGGCCACTGGCCAGCAATAATAAAGTGACAGCGTAACGCTTAAGCGGTAAGAAAATCATTTTCCAACTCCCCATCCCTGATTTCCAACACCCGTTTGGCCCGATCGCGCAGCGTCAATGAGTGAGTGGAAATAACAAACGTGGTTTTCAGTTCCTGATTCATGGTGAGCAGCAAATCGACGATCTCCTGCCCGGTACGGGTGTCCAGGTTGCCGGTAGGTTCGTCAGCGACGATCAGCCGTGGTCGTTTTACCAGCGCACGGGCGATTGCCACCCGCTGCTGTTGCCCACCGGAAAGCTCACCGGGTGGCCGCTTGTAATGCGCCGCCAGCCCTACTTTTTCAATCATGTCCATCACCTGATCCTGCGCCACGCGGCGGCTGAAACCGTTAAGCATCAGTGGGTAGTAAACGTTGTCGAACACGCTCAGAACCGGCAGCAGGTTAAAGAACTGGAAGACGAAGCCGATAGCGTCGGCACGCAAACGAGCGGTCTGTTTGTCATTAAGCGTCGACAGATCGTTGCCCAGCAGATAGACGTGACCACCGGTGGGATAATCGATACCGGCCATCAGATTAAGCAGCGTGCTTTTGCCACTGCCGGAAGGCCCGCATAACGCGATAAATTCGCCGTCATGAATTTCTGCCGTGATCGCCCCCAGTGCCACAATGGCACCCGGCCCTTTACCGAAACATTTGCTGGCCTGTTGCATCGACACAACGGGCAGCGGTTGTGCTGTCTGTAGCATGGTCATGGTTTTTCCTGATGGTTTGACGGTAAGTTGGAAGCTTCCGGTACCAGCAACAGGCGGTAATTGGCGGAAATTTCATACACCAGATAGCCGTCGCGATTGACCCATGAATGGCGGTTCATCTCTTGGTTATTGCCTGTCGATTCGATCAGGCAAAGATCGTTGAACCGTTCGGCAACGCCCGGTAAGCGCAGGTCGGTGATCCCGACATAGCGGCTGAGGCCGAAAGCGACCTCCCCGCTGATAGGGATTAACATGCGGGCCCGGCGTTGGGTGCCAGTTAGCTGGGCACTGCATGGGATCGGAAAACGCAGCGCGAACAGAGTGAGATCGAATTGGGTTTTATCGATGGTCTTCCGGCTGTTGCCTTGTTTATCAACGATGTTCAGCGTCAGGACTGCACCTTGGGCTGGAAGCTCACCTTGGACCGTGCGGCTCTTACCGTCGTTGTTTTCCTGCAGGGTATAACTCAGGCTGTTATCCAGCCCGTAAATCACTTCATCCTGATATTGATAATGGCGCGTGCTGAACAGAACTTTCCAGGAGAAGGCAATGCTGGCCTGCTGCACATAACGCTTATGCTGCTGGTCCCAACGCTGGGTCACACGGTATTCGCCAATCGGTGTTTCACCTTGCAGAGGCAGGATGTGATACACCGCCCGGTAATCCTTCACCGGCTGGGCTTGCAGCGGCAAGGCTATCAGCGCCACCAACGCCGACAGAAAATACATCTTCATGGTTGCACCTCCGGCACCCAGTTCTCCAGCAGCCAGGCTCCCCCTTCACCATCAAGCACGCTCAGCATGCTATGGCCGGTGATATGACTTTGTTGCAGGTATTGCCAGGCCAACGCCGGATTCATGCAGCCACTGTCGCCATACATCTCACTGAGTGACACACAGGCCAGATTGGCGGGCAGTTGTTCAAAAGCCTGGCGTTGCAAAGCACGCATTGACAGCGCTGGCGGCGCTACGCCTAAAATCGCGTGCGTATCCGTCCCGATATATTCTTTGCAGTGGTCGGCCAGCAGCACCGCCCGTTGATGCAATGAGCCCGGCAGGAGCCGATAGTCGCTCAGATGCAAGGCCACGCCCTGGCCCGGCTGTTTTTTCAAGATCAGACAGCCGACCCGCTCAACGCTGAACTGGCTGTTAGCCGGTGTTTTTCCCCGTTTGGAGGAGGAGAGAAAACGCTGGGTTTCCGAGAAAACCAGCACTGGAAAGCTGCGGAACTGACCACAAATAATGACATTATCGGCCATATTGCTGTTCAGGCAGTCTTGCGCCACCCGCAGAGCGTTCATCAAGCCGTTACGCTCACCACGCAATTTGCAGGTGAAATCCTTGATGCCATAATCCCGTACGATATTTTTGGGTAGAATATCGACGCTCAAGGAATCGCGCCAGCTGTTAACCCCTTCAAAAACAGAAGTTTCTCCCCAGGAATCAACATAAATCAACGCATTGCGCTCATGGCGCAGGCGGAACTCCCCTTTGCTTCCCAACTGGGCCACCGCCTGAGTACAAGCCGCACTCATGCCGTTGAGCCAGTCGCGATAGTTGGCTTTGCGCAACGCCTCTTCCGGCAGCGTTTCACCATCGACACCAAATCGCTTGAACAGCCAGCGGTGGCTGCCCGCCTTGGCGTTGGCCTTCTTGTGCCACCATGCTTCCCACACGTTGTACCAGCTGGGGAAAAACGCTGCATGGGCGCACGTGGCTCCAGCAGTGAAAACCCCACCAGATTGATGGCAGCCGCTGGGACTACTCGTTTAACCGTGTTCATGCGTTGTCTCCTTGCTGGCGGAGATCACCATCGCGATGGCCGAGCCATCGAGCCCGATACCTGATTTGAGGATGTGCTGTTGTTCCAATACCAACGGCGGGCTATCGGCATGAACGTGAATTTGCAGGCTGGTGTCGATCGGATAACGCGTGGTCATCGCCAGCAGGCGGCGCTGCTGTAACGCATCGGCCGCCAACATCAGATCCAGTAAGCCGCAACAGGTCACCATGTAACCGACCTGCCCCTTGTAACTGACCACCGGGATCCCTGATTTGCCCCAGATTTTTTGCAGCGCCATGCCTTCCGCTTTATCACTGGCGATAACACCATTGGCATGAGGAAAGACGCAGGCTATATCTTGCGCCGTGAGTTCTGCATCCTGTAATGCGCGCTCAAGCGTCTGGGCTATGGTGCGAAAATCCGCCGTAAATGAACTGCTGCCCCGCGCACCACTGCTCTGGCAAAACACTGAACTGCTTAAACTGACCGCAGGGGTATAGTGGCGTTGGCTGGCATGCTGCTCACTTTCCATGATCAGCGCCACCGCTCCGTTGGTCGGCAGGATGCAGCTATTATGGCTGCTGAACGGCTGCGAGCCGTCTTCACCCAGCATGTCCTGGCCGCCCAGGAAAATAATGTCCTGCGCCAGGGTTTCCAGCCAGCCAATAACCAAAACCAGATCGGCCTCGTTGGCTGCAATGGCCGACTGAGCCAGATGAACCGCCGCCAAAGAGGAGTTACTGGCACAATAAAGCGAAACGGGTGGCCAACTGAGGTGATAACTTTGCGTCAACTGCTGCGCCAGGCTGTCCTGCTGATAACTGTTGGCGTGCAGCCGTTTGATTTTCGGGAAAAACAGCAGCTCTTCCTGATCGTTACGATCCTGATAGCCGAGGAAATCAGCGATGTTCGGGCGTTCACCGTGGCCGACCAGATAAACCCGAACCCGCTTCCCCTGTAATTGCTCCGGGCTCAGGTTCGCTCCGGCCAGCGCCTGGGCGATCACCGGTTGCAGGCGGGCAAAAACCGAGTCGAAGGGCTTAACATCCGCAGCATAGTGCGGATTACAGCTCAAGCGCAGATCCTGCCACTCGCTTTTGGTGGCAAACCAGGGTTGTGTGCTGACCAGCCGCCCTTCGACCAAGCCGTTAATCAGCGCCGGAAAATCCGGCGCATAGGCACTGGTGACGCCCCAACCACTCAGGACGACATGCTGTTTCACACCATGCTCCTCAGCACCACGGCATAGTGGTTGCCACCTTCCGTTGCGCCGAGCACCAAGGCGTTACGGACGGTTTTCTTCAGCGGTTGCGTCACAAAGGCAATATCATCCGCACAGAAGTCCCTGGTGTAAGGAATCGGCAGAATTTCGCCCCGCTTCATGATCTCGGTGATCACCGCGATGTTGAGGATACCAATGCTGGACTCCACCAGGCCAAACCAGGCGTTGTAGTTGACAAACGGCAGGTTGTGGCGGGCCTCGCCAAAGGCGCTGCGGATGGCGCCGATTTCCACGGCATCACGGGCCGGAGTCCCGTCACTGGTGCCACAGATCAGATCGACCTGTTCCGGCTGGAGACCGGCCTCTTGCAGAGCCTGATGGATGGCGGCCGACATGGTTTGAACTCGGGTAGCCATATCGTCTGGGGCAAAATAGCAGCCGTCGTTGGACTTGCCGTAACCAACAATCTCCGCATGGATATGAGCCCCACGTTCCTGAGCGTGTTGCAGATCTTCAATCAGCAACATCCCCGCCCCTTCACCAGGGATAAAGCCCTTGGCGTTACTGCCGTAGACTTTAAAATCTGCCGGGTCGCGGGTCAGTTGCAGATCGCTGTTCAGCGCTTGCAGGTAGATGGCGAAGGTGCTCATATTTTCATCGGACCCCCCACAATCATCTGCGGCTGCAGATCCTGACGAACCAGTTCGTAGCCATAAGTCAACGCCCCCAGCCCGGCGTTGATACCGGTAGCCAGCGAGGTGTTGTAACCCTTGATCCCTTCAGAAATCGAACAGAAGGTTGAAATAGCGTTCATCAGTGAACCTGGGAATTCCGAGGTACGTACCTTGGTTGGGTCCGGGAACAGGCTTTGCAGGTAACGATCTACCGTGGCTTGTGGCCCTTTGGACATGCCAAGGATCATGCCGAGCGTCTGGCCATCGCGCTTGATTTTGCGCCCGGCATCCGTCATGGCCTGGGTAATCGCCAACAGTGCAAAGGTGCTGATGGTATTAGCCTTGCGCGGGTCGAACCGGCGCAGGGTTTTACGCACGTCCAGATCCAGCACCTGGTGTACCCCGGTCGGCGTATCCAGCTCCTTATCGATATCCAGATTGCCAAAACGGTTCTGAACGTAATCGAGCACTTCGCGGTTGTTCTTCATGGTGTTGAAGATTTCGCGGAAATCCTGGCGGGCCGTGGCGTCCAGCAGCAGGGGATGAAGCTGTGGCAAGAGTTCCTGCGCCCACATTTTTTCCAGGATCTCATGCAGGGTGTGGCCTACCGAGCTGACTGCGCCCATACCGGTGATCGCCACTCGCTTGGGCTGATATTGGCTTGCGGGACTCTGCTCCGGCTTCACGCTGGCGATCACACAACAGTTGTTACCGCCGAAAGCGTAATTGTTCTTCATGAACATTTTGACTTCGCCTTCCTGGAACTCATTGGGAACATAGTTGAGATCGCAGTTTGGACGTGGCGTGCTGAAGTTGAGTGTTGGCAGGATCTTGTTTTCCGGCAGCGTCAGGAAACAGGCGGTCAGTTCAATAATCCCGGCAGAACCGATATTGTGGCCGACATAGGCTTTGGTCGAACTGACTGGAATATCCTTGATATTCGGAAACACTTTCTTCATGGCCAGTGTTTCACAGCGGTCATTGGCTTCGGTACCGGTGCCATGGGCGTTGATATAGTCAATATTCTCTGGCCCGATCGCGGCATTTTGCATGGCGTGGCGCATGACCTGCACCGCACCATCACCGCGCGGATCTGGCGCCGTTTCATGATAGGCATCACAAGAGGTGGCATAAGACACCATTTCGCCATAGATGGTGGCGCCACGGGCGACTGCGTGTTCGTACTCTTCCAGCAACAGTGCACCGGCACCTTCACCAATCGACATACCCGGGGTGCCAGAGAATGGGCTGGAAGGTGTACGCTTCATGGCATGCAAGGCGTAGAAACCGGCAAAAGTTGGCAGGTAGATAGGCTCTGTCCCCACCACCAGAACGGTGGCATTCTTGCCGTTCTGGATCTGATCGTAACCAATGCCCATGGCGTTGGTGCTGGCGGTACAGGCTGTGGCTACCAGCTCAAAACCGCCCTTCAGACCCAGCAAGGAGGAAACAATGGCGCTACAGGAAGCGAAGCTGCCGGAGACCATGGCTTTTTTCAACGAAAAACGTTCCATTCGATGTTCGATCAACGGAATGAAGGCTTCGGTACCGGCAGAGGAAACCCCGATGATCAACCCGGTTTTATCACGCAGTTCACCACGAGGTAATTGCCCTTGAACCAACGCTTCATGGCCGACCTTATAGGCCCACAGTGCAGCGTTATCCAATGAAGCAACGGTTTCGGCGGGCAGGTCTGGCCAACTCAGCGGCTGCAATACCTCAGAAGCGTTCGCATCCTCGAACCATTCGAGGTACTTTTCGCTGGGTTTGATACCGCAGGTTTTGTTCAGCAGAGCCTGTTTGAATTCAGCAACGTTAGTGGCGATGGAAGAGAGGTGACCCATACCGGTGATCACCACTCGTTTGCGAGTGACTGTCATAGTGTCTTCCGTGTCAGCAAACCAGAAATCGAATGTGGGTGCGCCATGTCGCCATGGCGCAGGAGAGCGTTATGCTTTTGGTGCGTTATCTTCGGCCTTGGCCGCTTCTGCGGCGGCAAGTGCTTCTTTTTCCGCCTGCTCTTTTTCTTCCTTCAGCTTTTGCCACTCAAACTGTTGCAGCAGGTCACGCGGACGGGTGCTGTCGATATAGCTGTGTTCTGAAGGGTTGATCAGGAAGCTGTAGTTACGCGCAAAAGGCACCGCTGATGTGGTCACCGCTACCGGGCCATCTGCCGTAATAACCTGGTAAGCATCAATGTCTGCCCAGGCCCAGGCATCCGTCAGGAACAAACGGCCCAGACAGGCTTCCAGATCCGCTGAATAGTCACAAACGATCACTTCACCTACGCAGTTATCTTCGAACATCACCTTGTCGCCACGCTGCGGTATCGATTGCGGTTTACCGGCAATCATCATACCCACGGCGCGGTGAGATACGCCCTGCTCTACACGTTCGCTCAGACTTTCCAGGCCAGTGAAAGCCTCTTTGTCGTAGCGCACGGCCCATTGCATTTGCAACGAAATCGGGCAGCCGGTGTAGGCGTTAAACATGTCAGGTTCCCAGCAAGGGTTTTCCAGACGCACCATGCGTTGGTAGTTCAGGCCACCGGTGCGCATATCGTACTTCTCACCGGCTTCCAGCATCTGTGTCCAAACGTCGGCCAACAGGTCCTGTGGCCCCATCAGCTTGTAGGAGTACTCGCCATGTTTGCCGCTGCGCAGCAGGATCAGGTCATCCTCAACGTGCATATGTTCCTGGAACGGCAGGCCAATCACGTCCATGCCATACACTTCTGCCAGCAGTTCCCAGGCATACGGACCTTCAAAGTGCAACATACCCCACTCTGGCGTCAGTGATTCGATAGATTCAATATCCTCGAATTCCTCTTCATTGCCCGCCAGTTTGAGACGCAGCATCTCGCACAGCGCTTCACCGCTGACCCACTCCGATAACAGCAGAAAACGCTCGTCATCGCAGGCGATATACAGATCGGTGATAATATTGCCCGCGTCATCAAGGATCAGGCTGTACATCGCCTGTTCATCGCGGATCGACGAAACATCGCCAGCGACCAATTGGTTGAGCAATGACCAGGCACTCTCCCCGCTGATGGCCGCGATGCCAAAATGAGAGTAGTCGGACAGCAGAATATGTTGGCGGACCGCTTTGTGTTCTTCTTGCTCCGCGCAATAGCTCAGGGGAATGGCTACGCCGTTACGTTCCCCCATCACTGCCCCGTTCTGCTGATGAATTTCAGTGAGTTTGGTCATTCCTTGTCCGCTCCTGCTGGTGTTGCCGTTTCGTCGTTGGTTTCTTCCCCCTGCTTGGCGATAACAAATGAAGCCAGGGTGTTGACACTGCGCATATAGGAAGGGTCATCGCCCTCTTTAACGCGGATACCAAAGGTTTCGTCAAGCAGGACGATAACCTCGGTGGCATCTACCGAATCCAGCTTTAACCCACTGCCAAACAGCGGCGTGTCATCATCAATCTGTTTGACGCTCTGGTAGAGATTGAGGCGTTCTATCAGGCCTGTTTTGATTTTTTCCAGCACAACCTTGCGCTGTTCAATGGTTTCAATAAGCGCGATGCTACTCATAGCGGCGTTTCTCCCTGTTAATTAATCTGCATACCTTTGCTTTCCGCATTGCTGCGAGCAGTACGGAAATTCACAATACGTCCAACACACACTATGCTGCGGCCTACTCGCGCTTCGACTTCGTAGTGGTGGAAACCATTCACATCGGCGAAAGCCAAACGGCTATTTACTTCAATGGTGTCGCCCGGCGTGACCATGTTCTTGTACTTCACATCCTGGGAGGCCAACACGCCGATAATGCGCTCACGTTCGGCCAGGACACGTTTTGCCCCTTCCGAGGTATGCAGGGCTCGTGATACCTCGTCGAACTTCTTCAGCGGCTGCTGGGTTTCGCGTTCGTGCAGTTGGCAGAAATCATTCAGCAGGCTCAGGTATTCGCTGGACTGTCCAAAGATCTCGGCAATCATCACCCCGGGCATTACCGGGTTATCCGGGAAGTGCCCCGGAATATAGGATTCGTTAAAGGTGACGTGCTTGATGACGGTGATCGATCCCTTTTCACCCGGTGAGAAATCTACGATACGGTCAACCATAAATATCGGAGCTCGCCATGCGCCCATCTTCAAAAGCAAATTGGATGAAACTAAACTCTTGTTATAATTAGCCATGCAACATTCCTGTCGTTTAACGCATCACCAGGCCGCCATCGGCCACCAGAGTCTGACCCACGATATAGCTGGATGCGTCTGAGCTTAAGAAAGCCACCACATTGGCGATCTCGTCAACACGACCAAGACGCTTCAAAGGGATAGCGGACATCACGGTGCGCACAATCTGGCGCGGCACTTTTTTCACCATTCTTGATTCGATCATGCCTGGTGCCACGGCATTGACCCGGATCCCTTTCGCCGCCATTTCATTGGCCAGGGTGCGGGTAAAACCGATAATCCCGGCTTTGGCGGCGCTATAGTTGGTCTGCCCAAAACTGGAAGTCACGCCGGATACTGATGAAATATTGACCACCGTCGAGTTACGTGCGTGGCGCAATAAAGGCAATAACTGTTTGGTCATCGAGAAAGTGCCATACAAATTGACCTTAATAACCTGATCAAACTCTTCATAGGTCATCGCGGAAAATACGTTGTCTTTATATATCCCTGCGTTGTTAACCAGCACATGTATCGCTTTAGCCTGTTTTTCAAGCTGCTCGACCCACTGGGAAACGGCGTCGACATCGGCAATGTCACACTGTTGGATATGTAAATTATCCCCTTGGGGATGTGAGGACTTTAATTTTTCCAGTCCGCTATTATCGTGATGGTAAATAGCGTAGACATTGGCATTCTGCTTAAGATACTTCTCGCAAATAGCCAAGCCAATATCACCACTGGCGCCGGTGATAACGACATTCTTAGCCTCAAGATCGGGATAGTGAGACATAAATATTCCCTTATTTTAATAATTAACCCAATGCCGCAGCGGCAATGGCATGCGACTGACAATGAGAAATACTCAGTGAGGAACTCGTCAGTTTTTTTCTTGCATCAATTTGGCAAATTCACCGCTGAAAGAATAATAAGGGCAACCCAAATCATCATGTCTGATTTCAATGTCATGGAATAGGATCCCCAGACGAAACCCAGTACCTAGCGCCTTCACAGCGGCCTCTTTAGCCGCCCAGAAGCCAGCTACCCGCTCAACGTTTTCTGCCAGATCGCCAAGAGACTCTTGTTCTGCCGGTGTTAACAAGCGTTGCACCAACCTATTACCGCTGCGTGTTAACGCGGTATTTACTCGTGCGATTTCGATAATATCTACACCCAGATTCATCCGTATCGGCTCATTCCATAAATCCATTAGCGCAACTTTGCGCGAAAGCAAAAATAATATGCACATAGCGAAAGCTGCGAGCCACAATTAAATTGCAATAGGATATAGTCTACTTTTCTGACGGAGATGTTATCGCAAAATGTTTAAATTAATCAATAAAGCCCCAGTAAAAAACACCATGAATAAATAAAATAGCACATTCAACTGCTTTTTGATGTAAATTACAGAATTATATTCCAGAAAAATATTATCAGTGGTTGTATCTGTCTTTTTTTATTGGTTAGGTGAAATTAACTTTTGTATAAACATCAGCTTTATTTAGGAATAATCACATGAAGCGAGATCTATTCTTGGTTAATCCGAGAAATAACTTAATTCATAAAAAAGATATATCCGCAAAATGCGGCATTTAACTCAAATTATTAATTTACAGCGTGAATGTATCTACAGGCATACTTACGCTCACGAATAATGATATTCTGTCGCCACGCTGGTGCTGAGCAATAATCAAACAATGAGATTTTTCTATGAGTGCTGCTTGTGTAGGGCGAGTTGCGGATGAACAACCAAAAAATTAAGAATCTTTACCTATCCAATTATTCACCTTGAGAATACATTCATCCCCAGCTTTATCGGAATGTTAATCAGTAATTTTATGGGTAATAAATATGAATCTTAACCGTACCTTTGGCGTAGCCGCTGTGATTATCGCCACCCTTTCTGTGAGCGCCTGTGGACATATGTCCAACCGTGACCGTAACACGGCTATTGGCGCCGGTGTCGGGGCATTGGGCGGAGCCGTGCTGACGGACGGCAGCACGCTTGGAACCTTGGGCGGAGCGGCATTAGGTGGGATCATCGGCCATCAGACCAGCCGCTAACATCAGGCACTAATTTCCTCCGGGGTGAAATTTTCAGATTTTTCGCCCCTTATTGGTTTTTCGCACAACTAACTCTTCGGCGTATCGGGGCATTCTGTTAATCTGCCCCCAATAAATAAATCGCTTAGCCTCGCCGACTGCTCAGACCAAGAAAATCACGAGTCCTTTCCTGTATTATAGGATTTATCCCTATAAATTTCAGACTCTGACAAGTTGAACTGACCATCCTGTGCAGTGCAGAATGCGCGCAGAACAAATGGAGGTTCGGATGGATACCACGGAGAATGTCATTAATTTGTATCAGGGGGCCATCTCCCCTCTGTTACTGGCCACGCTTGAGCAAAAACTGGCAACGGATGGGCAGAAGATCTTACTGTGCCTGGCTGGCATGGGTGCATTGATCCTGCAAAGTACCTGCGACTATCTGCACCGTAATGACAACTCTCATCGTTTCCGTCTGCAAATCCGGCAGGCCCCTATTTTTGAAAGGAACTTTCTGGAAAAGACGTTGAACAAGCCGGCGTCTGCTTTATTGACGATGGTGCTGGATAACCGGCAAAAACATCTGACAAAGCGTTTTGCGGTATTTTATGCGCTAACCCAGGAAGTAGCTGAAAGCCTGTTTTCCATCTCATCTGCGTTAGTGTTCGCGATGTTAGGGCAGTATTTAAACCAACGTGCTCTTCAGTCGCTTTCGCTTAAGGGCTGGCTCGACCAACAGCAACAGATTATTGCCACCGCGCAGCCCTCAGCGGTGCTTACCCAGTTACCAATCCTGATCCCTGCGGATCCTGCGGTTTCCCGTACCGGATCGCTCCCGCCACCAAGGCGCCGTATCTGGCCATGGCTGCTGCTGATATTGTTACTGGCCTCTTTGCTGTTCTCATTGAGTGTCTTCAGCGGGCTGCAACCCAAACCCGATAGCCGTTGGGTTGGCGATCAGGGAGATCTCGCTTATCGCCGTTTAGCGGATGGCAAGCAATTGCATTTGGCGCAACATGGCGTAGAGAATCTGTTAATCAGCTACATTGAGAGCAACGAACGTATCAGTGATAAACGCTGGTTTACGCTTGATCGGCTGCTATTTGCGACCGATAGCACCAACCTGACCCCTGAATCACAGGAGCAGTTGAAGAATATCGTCGATATTCTGCGTGCCTACCCCAATGTGGAAATCCGGCTGGGGGGTTATAACGACAAAACGGGCAATGCGCAGTGGGATCAGCTTTTATCGCAGGATCGTGCCGATGCGGTGCGTATGGCATTGATAAAATACGGTATTAGCGAAGGCCGTGTCAGCGCAGAAGGTTACGGTTCGGCTTATCCTCTGGTGCCCAATGATAGCGAAACCCATCGCGCCAAAAACCGCAGAATCGATCTGCGGGTGATTGAGAAGTAATTGCCTCCGCCTGAGGTCAACTAGAAAACAGAAAACATCTTCGAAAGAGGCTGTTTTTGTGCTGACCCTGCTTCGCTTGCCGCATGGATCACTGGCAATGAATTGATGCTGGGACGTTCAGACCTGCGCCGTTCAAAACAGCGGGTACCCTCTTCTCAACTCTTGGTTTCAGCAACGACCTTCAACGGCTGAGCATCGGGCAGGATATTCATATGCTCAAGCACCTGCGCCATGATTTTGCCAAACACCGGCCCCGCCACTGACCCCCCGAAATGTTTACCTGCTTTAGGGTTATTGACCATCACCACCAGAGCCACCTGCGGATCGCTGGCGGGAGCCACACCGGCGGTATAGTTGATATAACCGCCATCGTATTTGCCATTCGGCCCCATTTTCTCCGCCGTGCCAGTCTTGACCGCCAGCCGGTAGCCTGGCACCGCCGCACTCAGGCCGCTGCCGCCAGGCAAGGCGTCACTCTCCATCATATGCACCACGGTTTTCACCACCTCGGCTGACATGATCTGCTGGCCCAGCACCGGCGGCGTTACTTTGGTGATCGACAGCGGCCGATAGATACCAAAAGAACCGATGGTGGCGTATTCGCGTACCATTTGCAGCGGCGTAACGCGTAAACCATAACCGAAAGAGAATGTGGCACGTTCGATGTCGGCCCAGCGCGCCCGATGTGCTGGCAGGTAACCGCTACTTTCATTGCCGATGCCCAGTTCAGTGGGCCGACCAAGGCCGAAACTGCGGTAGACCGCTGGCAACACCGTGGCTGGCAGCGCCAAGGCAATATGCGAAACGGCAATATCACTGGATTTTTGCAGTACGCCGGTAATGGTCAGTTTTGACCAGTGGCCAACATCTTTGATCAGATGCCCGTTCACCGTATAAGGCGTGGTATCCAGCACGGTATCGGGCCGGATCAACTGATGATCCAAACCCACCATCACTACCACCGGTTTGACCGTGGAGCCAGGCTCAAAGCTGTCGCTGCTACAGACGTTATGGATATCTTTGATCGGGGTATTGGCATAGTTATTCGGATTGAAAGACGGGTAACTGGCCATGCCGAGGATTTCGCCAGTATCTACTTTCACCAGCACCGCACAGCCGGAATCGGCCTGGTTGGCAATTACCCCATCGCGGATCTGGGAGAACAATACGTACTGAATAAATTTATCAATGCTCAGCGTAACATTTGGCGGTGGCACTGGATCGACACTTTTGATCACCCCAATTACCGCACCACTGCCATCTTTCTGATAAACACGCAGGCCATTTTTACCTTGCAGTAGCGAGTTGAAACCCAACTCTATCCCTTCCAGCCCCTGGTTATCCTGCCCGACAATGCCGATCAGGCCTGCCGCATCCTGGCCCATAGGGTAAAAGCGGCTGAAATCCTGTTCGGTGCTGACGCCGGTCAGATGCAATTTGCTGATATAGGCCGCATTGTCATCTTCCACTTTGCGCGCCAGATAGACAAACCGTTTCCTGGGGTTGCTGTGGATCAGCTTTTGAACGTCGCCAAGCGGTATTTTCAGCACGTTAGCCATACTCAGCCAGCGCTCAGTACTGGTATCGGTTTGGCTATCGAGAATATGTTTGGGATCCAACACGATATCTTTGGAAGAGACGCTGACTGCCAGCGCGGCGTCATTGCGATCGGTAATCATTGCACGGTTAGTAGGCACAACCTGAGTGCGGATAGAGCGCTGATCGGCCTGATCGGCTAATTGCTGGTGCTCCATCAATTGCAAGTAGCCCACCCGAAACATCAGCAAGAAAAAGCAAACCAATATCCCGGAACAAATCCACCCAAAACGCACCGTCGAGTAATTCTTACCGCTTTTCTTGTTTGGAGGAGCCACTGTTAACCCTGCGTTTTTATACGGAATATTTATGCATTAAGTCTAACCCTTGGAAGTTTTCTATAAGATTGCAGTTTGTAAGAAAGTAAAAACAGACGCGTTTGATGCCCGATGCTTGCCACTGGTCGCCATAACGCGATGGCTGCCGCAAGGCCTCTCCTTTCCCGTGCAAAGCTCGGGGCAAAGTAGACAATCGGACCTGATAATCATTGGCAATGCTATGGCCACTATGACTATCAACGACGCGGACAATTCCTTCTCTTTGTAGGAGAAGACTAAGATGAGGGGATATTACTGAAACCGAACCCTCCCCCATCGACACATCCAAGATGATTATTTAACCAGCCGAATAGATCACATGAATATTTAATTGGTATATTTAGAATAATATAATGACTCGGTAATTTATTACCGCAACAGGAGAGGAAATATCCGTTTAAGTTGTGTTTAACATACCTGATATAGTATAAACAAAGCATTGCCCAGTATACGGCATTGTAAAAATCAGACAGAAAAATAATATCCACAGAGTTTTATCCTCCGTCAATCTCGCTTATTCTCTGCGTGAATGCAGAGGTTTTTTTATCGTCGAAATTAGTCGTCATTCATATTTTATCAGGTTAAATCCTAAAAATATAAATCAATCATCCAACAGGAACGATAGCCGCTTTATTTAAGCAATGAAATCAAAGTTAGTATTAATTCAATAGGAAAATAAATGGATTTTTTTAATAAAACTTACGAAAAACATCTCTTGTCACCGGTTACGCTAGGGCAAAAAGAAATTTGGTTGATGCAGCAACTCTCCCCTCACCTATCATTCAACATTTCAGAACATGCGGAAATTATTGGTGATTTAAATGTATCTTTATTTGAACAGGCGGTGAATGACGTCATAGCAGAAACGCCTGGATTAAATAGCCGCTTTGCCGTTGTCGAAGGTGATTTATATCAATTTACTGATAACAAAATCCCAGAAGGATTGCATGTAATTGATATTAATGGTAATTTTTCGGAATCGTTTGATTTGGAAGCCTGGGTGCAAAAGGATATCACCACCTTGGCATCCGTTGAAGATGCACAATTGTACAACTTTTCATTGCTTTGTTTGCCAATGAGCAAGTTTATCTTCTATTACCGCTGCCACCATGTCCTCATGGATGGCCGAAGCATGGCTACAATTTCTAAGCGTATCTGTGAACAATATGACTGTTTGATTGCAGGGCAAGTACCCGAAGATAAATTATCACCGAGCTTTGGTTTACAAGCAAAGAATGACATTGATTATCTGCAATCAAAAAGATTCCTGGCAGATGAAGCTTTCTGGGGGAATATAGCCGTAAAGAAACAAGTTCAAATTGGCTATCATTCTTAAGCCACACCGCCAATGATCGTGAAATATTAAAAGAAGAAAAAGAAATTGATGCACATCTTGATTGCAAGATAAGAGATATTTCTGAAAAAAACAAGATTCAGCCTGCTCACTTTTATATTTCCGCTATAGCCATCCATTTTTACACGCTCACAGGGATCGAAAAACTTTCTTTCAGCCTTCCTGTTACTGGGACTGCCGGCGAAGCGCGAGGGGTTGCAGGGATGACCTCCAATATCTTGCCATTAGAAATTAATATCTCGCCCGGTGAGAATATTATCAGTATTGCCCATGCTGTCAGTAAAGAGTTAGCTAAAATATTAAGACATCAACGCTATCGCGGTGAAAATATTCAAAGAAAAAGTAAAAATAACTTCGGTTTTGGCCCCTCTATCAACCTGATGTTATTTAAACGCGGCATTCCCTTCCGGCACTGCAAAACCAGATGGATCAAGGCGAACGGCTCGCAGACTCATGGATTCGCCGTGGTATTGGATGATCAGGGTGATGGCAAAGAATTATCTATTGGCTTTTATGGCAGTGACAAGCGCCACACCCCCGAAGAAATGCTCGATCATCAAGATAGGTTCCACACGATACTCGACCAGCTCGCCAACCATCCGCATCAATCAATAGCGGAACTTGATCGCAAGGTAGCGGCCTTAAGGAGCACCTCTGTTCCGCGGAGTGTGTTTGAAAACATCAGGAATCCGCCCTCTGCCGCCGTGGTTAACTGGGCGGTACAGGATGCCCGGCAAATTACCCATCTTGCTCTGTCATTAACGCCTATGACTGGTCTTCCTCATCCCATAACCCGGCTAAAAATTCTGGTGAACCACAGGCTATATCTGGTTGATCAAATTAATATGCTGCCTGGGAACACCGGCATAACTCCGGGGACGCTGGTTAACATAGATGACCAGAACGATACCTGGCAGGTTTCCACCCTTACCGGGGACATCATTCTTGGCGGCTTCTCGACCCTTGAAGGGACGCCTCTCTCTGCGGCAGCACTGGCAACCCAGGCAAAATTATCAACCGGGGATCGGCTGCCAATATTTACTGAGCAGCAATCTGTGGAACTGTCTGCAGCCTTGGCCCGGTTGACTGCGAATGAGCCCTTTTGGCTAGCGAAGCTCGAACGGTTCAATCCTGTTGATTTCCCCTATGCGATTAACAAAACCCAGGAACCAAGTCGCCTGTTAGCCAGCCCGTGGCAATCAGCTCGTTTTGGTAGTGATAGACAGGAAAGCGGGTTATCCGTCGCAGCGATTTTTACCGCTTATCTGCATCGCCTGTCCGGTGAGCAGAGTTTTCAACTGGGTTATCACGTTAAGCCTGATAATACCGACCTTTGTTCGCAGTTGGCCTCATGCTGGGTTCCGTTGGATGTTACTGATATTCATGGCCAATTAACCTTAAATGAAATCAAAGAAAGTCTGAACGCAGAAATAGCGCTAATAAATCAATCTTATAGCTTTGCTTGCGACACTCAATTACGTTACGGGAACCTGGGAAAAAACGCCAAATTAAAGCATGACAGACCCGCTTATGCTTTAGCCCTGGCTATTTCAGCTGGTGAGATATCTCTTGATGGCGAGCCAGATAGTTCGCTTGAAGGCTTCCCGTTACTGGTATTACAAATCAATGCCGCTAACGGTAATTTCCGGTGGGTTTATAATGCAGCGAATTTGCCAGCAAGCAGGGTCAAGCAGATTAATGATCATGTTTTATGCGGGCTGGAAAAATCTCTTGATGATAGAAACCCTCTCCTTCCTATTGATAAGATTAGTTTTATTGCGAAAGACGAAGAGCGGTTCCTGCTGGAGACATTAAATAACACCGAACAGACTTACCCTGGTCCTCTTTGCATTCACCGTGCCTTTGAACAACAGGTTGAAAAAACGCCTGAGGCTATCGCCGTTTGTCACAATGATGAAGTTTTAACCTATCGTGAGTTTGACCAGATCGCGAACCGCATTGCCCATCATCTGATTGGCTTAGGCGTGAAGGCGGATATGCGTGTGGCTTTATGCATGGATCGCAGTGGCTTACAGATAGCCACGCTGTTTGGTATTTTGAAATCCGGTGGGTGCTATGTTCCGTTGGATCCTGCCTATCCTATCGAAC
This sequence comes from Serratia sp. L9, assembly GCF_050632285.1. Taxonomy (NCBI): domain Bacteria; kingdom Pseudomonadati; phylum Pseudomonadota; class Gammaproteobacteria; order Enterobacterales; family Yersiniaceae; genus Serratia; species Serratia sp. L9. The sequence goes on along the minus strand of NZ_CP192591.1, from coordinate 4,007,582 downwards.
GGCTGAAAGATGTGCTGGAAGATGCGCAACCGTCGGTTCTATTGGTAGATGCTTTAGGTGAAGCGACGCTGGCAGGCAGCGCGCAAGCGGCTACTTATGACGTCACCCGCCTGTTAGACATGAAATTGCCGGACTGCGCACCGCAGTTGAACTCGCTTTCAATCAATCAACTGGCTTATGTCATCTTCACTTCCGGTTCAACCGGCCGCCCAAAAGGCGTGATGGTTGAACACGCGCAGGTGATGAACCTTTATTACTCGCTCAAAGCGGAGGTTTTCCAGCATTACCGCCCACAATCCAAGGTTTGCCTGAATTCCAGCCTGTCATTTGATGCGTCGTTACAAAGCCTGCTCAGCCTGCTTGGGGGCCATCAGTTGCATATCGTGCCTAACGATATCAGGGGGGACGGCGAGCGGCTGGTGCAGTTTATCCACCAAAATGCGATTGATGTGTTTGACTGCACACCTACCCAACTGGAAATGTTATTGCTTTCCGAATTGCCCAACCGGGTGGAACAGTTGATTTTGCTGATCGGTGGCGAAGCCTTGTCAAGCCAGACCTGGCGTCAGCTCTGCGCAATCAGGCACTTCACCGCCTTTAACGTTTACGGCCCGACGGAATGCACGGTTGACGCCACGCTGGCACACATTAGCGGGCAACACCCGCTACCGACCATTGGCCGCCCTCTCGCCAACACGGCGATTTACGTGCTGGATGAGCAGTTAAGGCCGGTGCCTTTCGGCGCGGTAGGCCACATGTACATTAGCGGTGCTGGCGTAGCCCGTGGCTACCTAAACCAACCTGAACTGACCGAGGAGCGCTTCAGCCCCGATCCTTTCCTCAGCAGAAAAACGCGCATGTACCGCACTGGCGATTTAGCCCGTTATCTGGACGATGGCAATCTGGAATATCTGGGGCGCGACGATCAGCAGGTAAAAATCAATGGCTATCGTATTGAGCCAGGTGAGATCGAGGAAAAGCTCCTCAGCCATCCTCAAATTAATGAAGCCGTGGTTATCGCTTATAAAACCCCCGCAGGAGAGAAACAACTGGCCAGTTATCTGGTCATGGCCGAAGGGGCTGAAATAGAGGCTCTGCCCCGCCGCCTGCGCGCATATCTTGGCAACCGACTGCCTGAGTTTATGTTACCTAGCGCCTATGTCTCTATGGCCAGCCTGCCAGTGACACCGAACGGCAAGATTGACCATAAAAGCCTGCCTGCCCCTGATGCTAACGCCTATGTGCATGAATGCTACCAGGCCCCACAGGGAGATACCGAGCAAGAGCTGCACGATATCTGGGCAAATATACTGTGCGTCGAAAAAATTGGCCGTGACGATAACTTCTTTGCCATTGGCGGTGATTCATTGATGGCGATGAAATTACTCAGCACAGTGCAATCCCGCTGGAACGGCAAAATAACCCTGAAAGCGTTTTTTACCGACCCAACGCTGGCACATTTGGCCACCTTGGTTGTGCACAGCAAGAAGCTGGCTACCCGCCAGATTGTCCCTGTAGCCCCAGACAGCCGGCATCCACTGTCCTTCGCCCAGAATCGTCTCTGGTTTATCGAGCAACTGGGTAACCATGACGAGAATTACCAGGTTCCACTGTTGCTGAAAATGCACGGTTCCCTTGACCCCGACCTGCTGCAACGCTGTCTTGACGATTTGATCGAACGCCATGCTTCATTGCGTTCGGTCTTCACTGCTGAAGATGGCATCGGCTATAGCAAACTCCTGCCAACCTGCGGCTGGCCAGCGCTGAAGAAATATGATTTCTCCTCCGAGGCTCGGCCCCAAACCGCCGTAGAAAAGCTCTATCAGCATGAAGTTGCGCATAAGTTTACTATTTCACAAGGCCCGCTGGTGCGCGCTTCGCTGGCAAAAACCGGTGACGATGAACATTATTTATTGCTGATTATTCACCATATCGTCACGGATGGCTGGTCGATGGAGATTATGGCGCGTGAACTGGGAGCCCTTTATAGCGCTTTCCATCAGAAAAAGCCCAACCCGCTGCCGGTTTTAAGGCTGCAATACCCTGATTATGCCCACTGGCAACAGCAAAGGCTGCACGGCGGAGAATGGGAAGAACATGCCCAGTTCTGGTGTGAACAGCTCCGGGGAGCACCAGAGCGGCTCACCCTGCCCACCGATAGTGAACGGCCTGCATTGCAATCCTTCCTGGGGGCTTCGGTGCCGATAGCGCTGGATCTGCAACTCTGTGACCATCTTCGTCTTCTGAGTCAGAAACATAACACGACGCTTTATATGACCTTGATGAGCGCCTGGTCCATCGTCCTGTCTCGCCTTGCCGGGCAGCAAGATTTGGTGGTCGGAACGCCCGTAGCTAACCGTCAGGTGTCGGAGTGCGAAGCCATGGTCGGTTTCTTCGTCAATACCCTGGCCATACGCATTGATTTAACCGATGCACCCACGGTGGCAGAGTTGCTTACGCAGGTGCGGGAATTCACGCTCAACGCTCAGGAGCATCAGGAATTACCTTTCGATCATGTCGTGGAACGGTTACAACCTCACCGCAGTATGGAAAAAACGCCGTTATTCCAGGTGATGTTTGCCTGGGAGAATTTCGATGCGGTGGCTCCTGACATGGTTGGCCTGGATGTGCAAGTGATCGATCCGCAAGTCACCCATGTTAAATTTGATCTGGAGCTGAATCTCGGCCCTCGTAATAATGGCATAGTTGGCTCGCTGAACTACGCCACCGCGCTGTTTGATGAGGAGACGATCGAGCGTCATAAAGAGTATTTGATCGCCGTTCTTGAGGCGATGGTCAGCAATGAAAATCAACCTGTCAGCCAAATTGATTTGGTCGGCGATGCAGAGCGCCACCTTCTATTGCAACAGTGGAATCAAACCGCCAAACCTTATCCGGCCGACTGCTGCATCCATCAGCTGTTTGAACAATATGCAAAGCAGGATCCTGACGCCATTGCGTTGGTCAGCAACACTTGCACCCTGAGTTATGGGGAACTGAATCAATGCGCCAATGCTCTGGCCCATCAGCTGATAGAGCTAGGGGTAAAAGCAGAGGATGTCGTTGCCATTTGCGCCGATCGCAGCCCGGAAATGGTTATCGGCATTCTGGCGGTCCTCAAAGCAGGCGGCGCTTACCTTTCTCTACCGCATGATATTACCCCCGAAAGGCTGAAATTTATGCTTGATGATGCCAAACCGGTGGTTATTCTTGCCGAACAGGCAACGCTGGCGTTGTTCCAGGGCTGCGCTATACCACATCGCTTGCTGCCACAAACTGATGCCGTGGTACCCGTATCGGTAAATCCACGGCCTCAGCTTATGCCGCATAATCTGGCCTATATGATTTATACCTCTGGCTCAACCGGCAACCCAAAAGGCGTTTTGGTAGAGCATGGGAATCTGGTGCAACAGATGGTGACCTGGAGCCAGCAATGGAGTCTGGGTAAGCAGGACAAGGTTTTGCAGTTCTGTAACACCACCTTTGACGTCTCCGTTTCCGAGATATTCTCGGCGTTGACCTCCGGGGCCACCTTGGTGCTGCGCGATGACCAGTGGCTGGCGAGCAGCGCCGATTTCTGGCGGCTTTGCCACCAGTACGGGATCAGCTACCTGGATATCCCTTACCAATTCTGGCGCAAACTCTGCGAGGAAAGCGACGGGCCTCTGCCACCTGCGCTACGCTTGGTCTGCATCAGCGGCGAAGCCGCAGCACCGGAGATGCTTGAACGCTGGCTGAAACGCTACCCAGCCAGGCCTGAGCTGGTCAACTGCTATGGGCCGACGGAAACCACCATTACCGCGACCACCAATTCGCCAACGCTGGGCGGCGATCATAGAGAAGCTATCGGGCGCCCAACGGCCAATATCCGCATCTACCTGTTGAGTCCTGAAGGCCTGGTGGTGCCACGTGGCGTTATTGGCGAAGTATATATCGGCGGGCCGGGGGTCACCCGTGGCTATCTCAACCTGCCGGCGATGACCGAAGAGCGCTTCCTCCCCGATCCTTTCAATTCTGTTAGTGGATCACGGATGTATCGCACCGGCGATCTGGCCAGTTATTGGGCCGATGGTCGGCTGCAGTTCCACGGGCGCAACGATCATCAGGTGAAAATCCGTGGGTTCCGTATCGAGTTAGGCGAAATAGAAACCCAGCTTAACGGCCATTTACAGGTCAAAGAAGCGGCTGTGCTGGCGCAGGATCATAAAGGCAGCAAGCGATTAATCGCTTATATGGTTGCCGCCCCGGGAACGGCAGCGCTGGAACCGATGGCGGTGCGGCAGTATCTGCAAAATCGGCTTCCCGACTATATGATTCCAGCGGCCTATGTCCTGCTGGATAAAATGCCTATCACCGCCAACGGCAAGCTGGATCGCAAGGCGCTGCCAGAACCCAGGGAAAGCGCTTTCCTGTTTCAACCCTACGAAGCACCGGCATCCAGGCTGGAAAGCCTGATTGCCGATATCTGGCAAACCCTGCTCGGGGTCGCTAAGGTTGGCCGCTACGATCACTTCTTTGAACTAGGCGGGCACTCATTACTGGCCGTAAGCGCTGTTAATCTGATTAACCAGGCTAGCGAAGACAAGATCGGCGTCAGTGATATCTTTATCGCGCCCACGGTTAAGCAGTTGGCCCAGCGGTTGAAATCACAGACGCGTACCAGTGAAGTGGTTAATCTGCACCAATACGCTCTATTACCAGCGGATATCCGGCCGTTGCCTGGGGGCCATCAGCCGGGCAAAGCCATTTTGCTTACGGGCGCCACGGGCTTTGTCGGCCGCTTCCTATTGCGGGAATTACTGGATTCCACCCCAGGTAAAATCTACTGCCTGGTGCGTGGCCAGAGCCGGGCCGAGAGTCTACAGCGCCTGAAGAGTATTCTGGAGCAATGGTCCCTGTGGCGTGAGGGAGATGAACAACGCATCATCGTTCTTCATGGGGATATCAAAGCGCCTCAACTTGGGATGGATGAACACACTTACGCCAGTGTAAGTAAAGACGTTGGGGTGATATTCCATTCAGCCGTCAGTATATTTCGATATGGCCTATCAGGCCAATGTAGGCGGTTTGATCGAACTGCTGCGCTTGGCAACTCAGGGAACCCACAAGATCCTGAATTTTGCCTCTACACTCAACGTCTTTAGCCCCATGACTCAAACTGGCCATCGTGTGGTCAACGAAGCCTCTTCTATTCAGGATGAGCGGCACATCACCCGCCAGGGCTATGTCGCCAGCAAATGGGTTGGCGAGGCGATAGTTAATCTGGCGGTTGCCCGTGGCATTGCCTGCAATATTTTCCGCCTGGGGCTGATCACCGCCGACTCCGAGCTTGCTCGTTATGATGAACTGCAAGCTTTTTACCGGTTATTCAAGAGCAGTATCCAAATGGGGATGGCATTTGATGACGCCTATGGAGATATTGAACTCACGCCAGTAGATTTTACTGCCAAGGCTCTGGCACGTTTGGGCTGTATATATAACCCGGAAGAAAATATCTTCCATCTTTCCGCCGCAAGAGGGATCCCAAGGTGTGATTTCATTAAAAAATTAAATGAACATTTGCCGCAACCCATGTCGGTGGTGTCATATCGTCAATGGCTGCAGGAGGCGCGTCGCCGTTATCAGAAAGGGGAGGTTTTACCCATTACCCCACTCATCCAGGACATGATGATGTTAAACGATGAAGAACTGGATAATTTCTACCAGTCTCAGCAGGAGGGTTCCCTGGGTTACGACAGCAGTCATACATTGATAGCTTTGGCAAAAAAGGAAATCACACTGCCAGTTACCCACCACTCCTGGTATCGCTTGTTGGTTGATTCACTGAAAGGATAACCCAGTCTTATGACCAAGCCCTGGCCATTAAGGTCAGGGCTGAGCCGTTTCGAATTAATGCATCATGTCACTAAAAAAACTTTTTTACCCCTATCTTTGAAGAGATATTATTTTTCCAGATCAATAAGCCTTACCGCCAGGGGCTGCGGCGTTTACCATCAGGCTGGGTTTATCAGCCTTAACTGATTTACCCCCGCAGCTCTTGAGCCGCCGATCGGAGCGATGCTATAATGTGACGCAGATCACACCTGTGATCATATTCTCTCCCCTATGCGCTTTCTGCCCCTCTGTCTTATCCCTTGCGGAGTTGAGACGGCCGGATGCGGCTTTTGTAGCAAAGGATCACGTCTGATGAGTACCATAGCCACTGGCTTTATTATGATGCGCTGGGAACTGCTGAGTGCAGTGATGATGTTTCTGGCCAGCCAACTGAATGTTATCTGCCGCAAAGCCAGCCGTAACGGTATGGCGTTTATATTCAGCAGCCTTGGGCTGTTTACCACCTGCTGGTTTGTGATGGGGTTGATGGGGATCTCATTCAGCCAGGAAGGCGTAATGCATTTCTGGTCAGTGACCAAAGACACCTTTGTCGACGTGATGAGCAAAACCCCGACCGCCTTCCCGTTGCCATAAACGCTTTTTGACTTAGCCACGCAGCCAAGGCGTTAACGTAACCCCGACCAGCAATCCTTCCGGGCTCAGCAGGCGGGTGACGCTCTGGCCCCAAGGTTCCTGACGGTTGGCTACCAGCAACTTGTAGCCCTGGTCTTGCAAGGCTTGCGTGGCTTTTGCCATATCCGCGACGTCAAATTCCAGCCAGGCCTGCGGCACGGGTAAATCTTGCGGCCACTGTTCCTGACCAAAACAAGCTTGTGCTGCCTGGGCCAAAGGCCATAACGCAAAGTGTTTCACCCCCTGCAAGGCATCGTGCTCAGTCAGCAGATAATCCTCATTCCCTTCCATTGGCTTGAGCGGCAAACCTAATGCTTGCTGATAAAAGGCCTGACTTTGGCTGGTACTCTGTGTAATGGGGCCGAAACCCGCCACGAATAACACTTCAACACCGCAAAATGGCTGTTCCATATTTTCTTCTCCAGAGGGCATTAGCGGCTTTGTTTCCGCAACTGCAAGGGCGCGCAACCGTAAGCCGCCTTAAAACGGTTGCTGAAATGGCTGGCAGAACTGAAGCCACAATACAGCGCAATTTGCGTTAGCGGCAGCGCCGTGTGGCGCAACAGTTTACCTGCCTGTTGCAAACGCACCTGCATCACATATTGATGCGGCGCCAGGCCGGTGCTGTGTTTAAACATCCGGGCAAAATGGAACTCACTCAATCCGGCCTGCAACGCCAGGCTGCTGAGCAACAGCGGTTGATCAAGATGGTTTTCAATAAACTCCAGCACGCGCTTGAGAACCACCGGCGCCAGTCCGCCACGCACGCTTGGCAGACGCCAATCCAATTGGGTGTAATGCTGGATCAGGTGTGACATCAGCAGCGTCGTAGTGCTGCTCAGTGCCAGTTGGCTCGCGCTGTCTTGCCAGTCGTAGTTAAGCAGAAATTGACGATAAAGCGTGGTGATCTGCTTGTCTTGCGCAAACGCACTGTGCTGCACATTGATCGAGGCCGGGCTGCGATCCCAGGTTTGTTCTGCCAAATGGCGCAGATGTTCATCGGTAAAATAGAGATGCACGAAGGAGAGATTGCTGCGCACATCCCAGGTCGATTCATATTGGCGTGGCATGATGCAAAATCGATCCGGGCCACCCCCGTTTTGCCAGCCACCGGGGACCTTCTGATAACACTCATAGCCATCTGCAATATACAGGCTGAGCGTATGGTGCTCGGCGCTCTCCTGCGTAATGCGATCATGACTGTTGGACCAGGCCGCCAACTGCACGCCAGAACCCAGTTGCACGCTGTTGTGCAACCGGGCTTTGTGTTTGTGCAGTGTTTCAAATGCCAGGTATGACATAGCCGCCCATCCTTTGTAAGAAAGCCGTTTAAGTGTAAAGAGTGATGGCTGCGGATACCAGCCATCGATGGGGCCTTTGGCGAAAAATGCGCAAGAATATGCAAGTGTGAGCAAAGGGCTGCAAGCGCGGTGGCGGTAAAAGGTGAATACTCCGGTTGTGGATGAATATCCTCACCGTCATTAGCGTTGGCTGCTCCAGCGCATCCCTGCGCCCACGGCATTTGTACCTGCTAAACGGCAAAGGAAATAACAACGCGACAACTTCAGTCAGAAGGGTATCAAGGAGTTTATGTTTATATGAATACGCTGTTGTATCTGGCCGTGGTGCTGATTTGGGGCACGACCTGGATTGCGATCACCCTGCAACAACAAGGTTCGGTAGCCATCACGGTGTCCATCAGTTACCGCTTTTTGCTTGCTGCCGCCGTTATGTGGTTGGCGCTGCTGGCCATGCGCCGCCTGCGTACCCTCAGCCTGCAGGATCACCTGTTCTGCGTGCTGCAGGGTTGCTGTGTATTTGGCTTTAATTTTTATTGTTTCTACCATGCAGCCGCCTATATCAACAGTGGTCTGGAATCGGTGATCTTCTCGATGGCCGTGCTGTTCAATGCGGTTAACAGTATGATTTTCTTCCGCCAGCGCCCTAGCCCCAACCTGCTGCCTGCGGCATTGTTAGGAATGGTCGGTATTGTGGCGCTGTTCTGGCAGGATCTGGTGGCCACCCAGATGGCACCAGAATTGCTCAAAGGGATTGGGTTGAGTGCTTTAGGCACCTACGGTTTCTCGCTGGGCAACATGCTCAGCACGGGCCATCAGCGCCGTGGGCTGGATATCCTTTCTACCAATACTTACGCTATGAGCTACGGTGCGCTATTGATGACGGCCATCGCGCTGGCGCAAGGGGCGTCGTTCCAGATCGAATTCACTACGCGTTATTTAGGCTCTCTGTTCTATCTGGCGATATTCGGCTCGGTGATTGCCTTTGCCGCCTATTTCAGCCTGCTGGGGCGTATTGGTGCCGGGGCTGCCGCCTATAGCACCTTGCTGTTCCCCTTGGTGGCCCTGACCATTTCGACCCTTTATGAAGGCTATCAATGGCACCTGAACGGCGTGATTGGCCTGTGCCTGATCCTGCTGGGTAACCTGGTCATGTTTTCTAAACCGGGCCGATTTACCCCGCGCTGGCTGCGGCGGGAAGCGTAAAAAAGTGACATCGTCACTTACTATTGGGCAATATTTCACTGTTGCAGAGACCCGTAAAGGGTTTGAATAAATAATAGAATTCCGTACGATTGGCTTTCTGGCCCATTAATCGACTTCAGAGAGCCCGGCGAATGGATTTAAAAAAATTACACTGCTTTATCCGGGTGGCCGAACAAGGGAGCTTTAGCCAGGCAGCACAAACCCTGGACCAATCGCAATCGGTGATAAGCCGCCAGGTCCGGCAATTGGAACAGGATCTGGGGCAGACGCTGTTGCAGCGTAACGGGCGCGGTGTCACGCTAACCCCCGCTGGGCGGCAACTGATGGAGCACGGTAAGGGGATTTTGCGCCAGGTCGAAATTACCGAACAGGCCCTGCGCAACGGTGATGGCACCTATAAGGGTAAAGTCACTGTGGGTATGCCCCCAACGCTGGGCAAGCTGTTGACCGTAGGGCTGGTAACCGACTTCTTTGCCGAATTCCCCGACTGCTCACTCGCCATTACCGAAAACCTGACTTACTGGATCCAGAAAAGGTTGATTATGGGCGAGTTGGATATTGCACTGCTGTATAACCCGCTCCCCAACAGCAACCTGAAATATCAGCTGCTATGGACCGAGAAACTGTGCCTGATCGTCCCTGATCATTCGCCGATCGCGGCACAAAGCGCAGTCCCGCTAGAGGATCTCAGCCGCTACCCGATTATTATCCCCAACCGGCAACAGATGCTGCGCAACCTGGTGGAGATCGAATGTTCCCGTCACAATGTTACCCTTAACGTGGTGATGGAAATTGACACCGTCTCATCCATGCTCGGATTGGTGGTAAGAGGCTTCGGTTATGCGGTTCTGCCCGCCAACGCACTTGAAGTCGATTATCGCCCCGAGGGGCTGGCGGCTATCCCCATCACTCCGGCGATCCTCAACCGGGTCGTTTTGGCCACCTCGACCCAGCATCAGCTATCCTCGCTGGCGCAAAGAACCCTTGAGCTGCTGCTTCATCAGGATATCATCAGCAAACGCCTGCTCTGAACGCCATTCCCCCCAACTTGAACCCCCATAAATTTCAAGTTGACCGTTCAAGCGCATTCATGCGCCCACGACATGAGTCCATCCCTGTACAGCATCGCCGTTAATCCCCCACCATACCCCTGGCTTTGCCGCTGCCCCTGTTATGCAAAAAATGCAAATCAGCTAGTACGACTTGCACCTTTTTCGCTACTGCCTTCGTTGCTAGCTTAACGAGCATTCCTCGCCAGAGAAGAAACCACAGGAGCAAGCAATGAAAAGCTGTAAAGCCCCAGACCCTCATCCGTTGAAACCGCGCCTGGCCCTGCCGATTGGCGCCTGCGATGCGCATTGCCACGTCTTCGGCCCAGGTGCCCTTTTCCCTTACGGTGCCAACCGTAAATATACCCCTGAGGATGCTCCCTTCGAGCAACTAATGGCATTGCATGACTGGCTGGGAATATCGAGGGCGGTCATCGTGCAGGCCAGTTGCCACGGCACCGATAACAGCGCGATGCTGGACGCCATCGCCCGCAGCCAGGGCCGTTATCTGGGTATTGCCATGGTCAGTGGTGATGAAAGCGATGCCGAGCTGGAACGGTTACATGCCGGTGGCGTGCGTGGCGTAAGGTTCAACTTTGTTCAGCATCTCGGGGGGCGCCCAATCTGCTGCGTTTCTTCTCCGTGTTGCGGCGGGTGAAAGCCTTGGGCTGGCATGTGGTGCTGCATCTTGATGCCCAGGACATCCTTACCTATGCCGAGGTCATCGACAAGATTGACTTGCCCTTCATCATCGATCATATGGGCCGGGTGAAAACCCCTTTGGGCCTGGAGCAGCAGCCTTTCAAGCAGTTATTGCAATTGATGCGGGATAACCCGCTAGCCTGGGTCAAAGTCAGTGGTTCTGAGCGTATCTCGGCCGGGGTCCGGCCATTCAATGACGCGATCCCCTTTGCTCAGACGCTGATTGAGACCGCGCCAGACCGTGTGTTGTGGGGAACTGACTGGCCCCATCCCAATATCAGCAACGATATGCCCAATGACGGCGAACTGGTGAACCTGATGCTCGATTTCTGTCCGGACGAGCGTCTGCGCCATCAGTTACTCGTCGAAAACCCGATCCATCTCTATGGGTTTGCGCCAGCAGAAGCTTAAGCTCAAGTACTGATCATGGCTTTCGTGCCCGATCGGTTTTGGTGGCTCTGGCTCACTCAGGGGGAGCTTCAGAGCCTATTACGATGTGTGGGTGATTAAAATGACAAGTAAACCGTTTTACAAAGAGCTCTATTTTCAGGTAATCGTCGGCATTGTGGTCGGGGTGTCTCTCGGCTATTTTTTCCCGGATCTGGCGGTAAAAATGAAACCGCTCGGCGACGGTTTTATCAAGCTGATTGCCATGATCATCGGCCCGATCATTTTTTGTACCGTCGTCACTGGTATTGCCGGGATGCGCGATATGAAAGAGCTGGGCCGGGTGGGTGGCAAAGCACTGATATACTTTGCCGTGATGTCGATAGTGGCGCTGATTATTGGCCTGTTCGGCGGCCATATTATTCAACCGGGCATCGGCTTTAATATCGACCCGGCCACCCTGGATACCTCAGCATTAAATAAATATACCGAGAGCGCTAAAAGCGTCAATCTGGTTGATTTCCTGATGGGAATTATCCCGACAACCTTCGTAAATGCCTTCTCTTCAGGTAACGTTCTGGCGATCCTGCTGGTGTCTATCCTGTTTGGCTATTCCCTGTCGGCCATCGGCGAAAAGGGCCGCCCGATTTTTCTGTTTGTAGAAAGCGCCTCCAAAGTGTTTTTCCATAACGTTCACCTGATTTCCAAGCTCTCTTCTATCGGCGCATTCGGTGCCATTGCCTATACCATCGGGGCCTACGGGTTGGAATCACTGATCCCGCTGGTCAAAATGGTCTTCGGCTTCTATCTGCTGCTGATTGTCTTTGTGGTCGCCATCTATGGCGCTATTGCCAGCATCTTTCGCTTCAGCCTGTTCGCCTATCTGAAGTTTATTAAAGAAGAGCTGCTGATTATTCTTGGCACCGGCTCTTCCTCGGTGGTATTGCCACACCTGATGGAAAAGCTGGAGCGTATGGGTTGCCCACAACCGGTGGTGGCTCTGGTGGTCCCTTCCGGCTATTCGTTTAACCTGAACGGCACCAACCTGTATATGACAATGGCCATCCTGTTTATTGCCCAGGCAACCAACACGGAACTCTCAATCACCAGCCAGATCGTTCTGATCATGGTCGCCATGCTGACCTCGAAAGGCGCAGCTGGCGTCACCGGCGCCGCGTTTGTGATGTTGACCAGTACCCTTATTGTTCTACCGGTGGTGCCCGTCGCCGGGATGGTGCTGATCCTCGGTATCCACCGTTTTGTCGGTACTGGGTTGGCGATTGTTAATCTGATCGGCAACGGTATTGCAGCCATTGTCGTCTCTGCCTGGGATGGCGTTCTGGATCGGGAGCAAATGCAACAGACGCTTAAACCGCAGCAGGCATAACCGATTGAGCCGATGGGAATATTGCCAGCAGGCAATACCAATTATTAAACATATTTTACAGTTAAAGGCCGCCAACACCAGCGGGAGAGTCTTACCTCAATTATTAGCAACGTCAAACCTATAATAAATATCACAGGGTGAACTTATGAAAACGAATATGATACTTGGCTGTACGCTCCTGGCGGCTGCCTTTTATTCATCGGCAATGACGCTGGACTTTCGTCATGAATATTATGAAGACAGTAAATCTCACCGGGATAGAGTATTAATTTCTCACCGTTTTGCCAATGGGTTAGGATTTTCCGTTGAGGGTAAATTTAAATCCGGTGGTGATTCGGCAGATAAACCGTTTTCCGATATTGTCGACAATGGCAGTGAGTATTCCATCAGCTACCAACATAACCTGTTGGAGCAACTCAGCATTCAACCGGGATTAGAGTTTGAAACAACCGCATCAAAATCGATTTACAAACCCTATCTGCGGGCTCAGTACAACTTTCCCAATGGGGTTTATCTTTCAGGCCGCTATCGCTACGAATATGTCCGGGAGACCACCAGCGGCAAAGAAGATGAACACATCAACCGCGGTGACCTTTGGCTGGGCTATAAGTGGCGTGCTATCACCCTTGAAGCCAACTACGTGTACCGGGAAAGTGACCAGATAAAATACAATAATAAAAAAATGATTATGAATACAATGGCCGCGTAGCCTGGAAGGCGACAACCCATTGGACGCCTTATATGGAGATCGGCAATATCTCAGTTTATCAAAACAAAGACGACCGCCAGGCCCGTTATCGCGTGGGTTTGCAATATTCATTTTAGGCCCTGCGATAGTTTTGCGCTGCATTCTTGATTAATTAGTTTTTCTAAAGCCCCCAGAAGCAGAGTAGGCCATCATTTCTGGGGACTGGAATTATTTTTGTTTAAATATTTTTATAAATCAACGTAACTGCTAATATCAGCCTGTTTTTAAGAAAAAACCCGTTAAATACCTCAATTGTGATTATCCTGTTGCAAATAAGTAGATAAGATATTTATAAAAATCTATTTTAATTTGAAGAAAACTCAATAAATAAGAATGAGACGCTTTATACTGTTAATAACCCCTTTGACTTAATCAAAAATAAGTACATGGCTTGATATTTCGCAAAGAACAGATTGTGCTGCCAACACACACTATTTTTCTTTTGTGAGTAAATATCATGGCTGATAAATATAATAGTGATAATTCATCAGGGATCACCCGCCGTAATTTCGTGAAGGTGAGCAGCGCGCTGGCTGCCGTTCCCTTCGTCGGCGTCAAATTTGTTAATGCCGCCGAAACACCGTCAACAACCGGCGCAGAGGTGCCCTCTTCGCCAGAACGTATCATCCCTACCTGCAGCACCTTTGACTGCGGCGGAAAATGCGATATCCGTGCCCATGTGCAGGAAGGCATGGTCACTCGTGTCACAACGTTGCCGGACGCTGAATTCGATCCCGAGATGCCCATCATGCGTGCTTGTGTGCGTGGCCGGGGTTATCGTAAATTCGTCTATCATCCGGATCGCCTGAAATATCCGATGAAACGCGTTGGCAAGCGTGGCGAAGGCAAGTTTGTCCGTATCAGTTGGGATGAAGCCACGACGCTGATTGCTGACAACCTGAAAAGGATCACCGAAAAGTACGGGCCTGCCGCGCGGTTTGTCCACAACAATACCGCCGTCACCGGCGGAGCGTTTTCCGGCGATAAAATGGCACGCCGTTTACTCAGCCTGACCGGTGGGTACCTTGAGTATTATCACTCCGTCAGTATGGGTAACACCGGGGCTGCAACCCCTTATACCTATGGCTCCGCAGCCAGTGGTAATACCCTGGATACGCTGAGTGATACCCCGTTGGTGATTTTGTGGGGCCATAACCCGACCGAAACCATTTTTGGCCACACCAATCATTACTATCAGCAGATGAAGCAAAACGGTACCCGCTTTATCGTGGTTGATCCCCGCTATTCTGATACCGCTTCTTCACTGGCCGATCAGTGGATCCCACTGCGTCCTTCCACAGACAATGCGCTGATGGACGCGATGATGTACGTCATCATTAGTGAAAACCTCCACGATAAGGCCTTTATCGATCGTTACACCTTAGGTTTTGATGAAAAATCTATGCCTGAGGGCGTGCCGGAGAATGAATCTCTGGTGGCTTACCTGATGGGGGCTAAAGATGGTATCAAGAAAACCCCTGAGTGGGCCGAACCCATCACCCACGTTCCGGCGCAAACCATCCGCCAATTGGCGCGGGATTACGCCACCACCAAGCCTGCTGCATTGATACAGGGTTGGGGCCCGCAGCGACATAACTGCGGTGAACGTACGGCCAGAGGTTCTACCTTGCTGGCAACGCTCACAGGTAATGTGGGTATCAAGGGCGGATGGGCTGGCGGATATGGCGGTATTGGTAACCGTAAATTCACCACTGGCCCAGAAATGCCAGATAACCCGGTGAAAGAAAAAATTTCCATCATGAACTGGGTGCAAGCGGCTGACGATGCCAGCAAGGTTACCCCGGAAGATGGCCTCACTGGCGCTGATAAACTGAACACGAATATTCGTATGGTGTTTTCACTGGCCGGGAATTATATGGCCAACCAAAACCCGGATATCCATCAAGCCGTCAAGGTATTAGAGGATGAGTCTAAAATTGAATTTATTGTTCAAAGCGATCTCTACCTGACACCGAGTGCCAAATATGCCGATCTGTTATTGCCAGAAACCAGCTTTATGGAGCGCTGGAATATCGGGGAAACCTGGGGGACGGCCAACTATCTGATCCTGTCGGAAAAACTGATCGAGCCTGAATTTGAACGCCGTTCTGACTACGACTGGATCCGTGAAGTTGCCCAGAAACTGGGTATCGAAAAAGAGTTCAGCCTGGGGCGCACCGAAAGGGATTGGATCGTCCAGATCTGGGAAAATACCCGCCAGGCAATGCCGGATGAAAACTTGCCGACCTTCGATCAGTTGCTGGTCCAACGCCGTCATCTGTTTAAAGGGAAACCCCATATTGCTTTTGCCGATAATATCCGCGATCCGCAAAATCATCCGTTCCCTACTCCATCAGGAAAAATCGAGATCTTCTCCCAGCGTCTCTACGATAAGCATCATCCCGAGATCCCTGCATTGTCTCACTACGTCCCTGCACATGAAGGGCCGGAAGATAAACTGGCAGAAAAATATCCACTGCAACTGATTACCTGGAAAGGTAAAAACCGGGCTAACTCCACCCAGTATGCCAACCCGTGGTTACAGGAGGCGCAGACCCAGAAGTTGTGGATCAACCCGGCAGATGCCAGCCGCCGGGGTATTGCGCAGGGAGATAGCGTTCGTATCCATAACGATCGTGGCGTTACGCTGATCCCGGCAGAAATTACCCAACGCATTATGCCTGGAGTGGTTGCTCTGCAAGCGGGTGCCTGGTGGCTACCGGATGCCAATGGCGTTGACCATGCCGGTTGCGCCAACGTGCTGAGCTCAGCGCGGATCACCGCGCTGGCAAAAGGCAACTCTCACCAGACCATGCTAGTGGAGGTTGCAAAAGCATGAGTAAATTTATCGATTATGCCCCCGTCAGCGATCGTCAGCTCGGTTTCTATATTGATTCCTCGCGCTGCTCAGGCTGTAAAGCCTGCCAGGTTGCCTGCAAAGACAAGAACAACCTTGAGGTTGGTCGCCGATTCCGCCGTATTTATGAAGTTAAAGGCGGCGGTTTTATCGCATCCGGCCAAGGTGGTGTTTATAACAATGTTTACGCCTATACCCTGTCGATAGCCTGTAACCATTGCCAGGATCCGGTTTGCACGGTGAACTGCCCAACCACGGCGATGCATAAACGCCCTGGGGATGGCATTGTGCGCGTGAATACGGATAAGTGTATCGGTTGCGGTTATTGTGCCTGGTCTTGCCCTTACGGTGCTCCTCAGCTTAATCAGGCCACCGGCCAGATGTCAAAATGCGATTTTTGCATCGATCTTCAGGCGGCAGGAGAGCAGCCCATGTGTGTAGCAACCTGCCCATTAGGTGCCATCAAGTTTGGCCCTATTGATGAACTCCGTGCGAAATATGGCAACGTCAGTGATGTGAAGGGCCTACCTGACTCTTCCATTACGCATCCTAATCTGGTCATTAAACCGCACCTGGGTGCAGAACAGGGGAGCAAATAATCATGCATGAATGGCCACTTGTTATTTTCACCCTGCTGGTTCAAGGCTCGGTTGGCATCACATTATTTGCTACCGTGATCCTGGCTTATGCCAATGACAAACTGGATACCAAGGAAAAATGCCGTTTTGCATTGCCGTTGATGCTGGTTGCTTTCATCGCTGGCGCACTGGGCTTAATGGTATCTACCGCGCATCTGGGCTATCCGCTAAATGCATTTCACGCCTTGCGGCACGTTGAAAGTTCATGGCTGAGCCGGGAAATTATCTTTGCCAGCCTTTATCTGGGGGTCTTGGGTCTGGCGACCTTGGTTGCCCTGTTCACCCAGCGGGTCTGGACCATCCTGTTGCTGATTGCCTCTCTGCTGGGCATCATTGACATCTTCTGTATGAGCGCTATCTATGTGCACTCTTCGGTAGTGACGTGGATGCATTTCAATACCTATTGGATGTTCTACGGTGCTGCATTGGGGTTAGGCGCCATTGCCTGCCTGTGGTCACTGGCTACCCGGCCCGTTCTGCCTGCGCTACAGGTTAAAACGGTCGCTATAACGGCGGTGGTATTGGTTATTGCTGTTACGTTATGCCGCCTGGTGGAACAACCCATTTATGTAGGCTATCTGGCCACTTTTTGGAACAGCGATGTGGCTACCTTCCCTCATCAGCCATTGACGGCGTTTGAACAGTTGAGCCATCTCCGGTTGGCGTCGTGGCTGATGCTGGTTGCTGGCGTAAGCGCTCTGGCACTGTGCTTACGGGCCGATCGCATCAACAAGCAGGTACTGGCGTTGGGAAGCGTATTGGTGGTGGTAGCCGAAGTGTTATTACGGCTCAGCTTCTTCAGTATCAATTAATGAACGTGTTTGCGCTCGATACAAGGTCAGCCCCAGCCGGGGCTGGCCATTCCTGTGTACGCAACCGGGTGCAACAGGCTAGCTGTCAGGCTTGCGTATTGGCCTGCTCGGTTGATGCCGTTACCGTTAGCGATGGTAAGGTCTATTTCGATACCGAGGCTTGCATTGGCTGTGGTGCCTGCCAGTTTGCCTGCCCGACAGGGGCGGTGGACAAACTTACCCTCCCTCGACGCCACTATCGCGATGGTGCGCTGGTCATGCCGTTAAGCGTAGCGGCTCCAGGCGTTGACGAGCTGCTTATGTGGCATGCTGAATATCAGATCCGTGCCGTTGAGCTGCATATGGCTCTCAACCCGGCCTGGGTCATGGCTATTGCCGCACTAAATCTCAAGCTGAAACAACTCAGACAACCCCTGTGGACGATCCTCCCGCCTTCTGTCACCGCCATTGATCATGCCCGACGCCATTGGTTGCAGATCAACAACGACAAAGACAACACCGCGAGCGTTACGCCAGGGCGACGGGTGCGCAGGGCTCATTTTTCTGCAGTGAGTGAATATCAGCTGGCGCTGGATCAAGCCGCGTGTTTTTTATGTGGCGCTTGCGCCAGAGTTTGCCCTGAGGGTGCTATCCAGTTGGCTGGAGAATCGATGACCCTTAATCACTCCCGCTGTACCGGTTGTGGTAGCTGTGAGGACGTCTGTTTTCCTCATGCCATAAAAGTCATACAAAGTGATGAATGCACGCTGACTACGCTTGCTATCCGGGAAATCCCCTGTTCAACCTGCCATCGCCCTTTCTTTGCCTGGACGGCACAGAGCCAGGAATGCCCGATATGCCAACGGCATCACTATGGTATGCGCGAAGCTTGAGCCTTTTTCAGGCTGCGGAAAAACAGCATGGTAATTATCCCTTAACGGATAAAGGGGAGTAGATTTTACTTGCTTGGCTTTCCCCACTTTTAAGGGATAGCCAACTATCTGAGTTAACAATATGCAAGGTAATTCAGGAAAATAAAAACCCAGGGTTCACGTTATCAATAACCCCATCACAGCACCGCCCGCAAGGATCCACAGGGGGTGAAGGCGTTTACTCATGCCCAGTAACGTCGCCAGCAGGATCAATACGGCCAGGCGCCAGTTAGTGGCTGAAGCCTGCGCAATCAACACGCCGCTGGCTGCAACCAAACCCACCGTCACCGGCACCAGCCCGGTTTGCACGATGCGCCGCCACGGCCGGTCTTTGAAACGCCGCCAGGCCCCCATCACCAGGATAGTGACAATGGACGATGGCCCAAACTTGGCAATGGATGATACCAACAACCCGGCCCAGCCAGCCACGTGCCAGCCAATCAGCGGCACGATCATCATATTCGGCCCCGGCGCGGCTTGCGCCATGGCAAACAGGGCGCTGAATTCCTGAGCGGTCATCCATTGATGCACCTCAACCACCTGCCGCTGCATTTCAGGCAGGATGGTAAAACCGCCACCAAAGGCCATCAGGGATAGCTCGGTAAAGATGATCGCCAGCGAGATTAAAACCGCTATCATGAAGGTTTTCTCCAGGCCAGCAGAATACTCAGCGGCGCCAGCACCAGCATGGTGGGCAATAAAGGAAGACGCAGCCAGGCAATGGCTACCAGGGCAATGCCAACAATGATCAGCGCCACCCATTTGCGCCACAGTGGCAGCAGCATTTTCAGTGCGGTAGAGAGCAATAACCCTGCCGCAGCGGCGGCCAATCCGGCAAAAACATGCTGAACATGAGCATCGTTTTGGTAGCGGGCGTAAATCACCCCCAGGCCAACCACGATCGCCGTTGGCGCACAGATCAGCCCCAGCAAGGCACACAATGCCCCTCGCAACCCGCGAAACTCCATGCCAACCGCCACCGAAAGGTTGATAACGTTGCCACCCGGCAGAAACTGGCACAGGCCCAGCAGCTCAGTGAACTGTTCGCTGCTTAACCAGCGCCGTTGCTCAACCAACATGCTACGCGCTAATGGCAACACGCCACCAAAGCCGATCAGGCCAAGCATCAGAAAACCTGTAAACAGTTGGCCATTACTCGGTGGCGTATCGATTTCAGGTTTATTTACCTCGTAAGAATCAGACATTGGGTTCTCACTATTACCTAGATTGTTGACTGGTACTTTTCCCGGCAGACGCTCAGCACCAATTGCCGAAGCCAGCGATGGGCAGGATCCACTTCCGATCGTGGGTGCCACATCTGCGAAACGGTTATTTCCCGGACGGTTACCGGCAGTTCAAACGCGCAGAGCGGGCTTATTGTTCCTGCCCCGTGATGATTGATAAAGAACGAGGCGGGCACCAATGCCACCAAATCTGACGCCTGGGCCACAGCTAACGCAGCGGGAAAGCTTGGCACTATGGCGGCAATCCTTCGTACCAAACCGGCTTCAGCCAAAGCCTCTTCTAACGGTCCACCGCTGCGCCCACGGCGAGAGGTAACAACATGCCCAAAAGAAGCATACTGGCTGGCGGTGACTTCGCGTGTCAAAAGTGGGTGCCCTTTTCTGACAATCCCGATAAACCGATCTCTAAATAGCGTCTGTAAGCGTATTTCCGGCCCCATGTCCCCCAGCACGCCAATTTCCAGATCGGCCAGACCCTCACGCAAATATCTTGAGCTTTTATCAGGTTTTGGCGCAAAACGCAGGCAGACCAACGGGGCAAGGACCGCCGCTGCGGCAATCAGCACAGGGCCAAAAGCCTCAACAAAACCCTCGTTGGCGCGGAGGGTAAACGTGCGGTCCAGGGTTGATAAATCGAGCTGTGACGACGTGGGGCGCAGTATGGCCCTGGCCTCAAAAACCGCCTTTTGCGTGCGTTCACGAACCTGTTCGGCATAAGGCGTCAACACCATATTGCGCCCGGCCCGAACCAGCAAAGGATCGCCAGTAACGGCCCGCAGGCGGCTTAGCGTACGGCTCATTGCCGACGCGCTTAATCCAAGGCGACGCGCAGCACCAGCTACGCTGGCCTCTGCCAGCAGTGCTTCAAGTGCAATCAGTAAATTGAAGTCGGGTTCAGTCATATTTCAATAGTAGCCTGAGCGGAGAAATGGAGGAAGGAGTCTGATACCGGTTGTTAAGCTTAAGCGGTATTGGCGCGGAAGCCATCCAGCAGAAAATCCAGAGCATCTTTTACCGACTGACGATAATGGAGGAGATTTGCCAGTTACTGACTCAATGGTGAAAGGCGGACACTGGCTATTCTGTTAAAAATGATGAATCTACCTCGCTGCAAGCTGTAGCCACGACCAGCGATGAGTTAAACTCCCCTACTACGGCCAATCAGAATGCCGCGCCAAAAGAATAACGAGCAAAGGAAGTTACCATGCAACATGTTTCCAAATTGCAGCCACCCCCATTGATGTGATCACCATCCAGTCACAGGTGATCTACGGTAGCGTAGGTAATGGCATTGCCTATCGTACGCTATTGAAAAAGAACCTGGAGGTGCTGCAGGTGCCGAGCGTGTTGTTCGGTTGCCCACCCTATTACGGCACGCCGCACGGTGGCGTGGTGCCCGAGGAGTGGTTCAGCGGCTTTCTGGAAGATTTGATCGCCCGCGATGTCGTCCACCGTGCACGAGCCGTGGTGGTTGGTTATCTGGGGGACGTCGCACAGGGTCATATTCTGGACTGCTGGCTGCAGCGTGTCATGGCCATTAACCCGGAGATCAGAATTTATATTGATCCGGTTATGGGGGATTACGGCGAAGGAGTCTACGTAGATGAACGCCTGGTGGGCTGTTACCGTTCACCGTTCCTCAATCTGGCCCACGGTGTGACACCAAACGGTTTTGAACTGGAACAGCTGTGTGGGCACGCTTTAACCACCCTGGAACAAACCCGGCATGCCGCGCAGGCGTTACTTAATGGCAATACGCAATGGGTGTTGGTGACCAGTGCTCCAGGGGTAACCACCAGGGCTGATGAAGTGGGTCTGCTGTTGGTTACCGCAGACCAGGTGCAAAGCTTCACCCATGCCAAAATCAACTCGGCGGTGAAAGGTACCGGTGACATGTTCACTGCGCTGCTGATCGGCCATTTATTGCAAGGTGACAAGCTCAGTACGGCAATACCGGCAGCCAGTCATGAAGTGTGTGCCGTGCTGGAAGAAGCGGCGCGCCATGGCTGGCAGGAAATTGGCAGCCTGCGGGCACTGCAATAATCTCAAGCCAGGCGCAGGGGTAACCTGCGCGCTGGTTACTCAGCGTTTTTTCTTTTTATTAAAATCCAGCTCAAAAGCAAACACGGCACTTTGAATTTTACGCTGGGTCAGCATGCCCAAATTAAGGAACCGGCATGACAGACGCGAAAAGTGATGAGTTTCGTCTTCATCAATCTCATGATCGTCATTGATCGCAATGAGCTCCATATTCACTTTAAACTTGCCATAATCCCCTAAATCCAACTGTGCCTTGTTGAATACCAGCCCTGGCTGCATATAGGCGGGGACCGGGCCATCAATACGCAACCCCACGCCACCGGGAGAAAGATCGTGAATACGCAATTGATAACGGGTACCGTCGCTATGCTCCCCGCAACACAAGAACTCACGCCAATAAGGCGTGGTGATGCGCAACTGACGACGGCGCTGGATATAAACCAGTTTTTCCGGCAGGCGTGCAGCATATACCGGTATGTCGTTATGCTCGGTCATTTCCGTCAGCTCGACAGAGAATTCGATTTTCGCATCATGATTTTCAATCACGATATTGAATTTTCCACCGGGTATCGTTTCTGGCGCATCGCAATCAAACACGATGCTATCAGCCCCGACGCTCAATAATTGACTGTTGAATTGATGTTTTTTATTGGCTACGCGCAGCGGCGTTCTTTGTTTATAAATCTCACGCAAAATCGCCAGAACTTCAAAACGCTCCTGCTTGATAAACAATCCGTTATCAATATATTCCACCCGTCACTCCCGGCTTATATCCATCAATACTTACGATTTCCTTACACTTAATCATCACCGCCATCAATACCAAAGTCAAATTTTCCAGCGCTGCCACAGCAAGGGTAACAGCCGCGAAAAACGCGCTGCCCATGCCATTTGGCCTGCCGCATCGCTGATGAGATCCTGGCGGATCTCGATGCCGACATAAGGCAACGCTTGGCGTTCGGCGTGTACCGGCAGCGTGTAATCGGTGGTATCCGTCATGGCGTAAGGTTCGTTGACCCCGACCTGCAAATCCCCTTCTTCACGCAGCAACTCCGCCAGAAGTAAGGCAAATTGCGGGTGGCGATTAAACAGTAACCCTACCTGCCACGGCCGTGCGGTTGCTTTAAATACCGGCGTGAAGCTGTGCATGGCGATCACCGCGCTGGGTTGGCCTTTGGTCTGACGGGTGGCCAGTGTATGGCCGATAGCCTGGTGATAAGGCTGAAAAATTTCCTGCTCGCGGGCTCCGGCCTCGGCCGCGCTGATACCCTGATTACCGGGTATCGGCGTGAGTTCAGAGATCAGTGGGATTGAACTGGCGATCCCCGGTGCGCGGTTGCAATCGATCACCAGGCGTGAGTAATGCTGATGGATCAGTGTCGCATCCAATTGCTGCGCCAATTGGCGTGAAACCGCCAGAGCGCCAATATCCCAGCCGATGTGGCGATCAATTTCCCCGCCAGCCAGGCCGAGACTGCCCAGGCGTTTTGGAATGGCCTGGCCAGCATGATCGCACAATAACAAGAACGGGGATGTCGCCTGCGGGAGTTCAACGGCCACTGCCGCAGGTTCATCGGCAACGAGTAACGTGGGGGTATAAGGATGAAACATGGGGCACTCCGGCGGAAGAAACCGCCAATTCTAGGCGATCCTTACCCCTGCTACCAACGTTCGGCAATAAAATAGCATTAACGGGTCGTGGCCAATTTCTGATGCACCGCAATGTAGCGCTGATAGCGGGCAGGTTTAAGCCGGGTCAAATCCACTAATACCAAGCCGTCGATGCAGTTGTTGAACGCCGGGTCGGTGCCAAAGTCGATAAACTGTACGCCACCCGGTTCGCACAGTTCGGTGTATTGCTTGTATAAAGTCGGGATGGAGCAGCCGATATTACTCAGCAGGCTCTTCAGGCGTGCCAGATCTTCGTGATAGTCATCACCCGCAAACTGGGCCAGCACTTGTGGCAGCGAAGCTGGATAAGGCTGCCGCGATTGGGCCATGACGTGATCGGGGGAGAAATAGAGCCGGTAAAAGGCAATAAGCAGATCGCGCGCCGCTACCGGCAGGCCGCCAGAGATGGAAACCGGGCCGAACAGGTAGCGATATTGCGGGTATTTTGCCAGATAGGCGCCAATGCCCAGCCACAGATAATCCAACCCGCGTTTGCCCCAATAGGTCGGCTGGATAAAGCTGCGGCCCAGTTCAATCCCCTGCGCCAGGATCGGCGCCATGTCCCGATCGTAATGAAACAGGCTGTTGCTGTAGATGCTCTCCAGCCCTTTATTGGCCAACTGCTGTGCCGTGGGGATAAATCGGTAAGCGCCAACGATTTCCATTTCGTCGTCATCCCACAATACCAGGTGATAATAATCGTCGTCGTAGCTGTCCAGATCGCGCCGCCGCCCCGAGCCTTCACCTACGGCGCGGAAGGCAATCTCACGCAAACGGCCAAGTTCACGCAGGATTGGCGTTCGGGCTTCCTCTTGTCTGCGGTAAAGAAAGATGGTTTTACCATCCGGCGTGATACCCAGCCGTTCGCAGGCGGCCAAAGCCTTCTTCAATTCCAGCCGTTCTTCCGGCAAGGCGATAGCAGATTCGCTGATAAATGGCCCTGGCTTACCCTGCCCAAGCAGATACACATGGCGGCGAAAACGCCCGGCCAGCTCATGAGCGGGGGTATGGCAGTCGTGCCAATGGGCAAACGGAATACGCCCCCCGATACGGATCTTGATCCGCCCACCGCGTTGATTAAACATCTCGCGCACCAATAATAAGGTGGATAAGGGGCGATAAACCAGCGAGGTGAAATAGAACAGATTGCTGTTACGGGCGCCGATATGGATCGGCACGATCGGCGCTCGCGCCTTGGCGGCCAAACGCAAAAAACCGGTGTGCCAGTGGCCGTCGCGAATACCTTTGGCGCTCATGCGAGAAACTTCGCCTGCCGGGAAAAGGATCAGTACGCCCTGATTATCCAACTGCGCCTGCATGGCTTCGATTTGCTTGCGGCTGGTGCGATTGCTGACATTATCGACCGGCACAAACAGGTGCCGTAACGGTTCGATATAGTTCAGCACCTGGCTGGCGACCACTTTGACGTCTGGCCGCACGGCGGCCACCGTTCGCAGCAGCAGTAAACCGTCCAGCGAGCCGATGGGATGGTTGGCGACCAGCACCACCGGGCCATGACTGGGAATATTCTCCAGGTCACCATCCACCAGTTCGCAGCTCAGGTTGAAGTAGTCCACCACCTGTTCGATCAGATCCAATCCTTTCAGGTGAGGATAGTCGGCAGCAAACTGTTTGAATTCTTTTTCGCAGAGTAAGGTTCTGAGCAGGCTGCGCTGCCAGGCGGGGGCAAATGGTGCGGGAATGCATCTTGCAGCAAGGTTTCCAAACTAAACATCATGCTATCTCCTGGCCTAGTCGCTGCAAACTTAAGCCAGTGGCATGAACTGAACATGTCAGTTGTGTGACGAATCAATGAAGCCTGGGCATCCTTTCGCCTCAATGCGGGTATTCACCGCTTTGCGTAACCAGGTGCGGCACTGTTACGACATGATTGGCAATAAATAAATATAGAAAGCCTGCCTGCGAATATGATCCCAGACAGCTTTCATCGGTGACGTAATCAATTAGCGCCAGGGAAAAGAATTCTGTCGGATAAATAACGAATTAGCGGTTTTCAATTGGCTTTTATCATGCTTTCGGTCTCTTACCAATCGAAAGCAAGTATTAAAATAACTGATTGAAATAAAAGGTTAAATTTAAATTTTTGATTGCATTGCGGGGTTTCGTTTGCTGTAATTTGCAATGAAAGACTGAAAATAAGCCTGTCAGAACAGCCGTGGCATTAATGCCGTGGCCGGGATCCTCTACGGGAAAATCAGGAGTCACCGATTAATGATCAATACCCTAAAACGCCGGGAATTAATTATCGACCCACTGTGCCGTGAGGGTTCGGTGCGCGTAGCGCAATGGAGTTATCAGGTTGAGAGTTTGGTCACCGACAGCCGTATTCCGGCCAATTAGCTGCATGCGCTGAATCATTTGGCGTGCGTTATTTCCCCTCCCCCATAACCCTTGGCGCTACCAGGTTGGGTATTACGCGACATCAGCATCTGTTTCTTGCTTGAGTTTACCGTATTAACCGCTTTATTTTTAAGGAGTTACTATCATGAAAGGCTATTTTTCTTACGATGCGGGCTGGCTAGAGCAACAGCATGCGCTGCACACTGCACGTGAGATTTGGCAGCAGCCGGACCTGTGGGCTGCCCTGTACCAACAGCTAGCGGAGCAGCAGGCACACAGTGATGCCTTTCTGATCCCGTTGCTGCAGGACCCACGCCTGCAGATTATCCTGTGCGGCGCTGGCAGTTCGGCCTTTGCCGGCCGAGCCCTGGCCCCGTGGCTACGGGAAAAACCGGGCGTGATGTTGCCGCCTACGGCACCACGGATATTGTCGCCAACCCCCGGCAATTTCTCGATCCGGCACGCCCTACGCTGCTGGTTTCTTTCGCCCGCTCCGGTAACAGCCCGGAAAGCGTGGCCTCAGTGGCACTGGCCGATCAACTGCTGCCCAATTGCTACCATCTGATAGCTGTCTGCAACCCGGACAGCCAATTGGCAAACTATGCTCATGGCCGCGAAAACGTCTGTGCCCTGGTGATGCCGCAAGGCTCAAACGACCAAAGTTTTGCCATGACCTCCAGCTTCAGTTGCATGATGCTGACCGCCGCGTTGCTGCTGGGCCCTTATTCTCTTGCAGACGCCAAACAGCCGCTGGCGCAGATGATTGAGCGCTGCCGCGAACTGCGTGAAACGCTGCAATCACCGGTCAAAATGCTGGCAAACAGCGGATTCAGCCGTTACATCGTACTGGGTGGCAGTTGCTTCACTGGTCTGGCAGAAGAGGCTTCCTTAAAAATGCTGGAACTCACTGCCGGGCAGATCGTCACCCGTTATGACTCCCCACTCGGCCTGCGCCACGGCCCTAAATTTATGGTTGATCCGCAAACGCTGGTGCTCATGATGCTGTCCTGCAACCCCTATACCCACCGTTACGATCAGGATCTGTGGGATGAATTGCAACGCGACAGGCTGGCCAGACAGCTGGTTGGATTAGGCAACGGCCCGGCGGAGAAACCCGGCCAATACGACTTGCATCATGCCGAAGATGACGTGTGGCTGCTATTCCCTTACTTGCTGTTCACCCAAATGCTGGCGTTTGAAACCTCGCTGGCCCGTGGCCTGACACCGGATAACCCCTGCCCAACAGGGGAAGTGAACCGCGTGGTAAAAGGCGTGACCATTTACCCTTTCTCTTCTGCGCAGTAAGGAGCCATCATGTATCTGATATCCAACCGCGAGATGCTGTTGAAAGCACAACAACAGGGCTATGCCGTACCCGCATTCAACGTCCACAATCTTGAAACGGTGCAAGTGGTGGCGGAGACTGCCGCTGAACTGCAATCTCCGGTGATTATGGCCGGTACACCGGGTACCCTCAGCTATGCCGGAACCGATTATCTGGTTGGCATCTGCCGTGCGGCAGCCCAGCGTTATGATCTACCGCTGGCGCTACATCTCGATCATCACGAACAGATAGATGATATTGCCGCCAAGGTCAGAAGCGGCATTCGTTCGGTGATGATTGATGGCTCGCACCTGCCTTTTGAACAAAATATCGCCTTGGTGGCTGAGGTGGTTGCATTGTGTCACCGTTATGGTGCCAGCGTTGAGGCCGAACTGGGGCGTTTGGGCGGCCAGGAAGACGACTTGGTGGTCGATAGCGCCGACAGTTTCTATACCGATCCTCAGGCTGCCCGTGAGTTTGTCGCTGCCACCGGTATTGATTCGTTAGCCGTGGCGATCGGTTCCGCCCACGGGCTATATCAAGGGGAGCCTAAACTGGACTTCGCTCGCCTGGAGTTGATCCGCGAGCAGCTTGATATCCCTCTGGTATTGCACGGTGCCTCTGGCATCCCGGAAGCCATGGTCAAACGCGCCATTTCTCTCGGCGTATGCAAGGTTAACGTGGCCACTGAGCTCAAAATTGCTTTTGCCGATGCGGTTAAGAGTTACTTTTCGCAATACCCCGAAGCCAACGACCCTCGCAAATATATCGCGCCAGGTAAATTGGCGATGAAGGAAGTGGTTGCAGAGAAGATCCGTATCTGCGGTAGCGCAGGTAAGTTGTGAGATTAGAGGTTAAAGCTTATTCAATATCTGCAGGCCGCATCAGCCATTTCAGAGAGCGGCCTTTTTAAATTGTCACGCCATTAAAAGTCACCGCAGTTATTATATGCGGAATATGAAAAATAATTGCCATCATACAAAATAAATTACTCGCCATGATCTCATTAATATTACTGCGCTATGATCTAAATCATAGTATTGACAGCACTCTCTATCTACTATTTAATTCAATTAACGAACAGGAGTGATAGTGATTATATATTTCACTTAATGTAATAACGCAGGAAATTAAATCGATTCAGGAAGTACGCTTGTTTTATATGCAGATATTTATTTTTTGTTAATTGGATGCTTTATTTTTCGCTAAAAGGAATAGCTTATGAACCCGATTATTGTGGCACTGACCGTGTTGTTTGCCCTGCCCCTTACTCTCCATGCAAAACAGGCTGTTAGCACTGCACCGCCAACAGGCGGCGTGAGTTTTTCCGGCAAAATCAGCGCTCCAACCTGCACGGTTTCACCCGATAGTAGTGGCCAATATATCTCCACTTGTTATCGGGAAACGGCTCGAAAGACCAATGCGTTTATCCAGATGCCTTTGGATAAAATGACATCAGAATTAATGGTTTCACCCATTCGTGAAATTGTGTTTAACAATCCTTCGTTGCAGCGAATCACATTAATTTATAACTAATCCTAATTGACGGATTTTATTGTCATACAATAAGTAAATTAAAAATTATTTTTGTAATTTTATGCAAATTTTTTGAGGGGTGAATTTATTCGCCCCTCAGTCAATGACCTGCTGCCCACAGCCACAGATTACCCCTATCTGATATTCAATCAGTCAACCCTTTTTACCCATCACACTTCATTGCCTTCGCCAGTTCGCGGCCACGGGCGGCGAAAACTCGGCCGGTTGGAATGTACAGGCTTTGCCCCCATTTTAGGTACCGCGTTCTACTCCTTCATCTCTATGTCCGAAATCCGCCATCGCGGGTTATCTTTTCGTGTAATAATCGATGCATCCAATGCAAGGAGTGAACAACATGCAAACCTTTTTTATTGATCGTATGCCGACGCCGGTCGGCGAACTGGTGTTGATCGGGGACGAACAAGGGCGGATGCGCGCGCTGGATTGGACCGATCATGAAGCTCGCCTGATAAAGCTGCTGAATACCCACTATCGGGGCGACCATTTCACTCTGGTGGAAAAAGCCAATCCAGGCGGACTGACGGAAATTATGCAACGCTACTTTGCCGGAGAGTTGGCGGTGATCGACGACGTACCGATCATGACTGCAGGTACCGAATTCCAACGTACCGTCTGGCAGCAACTGCGCCAGATCCCCTGCGGGGAGATTATCACTTACGGGGAGCTGGCTAAGCGCATCGGCAGGCCAACGGCTTCGCGTGCGGTTGGCATGGCGAATGGGTCTAACCCAATCAGCATCGTAGTTCCCTGCCACCGAGTGATCGGTTCACAGGGGGCACTGACCGGCTACGCTGGCGGCGTGCAGCGTAAACAATGGCTGCTCAAGCACGAAGGCTATCTGCAACGAGATCTGATTTAATCGGCCAATAACGCCAACGCGCTTTCTTCGTCCGTGACCAGGCCGCTGATCCAGCGGCCCAACAACGCAGCGCGAATAGCCAGGTGCTTTTCTACGCCGCCAGCCAGGGCAATCACCGGTTTTTCTGGCTGCTGGCGCAGATTAACGCTGGTTAGCCGCTGATCGAGTTCACTGGCAACCCGGTTCCCCTGGCGGTCAATAAAATGACCCAGCATTTCAGCTACGGCGTTGGCGGCCATCAAGTTGTCGACATCCTCCGCCGAAATAAAGCCATCCTGATGCAATGGGCAGTGGTATGCGACGGTGCCAATGCCAATAAAGGTCACGTCTGCCTGGCTGGCCCTTTCGTTAACCGTTCGATAAATACGGTGGTTGCACCATAAGGTGCGATCCTGTTCGCTATCGGCGAACAGGGGGGCAGGCAAGATAAAATAGCGGCCCTGCGTTTTCTCTGCCATCCACAACGGCACGTCATATCGAGTACAAGAACCATCGGCAGCTATCGCGCCAATCAGTGAAACGCAGCTGTGCTGTGGCCGTTCAAGCTCAGGGAGTTCATCAATTGCCGCCTTGAGGCTTCGGCCAGAACCTACCCCGATAATCAACGGCTGTTCGCTACGGATAAACTGCGCCATTACTTCCGCACCGGCTACCGCTACCGCCCGGTTTATCCCGGCGCTTTCCATACCCTGACTGGGCACTACCTGGCAAAGGCTCAGACCATAACGCTCGCCAAGCCGGGCGGCCAACTCCATGCAACGCCCCACCGGATGGGAAATGTTAACGCTGATCAGACCACTGTCGATGGCCAGCGCCACTAATCGCTGTGCCACCTGTCGCGAAACCCCGAGAGCATCAGCAATTTCATGCTGGGTCTGCCCAGCGACGTAGTACATCCAGGCCGCGCGGGCCGCCTGATCCAATTTTTTGTCGTGTTTAACCATGTGCCATTCTGCCTGCTTTCACCCGTACGCCATTTTACCGGTATTCCTACGCCGTCGCGGTACCTGTTTGCACTTTTGTGAGCTAAAGCCCATTTAAAGGGCAAAAGTTTAATTAGTCTAATGCCAGCAAAGAGCAAATGCCCACAAGAAGGGCCGATGCTCAAATATAACCTTTAACGGAGCGTGTTATGAGCAAACCAGTGAATTCCTCCCACAGTATTTGGCTGCATATTGGCGCCGGTTCCTTTCATCGGGCTCATCAGGCCTGGTATCTGCACCGTCTTCTTGCTGGCGGTGACCATCGCTGGTCAATTGCCCTGGGCAATATCCGCGATGATGCGACCCCGTTGCTTACCACGCTGGCTCAACAGAATGGGCAATATGTACTGGAAACGGTCACACCTCAGGGTGAACGCCAATACGAAACCATTACTTCTATCAGTAAAGTTATCCCCTGGGACAATGAACTGGCCGCGTTGACCGCTCAGGGCGCGCAACCGGAAACCCGCGTTATCTCCTTCACCGTAACCGAAGGCGGCTACTACCTGGATAACCAGTTCAACCTGGATCGGGAAAACGCAGATATTCAGGCCGATCTGCAAGGGGGTTGCCGCACTATTTACGGCACCATTGCCCAGATACTGGCCTACAGAAAGCAGCTTAATGGTGACCCTGTCACGTTATTAAACTGCGACAACCTGCGCCATAACGGCGAACGTTTCCGCCACGGGTTGATGCAGTTCCTGCAACTGCGCCAGGAGAATGCTCTGAGCGCGTGGATAGAGAGCCACACCCGTTGCCCTAACACCATGGTTGATCGTATCACCCCTCGTCC
Organism: Serratia sp. L9; assembly: GCF_050632285.1. Classification (NCBI taxonomy): domain Bacteria; kingdom Pseudomonadati; phylum Pseudomonadota; class Gammaproteobacteria; order Enterobacterales; family Yersiniaceae; genus Serratia; species Serratia sp. L9. Next base: position 3,976,245 of record NZ_CP192591.1, on the reverse strand, counting down.
GGCGCCTGATGTGGCCGAGCGCGTTGCCCAGGCCACCGGGTTCCAGGATCGCGCGCCGGTAATGGGCGAAGCCTTTATCCAATGGGTGATCGAAGATGACTTTATCGCCGGTCGCCCTGCCTTGGAGAACGTTGGCGTCGAGATGGTGGAGTCGGTATTGCCCTATGAAGAAGCGAAAATCCGCATCCTCAACGCAAGCCATAGCTGCATTGCCTGGGCGGGTACCCTACTCGGCCAAAGTTATATTCACGAAAGCACCGGCACCCCGGCAATCTGCCAGATGGCTTACAACTACGTGACTCAGGACGTGATCCCTTCCCTGACACCAAGCCCGCTCGATCTGGCCGCTTACCGCGATGTGGTTCTGGAAAGATTCAGTAACCCCTACATTCTCGACACCAACCAGCGCGTAGCCGCCGACGGTTTCTCCAAAATCCCAGGGTTCATCACTCCAACCTTGCAAGAATGCTATCAGCGGGGCCAGGAGCCAGTTGCCACAGCCATGCTGCCAGCCCTGTTCTTCGTCTTTATGCAACGTTGGCATCAAGGCCAACTGCCTTACCAATATCAGGACGGCATCCTGGATGCCCAGGCTGTACACCAGATGTTTAATGCCGTCGATCCGGTGGAGGTGTTTGCGACCGATGAGAAGCTGTTCAGCACGCTGGCCCACAGCGAAGCCTTTACCCAGTTGCTGCGCCAGGCGATCGACAAAGTTAACCGCTGGCTGGCGAAATAACGGGGGTTGATTATGTATTTAGGACTCGATTTAGGCACTTCCGAAATCAAAGCCCTGGTGATTGATGACCACGGATGCGTGGTTGCCAGTGCCGGAGAAACTCTGGAAGTTCAAAGGCCTCACCCCCATTGGGCAGAGCAGGATCCCGCCGATTGGTGGCGGGCGACTCAAACGGTAGTTGCCCGTTTACGGGCAAAAATACCGCAGCAATGGCCACAGATCCGTTCTTTAGGGCTTTCTGGCCAGATGCATGGTGCGGTGCTGCTTAATCGCGATAACCAGGTTTTACGCCCCGCCATCCTGTGGAATGACACCCGCAGTGCCGAACAGTGCAGGCAACTGACGCAAAACGCGCCTGAGCTGCATGAGATTGCAGGCAACCTGGCGATGCCCGGTTTTACCGCACCCAAACTGTTGTGGGTTGCCAAACATGAAGCGGAAATCTTTGCGCAAATCGCCACCGTGCTGCTGCCAAAGGATTTTCTGCGTTGGATGATGAGTGGCGACAAGGTATCCGATATGTCGGACGCCGCAGGCACTCTGTGGCTTGATGTCGCTAAACGGGACTGGTCAGACTCACTGCTTGCGGCCTGCGGTTTGACCCGCGATCACATGCCGCGTCTGGTCGAAGGCAGTGCAGCCTCTGGCCAACTGAAGGGTGATATCGCTCGCGCCTGGGGATTAGGTGACAACATCACTATTGCCGGTGGCGGCGGCGATAATGCTGCCAGCGCGGTAGGCATTGGTGCGGTTAATCCTGGCGATGCCTTTATTTCTCTCGGCACTTCCGGCGTGTTATTCGCGGTTAATGACCGTTTCCGCCCTAATCCGCAATCGGCGGTACATGCTTTTTGCCACGCGCTGCCAGGCCGTTGGCACCAGATGAGCGTCATGCTAACCGCTGCCAGCGCGCTGCGATGGTTCTGCCAACTGGTGGGAAGCAATGAAACCACACTGCTGGCAGAAATAGCCCAAATGAATCAAGCCGAACAGCGGCTGGCACCGGTGTTTCTACCCTATCTTTCCGGCGAACGGACTCCGCATAACGATCCCCTTGCCACTGGCGCTTTCCACGGTCTGACTCACAGCCATCAGCGAGCCGCAATGGGATATGCCGTGCTGGAAGGTGTGGCTTTTGGCATGGCAGATGGCCTTGAGGTGCTCTCACAGGCGGGAACCCGGCTGGAGCAATGCTCACTGATTGGCGGCGGAGCGCGTAGCGAACATTGGGCGCAGTTAATGGCGGATGTACTCAGCCTGCCGGTAGTGACACACCAAGGTGGCGAAGCTGGCGGAGCACTGGGCGCGGCACGTTTGGGCTGGCTGGCTGCGGGCGGAACCGTGCCCCAGGTTTGCCACAAACCCCCTGTCGAACGGCGTTTCCTGCCAGATGGTGAACGCCAGCCGATGCTGGCCGATCGCCTGGCCCTTTACCGTCTGCTCTATCAACAGCAGTTGGCCCTGCATCAGGCATGATCCTGGTGCAATAAATAATAAAAAGCTGTCCCCTACACCTATCCTGGAGTTTGCTATGCAACAACCACATAAACACTGGTTCGGACTGCCGATGAACCTGTTCTGGGGCTACATCGCTATCGCTGTCTTTATGAGTGGCGATGGTTTCGAAATGGCATTTCTGTCTAAACACATCACCGATATGGGGTTTTCGCCAGCGCAATCTGCGTTGGTCTTCACCGTGTACGGCCTGGCAGCGGCGCTGGCAGCCTGGAGTTCCGGCGTTGTTGCCGAAATTATCACCCCACAAAAAGCGATGCGTATCGGCTTTATTCTATGGGTGGTAATGCATGTGATGTTTATGCTGTTTGGCCTGGGGATGCGTAACTACCCGCTGATGCTGCTGTTTTACGGCATTCGTGGCCTGGCCTACCCGTTGTTTATCTATTCATTCGTGATGCTGGTGGTGCAAAACGTTCCTAAACAACAGCTATCTTCCGCCATGGGGTGGTTCTGGGCGATGTATTCCATCGGCATCGGCTGTGTGGGTAGCTATCTGCCAAGCTTTACCATTCCTTTGATCGGGGAAACCGGAACGTTATGGTTTGCTATTGCCTGGGTAGCCGCGGGTGGGCTGATGGCGTTGTTATTGCTGCGTAACGTTGGCCAAGCCAGCCCTAAAGCCGATCTGTCGCCAAAAGAGAAGCTAAAAGAGCTTTCACGCGCGGTAACCATCTTGTTCACCAACCGCAATATCTTCCTCTCCTGTCTGATCCGCATCATTAACACGTTGTCGCTGTTTGGCTTTGCGGTGATCATGCCGATGCTGTTCGTTGGCCGCCTGGGATTCAGCATGTCCGAATGGCTGCAGATATGGGCGGTGTTCTTCTTCGTCACCATTTTCACCAACATTATGTGGGGTATTCTGGGTGAGAAAATTGGCTGGCTGCGTCAGGTGCGCTGGTTTGGCTGCGTCGGCTGTGCCATCTCAAGCCTGGCGTTTTATTATCTGCCAGTTCATTTTGGCCACAACTTTTGGGTAGCATTGGTGCCTGCGGTGATGCTGGGGATCACCGTGGCCGCTTTTGTCCCGATGACGGCGGTGTTCCCAGTGCTGGAACCGAACCATAAAGGCGCGGCAATCTCTATCTATAACCTTTCCGCAGGCCTGAGCAACTTCGTAGCCCCGGCGATTGCCTCAATAGTATTGCCCTTCTTCGATATTGAGGGGGTGGTCTGGGTTTATACCGGGTTATATCTGGTCGCCGCAGTGTTAACGCTGGTCGTTAAAGTCGATCAGCCAGGGCATAACAACGTACCGCGTTATGTTCTGGCCAACGAGGCATTAGCCAAAAACACCGCCCAGTAACTATCAGGCCAACCTGAAATATCAGGTTGGCCTGTTGGGTTTATCGGGAAAACCATCAAGAACCCAGGAAGCTGAATTCGCCAAAAATCATAAGAATTTTATCTAAAAATTTGCGATACATATGGTTTTATTGATTATTTATCATTTTTCAGTTTTCTCTCCTATGAGCCCCCTTCCATAAATAAATCAAGGTACATCAGTGTGCTAGCGATTTTATGACCATTATTTGGTTTAAACTTCACACGAATTGCTCCTGAACTTATTCTTGCTGTACTTATCACCTGCCGCAAAAGATGTTAAAATTGACTCATATCAATTATTGCATGAGCTTAATCTATGATCCCGGAAAAACGCGTGATTCGTCGTATCCAGTCTGGTGGTTGTGCGATCCATTGCCAAGACTGCAGCATCAGCCAACTGTGTATTCCTTTTACGCTGAATACGCATGAGCTGGACCAACTCGACAATATCATCGAAAGGAAAAAGCCAATCCAAAAGGGTCAGACGCTGTTTAAGGCAGGCGACGAACTCAAATCGCTGTATGCGATACGCTCCGGGACCATCAAAAGCTATACCATTACCGAACAGGGTGATGAGCAGATCACAGGTTTCCATCTGGCTGGCGACCTGGTCGGTTTTGACGCCATTGGTGGCCTGAAACATCCAAGCTTTGCCCAAGCGCTCGAAACCTCAATGGTCTGCGAGATCCCGTTTGAAACGCTGGACGATCTCTCCGGTAAAATGCCTAACCTGCGTCAGCAAATCATGCGGCTGATGAGCGGTGAGATCAAAGGCGATCAAGATATGATCCTGCTGCTTTCCAAGAAAAACGCCGAAGAACGCCTGGCTGCGTTTGTGTACAACCTTTCACACCGCTTTGCCGAGCGCGGGTTCTCACCGCGTGAGTTCCGACTGACCATGACACGTGGTGATATCGGTAACTACCTTGGCTTGACGGTTGAGACCATCAGCCGCCTGTTGGGCCGCTTCCAGAAAAGCGAAATTCTCAGCGTAAAAGGCAAGTACATCACCATTGAAAACGTGGATGCATTGGCGCAACTGGCTGGCACACCGCGTATTAGCGTTTCCGTAAACGCTTGATCTCCCACCGGGCCAATAATTTTGGCCCGGTTCCCCTCTGTAGCTGTTCTGTTTTTCAATGTTGGGTTACTCTGTAGTTATATAGACTGTTGATCTACAGCTGTAAGGAGGCCCTAATGGCGAACTATCAGAATCTTCTGGTGGCTATTGACCCTAATCAGGACGATCAACCGGCGTTACGCCGGGCGGTGTACCTGGTCAAACGGAACGGTGGGCGCATCAAGGCCTTCCTTCCTATCTATGACTTCTCTTACGAAATGACCACCCTGCTTTCCCCAGACGAAAGAACGGCGATGCGGCAAGGCGTGATCAGCCAACGCGCAGCGTGGATTAATGAACAATGCCGGTTCTATCTTGAAGACGGCGTTCCCATAGAAATCAAAGTGGTGTGGCATAATCGCCCTTATGAAGCGATTATTCAGGAAGTGTTGAGCGGTAATCACGATCTGCTATTGAAAATGGCCCATCAGCACGACCGGCTGGAGTCGATCATCTTCACCCCTACCGATTGGCATCTGCTACGTAAATGCCCTTGTCCGGTGTGGATGGTTAAAGATCAGCCCTGGCCGGAAGGAGGCAAGGCATTGGTGGCGGTCAACCTTTCCAGTGAAGAACCCTATCATGATCCTCTGAATATCCGGCTGGTGAAAGAAACGCTGGAATTGGCGCAAAACGTCAATCAGACCGAAGTGCATCTGGTCGGCGCTTACCCGGTCACCCCCATCAATATCGCCATCGAACTGCCTGACTTTGACCCCAGCGTTTATAACGACGCTATCCGTGGGCAACATCTGATCGCCATGAAGGCGTTAAGACAAAAATTTCATATCAACGAAGAATTCACCCATGTGGAGAAAGGCTTACCGGAAGAGGTTATTCCCGATTTAGCCGAGCATCTGCAGGCCGGTGTGGTGGTATTAGGCACGCTCGGGCGTACCGGGATTTCCGCTGCCTTTATCGGCAATACCGCAGAACACGTGATCGACCATCTTAAATGTGACCTGTTGGTGCTTAAGCCGGATGATTTCGACTGCCCGATCACGATGGATGAGGATGACGAACACGACGATGATGATTAACAGTGGGATGATTCAATAAACAAAAAGGGCCTCGAGAGGCCCTTTTTTACGTCGGAGGTCAGAACTTAGAGTTCTACCACGTCGAAACGCACATCTGGGTTGACGTCCGCATCATAATCCACTTCTTCCAGGCCAAAACCGAACAGGCGCAGGAACTCCTGCTTATAACCGGTGTAATCGGTCAGTTCGCTCAGGTTTTCAGAGGTGATAGACGGCCACAGATCGCGGCAGGCTTGCTGCACATCGTCACGCAGTTCCCAATCATCCATGCGGATACGGGCATGATCGTCGAGCGGCATATCATCAGCATACAGGCGGGTACGCATCAGGCGGCTGACCTGTTCCATACACCCTTCGTGAATGCCCTTTTCTTTCATGATCTTGAATGCCATGGAGATGTATAACGGCATGACAGGAATAGCGGAAGAAGCCTGGGTGACGACGGATTTCAGCACGGCAACGTGTGCAGTGCCGCCTTTGGCAGCCAGATCGCCACGGATGGCGGTTGCAGCGCGATCCAAATCTTCTTTGGCGCGACCCAGCGTTCCATGCCAGTAGATTGGCCAGGTCAGGTCGGTCCCGATGTAGGAATAAGCCACAGACTTGGCGCCTTCAGCCAGCACGCCAGCGTCTTCCAGCGCAGACATCCACAGTTCCCAATCCTGGCCGCCCATCACGGTGATGGTGTTCTGGATCTCTTCTTCGGTGGCAGGTTCAACCGTAGCGGTAATGATTTGATCTTTATTGGTATCGATCGCGGTGGTGGTGTAAACCTCACCAATTGGCTTCAGTGCAGAACGCACTACTTCGCCGGTTTCCGGCATTTTACGCACCGGAGAAGCGAGTGAATAAACGACCAGATCGATCTGACCCAGATCGGCTTTAATCAGCTCAATGACTTTGGCACGGCATTCGTTGGAGAAGGCATCGCCATTAACACTTTTGGCGTAAAGACCTTCTTCTTTGGCGGCTTTATCAAAGGCGGCAGAATTGTACCAGCCAGCGGTGGCCGGTTTGGTTTCTGTACCCGCTTTCTCGAAGAAAACGCCGATGGTAGCAGCGTCGCTGCCAAAAGCGGTGGCAATACGGGAAGCCAGACCATAACCGGTAGATGCACCGATCACCAGTACACGTTTAGGGCCATTGGCAATCTTGCCCTGCGCTTTGGTGTAGGCAATCTGACGACGAACATTGGCTTCACAACCCACCGGATGAGTGGTGGTGCAGATAAAACCGCGAACCTTAGGTTTGATAATCATATGGGTCTAGGATCCGTTAAAGGGATGAAATCGGGACATAAGATACCTCATTGTGCCCCTTTATTGTGATCTGATGTGTTGAATTGCACAAACATCACACAGAATTTGTTAAATTAAGCACAAATCTCGTCATGGCCATGCTCCTTTGGATGAAAAATACGCCATCTGACGTGCATCACAAAAACGGATCCTTCTGAGATGCACGGTGCCAAATTCAGCAATGGCTTCATCGCAGCCATTAAAAGCTAAAAAAATGCCAGTCACCGAAGTGGCTGGCATTGTGGTTTTTATAACCCTGAGATTACAGAGCGCGCAGTATCGCTTCCACGCTGGCTTTGGCATCGCCAAACAGCATCTGGGTGTTCTCTTTAAAGAATAGCGGGTTCTGCACCCCGGCATAACCGGTATTCATCGAGCGTTTGAACGCGATAACGTTTTGCGCTTTCCACACTTCCAGAACCGGCATACCGGCGATTGGGCTGCGCGGATCTTCCAGCGCTGCCGGGTTCACCGTATCGTTGGCACCAATCACCAGTACGGTATCGGTATCCGGGAAATCTTCGTTGATTTCGTCCATCTCCAGCACCACATCATACGGGACTCTGGCCTCCGCCAGCAGCACGTTCATATGGCCAGGAAGACGACCCGCAACCGGGTGAATACCAAAACGCACCTTGATACCACGCGCACGCAGTTTCTCGGTAATTTCCGCTACTGGGTATTGCGCCTGCGCTACTGCCATGCCGTAGCCTGGGGTGATGATCACCGACGTTGAGTTACGCAGTTGCTCAGCCACTTCTTCCGCCGTGGTTTCGCGGTATTCGCCCATTTCTTCGGCATCACCGGTTGAAGAACCGTCGGTACCAAAGCCACCGGCAATTACGCTGATAAACGAGCGATTCATCGCCTTACACATGATGTAAGACAGGATCGCACCGGAAGAACCGACCAACGCACCGGTTACGATCAGCAGGTCATTGCTCAGCATAAAGCCCGCTGCCGCCGCTGCCCAACCGGAGTAGGAGTTCAGCATTGACACCACTACCGGCATGTCTGCCCCACCAATTGACGCCACCAGATGCCAGCCAAACGCCAGAGCGATCACGGTCATGATCAACAGAGCAAACACTTCCCAGCCAACGCTGCTGGTACGTACAAACAGCACCATCAACAGGAAGGAAACGACCAGCGCCGCCAGGTTCAGCTTATGGCGGTTAGGCAACATCAGCGGCTTGGAGGAGATAATGCCGCGCAGTTTGCCGAAGGCCACGATAGAACCGGTAAAGGTCACCGCACCGATGAAGATGCCAAGGAACACCTCGGTAAGATGGATGTTTTCCATCACCGGTTCCATGGCTACCACACCATGATCCAGGTAGCTGTTGAAACCCACCAACACCGCAGCCAGGCCCACAAAGCTGTGCAACACCGCCACCAGTTCTGGCATTTCGGTCATTTCGACCTTCTTCGCCAGATACACGCCGATAGAGCCACCGATAATCATCGCGATAATGATCCAACCCACGTTACCGGAATCCGGCCCGAGGATAGTGGCGATTAACGCAATCGCCATCCCGGCAACGCCGAACAGGTTGCCCTGCTTGGACGTTTCATGGCGCGAAAGACCGGCCAGGCTGAAAATGAACAAAATAGCGGCAACAATGTATGCAGCTGTAACTAATCCACCAGACATTTTTTGCTACCCCTTAGTTTTTGCGGAACATCTTCAGCATGCGCTGAGTGACGGTGAATCCACCAAAAATGTTGATGCTGGCAATCAGCACGGCGACAAAGGAGAGGAAACTCACCCAGCCACCGTGGCCGATCTGCAACAACGCACCGACCACGATAATCCCTGAGATCGCGTTAGTGACCGACATCAACGGGGTATGCAATGCATGGCTGACGTTCCAAACCACGTAGTAACCCACCACGCAGGCCAGCGCAAACACGGTAAAGTGTGACAAGAACTCTTTCGGTGCCGAGTTGGCAAACCAACCGAACAGGATGATTGCCAAAGCAATCAGGCCATATTTCACCATCGGTGAGGTTGGCTTCTTCTCGATTTTCTCGATCGGCGCAGCTGCTGCCTGCTTCGGCTGAGCAGATACCTGGATTGGTGGTGCAGGCCAGGTGACTTCACCATCACGAACCACGGTGACACCCCGGATCACGGTGTCTTCGAAATCGATATTGATTTCACCGTCTTTTTCTTTCGACAACAGCTTCAGCAAGTTCACCAGGTTGGTGCCGTAAAGCTGGGAAGACTGCGTTGGCAAGCGGCTTGGCAGATCGGTATAACCGATAATCTTCACGCCGTTTTCGGTGAGGGTGACCTGGTCGGCCACGGTCAGTTCGCAGTTACCGCCAGTCTGGGCTGCCAGATCGACAATCACGCTGCCCGGCTTCATTGAAGCCACCATTTCTTTAGTGATCAGCTTCGGTGCCGGTCTGCCCGGGATCAGCGCGGTGGTGACAATAATGTCCACTTCCTCCGCCTGAGCGGCAAACAGCGCCATTTCGGCTTTGATAAAGGCTTCAGACATCACTTTGGCGTAACCATCGCCGCTGCCTGCTTCTTCCTCAAAATCCAGCTCGAGGAATTCGGCGCCCATACTCTGCACTTGCTCTTTTACTTCCGGGCGGGTGTCGAAGGCGCGAACGATCGCCCCCAGACTGCCTGCTGCACCGATAGCTGCCAAGCCAGCAACACCGGCACCAATAATCATGACTTTAGCCGGTGGCACTTTACCCGCAGCCGTGATCTGGCCAGTAAAGAAACGCCCGAATTCGTGCGCGGCTTCAACAATAGCGCGATAGCCTGCGATGTTGGCCATCGAACTCAGTGCATCCAAAGACTGCGCACGCGAAATACGCGGTACGGAATCCATGGCCATGGCGGTTACGTTGCGGGCTGCCAGTTTTGCCATCAATTCTGGATTTTGCGCAGGCCAGATAAAGCTGATTAACGTGCTGCCTTCACGCATTAACGCGATTTCGTCCTCTTGGGGCGCGTTGACCTTCAGGATCAGGTCCGATTGCCAGACATCGGCGGTATCGGTAATTGTCGCACCTGCGGCTTCATACGCAGCATCCTCAAAGCTTGCCAGTTTACCCGCCGCAGTTTCGATCGCGACGGTAAAGCCCAGTTTCAGCAGTTGTTCTACCGTTTTCGGCGTTGCTGCAACACGGGCTTCATTGGCCAACCGTTCTCTTGGTACACCAATACGCATAATGTTCCCTTCTCACCTGTCTTTGATGATGTCTATTATCTTCCTACCCATAGCGATAGCACCGGCCAACAAGATTTTTCCAATCCTGCCTGCAAGCAAATTAAGGTGCTGCCTATAACCTACTGAAAATGTGATCGATGATCCATAATTGCTTACGTTTACCTGTCAGTTTTTACATAAAAACTCACCTAAGGATATGACAAATCGCAAATTTGGATGGAAAAGCTACCCGAGGGGCCTTTTTCAGCACACTATTGTATCAGCCATCTTCTAGGCAACTTCTTACCAGAAGCGGTGACCAGGTTAAAAAGTTATATAATTGTGAATAATTAACATTAATGACATCAAAGGCTTTATTATTGAAACTTATACTGAATTAACCGGGCCACCGGCAGCCCGGTTTTGTCGCATCGCATAACATAAATTGCTGAGACACCTACCAAGATTACATGTAATAATCGGCGGCTGAATTACACATAAACTGTTCAGCACGTTATAAACGTTAATGCGCTAGGCGAAAGGATTTTTTATGAAGCTGAAGACCACGATCATCGCATCAGCCTTGTTATCACTTACTGCGCTGTCTGTGCATGCCGCGCAAGAGTTAACTCCTGAAAAAGCAGCGGCCATCAAGCCGTTTGATCGCATCACGATTACCGGCCGTTTTAATGCCATCAACGAAGCTGCCGATGCGGTATCACGCCGTGCAGACAAACTGGGTGCCGACGCCTTCTATATTCAGGACATCAACAACGGTAACAATGGCGGCAACTGGCGCATCACTGCAGACATCTATCATAAAGATGCACCAGAAGTGAGCAAAGAGACCAAGTACCGCGTTATTAACGGCGTGAAAGAACTGCCGAAGAATGAAGCCTTTATGCTTGAGCCTTACGATACCGTCACCGTCAGTGGTTTCTATCGCAGCCAGCCAGACATCAATGACGCCATCACTAAAGCAGCGCAGAAAAAAGGCGCGGATTCCTTCTTTATCATTCGCCAGGTTGATGCCAACCAAGGCGGGAACCAGTTCATTACTGCCTATATCTATAAAGCCGATGCACCTAAACGCGTAGTACAGAGCCCGGATGCAATCCCTGCCGATTCCGAAGCCGGTAAAGCCATGTTGGCTGCCGGTGGTGCAGAAGCGGCTAAAGTCGAGATCCCGGGCGTGGCTTCTTCGGGCTCACCAAGCCGCGACATTGGTCGTTTCTTCGAGACGCAATCCTCTACCGGCAAACGCTATACCGTAACGCTGCCGGACGGCACCAAGATCCAGGAAGTGAATAACGTGACTGCCGCGCAGATGGTGCCGTTTGATTCCGTGACCTTTACCGGTCACTTCAACAGCATGACCGACGTTTCTACCGAAGTGGCGAAACGTGCAGCAGCCAAAGGCGCCAAGTATTATCACGTTACGCGTCAGTGGCAAAACAAGAGCGGTGGCAACCTCACCGTCAGCGCCGACCTGTTCAAATAAATACCGCATTCGGGTTTACCATCGGGCAGCGATTAGGCTGCCCTTTTTTATTGCCCGGCCAAATCTACCCTGCTGAATAAGTTTTTATCAAACTCGCATAACCAATCATTGCATCTACCGACATCCCTCCGTAGAATTTGCGCCTATTTTTAGGCCTAGGGCCTGCTCGTGCCGGGATTACTCCCACCCTGCGCAGCTTTGTTTCAGGACTCACCATTGGAAAAAAACTTGGTCTTACCGCGTTAACCGCCCTGGTTCTCAGCTCGATGCTGGGGGCTGGCGTGTTCAGCCTGCCGCAGAATATGGCCGAGGTCGCCAGCCCGGCGGCCCTGTTGATTGGCTGGGGGATCACCGGTGTCGGCATACTGTTCCTGGCGTTTGCCATGCTGCTGCTCACCCGTTTACGCCCTGACCTTGATGGTGGCATTTTCACCTACGCCAAAGAAGGGTTTGGCGACCTGGTGGGCTTTTGCTCCGCCTGGGGATATTGGTTGTGTGCGGTGATCGCCAACGTCTCTTATCTGGTGATTGTGTTTGCCGCATTGAGCCTGTTTACCGATCGCAACGGTACGGTTTTTCTCGGTGATGGCAATACCTGGCAGGCGCTGATTGCCGAATCGCTGCTGTTGTGGATCGTGCATGCGCTGGTATTGCGCGGCGTGCAGACGGCGGCAAGCATCAATCTGGTTGCTACGCTCGCCAAACTGATCCCTCTGGGTCTGTTTGCCATTTTGGCGGCAATCGCCTTCAAAATGGATACTTTTACCCTTGATTTCCACGGCGTTGCCCTCGGCACGCCAGTTTGGCAACAGGTTAAGGACACGATGCTGATCACCTTATGGGTGTTTATCGGTGTCGAAGGCGCGGTGGTGGTTTCCGCCAGAGCACGCCAGAAGAAAGATGTTGGCCGCGCCACCATGCTGGCGGTGATCTCTGCCCTGGCGGTTTACCTGGTGATCACTCTGCTCTCCTTGGGGGTGGTTCCGCGCAGCGAACTGGCCGAAATGCGTAACCCTTCAATGGCGGTGCTGATGGTGGATCTGATTGGCCCCTGGGGCGATGTGATTATCGCCACCGGCCTGATCGTTTCGGTTTGTGGGGCCTACCTGAGCTGGACCATTATGGCGGCGGAAGTGCCCTTGCTGGCCGCTCAACACGGTGCTTTCCCCAAAATATTCCGCAAGCAAAACCAGAACCATGCCCCTTCCGCTTCTTTATGGCTCACCAACGGTGCCGTGCAAGTCGCCTTAGTGATTATCTGGCTGACGGGCAGTAACTATAATTCGCTGCTGACCATCGCTTCAGAGATGATCCTGGTACCTTATTTCCTGGTCGGTGCCTTCCTGTTCAAGGTTGCACGTCAACGCCAGGACAAGCGGCTGATCTTTGCCGCTACCGGGGCTTGCCTGTATGGGCTTTGGTTGATTTATGCCTCAGGGTTGATGCATTTGCTGATGTCGGTGCTGCTGTATGCTCCGGGCTTGCTGGTATTTATGTATGCACGCCAAGGGCATGAGGACGTGAAGTTACTTAATCGCCTTGAGAGAGGCACGGTTTTCCTGCTGTTGGCGGCAACCGTGCCAGCTGGCTGGTTTATGCTGCAATAAGAGGTCAATAACCGGGTGGTTTCACCCGGTCAATTTCCCGCCGGCGGTTGGGCGGTAATGGTGATCCTTTCCCCAACCTGCGTAACCACTACCCCATCTGCACACTCTTTTGCAATCGCAGCCAGTTGTTCGGCTTCCAACGGATAGGGAAGCTGGATATCAAACACCGCCAGCTGTTGCTGCATAGCCAGGTCGATCAGGCGGAGAATATTGGTTTCGTCGCTGACCTGGGTTGAAACGACCTGCAGGGCCAACTCTTTCAACTGCTCTTTGCTGGTCTGGGCCCCCGCCGTGTGCGATTTCAATACCATGCCAAAAATAGGCATCACACCATAAATGGCATCAACAAAACGCCATTGCTTCTTGCAGGATGCAGACAAAAAATCCATGTAATCAAAACAGACTCTTTCACTGCGCGCAATGGATGCAAAATGATCGCTGTTCATCCACCTATTCCTCTCTTGGCCAGTGGGTTAACCCGTCGCCTGGTTGCAACTTGAAATTCATGGGCATACACACTTGAAATGGATATTCGATGGGAAGCGTTAACCGCTTTCTGACGTATAATGGCATAATTCCCCTAATGTTTGCCAGCTTGCCCAGGAGCTTTACTCGATGGTATCTCACAACTCGGCCCCGGTGCTGATTACTGGCGGTGCCCGCCGGATTGGACTGGCCCTGGCCAAGTCGTTCTTACAGCGTGGAATTCCCGTCATCATTGCCTATCGGAGTGACTACCCGGCATTGGAAGAATTGAAAGGACTGGGGGCTATTTGCCTGCAAGGCGATTTCTCTGACCATGAAGGTATTTATCGATTCGCCGAGCAGGTAAAGCAGGTCGCGCCAAAGCTGCGGGCAGTGATCCATAACGCCAGCGCCTGGCTGGCGGAGTCCGCCTCTACGCCACCGGAGCAGGTGATGGCCTCAATGTTGCAGATCCATGTTTACACCCCTTACCTGCTAAATCAGCTGTTGGAGTCCTGCCTGCTTGGCCAAGGGTTGGCGGGTGCCGATATTATTCATCTGACCGACTATGTAGTAGAAAAAGGCAGCGACAAACATATTGCCTATGCCGCCAGCAAAGCGGCGCTGGATAATATGACCCGCTCTTTTGCCCGCAAGCTGGCACCGGAAGTCAAGGTTAATGCTATCGCGCCGTCGCTGATTATATTCAACCCCGGTGACAACGAAGAGTATCGCCAGCAGGCGTTGGCCAAGTCATTGATGAAGGTGGCGCCAGGGGAAAGTGAAGTAGTGAATCTGGTGGACTACCTGATGAGCAGCCGCTACGTTACCGGCCGCACCCACGGTGTGGATGGCGGTCGGCCATTACGCTGAATAAAGTGCATGGTGCAACGCTAATTCGCACGCTATGCTGAATGCCGTTTTTCTGATAAACCACTCATTATGACTAAAATTGTTTTTGTGGAAGACGATCCGGAAGTGGGCAAGCTGATTGCCGCCTATCTGGGCAAGCATGATATTGACGTTATTGTCGAACCCCGTGGCGACACGGCACAAGCCTGTATTGAGCGGGAACAACCCGATCTGGTGTTGCTGGATATCATGCTGCCGGGTAAAGATGGCATGACGCTGTGCCGCGACCTGCGCCCGGTCTATCCGGGGCCGATCGTGCTGCTGACCTCTTTAGACAGCGATATGAACCATATTCTTTCGCTGGAAATGGGTGCGCATGACTACATTCTGAAAACTACGCCCCCGGCAGTCTTGCTGGCTCGCTTACGTTTGCATCTGCGCCAACACGGCAATCAAGCGAAAGAAGAACAGACCCAGACCCTCACCCAACACAACGCGCTGAATTTTGGTTTGCTGTGCATTGACCCGGTCAATCGCCAGGTCACGCTGGGCGAAGAAATCATCACCCTTTCCACCTCTGATTTTGATCTGTTGTGGGAGTTGGCAACCCATGCTGGCCAGATTATGGCTCGTGAAGCGCTGCTGCAGAACCTGCGCGGCGTCAGCTATGACGGGATGGATCGCAGTATCGATGTGGCGATCTCACGCCTACGACGCAAGCTGTATGACAATGCACTGGAGCCTTTTCGCATCAAGACGGTGCGCAATAAAGGCTATCTGTTCGCCCCCAACGCCTGGGGCACGGTGCAACAATGAGAAAACTTTTCGTCCAGTTCTTTCTCTTGCTATTCGTCTGTTTTCTGGTGATGGCGATGCTGGTTGGCCTGGTTTACAAGTTTACAGCCGAACGCGCCGGGCGGCAGTCGATGGACGATCTGATGAAAAGCTCGCTGTACCTGATGCGCAGCGAACTGCGGGAGATCCCGCTAAAAGACTGGAACAAAACCATCGCCACACTGGATTTAAACCTGTCGTTCAAGCTGCATATCGAACCGCTCGGTAAACAGAACCTGAGTGAAGACCTCACCAAGCGCTTGCGGCTGGGCGAGATTATCGCGCTGGACGATCGTTACACCTTTATGCAGCGCATTCCCCGCAGCCATTACGTGCTGGTTGTTGGCCCTATCCCCTATCTGTTCTATCTGCACCAGATGAGGATACTGGATCTGGTGCTGCTGATCTTTATCGGCCTGTCGTTGGCACTGCCGGTATTCCTGTGGATGCGCCCACACTGGCAGGATCTGCTGAAACTGGAAAACGCTGCCCAGCGCTTGGGGGCCGGGCATCTCGATGAACGCACGCATTTTGTGCCGACCTCCAGTCTCTACCGGCTTGGCGTGGCCTTCAACCAGATGGCTGACAGCGTTAACACGCTGATCGTCAGTAAAAAACAGTTGATTGACGGCATTGCGCATGAACTGCGCACGCCCTTGGTACGCCTGCGCTACCGATTAGCCATGAGCGATAATCTGACTGAAAGCGAGCAACAGGCATTGAATCGCGATATCGGCCAGTTGGAATCGCTGATCGATGAGCTATTGACCTATGCGCGCCTGGATCGGCCGCAGGTAGCATTGAATATTGAGCCTATCGATCTGCCCGGCTGGCTACAGGATAAGGTGGCCGATATTCAACTCATCCACCCAGAACGTGACATCGAATTAAATATCCCGCATGTCGGTGATTTTGGCGGTGTCGATTTGCGGCTGATGGAGCGTGTGTTAGACAATCTGGTCAATAATGGCCTGCGCTATTGCGAACGGCGTATGCGCGTCGGCCTGTGGTTTGACGGTGATGCCGCATGCTTGCAGGTGGAAGACGATGGCCCTGGTATTCCTCCGGAAGAACGCGAACGGGTGTTCGAACCTTTCGTCCGCCTCGACCCCAGCCGCGATCGCGCAACCGGCGGTTGCGGACTTGGATTGGCGATCGTCCACTCCATCGCCGTAGCCTACCAAGGCCAGGTCTTTGTAGAAGCCAGCTCATTGGGCGGCGCCAGTTTCCGCTTCTGCTGGCCGATTAAACCCCTGTTAGATAACAAAACAGAACCGGCATAACAATCCGGCTCCGTTGGCCTGCAAATATTTCAACGGGTTCACTATGGAGTCCCAAATGACGTCTAAATCATCCCTTACTGCTTACGACCAGCTACGCGCTCTGTTCACCCGCCTGGCCCGCTTTGCTCACCTCTCAGCCATTAGCGGCTGGGATATGCAAACCATGATGCCACCGGGTGGCAATAAGGCGCGCTCAGAAGCGTTGGCGGAATTGAGCGTGTTGCAGCATCAGATCCTGACGGCGCAGAAAACGGGCGAATTGCTCAACCACGCGCAACAAGAGTCACTCGACGAATTTGACCGTGCCAACCTGCTAGAAATGCGCCGTCAGTATGACAATGCCGTGCTGGTGCCAGAAGCGCTGGTCGAAGCCAAATCCCTGGCCGGAGCCCGTTGTGAACATGCCTGGCGCACCCAGCGCCCGGCCAACGACTGGCAAGGCTTTAGCGAGAACCTGCGTCATGTGGTCAAACTGAGCCGTGAAGAAGCCCAGATCCGCGCCCAGGCAGCAGGCGTCAGCCGCTACGATGCGTTACTGAACCTGTATGAACCGGGTATGCGCAGCAGCGATCTGGATCGTATCTTTGGCGATCTGAAAACCTGGCTGCCCGACCTGTTGCAAAAAGTGGTCGCCAAACAGCAGCAAGAGCCATGCCTAATCCCGCAAGGCCCATTCGATGTCGACACCCAGCGTAAGCTGAGCCTGAGCGTGATGAAGCTGCTCGGCTTTGACTTTGACGGTGGCCGGGTTGACGTCAGTGCTCATCCATTCTGCGGCGGCGTGCCGGAAGATGTACGCATCACCACCCGCTACAACGAGAAAGAATTTCTTACTGCCCTGCTCGGCATCGTGCATGAAACCGGTCACGCGCGCTACGAGCAGAATCTGCCGCGTGAGTGGTTGGGCCAACCCATTGCGCAAGCCCGCTCAACGGCGATCCACGAATCACAGAGCCTGTTTTTTGA
This sequence comes from Serratia sp. L9, assembly GCF_050632285.1. Lineage (NCBI taxonomy): Bacteria > Pseudomonadati > Pseudomonadota > Gammaproteobacteria > Enterobacterales > Yersiniaceae > Serratia > Serratia sp. L9. The sequence goes on along the minus strand of NZ_CP192591.1, from coordinate 3,958,523 downwards.
AATGCAGTTGGCCCGCGGTAGCGACTTCCTGAAAGTCCTGCGGCCTTTGATCGTCAATCAGTTTGGCGAACAACCGGCATTGGCAGAAAGTAACTTTATCCGCCTGAAGCAGCGAGTGAAACCTGGCCTGATCCGCGTCGATGCCGATGAGGTCAGTTACCCTGCCCATGTGATTTTACGCTATGAGATCGAGCGTGCGTTGATCGAGGGCGAGATCGAAGTGGAAGATATTCCGGCGCTGTGGAATGAGAAGATGCACCGCTACCTTGGCCTGGATACCGTAGGCGATTATCGCAACGGCTGTATGCAGGACATTCATTGGACGGACGGTGCCTTTGGTTACTTCCCAACGTATACGCTGGGTGCCATGTATGCCGCTCAACTTTTCGATAGCGCACGCACCGCGATGCCGAAACTGAGCGAAGATATTGCTGCCGGTAATTTGGCCGAGCTATTCCATTGGCTTGGGCAGAATATCTGGCGTCACGCCAGCCGCTATCCAACCGATACGTTGATCGCCAACGCCACCGGTAAGACGCTGGACCCAAGCTATTTCCGCCAGCATCTGGAAAGCCGTTATCTGTAGAAGAGATGCCTAAGATTACGTTCAGTGACGCCCCTCACCCTCTCCCCTGGAGAGGGAACCAGTCCAGCGTCGTTGGCAGCTAATGTGGCACTACGTAGGGGGCGCTGCATGCTGCGCCCGTGTAAAGATTAGGTGCGGGAGCCAATGGTAGCTTTACTATTAAAGAGTCATCATGACCTTAACCATCAATGTGCTACTTGAAAATCGCCGGGCTGCCGGTGCGGATAAAGCGTTAACCATTAAGCCCGGACTGAGCCTACTGGTTCAGGATGGTTCGGACAGCGTGCTGTTTGATACCGGGCCGGACGGCAGCTTTTTGCACAATGCCGCTCGGATGGGGTTCAGCCTCGATAACTTGACCGCTACCGTGCTCTCTCATGGTCATTACGATCACAGCGGTGGCGTCCCGTGGCTACCTGAAAACAGCCGGATAATTTGCCACCCCGGTGTGCAAGACGTACGCTATGCTGCCGTGAATCTTCTAGGTCGCGTAAAGAAAATTAAACGGTTATCACCGCAAGTAGATTACTCGCGCCACACCATGGAGCTGACCCGTTCCCCCGTGCATATCAGTGAGCGTTTCATCTGGTCTGGTGAAATCGAAGCTCCTGCCCCCAAAGCCTACGGCATTATTGAAGATGCCAACTCATCACCTGATTACGTCACCGATGAGGGTGTGCTGATTTATAAGTCCGACCGAGGCCTGATTATCATCACCGGCTGCGGACACCGGGGGGTCATCAACATTGTGCGACACTGCCAGAAGATCACCGGTATCGATAAAATCTACGCGCTGATTGGCGGTTTTCACCTGAGAACGGCCTCACCGCTGCGATTATGGCAAGTGCAGCGTTTTCTCAAGCACATCAAACCCGAAAAAGTCATGGGCTGCCATTGCACCGGCCCTTGGGGGCTGCTGTGGTTGCCGAATACCATTAGCCCGGCGACGGGGGATAAGATCATTCTAGAGTGATCCACTAGCCAGATCAGAATGGTGTAATTCCTGTTTAGTATCCGAACCATTAATGATTGATTAGAACTACAATGGTACACTGCATCAGTAGTGAGTTCGGTGTGAAATACTAAGGAGGAGCAATTATGACATGGGGTTACTATTTAAAAAATATATTTTGGGGAATGTTTTATACCAGCGCAGCATACGGCGCATGGTACAAAAACCCAGAAAGCGAGAGATTAACACTCATCCTCATCCTATCCGTAATTAGCTGTATCCTGGTCCCATTCGCAAAAAAGTTCATTGAAATAATAGCATTGAAATACTCCACCCGAAAATTTTGGCAGCAGGATTTTTTTGTTAGCTCTGTAGGCGGAAGTGTACGAGTGATCTATGATTTATTCTGCCTTGTATTTGCAATATTTTTATCAACCCTTTACTTATTCATGATTATATTTAAAGCTCTAAGGCATAAACCTTAGAGCCATGTATTTTAAATTCCTATTAATTTATTCACCTCTTCCATTAAAGAATCATCTATGAAAGCACTAACCAATGTCATTATTATGGCGAAGCCTAATATTCCTAATGGGGCCCCAAGGATAATACTAAATGCAAAAGCAGTTAGCGCCGTTGCAGCCCTGCCTGCGGCCAAAGATTCCAGTTTAACAAAAACTGGCCGCCAATTATTGCTCTCTAGCGCTTTTTCTATTTCTTTCATGGTGTCATAACCAACGATTGTCCAACCAACATAGTTAAATGCCTTACTAAACTTGGCTAAACTTTTCGCCATCTGATCGCGGTTGAGTGATTCAAGCGCTTTAGCAATCGCCTCACGATCTTTAACACTAAATTTTTTATTTAGCACATCCTTATACTTATTAAAAGCTTTCAGCGCCTCATCTGCATTGCGGATCTGCTTGCCTTTTGCCGCATCCGCCAACTCTTGTGCAATTTTGGCCGACTGCTCACCAAATCTACCAGTTAATTCCGTATAGAAATTAGCCGTGTACTTGACAGCATCCTTAACACGGTCCTGTTCGGTCTTGGCTACTGCCTCTTGTTTAGCTTTGTCGTTAGCCTGTTTCTGGTTCTGCACATCCGCCAGCGTTTTCCGAGCATTATTGAGCGTGTTCTCCGCATTGAGCTTGTCTCTTTTTGCCTGTTCAAGACGGTTTGCCGCGCGTTTGGCCGATTCTCTCGCGGCATTCATCTGGCTTATTGCAGTGTCACGCTCACTAGCCAGTTTTGCGATCAAATCCATCGCACCTTCAAACTCCGCCCACCACGCCTCTTTGCCATAATCAACTTCGGTGTTCCATTTAATAAAATTATCCAGCAGATCACTGTGTCTTTTCCTTTTAGACTCAGCCTGGGCCGCTTTATATTCATAGTCACGGGAAAGTTTTTCAGCACTCGCCTTATCATTGGCGGCTTGATTAATACGACCATTCGCATCGTTTAACGCATTTTGTGCGCTCTGTTCGCTTTGGCGGGCATCATTTTCAGTACGTAGCAAGCCTGCCTCGGTAGTAAGGTCTAGATCTTTAAGCCGATTAACCTCATTTTCTTTTTGACGCTGCTCATTTTCCAGTTGTTCTAACCTGTTTTTTGCCGCATCGATTTCCGTTTGAATATTTTTCACCTGCTCCCGCGCTTTGCCCATTTCCTTTCTGTTTAATGACTGTTGCTCTCTAACCCCCGGGGTGGGCTTCTCTCTCGAATAGAACCAATCTTCATTGTTACGCTTCAAGTATTGTTGTTGCACCCGCCGTTTATTAGCTTCATGACGCAGGACGGTCAGGCGCTCCTTACTGACTTTAAGTTTACTGATGATGGCATTAAGGTTAGCTTTTTCTAATACAGTTTGGTTATCTTTCTTTAACTGACCATTTAGTTCATCAATATCTTTTTGCATTTCCTTAATTTGATTGTCAAGATCGTGGACTTTGTTCGCCGCAAACTCGATAGCCTTATCGGAGTCCTTTCGGAAACTCTCTTTGGCCTCATTACTGAATGGCGTAACATCATCATCCTCAGGATCAAAAGCGCTTATTGGTTTATTGATATCGGAGATCTTCTGGTCCCATAGATGCGTAATGTTACTGATTTCCTTTTGCCTCTCCGGTAAGCGATTACCAGACCAGGCTTCAACCACCATGTTACCATCCGACAGATCAAAACCACGCTGCCAGCCATGGCCATTCCAATAATATCCCATTGAAGTCAGGACATCGCGTTCGTACTGAGTTGTATCTTCATATCGAGCCATAATTAAATTTCCTTTTCAAATAATAGACGGATTTGAGTGATATCAACCGTATGTGAATACAGCCTTATCCACCTTATGGCGTCTCTTTTTATAAGTAAATAATAATGAGTATTATTCTCATTCATATGCGTACCACTACACAAGTTCAGAAATCCAGAGGGTGCTGCATGTGGCAGTCTGCATTGCGAGTTTGCTGGGACATGTCGCGACCTTGGCCTTTAAAAGCTAACGATGTTCCATAGTGCACTTCCCTGCCCAGAGCACCGGTGTCGCATGTTGCTGGTTTGTCCATCTCTAGATGTATGTTGTAACTAATTTAGTGTGCACCAAGCTTTCGTATGACGACAGGAACCCCCGCCCAAGCCACTCGTACATTAGGTTACACGCCGAAACCAATCACTCACGGAAAGTCATCCTCGGTTTGCATAAGATTATTTCAACGGCCCCGCAGTGGGGTTAAACACCAACAGAAATCTGAGGATTTACCCATGAAAAAAGTATTAGCTCTGGTTGTTGCCGCTGCAATGGGCTTGTCATCTATCGCTTTCGCCGCTGAGGCCGCTGCTCCTGCTGCTGCACCTGCACCAGCCGCTACAACCCAAGCCGCACCAGCGAAAACCACCCACATGAAAAAACATCACGCCAAGAAAACAACCGAGCAAAAAGCTCAGGCAGCCAAGAAGCACCACAAAGCCAGCGGTAAAAAAGCCCCGGCCCAGAAAGCTCAGACAGCTAAAAAGCACCACAAAAAAGTAAGCCATAAAGCAGCAACTCCGGCTGCCTGATTGCAAAGTGGCGTGAGGCACCTCACCTGTTCTGGCAAGATTTGTTCAACACCCGGTTCTCCGGGTGTTTTTTCATCGGGGGTTGTCTATGCTGCATCGCTATCTGTTTGAAATTATCCTGGGCACCCTGCTTGTTTGCGGGCTAATCGCCACTTTCTTTTATCTGTAATTTCCTACGGTTCCCTCAGAAAATTATCGAAAAATCAATCACTGACCATCTACACTGTGACCAAATCAGTCTATAGTTAGCATTCAGTGTGTTTATGGAAATCCGTATTTGTCAGGCAAGAAACTTATGCGCATACCCGTTTTGCTGTTTTTGGGCTTATTTCCTTTGGCTTTATCCCTGTCCGTGCACGCTGATAGCCCGATCGACGCGGCGATGGCGGAACAGACCCGTCTGTTTTTTGGCAAGGATGAACGAATTAAAGTCACTGAAACCCACGGTTGGCCATGGCAGGCCATTGGCCAGGTGGAAACCGCCAGTGGCAACCTGTGCACCGCGACGCTGATCTCCCGCCATTTGGCGCTGACTGCCGGGCACTGTGTTCTGGCACCGCCCGGTAATCTGGATAAAGCCGTAGCCCTGCGTTTTATTTCCTCCAGCAAAGGTTGGACCTACCAGACGGAAAATATCGAGACTCTGGTTGATAAAGCATTAGGGCAAAAACTGAAAGCGGACGGTGACGGTTGGATCGTTCCCCCAGCCGCAGCCGCCTATGATTTTGCGTTAATTCGTTTGAAAGATAAGAAACCGCTGGCCATCAAGCCGCTGCCGCTATGGCAAGGTGACAGTAAAGCGTTAACGCAGGCTCTTAAACTGGCAAAACGCCTGATTACCCAGGCCGGGTATCCAGAAGATCACCTTGATGACCTGTACAGCCACCAGAATTGTAAGGTCACAGGCTGGGCGCAACAGGGGGTGTTATCGCATCAGTGCGACACCTTACCGGGTGACAGCGGTTCTCCCCTGTTACTGAAAACCGCTGATGGCTGGCGGCTGATTGCGATTCAAAGCTCCGCACCCGCTGCACAAGATCGCTACCGTGCCGATAACCGAGCTCTTTCAGTTACCGCTATCCGTGACGCCCTGGACGCGCTGGCATCCAGTAAATAACCCTTCTTTGCATCGCAGGCCACCGTTATCCCACATCAGGGGCAAGGTGGCGGGTAAACTGTGATGCAATACTCTTTCAACATTTGGCCCATCGGTCTGCTGGTAAAAAGCATTGGCCTGCTCTGCAGATAACCCGCCGCGTATTTTTCGCTCAACCAATCGCGCCTGCAATTGCTGCGGTGGCGCTTGAATAAACAGCGTCAAATCGCTGAATTTAGCCAGATCCCGCCAACCCGGCTCGTCAAGCAGCAGCCAGTTACCTTCAACAATGACAACCGGGGCCGTCACTTCGATAGCGTTAGGGATGGGATCGTGTAATACGCGATCGTAAGCCGGCCAAAGCGAATGCGATTGGCGCAGTGACGCCAATGCCAATTCCAGTTGCCCACGATCAAACGTTTCCGGCGCCCCCTTCCTGCCTCGAAGCCCATGCGCATCCAGCCAGCGATTAGTATGATGAAAACCGTCCATCGGCAAGGTTTGCAGCACCGGTAATTCTTTATGTTGGGCCGACAAATGCTGCCAGAATGCCGTCAGTGTCGATTTGCCACTGCCGGGCGGGGCTGCAAGGAATACCACTAATCGTTCGTCTTTCTGCCGCTGCTTCTGTGCCAAAAATTGCAACAACGGCAAATGCAATTGTTCAATTTCCTCATCGGCAAAAAAGGACTCAATTATTAACCCATTAACATTCAGCGCTGTCTTCATTGGTCAGTTCCTTTAACAGCGAAGTCACTGCCAGCGTTAATCCGGTCTTGACCATATTGCCGTAACGCTCGGTATTAAAAACCTCAAAACTGGAAAATTTCATCTTTCTTATTGCATTGAAAAGCTGCTCATTTTCCGTAATAGCATTCAGGTTGGAAATAAAATCATAGGTCATTTCGTCATGAAAGCTCAGCGAGCCGTTTTCAGCCTGTAAGTGCTGGCTGAATTGTGAAAGACAAATGATGTCGGCATAAACGGTTTTTTTGATCTTGCCCAACGCATACAGTAGGCGCAGGGAAACATCCATATTATCCAAAGGACCAGATTTCGCCAGCAATGGCTTAACCGCATATTCTTGTATATCAGGATCGTTATTAACGAATACCTGTGGTAAATAGCTCTTGATAGCAGAAAATAAAATTTCATTAGCTTTGTTTAACCAATTGAGCAATTGTTGCTGCTCGTCGAGTTGTTCAATAATTTCATCTTCTGTCAGCGTTTTCATTCGGCCTGCGATACCATTAATGCAAGTGTAATGTCTGGGTTCTGTCATTAATCATAAGGCTTTCTGCGCACAAGTCCCCTTCTTTTTGTTTTATACCGGCCACGATATCACCTTACAGGCGGCCAACGCCGCCTGCGGAGCGGCTATAGCCCTGTTTCTACGCCAAAATGTTGCAACAGGAAACGTTCAGCCTGTTCGTTCCACACACCGTGGCTTTCTGCCACCAGTTGTGCCAGACGGGCATAAAACGGGTCGTGTTCTCCCAGCCGTTGGAAATCGGCAATCGCCGTTAGCGGCATAGTGGCAAAGTTGTAAATCAGCTTTTTGCCGCCGGGAATATTTGGCAAATTGATGATGGTCTCCGGTACTGCATCCAAACCGCCAATATGGGTGATCATCACTGATGGATTAATACGCCCTTCGGCCGTCAGTTGCAGGGCTTCCAGCATGTCACCGGTAGACCCCCCGAAGTTCCCACCACATGGGTGGCAGCATAATGCACATTGTAAAAATTAAACGGAACTTTGAAATTGCTGTCTGTTGGCCCGGCAAAGAAATTCAGACAACCGTCTTCTGCCAGCAAATCATCCCCCAACGCCAGCACCTCCGGCACTGCAGCGTAGACAAACACATCATCAAAACCATGATCTTGTGTAAGTGTACGCAACGATGCCGCAGGATAGGTCAACTGACTGCTGTTGACATAGATCAGCTCGACGCCTTTTTCGAGAGCGACAGCTTCCGGCAGCAGTAATCTGGCCCGTGCCAGACGCTGTTCGTCGATATCGACTACAACCACCCGCGCCGGGCGGATATTGCCATTGATTGCATAATCAATGGCACCAATACCCATTGGCCCGGCGCAGGCTAACAGAGCCACATTGCCGCCGGGTTTGATCCCCATACGATGCTCATAAACATACTGGGTTGTATGGTAATTGGCATGGTAGGCACCGATGATGCAGCACATCGGCTCGGCAAGCGACGCCGCAGCAAAATAGCTTCCTTCATACGGCAGTACACAACCCAACTCCACCGCCTGACGTGGGATGATCATATAGGTGGCATTGCCACCGAAAAACTCATAGCTATAGCCCGCCGAATAGCCACTCGGCAACCCCATTGCCGGTTGCAGCACAAAGCGCTGTCCGGCGTTGAAACGTTGCTGCAGATTGCTACCTACCTCCACAATAATACCTGCGCATTCATGGCCGGTGATTGCCGGATGATCGGCCACATCATCGGGTACGCGCTTGTGGCTGGCCCCCAACTTGGCGGCCTTCCAGGTGGACAGACACACGCTGTCCGAGATCACTTTAACCAGGAGTTCATCTGCACCTAACGCAGGTAATTCAAATTCTCGCAGGCGAACATCGTTTTGGCCATAGATGGCGGCAACCTGAGTTTTCATGCGTTTTCCTTTTCTGACTGTGTTTCCACCAGTTGTTGCAACAGATGATCGAGTTTGCTGTCACCGAGGTAGTTGCTGATCAAGGTTTTGGGTTTATCAGTGACTCGGTCGGCACGGCCTTCCAAGCTGGAGTGGATGACAATCAAATCCGCCTCGGGAGGTATATTTTCAATAGAATAGTGTTTCACGCTGATCGGCAGCCCAAGCTTTTCCAAGCGTTTACGGAAGGTGGTCGCCCCCATTGCGCTGGAACCCATACCGGCATCACAGACGAAAGCAATATGGCGGATTGGCTGAGTTTGCCCTTTACCTGCGGCTTTCAATGCTTTCACCTGTTGTTGCGAGTCGCCAAAGTTATCCTCGGTCACCCGTTGTTTTTCTATTTTCAGAATCAAAGAAGCTATCAGGAATGAAACCAGCGTCCCTGCAGCCACGCCAGCCAAGGTACCCGCAAAACCACCGCGCGGTGTCAGCGCCAGGTATGCGAAGATAGATCCCGGGCTTGGTCCGGCAACCAACCCGGCCCCCATCAGATCAAACACGTAAATCCCCGTCATGCCCCCACCGATCATGGCGATAATCATCAATGGCTTCATCAGGACATAGGGGAAGTAGAGTTCATGGATACCGCCAAGGAAATGAATAATCATTGCCCCAGGAGCCGATTTTTTACTCATACCCTGCCCAAACAGCGAGAAAGCCAATAAGATGCCAAGCCCAGGCCCTGGGTTGGAAGCCACCATAAAGAAAATCGAACGGCCATTCTCAACGGTGTCCTGCATACCGAGCGGATAATAGACTCCCTGATCGATAGCGTTATTGAGGAACAACACTTTCGCCGGTTCGTTGATAATCGATAGCAGCGGCAAATAACCGGTGGCCACCAGCGCTTCGATACCAGCCCGCACCAGTTGGTTGGCCTGCTGCACCGCTGGGCCAATCACCTCATAGGCAAACAGGCACAGGAACATGCCCGCAATCCCCAATGAGAAGTTATTAACCACCATTTCGAATCCAGCCGGGATGCGTTTATCCAATCTGGTATCGATATATTTGATGATCACCCCGCCCAGCGGCCCCATCACCATCGCGCCAATAAACATCGGGATATCGGCACCCACAATCACGCCGATGGTGCCAATCCCGCCCATCACCGCACCACGCTTCTCAGCTATCAGGTAGCCCCCGGTAGAGCCAATCATCAATGGCAACAGGTAAGTGATCATCGGGCCGACCAATTGGCCAAAATGGGCATTTGGCATCCAACCGGTTGGAATAAACAGCGCCGTAATAAAGCCCCACGCAATAAATGCGCCTATATTGGGGATTACCATAGCCGTAAGGAACCCGCCAAAAGCTTGCACTCTGGCGCGCATGGTTTTATTGGCCATTATATTTATCCTTGATTGAGGAAAAATCAGAAGCGCTGAACAATTTCCTTTATTGCTTGTACATGCTGCGCATGAATAAGTTGTTCAATCGCCTGGTCATCACAAAACATTTCACTCAACAACTGAATTGCATTGATATGGCTATCGGCATCTTTGGCCGCCAAACCAATTAGAATCTTTACCTGTGGGTTATCATCATTAAAATAGATCCCTTGAGGCAGCAATGTTAACGATAATGCCGTGCCCAGCGCCCCCTCTTCTGGGCGAGCATGTGGCATTGCCACTTCCGGCGTGAGAATATAATACGCACCATTGTGCTGAGTGCTGTGCTTTATTGCTGTTACATATCGTGGTTCAATAATATTATTGGCCAACAGCGGGGCCATCGAAAAATCAATGGCCTGTAGCCAGTCGTAAACGCCACAGTGAATAGCAAAGGCATTTTCAGGGAAATAGTCCATCAATCCATTCATTATTATTCCTGTTATTTATCTCAAAGGGATTGCACATTGAGATGCAGCTTAAGAGGTAAATAATAGGAACGCAATAATGGCCATTTTTGTGAGATAAATCAGAGTTAGCATGAAAGCAAATGTAATTGGAGATCTACATCACTAATTAATAATAAACATTTATTGTTTTATAAATTGTCAATAGGATAATTGTGATGGTTATCGCAATTATTTATTTTGTAATTAATTTTATTTATGTGACAAAGATCGTATTTGACATCTTGCAGGTACGGATTACTTGAAATTCACACTGCTTTTTCCCTCCCCAGCCATAAATCGTTTAGGCGTCGTCCCGGTACACCGCCAGTGCGCTATCAGGGTTACTCTACTCTCTGCTGATTGCCACAGGATTGGCACTGGCTGGCTGCGGCCAGAACCTGAGCCTGACACTGCTGGCCTGCCGCCTGTTGAGTGTTATCTGCGCAGCAAAACTGCGCAGATAACTGGCTTAAGCCGAGAGTTGTTCGATGGTTTGAAGGATCCGCTTTTCAGAAATCGGATAAGGCGTCCCCAACTGCTGCGCGAACAGGCTGACGCGCAGTTCCTCAATCATCCAGCGTACCGCCTTCACGTCTTCATCCTGTTGGCGTTTTGGCGGCAGCTTGTTCAGCCACTGCTGCCAGGCTTGCTGTACCTGCTCCACCCGTAGCATCTGCGCACGGTCACGGTGTGGATCGATAGACAGTTTTTCTAGCCGCCGTTCGATAGCCTGCAGGTAACGCAAGGTGTCCGGAAGGCGATTCCATCCGTTATTGGTAACAAATCCACGGTAGATCAAACCGCCAAGCTGGTTTTTGATGTCTGACAACGCCAATGCCAACGAGATATCAACGCGGCCCTTAAGGCGCTTGTTAATATTGAATACCGTGGTCAGGATCTGCTCAACCTGCTTGGCAACACCCACCACCGTTTCATTCAGCTCTGCACGCACGCACTCCTGCAGGCGGGCAAAGTTTTCTTCCTGCCAGACCAACCCGCCATGTTCGGCAATCAGTTTATCAATACTGCATGAAATACAGTCGTCGATCAGATCCAGAACCTTGCCATATGGGTTGAAATACAGCCCAAGTTTGGCTTTGTTCGGCAATTTTTCGTGCAGATACTTGATGGGCGATGGGATATTCAGCAACAGCAAACGCCGGGTGCCCTGCCACATGGCCTGCTGTTGTTCCTGTTCGCTGTCAAACAGGCGTATGGCTACGCTGTCTTTTTCATCAACCAACGCGGGATATGCCTTGACGGAGTAACCACCGCGTTTCTGCTCATAAAACTCCGGCAATTTGCCAAAGCTCCAGATATGCAGATTGCTTTGCTCCAATCCATCGTCGGCCACTGCCGACAGGGTTTCCTGCACCTTTTCTTTCAGTTGCCGCTTCAGCGCGGCCAGATCTTTACCCTCACGCAGGGTTTTGTGTTTTTCATCCACCACACGGAAGGTCATTTTAAGATGATCGGGCACCTGATCCCATTGCCAACTTTCACGTGACACCGTCACGCCAGTCATGCGACGTAACTCGCGCTCCAGCGAATCCAACAGTGGCATTTCCATCGGCGTGACACGGCCCAGGAAAGCTTCGGCATAGTTGGGTGCAGGCACAAAACTACGGCGTATCGGTTTTGGCAGCGATTTAATCAATGCGATCACTAATTCACGGCGAATGCCCGGGATCTGCCACTCAAAACCCGCCTCTTCGACCTGATTGAGGATCTGCAAGGGGATATGCACCGTGACGCCATCGGCATCGGTTCCCGGTTCAAACTGGTACGTCAGGCGCAGTTTGAGGTTGCCCTGATGCCAGTAGTTCGGATAATCCAGTGCGCTGACCTTATTGGCCCCATCCTTGATCAACATCTCTTTTTCGAAGTTGAGCAGGTCGGGGTTTTGCTTACCGGCGGTTTTCCACCATTTGTCAAAATGGCGCCCAGAAACTACATCGCCCGGGATGCGCTGATCGTAGAAACCGAACAGCGTTTCGTCGTCGACCAGAATGTCTCGGCGGCGCGATTTATGCTCCAGTTCCTCGACCTCCGCACGCAGCTTGAGGTTAGCAGCAAAAAACGGATGCCGGGTTTGCCAGTCACCTTCAACCAGCGCATGGCGGATAAACAACTCGCGGCACAGCAGAGGATCGAGCGTGCTGTAATTCACCTGGCGAGCGGCAACGATGGCCAGACCAAACAGCGTGACCTTTTCACTGGCCATAACCGCCCCTTGGGATTTCGACCAATGTGGTTCACTGTAATGATGCTTGACCAGATGTTGCGCCATCGGCTCGATCCACTCTGGCTCAATGCGTGCAGCAATACGCCCCCACAGGCGGCTGGTTTCTACCAGTTCGGCCACCATCGCCCATTTAGGGGTTTCTTAAATAGCCCCGAGCCGGGGAAAATTGAAAAGCGAGCATTGCGCGCACCGGTAAACTCCTGCTTATCCGCATCTTTTTGCCCGATATGCGAAAGCAATCCGCTCAGCAAAGCGGTATGCACGCTTCGGTAATCCGAAGGCACGCTGTTGACCGGCAACCCCAACTCTTTCACCACCTGGCGCAATTGGGTGTAAATATCCTGCCATTCCCGCACACGCAGGTAGTTGAGGTAGTCATTGCGGCAAAGGCGGCGGAACTGGCTGGCGGTGTTTTCCTTCTGCTGTTCCTTCAGGTAATCCCACAGGTTCACAAAGGCCATAAAGTCAGAATCTTTATCGGCAAAGCGGCGGTGTTTTTCATCAGAGGCCTGCTGCTTATCCATTGGCCGTTCGCGTGGATCCTGGATCGACAAGGCCGAAGTGATAATCATCAATTCACGCACACTGCCGCTCTTTTGAGCTTCCAAAACCATGCGGGCCAAGCGTGGGTCGATCGGCAACTGTGCCAATTGGCGCCCTTGCGGCGTCAGTTGATAATGGCCGTTATCGGCGGTTTTAATCGCGCCGAGTTCTTCCAGCAGACGCACACCGTCCTGAATATTACGGCTATCCGGCGCTTCAACAAACGGAAACGCCGCAATATCCCCCAGGCCAAGCGATGTCATTTGCAAGATGACCGAGGCCAGATTGGTACGCAAAATTTCCGGGTCAGTAAACTCTGGGCGAGACAGGAAATCCTGCTCCGAGAACAGGCGGATACAGATACCTTCCGAAACACGCCCACAACGGCCTTTACGCTGGTTGGCCGAAGCCTGTGAAACCGGCTCAATCGGCAGACGCTGTACCTTGGTACGGAAGCTGTAGCGGCTGATACGCGCCGTACCTGGATCGATAACGTATTTGATACCCGGCACGGTGAGCGAGGTTTCTGCCACGTTGGTTGCCAACACGATGCGACGGCCGTGATGAGACTGGAACACCCGGTTCTGCTCACTGTTAGACAGGCGAGCATACAATGGCAGCACTTCGGTATGAGGCAGGTTGAGTTTGGTCAGCGCATCAGCGGTATCGCGGATCTCGCGTTCACCGCTCATAAAGATCAGGATGTCACCTGGCCCTTCACGCCCCAGTTCATCAACCGCGTCAAAAATCGCCTGTAATTGATCGCGTTCGGTGTCATCGGCATCATCCACCACTGGCCGGTAACGGACTTCTACCGGATAGGTACGGCCAGAAACCTCAATAATCGGCGCATTATTGAAATGCCGGGAAAAGCGCTGCGGATCGATGGTGGCAGAGGTAATGATCACTTTCAAATCAGGGCGTTTGGGCAGCAACTCCCGCAGATAACCCAGGATAAAGTCAATATTCAGACTACGTTCGTGAGCCTCATCAATGATCAGCGTGTCGTACTGCATCAACAGGCGATCTTGCTGGATCTCGGCCAGCAAAATACCGTCAGTCATCAGTTTGACCAGGGTGTTTTCACTGACCTGATCGTTAAAACGCACTTTGTAACCCACGCTGCCGCCAAGCGGGGTTTCCAACTCATCGGCAATACGGTTGGCCACGGTGCGCGCAGCCAGACGGCGCGGCTGAGTATGGCCGATCAACCCTTTAATACCGCGCCCGAGTTCCAGGCAAATCTTGGGTATCTGGGTCGTTTTCCCAGAGCCGGTTTCGCCCGCAACAATCACCACCTGATGGTCACGGATGGCGTTGAAAATATTCTGCTTCTTCTGGCTGACCGGCAGGTTTTCCGGGTAGATGATCTTCGGGCATGAGGCCGCCCGAGCCTGTGCCTTCTGCAAAGCCTGATTGATGTCATTTTCTATCTCGGCGGCCACGGCCTGCTGAGCATCGGGGTTTTTGACTCTTCGAGCACCCTGCAACCGGCGTTGCAGACGCTGTTGATCACGGAGCATCAAGCCATCCAGTTTGGACGACAATACCGCGAGCGGAGATTTCACGTTCGGTGTTCCTTGTTTCTTCGCTGCTTTAAGAGCTTTCGCCCCTTCTCCCCGAGGGGGAGGAACTGATTAGCAACGGTTTCGAATCGGGTTGTCTGTTTTGACTTAGCGGGACAGAATATCACAAGGTTATTTCTCCCCATAATCCATCCGCTTATAGCCTTCTTACGTGAAGTTGCAGCGTTGTTGGCCGCGAGAGTGAACCCCAGCTACTGGCATAATTCAGCGCCAGGAGATTAATGCTCTTGCCGCCCCGCCGTCCCTCCAATTATTTTGCGTATAGCTCGGGTTTACTTATTCAATAAAATCGAACGAAGATCTCGAAATATTCCGCTATCCCTGTTTGATAAAGATGAATAAAGTGTTGCTCATGCAAGGGGCGAGCAGCCTCGAGGTCACTGTCATAACGAAAGGAATTTTCGATGAGCAAAGTATTGGTTCTTAAATCCAGCATTCTGGCTACCTACTCCCAGTCTAACCAATTGGCCGATTTCTTCGTTGAGCAGTGGGCCAACACTCACAGCAACGATGCCATTACCGTACGCGATCTGGCCGCACAGCCCATCCCGGTGCTGGATGGTGAACTGGTTGGCGCACTGCGCCCTTCAGATACCCCACTGACACCGCGTCAGCAAGAAGCCCTGGCGCTGTCGGATGAGTTGATTGCTGAACTGCAGGCCAATGACACCATCGTTATTGCTGCACCAATGTACAACTTCAATATTCCAACCCAGTTGAAGAACTATTTTGACCTGATTGCCCGTGCTGGCGTCACCTTCCGCTATACCGAAAAAGGTCCGGAAGGCCTGGTGAAAGGTAAGCGTGCCATCATTCTGACCAGCCGTGGCGGTATTCATAAAGGCACCGCAACCGATGTGGTAGAACCTTACCTGCGTCTGTTCCTGGGCTTTATCGGCATCACCGACGTTGAGTTTGTGTTCGCGGAAGGTATTGCCTATGGTCCAGACGTGGCGACCAAGGCACAGGCAGATGCCAAAGCGGCATTGGCGGAAGTGATCGCGGCGTGACTTATATTTCCGGGTGCAGAAAATGCGCCCGGTAAGCCAACAATAAGTAAGACAATCCCTGCAACCCCGTATTACCCGATAAAAATCAATATCTGCATTAACTATTGCGCGCCAGCTGGCGCGCTTTTTTATTTCTTCAACCACTGACCGTTAATACCGCGCACATATTCACCGGCAGGTGCCCTTGTCACCAGCTTTTGGCCCGCCATGCGCGCCACTTCGTCGATGGGTATATGGTTACTGTCAGCCACTTGCTGATACTTTTCTGCGCGCCCGGTATTGATTTTCTTCACCAACTCCTGTGTCTGCGCATCCTGTTTCACCGGGGCGATATAGCCACTCAGCGTTTCGCCTACCCGCCCTTGTTGCTTGGCTTCATCCAGCGTTAGTGCCTGGGCCTGGGTACTGAACAACCAACCAGCGGCAATCAACCACAGATAATGTTTTTTCATCTTGGCTCCTAGAAGAGATCGCTCTGGGTTTTCAGCAGATTTTCAACATCCTTATCCACTTTAATACGGATTTCATGTTCAATTTTGACATTCATATTGATGGTGATTGGATCTTTAGGCGTCGCTACCTCAATGCGCGGTACGCAACCGCTCAGTAAGGCGGCCCCCAGCACGGCTGCCAGCAATGGCCTGGTCGTGATCTTCATTGTTGCTCCCCGGGTTTAGAGAGGGCCTGCTCCAGCCACTCTTGTAAATTGTCGCCAAAGCGCAGGCTGCGCCATAGCTGAAATATGTTTTCTTGATGGCTATAGTTAAGGATAACCTCACGTTTGGCATTTTTCTGCGGATTTACACCGTCGATACGCGCTGTTAGCGTCAGTTCGCCCAGATTGTCGAGATCGACCCTGGCTTTCGAACGGTTGATCTCCATATAGCGCAACCAGTCGATGGCAGCGCCCGTCGCCAGGTTATTGCTGCCAATGGCATCGGCCATATCCTTATCCAATCGCAGCGTCAGCATTCCGGCATTGGCGATCCATCCGTCGCGCACCAGCCATTTTGGATGGTTAAGATAAAGCGGTAATTCACCCTCTACACGGCCCGACATGGCAAACTGTTTCGGATTCAGCACGGTAAACAGCGTGCTGAGATCGATGTTATCCAGCTTGAGCACTGCGGCATCATGCTGGGGCATACGCAATGCTGAAAGGCTGATATGACCCTTAAGAATATCCAGCCCAACGTTACTCAGGGTTAACGGGTTCGCCTCGCTGTAAGGATAGGTGCCTTGCAGATCGGCCGTGATATCCTGCATTTCGAACAGATTAGTGAGTGTCTTGATACGCAGTGTTACCGGGCGCTTGGCCCCAAGTTGCCACAGGTGATCTTTCAACCGGTAAGGCAGTACAAAATCCAGCCCGCTCAGTTCACCATCTTTCAGCCACATCCCCCCATTATTCACTACCCAGTGTCCACCGGCTTCGAAGCCTTGCACTCGCGCCGCAGAGAACGCCGATTGAGCATAAAACTCCCCCTGACGCAGCTTGATATTCAGATCGGGTGGGAGCAGCGGTTGGAACACCGTCAGCGATTGTTTCGGCCACCAGCCCTCACCGCGCAGGCGTTCACCATCCCAGCGACCACGAAGAGCGATAGGCCCAATCGGATCGGCCTGCAAAGCCCCTTTCAACTGGAAACTGTCTGGCCCAGTGCCGCTCAATTGTAAATCCAGCACCGATGGCGGCAAATAACCCCCATCGCTGAAACTGGTTTTATCAGCCACCAGTTGCAAACTCCCCGTAAACTGCGGATTGGCGGCGTTTTTCTGCCAGACGACCGGTTGACTGAGCGTCAGGCGCGGAGCAGATACCCTGATCATGCCGTATTTAAGCTGGTCAAAACCGGTGGAAAGGCGGTCCAGCGTAATGCGGGTATCCTGCCAGCGGCCGCTACCTGCGACATCCCAGGCAGCCTGCAAAGGCGGCAGTTTGCCATTGCCCCAGTAGCGCCACTGCCAATTGCCGTTATCTGGCCAGAAAGTTTGCGCCTGGCCGTCCAGGTGTAATTTGAATCGGCCCCAATAATTGTCGCTGGCACTGACGATCGCCTGCAGGCGGCCAGTGATGCCTTCGGCGGTCACTTTTACCCCGGCCAACGGCAGGCGCGCTTCTTCCAGTTTCATCTCCGCTGCCGGTTTGCCCCAGGCACGCAGCAACGAGCCGGGTTGCAACACCAATGTAGGGTTAAGAATGGTTCCGCTAATAATACCGGGGATGGAAGCAGTGAACGAGAAATCAGCCAGATTGGCCTGACCGGTTAGCTGGAAACCGAGGTTGCTGTTGGTCAGCCCCACGCTACCGGGCCCGAGCGTCAGCACTGCATTACCTTTGCCGTTATGCCCGGCGGTAATCACGTTCAGGCGCGCGTTAATTTGGGTTTCATCAAACCCTTTGCTCCAGCCATGCAGAGCGACGCTAACGCCACCGCTGAGCGGTTGATCAATATAAGGCCAGCGCCATTGCCCTTTCTCGATACTGATTTGCTGCGGCGTGACTTCCCAAGGCAAGGTCGCCAAAGGTTGCTCGCTGCCCTTTTCCGTTAAGGTCAACACGCCTTGCTGCTGTTGCCAGTGTAAATCCAGCAACAGCGGTTTTTCCAGATAAGCGGTCTGCATTTCACCTTGCAGTGCCCCCTGGCTTGGCATGCTGGCCAAATCCACCGGGATGGTAATTTTGCCGGTCAGCTCTACCGGTGCCATGCTGTTGGGAGGGATAATGCTGAGTTTATTGAGCGTCAACTGCTGGTGTGTGTCCAGCACCACCTCAGCGGTAATATTAGCGCCTTGATAATGCAACTGCTGGCCCGTTGCGGAAGACACAAGTTGCAATTTACCGGCATAGGCTTGCCATGGGGTGAGCGTAAAGAGATTAATGTTCAGATCAAAAGGTGGGGTCAGGTTTTGCAGGTGATCCAGCGACAGTGCTGCGCTGTTGGCGTCACCGGCAGGTAATTGTGACAGGCAGGCGGTATCTACATTGACCCGATCGCCATTGAGCAACCAGCGGCCCGAACGATAAGAAAGGCTCAGATGGCTGGCATTGGCAAGCAGGCAACCCTGAGCCTTAACGCTGATCCCATCCAGCTGCAGCCCCCCTGTTGCCAGCGTAATGGGCCTTGTAAAACCAGTTGGCTGCCTTGGGGTAGCCAGGGAGACAGCGCACGAGGCAACCAGCGTGGTAAGGTTTGCCATAATGTGATAACCAACAGGCCGATCGCCGCCACTACCGCTAGGGATACTTTTAATTTCTTTGTCATTAAGCGCTGGTTTTATTCCTGATTAGCAAGATCATCGCCGTCAAATCACCTGGCAATGATGGCACGAAACCCTCGGCAGGTGAAGGTCATGCATTCCCATTGTTAATATAATAGTCATCTTAAGAACAGTATTTTTCTGGCAGGTAAAAATTTCACTAATAGACTGATTTTTCGCTACTAAACCCTGCCGCTTAGAATAAGAATTTTCAGCCTAACCCGTTGTCAAATTTAGAAAATAATGTTAATTTTATCACAAAATCACGCGGGAGAAACCACGATGAAAATGGCGATTTACAGCACCAAACAGTATGACCGTAAGTATCTTGAATTGGTAAATCAGCAGTTTGGTTATGAGCTGGAGTTTTTCGATTTTCTTCTAAGCCCAAAAACCGCTAAAACCGCTATCGGTTGCAAGGCAGTCTGTATTTTCGTTAACGACGACGGTAGCCGCGAGGTTCTGGAAGAGCTGGCAGCGCTGGGGGTAGAAATCCTCGCTCTGCGCTGTGCCGGATTCAATAATGTCGATCTCGATGCTGCCAAAGAGTTGGGCATCAAGGTTGTCCGTGTGCCGGCCTATTCACCAGAAGCCGTGGCAGAACATGCCGTGGGAATGATGATGTGCCTGAACCGCCGTATTCATCGTGCTTATCAGCGTACCCGCGATGCCAACTTCTCTTTGGAAGGGCTGATCGGTTTCAACATGCATAATCGCACCGCCGGGGTGATTGGCACTGGCAAGATAGGCGTGGCGACCATGCGTATCCTGAAAGGTTTTGGCATGAAACTGCTGGCGTACGATCCTTACCCAAGCGAGCAGGCGTTGGAGTTGGGTGCTGAATATGTCAGCCTGAAAACCCTGTATGCCCAGTCTGACGTCATCACCCTGCACTGCCCACTAACACCGGAAAACCATCACCTGTTGAACGCCGACGCTTTCGCGATGATGAAAGACGGGGTGATGATCATCAACACCAGTCGCGGTGCACTGATTGACTCTTCTGCCGCCATCGATGCATTGAAACAACAAAAAATCGGTGCGCTTGGGATGGACGTTTATGAGAATGAGCGCGATCTGTTCTTTGAAGACAAATCTAACGACGTTATTCAAGATGACGTTTTCCGCCGCCTGTCTGCATGCCACAACGTGCTGTTCACCGGGCATCAGGCGTTCCTGACCGAAGAAGCCTTGACCAGCATTTCGCAAACCACGCTGAAGAATATTGAACAGCTTTCTCGTGGTGAGCCCTGCCCAAATCAACTGAATGCCTAATGTTTTGTGGGACGCGTCTGGCGTCCCTTCACGTTGTTTTGATTGGCAACTGATTTCTGGAGCAAAAATGAAAAAATGGATCCCTATTACGTTAGCAGCGGCACTTTTGGCTGGGTGTGGAATGAATCAAACGCCCCCGCAGGGTAAAAACGTGGTGGACAGCGATTTGCTGCACCATAACTTTGTGTTGCAAAACGTGGATGGTTTGGCGGTTAACGCTAAACAAGGCAGCGGCCCCAATATCGAATTCGGCGAGAAAATGCACGTTTCGGGAGCCATGTGTAACCGCTTCTTTGGCCAGGGCCAGTTGGAAAATGGGGTGCTGACGGTGAAAAACCTCGCCTCTACCCGCATGATGTGTGCAGATGCGCAGCTCAACCAGTGGGACCAGACGATCGGCACCCTGCTGGCTAATGGCGCGAAAGTTTCGCTCAACGGCCAGCAACTGACGTTAACCGGCAGCGATCATCAGTTGGTTTATACCCTGAAAGATTGGGTGCAATAAGCCTGATCCACCGGGTCGCTCCAAGATCCATTACGGCCCGGTACGACCTCACCCCGCGTTGGCACAGGCACCACGGCTCAGCGCCGACTCTTCGCACTGTTTGCCATTCGGCATCTGGCACATTCTGAGCGTATCACCATTGAGCTGATGCGCGATGGTGGTTACCCCTCCGGCGCTGGCACAGTTCGCACTGGTGGGTATTGCCCCCATATTGGCACTGTTGGCTAGCTGTGGGGGTTCCTCCTGGTTACTGCTGCAGGCAGACAAAAACAGTACGGCGCCAGCCAGCAGCCATTTTGCTGTGAACATTGTTTATACCTCTGAACCTGATAATGATGCTGTGTAAAATTGCCAATGCTGATAACTCAAGTCGCTCTACCCTATGGACTTCAAGTTGCCGTTAGGCGACCAACTCGTTCATCCCCCTGGCGCTTACTTCAGTCAGTGCCGGGGTTCGAGTGCAGGTAACAACGCCGCAGCTTGAAAAACGACGGATATATGAGTCCGGGCTCGTTTGGTTATCTTTGATGTTTACCCAGCCCGTAGCCTAAAAGCCAGCGGGGCTAACTTATTTAATCTAGCTTGTTAGCTTAATAATGAAAATACGATTGAGCATTAATTTGCCATTTTTTTGACCGGACCGCCCCTTCCATTCAGGTTTACAGGGCAAAATAGGAATTCTGCTCCGTTGAGGCGCCAGTTTGCAGGGTGTACAGCGAGTTGTAGGCTAAGGCAGAGATTAGGATCTATCCAGGGGGAACTTCAGATATTAACTAAATATACCGATGATAATTACTTCGCGTTATTTCTGGAAACTTAACCAGCGTAACCCGATGCTACGCTGGTTTTTACGGCAACGACTAATTAATGCACCGCTGATTTTGACAGCAAATTAATCACCAGCACCCCGGCAACAATTAATCCCATGCCGATCACGGCAGGGAGATCCAATTTCTGCTGATAAATAAATACCGCAGCAATGGAAACCAACACAATGCCCATCCCCGACCAGATGGCATATACAATCCCCAATGGCATGGTTTTCACCACCATCGAAAGCCCCCAAAATGCGATCGCATAGCCCACCACAACCACCAGCGAAGGCCATAGACGGGTAAACCCCTCCGAAGCTTTCAGCATCGTCGTTGCGACCACTTCCGCGACGATTGCCATCGCCAAATACATCAATCCAGTCATTGCTCGGTTCTTCCGTCTGTATAGCGTTTAATCATTATAAAACGCGGAGATTAAATTAACGTTAAATCAGGGCAACGCTTTACCGTTACGCGACAAATAGTAATTATTTCTTAACCAAATATCACGTTACATCTATTTTTTCTTTGCCACACAAACGCGATAAAGCGGATATAAATCCTTCTGTTAGACTTTGGTTATTAATGCAAGAGAGCGACTTTTGCAGTTTTGTGAGCGAAGAAAGGTACTACAGATGATTACTACAGACGGTAATAATGCTGTCGCTTCCGTGGCTTACCGCACTAATGAAGTGATTGCTATTTATCCGATTACCCCAAGTTCAACCATGGCAGAACAGGCTGATGACTGGTCTGGGGACGGCAGAAAAAATATCTGGGGAGACATCCCACGCGTAGTCGAAATGCAGTCCGAAGGCGGTGCCATTGCTACCGTCCACGGGGCGCTGCAAACCGGTGCGCTGTCGACCTCCTTCACCTCTTCGCAGGGATTGCTGCTGATGATCCCAACCTTGTACAAACTGGCCGGTGAGCTCACCCCGTTTGTATTGCACGTTGCCGCTCGTACCGTCGCTACCCACGCCTTATCGATCTTTGGTGATCATTCTGACGTTATGGCCGTGCGCCAGACCGGTTGTGCCATGCTGTGTGCCAGCAATGTGCAGGAGGCGCAAGACTTTGCGCTGATCGCCCAGACGGCCACGCTGAACAGCCGCCTGCCCTTTATCCATTTCTTTGATGGTTTCCGCACTTCTCACGAAATCAATAAAATCGCCCCGTTGAGCGACGAAACGCTGCTGCAAATGATGCCGCAGGACGCCATCGATGCGCACCGCAGCCGAGCCTTATCACCCGATCACCCGGTAATACGAGGCACTTCTGCCAACCCGGACACTTATTTCCAATCGCGGGAAGCCACTAACCCGTGGTACGACAACACCTATCGCCACGTTAGTGACGCGATGGCGAAATTTGCCCGCCTCAGTGGCCGCAGCTACCAGCCGTTTGAGTATTATGGCCATCCTCAGGCCGAACGCGTAGTGATCCTGATGGGCTCGGCCATCGGCACCTGCGAAGAAGTGATCGACCACCTGCTCGCTCTGGGCGAAAAAGTCGGCGTGCTGAAGGTACGCCTCTTCCGCCCGTTTTCTGCCAGGCACTTGATCGCCGCATTGCCGGAGAGTGTGCAAAAAATTGCCGTGCTGGATCGCACCAAAGAGCCGGGCGCACTGGCAGAACCGCTTTATCTGGATGTGATGACCGCGCTGGCGGAAGCCTTCAGCCGTGGTGAACGCGCCACCCTGCCGTTGGTGATCGGTGGGCGCTATGGCTTATCTTCCAAAGAATTTGGCCCTGACTGCGCGTTGGCCGTATTCCATGAACTGACGCTGGACAAACCGCGCCCGCGCTTTACCGTCGGTATTTTTGACGATGTTACCGGCCTTTCTTTACCGTTAAGCGAAAAAACGCTGCCCCAGCGCGCCTCCCTGGAGGCGTTGTTCTACGGGCTTGGCAGCGACGGCACGGTTTCGGCAACCAAAAACAACATTAAAATCATTGGCAACAGCACGCCAATGTACGCTCAAGGCTACTTTGTTTACGACTCTAAAAAGGCCGGTGGCCTGACGGTTTCTCATCTGCGGGTTAGCGAGAAGCCGATCAATTCCGCCTACCTGGTCAGCCGCGCAGATTTCGTTGGCTGCCACCAGTTGCAGTTTATTGACACTTACCAAATGGCGGAACGGTTAAAACCCGGCGGTATTTTCCTGCTCAATACCCCGTATAGCGCGCAAGAGGTCTGGGCACGCCTGCCGCAAGAGGTTCAGGCAACACTGCATCAGCGCCAGGCAAAGTTTTATATTATCAACGCCGCCAAACTGGCACGCGAATGCCACTTGGGTGCCCGTATCAACACCGTTATGCAGATGGCGTTCTTCCATTTGACGCAGATCCTGCCTGGCGATGTGGCTTTGCAGCAGTTGCAGGGAGCCATTGCCCGCAGCTATAGCAGCAAAGGCCAGGAAATTGTCGAACGCAACTGGCAGGCTTTGGGTGCCACGCTGAGTGAGTTGACGGTGATCCCGTTACAACCTATCGACAGCAACAGCCCGATACGTCCACCGGTGGTGTCAGATGCTGCTCCTTATTTTGTTAAAACGGTTACCGCCGTCATGCTGGCCGGATTGGGGGATACCTTGCCGGTTTCTGCTTTCCCACCGGACGGCACCTGGCCGGTAGGTACGACGCAATGGGAAAAACGCAATATCGCCGAACAGGTTCCGATCTGGCGGCCGGATTTGTGTACCCAGTGTAACCACTGCGTCGCCGCCTGCCCGCATTCGGCCATTCGCGCCAAAGTCGTTCAGCCAGAAGCCATGGCAGACGCCCCGGCCACACTGCAATCCCTGGATGTAAAAGCCCGGGATATGCGCGGCCAGAAATACGTACTCCAGGTCGCGCCGGAAGACTGTACCGGCTGCAACCTGTGCGTTGAGGTCTGCCCGG
Source organism: Serratia sp. L9 (assembly GCF_050632285.1). Taxonomy (NCBI): domain Bacteria; kingdom Pseudomonadati; phylum Pseudomonadota; class Gammaproteobacteria; order Enterobacterales; family Yersiniaceae; genus Serratia; species Serratia sp. L9. The sequence continues at coordinate 3,934,161 of NZ_CP192591.1, read as the reverse complement.
CGAAAGATCGCCAGAACCCGGAAATCAAGGCAATCAATATGGCCTCCCGCCTTGAACATCTGGCGGAAGAAAAGGCCCATTACGATTTCTTCCTGCAACTGCCGGAAATCGATCCCGCCCAGATCGAGCGTATCGATATCCGCACCTCGCAGTTGATCTCTCCGCTGTTTGAATACTCAGGTGCCTGCTCCGGCTGCGGTGAAACCCCTTATATCAAGCTGTTGACCCAGCTTTATGGCGATCGCCTGCTGATTGCCAATGCCACGGGTTGCTCCTCCATTTATGGCGGCAACCTGCCTACCACGCCTTACACCACCAATGCGCAGGGTCGCGGCCCCGCATGGGCAAACTCATTGTTTGAAGATAACGCCGAATTTGGGCTGGGCTTCCGCCTGACGGTGGATCAGCATCGCAACCGGGTATTGCGCCTGCTTGATACGCTGGCACCGCAATTACCGGCCCAGTTAGTCGCAGCATTGCAGGCCGATGAGATGGCTACCGGCCCACGCCGTGAGCAAATCGCGGAGTTGCGCAGCCTGCTGGCCAATGTTCAAAGCAGCGATGCCCGCCAACTTGCCACCGATGCCGATTACCTGGTGGATAAATCCATCTGGCTGATCGGGGGTGACGGCTGGGCCTACGATATCGGCTTTGGTGGTCTGGATCATGTGCTGAGCCTGACGGAGAACGTCAACGTGCTGGTGCTGGATACCCAATGCTATTCCAATACCGGTGGGCAGCAATCCAAAGCCACACCGCTGGGGGCCGTAACCAAGTTTGGTGAACACGGCAAGCGCAAGGCGCGTAAAGATCTTGGCGTCAGTATGATGATGTATGGCCACGTGTACGTTGCACAGATCTCCCTGGGTGCGCAGCTTAATCAGACGGTCAAAGCGATCCAGGAAGCCGAGGCCTACCCTGGCCCTTCCCTGATTATCGCTTACAGCCCTTGTGAAGAGCATGGTTACGATCTGGCACTCAGCCATGACCAGATGAAGCAACTGACGGCAACAGGATTCTGGCCGCTTTATCGCTTTGACCCTCGTCGCACCGAGGAAGGTAAGGCCGCGTTAGCGCTGGACTCCAGGCCGCCAAACAGTGAACTGACGGAAACCTTGAATAAAGAACAGCGTTTCCGCCGCCTCAATACGCAGCAACCCGACGTGGCCGCCGAACTTTACAAGGCCGCAGAAAAGCAGTTGAAGGAGAAATACGATTTCCTCAGCCTGCTGGCAGGCAAGAACGAAAAGGCACCTTCAGAGTAATCCCTCAGGGCGCGACAGGTTCGCGCCCTTTTTCCTTTCCCGGTAGAAAAAAATCGTTTTCGCACGTAAAACGCTCTGGCATTCAGCGCCGCAATCCGTACCATACAGCGCATAGCCGTTATCGATACCCAACAATGCAAGAGAAACTCGTGGTAAACCAAAAAGAGCAGTACAACCTTAACAAATTACAAAAACGCCTGCGCCGTAACGTGGGTCAGGCGATCGCAGACTTCAACATGATTGAAGATGGCGATCGCATCATGGTTTGTCTGTCTGGTGGTAAAGACAGCTACACCATGCTGGAGATCCTGCGTAACCTGCAACAAAGCGCGCCAGTAAAGTTTTCACTGATTGCCGTGAATCTCGATCAGAAACAACCGGGTTTCCCAGAGCATATCCTGCCAGCCTATCTCGAAAACCTGGGCGTGGAATACAAGATTGTTGAAGAAAATACCTACGGTATCGTTAAAGATAAAATCCCGGAAGGTAAAACCACCTGCTCACTGTGTTCACGCCTGCGCCGCGGTATTCTCTATCGTACAGCCACCGAGTTGGGCGCCACAAAAATTGCCCTTGGCCACCACCGTGACGATATTTTGCAGACGCTGTTCCTGAACATGTTCTATGGCGGCAAACTGAAAGGTATGCCACCCAAGTTAATGAGTGACGATGGCAAACATATCGTGATCCGCCCGTTGGCCTATTGCCGCGAGAAAGACATTGAGCGTTTCTCCATTGCCAAAGCATTCCCGATTATCCCGTGCAACCTGTGTGGCTCACAGCCCAATCTGCAGCGCCAGGTGATTGGTGACATGCTGCGCGACTGGGATAAGCGCTACCCAGGCCGTATCGAAACCATGTTCAGCGCCATGCAGGACGTGGTGCCTTCGCATCTTTGTGATACTAACCTGTTTGATTTTAAAGGTATCAACCACGAGAGCGAGGTTGTGAACGGTGGCGATCTGGCCTTCGATCGTGAAGATATTCCTCTGCAGCCTGTAGGCTGGCAACCGGAAGATATCGACGAAAACGGTTCGCCGGCGTATGAGCGGCTGAACGTGCTGGAAATAAAATAATCCCTTCTCCGCCTGCAACCGCAGGCGGTTCTTCCCCGGTTCGGTTTTGATCCTGCTCACAATTAAAGCAAAAAGTACCTGACAGTGAAGAAGCTACCTTGTACTGTTTATTTATACAGTAACCAGGAGACTACGATGAACATTACCCCTTGCCTTTCACATATCTCGTTAGGAACCAACACGTTTGATGCCGCTGCGCAATTTTACGATCGGGTGCTGGATGCATTAGGTTGCCGAAGGGTGATAGAACATCCCGGGGCGATTGGCTATGGCCGTGACTATCCGGAGTTCTGGCTGCAAGTGCCAATAGACGGTAAACCAGCGGAAACTGCTAACGGTGTTCACGTCGGCTTCTTTGCAACCAGTAAGCAGCAGGTTGATGAATTTTATCAGCAGGCACTGGCTGCCGGTGCGCAAGATGAAGGCGCGCCAGGCTCACGGCCACATTACGGCGCGGCTTATTATGGCTGCTTCGTTCGCGATCTGGACGGGCACAAGATTGAAGCCAGTTTCTGGGATGAAAGCGCAGCGTAAAAATCAGCTTGCCAGACTCATACCTTCGCTAATACAAGAAGGTGTCCGGACACTTAAGTTGTTGCTGGGCAGGAGTGTGGTTCTGAAGGGAAACAGATAAAAAAATGCCGGTGTTTAGACCGGCATCGTATGAATCAAATGTGCTATGCAACAATTCTAAGAATAAGAAAGTAAGACAATTATGGAGCGCAACGCCCATCGCTTGACGTTGCATTCACCTGCAAGAGAGAGAATGCCGTACTTCACGTAAACAAATGTTGATGCTGCTCAATATTAATCGCGTTTTCGTCGTTTTTTATACCCGACATCATTAGCGTCGGTCGCGCAAGCGCATCCATGCTCCCTCGGCATGTGTATATCCTTGTGCGCGACAGTTAGCTGGCAGCAGAGCTAATCCCCCTGGCGCTTACCCAGGTAAGTGATTGGGGTTCACTCCCGCCGCCAACAACGCTGCGGCTCAAGTAAACGTTATAACCAGCGGCTACGCCTCAACCACCAGGCAACACCACCCACCAACGCCATCAGCATGAAACAGAACGTAGCAAAAGCCAGCGGGCTGCCACTCCCCGGAATGCCCCCCAAGTTGACACCAAACAGCCCGGTCAGGAAAGTCGTTGGCAGAAACACCATTGCCATCAGCGACATGGTATAAGTGCGGCGGTTCATGGCATCAGCCATTACGGTGGTAATTTCATCAGCCAGGATCGCGGTACGGGCAATGTTGCCATCCAGGTCATCCAACCCACGTCCTAATCGATCGGCGATGTCCTGCATGCGGCGGCGATCGTCATCGTTCATCCATGGTAAACGCTCGCTGGCCAGACGTGAGAACACATCACGCTGCGGTGCCATATAACGGCGCAACACAATCAATTGCTTACGAATTAGTGCCAACTGCCCACGCTCGGGGATCTGTTGTTCCAGCAGAGCATCTTCCAAATCGATAATCTTGTCGTGCAGATCTTCAATAAACTCGCTGGTGTGATCGGTCAGGGCATCGGTTATCTCTACCAGCCAGTTACCGCTGTTGGTTGGGCCACGCCCATGTTGCAGCTCATCGACTACCTCATCGATGGAATAAACCTTGCGATGCCGGGTGGAAATAATCAGCTTATCGGTGATGTATACGCGAAAGGTCACCAACTGGTCGGGCCTGGAGTCGGTATTGAAGTTAATGCCGCGCAAGGTGATCATCGTTCCGTCACCTAACCGGTTGACACGCGGCCTGGTGCTCTCCCCAGAGAGCGCTTCTCTTACCGAGTCTGGCAGCAGCGGCGTCGTTGCCAACCATTCGGCACTCGCCGGATGGGCATAGTCCAGGTGCAACCAACAAGGCTCTTCGCCGGTGATCTTGTCGTCAGAATCTATCGGCGTGGTTCCGCCCTTGCCGTCGAGTTGATACGCATAAACTGCGTCGGGGACCTGCAGCTCACGCCCCTCAATGACATCCATTCCTTACCCTCTTTGTGTTGTCGTTAAGCCAGAGTCTAGCGCTATTGCCTCAGGGAGCAAAGGGACCATGCCCGAGCCCGCTCTAAAAGTAAAAACCCCTGCATTTGCAGGGGCTCGAAAGGCTACGGAAATCTGAACATCAATGTTTGAGAATATACATTTGCTGGCTGTAGGCCACGTCTTCCGGATTGGTGATCGGGTAGCCTTTCACCCAAGGCTTGATCAGGCGGCCATTGGTGTACTGATAAATAGGCGCTATCGGTGCCTCTGCAGCGATCATCTGCTCCGCCTTGTTGTAATCGGCAGTCAACGCAGCTGGGTTAGTTTCACGGCTAGCCTCTTCCAGCAGACGATCGTATTCCGGGCTTTTGAATTTGGCGATATTGCCACTGTGTGCGGAGGTCAGCAGCGACAGGAAAGTCGAGGCTTCATTGTAATCACCAACCCAGGAGGCGCGTACCACGTCGAAATTGCCGGTGTTACGGCTATCGATATAGGTTTTCCATTCCTGATTCTGTAGTTTTACATCAACCCCCAGCGTTTTCTTCCACATTGAGGCCACGGCGATAGCAATCTTTTGATGGCTCTCCGAGGTGTTGTACAGCAAGGTCAGTTTCAGTGGTTTGTTCGGACCATAACCTGCCGCCTGCATCAGTGCTTTGGCCTGCGCATCCAGCTCTTCCTGCGGCTGTTGTTGGAGTAGACTGGTCTGCGGCTTGAACCCAGCGGTAACATCCGGCGTGAAGTGATAGGCTGGTTTTTCGCCGGTCCCCAGCACTTTCTCGGCAATGATTTTGCGATCGATGGCATAGGATAATGCCTTGCGTACCCGCACATCGTTGGTTGGCGCACGCTGGGTGTTGAACGCATAGTAATAGGTACCGAGCTGGTCCGGGGTATAAACCTGATCCGGGATATCTTTTAGCAGCTTCTGGTACATGTTTTTCGGGAAGGATTCGGTGATATCAATATCACCCGCCTGATAGCGCTTGGTGGCGTTGGATTCCTGGTTAATCGGCACGAAGGTGACTTTAGTCAGCACGGTATGAGCGTGATCCCAATAATGCTCGTTCGGTACCAGCACCAGTTTCTCGTTTACCACCCGATCCTGCAGTTTGAATGCACCGTTGCCAACCAGATTGCCGACTTTGGTCCAGTCTTTACCATATTTCTCAATCGTAGCCTGTGGCGCAGGGAACAGGCTGAAATTCGCGGTGAGACTGACAAAATAAGGTACTGGTTTATTCAACTGCACCTTCAGCGTATGGTCATCTACCGCCACGACACCGAGCTTATCGGCAGGCAATTTACCCGCGATAATTTCTTCGGCATTCTGGATCCCAGCTAGCTGGGCAAACCAGGCAAAGGGAGACTGGCTTTTCGGGTCAACCAGCCGCTGCCAACTGTAAAGGAAGTCTTTCGCCGTGACAGGGTCACCGTTTGACCAGCGTGCATCTTTGCGTAAGGTGAAAATATAGGTTTGGTTGTCATTGGTTTGCCAGCGAGTGGCAACGCCCGGGATCACTTTGCCCTGCGCGTCCTGGTTCACCAACCCTTCAAACAGATCGCGCGCCACCTGTGCTTCTGGCAGGCCTACGGCTTTGATCGGATCAAGAGAGGCAGGCTCATCTTTGATATGACGGACAATCTCTTGTTTGTCCGCCAGCGCGGTACCTGGGGGAACCTGGGCTGCCATTGCGTTGCCGATAACTGCGCCAATTGCCGCAGCGCATAGCGCCAACCGAAAATACTGCTGAACTTTGTTTTTCGCCATTGTTGATATACCCCAGTTAACCGTCTGAATTTTTTATCATATAGCACAAGAATCCCCTCACCTATAGCCAGAGGGTAACAAGAATATAAAAACTGGGTCTCAGGCAACAAAAAGCCCGCATTGCATTATCTGCAAAGCGGGCCGATTCAATCAGAAAAGATCAATCGTAGAGGTGGATACTGTCGATCTGATAGCTGAATTCTTCGCCTTCTTCTTCGTCGAAGATAGTAAAGAAGCCTTTTTCTTCCAGAGGCTTGAGCTGAATATCGGTTTTTTGCAGTTGACGAGAGTCGATGTCGTCATAGCCATAATCCAGATAAAACAGCCCTTTCTGGTGATCAACATGCAGGGTAAACGGATAGTTGGATTCATCCCCACGCCCATCGTCGTTTTTCACCACGCCAAACCATTCACCCTGGCGGATCTGGTTTTCTGCATCCACGCCGCACAGTAACGTGATGGTGTCTTTTTCGTTTTCGCTGTAACGCGCAACTATTCTGGCAACTGGCATGTTAAATCCTCTTTATGGTTAACTTCTGGCGATAGTATAACAACAGGCGTCGTTTAATTCGCGCAAGACACTGGGAAAGTTCAGTTAAAGCGTAATACACTGAATCAAATAACAATCGCTACTTACCTTGCCATAAAGGGACAACAGCATGATCCAACACCGACCGCGCAGTGAGCGCGGCCAACTGGCCGTTGCAGGCGAAAACTACGGTAAATCGTTACTGGGTGCTCCGTTGCTCTACTTCCCGGCGGCCATCAACAGCCCGGAAACTGGATTGGTTATTGCCGGCACCCATGGAGATGAAAATGCTGCCGTAGTGACGCTGTCTTGTGCGTTGCGCAGCATTGCCCCCAACCAGTTGCGCCACCATGTGATCCTGGCGGTCAATCCCGATGGTTGCCAGCTTGGCTTGCGCTCCAATGCCAACGGCGTCGATCTGAACCGTAATTTCCCGGCGGCCAACTGGCGCTCTGGCGATACAGTTTATCGCTGGAACAGTGCCGCAGAAGCCCGTGATGTGCGGTTGTCTACCGGCGGCAGGCCTGGATCTGAACCAGAAACCCAAGCGCTCTGCCACCTGATCCATCGCCTGAAACCGCATTGGGTGGTTTCATTCCATGAACCCCTGTCCTGTATTGAGGATCCGGATAGCACCCGGTTAGGCGTTTGGCTGGCACACAAGTTTGCTCTGCCACTGGTAACCAGCGTGGGTTATGAAACCCCAGGCTCCTTCGGCAGTTGGTGTGCGGATTTATCTTTGCCGTGTATCACCGCCGAGTTCCCACCCATCTCTGCTGATACCGCCAGTGAAACCTACCTGGCAGCCATGATGGCATTGCTGACCTACTCTGATTAACGCCACAAGCCAACGTGCGGTGCTAAAGCTCGATAGCGCCGCACTCAAAAGCGAGACCGGGTTCCACATCTTTTGCCAGCCAGGTTGGGCCATCAAGATCAACAAAGCGGGCACCTGGCACCAAAGGCAGCGCTGCGGCAATGGCTCGGGAAGTACATAGCATGCAACCGAGCATGATATCGAAGCCCAGAGCACGAGCCTGAACGGCCAGTCTCAATCCCTCCGTCAGTCCACCGGTTTTATCCAGCTTGATATTAACCATCTGATAACGACCCATCAATTGCGCCAGATCGTCACGGGTGTGGCAGCTTTCATCAGCACAAATCGGCAACGGATGGATAAAATGCTCTAGCGCGCTATCTTCGGCGGCTGGCAAAGGCTGTTCCAGCATGGCGATGCCTAAATCTGCCAGTAACTGGCAACGTGCCGCCAACCCTTCTCCTTGCCAGGATTCATTGGCGTCGACGATTAACGTCATCTGCGGCACCGCTGCACGGATCGCCACCAGTCTTTCGCTGATCAAATGGTTGTCGAGTTTGATTTTCAGTAAAGTCGCGCCCTGCTGTTCCAGTTCTCTGGCTGCAAATGCCATCGCTTCGGGCGTGCCGATACTGACGGTTTGCGCCATCACCACACGCTGCGGCGCGACAGCGCCGCTTAGCTGCCACAGATCTTGCCCGGTCAGGCTGCATTCCAGATCCCATAAAGCCGAATCGACCGCATTGCGCGCGGCCCCCGCAGGCATCAGTTGCAATAAATCCTGCCGGCTAGCCCCTTGAGTTATCGCTTGCGATACCCCGGCAAGCTGCTCCATCACCGAGGTTTCACTCTCGCCATAATGTGGATAAGGCGTACATTCGCCAACACCGCGTTTGCCCTGTTGTTCGATTTCCACCACCACCACTTTAGCTTGTGTACGGCTACCGCGAGCAATCACAAAGGCGGTATGCAGCGGCCAGGCTTCAGGGTAAAAACGCATGCTTCTCATAACGGCTCCTGAATGAAAAAAGCGCATAAAGTCAGTTCACTGCGCAAGGGTATCTCAATATATACAGTAATTTAGCAAACTTTATATATCCAAGTTGCCGTTGTTGACTTAAACTGGGTCAAGGGTGTAAACCTAGTGTTAATCAGGTTTAAATCTTTGTATAAACTTCGTTGAAAGGAACCGAGCAATGACTCAGACCGTACATTTTCAAGGCAACCCTGTCACTGTAGCAGGCAAATTGCCCCAGCAGGGCGAGCAGGCAAAAAGCTTTACTCTGGTTGCCAAAGACCTGTCAGACGTCGCACTGAGCAGCTTCGTGGGTAAACGCAAAGTCCTGAATATTTTCCCCAGTATTGATACCGGCGTATGTGCCGCATCTGTGCGCAAATTCAACCAGTTGGCAAGCGGCCTGGATAACACGGTTGTGCTGTGTATCTCTTCCGACCTGCCATTCGCCCAGTCTCGCTTCTGCGGTGCAGAAGGCCTGAGCAACGTGGTAACGCTGTCAACCCTGCGCGGTGGCGAGTTCAAGCAAGCTTATGGCGTAGAGATCGCCGAAGGCCCGCTGGCGGGTCTGACAGCCCGTGCGGTGGTCGTTCTTGATGGCCAGGACAAGGTGCTGTATAGCGAGTTGGTGAACGAAATCACCACCGAACCAGACTACGACGCTGCGCTAGCCGCCTTGAAATAAGTCTTTGGATGTTAAAAAGCCCGGTTTTTACAACCGGGCTTTTTTATGCCTGCGAGGTAAAGAATGCTTACTCTTCACCTTCTTCTGAAGATTTACGGTTACTCAACCCGTATTCACGCAGCTTGTTAGCAATCGCCGTATGGGAAACCCCCAGACGTTTAGCCAGTTTGCGGGTACTTGGATAGGTGCGGTAAAGACGGGTCAGCACCGAGCGTTCAAAACGCTTACTGATGTCATCCAGCGAACCTTCCATCACCTCATCCCCCAACGAAATTTCCACCTCAAAATCAGGCAGAACAATATCTTGTGGGCGCAACTCGTAGCCATCGGTTTGGGTCAGCGCACGGTAGATGGCATTTTTCAGTTGGCGCACATTACCCGGCCAACCATATTTGCTGAGGAAACTGTTAAGATCGCTCGCCAACTTTGGCCTTGCCACACCTTGTTCATCGGCAAAGCGAGCCACAAACAGTTCGGTCAGCGGCATGATATCCTGCGGGCGTTCCCGCAATGGCGGGATCGTGATGGTCAACACGTTCAGACGGTAATAGAGATCTTCGCGGAATTCGCCACGCTGTACCAGCTCGGTCAGGTTTTTCTGAGTCGCACAAATCACCCGCACGTCCACATGCACCTCATGCTCTTCCCCAACCCGGCGGAATGTGCCGTCGTTGAGGAAACGCAGCAGCTTGGTTTGCATGCGTGGAGACATCTCACCAATTTCATCAAGCAATACCGAGCCGCCGTTGGCCTGCTCGAAGAAGCCTTTTTGCCTTCCAGCGCATTCGGGTAGGCGCCAGGCGCATGGCCGAACAGTTCACTCTCAACCACATCGTCCGGCAAAGCGGCACAGTTCAACGCCAGGAATGGCTGTTTACCGCGTGGGCTGCGCAGGTGGCAGGCTCGGGCCAGAATATCTTTGCCGGTACCGGTATCACCCACGATCAGCAGCGGCGCATCCAGCATCGCCAATTTGCGTGCCTGCTCCAGAACATGGCGCATTTTCGGGCTAACGGCGACAATATGACCAAACTCGGTGTCATCATTCACCGAAAGGTTCTGTAACTGGCGGCCCATACGCGCCGTGGATTTGAGCATGACCACGGCCCCCACGGCCGCATTCTGCTGCTGCTCGTTCTCCAGATAAATTGGCGTGATGTCCATCAGGAAATCTTGGCTGCGGATCACAACGCGCTCGGCATGCGGCGCGGCGTTCTCGCTCTCCAGCCAACGGCCAAAGTTATAGCCCCCAATCAGTTGGGCCACCGTTTGGTTGCGGATTTTGTCTTCGCTAAAATTGAACAGCGTCTGTGCTGCCGGGTTGGCCAACTCCACCTTGCCTTTCATATCGATGGAGAATACCGGCTCCGGCATTGACTCCAACAGCGCACGCAGTGCGCGATGCTCACGCTCGGAAGGCATAAAGCTGACGGTGCGTACATCGGTCACACCGCTGATCCGCCGGATTTCTGCCATCAGGGCGCGAAAGGTATCAAAATCCAGTTGGGAAAAATTCAGGTAAATACGGCCGATAGGATCTATTTCTATGCCACGCAAATCGATGCTGCGCGACACCAATAGATCGAGTAATTCTCGAGTGAGACCGAGACGGTCTTCGCAAAATACTTCCAAACGCATCAGTATTGGCCTTATCTCTGCAGGTGCGGGGATGACTGATGATGATACTCTCTCACCCCGGACGGAAGAAGCTATCTGTCAGTAAAAGTTGACAGAGCTCTGATTTATCACGGTCATTGGTGATTTTAAACGCAACCAAATAACACCATCGGCGTCATTTTAGCTTATTTTTAGTGAGTTATCATATCTATCGAGATATTCTTAGATAAATATAATGCTATTGCAGGAAGATCATCTTTCGTCAATTCGCGGTTACAAAGTATGATAGAAAGCAGGCTAACGGATCAACTCGCCCCAACCTTACTCCCGAAACAAAGCGGATCGCTGGCCTTGAGGGCCAGCATCACGACGGGAAGGAGGCGTTTACCCATTGAGCGGGGTTTCCTTCTTACCTGGAGTTGTAACGTTAGCTTAATTCAAAGGCCCCTTGCTGGTCTCTTTGATATACCTGAAGGCAAAAAGGGAAACGGCACAGCCTATAGCCACATACCATGCAGGAGCCGTCGCGTTGCCGGTTATCTGAATTAAATAAGTGGCTATCGACAACGAAAACCCGCCAAAGATACCCACGGCAACGCTGTAGACCAAAGATAACCCAGTGGTTCTTACCCGACGCGGGAATATCTCGGGGAGTATAGTGATCGAAGGGGATGCACCAATAATATTTACCGTGCTCAGGACCAGGATAACGGCAAATAACATCGGGACTGTAGGGAAGGCATTCAATAGATAAAACGCCGGATAAATTAACACTATTATCGCGATCCTCGCCCCTCCAATCAGGCGGATCCTGCCAATTTTATCCGACCACATGCCCGCGAGCGGGCCACCAACCAAGGTAATTAAACCTGCAATAGCACCAATCAGCATGCTGTAACTGGTATCCAGCTTTAAAATACCGATCGCGTAATTAGGAAGGTAAAACATGATAATCATATGGGGAATGGTGCCCCCCACGGTCAGTAAAATACCTGCCAAGGTTTCTTTATAATAGGTTGTCACCACCTCGAATAAAGGTACTTTGCTGATGCTGTTCGAATTCTCTTGCAAAGTATGGGTGGCCGTTTCTTCTAGTTTCAAACGAATATATAAACCGATAGGCGTAATAATGACACCAAACAGGAACGGAATACGCCATCCCCAATGTTCTAAACTTGTTGTTGGCATGGTGTTAACCAGAACCACCAACGTCATGGCAGCAAATACGTTGCCCGCTCCCTGGCTCGCAATCTGCCAGCCGCCGTAAAACCCGCGATTATGCGGTTTGGCGTATTCTACTAGCAAAGTCGTTGAAGCCCCCAACTCACCACCGGCAGAAAAACCCTGTATCAATCTGGCCAGGGTAATAATCATCGGCGCAGCAATGCCCAGGCTTTCATAAGAAGGAGTGATGCCAATAGTCATGGTACTGAGACCCATCAATGAAAAAGTCAGTGCCATGGCCGGTTTACGCCCTTTTTTATCCGCATAATGCCCAATCACCAGCGCCCCAATAGGCCTGACTAGATATCCCATGCCAAAAATCAGGAACGTCATGGTCATACTCACCAAGGGATCAGAAGCAGGGAAATAAGCCTTTGCAATGTAAGTTGCAAAAAATGCGTAGAGCACCAAATCAAAAAACTCTAATCCGTTTCCTAACGTTGTTGCCACAATAGCTTTTACTGGAGATCTTTTTTCCTTAACGATATCCATAACCCGTCCTTTTAAGAAGAAATGCTTGTATACCCTGTGGATTTCAAATTAGCCACTCAAGCGCATCCAGGCGCCGCGACATTAGTACAGCCAGGCGCCTGCAATTTGAAAGACGACGGGTATATTCGATGTTATTTATTCTGCTCAGACCCATTTATGGGTCTGGCCTTGTCAGCGTTTATTTGTTATTGGCTGAAATACTCCATCCCAAATGGACAGGATTAATCATCTGACACTGGTTACCTTAAAAAACCCTGGGCCAAGGCACACCAATAAGCAATCCCGCGCGTAATAATGGCATCATTAAAGTCGTATCCCGGATTATGTACCATACAGCTTTGCTCTCCGTTGCCGTTACCCAATAATAAGTAACTGCCCGAACACTTTTGCAGCATAAAGGCAAAGTCTTCACTGCCCATTAGCGGCTCTGGTATATCAATAACCCACTCGTGATGATTTTCGCCAAATAATGTTAGCGCCGTCTGTTTGGCAAATTGGGTCATTTCATGGTGGTTGACTAAAACGGGGTAAGAATGAACATAATCAATCGTTACTTTGGCATCAAATGCGCTGGCCTGAGCGGTGACGACCGTTCTGATACGCTCTTCCAGTAGCGCTCTTATTGCAGGATCCAGAGCGCGCACAGAGAGTTTTAATACCGCAGAATCAGCAATAACATTGTTGGCAATGCCCCCCTGAAATGACCCGACGGTTATCACTCCAGACTCTTGCGCACCCAGATTACGCGAAATAATCGTCTGTAATGCCATCACAATGCTGGAACCGACCACTACCGCATCCACGGTTCCTTTGGGTATCGCCCCATGCCCCCTTTGCCATGAATTGTGATCGTAACCGTGTCGCTGGATGCCATAAAGGCACCTTCACCGAACACAAACTGCCCCTCAGGGAACCCTGGCATATTGTGCATGGCAAAAATGGCATCGCAGGGAAATTGTTCGAATAATCCGTCGTCTATCATCTTCTGCGCACCCGCCAACCCTTCTTCGGCTGGTTGAAAAATCACATGCAAAGTGCCATTAAAGGATGCGTTTTCCGCAAGATAGTGGGCTGCCCCTAGTAACATGGCGGTGTGACCATCATGTCCGCAGGCGTGCATAACGCCCTCATGCACGCTGCTATATGGCAGGTGGGTATTTTCGACAATCGGCAGGGCATCCATATCCGCTCTGATGCCTAACGAACGGTTGCTGTCTCCCCTCTTCAACGTACCTACAACGCCTGTGATGCCAAGCCCTCGTGTGACCTGATAGCCCCACTCCTCAAGTTTGGTTGCAACCAGGCTCGCCGTTTGCTGCTCTTGGTAACCCAATTCCGGGTGCTGATGAATATGTCGACGGAGGATTTTGCTTTCATCGGCATACATTCTGAAGTTATCCAGGTTTAGCTTATCGAACATCGTATTCATTGCCTCCCGTCCATAGAATTGTAAAGTCATTAACCCATCAGCCCACTTGAAACCAACGGGATATGCCAGATATCAAAATCGAATATACCCTCTTCGTTGTTGGCGCAAGTATCATTTTTCGTGATCCCTTCCACACAAAATACTTTTAATTAACTTTTTATTAACAATATTGCAATGGGATCTTAGGCAGGATATTCAGTAAAGCGGTCATCAGAAAGTGAAGTGGCCCAGATTCAGACCGCTTGGCAGAACAACGATGCTGGCAGGCAGCAACTGCGCCACCAGGGCGCAGCGTGAAGTGCTATTTGGCTTTGCTTTCGCTTTTTTCATGGTGTCTTTCAACTGGCCGATTAGCTGACCACGGAAATCCCCTAATTTCGGCTTATCGCCGTCCAGCCACGGCAGCGGGCGGCACAGTTCCATGGCTTTGATACCCAAACGTGCGGTCAGCAGGCCTGCCCCAATCCCCTGAGCAGCTCGAGCAGACAGCCGCGCAGCAATATCCTGCGACATCCAATCCATGCCCACTTCCCGCACCAACTCGGAGGCCCCGGCAAAGGCAATATTCAGCAACACCAATTTGAACAGACGGATACGGCTGAAATATCCCAACTCAATACCATACAGGGCCGCAATACGGTTAATCAGGCGAATATTACGCCAGGCGATGAACGCCATATCCACCAGGGCCAGCGGGCTGACGGCGATCATCAACGTCGACTCGGCCGCAGAGCGGCTGATTTCACGGCGCGCCTGGTTGTCCAGCACTGGCTGCACTAATTTGGCATACAGAGCGACTACTTCACGATCATTCTGGGTTTCATGTAATGACGCTTGCCAGCGCTGTAAGGCAGGATGGCCTTGATCCAACCCGGCCTGGCGTGCCAGCTTTTCACAAAACTCCCGCCCCTTGCCCAACCCATGGCTACGTATTAATTCACGGGCTTCATCGCGCTCCTGCGCACGTTGGCGCAGACGATATAAACGCCGCCATTCTCCCACCACCGAGCCGATACCCGCGAAAACAATCAACCCACCAGCCACTCCGCCGCCCAGCGCGATCCAATCCTGTTGCACCCAGGAGGTATGTACCCACTGGATCCCTTGCGCCACTACGCTGACGCCAAAAAGTACCAGCCCGACGTTGACCATTTTGCGCCACAGACTGCGTTTGGGTTTCAGGGCAGCGTTGATGATCCCTTCGGCGCGCCCCTCCTCTTCTTCCTGCTCCCGTTCAGGGGCTGCAGGATAAAACTTCTCGGCCTGCAATTCATCGAAGGTCAACCCACCCCGCAGCACCGGCTCTTGGGGCGGTTGCAACGGCTCTTCAAAGTCGATACGCGGTTTTAACGGCTCGCTCATCGTAATTTGTCTCCCAATAAAAACTCCATCACCGCATCCAGACGGATATGGGGTAACGGACTGTCAACGTTCATCAATCGCGGGCGGAATTGGTCAAAATGGAACCCTTGCTGCTGCCAGAATGCCGGGCCAGGCAAACGGGCTGGCACTTCCCCTGGGAATACGGTCAACGGTGTTCCATCGTCCAGGCGGTTACCTTTCAAAGCCGGGATACGTTGCCCCTGGTGATCGACAATCCCGCTCTCCGTTGCCTGTACCGAGGCCAACCCGACACAATCCATGCTGATGCCTTCAAATGCGGCATTTTGCCAGGCTTCCTGCACCAGTTGCTGTAACAGCGAAACCAGATTGGCATGCTGATCGGCGGTAATATGGTCCGCCTTGGTTGCTGCAAACATCAGTTTGTCGATGGTGGGCGAGAACAGCCGGCGGAACAGTGTCCGTTTGCCATAGTGGAAACTCTGCATCAGTTGCGTCAACGCCAGGCGCATATCATTGAATGCCTGTGGCCCACTGTTGAGCGGCTGCAGGCAATCTACCAGCACAATCTGGCGATCGAAGCGGACGAAATGCTCTTTATAAAAGGCTTTGACGATCGACTGGCAGTAATAATTGAAGCGGGCGTGCAGCATACCGATATTGCTGTGCTTGTCTGCCTGCGCGAGCCGGGATTCCCCAAGCGCATCCACATTCGGCCACGGGAAAAACTGCAGCGCAGGCGCGCCAGCCATATCACCAGGCAGCACAAAGCGCCCGGGCTGAATAAAGTGCAACCCTTCTGCCTTGCAGCGCAGCAGGTAATCGGTGTAAGCCTGGGCGATAGCGGCCAGTTTGTTTTCATCCGCTGGAGCCAGAGGATCGAGTTCTTTACACAAAGCCAGCCAAGGTGCTGCCCACTTGGCACGATCGCCCTGTAACAACCCGGCCATCTGACGTGACCAGGCCAGGTAATCCTGCTCCAGCATCGGAAGATCCAGCAACCATTCACCGGGATAATCGACAATCTCCAGATACAGCGTGGAGGTTTCTTTAAAATGTCGCAGCAGGGAATCATTGGAGCGGTAACGCAATGCCAGGCGGATTTCGCTGACGCCACGTGTTGGGGTTGGCCAGCTTGGCGGCGTACCATAAAGCTGCGCCAAGCCTTCATCGTAGGTGAAACGCTGGATCCCGAGATCGCGCTGTGGAATACGCTTCACGCCCAGCAGGCGCTCTTCCCGCACCGGCGAAAACAGCGGCATGCGCGCGCCGCTGTGGACATGAAGCAACTGATTAACGAAGGCGGTGATAAATGCCGTCTTACCGCTACGGCTCAGGCCGGTTACCGCCAGGCGCAAATGGCGATCCATCCCACGGTTGACCAGCGAAGTTAACTCATTTTGCAGTCGTTTCATTATTCTCCTTGGCATAACGCCCGAAAGCCTTGTTCAGCCCTTTGCGGAACAAGGGTTCCAGCAACAGTGCCAAGACAAGACGAAGCGGTTTGCGGCTGACGGTTTTCAGCAACCACGAAGTTGCCCCCGCCGGGCCATAACTCATTAACGCTATGATGATGACTTTAGACAATGTCTTCAACAATGCACCTGCTTTTGGTTTCAACGAAGCGGTTTTTGGGGCATTCAGCGCATAGGATTTAGTCATGATTGATGCCCTCTGGCAATAGAATGAGGAGGAAACGGCAGATGCAATACCTGACCTGCGCTATGCGCAGGCCGATGTATATTCAAAAGCGGTTACAGCTTGCGAAAACGGCTCTGTACGCCGAAGGTGTCGGACGTCACGTAGCGCTCAACCTGACGCAATTGCTGCTCTCCACTGCCCAGTTCGTACTCCAGTTGATCAAGTAACTGGCGCGGCGTGGGTTGGTGTTCATCCTGATAACGGCTGGCTGGGGCTTCGTCCAGCACGAAAACCAGCGCGATATAGGCAATAACCGTGAAGAAAAACAGCCCAAAGAACAACGACAGCACGGCAATCACCCGAATCAGACGCACCGGCACGTCAAAATAGTGGGCAAGCCCGGCACAAACGCCTTTCACCATGCCTTCTTCAGGAACGCGGTACAGCTTTTTATTGCCCAGCGTGTTGCCCTTATATGAACGGCATCTGCCACTGCTCCCGGCGCTGTAGTAAGAACGATCTTTATGATCGCCAAACTTTCCTCTGTCCTGGCTCTTTCTCATTACGACTGCCTCCAATTCGGATGTTCCGCATCAAGAATATCTTCCAGCGCCTTAATACGGTCACGCATACGGGTGGCTTCTTCTGCCAGTTGCGTCAGGCGCTGCATTTCATGATGGCTCAGTTGGATGCCGTTCTGTTGCCGATTGCTGTAATGCAGCCAAAGCCAAATCGGTGCGACAAACAACGCAAAGATTGTCAACGGGATGGCAAGTAATAGCGCACTCATTTTAATTCCTTCTTTTTTGGCCGTAGTTTGGCGGCCACGCTGGGTGGCCGCTTGAGCATTATTCCGGGCGGTTCATCTTGGCTTTCAGTGCCGCCAGTTGCTCGCTGATGGCATCATCTGCTTTCAGTTCGGCAAATTCCTGATCCAGGCTTTTTTCTTACCGATGCTCACGCTCTCCGCTTCGGCTTCCATGTGATCAATCCGGCGCTCGAACTGTTCAAAACGCGCCATGGCTTCATCCAGTTTACCGCTGTCCAGTTGGCGGCGCACATCCCGAGATGAAGAGGCTGCCTGATGACGCAGGGTTAATGCCTGCTGGCGCGCGCGCGTTTCGGTCAGTTTGTTTTCCAGCTCGCCAATTTCACTCTTCATACGCGCCAGCGTTTCTTCTACCGTTGCCACTTCCTGGCTCAGCGTAGTGATTAAATCAGCCACTTTTTGCTTTTCAATCAAGGCTGCACGAGCCAGATCTTCTTTATCTTTACGCAGTGCCAGTTCGGCTTTGTCCTGCCAATCATTGATCTGGATTTCACCCTGTTCAATACGGCGTAGCAACTGCTTTTTCTCTGCCAGTGCACGCGCCGAGGTGGAGCGTACTTCTACCAGTGTGTCTTCCATTTCCTGGATCATCAAACGCACCAGCTTTTGCGGGTCTTCTGCTTTATCCAGCAGAGTGTTGATGTTGGCGTTCACGATGTCGGCAAAACGAGAAAAAATACCCATAATTCAATTCCTCTTGGTTCTGATGGCGTCTGAAGCGCCGCGTTAAGTCATACTGCTTGCCGTAATACTTTATCAAGAAGCGTGCCAACTTTTACTTTGTTGAAATACAAGGATTATTTATTTTTGACTCTGTTGACGCATGCTGTAGAGTGAGTATTTTCACCAAACATTGGCGAATTTAATCATGAGCGAACCTTTAGAGAACCTGTTGGGCGAGGCAAACGCCTTTGTTGAAGTACTGGAGCAAGTCTCACAACTGGCAAAACTCAACAAGCCAGTGTTGGTGATTGGTGAGCGTGGTACCGGCAAGGAACTGATAGCACACCGTTTGCACTATCTTTCCAACCGTTGGCAAGGGCCATTTGTTTCCCTCAACTGCGCGGCACTCAATGAAAACCTGCTGGATTCTGAACTGTTCGGCCATGAAGCCGGTGCATTTACCGGGGCACAGAAACGCCACCTTGGGCGTTTTGAACGTGCGGATGGCGGAACCTTGTTTCTCGATGAGTTGGCAACCGCGCCGATGCTGGTGCAGGAAAAGCTGCTGCGGGTGATTGAATACGGTCATCTCGAACGAGTGGGCGGCAGCCAGCCGTTGCAAGTGGATGTGCGGTTGGTGTGCGCCACCAATGACGATTTACCTGCGTTAGCCGCTGCCGGTGAATTCCGTGCCGATCTGCTGGATCGCCTGGCATTCGACGTGGTGCAATTACCCCCGCTACGTCAACGCCAGCAGGACATCATGTTGCTGGCGGAGCATTTCGCCATTCAGATGTGCCGCGAACTTTCATTACCGCTGTTCCCCGGATTCAGTGAACATGCACGCGCCACGTTATTGGGCTATCGCTGGCCGGGAAACGTGCGTGAATTAAAAAACGTGGTGGAGCGATCCGTTTACCGCCACGGTTCAGGCCAGAACCAGCTCGACGAGATCATCATTAACCCCTTTGCTCAGCGCTCAGAAGCACCTGAGGAGGCACCCGCGCAGGCCAGCGATTTACCGGCGCTCCCCCTGGATTTGAAAAACTGGCAGCATCAGCAAGAGAAAGCACTGCTGGAAATAGCATTAAAACAGGGGCGATTTAATCAGCGTAAGGCGGCAGAACTGCTGGGGCTGACCTACCATCAACTGCGTGGCATGCTGAAGAAACACGCGCTGCTGCAAGGCACCGAGCAAGAGTAACGCCCCTTATACCGACTGGGTAATCAGTTCGCGCAACCACCGATGAGCGGGATCGCGATGAGATCGCTCATCCCACAGCATCGCCAGCTCGTAACCCGGTATCCCGACCGGCGGTTCGGCAATCTGCAGTTCCGGGCTGCCGAGAGCCAGGCGTTCTGGTAGCATCGCAACCAGATCCGTCTTGGCGATAACCGACTTCACAAACAGGAAATGGGGCACTGAAAGCACGACCTGACGTGATAGCCCCGCCTGCTCCAGAGTTTCATCGGTGATCCCACTGAATCCCCCGCCGTTAGGTGAAACGACCACGTGTTCCAGTTGGCTAAATTGCGCCAGCGTCGGTCGCGGCTTCAATGTCGGGTGGTCGATACGGCCAACCAAAACGTACTTTTCCTGGAATAACACCCGCTGACGCATCCCTGGCGGAGCGCAATCCTGGGTGTGAAAAGCAAGATCTATTTCCCCTAGTTCCGCCTGTTTGGCTATCCGAGTCGGCGCCAATTCAAACACCGCCAATCGGCTATTGGGGGCCGCCTGACGAAGCTGCGCCAATGCAGGCAAAACCACCGTTGATTCCCCATAGTCAGAAGCCGCAACGCGCCAGATATTATTGGCAGTGGCTGGATCAAAATAGCTGACGGGTGCAATGGTGTGCTCAAGCACTTCCAGAGCCCGGCGCAGGGGTTCGCGTAACTCCTCCGCCCTGGCCGTGGGTCGCATCCCTCTTGGCCCAGGTAATAATAGTGGATCGTCGAAATACTCTCTCAATTTGGCCAGATGAACGCTCACCGAAGGTTGAGATAGCGACAACCGCTGTGCGGCACGCGTCACATTATACTCCGTGAGTAACACGTCCAACGTCACCAGCAGATTGAGATCCAATCTTCCGAAATTATTCATTTCTATACCTGCAATTATTTAAATCAATTTTAACTATACCTGTCAGCAAACTACTCTGTTCTCCACCTTTCAGCAATGGAACTCAATCATGAATATTCTGCTTGTCTATGCTCACCCAGAAGCCCAATCGCTTAATGGATCGTTAAAATCGTTTGCCGTCAAACATCTGGAGGCTGCCGGACATCAGGTACAGGTTTCAGACTTGTACGCCATGAAGTGGAAGGCCGCTCTGGATGGCGATGACCGTACCGATCGCCAGGCCGAGGCCCGCTTCAATCCAGTTTGGGACTCCCAACAGGCTTTTGCTCAAGGAACGCAAAGTAAAGATATCGCCCTTGAACAAGAAAAATTGCGCTGGGCAGATACCGTGATCCTGCAATTCCCTTTGTGGTGGTTTTCTATGCCTGCCATTCTCAAGGGTTGGGTGGAACGCGTCTATGCCTATGGTTTCGCTTATGGCGTTGGCGAGCACTCAAATACACATTGGGGGGATCGCTATGGGGAAGGTTCACTGGCTGGCAAACGAGCGATGCTGCTGGTGACCGCTGGCGGATGGGAGTCTCATTACAGTCCGCGCGGTATCAACGGCCCGATTGACGATATTCTGTTCCCTATCCATCACGGCATCCTTTATTACCCAGGGTTTGAGGTTTTGCCGCCGTTTGTAGCGTATCGTACCGATCGTTTTGATGCAGCGCATTTCCCTGCTTTATGCGCAGAACTGGCGCATCGGCTGGATACATTGCACAACACAGCCCCGCTGCCCTTCCGTAAACAGAACTTTGGCGACTATGAGATCCCGCAGCTTACGCTACGTGAGGATATCGCGCCTGGCCGCTCCGGCTTTGCTATCCATCAGAAATAGCCTCCAATAAAAGGCAAAAAAAGCCAGCACCCGAGCTGGCTTAAAAAACACTGGAAGCAATGTGAGCAATGTCGTGCCTTCCACAAGGAGCTACAAGGTGTGGCCTCTCGTGGACTGCAAATCGATGATAATAGTTCTCAGTATCATCTGTAAAGCTTTTTGTTGAGAATTTTTCTCATTACCACACTAAGATTGTGCAATTACCACACAATCATCGTTCAACATTTTTTTAGCACTGCTCTATTGCGGCAAGTTCAGCCAAACAGTAGAAATTTCAGCCATTTTATGCAAGGAATTGGGCTGTTCGCCATAGTGCGATACACTAACAATATTGCTTAATAACCCATGAAGCGTCTATGCGTGGTTTACCTCTTTGGACAATGTCGCTGAGCTGCCTGGCAACCTCTGCTTTGGCCTCAACACCGCCTGCGCCCAGCGCAGTCACGCCGCCAGCGGATATCCGCCAGAGCGGCTTTGTTTATTGTGTCAGCGGCATCTTGAACACCTTCAACCCGCAAATGGCCAGCAGTGGCCTGACGGTTGATACTCTCGCCGCCCAACTTTACGATCGGCTACTGGATGTTGACCCTTATACTTATCGGCTGATCCCCGAGTTGGCGCAAAGCTGGGAGGTGCTGGACAACGGTGCCACTTACCGCTTCCACCTGCGCCGGGATGTGCCTTTCCAGACCACGGCCTGGTTCCAGCCGACACGTAAAATGAATGCCGACGATGTGGTATTCAGTTTTGAACGGGTGTTTAACCCCAAGCATCCATTCCATAGCGTGAACGGTGGCGATTACCCCTATTTCGACAGTTTGCAGTTTGCCGATTCAGTGCAAAGCGTGAAGAAGCTGGATGACTACACCGTCGAATTCCGCTTACAGGCTCCGGATGCCTCTTTCTTGTGGCACCTGGCAACCCATTATGCGCCGGTGCTATCGGCGGAATATGCCGCTAACCTGACGCTGGACGGCACCGAAGAGATGATCGACCGGGAACCCGTCGGTACCGGCCCCTTCCTGCTGAGTGAATATCGCTCCGGCCAATACATCCGTTTGGCACGCAATGAGGTTTACTGGAAAGGGAAACCGCGCATGCCGCAGGTGGTGATCGACATGGGGGCCGGAGGGACTGGCCGATTGTCCAAATTGCTGACCGGCGAGTGCGATGTACTGGCATACCCCGCCGCCAGCCAGCTTTCGATTCTGCGTGACGATCCCCGCTTGCGGCTGACGCTGCGGCCTGGCATGAATATCGCCTATCTGGCTTTCAATACCCGCAAACCGCCGCTCGATAATCTGAAAGTTCGCCAGGCTATCTCGCTGGCGATAAACAACCAGCGTCTGATGCAGTCGATCTACTACGGCACGGCAGAAACCGCAGCTTCAATCCTGCCACGCGCTTCCTGGGCCTATGACAACGATGCCCATGTGACGGAATACGATCCGGCCAAGGCGCGGGAAATGCTCCGTGAAGCCGGCGTTGGGCCGTTGGATTTGAAGCTGTGGGTGCCAACCGCTTCACAGTCTTACAACCCAAGCCCATTGAAAATGGCGGAGCTGCTGCAGGCAGACCTGGCACAGGTGGGTATCAACCTTACTATTGTGCCGGTAGAAGGCCGCTTCCAGGAGGCTCGCCTGATGGAGATGAATCACGATCTCACTCTAACCGGCTGGTCCACCGACAGTAACGACCCGGATAGCTTCTTCCGCCCGCTGCTGAGCTGTGCGGCAATCCGTTCACAGACCAACTATGCTCACTGGTGCGATCCTGCCTTTGATGAAGTGTTGCAGGATGCCCTGCTTTCTCAGCAGCTTTCGCAACGTATCGACAATTATCGGCAAGCGCAGCAAATTATCGAACAGCAGTTGCCCGTGCTACCGCTGGCATCTTCATTGCGCCTGCAGGCTTACCGCTATGATATCAAGGGACTGGTGTTGAGCCCCTTCGGCAATGCATCGTTTGCCGGGGTTTACCGTGAACCCGCCGCGAAGGAGGTGAAAAAGTGATTATTTTTACCTTACGGCGAATTTTATTGCTGCTGATCACTTTGTTCTTTCTGACTTTAGTAAGCTTCAGTCTCAGCTACTTCACCCCGCGCGCGCCGCTTAACGGTGCCGCCATGCTGGATGCCTATCAATTCTATTTTGCCAGCCTGCTGCACTGGGATTTCGGCGTGTCGAGCATCAATGGTCAGGCCATCAGTGAACAACTGCGCGAAGTGTTCCCGGCAACCATGGAACTGTGCATTCTGGCGTTTACCATAGCGCTGTTTATCGGGATACCGCTGGGCATCATCGCCGGTGTGATGCGAGGTAAATGGCAGGATACCGCCATCAGTACCTTCGCCCTGCTGGGCTTTTCGATCCCGGTATTCTGGCTGGCACTGCTGTTGATGCTGTACTTCTCGCTGCATCTTGGCTGGTTGCCGGTATCTGGCCGTTTCGATTTGCTTTATCAGGTGCAACCGGTAACCGGTTTTGCGCTGATCGACGCCTGGATCTCCGATTCGCCTTATCGCTCCGAGATGATCGCCAGCGCGTTTCGTCATATGGTGCTGCCGATCACCGCACTGGCCGTCGCACCAATTACCGAAGTGATCCGCCTGATGCGCATCAGCACCGACGACGTGCTAGGCCAGAACTACATCAAGGCCGCCGCCACCCGCGGGCTTTCACGGTTTACCATTATCCGCCGCCATGTGCTGCACAATGCACTGCCGCCGATCATCCCCAAACTCGGCTTGCAGTTTTCCACCATGCTCACACTGGCGATGATCACCGAGGTGGTGTTCAGTTGGCCAGGGCTGGGCCGCTGGCTGATCAACGCCATACGGCAACAGGACTACGCGGCAATATCCGCTGGTGTAATGGTGATTGGCACGCTGGTGATCACCATCAACGTATTGGCCGATATTCTGGGTGCTGCCACCAACCCGCTGAAACATAAGGAATGGTATGCCCTTAGATAACGTATACAGCGAAAAGAAAATGCCGAGCCCGCTGCTGTATACCTGGCGGATTTTCTACGGCGACACCTTGGCCATGATTGGTTTTTATGGCGTGATTGGCCTGCTGCTGCTGTCCCTGTTCGGCAGCCTGCTGGCCCCTTATGCGCTGGACCAACAGTTTCTGGGGTATCAGTTGTTGCCCCCTTCCTGGTCGCGTTATGGCAACGTGTCATTCTTCCTGGGTACCGACGATCTTGGCCGCGATATCCTAAGCCGCCTGCTGACCGGCGCTGCCGCAACCTTTGGCTCGGCGCTGCTCGTCACGTTGGCAGCCGCTCTGTGCGGCGTGATCCTGGGCATTTTCGCCGGGGTGACCCGTGGCCTTATCTCTGCGGTGCTCAACCATATCCTTGATACCCTGCTTTCTATTCCTTCGCTGTTGCTGGCGATCATTGTCGTGGCGTTTATCGGACCAAAGCTGGAACATGCCATGCTGGCCGTTTGGCTGGCGCTGTTGCCACGTATGGTGCGCACTATCTACAGCGCGGTACACGATGAACTGGAGAAAGAGTATGTGGTGGCCGTCCGGCTGGATGGGGCTTCTACCATGCAGATCCTGTGGTACGCGGTAATGCCAAATATTGCCGCCGTACTGATCACCGAATTTACCCGCGCGTTGTCGATGGCTATCCTCGATATTGCGGCTTTGGGCTTCCTCGATTTGGGTGCTCAACTCCCTTCCCCGGAATGGGGAGCCATGCTCGGAGATTCACTGGAATTGGTGTATGTCGCTCCCTGGACCGTAATGCTGCCAGGTGCAGCCATTTTGGTCAGCGTGTTGCTGGTAAACCTGTTGGGCGACGGTATACGCCGCGCAATTAATGCGGGGGTGGAATAATGCCGTTACTCGATATCCGCAATCTGACCATCGAATTTATTACTGCCGAAGGGCCGGTGAAAGCCGTTGATCGCGTCAGCATGACGCTGACCGAAGGTGAAGTACGTGGCCTCGTTGGCGAATCCGGCTCAGGCAAGAGCCTGATCGCCAAAGCCATCTGCGGCGTGACCAAAGACAACTGGCGTGTCACTGCCGATCGCTTTCGCTTCGACGATATCGACTTGTTGCAGTTAACACCGCGTGAACGGCGCAAACTGGTGGGTCACAACGTATCGATGATTTTTCAGGAACCGCAATCCTGCCTGGATCCCTCAGAAAATATTGGCCGACAGTTGGCGCAGGCTATTCCTGGCTGGACCTATAAAGGCCGTTGGTGGCAACGGTTCAACTGGCGGAAACGCCGGGCGATTGAGCTGTTGCACCGTGTCGGCATCAAGGATCATGACGATATCATGGGCAGTTTCCCCTACGAGCTAACCGAAGGGGAATGCCAGAAGGTGATGATTGCCATTGCGCTGGCCAATCAGCCAAGATTGCTGATCGCAGACGAACCGACCAACGCCATGGAACCGACCACTCAGGCGCAGATCTTCCGCCTGCTGGCACGCCTCAACCAGAACAACAACACCACCATTCTGCTGATCAGTCACGATTTGCAGATGATGAGCAAATGGGCTGATCGGGTGAACGTGCTCTACTGCGGCCAAACGGTAGAAAGCGCGCAGTGCGAAGATCTGCTGGCTGCGCCTCATCATCCTTATACTCAGGCGCTGATCCGCGCCATGCCGGACTTTGGCCGCTCACTACCGCATAAAAGCCGCCTGAATACCTTGCCAGGAGCCATCCCCTCATTGGAGCATCTGCCTATCGGCTGCCGCCTGGGGCCACGTTGCCCATACGCCCAGAAAAAGTGCATTGAAACGCCACGCCTGCGCCCAGTGAAAAACCACCTGTTCGCCTGCCACTTCCCGCTGAACATGGAGGAGCAATAACATGGAAACGCTGTTGGAAGTGCGCAATCTGACTAAAACCTATCGCTACCGCACCGGGCTATTCCGCCGCCAGCATGTCGAAGCAGTCAAGTCGGTCAGCTTTACCCTGCGTGAACGCCAGACGCTGGCAGTGATTGGCGAGAATGGTTCCGGTAAATCCACTCTGGCAAAAATGCTCTCCGGTATGGTTGAGCCCTCTTCCGGTGAGGTGCTGATTGACGACCATCCGCTGGAGTTTGGCGATTACCGCTACCGCAGCCAGCGCATTCGTATGATCTTCCAGGATCCCAGTACCTCGCTCAACCCGCGCCAGCGTATCGGCCAATTGCTGGATGCCCCGCTGCGGTTGAACACCGATCTGGAGGCCAACGAGCGGGAGGTTCGCATCAATCAGACCCTGCGTCAGGTGGGGATGCTGCCAGATCACGCCAACTATTATCCGCATATGCTTGCCTCCGGGCAAAAACAGCGCGTGGCGCTGGCACGAGCATTAATCCTGCAACCCAAGGTGATTATCGCCGATGAGGCGCTGGCCTCACTGGACATGTCGATGCGTTCGCAAATCATCAACCTGATGCTGGAACTGCAGGAGAAGCACGGTATTTCGTATATCTACGTGACGCAGCATCTCGGCATGATGAAACATATCAGTGATCAGGTGATGGTGATGCATGAAGGTGAAATCGTTGAACGTGGCAGCACTGCCGAGGTACTGGCATCACCATTGCACGATCTCACCAAACGCCTGATCGCCAGCCATTTCGGGGAGGCTCTGACGGCCGATGCCTGGCGTCGCGATGGTGGCAAATTCTGATTTTTATCCGGGCGTGCCCGTACGCCCTTTTCCCACCGTTAACTATTTTATTCTTTTGCGCTATTAATTAGCACGTAACATTATTTTATCTCGCCAATCCAATCGGTGAGGATATCCCCTACGTTAAGCCTAAAAGACGACAGGATATCGCACTGATGAAAAACGCCTACCCGCATCATGTTCAGTGGTACCACGAAACCCAGCGCAGCTCTGGCAGTGATGCACCGCTGGAACAGGGTGCCGCCCGCCTGCGCGATCGCTTTCTGTTGGGCCTGGGGGCCGTTGCCGACGAGGCACTGAACCAAGCGCTCTCTGCTCGGGCCGCAGTCTTCACCGCTTCTCAGGCTAGCTATCATGTGCTGTTCCCTGACCGGGTAGTGACGTCGGCAGAAGTGACATTGTCACCCTACGATCGTCTTTCTACCGCCCTAACGGTGGCCCAGGTGGCCGGGGTTCAAACCTTATGCAGCCATTACGCCGCCCGCCTCGCCCCGTTGGCTAGCCCTGAGGCTACCCGGGAAAGCAATGTCCGTCTGGCACAAATCACCCAATATGCCCGCCAACTTGCCAGCCAACCGACGCTAATTTGCAGCAAAGCATTGCAGCAACTCAATGAAGTTGGCCTGAGTACCCGGGATATCGTGACCTTTTCACAAATCATCGGGTTCGTCAGTTATCAGGCTCGGGTGGTGGCAGGTATTGCTGCACTGGCAGGAAGACCAACGGCGGTGATACCGGGTTTTCCAAAAGTTGAGGATGCACCAGGGGATGGGTTTTCCGAGGAAAAGCGGTTATGGCAAGCACGGCTGCCTGAAATCGTGCCGGAGCAGGCAGATGCGTGGCAACTCGACATCCTGGATCAGAGCCACCCGGATGCTCGTATCAGATCCTTTTACCTGCTTTTAGCCCATGACGCGGCCACCTTGCATGAACGCAATGCCGTTTATAACAACATTAATCACAAAAGTGACGAGTTATCCCCTCACCTCAGGGCGTTGGCGGCCCTGGTGGCATCCAGAATCAATGGCAGCCCATACTGCGCGGCAGTAGTGGCCAATAAGATTGCCGACAAAGGTTTGGTGCAGGCATTATTGGCCGGGATCGAAAATGCGCTGGATACCACTACCGATCCGCAGGCGGTGGCTGTGATCCGGGTGATAGCCGAACTGACACGCTCACCAGAGAAATTCACCCCGCAAAGCGTGCAGGCGTTGTTCAACAGCGGGCTTAATCAGGCACAGGCATTAGAAACCCTGTTGACCGGTTCCCTGTATGCCTGGGAAAACCGTCTACGATACAGCCTCGGCGATACATTGCTGGCTGAATCTCACTGCAATAACCACGCCTGAGCAGCGTCATAGAAATGCTGCGCCAGTGGCGTGGCTCTTCATAAATAGGAATTTCAACCCAAAAGTGGCTAACTATCAACCAGAAATTAGCGTCGATGCCGCTTTCTGAGCGGCATTCACCTCTTTTCCCACAGGACGGGTCACCAATCAATATTGATAAAATTGATAGCTAATTCATTTCACTGCATGCTTTATAGACAGATTTACCTATGTTGGGCGGATCTTCCCTGGTGGGGGTCAGACCCCCCATTAAAGCCAGTGATTTATGATAACCGAGCAGTTCTTCCAGTCTCAGCCCCTCCTTCAGCCCGCACAGCAGTAACCGCGCGCCACACAGCACGCAGTTCAGCGGCTTTTCTCCTGTGAAGCGCTTAAGCATCATCGCAAAGGTGATCTGCGGCCGCCTTTCAACCTCATGACCAACCAGCGCATGCCCCTTTTCCAGCAACTCACCGCGCTTTGCATGACTTAAAAAACCGTAATAACGGATCATCCGGAAGTGTTTGTCTGGGATGTGCTGGATAAATTTTTCAATGAATGTATCGATCGCCATTTTCAGCCGCTCCAGGCGCTTCGTCTTGTGACTGTTGTAGGTCAGTGTGACGTCGCCACCGCCGTAGTGCTCCAGCCGACTCAGTGACACCGGGGGACGCTTCAGATAGCGGCCAAAATAGCTGATGGTGTGGTGCGCATCTTCTGTCAGCGATGCCACGTGGATGTTCCACTTGCGCTGGTAATGTTGTACCGGACTGGGCCGGGTTAGGGCATTCCGTGGGGCGGCAGCCCTGCCCCGGTTCGGTCTTCGGTTTTACTTCCATCAAGGGTGTATTCACCGAAATGACGATCACCGCCAGCGCGATTATTCTGCAAGCCTCCCGCCGCCCGGATATTTACAATCAACGGTAACACGTTACCCCGGCTGATTGCGGAGAGTAAAAAATTGAGCACCACCGCCCCCACGTTCCCGCAGATCTCGCGTAGCGCCACCGGCACCCCGGCGGCACCCTATATAGATTTTGAGACCGCCCTGGCGGCGGTGCGCGACGACCTGCCCCGTTATCTGCTGACCCCGGAGATCGCCGTATTACTGGCCGGGTGTCATGAGTTGTTTAATATTCATACATTGGCTCGAGAAATGAGTTCTGCGTTGAGTATATCATTGGCTTAGCACTGGCGATAAATCCGCTCTATGCCATCATCATTCTATTCGATTAGACACACCGTCCTTACGCCCCTAGACTTGCCACATAAATACTCAAGATGCTTAAAAAAGCATTTACCTTTTAGCTACAACCATCACCTGCGAAGAAAATCATGAAATTCAAACCGTCAATCAAACCTTATCGCGGCGCGGCCGGCGGCTGGGGCTCATTGGAAGCCACCACCCGCTATGTGTTCGACAGTAAACAGGCGCTGAAAAACCTGCGTAACCTGATGCGTGTTAACAAGGCCCGGGGGTTCGACTGCCCTGGCTGCGCCTGGGGCGATGACAATCACAGTACCTTCAGCTTTTGTGAGAACGGCGCTAAAGCCGTCAGTTGGGAAGCCACACGCCAGGCGGTGGAACCCGCTTTCTTTGCCATTCACAGCGTGAGTACTTTGCGTGAACAAAGCGACTATTTTCTGGAATATCAGGGCCGTCTGACCCATCCGATGCGCTATGACGCCAAAACCGATCGCTACCAGCCGATCAACTGGCCGGATGCCCTGGCGCTGATCGCCAGCCATATCCGGGCGATGGACAACGCCAACCAGATTGAGCTTTACACCTCTGGCCGTGCCAGTAACGAAGCCTCTTACCTTTATCAACTGTTCGGCCGGATGCTGGGCACCAGCAATTTCCCAGACTGTTCCAATATGTGCCACGAAGCGAGCGGGGTTGGCCTCAAACAGAGTATCGGCGTGGGGAAAGGCACTATTCGCATGGAGGATTTTGCCAAAGCCGATGCGATTTTTGTGTTTGGCCAGAACCCAGGCACCAATCACCCACGCATGCTGCACAGCCTGAAACAGGCCGCCAACCGTGGTGCCCGGATTGTCAGTTTCAACACCCTGCGTGAACGCGGGCTGGAAAGGTTTACCGATCCGCAAAACCCACTCCAGATGCTGGCGCCAAAATCTTCCCCCATCAGTTCTGCCTATTTCCAACCTAAACTGGGTGGCGATATGGCGGCAGTGCGTGGCATGGTGAAGGCACTGCTGGAAACCCATCGCCAGCGGTTGGCCGCCAGCCAGCCCGGGCTGTTTGACCGGCCCTTTATCGATCAACATAGCCAGGGCGTTGAGCTTTATCTGGCCCAGGTGGATGCCACTTCGTGGCAACAAATCATCTCGCAGTCTGGTCTGAGTGAAACCCAGTTGCGCCATGCCGCCACGATTTACCAAGGTGCCGAGCGGGTTATCTGCACCTGGGCGATGGGGATCACGCAGCATAAACATTCGGTTGCCACCGTTCGTGAGATCACCAATCTGCAACTGTTATTCGGGCAATTAGGCAAGCCAGGGGCGGGTTTATGCCCGGTGCGTGGCCACAGCAACGTGCAGGGTAACCGCACCATGGGCATTGACGAGAAAGCGCCCAAAGCACTGCTCGACAATCTGGAACAACATTTTGGCTTTACCCCACGCCGCGAGGTTGGTCATAACACGGTGGAAGCGATTGAAGCGATGCTGCGGGGTGACGTCAAGGTGCTGATTGCGCTTGGAGGTAACCTGGCTGCAGCGGCACCGGATACCGAGCGTACTGCCCAAGCTCTGCGCTGTTGTGATTTGACGGTGCATATCAGCACCAAGCTGAACCGCAGCCATTTGATCACCGGTAAAGACGCCCTGATCCTGCCTACGCTTGGGCGCACCGAATTGGATATGCAAGCCAGTGGCGCGCAATACATCACAGTGGAAGATTCATTCAGCATGGTGCATGCCTCAGAGGGCATAGGTAAACCGCTGGCAGAGACTCAGCGCTCGGAAACCGCGATTGTCTGCGGTATTGCAAACGCGGTGCTGGGCAGCGAAAAACTGGACTGGCTGGCTTTGGCGGACGACTACTCCCTGATCCGTCAGCATATCCAGGCGACCATTCCTGGCTTCGACGATTTCAACCAGCGTTGCGAACAGCCGGGCGGATTTTATCTCGGTAACGCCGCCGCAGAATTACGCTTTGCAACCCAGAGTGGCAAGGCTCAGTTTTGCGCTGCGCCATTACCCGACACGCTGTTCCCGTCAACCGAAGCAAAAAAGCCCCTTTTGTCCTGCAAACCCTGCGCTCGCACGATCAATACAACACCACAATTTATGGCTTGGACGATCGTTATCGCGGCGTTTACGGCCAGCGTGAAGTGCTGTTTATCCACCCGGCAGATCTGGCCGCATTGGGCCTGCAGGATGGTGAACTGGTGGAGATCGAAACCCTGTGGAACGACGGCGTGATCCGCAAAGTCAGCGGCTTCAAGCTGGTCAGCTATGACATCCCACGCGGCAACCTGGCGGCCTACTATCCAGAAACCAATCCCTTGGTGCCGCTGGCCAGTTTTGGCGACGGCACCGGTACGCCAACCTCCAAATCTGTTCCTGTAACGATCCGCCGTTGTGCCAGCGAACCGAAGCGGCGTATCGCTTAAGACTCAGGGTATAAGCCATGGCTAATCACACCCTGGCTTATTCTTGCTCACTGCACCCGATAATCGAGAGTCAACATGGGAAAACCTTGAGGTTAGGCTTGCCCGCAGCAGGTGATTCGCGTAAAACTGTCTGCCGCAAATCTTGCCACTCACAACCCATTTACTGGACGATATGTTTCAAGATAACCCGCTGCTGGCGCAGCTAAAACAGCAACTTCACTCTCAAACCCCGCGTGTTGAAGGCGTAGTAAAAGGGACTGAGAAAGGTTTTGGCTTTTTAGAAGTCGACGGCCAAAAGAGTTACTTTATTCCGCCGCCTTACATGAAAAAAGTCATGCATGGGGATCGTGTTGTCGCCACCCTGCACACCGAAAAAGAGCGCGAAGTAGCCGAGCCGGAAACCCTGGTTGAGCCTTTCCTGTCACGCTTTGTTGGCCGGGTGCAGAAGAAAGACGATCGGCTGTCCATCGTGCCCGATCATCCGATGCTGAAAGACGCCATTCAGTGCCGCCCTGCGCGTGAACTGACTCATAACTTCCAGGCCGGTGACTGGGCGGTAGCCGAAATGCGCCGTCACCCGCTGAAGGGCGATCGCGCTTTCAATGCCGACCTGACTCAGTTCATCACTGAAGGTGAAGATCACTTTGCGCCATGGTGGGTTACGCTGGCCCGTCATAATCTTGAAAAAGAAGCGCCAGACATGGTGGAGATCACTGAGCATGATGCTAGGTTGGCGCGCGAAGATCTGACCGCGCTGGATTTTGTCACCATCGACAGCGCCAGCACTGAAGATATGGACGATGCGCTGTACGTGGAGGACAACGGTGACGGAACGCTGCAGTTAACCATCGCCATTGCCGATCCTACCGCCTACGTAGAGCAAGGCAGCAATCTGGATGATATCGCCCGCAAGCGCGCTTTCACCAACTACCTGCCGGGCTTCAATATTCCAATGTTGCCACGCGATCTGTCAGACAACCTGTGCTCGCTGCGCCCGAATGAGCGCCGCCCGGTCCTCGCCTGTCGCGTTACTATCGCCGCAGACGGCGCGCTGGGAAGCGATATCCATTTCTTTGCCGCCGAAATCGAGTCCAAAGCCAAGTTGGTGTATGACGAAGTGTCTGACTGGCTGGACGGTATTGCTGGCTGGCAACCGCCAAGTGAAGCCATAGCGCAGCAAGTCACCCTGCTCAAGCAGGTTTGTGATGCCCGTAACGCCTGGCGTCATCAGCATGCGCTGGTATTCAAGGATCGGCCTGACTACCGCTTTGTACTCGGTGAAAAAGGCGACGTGCTGGACATCATTACCGAACAACGCCGCACCGCCAACCGTATCGTTGAAGAGTGCATGATTGCTGCTAACGTTTGTGCCGCCATCGTGCTGCGCGATCGCCTGGGCTTTGGCATCTATAACGTTCATACCGGTTTTGATCCCGCGCTGGTTGAACAGGCGGTCGCCGTCTTGCAGGCTAATGGCGTAGAAGCCGAAGCAGAAAAACTGC
Organism: Serratia sp. L9; assembly: GCF_050632285.1. Classification (NCBI taxonomy): domain Bacteria; kingdom Pseudomonadati; phylum Pseudomonadota; class Gammaproteobacteria; order Enterobacterales; family Yersiniaceae; genus Serratia; species Serratia sp. L9. The sequence continues at coordinate 3,900,681 of NZ_CP192591.1, read as the reverse complement.
TGACGCTGGAAGGCTTCTGCGAGCTGCGCCGTCACCTTGATTCACAGCCAACCCAGTTCCTGGATAGCCGCATTCGTCGCTTCCAGACCTTTGCAGAAATCAGCACCCTTCCTGGCCCGCACTTTGGCCTGGGACTGGAAGCGTACGCCACCTGGACGTCCCCTATCCGTAAGTATGGCGATATGGTCAACCATCGCCTGCTGAAAAATATCATCACCGCGCAGCCTGCTGAAAAACCGCAGGATGAAGTGACAACCCAATTGGCTGAACGCCGCCGCCTGAACCGCATGGCAGAGCGCGATGTGGGCGACTGGTTATATGCACGCTTCCTGAAAGATAAGGCCGGCACCGACGCGCGTTTCAACGCCGAGATTATCGACGTGACCCGTGGCGGCCTGCGTGTGCGCCTGCTGGACAACGGCGCAGTAGCCTTTATCCCTGCTCCGTTCATCCACGCGGTGCGTGACGAGATGGTTTGCAGCCAGGAAACCGGCACCGTGCAAGTGAAAGGTGAAGTGGTTTATCGCCAGAGCGATACCCTGCAGGTAAATATTGCCGAAGTGCGTATGGAAACCCGCAGCGTGATCGCGAAACCGGCCGCCTGACACAAGTCGATCTCTATCTGGGCGATACTGGGTATCGCCTTTTTTTGCCTGAAATAACCCACTGCCCCCTGATCCCCGATCTTTTTTACCAAATCCCAACTGAGTTCACATTTCTGATCCGACCAGCCCCTGTCTGCGTTTAAACCTCCTACTTTTAATCTGTTGTTAACTTTTTGACGTATCAATCAACTTTAAAAAAATCGCCTTTCTACCTCTGCACAACAAGGAGTTGCGCAACATGAAAAACGTCAAGTCCGGCATAATCTGGCTCGCGGTGGGGCTGCTCGGCGCCTTCGCTTTCGCCATGCTGGCTCTGAGCCGCGGGGAGCACGTCAACGCTGTCTGGCTGGTGGTGGCTTCTGTCGCCTGCTACAGCATTGCTTACCGCTTCTATAGCCGGTTTATTGCCAAGAATGTATTCGAGCTCGATGACCGTCGGTTGACCCCGGCGGAACGCCATAATGACGGCCTGGACTATGTACCCACCAACAAATGGGTGCTGTTCGGTCACCACTTTGCCGCCATCGCCGGTGCAGGTCCGCTGGTTGGGCCGATCCTGGCCGCGCAGATGGGCTTTTTACCGGGCACCATCTGGATCCTGGTGGGCGTCATGCTGGCCGGTGCGGTGCAGGATTTCCTGATCCTGTTTATCTCCACCCGCCGCGACGGGCGATCTCTGGGGGAAATGGCCAAGCAGGAACTGGGCGCCTTTGCCGGGGTGATAACCATGCTCGGGGCGCTTGGAGTGATGATCATCATCCTCTCTGCCTTGGCGCTGGTCGTGGTTAAAGCGTTGGCAGACAGCCCTTGGGGCCTGTTTACCATTGCTGCCACCATCCCGATTGCGCTGTTTATGGGCGTTTACATGCGTTTTATCCGCCCAGGCAAGATTGCCGAAGTTTCTCTGATCGGCTTTGTACTGATGATGATGGCGATCATCTACGGCGGTAATATCGCTCTGCATCCCTATTGGGGGCCGTTCTTTACTCTGCACGGTACCACGCTGACCTGGGTGCTGGTGATTTATGGCTTTGTCGCTTCAGTGCTGCCGGTGTGGCTGCTGCTGGCGCCCCGTGACTATCTTTCCACCTTCTTGAAGATCGGCGTGATTGTGGGGCTGGCGGTGGGCATTGTGTTCGCCATGCCGGAAATGAAAATGCCTGCGGTTTCGCGCTTTATCGATGGCAGCGGCCCGGTATTTGCCGGTTCCCTGTTCCCGTTCCTGTTTATCACCATTGCCTGCGGTGCCATTTCCGGCTTCCATGCGCTGGTTTCCAGCGGCACCACACCCAAATTGATAGAGCGTGAGAGCCATATTCGCTTTATTGGTTACGGCGGTATGCTGATGGAGTCTTTCGTCGCCATCATGGCGCTGATCTGCGCGTCGGTGATCGACCCAGGCGTCTACTTTGCCATGAACTCACCGGCGGCGCTGATCGGTACCACGGTTGAGAGCGCTTCGCAGGTAATCAACGGCTGGGGCTTTATCGTCACCCCGGAAATGCTGCAGCAGATCGCCGCTGATGTCGGTGAGAAATCTGTGCTGTCCCGAGCAGGCGGCGCGCCAACCTTCGCCGTTGGCATGGCCCATATCATCAGCGATGTATTTAACAGTCGGGCAATGATGGCCTTCTGGTATCACTTTGCCATTCTGTTTGAAGCGCTGTTTATTCTTACTGCGGTTGATGCCGGTACGCGTGCCTGCCGCTTTATGGTGCAGGATCTGGTGGGGGTAGCTATTCCACGGCTGGCGAACAACCGTTCGTGGTTCGGCAACCTGGCCGGGACCACCGTGGCGGTGGCTGGCTGGGGCTTCTTCGTCTATCAGGGCGTGGTCGATCCGCTGGGCGGGATTAACACACTGTGGCCACTGTTTGGCATTGGTAACCAGATGCTGGCTTCAATGGCGCTGATCCTCGGCACCGTGGTGCTGTTCAAAATGAAGAAACAGCGCTACGCCTGGGTAACCATTCTGCCGACCGCCTGGCTGTTTATTACCTCAATGACCGCAGGCTGGCAGAAAATCTTCCATGAAAAACCGAGCATCGGCTTCCTGGCCCAGGCGAAGAAATTCTCTGCCGGGATTGAGCAGAACACGGTTATTGCACCGGCTAAATCCATTGCGGATATGCAGACCATCGTGTTAAGCAACCAGATCAATGCCGCGCTCTGCGCCTTCTTTATGCTGGTAGCCGTGACGATGCTGGTTTCTGCCTTCTTCGTGATCCGCCGTGCGCTGAACGCCAACAAGCCGACAGTACGTGAAAGCGAAATTGTTTTACGTGAAGAAGCCGGGCGCGCCTGACGCCTGTAAATCCAGCCCTCTCCCACGGGAGGGCTGGACCTCCTGAGATGATTTAGCTCAACAACGTGGTGCCAAAAGCTCCCTGCCAATCCTGCTCAAACTTCTCTACCGCCGCCTGAACCGCCGGGGTAGTAATAAACTGCTCTGCTACATCCACGGGTAACGTGATCGACTGGCAACCGGCCAACAGGCATTCCAGCGCCTGACGCGGGGTTCTAAAGCTGGCGGCCAGCACCTTGGCGTGAGGGGCGTGCATCGTTAACAATTGCTGCAACTCATGCACCATTTCAATCCCATCACCGCCCTGCGCATCCAGACGATTAACATAAGGGGCAACATATTCAGCGCCGGCCAAAGCCGCCAGCAACCCCTGGCCTGCGCCATAAACTGCGGTGCCCAAAGTAGGGATCGACATGGACTTCAGCTTCTTGATCGCCGCCAGGCCTTCCACCGTGGTGGGGATCTTCACCACCAGCCCAGGTACGCGCTGATTGAGCAATACCGCTTCTGCCACCATACGCTCGGCGTCATTCGCCATCACCTGTGCAAACAGCTTACCGGTGCCGCCCAATGCGTCACGCAGTGCTGGCAGTACCTCCCAGATCGGCTTGCCTTCTTTAGCGACAATGCTTGGATTGGTGGTAACACCATGCAACGGCAGCACCCGGGCCAGGCGCTTAACGGCGGTGACGTCGGCGGTGTCGAGATAAAGTTCCATATCGTGCTCCTGATTATTTTGTAGGCTAATTCAAACTCTCAACATAATAAGGGAAAAACTCTCTCATCATTTGATTAAAATCAAATCAACTTTCATTCGAAAGCTATTTAATTTACGTAAGAAGATTTTTAACGTCACAGGTGATCAATGCTTTTCAATCTGCAACGCTACTCAACACATGACGGCCCCGGCATCCGTAGCGTGGTGTTCCTGAAGGGCTGTTCACTTGGCTGCCGCTGGTGTCAGAATCCGGAGAGCCGCTCCCGCCAGCAGGATCTGTTGTTTGATGCACGCCTGTGTCTGGCCGGTTGTACCCTGTGCAGCGAACGCTGCCCACACGCCATTACCCGCCCTGACGAAACGACGATTAACCTGCAACGTGCGTTGCTTACTGACGCTGATTATGACGCATTAACCGGCTGCTGCCCAACCGGGGCGCTGACCGTTTGCGGCACGGCAATTGATATCGATGCCGTTATGGCCGAAGTGATGCGCGATAAACCCTACTATCTGCGTACCGGCGGTGGCCTGACGCTTTCCGGCGGTGAGCCATTTATGCAACCAGACATCGCCGCAGAGTTACTGAAACGTGGGCGCGAGGCGGGGATCCATACCGCTGTGGAGTCCTGCCTGCACACGCCGTGGTCTTACATTGCGCCTTCGTTGCCCTGGCTCGATTTGATGCTGGCGGATCTGAAGCATGTTGATGAAGCCCGTTTCAAACAATGGACCGACGGTTCCGCCAAGCGGGTGATGGATAACTTTCGCCGCCTGGCAGCGGCTGGAACTCAGATCACCGTGCGAGTGCCGCTGATCCCGGAGTTCAATGCCGATCGCGACGCGATCCGCGCGATTACCGATTTTGCCGCCGATGAAGTTGGCGTGAAAGAAATACACTTTTTGCCTTATCACACGCTGGGCATGAATAAATATCACCTGCTCGGCGCACCTTACAATGCACCCCATACCCCACTGAACGACCCTGAACTGCTGGCCTATGCCGAAGATTACGCCAGCGCCAAAGGCCTGACCGCCATTTTGCGAGGATAACATCATGACAACGCTGGACCTGACAACCCTGACCGAACGTACACTGGCGCATAAACACGCGCTGATCCATATCGTTAAACCCCCGGTATGTACTGAACGCGCACAGCATTACACCGAAACTTACCAGCAGCATCAGGATAAACCGTTGCCGGTAAGACGCGCATTGGCACTGGCTAATCATCTGGCCAAACGTACCATCTGGATCAAGAACGACGAGTTGATCATCGGTAATCAGGCCAGCCAGTTACGCGCCGCCCCTATCTTCCCGGAGTACACCGTCAGTTGGATTGAAAGCGAAATCGACGAATTGGCCGATCGCCCAGGCGCTGGCTTCTCTGTGAGCGAACAGGACAAAGCGGTGTTACATGCAATCTGCCCGTGGTGGCGCGGCCAGACCGTGCAGGACCGTTGCTACGGCATGTTCACCGATGAGCAAAAAGCTTTGCTGGCCACCGGCATCATCAAAGCGGAAGGTAACATGACCTCCGGTGATGCGCACCTGGCGGTCAACTTCCCGCTGCTACTGGAGAAAGGCCTCGATGGTCTGCGCGAGAAAGTCTCTGAGCGCCGCGAACGCCTCCATCTGACCGATTGGGAGGATCTGCACAAAGAACAGCTCCTGAAGGCGGTTGATATCGCCCTCACTGCCCTGAGCGAACATGTTGTGCGTTTTGCCCAGTTGGCTCGTGAGATGGCCCAGGCTGAAAGCCGTACCTGGCGGCGTGAAGAACTGCTGACAATGGCGACCAACTGTGAACTGATCGCCCATCAGCCACCACAAACCTACTGGCAGGCACTGCAACTGTGTTACTTCATCCAGTTGTTCCTGCAGATTGAATCTAACGGCCACTCGGTATCCTTTGGCCGCCTCGATCAGTACCTATATCCGTGGTATCGCCGCGATGTTGAGCTGGAACAAAGCCTGCCACGCGAAAAGGCCATTGAGATGCTGCACAGCTGCTGGCTGAAGCTGCTTGAGGTGAACAAAATCCGTTCCGGTTCACACTCTAAAGCCTCTGCGGGTAGCCCACTGTACCAAAACGTCACCATCGGTGGCCAAAAGTGGGTAAATGGCGAAGCCTGCGATGCGGTTAACCCACTGTCGTACGCCATTCTGGAATCCTGTGGTCGCCTGCGTTCCACACAGCCAAACCTAAGCGTGCGCTATCATGCCGGGATCAGTAATGATTTCCTCGATGCCTGTGTGCAGGTTATTCGCTGCGGTTTCGGTATGCCAGCCTTTAACAACGACGAGATCGTTATCCCGGAATTTATCAAGCTGGGCGTTGAACCGCAGGACGCCTACGACTATGCCGCTATCGGCTGCATCGAAACGGCCGTTGGCGGCAAATGGGGTTATCGCTGTACCGGGATGAGCTTCATCAACTTTGCCCGCGTAATGCTGGCGGCACTGGAGCAAGGCCGCGATGCCACCTCCGGCCAGATTTTCCTGCCACAGCAACTGGCATTGTCGAAAGGTAACTTTAGCCAGTTTGACCAGGTGCTGGATGCCTGGGATACGCAAATCCGTTATTACACCCGCAAATCTATCGAGATTGAATGCGTGGTGGATACCGTACTGGAAGAAAATGCCCACGATATTGTCTGTTCAGCCCTGGTCGATGACTGTATTGAGCGTGGCAAAAGCGTCAAACAAGGTGGCGCTAAATATGACTGGGTTTCCGGCCTGCAAGTGGGGATCGCCAACCTGGGCAATAGCCTGGAAGCGGTGCGTAAATTGGTGTTCGATCAGGGAATTATCGGCCAGCAGCAGTTGGCACAAGCCCTGGCGAATGACTTTGCCGGGCTGGACGGTGAACAACTGCGTCAACGCCTGATCAACGCCGCACCGAAATACGGCAATGACGTAGATGATGTCGACCAGTTGCTGGTTCGCGCCTATCAGACCTATATCAACGAACTGAAGCAATATCATAATACCCGCTTTGGCCGCGGCCCGATTGGTGGCACCTACTATGCCGGGACCTCTTCCATCTCCGCTAACGTGCCGTTTGGGGCCGCCACCATGGCAACTCCTGATGGCCGTAAGGCACACACGCCGTTGGCTGAAGGAGCCAGCCCGGCCTCCGGCACTGACCACCTTGGTCCTACCGCGGTCTTCAACTCTCTGGCCAAGCTGCCAACCGAGTCGATTCTGGGTGGCGTGCTGCTCAACCAGAAGCTGAACCCGTCGACGCTGGAAAACCCGCGCGACCGTGAGAAGCTGATGCTGATGCTGCGCACCTTCTTTGAGAGCTATCATGGCTGGCACGTGCAGTACAATATTGTCTCAAGGGAGACACTGCTGGCAGCAAAACAACATCCAGACCAATATCGTGATTTAGTGGTACGCGTAGCTGGATATTCTGCCTTCTTTACCGCATTATCCCCAGATGCGCAGGATGATATTATCGCGCGAACCGAACATACTCTCTAATCTGTGAATAGTTGCGGCCAGCCGCGGGTTGGCCGCTTATCAGGCAACTATGAATTCAAGACAACAAACCATTTTGCAGTTGGTGAACGATCGCCGCCGCATCAGCGTCAGCGAACTGGCTCGGGCCTCTGGCGTTTCTGAGGTGACCATTCGCCAAGACCTTAATCTGTTGGAGAAACGCAGCTACCTCAAACGCGTTCATGGCTCTGCCATCGCTTTAGAAAGCGATGACGTGGATGCCCGTATGATGTCCAACTTCACCCTCAAACAGAAACTGGCTAAATATGCGGCTTCGCTGGTCAACGATGGCGAAACCATCTTTATCGAAAGCGGCAGCACGAACGCCCTGTTGGCCCGCTATCTGGCCGAGCGTAAACACGTAACCCTGATCACCGTCAGCCACTACATCGCCAATCTGCTGAAAGAAACGAATTGCGATGTGATCGTGCTGGGCGGGATGTACCAGAAAAAGAGTGAAACCGTGGTAGGCCCGCTCACACGTCTGTGTATTCAGCAGGTGCATTTCAGCAAGGCTTTTATCGGGATTGATGGCTATCACGCAGAGACCGGATTCACCGGCCGCGATATGATGCGTGCCGACGTCGTCAATGCGCTGCTGAACAAAGGTGTGGAAAACATCGTACTGACGGACTCATCAAAATTTGGCCAGATCCAGCCCAATCCGTTGGAGCCAACCAGCCAAATCGGGCGTGTTGTAACCGATGCACGCCTGGCGCTCGACTATCAACAGTTGCTAAAAAGCCAAGGTATCAAACTGGATTTGGTCAACGAGTAATGGCTATGGGGCCGCAATGGCCCCCAGGATTACTGACCGTAGTAGGCGTTCTTGCCATGTTTGCGCAGATAGTGCTTGTCTAGCAGGGTTTGCTGCATATTGGCCAATTCTGGCATTAGCTGGCGCGAGAAGATCCCCATATAGGCCACCTCTTCCAGCACCACCGCGTTGTGTACCGCACTGTCGGCATCTTTGCCCCAGGTAAAGGGCCCATGAGAATGTACCAGCACCGCGGGGATCTGCGCAGGATCCAACCCACGTTCGCTGAAGGTTTCGACAATCACCTGCCCGGTGTCCCATTCGTAGCGGCTGTTGATTTCCTTGTCCAGCATTGGCCGGGTGCAAGGAATATCACCGTAGAAATAATCTGCATGCGTCGTCCCCCAGGCGGGGATATCCAAGCCGGCCTGCGCCCAGATGGTGGCATGGCGCGAATGGGTATGAACAATGCCCCCCGCAGCGGCAAAATTCAGGTAAAGCACCCGATGCGTATCGGTATCAGATGACGGTTTTTTACTGCCCTCCACCACTTTGCCGCTTTCCAACTCGACAATCACCATATCGTCACGGGTCATGGCGTCATACTCAACGCCCGAGGGTTTAATCACCATCAGCCCCTGCTGGCGATCTACGGCGCTGACATTACCCCAGGTAAAAGTCACCAGATGATGACGCGGAAGGGCCAGGTTAGCCTCCAGCACCTGTTGTTTGAGTTCGTTGAGCATGGTCTTGTCCTTGTTGCTTGGTCTGACGTTATTGTCGGCAGGCAACCGGCGGGTCGGTATGGTGCAAATCGCTAAAAACCAAGTAGGGTTCTGCTGGATAATAAAAGATGTGCGGCGGCAATATCATTACGCTGAACGGATAAATCAGAACATTCGCCCAGGCATACGTTTCAAATTAAGACTATTTCCCTATTTATCTACGGCTGGCTATTTATACTGTCTAAAGGAATTAAAACCGTCGTATTTTTTTAATTACTCTGTCTTGTGCAGTAAATGCCACTTTTTATCTTGAAGTCAAAGCGGGCAAGTCACAGGCCAGGTCAGTGGTTAATGCCTATACTAAAGCTGTGTTACGCCAGCAAGGTATTTCCATTTAGCCCATGCTAAGGAGAAGTCATTATGACTATTAATAAACGTTTTGCCACGGCCGCCTTGGCGATTACCTTGGCGCTGTCCCTGAGTGCCTGCTCTAATATGTCTAAACGCGATCGCAACACGGCTATTGGCGCGGGTGCCGGTGCTATCGGCGGTGCGGTGCTGACAGATGGCAGTGCGCTGGGAACAATTGGTGGTGCTGCTGTCGGTGGTATTATCGGCCACCAGGTTAGTAAATAAACCGCGCCTTACTGATATCCCTCTCCTCGCAAGGAGAGGGAATGGGTTAATTACCCCCGCCAGCTTCACCGTCATCCCTTTGGCTTCCAGTAGCTGTTTCAACAGATCGCGTTTATCCCCCTGGATTTCAATCACCCCATCTTTTACTGCCCCGCCGCAGCCGCATTTCTTTTTCAGCTCCGCAGCCAGTTTCTCCAACGCCGCGTCATCCAGGTTAACCCCGGTTATCAGGCAAACCCCCTTGCCTTTGCGCCCACTGGTCTGGCGCTGAATGCGTACGATGCCATCCCCTTGAGGGCGCTGCGGTTTAACCTCTTCTTGCTTGATGCGACCACTGTCGGTGGAGTAAACCAGGCGGCTATTATCATCATTCATGCTGGGATCCCTTAGATCAGTGAGGCACGGATAGCGTGAAGCGTGGCTGCCGGATCGGCAGATTGCGTAATCGGGCGGCCAATCACCATATAATCTACCCCGGCAACCAAAGCCTGTTCCGGCGTCATCACCCGGCGCTGATCGCCTGCTGCACTGCCTGCTGGGCGAATACCTGGCGTGACCAGTTTAAATTGGCTGCCACAGGCCGCTTTCAGGCGTGTGGCTTCATGCGCAGAACAGACAACGCCGTCCAGGCCACAGTCCCGGGTCAGACGGGCCAACCTCTCCGCCTGCTCTGCCGGGCTGATATCAATACCTATGGCGTGCAGATCCCCTGCCTCCATGCTGGTGAGCACCGTTACGGCAATCAGCAAAGGTGCCTGCGCGCCAAAAGACTGTAATGCCTCTTTGGCCGCCGTCATCATGCGTGCGCCGCCGCTGGCGTGGACGTTTACCATCCAGACACCCAACTCCGCGGCTGCCGCCACCGCGTGCGCGGTCGTGTTAGGAATATCGTGGAATTTCAAATCGAGAAAAACGTCGAAACCGCGCTGGTGCAGATCGCGCACAATCTCTGGCCCGAACAGGGTAAACATCTCTTTGCCCACTTTTAACCGACAATCTTGCGGATCAATACGGTCGGCAAAAGCCAGAGCCGCATTTCTATCGGCGTAATCCAAGGCAACGATGATCGGAGATGATTTTAAGTCATTGTTATTAATGTTATTTTCAGACTTCATTTCTTCTACCTTATATAATATGGACCTGCGTTAATGACACGCCAGCAAAACTGACCGCCGCATTCTACATGCCAGACAGCGGAAATCCCAGCCACCGCGCCAGTTGGCGTTAAGTAATGTTAACTCAGCCTACGTCATAGAGTGTCAATTCCTGCCGGCCCACTTACCCCTAGGGACGTAAATCGCAGTAAAGATGGGTAAATTATCAATCAAATAATTTGATTAACTAGCTCAACGTTATCACGTTTTAAACAAAAATATTTTCTATATCATTCAACACATCTAAAGGAATTCATCTTCACAATTAGATAACTAACTGGAATAAATTATGAAAAACATCAAATATTTTGCCGCAGTTGCCACGCTTGCCATGACTTCTTTCGCCACCTTTGCCGCCGAGCCGGTCAATCTGCAGCAAGCACAGAAACTGACCGAAGTTGGCGTTGTTTCCGCCGGTCAAGCCACAACGTTGAGCAGCCTGGAAGCCAAATTGGCCGCCAAGGCTGAGGCTCAAGGTGCCAGCAGCTACCGCATTATCTCCGCAGGCGGCAACAACCTGTTGCACGGCAACGCAGTCATTTACAAGTAAACCTGATTCAGGGCTCGCGATGCGGGCCCTTTTTGCCTCGCTCCAAACCCCGCCAATGTTACAAATAGATTAAATTTTTATTACATACTGGACACATTCAAATAACTGACATAGCTTGATGGTTAGTTCCCGCATAAAAGGCTGAAAAATGAGCGAGATATCCACACTCACCATCAAGATCCCTCTGGCACTGAAAGAAAAGATTAAGGCTATCGCTCTGGAGAACCAGCTTTCCCTCAGCGCTGAAGTTTGCCAACGGTTGGAAACCAGTTTTGATCTGCCGGTAAAAGCCAGCAAGAAAGCCGCCCCGTTACATCATGACGACATTGATAATCAGGGCACCGAAGAAGAAATTGAACAGCCTTTGAACCAGAAAGAGCTGAAGAAGCTGCGCCAATTGTTGAAAGGCAACCTGAAAAACAGCAAGAAGAAGTGATCGAGACAAAAAAACGGGGCGATAAGTTATTTAATCGCCCCGTTTTTATTGCCCATCCAAGCCACGGATCGGTTTTACCGAAGCCCAGGCCCGGCATGAAGGGCAATGCCAGTAAAGTGAATGGGCCGTGAAGCCACATTTGTGGCAACGGTAACGGGGCTTGGTACGGATCTGTTCACCCACCATGTCGCGCAGCAGCAACAGGCTTTCCTTGGCCCTACCATCTTCCGCATCCGCCAGATGATAATCCATCAGGCGATAGAACAGCCGCATAGTAGGATGGCGTTGCAATTGGCGGTTAATGTAAACCTGCACCACATCGCGCCCTTCCCGCTGCTCAATGACCTCCGCCAGCATCAGCTCCGCTGTGGCACCCGTATTCTCTTCAACACAACGTTTGAGGAAATCCGCCCATTCCTGCTGCTGTTGCGGCAAATGCTGATAGCACTCATGCAACATCGGCAGGGCTTCGCTGACCAGCTCTTTGTCTTGATCCAGAACGCGCGTCATGGCTTCTACCGCTTTGGGGTAGTCTTCTTGTGCCATAAAGATGCGCCCGAACATTATCGACACGCGTGCACACTGTTTATCTGCCGCCGCCGCGCGCTTTAACAGGCCCATCGCCTTATCAAGATCGTCGCTGCCCATCGCCTGCAATGCCAGCTCGCAATAAAAATGGGCGATTTCGATGCGCTGCTTGTCTTTGCCCAATTTAACCAGCTTTTCCGCCACTTCGATGGCCTTCTGCCAATCGCTGGTCGCCTGATGGATCACCAACAGCTGCTGCAAAGCCGAAACACGGAAATCTTCTTCATTGACCAACTGGCTGAACATATCCTCGGCACGGTCATACAACCCGGCAGCCATGTAGTCACGCCCAAGCTGCTGGATCGCCAGAAGGCGTTGTTCGAAGGTTAAAGAGGCACTTTCCATCAGCGCCTGATGGATGCGGATGGCGCGGTCAACTTCGCCGCGTGAACGGAACAGATTACCCAGCGTCAGGTGTGCTTCGACGGTGTTGCTGTCCTCTTTCAGCATATCAAGGAACAGATCGACCGCTTTGTCCTGCTGGTTGGAAAGCAGGAAGTTAACCCCGGCCACGTACTCACGCGAAAGGCGGTTGGCTTCCTGTTGTTTATCCTGCTGAGCACTTCTGCGCCCCATGTACCAACCGTACGCGGCAGCTACAGGCAGCAACAGAAACAGCAGCTCTAACATAGAAGATTATTCCTTGCTGACAGCAGGCAAAGACGCCGGTTCGGCAGGCGTTTCAAGCTGTAGCTCCAGCCTTTTGATCTTGCGATTGGCACGCCCCAAGGCAATGCGTGTACGCAGATAAAATACCCCGCAGATGATCCAGCCCAAGACAAAACCACTGCCAAACAAGGCGGCCAACAGGGTTGATACGCGATATTCGCCCTGAGCAACCAAATAGTTAAAAGTCACAACCTGGTCGTTCTGCGCGCCTAGGGTGACTGAAACTACGAAAATCACCAGAACCAACAAAAAAATCAGCAAATATTTCACATTCTTTCCCGCAATGCCGAGTGAATCGGATGAACTCTGTCCCAGTGTTGCCAGCCATAGCCAATTCTATAACTTGCAACACCTGGGATATGTGCCATTAAGTGGCTTCCCTGACACTTAAGTTAGCATTTCCCATCGTAGCAGGGAAACCCTGCACGCGATAAAACCAGATATCTGCCGGGATATTCAGCAGGAAACGAAGCACCGAAGCAAATTAATGAGAAAGCTTCTCAAAATGGGAGGTTTATCCTGATATGGGGGCAAAAGCGAAGATTGCAATGCGGGATAAAAATCTGCCTTGATGCGGCCCCTGATTGGAGCCGCGAAATAGGTGACATTGTCACGCTAGGACATGATCAGACCACCATCAACATTGATAGTCTGGCCGGTAATATAGCAGGCGTCGTCTGAGGCCAGAAACGCCACCAGGCCAGCGACATCTCCAGGTTGCCCGGCACGCTTGAGCGGGATACCTTGCACCCATTCAGCCATCAACTCCCCTTTGCCATAGCGTTTTTCCGGCGTACTGAGAATTTCCCCCACACGCGGTCATTGTAATCCCACATTTCGCTTTCGATAATCCCTGGGCAGAACGCATTGACGGTAATGTTATGACAGGCCAGTTCCAGCGCCAGGCTTTGAGTTATACCGATCACCCCCATTTTACTGGCAGCGTAATGTGGCGTGTAGATAAAACCATTGCGCCCCTGCCCTGAAGAGGTGTTGATCAATCTGCCTCCCCCTGCTTCACCATATATTTCGCCGCTTCACGGCAGCATAGCCAGACGGCAGTGGTATTGACTGCAAGCACCTTTTCAAAATCGCTTTTGGGCATTTCATCAAAACGATCGATAGTGATCACCCCGGCATTTTGAATCGACACATCAATGCGGCCAAAGCTTTCCCAGGCTTGCAGATACATGTCCTGGACCTGCTTTTCATCGGTTACGTCCAGTTTTACTGCTACAATATGCACCTGATGACGCTGGCGTAGCTGTTCTGCGCTGTCAAAAATACGATCGCTGTTTGACGCCATCACCAGGTTGGCCCCCTGCGAGGCGAAGCGCTCTGCGATGCCAGCGCCAATCCCCCGACAAGCGCCGGTGACGACCACCGTTTTACCGCTAAATTGCTGTTTCATGCTAATTCCTCGTTTAAACAAATATTCGATTCTGGTTGCCAAAGCGTGCGTTGGACGGCCTGCTGCCAACCCTGATAGCTTTTATTCAGCAACAGATGCCGCTGCATATTGGGTTTGAATTCGTCATGCTCAGGCAGTAGCTGCAACAATTGCGGGTCTTTCAGGCCGAAACATTGTCGCATGGCCAGTAATGCCGCACCGATCGCCGACAGCTCCGGGGTGTTGCTGCGTGCCACCGGGCAACCCAGCAAATCGGCCTGAAACTGCATCAGCCAGTCGTTACGGCTTGGTCCGCCATCTGCCATCAGGCATTGCAATTGAAAACCCGGGTGCTGGCGCAACGCGCCAATCACATCGGCAATCTGATAGGCCACCGCCTCCAAAGAGGCCCGGATCACATGAGCACGTTGGGTGCCCCGGCTCAAACCGCAGATCACGCCGCGAGCCCGATCATCCCACCACGGCGCTCCGGTGCCGGTCAGCGCCGGAACAAAATAGACCCCTTCGGTGCTTTCGATGCTGGCAGGTAACTCGCTGAGTAATCGCTGATCGGTCATCTCCATGTGTGTAATGCCCAACATCCAGGCCACGGCATCGCCAGTATGGGGAATATTGCCTTCAAGGGCATATTGCGAGCGATAGCCATCGTGCCAGGCAATGGTGGTGGCCAATTGGGTTATGCCATGATGGATGTCGTCAACCGGCGCCATCACTGATGATCCGGTGCCGTAGGTCGCCTTCACCCGGCCCGCCAGCCCTAATCCGTGCCCATACAGCGCCGCGTGGGAGTCGCCAATCATGGCGCAGATGGGAATACCGTCGGCGATACCTTCGACACCTTGCGTCACGCCAAAATCACGGCTGGATGGGCAAACCTGCGGCAATGCCACTTCCGGGATGCCAAACAGCTTCAGCATGCTTTCGTCCCAACGCCCGGTAGCCAGGTTCAGTAATTGAGTGCGGGCCGCATTGGAACGATCGCAGCAAAACTGCCTGCCGCCGGTCAGATGCCATAACAACCAGGCATCAACGGTGCCCAGGCATACGTCACCATTCTCTGCACGCTGCTGACCTTCCGGCATGCTGTCTAATAGCCAACGCATTTTTGAGGCAGAAAACAGCGGAGCGATCGGCAACCCGGTCACCTGACGAATCAGAGCGTCTTGCCTGTCACGCCGCAATTGATCGCAAAACGCGGCGCTACGTGAACACTGCCAGGTGATGGCCGGGCCGATGGGCTGGCCGTTATGACGATACCAGCCCATTGCGGTTTCACGCTGGTTACTGATGGCGATGGCAGCGATACGGTCTTCGCCAACCTGGGCAATGGCCTCACGCAGCACCGCCAATGATGCCTCTAACAGCGCCTCCCCTTGCTGCTCTACCCAACCAGACTGAGGCGTTTGCAGCGTCAATGGCCGGCTGCTGGAGGCAATCACCTTACCTGCTGCATTCACCACTACCGCTTTGGCATTGCTGGTGCCTTCGTCCAGTGCCACAACACAATCACGCTTATCCATGGCTCACCTCGGCCAGCGGCTGTGCCGCCTTCTTCTCATGGCGCTGCATCAGGGTCACCTTGCTTTGCAGCCGTTGCTGGAATTGGTCAATCACCACGGCGGTCACTATCACCAGCCCTTTAATCACCATCTGCCAGAACTCGCTGACCCCCAACATCACCAGGCCATCCGCCAGGAACACGATGACAAAAGCACCGATAATTGAACCAAATACCCGCCCACGCCCGCCGCTCAGTGCGGTTCCACCTAACACCGTGGCGCCAATGGCGTCCATTTCAAACATGTTGCCGGTCATCGGGTGCGCGGTTTGCAACTGGGAAGCGATCACCAGCCCAACCAACCCGGCACACATACCAGAGAAGGCATAAACAAACATTTTCACTTTCACGATCGGCACACCAGATAACCGTGCCGCTGACTCATTGCCACCAATGGCATAGATGTAACGACCCAACGGCGTTTTTTGGTGATGTAAATACCCAACAGCACTATTACAAGCATCAGCCAGATCGGGTTGTAAATACCCAGGAAAGTGCCGGAACCCAGCGTGGCAAAACCGGTGTTGCCCAACGCCTCCATACCCACCAGATTAGGGTAGGTCTTACCGTCAGCGGTCAGCAACGCCGCACCACGGGCCACATACATCGCCCCCAGAGTGCAAATAAAAGGGGCAACCCCCAACTTGGTGATCAAGGTTCCGTTGACCAAACCGATAGCAATACCGGCGATGGCCACCACGACAAACACTTCATAGACATTGAGAAACAGCAGGTTGCCCCCACCGAGCGGTAACCCAACGGTTAGCAATGCCCCGGCGATCATGCCGCAGACACCTGCCACTGCCCCCACCGAAAGATCGATCCCCCCGGTCAGGATCACCAACGTCATCCCAACCGCCAGCAAACCGGTGATCGCGACGTGCTGAGTCATGATCAACAGGTTGGACACCGTGAGAAAATTAGGCACCATGCTGCTGAAAAACAGCACCACCAGCAGCAAGGCGATAAAGGTGCGCGCCTGCAGCAAATACATGTACAGCCGGTATTTGGTTTGCATCTTGTTATCCTTAAGCATGAGGGGTTGAAGCTCGGATCAGCAGTTCGCGATCGGCTTGTTCACGGGGGAGATCGGCCGTCAGTTGCCCGTCCGCCATGACGATCACCCGGTCCGCCAGCGAAACCACCTCATCAAGTTCGGAGGAGGAAAACATGACCGCCAGCCCCTGACGGGCCATCGCGCCAATCAGGTGATAAACGTCGGTTTTCGCCCCCACATCAATGCCGCGTGTCGGTTCATCGAGAAACACCACCTGTGGCCCGGTCAGGAGCGCTTTACCCAGCACTACTTTTTGTTGGTTCCCACCGCTAAGTGAGGTGACAGGCAACCCGGAATCGCTAACCTTGATGGCCAGTTTTTCTATCATGCCGTTGACGATATCGGTCTCACGTTGCTCGCTGATCAGTTTGACAGCGTTGCGCCCCAGACTGGAAAGCGTCATGTTGGCTTGAATCGACATCATCTGAACCAGCCCTTCCGCTTGCCGGTCTTCCGGTACCAGGGCCATACCGACGCGCATCCTTTCGCGAAAACTGCTGCGCTCGACGTTCTTGCCGTTAAGCAGAATCTGCCCGGAGGTTTGGCGCATTACACCGTTGATCACTTTGAACAGCTCAGTCCGCCCCGCCCCCAGCAAACCATAAATGCCGATCACCTCTCCGCGCCGTAACGAGAAACTGACGTCATTCAGACGATAGCCGCCGTTTTCATGCGGTAGCGTCAGATTACTGACCCGCAGCACTTCCTCTCCTTTTTCGGCCGGAACATAATCGAAATGCTTTTTCTTTTCGCCGACCATTTTTTCAATGATCCAGGGGATGCTGACGTTGGCGATCTGCTCGGCCGCCACAAAGCGACCATCACGAAATACCGTAACCTGATCGCCGATCTCCATCAGCTCTTCCAGGCGGTGAGAGATGTAAATCAGGGTGACACCGCGTTTTTTCAGATCGGCAATCACCTTGAATAAAGTGCGAACCTCAACCTGACTGAGCGCGGAGGTCGGCTCATCCATAATCAGCACCCGCGTGTCTTTTGCCAGTGCGCGAGCAATCTCAACCAGTTGCTGATGGCCAATCGCCAGGTTGCCGAGCAGCATATGAGGATCAACGTTCAATTCCAGCCGCGCCAGCAGGGATTTGGCCAACTGGTACTGATATTCCACATTGATCCGGCCACGCTGGAAGAATTCGTTACCCATAAAAATGTTGTCCATCACGGACATATTGGGGAACAGATTGAGCTCCTGAAAAATAATGCTGATACCGTGCTTTTCCGCATCTTGTGTGGAATGCATATCAATCTTCTGGCCATCCAGCTCAATGCTGCCGGACGAGGGCCGCTCTACCCCCGCCAGCAGTTTCATCATGGTGGATTTACCCGCGCCATTCTCCCCGATCAGCACGTTGACCTTATTGCGAAAAACCTGGTAGCTAACGCTGTCGAGTGCCGTGACGCCGGGATATAACCGCGAGACGCTATGGGTCTGGATGATGACGGGGTTACTCATAACCTCTCCTCAGGGTTGGATACGCACCGGCGTAATCAGCAGCGGTTCCGCTGGCAGTTGCCAACTGGTAAATACGCCGTAGACGGTGATTTTCTCGCCCACTTTCGGTTCAAAACCGGCCAACTCGGCAATCGACGCCTGATTGATACCTTTGGCGAAATCCCCAAACAGCGTCTGATCGTTAAAATCGCTGTAGCCCAACCCCCGATAGCTGTCACGCAGCACAGTGCCGCGATAAACCGGGCCAATTTGCACCTCTAAGCTATTGATCGGGCCTTCGGCCAACTTGAGCGTCATGCGGCCACTGCGAGATTGCGTGTTGATAGCCGTAATCTCCCCGCTGACCGAAGTACTGAAGTGACAAGGGAATTCAGGTTGCGCGCGATAACCCAATTGCTGGCAGGCGGTGTCAAAATCTTTTGCCTGGCCAATCTGCGCGATCAGGCTGGTAAGTGGCACTGCGCTCTTCATCACCTGCGGCACAATCTGTTCATGGTAAAGAGCCCCGGCCTGGGCCAAATGTGGATTTACCGGGCTTTGCAGTGCCGCCAGCTGTTTTTCCGAAACAATGCGACAACCGCTCAGCGCCATCACAGCAGCGATTGCCAACGCAACGCGCTTGGACATAAAAACCTCCGGTCACACCCCGCCGCAACGGGGTGTTGAAAAAGCCATTACCGCTGTTGATTACTGCTGGTAGTTAAACTCATTGACCTTGCTGGCATTCTTTTGGTCGATCAGAATGCCGCGAAACATGATGCGTTCCTTGCCGGTGTAACTTCCGGACTGGAAGTATCCGTCGAGTATCTCCACTCCCTGGCTGGCAATCGCCTGTGCTTGCAGCATCACGCTCGCATAAAGGCTGCCATTGAGGATGGCATCACGTTCATCGTTACTGCCGTCGATGCCCACCACGGTCACATCACCACGCCCCGCGGCTTTCAGCGCAGCCACGGCACCGAGAGCCACTGGCCCGTTGCCACAGATGACGCCTTTGATATCCGGATGTGCCTGCAGGATGCTGTCCATAATGCGTTTGCCTTCCAGCAGGTTACCCTTGGCGTCCTGACGCGCAACGCTGACCATTTCAGGGTACTGATCGATAACGTTGTGGAAGGACTGTGAACGGGTCACGCAGTTATTGTCGGCCAGGTTGCAGGTCAATTCAGCGTATTTGCCGGTTTCTGCCATTTTCTCCACGAACTGGTTGGCAACGTCGGAACCGGCCTGGAAGTTGTTATGCGTGATCTGCGCCAGCGCCACGCCATCAACCGGGATTTCACGGTTAATCAGCACCACCGGGATCCCGGCATTCTTCGCCTGTTGCACCGCGGCAACGCTGGCCTGAGAGTCGGCATTATCCAGTACAATGCCCTGCACTTTGCGGCCTATTACCAGGCTGATCAGTTCCCCCTGGCGCTTCACATCCTCGCCGTGGGAAAGCACTAATGTGCTGTAACCTAAAGACTTGGCTTTGTTTTCGGCACCTCGGGCCTCGGCAGAGTAATAAGGGTTATCCAGGGAGTTCACCAGGATGGCAATGGTGCCTTTTTCTGCGGCCTGAACGGGTATCAGGGCACTGGTGGCAAACAGGGTCAGGTAAGTGGCTATCTTTTTCATGATGTTGTTCTCTTATCGTTGTGTTGAACATCGTCTGGTGTTGGCGATCGGGGTGGTGCCGCTTACCAAATGGTAAAACCGCCGTCGATCATCAGATCCGCACCGGTGATCATGTCGCTGCCGTTACTGGCAAAGAACAGAATTGCCGCTGCAATTTCATCGGTATAAGCAAAGCGCCCCAGCGGTATCAGCTTTTTCATCTGCTCGCCTTTTTCGCCCCGCCAGGCTTTCTCCCCCATCGGGGTCAGCACTACGGTCGGTGACAGGGTATTGACCGTGATCCCATGAGTCGCCCACTCTTTCGCCATCACTTTGGTCATGCCCAACAAGCCAGCTTTTGCCGAGGTATAGGCGCAGTGGTTATCAATGGCGATTGATGCCGCCTGGGAGGCTATGTTGATGACTTTGCCACCGTGCCCGGCTGCGATCAGACGCTGAGCGAAAGCCTGTGCGCAAAGGAACGGCCCGGTCAGGTTGACGGCGATATGCTGTTGCCAGTCACTGAAATCGATCTCGGTGGCGGGCTGCAAATTAACGTATCCCGCGCAGTTCACCAGAATATCCAGGCGACCCCAGCATTTCTGGGCGGCAGTAAAGGCTGCTGCCACCGATTGAGGATCGGCAACATCACAGACCTGATAAGCAACCGGATCTCCGGCCAGTTGCTGTTTTATTGCCGCCACTTTTTCCTGCTCGAACTCGGGGTACATCAGCACCAGGCGAGCACCTTTCTCCAACAGCATCTGATTGGCAGCCATGGCGATACCGCCAAGCCCGCCGGTAACCACCGCTACTTTTCCTGCCAGCGACATCTGAGTATCAACACCGTAGCGTAAATTGACGTCGTATTCGTTTTGGCTCATCCCATTCTCCTTATTTGCTCAACTGCTGATGCAAACCTGCGGCGTCAATCGCATATTGCTGGCGTAATGCGGCGCGGCTGCTGCTATGGGTAAATTCATATGGTGGAACGCCCAACGGCACGAAGGGTTGGCGCAGTTGATGCTTGAGCATCAGTTCACTGATGATGGTAGCCAGCCCGCCACTGAGCACGTGCTCCTCCATGGTGATCACCTGCTGGTGCTCACGGATCAGTGCTACCACCGCCAACTCATCCAGCGGCCATAGCGAAGGCAGCGAAACCACGGTCGGGTCATCCCCCATTGCCAACACTTTCATCGCTTCATGCACGATGGTCCCAAGGCAGAACACCACGCTGCCTGTTCCTTCGTGCAACACTTCGGGTTGCCCTGGGCGGAAGTGATAGCTTTCTGTGTGCAGCAGCGGGAGTTTGTCGCTGTCCATGCGAATATAGGCCGGCCCTGGACTGGCAATCACGTGGCGCACTATCTCTGCGGCCTGCCGCCCGTCGGCTGGGGCATAAACCGTTAAATTGCCCAGCGTGCGGGCAATGGCAATATCATTCATACAATGGTGGGTAGCGCCCAGCGGGCCATAACCAAAGCCCGCATTCAAACCCAACATTTTTACGTTGGTGGCTGAATAGCAGATGTCGTTTTTCATCTGTTCATTGGAGCGTGCAAACAGGAACGGCGCCGCGTTAGCGGTGAACACGGTCCGGCCACTGAGCGCGATCCCTGCGGCCATGCCAACCATATTCTGTTCAGCGATACCGACGTTAATCACGCGCTCCGGGTAAGCTTTCTCAAACGGGCCGATTTTTGAAGTTGACGTGGAGTCGGCCACCATCACACTCAGATCCGCACCAGCCTGCTGTTGTTCAATCAGCGTGGCGATCACTGCATCACGTAAATCCTGCATGGTTAGTCCTCCAGTTCTGCCAGCGCCTGCGCCAGCTGTTGATCGTCAGGGACGGCGTGATGCCAGGCTGGTACATTGGTCATAAATGACACGCCATGACCTTTCTCGGTGTTAGCCAGGATCACCCGTGGTTTATCCTGCCCAGGGCGGTTGATGGCATCGATCAGCGCTTGGGGATCGTGCCCATCGCATTCACTCACTTCAAAACCAAAGGCTTTCCACTTATCTGCCAACGGTTCCAGCGGCATGATGTCTTCGGTTTTCCCCGCCAGTTGCAGGCGGTTGCGATCGACGATAGCGATCAGGTTATCCAGTTTAAATTTACTGGCGGACATGGCCGCTTCCCAGTTGGATCCTTCTGCCAGCTCGCCGTCCCCCAGCAGCACGAAAGCACGACGGTGCGCTCGCCCGGCCAGTTTGTTGCCCAACGCCAAGCCGACGGCAATCGGTAATCCATGCCCCAAGCCCCCGGAATTAATTTCCACCAGCTCCGGTAATTTTTGACGAATCGGGTGCCCAGCCAATAGAGTGTCATCCCCCATGTATTGCTCGAGTACCGCTGGATCCAGCAGCCCCATCGCGGCGCAACTGCAGTAAAAACCGCCAGCCCCATGGCCTTTCGACAGGATGAAACGATCCTGGTCAGGACGGGCGTTGCTACGATCCATCACCGCCATATACAGCGTGCAGATGATGTCGATTTCTGACAGATCGGCACCGGTGTGTCCTTTACCCGCTTTATGGTTCATGGCCACAACGTAACGGCGGGCCTGTCGCGCCGTTTGGTTAATCGTCTGAACGTCCATCATCACCTCATCTTGGCTTTTCGTTTCACCGCTCTGTCACCATGAACAGTCGATAAAAACGAATCATTGATTTTCGAACGAAATCATATATTGTTAATTCGATAATTATTGTGGTGCAGATCAAATTTCAAACAAAAACGGATCGATAATAATTTATCAATAAAAACAGCAAAATACCGTTAATCGGTAAAATTCATCCATTTATCCACCAGATTCACCTCGGTTATTTTCGTGTCACAACCCTTTTTCATTTTTGAACGAAAATCAAATTTGTATCCTGAGTTATCAATGGCTTTATCATTTCAAGCGAGCTAAAATCCGGCGCATCAGCAGCAATATCTGGCACAAATCAGCCTATTGCACCGGTGGCAAGGCGCGTGTCTGGCGAGGGAGTATTTCGATTGAAAAGCAAAAGTGAACAGCTGGCGGAAATGCAACAGCGGCGGGAGAAGATCCTCGACATGATCCGCGAAGATGGTTCGGCTACGGTAAAGATGCTGACGGAAACCTTCGATCTGACCGAAGCCACTATCCGCACCGATTTGCGTGTTTTACAGCAACAGGGCTATGTCCAGCGTTTCCACGGTGGGGCCACGCTGGTTGACGGCAAACAGAATACCCATGCCTTGCTATTGGAACGCCAAATCAATCTGGTAGAAAAGGATCGCATCGGGAAACTGGCTGCAAGCTTTATCGAACCGGGTGACACCATTATCCTGGACTCGGGCACCACCACTACGGCAATAGCCAACCACTTGAGCCATATTAAAAAGCTTTCGGTTATTACCACCGGGGTCAATATCGCGCTGCAACTGGGCGGGGAGCCTGGGGTCAATATTTTACTGACCGGGGGAACATTCAAATTCCCGACGCTATCGACCTCAGGCGATAAGGCTGCCAGCTTCTTTGAAAATATGCTGGCCCAGAAACTGTTCCTGGCTACCGCCTGTATTTCACCGCGTTTGGGGTTGAGCTTCCCCAGCGAAACCGATATCAAGGTCAAGATGGCAATGATCAACGCTGCCAATACGGTGTATGTCGTGGCGGACTCCAGCAAAATAGATAAGGTTTCGATGTTTGCTTTGCCTTGTGATTGGAGCCATATCAACTATTTGATAACGGATGCCGGTATCAGCAATCAGGCAGTGCAGGCATTTGAAAAGCTGGGGGTAAAAGTGCTGATTGCAGGCGCCTGATTGGCGCCTGGCAAATTACTTCTCGCGTTCTCGCTCGCTGATTTCCTGCTGTTCCTGTGGTGGGATGGTGAGCGGGCCAAACCAACGTTGCGCCAGCCAGCAGGCCAGGGTGACCAGTAACCAGCCAATCACCACCGCGAATGCCAGATCCCGCGGCCAGTGCATACCCAGCAACAGGCGGCTTGCCATCACACCGGTTGCCCATACCATCAGCACCGACACGGTTTTATAGTGCCGACGAGGCCACAGCAACCCAACCCCCAGCAGCGCCCAGGTAGCGGCGAACAACGAGTGCCCGGAAGGAAAAGCAAAACCCGTTTCGAACTGCCAATGTTTGCTCAACCAAGCCGGTACTACCGTCTGATCCTGCAGTTGCTCTTTGACTAACGCACCGCGCTCTTTCCTGTGCAGTGAGTAGAAATGTCTTTCATCGACGTGATAGGTAGACTCCAGCCACATCACAAATGGGCGGGGTTCCTGTACCTGGTCTTTGATCGCCGATTTAATGCCTTGGCCGATAACAATTGCCGCAGACAACAGAATAAACAGCCCCACTGCCGGTTTCAGCCTAAAACGCAAACACCACAGAAACCAGGCAGAGAGGACCAGGCTGGTAACAATGCCCCAGGGTGCCGTAACGGTTTCCGTCACCCAATACAGCCCTTTAAGCAGGCCTTCATTGCCACCGGGCTGCCACTGCCAGCCAGAAACCCATACCGCCAATGGCATCAGCAGCAGCACGATCGCACCGCCCGCCGTGCGTTTTGCTATATCTAACATTCATTTATCCTTCAATTACATCCAATCCGCAGTGTAACAAGCTTGTAATCTCAGCAACATACTAAAAATTAAACAGATAGCAAACATCGGGAGTTTGATAGGTAGCGTCGTTGGTTAATAGGAGCCAGAGAAGGGATTTTATATAAAAAGCGAGTTTTTGATAGGTGGTTATCCAGAAGATTGCCGCAGGAGGAGAGAAATACGGTACCAAACTGATACCGTATCGCCAATGTTACTTGTTTACCTGGACAGAAAGCAGTGACTCACGACCCACTTCCAACCACTCTGGAGCCTGTTCTTTCGTGGTGTTAAAAGTCGTCAGCAGTAAACGCCCGTCAACAGACATTGCCAGCATCAGGTTATGGATCTCGGTATCTGCAGCCGGTGTAACAAAGTCAAACAACACCGCTTTTTGACCATTCACATCCACCTTGCTGATTTTCGGGGAGAACTGTGCCAGCATTTGCTTCATTTGCTGAGCAAAAGCATCCAGTTGGCTCTCTGCAATCTTGTTCACCGTGTAGTTGAAGGCAAAGTTAACGGTGGTTTCTGCGTTGGTGTAAACCTCGGTTGGTCTATTATTGGCAGGATACTTGACCTTCATGACATCCTTGCTCATCTCACTGAATGTCGTTGGCATATTCAGTGAAACACGCTTGTCTAATACTTCTACCTTTTCCACTTTGACCGCTTCGGCCATCGCAGAGGCAGCAAAAATCAAAGCTGCAGCACCTAAAATAATATTCCTAATCGTTCCCTTCATTTCCAATCCCTTAACCAGAGTTTTAATAATGCAATAACAATGTTTCCAAATGATTCTCACTTACTTTAACTATCATCATCTGGGTTATTACCTCGCCTTTTTTAAAAGGTCATTTAAATTCTAAAATGGAAATTATTTTTTTGCCAGTAAAATAAAGTGTCAGTCAGAATAGTCAGTAATAACAAATGGTATCAATAAAAAACAAATAATATAACTTTTACCTCACATTGCATTATCACATCAACCAGTTGATTAATATGATAATATTTTATAATCACTTGGTGTGAATGGTATTTTCATCCTGATCCCCCTTAAAACCGCATAAACTTAATAAAATAATTGGCAAGGCAATCAACCCGCAGCCTATTAATGCAAGAATAATCCTATGAAAAAACCATGCAATATTAAAAACCTCGACATTGATAAGCATTAAATTAACAATCTGCGGCAAGAAGTTTTGCGATTTAATATATCACTCACCAAGGCATTCACTAGCAGATAATATTTTAAATGTACACTCCATTACAAATATCCCTCCCGATTCAGGCAGAAATTAAGCATTTACACGAGGTTTACCTGCTTTACTGAGCGGCTACCCAATACTGATCTTGTTGCTGGTTGGTCTGTACCTGGTTATAGCGGGTAATACCCCTACTTCCGTCTGGTTCAAGCCACCGATTACAACGATAGTTACGGTAAAACGTCAGATGCTGCTTTGCTGAGCACCACTCGGCAAGAAGTTATGGCAAAATGGCGGATAATAGATATAAGCCCGTCGCCGCACATTTTAGTTCTGGTCAGTTCCTTGTTCCAGAAGTAGGATGCACGCAGCGATTTGACCGGATGTGTTTTGGAGAGTGACATGCAGCTTAAACTGGTGGCAGAAGCCAAACTGCCAACGCCATGGGGTGATT
This sequence comes from Serratia sp. L9, assembly GCF_050632285.1. Taxonomy (NCBI): domain Bacteria; kingdom Pseudomonadati; phylum Pseudomonadota; class Gammaproteobacteria; order Enterobacterales; family Yersiniaceae; genus Serratia; species Serratia sp. L9. Next base: position 3,874,675 of record NZ_CP192591.1, on the reverse strand, counting down.
TCCTGATGGTGGGATTTGAAGAACTGGCAACCGGGCACGACCATCTGGCACTGGTATTCGGTGATATCTCTGGCGAAACGCCAGTACTCTCACGCGTACATTCTGAATGTTTGACCGGCGACGCCCTGTTCAGCTTACGCTGTGACTGTGGTTTCCAACTGGAGGCCGCATTGGAGCAAATTGCCGAAGAAGGCCGAGGTATTCTGCTTTATCACCGGCAGGAAGGCCGCAATATCGGCCTGTTGAACAAAATCCGTGCCTATGCCTTGCAGGATAAAGGGGCTGATACGGTGGAAGCCAATCATCAGCTTGGTTTTGCGGCAGATGAGCGGGACTTCACCCTGTGCGCCGATATGTTCAAACTACTGGGCGTTGGCGCAGTGCGCTTATTGACCAACAACCCGAAAAAGGTCGAGATCCTGAGCGAAGCGGGTATCAATATTACCGAGCGTGTACCACTGATTGTTGGCCGTAATCCAAAGAACGAGCGTTATCTCGCGACCAAGGCTGCCAAAATGGGGCATTTGCTGGATCAGAAATAAATACATCAGGGGTGCCTGAAAGGGTAATGCTTGTACAGGCTAAGACTGACGAGTCCCTCTCCCCAAAGGGAGAGGGAGGTTACCACAGGCATAGAGCAATCGCCCTGGCGCTATTTAGAGCATTTTGCGAATGACGTAGTGCAGAATACCGTCATTCTGGTAGTAGGTCAGTTCATTGCCGGTATCAATACGGCAGCGGGTATTGACCACCTCCCGCCTTCCGTCCGCGTAGGTGATGTAAACCGGTACCGTCTGGCCCGGTTTCAGCGCCTGCAACCCACTGACGCTAATCTGCTCTTCCCCGGTTAACCCCAACGTTTTACGCGTCACCCCTTGCGGGAACTCCAGCGGCAAGATGCCCATCCCAATCAGATTAGAACGGTGGATACGCTCGAATGATTCGGCGATCACCACGCGTACCCCTAACAGACGCGGGCCTTTGGCTGCCCAGTCACGGCTGGAGCCAGAACCGTACTCTTTACCGGCAATCACCGCCAACGGCACCTGCTCTTGTTGGTACTGCATCGCAGCATCGTAGATCGACATCTGATTCTGAGACGGAAGATGCCGGGTGTATCCCCCTCCACTTCTGGCAGCATTTCGTTGCGAATACGGATGTTGGCGAATGTGCCACGCATCATCACTTCGTGGTTGCCTCGGCGCGAACCGTAAGAATTGAAGTCCCTCGCCTCAACACCACGCTCACTCAGGTAACGGCCTGCCGGGCTATCACGTTTGATGTTGCCCGCCGGAGAAATGTGATCGGTGGTGACTGAATCCGCCAGGATCGCCAAAATGCGCGCATCCTTGATATCCTGTACCGGGTCTGGCTGCGCTTTCATACTGCTGAAGAAAGGAGGATGGCGGATATAGGTGGAATCTGGCTGCCACTGATAGGTAGACGAGCCGGTAACCTGGATCGATTGCCACGCGGCATCGCCATTAAACACTTCGCCATATTCCTTATGGAACATCTCGGTGCGAACCTGTTCCACCGCCAGGGCAATTTCTTGGCTGGTTGGCCAGATATCCTTAAGATAGACCGGTTTGCCATCCCGCCCAACGCCCAAAGAGTCGCGGGTCAGATCGACATTCATATTCCCTGCCAACGCATAAGCCACCACCAACGGCGGTGAAGCCAACCAGTTGGTTTTCACTAAGGGATGAATGCGCCCTTCAAAGTTACGGTTACCAGACAGCACCGCGCCAACGGTAAGATCCCCTTCTCTGATCGCCTGTTCAATCGGTTCTGGCAACGGCCCTGAGTTACCAATGCAGGTGGTACATCCGTAACCCACCAGATTAAAGCCCAACTGTTCCAGATACGGCGTCAGCCTCGCACTATTGAAATACTCGGTGACAACCTTGGAGCCTGGAGCCAACGAGGTCTTGACCCAAGGCTTGGTCTTCAAGCCTTTTTCTACCGCCTTTTTAGCCAATAGCCCGGCGGCCATCATTACGCTCGGGTTGGAGGTGTTGGTACAGGAAGTAATCGCAGCAATCACAACCGCGCCGGTATGCAGTTCGTGACTTTTACCTTCCAAAGTGAACGTTTTCACTTGCTGCTTATCTTTTTGGCTGCCAATTTCCAGCTCAGTCGCCGCGTTAAACGCCTTAGGAACCTGCGGTAAAGCAACACGATCCTGTGGACGTTTTGGCCCGGCCAAGCTAGCCTCTACCGTCGACATATCGAGTGCCAAGGTACTGGTAAACACCGGCTCATCGCCAGCATAGCGCCACATTCCCTGTGCTTTGGTATAGGCCTCCACCAGCGCAATCTGCTCGGCACTACGACCACTCAGTTTCAGATAACCCAGCGTGACTTCATCGACCGGGAAGAATCCACAGGTAGCCCCAAACTCCGGCGACATATTGGCAATGGTTGCGCGATCCGCCAACGGCAAATCAGCCAACCCATCGCCATAGAATTCAACAAACTTGCCAACCACGCCGTGCTTACGCAGCATTTGCGTGACGGTCAGCACCAGGTCGGTTGCGGTGATGCCCTCGGGTAACCTGCCGGTCAGTTTGAAACCAACCACGTCCGGAATTAACATCGATACCGGTTGGCCCAACATGGCGGCTTCGGCTTCAATACCGCCAACACCCCAGCCCAGGATCCCCAGGCCGTTAATCATGGTGGTGTGGGAGTCGGTACCGACCAGGGTATCGGGATAGGCAATATGCTTACCCTGCTCTTCGGTATGCCAGACGGTTTGCCCCAGATATTCGAGATTGACCTGGTGGCAGATGCCGGTGCCGGGCGGCACCACGCGAAAACGGTTAAACGCTTTTTGCCCCCAGCGTAAAAAGGTATAACGCTCGTGGTTACGTTCCATTTCGATGCGGACGTTTTCACCAAAAGCATCATCGTCACCAAACTCATCGACAGTCACCGAGTGGTCGATCACCAGATCAACCGGTGAAAGCGGGTTGACCTGATCTACTTTTCCGCCCAGACGTTGTACCGCCTCGCGCATGGCGGCCAAGTCAACGACCGCAGGCACACCGGTGAAATCCTGCATCAGTACCCGCGCCGGGCGGTAGGCAATTTCGCGATCGGCATGACCGGTTTGCAACCACCCCACAATCGCCTGCAGATCGTCAACCTGCACCTGATCGCCGTCCACATGCCGCAGCAGGTTTTCCAATAACACTTTCATTGATTTCGGCAGCCGGTCAATATCCCCTAACTGTCTGGCGGCCAATGGCAGGCTGTAATAGTGATACTCACTACCCAGTGCAACCAGCTTATCCATACTCGTTTTACGAAGATCAGACGACATAGCTCCTCCATTTATAATTATGTCAAAACAGGGTAATTACTGAGGTCTTATTTAAAGATAACACAAACCCCACGTAACGTTTTGATAACAACACGTTTTGATCATAACGATAGGCAATAGCAATCAAGGAGGGAAAGCTGTCGGTTTACCAATGAGTTAAGCAGAAGGCAAGCGGATAGGTTGGCGGAGTAATGTCGGGTGACAAGGCGTCAGACAGGAGGGGTAACCCTCCTGAAAACCGTTATTTTATCGCAATAATATTATTTATTCGGCAGCTTGATGTCCTTGAACATGGCCTCGATATCTTCGTTGGAGCGCAGAGCCACGGCGGTATCGACGACATCACGCGTTAAATGAGGGGCAAAGCGCTGGATAAAATCGTACATATAACTGCGCAGGAAGGTGCTGCGGCGGAAACCGATCTTGGTGGTGCTATAAGTAAAGATATCCCGCGCATCCACGGTAACCAGGTCCGGATCCTGTACCGGGTCTACCGCCATGCTGGCGATAACCCCAACCCCTAACCCCAGACGCACATAGGTTTTGATCACATCGGCATCGGTGGCGGTAAATACGATATGTGGCGTAAGCCCTGCGCGATTAAATGCCGTGTCCAGCTCAGAGCGGCCTGTAAAGCCAAAGGTATAGGTAACGATCGGGTAAGCGGCCAACTCTTCAATGGTGATATGGCTCTTGCCGGCCAATGGATGATCGGGCTTCACCACTACCGCACGATTCCAGTGATAGCACGGCAACATGATTAAATCGTCGTACAGATGCAGTGCTTCTGTAGCGATGGCAAAGTCGGCTGAACCTTTGGAAACCGCTTCGGCAATCTGCGTTGGCGAACCCTGATGCATATGCAGCGACACGCGTGGGTAACGCTCGATAAAACCTTTAATCACGTTAGGCAACGCGTAGCGCGCCTGCGTGTGGGTGGTAGCAACGTACAGCGAGCCTTTGTCCGGGTAGGTATGTTCACCGGCAACGGCCTTGATAGCATCCACTTTGGACAGCACTTCGCGGGCGATACGGATAATTTCCAGACCAGCAGGCGTTACTTGGGTAAGGTGCTTGCCGCTACGGGCAAAAATCTGGATGCCCAACTCATCCTCCAGCATTCTTACCTGCTTGCTGATGCCGGGTTGAGAGGTATAAAGACCTTCAGCCGTAGAAGAGACGTTGAGGTTATGGTTTACCACTTCTACGATGTAACGAAGTTGCTGCAATTTCATATCTTATACCATCCTAGGTTAATCACTGCGGCTTGTCCGCAGCCAGGTATTTCGGTATCGCCCGGTGTGCTCGAGAGTGATAAGCCTTAAACACAGTGATTTCGCCCAGATGCTGAAGAAAACGCCGTCGTTAATAAGCTTTAATCATAAGAAATTTTTTTATATAACCACTATATCATGCTGCGGCATCATGTATAGATCTGCATCACAGGATGATAACGATTATTTCGCATTACTATCAACGGTAAGACTTGCAAGAAAAACCAAGAAAGGCAGAAAAGAATAGATCTGCCTATCCATTTTAGCCAATAAAAAACCAGCCTTGTGAGCTGGTTTTTGTGACTTTTTGGCGTTTAGCTTACTTCTTGCCTTCAACCCATTTGCCATCCACAAAGAAAGCAGACCAACCGGTGGCTTTGCCGTCTTTCTCAGAAGAAACATACTGCTGCTTGGTTTTACGGCTAAAACGCACCATGGCTTTGTTGCCTTCTGGATCGGCAACTGGCGCATCGGCCAGATAACGCAATTTCTCTGGCAAGCGATCTTTAAAGCGCACCAACTCTTCCACCAACGGCGCTCGGGTTTCGCGCGATTTAGGGAAAGTGTTAGCCGCCAGGAACACACCGGCAGCGCCATCACGCAACACAAAGTACGCGTCTGATTTCTCGCACGGCAGTTCTGGCAACGGAACGGGATCTTCTTTCGGTGGCGCCACTTCACCGCTGCGCAGGATCTTGCGGGTATTCTTGCAATTCTCGTTGGTGCAACCCATGTATTTCCCGAAACGGCCCATTTTCAGGTGCATTTCAGAACCGCATTTATCACACTCGACGATTGGGCCATCATAGCCTTTCAGGCGGAATTCGCCCTCTTCAATCTCGTAACCGTCGCATGCCGGATTATTACCGCACACATGCAGTTTGCGCTGGTTATCGATCAGATAGCTGTCCATTGCGGTGCCACATTTCTGGCAACGATGGCGGGCACGCAAGGCGTTGGTTTCAGCATCATCCCCTTCAAGGATGTTGAGAACTTCCGTTTCCGGCACCAGGTTAATGGTGGTTTTACAGCGCTCTTTTGGCGTCAACGCGTAACCCGAGCAACCGAGGAACACGCCAGTGCTGGCCGTGCGGATCCCCATTTTGCGGGCACAGGTCGGGCAATCAATGCTGGTCATGACCATCTGGTTCGGGCGCATGCCGCCCTCTTGCGGATCTTTTTCGGCTGTTTCCAACTGCTCGCTAAATTCTGCGAAGAATTCGTCCAGCACCGCTTTCCATTCTGCATGGTTATTGGCGACCTGATCCAGGCCGTTTTCCATACGCGCGGTGAAGTCATAATTCATCAGTTCGCGGAAGTTTTCTTCCAGGCGATCGGTCACGATCTCACCCATTTTCTCCGCATAGAAACGGCGGCTCTCTACGCGCACATAACCACGATCCTGAATGGTCGAGATGATCGATGCGTAGGTCGATGGGCGGCCAATACCGCGTTTTTCCAATTCTTTCACCAGCGAAGCTTCACTGTAACGCGCTGGCGGTTTGGTAAAGTGCTGGCTTGGGATCAATTTCTGCAGATCAAGCTCGGTGCCCACTTCTACAAATGGCAAGGTGCGATCTTCATCGCCTTTGCGCAATGCAGGCATGACCTTGGTCCAGCCATCAAAGCGCAGCGTGCGGCCTTTGGCTCGCAACTGGAAATCACCGGCCTTCACCGTCAGCGTAGTGGAATCATACTGCGCCGGGGTCATCTGGCAGGCAACAAACTGGCGCCAGATAAGTTGATAGAGCTTCTGCGCATCCGCTTCCATATCTTTCAGTTGCTCAGCCAGAACGCTGACGTCTGAAGGACGAATGGCTTCGTGCGCTTCCTGGGAATTCTCTTTGCTGCTGTAGTGATTAGCGGCTTTCGGCAGGTATTTGTCACCGAAATTATCACCGATATAACCACGCACCATGTTGAGCGCGTCCTGACTCAGGTTGGTGGAGTCGGTACGCATGTAGGTGATGTGACCAGCTTCATACAGCCGTTGCGCCATCATCATGGTTTTCTTCACGCCGAAGCTCAGGCGAGTACTGGCAGCCTGCTGCAACGTGGAGGTAATAAATGGTGCCCCCGGCTTGCTGCTGGTCGGTTTGTCTTCGCGATCCAGCACCGTATAACGGGCTTTTTCCAGCAGTTTGACCGCTGCGTGAGTCTGTTCACGGTTAACCGGTTTGAACGGTTTATCGTGGGCATGGGTGACTTCCATCTGCAGCGCGATTTCGCCTTTTGCCAGCAGATCGGCGTGCAACTCCCAGTACTCTTCCGGTACAAAGGCCTTGATGTCGCGTTCACGCTCCACCACCAGCCGTACCGCGACTGACTGCACCCTGCCAGCAGACAGGCCACGGGCAATTTTTTCCACAACAGTGGCGAAACCATATAGCCCACCACGCGATCCATAAAGCGGCGCGCCTGCTGTGCATTGACACGATCGATATTCAGCTCGCCTGGCGCTTTGAACGCCTGCTGGATCGCGTTTTTGGTGATTTCGTTAAATACTACGCGGCTAAAGCGCTTGTCGTCCCCACCGATCACTTCCCGCAGGTGCCAGGCGATGGCTTCCCCTTCGCGGTCAAGGTCCGTTGCGAGATAAATATGGTCGGCATTTTCTGCTAACGATTTTAACTCGGCGACAACTTTTTCTTTACCCGGAAGAATCTCATATTGCGCTTTCCAACCGTGATAAGGATCGACGCCCATACGATTAACCAGCGCCGTTTTTTCATCTTTCTTAACTTTCTTTTTGGCTTTGTCTTCGGTTGCGTCAGCATTTTTTTTGCTGACTGATCCGCTGGTCGGCAAATCACGGATATGACCAACGCTGGACTTAACCACGTAGTCACTTCCTAAATATTTATTAATAGTTTTGGCTTTTGCCGGGGACTCAACTATTACGAGAGCTTTGCCCATATTTACCTTTACCTAATTTTATATCTTCTAAAAAGAAGCCATTTATCTCGCCGTACCGCGGCAATTCGTATCTCTTTTTTATATTGCGGTAGTTTGGCAGGAGATCAAGGCGTTTTTTTCTAATAGTGCTCTAACTGGTCAACCTGAACGCAAAATGCCAGCTTCGGCTGCTTACCCTCAACCCCAGAAGTGCGGCCACGCCGGGCCTACTGTCGTAGCGTAAACAAATCCTTCCACCTGGAACCGCAAAATCCCACACTCTACCTGATAAAAACCGCTACGCAACTTAATTAGCACGGAAATCATCTTTTCGCCAAAACAGATTAAACCGCCAGCCATCCAGATGGCATTTAAACCTTAGCCGGTTTGCGGATAAACGTGAACAAGCGTTAGAATACTGGCAGAATTTTTGTCAGGAGTGGAATAAATGCGAACAAATACTCAACCGATCGAACGAGAAGCATTGCTTATTGAAGCAAATAACATCATCCGTAATCACGAAGATTATATGCACGGTATGATTGCGACAGAAGTTGAGCAAAAAGGCAGTGTGCTGGTTTTTCGCGGTGAATTCTTTTTAGATCCCGATGGACTGCCAACGGCAAAAACCACCGCCGTATTTAATATGTTTAAGCATCTGGCCCATGTACTTTCAGAAAAATACCATCTGGTGGATTAACCATTAAAACGGGGGCCTTGGCCCCCGTATAGTCATCGGTTTTATGGCTTAAATCAGCGGCTTCTCACTGCGCTGCCACCAACGTAACAGCAGGCGATCGACACTCTCTGCTGCGCTGCCGGTAAAACGGTCAATCAGGCGCTTGCGACGGGCATAGCGCACCCCGACAACCTCATGATTCTCCATCTCGGCAATCAGCAAATCGTCGCTGGTGCCAACCGCGTCAATCAACCCTTTGTCTTTTGCCTGAGTACCGAACCAGTGTTCCCCGGTCGCCACACTTTCAATATCCAGTGAAGGCCGTTGCTGATGAACAAACTGCTTGAACAGTTCATGAGTTTCGTTCAGATCTTCACGGAATTTCTCACGCCCCTGCTCGGTGTTCTCACCCAGCAAAGTCAAAGTACGTTTAAATTGCCCGGCAGTGTGCAACTCAATATCGATATCGTTCTTTTTCAACAGGCGATGGAAGTTGGGGATCTGTGCAACCACGCCTATCGAACCAATGATGGCAAACGGCGCTGCAACGATGCGATCGGCAACGCAGGCCATCATATATCCCCCGCTGGCCGCCACCTTATCTACTGCGACCGTCAGACGGATACCGCCCTTGCGCAGACGTTCCAACTGAGACGCTGCCAGACCATAACCGTGAACCACTCCTCCCGGGCTCTCCAGGCGCAACAGAACCTCGTCCTTGGTGGTGGCTACGGCCAGAACAGCAGAAATTTCTTCACGCAGCGATGTCACTTCGTGGGCATCCATGCTGCCTTTAAAATCCAGCACATACAGGCAAGGCTTGGTCGCCTCTACCGCGCCGGATTTAGCACGCTGCTTCTTCAGCTTGTCATCGGCTTTGTTCTGCTTTTTAAACTGCTTGGTCCAGGCCTTTTGTTCTGCGGCCCCCATCCGGGCAAGACGCATTTCACGCTGCATTTCGCGATACTGCTCACCCAAATCATCAAGCTGCAATTCCCCTTTCTGCTGGCTTTTGCGCTGGCCCAGGCTGAACGCCAGCAACGCCAGTGCGGCAATGGCAATCACCACCGTGGCAACTTTGGCCAGGAACAGGCCGTAAACAGATATAAACTCCACAGATTCCGCCTTTATTTACAGTTTGTTAGTGAGACTTCATTCATTTTAGCCAATCGGCACTGCGGCTGTCGCGACCAAATGCAAATTCCTGCTTTTCTTCCCTCAATATGAGGGGGCAACTCTGGCAATCAAGCCACTTCTGTTCCGTTTTTGTTACAAAAGAATGCCAATTCTGCGGGCTAATCATTGAAAATGCGATCCATTTCAGGCATATAACACGCATTATTCATCAACGTGATGAGACAAATTCGCTGTGGGATTGTTGCCGTGGTCGAGCCAAACTGCTCCTGCTGATGATCCCCTAACCATCTGAATTCCCTTTAATCAAAAGGGATCTGGCCAACTTGGCGCGAGGAACTATTGTGCATTACCAACCTAAACAGGATCTGCTCGAACAACGTATTATTTTGGTCACCGGCGCTGGCGATGGCATTGGCCGCGAGGCCGCCCTGACCTACGCCCGTTTTGGTGCGCAACTGATATTGCTCGGGCGGACAGAACGTAAACTGCAGGCCGTGCAGGCAGAAATAGCTGCCAACGGCGGTGCCGCCGCCCATATCATTACGCTCGATTTGCTGCACACCACACCAGAACAGTGTCAAAGAGTAGCCGATGAATTAGCTTGCATCGTGCCACACCTCGATGGCGTTTTGCACAATGCAGGCCTGCTGGGTGACATCGCCCCAATGGCGGAACTTTCGATGACCATGTGGAATGAGGTGATGCAGGTCAACGTCAATGCTACTTTCATGCTGACTCAGGCCCTGCTGCCACTGCTGCTGAAATCAAACGCTGGCTCTCTGGTCTTTACCAGCTCCAGCGTTGGCCGAATGGGCCGTGCCAATTGGGGAGCCTACGCGGTGTCGAAGTTTGCCACCGAGGGAATGATGCAGGTACTGGCCGATGAATATAAAAACCGTAATTTACGGGTTAACTGCATCAATCCTGGCGGAACTCGCACACAAATGCGCGCATCCGCCTTCCCTGATGAAGATAAAAACAAACTGAAAACACCGGCGGATATCATGCCGCTCTATCTGTATCTGATGGGGGATGACAGCCGCCGCAAAACCGGTATGAGCTATGATGCCCAACCTAATCGCAAACCCGGCGCCGCCGAATAAGGAACCCTTGAATCATGGCTGAAGATCGTCACCAGCAACGTCAGCTGCGCCTGAAAGAACAGGTAGATGCCCGCATTGCCGCCGCACAAGATGTACGTGGTTTATTGCTGGTATTCACCGGCAATGGCAAAGGTAAAACCACCGCCGCATTCGGCACCGTCGCCCGCGCGGTCGGCCACGGAATGAAAGCCGGGGTGATCCAATTTATCAAAGGCCAATGGGCCAACGGTGAGAAAAACCTGCTGCAGCAACACGGGGTGGAATTCCAGGTCATGGCCACAGGTTTTACCTGGGAAACCCAGGACCGGGAGAGTGACACCGCGGCCTGTCAGGCAGTTTGGCAGCATGGCAAGCGCATGCTGGCCGACAGCAGCCTGGATCTGGTGCTGATGGACGAACTGACCTATATGGTGAGTTACGGCTATCTGGAGCTGGAGGAACTGCTGGAGGCGCTACATCAACGCCCTGCACACCAGACGGTGATCATCACCGGGCGCGGCTGTCATCGCGATTTACTGGAACTGGCGGATACCGTGACAGAGATGCGGCCGGTAAAACATGCGTTTGAAGCCGGGATCAAGGCACAGCAAGGTATTGACTGGTAGTAGAAAGATACCGTGGCCTGATGGCCACGGTAAGGAAATTAGCTGCGCTTGGCAGATTTTGCAGGCTTGGCTGCCGGTTTCCCCGGTTTGCTGCCTGGTGCACTGCGGCGGTTGCCGGTTGCCACCTGGCTGTGGCGTTTAACCGCACGACGGATCTGATTGGCTTTCACGCGGCGGCGCTCACGTTCCACCGGCAACTTGCTGACGGTTTCCGGCTTAAGCTCTACCAATTCGCGCAGATAGTTGATTGCCTTCAAATCCAGTTCCGCATAGCCGCCACGAGGCAGGCCTTTTGGCAGATCGATGTCGCCATAGCGCACTCGGATCAAACGGCTGACCTGAACGCCAACGGCTTCCCACAGGCGACGAACCTCACGGTTACGGCCTTCAGTCAGGGTCACGTTATACCACTGGTTGATCCCCTCACCGCCCTGGAAACTGATGGTGCGGAAAGCGGCTGGACCATCTTCCAGTTGCACACCACGGCTCAGTTGCTTGATTTTTTCGTCATCAATCTGGCCGAACACACGCACCGCGTATTCACGCTCAACTTCACGGCTTGGGTGCATCAGGCGGTTGGCCAGTTCACCATCCGTGGTAAACAGCAGTAGGCCAGAGGTATTCACATCCAGGCGACCTACTGCCACCCAGCGTGAGCCTCGCAGTTTTGGCAGACGATCGAATACCGTTGGGCGACCTTCCGGATCGCTGCGGGTACAGAGTTCACCTTCCGGCTTGTAATAAGCCAGCACACGGCAAACCGCTTCTGCGGATTCTTTGATTGAAACAACGTGGCCATCCAGACGAATTTTCATCGCGGCAGTCACTTCAACGCGATCGCCAAGCTTGGCGATTTTCCCGTCGACGCTGACTCGGCCAGCTTCAATCATGGTTTCTATTTCACGACGCGAGCCATGGCCGGCACGTGCTAATACTTTCTGTAACTTCTCGCTCATTGAGCAACCTCTAGTGTCGCCTTCACAGGCGTCGGGGGACTTTGCCGCCGCGCTTATCGGAATAAGGCAGCCGCAAAAATTATCTCTTGGTCAAAATCGACCGCTCACTATACAGGCTTTATGAGTCGTTGGCACTGACTTCGTCGGGTTGTTTATCGAAACGGAGAGGGGTCACCTGCGCCTTCACGTACCACTTCCGGTGAAGATTCGGTCAGATCGATAACCGTAGTCGGTTGTTGGCCGAGGAAACCGCCGTGGATCACCAGATCGACCTGTTTACCAAGATGTTCACTGATCTCTTCCGGATCGGATTCGGCAAAGTCGTTGCCTGGCAGCATCAGCGTGGTGGACATCATCGGTTCGTTCAGCACTTCCAGCAATGCCAGAGCAATTGGATTGGAAGGCACCCGCAGACCGATGGTTTTACGTTTGTCATTCATCAGGCGACGGGGGACTTCTTTAGTCGCTTTCAAAATAAAGGTGTAATTACCCGGCGTGTTGTTCTTGATCAGACGAAAAGACGAATTATCTACGTGGGCATAAGTCGACAACTCAGACAGATCGCGGCACATCAGGGTGAAATTATGGTTACCGTCCAGTTGGCGGATGCGGCAGATACGTTCCATTGCCGCCTTCTCTTCCAATTTGCAACCCAGCGCATAGCCAGAGTCCGTTGGATAAACGATCACACCGCCCTTGCGCAACACATCCACCGCCTGGTTAATCAAGCGTGGCTGCGGGTTGTCCGGGTGAATATAAAATAACTGGCTCATCTGTTACTCCTGAAGATAATGCACGCGCACGACAACGCCCGCGTTAAATCAACCTACTTTGATCTGTTGGGGCTGCGGCCAATCACGCCATACCGGTTCAACACCGCCCGGCAACCACAGTTTGCGCCCCAACTCAATCCACGAGCAGGGTTGATGGAAATCAGACCCCTGCGAGGCCAATAATTGGTAATCCTGCGCATACTTTGCCAGCAATGAACGCTCGTGGGGGGCCTGTTGACACTGCGCCACCTCCATTGCATCGCCGCCATTCTCGGCAAAATACGCCAGCAGGCGCTTGAGCCATTTGGCGGTCAGGTCATACCGGCCCGGGTGGGCCATCACGGCTTGACCGCCGGATTGATGAATCACATCAATGGCTTGTTCTATTGTACACCACTGCGGGGGAACGTAGCCGGTTTTCCCTTTAGCAAGATATTTCTTGAATACCTGTGCCAGATTATCCGCCACGCCGGTCTGCACCAGGTAGCGGGCAAAATGCCCCCGGGTTACTGACCCGCCACCCGCCAGCAGTTGTGCCCCTGCGTAGGCATCAGGAATGCGCGCTTTCGCCAACCGGATACCTATTTCCTGTGCGCGTAAATTACGCCGTGCGCTCTGTTCTGCCAGCAATTGCCGCAGTGCGGGATGCGCAATATCAAGCCCCAACCCAACAATGTGGATTTCGTGGTTTTCCCATAATGTGGAAATCTCCACGCCATTAACCAATTGCAGCGGTAACGCCATGCTGGCGATCGCACTGGCGGCCTCCGCCAAACCGTCGATGGTGTCATGATCGGTGATAGCCAGCACGCCAACACGCATCTCGACGGCTCGCTGCACCAGTTGTGTCGGCGTTAAATAGCCGTCGGAAGCGGTGGTATGGCTGTGGAGATCGTACAGGGTAAAAGCGGAGGATGGCGAGCTGCTGTCTGTCAAAGGAGATATCCTGCATTGGCTTGGCTTTCTATCATAACCGTTATAACTGGCCAGACGGAAATCTATTCTACCGCTGGCGCATTTCGCTAGATGAAAGATTTTCATAACAACCGCTAACACATTGTGCAAAAAGAGGGTTGACTTTAAACTCGCGAACCAGTTAACTAGTACACAAGTTCACGGCAGTGACCGTGTTTGGATGATAAACAGAGAGCATAAGATGATTAAGCAAACTTCTCTTCTTCGTTGGTGGCGTACTTCCCTTTCCCGGGTCGAGTAATCACGCATACCTGTCATCCGACACTGCAGATTCCCAAGGCCCGCTCATAACAGCGGGCTTTTTTTGGACAATATTTGACTGGAACCACCGATGATGAACAACAAACCACAGCTTAAACTACTCACGGCACAGGCCGGTTACCGCAGCGACCCAACGGCGATTTTTCATCAGTTGTGCGGTGCGCGCCCGGCCACCCTGTTGTTGGACTCGGCGGAAATCAACAGCAAGCAAAACCTGAAAAGCCTGCTGATTGTTGATAGTGCACTGCGTATTACTGCACTGGGCCGTAACGTCAGTATCCAGGCGCTGACGGCCAATGGTTCTGCCCTGCTGCCATTGCTCGATATTGCGCTACCTGGCGAGGTTCAGATTCAGGCCAGCCCAAATGGCCGCGAATTGACCTTCCCAACCATTGATGCAGTGCAAGACGAAGATGCCCGCCTGCGTTCATTGTCAGTATTTGATGCACTGCGGACTATGCTGACACTGGTAGATGCCCCCGCCGATGAACGTGAGGCCATGTTACTGGGCGGCCTGTTTGCCTATGACCTGGTTGCCGGATTTGAGGATTTGCCTGAATTACGCCAGGACCAGCGTTGCCCAGACTTCTGCTTCTACCTGGCAGAAACGCTGCTGGTGTTGGACCATCAACGCAAAGTGGCGCGCTTGCAGGCCAGCGTCTTCACCGGTGAACGTGCTGAAACCCTGCGTTTGCAACAGCGGCTGGAGCAGCTTCAGGTTCAACTGCAACAGGCCCCGGTTGCCATTCCTCATCAAAAACTGGAAGACATGCAACTGAGCTGTAACCAGAGTGATGAAGAGTACGGCACGGTAGTCAGCAAACTGCAGCAGGCTATTCGCCAGGGCGAAATTTTCCAGGTAGTTCCTTCACGCCGTTTCTCGCTGCCTTGCCCTAACCCGCTGGCAGCCTACCAGACGCTGAAAGAAAACAATCCCAGCCCTTATATGTTCCTGATGCAGGATAACGAGTTCACTCTGTTCGGCGCCTCGCCGGAAAGCGCACTGAAATATGATGCCGCCAGCCGCCAGATTGAAATCTACCCGATCGCCGGGACCCGCCCGCGTGGCCGCCGGGCCGATGGCTCGCTGGATCTGGATCTCGACAGCCGCATTGAGCTGGAAATGCGCACCGATCATAAAGAACTGGCCGAGCACCTGATGCTGGTCGATCTGGCCCGTAACGATCTGGCCCGTATCTGTGAAGCTGGCAGCCGCTATGTTGCCGACCTGACCAAAGTTGACCGCTACTCGTTCGTGATGCACCTGGTCTCTCGCGTTGTCGGCAAGCTGCGCGCCGATCTTGATGTGCTGCATGCCTATCAGGCCTGCATGAATATGGGCACCCTGAGCGGCGCGCCAAAAGTCCGCGCCATGCAGCTGATTGCGTCCTCCGAAGGTACCCGCCGCGGGAGCTACGGTGGTGCGGTTGGTTATTTCACCGCTCATGGCGATCTCGATACCTGTATTGTCATCCGCTCTGCTTACGTTGAAGACGGTATTGCCACCGTGCAGGCCGGCGCTGGCGTGGTACTGGACTCCGTTCCCCAGGCCGAAGCCGATGAAACCCGTAATAAGGCACGAGCCGTGCTGCGTGCCATTGCCAGCGCGCATCAGGCCAAGGAGGTGTTCTGATGGCCGATATCTTACTGCTCGATAACGTCGATTCCTTTACTTACAACCTGGTAGATCAACTGCGGGCCAGCGGCCACCAGGTGGTGATTTATCGTAACCAGATTGCCACCGATATCATCATTGAACGCCTGCAACAGATGGAACAACCCGTTCTGATGCTGTCACCGGGCCCTGGTACCCCGGCCGACGCCGGTTGCATGCCTGAGCTGTTGCAACGCCTGCGCGGCCAAATGCCCATTATTGGTATCTGTCTTGGCCACCAGGCGATTGTGGAGGCCTATGGGGGCCATGTTGGTCAGGCGGGTGAGATCCTGCATGGTAAGGCTTCAGCCATCACCCACGATGGTGAAGGAATGTTTGCCGGGATGGCCAACCCGCTTCCGGTAGCCCGTTATCATTCATTGGTGGGCAGCAATATCCCTGCGGAACTGACCGTTAATGCGCGCTTCGGCGACATGGTGATGGCAGTTCGCAACGATGAACAACGTGTATGCGGTTTTCAGTTCCACCCAGAATCGATTCTGACTACCCAGGGCGCACGTCTGCTTGAGCAGACTCTGGCCTGGGCACTGGCGAAATAATTAAGGTAAATGACTATGCAACCTATTCTTGACAAGCTGTATCGCTCAGAGTCGATGGATCAGCAGGAAAGCCAGCAACTGTTCAGCGCAATCATGCGCGGTGAACTGGAGCACAGCCAATTGGCAGCGGCTCTGATTAGCATGAAAATCCGTGGTGAGCGCCCGGAAGAGATCGCCGGGGCTGCCCAGGCGTTGCTGGCCGATGCCTTGCCGTTCCCTCATCCAGATTATGCCTTTGCTGACATTGTCGGCACCGGGGGAGATGGCACCAACAGCATTAATATCTCCACCGCCAGCGCGTTTGTCGCCGCTGCCTGTGGCGCAAAAATCGCCAAACACGGTAATCGCAGCGTTTCCAGTCGTTCTGGCTCTTCTGACCTGCTGGCGGCCTTTGGTATCAACCTGGAACTGCCAGCGGAAAAATCCCGCCAGGCGTTGGACGAACTCGGTGTGTGCTTCCTGTTTGCACCGCAGTACCACACCGGTTTTCGTCATGCGATGCCGGTACGCCAGCAGTTGAAGACCCGCACGGTATTCAACGTGCTCGGCCCACTGATTAATCCGGCGCGCCCACCGCTGGCGCTGATCGGCGTATATAGCCCAGAACTGGTGCTGCCAATCGCCCAGACCCTGCGTGCGCTGGGTTATAAACGCGCCGCGGTGGTCCATGGCGGCGGCATGGATGAAGTGGCAATCCACACCACCACTGAGGTAGCCGAACTGAATGACGGTGAAATTGAAAGTTATCAGTTAACGCCAAAATCCTTTGGCCTGGAAAGCCACCCGCTGGAAGCGTTGCTGGGCGGGGCGCCGGAAGAAAATCGTGACATTCTGGCAAGCTTGTTACAAGGTAAAGGAAAGCGTGCTCACGCCGCAGCCGTCGCCGCTAACGTGGCGCTATTGCTGAAATTATTCGGACAGGAAAACCTGCGCCATAACGCGCAGCAGGCATTGGATATGATCCACAGTGGGCAAGCGCACCAGCTGGTCACTGCTTTAGCAGCAAGAGGATAAGTAATGCAGGAAACCGTGCTCAACAAGATTGTTCGTGACAAGGCACAATGGGTCACGGCACGCAGCCAACAACAGCCACTGGCCAGCTTTCAAAATGAAATCGAGCCAAGTACCCGTGGCTTTTATCATGCCCTGCAAGGGGCCAGAACGGCATTTATTCTTGAATGCAAGAAAGCGTCCCCTTCCAAGGGGCTGATCCGCGAGAATTTTGATCCGGTTGAAATCGCCTCGGTATACCGGGATTTCGCTTCGGCAATCTCGGTACTGACCGATGAGAAATACTTCCAGGGCAGCTATGATTTTCTGCCGCTGGTGAGCCAAACCGTCACCCAGCCGGTGCTATGCAAAGATTTTATGATCGACCCTTACCAAGTCTACCTGGCACGCTATTACCAGGCTGACGCCATTCTTCTGATGCTGTCGGTTCTCAATGATGAGCAATACCGCCAACTGGCCGCGGTGGCACACAGCCTGAATATGGGCGTGTTGACCGAAGTGATAAGCGAAGAGGAATTGCAACGCGCGATCCAACTTGAAGCTCGGGTAATTGGTATCAACAACCGCGATCTGCGCGATCTCTCCATCGATCTGGATCGCACCCGCACTTTGGCTCCGCGTGTGCCGCACGGCGTTACGGTGATCAGCGAATCCGGGATCAACAACTACCGCCAGATCCGCGAACTAAGCCGCTATGCCAACGGCTTCCTGATCGGCAGTGCATTGATGTCCGAGCCCCATTTACGCAGTGCCGTACGCCGGGTGATCCTCGGTGATAACAAAGTCTGTGGCCTCACCCGGCCACAGGATGCCGCTGCCGCTTATCAGGCCGGTGCCAACTACGGCGGGCTGATTTTTGTGGGCCGTTCCCCCCGCTGCCTAGATATTGCCCGTGCAAGGGAAGTCACCGCCGGTGCTCCGCTGAAATACGTTGGTGTGTTCTGCGATGCCGCCCTGGATACGGTCGTGCAAACCGCCGAAAGCCTTGGCCTGTTCGCGGTGCAACTGCACGGTGCAGAAGATCAGGCCTACATCAGCGCATTGCGAGCCAAGCTGCCAACCGGCTGCCAGATCTGGAAAGCATTGAGCGTAAAAGATCATCTGCCAGCCCGCGATCTGCAGCATGTGGAGCGCTATCTGCTGGACAACGGTGCAGGCGGTACCGGTGAGCGTTTCGACTGGTCGGTACTGCAAGGCCAAACGCTGGACAACGTAATGCTGGCCGGTGGTTTGAGTGCAGATAACTGCGTGGATGCCGCCCAGCTCGGTTGCGCAGGCCTTGATTTTAACTCCGGCGTTGAGAGCCAACCCGGCATCAAAGATGCCGCTCGTTTGGATGCGGTCTTCCAGACTCTGCGCGCCTACTGATTGCGAACACAATTTAACGGATAATAACGGGAAAAATAATGACGCTGCTTAACCCTTACTTCGGCGAATTTGGTGGTCAGTATGTGCCCCAAATTTTGATGCCAGCCCTGAAACAACTGGAAGAAGCTTTCGTTAGCGCACAGCGCGATCCGCAGCTCCAGGCAGAATTTATCGATCTGCTGAAAAACTATGCGGGGCGCCCAACGGCGCTGACCCTGTGTAAAAATCTGACCGCCGGAACCAAAACCAGGCTCTATCTGAAGCGTGAAGACTTACTGCACGGGGGCGCACATAAAACCAACCAGGTCTTGGGCCAGGCCCTGCTTGCCAAGCGCATGGGCAAAACCGAGATCATTGCGGAAACCGGTGCTGGTCAACATGGTGTGGCTTCTGCGCTGGCCTGCGCGTTGCTTGGCCTGAAATGCCGTATCTACATGGGGGCCAAAGACATTGAGCGCCAGTCGCCCAACGTGTTCCGCATGCGCCTGATGGGAGCAGAAGTGATCTCGGTGCACAGCGGTTCCTCCACGTTGAAAGACGCTTGTAATGAGGCCCTGCGCGACTGGTCCGGCTCCTATGAAACAGCCCACTACATGCTGGGTACTGCGGCGGGCCCGCATCCATTCCCAACGATTGTGCGTGAATTCCAACGCATGATCGGTGAAGAAACCAAAGCCCAGATGCTAGAGCGTGAAGGCCGCCTGCCGGACGCCGTTCTTGCCTGCGTGGGTGGCGGTTCCAATGCTATCGGCATGTTTGCCGACTTTATCGATGATACCAGCGTGGGCCTGATTGGGGTTGAACCTGCTGGCCTGGGCATTGAAACCGGCCAGCATGGCGCCCCGTTGAAGCACGGCCACGTTGGCATTTACTTCGGTATGAAATCACCGATGATGCAAACCTCTGAGGGGCAAATTGAAGAGTCCTATTCGATTTCTGCCGGTTTGGACTTCCCTTCCGTCGGCCCGCAGCATGCCTATCTGAACAGCATCGGCCGGGCAGAATATGTGTCCATTACCGATGATGAAGCCCTTGAGGCTTTCAAAGCGCTTTCCCGCCACGAAGGGATTATCCCGGCGCTCGAATCTTCCCATGCCTTGGCGCATGCGTTGAAAATGATCCGTGAGACACCGCAGAAAGAACAGATTCTGGTGGTTAACCTGTCCGGGCGCGGTGACAAAGACATATTTACCGTTCACGACATTCTGAAAGCTCGGGGAGAAATTTGATGGAACGTTATCAGCAACTGTTCAAACGGTTGGAAAATAATAAAGAAGGTGCATTCGTCCCATTTATTACCCTGGGCGATCCGAACCCGGCACTGTCGTTACAGATAGTCGATACCCTGGTGGAAAACGGGGCAGATGCGTTGGAATTGGGGATCCCCTTCTCCGATCCTCTGGCCGATGGCCCAACCATTCAAAGCGCCACATTACGTGCCTTCGCCTCTGGCGTTACACCGACACACTGTTTCGAAATGCTGGCGGCAATCCGCCAAAAACACCCTACCATCCCAATTGGCCTGCTGATGTATGCCAACCTGGTGTTCCATCGCGGCATTGATGCCTTTTATCAGCGCTGTGCGGAGGTCGGGGTTGATTCGGTATTGATCGCCGATGTCCCGTTCGAAGAGTCTGCACCTTTCCGTGCGGCGGCAATTCGCCACGGCATCGCGCCGATCTATATTTGCCCGCCGAATGCCGACGATGATTTACTGCGCGAAATCTCTTCTCATGGCCGTGGTTATACCTACCTGCTGTCACGCGCCGGGGTGACGGGTACCGAAAGCCGTGCGCAGTTGCCGCTGCATCATCTGGTGGAAAAACTGCGTGAATATCACGCGGCTCCGCCGTTGCAAGGTTTCGGCATTTCTGAGCCTTCGCAGGTCAAGGATAGCTTGCAGGCTGGCGCTGCCGGGGCAATTTCCGGTTCGGCCATTGTCAAAATCATCGAGCATAATCTGGCTCAACCGACAGAAATGCTGGCCAAGCTGGGTACGTTTGTTCGTCAAATGAAAGCCGCAACCCGCGTTTAGCCCCTCCGTTGCCTATCACCGGAAATATCTTGATATCTCCGGTGATAACATCTTGTTTACCTTCAATGTTGTTACAGAAAGTTGCGCAAACAGTTTGAACAAACCGAAAACCTGTCCCACAATCATAGGGGTTGATTAAGTATCCTGTTATTCGGTGAGTGCACTCAGTTACCTGATTGAAAATCAGTGTTTAGTTTCAACATTAACATAGCAAGGAGAGTCATTAATGAAGCTATTTAAAACCCTTTCGGCACTGTGCATGGCGGTTGTTCTGGCAATGGCGGTTTCCGCCTGCGCTCCAACGGCGAAATCCGAAGGAACTGGCGGCTACATAGACGATACGGTGATTACCACCAAAGTGAAGTCTGCACTGCTGGCGGACAAAACCATCAAGTCCACCGAAATCAGCGTCGAAACCTTTAAAGGCCAGGTGCAGTTGAGCGGTTTTGTCAGCTCCAGCGCAGATGCTAACCGCGCAGTTCAGGTGACTCGCGGCGTGGCTGGTGTTAAATCGGTAGAAAACGCGATGCGCGTGAAGTAATTGCAAGAGGGAGGCGCTGAACAGCGCCTCCTTAATACGGACTTAGAAGCGATAACCCGCGCCAAACATAAATACCCATGGATCCAGACGAGTATCGATGCTCTGATGCTGATCGCCTGCGTCAAAGCGAACTTTGGTTTCGATATTCATCCACCATACCGACATGTTCAGCATCCAGTGCTCATCCAGGTTGTAATCCAGACCGGCCTGACCAGCCACGCCCCAGGAATCTTTCAGATCCAGATTGCTCAGACCCGCACTCTTACCGTTGTCGTTGAACTTCTCATCAAAGAAGGTGGTGTAGTTCACACCGATACCCAGGTAAGGACGCAGTTTGTCCTGCTTGTCACCGAAGTAATATTGCGCCATCAGTGTGGGTGGCAGCTGACGAACCGTCGCAATATCACCGTTAACTACACTACCGTTCAGTGAAACCTTATGGCGGAACGGTGTCGCAGCCAATAATTCCACACCGATATTGTCAGTCACCATATAACCGAAGGTCAGGCCCAACTGGGTGTTGTTATTTGCGTTGAAAGACCCTTGTCCCAGAACATTATCCGAACCCGCATTAGGACGCACCGTTGCAGTACCTGCACGGAACAGGAAATCACCGGCCTGATGCGCACTTGCCAACATAGGAGCCATCATAGCTCCCAATACCACCAGCGTTGTCTTTTTCATTATCCATTCCATTTGTGTGGTTTACAGTCTCGACGAATATACCTATTAACAGGTATTTATGATCCAATCGAGATCACATCTTATGTGTAAAAATTTAAATTCCCACCAAAAACAAGGATACCCAAGTGACTAATAAGTCTGGAATTGATCTGAATCAATAAATTCAGTTTGTTGCAAAATTGATGCATGTTTAGATTTCAGTTGCTAAAAAAATGAGTGCTGAGTAATTTCATTATTCATGTTGGTTTTGGTTGGTGGCCGGTAAGGAGTCGGTGGCAATCAAGATGAGCGAAATTCAAAACCCCTGTACCAGCTGCGGTGCATGCTGCGGCTATTTTCGAGTGTCATTCTATTGGGCCGAAGCAGAAGATGGCGGCGGTAACGTTCCTGTTTCTATTACTGAACCCCTGACCCCTTTCCTGCGCTGTATGCAAGGCACCAACAGCGGCTCCCCGCATTGCCTGGCCTTACAGGGCGAAATCGGCCAGGCCGTTTCCTGCTCTATCTATCACAATCGGCCAAGCCCATGCCGGGAATTTGAGCAGTCAGGTGAGAATGGCCAGCGTAATGAAGCTTGCGATCGTGCCCGTGAACGTTATGGCTTGCCGCCGTTGCCTGTTTTGCTGCTATTATCGATTCCAGATACGATAATTGCGGAAGAAATCAGCGCAGTGCATCTCACGGGGTGCCACAGCGGCGCGGAACAAGGTACAATCGCCCACTGATTTATCTTTGTTCTCGACGCCAAGGAGTCTGCATGCCAATCACGGCCAACACGTTGTACCGTGACAGTTTTAACTTTTTCCGTAATCAGGTTGCCAGCATCCTGTTGTTGGCACTGCTGACCGCATTTATCTCTGTGCTGCTTAATCAGGCCTTTAGCCCGGATATTGAGCAATTGAAGATCTTGAGTGCGACAGAAAGTGATTTCACCTCAACTGCCGGTATGGGGATCCAGGAAATCATTCAGCAAATGACGCCGGAACAGCAAATGGTGCTGTTAAAAGTGTCTGCCGCCGCGACCTTCTCTGCGTTAGTGGGTAACGTATTGCTGGTTGGTGGAACGCTGACGTTGATCCGTCTGGTTTCTGAAGGCCAGCGAACCAGCGCGCTGCGTGCTATAGGCAGCTCGGCACCCCAACTGTTGGGTTTACTGTTGCTGCTGTTTATCTGCACGTTGCTGATCCAGCTTGGCCTGACGCTGTTTATCGTACCCGGCGTGATCATGGCGATTTCGTTCTCGTTGGCACCGGTTATCTATTTTGCCGATCGTAAGGGCGTATTTGCTTCCCTGAGATTGAGTTGCAAGCTGGCCTTTGCCAACGCACGGGTGATCGTGCCTGCCATGATGTTATGGCTGGCCGCCAAACTGCTGGTGCTGTTTATGGTCAGCCATTTGTCGGTGTTGACACCTAACGTCGCCAGCGTGGTGCTGACCGCCTTGAGCAATCTGGTCTCGGCCCTGCTGCTGATTTATCTGTTCCGCCTGTATATGTTACTGCGCGGCTGATGATTGGCTAAGAAGTTAAAGGGCACGCCTTGGCGTGCCCTTTTTGCTTACTGCGCCGGGACTGGCTCGGCATGTTCCTTACTTTGTATCAGCTTCAGTGCCAGATAGAGATCGGGCACCAGGATCAGATCCTGATCGCGCCCAACCCGATTGATGCGAAACCACCGTGTCAACTCGGTACGCCGCCCGGCCAACACCAGCTTAACGTTACGCTGTAACAAATCACGTTTGAGTTCGTCAATCGCCGCCAGTACGCTGATATCTGCATGAGTAAAGCTGGCAACCGCATCAATCACCACCCAGCGCGGCTGGAACGGCGTGCTGTCCACCAGGTTAAGGATCCGCCGTTTGAAATAAGCCACGTTAAAATAGGTCAAGGGGGAATTAAAGCGATACATCATCACGCCCTGTACCGCTTTGATCCCGTTGTTATTCCCCATCGAGTGGATCATGCCCTCATCATTGACGCCCAGCAGTTGCTCCGTTGGGCGAAAGACGGTGCGTAAAAACTGCATCAACCCGAGTAATACCGCCAAACCGATACCGCTGATCACCCCTACCAACAGCACGCTGACGAAGGTAAATACCGCCAGACGAAACGCCTGGCTGTTGCGCCGACGCAATATCCAGATACCGCGGATATCGATCAATGACCAGGCCGCGTACATCAGAACAACACCTAATCCCGCAACCGGAATAAATTGCAATGGGGCCGTCAGGAACAGCAACACAATGCCGATCATCACCGCGGCAATAATCGACACCAACTGGCTCTTACCGCCGTTGGCATCGTTTACCGCAGTGCGTGAGTCAGCTCCGCTGATAGCGAAACCCTGCGATAGCGCAGAGACAATATTTACCAGCCCCAACGCCCGGAACTCTGCGTCTGCATTAACTTCATAACCATTTTTTGCCGCAAAACTGCGTGCGGTGAGCATCATGCTGACAAAACTGACCACCGCCAGGTTTAACGCCGGGATCACCATGTCACGCAGTAAACCCGGTTGGAAATCCGGCCACTGAACCACCGGCAACCTACCGCTGAAACCGCCCACGGTAATAATACCGTGCTGTTGTAAATTGCCAGCCCAGGTGACGAACGTCGCCAACACAATGGCAAACAGCGGAGCTGGCCAGTTAGGACGCAGTTTTTTAACGCCAACCAATGTCACCAACGTTAACAATGAAATGCCCATAGTCTGCCAATCGCTGTGCAGCAAATTACCGGGCAAAGCATAAATACGTTCGATCAGTTGCGCAGGTGGCATGCCAAATCCCAGCACTTTTCCTATCTGATCGACAATAATCGTTACCGCCACCCCGTTCAGCAGCCCACTGAGTATCGGGCGCGAAAGCAGATCGGCCAAAGCACCCAGCCGGAACCGGCTCGCCAACAGACACCAGGCCCCCGTCATTGCGGTCATCATGATGGTGAGCTGCCAATGCAACTCCATGCTTCCCGCTGCCAGCGGCGTTACGACCGCAGCGATCACCGCGCAGGTTGCCGCATCCGGCCCGACAATCAACTGGCGTGACGAACCAAAAATGGCATAGGCGATCATGGGTAAAATACAAGAGTAAAGCCCCACCACCGGGCTGACACCGGCCAACTCGGCATAGGCGATGGCGACAGGCAACGCGACGGCGGCCACCGACAATCCGGCACGGATATCCGGCTTCAGCCAACTGCGTTCATATCCTAATAAATGCGTCAAACCAGGCGTCAGGGTCTGGAGAGATTTCCACTGCATAGCTATTTTCCATGGTAAATTATCGGGCTATTATGGCGCTTAATATGCGATGTACAATACCCGTCGCCTTTCAAGCTGCAGCGTTGTTATCTGCTCCCACTCCCCCAACCACTGACTTAAGTGAGCGCCAGGGAATGAGTGAGCTGGGTACCAGCTGCAATTCGAAATTCATTGGGTATAACCGCACAAGCAATTAACAACGCTGGCAATCGTAAGTTTATGCAAATTCCTGCCTTGGCAGCGGAAATCTGGCAGATAAACGCCGATAATCAGCCCCTTCCTGCGGTACACAGATCCCGCCGAATCCGGTATAGTCGGCCGATGAACTTATGATGGATTGATTTATGAAGCAGTTTCTTGATTTTCTCCCACTGATTGTCTTTTTCGTTGTTTATAAGCTGTACGATATTTACGTCGCCTCCGGCGCCCTGATCGCTGCCACTGCCTTAACTCTGATCTTCACCTGGCTCAAATACCGTAAGGTTGAGAAGATGACGCTGATCACCTTCGCTATGGTGGCAGTGTTTGGTACGCTGACTCTGGTTTTCCACAACGATCTCTTTATCAAATGGAAAGTCACCGTGATCTACACCCTGTTCGCTCTGGCGCTGCTGATTAGCCAACTGGTACTGAAGAAGCCGCTGATCCAACGCATGTTGGGTAAAGAACTGACTTTGCCGGATAAAGTGTGGGGCACGCTTAACGTCGCCTGGGCCATTTTCTTCCTCGCTTGCGGCTTGGCGAATATCTATGTGGCTTTCTGGTTACCGCAGAGCGTCTGGGTGAATTTCAAAGTGTTTGGCCTGACGGTGCTTACGCTGGTATTTACCCTGTTGAGCGGTATCTATATCTACCGCCACATGCCGCAAGAACAGAAAAAATAGTTACGATTTGTCATGCCTGTAGCATTGGCTGCAGGCTGCATAAGTTGATCCTTTTTTGATAAAGCAGATTTTAATGACAGAACAACGACCTTTACCCAGCGGTGAGCTGGTGCTGCGCACGCTGGCGATGCCGGCAGATACCAATGCCAACGGTGATATTTTCGGCGGCTGGCTGATGTCACAAATGGATATTGGGGGCGCGATCCTGGCTAAAGAGATTGCAGAAGGCCGCGTAGTCACCGTGCGGGTAGATGGAATGACTTTCCTCAAGCCCGTAGCCGTTGGCGATGTGGTTTGCTGTTATGCCAACTGTATCCGTACTGGCCGTAGCTCCATCACCGTAAACATCGAAGTGTGGGTAAAAAAGGTTTCCTCCGCCCCTATCGGCCAACGTTACCGCGCCACAGAAGCCGTATTTACCTATGTCGCGGTAGATGAAGCTGGCGGCCCACGCGCCTTACCGGATGGCAAACTGAACTTCCATGCTGGCCTGGAAGAATAAGCCAACGCCAGATAGCAAAAAGGTCGCCAGTATGAGGCGACCTTTTTATTTATTGCAATAAACTCAATCAATTAACATTTGTTGAGCCATCTATTTTGAAGACGATAGTCTTCGTCAGATTTTGTGCGGTTTTTGCCTCATAACGCCATTTACGCATCACCTGTTTAACTTCACGCTCAAACATATTGCGTGGTTCAGCAGACAGAATACGCACGTTGCTCACCCGCCCATCGCTATCGATGTCATATTGCACTTTGACCTTGCCTTCAATCTGCAACGCCAATGCGCGAGGCGGATAAATCGGTTTCGCCAAACTCAGCGCTTTCGGCCCCAGCTCACGGGAATTACCTGGCACTGGCGCGGTTGGAGCCTGTTTGGCGAGTGCCTTATCGACTGGCTTGGCATCAGATTCACTTTTAAACGGTGAAGGCTCATGTGGCTCAGTTTTCTTCACTTCACGTTTGACCGGTTTCTCAACTTTTGGCTTCGGTTTTGGCTTCGGCTTGGGTTTTTCTGGTTCAGGTTTCGGGATCGCCACTGGGACCGGCAGGGGCGGCTCAGGCTCCGGGATCGGTTCAGGTTCAGGTTCAGGCTCCGGTTCAACCTGCGGCTCAGGTTCTGCCGCTGCTGGCGGTGGCGGTTCTGCCAACGCAACCATATTAACCATAGTGACGCTGATAGGGGCATCTTCCTGCTTGGGCAGCTCCATCACTTGCATGACAGAGGCATAGAGCAAGGCGGCCACCAGGGCGCTGTGTAAGCCAACGGAGAGCACAATTGGCACGGAAAAACGGCGAATAAGGAACATCTTTTTTTGCGGCATAATGATTCTGTTTCCTCTGGTCCGCCAAGTTTAAATGCAAATAGCAATCATATTCAATAACGAAAGACAAACTATCGCTCTTATCGGCATTACCAGGCGTTAAAACCCGCAAACTCATGGCGATATTAACTTTTACTTAGCGTTTCTCGGGTGCTTTCCACACGGATATTTAACCTTTGCTTCCCATCTGCCCAAAATAAAAAAGACCCTGTTGGGGGTTTTTCCCCGTTACCATAAAATAATTTTGTGCAGATTGCCGTTCCCTTGCCACGCGTTTTACGTTACTTTGTCCTTACCGTTCTATGGTAATGATTTTAAAGGTGAAATATGCTTTATTTGATCTACGCACAAGACGTACCCGGCACACTGGAACAGCGCCTGGCCGCCCGCCCGGCACACCTTGCCCGCCTGCAGGCGTTGCGTGATGAAGGCCGGCTGGTGATCGCCGGCCCCAACCCCGCCATCGACAGTAACGATCCTGGCCAAGCCGGGTTTACCGGTTCAACCGTTATTGCGGAATTTGCTTCGCTGGGGGCAGCACAGACCTGGGCAGAACAAGACCCTTATGTTGGCGCGGGTGTGTATGCCCAAGTCACGGTAAAACCCTTTAAACAGGTTTTCTAGGTAAAAAAAGCCAGCACGGAGGTGGCTGGCTAAAATAGTGGGTTTTTCGAGGGAATATTTTTTGTTTACTAACCATACTCGCCAGGCGTAATTGCCGCCATCTATCACTGCAATAGGTTAATCTTTGCTAGCAGAATCAGTAAGAACCCACTTTTGTATATCGGCAAACATGTCTTCCCATTCCTGCTGATTGATATCCATAAAACCAAAGAACCGCAGCATAAAAGCGCCTTCAGTTGCCAAGAATGCCAAACGCGCCTTTCTGTCCTGCTCGCTATCCAGATCCAGCCCGGCGATACGACCGCGATACCACTCCCGCGTGCTGTCCAGATGTTCTGGCGTCTGTATCAAAGTGGCCATCAATCCGGCAGCTTTGGCACTCGATGCCTGATCGGAGTTACGGGTAGCCTGCATATGCGCCTGGACAATCGTTAACGGTGCCGGGTCGCTGCCCGCAATACTGTCAAAAACCTGTTCATAGGCTTTCCCCCAGCGGTCAAACATGGCGTCAATCAAGGCATCTTTGCTGCCGAAACAGTATTGAACTCCCCCTTGGAGATCCCCATGGCTTTAGCCACCGAATCAATGGTCAATCCTGCTGCGCCTTGGGTCGCTACGATCTCCTCGGCGGTATCCAGGACTTTGTCACGATCGATACTCCGTTGACGGCCCATTGAGAAATCCTCTTTTCAATACGTACGTATGGATTTATATTATACCCGTCATTCATCAAAAACACGGGTGAATAACCGTAAGATGGCGCAGCCGCGCTGTCGGTTTACTAGGATACTCTTTATGCACGCCCAAAACCGCTGGTTGATCCTGGCCATGATCTCCAGTGCGCTATTTTTAATCATTACCGATATGACGGTACTTTATACCGCGTTACCCCGCCTGACCCAGGCACTGGATGCCAACGCCTCACAAAAGTTGTGGATCGTTAACGCCTATCCGCTGGTCGTAGCTGGCTTATTGCCGGGCGCGGGTATGTTAAGCGATAGAATTGGCCACAAGAAGATGTTTATTGCCGGGCTGCCTGTCTTTGCCCTGGCCTCACTGTGCGCCGCGTTTTCCCCCAGCGCGCAACTGTTGATTGCTTCGCGGGCTTTCCTGGCCATTGGTGCCGCGATGATGATGCCTGCAACGCTGTCTATCGTACGTCACGTCTTTACCGATGAACGCGAACGTGCGCTGGCTATTGGTATCTGGGCTGCAGTTGCAAGCGGTGCGGCCGCGCTCGGCCCGGTGGTTGGCGGTGTTTTATTGTCCTACTTCTGGTGGGGTGCCGTGTTTCTGATCAACGTACCGGTGGTGACGCTGGTATTACCGCTTGCCTGGTACTTTATCCCCCAATGTGGTGGCGACAATAAACGCCCTTGCGACTTTGTCAGTTCATTGCAAATCATGCTTGGTCTGGTGGCGTCTATCTATGCACTGAAAGAATTAAGCAAACCGCTTTTCTCTTTAAGCGATTTCGCCGTTGCTGCGGCTGTTGGAGCGCTGTTCCTGACCCTGTTTTTCCGCCGCCAACGCCGTATCCAACACCCGATGATTGATTTCTCACTGTTCCGCAATCGCCTGTTTACCAGCGGTGTGTCCGTGGCGATCGTTTCAATGATCGCTCTGGTCGGGGTCGAACTGGTGTTAAGCCAGCGTTTGCAGTTGGTGTTGGGTATGACGCCGTTGATGGCGGCACTGTTTATTTTGCCAATTCCCGTCGCTTCTGCACTTGCTGGCCCTCTAGCCGGCGCGCTGCTGCCCCGTTACGGTGAACGCTACATGCTGGTAGGCGGTTTTGTGCTCACCGCTTTAGGGATTGCCGGTATCGCCCTGCTGTATCAAGGCAATGTCATTATGCAACTGGTCTGTCTGTTTGTGGTTGGCTTTGGCCTGGGCGGTGCGATCACCGCCGCCTCTACGGCAATTATGCTAAATGCCCCCGAAGAGAAAGCGGGCATGGTTGCAGCCATTGAAGACGTCTCTTGGGAGCTGGGTGGCGTGCTGGGTATCACGCTATTGGGGGGATTAATGACGGCAGTTTATAGCCATAGTCTGGTATTACCGGCCAATTTACCCGCCGGAGAACTGGCCTATGACAGCATAGATGAAGCTTTAAGGTTGGCAGGCAATATGGGAGCAGACAGCGCGGAAAGGCTGATACACCTGGCTCGGAGCGCCTTCGATCAGGCATTTATTGCCGTGCTGGTCGCCGCAGCTTTACTAACCAGCCTGAGCGCCGGTGTTTTAAAATTGGCTCTGCGCCGCTGAAAGCAAAATTATTTTCACCGTTAAAGTATTGCGCATATACTTTTGTTGCTTGCTCAATGGGGCCATCGCTATTGGTTTTAACGATTAAATTAATGGTTTATATCGTCTTTAACTACCTGATGCGCCCAGCTAATCTGTTTGTATGGATATCATTTCATAGTGAATCGGAATAAATAATCAGGAGAAGATTATTATGGCAACGGCAAAGAAAGCAGCAAAAACACATATCGGTCTGGATACCAAACAATCGGCAAAACTCTCTGAAGCCTTGAACGCACTGCTGGCTAACTACCAGGTGCTGTACATGAATGTGCGCGGTTACCACTGGAATATTTCCGGCCCGCATTTCTTTGAATTGCATGTGAAGTTTGAAGAGACCTATAACGATCTGCTGACCAAGGTCGACGAATTGGCAGAACGCATTCTGACGTTAGGTTCACAACCACGCCACGCTTTCAGTGACTACCTGAAAACTGCAGATATTAAAGAAGATACTAACGTCACTGACGATAAAGGCACCCTGCGCGGCTTGTTAGACGGTTACGCCATCTTGTTACAGCAGCAGCGGGCATTGCTGACACTGGCAGCAGATGCCGGTGATGAAGGCACTTCCTCCCTGATGAGCGATTACATCAAAGAGCAGGAAAAACAGGTATGGATGCTGAACGCCTACCTGGGTAAATAAAAACTGCAGTTCTTCCAACCACCCGAAAACCCTGTTTGGGGTGGTTGTCATTCCTCTGACAGCCCCGATTGGGGCTGTTTTGCTTTACCACTCGTAAGCCACCACAAACAGTAATGCCCGACGGTGCTGGTCGTCCAGCCGCCGGCGCACACGAATAATATGCCGGTTACTGCATGACTGACGTTCCAGCCAACGGTGCCTACGGCGCTGGCTTTGGCGCAACATCCGCCAGCGACCCACTTCGTTTCTACTGCGTCTCATTTTTTGTTACCCATCAATGCCAACCGCGGGCATTATAGCCTTTTCAATCGGTGATCCAAGCGGCCAATCACCACTGCTTTTCGCCATTTCTGGTCAAAAAGTATGGTTTTCATTTATGGCAAGTGCCTTTCGTCAATCATTTTTATGTAACTTAACTACCGATAAAAGGTTTCACCTTTGTTGTTCTGTGCGTACACTCTTTATTGATCGTTTGCGAATGGGATTTTTCGCCTTTATGACAACATTTTATACCGTAATCAGTTGGCTCCTTGTGTTCGGCTACTGGCTGCTTATCGCCGGGGTGACATTACGTATTCTTATGAAACGACGTGCTGTTCCCTCAGCTATGGCCTGGCTGCTGGTTATCTATATTCTTCCCTTATTTGGTATCGTGGCTTATTTATCTTTCGGAGAGCTGCATTTAGGTAAACGCCGCGCCGAGCGGGCCAAAGCCATGTGGCCTTCTACCGCCCGCTGGCTGAATCAGCTCAAAGAAAGTGAGCGCATTTTTGCGACAGAATACAGCGACGTGGCCCGCCCACTGTTTCAACTTTGCCACCACCGCCAAGGCATTGACGGGGTCAAAGGCAACCAACTGCAACTGCTGACCACCACCGACTCGACCTTGAATGCTCTGGTGCGGGATATTGAGCTGGCAAGGCACAACATCGAAATGGTGTTCTATATCTGGCAACCCGGCGGGCAGGTGGATCAGGTCGCCGAATCTTTGATGGCGGCAGCGCGTCGCGGCGTGCATTGCCGCCTGATGCTGGACTCTGCGGGTAGCCTGCAATTTTTCCGCAGCCCTTATCCAGGCATGATGCGTAATGCAGGTATCGAGGTGGTTGAAGCTCTCAAGGTTAACCTGTTCCGTGTCTTCCTGCGCCGGATGGATTTACGCCAGCACCGTAAAGTGGTGCTGATCGATAATTACATTGCCTACACCGGCAGCATGAACATGGTCGACCCACGCTTCTTTAAACAGGACGCCGGAGTTGGCCAGTGGATCGATCTGATGGCGCGCATGGAAGGCCCGGTCTCCACCACCATGGGCATTGTTTATGCCTGTGACTGGGAGATCGAAACCGGGAAACGAATTCTGCCCCCCACCTGATGTCAATATCATGCCGTTCGAACAAGAGAGCGGCCACACCATCCAGGTGATAGCTTCTGGCCCGGGGTTCCCCGAGGAGATGATCCACCAGGCGCTGTTGACGGCGGTTTACTCCGCACGCGAGCAGTTGATCATGACCACCCCCTACTTCGTGCCAAGTGACGATCTGCTGCATGCCATCTGCACGGCAGCGCTACGCGGTGTTGAAGTGAGCATTATCGTACCGCGCGTTAACGATTCGATGATGGTGCGCTGGGCCAGCCGTGCCTTCTTCTCGGAGCTGCTGGAAGCGGGTGTGAAAATCTATCAGTTTGAAGGCGGTTTGCTGCATACCAAGAGCGTGCTGGTTGACGGCCAACTCAGTTTGGTAGGCACGGTCAACCTGGATATGCGCAGCCTATGGTTGAACTTTGAAATCACGCTGGTGATTGACGATGACGGTTTCGGCAGCGATCTGGCCTGCGTGCAAGATGACTATATCGCCCGCTCACAATTGCTGGACGCTAAAGAATGGCTCAAGCGTCCTTTCTGGCACCGTATTGTCGAACGTCTTTTTACTTTTTCAGCCCGTTGCTGTAAAAGCGGCAACGAGCATGGTTTAATAACGCCAAATTATTTGTTATCAGGGTTTTTATATGGACTTGAATAATCGCCTTACCGACGACGAAACACTGGAGCAGGCTTACGATATTTTCCTGGAGCTGGCTGGTGACAATCTGGATCCGGCGGACATTCTGCTGTTCAATCTGCAGTTTGAAGAACGCGGCGGCGCAGAGCTGTACGATCCGGCGGAAGATTGGCAGGAGCATGTGGATTACGATCTGAATCCAGACTTCTTTGCCGAAGTAGTGATCGGGCTGGCAGACAGCGATGGTGAACCAATAAACGACGTGTTTGCCCGCGTATTGATATGCCGCGAGAAAGAGAACAAACTTTGCCACATTCTGTGGAAAGAATAAGGCGGTTACCGGCTTAAAAAACCTGCCGATTGGCAGGTTTTTTATTGATAATCACCCAGTTAGAGCGGGTCGACCTTCAGGCAGGACACCGCGTGGCGGAAGCTCCCTCCAACAGCGGACGCGTCTTGGCACATTCTGGCCCGGCGATCGGGCAGCGGGTACGGAACACGCAGCCCGAAGGCGGATTGATCGGTGATGGCAGCTCACCTTCCAGCAACTGGATCTGCTTATTCTTTTCCTTGTCCGGATCCGGGATAGGGACCGCCGACATCAGCGCCTTGGTATAAGGATGCTGCGGGTTATGATACACCTCGTCATAGGTGCCCAACTCCACGGCATGCCCCAAATACATCACCAATACGCGGTCAGAAATATGTTTCACCACCGCCAGATCGTGAGCGATAAAGATCAGCGAAAGCCCCATCTCACGCTGCAGTTGCTGTAACAGATTGACGACCTGTGCCTGAATAGACACATCCAATGCAGAAACCGGCTCATCACAAATCACCAGCTTGGGCTCCAGGATCAAAGCCCGGGCGATACCGATACGCTGGCACTGCCCGCCTGAAAACTCATGAGGATAACGGTTGATCAGGTTCGGCAATAAACCTACCTTCAGCATCATCGCCTTAACCTTATCCTTCACTTCCTGACGCGGCATTTTAGGATTATAGGTGCGTAACGGTTCTGCAATAATCTCACCAATGGTCATGCGAGGATTGAGCGAAGCCAAGGGATCCTGGAAGATCATCTGGATATCACTGCGCGTTTTGCGCCAATCAGCATCGTTCATGCCCAGCAGATCGTTACCCAGCCAAGCCACACGACCACTGGTTGCCTTCACCAGGCCGATAATCGCTCGTGCGAACGTGGACTTACCACAACCCGATTCCCCCACCACCCCCAGCGTTTCACCTTCAAACAGACGCAAAGTGACACCATCAACCGCCTTCAGCGTTTTTGGTGCTTGCCAGAACCACTGTTTTTCATCATGAATAGCGAAGTGAACTTTCAGGTCTGCTACTTCGAGCAGCACTTTTTTATCCGTTGCTGTCATACCAACGCCTCCACCGGCTTGAAGCAGGCGCGCAGACGCCCTTCACCAAACTGCTCCAATGGCGGAGCGCTAGCACACTGTTCCATCGCATATGGGCAACGCGGCTGGAACGGGCAACCTTTCGGTAAACGCAGCAGGTTCGGTGGATTTCCTGGTATGGTCATCAGGGATTCGCCTTCGGCATCCAGGCGGGGTACCGCATTGAGCAGGCCGATAGAGTAAGGATGGCTTGGGTGATAAAATACATCACGTGCGCTGCCATACTCCATCGTCCGGCCAGCGTACATCACCAGCACCTTATTGCAGATCCCTGCCACCACGCCCAGGTCATGGGTGATCATGATGATCGCCGTATTAAATTCACGTTTCAGTTCATTGAGCAGCGTCATGATCTGTGCCTGTACGGTCACGTCCAGCGCGGTGGTCGGCTCATCGGCAATCAGTAATTTTGGCCTGCATAACAGCGCCATGGCGATCATCACCCGCTGGCGCATACCGCCTGAGAATTCATGCGGGTACATACGCATGCGCTTGCGGGCTTCGGGCATTTTAACCGCATCGAGCATGCGTACCGACTCTTCAAACGCCTCGCTTTTGCTCATTTTTTTGTGCTGCATCAGCACTTCCATCAATTGCTCACCGACACGCATGTAGGGGTTCAACGAAGTCATCGGGTCTTGGAAGATCATCGAAATCTCTTCTGCCCGCAGCTTGTTGAGCTGTTTTTCTGGCAGGTTGAGGATCTCACGACCGTTGAATTTCGCCGAACCGCCAATGCGGCCATTACTGGCCAGTAACCCCATCAACGCAAACGCGGTCTGCGATTTACCCGAACCGGATTCACCGACGATACCCAAGGTTTCACCTGCACGCAGATCAAAGTTGAGATCGTTAACGGCGGTGACATCGCCGTCCGGCGTACCAAAGGTGACACTCAAGTCTTTGACGTCCAGCAGCAGCGGCGCTGCGTTGCCGATGCTGGTTTGTAACTGAGGACTTTCAATAATGCTCATGATTGCACTCCTTAACGATCTTTCGGGTCGAGGGCATCACGCAAACCATCGCCGATAAAGTTGAAACAAAACAGAGTGACAACCAGGAAACAGGCCGGGAACAGCAGCAACCAAGGTGAAACTTCCATCGAGTTGGCGCCATCGCTCAACAATGCCCCCCAACTGCTCAATGGTTCCTGAGTTCCCAACCCCAGGAAGCTGAGGAAGGATTCAAACAGGATCATACTCGGCACCAGCAGCGAGGCATAAACCACCACCACGCCCAGCACGTTTGGCACGATATGCCGCAGAACGATATTGCGGGTAGAAACGCCACACACCAACGCCGCTTCAATAAACTCTTTACGTTTAAGGCTCAGCGTCTGCCCACGAACAATACGCGCCATATCCAGCCAAGACACCATGCCGATCGCCACAAAGATCAGCAGGATGTTTTGCCCGAAGAAGGTCACCAGCAGGATCACAAAGAACATAAACGGGAAGGAGTTGAGGATCTCGAGTAAACGCATCATCACCGAGTCGGTCTTCCCGCCCAGATAACCAGACAGTGAACCGTACAAGGTGCCAACCACGACGGCGACCAACGCCGCAGCCACACCTACCATCAGGGAAATACGACCGCCAATGGCTACGCGCACCAACAAATCGCGGCCCGAAGAATCGGTACCGAAATAGTGAGCAGATTCGAGATTCGGTGCTGCCGACATCATGGCCCAATCGGTGTCATCATAAGCAAATTGTGACAGCCAGGGGGCACAGACGACAAACAGGGTAATCAACGCCAACACGAACAGGCTGGTCACCGCCGCGCGGTTATGCATAAAGCGGCGGCGAGCATCCTGCCATAGGCTGCGCCCTTCAACTTCCAGCCTCTCGCTGAAGTTTTCCAGAGCTTCGCTATTTTTTTCGTCAACATCTTGCGTGCTCCAGCTTAGTAACGGATTTTCGGATCGATCACGGCATACAACACGTCAACGATCGCATTAAACAAAATGGTCAAGCCCCCAACCAGAATAGTCAGGCTCAACACCAGCGAATAGTCACGGTTCAATGCCCCGTTGACGAACAACTGACCAATACCGGGCAGACCAAAAATGGTCTCAATCACCATCGAACCAGTGATAATACCGACAAACGCTGGCCCCATATAAGACAGCACCGGCAGTAGCGCAGGTTTGAGCGCATGGCGGAAGATGATGTGGCGCATCGGTAAGCCTTTGGCGCGAGCGGTACGAATAAAGTTGGAGTGCAGAACCTCAATCATCGAACCACGCGTGATACGGGCGATACTGGCGATATAAGCCAGAGACAGCGCCACCATCGGCAGGATCATGAACTTCAGTGCCCCACCATTCCAACCGCCACCGGGTAGCCATTTCAACGTGATGGCGAAGATAAGTACCAGCAAGGGCGCGACCACAAAACTGGGGATCACCACGCCAGTCATGGCGAATCCCATCACCGTATAATCCCACTTGGTGTTCTGATTCAGTGCGGCGATCACACCGGCACTAACCCCAAACACCACCGCCAGCAGGAAGGCGGCAAATCCCAATTTGGCAGAGACGGGGAAAGAAGCCGCTACCAGGTCATTGACCGAATAATCTTTATATTTGAACGAAGGGCCAAAATCACCTTTCGACAGTTGTACCAGATAGTGCCCGTACTGTTTCCAGATTGGGTCGTTGAGATGATATTTGGCTTCAATGTTGGCCATCACTTCGGGTGGCAACGCACGCTCGCCGGTAAATGGGCTGCCGGGCGCGAGGCGCATCATAAAGAACGAAATAGTGATGAGAATAAATAGTGTCGGGATCGCCTCTAACAAGCGACGAAATATAAATTTAAGCATTGCCCTAACCCTGTGCTTGAGCCTGATAACGGCTTATATTCTTAAAATTGGCTGGCGACCGGTGCCGCCAGCCTTTACCGTATCAATGTTTGATGATGTACAGGTTTTTGTCGTACACGTTATCAAGTGGGTCTTTGCCGGTGTAACCGCCAACATAAGGTTTCACCAGACGGGCATTTACATAGTAATAAACCGGAACGATGGCAGAGTCTTTATCCAACTGAACTTCGGCTTGCTGATAGAGCCCTGCCCGCTCATCTTTGTTTTTGGCAGCGATGGCATCAGACATCAGCTTGTCGAATGCCGGGCTCTTATAGTGAGGGGTGTTACTGCTACTGTCAGACAGCATCATATTCAGGAAAGAGCTTGGTTCGTTATAGTCGGCACACCATGCCGCACGTGAGACATCATAAGTCCCCTGGTGACGGGTATCGAGGAAGGTTTTCCACTCCTGGTTCACCAGTTTCACATCCACACCCAGGTTTTTCTTCCAGATTGAGGCGGCGGCAATCGCCAGCTTTTTGTGAAGATCCGAGGTGTTATACAACAGTGAGAACGTCAAAGGTTTATCCGGGCCGTAACCGGCTTCGGCCAGCAGTTTTTTGGCTGCTGCGTTACGTTGATCCTGGGTCCATCCAAACCACTCAGGTGGTGTCAATTTCGCACCATCAGTGTAAGGCGGTGTGAAACCATAGGCGGGCAGATCGCCCTGGTTCTTCACTTTATTGGTAATAATGTCGCGATCCATCCCCAGCTTCAGCGCCTCACGCACGCGAGCATCGGTAAATGGCGCTTTCTGGTTGTTGATTTCATAGTAATACGTGCACAGATAAGGGTCGACATGCACCTGATCCGGAATTTCTTTCTTCAGCTTCTGGAACAGTTCGATCGGCATGTTGTTATAGGTCATGTCGATTTCGCCGGTGCGATAGCGGTTGACGTCTGTCACTTCTGAAGAGATCGGCAGGAAGGTGACTTTATTAATGATGGTTTTCGCGTTATCCCAATATTCCGGGTTACGTTCCAGCACGATACGTTCGTTAACTACCCAGTCTTTCAGCTTGTAGGCACCATTGCTGACGTAGTTTTGTGGCAGGGTCCATTTCTCACCAAACTTTTCTACTGCTTCTTTATATACCGGCTTCATGGCGTAGTGTGGCGTCATCTCTACCAGATAAGGTACCGGCTCGGTCAGAGTCACCTGGAAGGTATGATCATCAATGGCTTTTACGCCCAGGGTTGATTTGTCTTTTTTACCGGCAATGATGTCATCCACGTTCTCGACGTGGGCATATTGCAGATAGCTGGCGTAAGGAGAGGCGGTTTTCGGATCGACCACACGCTGCCAGCTATAGACGAAATCCTGCGCGGTAACTGGCTGGCCATTCGACCATTTTGCGTTTTTACGCAGGTGGAAAGTCCACACTTTAAAATCTTTGTTATCCCAGCTTTCTGCGACACCCGGGACAATTGAACCGTCCACGTCATTGTTCGCCAGGCCTTCTATCAAATCACGGGTAACGTTGTTTTCCGGTACGCCCTCAATTTTATGCGGGTCAAGAGATTGCACTTCGGAACCGTTGTTCTTAACGATTTCCTGCTTTTCTGCCAGTTGCACGCCCGCTGGCACTTCTGCCGCAAATGCACTTCCGGTTGTGGTAATGCCTAGCGCCGCAATAATGCCTGCCGCCAGCAATGTTTTTTTCGTGATGTTGGTCATTGTTAAACTCCAGTTTTTATTATCACAGAGCCATCGTGGGATCTGCGTTGCCCGTTGAACGGGGGTTGCATTGGCTGGACACCGTTGAACGAAACGGCGCTGCCTTTTCCTGGTATTACCAACCATTGTCAGCGTCAGTAATGCCGTTAATTACTGTTTTATGATGTAAAGGTTTTTCACATCGATGTAATCAAGGGATCTTTACCGGTAAATCCCCCAACCGTAGGTTTAACCAGCCGGGTACTGACCCGGTAATAAACCGGCACCATGGCGGAGTCCCGATCGAG
Source organism: Serratia sp. L9 (assembly GCF_050632285.1). Lineage (NCBI taxonomy): Bacteria > Pseudomonadati > Pseudomonadota > Gammaproteobacteria > Enterobacterales > Yersiniaceae > Serratia > Serratia sp. L9. The sequence goes on along the minus strand of NZ_CP192591.1, from coordinate 3,835,526 downwards.
CATCGCTTCCGCCTGCTGATATATGGCCGCGCGAGCAGCGGCATCGGGTGCCTTCAGGGAGCTGGCCATCAACGCATCAAACGCCGGATTTTTATAGAAGAAGGTATTATTGCTGCTGTTGGAAAACAGCATATTCAGAAATGCACTTGGTTCGTTGTAATCACCGCACCAGGTTGCCCGCGCAATATCAAACTGCCCTTCGTGACGGCTTTGCAAAGAGGTTTTCCACTCCTGGTTTTGCAAGGTCACCTCGGCACCGAGGTTTTTCTTCCACATAGAGGCGGCGGCGATGGCCTGCTGCTTATTCTGATCGGAAGTGTTGTACAGCAGCGTAAATTTAAGCGGTTTTTGCGCATTGTAACCGGCTTCGGCCAAGAGTTTTTTCGCCGTTAGGTTGCGTTTTTCCTGCGACCACCCTGCCCATTCAGGCTGGCTGAAAGAGCCGCCCTCAATAAAGGTTGGCGTGAAACCGTAGGCCGGGATTTGGCCCTGGCCCATGATCTTGTTGGCAATGATGTCGCGATCCAGCGTCAGTTTGACTGCAGCACGCACTCGCTTGTCGGTAAACGGCGCCCGCTGGTTGTTGATTTCATAGTAGAACGTGCACAGATAAGGGTTAACGTGCAGTTGCTCCGGGATCTCCCTCTTCATCTTCACGTACAGATTCGGTGGAATGGCGCTATTGGTGATATCGATTTCACCGCTGCGATAACGGTTAATATCGCTTACCTCAGAAGCTAACGGCAGGAAGGTGGCCTGCTCGATCACCGTTTTTTCATTATCCCAGTAGCTTGGGCTGCGTTCGAGGACGATATGTTCGTTGACTACCCATTGTTTTAAACGATAGGCCCCGTTGCCAACGTAGTTTTGCGGTAATGTCCATTTGTCACCAAACTGCTCTACTGCCGACTGCTTCACCGGCTTCATTGATGTGTGTGCGAGCATGCTGACAAAATATGGCACAGGTTCACTTAGCATCACCTTCAGCGTTTTATCATCTACGGCGGTGACGCCAAGCGACTGCGGTGGTTTTTTCCAGAAAGAATATCGTCAATATTCTCAATTTTGGCGTACTGCAGGTAGCTGGCATAGGGCGAACCGGTTTTGGGATCTGCCAGACGCTGCCAGCTGTAGACGAAATCCTGCGCGGTTACCGGCGAACCATCGCTCCAGACCGCGTCTGGGCGCAAATGAAAGGTCCAGCTTTGAAAACCGTTATTTTCCCAGCGTTGTGCCACCGCCGGTGCAAGGTGACCGTTGGCATCGGTGCTGACCAGCCCTTCGAGCAGGTTAAGAATAATATTACTTTCAGGCACCCCTTCTACTTTATGCGGATCCAACGAGGCCACTTCCGAACCGTTGTTGATCACGATGCTCTGCTGCGCTGCCAGTTGCCCCCCGGCAGGTATCTGCGCCGCCAGGCTACTGCTACTGACTGCCGCCCCCAACACTGCCGCAATGATGCCAGCCAGCGGCTGATACTTCGTTATTTGCTGCATTGTTCGAGCTCCTTTCACCAAATAGGGCGATATAGCAATAATTGTGAAATGTTTAACACCAGTTCTAAATAAGCTGATACCAGCAATAATCATTCCTACTTTACGCACCGAAGATCGGTTTTATTCGTCAGAAAGTTGCTCGGAAATTAGCAGAAGCAAAAATCCATAGCTAATAAATTTTACAAAAATGTTAAGCATTTCTCTTTTACTGCTTCACCGCACGTCAAACAAGACGGTACTTCACCTGCTTATTGAGAAAATAACTATCTGATTTGTCTATAAAATCAAAAAAGAATCTTCTCATAGGCCCTATAGCAATGGCATGACGCCTCAAAAGAAACATTCGGTTAACAAAAACACCATTAAAAGAATAAATACCTGCCTAGGGGTAGTTAATCACTAATATCACCTGTATGAAGCGGAGACAAGCCCTACAGTATTATGTGACTAAATTAACAGCAATTTTAACATCTAAGGAGAAAAACTCACAGGATGGCGGCTATGTGAAAGGTTGGAAATAACAAACAGGTGATTTATTAAGCGATGAAATGAGATTTGCGCCACAGAACGGTGCAATAGCGTAAAAAGCAGCCAGACTCTGCACTATATAAGGGAAAAACGAATTTGATTTTAATCATTAAAAAAGATTTAAAGCCGGGACAGAACTAATTCCCGGCTGTATACCCGGTTCAGAGCAGACCAGGGAATATGGCCTTAATGCCGGTAACAATAAATTCTATCCCTAAAGCCATCAGCAACAACCCCATGATACGTGTAATGACGTTGATACCCGTTTGCCCCAACAAGCGTACTAACAGCGGCGCAGCACGGAACAATAGCCAACAGCAAAACGCAAACAGGGCAATGGCCACTGTAAAACCTAACAGATTTTGCCAACTGTGATAACGGGAGCTCCAGACAATGGTGGAACTGATCGCACCAGGACCGGCCATCAACGGCAACGCCAAAGGAACCACACCGATACTTTCGCGGATCGCGCTCTCTGATTTTTCCTGCTTGTTCTGTTTGTCCTCCCCCAACTTGCCGCTGATCATCGACATGGCAATGGTGACCACCAGGATCCCGCCAGCAATACGGAACGAGTCAATAGAGATACCAAACACGCGCAAGATGGCCTCCCCCAAAAACAGCGAAGTCCATAAAATAATTGCCACCGACAGGTTTGCCGTCAGGTTGGTTTTGTTACGCCCTACTTCCGCCTGGTAACTGGTCATACTGATAAATACCGGCAGAATGCCGACCGGATTTACCAGCGCAAACAGTCCAACAAAGAACTTGATGTAGCCGGAAAAATCCAACAGAGATTGGCCCACGAAAAACTCCGCATTAATAGCTTTCAAAAGAGACACTGCCGATGCGCGCTAATGTAATAGAATTGCGCATGGTAATCCATCCGCCCAAGCAGCATTTTTCTCTAGCCCTACATAATGTTACAAAACAATTCTCCATTGTTAAGTTTTTGTATGGGCATTGATGTTTTAAGTGTCAAAGCTGAAGCAACATCTCAGTTGTTGATAATTACTCTCAACAAATAATTGCTGAAAGGTGTCAGCTTGCGATTTTTATGATGTAAATCACAAAATAACTACTCAGGAATAGGTAAGCTCTTAGTCGTAGTCAAAAGGTAGAACAAGCAGTCCAGACCGAGTAAGTCCTGTTTTTTGTTCCACTTTGTTTCCGATATCAGATCTCGCGCTTGGTAAAGCTCTTTAAGTAAATCAGCAGTATGAGTCGTTAAGTCTGGGAAGCGACGGTTGATTGACAGACGCCTTCTTCCCCTCTGTCTATACTAGTTGCTCGAACGGCTTATTTACTGAAAGAGTTTAACATTTATCAGGAGAGCATTATGGCTGTAACGAATCTTGCTGAATTGAACGAGCTAGTAGCGCGTGTCAAAAAAGCCCAGCGTGAGTATGCCAACTTCTCGCAAGAGCAAGTCGATAAAATCTTCCGCGCCGCTGCCCTGGCCGCTGCCGATGCCCGTATTCCGCTGGCCAAAATGGCCGTCGAAGAATCAGGTATGGGTATCATTGAAGATAAGGTCATCAAAAACCACTTCGCTTCTGAATACATTTATAACGCTTATAAAGATGAAAAGACCTGCGGTATCCTCTCTGAAGACGATACTTTCGGTACCATCACTATTGCAGAGCCTATTGGCCTGATTTGCGGTATCGTCCCTACCACCAACCCTACTTCTACTGCCATCTTCAAAGCGCTGATCAGCCTGAAGACGCGTAACGGGATTATTTTCTCCCCACACCCACGTGCGAAGAACGCCACCAACAAAGCTGCTGATATCGTTCTGCAGGCGGCTATCGCTGCTGGCGCACCAAAAGACATCGTAGGTTGGATTGATCAGCCAACGGTTGAATTGTCGAACCAGTTGATGCATCACCCGGACATTAACCTGATCCTGGCAACCGGTGGCCCAGGCATGGTTAAAGCGGCCTACAGTTCTGGTAAGCCAGCTATCGGTGTAGGTGCCGGTAACACCCCGGTTGTCGTCGATGAAACTGCCGACATCAAACGTGTTGTTGCCTCTATTCTGATGTCAAAAACCTTCGACAGCGGCGTAATCTGCGCATCTGAACAGTCCGTTATCGTGGTTGACTCTGTGTATGATGCAGTTCGCGAACGTTTCGCCTCCCACGGTGGCTATATGCTGCAGGGTAAAGAGCTGAAAGCCGTTCAGGACATCATCCTGAAAAACGGTGGTCTGAACGCCGCCATCGTTGGTCAGTCTGCACCAAAAATCGCTGAAATGGCGGGTATCAAAGTGCCAGCCAGCACCAAGATCCTGATCGGTGAAGTGAAGCTGGTTGATGAAACCGAGCCGTTTGCACATGAAAAACTGTCGCCTACCCTCGCCATGTATCGTGCAAAAGACTTTGAAGATGCCGTTAGCAAAGCCGAAAAGCTGGTTGCCATGGGCGGTATCGGCCACACCTCTTGCCTGTATACCGATCAGGACAACCAGACCCAACGTGTTGAGTATTTCGGCGACAAAATGAAAACCGCACGTATCCTGATCAACACCCCGGCCTCTCAGGGTGGGATCGGTGACCTCTACAACTTTAAACTCGCTCCGTCGCTGACATTGGGTTGCGGTTCATGGGGTGGTAACTCCATCTCTGAAAACGTCGGACCAAAACACTTGATCAACAAGAAAACTGTAGCGAAGCGAGCAGAAAACATGTTGTGGCATAAACTCCCTAAATCAATCTACTTCCGCCGTGGCTCACTGCCAATCGCGCTGGAAGAAGTGGCTACCGACGGGGCAAAACGCGCCTTTATCGTGACCGACCGCTACCTGTTCAATAATGGCTATGCCGACCAGATCACCAAAGTTCTGAAGTCGCACGGTATTGAAACTGAAGTGTTCTTTGAAGTAGAAGCTGACCCAACGCTGAGCATCGTACGTAAAGGTGCCGAGCAGATGAACTCCTTCAAACCAGACGTGATTATCGCACTGGGTGGCGGTTCACCCATGGATGCGGCGAAGATCATGTGGGTGCTGTACGAACATCCTGAAACCCACTTCGAAGACCTGGCGCTGCGCTTTATGGATATCCGTAAGCGTATCTACAAGTTCCCGAAAATGGGCGTGAAAGCGAAGATGATCGCCGTCACCACCACTTCAGGTACCGGTTCAGAAGTGACTCCGTTTGCGGTTGTTACCGATGACGCTACCGGCCAGAAATACCCACTGGCAGACTATGCTCTGACTCCGGATATGGCGATTGTTGATGCCAACCTGGTGATGAACATGCCTAAATCCTTGTGCGCCTTTGGCGGCCTGGATGCAGTAACTCACGCCCTGGAAGCTTACGTTTCCGTACTGGCAAACGAATATTCAGACGGCCAGGCGCTACAAGCCCTGAAACTGCTGAAAGAATACTTGCCTACCAGCTATAGAGAGGGCGCGAAGAACCCGGTTGCTCGTGAGCGTGTACACAACGCTGCCACTATCGCCGGTATCGCGTTTGCCAACGCCTTCCTGGGGGTGTGCCACTCAATGGCCCACAAACTGGGTTCAGAGTTCCATATTCCACACGGCCTGGCTAACGCCATGTTGATCTCTAACGTTATTCGTTATAACGCTAACGACAACCCAACCAAGCAGACCGCATTCAGTCAGTATGACCGTCCGCAGGCTCGTCGTCGCTACGCAGAGATCGCAGACCATCTGGGTCTGAGCGCTGCCGGTGACCGCACGGCTCAGAAGATCGAAAAACTGCTGAAATGGCTCGATGAGATCAAGGCAGAACTGGGCATTCCTACTTCTATCCGCGAAGCGGGTGTGCAGGAAGCCGACTTCCTGGCGAAGGTCGACAAACTGTCTGAAGACGCATTTGATGACCAATGTACCGGCGCTAACCCGCGTTATCCACTGATTGCCGAACTCAAGCAAATCTTGCTGGATACCTTCTATGGCCGCGAGTTCAGCGAATCCGAAGAAGAGACCGTGGTCGCAGCACCCGTTGCAGCCAAAGCGGAAAAAAGTCCAAGAAATAACCGTTCTCTGAGCTGACAAAAAACCCGTCGAAAGACGGGTTTTTTTATGTTCCGCTTATAGCGCACCTAACGGATTTTGCGCCTTTCAGATGACCACCCGACGTTACCCGAAGAGAGGCACCGCAAATGCGACAGAAGCCCACTGCTGGGCTCCAGTGAAGGTATTACTCTTGAGTCTTTATCGCTTCCTTGTAATGCTTGCGGCAGACGGATACGTAGCTTTCATTGCCACCGATAACGACCTGCTCCCCCGCATGCATCGCCCTGCCATCCTCCCCCAGCCGCAAAACCATATTGGCTTTGCGCCCACAGTGGCAAATGGTCTTCAGTTCAACCAGTTTATCTGCCCAGGCTAACAGATGGTGGCTACCCACAAACAGCTCACCAAGAAAATCGGTGCGCAATCCATAACACAGCACCGGAATATCCAGTTGATCTACCACCTCACAAAGCTCTTCGACCTGCCCTTTGGTCAGGAACTGGCTTTCGTCCACCAGAACGCAGTGTACCGGCTTCTGCTGGTGCTCCTGATTAATCATTGCATACAGTTGAGTCTGGTTATTATAAAGCTGTGCCTGCGACGAGAGCCCAATCCTTGAACTCACCTTGCCAACACCAAAGCGATGGTCGATCTCGGCGGTAAACACCAGCGTTCGCATACCACGTTCTTGATAGTTATATGAAGATTGTAATAGCGCCGTAGATTTCCCCGCGTTCATCGCAGAGTAATAAAAATAAAGTTGAGCCATAAGGCCGCGACTCCAGTGGTATAAGATATATTCAGTCAAAGATGCAGGCTGACAGTCTAGCATATCCCATAGGCAGACTCAGCCCGTGATCCACCCATTATCAGCAAGCGGGTAAATAGTCCGGCTTTCAAATGAAACGTCTTGCCGGCTCACTGTCCATTTTTACATCTATTTACAGGATGTACCGATTTCTTTGAACACTATTAATTATTGCTAATGATTAACCTAACTCATTAATGGTTATGTGAAGAGTGCCAGCAAGCGCCTTCCTAACGTTTACTGACCCTATTAAATGTAGTGATGACAATTCTGTTGAGGTTAATTGAAACCTTTACAACTCGGTCTTACCTGAGGTTATCTTTTCCCTATCTCCCCTTTTTTACAATGTTAGCCCTTGTCAGGTAGTGAGTAAGACCACAAATCCATCGTCACACTGTTATAGAACATAATTATAACGAGCTAACAAAATGACTTTTAGTTCCACGCATAGAGCACACCTGTTGAAAATTTAGCTTAAAAGCATGTAGCGTAATAGTTAGATTCACAGGCGATATTAGTCGGACAGTTCTCAATATCGGTTTTTTTAAAGGTAAATTTACTGACTCTTTCCAATTTGGCTATTGCAGAAAAGAAAAGAGCACTCTATTATTATCCAGACGCCCCCACCAATATAATTTGAGACTAGTATAATGAGCGAAGCATTAAAGATTTTGAACAACATCCGTACTCTACGTGCACAGGCAAGAGAATGCAGCCTGGAAACACTGGAAGAGATGCTTGAGAAACTGGAAGTTGTTGTAAACGAACGTCGCGAAGAAGATAGCCAGGCTCAAGCAGAAATTGAAGAGCGCACTCGTAAACTGCAGCAATACCGCGAAATGCTGATCGCGGACGGTATTGATCCAAACGAACTGCTGCAAACTATGGCTGCAACTAAAGCCGCTGGTAAAGCAAAGCGTGCTGCACGCCCAGCTAAATACCATTACAAAGATGAAAACGGCGAAATGAAAACCTGGACTGGCCAGGGCCGTACTCCAGCTGTGATTAAGAAAGCTATCGAAGAGCAAGGTAAATCGCTGGACGATTTCCTCCTGTAATAGCATTTTTGATTACCTTTGAAAGGCTCCTTACAGGAGCCTTTTTGTTTTGTAACGTCTTAAAATGGTGCAGTTTCCAGGTAGTTAATAGCGACGCTTAATGAAAATTCTTATGCTGCAGGAAACAAAAAGGGGCCAAAGCCCCTTTATTTATCATGTTTATCGTTCACTTACTGAACGTTATAAAATGCCTTATACCATTGCACAAAACGTTTGACCCCTTCACCTACGCTGGTTTCTGGTTTAAACGCGATAGTTTGGTAAAGTTCTTCGGTATCTGCACTGGTATCCATCACATCACCCGGTTGCATTGGCAGCATATTTTTACGTGCGGTGATGCCTAATGCCTGTTCCAATGCATGAATATATTCCATCAGCTTCACTGGGCTGCTGTTGCCAATATTATAAACATGGTATGGCGCAGAGCTGGTTGCTGGCGATCCCTCCTCCACCGTCCAATTGGCATTGGGTTGTGGCACGATATCCTGTAAACGCACCACTGCTTCGGCAATATCATCAATGTAGGTAAAATCACGATGCATTTCGCCGTGGTTATATACATCAATACTCTCGCCAGCCAACATCGCCTTGGTGAATTTAAACAACGCCATGTCAGGGCGCCCCCAAGGGCCATATACCGTGAAAAAGCGTAGCCCGGTAGTTGGGAGCCCATATAAATGTGAATAGCTGTGTGACATCAGCTCATTGGCTTTTTTAGTTGCCGCATACAGTGAAACCGGGTGATCGACCGAGTCATTGGTCGAAAAGGGAAGCTTACGGTTAAGACCATATACTGAACTGGAAGATGCGTATAACAAATGTCCTACTTTATTATGCCGACAACCTTCAAGGATGTTCAAATGGCCAATCAGGTTGGAATCAGCATAGGCTAGTGGGCGCTCTAATGAATAACGTACTCCAGCCTGAGCCCCCAGATGAATGACCCGCTCAAACTGCTGCTCCGCAAAAAGATCTGCAATACCTGTGCGATCGGCCAAATCCAGTTTGAAAAACTGAAATGCTGGCTTATTAACCAGCAGGTCGAGCCGGGCTTGTTTCAGGCTGATATCATAATAATCATTCAGGTTATCGATACCGACAACCTGATGCCCAGCGGCTAACAAACGCTCCGCGACGTGAAAACCAATAAACCCTGCCGCACCTGTGACCAGGAATTTCATGCTCACCTCTTAAATAACCGGCTTAATCGATGCACCGCGGCCAATACCATAATAAGTAAAGCCACGAGCTTGCAGGCGTTCTGGATCAAACAGATTACGGCCGTCGAAAATCACCGGTTGTTTCAGTGCCGATTTAATGGCATCAAAATCTGGAGCACGGAAGCTCTGCCATTCGGTACAGATAATCAGTGCATCAGCCCCCTGCAATGCGGCTTCTTTGGTGCCCATCAGCCTCAGATCGTCACGGTGACCATAGATGCGCTGGGTTTCCGCCATCGCTTCTGGATCATAAGCCTGAACGTTTGCCCCCAATTCCCACAATGTCTCCATCAGAACACGGCTGGAGGCCTCGCGCATATCGTCAGTATTAGGTTTAAACGCCAACCCCCACAGGGCAAATGTTTTACCTTTCACATCATTACCAAAATGCTGCTGAATAAAATAGGTCAGCTTATATTTCTGCTGAGAATTAACCTGCTCTACCGCTTGCAATAATTTTGGCTGATAACCAATTTGCTCTGCCGTGCGGATCAGTGCCTGCACATCTTTCGGGAAGCAGGAACCGCCGTAGCCACAACCTGGATAAATAAAGTGATAACCAATGCGCGAGTCAGAACCAATACCCTGACGCACTTTCTCAATATCTGCGCCCAGCATTTCCGCCAGGTTGGACATTTCATTCATAAAGCTGATTTTGGTGGCCAGCATGCAGTTTGCGGCATATTTCGTCAATTCAGCACTGCGGATATCCATCAGGATCATGCGGTCATGATTGCGGTTAAACGGCTCGTAAAGCTCACGCAGCGGTTCAATGACCTCTTTATTGTCAGTGCCTATAACAATGCGCTCAGGGCGCATGCAGTCTGCAACAGCGGCACCTTCTTTGAGGAATTCCGGGTTTGATACCACATCAAAAGCCAGAGTACTGCCACGCTTGCGCAATGTTTCACTCATGACTTCCCGTACTTTATCCGCCGTACCAACCGGTACGGTAGACTTATCGATCACCACTTTGCGATCTGTCATATGTTCAGCAATGGTGCGTGCTACTGCCGTCACATACTTAAGGTCTGCAGAACCATCTTCGTCCGGCGGAGTGCCTACGGCGATAAACTGGATGGTGCCATGGGCAACACCGGCCTTGGCATCCGTGGTAAAACGTAAACGACCGGCCTCGTAGTTTTGCTGTACCAACGGCGTCAGGCCTGGTTCAAAGATCGGGATATTGCCCTTTTTCAGGTTCTCGACCTTCTTTTCATCGATATCGATACACATTACGTCGTGACCAACCTCGGCCAAAACGGCAGCCTGCACCAGGCCAACATAACCAATACCGAAAACTGTTACTTTCATCGGAAAATCCTAGTTTTTCAAATTTATCAAAAAGTTAAGAAGCTATTTCTGTTTGCCCGCCACCAATTGTTGCAGCCAGACAGAGAATTCTTTACCCAGGCTGGCATGGCGCAATCCGTACTCAACGAAAGCCTGCATATAACCCAGTTTATTGCCACAATCATGGCTGACCCCTTTGAGATGGTACGCCTCAACGGGTTCTTTTTGCATCAGCATATCAATAGCATCGGTGAGCTGGATTTCATCACCCGCGCCAGGCGGTGTCTTGGCAAGCAGTGCCCAGATATCGGCTGACAGCACATAACGGCCAACGATGGCCAGATTCGACGGAGCTTCTTCTGGTAACGGTTTTTCTACCACACTGACCATTGCGGCACTTTCACCTGGCTGCAATTCATAACCTTCACAATCTGCGACACCATAATTTGCGACATCTTGGTGCGGCACAGGTTCAACCATAATCTGGCTGATCCCGGTCTGCTCGAACCGCTGTAACATGGCATGCAGGTTATCTTTTGTCAGATCACTACTGTATTCATCGAGGATAACGTCTGGCAACACTACCGCGACAGGTTCATCACCCACCAACGGATAAGCACACAGGATCGCATGGCCAAGACCTTTGGCAACGCCCTGACGCACCTGCATTACCGTCACCTCTTTCGGGCAAATGGATTGAACCTCATCCAGCAGTTGGCGCTTTACGCGTTTTTCCAGCATTGCTTCCAGCTCAAAGCTGGTATCAAAATGGTTTTCAATAGAATTCTTGGAGGAATGGGTAACCAGAACGATTTCGTTGATCCCAGCAGCGATACATTCATTCACCACATATTGAATCAACGGTTTATCAACTAACGGCAACATTTCTTTGGGGATCGCTTTGGTCGCGGGCAACATCCGCGTTCCCAGGCCTGCAACTGGGATAACTGCTTTTCTGATCTTGGTATTTAACGCAGACATATTTCCTCTCTCAAACGAGCTCAAATTATGAGCTTAATCTGCCATACAAAAAAACCCCGAAGTATACCAGCTTAAATCCGCCGAGCATTACTTCAGGTCTAAATAACAATAAATTAAGACTATTACCTAACCGAAAATTCTGAAGGAAATAGGCGATATGGCAGAGGATTTATTCCGCACTCAGCATCAGACGTAACCGGCCACCACTGCCCCATACTTGGCATTGCCAGGCTTCACAGCGCTGACTGATCTGATTCATGTAGGTTGTGCCCAGCGTGCCCAAAGGAACGCCATTACTTAATTGAATTTGATTATCGCCCGTATTTACATTGGCATGTAAACCGGCAGAAACCAAAACCAGATTTTTATATTCCGCATGATAGTAACCAACCAGCAAGGGGAATTGCCCCTCAAGCTTGCCCTGACGTAATAACTGATTAACTTGTTTTAACAATGCTGACATTTGCGGCAAACGATGCTGTTGATTAGCTAAATGATCTTGCAGTAAGCCATTGAATAAAGCCCGTAATAACAACGCCGCCATTACGCCGTTATCTCCCGCCCGGGTGACATCCAAACAATAAAACGCCAGATCCTTGTCCGATAAGGCCGCAATATCCAACACCAAGCCGGGATTCTCACCAGTGGTCAGTTGACGATAATTGATACGGCAACCGGCAACGGTCTGCTGCACCGGCGGTTGTAATTGCTTGAGCAGCCTCGCTGCTTCTGAGGGATTCTGGCTTAACGCGCTCCAGTCCTGGAGCAATTCGGCCTCTTCGATTGCCTGGGAGGTAAACATATTGGGATAAAGACATGCCAGCACCGCCTCACGCAACCGGTTCAGATCGGTCAGCGGCTTGAGCAGAACGTCCTGAACCCCCAACCGCAAAACCTTGGCGATATCAGCCATTTTATCGGTAGCCGAGATAACCAGTACGGGGATCTGCACACCTTGCAGGCGCAGATGTTCGACGAACTCGATACCATCCATTTCCGGCATGGCGAGATCGCACAAGATCAGGTCGGGATTCACCTCTTCGACTGCACTCAATGCCTGCAGGCCATTAGTTGCCTCACTGGTTTGTGCCCCCAAGGATCCCAGATAACCAACAAGCACAGAACGAAAAACCTGTTCGTCCTCAACGATTAAGATGCGCTTGTTTATCAGTGGTAATGCCATCGACCGAGCCTCTTCCCTTTTGATGATGTAATAGTGGCTCATAATGGTCACTTGTGCTTGCCGAAAATCACCCCAACAGCATCATTCCACCCTAAGAACCTAGAATCATTTATTTTTTATCAGTGGTGCCAAGATATCTATCTGTTTCTCGACCGCCAGACGCCCTGCCTCTATGGCTTCGCTGGCGCGGTGGAAATCCAGCGTCGATATTTGCGGGCAATAGGGCTGTATCAGCACATCCGGCGGATCGCTCGCCATGCGGGTTCTTTTCACTCGATTCTCCAGCATCTGGATTGAGGTACTCATGATTTCCATGGCGGTAGGTGTAAAATTGGTTTTCTTCAGCGTGATACTGTTGATGCGTTCCCGCAAACGCTCACGCCAGTTGCCGGGATCTGCACTGTTGGCTGGCTGGTGATCCTGTTCGCTGTGTACTGAAAACAAATCCTGCTGCATCAAGTGTGCATCATGTTGTAAATCCACAGCAATAACAATATCTGCTCCCATCGCCCTGGTCAGCGAAATGGGCACCGGGTTTACCAGCGCGCCATCCACCAGCCAATAACCTTCATGCCAGACCGGTGCCAGCAAACCCGGCATGCTGCAGGAAGCACGAATGGCTTGATGGATATCGCCTTTGGTCATCCATAATTCACGACCGGTGCTGAGGTTGGTGGTCACCGCGCCAAATTTTAGCGCGCATTCGGCAAAGTCATCGACTTTCAGCAACTGTCCGACCGCATTAAAGACACGCTCGCCGCGTAATAACCCACCTCGTTGCCAGGACAGGTCCATCAGCTTGATCACATCCCAATAGCTGAATGAACGCACCCATTGTTCCATCACTGGTAGCCGATGGCTGGCAAAAGCAGCCCCCACCAGCGCACCCACCGAGCAACCCGCCACAATATCGGCCTCAATACCTAGCTTGCGCAGTGCGTTGATCACGCCGATATGCGCCCAGCCCTTGGCGGCCCCTGCCCCTAATGCCAACCCAATTTTAACTTTACGCATTAATCCGACTGTCCTTTGCACGGTAAATTTTTGAACCCTGAACGCAGGGTACATTGCCACTAACGAAAGAGGTTAGGTAACATATGCGTTAAATTCATTTTAGCTCAGCTTTACTTCGTGCGAGCTAACCACTTCGAGGCATTATTTTGATCGAGTTATGCCCTTGCGGCAGCGGGTTGGAATACCGCGCTTGCTGCGAGCCCTATATAACAGGTAATCAGCCTGCCCCAACACCGGGCCAACTGATGCGTTCCAGATATACCGCCTATGTGAAACACGACGTCGATTATCTCATCGCCACCTGGCACCCCGACTGCCGGGCGGAAGAGTGGCGTAGCTCTATCACCGGGAGTTTTGGCAACACCGAGTGGATTGGCTTGACCCTGGTAGAAGAATCAGCAGGCAATAGCGCGGATGTGGGGTTCGTCGAATTTATCGCTCATTTCACCGATAACAATACCCAACGCGGCGCAATGCATGAACGTTCGCGCTTTCTTCGCCTTCAACAACGCTGGTACTATATCGACGGAACCAAACCTCAACCGGGCAGAAATGCCATTTGCCCCTGCGGTTCAGGCAAAAAATATAAAAAGTGCTGCGGGCAATAAGCCTGCACGTCAAGTATCAGACAGGACCCACACGCTTATGCCACACCAAAATGTACAAAGAAAAATTCTGCGCACCATCTGCCCTGACGCAAAGGGGCTGATCGCCAAAATCACTAATATTTGTTACAAGCACGAACTGAATATTGTTCAGAACAATGAGTTTGTTGACCACCTCACCGGGCGTTTTTTTATGCGCACCGAACTGGAAGGGATCTTCAATGATGCTACGCTGCTGGCCGATCTCGATAGCGCTCTGCCAGTGGGCTCCGAGCGCGAACTGCACAGCGCCGGACGCCGCCGTATTGTCGTCTTGGTGACCAAAGAAGCGCACTGCCTGGGTGATTTGTTGATGAAAAGCACTTACGGTGGGCTGGACGTTGAAATTGCCGCCGTTATTGGCAACCATACTACCCTGCAAACCCTGGTCGAGCGCTTTGATATTCCGTTCCATCTGGTCAGCCACGAAGGCCTGACGCGTGAGCAGCACGATCAGAAAATGATTGAGCAGATCGATCAGTTCCAACCGGATTATGTGGTGCTGGCTAAATATATGCGCGTTCTCACCCCTGCTTTTGTGCAACATTATGCCAATCAGGTCATCAACATCCACCATTCGTTCCTGCCGGCATTTATTGGTGCCCGCCCTTACCACCAGGCTTACGAACGTGGTGTGAAGATCATCGGCGCTACGGCCCACTACGTCAACGACAGTCTGGATGAAGGCCCAATCATCATGCAGGACGTTATCCATGTCGATCATACCTATTCGGCAGAAGATATGATGCGCGCTGGACGTGATGTTGAAAAAAATGTTCTGAGCCGCGCACTGTATCGAGTACTGGCACAACGCGTGTTCGTCTATGGTAACCGCACGGTGATCCTGTAACTGTTCAAGAAAGCGGTGTCTTTCGTTCACGGAAGCACCGCCAAGAATAAAAAATCGGCAAACGCTTCATTTTCTGCATTTCAATGCTTTACACACGCGCTTCATTTGATATGATGCGCCCCGCTTACCGAGACAGACGTTTCGCAAGCTTGCAAGGCCAGTGGTGGGGTTCCCGAGCGGCCAAAGGGAGCAGACTGTAAATCTGCCGTCACAGACTTCGAAGGTTCGAATCCTTCCCCCACCACCATATTTGACCTTGAATACGAGGTCACATCGAATAGCAATGTCGATACCAGCGCTATGCGGTGATGGAAAAGAACCTTCGACAAGGTTCGAGCCTCACAAGCACTTGCGCAGTTCTTCTCCACCACCGGACAGTGGTGCGAACTGTAGAACTCGGCAAAGCAACAAAGGAATTTAGCCCATTCCTTGTTCAACATGAGTAAGCCATAACTACTATGGTGGGATTCCCGAGCGGCCAAAGGGAGCAGACTGTAAATCTGCCGTCACAGACTTCGAAGGTTCGAATCCTTCTCCCACCACCATCCTGATATCTTCACTCCCCGGTTTAACGCCCGTTTGCACTTCCATTGAGTACCAAACCGCGCAGCCCAGTCGGCCTGAATAGCCTATACCTCCCCTCTCAAAATTTTAAATTTAAATCCCAGTTCTTACCCTACACATCAATGCTCCATTCAATAATCCAATTCCCCCTTGAACTGGACCCGGCAATTCGCTATACCACTGGCTTCTTTTTAATGCAGTAAGGGAAGAACATGCGTAACAACATTTGCGTCTTTTGTGGTGCCAGCGAAGGCAACGATCCAGTTTATGCTGAAAGTGCGCGTAAATTAGGGCATACGATTGCCACACAGGGACGCCGTCTGGTCTACGGTGGTGGCAAGAAAGGATTGATGGGCATTGTAGCCGATGCCGTGCTTGAAGCCGGTGGTGAAGTGGTCGGCATTATTCCACAGCGCCTGGTTGAAGCGGAAACAGCCCATCGCGGCTTGACCGAACTGGAAGTCGTATCTGACATGCATACCCGAAAAGCACGTATGGCTGAACTGGCCGACGGTTTTGTCGCCCTGCCTGGCGGGATCGGTACGCTTGAAGAGCTATTCGAGATCTGGACCTGGGGGCAAATTGGTTACCACAGCAAGCCGGTGGGATTACTCAACATCAATGATTTTTACCGCCCGCTAACCCAGTTCCTGCAACAGGTCGCCAATCAGGGGTTCATGCGCCAAGACTACCTGGATACCCTGCATATCAGTGATTCACCGCTGGCGTTAATGCAGCAGTTCGATGATTATCAAGCAACAAATTACGACCGCTGGGCGAAATAATCCCCTGACGATCAGCGGCAAACCGCCGCTGGTCTACGTTACATTTCCGGCTGAAATCTGCTACTATCTCAACACATTTTCCTGGTAAAAACGGCATCGCTCATGAAGTTTGTCTCTTTTAATATCAATGGACTGCGTGCACGTCCGCATCAACTGGCCGCAATTATTGAACAGCACCAGCCCGACGTAATCGGCCTGCAGGAAACAAAAGTTCACGACGATATGTTCCCGCTGGAAGACGTCAGCCAACATGGCTATCACGTCTTTTATCATGGGCAGAAAGGCCACTATGGTGTTGCACTATTGACCAAAGAAGAACCTATCGCCGTTCGCCGGGGGTTCCCTACTGACGAAGAAGATGCACAACGCCGCATCATCATGGCCGATCTTGCTACGCCGCAGGGAACCCTGACGGTGATTAACGGTTATTTCCCGCAGGGAGAAAGCCGTGACCATCCAATCAAATTCCCCGCCAAGACCCGCTTCTACCAAGATTTACAAAATTATCTGCAGCGGCAACTCTCGGCACAATCTCCGGTATTGGTCATGGGTGATCTGAACATTAGCCCAAGCGATCTTGATATCGGCATCGGTGAAGAAAACCGTAAACGCTGGCTGCGCACTGGCAAATGTTCCTTCCTGCCGGAAGAGCGTGAATGGATGGGTAACCTTCTGAACTGGGGTCTGGTCGATACCTACCGTCATGCCAACCCCGAGCGCAATGATGAATTCTCCTGGTTTGATTATCGCTCTCGTGGTTTCGATGAGAACCGGGGCCTACGCATTGACCTGCTGCTGGCCAGCACACCACTGGCTGCCCGCTGTAAAGCAACCGGCATTGACTACCTGATCCGTGGAATGGAAAAGCCCTCTGATCATGCTCCTGTCTGGGCTGAGTTCACCTTGTAATCACCCTGCCCTGGTAAACACCGGGGCATCATTGAATGTCTGCAATGAAAACCATTGATGTCGTAGCCGCCATTATCGAAAAAGACGGTAAAATTTTGCTCGCACAGCGTGATAACAGCAGCGATCAGGCGGGCCTGTGGGAGTTTCCTGGTGGCAAGGTCGAGGCGAATGAGAGCCAGCCACAGGCACTGGCGCGGGAGTTGCTGGAGGAGTTGGGCATTATCGCCAATGTGGGGGTTTTGTGGCCAGCAATCAGTGGCCACAAGGTGAGAGAATTATCCGCCTGCACGCCTGGCGGGTCGCAACCTTCAATGGCGAATTGCAGGCACATTGCCATTGCGCCTTTGCCTGGGTTACACCGCAACAGGCCAAAAGCTATCGGTTAGCCCCTGCTGATATCCCGCTATTGGAAAGTTATATTCTCTTATCAGGCAACATCACTGTTTAAGACGGATCCAGATTAACGGGTTGGTACCGGTGACGTTAGGATCCCGTGCGCACTGCAATAGCTCACTCCCCACTTTCAGCACTGCGCCTTCTGAATAGTTCTGATTCTGATAGATGCAGCAACGACTGCAAGGCGGCGGTGTCGTAGTGGTACGCTCGGTTCCCCATATTTCAGGGGAAACCGGCACCACCACATCGACATTGCCGCGATTGGCCAAGCTGGCAGTTGAAAGCAGCGCCAGACTGCCAATGATCAGGGTCAACCTGCGATTCATTCACTTTTCTCCTGTGCCTTACCGGCACTTTTCTTACGCTTTTTCGCCCCGGACGACGGTGAAGGCGGCAAGCCACGAAACGCTATGCTGGCCCGGCTCTGCTTAGCCTGGTAAATCAACTCCTGTAACGTGCCTTCCAGCGGTTGCATAAAGTCCTGATAGCGGCAGGATTTCTCACTGATTTGCGTCAGTGTTGCTTCCCATTGCGCCGTCATATCAGGGCGGGCAGCCAGATCAGGCAAAGAGTGAATCAATGCCCGTCCGGTATCGCTGGAGTGAATATAGCGCCCTTTCTTGTAGAGAAACGCACGTTTGAACAACAGTTCAATAATGCCTGCGCGCGTTGCCTCGGTCCCTAAACCATCGGTCGCTCGCAGGATTTTCTTTAGCGCTTTATCCTGAACAAAACGCGCAATACCGGTCATGGCTGAAAGCAGGCTGGCATCGGTAAAAGGCCTTGGCGGTTGAGTCTGGCGTTCAACAACCTCGCCGCGTTCACATAGCAGTTCATCCCCCTTGGCAACCACTGGCAACGGTGCCCCTTCATTTTCCTCATCGCGCTCTTTGCTGCCCAGCAGAGTTCGCCAACCCGCCTCGGCCAGGAAGCGCGCCTTGGCGATAAACTTGCCACCAGCAATATCCAGTTCGATCACACACTTGCGGAACATGGCATCCGGGCAGAACTGCATCAGGTATTGCCGGGCCACCAAACCATAAACGTTCAGTTCATCTTGGCTCAGGTTGGCCTTGGCGGCCCTTGCCGTAGGAATAATGGCGTGGTGCGCATCCACCTTTTTATCGTCCCAGCAACGATTACGGCGTTCGCTGTCGATCACCGGCTGAGGGTACAGATCGGGCTGATGCACGCTGATGGCGTTCAACACCGCATGGCGCCCGGCAAAATGCTCCTCGGGAAGATAGCGGCTGTCAGAACGGGGATAAGTGATCAGCTTATGGGTTTCATACAGACGCTGGCACACATCCAGCACCTGCTGAGCGCTGAGGTTGAAGCGCTTGGCGGCTTCAATCTGTAACGTGGAAAGCGAAAACGGCAGCGGTGCCGTATCTGATTCCCGTTTATCATTATATGAAGTAACCAGCGCTGGCTGGCCTTCAATACGTTTAACCACATGCTCGGCCAGTGGCCGGTGAAGTAAACGCCCTTCTTCATCCTGATAAGGCTCACAAGAATCGCTCGGCTGCCACAGCGCAACAAAGCGTTCCTCTTTGGGGGTGACGATATGTGCCTTCACCTCAAAGAAGTCTTTCGGGATAAAATTCTCAATATCTTCGTCACGCCGCACCACCAACCCCAGCACCGGTGTTTGTACCCGTCCGACCGACAGCACACCGTCATAACCCGCATTGCGCCCTAACAGGGTATAGGCGCGGGTCATGTTGATGCCATATAGCCAGTCTGCACGCGCACGGGCCAGAGCAGAAACACACAGCGGGACAAAATCCCGGTTATCCCGCAGGCGTTCTATCGCACGCTCAACCGCCTGAGGATTCAGATCGTTAATCAGGCAACGGCGCGCATTCTGCCGTTTCTCTGGCGTCAGTGCCAGGTAATCGAGCACTTCATCAACTAACAGTTGCCCTTCTCGATCCGGGTCACCCGCATGGATCACTTCGTCGGCTTCCGACAGCAGCTTTTTTATCGCGTTCAACTGCTTGCTGACCGAAGGGCGCGGTTGCAATAACCACTTCTGGGGAATAATGGGCAAATCGGCCAGCGACCAACGGGCATAGCGGCTATCGTAAGCATCTGGCTGCGCCTGCTCCAGCAGGTGCCCAACGCACCAGGTCACCACATCGTTGCTGCCACAGGCAATGAACCCATCACCTCGACGATGCGGCTTGGGTAATACATCAGCAATGGCGCGGGCCAAACTCGGTTTTTCGGCTATAAACAGTCGCATTATTCACCGTTACTCTGGCTGTACGTCATCAGGAATTCTCTTACTTGAGCATAGTTGCCACGAAAGATAGTACGCTGGGTTTTTTCTCTAATTGATAGCGATACATCGGATCGTAATAGTGTTGCAACAACGGCACCAGCCATTGTTGATGGGCATCGCTATTACCGCTGACAAGTTGTTGCTGCAATGCCAGTTCCAACCACTGCGTCAGTTGCTGGAACCTCTCCAACCCCAAACGGCGGCGAATGGCAAACAGGCCATGGTGCAGGTATTCATCATAATGCTGCCAACCCTCCTGCTCGCCATAGGCTTGCTCAAAGGCGATACGCATCTGATCGATATACTCGTCCTGCAAGCGGGCCAGACGCACGTCAAAGGGATCGTCAATGACCACCAGGGGCGCTTGCTGCATACCGCTGAACAAACTCAACGGCAGATTATTGGAGCCAATGATCCGGCTTTCATCTTCCAGCACCCAATGGCGGCAGCCACCGTGCTGTTTTTTCAGCATCTGCACCGCTAATCGATTCTCAAAATCGATCTGAGTATGCTGCTTAACCAGCGTTCGGCCAAATGATGAACCGCGATGGCGGGCCACGCCTTCCAGATCGATACCTGCCACCAGTTCATTAATCAGCAACGTTTTGCCACAGCCGGTATTGCCGCCAATCACCATCATCGGCAACTCGCTGGCAGACTCAAGCGTTCCAAGCAAAAAATTACGTAGCGCCTTATAACCGCCAACAACACGCGGATAGTCAACACCAGCCTCTCGCAGCCACTGCTGCACCAGTTGCGAACGCAGCCCGCCACGAAAACAGTAGATATAACCTTCCGATTGCCGGGCACACTGTTCGATCCAGGCCACCGTGCGTCGTTGGCGCTCTTTACCACTGACCAGGCTGTGCCCCAGCGCAATAGCCGCCTGTTGGCCTTGCTGTTTGTAGCAGGTTCCTACCGCCTGGCGTTCGCTGTCATTCATTAGCGGCAGGTTAACCGCAAAGGGAAATGCCCCTTGCTGAAACTCTTGTGGTGCCCGCACGTCTATCAGCGGTACATCCTGCAGAAAAAGGCGTTGATAATCTTCCGTGTCCATCCGAGTCTGCACCGTTAACACTAGGCAACCTCGATCAGCGCTTTACCTGGCTGCGCAGTCTGCAATTCACCAATAGCATTCAGCGTAATGCCGTGACGTGCCGCTATCGCCTGCACTTCATCCTCTGCTTGCGGTAACACTGCCAGCAGCAGACCACCAGAGGTTTGTGGATCACACAAGAGTTGGCGTTGCAGGTCGGTCATGCTGCCAATCAGATGGCCATAGCTTTCATAGTTACGCCCGGTCCCACCCGGCACACAGCCTTCAGCGATATAACATTCGACATCAGGCAGCTTAGGTATTTGGTCAAACCACAGGGTCGCTTGCAAATCTGATCCCTGGCACATCTCACTCAGATGCCCAAGTAAACCAAAACCGGTCACATCGGTCATTGCGGTAACCCCTGCCACCTCAGCAAAATCAGCCCCGGGTTTGTTCAACTGGCACATCACCTGCGTTGCCAGCCCTTGGTGTTCTGGCCGCAGCTTGCTTTTCTTCTCTGCCGTGGTCAGCACGCCAATACCCAGAGGTTTGGTCAGGAACAGTTTAGTGCCTGGCTGCGCCGCACTGTTTTTCTTCACCCGCTCAGTGCTGACGATCCCGGTCACTGCCAAGCCAAAGATGGGTTCTGGAGCATCGATAGAATGTCCCCCTGCCAATGCTATACCGGCCTGTTGACAAGCATAACGCCCACCGTCAATGACCTGTTGCGCCACCTCGGCAGGCAGTTTGGCGATTGGCCAACCTAAAATGGCAATCGCCATGATCGGCTTGCCGCCCATCGCATACACATCACTGATGGCATTCGCTGCCGCAATGCGGCCAAAATCAAACGGGTTATCGACGATAGGCATAAAGAAATCGGTGGTGCTGATAATGCCAACGCCATTACCAATGTCATATACCGCCGCATCATCTCGGGTTTCGTTACCCACCAATAAATGCGGATCAATAAATTTTTCCTGCTCGCTATGCAGTATCGTTTCGAGAACTTTTGGTGAGATTTTGCAGCCGCAGCCAGCGCCATGGCTGTACTGGGTTAATCGAATGGCCGGCGAAGTCATAATCCACTCCTCTAAGTAACAAACGTCAGGATATCATAATGGGGATAGGGTAGCGCTTGCCGAGGAGATTGATAAGAGCAGGTTGGCATTATGCGTGCGACCTGCTCATAAACAGTACAAAACTGTGGGATATTATGCCTTTTTGCCGTGCTCCCACCGTCACGATCAGAAGTAACGAACGAAAGGCGTACTGTCTGGGGCCACAACCTTGGTCGAGGCTTTCAGTTGCGGTGTGCCGAGATAAAGGAATCCAACAATTTCATCCTGATCACGGCAGGCGAAGGCTTCACGAACCAACGGATGCTCCGTCCAGGCGCCGGTACGCCAAATACCATTAAACCCTTGTGCCAACGCCGCCATCTGCATCGCCTGAACCGCACAACCGGCAGAGACAACCTGTTCCCAACGCGGGACCTTCGGGTTTTCACTGCAATAGGCAATCACAGTGATAATCAATGGCGCACGGAAAGGAGCCTGCTTCGCCTTTTCAATAGCGCCGTCATCCAGTTCATCCTGCCTGGCAGCAGCTTGTAACAATTCACTGAAGCGCTCCAGGCCCTGGTCCTCAATCATCACAAAGCGCCATGGCTGCAATGCACCATGATCGGGCGCACGCAGGGCGGCGTTGATAATGTTCTGACGCGCTTCACCCACAGGGGCAGGAGCAGCCAGGCGTGACGCCGAACGGCGATTGAGTAAGAGATCCAGTGCATCCATCATTAACTCCTGATAACAATTTTCATTTAAAGCACGTTAACATAGCTCATCAGGGAGTTACAGCCTCTGCAATACTGTCTGTGACAGACGATTTAAAGCTGACATTTTCCCGGCTGCTCATTAGGATAGCGGGACATTCTCGACTCTTGTTGGAGAGCACATGCGCACATTGTGGCGAATTATTACTGGCATTTTCAGATGGACATGGCGTCTGCTGAATTTTATCAGGGAACTGATCCTTAACCTGTTCTTGATCCTGCTGATCCTGGTTGGGGTTGGTATCTATCTTTCATTCCAAAGCAATACCTCGGTGGAACCCACTCGCGGTGCATTGCTGGTTGATCTCAGCGGTGTGGTGGTCGACACCCCTTCCGTGAACAACCGCGTTCGCCAATGGGGCCGCGAGCTGTTGGGGGCTTCCAGCAATCGCCTGCAGGAAAACTCGTTGTTTGATCTGGTAGACACCATTCGTAAGGCCAAAGACGACAAAAATATCACCGGTATGGTATTGCAACTTAATGACTTTGCCGGTGCCGATCAGCCTTCTCTGCACTATATCGGCAAGGCTCTGCGCGAATTCCGCGACAGTGGCAAACCGATTTTTGCTATTGGCGACAGCTATAACCAGACACAATATTATCTGGCGAGCTATGCCAACAAGATTTACCTTTCCCCACAAGGGGCGGTAGACCTGCATGGGTTTGCTACCAACAACCTTTACTACAAATCACTGCTGGAGAAACTGAAGGTCACGACCAACATTTTCCGGGTAGGGACTTACAAATCTGCTGTAGAACCGTTGATCCGTGACGATATGTCACCCGCAGCGCGTGAAGCGGATAGCCTCTGGGTTGGCGGGCTGTGGCAAAACTATCTTAATACGGTTGCTGCCAACCGCCAGCTTACTCCTGAGCAGTTGTTCCCCGGTGCCGAGACTATCCTTGGTGGTTTAAAAGCTGCCGGTGGTGATACGGCGCAGTTCGCCTTGAACAGCAAACTGGTGGACGAACTGGCTTCCCGTACCCTGATTGAAAGCCAGTTGGTGAAAACCTTTGGTTGGGATAAGCGGAGCAATGATTACAATGCGGTCAGCATCTACGATTACCAGCCAAAACCTACGCCGGATCAGGGTGGTGAGATCGCCGTAATCTTTGTCAATGGCGCAATCATGGATGGCCAGCAGACACCCGGTTCAGTCGGTGGCGATACCACTGCCGCACAATTGCGCCAGGCACGGCTGGATCCGAAAATCAAAGCCGTGGTATTGCGTGTCAACAGCCCTGGTGGCAGCGTAAGCGCATCTGAGGTGATCCGCTCTGAATTGGCTGCGGTGCGCGCTGTGGGCAAACCCGTGGTGGTGTCCATGGGCGGAATGGCCGCATCCGGCGGTTATTGGGTTTCAACCCCGGCGGATTACATCATCGCCAGCCCAAGCACCCTCACCGGCTCTATCGGTATTTTTGGGGTTATCAGCACTTATGAGAATACGCTTGAGAGCATCGGCGTACATACCGATGGCGTGGCCACATCACCCTTGGCCGATCTCAGTATCACCAAAGCGCTGCCACCAGAGTTCTCACAGATGATGCAGTTGAACATCGAGAACGGTTACAAGAACTTTATCGGTCTGGTGGCAACCGCCCGCAAAATGACGCCTGATCAGGTCGATAAGATTGCTCAGGGCCACGTATGGCTGGGTAATGATGCCAAGAAAAACGGCCTGGTGGATCAATTGGGTGATTTTGACGACGCAGTGCAGAAAGCGGCTGAGTTGGCCAAGCTGCCAACCTGGCAGCTCAACTGGTTTATCGATACTCCGAGCCTGGCGGATATGATCTTCAGCCAGTTTGGCGTTTCTATCCACGCCATGTTGCCAGCCGCTCTTCAATCAATGCTGCCTGCCCCACTGGCTTCGGTCGCCATGGCGGTTAAAGAACAGCCTGGCCTGTTCAATAATCTCAATGATCCCCAGCACCGTTATGCCATATGCCTGACCTGTGGAGAGGTTCGTTAACAAATTAAATCTCTGGCCCGGCAACCGCCGGGCTTTTTTCTGCTGTCATCCCCCTATAATTCAGCCCATCTGAAAGCCATAAGATTTACGTCATGCAAAAGAAATCTATTTATGTCGCCTATACCGGTGGAACAATCGGTATGCAGCGCTCTGAAAACGGCTATATTCCTGTTTCCGGCCATCTGCAGCGCCAACTGGCGCTTATGCCCGAATTCCATCGGCCAGAGATGCCGGACTTCACCATTCATGAATATGCGCCACTGATTGATTCTTCAGATATGACGCCTGAAGATTGGCAGCATATCGCCGACGACATTAAACAGCACTACGCCCAGTACGACGGTTTTGTGATCCTGCACGGCACCGACACCATGGCGTTTACCGCCTCGGCGCTCTCTTTTATGCTGGAAAACCTGGATAAGCCGGTTATCGTGACAGGCTCACAGATCCCGCTGGCCGAACTGCGTTCCGATGGCCAGACCAACCTGTTGAACGCGCTGTATCTGGCGGCCAACCATCCAGTCAATGAAGTCAGCCTGTTTTTCAACAACAGACTGTTCCGTGGCAACCGTACCACCAAGGCTCACGCCGACGGCTTTGATGCCTTTGCCTCGCCCAACCTGCCTGCTTTGCTGGAAGCCGGGATCCACATCCGCCGCCAAACGGGCATCCCCTCGCCGGTTTGCAACGGCGAGTTGATAGTGCATAACATCACCCCACAGCCCATCGGCGTGGTTACCATCTACCCGGGGATCTCTGGCGCGGTAGTGCGTAACTTCTTGCTGCAACCGGTAAAGGCTCTGATCCTGCGCTCCTACGGGGTGGGTAACGCCCCCAGA
The DNA here is from genome assembly GCF_050632285.1 of Serratia sp. L9. Lineage (NCBI taxonomy): Bacteria > Pseudomonadati > Pseudomonadota > Gammaproteobacteria > Enterobacterales > Yersiniaceae > Serratia > Serratia sp. L9. The sequence goes on along the minus strand of NZ_CP192591.1, from coordinate 3,809,825 downwards.
AAGCTGAGTTGGTGGATGAATTGCGCGACGCCTCCAAGCGTGGCATCGTAGTCGTCAATCTGACCCAATGCATTTCAGGAAGGGTTAATATGGAAGGCTATGCCACCGGCAATGCCCTGGCTCATGCCGGGGTAATCAGCGGTTTTGATATGACAGTGGAAGCGGCATTGACCAAGCTGCATTACCTGTTGAGCCAGCCCCTGACGCCGGAAGAGATCCGTAGCCTGATGCAGCAAGACCTGCGTGGTGAACTGAGCGCCGCGGGTTAACCGACCTTGGAACCGAAATGAAAACTGCCCTGTTGTTGATTGATTTGCAAAATGACTTCTGCCCCGGCGGCGCGTTGGGGGTCGCAGAGGGCGAGGCTACCATTGCTGTCGCCAATCAGGCGATCGAAGCTTGCCTTTCCCGTAACGAGATAGTGGTAGCCAGCCAGGACTGGCATCCGGCGAACCACCGCAGTTTTGCGATTAATTCCAACGCAGAAGTTGGCACACTTGGCGAGCTGGAAGGCTTACAGCAAGTTTGGTGGCCAATACACTGTGTGCAGGAAACCTTTGGCGCCGAACTGCATCCTCAGTTACAGCGGCAACATATCGCTGCAGTTTTCCGCAAAGGCGAAAACCCGGATATCGACAGCTACAGTGCGTTCTTTGACAATGGCCACCGGGCGCAGACGGCGCTGCATGGTTGGTTGAAAGAGCACGGCGTTACCCACCTGGCCATCATGGGGCTGGCAACAGATTACTGCGTGAAGTTCAGCGTATTGGACGCCTTGCACCTGGGCTATCAAACACAAGTGATTATCGATGGGTGCCGTGGCGTCAACTTGCAGCCACAAGACAGCCAGCAGGCTTTGGCACAGATGCAACAATCCGGGGCAGAATTAGTTACACTGTCACAATTTATCCGGCGCTAATATTCTCTGGGGGCAATGCCCCCCAATTAGCCTCTAAGGTTATTTTCGACACCGCTCACAATCTCACCTTTCTTCTGCGTTAATGCATTGTCCCCTCCCTGCTCTTTTGCTGTTATGGCAGTTGATGCATTGGCATCAACCAGTTATACGCATCCGGGGCCAACTGAGCCCGGCTTTATTGATACCGCCACAGGCGGTTCAGGTCAGCCTTGCTGACCAAAAGGAGATAACATGGCTTTAACCCGTAAACTGCTGCCTTGGCTGGTAGCGGTGCAAATCTCTATGGCTGGTGCAAGCATAGCGCACGCTGCCCCTTACCTTTCTGTCGGTTATTTTAATGGCGGCGGTGATGTCACCGCAGGGCCAGGCGGAGATATCAACAAACTGGACGTCACCCAAATCACCCATCTCAATTACTCTTTCGGCTTGATTTACAATGGCGAAAAAGAAGAAACCAACCCGGCGTTAACAGATCCTTCCCGCCTTCACCAAATCTATCTTTCACCCAAAGTGGAGGCAGATTTAAATCTGCTACCGGTGTTACGCCAACAAAATCCAACGTTGAAAGTTTTGCTTTCCGTCGGCGGTTGGGGAGCCCGCGGTTTTTCCGGGGCGGCAGCGACACCAGAAAGCCGCGCGGTGTTTATCCGCTCAGTACAAGACGTGATAGCCAAATACCGGTTGGATGGTATCGATCTGGATTGGGAATATCCGGTTAACGGAGCTTGGGGGCTGGTAGAAAGCCAACCTGCCGATCGTGCCAACTTTACTTTGTTGCTCAGTGAGCTGCACCAGGCGCTGGATAAAAACAAATTGCTGACCATCGCCGTTGGCGCCAACGTCAAAAGCCCGCAGGAATGGGTAGATGTGAAAGCTATCGCGCCCTATCTGGATTACATCAACCTGATGACCTACGACATGGCGTATGGCACCCAGTATTTCAACTCCAACCTTTATGATTCAAACAAATGGCCCACGGTGGCCGCTGCCGACAGATACAGCGCTGACTATGTCGTGGACAACTATCTGGCCGCCGGGTTGAAACCTGCCCAGCTTAATCTGGGCATTGGCTTCTATGGTCGGGTTCCAAAGCGTGCAACCGAGCCAGGCATTGACTGGGATCTGCCCGATGCCGCCAAACACCCTGTCACCCAGCCCTATTTCACCGAACGCGAGAAAAACATCTTCAAATCGCTGGGCGTGGATTTGGATAAAGACAGCTACGTCAAATACAACGATATCGTTAACAATATGCTCAACGACCCACAGCGGCGTTTTAGCGCCCATTGGGATAACGAAGCCAAAGTGCCCTACCTGATGATCGATTCCGGTGAAGGGAAGCCGCTGTTTGCCATTAGCTATGAGAACCCACGCTCGGTGGCGATCAAGGCGGAATATATCAAGAGCAAAGGATTGGGCGGAGCCATGTTCTGGGAGTATGGTGCCGACGATAATAACCGCCTGGCCCATCAGTTGGCCGAAACGCTAGGTATCAACCCACTGAAAAAATAACGCCATCAGGGCGATGCCGGCATCGCCCTGTTATCCTGGGCTTTATTGCGGCTTCAGTTTGACCAGGGGCTCGGCAACAAATTGTTGCTTTAGCTCCTGCTTGCTTTTCATCACGATTTGCCCGTCAGTGCCAATGCTCATATGTTGTGGGTCAACATTGTTCATCGACTGCCAGAGCATCACCGCCTGCAGGCTATGTTCCTTCTGTTCAGGCGTCAGGGCGATGCCGTCCGGCCACTTGCCCAGCTCAACGGCTTGCACCAGCCGCTGATAGATTTCCGGCGTCATGGCCGCAATCAGATCTTTTACTTCCATCAGAGCGTTTCCTCACTCACGGATGAATAATTAGCTGAATCGATTTTGTTGATCTATTTACTACTTAACCTGCCGTTTGCTCACCGCTCTGATCATCAGTGAAACTCAGCGATGCCGAATTGACACAAAAACGTTCTCCGGTGGGTTGCGGGCCATCGGGGAACACATGCCCCAAATGTGCATCACAGTGACCACAACGGATCTCGACACGATGCATATTATGTGAGTTATCATCAAGATAACGGATTGCTTCATCAGAAACCGGTTGATAGAAGCTTGGCCAGCCACAGCCGGAATCATACTTGCTGTCAGAGTAAAACAGCGGTGAATTACAGCATAAGCAATGGTACACACCCTCGCGCTTATTGTGCAGCAATTTACCCGAATAAGGCGCCTCGGTGCCACGTTCCTGTGTCACATAACGTTGGATTTCATTCAGTTCCGTGACCGATGAATTGGAGGTTGTCTCTTTAGCCATTAGTGCGATCCTCGGAATAGGGATAATGTCAACGAAAACAATGAGTAATAATAACAAAAAATTAACAACGCTGCAGGCATTTTTGGCCTAAACTGTACCGCATAAAGGTCACCTCGTGGTTATATGTGATCTTGATCACGTATCTTGCACATACGGACTTTATACTTGGCGGTTTGCCCCCATATCAATCGGAGGCCAAACGTAAATGGAATGTGTAAATAACGTGCAAAACAGGCCCTCTGGTTTGACTTGCCGCAAGAATTGACACGATTCCGCTTGACGCCTGGTAAGGTTTTTGTAATTTTACAACTAACCTTTTATTCACTAACAAATAGCTGGTGGAATATATGACTATCAAAGTAGGTATCAACGGTTTTGGCCGTATCGGTCGCATTGTTTTCCGTGCTGCTCAGGAACGTTCTGACATCGAAATCGTTGCAATCAACGATCTGTTAGACGCTGATTACATGGCTTACATGCTGAAGTACGACTCTACCCATGGCCGTTTCAACGGTACTGTCGAAGTTAAAGACGGCCATCTGGTTGTTAACGGTAAAACCATCCGTTGTACCTCAGAAAGAGATCCGGCTAACCTGAAATGGAACGAAGTCAACGTTGACGTCGTTGCTGAAGCGACTGGCCTGTTCCTGACTGACGAAACTGCACGTAAACACATCGCTGCAGGTGCTAAGAAAGTTGTTCTGACTGGCCCGTCCAAAGATGACACCCCAATGTTCGTTATGGGTGTTAACCATAAGTCGTATGCTGGCCAGGAAATCGTTTCCAACGCTTCTTGTACCACCAACTGCCTGGCACCGCTGGCTAAAGTTATCAACGACAAGTTTGGTATCGTTGAAGCTCTGATGACCACTGTACACGCGACTACCGCAACTCAGAAAACCGTTGATGGCCCGTCTCACAAAGACTGGCGCGGCGGCCGCGGCGCATCCCAGAACATCATCCCTTCTTCTACCGGTGCTGCTAAAGCAGTGGGTAAAGTCATCCCAGAACTGAACGGTAAACTGACCGGCATGGCGTTCCGCGTTCCTACTCCGAACGTGTCTGTAGTTGACCTGACTGCTCGTCTGGCAAAACCAGCGTCTTACAAAGAAATCTGTGCTGCTCTGAAAGCCGCTTCTGAAGGCGAGCTGAAAGGCGTGCTGGGCTACACCGAAGACGAAGTTGTCTCTACCGATTTCAACGGTGAGAAACTGACTTCAGTATTCGATGCTAAAGCCGGTATTGCTCTGAGCGACACTTTTGTGAAACTGGTTTCCTGGTACGACAACGAAACAGGTTACTCAAACAAAGTACTGGACCTGATCGCACACATCTCCAAGTAATGGCATGATGCGTAGTTGATTTAAGAGGGCGACATTCATTGTCGCCCTCTTTGTTTTTGCGGCGAAAAGAAGGCAACAACATGAACGAAAAAATCTTCACCCTACCCGTTACCGAACAAATCACTCCGTTTATCAGCCAGCGTCAACTGGACGAACTGCCTGTTGTGGTGGTATCTCATCCCAAAGTCCGTGCAGCCATTACGTTGCAAGGTGCCCATCTTTTGGCCTGGCAACCGAGCGGCGATAGCCCTGTGATTTGGCTGAGTAATAACACGCCATTCAAAGAAGGTGTGGCGATCCGTGGTGGCGTACCGATTTGTTGGCCTTGGTTTGGCCCGGTTGGTAGCCCATCTCACGGTTTTGCCCGCAATCAATCCTGGCTGCTGACCGCCCACGACGAAGATGAAAACGGCGTGATACTGACCTTTACACTGAAGGATAACGAGCAGACCCGCAAACTGTGGCCACATGCTTTTACCCTGATTGCCCGTTTCAAACTGGGCGAAGAGTGTGAGATTGAACTGGAATCGCACGGTGATTACCAGGCAACAGCCGCCTTGCATACCTACTTCCAGATTGGGGATATCGGCCAAGTTAAAGTCGCCGGTTTGGGTGAGCACTTTATCGATAAAGTCGCAAAAGGCGTGGAGGCGCACCAGGTTGGCGAGCTGGAGTTTACCGGGCAGACCGACCGTGTTTATACCCAAGCGACAGCCTGCAGCCTGATCAAAGACCCAGTACTGCAACGCACCATCGAAGTTAACCACCAGCATATGAGCGACGTGATCGCCTGGAACCCAGGTGTCGAGCTTTCCTGCAGCATGGCGGATATGCCGAACGACGGCTATAAAACCATGGTGTGTGTAGAAACCGGGCGCGTGTCAAAGCCACTGGTTGCCGCAGGGGAGCAGCCTGCCCGCCTGGCGGTCAAAATCCGCAGCATTAAAAGTAACTGATTCAGCAGTGGAGAAGGTGTTCCCTTTCTCACGTCTATCAGCCATGCACCACAGATGTGCAAAAGGGGCGTTGCCGCCCCTTTTTAATGCGCTGTATGCACCTAAATAGTGCGTAATGCCATTAGAAACTGTAAGTCACACCCGTCCACAGCATGCCAGTGTAAGATTTATCAACCATTGGGCTGTCTTTCACTTCGCTTGCCAATCGGCTGTAGCGGCCCATAAAGAAGGCATTCCAGTTGGCATTAATATTGTAGTTGGTGGTCAGTTCCAAGTATGGCGACCAGCTATCGCCTGGCTTATAGCTGTCAAAAGTACTACGGCGGGATTCATCACCGCTGATGCCATAGTAGTATTTATTCTGGTTTTCACTGTTCCAGTTAACCCCAATACCAGGAGCAAAGCTCCACGAACCTGCCTGGAACTTATAGAGATAGGCAACATCCCCCACCAGGCCGTTACTGTTATCCAGAATATCGCCAGAGAAAGCAGTGCGGATTGTCCCCCACTCGGCATTATGTGAAAAAGCCACACCGGCCATCATGGTGCTACGGCGCTTATCTAACTGCTTCATGCGATCGTCGTCGCTGTCACCTGGCTTATAATGCAACGGCGAGTAGTAAGTGATCAAACTCAATTGATTTTGCTTATCTTTCCAGAGGTTATAACCAGCCAACAGCGTATGGAAATAGAAATCATCGCCATCATAATTGATGATTGGAACAGGATATACGCGATCCTGGTAACCACGATAAGGATCAGGGCTTACCAGCGCTGAAGCACCGAGTGACCAGCTTCCTGCTTGGGCACTTTGCGCACAAACCATTGCGGAAGCGATAATTGCTAGCGTTTTGAGTTGAGGAATCTTCACTGGTTCTTTTTCCATAAATAACTAGGGGTAAATGATGCGGATAGTTTATGTGAAAATGTGATCTCATGCCGGATCTTTACAATAGAAAATGATGAAGATCGAATAACTTAGAACGGAAATATGAATTATTGATGGCGAAATCATGACGTTTTTTGCCGCAACCCGCGCCAGATAAGGTACTGACCTGCCACAGTGATAACTGAGTCATTGAAATGACTTAAAAAAGCCTTTTCTCTTGCAGGAAATTTTCCAGTATGCAACTACGCTTAAATCAGAAGAAGAATTTATCCTGAGCCCAGTGGCAATACAGCGCAACTCGCGATAATAAGCGCAACAAGTTGGCATACGGGTTGCTGCACTCAGTCATAACTTCTCTCTTTCGGGAGCCAGAATACAAACACCAGCTCCTTTTTTAACCTGTGCTAATAACGAAAGGACGGGCATCGCCATGAACATATTTGACCACTATCGCCAGCGCTACGAAGCTGCCAAGGACGAAGAGTTCACACTGCAGGAATTCCTTACCATTTGCCGGCAAGATCGCAGTGCATATGCCAATGCGGCGGAACGTCTACTCATGGCTATCGGTGAACCGGTCATGGTGGATACCGCGCTTGAATCGCGTATGTCTCGCCTGTTCTCCAACCGCGTGATCGCACGCTATCCGGCATTCGAAGAGTTCTACGGCATGGAAGAAGCTATTGAACAGATAGTCTCTTACCTGAAACACGCCGCTCAGGGCCTTGAAGAGAAGAAACAAATTCTTTATCTGTTGGGCCCGGTGGGTGGTGGTAAATCATCGTTAGCAGAACGGCTGAAAGCGTTGATGCAGCGAGTGCCAATTTATACTCTGAGCGCCAACGGTGAGCGCAGCCCGGTCAATGACCATCCGCTGTGCCTGTTCAATCCGCAGGAAGATGCCAATATTCTGGAGAAAGAATACAACATCCCGACGCGGTACCTCGGCACCATTATGTCGCCGTGGGCGGCCAAACGCCTGCATGAGTTCGGCGGTGACATCACCAAATTCAAAGTGGTGAAGGTTCGCCCTTCCATACTTGAGCAGATTGCCATCGCCAAAACCGAGCCGGGCGATGAAAACAATCAGGATATTTCCGCGCTGGTCGGTAAAGTGGATATCCGCAAGTTGGAAAACCACGCGCAAAACGATCCGGATGCTTATGGCTACTCTGGCGCCCTGTGCCGTGCCAACCAGGGGATCATGGAGTTCGTAGAGATGTTCAAAGCGCCGATCAAGGTGCTGCATCCACTGCTGACCGCCACGCAGGAAGGTAACTATAACGGGACTGAGGGCATCTCTGCCTTGCCGTTCAGCGGTATTATCCTGGCACACTCAAACGAATCGGAATGGGTGACTTTCCGTAATAACAAAAATAACGAGGCCTTCCTTGATCGTGTCTATATCGTCAAGGTGCCTTACTGCCTGCGGGTGTCGGAAGAAATCAAAATCTACGACAAGTTGCTGGATCACAGTGAACTGACTCATGCCCCTTGCGCCCCTGGCACCTTGGAGACGCTGGCACGCTTTACCGTGTTGTCACGGATGAAAGAACCGGAAAACTCCAGCATTTACTCCAAAATGCGTGTCTACGACGGTGAAAGCCTCAAAGACACCGATCCGAAGGCCAAGTCATATCAGGAATATCGTGACTATGCCGGGGTAGATGAAGGCATGAACGGTCTGTCGACGCGATTTGCTTTCAAAATTCTATCCCGAGTGTTCAACTTTGATCATGCCGAAGTCGCGGCCAACCCGGTACATCTGTTCTACGTACTGGAACAACAGATCGAACGTGAGCAATTCCCGCAGGATCTGGCAGAAAAATACCTGGAGCACCTGAAAGGCTATCTGATCCCGAAATACGCCGAGTTTATCGGTAAAGAGATCCAGACCGCTTATCTGGAGTCCTACTCAGAGTACGGTCAGAACATTTTTGACCGCTACGTGACCTATGCTGATTTCTGGATCCAGGATCAGGAGTACCGTGACCCAGATACCGGTCAATTGTTTGACCGCGAGTCGTTGAACGCTGAACTGGAGAAAATCGAAAAACCTGCGGGGATCAGCAATCCGAAAGATTTCCGTAACGAAATCGTCAACTTTGTCCTGCGCGCCCGCGCCAATAACAGTGGCCGGAACCCGAACTGGACCAGTTACGAGAAGCTGCGTACGGTTATCGAGAAGAAAATGTTCTCGAACACCGAAGAGTTGCTGCCAGTCATTTCCTTTAATGCTAAAACCTCAACGGATGAGCAGAAAAAACACGATGACTTCGTCGACCGTATGATGGAGAAAGGCTACACCCGTAAACAGGTTCGCCTGCTGTGCGAATGGTATCTGCGGGTGAGAAAATCTTCATAAGGTAACGGGAGTGGCGTCGTAGATAGCCTGTATATCTGATGGCTTTCGGGTTGTAGCGATCCTGCTGCAACCTGAAAGGCTCAGGTAGCGAAAGTTGGCAACGTTGTTTGGGGGATGTATGGCGTATTTCATTGACCGACGGCTGAACGGTAAAAACAAGAGCATGGTGAATCGCCAGCGCTTCTTGCGCCGCTACAAGTCGCAAATCAAACAGTCGATTGCCGAAGCCATCAACAAGCGTTCGGTCACCGACGTGGACAGTGGGGAGTCCGTCTCTATCCCTTCTGGCGATATCAACGAGCCGATGTTTCATCAGGGCCGTGGGGGAACACGCCATCGCGTTCACCCAGGTAACGATCACTTCGTACAGAATGACCGTGTTGAACGCCCTCAAGGGGGCGGCGGAGGCGGTGGCGGCCAAGGCAATGCCAGCCAGGACGGTGAAGGTCAGGACGAATTCGTCTTCCAGATTTCTAAAGATGAATATCTCGATTTGCTGTTCGAGGATCTGGCGCTGCCTAACTTGAAAAAAATCAGTACAAACAGCTTACCGAATTTAAAACCCACCGTGCCGGATATACCGCCAATGGCGTGCCGGCCAATATCAGTGTCGTACGTTCGTTACAAAACTCGTTGGCGCGCCGCACTGCCATGACCGCCGGCAAGCGGCGAGCATTGCATGAGCTTGAGGACAGCCTCAGCCAGTTGGAAAACACCGAACCGGTACAACTCTTGGAAGAGGAACGGTTACGTAAAGAGATTGCTGAACTGCGCAAGAAAATTGAAAGTGTCCCCTTTATCGACACCTTCGATTTACGCTACAAAAACTATGAGCGTCGTCCCGAGCCTTCCAGCCAGGCAGTGATGTTCTGCCTGATGGACGTTTCGGGTTCCATGGACCAGGCGACCAAAGATATGGCCAAGCGTTTCTATATCCTGCTGTATTTATTCCTCAGCAGAACCTATAAAAACGTCGATGTGGTGTATATTCGCCATCACACCCAGGCTAAAGAGGTGGATGAGCAGGAATTCTTCTATTCACAGGAAACCGGTGGGACCATTGTTTCCAGCGCTTTAAAACTGATGAGCGAAGTGGTTGAAGAACGTTACGACCCAGCACAGTGGAACATTTATGCAGCCCAGGCTTCTGACGGTGATAACTGGGCGGATGACTCACCGTTATGCCACGAACTGTTGACCAAAAATATTCTGCCAGTGGTTCGTTATTACAGTTACATTGAAATCACCCGCCGTGCGCACCAAACGCTGTGGCGGGAGTATGAGCACCTGCAAGCAACCTATGAAAATTTCGCAATGCAGCATATTCGCGAGCCAGATGATATTTATCCCGTCTTCCGGGAATTGTTCCATAAGCAGACGGCGTGAAAGGCACAATTAACCAAGATAAACAGTCAGTTAACCATGGTTTTCTGGCTGTTTTTTTATGAGATTGAGTAGCGCTATAAATCATTATCGATCAATGCATTGCGTTTATTTTGGGGAAGGATTCCGGCTATCACGGATTAAAACGCCGACATGAGATGTCGGGGGTCGGAGGTTCAAATCCTCTCAAGCCGACCAAAATTTTATAAAAAAGCCAACCTAAGTCACTCCGTTATTAAACCTCAGTCACTCAAGGGTTTCCGTGATGCCATCCCAGTGGTTCGCCGCAATTTTGGCGCGCAAAATGGTGCGATAGGCGTCATCATCAAGCTCGGTAAGGCCGCCTGCGTCGAATTCACCTTGCCAAACACTCTGATCAAGCCCCCCTCGACATCAAGTGAAAAGCAGCTGTCTGGTTCTTACCCTTAATCAGATGCGTGACCAATTTTTTTCCTGCAATACAGCAAATTTTCAGTGAAAACACTCTGCATTGTGTCCGATTTCTTCTACATGGCACCGCTAGCAAAAATATCTTCAATAAACTCCGGTTCAAAATTGGATGTTTCCAGATACCGCACTAAGCTTATCAGTTAATTATCTTAGGGAGGTTGCATGAAATGGCATGTTATTGATGTATTGGTATTAAATTCATCCAGTAACCAGTACGCTCTGATCCTTAACGGTGATCCTGCAATCACTTTACTTGCCCAGACTCGTTCCGCTATTGCTATCAGGCCAGGTGATATTCTTTACCCTGTATTGGATGCAAAATACTGCGTTAATCGCGATAGAAGCAGGAAAATAAAGGTAACAAATGTCACAAAGTTTTGCCTTAAGCAATGGGAGTGGTTGAGAGAAAAACAGAGTAATAGTCTGCATAGCAATAAAAGAATTAATTCTATCAGTGTCACACTGGCATAATATTATTTACTGGTGGTTTCCTTACGCCAGCGGAACAGTCAGAGGGTCGTGGCTCGGGAGTCTTTCGGGCCGCCAGCACCTGTTATGAATGGGGTCGGCCTGGCTTCCCCCTCCCCATTACGTGTCCATTAAATAGTGACTTAGGCAGCGATATCGGTACTTTCCAGGATCCAGGCAGAAGGCCTATTTGTCCATTCGTGTGACATGTTTAACGTAATAGCAGTAAAAACAATGAGTAACATCAAAGTCATAATTGTAACCATATGTCACAATGTGTGTCTTGTTTTTATGGAGACACTATGGAAAATTTACTGCATATCTTCCTTCGGGCCGTGTTTGTTGAAAATATGGCACTTAATTTTTTCTTGGGTATGTGCACCTTTTTGGCCATATCTAAAAAGATAGATACCGCATTTAAACTTGGTGTCACAGTTACGTTGTTGTTGGCTATCGCCACCCCGTTAAACAATCTGATCTACAACTACCTGCTCAGAGAGAATGCCATTGTCGATGGTGTGGATCTCAGTTTCCTCGATTTCATCACCTTTATTGGTGTCCTGGCGGCTTTAGTACAAATACTTGAAATGGCGTTGGATAAGTATTTCCCCTCTTTGCACCACACTCTGGGGGCTTTCTTGCCCCTGCTCACCATCCACTGTGCAATTTTTGGCGCAACCATTTTCATGGTTCAACGGGAGTATGCGTTTGTTGAATCGTTCGTCTATGGCACGGGATGTGGGATCGGATGGTTATTAGCCATTACGTCTATGGCTGGCCTGCGCGAAAAAATGAAATATTCGAATATCCCCGCCGGCTTGCGGGGCCTGGGTAGCGTGTTTATGACCGCAGGCCTGATGTCCCTCGGATTTATGTCATTTTCCGGAATACGGCTTTGATGGGCTACCTGCTCACAATGAAGTCAGTTGACCACTGTAGAGCACCGGCCCGGTTGGTTGTCCTGTAGGTGAACCACCTGCTGGCTCAAGGCTGATCGCTATGGTCATCCCCTTCTCCAACTGCATTTGGTTTAATGCCAGCTCAGTAGGTTTTTCCGCAGCGATAAGGCCCAGAGAACGGGGTTTTTCCCCGGCTGGAATAGCCCACAGTTGCAGGCTATTATCTACAGCCAAGGCTTGCGGACTCAGCGGGGTCAGCCTCAGATGTTGCTTGATGCTGTCGATACTGACTATCCATTGACCGCTGCCCTGCTGACCGGCATTGAGCACCACCGCCGGGGCAAAATCCTGCGATTGCGTAATAAAGCGCGGCACGATCAGGAGCACCGCCAATCCAGCCGCCAACGCCCAACCAAGATAATTCCAACCTTTACTCCGCTGCGTTACTTGAATCGGCAAACTGAGGCGGATCTTTTTCCATACGCGTTCCGGCGGAACAATGGGGGTATTGCGCCATCCAAAGGTGCCAGCAACGTCTGCCAACGGCCTACCAACTGCGCCAGAGCAGGCTCCTTACGAATGCGTTGTTCGAAATTCAACCGCGCTGGCCCACGCAACGTACCCAGGGCATATTCGGCGGCTAGAGCCGAGTCAAACTCACCTTTGCTTTTCATAGGCCAACACAGTCTTTCAAGTGATCCAGCGCCCTGCGGATCCAGCTCTTTATCGTCCCGAGCGGTTGCTGGAGATGCGCCGAAACTTCGCCATGAGACATGCCCTGATAATAAGCCAGCACGATGCTTTGGCGCTGTTCGGCATTAAGATGGTTTAAGCACTCGGCCAGCTTCCCCGCTTCCTCAGTACGCATCAATTGATAGGTGGGTTCCTCAGCCATTTCCCCTGAGTTATCCAACCACTCCTCCTCCGTTTCCGCTGCATGTCCGCCAGAACCGCGCAGCCAATCAATAGCGCGATTGCGTACAATGTGCGTCAGCCAGGTCAGCGGGGATGCCAGTTGGGGATCATAACTGGCTGCACGATTCCAGACGTTGATAAAGCTTTCATGCAATACCTCTTCAGCCCAGGCCTGACGGCGTAACATACGCAGCGCTACGGCAAACAAACGGGGAGAGGTCTGCCGATAAAGTTGTTCGAAAGCGTTCCGATCGCCAAGTGCAACGGCCTGCATCAATTCGACATGCTGTTCGGAAATTACTTTGGTCATGTCCCTTCCTGTCAAAGTGCGGCAGGCCTCAGTGTGCCTGCCTGCACCTAGTATAGACGGGATTTATTTTGGCAACAGGACAGTATCAATTACGTTGATCACGCCATTTTTCTGATAGACATCATAGGTGCTGATGTTGGCGATGTTGCCATGAGCATCTTTAAGCTGAATATTGTGCGCGCCATTATTCATGATCCACAGAGGCTGGCCATTTACCGTTTTCAGTTCGGCTGTGCCATGGCCTTCTTTGATTTTTTCTCCAACTGCTTCATATCATAGCGCCCTGCCACAACGTGATAGGTCAGCACACCAGCCAGCGCCGCTTTATTTTCTGGCTTGAGCAGCGTATCAACGGTACCCGCAGGCAACTTGGCAAAGGCCGCATTAGTCGGTGCAAACACCGTAAATGGGCCAGCGCCTTGCAGGGTCTCTGCCAGCCCGGCCGCTTTCACTGCGGCTACCAAGGTAGTGTGATCTTTTGAGTTGATGGCGTTTTCGACAATATTTTTACTTGGGTACATGGCGGCACCGCCAACCATAACCTCATCGGACATCATGCTAGCCATAGAGACGCTACTGAACAGCAAAGTTGAGCAGATGGCAGTGCAAATAAGCTTTTTCATGTTCAAATCCTCAAAGGGTGATGTGGGAAGCTGTCCTCACATTGCTATATACGTAATGGAGGAGGATTTTGGATGCATGAAAACCGAAAAAAACTTTAGGCAGAGAAAAACGATAAAAAAACCCCGGCGTGAACGCCAGGGTTGAAATATTTGCCGGTCACTTTCCCGGCTGTCATGGTGCGGCGTAAGCGTTCATCAAACACTCCAGCTTTACGCGGCCTAAGCGCGACCCTTTCACAACAGAAAAACATACTCTTGAACCAATAGGTTTTGCTGTTATTCAAGACTGGCCATCCCGCAGTGCTCTATTGACTGGAGATAGCTCAATCCCGGCGCCAGACCGGGATTGATTTTGTCGTGCGGATTATCGCTTGTCTGCTCCGGCTTAAACCATCATCGCTATTGCAAGTTCACCCACACGACTTTTTTACATTACAGAGCTGTAACGTTAGCCGCAGATGGGCCTTTTGCACCATTTTCAATGGTGAATTCGACCTGCTGGCCTTCATCAAGAGTTTTATAATCATTACCCTGAATGGCAGAGAAATGTACAAACACGTCTTTGCTGCCATCGGTAGGAGAAATGAAACCAAAACCTTTACCAGCGTCAAACCATTTTACTAAACCAGTCATTTTATTAGACATAGATACTTCCTTCATTATTTTTTAGGCCGCCAAATTGGCGAGAGAGGTCTGCTATTCAGTGAAAACTTATGGGGGCACTAAAGAAGAAAATTCGCGGAAGAAGAGGTATCTGTCGGATATCGCTAATACTGAGAACTACTTTACTAAAACTGCTTTCATAAGGTCTGTACTACAAACCGATGACGCTATTTACTCATAACCATTCGTTATTAGCAAGCTCTATTTATAATTAATTTTGATAACGGCAGACTCCTGATACGCCACGCCGCTCACCAGACCAACAATAAGTCATGCAAAACGTTGATTAAGCCAAACCAACCCCTTAAAATGCGCCGCTAAAAATCATTCAGGGTAGTTTTCATGTCATCGCTGTGGGTAGCAACGCAATACTGTTATTTGATTGGTCTGCTGGTTTCTATGATTATTACCTATCTGGTTAGCCGGGATACCCTAAAAATCAGAGTGATCAGTGCGTTCACAATCGGCTTTACCTGGCCATTAAGCCTGCCCGTGGTGCTGTTATTCGCCTTGTTCTAGACATCACATCCGTTGCTCAGAAAGCGCTCTTTTCGCCGGGTCCCTGGCTGGCTTTTCCCCTCGTGGCGGTCAGCGGGAAAGGCATATGCGGAACAGCCAATAGAATAATAAAACCATTCCCCAAAGAAACACATTCAGAATTGCCCACATAACGATTAAGTAAATAAACGTCTGATAAAAAGGGATCCCGCGATCGGCAGAAAAAGGATTGAAATGCCAGCCTTTGACAATGCCAAAAGGGTTCAAATTTAGCCATTCGAAGAAGTAGGTTGTCAGTGCGGGCGGCAGCAAAAAATAAGTCACTAAAGTGCAGATAAACAATAGATTAGTGATTTTTCCATTCTTATAGTTTTGCATATTTTCAACTGCCACAGGTTAAGTTACCGCTCAGCGGTAAGGATATTTCAATTTTCAGAGACCGGCAATCAGGCAATTAGTTCATCTGTCAGACAAATGTAAAGCCTATTTGGCGTTTAGTTTTCATTTAGCAATAGGGTGATATAACTCGCGGAAACTCAAGGAGGAAACAATGACACAAGCAGCAAATCCAAAAAGATTGAAAGTGGTTTATGGCTGGTATGTTTACTCTGTTTATGCGCTGCTAATCCTTAATTTGTACCTGGCAATGTACAACTTTTACGCCAGAGAACCGCTCGATGCTCCACTGACTTCCGCCGCACACAGCCTGTTCATTGCTTTTCTGCTAAGCCAGATCCTGAAGAAACGAGCCATTTTCGCCTGGTTGTTACTGGTCTATTTTATGTTTATGAGACTGTATTGCGCCAATATCCAGCATATTCAGCTTAATGCTATAAGTTTGGGTATCGTTATGGTGATCCTGACATTTTTACTGGCTGGGACGGTGGTCATCGGGCAGTTTGAACGCGCAACACCACCACAGAAATGGCTGGCATTATTTGGCTGGCGGCAATGGGCACTGCTTAGCGGGTTGTCCGCAGTTTTGACATTGTTGATCACCCGGGATTATCTGGCATAACCGGTTACTTCTGGATATGGGGCTCTGACACATCCACCACGCGGCAAACCTTACTGAAATTTTGTGATTTTTCGCAGATTTTATCAGTGACAAAAACGCCAAGGTAGCCTAATACCAGCAAATAACCGATCAT
The DNA here is from genome assembly GCF_050632285.1 of Serratia sp. L9. Taxonomy (NCBI): domain Bacteria; kingdom Pseudomonadati; phylum Pseudomonadota; class Gammaproteobacteria; order Enterobacterales; family Yersiniaceae; genus Serratia; species Serratia sp. L9. The sequence goes on along the minus strand of NZ_CP192591.1, from coordinate 3,793,688 downwards.
ACATAAAATGAAAATAAGTGTTCTCACTGGCTAGCAACCCGAAAAATGACTGGAGCTATTATACCCTGTTCAAGCTCACTCCGCCTGTTTCAATAGTATGAGCGTATTCCGGCATGTAGTACCATCTGCCAGAGACAATGCCGAGGAAACTACCATGAACCACTTGATGTTAGATATTGAAACCCTGGATATCATGCCAAGCGCGGTGATCCTGGTGGTTGCGGCCGTGTTCTTTAACCCAAGAACCGGCGAGCTGGGCGCCGAGTTTGAAGCTGCGATCAGCAGCCAGAAAGAGCAGCCGGGGCGCACCATCAGCCTGGATACCGTGGCCTGGTGGGCAAAACAGTCAGATGAAGCTCGCAAACAGGCTTTCGGTGGCACAGAAAGCCTGAAACGGGTCTTAACCAATCTGAGCCGCTTTATCCATATGCACAGCACTGATACGGTGAAAGTATGGGGCAACGGTAAAGAATTTGACTGTTCCATTCTGGAGCATGCATTCAAACAGCTGGACATGCCTTGTCCGTGGCAGTTCTGGGATACGCAGGATGCACGAACTATCATTACATTGGCAGAATTACACGGGTTCAACCCAAAGAAAGAACGCCCGTTCGAAGGTACGCCGCACCGCGCATTAGATGATGCAAAACATCAGGCACGTTATGTCGCCGATACCATTTCCGCCCTTTATTACCGGAAGCCCTCCTCCGGTTAAATCGTATCGTATTAAACTAGCGCAAACGATTTCCTTAACCTCATCAATATGTTGCCCCTTTCCATTTGCCCTTGAAATCTCTACTCTACCCCTCTCGTTGTCATTAGGATGTGCTGTTTTTGTTATGCAAAAATTTCTGTTTCTGCTTCTTAGTCTGGTACTGCTCGGGCCGCTGGGTATCGATCTCTATCTGCCGACTATTCCTGCCATTGCTCTCGGTCTCAACAGCAGCGAAGCTCTGATCCAATCCACCATTTCGCTGTTTATTCTGGTGTTAGGGCTTGGCCAGGTGATAGCTGGCCCGCTGGTAGATAACTATGGTCGTAAACCCGTGGCTATCGTCGGGATCCTGATTTATATGGCGGGTGCAGCAATGGCAGCACTGGCGACCACTGCCGAAATTTTTATCGCTTCACGCTTGCTGCAGGGTATTGCCGTTTGCTGTACTGCCGTCGTGGCGTTTAGCGGCGTGCGCGATCGCATGAATGGCGATGAAGCTGCCCGAGCTTTTGGTTTCCTCAACGGCACACTGAATATCATCCCTGCACTGGCTCCATTACTGGGCGGCCTGTTGGCAGAAGCCTTTGGCTGGCGCGCCCCATTCTGGTTCCTGATGGGTTACGCATTATTGGTTTTGTTGCTGATCGTCTTCCGGCTGCCAGAAACCCGGCCTACCGACACGGTGCCGGTAAAAGGCCTGCCGGTGCGGCAATATCTGCGCATTCTTGGCGACCGCCGTTTTATCTCTTTCAGCTTGGTAAATGCCGGTGCCATGGGCATGGCGTTAACCTACGTTTCACTGGCACCGAATGTGCTGATGGGCACAGCGGGCCTGTCACCGCTGCAGTTCTCTTTGGTGTTTGGCGCTAATGGCTTCTGGATTATGCTGGTAAGCTTTTTTGCCAACCGTATCATCCACAAGATTGGTCGGCCATTCTGCCTGGCTACCGGCGGTGTATTAATGGGGATCGGCTGCATCGGGCTGTTGTCAGGCGTGACACTGTTTTCTCCGCAAGCACAAATTCATTGGCTGGCTTATATGTTGCCCGTGGCCAGTGCCTGTGCGGGATTAGCGTTTGTTATGGGCCCGGCGACCAGTTACGCACTGGAACCCTACTCAAGCGAAGCGGGGGTGGCTTCAGCCCTGGTTGGTTTTATCCAGATGGCCGGAGGGGCCGCTTTGGGCCTGATGGCAATGGCGTTACCTTTGCAGCCGAAACTGTCGCTGGCATTGGTGATGTGGGTAGGTTGCCTGCTGGCACTGCACGCAAGAAAGCGCAGCAAGCAACTCAAAGGGCAATTGACCAAGCTAGGCTGACATTACTCCCCGGCGATAATGGGCACGCGTGCAGCCAATGCTGTCAGCAGTTCGTAACCCAAAGTTCCAGCTGCTGCAGCAACATTATCGACCGGCAGGTTGCGCCCCCACAGTTCAACCTTGCTACCTACCGTCGCCTGCGGGCAAGGCGTCAGATCGACCATCATCATATCCATCGAAACCGAACCGAGGGTGCGAGTCAGTGCCCCTTCAATCCACACAGGCGTCCCTGTAGGAGCATGCCGTGGATAACCATCTGCATAGCCGCAGGCTACTACGCCAATGCGCTGTGGCCCATCGGCAGCATAACGCCCTCCATAACCAACGCGATCCCCAGCCTGTAATTGTTGAATTCCGATAATCTCACTGCTCAGCGTCATCGCAGGTTGCAGACCAATATCGGCAATGTCGCGCCAGTCCCCGGTAGGTGATGCGCCATAAAGTATAATCCCCGGTCTTACCCAACTCCCGTGCGTGGACGGATGCCATAAGGTAGCAGCAGAGTTGGCCAGACAACGTGGCAGATCGAGCGCAGCAGCGGCACGTTCAATAGTTGCCATCTGTTGTTCGACCCCCTCGTCACTATCAGCCGTAGCAAAATGGCTCATCAAGGTTATTGAACCAATATTGGCCAGCTCACGCGCGGTTAGCCAAACGTTGTGCAATCGATCCGGGGCGAATCCCAGGCGATTCATCCCACTATTAAGCTTGAGATACACATCCAACGGGGCCTGCAGGCGAGCTTCGGCAATCGCCTGCAACTGCCAATCACTGTTGACTGCCGTAGTTAACCGGTAGCGATCGAGCAATGCTATCTCTGCTGGTTGGAAAAACCCCTCCAATAGCAGGATCGGCCCCCGCCAACCGCGCTCTCGCAGCAGCACAGCTTCGGCCAGGTCGAGCAAAGCAAAGCCATCCGTATGCTCTGCCAGGCTACGCCAGACATTTTTCAAGCCATGCCCATAAGCATTGGCCTTGACGACCGACCAGATTTTGGTTGAGGGAGCAAATCGGCGAACGACCTGCTGGTTATTGGCAAACGCGTCCAGATGCAGCGTTGCGGTGATCGGGCGGGGCATGGGCTCTCCTTCAGGCCAATATTCAGCAGCCGCAAAAGATTTTGCGGCATCAACAACCTTCAGCGTGCCGGATGCACATCATTCAGAGGGATAGCCTGCATCTTGCGGAAATCGGCACTGTAACGGGCTACCGCCAGATCGTCCGAGGGAATGGCTGGCGTGGTGCCAGAAATCAGATCCGCAAGCAGTTGGCCAGACCCGCAGGCCATCGTCCAGCCCAGCGTGCCATGGCCGGTATTCAGATAGAGGTTTTTCAATGAGGTACGGCCAACGATCGGCGTGCCATCTGGCGTCATCGGGCGTAATCCCGTCCAGAAAGTGGCGTCTTCAATCCGCCCGCCGCTGGGATAAAGATCGCGCACAACCATTTCCAACGTTTCGCGGCGTTTCTGTTCCAACTGGGTATTAAAGCCAACAATCTCGGCCATTCCACCAACGCGGATACGCTGATCGAAGCGAGTTATGGCGATTTTGTAGGTTTCATCAAGTACGGTAGAGAACGGCGCCGCCGCTTCATCAATAATTGGAATGGTTAACGAATAACCTTTGAGCGGATAAACCGGGATTGAAACCAGGTCACGTAACAAGCTTGTGGAATAGGAGCCGAGAGCGACGACATAGCTGTCTGCTTTAATGACTTCGCCATCGCATTGCACGCCGGTAATTTTGTCGCCCTCCACCAGCAAACGCTCGACGTTGCGGTTGAACTGGAAATTGACACCAGCCTGTTGGGCCAGCTTTGCCAACTGTTGTGTAAACAATTGGCAGTCCCCGGTTTCATCATTCGGCAACTGCAAACCACCGGTCAATTTGTGCACGACCTGTGCCAGCGCAGGTTCAACCGTTGCCAACTGGCTGGCTTCCAATAATTTATATGGCACCCCGGCATCTTCCAGCACGGCGATGTCCTTGGCGGCACTTTCAAACTGCTGAGCAGTACGGAACAGTTGCAGAGTCCCCCCTGCCGGCCTTCATACTGAATACCGGTTTCCTGACGTAGCGCTTTGATACAGTCACGGCTGTACTCCGCCAGCCGCACCATACGGCCTTTATTGGTCATATAATGTGCAGTGTCACAATTTTTCAGCATCTGCCACATCCAGCGCAGTTGGAAGCTGCTGCCATCAATGTGAATTGCCAGCGGCGCGTGGCGCTGGAACATCCATTTAATTGCCTTCAATGGCACACCAGGCGCTGCCCAGGGTGCCGCATAGCCCGGCGAGATCTGCCCAGCATTGGCGGCACTGGTCTCTAGCGCTGGCCCCGGCTGGCGATCGATCACCGTCACCTCATGGCCTGCTTTTGCCAAATACCAGGCACTGGCAACGCCCACCACCCCACTACCTAAAATGACTACATGCATCGCTGACTCCAGCTTAAGATTTCACAAAGCACAATCCACCAATAACAGGAAATTAACTCAGTGGAAAAAACTAGCCAACAAATTGATCGTCAATCGTGACAATATTCACAATTAATTTATCGTTCATGCGCCTGACTTTTGCAACAGTAGCCAATTGATCGCGATATTATGATGCTAAACGAGGAAGTGTTGTAAAAACAGGCTTTTTTGCAGCCATTAGCCTCACCACATTTAACCAAAAAACAGCTCGCCATTAACACCTGAAGATAAGAGTATAAATTCACAAAATAAAAGAAATGCAAAATATTATTCCATAAAATACAAACTTATAATTATTAGTGCCATTAGCAGGTTGGATCCTGTCCCTTCCTGCTAATCGACGCGTATTTGTGCCTTCACATGCGTTTTTCAACAAGCGCGTTGATTGACGCGTGCAGATGATTTCAAACGATTTATTGCGGCTTGGACTATCATTGTTAAAGGGTCTGCCGAATGAGCAAGACCCGTTAATAACGAGGGTGCGCTGATGACTACTTCGACACATAAAAAGGTTAAGGAAGATAAACGTCTGAGCGATGGACCGGACTGGACGTTCGAACTGCTGCAAGTTTATCTGGAGCAGATTGACCGGGTCGCCAAGCACTACCGGCTCGACACCTATCCGCATCAGATCGAGGTCATTACCTCCGAGCAGATGATGGACGCTTATTCCAGTGTCGGGATGCCGATCAACTATACCCACTGGTCATTCGGCAAGAAGTTTATTGAAACCGAACAGCGTTACAAGCATGGCCAGCAAGGTTTGGCCTATGAAATTGTTATCAACTCCAACCCTTGCATTGCCTATCTGATGGAAGAGAACACCATCACCATGCAGGCGCTGGTAATGGCTCATGCCTGCTATGGGCATAACTCATTTTTCAAGAATAACTATCTGTTCCGCAGTTGGACCGACGCCAGTTCAATCGTCGATTACCTGCTGTTTGCCCGCCATTACATCAGCCAATGTGAAGAACGTTATGGTGTGGAAGAAGTGGAAAAACTGCTCGATTCCTGCCATGCGCTGATGAACTACGGCGTGGACCGTTACAAACGTCCGCAAAAAATCTCGCTGCTGGAGGAAAAAGCGCGCCAGAAAAACCGTGAGGAATATCTGCAAAGCCAGGTTAACTCACTGTGGAAAACTCTGCCGCGTGTCGATCGCGAAGAGCAGCCTGAACAAGCGTTGCGCTATCCGCGTGAGCCACAGGAAAACATTCTCTATTTTATGGAGAAGAACGCCCCACTGCTGGAACCCTGGCAGCGTGAGGTATTACGCATCGTGCGCAAGGTAAGCCAATATTTCTATCCGCAGAAACAGACGCAGGTAATGAACGAAGGTTGGGCCACCTTCTGGCACTACAGCATCCTGAACCACCTTTACGACGAAGGTCACGTAACGGATCGCTTCATGCTGGAGTTTTTGCACAGTCATACCAATGTGGTCTATCAGCCCCCTTACAACAGCCCTTATTACAACGGCATTAACCCTTATGCTCTGGGATTTGCCATGTTCCAGGACATCAAGCGGATCTGCCAGTCGCCAACCGAGGAGGATCGCTACTGGTTCCCGGATATCGCTGGTAAAGACTGGCTGGACACCCTGCATTTCGCCATGCGCGACTTCAAGGACGAAAGTTTTATCAGCCAGTTCCTTTCACCGAAGATCATGCGCGACTTCCGCCTGTTCACGGTACTGGATGACGATCGTAACAACTATCTGGAGATTTCGGCAATCCATAACGAAGCTGGGTACCGTGCGATACGCCAGGAGCTGTCAGCTCAATACAACCTGAGTAACCACGAACCCAATATTCAAATTTGGAATGTCGACCTGCGCGGCGATCGTTCATTAACGCTGCGCTATATTCCGCAGGACAGAGCCCCGCTGGACAAGAGCCGCAAAGATGTAATGAAACACCTGCATCGGCTGTGGGGCTTCGATATCATTTTGGAACAGCAGAACGAAGATGGCAGCGTTGAATTACTCGATCGCTGCCCACCAAGGCCCGCAGCTCTCTAACCCATACAATGACAAAGGGGCGCATAAGCGCCCCTTTAAAATGGCCGATTAAAAATGGATTAACGGCGCGCTTCTGTCAGATCGCTTGGCATGGTGCCCTGCATGCTGTGCCAGATGGCCCCGCTCTCTTTACCATAGTTACGTACACAGTCCATAACCTGATCGTACATTTTGTCCTGGCACAAGCTAGACAACTTGTTGTAGAAGTTAAGTGCCAGTTTGCGCGCTTCCGGGTTGGAGAAATAATAACGCCCAACGCGCGTATACAACCCTTTCAATCCGTTGAGGATCAGGCCATAAATCGGGTTGCCCGAGGCAAATGCCAGCCCACGGAAAATTTCATAATCAAGGAGATTAAACGCATCAGCCTGGTCGTCAACCTGCGCCGCTTTTGCCAACACTTCCTGCGCCTGCTCCGGGTGATTGCGAACCGCCGCACGGATAAAGATAGAAGCAATGTTGGTGCGCACAGACAACAGATTATCAATCAGTTGCGGCACGCTATTATGGTCGAGGCGCGCCAGTGTCTCCAGAATGTTAAGACCAGAGGTTTCCCAAAAGTTGTTAACCTTGGTAGGTTTACCATGTTGGATAGTCAACCAGCCATCACGGGCCAATCGCTGTAAAACTTCACGTAATGTTGTGCGCGTGACACCAATCAATTCTGAAAGCTCACGTTCCGCGGGCAAAATAGTGCCAGGGGGAAGCGATTATTCCAAATACTTTCAATAATGTATTCTTCCGCGAAACCGGCAGGACTCTGCGCCTTTATGACCATGTGTTTGATGTTCCGTAGCGACGATAAACAGTAATTGTAATCAGCAGATCATACCAGATCGCCGTAGCATCACATAGTGTGAGCAAAGAACATTAAACGAAAGTGTGCATAACCTGGCAAAAAATATACAAAAACCACTTCGTCGAAATTTCCAGCTATAGAAGCGCTCCGCATTGCATCTTGCCTACTGCCGTTGTTAGGGTATAGCGCGTTAACTCATTCAAGGTTTTTTGAACGGTATAGATATGACAATACGAACGGCATTGATAAAGAATTTTCTCGGGTCAGCTCCCGACTGGTACAAATTGGCCATCATTAGTTTTTTGGTGATCAATCCATTGGTCTTTTTTCTGGTCAGTCCGTTTATTGCGGGCTGGCTGTTGGTCGTTGAGTTTATCTTTACGCTGGCGATGGCATTGAAGTGTTATCCCTTGCAACCCGGGGGCTGCTGGCCATTGAAGCCGTGATCATTGGCATGACCACCCCTTCACATGTCAGCGCAGAGATTGCCAATAACCTCGAGGTCTTGCTGTTATTGGTGTTTATGGTCGCGGGCATCTATTTCATGAAACAGTTGCTGCTGTTTGTATTTACCAAGCTGCTGCTGAATATCCGTTCAAAAATGCTACTGTCGCTGGCATTCTGCTTTGCAGCCGCCCTGCTTTCTGCCTTCCTGGATGCCCTGACGGTGGTCGCCGTTGTTATTAGCGTCGGTACCGGCTTTTATTCGATTTACCACAAGGTGGCATCCAGTCAGACCAGCAACAATCTTGATATCAGCGATGACAGCGGCATTGAAAACACTGGCCATAAACAAACGCTGGAGCAGTTTCGTGCTTTCCTGCGCAGCTTGTTGATGCATGCCGGCGTCGGTACCGCTTTAGGCGGCGTGATGACTATGGTGGGTGAGCCGCAGAACCTGATCATCGCCAAAAGCGCGGGTTGGGGTTTTATTGATTTCTTCCTGCGGATGTCACCTGTAACACTGCCGGTATTTGTATGTGGGCTGTTGGTTTGCCTGCTGGTGGAACGTTTTGCGGTATTTGGCTATGGCACCAAGCTGCCTGAGCGAGTGCGAGAAGTTCTGCAAGACGTTGATCGCAAAGCCACGGCCAAACGCAGCAGCCAGGAAAAAATGAAACTTGTGGTGCAGGCGATGATCGGTATCTGGCTGGTGATTGCGCTAGCCTTCCATTTGGCTGAAGTGGGTCTTATCGGCCTTTCGGTGATCATTCTGGCAACCTCTTTATGCGGCGTGACTGATGAACATGCCATCGGCAAGGCCTTCCAGGAAGCTCTGCCCTTTACTGCTCTGTTGACGGTATTTTTCACCGTCGTCGCGGTTATTATCGAGCAACAGTTGTTTAGCCCGGTGATCCACTATGTATTGCAGGCACCACCTTCCACACAGCTCTCGCTGTTCTATCTGTTTAACGGCCTGCTCTCTTCCGTTTCAGATAACGTTTTTGTCGGAACGGTGTATATTAACGAAGCGCGGGCGGCGCTGGAAAATGGTTCGATTTCGCTCAAACAGTTTGAAATGCTGGCGGTGGCCATTAATACCGGTACCAATCTGCCTTCGGTAGCGACACCGAACGGCCAGGCCGCTTTTCTGTTTCTGCTGACTTCGGCCCTTGCGCCATTGGTGCGCATGTCTTACGGGCGTATGGTCTGGATGGCGCTGCCGTATACGGTGGTTCTGACGTTGGTCGGCCTGTTATGTGTGCAATATTCTTTGGCTCCGCTAACCGATTTGTTGACCCAGTGGCACTGGCTGACGCTGCCACCACTTGACGCCGGGGTGCCAACCGCTGCACATTAGCCGCATCATTAACTCCTGCGGCCAGCGATATTTTTCACTGAATCACGTTCAGAAAGCTGGCAGCAGGGATGAATTGGTTTACACTGCCGGTTCAATTGCTTACTGCATGGAAGAATATATATATGTTGCAATTCTTTAACCGCTGCTCGCAGGAGCGTGGTGCTTGGCTGTTGATGGCTCTGACTGTGATAGTTCTAGAGTTGATAGCCCTCTATTTTCAGCACGTAATGCTGCTGCAGCCTTGTGTGATGTGTATCTACGAACGCGTTGCTCTGTTCGGGATCCTGGGAGCATCGCTGATTGGGGCAATAGCGCCGAAATCTCCGTTGCGTTACGTCGCTATCCTGCTGTGGATATACAGCGCCTGGGAGGGCGTGCAACTGGCCTGGAAGCACACCATGATCCAGTTGCACCCATCACCATTCAATACCTGTGATTTCTTTGTCAGTTTCCCTTCCTGGTTGCCTCTGGACAAATGGCTCCCGGCCGTGTTCCACGCTTCGGGTGATTGTGCTGTGCGCCAATGGCAGTTCCTGTCGATGGAAATGCCGCAGTGGCTGGTAGGGATCTTTGCAGCCTATCTGTTGATCGGGATTTTAGTGCTGATCAGCCAATTTGTTCGCCAGCGTAAGCGTGACCTGTTTGGTCGATAATCCCTGACATCGTAAAACGGCGCCAATCTGGCGCCGTTTTTTATTGAATTGCGTATAATCTCAGAAAGGCACTCTGACATCAGGTGTGGGTAAAATAGTAAACGAGTACAATCAGTACTCCGGCCACGGCAAACAGGCGTGCCATCTTCTTCATTATCAAACTCTCATCACTAGGCGCAAGAGCCGACAAACTACCTAACATTCTGTTTAAAAAGAAGGACACCCAAGGGTTTTGGGGAGTAATTTACATAACATTAAGTTTAATTGGGCTTCCCTTCTGAATTGTCATATCATTTTTCCTACAACGGGCTCCCTCACAGTGAGCTTTATTTACTACACTCTACTATTGATTGCGGATCTTTTATTCAGAAAATGAATATTTAACGGCGGATAATTCATAGATTGAGGGTAAATAGATTTCTCTGCAGTACTCATTTTGATTTATGCCGGTTATTTGTCGCATTGTTTAGCTTTTGTTTAACTTTTCATCTGTGTGAACAAGATATCAGGCCTATGATCTACATGATGAAAATCAGCATACCCGTCGGTACAGATCTGTAACGCAGATGACTCGACCTCGGGTTGGCATAACCCAGTAAAAAAACAGGTTTTTGGTAAGGGAACAAGATGTCTGAAAATAGAATAAGCCTGGAAACCACCGTTATGACGCTTCCCTATCAGGAATGGCGCATCGACCCCCTTCTACCTCTGGTGCCGTGGCGGCTCTGGAAGAAGGCAAAGTACTGTTTTTCCCTCATCTGGCTTTTAACCTGACCGATGCGGAAAAAACTCTGCTCACCCCCGAATTGGTGGATGCCAAACGTAAAAACATCAGTTATCAACCCGAGCAGCAAAAATTGACCGGCGTAGCACGGGAAGGCGAACGTGAATCGGTGAAAAAACTCTTGGCACGACACCACCGGGCCTGCCAGGAATTGGTCAACACTTTCCTACCCGAATATCGCCATGCCCTGCATATGCCAACCAATAGCCTGCGTTTACATCCGATTTCGGCCTGGAAGGCGGGTACCTCATGGCGCAAAGATGACAGCCGCCTGCATGTGGATGCTTTTCCCTCCCGTCCAAATTATGGCGAACGTATTTTACGTATCTTCACTAATATCAACCCGAATGGGGAAAGTCGCCTGTGGCGGATCGGTGAACCCTTCCCTGAGTTGGCGCAACGCTTCCTCCCGCGTTTAGGGCGCTATTCGCCTTTCGCCAGTTGGGTGCAGGATAAACTTGGCATAACCAAAACCCGTCGCAGCCACTACGATCATCTGATGTTACACATGCACGACGTTATGAAAGCCGATGCGGATTACCAAAAAAATGGCCCGCAGCAAGCGATTGAATTCCCACCAGGCAGCAGTTGGATCTGCTTTTCCGATCAAACTCCGCATGCCGCAATGGCCGGGCAGTTTTTGCTGGAGCAAACCTTCCTGCTCCCGGTGCAGGCAATGAAAAACCCGCAGAATGCACCACTGAGAGTGCTGGAAACGCTGCTTCACAAGCCGCTGATCTAAATTGTCATGGTGTCAGGAAATGCCTGGCACCATCGGCGAAACATTGACCTGCATCACTTATGACCTACGTGATATTTATTATATTTACTTGTGGGATAACCAGTAAGTCACGTAAGAAACAGGAGGTTTTATGTACAAGACAATCCTAGTGCCTATAGACTTAGCCGAAATCGAGTTAACCCAAAAGGTAGTTCCCCATATTAACTCGCTGTCTAAAATGGACGATCCGCATATACATTTTCTCGCCGTGCTCTATCCGATGCTGGCTTACTACGAATTTGGATTATCACAGCCGGACCGTTTACTGCCCAGTGATGATGAACGGGTTCAGATTGCTTTGGCAGAGTTGAAAAAGGTCACGAAGCTTTTTGACATCCCGGAAGACAGGATCCACTGCTCGGTAGAAATCGGGGCACCAAGAGATCGGATTTTGAATCTTGCAGAAGAAATCAGCGCTGACCTGCTCGTTGTCGGTTCTCGTCGGCCAAACATTACCACCTACCTACTCGGCACAACAGCGTCATCCGTTGTCAGGTATGCCAGAACCTCGGTTCTGGTGGTTCGATAAGCCGTCAGCCCGCTCGCAATGAGCGGGCTGTTAAATCAGCAACTCAACGTGCCCAGCTTGGTTTGTTGAGAATATGGTCTTGCCAATCCACGACTTCGCTTTCACGCACTGCGATATGACGAACGGTAATACGTTCGCCATGCATTGCAGCCTTTGAACCGCTGATCAAAGGGTGCCAGGCGAATAGCGGCTTACCTTCCCCAATCAGGCGGTAAGCGCAGGTAGGTGGCAACCAGTCGAAGGTGGTGAGATTTTCGCGCGTCAGCTTGATGCAATCTTCCTCCAGTTCAAAACGGCGCTCGTAGTTACGGCACTGGCAGGATTTGATATTGAGCTGATCGCAGGCCACGTTGGTGAAATAGATCTCATCGGTATCTTCATCGATCAGCTTGTTCAGACAACATTGCCCACATCCGTCGCACAGCGATTCCCACTCTGCCTCAGACATTTCGTCCAGCTTTTTCTGTTGCCAAAAAGGGAGTTGTGACATATCGACTTCCGAAAATAGGTAAATGAACAAACTACCTGCAAGCAGGTTTCAAGGGGGGCACTATATAGACACTCAACACAAAAGGAAATAACGACCCACCAGCGGCTCAAGGTCAACTGGTGGGCTGAGCGATAATCAGCCTGGTTGCCAGGCGATAACGCCGTAGGGCGCTGTTAAATCACGCGGGTGCTGACCAACTTGCCATTAAGCGAGATTTTCAGCATATCCCCAGACGCCATGGGCCCAACGCCCTGCGGTGTACCGGTCAGGATGATGTCACCGGCACGCAGCGTAAAGAAGCGGCTCATATAGGCGATCAGCGGTAAGATTGGGGTAATCATATCCCGCGTATTGCCCTGCTGGCGTAATTCGTCATTAACCGTCAGGGAGAGCTCAGTATTTTGTGGGTCGCCAAATTCCGCAACGGGAATGAAACCGGAGATAGGGCAAGAACCATCAAACCCTTTGGCCTTTTCCCAAGGTTGCCCGGCCTTTTTGAACCCGGCCTGCAGGTCGCGCAAGGTTAAATCCAGTGCCACACCATAACCGGCGATAGCCCTGGCGACACGATCTTCATTGGCCTGTTTCAACGGCGTTCCGATCAGAACCGCGAGTTCAACCTCATGATGCACCGACCCCAACCCTTTAGGGATCGCTACCGGTTGACGGATATCGCACAGCGCCGTTTCTGGCTTGATAAATAACACCGGTTCAGGCGAAGTTGCACTCCCCATTTCCTTGATATGGTCGGCGTAGTTGCTGCCGACACAAACCACTTTGCTTACCGGGAAATCGAGCAACGCACCTTGCCAGTCTCTATGTTGATACATACCGCCTCTCCCAACCACAGTTAAGGGCTCGGTATGATTTGCCAAGCCCATGATACGAACGGGTACCTTTGCAGGCACCTTGAGGTTGCGCCTATTGCGCGATACCGTCAGCCATCATCCCCACGCTGATCGCGAAATAATACGATCGATTCCAATGCATGAGTGTACGGAAGTTATCATAAACCAGGAAGGCGCGCCCCTGCATATCATCCGGCGCGATCATCCAACTGCGTAACACAGAAGCTGGCAACGGTGAGCCATCTGGCAGCACTACGCCCTGCCCGGCCCATTCATTGACGCTTTGCGCCTGAGCATCTTCCAGCCCAAGCCTTTCGGCCCTGAAACCGGCAGGCAGTTTTACTTCTCGCCCCCAGCTTACGCCAGGCTTCCAACCTTCTGTGGCCAGATAGTTAGCGGTAGACGCAAACACATCATCAAGGTTGTTCCAGATATCAATCTTGCCATCACCATCCCCATCGGCTGCATAGGTCAAAAATGAGGTTGGCATAAACTGGCATTGCCCCATCGCACCAGCCCATGAGCCTTTCAGGTTGGCCGTATCGATATGCCCTTGTTCGATAATCTCCAAGGCAGCCATCAGTTGCCGGGTAAAAAACGCTTCCCGCCGCCCTTCAAAAGCCAAGGTTGCCAATGCCGAAACGATATCTTCTTTGCCCTGAATCTTCCCGAAGCTGCTCTCCATGCCCCATAAAGCAACAATATATTGTTCAGGAACACCAGAACGCGCCGTCGCCCGCGCCAATTGAGGTTGATATTGCTGGCGCATCTCGCGGCCACGCTGGATTTTCCACGCTGGCAGCACGCGGTTAAGATAATCATCCAGCGTGATTTTCTTTTCCAACTGATTGCGATCGGCCGTGATGACTCGATCAACGAAATGAACATTGGCAAACGCGCTGTCAACAATGGCCTGTGAGATCCCCTGAGCTACGGCCTGGCTTTTCAGTTTTTCAACATATGACGGAAACTCTGCCGGATCGCGCCCGGTTTGTGCCAACGTAACACTTTGTTTTGCCGATGTTGCGCTGGCTGATGCTGGGGCCGGGGCCGCAACATTCTGTTTGGCGCATCCTCCCAGGATCAGCGCCGTTAGCACCATCGACATGGTCGACAATTTCATGGTGATCTTCCCTACCTGTGTGGCTGGCATTTAACATGCAGCTTAAAATCAGCGCTGACTTATTTGTTGTCGTCAGACAGATGCAGGTTTAATAAGTTTTCCACCGGCGGCGGGAACTGCAGATAAAACCCTTCCTGTATCAAAGCCTCTTTCACTTTTTCGATATCAGCCGAAGCCAATTTCTTTCTTCCGTCCAGTGAAAGCATCATGGCAAACTGCGGGGTACCGAAGCTTTTCATCAAATCTTCAGGCACTCGTGAGAAATCGTCTTTTTTTCGACATAAAGATAAGTTTGATCACGTTTTGGGCTTCTATAGATCACACAAAGCATTTTTAAAACTCTATTTAATTGAGGCAGCGACTTGCCTGGATATAACTCTGACTATAACATGCTTATAGTACTTCGGAATATCGCACCCCGAGTGGTATTCCGGGGATTTAAAGTTGCAGATACTGAGTCAGGATAGATGTCACAATCGCCAATTGAGCTAAAAGGCAGCAGTTTTACCCTATCGGTTGTTCATTTGCATAATTCAGAACCCGAGGTAATACGTCAGGCACTGCAAGAAAAGGTGGAGCAAGCGCCAGCCTTTCTCAAAAACGCCCCTGTTGTCATCAATGTTGCTACGCTAAACGGCGATGCAGACTGGAAAGAACTTCAACAGGCGGTCACAGCAGCAGGCCTGCGAGTGGTCGGCATCAGCGGTTGCAAAGATGAGCGGCAAAAACGCGCTATTGTCCGTGCAGGTTTGCCATTGCTCAATGAGGGCAAAGGCCAGAAAACGCCTCCCCAGGCCCCTGCCGCCATATCACTACCAGACAATGCCCCAGCCAAAACGCGCATCATCAGTGCACCCGTTCGTTCTGGCCAACAGATTTATGCCCGTAACAGCGATCTGATCGTCACCAGCAGCGTCAGTGCTGGTGCCGAGTTAATTGCCGATGGCAATATACATATTTACGGCTCCATGCGTGGCCGTGCCCTGGCAGGTGCCTCTGGCGATACCCAGTGTCAGATTTTTTGCACGCACCTGGGTGCTGAGCTAGTCTCTATCGCAGGGCAGTACTGGTTGAGCGATCAGATCCCGTCCGATTTTTTCGGGCAGGCAGCGCGGCTCAGCCTGTTGGATAACGCTTTAACCATACAACCTTTAAATTAAGCCCTTTTGACAAGGAATCCATTTCATGGCACGCATTATTGTTGTTACATCGGGTAAAGGGGGCGTTGGCAAGACCACTTCAAGTGCGGCCATTGCTACCGGCTTAGCCCAAAAAGGCAAGAAAACCGTGGTAATCGACTTCGATATCGGCCTGCGTAATCTTGACCTTATCATGGGCTGTGAACGCCGGGTAGTTTATGATTTCGTTAACGTTATTCAGGGTGATGCAACGCTGAACCAGGCGTTGATCAAAGACAAGCGTACCGAAAATCTGTTTATCCTACCCGCTTCACAAACCCGTGATAAAGACGCGTTGACCCGCGAAGGCGTTGAGAAGGTTCTCAACGATCTGGACGAGATGGCCTTTGAATTTGTGGTCTGCGACTCTCCGGCGGGGATCGAAACTGGTGCGTTGATGGCGCTCTATTTCGCCGATGAAGCGATCATTACCACTAACCCGGAAGTCTCTTCAGTACGCGACTCCGACCGTATTCTTGGCATTCTGGCTTCCAAGTCACGCCGCGCCGAGAGAGGCGATTCACCGATCAAGGAACATCTGCTGCTGACCCGTTACAACCCGGGCCGAGTAAGCCGTGGCGATATGCTGAGCATGGAAGACGTACTGGAAATCCTGCGTATTCCACTGGTTGGCGTGATCCCTGAGGATCAATCCGTATTGCGCGCCTCTAACCAGGGCGAACCTGTTATTCTTGATAATGAGTCTGATGCTGGTAAAGCCTACGACGATACCGTTCACCGCTTGTTAGGAGAAGAACGCCCATTCCGCTTCATCGAAGAAGAGAAAAAGGGCTTCCTGAAACGCCTTTTTGGGGGATAAACCATGGCTTTGTTAGACTTCTTTCTGTCCCGCAAAAAATCAACAGCCAGTGTAGCCAAGGAACGGCTGCAAATTATTGTAGCAGAACGTCGTCGTGGGGACAGCGAACCCCACTATCTGCCTGATTTAAAACGCGACATTTTGGCAGTAATTTGCAAATACATTCAAATCGACCCCGAAATGCTCCACGTGCAGTTCGAGCAGAAAGGGGATGATATTTCGGTGCTTGAACTTAACGTGACACTACCGGAATCGGAAGAAACTGCTAAATGATTGCGAAGCATTAAGTGCCCCCTGTATGTTTTATGCAGGGGGCAACTGTATATATAGCCAGTTAATTAACGAAGCGCAGAAATAAATCCCGTCCCCACTTTGAGATGATTCTCAATCATTCTGGCAGAAGTATTGTTTATTGTGAAAACTGGCAACTACATTTTCTGCACGGTTATTTTTATCGGAAATATACGGAACAGTTGGATTAAAACTGTCCCGCTTTTGAAACAACGATTAATAATCCTTCAGAATAGTCTGTAGAGGCTGTGACAATAACTCCCCGCGCCAGCCACTAATTAACTCCGGCAACACTTCAGGCTCTTTCAATTTCCAGTGCCAGTTCAGCAATTGATTTATCTGCCGGCGTGAGGCCAACAGCTCCGCGCTTAAACCGCTCTGCTCACTGACGGCGACTATCGCCGCTTTGATTTCCTTGAAAACCTTCTTGTAACCAGGTTGATCGATCAGGTTAATCAGCGGCTCAGGCAAGGCAGATTCATCAAGTGCATTGGCTTGTGCCACCAGCGCAACCAACGTTTTGCCATGATAACGGATCTCCGGCCCGCTCAGCCCCAACGAGTCAAGCTCACCCAATGAACTTGGCATATAACGAGCCACCGCCCATAAGTTTTCCTCACGAACCACAAAATTCACCGCCAGATCGCGTTCACGAGCCTGCCGTAACCGCCACTCGGCCAGTTTCTGCAGGCAACCCAGTTGGCGCGGGCGCAGTTGCCAGGCATTGGTGATTTCACGGTAGGCCAACTCCGGTGCCAGCGTTTCGCTGCGGCGTTTGCAAAGTTGCAGGCATTCATTATCGGCCGCCGTAGTCCAGCCTGCCTCCTCGGTTTCCTGTACCAGTTGTTTCGCCATGGGTAGCAGATAAAACACATCGGCGGCAGCATAAATGCACTGGCGCTCTGTCAGTGGCCGTGCCAGCCAGTCGGTACGGGATTCACTTTTATCCAGTTCGACCTTCATATACTCAGCGACCAGTTTGGCAAAGCCGCAAGACAGCGTATGGCCGCTGAATGCCGCCAGGATCTGTGTATCTACCATCGGCGTCGGCAGCGTATTGAAGGCATTAAGGAAGACTTCAAGATCCTCGCTACCAGCATGCAGGAACTTCACCACGGCGCTATCGGCCAACAAATCGATAAAGGGTTGCCACTGTCTGATCGGAAGAGGATCAATCAAAGAGAGTTGTTCACCATCGTATAACTGGATCAGTCCTAACTGCGGATAGTAAGTCCTGGTGCGGACAAATTCGGTATCCAAGGCAACCTGAGCAAAATTTCTTGCCTGCTCGCAGACCTGCTGCAATCCGGCGTCGGTAGTGATCAACTGATAATTCAAAACGTCATTCTCTTGGTCGTTTGTATGGTTCAAACACAACAACGCCGGCATTCACCGGCGTTGTTGATAAGGAGTTGTAACGATTGCCCTAGGCGGCATCTGCGGCTTTGGGCTTTTTCTGTTCGTCACGCAGTTCCCGTCGCAGGATTTTGCCGACGTTGGACTTCGGCAACTCATCACGGAATTCAACAATTTTTGGCACTTTATACCCGGTCAGGTGCCTACGGCAATGGGTCAGCAACTCTTCTTTGCTCAGCGAGGGATCTCTCTTCACTACGCAAATCTTCACTGCCTCACCCGAAACTTCACTTGGTACCCCGATGGCCGCGCACTCCAGCACTTTCGAATGCTGACTGACCACGTCTTCGATCTCGTTCGGATAAACGTTAAATCCAGAAACCAGAATCATATCCTTTTTGCGATCGACGATGCGAATAAAACCCTCGTCATCTACGGTGACAATATCTCCGGTTGCCAACCAGCCATCACGTAGCACTTCGTCTGTTGCACCTGGCCGCTGCCAATAGCCTAACATAACTTGCGGCCCTTTAACCCAAAGTTCACCAGGTTGGCCAATGGCCACATCTTTACCATCATCACCCACCAGCCGGATATCGGTCGAAGGCACTGGCAGGCCGATACTGCCGCTGTAATGCTTAAGATCGTGCGGATTGCCCGAAACCAATGGTGAACATTCCGTCAGGCCGTAGCCTTCCAGCAAATGCTTGCCCGTCAGCCTCTCCCACTTTTCCGCCACGGCTTTCTGCACCGACATCCCGCCGCCCACCGACAGCCGCAACGTTGAAAAGTCGAGCTTCTGGAAATCTTCGTTATTCAGTAACGCATTAAACAGTGTGTTAACCCCGGTCATGGCGCTAAACGGGTATTTCGCCAATTCCTTCACCATCCCCGGAATATCTCGCGGATTAGTGATCAGCAGGCTGCGCCCGCCCAGTTCGATAAACAGCAAGCAGTTTACCGTGAGCGCAAAGATGTGATAAAGCGGCAACGCGGTAACCACCAGCTCTTGCCCCTCAAGCAATAACGGAGCATAGGCGGCCCTGGCCTGCGCCAGATTAGCCTGCATATTGCGGTGGGTCAGCATCGCCCCTTTGGCCACACCGGTAGTGCCCCCGGTATACTGCAAGAAGGCCAGATCGGTATTGATAATATCTGGTTTCACGTATTGCAGGCGGCGGCCGCGCTGCAAGGCACTGCGAAAAGAGATGGCATCCGGCAGGTGGTATTTGGGTACCAGGCGCTTGATGTACTTCACTACAAAGTTGACCAGCGTCCCCTTGGCGGTAGAGAGCTGATCGCCCATACGCGTCAGGATGACATGCTTCACCTGCGTTCTGAATACCACTTTTTCCAGCGTATGGGCAAAGTTGGAGACGATCACAATCGCGCTGGCCCCACTGTCGTTCAGTTGGTGCTCCAATTCACGCGGGGTGTAAAGCGGGTTTACGTTTACCACCACCATGCCCGCACGCAGAATGCCGAACAGGGCTATCGGATACTGCAACAAGTTTGGCATCATCAGCGCCACACGGTCGCCTTTATTAAGCCCCAGTTCATTTTGCAGATAGGCGGCAAACGCCCGGCTGCGCTCTTCCAACTTACGGAAGGTCATGACCTCGCCCATATTGATAAAGGCAGGTTGATCCGCATATCGGGCAGCTGCGTTTTCGAAGACTTCGATCAATGATGAGTAGTGATCGGCATCGATTTCTGCCGGAACATCTGCCGGGTAACGTTTTAACCAGACCTTTTCCAAGGTATTACTCCCGAAATTTTTGCTAATTATCATCGCATCACCCAAATTTCACCCAAGCTTTAACAATATTTTAACTCATTGTACCAGTTTGGGTTTTAAACAATATTCAGGTTGCGAGGTACGTCACTAATTGCCAATGCATCCGTGCACCAAAAGATAAGGCGGCCATTAAGCCGCCCTGAATTGTAAAATCTACTCCACTTGCCGGGGCCCTTGCGCTGGCCCCTTACTCCGTGACGAAGGTCTGCACCTGCGCCGGGCCCGGATTGTACCAGCCATAACCGGCCCCCCAACCTGGGCCCCAAGGGCCACCGTGCCAGCCCCACGGCCCCATCGGCTGTGGCGGCATCACGATTTGTTGGGCGATACGCCAGCGTTTAAAACCGGTGACATCCATAGTGACAAACCGGTACGGAGTCATGCCAATTTTACCGTCGCGCAAACCGGTAATCGGCCCGACTACGGTGACCAACTGGCCTCTGAAATCGACAGGATCGAGGAAACCGTTAACCGAGGCCAGTAACCGCCCTTGAGAAGGTTCCCCCAACGTTGGACGAGCCCCCGCATCCAGCGGCACCGCAGCAATCTCCAGCACGGTACGGCCACCTTCATTGGCAACCCCGACGACGGTACCGCCAAAACGGGCTTCAGCACCGGTAAACTGTTTAGGCGCGTTTTGCACCATGGACAGTCGATCGACTGGCGTAGCGCTGGTGCCCTGAATGGCCTGCGGAATAGTCACGCAGCCGCTAAGTGCCAACACGCTGCCTGCGATTGCCAGCGTTAACAGTTTTTTATTTAAAGTGTGGGTTAACATCGTCGCAATCTCCTGAATTAACTGTAACTTGGACAGTGTTCCTTGGCGCAAGTTGCAAACGGCACTATTTCAACATCCGCGATCACAATGACAATTATACCCTAGGAATTTCAAGTTGCAGCTAGGCACTCAGCTTGCGCATCCTCTGGCACTGACTAAACCAGTGACTGGGGATGCGCAAATGCAGGTAACAACGCTGCGGCCTGAAAGCTAACGGGGATTTATTCTCGGCCCGGTAGCTTCTTCCATGTCACTTCATTGCGTAGGTAAGTGGGTTCAGCATTTTCAACGCTCACCGCCAAACCTTGCTGCCAGGACTGCAACGCCAAGGGCAGCATATCCTCAGCCTGAGGTAACAACATTTGCCCATCAGTGACGTTCAGTGAAGAACCGGCAACCAGTTCAGGATAGGTTTGCCAACCGGTGCCCACATGCGCCCAATCCCCCTGTAAACGCTGTGCACGCTCCAGAGCTTGTTGGGGTGACAGCACCGCTTCACCTTCGCTTTCCAGCCAGCGGCCATCTTGCTGGCGTTCAAACTGGCCCCAGTAGACTTCGCCCATGCGCGCATCAATTGCCGCCAACACGCGCTGCGACCCGGTCAACCGCCAGGCACCTTGCGCCATGGTCTGCAAAGTGGAAATGCCGAGCATCGGCAGATCAGCACCGAGCGCCAGCCCCTGGGCAATGCCAATACCAATACGCACGCCGGTGAAACTGCCTGGGCCACGGCCAAAGGCTAACGCATCAAGTTGAGAAAGGGTTAAACCGGATCCAGCCAGCACCTGTTGCACCAGCGGTAAAATGCGTTGAGTGTGCTCGCGCGGGCACAGCTCAAACAGGGCGTGGACTTCGCCTTGATTCCAGATAGCGACAGAACATGCTTCCGTCGCCGTATCGATCGCTAAAATTCGCGTGGACATGCCAAACCTCAGGCGGGAAAAATCAGTGGTTTCATACAGGGCGCGCATTGTAGCACAGCCCCGGGTTGACGCCTATCCGCTAGCTACCAGCCTTGAGGAAGGCGATGGCCTGTGCCAGATCGCGGGTACGCGGCGTGGGTGGCAGGCTGTTTAAGAACACCTCACCGTAAGGGCGCATCACCAGGCGGTTATCACAAATCACCAGTACGCCCCGATCGTCGGTATCGCGGATCAAACGGCCAACGCCCTGCTTTAAGGTGATCACCGCATCGGGCAGTTGCACATCGTTGAAGGGATCGCCACCGCGCAGGCGGCAATCTTCAATGCGAGCCTTCAGCAACGGGTCATCCGGTGAGGTAAACGGCAGCTTATCGATGATGACGCAGGAGAGTGCATCACCGCGCACGTCTACCCCTTCCCAGAAACTGCTGGTCGCCACCAATAACGCATTACCGGCTTCAACAAACTGCGCCAACAGTTGGCCTTTGCTGGTTTCCCCCTGTAACAGCACCGGCAACGTCAGCGTTGCCCGGAACTCTTCGGCCAGCTCACGCATCATCTGATGCGAGGTGCAAAGAAAGAAACAGCGCCCCTGGTTAGCTTCTATCATCGGCCGCAACATACGGGCAAGTTGGCGCGCTCCGCCGGGTTGATTCGGTGAAGGCAGAAAACGAGGAACACACAGCAACGCCTGATTGGCATAGTCAAACGGGCTCGGCAGCAACAGCGTCTTGGCCTTATTCAACCCCAGACGATCGGTAAAATGCCCCATTTGCTCGTTCACCGACAGCGTCGCCGAAGTGAAAATCCAACTGCCCGGTTTGTCATCGAGCATTTCGCGGAAACGTTCTGCTACCGTCAGCGGCGTCAGCGCCAGCACAAAATTGCGTGAATTGCATTCATACCAATAGCTGAAGCCCGGTTCGTTGACCTCTTTCAACCGCTTGAGGCGGGTACGGAACTGTGTCGCGCGTTCAAATGCCGCATCCAGCAGCGCCGAACGACCAAGGGAAAGCTTAACCACGTCGTAACACAACTCCAAGGCGTCATCGAGCAACAATAACGCCCGCTGCACATTTGGTTGACTTAATACTTCGCGCAGGTTGCCACGATAACCTGGTTCGCCTAACGCCAGCCGGAAATCCTGAGTACTTTGGCTGAGACGATCGGCACTCTTTTGCAGTTGGGCGGTATCACGCACCTCGGTGCGATAGGCAATGGCGATATCTTTTGCCAGATCGAGCAGTTGACGGCTGGTCAACTGTTTGCCGAAGTATTGGCTGGCAATGTCCGGGATCTGATGCGCTTCGTCGAAGATCATCACATCGGCTTCCGGGATCAGCTCAGCGAAACCGCCCTCTTTCACCACCATGTCCGCCAGAAACAGGTGATGGTTCACAACCACCACGTCCGCGTCCATCGCGCGACGGCGGGCTTTGACCACGAAACACTCTTTATACAACGGGCAATCGCTACCGAGGCAGTTGTCATTGGTGCTGGTTACCAACGGCCAGACAAAGCTGTCTTCCGCCACGTCGCTGCACGAACTGATATCCCCTTCTTCCGTTTGTGATGACCAACTGCGTAACCGCACCAGATCGATCAGCGTTTGCCCTGCCAGCTCACCGCCAGCCATGGATTGCTGTTCCAGTCGTTCCAGGCACAGATAGTTGGAGCGCCCTTTCAGCAGCGCCAGCTTACCTTTGTACTTTAAGGCCTTGGCAACGGTAGGCAGATCGCGGGCATAGAGTTGATCCTGCAGTGCCTTGGAGCCGGTGGAAATAATCACCTTGCGTTTGGAACGCAGGGCCGGGGCCAGATAGGCGTAGGTTTTGCCAGTACCGGTTCCAGCTTCAACCACCAGTTCCTGTTTAAAATTGATGGCCTCAGTCACCGCGTCTGCCATCAGTTTTTGCGGTTCACGGGGTTTGAAACCTTTAATTGCCTGCGCCAATGCGCCTTCTGGTGCGAAATCGTCTGCCACGCTATCTCTCTGCCGGAATTATTCAGCGGTGATTATGCCAAGCCTGCCCCGCCGCTACCACCGACTTTATCGGCGCACACATCCACTGACGGCTGTGTTACCCTTAGAGCGTTGATGATATGGAGATAACTGAATGAATATCGAAAGAATTGATCCGGCACAGCGCTGGTCTGAAGCGGTGATCCACAATGACACCGTGTATTACACCAGCGTACCGGAAAACCTGGATGATGACGCAACGGCGCAAACCGCCAATACGTTGGCCGCCATCGACGTGCTGCTGGCCCGAGTGGGTTCGGATAAAAGCCGTATTTTAGACGCCACTATTTTCCTGGCCAATGGCGACGATTTTGCCGCCATGAACGCCGCCTGGGATGCCTGGGTGGTAGCTGGCAGCGCACCGGTACGTTGTACCGTAGAAGCCCGCCTGATGAACCCCAAATTTAAAGTCGAAATCAAGATTATCGCGGCGCTATAAAACAAAAACCGCAGGCCATGTTCTGATGAAGAACCAGGCCTGCGGTTTTTTATTGGTGACTTATGACAGTTTGATAATAACCATCCCGGTCAGCAGTAAGGCCAATCCGATCCAGCCCTTGGCATTCAGCCGTTGGCCAAACAGGATCCAACCTGCTGCAATGGTGGCAGCAATACCAAATCCTCCCCACAACGCATAGGCGACCGACAGGTCTATCCCCTTCACCGCCTGCGCCAGCGCACTGAAAGCTCCAAGTACCGACAGCAAAGAGAGCAGCCCCAGCCAGACTTTGCGAAAACCGTCCGACATTTTCAAAAATATATTGGCGATAATTTCAAGCACGATGGCTAATGCCAGGAACCCAATGTGATACAACTCAAGCTGTTGCATGGTTGTCACCTCGTGGGCTGACCTGTTTTCGTGTTTTGCGAGTGCCAGATTTCACCAGTAAAATCCCGGCGATCAGCGTCACCAGACCCAGCACTTTCAGCGCCGAGATCGGCTCATCAAACAGCATCACGCTAAACAGGGTAATAAACAGGATGCCGATCCCTTCCCATAAGGCATAAGCGACGCCCAAGGCGACGCGTTTGACCGCCAATGACAGCATGACGTAAGAACCGGTGATCATCACATACATCACGATATGCCCGGTCATGCCGCCGCTGACGCTAGCGTATTTCATTGACAGGGTGCCGATAATTTCAGCAACGATAGCAAAACCTAAAAAGATCCAATAAATCATAATTTTTCTCCCAAACGGCGAATAACGCACGCTAAGGCGTATTTATCCCAATTTATCTCTTCAAACAGACGCATAGCGGCGCTTGAGACAATGAAATCTCTGGGGATAAACCTACCCGAACGTAATAAAAATGTTTGTCCGGTTACGCCAGACGACCAGGTGAAAACCTGTCAACGGCACCAGTTAAGGGAGAAAGACGCTATAGCTCGCCGCACCAGTGATGCTCACTGGCAAGGATGGCAGAAAGGAAAAGCTGGCAAGTAGAAGTTCTGAGGGTGATTCCATTAAGTATCATCATAATTATTCTCTATCTTCAGCCGCACACCGTGCGATTTGCCCAATATCCTCATGAATGTAAAATTTTCAACTGCATTAGTTTTACCATAGCGAAAATAAGAAAGCAAACCGCTGTTTTCACAAAAACGAGAAAAAAACGGTTTAAAAATAAGAATGTTAATGTTTTTAAAAATTAAAAAAGGCTTAGATCGCTCTCTAAGCCTTCGGGGAGTTACTGCGGTAAATATATGCGGCGAATTCAGGCGCCATGCAGCTTAGCGAAGGATTTTTTTAATGCCCTCCAGCAACTGCGCCACCTCTTCGGCACGGGTCTCGCCGCTATGCGGATCGATGATGGAGCTGTAAACATGCGGCATCACCTTTTCGACTCCGGCATCAAGGCAGGTTTCCAGTATCGGCAGGAAGTTTTGGCTATCGATCCCCCTGTCGGTTCGATCATCGTCATGCCGTTACGGACACAGCTTTCTGCCAATGCGCGCAACTCTGCCAGTGAAGCCAGGCCGCCCATCGGGAAAAACTTGGCCGCATGGCCTCCCAGATCAAGGATCATCCGCACCGCGCTATCACAGCTCACTACGGCCGGTTCGCCCTGGCTACTGTGAACCCCGGTCGAAATAATCACTTTCCCCGGCGTACCGGTTGGGGAGATCAAGGCATTGATGCAGGTATTGCTGATACCACGGACCGCCAGCGCCCCTGCGGCAAAACCGCAACCAGTGAAAGTCTGGTTAACATGTGCCGGTGCGGTAGCTGCCGCAATCATCGCCGCTTTATAAAACTGCTGCGCCGAACCGGCCCCCAACCCAACCGAAATTGCCGGGATCTGCTCCATCCAGCGCTTGACCTCAACCACACCCTGCTCGACGCTGCTAAACTGGGCCGAAATAACGCCAATGGCCACATGCCCTTCAGCGGCTTGCTGGACCTGTAACGCATTAGGAATGTCTTTCGCCAGCACGTTGATAGCCACACGCCCCTGGTAAAAATCAAGCTGTTGCATGTTGCCCCCGGCCTGTTGAACGATTTCTTCAAGTCGTGCCACGATCAACCCGAAGTCGTCGTCGTGCAACGCTCGTGGATCGAAGCTGAATATGCCCTGGTTCAGCCAATAATGGCGGGTATAAATCGCCACCTTGCCGGTGCGCAATTGCTCCTCGACCTGATAGGCAGTTAACCCCAATCTTGAGGGATCAACGCTGACCCGTACCCGATAGATTGCACGCCCGGCCTCATCCTGCTCGATCTCCGCCTGTAGACCTTGCAGGGCAGAAATCTGCTGAGCCAGCTCGCGCAACGCCGGTAACTGTCGGCTCCAGTCCGGTTGATGCTGTTGATAATGATCCAGCGCCATTACCAGCCCAACCATATTCTCTTTACCGATCTTCATCGCCCGCGCAATGCCGTTATGCTGCGCTTTGCAACAGGTGATCCAATCCCGATCACCGGTCACAAAACCGGACGTCGGAGCGTCCAGCGCCTTAGCCCCGCTGTAAACCACCATATTGGCACCGGCAGCCACATAGGTTCGCAGATCTTCTTCCGCCGCCGCATCAATAATCAGCGGTAACCTGGCATCACGGGCAACAGCGACAAAATCACTCAGTGCAATCATGCCTTTTTGCACGCAGTGATGCGATTTGACGAACAGCAGCGCAGCGGTCTGGGCAGTGATGGCCTTTTCCAGTTGCCAGCATGCCGCCAGATTGCTTTGCCCAACCTCCACCACCTTACCGCCTCCTAAGCGGATGGCAGTGGTGAGCGGCGCTCCGTAATCAATGTTATGGCCACGTAACATGACAACTTCATTGGCCAGCCCTTCGCTGCAGGGCATCTGCGCCACCCGGTCTGGCTCCCCTTTGGTGATGGCAGCTGCAACCGCAATCGCCACCCCAGCAGAAGCGCAGGAGGTCACGTAGCTGTCCTGCGCACCGGTATGCTGGGAAATAAGCTCACCAACGCGATCCACCAGCGCGTCTATTTCCACAAATGCCGACGCAGCTTCCGCGGTTGCCGCCATCACCTCTTGCGGCACGGAGGAAACCCCGAGGATCGTCATCTTGCCGCTGGCATTGATCACCCGTTTCAACCCGAGCCGTTGATAGATATTCATCATGACTCCTTTACAGAAGGCCCAGCAGGGAACACACCACGCTCAGTACCACCACCGAAAGCAGGATAGTGGTATAACGTGGCCCTTTCTTGACCAGATAAAAGTAAATTGAGAACACTGCGGCCAGCGGCAACAACCCAGGGGCGATTGAGTCCAGGATCTGCTGCACGACCACCTCGGAACCTTCCAGCGCGCTGATTTTCAGCGGCGTGGTGATCTTGACGTAGCTGGCGGATAGCGCCCCCATCATGATCAGCCCGAGCACATTCGCACCGTAGATCAGTTCTTTTATCTTGCCCCCTTGCAGCAGGCTGATGATCGACTCTCGCCCAAGCGTGTAACCTTTGTGGGCCAGGCCGTAGCTGATCGCCAGAGTGATGGCGGTATACAGCACCACCGGCATAATGCCCCCCATGGCGCTACCGTTAGCGGCAAAGGGAATGAAAATGGCAATCAGCAACGGCATAATCGCCGCCCAGACCACCGAGTCACCAATCCCTGCCAGCGGCCCCATCAGACCGGTTTTGATACCGGTAATGGACGAGTCGGCAATCGGCTCGCCACGGGTTTTCTGCTCTTCCATGGCGATCGCCACGCCCTGGATCACGGCGCCAAAAGTCTGTTCACTGTTGAAGAAATTCAGGTGCCGCTTCAGCGCCTCAACCTGCTCTTCTTTTTGTGGATATAGCTTTTTGATAATCGGCGTCATCGAAGCGCAGAAAATCAGGCTCTGCAAACGTTCATAAGAGTTCGAGACTTCGGCCCCCAGCCAGTAGATAAACCAGGCCTTGGTAATATCCCGTTTGGTCAGCACGTTGGTTTGCCGTGCACGTTCAACCAGCTCGTGTTGCATGATGTCGCTGCTCATGATTAAGCTCCTTCACCTTTAGCCATGTTTTTAACCAGGAAGGCTGCGCAGGTACCGAAAATGGCCATCGCCATGATGTCGACCTTGAGATACAGCACCGCGAAGAATCCGGCAATAAAGTAAGGCAGCAGGCTCTTCTTGCCGATGACCATAATGGTGATGGCAAAGCCCAGTGCTGGCAGGATGCCGCCCATAATCTCGAACGAGTGGGTCAACCAATGTGGCATCAGCGCCAGGAATTTCTCCACTACACCCTGGCCGAAGAAGTTGGCGGCAAACACCACCGGGAAGCGGATCACCAGGCCAAGTAACGCCGGGTAAAGGAAGGCACAGCGCATGATGCCGCCGATATTTGCGTCTTCTGCATGCTTATCCGCCATATGAACCCAAACGGCGTTCACGGTGCGGCGCAACTGATCTACAAATACACCGATCACCCCAAACGGTATGGCCAACGCTATCGCCAGATTGGGATCCATCCCGGCTTTTACGGCGATAGGCAGCGCGATACAGGCAGCCAGAGCCGGGTCGGATGGCACGTTGCCACCCGGCGTGGACGTGACACCCAGATACACCAGTTGCATGCCAGCACCAATAATCATCGCCGTTTTCATATCCCCCAGCAGAAAGCCGACGAATACCGCAATGGCGATGGGTTGAACCAGCATGCCGGAGAAGGTGTAGCCCAAGCGTAGGCGGGCAAACCAGTAATACAGCCCCATACAGATGGCAACGGTCAAGTTATCCATGTTAATGCTCCTAATGATCAGGAGTGAGATAAATGGAGTAGGAGGAGCGAGATAATTCGAAAAATACGGGCAAATAGTGAGAAATAACGTAATGAAGAATGTAATTGTATTTCACATACTGAAAAAGAACGTAAGGCGGAAAAACATCAATCCGCCTTCAATTTTACTCGTCAGGGAACAGCTCAAGACCGGGCTGTGAACGTTTCAGAATCCGTTTCTCCACACGCTTAATCACCTTACGCAGTCCTCCCTCCGTCATGCCGTATGTAACGACCAGTTGTTGCCAGGGCGTCCTCTTGCGCCAGTCCTCGTAAATCTGAAGATCTCGCGCCGACAATTTGAAGAAATAATCTTGCGGGAAAGTAATCAATTGTCCGGCGAAATGTTCACAGATGAAATTAGCCACATTGATGCCTAACTGATCGGCAGAATCTGTAGACAGGCCGTGTTCCTGAGCGACCAGTGTTACATACTCTGACAATTCTGTAAGCAACCAATGCCGTTTTTCTTCCATCTCGCTTTTCATACTAACCTCGACTACCTACGGCCAAGCCATTGCTTAAGCTTCTCAATAGCCTGATGGGCCTTATGTGGCTCTTGCTTCAGCCAGGTAAGCTGGGCCACACCAGTCTCGCGTAACAACCATGCATCAAGGGCTTTCTGCGACTTGTCCCGTACCAGCCCAGCCTTGGCCAGATCCTGCCACAACACCCAAATTTTCCTCCCCATAGGGAAGTCAGCCAACGGCACTTCACGAAATTTGTCAGCAATGTTGAACCCACGCCCACGCAAATGGGCCAGAACGTTAGCCAGCTCCCTGTCATTCATCTTGCTGCAGGAATCTTTGCTGGTCAGATTACGCAGCATTAGGCGGTACGCATCATCGGTGATATCCAGTTTGCTGCGGGCAATATGAATCAACTGAATGGCTTTGGCTCGGTTCATGAATCCTCCTCGCCATCTGGGGCTGTATAGGGTTCTGGCATGTGTGCCCAGGCAATCACATCCTCTTCATTGTCATACCAGCCACTACAGGTTGAGCAGGTATCTACATCGACATAACCATCAATAGTGGTAACGAGTAATCGAGTGAGCATCGGCGGTTCTATGTCATTAATGTTCCATTTGATAGTCGTAGCAGTTGTAACATCTGTTTCTAAACGTTTTTTCCATTCAACAAGCAAACAACCGGCATCTGACAACGCCACCTTTGTCTTATGCAGTTCTTCAGCTTTTTCTTCCAGTTCGCACAACAACGAAATGATAGCTGGCCCTGTAGCGAGCCTGCGAAACTCCCCCAGTTGGGATTCATTGCGCGGATAGCATCTTCAGTAGCCCGAAGAAGGTAGATTTTTTCCTCAATTGTTAGAGCGTCATATTTCATTACCATCATTTACCTGCCTTACAGACCTGATAACCGTCTTTATCCATACGTGGAGTAATGCCATAACCACTTACGCCGAGATATTGGCACCCTGTTGCAGCATCGGTATAAAGCGCCATGCCAGAACGGCGAGTGCCATCAGTATCATCAACCAGAAAGCCTGCTTTAAACGACAGCCAGGACAGGAACGGCAAGAGGATGGATGCGATAATGATAAGCAGAACCAGCTTTTTTACAGCCTTACGACCAGCGGCAATAAGCCCACCATAAATCGCCTGCGCCAAATCTGTTCGAACTTCAGGGGAAAGATCCACAATCTTTCGTGTAGCGAAATCACTCATGATAGCCTCCCAATCCGTGCATACTCCGGCTGAGAACCATTAACTGCATGGTGCAACTTTGCTTCCTGGCCAGCCTGGTACCCAGCAGATTTGGCAATATCATCTCCTCTGCATTTTTTGGCAGTTCTGGGATCAAGGGGCTTATGGCCATACTCACTCTTCAGCCGGTTGTAATAAGCCATCATCAACGTGGTTTCAGGTTCATTGACAATGAAGTCTTCAATAACCTGCTGCGCACCCGATACCCATCCCTCGCAGAATTGGTCGGCCCGGTTTATTTTGGTACTGCGCTTAATACTCTTGCGCTGCGACGCACTAAACTCATTACGGGCTTTGATTAACTGCCGGGACAAAACGTCAAACCCATATGCCGCTATTTGAGGGCGTTCGTTCGGGCCATAAAAAACAACAATACGGCGAGAAACGTTATAGGAGTGATAACACCGCACACCAAACGCATCGCAAATCATATTGGCAAGGGCTGTGGCATAAGCAGGGATTTTAACCGCATTAGAAGGCGCACCCTGGCTGCTGAATTCGTCGATGTCCATTAAGTCAACATCGCTTTCAGTCAGGTTATGCGCCCGCATCAGGTTTTGAGCCTGGCTAATGGCATTAGCCGCTTCATTCTGATTGGTACTGCGCCTGGCTAAATTCAGCAGTTTTTTAATTTTGGCAAGATACTTTTCGTTATTCATCATCGTCTCCAACACATTCATTACACAAGTCATCCTCAACCCAATAGCAGCTATCAGAGCATGCATTACTCCATGAGCATCCACATACACGGCACTTTTGAGTGTCATCAGGCGTAACTTTAAATATCGCGGTTCGAGACACTTCACAATGATTAATACGGGAGACAATTATGCGCTGTAGCTTGCCAAATACCTTTTTTGAAAGTTGCTGCACCGCCTGTTTCGCGCCAGATGTATTGGATGCTTGCACCCTTTTATATCTAGCTGTATAGGTACCGTTGGTATCACGCACTTTAACTTCAATACTAAATTCATTACCCATATATCACCTCAAAAAGTAAGCAGGCAAAAAGCACGGTTAATAAAAGATGTGAATAAAAGAATATGCCTACGCCGATTGATACATTCCTATTTAAGATTTTCACAATAAATTCCCAATACAGATTTGGAAACTGGTGTAAGCCCGCTCAAGCAGGTTTACACCATGACTATTACACTTACTATTCGAGGGCCACTAAGTCGCCAGTAGGCACAAAGGTATTATATTGTTGGTTACAGTGCGGACATGTCAGGATCAAATCAACACGCCAAACACAATCATGGCCTTGAATGACATTTGCCTGTTCAAAATCGAGTTCGCTGACCTCTTTTTTACAGCTTTTGCAAGATAGGCTCATTCGCTGCTCTCCTGCTCAAAAGGAACAATAGAGAAATCTTCCAGGTCACGATTAATCGTAATACCTGGAATGTTTTTAACGGCGTCTTGCTCGTTTAATATCGCCTCCTTATTAATTTCCTCCTTAGAGCGAATAAAGCGAGTAAGTTTTAATTTCTTCAGCGCCGCCATAACGGAATCAACACCTTTAATGGTGCAGCTCGGTGGCCGGTTGCGCCAAACGATCTCACCCGTTGTCAGGTTTACTGTCTTGGTTTTGCCGTCCTGTGTCAGTTCCTTGCGGTTGGCTTCGCACCAGGTCTGAATGCCGGTCTGGAAACTAACGATTTCAGCCTTCAACCTTTCCATCTCGGGAGAGTGATATTGCGTGACCGCTGCAATCTGATCATTCATTTCCGTTTCAGTGCGAGTTAATTGACGCTGTAAGTCACCGAGGGTCTTAATACCGTCGATAACCTCAGCTTTCGTTTGAGCGACGTACAGAGCCGCCGCAGCTTTAAGCCGCTTTTTACCTTTAGCCATTTTTTAATACCTTTAGTGGGTGTTAGCTTATTAAATCAAACTCGATATCTTCAGGGTCGTCGATATCTTCAATTTGATCGTCACATGGTTCAAAACCATATTTAACTGCAATTTCTTTAACTTCTTCGTCAATCTCTCTACTATTCATTTCAGAGTGACATATAGCGAGATACCGCTCGTAATCGACCTCATTCATTTCAACAGTCTTGCTGTAACGAACTGTTGAGGTAGCAGTAATATTGACTTTAACTGTACCCATCTACCGTTCCTCCCACACAACCCGGCAATTGCCCATTGGGCACTGATATTTTTTAAATGGGCCGTTATCGTCAGAACCGTAGCAATAAAGAACAGCCTTGCCGTCTTTAACCAGCAACTGCGTATTACTATCGGCCTGGATAACCAACGTTGGGCGACCGTATTGAGCAATATCAATCCTAACAACTGTAAAACCTATAGCATTCATTGCGGCCAGAGCATGTGTCACGCTACCCAGTGCCATCTGTATTGACATGCTGTTAATATTAACCGTGAGATTTTGATTCATATTCATGCCGATTCATCTCCATTAATCCGTAAATAAAAGGCCGTGTGTATAGTCATAGGTATTAATAACCAGGTTATCCTCTGACTCGCGTGAACTGACATTCAGCGTTGTGGACTCACCATGACATTCGGCAGAAAGGTTTAGATTGCAATATCCCGCAGAGACAACTGTTGCATTTGCCATTCCAGGGTAAGCAACCAGTGTTCGCATGGCATTGACAACATCTGCATGCACCAGGTTATCCGGGAAAATAATCGGTATTTCCCTGGCCATCGGCTTATCTACGCGCAACATGATGTATTTCATTACAATCCCTTAATAACGTCAGCGTTGACTACCGGCATACCAATACTGGCGGCCAGATTCATTGCTGCAATGGTTAAATTGCTAACCGCCAGTGGATATAACAGGCTGACAACCCCTTTGCGGCCCCCAACGTTGTTGCTGAGCCGGGCGCGAATGGCGTCGATAGCGTTGGCATCCAGAATGTCGGTGATCGGCTTGCTGATACGTTCGAATTTGAACTTCAGAAACGCCTCCAAATGCTGGTCGAGGGGCAAAAGATTGACGACTTCGCAGCGCTGGACGACTTCGCGCACTTCCTGATTACGTTCCGACAGCTTCATAGCCAACTCAGGCTGACCCACCAGGACGATACTGAGTAGCTTTTTAAAGCCGTTCTCCAGCTCAAAGAACCGCTTTAAGTGCTTCAGTGTCGGCAGCGGCAGCGAGTGGGCCTCTTCGATAATCAGAACGTGGCTGTAACCAGCGTTGCTGCTGTCTTTCAGTACCCGGTGCAGTTGGCGATAACGAGCTTCTTGGCTGCGCTTGACGCCCTCCAGAGGGGCGATGGTATTAATGATGGCCTCAGCGATACTGGTCGCCTTCAGCGTCTTGCCCTTGCTGTCGTTGTCCTCCATCGCAATGATGTACGGCTCAATCACAATCACCGGCGCATGTTCGCTGTTGATACGCTCAATGAGGTCACGGCGTAGCGTGGATTTGCCTGCGCCAGATTCGCCGACCACGGCCAGAAAACCACCGTGCCGTGCGGTCTGGTACAGCGCTTCACGTACGTAGCGCACGTCAGGGGTCATGAATACATCATCGGCCCCCTGCAGGGCATCGTCGCTGAATGGGTCGCGGAATAAGCCGAAATGCTTTTTCGTGGCTGGATGTAACACCTGTTTTGCAAGTAACATATTGTCGTCTCCTTCCTGATCCGCTGGGGCGTGTGCGGGTTGTGAGATGTTGGTGCAGGCGGCGTCTACCGCCTGCACCTCTTCAAAAGCGGCGACTGCATCAATGCCGCGTCCTGCTAAAAATTCACTGATAGACTGCCTAATTTCCGCCGTGCGGCGTTTGGGCCACACAGAGTGATTCACCAATTGAGAGATCGTCGGCTGAGAAACCCGCGCTGCTGCAGCAATCGCGCTTTGTTCAATACCGTGGGCCTGCATCAAACTCTTGAGTACCAGCATTTCTCCTCCTTACTGACCGTTGACGACGCTGAAACCGCCGCGCCGTTCCAGTGCCTGCAGGTCGCTGGCCAGAGCGTCGAGTTCCTCGGCAGGAACCCCTTCTGGGAACCGCTCAACGATCTGGCCGTAATAATGTTTGTGCCACTCATGGCCCTGGGCGATAAACCGCTCACGCAACTGCTTGGCGGCTTCAACGTGCGTCAGTGGGCGTTCTTCAATACGTGGCGCACGTACCTGAGATTCCTGGCCTCGTTTAGGCATATAGTCAGGGTGTTGGGCCTGCTCCATCTCCATATAAGGGTTGAACCGGCCACCGAAGGGCAGCGCCTTAGCCTTGCGGGCCGCGTCGGTTTCTTCCTGGCTATTGGTGCCGTAAACAAGTTGTTCAACCTCGGTACGGTTACGCTGGGCGTCGGTTTCCGGTATTTGGCCATACTGTTGGCCGATAACAGAGGCAGTAACGGAATAGCCCCAGTCGTCTTTGGCGATGGCATAAATAGGGTAATAGGTCGTGAAGCCATCCTCACCGGTCATCACCACCCGCGCCTCATCTTCATGCCAGGGATTGCGGCTCACGTTCAGCATGTCGCCAACACAGGCACCGGGTATCTCTTTGACGCAGAATGAGTTGCCCCGGAAGTTGACACGCAACTTGGCGGTAACCTTGCATTCTTTCGGGGCGCTGATGGCCAGTTCCCGGCAAACCTCAACGGAGGGTGCTTTCACCAGTTGATCGGCGGTGATTTTTAGCCAGGCATCGGTGCGGGGCATGCCATAGCGGCTGTGTACCTTGGTGCGGTTGTAGTTCATGCGCCACAAACGGGCGAAACTATTGAGTTGATCAATATTATTGACCTGGACGAACCGCAGCCCTGCTTCGAAGTCACACTCGATAATGTCACGCGCCTTTTCTACTGCACCGGTAGCGCGAGCATTGCGGGCCTTGTGCTGAATGCACTGAATTCCCAGTGTCTGGCACATATTGATCAGGCTGGCAGAAACCAGCGCAGATCCGGGGTCGGTATACAGAATTTTAGGTACACCGTGCAGAACGTCGGCCCCGCCACGCTCTTGCATGGCATTGATCATCACCGTCAAAAAGTTCTCGGCGCTTTCGCCCCCGAAGTGGTACTCGACATAAATCCAGTTTGTTGTGTGGTCAATCAGTTCAAATGACCACACGCGGTCATTGACAACACGATCCAGATTCTTGGGTTTGTTTTTGTTGTACTCCTCCCTGTCCATGACCCGCAGCCCAGTGTCCCCCTTAGTCTTTTTGTTGGGATTCTTGAGGTAATACAACACACACAGCGAGGCATCGACCTGCCAGACATGATTGGGGTGTAGGCTGGCCAACTCCAGTGCCGGTGCTGGGTTCTGCAACTGGTCATAGTGCAGGCGGTACACTTTCAGGGCTTTGCTGATGGCATCAACTGACAAAGGCAGAAATTCCCCCGTCTCTTCATCAATGCGGCCAGCGACAATCATACCGTTGGTACGTAAGTGGTTGATCACGTTCTCCAGGCTATACAAGCGCTTGTCATTGTTACGACGAGACTCAAGCCAGGTGCCGGATATCACCAGTGCCTCTTCACGGGTCAGCGCCGTTTTACCTGCATCAGAACGCTGCTTGCGCGGGACTGCAGGCTGAATGGATTTCAGCTTTTTCAGCAGCGTTGAACGGGACATCTGCAACTCCTTACAGGCAGACTGATAAATAACTTCTTTGCCCCCATGACCTGCCGCGCTGACTGCGTCTGCAAGGGCGACTAAACGTTGGATAAGGGCAGCATTCATGGTCAGTTCCCGCTTATCTGGTTGGTGTGCGCGAAGGCTTCCTGCAGCTTTTCGCAAACGCGGTCAGACAACCCCAGCAGGAATTCAACCTCAGACCAGTTCTCATGCTCGGTGTAAAAAGTGAGCATGGTGCTCCAGTTCTTGGCCTCTTTCACAGCTGACAAAAACTGGTCACGTTGCGCTTGCTCTGCCGGAGTGCACTTCGGGGTGATGACTACTGCGGCCAGTTTTACCGCTTCATCCTGTGACAGAAGGCGTTTGCCGTTGGAACGGGTTGATTCCTGTAGCAACTGATCAACTTTATTGTTTGAGTTCATGACGCTTGCCCCTTCTGGATTTGATTGATTTTCTGCAACAGAAGGCTTTCCAGAGCTGCAGCAAAAGGCTGTGCATCTTCAGCCAGGATAGTGACCTCACCGTGATAGGTGCAGATGGTGAAGCCTTGCTGCATATCGGGTACATGCCATAGCAGCGCGGCGCTGAGCGATTCCACGCTATCAACGATGGCGGTGCTAGGCATTGTCAGCCTCCTCACTACCCAGGCCGTTCTTCACCCAGTCAGGGCGTGGGTCAAACGGCTTGTGCTCTGGCAGGTTGAACTGCTGGCGCAGTGCAGTGATCTGGTTTTCAATGTCATCCAGCATACCGGCCATAAAACCGGCGTGAGCGATGCCGGTGCTTTCGGTATGGTCCACAAGGCTGGTAAAGCCGTTTTCCAGATTGGCGAGGTCAGCCAACACGGCATGCTGCAGGATATTGACCTCATGGGTCAGTTCAGCGCCAACAGCCTCTGGGGTTTCACGCTTGACGCGATACATCAGCTTCTCTTCCAGCTTGGATTTGTCCTCTTTGACCTTGCCCAGCTCTTCTGCCTTTTTGGCTAGGTTCTGGCGGCTGATATCAAGATCGATAGCTAGATCCTTCTTCTCCTTGGTGTGCTTGGCGATCATCTCTTCGGCCAGTTCCAGCAAGGCGTTCTTGTCACCTTCCTTGGCTACTTCGATCAGGGCACTCTTTTGGTCTTCAGGCAGGCGGCGGAATTGGCTCAGCTCGCGATAGCCGATACCCATACGGGACATAGAGTCGAGAGCTTCTTCGCCAAAAGACCGCAAGTTTTTGATATCAAGGTCAGCCTTTTCACATGACATACCCAGAAGACTGCAAAACTCTTCCCATGTACCGTTTAAAAAGTCGTAACCGTTACGGCTTTTTTGTCCTTTAAGTGCGCGGTATAGCTTGTTTTCTTTAACAAAAGCCAGTTTAGAAGTCGTAACAGTTACGGAAAATTTACCAAAGGCATCGGCCATTTGGGCTTGACCCAATAGCTGGTTTAAGAGGTCGCGTTCATCATGAAACTCACTTTGGATAGTCGCCATGATGTTCTGGGTTGCTTCCAGATCAGGGTTTAACTGAACGTCCGGTAATAATTCAGCAGTTGGAGTTGGTTTACGTGCCATGTGTCTTATCCTTACCGAGATCCAGCGGTAATACGCTGTGTGATTTCATCCATCCGAGACTGCATGCGGCCAATATGTTCGGCGTGAGCCGTGGCGATCTGCAGCATCTGTACGCTATGCGCGTATCGACCGTTATCAAGTTGAATAGCTAACCCTTCGGCAACTAACGTGGCCAGATCGCGGCTGATATTGGCAGGGGAGACGTTCAAAGCTTTAGCTAGCTCGCCATTGGAAAGGCCAGTCATCGTATGACCTTTGAGTGCAATCAGAACTCGCAAAGTGCGTGTTGCTGATGATGATGTACCAGGTGTTTTAGCCATTGTTATTAGCTCCTTTTTTTACTATGCGTAACACTGTTACACTTACATAAACGGTGCTATAAATCAGATGGTAGAGTCTGTAGGTTTCAAGCCCAGTTTGACTGCGATTTCGTGGCCTTTGCCATATTTGGCTTTAGTTAATCCATTGAGAACACGGTAAACATCGGTTGGTGTGTATCCATTCTCAATAGCCCACTGATTGAATGTCAGCCCGTTTAAGCGGAAATGTTGTTTGACTTGGTCTGGGGTTTTTACCTTCATTATGTAGCTCCGCGTGGTCGAATAAATGATTAACATATGTGATAGATTATGAGAACTATAATTCTCATTGTCAAGGTGATTGAATGAACTTTAGTTATCAAATATCGGGCCGGTTAAAAGAAGAAAGAAAGCGCTTAAAATTCAATCAGAATGATGTAGCTAGCCTTTGTGGCGTTTCGCGTGAGATGTGGGGAAAATATGAACGTGGTCTCGCTATGCCTGGAGCGAATGTCCTTGCAGCCTTGGCTACGGCTGGAGCAAATGTTCAATATGTACTTACTGGTGACTTTTCTGGTGGAACTACATTGTCAAGAGACGAGCAAGAAATGTTAACGTACTACCGTGCTGCTCCTTTGGCTGTAAGAATGGCAGCATTAGCAGCTCTAACGTCCGCACAAACAGGGAGAGGGAGTATTAGCGTGACAGGAAGCAATAACCGTGTAGCTGGTGGAGATTACAATGAAGGGAAAAAGTAACTCTTTTGATAAGTTAGGGGTTATTACATGCCTGAACCACGTATCCAAGTTGATGGTGATAATAATCGTACTGCTGGACGCGACTACCATGAGTACAAAGGGCCAGATCCATGCCCATGTTGCGAACAGCGCTATTTGACACCAGGTAGAGCTTTTTGCAGACACTGCGAGGCACAATTCGAACAAGATAGAATTCAGCAAGAATTAATAGAAAAACAGCATCAAAAAAGGGCGTCAATCTCACGAGTCGCAAGGATTTTGGCTGGTTTTATGATTTTAGGGTTGTTGGTGAATTGGTTCGGCCCAGATCCTTTACGTAAGGTAGGCTTGGTTTTAACTGCTGTTAGTGCATTTGCCATAATGCTTATTTCAAAATTGTTTACCTAAAAAGGATGAATCATGGCATTGATTGATTGCAAGGAGTGTCATCGAGAAATTTCTGATAGCGCTAAATCGTGCCCACATTGTGGTATGAAATTACAAAAACCGATTGGAAATGTTAAAGGATGCTTTGGGGTGGTATTACTTTTTGGTAGCCTATTTTTTTGCTTTATTTTGGTCTCGGCAATTTTTGGAGATGCTAAGCACACACCACTTGACTTATGTAAGATGATGATCAAGATGGATTCTGCAAACCCTGACAATGTACAGATCGCTGATATTGATGGCAGACGACAAGGGGATAAAATATCGTATGAATGGACTCCCTCACACTGAAGATACAGAATAAGTATGGAGCGTTAGTTGGGGCATCAGCAAGTTGCACTGTCAATGAAACAACC
The DNA here is from genome assembly GCF_050632285.1 of Serratia sp. L9. Classification (NCBI taxonomy): domain Bacteria; kingdom Pseudomonadati; phylum Pseudomonadota; class Gammaproteobacteria; order Enterobacterales; family Yersiniaceae; genus Serratia; species Serratia sp. L9. Next base: position 3,754,226 of record NZ_CP192591.1, on the reverse strand, counting down.
AATGATGTTGAGCGATTTATACCCCCATCATTGGCTGGGTTTTAGGTGTTCAGCCTTTATTACCAATTCCTTATCACCAGCTCCTGCTGTTTAGCTGTATCGCGTCCGGCCCCTTGAAGCGTGTAGTGAACATTCACGGTATCCATCGAGAGTCCGGCAAAAACCTGTCGCATCTCAGGGATATCGTTCACTGAGATCAGCATCTTCCCCTCAATCATCCTGGCCAGTTCGGCCATGCGTGTGTAGTTCTTAAACCCAAACTCCACGCCATAGCCTTCGGTCTGCCAGTACGGCGGATCACAGTAGAATAGCGTATGGGGCCGATCATACTTCTCAATGCATTTGGCCCAGTCCATGTGCTCAATCAGCGTTCTGACCAGGCGCATGTGTGCCTGGGATAAGTCCTCCTCGATCCGCAGCAGATTGAACCTTGGCGGCGATGTCGTTGCCGTGCCAAAGGTCTGCCCCTCGACCTTGCCGCCAAACGCCTGCTTCTGCAGATAGTAGAACCTCGCCGCCCGTTGAATGTCTGTTAACGTCACTTCTGGGGTGATCTGCAACCATTCGAACATCTGTCTGCTGACTAGCGCCCACTTGAACTGCTGAATAAACGCTTCAAGGTGGTGCTGGATCACACGGTACAGATTCACAAGTTCGCCGTTGATGTCATTGATCACTTCAACCTTGCTCGGAGTTTTGAGGAAATACAGTGCCGCTGCACCGCAGAACGGCTCAACGTAACAAGTGTGTTCTGGGAATTGTGGGAGGAGTTTTTAGCCAGACGGCGCTTTCCGCCGATCCAGGGTATGATCGGTGTCGCTTTCATAAACTGTAAGCCTTTTTCATATGTTGAAAATACGCTAGGCTGGATCTGTCTCGCGAGACGGACTGAGCCTTCGGTTGCTCACAGGCTGGATCTGTGTGTGACGGCCTACCCAGTGTTAGCGCACTGGGTGGGTCGCTCTTTCTTGCTAATCCTTGTATAAGGAAGAAATAACATGGATTTTAGTGCGTTAATCAGTTCCGTTACTTCCATTGGTCAGATCGGAAAAGCGCTTGTCGATGAGCGCGATCGCCAGAAATTGGCGGCCCTCCAAATCGATCTCTCGAATAAAATCATTGAGGCTCAAACCCAAATCTTGCAATTGCTGGGCACCGTCGTCGAGCAGGAGAGGCTTATCCCTGTCCTTGAGAAACGCATACGCGAGTTGGAGGCTAGTGATGCTGAAAAAACGCGTTATCAACTTACCAAACTGGGCAGTCTCAGGGAGTTCTTCGTTTATTCGTTGCGTCCCGATGCCGAACCGAAGGAGGGCACTGACGAGGTCTCGCATTTCCTCTGCCAACCGTGTTTCGATGCTGGCAAGAAGGTTGTCCTGACTGGCAACGGAGAGGGATATTGGAGCTGCCCCGCTTGTCGACATGGTGCTCAAGTTGAGCCCGAGACTGCTATCCGCACCAGTACCGGTCGCGATTCTTACAGGAGTGCTTTCGACGACTACTGAGTCCTCCGTCGCCGAGGTTGTATTTTTGTTCGTTTGATGCATAACTTATTACCTCTTCTCTTGATTGACGCCGTGATGGTTGCTGATGCATCCTGATAGCGTCAGCCCACTTGTTGTACGTCTGGCTCCTCCCGTGTTCTTTTATCCGTGTATAAATCACAATCCCAAAACCACCCGGCACAATGAATTCCTCTGTTGATCGTTTTCCCTCTCAACTAAGGAAGTCACCATGTCGTTCTTGAGTAAATACCGCAATTTCCGCCGTCAGCGCCTGCTAAGTTGGCTGATTGCCGCCATTTTCCTGCTGGTACTGATCGCGTTCCTGTCCCCTGCGCAAATCGGTGTCACCGTCTACAAGCTGGCGCTGGTTTCCATCGCCGTTGTACTGGGCTATCACCTTGATCGCGGCCTGTTCCCCTATGCCAGCCCAGGCGGTTACTTGCGTCAGGACTGGAAAACCACACCGCCCTTTACGGGCACTCAGGATGTTGAATATCCCGTAGTCGATGGGTATCAGCTCGTCTTTTCCGCCGTTCTGTTACGCCGGGCCCTTATCGTGCTGGCGGTAGTCATTGGCGTAACGATGGGGCTCTGACTATGCATTGGCCACAAATCATCTGGATTGTTTTCGCCGCCATAACAGTCACGCTATCGCTCGCTGGATGGGCGGTAAAAACAGACAAAGCGTTCAGCGTTATTTTGAGAATTGCCGGTATCGTCTTTGTTGCCTGGTTGCTCTGGTGTGGCGGGTTCTTTTCCCAGGCTAAGGCTGCAGGCATTCCGTTGGAGGCACAGCAGTATCAGCGTGAACTGACCCGCAATGCCCGCGCCATCTGGGGGCTGGATGCGCCGGTCTCGCTGTTCGCTGCACAAATCCATCAAGAATCGACGTGGAAAACTACCGCTCGTTCGCCGGTTGGTGCAGTAGGCTTGGCGCAGTTTATGCCTGCAACAAGCGACTGGATTGCGGGTATCTACCCCAAGTCATTGGGCACTAATCAGCCCTATAACCCTTCCTGGGCCATGCGCGCCCTGGTGACTTACAACCTCTGGCACTGGGATCGCATCCTGGGTACAGCAAGTGATTGTGACCGTTGGGCGTTTGTACTGTCGGCTTACAACGGTGGTCTGGGTTGGGTACAACGAGACCGCAAACTGGCCACTACCAAGGGGCTTGACCACTCCCGCTATTGGGGGCATGTCGAAACCATTAATGCCGGGCGATCAGCGGCAAACTGGCGAGAGAATCGGGGCTATCCGCAGCGGATTATCCAACGCTGGCAGCCTCTCTATGTTGATGCAGGTTGGGGGCTGGGGGTGTGCCATGAAAGTTAAGTACATCGTACTGATCACAGCAGTTCTGTTTCTGCTGCTTTTTACCACTGTCGAATTTGCGCGGGAATATGGCTATCAGGAAGGGCTTAACGAAGCCAGGCAGGAATGCCTGAGAAACCAGTTATCCGACAGTCAACAAGCGCTGAATTCATTCACCCAGGCGGCAAATCAAGCAGCGGAAAGGGTCAGGCTAGCCGACCGTGCCTTATCAGAACGTATCGCAGAGCAGGAACTACGCGATGAGCAGACCACGAGGGATATCAAGAATGCACTCAAGAAAACGGCTTCTGACCGTGTTAACTGCGTGTTTGATGATGACAGCATGCAGCAACTCGCCGCCGCCCGTGACCGCGCCACCGCTGCTGTTACCGGCGGGATTAACGGTCATCTGTCCGGTACCGCCACTCCCTGATGACAATAGCGCGGATGCGGCGTTCGTCACGCTGAAACGGATGTACGACATCTACGCAACCTGTGCTGGCCGTCATGTCGAGCTGGTCGATTTTATAGGCAAAAGACATCATGAACCTGGAAGAATTGAGTTTTAGTTTTAGCGCCGTGCAGTGGTTGCTGACAGTGGCTATTGGTATCTATGCCTGGGTTATCAGCCGACAAGCGGCGACCAACAGCGAGGTTCTGGAGCTGCGCACCCGTGTTATTGCCCTGGAGGAGCGTGTCAAACAGATGCCAACCCAACAGCAGTTGGCCCAACTGATGGTCCAGCTCGGCGCAACAGAGGCCCAACTGAATAATATCGGCATCCAGTTAGGGGCAATGTCGCGACGTGTTGAGAGAATTGACGATTTTTTGATGAAGCAGCGAGGTGGCAAATGAAATACCAGGATTATTTACGTGAAGATATGCGCCTGGTGACTTTGCGCATCCTGTCTGAGATGCCAGGCTACACCTCCAACAGCTCGGTGATTTTTGAGGGGCTGACGCGTTATGGCCACAACCCCAGCCGCGACCTGGTCAAATCAGAGTTGCTCTGGTTAGAAGAGCAAGGGCTGGTTTTGACAGAAGATATCGGTACCGTACTGGTCGTTCGTCTGACAGCGCGAGGCGCTGATGTGGCTGCTGGCCGTGCCATCGTTCCTGGGGTGAAGCGTCCTGGCGCGGGAGGTTGAGATGGGCCGTAAATCCACTATTCATAAGTTGCCCACGGATGCCAGGGAACATATCGACAAGCTGATGCGTGATAACAGCATGACCCTGGCCGAGATGCTGGCCGACATCTGTGAACATTTCCCTGATGCCGCCGCCGAACTCAGTACCAGTACCCTTTGGCGCTATAAGAAAGCCGGTGGTTTTGAAGAGTTCATGAACCAGATGCAGCGCCAACAACAAGCGGCACGTATGGCCGTCAGCGCCCTGGGCGAGAACCCGGACGACAAGGCCGGTACGCTGCTGGTGCAATCGGTGATGACGCTGGTGCAGTCTGCAGCGTTCGCGGCCCAGGGCGACACCCCGGACACGGAAGAAGTGCTGCAACTCTCCATGGCCATGAAGAACACCCTGCAAGGGAGCAAGCTGAGTCGTGAAGAACGTTCAGCTGTGATCCGCGAGGCGCGTGAGCAGCAGCTGCGCGAGCAACAGGCCAATCTGGACAAGGTCGCCTCCGCGCAAGGGCTGAGTGAAGACCAGGTGCAGTTCTGGCGTGAGCGTGTACTGGGGATCAAGTGATGAAACCATTAGCCTCAACGATCCGAAACGTCGAGTGGGATGAGTTACCCGCCCGAGCTCGCGATATTCCGTTTGCCTTCGATCCCTTTGCCGAGGGCGTCTTAATGGCGCACCAGGTCGAGTGCCTGAAGTACAACGTATCCATCCTGGCCATTCCGAAGGGGCGACGTACCGGCATCACGTTTGCCTGGGGGCTTAACTCCACATTGATCGCTGGTGCTCAAAAATCTGCTGGGGGTAATAACGTTTATTACATTGGCGACACCAAGGAGAAAGGTCTGGAGTTCATTGGCTATGTGGCCAAGTTCGCTCGTGTAATCGCCTCTCAACAGGCAGAGCAAGTCTCAAACATTGAGGAGTTCCTGTTCGAAGACCAAGACGAGAAAGGCCAAACTCGGCAGATCACTGCTTATAGGGTACGGTTCGCCAGCGGTTACCAAGTCATGGCGCTCTCTTCCCGTCCGGCCAATATCCGTGGTTTGCAAGGTGTGGTCATCATTGATGAAGCCGCCTTCCACCAGGATGTTCAGGGGGTACTCGATGCAGCAACAGCGCTGTTGATCTGGGGTGGCCGCATTGTGGTGATCTCCTCACACAACGGTAAAAACAACCCCTTTAATCAGTTCTGCCTGGATATTGAAGCTGGCCGGTATGGTAGTGATGCTGCCGTATTTACCGTTACGTTCGATGATGCTGTCACCAACGGCTTATATGAGCGCGTCTGCGCCATGAGCGGAGAGGAGATAACAGTAGAAGGTAAGAAAGCCTGGTACAACCGTATCCGTAACGCATATGGCCCGCGCAAATCTGCGATGCGCGAGGAACTGGATGCCATACCTCGTGATGGTAACGGTGTCTGTATACCCGGTGTATGGATTGAGCGTGCCATGCCGGAAGAACGTCCGGTCATACGCCTGGTGCTGGATGATGACTTTATCAACATGGGCGAGCTAGAGCGTGAGTCCTGGGGCAGAGACTGGATAGCACGTTACCTGCAGCCTGTTATGACCGAGGTGCTCAACCCGGAGTGGCGGTATGTTTTTGGTATGGACTTTGCCCGCCACCGGCATTTCTCCTCCCTTGTTCCAATGGGCTTAACGCCTACGTTGAAGCGCGAGGTACCGTTCATTCTCGAGTTGCATAACGTGCCGTCAGCTCTGCAGCAGCAAATTCTTTTCTACTTTATCGACTATCTCCCGCGCCAATCTGGCGGTGCAATGGATGCGACTGGCCCCGGTATGGTGCTGGCCGAGTACACGGCAGACCGTTACGGCAGGCCGCGCATTGCTGAGATCAGTTTGAGCCGCAAGTGGTATGGCATATGGATGCCAAAATTCACAGGGCTATTTGAAGACAGCATGATCACGCTCCCGCGAGATGAGAATACGGCGCAAGACTTGCGGACTATTGAAAATATCGACGGTGTACCGATGGTCGCAGCATTGGAGAAGAAGGACCTGAAGGATGCTGAGTTAGTGCGCCACGGTGACACTGCGATTGCCGGATGCCTGGCGAACTATGCCGCGCTGAACCTCGCAGCTGAAATCGAATTCCAGTCTACCGGCCCGCGTGACATCTTCCGAGTGCTGTCAGGCTATGGCTCAAGTCACGGTGGCGAATTTACGGAGACCGGCTTCGGTACCGTGCGTGGCAGTAATGATTTTGGAGGGTTTATATGAGTCTGTTGGGGAAGCTTAAAGGTGCGTTTAAACGCCCTGTGCTGGGTCAGGAAATTGCAACCACCGGTGATGGTCGTGATATCACTCGCCCGTGGGTAGGCTCTCTGGCCTTGGCTGATGACAGCGTGCTGATGAATCGGGGCGCTCCAGACCTCAAAATCTACCGTGAAGTGCTGAGTGATGATGAGGTCAAATCAGCGTTCACTCAGCGCCAGGATGCGCTGATCTCCCGCGAGATCAAGGTGGATGCCGGTGGGGATCGTCCGATTGATATCGAAGCTGCAGATGCCATGCAACGCCAGATTGATGCACTGGGCTTTGACCGTATCACCCGGCTCATGCACTACGGTGTGTTTTACGGTTACGCGGTATCTGAGCTGATTTATGGAACACGCGACAACCTGCTGTGGATCGATGAGGTCAAGGTGCGAGACCGCAGGCGGTTTCGTTTTACGCCCAAAGGGGAACTGCGGCTGCTGACGCCAGGCAACATGTTCACCGGAGAACCTTGCCCTGCGCCTTATTTCTGGTCATTCGCTACTGGCGCTGACCATGATGATGAACCGTATGGCCTTGGCCTGGCCCACTGGTTGTACTGGCCCACCTTCTTCAAGCGCAATGACATCAAGTTCTGGCTAATCTTCCTGGACAAATTTGGGATGCCTACCGTTGCCGGTAAACATCCACCAGGGGCAACACCAGAGCAAAAACGTGACCTGCTGGCACTGACCCACGCCATATCGACCGACAGTGGCGTGGTGATGCCAGAGGGCATGGCCCTTGAGATGTTGTCTGCGTCACGTTCTGGCGCGGCGGATTATGAATCCATGTACAAAGCGATGAATGAAGCTATCCGTCGCGTGGTCGTCGGGCAAATTTCCAGTTCTGGCGGAACCTCAAAAGGTATCGGCGGCGATGAGTCCTTGCAGGCCGGTATTCTGGCCAGCATTGCAAAATCTGATGCTGATGTGATCTGCGAGTCCTGGAACCGTGGCCCCGCCACTTGGCTGACCGAATTGAATTTCCCTGGTGCGGCGGTTCCCCAGGTATCCCGCGTATTCGATGAGCCGGAAGACCTGAAGTCCCGCGCCGAACGTGACAAGTTAGTCTCTGATACCACCGGCTATCGCCCAACGTTGGCTGAGGTGAAAGATACCTATGGCGGCGATTGGGAGCCAAAGCCAACCAGTGATACGCCACCAGTGGCACCTGCAGGCAGCAAGCCAAGCGAATTCGCCGAGCATAGCCACCCACAGGACGCACCCGCTGCGATGGCCATCCGTCTGAACAGTGAATTGACCCCGGTCACCGATGGGTGGATGCAGCAACTGCAGGAACTGGTCGACAATGTGGACTCCCTGGAAGCCTTGCGGGATGGCCTGGATAAATTGGTGCCGGACATGACGCTCGAACGGTATGCCGAGGTGTTGGCGCAGGCGATGTCCGCTGCCGCACTGGCGGGTCGCTATGAGTTACTGGAGGCAGTCAATGGCCGGTAACGTTGGCTATGGTTCGCTGCCATTCAGCGAGCAGATTGCCTTTTTCCAGCGCAAGCTCAATACCAAAACCGACGCCTGGACAGATGTCTACGGTGCAGCCCATGACTATGAGTTTATGGTCGCCGGTGCTAATCGTGATGACCTGTTGGCCGACCTGCGTAAGGCGGTAGAGCGGGCAATTACCGAAGGGAGAACACTGCAGGATTTCCGCAAAGACTTTTCAGGTATCGTCGCGCGTTACGGCTGGAGCTATAACGGCGGGTTTGAGTGGCGTACCCGTGTTATTTATGAAACCAACCTGCGCAGCAGCTACATGGCCGGACGCTTTGCGCAACTGATGGCCATGCGCGAAACGCATCCCTATTGGGAGTATGTTCATAGTGACGTAGTCGAAGAACCCCGTGAGGAGCACCTCGCCTGGAACGGTATGATCTTGCGGTGGGACGACCCGTGGTGGGTAACCCATTTCCCGATCAACGCCTGGGGATGTCAATGTAGCGTTATCGCCCGTACCGAGGATGATCTGCGGCGTATGGGCAAATCAGGTCCAGATACTGCGCCGCCTATCAAATGGGTTGAGCGCACGATTGGCCAGCGTAGCCCCGGTGGCCCGCGCACTGCCTTGGTACCTGAAGGCATTGATCCCGGGTTTGAACATACACCTGGCCGCAGCCGTGATTTCAGTGGCCAGGTACCGCCACCGCGTGGTGGTGGTCCATTGCCCCCTGAACATCTTCCACCTTTAGATCCTTTACCCACCGCGCCTTCGCCTATTTCCCCTCCTGACCCATTGCCAGAGCCGCAACCGGTCACTCCGCCAGACTGGGAGGGCAACGCAATTGAAGAATTCCTTCAGGTGTTTAATGCTACGTCCACTCAGGCTGCTGCGTTTCGCGATGTCGCTGGCCAGCGCATCGCTATCGGCCCTGAGATGTTCCGGGGAGATGATGGCAATCCTTCTGAGTTTGCCGAGGTTGCGCAGACCGATGCGGCTACGGTATTGCCGCTGATTGCTCAGGCAATCCAAACCCCTGACGAGATTTGGGTGCAGATAGTATGGCTGGCCGACGTGCAACTGGCCGTCGTTCGTCGCCGTTACCTGGCCCGTTTCCAGGTAAGTGGTCAGGCAGAACCGGTGGCGGTGGTGTTCGAAGTGGGCCGTGATGGTTGGGCAGGTAACGTGTCAACGTCTGAGACGATGCTGCAGTCATTGCGCCAGGGCGTGAGACTCTATCAACGGGAGGCAAACTGATGGCCGGTGCAACACTGACGTTTGATTATCAGGATGCGTTATCCACTCTGCTGGCCACGCATGCAGCATTAAGCGATCCCACACCGCTGTTGTCAGACATGGGCGAGAAGCTGCTGGAGTTTCACCAGCAGCGGTTCCGTGACCAAACGGCTCCCGATGGTACGCCGTGGGCTCCCTTATCAGCACGGTACAAAAAGCGTAAGCGCAAGAACCAGGACAAAATCCTCACGCTGGATGGTCCATTGCGTAATACCTTGCGTTGGCAAATCGCCGCGCAGGAGCTGCTGTTCGGCACTGACCGACCTTATGGTGCCATTCACCAGTTCGGTGGCACCATTGAGATGCCAGCCCGCAGTCAGCAGGCGTACTATCAGCAAAAACGTATCGCTGCCGGTGACCACCGGTTTGTCCGCAAATCAAAATCAGACTTTGCACAATGGCATACGCTGCCTGCTTACAAAATCACTCTGCCTGCCAGGGAGTGGCTGGGCGTTTCTGCCCAGGAAGGGGATCGCCTGGTCGAGCTGGCCAGAAACTACCTGCAGCGTTCACTAAAACAGTAACCGCCACCAACGCGCCGTAGTGACTTCTATGTGCCTGAGTGGCATGATGGGGCCAATGTAAACACCAAGCCGTATTACAATACGTTCTAATACGGCTCCCGGTGATGTTCCACCCTCCTGAATGATCCCGCTGTTGTTATTTCCCCTCTCGGTAATTTAGTCCGAGGATAAATTACCTTTTACGCCCCTCCCATTACGATACCGCCATCTCTTGTGATGGACGGTTACCATGACTGCTAAAACTTCACCCTCTACAGCGACCCTTGCCGTTTTTGCACCAGGCACCCACACCGCGATGGATGGCCGCACGGCGACATTTACGGTGGAAGACTGCATCGACATGGCCAGCAGCTATGACCCTGCACTCTCTGAAGCTCCCTTTGTGATCGGTCACCCTAAGCTGGATGACCCCTCTTACGGATGGGCCAAACGTTTTGAATACCGAGATGGTCTGGTTTACACCGAGCCTCACCAGGTCATCCCTGCGTTTGCCGAAGCCTTTAATGCAGGCAGCTTCAAAAAGCGTTCCCTCTCCATCTATCAACCCAATTCGCCTGGCAACCCGAAGCCAGGACATTTCTATCCCCGCCATGTGGGTTTTCTGGGTGCATCTCTACCGGGCGTAAAAGGGTTGCCGGATGCGAAATTCGATTTTGCTGAGACCACGGGCGATGACGCACCGTTGGAGTTTGCCGCTCCCTGGGAAACCGAGTTACTCACCGAGATGTTCCGCAATCTGCGGGATTACCTGATCGAGAAAGAAGGCGTTGAACGCGCCGACAACATTTTGCCGACGTGGCGCATCCAATCAATCGAAGAGATCGCCGCAGCAGCAGATGCCAATACCGCAACCATTTCAACACTGGCGTATGCCGAGGAGTCCAATGTGTCAAAAATCGATCCGAGTGCATCCAGTGCAGCAGTTGATCTCGCTGCACGGAAGGCTGACCTCGATGCCCGAGAAGAAACAATCAAGCTTAAGGAAAAGCAGAGTCAGGACGCAGCAGCAGCCCAACGCCGCACTGACATTACCTCATTTGCCGATGGCCTGGTCACAGCGGGTCAACTGCTACCACGGCAAAAAAACGCGGTAATCGAAGTGCTGGTGAACCTGGCCAACACCCCGATCTCGTTTGCCGATGGTTCAACCACTGTCAGCAAAACGCCAGAAGAACTGCTGCGCTCAGTGTTGAGTGAGAAGCCAAAGTTTCTCGATTTTGCTGAAAAATCTGCTGAAGACGGAGCTGCCGCCCTGGACTTTGCAGACGTCAATGCCGTAGCAGACCAGGCTCGCGAGTACCAGGAGGCGGAGGCCAAAAAAGGCCGCACCATCTCCATGACCGTTGCCGTCAACCATGTGAAAGGGGGTAACAAGTGAATATTCCAGGCTTGATCACCGGTTCACGGGCGGAGGGTGCTATCGCTGCCCGCAGCCTGGTGAACCACGGTACTGAAGAAGGGTTTTCAGCGCAGGCGATTGACGGCACCAAAGTGATCACCGGCGTCACCACCATTGTTCCTGCCGATGATGGCGAGGTGTTCGACATCATCCGCAGTGGATTGGCGTTGGTGGGTTACGGTGCGGATATCGCCCTGGGCGATCCATTGACAGCAAACGCCGATGGGCTTGCCGTTCCTGCTGCTGCAGGTGATTGGTTCATCGGTTATGCCGAAGTCCCTGGCACTGAGGGCGATATCGGCTCGGTGTGGGTTAATCCTGGCAAGTTGGCGGCCTAGCAACGCACTTTGAACAAACGGCCATGATTCGCCGGGATCGGCTCCGGCACCCATTCTTATCTGGAGAATTACAATGGCTCAATTTCCATTCCCCGTTGACCCCCATTTGACGGCGATTTCCATTGCGTATCGCAACGTTTCATTGATTGCCGATGATGTCTTACCTCGCGTTCCTGTGGGCGTTAAATCGTTCAAGTGGTGGAAGTACGACATCGCTCAGGGCTTCACGGTGCCTAATACAACGGTTGGCCGTACCTCACAACCTAACCAGGTCGAGTTCCCGGCAGAAGAAGAAACCAGCTCTGCGGAGGATTTCGCCCTTGATGCACCGATCCCACAGGACGACATCGACAATGCACCAAAAAATTATGATCCCTTGGGCCATGCTACCGAACGAACAGCGGATTTGATTGCTCTGGATCGCGAAGTCCGTACCAGCAAACTGGTGTTTTCTCCGAATAGCTACCCTGTTGGCAATCGTCAAATCCTGGCTGGTGCCAATCAATGGAGCCATGCAGACAGTAACCCGTTAGTCGATATTACAGATGCACTTGATGATTTGGTGATGCGGCCAAATATCGCCATTTGGGGGCGTGTTACTGCCACGGCTTTGCGCCGCAACCCAAGCATTGTTAAAGCCTATCACGGTACGTTGGGTGACAGCGGTATGGTGCCGATGGCCTTCCTGAAAGACCTGCTGGAACTGGAAGATATCTATGTCGGTTCAGCCTGGGTCAATATCGCCCGCCCTGGTCAAAAACCGGTACTGGTTCGTACCTGGGCAAATCATGCCGCCTTCCATTATCGCAATCGCCTGGCCAACACCCAAGGTGGTGTGACCTGGGGCTTTACGGCACAGTTTGGCAACCGTGTTTCCGGCTCTATCGCTGACCCCAATATCGGGATGCGCGGTGGCCAGAAAGTGCGTGTCGGTGAATCGGTAAAAGAACTGTGTGTGGCTAAAGATGTTGGCTACCTGTTCCAGAACGCCGTTGCGGGGTAATCAATCCATGCCAGTTATCAAAGCCCAAAGCTCCCACCGCCAGCTCACCGATGCCGAGCTGGCGGCGATGGAGGAACTCACCGACTTCGGCAACCTGGTCGGTGATTACCTGGACGGCCTGGCCGAAAACCCGGATATCGATCCGCGTTGGCTGGCCATCGCCCGTACCCACTTGCAGCAGGGTTTCATGGCAGCAAAACGCGCTGTCGCCAAACCCGCCGCATTTTGAGGAAGCGTGTCATGACAACGGCCTGGTATGTAACGCTCGCGCACCTTGCTGAACGGCCTGGTGCGGTCGAACTTTCACAGACGACTCAGCAGGCAGGGAAACCGCCAGCCCGCCCAGCGATTTTGGATGCGCTGCTGCGCGGTGAAGATACCAGCACCTGGCCCCCAACTGAGGTGGAGGTCGCTCTGGCCGCTGTTGAACGCATCGGTGAAGCGGTTGAGAAAGCACAGTCGCTGATCGATGGCTTTCTCCGTCAGCGTGGCCACCGTTTGCCGTTGGCCGTTATCCCTCCCGTTCTTGCGGGATGGGCATTGGATATCACCCGCTATCGGCTCCATGCTCACCGCATTACTGATGAGCAGAAAGACCCTATCGTGCGTGACTATCGCGATGCATTGAAGCTGCTGAAGGATGTCGCCAAAGGGGATTACAGCCTGGGGATTGAAGACCCGCTGCCTGCAGCCGGGGAGGCCCACACATTACCGGCCCTGGGCGCACCTTCAGCATGGACTCCTTACGGGACTTCGGCAAATGAGCAGCGGCCCTTTTGATCTGTCTTGTGTGATAGAGCGCATACAGAGTTTGCAACCCGACCCGCTGTCATTTGTCGGCAGCGTTGTCGAGTACAGCAAGGTGACTGACCTGTCTGCGGTTTCCGTCCCTGCGGCCTATGTGCTGATGGGTTCTGAACGTGGCATACCGGGTAACGGTAGCCGGGCGCAGGTGGCGGAAGCGGTTTTCGGTATTGTCATTGTGGTTCGCAATTACGGGCTGGGGATAGAGGGGATGATCCATGAGGCTAATCCGCTGATTGGCCAGGTACGTGATTTGATGATCGGCTGGATGCCCAACAAGCGCTGCACCACTGGGGTTCAGTGGGTAAAGGGGGATGTGCTGGATTATGACGCGGGCACGCTGGTCTGGATGGACGTTTTCACCGTTAACCACATCATCGGGGGCATGAGATGCCAAAAGTAACACTGAGTGGGCCACATACCCACAAAGGTAAACCCGTTACGGCGGGTGACACCATCGAGGTCAGCGACGAAGAAGCCAAGTGGCTCGAACGGCGCGGACGTATTGCACCACCTGCAGTGAGCCACAGCCCCATCGTGACCGCACCGCAGACAGGCAAAAAACCAAAGCAGGAGAACGGCGATCATGGCGCAGATTGAAACCTATCAATACAACCAGGGCAAGGTATACCTTGCTCGACGTGATGCCTACGGCAAGCCGCTGGCCTGGCGCTGGATCGGCGATGTCTCAGTATTGTCCCTGGCGCTGACGGTCGAGAACCTGTCGCACAAGGAATCGTATTCTGGGCAGCGCATGACTGTTCGCAGGTTCCCGATCAGTAAAGACGGCATCGTGACCATGACCTGGCATGAATTCTGAGCCGATAACCTGGCGCTGGTGTTTTATGGCGAACGGGTTGTGATCCCGGCAGGGACAGTGACAGGAGAGGTATTGCCTGCGGGTATTGAGGCAGGTAGCCGCGTCACGCTGGAACACCAAAACGTTAGCGATGTGGAGATCGGCGATCTGATAGCGGGTGAAGACTTCAATATTGATGTGCTGTACGGCGCAATCGACTTCCTGAAGACACCGCCACCCGCTGCATTGCCGTTGACAGTCAGCTATTCCTACGCCGGTAGCACCAACACAGAGATGTTTACTCAACAGCCTGAGCCACTGGCGCTACGGTTCGACGGTATCAACCTGGCGGAAGGCGGCGCTGCTGTCATTCAAATCCTGCACAAAGTGGTCTTTGACCCCGCAGCTGCGTTGGCCATGATCAATAGCGATACCTCGCTGGCGGGACTGGAAACGACTGCTGGTGTGCTGTTCGATACCAACCGTCCGTCAGACCGGTTCTCAGCCGTTTTGGCCGCATCATTCATGTCGCGGAGATTGCTGAATGAGCCGTAAACATAAACATCAAAAACTGGTGACAGTGGCTGTGGACAAGCCGGAAGACGATATTTCCGTGCTGCTGCCTAACCGTGATGTCCCCATCGCGGGCAGGTTCCTGACCGTGCGCGAGTTCACGTTGGCCGATTCACTGGCCATGCATCACGAACTGAAACCCATCATTGCCAGCCTGGCGGATGTGATGCAGTCGGAGTATCCGGGGTTTGATGCCGTCATGGACGTTCTGGCACAGCATGCGTTCTCGTTGCCGCTGTTGGTGGCTCGCAGTTGCGACCAGCCAGTGGAATGGGTCAACAGCCTGCCCGCCAGTGAAGGCTCGACGCTGATTGATACGTTCTGGACAGCCAACCGGCGTTTTTTTATGACCGCTGCCATTCGCCAGGTCACGATCCGCGCCGCGATGAAAAAAACGTCGGATACGGCAGCGTTTTCGCCGCACTCGTCCGGGCAGGCCATAACCCAGAACGGCTCGCCCACTACACCCATCGTCAGTTGATGCTGTATTACCGGGAAACGCTGAAGCTGGCTAACCAGGACAGCATCGCCCAGATACTGGATGTCTATGCTGGGTCGGTGGGTGGAAAGGATGCGAATACCCGGATTAATGCCCTGAAAAAGTAACTTCAGGGTAATCTCTTCTTCTATATAGGGTGCAGTTATGGCCGCTGGAAATTCAACCCTCAATCTCGCGTTACGTATCACTGCCGATATGGCTGAGGCTAAACAGAGTCTGGAAGCGTTGGCCGGTGAAATCAAGACGACGGGAGCAAATGCTGAAGCCAGCAATCAGCAGTGGAAAGCTACCGCTGAAGCTCAACAAGTCGCCGCTGAAGCGGCTCGCCAGCATACTCAATCCCAACAGGCGCTGAATACTGAGCTGACGAACTCCACAGCGCAGTCAAAACGTGCGGCGATGAGTTCAGAGGAGATGATTGCCACACAAAACGCGCTGCGCGAGCGCGGTGGTGCCCTGTACAAAGAGGAAAAAGCGGCTGAAGAAGCGGCGGCAGAGGCAGCTAAAACCCACGCTAAAGAGGTTGAGAAGCTCGCCGCAGACTTGGAAAAGTTACTGGGCAGCATCGATCCGGCATCAAAAGCACTAGCTAAATTGGATGCCCAGGAAACCCAGCTCCGTAAATCTTTCAAAGCCGGGCTGATTGATGAGCAGGTGTTCAATGATAACTTAGGCAAACTGAACGACCAACGTGCCGCCGTTGATCACCTGTCGGAAGGAACAGAAAAACTCTCCCTCAACTCCAGGGCTGCAGGCCGCGAACTGCGCGTCCTGGTTCATCAGTTATCCCAGGGCAACTTCCGTGATGCCAGCAACAACATGTTTTCCCTTGGGGCTCGTACCGGCATGTTGCCCCCCTGTTTAGTGCTACGACATTAGCGGTCGGGGGAACGGTTGCTGCCATCGTCAGTGCCAGTATGGTCATCGCCAGCGTCATCAATGATCAGGAAGCGTTTAACCGTAGTATCCAGCTCACTGGCAACTATGCCGGGGTTACGACTGGTCAATTGGAGATGATGGCACAAGCCGGTGGCCAACTGGGCAGCAACTACAGCCAGGTACGCGATATCCTCAATGGCCTGGTCAGCAGCGGCAAGTTTACCAGCGAAACTTTGAGCTCCGTCTCCGGGGCTGCATCAGCGATGGCCGAACTCACGGGCCAATCGGCTGATCAGGTAGTGGCCGAGTTCGTGAAAATGACCGATAGCGCTTCTGATTGGGCGATGAACAGCAGTGAGCAGTACCACTGGCTGGATTCAGAAACCTATCAGCGCATCCGTTCTCTTGAAGAACAGGGTCGCACAGAGGACGCCATTGAGATTGCCTCTCAAGCCTATAAAAAGGCGGCTGTTGAACGTTTGGGCGAGATTGAGACACAGTTGAATTGGGTGGCGAGAGGCTGGAAAAATGTAAAAGACAGAATGAATGAGGCGCTTCAAACCGCTAAAAGTGGTGTATCTGGTGCATTAGGGCTGGACTCTGAAGACGAAGCCAGAGTTAAAAATATTATTGCTCTGAAAGCTGAATTGGCAAATGTAGGGAGCGATACGGATGTTGCTTCTAAAGATGCTGGATATCAGCGTTATGTTTCTAGTTTAAAAGCTACATTAAGCGGGCTTGAAGCTGAAGAAACAGCAGCAAAAGCAGTTAATGAAGAGCGGGCTAAACGCCTGAAAATTGATGAAGAAAGCAATGCCGCGTCTAAAGAACTGGAACAGAGCTGGAAGAACAACGCCTCGGATATTGACAAAGAAGCGGCAGCGGTTGAAAAGCTGAGAAAAACCTATCAAAAAATGTGGACTTCTGCCGGGGGAGGAAAAATTACGTGATATGGGTGTCACGTCTACTGATGGTGAAAACTTCTCTGGCGGCCAGTGGAATATTGATGTCAAAGCCCTAGATACATCAGCGAAAAAAGCCAAACAGTTTAACGAACAGCTTCAGCGGCAGTTAGACCTCAAAAAAGACAATACCAATGCGGCGCGTGTCGAGTATGAAATCGAGCATGGTCTACTAAAAAATGCCACTGAGGAAGCCCAGAGCGATGCTCGCGTTCGTGCCGAAATATTGGATGAAGAAATTGCACGGCAAAAAGCGGCCAAAGCCGGTGCGGCATCCGATAAAAAATCTTTTGCTGAAAATCAGCGTTTTGTTGACCAGTTAGAAAAACAGGCCACCAAACGTACCGAGGGCGCGGCGGCTCTCCGGGCTGAAGAAATTGCCACCCGTAACCTGACTGCGGCACAACGCCAGGCTGCTGAAGCGGCGAATGCAGCCATCAATGCGCGTGAGTTCAACAGCCAGAACATGCAGCTGCAACTCGAATACATGCGAGCCATTGGCGACACAGCCGGAGCCAGCTTGTTGCAGGCCAAGGACAAGTTTGCCGAGTTGCGCACCGAGTTTGAGGCCAGTGGTAATACCGAAGGGCTGAACTGGCTCGACAAGCTGCTGCCAGTTACCGAAACCAAGATCCGCGTCGATAGCGTCAAGAAACAGCTTGAAGATCTGTTTACGTATCAATCCCAGCAAGAAAGCAGCATCCAGGCGCAAGTCCAGGGTGGTCTGCTGTCCGAGATCCAGGGCCGTCAGCGCCTGATCGACTTACACCAGGAAGTCGGCAACAAGATTAAGGGCTACCTGCCCCAGCTTAAAGAGATGGCTAACCTGCCCGGAGAGGCTGGCGAAAAAGTCCGTGACATGATCCGCCAACTGGAGGAGCAACTCGGCAAACTGAACCAGGCCGGTAACGAATTGACCATTGCGTTTCGTGATGGTCTGCAGAGCGGTATCGAAAGCTCTCTAATCGGGCTGGCCAAAGGCACGATGAGCCTCTCTGATGCCGTGCGTAACTTGGCCCTGAGCATCGTGGACAGCATGGCCAAAATTGCCGCGCAACAACTTGCACAGATGGCTACTTCCAGCTTCATGGGCTCAGCTGGCGGTATGGGGGGAATGATGGGTGCCTTGTTTGCAGCGGACGGAGGTCATATTCAAGGGCCGGGAACCTCAACCAGCGATTCTATCCCGGCCATGCTTTCCAACAACGAATTCGTGACGCGAGCTGCGGTGGTTCAACAGGATGGCGCGCTTAATTTCCTACATGACTTTAACCGCCAGGGTATGGCTGCATTGGATGCCTGGTTGCCGCGAACCCGTCACTCAACCGGTGGTCTGGCGGGCATTCCTGCGCCGTTTGCACCAACACCGACATCGGTACCAGAAACCAAAGCAGCCACGCCTGCCGCTGCCGCTCCCGAACAGCCACTTTTCCAGCAAACGCTGGTCTTCGATGCCGGTGACGCGATGTCCAAAGGTTTTGAAAGCCTGGGGGGCAGACGTTCGGCGTTCACATTCCTCCAGGCCAACGCACCCACTATCCGCCAGATGCTGGGGGTGAAGTGATGAGCCTTTTCCCTTGGTTGATTGAGCCTAACTGGCAAGGTGGTATCACCGAGACGCTGGAGTGGAAGACCGACGTTCTGCCGTCCCCTACAGGGGCCGAACAACGGATCGCCCGCCGTCTGTCACCGCGCCGCACGTTTGAATTCGGCATTCTAGTTGGTAATAACGACCGACAACGATTTGAAAACAGTTTGTTCATTGCTGGTGCTGCCGAGTGGGCCATGCCGTTGTTTGCTGACGTTGCTGTGCTCAATGTCGATCACCCCGCTGGCACTACACAGATAACCGTTCCTACCGTGGGCCGCGATTTTACCGTGGGAGGCTCAGTGTTGCTGATGTCTGGTCTCGGTCTGTCTGCTGAAGTTGGCCTGGCGACGGTTACCGGCATTTCGGCATCAACGCTCACTCTGGCCACTCCGCTGCCGGTGACCTGGTCGGCGGGTTCCTGGCTCTATCCGTTGCGCCCAGCAGTGCTCACCGATCCGCCGTCACTGACCCGGCATACCGACAGTCTGTTCTCGGCTCAAATTCGTTTCCGGGTGACCGAGCATAACGCTAACAGCGACAGCATCCAGGCTTTGCCCGTTTATCGTAATCATCCGGTGCTGGAACCAGCCTCGGACTGGAACGAGCCTGTTACCGGTCAATACCTGCGACTGTTGCAAGAACTGGACAACGGCTCCGGTATTCCCGTTCGCACGGACACCGCCCGCCGCGCCTTCACGTTGATGATTCACCACTGGGTATCTGTTGGCCGCGAGAAGCAGGCCACTCTGCGCCGGTTGTTTTATTACCTGCGTGGTCGCCAGCGAGCCATCTGGGTTTCCAGCGGCTCCAGCGACTTTACCGCTGTCTCTGGGTTGGCGAATGGCACCATTGATGTTGAGTATGCGGCGTTCGCAGAGCTCGGTGTTGTCAATGGCCGTTGTGATTTGCGCATCGAATTGACCGATGGCTCTTGCCTTTATCGCCGTATTACCGGCGTGGCCGTTCTGAGTTATGCCGTCGAGCGATTGGCGCTGGATGGTGATTACATCACCGTGGCCCTGGAGCACATTGTTTCTATTTCATACATCACGCTATGCCGTCAGGAGTCTGATTCGGTTGCCTGGCAGCACATCACCGACGCTGATGGCCTGGCCACCATTTCAACCACATTTAGAGGGCTTCGCGATGAGCTGGAATCAGTTTGAGTATTCAACAGCGGATGGTCGTCCCGTCACGCTGTACGAGTTCATCCGGGGCGATGTGGTGTTTTACCGCTACACCAATGCGGATCGTGATATCGAGGTTGGTGGACATATTTGGACGCAAACCGCGATCAGCGACAACGGCTTGAGTGCCGGTAGCGGCAACAGCCTGGACATTACCGCCCCGGTTGATAACGCCGTGGTGCAGTTGTTCCGGGGCATACCGCCCAGCAGCCCGCTGCGCATCCGCATCCACCGTTTTCATATTGATGATACGGCTGCTGAGTTCCGTACCGTCTGGGTGGGTACTGTTAAAGAGATGAAACGCGAAGCTATTGATCGCGCCCGCATGCTGACGTCCAGCCTGGCTAGCACATTCAACCAGGTTGGGTTACGTCTGACTTGGAGCCGAGCCTGCCCTTATGCCCTTTACGACCACAACTGCAAAGTCAATCAACAACAGTTCGCTGTTGGCGTGACCATCCAAGCACTGGACGGGGCTGGTGTGACCGTTAACTTGCCTGGCGGACTGGCTGAAGACCATTTCTCTGGGGGCTATATCGAGTGGATTGTCGATGGGGTCATTGAGCGGCGCGGGATGAAAGCGCAGAACGG
The DNA here is from genome assembly GCF_050632285.1 of Serratia sp. L9. NCBI lineage: Bacteria > Pseudomonadati > Pseudomonadota > Gammaproteobacteria > Enterobacterales > Yersiniaceae > Serratia > Serratia sp. L9. Next base: position 3,734,085 of record NZ_CP192591.1, on the reverse strand, counting down.
TAACCAGGTAGGGCTGCTTGGCGGCACAGTGGGATTGTCCGTTGGTCAGCCGGTGACGTTGTACCCCGGTTGCAACCGCACAATCGATGTCTGTGCAGCCAAGTTTGCCAATCACATGAATTACGGCGGGACACCCCACATGCCAGGCAAAAGCCCTTACACCATTATCAAACTGTTTTAGGAGGAACTTATGGAGCCGTTCAGTTGGATGGCGGTGGCCAAGTTTGTTGCAACCTTGGTCGCCTCATACGTAATCAGTACCGCACTGGCCCCAAAAGCGAAAAACAGCACCCCAGAAGCAGCAACTGAGGACGACTGGGAGATGCCACAGCCAACCGAAGGAACCCCACAGTGTGTTTTTTTCGGCGATTGCTGGACGGAAGACTGGTTCGTTCTCGGTTATGGCAATTATCGCTATGACGCTATTCGTAAATAAGGAGCCCAGCATGTTGATCACAATGGAACACATTCGCGCTGCAAGTGGCTGTGCCTGGGGGTTACGCACCTTCTTTGCGCGTTATGGTCTCGATGTGAAGGCGTTTATTGCCAATGGTGGCATTGAATCTGACCTTCTCCTGGGCACTGGCGATGCCTTAGCGATCCGCGTTGTTGAACAGGCACAAGCAGCGGTAAATGCCGCAGATGTCGAGGAGTCGGGTAATGGGCAGTAAAGGGGGGCGGCAAGGTTACGGTTGGATACCGCTATTCCTGGGATATCCAGGCGGGTCTCGGGCGTGGGCCAATCAATGAGATTGTCGCTATTACTGCGGATAAAAAGACCGTATTTGCTGGCTATGAGGGGCAAATCTCTAGCAGCACCTCCATCTTTATCGATAAACCAAACCTATTCGGCGGCGACGACACTGGGGGCGAAGGCGGCATTCAAGGGATATTCGAAGTCGCGATGGGGGAAGCTGACCAGGTACCGACCCCGAATGTCCTGAAGCTCTTATCCGGCCTGGTGCCGGGATTTCGTGGCCTTGTCACTACGTTCTTCAGCGGTTTGATCAGTTGCTACAGTGCCAGCCCAAAACCCTGGGCTTATCGTAATCGCCGCTCTACTAAAGGATGGGATCGAGATATTGTCTGGTATCCAGAGAAGTGCCTGATCCGCCTTGAGAACACGCAGGCTCAGATTGATGGCCAGGACGAAATGACACCGGATGTTATCGCTAATCTACGGACTATCCATGCGATGAACCCGGCGCACATATTGGTTGAATGCGCGACTAATCGCGACTGGGGCCGAGGGTTGTTGCTGAATGAAGACCTCGACCTGGACAGCTACCGCTATGCTGCTGACCAACTCTATGCCGAAGGGTTTGGTCTGTGTTTTCGCTACAACCGCCAGGACAGCCTGGACACGTTCGTCCAGCAGATGCTGGACCATATCGGTGCAGCCCAGTACGGTGACCTGTCCACGGGCAAGACGACGCTGAAACTCATCCGCGATGACTACAACCCGGATGATTTGCCCCTGTTTACCTATGACAACGGCATCATCGCCGTGCAGGATGATGACAGCACCAGTTCGGATACTGCCCCTAATGAAATCACGGTGACCTATCATGACCCGGTCACCAATTCAGACGGCGAAGTCCGTGCGCAAAACTTGGGTTCAATTCAGTCTGTCGGGCTTATCAGCAGTAGCGTTGAGTACAAGGCAATCCCGACACATGAACTCGCGGCCAGGGTCGCCCAACGTGATCTGGAGGTAGGTTCTGCCGGGATAACTCGCCTGGTTATTCAGTTTGACCGGCGCGGTGGCCAACTGACACCGGCAAGCTGTTTTCGGGTGTCGCTGCCCGACCGTAACATCGTCAATATGGTGCTGCGCGTCAGCAAGATTGACGAGACCGACACTGGTGCATTGACCGTCACGGCGGTGCAAGATGTCTTCGGGCTTCCGGCCACATCCTACAGCAGCGGCCAGCAAGGCAGTGGTTGGACGCCGCCAGATAAAACCGCCGTACCGGTCACCGATATGCAGTTGGTCGAACTGCCGTATTTCAGCCTGGCGGCAACATTGAGTGCTGCTGACCTGTCGTTCGTCAGTCCAGAGGCGTGTTATCTAGGGGTAATAGCCACCGCACCGACGTCGCTCTCAGTCAACTATCATCTGCAGTCTCGCGCTGCCGGTGCCGAGTTTGTCGATCGGGGCCGTGGTGACTGGACGACGTCAGCGACCTTGCTCACTGAGGTCGCCCCCTGGACACCGAGCTGCATGTTTCAATGACGTCCCCGCCCGCTGTTGGCAGCGGAGTCATCATTGATAATGAAGTCGTCCGCGTTGATGCCGTTGACCTGGTCGCTGGCAAACTGATGGTTGGCCGTGGCTGTGCAGATACCTTGCCGCGCTGGCATGCTGCTGATACACATCTGCGGTTCCTGGGGAGTGTTGTAGAAACTGATGGTCAAGAGTATATGCCTGGCGAATCGGTCGACGTACGCCTGCTGACGCGAACCAGCATTGCAACATTGGATGCTTCGCTAGCGCCAATATCCAGTGTACAGATGAACCAACGCCAGTTTCGGCCCTATATACCCGGCGATATTCGGGTGAACGGCATCAGCTACCCTTCAGTCGTTGAGCGGGCAAGTATCTACGTACTTTCGTATGCGCACCGTGACCGTGTATTGCAGGCAGATCGGTTATTTGATTGTACTGAGGGAAGCATTGGGCCTGAGCCAGGCGTAAAATATACCATTACGCTCACTAATCAGGACTCGTCAGAGGTCGTTTGGTCATTGGTGACAACGGAAGAGTGTGTTGAACTGCCTTATGAGTCAGCCGGTATTATTACCATTGGTGCGGCTGAGCATATCCTGACGCTCAGTAGTACACGCGATGGCATAGAATCGTTGTATCGTTACCAGGCTATTCTCCCGCGTGGCTGGTACATTCCCATCGTTCCGATTGAGCCGCCAGAGCCAGAGGACGAGCCATGAATGAAACGTACTATTATGGCCAGGGTAAAGTGTATTTAGCCCGCAGGCTCAACGATGGCTCCTCATTAAATTGGCGCTGGGCCGGTGATGTTTCCGAACTCACTATATCTTTGGTCGTTGATCGCAAAACTAAAAAGCAATCTTATGGCGGTCAACTAGCGGTATCCGAATACCACATTATCGAACAATCAGGCACTGTGTCTGCTATTTGGCATGAGCATAGCCCAGAAAATCTTTCCGTAATATTGCAAGGTAACGTTGTTGCAGCTGAGGGTGGCCGTTGGACTGAGGTATTAACCAATGTCGTTGCAGGAGGACGTTATTCATTACGCTATCCAAATATTCGCCGTTTGGTGATTGATGGGTTGAAAGTCGATGTTGACTACACCGTTGATACACTATTTGGCACCATAGAATTCTTGATGACCCCTGTCGTGCAGCCTGTATCCGTGTTTTATACCTATGCAGGAAATGTCAATACGGCTCTGTATACAAAAAAGCCAGAGCAATTGGCTTTGCGTTATGAAGGAATCAATTTGGCCGAGAATGGCATTCCGGTCTTAGTCGAACTCTATAAGCTCGAGTTTGACCCTATTTCTGCAATGGCACTGATAAACAACATTACCTCCCTAGCAGGGTTGGAAACAAATGCCGTTTTAATGTTGGACTCAGCAAGACCAGCAGACGATGAGTTAGGCCGTTTTGGCCGAGTGACTAATATCTCTCAGGTAGAAGCCACATTGAATACACAGACAGATATTGTTTATAACACTGCCGCTATGAGTGGCGAGTTTATTATTATTTATCCAAAACCGCGTAACTGAGATGACTGCTATGGATATTCAACATCATTCAATTTTAACAACGGCTGGCGAAGAATACTTTGCTCAGGCTATTGCAACAGGTACGCCGGTTATTGGTGCAGAGTTCACCTTGGCTGTTGGTGATGGTGGTGGGGAGCAATATGAGCCCAACGAGTCGCAAACCAGTTTAATTACTGAAAAGTGGCGGGGAAAAATCAATGATATTTATACAAATGAAAATGATTCGTCCCAGGTGATTGTCGAGGGTATTATCCCTACCAGTGTTGGTGGCTGGTTTATTCGTGAGTGGGGTATCTACAACAAAGAAGGTGTACTTATCGCCATTGGTAGTATAGATGATACGTTTAAATCAATCCTCGCGTCAGGGATTGGTAAGCAAATAATTATCCAGGCAATCTTGGACGTTGAAAATGCAGCAGTCCTTGACATTGTTGTTGACGACTCAATTGTTATTGCCAGTAAGCATTATGTTGACGAGGAATTTAAAAAACTCAACGGCAGTTATGGTGGTATGTATATTGGCGAGGTTTCCAGCTTCGCTGAGCTTAGAACATTAAGTAACCTTAAACATAACAGTAGACTTTTTTGAGGGGATATCACGCAGAGCATCCTGGTATGGGTGCGGGAGAATTCGTCGTTGACACAACAGATAACACCACTATCGATAATAGCGGAACTGTTGCTGTTAATGCCGCTGGAGTAAGGTTAAAACGCAAGTTAGATGGCAGGACAGTGACACCCGAAATGTTCGGGGCAATACAGGGGCAAGATGCATCCACTGCAATCAAATCCGCAATGGATTCAGGGTATTTTGTTAATGGGATGCTTGGTCGTTACCGTTTGTCTAATCATGTTGAGATGCCTCTCGCTTCTTCATTGATTTTTTGTGAGTTTGATTTGGATGATAAAGCTTATAACACCGGTGGCATCATGTTTGGGACTAATTGTACCTTAAACGTGATTATACACGGCACCTCACCTACAGGACTTTATCCCCATTCACAAACTGCGGTAAGGTCAAAGCAAGGAGCCAGAAGATCAAATATTACGGTTGTTGCTGATGGAGTGAATATCGCGACATTTGGCGATAATTGCAAAATGTGTACTTTTAACATCGAAGCCTATGACATAACTGGTCATCCTGAAATGTCAGAGGGCTATGGCCTTCTTCTTGCCAACTCTAGCTATTCAAACACAGGCTCGCTAAAGGGGGACACTATCGCACGTCATGGACTTTATATTAGTACTGGATCATCAAACAACAGATTGTCTGTAAATCTAAACAATGTAATTAACAAGGCTGCTTATAACCTCAATAGCAGGCCAACTCAGGCCCGCTGTGAAGGTAACAGGGTTAGCGGGGTGATTTCAGACTCGTTTTCCTGTGTTACTCTTTTCGTTGAATCAGATAATAACATCCCTGGAAGCGGAGGGATAAGGAACAACCAAATCATCGACATGACCCTTGTTTGCAAAGAAGGGGTTACTCAAAATGCCATACTCATAGAGGCAACAAAAGAGTGCGAAACAGCTTACGGTAACGGGTGGCGAAATGTTTTAATAACCGGCGCATGTGAGTCAACGACCCAGCCAGTAATTCGTGTTGTTAATATGCCACGATTCGATAGTGACGGGATTAAAGTTCGCGTCACGGCGAAATCTCGAATTCTGTCAATTGAAAAGGCTAACAATGCGGATATGGGTACAATGCGGTTCCGCAATGTGGACATTTTAACTCTGTCATCAGTGACCGGCATATACAATAACGTTGATACAGGACTTGTCGACCTAGATGGGGTTGATGTGATTACTGCAGGTCAACGTTACCAGTTTTCGGGAACTAGCTTTAACAACGTTATAGGTGTCGGTCGCTCAGAAATGCAGGTGGTTACCGCGATTGTTCCCGCGAACAACTCAGTGAATGTTCCTGTTGTGTTTAAGCGTGAGTATTACGGTGCGCGTGCAAGTGTAACCATATCATCGGCAGAAAACTCTACAGATAAATGTAACGCAAACTACTCAGCCATGACCCCTACAGGGTGTAATGTCAGGTTGATAAACGGCACTGCGACAGAACAATCACTATCGGCATCAATTATTGTATCGGGGCTCTAATCATGAGTGTTGAAATAGTGCATATCATTTTCACAACAACAGGGACAGTTGTTACGCAGGGGTTGAGCTTTAGCGGCCCTCAGCTCCTCTTCTACAAGGACAGGGTTGAGATACGGGAGTTTTACGATACTGAAGGTACCTTTCAAGATGTTCCTAATCTGGAGAGGAAAAAATTTCAGGTGATTGGGCCATGCCAAGCCATTATCGATGAGACCACAGAGGCAACATTTTATAATGAGGAGATGTGTAAGCTTTGAAAGCCCCTCCTAGGTGGTTGACTTTGATAAACCGAAGCGTCTCTTGTAGACGCTTTTTGAAATTCATTTTCACAGGATGAAAATTTTTTCTTCTTCAAATATCGCGCGTATTGATGTGCATTTATCGCGCGGCGCATCATCCTAATCGATCAGATGTCCAATATCAGAACTTCTTCAAAATATCTTCGAGTGCCTGCGGCTTGTCTTCCGGGATGGTCTGGAAGAACACGGTGACAGCGCGTTGCTGTAAGTCGCGTAAAATTTGCACATCAGCTTCATCTAGCGTGATGTTCTGGAATACCGCCTTGCGGTTTGGCCCTCCGCCCAGGCCGCCTACCTGGATATCCTTGACATCAAACCCGGCAACCACCGCCTGCTGTACCGCAGCCAGGTTCGGGAACAGTACCAAGACGTTCCCCTCACCCAGTTGGTTCTCCTGCCAGGCAGCCGCAAAGCTCTGGTTGCCGTAGCAATCCACTTTCACATTGGGTGGTGCAGCCATCAGATAGATGCTTTTCATAAAGGGATCGGCTTCCAGCTCATCACTGACCACGACAATCCGGTTCGCCTGCGACTGCCCAACCCATTTGGTGACCACCTGACCGTGGATCAAACGGCTGTCTATGCGACATAAAACGATTTTGGCCATAATTATTATTCCCCTGATGTTATTGATTTAATTTGTTTAACTACGTCGAGGCAGCTGTTACGCCCCAATTCAACCAGCTCATCGAGATGGCTGTGCAAATCGCCCTGCTCGCGAAAATCAATGGCGGCCAGCAGCAAGGTGGCATTGAGGCCAGAGAGCACGGCGATGTCGTAGTCGCGGCTCAGTCTCGCTGCCACGTTAGAAGTGGTTCCGCCGATAAAATCGGTGAGGATCAACGACCCCTCCGGCATGGTTTTCACCTGCTGTTCTACACGCTCGTGGAACTCAGCCAGCGTATCGACCGGCATTAGCGCGATATCGAACACTCCGCTGGTTTCACCGATCACCATGCGTACGCTTTCACGCAGTTGTTGGCCCCAGCCGCCGTGGGTCAGTAACAGAATCTGTGGTAATGCAGCCAAAATAGCCTCCTGGCAATCTGTTGAAAGTCATTGAAATTTTCTCTACAACACAGATATAGCAATGCCTGTGCCAGCTTTGTGGCACACCGGAGGAAGCTCAGTGGACTGCGGGCCATCAAGGCCCGCTACGGAAGGGTTTAGCGGTAGAGAAGCTCGTAGATATAAAAATATTCCGCATCGGATAAGCGGATGGAATAGGCTCGTTCGATCGGCAAAAAGGCGCTCTTGATGACAGAAAACGCCTGTTGGTCGATATCCAACTGGGCTTCCAGGGCAATCTGTAACGGTTTGTGGCTTAAAACGATACGCTCTACCATGCAACAGCAGTGGATCAGGAAGCGAAGTGTCACTTGCCGCGAAGGCTGCAGGTCCAGCAAGCGGCAGATTTGCTGCAACACCCCTTCCATTTCCTGCAGGATACGCTGGGGATTCAGCACCGAAATATGATTGATGATGCTTTCCAGCGTCAGCGCGCTGATAAAACGCATAGAACAACGTTCCACCTGCAACTGGCGTTCGGCGCTACCAAGATCCGGGTTCAACAGACTAAGCACCAGCTCCGGCCCCTGCTCGGAAAACAGCTCTTCCAATGCAATAAAAGGAATATCCGGCAGCCCAGGCTGGAAGGTCCCGACGATCCCCACCAGGCGTTCGTCTCCGCCTATTGCCTGGCGCAGGCGCTCCAGGCTGCGCACTTCGTTGTAATCCACCAGTACCATGCGGGTGTCTTCCGCCATCAGTTCACCAAAGCTTTCCTCCAGCACTTTTTTGATCTTCACCGCTGTCCCCATGCCGGTAATGCAGGAGATGGCCAACACCTTGCCGGTTTCTTCTTCGCGCTGGTTATAAAGATGGTGGGCGATACCTTTACTGGCCATCAGCTCCATCAGAGGAACGAAGTCGCTGGTTTCGTAAGTCAGATCCAATCCAATCTCCAGCAAAGAAGCCATGGTGATGTTCTGGATCAGCAGTACATCGATGTGAAACAGCTTGCTAACGGTGCTGGCAAAGTGCACCAGGGAGCCGATATCTACCATCAGGATCAATCGCTGGTAGCGGTTCTCGCGCAGCGTGGCGATTAACAATTCCAACGTGTCATGCACCGATTGTTCAAACGGCATATCGATGGCGGTGAACAGCTCACACTCCAGTACCCGGTTAACGTAATGCGCCATGCTGCTGGCGGTAGTCGCGCCATGGCCGATCAGCATCGCACCGCAATCGGGGTTGACCTCTTTGCGTTGGCGGAAACTGCGGCATTCTTTTAAAAACAGACACAGGTAGACGATTTCAGTCGAAGGACATTGGATATGGAAAATTTCATCTATCTTGCGGCACAGCTGATTGGCATTGTCATATTCATCCTTGCAGTAATCGAGGATCAGGCTGGAGGAATACAGATTGGGGATCAATCCTTTCTGGACATAGGAAAGCAGCGCCAGCAGGTGTTTACGCAGGTGGCCAGCCATATTCTGTGGCAAAGGAAAGCCCAGCACCTGCTCAATGCAGCCGGTAAGCATGGTGATACGCTGCTCAACCTGCCCGCCATAATAACGCTCCTGGCTCTCTGCGCCGTTACGGCTGTACAAACCATATTCAAAAATGGTACGCAGCTTATTCCGGAGGATCGACAGGGTTTCCTGCGGCGGCACGTTGCTGTTGCGCAGGTTGACGTATTCGCGCGTCAGATAGGTGTAGAACAGATCGCTGTCCTGCTCGCTGCTCAAGGCGCTCAGATGCTGCTTTAGCTGCTCGAGCGGTTGTGAGCTGATATCCAGAAACTCCTGCTGGCCAAACAACGCATCCACCAACAGGCGGCCGCCAGCGCTGGCCGAGTGCGGCACGTCCATCAGCCGCTTGTCCAGCATCAGACGGGGGCTGTTGTGCCCCATGCTGCTGGCCCAGGCCTGAGCGCAGAGAAATTGAATATCGCTTTTGAGCTGACCGATGTTTCCGCTGAGGGGTTTTTCCAGCAGGAACAGCAGCAGGCTCTTATCCAACCGGATAGTCCGCCCAATCTTGCGGCTCTCCTGTTGTAAAAAACCGGTAATGATTTCGACCTGTTCCTCCAGCGAACGCTCCCGCAAGGCCGGGATGGCAATTGAAACCTGAATACGTCGCAGGAAGGTACGCAGCAAGGTTGAGTCTGGGCTTTCAGTGGTGGCACAGATTAACCGCACGCTGATAGGCCGTGCCTTGTCACTTGACCCTAATGGCCGATATTCGCCTTTATCGAGAATCGAAAACAGCTTTTCCTGCCCTTCATACGGCAAGCGGTGTACTTCATCCAGCAGCAGGAAACCACCGTCTGCCTGCTCGATCAGGCCTCGTTTACTTTCAATCGCGCCGGTAAATGCCCCCTGTTTGTGGCCAAACAGATGAGATGAGAGCAGTTCCGGGTTATGCGCATATTCTGCACAGTTGAAATACACCATGGGGATTTGGCGTTGCGATTGCTGCACCATTGCGAATTGGTGCATCACTTCCGCAAAGAAGGTTTTCCCCACCCCGGAAGGCCCGGTGAGCAACACATGTAATCCGCCGGGATAAAGCACCGCCGCTTTGCCCTTTTTTACCGCCAATTGCAGGCTGCGATCATAGCCAATCACCGCATGAAAAGGATCGTCATCCTGCGGTTGTGGCAGTGATTTATGGGGCAACAGCTCCTGCAATTCTTTGACCTCCAGCCTTTCATCCTGCAGCGGCTGGCCAATCAGCTGTTCGAACACTGCCCGGTGTAAAAACAGCACCGGGCGGGATTTAATCTTGATAACCAGCCGCTCGCTGTGCAACTGGTTGAGATCTTTACTGACAGAGTTACGTGCCAGCCCCAGATTAAAGGCGATGGTTTCCGCTACGAAACCGCCAGCACACTCTGCGAGCGTTTCTCTGGTGAGGGTAAGGGTAAGGCGTTCTAGTTCCTGGCAAACTATGTCTTTACGCTTCATGGGAACCTGTTGTTATTTTTGATAATTAAAAATCTAAAAACAAAATGGTGGCAATTGGCTGGCTGGCAGCCCAACGGGCCTGAAGCCATCCTAATACAGGGGTAGGGTTGGCAACCACCGCAAAATGGGGTGTTGCAGGATTTGCAGATAAAAAAATGCCAACCCCTGGGGATTGGCATCGGCTGAATAGGATCGGAATTAAGCGGTCGCGCCCTCGACGGCTTTACGCGCCAATTCGGTGATACGGGCATAATCGCCGCTTTCCAGCGCATCGGCAGGCACTAACCACGAACCACCAATGCACAGCACGCTTTTCAACGCCAGATAGTCACGGTAGTTATTCGGCGTAATACCGCCGGTTGGGCAGAAACGCACCTGAGAGAAAGGCCCGGCAATGGCTTGCAGTGCCTTGACGCCGCCGTTGGCTTCCGCAGGGAAGAATTTAAATTCGCGCAGGCCGTAATCCATACCCAGCATCAGCTCAGAAACGGTGCTGATACCTGGGATCAACGGGATATTACCTGCAGTGGCGGCTTTCAGCAGATCGGCAGTCAGGCCCGGGCTGATGGCGAACTGCGCCCCGGCCTCGGTGACTTCATGCAGTTGCTGCGCATTAGTCACCGTGCCCGCACCAATAATGGCATCCGGCACTTCTTTGGCGATTGCACGAATTGCGTCCATCGCGCAAGGGGTACGCAGCGTGACTTCCAACACCCGCACACCACCTGCAACCAGTGCTTTAGCCAGCGGCACTGCGTGTTCCAGTTTATTGATCACAATCACCGGAACCACTGGGCCTGCCGTCAGGATCTGTTCTGCACTGGTTTTCCAGTTTTTCATCGTCATTATCTCCACTACTTTCGGTTGGTGTATGGCACGCCCCTGCCACAGGGCTCCGCATCGCTGCGGGTTCCGATCGTACCGTTAAAGCCCGCTGACAGGCTGATGCCAGTCGGTCCAGGCCCTTATTGGGAGAATCGGGCCCAAGCCCTCTTACCCCGCCCCTCTTCCACAAGGGAGGGGGACATCACATTAACTCTGGTGATAAATATCTATTTATTCGAACTCATTCCAGGAGCGCCCGTCACGGGTGATCATGGCAACGGAAGCGACCGGGCCCCAGGTGCCAGACTGGTACGGCTTCGGCGCTTCGTTATCCGCTTTCCACGCGTCCATGATGGAATCGACCCATTTCCAGGCTTCTTCAACTTCATCCCGGCGGACGAACAACGCCTGGATACCCCGCATGGTCTCCAGCAACAGACGCTCATAGGCATCCGCAACGTGCTCCTCATTAAAGGTTTCGGAGAAGCTAAGATCCAGCTTGGTGGTTTGCAAACGATGTTTGTGATCCAACCCAGGCACTTTATTCAGTACCTGGATTTCGATGCCTTCGTCCGGCTGTAGGCGAATGGTCAGTTTGTTCTGCGGCAACTGCTGGTAAGAATCACGGAACAGGTTCAGCGGTGGGTTTTTGAAGTACACCACCACTTCTGAACATTTGGTTGGCAGACGTTTACCGGTACGCAGGTAGAACGGCACCCCGGCCCATTGCCAGTTGTCGATATCCACGCGGATGGAAACAAAAGTCTCGGTGCTGCTGCTCTTGTTTGCCCCTTCCTCTTCCAGATAACCCGGCACCTTCTTACCTTGCACGAAGCCTGCGGTGTACTGACCACGAACCGTCGTCTCCCGGACATTGGTCTGGTCGATACGGCGCAGCGAACGCAGCACTTTCACCTTCTCGTCGCGGATACGGTCAGTCGTCAAATCTGCCGGGGGTGACATGGCGATCATGGTCAGGATCTGCAACAGGTGGTTCTGGATCATATCGCGCATCTGCCCGGCCTGATCGAAATACCCCCAGCGCCCTTCAATACCCACTTCTTCCGCCACGGTGATCTGCACATGATCGATGGTGCGATTGTCCCAATTGGAAGCAAACAGCGAGTTGGCAAAACGCAAAGCCAGCAGGTTCAGTACCGTCTCTTTACCCAGGTAATGGTCGATGCGGTAAACCTGACATTCGTTAAAATACTCTGCCACCTGGTCGTTAATCACACGCGAAGAAGCCAGATCGGTGCCGAGTGGCTTTTCCATTACCACACGCGCGGGTTCTTTATTCAGCTTGGCTTCACCCAGGCCTTTGCAGATGGCGCCAAAAGTGCTTGGCGGCATGGCAAAATAGTTGATGGTGGTACGATGTTTTTGGTCCAGCATCTTGCCCAGATTGACAAAGTGCTTGCTGTCGTTGACATCAAGATTGCAAAAATCCAGGCGGGCACTCAACGTCGCCCACAACTCATCGTCCAGTTTTTCTTTCATGAAGGTGCCAAGTGCTTCCTTGACTACCTTGGTATAGGCTTCTTTATCCCACTCGGCACGGCCTACGCCGATAATTCGGGTATCCGGGTGGATGTGACCGGCTTTCTCTAACTGATACAGGGAAGGCAGCAGTTTACGGCGCGCCAAATCGCCTTTCGCGCCGAAAATAACCAGGTCACACGCCTGGGCTGTAGAAGTTACCGCCATGTTCATCTCCTCGTTGCAGGATATTTGTAATTTTCTTACATTACTAATGTACTCTCTTTGACTATAGCCAGTAAACCCAGATCAAAAGCAGAAAAAAAGCCCTATAAACTACCGCGTTAACCCCAACACAGCGCCAAGACTGCCGGCAACGGGGAAAAGTGTAATTTTCTGTCTTTTTTGACGCTCTATTACCATAATGAAAGTTAGACACAGGTCATGTTCTGGTGAAAAAAGCCATCTTATACCTTGTCGAGACTGCCAACGGTTTCCAGCACGTAGTATATTTTCATTAAACCGGCATTGATTTCTCCTTTGATTGAAATCGACATACCCTATGAATCTCAAGTTGCCGCTTGAAAGACGCTGGGTATAAACCATGAGTGACTCTCGTCTATGAATACGCTGGAAAAAATCCAGAGCCATCTGGAACTCCTGAGCAAGTCTGAAAGGAAAGTCGCCGAGGTGATCCTGGCCTCTCCGCAAACTGCCATTCACTCCAGCATCGCCCGGCTTGCAAAAATGGCCGATGTCAGTGAGCCTACCGTCAACCGGTTTTGTCGCCGGCTTGATACTAAAGGATTCCCCGACTTCAAACTGCATCTGGCACAGAGCCTGGCCAACGGTACGCCTTATGTAAACCGTAACGTGGAGGAAGACGACAGCGTTGATGCCTACACCAGCAAAATCTTTGAGTCGGTAATGGCCAGCCTGGATACTGTAAAGGCAAATCTCGACATTACCGCCATTAATCGTGCGGTTGACTTGCTTACCCAGGCGAAAAAATCTCTTTCTTTGGCTTGGGGGCTTCTGCCGCTGTCGCCCACGATGCCATGAACAAATTTTTCCGCTTCAATATTCCGGTGGTCTATTTTGACGATATTGTCATGCAGCGTATGAGTTGCATGAACTCAACGGAAGGGGATGTCGTGGTGTTGATCTCCCATACCGGGCGCACCAAGAATCTGGTAGAGATGGCGCACCTGGCGCGTGAGAATGACGCGACGGTTATTGCCATCACTTCGCAAGATACCCCACTGGCAAAAGAAGCTACCCTCGCTCTGCTGCTGGACGTGCCTGAAGATACCGATGTCTATATGCCGATGGTATCGAGAATAGCTCAGTTAACACTCATCGACGTACTGGCCACGGGATTTACCTTGCGCAGAGGGGCAAAATTCAGAGATAACTTGAAGCGGGTCAAGGAAGCCTTGAAAGAATCGCGCTTTGATAAAGGCGTTGTCATTTCCAGCAACTTTGACACGTAACCCATTTGAAAGCCGCGGCTCAGCTCACGGTTGGAGCAGCGGAATTTTGAGGTTGTACCGTGATTTACACTCATACGGATAGCCTGGATGTAGCATTTGGCCACTAAAGTGGCCCTTGTCATCCAGTTTCGTTATCCTAACGTTTAGCAACACCTATATTTGCTTCACCAGTCAACGGAGTAATACATGTCCAGACGGCTCAGAAGAACCAAAATCGTTACCACACTGGGTCCGGCTACTGACCGCGACAATAATCTGGAAAAGATCATTGCCGCCGGCGCTAACGTAGTTCGGCTTAACTTTTCCCATGGCAACGCAGAAGACCATCAGGCTCGTGCTGACAAAGTACGTGAGATTGCAGCCAAATTAGGCCGCCATGTCGCCATCCTGGGCGACCTTCAAGGGCCAAAAATTCGCGTATCCACTTTTAAGGAAGGCAAAATTTTCCTTAATATCGGCGATAAATTCCTGCTTGACGCCAACATGTCCAAGGGCGAAGGCGATAAAGAAAAAGTCGGTATCGACTATAAAGGCCTGCCAAGCGACGTGGTGCCAGGCGATGTACTGCTGTTGGATGATGGCCGTGTTCAGCTGAAAGTGCTTGAAGTACAAGGCATGAAAGTGTTCACAGAAGTCACCGTGGGCGGCCCGCTGTCGAACAATAAAGGCATCAATAAATTGGGCGGCGGCTTGTCCGCAGAAGCCCTGACCGAGAAAGATAAAGCCGATATCATTACCGCTGCCAAAATTGGCGTCGACTATCTGGCCGTTTCCTTCCCACGCACCGGTGAAGACCTTCACTATGCTCGCCGCCTGGCGCGTGATGCTGGCTGCAATGCCAAAATCGTGTCAAAAGTAGAACGTGCCGAAGCCGTATGCAGTGACGAAGCCATGGATGACATCATCCTGGCTTCCGACGTCGTCATGGTTGCTCGTGGCGATCTGGGTGTGGAAATTGGCGATCCGGAACTGGTAGGTATCCAGAAGAAACTGATCCGCCGCGCACGCACACTGAACCGCGCCGTGATCACCGCAACTCAGATGATGGAATCGATGATCACCAACCCGATGCCAACCCGCGCCGAAGTGATGGACGTGGCTAACGCCGTGTTGGATGGCACTGATGCAGTAATGCTGTCTGCTGAAACGGCTGCTGGCCAGTATCCTGCCGAAACCGTGGCCGCTATGGCTCGTGTTTGCCTGGGCGCAGAGAAAATCCCCAGCATCAACGTTTCCAAACACCGCATGGACGTGCAGTTCGACAATATCGAAGAAGCCATCGCCATGTCGACCATGTATGCGGCCAATCACCTGAAAGGGGTAACCGCCATCATCGCCATGACCGAGTCAGGCCGCACCGCACTGATGATGTCACGTATCAGCTCCGGTCTGCCAATCTTCGCCATGTCGCGTCATGAACACACGCTGAACCTGACTGCACTCTACCGTGGCGTGACGCCAGTGTACTTCGGTAGCCACAGTGATGGCGTAGCCGCCGCCAATGACGCAATCAGCCGTCTGCGTGATAAAGGCTATCTGGTGTCTGGCGATCTGGTGCTGGTCACCCAAGGTGATGTTATGAGTACCGTTGGCACCACCAATACCAGTCGTATCCTGCGCGTAGAATAATTACCGCGCTTAGCGTTAAAGCCAGTCAGTGCAACCTGACTGGCTCATTCAGCCCGATCAAATACGGCCACGCATAGTTATGATCCCCTCACCTAATACACCCCATTTGTGATATATGCCGATCTGGCACGAAAGTTCTGCTCTGACAAACCTGTTGATTAATCAAACACCATTTAAAGGTGTTTAATCTTCCCCTGCCAATATCAAGCAAGCGGTTAGAACCTACCCGCCTGGGAGCACATTTATTGAGTGTGCTATTCCTCTGTGTTCCCTATTTGCGTACCATCAGCCTACTTTTCCGCTTTGTTTCGGGGTACTTTCATGCTGCACCAGCATCATCGGCAACAGGTTCAAGGATCGTTGGATCTTGATAACCAACAACTCGAAAACCTGGACGGGCAATGCCTTAACGGTACCTGGCTGCAAAAAATCAGTTTGTACAATAACCGGCTAACCACCTTCCCCACACAAATCTTCCAACATAACCATTTGCAGGTACTGAATATCTCCTGCAACCAGATTGCTCAGTTGCCAGCCGAAATCGGCCAGTTAACGCAATTAGAGATGTTTGACTTTGGCCATAACCGAACAACGTCAATCCCGGCAGAAATAGGTGCATTACGTGGTTTAAAGTATCTGTATTTAAGTGATAACGGTTTTAGCCAGGTGCCTGATTCGCTAAGCAATCTACAGGCATTGCGTTATCTGAATATGACGGATAACCAGTTAACATGCCTCCCCGCGGTAATTTGTTCTCTGGGGGCGTTACAAGAACTTCGCCTCTACAATAATGCGATTGCGGGATTACCAGCCGAAATTGGCAAACTTGGCCAGTTACGTGAATTGCACCTGATGAATAACCGTATCGAAACCCTGCCAGTAGAAATTGCCCAACTGGCACAACTCCAGGTGTTGGATTTGGAAAAGAACGCCGTTGCGCTGTTGCCTGATCAATGCTGCCAGTTGCCAAAATTGACCACGCTGAATCTGCGTTTCAACCGCCTGACTAAATTACCGGAGAATTTTGGCGAGTTAACTTCGTTGGTCTCATTAGATCTGCGTGCCAACCAGCTAAGTGAACTGCCGCAAAGTATGATGCAGATGAAGAACCTGCGGCGGCTGGACTTACGTTGGAATAACTTTAGCCAGGCTTCGCCAGTGATCGAACGGCTGATCCAGCAAGGCTGTATGGTGCATTATTAAAACAAAAGCCGAACGGTTACCCGCTCGGCTTACAGCAAAACCTTCATCTGATTTAACGATATAAGTCGTCACGCGAATAAGGTTCAATCTCACCCTCTTTGCGCGTTTTCAGCAATTTCAGGATCCAGGTATATTGCTCCGGATTCGGGCCAACCAGGTTTTCCACTTCTTCATTCATACGGCGTGCAATACGCAGATCGTCAGCGTCGGCCAAATCATCCATAGGCTCACGGATATAGATATCCAGCATGCTGGTTTTACCGTCGTACACCGGGAAAAGTGGCACAATTGCCGCTTTACAGACTTTCATCAGGCGGCCAACCGCCGGTAATGTGGCCTTGTAAGTCGCAAAGAAATCTACGAACTCACTGTGCTCGGCACCGTGATCCTGATCCGGCAGGTAGTAACCCCAATAGCCTTGGCGCACAGAACTGATAAAAGGTTTAATGCCGTCGTTACGCGCATGCATGCGGCCACCAAATTTGCGGCGTACGGTATTCCACAGATAATCGACCAGCGGGTTACTCTGATTATGGAACATGGCGGCCATGGGTTGGCCACGCGCGGCCATCAACATCGCTGGCACATCCACCGCCCAACCGTGCGGCACCAGGAAAATGACATTTCGGCCTTCTTCGCGGATTTTATCCAGCACTTCTTCGCCATGCCAGCGCACACGTTTGAGTACTTTTTCCGGTTTAGTGCAGGCCAGTTCTGCCATCAGGATCATGGATTGTGGCGCGGTGGCAAACATCTCGTCGATGATATGTTCGCGTTCATTCTCAGGTAATTCTGGTAAGCAGTAGAGCAGATTGATACGAGCGCGGCGGCGAGCCCCTTTAGCAACCTTGCCCGCCAGTTTGCCGATCGCGCCTAACAGCGGATCGCGCATACGCGCCGGGACCAGAGAAATACCGGCCATAAGCCCGGTGCCTAGCCAAACACCCCAGTAACGCGGGTGATAGAAGGCTTTCTGGAATTGTGGGATAAACTCTACGTTCGATTTTTTCTCTTTTTGCATGAACCGACTCTTGAATCAACGCATCTGCCCGAAAGATACCACACTCTACCCTACGGATTTCAAGTTGCCGTCAGGCGGAGATCAGAATCGCTCGCCCGATAACTTACAAGATAAAGGGAGTGTCCCTGACAGGTGCTAATAAAAAAGCATCGGCCTTAATCAGGCCGATGGGGAATTCATAAATGATATTGAAATGATTAGTCCAGCTGCAGTTGCGGTACCACTTCTTTTACCTGAGCCAGATAATCGCTGCGATCTTTACCGCTCAACCCTTCTGAACGTGGCAATTTCGCTGTCAGTGGGTTTACCGCCTGCTGGTTGGTCCACATTTCATAGTGCAAATGTGGCCCGGTAGAGCGGCCAGTGTTGCCGGAAAGCGCAATGCGGTCACCACGTTTCACTTTCTGCCCTGGCTTGACCAACAGTTTTTTCAGGTGCATATAGCGGGTAGTGTATTGGCGGCCGTGGCGGATCGCCACATAGTTCCCTGCCGCGCCGCTACGCTTGGCGATCACGACCTCACCATCCCCCACTGCCAGTACTGGCGTTCCTACCGGCATGGCGAAGTCGACACCTTTATGCGGTGCAACGCGACCAGTCACCGGGTTGACACGACGGGGGTTGAAATTGGAGGAGATACGGAACTGCTTCATGGTAGGGAAACGCATAAAGCCACGTGCCAATCCTGAGCCTTGACGATCGTAGAACTTACCGTCTTCGGCACGAATGGCGTAGTAATCTTTGCCACTGCTGCGCATACGCACGCCCAACAGTTGGCTTTGTTCGCTCTTGCCGTCAAATTCTTCGCGTGACATCAACACCGCAAATTGATCGCCTTTGCGCAGTTTGCGGAAATCGAGTTGCCACTGCAGCGCTTTGATCACCGCATTGATTTCAGCACGCGTCAGGCCAGCCGCAGAAGCGCTGCTGACAAAGCTGCCATTCAACTGGCCACTCAGCACGCTGTTGCGCCATTCACCTTTCTGCGTTTCTTTCGACTCTTTAAAGTTGTTACCCACACGATCGTAAGTGCGGGTTTCACGGCGGGAAACCTCCCAGGTCAGACGTTGCAGGTCGCCTGCATCGTTCACCGTCCAGGAGAGCTGCTGGCCGATCTTCAAGTTACGCAAATCACGGTTTTGTGAAGCCAGCAGGGAAACATCAGACATTTCGATGCCGTACTGGGTCAGAATACTGCCGAGTGTATCACCAGTGGAAACTACATATTCATGCACACCTTCCTCACCGGCAACCTTCTGGTCCAGCTCATCTTGAGGGATGTCATCATCGGGGGTCGGTTGGTCGGCATCAATAGGTTCGCTAGCCTCAGGTAACAAGGTTCTTAGCTGATTAGATTCCAGATCGACGCTTTTAACGATTGGAGGTTGTTCTGGGTGATAAACAGAAGGCCGCCAGACAGCGACGGCCAACGTAACGACTGTCAACGACCCCAGCATTACGCGGTGGGGTCTAGGCAGGTTGTTATACGCCAGAGTGATAGTTCGGACTATCTTCTGCACTCGGTTTTATCCTCATAATCTTTACTTCAGGCAGCTCACGTACTGGGTCGACAGCGCTGTCAGGAAGTTCCCGTAGCTGTCTTTCCCCAGTGCGATACCGCTGCCCAGCGGGTCCAGCGTTCCAGAACGCACTTGGGTACCCTTGGCAACGGCATTGATTACGGCCGGTCTGAATTGTGGCTCAGCAAAAACGCAGACAGCTTTCTGCTCAACCAACTGTGTTCGAATTTGGTGTAAACGCTGTGCTCCAGGTTGAATTTCGGGATTAACGGTGAAATGGCCCAGTGGGCTCAAACCGAAGTGTTTTTCAAAGTAGCCGTAAGCGTCATGAAAAACAAAATATCCCTTACCTTGCACAGGCGTAAGCATCTTAACAATATTTTTGTCAGTTTGCGCTAGCTGATCCTCGAACTGGCGCAGGTTTGCGTCTAATTTGTCCTTATTTTGCGGCATAAGTTCCAATAATCTGTCGTGAATCGCGATCGCGGTCACTTTTGCGACTTCTGGAGACAGCCAAAGGTGCATATTATATTCACCATGATGATGGTCATGTTCTTCTTCGTGTGCTGCATGGCTATGCGCATCTGTTGCATGATCATGGTCGTGATCGTCGTCTTCACCCTTTATCAGCAGAGGTTTGACATCGGCCAGTTCAGCGATAGCCAGCTGTTTGTTGGCAGGCACCTGCGTCAGGGATTTGGTCAGAAAAGCTTCCATATCCGGCCCTATCCACAACACCAGATCGGCACCGCGCAAGCGCTGGATATCTGATGGGCGTAGCGCAAAATCATGGGGTGATGCCCCGTCCGGCAATAAAACTTCGGTTTCAGTGACCCCATCGGCGATGGCCGAGGCGATAAAACCCAAAGGGCGAATAGACGTCACCACCGCCGCTGAAGCGCTTCCAGCCGCCATCAATACGCTGGCTAACACGGCGCGTTGCAGCCATTTATTTTTCTGTACCATCATCTGTAATCCCATCGTTTTCAGCAAAGAAGCGTGATATTATAACATTCGGTTAGTTCTGCAAAACGTAATTACAAACATGTCTACTCTGGCAACGCTAAAAAATATTTCTGTCTCATTTGGATCCCGAAGGGTCCTGGCAAATATCTCTCTCAACCTGCAACCGGGGCGTATCCTGACGTTACTCGGGCCGAATGGCGCAGGTAAATCAACGCTGGTTCGGGTGGTGCTGGGCCTGATCGCCCCCACGGAGGGCACCATCGAATGCCAGCCGGGGCTGCGCATCGGTTATGTACCGCAGAAGTTGCACCTTGATGCTACTCTGCCGCTGACCGTCAACCGCTTTATGCGCCTGAAACCGGGGGTGAAAAAGGCCGATATTCTGCCCGCGTTAAAACGTGTCCATGCCGCACACTTGCTGGATCAACCCATGCAGAAACTCTCTGGCGGTGAAAACCAACGGGTGTTGCTGGCACGGGCGCTGTTGAATAAGCCACAACTTTTGGTGCTGGACGAACCTACGCAAGGGGTGGACGTCAACGGCCAGCTGGCGCTGTACGATTTGATTGATCAACTGCGCAAAGAACTCGGCTGTGCCGTGCTGATGGTTTCCCACGATCTGCATCTGGTGATGGCAAAAACCGACGAAGTCCTCTGCCTGAACCAACATATCTGCTGCTCTGGCACGCCAGAAGTGGTGTCGATGCACCCTGAGTTTATCGCCATGTTCGGTAACCGCGGTGCGGAGCAACTGGCGATTTACCGCCATAACCATAATCACCGTCACGACCTGCAAGGCAGAATTGTGTTGAAAAAACCGGGGGCCGTGAGGCATGATTGAACTGTTATTGCCCGGCTGGCTGGCTGGCGTGTTATTGGCCGCCGCGGCTGGCCCACTGGGCTCTTTTGTGGTCTGGCGCAGGATGTCTTATTTCGGCGATACCTTGGCTCATGCTTCTCTGCTCGGCGTAGCTTTCGGCTTATTGCTGGACGTTAATCCATTTTATGCGGTAATTGCCGTTACTCTGCTACTGGCCTTGCTGCTGGTTTGGCTGGAGCGCCGCCCGCAGCTGTCTATCGATACCCTGCTGGGGATCATGGCGCACAGTGCTCTTTCCCTGGGTCTGGTCGTTGTTGCGTTAATGTCTAATGTGCGCGTTGATCTGATGGCTTATCTGTTTGGGGATTTGCTGTCGGTGACGATTAGCGATATCTGGATGATTGGCATTGGCGTAGTGACGGTGTTACTGGTGCTGTGGTGGCAATGGCGCGATCTGTTATCCATGACCATCAGCCCGGAAATGGCCCATGTCGATGGAGTAAATCTGCCACGCGCCCGCACCATTTTGATGCTGGTAACGGCATTAACCATCGGCTTGGCAATGAAGTTTGTCGGCGCGCTGATTATCACTTCGCTGTTGATTATTCCAGCGGCAACTGCACGCCGCTTTGCCCGTACTCCTGAGCAAATGGCAGGTTATGCGGTGTTGATAGGGATTATTGCGGTAACAGGTGGGCTGACTTTCTCGGCGTTTTACGATACACCCGCCGGGCCTTCGGTAGTGCTCAGTGCAGCCGTGCTGTTTGTCCTGAGCCTGTCCAAAAAACAACAGGCTTAGCCTGCTCATCAAGGGGTTCTGCCTGCAGAACCCCTGATTTGAATCTTTGCCCCTACTTCTCTTCCCGCTCAATGCCAAAGTGTTTATAGGCATGATTGGTTGCCATCCGGCCACGCGGTGTACGCTGAATAAAACCTTGCTGGATCAGGAAGGGTTCGATGACATCTTCAATGGTTTCGCGCTCTTCACCGATCGCCGCCGCCAGGTTATCCAACCCCACCGGGCCACCGGTAAATTTATCGATAATCGCCAGCAGCAGTTTGCGATCCATATAGTCGAAACCCTCGGCATCAACATTCAACATATCCAATGCCTGCGTCGCCACTTCGCCATTAATCACGCCATTGGCTCGCACCTCGGCAAAATCACGAACGCGGCGCAACAGGCGGTTGGCAATACGTGGCGTACCACGCGCACGGCGCGCAACTTCATGCGCGCCATCGGTAGAAAGATCCAGCCCCAGGCAGTTGGCACTGCGCGAGACGATGTGTTCAAGATCGGCTACCTGATAAAACTCCAGACGCTGCACAATACCGAAACGATCGCGTAATGGTGAGGTTAACGAACCGGCACGGGTGGTGGCGCCAACCAGGGTGAACGGGGGCAGATCGAGCTTAATCGAACGCGCCGCCGGGCCTTCGCCAATCATGATATCCAGTTGGTAATCTTCCATCGCCGGATACAGGATCTCTTCCACAACCGGGGAAAGCCGATGGATTTCATCGATAAACAGAACGTCGTGAGGTTCCAGGTTGGTCAGCATCGCCGCCAGATCCCCAGCCTTCTCCAACACCGGGCCGGAGGTAGTGCGCAGATTAACCCCCATCTCGTTGGCCACAATGTTGGCCAAGGTGGTTTTACCCAAGCCTGGCGGGCCAAAAATCAACAGATGATCCAGTGCATCACCGCGCTGCTTTGCTGCCTGAATAAAGATTTCCATTTGCTCACGCACGTGCGGCTGGCCTACATACTCCGTCAGCAGCTTAGGGCGGATCGCGCGATCCAGAACCTCTTCTTCATTGAACGGCTCGGCAG
Organism: Serratia sp. L9; assembly: GCF_050632285.1. NCBI lineage: Bacteria > Pseudomonadati > Pseudomonadota > Gammaproteobacteria > Enterobacterales > Yersiniaceae > Serratia > Serratia sp. L9. The sequence goes on along the minus strand of NZ_CP192591.1, from coordinate 3,711,131 downwards.
AAATCAGGCGGTCAGCTTCAATCATTTTCTACCCCTTGCTGCCTAAAGTGCGGCACGTAACGCATCACGGATTAAGGTTTCACTGTCTGCACCCGGCTTGGCGACCTTGCCGATCATGCGGCTGGCTTCCTGCGGTTTATAGCCCAATGCCACCAGCGCCGAGGCGGCTTCTGCCTCTACGTCTATTTCGGCGGCTTTAGCCGCACTGGCAGGCAAGGTAATCTCGCTGCTGTTATTGAACAGATCGCCATTCAGCCCTTTGAAGCGATCCTTCATCTCTACCACCAGGCGCTCGGCGGTTTTCTTACCCACGCCAGGCAGCTTGATTAACGTGGTGATCTCTTCACGTTCTACCGCACTGACAAACTGCTGCGCAGACATGCCAGAGAGGATCGCCAATGCCAGCTTCGGCCCCACACCGTTCACTTTTATCAACTCCCGGAACAGTGCGCGTTCTTGTTTGTCATTAAACCCATACAGCAGTTGTGCATCTTCACGCACCACAAATTGGGTAAAAACGATAGCCTCTTGCCCCAGCTCCGGCAGCTCATAAAAACAGGTCATGGGCATATGTACTTCATACCCGACGCCGTTGGCTTCCAATAACACCAGCGGTGGCTGCTTTTCCAGAATAATTCCTCTGAGACGACCTATCATTACCCCTCCTGAATGGATCCCTGCATGTGGCATACTGCCACACAGTAATGGTGAAGCTTATACCATAAAAAAGGCTGGATGAATATCCAGCCTGCATCTACCGTCGTGTTTTAGAGCGGGCTTCAGCGCAACCGGCCACGCGCCAGATTCAACCGCCCTTCACTCACGCGCAATACGTTCTGGCTGAGATGACAGTGAGTGATAGCGATAGCCAGCGCATCCGCAGCATCCGCCTGCGGGTTGGCGGAAAGCTTCAGCAGCGAGCGCACCATATGCTGCACCTGCGATTTCTCTGCCGCACCGGTACCGACCACCGTCTGCTTCACCTGGCGCGCCGCGTACTCAAACACTTCCAGATTCTGATTAACGGCGGCAACGATAGCCACACCCCGCGCCTGCCCCAGCTTGAGTGCTGAGTCCGGGTTCTTGGCCATAAACACCTGCTCAATGGCGAAGAAATCCGGCTGAAACTGGGTGATGATCTCACTCACGCCCGCATAAATCAGCTTTAGGCGCGTGGGCATATCATCGACCACGGTACGGATACAACCGCTGGCAACGTAAGTCAGTTGGCGGCCCTGCTGGCGGATAAGGCCATAACCGGTGACGCGTGAGCCGGGATCGATACCCAGTATGATCGCCATTGCTACCACCACCTTGCGTTAAGCATTAAGGCGCTGCCGGCAACAGCGCCATTATTCACCTGCATTACAGCGTAGCGGCAATCTCGTCGGAGATCTCACCGTTGTGATAAACCTCCTGCACGTCGTCACAATCTTCCAGCATATCGATCAGGCGCAGCAGTTTAGGTGCGGTTTCAGCATCCATATCTGCTTTCGTTGACGGGATCATGGACACTTCTGCCGAGTCGGCTTCAAAGCCTGCCGCGGTCAATGCGTCTTTCACTTCACCCAGGTTTTCCCAGGCGGTGAAGACATCAATAACGCCATCATCATAGGTCTGGATATCTTCAGCGCCAGCTTCCAGAGCCGCTTCCATAACGCTGTCTTCGTCCAGGCCCGGTGCATAGGTAATCACCCCTTTTTTGGTGAACAGATAGGCAACAGAGCCATCAGTCCCCAGGTTGCCACCACACTTGGTGAAGGCATGACGCACTTCTGCAACGGTACGGTTACGGTTGTCACTCAGGCACTCGATCATCACAGCGGTGCCGCCTGGGCCGTAACCTTCATAGATGATGGTTTCCATGTTGCTGTCATCATCGCCGCCCACACCACGGGCGATAGCGCGGTTCAGCGTATCGCGCGTCATGTTATTGGACAGCGCTTTGTCGATGGCCGCACGCAGACGCGGGTTAGCACCAGGATCGCCGCCACCCAGTTTGGCTGCGGTTACCAGCTCACGGATAATTTTGGTGAAAATTTTACCGCGTTTGGAATCTTGTGCTGCTTTGCGGTGTTTCGTGTTGGCCCATTTACTATGACCTGCCATAAAAAATATCTCCAAAAAGAACTACTGGACAGAATGGATCACAAATTCTTCAATCGCCTGCTGATTACTCCAGGACTTGGTCAATCTGGCAGCCTCGGCCGCCTCAAGCCACTGGTATGCGTGATGCTCGGTTAATACCGGATCGCGCTCTTCAGGTAACGCCAGACAGAACCAATGCTCTTTATTACGAAGGGTTCCCGGCGCATAGCGATGTCGCAAATGGACAAAGAGTTCAAACTCCACGCAGCGCTGGCAATCGAGCAACGGCAGTTTCTCTGCTTCGATATCAATACCAATCTCTTCCATGACTTCGCGCTGTGCGGCATGCGGCGGCGATTCGGTACCTTCCAGGCTGCCAGTAACCGACTGCCAGAATTCCGTATCGTCACGCCGCTGTAACATCAGCACCCGGCCACTGGATTGCGCATAAATCACTACCAGAATAGACTCGGGCCGCTTGTAATTCATCACACGTTCTCTTGACTTGCGTCGTCCGAGGCCTTCTTCACCACGCTGATCGCCAATTCCTGCAAGGATGCCGGGTTGGCAAAGCTGGGGGCATCGGTCATCAGGCAGGCTGCCGCGGTGGTTTTCGGGAAGGCGATAACGTCACGGATGTTCTCCGTGCCGGTCAGCAGCATCACCAGACGGTCCAGGCCGAATGCCAGACCGGCGTGCGGTGGGGTGCCGTATTTCAGGGCATCCAGCAGGAAGCCGAACTTCTCACGCTGTTCCTGTTCGTTGATACCGAGAATGCCAAATACCGTCTGCTGCATTTCACTGCGGTGAATACGTACTGAGCCACCGCCAACTTCATAGCCATTCAGCACCATGTCATACGCATTGGCGATAGCGGCAGTGGGTTGTTTCTGCAGCTCTTCCGGGCTCATGTCACGAGGCGCGGTGAATGGGTGGTGCATCGCTGCCAGGCCCCCTTCGCCATCGTCTTCAAACATTGGGAAGTCAACGACCCACAGCGGTGCCCAACTTTCCAACTTGGTCAGGCCCAGATCGCGGCCCAACTTCAGGCGCAATGCGCCCATGGCATCGGTAACGATTTTAAAACTGTCAGCACCGAAGAACAGGATATCGCCACTTTGCGCATTGGTGCGGGCCAGCATGGCTTCCAGCACTTCTGCACTCAGGAACTTGGCAATCGGGCTCTGTACGCCTTCCATGCCTGCTGCGCGATCGTTCACCTTCAGCCATGCCAAACCCTTGGCGCCGTAGATGTTAACAAAAGCCCCGTATTCGTCGATCTGCTTACGGGTCAGTTGCGCGCCACCAGGGACGCAGATTGCGGCAACGCGGCCTTTGGCATCGTTGGCCGGGCCGGAGAACACTTTAAACTCAACGTCTTTAACCAGATCGGCAACGTCCACCAGTTCCAGCGGGTTACGCAGGTCCGGTTTATCGGAACCGTAACGGCGCATCGCTTCGGCAAAGGTCATGACCGGGAATTTGCCCAGATCCACGCCTTTCACGTCCAGCCACATTTCATGCACCAATTGCTCCATCACTGCACGCACCTGATCGGCGGTCATGAAAGAGGTTTCGACATCGATCTGGGTAAATTCCGGCTGGCGGTCAGCGCGCAGGTCTTCGTCGCGGAAGCATTTGACAATCTGGTAGTAACGATCAAAACCAGACATCATCAACAATTGCTTGAACAACTGCGGGGACTGCGGCAGCGCGTAGAATTTGCCTTTATGCACACGGCTTGGCACCAGATAGTCACGGGCACCTTCCGGTGTGGCTTTGGTCAGCATCGGGGTTTCGATATCCAGGAAACCGTGGCTGTCCATAAAGCGGCGCACAAAACTGGTGATCTTGGCGCGGGTTTTCAGGCGATCGGCCATTTCCGGACGACGCAGATCCAGATAGCGATATTTAAGGCGCGCTTCTTCAGAGTTGGTCTGGTTTGAATCCAGCGGCAGAGGTTCAGAGCGGTTAATGATCTCCAGGGCGTGGGCAAAAACTTCAACCTGGCCAGTGGCCATATCTTTATTGATCTGGCTGTCTGGGCGGGCGCGTACGGTACCCACGATCTGAATACAGAACTCATTACGCAGTTCGAAAGCTTTGTCGAAGGCCGCTTTCTGATCCGGGTCGAAGAACACCTGCACGATGCCTTCACGGTCACGCATATCAATAAAGATCAGGCCGCCCAGATCGCGACGACGGTTGACCCAACCACACAAAGTGACTTCCTGGCCTACATGGGCCAGATTCAACTGCCCGCAATATTCAGTACGCATACGCTATCCTTTTGACTTAAGCCGGTTCCGCCGGAGAGGTGGCATTATTGCTTTGTCCGCACGGCTGTTATCTGATGAATTTTTCTTTGCCCGGTTTGAAACCCGTCGCCCGCCAGCCACAAACCGTTGGAGGCAGATCAACCCAGGCTGCCCACACGCCTGGCACTTTGCCAGCGGCGCGTCGGAAAATTTTTGCCGTTTCTCTAATCGAGCCAGATGCCTATTCATTAAGCGACACAGTTCGTTGGATTAAAGAATGGTGAAAAAAGGCGGCCATTATAAAGGAAATTCATGCGCCAGATAAGTGCGAACACACCATTGTTGCCACCCTAAATGGTGCATTCAGACTTGAATTAACACATTGATTAACAAATTTCCCATTAACCGACAGCAGTTTTTTCACGTAGCCTCTCCCCATCGCTGATTGTTTTGCGGTTTTAGCTGTCAAACTGCCAGCCTGAATCTTATCCACCGTAACAAGGAGACCTCTGTATGTTGAAGCTTGATCCCCAAACGACCGCCCTGGTATTGATAGATCTGCAAAAAGGGATCCTACCCTTCGCTGCTGGCCCGCACAGTGCCAGCGAGGTAGTCACCCATGCTGCACATCTGGCTGGGCGTTTTCGCGCGTTGAATGCACCGGTATTTTTGGTGCGGGTAGGTTGGTCTGATTCCTTTGCCGAAGCGTTGAAACAACCGGTAGATAAACCTTCCCCGGCACCGGTCGGCGGGTTGCCCGAATCCTGGTGGGAGTTCCCGGAAGCGTTGGCAGTCAACGACAACGACATATTGATCGTCAAACGCCAGTGGGGGCCTTCTACGGCACCGATCTTGACCTGCAACTGCGACGCCGCGGTATCAAAACGGTGGTGTTGGGCGGTATCGCCACCAACATCGGCGTAGAATCCACCGCCCGCAACGCCTGGGAGCATGGCTATGAGCTGGTGATCGCCGAAGACGTATGCAGCACCTACAGCGCCGAGATGCATCGGTTTGCCTTCGACAATATCTTCCCACGCATTGCCCGCGTGCGCAGCACCAGTGAGATCCTCGCCGCGCTGTGAGCCGCCCTGTGTTAACTTGATTTGCAAGACCGTGGGCATAAACAAGGAAGGCAAGGACTTGATATACATCGGACTACCGCAATGGCAACACGCAGCTTGGAATCGCATCGGTTTACGCGATTTGGCGGACTACAGCCGCTATTTCAACTGCGTGGAAGGCAACACCACCTTCTACGCCCTGCCGAAGCCGGAAATAGTGCATCGCTGGCGTGATATGACCAGCGATGATTTCCGTTTCTGCTTTAAATTCCCTTCGCAAATCAGCCACAAAGCAGCACTGCGCAACTGCGAGGCCGACATCAGGGCCTTTTACCAATGCCTGGGCCCTATAGATGCCCGCATCGGGCAGCTATGGCTGCAATTGCCCGCCACCTTCGCCCCCGAACATCTTGATATTCTGTGGGCGTTTTTCGAGTCTCTGCCGCAAAGCTTTACCTACGGCGTCGAAGTGCGTCATCTGGAGTTTTTCGCCAAGGGTGAGGCAGAACGGCGTCTGAACCAGGGGTTACATCAGCGTGGTATCAACCGGGTAATCCTCGACAGCCGCCCGTTGCATCAGGCCGCAGCGCACAGTGCTGCCGTCTGCGATGCACAACTGAAAAAGCCAAAGTTACCGGTCCATGCCGTGCTCACCGCCAATAATCCGCTGGTGCGTTTTATTGGTGGCGATGTTCTCGATGACAATTTGCATTGGTTTGGCTCCTGGCAACAGAAGCTACCGGCCTGGGCAGAGCAACATCAACCGTATCTGTTTATACACACGCCGGATAACAGTGATTCACCGCAACAGGCGCAAAAAATCTGGCAGCGCTTACGCCAGTTAATTCCGAATTTACCGGCTCCGCCAGACTGGCCAGAGCAGGATGCGTTGTTTTAACCAATTGATCTGGCCGATCACATCGGTTTTTTCCGGGCGACAGTCACGATAATGGCAGTTATGATGCTCGCTGCCAGATTTGGTTAGGGAATGGAGTTAAAAATGGTTAGCGCGCTCTATGTGGTGTTTGGCGCATTGTTGTTGATCAAACTCTCTTACGACGTGGTCAGGTTAAGAATGCAGTACCGGGTCGCCTACGGTGATGGCGGCTTCTATGAGCTGCAAACCGCGATCCGTGTACACGGCAACGCCGTGGAGTACATCCCCATCGCCGCTGTGTTGCTGGTGATCATGGAAATGAATGGCGCAGAGGTGTGGATGGTGCATATCTGCGGCCTACTGTTAATGGCAGGCCGATTGGTGCATTACTACGGTTTGCGCAACCGCGAGGTTCGCTGGCGCCGTTCAGGCATGGCTGCCACCTATATTTCTTTGATACTGATGGTGATCGCCAATATCTTCTACCTGCCATGGGACATTATTTTCAGTTTGCATTAATCCTTGCCGCTGTTCAGGCGGCAACGCCGCCTGCTTCTGCCCTCCCCGATTTTCTGTTAGAATGCGCCCCTTCGAATTCTGACCTGATTTGCCGCCATGCCAAACCACGATACTCTTTTTCCGCCCCAATCGCCAAACTGGGCGACTGGACCTTCGACGAGCGGGTCGCTGAGGTCTTCCCAGACATGATCCAGCGATCCGTTCCCGGCTACTCCAATATCATTTCCATGATTGGCATGTTGGCCGAACGCTTTGTGCAACCGGGCAGTCAGGTCTATGACCTGGGGTGTTCGCTTGGTGCGGCAACGCTGTCGATGCGCAGGAACATCAAGGTCGCAGGCTGCAATATCATTGCTGTCGATAACTCCCCTGCCATGGTTGAGCGCTGCCGCCGTCATATTGATGCGTTCCGCGCCGATACGCCGGTAGAAGTGATCGAAGCCGATATTCTGGACATCAACATCGAAAATGCGTCGATGGTGGTGCTGAACTTTACCCTGCAGTTTCTTGAACCCGCCGACCGTCTGCGCCTGCTTGAACAAGTTTATCGCGGGTTACGCCCAGGTGGCGCGCTGGTATTGTCAGAAAAATTCAGTTTTGAGGATGCGGATGTTGGTGAACTGCTGTTCAACATGCATCATGACTTTAAACGCGCCAACGGTTACAGCGAACTGGAAATCAGCCAAAAGCGCAGCATGCTGGAAAATGTGATGCTGACCGACTCGGTAGAAACGCATAAAGCTCGCCTTCAACAAGCCGGTTTTGAACATGCAGAAGTCTGGTTCCAATGCTTTAACTTCGGCTCGCTAATCGCGTTGAAAGCGGGGGATTGTGCATGATCGAGTTTGGAGATTTTTATCAGCGCATCGCTAAAAGCCCTCTCAGCCATTGGCTTGATACCCTGCCAGCGCAGATCAGCGCCTGGCAACGTGAATCCCTGCACGGCAAGTTCAAGCAATGGTTTAACTCGGTAGAACATTTACCAGCCCTGGCGCCAACCCGGCTGGATTTGTTGCATGGCGTTCATGCCGCTATGGAGCAACCCCTCTCACCGGGCCAGCTCGAAGGCATCGAAAAAATGCTGCGAACGCTGATGCCATGGCGCAAAGGGCCATTCTCGCTGTATGGCATTGATATCGAAACCGAGTGGCATTCAGACTGGAAGTGGGATCGGGTGCTGCCTCACATTTCCCCGTTGGCTGGCCGCACTATTCTTGATGTGGGCTGCGGCAGCGGCTATCACCTGTGGCGCATGATCGGGGCCGGGGCTCATCTGGCCGTCGGCATCGATCCGATGCAATTGTTCCTGTGCCAATTTGAAGCAGTGCGTAAACTGCTGGGTGGCGATCAGCGTGCCCATGTATTACCGCTTGGGATTGAACAATTGCCAGAACTGGCCGCCTTCGACACCGTGTTCTCGATGGGCGTGCTGTATCATCGCCGCTCTCCGCTGGATCATCTGTATCAGTTGAAAAACCAATTGGTTGCCGAAGGTGAGCTCGTGCTGGAGACTTTGGTCGTGGAAGGCGACCGTCATCAGGTATTGGTGCCGGGCGACCGCTACGCGCAAATGCGTAACGTCTACTTTATTCCTTCTGCAGAAGCCCTGAAAGGTTGGTTGGAGAAATGCGGGTTCGTGGACGTAAAGATTGCCGATATCTGTACCACCACAACCGAAGAACAGCGCCGCACCGATTGGATGACCAGCGAGTCATTGGCCGAATTCCTTGATCCGAACGATCAAAGTAAAACTATTGAAGGTTATCCCGCCCCGATTCGCGCGGTACTGACGGCTAAAAAGCCCTGAACGGCAACCCCCCTGTTTTGCCTCTTTCGCTTTAGGTGAGACGTTTTCCCTCTCCCACCCTTTGGGGAGAGGGGTTAGGTCCGGATTATTTTCTTAAAGCCTCCAGGAGGTCTTTTTCAAACACTCCGCTGGAAGAGCAGGCGAAAGGTTTGACCTTATCGTTGCCATCTGCCGCCAGCAGCCCCGCAACGCCATTAACCTGCACCATGATATTCGAACCTTCTCCGGCGCTAAAAATCTGCACCAGGATCCGATAGGTCTCGTCCAGGTTTGACGGCCCTGGCTGATCGGAACATTTAAGATATAAACTGGCCAGTTCGGCATCATTCCCGGTAACGCCAACAATTCCCAAATCACGCTCAACAACAAGCGACTTAACCCCTTTCTGCGCAAAAAAGGCTTCTGCACGGCTTAGCAGTTCATCGGGTTTGCGGTTGCCTATCAAAGTCGGCTTCGCCGATGCCGTGGGCGTATCGTCAACAGCCGTGCCGGTATCCGCAGGTTGGTTACCGCTTTTGGTCGGCCCATACACCGAAACACAACCATTCAATATCAATATCAGTAAAAAAATCGAGTATCTCATCATTCACCTGTAATACAGCGTGGCGCAGGCCGTTAACGACAGCGCGATCCCGATAATCAGTAAATAACGCATCTCCCCCTCCTTTTAGCGGTAATAGGCCGCAACACAGCCCGATAAGGAACAGCAAATAATCATTAGCAACACAACATAAACTTTCATCTTTCCTCCGGTTTGAATCTGGTTGGCTTTTGTTTCCAACCGCGTCAGCAGACGATAAGGCGTTCTGAGGAGCATGTCGCTTGCTGCCATTTGTATCAGCTCTGGCAAGACAACCACATGGATGATGAACAGGAGATCAGGCTTAAAGGTTGCAGGCTTTCTCTGGGGTGGTAGACTCAATTAAAATCAACAAATTCAAAAATAGCTAATGCGCGATATCGATTTACTGTTAATTATTTTATTCACGGTTATGGTCGGAGTATGGATCTCCGTCATATTCAATATTGGCGGTATTGTTCACACTTTCTCAGCCATTTTTCACTGGTTCGAAAGTCTGCGCTAGCCCCCATTTCCGTTTACATTTCTACAACATTTAAACCCTGCACACTGACCTACAGTTAACTAAAGTTAAAGTGTTGGTATCGCGCCAACACCAGTGAAACATTTAATCTTATTTGCCCTGGGCACCTCTACCCTGTTCAGGGCATTTTTTTGCCGGTTAAACATTGACGACAAAAAGCCCCGAAAACATCTCGGGGCTTCCAGGGCTGATTTCTGCCAGTGTCAGGCATTCGTGGTTGCAGGCGTGAGCATCGCCAAGGCATTTTTCATCGATTCAACCATTTCCCCGTCTACGCAATAATGGCTGAATTCATCGAACTCATTATCGGAACACATGGTCACCCCCGCCTTGCGGTAACGCATGGTAGAAGGCACCGTATGCCCGGCGGAGCTGTGTAATTCCTGAATACCTATATCCACAAACTTATGCAGATTGCTCAGACGTACCCCGGCGCCAGCCATCACTACCGGCCCTTTGCTGGCTCGGAGCAGATCACGCAGCAGCAACAGGCCCAGTTCAGCATTTTGCTGTTGGCCAGAAGTGAGAATACGTGCAACGCCTAATTGTGTCAGTTGCTCCAGCGCCACCATCGGGTTTTGGCACATGTCGAAAGCACGATGGAAGGTAACCGCCATGTTGCCACTCAGCTTCATGATCTCGTGCATTCGCGGCAGATCGATATGCCCTTCGTCGTCAAGCATACCCACCACCACACCGGCAAACCCCATATCGCGGATTTGAGCGATGTCATTTTTGATGGTATCGAATTCAACAGCGCTATAGCAAAAATCGCCCCCTCGCGGGCGAACAATCGGGTGAACAGGGATATTTACCCGCTCGCGCGCCAGCTTCAGCGTACCAAAACTCGGTGTCAAGCCCCCTCACTTTGGCTGGCACATAGCTCTATGCGGTCAGCTCCCGCCTGTTCCGCCGTCATTGCACAATCGACGCTAAAGCAACAAACTTCCAGTTTCATTATTGCCACCCCCAGATAACGGCCAAAATGCTACAACAGATGTTAATTACAAAATTTTTCGCGTAGGCTCAAGCCATACACCTTGAACCCGTTCAGGTTGATAACTATGGCATTCAATTTTGATCAATGGGTAGACCGCAGTCACAGCGATAGCGTTAAGTGGGATAAATATCGCGATCGCGACATCATTCCACTCTGGATAGCTGATACCGACTTTCTTTCTCCCCCGGCGGTGATCGACGCGCTGCAACAGCGCGTTTCCCAGGGTGTTTTTGGTTACGGCCAACCATCCCCTGAGCTTATTACGGTTTTTACCCAGCGCATGTTAGAGCGCTACGACTGGCGCATCAAGCCCGAATGGGTCGTTCTATTGCCTGGCCTGGTTTGTGGGTTGAATCTGTGCGTGCGCACATTTACTCAAGATGGGCAAAGCTCTCTGGCACCGACGCCCATTTACCCGCCCTTTCGCCAGGCGGCAAAATCCGTCGATCGCGAGCAGTTGCAGATCCCTCTGGCACGCAGCAATCAGCGCTGGGTGCTGGATTTCCCTGCGGTGGCTGGCTCACTGACCGGGCGTGAACGTCTGTTGATGCTGTGCAACCCGCAAAATCCGGGCAGCACGGTTTATCGACGAGAAGAGTTGCTGGCCCAACATGCGTTCGCCCGCAAGCACGATCTGATCGTCTGTTCGGACGAGATCCATTGCGAACTGCTGCTGGAACCCGGTTTAAAACATATTCCATTTGCCAGCCTGAATGAGGATGCAGCCCAGCGCAGCATTACGCTGATGTCACCTTCCAAAACCTTCAATATCGCCGGGTTGGGAGCTTCCATGGCTATCATCCCTAATCAAACCCTACGCCAGCAATTGTGCAAGGCTCGCAAAGGTATTGTGCCTGCAGTGGATATTCTGGCGCAGGTCGCCGCCCTGGCGGCTTACCGCGAAGGTCAAAGCTGGTTGGATGAACTGCTGAATTATCTGCGCATCAATCGTGATTTGGTCACCGAACGCATCAACGCCATACCCGGCCTGCACCTGTTGCCTATAGAGGCCACCTATCTGGCTTGGATCGATTGCAGCGAATTGGCTGTCGATAATCCTCATGCCTTTTTCGAGCAGGCCGGTGTTGGCCTTAGCCCTGGATTGGATTTCGGTGATCGACGTTTTGTGCGCCTTAACTTTGGCTGCCGTTACTCATTGTTACTCACCGCGCTGGAACGCATGACACAGGCCGTTGAGCGCCACCACGCGGGCTAAGAACGCTCACTGGCGACGATTGCGCGAATATGATGCGGGTGGAATTTGATGGTTACGTTGCCATCGGTGATCGCCAGCGTCGGATTGGCCAGCCGCTCCCCTTCCCCTTGAGGTGAACTCTGCTTCAGTTTGATCCCTGGCAGCAGCAGTGCTTCGTCTGCCAGATGATCCAATGCACGGGCATATAAGGTCTCCGGATCGCCGCTCAGCACCAGTTCAACATGCTCCCAGCCCTCGTGGGGATAGCGTTTTTCGCCCGGATAGGGCAGTTCGATACAATCGATCTGCCAGGGGCCAACCTGCAGTGGAACCGCCAGGTCAAACAGGCAAATCGGCCTGCCGTTGATCATCGATTCCGAAAGCAGAGTCCCGCACTGCTGCAACCCTTGGCGCCAACGATCGGCCGTGCTGTTTTGATGGCAACGAACCGAAATATGGTCAGCGTTGAAATGTGGTAAATCAAGATGCAGTTTCTCTGCAAACTGGGTTAGCGCCAGCTCAAAGCGGGGCAAATCCAGCGCCAGATCGTTAAGTTCGTTAATTGATGAAAAATGGGTCATGATTTTCTCGGATTTTCCTTGGCAAAGGGCAGGCCAACAATCTACATGGCAAATGCCCAGCAGGCTATGCTTCAACGGCGTAAAATTTTCTACTCCATCGAGGATTACGCATTTGAAGACGCCAGCAGCGATAATATGGTTTTATTATCACAATATTGACTCGTCCCCTTCCCATAAAGAATATATGTACTTACTCTTAATGCCGTATATTTACAAAAAAATGCCAAGAATTATCTTAATTCCATTATCTTCCTTATTATTCATGCTGATAGGCACTTTCCCCCTGGCACTTCACCGCGCCAAACCCGGCAATAGGCTGTTTATCATTGGCAATCCAAATAGAAACACACCGGAGCATTCCTAAATCGTAACTATCATATTGCCTAAAAAGAACGATTACGTTAATTTGAACCTGCATTTAACTCCAGGTAAATGAATATGATCCTTTTAGGCATATCAATTGTACTGATTATTATCGCTACTTATGCGATTTACCGTCATTACAAAACGAGACGAAATGGCTTATTACGTTCCGGCCGCAACAATAAAAAACGCTAGACACACGCATCATCCGCATGGTTTTTACCTACCCAATTAACACGGACAATTTTATCTACCGTTATAACCCCCAAGGCTTTACTTTTCGCTACACCAGCCCGCGTCAGCTACTGACGCGGCGCCTCTGATCGGGTACAATCGCAGGCTGTTTTGTGTTTGTCATTAAGGTAACCCGGTGAATATTCAGGCTCTTCTATCAGATAAAGTCAGCCAGGCGCTGATAGCCGCAGGTGCGCCTGCCGATTGCGAAGCTCAGGTTCGTCAGTCCGCTAAAGCGCAGTTTGGTGATTATCAGGCTAACGGTGTGATGTCCGTTGCCAAAAAACTTGGCATGCCGCCGCGACAACTGGCAGAGAAAGTGCTGGAACTGCTGGAACTGGGCGATATTGCCAGCAAAGTGGAAATCGCCGGTCCGGGCTTTATCAATATTTTCCTGAACAGTGACTGGGTAGCCCTGCAGGCTGATGCCGTCCTGGCCGCGCCAAAATTAGGCGTCGCGCCGGTTGAACCGCAAACCATCGTCATCGATTACTCCGCTCCGAACGTCGCAAAAGAGATGCATGTGGGCCACCTGCGCTCCACCATTATTGGTGATGCCGCCGCCCGTACCCAGGAGTTCCTGGGCCATAAAGTGATCCGTGCCAACCACGTTGGCGACTGGGGCACCCAGCTCGGTATGCTGATCGCCTATCTGGAAAAAATGCAGAACGAAAACGCCAGCGATATGGGCCTATCGGATCTGGAGCAATTTTACCGTGAAGCCAAGAAGAACTATGACGAGGATGAAGACTTCGCCCTGCGTGCCCGTGGTTACGTGGTGAAGCTGCAAGGCGGTGATCCCTATTGCCTGAAGATGTGGCGCAAGCTGGTGGATATCACCATGGCGCAAAACCAACTGACTTACAATCGTCTGAACGTGACCCTGACCGAAGATGACGTGATGGGTGAAAGCCTGTACAACGCCATGCTGCCAGGCATCGTTGCCGACCTGAAAGCCAAGGGGCTGGCGGTAGAAAGCGAAGGCGCTACCGTGGTGTTCCTGGACGAGTACAAAAATAAAGATGGCGACCCGATGGGGGTCATCATCCAGAAAAAAGACGGCGGCTATCTTTACACCACCACCGATATCGCCTGTGCCAAATACCGCTATGAAACCCTGGGTGCCGATCGCGTTCTGTATTACATCGATTCGCGCCAGCATCAGCACCTGATGCAAGCCTGGACTATCGTGCGTAAAGCCGGTTATGTGCCAGACGCCGTTACTCTGGAACATCATATGTTCGGCATGATGCTGGGCAAAGACGGTAAGCCGTTCAAAACCCGCTCAGGCGGAACGGTGAAGCTTTCAGATCTGCTGGATGAAGCTGTCGAACGTGCCAACAAACTGATCGCCGAGAAAAACCCGGATATGCCAGCCGATGAAATGCAGAACGTGGCCAACGTGGTGGGTATCGGCGCGGTGAAATATGCCGACCTGTCAAAAAGCCGTACTACCGACTACGTGTTCGACTGGGACAATATGCTGGCCTTCGAAGGGAATACCGCCCCTTACATGCAATACGCCTATACTCGCGTTGCCTCGGTGTTCAAACGTGCCGGCGTTGATGAAAGCAGCCTGACGTTGCCGTTGGTGATGACCGAAGAGCGCGAAATTGCGTTGGCTACCCGCCTGTTACAGTTCGAAGAAGTCCTCACCGTGGTGGCCCGTGAAGGCACACCGCACGTGATGTGTACTTATCTGTATGACCTGGCTGGGTTGTTCTCGGGCTTCTACGAGCATTGCCAGATCCTGAATGCCGAAAGCGAAGAAGCCCGTCAGAGCCGCCTGAAGCTGGCCCTGTTGACGGCCAAAACGCTGAAAACCGGTCTGGATACGCTGGGGATCGAAACCGTCGAGCGGATGTAACCCCAGGCTCCAGCAGTAAAAAAGGTCGCGTGAGCGACCTTTTTGCTTTCTATGTACTGCAAGGCGTATCAAGCCACCCGGCGCGCAAAGTCTCTCGGTCTGAAACCCAAGATCCCTAAAACCGCAAAGTAGGCAATAACCCCGGCCACCACCACGACCGCCAGCCGCAACAGGCGAGCTAACATATTGCCCTGATCCCAGGCTGGCATCAGCCACATCACGCCCAACAAGACCACTGACATTACCAGCACTGCGGCCACCAGCTTGGCGAGAAATAGCGCCCAGCCCGGCTGAGGTTGGAAGATTTTCTGCTTACGCAGTTGCCAGTAGAGCAAAGAAGCATTCAGGCAAGCCCCCAGACCAATCGATAACGATAGCCCGGCATGCTTTAACGGCCCAATAAACATCAGGTTCATCACCTGCGTCATGATCAGCGTAATAATGGCGATCCTCACTGGCGTTTTGATGTCTTGCCGTGAGTAAAAACCGGGGGCCAGCACTTTCACCACAATCAGGCCCATCAGGCCTACCGCATAGGCGACCAGCGCACGCTGGGTCATGGCCGCGTCAAAGGCGCTGAATTTACCGTACTGGAACAGGGAAACGGTTAGCGGCTTGGCCAGAATACCCAGGGCAACAGCGCTCGGTAAGGCCAGCACAAAGCACAACCGCAGGCCCCAATCCATCAGGCGATTATACTCATCATGATTACCGCTGGAGAAACTCTTCGCCAGCGACGGCAGCAGAATGGTGCCCAACGCGACCCCCAGCACGCCGGATGGGAACTCCATCAGGCGATCGGCGTAATACATCCATGAAACTGAGCCGGAGACCAGGAACGAGGCAAAAATGGTGTTGATGATCAGCGAGATCTGGCTGACCGAAACCCCGAGAATTGCAGGCCCCATCTGGCGCATCACACGCCATACGCCAGCATCCTTCAGCGCCAGGCGCGGCAACACCAACATGCCGATCTTTTTCAGATGCGGTAATTGGTAACCCAGTTGCAGCACCCCACCGACCAGCACCGCCCAGGCCAAAGCCAGCACCGGCGGGTTAAAATAGGGCGCGGCAAACAACGCAAAGCCAATCATGCTGACGTTCAGCAGCGTGGGCGCAAAAGCCGGGATCGAAAACCGATTCCAGGTATTCAGGATGGCGCCAACCAGGGAGGCCAGAGATATCAGCAGAATATAGGGGAACGTGATGCGCAACAGCGCGGAGGTGAGAGCAAATTTATCCGGCGTATCAGTGAAGCCAGGCGCGGTAATGTAGATAACCCAAGGTGCAGCCAACATGCCCAGCACCGTCACCACCGCCAGTACCAGCGTCAGCAAACCGGAAACGTAGGCGACAAACGTGCGGGTCGCCTCTTCCCCCTGCTGACTTTTATATTCAGCCAGGATCGGCACAAATGCCTGCGAAAACGCCCCTTCGGCAAAGATACGCCGCAACAGGTTGGGCAATTTGAACGCCACAAAGAAAGCATCCGTCGCCATCCCGGCCCCAAAAACGCGCGCCACAATGGCGTCACGCGCAAAGCCCAACACCCGCGAAAACATGGTCATCGAGCTAACGGCTGCCAGTGATTTAAGTAGATTCATGTGGTTTTTCTGATGAGTACGACGTGTAAATATCAACGCCTGCTTCAGCAGGCGTCAGTTGAATGGCGATAGTCTACGGATCCACAGAAATAATAGCTACCGCCATATGTTACATAGGGTTATCCAGCATCGCGCAGCAGCTTTTCAATCAGCCGTTGCGCGTAAATGGCTTGCTCGCCCGCGGTTTCCGGCATCGTCTGATTGCTGATGGACTGAATAAAGTGTTGTACCGCCCCTTCAAAACCCCGCTGCGCCAAAGTGGTTTGCCAACCCGGAGCCGGTTGTTCGATGATGCCTTGCGGGTCTTCGCGCCACCACTGGCGCATGTCGTTCAATTGATAAACTGCCCCTTCGGTTACCGCCTGCACGCTCTCGCGCTGGCTGCCTGCCCGGCGATGCATACTGGTTGTCACAATAGTATCGCCACAGGCAAAGTGGTGTTCTGCGTAGAGCATTTCGCCGGCCTCATTGGTGCGCACACTACCGCTCAGCAGACCCGCGTTACCGCCCCCCAGCCACAGCGCAGTATCCACCACGTGCAGATAGTCATCCAGCAGGGTAAATCGTAAATTCTTTGGCCCCACGCTGTCAGCGCGATGTTTATCCATACGGATCGAGGCAGGCTGTTGCATTTGCTGTTTCAGTTGGCGATACAGCGGCGCAAAGCGGCGGTTGAACCCCACCATCAGTGTCTTGCCGTGCTTGTCTGCCAAGGCGATCAGCTGTTCGCTCTGCTCTACCGTTTCTGCCAGCGGTTTATCAACATACACATGTACGCCATGCGCAAGCAGCTCACTCACCACCTGAAAATGGCTGGCGGTACTGCTGTGTACCAACACCGCATCACACTGTTGCGCCAGGCTATCAAGACGGGGGAAACACGCCATGCGGTAGCTGTCACACACCGTCTGCGCTTTTTGCTGATTAGGCGAGAAACCGCCAACCAGTAGCCAGTCCGCTGCCTGGCTGAGCAATGGCAAATAGGCTTTTTGCGCAATACCGCCCAGCCCAACCACGCCAATACGCAATTTACTCATGTTGCCCCCGCGCCAGCAGCTGTTGCAGTTGCTGCTTCAACTCAGCGACCGAGGCTTCCAGTAGCGCGACTCGCTCACTCAGTTCTCCGTTGGCCGCTTCTTCTGCTTCGGCCGGGGCCGCTTCAATCTGGCCGCTGAAAAGATGCATAAAACGGCTTTCTCGCTTGCCTGGCTCACGCGCCAGGCGGACCACAAACTGGCCATCCTCACGGGCCGTCAACTGCTGTAAAACCGCTTCGACTTCACTGACGTCACTGAATTCATGCATGCGGCCAGTGCGGGTACGCAGTTCACCCGGAGTCTGCGCGCCACGCAGTAACAGCGTTGCGATCACCGCCAGTTCGGCCGGTGACAATTTCAGTTGGCCGAATTCCGAATTGCAGAACCGCTGCTCATATTTCACCACCCGGTTGCCAAAACCACTCTGCGTACGCAGAAAGTGTTTTCTCAGCAGCAAATCCAGGATCTGCTGAACCTCACTTTCCGACAGATCCATGACCGGCTCCCGGTTGGTTTTCTGGTTACAGGCCAACGTAATGGCATTCAGCGAAAGCGGATATTGGTCGGGAGTGGTCACCTGTTTTTCCAGCAGGCAACCTATCACTCTGGCTTCTTTGGCATTTAATTCATATTTCATTTACGGCCTCAACGTGGCGGTAGCCATTCTTTATTGGTTAATGCGGTGAGAACGTGGTCCCGCCACTGTCCGTCGATCAGCAGATAATCTTTGGCGTAGCCCTCCCGTTCAAAACCAAGACGGGTCAGCAACGCGCCGCTGCGCTGGTTGTGCGGCATATAGTTGGCCATAATGCGATGCATCCGTTGCTGGCGCAGCATATAGCGGATAGCCGATTGCAGCGCTTCGTACATCAGCCCTTGCCCCTGCCACTTTTCACCCAGCGAGTAACCGAGGAAACAGGCATGAAACGAACCGCGCAGCACATTGCTGAAATTTGCTACGCCATACACTTCGCGTTCATCGGGATCGAGCAGAATAAAATAGTAGGCACTGCCCTGCTTTTGCATTTCAGTAATCATGCCCAGCCGGGCCTGCCAGCCGGAGGGATAGCAATGGCTGTCATCACGCACCGGTTCCCACGGTTTGAGGAAAGCCCGGTTTTCGGCATAGTATTCTGCCAGGCGGTAGGCATCACGCTCGTGGACTAAACGGACCACCAGCCGGTCGGTGGTAAGGCGTACTTTCGGTGATGCAGAGCGATAGCCAAACATCATTTCCCCCGCGGTCATAAGGGTTCGATAAGAAGTATTGATTGGGTGAGTGTCTGAATAACTGGTCTTTATTGTCATATCACCAACAGATTTAATGACTAATTACCGGCACAGAACCACAGGTTCCCCCAGATAATATAACCGTAGCCCGTCCTACAGGTAAGTCCCATACTGTTCAGTAAATAGGCAGTCAATCATTTTGCCGGTTTTTTTGTGCAGTTTTGCCACTTGCGTAACGTCTTGACGATAAAAAAATATTATCTATCTTCCCCCTATCTGACTGGCCGTATTGGGTAGAGAATAAACAGGTTGTCTTTCTCTCCTTCTTAATTGCTCATGGTGAAGCATGTCTCTGGTATCGCAGGCTCGGAGCTTGGGTAAGTATTTTTTATTATTCGATAATCTGTTGGTGGTTTTAGGCTTTTTCGTCGTCTTCCCACTTATTTCTATTCGTTTTGTCGATCAACTGGGCTGGGCAGCCGTGGTTGTGGGGCTGGCTCTGGGTTTGCGCCAATTGGTTCAGCAAGGATTGGGGATCTTTGGCGGCGCTATAGCCGACCGTTTTGGTGCCAAACCGATGATAGTCACCGGCATGCTGCTGCGTGCAGCCGGTTTTGCCACCATGGCGATGGCCGATCAGCCTTGGATACTGTGGTTTTCCTGTGCTCTTTCTGCAATTGGCGGCACCTTGTTTGACCCGCCGCGTACCGCCCTGGTGATCAAATTAACCCGCCCGCACGAACGTAGCCGTTTCTTTTCATTACTGATGATGCAAGACAGCGCGGGTGCGGTGGTCGGTGCACTGATCGGCAGTTGGCTTTTGCAATACGACTTCCATTTTGTCTGTTGGACCGGTGCCGGCATTTTCGTACTGGCCGCTGGCTGGAATGCCTGGCTGTTACCCGCCTACCGTATCTCTACCGTGCGTGCCCCAATGAAAGAAGGCATGATGCGGGTAATGCGTGACCGCCGTTTTCTGGTCTATGTGCTGACGCTGACCGGCTATTACATGCTGGCGGTTCAGGTCATGCTGATGCTGCCGATTGTGGTCAATGAAATTGCCGGTTCACCGTCGGCGGTAAAATGGATGTATGCCATCGAAGCCGCACTTTCGCTTAGCTTGCTTTATCCGCTGGCACGTTGGAGTGAAAAACATTTCCGGCTTGAACAGCGCCTGATGGCCGGTTTACTGCTGATGACCCTAAGCCTGTTGCCCATCGGGTTTGCAACCAGTCTGCAGGCACTCTTCACCCTGATTTGCTGTTTCTACCTGGGGTCGATCATTGCCGAACCGGCACGCGAAACCCTGAGCGCTTCACTGGCCGATTCCCGCGCTCGTGGCAGCTATATGGGTTTCAGCCGTCTTGGGCTGGCCCTGGGCGGCGCATTGGGTTATACCGGCGGCGGCTGGATGTATGATACAGGCCGAGCCATGGGCAGGCCTGAATTGCCCTGGTTTATGCTGGGGCTGGTCGGTTTTATCACGCTGGTCGCCCTGTATTGGCAGTTTAATCCCCGGGCTGCGGCCCCGGCGGTACTTCGCGGTGGTTGAGTCATCACACGGCAACCCAAGCAAAAGAGTCATAAAACCAGTCAAATTTGCCGGGGTTGCTATCCTGGTAGTGAAAAATAAGCGCAAAAAATTTCATTATGACGCATCATCCAATAACCACTCTGCGCGACAGCCTTTACGGGCTGCGACCTGACAACGGGAGCAATCATGAAACTGTTTATATACGACCATTGCCCATATTGCGTGAAGGCCCGCATGATTTTCGGCCTGAAGGATCTGCCAGTACGTCTGGTCACTTTGCTTAGCGATGATGAAACCACGCCCATTAGCATGATCGGCAAGAAAATGGCGCCGATCCTGCAAAAAGACGACGGCAGTTATATGCCAGAAAGTATGGATATTGTGCATTACGTCGATAACCTGGATGGCAACCCCGTTCTGACGGGGAACACCAACCCGGCCATCAGCTTGTGGGTAGAGCACGCCAGCAGTTACACCAATAAGTTATTGCTGCCGCGTTTTGCCAATGCCGATTTCGAAGAGTTCGCCACTGACAGCGCGCGCCAGTACTTCACCCATAAAAAGCAGGCCACCTTAGGTGATTTTGCCACCCTGCTGGCCGACAGTGCCGATCTGATTGAGCAGTTAGAGGACGATCTGCAAAAGCTGTCTGCGCTGATCCAATCCCCGGAGGCGGTCAATGGCAGCCTTTCGTTGGATGATATCCACCTGTTCCCTCTGCTGCGCTCACTGTCGATAGTGGCAGGCGTCACCTTGCCTGACAATGTGGAGGCCTACCGCAACCGCATGGCGCAACGCTGTGATATTCCGCTACTATTCGACATGGAGCAGTGATCCTCACTGGCGATAATGGAGTAGCGCACAGATGTTAAAAATGGTTTTTGTCACCACCCGCGATCGTGCCAGGCTGCAAGAGATTTCATCCGTGCTGATCCGGTACGGTTTGCAGGATGTGATCAGGCTGCTTGGCCTGGGCAAATTGCTCGGCGGCCTCAGTGCCAGCGGCGTGGAGGTAGATAACCAAACGTTGCCTGAACGTCTGCGCGCCGCTTTTGAAGAGCTTGGCCCCACTTTCGTCAAGTTTGGCCAGATACTGGCCACCCGCACCGACCTGCTGGAACAGCGCTGGACGGACGAACTTGAACGCCTGCACAGCCAGGCCACCACCCTCCCCTGGGAAAAACTGGCCGCGCAGATAAACGCCGATCTGGGTGGCGATCCGCAGCAGATTTTTGCGCAGTTCGATCAAAAGCCTCTCGCCGCCGCCTCAATGGCGCAGATCTACCGCGCTCGCCTGCACAGTGGTGAATCTGTGGTAGTTAAGGTGCTGCGCCCTGGTTTGGCCAAAACCATTCACGCCGATCTGCGCTTGCTGACCTATCTGGCAGAAACCGTGGAACAACAGAGCCCGGCACTGTCCCGCTATCGCCCCCATCAGATGGTGCAGACCCTGGCAACCGCACTTAACCACGAGTTGGATCTGACCCACGAAGGCAATAATTGTGACCGGGTAGCAGAACATTTTAATCAGCAGCCTGAAGTGGTGATCCCCAGGATACACTGGCAGTACTCCTCAAAACGCCTGTTGGTGCAGCAGTTTCTGCCAGGCATCGCGCCGGAAAATCCAGCACAATTGGCTGCAGCCGGTTTTGATGGCCCACTGCTGGCCCAGCGTGGCGCGCAGGCCTTTATGAAAATGGTGCTGGAGCATCGGCTTTACCACGCCGATCCGCATCCCGGCAACGTGATGGCCATAGGGGATAATCAGGTTGGTTTTATCGACTTCGGCATGGTGGGTCAACTTTCCGAACGGCGGCGCAACCAGTTGTTGCTGTTGCTGCAAGCCATTGCGGAGCGGCAAAGCGACGGTATCGTCAATACGCTGATCGCCTGGTCGGACAGCCAGGAGCTGGATCTGATGGATTTGGAGCAGGCCGCGCAAAATTTCCTCGACAAACAAGCCTCAACCACTCTCACTCTGGGCAAAGCACTGACAGACCTGTTAGTGATGGCGCGCGAACATCAATTACCGCTGCCGCCAGATCTGGTGTTGCTGTTCAAGGCGCTGATTACCGCCGATGGTGTGTTGCACCGCTTAGATCCCGCTTTCGATATCATCGCCACGCTCAAGCCGATGTTGCAGCAGGTGATGCTGCAACGATACACCCCGGAAGCTTTACGCCGCCGAGCCCTGTTGCTGGGCGGCGAGGCCCTGGACGCTGGTGAGGAGCTGCCCCAGGCAATCCGTTTGCTGATGAGGCGGTTAAAGCAGGGGCGGATTGACGCAGAAATCAACGTCAAAAATATCCATCAGCTCAGCAAAGCATTGGAACGCGCTGCGGTGACCTTAGCCATTGCTATCGTGACCGCCGCCTTTGCTCTGGGGTTGGCACCCTATCTGATGCGCTCCACCAGCCAGTTATGGGGCATCCCTCTGTTCCCGGCCCTGGGTGGAATAACCTGCCTGGGTGGCGTGATATTGCTGGTTTTGCGCCTGCGCCGCTAGGCAGTTTCAGCGTTATCCGATAGGTAAAAACGCCTTTCCACCGCAACATCTGCTATCCTGCAGGCCTGAAAAATTTCTCTTTACCCGTAGCAATTCCGTTGAAAGTTTTATGAGGCACGAATGAAAAAGATCCTGATGGGCATGGCCGCCCTGGTATTTGCCGGTGCGCTTGTCGGTTGTAACCAGCTAACTCAATACACCGTCAGCGAGCAGGAAGTGAACGATTACCTGCAAAAGCATAATGACTATCAAAAACAGATCGGCGTACCTGGATTGGTGGATGCCAATATCGTGTTAACCCAGTTGCAGAGCCAGATTGGCCGCACTGAGCCCAACAAAGTGACGCTTTCCGGCAATGCCAAGGTCAATATTACCTCTATTCTCGGCCCACAGTCTGCTGACCTGCAGCTAACGCTGAAAGCGCAACCGGTCTACGATCCGCAGAAAGGGGCAATCTTCCTGAAAGATATGGAACTGGTCGATTACAAGGTACAACCGGAAAAGATGGATACGGTGATGAAGGCCCTGACGCCTTATCTGAATCAGTCGTTAAAATCCTACTTCAGCCAACAGCCGGTCTATGTTCTGAATCCAGACAACAGCAAGGTCGAAGCATTGGCACGCCAACTGGCCAAAGGGCTGGAAGTGAAACCGGGTCAATTGGTGATCCCCTTCACCGACTGACGTTATAGACATAATCATTCAAGATGCTTAGAGCCACCAACCAAGAAGCGCTTTGAAGGATAACCAGTATATTGGACGCAGTGTTGAACTGCGTCCCACCCATTTACTCTTCTTCGTCTGCCCCGTCGTCTTCCTGCTCATACTCTTCCAGCTCATCGCGCATAGCGGCGATGGCATCACGGGTAATCAGCGCCAAGGTACGGTAAAAAGCACCGGTTGCGTGCGCTTCAACCTTACCGAGGAAGCGACCACACCACGGCAACAGAAACTCATCAAACAGCGTGATTTGTGCCTGGGCTTCATCTTCCTGTGATTGATCTTCCAGCCAGGAGGCCGCCAGCAACAGCGAACCGAAATGGTCGGCAGGCGCTTCGCTTAATGGCATCCCTCGTTGCTGCAGGAATAAACGCACATCCGCTTCGTTGGCACCTTCAACATAGGTTGAGCGGAATGGTGAAACACTGCATTCACTGCCAACAAACAGGGCGTTAAAATCAGCGGCCAGCAGGTGGGCATCACAATGTTGCTGCAAGCGGACCAGCAGCTCGTCCTGCTCCAATGGCCAATGCTGTTGCAGCTTGCCCTCCTTAATCAGGGTAAACAGCGGCACCAGCAACGGATCCTGCGGCTGGCGGTAAAACAGCGTACCCAGCACCCGACAGACAACGGAAAACTCATTCATAATCAAGGCCTATACAAGACGGGAAAATTTGCCGTGACGATGTCACAGATCGGCTAATTCCGCAATCGCTGGCTTACCGCGCTGCTCCAGAAAATCCAGTAAACGTCGTGGTGACACGTTCAGAATACGCCCCTGCGGGAATTGAACCTCCTCAATAATGCGTTCACAGTGCTCAAAGATGCCGAGCGAAAAAGCCACATGTGAATCGGAACCCAGCGCTAACCAGCCCCCTACATCCTTGACCGCGCTGGCGATGGCACGGCAGTTCGCCTCGCTGCCTTTACGGGAATGGGAGAAGGAGGAGTTATTTAGCTCCAGCGCCACCTGATACTTGGCCGCCGCTGCGGCTACCGCCGGGATATCAATCGGATATTTGGGGTTGCCGGGGTGGCTGATGATGTGCACATCGCCCTGCGCCATCGCAGCGATCATCGCTTCGGTGTTGCCAGCTTTATCCTGTGGGGCAAATACCGGCTCATGGAACCCGGCAATGATCAGGTCGATCTCGTTAAGCATCGGGCCGGTGCAGTCGATATCTCCGGCCAGATTCTTGATATTGGCTTCGATGCCACGCAGGATACCTACTCCATCCACCAGGCGCGGCCAAACCCGCATATTCATAAAGTGCCAGTAATGCGGTGCATCGGCCATGTCTGGCCCATGATCAGTGATGGCGAACAGCTTGATATTCTTTTGCTTCGCTTCGGCGATATAATCGTGCAGGGTGCTGTAGGCGTGGGTGCTGGCAACGGTATGCATATGTAAATCAACGGGGTACATTGTTTCTCCTTCTTAGACACCCGCCGGGTTCGTGGATGGCGGGCCAATCACTCGTCATCATAGCAGTTAACACCGGCATCGGCAGTGTTGCATGGGTGATAAAGCATCAATAGCCACGCTGAATATCTACAATGCCAGTAGGCGATCCTCCCGCCTCCAGCCGCATAATATTGGCGCTGACCTGATCCATTGCCTGTTCAGGCAAGGTAATGGCAGCAATATGCGGGGTAATAGTGACACGAGGATGACGCCATAACGCATGGCCCTGCGGCAAGGGTTCATTAACGAATACGTCTAGCGTCGCGGCGGCTAGCTGCCCTTGATCAAGCACGGCCAGCAAATCGTCCTCCACCAGATGAACCCCGCGCGCCAGATTGACCAGGTAGGCACCCGGAACCAGGCAGGTGAACAGGCGACGGTTGAGAATACCGACGGTTTCCGGCGTATTAGGCAGCAGGTTGATCAACAGCCTGACGCCATCCAGGAATGCAGGCAATTCTTCTTGCGCAGCAAAGCTTTGCACGCCGGCAATCTGCTTGTGGCTACGGCTCCAGCACCGAACGTTAAAGCCAAACTCCACCAATTTTTGCGCCACGCTTTTCCCCAACACCCCCGCGCCCAGAATACCGATGGTGAAATCGCCCTGCTGGTGCGGCTCAAGCGGCAGCCAGTTTTGCTGCTGTTGCTGTAACTGGTATTCATCAAAACGGCGGAAATAGCGTAAAACGCAGGCCAGCGCATATTCCTGCATCTGTTGTCCCATTCCGGTATCCTCCAACCGGATCAGGGGTACCCCCGCAGGCAGAGTCCCTGGATGCAGCCTTTCCTGCTCGAGGATGGCATCCACCCCGGCTCCCAGGGCAAACACCCCTTTCAAATCCCGGCGGTTTGCCAACATTTCATAAGGTGGCCGCCAGACCATCGCATAGTCTGCCGGGCGATCGTCACCGGGTTGCCACGCCCGGAGATGGGCCTGTGGCAAGCGCCGCGCCATCCCTTGCAACCAATCTTGCGCGTCAAAAAATGGATGGTAGAAAATAATGTTCATTACCCTGCTCCCTTTTACTGATATCCATTAATCCTTTCGCGGTTTGGCGGGCGATGCAAGTAAAAAACCGCGCCACAACGCGCTAAAGTGCCAGATATCGCTCGTCAAATCAGCAGATTGCTGTAAGTTTGGCTAAACGCGCCCAGTTATGTGACAAGGCTATTGACGCTGGGATCAGATTCTCCTACATTAGCGCCCGTCAGCAGCGTAAAACGTTGTTGATGACAATATGGTGAGGTGTCTGAGTGGCTGAAGGAGCACGCCTGGAAAGTGTGTATACGCGTAAGTGTATCGAGGGTTCGAACCCCTCCCTCACCGCCATATTCAAAGAGAAAGTCTGGGCTAACGCTCAGACTTTTTTTGCCTGTTCCCCAGCTCCGGAGAGAGTGAGAAGCCTCGACAGGGTTCGACAAAATGGCCCAGACATTTTAGACGGTCTTGCCCGCCCACAGGATCACGATGGGACATCCGTATCAGTCAGGCGCCTGTCCCGATAAAAGCGGCCATGCTTATCCTCGGCATAATCCCACTCGGTCACGACAAAACTCTTGGCATCAACCTCGTTGAGTTCAGTTTGCATACCCCAGACACGCTCGCTAATCCGGCAATAGATACTTTCCGGGTATATTTCGATGTCGCCCCGCGTTACGTCCGCCCCTTCAAGCTTTGTGTCGTTATACCAGATGCTCTCTTTGTCCCGCCAAAAGAAAAAGAGCCCTCTCGTTAACACTTCCAGCGTCTGAGGATCTGCACCGGGAACACACTGAACGCCAAAATAGACATGCCGGCTGTCGGTAACCAGATTACGCTCCGGGGCGACAAACCTGAATGTTTGTGGATCGAGCTTCTCCAGCAGATTATCCCTGAACCAGACATGGCGGTTATCGCAGTAAAAATCATGCCCCAAGCAACGGAAGCTTTTGCCCTCGGCGAACGCAAGCATTTTACCCGAATAAAAAACCGCTTTATCCGTAATAAGAAATTCGCCCACGGTCCTGACGATATCCTTAGGATGAAGCTCTTTGACAACGCACAGCCCTCTATTGCCGCTATAACGATACACGGCATTTTTATCCGCATATTCCCCGCTCGTCAGGGCATGGAATGTGGCGGGATCAATAGTTAGCGATCGCAGGTAAAAGGGTTGCGGGACTTTATCCTGAGCGCGGAACCATACTTTGTCATCAATTCGCAGCAAGAAATCAGAATCGTAACCCTCCTCCAGGACCTGAATCCGTTCTGGAGCCAGGTTGTCGGCTATCTTGTGCCGGTGAAGATCAAGGATATCCGAATCAATCCATACCCCCTGACCATCGGTATACAGGGTGTCAAAATAGGTATGGCACAACCGCCTGAAGGTCAATGGATCAGCACCCTCTATACGATTACCATAATAATCAATTACTTCGCGGCCATTAGAGTAGTAATCCGTTTTCTTAATCGCTATCGGCCGTTGGTGCGAGGCATTGAGCAGATAGTGGTTGTAACGACGCTTCAGGGCATTGAACAGTTTCGGATCCATCCATTGGCTCTCACTTTCTTCCCCGAGGCTATGTAACCACCCCTCACTCCAAGCCGGGAATGAGAGATCTTCGCACACAGAAATCCAATGGGTTTCATTGCGGGTCAGAGTCAGAGTGCCACAACAGTTTTCACCGTGCTTTACTTGCCCTTGCGCTGTTGCCGCCATAAACGGCGCGGTGCTCCGCAACAGAGCCAGCAGGCGCATCATTGTCAGACGCATCTCCTCATAACGCAGCCAGAGTGCGCACCGCAGTATTCCCTGCTGTTTATCATGTAACAATAAACATTGCTGTAATTGCGGTTCTCCAATGAAAAAGGGAATTAATGCGTCTAAAACCGACTCTGCGCCCTGTTCGCAGGACATATCGATATCCGCCCATTCAGGCCAGCATGAAGAAGAACTTGGTGGGGATTTCAGCCAGCGGTCAAATGCGCTTCTGGAAAGGGGAATTTCAGCAAAAAGATACTGGGGTTCAGCCATAACAATATCCATCCATGATGTAAATATGACGCGATTTTTTATGATGTTTACGCTGAATGCAATCGATGTGATCGGCTTGGCAGAAACATTACCCGTTATCGCAGCCCAACCGATTATCGACTTCGGTACCCGTCCAGGTCCCCATATCGCGGCAATACTGGCTAAAAAATTCGACGCAGACCTTGAGTTTGGTTGAGGAATAAAGCGGCGTCTGGTACACCGCCCAGATGTTGGCACTTTGCGCATATTCAGGCAAAACCTGCACCAGTGCGCCATTGCGTAAGAAAGGCAACACGTCCCATTCTGAGCGTAGCATGATCCCTTTACCATTCAGCGACCAATTCAACACAATCTCACCGCTATTAGACGAGAGATGCCCTGATATTTTGACCGATTTTTTGCCCTGCGAACTTTCCAGCTCCCACACGCCAATGGTTTGATCCCGCTCTTTGGTCACCAGGCAATCATGGCGCTGCAATTCGGCCAACGTTTCAGGTACGCCCCGCTGTTGGATATAACCCGGCGAAGCACAAAGTATACGTCGGTTCTTGGCCAGCAACTTGGCTATATAATTTTCCGGGATATCATCATTGATACGGATATCCAAATCCACATTGTCCCGGTTCAGATCAATCTGGCGATCAAACAGCTCGAAATTAATCTGCAGTTCCGGATAGCGCTCCATTATTTGCATAATAGCCGGTGCGATATAGGCCCGACCAAAGCCAAAGCTGGAGCCTATACGGATCATGCCAACCGGTTGCTGTTTAATATGGGTCACTTCGTCCATTAACTTTTGCAGACGATCCATAATCTCCAATGCATGTTCATAGGCCGTCTGCCCACTTTCCGTCAGCGCCATGCCGCGAGATGAGCGATTCAATAACTTTACGCCCAGCAACGACTCCATTTGCTGTATCCGTTTGGTCACAAATGCCGGTGTCTGCCCCAAGGTTTCGGCTGCGGCACTGAAACTCCCGGTATTAACCACCGCGATAAGTACCTGTAAATCTTTGGGTTGAGGATAAGGGATTAATGACATAACGCTCTGGCCTCATTTATTTCATCGCGACACGACGGGTATAGTTACCAATAAATTACGTTATAGCTTTTTATATGTTAGACTTTGATGAAAATATGTTAAATAACTTTTCACCTGAATCTTCACCATTAATTCATCGTGTTGATTTACAACAAATAATGATGATTAACGCAATGTGAATTAACGGTTCACAATCCTGTGGCAGATTGCTTACCACCGCTATGGTAGCGTTTATTCAGGCCAAGAAAACCAATTATTGTGAGCATATTCATTTCAGCCTGACGGGAGTCACACTTATGGACGTAATTGATAAAAACGCTAGGGTGGAAAAACTCACCCGCCTTGTCGCAAATTTCACTGCCATGATTTCCACCCGAATGCCGGACGACGTTGTCGACAAATTAAAACAGCTACGCGAGTTGGAAAATCAGGGTATGGGTAAAATTATTTACCATACGATGTTTGAGAATATGGAGAAAGCCATCGCCTTAAACCGGCCTGCCTGCCAGGACACCGGCGAAATCATGTTTTTTGTCAAAGTGGGTACTGCTTTTCCCCTCTTGGCTGAGCTCCAAGCCTCGCTAAAACAGGCTGTGGAAGATGCCACCGTTGCTGCGCCACTGCGCCATAACGCGGTTGAGATTTTTGATGAGGTCAACACCGGCAAAAATACCGGTTCTGGCGTGCCGTGGGTGACCTGGGATCTGGTCCCAGGTGGCACCGACGCTGAAATCGAAGTGTATATGGCCGGAGGTGGCTGCACTTTACCTGGCCGCGCCAAAGTGCTGATGCCTTCCGAAGGCTATGAAGGCGTAGTGAAGTTCGTTTTCGAGAATATCTCCACGTTAGCCGTCAATGCCTGCCCGCCAGTACTGGTCGGGATCGGGATCGCCACGTCAGTGGAAACCGCGGCGGTCCTGTCACGCAAAGCGATCCTGCGCCCTATCGGCACCCGCCATTCAAACCCTATCGCGGCAGATTTGGAGCTGCGCCTGGAAAAAGGGCTCAATGAGCTTGGCATTGGCCCACAAGGGCTAATGGGAAACAGCTCGGTAATGGGTGTGCATATCGAGTCTGCGGCTCGCCACCCTTCTACCATCGGTGTTGCAGTCTCTACCGGTTGCTGGGCACACCGTCGCGGCACGCTATTGGTCCATCAAGACCTGTCGTTTGAAAGTATTTCCCATACCCGGGAGGCATTATGAAAAAGATCCTGACTACGCCGATTAAAGAAGAAGATCTGGCCGATATCAACGTGGGTGACGTTATCTACCTCAATGGCACCCTGGTTACCTGCCGCGATGTCTGCCATCGTCGGCTGATTGAACTCAAACGTGAAATCCCTTATGACCTGCGCGGCAAAGCGATTTTCCACGCTGGTCCGATCGTACGTAAAAACGGCGAAAAATGGGAAATGGTCTCTATTGGGCCCACTACCAGCATGCGAATGGAAAGCTTCGAGAAAGAGTTTATCGAGCAGACCGGCGTGCGGTTGATCGTCGGCAAAGGCGGCATGGGGCCAAACACCGAGGCTGGCTGTAAAGAATTCAAGGCACTGCATGTGATTTTCCCTGCTGGCTGCGCGGTAGTGGCGGCAACCCAGGTAGAGGAGATCGAAGAAGTGCACTGGACCGAATTGGGCATGCCGGAATCACTGTGGGTATGCAGGGTTAAGGAGTTTGGCCCGCTGATTGTCTCTATCGATACCTTTGGCAACAACCTGATCGACCAAAACAAGAAGGTCTTTGCCGAGCGCTGTGGGCCGATTGTAGAGGAAATCTGCCAACACGTTCATTACATCAAGTAATCGTCCAAGAGAGGCCCTGGCCTCTCTTCACTAAAAATTTAAAAAGGATCCTACTATGGCAAAGTTTAATTTGTCATGGAGATGGGCGGCCCCGGTATTTGTAGCAATCGCCCTCGCCCTGTGCCCGACCCCCGAGGGGTTACAACCCCATGCCTGGCTCTATTTCTCGGTTTTCCTTGGCGTTATCGTCGGACTCATACTGGAACCCGCACCAGGTGCAGTAGTGGCAATGACCGGGTTGGCGATTATCGCCATTCTTTCTCCCTGGTTGTTATATAGCCCCGAACAACTGATCGCTCCCGGCTTTAAATATACCTCCAGCTCGCTTTCATGGATGGTTTCGGGTTTCTCCAACTCGGTTATCTGGCTGATCTTTGCCGCGTTTATGTTTGGAACCGGCTATGAGAAAACCGGGCTTGGACGGCGTATCGCGCTGATCCTGGTAAAAAAATGGGGCACAAAACCCTGTTTCTCGGTTATGCCATCATGTTTTCAGAACTGCTGCTGGCCCCGGTAACACCGTCCAACTCGGCACGCGGTGCGGGGATCATCTACCCGATTATCCGTAATCTCCCTCCCCTCTACGATTCTCAACCCAATACGCCAAGCGCACGCAATATTGGCTCTTATATTATGTGGATGGGCATCTGTGCCAACTGTGTCACCAGCGCCATATTCCTGACGGCAATGGCCCCCAACCTGCTGCTGGTCGGGCTGATAAAAAGCTCATCGCATTTGACGCTTTCATGGGGCGACTGGTTTATTGGCCTGCTGCCTCTGAGCCTCGTGTTGATCGCGTTGGTTCCCTGGCTGAGTTATCTGCTTTATCCGCCGCAAATCAAAGCGGGCCAACAGGTACCGCAGTGGGCCTCGGCTGAATTGGCGGCCATGGGGCCACTCAGCCTGCGCGAAAAGAAGATGCTGGCATTGATGGTTATCGCCCTGCTGCTGTGGATTTTTGCCGGGAAATATATCGATGCCGCTCTGGTGGGGTACTCCGTGGTAGCGTTGATGTTGCTGGGCAAGATTATTACCTGGGACGATATCATCAGTAATAAAGCCGCCTGGAGCGTATTTTTCTGGCTGGCCTCGCTGATTGCCTTAGCCACTGGGCTAAATAATGTGGGCTTTATCACCTGGTTCGGCAAACTGATTGCTCATGGCCTGGAAGGGTTTTCAACCTCGGTAATCATGGTGATGCTGGTTGTGGTGTTCTATCTGTTGCGCTACTTTTTTGCCAGCGCCACCGCCTATACCTCTGCATTGGCACCAATGATGATTGCCGCCGCGCT
This sequence comes from Serratia sp. L9, assembly GCF_050632285.1. Taxonomy (NCBI): domain Bacteria; kingdom Pseudomonadati; phylum Pseudomonadota; class Gammaproteobacteria; order Enterobacterales; family Yersiniaceae; genus Serratia; species Serratia sp. L9. The sequence goes on along the minus strand of NZ_CP192591.1, from coordinate 3,678,924 downwards.
GATGCTGCCAGCCATCCCATTGCAAACGTTCAGCCTGATGATTGGTGCAGCAATAGGCCTGGGCAGTATTGTTACCCCCTATGCCACCGGCCCTAGCCCGATTTATTATGGCAGTGGTTACCTGCCCACCACCGACTACTGGCGGCTGGGTGCGGTCTTCGGCCTGATCTTTTTGCTGTTGCTGATTGTCACCGGATTATTATGGATGCCGATAGTGATGAGCTAATCAGGTACGTTACTTTATAGCAAAGCGGCCACAGCTTAATCACCTGAGCTAAAACTGCGAAAATATTCTTGACCGGTAAACCGACTCTCCCTATAGTAGCGCCCCGTTGCACCGAGTAACGTGCAACGAAACGGTGAGGTGTCTGAGTGGCTGAAGGAGCACGCCTGGAAAGTGTGTATACGCGAAAGTGTATCGAGGGTTCGAACCCCTCTCTCACCGCCAAATTCAAAGAGAAAGTCTGAACTAGCGTTCAGACTTTTTTTGCCTATCCTCCGCAGCGCGTCGTCATCAGCGGCCAAACCCTTCCCCCAGTGGTGCCAGCGACATCAAACGGCTGCTTACCACGCGATTTTTCCCGCCACGTTTGGCGTCATAAAGCGCGTCGTCTGTCATTTCTATCGCTTTTTCAACTGACATGCCTGGCAGATAGAGCGACGTGCCAATAGAGAGTGTCATCTGGAAAGTGGTGCCATCGGTCGAAGCAAAGTTGGATCTCTCAACCCGGCTGCGAATACGTTCCGCCACCGTCGCTATATGGTGTGGATCATAGCTGGAAGTGATGACGATAAACTCTTCACCACCATAACGGCCAACAAAATCCTCTTGGCGCACACAGTCTTGCAGGATATACCCCACGCTGGCGAGCACCCCATCGCCAGCCAGATGTCCGTAGGTGTCATTCACCTTTTTGAAGTCATCCAAATCCAGGATCATCAGACCGCAAGACTGGCGTTGCGCGTGCTGCAACAGCATCTTGTAATCCACGCTGGCGCGGTTATTGATATGCGTCAGGCTGTCGGTTGTAGCCTTGTTGCGCATTGAAAAGAAGGCATGGATATGGCGCTCTTTAAATCGCAATGCGTGATAACAAATCGCCAGACACAGAGCAAAGGCAAACTGATAAAGCAGGATATCCAACCACAGGTTCCTGAGATCGAGAAACCAGCCGACTACCGCAATGCGGTAAAGCGCAATAATACCGATAGTGAGATAAAACACGTGGTTCGATTTCTTGCGCCATACCTTCAATAGCAACAACGGCAGTATGATCGAACCGATGAACAGATTATCCAGCGTAAAACCACCGGTAAAGGCAAAATTGACCAGATAGCAAACCGCTCCGCTGAGCGCTCCCCCATAAAACATCACCAATATCATCGGCATCATGGTAAAGCTGTAATAGAGCTTTCCAGAGATGATTAAACGATCCTGACCCAGGTATAGCGCAGCTAAACCCGCCAGCACGCCAAACAACACCCGCTTCCACAAGGCAGCCTCGAAAGAGAAAGGCGAATTCTTGCTAAGGGCGAAGTAGCCTATCGATAGCGTGGCATAAGTAATGCACGCGTCACTGTAGAAAGAAGAGATCGACGCAATAAATGTCATAAATATCTGGCATGCTCCATCGATGTAACAAATTGACTTGTCAGTAAATTTTAGGGAGCGACGCCAGTTCTTCTCTGCTCCGGCACAACACTTGGCCGGAGACTGGCCGCTGGACGTTATTGCTATCTATGCCATGCCCTAAGTTCAGAATAGTCGGTTATCAATCCTGCCAAGGGAAAATGTCATCAGCGCAGTTGAAGTGCCGTCATCTGCCGGTCAGCACTTTACCTGTTTTCTCGGCTTATCTGGCCTACGGGGAGACTAAGCAGCAAAAGCCTCACTTTTGTTTTCGCGCCCAACCAAAGATCGGTACAGGCCGGCGTTTTGCCCATAATCACTCCTCCAGAAACGCTAATTTCAGCAGATCCATCCTGCCTTGATACAAATCTAGGTATCTGCCTATGGAAAGGGGTATGGTATCTGACAGCTATTCGAGACGGACCTCCCTGGCCCGCCATTCCGTTCTCTTTTATAGACTTGGTTTGCTACTTAGATGAAAACGCATGAAATTAACGGTATACGCCCCTTCAGTGCTCTGATAGACGCCTGCTGGCGTGAACCTTACTCCCTTCAACGTCTGCTGAAAGATGCCATTGCCGGAGTCACCGTTGGCATTATCGCCATTCCCCTTGCTATGGCCCTGGCGATTGCCAGCGGCGTTCCACCGCAATATGGGCTTTATACCGCAGCAATAGCCGGGATCGTCATTGCCGTCAGTGGAGGATCGCGTTACAGCGTGTCCGGCCCTACGGCGGCGTTTGTTGTGATCCTCTACCCCGTATCACAACAGTTTGGGCTATCTGGCTTATTGATTGCCACCATGCTTTCCGGGGTGTTCCTGCTGGTCATGGGTTTGGCGCGCTTCGGCCGCCTGATTGAATATATTCCGCTCTCCGTCACGCTCGGTTTTACCTCGGGGATAGCCATCACCATCGCCACCATGCAAGTGAAAGATTTCTTTGGCCTGCAGTTGGCTGAAGTACCGGAAAACTACATCGGCAAGGTCTCTGCACTGCTGCATGCCCTGCCCACGCTGGACTTTGGCGATACGCTGATCGGGGTGGCCACGCTGATGGTTTTGCTGCTGTGGCCGAAACTGGGCTTGCGCGTTCCCGGCCACCTGCCCGCCTTGTTGGCAGGCACCGCAATAATGGCCGTTTTGGCCTTGTTCGATTATCAGGTCGCCACCATAGGTTCGCGTTTTAGTTTCGAACTGGCAGACGGCACCCAGGGCCAGGGTATCCCCCATTCTGCCGCAGTGGGTATTACCCTGGGATCTGCCAGCGGGCGATGGTAAACCGCTGGAGTTAAGCTGGCAGATGCTTTCCGCGTTGCTACCGGCTGCATTCTCTATGGCGATGCTCGGTGCCATTGAGTCACTGCTGTGTGCCGTGGTGCTCGACGGCATGACGGGCAAGAAACATCACTCCAATGCCGAGCTGATCGGCCAGGGAGCAGGCAACATTATCGCCCCCTTCTTTGGCGGTATTACAGCTACGGCGGCCATTGCCCGTTCCGCGGCCAACGTGCGGGCGGGCGCTACTTCACCGATATCGGCAATCATCCACTCATTGATGGTATTGCTGGCATTATTGGTATTGGCACCCTGGCTGTCTTATCTGCCGCTGGCGGCGATGGCTTCATTACTGCTGTTAGTCGCCTGGAACATGAGCGAGGCGCATAAAGTGGTTTATCTGCTGCGCCGGGCACCGAAGGACGACATTCTGGTGATGCTGCTGTGTATGTCGCTCACGGTATTGTTTGATATGGTGATTGCCATCACCGTGGGTATCGTGCTGGCTTCCTTACTGTTTATGCGCCGCATTGCGCGTATGACACGTCTTAGTGAATTAAGTAACGATAATGGCCGCCTGGTGTTGCGTGTTAACGGGCCGCTGTTCTTCGCCGCCGCCGAGCGGATCTTCAACGAGTTGCTGATACGTGGCGAAGGCTATCACACCATCGTGCTGCAATGGGACGCCGTACCGGTGCTGGATGCCGGAGGCTTGAATGCGCTGCAGCGTTATATCGATGCCCAGCCTGCCGACAGGCAACTGGTGATCACCGATATTCCTTTCCAACCGCTGAAAACGTTGGCGCGGGCACGTATGCATCCGATTGAAGGTAAACTGCATTTTTACCCCACCTTGCCGGATGCGCTAACCGCGCTGAATGCCCAATAACAAAAAACCCGACAAATGCGTCGGGTTTTTTCTCATATCGCAATCGACTTAGTTGCTGGTATCCAGCTCTGGGAAGCTCTTCACCAGATCGTCGATGGCTTTCATCTGCACCAGGAACGGCTCCAGCTTGTCCAGCGGCAACGCCGATGGGCCATCACACTTGGCGCTGTTGGGTTCTGGGTGTGCTTCGATAAACAGGCCAGCCAAACCAACCGCCATACCGGCACGCGCCAGCTCGGTAACCTGAGCACGGCGGCCACCAGAAGCCGCGCCAAACGGATCGCGGGTCTGCAACGCATGAGTCACGTCGAAAATCACCGGATGACCACCGGTGACATTTTTCATCACGTTGATGCCAAGCATGTCTACCACCAGGTTATCGTAACCGAAGTTGCTGCCACGATCGCACAGGATAATCTGATCATTGCCGCCTTCTTTGAACTTGTCGACAATATTGCCCATCTGGCCAGGGCTGACGAACTGAGGTTTCTTGACGTTAATCACCGCGCCGGTTTTAGCCATGGCTTCAACCAGGTCAGTCTGGCGCGCCAGGAAGGCGGGTAGCTGGATCACATCAACCACTTCAGAAACCGGCTGCGCTTGTGACGCTTCATGCACATCGGTGATCACTTTCACGCCGAAGGTGCTTTTGATTTCCTGGAAGATCTTCATCCCCTCTTCCAGGCCTGGGCCACGGTAAGAGTGAATGGAGGACCGGTTGGCTTTATCAAAAGAGGCTTTGAAAACGTAAGGGATGCCCAGTTTTTGCGTCACGGTGACGTAGTGTTCACAAATGCGCATCGCTAAATCGCGAGATTCCAGAACGTTCATACCGCCAAACAGTACAAACGGCAGGTCGTTCGCTACCTTGATGTCACCAATGTTTACCACTTTCTGTTTCATGCTTGCGCCTTTGTTGATGATAAGTCGGAATGGATTAATGCAACGTGACCTGTTTCAGCTCAATGGAGTGGATTTGAATTCTTATCACTTCACTGACCGGGTCTTCAGGGCACTGCTCGACAAAATAGTTAAGATCGGAAATCGCGATATGGTTGCACTCCAACTGGGCGTAAATCAGCCCCCGATCGCGGATTTCATAGGGATCATCCGGGTCAAAGCTCAACACCGCCTCGCTGGCGCGTAACGCCAACTCCATCTGCTTCTCTTCCATCAGCGCAGCCTTAAGGGTATCCATCATCTTGCGCACCACCAGGATATGCTCTGATTCGTCCAGATCGTCATCCTCCAGCTCAGTGCCCAACCCGAGGTTCCCTTTGAGCCACACTTCCAGTTGATGCTCGTTGAGCGTTTCACCGTTAAGCGGATTGATCAGCCACATCTCTTCATCCAGCCAGTCTGCCCGCAGGATCAACTGGGTAGGGAAAATCACCGGCATCAGCGGCAAATCCAGCTGATGGGCGATATGCAGGAAAATGGTACCTAACGAGACCGGAGTTCCCTGACGCGCCTCCAGCACCTTATCCAGCCAGATGGCATCTGACAGCCGGTAAACGCCGCTGGCGCCACCAAACCCCCAGGTTTTGAAGAATAAGACAATGAGCGCATCCAGTTGCTCCTCTTGGGTCAGCTTGTCTGGGATCGCCGCGCGCGCCTCGTCAACCAGTTGCTTTAGCTTGCGCTCCACCTCAATCACCGGGAAATCGCGCCGTATGGCCTGTGATACCAGGATCACGCCTTCACTCAGGGGGAGGTGTTAAATTCGAAATCGGCAATGCTACTCATAGGTATCCCATCAAAAACGGTATTTTTGTCATGGCAAGTTTAATGATCAAATACAGACAACCCAGTGCCAGAACAAATGCCAAGGTGCGCACATTACCACTTTGGGTTTTCTTGCCCAAGGCGACATAGCCCAACAGGATATAGATAATAACGCCAAATAACTTTTCGGTCAGCCATGAGTCCATACCAAGCAGCGGATAAAGCTTCAACATCACCACCAGGGCGATACCGCTGACAAACAGCACCGTATCATTCACATGGGGCGTTATCTTTACCCAGCGCTTTTGCATCATTGGCGATCCACGCCATTTCCAGAGGAAACGCAGTACAAACAGGGTAATACTGATGGCTACCGTCAATAAATGCAGATGTTTTAGCGCCATGTAAGCTGCCATTAATTACTCCCTTGATGCTTATTATAGTTTCTGACCCAGAGTCACACGATCGTTACCGCCATAGTCGCGGTGAGTTTCAACCTTGATAAATCCCGCTGCATTCAGCAGCTTTCGAACATTCTCACCCTGTTGCCAACCATGCTCAAGCAGCAACCAACCCTGCGGCTGTAAAAAATCAGGGGCCTGCTGCACGATAGCAGCCAGATCTGCCAGGCCATGATCGGCGGCCACCAACGCACTGCTTGGCTCAAAGCGCACATCGCCCTGCGCCAGATGGGGATCGGCTTCATCAATATACGGCGGGTTGCTGGCAATCAGCGCAAATTTTTGCCCCGCGACTGGCGTGAACCAACTGCCTTGCCTGAACTGGGCATTGCCGATAGCCAGTTTTTGCGCATTATGCTGCGCCAGCGCTACGGCATCAGCCTGCAGATCGACACCGGTTATCTGGCAATCCGGGCGTTCACTGGCCAGCGCCAGCGCAATCGCGCCGGTGCCGGTACCGAGATCCAGAATAGAACACGGCGCGGGCGGCAAACGGGCCAGCGCCAGTTCTACCAGGCATTCAGTATCTGGGCGAGGGATCAAGGTGGCGGGAGAAACTGAAAGCGGCAGGGACCAGAACTCACGTTCACCCACCAGATAGGCCACTGGCTCACCGCATTCGCGACGAGCCAAAAGCACCGCTAATTGCTCCGTTTGCTCTGGCGTCAGTTGGGTTTCACCGAATGCCAACAGGTAGGTTCTGGCGCGGCCGGTCACGAAACCCAACAAAATTTCGGCATCCCGCTTGGCGCTTTCGCTGTTTATCAGACGGGATATAGCGGTTTGCAGCCAGGTTTGATAATCCATCACTCAAGCTCTGCAGAGAGTGCCGCCAACTGGTCAGCCTGATATTCCTGCACGATTGGCTGGATCAGCATATCCAGTTTGCCTTCCATCACCTCATCCAGACGGTAAAGCGTCAGGTTGATGCGATGATCGGTTACTCGCCCTTGCGGGAAGTTATACGTGCGGTTGCGATCGGAACGATCGCCACTGCCCAACAGGTTGCGGCGGGTTGATGCTTCGGCCAGTTGACGCTTTGCCATCTCGGCAGCGCGGATACGCGCCCCCAGTACGGACATTGCCTTGGCTTTGTTTTTGTGCTGTGAACGTTCATCCTGGCACTCCACCACAATGCCCGTAGGTAAGTGGGTAATACGGATTGCCGAATCGGTGGTGTTAACGTGCTGGCCCCCCGCCCCTGAGGAACGGAAGGTGTCAATTCTCAGGTCGCCCGGGTTGATATCCGGCAGTTCGGCCTCTGGCACTGCAGGCATCACCGCCACCGTGCAGGCTGAGGTGTGAATACGGCCCTGGGATTCGGTCTCTGGCACGCGCTGAACACGGTGGCCACCGGATTCAAATTTCAACTGGCCATAAACACCTTCGCCCGAAACCTTGGCGATCACCTCTTTGTAACCGCCATGCTCGCCTTCGTTGGCGCTCATCACCTCAACACGCCACCGGCGAGACTCTGCGTAACGGCTGTACATGCGAAACAGATCGCCAGCAAAAATAGCCGCTTCGTCGCCACCCGTTCCGGCGCGCACTTCCAGGAAGCAGTCGCGTTCATCATCGGGATCTTTCGGCAGCAGTAACACCTGCAATTGCTGCTCCAGCTCTTCCGACGCCACTTTGGCCTGCATCAGTTCTTCCTGCGCCATTTCACGCATTTCCGGATCGTCCAACATCATTTCTGCCGTTGTCAGATCCTCCTGCACCTGGCGCCAAGCCAGAAAACAGCGGCTGACATCGGTCAACTGCGCATATTCACGCGATAGCCCGCGGAATCGATCCTGATCGGCAATCACACCGGCATCGCCGAGCAGCGCCTGAACTTCTTCATGGCGCTCTTGTAACGCTTCCAGTTTGGCAACAATAGAAGGCTTCATGCGTGGTTTTAAACCCTGTTAATAAAAGAGAACTAATGCTGCTCCAGCCCGAGGCTGTCGCGTAAAATTTGCAACCGCTCCATGTCGCCATCGCCGGCGGCCTGCTGGAGGGATTTGGTAGGGGCATGAATAAGGCGGTTGGTCAGTTTGTGGGCCAGTTCATGGATCACCTGCTCCACATTAGCGCCCTGCGCAATGGCAGCCAGCGCCTTGGACTCCATTTCCTCACGGATTTGGTCGGCTTGTGAACGGTAGTCCCTGATGGTTTCTGTTGCGCCCTGCGAGCGCAACCAGGCCATGAAATTGCTGCTTTCCTGTTGAACGATCGACTCTGCCTGCACTGCCGCTGCTTTGCGCTGCGCCAGGTTGCTTTGAATAATCGCATGCAGATCGTCCACGCTATACAGATAGGCGTTTGCCAGCTTGCCCACTTCCGGCTCGATATCGCGCGGGACGGCGATATCCACCAGCAGCATCGGCTGATTGCGGCGCGCCTTTAACGCACGTTCGACCATCCCTTTGCCAATAATCGGCAGTGGGCTGGCAGTGGAACTGATAATAATGTCGGCGTCTGCCAGGCGTTCGTCGATCTCCGGCAGCGTGATCACCTCGGCACCCACCTCTTCGGCCAGCACCTGGGCACGTTCACGGGTACGGTTGGCGATGATCATATGCTGCACTTTATGTTCGCGCAGGTGGCGGGCAACCAATTCGATGGTTTCCCCCGCCCCTACCAGCAACACATTCAGCTCAGCAAGGGATTCGAAGATCTGGCGTGCCAGGGTACAGGCGGCAAAGGCGACAGAAACCGCACTGGCGCCGATTTCAGTTTCGGTACGCACGCGCTTGGCAACAGAGAACGATTTTTGAAACAGACGCTCCAATTCGCCGGAAAGCGATTGGCCACGTTGCGATTCGGCAAAGGCTTTTTTGACCTGCCCCAGGATCTGAGGTTCACCCAGCACCAGCGAATCGAGCCCGCTGGCTACCCGCATCAAGTGGCTGACGGCATCGTTGCCGTGGTGCCAATACAGGCTCTTGTTGACTTCTTCCGGGCGCAGGTGATGGTAATCACACAACCAGTTAACCAGTTGTTCGTGAATATGTTCTTGTTGCTCTACGCTGAGATAAAGCTCGGTGCGGTTACAGGTAGACAACACAACACCGCCTTGCACCAATGGCTGTTGGAGCAAGCTATTCAGCGCCTTGTCGATCGACTCTGGGGAGAAGGTCACCCGTTCTCGCAGAGAAACCGGAGCGGTTTTATGGTTGATACCTAACGCAAGAAGGGTCATTGCTTCGAGTAATACTTCTCTTGGTACGGGTTCTCGTTGAACGGCATTCTACTTGATGCGCGGCATCAATTAAAGCGACAACCGCATTCTTAGAGCCAATCGTTGGCATAGCTGTGGCAAATCAATCAAAATTGTAAAATTTAATGTGATTCAGATCATCAATTGTCACATGTTAAAAAGGCCGAAACAAACCAATGAGAAAATTAAATATGACTTCAACTGGGGGTGTTCCTCTTTTGGGTTATTTTTCAGCACTATCGGATAAATGCAAATAACTCTTTTTTGCATTGCCCTGGCGTAACTTTCAATATGACTGACAATCGCGCTAAGTGACAGTTTTTATTGTTATAATTGAAATCCCCCGCCCTATTCTCATAATTCCTGCCGTGTAATTTGCAGACAGCGAATTTATCACCAGGCATGACTTCATCATTATCTTTCGCTACTCAGAAAGTGAGCAAACCAGAATACCCGAATGTTTTTCAACCAACGGATTGGTTTGCATTTTTTGTGTCAACAACACGGGAAAGGATATGTCCATTAAATTAGGCCGTTTAAACAAGATCGTTACTGCTGGCCTGCTGGCAGGTTGCACTGCATTCGCAGCACACGCAGAAATCACACTATTAAAACAAGATCCCCAAGCGGGTGACCCTCTTAGCCGCCTCAATTTCACCTTTGGCGGCAGTATTCGGCCACAATTTAATATGATGACCGGCGACGGTGACAAAGGATCATATAAGCGCAACGGCTTTGACGGCGGTAGCCGTTTTCGCTTCGCCACTGATTATTATCTCTTCGACGACATCAGTTGGATTAACTATTACGAGTTAGGCGTCGACATTCCAGCGGTATTTAATTGGGATAATCACCACGCCAAAGGTGCCCATAATACTTCACGCCGTATGTTGTATACCGGATTGAAAAGTAATACCTGGGGTCAATTGACCTTCGGTAAGCAAAACAGCATTTATTACGACGTGGTTGGCGCAAAAACCGATATCTGGGATTACGACATGCTCGGCCAGGCACCGGGCAACGGTATTAACGGCGACTACGACGGCTCTTATCGTTCACGCCAAATGCTGAAATACAAAAAAACCGTGGGTGATACCGATCTCTACGCCTCTTATCTGTTTAACGATAGCGAATACCTGCCTGGCAACGGCCTGCGGTATAAGCGTAAAGGCGGCGGTTCGCTGGGTGTGGACTATCACTTGACCAAAGACCTGACCTGGGGGACGGCCTGGAACTATACCAACGCCGAGATGCGCGACCCTGATAGCGGCCATAGCAAAGATTACGATCAGAACATCCTGGGTACCGCGCTTAGCTGGAAACCGGATAACTGGACGCTCACTTTCGGCGGCGGCTGGTATGACAATTTCCTGACCACCAAAAAAACGAATGTGGATCGCTACTTCGCCGGGGATGCCTGGGGGATTGAATATCTGGCCGGTTACACCGTCCCGGTGGGGCAATATGCGGTGAAATCTATCATGCCTTACTTTATGGGTGACCGTATGCAGTACGTCAGTGGGCGCAATTACCAGCGCATTGATAATGGCCTGGGTGTCACTTTCCAGTTCGATTACGGTTTCCGCGCGGATGTGGAACATGTGTTAACGTCCAGCACCGACAACCTGGGCGATATGACGGTGGTCCGTCTGCGTTACGATTTCTGATCCCCGCAAGCGCGCCCAATGTGGCGCGCTCTACTCCCCATGACAAAAAGCGCGTATTTTCAACCAAAAAACCTTTCTTTCGATTACAATCCTTTCCATGCCAGACGTTAGCCTTGCACAGAGGCATTTGCGCCATTGTATTATTGACGCTGCGCCATTGAGCCATTAGCGTGGTGCCCGAAATGGCAATCCTCATTGCCCCGAAAGGACAGAAGGACGACAAAAAGTTATGCCTATCCGCAAAGTTAAATTGCTTCGTTTGATCCCATTGGCCAGTCTGGTGCTGACTGCCTGTACCCTTACAACGCCAAGTGGCCCGGTAACCAGCCCGACGTCTCCCCAATGGCGGGCTCACGAACAAGCAGTGCAACAGCTCGAGCAATACCAGACACGAGGCGCGTTTGCCTATCTGAGCGATCAGAAGAAAGTGTATGCCCGTTTCTTCTGGCAACAGTATTCTGCCGATCGCTACCGCCTGTTACTGACCAACCCGTTAGGCAGCACAGAGCTGGAGCTAAACGTGCAAAAGAACGTGGTGCAGTTGACGGATAATCAGGGTAGGCGCTATGTCAGTGATGATCCGGAAGAGATGATCCGCAAGCTGACCGGGATGGAGATCCCACTGAATAACCTGCGCCAGTGGATGCTTGGTTTGCCGGGAGAGGCGACCGATTTCCGCCTGGACGATAAGTATCGCCTGAACAAACTGACCTATCAGCAGGGCAACCTGACCTGGACGGTGACTTACCAGGATTACAATACCGATTTGAAGGTCCCGTTACCTAGCCGCCTCGAACTGCAGCAGGGCGATCAGCGCATCAAACTTAAAATGGACAACTGGACGCTAAAATGATCCACCAGTGGCCCTCCCCAGCAAAACTGAACCTGTTTCTCTATATTACCGGCCGTCGCGCAGACGGCTACCACCAGTTGCAGACGCTGTTCCAGTTCCTTGATTATGGCGATACGCTGACTATTGTTCCCCGCCAGGACGAACGCATCCATCTGCTGACCCCCGTCGAGGGGTGCCGGACGAGCAGAACCTGATTGTGCGGGCCGCGCGCCTCTTGCAGCAATACTGCACAACGCATGCTTTGAAGACTCCCCTGCGCGGGGCAGACATCAGCATTGAGAAGCGTTTGCCAATGGGGGAGGCCTTGGCGGTGGGTCCTCCAACGCCGCCACGGTGCTGGTGGCCCTGAACGAACTCTGGCAGTGTAAGTTGAGTGACGCGCAACTGGCGGAAATGGGATTGACCCTCGGTGCCGATGTGCCCGTTTTTGTGCGTGGCCATGCCGCCTTTGCGCAAGGAATTGGCGAGCAGTTGCAACCGGCAAATCCGGCAGAAAAGTGGTATTTGGTCGCTCATCCCGGCATCAGCATCCCCACACCTGCAATTTTTGCCGATCCACAATTAAAAAGAGATACCCCAACTCGCCCGTTAAGTGCCCTATTACAGGCCCCTTACGCAAATGATTGCGAACCAATAGCAAGAAAACGTTTTCGCGAGGTTGAACAGCTTCTTTCATGGCTGTTACAATACGCGCCGTCACGCCTGACTGGCACCGGTGCTTGTGTGTTTGCTGAATTCGACTCCGAGCCTGCCGCCCTTCAGGTGTTAAATCAAGCCCCGGCCTGGTTGCGTGGATTTGTAGCGCGTGGCGTTAACGTCTCTCCACTACATCGCATCCGTTCCGGGCAAGTTTGAGCCGTAGCTCAACGTTTCGCTGTACAGGGTCAATAACATCTGGCCCTGTTATTCCTGCGCTACTGCGGTTTAATTTAGTTTTTGAAACCCGTATGTATATTGCGTCGGCGCCGCCAACTGCCCCTTGGCGAAGGCCGTATGACAATATCTTCTCTGGACGCAAGCCTGAGGTTCTTCTCGTGCCTGATATGAAGCTTTTTGCTGGTAACGCCACCCCGGAACTAGCACAACGTATTGCCAACCGTTTGTACACCAGCCTTGGTGACGCCGCTGTAGGTCGTTTTAGCGACGGCGAAGTGAGCGTGCAAATCAACGAAAATGTACGCGGCGGTGATATTTTCATCATCCAGTCCACCTGTGCACCCACCAACGACAACCTGATGGAACTGGTTGTTATGGTTGATGCCCTGCGTCGCGCCTCCGCAGGTCGTATTACTGCTGTTATCCCTTACTTCGGCTATGCCCGCCAAGATCGCCGCGTGCGTTCTGCACGTGTCCCCATCACTGCCAAAGTTGTTGCCGATTTCCTCTCTAGTGTAGGGGTTGACCGCGTATTGACAGTGGATCTGCATGCTGAACAGATTCAAGGCTTCTTCGATGTTCCGGTAGATAACGTGTTCGGTAGCCCGATCCTGCTGGAAGACATGCTGCAGCAGAATCTGGAGAACCCGATTGTGGTTTCTCCAGATATCGGTGGTGTAGTGCGCGCCCGCGCTATTGCCAAACTGCTGAACGATACCGATATGGCCATCATTGATAAACGTCGCCCTCGCGCAAACGTTTCGCAGGTGATGCATATCATCGGTGATGTGGCTGGCCGTGACTGCGTGCTGGTTGATGACATGATCGATACCGGTGGGACCTTATGTAAAGCGGCTGAAGCGTTGAAAGAACGCGGTGCCAAGCGCGTATTTGCCTACGCGACACACCCGATCTTCTCCGGTAACGCTGCCGATAACATCAGGAACTCGGTGATTGATGAAGTGATCGTCTGTGACACCATCCCGTTGTCACCAGAAATCAAGGCACTGAAAAACGTACGCACTCTGACATTGTCCGGTATGTTGGCTGAAGCTATCCGCCGTATCAGCAATGAAGAGTCAATTTCCGCGATGTTTGAACATTAATCCCCTTGGTGGCGCAGCAGCCGCTGCGCCCTGCCGGCTGATTGATTAGCATCATGGAAAACAAAAAACCCGTTGTCGCTCTCGCTTCAACGGGTTTTTTACTTGTTGTGAAACATAACCTGCAACCTTGAACCGTGGCGGTTATCCTTCGCCTTTATCGCCATTCCCTGACATTATTAATCATTACGACGGACGATGCTGATTATTCCGGCAACGTTTATCGAAGTGTTTTACCCACCAGTAGCGATCCGCAACCTGCTCACGCCCACCAATACGGGCACCAGCGAGCCACAATAAAGCACCGATGAAAATACTCATGATGGCTCCGTGGGCAAAGAACTGTGGCAGATTGAACTGTGATACTTCAGCCAAAATTGAGTATCCAACTCCGCCGACCATCACCACCATACCCATCACCATTAAAACGTTGCCCAATAAATCTGCGCTTTTACGTTTCATATGCCACCTCCATAGTGCCATGTGTCAACAAGGGATAACGCCTAACTCATTAACCCACTTTGTTTAGTTAAGTATAGCCACGAATAGAGAAAGGGTATTGCGTGAGCGATCACAAATGACATAGAAACACTGACAATTCTTTACTTTATGCTAAAAATTAGCCAGCAAATTGAATTATCTTCTTAATGTATTATTCACTTTTCAGCTATCTGCCCCTCTCTACGCCAGAGCTTTGTCATCGTGCACGCCGACAGGTAAACTAATGCCCTTTCCATTATTTCTAGCAAAGTGAATTCTCAGTGAGCAGTATCAAATTGATTGTTGGCCTGGCGAACCCGGGCGCAGAGTATGCCCAGACACGGCACAATGCCGGTGCCTGGTATGTTGATTTACTGGCACAGCGCCACAACCAGCCACTGAAAGAAGAGAGCAAGTTCTTCGGCTATACCGCACGTCTGAACTTAGCCGGTAACGATGTTCGGTTGCTGGTCCCTACCACCTTTATGAACCTGAGCGGTAAAGCCGTTGCGGCCATCGCTACCTTTTACCGCATCCTGCCGGAAGAGATCCTGGTCGCTCACGATGAGCTGGATCTGCCCCCTGGCATAGCCAAACTCAAATTGGGGGGAGCAATGGGGGCCACAATGGTCTGAAAGATATTCAGAGCAAGCTGGGTAATAACCCGAATTTTTATCGCCTGAGAATCGGCATTGGCCACCCGGGCGACAAAAACAGGGTAGTCGGCTTTGTGCTTGGAAAGCCACCAGCCGCAGAACAAACGCTGATTGATGATGCTGTCGATGAGTCGTTACGCTGTACAGAGATATTGCTGAAGGAAGGCATGACAAAAGCAATGAACCGCTTACATGCCTTTAAAGCAGGTAACTGACGCCAAGCCAGGCAATATGGGCGTCATTTGCTTGGCCGCCCCCTAAAGGGCAGAAACGGCAAACCTTATTAGAACAACCGCATGAAGATAAGGTTTCCCCTGCCCCCTGCCCAGCCACACCTGCCAATACCGTTTCTTTCAGCTCTTGCTTTCCTGCATGAAAAGGCCGCTCAATCAACGTCTTCCGACGTTCATTGCGAAAATGAATAATAAAAGAAATAACTGAAAGCAGTAACAATATCGGTGCCAAAAACGCATAGATTCCATTCATGGAATTAATTCCTCCCTTAACTACAAATAGGATAACAAATAATATGAGAATATTATCTTAAAAAAATAATATCAACAATAGTTCCTTATCGTTTTAAATCCAAATTAGCTTCTTTAATCAAATTTGATTAGGAGCAATCCTAATAAAACAAGAAAAATCTCAATCTATTATGAATGATGACCCGTAAAGGTTAATCATGGGTCCCTGATAAACCAAAATTCCTACAGCTAATACTTAATAAGGGATATTTCCTATAAAGAACAAGAAAATACCTACATAATGAGGGCGATTGAATATAAAATTCAATAAATACAATGAAATAAATAAAGAGTATTAATTCGAAAAATCTATGGAATTATGAATTATTGATTAAACTCTCATCATAATGAGATAAATTTGCTCTCTGATACATAATCTTCCAACTCGTTGCTTGCTGCCGATTGTAGTTAAAAACGGCAGATTTTAAGAATTAGCCTCGAGTTAACTAAGAAGATAACAATCTGATAACTTTTAATGGCATCAGAGCACCACAAGCAGTATCGAAGGGCACATTCAACAAAATTAATGAAATACCATTCCATTCATGAACATTCATTTAAAATGAAACAAATGTTTTCGATAACTCCGAGAGATAAACCATGATAATTAATGTGGTTAAATCCCTGTCATTTTATCGCTATCTTGATACCGCATTCTGAAAGCGACGCATTGACCTGTATTCTTCATGTTGTCACCGAAATGGCAGAGTAAAGGCATGTGCTGTTGATAAAGGGAAAGGCTCCCTTTGGTAAGTTAGAACACAACTTGTGCTTCTCTGCTCCCTAGACAACGCTTGCTACTGATGCCGCGACGGGCAGATCGAGAAAACGACCCATTACGTGTATAATAGCGGGATAATTTTGCTCTTTATGCAGCAGGATATGATTAACCTGTTGATAGTTAAGATATTTAAGGTGATATAAACATGGGATTCAAATGCGGTATCGTCGGTCTGCCTAACGTTGGCAAATCCACCCTGTTCAACGCGTTGACCAAAGCGGGTATTGAAGCAGCTAACTTCCCGTTCTGCACAATTGAACCTAATACCGGCGTAGTGCCGATGCCTGACGCCCGTCTGGACCAACTGGCCGAGATCGTCAAGCCTCAGCGTATTCTGCCAACCACTATGGAGTTCGTAGATATTGCTGGCTTGGTCAAGGGGGCTTCCAAAGGTGAAGGCCTTGGCAATCAGTTCCTGACCAACATCCGTGAAACCGAAGCTATCGGCCATGTGGTTCGTTGCTTTGAAAACGACAATATTATTCACGTTAACAACAAAGTGGATCCCGCAGACGATATCGAAGTGATCAACACCGAACTGGCGTTGTCTGATCTTGAAACCTGTGAACGTGCGATTCATCGCGTACAGAAGAAAGCCAAAGGTGGCGATAAGGATGCGAAAGCCGAACTGGCCGCGCTGGAAAAATGCCTGCCGCAGTTAGAAAACGCCGGTATGCTGCGCGCACTGGATCTGAGCGCTGAAGATAAAGCAGCTATCCGCTACCTGAGTTTCCTGACGCTGAAACCGACCATGTACATCGCAAACGTCAACGAAGACGGCTTCGAAAATAACCCGTACCTGGATAAAGTCCGTGAGATTGCCGCTACCGAAGGTTCAGTCGTAGTGGCGGTTTGTGCCGCAGTAGAATCTGACATTGCAGAACTGGAAGATGAAGATCGCGCTGAATTCATGGCCGAACTGGGGTTGGAAGAGCCAGGTCTGAACCGCGTGATCCGCGCAGGCTACGAATTGCTGAATCTGCAAACCTATTTCACCGCTGGCGTAAAAGAAGTCCGTGCCTGGACCATTCCGGTAGGCGCAACCGCTCCACAAGCGGCAGGTAAAATCCACACCGATTTTGAAAAAGGCTTTATCCGCGCGCAGACCATCGCCTTCGAAGATTTCATCACCTACAAAGGTGAGCAAGGCGCTAAAGAAGCAGGCAAGATGCGTTCAGAAGGGAAAGACTACGTCGTTAAAGACGGCGACGTGATGAACTTCCTGTTCAACGTCTAAATTAAATTTGTTGTCTCATGAGGTTTCGCTGAATCTCATGACAACGGAAAAACCCTCTAAAATCCACGCCATGGCGTGGATTTTTCTTTTCATAATGTCTCAACTCATCTCATAATAGCGCAGCCAAAAATGAGTATAGACATGAGTACAATCAGTTTCCATCTTCATTTTAGGTGAGTACAATAGCGGTATAAGAAATAAACAAGGACTCGCTATGCTCACTGATACGCAATGCCGCACTGCTAAGCCGAAAGAAAAACTCTATCGACTCAATGACTTCAATGGTCTCTACCTCGAAGTGAAACCCAACGGCAAAAAGGCATGGCGCTATCGGTTTAAACTCAACGGCAAATCCAGCATGTTCGCGTTGGGTGAGTATCCGACGGTCAAACTTGCCGAAGCTCGCGAGAAATGTGAGCAAGCGCGTAAACAAGTCGCGAATGGAGTTAGCCCGACACAGGCTCGCCAGTTAGATAAGATCCGCAAGGTCAACGACGCATCCAACACCTTTGAGCTGATCGCCAAAGAGTGGTTGCAGATGAAAGACTGGGCCGAAATCACCAAAACTCGCCGCCTTGATATGCTTGAGCGTGTAGTTTTCCCCGCCATCGGCAAACTTCCTATCAGGGAAATCACCCCGCACCACATTCTTAAAATTCTTCAGGAAACGGCTAAACGAGGAGCACCGACAGTTGCCTCTGAAGCCCGTCGAACCATTTCATCTGTTTTCGAGTTGGCAGTAGCGACACTTAGAGCAGATAGCGATCCTGTATGGCCTGTACGCAAGGCTCTTCCCGCCAATAAGACACAGCACAAACAGGCATTGAATCCTCAGCAAATCGGAAAGTTATTAAGCTGTTTTGACAATAGTCGCGGCTCATACCAAGTTAACTATTGCATGTGGCTGATGTGGTGGACATTGGCGCGTCCTGCAGAAGCCACCGAAGCAGAATGGGCAGAATTCGACCTAGATAAAGCACTGTGGACCATCCCAACAACTAGAATGAAAGCCCGGAGAGAGCATGTTATTCCCCTTCCCTCTCAAGCTGTCAAAATGCTCAGAACGCTTTATGGTTTAACAGGTCATCGACAGCATCTCTTTCCGGGGCGTGATAACCCACGCGGCCCAATGACTTCGCATTCATTGCGTCAACTGCTCAAGAGCCTTGGTTGGAGCGGAACATATAGTCCACATGCGACACGAACCACTGGTAGTACACGATTAAACGAAATGGGCTATAGACCTGACGCTATCGAAGCGCAGCTTGCGCATGCCGATACGAATAACGTTCGGCGCACGTATAACCATGCAACCTACCTTGATGAACGGAAAGTTATGATGCAGGAATGGGCTGATATACTTGATGAGTGGTCTGACAATACCAGATGAAGCTAGGTATAGACGCACATTCAGCAGAACCCTTACGCCCGATCGTTGGCAATGATTTCACGACACATGATATTCTTCGCAGCACAGCATCATTGATGAGTGGTGAAGCAGATATTGATCCGATGGTTGTTGATCTGCTGCTGGGGCATAGCGTTAAGGCGGTAACGTCCAAAATCCTTGTGACTTATCAACCCAAGGCTTTCCAGGAGCATTGTAGTCCCCCTGAATTTAGTCTTACCGCTTAATGGAGTTCTCTGGTTAAAATACAACCAACGGAGGCTCATCATGAAGAAAGCGCGTTTCACTGAAACTCAGATCCTGAGGGTCCTGAAAGAAGTTGAAGGGGGTCGGCATGTGAAGGATGTGTGCCGTGAAAACGGTGTGTCGGAAGCCAGCTATTACAACTGGAAATCTAAATACGGCGGCATGGAGTCCTCTGATATCAAACGAATGAAAGAGCTGGAAGAGGAAAACCGTCGGTTAAAGCAGATGTATGCTTCCTTGAGCTTAGATCATGAAATTCTTAAGGATGTTGTTTCAAAAAAACTTTAACGGTACCCGAAAAGCGTGAGTTGGTGCGTTACGTCATGACGGAACATCAGGCCAGCGAACGACGCGGGTGCCGGATTATCGGTATCAGTCGAAGCCTGTTGCATTATTGCCCGAACACAGTACGGGATCTGCCTGTGGTCGAGGCGCTACAAAAACTGGCACATCAGTATCCGGCCTATGGTTTTGGACTTATGTTCAATAAGTTACGCCAAGCAGGATTACTGTGGAATGCAAAGCGGGTTTACCGGATCTATCGATTGTTAAAACTCAACTTCCGACGCAAAGGAAAAAACGCTTACCGAACAGGCATCCACAGCCGTTGGTTATTCCACATAAAATGAACCACTGTTGGTCAGTTGATTTTATGAGTGATGCCTTGAGCGACGGGCGGCGATTCCGGTTATTTAACGTAGTTGATGACTTTAACCGGGAAGCACTGGCAATCGAAGTTGACTTGAATATACCGGCCCATCGTGTTGTGCGCATTCTGGAGCGATTAAGTGCAGAACGCGGCTACCCGACTTATATACGAAGTGATAACGGGCCAGAACTCACTGCCGCGGCCTTATCCGAGTGGGCAGAGATGCATGGAGTGATACTCGATTTTATTCAGCCCGGAAAGCCGATGCAGAACGGATTTATCGAGCGATTTAACAAAACGTTGCGAACAGAAATACTTGATATGTATCTGTTCAGAACATTGTCTGAAGTACGTGAACTAACAGAAGACTGGCGCACAGAATATAACGAGGAACGCCCGCATAGCTCACTGGGTGATATGCCACCGGTTATCTATGCGAGGCAAAAACTGGCCGGAGACCCTCATTGGCGGTGGTACTAAAAACTGGAGGGACTACACATACTGCTAGATGGACTAGCCGTATGCATACACGATATAGGGTGGAACTCAGTAGGAGTACTGCTAAGTTGGCTAAAGAGAACTTACTCAGAATGGTTGGTTATGGTGTGCCAAATTTGCAACGTGCAATGCATAGTGCTGAAAATGCTCTGACTCTAGTATCTCAGTCCGAAATAACTCCATTTAATCGCACTGGTTCTGGAGACCCAACTCTTAATGAAATGCACCTATTCTCACTTCCTTGGCCTGTCGAAACATTGCGCTTGCTGCCACCTGAGATCAATGTCGTTTTAAGGATAACGCTGTCATATTTTATTGAACCTAATCCAAGCCAAAAGGGGTTTAGACGGCAGTATACTTATCAGTCACACGGACTAAGATTTGCGGTTATTAGACCTAACCAGACGCTTGATAATTTTAGAGCTTCAATAAATCGCAATGCAAATAATGAGGAATATAATGGTCCTGAAGGTGATGCTTCCGGATGGTTTTTGGGGCCACAGCTAAGAGTTCGAGGCTCTCTACATTCTGATGCATGGACAGGAAGTGCTGCTGATTTAGCAGATATGAATACTATAGCTATTTATCCCGTTGGGGGGTGGTGGAAATATCGTACAGCTCAGGATCGCTATGCTAATCGAGTTAAATACAGTTTATTAATAAGTATCGATGTTCCTGATGAAAATGTTGATATTTACAGTGAAGTTGAAAATATTGTTAATGTTGAAAATATGATAAGCATTGAAGTTTGAAGCTAAGCTTTTAAACCGTAGCAATTAGTCGGTACTGAAATAACATTTTTCAGGAATCCTAAAGATGATCTGACAAATAGCAGTATTGCTATGTATAGAACCAAAAACAGCACATTTATCCGTCATATAACTGTAGCAACCAGTACTATTGAGAAATATATTACTCCGATGATGCAGCATAATGAGAACCTCTAAGACTACTCAAAACAAGCTGACACACTCTTCTAGCTCTACATCAACCAACGTAGTAAGGGTTAAAAACGAATAACTGGTTTAGCTCGTTTCTTGAGCTTGGCCGAATGTGCCTCAGTAACGTTCTGGTACTTCAGCTTTAACTTGAGGTAGGGATGCTCCCACACCACTGGCTTACTCGACACAAGCCCATCATACTCACTTAAGCCACATACACTGGGATAAACAAGATGATTTGATAAATCGCATGGTTTTCAATATTTTCATGGTAAATATCACTCATCTCTATTAATAACCCAAATAATTATTGCCACAGACAGTATTAAAAAGCCAGATATAAAAAATGAAAACATAGGAGCCAATGTTTTATTTAATATAGGGAATATTTTCAGGATAATCGGATGCACCGCAAACTCAGCTAAAGTTGCTGCCCCTACCAAACCAAAAACAAAAGTCAGCCAACGATCTCTTCGACTCCGAACAAAATCTGATTGATATCTTAGTTCATCAAGATGATATCTTGCGACTTCCTTTGCCGACGGAATTAAAGCTGTAGTACCAAATGATTCGATAATATATGAAAGCGAATCGGATACTTCCCCTGAACAACTACTATGATGAATTAATTTTTCTGAGTTTGCAAGTGTTTCATATGCATGAAGTAGATGTTTATCTGACTGAGGATCGTGAGCCCAAGAACATGCTCTAGCTATGCTCATATTATAGTATTCTATTTGTTCAGCTCTTGCTTGGCTTTCAAATATTTTCGAGCGTGTATTAGGTTCGTCCCAGACATTGTCTAAAGAACCATTAGGCTTTAACCAAGTCCATAAAAGAATAGACCTATTTGCATGAAAACAATAATCCTCAAACATCCTAAGATCTTGAGGTAAAACAGGAACCTTTTCAACCACATCCGTTCTAAGCAAGATTTTCATCATTGAATATGAAAAAGTATGAAAGAGTTCTTTTTTACTTTTTGACTGATTATCAAAGCGAAGTAAAGAAACCGATGGACGTCCCTGCCATATAAACTCTTTAAAAGAATCTCTTTTATATTTTCCTTCTAAAACCAGGATGTTGCCTACAGCATTACAGTACATTGAGCGACAGAGATCTAGAGTAGCCTCCCATGAATCATTGTTTTCTGTCCCCGCAATTCGATGTAACGACCAATCATCACCTCCCAAGCTAAAAATCTTCCCATCAGTTTGTAAAGCATCATCAAGTACTTTTTGACTATTTTTTTTCATTTTGTTTATTAATTTATTTACCTCCTTCCCCCTAAAATAGTTCCCACCAAACGAAAACGTATCTTCAAATGCATGTATCAATTCAACTTCAGCATCTAGGGTTTGAATCTTAGCATCAAGCCAAATAGATTTAAAATATCTTTGATAAATATTCACTACATTAGATATGAAATCGCTTTCTTTCATTTCCTTCCACGTTTCATCAAATTGAAAGCTAAGAATTGCAATTCCATTTTTATAAATTTTAACTGAAGGAAAAAGAGCAACCTGCTCACTCTCATATTCTAAAACCAAAGGAGGTAAAGATGCTCTAATATAAATATCACTATTAAGTGAAACTCGACTCTCATGGAATGCAATCTCGTATGAATCTATCAACTCCGCGATGATACGCTCTGGAATTTTAGGATTAAAGTTGATCTTCCAACTTGAATCCCATTGCCGACCCTCTGGTTTTAATAGATCAATCTGTATTTTTTTTGAATCATCCATATAAATACATTTAAAATCAGAGAAAAAGACAGAATTAGAAACACCTGTTTTCAAGAGATTTGCCGCAGTTTTTACCAAATCAATATTAGCTGATTCGAACCCAATCACATAGTTATAAAACACATTAAACTGATTAATTCGTAACTGTCGTTGAGTTCTATCAAGTTTGAATAGATTCGATAACATAAGGTTCCATCCCGCAAGTCCTGAAAAATCAATTTCATTAAAACTTGAATTTCCGTTAAAAGCAAATGATGTTTATGAATCTATAGAAGTTTCTGTGTATGTAAATTAATAAGATAAGAACTGAAAGTCTACCACAGTTCACGATTCTCAGCGCGATCCTTGCAGAATATCATTACTGAATCAGTTTATTAAGCCTTCAACTCCAGCCTAAAGCCTGGCCATTCCGGCAACCGAAGCTCCAAGAGGGCTACTACGCCGTCATGATCCAGCATGCAAACCACACCGGGATTTAGCCGCACCACTTCCCGGATATACGCTTGCTCGACACCACAGACCATGAATGCCAACAAGCTTTTGTCTCTGGCATACTGCTGGTCATGATCTCTGTTCCGATCGTACTTTTCCCCTTTCAGATCCAAAAACAGCCCCAGATCGTTCTCTATTCGGTGATAGTTACGTGGCGAGCTACAAATTTCCCGGTGCCGTTGCTGGATATTAACAACCAACTCTTCAAGAGCTGCACGTAGAGGGCTGATAAAGTCATCCCACCAACGCAAGATCTTTAACGCTTTCTTCTTGCCAACCCATCCGCAGAGCTTTTCTCCAATACCAGTAGTAACGCCAAGAGTCACCCGCCCAATACGGTAGGTTGTTGGATGTACCATCTGCTTGCACTGCTTGCGCGTCAACCCGGTCTTTTTCATCATCTTCGCGTAGATAGTTGACTTGATCCGGTAATCGACGTGATATCGCTTAAACAAGAGGTTTAAACAGGCGAAACTACATGAACGGATATCATAGTTCAGCAACCCATGTCTGAACTTAGATTTCAATGAATTGGGTAAATTTTGGAATGTCCGATCGTAATATCGCCCCCCGAAGGTTAGTCGATACGTGTGATCATATGTAACATACTCCCCCTCAATCTTGGCATTGTATAGGTGGTTTAGGCTGCGGATACCCGCCCGGTAATAGTCATCAGGAACCATTGTTTTCAACTGCTGTAGGAATTTGCGGTGCATCCGTCCCCGTGTTACCCCTTTCAACCAAGCCTGTTCCTTCCTCTTCAGGCCAGCCTGCCGCTTACCCAAATTCAGCGTATGTTTCGGCGCTTTCCCGTTGGCCCGGAGTATCTGCCTAAATGTAAAACTTTCCCCTGTCGCAGCGTCCACCAACCTCAAGGAACCAACATCACTTTTGGGGCGTACCGGATTGAATTGCCAAAGGCTGGGCCTCCGCTTATTAACATCCTGACTGGCTTGACCCGCCTTAAAATGAAAATCAGAGGCGATATCTGGCAGGATGTCTATCAACCGCTTTACCTTCTGCCGCTTACCCTGATGGTTGATCTCACATTTACTCAACAGAGGATGGTACTGGCTACGGATATCCCGTTGGGTGCAGACTACCCAACCTTTATCGTTAGGCTCGGCAAGCCATAAATCGACCAGGAACTGCCGCAGAACACATCGCTGTGTGATGGCTCTCCGGCCATCGCCAGCCACTACCTGGGTAATGGCGATAATACGCTTGTAAACCCACTCTGGGATCTTCATCTCACTCCCTCACTGGTGTGCGGGGGACGGTCGGCGGAACCTCACCGTGTGCGCTTATGGCGCACGGTGTCCACCGCCATCCCCCACCCCATGCTCTTCTCATACACAACTTTAAGATTCGAAGCTTTGGGTTGGTGGCTGGTTGGAGGGGCACGCCCCTAATTTGCTCCCCTTCGGTCGCAAATTGTCCCCCATTAGGCTTACGCCTCCACTCACTCGCTTCGCTCGTTCGACACGTTCTCAATTCCCAACTGGTAGTTGGCCCAATGGCTATGGTGGCTCGCTGCTCGCTCCCCCCATAGTGTGTAGTCAATAGCAATAGCTGATAACCAAAGATGCGCTCATGGCGTTAACTCACCGTTTTAAGGCCTCAGCTTGACTCTGGGACGCATCTACAAGAACATTGATATAACAGCCAGTTACGTGTTTTCTGGTACAGTTAGCTTTTTAAATTGCATTAGTTACCTCCGAAATCAGCATCTGCTATGCACTTTTTCAATTACAAAAGTGCATGCGCCAAATGGAAAACCAATAGGTTCACCGCACTTTCTCAACCAAGCATGATGCAATGAGCCGACCAAATCGCCAGCTCAGTGCTGCACGTCATTTCACCTGACCGCCATAATTGAACGTGATTGTTGCAGACCCTAGCTTGTCTAATATCAGTAGGCTTCTTACTAATTCACTGCCCATCAATGGTACTGGTGTAGTTTTGCTCAGGAAGTTTCCCTCATCATTGAGAGTACAAGTCACCTGATGCCACATAGGATCAAAAACACGCTTAAGTTGCTTGATGGGATCTTTGAGCATGATCTTGCTCATCGGGCTATTGATCACAGAAAGGCTGATATACTGGCCCTCACCACGCTCCATATGCTTTTTCAGACCTTGCAGTAACGCCTGATCATTGGGAAGCAGAAGGCACAACACGGGAAGCCAGAACGTCTCATACTCTCCAGATGGAAACGTATGGTGCAATAAGCTGAAGGTGCCCATTACTGGCTCAGGACAGTTCAACCGATTTAGTGCCCTGCCGATACGCGGTTTAAACTTGTTGATTTGCTTACTGGCCTGTCGCATGTTGCTCCACGGGCGTAACATGGGGATCCTTTGGTTGAAAACCAGCATAACAACGATATAACCCGGAGGAGTTGCCATTGGGGTTCGCCATGTTTCCAATAGGGCAAGGTCACGTTCGCGCTTGCAGTGAGGACAGGCCACACTTTCACAGGGAGTCTCGTTGCGGCATCCTTTCAGTTTTTTTGCAAGCACAAGATATATTGGGCGTAATTTCCCAAATTTTTGCAGTAAGGTAATACGCCGCTGGTTTTCCCTTTCTGCTGCCTGCTGCCCCCCAATACAGGGGCTGTTTGGCTTAATATCTCCAACCTTGGCGATGCATGACGTATATAACCCGGGTCGAACGTAAGGAATAGATAAGGATTAATTTCTTCTTTCATAAATTTTTTATCCAGCTCATGATAGGTAGGTTAGAAATAGCTTTTCATCGTCATCGGTAATCGCGACAAAAAAACAAAGCATCTTCATATATCACCCCAAACACCAATTTTAAGTGGTATCTCAAGCAGATTTTACTTTACTATATAGAAAAACCTGACTTGTATTCATTTCATCTTGGCGCAATAAATACCATGCAAGAGCATCATTATTTATTTCATTTTGATATTCTCTAGCAACGGTTCGATCACAGCCTATATAGCATTGATACTCAGACCATGTTTTGTCAAAAACAAAATTAGTGGCAGCCTCCAGACTTTCATATCTATATTCATTCAATATATCGTTTTTTATATCAAGGCCATATTCCTCTAGAGAGATACCGTCATGTTTCATAAAGTAATGTTCTATACACAGAACTAACTTCGGGTCAGCCTGAATGAACAGACGTAATTGTGGCATAGAATAGCCCTGTTCAGAAATCGTGAGAGTAGTATAGTGTTCAGCTTCAGGAAACAAATGATTCTCTACTGTTAAAGTTCCGAACACAACCCCCTCAAATCCTCCATCATTAAGTAAATCCAAACACTTACTAAAAATACCAGGGGCTATATCAGAAAAGTCATCAACCAACGAATTCATATCAATAGTAATGACTAAATATTCATCATCATATCTTACCATCCTTGAAAAATGATACATATTCTCTAATCGTTCCGTGCTTGAACATTGAACACATGCTTGGCTTTTGCAAGGGGAATTATTATTGCAAAAAAACAATTTTGATGCTAATTTGCAATAATTAAGATCAGATGCAAGTCTATATTTCACCATCAAAGCTCTTATCCGCCTTTTCTTTTCAGCTTCCATATCTTCGTCTACCATAAATCCAGGAATAATTTTCTCGCACTTTTTTTAAACGCTATTAATGATGATTTTATTTTCCATCCTAACTCAGGGAACTCTTTAATTAATTCATTCATTTAACTTTCCTTATTGATAAGAGTAATAGAGAACAACAGTAAGTTTAACCATCCCTGGTCGTATACAGCTAAAAATATAAATTCTTATTATTTACAAAAACGCCTCCTTATGGATCAGGGCATACTTACCCAAACCACATGTATGTGTGCGATTGAAAAATTAATTGTTGCTATGCTATAGTTGCGTTAGCGAGTGCGCGCTCGTTCAGAAATCCAGCTATTTATCTCATGTTCATAAAATGCAACAGCGCGCTTCGATAGCAGTACTGGCACTGGAAATCGCTTATCAGCAGTACCCTTGCCGCAATACCCGCTCAATCAAGTAATCCATTCGGGGTTCATCAAGGCCATGAGTCAACCATTCCTCTAACGGCCATTCATAGCTGTACTCCCGCAACAAGGTGCGCATCAGTGGCTTTCTCTTCACCCTGCCATCAAACAGGTAGCCCATCATATTCACCAAGCTGTACGCCCCGCACAGACAATCCAAGTCGCCCTGTTGGGACGCACTGATCCCACGTTTTTGACTCACGTTATTTCCCCGAATGAAATTTAGATTTCCCAAAGGATTTGGACGGTATAGACATCCAGATTGTAATAATTGATAAAATTGGCTTGCCATAATTCGAATAGTTCACAAGCGGCTTTATAACCAAGGTCACCTAATCCAGCATGAAATGCATATTGTTGTACCCAGCTAAAATCAATTTCCTTTTCCAGTTCAGGGTAAACCCGTCCCATATACGCAAAGTCAGTGATGTAATCGAAATACCACTGTCCTTCTTTTATGATTAGCCTAATTTCAACGGGGTGATAGCCACCGGTTTCCGCATTATAACTGTTGTCTCTGAAAATAAATGATGCAGCTTTCAATTGTTGCTTTATTGGCGGAGCTTTGTCCATTTCTTTTAATAATAATTCAATCAAATTTTTATTAACGGGAAGCCTATAGCCTTCCTGATGGATGATATTCATAACGTTTCCATTTAAGTTAAAATAGTCAATGAGTCGAATTTGAAATGCAGTTTTACCTCCCGTTAAGGATTAATTAAACATTATTGATTTGGTTGGCTGAATATAGCCACTTTCCAGTTATGACATTTTATCAAATAATACATTACATAGCAAATAGTTTCATAAAGAAACTATTAATTAAATAATGATTTTGGAAAAGTTTAAATTAACTATTCAGACCGGATTAGGCATGTGAAATAGAGGTTAAAAGTTGTTGGCGCTGTTCCTCTGAAAGCATCATTAACTGACGGGCCAACATCATCACTTCAGGCTCTACATTGCCGGTTAACATCAAATCATCGGCTACCTGCTCCAATGCCTGCTTTAACAACCTGTCACGCGATTGTGGCTTCATGGTCTTGAACAGTTGCACCCAGAGGTTCAGTTGTTCATCACTGCCATAGGGTGAAGCTGGTTGCGTTTTCTGTTGTTGTTCCACACGCTCACTTTGTAACGACATTCCCGCTGCACGGATATGGTACTCAAAACCCTTATGTCCAGTTCTCTTTCGTTTGATGTCAGGGTGCATAGCCGCCAGTTTCTCCAAACGTAAGCGACAACCTTTTGCGGTTCCAGGCATACCCGGTTTCCCCACAAAGGCTTGTGCTGAAAGCCATTGCTCATCATCCAAATGGGTTTCTTGCGTCAAATTGTCGTTCATAAACTTTAATCCAGATATCAATGCGTTAAATGAATTTGCAAAATAACCCACAAAAGGAACTTGATAAGTTCACTTTATTCGCATTTAATGTGTCTGTACTGATACAGAGGAGTGAATAGTGTGAATAACCACGTAGCATCGCAAAAAAAGTGCACCAAGGGAAGGCTGGAAGATTGGCATCGGGCTGACATTGTGGCGGCCTTGCATAAGCGGGGAGTGAGCCTGTCGCAGTTATCACGCGAGCAGGGATTGGCTCCCCGCACACTTAATAATGCATTCAGCCAGCATTATCCCAAGGCAGAACGCCTGATAGCCGGGGTATTGGGCATGACACCAGAACAGTTGTGGCCGAGCCGCTATCTCAACAAGGCACCCTCGATTCATGCCAAGAAGGGATAGCAATGGCGACGACCATCACATCAGTAACAGAAAGTTTTGAATACCTCTTCCACTCGCTGTACCGGCAGGAGTTTGTCAAAACACTGCGGTTGAATGAATGCAACGAAAGAGAACTACTCCCCTTGGTACGTTGCTACCTATTAGGGTACTTTGCTGATGCGGTATCACCCGAGGTACAAGGGAAGCTACCGGGGACGATAACGGGAAATGGTTACATTGATTTTGTGATTGACGATGTGGCGGT
This sequence comes from Serratia sp. L9, assembly GCF_050632285.1. Classification (NCBI taxonomy): domain Bacteria; kingdom Pseudomonadati; phylum Pseudomonadota; class Gammaproteobacteria; order Enterobacterales; family Yersiniaceae; genus Serratia; species Serratia sp. L9. The sequence goes on along the minus strand of NZ_CP192591.1, from coordinate 3,649,570 downwards.
TGAGTTTGCAGTACGTAAGCCCACAGCAGCGAAATCCACCGTATCAGCCACCGTCAACAGTACTGAAATGAAGAAGCTGATGAAGTATCCGGGTAAAGCCTTGCTGGTCTTATTCGACTTCTCAACCACACCCTATACAGAAGCCCAAATAGAGGCTTTCCGTGATTGGCCTTCACTGGGGAAAGGCAACCATAAGAAATCGGCTTTCAACGTAGCTTACTTTTATGTGGAGACACACAAGCCGCTAACACTGGGGAAGTTCGTTAAAAATATCCGTATCAACTGACAAGGAAATAACGATGAAAAATGTTTATATCGCATTACTGGCTGGCAGCTTGTTTTGCAATGTAGCGGTGGCCGCCAAAATGGAAGGTAAAACCTTTATTTACCAGAAAACTGATGGTGAAATCAGATTATCGGCAGTACCGGGTAATAACCAGCAGGTAAAGTTCTCGATCAATACCAATGTGGATATGCACGTTTGTGAAGTGGAAGGGATCGCCACTGCTATTGCTGACACGCCGAAGCATACAACCCTGCAATGGCGAGATAAGGAGCAATGCTTGATCACCCTGACATGGGGCCAGAATCGCGTTAACGTTAAAGCCACAGAGGAATGCAATAGCTATTGTGGCATGAATGCTGGGAACTCACTGTCTGGCGTTTATAAATAAAATTTGAAATGACAGTTTGTAATTCATTACACATATAAGTCATCCTTTATAAGAGGGATCATGCCAACTGAATTAAATAACGAGTTACCAATAGACCCACTTTATGACCAAGCGCTTAACCTGATTATACGTGGTGAATTGAAAAATAATGTCACGGCCGTTCAATATCATTTCAGGATTGGTTATAACCGAGCAGCTAATTTGATTGAAAAAATCAGGCAGGATAACATTTCATTGGATAAGGATCGATAATGTCTTTTATCAATAAACTTAAAGAAAACCAGAAAAAGAATGAAGAGGCGGGTCGTAATGATTTGAATACGGTAAGGAATAAGTTACTGAGTGGCGACTATGGATTAACAGTAACGTTCTGGCTATGGTGGTTTCTGCCAACGGTACTGCTTTCAGTAATGGAATATTTCTCTGAGTCAACAGGAACAATATTAAGGATAGATGTTGGTATGTTGATTTGGAGTGGTCTGATGTTTGTTTGTGTTATGAGAACAACCGCTAATAAACTGTGGAAAATTTTAGCACTGCTGGTTATCGGTCTTGATTGCCTACTTTCCCTGATCAGTGTAGCGACATTCTTCCTGTGAGCGTTCCGATGAAACTAAAACTACTTTTCTCATGCATTGCCGTGATTGCTCTGTCTGGCTGTGATTCAGGCACACCAAAGTGCAACAGTGATGAGGCTAAAAACCTGGTGGTTAATATTGCCACCAAAGAAGCGGCAAAAACGTACTACAAACTGGATGGTGTGACTATCTCGTTGGAGAATGTCAGAACCATAGGGCACCAAAGTAAGCTTGATGTGTACCAGTGCGCTGCCGATTTAAAGTTTGCCAATGCAGAGAAAGCTAATTCAATACCCATCACCTATCGCATTCAAAAGACCGATGACAATAACGGTCAGTTTTATATTAACGTATTCGGTTTATAACATATAGGCGGCAGTCCATAGGATGGCCGCTAGTTTATTTGCATTCCTTCCGCATCCCATTTCTTTCCTTTTTCCACTTATATTGAGCACAGCCATATGAAAACCTATTATGTAGAAGGTAATGTTTGCTATATGGATTTTTCAGTGCCTCTATTACTAGAGATGCCAGAATACGATCCTGAAGTGAATTTATTTACTTGTAACCCGGAAGCAATAGATGAAATTAAGTTACCCGGTTTCAATGATGATAATGTTTTATATAAAAAGATATCTTCCGCAGAAGAGTATGAGTTTTATGATCATTACGTGGATTTAAATGTTATTATCATAGACAGTAAAGAAAGCGAAAATTTTATTGATCTTGCCAGCACAGTAAAAGCCATCAATTTTGTTTTGGTGCATCCAAATTATCATTTAAAGAGAGATGTTCCAGGCGCGTATTTCATTCAATGCTGGGATAATCCATCGCGTATATTGTACCATGCGATCTGCGCTGCATTTTATACCGGTGTACTTCATAACGCATCTAGTGCTAATTAAGGTGACACACTATGCTCTCAATGAAAGTGAAAGCAATTATCTCAGCTATCATCACGATTATTATTGTTGTGTTGTTCTGGTTGTTCTTGTCCGAAAAGAAGGCACCAGAAACGCCACCGAAAGGCAATAATACCCTCTACGTTCAATCGAATTTAGTGGGCGAATGCAGGGCAATAATTACCTCTATATTGGATGGTGTAAGATCGGCGTCGAGTGAAATTCCGTGTCAAGTGCAACTACAAGCAAAGAAGTAACTAGCTATGTTGAACCATGAAAGCCGAATAATTGTGAACATAATCTAATTAAGTCAGTCCGGTAAGTAATTTGAAATCTCTAACGATTAATCAATTTCTCTATTCGGACTGAGCTACCTTAATTAATCCATTATTTAAACTCTCATTAATCAGAATATGAAGAGGGAATGTTTTGCTTCTGTAATATTTCTGATAATAAACGACATTCCTTTGGCGATGGGATCATTTTCCAAAAGGCAACAAAGAACATGAAAAGTATTATACTCATTGAGTACAGAATGAGATGTTTCCACAAAGATAGAGAATCACCTTTATAAATGGATAAAGCCATAAATGAAAAAGCAACTAAAAGGTATTGCACGGAAAACAACCCATACATAAAGCATTCTAATCTGAACCCTAGGCCTTTATTAAAAATAATGACTCCATCCTTCATGACTAAAAAGTTTCTGAATTTTTTGAAGAAATCTGGTGAGATTAGTTCTTTATTTTTATATATTAATCTAAATATAATACTCTGCCTCGCGACATCTTGAATACCAGACATGCGATATCTGATAATCCTTGACATCTCTGTCTTGATGATTTTCTTGTCAATCTTAATTAATCGATAATTCTCCAACATCCAATGATAGTAGTTAAGATTTTTGTTTCTTATTTCATTGAAAAAGGAAATAACTTCTTTTATTTTGTATAATAAAAAAATAAGTGATGCAGCAAGGAACACAATAAAAACAGCCTGAAGTGAACTCAAGTCGCCATTATCAATCATATCTTTCAATCGCTCAAAAATAAAACTCATCGACTCTACTGCTAACTCCCACATAACATTATCTCCTGTGTAATATGCTTTGTATCCCAACAACACTATAGAAATAGCTCTGACAATATTACATAAGGAGATCACTGAATACTGAAATTTTTTGAAACTTCATTGATAAATGGTCAAGGTTAAGGCACCAGTGTCACCACATTCCCTAGGCAATCAACGGTTAGACTATTAGCGGTCAATGCATCAACAACAATCTGCGTATCACCAGCGACTTTGAATTCAAGTGGGGTAATAGACACCCTTCACTGGTGAAAGCCGATTGTAACGCAGCCTTGACCACATACAGAGCAGGCGTTTCATTCAGCGCCCCTGAATCCCACTCAGCAGACGTTACCAACTCGTTACGCCAACCCAGTGCCTTGAGGCTCTCAAGCGTGTAGGTCAGCCTAAAGAGATCACTCTGTTGCCGTATATCGCCGTTGCATGAGCGCCAGACATACTCAAGATGAGATCTAAGCTTGGCCGAGAGTGAAGGGGCGAAGTTCTGGCTCAATGTGCTGACTGAGCTGAAAAATCGGGGCCTTCAAGACATCCTGATTGCCTGCATAGACGGCCTGAAGGGCTTCCCCGACGCGATAAACAGCGTCTATCCGTAAACCCACATCCAGCTGTGTATTATCCATAGGGTACGTAACAGCCTGAAGTACGTGTCGTGGAAAGACTATAAAGCAGTCACCAGCGCCTTGAAAACGGTGTACCAGGCCCCGACAGAGGAAGCGGCCTTGATGGCGTTGGACAAGTTTGCAGGCGTCTGGGATGAAAAATACCCTCAAATCAGCAAAAGCTGGCGTACACACTGGGAAAATCTCAATATGTTCTTTGGTTATCCAGCAGATATTCGCAAGGCCATCTACACGACCAATGCTATAGAATCACTGAACAGCGTTATCCAGCAGGCGATTAAGAAACGTAAAGTGTTCCCGACAGTCAAAACGGGCTACGAACAATGCGCACAGGTGGACACCCTCATTATTCCGGGTCGATGGTGGTGAAGCTTTATGGCTATGCTTCAGCCTGAAGAAGTCGATGACTAACAAGAAGAATTGCACAATCAGCTGGAGTATACTTTTGGCATAGGGATAATTGATGGTGCCTAAATGACTGCGACTCCAAGCCATAAAACCGATGCAAAGCGCGATGCTACTGACAGTATTCGCGGATACGTTTACCAGATTTATCAGAGTGTCCTTGCATGGATCAATCTCAATGAAAGCGAAATTTTGTTCCTTGAATGCGCAGAAGACTTTGATATCTGCTCAGGACAGTCCGTTATTGGTACTCAGGTCAAAGACTTATCCGGCAATCTAACACTGCGTTCGCCTGAAATTGTCGAGACGCTTAACAACTTCTGGTCTTTGCAGCAGAACAATCCCCATCACGATGTCACCTTGCGATTTTTGACGACAGCCTCAGCTGTCGATGAAAAAGGCGCCCCCTTTGGGAAAAATCAAAAAGGACTTGAATACTGGCAAAAGTGCCGCCCAAACACTGAGCAGGTTGAGCCATTGCGTTCATTTCTTTTAACGCTCCCGCTGAACCCCGCGCTTATGGAATTCGTGAAGTCTGCGCCCGTGGATATTCTCTGCCACAAATTCATCAATAGAATTGAGTGGGATTTGGGAAATAAGAAAAAAGATGCTTTGCAGTTGGTCATTGAAGATAAGCTCAAATTGCATGGTTCAAAACTCGGTATTAATACGCATTATTCACGTCAAGTGCTACCGCATCTCCTTAAACACGTCGCAGATTTACTTTCTACAAAAGGTTCAAAGCCACTTTTTCAAACAGGTTTTTGGGATGCATTCGAGTCGGCCACCATGGAGTCTGTTCCTAAAAATGAGCTGGATGGCTTGCGAAGGAACAGCGGCTTGCAGCAGTTCATGGATAATGCAGAAGTTAGTGAAATATCAAGACTGCTTGCGCGCGTGCCTACGATTGGGAGGCCACTGCCGGTTGTGGAGGGTGCCGTGCGTCGAACTGTCCTTGTCGAAAAGTTAGAGCGACAGCTTTTGTCTTCTCAAGTGCTTTTTTTACACGGCAGCAGCGGAACGGGTAAAACAAACCTTGCGGCCTTGCTTTCTGACAAAATGGGTGGCCGTTGGGGATGGGGGAGTTTTCGAGGACGGTCCACTGATCAGATAAGGGAAATGCTTTCCCGAGCAGCAATAGAAGTCAATACATCCGCCCTGCCAATCCAGTTGGTGCTGGACGATCTGGATTTGAGTGACATTGCAGACTTTGAGAGTGAACTTATCACGCTGATTTTCACTGCGGTGCAAAATAAAGGCAGGGTTGTCGTGACAGGTCAGAAGCCGCCCCCCATGCCGTTGTTCCCTAAGCTATGGCTTTCTAAGGAGAGCGAACAAACCATTCCCTATTTTGACGAGCAGGAGATTGGGGCGTTAATTAAAATACACGGGCTTCATGATCCGAAAAAAGTTTCTCAAACTGGGCGGGGGATTTATTACTCCACCCGGGGACATCCGCAACTAGTGCATGCAAGGGTCAGAACGTTAAGCGGTCGAGGGTGGTCTGCAACGATTGATGACATCTTACGACCAGAGGATGTAGAACGTATAAAAGAAGAAGCCCGCAGCCGTCTTGTCAGGGAGTTCCCTTCTGATGCTGCCAGGGTTTTAGCTTACAGACTCAGTCTCGTTTCAGGGTCTTTCCGGCGTAATATTGTTATCGCTATTGCGGGAGCACCGCCTCCCATTCGATTGCCTGGGGAGATTTTTGATACGCTCGTTGGTCCCTGGATTGAAAAAGAAGGTAGCGACCTTTATCGAGTATCCCCATTGCTGGCCGGAGCAGCCAACGATACTTTGCCTGAAGACGAGATTAACGCCGTTCATATCAAAATTGCGCACAGTATTGTTAATGAAAAAGAACTCAACCAGTACGATGTAGCGAATGCATTCCTGCACGCATTCTTGGCGAAAGAAAAAACGATACTTATTTCTCTGGCAAGCCAGCTTATTACAGAGAGCGATAAGCATTTGAGTTACCTTCGTGATTCAATGTCCTGGTTTATAGAGGTAGCCTTGAAACCGGGCCAAACGATTATTGATGATGAAGCAATGACTGAACTGCTGCTTCGTTTACTTCAATTCAAACTTATTGTGTCTTCGTCACAAGAAGCGAAGGTATTGGCGAGTATTCTTAGAATAGAAGGAATCGTTGCTTCAATTACGCTTGAAAAGCAGAAGCATCTCTCAACCTTAATGGCCTATGGCAGCATATTAGCTAATATAAGGGTACATGTTCCGTCATTAACGGTGGTCAGATTACTGAGCTCTATGATGGACGCCCTGGACAGCGGTGTCGCAGACAACGTTTCTTTTTCCCCTTATCCCGGTGCATATTCTATTGATACAAACGATCCGGTGACGCTTCTGTTTTCTCATCAGGCAATTAGAGTCAATGGACTGGATGATCTCCTTGAGCTTGTAACTTCACTTGACCTCCTTGAAGAGAATAAAAGAAACAGACTGCTTGCTGTTTGTAACATTGATACTGATTTTTCGAACGTTTTAATTAACCGGTCATGCTGGAATGAAGAAAAAGGCAGCTCCCTGGATATTCAGAAAGCGCTGCATATACTTCGACTTACAGAAACGAAAGCCCGCAAGTGGGGGGCGAGAAGACTCTATAAAGCTTGCTTGTCCAATATTTCAGCTATTTATGATGAATATGAGCATTCAGTCGATGAGGCTTTATCTGTACTGGACGAAGCGGATAAGGAATTTAGAGATGATGCTACTTTGAGCAACCAGCGCGCCAAGGTACTGTTTCACGCAAAACGTTATTCAGATGCGATACATTTTTTCCAGAAAGCCTTGCTCTTGCCTGGTTTGGGTAATGTAGATTATGTCTTTGCCTGCCGGTATATGGGCATTGCTTTAGCTAAATTGAACGACTGGTCAGAGTCGGCCATTTTTTTCCAAAAAGGTGCGGAAATTACCGGGCAATCAAAGATCCAAATAAAAATAAGAGTTGGTTTGATGGCGGATGCTGCTGTTTCCTTATGGCGGTCAGATAAGAAAAAAGAATGCCTGCTTCTCTTTGCTGGCGTGTTGGAATGTCTACCGTCAATTGAAACCAAGGATGATATTCGAGCCCACCATTTACATGCCACGGTTAGGCACTGTATCGCATGGGTTCATTTTGAAACGATAGGATATTCTGAACATGACTTAGTAGTGCCCCTGCCAGGAATGTGCAGCAATCAGGAACCCCATGAAAAAATTGTTGAACACCGACTCATTGATATTAGTGGTTCGTGGGGATTGCTGGCAGCAACCTGGGATTATTTATCCCTAGGAGATGAGATTCAGAAACGTGCTCATATGGCAACAAAAGGCAGGATGCCATTAAATTCGGTATTTTATGGTCGGATACTGGCGCTGGAGTCATTATTCAGAGAAAAAAATTTGATAAATTGATTCCGACCCTTGTCGGGGTGCATGAAGGGATATCCTACAAGAAAATCGTGGAGCAAAATAATATTGACATCTATCAGGTTGGGGAGATACCTCCAGTTCCAGAGGATTACTGGAATGATGAAGCACCATGGGTGTTAAATAGCCAAGTAGTTCTTGCCGCCTGTATAACAAGTTTTGCGGAAAGTTCTGAGTTGCCTTCGCTTTTAAATTCATGGAGCGATACGCTTAAGCGTATCGCTGAACCTTCTACGGAGTTCAAGGGGCTCATTGCTGTTTTGCATGGAGAAATGCCCGGTAATAATATTTACCAACTGGCGGCATATGCACTACTGGCATTACAAAGCAATTCGTTAACACCAGCTCAGCTATGGAAAAATTCATGCCGATTATTAGAGGTGTCCAGACTGGTGAAGAACTATACGGCGGTAGCACTGGAAGCGTTGCTTGTAAAACGATGGTTTTTTGCTTCTCAGCAGCAGAAATTCTTTTTCAGCGCGCCAAGGATTTCAGCAGCTCAAATTGAAAGAGCCTGTCTTGGCAGTGAGTATTCAGGATTAGAGAAAGTTGCCTCAATATTAATTATTGCTGAACCTTATCTAGATATCAGTGTATCGGGTGAATTAATGATGCTGCTTAAAAACATTAGAGATAAAAAATAATGCGCTTTTGATTGTGTTTGTAAGAACAACTTATGCAGTACTAAATAGCTGCGCTTAATACCGCTACACTTTTGCCAGCCCATGTTGTCCTCCCGGAAATGGGCTGGCGGTTTCCATAAAATGACGAACCTTTTTCAGCAACTGCCACATTGAACGGCATTGATGGTTGCGGGTTATTGTGTCATGAAGCGCCTGCCATAACCGCTCAACATGATTCACCCACGGTGAGTAAACAGGCTGGTAAATTACCCTGAACTTTGGATTCGCTTTCAGCCAGCGCTGTGTGTCATGGCTTTTATGGATAATGTAGTTATCCACGATGAGCGTGATGGTTTTTGCCCGTCGATATGTAGCTTTAAGGTGTTTTAGCAAGCTGATGAACAGCCCCGAGCTTTTCCTGTTGCCACCAACGTAACTGACCTTTCCCGTGCCGCTGTGTAAGGCTCCGGCAAGATAATATTTTTCATTCTGGCCCGGTGTGACCACTCGCTTTTGCTGTCCGCGAAGTTGCCAGTCTGCGCCAATTTTTGGGTTGAGATGGATATCCACTTCATCCTCATAAAAGACCGGATGTTCTGCACTACATTCAGCCAGCGCGTTATGGATTACAGCCATCTTTTCATCCTTGTGTGGGTCACGGATATGTAGGGTTGGTGCGGCTCTGCGCCAGACCAGTCCGGCTAACGGCAACCAGCGACGTACAGTTCCGGCATGTAACGAACATCCTGTTATGTCTTTGATTTTTATCGCCAACAGTTCGGTACTCCATCGTGAACGCTGATACCCAAAATCGCCGGGAGAGTGCTTTATCAGTTCGCGTAACAATGTGCAGATGTGTTCAAAAGGCCAGCGTCGGGAGCACCCGGCAGGCAAAGACTTCAGACCTTCGACACCCGACAGCGTAAACCAGTTAATCCAGCGACCTACTGACGAACGGGCGCAGCAGAGCGTTCTGGCTATGTCACTGACACGGTCACCCCGGTGTAGCATCAGCATAGCGGTCAACCTACGGGCATAGTTCTTGTCACGCGTTTTATGGATAGCTTTTTGCAACAGACGTCGTTCGTCACGGGATATTGGTGCTATGATCGGCATCGCTCAGTCCGGTTGGTGGTTTGGGATATTTGGCGATTGACCAGATCGCACAATCCGGGCTGAGTTCCCTTTAAGTGATCTACTATTAGACCCAGCTTTTTAGCAGTGGTGTGCCCAACAGAAGCATGAGCCTAACACTGGATTGATATTGCTACCATCCGCATTGTCTTAGTGGAGGTAAGAGCAATGGCTACAGGTGAGATACTGTTTTATTGTATGAGCATGGTATTATAAGACCACAAGAAAAAAACAAGATTGAGGGGCCTGATGAACGCAGGAGAGATTGGAACTGAAGCCGGGCGTATTTTTGAATACAACTTACCAAGCCATTGGATTTTCCGAAGTCAAGAGGATCAAAATGATTTTGGTATTGATGGAGAAATTGAACTCAAAGATGGTAGTGGCAAAGCTCTTGGGAAAGAGAGTGTTTTCAAAGTTCAGATTAAGGGTGAAGAGAACTCAACCTTTATTCATGACAATAGCTTATTATCATTTACTCTCAAAACAGAGCGTTTGAGATATTACTTTGAATTTAAAGTACCTGTTATTTTAGTTGTGGTAGAGATCACATCAGAGAAAATATTTTGGCTCCCAATAACAAACAATGAAACATTAAGAGAAAAGGCATCAAAACCTAATCAAAATGATACAGTTCAAGTTCATATCCCAATTGAAAATACACTGGTCAGAAAAGACATAGCATCAGCAAATAAAATATTAGACGCTGCCATAGATTGTTGGGATTACTTGAACATTAAGGGGCTTAAAGATTCTGTTGTCAGATATCCAATCATTAGCCCTTCAACTCTCGATAAGAAAATTGAAGATATAGGTGAAGCATTATATAAAGCGTATCATCAGCAGTTGGATAATCTTTTATCTGAAAGAAAATATGATGCTGTTTTTGAACGCTCTAACGAAATAAGCCATTCACCAATAGTTCCTGCAAAAGATAGATTTATAGCAGTTTTATATTACTTACAAGCATTCCAAATCTCTCCTTATACTAATATTAAAAGAGAAATTTACAGAGAAAATTTTTATATTTGCCAACGTTTAATATTATTAGCCAGAGAGCAAAAAAGCCGGACTCACAGATTAATTGCTTTTGGTAAATCACGGAAAGCAAAATTTAAGGCTCAGTTGGATCAGCTTCATGCGACCCATCATTCCGTCAATCACTTTGAAGAAAAATCTTTAGAGCGTTATATTTTCAATGATCAAACTCAAATAATGTATAGAGATTGCTGCTTATCCCTACAAAAGATTATTGAGTTATGTAATAGGATGACAAGAAACGAGCAATATCACATACTTGCAGATTTTTTTGTTGATATCTATGCGTCGGTTTTAATATTCAAAGGAATCCATGAAGCACGAGGCTCGAAGGAAACAATTGATTTTCTAGATGATTGGTATGAAAGAATGTCATTATTAGTAATGACATATTGTGTATTATCAAAAGATATTAAAAAAATTGAAAAATTATACTTCCTTACTGCCACCTTACTAAAACAAAACCCTAAAGCAACCCAACCCCATCGGAAGATGATTCTTTCAACTTTTCCTGATTTTGAGGAAGCCCTAACAGAAATAGAGAATCATGTTATCAGTCTTGACAGTCAAAAAGATTTTTATGATCTTACAACTGAAGAGCAAAAAGAATACTTCTTGAGTATGGCCAAAAATCTAGGAATGGATCCTGATGACCCACAAGGAGAACATCATGAATTCCTTAAAATTGGATTTGCTAATTATGACCCCACAAATATAATGAAAAATTGTGAGTATTTATTCGTTCATTATCGCCCCGGAGGAATATTTGCCCAATCATTAAGAATGCATTCTCTAGGTGGTATGCATCTTTTGATCTGCTTAAAACACAGACATACACAAGGAACCGGAAATTTATTAAGTCAATTATATGATAGTACTGGCAGCTATGATTTCGGTGATAGTTTCAAACAATCAAATTGTGATAACTGCACGGATTGTAAACCCAGAGAGGATAGCTGGTCATGGAGTCTCAAATGGTATTCAAAAGAAGTCGAACGTCATAAAGATCTTCTTAATAAATATAGATTTTAATTACTTACCGTTGTTTATATTTCAGATTAAGTGGCTGTCGGATATAGGCCACTTAATATGCAATTACCTACTCTCACACTCATAAAAATTAAATGACATCTCTTTTATCTTGGTCTAAAAATTTGGCGATCAATAATCTGCTCATCTTCTTGTTGTGTAAGCGAACGGTGAACTCGCGTTGCTCGATTAAAATAATGTAATAAGCTGACGGGGTAATTTACTGAAGCGGTTTTCGGCATAAGATAGCAGCTCGTTGAGCCGATTGTTGGGCCAGGCCGGCAAGCGGGTCAGCACATCACGCAACCAGATATACGGGTCGTGACCGTTGAGTTTGGCCGTTTCCAGCAGGCTCAGGATGGATGCCATTCGCTGCCCGGCACGCAACGACCCAGCAAAGAGCCAGATGATATGACCTTCTATACTACTCACTTTGGCATCGTAGGATATTTTGCAGGAGGTTATATGCCAGCAATGAATACGACAGTTTATATTGGGTTGGATGTGCACAAAGAAACATTAGCGGTTGCCATTGCCAGCCCTGAACGTCTGGGCGAAGTACGTTACTACGGCACCATCAACAACCAACCTCAGGCCGTGTAGCGATTTTTCAAAAAAATGCTCGATACTCACGGCGATATCATGGCCTGTTACGAAGCCGGGCCATGCGGTTATGGGCTTTATAATTTACTGACATCCATGAACATTGAATGTCAGATTATCGCACCTTCACGCATTCCAAAGTCACCCACCGATCGCATCAAAAACGATCATCGAAAGCTGAACGTAACGTTCTATACCGGTCTTAGTCTCCCTGAGGTGAATGGTGCCCTTATCAAGATCAACATCGTCCCAATACTTCACCAGTGCGATAGCCTGTCCATAAAGTTAAGCGAAGCACATTCTTGATGGTCAGTATAAAAGCTGAACCAGGAAGCCAATGCAGAAACTTGCTCAGCTCTTTTTCGCTCAGGATGCGAGTTCCACGCTCACAGGTCAGTTTGATGTTAGTCTGCCAGTCACCCCGCTCTACAAGTGTTCAGCAAAGCAATATCCTTCATAAGCATTTATTTCAAAAGGTTGCAAGAAACCAAAGAGACATTTTTACTGGGTCAGTGGCTGGAAAAAAGCAAAACATGCGGGTTAATCCGTATAAAATCGCTCTGGGTACGCAGATGGGTACATGAACTTCCTAACCATGATGGGTACTAGCTAGAGCATTATCCAGATCACACAACGCAAGCTCGCCGTTCGCTTACAAGATAATTACCACTTAATTGCTGCGGATGCAGCTCCAACTCCATGAAAGTCGATTATTGACACTGAATTAACTATCAGTACTGGTTGAGCTCAAAATAACAAGCCATAAAAACACACATACCTGTCTCCCACCTTCTCCACAGACAGAAAGCATCTAGCTGAAAATTGTCCTCTCACTATATTGAATCAGAAAGAAAAGAGAAATTTACCAAAGTGACGAGGAAATAGGCTCATCCTTTGTTTAACCGCTCTTCCGGCGTTTTCCACTTCAACAACCGCTCAACCGCCGTATCCTCAGATAGGAACTGACGGGCAAGTTGCAGGCGTTCAATGACCTGTATCTTCTGCTGCTCATCAAGCATTGCTGCGTCTAACTCTGCTTCATGAAAAAACTGTTCCAGCCGTTTGTCTTCCGCCCACTGAGCAATAATGGATTTCAGCTCGGTACGACTGGCACTGAGCGCTTCCCCTTCCCGCTCTATCCGCTTATTCTCCTGATATATAGCTTGTTCCCGCTCACACTGAATACGCCATTCCTCGGCTTCGATTCTGGCCTTTTCTAGTTGCGTTGAAATTAGCGGAACAGCCTCCTGCATCGCCGAAATCATCTTAGGGATCTGACTAATTAATCCACACTGCTTTGTCTGCCGGAACTGAAGTAACCATTTTGCGGAAGAATAAGGTGAGTAAAGCTGCAACAGAAATCGCCCGGTAGGCAACGTATGTTTCGATACGTGAAGAAAAAGCTCACTATTTCTTCCCCGTATCCACCGTCCCATCTGTTCGTCATGTACATAGCGATTTTTGACTTTTTTCGCTGGAACATACTCCGTCATTTCAGCAAGATTAAACGCAAAATACATATCCCCAAAACAAATAATACTTGGCGTATAAGGCCGCCATAAATTGCCCCAGCGATACCCTCCCCTTTCGGATCTTCCTTAATATCAATATCCGCACGATGCAGCGTTTCTCCCGGCGCATCCAGCGTAACACGGTACCCCTTTTTTCCCAGTGCATCAAAGAAGCGACTCAGGAACTCTATTGCACTATCAAATCCCGTATCTGAAACATTGAGATCCAGTAATTTCTTTTTCGTAGGCTTGAAATAACCATCTTCTGTAACCGATGAGGCTGGCAAATACCTTTTGAGATCATTTATCAGTCCATAGCCATTACTTGTAACAGGAGCTTGTTTTCGGGTTATTGAAGACACTGATTTTGATACAACAATGGCGGAAGGTTGCACTGATGGGTTGTGCTTCTCAAGTACCTTTACCGCCCTTCCGTGTTTCAGGGCAGGCAGTGCCGGGATTGCAGGCGCGCTCCCTTTAGCCAGCGCTTTCCAGTAACCAGCAAGCGGCCTGGGTATACACATTTCGCTGCATCGCTTCGCCAATAACTCAGTACTAATGCCATACAGCGCAGTTATACGCTCCGCAGGCTCACGCCAGACCAAGTGGTACAGCGTTTCCCGATCCTGAGGTAAAGTCTGTGCAGAATCGTGTGAATTAATCTCTGGCATTGCGTCTCCCTTTTTTGACTAACGTCCTCAGAAATCTATGCCTGCTGATCATTAAATGAAATCTGACCTTTTCTCCATTTGATTGAGGTATCAATGGTGTTAGAAATGTCCGCGTCTAGCAAAAATCTATCTGTCAGATAAGATATTGTCCTGAAGATATGCTTACAACAACACTTGGCACTCATCAAGTATTTGATAGCCCGGCCAGAGCAATACGTTGATAAATAAAAGAAGTAATACCATCCTAGCAGGATGAACAAGAGTTGGTTGGCGCTGTGATAATTGACCTCAGTTAACAGCATCAACCGAAGTGAGTACAGATGTGAGTATAAAAATAACAACTGAAAACAAAATCACATAATATCAATTAAATAAATGTTAAATAACATTTCAATGTCTAAACGGTTTACTCGTCATATGAGCTCTCTCGGAGATCTCATGGCGATGGCTTGAACACATAAAATCCACGCACTTGCGTGGATTTTTTTGATGCCGATATTCCCCCAACTTCACCCACACTTCACACTCGGCCTCTAGACTACTGCCATTCTGATTTCGAGGGATTGAATCGTGGTATTTAGCAAACGCCTGGGCGTTATCTTGTTTCTGATAGGTTGCCTTATGACCGTGCTGGTCACCCAGGCACGGGATCTACCTACCGTGCGGGACGGCGACATCATTTTCCAGACATCCCGCTCGGCACAGAGCCTGGCCGTACAGCAGGCTACCGGCTCGCGCTACAGTCATATGGGGATCATTGCTCTGCGTGAAGGTAAACCCTACGTCTTCGAAGCTGCCGCAACGGTAAAATACACACCGCTATCGGCCTGGATCGACCGAGGGGAGAAAAAGCATTTTGTCGTCAAACGCCTGAAAAACTCTGGGCAAATACTGACGCCGGCAGCACAGCTGAAGATCCGCAAGCAGGCTCAACTGTTTGCGGGGAAACCTTACGATCCCCTGTTTTCCTGGTCGGATGAAAATCTGTACTGTTCGGAGCTGGTATGGAAGATTTACGATCGCGCGTTAGGAATACAAATCGGCAAACTGCAAAAAGTCAGTGAGTTTCATCTTAATGCGCCTGCGGTAAAACAAAAATTACGTGAGCGCTACGGGACGCTGATCCCGTGGAACGAGTCGGTTATTTCGCCCAAAGCGATGTTTGAGTCACCGCAGTTGATAACGGTGATATCGAATTAACCGACCCGCTTGATGCCGCAGCGTCAGGCTAAGCATCCTGAACCACTAACTCCACTTCGTGGGCCTCATCAGCCTGCGGGATTTCCAATTTACTCAGCAAATGTTCCATGGCACGGATAGGCACACTGTGTTCCCGCCCGGCGTTTTGCCGCAGCCACTGTGCATAGGGCACCTCCAGATAAACAATTTTCACCTTTGCCTGGTAGGCGGTAAACAGCTCGACCAATTGACTACGCAGTTGGCGGGTAATATTGGTGGCGTTCCAGACAAAAGGCGCCCCCCGGCGTAACAGCACTTTAGCCTGCAATTTGGCCTGCTGCACCACCCAGCCGGTCGCCTGTTTGTCAGTCGGTGACAACCGATGCTGGCGGCGGATATTGTCCAGGCTGATGGTCTCTATCCCTGCGGCATGCTGCGCAATATATCGGTCCTTGCCCATGCCAGGTAATGCACAAAGCAGAACAACCTCGCTTTGGAATTGCTCGTAAGGAACAAAATCAACGCTAGCCTGCGGATGCGTCAGATAATGATAACGTTGGAGATCACTGCCAAAAGCACGTGCCTGGCCCCAGCATTGTTGCTCCTGGCAAAACAGCTCAAACAGCTCGATATTTTCCAGTAAGCGGGTCTGATCCTCACAATCCCGCCCCAGAACATCTGCCCGTGCCAACATCGCCAGCAACCGGGTATCCAGCCGCAATGCCGCCAATAGCAGTGCCCGCTCTGGTGAAGGACGCCCCATGATCCACAGTGGTAAGCCATGAAACCGCACCAAGGCCGCAATCTGTTCGCGCACCTGGAACGGTGTGACGATATCGCGATACAAAATCGAGCGGGTGGTCAGTTCACCGCGTTTGGCATGATGGGGACACGTCACCGAACCGTCGGCCTCGATACGCGTGGTGCTGCGTTTTTCCACATCATGTAACAAGGCGGCTGCCCACAGTATTTCCTGCTGTTGCGCGGGCAACGCTATAAACTCTGCTGCCCCGGTGAGCGCTGCCAGTACTCGCTGGGTATGGACTGCGACATCTCCTTCCGCATGGTGCCGGGGGTCTTGCGGCACCTGGTGCATATCGGCCACCCAGCGGAATTTCTCCGCCAGGTTGCTCCAGGTTTTATCTTCACTCAGGTACCACATGGCTCTTCTCCTGATGATACTCATGCGCCATACGTGCCCGTTGCCAGCTTATCGTCCAATGTCGGTCCGTCTTCACATGGTTTTTACGCACGTACTTAAAGACGTTTTGGGCAAAACCGGCAACGGGGAACTCTGCCGCATTGCGGGTCACCACCCCCTCCATGGTACAAGGCAAACCGGTATGAACATCATGCGGCGCAAAACAACCTGCCCCACCAGCCAGGCTGATGATGGCCTGCCGATACTCTGCCTCGGTCTGGCGTTGGTCGTCCAGTTCCACCTCTGGCACACAGGCGAAATCAAATAGCGCGGCGTAAAACTTTACCTCTTCCCAGCTCAGCCACTTATCTTTACAACGCACGGCGAACAGATAAAAGTCCTGGCTCAGACCGCGATACTCAATAGAATGCGTGGCATACAGGTTCTCACCAAACAGTTCAATATCGCCCAGGTCATTTTTAATCAGCTGCCACCGCTGGCGAATCTGACGCGTCCAGGCAGAAACCGTCGGTGCCGCATGGGAGCGGGCAAATACACCGTAGCGGTTCAGGCAGTTATTTTCGCCGTCGAGCTTTTCTGTATGGATTAATGAGTTAATTAATTTAATATTTTGCCAATAGTGTTTATTGATCCGATCGTCACTGGTTGTTCCCGGTGAAAAAGGATAATGGTACGTTCGACCATATTTTCTTTGCGTTTCCATTTTTATTCTTCTTATTGTTTCAGCCTATCGGCCTATTCCATCAGACCGATAGGCGGCTTATCATTACCTGTCCGTTACGCTCAAACTATTGGCGTGGCGTAAAGCCCTCACCTTTGAATATACGAACTGGCGATCCCCTCACGATTTGGTGATGAAACATCCGCCGCTGAGCGCGTTGTTCATCCAACTGCTGTTGTTCGAGTTGCTCCAGCCGCTGTGCGATCAGTAAACAGGCCAAACGCCTGTTTGCATGCTGGCTACGCTCCGTCTGCACCTTGACGCTAATACCGCTGGCAAGATGCGTGGCACGGATAGCCGACTCGGTTTTATTAATGTGTTGCCCGCCAGGGCCTGAAGACTTCAAGGTTTCAAAGCGGATTTCACTCTCCTTTGGCAACGCCGCCGCACAGCAGCGGGCGACACCAATAAACCAGTTTTTCCTGGTTCGCCCTTTGCGCCACGGGCTTTCGCAAATCCATTGCAACGTCCCGCACCAGCGCTCGGCCAATGCGTCTGCGGCTTCCCCGTCCAGCGTCAGTAACACCGAACGTAACGTTCCCGCCTGGCGGCCACATTCGCGTTCAACTTCCTGTAACTCCACCTGCACAGCCTGAGCTTCTTTATGCAACTGCCGCAGTGCCAGGCTCACCGCCAGGCAGCATTCATCGGGGCCCTGTGCGGCAGAAATCTGTAATAAGATCATTCCCGCCCTCCACGAGTTTTATACGTCAGTACCGGCTTCATACGCGCCAGCACAGCGACTAACCCAGCCTGCCGCAGCGCCCCTACCACGCTATCGATAGGTTTGTAAGCTTCTGGTGCTTCCTGGTAGATCAGTTGCCGATCGCGGCAAATGACCCGGCTGCCGAAACGGGTTCTGGCCAGTTGCTCGGTGGTGAAACGCGCTGATAAGCGATCTTTACACTCGGAGCGCATCCATTTGCGCCCGGCACCATGAGCCAATGAAAACAGGCTGCTGGCATTGGGCAACGGCTGAACGATATAGCTGTAATCACCACGCGAACCCGGGATCACCACTCGCCCTTCATCCGCTGGCGTAGCCCCTTTACGATGCAGCCAGCCGTGGATACCCTCAATCGTGGCCGGGGCCAACAGGTTATGATGAATATCCAGTAGGCAATCGCCAGAGGTACGCAGGCGTTTCAGTATCCGCCCGGCAATTAACTGTCGGTTGAAGGCGGCGAAATCCAGCGCCTGTTGATGCTGTTGCAAATAGTCATTAGCCGCCTCGCTATTTTCCAGCAGGCCATGATGCCCATAAGCCCTGACATGCCGTTCCAGTATGCTTTGGCCTAAACCGCGTGAGCCGCTATGTACCAGCAGCATCAGGCGTTTTTTATCGAAGGTGACATCCGGTTGGTATATTTCATCGATCTGTAAAAGTTCGGCAAAATGATTACCACCGCCAAGGGTCCCCAAGCTGTGCGCATAAGGTGCAAGCGAAGCAGGAATATCCCCTAACGCGTCGCTTTCCAGCGGGTTATCGATATTTCCCAGATTTTTTTCCAATTTATCCAGCGATTGCTTCATCGTGGCTAAATCTGTTTGCCATAGCGACATGCCGCAACCGATATCATTACCGATTAACGCCGGGTAAAAACGATGTTGTGAAAAGAAAGCGGCACCCACTGGATAACCGCGGCCCGGATGCAAATCTGGCATCCCGACAACGCTGACCATATCCGGTAGCCTGGCAGTAATTTCAAGTTGCTGGATTGCATTTCCTTCAATCCAGGTTTGTTCCGACGCGATCAATGAAACTCGCGGCGAAACGGAGACAAGAGTATTGCCCATAACCAATCCTGATGATTAATTTATCTTATATGGATGTGGCAGGCCGGAGCTATGTCCAAAATCTTTCAAGATGGATTGGGGCGGCAAGCGAGCAAATCCCTGGAACATAGACCACTATGTGACTGGGTTGCGCAAGCGTAGCCAACAAAAAGGCAGCTTGAAAAATGAAGGGTATAGAGCAATAACTTTGGAGACAGGGAGTTATGCTGGAGAATACGACCTGCAAAGGGTAAACAGTGTTTGATAATTCATGATGTACCTCCTTTGCCAAGTGAATGAGTGGAAAAAACGCAGCGATAGTACATATAAACTCCGGGGGTAGCAAGAGCTATAAAAATAAAA
Source organism: Serratia sp. L9 (assembly GCF_050632285.1). NCBI lineage: Bacteria > Pseudomonadati > Pseudomonadota > Gammaproteobacteria > Enterobacterales > Yersiniaceae > Serratia > Serratia sp. L9. The sequence continues at coordinate 3,630,057 of NZ_CP192591.1, read as the reverse complement.
AACTGGCACCTTCGTTACTGCATGTTGGAATTGCTACGGACCGGGTTTAACGAATGCTTTGCCCTAAGCCACCGTTGCAAAAAAATAAGCCTGACTGTGTGAAGTGCAATGGAAAATCAGCAGGGTAAAATGTTCGCTCAGGCAAGGGATCACCGCCCTGGTCACAAAATCGAAAGTATCCCATATAAAACCTATGGTTTAGCGCTTCTCATAGGCCAGAAACGTCCCTTAAGATATCCCCTAACCTGTTATCCGTAGCTGTAAATGGAGCTAACAATGAAAGGAATGCTGATAGTGGCTGCCGCGCTCTGCTTTAGTCTGAATAACATTGCACTGGCATCGGAAACGCTGTCGATCAAGCCGGGCTTATGGCGCAACGGTGGAACCGTGAAAATAAACGGCCAGGCCCTGCCAGACTCACCGGAAGACGACGAAGATGAGTGTGTGTCAGCCGAAGAAGCCAAAGATTTGCGTGCCTCCATGGGGTCTAACTTCGAAGATTCAGGATGCAAGATCACCTCCTGGCAGAACCAAGGTGACGCACTGGAAATTGGGCTCCAATGCGTTAATGAAGAGGGGACATCAAAAGGCAAACTCAGCGGCCTGCACACCGCCACCGCTTTTGATCTAAAAGGCCGTATGGTCGGTACTCACGTGCAGGCTGGAGCCATAACGATCGATATGCACTGGTATGGAAAATACGTCGGCAAATGCCGTTGAGGCCTGGCCGATGCCCTGAAAGACCACCTCCGGGGAGGCAGCTTTAGGGTTCCCGGTACGGCTTATTCGGCCAACTCACGCATCACTTTTATCAGACAGGACTTGCCTTCGAAGCCAATGCCTGGCAGCTCGGGCATGATGATATGGCCATCTTCAACCTTGACTGAATCCGGGAATCCGCCATAAGGCTGGAACAGATCCGGGTAGCTTTCATTGCCCCCAAGCCCGAGCCCGGCGGCAATATTTAATGACATCTGGTGGCCACCGTGCGGGATGCAACGTGCCGGGGACCAGCCAAACTGTTCCAGCACGTCCAGCGTGCGCAGATACTCCACCAGCCCGTAAGACAGTGCGCAGTCAAACTGCAGATAATCGCGATCGGGGCGCATGCCGCCATAACGCAACAGATTGCGCGCATCCTGGTGCGAAAACAGGTTTTCCCCGGTCGCCATCGGCCCCGGATAGAATTCCGTTAGCGCGGCCTGCAAAGCGTAATCCAGAGGATCACCCACTTCTTCGTACCAGAATAGCGGGTATTCACGCAGCATTTTTGCGTAGGCAATCGCGGTTTCCAAATCAAAACGCCCATTGGCATCTACCGCCAGCTGCGCCTCATGGCCTATTTCATCCAACACCGCCTCAATTCTGCGGCGATCCTCCGCCAGAGACGCACCGCCAATTTTCATTTTCACCACGTTGTAGCCGCGATCCAGATAACTCCGCATCTCCTGGCGCAGAGCGGTGAGCTCCTTACCCGGGTAGTAGTATCCCCCGGCCGCATAGACGAAAACGTTCGGGTTGGCTTTAACGCCTTTCATCTCCGCCAGCATGCGGAATAACGGCTTACCGGCAATTTTGGCGGTCGCATCCCAGATAGCCATATCCAGCGTGCCGACGGCCACAGAACGCTCACCATGGCCACCAGGCTTTTCATTCATCATCATCGCCTGCCAGACCCGTTGGGGATCGAAGTTATCGCCCTGCTCATTGAGCAAACTCTCTGGTTCTGCCTGCAGGATACGGTCGCGGAAGCGCTCACGGATCAGCCCGCCCTGCCCGTAACGCCCATTGGAGTTGAAGCCATAACCCACCACTCGGCGGCCATCCACCACCACATCGGTCACCACCGCCACCAGGCTGGTGGTCATTTTACTGAAATCGATATAGGCATTTCTGATCGGTGAGGCTATCGGCTTGGTAATTTCAACCACGTCTGTGATACGCATTTTCTCTCCAGAGATGTCAGTTGCCAGGATAAATCTGTCGTTTTAACCCATTTGGCATTTATGCCAGTTTTGCATGGCCTTACCGCTAAGAGGCTTGTGATAGCGATGTTATGCGCTTAAAATCCGGGCATCCAATGCGTAATAAGGATGTCTGTAATGCATAATCGGCATCACCTGGAGCTTTCCTGGCTTGAGGACTGCGTTGCCCTGGCTGAGACACTTAATTTTTCCAGGGCAGCGGCAGCACGCTACGTCACTCAACCCGCCTTTAGCCGCCGGATCCAGTCGCTCGAACAATGGGTAGGTACCGCGCTGTTTGAACGAAACAGAAGAGGCGTTCATCTGACCAAGGCCGGTGAGGTTTTCTGCAAACAGGCTCCTGAGCTTATCAGGGCGCTCTACGCCATCAGGGGGAAACTCTGGATGCTGGCGGGCAATACCAGCCTGACGTAGTGTTTGCCGCGACCCACGCCTTATCGTTCTCTTTCTTTCCGGCACTGTTGAGGAGTAATAAAAATATTACCCGGCTGGGCTCTTTTCGCCTGCTCTCCGATACGCTGAGAGCCTGCGAAAGGATGTTAATCCAGGGAGAGGCCCAATTTCTGCTGTGCCATTACCACCCGCATATGCAGATGGCTCTCGACCCAGAAAAATTCCTCAGCGTGCGTTTAGGGGAAGATAGGTTGGTTCCCTACAGCAAGGTGCAGCCAGATTCATCGGCACCGATGTGGCAAGTGGGGCAGAAACAGGCGTTCCCTTACCTGTCATTCAGCAATGACTCCGGTCTGGGCAGGATCCTTTCAAACAATGTGGCCATTAACCGCGCCAAAAAGGGTATGGCGTTAGCGTTCACCTCCGATCTGGCCGCCACGTTACTGGCGATGGTCAAAGCCGGTGATGGCGTCGCCTGGTTGCCACAAACGCTGGCTGAACCCGACGTTGAAAGCGGGAAAATCGCTGCTGCGGCCGGCAGCCACGACGACCTTTGCTTACCGATAGAAATACGGCTCTACCGGCCAGTGACCCAGATGGCGAAATCCGTTGAGGCGTTATGGCAGCTATTTGCCGAGGAGTGATCGCCATAAGGCGCTGGGGCAAACGGCTCAGACGTCGGTGATGAGGGCCGGCACCGGCTTAGGCTTTTAGCCGATAACGGCTGCTGCGTTTTCGTAACCGGCCAGCAAGATAAAGTTTTTCCAACGCTAAACGGGCTTGCTCCAACGGGTAATCAAGCTGGGCTGCCACTTCCCCTGCCGTCACCCCCGCGGTGCACCTTGGATCATCACCAGCAGTTGCCCAGGCTCAGGGCGGCTTAGACTACGGCCTTGCAGATGCATCACCAACCATTCCGTATCCTTATCCGGGCGGCCTATTATTTGGTGGCTAATCACCTTGCCAGTGCGGCTGGCCGCTGCCGCTCCGGCATCCAACGCGGCACGGCAAGCGGCCAGGTCCCCTTCAACCACCAGTGTGACCATGCCCGGCGTCATAATCTGATGATTCAATAGCCTGACCGACGCAGATTTCAACATGGCATCAACGGCATCAATCCCGGCCACCAACCCGGTAACTTCGAGCAATCCCAACGCATTGATCATGATATTTTCCCGTTACGCGTACTGGATCGGGCAGCATGCGATATTCAACACTGCCGCACGGAAAGCCTGGCAGGCCTCCTGACAAGCCGCCTGGCTGCCAGACATCAACGCCGAGGAGTAGTTGGTTTCCGAAGGTGGCGGCACATAGCTCATCAATTGGACACCCGCAGCTTTCAATGCAGCGTCAATGCCACAGGTGGCTTCCAAAGGCGGAGCGACCAGATAAGCCAGCGGCTCTCCCAATGCAACACCGGCCAAACCAGAGAGATAGGAGCCCGTTCGCGGCACCAGGTAGGCCAGAAAAGCCGTATCCTCACCGTCGTTGGCCCATTGGAAAGCAGGCCCCTGCTCGATGGTATTGCGCATGGCATCCAACCCGGCTCTCACCTGTGCCGGGTTAGGCCCGCCGAGCATAATCAGCACTTCACCCGCGCTGGGCGAGGGGCTATGAGCCACGCCAGCATACAGTGAGCGCCCATACACCACTTCAACCTGCGCCTGCTTGGTCGCTTCATCGGCGGCAATGTAAGCCACATCATCAGCGTCGGCGGTCAGCAACCCCAGGCTGCGGATAGACGCGGGCAGTTGAAGCTCACGGCGAAAATTCGCATGCAGTGAAGCAATTACCCGCATGGCTTTCACGCTGGGTTTAATCGGATCCAGTGCTGGCACTGTAACCTCCGTTTAACGGTTAAGGTGAATACCCGAGGCCTGCTGTTCCAGCATGCGCTGTACCAGATCGACAATCACCGCAGCCGCCTCTACCGGTGGCGTTCCCCCGCGATGGATATTGGAAATACAGGTGCGATCCGCCTCCACCGTGGTGGCAACCTTTGGAGAATACACCGCATAACATGACAGGCTCTCCGACTGCCCCAAGCCAGGCCGCTCCCCGATCAATAACACCACCACTTTGGCACCCAGCAGTTCACCGATCTGATCTTCAATCTTGACCCGGCCATAGCGTACAAAGAACGGCGTACCGACTTTCATGCCCGCCAGTTCCAGCCCCTGCAGCAAGATGGGCAAGATCTCTTCGTAGTTGGCCGTAATGGCATCGGTCGACAGCCCATCAGAGAGCACCACCTGAACGTCCGGGTTTAGCGTGCACTGCGCTTTCAATATATCCACCGCACCCGGGCTTAGGCAGCGGCCCAGATCCGGGCGGGTCAGATAAAGGCTTTTGTCCTCGATCTCCGACTGCACTTCCAGCAACCCTTGCTGTTGCACCCACTGCGCAGGCACGTCCTTGAGCACCGTATCCTTGGCGCGGGAATGGTCGGCCAGAAAACGCAGTAAAGCCAAGGTTCTTGGCCGTGGCCCGCTGCGCCCAATACAGACACGGGCCGCCGTGTTATTTCGCAGTTCCTGCAAGACTTCCGGGTGCTGGGGTTGCTCAACCCCGATCCATTGCCTGGCTTCGGCGGAACCGAGATCCAGAGAACAACCTGCCGTTTCCGGAATGTTGATAGCCGGGGCTGCGGTGGCAATCTCAACCGGCGGAGCCATCTGCAGCATGACGCTACGCACAATCTCTTCAATCTGTTCGTGATCCATGGGGCTTACCTCAGAAGAACAATGATGGATCGCCAGCACGGGCGGTCAGGCGGCCATTGGCCATCACGCCACGCACCTCAAGCCAGCGTTCAAACTCTGGCGCTGGCCGCAGGTTCAGCAATTGGCGTACGGTGGCGGTGTCGTGGAACGCGGTAGTCTGGTAATTGAGCATGATGTCGTCCCCCATCGCCATGCCGATAATAAAATTGCAGCCCGCCGTCGCCAGCAGCACCATCAGGTTTTCATTCTGGTTCTGATCGGCATCCGCATGATTGGTGTAGCAGCAATCGCAACCCATCGAGATACCGCTCAATTTCCCCATAAAGTGGTCTTCCAACCCGGCACGGATAATCTGGCGATCGTTATAGAGATATTCTGGCCCGATAAAGCCCACCACGGTGTTCACCATAAAGGGATCATAATGCCGCGCCAGGCCGTAGTTACGCGCCTCCATGGTGACCTGATCGGCACCAAAATGCGCGCCGGCAGACAGGGCCGCACCCTGCCCGGTTTCGAAGTAAAGGCAGTTATCACCGGCAATGCGATTAAACTCCGCTCCCACGGCTCGCGCCTCATCCAGCATCGCCAACTCGACCCCGAACTCCTTCAGGCCTTTCTCGCTGCCGCAGATGCTTTGGAAGATCAGGCCACCAGGCGCTCCGCGACGGATCGCTTCAATCTGTGTAGTGACATGGGACAACACACACCCCTGGGTCGGGATGGCAAACTTGTCGATCACGCTGTAAATGGTATCCAGCACCCGGCTCAGGTTATCCACGTCGTCGGTAACCGGGTTGACCCCGATCACCGCATCCCCCACGCCGTAGGAAAGCCCTTCGTAAATTTGCGCTTCGATGCTCTGCACGCCGTCGCGAGTATCGTTGGGTTGCAAACGGGCGCTGAATGTCCCCGGCAGGCCAATAGTGGTATTGGCCTTCTTGATCACCGGGATTTTTTTCCGCCGTAGATCAAATCGGCGTTGGAACAGATTTTGGCGACGGCGGCCACCACTTCGGCGCTGAGCCCCTTGCGCAACCAGGCAATATCATCAATGCTGCTCTCATCACGCAGGATATATTCCCGCAGTTCACCAATGGTCCAGTTTCTGACCTTGGCGTAGGCGGTCTCGTTGATATCATCCTGGATAATGCGCGTTACGCAGTCCTCTTCATAAGGGATCACCGGATTCATGCGGATATCCGCCACGCTCATCTCCGACAAAACCTGCTTGGCCGCCACACGCTCTTGCGCACTTTCTGCGGCAATCCCGGCCAGCAAATCTCCCGAACGCAGTTCGTTGGCTTTCGCCAATACCTGCTTAACATCCTTAAACTGATACGACTTACCAAACAGCTGGGTTTTCAGCTTCATAACCAGGTTCCCTCAGGAAGGAAATGCGAGTGATTTGATGGTGACCGGCACCACGGCGCCATTGAACAAGGGCAGGCCGATATCCAGGTAATCGCCGGTGCGGGTGCGCACTTCGTCGATCACCGCCAGCTTGCGTGGTGCCACAGTTGGCCGCAATAACATGCCGAGCGCCTTGCCAAAATCCTGGCTGGCGACCACCAATAGCGGGTGTGGGTTGGGATAACGCAGCGAAAAACCGTGCAATGCGCTTATGCAGAGCTGAACCGCTGCGGCATTCACCGGCAAGGACGCGGGTAACGCCAGGGCATAGAGATCTTCTCCCGCATCAAGATCCCGTTGCAGCAGCGCCTGTTGCCAGCAGGCCAGCAGCGGTAAATCGTGATTCTCCGACGGATGAACCACCGGGATATTGCGGATCGGCAACGCCACCTCATCCAGCCAGATAGTGCTGCCGGATAACGACAGCGTATGTGCCCCGGCACCGATCACCGTGGCACGCACCGTCTGACTGGGGGTTGCATCGGCAAGGCGGTAAACCCAACGTGGCGACGGATCGCCTGAGCCAACAGGGGCCCGATATCACCAAAGCGGAACAAATCATCATTTTGGCCGCTCCGCAGGCACTCACCCACGCCGCCAGATATTGTTAGCGCAAACAGATTGCCGCAGTCGGGCAAGGCCTCGGTCATCAGCAACCGCCTGGCCAGCTCAGAGGGCTGGCCCACCACGATTTCCCACAGCAACTGAGCCATGCAATCGGCCATCTGCCCCAACTGACCGAGGGTCAAACCTTGCAGGTGGGTCGCGTCGCCAAACAGCGCATCGGCAATCCACTGGCCCGGCGGATGTGCCCTTATTACGTGCCCCTGAAGGTCAGTTTCCAGTAAACGCCCCCCACGTTGAGGCAGGCAGAGGCGCGCACGTGACCGGCGTCAAACAGCGCGTAGTTGGCCGTTCCGCCACCAATATCAATGTTCAGTACCCGCGCCAACTTGCGCTCTGACAAAGCCCGCCCCCCAGACCCCAAACCGGCCAGAACCGACTCCAGATGTGGCCCGGCGGTAGCCACCACAAAATCGCCAAGCCGCTGGGATAACGCCATCACCGCCGGGCGGGCATTGCGGGTTTTGGCGGTTTCCCCGGTAATGATAATGGCACCGGAATCCACGCTTTCGGGCGCAATGTCCGCCGCCTGATACTGGGCCAAGATCAGCGCCAGCAACTCCTCCAGCCGCAGATCACCCGCAAAGTCGACTGGCGTGAACAACACCGGGCTTTGCCAGGTGATTTCTCGCTTGACGAACTCATAGCACGGCACCTGAGAAACAGCGGCACGGTTGATCAAAGACAGGCGTGAGAAGATCACCTGAGTCGTTGTCGTGCCAATGTCGATGCCCACACTCAGCAGCTCGCGCGTCTTCACGGCCCATTCTCCCTGTTGGATAATACTCGTCAGTTTGATGCCCCTTTCAGAAAGGGAGCCAATCGGTAAACGCAGTTGACCCAAGCGCCAGCGCTCTATCACGAAGTCTGATACAGCATCACAATCTGTTCTGCGCTTACGCTGCGTGGGTTGGTGCGAATACAGGCATCCTGCATGGCGGCCTCGGCGAACCCGGCAAAATCCGCCTCCTTCCCCCCATAGATGCTAAATCGAGGTTGAGTTCCACCACATAGATCAACTGCTCCACCGCCTGGATAGCATCAAGATCGCTCCCCATCACCCCGGTCAAGGCATAACCGATTTCGGCATAGGTCTGCTTGCAGACCAGACGGTTAAAATTCATCACCGCTGGCAGCATAATGGCGTTCGCCATCCCATGTGGAATGCCGTAGGCCGCGCCGATCTGGTGCGCGCAGGCATGGCAGACTCCCAAGCCGGCATTGGAAAACGCCATGCCCGCCATGTAAGAGGCCGTCATCAGCGATTCACGGGCGGCCACATCCTGCCCTCGCCCAACCGCTTGCGGCAACGCTTCACCAATCAGGCCAATGGCACGGTAAGCCAGGCTGCGGGTCAACGGCGTGGCATTGCTGGCCACATAAGCCTCTATCGCATGGGTCAGCGCATCAATGCCCGTTGCCGCAGTGATCTGTGCGGGAACACCCAGCGTCAGGCTGGCATCAATGATCGCCAGATCGGGCAGCAGCGCCCTATGCAGCAAGACCTGTTTATGATGGGATAGCGCAGAGATGATCACAGCAACGTTGGTGGCCTCCGAACCGGTTCCCGCCGTTGTGGGTATAGCGATCAGGGGCAGGCGCGGTGCCAATCGTGTCTCTGGGCATAAATCCGCTAAGGCCAGCGTTGGGTTGGCGGCCAGCACGGCAACGGCCTTGGCGGCATCCAGTATCGATCCGCCGCCCAATGCCAGAATGCCGTCACAATTTGACTGCTGTAATTGCTGTACCGCCGCGAATACATCACTGTCGATGGGCTCACCAGCAGGACAAGACCAGATTTCATAGGCCACGCCCCCTTGTTGCAGGCTGCGCAGCACTCCCTGCGTCATACCGGCGAGATACAGGTTGCCGTCAACCAGAACAAACACCCGCTGAATGCCGCGCTCTGCCAACGCTTGCCCACAGCACACTGCGGCCCCCGGCCCCATCAAGGTCCTGGGAGGGACGGCAAACTCTCTGACCTGGCGGGCATTTACCCTATCCAGGGCATGGTAGATTGCCGCCTGCACCCTTTCGGCTGATGTATGATCGACTGACATGGCAACCCCCTTTTAGACAATACGGAATGCATCTACCAGCACACAGCGGCGCAGGCGCACAAAAGTCCGTGCCGATGTCACGCCTTCCCCGGTTGGGGTGGTAATGGTCATGGACGTCCAGCCTTCACCGCCAAAACCCAACCCGGCGATACAAGGCCCGTTTTTAACAAAAATGCTGGTGTTGATGGCATTGGCCATCCGATCAAGATGTTCAATGTTGCGTGAATGCATTGCCGCCGTATGATGGCAGCCGCCTTCCAGCTTCACCGCCAGGTCGATGGCCTGTTGCACGTTAGCCGCCCGCACCACCGGCAGCACCGGCATCATCATTTCAGTGACGGCAAATGGATGGCGCGCGTCCGTCTGCGCCAACAAAAGGCGCGTCTCGCGGCTGACATTCAGCCCGATTGCGGTCGCGATCTTGGCGGCATCACGGCCAACCCAATCACGGCTAACCTGCCCTTTGCCGTTTTCATCAACCGTCTTCAGCAGGATGGGCATCAGTTGCCGCACCTGCTCATCGGTGAGCAGCACCGCCTGTTGGCGCTGCATTTCGGTCAGCAACGCCTCGGCGACGCTGTCCACCACGATCACCACCTTTTCATCGGCGCAGATCAGATTGTTGTCAAAGGACGCCCCTTGCACGATGGCACGCGCAGCGCGGGGAATATCAGCACTTTCATCCACTACCACTGGCGGGTTGCCCGCACCTGCGGCAATCAGCCGCTTATCGGTATGTTTGCGCGCAGCCTCCACCACCGCCTCGCCCCCAGTGACCACCAGCAGGCCGATACCGGGATACCTGAACAGGCGCTGTGCCGTCTCGATATCCGGGTTCACGACCGTAACCAGCAGATCCGCCGGGCCACCTGCGGCGACAATCGCCTCGTTCAACAGGCTGATCGCCTTCTGGGACACCTTTCTGGCCGCCGGATGCGGCGCAAATACCACGCTGTTTCCTGCCGCTATCATACTGATGGCGTTGTTGATCACCGTGGCAGCCGGGTTGGTCGAAGGTGTCACCGACGCCACCACGCCCCAGGCGGCATTCTCGATCAGGGTCAGGCCGTTATCGCCGGTGAGTACTTGAGGTTGCAGGCACTCCACGCCGGGGGTTCCCCTCGCCTGAGCGACGTTCTTGGCATATTTATCAGCCACCCGCCCCATGCCGGTTTCTTCAACCGCCAACTCCGCCAACAGTTGCGCATGTTGCTCACCGGCCTGGCGGATAGCCGCTATCGCCAGTTGCCGCATGGCGATCTGGTGCAGTTTTTTTGCGCCAGGGTTGCCGCGCGCACCGCATCATCCAGCGAGGTAAAAACGCCGCTGCCGTTGCCCGCTGATGGCGTCGTGACTGGCAGCGTTGCCCCCATGCCAGCCAACACCGCTTTCACCACCTGCTCTATCTCTTTCTGGTCAATGCTCACCATTTGCCCCCATCACTGCACTATTTGTGGAAAATGACCTGACTTTCCATTACGGCCTCATCCACAATGCCGATAACGCTCAGATCGACCGGCGAAGAGCCATGATGATTCGCACAGCGTGCGGAGCTGCCACTGACCAGCAGCACCCACTCACCGTTGCCTGCCCCGATGCTGTCAGTCGCAACGGCACATTCACCGCTCGGCGCTCCCTGGCGATTAATCGTTTCCACCAGGAGCAATCTGTCATGTTCCAGACCGGCATGCCTTACGGTGCACACGATCTGCCCAATCACTACGGCCAGTTTCATGTTCACTTCCTTCCGCTTTGCGATAAAAAACCGAACTGCATAGCAGGTAGCCAGACGTGACATTCCCCCGTAATGTCACGCAGGCCAAGCCACCGCTAGCGGATTAGTCGATTGGGTTGTCGCCGGACATTCTGATTGGAAAAATTTCTTCCAGATCGCCATGTGGACGTGGGATCACATGCACTGAAACCAGTTCGCCAATGCGCGCCGCCGCTGCCGCACCGGCATCGGTTGCGGCCTTGCAGGCTGCAACATCGCCACGAACCATGGCGGTAACCAGGCCACCGCCAATTTGCTTCACCCCAACCAGCTTGACCCTGGCTGCCTTGACCATGGCATCTGACGCTTCAATCAACGCCACCAGCCCTTTGGTTTCGATCAATCCCAATGCTTCCATGATGTATTCCTCGTTGTGAGGTCCCCGTTTGGGACCGGTTTGTATAACCTGTTATGTGGTTGATGCCCGCAGCGTCTGAACCGCTGGCTGGCACTGGGTTTGTGCGACCAGCACCAGTTCGATAATGTCTCTGGCGCTGCAGCCCCGTGACAAATCATGCATCTGGGCATTCAATCCCTGGATCAGTGGCCCCAAGGCCCGGTATCCTCCCAGCCGCTGGGCGATTTTGTAACCAATGTTACCCGCCTCGAGTGAGGGAAAGACCATGACGTTTGCCCGGCCAGCCAATAGGCTACCCGGAGCCTTCTGGTTGGCGACCTCTGGGGAGAATGCCGCATCAAACTGCAGTTCCCCCTCCACGCAGAGATCGGGGTTCCGGGCGCGGACCCGTTCGGTCGCCTGCTGGACAGAGGCGACATCGGGGTGTTTGGCGCTGCCCCAGGTAGAGAATGACAGCATCGCTACCCGGGCCGGTTCACCCGTAATGGCCTGATAGGTGGCGGCACTGCTCAGCGCAATATCGGCGAGCTGTGCCGCCGTTGGCTGAGGCACCACGCTGCAATCGGCAAAGCCCAAAATGGCTCCAGGGCCTGGCGGCAACATCAGGAACAGTGAAGAGAGGGTTTTTACCCCTGGTTGCAGGCCGATAACCTTCAGCCCGGCGCGTAGCACTGCGGCAGTGGAGGATAAATTACCGGCAATACACAGATCGGCCTTGCCCGCGGCCAGCATAGCGGCCGCAAACCACAAGGGTTGCTGCAGTTTTTCTGCGCTGTTTTCCGGTGCTTTGGCCCCCAAACGCTGATGCAGGCGATGTTCAAACTCCGCACACCAATCGCTGGAGCTTGCCGGATCAATCACCTGGAGGCCATCGATGGTCATGCGTTGGTTATGGGCAAAATGGCGTAAGGCAAACGGATTGGCGAGCAGGACTGGCAACGCCAACCCCTGATGCAACAGATAGCTCGCCGCCTCCAATACCCGCACGTCCAGGGCATCAGGGAAAACTACCCGGCGCGGTTGGCGTTGTGCCAAGCGTTGGCAACGTTCAATCAACATGCTGCCCTCCCTGAATTCATATCAGCACTCCTGCCAGTCAGCTGGCCAGGCGACATACAGAAAGCGCACCTGGCTTGGGGTGCCAAATTCAATACTCGAGCCTTTAGGGATGAAAACCACATCGCCCGCCTTGCCAATCAGCGTTTCGCCCTGATGGCGAATATGCAGTTCCCCTTCAAGCACCATGTCGATTTCGTCGTAGTTCAGCGTCCAGGGAAAGAAGCCTTTTTCCCAACGCATAAACCCAGCAGCCATGCTGCTGCCATCTCGCGCGGTGATCAGATCGCTCAGGCCAACCCGGTGGTCGGCGGCACCCTCAAAGCGGCCAAAACTCACCGAAGCGCCATCCACCACCTTGATCCCGCCTTTGCCGGTCACCGAGCGAAAACTGGCCGGGACAGCATCTGCGGTGGTCTGCTGCACCAGCGCACGCTGTTCCTGCTCGACCTTGTCGATCAATTGGGATAACAGCGTTTCCGTTACGCTACCTTCGGGCAAGTGCGACAGAACATGTTCGCGGATCCGCTGGCGTTCCGGCGTATGGCGAGACGCAGGCTCTGGCAGTGATTCGGCAGGCTGCGGCTGTTCGCTGATACTGATACCCAGTTGCTCCGCGACCAGGTGAGCCTCTGGAGTGATAATGCAATCACGCAATACCACAACAATCTGTTGCAGCCCCTGCGCCGATGCATCGCGAATATCATTGGCGGTGATCAGTTTCTTCATCGATATATTCCCCTTGCCTGGTCAGAAAAGCCTTGAATACCGTCAGGCTGCCTGCGTCAAAGCTGTTAACTACAAATATCAGTGGCCGGAAGCCATGTTCTGCCAGCATCGCCTTGACCTTTTCCACTTCTGCATCGGCGACATCCGCTTTGGTTATTACCGCAACACGTTTCACATGAGGATAAATATCCAATAACCCGCTAGGTATCCGACATTGCAGATCGTTAGCCGCATGGACATAAATCAATAATTCGCAATCCACCAGGTTACTGATCAGCGCATGATATAACCGAGGGTGGCTGAAATATTCGCCCGGCGTGTCTATATCACCCCAGTCATTAAATTCCACCGCCTGCGTTTTACGTGCCAGGGAATAATCCCCTTGCAGACGATTAAACAGTGTGGTTTTACCGGCACCCACCGCGCCGACAAAAATAGCGCGCCGCATTATTTAACTCCGGGTAATCGCACAAATAGAGTAATTCAACAGTTGGCTCAGGCCATTCACCGTTTGCTGCAACGCTTCCTCCACCGCCCCCACCGAACCATAAATCACCAGCGCGCCGGTAAAACGATCCAGAAACCCGATATTCACGTTGGCAGCTTTGGTGGCCAGATCGCCCGCGATCATTGAGGTTTCCCCCGGTGTCAGAGTCATAATCCCTATCGCCTCTGCTCCGGGAACACCTATTTTTTCGCCAGATCTTCACCCGGATGTGCAATAAAGTGTGCCAGCGTGACCTGCTTACCCGGCACAAACTCCTGAATAATCCGTTCCTTTTCCATTGCACCCTTCTCTGTCATCAAGGGGCTGCTCCAGCCTTGGCTTCGGCAGCTTTATTAAGCGCCAGCTTTTCTGCATGCGTGGCTTTGTTCATCCGTTGCAACACCAGGGCGGCAACCAGGCCCACCACGGCACATCCGAGCATAAACATAAACACATCGTGATAGCCGGCTACCCCGGGTTTGTTATCAACCATATTGCCAACCATGGTGTAGCAATAAATTTCCGGGAAATACGTCAGTAATGAAATAAACCCTGCTGCGGTGCCCGTTACCTTGGTTGGGATATTGACTTCATCTATAATCGAGAAGAACACCGCATTGGCCGAGTAAATAAATACCCCAAGCGCAATCATATTCGCCAAAGCCATGCCAATGAATTTCGCATCGCCCGGCAAGAAGACGTAAACCAGAGTGAAAACGATCATCCCCATAAAGGCATAAATCATAAAGCGAGTACGGGACTGGCAACGGTCGGCCAACTGCCCTCCAATTAACCCCCCAAGGCAAACAGCACATAGGCCCGGATAACGCTGGCGACCGCCACTTCGGCACCGCTCATGTGAAATACCTGCGTCAGATACGGCGTCACCATGCCGAAACCAATATAGATAGACCACATGCAGAAGGTCACCGTCCCGGCCAGCCACATCGTGGGCATTTTCAACACGAAGGCCATATCCGCCAGGCGGAAGTTGGATTTATCCCCCGACTTGGCTTCGTCTTCAAATACAAACCAGGCCAAAACGCCGGTCAGTATGGTGACGACAGAATAGAAAATGATCGTGGCGCGTAGCCCTTCAACCCCTGCGCCAAACTTGGCAAACAGCGGCACTGACAGAAAGCCCAATACAATAGAAGTGAGCCCTTTGCCCAGGAACCAGTAGCCATACAGTCGCCCTTGTTCGGCACTTTCACCCAGGGTGCGGATAATGCGCACGCAGACGGCCCAGAAGGTGAATACTGTGGTGATGGCCCAAAGCGCATGCAAAAGCACAATCATCATGTAGGAAGGGAACGTGGCGTAATAGAAGCCTGAAATACCCGTTGAAACCAGGGAGAAGGTCATCAGCTTACGCGCGGAAAAACGGTCCGCAGCCCATCCGCCCGGCAAATACAGCAGGAAGTTGACCAGCCCATAAGCGGTCATCAAGAAACCCAGTTGGGCATTACTCGCACCGGTGGCTTGCTGCATGGCTTCATAATAAGTCTCACGCAGATAGGGAAGCTTGTAGATTGCACTCCCTGCCACGCCGCACAAAATCAGCGTGACCCACTTTTTCCAGTTATTCTGCATTGCAATCTCCCAGCTATTTTTAACAATAAACTGATAGGCAGCCGCCCGTTAGCCAGGCGACGGCCGTAATTGAATTTTCAGTGCTTATTAATTTGTATTTAGCGAGCGCTAACATTTATTACGCTATATAAACGCCCCTATTGACCTGTTCAATAATATCCCTCACCAGGCGCGACAACTAATAGCGGTTAATTAACCTGATTGAAAATATGATGCTGAGCTAAAAAACAGGTTTCTCTGTTACGAATAAACGGCATTAATTTGCAGCTAATCACAAATCCCTCTCCGCAGATAAAAATATGTTCCATTTTGAACCTCTGAGCTGATCATTCATTTCAGGTTGAAACAGGCTCAATAGTGACGGCTACGTTTGCTTGCATAATATTGAGCCCGTCAGCGCCACGGCGATAGCGCTGACGGTTTTATATCAGGAGCCCAGGTGATGGGCGGTAATAATGGCGGCCAGCACATCCTTGGCCTGCACCGGGAACGGCATATTGTGAATGGTTTCCCCTTCTGCACAGGCCGCTTCTGCCACGGCCTGCAGTTTGGTCATGTTCAATTCTTTCACGCCCATCATATGCAGGTTGGTTGGCAGGCCAACGGAGCGGCAGAAATCGAGCACGGTAATGATCTCACTCATCGCCGCATTTTCCAGCACCAGCTGCACTAAAGTACCAAACGCCACTTTCTCGCCGTGATACAGATGGTGGCACTCTTCAAGCCTGGTCAGCCCGTTGTGAATGGCATGCGCCCCCGCCAGCCCACTGCTCTCAAAACCAATGCCACTGAGATAGGTATTGGCCTCAATGATGTTTTCTACCGCTTTTGAACAGCAGCCGTTTTCTGCCGCCACTTTGGCTTTCAGGCCATCTTCCAGCAGTGTTTCATAGCACAGCTTCGCCAATGCCTGGGCGGCGCGGGTGGGGGCGCCACCGGCCATGGTTTTTTTACCCGAGTTCATATTGGCACGCGCTTCAAAATAGGTAGAGAGTGCGTCACCCATACCAGAAACCAGCAAACGCACTGGCGCACCGGCAATAATCTTGGTGTCCATCATTACCATATCGGGGTTTTTCGGGAAGATAAGGTATTCGCTGAACTCACCTTCCGGGGTGTAGATCACCGAAAGTGCACTGGTCGGCGCATCCGTAGAGGCAATAGTCGGCACCACCACTACCGGGATTTTGCGGTAATAGCCGACCGCTTTGGCCGTATCCAGCGTTTTCCCACCGCCAATACCGATAATCACGTCAGTTTTCTGCTTAACGCAACTATCAATAATACGCTCTATCTCCGGGCGTGAACACTCGCCGTGGAAAGTATCCATCACCAACGGCAAATCATGCTGTTTAAAACTTTGCTTTACCTTATCGCCGACCAGACGAGTGACAAAGTCATCGGCAATGACCAGCGGTTGGCCTCCCATCGTTTTAACGTAATGAGCAATATTACTGATTAAATCCTCGCCCTGAACATATTTGCTTGGGCTAATAATGATTTTATCCATGGATACCGTCCATATAGATACCCGTCGCCTTTCAAGCTACAGCGTCGTTACCTGCACTCGCGGCAACTTGAAACTCACAGGGTAGCGGTTTATGACACATTTAAGGTTTGCGCCTGGCCCTCAGCTTGTATCAATACGGGGTTGTCTGGCGTGGAAACAGCATAAGCCTGAGGCGATTATTCAACAGCATTGCGCCAAAACCGGCTTCATGAAGCATGATAAGAGCGACATAACCTTCATCTTCAGGACAGTGTTTTAGCCAGATTATGGGAGAGATCACATCCTGCTGCGTACAATCCGCAAAAAGTTCCATTATGAAACCTTTACGCTGCGGTACCGTTTCATTTCGAAGCACTCCCCCGTTGATTGCACCCATTGGCTGCCAAAAATACTATCGCTGTTATCAACTAACTCCCTGCGATTTATTCAAGGCAGCAAAATGAAAAAGATGATTAATGAAATTGAGGATCTGGTTAAAGAGCAAATGGAAGGGTTGGTTATGGCCCACCCTGAGTTGAAGATCAGCTATCAGCCTCGTTACATGTGGCACGAGCAGACTACCGGGCAGGTCGCGTTGATCTCTGGCGGTGGCAGCGGCCACGAACCGCTGCATGCGGGCTTTATCGGCCGTGGGATGTTAACCGGTGCCTGCCCCGGCGAAGTGTTTACTTCACCTACGCCCGATCAGATGTACGAATGCGGCCACAAGCTGAACAGTAACGAAGGCGTGCTGTTCTTTATCAAAAACTACACCGGTGACGTACTCAACTTTGAAACCGCCGTGGAACTGCTGCATGCCGATGGTATCGCGGTGGGGGCCGTGCTGATTGATGATGACGTTGCCGTAAAAGACAGCCTGTATACCGCTGGGCGACGTGGCGTGGCGGGCACGGTGCTGGTTGAAAAGATTGTCGGTGCCGCGGCAGACAAAGGTTACAACCTGACAGAATGCGAAACCCTGGCCCGGCGGATCAACAATGCCACCCGTTCCTTTGGTGCCGCCCTCTCTGCCTGCATCGTCCCTGCGGCAGGCAAGCCGTCTTTTATGCTGGAAGAGAATGAGGTGGAATTCGGCGTCGGCATTCATGGCGAACCGGGTATTGAACTGAGCAAGTTCACCACTGCCGATGCGCTGGTAGACAACATGTTCGCTCAGATAGTCGATAACACACCTTATACCCGCTACCACCACCATTGGGATCGGGCCACCGGCCAATGGAATGACGTCGAAGTCACCAATACGCCTTATGAAGCCCAGCAGGACTACATTGTATTGGTGAACGGTCTTGGTGCGACACCGGAGTCCGAGCTGTACGGCGTCTACCGCCGGGTGGCGCAAAACTGTGAGAAGGCGGGTTTTAGAATTGCCCGTCGTCTGGTCGGTAACTATTGCACGGCACTGAATATGGAAGGGGTCTCGATTACGTTGTTAAAAGCCGATCGGGAAATGTTGATGTTATGGGACGCGCCAGTCAATACGCCGGCATTACGTTGGGGTTGTTGAGGAGAAAATGATGCTGATTGAAAAGACCGACATCCTGGCATGGCTGGCGCAATGTGCCGCTACCTATGCAGAACAGATGGACTTTCTGACCGAGCTGGATCGCGATATCGGTGATGCCGACCACGGTTTAAACATGAATCGGGGTTTCAAACACGTAGCAGAAATACTGCCAACCATTGAACGCCATGACATAGGCACGATCTTCAAAAACACCGGGATGACGCTACTGTCCAGCGTGGGCGGAGCCAGCGGCCCGCTGTATGGCACCTTCTTTATCCGTGCCGCCTCCGCCGTGGGCGCCCGCACCGCATTGAGCCTGAAAGATTTGCTCGAAGCCATGAGCGTGGGCGTTGAAGGCGTGGTGGTCCGTGGCAAAGCCAACCTGGGGGACAAGACCATGTGTGACGTGTGGATCCCGGTATTGGAAAAAGCCAAACAGGCGCTGGCAAACGGCATGGAACCCGAGCAGGTTCTGGCGTTGATCGATACCACCGCCGATGAGTGTGTTGTCAACACCATTATGATGCAGGCGAAAAAAGGCCGGGCCAGCTACCTGGGTGAGCGCAGTATCGGCCATCAGGATCCAGGCGCCACCTCGACCATGTTTATGCTTAAAGCGCTGCAACAAGCAATTAAGAGGAAGTAATACGATGGTCGGAATCGTTATCGTATCTCATAGCCGGCGATTGGCTGAAGGTGTGGCCGAGCTGGCCACACAAATGACGCAGGGCAAAGCAGCGCTGGCCGTTGCTGCTGGTGTCAATGATCCGGAGAACCCTATCGGTACCGATGCTATCGCCATCATGACGGCAATTGAGGAGGTCTATCACGATGATGGCGTCGTGGTGTTGATGGACCTGGGCAGCGCCCTGCTCAGCACCGAAATGGCACTCGAACTGCTGGATGACGAAATGCGCAGCCGGGTATTTATGTCGGCAGCGCCGTTGGTGGAAGGCACGATGGCCGCCGTGGTGGCCGCCGCCGCAGGGCTAAACGCACAGCAGGTTTTGCAGGAAGCCGAATCGGCCCTTGAGGCCAAGCAGGATCACCTTGGCGTAACCGCTCCTGTGCTGCCAATGGCAAGTAGCACACCCACTTTAGAGGCACTGCGTAGCGAATGGCGAATCGCCAATCCTCATGGGTTGCACGCCCGCCCCGCCGCCGCCATTGTCGGTACCCTGGCCGGTCTGGATGCCGAGGTTTGGCTGGAACGCGCCGGGCAGCGCGTTAACGCCCGCAGCCTGAACAGCATCGCCAAATTGGCCGTCAAGTTAGGCGACAGGATTGACTTTATCACCTCAGGCCCGCAAGCCAATGAAGCAGTAGCCGCCTTTAATACGTTGGCGCAAAACCACTTCGGCGAAGCTCATCTGCTCAATGAAACGCTACACGAACCTGAAACAGAAACTCTGCCAGAACAAAAGGTGACTGGCGCCATCAGCGGCATTGCCGTCAATGGCGGGATCGCCCGTGGCCCTGCGGTGATTTTCACCGCGGTTATGCCTGCCATTCCTGAGCGCCCATATCAGGGGGTCGCTAGCGAATCTCAAAACTTGGACCAGGCGATAGCCCAGGTGCAACAGCACCTGCAACAGCAGGCTAAAGGACCACAGGGGGATATTTTCAATGCCCATAGCCTGATGCTGGCCGATCCGGAGTTGCTGGTTCGCCTGCGGGCCGCGATCGGCCAAGGGCAAATAGCCCCGGCGGCATGGATAAACACCCTGCAGCAATTGGCGCAGGAATATGCCCAAGCCGACAGCCAGTATATGCGTGAACGGGAAGCCGACGTTTGGGACATTACCCGCCAGGTGATGTGTCAATTGACCGGTAACGCCCCGCAACGCTTACAGTTAGCCGAGCCAAGCATTCTGTTGGCAAGGGATCTGATGCCTTCGGATGTGGCCAATCTGGATAAAGATCGGGTGGTGGCGCTTTGCCTGAGCGAAGGGGCGAAAACCTCCCACAGCGCCATACTGGCCCGCGCTATGGGGATCCCGGCGATAGTGAAAGCCCAGGGATGTCTGGAGCAGGTACACAATGGCCAGGAAGTGATCCTGGATGGTTTCAGCGGCCTGCTTTGGCTCGCACCCGATGAACCTACCGCACAAGCGCTTGAGACTCAGCGCGTCGGTTGGCTGGAACAGCGCCACAACCAGCGCCTGGCCGCCAATCAGCCAGCGGTCACGCAGGACGGCCAGGCCATACAGATCCTGGCCAATATCGGGGGACCGGAAGACGTGGCGGCAGCGCTGGCCGCCGGGGCCGAAGGGGTCGGCCTGTTCCGTACCGAGTTCCTGTTCCAGGCGCACGATACGCTGCCAGACGAGGAGTTGCAGTATCAGATTTACCGCGATATCGCCGCGTCGTTTGGCGATAAACCGCTGACCATTCGTAGCCTGGATGTCGGCGGTGACAAGCCGTTAGCCGCCTTCCCTATGGCGCAAGAGGAGAACCCGTTCCTTGGCCTGCGCGGTGTGCGACTCTGTCTGGCCCATCCTGAGTTATTGATGACCCAGTTGCGTGCCGTATTACGGGCACATGCTGAACAAACCAATATTCAGTTGATGATCCCGATGATTGCCACCGTGGAAGAGTTCAGGGCAGTCAAAACACGGGTTGAACAGGCACGCCGGGCGCTGGCGCTACCGCCAGAACCCAAGCTGGCGTTGGGCATTATGGTGGAAGTCCCAGCTGCGGTATTAAACGCCGATGTGTTGGCACAAGAAGTCGATTTCTTCTCGATCGGCACTAACGATTTAACCCAATATGTGATGGCGGCAGATCGGGGCAATAGCGCCGTAGCGGCGCTGGTTAATTATCATGAACCTGCGGTTCTCAAGGCGATAGAACTGACCTGTCAGGCCGGGCGTTGCGCCGGGATCCCGGTCAGCATGTGCGGAGAAATGGCAGGCGATGCGGCAGCAACGGCGTTATTGCTGCATTTGGGCCTGACCAAGTTAAGTGCCAGCGCCTCCATGCTGCCTGCGTTGAAAGCCCAGGTTCGGGTAAGTCGTTTTAATCAGGAGGGATAATTTGGTCAGAATATTTTAATTAACCTTATTCTTTCCTGACCAAGAAAATAGAAACGCATTGTATTAACGGTAATACCAGGGAACGACTTAGAACAATAAAAATATCATCCAACATGATAGGGGCAGCGCTACGCCCAAAAGCACGACGGGGTTTAAAACTTTCAGTAAAGAATAACGCAATACACTTTTTATAAATTCATTCGGTTATTCAACAACGGTTTTTTATATTCTATGGAGTGCATGACTATGAAATTTTACACTGAACCCGCGAAACAGCTGCCGGTCCTTATTGAAACGCAAGTGCTGGTTGTCGGTGGCGGCCCATCGGGCATCGCTGCGGCACTAAGCGCTGCTCGCGAGGGCAGCAAAACCGTATTGATGGAAAGATTCGGCTGCTTTGGCGGCATGATGACCACCGCTGGCGTGGAATCCATTGCTTGGTGGCGTCATGAAAATACCGTGGAATCTGGCGGTCTGGCAAAAGAAATTGAAGAGACCGCCAAAGCCATGGGGGCAACCAGCCCTGAGCCCCAATCCATCAGCCAGGCGATCAACGCCGAGAAGTTTAAAAGCGTTGCCGATCAGATGCTGGAAAACGCTGGCGTTGAACGCCTGTTGCATATCACTGCGGTTGGCGTCATCAAGGAAGATAACCGGCTCACCGGCATCATTACCGAGAGTAAATCAGGCCGCCAGGTCATTCTGGCCAAGGTGATCATCGATTGTACCGGCGATGCAGATATCGCTGCGCTGGCGGGCGCGCCTTTCGTGCAGCCGGATAAAGACAATGTGATGAGCGTCACCACCGTCTTTAGCTGCTCCAATGTCAATAAAGCCCGCTTTATGGCCGACATTGAGCTCACCCAGCCTAAATACGGCGACTGGGGGGCTGACGAAGAAAACAAGAACTGGTCATATGAGGTGCATGAATCCTGCAAGGAGATGTTCAGCCCTTATCTGGGCAAGGTGTTTGCCAAAGGTAAAAAAGCCGGTCTGGTCCCTAAAGACGTTACCCTCGGTGGCAGTTGGAGTACGGTGACGGAATTTGGTGATGCCAACTACATGAACGTGGTGAGCATTCCCAAAGTAGACTGTACTGACGTTTTCGATTTGACCAGAGCCGAGATCGAAGGCCGCAAGCAAGCACTTTACGCTATCGAAACGCTGCGCCAGTTCCAGCCTGGCTTTGAGAATGCCACGCTCAAGAACTTCGGTATGACCGTCGGTACGCGTGAATCCCGCCATATCGTTGGCCGCACGCGCCTGACCGAGAATGACATCTGCAACCAGGGCCGCCACGTCGACAGCATCGGTATTTTCCCAGAGTTTATCGATGGCAACGGTCAGTTGAAATTACCGCTGCAGCCCCGCTACTTCCAGATCCCTTATGGCTGCATGGTGCCGCAGGGCGTAGAGAACTTATTGGTCTGTGGCCGCGCCATTGATGCCGACAACTTTGCCTACGCCACCATCAGAAATATGGGGTGCTGCATTGTCACCGGTGAAGGTGCGGGCGTTGCCGCGGCTATCGCCATTAAAAATAACCTCCCGGTTTCCGGTGTAGATATTCAAACAGTCCAGGCAAGTCTTGAAGGGAATGGAGTGAAGGTTTTCTAAATAGATATGGAATGACGATAACATTTTCATTATAGGACATAAAAAATGAAAGAAGAACGTCGATATAAACACCCAACATTTACCGAGTCTCTGCTACCTATATTATTTATGGTCTTTGTTTTATCCGTGGGCATTGGCGTACTTAGTTGGCCAGCCAGCGTCTGCCTGTTATTGTCCGCTGCGTTTACCGGCGCAATAGCCGTAATCAGACTGGGATATAATTGGGATAGCATCCAGCAATTTATTGTCGATAAGATTGCCGCGGTTATGCCGCCGGTGCTGATCGTCATCTTTGTTGGCTTTATGATCGCCACCTGGAGTTATGCAGGTACTCTGCCGATGATGGTGTATTACGGCATGCAACTGCTTGACCCCTCTTATCTGTTTGCCATTGCCTTTGTGCTTAATGCCATCCTGTCTTATGTTTCTGGCGCATCCTGGGGTTCCGTGGCCTCGATTGGCGTGGCGCTGATCGGTATCGGTACCGGCCTGGGCGCCAACCTGCCGATCCTGGCTGCGGCCATCGTTACCGGTGCCTATTTCGGTGATAAACTCTCGCCATTATCGGATACCACCAACCTGACCTCAGCAGTAACGCAAACCAAACTGTACGATCTGATCAAATATCTGTTGTGGACCACGCTGCCAGCAACTTTCATCAGTATCGTATTCTTCCTGTTCCTGGGCTTTAACCAACCAAGTCAAGGCGCCATCTCTGCCGATAGCCTGCAATTGCTGGTGCAACTGCACAGCCTGTTCAAGTTTGGCATCCTGCCGCTGTTGCCAATGCTGATCATCCTGGCCTTCACCTTTATGCGTCTGCCCACGGTGCCAGCACTTCTGAGCAGCGCATTGGTGGCGGTGCTGGTTGGTTGGCTGTATCAAGGTTTCCCGCTGATCGAAGGTGTCAGATCCACCATGGGTGGCTTCAAGATGCATATGATCGGTGCCGAGCCTGCTCAGGTGCTGGCATCGGTTAAGGAACTGCTGGAACAGGGCGGGCTGAATAATCAGGGTGGCTTTATCGCCTTTATTATCTGTGCCATGGGTTTTGCTGGCATCCTGACAGGTACTGGCATGATGGATGTCGCACTGCGCGGCATCACCAGCAAGATCACCAATGGCTTCAGCGCGATTATGTCGAGCGGTATTGTCGCCATCATCATCAACATCCTTACCGGTTCCGATGGTCTGAACAAGATCATTGTCTCCGAACTGATGTCGAAGACCTTCCTGCAACTGAGAATGCACCCATTGGTGCTGGCTCGTACTCTGGAAGACTTCGGCACCATGAGCGCGCCAATTATCCCTTGGTCAGCCGCCGGGCTTTACATGGCGACCACCCTCGGCGTACCGACCTTTAGCTATATGCCTTACTGTATCTTCTTCTATAGCTCAATGGTGTTTGCCGCCTTTTATGCCTTCACCGGCTTCAAAATCAAGAAAATTGATGATGAAGAGGCGAACGAACTGGCCAACGAACGCGGGATTGTCCTGGCGCAATAACGCGATGGAAATCCGCAGCGCTCTCTGAAAACAACGCATCCAGTGGTTTGCCCGCTGGATGCTTTTTAGTCTCTGCCCCCTCGATACGCCTTACCCATAAAGCCATAATGCAAAACCCCGCAGGCTTATTGGCCTGCGGGGTTTTTAATACACACAACAACCAGGATCAGTGAATACGTGCGCCCTGCCGGACCAACGTTTCCTGCAGCGCCTTGATATCAATCTCGCGCAGCTTGACGCCCTGTTTGATGGATTCTGCCGCCGCCGTGCCAGCCCCTGGCCAGTAACCGAGCAGCACATCATATTACGCATCGAGGTATGGGCTATCACCCCGGCGGATATACAGCGCCCGGCTACCAGCAGATTATCAACCACTTTAGGCAACAGACAACCGTAAGGGATCTGGAAATAATGTCCGGTGGTTGGCAGGATCAGATAGCCGCTGCCGTCGATAAACTCAGGGAAAATACCGATACTGTCTTCACAACGGCCTTGCTGCAGCACGTATTCGTCGGTGACATGCACCTCGCCATCAATCAGCCGTGATTCACGCGTCCCCAGGGTCATGCCAAAGTTACGCAGCTTGGCATTTTCAAAACCAGGAACGTAATGGCGCAAGGCATCGATTGCCCACAAGGCCTGCTGGCGCCCCGCAATCTCGGCCTTGGTCAGATCCCAAACGTCGGTACAGTCGTAGCCAAAGGCATACACCATATTAAGCTGCAGCGCTTCTCCGGCCTCGGTAAATGTAGACCAGGTTCCGGCAATGGCCGAGGCGTCACCGGGGATAATCCCCTCCTCCTGGGCACGGGTGAAGATCTCTTCCATGTACGGGCTGAACATAGCGTCTTCTTTGCCCGCGGTCTGGATAGTCCAGTTTTTACCCCAGTCGGCATAGGTAGGTTTCAGCTCTTCGCGCACAAACTTCTGGAACCTTGGTACATCCACTCCCGCGCAGTGGAACATCACGGTAACGCCCATCAGTTGATCTTTAGGCCGCTGGTGATAAGGCGCACCGGCCAGCGCCGCCACGTCGGCATCACCGGTACAGTCGACAATACGTTTGGCAAGAATGGCTCCACGCCCGGATTTTGACTCGACAATCACCCCGACCAGGGTATCGCCCTCTTTCACCACATCGACCACCCACGAATGGTAGAGCGGCGTAACGCCGGCTTCGGTGATCATTTTGTCCGCCACCACTTTGAAACCTTCCGAGTCAATCACCTGGCTGATGGATTGTGGCTCCGGGCGGGTAAAGCCCAACGCCTGAGCCCTGACCTCGTACTCGCGGCCAATACCTTCACAGTCCACCGTGCCTTGATGGCGATACCAGGCGAAGCTTTCAACGCCTACCTGAGTCAATACGCCCCCCAAGCAGCCATAGCGCTCAACGATCAGGGTCTTGGCTCCTGCACGTGCAGCGGCAATCGCCGCCGTCATACCTGAAGGACCGCCGCCAACCACCAGGACTTCGGTTTCAGCGATAATCGGGATCTCTTTTGTTGGTTCAATCAATGTCTTCATTATTCAATTCTCTTAGGAAGTAAAAAACTTGACCCTGCCAAGGCAAGGTCAAAATATTGAGGGTCAAACGAGAGAGGAAGACTGAGCTTGTATGGCCTCAGTATCAGGTTGGTGTTTCTGGTCAGCGGCAATGGGCGGACTATAGTCCAGATAAATCTTGCCGTTATCGCTCGGCGCAGGAAAACCATAGGGGAAATCCTGGTTAATCTGTTTAATAAAGCTGTGTGCGACGATATAGATAACGAAGCACAGCGGGAACGCGGTCAGGATCGAGACCGTTTGCAGCGGTTTAAGGCTTTGTGGATTAATAAAATAGAGCGAGAGCGAAACGACGCCAGCCAGAATTAACCAGAATGCGATATTCCAGTGAGCCGGGGATTCATCCGGCGCCAATCTTTTTGCGTGGTGGCGGCCAGGGAATACCCTACCGCGCAGTGCCCGGTAATATAAGAGATCAGGGTAATCAGGCCGAAGGAGAAAATAAACACCGTACTCAACGGCAGTTGTTCCAGCATGGTATATACCACCGCCCCACGCCCTTTCTCCGCCATAATGGCGATCAGATCAACCCCGCCTTTCATCTGCATTTCAATGCCGAAACTCGACAGCACCATATAAAATACCATGCAGCCCATTGAACCGGCGACCAGGCCGCCTAATACCAACTCGCGCACGGTTCGGCCTTGGGATATTTTGGCAATAAACAGCCCGAATGGCAGGGAATACACCACCCACCATGAGAAATAGAAAATAGTCCAGCTCTGTGGGAAACCCCTTCTCTGATGGCGTCGGTTTGCAGGCTCATATAGATAAAGTTCTGTAACATCAATCCCAGCCCGTCAACGGACTGGTTAAGAATAAAAGCCAACGGGCCGCAGATCGCAATACCTGCCAGCATGATCACATCGGCTTTGACGTTCCAGTCACTTAATACCGCTACCCCACGTTTTAAACCGAAAATCAGGGCCACCAGCGGAATAAAAGTCCAGAGGAAAATAACAAAGGTATCGATATAGGCGTTATTACTTTCCCAGCCCATCACATAAACGATCGCATTGGAAATCAGCGGCGTGCCCAGGGCCAGCGACGTCATCACTCCCCCAGCAGACCAAACATAAACAGGAAATTGACCAGATGCCCGGCGACCCCATCCGCACGTTTGCCAAGCACAGGGCGGGTAAACTCGCTGATTTTAAGCGCAGACTGTTTGCGAACGTGCAGGAAGTAGCCGATAGGAACGGCGCTGGCGATATACCAGGCCCAGGCAGAAGGCCCCCAGTGGAACATGCCATAGGCCGAAGCCCAACGCGCGGCATCGATTGAGCCCGGGGCCAGACCAAAAGGAGGTGACTGGATAATGTAGATCCACTCGACGGCCCCCAGATACAGCACGCTGCCACCGGTACCTGAGGTAAAAATCATACCCAGCCAGATTGGCGTCGAGAACGCTGGCTTCTCGCCTTTTTCCCCCAGCACCAGATTACCGTACCGGGAACCGGCCAGATAAATGCAGAACACCACTACCGCAAAGGTACACAACAAGAAAAACCAGCCCAGTTGCCCGGTGGTAAAGGCATGTATTTTCTCCAATGCCTGCCCGCTGGTTTCTGGTGTATAAATAAAGACGGCGATCATCAACAAAGTTAACATTGTCGCAGGCCAGAATACCGCCTTATCAATTTCGCTTCTGCGTTCGGGGGTGAAAAATTCATTTTTCATAAGCCCTCTCTTAATAAAGTCATTTTGCCGTGGCAACAATACATTTCTTTTTCCATATTAATGGCGTTGCGGCGGGCCAGGCAGCAACCTGCCCTTCCAGATACTGGAAAGTTGATGGCTTACACAACTTGGAGTCGGGTTCTAGTTTAGCGAAAATGACTTTGTGAGATACCAGGCACTTTAATGCTTTTATCGACGATAACGTTCCCTATTGGAACGCCAGAAGAAAAGTTCGATTCATTTTGGAACGACATTCCTGATAGCAAGAATGCCGTTCCCGCCAGCCGCCGTTTTAGGAGACTACCGCCTGTAAACCATATTTATTGATTTTACGCCATAAGGTGGTCCGCCCTATTTTTAACGCCTTGGCCATCTCATTCATCTTGCCGCCATACAATTCCCAGGCATGCTCAATGGTTTGTCTTTCCACCTCGTCCAGAGATAATAATGGCGGTAGTGAACCCCCACTGCTGTGATGCAGGTTATTTTTTATTTCGTCGGGTAACTCTTCAAAATAAATAACGTGACCTTTGCGATGCAGCAGTATTTTCTCTATTTTATTTTTCAGCTCAGAGTTATTGCCTTTCCAACTGTAATTCATCAGCGCCTCCATCGCCTTATCATCAAGCGAGATAAAGGTGTTATTCGCCTTGCCGTGCTCGTTGATTAATGTCTCTATAATATGCCGCACGTCCTCTTTACGGCTTCTTAACGGCGGGATATCTATTTCGTGGATGGAAATTTCATAATAGAGCTGCCGGCTAAAACGATTCTGCGATACGTACAGACCAAGATCGGATTGTGCGCTGGCAATAAACTGGAAGTTTACCGGGATCAGGCGCTGACTATCGCTGCGCATGACCAGGCCCGTTTTAAGCATTTTGAGCAAGGCACTCTGCAACGTAGGGGGCAGATATTCGATATTCTCCAGGTAAAGCGTGCCACCGTGTGCAAGCTCAAATTTGGAGGATTGCCCCTTGTCTTCATCGTAACCCAGGACTTCTTTATCCATATGATCCGGGTGCAGCATACCGCAGTTCAGGGTAATAAACGGGCCGGTTTTAAACTCACTTTCGTTATGGATTGCCATCGCCAGACCCAGTTTGCCGACGCCCTCCTCACCATACAGCAGGATCGGCACTCTGGATTTCACCGCCCGCTTGGCGACAGTGATGACATGGCGCATTTTTTTCGACGCCGCAGGCAGGTTTTCAAAGGTAATGTTGGCGCTGCGGCCAATTTGCCGTTGGGCCAATTCGCGGATTTTATCCAGCGGATGGGAAAGTAACAGGAAACTGTTGTCACTCAATGGGCGCAGAGTCACCAAGGCTTCAATAAACTCGCCAAGCACCTCCACGGTGATTTGCTTACGTACCAGCTTCACCCGTTGCTCGATCCCGGCCATGATCACCGGTGAGAAGCGAATGACGTGATGTACGTTTTTGCCGATGATGTCATTTACCGGCAAATTGAACGCTTTGGCCGCCTGGGGGTTAATCATGGTGATGATCATGTTTTCATCCCAGGCCAGCAGGCCGTCATCCATGCATTCCAATACCGCGTTGCGTTGGCACAGCACATTGTTGGTGCTGAGTTGTTCACTGGTGATATGCAGCCGTAACTCAACCTCTCTTGCGCAAGCATTGGCAATCATCAGGCTTTCTTTACTGTGCAATTCCGAACGTTTCAGCAGCAGGATCGCGCCACACTTTTTACCGTTCAGATCGAAGAAGGGGCGGCGGCACAGGCGTAGGGGTGTAAGTGCTTGTTGTAATGTTCTGCGGTGAGGATTTCTACCGGCGCGTTCTGGTCCAGGCACAGACTGACCGCATTGGTGCCAATGATGCCTTCATTCCAGAAACAGCCCTTTTTAAGACCTAACAGATTGAGTTCATTGATCAGATTCGGATGCCCTACCAACGATAACATGCAGCCGTTGTCGTCAGTGACCGCCAGGATCATCTCCTCGGGTTCACCCAAGGCATAGGTATCCTCAATCACGATGCCGGCCACCAGAATGGTGGTGCGGTGACGATGCAATAGTGAATTCAGGGTATAGCCAGAAACTATGTGTGGTTTCATCCACTTATAAGGGCTGGATTGTTTACAACAACGCTCCCAGGATTTAAGTACTGGGGAAGACAAAAATTCTGGTGCAACCCAATGATGCTTTTGAAAAAAATCCCACCGTTTTTTAAGTTCTATTTGAGCTTCCATTATTACCCTCGGTCCTGGCTTATGAGTTAGAAATGCTTATATTAAAGTCCTTTTAATTTTTATATTTTTGTGGGGTTATTTTTAATACTACATGACTTCATTGTGCAAATATTGATATTTCGCATAAAAAAGCTTTCTTCATATAGTTGGTTTATGGTTCTCGGGTGGCCGAAGTCTCGCTGCAATTATCTTATAATTCTTTTTTATGATTAGCATCAGTGAGTTTCAATGAAAATGTTCGCATTACCCGTCGCACTATTAACCGCTATTAGTTGAAGAACAGAACCGGGTGTAATGCAAATTCGAGATCTGACTCACATTTTAGTGAGGGGAAATTATTCCATTACGTCCTGAAACAGCCTGAAAAAAACCGCTGATAAGTGGCTCGTTCCCTCATCAATAATATATTCAATATCCTGTCATCAATTTAAGAATTCACCCTAAAATCACTCTGAACAGTTAGCCGGATTATTTCTATTATTGCCATTGCTGGAAACATTCCAGGAAAGTTACCTCTCCTGGAACCGGATTATGCAAGCTTAATCACGAATGCAGAAATTACTCATATGCTCAAGGGCGCGGATCATCGCCGAGTGATCCCACTGGCTGCCCCCTAAAGCCGCACAGGTGCTGAAAAGCTGCTGCGCCATCGCGGTGTTAGGCAGGTTCAGCTGCAATTCGCGCGCCCCTTCCAACGCCAGATTCAAATCTTTCTGGTGCAGTGCGATACGGAAACCCGGATCAAAAGTGCCTTTAACCATACGTTCGCCGTGTACTTCCAGGATTTTCGATGAGGCAAATCCGCCCATCAGGGCCTGGCGAACCCGGGCAGGATCGGCACCGGCTTTGGCCGCAAACAGTAAAGCCTCAGAAACAGCTTCAATATTCAGCGCCACAATGATCTGGTTCGCCACTTTGCAGGTTTGGCCATCGCCATGCCCCCCACCAGAGTGATATTTTTGCCAAGGATCTGGAACAACGGGTTGATGCACTCAAAAACATCGGGATCACCGCCCACCATAATAGAAAGCGTACCGGCTTTGGCCCCCACTTCTCCCCCTGAAACGGGTGCATCCATATATCGAGCCCCGCGGGTTTCCACCCGTGCGGCAAATTTCTTGGTCGCCATGGGTGAGATAGAGCTCATATCCACCACGGTTTTACCCGCACTCAGCCCCAGTTCCAAACCGTACACCTCATTGAACAGGACATCGCTCACCTGCGGCGTGTCTGGCACCATGACAAAGATAACGTCACAAGCCTCGGCAACCGCCGCGGGTGTCGGGCAGGCAATGCCCTTTTCACCCAATAACTCAGGCGGTGCTGGCTCAAAATGTTCGGCAAAATGCAATGTATAACCGGCATCCTGCAGGTTTTTTGCCATAGGCTTGCCCATAATGCCCGTACCGATAAAACCAATGTTTTTCATGATAATTCCTTGTTGTAACCCATGTCTTGGAGATGCAACCAACGGCGCCGTACCGCCAAGTAATAAAGGTATATCTCTAATTATTTAACCAGCCTAGCCCAGCCTCGGTTCCATTGGCTGGT
This sequence comes from Serratia sp. L9, assembly GCF_050632285.1. Taxonomy (NCBI): domain Bacteria; kingdom Pseudomonadati; phylum Pseudomonadota; class Gammaproteobacteria; order Enterobacterales; family Yersiniaceae; genus Serratia; species Serratia sp. L9. The sequence goes on along the minus strand of NZ_CP192591.1, from coordinate 3,598,679 downwards.
ACATATTCACAACCAATCCATCCGTCATAACCCAGGGCATCGATATGTTTGAACAGGAACGGATAGTTGATCTCACCCGTGCCTGGCTCATGGCGACCAGGGTTATCCGCTAACTGTATATGGCCAATAATCGGTAAATAGCGCTCGATGGTTTTGGCTAAATCACCTTCCATGATCTGCATATGGTAAATATCATACTGATAGCGCAGGTTGGTTCTGCCCGCCTGCGCGATCAGATCCGCGGCCTGTTTACTGTTGTTAACCAAGAAACCTGGGATATCGCGGGTATTGATCGCTTCAATGACCAGCTCAATGCCATGTTCTGCCAAGCGGTTGGCAGCAAAAGTCAGATTATTGACCAGCGTGGTATTCGCCAGTTCTGTACTGAGCCCGTCGGGTTTCTTGCCTGCCAGGCAGTTCACCCTGCGGCAACCCAGAGCCTTGGCATAAACGATGGCGTTCTCCACGCCGCTACGAAATTCGTCGATACGTTCGGGCAGGCAGGCAATACCACGTTCCCCTTGCGCCCAATCGCCCGCGGGTAAATTAAACAGCACCTGGGTCAATTGATGCGTAGCCAACTCCTGGGCAATGTCCTGTACCGGAAAGTCGTAAGGGAACAGATATTCGACGCCATCGAAGCCCGCTTTTCTGGCGGCGGCAAAACGTGCCATAAACGGGTATTCGGTAAACATCATCGTCAAGTTTGCAGCAAATTTAGGCATGATCTTTTTCCTTTGGATAAACCGCGTTTAGAGATTGATGATGTCTTCAAACTCGGTAACCTTATCGATATCCGGCCCCATGGCGATGTTGGTCACCCTTTCGGTGATTACTTCCACCACCACCGGCACCCGATAGCGATCGCGCAACTGTTTAGCCTCTTCCAATGCAGGCCCAATCATCTCGGGATCAAAAACGCGCAGCGCTTTACAACCCAAGCCCTCAACCACCTTAAGATGATCAACTCCGTAACCGTTCACCTCTGGCGCATTGATGTTTTCAAACGCCAACTGCACGCAGTAGTCGATATCAAATGCCCGCTGTGCCTGGCGGATCAGCCCCAAATAAGCGTTGTTAATCAGCACATGGATATAAGGCAGGTTAAACTGCGCCCCCACGGCCAATTCCTCGACCAAAAACTGGAAGTCATAGTCACCGGAGATGGCAACAACCTGAGCTTGCGGATCGGCTTTAACTACCCCCAGCGCCGCCGGTAGCGTCCAGCCCAATGGGCCAGCCTGGCAAGCGTTGATCCAATGACGAGGTTTGTAGACATGCAGGAACTGGTTGGCGGCAATCTGTGCCAGGCCGATAGTGGAGATATAACGGGTATCTTTGCCAAATGCCTTGTTCATCTCGTGATAGATACGCTGCGGTTTGATTGGCGTGCAATCAAAGTCGTCGCGGCGCAGCATCGAACGCTTGCGAACCAGGCAACTCTCGGCCCAGGCACGGCGATCTTTTAGCGTGCCTGCCGCCTTCATTTCTTTGGCGACCGCGACAAAATGCGCCAGCGCCACCCTGGCGTCGGAAACAATCCCCAAATCCGGGCTGAATACGCGGCCAATCTGTGTGGGTTCGATATCGACATGGATAAATTTCCGACCTTTGGTGTAAGTCTCCAGCGCCCCGGTATTGCGGTTTGCCCAGCGATTACCGATGCCAAAGACAAAATCGGACTCGAGGAAGTTGGCATTACCGTAGCGGTGGTTCGCCTGGCAACCCATCCGGCCAGCCATTAATGGGTGATCGTCAGGGATTGCCCCCCAACCCCGTAAGGTCTGAATTACCGGTACGCCAGTGATCTCTGCCAGTTGCTGCAACAAATCAGCGGCCTCCGCATTGATAATGCCACCACCGGCGATCAGCACCGGTTTTTCGGCTTCATTCATCATTGCCAAAGCGCGGACAGCCTGCGCACGGTTAGCCTCTGGACGGTGTGGCACCATTGGTTGGTAGAGTTCGATGTCAAATTCGATCTCGGCCATCTGCACGTCGAACGGCAGATCGATCAGCACTGGCCCTGGGCGGCCAGAACGCATTTCGAAAAAGGCCTTCTGGAAGGTGCCTGGCAATTGACCCGCTTCCAGAATAGTGACCGCCATTTTGGTGACGGGCTTGGCAATGGCCTCAATATCCACAGATTGAAAGTCTTCTTTGTGCAGTTTGGCTACCGGGGCCTGGCCGGTAAGGCACAAAATTGGAATGGAGTCAGCCGAGGCGGCATACAGCCCGGTGATCATATCGGTGCCTGCGGGCCCGGAGGTGCCAATACACACGCCAATATTGTCCGGCGCGGCGCGCGTATAGCCTTCAGCCATATGCGAAGCCCCTTCAACGTGGCGCGCCAGAATATGGTCAATGCCCCCAGTTTTTTCAGTGCGGCATACAGCGGGTTGATTGCTGCCCCTGGCACGCCAAACGCGACGCTAATACCTTCTTTTTCAGGATCTCTACTGCTGCTTCTATTGCTCTCATTCTTGCCATTTTCTGTCTCCAGGTCGTATTACCCGCCATAGCCCTGAACCTGGCCAGGATCACGCGTGGCATTACTTTAATTAAGATTTCATTTAGCAGTGATTATTCGATAATTTTGGCTTTCGGCAACTCACGTGGCTGGCGTTCAAAATGAAACGCTGTTGAGGTTTTTGATGTTTCAAACTGGAACGCGATCGATTGAATTCCGAGGAAAGTTTGATCTTCAAAGGTTATTAACCCGCAACCCGCCCGGCGATGATTTAATTGTTTTACCAGTCACAAAATACGCCCATTAGCCAAGCAGATATTGGCATACCGAAAAGTTATCTGGTTTTTATTATTCAGCCCGAACTATTCGTGTAAATGGCGGTTTTCCAATTCGAAACTTCTTTTCTTGAAATAGAGTTCGAGAGCATAAAAAGCACAGAGAGTAAATAAACTGCCATAGGAAAGCAGATAGGCCCATCCCCATGCCTGTAACAGAGAAAGCATAAATAGCCCCATAAAAATGCCACTTAACCCGGTCAATATCCAATAATTCGCCCGCAGATGAATATACTCGTCCATCGCCTTATCCGTTTTCATAAGCCCTCTCCAATTCCCCTTGAGCCAGCCTGCTGAGTTAACCAGAATACCCGTTTATGGTGATCGGCCGCACCTATCTTCACCAGCGAATGAAAGACCCCTGCCGGTTGCCGACATAGCACATACTGGCGTTGGCTCCGCTGCAGGAAATGCCGCTTTACCGAGGCCTGCTGAAAACAATCGTCAAATAAAATGCCATCACTATCAATGTGATCGACCTCCAGAATGCAGTAATCCACGCTTCTGGGAAGCCTTTTAGCCATCGACATCTGGATGCTGGCATCATCACCTCCCGGTGATAATTCCCTGCCAAGAAAGAAGATACTGATAAAGGGATTCTTTTGCGCTACGGCAATCAACTCCATATGCTGCGTGACAAGATAGCAGACCTCTTCAGGTAGCAACCCGACCAGTATCTCACCCATTGACGGGCTATCAACATACAGGCAGCTCCCTGCGCTAACGTCTGCCACAATCGCTTTGGCAATCGCTATTACCTGCTCGGCAATACCGGCATTCCTTCTGTCATCCTCTTTACTCAGTTCCCCCGCGCCACCGTGACAACGCCGCAGACGATGCTGGCTTTCCAATATGTTCAGGTCCCGGCGGATGGTATGTACCGAAACATCCAGTTCGCTGGCCAAATCACCGGTGCTGATATAGCCGTAATCTTTCAACCGGGCCAAAATGGCATTATGTCTACAGGCGACCTGAATTGAAGTCTGCATGGTGTTATTATCCGCTACAACCTCGGTTATTAGAGAAAATAATGTTCCGTCATTGCGTAATAACAATGAGCCAGTAAATAGAATAAATTACGCCGTAATAATTAAAGGGGTTAAGCGCTTTCTCTGATTAATAGCGTCTCTTGGTGAATAATCTAACCCTGCTGAGTTAAGCGATGTTGCATTTTCGCCAGTATGGGGAAGGAATAATTTATAGTCAAACGGCTGGCTACAAGGGGGATATTTGTTTCATTTAGAAACGCCGTTAAATAACTGCCTGATTAATCAATGGCAATGAAAATCCCACGCCCGAAGATCGGTACGTGGGAAGGGTATGGCGTTTAAAGCATGTTTACCGCAGGTTCGGTGTGGTGCCACAGGCCGTTCGCTGCTGTTTTTCCCGCTGCATTGCCTGCAGATCCGCAGGCCGGATCAGCGTTAACGCCGCGGTCGGGCATACTTCTACACAGGCCGGGCCTGCGCTGCGCCCATGGCACAGGTCGCATTTACTGGCCTGGGCCCGTTGCTGGCGGGTGCCATCGCTAGCGAAGCTGACCACCACTTCCATCGCGCCATAAGGGCATGCGACCATGCAGGATTTACAGCCGATGCAACGTGACTGGACCACCTGCACGCTGCCATCCCGGTTATGGATGGCGTCATTCGGGCAGGCATTCAGACAAGGCGCATTTTCGCACTGACGGCACAGCATTGGCGCACTGACGTTAAAGGTTTTCATCACCTTTAGGCGGGGCGAAAAATTCTCTGCCGAAATTGAGGGTGAAGCCTCATCGCTATGCGCCATCACACAGGCAATCTCACAGGTACGGCAGCCAATGCACAGTTTCATATCGGCAATAACAAATTGATTCATAACCGCTCTCCTGCGCTATAACACATTGAGGTAATAACCAATGCTCTCTGCGGCTTTACGCCCCTCAGCGATAGCAGTAACAATCAGGTCGGCACCGCGTACGATATCACCCCCGGCGAAAATTTTGCGGTTGCTGGTCTGATAGGGGTAACCGGCAACGGTAGGTGCGACCACTCGCCCTTGCCTGTCCAGAACCACGTTATGCTCCGCCAACCAGTTCATCCGGTGCGGGCTGAACCCAAAGGCCAGGATCACCGCATCGGTCGGCACGATGTGTTCAGAACCCGCTACCGCCACCGCCTGCCGCCGACCTTGGCTGTCTGCGGCCCCCATCTCGGTACGACGCATCTGAATGCCACTGACGTTGCCTTGTTCATCCACCACAATGCTTAATGGCTGCAGATTGAACATAAACTCGGCGCCTTCTTCACGCGCATTTTTCACTTCTTTCTTCGAGCCCGGCATGCTCTTTTCATCGCGTCGATAGGCGCAGATCACTTGCTCCGCACCATGACGCAATGAGGTGCGCACACAGTCCATCGCCGTATCTCCGCCCCCCAGCACCACCACCCGTTTGCCCGCCATATTAATGTAAGGACTTTTCGGGTTATCTTCATAACCCATCAAATGCTGGGTATTGGCAATCAGGAATGGCAGGGCGTCATACACCCCTGGCGCATCCTCATTTTCCAGACCGGAGCGCATCGATTTATAAGTTCCGACACCGAGGAATAACGCGTCGAAATCATTCAGCAAGGTTTCCATGGAGATATCTTTGCCGATTTCGGTGTTCAGCCGGAATTCCACGCCCATATCGCTGAAGATCTCGCGCCTTCTGGCCATCACGTCTTTTCTTAGCTTGAAGGCCGGAATACCGAAGGTCAGCAGGCCGCCAATTTCCGGATAACGATCAAACACCACCGGCTTGATACCCTGACGAACCAGGATATCTGCACAGCCCAATCCCGCCGGGCCCGCGCCGATAATGGCCACGCGCTTGCCGCTGTCTTTCACCGCCGACATATCTGGCCGCCACCCCATCTCAAAGGCGGTTTCAGTAATGTATCGCTCAATATTGCCGATTGTGACCGCCCCGCCATGTTCGTTCAGCGTGCAGGATTGTTCACATAACCGATCCTGTGGGCATACCCGGCCACACACCTCCGGCAGGCTGCTGGTCTGGTGCGAAAGCTCAGCGGCTTCCCAAATCCGCCCCTGGCTGGCCAGCTTGATCCATTGCGGGATCTGATTATGCAGCGGACAAGTCCAGGAGCAGATACTCTGCTTGCCGCAGCTCAGACAGCGCTCGGCCTGCTGTTGGATCTGCTGCTCATTAAACGGCTGGTAGATTTCTGTAAAAGTGGTTTTACGCAATTCGAGGGGATTTTGCTGGCCTCCAGCCGGGGTGCGCGAGGCTGTTGCAGCACATTGAGGATTGGCTTGGGCCGGGCAGGCGCTTTATTCCCCCCGCTCTGGCTGGCTGCGCTGCCAAACAGCTGGCTGTGGTGATCGCGCGCCGCCGCCCGCAAACGCTTTTCCTTCTGCTGTTCGGCCAATATCTGGCTATCCACCAGGCTGAGTGCATTGGTCGGGCAAGCACGAATGCAGGCCGGATCGTGGTTCAGGTCACTGCAGAGGTCACATTTCTGCGCCTCAACCTTCTGATAGCTCTCGGCCAGCCGGTGGTTGGCGGGTTGCACCGTTTCGGTCACCACCGTCATCATGCCGAACGGGCAAGCAACAGCGCAGGCTTTGCAGCCAATGCATTTCTCCTGGCTGACCTGAATGCTGGCATCACTTTGCAAGATCGCCCCGGTGGGGCAAACATTGGCGCACGGCGCATCTTCACAATGATGGCAGAACACCGCGGTATTGGCACTGGCGCCCTGAATGACTTTCACCCGCGGTGTAAAATACTCTCGCTGGCTGGGATATGCCCCTTGATGGTGCGCGGTTACGCAAGCCACTTCACAGCTCCGGCAGCCAATGCAGGCTTCAGATTCTGCAACGATAAATTGGTTCATAGGTTTCCTTTCCAAACAATCTGATTAATAAACAACATCATATGCTGGCGTTATGACACTTATCATGGCTGGCGTAGGCAGGTATCAGTAAGGTTATAACCATGTAAATATAGTGGTTTTATTTGATAAATTTCCATGACATACCGCATGGAAATGGCGTACTGCAGCAATATTGTGGTTTTTGATCAACAACTCTGGGCGTTTGCACAGCAAAGGCTCTCTCAGCGGCTGGCGCGGATGATGGATTGCCAGGCCGTGGGCCCAGGCACAGATAAACGTAGACTATAATTAAACCACGAGAATCTGCTGCCAAGGCGGCCACCATGCCCGGTCAGATTAAAAAATTCAGAAACCGCTATCCTTTGCATATTCAGATTGCTGCGCTTTTCACTTTGCTGATTGTTTCTATCGGTAGCGTGATCATTATTTTCAGCCACAGCCAGCTCACCAAACTGACCGAATCCAGCACCAACCTTCAGTTTAAGAAAACCGGTGAAGCCATTGCCGCAGAATTAAACTCCGTGACCCGTAGCATGATGATGTCGGTGAATATGCTGGCGAACATGCAAATCATGCAGGCTACGACCCTGGAACAAAGAATGGGTTTTATCGCCCCCTTAATTGAAATACTGAAGCAGAATGACTACGCAAACGCGATCTATAGTGCCTACCCCAATGGCGATTTTTTCATTCTGCGCCGCCTCTCCGCGACTAACCGTTCTTTGTTCCAAGCCCCGCAAGCCGCCGAATGGCTGGTGCAAAGCAACCGGTTTTTAGACACCGTGCCAGAGACAAAGGCAATCTTTCTTGACGGTAAGCAGCAGATTATGGCGCTAAAAATGATGCCATATAACAACTTCGATCCCCGTAACCGCCGTTGGTATCAGTTGGCCGCCAAAAACCAGGGCCTGGTGACTTCGCCTCTCTATACCTTTAAAGCTACTGGTGAGACCGGTTTCACCTACAGCATGCAGGCAAAAAATACGCAGGCCATTATCGGCCTGGATGTGTCGCTGGCCTCGCTTTCACAATTTCTTAAACAGAATCTGCCACCGGGCAGCCAGGCGGCGATTATCAACTTTGCCAATGAAACCATTGCCAGCCTGCCGCCGTTGGAACAAAGTGCCACCAATGACAACAGCGGGCTTAATCGAATCGTGCAAATACCGGTTTTGCAGCAGCTGCTGGATGCCCGCGCCGGCAATGCAGACAGCGAAAGCCATAACCCCATGTTTATCCGTCATGGCCAGAGCTGGTACGGCGCCGTTATCAACCTCATTAATCAAGATAATCATTACCAGTTGTTGATTGCCACACCTGCAGCCTATCTGACCGCCGATGCCAACTCCATTCGCAACCGCTCGACCCTGATCGCCTTTGCGCTGCTACTGATCAGCCTGCCGTTGGTCTGGTATTTCTCTTTACGCATTTCGCGGCCGCTGGTGCGCTTGCGTAAGGATGCCGAAGCCATCAGCAATCTGCACTTTGATGAGCAGGAAGAGGAACACTCGATAATCGAGGAGGTGGATGATTTACACAAAGCCATGTCAAAAATGAAGCTGACGCTTAAGCAGTTTATCTCGATGGGGAGTTTGTTATCCGCCAAAGATAACTTCCCTCAACAGATGCAGGGCTTGCTCAACGAGACGACCGAAATCGCCGCCATGAAGGGGGGATTATTTTCCTGTCCGACAAAGAACCGGGGAGTTTTTCACCTATCGCCTTCAATTGGGCTGGGGAGGATACCAGCAACTCGCCGATGGCCTCGATACGGTTTGATAGCGAGCGTCCGACAGAGTTCTGGCAGATCCTGACCGGCAAAACCACCGTCGGGATATTTAATCAGCAAACCTTGCCAACCCCATTACACCCTTTCTTTAATAGCCATTTACCGTTGCACTATGTCGCAGTGCCGATGCAAACCCATGATCAACATCTGATGGGATTTTTACTGCTGTTCAGCCCTAATGAATTAAGCACCGAACGTGGGCATGCCAAAATACAACTGATCAATGCGCTGGTGGGGAGTTTATCGGTAGCGATCGAAACCCAGTATCTGCTGCAAGAGCAAAAAGATCTGATGGGGGCCTTTATCAAACTGATCGCCGGGGCAATTGATGCCAAAAGCGCCTACACCGGTGGCCACTGCCAGCGCGTACCCGTGATTACCAAGATGCTGGCCAAAGCGGCGGTCGATGCCCAGGAAGGCCCGTTTGCCGATTTTACGCTTTCAGCCAATGAGTGGGAGGAGTTGCACACCGCCTGTTGGCTGCACGACTGCGGCAAAATCACCACGCCGGAAGCCATTGTGGATAAAGCCACCAAGCTGGAGCTGATCTATGACCGTATCCACGAAGTACGTATGCGTTTTGAAGTACTGAAACGCGAAAAAGAAATTAGCTACCTGCGTAAACACGCCACGTCTCCCGCCACCGCGCAGGAACAACAGCAGCTAAGCGAGGAATTGCGCCAGCTAGACGAAGATTTCTATTTTATCGCCCAATGCAATATCGGCAGTGAGTTTCTGTCTGACAGTGCCCTCACCCGTATTCAGCAGATCGCAAAATATCAATGGACGCGTACCCTGGATGATACCGCCGGTATTGCCTGGGAAGCGTTGGATCGCAAAAAACGTCGCCCTGCTGCCGCTCTCCCGGTTCAGGAGCCGATATTGGCGGATAAAGAAGAACATATTATCTATCGGGATGATAAAAGCAGGTTGCCGGAAAGCTATCATTTCAAACTCAAGGAACCCACCTTGCTGTATAACCATGGGGAGATTTACAACCTGGGTATCAGGAAAGGCACCCTGACCGAAGAAGAGCGCTATAAGATTAATGAACACATCATGCAGACCATCATCATGCTGGAAAAACTCCCCTTCCCACGCACGATGGCAAATGTCGCGGTGATTGCCGGTGGCCATCATGAGCGTATGGATGGCAAGGGCTACCCTTACCAACTGACTTACCGACAAATGAGCCTTCCCGTGCGCATGATGGCGATTGCCGACGTCTTTGAAGCACTGACGGCGGCCGATCGGCCTTATAAACCGGGCAAACTGTTATCAGAATCGCTCAATATCATGACCAGCATGGTGAATGAAAATCATCTGGATCGTGAACTGTTCGTTCTTTTTCTGGAATCCGGGATCTGGCACGATTACGCACAGGCTTACCTGCCAGCCGAGAAGATAGACACCATCGATATTGCGGCACTCTTACGCAAACTCGGCCCGCAGAATCTCCCTCTGGACGAAACATCAGTTTGCCACCCGGCAAACTGATGCCATCAGAGAACCTTTTGCTGCATTATTTTTTCTGGCGTTGAGCCTCAAACCAGACGCCACATTGTGACAAGATCAGCGTATCAGGATCTTTCACCAGAACGTTATCGCCCGGGATCCCTTCGCTACCCTGATCGGTGATGCCAGGCACGCTCACTTCCTGATGTTGAATAATCACTCGCTGCACCGACGGGGTGCTGATGCCCAACACCGGGAAATCGACATAAGAGTTTTCGCCAGAGTTGTCTTCCACAAACTCTTGCGCCTCCACTGTGCTGCTCGTCACACCCAGATTACGCAGTGTCTGATTGTTCCAGGTAAAGCTGCCTGCCTTATAGCTAATGTTGTTGCCGATCAGTTGCTGCGCCTGCTTCTCATCCCAGCAGCCCACGGTTTGGGTAGGGATAATCTGGGTAATGCTCCAGTTGCCAAGCAACTCTGACGGGATCGGGGCTGGGGCTGGAGCAGCCCAGGCGACAGGTAACGACAGCGCCAATAGCACTGTCAACGGTACGATTCGTTTACTCAGGACGGGGAATGACATGGAACGGCTCCTTAAGTGCTACAAAGCTAGCAATGACGTTAACCACTTTTCCAAGACTTTACTCAAGCCACCGGCCTTTGGGCAAGCGGTGTTGAGGTTAACGTGAAATTAAAACCCGCCAGCGTTGTCCACCATCCTGTTGGGACGACTTTACCAGCAGATTATCCGTTGCTGGTAACGTCATCCGCACCCGGTTTTTTCTCTGGGTGATAGCCATTAAAGTAGAGGTTCAGCAGCACTGCGGCCACCGATGAGAGCAAGATCCCGCTATGCAACAACGGTTGCAGGCTCGCTGGCATCTGGGTAAAGAAATCGGCTGCGACTATCGGGATCATGCCAAGCCCCAGGCTGATGGCGACAATATAAGCGTTATACCGGTTGCTGTTGAAATTGACCTTGGCCAGGATCTTGATCCCGGTCGCCAGCACCATGCCAAACATTACAATGCCTGCACCACCCAGGACAAATTGTGGAATAGATGCCACCAGAATAGACATTTTCGGGATCAGGCCAAACAGCACCAGGATAGCCCCCGCCATGACGCACACCCAGCGGCTGGAGACCTGGGTAATACTGACCAAGCCAATATTTTGTGAGAAGGACGTATGCGGGAAAGTATTAAAAATGCCCCCGATAATGGTGCCCATGCCATCAACCCGCAGCCCACGCACCACATCCTGTTTGGTTGCCGGGCGGCCAACAATCTCGCCCAGCGCCATAAACATGCCCATCGATTCAATAAAGACGATCAGCATGACGATGGTCAGCGTAATGATTGAGGGCAGGTCAAAGGTTGGCCAACCAAAGGCAAATGGGCGCACGATGGCGAACCAGGCGGCATCATCCAGGCCAGAAAAACTGACTTCCCCCATACATAACGCCACCATAAAACCAAAGCCAATCCCCAGCAGCACGGAAATATTAGAGATAAAACCTTTGCTGAACCGCGTGATTAACAGAATAAAAATCAGTACCAACAGCGATACCCCAATATAAGCCGGACTACCATAATCGGCATTTCCACGGCCACCGGCGGCCCAATCAATGCCTACGCGCACGATACTCAGGCCGATAGAGGTGATCACAATTCCCGTGACCAGGGTTGGGAACAAGGGCATCAAACGGCCAATGAGCGGCACCAGCGCCGTAGTGATAATACCAGCGGCAATGGTGGCACCAAAAATGCCGGTCAGACCGATCTCGGGGTTGGCACCGATAGCCAGCATCGGCGTGACGGCTGCGAAGGTCACCGACATGATGACGGGTAAACGAATGCCGGCAAAACGGCCTATCCCGACACACTGCAACAGCGTAACAACGCCACAGCAAAACAGGTCGGAACTGATCAGATAAGCAATCTGTGGCTTATCCAAACCCAGGCTGCCGCCAATCATCAGCGGAACGGCAACGGCCCCTGCGTACATCACCAACACATGCTGAAGCCCCAAGGTAAAAAGGTGGGCAATGGGTAACACTTCTTCAACTTTATCTATCGGCTTTTCAGTTTTCTGCGCTTTTTCGTTTGGCAAAACACCGTTCATGTTGGTCATGAAACATCACTCCTTTACGGCCTTATTCAGGTTGCACCACTTTAAGGCTACGATTTGAGGGCGGCTTCAAATGCGCATGCATATTCTGTGCAAGGGTTGGTCGCGAGCGGGTGATATTGGGGGGTGTGATGTGTAAATGAGAAAAAGGTCACAAATGGCAGACGATAAGTTTAGCTGTGCTTAACATTCTGTTTTGCTAAAAATAACATTCCCCCCAGCAAGGGAACTGCAGCCTTAAGCCTGGCTGATAAAATTACCAATATGATTTCCGTTACTCTCAATTTGATACTGCACAACGTCATTCTGAACGCATCGGTGAAGCCAGCAATAGTTTTCTGCTACCCACCATGTTGCAACTTTGCTTATCAAAACTCTGCGGCGGGAGCTAATCCTTTGATCGCTATTCATTAGCGCTATCTCAGCGCCAACTAACACCCTTTCATCAAAAACAACGCTCTGATAACAGGCATGATTGAGGTCAATAATTAGCCAGGTAACGATTTATTTTTAACCGCAACCTGTATAAATTGTCGCCACTCACAAGGAATGAGTCAGGCACTGCGGCCACTCCATCGCACGGATAGACGTTCAATTTTTTCTTTCAGATGTTATTTATGTTCAAACTTTTTACTTCTCTTATTGCTGTTTTGTCACTTTGCATGACTTTTTCTGCTTCGGCTTATTCCGGTTTCGGTCTGTTTCGCTCATCGTCATTGCAACACCAGGTAACTCATTATGAGTCCAACCATAATAATACTCAGGCACTTAAAAAAATCCTGACTCATTATGATCAATGGGAAGGCGTTCGTTACAAGTTTGGAGGGAATTCACGCAAAGGCATTGATTGCTCTGCTTATATGCAGCGCGTGTTTAAAGATGAGTTTGCCGTCAGCTTACCGAGAAGTACCGGTGAGCAAATGAAATTGGGTTCCCGGATCCGCAAAAATGATTTACACACTGGTGATTTAGTCTTCTTCAAAACGTCCAGGCATACCCGCCATGTCGGGATTTATATTGGCAAAGGCCAATTCATTCACGCGTCCAGCAGTATGGGGGTCACCGTTTCAAGATTGGATAATACATACTGGGGCGCGCATTACGAACTGGCACGGCGCATTAATGGTCAAGGTGTTTAAATTGGCCCAACCGCCGGTAAATAATACCGACGGCCAACAAAGCTTCACCGTTTCTTGCGGTTACGGCGCATGTCGATAGCCACGGCCGCCACGATAATAATGCCTTTGATAATGTCCTGAATATAGGAATCAACACCGATAAAGGTGAAGCCGCTTTTGATCAGGCCGAGGATCACCGCACCAATCAAGGTGCCGGTAATGCGCCCCACGCCCCCCATCAGGCTGCTGCCACCGATTACCGCAGCGGCAATGGCGTCCAGCTCATAAGATACCCCCATGCTTGACTGCCCACTACTGACACGCGCTGCCAATACCACGCCAGCCAAACCCGCCAGGCCACCGGCGAGGGTGTAGACCGTCACCAGATAGTGATTAACGTTAATACCGGAAACCTTGGCCGAGGTCATATTACCGCCAATGGCGTACACGTATTTACCGTAGCGCGTATGCTTCAGGGCGATATGAAAAACCACGGCCACCACCAGGAAGATGATCACCGGCATCGCGCCCTGCCCGATAGCCGTGAAACCGTCTGACAGAAAACTGACTGGATTGCCTTTGGTGTAATACTGCGCCAGGCCGCGTGCGGACACCATCATCCCCAACGTGGCAATAAACGGAGGAATACCGGTGCGGGTGATCAAAAAACCGTTGATAAACCCACACAGAATACCTACGCCAATCCCCGCCCCAATAGGGATCGCGGCAGGCAGATCCAGCAGGCCTGGATACATTGGCGAAATACTGTCGGCCGTTTGCGCCAGGCTGGCCGCTACAACTGCCGTCAGGGCAATGAGCGAGCCGGAAGAAAGGTCGATCCCCGTGGTGATAATAACCTGGGTGACGCCCACCGCGATGATGCCGATAATCGACACCTGTAAAACGATCAGCAACAGGCGGTTCGGGTTGAGCAGGAACGATTGATCGCGAACGAACCATCCTAGCATTTCAAATATCAGCGCGATGCCAATCATGACGATAAAAATACCGGTATCTTTTGGCATCTTGCCGCTCAAGCCGGCAAACAACGCGATTTTCCTCGGCTGTGTTTCTAATTTTACGTTACTCATTAACATCCACCTTTGCGTTATTCCGAAGCCAGCGCCATGATTTTCTCCTGGCTTGCCTGTGCTTTATCCAGGATCCCGGTGATACGCCCAGCGTGCATCACCATTACGCGATCGCTCATACCGAGTATTTCCGGCAGTTCGGAAGAAACTAAAATAATGGCGACGCCGCGATGGGCCAATTCGCTAATCAACCGATAAATCTCCGCCTTCGCCCCCACATCGATACCGCGCGTTGGCTCATCAAGGATCAATATTTTCGGTTGAGCGAGCAGCCAGCGAGCAATTAATACCTTTTGCTGATTACCGCCGCTGAGGTTATTAATAATCTGATCCATGGTCGGGGTTTTGATATTGAGCTTTTTAATCTGCTCCATGCAGTCTTTGGCCATTTGCGTATGGCTGACAAAACCGTTCTTGCTGGTATATTCGGACAAATTAACGATGCTCATATTCTCCACCACCGACAGCACCAGAAACAGCCCGGACTTTTTACGATCCTCGGTCAGGAATGCCAGCCCCAGCTCAATGGCTTTTGCCGGTGAATTGACCTTCACCGGTAAACCTTCAATAAAAACTTCGCCGCTCTCTGCCGGGTGCATACCGAAAAGGCTTTCCATCACCTCACTGCGCCCTGCGCCCACCAACCCGGCCACCCCTAAAATTTCGCCGCGTTTCACGGCAAAGGAGATATCGTGAAACCAGCCTGCGCGGCGTAGCCCGGTTACGCGCAACACTTCCTCGCCAATATTGTTATTGAACTTGGGGAACATCTGGGTCAGTTCACGCCCGACCATCATGGTAATCAGCGACTGTTTGGTCAGATTCTCGGTTTTATCACTGGCGATGGCTGCCCCATCGCGAAATATGCTCACCTCATCGGTAATGGCAAAGATCTCATCCATCTTGTGGCTGATATAGATGATGCCTTTCCCCTGCTGGCGCAGTTCACGAATAATAGCGAACAGATGCACCACTTCCCCTTCGGTTAACGCTGAGGTGGGTTCATCCATAATCAATACGTCGGCGTTATAGGACACCGCTTTGGCAATTTCCACCATCTGCTGGCTGGCAATACTCAGATCGCCTAATAACGTTTCCGGTTTTAACTTGATGTTTAGGCGCGCCAGCAACTCACGCGTCTGGCGGTTTAATTCATCGTGATTAACAAAGCCCAACCTGGCGGGTTCGCGGCCCAGCCAGATATTTTCTGCCACCGTCATATGCGGCACCAGGTTAAGCTCCTGGTGGATCATCGAGATCCCTGAATGCAACGCCTCCAGCGTATCGTTGAACGTTACCGGCTGCCCTTTGATTTTAATCGTTCCGGCATCTGGGCGATAAATGCCGATTAAACATTTCATCAACGTCGATTTACCCGCGCCATTCTCACCCATTAACGCATGCACGCTGCCCGGTTTGATTTTGATCGAAACATGGTCCAATGCTTTTACACCCGGGAACTGTTTGCTGATACCTTCAGCCTCAAGCACATAGGGATACATAATGATCTCCTCCGCCGTGATCTGTTCGCCCCTTTCACAAGGAAAGGGGACGAGTTAACGTCAATTACTTTTTATTCTTGTCGGCGAAATCTTGATAGTTGGCTTTGGTGATCAACTGATAGGGGATCATGACGCTGCTTTCGACCTTTTCACCCTTCACTAATTGGATCGCGGTTTGCACCGCGCCTTCCCCTGGCCTTGCGCATCCTGGAACACGCTGAGGCTCAGATCCCCCTTCTTGATAAACTCCAGTGCATCTGGCGTGCCATCGACCCCCGCCACCAGCACACCGGTTTTTTCGCCTGCTTCAGCGCCAGAATGGCACCAATGGCCATCTCATCATTATTGGAGGCAATAGCGTCAATCTCCTGGCCAGAGAGGATCCAGTCGGTTGTCACATCCACCGCTTCTTTGCGGAAAAACTTGGCGGTTTGCTTATCGACAATATGGATACCGGGATATTGCGCGGCCACCTCCTCCACGCCGCGAGTACGGTCTCGCGTAGCTTCACTGGAAAGCTCCCCCAACAGGATCATTACGTTACCCTTGCCATTCATCAGCTTGGCCAAGGCTTCCATTTGCAGCTTCCCGGCCAGTTTAGAGTCTGAACCCACATAGGCCATTCCAGCAGGAAGTGCGATTTCTGGCCGCCGATTGACGAACACCAGCGGTATTCTGGCGTTTTGTGCCAGCTTGATCATCGGCTTCACCCCTGGGTATCAACGGGATTGAGAATAATGGCATCCACGCCTTGGCTAACGAAGTTCTCTACCTGCTGGATCTGCTGCGCGATATCGCCCTTGGCATCCTCAAACTGGCCGTTGACGTTGCCTTCCTGCTTCATTTTGTTCTGCATGGACTGACGCAGGATTGTCAGGAAGTTGTCATCGAAATAGGCCATCGACACGCCGATCTTGATATCTTTGGCTAACACCGTGGCTGGCAACAGGCACATCAGTAGCGAGGTGACGAACAGTTTCTTCAGCTTCATGTTCTTTACCCTTTAATAGTTAGAGTGAAGAGACCTGTTGATTTGATGGAATATGAAAAATATTTTTTACATCAAAACAACAGATCGCTTGTGATTATCGCCTTAACACCCTGGCCTACGCCGTATTCCACCGTCATAAAGGCCGTTTAAAATGGTTTGCTATAAAAATTAAATAGATTAAAAACAGTTAGTTGATAATTTATGGTTTGCTTCCCGTTAAGATGACAATCCATTCGTTAAACGTTTGTTTCAAAATTTACATTATTGAAATTTTTAAACTCAAACAAGCGAAACATGTGTTTTGGAATAGCCAAATAACAAAAATATGACAGGGATCTAACAAATGACGACAAAATCACCACTGGCATTGGCCTTTACTGCCTCCTGAATGCCTTGGTTTTACGTACCCAATATGTGGCTGCGGGCGCAATTTACACATCCTTCCTGTCGTTATCGCAGCCGCTCGGTAATACTGAACTGAACTACAGTGCTCGGAGGAATTGGCATGTCATTAGGCAGCAAAGTACGGATGAATCGTTTGTTTAATCAGGGTAAATGTCTTGACGTCGCCATCGATCACGGCATTGCCAATGAACCTGATTTCCTGATTGGCCTGGAAGATATTGCGCAGGTGATGCAGCACCTGGTGGCAGCACAACCCGATGCCATTCAGGTTAACTTTGGCCAGGCGGATTTGTTACAAGGCCTGCAGCAACGCCAGAAACCGGCGTTAGTGATGCGCACCGATGTGGGTAATGCCTATAATGCCGCGCGCCACCGTGAAATGTGGGCGGTGTTGCATAACCCGGAAGAACCGATATTGGCCGCGTTACAGATGGATGCCGCAGCGGTGGTGGTAAATCTGTATCTGATCCCCGACGAACCCGGTATTTTTCGCCAATGCGTGGAAAACATCGGCCGTCTGCGCCATGTCTGCGATCGTTACTCTATGCCCTTGATGGTCGAACCCTTGGTGATGGCCCCCGCCGGTCAGGGCGCGGCCTATGGTTCACTGGGTGATGTAGAAAAAATGGTACCACTGGTCAGATTGGCTCGGGAATTGGGGGCAGATATCATCAAAGCCGATCCCACCGAGCGGGTGGAAGACTTCCACCGCATTGTAGAAGCGGCCCGCTGCCCCACGCTGGTACGCGGCGGGGGCAAAGGCGAATTGTCGGCGGTGCTGGATAAGTCTGCGGCATTGATGGCGCAAGGGGCCAGCGGCATGGTGTATGGCCGTAACGTCTATCAGCACAGCAATCCATCACGGGTGGTTTGTGCCTTGATGGCCATTATTCATCAAGGGGCCTCGGGGCAACAGGCGCTAGAGATTTATCAGCAAGGCTAATGCGGCTGGAGTATTCTTCTTGATACAAAAAACCCCGGGTGATTACCGGGGTTTATTTAAATTAAATGAGAAACCGATTTTTAGCCATCAACTTCCCCGGTATGTCGAATAACCATATTGGCTCAATAAAAGAGGTATATGCAATTTCTGGTTTTTGGTTTCCACTTTAAAAATAACCGGCACTTCCGGGAAAAAGGTCTGTTGTCCAATACCGGTAAAATAATCCCCGGTCTTGAAGGTCACTTTATATACTCCCACATCCATATCTTTTCCTGCCGGATAAAGTGAGCTGATGCGGCCGCCCTCGTCCGTCACTGCCTCCGCCAGACGTTGCCAACGGTGACCTTCCTGCTTATCCAGCTCAACGGCAACGCCCTTTGATGGCAGCCCGGTTTGCTGATTGAGAATATGTACGCTTAGTGGATTGTTGGGCTCAGCCGCCACCACCGAAAAACTCAACGACGCGAAGAGAATGGGCATTAATATTTTCACAGGCACCTCCATTTTGTATACAAGCCATGACAATACCAGCTAAAACCGCCAAAAAATTTATATAACAAAAAGTTTAACTTTCGGCATTTATGCCCGATTAACGACGCAGGAATATAGCGGTAAAATTGGTGTCAATCTTGAATTATTGCCCTTGATTTAATTAACACCTCATCTGAAAAAACCGCCGCGATTTCATTGGCTGCGCTGCTGCGGCTTAATTTTTCAGTTGGCAGCCTTCACATCATTGCCGCCGTACTTCCTTGGCCGTGCAGATACGCCAAAAGTGAGGGGCAACGCTCAATCCAGCACATTTTTTGACTAAATTTCAATAAGTTTGAACACCATCACTCATGCTATTTGAAAATAGGAGATACACTGAAATTGGACATAAAACAGACAGGAGTTTGTATGTACCATACTATTTTAGTACCTATCGACATCTCAGATGCTGATTTAACACTGCAGGTTATTCCACACGTAGCAGCACAGGTCAAAATCAATGATGCTATGGTCTATTTCATGACGGTGATCCCTTCGGTGCCTTATTATACGGCTTTGGGGCTTGCCTATTCGGGAGAGGTACCAGACAAAGATCAGTTCAGAAATGAAGCTTTGGCACAACTTTCTGAAATTGTAAATAAATTCAATATTCCGGAAGACAGAGTGAAAAAACACATCACTACTGGCTCCCCTAAAGATCAGATATTGAAATTTGCCGACTCGATTAGCTCAGACTTGATTATCATTGCCTCACATCGCCCCAGCATTACTACTTATCTGCTGGGTTCAAATGCTGCAGCCATCGTCCGCCATGCTCAATGTCCCGTACTTGTAGTGCGGTGATCCTGCCTTCACGTCAGGCCTGAAACCCGCAAGGATGCGGGTTCTGGTCACATTTTAAGCCCTCGGTAAAACCGGACCTCACCTGCCGGTTCAAGTCAGTAAACTATCGCCTTCGGCAGATCGCTGACCCGGGTGGTGTATGCAGGGGAAAGCAGTTCACGCTTCATGGCCCACACCTGATCGGTTCCCTGCCCGGCAAACCACAACTTTGCCCTGCCCGAGTGATTGATCTGGTCCATCACCTTCATCAGTTTTTCACTACCAAGCCGCGGCTGACATTCATCGAACAATTCAAGCTGCGCGATACCCTGGCTGCAAAAGTCCTGCAACATCACACCACCTTTATCAAAACGATGATCGGGCCGCCAAATCACCTCCAGACAGCGCATCGCCGCAGCGATAATATCGCGGGTATCTTGCGTCGGCGTATTCAGTGTTACATTGGCCGAATTGCCGTAGTAGGGTTCATTGGTCGCGAAGGGGCTGGTTTTGATCCATACGCTGACGTGTTGGCAATACTGCCGTTGTTGCCGAAGTTTTTCTGCCGCCCGAGTAGCATACAAGCAGATCGCCTGGTGCATATGCTCATATTGCGTTATGCGTTCACCAAAGCTCCGGCTGCTGATGATTTGCTGCTTTGTTGGTGCGAACTCTTCCAGCGCAAGGCAAGCTTCACCACGCAGTTCCCGCACCGTTCGTTCGATCACCACGCTAAAGCGTTTACGTATCATTGTGGTACTGGCGTTGGCCAGTTGCAGGGCGGTTTCGATGTTGATCATATTCAGCTTTTTTGACATCCGCCTGCCAATGCCCCAGACCTCTTCTACTTTCACTTTATTCATTAAATTACGTTGGCGTACCGCGTCAGAGAGATCGACAACGTTGCCGGTCTGAAGGCTCCATTTTTTGGCGGCAAAATTTGCCAGTTTGGCAAGCGTTTTGGTCTGCGCAATCCCGACCCCGATCATCAGCCCGGTATCTCGCCGTACTTTGGTCTGAATTTTCCGCCCGAACTGTTCCAGATCGGTGCAGTGGCCCACGGAGGTCAGATCGAGAAAACTTTCATCAATGGAGTAGTTCTCAGTGCGTGGAACCAACTCTTCCAGAGCGAACATCACCCTGGCAGACATATCGGCATACAGCTCGTAATTGCTGCTAAAAGCGACGCCACCGGCGCGTTCCAATTGCTGTTTTATCTTGAAATAAGGGCCACCCATCGCCAGCCCCAACGTCTTGGCCTCTTTGTTACAGGCGACAACACAACCATCGTTATTTGATAGCACCACCACCGGGCGGCCCCGCAGATCCGGGCGCCAGAGCATTTCGCAGCTCGCATAGAAGCTATTCACATCCGCCAGGGCATACATTATTTAAGCCTCGTGATAGTCGAAACCACGACCCCGACGATCGCAAGTTCATCACTATCTTCACGTAGCGGAATTGACTGGTATTTGGGGTTCATCGGCTCAAGCTGCGCGACTGGCCGCAGGCATAGCCGCTTCACGGTGAATTCCCCCGCGACGCTGGCAATCACTATGTCACCGTGTTCAGCACCGATGCTGCGATCGACAACCAGCATCGAGCCATCCGTAATGCCCGCCTCCAGCATGCTTTCACCGGAGGCGTATAGAAAGTAAGTCGCATTCGGGTGGCTGATGCAATACTCGTTGAGGTCGATCCTGGCGTGGATATAGTCCTGTGCCGGGCTTGGAAAACCCGCTGGCACCTGGTCAGAAAACAATGGAGTGAACAACTTTTCTGGTGTTGGGGTTGGAACAAAGTATTTCATGGGGCAGACCTCTATACTGTTTTTTTATACAGTATAGAGGTACAGAATGACGGGTGAAAGACCGATTTATACAGTGAATGGTATGGGTATGATCGCTAAGGAAAGAAAGTGAGTCGTTTGCCGTTCCAGACCTGGGCCTACCTTCCCTTCACATAACGAGCCCCGGGTTCACCCGAGGCTCGTCACCCACTAATCAAATACGCCATTGATAACAGAAGCAACAATCGCCGTGCTTAACGCTATCAGGACCAGATCATTACCTGCAATACGCCACTCGTAGCCAGGATAAACAGGTAGTTGCCCCAGCATTGAGGCCGGCACCATTTTCTTGGCGATCCCCGGAGGTAGTGGCTTGCCACGCGCCAGGTTTTTCGCTATGCCGGGCGGTAAAGACTGATACCCCGTGAGCCCGTAGTTTACGGCGAGAGAACGCACCCGGTCATAAGAGACATTTACGGACACCAAATCATCATGGCTTCCCTTGGATTTCTTGCTTTTATCTGAGTTCCCCTTTCCATGACCATTATCATGGTTAGCAGAGTTGCCATGCCCTGCTCCATTGCCATTGCCTGGATTAGCCATAACCGAAACAGAGGATAACGATATAGACAGGCTCAACGCGAGTGCGATGGCCGACCAACGGCGCTTGGACATTTTAAATTACCTTTACGATAGGCGACTCGTTGAATTTAGTCTCCACTCATCCTATAAACAACATGGATTCATCTTATATTCACTTTGATTATGACGAATGCCGAGCTATACCCAAGCTTTGGCTGGCGGTTGGAATGACCAGCCTGATAACAGGCGAACCCTGCGGGTTGCCGGAAGCTCAGGAAAATCACCCACTCAGGATTGTTGGTATGACGAAGGAGCCAGTCTCATCCCTATCAAAGTGAGGATGCAGATAATTGCGCCAGCATAGAAGGTGGATGCCGCCCCCCAGGTTTCCCATAAAACACCAGCGCCAAGGCTGGCCAGCAACAGTGCCACACCGCTCATCAGATTAAACATGCCGAATGCCGTACCGCGCAAATCTACTGGCGCGGTGTTGGCGACCATCGCGGCCAACAAACCCTGGGTCATGCCCATATGGACCCCCCACAATGCCACACCGCACAAAATCCCCATCCAATGGTGACTGATTGCCAACACCATATCCGCCGCAATCAGCACCAGCAGCCCTGCCTGCAGCATACCGCTGTGGCTCATTCGATCAGAGAGCTTACCGAAAGGGTATGCTGAGATAGCATAAAGCAGGTTCATCGCAACCATGACCAACGGGATCAAAGCCAAGGGGATATCCATTTGTTGCGCGCGCAGCACAAGAAAAGCCTCGCTGAAACGGGCTAGTGTGAATACGGCACCAAGCCCGACAACCCACCAATAGGTTCGCCCCAATCGTCCGAGGTTCTCCCGGCTGATAGGGTTACTGCGCTTATGCTCAATGGGGGTTTTAGGTTCCTGGAGCCCGAAGAACAGCAAAGCAATGGCCAATACTCCTGGTATCACCGCCACCCAGAAAATCGCCCTAAAGTCATCGTGCCACAGCAGCATCAGGCCAACAGCCAGCAGTGGTCCCAAAAATGCACCAACAGTATCAAGTGACTGGCGCAGACCAAAGGCCGCCCCGCGGATTTCTGGTGGAGTGACATCGGCCACAAGCGCGTCACGTGGAGCTCCTCGAATGCCTTTACCCACGCGGTCAATCATGCGTGCGCCAAACACCAGACCTGAACTGGACGCCATTGCAAACAGCGGTTTACTCAACGCCCCCAGCCCATACCCTAGCATGGCCAAGCCTTTACGCTTCCCCAGATAATCACTGAGGACGCCGGAAAAAACCTTGATGACTAACGCGGTAGCTTCGGCAAGCCCCTCAATTAAACCAATAATGATGACGCTCATCCCCAATGTGGTGACCATAAACAACGGCAACAAGCTGTGGATCATTTCGGAGGAAACATCCATCAGCAAACTGACACCACCAAGCACCCATACGCCTTTAGGGATAAGGCCGAGCGTTGAAAAACGTGAGAACATCGTGTCGACTCCAAGAGCAAAGGACGCCAATTTTACCCATCAGTCATTAAACCAGTGAGTGACATCTTTTATAAGTCGAAAATGAAAATAATTATCAATTACTCTGGAGTTTTAGGCACCGATAAAGCCGAGTTTATTACTATTCGATCCTATCGGAAGCAGTAGTTGGGTTCAGTTAATAGAAGTGGATAGAGCGATAAATGCCGTTGTATTGGCCCTTAAGCGCAGGATATTACCGCTACCGGGTTCAGACTGCGCATTAGCGGACACCTCGTAACACCGCTACCTGATATACACCAGAGAATCACCCTGTAAATGGCCAAGTTACTGAGGATACAGGACAATACTTATTTTTCAGCTTTTTCCTATTGACGGTATTGATTTAAAATTAACCGTAAGCTACGCTTATGTTTCGGGTTCAGCGGTAACTCAAAAAAGGATACTGTTGCCGGTGGTTGCACCAAACCCGAACTCTTCTATTGCCATATCCCCTTCGGCGGCCAGAAACGCCAGCGCCACCAGTGGTGCTGCCAATGACACTATGCGACATAACCGGTCGGAAAATGCCATCGTACGCATCAACAGCGGCGTCAGTCATGTTGAACAAATATCAGGAACCGCTAAAGCGGCCTCATCAGCGAGGCCACATGAGCGCCAGAGGCTGGGGTGATGTTTACGCTTGCGTAACTTCTCTTTCTTGCTGAGGCAATACATTTATAATCAGCCTGTTAGCAAACGAGAAACGATAAAAACAACTGCCTTCTCTTATATTGCCAGGGTTGTAATTGTTAGCATCGTAACCGTGCTTATGGCACCCAACCCAGAACATTGGGTGCCAGCATTCATAGGCAAAATCACTTCTCGACATCATTACTTTTGAAAAAATTTTCAGCAGATCGCCGAAGGAAAACGCTTAATTCCTGTCTTGCGTAGAATATTTGATTTGTGCGCACTGATCGTTTTCTGGCTGCGCGACAGCTTAAAGGAAATCTCTTTATTAGAGGCCCCTTCCAGGTACATTTTCAGGATCTCAATCTCACGCCGGGTTAGCCCCACCGACTCACAATAGGCATCGTCAAGCAGGTTGAGCTTATCGTATCTGAGCGTGCTGACATCCCACGAGTAACAATAGCCACCCGCAATGATGATGTTAATCGCATTAAGGAAAAAATCTATCCCGCTTTCATATTCGATGATGCCGCGGATATTAGTTAGCTGGCTGAAAAAACGGAATAGCGGCTGATCTTTTTTAGCCAGGATCAGTGCTGGCGCATTGGATAGTGATAACAACCGATTAAAGTTATTAGCGGGTATATCCACCAGTTTTTTACTGTCAACAATACAGATGTCAAAACTCAGCGATGTAGAAAACTTTTTGTAATCAGTGGGATTTCTTACCTCAACGGAGGCTTCAGGATAATTATTCTTAATGATGTGTAGAATGCCTAGGCTCTCTATGTTTTCTTCCCCAAAATACAATATATTCATATAGGTTCAACCTTGAAATTTATTTAAACAGAGTGAAAAAGTGCTTCGATCCCTTGTCTCTAGAACATTTCAGGGTGATACGAGTCCGGTACAGCACGCCCATTAAGATGATAAAAGTGCACCACAAACTCCAGACACACCAATATCGTTTTGAAGTAAACCCAATTCACGAACATTAACGTTGCATTCCGTTAAGAAAAATCCTAACCCAAAAAAAGCAAGAAAGAACCATTAACTGATAAAAGCATTGTATTTAGATTTAAATTCTAAATATAATGATTATTATGAAAAAATTAATGACAAAATTCCTGCTAACGGAGTTAATGGCAATGGTTCTTTTGTACTGTATTCA
Organism: Serratia sp. L9; assembly: GCF_050632285.1. Classification (NCBI taxonomy): domain Bacteria; kingdom Pseudomonadati; phylum Pseudomonadota; class Gammaproteobacteria; order Enterobacterales; family Yersiniaceae; genus Serratia; species Serratia sp. L9. The sequence continues at coordinate 3,573,556 of NZ_CP192591.1, read as the reverse complement.
ACTAATTGAATAACGTTCTTATAACAAATCATCCCCATGCGTTAATTCCATGAGGTGGGTCAGTCAGAAAGAGGATTAAGTAGAGAGAAGTTTCCACCCCACTGAAAAGCATTTAACACTATAGGCTGTTACGCTTTATCAGGGATATCCCCACAAGGATACCCAGGCAGGGGCTCTCTAGATGTTAAGAGGAAAGGAAAGAGCACAATAACGCAGTGAAAGGCCGAATATGAAAATTCGGGCCATCATAAATCAATGAGATAAAAAATACCGGGCACAATGCCTTTATATGCCAAATCATCAAAACCATGACCGAACACCATGATTATTCAAGTGAGCGATACCATGTCGCTCCAGGCACGCTCATGCTGTTACCCAATCAACGAGACGATGAACTCTACACGCCAGATGATCCAAAAGTGAAACAGCCATAGCTCTTTTATGCAGACAGCCCAGTATTCTTTGCGGCAATAAGGCGGGACTGCCTAAACTTTCGTTAGCAACGTGCAGGCCTCACCCCGGTTTTCCCACTGCCACATAGGGGACCTACACGGCATTATGAACGGGTAACGGTTACCGTGGTAGTTTTCCGTCATCGCCCTTGATGATAAAATGGCTGTACCGCCAAACGGCATGCTGACCGATTAATCGTATAACATGGTGAACGTCAGAACCCCATTCGCCGTGCCAGGCGTGATTTTGTCTCCGGTCTGGTAATAACGCGCTTTTAGCGGCACAGTGAATCCACCACCTGAAGATGAAGCCCCAACGGAGACATCGGAACCTAACGGCATCGGTTGGTCATTATAAAGCAATTGGATCCCTAAGCCTGAAGCAGCATCATTGCCGCCAACGGTATTGATCACGCCTCTGGTGGCATCATAAATATCGCCTTCCATCTTAACGCTGACTTTCGTTCCAGCATTACAGGTCATCGGTAAATTGAAAGAGCGAGTGTGTGCATCTCCCGGCGTGGAGCCTTTGCCATTAAAAGCTTTTTTCTACATTTTTCATATCGACAGGTATCGACCCATTTATCAGCCTACAGGCTGGCGTGGTGACTGTGAACGCATTGATATTGACGGCAACCTCGGGAGATTTCCAAAGCGCCAAGTTATTCAACAAGACCAATGAACCGACGTTTCTTGCCATTACCGTGCCGGACCCCGTTTCAGGAGCCGTTTTATAAAATGTCACGATGACGTTTCCGCTTAACGAGGGAGTGATCATTCCACTGGTGTTCTCACAGAGTTTTGCTGTGTCCACCAGGCCACGAATTGTATTGCTACCAGTCACGTTTGCCGAACCAGGGGCACAATTCGTTGTTGAGCCAGAGATTGCATACCCCACGCCATCGACATTGGTTTTATACACTCGACGTCCAGCAATCATGGAATCAAAATCCCCTACAGCTTTGACCCCAAAGGTCTGGTTTGTGAGAACCCCGTCAGAACTATTCCAGCAGTTAAATGCATTAATGGACGGCGTCATAACTTGTGTACCAATCACAGCCCCCACAGGGAGGTCACGTGGAATGGTGATATTCTGTGGAGAAATCGTGGTAGTGGGAGTAATGGTTGAACAATCCCAGGCCAGCGCTCCAGAAGACCATCCTCCCAGCGCCAGAAATATCATACAAGTTAAAATCCGATACATTTATTTTACTCTCAAGATTAATGATTCTGCGTAGAAACAGTTGGCTATTTGTCAGAAATTCGCGCTATGCGGATTTAATTTAGATCAAAGCGGGTCTGCCGTACCCACATCAACCGCGCAAGCCAAAAGGTGTTTTAAACAAAGGCGGGAAAATCCATAAAGCGTCTCTTTTCGATGTGTCATCTTCGGTTTTTTAGCGCCAACATCTCATGTTCCGCTGTGAAATTTACAGAAAATAATTCCAGATGGCACCGCAAAAGTAATGAATTTATAATCCCCCCATAAAAATGGTCGTTTTTATCGCTTCTTACAGCAACAAAAGGAAAAAACGCCAGATTGTGCATGAAAAACAATCATAAACACCACGCAGTGTGATAAAAATGAGCTTTAAAATCATAATAACTCATAGATATAAATTAATGATCTGAGTTTTCTTGTTGCTAAAATATTAAAAAATAGCAAGGAGGGATTTTTCTTAGGTAATATTCAAGCCCGTTTAACAAAGCATATTACTTTGAAGAGCTCTAATTTACCTGATTAGCAGTAAAGAAACATCGGCGATGCCTTATTTCTTTGTCATATGCTGCCTACACGCGTAGGAAAGAAGGTGATGGAATGGATTTTTCAATTGCTGACGTAATTGCTGTTGCTGCAACAGTTGGGTGCTCATCAGCGCACGATTCTGCGTATCCTGGGTTTGTAAAGTGCTAATCAACCCAGCCTGCTGCGCCAGCGATTTTTGTTGTTCACGCAGTTGCAGTTGCGCCGCCTCCAGCCGCTGATCCAATATCGAGCTATACCCCGCCAGGCAGATCATTGCCACCCACAGCAGCAACAATCCCCCTTGGGTCAGTTTCTGCAACCAGGCGCTCATGCGGGGTAATCCTTAAAAGTTAACTGGAAGATAGTGAGGGCCACACCACCACACATTAGCCCTTCGAAAATGGTTTCTTTCCAGCCACTGCCGGAATAAGCCATCCGTAATACAGCCATGACGATAGCCATGATGACGACGCCGATCGGAACGTCACCACGCCATCAGTTCGCAAGTACTTCGCTAAAATCTGCCCAATTATGGGGATTGCTTGGCATTCTCATTACCTCCCCCTGCCGGGGCTTTGCCCGGTCGCCGGGTGATAAAAAGGCCACGCGGTAGCGCAGCCTTGATTGGTGCCAGGTAGCTTCTGGCGATGTATTACCCTATCTGATATCGTTATTTACAGTGAAAAGTACAAGCCAAATAAGGAGACACCATCATGTTTGACGTCAACATCATGAAATTGGCATCGATGCGCATCATCGGTCTGCCTCACACTGGTTCCTACAGAGAAATCAATCAGACTTTCACTGAGCTATATCAACTGGTGACTAACCGTCAGCTTTTTCGCACCGGTACGCTGGTTGTGGCTATCTATTACGATGATCCGGATGTGACACCGGTCGAAAAACTGCATGCTTTTGCCGCCATTTCTGTCCCTGCGGATGTCCCAGCCGAAGCGCCACTCTTAGAGCGAGCCACTCCCGGCGGCGATCATGCTGTTTTGGTTTTCCAAGGACCTTATGCTGGACTGCATGATGCATATAAATGGTTGTTCGAGACATGGCTACCGGGATCTGGCCATACAATGGGAAATGCCCCTCCCTACGAGGTCTATCTCAATGATCCTTCCAAGACTTCACCGTCTGAGCTGCTAACTGAAATCCGTGTGCCGCTTACTGAGGTTTAAATGGTTGCCGGCGCCCCCGGATGAGTTGGCGTTTGTATGTAGCAGTAGTGGATCACTTCCGTTGGAAAACACCACCAGCGGCTAGAATCTCCATCAGAATGCAAAAACCCCGCACAAGGCGAGGCTTCAGATACGAAAAAAACCACGCGAGATCGGTTCTTCAGGATGGGAATTTGATTGTTGCTCTAACCAACCGGGCTAAATGGCCGATGGTTTTATCACTCAGTCGCCATGGGCCTGAAGTCCAGTGTGAAATTTTTAAAAGCACTATAAACAACTTGTGATGGAGGTTTGGGAAAAGTGGTATTCGCTACTGCCTTTATAGCTGCACGACAAAGTGCAGGATCGCCATCTACAGCTTGGACATCCAAAAGCATACCATCCGGAGCTAGCCTGATTCTCAAATCGCATTGCTTACCTGCATATGATTTGACATCGTAAAAATTGCGTTGAATAGCGTCTCGAATCTGCGCGGCATACTCCTTTTCAGCCCCAATCAAGGGTGAATTAGGCCTGCCGCCGCTGAGGGGAGTAAAAAGATCATCAACATCGTTGCCAGATGGAGTGGTTTTAACCACTGATTCTGTTTTCACGCACCCCGATAAAAACGATGTGGCAATTACTAGCAGCAATGTTGGTAAGCCAATTTTAAATCCTACCCAAACCCTCTTCATGCTTTGTTCCTTATAGACTACCCACACCGAAGAGTAATAAATTAACAAAAAAATTCAGAAAATTAGAGTCGTTTCTTTCGTTCATGCATAGAAATGTAAATGAAAAAATCCTCGCCATTTCTGGTAATGATTGGATATTTATTTAATTGATCGTGGTTAATGTGGCGTTGTGGCTCGCATCGCAGCAGCGCCGACCGCCATCCCGATACACCCATTACTTTTATGCTCGGTAACCACAATAATAAGTCCACCGTTTCACAACACGAGATTACTCCTGTCGATGGACTTACCATTGTGAATCCCTATAAACGCAAAAACCCGCATAAGCGGGTTAGGTTATCTATTGCCGTTTGTGCGGCCTATTCCGGCATACCATCATCACCAAACACAACGCCACGTTGTTCCAACTTTTCGCGCGCTGCGTGATGCACAACTCCCCGTTTGCGTACATCAGACTCTAACAGCCTAAGCAGAGTTGATTGGCTGACATTGGCGTTATTCACCACCTCTATGCGTACGCCCCAAAACTTGTCATTGGCAAACTGATCTAAAATCTCAGCATCTGCATCCGGATTCATGGCCGCCACAGCGCGTATGGACTGATTGGGGTCAGTGACAAATGATGCAAGCTCAGCAGCATTAGCCGCACCACTGGCAGCAATGTAGCGAAGTTCCTCTTCGGCTTTCTGTTCAGGTGTCTTTTTAGCCATTGTTTCCTCATCTAAATGTGAAGTTCTACAATCAGCAATGGGCGAGACAAGCTTTTTGTTTAAGTTTCGCCGTATGCCGCTTTGAATATATCACTGCACACAATGCCTGTCTTTTAGCCCTGCCTCATACCTTTGGTTGAAATGGGCTTTAAGTATTGGCATAAAAAAACCGCACGATGGCGGGTTCTTTTGATGATAGTTCTTGAGGATTCACCACCGACGTTCCATGAGATCCGGAGCTTGGCCGGGCGACTGTATGAGAAAGAAAAAGGGAAGGAATTTGCGATGAAATTACCGGGCATAAGTCGGTAAAAATGACCGATAAATACCCCGGCATCGGGGGAAAAGCATGCGTAATGCTGTAAAAGCCCGAGTATAGAAATTCGAGCAAACTTCGATAATTAGCAAATTAATGATTATAAATCAACAAGATAAAAAAAGACCGAGTACGATTCCTATACTCGGTCTAGGGAAATGGCTCTTGGGAGAGAGCCGTGCGCTAAAAGTTGGCATTTTGTGCAAGGCTTGTTCAGCCATGCACCTTAAGAGTAGCTTAAGCCGCTGGTTTTGCCAGCCAACCACACAGTAAGTGATAGTTACAAGATGAAATTAATTACACACATCACGCAACCAATTGTTAACCTTTGAATTACTCACTGAGTTAACAAGCCATTACTCTGCACACAACTTTTCTGCCCTTACACGGAACGGCTGCACACTCATCTTCTGACCAGGGTTATCAGCATCGTCCAGCAGGATCACGTCCAGAGGTTGAGCACGTTGTTGCCCCTCTTTGACCTGTTGCTGCGCCGCTTCATTAAGTGGGTATTGCATCAGAGTGCTGTTATTGAGCACGAACAAGGCAGCGCCTTTGCGGCATTGCAGCGTGACTTCCTCTTTGGTGAATGCCCACTGTTTGCCGTACTCCAGCTTGGTGACATTAACCAGTTTATCTGCCGCCAATGCGCCCGTCGTCGTTGCCAACAGCGCAATACCAAGAATTACAGATTTCATTGTCATGGCCTTAAGTTGCGATTTGATTTAATTTTCCCGCAATCAGGGGGCATCCGGCAAGGCGCAATGTCATACCGGCGCATAAGTTGCAAATAAGCTCACCAGCAACAGGGCTGCGGAACCTAATGCCACCTCCAGCCAGCAGGCGATTGTTAGCCCACGCTGTGCCAGTGTTGGTGTTGTACGCATTGCAGGCACGATCGCATAACGATTTACCAGCGCCACCACCACCATCAATGCCACCAACGCAATTTTGAATAGCAGCAAACGCTGGTAATCAGAATCAATATCCAGCGGCCAATGGCCAAGGATAATCAGGCTGTTGGCAATACCAGTCAAAATGACCAGCGCCACGGCACCATGGCCCCAGCGGGAAAATCGAATCAACGTCGTGACCGCGTCCCGGCGATATTGCGACTGCGGCAGGTAACGCAAACAAACCAGTAACGGCAATAAGCTGCCAAACCAATACCCCGCCGCCAGCAGATGCAGCGCGTGATTGGCCCGGTGCAAGATGCCCAGAATGCCTTCCTGCATCACGGCATGGCCGATAAACGCCATATTGACCAGCAACAACAGTGAGCACAGCGCCAACGCTTGTACCCGCTTGGGAGCCGGGAGATACAGCGCCAACAGAGCTAACAGGGAAAAACCCAGATGCCAACGCCAGGCCTCGCCAAAAGTTGTGCCCAGCACAGCCCACCAAATGCTCAACTGCCAGGTATCCGCCCAGCCATCACCCATCAGGCCGGCCTGAACGGCTAGCATTAGCACGGCGGTAAATGCGCAGAGCCAGGTAGAGGCGAGCAGCATCGGGTGCAAATCGCGGATCACTATCGGGGAGAGGCGCTGCGGCGACAATAAGGCGGTGAACAGGCTGATGCCAAACATCAGCATCACCGCCGCAAAGTGCACAAAGCGACACAGGACAAACAGGGTCGCCAGAGTCATCGGTCAGTTTACGGTAAAGCTGTATTGGCCTTTGGTTTTATGACCGTCGACGGAAACTACGTGCCAGTCGACATTATATTTGCCAGCTGTCAGCTCACTTTCGATGGGTACATTGACCTGCGTATTGTTATGCGGATCCAGCCCCAATTTGCCGGTTTTTACCACAGCGTTGTTCGGGCCGGTCACTTTTACGCCGCTGAAGTTGGGTTCAATGCCTTCAGAAAAATTCAGTGTCAGCACTTTCGGAGCGGCGCTGACGGTTGTGTCTGCCGCAGGAGTTTGTACTTTCAGATGAGCGTGTGCCAATGCCTGCTGGGAAGACAAACCGACAAACAGCACGAAAACGGTGGAAAGCAGGCGATAGGATGAGCGAATTTTAGCGATCACAGAAGTGTCCCTTTATCATTAATGAAGGTGATAAGGGCCAAGACTGGTAATCGGAGCGATGTTTCCGCAACCTCAACCCCCACAGTACTTACGCCACAGGTAATCAGAGGAAGAGATCTTGCTAACTCACTGTTTTAACTCTCTACCATCCTGTAGCGTATCGCGTTAAATCATAACGGCGGTGAACCCGCAAGTCGAGCACATCACTAATATTTTGCAAGCTGGCAGCACATATCGCTATATAACCGCTATATAAGCAAGGCATAAAAAAATCGCGCCCCACTAGGTTACGCGATCTCTTCACTGCTTGGTATCAAGCTTAGCCGTTGCTACCTTCGCTGGCTGCGCCCATGCTCTTCAGATCTTTATCGATGAAGAACAGGCCCTTGCCACTGTTACCCACCAGCGCCAATTTATCCAGCACCGATTTGAACAGCTTCTCTTCTTCATGCTGCTCGGCAACATACCATTGCAGGAAGTTGAAGGTAGAGTAATCTTGCGTGGTCATGGCCACATGTGCCAGTTCGTTAATCTGGCGGGTGATCAGTTGCTCATGCTCATAAGTTTGCTGGAACACTTCTGCCAGCGACCCAAACTCTACCGGTGGAGCTGCGATACTGCCCAGCAAGGGCAACGCGCCAGTGTCACTCAGGTAATCAAACAGACGCTGCATGTGCTGCATCTCTTCCCGAGAATGCTCTTTCAGGAACGCGGCGGCACCTTCAAAGCCTTTATCGCTGCACCAGGCGCTCATTTGCAAATACAGGTTTGCAGAATAGAACTCCAGATTCAGTTGTTCATTCAGCTTTTTTGTCATTTCTTGCGTCAGCATGATGATTCCTTTTATTTTTGCAGGTCATGAATTTAATTTTTCCGCATTATGCCTTGGTTCACACAAAATAAAAACACTTGATTCACATTCATTTATTAAATGCGTAATTTTATATATTTTTCATAAAGTTATGATTAATTCTAATTTTACTTTTAATTATTATGAGAATCATTTACATCTTTATATTTAACCCTAAGGCGAATCATTCTTATTTAAGATAATAAATAAATTGCATTGCGTTTACAGCCTAAATAACCCTACTTATTATAATGAAAAACCGAGGGTGATGATCGACGCTTGCCAAGCGTGCCGCGGTAGATTACCTTTTGCGCTGATTTGATGTTGTAGAAAGAAGGAAAATAACATGGGTTACAATCTGGCAGAACTTCCCAAAGAAGAGATGGACAAGGTGAACGTTGATCTGGCCGCATCAGGTGTGGCGTTCAAGGAACGCTACAATATGCCGGTGATCCCAGAAATGGTGGAGCGCGAACAGCCAGCACATCTGCGGGATTATTTCCGCGAGCGTGTAATGCACTATCGTGCCGAATCACACAAATTCTCCCGCCTCCCGTACGAACCCAAAATGAAGTCGTAAAGCCTGCCCTGCGGCAGGCCTGCAGATTATTTGCCAGCAAAACGATCGGTAGCCAACATGAGATGGTGCAGGATACCTGGCTCATCAGTTGAGTGCCCTGCCCCTTCGACGATATGCAGTTCAGCCTCCGGCCAGGCTTTCGCCAGATCCCAGGCGTTTTGCACCTGGCAGGCCATATCATAACGGCCATGAACAATTACCGCAGGAATATGGCGGATCAACGGGACGTTTTTCAACAGTTGGTCATCGCTTTCAAGAAAACCCAGGTGGGTAAAATAGTGGTTTTCAATCCGGGCAAAGGCCAAAGCGAAGTTATCCTCACCAAAGGACGCAGAGGCGCTGTTAGGTAGCAAAGTGACGGTTTCACCTTCCCAAACGCTCCATAATTTGGCCGCTTCAAGCTGTACCTGCAAATTTGACGAAGTCAGGCGCTGGCGGTATGCCGCGATCACATCCTTGCGTTCTTCTGGTGAAAGGATAGACAGCACCCGCTCCCATTTATCTGGGAAGAAACGTGATGCGCCATCCTGATAATACCAACTGAGTTCCTGCTTACGCAGGGTGAAAATGCCCCGCAACACCATCTCGCTGACGTGCTGCGGGTGCGTCTGCGCATAGGCCAAGGCCAGTGTGGAGCCCCAGGAACCGCCAAATACCAGCCACTGCTCTACACCTGCCATTTTGCGCAGGCTCTCAATATCGTCGACCAGATGCCAGGTCGTGTTGTTGTCCAGGCTGGCATGAGGTTTGGAGCGCCCACAGCCCCGCTGATCGAATAGCAAGACCTTATAGCACTGCGGATCAAACAGTTGGCGATGATAAGGCGCGATGCCACCACCTGGCCCTCCATGAATAAACACCGCCGGTTTACCATTTGGGTTGCCACTCAGTTCCCAGTAGATCCGGTGCCCATCCCCAGTATCCAGCCAACCGCTGTCATAGGCTGCTAACGGCGGGTACAAACCTCGTAATTGTTCCATGGCGCTGCGTCTCTCTGTGAGTGATGCTTTCATCAAAGCTGATGCAGCTCATCAGGTCAACGCTAATCCAGCCAATACCAACAAGTTAGTGTGCGTTTGCTTAAAATGAAGACGACTTACTCTTACGCAAATGCGGTTCGCGCATTTCTTGTGCCGTTTTGGCTTCAATACTCAGCTCTGCCGTTGGGCGTAATAACAACCGCGCTAACCCAATTGGCTCCCCGGTTTCCAGGCAGTAACCAAACTCGCCGTTCTCCACGCGCGCCAATGCCGCCTTCATCTTCGGCAACAGGCGGCTTTCCCGATCCAACTGACGGAACAGCAATCGCAGATCTTCTTCCCGGGCGGCCTTGTCCGCCTCGTCACCGCTAATATCACCATTATCGATATCCCGCTTCAGCACTTCAATGTGCTGCCAGAGTTTTTGCTGCTCTTCCAGCAAACGCTGGCGGAAAAACGCACGCTGCTCAGCGTTCATGTAATCGGATTCCGGCATCGCCAGCAATTGCTGCTCGCTTAACAACGTCATTACTGTCATAGGTCCCTCCAACAGATAAATTTGTTATATTGTAACATTTTTAATTCATAAAAGGTTAATAAAGAATAATATTCAAATTAACAATGGGTTGGGTTATTAGTGCCCTTTGTTACTTGCATACACCGGACGTTAGGTGGTTAATAGTACGGCACCCACCCAACCATAAGGTCACTGAGAGGTCATCATGAGTAAGGGAATGGATAGCAAGAAAAATGCGAAGAAGAAGCCGTTGAAAACCCCAGCCGAGAAGCGTGCAGATAAGCGCGCCAAAAAGGCCACGCGGCAGGTGAGTAACCCCACTTCCAACCGTAGTTAAACCCGCCAAGGCGGGTTTTTTGTTGCCCCTAAAAAGTCAGGTTGGCATCAGTTGTTCACCTCGTTAAGCTAGGGAGAGACACTTAGCCGAGAACATCATGACATTACGTGTAATAGATACCGAGACCTGCGGCCTGGACGGCGGCGTGGTGGAAGTGGCCTCCGTGGATGTTATCGCCGGGCAAATCACCAACCCGATGAGCGATTTGATCAGCCCTGACCGCCCAATCGGCCTTGATGCCATGGCCATTCACCATATCACCGAACAGATGGTTGAGGGTAAGCCGCGCATTGCCGTTGCTATTGGTCGTTATCAGGGTAGTGAGTATTATGTGGCGCACAATGCCGCTTTCGATCGCGGAGTGCTGCCTGAAATGAACGGAGCCTGGATCTGCACCGTAAAGCTGGCGCGCAAGCTGTACCCAGATATTAAATATGGTAATCAATACCTGCGCTATGCGCTGAACCTGGACGTGCAACTGCCGCAGGATACTCAGTTGTACCCCCATCGCGCGCTATATGATTGCTATGTTACCGCGGCGTTGCTAAAACGCATTATGCTGGATTCCGGCTGGACACCGGAACAGATGGTGCAAATAACCCACCAACCGGTTCTGCTAAAGACATTCAGGTTTGGCAAATACCGTGGGCAATTGATTGAGCGCATTGCCCAGGATGACCCCGGCTATCTGCGCTGGATGCTGAAATCCATCGACGATCTCAGCCCTGATATGAAGCACACGCTTAAATATTATTTGATCGGCTAAAAATGCGGGCACTCCTCTGCCCGCATTTGGCGATTACGTCAGAGATAAAATAAACGCGTATTCCAGCGCAATATCCTCATAAGCCTTAAAGCGGCCAGACTTGCCGCCATGGCCAGCATCCATATCGGTATACAGCAGCAGTTGGCGATCGTCGGTTTTCAGTTCACGCAGCTTCGCCACCCACTTGGCCGGTTCCCAATATTGCACCTGGGAATCATGCAGACCTGAGGTCACCAGCATATGGGGGTAATCCTGCGCCTTAACCTGATCGTAAGGGCTATACCGCAACATGTAGTCGTAATAAGCCTTGTCATTCGGATTGCCCCATTCATCATACTCACCGGTAGTCAGCGGAATGGACTCATCCAGCATGGTTGTCACAACATCCACAAACGGCACCTGAGCGACGATACCGTTAAATAGCTGCGGAGCCTGGTTAACGACCGCGCCCATCAGCAAACCTCCGGCACTTCCCCCCATGGCAAACACCCGCTTGGCATCGCCATAGCCTTGTTCAACCAACGTTTCGGTGACATCGATAAAGTCGTTGAAGGTATTTTGTTTATTGAACAGTTTGCCATCTTCATACCAAAGCTGGCCTAGTTCTGCACCGCCACGGATATGCGCCAGGGCGAAGACAAAACCGCGATCCAGCAGGCTGAGGCGGCTGGCACTGAATGCCGGATCCATACTGCTGCCATAAGAGCCGTAGGCATATACCAACAATGAGTTCGCCCCTCGGGCAAAGCTGTCGGTGCGGTAAACCAGAGACACCGGGACCTCGACACCATCACGCGCCTTCACCCAGACGCGCTCGCTACGGTAGTCTTGCGCCGTGAAGTTTTTCACCTCCTGCTGCTTGAGTAACTGGCGCTCACCGTTATCCAGGTTCAATTCATACAGCGTGGTTGGCATAGTCATAGAGGAATAACCATAACGCAGCAACGCGGTTTCCGGGCTCGGATTGTAGGCCAGCCAGGTCACATAGGTAGGGTCGTCGAAGGCAATACTTTTATCTTCACCGCTATGCCAGTGGATTTGGCGCAGTTGTGTCAGACCGGCAATACGCTCCTCAACCACCAGCCAGTCACGAAACAGGCTGAACCCTTCGAGCATCACTTCACTGCGCGGCGCGATCAACTCTTGCCATTGATCCTCTGCGGCTTGCTCGCTCTGGTACAGGCCAAAGTTCTTACCGTTTTTATTGGAGCGAATATAGAAGTGCTGATGATAATGATCGATGGCATATTCGTGATCTTTACGGCGCGGTACAAACATCTGGGGTTTGCTGTCTGTACTGTCGGCATCCAGTAACAAAATTTCCGACGTGGTAGTGCTGCTGAGGTGGATCAGGATAAAACGTTCGGAAGTGGTTTTCTCCAGACTGACGTAGAAGGTGTCATCCAACTCTTCATAGATAAGTACATCTTGCTGCGGGTCGCTTCCTACCACGTGCCGGTAAACCTGATACGGCAATAAGGTTTTGGCATGTTTACGTACGTAATAGACGGTCGCAGAATCATTTGCCCACTCAAAATTGCCAGAGGTGTTCTCCAGCACTTCGTCCGTCCAGTTGTCGCTGCCCAGATCCTTAAAGCGGATATCGTATTGGCGGCGCGAAAGGAAATCCTCCGCCACCGCCAACAGTTGATTGTTCGGGCTGACTTCCAACCCGCCAAGCGTATAAAACTCATGCTCTTCGGCACGCTGATTGCCATCCAGCAGGCTGTCCCAATGCTCAGTTACCGCTTCCGGTTGGCGCACATAAAGCGCATATTCATTACCTGGTTCGTAACGTGTCTGATAGCGGAAACCCCGCTTCACATAGGGTACTGAATGTTCCTGTTGCGGAATACGTGCCACCATCTCCTGATACAAGGTTTCTCGCAGCGCCTGCTGCGGCTTAAGCTGTGCATCGGTATAGGCGTTTTCGGCCTGCAGATAGTCCAGAACCTGGGGATCTGAGCGCTCGTCATCACGCAACCAATAATAGTCATCCACGCGAGTATCACCGTGGATGGTGATCGGATAAGGACGTTTTATTGCCTTGGGAGGTGTCATCATTGCTAAATCATCCGCTTACTTTGATTAAAGCAAGAGTGACACGATCCTCCCCAGCTTAACAAGTCGCGGGGTTAAACCAACTCGCGTTTTTTATCGTTAACGTCACTTTCAATCCCCTGTTTAACATCCACCGGGATCTTCAATGACTGCGCCAATGCATCCAGATAGCTACGCTCCATGAAATGATCGACGTCGATCACCATGCAGCTCAGGTAATAGACTTCCAGCGCCTCATCTTCATTCTTTACGCTTTGCGCGATCAGATCCGGGTTCAGTGGCTGTTCAATGGCTTGCTGCACCCAATTCTGCGCTTCTTCCCCCACCTGCAGCTGTTCCAGGCTATGGTCGATTGCACGCTTCTCGTCCGCATCGATATGGCCGTCACTCTTGGCGGCAAACACCAACGCTTGTACCAATCGCTTGGCACGTAAATCCGCTGGTGTACTCAGTTCACCAAATTGCGGTTCCTGCTGATGTTCTTCTTTGACTCGCTGCTTGTATTTATTCCACAGCACCGCCCCCACGGCAGCGCTACCACCAATGATCAGTGCATTTTTACCAAACTTGCCCACCAGCTTGCGGGAGGACTTATTAGCCAGCAGAACACCAACCAAACCGCCTAATGCGGTCGGCGCCAGCAATTTACCAAGCCCTTCGGTACCGCCCACGGCGCTAGCTTTATCACCCAGCATGGATTGAATCTGTTGCAACCAGTTATTTTTCATCATTACCTCTGAACAGGGGATATTGGGGCACAGGCATCTGTCAGCCAGGCTGCCGAGCAGGCTCCAGATTAGGGGATTATTTGTCAATTATTGTATGGGTGATGCAAAATTGTGTGGCTGAGAGTGGAAGGCACCGAGTCATGGGATCGTGAACAAATAAGGATTGGAGGAATACCTTGATGGAGGGGTGACGGTTAGCCTTGAGTTCGCCAAGGATTAACATTGGCGGGAGGTGAGTTGGCCTTGACTCAGACTGGCGATCAGGCCCATAGACAGATTCGTCAGTCGGCTTAAAATTCGTTATCATTCGCTGCCACTTTCCACCGGGTAGCCTGATGTCTAAGATTATCGATACCTTTATTGCCCCACCGTGCCATCATACAATCGAGCATCTCTACCAGGACGAATACTTGGTACTTATCAATAAACCCGCCGGGTTGCTGAGCCTCTCAGGGAAAAATCCGCAAAATCTCGATTCGGTGCATCATCGGTTGGTACAGATGTTCCCCGGCTGCACGCTGGTCCACCGCCTTGATTTCGGTACTTCCGGGCTGATGGTGATTGCACGCAATAAAGCGGTCAATGCTGCCCTGTGCCAGCAGTTCAGCCAGCGCACAGTGACCAAAGTATATAGCGCGCTGCTCTGCGGGCATCTGGACGACAACGAAGGGGTAATAGACGCAGCGATCGCCAAAGACCCGGCGCTGTTCCCGCTAATGTCGATTTGTGCCATCCACGGCAAGCCAGCCCGCTCCCGCTATCGGGTCGTTGAGCGCTTTTATCACACGTTGGAAAACGGGGCGTCACTGCCTTTGACACGAGTAGCGCTAACCCCGGAAACGGGGCGCACTCATCAACTCCGCATCCACTGCCAGCAGTTAGGCCACCCTATTTTGGGCTGTGACCTGTATGGTGGCCTTCTGCTACCAGGTACCGAACGGACACCGCGGTTGATGCTACACGCCAGTGAGTTGCATTTTGTTCATCCCATTAGCAAAGAGGGGATCAACGCCCATAATGCCAGCCCATTCTGAAGGCGAAAGAGCTCCATCCTCCTTGCTTAAACCTGCAGCGTTGTGGGTGGCAACTCCAATTACCTTGGGTAGATAACGATGCCTCTGCAAAGAGGCCAACAGTGGCACCCAGATTCATACGGAAATGCTTAATCCGATGACTTTTATCGCCAAGCCCGACATCTGCAAACGGTGATTACCACATCAAATCATCGGGTACTTTAAAGTCGGCATACGGATCTTCTTCGTCCTGCTCTTCCTGGCTAAGCGCACTATTTAATACAATGCTGTTCGCATCCCGCTGCGCAATTTTATCGGCCACGCTCGCGGGGATAATAGCGTATTGACTCTCACCACTGTTCTCGACAATCAAACGAGCAATGGCGAGGCGGCCACTAATCAACTGGGCTTGAGTCGTCTTATCAACAAATATTTTTTTAATTAAATTATTATCGGTGAAATTAAAACCAATATCGCCTTTGGCAATGACGATTTTGTTCATTTCAATCAGTTGCTTCACCTGAACTTTGTATTCTTTAGATAAAGTGGCTTGTTTTTGTTGTTCGCTTAGCTGTTTATCACGCTCAAGTTGTGCTTTTTTATTTTCTTCCACCGCTGCTCTTGCCTCACGAGTCTGAACTCGTGACTTTTTAGCCGTTCTTTGAACTTTAGCCATTTTTTTGCTGGTCACTAGCCCAGCTTTTAGCATCTGTTCTTGTAAGGTGAGTTTTGTCATCTTCGCCTCTAAAGCAATTGAATAATTTGGGGGGATTATACCTGTAATTGTTGAGGCTGTAACAGGTTGCAGGGCCTGAACGCGGTCAGGCTTGAATTTGGAGGAATTTGTCAGAGGCTGGCAGAGCCTGCTCTCAGAAGTAGACACCACGCTCAGTCAGTAATGTGCGCCTTCGGCAAAGGGCCGCTGAAGCAGCCCCTGACACACTCAGACTTCAATTGGCTCAGATATGACCATCAATAATGCATGAGCAGCAAGCTGCCAGATTAACTATGCGCTACCACCCGAAAAGCGATAACAAACAGTTCATCCAACCCCGGATAGATCTCCTGGATAACCTGCTTCAATTGGCTGAGCGTCATATTCTCTTGCTGTGCATGCTCTTCGGTTAACGCCTCCAGGCGAATGGGCGTGACCGATTTCACTTCGATGAAACAGAAAAACACGCCGTCTTCGTTACGGCTTACCCGTAACACTTCACCAGACTGAAAGTGGGACTCGCCGGCATCCCGAATGGTGATGGTTTTGCGCCCAGCCAGGATATCTTGTTCAAAACGGCTGAAGAAGGTTATCTCACGGGACATTTCAGATCCTTTTCTTAAATCTATGCTGCAATATTGCGGATTACGCTGCCTGCTGCTCGGACTCCGAGCCTTCTATCGGGGTGGCGGCTTTCTCTGCCTTGGCTTTAGCGGGCTTTTTTACCGTTTCTTGTGGCGCTGCGCCGCCACGCAGGATCTGCGTTAACGCGTCTTTATGTTCCGCCAGGAAGAAACTCAGCCCTTCACGCTGCTCTTCTTCCAGCGTTACTGGAGCTTGTTGCAACCACTCGCCGAGGCTATCAGCCAGATCCAACATTTTGTCGTAGGCATCGGCTTCTTTCTTGTTTGCGAAAGTCATTTTTTCCTCACCGTTTCTAACTACCACATATTTCACTTCAACAGCCATGAGCTTGTCCCTCAAAGGTTATGGTACTGTAATTTTATACAGTATAGTGTAATTTCAGACCGGGCCGCAAGCAGCCCGCCGTTGATTATTTCAACAGCCGCACTTTGCAGCTCTTGCCTTTGATTTTACCTTGCTGAAGCTGTTGCAACGCTTTGCGCGCGCTGGCTTTACGGATAGCCACATAGGCATGTACCGGGAACATATCGATTTTGCCCACTTCCGCGGCCGTCAGCCCGGCGTCACCCGTCAGCGCGCCCAGAATATCACCTGGGCGGATTTTTGCCTTGCGGCCACCGTCGATGCATAAAGTAACCATTTCAGCATCAAGCGGTGTGTTAGGTGCGCCGCTCAGTTCCGATACCGGAGCCCATTTTGCCTTCATCTGCAGGTAATCTTCGAGGGCATGTACACGAACCATTTCCTGTGGCGTACACAGGCTGATCGCCATCCCGCTCAGACCAGCACGGCCGGTGCGGCCAATGCGGTGAACGTGCACTTCGGGATCAAACGAAAGTTCGTAATTGACCACCAACTCCAATTCTTTGATATCCAGGCCACGGGCGGCAACGTCGGTCGCAACCAGCACGCGGCAACTGCGGTTGGCAAAGCGCACCAGCACCTGATCCCTATCGCGCTGTTCCAGATCACCATGCAGCGCCAACACGCTGATATCCCGAGCCTCGAGCGCTTCATACACGCTCTGGCAATCACGCTTGGTGTTACAGAATATTACGCAGGAAGAAGGTTGATAATGGCGGATTGCCGCCACCAGCAACGCAGGACGTTGATCGCGGGTGGTTTCATAGAACCGCTGCTCAATGCTGGCTTGCTCTTCGCCGTCGTCCACTTCCACATTCAGTGGCTCACGTTGCACTCGGGCGCTGATGCGTTCAATGCCCGCCGGATAAGTGGCAGAAAACAGCAGGGTCTGGCGCTGTGATGGCGTGTAACTGATCACATCATCGATGTCGTCGGCAAAACCCATGTCCAGCATACGGTCAGCTTCGTCCAGCACCAGGACTTGCAGGAGATCCAGCACCAGGGTTTTCTTGCGCAGATGCTCCTGCACGCGCCCTGGAGTACCCACCACAATGTGCGGCGCATGCACCAGTGAATCAAGCTGTGGCCCCACCGGTTGGCCACCGCACAGGGTCAGGATCTTAATGTTCTGCGTGAAACGAGCCAGGCGGCGCAGTTCTTTGCTTACCTGGTCGGCCAGTTCACGCGTTGGGCACAGGATCAGGGCCTGGGTCGCCACCTGGGCAACGTTGATTTTGTCCAGCAGGCCGATACCAAATGCCGCCGTCTTGCCGCTGCCGGTTTTTGCTTTGGCACGTACGTCCTGCCCTTTCAGGATGGCGGGCAGCGCTGCGGCCTGTACCGGCGTCATTTCGGCATACCCCAGTTCGTTGAGGTTGGCCAACTGTTCGGCTGGCAGCGGCAGGGAAGAAAAGGAAACTGTGCTCACGGCAATAACTCTTATAGCAAGTGGAAAGGCGGCGCAGCGGTTAGGTCGCACCGGATCAGGCGCAGATGATAACAGAGTTAGTGTGGATTCCGGATTTCAGGCGTTAAAAAAACCGTCGAAAACGGGTTTAGACAGCAGACAACTGCGCTTTGGGATCAATCAGGTTGCCCACAGCTGCGTACGCAATCGTTTTCGTATATACTGCGCGCTCGTTGTCAGACCGCGTTAATTATTACAAATCCAGGTACGAGACTATGTTAACTATTGGAACCGCCCTGCGCCCATCCGCTACCCGCGTTATGCTGCTCGGCTCAGGTGAGCTGGGTAAAGAAGTTGCCATTGAATGCCAGCGTTTAGGTTTGGAAGTGATTGCCGTCGATCGTTACGCCGATGCCCCAGCCATGCATGTGGCGCACCGCAGCCATGTGATTAATATGCTGGATGGTAATGCGCTGAAAACGTTGATCGAACAGGAACGTCCCGATTATATCGTGCCGGAAATTGAAGCCATTGCCACCAGCATGCTGGTTGAACTTGAACAACTCGGCCACCACGTAGTGCCCTGTGCCGAAGCCACACGCCTGACCATGAACCGTGAAGGGATCCGTCGCCTGGCTGCCGAAACGCTGGGTCTGCCGACATCCAGTTACCGTTTTGCCGATAGCGAAGCGAGTTTCCGCCAGGCGGTGGCAGAAATCGGTTATCCCTGCATCGTCAAGCCGGTCATGAGCTCTTCCGGCAAAGGGCAAAGCCTGATCCGCAGCGAACAGCAACTGAGCGCTGCCTGGAGTTACGCTCAGGAAGGCGGCCGCGCTGGCGGCGGACGAGTGATTGTGGAAGGCCTGGTACGCTTTGATTTCGAAATCACGCTGCTGACCATCAACGCCATCGACGGTATCCATTTCTGTGCTCCGATCGGCCATCGCCAGGAAGATGGCGACTACCGTGAATCCTGGCAGCCACAGCAGATGTCCGAATTGGCATTGAGCCGTGCGCAGGCGATTGCACAAGACGTGGTTAACGCGCTAGGCGGTTTTGGTCTATTTGGCGTTGAGCTGTTTGTCTGTGGTGATGACGTGATTTTCAGCGAGGTTTCCCCTCGCCCACACGATACTGGAATGGTAACCCTGATTTCGCAGGATATTTCGGAGTTTGCCCTGCACGTCCGTGCTTTTCTGGGGTTGCCGATTAACGCTATCCGCCAGTTCGGGCCGTCCGCTTCTGCGGTGATCCTGCCGGAACTTTGCAGTGACAACGTGCGCTTCAGTGGATTAGACGCGGCACTGACCGGCTACAATCAGGTGCGTTTATTTGGTAAACCGGACATCGGCGGTAAGCGCCGGATGGGTGTGGCACTGGCGACGGCGCCAGAGGTTGAGCAGGCCGTTGCCTTGGCGAAACAGGCCGCCGCTGCGGTGATCGTGCAGGGATAAAATCATCGGGGGTCGGTATGCCGGCCCCCGATAACCTCAGTAATTCTCGTCGTCTTCAGTATTGTCTTCCAGATACTCGGTTGGTGCTTCCTGCACGTCTTCCTCTTCATCATCGAACAGTACGCTAACCTGATCGCCCTGATGCTTTTCACGAATTTCCTGTGCGACGCGCGCGATGGCTTCTCCACTGCTCATGCCTTGTCCCATCATTTCATGGATACGGTCAGCAGCTTCTTGCTGCTCTTGATGGCTCAGTGACGGCATACCTGCAAGCATGTGTTTCTCTCCACGACAATAATGACCGTGGATTATACGCCCTAACGCCGTGGATCCCAACGCCTGTTATTTAATGGCTGCGCATCCTCTTTTCTCCACTGCTTCAGCCGGTGCAGCCACAACAACACATGCCAAGTCTGCTTGATCCCCCGCATATTGGTAAACATGGCACGATCAATACCGCGTTGGCGGAATTCTTCCGTCATTTGTAGCTGCGCCTGCCGTTCTGGCTCGCGGCGAATACTGTGGCAAATGCCTAACGCCTCGCGGGTGATTTGCCAATGAAAGCTTGGGCAGATAGGAATTTTTGAGCTGTAACGCTGATTCATCGCCATCAGCATTTCCACAATCTTCATATAATGGCGCTGATATTCAACGTTTGCCTGCCCGGTACGCAGCCTATTGCTGATAGAACGGTCGTGAACTCGCTGGCGATAAAGCGGTTTACTCAAATATTTTACCCGCTGGGCATTGAACATGACCTCGGTGGTCCAGGGAATATCCTGATGGTGCAGGCCCGGTTCAAAATAAAGTTCATGCTGCCTGAGGAAATCAAGCCGATAGACCGCCAACCAGACCACATGAATAAACCTTCTTGATTTCAGCGCGGTGGCTAACCATTGCGCCCCGGAAATAACTGCCGTGTCTTTCAAACGTTCAGGTGGAATTATGGGCTGTAGATCACTATCTGCGGCAAAATAACGTTCACCGTTACATTGCATAACATCTAACTGGTGCTTTTCCGCCTGCTCAAGCAAGGTGGAATACAACGCTGGAGCTAATAAATCATCCGCATCGGGGAAGGCGACATATTTGCCGCGTGCAATACTCAACCCTGCATTGCGGGCATTAGAAACGCCGGAATTAGCTTGATCAATAACGCTAATATGCGGGTGTTTTTCGGCATATTGGTGGGCAATATCCCCTGATCCATCGGTAGATCCATCATTGACGATGATCACCTCCAACTGCTGTTCGTGCTGCGCCAGCAAGGACTCCAGGAAAGGAACGAATAACTCTCCGGCATTATGCAGCGGGACGATAACACTCAATTTTAATGGCATAGGCGATTCTTGGTTAAAAGAAATGGAAAACTCATTATTGTTTTTAATTTAATGCGCCTGACGTTGAGAGGTAGCATCAAAATACTGGCTTAAGGATTTAAGCGGGTGTTTTAATGAGTTTAGCATCGATGGCGTATTTTTTGCACACTGCTCGCATTGGCATGAAGAATGAGCGGGGAAATGTGAAGCTTCATCCATCCACAACCCGCATTTCTGGCAAAATAACATATACCCTCCCACTAATTGATAAGATTTCAAAATGTAACCGGGCGATAATTATCACGGCTTAATAAGGCTGTTTTTATGTATTGAGATAATTGATGATGGAAAGCGAATAGCCATTGTTTTAAAGCTTTTTAACATTTTTGCCTGATAGCAAGCGTTGCAAAAAATGCTTCATTTACCTTTGTTTAGTTTTGACCAACCGAACGCTGTAAGCTGCACCCGGCCAAGGAATGTGGCAGAATACCGCCGTTTTCCGCCAGCCAGGTTGATTGAAGCCCATGAGTGCCACCACCCCAAATCTCAAATCCTTGCCCTATACCCGCACAGCCTTGTTGGAGCTGTTTACTCCATTGGCACAACAGCCCTGGGCAATGTTGCTGCACTCGGGATTTGCCGAGCATTCACATAACCGTTTTGATATTTTGGTGGCTGAACCACGCGTGACGTTGACCACATGCGGCACCAGTACCGAGATCCGGCAAGGCAACGCCACTTGTCACGCGTCAGACGATCCCTTCCTGCTACTGCAACAGCAGCTTGATACCATAAACCTCCATCCGCCCGTCAACGGCGACCTTCCCTTTCAAGGCGGCGCGTTGGGGTTATTCGGTTACGATCTGGGGCGGCGTATAGAAGCTCTGCCACAGTTGGCGCAGGCAGACATCGCGCTGCCGGATATGGCGGTAGGAATTTATGATTGGGCGTTAATTGCCGATCACCAAAAGCAAACACTGACGCTGCTCAGCCATGGCGATATTGAACAACGCTGGCAATGGCTTAGCCAGCAGCAGACTCCGCCAACACAACCCTTTGCTTTGAGCGGCCACTGGCAGACAAATATGACACGCCAGCAATACGGTGAAAAATTCCGCCGTATCCAGGCCTATCTGCGCAGCGGTGATTGTTATCAGATCAATCTGGCCCAGCGCTTTTCCGCTCCTTATCAAGGGGATGAATGGCAAGCATTTTGCCAGTTAAGCGCCAGTAACCGTGCCCCTTTCTCGGCTTTTCTGCGCCTGCCGCACAACGCCGTGTTGAGCGTGTCGCCAGAACGCTTTCTGTGGCTGGCAAACCAGCAGATCCAGACCCGGCCTATAAAAGGTACCTTGCCACGCCTTGCCGATGCCGCACTGGATGCACAACAGGCGCAAAAACTGGCCAGTTCGGCGAAAGACCGGGCGGAAAATCTGATGATTGTTGATCTGCTGCGTAACGACATTGGCCGCGTGGCGCAGCCCGGCACCGTGCGCGTTCCGGAACTGTTCGTGGTAGAGCCGTTCCCGGCGGTGCATCATCTGGTCAGTACCATCACCGCCACGCTGCCTGCGACAACGCCAGCCACCGAACTGTTGCGTGCCTGTTTCCCTGGCGGTTCAATCACCGGCGCCCCCAAAGTGCGGGCCATGGAGATCATCGAAGAACTTGAGCCACACCGCCGTAACGCCTATTGCGGCAGTATTGGCTATATTAGCCTGTGTGGCACTATGGACAGCAATATCACCATCCGCACTCTGCTTACGGAAAACGGGCGCATTAGCTGTTCTGCCGGTGGCGGCATCGTGGCCGACAGCCAGGAACAGGCGGAATATCAGGAAACTTTTGATAAAGTGGGCCGCATCTTGCCGCAACTTGGGGAGTTTACCGTTTCGTGAGTCATCAGGATTATCCGGCTTCACTGGCTGACTTTATCAGCCGTTTTCAACTGCAATTGCCACAGGCGGTGCGGATCTCTCAAAACGTGCGCCCCGCTGCCGTGCTGATCCCGATAATCTGCCGCCCAGAGCCCACCTTGCTGCTTACCCGCCGAGCCGATTCGTTGCGTAAACACGCAGGTCAAGTGGCCTTCCCTGGGGGAAAAACCGATGCCGAAGACGGCTCACCTATCATCACGGCATTGCGCGAAGCACAAGAAGAAGTGGCGCTCCCACCAGGAGCAGTGCATATCCTCGGGCAAATGGCCCCCTTGGATAGCAGCACCGGCTTTCAGGTAACGCCGGTGGTGGGCCTGATCCCACCAGATATTGAATTTCATGCCAATGAAGATGAAGTCGCAGAGCTATTTGAAATACCGCTGCAAGAAGCTCTGCGATTATCGCGTTATTTTCCGCTGGATATTCACCGACAGGGCCATGTCCACCGGGTCTATCTTTCCTGGTATCAGAGCCAATTTATCTGGGGGCTAACTGCGGCCATTATCCGCCGCCTGGCTCAGCAGGTGGCGATCTGATTGTGACCCCCTCACACTCCGGCAGGGATTGCCGGCCGTTTTACCGGTTAAGCGATCGCTATCACTTCACCAGGTTATTTTTTCTACTACCGTTTACGGCATCAGTCTTTTAAAAAAACTGTAAACTCTCTCTTCAACCTTACGAAATACCTGTAAAATACTCCCAGCCAAAATAAACCACTAATAGCATAAGGTTTAAACTGGCGATGTAATAAAAGTAACACCACGGATTATTTTATTTCATGCGAAAAAGGGTACCGAACCTGTACGGCCCTTTTAAACTATCGCAGTTCCCTGCGCGGTTTTTAGCCGTTGCAGCCATAACAATATGCCTCTTTAAGGAGTTTTAGCGTGATTAGCGTTTTCGACATGTTTAAGATCGGCATCGGCCCGTCCAGCTCTCATACGGTTGGACCGATGAAAGCCGGCAAACAGTTTGTCGACGATCTGGTAAATGAAGGCTTGATGTCTTCTGTCACGCGTGTTGCCGTTGACGTCTACGGCTCACTCTCATTGACCGGTAAAGGTCACCATACTGATATTGCCATCATTCTCGGCCTGGCAGGCAATATGCCGGCCACCGTGGATATCGATAGCATTCCGGGTTTTATACGCGATGTCGAGCAACGCCAACGCCTGATGCTGGCCAGCGGCCTGCATGAGGTCGATTTCCCACGCGATGGCGGCATGGTTTTCCGCAGCGACAATCTGCCGTTGCATGAAAATGCCATGCAGATCCATGCCTTCGCCGGTGACAAACCGATTTATAGCAAGACCTATTACTCCATCGGCGGTGGTTTTATCGTTGATGAAGAACACTTCGGCAAAACCGACAGCAATGAGGTCACGGTCCCCTATCCTTTCCATTCTGCGAGCGAAATGCTGGCACACTGCCACACTACCGGCCTTTCACTGTCCGGGATGGTCATGCAGAACGAACTGGCGTTGCACAGCAAGCAGGATATCGAAGCCTATTTCGGCGATGTCTGGCAAACCATGCGGGCCTGTATCGATCGGGGTTTGAATACCGAAGGTGTGCTGCCTGGGCCATTGCGTGTACCGCGCCGTGCTTCTGCTCTGCGCCGTATGCTGGTCTCTTCTGACAAACTTTCTAATGATCCGATGAATGTCATTGACTGGGTCAACATGTTTGCTCTGGCGGTGAACGAGGAGAACGCCGCCGGTGGGAGGGTGGTTACCGCGCCGACCAACGGCGCCTGCGGGATCGTACCGGCGGTACTGGCTTACTATGACCATTTCATCGAATCCGTCAGCCCAGACATCTATATTCGCTACTTTATGGCTTCGGGTGCCGTTGGCACATTATATAAAATGAACGCCTCTATCTCGGGTGCCGAAGTCGGTTGCCAGGGTGAAGTGGGCGTTGCCTGCTCCATGGCGGCTGCAGGGCTGGCCGAACTCCTGGGCGGCAGCCCGGAACAGGTTTGCATCGCAGCCGAGATCGGCATGGAGCATAACCTGGGCTTGACCTGTGACCCCGTTGCCGGCCAGGTACAGGTTCCTTGCATCGAGCGCAATGCGATTGCCTCGGTGAAAGCGATTAACTCAGCACGTATGGCTCTGCGTCGCACCAGCGAACCGCGGGTATCGCTGGATAAAGTGATCGAAACCATGTACGAAACCGGTAAAGATATGAACGCCAAATACCGCGAAACCTCCCGTGGTGGTCTGGCAATCAAAGTGCAATGTGACTGACTGACACCCCGCCTTCACCGGCGGGGTTTTCTTCCACCCGCCAAACGCTCCTGCTGATTTGCTGCGTAATCCTCCGGTTAAGCCACCATTTGACTCCCTGCTCCCGCCAACTGAAATAATTTATTGAGTTACCATCAATTATCTATGCTGACAGGCTAGAATTACCCAAGAATCTTATGACAGAATTTTAGCATGAGAATAACCTCAGGCTGGTTGACTGAACAAGGACTTACCGGATGTTGATGACCCAACTTGCCGCTTCGCAATACCGCTATTACCGCTGGCTACTGGCCGGTGCGGTTGGGTTGGCTATTTTGTTGATTTCCCTCTATACGCGCTATTATCAGGAAGTCCGCATTATTGAGCAGAATCAACGCACGCTGACTACCCGCGTGATCACCAAACTTAATGGCCTGCTGCTACCGGCACAGCAACAGGCTGAACGCACCATGTCAATGATCGGGCAACCTTGTGAATCGGTGATCCCTACGCTGCGTTTTCGTACCGCGCAAAACCAGGCCCTACGTTCAGTACTGTTAGTAGAAAAGGGGGCCATTTATTGTTCAAGCCTGTTTGGGCCGCGCAACTATGTGTTTTCTGCCATTTTCCCAACGATGACCGGCACCGGCGTACAGTTGGCTTTGCGCCCTGCGCTGTCGGTAGCGAAAGGTACCCCTACGCTGGCGCTGTGGACACCCGTGACACCCCAGGAAACCAGCGGCGTACTGAGCATCTTCAATATCGACCTGCTGTCCAATTTTCTGCTTGAACCCCAAGAGCCTTATGCTCATCACGTGGTGCTAAACGTGGGTCAGCAGACCCTTGAATATGGCCAAAGGGAAATAACGCTGCAGGGATCTCAGCCGCAAGGGCTGCAATACACGGCCAAATCCGCCAAGTATCCCTTCTCTATTTCATTGTTTGGTCCTAATGCCAGTACCCTGGCGCTGGCCGCCTTGCCACGGCATATTCCGTTGGCGCTGATGCTGAGCCTGCTGGCCGCCTACGTCGTGTATCTGATCACCGCCAACCGCATGAGCCTGTCGTATTACATCGGCCACGCTATTACACATCGCGAATTCCGTGTTTATTGTCAGCCGATTATCAACAGCGACAATGGCCGCTGCGTCGGCGTGGAAACCTTGCTGCGCTGGAAAAACAAGCGGCAGGGGTGGATTTCACCCGATGTGTTTATTCCGCTGGCCGAGCAACATGGTTTGATCATTCCCCTGACGCGTTATCTGATGACTACGGTGGTAGAAAACCTCAATCTGTTTCCACCACGCCCATCGTTTTATATCAGCATCAACGTCGCCGCGGAGCATTTCAATACGGTCAGTATTATTGATGATATCCGCCGCATCTGGCTCCCCGTTCATCCCATGCCGTCGCTAATGCTGGAACTGACCGAGCGCACTGCCCTGTCGGAAATTCAGTATGAACAGATTAAAACGCTAAAAGAGATGGGCATCATGCTGGCGATAGATGATTTCGGCACGGGCCACAGCTCCCTGAGTTACCTGAAAAAACTTAGCCCGGACGTGCTGAAAATCGATCGTGGCTTTACCGCCGCCATTGGCACCGATGCGGTGAATGCCACCGTGACCGACACAATAATTACGTTGGCGCAGCGCCTGAAGCTCAAACTGGTCGCCGAAGGGGTAGAAACTCTAGAGCAGGCAGATTACCTACGCTCGCGGGATGTGCATGGCTTGCAGGGATACTATTTTGCCAAACCGATGCCGATCAATGTTTTCCCTCTGTGGTTACAGCAGTATGAAACCCGGCAACGGGCCCTGGATAATCGTGGTGAAAAACCCTATCGACAGGAAGAAAAGCCAGGGAGATCCCCCGGCCTGAGTCATTATGCGTCTTGTTCGTGTGGCGGTATCACCTTGGTGATACTGACCAGTTCGATACGGTAATCTGAAATTTCGAGGATCTCAAAGCGCAGCTCATTTAGCTCAACCACGTCCCCTACCTCTGGCATCTGGCCAGAATGTGAGAGCAGGAATCCAGCCAGAGAGGCGTAATCCTCCGTAGGGCTGACCAGATCGTTACAATCCAGTGCCTGTTCCAGAGAGTGTAAGTCCGCCCCGCCTTTGACCAACCAACGGTCGCCGTCTGCGATAATATCCGGCGTCTCGTCCTCATCCGGGAACTCACCGGCAATGGCCTCCAGCACGTCTAACGGCGTCACCAGCCCCTGCACGACGCCAAATTCGTTGGTTACCACCACCAGACGCCCCTTGGCCCGGCGCAATACCGCCAGCAGTTTGATCACGTCCATGGTTTCTGGCACCACGATCGGTGGTGTACGGGCGGCAAATTCGGCAATATCCACGCCCTGATCCAGCGCGACCAACAGATCTTTGGCACGCACGACACCGACGATTTCGTCCAGTTCATCACGGCAAACCGGGAACAGGCTGTGGGGAGTATCCAACAGTTGTTCGCGCACCGCATCACGGGAACGTTCGCAATCAACCCAGGAAATCTCGGTGCGCGGTGTCATTACGCTGCGCAGCGTCCGGGAAGCCAGCGTCAGCACGCCGCTGATCATATAACGCTCTTCTTCGGCAAAGGTTTCTTTCACCTGCCGCGAATTATCCTCATCCACCTGCTGGGGGCGCTGTTGCCCCATCAGGCGCATGATGGCTTCTGCCGTACGCTCACGCATCGGGCGGCGCGCTTCATGTTTGATAAAGTTTCGCCGCGCGATCTGATTAAACAGCTCGATAATGATCGAGAAGCCAATCGCCGCATACAGATAACCCTTAGGTATATGCAGACCAAAACCTTCGGCAATCAAACTTAGGCCAATCATCAGCAGGAAGCTCAAACAGAGCACCACGATGGTCGGATGGGTATTCACGAAGTTGGTTAAAGGTTTCGATGCTAACAGCATGACCGCCATGGCAATCACCACCGCCGCCATCATGACAGGTAAATCATTCACCATCCCTACCGCCGTGATCACCGCATCAAGCGAGAACACCGCATCCAGGATGACAATCTGTACCACTACCGCCCAGAATTTGGCGTAGCCACGGTTGCTGCTTTCCTGGTGAGCATTGCCTTCCAGCCGTTCATGCAATTCCATGGTGCCTTTAAACAGCAGGAATATACCGCCAAATAGCAGGATCAGATCGCGGCCTGAGAAAGTGAATTCCGCCACACTAAACAGCGGCTTAGTCAGTTTAATCATCCATGAAATCACGGACAGCAGGCCCAGACGCATCACCAGCGCTAACGAAAGACCAATGATCCTGGCTTTGTCACGCTGTTTGGGGGGCAGTTTGTCAGCCAGAATGGCGATAAACACCAGGTTGTCGATACCCAGTACAATTTCCAAAACCACCAAAGTCAATAACCCAGCCCAAATCGAGGGGTCCATTAATAATTCCATATCAGACTCCGACAGAAAAACAGGTTATAAACGGTGCTCAAACGTAAAGAGGCCGACGCAAAGCAGGCGCTGGCGATGAGAATAAGGAAACGAGGTTGCAGTATCGGGAAACGGCCTTCAGGCCTGGTGAATTTTCTGGCGCCCACAGGTGGCGGGTGAAACCTTGAAAAACAGTAACTTCGGTGACAGTCCATAGGGTGGGCTGAGGCCCTTCACTCCTTGGTAATGATAGAGGAAAGCACTCTAGCAGGAAATTTTTCGACGGAAAAGTGGCTTTTTTAACTTTACCTCCTCTTTTGTAACACCTTTGCTGATTAATTCCTCAAACAATCCTTTAGTGTCCATCGATCCATCAATAACCGAGCAATGTCACAAAAATTATTTTTTCACGCACTAAAATAAATGCCGTTAACGGGAATTAGCTTCCACAGGTTTTTGAAACTGCGCGAAAAACGTTAAGTGTGAGTTTCTTATTTTCTACCATAATGTATCTGAACCGCGGAAGTGACTGCCAGGATGGTAATGAGGAAGACACAATACGTGCCTTAAGTTCAACGAGGAGGTAGCGAGTGGCAATAGCTATTATCATCGGCACACACGGGGCTGCAGCGGAACAATTGCTGAAAACAGCAGAAATGCTATTGGGCGAGCAGGATAACGTCGCCTATATAGATTTCGTCCCCGGTGAAAATGCTGAAACGTTAATTGAGAAATACAATGGGAAAATCAGCGGCCTCGATACCAGCAATGGCGTCCTGTTCCTGGTAGATACCTGGGGCGGAAGCCCATTTAATGCGGCCAGCCGTATCGCCGTTGATAAAGAGCATTACGAGGTGATCACCGGGGTTAACATTCCGATGCTGGTGGAAACCTTTATGGCTCGTGACGATAACCCCAGCTTTGAAGAATTGGTAGCCATTGCGCTGGAAACCGGGCGAGAAGGCGTGAAAGCGCTGAAAAAACCGGTTGCAGAACCAGCCAAACCGGCCCCTCCTCCGAAAAAGGCCGCTGCTGTGCAAGCGCCTCTCGGCCCAAATGACCATATGAAAATCGGCCTGGCACGTATCGACGACCGGTTGATCCACGGCCAGGTTGCCACCCGTTGGACCAAGGAGACAAACGTCAGCCGCATCATTGTTATCAGTGATGAAGTCGCTGCCGATCACGTCCGTAAAACCCTGTTGACCCAGGTTGCCCCACCGGGCGTTACCGCACACGTTGTTGACGTGGCGAAAGCGATCCGTGTCTGGAACAACCCGAAATACGCAGGCGATCGCGTTATGTTGCTTTTCACCAACCCTACCGACGTCTGGCGCCTGGTAGAGGGTGGGGTCGATATCAAATCGGTGAATATCGGTGGCATGGCATTCCGCCAGGGGAAAACCCAGGTGAATAACGCCGTCTCCGTCGATGAAAAAGACATCGAAGCGTTTAAGAAATTAAACGAACAGGGTATCGAGCTGGAAGTCCGTAAGGTCTCTTCCGACAGCAAGTTAAAAATGATGGACCTGATTAACAAACTCAATTAATGGCGTGCGTCGTTAATTATTTACTCAGAGCTCTTTTGGTCATAGGAGAAGTACAATGGAGATTACCACTCTTCAGATTGTGCTGATATTTATCGTTGCGTGTATTGCCGGGATGGGTTCCGTTCTGGATGAGTTCCAGTTCCACCGTCCATTGGTAGCCTGTACCCTGATTGGCCTTGTTCTTGGCGACATGAAAACCGGTATCATCATCGGCGGTACGCTGGAGATGATTGCCTTGGGTTGGATGAATATCGGGGCGGCAGTCGCACCGGATGCCGCGTTGGCTTCTATCATTTCCACCATTCTGGTTATTGCCGGTGGGCAAAATATCGGTGCCGGTATTGCACTGGCTATTCCGTTGGCGGCAGCCGGCCAGGTGCTGACCATTATCGTTCGTACCCTGACCGTGGCGTTCCAGCACGCCGCTGACAGCGCGGCAGAACGCGGCAGCCTGCGCGGTATTACCGTGCTACACATCTCGGCCCTGCTGTTGCAGGCAATGCGTATCGCTATTCCAGCGGTGATCGTAGCGATCTCTGTCGGGACCGCGGGTGTTCACGCTCTGCTCAACTCTATTCCGGAAGTCGTAACCAGCGGTCTGAACATCGCCGGTGGCATGATTGTGGTTGTCGGTTATGCGATGGTCATCAACATGATGCGTGCCGGTTATCTGATGCCATTCTTCTACCTGGGCTTCGTTACCGCCGCCTTCACCAACTTTAACCTGGTTGCATTGGGTGTGATTGGTGTGGTGATGGCCGTGCTCTATATCCAGCTCAGCCCGAAATACAACAAGTCTCAGGTGGTTCAGGCTGGCCCTGCCAATGCCAACGACCTTGATAACGAATTGGACTAGGAATAGGTGAAAGAAATGGTTGATACAACGACTCAAAAGAAACTGACACCTGCCGATATTCGGGGAGTATTTGTACGCTCCAACCTGTTCCAGGGTTCATGGAACTTCGAACGTATGCAGGCGCTGGGTTTTTGCTTCTCTATGGTTCCGGTGATCCGTCGCCTGTATCCGGAAAACAACGAAGATCGCAAGCAGGCAATCAAACGCCATCTTGAGTTCTTCAATACGCAACCCTTCGTCGCGGCACCGGTGCTTGGCGTTACGATGGCGATGGAAGAGCAGCGTGCCAATGGCGCACCGATCGACGATGCGGCTATCAACGGCATCAAAGTAGGCCTGATGGGGCCACTGGCTGGCGTGGGCGACCCAATCTTCTGGGGAACGGTCCGCCCGGTATTTGCCGCACTGGGTGCCGGTATTGCCATGAGTGGCAGCCTGCTCGGCCCGCTGCTGTTCTTTGTGCTGTTTAACCTGGTACGCCTGCTGACCCGTTACTACGGCGTGGCTTATGGCTATCGTAAAGGGGTCGATATCGTTAACGATATGGGCGGCGGCTTCCTGCAAAAACTGACGGAAGGGGCGTCCATCCTCGGCCTGTTTGTCATGGGGGCCCTGGTTAACAAGTGGACGCACGTGAATATCCCGCTGGTGGTGTCGAAAATCACCGACCAGACCGGGCATACCACGGTGACCACGGTACAAACCATCCTTGACCAACTGATGCCGGGTCTGGTTCCGTTGCTGTTGACCTTCGGCTGTATGTGGCTGCTGCGCAAGAAAGTCAACGCGCTGTGGATCATCATCGGCTTCTTCGTTATCGGTATCTTTGGTTATTGGATTGGCTTGCTGGGCCTGTAACCACAATGATTGACAACCGGGGGTAACCTCCGGTTTTTTATTTATGGAGTAGTGAGATGTCACTGACCGATGGCGTAATACTGGTTTTTATTGTGCTGATGCTTCTGTATGCGCTGTACGACGAGTTCGGCATGAACCTGCTGAAAGGCAAGACGCTGCTGAAGGTGACGCTAAAACGCAGTAACCGGATTGACTGCCTGATTTTTGTCGGCCTGATCGCCATTCTGATCTACCGCAACGTAGTCAGCCAGGGAGCGCCGATAACCACTTATCTGTTAATTTCTTTGGCTTTGATCGCCTTATATATTTCCTATATCCGCTGGCCCAAAATGTTGTTTAAAAAGCAGGGCTTCTTCTATGCCAATGCCTTTATTGACTATCAACGGATCAAAGCGATGAATTTATCCGAGGATGGTATTTTGGTTATCGATTTAGAACAGCGTCGATTGTTGATCCAAGTCACAAACTTGGATGACCTAGAGAGAATATATAACTTTTTCATTGAAAATCAGTAAGTAGCTGCCTACTCCTTTACAATATTCTGCTTTTAAGAATAATTAACCGGCAATAATTTGCTTATTATTTCCACAGTATTGATGCAACTATCAACGTTATTAATGCTTATTTCTCCGCTAATGAAAATAAGTCTCAATTTCACTCCATTCCCTGAGTTAATTAAAGGTTGTCTGTCGTAAAAGCATTATGGTAAGGTTGCGCCGTCATTGGGGAGTAGCCGGTTTCTGGGGCATTTTGGCCAGAAACGCCCGTATCAACATACTCGTTTTGTCTCTAAAACGTGGTGCGGGCAGCCGATGGGTTGGCGAGACCATGAGACACGTAACTCCGTCGTATGGTTGGGGGTGGGTTACGTGTATATGGAGCCGCCCGGCCGAGACTATTCAACATGAACCTTTCAGCAACGCTTATTCTGGCTTTCGGCATGTCTATGGACGCATTTGCAGCGTCGATCGGCAAAGGCGCCACCTTGCATCAACCACGTTTTCGCGAAGCTATCCGCACTGGTCTTATCTTTGGCGTAATCGAAGCCATTACTCCGCTTATCGGTTGGGGTATTGGGCTGTTTGCCAGCCAATACATCATGGAGTGGGATCACTGGGTTGCCTTCAGCCTGCTGTTTATACTGGGCATGCGCATG
Source organism: Serratia sp. L9 (assembly GCF_050632285.1). Taxonomy (NCBI): domain Bacteria; kingdom Pseudomonadati; phylum Pseudomonadota; class Gammaproteobacteria; order Enterobacterales; family Yersiniaceae; genus Serratia; species Serratia sp. L9. Next base: position 3,540,704 of record NZ_CP192591.1, on the reverse strand, counting down.
ATCGTTGAAGGTGTGAAAAGCAAACCGGAAGAAAACCAGAAGGTGAAACGCCACGGTTTCTGGGTATTGGTGGCTACCGCCATCGCCACCAGCCTGGATGCCATGGCTATCGGCGTGGGGCTGGCCTTCCTGCAAGTCAATATCGTGCATACCGCCATGGCAATCGGCTGCGCCACCATGATTATGGCAACGCTGGGTATGATGATCGGCCGCTTTATCGGCCCGCTGCTGGGCAAACGCGCAGAAATCCTTGGCGGTGTGGTGCTGATCGGGATCGGGTTTAATATCTTGCTGGAGCATCTAGGCTATCTGGCTTAATCCTTGCCTTGATAAGCGAAAAAACCTGCCACCGCAGGTTTTTTTGTTTCTAGACGGCGCGACGATATAAGCGAATAGCGAAATCGGTTTCGCAGGCGAAAGTTGCGGTGCCCACCAAACGCTGCTGCACTTCTGGCGAAGCACGCCAGGCAAAGGGCGTCATCTGCAGTAAATTGGCCGCCTGCGCCCCAGGTAGCGCTAGCGGGTAAGCCAATTGCTCGGCCAGTTCACAGCTGAACCCCGGCAGTTGCTCATCATGCTCGCTGTGCAATTGCACCTCTTGATAAACCTGTTGTTTTAGCTGGTATAGATGCCTTGGCCCAGGTGACACCGTCACAACAACCCCGCCCGGCCTGATAACCCGCGCCAATTCTTCAGCTTTGCAGGGCGCATAGATACGTAATACGGCATCAAGAGAAGCCTCGGCAAACGGCAAACGGTGGCTGGAAGCCACGCAAAACGACACCGTAGGATAACGCTTTGCCGCCGAGCGGATAGCAAACTTGGCGACGTCCAGCCCATAAACCGCCACAGCCCGCTCCTGTGCCAACCGTGCAGCAACTGCCGCAGTGTAATACCCCTCGCCGCAGCCAATATCCAGCAACGCTTGCGCATCGGCAGGCATGGTCATCGCCAACAGCTCCGCCACCCGGTGCTGTAACGGCTGATAATAACCCCTTCGAGAAACGTACGGCGCGCTTGCATCATTTCAACACTGTCGCCCGGCTGCTTGGAGCGTTTATGCTGCACCGGCATTAAATTGACGTAACCTTCTTTGGCGCAGTCGAACTGGTGGTTGTTTTCGCAACGCCATTGGTGGCGGGTATTTTCGAGCGGTTGATGGCACAGAGGGCACTGATAAGACATGGATGGGATCTCAGATAGATACGGCGCAGTTAGTCTAAAGAAGGCGCATGTACGATGCAAGGCGGATACCGCCTTCCCCTATTGCACCTTATGAATTTCAAAGGCGGCGAGCTAAAAAGCTGGCTACACTGGTAGCCACTTTCAGTTGCCGATAAAAGACGTTTTATGACCGACTATTCATCGCTTCTCACCACTATTCCAGGTGTCAAACATGGCTTTGGCAATAAAAGTGCCCTGTTGCCGGCCCCCTTACAACCTTTCCGCAGTACGCTGCCCGAGAAAAAGCAGGTGCACGGCACGCGTATTGTTGACGTTCATCAACCCGCTCAGCCCTGCGGCGAAGCCGATGGCTTTTTTACTCGTGAGCCGGGGATCCTGATCAGCGTATTGACGGCAGACTGCCTGCCAGTGATTTTCAGCCGTCGGGACGGTAGCGCCATTGGTGCCGTACATGCAGGATGGCGCGGCTTGCTGGATGGCATCCTTGAACAGATGGCCAAGCGTATTCGCCTTGAGGACGAAACGGCAAACTGGGTGGCTTCTATCGGGCCGGCAGCCGGTGCCTGCTGTTATCAAGTCAATGAGGAATTGATCACGCGCTTTCAACAGGAGCTGCCTTTCTCACCAGAGCTGATCAGCCCCACTCACCGTCATCTGGATCTGGCAGCCATCGCACAAGCCAAGCTCAAAGCCTTGGGCTTTGCCGCCGTCGATCATGCAGGCTCTTGCACCATCTGCACGCTAAATCATGACCCAGAGCTGCCTCAGCACTTTAAATACACCAGCTACCGCCGTAACAGCCACCGGCGTGAACAAGATCCTTCTCACCCAGGGATCAAAGGCCGTAATCAATATTCCGGCATCATAATTACCGGCTGACGTTAACCGGGTCTAGAGACGAAAAAACCCGCACAAAGGCGGGTTTTTGTACAGCTGACGCTGATTAGATAGCAGTAACGTTTACTGCAGATGGGCCTTTCTGGCCATCTTGGATTTCGAACTCAACGTTCTGGCCTTCAGCCAGGGTTTTGAAGCCGTTACCCTGGATTGCAGAGAAGTGTACGAACACGTCTTTGCTGCCGTCAGCCGGGGTGATGAAACCGAAACCTTTAGACTCGTTGAACCACTTAACTTGACCTTTGATCTTTGCCATCTTGAGTATTTCCTTTGGATTGTTTAAACCGCCCGTAGGCGTTACATAGACAAACTAGAGTCGTTACTGCTTGAGGCACTAAGATAAGGATCGGCAGAGAAGCGGTATTCAACGCTAACGTCTTTACTCAGAACTTCTTTACTGAAAATGCCACACATATACAGAACTGTACCTCGTTTTACCCAAGTGCGTTATCACATACTCTGTAAAGTATGGCAAGCCATTTTTAATCACTGATGGACATGTCGCACATATTTGAAACGGTCGGCCGCAAGAATAGCTAAAATAGGTTGAAATAAGTTGATGCGTTGCCTATTTTCTGCTTTGTAAAGAAGCTGCTCTGTACTCCGCCTGGAGCCTCGGTTTTAACAATTCATTCAAGCTGGAGGTGAAGATTTTTGCCAGCATATAAGCCGCAACCCCCGGCATAATCTTAAAAAGTTTTGAATCTTTATGGAATTTTATATGCAACATTTGAATAACGATGAACGGGGGGCCGAATGCTCACTGATCAGACCTTTTAGGGGCCAGGCCTTGTCATAGCGGGATAGTTCCCCCAGCCACCGGTGGGAACGCGGGTCAGATTTTTCCAACAAGGCTCACATTTCTCTGTGCATAAACATGCAACGGTTGGAATTACGCACCAAAAAAGTGCAATGACGTTAAATACGCCCTGCACCGTCGCGCGTTATATCCGCAACTAACTTAGTAAGCATAAAATAAATAACCCAAAATACACGCCAATATCACTTGGGTTATTTTTATCCACGGGTTAACAACCTGAGATGGGCTATTCTTTTCAGTACACTCGGCGCTGTTTAACCCATTATTTGTTCAACTAACGGCATTGCACCAACAAAGCAACTTCCGCGCCAGGCCCCTTCCGGCGCGGGATACGCAGCCCCTCTCATCACCGGATGATTACTCACTAAGAGGTAGGACCGAGCTCTATCCGCTCACCAATTTTCAGCGGATGAAACCGATGCTGTTCAAGCCCTGCAGAGCTTAACGCGTGCTTTAATTGTAACGGGGGCTCATCCAGTGACTCATCGGCTAATTCAAAAACCCCCCAATGAATTGGAATAACACGGGGTTGGTTTAGCTGTTGGTACAACATGACCGACTGCTGGGGGTCCATGTGCTGCTCTTGCATAAACCACCTTGGCGCATAAGCGCCGATTGGCAACGCTGCAATATCAAACGGCCCAAGGTGGGTGCCTATCTCGGCCAACTGTTCACTGTAGCCACTGTCGCCAGAGAAATAAAAGCGCAGTGCCGGATGGTGAACAACCCAGCCACACCAGAGCGAGCGGTTGCGATCCCAAGGGGTGCGCATGCTCCAATGCCGTGCTGGTGTAGCATGAAACGTCATATCACCCAGCGTCAGGCTCTCCCACCAGTCCAGCTCTACCACCCGTTTAACCGGATAGTGGCTGAACCAGCGTTTAAGCCCCAGCGGCACGATAAAGGTCGCACTGCGAAAACGCCTGGTCAGAACCCGGATAGTCTGGCGATCCAGATGATCGTAGTGATTGTGTGAAATCAGCACTACATCCACCGCAGGCAACTGTTGCACGCTTAGTGGAGGTGGCGTCTTACGTTTCGGGCCATAAAAGCTCAGCGGCGATGCACGAGGTGACAATACCGGGTCAATCAGCACATGGCGCCCACCCAGGCGCAGCAACACTGAAGCATGGCCCAGCCACCAAACGCTATCCTGAGTGCCGCTCAGATCGGCCGCTTGCCACCATTGCTGGATAAATTGCTCATAGCCAGCCTGCGGGGGCTTGGGTAAACCCAGCTTCTTACGCTCATCCTGCCAGCGCTTCAGATCCCCCGGTTTATGCAGGGTTGGTTCAGGGTTGCAAAATCCCTGAGGGGTATGATGCGCCTTGCTGGCATCGTAGTATTTATTGGTTACCTTCATTCATACGTCTCCCCGCAATACCGCAATAAATACAAGATAGCTTGCCAATGCCTTGTATGACCAGCGGACCTTTTTGCCAGCATTGCTGTCATACCCTCTGTCAGAGAGCCAAGGTCAACAAGAACCTGTTAAGCATCTCTTAAGAACCTTGTGATTTACTTGCTGGGACATTCAGAAAAAGGAGGAGTTATGAACCGCACTGCATCACGCAGATCTCGCGTTCGTATGGGCCGGATACGCAACGCACTACATGCGCAGGGGCAATACTGGAAAATGTATCTGGCGATGAAGCTGCGCCGGATACGCGTGCCAACACCGCTGCTGTTACTGGCAGGTACGTTGGCAGGTTTTTTCATGCTGGGCTTGCTGATGTTGAGCGTGGTAGTGATTGATATCATCAGCACGCTGTTCCTGGTGTGCAGAAAGATGTTAGGGCTGCAACGCCAGCCGCAAGGTAATGCTTTTACACCACGCAGCTAGCAAAGGCTCCGGAGGCGCAGGGCGCGCCTCCGGAGTCACATTACTTTTTATTGCCAATGGCCCCTTTGCGGCGCGTCAGGGCAAACCCTACCCACAGCAGCAGGATCCACACCGGCATCAAAAGCACGGAAATCCGGATCCCTTCGCTGAAATACATGATAACCAGGATCGCGGCCAGAAATGCCAGGCACAGATAGTTACCAAAGGGATACCATAGCGCACGGAAACTGGTGATCACTCCCTGGCGATTCTTTGCCGCACGGAATTTCAGGTGCGCCATACAGATCATCACCCAGTTAATCACCAACGTAGAGACCACCAGCGCCATCAGCAATTCAAAGGCCTTGCCGGGCATCACGTAGTTAATCAGGACACCGACAGAGGTCGCCAGCGCCGACAGCGCAATCGACAATACCGGCACACCGCGTTGGTTAACCCTGGTCAGCGCTTTCGGCGCATTACCCTGCGTCGCCAGGCCAAACAGCATCCGGCTGTTGCAATACACGCCGCTATTGTAGACCGACAGCGCCGCCGTGAGCACCACGACGTTAAGGATGGTTGCCACCAGATTACTGTTGAGCGCGTGGAAGATCATCACAAACGGGCTACCGCCCTCCACCACGTTAACCCATGGGTAGAGCGACAGAAGCACCGTCAACGAACCGATATAAAAAATCAGAATACGGTAAACCACCTGGTTGGTCGCCTTGGGAATACTACGACGCGGGTCGGCCGCTTCTGCCGCAGTAATGCCAACCATTTCCAGGCCACCGAACGAGAACATGATCACCGCCATCGCCATCACCAAACCGCCGATGCCGTGAGGCATAAAGCCGCCCTGCTGCCACAGGTTGCTGATACTGGCTTGCGGGCCACCGTTGCCGCTGGCTAACAGATAAGCGCCAAACACGATCATGCCCAGGATCGCCACCACTTTGATGATGGCAAACCAGAACTCGGTTTCGCCGTACAGACGAACGTTCACCAGATTGACCAGATTGATGACCACAAAGAACAGCGCCGCCGACATCCAGGTAGGAATTTCGGGCCACCAGTATTGGATATAAATCCCAACGGCAGTCAGTTCCGCCATGCCTACCAGGATAAACATCGCCCAATAGTTCCAGCCAGAAAGAAAACCGGCAAAGTCCCCCCAGTATTTATAAGCGAAATGACTAAAGGAACCCGCCACGGGCTCCTCCACCACCATCTCCCCCAACTGGCGCATAATCAAAAAGGCGATAAATCCACCGATAGCGTACCCCAGCAATACCGAGGGCCCTGCCATTTTGATCGTTTGAGCAATACCAAGGAACAAGCCGGTACCAATGGCGCCACCCAGGGCGATAAGTTGTATATGTCTGTTTTTTAACCCGCGTTTCAGCGGGGTATCCTGAAGCTGACCGCCCATTTTATCCTCGTCTGGCTGAACATCCCGCACCAATGCGCAGAATATCGCCAATCTATAAATGACTCTGCGGGCGGCTTTTTAACACTTAACCCCGTCAGCATCAAGGATTAGCGCCCGGCAATGACCTGCCGGGCCAGATTTTCAAGGAGGATTGGAGGTTCAGACAAGCACTATTCAGGCAGGCATTCCACACAGTTTACTGAGGTTACGTGCGCCGATCATCAGCGTGGCGACATAGGACTGGCGGCGTGTGATCACCTCCACCGCCACACGGTCATTGTGGTATTCGATCAGGTAGGTTGAGGGCCAGCCCTGCCGGCGTAGCCCAAAGCTTTTTGCATGATGATCGATCGCCGCATGGGCAATCACTAAGTGGGAGAGATTGGTATCACCTTTAATAATGCGTTTCATAAACAGTCTCCGTCAGCGACAGTTCCGTTGTCAGAATAGAGGAAGCATTAACAGGCCATCAAAAGGTAAGGCATTAAAATTGTAGATGAACAAATGATTTATTGCGCTTGCTGACTTAACAAAAAACAGATCATCGCGGCGCGCAACGGGCTATGGCTTCCGGCCTGCCATTCCCCTTGCTGGGTAGTTATGCTGGCCTGCCATTGCGGGTTGTCGTCCTGGCGGATGGCGTTGAGGCTGATTTTATTAGCGCAGATTATCGGCCAGGCATCTGTTGGGTTTTTACAGTAATCTTTCCCCTTAACTCCGCCATAGGGATACCATTTATCCGGATTCTCTCCGGTGATCAGTGCAATACTGCGGTTTACTTCGGCGTCGCTTTCTTCATACCATTTGATCATGGGTTGTATCCATCTTGCGTAATGTTGGCGCTACATTACGACGCTAATACGACAGATTTATGACAGCCCAACGGGCTTTTCCCATTATCGGTATCGGCCTGATTACACTTTACTTTCCATTGAGAACGGAATGACCAACATGTTGCTTGGACTCAATCATCTGACGCTCGCCGTTAGTAACCTGGAGCTCAGTTTCAATTTCTATGTAAACGTGCTGGGCTTTTCTCCAAAAGCGCTCTGGCGGCAAGGGGCCTATCTGGTTCTGGGTGAGTTGTGGCTGTGTCTATCGCTGGACGATGCCCGGCAAGGGCAAACACGCCAGGATTACACGCATTACGCTTTCAGCGTGGCCCCGGAGAATTTTGCGGCTCTCGCGGTACGCCTGCGTGAATATGGTATCAGTGAGTGGAAAGATAACGGCAGTGAGGGGGAATCGCTCTATTTTACCGACCCCGATCAACATGCGCTGGAGATCCACTGTGGCAATCTGGCGAGCCGTTTGGCCGCATGTCGTGAAAAGCCCTATCAAGACATGGTGTTCTTCTGAGGGGAATGGTGAGAAGGTGATTCGATTAAAACTGAAACTGAGATAATCGACGTGTCCTTTACCTTCTCACCAAATGAGGTGAGCGGTTAACGCTCAGGGATAAAACCTTTATAACTCAATGCCGGACTGAGGTCATCATCAATCGGAGCCACTTCCCCACGGGCGTTTTGCAGCATCGCTTTCAGTAGCGCGGTCTGCTGACGCTGTTGCTCGGCAATCTCCTGCAAGAGTTGGATCTGTTCATTGGCACGCACGCTGGCACGGTTCACCAGAAACCAAATCCACAGGCCAAATAATGCGGCCAACACCACCACGGCAACCGAAATCAGGCCGGTCAGGCCATAAGTTAAATCAAACATGAACAACCCTATCTACTCAACTGCATAAACCGAAGCGCCATAGTAGCATTCTCGCCCAGACCAAGGGCAGGTTTGCGCAAAATTGTTATTTCGTCACCAGGGGACAAAACGTGTGATCGCGCAGATACCGAGCGCAAACCGGCCACCTTGATCGCAATAACTGTCAAGGGCAAGCAGATAGAAAATCAGGCAGGCCGCTAACGTTCCCACCAATGCCAGGATTTTATTTCGCCCCAAACCTTAGCAACCTTATCATTATCTTGTTAACATAATTCCGATGCTATCATAGCCAACCTAAACAGAGTTTAACCAGCCGTTTAGAATCCCGACATATTGGTGTGCCTTTAGGAGTGTTGCCCTTGCCCCCTGCGCTTTTCCGTGGCGAAATCACCCGAGATGATAACAAGGGGGATTTATGGGTAAATGGGTTAAATGGCTAGTGGTGTTGGCTGTTTTGTATGCTGCATGGCTGTTTTCTGGTTATGGGGTGCTGGTGGGCAGTGAGAAGAATGTGGGTGGGTTGGGATTACAGTGCCAATATCTGACGGCACGCAACGTGGTTACTGCGCAATATCTGCATGGTAATAACGGCGTGATTGGGGTGGCAGATTGCCCACTGCTGAAGAAGATTGAAACCACGGTAGACTAACGCTCTGACAGAGAAAACCGCCGCAAAGCGGCGGCGAGAGAGATCACTGGCGGTCAAACTTCATCTCAATCAGCGCGATCGCTTTTTCAATCGCCCGCCTGGTGATCGGATCGGCCCCTGCCGGGTGGCTGGAGAAATCGATACTCTTGAGTTGGTTGGCCATCTTGTCCCGTACTTCTGTCGGCGCAATGACGTCGATCACATCGAGGAGTTGCTTGATGACCAGTTGGCAGGCAACCAGATCGGACACCAGCTCCTGATCGTTGCTCAGTATGTCAGACATAATAATTTCCTTCTTGATTCATACGCGGCACAGAATACCATGCCGCACAGCACTTTGCGCAAGCGGCCAATAATGCGCATCGCTTGCAAAAAGCATCGCAAAAATTGGCCTATACTGAACCACTGGGTCAAACGCAACAGGAGAGAAGTTATGGCGAATCACAATGTGAAATCTTGGGCGACAGTACGTGAAACCTCCGTCGAAATTGCCGAAGCCATTTTTGAACTGGCGAAAAATGATGAGATTCTAGCGCAAAAAATCTGGGAAGAAGGCAGCGACGAAGCCCTGCAACTGGCGTTCAGTAAAACCGATGCGGACCAGTTATTCTGGGGCGAAGAAACCGTCGAGCGCAAAAACGTTTAGCGCTCAGAAGCCGCAGCTGCATACGCCATCACAGGGGCGTCAATTGAAAACGCCCCTCCAGACCCCGCCAATTACTGAGCAATAAAGCGCTCAAGACGATGACGTAACTGGCTGTTTTCCTTACGCAACTGATCAATCTCTTCCAGCAGCGTCAGCGCCACGGCGATACCGGGCCAATCCAGGGCCAGTTCGCGTTGCAGGCGCTGGGCGCGATTAAACGCTGCCAGAGCGCCGTCATCAAACAGCCAGCTATCCGCCTGCGGATCGCGGGGCTGAATAACCCCGAGCCCGACAACCTCGATCAGTTCAGCTTCGCTCACCCCGGTACTCAGGCAAAACTCGGTAATGGTAAGAGTTATCTGTAACTTAGCCATTATGCTTTACTCCATAAGGTGCGGGGATCAAAAGCCTTGTTCGCTTCGGCCAGTTGTTGCCACAGCGCAGCACTGCTGTCGTCGGGTTTTGGCGGCATGACCACCTTGATCACCGCATACAGATTGCCGGTTTCTTTCTTACTGACCAGCCCCTTTCCTTTGACTCGCAGCCGCTGCCCGGTCTGGCTACCTGCCGGAATGGTCAGCAGAATGCTGTCTGACAACGTTGGCAGCGAAACCTTGGTCCCCAGCGCCGCTTCCCAAGGAGCCAACGGCAGAACAATCTCCAGATCCTGACCAATCACTTCAAATAACGGGTGTGGGGCAAGCTGGATAATCAGGTACAGATCGCCATTGGCCCCACCACCAACGCCCGGGACGCCCTGGCCTTTAACCCGGATACGTTCGCCATCGGTTACCCCGGCCGGGATTTTCACGTTGAGGGTTTTGGGGATCTCGCTTTCAACCTGGCCAAAAACGTTGTACACCGGCACTTTATAGCTCAGGGTACGGGTCTGCTCACTGAGCGTTTCCTCCAGGAACATCGCCACCCCGATCTCTACATCCTGCCCGCGGGCAGCATGTTGCTGGCGGCCACGCCTGCCCTGGCCAAACATGGAGGAAAAGATATCGGAAAAATCCTCCGCATCGCCGCTTTGTTGGCGCTGAGCCCGGCGCCCGAAATTGGGATCATGGCGATGCTGCCGCAACTCGTCATATTCCGCCCGGCGTTCGCTGTCTTTCAGCACTTCATAGGCTTCGGCCACATCTTTAAACCGCGCTTCGGCATTGGCTTCGGTACTGACATCGGGGTGATACTTGCGCGCCAATCGGCGATAGGCCGTTTTGATGGCCTTGATATCATCAGAGGGTTTCACCTCTAGGATCGCGTAGTAATCCTTGAATTCCATAGTGTTATTCTCATTACCCTTAACGAAAGAAGAAAGCCAAGATTTAGCGAGTTGGCTTGAGCAGGTTAGCCACCTGGAACAGACTGAAAGCGCTAACCAGCATTTCGATGCCGACGATCGCCGTTACCAACGTTACAGTCCCCTCCGGACCCGCAACTATCAGTATCGCGGCAATGACCAGATCTAGCACGCCAATAATGCCCTGTAACCAACCGCCCCCTTGCCAGCGCCAGTTTAAGGCGACAACCAGGCGGGCAACGCCCCCAAGGCAAACAGCACCGCGAGATAAACGGCCAAGGCCAGAATACCCACTGTCGGGTTCGTGATAAACACATAACCGAGAATGAGATAGGCGATACCCAGCAGTACCCCACCGATCAGGGGCCAGGTATTTTGCACCCGGTGAATGAACATCTCGACGATCAGCGCCAGACCACTCAGCAGGAAAAAGGCACCAATGACTACGCTCAGGGCCACACCCGAGGCAAAAGGATTGATCAGGCAAAGGAGCCCCCCAACAACAATAAGGCAGCGGTTATTAACAGAGGCGTTCTTTGTTTTTTCAGGAAGTTATCTTGAAGGGATAAAAGTTGATGACGATTAATATTCAGCATAATGGGATTCCTTCAGCTAATTTTAATTCCTTCAGTTAGTTAGCTTAGTATGCGTTATCACTTCATGCGGTGATTTATCGTTTCGGGCGGATTTGTTGCAGACCGTTCAGAAATTTTCCTGGTCAGTGGAGTATGACGACGTGCCCTCTTGTCGGGCCCGTCATCATCAGTTGCGGTTATCTTGGGTTAACATGGTTATTCTCAACTTTCACGGCTCTTCACCTCCCACACCTTGTGTGTTATTCACCATCATCACTGGCATTGCCATAAAAGCAGCGACACCCACGATTACAAAAAGAGTAATAATCACTGTAATTAACATGCGATCACCCCATCAACATGACGTTGTTACGGTTGACTCTCTCTACCCGTCGCCTTTCAAGCTGCCGCGTGGCTACCTGTACCCCTCCCAGTCACTGACTCAAGTCAGTGGTGAGCTGGGCGCCCCTGGCTGCAACTCAAAATTCATAGGGTATATTCTGGCTCATTACATTTGGGCCCGAGATCACGTTGGATCTGCGGAAGCGGGCAATTTCAGATTAGCCGGTTTCTCCGAAAGCTGGCAAGTCATCCGTTAAAGCTTTTTCTGATATGCTGCCGGCCTGGCATTACAGCCAGGCCGTTCAACTTAATCAGAACCAGGGAAATTGGCTCATGACGTTGTGGTAAAACAGCATACGTCCCACCACTTCACCTGACACTAATGCCAGCCCGGCCAATACGGCCATTAAAGGAGCCAGCCGCGTGCGCAAGCTCAAAAGCGCAAACAACACGACCCCTACCAAAATGCTGCCAATCAGTTGCCACCAGAGCATAACGCCTTGGGCACTGGCCCCAACAATCTGGTAGCGCCCGGCCAGCGTTGCCATCAGCAACACGCAACCCGCCAGGATGCCATAACGCACCGTTGCCGTAATGGCTAAGCCGCAACAGCTCAAATAGATCCCCAAGGTACTGAAGCCCAACAGTAATGCAGTGCTCAGAAAAGCCAGTTGCGTCATTGGCGTATGCCAAAGCGGGTGGCTGACCATTTGGTAATAAATTTGTGCCGATACCAAAATTGCGGCGATCCCCAGGACCGATGTCACCATACTCAAGGTAGTGAGCCAGGATGCCTTCTGTGGCCGCAGCCAGCATACCGCCAGCAGCATAAACAGACTGGCATTCACCAGGATAAAGGCGATCACTTCACGGCTTAACCAGGAGTGTGGCAGCCCCTGAACGGCGCGATAAGCACCAAAAGGTTGGCCAAGGTGTAACATCGACAAAATGGATCCAACCACTTCCACCAGCCATAACCCCAGCACCAGGTATTTCAACTGATTGGCAGACATCCGCTGTTCATCTGCCCTGGCTGGCCGCAAGCGGTAAAGGGTCAGCGCGATAATGCCCCCAATCCCCCATTGACACAGCACGGTAAAAAATACCAACGGCAATTCATATTCATTCATCGCATCACCCCTGTTATTTATCCGCTGGAATAATGACCACGTTCGGGCCGCTGATACGGTGGTCTGGCATATGATAACGAGCCTCCAGCACCGCCCAGTCCGTGGTGTGAATTTTTCTTAACTCATTAATATCGCCAAATTTCAGCACCCCAGCCGGGCATGAAAGCACACAGCGCGGCAGCAACCCCTCATCCAGACGTTCAGCACACATATTGCATTTGCTGGTTTTGCCTTCATGGGGATCAAACACCGGGGCGTTATACGGGCAGGCCATGATGCACATACGGCAACCAATGCATTTCTCATGATCCTGCACCACGATGCCGTCGGGGCGCTTATGATAGGTGCCCGCCGGGCAAACCTTCATGCACTGCGGATCATCGCAGTGGTTGCAGGACATCGAAATAAAACCTTCGCTATTCGGACCATCGGTCTCATATTCCCGCACACGCCGCCATAAAACGCCGGGGGAGTTTGATTCTCTGACTTGCAGGCCATCGAGCAGGTTTTACACCCATAACAACGCTTGATATCGATTAGAAAACCATATTGTTTGGTCATACTTTATCCCCCCGCCGTACATCAACCAGGGTGCTGTTACAACAATGCCCGGTGCCCAGTTTTTCAACCGCGTCATTGGTAACATGGCTGCTGCTTCCCCCTTGCTGTTCCCACCAGCCATTATCCAGTGAAACCACCCCACGCTTGATATGTGTAGTCACCACGGCGATTGCCCGATGTTCCCCTCGTTCATTAAACACGCTGACCCATTCCCCGTGCCTGATTTGCCGTTGCCGCGCATCTTGCGGATGGATCATGACATTTGGCTTATTGCGTTGGACCTCGAGGATCCATTCATTCATCCCGTGGCTGGAGTGAATACTGCGCGCCAGCTTGCGCTGGACCGCCATCAGTGGGTATTTTTTTGCCAGCTCGGGTGAGCCTTTCGGTGATTCATTAACCCGCATATAGGACACCACCGGCGAGAAGTCTTTCTTTTGCCACTCTTCAATAAACAGATGCGCCTTACGGGTTGAAGTACGGAACACACCGTTTTCAAACGGGATCCAGTCACCGCTGACCGGCAGCACCGGCCCTTGCTTAAGCTGTTCCAAGGTAATACCGGAATCTTTCAGGCAGGCATTGATATAGTGCTCAATCGGTTGGTTGAATACCTCCCCAAAGCCAAAGCGCTCTGCCAGGCGCGCAAAGATCCAGTAGTCCGGCTTCGCTTCGCCAGGGGCTCGACCGCTTTTTCCATCAGTTGCACATAATGGCTGCGCACACCCGCCATCAGGCTGACATCTTCAAAAATCGTGGTCACTGGCAGCACTAAATCGGCGTAAAGCGCAGTGGAGCTCATTAAATTATCCGCCACCACCACAAAAGGAACCTTCTCCAGCGCTTTTCTGACCATATTGGTATTGGGCAGTTGTGTCATAACGCCCATGGTCATGATCCACCAAACCTTAATCGGGTAAGGCCGATCATTGGCCACCCACTCGCCCACCTTGGAAACCGGGATCGGGGTGATTTTTTCACCTTTTCCGGTGGCGGGATAATTGGCCCAAACTTCGCCATTTGACGTGCTCCGCCCGCGTCGCAAATCCCTGCCCCGCGTTTGCCGATATTACCGGTGAGCAATGCCAGATAGAATTGGCTGGCGGCAACATAGGTACCAAATTCAGTGCGTTGGGCACCAGACATGTTCTGAACGATCATCGCCGGTGCCGTTGTGCCATAGTCCCTGGCCAAACGTAGAATAGTGCCAGGCGGGATTTCGGTTTCCTCCGCAACCCGATCGAGCGTCCAAGAGGCCGCTTGCCGATAAACCGATTCAAAAACTGTATGATAAGCGCTATTTTCAGGGAGTTGATGCTGGAATAACGCTGGCGTTATCCCTGGTTTATCGTGGCGAGTCAGGCTCTGGCTGGTACAGTCATAAACTAGGTAGCTGTCGGCATCATTGGCATCAGCGCGCATCAACTGGTTATTACCATCGACCAGATACACGGCCCCGGTATGCTGGCGCAGGAAATCTGCATCAATCAGTTGCTCTTCGATAATGATCTTTATCATCCCGAGCGCCAAAGCCGTATCCGTACCCGGCACAATCGGGATCCACTCGTCCGCTTTGGCCGCCGTTTCATTAAAGCGTGGATCAATCACCACCAGGCGAGCACCGCGATCCTGCGCCTTAAGGTAGTTTTTGAAATACGCCTGCATGGTAACCGCCGGGTTATTTCCCCAGCAGATAATCAAACGACTGTCGGCAATGGTATCGCGCGTATCGGCATAACGCAGGCCAACCATTGGCATCATGGCCGCCGTGACCGCAGAGCAGCATAACGACCCAGCCTGTTTCACCGATCCGCCTAGGTAATCAAAGAACGCTTTACCCATGTCATTTTTGATCGAATCCATGTTACCGGCATGTGTTGACAACAGCAGGCCTTCATTCCCCTGCTCTTTAAGGGTGGTACGGATATTTTTTTCGATTAAATCCAGCGCCTGCTGCCAACTGATCGGTTCGAATTTACCCTCCCCTTTTTTACCAACACGCAACAACGGCGTGGTGACCCGCTGCTGGTGATAGACCCATTTGGTTCGGCTGATGCCCCGCAGGCAGCATTTCACGTTGAAGTCTTTACTGGCCTCGATCTTAATCAACTTTTTCTGATAGACGTAAGCGGTCAGGTTGCAATGCAGACACTCCATGGCACAGGTGGAACGGAAGGTTTGGTAATCCGTCAGCTTGAGGCGGATACGGCGTAGCGGTTCTGGTTGTTCTGGTGTTAGTGCAAAGGCGCAATGTGACAATGACGCCAAACCCACAACGCCAAGCCCTTTCAGCAAGGTACGCCGTTTAAGTTGCAGCGAAGTCAGTTCTTTCATAGTTTTTCTCTTGTTGGTTACACCCTATGGGTTAACTATAAATAAACCAGGTCAACTAATGGTGAATTGAAAAAGATCAAATTAACTCTAAATAGCTATAAAAAGATCATCGACGGCATCTGAACGTTTTGACTGAGGGAGGATAGGGAGGGCATCGGAAGCGCTAAGCTGGTAAAGTGATCGAATTGAAGTAATGGCCAGTAGGGTAAGGAAAATGTCTGAAGTTCAAGGGGTAAATTCGGTCGATATCGCCGTATCGGTGCTTGAGAGCGTCACTGCGCTAGGGGGAACGCCCGCGCTTCGGATATCGCCAAACACAGCGGGTTATCAAAAAGCCGGCTGCATAAATATCTGGTGTCACTGTGCCGCAGCCAGATGCTGTATCAGGAGCAAGAAACCAGCCGCTATTCCCTTGGCAGTAAACTATTGGCATTGGCGGCCGTGGCGGGTAAGCAACAGACATTGGCTACGATAATCAATAATGCCTTGTGCGAGCTACGCGATGAACTGAATTACTCCACCGGCTGGGTGATTCGGCAAGGCAACAGCATCTTGATGACGCGCTACAATCGCAGCCATAAAAATATCGATATCGACTACCTCGAAAACTCTCCGGTACCGATAAATGCCAGCGCGGCAGGCTACGCTTATCAGGCATTTGATACATCAATAACGCCACAGCTTGATGCCACAGAGCTCGAACGGATACGTCACCAGGGTTATGCCGTCCGCTACAGCGTCACCGAGGGGATCCCTGGAGCCAGGGCTATTGCCTGCCCCATTTTCAGCAAAGACCATATCCTGCTGGGGATGGCGATCACTATGGGGTTTATTCCTGACGACGAAACTGAAATTACCCGGCTGGCTAATCGCCTGATGGCGAAAGTCGAAACCATACCGCTTTGACC
Organism: Serratia sp. L9; assembly: GCF_050632285.1. NCBI lineage: Bacteria > Pseudomonadati > Pseudomonadota > Gammaproteobacteria > Enterobacterales > Yersiniaceae > Serratia > Serratia sp. L9. Next base: position 3,524,382 of record NZ_CP192591.1, on the reverse strand, counting down.
CGCTCTGGGGTGACAACCCGCGAGCTGTAAGGTAGGCTAAACAAGCTTGTCGAATTTTTGCGTTCCGGCTAAACAACAAAATCCATTGGGTAAATTTATTGATACAAGAACATCACCTCTCAATAGTCTGCGCCCTCAGTAAGTGGGTAGAAACTCATCTCGGACGAGTGATCCATCTCGAAGAGTTGGCCGAATACTCAGGCTACTCTTTGTGGCATATGCAGAAATTGTTCAAAGAAGCGACGGGGATCTCGCTGGGCAAATACATCCGCGAGCGTCGCCTCGCCGGAGCGGTGTACCAATTGCGCAGCAGTGATGCTTCCATCTTTGATATCGCCCTGGATTTCGGCTTTGGTTCCCAATCGCACTTTACTTACATGTTCAGAAAGCGTTTTAACATCACTCCCTATGATTTCCGCCAGGATCTCAGTGTCGACCTGCATATCGACCCTCCGCTGCATATCATTCACCAGAAAATGGCCTGAGCGGTTTTGCATAATCCTCAGGCGTAAAAAAACCCGCCTTAAGCGGGTTCTTTATTCATTATCAAGCGTTAACTGAAGACTATCACCAGCACTGCAGCAAGTGAAACCCAGAACACCGCCGTGGCGATCACAACGTGGGATAATCTTGCATGAGAGAGTAAGTGGCTCATAATCACCTCATTGGTTCGGGCGATGAACAGGCTAGCCCACCCGTTCAGATTAGTCTTATTTTAGCACGCGCTTTAATATTTTCGACAGTTCCCCATACGGGTTAAATAACACTATTTTATTAACGGTATAATTACGTTTATGTAATAATTCTTAATTATAATGAATGGTGTTTATTAAATAAAAATAATGAATACATAAAATCGACATTCACGGAGAGCCAAGAACGGCCTCAACGTATTTACCACGACCTCAGCCCTGCGGGGCTAAATCCTTAAGCGTTGGGGTTGTAGCAGCTTTTCAGTTCAATTTCTTTGTTAATATGTTGAAAATCAGAGAAATATGTAATGCTAAATAAGGTTGATACTACAAGCAACACAGAGATTAACAAACCGATCACCGCGATGAGCTTAGTTTCGTTGTGCGGATTGTGTTCCATATTTTCTCCTGAGGAAAGCTGCGTCAAGTCACCCACAGAGTGATCGACAAAATCAAAATAATCAATGTGCATGCTGTAATCACCAGCACCGTGACGGCAAAATGCGCATCACCCAGGGTTTCCCGGTATTTTCTGTCTTGTGTAGAGCCGCGCTGTTTTTTCACAACATCCATGTTCTCATCACGCACGAACGTTTTCGTGGGGAAGGAATAAACAAAGTCTGTCAGATTTTGCACACGCATACACTAAGATTTTTCTGCGAGGCAAGACGCTAACAACTTTCCGCAACAGGGTCAATACTCCTTGAGCCAGCGGAAGGAGCAAATGTACAAAGCATTCATAAAATTTATTAAATACTATTTTTCATCATGCCAATTTATTTCTTAGCAATAAAAAGCCCGAACGTTATCGGGCTAGGCATCAAGCCTTGTCATAATTATTGAGGTATACGCAGCACCTGTCCAGGATAGATTTTATCCGGGCTGCTCAGCATCGGCTTGTTGGCTTCAAAAATCTTGTTGTACTGATTGGCATTGCCATACATCTCTTTGGCAACGGCACTCAGGGTATCGCCCTTCTTGACGGTATAAAAGCGGCTTTCCGCTTCCGTCTGGGCAACCACAACGTTATCTTCCACGCCGCTGATACCAGCTACGTTGCCCACGGCCACCAGGATCTTCTCTTTCAATTCCTGGCTGATGCCATCCCCTGTTACCACCGCTTTGCCATCAACAACCTGCACATCAACCTTGTCCGTATCTGGTAAGCCACTTTTATCCAGGTGTCCCTTTAGTTTGGCACTTTGATCGGTGTTACCGGTGACCGTATCCCATAGTTTTTCACCAGCGTCTTTAACGAAGTTAAACAATCCCATATTCACTCCTATTGATGGTTGGTATGGCTAGAAAGTTAGAATGTTTTAAGACTTGATAATCTTAGCAGTACCAACGGATCTTCAACCCACCGGGACCGATAAAACAATGCCATAAATCTGAAAATGCTATTTCCGGCTACAAAACTAGCAACTCATTGCATGAATACGCTGAAATTGGCGCAGTTTTACCTACAATAGTCATGTTGGGCGTAAATGGAGGATGCGAAAAGTTATGTATGCTTTAGTGATGTTTGTTTGCTATCTGGACGGCGGATGTGCCGACATCGTCGTCGATGTGCTGCGTGATGAGCATCAATGCCTGGTAGTGATGAAGGAGCAACGGCTGCGTCATGCTGGCTGTTACCCCATAGAGCATTTTATCGACGGCTTCTGGATCCCTGCCAACGAGTATGCCCCCTTTTAAATCGAAAAGAAGGCAGAGCTTATGCCCTGCCTACCTTTGGATCACCTATCCCGACACAGGAGTGAGGTAATTGACTTGGCTTAGAAGCGATAGGTCAAGCTGGCGGCAACAACGTTATCGGTGTTAAGTTTCAACTTGTTATCGTCATTCAGTTGGTTGATTTTGTAATCAACGTAGGTGTACATGTTTTTGTTGAAATAATAAGTAGCACCGATATCGATATATTTCACCAGATCGACATCGCCAATGCCTTCAATGTCTTTACCCTTGGACTGCAGGTAAGCCAGAGAGGGGCGCAGGCCGTTTTCAAACTGGTATTGTGCGACTACTTCAAAGTTTTGCGTCTTGTTGGCGAAACCTGATGTGCCATTAACTTTAATTGGCGTCATATTGCGGGTTTCTGCGTACATTGTAGCCAGGTAAAGCTGGTTGGCGTCATACTTCAGGCCAACGGTCCAGCCCGTGGCGCTATCGCCTTTACCATAAGTGCCCTCTTTCTGGCCTCGAGTACGGTTAGAGTCAGAGAACGCTGCCGCAGCACCGATGCCGCTACCGCCGATGTCCTGATAATTCACAGACATGCCATAGCCATCACCGTTTTGCCGTTGCAAGTTACGGGAGCTGGCTTCGTTCTTACCCTGATACTGCAATGCCACATTCAGGCCATCGACCAGACCGAAGAAGTCGCGGTTACGGTAGGTAGCCAGGCCGGTAGCACGCTGAGTCATAAAGTTATCTGTGACGCTGTAAGTATCACCACCAAACTCCGGCAACATATCGGTAAACGACTCTACGTCGTAAAGCACACCATAGTTGCGACCATAGTCAAAGGAACCGTAGTTGGCGAATTTCAGACCGGCGAAGCCCAGACGGGTTTTAGTGCCGTCAGTGGCATCGGTGCCACCTTCAGTTTTATTGGCCTGAATGTTATATTCCCACTGACCATAACCGTTCAGTTGGTCGTTGATCTGCGTCTCGCCTTTAAAGCCAAACCGCACATAGCTCCCATCACCATCGGCGGATTTGTTGTCACTGAATAAGTGTTTACCATTAACACGGCCATACAGGTCGAGTTTATTGCCGTCTTTATTATAGATTTCGGCCGCACTGGCAAGCGAGGAGACGGCACCGAGAACAACCGCTAGGGCTAATACACTGCGTTTCATCATTTATTTCCTAGTTATATAATTAAAAAACGCGGGTCACGCCCAATTTATGATTTGGGCTATGATTTTTATCATTTAATATTTTATAAAGTCCCTAATAAGGAGCCATGCGACATTACCATTCAGAATAAAAACTTGAAATAGAAAAGTTCAAGAAACATAACGTAGAAATCATGTTTAATTGTAACAAAATAATTCAATAAGCTTTTTTCTTAATTTGCTGATTTTCTTGATAATTTAAGAAATTCCGCTAATCATTTCGGGTGAGACCCTTCCCAGGGGCGATGATTAGGTGCTTTTTTGTGATTTGCCGACAGATTAGGATTAGCACATAGTTAGCAGGCTTTGTAATAAAGTTACTTATTTCACATTTTTATCTAACCATGCGCCATCAGTCTCTATTTTTTTGTCCTAAACAGATTCCTCTTATATATAACCGCGTGGTGTTCCAATATTAACACCCCACGAATCCATAAAATAAATTGTCTATTTAATTCAAAAATAAAAATACCTGCCACGGGTTAAGGTACCCGTGGCATAGCGTGGTTGATTTAAAATAATGTTTAGAACAGGGTGCTGCGTGGCACTTCTGTCAACATCATGCCCGCTCGTAAACCAACAGCAACATGGGGGTTGGGGAACAGGATCCATTCACTTGTATGCTGCACCTGGTAACTTTCGTCCGGTTGCTCACACAATAGAGTGCCCTGCGGAAACGGAGTAAAATTGGCGGTGTCATCACTTAAAAAGAGTTTGAATGCTTCACTGCGTTTAATCAGTGATTTCTCAACGCGGAACAGACGAATCGGTAACTGCGGCTCACGTTCAGGTAACGGCTCCCCGCTGACCAGTGCCTGTAGCGCCCTGTTGATGCCGCTAAACTGTTGCAGATCGTTGTGGCCGAACGAGCGGGCCTTACCCAACTCAAGGGTGCAACTGGCCGCCTGCTGATATTCACTGGAGAAATGGCTGAATGTGCCACCCGGCGCCTGATGGATCACAATGGCATCCAATCCGGCGGCATCCAGTAACGCCAGCATTTCTGCGCTGTAGATTCGCGGTTGGAATGGCAGAAGCGCAAAACGCGATAAATGTGAACTGCGGATCGCGGTATGCAGGTCGTAATGAAAGCGGGCTGCCCGCTCCCCGGTAAAGAAAGCACTGACCACCTGTTCCAGTTGCTGCGCCCGAGCCGTTTCACCACTGGGCGAAAATTGACTATGGCGCCCACCGAACATACGGTTCATGTCGCTGGTCAGATAACGCTTATCAGCACGCATCGCCGGTGGATTGCCCAAAATTATCAGCAAACGTACTGCGAGGGGTCTTGTACCGGCGAGTATCTGCGCCACTAACTGGTTAAGCAGCTCGATTGGAGCCGTCTCATTACCGTGGATCCCGGCAGAAATGACTACAGCCTGCTGATATCCGTGCTGCGGGCAGATCTCCAGCAGCCCTTCCCCCAACCATTGCCAACGCAGCATGGCGTTTTCCCCGCTGGCCTGAGCCGGTGGGGTTCCTGCTAACGTCTGGGCTAATAAATCCATCATCGTTGCCCCCAATTACTGCTGGAACGGGTAGACAGAGCCCAGCCCGAGAATAGATGTCAACGCATCCAGCGCCTCCCGCCCTTCACGCAGTAACTGCGGATCAGCCAGATCGTCTTGCGTCAGGCAATCGCGATAATAGCGATCAACCCACTCATTGAGCGTGATAAACAGCGCATCGTTCATCATCACCCTTGGATTCACCGCCCTTAACTCAGGCTCGTTCATGGCTACCCGCAAACGCAGGCAAGCCGGGCCGCCACCGTTACGCATACTCTCGCGCAGGTCAAACACCTTGATTTCATCAATCGGGCCACCGCTGGCAACCATTTCCGACAGATACTGCCACACGCCCTGATGCTGACGAGACTCCTCCGGCACCACAATCATCATCTTGCTGTCAGGCTTGGTCAGGATCTGGCTGTTAAACAGGTAGGTTGCCACCGCATCCGCAACGCTGACACGCAAAGTCGGCACCTCTATCGCCACCAATTCCGCTTCCACCTGGGCCATCTTGCGGCGAAGCTGATCCAGCCCCTGCTGCGGATGCAGGAATGCCTGCTGATGATGGAACAACACCTGCTGGTTACTGACGGCAATCACGTCATTATGAAAGACCCCCTGATCGATAACTGCAGGGTTTTGTTGCAGAAATACCGTCTGCTGCTCGTTCAACTGATGCAGACGGGCGATTGCCTCACTGGCTTCGCGCGTTTGGCGAGCCGGGTAGCGTGCAGGAGCATTTTCCCCACCAAACTCCTGCTTGCCGTAGACAAACACCTGCACGCCGCGCTTGGCGTAATCCCCACCGAGGCGGTTGTGGTTCGCAGCCCCCTCATCACCAAACAGAGCCACCTGGGGCAAGGCATCATGATGGGTAAAATACTGTTGATGATTGAAAATGGCACGTAACACGGCAGAAGTGGTCTCAGCTTCTATCGCACGATGGAATTTGTTATTCAGGTTGGCGGCGGTGAAATGCACTTTGCCATCCTTGCTGTCTGCCGAAGGTGAAACCGTTGCGGCGTTGGCCGTCCACATTGAAGAAGCAGAACTCAACGCAGAAAGCAGGCGTGGTGAAGTCCGCATCGCCTGCGCCAGCACGTTCTCATCTGAGCCACTGAAGCCCAACTTGCGCAGCATAGGGATATGAGGGCGCTCCTGGGGCGGCAATACGCCCTGCTGAAACCCCATATCCGCCAGCGCTTTCATTTTCAGCAGCCCCTGTTTGGCCGCCAGTTTAGGGTTAGACTGGCGGTTACGGTGCTGAGTAGAAGCCTCATTACCAAAAGACAACCCGGCATAGTGATGCGTCAGGCCAACCAGCCCATCGAAATTGACTTCATATCCCGACATTTTTTTCTCCTGTAGATTGCCGAATGGCTAATGCCGCCGCGGGTGCGTTCTCCCGCCCCCTCTCCCAGGGAGAGGGAGCGACATGGCGATATCTCATCGGGGTCAGCCCAGAACGTTAATCCGTTCCCAAAGCTCAATTAAACGACAGGCCAGGCGATAGGTTAGCTGGCAATGTCAGGCTGGCGCTTTCCAGCGAAGCCATCGGCCATGCGCAATAATCCGCCGCATAGTAAGCGCTTGGCCGGTGGTTGCCAGAAGCCCCCACACCACCAAAGGTGCCGCGCTGGAAGCGCCGGTCAAGGGTTTGTTCCAGTTGACGATACCGGCGCGTGCTTCCAGCAACAGCTGTTCGAACTGCGTCCGGTGCGGGGAGACCAGCCCAACGGACAAGCCATAGCGCGTGTCATTGGCGATACGCAGCGCCTGAGCAAAATCGTCGTAGCGGATGATGGTAGTCAACGGGCCAAAATACTCTTCGTCCGGCACGTCTGCCACGCCGGTCACATCGAGAATGCCAGGGCTCAATAATGCGCTGCCACTCTCAAGCTGTTTCATGGTGAGCAGAGACTTAGCCCCTAATGCCAACAGATGGTGCTGAGCCGCCAACATTTTTTCCGCCGCCGCAGAGGAGATCACCCCGCCCATAAACGGCTGCGGCTCCGCATCCCAACGGCCAACACGCAGCCCATCAGCCACCTGGACCAGACGTTCAATAAACATGTCACCTTCTGCCCCGCGCTTCACCAGAATACGGCGTGAGCAGGTGCAACGCTGCCCGGCAGAGATAAACGCCGATTGGATTGCCAGATTCACCGCCGCATCCAGGTCCTCTATCTGTTCAACAATCAGGGCATTGTTACCGCCCATCTCCAGCGCCAGGATCTTTTCTGGCTGGCCAGCCAGTTGGCGGTGCAACTGATAGCCAGTCCCGGCGCTGCCGGTAAACAGCAGCCCATCAATATCAGCACTGGCCGCCAACGCCTCTCCGGTGTCACGCCCCCTTGAACCAGGTTGATGACCCCGTCAGGCAAACCGGCCTGCTGCCACAGCTTCAAGGTCATTTCCGCCGTTAAAGGTGTCAGTTCGCTAGGTTTGAATACCAGACAATTCCCCGCCAGTAACGCCGGCACGATATGGCCATTAGGCAGATGCCCGGGGAAGTTATAAGGGCCAAATACCGCCAGCACGCCATGTGGCCGGTGGCGCAGCACCGAAACACCGTCGGCCATCGCGGTTTCTGTCACCCCGGTACGCGCCTGATAGGCTTGCAGCGAAATACCCACTTTGCCGATCATCGCCTGCACTTCGGTCAAGGTTTCCCAGCGGGGTTTACTGGTTTCGCGGCTGATGGTCTCGGCCAGAGATTGTTTGTGCTCTTCCAATAACGCGGCAAAACGCTTTACCCGTTGTTCACGCTGTTCAAACGGCATACGTGCCCAGGCAGGGAAAGCCCCGCGCGCTGCCGCACAGGCCGCCGCCACGTCGATATGATTGGCCGCATTGGCCTGCCACAGCGGTTGGTTATCCACCGGATCGGTTTTGCTGAACTCTGCGCCCTGGCCTGCCAGCCAGACGCCGTTAATTAACAATGCAGGATGCGACATTACACTTTCTCCTGAGCAATAAGCTTGATTACCCGCACCGGGCAACCCTGTTCGACGCCCAGCGCCGCTGCCGTTTCGGCATTAATCCGCAGCCGGTCGTCATGCAGTTCGGCATGCACCAGCAGTGCGCGATAATGCTGATAGTTATCGTTAGCCACCAGGTAGGCTGGCCCAGTGGTGTTCACCATCGTATCGTCCAGCACCACCTTCACCAGTTTGCTGCGTTTGACCGCACGGATTTCGTCGATCTCCGCCTCCAGCGTCGGGCCACCGTCAAAGATGTCGACATAGCCCTGATAGCGCAGCCCTTCAGATTCCAGCACCTTACGCGCCGGTGCGGTCTGCGGGTGAACTTCGCCGATCACCTTCTGGGCATCTTCGGCAAGGAAATCGACATACAGCGGGTGCTTGGGCATCAGCTCAGCGATAAAGGCCTTTTGTCCGGTGCCGCTGAGATAGTCCGCCTTGGCGAACTCGATAGAAAAGAAGTGGCGGCCAACGCTTTCCCAGAAGGGGGAGCGCCCTTCCTCATCGGAAAATCCACGCATTTCTGCGATCACTTTGCGGGAGAAATGCTGGCGAAACGCCGCCATAAACAGAAAACGCACCTTCGACAACAATTTGCCGTTCTCGCCATAACGATAGTCAGGGTCAAGGAACAGCGTACACAGCTCCGAATGCCCGGTATGATCGTTGCTTAAAAACAGCGTTGGCACCGATTTGTAGACGTTAAGCTGCTTTGAAGCATGAACCTGGGTGCCAACCCGGAAGCTGTACCAGGGTTCGGTCAGTCCAACGGCGACTTCGATTGCGCTTACGCCAACCACCTGCTGGCGCTCGGTATCCTCCATGACAAATAAATAGCACTGATCGCTTTTCGGCAGTTCGCCTTGCCAGGTTTTTAACGCCCGCTCAATGCGTGCCGACAAGGTGTCTTCATTTTGCGGCAAGGAAGTGAGACCGATACCGGATTTACCGGCGAGCGTCAGCAAGTCAGCCAAGTCACGACGCTCTATAGGGCGGATAATAATCATAATGCGAACCTCGAAAGTCATCGGCTGCGCACCGGGCGCAGCCGCCTTGATTAGCTACAAATCCGCGCTACAGCACGCGCAAAACGCGCCAGCCCTTCTTTCACATCCTGTTCTGGGATGATCAATGAAGGCGTGAAGCGCACCACATCCGGGCCAGCGATCAGGGCAATCACCCCCTCCTCGTTGGCCAGTTGGGTAATTTGCTTGGCCTTACCCGCAAAATCCTTGTTCAAGACGCAACCAATCAACAGCCCCGCCCCGCGTATCTCACTGAATATCGGGTACTGCTGGTTGATTTTATTCAGCCCGTCGATAAACCACTGATGGCGCAGTTTCACGCCATCCAGCACCTCTGGGGTGTTGATCAGCGAGAACACCGCGGCGGCAACCGCCGTCGCCAGCGGGTTGCCGCCGTAGGTCGTGCCATGGGTGCCAACGCCCAGGGTTTTCGCCAGTTTGTCGGTGGTGATCATCGCGCCGATTGGGAAACCGCCACCCAGCGCTTTGGCCGTGGTCAACACGTCCGGCAATACGCCATAACTCATATAGGAATAAAGGTGGCCGGTGCGGCCCACACCGGTTTGCACTTCATCAAAGATCAGCAGCGCACCATGGCGATCGCACAGTTCACGCAGCCCTTGCAGGAACTGCCGGTCAGCAGGCAAGACGCCGCCTTCACCCTGGATGGGCTCAACGATCACCGCACAGGTGCGTTCGTTGATCGCTTCTGCCGCTGCCGCCAGATCGTTAAACGGTGAATGGGTTATGCCACCAGGCAGTGGGGCAAAATCTTGCGAATACTTTGGCTGGCCACCGGCCGAAACGGTAAACAGGGTGCGGCCATGGAAGGCGTTATTGAACGCCACGATCTGGTTCTTTTCGCTGCCGCTGTTATCCAGTGCGTACTTGCGTGCCAGTTTCAGTGCCGCTTCGTTGGCTTCCGCACCGGAGTTACAGAAAAAGACCTTGTCGGCAAAGGTGGCGTCAATCAGCTGTTTTGCCAGGCGTAACACCGGTTCGTTGGTGTAACCATTGCCCAAATGCCAGAGTTTGCCTGCCTGGTCGATCAAAGCGGCTTTCACCTGCGGGTGGGCATGGCCCAATGCATTGACGGCAATCCCCCCGGCGAAATCGATATAGGATTTGCCCTGCTGATCCCAGACCTGTGAACCTTCTCCCCGCACCAGAATAAAATCAGCAGGGGCGTAAACCGGGATCATCCAGTCATCGAAAGACTGGCGGGTAACTGCGATTGGCTGTTCCATATTGACCTCATAACGTCAGCAAAAGCTGAATTTTGGCTGTAAGGGCCGTTCTGGCGCCGCAAGTTATGCTCAAGGCAAAAAAACCGTCTTATATCGAGCGTTTCCTGACCGACGATAATTCTCCTTACCGCCGCTTATTCAGAAACAATCCTGTTACATAAAATCGGTATTTCGCTATATATGCCGCATTTGCAGCCCCTAAACGGGGAGTAAATGTTAATGAGTAGTTAAAATACATGCCATTTGATAATTAGTGTAGAGCAGTTAGCATGCCAGATCGGGGGATTTAGCGGATTTGGTGATTTTTTTCGTTAAAACAAGGAGTTATAATGCATAAATATTCAATAATTATGCATTGGTAATGAATAATTGAAAAAATAGGGCCTGAAATCATCATCAGCCTCGAAATCCTATTCAATCGCAAAATTCTTCTGATTTTCTGATCCCGCTCTCATAAATAATTTGCTCAGTTCTGCTGCGCAAGCCACTTTTGCACCACGATCGCGCATCCCATGCACCAAATTCAGGCATTGCCGAAGCGTTACGCGTTTTATCGCTCTGTGACGCACAAAGGCGCAGGCATTGACTACAATGTTTATGGCTTTCCCCTTCACCCCCGATTTTCCAACGCTAAGGATCTCCGTATGTCCAAAAAAACCTTTGATCCCACCAAGACGGCGGCGGAACAAGGCGTTGCCAGCTTTCTGCAAGCATTGAACGCCAGCGGTGGCAAACCCCTGGAGCAGATGAAACCGAAGGAGGCTCGCAAAGTACTGGAGTCGGCGCAGCGCAGCGTGGAAGTATTGCTGCATGACGTTGAGATTGAAGAGAAAACCATTCATGTCGCAGACCAGGATATCCTGCTGCACATCGTACGCCCGCCGCGAGTTAAAGGTAAATTACCGGCGTTTATGTTCTTCCACGGGGGAGGCTGGGTGTTAGGCGACTTCCCAACCCACGAAAGGTTGGTGCGCGATCTGGTCTACAGCTCCGGTGCCGCGGCGGTATTTGTCAATTACACCCCGTCGCCAGAGGCACATTACCCTGTGGCTATCCAGCAAGCCTATGCCGCAACAGAATGGGTGGCGGAATACGGTGAAAAGATCAACGTTGATGGTACGCGCCTGGCGGTGGTAGGCAACAGCGTTGGCGGAAATATGGCCGCGGTGGTCAGCCTGATGGCGAAAGAGAAAGTGATGCCCGCCCTGCGCTGCCAGATCCTGTTATGGCCGGTGACCCACGCCAGTTTTGATACCGAGTCATATCATCAGTTTGCCGAAGGCCATTTTCTGACGCGCAATATGATGAAATGGTTCTGGGATAACTACACCACCGATAAGGCCCAGCGCAAAGAGATCACGGCTTCCCCGCTCAATGCCACCTTGGAGCAGTTACGGGGATTACCCGCTGCGCTGATACAAACCGCCGAGCTGGACGTACTGCGCGACGAAGGCGAGGCCTACGCCCGGCTACTGAATGCAGCCGGGGTAGAGGTGACGGTAACGCGCTACAACGGCCTGATACACGATTATGGCCTGTTGAATCCACTCGCCAAAGTGCCGGCGGTGCATTCTGCCATTCATCAGGCCGGGCGGGCACTGAAACATTATCTTGCCTAGCCCGTAGTTCAATCTGCCGCTGGCAGGTCGCCGATCAACTTAGCCAAGGTCTGGATGGCGGCTTCAAACCTGTCGCTCCACTCAAAAGAAGCATTCAGGCGGAAACAGTGATTGAAATGGTTGCCGGTGGTAAACATCCGCCCCGGCGCAATACTGATGCCCTTTGCCAGCGCACGCTGGTAGAGCTCCATCGAAGACTGCCCCACCTCCAGCTCCAGCCACAGGAAATAACCGCCGTCCGGCTGGCTGACTTTTATCGTTGGCGGGAAGTGATGGGCGATCGCCTGGCGCATAGCGCTCTGCCGTTGGGCCAACAGACGCCGCAGGCGGCGCAAGTGTGTATCGTAACCGCCATGCAGCAGATAATCGGCAATCGCCATCTGGGTTGGCACACAGGTCGACACCGTACTCATTAACTGTAAACGCTGGATCTGTGGAGCATAGCGCCCGGCAGCCACCCAACCAACACGGAACCCCGGAGCCAGGCATTTTGAGAACGACGAGCAGTGCAGGATATCCCCCCTGGTCCAGGGCCTTGGCAGGCAGTGGCCGCTCGGCGCTGAAATAGAGCTCACCATAAACATCATCCTCAAGTAATGAGATCTGGCGCTCACGCAGCATGGTCACCAGCCGTTTTTTATTCTCGTCCGGCATGGTTGCCCCTTGCGGGTTCTGGAAATGGGTCATCAGCCAGCAAGCCTTGATCGGATACTGTTCCAAAGCCTGCTGTAATGAATCCAGATCGATCCCCTGCTGCGGATGAGTGGCAATCGCCACGGCTTTCAACCGCAACCGCTCCAACGCCTGCAATGCGCCATAAAATGCCGGGGATTCAATGGCCACATAATCCCCTGGCTGGGTCACCGCTTGCAGGCTGAGGCTCAGCGACTCCATCGCACCGGCGGTGATCACAATTTCATCCGGCGCTACCTGCATGCCGCTCAGGGCGTAACGCTGGGCAATATGGCGGCGCAAGGCGTCGTTGCCCGGCGGCAGGTTGGCGAGGGAACTGTGCGGGGTGAATTTACGTGCCACGCTGCTCAACGCCCGGGCCAACTTCGGCTGCATAAATAAAGTGGCGTCCGGAAAGGCCGATCCAAAAGGCACAATCGACGGATCCTTACAGGCTTGCAGCACATCAAAAATAAAGGCGTTGATGTCCACCTGTTCGCTCAGCAGCAGCTTTTCGCCCCGCATTGGCTGCGGCAGAGCCTGTGAGCGAGCCGCGACATAATAGCCAGACTGGGGGCGTGCCACGATCCATCCCTGGCTTTCCAGTAACTGGTAAGACTGTACCACCGTCATCAGGCTCAGCCCGGCGCGCTTACCGCTTTCCCGCAGCGAAGGCAGCTTGTCGCCGGCACGCCACACCCGGTTCTGGATCTGTTCGCGGATCTGCTGCGCGAGTTGTTCATATCTGGTCATACAAATCCAACTGTTATAGTTAAAAGTAAAATAACTGTCACTATTATAGTTAACGGACTTCGTGCTCTACTTACCACAACTTTTTAATAAGAAAGCCATTGCTATACTAAGAGGTCAATTTATGTACATCTCAAGGAGGCGTCATGTTGGGTCTTGATGCGTTGGAGCTCGCCCGGATTCAGTTTGCCTTCACCGTTTCCTTTCATATTATCTTTCCTGCCATCACCATCGGCCTGGCCAGTTATCTGGCGGTGCTTGAGGGGTTATGGCTGAAGACAGGCAACCAGGTCTACCGGGATCTGTACCACTTCTGGTCGAAAATCTTTGCCGTCAACTTCGGTATGGGCGTGGTTTCCGGCCTGGTGATGGCCTATCAGTTCGGCACCAACTGGAGTTTCTTCTCCGAGTTTGCCGGCAGTATCACCGGCCCATTGCTGACCTACGAGGTGTTGACCGCTTTCTTCCTGGAGGCGGGCTTCCTGGGCGTGATGCTGTTCGGTTGGAACCGTGTCGGCCCCGGCCTGCACTTCTTTGCCACCTGCATGGTAGCACTCGGCACGCTGATTTCCACCTTCTGGATCCTGGCTTCCAACAGTTGGATGCAGACCCCACAAGGCCATGAGATCATCAACGGCGTGGTGGTGCCAGTGGACTGGTTCAACGTCATTTTCAACCCGTCATTCCCTTACCGCCTGCTGCATATGACCACCGCCGCGTTCCTGTCATCGGCCTTCTTTGTCGGTGCTTCTGCCGCCTGGCACCTGCTGCGTGGCCGGGATACGCCAGCCATGCGCAAGATGCTGTCGATGGCCCTGTGGATGGCCCTGCTGGTGGCGCCGATCCAGGCGCTGATCGGCGACGCGCACGGCCTGAATACGCTCAGATACCAACCGGCAAAAATCGCCGCCATTGAGGGCCATTGGGAAAACCTACCGGGAGAAGCCACCCCGCTGATCCTGTTCGGCTGGCCGGATATGGAGCGTGAAGAGACCCGCTTCAAGCTGGAAATCCCTTATCTGGGTAGCCTGATCCTTACCCATAGCCTCACCGAGCAGGTTCCGGCACTTAAATCCTTCCCACCGGAAGACCGGCCCAACTCCACGGTGGTGTTCTGGTCGTTCCGCATTATGGTGGCGTTGGGGATGCTGATGATCCTGGCTGGCGTCTGGAGCCTGTGGCTGCGCTGGCGCGGTGGGCTCTATCAGTCCAGACCTTTCCTGCACTTCATTTTATGGATGGGGCCATCTGGGCTGATCGCCTTGCTGGCAGGTTGGTTTACCACCGAAATCGGCCGCCAGCCCTGGGTGGTTTACGGGCTACAGCGCACTAAAGATGCAGTTTCCGCCCATGGCGACATGCATATGAGCATCAGCCTGCTGGCCTTTATTGTCGTCTACTGCTCGGTGTTTGGCGTGGGTTACTCCTACATGATGCGGCTGATCCGCAAAGGCCCGCAGGCCCATGAAGGCGAACAGCCCAGCGGCCACGGCACCCCGGCCCGCCCGCTTTCCGCGGTTCACGAAACGTTGGATGACAGGAGCTGAACATGGGTATCGATCTTCCGTTGATCTGGTTTGTGATCATAGTGTTCAGCACCATGATGTACGTGGTGATGGACGGTTTTGATTTGGGTATCGGCATTCTGTTCCCTTGGGTGAAAGGCAGCCGCGACCGCGACGTAATGATGAATACCGTGGCACCGGTCTGGGACGGCAACGAAACCTGGCTGGTGCTGGGGGCGCAGCGCTGTTCGGCGCCTTCCCGCTGGCCTATGCCGTGATCCTGGATGCCCTGGCCATTCCGCTGACCCTGATGCTGTTTGGTCTGATTTTCCGTGGTGTGGCCTTTGAGTTCCGCTTCAAGGCCAAAGAAGAAAAACGCCATATCTGGGATAAAGCCTTTATCTGGGGCTCGGTTTTCGCCACTTTCTGCCAGGGCGTGGTGGTCGGGGCGATAATCAACGGTTTCCCGGTGGAAGGCAGAGCCTTTGTTGGCGGTGCACTGGATTGGCTGGCTCCTTTCCCACTGTTTTGTGGCTTGGGCCTGGTGGTGACCTATGCGCTGCTCGGCTGTACCTGGTTGGTAATGAAAACCGCCGGCGATCTGCAAGCCAGGATGTATCGCCTGACCTGCCCGTTGCTGGTCAGCCTGTTACTGATCCTGTTGGTGGTCAGCATCTGGACGCCAATCGCTCACCCAGAAATTGCCGCCCGCTGGTTCAGCCTGCCAAACCTGTTCTGGTTGCTGCCGGTGCCGGTACTGGTGCTGATTAGCGCCTGGGGGATCTGGCGAGGCGTGCGCCACAACGCCCATTACTCGCCTTTCCTGCTGACGCTGTTGCTGGTGTTCCTTGGCCTGAGCGGCCTGGGGATCAGTATCTGGCCGTTGTTGATACCGCCTGCCATTACCCTGTGGCAAGCAGCAGCGCCGTTACAGAGCCTGGGCTTTATGCTGGTGGGCGCACTGTTTATTATCCCGATTATTCTGGTCTACACCTTCTGGAGCTACTACGTATTCCGCGGCAAGGTGAGCCATGACGATGGGTATCACTGATGATGGAAAAGACGATGAATGAGAAAACTTCAACGATTCCCTGGTGGAAACGGGTCGGCTGGCTGGTGGTCATCTGGAGTGCCAGCGTGCTGGGGCTGTTTTTGGTCGCCTCGCTGTTCCGCCTGCTGATGGGGGCAGCGGGTATGAAACCTGAATAATCCAGCCTTGGGGCCTGGCAGAGTGCCTGGCCCTTATTGTTTGCCCATCGAACCGAGAAAACGCTGTTGCATGCTCAATAACGTTTTCAGACTCAGACACTGATAATCCAGACCATGCTCGGCGGCCACCTTGGCAATGATCTTCGCCAACGCGGGATAATGCCGATGGCTCCAATGAGGAAACAGATGGTGGGTCAGGTGCAGGTTAGCGCCCCCCAGCCAATAGCCCAGCCAGCGCGGCGTAGCCAGCCAGTCAAAGGTGGTGGCGAAAACGTGCTGATACCAACCGTGCGCCATCCTCCCCTGTTGCGGAACCTGGAAGAAATTGGCCTTCGCCCAATGAGTGCCGACAATCAGCATCACAAAAACCAGAGAGGACAACATCTGGCTTAGCAGATAGGTCAGTCCTATCGCCGTGGGGCTGACCGTGGGCGGCATGAGCCACAGCGGGATCGCCAGCGCCAGCGTAAAATGAGCCAGCTTGCTCGCCAGGAAAATTCCCCAGCCTTTCGCCCCGTGAAACTTCATCTTGGGCGTCATGCGCGTTTTTCCACTGCGATCCAACCAGTCAAACAGCCAGATGTAATACGGGAAGGTCAACGCCGCCACTATCGGCCAGTAATATTGCTGCAAGCGCATAAAGCCTTTGCGGTGCTGGAACGGAGTTTGGCGCAACACGCCGTTAGGTTCAATGTCCGGATCGTAACCTTCGATATTATTATATGCGTGGTGGAAAATGACATGGCGCACGCGCCAGCAGTCGGCATCCAGCCCTAAAGGTATACTGACGAAAAAGTTAAGCCCGTGGTTTAGCCGCGCACGCTTGAAGAAGGCATTGTGCGACGCATCGTGCACCACGTTTACCGTCAGCATCATGGCAGAAAAAATAAAGCCGACGTAACAGCCGAAATAGGCCCAGGGGTTTTGCTGCTGCAGGCTCAAACCATAGAAAACGGCACACAGCAGGAGCAGCGCTATCACCTTGGCAAACATCCCGCCGTCGGCAAAACGGTGGTCGCCACGCGCGGTCAGATAATCCTGACTGGCGCGCAGTAACGCCTGATGGATTTCCCCCTTCTCCCGCTGGAACACCAAGGGCCGCAGCGGCGTGGTATCTGGCATCTTCATTGCGGGGGCTGCCCCATAGTGCGTAAAAAACGCTGCTGTTGATTTAACAGTTCGCGATAACCAATACAGCGGTAATCCATCCCGTGGCGTGTAGCGATCTCTGCCAGCATGGTGGCCAACGCCGGGTAATGGCGGTGGTTCCAGCCGGGGAACAGATGATGAGTGAGATGGTAATTCAAACCGCCGGTCAGGTGTTGCAACCATTTCGGTGCGGTTTCCCAGTCGCAGGCGGTAGCAAAATTGTGCCGATACCAGCCCTGTGGCATCTTGCCGCCCTCCGGCACTGCGTAAAACTCGGCCTGCGCCCAATGCGTGCCCAGCAGTAAAAACACCACCAACAGCGAGGCCAGCATCTGGCTCAGCAGGTAGGCGATCAGCACCGTCGGCCAGCCAATACCGTTTTGCTGGCAGACGAACAGCGGGATCGCCAGCACGACCAGCAGGTGGCAGATCTTGCTGGCAACAAACACCGCCCAGCCCTTGCGCCCGGCCAGCACCGCTTCGGCAGCCAGCGGGGTTTTCCCCAGACGATCGGACCAATCGAACACCAGCGCAATATACGGCAGAGACAAGGCGGCGATCAGCGGCCAGTAAAGGTGTTGATAACGCATATGCTTGCGCCAGCGCTGGAAAGGGGTCTGGCGGAAAAAGCCGTTCTCTTCGGTATCCAGATCGTAATGCTCGACGTTGGCATACACATGGTGATAGCTCACATGCCGCGTACGCCAGTAATCCGGGTCAACCCCCAGCGGGATAGTCACCAGCCGCCCCGCCAGGCGGTTCACCCAAGGGGTACGGGCGAAAGCGTTATGCGACGCGTCGTGGTTGACATTCACGTTCAGCAACATGCCCATCATGACAAAGGCAAAATAGCACAGCATAAAAGCCAGGGCTTGTTGCTGTGCCAGGCTGAGCAGGTAAAAGCCCACGCACAGCAACAGCAGAACGATGGCTTTGGCCCAGCGGGCCGCATCGGCAAAGCGATGATCACCGCGGCCACTTAAATAAGCATGCGCCCGGCGTTTCAGTTCCAGATGAAATGCCTGCTCCCCATCTGCAGGGTAAGATAATGGCGGCAGCAGATTAGCCATGCACTGCTTCCTTCCGGCGGCCCCAACCGGCAGCAACGGCACAACCGTGCAGTGCAATCGCGCAGGCCATCAGCCACCAATAGGGCTGATGCCAACCCAGCGCAACCAGCAACAGCAAAGGAAACGCTAACGCCACCAGCAGCCAGACGCCCACGCCCCAGTTGCGCCCTTCGGCAATGCCCCCTAGCGCCATCGCCCCGGTTGCCAGCAGCATAAACAGCGCCGCCTGATCGCCTGTCAGGCCATTATAACCGTAGCCAAACCGGTAAACGTAGCCCAGGACCAGGGCAAACAGCAGCAACGCGCCGCTTACCAGGCATCCCGCAGAACAGCGGAAACCGGCGGCGTTGGCGGAAGGCCGGAAAGGCAGCTTGAAATAACGCAGAAACGGCAGGTTGCTGGCCCAGAATGGGTTAACCGAGGATTTATCGCCGCGCACGCCATAGGTGAAGGGCCCGCTCGGCAACGAGGGGCCGAATGTGCCAAACAGCTTGTCCCAAAAGATAAAGCTGCCGCCGAAATTACGGTTGGAATAGGCCAGATCGTTGACGTGATGCACCCGGTGATGGGCCGGTGTTACCAGGATAGACTCCAGAAAACCGAGTTTGGGCGTCAGCGCATTGTGGTTGAACAACTGAATGCTGTAATGCAGGATCGAAACGGTGATAAACACCGAGAGCGGCACACCGGCCAGCGCCAGCAGCATAAAGAACGGGATCGAGGTCAGCGAGGAATACCACGAGTTGCGTACCCCCAATGACAGGTTGAAATGCTCGCCCTGATGATGCACCACATGCACCGCCCACAGCAGGCGGAAACGGTGATGCAACCGGTGGAGCCAGTAAAAACCGAAATCCCACGCCAGCAGGGCAAACAGCCACACCAGCGCAACCGGCCAACTGTCCAGCCAGCCCTGGTTATAATGCGTGGCCACATAGCCATAACAGGCAATCTCCAGGCCACGGAACAACCACAGCATGATATGCCCGGAGTTGAGGTTGAAGACAACATCATGCCAGTCGATACTGCCCTTGTTACGCCGCTGGAGCCACAGCGCCTCCCCCAGCACCACGCACAGCATAAATACTATCGGTATCACGAGGTCTGTCATTGTCTCTCTCCCTGACGCACACCACTGGCAATCCATTGAATACGCTGGCAGGCATATCCTACCATCACTGCCAACGCCGCCCCACTGAGCAAATCCACCAAAAGATGACGACGCAATTGCAGGATAGAAAAGGCAATCCCCAGCCCCCAGGCTACCAGCAATACACTACGCAGTTTGTTTCGGCTATCCGCCGCAGCCCACACCGCCAGCACCGTTAAGGCTATATGCAATGAAGGCAGACAGTTTTGTTTTGAATCAACCTTGATCAACGCTGCCAGCAGGCTAGAGCTCAGCGAGTTGGCCTGATCGAGCGGATAAGCAATGGTCGTCGGCCACAGCAGATAAATCACCCCCGCCACCAGCGCAGCGAGCTGCATGGAACTTCGGAGCCACTTGATGCGGTTTAACGGACAAATCAGATAGCACAAAGGAATAATAAGAAAGAACGACAGATACAACCAGACCGCATGTGGGCTGAACGGGATCGCCCGATCGATCCAGCTAGGGGTCAGTTGATACCCCGCCCCCTGCCAGCGGTCGCTGCTGTTGTAAACCAGGCCGACAAACCCCCAGCCCAACAGCATCTGCCATAAACGGTACGTCACGGCCATCATGCCACCTCCGGCACGCGAACAATGCGCCTGCGCTTGGCATCAAACTGCGGCAAAATGGCCTGCACCTGTAGCTGCCATTCAAGCTGCTGCGTGGCGATACCCTGCTGTTCAAACAACGCAAGCAGTTGCTGCTGGCAGTTCACCAACGCCTCCAAGCGGCAATTGGCCAGCAGTTGCAGCCGCTGGCTCCCCTGCTGAGTCAGCCGATACTCCGCCACCGCTGGCAGCGCGTTGGCAATCACCCGGCGGCACGAATCGGCAAACACCCGCTGCGCCACGCCATTTAGCCCCGGCAAAAGCAGTTGATCGTCACTGCGCCCCTCGATGCGCTCCAGAGCCATGGTCGCCTGCCCGCAAGGGCAAGGTTGCGCACGCCGAACCAAAATGTCATCCAGGCGATAACGCACGATCGGCTGGGTACAGCGGGTAAAATCGGTGATCAGCGGGGTAAAGCGCTGCTGATCGATCCACTGCGGCTCGACATGAATAAACTCTTCGTTCAGATGCAGGGTGCCGTGGCTGCAGGTCGCGGCCAGGAAACCTTCGGTGGCCTGATAAACCTCCCCGACCTGGTTGAACACCCGCATCAACAATTGGCGATCCTGCGGCTCCAGCACTTCGGCTACCGAAATAACCTTCTTGACCCGCAATTGCAGATTGCCCCGTTCTATTTCGCTGGCCAAGGCACACAACACCTGGGCTGGTGCCACCACAATGCTGGGTTGGTCCCGCTCAATCTGCTGCAAATGCCCGGCAAAGGGCGCAAACAGATCGTAAAACGCCAGACTCAGCCAACGATTGTTGACGCTGTGGTAAAGATTGTTATCCGCCCGCAAAAACAGCGCCACTTTCTCACCGGCGAAGGCCCCTTGCGGCAGCATTTTCGCCAACATGCCGCCAGCCCAAATCTGCTGCTCCTGCGGACTGACCACAAATACGCCGCGCCGCCCGGAGGTGCCGGTCGACAAACCAACGCTATACTTGCCCACTTTAGGGGTGAAATCACGGTCGGTTTCACTGCGTTGCGCACAGGCCAGCAGTTCCTCCAGCCGTAATCCGGCCGTATTCATACGATCGAAATGGGTCATCATGACGGCTTTATCCATCTGCGGCCATTCGGCTATCGGCAGTGAATGGAAAGGCTGGAAGTATGGGCTTTTCACCAGCACCCGGCGGGCAAAGCGCTTCAGTTGACGGGCCTGGTAAGCCTCCAACTGCGTGCGTTGCGTAAAGCGTAGCCGCCGCGCACGCAGGTAGTGCCACAAGGTCATCAACGGGATCATAAATCCCCCTCATGGCACAGGAGGATTTCCGCCGCACCGCCAAGGTAGAGCTGATTAAGTGCTGCGAGGGTGTGATAATAACTGCGCGGGTTATCCATAATCAGGTTTGCCAACCGTGAAGGGCCACGCAGTTGCTGATAGTTCAGCGGTGACCAGGCAGCATCGCTTGCCAACAGCGTCCAGCCGCTCTCGGTGTGAACAAAGGCACCGAGATGCCCGGCAGCATGGCCTGGCAGTGGTACGATAACAATCTGCCCGGCGCTGCCCGGCAGCGCATAGCCCTGTTGGAAGGGGGCCAGCTCTGCGGGCAGGCTCTGGATCGGGAATGCCTCAGCAAACTGCAACGAGGATTCAAAATCCTCTGGAATCAACCCTGGCACGAACGCCCGTTTCAAGGCAGCCATTCCGCGCAGTTCGCGGGTCTGTTGCCAGCCCACGCCGGAACAAATCATCTTGAGACGGCTGAAATCACGCAGGCCAGCAATATGATCGGCATGAAAATGCGAAATTATCACCGCCTCAATTTCGCCAGGGCTGATGCCCAAACTGCGCAGTTGCTCAAACAGCGCCTGCTGCGGGCTGAAATAGACTGGCGTGACCTGGCGATATAAACGGAAAATCCCCTTGGCGGTGTAATGTTCGAAATGGCTGGCATAGCCGGTATCCCACAGCCAGCGGCGCTCACCCACTTCCAGCAGATAGGCCCTGGAGGGGAATTTGCAGTTGCGCATGGCCGAACCACGCAGCGCCATACAGCCTAAATGGGTGCAATAACCGATCTCAAACGTGGTGATGTTAGCCATCTGCCGCCATTCCCTGCTGTTTTAGCCATTCCGCCGTCAGTTCAATCCCCTGTTCCAGACTGTAACGCGGTCGGTAGCCCAACTGCTCAATGGCATGAGTGTTATCCAGGGTCATGTCAAAATAGGCCGTCGCCACGCTATAACGCGTCAGCATCGGCTCTTTGTTGGTGAATTGCGATAATAGTTCCATCGCGCCCGCCACGGTGAACAACAAGGGATAAGGTACCGACTTCACTCGATATTGCCAGCCAAGCTGCCGGTGAAGTAGCTGATGCAGCATATCAACCAGCCGTTGTGGCTGCTGATTAGTGATATTAAAGATAGCGCCGGAAGGCAAATGTGGCTTGCTGCTGGCCAGCTCCATCGCATGCACCACATTGAGCACAAACGTCAGATCCAGATAGGCTGAACCGCCACCAGGCAAGCGCAGCACGCCGTTATCCCGTTGTAGCTGTGCCAGGATCCTGGGGAGGATCACCCGATCGTGCGGACCGAACAGGCCACGAGGCCGTAGGATCAGGTAGGTGGTTTGCGGGTATCGGTGCAACAGCCCGGCGATACTCTGCTCGGCAGCAAATTTGCTGGCGGCATAATGGTTGGCAAACCGCAGAGAGAATTCACTCTCCGTCAGCCGGTGATGGTGCTTGAAATCGAAATAGATCGCTGGCGTCGAGATATGAATAAAACGCCTCACCCCGCAACGCCCTGCGGCTTTGGCCAGCTTTTCGGTGACATAAGCGTTGGTTTGATAAAATTCCTGACGATTGCCCCAAGGAGAGGATTTGGCAGCACAGTGCCAGACAATCTCATACCCCGCCATCAGGCGATCGCACTGTTCCGCACCGGCGCGGGTCAGATCCAGCGCGGTAAAGGTTGCCCCTTGCGCGGCCAGCAGACGCCCGACGGCCTCGTCGCGCCCGGTAGCATGCACCTGATGCCCGGCAGCCAGCAGCCATTCGGCAGCATTGCGCCCTAACCCACTGGTGGCTCCTGTTACCAGTACCTTCATGGCAGCAGCACCATGCCACCCAGGGTGAGCCCGGCGGCGGTGCCAATCAGCATCACCGGCCGTCCGGCATTCAGCCTGCCAGTGATGGCCGCTTCGTGCAGAGCCGAAGGGATCGACGCCGCGACCTGGTTACCCCGGTAACGATAGATATCAACCAAAGCCTCTGGCGTCACATGCAGCCGCTTGCGCATATGTTCCAAAGAGAGGTGGCTGGCTTGATGCGGCACCACGGTGGCGATCTGGGCCAACGTCAGCCCGGCGGCAGCCAGCAGGCGCTCAAGGTAGCGTTCTATCAATGCCGAAGCCTGACGGAACAGTTGCTTGCCCTTCATATGGAATAGAAAATCGCTGTCATTCATCCCGGCTCGCGGGTTGCAACGCGTGCCACCTGCACGGATTTCACACAGATCACTGCCCTCCGGGTAGGTTTCCATCAGGTAGGACAAAATGCCGCTGCGCCCGTCACCGCGTTCAACAATAGCGCAGGCGGCGCCATCACCAAAAATCAGCGATGACTCTTCGTCTTGCCAATCGATACCGCGCGAAGCAATATCGGCGGAAACAATGGCTATGCGCCGGTAAACGCCGGTATTAAGCAATCCTGCCGCCACTTGCAGGGCGGAGATAAAACTGACGCAACTGGTGTTGATATCAAAGCTGGCAATCCCCTGCCGCAGCCCCGCCTGCTTGAGTATATGCGCGCCGCTGAATGGCAGCGCCTGCACGGCAATCGCCGAGGCTGAGATAAGCAGATCGATGGAATCGCGAGGGATGGCATGGCGAGCCAGTGCATCATCCAGGGCGGCTACCGCCAGTTCGGCCTGGCTGGCATCATTGCTGGCGTGAAAACGATGGATAATGCCCGAGCGTTGCTCGACATAACCAGTCGGCTTATTCAACTGCCGATCCAGTCGCGAAGATTCGATGCACTGAGAGGGTAGCGCTGCGCCGGTGGCAATAATCTTAATTGGCACTACGCAGTAGGGGGCTTTCAATGGTCATTATCGTTGTTCAGTCTGCTTGTCCATAATTCAGTTAGCTGATAGTCACGCTTATACCCGTCGCCTTTCATGCTGCAGTCGGGTTACCGGCACCAGATGCAGCGTGAAATTCATAGGGTATAGTTAATGACATCAACTCCGCTATATTCAGCCAATCCCTTGTTTATAATCAGCTTTGACCCCATTCACCTAGCTAAACCGGTAAGCCATGCCAGTTACTGAGCACTACAGCGTAAATCAACGTCGAACAGAGATCCATCGTAACTAAACGAGAAGTTCTGAATTTATCGCAGAATAACCTGAAAGAGAGGAAAAGCGGCAACACCCTTAAGGCATTGCCGCGGGTTAACCCGGGGAATTAACGGCGGTTACGCACCAGTTGGTAGCGGCGGGTCAGGTATTCCACCGGCACGCTCCAGATATGCACCAGACGGCAGAACGGGAACAACACAAACAGTGTCATACCGAGCACGATATGAATTTTAAAGATGAGAGCGACACCTTCCAGATGCTGCGCCGCACCGGCATGGAAAGTCACCACCGCTTGCGCCCAGGCAACCAGTTTCATCATTTCACTGCCGTCCATATGCTGGGCAGAGAATGGAATGGTCAACAGCCCCAGACATACCTGGATCACCAGCAACGTCAGGATCAGGATATCACCTGCGCTACTGGTGGCGCGGATGCGCGGATTTGTCAAACGGCGTTTCAACAGCAGCACGCCACCGATCAGCATCATCACGCCACAGGCCCCCCGGCAAACATCGCCATTTTCTGTTTCACTTCAATCGGCAGGAAAGATTCATACATCCAGTGGGGGGTCAGCATGCCGAGGAAGTGCCCGGCAAAAATGCCCAGAATGCCGATATGGAACAGGTTGGACGCCAGACGCATGCCCTTTTTATCCAGCATCTGGCTGGAACCGGCACGCCAGGTGTATTGGCCGTAATCATAACGTATCCAACTGCCAATCAGGAAAATCGCCCCAGCGATATAGGGATAGATATCGAAGAAAAAAGCGTCAAAAATTGCATGATTAGCGTCCTTTAATTCCCATGGTGGCCTGCGCCACATCCAGATACTGTGGCGCTACCGCACCTGCGAAGCGCCGCTGGTGAGCGGCCTGCTGGGCCGAAGCGCAACCCTGCTCGCCCAGGAACTTGACCTGCTCTTCCTCCCAAACCGCATCCAGCGCCTGCGGCGTATCATCCCTGGCCTCGCCGGCTACCTGCTCCTCCAGGCTGGTGCTTTTGACCTCGGTGCCGGACAGCGCCAGCAACAGATCAAACAGTACGGCATACGGGCTTTGGCGCTGATGCAAACGGGCACCGAGCAACGCCAGGATAGGCGCAATATCCTGTAACCCACCGCGTGCGTCTTCTTTGTTACGGCTGGCCAGATACTCCAGATACAGCGGCAGAAAATCTGGCAGTTCACGGCTATCGATCTCCAATCCTGCCTGGCGGTATTGATCCATCAGATCAACCATCGCCTGACCACGATCGCGGGATTCCCCATGAACATGCTCAAACAGCAGCAATGAGGTAGCGCGGCCACGATCGAACAGTTCGCAATACTCGGCCTGCACGTCCAGCAGCGGACGAGCGCAGAAGCGGCGAATAAACAGGATCAGTTGCGCACTGTGATGCAAATCCAGTTCGCTGGCTGGCTCCATAGCCGCTACCAGCTCTTGCTGATGGTCAAACAGCGCCTGTTCCGGATAGTCCAGCAGGCGGGCAATCACTCGCAGGCTGATCATGAGGCATCCTCCTTACGGGGTGTTTTCTGCGTCACATCAATGGCATCGATACGGCGGCTATTAAACAGGTTGAATTTGCTGTCGCTGCCGTGGCAACCGTCACCGAAGCTGAAACCACAGCCTTTGCTTTCCGGGAAGGCTTCACGCGCCAGCTCACGGTGGCTGGAAGGCACCACGAAACGATCTTCGTAGTTGGCAATCGCCAGATAGCGATACATTTCCTGCGCCTGAGCCTCACTCAGCCCGACCTGCTCCAACGCGCTGGTGTCCAGCACGCCGTCAACGGTTTCCGCCCGTTTGTAGTGGCGCATCGCCAACATGCGTTTCAGCGCCAACAGCACCGGTGCGGTGTCGCCAGCAGTCAGCAGGTTTGCCAGATATTGCACCGGGATACGCAGGCTCTCGACATCCGGCAGGACGCCGCTATGAGCCAGTTCGCCTGCATCGGCGGCTGACTGGATCGGTGACAGCGGCGGCACATACCACACCATCGGCAAGGTGCGGTATTCCGGGTGCAGCGGCAGCGCCAGCTTCCAGTCCATCGCCATCTTGTAGACCGGCGATTGTTGCGCGGCCTCGATCACCCCTTGCAGGATGCCATCTTTCAATGCCTGCTCAATCACCGCCGGGTCGTGCGGGTCGAGGAAGATATCCATTTGGCTCTGATAGAGGTCTTTTTCGTTCTCGGTGGCGGCAGCCTGTTCAATGCGATCGGCGTCATACAGCAGCACCCCCAGATAACGGATACGGCCTACACAGGTTTCTGAGCAGACCGTTGGCTGACCGGCTTCAATCCTTGGGTAACAGAAGATGCACTTCTCGGATTTACCGCTCTTCCAGTTGAAGTAGATTTTCTTGTACGGGCAGCCGGTCAGGCACATGCGCCAGCCACGGCACTTATCCTGGTCGATCAGCACAATGCCGTCTTCGCCGCGTTTGTAGATCGCCCCGCTTGGGCAGGTGGCGACACAGGCCGGGTTCAGGCAGTGCTCACACAGGCGCGGCAGGTACATCATGAAGGTGTTTTCGAACTGGCCGTACATCGCCTTTTGCATGTTGTCGAAGTTTTTGTCCTTCGCACGCTTTTCGAACTCACCGCCGAGGATCTCTTCCCAGTTCGGGCCGTTTTCGATCTTCTTCATACGCTGGCCGGTGATCAGCGAACGCGGGCGAGCGATCGGCTGATGTTTGCCCTGCGGTGCCGTATGCAGATTCTGGTAGTCGTAATCGAAGGGTTCGTAGTAATCATCCAGCGCAGGTACGTCCGGGTTAGCAAAAATCTTCGACAGCAGGCCGACACGGTTGCCCATGCGTGGCTCCAGCTTGCCGCTGATTTTGCGTATCCAGCCGCCCTTCCATTTCTCCTGGTCTTCCCAGGCATGGGGATAACCCACCCCCGGCTTGCTTTCCACGTTATTAAACCAGGCGTATTCCATCCCTTCGCGGCTGGTCCAGACGTTCTTACAGGTCACCGAACAGGTATGGCAACCAATGCATTTGTCCAGGTTCAGCACCATGCCAACTTGTGAACGTATTTTCATTTGGCTTTCTCCTGCTGGCTGCCCTGTGCGTAGTCGTTACCTTCACCGTCTAACCAGTCGATATTGTTCATCTTGCGAACCACCACAAACTCATCGCGGTTGGAACCCACGGTGCCGTAATAGTTAAAGCCGTAAGCCAACTGTGCATAACCGCCGATCATATGGGTCGGTTTCGGGCAAACGCGAGTTACCGAGTTATGGATCCCGCCGCGCTGGCTGGTAATCTCCGAACCAGGGATGTTCACGATGCGTTCCTGAGCGTGGTACATCATGGTCATCCCCGCCGGGATACGCTGGCTGACCACCGCACGGGCCGTCAATGCGCCGTTGGCGTTGAAGGCCTCGATCCAGTCGTTGTCCTCAATCCCCAGCTCTTTGGCATCCTCTTCGCTCATCCAGACGATCGGCCCGCCGCGTGACAGGGTCAGCATTAGCAGGTTGTCGCTGTAAGTGGAGTGGATCCCCCACTTCTGATGCGGCGTCAGGAAGTTCAGCGCCTTTTCTTTATTGCCGTTCGGTTTCTGGTTCAGCAACGGCTGCGCGGCACGGGTGTCTATCGGCGGGCGATACACCAGCAGGCTTTCCCCGAAGGCACGCATCCACTCGTGATCCTGATACAGCTGTTGGCGGCCGCTCAGGGTGCGCCAGGGGATCAGCTCATGCACGTTGGTATAACAGGCGTTATAAGATACGTGTTCATCTTCCAGGCCAGACCAGGTCGGGCTGGAGATGATTTTGCGCGGCTGGGCCTGAATATCGCGAAAGCGGATTTTCTCATCTTCCTTGTTCAGCGCCAGATGGCGGTGATCGCGCCCGGTAATTTTGCCCAGCGCCTCCCAGGCCTTAACCGCTACCTGCCCGTTGGTTTCCGGTGCCAGCGACAGGATCACTTCCGCTGCATCAATCGCGCTTTCAATCTTCGGCCGCCCGGCTGCCGGGCCCTCTCCCTTGACGTAGTTCAGTTTCTTCAGGAAATCGACTTCGGTCTGGGTATTCCAGCTAATGCCTTTACCGCCGTTACCCAGCTTGTCCAGCAACGGACCAAGCGAGGTAAAGCGCTCGTAGGTTGCCGGGTAGTCACGTTCAACCACCATAATGTGCGGCGCGGTTTTACCTGGGATCAGCTCACATTCACCTTTCTTCCAGTCCTTCACGCCGTAAGGCTGTGCCAACTCGGCGGCCGAGTCGTGCTGGATCGGCAGCGTTACAACGTCGGTCTCTTGGCCCAGATGGCCCACGCACACTTTGGAGAACGCCTTGGCGATGCCTTTGTAGATCTCCCAGTCACTTTTGGAATCCCAGGCGGGATCGACGGCTGCAGACAGCGGGTGAATAAACGGATGCATATCCGAAGTATTCATATCGTCTTTTTCGTACCAGGTGGCGGTTGGCAACACGATATCGGAGTAAAGACAGGTGCTGGACATACGGAAGTCGAGCGTGACCACCAGATCCAATTTGCCTTCACCGCCGTGATCCTGCCATTCCACTTCCTGGGGTTTTACGCCGCCCTGTTGGCCAAGATCCTGACCTTGAATGCCGTTTTCGGTCCCCAGCAGGTATTTGAGCATGTATTCATGCCCCTTACCGGAGGAGCCCAGCAGGTTGGAACGCCAGACGAACAGGTTACGTGGAAAGTTCTGAGGATTGTCCGGTTGCTCGGCGGCAAACCGGACGTTGCCCTGTTTCAGGCTTTCTACGGTGAAGTCTACCGGCGTCTGACCGGCGGCTTTAGCCTGAGCGGCCAATTGCAGCGGGTTGGTATCCAACTGTGGGGCAGATGGCAGCCAGCCCATACGCTCGGCACGCACGTTCAGATCGATCAGGCTGCCATCAAATTGCTTTTTATCCGCCAGTGGCGACAGCAGCGCTTCGGTACCTACCGTTTCATAGCGCCATTGGCTGGAGTGGTTATAGAAGAACGAGGTGCTGTTCATATGGCGCGCCGGGCGCTGCCAGTCCAGGCCAAAGGCCAATGGCACCCAACCGGTTTGCGGACGCAGTTTTTCCTGGCCGACATAGTGAGCCCAACCGCCGCCACTTTGGCCGACGCAGCCGCAGAACACCAGCATATTGATCAGACCGCGATAGGTCATATCCATGTGATACCAGTGGTTGACACCGGCACCGACGATAATCATCGAACGGCCACGGGTTTTCTCGGCGTTCTCGGCAAACTCACGCGCAATGCGGATGATATTTTGCCGTGACACCCCAGTGATCTGCTCTGCCCAAGCTGGCGTATAGGCTTTGACTTCGTCATAGCTATCGGCGCAGTTGGCGTCATTCAGGCCACGATCCAGGCCATAGTTCGCCAGCGTCAGGTCGTACACGCTGGTTACCAGCGCCTGGCTGCCATCGGCCAATTGCAGGCGTTTTACCGGCAGTTTGTGCAGCAGGATCTCATCCAGTGCCACGCTGTTGAAATGCTCGCTTTCCGCGCCACCAAAGTACGGGAAACCAACCTCGACCACCTCATCATGGCTGCCTAGCAGGCTAAGTTGCAGCTCAACATCCTGCTGGGATTTCCCTTCGCGCTGCTCCAGGTTCCATTTGCCTTTCTCGCCCCAGCGAAAGCCAATAGATCCCTGTGGAGCGACCAGTTCACCGCGGGTCTGATCGAGCGCCACGGTTTTCCACTCAGGGTTGTTTTCCTGCCCGAGATTCTCTACCAGATCGGCAGCACGCAGCATGCGGCCCGCGGCGTAATAGCCCCCTCACGCGGCTCCAGCAATACCAGCATCGGCATATCGGTGTAGCGGCGAACATAATCGCGGAAATAACCCACTTCGCGTTCCAGGTGGAACTCTTTAAGCATCACATGGCCCATCGCCAACGCCATCGCGCTGTCGGTGCCCTGTTTCGGGTTCAGCCACTGATCGCACAGCTTGGCCACTTCCGCATAATCTGGCGTTACCGCCACGGTTTTGGTGCCTTTGTAGCGGACTTCGGTGAAGAAGTGGGCATCCGGGGTACGCGTCTGCGGTACGTTAGATCCCCAGGCAATGATGTAAGAGGAGTTGTACCAATCGGCGGACTCTGGCACATCGGTCTGCTCACCCCAGGTCATCGGCGATGCCGGGGGTAAATCGCAGTACCAGTCATAGAAGCTCAGACAGGTACCCCCGATCAACGACAGGTAACGCGCGCCGGCTGCGTAAGACACCATCGACATGGCCGGGATCGGCGAGAAACCAATAATACGGTCCGGGCCAAAGGTTTTGGCGGTGTAAACGTTGGAAGCGGCAATCAGTTCATTCACTTCCTGCCAGCTTGAGCGCACAAAGCCACCGCGACCACGGGCGACTTTATAGCTTTTTGATTTTTCCGGGTCGGAGATAATGGAGCCCCAGGCATCAACCGGATCGCTGTACAGGGCTTTCGCCTCGCGCCACAGTTTAATCAGGCGTTTACGCATCAGCGGGTATTTCAGGCGGTTGGCACTGTACAGATACCAGGAGTAGCTCGCACCACGCGGGCAGCCACGTGGCTCATGATTTGGCAAATCGGGGCGGGTGCGCGGGTAATCGGTCTGCTGGGTTTCCCAGGTTACCAGGCCGTTTTTCACATAAATCTTCCAGCTGCAGGAGCCGGTGCAGTTAACCCCGTGGGTGGAACGTACCACTTTGTCGTGTTGCCAACGGCTGCGGTAGCCGTCTTCCCAGTCGCGGTTGGTATTTAGCGTCTGACCATGACCGCCAGAGAAAGGTTCTGCCAACTGTTTGAAATAGCGGAACCGATCTAGAAATTTGCTCATCCGGAGTTCTCCTGAAGGCTCTTAGTAAATAGTTGCCAATACCCTATGGATTTCAAGCTGCAGCCAGGCACCCAGCTAGCTCATTCCCAGGCGCTGATTTAAGCCAGTGACTGGGGTGAGTAAGTGCAGGTCACAACGCTGTAGTTTGAAAGACGACGGGTATAGTGACATTGCTCAATCTGCCGCCAAGGCTACTTACACCCTGCTGGCCGTAACTTGATTGCGATCAAGGGAATCAGGGGGTTAAAGCGGGGAATGCGGCTGGAATACCACCAAAGGGTAACGGCAAAAAAATGCTCTATTTAATTGAAATAAAAACAAAAAAATCATAATTAAATCCAAAAATCAGCCCTGCCGGGAAACAGGGGATATTTGGGGGTAGGCCAAGGTATCACATCAGTTAACAGCCTCGCGGCGGGAGGGTATCAAGGGTGAAAGGGGTAATGCTTGTGTTCCCAGCGCTGGCAATGTCAGTGGTATCTGCTGGCTGCCCTTAAATTGCCAACCGTCAGGCAGCGTCAGCACGATAGCCTGCGGGTGATAAAACGGATTGGCTACCAGCAAGATTGCACGTTGCCGATCGATGAAAACCCGTGCGGTAATGGCATCAAAACGGGTTGGCAATATCACGCTTTGTCCAGAGAGCAGATAAGGCTCCAGGCTGGCAATCTCCTGCGCCACGTTAGCGATCCCACGCCAGATATCATCAAACTCATTTTGCGAAAACCGGCCTGATTTCTTTTTATAAAACAGGTCGGTATAGGAGTAAAACAGCAGTCCTTGCGCCCCACCGATCAACGCCAGCCAAGCTTGATTTCGAACCTCCTGTTCAGAAGGTTGATGCGGTGCCCGGCGGCTGTCATAAGCGGCATGATCCATAATCTGAATCACGATCCAGCTCCCCTTCGCCCCTCGCGCAGCCTGCTTTGTCAATCTGCTGTAGTGAAACGTGCGAGTCAGATCGCGGTCAGTTCCGACCGGATAAGGGTCGGTTGCCAAAATATCTGAACTGTTGAAATACGCATTTAGATAACCCGTTTTATTCAAAACCTGTAAGGTCGGGTGGTGGCGATCCAACCGTTTTATCTGCAAATCCCGCGCCTCAATAACAGGTAAAAATTCTGGCCCCAGCTCATCGTTGATATACCATGCCAACAGGTTGGGTTGATCCTTTAATCTTTCCACGGTCCATTGCGCCAGCCTGGAGTATGGCTGCCTGGTTGGTGGCGCAAACTGGGTTCCTGCATACAGATCCTTCAGCGAAAAGATCACCTGCAATCCATGCTTGCGCGCCTGAGAAAAGAAACTGTAGGGATCTTTACCGCTGCCATAGTGATAGTTCAACAGCGTATTGAACCCCGCCATCGCGATCCGTGATAAGTGCTCATCGCTGGTCATATTGGCATAGAGACCCAGGGGGAAGAACCGCTGCCT
Organism: Serratia sp. L9; assembly: GCF_050632285.1. Classification (NCBI taxonomy): domain Bacteria; kingdom Pseudomonadati; phylum Pseudomonadota; class Gammaproteobacteria; order Enterobacterales; family Yersiniaceae; genus Serratia; species Serratia sp. L9. The sequence continues at coordinate 3,491,734 of NZ_CP192591.1, read as the reverse complement.
GCCGCGCAAGATAAAACCTTGTTCATCAATGGCCACTTTGGCCGCCTCTTGCCCGATACTTACCGGTATTTCCCTACTCAGAGCGCGCCGGGTCGTGAGTTCAATTACCTGCTGACGCAACCGATACTCCCCTTTGGGCAGCCTGGCTGGCATAGGGAAGGCTACCTGCCGCTGTTGTTCAACCCGGTAATACTGCCGCGTGGTTTTCACCACCACGCCCTGATGAGTAAGCAAAGTGCTATCCAGTTGTACCTGCTGCGGTTGAGCGACGGTGATCTGGGCCACGGCCCTGCCGTTCCGGGCATCTTCCCACAGAAGCAGCTCAGGTTGTGACGGACGCACACAGGCATAGATATCGTCAAACCAGGCAGCGCCAGTGGTCCCTCTGCGCAGATAAACGCCCAACGTGACACGTGCCGCTTGCTGCGGCACGGTGTAAACCGCGCTAATCGGTTGCCATTCGCTGTTACCAACCACACCTGGCGGGTAACTTCCTTCCAAAAACGCCCCTGGCGATCAAAACTTTGCAGATAGACGCTGGCCCCCCGATCTTTGGCAAATCCCTGCAAATTGCGACCTTTTACCCAAGCACCAAAATCTATCGTTTGCCCAGGTTGGGCCCGTAACACCTGGCTGAACGTTCGGTAATACTTCGGATCATTATTCTGGTAATACAGACTGGCAGATCCGCTACGGGCTTCTTTTACTGGCGGCGTCCCACTCAAAGCCCAAGCTTCACCCCCCAATTCAAAACCAGGATCCACCACCAGGTTTAAGGGGCAGGTCTGTGCCTGTAACACGCCCGCGATCAATAAGCCGGCAGCCACCGCCAATTTGATCCTGAACATGTTCATTGCCTTTTCATCACGGCATTAAATAAATAATTGAATAAAAAATAACAGGATTTTTGGTAGGACAGCCCCAGGTCATCGCGGTAGATGCGCCATTGCCAGTCTGCCGCCTGGAGCTTGTTGCCAGAAAGCGACTGACCGGAGATGCGATAGAAAGCCAGGGGTTCGGGAATACAGTATGCCAGGCTGTTACGCGCATTCTGCAAGATGGCCAGCCACATGACGTAATCTTCATGGCCAACTTTTTTCTGATATACCTTGCCGGTACGGCGCTGGTTATAGATCCCGGTCAGATTACCAATCCAGTTGCTTTTCAGCATATCCTGATAGCCGATAATCTCTTCACCGCCCCGGTAGTTTTTCACCTGACGCGGGTCGTTTTCAAAGGTGTAGTAATGGGAGCACACCACGTCGTAACGCCCCGACTGCAATATCCCCACCTGGCGCGCCAGCTTGTTTTCATGCCATACATCATCACTGTCGCAAAAAGCCAGATAGTCGCCGCCGGCCGCCTCAATGCCAATATTGCGGGTTTCCGCCACGCCTTGGTTCTGCGGATTGCGGATGTAGGTTAATCGGGAGTGAATATAAGGCTTCACAATCTCCGCCGTATTATCGGTAGAAGCGTCGTCAATCACGTACAGGTGATAATCGTGATAACGCTGGTTCACCACCCCCAGGATCGATTGTTCTATCGATGCCGCCGCGTTGTAGGCGGGCATAATCACTGATACTTTTTCCATGTGAACCTCACTGTATTAACTGTATCCATTGGGGGTAAATCCGTTCAGGAGCGAAACGCCCGGCCTGTTCCAGCGAAACCTGGGAAAACCGTTGCCGCAAGGCCGGGTTGCCGATCAGGGCCAGGGTGCTACGGCAGAACTGCTGCCGATCGCCATCGGCGACCAAAAAACCGTTGCAGCCATCGTCAATCAGTTCCGCCGGGCCGGTCCGGCAGTCATAAGCCACCAGCGGCAGGCCAAAACTCATCGCTTCTATCAACACCATCGGCAATCCTTCATAGCGTGACGTCATCAGAAACAGTCCGGCGCGCCGATACCACTCCGCCACATCGGCCGTGGCAGGCACCAGTTGCACGCTGTCTGTAAGCCCGGCCTGCACGATTTGCTGTTGCAGCGCCCGGCGTTCGGGGCCATCCCCGACGATCGCCAACTGCCAGCCTGTTGCCTGCGTGGCGATCTGCTGCCACGCGGTTATCAGCCGGTCAAAACCTTTCTGGTGGCTCAGCCGTCCCACCGCCAACGCCAGGCGGTATTGCTGCCCAGTCTGCATAACCTGTGGCGCGAAGGGAGAAACGTTCTCTATTACCAGGCATTGATCTGGCGCTAGCCAACGAGCTATCGCATCACGATCTTGCCGGGTCAGCAGGATCACTCGATCGCTGAGGCGATAAACCGCCAGTTTCAGCCACCTCATCCAGCGTGAATATTGGTGAAAGCTGACGTGTTCGCTAAGTAGTAACCGGCTGTTGCGGCATAGCAGGCGCAGGTAAGGCACCATAATCACCGAAAGGCGCCCCATAGAAATCGGGATGATGGCGTCAAAACCGCCCCTTCGCAGTGCAACCGCCAGACGCCACGGCCACCCCCAGCGCCGCCCCCTTTGAAAACGCAGTTGCACAGCCCTGTCGAGCGGAAAAAACGCCTCTTCACCAGCGATGGAAAACAGAGTCACCTCATAGCCGGGCCAGCGGGAAAGCGCGTTGGCCAACCCACTGGCAACACGCTCGGTGCCGCCTTTCCCCGCCATATTTTCAATCACTATCGCTACCTTGCGATGTTGCATGTCACCTCCGAAAACCGTTGCGTGCAGTACGTAATAACCTGCCACCCAAAGGGAATAACCCCAGCCGGGCCATAAAGTCGCCATAGCGTTTGATGGCTTTAAATTTGCTACTGAGGGTGTGACGCACAATGCGCGATGAGTAATAGATAAAAGCCGATTGATTCTCGCTGTAGAGCGAGACCAGCAGGTGCTTGCAGGCAAAACCGCTGATATGCCGATCGCTGGGGCGTAAAAAAGCCTCGATAAATTGCTCGCTAGCCTCCAGATTGAGCTTGGTCGTCATACGCCCGCCACGGCCAATATCGAGGAAAACGCCACTGCCCGTATCGTAGGCCACATTAGCCCCCTGATTGGTGGCATTGACCAGGAAACCCCAGTCTTGATGCTTATAAAGAAACTCAGGGAACAGAAAGCGTCGCCCCCTTTTTTTACGTATGCTGATGGTTGAAGAACGGATATCCCCCATTTCCAGAAACAGAAAATCCTCCCCAGCCGAACCGTTTTTATAATTGAAGGCAAAATCGCGTACCGAATCGCCATAGACCTCGGCATAGTTGCCAAAAATAATATCAATGCTCTGATCTTCGTGGCGTTGCAGGCGGCGCATAATATAGTGGGTAGTAAAATAGTCATCGGAATCCAGAAAGAAGACAATCTCCGCCTCTGCCAGCCGTACTCCGATATTGCGTGACACTGCGGCATTACTTTTTTGCGTCTTTTCATGCAAAGTCAGTTGCCGGCAAGCGGCCACCAGTTGCCTGATCCTGGCAATATCCTGTTCAGCAGAGCAGTCATCCACCAGAATAACCTGATAATCAAAACCGCTACAGACGTGGAATATTCGCGCCAGATTCTTTTCCAGATAAGAAGCGCTGTTATAGATTGGAATAACAATTGAGAAATCCATTTCTTACCTCATTGCTTTAGTTGAAAAAAACTTTTCCCTTGATATAGCAATAACAGCGAAACATTAAAAACCGGCACCAGGAAGTAGGTTTCGGTAAGCGTGGTTAATAGAAATATAGCCACCACCCAACGCATAAATCGGCTAAGAAACGCCAGATTGCGCAGTAATTGGCAATAACAGAACAACAGCAGTAGTGAAACCAGAACCCCAGCTGAGTAAAATAAAGCGAAGTAAAAAAATCAATCGGCTTGTAGGCTTCGATATTTTGACCGAACAGTAAATTTGGCAGCCCTTGAACCTGGTACAGTTGCCAGGCAAACCAGATGCGGCCGGTCAATAACTGGTTGAGCAATTCATCCACTAGCGGGTTGGCTCCCCAGCGAACCACGCTTATAAATTGCATCCCGAGGATCATACATAGCAGCAGGGTACAGAGTTTCCTGCCGGGTGTGGCACGCAATAGCGGTGCCAGCCAAAAAAGAGCCAACAGTAGCAAAGCCAGTACCAGATAAGTCCGCGAATACGAGAAAATCAGTACGGGTAACAGAAGTATGGCGTAAGCCAAAGCAAGCGTATTCTTCACGCCCACCCCAAACGTCGTGCGATCCAGCAAACATAGCAACATGGCAAATAACGAGAACACGTAATAGGCCAACGTATTGGGATTATCAAACCCTAAAGTGAGTCGGTTACCATAGCGTTCGTCAAGATAGACAAAGCTTTCGGTATAAACAAAAAAAGGGACTGCCACCAACATCACTGCCAGAAAATAGGCCACGACAAATAGCCTTCCTCCACGGGTAAACCCAATGCGCCTGAACAGGATCAGCAATGCAATGCTGTAAAGCACGCCGAAAAGGTAGTCACCGTGGCCACTGGCTAAATTAAGCATGAACAACAATACCACCACGGCCAATACCACTTTCTCGCGCCATTTGGCGATCGCCAGGGCATAGCCGATATACAGCAGCAATACCCCATTGAAAACCATGACACACTGACTGATTAGCGCATTGTGAAATGCCCCGGAAGTCAGGAAAGTTTTACAGAAAAACAGCAGTAAAAAGGTAAAGACGATGGTCGGCATGGCTTGATTTTCTGCCGCGGGGTAAAGTATCTGCTGGGGGAGGTTCTTTTGCATAAGTGATTACTCAGTAAAATAACTGCCCCATTCCTGTTCGACATTTTTCGGCAACAGTAGCGTCAGCCCGGCCCCAGGCGTAAATGTCAGTTCACCGAAATACACCCGCCCCGCTACCTGATAAAAATCTACCCGTACATAGGGAAACAGGTTCGCCACTTTGTTCGCCAGCAGGGTCATCTCTTCAAGCTGGCTTGGGCGCTCGGCGGGTATTTCGGCATTGGGCAGCCCCAGACGGATCTCGGTGCGGTTCCAATCAAGGTCGAAAATATCGCGCCGATGGGCGGCGAAACGCTGGTAGTCCACCTGAACAAACATGCGGATCTCACCGTCGCGGTTAAAACAGTGGAATTTGATGTCATTGGGCACCGTACCGTTATCCAGCAACATACGTTCTGCCATGATGCAGGGTTCAATCCCCTGATAGTGTTTTTCGCGGCTCTGTTCATAGAAATTGCTCTGCAGCCAACCACATGAAAGGTCATAAAGCTCGGCATAGCCGATCTGGCGCTTATCAAACACCAGTTTGTTGTAGCCACTGCCATGATTGGCTTTCAGCACGAAGGACTGGGGTAGCTCATTGAAAATGTCGTAACTGAGCTCCTTGCCATAGGCATATAGCTCCACCAGATATTCCTCTCCCCACAGACCGGCGATAAACGCCCGCACCTTGTACTTGTCGGACAGCGTGGTGTAAATGCTGCGTGGATAGACCTTACGGCGCATAATTTTTTCGCTGAAACCGCAAGGATGCGCCAAATGGGGAACCTTCTTGAAAAACAGGGCGTATTTCACCTGATGATGCAGTGCATCAGGCAAGCGTTTGTAAATCCCCTTAATCAGCCTGTTTAACATGCACTCTCCTTAGCTTGCTGATAACACGTGGCAAACAGCTGAAACAGGTCAGTTGCAGCCGGATAATGTGGCCGCCACGAAAGAAACTGTTCAGAACAAAAAATGACAGGAATTCGGCCAGCAGGGTTGAAAACGCCGCCCCTTTCAGGCCATAACGCGGGATCAGCACCAGATTCATCAGCACATTCGCCAAGGCGACCAACGGCATTTTGATGGCAATGAAACGGTAACCGGCCATCAATACGATGCTGCGGTACGAAACCGTACCCAACACCGAAAACAGCGAGGTCAGCGTGCAGACTGCCAGAATATCGGCCGCATTGTGAAAGGCTGCGCCATACAGTAAATCGATGATCGGCCAGGCAAACCAGAGCGCCGCCAGCAACATCGGTAAAGCCAGCACCAACACCAGCAGATACAGCACCCGAATCCGATATTCCTGTTCCAGAACGGCCCGGCAACCGGCAATCCCCGGCATCAGAGAGGTGATAAGAGCCATTGGGACAAACACCCAGCCCTGGCTGAGGGTAGTGGCAGCGCTATACCAGCCAACCGCCCGGTCGTCCAACAGATTGCCGAGCATAATCTGGTCAATACGGGTGTAAATAACGATAGACAGGCTGGAGACCGCCAGCGGCAAGCCGACGTTAAGCAGATAGCGGCCATAGCGGCCAGCCATTCGCAGGGAAACGGCTGGCAGTGCTGAGTGTTCCCGCCGAAACAACCAGCGCCGTACCAGATAAGGGATGGCACTGCTGATAAGGTATGGCACGGCAAACCACACCAGCGGCAAAGATGCACTGACCAAGCCTAACCGGCAGAGAATCGACAGCAGCAGCGCCAGGTTATTGATCAGCGTATTGCGTTTCGACTGTAGCCGGGCGTCATAGTAAATCTTGTACACATCCTGGATGGAGAAATACGCGCTGGCTAACAGCATCAGCGTCATAAGCTGCGCGACCAATGGCTGGCTATAGGCATTCCAAGCCAATAAGGGCAACCCTACCAGCAGGAACAATTGGCGGCGCAGGCGCGCCGAAGCCAGCATCAGCCGGACGCCGCTCTCCGGCCTGCGGGCAATGCGATTAAAGAGTACGCTGTCCGCCCCCAATTGGACCAATGGCACCACAATGGCCAGCATGGCCAGCAGGTAATTGAGCGTGCCAAACTGTGCCGGCCCCAGGTAACGAGCGACGTAGATTGAAACAAAGATCCCCGACAGGCTGAGGGAAACCCGTTCCAGCATCAGCCAAAGCGCATTGGCGACGATGATCCTCATACCGCTACTGATCCTGTCGCGGTTCATGGTGGCTAGGGTAAGCAAAAGGATAATAGCCAGTATCATTGGTTTTTTCATTACACCATTGAGGATCACCCCGTTCACGGCGACCCCAGTCTGTTCGAAGCGCCGCAAACTGGCCTCGATCTGGCTAAGCGTGTTTACCGTAAAACGCACCACCATCAGCACCGTTCCGGCATGGAGGCCGATTACCGCCGCATCAGTCACCGCCAGCACCGGCGGAGTATCAATCAGCACCAGGTCGTAATGTTGCCCTACTCCAGCCAAAAAAACGCCCAGACGCTCTTGCATCAACAGTTCTGAGGGATTTGGCGGGATCTGGCCACGCGGGATAAAATCGAGGTTGCTGATATACGTAGGCTTGATGGCCTGTTCCAGTGAGATCTGGCCAACCAACAGGTCGGATAATCCCTCTTTGCTACTGCTGGCAAACCAACGATGCAAAAAGCCTTTACGCAAATCTCCATCGATCAGCAGCACCCGCTGGCCAGCCTGTGCCAGTACCGTGGCCAGGTTAATGCTGGTAAAGCTCTTGCCACTGGCCGGGCTGGCACCTGAAACCAACAGAATATTATTCTTTGCCGTGAGCATGGCGAAATGCAGGCTGGTACGCAGGCTGCGCATGGCCTCTACCGCCAAATCGCCGGACTGCTCCAAGGCCAGAATCGGTAAGGGTTCACCACTGTTTTTAATCAGTTGCTGTTGCTGTACACGGTTGCGTTTTTGCTGCCATGCCGATAACGGGACGGTGGCATACACGTTGATGCCGTGCTTTTCCAGCACCTCACTGCCCTGGATACCACGATGGAATGCAGCGCGTAACAAGACTCCCGCCACCGAAAATACGCCCCCCATCAGCACGGCCAGGATCACGATCAATGCTTTCTGCGGCTTGACCGGCTTGAGCGTCGTTTCTGCCGGATCGATGATGCGGATATTGCCTACGGTGCCTGCCTTGATGATGCTCACTTCCTGCTGCTTGTTCATCAGTTGCAGATAAATCTGCTGGTTCACCTGCACGTCTCGCGTCAGACGCAGGATCTCCTGTTGGGTTTTTGGCAACATCTGCACCTGCCGCCCAAGGCGAATTTTCTCTGCTTCCAGCGTGCCGCGCTTTTCCAGTAACGCCCGGTAAGCCGGGTGTTCGCGGGTATAAAGCTTGGAGATCTCCGCCTCTTTAAAGGTCAGTTCATTAAGCTGTGCCTCTAACTGCACCAGAGTATCCAGCACCGATTTAGCCTCCAGCGACAGATCGACCGAATCATTCTGCTGGCGAAACCGGTTCAGTTGATCTTCGGCGCTGTTCAGCCGGTCCTGTGTCTGCGGCAGTTGCTGGTGCAGAAATGCCAACGTGCGTTCGGCCTCTTCGGTCTTGCGATCGATGTTTTGCTGAAGATAATTTTCAGTGAGGTTGTGTAGCACCGCTTGCGCCAATTGAGGATCCTCACTTTCCAGCCGGAAGGTCATCATGCCGCTGTCCTTGCTGCTGGCAGCAACCTCCAGACTTTTACGCAGATCGTCTACCGCCGTCTGACGCGGCACTTTGACAAGGGTAAAGGTCGTGCCCGGTTCAGCCTGCAACGCACTGACCTGTATCCCCCATGCTCCCTGCTGTTCTGGCTGCCCGACAGTGCCGGTCAGCAAAACCTTTTCCCCCTGGTTCAGGCTGTATCGCCGCTGGCCTAACGCCTTCAGCTTCAGCTTTTCCCCCAGCATGGCAGCAGGCACCGTTAACGTGGCAATCACCAATTCCGCTGGGTTTTCTCCCCGCAGGCGCGCAATCCCTTTACCCACCAAGGGGAAATAATCGGCCTCAACTCGTACCACCAACCCAAGCGCATCCACCGATTTACCAATCACGGAACGCGATGTCACCAATGCCGTTTCATCTTGGGTGAGTGAGGCCTGGCCTATCGTGGTTACCAGCGTTTCTTGCAGCAAAGAACCATTGCCACCGGGTTGTTCTACCTGCACCAATGCGGTCGCCTGATAGACCGGCGGAGCCAGCAAGGCATAGCCTATGCCGAAGAGCGCGGCCAGCCCGGTCACCAGCACAATCCGCCAGCGGCTATCCCACAGCGGCCCAATCAGCCGTTCCCAATCCAGTTTTTCATCCTGATCGGCCAGCACTATCGGCATCACCGCATTTTTCATGGTTTCGTTTCCTTGAAGAGTCATGAAAGCCTCGTAAAATTGCAGGCCATCGGGCAACCGGCGTCCTGGTTAACCATCAAAGGTTATTGCCCGGCATAAGCCGTACTCTGACGGGGTACTCGTAGCGAGAGGGAATAAGCGAAAAGCAAAACAGGAACGCCAGCAGCAGGCCTTCCTGCCCAGCACGTATTGCCAGCGCCAAAATAAAGATCACACTCGGTTGGTATAACAGGGCTTCCCCAGCAAAAAGCACCTCCTCCTGGATATACAGGCCAAACGTTTAACGCGGATCAAATTCGTACTTCACCGTTTTTTCAATAGCCAAATTGAGATCGACCGGTGCCACAAAATTATGTTGTACATTGGATTTGAATTGGGTTCTGGCACAGAACTTTTGTATCCTGACTCGGCTAATCGGAAATTTACGGCGGCTTAACTTACTGGCGAGATCAAAAACAGCCGCCCCGCACATGCCTAATAAATAAGGAATGCGAATCGTCTTATTTTCCCGCCCCAGTGAGGCGGAGATGACTCCGATTAACTGGTTCATGGTAAAGTCGGGTTTATCGACATAATTGCTGACCTGGTAGTCAGCTTGCTGATCGAGTGCATATTCCAGGCGGGCGGCGATATTTTCAACATAGGCCATTGATTTCATATTATTGCCATTCCCCACCATCACGAAACGACCACTGGCAATCTGGTTGAACAGATTATAAACATTGCCCCGATTTTCTTCGCCAAATACCACCGTTGGGCGAATGATCGTCAATTTATTGCCACTACCGGTATTGCGCCAGGCCTCATAAACATACTCCGCTTCTAATTTTGATTTGCCGTAATGATTAAAGGGATCAAAATGGCCCTCCTCACCGGTTTCCTGATCCACAAAGCCATAAACCGCCACCGACGAAGTGAAAATAATCTGTTTGATGGCCAGTTCGCTGGCCACCATGCAGAGGTGACGTGCCCCTTCCACATTCACCTGGTAATAACGTGAGACAGGCTCAACGTTGTCCTGATGCTCAGCCGCCAGATTTATCACTACATCGTAACCCACAAGCGCCTGCCGCAGGCTTTCCGGCTGAGTTACATCGCCATATTGATAACACTGAGCAAATTGCCGGCTTTCTCTGATGTCGACAATTTTCAGAGTCAAATCGCCACGGGCACTCAGGCGCTTCGCCAGACGTGTGCCGATAAAACCTGAGCCACCGATAATAGCTACTTTACGTTTATCCATAATTTATCACTCAGTCAGTTTTCTGATATTCCCTACTTCAACTTCCGACATAAAACATGAACGGCAGAAGAGTAAACAGACTGAGCACTCCACCTTCATCTTTCAAATAACAAATAATGAAATCATATTATTCAGCAATGATGAAATTATGGTTAAAAGTGAAATCGCTCGGTTAACTCCTTATCGCTATTATAGACCCATTGAGAATAGGAGGTGCTGTCTGACTTCAGGATTTTTCCTTTATCGCTCCCGACTGGAGTCTCGTATTTCACACGGCTTTTAGGTGAATTTACCTTGGGGGAAGCACACTCGATGTGCATCTCCTTCGCGCTGCCTTCCCGATAAAGGCAAATCAACGTCTGTGGATTGGCACCAGGTGGGCTATTCAAGGTTAATGAGAGTACTAAACGAGGGGCATTTGGCAATCCATGCAGTGTGGTTGACTGGGTTCGGCTACCCAATACGTAAGACAAATGTGAAATAGCCAATAACATAACAAAGGCCGCCAGATATTTAATTATTCTGGCTAACGGGAGGGCCATCACTTTCTGGGTGTCACTTAACTTTGAGTTAATAAGTACCGTTTCTTTCGCAGCTGTCTGCCCTGGCAGGATCTCATCCCCTGGCGTTTTTCCTTCAGTATTGCTGTCAACATAGGCTTCATCGTTATTACCCTCACTTTCTTTTTCAGATAATTCCTCTTGAATATTATCTTGAAAGGTATCGATGCTTAATAATGCTTCATCAGGAATAAACTCATCCTCTTCAGCAATAAAGTGAAAAAAATCTTTGTTCTCTATCTTATAACCTAGGCGAGGAATTGTTCTAATAAGCGTATGTTCGGCATCACCAATTTTTTGGCGAATAGATTTAATAGTCTGATTGATCGTGGAATCCGAGCAATAAGTCCCTTTCCAAATATTTTCTATAATTTCTGAACGACTCACCAGCTCAGGCGATCTGGCAACAAGCAATGAAAGGACCTGATACTCCTTCCAACGCAGTCGAGATTTTTTCCTGGAAGGTATCAGGACATCCAGGTTCCTGATCCGTATTCCTCTTTCAACACTCACCTTTCAATTCCTTTATGATACAAGCCCATCCAGCCCTCTTTGTATAGAAATATGAAAGAATGTTCAAGGTATTAAACATAAACTCCAGCAATAGTAATTAATTTAGATTTTGCTTTCTTTAAAAATATCAATTTCATCTTTTACTTTGTTTGTTTTTTGACTGCTCGACACTAAGTATTTTCCATAATAAAAATAGAAACCCTTTAAATCCGGCCAAATAAAACCGACCAATTATCGTCATAAGATTTTGATATAAAAGAAAAAATATTGATTTATTTCACTTTTCACCTTCAGGTGAAATTATAAAATCCACTCATCTAAATCTGTTTTCCGCTAAATCCTATTGCCTATAGAGAAATTTGCAGCCAATCCCATAATACAGATTTATCTCATTTAATTACCCAGAAATCCTCAGGGAGAACTACGCGTAAAATTCAAAAATCCAAAATAGGGAAATGGCAAAAAAGTTATACTTGAGTGGATTAAAAATCGAAGGCAGGATAATTCTAATCTTTTGTCTATTAAATATCAGGTAGGAATAATAGAGACATAAGATGGGTTAATATGCTGAAAGGAGGCACTCTCCGCCAACAAGAGTGCCAGATTAACCTAGCGTGAAACGTTTTTACGACCGTAAACTCCCCAGGTCACCACAATACATACGATATAGAACACCAGGAAGATTTTCATTGCACCGGCGGGTGAACCGGTTAATGCCAACGAGGTACCAAATGCTTTGGGGATAAAGAAACCTCCCGCCGCACCTATTGCCGAGATAAAGCCCAATGCTGCAGCCGAATCCGTAACCGCTTCGCGTTGCGCCAGTTCATCGCTTCCGCCTTCGGCTTTGACTCTTTCCACCGTTATTTTACGAAATATCACGGCGATCATCTGAAAGGTCGAACCACTTCCCAACCCAGCAGTGAGGAACAGCACCATAAACACACTGTAGAAGGCAATAAACGAGCCAGAGTGATCGCTGCCGGGTAACGTCAGGAACAGTAATGCGGCAAAGATGGCCATTACGATAAAGTTCAGCAAGGTCACGCGGATGCCACCAAAACGATCGGAAAGCGCCCCCCAACCGGACGAGCCAGTGCCCCGAGGAACGGCCCGAAGAAAGCGTAATGTAAAATCACCACGTCCGGGAACTGGGTTTTTGACAGCATGGCGAAACCGGCAGAAAAACCGATAAATGAACCGAAGGTTGCCAGGTACAGCAGGCTCAACACCCATAGATGGCCCCGTTTGAGTACCGGCAGTTGTTGGCGCAACGAAGCTTTGGATGCGGCCAGATCGTTCATACCAAACCAGGCAGCCAGCGTAGCTACCAGCAGGAAAGGCACCCAGACCCAGGCGGCGTTTTCCAGCCACAGCTGGCTGCCATCTGGCTGCACATGACCAGTACCGCCGAAGAAGCCAAACATGGCAAAGGCAATCGCCAATGGTGCCACCAGTTGCATAACGCTGACACCCAGATTACCCAGGCCACCGTTCAGCCCCAACGCCCCGCCCTGTTTTGCTTTCGGGAAGAAGAAGCTGATGTTCGCCATGCTGGAGGCAAAATTGGCCCCGGCAAAGCCACACAGCAGCGCAATGATGATAAAAACATTAAACGAGGTTGACGGGTCCTGCACCGCATAACCTAACCACAGGCAGGGTACCAGCAGGAAGCAGGTACTGATTGCCGTCCAGCGACGGCCACCGAACATTGGGATCACAAAGGAGTAAGGCACGCGCAGAATAGCACCGGAAACGGAAGGTAATGCAGTCAGCAGGAACAACTGGTCGGTAGTGAAATTAAAACCCACCTTATTCAGATTGACCGCCACGGCGCTGAACAACATCCAGACGCAGAAAGCGAGTAACAGACAGGGAATAGAGATCCACAGATTACGGCGGGCGATACGATGCCCCCGTTGCTGCCAGAATTCGGTATTCTCAGGTTGCCAGTCCTGAATAACCGCGCCGGTCTTTTGTGATATTGGCGTTGCAGATTGCGACATAAAAACCTCAGGAATACAGTGATAACTCCGCACACCCTAGATGATCCCCTTAAGCGGTAAAGTTGATGTAAATCAACGCGGCAGCAGGTAGCCCAGCGTGGGAAAAACCCTCTCATCCCTTAGTGAGTAGCAGAGGAAGCTTAATCAATCGGTTAATATTCAATGCATTGTGTCGGGTTGTTCGACAAGGTTCAGCGATTGGCTGTAATGGCGGAAACTAAGGGGTACTTCGTTAGGGGTATGGGGTTATGCCATAGGATGATGAAAAATAGCGCCCAAGCGGCAATTTTACCCGCTGCAACCCTCTCTGGTTGCCTGCTGACCTCTCGCCATATCGGGGATACGAGTTTTATGAAGCGCTTGCTGGCTCCGCTTTCCATCGTTAACCAGGTTTCCCTGCTGATGCTTCTGCTGGGGGTACTTGGCATCGCCGGTATGAGTATTTCTGCCTGGATGTCACAAAGTATTCAGGGCAATGCCCATGCCATCAACAAGGCGGGCTCACTACGGATGCAAAGCTATCGGCTACTTTCCCAGGTTCCGCTAGATACCCACAGTAAAACCCTGATGCAAGGGCTGGATCAGGATGAAACCAGTGATGACCTGCAACGCGCGCTGGAACGGGAAGGGCTGACTTCGCAGTTTCTGGTATTACGCAGCTATTGGCTCAACCAGTTGCAACCGCAACTGCGCCAGGCCCAACGCCCTGCAGATGCGGCCCCTCAGGTCGCTTACTTTGTCGGTCTGTTGGATAAACTGGTTTCTGACATCGATCACCGTACCGAACGGCGTTTATTGATGGTCACGGTGGTTCAGGGGGTTTATCGCCCTGACGCTGCTGCTGCTCTTGGGCACCATCTGCTATCTACGCCGCCGTTTGCTGCACCCGTGGCGCCAGTTGGTGGCCATGGCCCTGGCCGTAGGGCGTGGCGATTTCAGTACGCGTTTTGCGCAGCGCGGGCATCAGGATGAAATGTCTTCTCTGGGCGGCGCGTTGAATACCATGTCCGATGAGCTTTCCGCCACCTACCTCAGCCTGGAGCAGCGTGTCGCAGAGAAAACCGCCGATCTGCAACAGAAAAATCAGGTACTGAGTTTTCTGTACCGCACCAGTCGCCAACTGCATACCAGCGAACCCATCTGCAGCCGTCTGACACCGATCCTTAATCAGTTGCAGCTTCTGACGCCGTTACACAGCCTCCAGGTCCGGCTGTATGAGAACAACAGCCAGGAACAATTCCAGCAGTTAAGCGGCAATCAACCGCTGAGACCCGAATATTGTCATAACCTGGTCTGCAGCGCCTGCCTGAACCAGCAGCAAACACCAAATCAGGATCACCCTTCACTCAGTTGGAGCCTGAGCGACAAGCTTGGCAATTACGGCGTGATTGTCGCCCAGCATGCGCCGGAACAGGCGTTAAGTGACGAGCACCGTCAACTGGTTAATACCCTGGTAGAACAGTTGACCAGCGTGCTGGCGATAGAAAGGCAGGTAGACCACCAGCAACAGCTGATGCTGATGGAGGAGCGGGCTGCCATTGCTCGCGAACTGCACGATTCCATCGCCCAATCCCTTTCATGCCTTAAAATGCAGGCCAGTTGCCTGCAGATGCAAGGGGCAGAACTGACTCCTGCCAGCCAGTCATTGGTAAAGCAGATGCGTGATGAACTCAATACGGCCTATCGCCAACTGCGCGAACTGTTGACCACTTTCCGCCTGCGCTTGACAGAGCCTGGCCTGCTGGCGGCATTGCAATCGACGGTACAGGAATTCAACCAGCGGCTGGAGATGACCATAAAATTGGATTATCAACTGGCGCCGCGCACCGTACCCGCCTACCAGGCAATCCATCTTTTGCAGATAGCTCGCGAGGCGTTAAGCAATATCTATAAACATGCGCAGGCCAGCCAGGTCTGTATCCGGGTGGTTAACCAACAAGGTGAAGTCAGCCTGAGCGTCAGTGATAACGGGCGCGGTCTGCCGGATAGCAGTGAAATGCCTGATCACTATGGCCTGATTATCATGCGCGATCGTGCCAAAAGCCTGCATGGTCACTGCGAAATCACGCCACGCGAAGGCGGCGGCACCGTAGTTAGGGTGACGTTCCGCCCAGATAACCCTGCCATCGACTAAAGGAAACCTCATGACGATTGAAGAAGCTGCCACCATACTCCTGATTGACGATCATCCCATGCTGCGTAACGGCGTCAAACAGTTGATCAGCATGGATTCACGCCTGCAAGTGATTGCCGAAGCCAGCAATGGTGAGCAAGGCGTGGAACTGGCCGCTCACCACGATCCCGACCTGATCCTGCTGGATCTGAACATGCCGGGCATGAACGGGCTGGAGACGCTGGATCGCCTGCGCCAAACGTCCCTTTCTGGCCGCGTGGTGGTGTTCAGCGTCTCTAACCACGAAGACGATGTGGTGAGCGCATTAAAGCGTGGTGCCGATGGTTATCTATTGAAAGATATGGAGCCGGAAGAGTTGCTTAAGGCACTGCATCAGGCCGCTGCCGGGCAAATGGTGCTGAGTGAAACGCTAACGCCAATACTGGCAGCCAGCCTGCGGGAAAACCGCCCGGCAGCAGAACGGGATATTCAGCTGTTGACGCCCCGTGAGCGTGACATCCTGAAATTGATTGCCCAAGGGTTACCGAACAAGCTGATCGCCCGCAAGCTGATGATTACCGAAAGTACCGTCAAGGTGCACGTCAAGCACCTGCTGAAAAAGATGAAGCTGAAATCCCGCGTTGAAGCCGCCGTATGGGTGTTACAAGGCAATAAAAAAGATTAATTTCCCGATGAATTTAACGGCCCGGTGTCTGCCGGGATCGGCGGTGGCTGCAGAATTTGAACCGGCGGCAACTCAGGATCGTCTCCTGACGTCGAACTCAATGGCGCGGTTACCTGTAAAGTGATCCAGTTGGACGTCACTTTCTGCTGTTTTTCATCCTCAAGGATGGCGGAGAGTTGGTACTGGTTGCTGGCCCCCGGAGTATCATCCCAAGAAGGCACAATCAGGCTCCAACCCTGGGTTTCATCACCGCCTTGCGGCGGTACCAAACTCAGCGCCTGCGTATCGCCCTGCCAACTGACGGCAACGATCTTGTTAGCCGCCTTGATCTCCAGCACCAGCGGCAGCGTTTCCCCTCATTCAGGCTCCATGGCGGCGTCGCCAGGAAGACCTGCAACGTTTTCTGCTGGCGGAATTCCAGTACCGGCACGTTGTTCCGCTCGATGCTATCGTAACGGCTACCCCGCAAGGATTTTGCCTGGGCAACATATTGCGGCGAAACCTGTTTAACCAACGGCACACCAAGGCGGTAACTCAGCGCCAGCTCGACGGTATCCTGGCTTTGCCCCTCCTGATCCAGCTTGTGTTGCGCTTTTACCGTAACCAAAGGCACTGGCGTATAGTTGACCCCTAGCTGCATCGCCCGGGGATCTTTCTGCTTGTTACCCGTGCCGAACAGATCGACACTCTCGCCCTGGTATTGTTCAAAACTGAGTGAAGCGCCAAGCTGGTGATAAAAAGGCAGGTATCCCTGAGTGGTGATGTCGTAACCCCGCGCCGGGCGGCTGAGGAACACGGCGTCATTCGCCTGTTGCGACAAGGCAGATAAAGGGTAGTAATAATTGGCCGACAGGCGCAGATAGTTGCCCCAGGCTTCGGCCCCGACGCTGGCACGGTTACGTTGATTCTGGAAATCACTGTCTAGCACCGAGTTGTAACCCAGTAGCCAATCCCCCGTCACCCAACGCTGTCCCAGGCCGAAGTTACCTTGCGAACCGCCGGATTTTTGCAGGAAACCCAGTTGGCTGTAGGTCAACAGGCCGTCGAAATCATACAGCGGGCTGAACAGCTGGCCGCTACTGCCGGTAAAATCCCCTTGGTTTGAAACAACCAGCCCCAGTTTAGCCGTGCCCAAGGGTGAAAGCAGTTCTTCTGTTTGTTGCTGCACAGCAGAGCTTGCCTGATTTATCAGATAATTTTCTGTACCGGCACGCGCCTGTTCGCTGGTGACCTGGTTGAGATTGCGCTCCCCCAGTTTTTTAGCCATCGTGGCCCACTCTTTTTCCCGCTCGGCGTCGTTTACCCCGCCGCTGCCCAGATCCGGTAATTCTTGCTTTGGCGGTTCCTGCGCTTGCGCAACGCTCTCTTCAGGCGGCTGCGTCTCGGTCTCGGCACTCAATGCCATTGCCGGCAATACAAGCAACCCAAGGCAGCATGCGCTATGTAAGAAGAAGGAAACTGTTTTCTGGCTAACCGTTATCATTTGCCCGTTTGGCCCATCATGTTCTCTGCCTTAAGGCAAACTCATCATTTTTAACTGCCACCACGCTGGTTACAGATAAAACCAACATCACACGCTAGAGTGTAACGTTAATAAGAAGCCTAAGCGATCTGCAACGGGAAACCATCGGATAAACCTGTAAGATCAAATCTGATAATCGATTATCGGTTCCAACTGAGCCGAGAACACTTTCTCTTTGATCTCCGTCAGTGACAAGGTGGGATTGCATAGCTGGATAAACCGCCAGGTATAGTTACGTTGTAACTGGCTGCGTTTCAAGCCTAACCAGACGGTATTAGACTCAAACAGATGTTCGGCATTGAGGCAGACCAACCCCCGATCGCGCTCTTTTTCAAAAGACATATCCGCCAGAATGCCCACACCTAGCCCCAGCTCCACGTAGGTTTTTATCACATCAGAATCCTGGGCACTCAAAACAATATCCGGCGCTAACCCGGCGGCTCTGAACGTGGCATCAAGCCGTGGGCGGCCAGTGATCCCCTGGCGGTAGGTAATTAACGGCTGAGCACTGAGCATCTCCAGCGTCAGGGCAGGTTGACGCGTCAACTCGTGCCCTTCGGGCACCAGCACGGCGTGGTGCCAACGGAAATAAGGGAAAACCGCCAGTGAATCCTCACTCATCAAACGTTCACTGGCGATACCTATATCCGCCTCCCCCGATGCCAGCATTGCGGCAATCTCTTCCGGGCTGCCCTGATTAAGTACCACGCGCACAGCGGGGAATAAAGCCCGGAACTCCTTGATCACCCCAGGCAAGCTGTAGCGCGCTTGCGTATGGGTTGTGGCGATATGCAGTTGGCCCGCATCTTTGTTGCTAAATACATCGGCCAGACGGCGAATATTATTGGCATCATTGAGGATACGTTCGGCCACTACCAGCAGCTCTTTACCCGGTTCGGTCATGCCTAATAGGCGCTTGCCACGACGGATAAATATCTCAATACCCAGTTCCTCTTCCAGGTCACGAATATGACGACTGACCCCAGATTGTGAGGTAAATAAAGCATTAGCCACGTCAGTCAGATTGTAGTTGCAACGTGCCGACTCACGAATAATTTTTAATTGCTGAAAGTTCATTCCATCCCTTCTCTCACCCAATATTGTTAACAATATTGATACGGAGTCTGCGCAGGTGAAACAAATAAGAAATAGGATTTACTTATAGCTTTTAATGCTAAGTGCATTTTTTATCGATTGAATTAGCGCCAGTGGTTTAATGGGATTATAAATAACTTTTAAATTAACCAGATAGATAACCACTAACTCTTTAAGGTTAAAATAACTATGCAGTAAAAGTTATTAATTATAGGGATTAGATATATATCAAAATGCCGGTGGCGCAACCAGGTGCGCCACGCTTCATCTCTCAAGAACCGATTAACCGGCTGGACCAGAGCCTCGCCGCCAATCGGCCCCGAGGTGTTTTGCTGTAACCACTGGCGCACATAGCTGACCAGATCGCCGATGCAGTCATCTTTCATGCCGTGGTTTTTCAGTTCGTTATCCAACGCAAATAAATACTGGGCATTGGTGCCTAAAGGGCCGCTGGCGGCCGCAATCAAAGGAGCAATAACCTGATGACTGGTGTCGGCCTCAAACAACGGATGCTGCGGGTTCATAACAAATACCAGAGCCGTTACCACCTTGCCATTATCCAGCGTCAAATCACACCAGACGGGCAGATAACAGCCGGTGATCATCTCGCGCTTCCACAGCAGTTCCAGTTCCTCATGCAACTTTTCCTCCGGCAGGCGGAAAGCCAGGCCGGTGGTTTGCCCCCTTCCTGCAGGGCCAGCATCCGCCCTGGTTGATGCGCGGTTCCCCGCCCGGCGGTTAGTCGCAGGCAAAATGCCCGGTGCCAGCCTTGCAGCGTCGCCGGACACACTTCATCAGATTCAAATACCGGGTTCCACATCAGGGAACCATAGCCAAAAATCCATACAGGGCTGTTGTCTGGACGACGGGATAAGGTACAGGCCAAGGATGCCGAGCGCTGTTCTGGTGTCAGCAACAGCGACTCCTCAATAGTGCCGAATGCTGTTTTGCAATCTGCCTTTTGTAGAAAATCTCGAGTTAACACCTAATACAACCTCCCGGGAATAGGATTGCCCTAAACCCTGCGCCACTGTGTCTTTGCAATTTTATTGTTGGGTATATACCCGTCGTCTTTCAAACTGCAGCGTTGTTACCTGCACTAACACCCCCAGTGACTTAAGTCAGCGCCTGGGGATAAGTGAGCTGGGCGTCTAGCTGCAACTTGAAATTCATAGGATATAAAAATTTATTAATTCAATTTTCCACCTCGTTATAAATAACCATATTCGTTTCTTATGCAGCAAGCAAGTTTCCACCGGTAATTATTGTGAAAAAATATTTATACTCAGAAGCAATAATATTAAAGAGCGTAAATTTTTACCCTGCGCATTTGTTTTGTTAACAGAGAGCGGTTTTTTAACCCCCAAGAAATATTCCCGGCCTTTCCCTGGCCGGACAAATGTCACTTTTTGTGCCAGCGTTCATCATCCCCCTTGCGATAACTCTGTTTGACTGCCGCCCAGGCTACCTTGTGTGCCGTTTCCTCGCGCGTGTCATCACCCCGCCGCTCTTCCTGGTCTTTATATTGTTGCCAGGCACTGTTAAAGGCTTCTTTATAAATCTCTTGCGCATGTTCCGGCAGCACGTTCTTCACATTGTCTGGTAAAGCACTTTTAGTCTGATAAGGCATGGCCGTTCTCCATAATTGACTGGAGTAGTCAGTTTAGGAGAGAGGGCCCCCCACCTCAAATATCAAACAATTCTCATTATCAGATGGCATGATATACTGGCCGCAGAATGATAAAGGAGAATCCAGTGACCAGCGAAAACCCACGTAGCCGTGCCCCTTATTTGATAGAAGTTACCCGCCTGCGCGACATCACACCGCATCTGCGCTGCATCACCTTCAGCGCACCGGATCTAAGCTATTACCCGGCAGAAGCCGCCGCCGCTCATATAAAGGTATTCCTGCCACGCGAAGGTCAGTCACAGCCAAACCTGCCTACGCTTGGTGAAAATGGCCCGATATGGGACGCCGACGCCGTGCGCCCGATAGTCCGCACCTACTCCATCCGAGCCGTCCGGCCTCATCGGGCAGAAATTGATATTGAGTTTGCGCTGCATGACCACAGCGGCCCAGCGGTGAATTTCGCCCGCCAGGCTAAACCGGGCGATAAAATTGGCATCAGCAACCCAGGTGGCCCCAAGCCAATGTTGCCGGAGGCAGATTTTTATTGTCTGGCCGGCGACCCTTCTTCACTACCGGCGATTGCTGCCCTGCTGGAAAACTTGCCTGCACGTAGCGAAGGCCATGCGTTTATCCGTGTCGATACCCCGGCAGACGTGATTGACTTGCAAAAACCGGCTGGTTTTGAACTAAGCTGGATTATTGGCGGTACCGTAAAAACGGCAGAACTGATGACGCAATTCTGCTCGCTGCCATTGCCCCAAAGCGGCACTCATTTCTGGGTCGCGGGTGAAGATCGCCTGGTGGTTGAGCTGCGGCGTTACCTGCGCCGGGAGCTGCAATGCGATCGTAATCAGCTTTATGCTGTGCCTTACTGGCGGGAGGGGTTAAATGAGGAAGGTTATCACCAAAAACGGCACGAGATCATGGATAACATTGATTCTTGAGTATGATTATCTGCCTTATTTATCGTGAAAAACCTCGGTTTAATCGGTTTTATGGCAACTTAACGCAGAAGCAGCGCTTTATTACGTAAAAGTAAGTAAATAAAACCGCATAAACTGCGGTTTTTTTGTTACGCTTATCACATATTGGAAGCATAGCTTTCTCGGGTTAACAACATCACATCATTACTCGGCGCTACACGCAGAGTGTATCCTATTATTATTAACAACTTTCTGGATACGCTAAACCTCTTTACCAGAGAAGCAGCGATGACGGGCTAAGCAGTTTTAGAAGGAGATATACCGCAATGAAGTCGCACAACGATCCTGGCAAATCCAAATCCCGCCATACAGAATATTCCCTTATTTTGCCCATTGCGGCACTGGTTGTTCTTAACCTGTGGGGTGGCACCAGCAGTTTCTCACTGATTGTGGTCATCAACATTATTGCCCTGGTGGGTATTCTCAGCAGTGCCTTCAGCGTAGTACGCCACGCAGATGTACTGGCCCACCGGTTGGGTGAACCCTATGGTTCTTTGATCCTCAGCCTGTCAGTGGTGATACTGGAAGTGAGCCTGATCTCGGCATTGATGGCCACCGGCGACGCCGCCCCCGCCCTGATGCGCGATACGCTCTACTCGGTCATCATGATTGTTACCGCCGGTCTGGTCGGTTTTGCCTTGCTGTTAGGTGGGCGTAAATTTGCCACGCAATTTGTCAACCTCGGTGGTATCAAACAATACCTGATGGCGATTCTGCCGCTGGCGGTGATCGTCCTGGTACTGCCAAGTGCGTTGCCGGGTGGCAACTTTAGCGTTGCACAATCATTGCTGGTGGCGGCCATATCAGCGGCGATGTATGGCGTATTCCTGCTGATCCAGACCAAAACGCACCAAAGCCTGTTTGTGTATGAGCACGAAGATGACGATGGCGATCCACATCATGGCAAACCGTCTTCCCACAGCAACCTGTGGCACGCCGCCTGGCTGATCGTCCATCTGGTCGCGGTTATCGCTGTGACCAAGTTCAACGCCAATCCGCTTGAAGGCTTGCTCACCAAACTGAACGCTCCCTCACAGTTCACCGGTTTCCTGGTCGCGTTACTGATCTTGTCCCCTGAAGGGCTGGGTGCACTGCGGGCCGTGTTGAACAACCAGGTGCAGCGTGCCATGAACCTTTTCTTCGGTTCTGTGCTGGCGACCATTTCGCTTACGGTGCCGGCGGTAACGATTATCGCCACCCTAACCGGCCAGACGCTGATCTTCGGCCTGCAGGCTCCGCATATGGTTGTGATGCTGACGGTAATGGTACTGTGCCATATCTCCTTCTCTACCGGCAGAACCAATGTGCTGAATGGCACGGCTCACCTGGCATTATTTGCGGCTTATATGATGACGATTTTTGCCTGATCCGGTCAAAGTGGTTAGTAAAACGGGGTGCTGCTCAGTGGGCACCCCGTTCAATTTATAGCGAAAAGAAAATCAATGCCGCGAGACCCCCAAACAGTATCCACTTGATGATGTAGTAGCCCGTCTTGTTCCACCCCTTCAGCCGTTTGCCAACCTTGCGGATAGAGTAGATATATTTAAACAGCCGATTAACCCCGCCGGTACGATCGCCCTCTTCATTCGGTGCGGTAGCCGCGCTCATCAGGTGACGGCCTAACCAATGGTTTACCGTTTGTGCCCAGCGGTAACGCATTGGGCGTTCGATATCGCAAAACAGGATCAGACGGTTTTGCCCACTCTGGTTCTCGGCATAATGCAAATAGGTTTCATCGAACATCACCCCTTCACCATCCCGCCAACTGTAACGCTCGCCATCGACTTCGATAAAGCAGCGATCGTCGTTAGGCGTCATCAGCCCCAAATGGTAGCGCAGAGAGCCCGCATAAGGGTCACGGTGACGCGGCAGGCGGCTGCCATCGGGCAACTCGGCAAACATCGCCGCCTTCACCGAAGGCAACTCACGCAGCAATGCCGTCGTATGTGGGCAAAGTGCCATCGCCGAAGGGTGGCTATCTTCGTACCACTTCAGATAAAAACGCTTCCAACCGGTTTTGAAGAATGAGTTGAATCCGGCATCATTAAATTTATCCGACGCCTTGATTTGCTGGATTTCCATCAGCTTTCTGCCCTCTTCCCGAATAGCCTGCCAGTTATCGCGCAGCGTTATCAGCTCGGGGAATTGCTCTGGCTTCAGATAAGGCGTTGTGGCAACTCGGGAGAACAGATACATAAAAACGTTAATCGGTGCGGTAAAGGTGGAATGATCAGAAAGTTGCCGCCAGAAGGGATAGCGCACACGACCACGATAATGAACGTAAATAACGCATAAAATGAATAAAAACAATACGATATATTTCATAATTAATTCAGCGCCCAGGAACCCAACAATTATTGCGTATTGCGCGTAACACCACACAACCCAGATATTGCCGTCAAAGTCAGTTTCAACAGCTGGAGGACACCCATAGTTAAGTTTATGCGTGTGAAATTTCCATTAAATAAGGCACAAAAATTTATACCTGGCTTAAACGGGAATGAAATCCAGGAATGGAAGGGGCGGAATTGAAGTTTTGTTTTTAGCACCCAAAGCGGAGTAATGCGGACCAGGGGGTGACCCCGCCAAACATCACACCGCCATACGATTAAGATCCATCGCTTTAAGACTGAGGCCTGAGAACAATCGAGCAAGCATATCTGTCAGCGGGATGGATAGAGATTGTCGTTTCGAATGTCTCACCGTTACGATCAACATAGCGACGCACAATTTTCAGCGCTGGCGAACCGGGTTCAACACCCAGTATTTTGGCGATTTTGGGTGGCACACCCACGGCAGTGATGGTCTGCCGCACCTCTTCACTCTTTACCCCGTAATGAGCTTCAATCAGCACGCTGATCAATGCGTAAGGATCGCTACGCACCAGACGACGTATCTTGTCATAGATTGGGCTGGTGTAACTGTCTGTCCAGCAGATAGGGGCATCTTTCTTTTCGCTGTCTTCGCGGATACTGGCAATATGCAGCCAGCGGGAACCCGGTGCGCAGCCGATTATCTGAGCCAGTTCGTGATCAACCACCACTTCATCAATTTTTTTACCACCCGCAGGTTATTTTTAGCGAGAACAAACAAATCCTCCAGATAGGCCATAGGATGATTCAGCGCACTTTCGGGCTTTTTCTCCGCCACAATGGTGCCAATCCCCTTGCGCCTGACAATCAGCCCCTGTTCAGTGATATCACGCAGCGCTTCGCGAATGGTATGGCGGCTGACCTGAAACTGCTCGCACAGGTCCATTTCAGGGGGTAATAGTGCGCCTACCGGGTATTTACCCGTCGCCATGCTTTCGACGAGTTCGCGTGCGATACGTTTATAAAGAGATTCTTTCATAGCGACCTGCCCAATGCTCCCGGCAAAAATTTCCTGATCCCTATCACAAAACCAAAGCAAAATACCTTGATTAAATGTACGGACATTATACATTGTCCGGACATATGAGAATGTACGGACATTTAAGCTTATCTGAACAGCAACAGCAAACAGGCCTGTGATCCCCACCCGACGAGCTGTTTTACAAAATGACGACACATTGCATATGGGACCGTTCTTACCTTACCACCATTCTTCCATTGAGGGAGGCATTATGGCTTCTAATGTTCTTGATTCTATTCTGTTTCGTGATTCCTTCGGAACCCCGGAAATGCGTTCTATTTTTGATGATCGCGAGTTGGTTCGCAAGTACGTTGAGGTGGAGATCGCCTTGGCGAAAGCCGAAGCCTTCTGCGGTGTGATCCCGCAGGAAGCGGCAGTTGAAATTGCCACTTCCTGCAATGCGGATACGCTCGATTTTGAGCTGCTACGCCATGAAACCGAGATTGTGGGTTATCCCATTTTGCCGTTGGTGCATCAGATATCGAAGCAGGCAGGTAACTCTGGCGGATATGTCCATTGGGGGGCAACCACCCAGGACATCATGGATACCGCCGTCGTGCTGCAAATCCGCGATGCATTTGATCTGATCGAAACCGACATTGCCCAACTCCGTAAAATTCTTGCCGACATGGCACAACGCTACCGCGATACCCCCATGGCAGGACGCACCCATCTGCAACAAGCCCTGCCGGTAACTTTCGGTTATAAAGCGGCCATTTGGCTCAATATGTTTGATCGCCACGCCGAACGTCTGGCGCAGGCCCGCCCACGCGTATTAGTGGGTCAATTTGCCGGAGCTGCCGGTACGCTAGCCTCTCTGGGCGAAAAGGGTCTGGATGTACAGCAGGCAATGATGAAAGAACTCGGCCTGGGTACCCCCATCACTACCTGGCATGTGGCACGAGATGGTTTTGCCGAAGCGGTTAACCTATTAGGGCTAATTACCGGATCGCTGGGCAAAATCGCCTTTGATGTGATGTTGATGGCAGCAAACGAATATGGCGAGCTTTATGAGCCATTCGTCAAAGGCCGGGGTGCCAGCAGCACTATGCCGCAAAAACGCAACCCTATCTCCAGCGAACTGATGCTGGCCTGTGCCAAAGGCGTTCGCCAACAGGCTGGGTTGATGCTGGATGCGATGGTGCAGGATCTGGAGCGGGCTACAGGCCCGTGGCATGCCGAGTGGATAGCCATTCCAGAAAGCTTTGTGCTCACTGCAGGGGCGCTCAATCAGGCGAAATTTATGCTGGGCGGTCTGATCGTTGATGAAGCAGCAATGGCAAAAAATCTTGATATGACCAAAGGGTTGATCGTTGCAGAGGCGGTGATGATGGGGCTTGCCCCTATATTGGCCGCCAGGATGCCCATGACGTGGTTTACGACGCCTGCCGCATTGTCAATGAAAACGGGGGCGCCTCGCCGACGTCCTGAATGCAATGCCGAGTATCACCAGCCGTTTGAAACCGCAATTGATTGAGCAACTAACCGATCCGGCCAATTATCTGGGCATGGCACCACAAATGGTGGATCGGGCCGTGAAATATTCAGCCCAACAGGGCTAAAAACCAATCATTTCAATAAGGAGATGATTATGTCAGCCGAGTCCTCTAACCGAAATAAAAAGATTGTCGCTACCCTTATTCCTATACTGCTTGGTGTAATTATTTGGATTTGCCCAGTTCCTGAAGGATTGACACCGCAGGCCTGGCAGATGTTTGCCATCTTTGCTGCGACTATTGCCGCTATTCTGACACAGCCCTTACCTTCTGGTGCCGTGATGCTGGTCGCATTGTGTGTGGCGATATTTACCGGCACCTTAACCGAAGCCAAGGCCTTATCCGGCTTTGCCAGTGGGACGGTATGGTTAATCTTTTGTGCTTACATTCTTTCACTGGGATTTGTTACATCAGGCTTGGGTAAGCGTATTGCCTACAAAATGCTGTCAATGTTTGGCGGTAGCAGCCTAGGGATCGCCTACTCGCTCGGGGTTTCCGATTTGATTATGGCCCCCGCCATGCCGTCGGTCACCGCCAGATCGGGTGGCATTATCTTTCCCATCGCACGCTCCATCAATGAAGTATTAGGCTCCTCCCCCGGCGTAAGCGGCAAAAAAATCGGTGATTTTTTGATTATGGTCTGCTTTCAGTTTACCCCGATAACCGGTGCTATGTTCCTGACCGGAATGGCGGCAAACCCGCTGGTGGGTAGTCTCGCCAAAGACTCATTGGGCGTAGAAATTACCTGGGGTGGCTGGTTCGTTGCCGCAGTGGTGCCCGCGATGGTGTGTTTTGTCCTGATGCCATTGCTGGTTTATAAAATGCTCAACCCGGAGCTTAAAAAGACCCCAGAAGCCAAAGAGATGGGACGCCGGGCACTGAATGAACTGGGTGCCATGTCAAGCATTGAAAAAAGGTCGCGCTGGGTTTTGCACTGGCGCTGTTGGGCTGGGGAACCAGTTTATTGACCGGTTTATCCGCTACGGCGGTAGGCTTGGGCTTAGCCGCTTATCTGTTTGCCACTCAGGCCGTCAGTTGGAAAGACCTGCTTAAGGATCAAGCCGCCTGGGACACGGTTATCTGGTTCAGCGTGATCATCAGCCTTGCTGGTGGCCTATCCAGCCTCGGCTTTATCAGTTGGATGACCACCAAGCTGGAGACAACCATCAGCGGCTTTGGTGCCATGCAGACATTTGTCATTCTTGGCGTGCTGTATATTTATGTCCATTACCTGTTCGCCACCGCATCTGGCCATGTCGCCGCGTTGTATGCTCCCTTCGCCGCCACGGCCATTGCCGCCGGTGCGCCGCCAATGATGGTGGCAATCTGTTTTGGTATCTTCAGTAACCTGATGTGGGGAAATACCGAATATGGCGGTGGACCAGGCCCAATTTACTTTGCCCAGGGTTATTTTGAGCGGCCACGCTTCTATAAAATCAATTTCTGTGTTGTGACCTTCAATGTCATTCTGATCTTTGTCATCGGCCTCGCCTGGTGGAAATTGCTGGGATACTATTGACTCCCATAACCCAATCAGGCGGCGTAGATACACCGCCTGATTAATTCAGTGCAATAACTCACCAAGGGTGCCCATTGTGGATCTGGCAAGCATAACTTCAGGGGAAGAGGCATACCGTGCGCAGACCAGGCGCTATGTCTATTTGCTTTTTGCCCTTCAGGCTATTGGGGCATCCTCGCCACCGATTATCATCTCGCTCGGTGGATTGGTAGGCGAAGCGTTGAGCAACAATAAGACCTTATCAACTTTGCCAGTCAGCCTTTATAACATTGGCCTGGCATTGTCTGTTTTACCCTTGGGGATGCTGATCGCCCGTTTTGGGCGGGTTAACGCTTATAACCTTGGCGCAATCAGTGCATTGCTGGGGGAGTGATAGCCACATTGGGGGTGATTAGCGGCTCTTTCGGCCTGTTCTGTTTGGGCTGTCTGCTGGCTGGCTGCTACGCGGCCTGTGTACAAAGCTATCGTTTTGCGATAACAGATTATGTCGCCAAGCCTGATCAACCGATGGCGATTTCCCGTATTATGCTGGGCGGGCTGCTAGCGGCAATAATCGGCCCACAACTGGTTATTTGGACGCAAGATTTGTTACCCGTTCCGCTATCGGCAAGTTTCCTTGGCCAATCCGCCCTCGCGTTGATCGCACTGCTGTTTTTATGGCGTATGCGGCGCATGACGGCGCAGCTAAGCCTGCAGCAACAGCTGCTTCCCGAACAGTTGTCCCCGCATGAAACCGCGCTGTCCACCCCCCGCTCCCTGAGAGAAATTGCCAGCTCATTCCGGTTTATTTCCATCGCGGTGGCAGGCCTGGTCTCTTATGGCCTGATGACATTTATGATGACCGCAACCCCATTGGCCATGATGCATAGCGGGCACAGCCTTGCCACCGCAGCGCTGGGTATTCAGTGGCATATTCTGGCAATGTACGCGCCAGGGTTTTTCACTGGCAGGCTGATGACAAAATTCGGCGCGCGTAAAGTTTGTGTCACTGGACTATTGCTGACCGCCTGCGCCGCCGCAGTCTCCATGATCGGTAACCAAGTGATCTGGTTCTGGGGCGGGCTGATCCTGTTAGGCGTGGGCTGGAACTTTGGTTTTGTCAGTGCGACCGTGATGCTGACTTCCTGCTACCGCCACAATGAGCGGCTAAAAACTCAGTCACTGAATGACACCTTTGTGTTTGGCACCACCGCGTTAGCCTCACTGTTGTCTGGGCAGATGTTGCATACCCTGGGTTGGTTCTGGCTAAACCTTATGGTGTTTGTTCCGGTAGCGATCGCGTTGGGGTTACTCTTTATCCAGTATTTGTTAGAACAGAAATCCACCGCCGCCAGCCAAAGGGGTTAGTGTGATGGGCGCTTGGCAGCGCACAATAAAAAGCCCCCAAGGTTAATAAAGACACCCACTCGCTGATGGACGCGCACCGCATCCCCTATCCACTGATGGGCGGCAAGCCAGAGAACCTGGGATCAGTGGGTGGCATTGAGAATGCGGCCAAAATATCTGTACGTAACGAGTCAACGCCGCGGCAGGAGCACATGAAGGAGGTTAGCGGCTGGTTGCCCGGTTTAAAAATACAGTCTGGGTAATAATGATAACGGGTGACCTGATATGTATTTGCTCAGATTTAATCGTGCTCTATGTTAGAACACGATTAAATCTGGCCGTTGGCAACGAGGGAAATCAAACAGTTATATTCGAAAATGCCAAACGCCATTTGTCATCTTTCCTGATAGCGTAGCACTGCAATAACTTCAGCTAGCGCCGGGGCTATCTGGCGCCGACTGGCGTAGTAAAGATGATATCCTGAAAAATGCGGCCACCAATCTTTTAGAACGGGAGTGAGCTCTCCCATTGCAATATATGTTTGCGCCAACTCGAGAGGAATATAAGCAAATCCCAGGCCATCCAGTGCTGCCTGCAACATAAGATAGGTGTTGTTAAAGATAGCTTGCCCCTGCACACGTACCGATAATTTTTTCCCTTCTTTTTCGAAATCCCAGGCATAAAGCCCGCCGAGTGTCGGAAGCCGCAGGTTTATGCACTGATGTGTCGTCAAATCCCCAGGTATTACAGGTACACTTTTCCCGCTCAGGTATTCCGGTGAACACACCACAGCCATGTGAAAGTCAGGGCCGATTCTTACGGCTATCATGTCCTTATCAACGGTACTGCCTACCCTGACCCCGGCATCAAACTGCTGCGCAACAATATCGGTAAGCGCATAGTCAACGCTCAGTTCGACCTGAATGTCTGGATAACGTTTCAGCAAAGGCTGAAGCCGGGGCCAGAGTACGGATACTATGGCGTAATCATGCGCAGTGATACGTACAGTGCCTGCTGGCTTATCGCTCAGGGCGCGCAGGGAAGCCAGTTCACTGTCCAGCTCACTTAACATGGGGTGCAGAGTATTGTACAGGCGCAACCCAGCTTCTGTGAGTGAAACGCTGCGAGTGGTACGCGTCAGCAGTCTGACCCCCAACCGCGCTTCCAGTGCCGTTATGGCATGACTCAGCCCGGAGCGCGACATACCTAGCTGAGCGGCTGCACGGGTAAAGTTTTTTCTCGCGCTACGACCTGGAAAGCCCGCAGATCGTTCAGGTTTTCATATGCCATTGTTGCATCTCACACACATACACATTCAGATTTGCCTATCTTATCAACCAATCAAGCCGAGCTTACACTAGTAACAGCTCAGGACGAAAAATTGTCTTCCACCAATCCCTGCACTGTAAAACGGAGCCCGCATGAAAAGACTTGCCATCGTTGCTGTGTCCCTGCTGCTGTCTGTTTCAGTTGTTTATTCGAAGGAGAACTCACCTGTGATTACTGTAATGCAAAGTGGAACAACACCCTCTGTAAAAGGCCCGTCAGAATATTTTACTGGCACTGTGCGCATCGATTCCCCCTTTCAGGGTACAGATCCTGCACGCGTGGGCGGCGCGACCGTGACGTTTGAACCTTCTGCTCGCACTGCCTGGCATACACATCCGCTCGGTCAGACGTTGATTGTCACTGCCGGCCTCGGCCTGGTGCAGGAGTGGGGAGTTCCGGTACGAGAAATCCGTCCTGGAGACATTGTATGGATACCCGCCGGCGTGAAGCACTGGCATGGCGCTGCACCTGAAACTGCCATGTCGCATATCGCCATTGCCGAGGCGAAAGAAGGTAAAGTTGTTGACTGGATGGAGCAGGTCACCGACGAGCAGTATGCGCCTGCTAAAAAATTGTGAGGATAAGCCAGTTAAAGGTGCTTTGTTCGGGTTTGTACCCACTGCTTCGTAGCCCCTGCGTTCAAAATGGGCACCAACACCCCTTACAGGTGCCTACAGTGTGACTTAACCCTTTGTTTTTGATGATATGCCCTGTCATCTGGGGCATTAAAAAGGCCACCGAAGTGGCCTTTTAGCAGAGTCTGGCAGGTTAATCGTAAGCATTAAGCGTGCGCTGGCACAAGGCAGAGCGGACGCAGTCTTGTTTTTCAAAGCGGATAATGCCGATCATCTCGTCCTCTTCAAAGCGCTCCAGCGCATCGCTAAGGCCGGATTTCACGCCGCGTGGCAAATCGCACTGGGTAATATCCCCGTTAACGATGACCGTGACATTCTCGCCCAGGCGGGTCAGGAACATCTTCATCTGGCTTGCCGTCACGTTCTGGGCTTCGTCCAGGATCACCACCGCGTTTTCGAAGGTACGCCCGCGCATGTAGGCGAAAGGCGCGATTTCTACCTTGCCTATTTCCGGGCGCAGGCAGTATTGCAAGAATGACGATCCTAAACGGCGCAACAGAATGTCATACACCGGCCGGAAATAAGGGGCGAATTTCTCAGAGATATCCCCCGGCAAAAAGCCGAGATCTTCATCCGCCTGCAGAACCGGACGAGTAACGATAATCCGATCCACTTCTTTATGTATCAGGGCTTCCGCCGCTTTGGCGGTACTGATAAATGTTTTACCACAGCCAGCTTCACCGGTGGCAAATATCAACTGCTTGTTTTCTATGGCTGATAAGTAATGACCTTGAGCTTCGGTTCTCGCCTCGATGGTAGAAGTATCCCGGCTGTCACGAGCCATTCCGATAGATTCAACACCACCCATTTGTACCAGCGATGTAACGCTTTCTTCTTCACGCTGGCGATGACTACGTGCGTCACGACGAATAACGCGTTTGGCTTCACGACGTGCTTTGATCACTGCTTTCTGTCTTCCCATAGTGGCACCTTACAGTTTGTTTCACCTACCGCAACGGCATCAAATACCGAGCGATTATGTTTCACACACGTATTAGGTTTTTAGCCTCCGATGTTGATGAATGGCGTGAATACGCGCCCGCAGACAAACGCAGCGTTTCTTCACAGGGCAGCGCGGTATGCGCGAAAAAGAGGATAGTGTGAGCCGGATTAGAGCGAAAGTGGAGCCAGGAGTCGGTCAGAAATTGAGAGTCGGAGAGAGAACCCTCGTTATAACGAGAAATCAGGGGAAGTATGTTATTTGTTCTTTGTAGCCCAACCAAGGACTTTACCATTAGCGATCCCCGCAGTGATATTTACAGCATCAAGCTGTGCACCGTGTGAAAACTACCGCCAGATGATTACAGTATAATGACATTCAACTTTGTCGCGTTACTAAAATGTAAATAAATTTATTATTTATTGTTTTCAGACTGCGCAAGAACACTATATCACGCCGCTTACCTCATTCTATACAACTTTATTTATCTATAAATATCAATGCATTATGTTTAATTTCATTCCATGACATTTTGGTTTTCAGATTAAAAACTGACCAATCAAAAAGCGCAGGCCGCACGTTGTGCCTACGCTCAATCCATTCAAATCTTTCCCCTCAGGCCTGCAGCAAACCGCTGGCGAAATAATCGCCATTGGCTTTAACACCAGGCAATACAAAGAAATACCCCCGCCAATTGGCTTGACGTATTCTTCCAGCGCTTCGCCATTCAATCGTTTTTGTACCGCCAGGAAGCCCTGTTCCAAATCGGCTTGATAACAGACAAACAGCAAACCCATCTCCAGTTGGCCAGCGTTGGAAACACCCAGCGAATAACTGTAACCACGGCGCAGCATCAGGCTGCTCTGCGTCTGAGGTGTGCGCGGGTTGGCCAGACGGATATGCGCATCCATCGGGATCAGTTTGCCCTCGGGATCTTTGGCATAATCTGGCTCGTCGTGCTCATGCTTCATCCCCAGCGGCGCACCACTATGTTTTTCGCGCCCAAAGATGGTCTGTTGTTCCTGCAAAGGCGTGCGATCCCAAAACTCGACATGGAAGCGGATAATGCGCGTGGCCTGATAACTCCCCCAACCGCCCAGGCGGGCTCCCCGGCATTAGCACCAACCCACACCACCTGGTCCATCAGCGGCTTATCACTGGTTTTCGGGTTAGCGGTGCCATCCTTAAAGCCCAACAGATTGATCGGCGTTTCTTTCCCCCTGCTACGTGCCGCATGGGCAGAGATAAAACCTTCACGCTTCCAGCGCACGCTGAGCAAGTCAGGCGAATGCTTGATGATATCGCGTAAAGCGTGGATCACCGTTTCATTGGTATTGGCACAGATTTGCAGCAGCAGGTCACCGTGGCACAGGGAAGCATCCAGAGCATCATTTGGGAAACGCGTCATTTTTTGCAGACGCAACGGCTTATGCGCCTGTAAACCAAAACGCTCATCAAACAGTGAGCTCCCAACGGACAAGGTGATGGTCAGGTTATCGGGGTAAATTTCCGGCCCCATGATGCCTGAATCCAAGGGTGGCAACTTCGGGTCGACCTCTGGCGCCTTTCCTCCCTCGGTGAGAAAAGCGATCCGGCTGGTTAATAGCCGGAACAAGCGCTCAAGATCCGGCTTGTTGGTAGCCAATACGTCGAATGCCACCAGCATCATTGCCGCCTGCTGCGCAGTCAACACCCCTGATTGATGCTGACCATAGAATGGCTGTTTCTGCCAACGTTCATCATGTGCGGTTGCCAGCGGCTCTTCAGTTTTATCCGCTGACCGTGCCAGAGATGAGCTCCCCAGCGCCAAGGCACCGCCCATCATGCCTAGCCCTTGCAATAAACGACGGCGTGATGTCGATGGAACTTTCTCGTCCTGAGGAAACGGCCCGCTATCCGGGCCGATGTTGTGATTCATGGTGCTTTGCCCTTAATCCAGACCTAACACGCCACGCAACTGTGACAAATCTTCTGCCAGCGCTGTGATTGGCCCTTTCATCGCATTGCGATCCGCATCGGTCAGTTTCTCATAGGACTCATAACCTTCCTGGGTTTTGTATTTCGCCAGAACGGTATCTACGGTTTTAAAATTGGCGTCGATTTTTTCCAGCAGCGGCCGGTTAGCTTTTTCCAGCAATGGACGCAGCAGGTTAACAATCTTCTGCGCACCGTCTACGTTGGCCTGGAAGTCCCAGAGGTCGGTACGGCTATAACGATCTTCCTCACCGCTGATCTTGCTGGAGGCCACTTCCTCAATCAGACCGGCCGCACCGCCAACCACTTTACTCGGTGGGAAAGTCAACTCGCTGATGCGTTTTTGCAGTTCCAGGCTGTCGTGGTAAAGACGGTCGGCATATTGCCCCATGTCTTTGGTGGTATTGTCAGCAAACAGCGCCTTCTCCAGACGGTGGAAACCGGTAAAGTTCGGATCTTCGGCTTTTTTCTCATAATCATCTTCACGGGCATCGATACTGCCGTCCAGATCCGAGAACAGCTCGGCAATCGGCTCAATACGCTCGTAGTGTTGACGAGTCGGGGCATAGAGCTTGCGCGCCTGCGCTACGTCACCGGCTTTGATTGCATCGGTGAACAGTCTGGTCTGCTTGACCAGCCCTTCCACCTCTTTGGTCACATACACTTTGTATTCAGCGATGGGGCCAACCAGATCCATGGCATCTGGTTTGCCATTGGTCGCTGTGCCTGCCGCAGCTGTAACCACCAGTTTTCCCTTCGGGTTGCTCAACAGGCCGCAGGTCATGTCATACTCGCCCGGTTCTAGGTTCGCCGTCATTTTCTGGGTGAAACCAGGGGCGATATTTTCACGCTCTTCTACAACCATTACCCCTTTGAGGATTTCCCACTCCAGGTTTTTCTGACTGGTGTTATGCACCACAAACTGCGTTTTGCCGGCAGGGACGGTCAACTGCATTGGCTCGCACTGCTTATCATTGACGGTCACTTTCACCTGTGGAACCTCTGCCGCCAATGCATTGGCGCTAAACGCCAGCGCAGGGGCGGCCAAAAGTGCTGCATGCAGTGCCTTACGGCGCAATAACGGAATAGACATACCAGATCCCCTATTAAATTAGTGATGAGTTTTACGTTGCGCAGGAACCACTGCGGGTTCCGCACGTTGAGGCAGGAAAAAGAAAATCAGCGCCGGGATCAGATACAGGAAATAGACCGCCACTTCGCTGACCGATGGCGCTTCCTGATAGCCGAATATCCCCTCCAGCAGGGTACCCAGCAGCGAGTGAGTCGACAGATGATTGCTGAGATCGAAGGCAATGTCCTGAAAATGATTCCATAGCCCGGCCTCATGGAAAGCACGAATTGCCCCGGCAGCCAGGCCTGCGGCAACAAACAGAATAAACAGGCTGGTCCATTTGAAGAATTTGGCCAGATGCAGCCTGATGCCGCCCCAATAGATCAGCATACCGACCACAATGGCGCACGACAGGCCGAGCAGTGCGCCGATCGGTGCCGCGATCCCGACATCTTGCTGAAATGCAGCCAGCAGGAAAAATACCGATTCCAACCCTTCACGGGCAACGGCAAAAAACACCATCGCCACCAATGCCCAACCCTGGCTTTTGCCGGAGTTAAGCGCGTTATCAATCGCCCCTTCCAGATGAACCTTGACCGACTTGGAAACCTTGCGCATCCAGAACACCATGTAAGTCAGGATGCAAACCGCCACCACTGCCACCAGTCCTTCGAACAGCTCTTGCTGTTTTTGAGGGAATTCACCGGTAGTTTCATTGATGAAGATACCCAGCGCCAGGCACAGAGCGACGGCGATGAACACCCCAATCCACACCACGCCAAGCCATTGACCCCTTTGGGTCCGCTTCAGATAACTGGCGATCAGACTGACGATCAACGCAGCCTCCAGCCCCTCACGGAACATGATAAGGAAGGGAACAAACATAGATGATTAACCCCTGATAAGACGCTTTTAATGAGCTGCTGACACAGCAGCTGATGATGGCTGCAGCTATGTAAAGAAAAGTAAACCAGAACGATAGTGATTATCATTCTAACGAAAAGAAAAACAAGAGCTGGAGATGTGATTTTTCTTAATCAAATGTCGCTAGTTGTTACAGAGAGGTGAGGAAAGTTGATGAGGAGAACATTCTCTCCCTGGAGGCCAGGGAGAGATTAAGCAGGATTTATACCGTTTTAAACTCAGCTTCTGCCAGTTCAAAACGCTCTGTCATGGTCGCCGAAGGTTGGCGGCCCATCAGGCTCACTACCACGATGGCGAGGCAACCAAACAGGAAGCCAGGAATAATTTCATACAGATCCAGCCAGGCGTACTGTTTCCAGACGATCACGGTGATCGCCCCAACCAGCATACCGGCCAGCGCGCCGTTACGTGTCATGCGTGACCACATAACAGAGATCAGCACAACCGGGCCAAATGCCGCACCAAAACCAGCCCAGGCATAACTCACCAGGCCAAGTACCCGGTTTTCCGGGTTGGCAGCCAGAGCTATCGCCACCAGCGCAACGACCAGCACCATAACGCGGCCAACCCACACCAGCTCACGTTGGCTGGCCCCTTTGCGCAAGAAAGCCTTATACAAATCTTCGGTGATAGCGCTTGAACACACCAGCAGTTGGCAGCTCAAGGTACTCATCACCGCGGCCAAAATGGCAGAAAGCAGGATCCCGGCAATCCATGGGTTGAACAGCAGCATGGCCAGTTCAATAAATACCCGCTCGCCGTTTTGCGAAACATTACCCGCCTGCTCCGGGTTATTGGCAAAGTAAGCGATGCCGAAGAAGCCCACCGCGATCGTGCCAGCCAGACAGAGGATCATCCAGGTCATGCTGATGCGACGGGCGCTGCGGATGGTGCGGTGAGAGTCTGCCGCCATAAAACGCGCCAGAATATGCGGCTGACCAAAGTAACCCAGGCCCCAACCCAGCAGAGACAGGATCGCCACCAGATTCAGCCCTTTCATCATATCCAGATTCGCCGGGTTTTTAGCGGCAATCACCAGCAGCGAGGTGTCGATGCCGCCCACCGCGAGAATAACGATTACCGGCGTGAGGATCAGCGCGAAAATCATCAGGCTGGCCTGCACGGTATCGGTCCAGCTCACCGCCAGGAAACCACCGATAAAGGTATACAGGATGGTGGCCGCAGCACCTGCCCACAAGGCAGTGGCGTAGCTCATACCGAAAGTGCTTTCAAACAGACGGGCGCCAGCAACAATGCCGGAGGCACAATAGATGGTGAAAAACACCAGAATGACAATGGCGGAAATCACCCGCAGCAGTTTGCTGTTATCTTCAAAACGACCGGTGAAATAGTCCGGTAATGTCAACGCGTTATTGTTAGCTTCAGTATGTACACGCAGCCGCCCCGCCACCAGCTTCCAGTTCAGGTAGGCACCGATTGTCAGCCCGATAGCGATCCAGCTTTCCGAAATGCCGGAAAGGAAAATAGCCCCTGGCAAACCCATCAGCAGCCAGCCGCTCATGTCAGAAGCCCCTGCGGATAGCGCGGTAACCACGCTGCCCAGGCTGCGGCCACCCAGAATATAATCATCAAAGTTGTTGGTCGCCCGGTAGGCCAACAAGCCTATCAGTATCATCCCAAATATGTAGACCAGAAAGGTCACCAGCATTGGTGTGCTCATTGTCATGTAACTCTCCATTCTTTATTCCCTTCCGCTTTCAGGTTGCCGCGCAGTAGCTTGGCTCTTGAAAATCATTGGGTATTTTTATGTGGTGTATTTCACCCGCCAAAGCGCCGGAACGTAGCGCATTGCGATGGAAGGCGGGTGAAGATAATTTCTGCCCGTAATGCCCTATCCCCTATCTATGTCAAACTGCAGCCAGGTGCCAAGCCCACTCATCCCCTGGCGCTTACTTAAGGGTGAGTGCGTGCAGGTAACAACGCTGCTACTTGAAAGGCGACGGAGATAAACGCTGGCTATCCTAGATGACCTCCCCAACAACCAACAAGACATTTAACAACAAAGTTACACAAAGTTTACCCTGCGTCACATTTAACCGCTTTCAAGGTTGCACTTATCAGGCCTCTACCGAGTTGCACTTCCCTCTTAACCTTGATTAATACAGGGAATTATCTTTCACCGCCTATTTCCGGTCTGTGAGCGGCTAAAAATCCTGACTGATATTGATGTTAAAAAACCGATAGAAATCACAGTTCGATTACATGTTGATTTAACAAGGTTGCACAAAGTTGCAACATGCTGGATATTGTCTGCATTCTCGATATCACCTTTCCATGAACCTATCCCAGCAGGCTTATCTGGCCCTATTTTGTGTGCCTGATGGGATAGGTTCCAAACACAGGAGTTGGATTGGCATGGCCACGACCACCATGGGCGTTAAGCTCGATGAAGCGACACGCGATCGTATTAAGAGCGCCGCACAACGTATTGACCGCACTCCGCACTGGCTAATCAAGCAGGCAATTTTCAACTATCTGGAGCGCCTGGAGAGCGGTTCTGATATGCCAGAGATCCCGACGCTCGCTGCCAGCCAGGCCGAAGCGGACGACATTATGCCGCAACCGCTCAAAGAGTCCCACCAGCCTTTCCTTGAATTTGCAGAACAGATTCTGCCGCAGTCCGTCACCCGTGCGGCTATCACCGCCGCCTACCGCCGCCCGGAAACCGAAGCGGTACCGATGTTGCTTGAGCAAGCGCGCTTGCCAGCCGATCTGGCGCTATCCACCCATAAACTGGCCTATGGTATTGCCGAAAAGCTGCGTAACCAGAAAAGCGCCAATGGCCGCGCCGGAATAGTGCAGGGATTACTGCAAGAGTTCTCACTCTCTTCTCAGGAAGGGGTGGCACTGATGTGCCTGGCCGAAGCGTTGCTGCGCATTCCAGACAAACCCACGCGCGATGCATTAATCCGCGACAAAATCAGCAACGGTAATTGGCATTCTCACGTTGGCCGCAGCCCTTCGCTGTTTGTTAACGCCGCCACCTGGGGCCTGCTGTTTACCGGTAAGCTGGTTTCTACCCATAATGAAGCCAATCTTTCCCGCTCATTGAACCGCATTATCGGTAAAAGCGGTGAGCCGCTGATCCGCAAAGGCGTGGATATGGCGATGCGCCTGATGGGCGAACAGTTCGTTACCGGTGAAACCATCGCGGAAGCGCTGGCCAATGCACGCAAGCTGGAAGATAAAGGCTTCCGTTACTCTTATGACATGCTGGGCGAAGCTGCCCTGACCGAAGCCGATGCCCAGGCGTATCTGGTTTCCTATCAGCAAGCGATCCACGCCATCGGCAAAGCTTCCAATGGCCGGGGCATCTATGAAGGCCCAGGTATCTCGATCAAACTTTCTGCGCTGCATCCACGTTATAGCCGCGCACAGTATGATCGCGTGATGGAAGAGTTGTACCCACGATTGCTGTCGCTGACGCTGCAGGCCCGCCAATATGATATCGGCATCAACATCGATGCCGAAGAAGCCGATCGTCTGGAGATCTCCCTCGATCTGCTGGAAAAGCTATGCTTCGAACCGCAACTGGCCGGTTGGAACGGCATCGGCTTCGTTATTCAGGCATACCAGAAGCGTTGCCCGTTTGCCATTGATGCAGTGATCGACATGGCCAGCCGTAGCCGCCGCCGTCTGATGATCCGCCTGGTGAAAGGGGCTTACTGGGACAGCGAAATCAAGCGCGCCCAGATGGATGGCCTGGAAGGCTACCCGGTTTATACCCGCAAAGTGTACACCGACGTTTCCTATCTGGCCTGTGCCCGCAAGCTGCTGGCCGTGCCGAATCTGATTTACCCGCAGTTTGCGACCCATAATGCTCACACCCTGAGCGCCATCTATCATCTGGCGGGCAATAATTACTACCCTGGCCAGTACGAATTCCAGTGCCTGCATGGCATGGGCGAACCGCTGTACGAACAGGTGGTCGGCAAAGTGGCCGATGGCAAGCTGAACCGCCCTTGCCGCATTTATGCGCCGGTGGGAACGCACGAAACCCTGTTGGCCTACCTGGTACGCCGCCTGCTGGAAAACGGTGCCAATACCTCATTCGTCAACCGTATCGCCGATGCCACATTGCCGCTTGACGAACTGGTAGCAGACCCGGTAAGCGCGGTGGAGGCTATGGCCGCCAGCGAAGGCTGCATCGGTTTGCCCCATCCTCGCATTCCATTGCCACGCGAGCTGTACGGTGAAAAACGTGTCAACTCCAGCGGCCTGGACCTGGCTAACGAACAACGTTTGGCTTCACTTTCCAGTGCCCTGCTCAGCAGTGCGACGCAGGAATGGCGTGCAGAACCGATTATTGCCGCCCAGTTGGATCAGGGGTTGAGCAACCGGTGATCAACCCAGCAGAATCGGGTGATGTTGTTGGCTACGTGCGCGAAGCTACCGAAGGGGAAGTCAGCCGTGCGCTGGACGCAGCCGCAGCGGCTGGGCCAATCTGGTTTGCCACACCGCCGACCGAACGTGCCGCTATTCTGGAACGCGCGGCAGAACTGATGGAAAGCCAGTTGCAGAGCCTGCTGGGTATCCTGGTACGCGAAGCGGGTAAAACCTTCAGCAACGCCATCGCAGAGGTACGCGAAGCCGTCGATTTCCTGCATTACTATGCCGGCCAGGTCCGTGACGATTTTGCCAACGACAGCCATCGCCCATTAGGCCCGGTGGTCTGTATCAGTCCGTGGAATTTCCCATTGGCCATCTTTACCGGCCAGATTGCCGCCGCGCTTGCCGCTGGCAACAGCGTGCTGGCCAAACCGGCAGAGCAAACGCCGCTGGTCGCCGCCCAGGCGGTGCGCATTCTGCTGGAAGCCGGTATTCCTGCGGGCGTATTGCAACTGCTGCCAGGCCAGGGGGAAACCGTGGGCTCGGTTCTGGTCAATGATGCCCGCGTGCGTGGCGTCATGTTCACCGGCTCTACCGATGTTGCCGGGATCCTGCAACGCAGCATCGCTGGCCGCCTGGATCCTCAAGGCCGCCCGACGCCACTGATTGCCGAAACCGGTGGTTTGAACGCCATGATTGTCGATTCCTCCGCCCTTACCGAACAGGTGGTCACGGACGTGGTCGCTTCGGCCTTTGACAGTGCCGGGCAACGCTGCTCCGCCCTGCGCATTCTGTGCGTGCAGGAAGATGTGGCGGAGCATACTTTGCAGATGTTGCGTGGGGCCATGGCCGAGTGC
Organism: Serratia sp. L9; assembly: GCF_050632285.1. Classification (NCBI taxonomy): domain Bacteria; kingdom Pseudomonadati; phylum Pseudomonadota; class Gammaproteobacteria; order Enterobacterales; family Yersiniaceae; genus Serratia; species Serratia sp. L9. The sequence continues at coordinate 3,450,555 of NZ_CP192591.1, read as the reverse complement.
CGTATGGGTAACCCGGAACGCCTGTCTACCGACATTGGCCCGGTGATTGACGCCGAAGCAAAAAGCGGCATTGAGCGCCATATCCAAGCCATGCGTGCCAAAGGCCGCAAGGTTTATCAGGCGGCGAAAAGCCTGGAGGATGATGAAAAAGCCTGTGCTCGCGGCACCTTTGTGAAGCCAACGCTGATCGAGCTGGAAAGCTTTGACGAACTGCAAAAAGAGATCTTTGGCCCGGTGTTGCACGTTGTCCGTTTCCAACGTGCCAATCTGGGGGCGTTAATTGAGCAGATCAACGCTTCAGGTTATGGCCTGACATTGGGGATCCATACGCGCATCGATGAAACCATTGCCAAAGTGACCGATCATGCAAAAGTCGGCAACCTGTACGTCAACCGCAATATGGTTGGCGCGGTAGTCGGGGTACAGCCGTTCGGTGGCGAAGGCCTGTCGGGGACCGGCCCAAAAGCCGGTGGCCCACTCTACCTGTACCGCTTGCTGGCTAACCGCCCAATGGATGCTGTGCAGCGTACCCTTAATCGTCAGGATAACCAGCGCCCACTGGAAGCCACCGTGCGCCCTACGCTGCTCGCCCCGCACCAAGCCCTGGAGAAATGGGCCGTCGCGGAAAACCTGCGCGAACTGGCCGTACTGGCACAGCTTTATGCCGAATTAGGCCAGGGTGGCACCGTGCGCCCACTGCCAGGCCCGACCGGTGAACGCAACACTTACGCCCTGCTGCCACGCGAACGTGTACTGTGTCTGACGGACAACGAAACCGACGCCCTGACCCAATTGGCAGCCGTGCTGGCGGTCGGCAGCCAGGTGCTGTGGCCAGAGGCTGAACTGCAACGCACCCTATACCGCCGCTTACCGGCAGCCGTGCAGGCACGTATCAGTTTCAGCAAGGATTGGGCGCAGGACAAGGTGGAGTTTGACGCGGCTATCTACCACGGTGATGCCGATCAGTTACGCACCCTTTGTGAGCAGATTGCCCAGCGCAGCGGTGCCATTGTCTCGGTACAGGGTTTCGCCCACGGGGAGACCAACATTATGCTCGAGCGCCTGTTGATCGAACGTTCGTTAAGCGTTAACACCGCCGCCGCCGGGGGCAATGCCAGCCTGATGACGATTGGCTAAGCTCTGAATAACCCTCTCCGCAAAGTAGAGGGTACCGTTCGGGGCCGCTAATTGCGCCTGATTTCCCCTCTCCCTGTGGGAGAGGGTCGGAATAAGATGAGAGTTTGATTACCCGCAGGTCATCAGGGAGCGGTCATCGCTTGCCACTGCCCCATAAAAATATCCACTAAGCCAGAGAGTTCTTCTCGAGTTGCCCCATTACGTGCTTGCACAGACATACCCTGAATCACATTGACAATGTACTTTCCCAGCAAGGCACAGTGGGTATTCTCCGGCAGCTCGCCTTGGCGGACACGCTGCTCAAGGCATTCAACAATCTTGTTCTCCGCCGAATTTCGTTGCTGGCTAAGTTGGCTGAACAAGTCATTATCTGCGGCAGACATACCAAAGGTTGCGACCACCATAAAGCAACCTGATGGGGTCTGCACATCAGTGAACCAATCAACGCAAGTACGCAACAGTTGTTCGATCACCTGCGACAACGGGAGATCGCCCTGATCTAGGATCACGTCTCTGGCATGGCCATAAGTGGCAAGATACCTCTCTACCGCCGCACAAAATAACCCTTCTTTGTTACCGAATTCAGCATACAAAGAAGAAGGCTTGGTGCCCGTCCCTTCAATCAGTTCGGACATTGAGGTTGGCTCATAGCCAAAGCGCCAAAACAGCTCCATAGCCTTTTCCAATACGCTGTCGCGGTCAAATTTTTTAGGCCTGCCCCGAACAGTCACCTCTTTGAGATTCTTCGTCATAGCTACCATTCCAGAGCCTTCACCAGGCTATTTAAGGAACGATCATTATAAAATAACCCTTTGCTTCGTCCAGCAGATAAACCTCCCATCAATTAAAATAACGATCGTTATAAAAAGTTATTGCCAAAAGCCCTTCCTGCGAGTACGCTCATTAAATAACGATCGTTACAGATATGACAGCGCTGACAGAGATTGGACAGGCTATTGCGAAACAAGCAAAGACCAATCAGGCCAGCCGTTACCAGATTATTGCCGTTTCCGGTAATAACAAACTGCATGCAAGTGCAGTGATTTACCGCTGATTAATTTTAACTTGAGGAAAGGAATCATGAGATTACAGGCTTTATTAGGTATCGATACGCCAGTTATACAGGCCTCTATGGTGTGGCTTAACTCCGCTGAACTGGCGGCAGCAGTATCAAATGCCGGGGGATTGGGGGTACTTGGCCCGAACGCCGGGCGCCAGGATGCTGGCGGTGGAGTCACCGGCACCGTGGACGCTTTCCGTGAGGAAATAAGGAAAACCAAAAGCCTGACGGATAAACCCTTTGCCGTGAATTATCTGCTGCCTATCGAAGGGGTCGATATCAGCTTTAAATACGCTGAGCCGCTACTGGAGGCCATCCTGCAGGAAAAAATCAGTATCGTTATTACCAGCGGTAAGGATATCTCCAAAGGAGAAGCCTACATTCGCAGGTTGAAAGACGCCGGTATTATCGTGATTCACCGGGAAATTTCACCCACGGTAGAAAACTCGATAATGGCGGAAAAAGCAGGTGTGGATGCCATTATTATCACCGGACACGAGGCGGGAGGACACCTCAGCGACCACCGGATCAGTACGCTGGTCTTACTGCCGCAGGTCACCGATGCAGTCAACATTCCGGTGATTGCCGCCGGGGGCATTTATAACCAGAAAACCGCAAAAGCGGCCATGGCTATGGGGGCTGCGGGCGTCTATGTTGGCACGCGTTTTATTGCCACGTTTGAATCCCCTGCCAGCCTCAATACCAAACAGGCTATTGTGAATGTTCTGTCTGAAGAACTGGTCGAAATTAATACCCCAGCAGGAGATATTCGCGTCATCGCCACCGAGAGTATCCTTGCCGGGCGCGGAGAAAGCGAAGTGGGTGTGATCAAGAAAGGCATGCTGGACGGGGATCACCAGCATGGCGTGATCACCGTCTCCGGGGCCGCTGGAGGTATTGCGAAGATCAGCAGCGCCAGGGAGGTAGTCTGCGAACTCTCAGAGGCTTTTAGTTAGGTATTACGCCAGGAGTCTGGGGGCCAAAGCCCCCATATCAGTGTTACTGGCTAAGAAACTTATCCAGGAACTGCTTGGTGCGTTGATGTTGAGGGTTGGCAAAAAGTTCTTTAGCTGGCCCCTGCTCCACAATACGACCGTGATCCATAAAAATGGCGCGGTCAGCCACATCCCGGGCAAAGCTCATTTCATGCGTTACGATCACCATGGTGCGTTTCTCTTCAGCCAGCGCACGGATGGTGCTGAGCACTTCGCCAACCAATTCGGGATCAAGCGCCGAGGTAGGCTCATCAAACAGAATAACCTCCGGCTGCATTGCCAAAGCGCGGGCAATCGCCACGCGCTGCTGCTGACCACCGGATAAACGTTTGGGGTAAGCCTGCTCTTTACCGCTCAACCCGACTTTCGCCAGCAAAGCTCGGGCGCGCTGTTCAGCGCTGGCCTTGGCCTCCCCTTTGACGATAACCGGCCCTTCAATAATATTTTCCAGCACCGAGCGGTGTGGAAACAGATTGAAGCTTTGAAACACAAAACCCACCTGCTGGCGCAAAGCCCGTACCTGATTTTTTTGTTTGCTCAGCGGGCGGGCGCTGTCGATCAGGATATCGCCCACGCGGATAGTGCCGGAATTAGGCACCTCCAACAGGTTGATACTGCGCAACAAGGTGGTCTTGCCGGAGCCACTCGGTCCGATAATTGCCACCACTTCCCCAGAGTTAACCTCAAGATCGATGCCGTGCAACACGGTTTGCCCTTTGAACTGCTTGACCAACTGTTTAACTTCGATGGCGCTCATCGGTTACTCCTGATCCTGACGGTTAACATGTGCTTCCAGGCGGTTTTGCAGCGCGGAAAGCAGGGTTGCCATCACCCAGTAGATCAGCGATGCCGCCAGATACATGGTGAACACCTCCAGCGTACGTGAGGTGATCAACTGAGCCTGCCGGAATAACTCTGGCACCTGAATGGTTGCCGCCAGCGAGGTATCCTTGACCAGACCGATAAAGCTGTTGCCCAGGGGTGGCAAAGCGGTACGCGCCGCCTGTGGCAGGATCACCCGGCGCATGGTCTGCCAAGGGGTCATACCGATGCTGGCTGCCGCTTCCCACTGCCCTTTATCGATCGAAGAAATTGCCGCACGCAAGGTCTCCGACGTGTAGGCCGCAGTATTAAGCGAAAGACCAATCAGCGCCGCCGGGAACGGATCCAGCTCAATGCCAAACTGCGGCAAACCGTAATAGATCATAAACAACTGCGCAATCAGTGGCGTACCACGGAACAGGGAAACGTAGAGGCGTGACAGCCAGGAGAGCGGCCATAACGGCGAAAGGCGCATCAGCGCCAACAGAAACCCGAGGATTAAACCGAGAGCCATGCCCCCAAGACTGAGCTGGAGGGTCAGAATGGCGCCTTTCAATAAAAATGGCGCTGAATCCAGCGCCAGTTGAATACTCTCATGCATTATTTAGTTACGTCCGCGCCAAACCATTTCTCAGAGATCTTCGCCAGCGTACCGTCTTTCTGCATTTCGGCAATCGCCTGATTGATGGCTGCCAACAGTTCCGGGTTGTTCTTGCGCACGGCGACACCCGCTTCCTGGCGGGAGAAAGCGTCACCCGCAACGGCCAGCGTATCCCCGGTCTTTTTCACCAGATCCAGCGCCGCCAGGCGGTCAACCAGAATGGCATCAATACGGCCTACACGCAGATCCTGGTATTTGGTCGGGTCATCATCATAGGTGCGCACATCAACACCCTGCACATTGTCACGCAACCATTGCTCATAGTTGGTGCCCAGGCCCACACCGACTTTTTTGCCCTTCAGATCTTCGGCCTTGGTGATCTGGCCTTCATTGCCTTTTTTCACCAGCGCCTGAATACCTGAAACGGTGTAAGGCGTTGAGAAATCATATTTCTTCTTACGTTCGTCAGAGATGGTGACCTGATTGATGACCACATCAATACGCTTGGATTCGAGCGAAGCCAGCATGCCATCCCACTTGGTGGGTTTCAGGTTGGCTTTCACGCCCAGATGTTCTGCCAATGCATTGGCAAAATCCACTTCGAAACCAGCAAGCTTGCCGTCTACATCCTGGAAGCTGAACGGAGGATAGGTTCCTTCCAGCCCAACAATCAGCGTGCCACGTTGCTTGACCTGCTCAAGCAGATTATCCGCAGCGTAGGTTTTCACGTTCAACCCGGTGGTAAGCGCAACGGCCATCACACCCAATAGCAGTTGACGACGAATTTTTGAAAAGACCATAGACACCCCATCTGTTGTTTATCTTTTTGATATCAGGACTTTAACAGCCCTACCGACTTCATAAAGGAATATAAAATAATAAATATAGTTCAAAATGGAATAATTGGTTTGCCTCTATACCTGCGGATGATAGGCAAACAGCGCCGGTGCCCCGCCGGTATGAATAAACAGAACCGGGCCTTCATCGCGGAAGCGTTTTTGAGTGATGCCATCAATCAACCCAGCCATGGCCTTGCCGGTATAGACCGGATCCAGCAATACGCCCTCCTGTTGAGCCAACAGTTCCACCGCCGCCATGCCTTCTTCGTTTGGCATACCATACTGCGGCGCAAAATAGTCATCCCACAGGGTGATCGGGGCCAGCGCATCGATATCCAGCGAGCAGGCCACCGCTTTTTGCAGTTGTTCCACCTTTGGCAGTTGATCGATCACTTTGCGTGAAACGGTTACGCCCACCAACTCGCTTTCTGGCAGCAGTTGCTGCAACCCTACCGCCAAACCGGCATGAGTTCCGGCACTACCGGAAGCCACGACGATCGAACTGAAAGTAACATCACGGCTTTGCGCAGCAATCTCCAGCGCACACTGCACATAGCCCAGTGAACCCAGCGCATTGGAACCCCCAACGGGGACGATATAAGGACGAAAACCCTGGGCTTCCAGACGGGTGGCGAGGTCCGCCAGCTGTGCCTGTGGATCGTACAGTGCCTCACACATCACGACGTCAACATTGAACAGATCGAGCAGCAGGCGGTTACCGTTGGAAAGATAGTTTTCTGCTTTGGTGTCGATGGGGTTTTCCAGCAGTGCGACACACTGCAGGCCGAGTCTGGCCGCCACGGCAGCGGTCTGACGAACGTGGTTGGACTGAATGGCACCGGCGGTGACCAGCGTATCCGCCCCTTGCCGCAGAGCGTCAGCGGCCAGAAACTCCAATTTTCTCAGTTTGTTACCGCCCATCGCTATCGGTGTGACATCGTCACGTTTGATATAAATTTCACGGCCGAGATAATCAGAAAGGCGAGATAACTTTTCGAGCGGCGTGGCCGAGCCAACCAAATCCAGGCGCGGGAATTGCGCCAGTTGCTGTTGCAGATCCACAACTTCCCCCAGGGAATAAAATAACGATATATAAAGAATAGGTTTATCAGATGTGCTCTGAATTATCACTCTTTATTCGAGGGGAAAGGCTGGGGCCATCTGCCGGATACGCGATACCCAAAGTAATTAGCGTCACCGCTGGACGGCCAGAGAGTTACCCCATGGGGTTTACTGAGGTAAAACACTGGGGTTCACTCTCGCCGCCAACAACGCTGCAACTTCACGTAAGAAGGGTATGAATCAGTAACTCTTCTGCCAGGCCAGATATTGATCGTATTTACGCAGCGCAATACGGTAGTTGTCATGCCCTGCCGTCGGCAGATCGTCAATAATGCGCTGGTGGTTAAAGCCACCGGCAAACTTGTCCGCGGGATAATTATGCGCCACCAGCATTTCATCCAACCGGCGCAGGCGCACGACATACTCGCGGATGGTGCTATGGCTCATTTCGGTCTGTTCAAACAGATACTGCTTAAATGCCATGATATCGAAGTAGCTGGGGTGGCTATTACATGAAATCTCGCTGCAAAACCGGCACAACGCGGTCAGTTCATTTTGTACGTTGAGCCACACATTATCATCAATCGGCTGATCCATACGGGCAATCGCTTCTTTGTTGATGATCTTCCCACGGAATACCAGCGCCATACGGTCGAGCTCTTTCCCGCATTGTGAACAGTGGCTCTGGCTATGTTTGTAATCTTTCAGGTAACGGCTGAGCGGCCGTTTCTTCAACGTTATTCCTGGCATATCTTGCAGTCCATTTTATTACAGCGGTAATAAGGTTGGCGTAAGCAGCGGGCTTGGTCCCCATCAGGTATCGTGAGCCAGTCGTGCCCGCAGCCGTTTAATTGCCTGACTGTGCAGTTGGCTGACTCGCGATTCCCCTACATCAAGCACTGCGCCTATCTCTTTGAGGTTCAACTCTTCCTGGTAATACAGCGTCAACACCAGCTTTTCGCGCTCCGGCAGTGCCTCGATGGCATCAATCACCCGCTGGCGCAGATTACCCTCCAGCAACTGATGCAACGGATTGGCCTCTTCATGCCCTTCCAGCATCGGTTCTGCGCTGTCGCCATGCTCTTCTTGCCATTCGTCGTAGGAAAACAGCTGGCTGTTATTGGTGTCCAACAGGATCTGGCGATACTCATCCAACGAGACATTCAGCGCTTGTGCCACTTCCACTTCACTGGCCGGGCGGCCAAGGCGCTGTTCCAGCTGCTGCATTATCTTCGACACTTCACGAGCATTGCGGCGCACGCTACGTGGCACCCAATCGCGGCTGCGTAATTCGTCGAGCATAGCTCCGCGAATACGCTGTACGGCATAGGTGGTGAAGGCCGTTCCCTGTAGGGCATCGAAACGCTCAACGGCGTTTAACAGCCCGATCCCCCGGCTTGCAGCAGATCGTCAAGCTCCACGCTGGCGGGTAACCTGACCTGCAGGCGTAACGCCTCGTGGCGCACTAACGGAACATAGCGCTGCCAGAGAGAATGTTTGTCCATGACGCCTTCGGCGGTATACAGATCGCTCACTATGTCTAAAACCTGCGGATAAGGGAGTCATGGCTATTATCCGTAGGGGGCAAGATGCCAATCGGCTGAACAGCCGTACAAAACAGGCTTTATTTGCGCCATGTAATAACCGTGGCAGCACATAGAAACAAAAAACCCTGCCGAAGCAGGGTTGAGAAGACCGCTTAATCGAAGGAAATCGATTAACGCAGCAGGGTCAATACGTTCTGGGTAGACTGGTTAGCCTGGGCCAGAACAGAGGTGCCAGCCTGTTGCAGGATGTTGGCACGGCTCATGTTGGAAACTTCGGTCGCGTAGTCGGCATCCTGAATACGGGACTGGGAAGCAGACAGGTTGTTTACGGTGCTGTTCAGGTTATTGATTACAGAATCGAAACGGTTCTGTACCGCACCCAGAGAAGAACGCAGGCCGTCAACTTGTGACAGGGCTTTGTCCAGAGTTGCCAGTGGATCAGCGGTTTTTGGATCGGCAGACTGTTGAGCGCCTTTGGTAATTTTACCCGTCGCGTCCAGAGTCGCTTTGAAGTAGGTATCATTGCCATCGGCATCAGCGCCTTTGATCATATAACCTGCTTTACCATTTGCGTCGGTGAAAGCATGCAATTTCTCACCTGCATCCAAACCACTCACTGGGGTAGTACCCGTCTTAGTGGAAGTGACTGCGGTCATATTTGCAGGCTCTGCAGTGACAACGGTCGCGGCAGCACTTGAGTCAAAAGTGAATTCACCGGTGTCCACATCCAAGGCGCCTTTTACCCATTCAGATGCACCAGTTTTGATGTAGTGATCTGAACCAGAAGCGTAAACTTTGCCATCTGTAGAAGTTTTAGCCGTGCCACTTGAACCATCTGCAGCGATAGTCGGTGCGCCCATCTGGTCAACAGTAGTGACTTCTGCACCTACTTTAGAGGTATCCAACGGGTCAGCAACGCTGAACTTATCCAGACCCAGAGTTTTTGCATTGATATTTTTCAGGTCGATATCGATAGTTTCACCATCGTTTGCACCAACCTGAATAGTCAGCTTCTGGTCACCGCTCAGCACTTTCACGCCGTTGAAATCGGTCTGCTCAGAGATACGGTTGATTTCATTCAGACGCTGGGAGATCTCATCCTGGATTGACTGCAGGTCGCTTGAAGAGTTAGAACCGTTTTGAGACTGAACGGTCAGACGGCGGATGTTCTGCAGGTTGTCGTTAACTTCGTTCAGTGCGCCTTCGGTGGTCTGCGCCAGAGAGATACCGTCGTTAGCGTTACGAGAAGCCTGAGTCAGGCCCTTGATGTTGGCGGTGAAACGGTTAGAGATCGCCTGACCCGCAGCGTCATCCTTCGCGCTGTTAATACGCAGACCAGAAGACAGACGCTCAATCGCAGTACCCAGAGAAGATTGAGATTTGTTCAGGTTGTTCTGCGCCATTAACGACAGGCTGTTGGTATTAATTACTTGTGCCATAAAATGCTTTCCTTACGAATCAGTTGCGAATTACCCGTCACCTTTCAAGCCGTAGCGTTGTTACCTGCGGGCGCTTCTCCCGGTTGCTTACTGAAGTAAGCTCTGGGAGTTCACACCCTGGTTGCCCGGCTACAACCCGAAACGCTCAGGGTCATCGTATGCGCTATTTAAAGGGTTCGGGCCTAAATGCCCACGGCTTCAATCACCGTCTCCTCAGGTATCGGCGTACCCTCAGTAACCTTTAGAAATTTTTTCTGTTTTTTTCGCTTTGCGCCAATGGCACGAATAACGCTGCTTTTCCCTCTTCTACTACGCCATCGTTTTTTCAATTTATCCGTAAACTTTTTTAATACTGAGCCGATAACGCATAGAGCGTAAATGTTATTGACCATAGGAGAATCATTGAATGGCATCGATTAGTTCATTAGGTATCGGCTCAGGATTGGACCTCAACGGCTTGCTGGATAAGCTGAGCAAGGCAGAGCAACAGCGTCTGACGCCCTATACCACTCAGCAAACCAGCTATAACGCCAAACTGACCGCCTACGGCACGTTAAAAAGCTCGTTGGAAAAATTTGATAACCTGAGCAAAGCGCTGGCCAAACCCGAATTCTTTAATAACACCACCGCCAGCGAGCACGATCAGTTTAAAGTCACCACCAATGCCAAATCCGTACCGGGTAACTACAGCATTGAAGTGCTGCACCTGGCACAGCCACAAACCCTGACAACTGAGGCGGAAATTAAAGACCAGACCGCCAAACTGGGGACCAGCGGCGCAACCGATCGCTCACTTTCCATTACCGCAGGCGATCCCCCCAAAGAGGTCAAAATCCCGCTTGGGGACGATCAAACCTCATTGGTGGAAATGCGTGATGCCATTAACGGTGCCAAGGCCGGGGTTAATGCCACCATTATGCGTGTCGGCGACAATGAATATAAGTTAGCGATCAGTTCCGCCACCACCGGTGCCAACAATACGGTCAAGGTGCAGGTCAATAATGATGACCAGTTAGGGGATATCTTAAATTACGACCCCGCCAGTTCCAGCAACGCCATGAAAGAGTCGGTGAAAGGCCAAGATGCCGAAATCACCATTAACGGTACGGCCATCAAACGCAGCACCAACTCGATCGCCGACGCATTACAAGGCGTAACGCTGGATCTGAAAACCGTCACCAAACCGGGCGAGCCACAGAATCTGGTGGTCACCGCCGATAAAAACGGGTCTGCTGACAAAATCAAAGAGTGGGTCGACAGCTATAACTCGCTGCTGGACACCTTCAACTCTCTGACCAAATACACACCGGTAAAAAGCGGTGAAGAACAGAACGCCAAAAACGGGGCTTTGTTGGGCGATAACACCCTGCGCGGCATCCAGTCATCAATAAAAAGCGCACTGAGTGCCGCTCAGGACAACCCGGAACTTAAAGGCCTTGGCAATATCGGTATTACTACCAATACCAAGACCGGCAAGCTGGAGTTGGACAGTGACAAGCTGAAAAAAGCCATTGATGAAAAACCGGATCAGGTTGCCAACTTCTTCGCCGGTAATGGCAAAGATACCGGTATGGCAACCGAGATCCACAACGAGATCCAGAACTATATAAAAGCTGGTGGTGTAATAGAAAACTCGACCAAGAGTATCAACACCAACCTCGATCGTCTGAATACCCAGATCACGCGTGTGACCGAGAGTATTCAGAACACTATCGATCGTTACAAACAGCAATTTGTCCAGCTGGATACCATGATGTCAAAACTCAATGGGACCAGTACGTATTTAAATCAACAGTTCCCTTCTAAGTAAGAACTTTTAACCAGGTAAAAATAGCATGTACAACCGCAGTGGAACTCAGGCTTACGCCCAGGTAAGTGTAGAAAGTGGTGTAATGAGTGCCAGTCCGCACCAATTAATCGTGATGCTATTTGATGGGGCGCTCAGCGCCCTGCTTCGCGCACGAATATTGATGAACCAGGGGAATATCGCTGGTAAGGGCCAGGCCATTTCAAAAGCAATCAATATTATTGATAACGGCCTGAAGAACGGGTTGGATCATGAACAGGGTGGCGAAATTGCTGATAACCTCGCCGCATTATATGACTATATGAAACGCCGTCTGATGCAGGCAAATCTGCATAACGATATCGCAGCCATCGAAGAGGTCGCCGGGCTGTTGGAGAACATTGCCGACGCCTGGCGCCAAATTGGTCCGAATTATCAACCTGCTCAGGACGCCGTCTAATGGAACAACAACAGAAACTGTTATCGGCCTGTCAGCAGATCCTCACGTTGAGCAACCAGATGATCGCTTTGGCACAATCCGGACAATGGGACGCGCTGGTGGAACTTGAATTGGATTACGTGCAGGCGGTTGAAAAAACCGCCGAATTCGCCAGCATCTCCGGATCGTCACCGGCACTACAGGAGATATTACGCAACAAACTGCAACAGATCCTGAGTAATGAAACCGAACTCAAGCGATTGTTGCAGCAGCGTATGGATGAATTGATGGTGTTGATTGGCCAATCCACACGCCAGAACGTCGTCAACAGTACCTACGGCCAGTTCCACGATCGGGCTCTGTTATTGGGAGAGCCTCAGATAAGATAAACTCGGGAATAATTGCCCGCACCGAGCAATAAATAGTATAAAACGCTAATATTGCCCTGATTTGCAATAACATAAACGCATCGCATTTGAATTATTCAGATGATGGGTAATGCATGAAAATGCAAATTTCTGGCATTATTTCTTATTTGATGGATAATTCTTCCCCGACACGGACGTTTTCTGTTCAACAGGAAATGGCTTCTTGACAAATAAATTACCGGATTGCGATCAACAACAGATGGAAAAAAGTTGCTCCATCCCCCAGCAAAGCGTAAAGATATTCACAGATAATAACTATGAAATGAATATTAATGGAACGCTCAATTAATTTTTGCCCCGGGGTCGGTACTGCAGCACAAATCATTCAGTATACTGAACTGCTCCTGCCGTCCCTCTATTTTGAACATCCGCATCTGTTTTTGATACAGCTTGGCCAAACCCGTATACGGCACAAACAGCAGGATGTCGTCGCCAGGGCCGGAGAGTTACTGATCGTCAACGGCGGGCAAACTGTCGATATTATTAACAGCCTTTCAGACAGCGGTACATTCAGTTGCCAGGTATTAATTTGCGATCCGGCGCTGTTTGAAACGGTATCCTCTGCGCCCATCCCAGCAGCAGCCCCTTTCACCGGCGTGGCAAAGATACCGAAACCGCCCTGTGCTTTTTTACACAGTTTCGAAACTACCACGTTGGCGATAACGCTCAACGAACGGTTCCCCCGGCGATTACCCGCCACAAAATGTGTGAGATCCTGCTCTGGTTGGCGCACCTCGGGATCCGTTTTACCCGTAATGAAATCAATAACCTGACACAAAGAGTGCGCCAGTGTCTGGCCGCCGATCCGTACAAGGTCTGGACAGCCGCCGAAGCAGCAGAAAGCCTGATGATGAGCGAAGTCATGTTGCGCCGTAAACTGTCCGCTGAAAATACCTCGTTGCGCAGTCTGATGATCGATGTCCGTATGAGTAGCGCCTTGGCGCTTTTGCAAGCCACCGACTGGCCTATTTCCGTCATTGCGCAATATATTGGCTATGAAAGTGCATCACGTTTTGCCGAACGTTTCCGTAAAAGATTTGGTTTTGCGCCAACGGCAATTCGTGGGCACCAACGCATTATGCCCCCTACCTCTGCCTTACCACCTTCATATCAAATATTTAATACGCAGGAAAAGTAATATCAGGATCAAACTATTAGCATTGAGGGAATCTCGTTGTTGCTATCAGCAAGGCCACCCAGGGTGGCCCGGAACATCAATTGTACTTCACTAAAACAAAAATCAGAAAAGCCAGTATTATCAGCATGATAATACTGAAAAAACGCCATTTCACTTCGCTTTTAGAACTCATCATTTTCCCTGCGTAAGAGCTAACTGACTGCCAGGCGAATTAACGCTGCCAATGCGCATTAAAACCCGCGTTAACGCTATTGTAAGTGAATAATTATACCCTTTATAACGACTAAAAAAATGAATTGAACCACAAAAATGTTATGGTTTCCGGCTTAGAAAAAATCTGCTCAAAAACAACCCCCAATATATTTCGCAGATAAATAAGTTGAATTAAAGTAAATATTCAGAATGACTTCCACCTAGCGCTAATGCGACTGAATTGATTATCAGTTACATTCTGCTCTTTCTGTACCCGACATAATTGGCGCTACCGCTAACAACACTGCAACGTCAAGCAATAAGGCTATATTTTAATAGGCATTATGTGAACTCCCTCCCCCTTTCTTTTGATTTCTGCCAAAGCCTGGCCAACCGTGTCATTAATACAAAGGTTTGGAAAGCTATTCTTTCTTAACCTGCAAGCTCGCTGATTATCAAAAGGAATAGTGCGTGAAAAAGAAAATAATATCTCTGGTCACTCTGTTTTTGGCGCTGATATGGATCCCCACCGCAGTTTTATCGCAAACTGCAAATCACACACCACAAAAACAGGCCGAAACAGAACAGGCCAAAACCTTGCGCTTTTATTTAGTCCGCCACGGGCAGACCTACTCCAATATCAAGGAAATGACCATCGGTGGCGGTGGTAACGCTCAATTGACGCCAAAAGGCCGTTATGACGCCAGCAGCTTAGGTCTGGGACTGGCAGAAATAGAGTTTATCGCCGGTTACAGCAGCACTTTGGGCAGAGCCTATGAAACCGCCAATCAAATTTTGCGTGGCCGCAACCTGGAGGTAAAACAGATAGAGGGCCTGAAAGATATCTCCTGGGGCGATGCTGAGGGGAGGCGTATTGACGACCTGACGGAAAATTTTGGCCATTCGGGTAATGACTTTGCGTTCTATTTCGGCACTTATAACGATCCTGGCTTCAAGTCTCCGGTGAATGCAGAGAACATGTTTCAATTCGCGGCCCGCTTTGAAGCAGCACTGCGGCAAATCGCCGCACAACACCCCGAAAACAGCGGCAATATACTGGTCACTGCCCACTCTTCCATGGCGTTCTATCTGCAAAAGTACCGGGCCAACCAACCGTTGGCCGGGTTGGCCAATACCAGCGTCTCGGTACTGGAATTGAAAAACGGCCAGTTCCACCTCATTGATTTTAATAACACCGACTATCTTAAGGCTGGTTTCGCCCGGGAAAAAGCTCTGCCACCGTTGGAAATTACGCTGGTGATCAACCCGCTTACCCGGCTGCAGCAGGCTGGTATTATGGAGGGGACTACGGATTCAGACCTCACCGCGGAAGGTGAAAAGGCCAATCAACAATTACGCAACGCTTTAAAATCCACCGAGTTTATCGCCGCATACAGTAGCCAATTGGGGCGTGGCTATAAAACAGCCCAGAGCGTGATGGCCAATCATCCGATCCTGGTGAGTCAGGAAAGCCAGTTGAATGAGATATTTCTTGGTCACTGGGAGGCAGAAAAAGTAGCAACAATTAAAAACAACCAGAGTGAGGCAGCGCGGAATTTATTTTCTACCACCAAGCTGATCCACTTTGTTTCACCTGACGAGGGTGAAAATGGCGAAATCGCCGCCTATCGCCTGGATAGTTTCCTGTCCAGCATCGGGAAAAAATATGAATTTAGCCACGGTAAGGTGATTGTTTTCACCCATCCTTTAATCGTGAACGCTTTCTTTAACAAGCGCTTGCCTGACCAGGTATGGCAACCAGGCAAAGGGATACAGGTTGTCACTTTGCTATACAAAAATGAAACTTTCCGCATTAAAGAATAAACCGTTGATTACCCGGGGATCTTCCCGGAACGGGACACGAAGGCTGGCTCTGCGCCAGCCTTTATACATTAGTTTATTAATCACCACCGATCTCTGCAACTGGGTATATTCACTCGAGGGGTTATACATTACCAATAAATATATTTTAATTATTACTAAATATAATTCTATTCAAAAACCGAATGGAAACATCAGGAAGTCATCAATTAAACGTTAAAAAATCTAGTATTTACGTCGAACATTTGCAAGAAAAATCTGTTTTTATGCCCCATCATTGACTTTTAAGATATTAGCCATAAATATTAGTTTTGTTTATTGATTTCAAGGAGGGTATGAAGATGGAATTTTTGGTGGCATCTCTGATGGCTTTGTGTATTTTTCCTTTAAAAAGCATTCAAAAATTATTGATGGTAAAAGGATCGGTGTCGCCCGGAAAAAACATCGGCGGCGTTCAAAACACCGGTTGGCTTTAATTTACTGATCGTAAATTTAACACCAGATAATTCTGACAACACCACTTCTTGATGAGTAATACCAACCACTATTAGACCGACGTTTTGTGCTGATGCAGGGCGCCTTAACTGTTATGACTCTACCCGTCATCTTTTAAGCTGCCCTGCTTTTTGGCTACACCGCCATATTCATAATATCCTGGTAGGCCGTGACCAACTTATTGCGCACCTGCACCCCCAGTTGCAATGAAACCGACGATTTCTGCAGATCGACCATCACATCGTTCAGACTGACCCCTGGCACACCCATTTCAAAATCCTGCGCCTGCTGGCGTGCGGCCTGCTGGGTGTCGCTGATCTTGCCGATAGCCGCTTTTAGTTCACTGGCAAAGCTGGCACCCGGCATCGGGTTGCTCTGTTTCAGGCCGCCTGCCTGAATTGCCGTAGCCTGCAACTGCTGCAAAACCCCTTCAATACCCTGAATCGCCATAATGACCTCAATTTAGCTTCGTCTTTCAAATTGCGGCGCTGTTACCCGCGCATTATTTCACCGACTCTTTTCTGATGTTGCACACCCTAACACAGCATTCTGAGACTAAAGCGGCTAATTAACTGCAAAAAGGTCGGCTTATCGGGCCATCAAAATTGGCCTTAGGGGCAAATAATGGCTTGCCCAAAAATGGGGGCACCTTTGTTAGGCCGTAAAGAACATGTGTATCAGGGAGTCTGTTTTGTCACTACACAACGCTAACCATACCGAAAATTTACCAGGCTGGGTGGCAGCATGAATGGTGAAAGCCGCGATAACGGCCTTATGGCCCTTTGGAACCGTCTGCGTGCCAACCCCAAGATCCCATTGCTGATCGCCGCTTCTGCGGCGATTGCCATTGTGGTAGCGCTGCTGTTGTGGGCTAAAAGCCCTGATTACCGCGTTCTGTACAGCAATCTTAACGATCGCGACGGTGGCGCTATTGTCACCCAGTTGACGCAGATGAATATCCCTTACCGCTTCGCCGAAAACGGCTCCGCGCTGATGATCCCGGCGGAGAAAGTGCACGAAACTCGCCTGCGTCTGGCCCAACAAGGGTTACCTAAAGGCGGTGCGGTCGGGTTTGAGTTGCTGGATCAGGAAAAATTCGGCATCAGCCAGTTCAGTGAACAAATCAACTATCAACGTGCCCTGGAAGGTGAGCTTTCGCGCACCATCGAATCGCTGGGGCCGGTGCAAAATGCCCGAGTCCACCTGGCGCTGCCAAAACCTTCGCTGTTTGTGCGCGAACAAAAATCCCCTTCTGCTTCTGTCACGCTGGCGTTGCAGCCTGGCCGCGCACTGGACGATGGTCAGATCAACGCGGTGGTGTATATGGTGTCCAGCAGCGTCGCCGGGTTACCACCAGGCAATGTGACGGTAGTCGATCAGGCTGGCCGTTTGCTGACCCAATCCGACGGCACCGGGCGCGATCTTAACGCCGCACAGTTGAAATATGCCAATGAAGTGGAAAACCGCTATCAGCGTCGTATCGAAGCCATTCTTGCTCCAATAGTGGGCAGCGCCAACGTGCGCGCTCAGGTCACAGCGCAGATTGATTTCGCCACGCGTGAACAGACCGACGAACAGTATCAGCCCAACCAGCAACCGGATAAATCCGCGATCCGCTCCAGGCAGCTAAGCCAGAGTGAACAGAATGGTGGGCAGCAGATAGGTGGCGTACCGGGTGCCCTCTCCAACCAGCCAAGCGCTCCACCTACCGCACCGATAGAAACACCAAAACCTGCCACTGCGGGCAATCCCCCCACCGCTCAGGCTGCTGACAGCAAGGCCAGTACCGAGGCCAACAGCCGCCAGCCACAAAACAGCCGTCGTGATGAAACCACCAACTATGAGTTGGATCGCACCATTCGCCATACCCAGCAAAAAGCGGGGGCCGTAGAACGCCTGTCGGTAGCCGTGGTGCTCAACACCCTGGGTAAGGATAAAGACGGCAAACCACAGCCAATGAGCAAAGAGCAGTTGGCTCAGGTGGAATCACTGGTGCGTGAGGCTATGGGTTACTCCAGCAGCCGTGGCGATACGTTGAACGTGGTGAACACCCCATTCAGCGACGTGGAACAGACCGGTGGCGAGTTGCCTTTCTGGCAGTCGCAGTCATTTATCGATCAGTTGTTCAACGCAGGCCGCTATCTGCTGGTGTTGCTGGTTGCCTGGATATTGTGGCGCAAGCTGGTACGCCCACAGTTGCAAAGCCGCCAGGTTGCGCAGCAGGCGATAGTGAGCGCCGCCAAAACGCCGGCCAGCAGCCCGGCCGAAGTGAACAAACCGAGTCATGAAGAACTGGTGCAGCGTAAGAAATCACAGCAACGCGTCAGTGCAGAAGTCCAAAGCCAGCGGATCCGCGAACTGGCCGATAAAGATCCACGCGTGGTCGCTCTGGTGATCCGCCAATGGATGAGTAACGAATTATGAGCCTGACAGGTACCGAAAAGAGCGCCATCCTGCTGATGACGCTGGGTGAAGATCGCGCGGCCGAGGTGTTCAAGCACCTCTCTTCACGCGAAGTGCAACAATTGAGCGGCACCATGGCCAGCATGCGCCAGGTGTCACACAAACAGTTGGGAGAGATCCTGACCGAGTTTGAAGATGATGCCGAACAGTATGCTGCGCTGAGCGTCAACGCCAGTGACTATCTGCGCACAGTGCTGGTCAAGGCCCTGGGTGAAGAGCGTGCTGCCAGCCTGCTGGAGGATATTCTCGAATCCCGCGAGACCACCACCGGCATGGAAACGCTCAACTTTATGGAGCCGCAGAGCGCGGCAGATCTGATCCGTGACGAGCATCCACAAATCATCGCGACCATTCTGGTGCACCTCAAGCGTGGCCAGGCGGCAGACATCCTGGCGCAGTTTGACGAACGCCTGCGCAACGACGTCATGCTGCGTATCGCCACCTTCGGCGGGGTGCAACCGACAGCCCTGGCAGAACTGACCGAAGTGCTGAACAACCTGCTGGATGGCCAGAACCTCAAGCGCAGCAAAATGGGCGGGGTACGCACTGCCGCCGAAATCATCAACCTGATGAAGACCCAGCAGGAAGAAGCGGTCATCGACGCGATGCGTGAGTACGACGGCGAGCTGGCGCAGAAGATCATCGACGAAATGTTCCTGTTCGAAAACCTGACCGAAGTGGACGATCGCAGTATCCAACGCCTGTTGCAGGAAGTGGAAGGCGAATCCCTGCTGATCGCTCTGAAAGGGGCCGAGCAACCGCTGCGCGAGAAGTTCCTCAAGAACATGTCACAACGCGCCGCCGATATCCTGCGCGACGATCTGGCCAACCGTGGCCCGGTACGCATGTCCCAGGTGGAAAACGAACAGAAAGCCATCCTGCTTATCGTCCGCCGCCTGGCGGAGAGCGGAGAAATGATTATCGGCGGTGGCGAGGACACCTATGTCTGATCGCATTAATACCCTGCCCTGGCAGCCCTGGTCACCTAACGATCTGGCCGATCCCAAGCCGCTATTGGAGCCAGAAAGCCTGCCGGTGGTGGAAATGGTTCCATTGGATGACAGCATCGATGAACAGCAACGTTTGGAGATGCTACGTCTGCAGGCGCAGCAGCAAGGCCAGCAGCTTGGCTATGCCGAGGGCCAACAGAAGGGTTATGAAGCCGGGTTACAGACCGGGCTGGAAGAAGGCCGCCAGCAAGGCATACAACAAGGCCTGCAACAGCAACAGCCACTGACCGAACACTGGAAGCAGTTGGTGAGCGAATTCCAGCATACGCTTGACGCGCTCGACAGCGTGATTGCTTCGAGGCTGATGCAGTTGGCATTGACGGCAGCGAAGCAGGTGATTGGTCAACCTCCGGTCTGCGACGGTACCGCCCTGCTCAGCCAGATCCAACAGTTGATCCAGCAGGAACCGATGTTCAGCGGCAAACCGCAACTGCGCGTTCACCCTGATGATTATGAACGGGTGGAACAGCAGCTTGGTGTCACCCTCAGCCTGCACGGCTGGCGGTTGCTGGCGGATGGCCAGTTGCACCCGGGTGGCTGCAAGGTCAGCGCCGAAGAAGGCGATCTCGATGCCAGCCTGGCGACACGCTGGCATGAATTGTGCCGCCTGGCCGCACCGGGAGAACTCTGATGACTGTACGCCTTGGCCGTTGGTTGAACACGTTGGATAGCCTGGAAAAGCGCATTTCACGCGCGCCGACGGTGCGGCGTTATGGCCGCCTGGTTCGCGCCACCGGGCTGGTGCTCGAAGCCACCGGGCTGCAACTGCCGCTGGGAGCAACCTGTCTGATCGAACGTCATGACGCCGGTGAAGTACAAGAGGTCGAAAGCGAAGTGGTCGGCTTTAATGGCCAACGGCTGTTCCTGATGCCACTGGAAGAAGTTGACGGCATTGTGCCCGGCGCACGCGTCTATGCCCGTGTGGCTCCCGAGGGGCAAAGCGCCAGCAAACAATTGCCACTTGGCCCGGCCCTGCTTGGGCGGGTGCTTGATGGCGGTGCCAAACCGCTGGATGGCCTGCCTGCTCCGGAAACCGGTTACCGGGCAGCGTTGATCACCGCGCCATTCAACCCCCTGCAGCGTACCCCGATCGAACACGTTCTGGATGTCGGAGTACGTACCATTAACGGGCTGCTGACCGTGGGTCGCGGCCAGCGAATGGGTCTGTTCGCCGGTTCTGGCGTCGGCAAAAGTGTGCTGCTTGGTATGATGGCGCGTTATACCCAGGCCGACGTGATTGTCGTCGGGTTGATCGGCGAGCGTGGCCGCGAAGTCAAAGACTTTATCGAAAACATCCTCGGGGCCGAAGGACGTGCCCGTTCCGTGGTGATCGCTGCCCCGGCCGACGTCTCCCCTCTGCTGCGTATGCAAGGGGCCGCTTACGCCACGCGTATCGCCGAAGATTTCCGCGATCGTGGCCAGCATGTGCTGCTGATTATGGATTCCCTTACCCGTTACGCCATGGCCCAGCGTGAAATAGCCCTGGCGATCGGCGAACCCCCGGCGACCAAAGGCTACCCACCTTCGGTATTCGCCAAACTGCCCGCACTGGTGGAACGTGCCGGTAACGGCATCAGCGGTGGTGGCTCCATTACCGCTTTCTATACCGTTTTGACCGAAGGCGACGATCAGCAGGACCCGATTGCCGATTCGGCACGCGCCATCCTCGACGGCCATGTGGTGCTATCGCGCCGCCTGGCAGAGGCGGGCCATTACCCGGCGATAGATATTGAAGCCTCGATCAGTCGCGCCATGACGGCATTGATTGATGAGGAACATTATCGGCGGGTACGCAACTTCAAACAGATGCTGGCCAGCTACCAACGCAATCGCGACCTGATTAGCGTGGGGGCTTATGCCGCAGGCAGCGATCCGCTGCTGGACAAGGCGATGAAGCTGTACCCTCAGATGGAGGCTTACCTGCAACAGGGCATCTTCGAACGTAGCGGTTACCAAGACGCCTGCCAGCAATTGCAGCAACTGATTGTTTAACCACGGGGCTTGAGCCAGATGAAACCACAATCACCGCTGATTATCCTGCGCGATCTGGCACAGGATGCTGTAGAACAGGCCGCACAGCAGCTCGGCCAGGTACGCCAGGCGCAACTGGCGGCGGAACAGCAACTTTCCATGCTGCTCAATTATCAGGATGAGTACCGGCAAAAGCTGACCTGTACCCTGAGTGAGGGCATGGGCTCGGCCAGTTGGCAAAACTACCAGCAATTTATCGGTACGCTGGAACAGGCTATCTCCCAGCACCGCCTGCAGTTGGTGCAATGGAGCGAAAAAGTCGAGCGGGCGGTAAAACAGTGGCAAGACAAACAGCAGCGGTTAAATGCCTTCGAAACACTCAATACCCGCGCCCTCAGCGCCGAACAGATGCTGGAAAACAAACGCGACCAGAAACTGATGGATGAGTTTGCTCAACGTAGTTCACAAAGGAACCTAATCCCATGAATCTCAATGTTCTCTCTGGCCTGCTGGTGGCCGGTGATGGCACCGCGACGGGCGTTACCGCACTGTCGCAGGACGATGCCGGGCTCTCTTCACAATTTGCTCAACTGCTCGGTGAGCGCTTTGCTCCCGATGGGCAACTGAGCGGTAAGCTGGCCGCAGCACAATTATCGGCCAACGATCCCGAAGCCCCGGCTCTCAGCCGCCAGCAGCTCAACCAATTGCTGGCCTCATTTAATCAATCTGGCCAGTTCCTGGCAAAGCCCCTGCCCGCAGACGCGTTGGCTGATGACCAGAACGTGCAGGCTGAGGGTGATGACCCACGGCTAATGCCGTTGAATGACACCCTGGATGCAGCCACCTTGCAGGCGCTGTTTGCCATGCTGCCCGCCCCGGTGGTGCAACCGCAGCAGGGGAATGCCCTGGCAACCACCGCCGAGCAAAGCGGTGAGGATGCCCCATTGGCCACAGCCTCTTCGTTGTTAACGGCTTTGAGTGACAAGCCAGAACTGCCCGCAAACGGCCTGACGGCACCCAAAAATCAGCCGACTATCATCGATAAACCGGCTAAGACGAACACGGCTGCGGTGTTAGCCTCTCAGGCCGATGGCAACCAGGATCCCGCTGCTGCCCCACTGAAACTGGCGGCCGAACCGCTGCAATCATCACCAGCGCTGCACCACGCGGCACCCGCTCCGGTTTCCAGCCCGGCCATCGCTACCCAGCCCGCCAGTGCAATGGTGAGTGCCCCGGCAACGCCACAGTTGAATGCGCAACTTGGCAGCCCGGAATGGCAGCAGGCGCTGGGGCAACAGGTGTTGATGTTCCACCGCAACGGCCAACAGAGCGCCGAATTGCGCCTGCATCCGCAAGAGTTGGGCGCCCTGCAAATCACGCTGAAGATTGACGATAACCAGGCACAACTGCATATCGCCTCGGCCCACGGGCAGGTTCGCTCGGCGGTAGAAGCCGCGCTGCCCCACCTGCGTCATGCATTGGCAGAAAGTGGGATCAACCTTGGGCAAAGCAGCGTTGGTGGTGAGTCTTTGCCGCAGCCCCAGCAATCACAGCAGCAGGCATCGCACAACGGCGGCCAACCTTCTTACCGTGAGCAGCACGGCAACGCCGAGAGCGGAACAGAAGCCCTCAATGTTCCGGCAGCACTGCAAGCCATGGCCCGGTCAGTTGACGGTGTCGATATTTTCGCCTGATGCGGGCAAACGCCCAAGCTGACACGCTTTTCCCCGCCTATTCTGGCTATTGTGCGCCTGAATAAGCGGGATAATGCTTTCACATCTAATGTGCACAATCCTAGCGTGCGCTAAGAACAGGAATTTGGTCCAGTAATGTCTCAAAACGCCCTTCCAACAGCAGCAAAGAAACGCCCGATATTGGTGATCCTGCTAGTACTGATCACCCTCGGCGCTTGCGGTGCTGCAGGCTACAGCTGGTGGCTGATGCAGCAGCATAAAGACGGCAAGTCTGCCGCCCCGGCTAAAGTGCAACCCCCGGCGGCGCCGGTGTTTATGCCGCTTGATACCTTTACCGTCAATCTGGTTACGCCGGATAACGATCCAGACCGCGTATTGTATATCGGTCTGACGCTGCGCCTGCCTGATGAAGGTACACGCCGCCAACTGAACGACTTTCTGCCAGAGGTGCGTAGCCGTTTGCTGATGCTGCTTTCACGGCAGGAAGCTGGCCAACTGGCCAGCGAGCAAGGGAAACAGCAACTGGTGGCAGAGATTAAAGACGTGCTCAGCCCGCCGCTGGTTAAGGGACAACCGAAGCAGGTGGTCAGCGATGTGCTGTTCACCGCCTTCATATTGCGGTAATTAACCATGGGCGACAGTATTCTTTCACAGGCCGAGATCGACGCATTGCTTAATGGTGACAGCGCGGGGGATGAACCCGCAGCCGTCATCGGTAATGAAAACGAAATCAAGCCTTACGACCCCACTACCCAGCGCCGCGTGGTGCGTGAACGCCTGCATGCGCTGGAAATCATTAACGAGCGCTTTGCTCGCCAGTTCCGTATGGGGCTGTTTAACCTGTTGCGCCGCAGCCCGGATATCACCGTCGGAGCGATCAAGATCCAGCCGTACCACGAGTTTGCCCGCAACCTGCCCGTGCCAACCAACCTCAACCTGGTGCACCTCAATCCCCTGCGGGGCACCGCGCTGTTTGTGTTTGCCCCCAGCCTGGTGTTTATCGCCGTGGATAACCTGTTCGGCGGCGATGGGCGTTTCCCGACCAAGGTGGAAGGCCGTGAGTTTACGCCAACCGAACAGCGGGTGATCAAACGCATGCTGCGCCTGGCGCTGGATGCCTACGGCGACGCCTGGAGCGCCATCTACAAGATTGACGTGGAATACGTGCGTGCGGAGATGCAGGTCAAATTTACCAATATCACCACCTCACCGAACGACATTGTGGTGACTACGCCATTCCAGGTAGAGATTGGGGCGTTAAGCGGCGAATTTAATATCTGTATCCCGTTTGCCATGATCGAACCCCTGCGCGAACTGCTGACCAACCCTCCGTTGGAAAACTCCCGGCAGGAGGACAGCCATTGGCGGGAAACCCTGGTCAAACAGGTACAGCATTCCGAGCTGGAACTGATTGCCAACTTTGTCGATATCCCGATGCGCCTGTCAAAAGTACTGAAGTTGCAACCGGGTGATGTTTTACCGATTGAGAAACCGGAACGCCTGATCGGCCACGTTGATGGCGTGCCGGTGCTGACCAGCCAATACGGCACGTTGAACGGGCAATATGCCCTGCGTGTTGAACATTTGATTAACCCTATTTTGAATGCTCTTAGTGAGGAACAGCCCAATGAGTGATCCTAAACAACCGTCTGGCGAAGAGAAGGGATCCGTCGACGATCTGTGGGCTGATGCGTTTAACGAGCAACAGGCGACAGAGAAATCTGCCACCACTGAAGGCGTCTTCAAGTCGCTGGAGGCCCAGGACACGCTGGGCAGTCTGCAGGATATCGATCTGATCCTGGACATCCCGGTCAAACTGACCGTGGAGCTGGGGCGCACCAAAATGACCATCAAAGAGTTGCTGCGCCTGTCACAAGGCTCCGTAGTGGCGCTGGATGGCCTGGCCGGTGAACCCTTGGATATCCTGATCAACGGTTATCTGATTGCTCAGGGTGAAGTGGTGGTGGTAGCCGACAAGTTTGGCGTACGTATCACCGATATCATCACCCCTTCCGAGCGCATGCGTCGCCTGAGCCGCTGATGAACCAGAACGCCGCCGTGCAGATGCAAAGCACTCAGACGCAGCCTGCCCCGGCGCTGCCCACCGGTTCGGTATTGATGCAGGTCAGCAGTGCGCTCGGCGGCATTCTGCTGTTGATCCTGCTCGCTGGCTGGTTGTTTCGCCGCCTTGGGTTGGCACCGCAGGCCCGTAGCAATAATAAAATGCTGAACCTGCGGGCCAGTTGCCAGGTAGGCCAACGCGAGCGAGTGGTGGTGGTTGAAGTGGATAACACCTGGCTGGTCTTGGGCGTAACCGCCCAGCAGATCACCCAACTGCATACCCTGCCAGCCCCACCAGCGCCGATACCCAGCGCAGAAAATACGCCACCGGCAGACTTCCGCCAACTGATGCAAAACGTGCTTAAGCGCCCAGGTAAATCGGCATGACTCCATTAACCCACCGCCGGATGACCCTGCCGCTATTTTGTGCTGCCCTGCTATTGCTTAGCCCAGCGGCACTGGCACAGCTCCCGGGGCTGATCAGCCAGCCATTGGCTAACGGTGCCCAGAGCTGGACACTGCCGGTACAGACGCTGGTGCTGTTAACGTCACTCAGCTTCCTGCCTGCCATGTTGCTGATGATGACCAGTTTCACCCGTATCATCATCGTATTAGGACTGCTGCGTAATGCCCTCGGCACCCCTTCTGCCCCGCCTAACCAGGTAATGCTGGGGTTGGCGCTGTTCCTGACCTTTTTCATCATGTCACCGGTGTTTGACAAGGTTTATCAGGATGCTTACCTGCCGTTCAGCGAAGATAAGATCAGTATGGAAGTGGCATTCGACAAAGGTTCACAGCCATTGCGCGAATTTATGCTGCGCCAGACGCGCGAGACCGATCTGGCGCTGTACGCCAGGCTGGCGAACTTGCCCGCGCTGGAAGGCCCGGAGGCGGTACCGATGCGCATTCTGCTGCCCGCCTATGTCACCAGTGAACTGAAAACCGCCTTCCAGATTGGTTTCACCGTATTTATTCCGTTCCTGATTATCGACCTGGTGGTGGCAAGCGTGCTGATGGCCCTGGGGATGATGATGGTGCCACCGGCCACCATCTCGTTGCCCTTCAAACTGATGCTGTTTGTGCTGGTGGACGGTTGGCAGTTGCTGTTGGGTTCGCTGGCGCAGAGTTTTTACAGTTAGGGTGAGGGGCATTCAGCCCATTGGAGCACAAAAATGACACCTGAATCAGTAATGGCACTGGGCACAGAAGCGATGAAAGTGGCGCTGGCGCTAGCCGCCCCCTGCTGCTGGCCGCCCTGTTCAGCGGCCTGATCGTCAGCCTGCTGCAGGCCGCGACACAGATTAACGAAATGACGCTGTCCTTTATCCCCAAAATTCTGTCGGTGGTGGCAACCATCATTGTTGCCGGGCCGTGGATGTTGAACCTGTTGCTGGACTATATGCGTATGCTGTTCAGCAACCTGCCAAACCTGATTGGCTAGCCGTGCTGACGTTCGACAGCGCACAGCTCAGCGTCTGGCTCAGCCAGTTTTTCTGGCCGTTACTGCGCGTACTGGCGCTGCTAAGCACCGCCCCGCTGTTCAGTGAAAAACAGGTTAGCAAACGGGTAAAGATCGGCCTGGGCGGTTTGATCGTGTTACTGATTGCCCCAACGCTGCCCACCAGCCATATCCCGATATTTTCCGTTACCGGCCTGTGGCTGGCTATCCAGCAGATCCTGATTGGCGTGGCGATCGGCCTGACCATGCAGTTCGCCTTTGCCGCAGTGCGCCTGGCGGGCGAAGTGATCGGCATGCAGATGGGGCTTTCGTTCGCCACCTTCTTCGACCCTTCCGGCGGCCCCAATACGCCGATTCTGGCGCGTTTGCTGAACCTGCTGGCCATGTTGCTGTTCCTCAGTTTTGACGGCCACCTGTGGCTGATTTCTCTGCTGGCAGACAGTTTCCACAGCTTGCCAATCCAGGCACAACCGCTTAACGGCAACGGGTTTCTGGCGCTGACTCAGGCGGGATCGCTGATCTTCATTAACGGCATGATGCTGGCACTGCCGTTGATCTGCCTGCTGCTGACGCTGAACCTGGCGCTAGGCCTGCTCAACCGCGTAACCCCTCAGCTTTCGGTATTTGTGATCGGTTTCCCGGTGACCATGACCATTGGCATTCTGACCATTGGCCTGATGATGCCGATGCTGGCCCCGTTCTGCGAGCACCTGTTCGGTGAATTCTTCGATAAGCTGGCGGCGGTGATCGGCGGCATGACCCCTTAAACCCCACCAATTCAGACAGGCTGGCACCTCCGCATCCAGGTTAAATCTCGGGCCAGGATTTATTTCTTTGTTAACCCGGGATTTCTTGTTACTGAGCAAAGAAAGTCTACCCACGTTTGCTATCCTCCCTACGCTGGCTACCATTGTTGTTGATAGAGGGTATGCGTATCCTTTATAAACTCTCTATCAATGAATTACCTGGCTCTATTTCTTTCTTGGCTGGAGGCTGAATGTCAATACGTCCGCTATTGCGCCACACCTTACTAACAACAGCACTTCTCAGTATCCTCGCTCTTCCGGCTTATGCTACGACTCGCACTCTGCAACTTGCTATTGGTAGTGAACCAACGGAAGGTTTTGATCCCATGCTGGGTTGGAGCCATGGCAGTTACCTGCTGCTGCACAGCCCATTGCTCAAACAAAATGAAGATTTGTCATGGCGCAGCCTGCTGCTCAGCCAGTATCAAACCAGTGATGACGGCAAGACCTGGTCACTGCAGTTAAAACCAGACCTGAAATTCTCTGACGGTTCACCGTTAACAGCCAAAGATGTGGTGTATACCTACAACCATGCAGCAGCCAGCGGCGGCAAAGTGGATATGGGTAATTTTATGCAGGCCGAGGAGCTCGACCCGCTGAACGTACGTATCCAGTTGAAGGCACCGCAAAGCACATTTATCAACGTATTGGGTTCGTTGGGTATCGTCTCTGCGGATAAATACGATGCGAAAACCTATGCGCAAAAACCGATAGGCGCCGGCCCTTATCGACTGGTCAGTTTCCAGCCTGGGCAGCAGATGATTGTGGAGGCCAATCCTTATTATGCCGGTCAGAAAAACGATTTTGACCGGCTGGTATTTGTCTTCCTGGACGAAGACAGCGCCTTCGCCGCGGCACAAAGCGGGCAGCTTGGTGTGGTTCGCATTCCGCCGTCTATGGCGACAGGACCGGTAAAAAACATGAAACTCTGGGTTCGCCCCAGCGTCGAGAATCGGGGGGTGGTCTTCCCGACTACGCCAGCGGGTAAAAAAGATGCCAAGGGTTATCCGATAGGCAACAACGTTACCGCCGATGTGGCCATCCGCCGCGCCATTAACGTTGCCATTAATCGTCAGTTGCTGGCCGATCAGATTATGGAAGGCCATGCCATACCCGCCTATTCCGCCGTACAGGGGTTACCGTGGGATAACCCGGATGTGGTGTTCAAAGATGGTGATATTGCGAAAGCAAAACAGATATTAACGGCCGCTGGCTGGGTAGAAAACAGCAGCGGCATCCGGGAAAAGCAAGGATTACCCGCCAGGATCACACTCTGGTATACCAGCGGTGACAGCACCCGGCGCGATCTGGCCCAGGCTCTGCGCGCCATGCTCAAACCCATTGGCATCGAGGTTGACTTGCAATCTGGTAGTTGGGAAACCGTTGAGCGCAACATGCATGCCAACCCAACGCTGTTTGGCTGGGGCAGCCTCGATCCGATGGAGCTCTATCACCACTACAGCAGCAAGGCCGCGGGGGTGGAATATTATAATCCGGGCTACTACCAGAATTCTGCGGTAGACCGGCACCTGCAACAGGCCCTTGATGCCCCGACCTGGCAGCAGGCCGTTCCTTACTGGCAGCAGGTTGAATGGGATGGCACTACGGGGGTAGGGATTAAAGGGGATGCGGCCTGGGCCTGGCTTTTGAATATACAGCACACCTATTTAACCAACTCCTGCATCGATCTGGGTAAAGGCGCCCCAGAAATTCATGGCTCGTGGTCATTGCTCAATAGCCTCGATAGCTGGAAGTGGACCTGTCATTAATGCGCAATCTGTGGCGCTTTGTTCTGCACCTGGTTTGCCTGCTGCTGGTGACCGCCGCGGGCACCTTTACCCTGCTGAGCTTTTCGCCGGTTGATCCTGTTCGTGCCTATATCGGCAATGACCTGCTGCATGTCCCGCCAGAACAGTATCCGCTGATCGCCGCCCGCTGGGGATTGGATTTACCGCTGTGGCAGCGCTTCCTGCACTGGTTCGGCCAAGTGCTGCAAGGCGACTTTGGCTACTCGATGTTGTATAACGCCCCGGTTTCCCAAGTGATCGGCGAGCGTTTTGCGACTTCTTTCGCTTTGCTGCTGTCTGCCTGGCTATTTTCCGGCATTTTGGGCATGTTAATGGGGCTCACTGCCGGGCGCTATCTTAACCGCTGGCCGGATCGCCTGATTTCCACCTTGTCTTATCTGCTGGCTTCGCTGCCGACCTTCTGGATTGGCCTGCTGCTGCTTTCGCTCTTTGCCGTCAAGCTTAACTGGGCGCCAGTTTGCTGCGCCTGGGAACCGGGCAGTAATGCCCAGAGCGCCAGCTTTGGCAATAAGCTGCACCACCTGATCCTGCCGATGCTGGCATTAGGCCTGTTGGGCGTCGGCAATATCACCCTGCATACCAGAGCCAAAGTCGCGGAAGTCATGAATAGCGAATTTATCCGTTATGCCAAGGCTCAAGGGGATAAGGGCTGGTCGCTAATCAATTTTCATATTCTGCGCCATGCCATTACCCCGGCCCTTTGCCTGCAATTTGCCTCGGTAGGAGAATTGCTCGGTGGTTCGCTATTGGCAGAAAAAGTCTTTGCCTATCCCGGGTTAGGTCAGGCAACGATTGATGCGGGGTTGCGCGGCGATATTCCGCTACTGATGGGGATTGTCATGTTCTGTTCTATTCTGGTGTTCTGTGGCAACAGCATTGCCAACCTGCTGGTAAAGCGGCTTAACCAGGGAGCAGCACGCCAGCCATGACCTACAATCCAAACCGGGCACTGTGCCAATTAGCGTTATCGCTGGCTTTACTCCTGATGCTGGTGGCTTACGGCTGGTGGATTTCTGGCACCGATATCGCGCTCGATCTGCTTGCCCGCCGTCAGCCCCCTTCAGCAGAATATTGGTTTGGTACCGACAGCCTGGGGCGCGATCTGTGGTTACGTTGTTTCCAAGGGATGACCACCAGCCTGCAAATCGGCCTGATCGCCGCCTTTGCCAGCGGCCTGCTTGCCATGCTGACGGCCAGCCTGAGCGCGCTCAACAGAACCTTGGATTACCTGATACGCGGCCTGATCGACTGTATGTTGGCCCTGCCACACCTGCTGTTGCTGGTATTGATCTGTTTTACCGTCGGTGGCGGGATTAAAGGCGTAATACTGGCGGTCGCATTGACTCACTGGCCCAAATTGGCACTGATTTTGCGCGCAGAGATCCTGCGGATTCGCGAAACCGATTACGTTATGCTGTCGCACCGCTTGGGTAACGGTAACTTTTATCGTTGGCGCCACCATCTGTTGCCGCTGTTGTTACCCCAATGGATCGTCGGTACGTTGCTGATGTTTCCCCATGCGGTGCTGCACAGTGCCGCCCTGAGTTTTCTTGGATTTGGGTTGGCACCACACGAAGCATCATTGGGATTATTGCTGGCCGATGCATTGCGTTATCTGAATACGGGAGCCTGGTGGTTGGCATTCTTCCCCGGGTTGATATTGGTAGGGTTGGTGCTGATCTTCGATCAGTTCGCCAGATCGCTGCAACGGTTGTGGCTGAGGATTGGCTGATGCTGAAATTTGAGCGGTTTTCTATCGATGTCGCCCATTACCGTTGGTTAGGGCGTAAGACATGGCACCCTTTGTTGAGCGACATATCTCTGGACGTAAAGCCTGGGGAACTGGTGGCACTGGTGGGCGGCAGCGGCGAAGGAAAGAGTCTGTTATTACAGAGTGTGCTGGGTTTATTACCGGACAATATGCGCTCCCGTGGTGAGATTATCCTTGACGGCTGCAGGCTGAGCGCCCAGACCCAAATCGAGCAACGCGGTAAAACCCTATGTTATGTTCCGCAGGGCGTGAGTGCGTTAAATCCACTGATCAAGGTGGGTTCACAGATGACGCGTGCCGCCCAGCTCAGCGGCGTCAAATTACAGTTGGAAGAGGTGGCGTTACAACTGCAAAGCTACAACCTGGCGCCCGGCCTGATGTATGACTTTCCCCGTAAGCTTTCCGGCGGCATGGCAAAACGCGTGCTGGCCAGCTGTGCCACGTTGACCAATGCCCGTTATATTCTGGCCGATGAGGTAACCGCCTGGTTAGATGAAGAGCACGCCTGCCAACTGTTGACCCACCTGAAGGCCAGTTGCCAGCAAGGCCGGGGGATCTTATGGGTAACGCACGATCTGGCCCTGGCAGCACGCTTTGCCGACAAAATTGCTGTACTGCACAAGGGAGAGCTGCATGAAACACTGACGGCTGAGGCGCTGAAAAATAACGGCGGCAGCCCGTGGCTACGCTCTCTCTGGGCCGCCCTACCCGAACAAGAGTTTTTTGCCCGCTCCACAGCATCCCCAGAGGGGAACCACCATGCTTGAAGTGCGGGAGCTGACCATCACTCAAGGGGGCAAGACATTATGGGATTCGGTATCCTTTAGCGTCGCCGCAGGTGAACGGCTGGGGATTTCGGCCCCTAGCGGCTTTGGCAAAACCACCCTTGGGCGTGTGCTGGCCCAATGGCAACCCGCCACCTCCGGCAGTATCACCCTGGCGGGAAAGCCACTGGCTAAAAAAGGCTATTGCCCGATCCAACTGGTTCCGCAACACCCGGAACAAAGTTTCAATCCTTACCGCTCCACCGGGCAGAGCCTGCGTGATGCCTGGAACCCGCAGGCCGCCTGGTTAGATCGCCTGGCCGTCAACCCGAGTTGGCTTGAACGGCGGCCAGATGAGCTATCGGGCGGCGAATTGGCACGTATCGCCCTGCTGCGTGCGCTGGATCCCCGCACTCAATTTCTGATTGCCGATGAGGTCACCGCCCAGTTGGATGCCCATATTCAGGCTCAGGTCTGGCAACTGCTGTTGGAAACGGCAGCTCAACGCCCACTCGGGTTAATCGTCTTCAGCCACAACCAGGCGCTATTGGAAAAGGTCTGTACCCGCCTCTGGCAACCCTGACGCACTCCCTGCCCCTGCTTTGTTTTTTCATTTTAGAGAGAGGACAAACTAGTAGTAATTCTCCTTTCCCGCTACAAAGTTCGGAAAAAAAACAATTTCCCACATTTACATTCAATTAATTTTATGGGCTTGAATAATAAAATACCCCCTTAGAATGGCCACATTAAATAAACCCAGCCAGTAGGAAACACGTTGGAACTATTAATTTAGTTGGGCGGTTTATTTAAATAAATTTAACCAGAAAATAAAATAACCGGGCCTTTTGGGCTGGGGATTTTATTTATTTTAACGTTGCCAGGAGCAAAGAATGAAAGCGAAAACCAACAGAAAAGCACGCAGAGCCTTGGGCATGAGCCACTGGGAAAGCAACCGGTTTAAAATTGCGTTAACCTCTTCTGCGGCAGGCCAAAGCTGGGCCGTAGTCAAAAAGAAAAATAACGTCGTTACGCCAAGCACTACGCCAAAAATATAATTTCAAATTTCCAGCCTGAATATCTTGACGTGTCCCCACGTTAAATCAGGCCCGCTATTGTCTACATAAAAAAGCCTGTTTAAAAAAAGGTACGGCGTTCCAAACCTTAGTGGGAGAAAGAACGCCGCACCAAACAAGTGTGCCCGGTTTAAAGAATCGGTGAGCAGTGTTACCACCCCCACCTCTCCTTGACACACCCAAAGCTACCCCGCTGCACACAGCAGCAGGCAAGAGGCGTTTAACGGTTGATCTGGAACAATGACATGCCCTGCATATCACTAAAGGTCTTATAAGACGCCTGCAATGCCGCCTGTTGCATGTAATAAGAAGAGATCGCTTCAACTATATCGGCATCAACCAGCGCGCTCATCTGGCTCTGGAGATTGGTGTTATTTTCCACGCCAATATTGTCCAGAACCTCCAGCTCCTGCAACTGGGTGCCCAACACGGCATTGGTTTTCAGCACATTGTTACGGTTGTTATCCAACCCACGAGCGGCCTTATCCAATGCGGCTGTCACCTGCTCGCGGGTAGCCTCATCGGCCCCTTGCAACGGGGTTCTCAACGCGTCTAATGCCATGTCGATACTTTTGAACACGTTAGTTTCTGAAGGGCTGCCATCCGGTTCCGGCTTCGAGTTGCTGGTCAATGACATAAACACCGAGCTGCCAGTGTGGCCGACCACCATGGTGCGGTTGGCATCCACCTTCTGCTCAATGGCAGAATCGCTGCCCTGATAGACCACGGTTCCGCCCTGCTCGACAAACGGCGGTTTATCATTGGCAAAACCGGCAAAAATATAACGACCATTGCCATCGGTTTTGTTGGCCTGGCTGAGCAGTTGATCTTTCAGACCCTGCAACTGCGTGGCCAGAGAGTCGCGGTCATTGTCACTGAGCGTGCCGTCACCGGCGTTGATGATCAGCGTTTTCATATCGCCGAGACCGTCTGCCACGCTACGCAGCACGGTTTCTTCCGCCGTAATATTCTGGCGGGCAAAGGTCCGGGCCAGTGCATACTGGCTATTTTGCGATATGGCCTGCGAAACCATCACCGCCTGTGACGCCGCCAACGGATCGTCAGAAGGATAAAGCACGCGCTTGCCGGTGGCGAGTTGCTGGGCGGACTGCATCCACAATGACTGATTTTGGGTGACCCCCGACAGATTCTGTTGGTAGATCATGCTGGTGCTCATGCGCATGGTGTAGGTTCCTCAATACGAGCAACCAGGGCATGCCTAGCGGCCCCGGTTAATAGATAAATCAACGAATGTTCAACAGGGCATCAAACATCGACGAAGCGGTCTGGATCACCTGCGCATTTGCCAGGTAATACTGTTGGAAACGCAACAGCTCGCCATATTCTTCGTCCAGGTTGACCCCGGAAATGGACTGTTGCTGGGCTTCCAGCTGTTTAACAATGTTGGTCTGCGAGTTGCTGTTCACTTTGGCCGTTGCGGTCTGATTACCCACACTGCTCACCAGCCCGGCATAGGCTCCGCTCAGGGTGGCTTTGCCGTCCACCACTTTTTGGGTTTGCAGGTCGATCAGTTTCTTGGCGTTGTCGTTATCGCCCGACTCGCCTTTATCCGCCCCTGCGGCAGCAAACTTGGCCGAATCGCTGATTGCCACTTTCAGGCTACCGGCAATGTCGCTCACCGGCTTGATGGTAAAGCTGTCGTTCTTTTGCGGGTTCCCCGCTACGCCGACTTGTAAACCATCGAAACTTAACGTCGGATTACCGTCCTCATCGGTTCCCGGCGTGGCCGGTACCTTGACGTTGTCGGAAAGCCGCGTGACCTGCCAGTTGGCACCGTCAAACTCCATGCGATAGTCGCTGGCTTTGACTTTGCTGGTGTCGGTAAAAGAAACCGACAAAGAAGCATCCCCGGTGTTGTTGTTATTATTAACTGCACGGCCCCCGGAGAAACTGAAGAAATCCTCCCCAGGATCGCCGTGGAGATCAAAACCTGCACGGTGCTGTTGGTTAAAGCTGTCCGCCAGCGCCAGCGCCAGTTGCCCCAACTGGTTACGCGCAGCGTCCAATGACTCACTACGGAATTTCAATATGCCGCTGATGCTACCGCTGGTGATCTGGCTTTCTGGAATTTCGCTGGTGCCATTGCCACGGTTATAACCCAGCGTCAGGCGCGAAGGGTCTTTGCTGGAAGGGACTGCCTCCACTTGATAGGAGGTGCTGCCTTGTACCAGCGTCAGTCCATTGGCGAAGCTCACCGTATAGGCATCTCCATCCTGCTGGGTAACCTGGACACCAACCACTTTATTCAGCTCGGTGACCAACTGGTCACGCTGGTCCAGCAGGGCATTCGGCTCACTGCCGCCACTGCTGGCACGCAACTGGGTGATTTCGTCATTCAGCCTGGCGATTTGCTGGCTGTAGTTATTGATTAGCGTTGCGCTTTCGCTCAACTGCTGATTGACGCCAACATCCATATCCCGCAGATATTTATCGGCATTGTTGAACTGATTAACCAGCCCATTGGCGCTGCCCAGCACGGTCTCAGCGGCAGAATCGTCCCCGGGATTGCTCACCACGTTCTGCAGATTTTTGAAAAAGTCCTCTATCCCCGTGGCCAGGCTATTGGTTTTGCTGGCCAGCAGGTTATCGATCTGGGAGACCTTTTCAAAATAGGTGTTCTGCGCCGCAGCCTGGCTTTGTGCCCCACGCAACTGCGTCATGATGAACTGGTTATATTCGCGGTTGACACTGGTGACCGTCGCACCGTTGCCGATAAAACCGTTCATGGTGCCAAGACCGCCGTTCTGCGCCAGGATCGCGGTCTGGCGGTTATAGCCAGCCACGTTATAGTTGGAAATGTTATTACCGACGGTGCTAAGCGCCACCTGTGCCGCATTCAGGCCACTCATCGCGGTATTGATTAAGCTGTTGGACATCGGGGTTCCTTATGCTGTGGTGCCGGAGGCCCACAGAGTTCGATTATTCTGCCGGGCGTTACCACCCTGCCTGTTTGGGTTATCGGTCATCTGGCGGAAAACTTTAGGAAAAAATGGGGCAGATCTGCCTGTTTCCTCTCACCCCGTGATCTCAAATACCCGGACTCTTGCGATTGAAGTAGTGTGAATATTTTCCCCTTTGCCATCGAGGCCCTGACGGTTCCCTCTCCCTGCAGGAGAGGGTTGGGGTGAGGAGCCACTCAGAACAGATCCTTCAGGTCATGGGTATAGGCTTTCGCCACCTGATCCCCAGCGTTTTTCATCTGCGTAATAACGCTGACCAGCTTTTTGGCATAGTGCGGATCGGTCGCGTAACCGGCCTGCTGCAGGGCATGTGCCGCCTGCTCGGGGCTACGGGCGGTGGCCACATTGGCATAGCGCGGG
The DNA here is from genome assembly GCF_050632285.1 of Serratia sp. L9. Classification (NCBI taxonomy): domain Bacteria; kingdom Pseudomonadati; phylum Pseudomonadota; class Gammaproteobacteria; order Enterobacterales; family Yersiniaceae; genus Serratia; species Serratia sp. L9. The sequence goes on along the minus strand of NZ_CP192591.1, from coordinate 3,414,533 downwards.
TTGTTGGTCAGCAGTTTGACGTAATCCCCAATCGCTTCCATGTACGAACCATAAACGCGGAAGCGGGCCTTAATCTTCCTGGCGGCCCCCTGCTCAAATTCGGTGGTGGTGATTTCTGTCACCGGGCCGGTCCAGCTCCCCCGGCCTTGATGCCGAACAGGTTGTAACTTGGCGAGCCGTCTGCCGCAGGGATCTCGCGTTGCCCCCAACCGGATTCCAGCGCGGCCTGCGCCACAATCAATTGGTGCGGAATACCGCTCTGCTGGCTGGCAACCCGTGCCGGGATAGACAGGCGCGCCACGAAGTTGCCATTGCTCAGCGGCATCGGTGCCACCGGCGGCGCTTTCGGCACCGCCTGGCGGACCATTTGTTCCAGCGCCTGCTTCGGTAAGGTCTGGAGAACTTCGTTGTCCAGCGCCAACGGCACCGTCCCTGCTGTTTCGCTTGGCCGAGCTGCGCCGCCGGAAAGCTGCTGGACCATCATATCCGCCAGCCCCAGGCCTTTTTGCGACATCTGCTGGGCAATCTGCTGGTCGTACATGGAGGTATACAGCCTGGTCTGATCGCTGCTCAACACGCCGTCCTGCGGCAAGGCCGCCCGCATGCTCTTGAGCATCATCTGCACGAACATCCCTTCAACCTGCTGGGCCACCTGCTTGAGATTGCCCTGCGGATCGGCGGCCGCGTCGCGTTTCAACCCGTTCAACGCCTGGGCATCGTAGGCCGCACCAGACATGGCCATCAGATCGCTGTTCATCAGATAATTTCCAACTTGGCCCGCAGGCAACCGGCACTCTGCATCGCCTGCAGAATCGACATCAGGTCGATCGGCGTAGCCCCCAACGCATTCAGGGCGCGAACCACGTTATTAAGGTTGGCGCTGGCGTTCACTTTTTGCAGTGAGCCACCCTGCTGCTGCACGGAAATCTGGGTATTAGGCGTCACCACGGTCTGGCCGCCGCCAAACGGCGTATCTGGCTGGCTGACGATATTCTGCCGGTCAACCACTACCGAAAGATTGCCCTGTGCCACCGCGCAGGAATCCAGTACCACATCCCGGTTCATCACTACCGAGCCGGTACGGGAATTGATGATCACCTTGGCGTCCATGGCACCAACGTTAATGCTGATATTCTGAATATCCGCCAGAAAACGCACCTGCGAGCTATTTCCACGCGGCACCAGCACCTGGACAGTGCGGGCATCCAGCGGTGACGCCGTTCCGCCGCCGCGCTGGCGGTTAATCGCATCGCTGATCTGCTGTGCCAGGGTGAAATCATCGTCATTAAGTTGCAGATTGATCACGCCTTCCTGGCCAAAAGTGGTCGGCAGTTCTCTCTCGATGATGGCCCCGTTGCTGATACGGCCACCGGCCAACTGGTTGACCTGCACACTGCTGCCACCGGCAGAAGCACCGGCACCGCCGACCAGCACGTTGCCCTGCGCCAGCGCATAAACCTGGTTATCAACGCCTTTCAGCGGCGTCATCAGCAGGGTGCCACCGCGCAAACTCTTGGCGTTGCCCATCGATGACACCACTACGTCAATGTTCTGCCCGGCGCGGGAGAACGGCGGCAGTTTGGCGGTGACCATCACCGCCGCCACATTTTTCAACTGCATGTTAGTGCCCGGTGGCACAGTGATGCCCAACTGCGAAAGCATGTTGCTCAGGCTCTGGGTAGTGAAAGGCGTCTGCATGGTCTGGTCACCGGAACCGTCCAGCCCCACCACCAGGCCATAGCCGATCAATGCGTTGTCACGCACACCCTGCACCGTCACCAGATCGCGGATGCGTTCCGCTCCCGCAGGTAAACAGACCAGGCCAACGAACAGCGCCAGAAGTATCTTTTTCAGCATCGATCAATCCTTAGAACGGTGAGACATTTAAGAAGAAGCGCTGCAGCCAGCCCATAGTCTGCGCTTCGTTGATATAGCCGTTGCCGACGTACTCAATACGCGCATCCGCCACCTGGGTGGAAGTGACCGAGTTATTACCGCTGATGGTGCGTGGATTAACCACGCCGGAGAAACGGATGAATTCGGTTCCCTGGTTAATGGCGATTTGCTTTTCCCCCACCACGTGCAGGTTGCCGTTGGCCAGGACCTGATTAACCGTGACGGTAATGGTGCCGTTAAAGGTGTTGTTGGCGTTGGCCCCGCCCTTGCCACCGAAGGTACTGTCACCGGAGATGTCCATATCGGCACGCGCATTGCCCAGCAGGCCGTCCAGATAACGCGGCGATGTGGCTACGCCGAATTTGCTGGCCCCATTGCGGCTGGCGTTGGCCGACGAACTTTTGCTGGCGCTGACATTTTCTTGCAGCACGATGGTCAGGGTGTCGCCGATATTGCGTGGGCGACGATCCTCAAACAGGGGTTGGTAACCATAATTCATCGGTTGCGCCGTCTGGAAAATTGAGCCGTTCGGCATGGGCGCGCTGGCCGGGGCAGGCTGTGCCGTGGTGGTGCCATCAACCAGGGGTTTATGGGGAATATAGGCACAGCCGCCGAGGGCCAGCATCACCATTGCGACCAAGGCTCGTTTTCCTTGCTGCGGCACAGCGGCCGTTAAAAATGTGGTTACCACGGGTATCGCCTTTGTTGCTCTTATAAAAGGTTACGGGCGCAACCAACTGCGCCCGTCAATTACAGCTGTGTCAGCTTTTGCAGCATCTGATCCGAAGTGGATACCGCTTTGCTGTTGATCTCATAGGCACGCTGAGTCTGGATCATATTGACCAGCTCTTCCGCCACGTTGACGTTAGAGGTTTCAACATAGCCCTGATACAACAGGCCAGCACCATTCAGGCCTGGGGTGCTCTCATTCGGCGCGCCGGAGCTTTCGGTTTCCTGATACAGGTTCTCACCCATACTCTCCAGGCCGCTGTCGTTGATAAACGTGGTCAAGGTCAGTTGCCCCACCTGCTGGGCCGCCGTCTGGCCCTGCTGGGTCACGCTGACGATGCCATCCCGGCCTACGGTGAGGCTCAGGGCGTTGGCAGGAATAGTGATCGCCGGTTGTACCTGGAAACCGCTGGCGGTCACCAACTGGCCATTCTGGTCAATCTGGAACGAGCCATCGCGGGTATAGGCCTGGCTGCCATCAGGCAGCATCACCTGGAAGAAGCCCTGCCCTTTGATCGCCACGTCTTTGCTGTTATTGGTCTGCGACAGGTTGCCCTGGCTGTGGATACGCTCGGTGGCTACCGGGCGCACGCCGGTACCAATCTGCAAGCCGGAAGGCAGCGTGGTCTGCTCGGAAGACTGAGCCCCCGGTTGGCGCATGGTCTGGTACAGCAAGTCTTCAAATACCGCACGCTGGCGTTTAAAACCATTGGTACTGACGTTCGCCAGGTTATTGGCGATCACGTCCATGTTGGTCTGCTGCGCATCCAGACCCGTCTTGGCAATCCATAAGGATGGGATCATGATTTATTCCTCTGCACTCAGCTCATCGACAGCAATGAGTTGGCACGCTGTTCGTTTTCATCCACGCTGTGGATGACCTTCATTTGCATTTCGAACCGGCGGGCGTTGGCGATCATATCGACCATGGTTTCCATCGGTTTGACATTGCTGCCTTCCAGCACCCCCGGCATGACCCGCACTTCTGGATCGTTCTGCAACTGGTTGCCACGCTGCTGCTGGGTTGCCGCCGTGAGATGAAACAGGCCATCATCGCCGCGCACCACTTCACGCGCGTCGGCCTTCACCAGCTTCAGGCGGCCAATCTGCGCGATAGTGTTGGGTGGATCACCCGGGTTAAGCGCCGAGATGGTGCCATCCGCCGCCAGAGTGATCTCCGCCTGTGGAGGGACTTCGATCGGCCCACCGTCGCCCAGCAATGGCATCCCCTGCACCGTCAGTTGCCCGGTTGAGGAGATCTGGATACTGCCGTTGCGGCTATAAGCTTCGCTGCCATCCGGCAACGCGATCGCCAGGAAACCGTCCTGCTGCAACGCCACATCCAGCGGCCGCCCGGTGTAGTTCAGCGGCCCCTGGCTCATATCTGCCCCCGGCGTTGAGGCGGCAACCAGAGTCCGTGTCTGCAAGCTTGGCCCATCGACCGGCACCGCACGCAGCGCCGAAAGTTGAGCGCGGAATCCCGGCGTCGAGGTGTTAGCCAGGTTGTTGGCCGTTACCGACTGCTGCTCCAGCGTTTGCCGGGCAGCGCCCATCGCGGTATAAATCGCGTGATCCATGAATCAATCCTATTAGCGCAGGCTAACCAACGTTTGCAGGATCGAGTCCTGAGTTTTGATGGTTTGCGCATTCGACTGGTAATTACGTTGTGCGACGATCATGTTCACCAACTCCTGGCTCAGATCGACGTTGGAAGACTCCAATGCACCGCTGGTCAGGGTGCCAAAACCGCCACCACCGGCCAGACCCACACGCGGCTGGCCTGAGGCCCCCGTTTCTTTCCACACGTTGTCACCCTGCGATTCCAAGCCTTCAGGGTTAGAGAAGTTGGTCAATACGATCTGCCCCAGCAATTGGGTCTGCTGGTTGGAGTACACCCCGACCACGGTGCCGTCTTTATTGATCTGGAAACCTTTGTATTCCCCGGTGGCATAGCCATCCTGGGTGATTTTGCTGGCGGAATCGCTGCCGACGTTCTGCTGCAGGCTGCCTGCAAAGCTCAGGCTAAAGGTTTGTGCTGGCGCCCCGTCTTTCGCCGACATTGGCACCACCAGGTTGAACGGCGTGGCACTCGGATCGCCATTAGCGTCCAGGGTATCCGTCAAAGCACCGCTGGTGTTGAAGTTCAAGCTACCGGCTTTATCGGCTGGGGCATCAGTCACGCTGCCGTCCTGGGTATAAACATCCCATTTGTTGTCTGCGGTTTTAACAAAGTAGGCATTGATGTTGTGGGCGTTACCCAGCGAGTCGTAGGTGGTGATGGTGTTGACGTAGTTGTATGACTCGGTCTTGCTGGGATCGAACGGCTGGACTTCCGGCACCTGATGGGTGGATTTCAGGTTGGTCACCATATTGCCGGAGGAGGTGGACTGGGCAGTCATCATACCTTCAGGGATGCTCAACGGCACCGGATCGGCACCTTGCTGAATGGTTGGCGGTGTGCCGCCCGCCGGGTAGCCGGTCAGGCTCAAGCCCTGCATATTGGTGATATTACGGTTTTCGTCCATTTTGAACTGGCCGTTACGGGTATAAAAGATCCCCCCATCGGCGTCCTGCATACGGAAGAAGCCGTTCTGGCTGATAGCGATGTCCAGTGAACGGTTGGTGTTGGTGGTGGTACCACCGTTGAAGTTCTGCGTGATGCCTGCCACTTTCACCCCAAGCCCAACCTGAGAACCGGCGAACATATCGGCAAAGGAAACGCTGCCGGACTTAAAGCCGTAGGTGGCAGAGTTGGCGATGTTGTTACCGATCACATCCAGGTTGGTGGCTGCGGCATTCAAGCCACTGACTGCCTGAGAAAAGGCCATGTTATTCTCCGAATAAGTACGTGTGAAATAGCGTCGTCAGGATCGCTTCCACGATCCATTGCCGACGGAGGTAATCATTTAGTTTCTTCTGGTTCTTCCGGCGTTTCTGGTTCTTCCGGCGTTTCTGGTTCTTCTGGCGTTTCCGGCGGCGCGGCTGATATGTTCGGTTTGGATAAGATCAGGCGAACATCATCCAGCGTCGCGGTGCCCGCAATCCCCAGATCCAGTTTTGCACCGTCGGCCCCACGCGTGACGCCGTTGACCATGGCAAAACGCAGCGGCTGCGCCACCAACTGTTCACTACCGTTCTTGGCGTTGATCGCCACGGTGTAGGAACCATCGGGGGCATTGGTGCCATCTTCCAGCGAACCGTCCCAGGAGAATGAATGCACACCGGCGGTCAGCCCACCAATCTCAATGGTGCGCACCACTTTGCCGGTGGCATCACTGATGGTGGCAGTTACCGTATCAGCGGTACGCTCCAGCTCAATACCGAATGGCGTGGTGCTGACCTTGCCCCCTTCGTTACCCACCAGGATCTCTTTACCCGGCACCATTACGCCGTGGCCGATCAGTGCGCTGGCCTGGATAGACTGATTGCCGCTGATCTGCCCGGAAATGGAACCGAGGGTGGTGTTGAGTTTTTCAATCCCGCTGACCGTGTTGATTTGTGCCAACTGGGTGGTCAACTCATTGTTCTGCATCGGGTTGGTCGGATCCTGGTTTTTCAACTGGGCCACCAGCAGCGTCAGGAAACTGTTGCTCAAATCCTGGCTGGTACTGTTGCCCTCTACGCCATTTCTGGCGTTGGCACCGGAAATACTGTTATCCAGCGATTCATTGGTTGTTGCGGCAATAGCCATAAAAAACTCCGGTTACTGACCCAGCGTCAGGGTTTTCATCATCATGGATTTGGTGGTGTTCAACACTTCGACGTTGGCCTGATAGCTACGCGAAGCCGAGATGGTATTCACCATTTCCCCCACCACATCGACGTTAGGCATGCGTACATAGCCTTTGGCATCTGCCAGCGGGTTACCTGGTTGGAACACCAGCCTTTCCGGTGCCGGGTCGTCAACCACTGCGGCGACACGTACCCCACCGGTTGACTGCCCAGGGGCAGCCGCCACCTGAAATACCACCTGTTTGGCCCGGTAAGGCTGTCCATCCGGGCCGGTAACGCTGTCGGCGTTGGCCATGTTACTGGCGCTGACGTTCAAACGTTGCGACTGCGCAGAGAGCGCAGAACCGGAAATATCAAAAATATTCAGTAGCGACATCGCGCTTATCCTCCTTGCAGCACGGACATCATGCCTTTGATCTGGCCGTTCAACAGCTGCAGGTCGGTCTGATATTTCAGGCTGTTATCGGCAAAATTGGTGCGCTCACGATCCATATCCACCGTGTTGCCATCCATCGATGGCTGATCCGGCACGCGGAACAGCAGATCCAGTGACGGGGGCTGCATATTCTGCGCCGGGATATGGCGTGCAGAAGTCAGGTTCAGCGCAATACCGCTGCCACTGGCACGCCCTTGCGCCATCACTTTGTTCAGTTGGCTGGAGAAATCGATATCACGAGCCTGATAGCCCGGCGTATCTGCGTTGGCAATGTTGGCAGCCAGAATTTCCTGCCGCTGGGCGCGCAGGTTCAGCGCCTCCTGGCCAAAACGCAGAGCAGCGTCCAATTTGTCGAGCATGCTCCCTCCGCGAGGTTAGAATTTGGAGCCGACAGCATAAACGCCCCCTTAGCCAGCCTATCGCGGGAATAAGGGCAAAATGCATCGCTATTTGTCTGCTTAGCCTGCGCACGTAACGGGTACACTGATTGCCTGTGGTAAATGCGTTTGATGGGGTAAAAATGAAAACAACCATGCTGCTGGCTGGCATGCTGCTCAGCCTGAATGTGCGGGCCGACGATCTGGCGTCACAGATCGATCGTTTTATCCAAACGCAATTTACTGGCCTGACCAACGTTACCGAGGTGAAGGTGCATGTGCGCACCCCTGCCAGCCTTTGGCCGCAGTGTGAAGTGCCACAGCTTTCCCTGGCGCAGAATGCCCGACGTGGCGGCAATATCAGTATTTCCGCTCGTTGCGGCCAGGAGCGGCGTTTTATCCAGACTCAAGTGCAGGTCTTTGGCCGCTATCTGGTCGCGGCCCGTGGGATCGACGCTGGGAGTAAACTGACCGTTGCCGATATCCAGCAAAAAACCGGTCGCCTGGATACCCTGCCGCCACGCACGTTAAGCGAAAACGGCAAAGCGATAGGCGCCGTCAGCCTGCGCAATATCAGCCCCGGCCAGCCGCTGGGTCTGGCGATGTTCAGGCGTGCCTGGGTGATCAAGGCCGGGCAACCGGTGCAGGTGATCGCGCAAGGGGAAGGGTTTAATATCAGCGGTGCCGGTAAGGCAATGAATAATGCTGCCGCCGAGGATAGCGTGCGTGTACGCATGGCCACCGGACAGATTGTCAGTGGGATTGCCGGTGATGATGGCACAATTCGTATTACTTTATAGGCCCTATGAATTTCAAGTTGCAGTCAGGTGCCGGGTTGCAGCTTGAAAGGCGACGGCTATAAAAAAATAAAGGTTTGCCTAACCTCGCCGATAACCAATGCATACGGCCACTACGGCCATCAACAGATTCAAGACCGTTGCCCCTGCGGCTGCGGTGTAGATGGAGATTGAACATGAGTATCGATCGTACCCAACGGTTACAGCCTGTTCCAACGGTGCATCCGCGTGAAACATCCGCAGAAAGCACCGCACAGGCGCGTAAGAAGTTGCCGTCTGAAACCGCCGTCAGCGGCACTCAGGTCAAACTGAGCGATGCGCAGGCTCGCCTGATGCAGCCAGGCACCCAGGATATTGATCTGGGGCGGGTGGAAGCCATCAAACAGGCGATCCGCAGCGGGGAGTTGAAAATGGATACCGGTAAAATAGCCGACGCCTTGCTACAAGACGTGCAAAGCGACGCCCAATGGCTGCAAAGTGACGATAAGGCTTGATCACTGATATGGAAAACCTGGTACAACGGCTGGATAAGCTACTGGAAACCTTGAATGCGCTAGGCGCGGTGCAGACGGAAGAACACAATCTGCTGTGTTCGAATACCTTGGCCGGTGTGGCTTTGCAGCGCGTCACCGACACCAAAAGTCAGTTGCTGGCCACGGTCAATTATCTGGAGCAGCAGCGGTTGGAATATGAGAGAGCACATCATTGCCAGGCTCCTTACGATAACCAGCCGCATCTGGCTGCGCGGTGGCAGCAAGTGCAGCTGTTGGGCCAGCAACTACGCGAACAGAATAACCATAACGGCATGCTGCTCAATCATCATATTGAGCATAACCAGCAGGCGCTGGCGGTATTGAACAAACAGAATAAATCGCTGTATGGCCCCGATGGCCAGTCTCGTGCCGGCAGTTTGCTGGGGCGCAAGATTGGGGTTTGATTTTTACCCTGCCTTGATCTTGTCCCCTCACCCTCTCTCACAGAGAGAGGGCACCTTCTCTATCAATAAAGTCCTCACTCGTAATTCACTATGATCTGATTAGAGATTGCTCTTAACGGTGGATTTAGCGCGCCGCGTGCCTGCACATAATAAATAAAGCGAAACTCGCTGTTGGCAGGGGTGCCGTTGAAGGCGTCGCTGCGGCCGCTGCCTGCAGCGAGGGGCAGACAGCGTACCGCGGTGCAAAGCTGCACCTGCAATCCGGCAGGTTCGCCAGACAGCAACTGATAGCGCCAGCTCACGCTGGTAATACGTGCATTATCACCGGGGGATGGGCGGCCCGCAGACCGGGAGACTCTTCGCGCATGCCGCCCCTTTCCAACGTAACGCCTTCGGAGTCTGCAACCCAGGAGCCAGAAGCGGCCTGCGCCAGCAACGGAGCCAGCGCCAATAATAGAGGAAAACAACGCTTCATCAGGCAGCTCCAATGGTTGAGGTCATGCGGATCTGCCGCTCATCGTTGATTTCCAGATTCGACAACACCACCAACTGAGGCAAAGTGCGGCGCAGGAATCGGGCCAGCAAGGCACGTAATGCATGATTAACCAGCAACACTGGCGGCGCGCTGAGCATTTCCTGGCGCTGTAAAGCCTGCCTGGCCTGCTCCAGCAATCGGTCCGCCAGGCCAGGTTCAAGGCCACCACCGCCTTGTAAAGCTTGCAACAGCAGACGCTCCAGCGGCGTATCCAGGCCAATCACCTGGATCTCACCATTACCGGGGAACCATTGCTGAGTGATGGCACGGCCAAGCGCAACACGCACCACGGTGGTCAGTTCGTAAGGATCGCTTTGTGTTGGTGCATGTTCCGCCAACGTTTCGATAATGGTGCGCATATCGCGGATAGAAACCCGCTCGGCCAGCAGATTCTGCAGTACCTTGTGCAAGATGGTCAGTGAGACCACGCCCGGCACAAAATCCTCTGTCAGTTTTGGCATTTCCTGAGAGACGCGATCCAGCAACTGCTGGGTTTCCTGGCGGCCAAAAAGCTCACTGGCGAACTGGCCAAGCAGATGGTTGAGATGAGTCGCCACCACGGTGCTGGCCTCCACCACCGTGAACCCCTGGATCTGCGCCTGCTCACGCAGCGCACTGTCGATCCACACCGCTTCCAGCCCAAACGCCGGATCGACGGTTTTATCGCCCACCAATTCCCCCACCGCATTGCCTGGGTTGATCGCCAACCAGCGGCCCGGATGCGCTTCGCCGCTGCCGATTTCTACCCCTTTCATCAGAATGCGGTAACTGGCCGGTGACAGTTCAAGGTTGTCGCGGATATGCACCACCGGCGGCAAATACCCCATGTCCTGGGCAAACTTTTTACGGATACCCCGGATACGCCCCAGCAGTTCGCCATTTTGCTGGAAGTCCACCATTGGGATCAGGCGATAACCCACCTCCATCCCCAAAGGATCTTCCAGTTGAACGTCCGACCAACTGGCCTCTACCGCTTGTGGGTTCTCTTGCGGTATCGGCTGTTCTTTGACTTTCGGCGGTTGCTGTTCTCGACCGCGCAGCCACCAGGCCAACCCCAGCAAAGCGGCGGTAAACAGCAGGAACACCAGATTTGGCATCCCTGGCACCAACCCCAACAGCCCCAGCACCCCGGCACTCAGCACCATAACGCGCGGATTGTTGAACAGTTGGCCCACCATCTGCTCACCCACGTCCTGATCGGTGGCCACGCGGGTGACTATCACACCGGCCGCGGTGGAAATGACCAGTGCCGGGATCTGAGCAACCAGACCGTCCCCGATGGTCAGCAACGTATAGGTTTCCGCCGCAGTCCCCAACTCCATTCCGTGCTGGATCACCCCAACCAGCAGGCCCCCCACTACGTTGAGCACCATAATCATCAACCCGGCTACGGCATCACCACGGACAAACTTGCTGGCACCGTCCATCGAACCGTAAAAGTCAGCTTCCTGTGTCACTTCAGAACGGCGCTTCTTGGCTTCGTCCTCGCCGATCAACCCGGCATTGAGGTCGGCATCTATCGCCATCTGTTTGCCAGGCATACCGTCCAGGACAAAACGTGCGCCCACTTCAGCAATACGCCCGGCCCCCTTGGTGATCACCATAAAGTTAATCAGCACCAGGATGATAAACACCACGATACCGATGGCAAAATTGCCACCAACCAGGAAATGGCCAAATGCCTCAACCACACGCCCCGCGGCTGCCGAACCGGTATGGCCTTCCAGCAGGATGATGCGCGTTGAGGCGACGTTGAGCGACAAACGCAGCAGGGTTGAGAACAGCAGGATGGTCGGGAAAGCGGCAAACTCCAGCGTACGCTGAGTGAACATCGCGACCAGCAATACCATGATCGACAAGGCAATGTTGAAGGTAAACAGCAGGTCGAGGATAAATGCCGGCAACGGCAATACCATCATCGACAGGATCATGATGATCAGCACCGGGCCAGCCAGCACCTGCCACTGCGTATCTTTAAAATTACCCGGCAAACGAAGCAGGGAGGCCAAATTAGCCATCTGAGTTATTCTCTCCAACAAAATCCAGTGCTTCAGGCACCGGTAAGCTTTCAGGTTTTTTCGGGATCACCCCCTTCGCGCTGCCAGCGACGTAGCTGGTAGACCCAGGCCAGAACCTCGGCCACGGCGGCATACAGGGTGGTAGGAATGTGTTGCCCAATCTCACTGTGGCGATACAGCGCACGGGCCAGCGGCGGTGCCTCCAGCATCGGGATACGATGCTGATCGCCCAGCTCACGAATACGCAGGGCAATCGCTCCAGCCCCTTTCGCCAGCACTCGTGGCGCACTCATGTTCTTGTCGTTGTATTGCAGGGCGACGGCGTAGTGAGTCGGGTTGGTGACTATCACATCGGCTTTCGGCACATCAGTCATCATGCGACGACGAGCCATGGCCCGCTGTTGCTGGCGGATGCGCCCTTTGACATGCGGATCGCCTTCCTGCTGTTTATGCTCATCGCGTATTTCCTGCTTGGTCATCTTCAGTTTCTTGAAGTGGCTCCAAAGTTGATAAAACACGTCGAAGGCGACCATCGGTATCAGCCCAAGCACGATCAGCATGCCGCAGAAAATCACCATCTGCAGCGCATTACCCAGCGCATCCAGCGGCTGCTGTGTCACCAGATGCAGCATCGCCGCCCAGTTGTGCCACAGATAAAGCCCGGCAACCCACCCTACCAGTACCGCCTTCAAGATGGCCTTCAGCAATTCCGCCAGAACCTGGGTGGAGAACATGCGTTTCAGACCAGAAATCGGGTTCATGCGTTTGGCATCAAACTTGAGGGTGAAGGCAACGCCCCCAATAACATCGGCGCAGCCAGCGCGACCAGGACCAGACCGGCCAGGATAGGCGTCAACGCCCAGATCGCCTGGCGCAATAACATGGCAAACTGACGCAGCATCTGTTTGTCGTTGCTGACCATGTTGTGATCGAAGTTCAACCCTGCGGTCAGCATGGTGGAAAGCTGTTGCGCGATATGGCTGCCGGACATCCACAGGATCGATAGCCCGGCGATCAGCATCAGCATCGAAGTCAGCTCGCGCGAACGCGCAATCTGCCCCTCCTCACGAGCCTTCTCAAGTTTGTGGGGAGTGGGGGCCTCGCTTTTTTCCAGATCGCTGTCTTCTGCCAAGGAAGCGGCTCCCGTTTAGCGTAAGCAATAAAATTGCGGCCAGCATGCCAAAAAATCCAGATTTCATTGCTGGAACAACGGGGAAAAAGACCGGCTATTTGGGGGATGAGGCGCTAGGGTTCAAGATGAGGAAGGGTTTTAGGGCGCAACAGGTGCGCCCATAAAGAGATTAGAAGCCCAGGCTGTCCAGCAGATCGTCTACCTGTGCCTGATTGGCGATCACGCCAACCCCGTTCTGATCCATCTGCGGGCCATTCAGCAGGCTGTCAGTCGGCTTTTTCTCTTTCACCGGCTGATCCGGGATGTTTTCCATCAGCACCATCAGCAACTGCTTTTCAATCTCCTGCACCACATCCATCATGCGTTTGATCACCTGGCCGGTAAGGTCCTGGAAATCCTGCGCCATCATGATTTCCAGCAACTGGGCATTGGTGAATGCAGTGTGTTCCGGTACCTGATCCAGATATTGCCGGGTATCCGTCACCAGTGAACGGGCGTCCGCCAGTTCGATCGGATTGGCAAACCACTCGTCCCAGCGCCCTTTCAGCGTTTTGGCTTGCGTCTCCAACTCCGCCTGCCGAGGCTGTGCCGCCTCCACACAGTTGAGTGCCCGTTCTGCCGCCTGGGCCGTCATGGTAACGACATAGTCAAGACGGTCGCGAGCATCCGGGATCGCTTCGGCCGCCTGAGCGATGGCCTGATCAAGCCCCAGTTCACGCATGCTATCACGCAGCATGCGGGTCAGTTGACCGATACGGGAGATGATCTCGCCCGCAGTCGCTGCATCGCTGGCAGGCATTGGAATATCTCTCATCGCCCTCTCCTTTTTACATACCCAGTTTTTCGAAAATCTTGTTAAGTTTTTCTTCCAGCGTTGCCGCCGTAAAAGGTTTCACTACGTAACCGCTGGCCCCTGCCTGAGCTGCCGCGATAATGTTCTCTTTCTTGGCTTCTGCCGTTACCATCAGCACCGGCATCGACGCCAATGCGCCATCAGCACGAATGGTTTGTAACAGCTCAAGGCCGTCCATGTTGGGCATATTCCAGTCCGACACCACGAAGTCGAAGCTCCCGGCACGCAGTTTGTTTAACGCATCAGCACCGTCTTCGGCCTCTTCCACATTGTTAAAACCCAACTCTTTCAGCAAATTTCTGACGATGCGACGCATGGTGGAAAAATCATCCACCACCAGAAACTTGAGGTTCTTATCTGCCATGCTTACTCCTAAGGTTTAACCGCTTATATCCGTCGTCTTGCAAGCTATCGGGTATAAGTTAATTGAAACAACAGCGGTCGGGTCATCACTACCAATACTCTATGGATTTCAAGTTGTAGCTTGAAAGACGACGAGTATTTAGATGCGTAGCGCCTGACCGCCTGCAATCTGCGCTAACATGCGTTGGCTCATTCGATCCAACTCCACCACTTCATTCACCCCGCCGGTAGCGATAGCCTCACGTGGCATGCCGAATACCACGCAACTGGCCTCGTTTTGCGCCAGGGTATAGGCTCCGGCGCGGTGCATTTCCAGCATTCCCGCCGCCCCGTCGTTGCCCATGCCGGTGAGGATCACCCCCACCGCATTGCGCCCGGCAAACTGAGCTACCGATCGGAACAGCACATCCACCGAAGGGCGGTGGCGGTTGACCGGTGGCCCGTCATGCAAGCGCACCTGATAGTTGGCGCCGCTGCGCGCCAGCTCCAGATGGCGATCTCCAGGCGCGATATAGGCATGGCCTGGCAGCACACGCTCACCGTCTTCGGCCTCTTTCACCGTGATCTGGCACAGCTTGTTTAACCGCTCGGCAAACGAACGGGTAAAACCCGGTGGCATATGCTGGGTGATCAATAACGCCGGGCTGGTGGCAGGTAATGGCTGCAATACCTGACGGATCGCTTCGGTACCGCCGGTAGATGCGCCAATCGCGATCAGCTTTTCACTGCTCAGTAACGGCGTATGGCTGAGGATCTCCGGAGCCGGGGCCGTCGAACGCTGCGGCAGACGCGCTTTGGCCGCCGTGCGGATCTTTTCGGCGATCAGTTCGCTGTAGGCCAGCATGCCTTCACGGATGCCCAACTGCGGTTTGGTTACAAAATCCACGGCCCCCAGTTCCAGCGCACGCAGGGTAATCTCTGAACCTTTACCGGTGAGCGATGACACCATCACCACCGGCATTGGCCGCAGGCGCATCAGTTTTTCCAGAAAATCCAGCCCATCCATGCGTGGCATTTCGACGTCAAGCGTCAGCACCTGCGGGTTGAACTTTTTGATCAGATCGCGCGCCACCAGCGGATCCGGCGCGGTCGCCACCATCTCCATATCGGGATGGCTGTTTACAATTTCGGTCATCAACTGCCGCATCAGGGCCGAGTCGTCTACGCTTAATACTCTGATTTTATTCATTACCTCTCCTTGGTCAGGCCATACACGGTCTGCCCACGCAAGTAGAAATCCCGACTGATCTGGCTGAAATTCTCGGAGTGCCCGGCAAACATCAGCCCTCCAGGTTTTAGCAACGGCACGAAGCGCCGCAAAATACGCTCCTGTGTTGCCTTATCGAAATAGATCATGACGTTGCGGCAAAATATCGCATCAAATGGCCCCGGTAGCGCCCATTCAGGCGCCAGCAGGTTAAGCGACTGGAACTGTACCTGTGCCGCCAACTCTGGCCGAACCCGCACCAACCCCTGGTGTGGCCCGGTGCCGCGCAGAAAGTAACGCTGCATTTGTGTGGGGGTGAGAGTGCGCAGATCTTCCTGGCGATACACCCCCGCCGCTGCCTTTTCCAGCACCTGGGTATCAATATCGCTGGCCCACACCTGCACACCTGTCGCCCGATGCCCTAACGCTTCGTTCAGAGTAATGGCGATGGAGTAAGGCTCTTCGCCAGTTGAAGCCGCAGTGCTCCACACGCAGTAGCCGTTTGGCCGCGAGCGCGCATGTTCCGCCAGGATCGGAAAGTGGTGCGCCTCACGGAAAAAGGCCGTCAGGTTTGTGGTCAGCGCATTGACAAAGGCCTGCCATTCGGCGCTGTTGGGATCGCTTTCCAGCAGCGCCAGATAACCGCCAAAATCATGCAACCCAAGCAGGCGCAGGCGGCGCACCAGACGGTTGTAGACCATCTCGCGTTTGTGCTCTGCCAGTACGATGCCAGCGCGCTGGTAAATCAACTGACTGATCCGCCGGAAATGCACGTCAGACAAAGGCAATCGTTGCACCATCTGCGCCAGTAAAGACGCAGGCTCCCGGTTCTCGGACGAAGGTGTGTTTCTCATCCCCTCTCACCCGAGCGGTTGATACGTCTTATACGGTTTGGCAATCTGTTGCTTCCTTTCCCATAGCTGAAACTCCATGATTGGGGTTTGCTGATAATGTGATGTTGTCATCCGCCAGACGGAATACCGAAACCGCATCCGCCAGCGTAATGGCCTGATCTTCCAAGGCCGCAGCCGCAGAGGCGGCTTCCTCAACCAGGGCTGCGTTTTGCTGTGTGACCTGATCCATCTGCGTCACCGCTTGAGTGACCTGCTCAATACCACGGCTTTGCTCATCGGAGGCCGAGGCAATTTCGCCCATGATGTCGGTGACTCGCGTAACCGAGCGCACGATGTCCTGCATGGTGGCACCCGAGTTTTCTACCAGCACCGATCCCTGCTTCACCCGGCTGACCGATTCATCAATCAGCACTTTGATCTCTTTGGCCGCCTGCGCGCTGCGGCTGGCCAGATTACGCACTTCCCCGGCCACCACGGCAAAACCCCGGCCTTGCTCACCGGCCCGCGCCGCTTCTACTGCGGCGTTCAGCGCCAGGATGTTGGTCTGGAAGGCAATGCCGTCAATCACGCTGGTAATAGCCCCGATTTTCTGCGAGCTATTGGCAATCTCTTGCATGGTAGTCACCACATCCCCCGCCATTTCGCCACCTTTGGCAGCCGTGGCCGAGGCTTCGAGCGCCAGCTTTGAGGCCTGGCGCGCATTGTCGGCGTTCTGTTTCACCGTTGCGGTCAGTTGTTCCATGCTGGCGGCACTCTCTTCTAACGAAGCGGCCTGCTGTTCGGTGCGTGAAGAGAGATCGTTATTACCTTCCGATATCTCCTGCAGCCCGATCAGGATGGATTCGGCCCCGTCACGCACGGCCCCCACGGTGCCAATCAACGCGACCTGCATGCGTTGCAAACTGCCAAACAGCTGGCTGATTTCATTGCGGCCAAATACGTGGATCGGCGTGGCCAGATTGCCATCGGCGATACGGTCGAAATGGCTGCGCATGATATTCAGCGGCTGAACCAGCATATTGCGTAGCCACCACATGGCGCTGCCGGTGACAGCGATCAGCATCAGTACCGCCCCAATCACCAGCCAGCCCGCCAAGGTGAAGGACCGTTGGTTGGCCGTATTGGCCTGGGTGATGCTTTCATTGACCAATTGCAGATACTGAACAAAGTCAGCTTCGAACAGGTCCTGCGTTTTTTGCGTCGGCTGGTCCATAAAGCCCTGCAGGTTGCCGCCCTCGAGGAACACGATCAGTTCACGCAGTGAACTGCGCAGCCGCTCATAGCTGGCTTGGGTGGTTTCCGTCAACCGTTGCTCCTGCTCGCTGGTGCGCGCCACAGCCAGGAACTGGTTAAAATAGAGATCGGCTTTCTGCAGAGAGCTGCGGGCGTTGCCCATCAAGGCATCGACCTGCGCTTGCGGAACGTTAAGCGCCGCACGGGTGCCAGCCCGGTTCAGGGTGTTGCGTGCCTGCAGCAGAGAAACCCAGCTCAGGCTTAATGCATCACGTTGCTGGCTGCCCAGGGTAATCAGATTGAGGTTGTGGTTATCAGAGCGGGAAGCGGTATACGACAAGCCGGTACTGACCAATTGCATTACGCAAAAAGTCAGTAGTAACAGAAACAGACTGGTAGAGATACGGATTCGGTTAAACACTGTGAACCTCCAGGTAGCCAAGGGTTAACACGGCTTACGACGGAAAAAGGGGCCACGACAACCCGTGAAAGCGCCGTGGCCCAATGCCGGTCAGAACGTTTCCCAGTTCTCTTGCAGATCGCTGGCGTTCATTTTCTTATGATTAATTACTGGGGTGACAACTTTACTGACGGGTGCTTTGAATTCGCCCTGGCCTTCCGCTTTCAGTCGGAATACCGCGACGGATTGGGTCAACCTGCTGGCCTGCTCTTCCAGAGCCGCCGCCGCAGTGGCAGACTCCTCAACCAACGAGGCATTCTGCTGGGTAACACGATCCATTTCGGCCACCGCCTGGCCAACCTGATCGATCCCACGGCTCTGTTCGTCAGAGGCCGAGGCAATTTCCCCCATGATGTCGGTAACGCGGGTCACCGCATTAACGATATCGCCCATGGTTTCACCGGCGCTTTCTACCAGCACCGACCCCATGTCGACGCGGCTGACGGAGTCTTCAATCAGGCCTTTGATCTCTTTGGCCGCCTGGGCGCTGCGGCTGGCCAGATTGCGCACTTCACCGGCCACTACGGCAAAACCACGGCCCTGCTCACCGGCTCGTGCCGCTTCTACCGCCGCATTCAGCGCCAGAATATTGGTCTGGAAGGCAATGCCGTCGATCACACTGGTGATATCGGCAATTTTCTGTGAGCTGCCGGCAATGTCATGCATGGTCTGCACTACGTTGGCCACCACTTTGCCGCCTTTCTGCGCAGTTTCAGAGGCGCTAAGCGCCAGTTGGCTGGCCTGGCGGGCGTTTTCGGCGTTCTGTTTCACCGTGGCGGTCAACTGTTCCATGCTGGCGGCAGTTTCTTCCAGCGAGGCAGCCTGCTGTTCGGTACGGGAAGAGAGATCGTTATTACCGGCGGCAATTTCGGAAGCGCCGCTATAAATAGCGTCCGCCCCCTGGCGTACACCGCTGACGGTTTCAATCAATTCACTTTGCATATGCCTGAGGCTGGCCGCCAGCACGCCCATTTCATTACGGCTTTTGACTTCGATCTGTTGGGTCAGATCGCCGGCGGCAATCTGTTTGATATGTTCAATCATGCGATTGAGCGGGCGAACCAGGATCTGGTGAATGCCAAGCCACACCAGCACGATCACTGCCAATACCACCAACAGCACGACGCCCAGCGTCCATAAGGCGAAGCTGAAGGAGTTGTTACCGCCTTCTACCGCGCTCTGATAGAGTTTGTCGTTTTGCAGTAAGTAGCTGTTATAAACCTGCTCAAACCCATCCTGATAACTCTGGGTTGGCTGGTCGAAAAATTCGTTAATCTTGCCGCTACCCAGCAGTTGGATCAGTTCTGCCATTGCGTCATGCAAAATGGTGTAATTCTGTTTTAGCTTCTCCGCAGCTGCGGCATCCTGGCGAGCGTCCAGAGGGATTTTTTCATAGGCGGCGTAATGCTGCTCTGCCAGGCTCAGCGCACTTCTCGCCGAGGTCAGCAGATCGTTAACGCTGGCACCGCTGCCGATTTTGTTGGCATCCATCATGTAGCGGATCCCGGCACGATTAAGGGTATTACGGGTTTGCAGCAGGTTAACCCAGCTTTCATTCAGTTCGGACTGTTGCTGTCGGATAGTCTGTAATACGGTAAAATTTTCTTTATTCTCTTTCAGTGACGAGAAAAACAACCCGCCGGATACCAACTGCAAGGCACCGAATAACACCAGCACCAGCAACAGGCTGGTGACCACCTTCATACGATTAAACATGTTTACCCTTCTTGGAAGCCCGCACAGACAAGCGCTGTGTACGTTAACTGGAAGAGTTATCGGCTTGGCCGAAAAGAACTTTATGGGAAATGAGTAACTATTTTTCAGTAGTGTGTCAGGGGGCGCGCTTTGAGTTCTCAAATAGCGTCCTCATCCATCCCCTCTCCGGCGGGGAGAGGGTCAGGGTGAGGGGAGACAGCGCCAACGGCTAACGACGATCAGGCGCTTTTCGCGACATTATCGACCAATGACATCTCTTCGCTACTCAACAGTTTTTCGATATCCACCAGGATCAGCATGCGTTCGCCCAACGAGCCCAGACCGGTGAGATATTCGGTAGCCAACGTAACCGCAAACTCCGGTGCCGGGCGGATCTGTTCGGTCGTCAACGACAGCACGTCGGACACACCGTCCACCACGATCCCCACCACGCGTTGGCCAAAGTTCAGCACGATCACCACGGTATTTTCATCGTAAGAGACGTCCTGCTGTGCAAACTTCACTCGCAGATCGATAATTGGCACAATCACGCCGCGCAGGTTGGTCACCCCTTTGATAAACGCCGGGGTATTGGCGATACGAGTCACCTGATCGTAACCGCGGATCTCCTGAACCTTGAGAATATCAATGCCGTACTCTTCGTTACCCAAGGTAAAAATCAGGAACTCCTGACCTACCGTTTCGCCAGCCAGTTTGCTGACGGTTGCAAGTCCTGCCATGTGGATCACCTTTAAATCAGTCGGTTAATAATTATGCGGCTACGTCCGTCAGACGCTTTTCACGGTTCAGCGTTTGCAGCGCCGAAACATCCACAATCAGCGCCACGCTGCCGTCCCCTAGAATGGTGGCGGCGGAAATACCAGGCACTTTGCGGTAATTGCTTTCGAGATTCTTCACCACCACCTGATGCTGGCCGATCAGTTGGTCCACCAGCAACGCGTAGCGGCGGCCAGCACTTTGCAGGATCACCACAATGCCTTGGGTGGCTTCGGTTTTCGCCCCGTCGACTTCAAATACCCGGTACAGCTCGACCAGTGGCAGATATTCACCGCGCACTTGCAGCACGCGTTCCCCCCGGCCAATGGATGTAAATCCTCCGCCTGCGGTTGTAATGACTCCATCACCGCATTGAGTGGCAGAATAAAGACTTCTTCGTTCACCTTGACCGACATGCCGTCGAGGATCGCCAGCGTCAAAGGTAAGAGGATGCGGATCGAGGTGCCCTTCCCGGCCTGAAAATGGATTTCAACATGGCCGCCCATTTCCTGAATATTTCTCTTCACCACGTCCATGCCTACCCCACGACCGGAAACGTCAGTCACCTGTTCTGCAGTGGAGAAACCCGGTGCGAAGATCAACATGCCGACATCTTCATCGCTCATGCTGTCGCTCACTGCCATGCCTTGCGAAGCGGCTTTGGCGAGGATCTTCTGGCGATTGAGACCAGCACCGTCATCGGTAACTTCAATGCAGATATTGCCGCCCTGATGTTCCGCCGACAGGATCAGATTACCCACTTCAGGCTTACCTGCCTCCAGGCGTGCGGCGGGTTCTTCAATGCCGTGGTCGAGGCTGTTACGTACCAGGTGCGTCAGTGGATCGATAATGCGTTCAATCAGGCTTTTATCCAGTTCGGTTGAGCTGCCCCGCAGCGTCAATTCCACCTGCTTATCCAATTTACTGGCCAGATCGCGAACCAGACGAGGGAAGCGGCTGAAGACATATTCCATCGGCATCATGCGGATCGACATCACCGACTCCTGCAGATCGCGGGCATTACGCTCCAACTGGCTCATGCTGTTCAGCAGATCGCCATGTTCGACCGGATCCAGCGTGCCGGAACGCTGGGCCAGCATTGACTGCGTGATCACCAGTTCCCCTACCAGGTTGATCAGTTGATCCACCTTTTCAACCGCCACGCGAATGCTGGTAGATTCGCTGGTTTTGGCCCGTGCCTTGGGGGCTTCCGCCGTTGGCAAAGCCACAACCGGTTGGGCAGGGGGTGCCACTGGCTCAGGCGTATCGTTCTTCACCACCGCCTGCGGCGGCGTTGAAAACGCAATCTGCTCCGGTTCCAAAACAAAGCACAGCACCGCGCTGATATCGTCTTCGCTGGCCGAAGTCAGCAAGGTGACTTCCAGGCTGTTCTCGGTTTGCTGCGGGTTTTTTACTTCCCCCAGGTTACCGAGTTCCTCCAGCATCAGTGGCACTTCGTTCGGCTTCAGACCACT
This sequence comes from Serratia sp. L9, assembly GCF_050632285.1. Taxonomy (NCBI): domain Bacteria; kingdom Pseudomonadati; phylum Pseudomonadota; class Gammaproteobacteria; order Enterobacterales; family Yersiniaceae; genus Serratia; species Serratia sp. L9. The sequence continues at coordinate 3,393,027 of NZ_CP192591.1, read as the reverse complement.
CAGGCTGATACGCATTCCGCCTTCGATCGCCGCCGGAGCGGTGGCAGGCACCATCACAGGCGTTTCCCCTGCCGGTGCGGCATCTGAGGTATCCTGCTGTTGTGCTTCCAAAGCCAGTTGCCGCAGGGCCTGACAAATATATTCAAAGCTCTCGGCATCAGGTTGTTGCGACGTTTTATAAGCGTCCAGTTGCTCCTGCATAATGTCTTTGGTTTCCAGAAACAGGTTGATAATCTCGGTGCTCAGGCTCATTTCCTGACGCCGGGCACCGTCCAGCAAATTCTCCAGCAGGTGAGTCGTTTCCTGCAAAACGGTGAAGCCGAAGGTAGCAGCTCCCCCTTGATCGAGTGGGCAGCGCGAAATATCGCATTCAAGGGCTCAATATCCGGGGCCAATGGATCCAGCTCCAGCAGATGTTGTTCCATATCGGCCAGCAGCTCGTCGGCCTCATCAAAAAAGGTCTGATAAAAAGCGCTAATGTCCATGCTCACGGGGGTCACCTCTACTGTGAGTCGCTGTTTGTCGTTGGTGTAGCGGAAGGAGCCGCCGGCAAAGTCGTTGTCGGCCCGGTTATGTTGGCCGGCTCAGGAGCGGCAGGCGGCTCAGGTTTTTTCCTCGGCCGGTAATACCGCCTCCGGGACCAACGGTTCGTCGGTTGCCGGCGCCGTAAGTTCAGGTGCCACCTCTGCGGGTGCCGTTACCTGTGGCGTCAAAGACTTGAAGCTGTCCGCCTGGCCGATTTCCGTTGCGTTGCTCTCGGCATTTTCATGCTCGATGTCCTGCTGGGTTGCCTTATTCAGTACCAGGATGGTGATGCGCCGGTTAATCGCATCATCAGCGCCGTGCTGTTTCAGGCTCATGGTTGAAGCCATGCCCACCACGCGCAACACCTTCCCTTCCGCCAGCCCACCGCCAATCAGTTCACGGCGGGATGCGTTGGCACGGTCGGCAGAAAGCTCCCAGTTGCTGTAATAGCGCTCGCCGGTGGCGTACGGCAGATCGTCGGTATGCCCCGCCAGGCTGATTTTGTTTGGTAAGTCATTCAGAATGGGGGCGATGGCACGCAGAATATCGCGCATATAGCTTTCCACCTGCGCACTGCCGGTCTTGAACATGGGCCGATTCTGGCTGTCGATAATCTGAATGCGCAATCCCTCATCCATCATGTTGATCAGCAGATGCGGGCGTAGAGCCTTCAGGCGCGGGTCCGACTCAATCAATTCATCGAGCTTCTCGCGCAGCTTGTTCAAGCGCAGTTCTTCCGCGCGCTTTTCCGGTGAATCCACCTGTTTTTTAACCAAACCGTCCTGCTGAGTGGGATCGTCCCCACCGCCGGGGATCGGGCTACTCTCAGAACTGCTCTTGTCGCCACTGGTCAGCGCCACTTTCAACGGAGTACGAAAATATTCGGCAATCTGTGTCAGTTCTTGCGGGCTGGCAATCGCCAGCAGCCACATCACCAGAAAAAACGCCATCATCGCCGTCATAAAATCGGCGTAAGCAATTTTCCAGGAGCCGCCGTGATGAGCGGCATGATGGGCCTTGCGTTTTCTGACCAGAACAACCGGGTGATTCTGCTTCATGCGTCTTGTTCTTCCGCTGCCTGCTGGGCCGGGGCCTTAACCTTGCGCACATGCTCTTCCAGTTCAACGAAGGAAGGACGTTCTGTGGTGTAGAGAGTTTTGCGGCCAAACTCGACCGCAATCTGCGGTGCATATCCGTTCAGGCTCGACAGCAAGGTGACTTTGATGCACTGCATCATCTTGGTGGTTTCAGCACTCTTCTGGCGTAATAAAGTGGCCAACGGGGAGATAAACCCATAGGCCAGCAGAATACCGAGGAAGGTTCCCACCATCGCATTGGCAATCAAAGCCCCCAGTTCTGCGGCCGGTCGGTCAGCCGAAGCCAACGCATGCACTACCCCCATCACAGCGGCGACAATCCCGAAAGCAGGCAACGAATCACCGACCATAGCCAAGCTGCCCGCAGGCACTTCGCTCTCCTGCTCGAAAGTTTCGATCTCTTCATCCATCAACGCTTCAATTTCAAATGCGTTCATGTTGCCGCTCACCATTAACCGTAAATAGTCGGTAATAAATTCCACCAAATGGTTATCGGCAAGAATGCGCGGATAATTAGAGAAAATTTCGCTTTCCTGCGGATTATCGATATCAAACTCGAGTGATAACATGCCCTGTTGGCGGGATTTAGCCAGTAAGCGATACAGTAATGCCATCAAGTCCATATACAGATCTTTGCTGTATTTTGAGCGGCGCATCAGTTTGGGAAGGGCGCGTAATGTGGATTTGATCGCTTTACCGTTATTGCCGACAATAAATGCACCAACACCGGCCCCACCGATGATCAGGAATTCTGCCGGCTGATAGAGCGCACCAAGGTGCCCCCCGACAATCATATAGCCGCCAAAAACCGCACCCAATACCACGAGATAACCCAAAATAACTAGCACACGTATTCCTTAAATTCACAATGTGGATGGAAGGTGGGTAAGCGCGAATGAAGAGCACAGGTACAGCTTGGGCTGCACCGAAAGCACCCGCAATTCCGGGGCCTTGCATTTCACCAGTCGGTTGTTTCAGGAGCCTGCAACGCAGGCTCAGACCGCGCGTTTAACCTGCTCGTCCAGCAGTTGTGGAATAATATCGGCCAGATTCGGCGAAAGTTTACGTTTTTTTACTGCGCGGGAAGGAGGATGGCATAAACTGCAAACAAAGCTGTTGAGCGGTTGATGGGCGTGGGTGATAAAGGTTCCGCCACAGCAACTGCAGGCCGAGAGTTGCAACATGCCGCTGTCGACAAAACGCACCAGTGTCCAGGCTCGGGTCAGGGCTAATAGTGGCGGTTCGCCTGGCTGCTGGGGGCATTGCTCAAGGTATAATCGATAGGCTTTAACCACGGCTTCCACCCCGTGGCATTGGCCGCAATTCAACAAGAAACTGTAAGCATTGTAAAACATCGAAGAATGTATGTTCTGTTCCCAAGTCATAAACCAATCGGTAGAGAACGGTAACATCCCCTTGGGGGTGGACTGCCACGTAATTCCTTGTAGAGCTTTATCAGACGGCCCCGGCTAAGCTGCGTTTCACTTTCCAACATCTGCAAACGTGCACCTAGCGTGATCAACTCCATAGCGAGTTGAATATCTTTCGCTTCCTGAACAATACTTTTCTCACTCATCATCAGGCTCTTTTCTTGGTCACGCTGCTGTCTTTACTCGATAGTTGTTGCAGCAAATGACTTGATAACAAAATACCGGTGTGAATTTGTTGTAAATCGTCCACACGAGATTCTTTGGTCAGGCGCTCGATAGTATTGTGATCTTCAAAACGGAAATGGCAGACCAATTGGTTGGTTTCTGCCAATTTGACCATTTGCGGCAATGTAAGTTGTGACAAAGTATCCGCCATGGTGTCATCAATACCCAGACGAAACATTGCGGACGCTTTTTCATCGTTAATCAGACGCTGTGCTAGAAGCAAATATGACAAGTTAATGTCATAAATATGTTTAAGTAATTCAGACGTGCCCATATTCCCATCCTGACAGACTATCTTTAAAAACATACGCTGGGTGATAAAGTTATCGCCCGTGACTTGGTTTAACGCCTAAAATTGACAAACGAATCCTGAATGCCAACAGCCGTAACCTCGTGGCTATACTCAATTTGGGTTGCTACTAAGCATTTTGATACGGGTGTAAACTAACATGTATGAATATACAGCACCCTGATTCTGAGTGTGTTTTCTCCATGAAACTATTTTTACAATAATAATAAGATTAATCCTAATCGCACGGCAACTCTACCCCCGATCCCTTAGCCCACACAACGGAAGTGTCCGAACCTTTTAAAAAAAGTGTGACACAAGTCGCAATAATTAAAAATAATCACGCAAAATGCTCTATTTTCAGTACTTTTTTTAACCAACGAGAAGTTTAAAAAACAAACAAAAGTAAAAAAAGGTCTTAAAAACAATGTTTATCTGCTGAAAAACACCGATTATGAGATCAGTTCGAACAATGGCTTAACCAAAGCCAAATACCAGAACAAAAATCCGCTATAGCCCGCACCCTGCAGATTTATAATCTGAAAATCTCACAAAACCAGCATTTTTCAATACGTCAATACGGCTAACCCCCCACCCCCTGAGGTTTAGGATTTAACTTAAGCAGAGCGAATCCTGCTGTTTCAATTTTCTACAGGTCAATATTCAGTGAGGGAAGGGACAAGCTTACCCCACAACAAGTAAAAAATCGTAACTATATGTTTCAAAATTTAGGGGTCGATACTGTCTGATGAGATAATTCTCAAAAAAATAATCGTTAAAATATCTATCGGCCGTGAAAAAGGGATCTTTAATTTTGCTGACCTCATATATTATTATTCAAGCCCCCTTCCTATTAATAGATTCAATTTCCTATTACTCATATCAATTAACAAAAATCAAACCTGAGTGAGCAGAATTTATTATCCACTGCGTTCACGTGGCCGCCTGTTCCTTTGTTCAAGTTCTAGACATCTTCTGCAAAATTTTTGAACATCTGGTTCACTTAGCTATCAAACAGCGCTTCATTAACTTTGCGCGAGCAGGTAATACGCTATCTTTTACCTTCGATTCTCGCCAATCAAGAGGAAAAAATCATCGCTTGCCGGGAAATCACTTCTTGCTACGCAATAACCTCTTCCTCAAGAGCATGGACTGATAAGATTAACCCTAAATAGTACTTTATACGTGGGGAAATATTGCCGAGATGCGCGCCACATATTATCATTCATGCGCCGCTTTTGATCCCATCAGATTTATTCCGGCGCAACGTGATTCCTAATGTTCACTTTCTTTCTGTTTTTATCTAACGGCGCGTCCATGCCCACGCTTAACTCCGCCAGCATGTGATGTTTTTCTTTCAAACTTAGAACTGTTAACAGGCTACATTTCAACCATGACGAGCACCATCGATTATCTGATGACATTCCGCAAATGTTCCAGTTTAGACAGTGTGGAAAGAGTTTATGACAAGCTTAATTACTCACTGACGGATCCTAATGAATTGAGCAACATGTACCGCGCAGCCGATCACCGCCGCGCAGAATTGGTCTCAGGCAAACTGTTCGATTTAGGTAAAGTGCCAAAATCTCTATGGGCACAAGTTTTTTAAAACCCTCGCTTTTACGCGCGCATCTTTTTTATCTTTTATGGCGAAATGTCCTACTGCACCTAAGATTTACTGTTGCGCGTGACATAAAACACATTTATTCCGCAGGCAAAGTTCTACCCTTTTAGCAAATAAATCGGCAATAGGAGTAGAGCATGGCTTACCACAATGTGCTGGTTGCGGTGGCTGTTGCAGCAGATAGCCATCTGTTGGTACAAAAAGCCGTTTCCATCGTACGTCCGTACAATGGTCAGATAACTCTCGTCAGTATGATTGCCAACGCGGAAACCTTCGCCGGCACAATGCTGGGCGATTTGCGCGCCTTGATGGAAGAAGAAACCCTGTTGTTCATGGAAGAGCTTAGCCTGCGAGCCGACTACCCCATCGCCGCGACCAGGATCATCTATGGGGAATTGGGTGACTGCCTCACCTATGCCAACCAGAGCCAACCCTTTGACCTGGTGATTTGCGGCAACCATAGCAATAACATGATGAACAAAGTGGCCTGTTCCGCAGCCCGCTTTATTAATACCAGTTGCATTGATGTACTTATCGTTCCGCTGTAAGCCGTTGAGCATCACATTCGACGATCTCTTAGCGCCCTCAGCACTTAGTTTTTTCAATAAATTATGTTCGACAAAACGAGCACATAGCGACACCAGAACCTTCTTGCAAGAATAATCCTATCGCTGATGTTTTGATCGACACCAATAGCTTTCATCACCAAAGCTAATAATTTGAACCGAAGACATCGGCTTTCTTTCATCTGCACGGCTATTAATCATCACTGGAATCTATTGTTTATAGCAAAACAGATAACTCCTTATTTTTCTAAACAATAAAAGTTATTTGTCGGTGGCACACCTTATCTGCTATCAGCAATATTTTTCAACAAGCTATGACCTTATAAGGACATTATCTGCGTGAGCACATAACGCTATTTCCCTTTTTATCCCATTAGCTAGACTAGGAAGAGTCCTAAACCTCAAGGGACAACCGCTCGCAAATCAAGTTTGTCGCCAAGGAGAAACTGATGCCTCAACAGCAATATAGCCGCCGCTTTGTGTTAGCTTCACGCCCACATGGGGAGCCCAAAGCGGAGAACTTTCGCCTGGAAACCACGCCCCTCCCCCAACCCGCCACCGGACAGCTTTTGTTACGAACCGTTTATCTCTCGCTAGATCCCTATATGCGTGGCCGCATGAGCGATGCCCCCTCCTACGCCCCACCGGTACAGATCGGGCAAGTGATGGTGGGTGGCACGGTATCTAGAGTTCAATCTTCACTGCACCCTGATTTTAAACCCGGTGACTGGGTTTTAGGCTACGACGGCTGGCAGGATTATGCCTTGTCGGATGGCTCTGGGCTGCGAAATCTGGGCGCTAAACTGGAACACCCCTCCCGTCTGCTTGGCGTGCTGGGTATGCCAGGCTTCACCGCCTATATGGGCCTGTTGGATATTGGCCAGCCCAAGTCAGGGGAAACCCTGGTAGTTGCAGCAGCCAGCGGTGCCGTTGGTTCCGTGGTAGGTCAGATTGCCAAACTGAAAGGTTGCCGCGTGGTGGGAATCGCTGGCGGTAGCGAAAAATGCCGCTATGTGGTGGATGAACTGGGCTTTGACGACTGTATCGATCATCGTTCCGCCGATTTTGCCGCACAGTTGGCTGCTGCCTGCCCGCAAGGCATCGATATCTATTATGAAAACGTGGGTGGCGCGGTGTTCGATGCGGTGATCCCGCTGTTGAACACCAAAGCACGCATCCCGGTGTGCGGGATGATCGCCCATTACAACGCCACCGAATTACCTGATGGCCCAGACCGGTTACCGATGTTACAAAGCCTGATCCTGCGCAAGCGTATCAAGATGCAGGGCTTTATCATCTTTGACGATTATGCGGCCAGCTTCGGGGAGTTTTTACAACAGATGGGAGAATGGGTCAGCCAGGGCAAGATCAAATTCCGTGAGGACGTGGTCGACGGGTTAGAAAACGCCCCTGAGGCATTTTTCGGTCTGCTGCAAGGGAAAAACTTCGGCAAGCTGGTTATTCGCGTATCTGAAGAGTAACCCACGATCAGGGCGCATTCCGCGCCCTGAACCTGCGGCAGCCAGTCAGGCACCGATTTCGGTACGTACGTCCAGTAACTCCGGGAAAAAGGTCAATTCGAGCGCCTTTTTCAGGAAACTGACGCCACTGGAACCCCCGGTTCCCGCTTTAAAACCGATGATCCGCTCCACGGTTTTCATATGGCGGAAACGCCACAGATGGAAGCTTTCTTCGATATCCACCAGTTTCTCGGCCATTTCATAGGCTTCCCAATAAGTTTGCGGATTATCGTAAATCTGTTTGAAGGCAGGCAGCAGATCGGGGTTGCGTTGATAAGGTTGCGTCCAGTCACGTTCAATACAGGCCTGCGGGATCGGCAAACCATGACGGGAAAGATAAAGCAGGAATTCATCGTACAGGCTTGGGGCTTCCAAAATGGCTTTCAACGCAGCATGCTTTTGCGCATCCTCACTGAAAACCGCCAGCATGGCAGCATTCTTGTTACCCAATAAAAACTCGATCGAGCGGTACTGATGTGACTGAAAGCCCGAGGAGTTGCCCAACACGCCACGAAACTCCACGTATTCGGACGGCGTCAGTGTTTCCAGCACCGCCCATTGTTCAAACAGCAACCTCTGGATCTGCTTTACCCTGGCCAGGATCTTGAAACAGTGGCTGAGCTTATCCTGCTGAACCAGCACCCTGGCGGCCTGTAATTCATGCAGCATCAGCTTCATCCACAACTCTGACGTCTGATGCTGGATCACAAACAACATTTCATCATGATGCTGAGGCTCGGAAAGTGGGTTCTGACAAGTCAGCAACTGGTCCAGACACAGGTAATCGCCGTAGCTCATCCGTTTTGAAAAGTCGGTGACAATGGCGCTTTCTAATTCCCGTTGATTCATCTTCTCTCTCCGCGACGCTCACGCCCCATTGGGGGTCAAGCCTGCAGTTCGTTGGTTAAGCGAGAGAGAACAATAGCCCATTCCGGTAACATTTGCGCAACAATAAACGAGAGCTGACTCGCAGATCCTATGCCAGAAAATCTGGCATCAAAGACTTTCATAGCATGTCGAGCAACCATTTTTGTGCCGGGGTGATGCGGCTGGCGGTTTCCGGTTTTAACCAACGGCGCTGATCCTGCTGGGCCACATCTGCCCGATCAATATACAACGCGTGCAGTACCCGCCGACGGCACCCAGTCCTGTTCTGTGTGCCGCCATGCCAGGCGTGCGCGTTGTAGATCATGACGCTCCCTGCCGGGGCGGCAAAGACAATCTCATCGGGATGCGCCAGATCGGGATCGGCCAAGACCTCCTCGGGCAGTTCTGGCCGCAGATGCGTACTGGGGATAATCCTTGGCGCACCATTATCTGCGCTTAAGTCATCGATGGCCCATATCACGTTGACCAGATGAACTTTCGGGAAGTCTGAGCGCGGTTTTTTCCAATCGGCGTGCAGGGGTTGATGCCCGCCGCCGTGCAGAGCTTCCCGGGCATTCAGGCTAGAGACCTTGAATCCGCCACCAAAAACGTAACGACATGCCGAAAGGACCAGCGGATGGGACCACACCTTTTCCCAGACTACGCCCTTATTGACCAAATTGGCTATCCGGGTAGCCGTCGCTTCCTGGTGATGTTCAATGGCAAGGTTGTCCCCTTCCTGTTCCACCAGGCAATCAATACGCTGGCGCATGGCCTCAAGCCAATCTGCGTCTGCGACGCCAGGCACTACGGTGTAACCAAGCGTATCCAGCTCTTCCTTCATTTTGGCCGTTAGTTCGATATTGGCCCCGAGAGCATCCAGGTAAGTTTCAGGCTGATGTTGCATAATGAGCTCCTCATTAACTTTTTAATAACACACCGGCAAATTTACTGGACGCTCCACCTGAAAACATGATGCTATTACTACAAATTACTGGACATAACTGCGCGCTGCCAAGAAGTGTGATTGCTGTCATAAATCCAGAAATTCACCCTGTTTGCGCATAACCCTCTGCCATTAACCACCGGGAAACAGGAAAAGCCATGTCAGAAGACCTCGCGACTATCCTCACCCAGCTTATCGCTCGCCGGGAGGCAATACAGGTGAGATTCCCGGAGCCAATATTCTCTGCCCCGACGTTGGCGCTATGTGTTCCTTTTCCGCGCCTCGAGATAGTGATTGATGGGGAGCTGGAAGATCGGTGTTTACCGCTGCTGGATAACACCTTATGCCAGAATCAGGTGCTCTACGTTCCTGCGGGTAAATGGAGTTTCCCACAATGGACTCAGCCAGCCACTACGCTGAGCATTTTATTCAGCAAGCAAAAACTGGGTTTCAGCCTGCAACGATGGGATGGGCAGCGGTTGTGTGAGATACAAAAGCAACATGTTGCACGCCGAGGGCCAAGGGTAGGTTCCTACCTGTTGCTGGCGATGAATGAAATCGCCCTTCAGCCCGCCCCATTGACTTCGCAATCGGTCTTTATCGGGTTACTCAGCCACTGCCTGGAGCAACTTACCGGCAAAGGACTCACGGTAAGCAAAAGCCGGGAACTGCTGTTGGCGATCCAGGAATATCTAGACGACAATGCCGGGCTGCCGCTGACACGCGAAGCCGTGGCCAAACGGTTTCATATCACTCCCAATTACCTGTCCCATCTGTTTCAAAAGTCTGGATCCGTTGGTTTCAATGAGTATGTCACCGGCATACGCCTGGAGCGGGCAAAACACCTGCTGCGTGGCTACGACCTTAAAATCAAAGAAATCGCCCATAATTGCGGGTTTGTCGACAGTAACTATTTCTGCCGGATTTTCAAAAAATACACCGATCGCTCGCCCTCGCAATATCGTCTGCATTGCAGAAGCCTGTAGGTGCAATCCGCTACAACAGTAATGCCAGCTCCATCGCAGTGCGCTGCAACTGTGGCAAAACCCGTTCCCGCAGGTGCGCCGCAGGGATTTGCGAAGCATTGACGCCCACATTCATGGCGGCTACCACTCCGCCTCTGCGCGAATGCATGGGCACGGCAATAGAACGCAGCCCGACCTCCAGTTGCTGATCGTTAATCGCATACCCTTGGCGGCGGACCTGTTCCAGTTCTGCCCGCAACGCATCGGCATTGCTGACGGTGAATTCGGTCAATGGCTCAATCGCCACGCGTGAAAGATAATCTTCCAATTGGGCCTCATCCAGTGCACTCAGCAGCACCAGCCCCATAGAGGTGGCATAGGCTGGCAGACGACTGCCGCGCCCAAGATCGATGGTCATGATGCGTTTGACCGAAGCTCGCGCGATATACAGGATGTTGTCGCCATCCAGAGTGGCTACCGAGCAGGATTCATTCAACAACTTGCTGAGGTAGTCCAGCGAGTTTTGTGCCGCCCTTGCCAGCTCGGAAGAGGACAGATAGGCATGGCCGATAGTCAATACGCGAGGCAACAACCGATAGTGGCGGCCATCCGGGCAATGCACAAAGCCCAACGCCTTTAAGGTGTAAAGACAGCGGCGCACTGCCGCACGCGGGATTGCGGTAATCTGGCTGATTTCAGACACCGACATCTGTGAATACTGGGGTTTAAACGCTTGCAGCACCTCCAACCCTCTGGCTAACGAGGCCATAAAGTTCGGATCACCCTTATATTTATCATTGGTCAGGTCGCTGATTTCTTGCAACCGCTGCAACTCTTCGGTGCCCAGCTCGGGTATCTCGCGCATCAAAGCCTCCATTTATTGATATTTATCATAAGATTATATAGCCGTCGGCCAAACCTGGGGTGGCCTTTTGGAGCAAATATCCAATTAGCTACCTGCATCACAAAATTAACACAAAAATAACAAACAATCCGATAATCGCACAAACAACTGATATTCGCACTTGTCGGTGAAAATTTCATCCTCTAAGTTAACGGCAGGTTAATAAATATGACGTGAAAATGATCCGTGTCTCAGGAGAGGAAATGATCGATAAAAGCTGGTGTTCCACAGACGCTGCCGTAGCCGACATCCCGGACGGTGCAACAATCATGGTCGGTGGTTTTGGGCCTGCCGGCCAACCTTATGCCCTGCTGGATGCGCTGATCCGCCACCGCCCACGCGATCTGACGCTAATCAGCAACAACGCAGGTAATGGCGATTTTGGCCTGGCCGCGTTACTGAAAGCCGGTTGCGTGCGCAAAGTGGTCTGTTCCTTCCCTCGCCAGTCAGACTCCTGGGTATTTGACGACTTGTATCGTCGTGGCGAGCTGGAACTCGAACTCATTCCACAGGGTAACCTGGCGGCACGTATTCAGGCAGGGGGTCTGGAATTGGCGGCATTTATACCCCAACCGGCTACGGAACTTTGCTGGCGAAAGATAAAGAAACCCGTGAGATTGAAGGCCGCCAGTACGTTTTTGAATTGCCGTTAAAAGCCGATTTTGCACTGATCAAGGCCGAACGCGCCGACCGCTGGGGCAACCTGGTGTACAACAAAACCGGGCGCAATTTCGGGCCAATTATGGCGATGGCGGCTACCTGCACCATTGCCGAAGTGAATCATCAGGTTACTTTGGGTGAGCTGGATCCCGAGACGGTGATCACCCCAGGGATCTTCGTGCAGCGCATCGTTACTTCACCAGTCAGCCATCAGTCGCTTTCGGCTTAAGGAACTGTCATGTCAAAACTGACCCACCAGCAACTGGCCGCACGTATCGCTCGCGATATCCCGGAAGGTGCCTATGTGAATTTGGGGATTGGCATTCCCACCCAGATCGCCAACTACCTGCCGGCCGATAAAGAGATTTTCTTGCACAGTGAGAATGGCATCCTTGGCATGGGCCCGGCTCCGGCTGCTGGCGCAGAAGATCCTGAACTGATCAACGCCGGTAAACAGGCCGTTACCCTGCTCAAAGGCGGCTGCTTTTTCCATCATGGTGACTCCTTCGCCATGATGCGTGGCGGGCACCTGGATATCTGTGTGCTGGGAGCCTACCAGGTATCGGAACAAGGCGATTTAGCCAACTGGAGCACTGGCGCACCGGGTGCCATACCGGCCGTCGGCGGCGCGATGGACCTGGCGATTGGTGCGCGGCAGGTGTTTGTCATGACCGAACACCTGACCAAAAAAGGCGAATGCAAAATCGTCAAACATTGCACCTATCCACTGACCGGTGTCGGTTGCATTGATCGTATCTATAGCGACTTGGCCGTAATGGACGTGACACCACAAGGCCTGGTAGTACGCGAAATCTTTGCCGGGCTATCGCCACAACAATTACAGGATGTCACCCCAGTTGCATTGACCTTTGCTTTACAGCCAGGAGAGAAACAGCATGAATCCAGCCTATCTGTGTGATGCCGTTCGCACGCCTTTCGGCAAACTTAACGGTAGCCTGGCCAGCATACGCGCCGACGATCTGGCCGCTCTACCGCTGAAAGCCTTGCATCAACGCCACCCTGGGTTGGATTGGCAAGCGGTGGACGATGTGCTGTTTGGATGCGCCAATCAGGCCGGCGAAGATAACCGCAACGTAGCCCGCATGGCTCTGCTGTTGGCAGGGCTACCTGCCTCAGTGCCCGGTTGCACCATTAATCGCCTTTGCGGATCAAGCCTGGATGCCATCGCGATGGCCGCTCGAGCCATCAAAACCGGGGAAAGCGAGCTGATGATTGCTGGCGGTGTAGAAAGCATGTCACGCGCCCCCTTCGTGATGGGTAAAGCCGAAAGCGCCTTCAGCCGCTCCATGCAGCTTGAGGACACCACCATGGGTTGGCGCTTTATCAACCCGCAAATGAAAGCCCTGTACGGCGTGGACAGCATGCCGCAAACCGCCGAAAACGTGGCGGAGAAGTTTGGTATCAACCGCCAGGATCAAGATGCCTTCGCACTGCGCAGCCAACAACGTACCGCCGCAGCACAGGAGTGTGGCTTTTTTGCTGACCAACTGATAGAGGTAAGCATCGCACAGAAAAAAGGCGAGCCCCGGTTGTTTGTTCAAGATGAACACCCTCGCCCTACTTCACGCGAGGCGCTGGAGAAGCTGAAACCGGTAGTCAATCCGCAAGGCACCGTAACCGCCGGGAACGCATCCGGGCTTAACGATGGCGCCTGCGCCCTGTTGCTGGCTGGCGAACGTGGTATACAACGTCACAACTTGCAGCCCATGGCGCGGATCGTCGCCAGCGCGGTAACCGGTATTACCCCCAATATTATGGGATTCGGTCCGGCAGACGCCGTGCGCAAGGTGTTGCACCTAGCCGGGTTGACGCTGGCACAAATGGATGTCATTGAACTCAATGAAGCCTTCGCCGCTCAGGCGCTGGCCGTGACAAGAGAACTTGGTCTGGCAGATGATGCTGCGCGGGTAAACCCGAACGGCGGGGCCATCGCCCTTGGCCACCCACTCGGTGCTTCTGGTGGTCGGTTGGTGATGAACGCCGCCTGGCAGTTGCAGAAAACCGGTGGCCGTTATGGGTTATGCACCATGTGCATCGGCGTTGGGCAAGGTATTGCCCTGATTATCGAGAGGGTGTGAGATGAATATTGACTATCGTCTGGAAGGCCCGGCAGATGCACCACTACTGGTGCTTTCCAACTCCCTGGGGACGACGTTCAACCTGTGGCAACCGCAGATGGCGGAGATGACCAGACATTTCCGGGTGTTGCGCTATAACCAACGCGGTCATGGCCATACTCCGTTGCCAGATACCGCACTTACGTTAGAGATTCTAGGCCGGGATGTAATCGCACTGCTCGATTCGCTGGATGTTGAGCAGGCTCACTTCTGCGGTATCTCCATGGGTGGGTTGACCGGTCTGTGGCTCAATCGTTTCCAGCCACAGCGCCTGAAGCGCCTGGTGGTCGCCAATACCGCTGCCCGTATCGGCAATACGGAAGGTTGGCAGCAACGAGCCCAACTGGCCCGCAGCAGTGGCTTGGGCGCCATCGCCGCCGCCTCCGCAGCGCGTTGGTTCAGCGAGGATTTTCAACAACGCTTTCCACAACAGGTCAGTGAACTGGTCACCCGACTGGCCCAAAGTGACGCCGCAGGCTACGCCGCCTGTTGCGATGCTTTGGCACAGGCCAATCTGCTCGCAGAAATCCCGCAAATGAGCGTCCCGATGTTGGTGATCGCCGGTGAACTGGACCCGGTGACCACTGTAGAAGATGCGCAGACGCTGCTCAACGGTGCCCCCAACGCCCGGCTGGCGGTATTACCCGCATCACATATTTCCAATATTACCTGCCCGGAATTGTTTACTCGCTGCGTGGTCGATTTTCTTGACGTTTAGACATTGAATTACCCCAGGCAAGCTGCGTTTTTACCAGCCTACATAAGGAGCCGCACATGTTATTTAAAGTTGAAATGATCGTGAAACTACCGGTGGATATGCCCAAAGAAATTGCCGATGACATCAAACTGCGGGAGAAACAGTATTCCCAGGAACTGCAAACCCAGGGGAAATGGCGCCATATCTGGCGCGTTGCTGGCAGCTATGCCAACGTGAGCATTTTTGACGTCGCTGGCAATGCTGAGTTACACGATATTTTATCGGCTCTGCCACTTTATCCTTATATGGAAATTCGTGTCGATGCACTTTGTCGGCACCCGTCGTCCATCCGTGAGGATGACAAATAAACAGGGGATAATAACTTATATATAGCCGATAAATTTCAAGTGATAGCCAAGCGACTTGCTTGAAAAGCGTCGGTTATAAAGGTTTGCCGTTAATTCCTGATAATTAACCTACCCGTATCCTGTGGAATTCGAGTTGACGCTTGGAGGAAATCGGATAAATGAGGAATTCGCAATGTCTATTTCTTTTAATCAACGTTCCGATGTTATCAAGCTATTGCAAATCAGCAGTGGCTTAACCAGTGAAAGTGGCGATCCGCGCTTCAAACAGATCATGCACAAAATGCTGGAAAATATCTGCCAGGTGATCGATCAGTTTGATGTCACCCAGGAGGAATTCTGGCATGCGGTTAATTACCTGCACGCTCTCGGCGGGCGACAGGAAGCCGCGTTACTGGCCGCGGGCCTCGGCCTGGAACATTACCTGGATTTACGGGAGGATGCGCAGGAACGGGCTCAAGGGCTGGAAGGCGGTACGCCACGCACTATCGAAGGCCCGTTATATGTCGCCAATGCCCCGCTCAGCGATAGGTTTGCGCGAATGGATGATGGTAAAGACGCCGGTGAAATCATGTGGTTACATGGCCAGGTTAAAGGCGAAGATGGCCAGCCAATTGCCGGAGCCATTGTTGATATCTGGCACGCCAATACGCTGGGTAACTATTCATTCTTCGATAAATCCCAGAGCGAATTCAACCTGCGCCGCCGGGTGAAAACCGATGCCAATGGCCGTTATGCCGCACGTAGCATTGTGCCCTCAGGCTATGGCTGCCCGCCAGATGGCCCAACTCAAGCGCTGCTGAACCAGCTTGGCCGACATGGTAATCGCCCGGCACATATACACTTCTTTGTCTCTGCTCCTGGCCATAAACACTTAACCACCCAGATCAATCTTAATGGCGATAAATACCTGTGGGATGACTTCGCCTTCGCTACCCGCGATGGGCTGATTGCCGACCCGGTGAAAATTACCGACTCCGCGCTGGCTGCCCAACGCGATCTGCCTGGCACACATACCGAAGTCACATTCGATTTTAACCTGTATAACGCCAGCGCTAGCGCAGAGGAAAACCGCATCGAGCGCGCCCGTGCACTGCAAGATTAATTAACTCAGTGACAATTTGAATGAAATTACCTATTACGGGTAATGGCCTGCCATTGCCCGACGTCCCTTAACGAGCCTATTTCAAGCGAGGTTTCATGATGAATTCATCCTCCGCTACGCTATTTTCCACGCTGGAAGAAAAAGTAAATAACGCCCTGGTGATAGATAAAGAAAAAGGTATTTATCAGTGTAATCGCGCCATATTTACCGATGAGTCTTTATTTGAGTTGGAAATAAAAGCTATCTTTGAAGGTAATTGGGTTTATCTGGCACATGAAAGCCAAATTGCCGAGCCGGGCGATTATTATACTCTAACGCTTGGCCGCCAACCCATTATCATTACCCGCGATAAAGACATGCAGCTGCATGCCATGATCAATAGCTGCTCACACCGTGGCGCGATGCTCGCCAGTCGTAAATCCGGTAATAAAACCTCCTTTACCTGCCCTTTCCATGGCTGGACATTCAACAACAGCGGCAATTTGCTGAAAGCCAAAGATGAAAAGACCGGTGCTTATCCACCGTGCTTTAAGCAGGCTGGTTCTCACGATCTCAAGCATCTGCCCAGCTTTGCTTCTTATCGCGGTTTCCTGTTTGGTAGCCTGAATGCCGATGTGTTGCCACTGGAAGAATATCTGGGCGACACCTGCCAGATTATTGACCTGATAGTCGATCAGGCTGCGGAAGGGTTAGAAGTGCTGAAAGGCGCCTCAACTTATACCTATGATGGCAACTGGAAGCTGCAGATGGAAAACGGTGCCGATGGCTATCATGTGAGCGTGGTGCACTGGAACTACGCCTCCACCATGTCACGCCGTAATTATGAAGCCAACTGCACTCCAACCGTGGATGCCAACGGCTGGTCAAAAAGTATCGGTGGCGTCTATGGCTTTGAAAATGGACATATGCTGCTGTGGACCCGGGCGCTTAACCCGGAGGTTCGCCCGGTGTTTAAACATTTTGAACGCCTCAGCCAGCGCTTTGGCGCTACCCGTGCCGATCTGATGGTCAACGAAACCCGTAACCTGTGCCTTTATCCTAACGTCTATCTGATGGATCAATTTTCGACCCAGATCCGGGTGGTGCGCCCCCTTGCCGTCGACAAAACCGAAGTCACTATCTTCTGCTTCGCACCCAAAGGGGAGAGCGCGGAGGATCGCGCGTTACGTATTCGCCAGTACGAAGATTTCTTTAACGTCAGCGGTATGGGGACACCTGACGATCTCGAAGAATTCCGCGCCTGCCAACAGGGCTATAACGCCAGCAATCTACCGTGGAGTGATATGAGCCGGGGAGCCACCCGCTGGCTGGAAGGGCCAGACGATAACGCGCAAACGATGGAGATCAAGCCATTGTTAAGTGGGCCACGTTCTGAGGACGAGGCGCTGTATATCAGCCATCACCATCACTGGCAACAAACGTTGCTGCGCAGCCTGAAAAACCGCGAGGTGACGCCATGATCTTACTGCAATGGCAAATTGAACAGTTCCTATACCGGGAGGCCCGCCTGCTGGATGATCGCATCTGGGATGAGTGGCTGGCTTGCTACAGCCCGGCGGTGGAGTACTGGATGCCCGCCTGGGGTGACGACGATCGCTTGACCAGCGATCCGCAAAAAGAGATTTCGCTGATCTACTACCCGAACCGCGAAGGCCTTGAAGATCGCATCTATCGCATCAAAACCGAGCGCTCTGCGGCCAGCACGCCAGAACCCCGCACCAGCCACCAAATCAGTAACGTGGAGCTGCTGGAAGAAAACTCCAGCTACGTTGAAGTGCGTTACAACTGGGTGACCCACAGCCACCGTTATCAAAAAACCGATCTGTTCTTTGGCAGCACCCGCTGCCGCATCGCTCTTAACGATGGGCAACTGCTGATAGAACGCAAAACTGTTCAGCTCAACAACGACTACATCAGTCAGGTCATAGATATTTATCATATTTAATGCGAGGTGATTATGGCCTTTACCGTAGCTCTTAACTTTGAAGACGGCGTCAGCCGCTTTATTCAGTGCAATGCCAACGAAAAGGTACTGGATGCCGCTTACCGGCAAAAAATCAATCTGCCGATGGACTGTTCCGATGGCGTATGTGGCACCTGTAAATGCCACTGCGAACAGGGTGAGTACAACCTGGGGGACGAGTATCTGGAAGAGGCACTTTCACCACAGGAAGTTCAGCGGCGCTTGGTATTGACCTGCCAGATGGTGCCGGAATCCGATTGTGTTATCGACGTACCCATGGCATCAACCCTGTGTAAAACCGGTTGCCAAGAATTCTCGGCCAGCGTGGTGGCCGCAATCCCTCTTTCGGACAGCGCTATCGAGTTCAATCTGCAACTTGAGGGCAGTGATGGCATCGCCTTCCTGCCTGGGCAATACATTAATGTTGAAGTCCCCGGTACGGATGCCAGCCGGGCTTACTCCTTCAGTTCACTGCCCGGCAAGCAGGCGGTCTCTTTTTTACTGCGTAACGTTCCCGGTGGACTAATGAGCAGCTATCTGACCGGTCAGGCACAACCCGGCGATAAAGTGAGGTTACGCGGCCCACAAGGCAGTTTTTATCTGCGCACGGTATCGCGCCCGATATTGTTTCTGGCTGGCGGTACCGGGCTGGCGCCGTTCCTTTCCATGTTGGAACAGTTGGCGCAAAACGGCAGTTCACAACCGGTTCATCTGGTGTATGGCGTCACCCATGATCACGATCTGGTGAAACTGGAACAGTTGGATCAGTATTGCCAACGTCTGCCCAACTTCAGCTATCTCACCTGTGTTGCCAGTGAAGATTCGCAATCACCGCATAAAGGTTACGTTACGCAGCATCTTGATGCTGGCCGGTTAAACGAGGGCGACCTGGACGTCTACCTGTGTGGGCCACCTGCGATGGTGGAAGCCGTATTGAACGACTTCGAGCGCCGCGCTTTTACTCCGGCCAGTTTCCACTATGAAAAGTTCGCCGCCAGCCAAACGGCATAAGGAATTGTGATGCAAAGAATTCGATTTGAAAACAAGGTGATGGTAATCACTGGCGCGGCACAGGGCATCGGTAAAGCCGTCGCAGAGCAAGCCGCAGTTGAAGGCGCCAAGCTGGTACTGATCGACCGGGCCCCCTATCTGAATGAGCTGGCCGCGACATTAATCGAGCAAGGTAGCGAAGTATTAGCCATCAACGCCGATCTGGAGCGTTGGGAAGATACCCAGAGCGCAATGAACCAGGCACAACGACACTTTGGCCGCCTGGATATTCTGGTAAATAACGTCGGGGGTACCATCTGGGCTCGGCCTTTCGCCGACTATGCACCGGAACAGATCAGTGCCGAAATCCAGCGTTCACTCTTCCCGACCCTCTGGGGCTGCCGTGCGGTGTTGCCACATATGTTGCAGCAAGGGAGCGGAGTCATTGTCAACGTTTCGTCTGTGGCAACCCGCGGGGTTAACCGCGTGCCTTATTCTGCGGCCAAGGGCGGAATCAACGCCCTCACCCAATCCCTGGCTTTTGAATACGCTCAGGCAGGTATTCGCATCAATGCCACTGCGCCAGGCGGCACTGAAGCCGCACCACGCCTGACCCCACGCAATAACGAAACGCCAACCGCGCAGGAAAAGAACTGGTATCAGCAAGTCGTCAACCAAACCCTGAGCACCAGCCTGATGCAACGCTACGGCACGGTAAATGAGCAAGCCAATGCGATTTTGTTCCTTGCCAGCGAAGACGCCAGCTACATCAATGGCACCGTGCTACCGGTCGCAGGTGGCGATCTGGGCTGATGCTGGCCTGAGCCCCATCCCAAAAGCCCGCAGACTCCTGCGGGCCTCAGTGCGTTTTCTCAACATTGTCAAAGCCAGTACCCCTCTGGATTTCATTGCAATTATTCGCCTCTAGATACGAATAATCATGAAATTCGTATTCAGAGGCGAATAATTGACAAATTCGCCTCTTGGTGCGAACTTATCATCATGCTCACTCATTGCTGGCCAATAAAATGAACAAAAAAATCAGCGTCATCACTGGCGATCTGGTGAACTCACAGCGGGTAAATACCACTCACTATATTGCCCATCTGGATAGCCTGCTTGCTGAGCTGCAGCAAGGTGGCGCCATACGGCACTACGAGATCTTTCGTGGTGACAGTTTTCAGGCCGTGGCAAAACCAGACAAGGGCTTATTTCTGGCAGTGTATATCCGCATTGCACTCAGGGCATTAGAGGCGCCAGATTGGGATGCCAGGATTGCCGTGGGGCTCGGCAGCCAGCAAGCCACAGGTGCCGGTTATGGCAGTGCCTTCCTCAACTCGGGCAACGCTTTGGATAACTTGGCCAAAAACTGCTACCTGACTCTGAAAACCGACAATGAAAAAACCAATGCCATTGTCAGCGATCTGCTGCCGATGTTAGATCATGTGGTTAGCCGTTTGTCGCAGGCAGAAGCTAAAATTGTACAAACGCGGATGTTTGTCGGCACTAACAAAGAAGTGGCTATCGCGCTCAATAAAGCCACATCGACGGTTTCGGCCACTTTGAAACGGGCAGCTTATGAAGAGATCATGCGATTTCTCACAGCGATAAACAGGATAACCTAATGATGGATTTAACCTATGCCCCGCTATTAATCTGGATGCTGGTCATCCATCTCGTTGCGGATTTCCCGCTGCAACCGCTCAGTTGGGTAAAGGACAAAACCCTGCACCGCAGCCGCTCACGCTTTCTGATACTGCACGTTCTGTTACACGCAATGCTAGCTGCCTGGGCGGTCGCCGGTTTTGGCCTACTGCATGGTGGCCTCTCTTCGGCTGACGTGTTCACAACACTACTGACCATCGGCATCAGCCATTATCTGGTTGATTTAATGAAAGTCACCTGGCTCACGCACCTGAAGTCTGCCAAGAGTTTCATGATCGACCAGGGTTTACATCTGGCCACCATTCTTTGCCTGTGGCTATATCTGATACCTGATACCGGCGCGCTGATACTCGCAGTGTGGCGGCATATCGGCGGTATAACACCAAGCCTGGTGCTGCTGGCCTATCTGCTGATTTATATGCCCATGGGCATTTTGATCAGCCAGTTACTGGCTAGCTGGGCACCGCAAATGCCGCCCAGTGCCAAGGCAGATCACGATTCGCTGCTGCGTGCCGGTAAACAGATTGGTTATCTGGAAAGGACGCTGATCCTGACGTTCGTGTTGATCGGCCAGATACCGGCCATTGGTTTTCTGCTGGCAGCAAAATCCATTTTCCGTTTTGGCGATCTGCGACAGACAGATGACAAGATGCGCACCGAGTATGTGCTGCTCGGTACGCTGTTTTCTTTTACCCTGACCATTATGCTCGGCCTGCTGGTAAAAGCGTTGCTGTAAACGCCGGGCATTGCACCCGGCGAAAACACGCTTAGAACCAGGTTCCAAAGCGGCGGATATAGAAGCGCTTCATCAGTTGCGCTACCACACAGTAGCTAACCAACGTTGCAGCCAACCACGGGAAGTATTCCCACGGTAGCGGCTGCAGCCCAACCCACGAGCCAAGCGGCGAGAATGGGATATAGATACCAAGCGCCATAATAATACCGGTGGTCAACAGTACCGGCAGTGCGGCGGTACTCTGAATAAACGGGATCTTCTGGGTGCGCAACATATGTACCACCAATGTTTGCGATAGCAGCCCTTCAATAAACCAGCCTGACTGGAACAATGCCTGATGCTCCACACTGTTGGCAGCAAATACAAACCACATCAGCGCATAAGTGGTGATATCAAAAATAGAAGAGGTTGGCCCTATCCACAGCATAAAGCGGCCAATGTTCTTGGCATCCCACTTACGCGGCTTGCGCAGGAACTCTTTGTCCATTTTGTCCCACGGCAGTGAAAGCTGGGAGATATCGTACATCAAGTTCTGTAACAGCAAGTGGATCGCCAGCATCGGCAAGAAAGGAATGAACGCACTGGCTACCAGCACCGAGAACACGTTACCGAAGTTGGAGCTGGCAGTCATGTTCAGGTATTTGATGATATTGCCGAAGGTTTCACGCCCTTTGATCACCCCCTCTTCCAGCACCATCAGGTTCTTTTCCAACAAGATGATGTCGGCTGACTCCTTGGCGATATCAGTACCGGTATCGACAGAGATCCCTACGTCAGCATCGCGCAGCGCGGGTGCATCATTAATGCCATCCCCAAGGAAACCGACGGTGTGACCATTAGCCTGCAACATTTTCAGTACGCGTGATTTTTGTAGCGGCGTCAGTTTGGTGAATACCGTACGCTTTTCCACTTCACGCGCCAGATGGGTGTCATCCATCTGCTCGATCTCCAGGCCTGAGAGCGGTTCGCCGGGTTCCAAGCCCACATCACGGCAAATTTTGCAGGTGATCACCGGGTTATCTCCGGTCAGCACTTTTACCGCTACGCCATTTTCCTGCAATGCCGCAATTGCCTCCTGAGCACTCTCTTTCGGTGGATCGAGGAAGGTCAGCAACCCTTCAATCACCAGATCGCGCTCATCCGCGATGCCCAGGGGCAAAGTGCAGCCTTCCTGGCCTAAATCACGGGTGGCCAGCACCAATACGCGAAAACCATCTTCGTTATACTGGCAGGCCAAAGCGTGCAGAGTAGCCCGGCGCAGATCGTCAAGCTCCAGCATCTGCTGCCCAACACGTACGTGGGTAGCGATCTCCAGCATCTCCTCCACTGCGCCTTTGCATATCAGCAGTTGACGCTGCTCTTCATCCTGAACCACAATCGACAACCGGCGGCGCACAAAGTCAAACGGCAGTTCATCGACTTTGCTGTAGCGCCCGAGTGCCTCAATCCCCGGTTTGCCACGACCAAAGCGGATCACCGCCTGATCCATCAGGTTTTTCATGCCACTTTGATGGAAGCTGTTCAGCCAGGCCAAGTGCAGTACGTGATTATCCTTGCTGCCATTTACATCCAGGTGGTGTTCCAGAATGATACGATCCTGCGTCAGCGTGCCGGTTTTATCCGTACAGAGCACATCCATCGCACCAAAGTTCTGGATTGCATTCAGGCGCTTGACCACCACTTTGCGGCGCGCCATGGCTATCGCGCCTTTAGCCAGGTTCGAACTGACGATCATCGGCAGCATTTCGGGAGTCAGGCCAACGGCCACAGCCAGTGCAAACAGGGCCGCTTCTGTCCAGTCCCCCTTGGTGAAGCCGTTGATCAGCAGGACAATAGGCACCATCACTAACATAAAGCGGATCAGCAACCAACTGACGCTATTCACCCCTCGGTCAAACGCGGTCTGCGAGCGCGTGCCGACAATCGATTTGGCCAGAGAACCAAAATAGGTGTGCCCACCGGTGGCCACGACCACCGCTGTCGCCGTTCCGCTGGCAACATTGGTCCCCATCAGGCAGATATTCGACAACTCGAGCAGTTCGCTTTCGCTGGAGGCGTCAATCTCGGTCGATTTCTGGCTGACGCTACCCAAAGCGTCATATTTTTCAATCGGGATAGCTTCACCGGTCAAGATAGCCTGGCTGATAAACAGATCGCGGGAGCTAAGCAAGCGAATATCTGCCGGCACCATATCTCCGGCCGAAAGCTGAATGATATCCCCCGGCACCAGTTCACGGATCGGGATCTCCATCGCCTGAGCCTGGGTGCTGAAGCTGCTGCGGCGTACCACCGTTGCCGTAGTGCGTACCATTGATTTCAGCGACTCTGCTGCTCTATTGGTGCGATATTCCTGCCAGAAACGTAGCAGACCGCTCAACGTGACCATGATAAGAATAATGATGACACCGGTAAGATCGGTTTCTTCACCGTGCTGGGCCGGTAACCAGTAGTCGGTAAAGAAACTGATCCCCGCCAGCACCATCAGCACAAAAATAAACGGGTTATTGAATGCACTGATTAACTGCACCATCGCATGAGGAGCCTTCTCATGCGCCACCTGGTTGACGCCAAAATGTTGTAAACGCTCCTGAGCATCCTCCTGGGTTAATCCGATTCGATTACAGTTCAAATTTGCCAATGTCTGATCGAGGCTGTTCTTTGCTTCAAGAGCAATGGCAAAGGGTTCGCTAGCCTTATCCCGGCGGCGAGTATTTTCTTTAATATAGGTCATAACGCTATTCTCTTATTTTACTTTGCGCACAGGGTTACCCCGCCCATATAAATGGGTGAACATGAGCAAAGTGGAATTTATTGAATTATACCCGTCGTCTTTCAAGCCGCAGCGTCGTTACCTGCTATTACCTCACGGAGCCACTGTTAACAGCGTTCAAATGGGTGCCTGGCTACAACTTGAAATTCATAGGGCATAGCGTTGTAAACGTCATTATTATTGCGTTAACAACGCGGAATAATAAACACTATGGGGTGATCTTCCATAACACATCCTTATCACCTGACAGGTGAATGTTAATAATAATCAAACGGGTAATTCAGAAGCGACACGCCAATGAACAGCGCTGACACTGCGCTCTAAACTGACGCGGCAAACAATGCCTTCAATATCTTTCTGGGCTGCCGGATTGGCGATAATTTCGGCGCAAACCTCCAACTGACCAGGAATGGAAATATCCGCACTGCGCAATGATTGCAGGCGCAATGCTACGCCATTCAACGCCTGGAGAATTAACGTGCGAACCAGGATCTCATCCTGTTCACCGCAGGTTACCTGGATACGGTAACGCAGTTCCAGATCTACCGCCTGTTGCTGTGGTTGCAAATTGATACGCTGTGCCGCTTCACGCAACAGGATATTGGCGCAGAGGATAACCAGCGTAGCCAGCACCGCTTCCCAGTGTTGCCCCAGACCACACAACACACCGACGGCGGCCGAACACCAGAGGGTGGCAGCAGTATTCAGGCCGCGGATATTAAGCCCTTCCCGCATAATCACCCCGGCACCAAGAAAGCCGATACCAGAAACTATCTGAGCCGCAATACGCCCGGCACTGGAAGGTTCAGTGGTGACTGAACTCAGGATAAAAACGGCAGCTCCGGTCGCCACCAGGGAATTGGTACGCAGGCCTGCCATACGCTGGCGCCATTGTCGTTCGGCTCCAATAACCGCGCCCAGGCCCATCGCCAGTAATAAATTCAGAACAAAAGGAGTCATAGCCATGATCTTCCCCTAAATATAATGCAGGAGGTTGAATCATGTGCATTTATACCCGTAGCCTTTCAAGCTAAACGAGAAATTCATAGGATATCGCACACGCAAATTTGCGCTGATAATAAATCAGCGAGTTAGCGTATTCGTGCCCGGAGGGAAAAGGCTGTGACGGTTAAATACCATAAAAACATCCGAATCAATATACCCGATACAATAATGCTTCGGGTACCACAATATTCTTCGGGTTTGCACAGCTCAGAATAACTGAAGAGAGGGGTGCTGCCCGCCGTGTTCGGCAAGCAACAAATCAGAAAGAGATTAGTCAGCTTGCCTTGATTATTTCGCTACTACTGCAACTGTCCAATTGATTTTCTCCACTGAAATTTTGGCTGAAGTATAGTTACGCGAGGTTATGATGTAAAGACTAATTTATTAAACGAATACCAAACCGAATATTGTCCTTATTTAAACATCGATATATATCCGCCAGCCATCTAGGCCAACTGCTGTTGCAGCCAATGCAGTAATGTCTTGACCTCCGATGTCATGCCCGCCGTATTTGGCCATACCAGATAAGTATCGTTGTCACTCAGGCGCTTGGCTGGCGCCAGCGATACCAGCCTCCCTTGCGCTATCGCATCACTCGCCAGCATGGCCTTCACCAGAGCAATACCAAACCCCTGCTCTGCCGCACGGAGCAATAACCCCGCATCGTTGAAAAGCGCCAACTGTTGTCCTGCCCTGGTTTGCCCAAGGGCTTGGAACCAGCTATGCCAGGGAGTGACATCGTGCTCAAGCAACGGAATTTGCTCATCTCCGGCGTTGAACGCTGCCTGCCATTGCCTGGCCAGTGCTGGAGACGCAACGGGCAACACCTCACCAGTGGCAATACGCTGCGACTGCACTCCCGGCCATTGGCCATCACCAATCCGGATTGCGGCATCAAATCCTTTATGGTCAAGATCCTGTATTGCCAGAGAGGCATCAATATCCAACGTGATCCCAGGGTAGGCACGGTAAAAATCCGCTAACCTTGGCAGCAACCAGTGATGGGCAAATGAGGGTAAAACACTGATACGTAACCTCTGACTGGCCGCAATACGCCTGACACGATTGACACCTTGCTGCAACGCGAGCAGAGCCGGTTCCGCCACCGCCAACAATTCGCGCCCGGCAATATTGAGCCGTACGCCACGCCCACGGCGATCAAACAACGGGCAGCCGATAACCTGTTCCAACTGCTGTATTTGTTGGCTGACGGCACCATGAGTCAGATTGATTTGTTGCGCGGCCGCACGCAGATTCTCCAGCCGGGCGGCAATCACGAAGGTCGGCAGTATATGCAGGGGAATGCGTTCATTCATAGCTGGTTAACCTGGCTATCCGAAAGGGTTATCTTTCATCGATATTAGCACCAATCTAAATACCCTATAGTGTTTTCCTACCCTTCCCAATCAAAGGTTAAACCGATGCATCCACGCTTGCAGCAGGATCTTGACGATTTTCCCCGTATACTCGACCACACAAACCAGTTGGCTCAGACCTTCCTGGCCGGGCTGAAGCAGCGGCCAGTATGCCCGCCAGAAAAGGAGCAGCAGCTTAAAGCAGGAGATGGACAACTGGCCGAAGAAGGCTGCGGCGCACTGGCCGCACTGGAGAGTTTCTGGCAGCGCTATGCCACCGGGTTATCCGGCAGCGCGGGACCACGTTATTTTGGTTTTGTTACCGGTGGCAGCACGCCTGCATCACTGGCCGCCGACTGGCTGGTTAGCGTTACCGACCAGAATAGCCAACTGAGCCATGACACCGTAGCAGCGACAATCGAGCTCGCGACCATCGAACAACTAAAATCCTTGCTGCAGTTACCCGGGGACTTCAGCGGCAGCTTTGTCAGCGGTGCAACCATGGCCAACTTTGTCGGCCTGGCTATAGGCCGCCAATGGCTGGGGCAACAACGTGGGATCGATACAGCACAGCTTGGGGTGGCGGCATTAGGCCCTATCCAGATACTTTCCGCTAATGCGCATTCCAGCAGCGTCAAGGCGTTAAGCATGCTCGGCATTGGGCGTAATGCGCTTAAGACTATCGCTACACAGGCCGATTCTGAAGCGCTCGATACAACAGCCCTGGAGCGCCACCTTGCCGCCACTGCGGGTATACCAACGATGGTGCTCGCCAGCGCTGGGACGGTGAATACGGTGACCTTCGACAATTTGCCACGCCTGCTGGCACTGCGCGAACGCTATCCGTTCTGGCTGCATGTCGATGCCGCTTTTGGCGGTATCGCAGCCTGTTCGCCCAATCATGCAAATTTATTGGAAGGTTGGCAGCAGGCCGATTCGATAACCGTAGATGCTCATAAGTGGCTAAATGTACCTTACGACAGTGCGATCCAATTTACCCGCCATCTGGCTCTGCAGATGCAGGTGTTCCAAAACCACTCAACCTATCTGGAAGCTCCAACACTGCGCCCGGATAACTATCTGCACCTGACACCAGAAAATTCACGGCGTTTTCGTGCTCTGCCCGTATGGATGGCATTGAAGGCCTATGGCCGCAACGGTATACAAGAGATCGTGGAACGTAATGTGATGCTGGCCCGCCGTCTGGGTGAAGGTCTGGCGGCGAGTGACGGGTTCCGTTTACTCGCACCAGTGAATCTGAACGTGGTGTGCTTTGCACTAAGCGCTATTGCTGGTGACAAAATGACCGCTCGGGATCGCTTTATCGAGTGCCTGAACCAGCACGGCGTGGTGCGCTGCACTCCCACCAGCTATCGTGGCCAACCGGGTGTTAGAGCGGCTCTGGTCAACTGGATGACTGAAGAGCAGGACATTATCCTAACGCTGGCGTCAATGCAGCAATGCAGGGCTCAAATAGGCTAATCCCGACAGTTCAATTCTGCACGTAGTGGCATATTCGCACGCTCGCCTTGCCATTCATAACAGCAGAATATCAAATCGCCACGAAGCAGGCTTAAGCATCAGCCAAGGCGTCTCTTTATTCCCCTTCGGCCTACAGGCAGATGGGGAATGCCCCCAGCGCAATATGCTACATATCTCATGGAAAGGCAGCAGAAACCCCCAGACAATACCTGGTTGCCTGGCCACTTACAGGATGCCGATCCACTCGCATTTCACCCAATGAGCTCACTCTTCTTCAGCTGCTTTGCCGAAAAAACTCGTCACACTGCCTTCCAAAACCGCGTTGGTTACCGTTGCGGATACTTAAAAAAACCAATGTTTCGCATCAAGATACATTCATTATAAAAATGAATTTAAGAAACAAAATTCACTTAAGTAATTGTTTTTACTTGCAATGTGTGAATTTTAATGATGTTTTCCGTTTCTAAATTGTAGTAATTGGTGCGTTTTCTTAAGCCAAGAGTAAGAATAATCATTATCATTAATGTTAATGCATTGATACAATCAATTGAAAAAGTAGGTTAAATAGCATTCTATGATGCGTTAGGAGTGAAAAAAGCCGTTAAAAAGCGACCAAAATTTGTCAGTATGTTGAGATATGAGTTATTCTTAAGAATTATCCTATTTGATAGAAATAGGTGTATTGATGCGAAACATAAATTTAACCATCATTATTCTGCTAAGTAGGCACACATGATCGTATTACCAGCATCCGGCCTAGACCCCGGTAGAATAAACCAACTTAAGCCAAACTAATGCGTTGGTCAGATGAAAAAAATTAATTCGAAAAGACGTTGAGTCATGCTGCTTTTGTTGATAGAACTTTATGTCTATAAAATGCAATTTTTTTATATCTTTTAGCCTTTTCGCTTCGGGCTTTTCATATTATTACGACGGTAAAACGGACTTAAGTGGGGTGCCATATGCCAACAATCATAATGGATTCATGCAGTTATACAAGGTTAGGCCTTACAGACTACCTGATTTCAGGTGGGGTGAAAAAACGTCATATTACTGCTGTGACTCAAATCGACGCTCTGCATGAAAAATGTACCAAGACTAAGCCACAATTGGTATTTCTGAATGAGGATTGCTTCATTCATGAAGCAGATGCCACCGAACGAATAAAACGGGTGATCTCTCTTAACCCCGATACTTTATTCTTTATCTTCATGGCAATCACCAACGTACAATTCGACGATTATCTCTACGTACGTAAAAACGTCATTATTTCGTCAAAATCAATTAAGCCGCAAACCATGAGCCGGCTGCTAAGCCACTACCTTGAGAGCAAAACCACCCGGCCAGAAAAGGGCACCCTTGACCAGACACCGGTCACACTAAGCCAGACCGAATCAAACATGCTACGAATGTGGATGTCCGGCCAGGGAACCATTCAGATTTCCGACCAGATGCAAATCAAGGCAAAAACCGTCTCTTCTCATAAAGGGAATATCAAAAGAAAGATCAAGACGCACAACAAACAGATTATCTATCATGTTGTACGCCTGACAGACACCCTCACCAGTGGTATTTTTGTCAACAGTCGTTGATCCTGTTAAGGTCATCTGCCCCGCTCTGATAGCAACAGAAATACCTGTTCGCATTGGCTTTCTGCCGCACAGGTATTACCGCCCCCTCCAAATATCAATAATACAACGGCTTTTCCAGCCAACCCATAGCAACGCTGCCGTGCTGAAATAATGGGAGATAGGATTTACTTCTTAACTTCATCACGAAGCTCGACAAAAGTACCGTCATGGCTGTCAATTTCATTGAAGAACCATATGCCGGTGGGATAATCCTCCAATGCCACCAGATACATGGTACCTTCATTAAACACTTCTACAGCCAGCACCACCCCTTCTCGTCGTGGACCACCATCGGTTTTCACCGTAACCAGATCGTTAACTTTCATGGTTTACCTCATTGTTAATCATGGAATCAACCTATCCGTTGCCATCATGCTGTATAGCTTAGCAGAAGCTGTGCTGCCCTCAGATCCGCAACCTGCCAAATTGCAGACACAAAAAAACCCGCCTTGGCGGGTTTTTATTAATCAGCGAGTGGCCGATTAGATAGCGGTAACGTTAGCCGCTGACGGACCTTTAGCACCGTTCTCGATAGAGAACTGTACGTTCTGGCCTTCAGCCAGGGTCTTGAAGCCTTGATCCTGGATAGCAGAGAAGTGTACGAACACGTCTTTGCTGCCGTCTGCTGGAGTGATGAAACCAAAACCTTTAGACTCGTTGAACCACTTCACTTGACCTTTGATCATGTTAGACATGTCTAATTCCTTCAAAAATAAATTTAAGCCACCATGGGCATGTTATAGCCGGTCATCAGATACTTATGGAGGGCACTAGAAAGGAAATTCGTCAGAGAAGAGCTATCTAGGATAACGCTTTAAATTTGAACTACTTTACTCAAAATGTCGTGCATAAATAGGTCTGTACCACAGGCCGGGAAACATTAACGCATGCTGGGCGTTTAATAGCAACTATTTTTACCATCAGGAAGATGGAAACGCGGTTAACTGCACAGTATTTGCCCCGACATGCCTAAATTATCAACGTTATCTTACAGATTTTACTGGCAATGGTGCCAATAGCGCATCGCAATACCTACAAAATTATGCTGCTGTTTCATCCCCCACCACGCTGCCATTTAACAGTGGGTAACTACGCGGAGAGCCAACCTTAAGACTTTGGCGGTGGTAACCCAATGGCTGATAATAGATTTACGCTCCTACAGGCTCCGAGCCGGTCCGGTTCCAGATCCAGCAAGAGATGAATAAATCAATTTAAATGATAGTAATTCTCGTTATCATATTTTATAGTCACACCGCGTTACTATCTAGAGAAAATCATATGCTGCTACGACACACTTTGGCAGCCTGCTGCGGGGCAACACTGTTGTTAAGCTCCACATCGCAGGCGCTTAATTTTAATTATGCCGCCCCAGAACCCAGCGTAACCGCCCCCAGCAAGCCGCAACCGGCTCCCGGGCCGTTGGAAAAAACCGGTAACCCCCATAGTCTGGTCACAAACCGAAGAGACGACCGGCTGGCAGGCAGAATCAGAATGCGATCATCCAACCTGTACACGTAAAACCAACAAGATGCTTTATGGCCAGCCACGTCCGGTGAAAAAGACCGATCGTCTGCGCCAGTCGGATCCCTATTCTACTAATCAGGAACCCGAATCGCGCGTTAGCCTTGGTTATCATTGGTAGCGTTGCTTTCGGACTTATCCCTATATCCGCCCCGGCAACGACTTTCTACAATGATGACAGTTCACCACTCCTCCTGGTGCTGAACATGATTAGCTGTGTTGTATCCCTTTTATGCGCCTCCCTTATAGGCGCTTTTTTTATAGAAAAATATCAAACAGTTACCGTTTTACAGAATGATCTCATTGTGCCGATCCGTGATGAATGTCACAACTATTCAGGCGTTAATCACCAACTATCGGAGGTCACACCCGTGGCGACAGAATATATTTCATTATTGGCCGTTTTAGCCAGCATCGCAGGGTATGCTCTGTATCGGCATTTTCATTCCCAAAAGAAAAATGCATTGGTACGCCCACGCCAGCGTTAACCCCGGAGCCGGGGCCTCCCCGGCAGCCATACATCAACCCACAAAATGGCAGTCTGTCATTTATTCATCACAAAAATGTCACAATATAGCCATATGATGGTGGAGATTATCCGAACCGGGTTAACACCAAGGATTTCGATCATGACCACTGTTAAAGCTATGAATCATCAGCAGGCGGAAACCTTGATCCGCTCCGGCATCGCAAAAAAAGTTGAACTGGCCTACGACATTGACAGCGATGATTTCTTTCAACTTGCCAGCCTGTGGTGCGATCAGGGTGCCAAGATTTCCAAAGGGAAAGAGCATTTTATCGTCTCACTGAAAGGTTTTCGCATTCCCCCCAATGACTGACCCTGTGCCGCCCTCTGCGGTGGCCTCCTTTGTGTTTGTGTAAAACCGCTCTATCACTCACATGCCGAAACTGCTATCTGTATAAGATAAACAGTCAGCCGGGAACGCCCCGGCCACGCAGATAAGGAGAATGGCATGTCAGCCAATGCACAATTGCCTAATAGCATGAAAGTCATCGAAATCAGCCAACCGGGTGAACCAGACGTCCTGGTTGCAGCAGAACGGCCACTGCCGGAATTGGCACAGGGCGAGATACTGGTAAAAGTGGCTGCCGCGGGTGTTAATCGTCCAGACGTACTGCAACGGCGCGGAAAATATGCCCCGCCGCCGGGAGCCTCGGATATTCCAGGTTTGGAAATCGCGGGCGTGGTGATTGGCGTGGGTGTGGGTGTACAGCACTATCAGCTAGGGGATCAGGTTTGCGCACTGATTGCCGGTGGCGGCTACGCAGAATACTGCAAGGTGCATGAGAGCAATGCATTGCCGGTCCCCAAAGGATTCAGCATGGTAGAAGCCGCTGCCATTCCAGAAACCTTCTTTACCGTCTGGGTTAACGTGTTCCAGCGTGGTCATCTGCGAGCCGGAGAAACCGTACTGATCCATGGCGGCACCTCCGGGATTGGTACAGTGGCCACCATGCTGGCCAAGGCTTTTTGCGCCAATGTTATCACCACCGTTGGTTCCGAAGAGAAACGGCAGGCCAGCCTGGCGTTGGGTGCAGACGTCGCTATCAACTACCACAGTGAAGATTTTGTCGAGCAGACCAAACGCGCCACTAATGGTAAAGGGGCCGATGTTATTGTCGATCTGATTGCCGGAGATTACCTGGAGAAGAATTATCAGGCTGCCGCGATGGATGGGCGTATCGTACAAATCGGGACACAAAATGGCGTGGTCAAGGAACTGAACCTGATGCCACTGTTGCTTAAGCGCCTGACCCACACTGGCTCAACCTTGCGAGCGCGCAGCGTGGAAGATAAAGCACAAATTGCCGCCGAACTTGCACAGAAGGTATGGCCACTCTTGGAGCGCGGCACCCTGAAGCCACAAATTTTCAAAACTTTCCCGCTGGAACAGGCCTCACAGGCCCACGCCTTGATGGAGTCCAGCGCTCATATTGGCAAGATTGTCCTGACGCTGTGATCTGTTCCGTCCCCCTCTTCGGGGGGACGCCATTGGTGCCTGTTTATCATCATCACGGGATAATGCGAGATTGCCGGAACTGGTTGAACAGCGTGAAAAACATTTCCTCCGTTTCAATAAACTCACCAAAGCCAAACCGCCGCGCCTTACTGCCATCTGCAAACATGTCGTAATCCCAAGAGAATACAAAGTCAGCAAATTGCCAGCCCGATACGGCAGCATAATTAGGCTCAGCCAAATGGTGTTGCGCGACCAACTCAGCCCATAATGGCGTTTTATCCGCCATCACCTGCTCCAGGAGCATCGGTAAAGGTGGCGCAACCTCAAGCCCAAAGTATGCGCCAATTTTTGGCCACATTTCACTCCAGCGAAACAGGTCACCATTATTGATATTGAAAGCCTGATTTGCAGCCCGAGGCTCAGTTGCGGCCCAAAGCGTGGCTCTGGCCAATAATCCCGCATCGGTCATTTCAAGCAGGCTATGATAAGCCGCCATTTTGCCTGGGAAACGCAAAGGAAGCCCCAGCGCTTTAGACATCGTGGCGTACACGGCGATATTGAGCGCCAGATTCATCGGGTTCCCCAGGGCGTTCCCTCCGACGACACTTGGCCTGATCGCCGACCAATTCCAGGATTTGCCACGTTGGCGATGTTCAAGATACTCTTGCTGCGCGGTATTAAATTCTGGTGGCATATGCGGTGCATCCGTTTCACGTGCCGGGGTTTTAAATGGCCCCAGGTGCGCACCGTAAACCTTATAGCCCTGCATCAGGCTGACATGCCTTAAATCTGTCGCTACAGGTTCTATCGCCTCCAAGACATTGCTCAGCATGGCAAGATTAGGGGCAACTAATCCGGCCCAATCTGGTGCAGTTTGGTAGGCTGCATAAAAGACGTGAGTGACATGTTTCAGCGTTTTTAATGCCGCTCGTGTTGCTGATGCGTCCAGTAGGTTAACCTGAATAAAACGCACGGTGGGCCTATCCCTGCCACCCCGCCGTGACAATGCAATCACCTGCCAGTGCTGTTGTTCCAACTCCTCGATCAGTCTCCCGCCAATCACGCCATTCGCCCCAACGACTAATGCGACGTTTTGCTGTTGCATAATTTTTCTCCACCAGGTCAATGTTCAATGACTATGATTGATGAAGTTATTTTTCAGTAGTGGCCATAAATTATTATCACTTATAAGTAAAATCTATAAATGGAGGCTTTATGGATAAACTCGGTGCAATGGTAACTTTTGCCCGCGTCACAGAATTGGGTAGCCTCTCAGCCGCCGCTCGGGACCTGCAATTGACCCAACCGGCCGTGAGCCAGCAAATTGTCAATCTGGAGCAGCAGTTGGGCACTTTGCTGTTATATCGCACCACCCGTTCGGTGACGCTGACAGAGGCTGGCCAGCGCTACTATCAGCAGATAAAACCTATTCTGGAAGCGGTGGAAGAGGCTGAAGAAACCCTGCGAGGGTTAAATAGCCGTCTGCAAGGAAATCTACGTATTCACGCCCCCAGTGGTTTTGGACAACGGCATCTGACGCCACTGGTAATTGCATTCCAACAGCAGCACCCGGAACTGAATATCGAGTTGTTATTGGCTGACTCAATTGCTGATGTCGTTGGGGAGGGGATCGACGTCGCCATTCGCTTTGGGGAACTGCATGCCCCGGGTACCATCGCCCGCCGGCTGGGAGAAGTACAGCGCGTCCTGGTCGCATCACCGGATTATCTTGCTCGATATGGCACCCCCAACACGCTGGCAGAACTGAGTGAGCACCCGCATATCCGTTACAGCGGATTATCTGGCAACAGCCTGACTCTGTCAGGCCAAAAAGGTGTCGAGACAGTTAACGTACGCCCGGTTTTTCGAGCCAATAATACCTTTGCTCTGCTGGCAGCCATTGAGTCGGGGTTGGGGATTGGTGGCGCGCAATTGCCACTGATTGGCGAGGCGCTCAAGCAAGGGAGATTGACCATAGTGCTAGCCGATTACCATTATCCTCCTTTACAGGTACATGCCGTCTACCCGGCAACCCGCTTCATTCCGGCCAAAGTGCGAGCCTGGGTAGATTTTCTGGCACAAGCCTTGGTGACGATTGAAGGAATAATCCCCCCGGCTGAAACCGGAGGGTAAATATCAACCGAACAGTTTACCTTTCAGCAAATCCATACCGGCGCTCAACAGATCACCATTCTGCGGCTCTTGCCCGTTAGGTGAAAGTTTATCCGTGATCATCGGTAGATATTGGGCAATCAGGGCCGAGGCCTGTGCCGGGTCCATGCCCAGTTTACCGGCCAATTGTGCGATGGCGTCACTGCTCAACGCCTGTTCAACCTGTTCGCCATTGATTGACTGGTTTTCGCCAGTACCAATCCACGAGGCGACGACATCACTCAGGTTCCCCTGGCGAAATTTGTCCAGAATGGCCTGCAGCCCACCTTGCTGTTCGATCCACTGCAACACCGTGCTGTAATCAATCCCCTTGCCGCCGCTGAGGGCGCCCACCAATCCATCCAGTAGTCCCATTTTTATCCCCTTCTCCGAACGGCGCTCGCCGCCGCACGTTCATCACGATTAAAGAAAAGGGCCGCCGCAGCGACCCTGTCTGATCTGTATCTGATTAACTTCTGATCTTTCTGTAGACAAAAAGCACCACCAAGGCACCGATAACGGCAACAACAAAGCTCCCCAGGTTAAAGCCATCAACACGGCCCATACCAAAGAAAGTACTGATGTAACCGCCAACAACCGCACCCACTACGCCCAGAATGACGGTCATGATAAAGCCACCGCCGTCTTTGCCTGGCATGATCCACTTGGCCAGAATACCGGCGATTAACCCAAAGATGATCCAGGAAATGATGCCCATTTTTTACTCTCCCTTTTTACTTTTTGCCTAATAACAATCTGACAACCATTACGGTAGCAATTTCATGGTCTTATCTTCCCCACCAGAGACTGCTCTAGCGTGGAACTGTTGGCAATAAATCGTAGCTGCACGCTATTACTATAGTAAAAAATCAGCAGTTTACCCATATTGAAACGTCTGATTTTTGCCGTAGGAAATTTGTGTTATTATCACTCAATTGTCATATTTCATGGCTATAACAAGCTATACTCATTAAGGCTCTTTGCTTTAAGTTCTAACCGAGGATAACGCCATGAGTAACCCCCTTTCATGCTGTTCCTGGTTTTGGTTTATACTCTGGCCGCCATGTGGGATGGTTCTGCTGCGCAGCTGTTCATGTAATGTTTGCTTGCCAAAGCCCGAGCTCCTCCCCTCTATAGCCTCCCCTGGCTAGAACTCTTCGTCACTCTGTTTTTTGAGCCTCGCCGTTTCGCGTACTTCCATTCCCATAGCGTGATCTCGCGTGCTTCGGGCCGCGAAGATCAAATGAGGTGATTGTTATGCTGATCCATCCCTATCTGTTTTTCGCCGGTAACTGCGAACAAGCGGTCACTTTCTATGCCCAACAGCTCAAGGGCAATATCGAGTTGATGATGCGCTACAAGGATATCCCAGCCCAGGAGCAGCAAAACGGCCCGCCCGATGCCGATCCGGAAGCGATCATGCATGCCAGGCTGGTGATTGGCGATAACGTCATTTTGGCCTCGGATGGTTGCCCGCAGGACTCCGCTGAGCATTCGCACCGGGGCTACGCGTTATCAATCCATAGCGAGAATGTCGATACCGGGCGCGAGCTGTTTACCCGCCTGGCAGAAGGAGGAACCGTCAATATGCCTTTCCAGCCCACCTTTTGGGCCAAAGGCTTTGGCATGCTGACTGACAGGTTCGGCGTCAACTGGATGGTCAACGTTGAGTGACCCAGCCGCGGTTGCAGTGCCTTCCGCCCAGGATGGGCACTGCAAATTGTCACGTTCTACCTTAAATATCACCGCACAGAACACTGCCCTTTACGCCGGTCAAATATAACAAGGCATGCAAGATAGATGCAGAAGAGTTAAGATTGTTCCTAACTAAAAATATATACCCTATGAATTTCAAGTTGCAGCCAGACACCCAGTTCACTTATTCCCTGTGGATGACTTAAGTCATTGATTGGGGTAAGTGGCAAATCTGTCGGGACAAATCGGTCAGGAACCCATTTGAATGCCGCAAGCGGCAGCCCACGGAGGGGATTGTAATAGCTGGTAGCAACAGTGCAGCTTGAAAGACGACGGGTATAAAGCTGATTTTATTACAGGGACGCTACGATGCAGCCGCAACACCCACCTCAAAATATGCCACCGCCAGACAGTAAAAAAACTCTCCGTTATTATTACAGGCCGGTATTTTTGTCGTTATCGTGGCACTCACCCTGGTGATTTTTAACGCTTGGCAAATATGGAATACTCACCAGCGCAATCTGCAAAGTGCCGCTTATGAATCAGAGAATCTGGCCCGTTCACTGGCACAACATGCCGAAGATACCTTTGCGCAGGTTGATAATAACCTTATCGATCTTGGTGAGCGTATTGAAACCGACGGTTTAAACCCGCCGCAACTGGCGAGGCTGCAAAAAGTCATGCAGACTCAGGCAAGTAACTTCCCGCAACTACACGGCAGTTTTGTCTATGATGCGCAAGGCAACTGGCTCCTGACATCCAACGGCAAGCCTTTGAGTCATGCCAATAACGCCGACCGAGAATATTTTAAATATCATGCTACCCATAACAGCAATACCGCTTATATCGGAAAAGTTATCCGTAGCCGTTCTACCGGCGATTTGATTATCCCGGTATCCCGCCGCCTGAACCACCCGGATGGCAGCTTTGCTGGCATCGTGCTGGCAACGCTTTACGTAGAGTATTTCCGTCAGTTTTACAATAATTTTGCCCTTAACAATGACGCCTCGCTGAGTTTGTTATTAACCGACGGCACCATTTTGTATCGCCGCCCGTATATCGAAAGCGCCATTGGTAAAAATATCTCTCACGGCGTGTTATTCCGTGAAATATTACCCCATTCAGAGTTTGGCAACGCTATCCTGGTCTCGCAATACGACAATATCGAGAGGATTTACGGCTATTCAAGGGTTGAGCGCTACCCCTTGGTGATCACCGCCGGGCTATCGAAAAAAGATGTTCTGGCAGACTGGCGCAACGACGCATCGCTTTTTGTTATCGGTGGGGGCGTTTTGCTGGCGGTACTGATTGCGCTTGGTCTGGTGCTGATACGCCAAATCAACCACAGCGTACAAACCGAAGCTGAACTGATGCGTACACGCGATCAACTGACACTGATAAATCAGACGCTGGAGGAGCTGGCTCTGCTGGATGGATTAACCGGCCTGGCCAACCGCCGCCAATTTGACATCGCCCTGAAAAATGAGTTGACGCGTGCGGCACGCAATGAGCGCAGCGTTGCCTTGCTGATGCTCGATATTGATTACTTCAAGCAGTACAACGATATCTACGGCCATGTTGCTGGCGATCAGTGCTTACAGCAGTTGGGCCGCATGTTGCAAAATATGGCCAACCGCCCTGACGATCTGATGGCACGTTACGGTGGCGAAGAGCTGGCGATTATTTTACCGGATACCGATTTGCAGGGAGCCACGGTGTTTGCCGAACAGGTTCTGGAGGGCATCCGCCAGTTGAAAATCCCGCACAGCGGCAGCCCGTTGGGGATCGTCACCGCCAGCATCGGCGCCTGTGCCCAAATCCCACATCCGTATAGCGACACACCGCTGGGGCTGGTGAACATGGCAGATAACGCGCTGTACGCGGCAAAGAAAAACGGTAAAAACCGGGTCTGCAAAGGAGATCTGGCTGAGTAGCTTTGCGGATAAGGGGGCATCCTGACTGATGCCCCCTGGATTATTCCCCTATTGCGCGTGGGTGAAGTCCCCCTCCTGCCGCGCCACCAGTGTCAGAATGCTGTACAGCGCTACCGCCTGCTGATGCTGATTCAACACCTGAACATCCCAGACCACCACGCCCTGCGGGCGATCTTCGGCATTCTTTTGCGGTTTGCGGATTTTCTTTTTACAGGTCAACCGCACCTGAATGGTATCGCCTATCTTCACCGGTTCAATAAAGCGCAGGTTTTCCATGCCGTAGTTGGCAATCACCGGCCCAACGCCGGGATCAACAAACAGACCGGCCGCCGCGGAAACCACAAAGTAACCGTGTGCCACTCTCTCGCCAAACAGCGACTCCGCTGCGCCGATCTTGTCCATATGGGCATAAAAGTGATCGCCACTCAGGCAGGCAAAATTCACGATATCGGCTTCGGTAATGGTACGGCGGGCGGTCAGCAGGCTTTCGCCAATCTGCAACTGCTCGAAGTATTTACGGAACGGATGCACCGGTTCCTCTTTGACGCTGGCGCCGCGCACCCATTCGCGGCCAATGGCTGCCAGCATCGCCGGGCTCCCCTGGATCGCCGTACGCTGCATATAATGTTTTACTGCCCGCAACCCGCCCAGTTCTTCCCCACCGCCAGCCCGCCCTGGGCCACCATGCACCAGTAACGGCAGCGGAGAGCCATGCCCGGTTGACTCGCTTGCCGCGTGGCGATCCAGCACCAGCATACGTCCGTGGGCGCAGGCCGTGGCGCGAATAAAGCGGGTAGCCAAGGCTTCGTCCGCCGTAACCAGCGAACCGACCAGGCTGCCCTGCCCCAGCAGAGCCAGTTCGATGGCCTGTTCGCTGGTTTGATAAGGCATTAGCGTAGCAACCGGGCCAAACGCCTCGGTGCCATGCACGGCCTGATGGCTGAAAGGATCGGCGCAATACAATAGGGTTATCGGATAAAAAGCCCCAGACTGTGCGTTGTCACCATTGATGACCAGCTTATCCAACGCCGCACCGCACAACGGCTCACAGCCATGATGCAGCAGGAACTCCACCTTTTGCTGCACGTCATCGCGCTGTTCCTGGTTGACCAATGCCCCCATCCGCACCTGTTCCAGTTGCGGATCGCCGACGTTAACACCAGCGAGGCGCTCCAGCAGCGCTTGCTGTACGTCTGCAATACGGGTTGCAGGGACGATAATGCGCCGTATAGCGGTACATTTTTGCCCAGCCTTGCTGGTCATCTCACGGGTGACTTCTTTGATAAACAGCGCGAATTCCGGCATCTCTGGCGTGACGTCCTCCCCCAGCACGCAGCAGTTAAGCGAGTCGGCCTCCATGGTAAAAGCAATGGATTTTTCCAGCAGGCGTGGATGGGAACGCAGTTTTTGCCCGGTTTGGGCCGAGCCGGTAAAGGTCACCGCATCCTGATAATCAAGGTGATCAAACATGTCACCGACACCGCCGCAGATCAGTTGCAACGCCCCTTCCGGCACCAAACCGCTGTCGATAATCAGTTTCACCATCGCCTGGGTCAACTGTGCCGTGGCGGTGGCGGGTTTGATAATGGCGGGCATGCCAGCCAACCAGGTTGGAGCCAACTTCTCCAGCATCCCCCAGCAGGGGAAGTTAAACGCGTTGATATGTAGCGCAACACCAGGGCGCGAGGTCAGCACATGCCGTGCGGCAAACTGCGACTGCTTGGACAACGGGATAGGTTCATCTTCCGGCCACAGCGTATCATCCGGCAACTCACGCCCGGCCAGCCCGGCATAAGAGAACAACGTGGCAATTCCCCCTTCAATGTCCACCCAGCTATCGTTGCGCGTGGCACCGGTTTGATAAGAGATTTGATACAGCGCTTCTTTATTCGCCAAAAGGTACTTGGCTACCGCCTTCATCATTTGCGCACGTCGCTGGAACGTCATCTGCGCCAATGCTGTCCCCCAATATTGCGGGCGTAGTCCAGGCTGGCCGCCAACGGCAATCCTTCGGAGCACACCTGGTACAAGGGTTCGCCGGTAACAGCATGATGGATCTCGCGGGCCTTGCCCTGGCCATATACCCAGCCGCCGGAAAGGTAACTTGTTAACTGCTGCATTTGCTCCTCCAAAATTCATAAACAGGCACAACAAATCTTAATTACGTATCACATAAATTTCGAATTTCGCCAAGTTAAAAATTAACAAATTAAAAACAAAACCGCATACCCCCTCAATGGAATCCTGGAATTGCAATAAAACTCATTCTAAAAAATCATTTAAAATGAATAAATTAACCAATATCGTTGTGATGAGCCTCTCAAAACCACATATTTATTGTTTGATCTTATTGTTATCAACTTGTAACTTTAAAGTCAGTTAAAGTGATTCACATTTTTATGATCAATGTGAAAAACACGAATCACCAAGAGGCAAGCATGATAACTGACACACAACATCAGCAGCATTTTGACGAGAAGATTGCCGCAGATACCTCCATCGAAGCCAAAGACTGGATGCCGGATGCCTATCGCAAAAATCTGATCCGCCAGATTGGCCAGCACGCACATTCCGAGGTGATCGGCATGTTGCCGGAGGCCAATTGGCTAACCCGCGCGCCTACCCTGCGCCGTAAAGCGGTCTTGCTGGCAAAAGTACAGGATGAAGCCGGGCACGGCCTGTATCTCTACAGCGCAGCGGAAACTCTTGGCTGCTCGCGCCAGGACATCTACCAAAAGATGCTCGCAGGCCAGATGAAATATTCCTCGATCTTCAACTACCCAACGCTGAACTGGGCTGACATCGGCGTTATCGGCTGGCTGGTCGACGGTGCCGCTATCGTCAACCAGGTCGCTCTGTGCCGTGCTTCTTATGGCCCATATGCCCGGGCCATGGTGAAAATCTGCAAAGAAGAGAGCTTCCACCAACGCCAGGGTTATGAGGCCGTGATGGCCATGGCGCAGGGTAGCGAAGAGCAAAAAGCCATGTTACAGGACGCCATCAACCGTTTCTGGTGGCCCGCACTGATGATGTTTGGCCCCAGCGATACTGACTCACCACACAGTGCGCAAAGCATGGCCTGGAAGATCAAACGCCATGGCAATGACGAGCTGCGGCAGAAATTTGTCGATAACACCGTCCCACAGTTGGAAGCCTTGGGGATGACCGCGCCCGATGCCGATCTTGCCTGGGATGAAGCCAGCGGCCATTACCGCTTTGGTGAGATTGACTGGAACGAACTGCACGAAGTCATCCACGGCCGTGGGCAATGTAACCACGAGCGTTTGCAGGCCAAACGCAAAGCCTGGGACGAGGGCTGTTGGGTTCGGGATGGTGCCATGGCACATGCCAGCAAACGTGCGGCAAACGCTGCTTAATCAAGGAGAGAGAAATGACTCACGCCGAATGGCCACTGTACGAAGTTTTTATCCGCAGCAAGCAGGGTTTGGCTCACCGCCACGTTGGCAGCCTGCATGCCGCTGACGATCAGATGGCGTTGGAAAACGCCCGTGATGCCTATACCCGCCGCAATGAGGGGTGTTCAATCTGGGTGGTGCAATCCTGCCATCTGATTGCCTCACAGGCGCAGGACAAGCAAGCCTTCTTCGATCCTTCCGAAGACAAGATTTACCGTCACCCAACGTTCTACACCATTCCCGACGGCATCAAGAACATGTAGAGGCAGGCAATGACGACAATAAACGATGCAAAAATCAGCTATGCCCTGCGTTTGGGTGATACGCCACTGATCCTGGCGCAACGCCTGTGCGGCTGGTGCGGTCATGCCCCAGAGCTGGAAATCGACCTGGCGTTGGCCAATATCGGCCTCGACCTGTTAGGGCAGGCCCGCAACTTTCTGGCCTATGCCGCCGAGCTGTCCGGCCCACAATACAGCGAAGACCGCCTGGCCTTTGGCCGCGACGAGCGCGAATTCCACAACCTGCTGTTAGCCGAACAGCCTAACGGGGGCTT
The DNA here is from genome assembly GCF_050632285.1 of Serratia sp. L9. Classification (NCBI taxonomy): domain Bacteria; kingdom Pseudomonadati; phylum Pseudomonadota; class Gammaproteobacteria; order Enterobacterales; family Yersiniaceae; genus Serratia; species Serratia sp. L9. Next base: position 3,350,252 of record NZ_CP192591.1, on the reverse strand, counting down.
TAACGACACGCTGGTACGCCAGTTTCTGCTGGACAGTTACCACGTACTGCTGCACCGCGAACTTAGCCACAGCAGCGACAGCCAACTGGCCGCCATCGCCGCCAAATCGCTGAAAGAAGCCGATTATCACCTGCGCTTTAGCCGTGGCTGGATGATCCGTCTGGGCGATGGCAACGAAACCAGCCACCAGAAGATAACGCAGTCCCTGAACGATTTATGGCGCTTCACCGGCGAGCTGTTCCATGCCGACGAGATTGAGCTGCAACTTGCCGAACTTGGCGTTGCCGTCGATCCCCGCCAACTGCAAGCGCCGTGGTTAGCCATGGTGAACGACACATTACAACAGGCCACGCTGGCGTTACCGGCCGATCAGCCCTTCCGCCAAGGCGGCAAACAGGGGCAACACACCGAGCATCTGGGGCCAATGCTGGCAGAAATGCAATTTCTGCAGCGCGCTTACCCGAACTGCAACTGGTAGAGGCGAAGATGAAAATCACCCAGCTGGAATCAGCAGAAATTCCGCAGATCTGGCATTACCTGCAACAGATTAGCGATCCAGAGCTGCCGGTACTGTCGATTACCGATCTCGGCATGGTGCGCAGCGTAGCGCGCGAAGATAGAGGTTGGCGCATCACCTTTACCCCAACCTATTCCGGTTGTCCGGCTACCGAGTATCTGCTCAACGCCATTGAACAGACGCTGAGTGAAGCCGGTTTCAGCCCGGTGAAAATTACCATCAGCCTCAGCCCGGCCTGGACGACAGACTGGATGAATGCGGATGCCCGCCGCCGGTTACGTGAATACGGCGTTGCACCACCGCAAGGGCAAAGCTGTGAGAAACCCTTGGCGCTGGGCCCGGTTCAGTGCCCACGTTGCGCCAGCACCGCAACTGAAAAAATCAGCGAGTTCGGTTCCACCGCATGCAAAGCGCTTTATCGTTGCTGCGACTGCCGGGAACCGTTCGACTATTTCAAATGTATTTAGGAGTACTGAAAACCATGACGGTCTTTCATCGCCTGAATGTCGCAGCCATTGAGCGCGAAACCCCGGATGCCGTAGCCATCACTCTGCGCGTGCCGGAAAAACTGAAGTCTCATTATGGCTATACCCCCGGCCAGCACCTGACGCTGAAAGCACAGGTCAACGGTGAGGAATTACGCCGCTGCTACTCCATCTGCACCGCTCCGCAGGATGGCGTATTGCAAATCGGCGTCAAGGCTATTCACCAGGGGCGTTTTTCTTCCTTTATCAATCAGACGCTGCAAGTGGGCGATGAGCTTGAAGTGATGCTGCCACAGGGCAGTTTTGGTTATCAGCCGCAGGCGCAAACCCAGGGTAACTATCTGGCCATTGCCGCCGGTTCGGGCATTACGCCGATGCTGTCAATCATCAAAGCCACCCTGCAACTTGAGCCAAACAGCCAATTCACACTGATTTACGGCAACCGCACCAGTCGCTCGGTGATGTTTAAAGAAGCGCTGTCCGATCTGAAAAATCGTTACCCTCAGCGTTTCCAGTTACTGTACCTGTTCAGCCAGGAGAGCCTTGACAGCCCGCTGCTGAGTGGCCGTATCGATCGTGATCACCTCGCCGCCCTCGGCAAAACTCTGCTGGATTTCAGCGAGTTCGATCGCGCCTTTATCTGTGGCCCTGAAGCCATAATGGATGACGCGCAAACCGTGCTGGAACAAGCCGGTATGCCCGCCGAGCATATCCACAGCGAACGCTTCAATACCCGCTCAATAGCGGCTCGCCCAGTCAACAATGTCAACCGTAACGCGACCCAGGTGGAGATCCATTTGGATGGCCGCCACCTGAAGATTGAAGTCGGAGCCGAAGATGACAGCATTCTTGACGCCGCGTTGCGCCAGGGGGCTGACCTGCCCTATGCCTGCAAAGGCGGGGTCTGCGCCACCTGTAAATGCAAGCTGAAAGCCGGTGAAGTGGATATGGCCATCAACTACAGCCTGGAGCCAGACCAACTGGCGGCAGGTTACGTCCTGAGTTGCCAATCCTGGCCACGCGGTGAAGGCGTGGTGCTGGACTTTGACGTTTAGGAGCGAGCGATGGAAACTCCTTGGATCCTGCACCAACAACACCAACGCGTGGTGACATTAACGCTGCATCGCCCCGATGCCCGCAACGCGTTGAGCACCGCCTGCCTGGAACAGTTGGTTTATCAACTGGAGCAGGCCGATACCGATCCTGAAGTGGGCGCGGTGGTGATCACCGGCGCCACACGATTTTTTGCCGCCGGAGCCGATCTGCGTGAGTTACAGCAGCAGGATGTTGCCGCCACCCAGCTCGATCATCGCCCTGTGCTCTGGCAGCGTCTGGCGCAGTTCAGCAAACCACTGCTGGCGGCAGTGAACGGTTACGCCCTCGGCGCAGGTTGTGAGCTGGCATTGGCCTGCGATATCACCCTTTGTGGCGAAAGCGCCCGTTTTGGCCTGCCAGAAATCACCCTGGGTCTGATGCCCGGTGCCGGAGGAACACAGCGTCTGATCCGCTGCGTGGGCAAATCCCGCGCCTATCAAATGGTACTGACCGGTGAAGCCATCGACGCCCGCAGCGCACAGCAGGCCGGGCTGGTAAGCGAAGTCTGCGTGGATGCATTAACCCTGGAACGCACCCAACAAATCGCCCAGCGCATCAGCCAACAGGCACCACTGGCTCTGCGTGCCGCCAAGCAGGCTTTGAAACAGGCACAGGAAACCGGCCTTAGCCAGGGTTTACAAATGGAACGCCAGCACTTCGTCACGCTGGCTGCCACCGAAGATCGCCGGGAAGGCATTGCCGCCTTCTTCGAAAAACGTTCACCGCATTATCAAGGGCGCTGATTTATGGAAAACGCATTAATTCTCAGCCACATCGAAGCCGGGGTTTTGACCATCACCCTTAACCGCCCCGATCGGCTAAACAGCTTTAACGATGAGATGCACCACCAGCTCAGCGAAGCGCTGACTCTGGCCGAACGTGACGAAACGGTGCGCTGCGTGTTGATCACCGGTGCCGGGCGCGGCTTCTGTGCCGGGCAGGATCTGAACGATCGTAACGTCAGCGTGGAACAGGCCGCCCCAGACCTCGGTCTGTCAGTAGAACGCTTTTACAACCCGCTGATCCGCCGCCTGAGCGCGTTGCCAAAACCGATTGTTTGCGCGGTCAATGGCGTTGCTGCCGGGGCGGGTGCCGCACTGGCCATGGCCTGCGATATCGTGGTGGCCGCCGACAACGCCAGCTTTATTCAGTCATTCTGCAAGCTGGGGTTGGTGCCCGATTCCGGCGGCAGTTGGTATCTGCCACGCCTGGCCGGGCACGCTCGCGCCATGGGCATGGCACTGCTGGGGGAAAAATCAGCGCCCAACAGGCCCTGGAATGGGGAATGATCTGGCAGGTAGTTGCCGCTGCAGAACTGGCGGAACACGCCAACCACATGGCCAGGCATCTGGCCACCCAGCCGACCTACGGCCTGGGATTGATCAAAAAAGCCATGTACAACTCGGCCAGCAACACCCTGGATCAGCAGCTCGATTTAGAGCGTGATTTGCAGCGCCTGGGGGCCGCAGTGCCGACTATCGCGAAGGCGTCAGTGCTTTCTTTGCCAAACGCTCACCTCATTTCAGCGGGAAATAGCTATGAGCGAAATAACAGCCATCAGCGAGAAAATAGCCGTGGATCTGGCAAATACTTCCACACCAGTGGCGGTGATTGGCGCAGGAACCATGGGGATCGGCATTGCGCAGGTTGCGGCAACCGCGGGCCATCGGGTCAAACTGTTCGATATCGCCCTGCCCGCCGCCTCTCGTGCGCTTGAGCAACTTGGGCAACGGCTGCGCAAGCGGGTTGAAGCAGGTAAGGCTGACGCCCAGGCCACCGAAACCCTGCTGGGAAATATTCAGTTGGCCGACTCGTTGAGCGATCTGGCCGACTGTGTTCTGGTGATAGAAGCAGTGGCGGAAAAACTGGAGATCAAACAGAGCCTGTTTCGCGATCTGGAAGCGGCCTGCTCCCCCAGCACAGTGTTTGCCAGCAACACCTCGTCACTCTCGATTACCGCTATCGCCAGCGCGCTGCAACACCCGCAGCGTATGGCCGGGTTGCACTTCTTCAACCCGGCCCCACTGATGAAACTGGTAGAGATCGTCAGCGGGTTGGAAACCAGCCCAGCAACACTGAGCATCCTGCAAACCCTGGCCCAACGCTGGGGCAAACACAGCGTAACCTGCCGCTCTACGCCGGGGTTTATCGTTAACCGGGTAGCGCGTCCCTTCTACGGTGAAACCCTGCGTGCACTGGAAGAACGGGTTGCCACCCCGGCCACGTTAGATGCCGTACTGCGTGACGCCGGTGGGTTTGCCATGGGGCCACTGCAATTGACCGATCTTATCGGTCAGGATGTCAACTATGCCGTCACCGAGTCGGTGTATCACGCTTTCTATCAGGATGGGCGTTTTACCCCTTCGCTGGTGCAGCAGGAACTGGTTGCCGCCGGGCATCTGGGGCGCAAAAGTGGGCGTGGTTTTTACCGTTATGGCAGCGAACAGGCAACACCGCAGGCAGACTTTGCCATGGTGGGGCCGGGTGAACTGCCTCAGTCCGTTCAGCTACATGGCAACTGGAGCGCGCTGGAAGAGTTTGCGCAGTTACTGACAGAAAATGCGGCTACGCTCAAATATTCTGGCCAGACCAGTCCTTTTGCCTGTCTCGATGAAGTTACATTTATGTTAACAAATGGTAAAACAGCAAGCCAAGTCGCCGAAGAAATCGGAACACCCGTGGTACTGTTTGACCTGTCTGTCAACTATCAGCATGCTCCTGTTATCGTCATCAGCAGCGCCGAGCAAAATACGGTGCCGCAAACGGCAAAAGTCATTCGCCTGCTGCAATCGCTGGGTAAACAGGTCATCCATCTGCCAGACTACCCTGGCCTGCTGGTTATGCGCACCGTTGCCATGCTGTGCAATGAGGCAATCGACATTGTCAACAAAGGCGTAGCCAACGCCGCCGATACCGATGATGCCATGCGATATGGCGTCAGCTATCCGCAAGGGCCTCTCGCCTGGGGTCACAAACTCGGTTGGCAACATATCCTCACCACGCTGGAAAATCTGCAACGTCACTATGCAGAACCACGCTATCGCCCCATGCCGCTGCTGCGCCACTACGCCGCAAATTATTCTGGAGCCAAATGCTGATGAATGCCAATACCCCGCGCGCGCTGGCCCAGCGTTGCGCCGAACTGATGTTTAGCCAGGATACCTGCGCACAAGCGATGGGTATGCAGATCGAAGCCGTGGATGCCGGAATGGCCAATGTCAGCATGACCGTTGGGCCGCAGATGCTCAATGGCCACCAAACCTGCCACGGTGGCCAGTTATTCAGCCTGGCGGATACTGCCTTTGCCTATGCTTGCAACAGCCAGGGCCTGGCGGCGGTAGCGGCCGGATGCTCCATCGATTTCATCCGCCCGGCGCTGGCAGGCGATCGCCTCACCGCCTGCGCAGAGGTTCGCCATCAAGGTAAAACGACGGGCCTGTACGACGTTGAGATAGTCAATCAGGAAGGTAAAACCGTTGCCTGGTTCCGTGGCCGCGCACATCGCCTGGGCCATAGCATTTTGGGGGAACAGCCATGAATCAGGCCTTTATCTGCGACGGCCTTCGCACACCGATTGGCCGCTACGGTGGCGCCTTGGCCAACCTGCGGGCCGACGATCTGGCCGCCCTGCCGCTGCGCGCCTTACTGGCGCGTTACCCCAATGTGGACTGGTCGCTGGTGGATGACGTGATCCTCGGCTGCGCCAATCAGGCTGGCGAAGACAACCGCAATCTGGCCCGCATGGCGGCCCTGCTGGCCGGGTTACCACAGAACGTTTCCGGCACCACCATCAATCGCCTGTGCGGCTCGGGATTGGATGCCCTGGCTATGGCCGCCCGCAGTATTAAAGCCGGTGAAGCCAGCCTGGTGCTGGCCGGAGGTGCGGAATCCATGACCCGTGCCCCGATGGTGATGGGCAAAGCCGACAGCGCTTTCAGCCGTCAGGCGCAGATCTTCGATACCACTATCGGCTGGCGCTTTGTTAATCCGCAGATGCACGCGGCTTACGGCACCGACTCCATGCCGGAAACCGCCGAAAACGTAGCGGCACAGTTTGGCATCAGCCGTGCCGATCAGGACGCTTTTGCCTTGCGCAGCCAGCAGCGCACCGCGCTGGCGCAACAGCGGGGGATCCTGGCGCAGGAAATCACTGCAGTAAGCCTCAGCGGTAAAAAAGGGGTGATTACCCAATTCACCGAAGATGAGCACCCGCGTGCAGAAACCACGCTGGAGCAGTTACAAAAACTGAAAACCCCGTTCCGCCAGCCTGGGAGCGTTACCGCTGGCAACGCCTCCGGCGTTAACGACGGTGCTGCCGCGCTGATTGTCGCTTCCGAAGCCATGGCCCGTCAGCAAGGCCTGAGGCCACGGGCGCGGATTGTCGCCACGGCAACCTGCGGGGTAGAACCCCGATTGATGGGCATCGGCCCATTGCCTGCAACCCGTAAAGTATTGGAAATCGCCGGGTTGAGTCTGGCGCAAATGGATGTGATTGAACTTAACGAAGCATTCGCAGCACAGGCCTTGGCGGTTTTGCGCCAGCTTGGTCTGCCGGATGATGCCGAACAGGTAAACCCCAACGGTGGCGCCATCGCCCTCGGCCATCCATTGGGTATGAGCGGTGCGCGCCTGGCGCTGGCTGCCCTGTTTGAACTGGAACGGCGAACTGGCCGCTACGCCCTTTGCACCATGTGCATCGGCGTTGGCCAGGGTATTGCCATGATTATCGAGCGTGTGTAACACCTGCGAGGCTAAAAAGATGACTACAAATCCACGGCCACTGGACGCGATTGAATTTGCTTCGCGTGACGAAATAGAAGCATTACAACTGGAACGCCTGCAATGGACCCTGCACCATGCCTACAACAACGTGCCAATGTATCAACGCAAGTTCGATCAGGCAGGGGTTCACCCCAGCGATCTCAAGCAATTGAGCGATCTGGCGCTGTTTCCCTACACGACCAAGCAGGATCTGCGTGACAACTACCCTTTCGACACCTTTGCGGTGCCAATGGAACAGGTCGTGCGCATCCATGCTTCGTCGGGGACCACTGGCCGCCCTACGGTGGTGGGTTATACCCAGCGGGACATCGATAACTGGGCCGATATTGTCGCCCGCTGCCTGCGCGCTGGCGGGGCAACTGCCAAAGATAAAATCCACGTGTCTTACGGTTATGGCCTGTTTACCGGCGGCTTGGGCGCGCACTACGGTGCAGAACGTCTGGGTGCCTCGGTGATCCCGATGTCTGGCGGCCAGACGGAAAAACAGGTGCAATTGATCATGGATTTCAAACCCGACGTGATCATGGTAACGCCGTCTTATTGCCTGACGCTGATCGACGAACTGGAACGCAAAATGGGTGGCGATGCACGCAACTGCTCGTTACGCCTGGGCGTGTTTGGTGCCGAACCCTGGACAGACTCTTTACGCCATGAAATCGAAACCCGCATGGGGATCAGAGCGCTGGATATTTACGGCCTTTCCGAAGTGATGGGGCCGGGCGTGGCGATGGAGTGTCTGGAAAGCAGCAGCGGCCCGACCATCTGGGAAGATCATTTCCTGCCGGAAATCATCAACCCGGATACTGGCTGCTTACAGGCGGACGGTGAGCAGGGTGAGCTGGTTTTCACTACGCTGACCAAAGAAGCGTTGCCGGTGATCCGCTACCGCACCCGCGATCTCACCCGTCTGCTGCCGGGCGATGCCCGCAATATGCGCCGCATGGGTAAGATCACCGGCCGTTCTGATGACATGCTGATCATCCGTGGCGTCAACGTGTTCCCTTCGCAGGTTGAAGAACAGATTATGCAGTTCGAACATTTGTCACCCCACTATCAACTGCAGGTCAGCCGGGCCGGGCATCTGGATACGTTGGCGGTGCGTGTGGAGCTGAAAGAATCGGGTCTGGCACTCGATTACCAGCAGCGTTGCGATATCTGCCACCAGTTACGCCACCATATCAAATCGATTGTCGGCGTCAGTACCGATGTCAGTATTGCCAACTGCGGTGATATTCCACGCTCGGAAGGTAAAGCGCAAAGAGTGATCGACCTGCGCCCACGTTAAGTTTGTTACTCTGCCCCTAACCCCGGAGCCCGGGGTTACAACACATCATTGTACGGTTCCTCCTCCCTGTGGAAGAGGGTTGGGGTGAGGGCAACACCCCGTCGTTTATGTTAATGTTGTGCTTCAGTAAAAGCCAACCCATGGGAAAATATGGAACATAAACTGGACGAATTTATCCGTCATGCCTTAAGCACGCAGCCCATCAGCGGCACCTCGCTGATTATTTCGTTATACGGCGATGCCCTGAGCCACCGCGGTGGTGAAGTGTGGTTGGGCAGCTTAAGCGCATTGCTGGAAACCCTGGGGTTCGGCGATCGTTTTGTCCGCACCTCGGTGTTTCGTTTGCAAAAAGAGGGTTGGCTGGACGTAGAAAAATGGGGCGGCGCAGCTATTACCGCGTCGCCGAGCAAGGTATGCGCCAGTTCCGCCATGCCGAGTCCAAGATCTACCTCAGCGAGCAGCCGGAGTGGGATGGGAAGTGGGAGTTGCTGCTGTTGGAATACGCGGAAAAAACCGAGCGTGCGCGGTTGAAAAAGGAACTGGGCTGGCTAGGTTTCGGCCAGATCGCCAACAACCTGATGGCTGCCCCAACCCATGCCCAAACCGATGTGACAGCGCTATTGGGTGAGCTGAATGCCAGCGAGCAGGCGATCTATTTCCGGGCCGATTACCCTTACAACCGTTCGGAACAGACGCTGCGGCAAATGGTCGCCAGTTGCTGGTCATTGAATGAAGTTGCCGGTTACTACCACGAGTTTATCGTCACGTTTCGCCCATTGATGGCCCTGCTGCGCGAAGCCGACGACCAGGCTTTGACGCCTCAACGCTGTTTCCAGATTAAGCTATTATTGATTCACTTTTTCCGCCGTGTGGTGCTGAAAGATCCCCTGCTGCCGGATGCGCTGTTGCCAACCCAATGGGAAGGCCAGATTGCCCGCAACCTGTGCATCAATATTTACCAGCGCGTGGATCACGCCGCAACGGATTATGTCAGCGCATTGGCAGAAACCACCATCGGTGCCCTGCCCGCCCCTGGGGTGGGCTATTACCGGCGCTTTGGTGGCCTGCTGCGCGATCCAGTTACATTTTAAGGAACTTACGCCATGCCCGTGTATCAGATTGACGGCTTAACGCCGGTAGTCGATCCCAGTAGTTTTGTTCATCCGACGGCGGTACTGATTGGTGATGTGATCATCGGTAAAGGGGTCTACATCGGGCCAAATGCCAGCCTGCGCGGTGACTTTGGCCGCATCGTAATCGAAGACGGTGCCAACGTGCAGGATAACTGTGTGATGCATGGTTTCCCACAGCAGGATACGGTGGTGGAACAAGATGGGCATATCGGCCATAGCGCTATTCTGCACGGTTGTCGTGTGCGTCGTAACGCGATGATTGGCATGAACGCGGTGATCATGGATGGCGCAGATATCGGCGAGAACACCATCGTTGGCGCGGGCTCCTTTGTGAAAGCCACAGCAGAGATTGCCGCCAATAAACTGGTGATTGGCAGCCCGGCCCGCGTGATCCGCGATCTGACCGAACAGGAACTGAGTTGGAAACGCACCGGTACCGCGCAATATCAGGAATTGGTGATTCGATGCCAAAACAGCCTGAAAGAAGTAGCCCCGCTCAGTGCGGTAGAACCGGGCCGCCAACGCCTGAGCTTTAGCGACCAGGTTATCCCCAAAAGCCAGTGCTGAATCAATGCCGGGCTACCGCCCGGCTTGTACTTATTCCACCCCCGGAACCGTGGCTTTGCTGGCACGGGTTACCTGTGTCTGGCGGCTGTAGAAATAGATAACCACCAGCAGCAAGGTAAATGGGATGCCGAACAGCAAGGTCATCCGGAAGAAATCGGTAAACAGCGTAGTCACCATTAATGCCGCCATCAGTATCGCCCCCGCTAATGTGAAATAGGGGTAACCCCACATACGGAATTTAAGGTGCGTCTGCGCATGACGGCGGCGGAAGAACAGGTGAGTGATAAAAATCATCAGCCAGGTAAAGCAGGCGCCGTATACCGAAATTGACATCATCACCGCAAAGGATTTTTCCGGGGCTGCGATACTCAGCACGATAGATACAATAATGCCGACGCAGGATATCGCCAGCGCATTGACCGGGATCCCCCGCTTGCTCACCCGCCCCAGCGCCGCAGGAGCCTGCCCGGCGCGTGAAAGGGAAAACATCATTCGGGTAGTGATATACAGCTGGCTGTTCATGGCCGAAAGCGCGGCAATCAGCACCACAAAGTTAAAGATCCCAGCGGCAGCTGGCAGATGGATGACGTTCATCGCTACCAGGAATGGGCTTTCGCCAGTACCCGATTGCCGCCAAGGCACAATGGCCAGCATCAGCGCTATCGACATCATATAAAAGATAAACAGCCGCAGGATGGTGCCCTTGAAGGCCGATTTGACGGCAATAACCGGGTTTTTCGCTTCCCCCGCCGCCACCGCGATCATTTCGATACTCAGATAGCTGAAGATCGACACGATCACTGCAAACCACATGCCCTTGATACCAAACGGGAAGAAGCCTCCATTCTCGGTAAAATTGCGGATACCAAAGGTCGGGTTGGCGGAAAATGCCAGGATACCGATGCCGATAATAATAAACGCCGAAATGGCCACCACCTTAACGGTAGAGAGCGCATATTCCACCTGACCGAAGGATTTGACCCCAATCACGTTGATAACGATCACCGCCGCAGAGAACAGCAGCACCCACGGCCAGATTGGCGTGCCTGGGAACCAGAACTGCATATACATGCCGATGGCGGTGACTTCAGTGCCCACCGCCAATACCACGCAAGACCAATAGGAATAACGCACCAGAAAACCAAACAGCGGGCTAAGGTAAAATTCGGCGTAATCACCAAATGAACCCGGTGTAGGATGCTCGGACGTCATTTCTGCCAGGCAACCCATCAGCAGCAAAGCAATCACACCACCGATAAAATAGCTCAACAATACGCTTGGCCCAGCCATCTGGATGGCGTAAGCACTGCCCAGGAACAGGCCGGTGCCAATGGCACCGCCGATGGCCAACATCGACATCTGCCCGGCGGTCAGGTGCTTTTTCAAGCCACCCTGCCGTTGAGCTATCTCGTCAAAACCTTTTGCATCTTTCATGATGGGTCACCTTTTTCACGCAGGGCGGGTAACATCGAGAATGGCAGCAGTTACATAGTCAAGGTTGTGCTGGTTGAGGCCAGGCAAACACATCCTGCCGGGGGCGACCAGATAGATTGAATATTGTTGCCGTAGCTGGCTGACCTGCTGTCCATTCAGCCCGGTGTAACTGAACATACCTTTCTGATCGCGAATACGGGCGTAATCCAGCGTGGTGCCCCCTTGCTCCAGCCCGGCGGACAAACTGACTCGCATCTGCTTGATACGTTGGCGCATGGCGGCCAACTCGCTGGCCCATAATTGGCTCAGTTGCCGGTCAGCCAACAGGGTTTCGACAATCTGACTGCCGTGGGTCGGTGGGCAGGAATAACTGCGGCGGATCAGGGTTTTCAACGCGCCTTTCACATTATCGGCGGCTTCAGCGGTGCCACAGCACACCGATAATCCTCCCAGCCGTTGGCCGTACAGCGCCACGTTTTTGGAGAAAGAGTTACTAACCAGAAAATCCAGGCTGGTTTTCAGTACTTCACGCAGGGCAAAACAATCCTCTGCCAGCCCATCGCCAAAACCTTGATAGGCAATATCAAAAAAGGGCAGCAGACGGCGCTGTTGCAGTACATCAATCACTGCTCGCCATTGTGGATGGCTGAGATCGGTGCCGGTAGGGTTATGGCAGCAAGGGTGCAGTAACACCACCGCGCCCTCTGGCAAGGCAGACAGAGTATCAAGCATGGCTTCGAACCGCAGTTGCCCGGAGATATCATCAAAGTACGGGTAGGTGTTCACCTTCAGTCCCGCCCCTTCGAATATCGCCCAATGGTTAGCCCAGGTAGGGTCAGATACCCAGATTTCACGGCCTGACAGATAATGATAAATAAAATCCGCCCCCAGCTTCAGCGCACCGGAACCGCCGACGCTCTGCACCGTGGCAATACGGGGATTCTGCTCACCAAATAGCAGCGTCTGGATCTGGCCTGCGAACAGCTTACTGCCTTCAATCGGTGGATAGGTATGCGGGCGCTGTTGCTCCAGTAAGCGCTGCTCGGCAATATGCACGGCTTGCATCAGGGGAATGTTGCCCTGACCATCGTAATAGAGGCCAATTCCTAGATTGACTTTCTGCGGATGTGTGTCCTGAATATAGGCTTCCATCAGTGACATAATAGGATCGGGCGTGGAGGAAGTAATATGTGCGAACATAGAGCATCCTTAATTCATTTTTAATGAATTTACAGGTGAACATTGTTTTTATAAGAATAATTAAGCTATGGCGCTTACAGTAATTTCTATTTTCATTCCTGGAACAACCAGTTTGTCAACAATAACGGTTGAGCGATTAGGATAAGGGTGATTAAAATAATTTATATATATTTTATCTAGCAGTTTAACGTCATTAACATCGGTAAGATAAACAATAACCTGTAATACATTATCGCTGTGGCTATTGGCGGCCTCTAATGTAGCAGCCAGATTATCAAACGTTAATTTTATCTGTTGTTCCGGTGCCCCGGTTTCAATCGAACCATCTTTTCTTACTGGACCATGAGCGGTAAATAACATCCCCCCACCTTTGGTGGCCCAGGAAAAAGGCTGCCCAATATCTGGCAAACCGGTATCAATAATTGTGCGCATCAGATGTTTCCTCATAATTAAGCAGTTGGCGGCATAGCGCGCCATCGGCGGCAAACAGCCTTTCCAGAATGTTGAAATGATTAGCCTCTGGGACCGCATAACGGCTAACCGGCAAGCCAAGCTCTTGCAATGCGGCATAGTAATAAAGCGACTGGCCAATCAGCTCTGGCAATTCTGCCGTACCGTAAAATAGCCACATCGGTTTGAGGGAGAGTGGAGCATGGCGCGCCGGGCTTAAGGCTTCTATCTGCTGTGCGGTCAGTTGCAACTGCCGGTTTACATCCGTGGCGAGCAGCGGCGCCAACTCAAAAATGCCGCTGATAGGGAAAACGGCCTGAACGCACGGATGGTGTTGCCAAAACGCCGCCAGATGGCCTCCGGCAGAATGCCCGCTCAGATAAACCGGTTTGCTGCCGCGCAGTTTCACTCGCTGTTCAATGACATCCAATGCCACACCTACCTGCCGACAGATGTCTGCCAAAGTGGCAGCCGGTGCCAGAGTGTACTCCACCAGCACCACGTCAAAACCTAATGACAGGGGGCTTTGAGCAATAAATGCAAAGTCCTCTTTATTGCAAAACTGCCAATAGCCACCATGTAAAAATATTAACGTACCTTGAAATTCTTTGGCGGAATAAAACCAGTCAAAAACCTCCCGAGCTGAATCCCCATAAGGAATATTCAGCTCATGACGCTCTTGCTGATAAACGGCCCGGCTTTGTGATTGAAATGATAACAGGATCGCATTTTCATCATTTACCGTAGAACCGTTGTCGTAACTGCCGGTTAAAAGTTTCATATATTAAACTTTGTTTCTTATTTAAGATGTGGCTTAACTATTAGCAACCGGTTAAATTGTTGTCAAGACCATTGTGATCACAGTGTGTTCTTTGTGTTATAAATTTGTTTATTTGGCCAATAAGTTTCATAGGTAAAACTTTCGAGCCACATTTCGATACTTCAGCCATAAAACTCAAAATAAAAAATGGGATAAGTAGCAGGATATCCTTTTGCTAAGTAGGGCCATTCCAAAACAATGCACAGTGAGTTAAGGTAAAAGTGGAGAAGCCCTCCAGTGTACAGCTCGTCTCAAAGGAGCTTGAGTATGTTTCCAGAATACCGTGAATTAATATCGCAACTGAAATCAAGCCACCCCCGCTTCCAGTCATTGTTCGAAAAACACAATCAGCTCGATCATGAAATCTCCAGATTAGAGGGGCCATCCGGCACCGGCTACTCTGACGAAGTTGTTCGGCTGAAAAAGAAAAACTGCATATCAAGGATGAGATACACAAAATTCTGAAAACAGAGAATATGACAACCAAGTAACGCCCGCCGATCCCCGCCCGACTGCGGGGATCACTGTCCCCCTGCCGCTAAATCCAAATGCTGACCTTTTACTGCCTGCTACCGGCTGCCGATTACGTTCTTCGGGACGTTGGTCACAGACAAACTTAAGTGTAAGTGATTGAATAATGGTGCAGAGAGCGGGATTCGAACTCTCCAAAGGGTTTGCTAAAGAAAGCTTTCAAGAATAGTTTGAGCATCACTTTCGGCACCAATCCCGTTCAACCGCTCCGGTATCTCTGTGTGAAGTGCTTGCTATAGCGCCCCTTTTTGCGGCATGTTGACAATGTCAGTCCCAGCCGAATGTTCAAGTGACCTTTACGAGCAACGCGATGATTAAATGGCCGTGGAAAGCAAATCAAGCTCAGGCAGAAACGCTTGCCCAATGGCAGGAAGCCTTGGCTATTCCCCTACTCTCACCTTTGGATGAGCAAGAGCAGCGGCGTTTGGTGGCTGTCGCCAGCCAGATTTTGCAAAACAAACGTATCGTGCCTTTGCAGGGGCTGGAATTAACGCCTTTGATGCAATCGCGTATTGCCCTGCTGTTTGCGTTGCCCGTGCTGGAACTGGGTGCAGATTGTCTTGACGGTTTTAACGAAGTGCTGCTTTATCCTTCCCCATTCGTGGTGGAAGATGAGTGGCAGGACGATATCGGCCTGGTACATTCAGGGCCGGTGGTTCAGGCGGGTCAAAGCTGGGAACAGGGGCCGATCGTGCTCAACTGGCTGGATGTGCAAGACTCCTTCGATCTTTCCGGGTTCAATCTGGTCATACATGAAGCGGTGCATAAGCTGGATATGCGCAATGGCGGCACTGCCACCGGTGTACCCCCCATTCCCCTGCGTGACATTGCAACCTGGGAATATGATTTGCACGCGGCGATGGAAAACCTGCAAGATGAGATCGATATGGTGGGTGAAGAAGCTGCCAGTATGGATGCCTATGCCGCCAGCGATCCGGCCGAATGCTTTGCCGTGCTTTCCGAGTACTTTTTCAGTGCCCCAGAACTGCTGGCAAACCGTTTCCCGGCGTTGTATGACCACTTCTGCCGCTTCTATAAACAAAACCCGCTCGCCCGTTTGCAGCGCTGGCATACAGGCAGCGAACCACCGCACGAATGAGCCTGCTCAGATGATGAGCAGTCACACTGCCAGAGCTAATTTACCGTTGACACCGCCTGAGCGGCTGGATATGATGCGCCCCGTTCACACAATTCCTCTGTAGTTCAGTCGGTAGAACGGCGGACTGTTAATCCGTATGTCACTGGTTCGAGTCCAGTCAGAGGAGCCATTTTCAAGGAAGCAGACGTTCACTAACGTCTGCTTTCTGCATTTCTATCAGTTGGTTATCCCTGTTCAGTCGTTCACCCTCGTTCACTAAAAACCACTCGAAGCCATACCCATTTGCTGGTAAAAATGTTGGTAATGGTAGTTCGACTGCGCTTTTACCAACAAACGGGGGATGTCGTTATGCCACTTACTGATACTAAAGTAAAAAACGCCAAGCCCCTTGATAAGGAATACAAGCTGACTGATGGCTTCGGTATGTTCCTTCGCGTTACCCCTAAGGGTTCTAAATACTGGCAGATGGCTTACCGCTTCGAAGGGAAGCAAAAACTCTTCTCTATTGGTGTTTACCCTGCTGTTTCACTTGCTGATGCAAGACAACGCCGTGATGAGGCCAGAAAGTTTCTTGCTCAGGGTATTGACCCTAATGCAAATAAACAAGCAGAGGCTAAAGAGCTAAAAGCCAAGCGTGATAAGACGCGCACCTTCACTGTGGTGGCAAAAGCTTGGTTTGCCACGAAAACAAAATGGTCAAAAGATTATGGTGATTCCGTATGGAAGCGCCTTGAAACTTATGTCTTCCCGATAATCGGTAACAAAGATGTTGCCGAACTGGATACGGGTGATCTGCTGGTTCCAGTGAAAAAGGTTGAGGCACTTGGCTATCTTGAAGTTGCCATGCGCATTCAACAATACATTACGGCGATCCTCCGCCATGCTGTCCAGCAAAAACTGATACGCCATAACCCTGCCTATGATATGGAAGGTGCTGTTCAGAAACCACAAACTGAACACCGCCCTGCACTTGAGCTGGAAGAAATACCACAGCTACTGAAAAAAATTGCCGAATACAAAGGTCGCAGGTTAACCATACTGGCTATTCAGCTCAATCTGATGATTTTCATTCGTTCCAGTGAGCTTCGTTTCGCCCGTTGGTCTGAAATTGATTTCAAAAGTAAGTTATGGGTGATCCCCGAACAGCGTGAAGCGATTGAAAACGTCAAACATTCGACTCGTGGTGCAAAAATGAAGCGTAAGCACTTCGTTCCCCTTTGTAAGCAAGCCATGAGGATACTGAAAGAGATCCGACAACTGACTTATGAAGAAGGTCATGATGACGGATTAATTTTTACTGGCTGTTATGACTCGTTTAAGCCCATGAGCGAAAACACCATCAACAAAGCCCTGCGCAATATGGGCTATGACACGAAGCAGGACATCTGTGGACACGGTTTTCGCACACTGGCCTGTAGTGCCTTAATTGAGTCCGGTTTATGGTCAGAAGACGCTGTAGAGCTTCAAATGAGCCACAAGGAAAGCAACAGCGTCCGTGCAGCTTATACTCACAAAGCTAAACACCTTGACCAACGACGCCTAATGCTCCAGTGGTGGGCTGACTACCTTGATGCGAACAGTAGCTGTATGGTCAGGCCGTTCGAGTTTGCGCATGCTACATAATTTATCTTTTTACCAAGGCTGGTAGAAGCGCCAGATCATCCCATATACTATTTCCAACAAAATATATACGGGATAATAAAATGAAGAACATTGATGTCATCCTTGGGAAAGATCATTTAGAAGATATTTCTTCTGCGAAACCAATTCCAGCAATCAAAGAAATTATATGGAATGCTTTTGATTCTAATTCATTAATAGTTAAAGTCCTATTTCATAAATACTCGAATACAAATACCATCGAGAAACTTACTATTCAAGATCTAGGGGAGGGAATACCCCATCATAATGTATCATCATTGTTCGGTAGCCTTAGTGAATCTTGGAAGAAAGATGCAAAAAAATGGAGATCGTTCTTTACACGGTCAATATGGAAAAGGTCGTTTCAAAGCATTTTCTTTGGGTGAAATAGTCGTTTGGTCAAACCTGTGTAGAGGATAAAGGGAAATATTTTAGATATTCAATAAAAGGAAATGCCAATAATATCAAACGTTTTGAAATCAGTGAACCTACAGAATCAAGTGATAACATAAAAGGCACTCAGGTTGAGATATTTAATTTAGCAAAACAAGCATCATCACTGGCGACAGATTCATCAAAAGAATCAATTACAAAAGAGTATGCGTTATATTTAACAGAATATCCGCATAAAAAGTTATTTTATGATAACGCATACATTACACCTTCTGATGTATGGCTTGATAAAAAAGAATACAATCTCGGAGATATTGAGATAGAATCAGCTCAAGAAAATGTATCTGTTTCAATAATAGAGTGGAAATTTAAGACGCCACGGGAAATTCATTACTGTGATGAAAATGGGTTTTCACTTTTCAACGAAAGCGCAGGGAAACTTGTTAGATCATATGGTGTTGATTTCACAGTATATATAAAGTCCCCGTTCATCAAGAGAAAATTTGAAGAAAATGTTCTTTCGCTTGGTAGCTTAGAATCTGGTATTAAAGAGTTAAAAGATAAAGTCATTGATCTTTGTAAAAAACATTTCGTCAACAAGGAGTTCTTACAAAAAACAAAAATAGTGGATGAGTGGAAAGAGCAAAATATTTATCCATATGAACGCACACCGCAACCCGGAAGTATAGAGGAAGCAGAACAAAAAGTATTTAATATTTTAGCTGTAAATGTTGAAAGCTATTTAACGTCTTTTAGCAAGTCTAACAATAACGTTAAAAAATTTACATTTAAATTACTATCTCAGGCTTTAAAAGATAATCCAAATTCCGTTAGAAAAATTCTATCTGAAGTATTAGTCATGAGTTCAGACGATCAGGATTCAATGGCTAAGTTATTAGAAAAAACAACTCTCCCTAATATTATTAAAGCATCACAAGTTGTATCAGATAGATTAAATTTCTTAACTGGACTGGAACAACTTTTATTTGATGATAAAACAAAAAAGAAGCTGTTAGAAAGAGATCAACTTCATAAACTTCTAGAAAACGAAGCATGGCTATTTAGAGAGGATTTCAACTTATCTCGCAGCGAAAACACCCTTAATCAAGTGCTACAATATCATGCTGATAAAATGGGTATCATTTATGATCCAGAGCAACCTGTTGTAAGAGAAGATGGTACGACAGGTAGGGTTGATTTACTACTTAGTAAAGCACGTCAGCCAAGAGAAGGCGAACTTGAACACTTAGTTGTTGAATTAAAAAGACCAACAAAAAAAATAGATTTATCCGTTATAAACCAAGTGAAAAGTTATGCTTATGCTGTTAGTAATGATGGCAGATTTGATAAACAGAACACAAAATGGGTTTTTGTAGCCGTATCTAATGAGATAGATCCTTTGGTTCAGGATGAAATATCTCAAGATGATCGTCCTTATGGACTACTGTATTCCAAAGGGAACGTATCAATATGGATATATACTTGGGGTGAGTTGATAGGGCAAGCACGTTCCAGACTGATGTTTTTTAGTAACTTATTAGATATTGATATTAATCGCGATTCAGCCACAAATTACTTAAAAGAAACCTACGCCAAGTTCATTCCAACTGAAATTAACGAACTTGAAGTTTAGATTTAATAAAAATAAAAATTACTAAGTATAGTAGAAAAAATAAAAATCTTGTTAATCGCCCGGCAAAAAAAATAACTGAAATTGGGGGTGAGAAAAAATAGACAGATCTGAGCCTTACACTAAAGGAAATTACTTCGGCTCTGGGAAGCGGTAAAAATTTGGAAGACTTTGCCATCTAATCGTGTTCAAAGAATTATTTAAGCAGAGCTTGATGAATACTCTTATAAAGGAGACAATATGCCATCACCGAGAGAAGTGAATCCGCATAATTTCAAGGTATTGGAAATTATTTATGACTTAAACGGATTCTCCGTTGCATGGGGGATCTGGGAAGATGGGACTAAGCGCCTCGCTATGAGATGGAATGGAGAAGGCGAGGACAAAGGCTATCCAAAAACATTTGGTAATCCTGTATGGTTTATGCTTCCAAATGAGCTTAGTCTACCGATACTTCAATCACTGGATGCATATAACCCTTTACATCGTGGTATAGAAAAAAGTTAATCCTTCAGGACATCATTTAATGAAGCATGTTATGCATTATATGACATTAACTGTGAGACTGTAATTTAAATTGTGTAATTGCCTGTTTTTGATATGTTCTTCCTGACAATGGAGACAGGCAAATTATGGACGAAAAGAAACTTAAGGCACTGGCTGCCGAACTGGCTAAAGGCCTCAAAACCGAAGCCGATCTTAATGCGTTTTCTCGTATGCTGACCAAGCTCACCGTCGAAACGGCGTTGAATGCTGAGCTTACCGAACACCTTGGTCATGAAAAAAATGCCCCTAAAACAGGTTCGAATACCCGCAACGGTTACTCATCAAAGACGCTGCTCACTGATGATGGCGAGGTCGAACTGAATACACCCCGTGATCGCGAAAACACTTTCGAGCCTCAGTTAATCAAGAAAAATCAGACACGTATCACGCAGATGGACAGCCAGATTTTATCCTTGTATGCCAAAGGAATGACCACAAGGGAAATCGTTGCCACATTCAAGGAGATGTACGATGCCGATGTGTCACCCACGCTAATATCCAAAGTCACTGATGCCGTCAAAGAACAGGTCACCGAGTGGCAGAATCGCCCCCTCGACTCACTGTATCCCATTGTTTACCTTGACTGTATCGTGGTGAAAGTGCGTCAAAATGGTAGTGTCATCAACAAGGCCGTCTTCCTGGCTCTGGGGATTAATACCGAAGGTAAAAAAGAACTGCTGGGCATGTGGCTAGCCGAGAATGAGGGAGCAAAGTTCTGGCTCAACGTGTTGACCGAGTTGAAAAATCGGGGGCTTCAGGACATCCTGATTGCCTGCGTGGACGGCTTGAAGGGCTTCCCAGAGGCGATAAACAGCGTTTATCCGCAAACCCACATCCAGTTATGCATTATCCACATGGTGCGTAACAGCCTGAAATACGTTTCGTGGAAAGACTACAAAGCGGTGACTAGCGTGCTGAAAACGGTGTATCAGGCCCCGACAGAGGAAGCCGCCCTGATGGCATTGGATAAGTTTGCAGGTATCTGGGATGAGAAATACCCGCAAATCAGCAAAAGCTGGCGTACCCACTGGGAAAATCTCAACACGTTCTTCGGTTACCCTGCGGATATCCGCAAGGCCATTTACACGACCAACGCTATAGAATCGCTGAACAGCGTAATCCGGCAGGCGATAAAGAAACGTAAGGTGTTCCCAACAGACGACTCAGTGCGAAAAGTGATTTATCTGGCGATCCAGGCAGCATCGAAAAAATGGAGTATGCCAATCCAGAACTGGCGGTTGGCGATGAGCCGCTTTATTATCGAGTTTGGTGACCGTCTAAACGAGCACCTTTAATACGCTGGCAGTTACACAGAATTATGGACAGGCTCTTAACTGTAAAATTAACTATCGCGCCCTCTGGGGCTTGCTAAACAGTTCACCGACCTAAAAGCAAGTTTTAGGTCGGTTCACCGTTCGGACGTGAAATGATTTTATGGTCTGAATTTCTTGAGAACTCTTTCAATGTAGACTTGTCCATTTACTTTATACCGTTCAATATCGTGTGTATGTAAGGATGGAGCTTCTAACAACAAACCAAAGAGTAATTGCTTATCTACCTCACTTATATCACACTTTAAAACCTTGGCAACCTCTGCACCAAGAATTATTTTTTGTCGTGTGTTTTCTTTTTTGCTGTCTCTTTTTTCTTTTGCTTTAAGGTAATTTAACTTATTTTGTGCTCCAGCAATTTTCTGCTCAAGTGTTTTCTTAATTTCCGGCCTGCTTCTATCACTCTGAAAAACATTACCAGTTAGATAGGTGTTTTTTATTTCATCATCATTCATTCTTTTCTCCACTGATGCCTATGATTATAAGGAATATTACTTCTGAATTCATCATCTGAAAGTGCTCGTTTGATTGATTTGATCCGGGATCGGAATTGTTTTTTTCCTGTTTCTTTTTAAATTCAATTCTTATTTCGGTGATTATTTTTTCTGCTTCACTATACGCTTTTTCCAGATCGGTATAGATTCCATTATCAAGTAATCGTTTTGCTTCAAGATCGATGGCTTCATCGTTATTTTTATACATAAAACCTCCTTTTCTTTATTTCCTTAATATCAATTAGCATAATTAAAAAATTAATCAATAGTATACAAAAAAATTTTAATTATTTATCTTCAAGTCTTTTAATGGACTTTAAAATTATCTCTATAACTAACTACATTCAGAAGTGATCATGGTAAGCGCAGTAAATAGTAAGAAAGGGCCTATTGGCCCTTTCTTTGACACTTACGCGCACTCAGGAAGACTTAAAAGGTTATTAGGCTGTTCGCCATCATTTTGTGTTTTTAAGTATTTGTTACCAGAAGCGCTAACAGCAACAATCACCCACACTGAATGCCCTCCTGCATTAACATAAAACCTCCATTTCCCAGATTCTATTCCGCTTATAGCCTCTTGCTGTGTGAGCTTCCATCTGGTGCCATCAGCATTCTTACCACCTATATGAGTTATCCTTTCATGAGCACTCTGACGATTGCTTTTATTGATACATAATACTTGATGCTCGGACATTTCAGCCTCATTATAATTTCTGTATGTAATTAATAAACGTCTCATCATTCTCATTGCATCAAATTTCTTTAAGAAATGATGCACACTGAGTTTAGGTCATATCCTCACGATTTCCAGTCAACAAAAAAATAAATCACGCACTTTGTAATTTGTGCAACACAAGTGATAGCAACTACTAACTTAAAATATCTGATACTCTCCGCGTTACTTATTTTTGTTTATATGTGATTTCATTTCACCTTTCCGGTTTTCACCGTGTTTTTTGATCTTCACCTGTTAATTCTATAACGGAGAAATCATCACTAAATCTAACTGTTTTATTTATGTTTTAGTGTTTTCCGCCTTACGGCGGGATAAATTAACACTTTTTTGTCCTTCGGACGCTATCAAAACACAATCCGCGTAATATCGCGGAATACTTCGCCCGCCCATCTATATTGCGCCGCTTAATTCGGCGAATTGTTTTACAGCCATTCATATATTTAGTATTAATTAATAAAGGCAAGCCTTATACATTGCCGTTATTTTTGAGCCATTTATGGCGATAAAAAATAAAGCAATGCCCACTTACGCATTATCGCTTCGCTCTAATGCCGTGGGGTCTACCGACGGTTGCTGCCGCAGGCTAAAACCGTTTCCTTCGGAAACAAAATCAAGGTCAACGTCAACCCCGGCGTTTTCCTTACGTAAAACGAAAAGCAGCATTTAGCATTGAGGAATACTTGGATGGCGATATACAGTTTTAAAATGGAGAACATCAGAAGAGGCGAAGGTCAGTCTTCGGTTAACTCTGCTGCATATCGTCACCGTAAAGTTTTCTTCGATAACAGAACGGGTGAAGTTTGTGGCCGCAAAACAGCACATAAAAAGGACCTTGCCTTTGCGCAGATTTTTGCACCCGGACATACCCCTCCTGCCCTGATTGTTGACAGTGAAACACTCTGGAATGCTGTTGAAGCCTCAGATGCCCGTCTTGCCAAAGAGTTTAAGATTGCCCTCCCCGCTGAGCTAACACCCGAACAGAGCATTGAACTCACTGCAGCTTTTGTTCTTGAGCACTTTACCAAAAAAGGCATCATTGCAGATGTTGTTATCCACGATATCAATGGTCATAACCCGCATATCCATATCATGGGAACAACCCGTGAGATTCTTTCTACCGGCTTTGGTAAAAAGGTTCGTGAGTGGGACAAGCCTGAAGCCCTAGATAGCTGGCGTAAAGGCTGGCAGGACATCTGTAATGGGTTCCTTGACCTGTATGGTCATGATGAACGCATTGATCACCGCTCTATCAGGGTTCAGTATGAGGAAGCCCTCGAACAGGCTACGGCTGCTGCTACAAACGAGGAGAAAGCAATCTGGCTGGCTAAAGCTATTGAAACGAACCGCGATCCAATACTTCATATTCCTCGTGACCGCTGGGGAACTGTTGCAGCTCAGGAACAACGCGCTGCAGAGCAAGCCATACGTGATGAGCTGAAAAAGAAGCTGACGAAGCCTATTTTACCTTTAAAGATCTTCCATTGGACATTGTTGTTGATGTTGCCAGCTTTAGGGTTCATGCACTGGCTGAACCGGAAGAAATTGTTATCCCGGATAACACAGGCAGAGCTTCATCTACAGACTCGCAAAAACCTGTTCTGGTTGCTCCTGCGCCTCATACTCGCACTACACTGAAAACCCCATCCACTTCAACGGAAATAGCACTTAAACGCGCTCCTGTTAAAGCTAAGAAGGAGAAAGTTGAACCTCGCCAGACTGGACTCTTCAAACGCTTCACCTTACTTGTAGTAGATTATATAAGAGAGAAATTCGTCTGGTCCAAGAAGAAGCCAGCCCCTGTTTCAGTCGATGCTGAACACGATAAGCGTATAGCTGAAAACTATGTCTTCGATGAGGTTCAGGGCATCTATGTGCCACGCGCTGAGTATGAGAAACGAGCTAAGTTTAACCAAGATGACTACAAGCCAACACCGGATGACATCAGGCGTTTTCCAAGTCGTCCTGTTAAGCCAGAACTGCCAGATAGCAATCTTGACTACATACCAACACTCGCGGCAAACAGGAAAAAACCAGTGCCTAAATTAAAAATACTGGGACCTTGATTAGATTGAAAATAATTGCTATACAACATTGACCATTCTGTTTGTGCGATGGAGGACACTGACATAAACAGAAACTTGTAGTTGATGCAAGTTAACATGACTTATAGCAATATTTTTCATACTAGCGAGCGTACATAGTTGGCTCCGGAAAATAAAAAATCACAGTAGCACACGACAACCTTAATATATATTAACTCCCACATAGGCATAGAGGGATTATAATGGCCACAGCATTCTCTTCCGCACTTTATTATCCACACATTGATATAAAAAATGAGCGTTGGCTACGGAGTGCTATTTTATTTTGGGATTCAATACGAACAATTGTTCCAATCTCTCACAGAGAGCCTTATGCAAATGATTTTACTCGTTCTCTTAGTGATGAAGGAATACTACTGCCTGTTCGTGTCTCTCCAGACATGGAGGAAATAGAAGACGTAGCAGAGAAAGCTCTCAACTTTATCACGGATCCTGCTTCGGCCAATGTTATCTACGATATTGATAATTCCCCAAGAACCCTGATTCATAATGACAAGATACCAAGAGAACTACTTCGATTAGCAAGAATACACCCTGAAAAATTTGCATATAGTATTATGGATGACCTTCAGCAAGGGCTTGGCGATGATGGATGGCTTCACGTTGAACCCGTCTTTGCCAAATTTTATATGACGTTGCTTGCAACTCAGTTATCAGAACGATTAGGCCTAAGCTTAATAACTGAATCTTCTTCTGCAGATCAACTAGCGATCTCGGTACGCAAAGGTAAACCAACCAGTAATCCCACCAGACAGAGGGGACGCCACTTCGATGCATCTGGTCCAAGACGAGTATTACCACAAGAACTTACTCAAAGCTTGCTAGTTGATCTCATGCTTCAAGGTATATCTCTGCCTGAAAATTTAACAGTTCAGGAGATAATAAAGTTTAAAAATGACCATATTGAAGAATTAGCTATTTTTCGTCGTGAAGTTGCTAGTCTTACCTCTGATATTCCACATGACTTACCGATAGAAGCATTGCGGCAAGCGGTATCAGATCAATATCAATCTAATGTCTTACCTGCGATGAATAGCCTCAAACAATCGTTAAAAGCCCAATGTTGGGGTGATGGACTCAGTGGATTTCTGAAAGTGTCTTGCTTCACTGCAGCGCCAACTTCTGCAGCAGTTCTTGCTGGAATCCCAAGCACAATAGCATTAGTAGCTGGAGCCGGGATATCATTAACAGCAACTGCTATTCAGTCAATTCAGCAGCGAAGAAAAATCAAAGCCGAGAGTCCATATTCGTATCTATTATCAATTGATAGTCGTTGGTAAATTATTTCATACCAATAGACCGAAAAAGTTGTAACTCCTCCGGCCTATTGGTAAATATTAAAAGTCAATCATCATAGAGTTTATGATATAAAAAATACTTATAATAATATTTAAATTCCATTTTCATTATTTCTATCAATACTGTCTCGATAACGCTGCTGCTCAACAATACTCAGATTGGGATCAGACAGAACACTCCGCCCCTTTACCGCAATATCGTAGTCAATTTGAGATTGTGTTTCATATTCTTTGTTCGGCTTAAAATAATCTGATTGTGGTGCAGATGACGACTCAGAAGAACCAGAATACGTTTTACGTCCAGCACAACCGAGATAAGCCAGTAGACAGGCAAACAGGAAGAAGAATGTCCATACTGTGTTATAGCCGTTAATCGTATATCCACGTCCATTCAAATCTGAAAACACGCCATGAAATCTGACAGCATAGACAATCAGGAATGATGAGAGGATAACAGCCCGACTTTTCCCAACAGTCAAATGCTTACGCACTAATTTTACCGTTGGTACTAGCGTGACCGCAAACAGCACTATTGCAGCCAACACCAGCCATATTGGAAACAGCCCGTATTTTTGCGTAATGTTCTGCGATGGCGTCACAAGGGACAGCACCAAGAAAGCGTTAAGTAGAAACAGTCTGATCGAAATAGATATCTTCACGTTCTTTTGAGTCTTACGGAGAAACAGCACCGGAGCCAGTGATGGTATATTTATCAGCAGCCCAGTGAAAATCACCCAAGAGATAGAGTTCATAGCTTTTTCCTGTAATTACCGAGCAGTCCAGCCGTTATTGGTTTTCACCAGAACAATTTTGGCTTCTTCTGGTTCAGATATCCCTTTCACGCCAGAGAAGGCTTTCTTATCCACCCAGCCCGGCACGCCATCGAGTTTCCACGTATAGATCACTTGCGTCATTTTAACACCATTACCTTCGCTGGGTTCAGTCCAGCTTGTAATCTCAGCAACAGTACGATGACCGACACAGGCACCATTCTCACGGTCCCAAAACTCAACTTCTTGGCCTTTATCTGTTACATCCAGAGCATCAACACTACTAAAGCCATTTGCCTGTTGTGAAACAGTGAGCAGCCCTTGTTCAGCAAGTCCTTTAAGGATTTCATCACTGGCACTGTATCCGGCAGAACGGTAGCCGCGATTAACCTTAACCGGAAAACCTTTGTTGAATACAATGTCGTTGTCCTGCAGGGAGTAGCACACCTTCGATTTTGAAATTTTCGCGTTGATAGCTTTCTCAAAATCGCTTTTTTCACCACATCCCGCCAGAACAAGAGCTGTGCCAGCAACGAGTAAAATCTTCTTCATCTTCCTATCCATCCCGATAATCAAAAATGCTGTTATGTAGAGGTAGCCTGCTGCGCACCAGTAGCCGTTACAGCTTGCTTTGACAGACATAACGAAGCAAAACCACCTGATTAACCAATTGATAGGATTCAATTATTTTTGTAGTCCGTCATATCGTTTGTAACGATCAAAAACAAAATAACGATAGATACTACCTATCGTTAAATTTACATCGATCGATAAAATCAATTAAAACACCGATCGATAAATCATTTTCAATCGTTATAATCTATCAATAAATTATTATCGATCTGTAATATCGATCATTTTCTTGCTAGAGGAATCGTTAATGAGTAAAGTAAACCAGAGGACCACCAGACAGTTTACGAGCTGATTCAAGTGGATAGAGCGTTGAACCATGAGACAAGCGGTTAATGTCGATTTATAGCTTTTAGATAGCTTTGATTAATGCAACATCAGGGAAAACCACAATGAAAGATGCCATTAGCTGATTTGATAAAAAGGTCATAGGCTTCTTTCACTATCAATTGACACAACTTTTTTGATCTCCAGCGACAATACAGCGCTGGTTCTGAACTCTTTACGCCTATTTTTAAGTTTACTGTTTATATGGAGTTAACATGAGAAAACTGTTTATCGCTGCGTTGGTGATCCTGCCTCTTACCGCTTGCACTACTTATGGCAATAAATCCCTGAAAGACGAATCCCAACAAACCGTAAAAGCCAAAATCGTTAAAGGGAAAACTACTCAGCAAGATGTTATTAAAGCATTCGGGGAGCCACAAACACGAGCTACAAATGATGGTCAGGAAATGTGGTCCTACTCCAGCATGTCGGGCGAGACTCAGATCTCGAACTATATTCCCGGTCTTGCCCTGCTGAAGAACAGCAATACGGCTCACATGAACTCGCTTGATATCTGGTTCAAGGGGAGTGTTGTTGACCGATATAGTTTCAGTCAGACTGCGAGTAAAGTTTCGCGTGGGTTGCTAGATTAATTAATAAAACACCTGTTATTTATTTTTTAAATAACAGGTGTTAATGAGCATTAATAATCATCAACAAGATTCATAACGCAACTCTTGAAATTTCACCATCATATCATAAGATATATTTTTGCATAAAGTAAGTCTTTGTATGAATTGCTGCTTTTCTGAGAAGTTATTTGATTCAAAAATAAAACGGTACTTATCATTCCCATGTGCTAACTCGTTCCTTATTGTAGCCAATTCTATGAAATCATCCAGTTCAGGAGCAGGACCAGTAATATTTTCATTTGAATTAAATCGACAAGTATGATAATCCCACATAAACAGCATGATAGCTTTTTGAGTTATTGATTTCAGATGTTTAGCATACTTATTGGATTTACCAATGACTTCGGCGAAGTGTGAGAGATAAATATCTTCCTTAAAAGGATCTCTATGATTTTATAGTAATTCAGAAATGCATCATCATAAAAATGATTAGCTTCAAACTTCAGCGCTATATTGTAAATATTAAATAAATTTTTACATTTCTTATTAGAATCGTTGTTTATTTTACTAACTGCCTTAATTAGTTTTTCTACTTCACTTTTATTATCTAAAATCTTACTTCTATCGCAAGGGTGTCTATATATCCTACTCCCACTAAAGCCTACAAGCCTTTTTACATCCCCATCGAAACAAATGTATATATTTTCACTTGCAGGTTTTATTACTAAAAATGATTGTAGGATAGTTGCTATGAGATTAAGGTTACTTATTATTTGAGCGAAGCCATTTTTCGCCGCATCAATAAATTTAAGATATGGTTTTTCATCTTCAACAGGCATCGGAGTCATAGAATATTTAAAATATATGATACTATCATATTCATTGTCTACATAACTCCTTTCCTCCAAATAAAAATCATGAAGATACAATCCCTTATTCAATTTCAAACGCTCAAATTCTAATTTAATATAATTATTTTTTATATCACACACTGCTATATTTGTCAGATTCTCTTCTTTTATTCTCTTCAAAGCTTCATGACTTATAAAACTAAAATTACTGCTTATGCAAAGTTCAGCAACAAAATCATAACTTACATCTCCTGAAGAGAGTATATTTTCTAAATCTGCAAACTCATCCGAAAGTAAACTGTTCATTTATTACCTCATGAAGATTTTATCTAACCATTAATTTAAAAATTAAAAACATGCTCAAACCATACACTGTAAAAAACAAATAAATATACTGCAAATAAATTATACAATAGATTAGTATATTATTGTGCGTATACTAAATACTTCTCTTTGATAACACAACAACGATCTTAAGCCTATCGGCAGCCTGAAACAGTGCCTCATAGAGATCGCTCTCGATCTCATACTCAAACTAACCATCCCTGAACATGACCAATTAACCATTGGTCAGATCTCGCATGTGTGCAAGGTTTATTGATTCTATAGCCATTCTAATAGCTGCACGTTTGATTCAACTGCTGGATATCCCATATCAGTGTGAAACACGATACCGCCAGATGTTTCCAGTTCAGATAAGAAGATATCTTCGGCTTTGGCCTCAAGCAGCTCCTGCAGACTAAGCGCACTCATCAGTGTGGATTCATCCGGCGCTTTAGCTTTCACCCTGCAACAATAATAGTCATCATCCAGAACACTAACGGGGCGTGTTAGGATGGTTTTGGTTTACGGCATCAGCGCTCTTACTGTTTCTTCGCTGAGTTGGCTAAGTTCAGAAATCAATTTCCTATATACATTAACCATTCTTTCCTTGTCGCAATCATCCGCTGATTCAGACAGAAAAAAGAATCGTAATCTTTAACATCGATGTTATTGTCGTTTTCAAGGGTAAGCTTTATTCCGTGTTCATTCTCTTCAACATCTTCAACTATGCAGGTCAAAAATGGTATGTTTTCATTGGCGTTAAAGAGCGTAATGATTTTAGTATTATTCATTGTTTCATTTTCCTTTTTGTTTCATTTTTAATACCATGTGTATTTTAGGAAAATCAAATTTAACTTAGGCTGTATAAATAACATTCCATACGATATTTATATATTTAGCATTCTAGCTCATCTTATTTACTCAATCACGAAACATCATCTTTGTAAATATATTTAAATATTATCCCAATCTAACGGTTCTTCTGGTGGTAAAAGAGTTGCTGCCTCAACAGTGCTACATCTTCCCATGCTTTTACTCATCATCGCTCCTTGGTGCTTTTTAGCCTGTAATCTTGCGATTAACAAATCTATATCTTCTTGGCTATTTACGTCTTCTATGACTGCCTCAATAGTTATACCTTCTTCTTTAATATTTTTATTTCTTCGGTCAGTACTGGCAACGCTTTCGGGTTGTTCTTCCATTACTTCTTTCTTTTTTATAATCTCTGAAACAAAGCGAGCACGATCACCATTGAAGACAATAGCAGGGTTTATGAAATACCAGTTTTTCTCATTGGTTTTAGCAATAATACGTTTTTCGATGAGTTCTTTGATCCCTCTGTAAAAGATAGATTCAGACAAGACAAAGTGATCTAACTTTTCCGCAAGAGACATCGCCTTTTTACAGCTCAGGTAGAAATGATCTTTGCCTATCGCATCCTGATATATTCGCAAAAATATGAAAAACACTTTATATGCTGTTTTCGTGAGATCAAAATATGCTTTTATCTGAGAGGTATAGAGTTTAATGAACTCTTCTTTATCGACCTCTTGTGTATGTACTATATTGGCAAAATAAGATTTGCTGGTATCCTTCCTTTCAATAAGTTCTGTTCCTCTTGAAACAGTCAGATTTTTCTTTCTTGTTTCAATCTTTAGTTCTGTCTCAAAACAAAAAGGGTTTAAGCCTAAATCTAAATCAACTTCTATTTCATTTATCATGTTATTCCCTCTTATTATTTTATTTATAATGAATTAAATACCATGCACAAAATAGATATCAAGCTTTTTGCATGTTTTTTTGCAAAAATATTTTAAATATCGCAAATATTCCAGTGACGATAATTTAAAGTACTGTCATTTTTAACCAAAAAAATGACATAGAAACTGACTACAGAGTCAGGAAAGCTCACCGTACAGTCAGGAATACTGACCACAGAGTCAGGAACACTGACTGTACAGTCAGTCCCGGTTTTTTGTTCAATCCCTTATACAGCAAGGGCTACAAGCCGATTTTTTCTTAATTTAATTTTGCAAGAAGTAAGAGATAATACTTAAGAGGATAAACAGAAACCGGGCGATTTTTATGATCGCCACATGGGGTTTGAACCTTAAAATGATTAACCATTTTCGGGTTGCATTTTTTATTGCAGAGCTTTCCTTTTTGTTCCATTAAAATCCTTTTTTGAAAATCACCACCATCTATGAGCTGACGCTCATGTGCTAAAGCACGGCTACGCCCTGACACTGACATTAATATATTTTACTTTCATTAGGTAGTTTCCATACTGGCTAGGAAAGTAAAAAAGATCGTATTTAGATCATTTCCTCATCCTGTTTTAAAAAAGATCCCATAACCGTGTAAAGTGTTAACTCTGTAAAACGGGCTATTTACTCTTCACTGAATGAAAAATATGCACATAAGCAGCACTTCGTGATTGTTCAAGACAATCACATTGCTGGAACAGTTTTCATCCCTGTTGATGATGGATTTATCCATTAATAATAGCGGCGTAGCCGCCAGTAAATCATACGTGAAATTAAATTCCATGTCGCAATTAACCAGCAACGATGCGTGATTGTGCGAAACAATCACTACGATGATTCCACTAATTTGACTCTTGCTCCATATTTAATAAAATATATTTATGAATATTATTATAACAAGGAAATATATGAGAAAAGTACAATTAGACAATAGCGATTTATTGGCATATTTTAATACAATCGAAGAACTCAAAAATCATCCATCAATTGAGGAATATAGAACTGGATACCGTAAGCTACGTGATGATGATGCATTTGCATATGAAATAAACAAATATAGGTCTGCACATACCACACTATGCAGACTGGATAAGAAAAGACAATCTCTTTTGGCTAGCTTTATTAGTGAGCTTAATCCTATAAGTCACTCAGCCGCTAACACCGCTGTTAAATCATCAGGAAATTTTGATTTAATTAATGAAAGAATACTTTACAGGAAAACCATCGAAGAAAAAAGTGATGCCGAGACGTACAGAGGCCGCTCTTGAGTTCCAGCGCTCTGTTGAGCTGAGGCTTGAACAGCTTTCTTCTATCTCATCAGATTTTGGAACATCAAATACAAAACGTAGGAAAATGTTTGTTTAAATAAATCAGCTGTATTAGATCAGGTTTAATCTGGTATTTACTAATTTGTTTTAGCTCACGACACATCTTCGGCACAGAGCTGAATCTAATCTGACAGGCAGTTCTGTGTTAAGAGCAGACGTTCAAACCAAGGAGCTAGTACAATCTAAACTAACGACAATAGAGTCACTATATCATTTCAATTTGAAGAACATTAGCTGCGATAAATTTACAGTCAATATCCGATGCACTCGTCGATTTACAAGTTTTAAAGTGCAGATTCACCATTGAACTACTAACAAGATTCAACTGTACACCTCGTTCAAAAAGCACTTCCATCTCATGACTATGAGATCCTTCATCTAGTGAAAACACAAATGCTTTCTTATCTATATTTTTTATAGTGATTACCATAAGATCGATTCGGCCAGCATCATATGCCTTACCCCTCCAATCGCCATTATTTAAAGCAACTTTCGGGCAAAACGATGTTGATAACACGCGATTTGTCAGAAATGACTTCACCTGCCCCCCATCTCATCTAGAGGCCATATACCTCCATGAAATAGCGCCTGACCTTCTGGAATCAGTATGCCATGCTTTGAAATCAAAGAATTTATAACTTCCAAATCTTTCGGGGGTAGTTTTCTTGATAATCAATTAGTGGTTTAGGTGTTGGGTAAGGCATACAGTCACGCCATTTTTTATACTCCATGTTTTTTTCAAGAAAATTAATAACATGATGATTAATCCTATTATCATCTTTGTTACTTGCAATTAATTTTGCAGCATCATATGCAGAATTTAATATTGAATCTATTTTTACGTTTATTTGGCAACATGCTCTCCACTCTCCTCTCGATAATAACTCATCAGTTTCTTCTTCTGTTGGATCCCTTTTTTCCCAAACTTCCAATGGAGGTGTAAATGGGTCAATCCTATCAAAGAAATAATTGTCATATTCCAAAGGCATTACCATGCTTATCTCCCGATATTTTAATAATTCAAACAGTTGTGAGAAATAATAGCAGACTGTCAGATTTGGCGATGCTCTGCCTGCCAAACCTGTCAGCTCAAGTCTCAGTTAATGCATCCAAAAATTAACGTAATATATACCAGATAAAGACTAGAGTAACTTATTTACGCTTGTCTTTTAGATTTAATCTGGGAGAATGTTATTAAAGTTTGGCAAAATGCAACCACATCACCTATTGCCCTAAGCGAGTGTAAAGCAGGCCCCCAATCTTCAGGCTCTCCTTCATAGTGATGAACTTGAAGCCATCCTCCGTCTTGCGCTGATGAATGTGTTGAATGTCTAATTTGAAAAGCAATACCATGCCTCTCTCTAGCAAAATAGACATCAAAATCAGTATCTTCTAGCCTTCCTGAAACTTTATACCCATATTCTTTACCTATTGTTCTGATTAGATTTTTTGCTAATTTGCGATCCATTTTTAAAACTCCTCATAAAGGAAAAACATAAATTTATTTCATGAAAATATAAAAAATGCTCACTATGGATTTATATTAGTATTATTTGAACTAACCTCAGAGGAAGGGATAGGGCTGTTAAACATATTTTGAACCCTCCCCCAGAAACTACTGACGACACCAGATTTTGTCGCATCATCTGACGACCAGTATGCCACCGAATGAAGAACAAAAATTAAAATAAACACAGCTACTACACTTTGGAATCCATTACCTATCCATTTGAAAATTTTCATTGCAATAGAAGAATGGCTTAATGGATATTTTTGCATTTTATTTAAAAGTTCTTTTCTTAGAGCTGTTGTAGTATCATTTTTACATTTGGTCAGTTCTTTTTTATGTGCAATATCTTTTTGTTTTAAAGCTGCTTGATGCTGATCTTTTAATAAAAGAACCTCTTTATTATGTTTTTCTATTAGTTCTGCATCTAACACTTCAGTCAAGGCTGCCATAACTCCTAGCCCTTTTGTCTTAAACTTTTCTAGTTGTCCCGTAGTTACAGAAACATTATGAAATTGTTCTAACGCTCTTTCTACTTCATCGTCCGACTTATTAGCTTCGCGGAGATCTTGTGCTAGTTTATCTTTTTCAATTTTATAGCACGTATAAGCTAAAAGTCCTTGATAGTCATTTTCATTATCAATTAACTCACGGAAAACCCACTTCTTAGAGGTCACAACTAAGTTCTCCTTAACGAAAAAAGCCCCATTGGAGGGGCTTTACTAAAAATTAATTTTATTTATAAACTGCTTCGAATGCTTCTGCAAACATTCGATTTAAATCATCGGCAGAACGCTTCTCAGAACGCTCTTTCGCGATTCTTATGGAATCAGCACTAACCCCAGAAACCGGGCTAGAAGTTCTGGACGCAACAGTAAGGGCTACAGCATAAGCTCTGTTTTTAGATGCTTTATTAGTTTTTGCCATTGCCCCTCCTAAGATAAAACTTTATTCAGATTAAATGTAACACATAACCATGAGAATTTCAATTAGTTATAATAAATTTTATATACAATATACGATAGCCATTTCCGTTAATGTGAAAATATAGCTCATTACTGCTTCAGATAAATATATCATCCGGCGATACACGATCACGCACCATTTTATCAAGCAACTACTGTAATCTCTTGACCCTCAATTTCTGAACCTTTTTATCACCAATCTCCTGATAGTATTCTTCCCGGCGTTCTGCGACAACTTGGCGGAACTTCTTCAAAAGCTGTTCCAGTGTTTTCATATCTGTCGTCGCAGCTTCAGCTTGGATTTTTTTATACATATACATCACATGAAATTCATCAATCATTTTTGGCTCCTGTTTTTATTTACTGTTTTTTAGTTAGCCCCTTGCGGGGCAACTTTTAGAACTCATTTCCTGAATCGTTCTGAATGGCACACCAACACAACAGCAATCTGCTCGAAGTTAACTTCATTAATACTCCCACTATCACCTTCTTGGGTTGTAAATCTCTCAAAGTTATTCTGAATATGGTCAATGATGTTCATAATAAATGGACTCATGAAATCAGGATCATCAAGATAATCATTTGCGTCTCCATCTCCATTTATCTCCTGAAAGAGTTTCCAGTTTGCCTCGAATGATCTTATAGCAAGATCAAGGAATAGCCGTGTACACTTATTTATTAATATAGTTTCGTTAAACATAATCAATCCTCATTTTTACATGTTTGTTTGACTTATTTTATTTAGTCCCGGAATAGGGGTAAACAGATAACTACTTTTTATAAATCAGATTAATGATCACTGATCCGTATCTTAAATCCATTTCACTGACCAGTTCGTTATTAACATAACTGTTCAACGCATCTGTCAGGTTTTCGTCATCCATTACTTCCTCGGCTGAATACCCGCATAGCGCAATGAACGTACTGACGCTTGCTTGGATGGTGAAGAGTATTTCAGGTGTTTGCTCACATAGCATACTTACTGATATTGCCATATTATCATTCATTTAAATGTTCCTTTATTGAGTTGATTATTAGCCCCTTCCGGGGCCATATACTGATCACAAAATCATTAGTTCGAGTTAAAAATAACGTTGTGCATATGTCTCAGATTCACTTTGACCTCATCGAATAAAACATCTCTGAGAGAGCCAGAGCATTTACATTCTTTTAGAAACCTATTAAATCCCTCTTTACTGTTTTCTATTACTTTATCAAACACATCATCCATGTATTCTCTGTCTTCAACCCTTTTAAAAAACCTATCGCCCATGTATTCCTTCATATTACTGATGTAAAGCTCATAACAATAAAATGACTTCACAAGGAATAATCTGGTAGAGTCATTGTAGACTTTGATTTCGTGGACTTCTGTTATTGTATTACTCATATTTATTACCTTCTTTATTTTTTATTTGATAGTCCCCTTACAGGGAATCTGTTTTATTTCGGCAAGGGGTATTATTAACAACATTTTTATTTTCTTATGTTTACATAAAGCCTCCTTAGATCATTACATGGATGATATTTGTTAAACTGCTTGTTTTCGTGATGCCTGAATAGCTCGTTCAATCCACGCATCTACCTCACTTTCAATAAAGGCGATTGCTCTTACACCTGTTTTTATCTGTGCGGGAAAGCAACCAGTTTTAATAAGCTCATATATCCATGTTTTCCCGAATCCAGTTCTGTTCATTACCTCAGGTAAACGAATAAGCTTGGGATGTTTATCTGTTTTGATTTGAACCATATTTATCTCCTGTGTTGTTCGATGAGATAATTGTATGGATTTTTCTTGTGATTTAAGAGGGACGTTCGAGATGAAGTTTTTTACGCAGATTTTTGAAAGAGAAAAAACAGGGTATGTTCAGGTTGAGTGAATGTAGGCGATATCTGCATTGCGCAACACACCGCCTCCGGGAATGTCAGTCCTCGCCGAGTTCATCAGTGATGAGATCCTGAACCTTCCAGTGTCTTCTGTCATCGTATCTGTATGTAAAATCAACAAAAGACTGATAGTGACTAAGCTTTGTCAGATACTTGACTGCCAACGGATGGTCTGTAGACTTCATTTTCTCAGCGTCACGAATGCCATCTTTAAACTCGTCCGGGTAGATAAAACTGGTCAGTTGCGGCATACCAATCCTGACCTCTTCATCCTGCGCCCAGAACAGCAAATCCATGATGGGGATAATGTTGTAATCGAGTATTTTTTTGAGATTGCTGACCCCAAAACGAAAATCTCTGGCTGGAGGCTCAGGAGCCTGTAGCTGTTCTTTCCACTCTGGAACCATGACTTTCAGGTGATTAATGATTTCTTCGGATGACGTTTCCGCCAGATTAATTTGAACCAGCATCAGCCCTTCGTTGTTTACCCCGGCTTCCTTCATATAGTGCGATACTTCCATATGAGGTAGGGGTTTTCCTTCCGGGTTTACATATTTATCGTAAGCAGCAACATAACCCGCCATCTCCCATAGCCCTTGGTGTGTGACAGGCTTGACGGCATAGCTCGAAGACAGTCTTTTTTCTGGCCCCCGAAAACATCACCAAACACGACCTTGCCTTCAATCAGCTCTTCGTAATATTTCTGATGCCTGCGAAGATTTTCAGGAGACAGCTCAGCCCGGTTTTGTTCCATACGATAGACGACAATCCTGTTCTCTATCTCTTGGAAAAGCTGTTCTACTGTCAAATTTTGCAGGACGCTGTAGTTTTCAATGTTGAACCATTTATTAACAGCGCTGGCGATCTCCGCTTTGGTCATGAGGTATCTATCCTTCTGGCTTTACTTATCGCTTTGATATGTTATGAGTAAACATATCGGATTTGGTGGCGGTAATCTATTGAACAGAACAGAGAAAAGCAGCGGGATAATCAGCCCAGACATGAAGATCGTTCAGTGAGGTTCAGCAAAGCGTGTTGTCATAACCAATTGAATATAATTGACATTTTGACGATACAAGATTAAAAATGTTGGTAAATATGATGGTAAAAAATAACGCCATTATTTAAATACTACTAATAACAGGTGATACAGATGAAGTTCGAGTCCAGTCAGGGGAGCCAAATTTTAGTTTTTATGCGTCCCGGCGAATCCTTATAAACGATTGATTCAATGAGTTAGCGTAAAAATCTTTTCCGATACGTATCTGGTTTTCCCTGCGCATCCGGCAAAATGAGTGGTCTGATTTGGGTCATTTCAGTTCGATAATGAAGTGACCACCGCATGTGTCCCTGTCCGACGCGAAAATCTGTAGTCTCAAGCCTTCTGATAAACCTTTTAAACTGACCGATTCTCACGGTCTGTCTCTGTCCGTTAATTCAGGCGGTTCGCACTTCTGGTATCTCAACCAGTGATCAAACATATCCGTTGTTTTAATCGTCCACACGGCCCCCAAGCTATACAGGTATAAAGCTATAAAGGTGATTATGACGCGATGGAATGAGGGATTCGTGCGTCGTTACTGCAAAGCTGAAGACGCATTCAGGTATTTCAGTAAATAACCTGCATGGCATTCACTCTGTTACGGCCTGTAGCGAAAACCAGCATTAATCACCTCCTTTTTTAACTCTCCCTGTTTATAAAACACAAAAGCCCGCGTAGTGACCTAGGCGGGCTATTTGCTGTTTTGCGATAAACCATTAACGCAGCGATCTGCTAGTTTTGAGTCACACTTGCATTGTTAAAGCTGCCCGCCTGGTTAACGTAGGCGTTGGCCGCCACTGAACCGTTAACGATCCCGTAGTTTTGGGTAATGGATGCATTGTTAGCATAGCCTGCTTGAACCAAATCAGCGTGGCTGTAGCCATTAGCCGCATCGCTTGGTGAATTCTGCACGACAGATGCTGTGTTATAGCCACCATATTGATCGACTTCGGTTACACCGCCCCAGTCATCCTGTTTGGTGATCGCAGAGTTGGACAGCCCAATCTGAGTGACAGTCACCCCTCCGTCCGGGTTACCATTGCCACCGCTAGAACCGGTCTGGGTCACATTCACGTAGTTACCGACCCCGGCCTGCAAGGTGGTGGCGTCATTATCATTGCCACTGGCCCCGAAGGAGCCGCCGACCGGAGATTGCGTCACAATAGTGGTATTGAATGAGCCATATTGGGTGGTGGTTGCCTCATCATTATTCCCAGTCTGGGTCACCAGAGTTGAGTTAAATGCGCCAGAATTCTGGGTTGGCGTTGCATTGTTGTTGTTACCCGTTTGGTAAATCTCTAACTGATTATAGTTCCCGCCCTGCACGGCGGAAGCTGGGGCGGTGACCTTGTTAAAGTTACCGGTTTGCACAATTTCCGTATTGTTATGGCCACCAGTCTGGGTAAATGGTGAACCCGCGGCACCCACGGCGTTGTCATGGCCCATTTGCTGCGTGACGCTGATGGAGCTATTGGTCGCCAGCTGAGTCGTGTAAGCATCGTTGGCATTGGAATTGTTTATCTGATAAATCGAGGTTGTAGAATTAGTCGCGGGGCTTGTAAGCAACCCTTGTTGGGTTACGGCATTATTACCGACACCGCTCTGTTGCACGGTGGTGGTTTCGGTTGCGGCCAATGCGCCGGCAGAGATTACGAGGCTAGCTAATGCTGTCATTTTCCAGAGATTCATAATATTACCTGCCATCAAATTTACGTTTAGTTTAAATGCTACTAAGGTCTGGTGACCTTGATAGACATTCCCGTGCCATTCTGAACAACCTTGGTAGAAAGATTGTTACCTTGCTGGATAACCGTCGCCCGATTGTAATAACCATTTTGCACAATCGAAGCGAAGTCCCCAGAACCTGTTTGTTGGATGTCAGCTTCATTACCCCACCCAACCTGACTGATAAGCGCTAGGTCATTAGAACCATATTGCTGAATATTTGCCATATTACCGCTGCCAAGCTGGTTTATTGCCGCAGTTAAACCAGCACCGCCTGCCTGGGTAATTTCCGCAGTCATGGCAGAACCCTGTTGGTTTATATATGCATTCATCCCACTGGGCTGGTGATTTAGCTCACTTGCCGCGAAATTAAGTTCTGACGAGGCAAGATCCGCTTGAGCAAATAACGTTGTAGGCATAAATATAAATATGAAGAATATTAATAACCTCATACCACCCACCTCCAAGGCTTGAATAGGCTGTGGTTAGATTTGTTAAAAAATCAGAATTACGTGCAACAAATTGCGACTTCCAGTGAATTATGTCTGTTTTCCGTAAAAAAGACTCACCTCTAATACGTATTTTAAAAATAGCTAATTCATCATGAAGTATTAGTTCTATTCATAAGCATGTATTTTTAATGCAGCTAACAATCTAATGCGTAGAGAACCAGTGGAAAAACCGCATAAATGAGCTATTATCATTATGGGTAGAAAAAACAACCTGGGGGATTTTATGACTAGTACTAAAGTAGCAACCTTTTCATTCCTTATACTATTTTCTTCGTATTCCTGGAGTGGAAACCTGGTCTACCAATTTATTAATCCTAATTTTGGCGGTAACCCATTAAACGGTCCAACGCTATTAAATGCAGCTCAAGCACAGAATAGCTACAAAGCACCCAGCTCGAGTTTCGATGGATATCAACAACCTTCGGCCCTGGATACCTTCACACAGGCGATTCAATCTCAGCTCTTGGGTAGCCTTATGGGGAATGTGAGCCAAGGCAAACCTGGCAGGTTAGTCACCCCTGACTTTGTTATTAATGTGACGAATACCGATGGTCAGTTAATGATGAATATCCTTGACCGCAAAACCAACCAGACGTCGCAGGTTGAGATCAGCGGTCTCAGCAGCTATCAATAATTTAACATCACTCGAATATTAACCCATAGCCCGCACCAGCACCGGATTTGATAAAACAAGAATTGCCGATAATTAACCTGCACCCGATACATTGCGAGTTGCAACCCGTTAAACATCAACCCATAAAGCATGACCCAAGGACGGGTCATAAATTCAAAATCACATCACCCAGTCTTGACCTGATGATTAAAACCCGCGCTTACTCTATAACTTGAATTATATATTTCCTACTCTTCATTTTTATATGAGTTAAATAGAAAAACCAGGGTAATCGATGAATACCCTGGTTAGTAATTATGTTGCAATAACCCTAATCCATTTAGGTTTTATTCGCGTTCTTCATCATTGCAGGTGTTACTACGGAGTTGGTTGAAGCGGTAGCCGGAGGAACTGTACCATTGGCAGTATTGACCTTGTTAATCGGTGGATTATCTGCCAACGCCTCATCGGACAGGGTTGTTCCATCCCGAGCTTCTGCACGGTATCGGCTGAGCACTGACGAGTTCATATCGCCTGCGTTCTGTAATGCCCACAGCTTGCGATCGATACCATCATTAATCAAATGGATAACCCCAGATTCTATCGCCGCCATCAAGCAGGTCATCACCGGTTCATTGGTCGTAAACCCGATTTCACCTTCCAGCAGACGTTGGTAATCGATAAAGCGGAAGACACCGGCCTGCACTTCATAAGAAAGAATCGTTTTACTGGTATTTACTGAAGATAGAATCTCACCGGTTTTAACATCAACTACCCGTAGATTGACTGCAATCTGATCGAGTTGATATTGCGTGCTGGCACCAATGCCAAAATACCTGGCTCCTACCCCCCTGATTTCACATTGCTTGCATAACCAATAATCGAACCTTCGATCAAGACATTGGCAGCCATCAGTGAAGGTAATTGAGCTCGGTTATTATCCGCCACGGTCCCGTTTTCCTGGGCTGCGCGGATGATCTTTCTTTCATTCAATAAATTATTCAGCCCTTGGCGTTCAAGTGGAAAGAACCAATTAGATGCTTTTAATGAAGACACCAACATAGCAGTAGCACTTTGCGGTACTGCGGTAGAAAAGTTGCTGGCTGGATAAGGTTGGAACTGGCCTGTTTCATCCTGAATATTATAGACTGAAACATAAATTTTCCCCCTGGGTGAGGGTAATGAAACCAGATCATTATAAGTAGCATCTTTGGGTAATAATGTCGGTCTGGCCGCTTCTTTAGGTGGGCTAGTAATACATCCTGATAGCAGACCAGTTAATAGTAAAAGATAGAGAATTTTCATTCGACCACCGCCTCTCTCAATTATATATCTGTGATGACAATATTCTCGACAAGCCGGAAAACCCCAGGTAACAGTAAAATACACCCATCAAATTACAAGGCGCAGTGTTATTAATCTGCAACTTTTTATTTCAGGAGTATATTAATTCCATGTTATTGTGAAAAATAACATTCACAAACTAGAACTCATCACGGGAAAGATCACCCGTTTGTAATAATGCTCTATTAATCACACGTTTCTTTAATTCTGCACTGGCTATAGCCACCGCTTGATCAACGGTGGCATCATAGTTGCGCATTGTGGGGAAAATAATCGTCTGATATAAAATATCCTGCCCAGCCCTGATTGTCATAATACTTCCCCACCTGGCACTGGGTTTTTCAGTAATGGTTAAATTAGCGGTGGGATCGATCCAGCGATCGCTAAAATCCCGGCTAAACTTTTGACCGACAGAAGTCACCGTACGGCTGGCTATCAACCCAGGGACTTCCACTTCAGCTGCTGAGGAATAAAATGCAGAAAGGCTCAGCATGATAATTATCAAGAAATAAGATTTCTTCAATTTTACCACCTGCTACCTTAGATTTTGATTTGCCCAAAAAACGGCCTGCGTACGGTTTTTTACCGATATCTTACGGAATAGATTATAGATATGTGTCTTGACAGTATTTTCACTGATAAATAGCAAGTTGGCTATTTCTATATTAGAGGCACCGAGCATGAGCTTATTGAGGATCTCCTTCTCTCGGTGAGTGAGATCCGGTGATTTGTTCCATGTGGGGCGCATAAAACTGAGCTGCTGCATAACATAACTGGAGATCTCTTTTGGGAAACAGTTCCCCCACGGCAGACATTCCTGATCCCCTCAATAAGATACTCCTCCTCAACCTCACTGTAAAAAACAGCACTTATCATCGGCCATGAAACGATATCACTATAATGATAACTGGTCGGCGTGTTGAAGAGCAGCACTTTAAAATTTCGATCGCATCTTCGCAGGCTTAGGCACCAGCGGTTCAGCTGTTTTTCTTCTATTGCCATAATATCAAGCAGTAAGAGATCGCCGTCACTGATATTTATGTCATTTATACTGTCGACTTCTTTCAGGCAAACATCAGCGTAAAGCCTTCGTTTAAGTGACTGTAACAATATGGTTGTTTGTAACGATGGTCTTGTTATAAGGAAAAAATTACTACTGGATATTTTCTCGTTGGACATAATAAACTCCAAACATCACTCTATAAACTTAAGAAGTGATTTTTCTGTGAGTAATCATCATATTTATATTACCAGCATGGACTTACAAACCCTGATAGCAAAAAAATAAAAAACACTTCAATAAAATTGATATATTTATGGAGCTACGAAATACACCAACTCAATTTAGATAATAAAAATTCCTTACACAAGCATGCTTTTTGTGTCCAAATGTAACCAAAAATGTATCATGCTGTTTTAAATAAATAATAAAATAGATAATGCGCGCTTCCATAAAGATTATTCTTATTGATTTATCTTCATCTAAACATAACACCTTGAATTTAACTGGGATTATTGCAGTAAAATCGAACTCAGAACATTATACGTATAAAATATTAGAAAATTAACTCGATAATGACAAAATTAAAATAAAACCAAATCATAATATATTATTCACAATACAATCAACTAATTGATTTA
Source organism: Serratia sp. L9 (assembly GCF_050632285.1). Lineage (NCBI taxonomy): Bacteria > Pseudomonadati > Pseudomonadota > Gammaproteobacteria > Enterobacterales > Yersiniaceae > Serratia > Serratia sp. L9. Next base: position 3,306,879 of record NZ_CP192591.1, on the reverse strand, counting down.
ATTAGAAATAAATGCAATATCTCTTTAAATGAGAGGTCATAAAACCATAAGACCAACTTACATTAAAACCATTATTACGACTTTATTATGAGTCAAGCATTAGAAAATAATGATATCAGATGAATCCATTTTTATACGTTGAGCCATATTTATTAAGCTATTTCATCCATACCGTCTTAAGTTTGTAACATTCATCACCGATAAACGAAGGTGCGGCAGTAGTAAAATACTTCCGCCGTTTTTTGGTTGTATGGATGGCCGCTTCCCCTAAAACCTAACGCGAATAATTATTCGTAGCAGAAGGAGTATTTATGCCAGGTGCCAGAGCATATCCACTGTTATCCTTGATGTTCTTTTGCCTTTTTGGGGGCTTTGGCAACGTTAAAGCGGTTTCATTTTCCGAACCCGGTAACCAGGGCGGCGACGCTATGAATAACTCACAAAATAATAGTTCGGTAAGCAGTGATGGCAGCAAGCTATGGATAGAAGCACTGCCGGAAGGAAACCTCTACAAAATTACGCCCATGGCCTTGGTGAAGCACGCTTGTACTTGTCAGGTTGATTTTAGCGTCACCCATCGTGGGGCCGCAGGGCAAAGTACGTCGCGCCAGCTTAACACTCTGGATCTGCTCCCAGATACCGCGCACTCCCTGGGATTGGTGAAACTTTCGATTAACGCGGATGACTGGACCCAGGTAGTCATTACACTGACAGACGGTGATAAATTGCACCTGGAAAAACAGTTTACGCTCCCAGCTAAAGCCTAACTTCAGGGCTCTAACCATAAATCGCGATCCTCTCTACGCAACGCAAACTTGCCTGTCAGCCAGAAACACAAAGAGCCCGCTTAGGTGCCTAAGCGGGCTCTTTTATCCTTTATCTAGCTTGTCTGTCGTGAAATGCTTAAAGCACGCTGACCGTGCCGTTTTTACCATCAACCCGCACCCGCATGCCGTTCTTCAGACGCGTCATCACACCCTTCACGCTCATTACGGCAGGCAATTGCAGTTCACGGGCTGTCACAGCACCATGAGATAACGGCCCTCCACTCTCGGTGATTACCCCGCTGGCACGATAAAACAGCGTAGTCCAGGCTGGGTTTGTCGTTCTCGCCACCAGAATGGCTCCTTTGGGGAATTGTGCAAAATCATCCGGGTTGTGGATCAGGAACACTTCACCTTCAATGGTTCCGGGGCTACCTGCCAGGCCTTTCAACTCATTGCCAGTCGGCGTGTCCTCAGCGCTGGCAAGTTCCCCATAATTCCACACTGGGCTCTGCTTCTTGGCCTGTTCCCAGCCCACCTTATTGTCTCGCACCACCTGTGCCAGATTTGCAAAATCATCCTGGTGAATTGCATCATTAATCACGTTAAACGGGGCAAAGTAGATGTCGCTCGCTTCCGCCAATACTCCACGCATCACTAACCTTTCACCGATCTCTTTGATCCCTTTGCGGAATGGCAACGTCAGGCGCGTAGTCTGGTAATGCTCCAGATCGTCCAGATAGGTGTAAACGCGAGCCAGGCGGATCACTTCCTCAATAAAGTAACGCATCCCTTCCGGTGCCTGGCTCAAATACTGGTGCTGGGCCGCCGAGGCTGCCAGCTTGGCGTTCAGCGCCTGCCCGGCCAAGTCTTCATCGCCAAGTTCAACCAGCATATTAAGCTGATCCAGCACAATATGAGGGGCCTCCAGCCAGGTCGGATAATAGGCGTCAAAATCCAGTTCACGGTGACCGTGGCGCTGTAAAAACTGCGCCAGCCGTGCCTCAAATGCCGGATAGGCCTGAAGCTTGCCAACCAATTCTCTGGAAGGTAACTGCTCGAACTCCTGCAGCAAAGCCGCGTCACGGCGGATTTGGCGGGAAAGCTCCCACAGTTCTGCATTCACCTGCCCGGTTTTGGTATCGGATACCGAAAGCAGCAGATCGAACATTGATTTCGCCTCCGCCGGAGCCATCGACATGTTCAGGATCTGGTAGAGCACGGCATACAAGGTGCGTTGGGTCAGCGAGATGGCGATATTGGGCAAGAAGTAGCGTTTACCGGCATCCCGCACGTTGAGTACATATTGCCAGCACTCATCGAGCCGATAGGCCGAAAGATCTTCACGCAGCAGCGCGCCAATCTCTAACAGGTAAGTATCCAGATCGCGCATCCAGCGGATAGGCAGTTCCTGCACCCAGGCATAGCGCCTGGCCAGTTCAGGCAACGCCTCCTGCAGTTGCTCAATAGAACTGATGCCCCCAGGCATGCCGCCCGCATAAAGCTCAACCGCATTTTGGTTGCCATAAATATAGAAGTCTTTGATGGCAAACCACTTGCCGCCAAAGTGCGGTAATCCCATCAGTTCAAACGAAAAGTTCAACGATTCGTGGAACCCTTCCTCCGCCAGATCCCAGGTAAGCGGCGTGACCGCATTAGGGAAGCGTTCCGCGGACTCATCACGCGTCCAGCGCTCCGGCACATAGGTTACCGGTCGTGACTGCAGCAGATAGCACTCGCCACCAGAAAATGCCCACTCGATATCCTGGGGGAAGCCAAAGAATGTCTGCGCCTGCCGGGCCAGCCTGGCCACCGTCTGGCACTGGGCATCGGTCAGCGAGGGTTGCCCCATCTGCTCGGCAGATAGCGGGATGGCTTGAATCCCTTGCGTATCCTTGAGGATAATTTCACGCTTCTGACCGATATTGCGCTCCACCACCGCGAAGTCCGGTAGCGCGACACGGAATTCATCGATTTCCTGCTCGCCCCCCACCACCGATTCACCCAGACCAAAGCAAGCGTTAATCAGCACCCGGTCAAGATCGCCCTGCACGGGATCGATGGAGAACGCTACGCCAGCGCTGTCTGCCACCGTCATCTCCACCATCTGCTGAACCACCACCGCCATGGATGCATCCAGGTGGGCAAGATTGAGGCGATTGCGATAACACATCGCATGCTCGTTCCACAACGAAGCATAGCAATCCCTCAGTGCTGCGAGTATTTCTACTGAACCGCGCATGTTCAAAAAGGTGTCATGCTGCCCGGCAAAAGCGGCCCCTGGCAGATCCTCGAAAGTCGAGGACGAACGTACGGCAACCGCCCAATGATCGGCTCCCAGCGCCTGTAAACGTTCAGTAACTGATTGCGACAGGAAATCGCCAATCGGCTGAGTGCGGATCATCTGCTGGATGTGCAGACTCTGCTGCGCAACATCGGCATTCTCCTGCAATATAGCGGCAATTTGCGCTGCCAGAGGAGCAATGAACTGACGATATGCTTCGCCAGTGACAATAAAACCTGGTGGCACCGGCAACCCACCCGCGGTGAGGCGTGCCAGGCTGGCCCCTTTGCCGCCGCTCAGTTGAAGTTCTGTGGCACTGACATCAGAAAACATCAGCGTAAAGTCTTTTGCTGCATGCATATGCTATATCCTTAGCGTGGCATCATGACGAAAATAACCGCAGTAACGCAACCATCCCAGCACCGCACAGGCAAGCAACGCCCCTGCAATAAGATCAATGCCATAGTGGTAGCGCAAATAGAGCGTGGCCAAAACCAGCCCGGCAACAACCGGGAGCATAAGTAAACTGGTCCCTATATGTCGTTGCAAGAGCAGATAGCCGAGAATATACAGGCTGATGCCGCAGTGCAGGCTGGGGAATACGTCCATGCCGGTCCCCCCTGAGCCACCAACCGGACCAGAAAAGCGGTGATCGCACCACCTGCTGGCGGGTAGGAAAACAAGTCAGGAAACTGCAGGTAAGGGCCAGCGGCAGGGACCAGCAAATAGCCGGTAAAGCCAAACAGGTACATCAGCATCAGGCCATAAAAGAAGCCACGGCTGGCCAGGCTGTTGCGTTTGCAGGCATAAACGATCACCGGCAGCAATATGATCAGGTAAAAGGCCAGATAACACAGGCTCATGACTTCCGAAAGCCAGGCATTCTCCAGTACACGGACGCGCTCAGTGGCACTAATGCCACCAAACAGGTGGCGATCCAGCGCCAGAAGTTCGCGATCAAAAGATCGCGGGCTCGCCAGGTGGATGGCTTTGAACAGCGTAAATACCAGCCAACTGCTGGCAAACTGGATCACCCCCAGCCAGCTTTTCCAACGTTGTGTCTGGGCGCAGGTGGCTCGCCACAACAGCAACACCGAAAGCAGGCTCAGCACGCCAGGGGCGATAAACTGCCGATCCTGCAGTTTGATAGCAGCAAGGATCCCAGAGGCTGCTATCAGGATGATCAATCCAAGGTAGCAGCGATGGCTGAATTTCCCTCCACGCTCTGCTGTCCCGATTCTGAAATCGTCGATCACGCTATTGCTCCTGCAAATTTACCACGCCGCCGCCATCCCAACACCGCAATGCCATAAAGCAGCAGCAACCAGGGGCAGAAAATCGCTGATATCACCAGACAAGGGATCCACAGCAGTGCCATGGCAAAACCGCTGGCAAGGCGTAAGAACGTGGTGGTGTTACGCCCATCAGCACGGCGTCCCCCCACCAACCACAGAGCCACACCGGCAACAGCGTGAGGATAAACAGCCGCCACGTCAGGTGATCCCACAGGGTGATGGCTGGCGGAGCCTCAGCCTGCGGGGCGGCAATATCCGGTTCGCTTAGCCGCTGTTGCTCCGCCTGTTTAAATGCTCGTGCATAGGAATCCGCCACACCACAATGGCTTCGGGCCTGCTGTTCCACCCGAGCCAGCATCGGTTCATCACGGCAGTTAACCGAAACGCTGTCCAATGCCTGGCTCAGGCATTGCTGAATATTCTGTTCCCATTGTGCAGCGTTGGTATCACCCTGCTCCGGCAAAACCACAGGTCCATCGACCAGTAACTCCACCGCCGAACCAAAACGATCAGGAGCCTGATAAAAACATCCTGCGACCACCACCTGAAAGCGACATTGCTCCTGTAACAAGCGCCGGATGATTTTTGCCGCGCCGGGATGATAAGGTTGCGGGCCAGGCCCCCATTCGCTGGTGCCTTCAGGGAAGACAACCACGCTGCCACCCTGCTTGAGATGGGCGATCGCATGCAGGATCGGCCCCCTGCTGTAGCCATAACGCTCCCGATCCTTGTCACGAACCACCGGGATCCCCGCAAACATCAGGCGTAAGAAACGCGAGCGCAGCAGTTGCACCGCCGCCAGAAACTGCCCGCCAGGCAACAGTTGGTTAAATACCCAGCCGTCTGTCGCACCATTGCGGTGGCTGGCCAAAATTAACGTTGGGATTGCGCCATCAAAAGGGGCTACAGGCAGCCCATTCGGCGTTACAAATTTCAGGGAAGAGTAGTAGAACTGCACCAGTAAACGAGCAACATACCGATGCCAGTGCGAAAGCGCACGCCCTGGCGTAAAACGCAAATAACCAGGCGTCTGGTTGGAAGGTTCCTGCTCCATATCCCTATATTTCCTTCAGTAAACGCATAGCGCAGGGCTATCAGCCGCTATGTTCACTTCTGAATCGGCCGTTGCAGATTCAGCGCTCCATCTTGGTTGGGCTAAAATAACAAATCGTTTTTTCTTCAACAATCGATTGCCGGGTCTGGTGCAAATATCAGGAAGAGCACGGCCCTTCCTTTTGGCGGGATAACGAGCGGAGAAGTGCTTATTGAGCGGGCGCGGTTAACAACGCATAACGGTTCAGCAGTTGCGTCAGGCGGCTGTCAATCTGGGTTTGCAAGGCAGGAGATACCTTGCCATTACGTTGCTGCTCCTCCAGTTGGCGCAGTAACTCCTCCAGCGGTGGCGTGCGGTTCATCGGTTGCTGTATGGCAAACACTATCGATTTGAGCTCCGAAACCGTGATGTAGCGGCCACGCTGTGTGTCCAGCGCATTCAGTTTATCCGCTAACTGCTGCAGGCTGGTTTGCGCTAAATGCCAGTCTTGCATGGCTGATTTAGACAAAGCCCGTGACTCACGCTGCTGCTGCCACTGCTCTGCCAACTGCTTGACCTGCGGGCTGGCAGGCCATAAAGCCCCCAATTGCTGCACCAGCAGGTTGCCGTAGTTCAGCGCCCATAGCGCTGGCAAAGCGTCCAGCCGGAGCAATTGCTCCCCACTGGCTTGCACCACCGCGTCTTCCAGGCGGGCCAGCTCAGCCCGATGGTCTGCTTGCTGCATATTTGCCAACTGTGCTGGCTCCATCAACTGTGGCAAAGGTCGGTTCATCTCCTGCAACACCTGCTCGGTGCCCGATAGCCGAAAAGTGGTGATCCCCCACCAGGTCCCTGCCCCCACCAGCAGACTGATCGCCACGCCAGCCACAAAACCATGCCATGATTTCCAGCGTGCTGGCTCTTCCGCCACCCTTTCAGGCTCCGGTTCCGGTGCGGGTAATGGCGGCGGCAAAGGCGCTGGCTCTTTGATGATGTAAACCAAAGGCGAGGAGGAGGTGATCTCCTGCTGGAATGCCCCTTCAGGCTCCATCTGGATCTCGGTCACCCTGGGCGCTGTTGCCCCAGACTCGAGGCTTTCCAGCCGTAAAGCGGCATGATGCATCTGGTTACGCAGGCCATCCAGTTTGCTGAGGTGTTTCAGATCCAGGCGTTGCAGCACGTAACACAGATGCTCGAGAACTTTTTCAATACGGTAAATCAGTGCCAGATCGCCATACTGGAACTCTTGAGTACGCAGCACCTGTTGCAGGCGGGCGACCAGCCAGGCCAGAATTTCTACCCTGGCGTGTGTCTGCTGCGGCCAAAACAGCGGCCACTGATGAGTGAGCAGGCCATCGATCAATTGCAGCCCTTCATGGATCCCGACAAGCCCGGCACGCTGTGTCCGGGCCAGCGTAAACCACGCCGCCGTTTGCAGCTCGACACCATTTTGCCGAAACAGCGTCAGGCTCAGTTGCTCAACCTTGCTCCAGTTGACGTCCGGGCGCGCCGGGTGGCTCAGCTTGGCGATTTCCTCTTTCAGCATGGAAAACTCTGCCTGAGTGCGCGGATCGCCGCCGGTTTTGACGCTGTTACCTGATGATAGTGCGCTCATTCAGTTCCCCTACTCCATACGCTGTTGTTTTTTCAGATGCCGAACCAATACCCGCCCTTCCGGCACAAACACGGTGCCATAGCGCACCAGCCCAACCCCTTTCAGTTCGGCATCAATGGCGTAATCCAGATGCCCAGGCAGCGTTTCAGGCAGCAGAACGATCCTGATGCTTTTCAGCCGTGGCTCATATTTCAGTAACGTGTGTGAAAGCGTAGTCATCAGTGAATGCGCGGTGCCAGGCATACCCTGTAATATCCTGCTCATGTCCGGCAGGCCATAATCCGGCAGGTGGGCGAGCGTGCCCGCCCGGCAATTGAGAATGCGCTGCATATTATCCAGCACCGAGAGGATCACCTGATCCTCTTCGCTGACCTGATGCAGATCCAGCTCATCGGCAAAGTTGCCGGTGAGCATTTCATATAACGATGGGTTCATGCTGCGTTATCACTTCTTGAGGGGTTTCAGTACCAGAGCATTGTTGTTCAGCTCAATTTGTCTCGGTTGGTCCGGTTCCAGATCTTCACGTTTAAGCACCACCCGCCAGGTATTATTCACTTCATCGGGCGACCAGAACATTGCCGCCACCGCCACATATTGCGTGGCCTCCTCCATCGGCATATCCAGGCTTACCGAGCCTTCCGGGGTGATGCGGAGATCCCGTTCCACCAACAGGTCGGCCTTGATGGCCTGGCTATCGGCAGCAAACAGAGAGTGGTAATCCGTGGAGTCAAATGCCTGACGATCCTTGAGCTGATAAACACGCACTATCGTCGCCAAAGGCGCACCGCTCTGGTTGTTATTCATCGCGCTGCGGGCGGTAAAATCGAGGTGCAATACTTTTATCTGCTTATAAAAAATCGATTTGGCGGCAGAGACCGTGCCGTCTTTAACGGTTTGAGTCAGTCCACAACCTGCCAGCGCCCCCCAGCAACATGACCGGCAGAGCCTTCATCCAGAATGTGCCGTTCCACCGCTGGCGCGGGTTAAAATTGATAATTGCCATTAACGGCCTCACGTGAATGTGGATTGGCAGTGACGCCTTGATAACGTCCCAGGCTGACAGTAACGACCTCCGGGCTTTGTAACGAGCCGGATGCCTGGCCTCCCTTAAGTGCTGCGGTGCGCCCCAGTTGCACTGCCCCCTTGGAGGCACAACGCAATTGAGCTGCAGGCAGCAGCGCACGCGGAATAACCAGTTGCAGCCTGACGTGACAACGAGCGCCCAGATACACCTGCAGCAACGCCATCAAATCCGTGTGCAATGGCCCGCCGGGTAGCCAGCTTTTCGCCTCTTCTGCCGCCTCGGTGTATAAGGTCAGTAATACCTGGCTGTTCACATCGCAGGCCTGTGAGCCCAGCACCGGGCGCTTGTTCAGCGCGCGTGGCTCCCGGCTGCTCAAGGCTATCGGGCGCGCCAGCGCCACCTGCAGCCTATCGTGAGGGGTGACCTTCGCCTGGGTGTCAGCAGCCAGCAGCTTCACCAGAGCCACCATCCCTTCCGCCGTGCGCGTTGGCAGGCGCAGGGTGCCCAGTAAAGCCAGAAAACGCGAAACTGGCGTGCCGACATGCTCCGCTGTGCCCGGTATCCCCAGGCCAACCAGGCCCAGAAGACACTGCGAAGTTTCATCGGTGCCACCGGGTTGGAAGGTGGCCGGATAAGAGTACTTGCGCCAGATGCGGTAAAACTGGGTAGTCAGGCGGTGGTTGAAAATATCCAGAAAGTCGGTAACCGCCTCCGTACCTTCCCGGCGCTGGGTAATATCATCCAGATAGCTGGTTGGCAGTGGGGATTCCACCCCGTACAGGCCCAAGAACGTGGTGCGCACCGTCGGTGGTCTTTCAGGATGTTCAGGGTTAATCTCGACCGATTTTAACTCACTGACCGGAAACCCCATTCCTGGGTGTGGCCGGAACCTGACGGGTTCATGGGACAGTTGGCTGTTGCTGCCCAGACCAGGGGAGTTTGGCGTTGCCTGCTCCAGCAACTGACAAAATCGATAAAAATTCGTCTTGTAGAGTTGCGGAGCAAGCTGTTCGATCAGCCGGGTATCCGTTGGCTGTGATTTTCGTTCCATCGCAGGCATTTTCCTGAAGGCTGTAACAGTAAGGTCAATTGATTAAACAGATGAATATCGGCGTAAAGCGCAAAGAAGCGGTTAAGCATTTCACCAAAAAGGTTGATATCCCCTTCACCGCTGAAGCCGTCACGGTTCAGAGTGACTTCGATGTCGATCCCCCGCAGTAAAAAACCCTTCTCAAAGCGCTGGATCAGATGGTGCTTCACATCGACGATCGCTTCCAGCTTGCGGCGGGTCATCTCATCGTCGTGCCAGTCATACAACGCCAGAGTGCCACGCAGCACTTCAGGGCTTGCCATCATGCTGAGAAAGTTCGAGCCCAGATGGCTCAACACCCGCCAATGGAAACGGTCTTCCGCCGGAGGGTAACAAGGCATGGTCGGCGGGCACAGATTTTGTACTTTTAATGGTACTTGCAGCGATTGTTCGCAACGGTTCAACAGGGTGCTGCGCAGCGCTTTGCGCGGTAGCTGGCCGTTGGTACCGGTGATCTGCAATGAGATGGTTTCGCGAGTCAGACGGCGATCGTCCTCCCATGCCTGCCCGCCCAAAATCAACCAGGTATCATGCAGCCCGGAAACACCCCGCTTTACCCGGGTGTGGTAATAACGCTCCGGTGCCGTGTGGCGCAGCATCCCGCCACGGTGACGGAAACTGGTAAAAGGCACATAGACCGACTCCCCGGTACGCTGGGAACCGTTCACGCCGTCAACGGAATAGATCTCGGTGTGACCATCCTGCAGGCGCCGTGGCCGTAGCAAATATTCGCTTTCCAGGCCGCTGATAATCAGCGGGTCCGCCTCGACCTTAAACAGGTTGATCACCGGCACACAGTGCAGCCGGATATGCTGGGCAGAAACCGGTAATTCGCGATCCCAGAGCGTATCCAGCACCACATCCAGTTCAAACCAAGGGGTTTGCGCCGGGAAGCTGACCTGCTCGAGCCCGTTGAGGTGCACAAACATAAACTTTTCGCGGAAGGTGAAATACTCCAGCAACAGCTGGTAACCGCTAAATGCGCTGTCACCTTTCGGCCATAAGCGATCTTCTTCGGCAAAACCACCGGGCGAGAAATAACCCGCCAAAGGCTGGCGATCTTCCCTGTTACCGTTCTGGCCAGGGAAGCGCAGATACATTGAGGCTTTTTGTTTGGTCAGGGCCAAATGAAGCGCAGAACTGACTGGCGTATCCGCATTGAGATACAGACTTAAGCGGCTTAGATCCACCTGCTGCCAGTCGGCCAACTCACTGCATTGAAAACGTATACGGATCACTGAGCGCCCATCCGGCTCCGCCGCCAGGGTAACGTTGGCGATCGTGAGCGGATTCAGGGGCATAGCCTGGGTGGTGCGGTAACGGCAGACCGTCTGCTTCGGCCCTATCGGCTGGGAGATCACTTCAAACTCGGCGGGCACCGCTTCGCTCATTTTCATACCGCGAATATCCGGGGCCAGTTCGACTACCGCTAATGAGGGAATAGTACGCAGGTAATGGGGCCATAACAGGCTGACCAACCCTTCGGTAAACTCTGGCAGGTCGTCATCCAGCTTTTCCCTCAGCCGCCCCATGGAGAAGGCAAAACCTTCGAACAAGCGTTCGACGTAAGGATCCAACGCGCCGACCCGATCTAGGTTCAACGCTGCGGCACGATCGGGGTGCGCCAGGGCAAACTCCTGCGCCGCCTCCTTGAGGTAGCGCATTTCTGACTCATAATAACGCAGGGTTAAATCATCCATAACTGCCTCAAAATATTACCACTGGTATCAGGCTTACTCTGCGGACAGGCAAGCAAATGAAATTGGCGCATGCCGCCAACCTCAAAATTCATCGTTGTTAAATTAATGACACAGCACGGCGGCCCGTGCCGGGTCGATGGCTACCAGCCCGGCAAGCAACTGCTCCATCTGGCTGGCCAGCTCCGCCTTATCACTTTCGCCGCGCTGAGCCTTCATACGCAGCAGCTTCAAGCGCCGGGCTTTCACTTCAAACATCAGCGCCGGTTCCCACTGGCTAAGCGTGAAGGCCACATGAGGGGTATCCAGTTCGGCCAGCAGGTGCAATGCCATTTCGTTTTTGCCGCACTGTTCACTGATACGCGACATCATCAAACGCAGTAACCAGCGCTGGCGGGCGCTATCCACTCCCGGCCGCCCGGCCAGCCAGTTCAGCGCCGCATCCAGGCTTTCGCTGTCGGCAATCGCCAACGCCTCGGGCTCCAGGGCCAGGATATCGTTGCTGTCGCCAGGCACCTGGCCGATCGGTTCCGCGTGCCAGCTTTCCTGATTACCACTGACCTGTTGGTCAATCCAGGCCAGGGTCACTTCATCCGCAAAAGGGGTGCCATCATTGAATGCCTGTAACTCCAGACCGGGCAGGCGTTCCAGAAACATCCCCAAATCCCGTTTGATGATCTCGCCCCAAGCGGGGAAAGGATATGAAGATTTAGCCAGTGCCTGGCAGGCGTACCATTGTATATCCAGCCAGAAGTGGTTGGTGCCTTCGGCAAAATCGCGTTCTACCTGTTCCAGCAATAGGTTCCAGCTCTGTTGCAAATACAGGCGCTTGAGAGTGGCGCGCAGCTCGCTGCGTGGTGGTGCCAGCCGCGTTCTGCCACTGGCATCCTGCGGCGGTATCTGGTGGACAGCATCCCAGCGCAGGCTGCGCATTACGCGGGCTGCGCTCAGCCAGCCCTGGGGTTGTTCACGCAGATACTGCGTCAATAGCTTGGCCTGATCGAGCAAGTCTCGCCCGGAACGGATAGCGCCCAACGAAGGCATCGCAGCCAACGGCGCCTCCTTGGCGACAGCCTCTGAGCTTTCATTACTGGTAGTAAATAACGCACCAGACTGCGCCAAGCGAGTGTCCAGCATGCCCGTCAGCCCTTGCATATTGGGCCGGTAGACTTCTTCCCACCCGGCCAATGCCTGTTCCAGCAGGCACAGCACCGCCACCATCAATTTACCCGCGTGGTCATCCACCTCTGGGTACAGCGACAGGGTGGTCTGGATTTTCATGCCACACAGCCACTCGATGGCGGCCTGGCGTGAAGCTGGGCGTTGCGGGTAAAGCGCCTCCCCAAACTGCGTAATCAGCCCGGCCAACAGTGCCAGCCCCTCAACCAGCCCGGCCTCACCATCCTGCTGCAAACGCGCCCAGGTATAATAGGTGGCGACACGCACATCCTTGCCCACCTCCAGCAACAGCGCTTCGGCATTTTGGCAAATCAGCGCCGTATCTGCGCCGGAGATCTTGTTCACCTCTTCACGCATACGCTCAAAACGGTCGTCATAGCTCAGATCGCTGCCTACCGGGTTCCCGGCAGAAATGGGCAGCAGCCACTTATTCCACAGCGCCGTCTGCTGTACAGCACTCGCGATCGCCGCCTCTTTATCACCTGCAAAACAGGCGGTTACCAGGTTATCCAGCACACTCATTGGTCAGTTCCTTCAGGGGGCATTTCATTGGCCATTGCGCCGCTGCCGGTAAGGAATATTTGCTCTGGCAGGACAAATCCTTTCAGTTTCAATAACGCCATTGGCCCGTCCCCCAGCTCGGTTCTCAGGGTGTAGTTCAGTGACAGGCCATCGGGTGCATTCCAGCTCAGATCGTAACTGCTGCGGTTACCGGCATAGGGGGAAATACGCGCCTTATCCAGCAGGCGGATCAGCCCCCAGGGGCCGGAGATATCCGCATACAGCCGCGTCCCCGCCTTGGTGCTGATCCAACTCAGCATCGCCCCAGGAGCCGGAGTATCCCCCGGCCAGCTAAAGCGCTTCCAGGTAGGGAGCTGGTTGTAATAGGACAGTTTCTGGCTGTCGATGGTCAAGTCGGTCTGCATGACATCCTTCGCCGTGCCGGGGCGCAATTCGAAATACAGGTTGGCTTCGCCGTTGGTAAACACCACATCCGCCAAATGGCTTAAGGCGTTTACCGCCTTTAAGAACTCGGGGTTAAACACCAGCCCCTGGGCATTCACGGTATCCGGCACCCATTTGCTGCCCTCTTTATGCAAAATGCCCCCAGTCGGCTTTCCAGAAAGCGCTGAATGCGCCCGCTGTCTGATCGCAGATACTGCGACAACAGCGGCAAAGAAGCATCGCTGGAAACATTGCGGAAGGGATAGCGCCCACCAAATGCGCTGTTCCAGTCATCAACTATTGCTCCTTTCCACTGGGCATTGAGGCTGGAGGCGGTCGGGGTCAGCACCTGCTGCCAGGCCTGTTCCATCGGCTGTACAAACAGCGTTTGGCCAAAGCCGCTCCACTCTTGCCCCAGGCTGGCGGCAACCAGGCTGCCGTAATCGCGGGTGTCGGTCAGGTCTACCGCCTTGCCCTGAAATACGGTTTGCGCCAGAGCCTGCGTCATGCCTTGTGGATCGTTGGCATTAGTGACCTGCTGCAGCTTCAACCGCACGCGCGTTACCCGAGTCAGGAAGGTCTGCAGGCTGAGGTTGGTGCTGCCCTGCCCACCGGCCTTGCCATCCATCAGTGCCAATAATGGGCCAAAGGTATCGTCCAGAGGGCCTTTCGGCCCGGCGTTCTGATCGATAACCGGCTGATTGGCGGCATTGAACAGTTTCTTGGTCGACTTCACCAACGAATCTGACAAGGCTTCCGCGGTTTGCCCGGTTCTGCCCTGATAGTCAACGGTGTTCATCAACGCAATCAGCGGTGACTGGCGTACATCCGCCATGAGGGTCAGTTGGTCGATCGAGTCGGAAAGGCTAGTGGCAGTATTCCACTGGATGCTATTGAGGAAATTCAGCCAACTGCTGGCAAAATCGGTGAAATAGCGCTGCGTCAGGCGCGCTTTTAACGCCTCCGGCGTGACATCCGAAGCCGGGTTATGCTGGTTATCGCTCAGCACCCAGTCGATCTCTTCACGGCGTTGGTTTACTACTTTGTCGATGGCTTTTGAAACGTTCTCTTCCCATGCCCTACGGGTAAACATGCCCGGCACCACTTCATCGGTGGTGAACAACAGATTGGCATCGGTATCGCCCACGATTTGGCTGAGGTTCATATCCGCGTAGTTTTTGGCAACTTGCTGCAACATGTTCTGATAGAGCGTGGCCTCGCCATTGCGGACACCAAACTGGCGCAGCAGAATTTGGCGAACATCGCTTATCAATGCCTCATCAGCGGTGATTTTCCATTCGGGGTGAAGGGGCAGATTCTGGGTATAAAACCCCAGCAGAGCCGGTGACACCGATTGCCACACCCCTTGCGTGACGCCGTTGCGTGGCGGCCAATTAGCCTGCAGCGCCCGGTTTAAAAATACCGGATCGGCCTTTTCCGGCCGGGACATCATCAAATAGGCCTTCAGTTGGTCATAGGCCAATTTGCCCTGCTGAATGCGCTGCGGAGTTTCTGGCGGCATCGCCACCAATGCCGTCAACTGCTGATGCAGATGCCTGGCAACGTCGTCCCGTACCAGCAGGTTATTGCTGCTCTGGTAGAACGGCCACAGGGATTGCAGCAACAGCGTATTCTGGCTCAGCCCCAAGCGGCTATACCAAGGCGCACCCGCCTGCTCACGGTATTGCAGCTTGGCAATGATCTGTTGCAACCCCTGCTGGCTGCGCAACCGATCGGGCAATGGTTGTTTAGGATCGTTAGCCAACCGGGCGTGCTCTGAACCATCGTTGATCAGATTACGGTTGGCATTAAATGACACCAGCATGCCTGCCCCCAAAGCAACAGCAGCACGGCCAGACACCAGCGAGCGGCTTTTTGCCAAGGGAAACCGGTGCGTTTAGGCAATAGCGCCACCGGCAGGTGCAACACCGAATCCAGCACCGCAGACCAGCTGTTATCGCCCCCCAGCTGTGCGGGGTGGTACGTTGCGCGGCGGATAACGGCAGGCTGAACATCACACCGGCTACCGGCAGAGGTTGATACGGGCTAAGCAGCACCGCCAAGCTTGCCTTCAGCTTTTCTGCCCCACCACGCAACAGGTTGTCTGCCAAGCTGAGTAAAAAATCGTGGCGGGTATCCTGCAACACCTGCTGGGTGCCCAAAGCAATAAGCTGCGGCGACAAGGTGCTCAACTGCTCAGCCAGCGCTTCCGGCTGGCACTGCGGTGGCAACAGGCAGCCAACCGGCTGGGTAAGGCGGGAGGATTGATCCCACGGGCTGCTCTGCAATGCCCAGACGTACAACGGCACCTGCCAGCCCAGGGACTGATAGCGTTTAACCAACGCGCGAGCCAGCGTATCCATGGTGTCGGCTTCAGGCACAATCTGGGAAAACGCAGGTGCCGCTTGGCCTATTGGTGCTGAATGCGCGTATTGATCTGTTACCCACACCAGGCCATCCAACGGGCGGTGGCGTAGCTTGCGCAATGCTTTGAGCTGCGCTGGTTCAGGCTCGCCAGTAGCGGCGCCGCCCCAGAGCAACAGCGTGCCTTCGCCTTCCAGCCACTGCTGGGCGACCAAACCAGGGGCTATTGCATTCACCTGCTGCTCTTGGCCTACCAGCATCAGGATGCGGACTTTTCTTTTCCAGAACAGGCCGTAGCGGTGGCGGAGGTGATTTTTAAGCTCAGTAAATGTCTCGTCGCCCTTCATCAAGGTGGGTGCTACCGATTCAGGAGCCGTTCTACCGATTTTCTGCAACGCCCGGGAACGGGCCAACCTATCCCACGCATGCATGATAAAAGGCGATAACCACATCAGCACCAGCCAGACAATGCCAGCGCTGATGATCAGCATCGGCAAGGTGATCGGCGGTAAGTTCAACGTATCCTGCAAAAACCAGTACAGCCCACCAATGATTAACAGCAAGAGCGTCACGACTATCGAATACCATATTATCTGGCGAAATACAGATCCCTTGTTTTCACTGTTCTTTATCAATTGTTATTACTCCGATAATACTTTTTCTCTGTGCATCCTGAGCCAGCCAACCACAAGGTTGCTGGTTTTCTCTGCTCTGGAACACAGCGATAGACATGGCGACAAAGGGGGAAATACCCTGCAACTCACCCCAAAAGACTTCAAGAATGTGATCAAGAGTTGGCCATCCGCTCTGCTGCAACTCTTCCGCCACGCTTTTTTGCAGAGCAAGACAATGTTCAGGCATGTCCTTCATTGCTGCAGATTTCATGACGTGCTCTGCCAGCCGCACTGGGGTTTCATCCGCCTTGTCTTGCCTTTCTGGGCGACCAGAGATCACTTTCCCGGCATGCCCTGCAATCCAGGCAAATCCGGCCTCACCGACTACGCCACTCTTGTCTGATGGCGGGGAGCAATGTACTCCCGCACACAACAGACGCGCGTTTTGCTGCTGGGGGTAATGATGAAAGCGGTCGATCACCTGGTCCAGGTCATCAATATTCTCAATGGCGGAAAAGGTCATCGGCAGTTGCCAACCTTGCTCGACCAGATACTGACGGAACAATTGGCCGCTCTCTAACGCTCCAAACCAGTACATTTCAACCACGCCGGGCCATACCCGCGTCTCGGCTTGGATAACATCGATTAAGGTTCGCGCTAAATGGCGGGCCAGCGCAGACTCGCGGCGTGTGGGATCGTTCTCTAATACCTGAGGACAGCGCAATAAGGCCCTGCCGCTGCCGTCATAAAAAGGTGCAGGGGTGGCACCACCTGCTGCAATACAGCCAGATGATGTGTAATGTTATCCCCAACAGGACCCACTAGGCATAAATGCTCAATGGGAAGCCCCTGACCACGTTGTGTCCACCATTGCGTTTGCGCCTGCTGAATCACTTCGCGATAACTTTTCTGGTTACTGAGTGCCACATGATAAATCAGACACCTAACGGCGAATAACAGAGCCACCAGCAGCAAGGGTAATCCAATCACCCAGAACCAGAATTGCCCTGTCTGTGTGGGCCTATTCTGGGGCCAGACCACTATCGTCACCAAGGCAAACAGCAGCCAAAACAGGCTACCCACCGTTGCCCAGCGTAGTTTACCCGGCGGAGTTACTTCGCGATAATCCGGGTAAATTGGCGGTAATTTCATAAAGCAATATCCACTTGCGAAAGTGAGCTGACCAGCGCACAACCACAGGCACAATGATGCCCTTCAAGGGCTACGGCCTTGCCATCAAACCTTGTGCCCGCTGCGCCTTCCACAATCACCGTTGAACCATGTTGATTACATCTGACGGCATCGCCCACGCAGGCAATAGGTTTGCCGAAAGCCATGTATCGCCCTTCCAGCACCTGACCACCATGTTCACGCAGCGTATCGCCACGGCGGATCATTTTTTTAATGTACTCATATCATGCGCCTTCTCGGCAATAGGCTCCGCATTCAAACTGGCCGCAAGATCGACCATGGGTTGATTGCTCCGTGCTCACTCATTTTTAGCAATATCAATGCGTTAAATTAATTATCGGAGTATAAGGCACGAGTAAAATCATTGGCCTGCAGCAAAAGTGGGTTATCAGGTAAATGCCCGCCAGCAGCAAACGCTGGGGGAGACACTGGCGCTTTAACCGCCCAGCACGAAGTCGTGACGCTGATCTGATTGCCCCCAAAAACACACCGCTAACCCGCCATGTTTTTCACGGCATTCAGGAATATCAACCGCCGTACGCAGCTGTTGATACTTAGGCTTACGGCTAGCCTTTTTTACTCCATCGCCGCAGTAAAAGGTATTTACTTTGCTATGGATAACAGAGAGTTATACCGTACTGGTCGCAACATCTTTCACCTGTTTTTCCAGCGAATCGAAACTCAGAAACGAACCCAGTTCATCCATCATCTGTTGGTATTGGCTGGCGACAGCCAGTTGCTTCTGACTCTCAATCAATCCCCCGATCTGCCTGGTGGATTGCCAGAGCTGTTCGGCTCCCGCAACCAACTCTACCGGGTGTTGATTAATGATATCCACGATAGAGCGCTCCATACCTAATGCTGCTACCGTGCCAGCCAATCCCATAACCATATTCTGCGCCTTCTTCTGACGGACGCTGTAAATTATGCCTCCGACCAAGGTGGCAACCCCTATCACCTTACCTGCAACGGAAACCAGCGAAAGCGATTTGCTGCACTCATCACCAAAGTAAATCATGCGGTAACGCAGGTAACCCGACCACAGTTCCCGCGATTTTAATGTGGCATACATAAACCAGGCCCGTGAGTCATGCACCTGATCGTCATACAGCGCGCAGACCAAGGCCATAGTCGGGTCTGAGCTGGTGGTCCCGAGATGATCGGCGAACAACCTTAACTCCAATGCCTGGCCTGCCTTCTTCATTCGGGCGTATTCCACATCTTCGTCATCACTGCTGAGCAACAAAATGGCATAACGTGGGATGGTATCTAAGGTAATCTGCTGCCAACTGTTTTGGTCACGCATACGGTTAAAATAGTCATTACGAAATTCGTGAGCCGCCTCGCTGAGTTCACGCTGATCCCAAGCCGGTTCAAACAACGGGTTACCAGGCTTGCTTAAATCTGCTTCGCTGTTGGGATCATCAGGATTCTTTTTCGCCGCTGCGCGCTTGGCTTCCGCTTCTTTCTGCAGATTTTCACTCTCTGCTTTACTCTTCTTATAAGTCTCAGGGTCTTCGTCTTTACTGGTTTCCTTCGCAGCCAGGAAGAACGGCTGGTGCTTATAGCTGTAGTTGGCATAGCGGCCAATGCGCCAGGCGGTTATCCAGGCGATTTGCTCATCAACAGCTACCTCCAGCGATTTGCCTAAACTTACGGGTTCATAACCATATGCGAGATTATCCTTGGCTTGGGATGAGGCGTCTCCTCCCACCAGGGTCTGCCGCCAGGCATTGAAGCGTTTGATAAGCTCCGAACTAAAGTCAAACTCGTACTCTATATTCCCCCCATCCCCCGGGACGGTTGCTCGTTCAATATGTCTTCTGGAATAGATTTTTTGGGTGAAGACAGTGGAGCGCCAGCAGTAAACGCAGCGGCATAGAGATCATGTAAGGGTATTTGCGATAACAGCATTTCAGGCGTTTGTGCTTTGCCCTGATCCCCCGCAGGATACCCCCACCAACATCAGAGTGCATACCTGGGTAAATGATTTCTTTCGAATTAGCAGGATAAACCCCGGAAGGACGACGAATAGAGTCCAGAGTAAAGCACAGCCGCTGTTCATGTGCCGAGATCAAATGGCGGCAACATTTAATCAGTGAGGGAAAACGCTCCTCGTCCGGCAACTGCTGAGTACCGTCTGCCCATCCCATATGCCCGGCAGCAAAGGGCGCTATATGGGCAACCCCAACCGAGGGCACCGTATCAAGCAGGCCTAGAAACTCAACGGTTAATGGCAGGCCAAGCAATATAGGTTGTGGGTCAAGCGCACCCGCAGGGGTTTCAAACAGCTCGGTCAACCAGTTAACAAAAGTACGAGCTTCTGCCGCGCCACGGGAAAAACCATAAATAAACAGCTTGATACCCAGCAAGTGCGGTTGGGTTGTTGCAACCTTTGCACGTAAAGGCTCCAGTAAACTGGTTATCGCCTCACGCCGCTGGATAACGCCAGATAAGGGCCAGCGGGCACGCATTTCCTTCGTCTTAGCTTTCATCGTAACCAATGTGAGCGGTTTTTTAGCGATTACAGAAGATAGCGCATCAGCAATTCTGAGCAGGCCCCAATTAATACGGTCTTCACCACCCGATGCAAACATCAACCCATTATTACTGTAATCCAGCTCTCCAACCTGGGGAAAAGGCGTTCCTACACCAGGCATATAATAAGAAAAAAACCACTTTGTTCCGCCTGAGGCCCTTTTATTGTTGCATGATACAACCGAGCAATATTCGTCGGGTGCGGTGGCTTAGCCGCCGTATCATTGTCATCATTATTATTAGTACCATCAAAGAAAAGGCTAATATGTAAACTTTGGCTACAAGGTAGTGGATTTTTCCTGCCCGTAGCCATATTCATTTGGCAACCGAAATCACGAACCTGTTTTTGCTGCTGCTCGTAGTTAGCTTGCACAATTGAAGGGTCGTCAGGCAAACGCCCCTTACTTGGGAATAAAGGTGGAGCCCAAGATGACTGAGTAATTATTTTGGACATGACTTAGGCTCCGGCATATTTAACGGTTCTTTTACGGGATAGTCAGGCTGACCATATATAGCGCAGGCATTCGTTACCTTAACCTTATTACAGGGTAAGAAATGCACCGTTAACGCGCAAGCTTGAACATATTTAGGGATATCTACAGTGGTGTTATGAAGTTGGTAGTTAGCCGCATGGCGTTGATACGCTTTTCTATACTCGTCGGTTCCTATCGCAGGTAAGCTCTCATCAGGATTAGGGTCGACTTCCCACTCAATGCGTGCTTTCATTCCCGGCTGCCATTTATCCGGGATCATAATACAGCAAGTATTACCTCCGATAACGCCACCATAACCATTTACCGAAAATTTGTTAATGCCTGATTGAGTATGATTAATCCCCCTCAAATCCCCCGCACTGGATTCATTATCACCAGCTAAAGCACCTGTTTGTGCACAAGAGCATAGGTATAGTATCAAACTGCATAATGTAAACTTTGAAAACCGATTAATTATTTGCACTTTATGATATCCTTATACAGGGCATTTATCTATATTATCACTTACTCTAATAATATAGATAAATACCCGAAGCAGACAACAAAAATATTCTGGCCATAACTGAAGCTCCGGTATATCTAACGGAATCCCCACCACCCGCAGCGCTATTGACAGAGAACCTGTTTATCTTATTCGAGGCGTGGTTATATCCATTAATATTTCCTGCGCTGTGTTTACTGTCAACAGCCAAAGAACCCGATGGTATGCAATAACAAACAGATAATTTAAAAACATTTGAGACAGGCTTTAAAAATGGTTTCTGGGCTTTCATGCTCTTACCGCCTGGTAGTATCGTTTTATGCATCCAACAGAAAACCCGAAAAACCGCACAATTAACCCACCATCATTTTTTATCTTGCAACAGGTACTGCATAAATACGTCATCAGTTTGTGCCAGCAAGGGTTGCTGCATAATTTCCGGTACTTTACGCCAAAGTAGCTGGAAAAACTCCTCATGGGTATATTGCGGAAAATCGAACCGGCGCGCCTTGTAGAACAATTCGATATCACTAATATACCCTAACAAATCAAACTGTCTGTCATCCAGAGTCAAGCGGCTATTTTGCGGCAACTCGCGCCCTTTAATATAAGAGCCTGGCAGCCAGACACTATCGCCATCACGGTTACGCCAACTCCATAACAAAGCAATATCTAACAGATAGTTACGTTGTTGGGCAGAAAGAATCGACTTTAAAAGCAATGGAAACATCCGCGTATCATAAAAACGCAGCACTCCTTTGCGCCCTTCCCATTCGCCGATGACCAACTGCTGTAATTGCTTGGCCAGATGCTCAAAACTATAGGGGGAGAAAAGCAATAACACTCTGGAGGGTTCACTGAATTGGCGCAAAAGCGCATGGAACCACTCTTTATGCTGCCAGATATTCATTTGGATCTGGATGAAAAGCGGCGCATCTTCAAGAAACGCATTCTCGGGTTCATTTTCCAACAATGAACACCAGGAAATAGCGGGCTGGAAACGTTTCAACTCCTGTATTATTGCGGGGGTATTTCCCGCTTGGTCAAGCACCAGATTAATGTTGCTGATGTGGGTTGTTGCACATGTGCGTTCAATCTGGTTGATCCAATGTTGGATCCCCGCCTTTGTTCTATTTTCCACGCTGATTTCCATTTCTTATCATCGGGCAACAAATCCCACGGCATTTGCCTGCGCTTTTTTCAAACACTCTTTACACACCGATTGCGGTAATTCAGGCAGCGGGAAGTCCTGGCTGGCTGGACCTTGCAACTCATGATTGCCTTTCAGGCTGAGCAGGTTCGGGCCATGGATTTCAATTTGCCCGTCTGGCGACATACGGATATAGGCACCACCACAAGCCAGGGTGATGCCGTTTTTTGCGGTCAATTGCAAATGGCCCTGCGTTGACTGGATAGTAATGTCTTTCAAGGCGGTGGCGGCAAGGACATCACCATGGGATTCCAATTCGAAAGGCCCTTTACCAGAAACCAGCCGAACACCTTCATTTTGCGCCAACATAGAGATGGTTTTGCTGGCATTGATGCCAATACGCTGGGTGCTGGCAATATGAATTTCCCCCATACTTTGCGCATACAGTGCCTTGCCACTCTGCAACATCACCACATCCGGGCTGACCACCCCCACGCCTTTTGGCGCATTAAGTAATATGGCCGGGGCCTGCAGCTTATCCGCACTGGTCAGGTAGTCTTTCAGGCTCTGGGCATCCGGCTGCAGATTATGATGGCTTTGAGTAATGGAACCCCACTCGGTCACCTGGTTTGTTGCGCCTTTCACCAGACTGATCGCACTGTCCATTTCCAACACTTGCCCATTAGCCGTCGCCTGTTGGTCAGCGCTGATAAAGATCCCTTTCCCCGCCCTTATCGCCCCCCAACTGTCGGTGCGAACTTCAAAACCTTCGCCACGCATTTTACGGCTGGCATTAACAATATGCCCCAAACTAAGCTGGCTCTTGCCCCCATACTCGGTGCTTAGCTTGATATGTTCCTCACCCCGCTTGTCCTCCATCCGCAGTTTGTTATTGGCGGGCGTGCGGATCACGTTGCGGGTGTTATTGCGCTCGGTCACGTGATCCGGATGGCGTGAATCATGCATCGCATGGGCGATATAAGGCCGGTCCGGGTCACCTTCGTGAAAGGCGATCGCGACTTCAGTGCCCTGTATCAGCGGGAAGTGAATACCGTAGGTATCGCCGCCGTAGGGTTTTGCCAACCGCACAGGCATGCTTTCATAACCCAGCGGTTTTTCATCCAGATCGGCGTCAAACTTCACCCAGTACAGGCCATCTTTGTCCTGATGGGCATAAATATCGTTATCTTTCGGGCTGCTGATGCGGGCCATCAAGCTGCCTGCTATTACCGGGCGCGCTTTTAGCGCCGGGCGGTAGCACAGCGTTTCGCTGTAAGGAATGGCGGTAAAGCGCACCTGCAAAGCGCTGCTGCGGCTGGCGCTGAAACGCACGGCGGTGATCAGCACCGGTTGTTGAAATACGGCAGGCAGCGAAGAAGCCAGCACCGCATCCTGAATGGTCAGCACCTGGCCCGGCGCCAGCGTGACATCGCTGCTATAGCCGCGCAGCCGGGTCTGCTGCAGCAGATAGCGCTCGTGTTCCAACCGGGCCCAAAAATTGGCAGTTTCGCTTGCAGGGGTGATCTTGTCGCCCGTACTCAGGTGGCGTGGCTGATAGTGGTATACATCCCCGTAGGTTGTTTCTTCCCCTTCGCCCCTGGTCATATCTGCGGTAGCGGAAAGCAGCGGGTTATGCGCTTCGCGATAGTTATAATCTTTGGCCAGCACCGACTTTTCTACCACCTGGTGGCGCAGGCTCAGCCCCCAAACCGCTTCGGCGGCGTTGTCGCTCATGCCCGAAGGGTTACGCAACGGCAGCGTTTTACCAAATTGGTAAAAGCTTTGCCGATCGCCAAACAGCAGGATTTCGGTTTGCGTATCTGGATGCAGCGTGAAGGTGTAGAAAATCCCGACTTCCGCCAACAGGCGTTCGATAAACGCCCGATCGCTTTCATTAGCCTGATTGACCTGCGCCCGTTTCGGATAGGTCTGTTTCAGGCGGAACTCAAACTCCCAGCCTTTGAAATTATGTTCACGCAGGATCTGCTCGACAATTTCCGGCACTGACAGATTGAGGAAGAAACGCCAGGAACGCTTCTGGTTACCCAACAGCGTGAAGAAAGGTTCCAGGGTTATCTGATAGAGCGCCTCATCCACCGAACCGGAAAGACGCTGAAAACCAGTGACGATGCCATGCACGACCTTTTGTACCTGCGGTGGCGTCGCCAGGCCGAACACATGCTCACCCAGCGTCTGCATAGTCAGTGTGGCACCCTTGCGCAACATCTGCTGCGGCGCAATATCCTTGGTAGCACTGGTGTACTTGATTTGGTACCGATAGACGTCGCTGAGCTGTTCACGGGCAGTAAAAGACTCAACATCCAGCGCCGCATCACAGCCCTGAACCTCCAACCGATAGCGATTGAGGCCGGACATCAGGTTTTCTGCCAGGTTATTCAGCGTCGTCAAATTGCTCATCAGCGTACCTCGTCATCCGTTGCCCGAAACTCCAGAGTGATCCCTTCTTCATTGCTGTAACCCAACAGCAGGTGCTTCATTTTCGGCTTTTGCTGTTCCTGCTGTTGCAACAGTTGCTGGCTCAGCACCGGCAGGATCTGTTGGTTCAGCAAGCTGTCGATATTGCGCGCACCGCTGTCTGGCAGCAGGCAAGCATCCACCAGCGTATCGTACAGGCTCTCTTCAATGGTGCATTCCAGCCCATAATGGCGCTGCAGGCGCTGAGCGACCTGCTCCAGTTTGATCTTCACAATGCTGCGCAGTGCCGGGGCCGCCAGCGGGCGATAAACCACCGTCTGGAAACGTGCCAGCAATGCCGGTTGGAAGTGATCGCGCAGGATTGGCCGCAACACTTCCTGCAGGCTTGCATCCGGGGCATCAGGTTGCTTTTCCAGCCGTTGCAACAGATGGTCGCTACCCAGATTGGCGGTCATCAGGATCACGGTATTACGAAAATCGATCTCGCGCCCTTCGCCGTCACGCATAAAGCCACGGTCAAACACCTGATAGAACATGCTCAGCACGTCGCGGTGAGCCTTTTCCACTTCATCGAGCAGCACCACGCTGTATGGGCGTTTGCGCACCGCTTCGGTGAGCACGCCACCCTGGCCGTATCCGACGTACCCCGGCGGTGAACCTTTCAGTTGAGAAACGGTATGTGCCTCCTGGTACTCAGACAAGTTGATGGTGAGCAGTGATTTTTCACCGCCAAACAGGCAGTCTGCCAGCGCCAGCGCGGTTTCGGTTTTCCCCACCCCGCTCGGCCCCACCAGCAGGAAGACGCCCAGTGGGCCAGTCTCCGCCGTTAATCCGGTTTTAGAGGCACGCAGCCGTTGGGCTAAACACTGTAAAGCCGTCTCTTGGCCGACAATGCGTTTGCCAAGGTTATTCTCCAACTGCAGCAAGCTGGTTTGCTCGTCCTTCAACAGGCTGCCCAGCGGCACGCCGGTCCAATCTGCGACGACCGTGGCCACGGTGCGGGCATCAACATCCAGCGAAAGCAGGCGGATGTTATTCTGCAGTTCATTGAGTTGCTGCTGCAGTTCGGCCCGCTCGTCCGCACGGCTGAGATCTTTACGCAATTCCAGCAACTGTTGGGTTAAGGCCTTTTCTTGCAGATACTGCTTTTCCAACTCATTTTGCTGTTTACGCAACACGTCGCGCCAGTCGGTAATATCTGCCAGGCGAGCGGGATCGATATCGGAACTCAGCACCATATCCTGTTCAATCGCCTGCTGTTCCATATCCAGCGCCAGCAGTTCAGAACTGACCTGCATCAGCTGTGCAGGCTTGGTATCCAGGCTCATACGCACCCGGGCGCTGGCAGTGTCGAGCAGGTCGATCGCCTTGTCGGGTAGCTGGCGGCCCGTCAGATAGCGGCGGGAAAGGATTACCGCCGCTTTCACCGCTTCATCGGTAATATGCACACCGTGATGTTTGGCATAGCGTTCTTTCAGACCCCGCAGCATCAGGAAGGCTTTCTCATCGTCGGGCTCTTCCACCTTCACCATCTGGAAGCGGCGTTCCAGGGCAGCGTCACGCTCAAAATACTGTTTATATTCCGACCAGCTGGTGGCGGCAATCGTGCGTAGCTCACCACGAGCCAATGCCGGTTTGAGCAGGTTGGCGGCATCGGTGCCACCGGCCTGATTACCGGCACCGATTATGGTGTGTGCTTCGTCAATGAACATCAGGACGGGTTCCGGGGATTGCTGCACCGCCGCGATCACGCTCTTGAGGCGCTGTTCGAACTCCCCTTAACACCGGCCCCCGCCTGCAGCAGCCCAAGATCCAGGGTGCGAACGCTGACCTTTTTCAGGCTGTCTGGCACATTACCTTCGGCGATGCGCAAGGCAAGCCCTTCCACCAGCGCAGTTTTACCCACGCCCGGCTCCCCCACCAGGATCGGGTTATTCTTGCGGCGACGGGAAAGAATATCCACGATCTGACGGATTTCATTATCCCTGCCAAAAACCGGATCGATAAGCTGCTCTCTCGCTTTGGCCGTCACGTCCTGAGTAAAGCGGTCTAACACCGCCAGCAGAGCTTCGTTTGGAGGTTGTGTTATCTGTAAAGGGCTGGTCACAGGGTCACTCTCAAACTCTTGTGAGGGCAATACTGCCGGATGACGGCCCAGTTCCGCCTGTTGCTGCAACTCAGGGCGTTCATCAGATTGTGCATCCAGCAAAGGACGCAGGCGCTGCAACTGTGCCGGGCTCAGGCTCAACAGCGGCCATAGGCCGTCGGTGGCCAACTGGGCCGGTTTGGCCATCAGCGAGGCGAGCAGATGTACGCTGCGGATCTGCTGGGCATCTTCATCCAGTGAAGCCTTCAACCATGCCTGCTTCATCAGGTTCATCAGTGCCACAGAAAGATGCGGGCGGCTACGAACCGAGCGTGGCAGGCTGTCCAGCGTCGCCAACAGCGATTGCCATACCCCATCCATATTCCAATCGTAACGCCGGGCCAGGACGGTGATGTCCCCTTCCCCAAGTTCCAGTAACTTTAACAGCCAATGCTCAATGGTAATTTCTGCGTGGGCACGGGTTTGGCACAACGTTGCCGCAGCCTCAAGAGCCTGCGCACAATAAGAGTTTAAGCGGCGTAATAGAATAGCTGACTGATTTTCCATAGTTCCTTTCCCCTTTATCTCAGAACGTTTGAGCACGCTACCGCCCATAGCCGTTAACCGAGGCCCATAAGGTTATCTGATAAAATTACGTTGTCTTTGCCTAATGCCTGCAACAGACGCTAGGGAAAAACAACGGAAAGACAGGCGACATGGCCGCCTGCCACATATTCACGCCGTGGCGCGTTCGTTCCAGCTGTCGGAATGAATGATATTGCCGTCTTTATAGGTCCACGTGATTTTTTCGTAGCGCAGTTCCACCAGTTCCAGATGATTGTGCTTCTCTTTACCCGGATCCTTGATGTCGTGCATCTTGGGAGCCACTTTCACTACCTTCACGTTGTCCAGTTTGGTATTGAAATACTCAACTTCCTGGCCTGCATCATCAATGCGATACCATTTGAACTCAGCCGTTTTCAACGTCTGACCGGTGGTAACCGCTTTGTACAGATAAGGGCTGGACGCATCGATTTCCTTGGTAAAGATGAAAGGAGTGTGAATACGCGTGCCGGTCAGCTTGCCAGTGTTATTGTCAGTCGGGATATACAGGCTATGATCCTGCGCCACCACTTCGATGCTCCCTTCGCGACTTTGCACGTCCACTGAACCTTTAATGTCCGCACCGCCGTCGTCCTTCAGCCACAAATAGACTGGAATTGCCATAATTACTCTCCTTGGTTTTCGAAGCCGCTTGGTCGTTCCGGCGGCATTACACTGCCTGGCCCTTGGCAGGCATTGGCCTGCGGTACCAGACTGATCTCTACTCTTCGGTTTGCTGCTCGCCCTTGTTCGCTATCATTGGAGGCGATTGGCCGGGTTGCCCCTAGCCCCTGCACCGCAAAGCAGGTGGGGGAAATATCGCTGGTCTGTAACATCCAGTCGCGAACTGCCTCCGCCCGTTTAAGGGACAAGCTTTGATTGGCCTGCTCGTCCCCGGTGATATCGGTATGCCCAGCCACCACGATCAGCCAGCCGGGCTTGGCTTTAATGTTCATCAACGCGTTCACCAGCACTTTGGTGGAGGTGGCTTTCAATTGATACTTGCCGGTATCAAACAGCGAAAGGCTGTCCAGCCGCACGGTTTCTGGTGCCGCCTGCACCACCACGTTGGGTAATGGCTGCGCTACCGGGGCCACTGCGGGAACCCAGTCACCTATTGCCGCCTGGACCACCGGGTAAAGCGCCATGCCCTGATACAGCCCCAATCCAAGCGCCAATGGCTCCCCCTGGCGTTGAAAGCGTGCCAGTCGCTGCTCATCCTCACGCAACCGCTGCTGAGCAAGCAATTTGGGCTCTGGTGGCGTGCCACTTAACGAGCGGTAGCGGGCCAGATCGTCTCCTACGTTGTCTATCAGCCGATGGTTATTGATAAAGCTCAACAACAGCGCCAGGGCAAAGAACCCGGCAAACACCAATCCCCCCGACACACAAAGCGCTGTAACGGTGTCAGCCCCTGACGATGTGGCAGCAAGGGTAAAAAGAGTCGGGAAAAGGCAATGGAGCTGGCTCGGTGATTAACGGTGCGCTGAGCGTCGTTTGTTCACGCAGATATTGCTGCCACAGGTTATTTTCCTTTCCCATCAACGCGGTAAAGTTCACCGCCCACAGGCTAACCGGTAAAACCGGCAGCGCCGTTTTGGAGCACTGCCATTCATCCATCACCACTGCCGCCAGCCAGTTCATAAAGCTTTCAACCGCGATGCCCTGCATAAACCGCTCGGACCGCGTTTTACCTGCAAACTCCTGCGCCCAACGCGGGTAAGGCATCACGCTGCTATCCACACCCCAGACCGAGACCCCGGCGGCATCACCCACCTCGGCAAACCAAAGCGGAGCCTGCGCGGCGCGGGTAGTAACCAACGGGCTCAAATAGCCGCACAGGATCACGAGCGGTTCACCCGGCAACCATGAACGGCACTGATTAACCGCCACCCGCCATTGATACAGATCGCCACGCAACTGAGCTTCATCGGTATGCCGTTCAGGCACCACGCTTAACATCACTACAATCTGTGGTAACCAGATGGGGTGATGAGCAGCAATCCATTGCACCGTGTGTAAAAACCGTTCTGGTGTCGGGGCCGCTAGATACCAACCCTGGCGGACCTCGCGCCGTTCACTGGCATCAAATAACAACGGCGCGCCATCACCACAAACCAGCACCAACACGCCATCAAACCCTTCTGGCGGTAGTACCGGCGTCGTCGCCAACTCAATCTTGGCATTGAGAGCATGTGCCGAACGGGTCAACCACCCGCAGACTGCGGCCACCAGCAGAATAACCAGTAGCGTTATTCCCCAACGGCCTGTGAGGCTCAGGGGTAAAAACCCCAGACAACCATCAGGCACAGCCCCCCACCCCAGCACCATAAGACCCGCTTCAATGCCACACTCATCCTGTATCCTTATGGCAGTCTCTGATGGACGAGTTGCTGCAAGGCGGTATCCAGTCCCCACCATAAACCTGCCAGCACCACGACCAGGGCCAGCCAGCGCCACCAAAGCGTGCGGCGGCCTGAACGGTAGCGGCGTGCTGGCGGGCGGATAACCAAGGCATCCTTCACCGGAAGAGTGAACGCGGGAACCTGGCGAGCCAAGGCCACCAGAACGTCTTCCCGCCGTTGATTCCCGTCCTCGCGGTAACGCCCGCTGAACCCAAGCAGTAATACGCGATGAAAACAGGTTAAAACCGCCCTATCGGGAGCCGGATCGTGCAGCACGGTGCGAATACGCTCCCACAGCAGTTCCCCGGCTGACAGCGTGTTGAAATATCGGGCCTGTAACGGTGACTTCAGCCATTCACTGTAGCCAGAATCTTGCGCCTGGCGCCCCATCACGGTTTCATCCAACAAAGCGCATTGGGCATAAAGCATATGTTCCACTGCTGATGCGGCAATGCCCGCAGCTTCCAGGGCCTGCCTTGCCGCATCTATCTGTGCACAAGCCTTCCGATACAGCGCCTGACCGTCCTGCGCTGGCACCCCGTTACGCAGTTGGCACACCATCAGCCAGGTGTCATGGAAAATATCGTCCACGGCAATTGATACGTCAGGTAGCGTTGGGGTCATGAGCGCAGCACCGCAAACAGTTCCAACTGGATGTCACCCAGGATCCCCGGCACATAGAACGCACAACTGCCCGCAGCCAACATGGCCACAGCGGCCGGGTGAGTCAGTTCCAACGCGAAATACTGGTTTTCCAACCGCATCGGAATGGCCGCTGGCACGTGGCTCAACGGCTTCAATGGCACACCGTTGAGCGCCACATTGACGATGTCGGCCACATCATCCGGGCTACCTGCTTTGCATAACAGTGGGAATTGCGACTGCAACTGATGGGCTGGCAACGTTGAACGCACCGAGAGGTAAAGATCGGCCTCTTCACGCAGACGGGCATCATGCAATGCGCCTTTCCAGAAGTTACCTTCACGCACCAGTTCGATCGCCAATACCCGTGAAGGCAGGCTGGCTTCCAGCAGTTCACTCAACAGAGCAAACAGTGGCGGAAACACCTGCTCGGGTGCTGCGTGTTGATACACCGGGATCGCGTCCGTATCATGCTCCAGTGAGAAGGTCAGCAAACTGCCTGCCAGACGGGCCAGTTCGCGATAGATCAGTTCTGGAGGCAACTGCGGTTGGGCCATCAGCGCATTGAGCACTGGCTCATGGCTGTTCAGCGCATTGAGCAGCCAGAACAACGAAACGTCCGCCACGGCGAAATCCGCCATGCGTTGATTGCTTTCGCGGCGCATCCCCATCAGACGCTGGCGTTTAGCCTTTAGCTGGCGGGTTAGCTGTAATAATTGTGCCTGGAGAGAAGGGCTGGCTGAGAAGGCCAGCAAAGGAGGAACAAAGGTCGCGTCCAGGCTCCACTGCCCTTGTCCGTTACGGATCAGGCGAGCAACCGGACAAGTCAGATATTCGTTATTTTCTTCATGTTCATAGCGCAGTGAGGCCGCATAGCGCATCACCGCCATATCCGTGCTGTCTTCCCCTAACAGATCCTGCACCGAAGCCCATTCCTGGCGATAACGCTGCGGACGTTCGCTGTGACCGTTGCTTGCCACATTGCCACCGTTAGCATGCAGCAATGGCAATGCCAGCAACACCGTCGCGGAGTCACGCTCACGGAGCAGTGACGTATCCAGTGCCGGGGGAAGATGGTCAGACACTTGTGAATCCATCAGCGTACCGTCAGGAAAACGAATCACCAGATGCTGCGCATTGAGGCGCGATACCGCCAGTGCCCCTTCATCAAACTCGGCTTTCAAAACCCCCCAAGGGTAAGCCAGGGCCAGACGTGCCACGCAGTCATTGAGATAAGCCTCCCAATTCGCTTGCTGCTGGAACTGTTGGGGGGCCAAAAAGGCCCCTTCAGTCCATAATGGACGGTAAATCTTCATCACAACCCCGGCGTATTACGCTTTCGCTTTTGGCATCTGGGAAACCAGAGACAGATTGACGTCCAACCCTTCCACCTGGAAGTGCGGCACGGCATACAGCTTCACGCGGAAGAAACCTGGGTTGTCTTCAATGTCTTCTACTTCAACTTTGGCATCACGCAGCGGGTGGGAGGCTTGCAGATCGTCACCCGGATCGGTCATCTCTGTCACCAATCCGCGCACCCAGTTGTTCAGCTCCAGCTCCAGCAGACGGCGATCTTTGGTGGTGCCGATATTTTCACGCTGGATAAGCTTCAGGTAATGGGCAATGCGCGACAGCAGGAAAATGTACGGCAGGCGCGAGTTGATACGGCTATTGGCCGTGGCATCTGCGGTATCGTACAACGCAGGTTTCTGCGTAGAGTTGGCGGAGAAGAAGCAGGCGTAATCACGGTTCTTGTAATACGACAACGGGATAAAGCCCAGGTTGGCAAACTCGAACTCGCGGGTTTCAGGGATCATCACTTCTGATGGGATCTTCACCTGATTCCCGGTGCCCAGGTCATACAGGTGGATCGGCAAATCGCTCACCGCGCCACCAGCCTGTGGCCCACGGATCTGGACACACCACCCGTTCTTGATAAAGCTTTTCACCATGTTGGTGGCAAAGGCAAATGAAGCATTGGTCCACAGGTATTTCTCGTGGTCCGGGCCTTTGACTTCTTCAACATAGTTGAAACTGCGCACTGGTACGGTGTCCGGGCCGTAAGGCAAACGCCCCAACACGCGCGGCATGGTCAGGCCGATGTAACGGGCATCGTCGGTATCGCGGAATGATTTCCACTTGATGTACTCGGCACGGTCGAAGTAATTGCCGATATCTTTGATGGCGGCCACTTCTTCCATGCTCGATTTGCCAAAGAAGGCTGGACCAACGGAGCCAATAAACGGCATATGTGCAGAAGCCGACACCTTGGAGATGTTACGCAGCAGAGCAATGTCCTGCGCCCCGGCGTCAAATTCATAGTTAGAGATCACCGCGCCGATCGGTTCGCCGCCTGGGGTGTCATACTCTTGAATATAGGCATGGCGGTACATACCGCTCTGAATGATTTCTGGTGAGTCTTCGAAATCCTGGCGCAGGTCGGCTTTGGAAATATCCAGCACTTCAATCTTCACGTTCTGGCGGAAATCGGTGCCGTCGACCAATTGCTTGAGACCACGCCAGGACGATTCCACTTTCTGAAACTCTGGATGGTGCATTACCACGTCAAGTTGGCGGCTGATCATCTGATCAAGATCGGCAATATGGTGATCCAGCAGGTTCTTGTCCAGGCGTTCTACTTTTTGGCCAGACTGCTTCAGACGCTCCAGAAACACCCGAACAGCAGCAGTAACGCGTTCATCAGCCGTGGTTTCAGACAGGGCGGTGTTATCCTTGTAAGCATCCAGATCGCCGAGCGCAACCACCGGCGTTAAATTGATTTTTTCAAACAGAGAGGCGTAAACACTGCCTTCCTGCGGCTGTTCCAGCACGGTCGTCTGGTTTTCCTGGGTGATTTCGTTATTTACAGACATCAGAATGTTCTCGCGTGTTAAGTCCAGCTCAGGGTTTACGCTTCTTTCGGGGCAAGCGCGGCCAGTTCAGTGCGCAGCTCGGCGCTTAAAGAGTCATCTTTGAGAATGGTTTCCAGCTCTTTGCGGAATGTCACGTTGTCGAGAAGGTTTGATTTGAGATCGCGCAGCAGATTGCGCATGGAAAGCAATGCTCGGAGTTGCGGGATATTGCGTGCTACCTGCTCTGGCTCAAAGTCCTTCATGTCTTTGAAGGTGAGCGCGATGTTTTCTTCGCTGTTATCTCCGGCCAGCGTGTTTTCCACTACCAACCTGACGGACGGACTGAATTCTGCGAGGACGCTGTTGAAGTTGTTTTTGTTGACGGATATTTTTTCGCGTTCTGACAGTGAGCGGTGCTCTTTCCCGTTACTGTAGTCATCCATCACCATTAATTTGAGAGGTAGTTCAACTTTTTCTGGGCGCCACCGGTGTGGAGGTCTAGTTTGATATTAACGCGCGCACGCGGTATCTCATTTTGGTAGCTGGAGGAGGCCATAACAATCCTTATTAACTGAGCGATTAAGAAAGGACTGCGGTTGTTCAGGTGTAGCACAACGGCAATCCTTGCCTGACAAAAACGTCAAACTGACGCTGTGATGTATTAGCAGCGTAAGCGCAGGGAAATTCATTCACTTAAGGAATGAATACACAAAGAAACATAAAATATATTTACGAATAAGGTTAGTAGGTGTGACTTTGTTCTAAGTCACTGCAATGCATAAGTTAATCTTAAGGGGATTCTTATGTCAATATCATTTTCTTTCCCAAATATTAACTAGGTGAATTCGTTACTTGTAAAGATAGATTATTTACTGAGAATATTCTGAATAAAACAACGGAAAAGTGCGATATATAAGCAAATAGCCGATGAACCTTCAACACCTATCCCCTCAACTGGGCACGATTTGACTGAGATATCCTTTTTACAATAAAGCGATCTGTATCAAGAAATTAGTGACTTATCGCGGGTTAAATCACCACAAACCATTCACCATGAAAGTGGTTTTCTTTTGAAAAATAATCAACATGAATGCATTGAATTAATTAACAATATATATTCGCGCTTATTTTAATCTCGAATACAGGTGATTCATTAATATTTCGCCAACGGTTATTGCCATTTACTAATCATTCATCCTTAGCCTTAATGCGTTCAATATTTCAGCACAACAGGATCTTTCTTAAATACCCCCGCCAGGGGAAACACCCGGCGTCGGGAGGTAAAGCTTACCTATGGATTTGAAATTGTACGCTGGTCGCCCAGTTGGAAAGGCAACGAGTATGTACATTCCCCCTTGGCTTTACGCTATGCTGAGGTATCGCAAGTACCAAGGAAAACCAATGACAACGCCGCTAACTGCCTTACAGGCCCTCGATAGACTTGAAGTATTGTATGACGCCTCAGTAGCCACATTGCGTGAAGCCATCAAGGAATTTATCACTCATGGCACGCTGCCTGAGGCGCAGGCCCGCGTGCAGGGGCTATTTTCCTACCCGGAACTGCGTGTCCGCTGGAAAGGCGACCAACCTAACCCCACTAAAGCTCGTGCTTATGGCCGCTTTACCAGGCCAGGTAATTACACAACAACCATTACCAGGCCACAGCTGTTCCGCCCTTATCTGGCAGAGCAATTAGCGCTGCTGGAAAACGAATATGACGCCGTTATTGAAGTGGTTCCCTCACAGCAGGAGATCCCGTTCCCCTACGTGATCGACGGTCTGGCATTGGACA
The DNA here is from genome assembly GCF_050632285.1 of Serratia sp. L9. Classification (NCBI taxonomy): domain Bacteria; kingdom Pseudomonadati; phylum Pseudomonadota; class Gammaproteobacteria; order Enterobacterales; family Yersiniaceae; genus Serratia; species Serratia sp. L9. The sequence goes on along the minus strand of NZ_CP192591.1, from coordinate 3,272,305 downwards.
GAACCATGAGTGCCGGGTTAACCAAACACTTCCCTACCACCGAATTGGCGCAGATTGGCGATGAAACCGCAGATGGCCTGTTCCCTTTTGCCAATCATTTCCCACTTTCCCATTTTGATGCGCTGCGTACAGACTTTTCGTTGGCCCGCCTGAGACACTACACCGGTACGCCAGTGGAGCATTTCCAGCATTTTGTACTCTTCACCAATTACACCCGCTACGTGGACGAATTCGTTCGTTGGGCCTGTAGCCAGATCGCCGATCCTGCCAGCCCCTATATTGCACTGTCCTGCGCGGGGGCCATTACGTCACCGCCGAAACGGCCAACCCAGAACAGACCGTGTCCGATCTGGCCTGGAAAAATCACCAGATGCCGGCTTATCACCTGATTGCCAACGATGGCCAGGGGATCACCTTGGTCAATATCGGTGTCGGTCCTTCAAACGCCAAAACCATCTGCGATCATCTGGCGGTGCTACGCCCTCATGCCTGGTTGATGATTGGCCATTGCGGTGGCCTGCGGGAAAGCCAGTCGATCGGGGATTATGTGCTGGCCCATGCGTATCTGCGTGATGACCACGTATTGGACTCGGTACTGCCGCCGGATATTCCAATCCCGAGCATCGCAGAAGTACAACGTGCGCTGTATGACGCCACCAAAATGGTCAGCGGTATGCCCGGTGAGGCGGTAAAGCAACGGTTACGCACCGGCACGGTAGTGACTACCGACGATCGTAACTGGGAATTACGCTATTCAGCCTCCGCGCTGCGTTTTAATCTTAGCCGGGCCGTAGCCGTTGATATGGAAAGCGCCACCATTGCCGCCCAGGGTTATCGCTTCCGTGTGCCTTATGGCACGCTGCTATGCGTATCGGATAAACCGCTGCATGGCGAGATAAAGCTGCCAGGCCAGGCAAACCGCTTCTACGAAGGGGCTATCTCCGAACATCTGCAGATCGGCATTTGCGCCATAGATTTACTGCGGGCCGAAGGCGAACATCTGCATTCACGCAAACTTCGTACCTTCAACGAACCGCCATTCCGCTGATTTAAAAAAGCAAAAACCCCGCCAAAATACTGGCGGGGTTGTTTCCACTCGCTGGCTTACTGACCGGAGGCCGGTATTACATCCAGGATCCGTACGTTATAGACCATAGTGGCACCCGGCGGGATATCCGGAACCATCCCTTTATCGCCATAGGCCAATTCTGGCGGAACCACTAATGTCATGCTGCCGTGGTTTTTCAACTTGCCAAGGGCTTCGCGGAACAGTGGCGGGTAAGCGCTCAGAGGTTGTGAAATCGAGGTGCCAGCCAGATCCATATCCTTGATCACTTTGCCATCCGTCAGGCTTTCTTTCACCACGACGGCCACAGTGTCGCCCTCGGCAATCGCACTGTCACCCGCATAATCGACACGGTAATAGAAACCCTGCGCAGACTTGACTACACGCGGCTGTTTTTTAAACTTGTCGATATACTGAGTGCCTTTCTTCTCGTTCTGTCCCTTAGCCTTTTTATGCTGGTTATTCAGCTCCAGCTCACTTTCATACAGCGCTTTGGCAATCTGCTCTTTGGCCATTTTAGTCTGGCCGTTGATCACATCAGCAACACCTGCCAACGCCAATTGGCGGTTCACATCCACACCCTGAGATTTTTTACTGTTAAGTAAACTCAGGATGTCATTGCCCAAGGAAGTACCAATCGCGTAATCGCGTTTTTCCTGTTCGGTTTTAGGATCTTTTATCGCCGCTACATTCGCAGTTTGTTGTTTCTCCGCATCCGTCAGTTTTTGCTGCAGTTGTTTGAGATCCAGCGTCTTCTGCTCGTTCTCTTTAGTCTGCGCAGTCAACAACTCTTGCAGTTTGGCACTCTCTTGCTGGGCCTGTTGCAACTGGGCAATCTGCTGCGCTTTCTGCTCACTGTCTTTGATCTGCGCCGCCAGTTGCTCCTGCAGTTTGGTGCTTTCCTGCTGGCCCGTCTGCTGGGTTTTCTGCAACTGAGCGATCAACTGCGCTTTCTGCTCACTGTCTTTGGCCTGCGCCGCCAGTTGCTCCTGCAGCTTGGCGCTTTCCTGCTGGCCCGTCTGCTGGGTTTTCTGCAACTGAGCGATCAACTGCGCTTTCTGCTCACTGTCTTTGGCCTGCGCCGCCAGTTGCTCTTGCAGCTTGGTGCTTTCCTGCTGGCCCGTCTGCTGGGTTTTCTGCAACTGGGCGATCAACTGCGCTTTCTGCTCACTGTCTTTGGCCTGCGCCGCCAGTTGCTCCTGCAGCTTGGTGCTTTCCTGCTGGCCCGTCTGCTGGGTTTTCTGCAACTGGGCGATCAACTGCGCTTTCTGCTCACTGTCTTTGGCCTGCGCCGCCAGTTGCTCCTGCAGCTTGGTGTTACCCTGCTGGCCAGCCTGTTGCGTTTGTTGCAATTGCGCGATCTGTTGCACTTTCTGTTCACTGGCTTTGGTCTGCGCCGCCAGTTGCTCTTGCAGTTTGGCGCTAGCTTGTTGCAGTTGCACCATCTGTAGCGCTTTCTGCTCGCTGTCCTTGGCCTGTACTGCCAACTGATCTTGCAGCTTGGCGACCGTCTGCTGGTTTTGCTGCAGTTGCTTCACCTGCTGAGATTGCTGGGCGTAATCTTTGCTATTAAGCGCCAATTGCTCCTGCAGTTGCTTGACCTGCTGGGCTTTCTGCTCGCTGTCTTTAGTCTGTGCCGTCAGTTGCTCTTGCAGTTTCGCCAGTGCCTGCTGGTTTTGCTGCACTTGTTGCAGATTCTGGTCGCTATTTTTGGTCTGAGCGGTCAACTGCTCCTGCAGTTGTTTAACCTGTTGGGCTTTCTGCTCGCTGTCTTTGGTCTGCGCCGTCAACTGTTCTTGCAGCTTGGCGACCGCCTGCTGATTTTGCTGCAGTTGCTTCACCTGCTGAGATTGCTGGGCGTAATCTTTGCTATTAAGCGCCAACTGTTCCTGCAACTGCTTAACCTGCTGGGCTTTCTGCTCGCTGTCTTTAGTCTGCGCCGTCAACTGTTCTTGCAGCTTGGCGACCGTCTGCTGGTTTTGCTGCAGTTGCTTCACCTGCTGAGATTGCTGGGCGTAATCTTTGCTATTAAGCGCCAATTGTTCCTGCAGTTGCTTAACCTGCTGGGCTTTCTGCTCGCTGTCTTTAGTCTGTGCCGTCAGTTGCTCTTGCAGCTTGGCGACCGTCTGCTGGTTTTGCTGCAGTTGCTTCACCTGCAGAGATTGCTGGGCGTAATCTTTGCTATTAAGCGCCAATTGTTCCTGCAGTTGCTTAACCTGCTGGGCTTTCTGCTCGCTGTCTTTAGTCTGTGCCGTCAGTTGCTCTTGCAGTTTCGCCAGTGCCTGCTGGTTTTGCTGCACTTGTTGCAGATTCTGGTCGCTATTTTTGGTCTGAGCGGCCAATTGTTCCTGCAGTTGTTTAACCTGCTGGGCTTTCTGCTCGCTGTCTTTAGTCTGTGCCGTCAGTTGCTCTTGCAGCTTGGCGACCGTCTGCTGGTTTTGCTGCAGTTGCTTCACCTGCAGAGATTGCTGGGCGTAATCTTTGCTATTAAGCGCCAATTGTTCCTGCAGTTGCTTAACCTGCTGGGCTTTCTGCTCGCTGTCTTTAGTCTGTGCCGTCAGTTGCTCTTGCAGTTTCGCCAGTGCCTGCTGGTTTTGCTGCACTTGTTGCAGATTCTGGTCGCTATTTTTGGTCTGAGCGGCCAATTGTTCCTGCAGTTGTTTAACCTGCTGGGCTTTCTGCTCGCTGTCTTTAGTCTGTGCCGTCAGTTGCTCTTGCAGCTTGGCGACCGTCTGCTGGTTTTGCTGCAGTTGCTTCACCTGCTGAGATTGCTGGGCGTAATCTTTGCTATTAAGCGCCAATTGTTCCTGCAGCTGTTTAACCTGCTGGGCTTTTTGCTCGCTGTCTTTAGTCTGTGCCGTCAGTTGCTCTTGCAGCTTGGCGACCGTCTGCTGGTTTTGCTGTAATTGTGCTACCTGCTGCGCTTTTTCTTCATTGTTCTTGGTTTGTGCCGTCAACTGTTCTTGCAGTTTGGTGCTAGCCTGCTGCAGCTGTTTAATCTGCTCGGCTTTCTGCTGGCTGTCTTGGGTCTGCGCTGCCAGCTGTTCTTGCAGCTTCGCCATTGCCTCCTGGCCCTGCTGCAGTTGTTTCACCTGCTGCGCTTTTTCTTCATTGTTCTTGGTTTGTGCCGTCAACTGCTCTTGCAGTTTGGTGCCAGTCTGCTGCAGCTGTTTAATCTGCTCGGCTTTCTGCTGGCTGTCTTGGGTCTGTGTTGCCAGCTGTTCTTGTAGTTTCGCCAGTGCCTCCTGGCCCTGCTGCAGTTGTTTCACCTGCTGCGCTTTTTCTTCATTGTTCTTGGTTTGTGCCGTCAACTGCCCTTGCAGTTTGGTGCCAGCCTGCTGTAGCTGTTTAATCTGCTCGGCTTTCTGCTGGCTGTCTTGGGTCTGTGCTGCCAGCTGTTCTTGCAGCTTCGCCAACGCTTGCTGGGTTTTCTGTGCGCTGTCTTTATTACTAGCATTCAACTGTTCTTGTAACTGTTTAACCAGTTTGGTTTTGTATTCGCTGTCTTTGGTCTGGGTGGCCAATTGCTCTTGCAGCTTGGCGACCGCCTGCTGATTTTGTTGCAGTTGCGCTACCTGCTGCACTTTCTCTTCATTGCTCTTGGCTTGCGCCGCCAACTGCTCTTGCAGTTTTGCACTGCTTTGCTGCAACTGTTTCACTTGCTCAGCTTTTTGTTCACTGTCTTTGGTCTGCGCCGCCAATTGCTCCTGCAATTTCGCCAATGCCTGTTGGCCTTGCTGCAGTTGCTTTACCTGCTGAGATTGCTGAGCATAATCTTTGCTGCTGAGCGCTAACTGCTCTTGCAACTGTTTAACCTGCTGGGCCTTTTGCTCGCTGTCTTGGGTCTGTGCCGCCAATTGCTCCTGCAATTTTGCCAGTGCCTGTTGGCCTTGCTGCAGTTGCTTTACCTGCTGCGCTTTTTCTTCATTGGTCTTGGTTTGCGCCGTCAACTGCTCCTGCAGTTTGGCACTGGCCTGTTGCAGTTGTTTTACCTGCGCGGCTTTCTGTTCGCTGTCTTTGGTCTGCGCCGCCAACTGCTCTTGCAACTTCGCCAGCGCCTGCTGGTTTTGCTGCAACTGCTTCATTTGTTGGGTTTTCTGTGCGTTATCATTGGTCTGGACCGCCAACTGGTCCTGCAATTTGGCAATAGCTTGCTGATTTTGTTGCAATGTTTGCTGTAATTGCTTGATCTGTTGCGCTTTCTGTTCGCTGTCTTTGGTCTGCACTGCCAACTGCTGTTGCAATTGCCCGTTGGTTCTTTGATCTTGCTGCAACAGTTTCATCTGCTGCATCTTTTGTTCGCTTTCCTTCGCTTGAGCCGCCAATTGCTGCTGCAACTGCGTGTTCTCCAACTGGCTTTGTTTAATAGCCTGCTGCAAGCGGGTAATTTCAGAGGACGACGTTTGCTGTTGGGGTTGCGCACGGCGTAATTGCTCGAGGGCAGCCTCCTGCCCACTGATTTTTGCCTTTAGCTGGTTGATGGTTGCCTGCAGTGCTTTCATTTCGCGAATGCGCCCGCTGGTGCCATCATCCGCCGACTTTGCCAACGCGTTAGGTTTGCTTGCCGGCTTTTTATTGTTTTTCGCAGGTTCTGCCGTATCTATTTGCGAAGGCGTTAAAAACAACAACGCAGGGGCTTCGTCCACCTGGCGAGTAATCGCCTCCAGTGAGCTCAACGTATTGGCCTCAGAAGCGCTGATCTCTTCAGCCTGTACCCCCAGCGGTAACGCCAACGTCAGCAAGGCACCGCAATATATCCTGCGTTTCATTTCACGCTTTCTCCTCTACGGATCAGGCCTTGCAGGACTTCACGTTCAATATCGGCACACAGTTGGTTGGTTTTAAATTTGTACAATGCGTCAAGAGTATCTTTGGTCGCCGCATTAACATCGCCACGTACGGCGCTATATACGGAGGCATTATTAACCAGACGGTTGAAGTAGGCTTGTTTGACTGCGTAGGCTTTTGGGTTGATCTGCTTTAATGAAGCCAATTCGCTCTGACACAGGCCGATCTTGTTGGTTTTTGGCTCTTCACGAACGGGGGCGGGATCCACACTGATCTGCTGAGGGGGAGCTTCTACGGTAGAAGTAACCTGAGGATTATTTTGCGATGTGGTCTTTGTTGTATTCTGGCAACCTGCCAGCAACAAACCACTGCATAATATTGCGCCTAAACAGAGGTTCTTTTGGTTGCTAATCATTGAAAGTTCCTTTCAAAAAAATTCCGTTACCGATGTGTCCAAAACAGACAGTATCGGGCATGACCCTGATAAATATGCTGTGCGTTTTTCAGCTATTAATAAAGGAAGAGGCACTCTGGCATTGGACCACTGGAAAACATTCACTAAAGTTATAATAAGACCGTTGAGTGCCTTCTGTCATCACATAATTCGCCATCTCATATTGATTTTACGAATAGATAACCCAACCCCAGCCAATATCAATACCTGAACGCCACAGTGCAATAGTGTCCGTGCGCCAAACACCGGCGTAACAGCATACAACGATTATGAAGTGCAAAATAATACTGATATTTTTTATATCCAGCAACCATCCTGGTCACCAACTTGCCGAAATGCCACATTAAAACAGCGCCATGTGACACCAACGATTAAAAGGCCCTTGCTGTAGCCACCTCGAACCTCTGCGCCAGTCTGTTCCCAATACAAAATAAAAATCATAACCTCGCCAATTAATAACATTAATAATATCAATAAGTAACATAAGTTTATTGCTTAATTTTTAACCAGGCATCCATTAAAGAGAATTACAGTCGAGAAGACTTCGCATTGGATATAAATTTTACGATAAAAGGTATTAACAGTGATTTATTCCGAAATAAACCGAGGGGAACGATATTAAAAGACCGCAACCTTATTAGATTTATCTTAGGATCCGGCATTAATTCCGAAGATATCCTCTTGCCAACTGGCTGATTAATCCCGGTCCGTTTAAAATAATTAGGATTAAGCTGGCAATTGATATAGAAAAATCCTAATTAAAAGCCGATTTAACGGCTTTATTAAAACTAATATGTTTCTGGATGGCACTAACGGCTTCTTGCCAATCAATGGGCAATGTCACATTCCTATCATAAAACCTGAGCGATTTAGGATGGGTTAACGTTTTCGCCTCCGTAGGATTTATCTTCCACTTAACCTGCTGGAAAACAAGACGATTTGCTCAATACATCAGCAAACAAAACATTTACGCATTTTCATGCTTTACAAGGCCAGGAGGCATCGCTATTATTCGCCCCGTTCACACGATTCCTCTGTAGTTCAGTCGGTAGAACGGCGGACTGTTAATCCGTATGTCACTGGTTCGAGTCCAGTCAGAGGAGCCAAATTCAACGCCATGGATTTCTGTCGAAGTCCGTGGCGTTTTCGTTTCTGCGGTACTCTCGACACCCCCTGAATTCCCGTCCCTCAAACTCTCACTTTTGGTTGTGTTCTCTGGTTGCCTTCAGGCCAGCAAGAGAAAACCGTTTAAAATGCTCCGTCAGCGTCTGCGTCTGCATCGCCGCAATCTCACGTATTGGGCCTGGGATTCGATCGCCCGCCACCATCAACATCATGCAAGGTGCAACTACGCTCAGCATGCAGGGCAGTAATGCAGGATGATCCGGGGATATGCCCGCCGCTTCGCTGACAATTTTGCGTACGGACTGAATTTTCCCTAAACCTTCAGTATTAACAAAATCGGCAAGTTGTACCGAAGGAGAGAGTAATTCCCGGGCAAAAACCCGGCCATGCCAACCGCTGCCTTCATTCAGTTTTGAAATAAACGTCTCAAGAAAAATCCCCAGTTTTTCCTCCGGCGGGCGGTCGCTTGCTGCCAACTCCGCCAGTGTGTCACCATCCAGATAATGCCTATGTGCCAGTGACAAGACGGCCAGATAGAGCCCTTCCCTGCCACCAAAGTGATAGTTGATCGCCGCCAAATCCACCTCTGCCGCACTGGCTATCGCTTTATTGGTTGTCTGGGCGTATCCCCGTTCAGCTATCAATTCACCGGCTGCCTCCAGAATTCTTTTTCGGGTGATATCACCATCACTGCGGCGTGCTCTACTCATAACGGTTCCAGATTAAGTAATTTTTCACGATTAGCTTTATTATCCCATATTTAAAGTTTAAATTTAATTTAAACTAAGAGAGATCGCATCTTCTGAAGGAAAGTGTCGCAATGAACAAAAAAGTCATCACCGGCGTGGTGATCGTTGCCCTGATCGCCGTTGCCATTGCGGTCTGGTGGTATGGTCGAGGCGACGAAGACAAAAACCAACTTATCCTGCACGGCAACGTTGATATCCGCCAGGTCTCGCTGGCTTTTGAGGAGAGCGGCAGGATCCAGAGCCTGATGGTGGAAGAAGGCGACCAGGTTCATGCGGGCCAGGTGCTTGCCAGGCTTGATACCCAAGCGCTGGAAATTCAGAAAAGCCAGGCGCAAGCTCGGTTGGATGCGCAAAAGCAAACCGTCCTTGAACAACAGGCAGGTGCCCGCCCTGAAGAAATAGCCCAGGCAAAGGCGCAGTTGGCATCCGCTCAGGCTCAATGGGTGAGAGCTCAGGAAGATATCAGCCGTGTACAGCGTATCGCTACCAGTACCGGGGGCAAAGGCATCAGTAGGCAGGAACTTGATGTTGCCCAAAGTAACCTGCGTATCGCACAAGCCAGCGTCAGAGAACGCCAGGCAAACCTTGCATTGATGGAAAAAGGCGTCCGTTCAGAACAGCGCGCAGCCACCACCGCTCAGGTTCGGGCCTTACAGGCAGATTTAGAACTGTTGCAATATCGGATTTCTCAGGCCGAACTCCGCGCCCCGGTTGATGCTGTCGTCAGATCGCGTCTTCAGGAGCCGGGCGATATGACCAGCGCTCAGAAAGCGGTTTACACCTTAGCGCTCAGCGAACCGAAATGGGTGCGCGTATGGGTCGCCGAAAGCGATTTGGGCCGCGTTAAATCAGGCATGCCCGCCAGTATCCTCACCGACGCCTTCCCAGACAAAGCGGTCACAGGCCAGGTGGGCTATATCTCATCGGTTGCCGAATTCACGCCAAAATCCGTCCAGACCGAAGAGCTCAGAACCCATCTGGTCTATGAGGTCCGGATAGTGGTAAGCGATGCGGAAAATGTCTTGCGCATGGGCCAGCCTGCCACCGTCAGAATACACACGGCGTCAGAAAATGGCGGCAACGACAATGCCCGCTAATCAGGACGTTGTCATCGCCCACGACCTTGTTCGGGTGTTTCCTGGCGCAACCCAATCCGCCCGGGAAGTCCGGGCACTGGATGGCTTGACGCTGAATATCCACGCGGGTGAACTGACTGCACTGGTTGGCCCGGATGGAGCCGGGAAAACCACTTTCCAGCGGCTGATTGCCGGGCTTTATGCCCCCTCATCCGGTAGCCTCAGCGTGCTGGGCACCGATGTCAGTGCCGACCCGCAATCGGTACAGAACCGTATCAGTTATATGCCGCAACGCTTTGGGCTGTATGAAGATTTGAGCGTTCAGGAGAATCTCGATCTCTATGCCGATCTGCATGGTGTATCACAGCAGGTGCGCCAAGAACGTTTTGACCGGCTCTTGACTATCACCGATCTCACCCGTTTCACCACCCGTCCGGCAGGTAAACTTTCTGGCGGGATGAAGCAGAAACTTGGCCTGGCCTGCACGCTCGTGCGCTCCCCTGAATTGCTTTTGCTTGATGAACCCAGCGTCGGCGTTGACCCGTTATCACGGCGCGATCTGTGGGAAATCATCGAGCAACTGGTGCAGGATGAAAAGCTGAGCGTCATTATCAGCACGGCCTATATGGATGAAGCCGCGCGTTGTGCGCAGGTTTATGTGATGTATCAAGGCCAGATTCTGGCGCAGGGAACACCGGATTCATTAAGGCAGAAAGCCGACGGGCTGACCTGGCAGGCAATGCCTCCCGAAGGGATCAAAGCCCGAAGCTTACAGGCCAGATTGCTGGAAAACCGCCGACAGATCACTGACGCAGTCCCCAAAGGGGATGCGGTGCGCTTTATCTGTCAGCCTGGTGCCGGCAACCCCTTCCCGGCGAAATTGGCGCCACGCCAAGGGAGGCGGAACTTGAAGATGGCTTTATGGTGTTACTGCATCAGGCTCAGCACCTGGATGAAAAGGCCACTTCGCAACCGGTAAAAGCGGAGATGGTCGCTAATCAGGAGCAAAATAGCCAGGACGATAATCCGGTGATTATTGTCCAGGATCTGGTGAGGAAGTTTGGCGATTTCACCGCCGTGGCCAACACCTCATTTGAGGTCAAACGGGGCGAAATCTTTGGACTGTTAGGCCCAAATGGCGCGGGGAAAACCACCACTTTTCGGATGCTCTGTGGTCTGCTACCCGCCACCAGCGGCCACCTTGAAGTTGCGGGGCTTAATCTGCGCACCGCGCGGGCCAAAGCCCGTGCGCGCATTGGTTACGTCTCACAGAAATTTGCCCTATACGGCAATCTTACCGTGCGGGAGAACCTGACGTTTTTTGGCGGTGCTTATGGGCTTTACGGTAAAAAACTGGCAACGCAGATAGAGGCATCTCTTGCCCAGTTTATGCTTGATGCCGACGCCATCAGCGGTGAGCTGCCTGGCGGGTTTAAACAACGATTGTCGATGGCCGCCGCCCTGATGCACGAACCGGAAATTGTCTTCCTGGATGAACCCACCAGCGGCATCGACCCACTGGCCCGCCGTGCTTTCTGGTACACCATCGGTGAACTGGCCAACAAAGGTATCACGGTTATCGTCACCACACATTTTATGGAGGAAGCCGAGTATTGCGATCGGATAGCCATTCAGGATGCCGGTAAAATGTTGGCGCTAGGCACACCGCGCGAAGTACGCCAATTAGCCGGCCTTGAACATGCGGCAGACATGAACACCGCGTTTATCGCCATCGTCGAGCAAGCCCGCGCCCAAGCGCAGCACAAAGAGGTGCGGTCATGAGCCACTCACCGTTTTTCAGTCGGCTGGCCTCACTGACCCGCAAGGAGACACGGCAGCTTATACGCGATAAAAGCAATCTCGCAGTTGGGCTGTTGCTGCCGATAGTGCTGATCCTGCTGTTTGGTTACGGGCTCTCTTTTGATCTGACAAACGCCCGGGTGGCAGTGGTTCAAGAGCAACATACGGCGCAAAGCCATCAGGTGATCACCGCCTTGCAGGGCAGCCGCTACCTGTCTGTACAGCAATACCCTACTCTGGCTGCCGCACAGGATGCGCTACGCCGTGCTCAGACAGATGCCATTTTGCGTATCCCTTCCGATTTTGCCCAGCGTCATGCCGCAGGTGATGGAAAATTACAATTGTTGGTAAATGGTGCATCGACCAGCGTGGCATCAGCCGCGTTAGGCTATGTCTCCGGTGCTCTGGCGACCCAGGCGGCCATCGTTGCCGATCGGGGTGGCGGTTCTGCCACGATGGGCACGGTCACCATTGAACAACGGATGTGGTTTAACGAATCTGGCAACAGCACCTGGTTTATTGTTCCCGGCTTGGTGGTGCTGATCCTGACGCTGATTGGCGCTTTCCTGACCGGGTTGCTGATAGCTCGCGAACGTGAACGTGGCACCCTTGAAGCGCTGTTTGTCACGCCGGTGCGCCCGCTTGAACTGGTGCTGGCTAAACTCGCGCCTTACATGGTGCTCGGTGCGGTGGATCTGGTTGTTTGCCTGCTGGCCGCGCACTTCCTGTTTGAAGTGCCGATACGCGGCTCGTTATCCGCCATCATTATCTCTTCCCTGCTTTACCTTCTGGTTTCTCTGGGGCTGGGGCTGACCATTTCCGGCTTTGCACCCAGCCAATTTCTGGCCAGCCAGATAGCGCTGATTGCCAGCTTTATGCCTGCGATGATGCTATCTGGCTTTGTCTTTGATATCCGCAATCTGCCGGTAGCCATTCAGGTCATCAGCCAGATATTGCCCGCCACGCACTTTATGTCACTGATCAAAACACTGTTCCTCGGCGGTGATGACTGGCCTCTGTTTTTGAAGGAGTGCGGGATTTTGGCACTTTACGCGCTGGTGTTGATTAATGCCTCGCGAATTTCCTTGCGTAAGCGACTGAGATAACCCCCGATGACAATCTTCACCCTCTGGCTGCGCCATATCCGCTTTCTTATTCATAAGGAAATACTGGCTATCCTGAAAGAGCCTGCCAACCGGGTTATTCTTTTTGCCCCGGCCTTTTTGCAGGCCGTGCTGTTTGGCTATGCTGCTACCTATGATGTCAACCATGTCGACTACGCCGTGCTGGACCAGAGCAGAAGCCAGGCGTCCACCGAACTGCTGGTGCATCTTGATGGCACTGGCGTTTTTAACCGCACGGCGACGCTCACCTCTGCTTCACAGATTAAAGACGTAGTGATGGCTGGCGATGCGTTGCTGGTACTGACGTTCCCTTCTGATTTCGAAAGCAAGCTCAACCAGGGCCTGCCTTCCCCGCTCCAAGTGATCCTGGATGGCCGCAACTCTTCCACCGCAGGCGCGGCGGCAAGCTATATCAGCGCGGTGGTCGGCGATTTTAATCAACGGAAAATGAATAACCGCTCGGTAATTTCTCTCGAAACCCGCGCCTGGTACAACCCGAATCTGGAATCCCGCTGGGGCCTGATGCCAACGCTTATTGCAGCGCTCAGTATGATGCAAACCCTGCTTCTTTCTGCCCTGTCCGTCGCCCGTGAAAGAGAACAAGGCACCTTTGATCAACTGCTGGTGACGCCGTTTACACCGATGCAGTTACTGATTGGCAAAGCGCTGCCTTCGGTGCTGGTTGGTCTGGTTCAATCCACCATCATTCTGCTGATCATTTTATTCTGGTTCCAGATCCCGATGAACGGCTCGATTGCCCTGCTCTACGTCGGCTTGTTCAGTTTTAACATTGCCGCCGTTGGGCTTGGGCTGTCTATCTCGGCGATTTCTATCAATATGCAGCAGGCCATGCTCTATACCTTTTTATTGATGATGCCGCTGATGCTGCTTTCCGGGATGCTGACGCCGGTACAAACCATGCCCGCCATCCTTGACGCCCTAACCTATGCCAACCCGCTGCGCTTTGCCATCGATCTGGTCAGGCGCGTTTATCTCGAAGGGGCCGGGATAGCAGACATTGCATTTAATTTCATTCCCATGTTGGTTATGGCGGTGATTACGCTCCCGCTGGCGGCATGGCTTTTTCGTAACCGGCTGTACTGACACAGGTATTCACATGAAGCGCCGTAACTCTTTTCTTGCAGACAAGACATTGCCTGGTCTGGTGACATTACTTGCAGTGGCCGTGCTGAGCGGCTGTACCCTCGGGCCCGATTATAAAAAAGCACCGGTCGATTCTCCTGCAGACTGGACAACCTGGCGCAGCGGTGATGCCGCCCTTCATACCCTCCAGGGGTCTGGTGCCATGCCGGATGCGCAGTGGTGGAAACGCTATAATGACCCGGTACTTGACGATCTTGTCGCACGGGCCTTGATCGCCAGCCCGGATATCAACACGGCGGCCCTGCGTTTTTCCAGCGCCAAAGCGCAATACCGCATTACCGCATCACAGCAAGCTCCGGAGATAAGTGCTACCGGCAAAGTCAACCGCGAGCAGCTCAGTGAAAACAGCCCTTCTACTCGCGCACTCAAGGAAGTTATCCCTGAGCCAGACCACCTGATAGATTTAATGACAGAACCTTATACCTGGTATCAGGCCGGGTTGAATTTTTCCTGGGAAATTGACCTCTGGGGCCACGTAAGACGTGCCGTTGAGGCCTCTGACGCCGACGTGTCCTCACAACAGGCGATGTTAGAGCTTGCCAGGCTCAGTATCGTCGGCGATGTGGTGAATAATTACTACAACCTGAGAGGCGTTCAGCAGCAAATCGCCCTGGCGAAAGAGGATGTACTGGCGATGGGTGAACGTCTGTCGCTGATTAAGGCCCGCACCGAAGGCGGTGCGCTGAATTATGCCGACCTTGAAAGGCAGCAAAGCGAGTTGGCGGCAACCAGAGCCAACCTGATTGAACTTCAGGCACAGGAAGGGGTGGCCATCAACCAGTTGCTGCTGTTGCTGGGTGAACATCCTGGTGCTTTATCGCAGGAGCTGCAATTTAAACCCGGCTCGTTAAATGAAAATGCCCTGCCACCTCTGCAATTGGGTATTCCTTCTGAAGTCGCTCTTTTACGCCCGGATATTCGTGCCGCTGAGGCCAGATTGCATGCCGCTACGGCAAGAATTGGCGTGGCGGAAGCAGAGCTTTATCCCAGCATAACTCTTGGCGCACGGATGGGTTTTGACTCCTACAGTGAAAGCAACTTTGCCGAATGGGGAAGCCGCAGTTGGTCAGTCGGACCGAGTTTAAATCTGCCATTGTTTGACCATGGCCGCCGCAAAGCCACGGTGGTCCTGCGTGAAACCGAACAACAGCAGGCGGCCGTAGATTTCCAAAAAACGGTGCTTAAGGCCTGGCAGGAGATCGATGATGCGCTCAGCCGATATAGCTCAGCGCAGCAGAAACTCAAGGAGCAGCAACAACGAGAAGCCAGTGCGAAACAGGCCTTGGCGCTGCTCCAAGCGCGTTATGACGGGGGATTGACCAGTTTTATTGATGTGCTCGACAGCCAGCGCAGCTATATCCAATCACGCCAGGCGTTGGCAATGAGCCAGCGAGATGTGCTGATAGCCTGGGCGGCGGTGAACCGCTCGGTGGGTAATTACCCGCGTTAAAGCGCCTTGCGCAGGGTGATGTTGATCCGCTTTGAACCCACGAGCGAATGATAACCCTCTTTCACCGGCATAATGCCGTGAAAACACAGGCGTGACGGGCCGCCCCAAACCACTACGTCGCCGTGGGCCAGCGGAATACGCCGCGTTCTGTCACTGCGTTGCAGGCCGCCAAACTGAAAGATGGCCGGCAGCCCCAGCGACACAGAAACGATCGGCGCAGAAAAGTCGTGCTCGTCTTTGTCCTGATGCAAGGAGAGTTTGCTACCGGGATCGTAGCGGTTGATCAGGCAAGAATCCGGCACGTAGTGGCCGAACCCGGCATGCATGGCGGCTTCGGCCGCCAGCGCCATCAGGATACCCGGAATGGCTGGCCAGCTCTTGCCACTGCCGGGATCACGCTGCGAATAGCGGTAGCCGTTGCTATCGCTGTTCCAGCCATTGCCGCACCAACTCATCGCCACCGACATGGTAAAACCGCCCGGTGTGGTCATATGCCGCCATGGCACCTGCGCCACCACGCCGTTGACCGCTGCCAGCAACTCCGGCCCGTGGTCGCGGACAAAACCATGTAACACTACCGCGCCCGGTGCAATTTCTTCACGCCACGGCGGCGGCAGCGCATCCTCAAACAGATCGATTGTCATCACTCAAGCCTGTATAAATACACAGTTATCATTCTAACCGCTTGGCGGCGCTTGTCCAGCTCGCCGCAGGCCATTGTTGTTACCGCTAAATTTCACTACAGTAGCCGCAGATAACCCATCTGTGACCAGGATCGTCTGTGTTCAAAGGCATCATACTTTCGATCATCGCCTCCTTTTTATTTGGCGCGATGTATTACTACACCTCTATGCTTAGCCCGCTCAATGGGGAAGAGATCTATGGTTGGCGCACCCTGCTAACGCTGCCATTCCTGACGCTGTTCATGTTGTTTTCTGGCGATTGGGCGCGGGTGAAGGAGATGCTGCACTGGCTCAGACAGCGCCCGCAGCGGGTGCTGTTTTTACTGCTGACCACCTCGATACTTGGCGTGCAGCTATGGCTGTTCCTGTGGGCACCGTTGCACGGCATGGCATTGGAAGTCTCGCTCGGCTATTTCCTGCTGCCGCTAACCCTGGTGCTGGCAGGTCGGGTGTTTTTTCGCGATCGTTTGTCCGTACTGCAAAAGCTGGCGGCGCTATGTGCGCTGGTTGGCGTTGCCAACGAGCTGTATCAGGTCGGCGGGGTTTCCTGGTCAACGCTGGTGGTCGCCATTGGCTATCCGATTTATTTTATTCTGCGTCGCCGTCTGGGAACCGACAATTTAGGCGGGTTGTGGTGTGAGTTGACCTTGATGCTGCCGGTCGCCGCACTGTTTGCCCTTGGTGGCGCTGAGCCCCTGGCTGCGCTGAGCGCCAAGCCGCTGCTCTATCTGCAAATCCCCCTGTTGGGCATTATCAGCGCGCTGGCGTTGGTGTGTTATATCCTTGCCAGCCGTTTGCTCCCCTTCAGCCTGTTTGGTCTGCTGAGCTATGTGGAACCGGTATTATTGGTGATCGTGGCGCTGCTGTTGGGGGAAACCATCAGCCAGCAGGAATGGCTGACCTATCTCCCCATTTGGCTGGCAGTGCTGCTGCTGATGCTGGAGGGAGCACGCCATCTGTTACGTAGAAAAAGGGTTTAAGCCATTAATTTAAAGATAGATTAATGTTGTGACGGCGTCACCTTGTTGCCAGAAGCGCCCACTAAAACGACGGCCTGCGTGGCAAAGTGGCGTCAACGTTTTCTGTAACTCCAACTCAAAAGTGCCCGCTTGGCTATCCAACGCTACTGTCCGCGCATCCAGGAAATCAAAATAGCAACGAACCTGCGGATACAGTGCCTTGAACAGGCTTTCCTTGGCGGAAAACACCCGTGTCAGCAGCAGATTAAAAGGTTGAGACTGTTGGCGTAACCAAAGGCATTCGGCCTCGCCGACGATACCGCTCCACAGTTCTTCCGCACGCTTGGGCGGCATAATGGTTTCCACATCAATACCCACGCCGCCTTCCCCGTGGCTGTTTTGGGCGGCACACAGCGCGGTGTCAATATTGTGGCTGATCGAACCCGTTATGGGCTGCGGCCAGATTGGCGCACGGTTCTCCCCTCGCTCCAGGGTGAAATTTGCATGTCCCAGTTGGGCCAGCACCTGCTGTGCCAGATAGCGTCCGGCCAGGTATTCGGCCCGGCGTTTTGCTACCGCATTGATTAAATATTCCGGAAAGTGGATACCGTTATCCGCGAACAGATCGTCGCGATAGCTTGCCAACGAAAAATGGCATCGGGCAATCAGACCAGGGAAGCCGCCTACCAGCAGAAATTCAACGTTGTTAATAAAAGCAGGGTGCACGTTTTGTCCAGAATAAAGAAACAGATAGCGCAGTATATAACTTTGGCGGGTGTAGAGGCACACATAGCGTGCCTCTACAGTTTTGCTGTTACAGAATATCTTTCATGGTTTTTTCAAAATCGCTCCAGGCACAGAAACCCTCTTTATCTACCGGGCAACCTTCCAGCGCCAGAGTGACACGCTGCGGCGGGTTCTGCAGCGTCAGCGGTTCTGCATTACGCAACTGGTCGGTAGATTGATAGACATACTCAATCTTCAGCAGATCGCGATCGCCCTTGCTGTCATGCCAGCGTTGGAACACCAGTTTGCCGCCGATTGGGGTTTTCTCGTACTGCTTGGGCAGCGCATAAGGTTTGAATTTCATCGCCGAAAGCAGTGAGGCAATGTTGGAATCATGGCCGACCAGCACGGTCAGTTTGCGTGTATCGGCCTTGTTGTCGCTAATCAGCGCCGAGTTGATGTAAGTCAGCAGCGGTTTGGCTACGTTTTGTGCCACGACCGATGAAGTGAACAGCGAATCCTGATAGCCATCTTTCAGCTTGGCCAACTGCTGCCACTGGTGCGGCGTCACAATCTTGCCCCAGGCCACGTCTTTCATCGGGAAGCCTTCGTAATATTGCAGCATGAAGGCATCCACCAGCGAGTTACCCACCTTCAGCGGGCCAGACACTCCTGGTTCTTTGCCCGGCACCGCGCTCATCTTGCTGGGTTCGGCGGTCAGATCGCACTGTTTATCTGTCTTGCAGGCGGCGGAGTCTTTGTAATCGATGATCTGGGCCAGCTGTTTGTAAGATGGGTCCAGCTTCAACGAGGCCAGTTCGGCATTCATCGCGCTCAAGGCCTGCTGATTAAAGGCTTCGCTGTTGTCGGTGATAATCGGGTTGAAGGTGGGGTCCATCTCGCCCATCTTCTCTTGATGATGAACGCTGATATCACAGCCAGGGAAAGCACCGTTGGTGAAGAACTGGGCGGTAGCCACGGTACGCTGCAAGCTGTTGGCATACACGTAGACACTGTCATTGGCCGGGCAACCTTCCTGCGGCAATATCCCCGCCTGCTTGAGCCACGCATTGAAATAATGGCCCATATACACTTCCAGCACGCCGCCCTTGGTGGTCAGCAGCCCGCCGGGTGTGTCCCACTGCGGCCAGGCCTGCGGCGTGGACTGTGCCAGCACGCTACCGTTGTTGGCCAATGGCGCACGCAGGTTATGGCGGCTCATGACCAGCACCTGCTCCAGTTGATAACCTTCGTTCTCGGCAAAAGCGGCACCGCTAAACAGCAGTGGCAAGCAAAGTAGTAATGTTTTTTTCTCATCCGCAGAGGCTCCGTGATTATATCCGTCGTCTTGCAAGCTGCAGCGCTGTTGCCAGCGCTATAACGTGAAATCCATCGGGTATATGATAATTTTGAACAGCTTAACGTTGGTTAAGTATGATGGCGGCGTTAGACATGAAAGTATGTGAGGAATGTCACGCAGAGGGAGTGCAACAGCGGCCATCCGAAAATGGCCGCCGGTTAAATCAATACCACAGGCTGAGAATTGGCCAACCGATCAACAGCAGCGCGGCGATATACACCACGCCGAGGATCCCGCCAAGCCGCCAGTAGTCTTTGGACTTCACATAACCGCAGCCATAAATGATCACGCCAGGGCCGGTCGCATACGGTGTCAGAACCCCCATGATACCGATAGACAGCACCAGCAGGATGGAGAGGTGCTCCATCGGTACGCCCGGCAAACCTTTGCCTACCGCCAGGATCATCGGCAGCATGGTGGCGGTATGTGCCGACAGGCTGGCAAACAGATAGTGCGCATAATAGAACACCAACACCAGCATGATCACCGTCATTTTCGGTGAAAAACCGTCCAGATGGGTGCTCATTGTGGTGGCGAACCAATCGATAAAGCCGGAACGGGTCAGGCCGCTGGCCATCACCACCAGCGTTGCCAGGTTGACCAGAGTGTTCCAGGCGCTGGAATATTTGGTGATATCTTTCCAACTGACTACGTGTAACGCCAGCATCAGGGATACCGCCAGCAGACACACCGCCGTTGCATCCAGCAGATGACCACCAAATACCCATAACCCCAGGCTGAGCAGCACCAGGCCAATCAGGGTATATTCTTTACGGGTCAGGCTGCCCATTTCATCCAGAGCCGTATTCGCCCAACTAGCCACTTCATTGCTGTGGGTCACGCCCGGTTTATACAGATAGTAGGAGATCAAAGGCGCAACGATTAACAGCAGCAGACCTACCGGCAGGAAGGCCAGGAACCATTGCATCCAACTGATATTTATCCCGGCAATTTTGTTGACGAACTCAATGCCTAATACGTTCGGCGCAGCGCCGGTTACAAACATTGAGGAGCTGATACTGGTGCCGACCACCATCATCCACATCAGATAACCGCCAATGCGGCGCGAAGACGGATCGTTGGGGAAAGAGTCAAACAGCGGCGGCAGGTTCCTCACCACAGGGAATACCGTGCCCCCGGTACGTGCGGTATTGGACGGAGTAAACGGCGCCAGCAGAATATCGATGATCACGACCGCATAGCCGAGCGTCAGGGTACGTTTGCCCATAAACTTCACCAGGAACAGCGCGATGCGCCGCCCCAAGCCGGTGGCTTCATAACCCAGCGCAAAGATAAAGGCACCGAATACCAGCCAGACGGTGGTACTGGAGAACCCGGCCAGCCCCCATTTAAGTGCCTCTTTACCGGCCTTGAAGCCCGGTTCGGCCAACTCCTGGGCGCCAAACAATACCCAGTTGGAACTGAGCACGCTGACGGTAACGGCGATAAAACTGATCGCCGTCGCCGGGATCGGCTCCAGGATCATACCGACGATCATCGCCACGAAAATGGCAAAGTAACGCCAGGCTTGCGGCGGCATGCCCTCCGGCGTGGGAATCATTAACAGGACGGCAAGCACCACTAGCGGCGCGATCGCTTTCCAGATTTTCTCTTTGGTTTCAGACATTGGCACTACTCCTGAAGGCTTCGTTAATTTTTTAATGACCCAACTGCGCCAGCAGCCAGGTGACTATCAATAGATCGGCACTGCCGCCGGGGCTCAGGTTGCGGGCGATGCAGGCGACATCAAACTGCCGCAGACGCGCCAACCCTTGTGGCACTCCCGCACCGCCCAGCACCAACAGTTGCCGGGCATAGTGCTGCAGCCAGCGCAGGCCACTGATGCCGCCGCGCGAGGCGACGTTGGTATCGTCGTTATGCGCCATAAGCCACAGCAGGCTGTCCATCAGCGCGACTTGTTCCCCCTCTCCACTGGCAATCCTTTGGCGATAGAGCGGTAACGCCCCGTTAATCACCCGCTGGAAGCCCGATTCGGCCTCGCCACGAGCGCCACTGAGACCAAATTCAGCGAACAGCCGTTGCCCGGCGGTCTGCCCTGCATTGTTCTGTTGCAGTTCACGGCTGACTAACCCGCTGCACATCCGGGCCACTTCCCGGCACATGCCTGGCGCATCAATTGGCCGCTGCTGTTGCTGTAAGCGGCCAAAAGCGCTGCACAGCAACCCCAGGGAAAACACGCTGCCTTTATGGGTGTTGATGCCGCCGGTAGCGCGGAACATCTGTTGCTCGCAGGCAATACCGAGCGGGCGCAGACGGGAAAGCTGCTGCTCCGCAGGCATCGCGGCATCAGCCTCGCCCTGGCGGATAAAATGCGGCAACCACAGGCCAATGGCCCGGGAGCTGCGGTAGAAATGGCTGAGATTCATATCGCGGTGTGCGCCGTTGTTATCGCGATCGACCAGGCCCGGTTTCGGGGTCAGGTTGACCTCCACCAGCAACGCCCGGAAGGCATTGCGGGCAAAACGCTGGCTGGCCGAAGGGGCAGTGGCTGCCGGTGGCCGTTCAGGATGGGAGCGCATCATCGAGCATCCTTGCCATAACGTTGAGTAACTGTTCCGTACTGTGGCTACGCTGGCGGGCGCAGACTTTGGCTGGCTGGCCGCACAGCAGACAACTGCGCTCCGGCAAACCCAGCTCCCGCCGCGTCAGGATTTGCCCTTGCGGAGTCAGTACGTCGATATCCCACAGGCGGCCAATCGGCTGCTGCAATTCCAACTGGATGGCCGCGTCTTTCACCCACCGGGCATCGGCCTGCAACGCCAGATAGCCTTCGCAACCGGTGGGTAACGCCAGCGCTTCGCTCTGCAGACAGGGCCAGCCTCGCTGGCGATACATCTGCTGCAAGGCCTGCCATCCCAGGTTGAAAATCTGCCGCGTCATCGGGCTGTCTTTCACCGCTCCCGGTACCACCAGCGTCAACACCAGCAGCGTTGTGGAATGGCGAACCAGCCACGCCTGTTGCCGTGCCTGCCGGCATTCACGGCTGGAAAGCAGTTCCGGCAAACTGATGGCGCGGCTGGCAGCCAATTCGGGGGCAATGTGTGGCATGGCGTTACTCCGCGACCTGATGCACGACGTCAATCACCGAGCCGTCGCGATAGCGCACCACGGCCACCACGTTGTCGGTAAAGGCGATCGGCTGGGGCTCACCGGTCAACAACAGGGCACGCTCACGCAACCATTGAATGCTGACCACCTCCAGCCCGGCATCCCGCAGGCGCTGCGCCAGCTCTGGGCGCGCAGGGTTGACGGCGATGCCGTGGTCGGTAACCAGAATGTCGATGCTGGATCCTGGCGTAACACAAGTGGTGACCTGCCCCACCAGCGTAGGTATGCGCCCACGCACCAACGGAGCAACGATAATCGCCAGCCGCGCCGCCGCCGCGGTATCGCAGTGGCCGCCAGAAGCGCCACGGATCACCCCGTCGGAGCCGGTCAGCACGTTGACGTTAAAGCCGGTGTCAATTTCCAGAGCGCTCAATACCACTACGTCCAGGCGATCGACCGAAGCCCCTTTGGAGCTGAAGTTGGCATATTGGTTGGCGCTGATTTCAATATGATTGGGGTTGCGCGCCAACGACATCGCCGCAGCACGGTCAAAGCTCTGCACGTCCAACAGCTTGCCGATCAGCCCTTTCTCATGCAGTTCCACCATAGTTGAGGTGATCCCACCAAGGGCAAAACCGGCGCGCACGCCACGGGCCCGCATTTTGTCCTCCAGGAAGCGGGTGACCGCCAGAGAAGCGCCGCCGGTGCCGGTTTGAAGAGAAAACCCCTCGACAAAGTAGCCAGAGTCAACAATCACTTCGGCGGCACGGCGGGCAATCAGTAATTCACGTGGGTTTGAGGTCATGCGCGTGGCATCGGCACCGATCTTGTCTGCATCCCCTACCCGCTCCAGCTGTACGATCAGATCAACCTGATCCTGTGCCAGGCTGGCAGGATGATGGGGATAAGGCACCACGGCTTCGGTCAGCAGCACCACGCTGCGGGCCGCTGCGGCATCCACCTTGGCATAGCCGAGCGATCCACAGCAGGCATCCCCCATATAGCCATTGGCATTACCGAACTCGTCGCAGGTAGGCACCCCAAGAAAGGCAACGTCGATCTGCAGTTCACCAGATTCGATCAGATTAACGCGCCCACCGTGTGAATGAACCTGCACCGGCTCTTTCAACAAGCCACGAGAAATGGCATCAGCCAGTGGCCCACGCAAGCCAGAGGTATAAATGCGGCTTACCACGCCGTGGCGGATATGACCGACAAGCGGCGCATGGCAATCGGTCAACGAACTTGAGGCCAGCGTCAGGTTACGGAACCCCATTGAGGCCAGCACGTCCATCACCTGATTGAGTGTCAGATCGCCGCCACGGAAAGCATGGTGGAAAGAAATGGTCATCCCGTCCTGCAGGCCACTGCGGCGGATCGCCTCTTCCAGCGAGTCACAGCGTTTGATATCGCGCGGCTTACGCGCCTGCTGATTGGCCTTGGAGGCTTCCTGATAAAGCCGCACATCGGCGTGATTGTTCAAGGTCATCAGGCGTTGTTGGCGTTTCATTATGCTTCCTCGCTGTGGTGTGGTTCTTCGCGCACGCCGGAAAGCGCGGCACGTTGCAGTACCAGACGAGCCCGCTCGATCACCGGGCTGTCTACCATCTTGCCGTTCAGCGAGACCACGCCACGCCCCTCTTTTTCTGCCGCTTCTGCGGCATCCACCACCCGCTGCGCATGCGCCACTTCTTTCGCCGTTGGCGCATACAGGTTGTGTAGCAATTCAATCTGGCGCGGATTAATCAGGGATTTACCGTCGAAGCCCAGTTGCTTGATCAGCGCCGCTTCCTGCAGGAAACCGGCTTCGTTATTGGCGTCGGAATAGACGGTATCAAACGCCTGGATCCCAGCGGCGCGGGCCGCCTGCAGCAACGAACAACGGGCAAACAGCAGTTCGATGCCTTCCGGCGAGCGCTCGGTACGCAGGTTGCGCACATAGTCTTCTGCCCCCAGGGCGATGCCAATTAAACGTGGTGAAGCATGGGCAATCGCTACCGCGTTGGTGATGCCCTGTGCTGATTCGATCGCTGCCAGCAGGCCTGTGGTGCCTACCGGGCGGCCACAGGCACGTTCGATGGCGGTGATTTCGGTTTCCATATCCACCACGTCCTGCGCGCTGTCGGTTTTCGGCAAACGGACGATATCCGCGCCGCCGCGCACCACCGCCTGCAAATCCGCCAGACCATATGCAGAATCCAGCGCGTTGACGCGCACAATGGTTTCCACTTCCTGATACAGCGGGTGCTGCAGCGCATGGAATACCAAGCGGCGGGCGGCGTCTTTCTCACGCAGGATCACCGAGTCTTCCAAATCGAACATCAAGGCATCCGCCCGGTAGATAAAGGCGTTGCTGACCATGGCAGCATTGGCTCCGGGCACGAACAGCATGCTGCGGCGCATACGGTATTTATTCAGCGTTTTCACGACGATCCTCCCATGGCAGCGTGGCGGTTTCACTGGCACGCATCAGCGCGGTTTCCAGCCGGGCACGCAAGACACAATCCAACGCGCCTTTATCGTCGACAATCACTTGCACTGGCGGCACCTGGTAGTGCTGCAATACCTGCAACAGGGTGTGGCGGATGGCTTCGCCGAACTGTTTTTCCACGCTGCTGGCAATCAGCAGATCGTGTTCCGGGCCTTCTGCTGGCGCGATACGCACCATGACATCGCTGGATTCCAGCGTGCCGGCCATTACTTCTCGGAGTATTTTCATCATTCACCTGACTGTGCGGACTCAAATTCTTGCGTTGCCAACTTAGGCCGACGCTGTGCCTGCAGATCCTGCAGGTAGTACAAAGTATCTTTGGGTACCAAAGGGGCGGCGGCGTGGAAGTCACCTGCCGCCAGCAGCTTGCGGACCCAGGAGGCGGAAATCGCCGTGCCCTGATACTGCAGGCGTTCAATCTCCACCAGTTCGATCGCTGGGCTTGGCAGCGCAGGGGTTTCCAGCCAATAACGCATATCGCGGTTATATTTCGCCGTTACGGCACAGAAGGGTTCGTTGCCGACAAATCTGTGGGTGATCCCCAGTGCGGGTGCCAGATACTGGCGGAAGATTTTCAGATCGATTTCGGTGTAGCAATCGTCGGCAATGCCTTGTTCTTTAATGAAATAGCAAGGGAAAGTGGCGCGGGAGATCACGTATTGCGACCCTTCATGCACCGTCAGATTGGCGATCCCCTCCGTTCCCTTCACCACCAGATTGCGGCGATCTTCATACGGGAAGCGGGACGTGTTTTCTTTCACCAGGAACAGATGCAGCCAGTCGCAGCGGGCAGCGGCTTCGCGTACCAGATACTGATGGCCACGGGTAAACGGGTTGGCGTTCATCACGATGCTGCCAATGGCGTGGCCGGGCTGGCGTAAATCCGCCAACTGCGCGGCATAGCGCTTCAGGCGGCACGGGCTGTTTTCCATCAGCACCACAATGCCCGGCACGCTGGCAATGGGGTAAAAACCACATTGGCGGAACAGTGCCTCGTTCTGCACTTTGGTATAAATAAACAGCTCGGTATGATGGCGCTCATAGGCCAGATTCACCAATTCCGTCGCTAACGACAGAGCCAGCCCTTCACCTCTCATTTGTGGGCTGATTGCCACACATTTGATAATATTTTCAGCAATACCTCCGCAGGCAACTAATTGTTCGCCTTGCGTAACAGTAATAAAAACCTCGACCGTGGTGTCAATATTCAAATCATTACTTCGTAAGAAAGCATTAATTGCCGCTATATTTTTATGATCCGATCTTTTCACCCGGTTAAATACGGTATCGCCAAACATGTCAGTCTCTCTGAAATAACCTGTTAATAACAATTAAAATACAAACACCCAATAAAATTAACATCAGAACGAGTAGATAAAATCTTAAAAACCATAGCGTTGAGATGGCAAATAACAATAAAGGAGTATTTAATGGCGCCATGGTAGACAGAAAGAAAGCGTGGATTATTGACCTATTTCACAAACTGTCCGCAGTAAATAAGTTGTTTAATGGTTTTTATTTACTTAATTATTTTTATAGTTTTTATTGCCGTCATAGGGTTTAATTAAATACACAGCTCGACTACATTTAATTAGCATCATAATTAATTAAGCAGCAGGGAGTGAGAATGGAATGGCTAAATATCCTGGTGGTTGAAGATGAAACCCCACTGGCAGAAATGCATGCAGAATTTATTAAACAGAATGGCGGCTGCCGACAGATTTGGCTGGCGGGTACCCTGGCGCAGGCGCGCATGATGACCGAACGCTTCAAGCCCGATCTGATCCTGCTGGATAATTTCTTGCCGGACGGCCAGGGCATTGAACTGCTGCGCGAACTGACGCTCCAGGGTTTTGGCGGTGGCATCGTGTTTATTACCGCCGCCAGCGATATGGAAACCGTGGCCGAGGCGCTGCGCTATGGAGTCTTCGACTATTTGATCAAACCCCTGGCCTACGATCGGCTGGCGCAAACCCTGCTGCGCTTCAGCCAGCGGCGCGAAGCGCTGAAAGACAAAGCCCGGGTCAACCAGCGCCGCATCGACGAAATGTTCAATACTTATGCCCGCGGTGGCGATCAAACCGCCCTGCCCACCGGGATTGATGAACTGACGCTGATGAAGATCCTAGCCCTGTTTGAAGACGTAGAGATTCGCCATACGGCAGAGAGCGTGGCGAAGGAAATTGGCCTTAGCCGCACCACCGCCCGGCGCTACCTGGAGTTTTTTGCCGCCAACGATCGGCTGATTGCGGAAATCATCTACGGCAAGGTCGGCAGGCCACAGCGCACCTATCGCTCTGCTGGCAGCGGCTGATGTTAGCGCTTTAGGGCCCGCTTTGTCCCTTCACTTTCCCCAACCCTCTCCCCGAAAGAGAGGGCGCGAGGAAAGTGTTGCGGCCAGGCTTGGCGTTCCACTCCCTGCGGGACAGGGTGAGAACAGCCACCACCGCAGACCATTTTCATGCCAATCTGTTAACTCTCTTCCATTTTGCAGCGCAACAGTTGCCCGTAAGCCTTTTCCTGCGCATGATGCGCAAAACCTACCAGAATTGTTACAGGCTTATGATTAACGTTGCGCTGATAGATGACCACGTGGTGGTCCGTTCCGGGTTTGCCCAATTACTTTCACTGGAAAGCGATATCCGTATTACCTGTCAGTTCGACTCGGCAGCACAGGCATGGCCGCATCTGCTGCGCGATCCAATCGACGTGGCGGTGCTGGATATCGCCATGCCGGATGAAAGCGGTCTGAGCCTGTTAAAGCGTTTACGCCAGCAGCGCCCGACGTTCCGCGCCATAATCCTCAGTATTTATGACACCAACGCCTTTGTGCAGAGCGCCATTGATGCCGGGGCTGGCGGCTACCTCACCAAACGCTGCGGCCCGCATGAACTGGTTCAGGCGGTGCGTGCCGTCAGCAGTGGTGGGCTCTACCTGTGTGCCGATGCGCTGCGCGCCCTGCGCCATACGCAACAAACACCAAAAGAGCTGCAGGTGCTCACCCCGCGCGAGAAAGAGATTTTCGATCTGCTGGTCAACGGCCTGAGTGTAAAAACAATTGCCCAGCAACTGACCCTGAGCCACAAAACGGTGCAGGTCCACCGCGCCAATATCCTCGGCAAGCTGCAATGTGCCACGACCATTGAGCTGGTGCATTTCGCTCTGCAACATCAGTTGCTTGCCGGGAGTTAACCGGTGCAACTGATACTGCGCCGGCTGGCGCTTTCTTTATTCCTGGCCCTGTTCTTCAGCCTTAGCTGGCTGGCACTGTGGACCATCAGCCTTTTCCTCAGCCACGACGGCCAGCAGGCGGTGTTATTGTTACCGCAAGGGCTACGCCTGGCGTTATTGATCCTGCTACCCCGGCGCTATTGGCTCACGCTATTGGTGGCGGAAGGCGCGATGCTGCTGTGGCTGCATAGCCAGCAATTGTTGAGCGAACGCCTCTTATTGCTTTTGCCTTGGTTAAGCCTGATACCGGCCTGGTGCATTCAACGGCTCTGGTATCGTTATCACCTGTATTGGCAGCGGCTGTCGCTATTATTGGCCGCCATTACCGCTAATGCTCTGCTGTGCGGGCTGCTGGCCGGGCCGTGGCTGGCGGCCCCTGTCAGCCAGACGTTGCTGGCCGCCTTTACCGGTGGCCTGTTGCTGGTGCCTTTTATCTATCTGATTTATGCCTACCTCCAGCAACAACTGGTTGCCACTATGCCCGTACCCCGGCCTCCCACCCCGCAACTGCGTACTTCCTTGCTGCTGTGGTGCTCACTGTTTTTCACTATCGGGATTTGCGTGCAGTTGGCTATCGCGCCCGAGATGGAACGCCTGCTGCTGATTTTTATCTTTCTGCCTAATGTTTTTATGGCCTATCGGTTTGGTTGGCAAGGTGGCGTGCTGGCAGCCCTGTTTGGCAGCGTACTGATCACTCTAACCCGCCAGGTTGGCGGCGCTTTTCAGGATCTGCGCGAACTGGAGCTGTTCCTCTCCACCCAGGCACTGCTGGGGATCGGGCTGGGGATTGCCATTAGCCGCCAGCAGCAGTTGGCGCAAAAGCTGCAACGCTACCAGCAACAGTTGGAACAGGAGCTTTCGGCCAAGCGGCACCTGATGGAAAGGCTGGTGGGTACTGAGGAAGAGGTGCGCAAGGCCATCGCCCGCGAATTGCATGATGAGATTGGCCAGAACATCACCGCGATCCAGATCCAGGCCATGCTGGTTAACCGCAGTGCCACCGCGCCGGCCACCCGCCTGGCCGCCGAGCAGATTGACTCGCTTTCACAGCGCATCCACCACACCACCCGCACGTTGTTACGCCAATTACGCCCGCCGGTGTTGGAAGAAATGTCGCTGGACAAAGCATTGAGCCATCTGGCCGATGAGTTCTCTTTTATCGAACAGGGGATCGATTTTCGCCTGGATTACCGGCTACCGACCACCCCGGACGACGAAACGCTGGTTGTCACGCTGTATCGCGTGGCGCAGGAACTGCTCAATAACATCAGCAAGCACGCCTGCGCCAGCCACATCCGCCTGAGCCTGACACAGAGTAACCAGACCATCACGCTGGAAGTGCGTGATGATGGCCAGGGTATACCGCAACACCCCACCAGCGGATTTGGCCTGCGCGGTATTGAAGAGCGGGTTCGCGCGCTAGGGGGCGATTGGCTGCTTCAACGACGCAATGGCACCCGCATAATTGTTAACCTGCCCACAAAATTGAACAAAACCCCTCCTGACTAGGAATAAGTCTTAGGTGTCTAAAACCTAGTCTCATCCGTTCCTGTCATCAACTTCTTACACTGCTCTTACTAACCAGAGGAACCCATGACCGCAGCCACGTTAACTGCAGAACAAATCAGCGCTCGTTACCGCTACTGGCGGCCACGCCTGATGTTTTCCATGATCGTCGGCTATGGCGCATTTTACCTGACACGCAAAAGCGTCAGTTACGCCATGCCGGTGATGCAGTTCGAACTTGGGCTGGACAAAGGGGATATCGGCCTGTTGGGCACGCTGTTTTACCTGGCTTACGGCAGCTCGAAGTTTGTTTCCGGCATCGTCAGCGATCGCAGCCAGGTGCGTTGGTTTATGGGTGTTGGGCTGTTTATGACCGGCGTGCTGAACATTCTGTTCGCCTTTTGCCACTCGCTGACCGCGCTGCTGGTGGTGTGGACGTTGAACGGATTCTTTCAGGGCTGGGGATGGCCGCCCTGCGCCAAAATGCTTACCAGTTGGTATTCGCGCAACGAGCGTGGCTTCTGGTGGGGCAGTTGGAATACGTCGATCAGTCTGGGCGGCGCTGCGGTGCCGTTGCTGTCCGGCTTTATGGCCTCACACTACGGTTGGCAATCTGCCCTGTTGCTGCCTGGGGCCATCGGCATGTTGATTGGGCTGTGGCTGTGCTGGCAACTGTGCGGCAAGCCGCAACAGCAGGGTTTGCCCAGCGTTGGCCGCTGGCGGCGCGATCCGCTGGAGCTGTGGCAGGAAGAGCAAAGCCCGCCAATGCCGATGCGGCGGATTTTGTACAACACCATTTTGCGTAATCCGACCATCTGGTTGCTCGGCGTTTCCTACATCCTGGTGTACCTGATACGGATTGCGCTTAACGATTGGGGCAACATCTGGCTGGCGGAGAGCCACGGCGTGAACCTGATGAAGGCGAATGCCACGCTATCGCTGTTTGAATTGGGTGGGCTGTTTGGCGCGCTGTTTGCTGGTTGGGGTTCGGATTTACTGTTCCGTGGCCTGCGGGCACCGATGATCCTGCTGTTCGCCCTCGGGCTGTTTATGGCAATGACCGCCCTGTGGCTGGCCCCGCTGCACCACTATGGGCTGCTTTCGGCCTGTTTTTTCAGCCTGGGCTTTTTTGTGTTTGGGCCACAGATGCTGATCGGTCTGGCCGCCACGGAACACTGCCATAAAGATGCGGCAGGCACCGTTACCGGGTTTCTCGGATTGTTCGCCTACCTGGGTGCCGCGCTGGCCGGTTGGCCGCTGGCTCAGGTGTTACAGCTTTATGGCTGGTACGGTTTTTTTGCCGTGCTGGCGCTGGCCGCCACCTGCGTCGGTCTGCTGTTGATGCCCCTGCTGATGGCCGGGCAGATGCGGCAATGACCCAGGGTGGGGGGTTATCAATAAGTTTGTTTACCCTACAAAGACAACAACAAAAAGGACATCACCATGAAATTGACACCTCTGAATACACTGCTGGCTACCACCCTGGCACTGGCAACCTTAGCCGGTACCGCACAGGCCAAAGGACGCCTGGTGATCTATTGCAGTGCCACCAACACCATGTGTGAAGAAGAAGCCAAAGCCTTCGGGGAAAAATACGACGTCAAGACCAGCTTTATCCGCAACGGCTCCGGCAGCACACTGGCCAAACTGGAAGCGGAGAAGAAAAACCCGCAGGCGGATGTCTGGTACGGCGGCACGCTGGATCCACAATCCCAGGCGGGTGAAATGGACCTGCTGGAGCCCTACGTTTCACCCAACCTGGCGCAAATCATGCCGCAGTTCCGCGATCCGGCCAAACGCAAAGGTAACTACTCCTCTGCGGTCTATATCGGTATTCTCGGTTTTGGCGTCAATACCGATCGCCTGAAAGAGAAAACCTGCCGGAGCCGAAGTGCTGGAAAGATTTGACCAACCCGATCTACAAAGGGGAGATCCAGATCGCCGATCCGCAAAGCTCCGGCACCGCCTACACCGCACTGGCCACTTTTGCCCAATTGTGGGGTGAGGATGCCGCCTTCGAATACCTTAAGCAGCTTAACGGCAATATCTCGCAGTACACCAAATCCGGCATAGCCCCGGCTCGCAACGCTGCACGCGGTGAAACCACCATCG
Organism: Serratia sp. L9; assembly: GCF_050632285.1. Classification (NCBI taxonomy): domain Bacteria; kingdom Pseudomonadati; phylum Pseudomonadota; class Gammaproteobacteria; order Enterobacterales; family Yersiniaceae; genus Serratia; species Serratia sp. L9. Next base: position 3,241,372 of record NZ_CP192591.1, on the reverse strand, counting down.
GTATTGGCTTCCTGCACGACTATTCGCTGGAAAAAGAAAAAGGCGCTCCTCTGACGCTGGTTTCGCCATGCGAAGGCTCCGGCTATGAAATTGGCGGCATCAGCGTCATCAAGAATGCCCGCAATATGGAGAACGCCAAGCTGTTCGTTGACTGGGCGCTGTCCAAAGAGGCTCAGGAACTGTCCTGGAAAAAAGGCGAGTCTTACCAGATCCTGACCAACACCACGGCAGAAACCTCCCCGAACTCACTGAAGCTGGACCAATTGAAACTGATTGATTACGACATGGATACCTACGGTGCGTCCGACATGCGTAAGAAGCTGATTTCCAAGTGGGTTAATGATGTGAAAATGGGCAACTGATCCTGCTATGAATCTATACCCGCTGGATTTCACGTTAGAGCGCGGTAACCACGCTGCGGCTTGAAAGACGACGGGTATATGAGGGCGTAGCTTACACGCCCTCCTCATTTTAGTTAATTCCGGGGAACATCATGTCTGAAACCATCACCTTGCGCACCACGCAAGGGCGGGATCCTATTTTCTACTGGCTGCTGCTGGCGCTGGCCGGTTTCGCCCTGCTGCCTTCTTACAGCCTGGACTACGGGTTGTTGGAAGCCACCCGCGAAGAACTATTGGCGGCCTACGGATGGTCACATGCGGGTCTGGCACTGATTTGGTTTGCCGCCCCGCTGTTACTGGTCTTGCGCCCGGCGGTTGCCGCTGGCCGCAAGCAGCGCATCCGCCACCTGTTTGACGCCGGTTATGCCCTGGCCTGCGGGCTGTTGGTGTTTATCAGCGCCGCCATAGCCGAAACCGGAATGGGGTTCGCCACCCTGCCATTGCTGGTAGCAATGGGTGCGGTGATCACCCTGGCGCTGTCCAGGTTGGAATGGCTGGGGGGCGATCGTTTCGTCCTGGGATCGCTGGTAGCGGTGATCGCGCTGATCGCGCTATTTATCATCTTCCCCAGCATCGCCATTTTTATTCCGATGTTTACCGATGAAAGCGGTGCCTTCGCCCCGCTGGCGTTTATGCAGATCCTGGAGCAGGCGCATATCCTGCAGGTGATCTGGAACTCCTTCCTGCTGTCGGTGGCGGTGGGGATCGGCTGCACCTTTTTCGGTATGGTACTGGCGATTTATACCACGCGTATTGCCCGCCGCTCGGCGCTGATTGGCCGCATTTTCTCGATCCTGCCTATCGTTACCCCGCCGTTTGTTGTCGGCTTGGGGGTGACGTTGATGATGGGGCGTTCCGGCTACATTACCGAGTTTATGGCCACCTGGTTCGGCCTGACCAACACCAACTGGCTCTACGGCTTTACCGGTATCTGGCTGGCCCAGGTGCTGGCCTTTACCCCAATGTCATTTATGATCCTTGACGGTGCCATCAAGACCATCCACCCCTCGCTGGAGGAAGCGTCCTACACGCTGCGGGCCAATCGCTTCCAGACCTTCACCCAGGTTTTCCTGCCGCTGCTGAAACCGGCACTGGCCAACTCGTTTTTGATCGTGATCGTTCAGTCGCTGGCCGACTTCAGCAACCCGTTGGTGCTGGGCGGCAACTTCGACGTGCTGGCCACACAGATCTACTTCTACATTACCGGCGCACAGCTTGATTATCAGGCCGCCAGCACTTTGGGCGTGATCCTGCTGCTGTTCTCGCTGTTGGTGTTCTGCGTGCAATACATGTGGATCGGTAAACGTTCCTACGTGACCATTTCCGGCAAATCCAACCATGGGGACGTGCAACCCCTGCCGGATGCCCTGGTGTGGGGCGTTTCGCTGATGCTGTATGTGTGGATCGCCTTCAACGTCTTGCTGTACGGCAGCATTTTCTACGGCAGCTTTACCGTCAACTGGGGCGTGGACTACACGCTGACGCTGGACAACTTCACCAAGCTGTTTGGCCAGGGCTTCAGCGACGGCGCATGGCCTTCTCTGATCGATACCCTGCTGTACGCCGGGATTGCCGCACCGATCACCGCCATCTTCGGGCTGTTGATTGCTTACATCGTGGTGCGCCAGCAGTTCCGCGGCAAGAAGGTGATCGAATTCAGCACCATGCTGTGCTTCGCTGTACCGGGCACCGTGGCTGGGGTTTCCTACATCCTGGCGTTCAACAGCGCGCCGGTTTACCTGACCGGTACGGCGGCCATCGTGATTATCTCGATGGTGATGCGCAACGTGCCGGTGGGGATCCGGGCAGGAATTGCCGGTTTGGGACAACTGGACAAGTCGTTGGATGAGGCATCGCTCAGCCTGCGCGCCGGTTCGCTGCGTACCGTGCTGTATATCCTGCTGCCACTGCTGCGCCCGGCGATCCTTTCGGCATTGGTCTACAGCTTTGTGCGTGCCATGACCACCGTCAGTGCCATTATTTTCCTGGTAACGCCAGATACGCGCGTCGCGACTTCCTACATCCTTAACCGGGTAGAGGATGGCGAATATGGCGTGGCTATCGCCTACGGCTCAATACTGATCGTGGTCATGCTGGCGATTATTTTCCTGTTTGATGCCCTGGTTGGGGAAGCGCGGGTAGCGCGTTCCAAAGCCCGTAATGCTGCCTGAACCCCGGCGGATAAGGATAAACAACATGTCTGAACTTCAAGATAAAAAGCACTTTGTTGAGCTGAAAAATGTCGCCAAACGTTTTGGCAATAACACCGTGATTGGCGACCTGAGCCTGGCCATCCCACGCGGGGATATGGTGACGCTGCTTGGCCCTTCCGGCTGCGGCAAAACCACAGTACTGCGTCTGGTCGCCGGGTTGGAAAAACCCAGCAGCGGGCAGATCTTTATCGATGGCGAGGACGTGACCGACCGCTCCATTCAGCAGCGTGATATCTGTATGGTGTTCCAGTCTTACGCTTTATTCCCGCATATGTCGCTGGGGGATAACATCGGCTATGGCCTGAAAATGTTGGGGCGCCCCAAGGCCGAGATCCGTGACCGGGTGCGCGAAGCCCTGATGCTGGTCGATCTGGAAGGTTTCGAGGAACGCTATGTCGATCAGATCTCCGGCGGCCAACAGCAGCGTGTCGCTCTGGCACGGGCGCTGATCCTGAAACCCAAGGTGCTGCTGTTCGATGAGCCTTTAAGTAACCTGGATGCCAACCTGCGCCGCAGCATGCGCGAGAAAATCCGCGAGTTGCAGCAACAGTTCAACATCACTTCGCTGTACGTGACCCACGATCAGAGTGAAGCCTTTGCCGTTTCGGACAGCGTGCTGGTGATGAACAAAGGGGAAATCATGCAACTCGGTGCCCCGCAGGCGCTGTATCGCTACCCGGCCTCACGCTTTATGGCCGGTTTTATGGGCGATGCCAACATCTTCCCGGCCAAGGTCACCGGCAATGGCGTAGAGATCTTTGGCTACCCGGTGCCGCGCCCGCAAGGGTTCGCCCCTGGCCTGCAACAATGCACGGTGGGTGTGCGCCCAGAAGCCATTACCCTCAGCCAGCATGGGGAGCCAAGCCAACGTTGTACCATCAGCAAAGTGGCTTATATGGGCCCGCAGTATGAGGTGTTGGTGGATTGGCATGACCAGTCGTTGCTGCTGCAGGTTAACGCTACCCAACTGCAGCCTGAGCCGGGGGACAGCTATTATCTGCAAATCCATCCGTTCGGCATGTTTGTGCTCGCCGACGAATAACCTTCTTCCCCGCTCTTTGGGCGGGGATTTTCCAGTGGCGGCCCTGAGATATTTCACGCAGATGTGATCGCGCTCAGCTTCCTTTTCACTGTCACTTTGCAAATGCCACGCGCCGGGTAATGCTGTCAGCCTTGTGATGCCTCATCATTTTGCTGCAACCAGCCCAGGAAACGCCGACCATGCACGTTAGCCCACGTTTCACACTGGCGGAAGTTCTCGCCCGCCGCGACTGGCAAAATCCTGCCTGCACCCATTACCAGCGCCTGCCCGCACATCCTTCGTTTGCCAGTTGGCGTGATGCCAAGGCAGCCCTGGCTGACGCCGCCAGCCCGAGCCAACAATCGCTTAATGGCTTATGGCACTTCAGCTATTTCACCCGCCCACAAGCGGTACCCGAAAGCTGGCTGGAACAGGATTTACCCGATGGCGACCAGCTTGCCGTCCCCGCCAACTGGCAGTTGGCGGGCTATGACGCCCCCATCTACACCAACGTCAAATACCCGATCCCGGTAAACCCACCGCAGGTGCCGGAAGATAACCCGACCGGCTGCTATTCCCGCAGCTTTAACCTCGACGCCACCTGGCTGGAGAGCGGGCAAACCCGGATTATTTTTGATGGCGTCAACTCGGCATTTTATCTGTGGTGCAACGGTCACTGGGTCGGCTATTCGCAAGACAGCCGCCTGCCTGCGGAGTTTGACCTGAGCGCGGTGTTGCAGCCCGGGGAAAACCGGCTGGCGGTGATGGTCTTGCGCTGGTGCGACGGCAGCTATCTGGAAGATCAGGACATGTGGCGGATGAGCGGTATTTTCCGCGACGTCAGCCTGCTGCATAAGCCAACCAGCCACCTGAGCGATATCCATATCACCACCCCATTACGCGACAGTTTCCGCCGTGGCGAACTGGTGGTGGAAGTGCAGACCAATCAACCGCAACAGCATCGGGTGCAGGTGCAACTGTGGCGGCAGGATACGCTGATTGCCGAGCAGACTCAGGCCTTCGGCAGTGAGATCATCGATGAGCGCGGCGCTTATGACGATCGCACCACGCTGCGTTTGCCGGTTGAACAACCGGCGCTGTGGAGTGCCGAAACGCCGGAGCTGTATCGTGCGCTGGTGCAGCTACTTTCCCTCAACGGGGAACTGGTGGAAGCCGAAGCCTATGACGTCGGTTTCCGCCAGGTGGAAATCAGCAACGGGTTGCTGAAGCTCAACGGCCAACCTTTGCTGATCCGCGGAGCCAACCGCCATGAGCACCACCCCGAGCACGGCCAGGTGATGGATGAAGCCACCCTGCGGCAAGATATCTTGCTGATGAAACAGCATAACTTCAACGCGGTCCGCTGCTCCCATTACCCAAACCACCCGCTGTGGTACAAACTGTGCGATCGCTTCGGCCTGTATGTGGTAGACGAAGCCAATATTGAAACCCACGGTATGCAGCCGATGAACCGGCTTGCGAACGACCCGGCATGGTTGCCCGCCATGAGCGAACGCGTCACCCGCATGGTGCAGCGCGATCGCAACCATGCCTGCATTATTATCTGGTCGTTGGGGAATGAATCTGGCCACGGCAGCAACCATGACGCGCTGTATCGCTGGGTGAAAAGCCAGGATCCCACCCGCCCGGTGCAGTATGAAGGCGGCGGAGCCAACTCGGCGGCTACGGATATTCTGTGCCCGATGTATGCCCGCGTCGATCAGGATCAGCCTTTCCCGGCGGTGCCGAAATGGTCGATCAAAAAGTGGATCGGCATGCCGGATGAAACCAGGCCGCTGATCCTGTGTGAATATGCCCACGCCATGGGCAACAGCTTTGGCGGGTTCGACCGCTATTGGCAGGCTTTCCGCAAGCATCCGTGCCTGCAAGGGGGCTTTGTTTGGGATTGGGTCGATCAGGCGCTGACCCGCCTTGATGAAAAGGGGCAACCTTATTGGGCCTACGGTGGGGATTTTGGCGATACGCCTAACGATCGCCAATTCTGCCTGAACGGGTTGGTGTTCCCCGATCGCACTCCCCACCCTGCACTATTCGAAGCCCAGCGGGCGCAGCAGTTTTTCCAGCTCAGCTTTGATGCCCAACAACTGGCGCTAACCATCACCAGCGAGTATCTGTTCCGCACCACCGATAATGAGCAGCTTAACTGGCGGCTGGAACTGGACGGTGTAGAACGTGCCAGCGGCAGTCTGGCGCTCAACCTGCCGCCGCAGGGCAGCGTCACCGTGATCCTGCTGGACAAGTTACCGGTGCTGCATCGCCCGGGCGAGCTATGGCTGAACGTGGAAATCGTGCAACCACAGGCTACCGATTGGTCGGAGGCAAAGCACCGTTGCGCGTGGGATCAATGGCGTTTACCCCGCTCGCTGCACGTGATGCCTTCAGCTCGCCACGGATTATCCCCAGCGTTAACGCAGGATGAGCAACAAATTGAGATCACCCACGGTAACCAGCGCTGGCAGTTCGAACGCTCCAGCGGTTGGCTGAGCCAGTGGTGGCAGGATGAAACGCCGACCTTGCTGGCACCGCTACGCGATAATTTCGCCCGTGCTCCGCTGGATAACGATATTGGCATCAGCGAGGTGGAGCGCATCGATCCTAACGCCTGGGTCGAGCGCTGGAAGCTGGCAGGTATGTATCAACTGGAAGATCACTGCACACAAATCTACGCCGATACGCAGAGCGATGGCGTGCGGGTAGTGACCGAGCATACGTTCAGTTATCAGCAGCAAACGCTGCTGCGCAGCCGCAAACAGTGGCTGTTTGATGACCACGGCAGCGTTCATATTGAGGTTAACGTTACGGTTGCCGACGCCCTGCCGCCGCCTGCCCGTATCGGCCTGAGCTGCCAACTGGCGGATGTCCACGCGCAGGCACAATGGCTGGGGCTTGGCCCACACGAGAACTACCCGGACCGCAAACTTTCCGCCCAACATGGGTTGTGGACCAAACCGCTTGAGCAATTGCATACGCCGTATATCTTCCCCGGGGAAAACGGGCTGCGTTGCGATACCCAGCGGCTGAGTTATGGCGACCTGCAAGTGGCGGGACGCTTCCACTTTTCCTTAAGCCGTTATGGCATGCAGCAGTTAATGCATTGCAGCCATGAGCATTTGCTGGAGGAAGAGCCAGGCACCTGGCTGAACCTGGATGCCCAACACATGGGTGTAGGCGGTGACGACTCCTGGAGCCCAAGCGTGAATCAAGACTTCTTGCTGACTGCCGGGCAGTATCAGTATCAACTGAGTTTAAAACGTGGTTCGGCGAGCTAAATCTGCCAAAACCTCAACGGGTTGCGCATTCTGTAAGCAAACAGTCACAGAATGCGTAATCCTCCTTTGACTTCCCCCGGCACCCCGTTATGATTCTGCCCGTTCACACGATTCCTCTGTAGTTCAGTCGGTAGAACGGCGGACTGTTAATCCGTATGTCACTGGTTCGAGTCCAGTCAGAGGAGCCAAATTCAGAGAAGCCCGCTTAAGGAAACTTAAGCGGGCTTTTTGTTTTGGGTTATCCGCTACCAAAACGTTCTTACTCAGTCTTTACTGGGTGCGCCGGACCGAATAACCGGCACAGGAAGACTGTTCAATGATATTTATGCACCATCACACTCTGCCGCCGCATTCGTTGAAGAAGCAGAAATTGCACACTCAAAGCAGCGATAATAGCGCAAGCATAAGCTGCGGCTAGACTGAACGAGAGCAGCATCAGATTCAGCACCCAGAAGAAGATGGCAAAACCCAGCAGCCCGCCAACCAGCCCACGCATCACGCGCTGAGCCGCCTCAAAACCTGCCATCACGTGCGAAAACACGGCCAGAATGACCGCCATAAGCGGAAAAGAGGCGATCACACCGCTGACGCCGGCCCCAAGAAAAGGCGCTGCCACAGTCACCCCCATCACCACCAGGACGATGATCAGTATTCTGAGCGGCATATCCCAGTGCGGATACGCCAGGGTGGATTTCAATACCAACTGACGCGGTATCAGCCTTAGCGCTGCCGCCATCACCGGCAGTGTCAGCAGGAACAACCCTGTCTGCTTTATCCCGCTCAGTTGAAGCAGGGCAGCCGCTATCGCAAATGTTGCCGTCGCAGCGAGCAGCGCGGGCAACCAGCCCCGGCGGGCAAACCGGCAGTAGGCGACAGCAAAGCAAGCCTGAGCAACCGTCGCTGCCAGGGAACCGGTGGTGGCACTGGCCGCAAAATCTTTGCCATGCTCAAGTGCCAGAAAAAGGAGATCGGCCCTGACGTCAACGGCAGACCGACAAGTAACCCACCCACTGACTCGCCCCACTTTCTGCTGGCAAGCGTCGAGAACAGCATCAGAACAGGGGCGAAGACCAGCTTAACCAGGAGCAGCGCCATGTTATCCCCTGATCTGCATCGCAGCACCCACCGCCATGAACACGCCACCGCAGACACGATTAAAGCGTCGACCGGTACGCGCGAGCCACGGACGGATTCTGTTAGCGGCAGTCGCACAGACATACTCGGCACAGAACTCGGTAAAAGCATATGTCAGCGCAACTGCAGCGAACTGGATCAGCAAGCTTCGATCTGGCGCGATGAACTGAGGAATAACCGCCGAGAAAAAAGTAACGCCTTCGGGTTGGTGGCTGCAGAAAAAAGCCCTGCCTGAACATCTGCTGTAGATTTGCCACAATGGCATGCGACCCTGCCTCGTTAGTGATTGGCGGTGAACGCCATAGCTTATAACCCAGAAATACAAGGTAAAGACCGCCGACGATACGCAGCACAATGAGCCATTTCTCGGAGGCCTGCAAAAGTGCGCCAATGCCAAACATACACAACCCAATTAGAAGCACAAACCCTATCAGGCCGCCAGTGATGGTCACCAAAGTCTTGCGGGTGCCGTGCATCGCGCCGTGTGTCAGAACCAGAAGACTGTTTGGCCCTGGAACAAATGATATGCCAGCAGAGGTGATGAGAAACAAAAGCCAGGTATTGAACAGCATCAGGTATCCCTCAATGACTGTGGAAAGGTTATTTGCATCGATAGTGATTTCCATACACAGCGCTGACAAATCATTTGTTTTCACAACATACGTGAATTATTCTCACACGTATGATATTCGACCGACTACCTCCCCTGCAGACCCTGCGTGCTTTTGAAGCAGCAGGCAGACTCTCCAGCATGACGCTGGCGGCAGCCGAACTGCATGTCACACACGGCGCGATAAGCCGGCAAATCCGGATGCTCGAAGAGCATCTGGGAATCCGACTTTTTCTCAGACTGACCCGGCAGATTATCCTGACGGAGGAAGGGGCAGAATTTCACCATGCCGTTACCCGCATTCTGGGAGAACTGACGGGTGAATCCGAGCGGCTGCGAGGCAGAAATCCAGCCATGAGTCTGCGGATAAGCACTGGCGTATCATTTGCCAGTAAGTGGCTGGCGCCCCGCCTTAGCCGGTTAAAGTTGCGCTATCCGGAATTTGACGTTCATCTGGATGTCACTGACATTCATGCCGATCTCAATAACGGACAGGTCGATGCGGCCATTCGCTACGGTAATGGCCACTACCGGAATGCTTCAGCTGAACGTATCCTCGAAGAAACCGTCACCCCAGTCTGCAGTACAGGCTACCTTTGCGCACATAATGGCTTGACTGACATTAAGGAACTTTCGGGTTGCGTTCTTCTTCATGAAGACAGAATGCTAGCAAACTGGGAGGCCTGGTTTGCAATGACTGGAGAAAAAACATCCGCTGCTATCAGGGGCCATTATGGAGCCATGGCAGCATGGTGGCTGAAGCAGCTATCCGTGGCGAAGGCGTGGCGCTGGGACGCAGCGTTCTGATTGCCGATGATATAGCGGCTGGCAGGCTGGTTGTCCCATTCCCGCAGTACAAACTGAAGGCTGAGCGAGGATACGATTTGGTTTACCGTACTGGCTCTCAGGATACACCTAAAGTTCGGGCGCTAAGGGAGTGGCTCTCTGAAGAAATGCGCATGCTGGAAGAATAAATTCCCCCTGAAGTAACGCTCCGCTGCTGGCGCTTAACAATCAGGAGTCGGGTCTGCTATGGGTGAGGAGCGAGCTTAACTGAAACATTTTCTGCGGCCGAGTAACTGCAATGAGTCATTTATTCAGTGTACTTCCTATGTTGATTGTTAGGATCGAGCAAGAGAAAACACTGCGTGTTTTGATAAAAAAGTAACTATATAAGTGTGTTTATTACAGTTATCGACACCACCACATAGTTCATATAAAAATGAGTTATCTTTAGGTTTATCAAGATGTTCTCCTTGACGAGATGGGTATTTAAAGACTAACTTAGAAGGAATAAATTTGAAGCGAAAAAATTAAATCATCAAAAGAGGTTATGATGAATGTGACATTAATTTCGAGTATCCTTGGTGGTGTTTTTGCTATAGCTTCCGTTGTGATTTCCGTTGGAATTACCACATACAATCAGAATAGAGTCAATAAAATAAATAATACTTTGGAAACAAAGAAGAAACATCAATATTACCTTGAGCCATTGATTAGGTCGGCCGCTGACTTGCAAAGCCGAATTTATAACATATTAGAAGGCGGGTTCATTGAGAGGTATTATCATAATGGAAATGACCGAAATCGAAAATATGTTATAGACAATACTATTTTTCTTGTGGCTCAATTTTTTGCATGGACCGAAGCAGCTCGTATTGACGTTCAGTTTCTTAATCTTGAAAATGATTTAAAGACTCGTAAGTTATCCGAGTTGCAGAGTAAAATATATTCATTGATACAAACAGATAGTCTTGGGCCTCATTTTATGTTCTTTGCAGGAGAACAAAGAGCTATTGGTGAGCAGATGTTAACTAAAACGGATAAGGGATACAACTGTATAGGATACGGTGAATTTTTAAAAAAGACGCATTCTGCAACGAGTTTTTATTTGAAGAACTAAAAAAGAAGTTATTAAAATGACGACAAACATACGTGGCTATCGTGGTCGATTACAGAAATTGCAACATGCACTCATTGATTTACTAGATTATCTTGATCCCAATGAAGTCAGAATCAATAACAATAAACGTTCTAAAATACAAAGATAACTCCTGACATTGAAGGAGGAATTACATAGAAAGAGATTGCTAAAGAACGTGTGAGCATTTTAACTCACTAAAAATAAGCCCTCAATGAAATTCGGGGCTATTCTCGTTGGTGGTAGAGACGTCCGCTCCTGGCAATGAGCGTTGTCAGACCCTGTAAATAATTCTGTGTAACTGCCCACTCGTTAAAGGTGATCGCTCAGGCGATCACCGAACTCAATAATAAAACGACTCATCGCCAGCCGCCAGTTCTGGATCGGCATACTCCATTTTTTGAAGCATCCTTGATCGCCAGATAAATAACTTTTCGCACCGAGTCATCTGTCGGGAACACCTTTCGCTTTTTGATCGCTGCACGGATAACGCTGTTCAGCGACTCGATGGCATTCGTCGTGTAGATCGCCTTGCGGATATCAGGTGGATAGCCGAAGAACGTATTGAGATTTTCCCAGTGTGCACGCCGGCTTTTGCTGATTTGCGGATATTTATCGTCCCAGGCTCCCGCGAACGTATCCAGTGCCATCAGCGCGGCTTCTTCCGTCGAAGCCTGATACACCGTTTTCAACCCACTGGTGACTGCTTTATAGTCTCTCCACGACACGTATTTCAGGCTGTTGCGCACCCTATGGATAATACACAGCTGGATATGTGTCTGGGGATAAACGCTGTTTATCGCATCCGGGAAGCCCTTCAGTCCGTCCACGCAGGCAATCAGGATATCCTGAAGCCCCCGGTTTTTAAGCTCTGTCAGCACATTGAGCCAGAACTTCGCCCCTTCATTTTCGGCAAGCCACATGCCCAGGAGCTCTTTCTGGCCTTCAGTATTAATGCCCAGAGCGAGGAATACGGCTTTGTTAATCACGCTGCCAGCTTGACGAACCTTCACCACGATACAGTCAAGATAAACAATGGGATAAAACCTCGGTCATAGCTATAGATTGTCTCGGCATTGCAGCAGTAGCAATTCTTACTATAAGGATAGGGCTTCGAGCCATGCATACCGATGAGTATTAAGTTATATCATTTGCATCGAATAAACTACCGGGAGGCATCAAATAGAGTCCTCCCATTTTTTTATTAACTAAATTTCGGGTTAAATATTCTCTGCCCCTTACAAGGAATCAAGTCATTTATTTCTATTTTAGTATTATCCTTAATAAACTCAAGAGCATTCTCAACAGCATCAAATGACACTATATCTTCCCTTAAATATTCTTCCGCAAGCATTTTTTACTCTAATATTTCATCAATAAAAACTTTATACATCCCCTCCCATTTTTGCAGTCCAACAGAGGACCAACAAACTTCGTTATCGACTAAAAAAGAATAACGCACTCCGACTTGAGTACCTCGTTCTATTATGTCAATCAAGTTAGCATTTAAATTCATTTTCCACCTACTATGTTAATTACTACTTTAATCCCATCTTCACGCTTTATATTTATATGCGGGAAGTTTCCGTGATCATCTGTCGGAGCGTGCCCCCTTACTCGACCTGTTGCAGGATCGATAGCGTAATCTTTATGGTATGCCCCCTTCTTTGAAGTGGTCCATTTTTGTTTTCTTTCTCACACCAACGGCATCCTGTGGCCCAACGCCTCTAACTTTATGATAATTATGGAATGTTGCATGAAGCAATTCGTCAGCTTCTGTCTTGATTCTAATTTCAACAGTAGTATTCTTACCCCCGTTCTTAATGCTTCGACTTTTTTAGGGCACGCAGCCAGCCCCAGCGGGTCTATCCATATGAGAGGATTCGGTGCGAGTTCACCCTGATCCTTCCAGCTTTTTTCAAATCACTTCAATAATAAAATAATCGAAGGTTCCTGACCTTTTTCTTTACATTTTAAGCTTACGTTTTCAATAGTAACTATTAGCGTTTCTTTTATTTCGCTAGTTGCCAAAGAGAAATTACATAACTCTATCAATAAACACTCTGAATCAGCTACATGTATTTTTGTCATTTCATCTTGCGGATAGCGCAAGCTGAATAAACAATCAATCAGAGCATTAATATTCCTACCAAAAAAACCAGGAAATCCAAATATATTTGAAAGCTCAGTGTAAAAATCATCTAATGTTTTTATTTTGGAAAAATTTATTTTAACTTTATTTCCTATCTTCATTACTTCCACCCTCCAAGATTTATCTCTATAAATGAATCATAATGATCATGACTGTAATAGGCTTTTCCTGTCTTGGTGTCGACAACTACACGCCTCGCTCCATTACCGCCAAGATCCGGTGTCTTAACAGTCCATTCTTTATATGGGCCACTTCCTGTATCAAGCCGTTGACTATTCGGATTGCCTATAGAGTGTGTATTACCAAAGGTTGTCCCATCATTTGAGTAATGGGGATTATTTGATTTAATCCTATCAACAGTATTTTGAAGTTCACGCATGTCTCTTTTCGACATTGGATGACCCCATTTATCTTTAATAGCCGAGTGAGCCTGCTTCGGATTACTTGCTGAATGGGTACATTTAAGACCCAATGGATCGACCCATATAAGGGGATTCGGTGCATAAGCATATAAATTTAGCCCTCCCATTAGCCCGATCGGATCCGGTGTGATAAACCGCCCAACCTCTGGCGCATAATACCGGTAGGTATTGTAGTGCAGCCCGGTCTCTTCATCCAGATATTGCCCGGCATAACGCAGTGGTTGGCGGAATCGCCCCAGCGGCTGGCTGAAATTGCGCCACATCGCATCGGTCTGGCGTGTCACCTGACCAAACACCCCATACTGGCCCGACCATAACATATCCCCCTGCGCATCGGTTACTTCTTGCGGCGAACCGTTCAGGTCGGTGTGATACCAGTAAAGCTTGTCCCCACTGTAATGCCGTTCAATGCAGGCCAGCGGTGTGTAGGCTTCGTTCGGGTCATAACAGTAGGTTTGCTGGTGATCGTCAGTACGACTTTGCAGCAACCGCAATCCTTGCCACAAGAAATGGGTCTCACGCCGTTCTTGACGGAGGGTGACCACCTTGCTTGACCGGCGGCCCAGTGGGTACTGCGCTTCAAACAGTCCCTTTGGCCCGTCACCTTTCGCCCTCACCAAGCGGTTATCCGCGTCATAGCGATAGTGCTGGCTGCCGGGACCTTTCTGCCTGACCGACATATTACCGAAGGCATCATACTGGTACTGCCATTCCTCCCAGCGAGTCAATCGGTTATCACTGTAAGGCTGGCAACCACGGACATACGGTGAACTTTCCGGCGTCTGTAATGGCAGTATCAAGGCATTATCAGCCTGATCATAATGCACAGAAGTCTGATCGCCATGTGTCGAATAGACGTTGCGCAGCCGACCTTCAACATCATAACCATAACTCAGCATGCCCCGATTACTGTCCTCCACAGCAGCCAGTTCATGCAAATCATCGTAATGGTAGGCTCGCCACAGAACCCCTTGCTCTGGGGATGTGAGTGCGTCGGTGAGGCGATGGTTGATACTGCTCTGCCACTGGCGACGCCCCAGGCGGTCATATCGCCGGTACTGCGTCAAAGCCCCTGGGTACGGCTGGTCTCACGGTGCAGTGCATCGCGCTCAAACTCGCTGATTATCTGGTCATTGAAACGGATAGCAGTGACGTGCCCAGAACCGTAATGCAGCCACTGGAACAGGTCATCGTTCGGCAGGCCGAGTGTGGTCAGGTTGCCCAACGCATCATACTGGTAGCTCAGTGCTTCCACACCGTTATGCTCTCGAGTCACCCGACCCAACGCATCCCGTTCAAAGCTCACGGTATTGGGCTGGATACCCAGCTTCTGCCCCTGTTCCGTCGGTGTACGGCTGGCGCTGAGTAAACTGCCCATCGTATCCCACCGGTACGTTACCCATTCAGTCTGCGTCTGACGTGCAATCACCTGGCCTACCGCATCGTAGGTCAGTTGACTGACTTTCTCTGGGCAGTGTCCTTCGGCGTCTGTAGTACCGCGCTGCACGACCTCTGCAACCTGCCCATCGGCATTAAAACGGTAACCGTAGCGGGTATCGTCCGGGCGCTGCTCTTCCTGTAAACGACCTTCCGCATCCCTGATAAAGCGATACTCGCCACCGTTGGCATTATCCAGGCTGAGCAGGTGGCCTTCTACATCATAGTCATAACGGATAACCCGGTTCAGCCGGTCTGTCGCGCTCAGGGTTTGCCCACGTGCGTTATACTGCCAATGGCGGGGTAGATTGTTCCCTTGCTGATGACTGAGCAGTAACCCGGCGTCAGACCAGTCAAACTGTTCCGTTGAACCGTCTGGCAGGGTCAGCAGGATCAGTTGCCCTGCATCGTTATACTGGTAGCGGGTTTCCTGTTGCAATGCATCACGGCGGGAGACCATCTGCCCCAACGAATCATAGCGCCAGGCCGTGGGTTGGCCGGAGCAATCGATATAACCTGTCAGCAGTCCCTGGCTATTCCAGCTTAACTGGCTCTCGCCACCCCGCGCATCAGCGACGAGGTCTGGTAGCAGCGTATGGGTGTGTGGATAGTGATAGTGCGTTGATTGCAACAGCCGGTCTGTTTCCTGCACAACCCGGCCCTGTTCATCCCACGCGGTGCTCCCCGAGGTGCCATCCGGCCAGAATACAAAGGTCTGCCGATCTGTAGTGGTTCGGTCATTCAGGACATCTCTAAAACCTGTTAATGTTAAAACAGTGAAATACCCTCTTAAATTCGATCTTTTTAGTTAAAAACATCACTCATCTCGATATTGTCGCAAATCACAAAAAATCTTATTAACAAGCTAATGATTGTTTTTGTGACTGGTATCTCCGTTTGTTTAATGACATACAAAAGCAAATCGTTTACATATTAACGAAAGCAAACTGCCATCAGGATATTTTTGGGGCCACTGTCCAAGAGCGCCGATAAGGAAATCCCTATGCGACAACATGACCTTTGCATTCTGTTCCCCCTTCCCCATTCCAAACCGGGCCGTGTGGCGGTGTTAAACAGAAATCATCTAGATATGCCTTTAACTAAGCTCCTGCAGATAATACCTTTGCCTATGGTGCGATTTGTCTGCGCCGACATCTTACGTAGCCGACAACAAGATTTCTTCTCCATCATTGGCTTGAGGCAGGGTTATGCGCGGGCATAAAGCGTCAGTCACGTCTTCGACCTGGCAGAGTACGCTGGTATTCGGCGCGGGGGTCAGTGCTGCATTACACCTCTGGAAACTTGTCCCCGCGTTGCCTCAGTTGCAGAACACCCTTTCGCTGACAATTATGCAGGCCGGTTGGATGATTTCTGTTTTCCAATTAGCGGGAATGCTGTTGGGGATGCCTCTGGGGCTATTAATCCCACGCTTTGGCCTGAAACGCAGCATTTTAACCGGATTATATATTCTATCCGCCACTTCCTTTGTCGGCGCATTTTGCCAGCATGCTACTGCGCTGTTACTGCTGCGCATTGTGGAAGGGATGGCATTATTGCTGGTGACAATGGCCGCCCCAGGAGTGATGCGCGAGGTAGCCCCCAAGGAAAAAATCCACTTCTTTATGTCGTTATGGAGCGCTTATATCCCCACAGCGACGATGCTTGCCCTCTTTGTTGGGGCAGTCATGTTAATGGTAACCAACTGGAACATCCTGTGGATTGCTTGTGGCATCTTGTCGCTTGTTTTCGCCACGCTGGTTCATCGGCATATCACCTTTGTACATCCTTGCGCTGAAACAGACGGGTTAACATTGAGCCGAATATGGCAACGTCTAAAAGGGGTGCTCAGCGTTAAAATCTGCTGGCTATTGGCACTGACTTTCTCCATGTACACCAGCCAGTGGGTTGCGATCATCAGTTTCCTTCCCCTCATTTACCAGCAAGCGGGGATCTCTGGAGTGTTGATGGGCTTTTGCACTGCACTAGCTGCCGGCGTAAATATCATTGGTAATCTACTGGCCGGAAAACTATTGCAACGGGGCATAGCCCCTCACCGGCTACTGTTCATCGCTTTTGCCACCATGATCGTTACCGCCTATATCGCTTTTGCCCTCGACGCTACCCTCAGCATTCAACTTCTGGCGATATCACTCTTTTCTGCTGCGGGAGGCCTGGCACCTGCGACCTTATTTAACCTGGCGGTAAAAATCCCCGCATCAGCCTATGACACCGCACCGGTGGTGGGTTGGTTACAGCAATGGATTAGTGCGGGCCAGTTCTTTGGACCGATTATGGTCGCAGGGTGGGTTGACTATACTCATGGCTGGCAAAATGTGTGGCTATTAACGGGGGCGTGGGGAGCGATGGGGATTGTGTTCACCTTGATGCTACGGCGATCGTCCGTTTAAGGATTTTGCACCTATCCCGGCAAGCGTTACTTTAGATAGCAACATGGGCAAATATAAAATAGCCAACCACGGGAACCGCATCGATGACCTTTTCTTTGCCCATTTTGCACCTCACCCCCACCAATCAGATAGCATTCAACCTGGCAAGCACATCATCAGAAAGCTTAAGGTCGGCGACAGCAAGGTTCTCTTTCAGGTGTGCCAAAGACGAAGTACCCGGGATCAGCAGAATATTGGGCGAACGGTGCAGTAACCACGCGAGCGCCAGTTGCATCGGTGTTACCCCCAGTTGCTGCGCCACCTCTGATAGCGTTGAAGACTGCAACGGCGTAAAACCACCCAGCGGGAAGAACGGCACATAGGCAATGCCCTCTGCGGCCAGCTCATCAACCAAGGCGTCGTCGTGTCGGTGCACCAGGTTATAATTGTTCTGCACGCAGACAATGTCACAAATCCCGCGCCCTTGCGCGACCTGTCTGGATGTCACATGACTCAAGCCGATATGGCGCACCAGCCCCTGTTGCTGCAGTTCTGCCAGAACGTTGAGCGGTTCTTCGATCGAACCTTCTGCCGGGTGATGGGGATCAAACATGCAGCGCAAATTGACCACATCAAGCACATCCAGCCCCAGGTTGCGAAGGTTGTCGTGAACAGCCTGGGTCAACTCTTGCGCTGAGAAAGCCGGGATCCACTCCCCGTTTTCGCCGCGCCGTGCGCCGATCTTGGTGACAATAACCAGATCGTCAGCATAAGGATGCAGCGCCTGGCAGATAATCTGGTTGGTGTGGTGCGGGCCATAAAAATCGCTGGTATCAATGTGGTTGACCCCACACGCAACAGCTTCACGCAGCACCGCAATGGCCGTTTGCGGATCTTTAGGCGGGCCGAAAACCCCAGGACCTGCAAGCTGCATGGCACCGTAACCGAGGCGTTTGACGGTATGCGTACCGAGTGCAAACGTTCCTGACGAGTGAAGACTGGACATATTCAAACTCCTCTTATAATGCATTGTCTGTTCAATAGGATCGGCTCTCAAAGGCCCAGCATATTCCTTATGCTCGTCACCTGACAAGCCGCAACGTTGTCAGCGTTTTAGCACGCTGGCGAGGCGCTGCACCGCCGTTTCGATTTCATAATCTGTCAGGGACGCGTAGCCCAATATCCAACCGGCTCGCTTTTGCTCCCCGGCATATAACCGGCTAAGCCCGGCTAACTGCACGCCCGCGGCTTCTGCCTGGCGGATCGTTTTCTCTTCCGACCATCCCTCGGCCAGCAAACAAGGGATCTGTAGCCCGCCTTCTGGCCGCAACGCGGTAACAACATCCCCCAGATGCTGGCCGAGGGCTCGCAGCAACACCGCCCTGCGCCCGGCATACAGCTTGCGCATCGCCCGAACATGCGAGTTGTAATGCCCATCTTCCATAAAACGCGCCAAGGTTAGCTGCAGGATCTGCGGTGTGTGGCCATCCATGATACTGCGTGCATAGGTGAATGCCTTGACCAGTTCATGTGGTAACGCCATGTAGCCGATCCGCAGGCCTGGATACAGCGTTTTGCTGAAGGTGCCCAGATAGAGGGTTCGTTGATATTTATCCAAACCCTGCACACAGGCCGTTGGCAGCCCTTCGTAGTGAAACTCGCTGTCATAATCATCTTCGATAATCCATTTGCCGTTTTCAGCAGCCCAGTTAATCAACTCCAGCCTGCGCTCCAGCGGTAAGGTCGCCCCGGTGGGATATTGGTGAGAAGGTGTTACGTAGAGGCAATTGGCACCGCTGCGATCGGCCCGCAGAAGCGCCATGCGGATACCTTGCTCGTCGACATCAATCGGTACAATCCTGGCCTCTGCTGATTCAAAGGCCTTTCTGGCACCGAAATAACCTGGGTTCTCCAGCAGGATCGGTTTGCCCGCGTCCACCAGCAGTTGTGCGCACAGAAATAAAGATTGCCTGGTACTGCTCAGCACCAGGATCTGCTCAGGGTAAACCTTGGCCCCGCGCTCCAGATTCAGATAGGCCGCGATCGCCTTTCGCAAGGGTTCCGCCCCTTGAGGATCGCCATGCAGCAGCACATTGGTGCGATGTTCTTTCAACACCTGGCGTTGCAGGCGCTCCCAGACATCGAGGGGAAGTTACGGGTTTCCGGCAGCCCGGTAGCAAACGCCCGGATCTCCTGCTGATCGGCTACCCCATTACTGGCAAAGATAGCTCTGCCACGCTGGCTCAGGCTCGCCCCAGGTTCCCTGGCTTTACGTTTGTCATCCTGCAGCTTTACCCGTCGGCGGGCGGCTCCTCTTAACTCAGAACCTACCCTCTCCGAGACATAACTCCCAGATCCTTTGCGCCTGACGATAAAACCGTCGCGGTGCAGTTGCCCATAGGCGTTCTCAACGGTATCGCGGGCAACGGCGAGTGATGTCGCCAATGAACGGGTCGCCGGTAGTTTGACATTTGAAGCCAATACTCCTTCGAGGATCAGAGCGCGTAAGGCACGCTGAATGCGCTGGTGCAGATCCAGGCACTGAAAATCGGCGTCATTAAGCCGTATTCTTAGCGTCTCAAGCTCGAAGGATTTAGACATCATTTTGCCTTAACAAGATAAAGTTGCCGCCATTATAGGAGGGGTTAAAAATGAAAACAGGCACTTTGTCCCCCGAAGGCGCGGGAACTGTATCAAGTTATCATCACTATAATGGCTATCAGCCGTACACCGGATATCGGCGGCACAACGCCACCACTTGCTCCTGCACCTGATGCGTTATTTGCTCGTCACCGCCGGAGGCTAATGCATCCAACACATCACAGAGCCAACCGGCCAGTAGCTCACATTCCGTAATGCCAAATCCCCGAGTGGTAACCGCCGGGGTGCCAATCCGCACGCCAGAAGTGACAAAGGGTGAGCGAGGGTCATTAGGCACCGAATTTTTGTTGGTGGTGATATAAGCCCGGCTCAGGGCCGCATCGGCATCTTTGCCGGTGTAGGGTTTATCCGACAGGTCAATCAGCATCATATGGTTGTCTGTTCCCCCAGAAACCACCTGGTAACCCCGCTTTTGCAGCACCGCCGCCATGGCTCGGGCGTTAGCAACAACCCGCTGCTGATAAACGCGGAATTCCGGTGATAGCGCTTCTTTAAAGGCCACGGCCTTGGCCGCAATGATGTGCATCAACGGCCCGCCCTGCACGCCAGGGAACACGGCAGAATCGAGCTTTTTATTGAATTCCTCACTCTGCCCCTGGGAGAGGATGATGCCGCCACGCGGGCCACGCAGGGTTTTGTGGGTGGTACTGGTAACAACATGGGCATAAGGCAGCGGGTTGGGATATTCGCCTGCCGCCACCAGGCCAGCCACGTGGGCCATATCCACCCAGAAGATGGCGCCAACCTTATCGGCAATGGCGCGCATACGGGCCCAATCTTTATGACGGGAATAGGCAGAGAAGCCGCCAATAAGCAGTTTGGGCCGAGTCTCCAGCGCAATGCGCTCCATCTCTTCGTAGTCAATCAGCCCGGTCTGCGGATCAAGGCCGTAGGGCACAATCTTGTAGAGCCGCCCAGAAAAGTTGGACGGGTTACCGTGGGTCAGGTGCCCTCCCTGCGCCAGGTTCATCCCCATCACCGTGTCACCGGGGTTGGTCAGTGCCAAGAAAACGGCGGCGTTGGCCTGGGCTCCGGCATGGGGCTGAACGTTGGCATAGTCGCAGTCAAACAGCGCTTTTACCCGCTCGATGGCCAGGCGCTCGGCCACATCAACATATTCGCAGCCGCTGTAATAGCGTTTGCCTGGGTAGCCTTCGGCATATTTGTTGGTGAAAACCGAGTTCTGAATTGCCATCACCGTCGGGCTGGCATAGTTTTCAGAAGCAATAAGTTCGACGTGGTCTTCCTGGCGGCGTGCTTCGTTATCGATCGCCGCGGCGAGCTCGGCGTCAAATTCCTTCAAGGTCACAGATGATAGGTACATGTTGGGATCCTCAAGTTTGAAAAGGCCCTTTTATACCGCAACTATGGACTGTTTTATCCTGACACTTTTCACGATATCAGCAGACCACTTTAAATCCACGACACGGCTCCTCCTTGCCCTGTGAATACCTGCTCTCAGATCACACTCTCGCGTTTTAACATGAAAAGTACAATTTTTTACCTGAATGTTACATTCCATTAAAATAACCTTCACGCATACTTGTTGAGCAACCATCCTATGGGACTTAATACCTGACTCCGCTTCCTGAACTCATTGCAGGGCGGTTGATAAAGGATTAATTGCCGTAAAGCCACCATCTCCAAGGGAGCTCAATGATGAAAACCAATAACCCGATGTTGGAAAAGTTACTGCCTATTCTGCCACTTATCGCCGCTAATGCCGCAGAAGCAGAAAAAGAGAGAAAAGTACCAGACGAAAATATCCGCTTGTTGAAAGGCATCGGTATGCACCGGGTTTTCCAACCGAAAAATTCGGCGGTCTGGAAATCTCGTTACCGGAATTCACCGACTGTGTGGCTGCCCTGGCCGGTGCCTGTGGCGGGACTTCCTGGGCTTTCAGCCTGCTTTGTACCCACAGCCACCAATTGGCGATGTTCTCCGCCAAGTTGCAACAGGAGATCTGGGGTGAAAACCCGGACGCAACCGCCAGCAGCAGTATTGCCCCATTTGGCCGGATTGAAGAGGCCGAAGGTGGCGTTTACCTGAGCGGCGAAATGGGTTGGAGCAGCGGTTGCGATCACGCTGAATGGGCGATTGTCGGTTTTCGCCGCAACAACGCCGCTGGTGAACCCATCTACAGCTTTGGCGTGATCCCACGCAGCGATTATGAAATACGTGATGATTGGTATGCCGTTGGCATGCGCGGCAGCGGCTCCAAGACGCTGATCATCAACCAGGCCTTTATTCCCAACCACCGCATTGAAGCCGCTCAGGACATGATGCAGGGGCGTTCTTCTGGTTATGATCTCTACCCGGACAGCGATATTTATTACACCCCTTACCGCCCTTATTTTGCCTGTGGCTTTGCCTCTATCAGCCTGGGGGTAGCAGAGCGGATGTTGGTGGCATTTAAAGAAAAAACCAAAAACCGTGTCCGCGCCTATACCGGGGCCAGCGTGGGTACCGCAACCCCGGCGCTGATGCGCCTGGCAGAATCCACTCATCAGGTCGCGGCTGCCCGGGCCTTTTTGGAAAAAACCTGGGAAGAACATGCCGAGCATGGCCGACGCCACCAATATCCGTCCCACGAGACGTTAACCTACTGGCGTACCAATCAGGCTTATGCGGTGAAAATGTGTATCGCAGCGGTGGACCGCCTGTTTGCCGCCGCCGGGGCCACCAGTTGGATGGAAAACAATGAAATACAACGCCTGTTCCGCGACTCTCACATGACCGGAGCACATGCTTATACCGATTACGATGTCTGCGCGCAGATCCTTGGGCGTGAGTTGATGGGGTTAGAACCCGATCCGACCATGGTGTAACCAGCAGGAGAATATTTAATGACGCATCATACAGACAATGCCCTGGATCCCCGCGCGTTCCGGCGTGCGCTGGGTAACTTTGCTACCGGTGTAACGGTAGTTACCGCAGCAACCACAGAGGGAGCCAGGGTCGGGGTGACCGCTAACAGCTTTAACTCGGTGTCGCTGGATCCACCGTTGATATTGTGGAGCATTGATAAACGCTCCGGCAGTTATTCAGTCTTTGAGCAAGCCAGCCACTTTGCGATTAATGTCCTGGCCGCCGATCAGATAGATGTGTCCAATCGATTTGCCCGCCCCAGTGAGGATAAATTTGCCGGGATTGAGGTTGATATCGGTGCGGGTGGCGCCCCTCTGCTGGCCGACTGTGCTGCACGTTTTCAGTGCGAGAAATACCAGCAGGTTGATGGCGGTGACCACTGGATCATGATCGGTAAAGTTGTGGCGTTTGACGATCTTGGCCGTGCTCCGCTGGTCTATCACCAGGGGGCCTATTCTATGGTGCTGCCTTATCCGCAAACGTCGGAACGGGTGGTACAAAGTCCTGTGATCAGCGCCAGGCAAGAGCGCCTCAACCATAATATCTACTACCTGCTGACTCAGGCGCTGCGTAGCTATCAAAGCAGCTACCAGCCCAAGCAACTCTCCACCGGGTTGCGGGTCAGTGAGGCTAGAATGTTACTGGTGTTAGATAGCGATGCCTGTATTGACCAGGCCTGCCTGCTGGCCGAAATGGCTATGCCCGTCAGGGAGATTGAAGCGGCGCAGGAGGCATTGTGCCGTAAAGGTTTCATATCAAATACCGATGATGGCCACCACCTGACGGCCGCCGGTGAACGCCAGGCCAATGTGTTAAGAGATATTGCCGCCAAACAGCAGGAACAGGTGTTGGCTGCCTTCCCGGCAGAGGAGGTGCAAATTTTGCAAAAGCTGTTGCGCGGTATTATCGCTAGCGGTCATTAAGAACAAATGGCTGATAGCTAGCCCCCAGGGCCGGGTGAGGGAGGTTAACCACGGTGGTATTCCCCTCACCCTAGCCCTAGCCCGCTCCCCGAAGGAACGAAACTGTCCGCGTCACTATTAGGCATCACGCTCAAGCATGGGCGTATTGCCCTACTCTTTGTTGTGCTCTTCAGACCCCAGCTTATGCAATTGCGAAGGGATGCGCGCCACCGACATCCGCTGCCCTAGCCAACCCAGTGCCGCGCAAACCGCCATCACCAATGTCATGGCAAACGGGGTGTCATCCTGCAGCCAGGAAACCGCCAGGCTTGCCAGCGCACCCATACCAAACTGCAACGAGATCGCCAGTGCGCTGGCGCTTCCGGCCTGCTGGCCACGCTGTTGCAGCAGCAATGACAGGCTGTTGGTGCCAATGGCATTCACCAAAGATATAAACAGCACGATCAGCAGCACCAGCACAGACAAGCTCTGCTGATGGAAAACCAACAACAGCACGCCAAACAGCACCTGGGCACTGCTCTGAATCATCAATAATCTGGGCAAGCTGTAGACTTTCAGCATCCGGACGTTAAGCAACAGCACCGCGATCATGCCGATGACATTGCAACCAAACAGCAGGCCATAATACTGTGCGGGGATCTGGAAGTAGCTGATATAGACGAAAGGTGAACCGCTGATAAAAGCAAACATACCCGCGAAGGAAAACGCCAGGGTGGCGATAATCCCCATCGCCTGCCGATCTCTCACCAACACGCAGTAACTGTGAAACGCCTTGAGGATGTTGCCGGAATGCTCTGGCCGAGCCGTTAAGGTTTCTGGCAATACCCAAAACACCAGTAATCCACTGATACAGCCAACCACCGCCAGCAACATAAAAATCGCCTGCCAGTCGAATACCGTCAGCAATACGCCCCCCAACAACGGGGCCAACAGCGGTGCCACCATGGTCACCAGCGTCATTAACGACAGGACTCGGGGTAACTCGTCTGAAGGGTAGACATCCCTGGCAATAGCCCGCGCCATCACCACCGCCGCGCCACTGCCAAATGCCTGCAGCGCCCTTAAGGCCACCAGTTGCTCAATTTGCGTCACTTGCGTGCACAGCACGCTGGCCACCACAAACAGCAACATGCCGCTCAACAGCAGCTTGCGCCGCCCCAGCCAATCACTAAGCGGCCCATACAGCAGCATCCCGATACAGAAACCGGCGAAGAATGCCCCCAAGGTATGTTGCATCTGCCCTTGCGTCGCCTGGAGCTGTTGCCCCATCGCGGGTAAAGCAGGCAAGTACATATCGATCGACAGCGGGCCAAAAGCCACCAACGATCCCAGCAACGGGATCAACCAGCGCGGTGGCCGCTGAGTAAAAGCAGACGGCATAGATGGGTTCCTAAAGATTATCGGCGTCAGTCTGAAATCATTATCGTTAACATATTAACAAATATCATCAGCCAATAAAAACGCTTAAATCAAGCGGTCCCCTCAAAGCAATAGAGAATTAATTGAGCTTAAGACTTTTTTGCCTTCAACACCGTTGCCATCATCATTAATCAGGACGTAACTGATGCTGTCTGGTTGCCAGGTGGCATCACCACCAATATCCAATGTTCTCTGGCTGAAAGGCGCCAGCATACCGACAGTCAGCGCCTTTGATTTTCCGCCACCGGTTAGCCTGGCTGCGCTGTAGGTAGCGTAATAAGGGGAAGCGTTGTCAACTTTCAGCTTCAACGTACCCGGTTGGCGGATCAGGCTGAATTGCTGATGCTCAACCAGTTTGTCAACTGCCGGCTTCAGGTTCTGGGGCCGATAAAACATTTTCAATTGCAGGCGAACCGCCACTTTGACCGCCGAAACGCCCGGCGGCAAATTGGCATCGGTGGGCGGGATCTCATAAATATTCAGCCAGTACAATGATTCACGATCTTTCGGCTGTGGTATCTGGGTCGCCAGCAGGCGCAGGTTTTTCTGTTCACCAGGCTCCAGCCGGAATATCCCCGGCAGCGGCAATACCGGAACCTCCCCGGCCGTTTCCGGCGTTCCCTCGGGGGCACCATCATCAATCCAGGTCTGCACAATCACCGGATAGCTGTTACCGTTCGACATCAGCAGCGATCGCTCACGATCGGCAGCCGAAAAGACCACTCGTGACGATTCGACAATCACTCCGGCATGCCCTGAACCGCACAACAGCAGCCAGGCCGCAACGGACCACCCCATGATTTTTCGCATTATTGCACCTGAATAATCACCTGCGCCGTAGCGCTGACTTTGCCCGCTGTCACCGTTTTACCCGGTAAAGCCTTCAGCGTAGCGTTAAGGGTTTTGGTATAGCTGGTCATTCCATTGACCACCGTGCCTGGGCTTGCATCATCCAGCACCGGATACCAACCTGCCGCATTGCCCCCCAACACTGAACCACTTAGCGTACTGAGCAGGTTCATTACCGTACCGTTAGTCCGCGAAATCTGGATCCCCACACCGGTAGCGATCGTCGGATCGGTACCGTAACCGTCCGAAAGCAGGTAACTGACTCCCGAACCGGTCGTGCCAAACCCGGCAGACACCGCCGCCGCCGCATTGGCCGGGTTAACCAGAATCCCCATTGCGGTCTGATTGGCGCCAACGCCACTGGCCAGCGCGGTTACCCCGGTATTAGCCGGAGTGCCAGTCTGGCAATTGAATTGGATAGTAATCGGCATCTGGCGTGAAACCCCGGCTTGCAGCTCCGCAACGGTAATAATGGGGAAGCGCACCGTTGGCGTCACGTTATTGACCGAACAGGTAGCCGAGCGGCGAATATACAGGCGGTTATACAAGTTAACCGCCCCCGGCCAAGCATTATACCAACCGCTGTACTGCGTAGCAGAATCCGCTCCCACGCTCAAGCCAGAGGATAATGAGCCCCCTTGAAGGCAATATATGTGGCTGGCTGTGACTGGGGATAAATGCCTGAGCCTTTCATCGAGCCAGATGAAGCACTCAAGCGGAATAACTCCACTTTGGTGTCACTGAAATCCTTGGCCTTAACCAGGATCCACCCCAAGGAGTCGGTTTCCAGATTGGTCAGAGGGCGGGCTTTCCAGTAGCGGGAATAATACTCCCCGGTCACCATATTGGTTGCCCGCAGCGCCATCCCGTCGGCGTAGGTTTGGTAAGACTCTGGCAGGCCGTAAGCAGAACCCACCTCTTTATTGCCTGCATAAGTTGCATCGCCGTTGGTGGCATAGTACTCATACAGGTTCCCAGCCTCACTGGCCGTGCAGCGGAACAGGATTTGATCCGCGCTATAGGTTTGCGCACCTGCCTGCAAGATGCTGACCGTGCCGCTGGCCAACAGCGTGGTATCCGGCTGGAAAGTGCTGTTATTAATGTTGACCACCGTGGGTAAGGTACCGATAGATCCTGAAGTATCGGTAGCCCCACTCCAACTGGCTCCAACCCCTTTACCTGGCTCAGTATAATAATTCGAGCTGGGGTTGGTGTTAGTCGCGGTAATACGGTAGCAAGCCGCCCAGCCTGGGGTCGCTAATGTTATGCCGGTCAGCAGCATTAACGCCGCCGTAAGCCGGTTACGCATGTTGAACCCTCGCTTTAAGTTGCAGATCATTTGCATGGCAACTCCAGACGGTAGAGTGACTGTTTCATATCCTGTCCCCGTAAATCATAGTTCAAGGTACATTGTTCACCGGCGCTCTCACCCCATTTCACCTGCAATTTCCCTTGCTTACCTGAGGCGCGCGCATAAATTTGGTTACCCTGGCCGACCAGGCCAACAACGGTATTCTTGCTGTCATAAACGTTGCTGCCCAGCGGCAGGTTGCCAGCGGATGAACCGGTCAGTTTGATCAATAACGCATAGCCTTCCAGCGTTTTGAAGCTCACTTTCACCGCGGACCCGGCATAAGGCGCGACGCGCTGCTGGTTCTCGCTGAGTTCTGCGCTGGGGTTTTCGATGCCCTTGGCATCCAGGCCGATTTCGTTATAACGGTATGGCACCAGCGATGGCACTATGGCGTAGCCGAAATCGTTAATTTTCGCCCCCATGCCGTTCATCACCTCAGCCCCGGCAACGCCATCGGCTTCCACCAGCGCAAAGGTATCGCCAAGATAAGGCCCCAGCGTCACGCCACCGCTATGAACCACGGCCGCACCGCGAGCGCTTGCCCCGCCCTGGGTATAATTTTTACCCTGTGAGAAGCTGCCCCCACGGTGACTACCGGCAGTTGTTTGGTCAGATTGGCCCCCATGCTGCCCCCTTCGCCACCGGAGTTGAACGCACTGTTAACCGAATAGCTCAAGGTTTGATCTTCACCGAGCGTGCCTGCCATCGCGGCCTGGTAATTGTTATTGCCGTTGCTGCCGGTTTGATGGGTGACGCCAGTCGAAATTATTGGCGCACGCGGGCTACTCCCCCACGGGACTGACACCGATAACATGATCGTGTTCTGCGTTATGCCTTGGTTTACATCACCTTGCGATACCAACCCGGTTGGGGTTCGCCCGGTTTGCTGACGGCTGAGCGACAGGTTGTAGCTGACGCTGTTGTAATTATGCGAATACGCCATCTGGTATTGAGTGTCTCGCCCTCGCCCCCCACGATAAGTGCTGGTAGAACCTGAGAAATAGAGTTGGCCATATTCCCCCAGACTCTGGCTGACGGTGGCGACAAACTGGTTACTTTGCTGATAAGTGTTGGAAAGCCAGACCTCATTGCTCCCCTTAGCCTCGCGCACCCCCAGCACGTCCGCCAGATCGCGATAACCTTCGGTTGAGTAGCGATATCCGGCCAACGCCAGCGTGGTTGATGTTGGGGCAAATGTCCGGCTGTAGGTCGCCCCGACCCGCCAGCCATCAACCGTGGTGTCCCACATATCAGCCCGCGAATAGGTGGCGTTAATACCTAGAGCGCCTAGCTGGCTGGCAAAGACTGCGCCCCCCAGCAGTGCCTGGTAACCATCCGAAATACGTACGCCCGAGTTAGCCGTGATGGCGTTGGTCAGGCCGGTTTGGTAGGTCAGATCGGTAAAGGCCGCATTGCTGTCGGCGATATTACGCACCTGTCCGGCGGAGAAGCTGGTCCGTGATTGTCCAGGACGCATTGAATCGGATACCGCAGAAAACGGTATGGTAAATGAAGAAACGCGGCCATCCGCCTCCAGCACTTCCACCACCAGGTCACCCTGGTAACTGGTCGGATACAGATCGTCAATCACGAACGCCCCTGGCGCCACCGTGGTTTGATAAATCTGCACGCCAGACTGGCTGACACTGACTTTGGCGGTGGTCGCCGCCACGCCGCGGATGGTGGGGGCATAGCCACGTTGTGATTCTGGCAACATACGGTCATCGGTTTCCAGCTGTATGCCGCGGAAACCCAGGCTGCTGAAAAGGCGGCCTGAGGTAAAACTGTCACCCAGCGTCAATTGGCTGCCGATCGACGGCAGTGGCCGCTGCACGTAATTTCGCACCGAATTCCACTGGCTATTGCTTGGGCTGTTATCGCTGGTAAAGCGGGTAAAGGTCGACTGTTGGCGGAATTGCCACAGGCCGAGGTTAAGGCCAGAATTCAGCCCCAGATAGGTCGACTCCGTGGTATTGCCGGAAGCCTGCGTGCGGTAGTAATTGGTATCATAATTGGCAAAGGCGACCGTCTCCCCAGCGGATAAATCGCTGGTGGATACCGCCCCACGAGCCATACGCTGCATTAATGCCTGCGGCACGAACATATCGAGACGTAAACGGGCAAAGTCGAAACGGCTGGAGGCCCCATCAACCTGCTGCTCAAGGTTCAGGCACTGCGCATCATCATGGTTTTTTCCTTGATGCTGTCTGCCAGAATACCAACACCCAGCAGCATCTCGCGGGTAAAACACGCGGACACGTCTCCACGCTCCCCGGCAGCAAACACCAGCGATTGCCGTGACAGGAACGTGCCATTAACAAATAAATCTACCTGATAGGTTCCGGGTTCAACGGTGTTGGCCTGATTAAAACGCGCAATGCTGTTTTGCTCTTTGGCGGTGCCGACCAACATGCTGTCGTCAAACTCAAACGCGTTGTTGTTCTCGGCAGCAAAAGCCTGTGGAAGCAGCAGCCACAGTAATAATGTCAGTGGTTTTAATCGATTAACCTGCGGAGGAACGTGCGAAAGGGTCACTGCCTGGCAGGTATCAGAGTAACGTCGAATTGTATTTTTTATTGCGTCCATGACTCGCTTCCATGACTATCTAGTCTCTTTACTACAGGGGCTGTCCAAAAAGCAGGTATACCAAATCAGTTCAACGTCGCTTGCGCGCGGCTGTGGGCACCGTAATCATTAACCAGGGTAAAACTTACTTTTTTAGCCCCAGCCGGGGATATCGTGCCTTTCTCCAGCTTCCAGCTGGCCTGTGATTTTGGCGCAACCATATCCACTTTAAATGGCACTTCTTTATCACCCACCATCACCGCAGCCTTGATAAATGACGCGTAATAACCGGAGTCGTTATTCGCCGTCAGCACCCATTGCCCCCCTGCTGTTTAAGCGAGAAGCGGATTTGCTCAGTGACTTTTTCAGGTCCGCCCACAATGCCTTTCGGGCGATAAAACACTTTGACTCTATTACGCAGCACCACCGTCATCTGGTTCTCTGCGGCACCGGCGATATTTTTGGGTGGGATTTGTACGCTATTAAGGTAAAAAACAGATTCGCGATCCTGCGGCAGATCTTTACCGGTAAACATCAGGCGAACTGACTGGCCGGTTTTTGGCTCAATTCGAAACAGGGCTGGCACCACGACAAAGGGACCATCGGCATTATCCGGAGTAGAAGATGGGTTGTTAATGTCGGTCCACATCTGCACGACATAGGGAATACTGTCATTATTGGTCAGTTGCACCGTCTGCGACTGTGCCCCCCAGGGAAAATCACCCGGGTATTGAGCATCACTACGCTGGCCATCACGGGTTCAGCCAGTAATAAAAACATGACAGCTAAGGCACCAATGAAAGAATTGGAACTCTTGGTTTTCATGCTGAATATCCTCACTTATTGCTATCAAAGCCTCTCCAAACCACTTAATTAATAAGCCGCCTGTGGGACATACAAAAAATATTGATAAGTTTCGATGGGCTTTGTTTGCAGATTTACGAGCAGGTCAGAATATATTCCACTGCTAGAAAAATCCGATTAAACCGGGTGAAAACAAGCTGGCCAATAAAGTGTCCTTAGCCAGCTTTAAAATAAGGCTGCTTAACCAATACTCAAATTAATTAGAGTTACAGCCAGACGGCAAGAAAGTTAATCCCCTGGCGCTTACTGAGGTAAGTGACCGGGTTTACTCCCACCGCCGACAACACTGTAACTGCAAATTAAGAAGGTTATATTACTGGTAAGAAACGGAGTACTGTACGCTGCCCAATACTGAACCTGGGGTAGCGGTGCCTTCGGAGTAATATTCCACAGCAAAGTCATAAGCCGCAGACGTCGCGCCGGAAGCCAGTGAAAGCCCTGCGGAACCGGTTTGGCCGGTCAGATCCAGTGGCGTGCTTGGCGAAGCTGGGTCAACCAATTGCAGAGACACATTAGACGCGCTGCCGGTGTTACCCATGCGGCCATCAGCGGTCAGGTTGTTCCCCACAAACACGGTTTTAATTGCGGTGACACTGGCAGACGCGGTGCAACCGGTCAGGCCAATGGTGAATGGCGTTTGCCCGGCGGTACTGCCACTGGTTGCCAGTGAGGTGGTTGGTACCGTTGGCAGCAGGATCAGTGGCGTGGAGGCATTGCCGTTGATGCTGATATCGCAAGTTTGATCGGCTACTTCACCCTGGAATTTAATGGTGTTATCAGCCAGCACAGCGCTAGACAAAATCAGGCCAGATACCATAATCGCAATATTTTTCATTTTCATACTCTTTATAACCCTTCCATGTTCTGTTAATGGCGAGTGAGAAAGCTCTGCATTTTCACGCACCAATAACCTGGTTGTTACTACGGTTTTTCTCTCTTTCCATAAGTGTGGGGAATGGCTTCCCGGACACCAGAAAAATCCGATCAATCTGATCGTGCTTCAGCCAACCAAATCCTTACTACTGCACTAAATGCACTTACGAATTTGACTACGCTTCGACCAGAATTATCTTACACAACAAAAACACAAATAGAATCATTAACTGACCAAATCAATATAAATAGCTTTTAGTTCTGACTTTAATGTTTTTAATGTCAGTTTTAATTTAAAAATGTTTATTATTTTTTTTGTACAGAACAGAAAACCAAGACAATTCCTAAAAAATAATGTTAAGAATTAACTCATTCATGAAAAGAATAGTCCGATAAAAATTTACAAACAGATAAAGATGTCCAAACGCACGCCAGCATGAACAGCAACAATGCAGGAGGAAGATGCAGAGGGGGAAGGTATTTACCCCTTCCCCGAGGCCAAGCGTTGCGCTTGTCAGACTTGATGTTGTTGTAAACGTTCGCTGCGATAGAAGTTCAGCACGCACCAACCGAGAGCGATCAGCGCTAATGGCGCACCAACGAAACCGATGTTTGCCATTCCAAGGTGCAGGCTGACCTGATTACCCAGCAGCGCCCCGCCCCCGATACCAAAGTTATACAGTCCAGAGAAGATCGCCATTGCGACGTCCGTCGCGTCCGGTGCCAGGCTTAACACTTTAGCCTGCATGGAGAGGCCAATCGCCATGATTGCCATCCCCCATACCACGCAAAGCAACGTCAGGGAAATTTCATTGCCGGAAGCTGGCAACAGCAATAACAGGCTGGCGGCCAACAGGCCAATGGCACCAATAAAGAAGCCTGAAGGGAAGCATTCACTGTAGCGGCTAAACAGCAGGCTACCGATAATCCCCGCAGCACCAAACAGTAACAACATCAGCGTGGTAAAATTGGCAGACAACCCCACCACGGTCTGAATAAAGGGTTCGATATAGCTGTAGGCGGTAAAGTGAGCCGTAACCACCACAATAGTCAACATATACAGGCTAACCAATGCCGGGCGTTTAAATAACACCGGCACGCTGGCCAACGAGCCGGAATGTTCACTTTTGAGCACCGGCAGCAAGCGCCACAGCATCACCAGCGCCAACGTGGCACAAACCGCGATACCAATAAAAGTCATGCGCCAACCCAGCAGTTGCCCCACCACTCGGCCTAACGGCAAGCCCAGTACCATCGCCAACGCGGTTCCCCCCGCCAGCATGCTCAACGCCTGCGCCTTCTTGCCCGCCGGCGCCATGCGGATAGCCAATGACGCAGTAATTGACCAGAACACCGAGTGTGCCAGCGCTACACCAATCCGCGAAATCACCAGGGTAGTAAAGTCCCATGCCACCGCCGTGAGCACATGGCTGGCAATAAATAGCACAAACACCCCGATCAACAGCTTGCGCCGTTCAATCTTGCTGGTCAGCAACATACAGATTAACGAAGCCGTGGCGACAATCCAGGCATAGATAGTGATGATCAGGCCAACCTGCTCGGTCTGCATCTCAAAGCTTTGGGCAATATCGCTCAATAACCCGACAGGGATAAATTCGGTGGTATTAAAGATAAATGCCGAAACGGCAAGGACGACGACACGCAACCAGGCGGTTGAGCGAGAAGTGCTGACTTCTTCCATATTGAGATGTTCCAGTACAGGGCGGGCAATAGCGATATTTTATCCAACCCGTAACAAAAATGCGATTCACATCACATTTTTTATAGTGCTGAATTGTTCAGCAGCAACCCCAAGGGCAGAAATATCGGCTTTCAGGCCCCATCGGCTCCCGATGAAAAGTGGCCCTTCCATCGGGAGCGATAATCGTTAACCTCCTCCCAGATAGGCTTTTCTCACCTCCTGGTTACTTAGCAGTTCTGCCCCTGTGCCGCTCAGACGGATCTGGCCGTTGACCATCACATACCCCCGGTCGGAAAGTTTCAACGCGTGGTTGGCATTCTGCTCCACCAGGAAAATGGTCATCCCGCTGTTGGCCAGCTCACGCAGAATGCTGAATATCTGTTTGACGATGATCGGCGCCAGCCCCAGGCTGGGCTCATCCAGCAAAAGCAGTTTTGGCCGGCTCATCAACGCACGGGCTATCGCCAGCATTTGCTGTTCCCCACCCGACATGGTCATTGCCCGCTGGTTACGCCGCTCTTTCAGGCGTGGGAACAGCTCGAACATACGCTGCATATCTTCGGCAACATAGCGGTTACCCAGCGTGATGGTGCCCATCAACAGGTTTTCCTCCACGCTCATATCCGGGAAAATCCGCCGCCCTTCCGGAGCCTGTGCAATGCCACTGCTGGCGACAAAATGTGTCGAGCGCTGGCTGATATCCTCACCGTGAAACAGAATTTGCCCACCGCTGATACGGGGTTGACCGAAAATCGACATCAGCAACGTGGACTTCCCTGCACCGTTGGCGCCGATCAGCGCAACGGTTTCCCCTTGCCTCACCTGCAATGACACCTGCTGCAGCGCCTGGATCGGGCCGTAATGCACATCCACATTGCGAAATTCCAGCATCACGTCGTTCATCCCGCCAACTCCTCTTCGTCCGCACCCAGATAAGCGGCAATCACACTGTCATTATGTTGGATCTCCTGCGGTGAACCCTGCGCGATCACATCCCCATGATCCAGCACGATCACCCGATCGGAGATTTCCATCACCATCCCCATATCATGCTCGATCAACAGCACCGTGATGCCATGATGCTGACGCAGGAAACGGATAATCCGGCTTAAGGTGGCGGTTTCTACCGGATTCAGCCCGGCGGCAGGTTCATCCAGGCAGATCATCTCCGGGGTGGTGCACATGGCTCGGGCAATTTCCAGCCGCCGCTGCTGGCCGTATGACATCTCCCCCGCCAGTCGGTTGGCGCAATCTACCAGTTCGACCACCTCCAGCCAGTAAAATGCGCGATCGAGGGCCTCGCTCTCTGCCCGGCGATAGGCGACCGTATTCAGCACACCAGCCACCAGGTTACGATTGCTCAGGCGGTGTTGCGCCACCAGCAGGTTTTCTACCACCGACATTTCACGGAACAGGCGGATATTCTGGAAAGTCCGGGCCAGTCCGGCACGGTTCACCAAATGAGTACCGCCAAACATTTTGTAGTAAAGACGCGATCCCAGTTGCGCGGGGTTAATCCAGTCGCTGGCCTGGAATTTCTGCCCGAGAACGCGGATCACATCGGTGGGTTTCTTGCGGGTGTTGAGCACAATAGCGCCGCCGCTGGCGCGATAAAAACCCGTCAGACAGTTGAACACCGTGGTTTTCCCTGCGCCATTCGGGCCAATCAATGCGGTAATCGACCCCCGTTCAACCTGCAGATTCACATCGTTCAACGCCTTGATGCCACCAAAGCGCATCATCAGGTGTTCGACTCGCAAAATGGCATCGTTCATGGCGCCACCCCTTGCGTGTTGCAAAGCTGCTGCGACTGATACGTACCAGGCCACGTGGGCGCCAGATCATCATCAACACCATCAGCACACCGAACAATAACACCCGATATTCAGCAAAACTGCGCAGCAGCTCAGGTGCCACCGTTAGCACAAAGGCCGCCAGCACCACGCCGATGGTCGAGCCCATGCCGCCGAGCACCACAATCGCCAGGATCAGCGCCGACTCAAAGAAGGTGAATGAAGTCGGGTTGACGAAGCCTTGATAAGTGGCAAAGAACACCCCGGCGATCCCGGCGGTGGAAGCCCCCATCATAAACGCCGAGAGTTTGACCAATACATGGTTCAGCCCAAGCGAGCGGCAGGCAATTTCATCCTCACGCAGTGCCTCCCACGCGCGTCCAATCGGCATCCGCGTCAGGCGATGTTTTACGAACAGCACCAGCAATACCACCATGCATAACACCGCGTAAATAAAGATAAACTTCAGGTTGGGGTTATAAGGGATAGCCAGGAATTCATGAATAGGTATCCCCCTTCTTTGGCACGGCGGCCAAACTCCAGGCCGAACAAGGTGGGTGCAGGTACCGAAACACCGTTAGGTCCGCCGGTGAGCGACATCCAGTTATTCAGCACCAGACGGATGATCTCACCAAAACCCAAGGTCACGATCGCCAGATAGTCGCCATGCATACGCAGCACCGGGAACCCCAGCAGCGCCCCCGCCAAAGCCGCCATCAGAGCCCCCAGCGGCAGCATTGCCCAAAAACCCAGGCCAAGATACTGATAACCAAGCGCAAGACCATAGGCTCCGATGGCGTAAAACGCCACGTATCCCAGATCGAGTAACCCGGCCAGCCCGACAACAATGTTCAGCCCCAGCCCCAACAGCACGTAGATCAGGCCAAGGATCGCCACCGTCAGCAGGTATTTGGTCGCTATAAACGGGAACAACAGCGCCAGCACGGCCAACAGTGGCATGATCCAGCGAAGACTGGTTTTAGCACCGATTGACCGCACATAGACGCCGTCGTTTCCTCCCTCAAAGCGCCTTAAAACCCTGCGCCCAGGGGGAGTCTGCAAGAACAGGCTGAGCACCAGACGCCCAACCATCACCACCGCAATAATCAACACCAGCCGCTGCGGTTCGAAGTTAAAGCTGTAGCCGTCCAGCACGATGCCAACGATCGGGCCAAAAACAATCAGCGCAATCAGGCCCGCCAGTACAGCATCCAACAGGCTGCGTTTAATATTCAGCCCTTGATGACCTACGGATTGAGACATAGTTTCCCTCACACCTTAGCGACCATTGGTCGCCCCAGCAGGCCCTGAGGGCGGAAAATCAAAATCACCACCAGCAGTGCAAACGAAAACACGTCCTTGTAATCCGAGTTCACCATACCGGCGAACTGTGCCTCAGCCACCCCCAACAGCAAGCCACCGAGCATGGCGCCGGGCAGTGAGCCAATGCCGCCTAATACCGCAGCGGTAAAAGCTTTGATGCCAATGATAAAGCCAACGTAAAAATCGAAGGTGCCGTAGTTCATGGTGATCAATACCCCGGCCAGCCCGGCCATAGCGGCGCCGATCACGAACACCAGAGAGATCACCCGATCGGTATTAATACCGAGTATCGACGCCATTTTGCGATCCTGTTGGGTCGCGCGGCAGATACGCCCGAGCCGCGTATGCTGGATCACATAGGTGAGTACCGCCATGCCCAGTAATGAGGCCACCAGAATAAATACCTTGGTGTAAGTGATCTGGATGACCCCCGTCGAAATCGAGGCGGAACACACCATCCAGCAGCGTAGGTATCCCCTGCTGGCGCGGCCCCTGGCTGATTTGCACGTAGTTTTGCAGGATCAAAGACATACCGATGGCAGAGATAAGCGGGGCCAGACGCGTGGAGTTACGCAATGGTTTATAGGCGATGCGTTCAATTACCCAGCCGTAAACCCCGGTGACCATAATGGTAAACACCAGAGTGCCCAGGATCAGCAGCGGGAAAGATTGCAAGCCAAAGAAAGAGAGCAGCGCCAGACCAATCGCGCATAGATAGGCGGAAATCATATATACCTCGCCGTGGGCGAAGTTGATCATGCCGATGATGCCGTAAACCATGGTGTAGCCGATGGCGATCAGGCCATACACCGCGCCAAGGGTCAGGCCGTTAATCATCTGTTGCAGGAAGAAAACATCCATAGTAAGCAATCTCACCTGATGGGCGGGCCGCAAGTTCTATACCCATCGCCTTTCAAGCTGCAGCGTTGTGACCTGCACTTTCTCACCCCCGTCACTGACTTGAGTCAGCTCCAGAGGATGAAATAGCTTGGTGCCTGGCTGCGCTGTACAGGGAGGTACAAATGGCGCGGACGCAGGGATGCGCTTGAGCGGCCAACTTGAAATCCATAGGGTATACACCAGACGGCCCAAATAAAGTTAAAGCGGGCCCGCGCCAATGCGCAGACCCGTTATTCTTGTCATTTAAGCTGGTGATATTTGCCCTGATCGTCCCATTGATAGACCACGTAGTCGGATACCTTCAGATCGCCCTTGTTATCCCAGGCCTTTTTCCCCATCACGGTATCCACATTGTTAGCCTTCAACCATTCGCTGGCTTTGGCACTGTCTTTACCCCCGGTAGCATTGAAAGCCGCAGCAATCGCCTGGATTGAAGCGTAGGAATACAGGGTGTAACCTTCCGGTTCAAACCCGCTGGCGCGGAATTTGGCAATCACCTCTTTCCCTTCCGGGATTTGGCGTGGATCGTTACCGAAGGTCATCAGGACGCCCGAGGTATACTGCGGCCCACCGGCTGCCGTCACCAGTTCCTCGGTAACGATACAGTCGCCGGAGAAGAACTTGGCCTTCACCCCTTGTTCGCGCATTTGACGCACCAGCGGCCCGGCTTCTGGGTGGCAGCCCCCAAAGTAGACTACGTCTGGTTTAAGTGCGGCGATCTTGGTCACCAGGGCGTTGAAGTCTTTTTCACCACGGGATAACCCCTCGTACAACACCTCTTTCACACCGCGTTTATTCATCTCGGCTCTGGCGGCATCGGCCAGCCCCTGCCCATAGGTGTCTTTGTCATGGATAACGGCAATTTTCTTCGCCTTCAGGGTGTTCAACATGTAATTGGTAGCGATAACGCCTTGCTGATCGTCGCGGCCACACATGCGGAACATATTATTCATGCCACGTTCGGTAATTTGCGGATTGGTTGATCCGGGGGTGATGGCAATAATACCGGCTTCGTCATACACCTCCGAGGCAGGCATGGTGGATGATGAACAGAAATGCCCCACTACGGCGGCAACGTGGTCCTGATCGACCAACCTGTTGGCTACCGCCACCGCTTGCTTGGGTTCACAAGCATCGTCACCTTGCACCAGCTTGATCTTTTCCCCTTTAATCCCCCCGGCAGCATTGATATCCGCTGCCGCCTGCGAAGCGCCACGCCAATATTGATCCCCATAAGTTGCATTCGGACCGGAGAACGGCCCTGCAACACCAATGACGATATCTGCATGGGCAGAAAAAGCCGTACTAAAACAACCAATAAGCAGAGCAGCAATCGGGGTTTTAATCATGTTCAATGACATTTTGCATTCCTCAGCACTGTTTTAGCGAATTACCCTAGACCCGGTGGATTCAAGTTGCAGCCAACAACGCTGCAGCTTTAAGGACTGACAAGAGCAGTCACTTTATGTGTAGTCGGGGAAAATAATTTGCGCGAGAGCGCAGCCGATTTACCCGCATTTAAATAAGCAAAAATCCAGCCATTGTGACGGCCCATACAAAAATTCTGCTGATTTGCCGGAAATCTCAGGCTGAAAAATGAGAATGCTCACTGGGAAATGGGATAAACAAGGTGGGAAAACGATCGGCGGGATCATTGGAGCACCATGCTGGTGCAGTGGGTGTTTATGCTAAGCAAGGGAAAAACAAAAATGCCCCCCGAAGAGAGCATTTCTAGCGCAAAACCTGGTATTCCCGGAAAGCCTGAATACGGTTTATGACCTTACAACCAAAGCAATGCTGCGTTATGCGCCAACGACACGCTCAACCAAGGCATTGGTCAGATCGTTACGGATCTGGTTGCAGGTTTTTGAGATACGGAACTGATAGGCCGCATCCATAATTTGCTGAATATCGACGCTGACGTTTTCACGAACGCGCATATACAATTTGGCTTGCGTGACAATATGGTTCATTTCCACGCTACGGGTTTGATACAGACCGGCATTAACCTGCTGCAAAGCGTTCAGCTCTTTCATGCAGGTATACATGATGGCTTCAGTACCGGTAGATGCCATTGGCTGAGCCGGTTGAGCAACTGCAGGCTTAGGCGTAGCCACTGGAGTTGCGGCCGCAGGCTTGGTTTTGGCGCGGTTATCCGCACTCTGGCACCCTGCCAGCAACACACACAATGCGGCTATTGCGATTGTTTTTTTCATTACTAAAAAACTCCGGGAAACAAAGGAACGGTGTAGTTAACCGCTAAAAAGATGGCTAAGCGTAGCATAGAGTAATAAATGCAACATTGACAAGGCCTGCAACCGCCAATTGGCCCTATCAGCAAAAAAACGCATCTCAGAGTAACATGGATTAGTCTTAAAAAAAACCATTACAAAATGGAATGAAATATAGTATATATTTGATAAATAAAAACTTTAATAAAAAACCGGCGACAAAAAATGATTTATAAAAAAACAAATATCGCTCACAGTTCTAGGGAAAAATAGGTAATTAGCCCAGATCTTCACCAAGAGTGAACGGCGAATGTAAGTATCAGATGGTTTTGTTACCTGATTGGCCGCAGTTAAATTCACCGCCCGAAATTTGTTTTGTTAATCAATGGTTATAAAAGGGAAGCGTTAAAGGTTACAGCCATTAATCCAAGGGAGTATTGCTGGCTTCGGCTTCCCTTTATCCTTGGTAAGCTTTATATAAGAGAGCCCTACTTGCCGGGAAAGTGCCGAAAAACAAGCCAACATGTTCAATCTGGCAGCAAATGCACTTTTCTATCACTTTAGTGCTTTGACAAACCCAATCCACCTCGCTATGATTCGCGCTGTTCACACGATTCCTCTGTAGTTCAGTCGGTAGAACGGCGGACTGTTAATCCGTATGTCACTGGTTCGAGTCCAGTCAGAGGAGCCACTTTCTATTCCAGGGATGTTTACTGATGTCCATGGATGCAGTAAAATCAATAAGTTATACGTGAATGTGGTTGCACTGAATTCCACATTGTGACGTTGACTGCCACAACTTTTGGGGGCTTTATTGAGGGCCTGTTCGGTTCGATATAGTCGAGACCCCCAAATGTCAATTTCTGATGTTGTAATCCGAAACACCAAGCCCCAAAACAAACCCTTCAAGCTGAATGATAGCGCCGGCTTATACCTTGTGGTCAAACCCAAAGGTTCAATACTCTGATATCTCAAGTACTGCTATGGCGGAAAGGAAGCTGGCCTTTGGTGCCTACCCTGCTGTTTCTTTAATGTTAGCCAGAAAATTACGCGACAACTCACGCACCGAATAGGCTCAGGATAAAGACCCAGGACAAACTCGGCGTCATGAAAAACAGGCCAGAAAGGGAGGTAATACTCTGGAAGAAGTCGCTCGCACCTGGCACAAGAACAACCGCACCTGATCTGAAAATCACTCAACCCGTCTATTACGAAGCCTTGAAATGTATCTGTTCCCGCCTCTGGGAAAACAAACTATTTCCGATATCAACACGGCTGATTTGCTGTATGTCATCAAGGCTATCGAAGACAAAGAATTTCTGGTGGTTGCCATGCGGCTGCAGCAGCACATCGCCAGTCTCATGCGCTATGCCATTCAGAATCAGATGAACAAATATTACCGAGTCAGGTCACGCTGGGTAATGACTTATCGGTTGTGCTGTTTTTTTATATGCATTAGTATTTCTTATGTATTTATACATTTTTATTTTAATAAAAACGAAAATATATTCACGCCATAAATAAGGAAGGTGTATGGCGAGTATTAGCAGGGAAGCCAGTGGGCTTCGGTTTACGCTGAACGTGGGCAGCCTGGAACCAGAAACTTT
Source organism: Serratia sp. L9 (assembly GCF_050632285.1). Taxonomy (NCBI): domain Bacteria; kingdom Pseudomonadati; phylum Pseudomonadota; class Gammaproteobacteria; order Enterobacterales; family Yersiniaceae; genus Serratia; species Serratia sp. L9. Next base: position 3,200,452 of record NZ_CP192591.1, on the reverse strand, counting down.
CGTGGTATCGGGCTTTACGTTGCATGAACAGTTTTCTACACCATTTATGCTTGAACTTGAGGCGGCCAGTGCCAATCCCAGCATCGAGTTCGGTGCCATTTTGGATAGAACCGCCACGCTGACTATCTGGCGCGATACCGAGGTACAGCGGATCGTCAATGGCATTGTGATTGAAGTGGAACAGGGGGACACTGGACTCCATCAGACACATTACCGCCTGAATATACGCCCCGCACTCTGGCGCGCTGGATTAGTCAGAAATTCACGCATCTTTCAACAGCGGAATGTTCAGGAGATCCTGAAAACCTTGCTGAAAGAACACCACATCAGTGATTATGCCTTTGCATTGCGTGAAACCCATGCCATCCGGGAGTTTTGTGTCCAGTATCAGGAAAACGATGCTGAGTTTATGGCGCGACTGGCCGCTGAGGAAGGGATATTCTATTTCTTTGAGCATGAGAAGGGTAAACACACGCTGGTGTTTGCCGATGATTGTGCCGCACTGAATTCTGGCCCCACACTTCCCTATCATCCCGCCCAACGAACTGACTCGGACGACCTGTGTATCAGTACCTTTCGTCGTAAAGAAAGTTTGCGTCCGTCGAAAGTCTTGCTGAAAGATTACACCTTTAAAAACCCGGATTGGCAGGCCGAATCCAGTGAGCTTGCCGGTGACCTTGATCATCAGGCTTTCGATTATCACCATTATGATTATCCTGGCCGCTTTAAAGCTGGCCCAACAGGCGATCAATTTGCCCGCTGGCGTGTCCAGGCGTTGCGTAACGACGCGCATCAGGGAGAAGGCGCGACCAATAGCCCGGCACTGCAACCCGGTGTGTGGTTCACACTGGACAATCATCCGCTGGAAACCCATAACGCCCGTTGGCAAATCACCGGGGCGACTCACACCGGCAGACAACCGCAAGCGCTGGAAGAGGCCACCGAGGAACAAGGCACCACGTTGGGCTGCCAGTTTACCTTTATTCCCCACAACCAGACTTGGCGTCCCCTTTCATTACCAAAGCCGCGCATTGATGGCGCGCAGGTGGCTATCGTCACGGGAGCAGGGTCTGAGGAAATTTATTGCGATGAGTACGGCCGGGTCAGGGTGCGTTTTCCCTGGGATCTCTCTGGTATAACGGATGACCGCAGCTCTTGCTGGGTACGGGTGTCGCATCCATGGGCAGGCGCTGGCTGGGGCATGTTAGCCATTCCGCGTGTCGGGCATGAGGTCATTGTGGAGTTTCTCAATGGTGACCCCGATCAGCCGGTGATTATTGGCCGTACCTATCACGCCAGCAATCTGCCACCCGGTGACTTACCGGCGACCAAAACCCAGATGACCCTCCGCTCAAAAACCCATAAAGGCGACGGCTTCAATGAGCTGCGGTTTGAGGATCTCAGGGGCGGCGAAGAAATTTATATTCATGCGCAACAAGACATGAATACCGACGTACTGCGGGATCAGGCGACCACCATCGACCGGGATATGAAACTGACAGTCGCTAATAACCGAACTTCGGTGATCAAAGTTGATGATGATGAGTCCATCGGTGGATATCAGTCGATCGCGGTGACGAAGGATCAAACCATCACCATCGATGGCCAGCAGACCACTGTCGTGAAGAAAAGCCGCTTTCTTGAGGTCACCGACAATGACTCCCTGAAGGTCGGCAAACATATCTCGATCCACTCTGCCAGCGGCCAGATTGAGATCGGCAATGCCGGGGGCCGCATTGTTATTGATCCCATGGGCCATATCCGCATTGAAGGGGTGAGTATAACGCTGGCGGAACATGCTGCCGGTGTCATGCCCACAACCCCGCTGTTTAATTACTCTGCCCGTTATACGCTGCTGCATGAAGACACTGGTGCCCCATTGATCAATACGCCCTACACCATCAAGGGAGCCAACGGTCAGGTGGTTTCAGGCAAGACCGATGCGCTGGGCAGAACCCTGATGGTGCGTACCGACAAAGAAGACAGCCTGGAACTTAGTCTACCGGAAACCAAAAAACCGGCGAAAGAAAACTATTACCAGGCCAGCGACAATGCACTGGTAGAACGTGTCATGGAATTCAAGGAATAAAATGATGAGCAATCCAGGCAATGTTTGTCCGGCAGTCACCTCCATTACCTGCACCATGGAACATGGCAGATTCCCTGGCGATGAAGACCCCTGTTACCTGGCACAGAAAGCCGAAGTTGCCATGCGCCTGCCACGGCGTATTGTCACTAAAGGCGGCGTGGTGCGTTTTTTAAACCAGTTGATCATGAGCGGTCTTATTCAGAAGGAAGAAGAAAAGGAAGAGTATCGCTGGGCTTATAAAGCCGAAGTCGTCTTTGCTATAGCGCAGCCTGTCCCCCTGCCTATGCTGGCCACCAGTGACGCCTCGAAAGAAAAATACAAAGACGACTTGCCGCAATCCACCAACCCGTTTGCCCGGCCTTCACGCGAAGATTGGATAAAGCATAACGTAGAAGGGATACGCCGCCCGGACATTATCCTGGTTAAAGAAAAGACTAAACGCTGGCCCGGGCGTGCAGCCACCTATTTTGATGGCAAGGTTCATAATGATAACTTGAAGATGTTAATTGAAGTGAAATTTCCAGGCGATACTTTATCAGAGGATCAACGAGTAGATTATATCGCTATAGCGACAAACGCCCGTTTTGGCGTTTTGCGTGTTGAGGATAACCGTACTGAGAAACAAAAGCATTACGACAAACAATACAACGCCGCTTTTCGCCCCAGTGCGGAACGCTATACCTTACCGCCGTTACAAAAGGGAGAACTGCCGCTCCCAGTACCTGTAGCTCCCCCAGAAGGGGCCCCAGGAACTATCCCGCAACCACTACATAAAAATCTGCCGTTATTAAGCACGTCACGCTGGGATTTTATGCCCTCGGTAGAAGACTGGGTAATGTTAGGCCATGAAGTTTCCAGTCTGGCAGAAGAAGGCTGGGAATATGTCAGCGAGAGTACCCGACAGATGTTTCACCAATTCGGTGCCTGGGTCTCCGAGAAAGGGGATTGGTTCTGCCAGCAAGTGCTCGACCCTCTCACCCGGCAAACCCATTACGTGTTCTCCTGGATGAGCAAACAAACCGGTGAAATCATCACCTGGAGCGTTGAGCAGAGCCAGGAATTATGGCGAACGGTGTTGCTAGGGACGGATATTACCCTGGAGTATTTAAAACAGATCGACTGGGTACAGGTACTGAATGATTTTGGCAATGGTACGGTGCAGTTGGTTATCCAGGCCGCAGAGGCGGTAGCCGTCGTTATCGTGACGATCGCCGTGGCCGCCGCACTGGTGGCTCTGGTAGCCATCGTCGCAGCGGCCATCGCGGCAGGCGGAGCCGCAGCCGCCGGGCTGTTCGCCGCACTGGCGGCGGTGGGTGGTGGAACTCTGGTCGTAGCGCAATAATTTATCAGGAGTCACTATGCAACACCCTGAATACACAGCATTACTGGAACAGCGGGTGCCTGAATTTACCTTTACCGACAACAACGATGTGGTCGTTAGTCGGTTGGGGCTGTCGATTACCCTGTTTTTTAAACGAGGCTATACCCTGGAAAAGCGGGAAAAGATATTGGCCTGTTTTAGCCGCTTCCGTGAAGAATTCGGTACACATTTGCGCTTTCATACCCATTCTTTTAAAGGAATGAAAAAATACAGTCCTGAAAACATTGCCAAGGTGGAAGACAGCATCCGCAATAAAGGCATTTATGACTACGGCGGCTGGACTATCAGCGATGCGAAAAATATATCTGAAGCCCCCAACTGCCTGATGCGTTATCTGGACTCTCGCGAAGCGGGCGGAGATAAAAAAATTCCTATTTGAGCCTGGTTTTACCCTGGTTTTACCTTAAAGAAACACAGGGGATGGCGCGTTTTAATGACTGGTTGACTTACCTGTGTCAGCAATTGGAACCCGACAGCGGGGACTGTGGGTATTGTCTGAACATACCATTTGATTTTGATGACTACTGTCCTCTTGAATATGAACTGGCTAAACGCTATCCCTCATTACAGGTGAATGCAAACGTCTTTGCCGACTCCATGCAGTATATAGATAGCAGTCGTGGCGTTAACTGGATCACCGTTTTAGACAATCGCTATATCAAACGCTTAGGCGGCGAGGACTGGGTACGTCAGGTACTCTCCCGCGACCCGGAGATCAGCATTGAACCTTATCCCGGCGGGCTGTTAATTCGCGCCGGGCAATACCCGGATTTGACCCCGCTGACGGCAGGCTTATCCCCGCAGTATCTGGCCGTCAACCAGTTGATCCGCCCGATACGTGTTAAACACCAAGAAGGTCATTCCCTGCACTTCTACGGGGTCAATCATTTCGATGAGCTATCTACCCAGGCCTGGTACGCCCGTTATGATCAGGGGCCATTATCACTCTCGCCACTAAAATCGGGCACCCCGGCGCGGGTGAGCGGTAACTGGACGACCCCCTCATTCCCTCACACCATGCGAATTATCAAGCAAGGTGAAATGGCCCCGACGGGGAAACAAGGGGAAGTCATTTGGTGGGATCTGGCTAGTGAAATTGAAGATGATGGTCAGGCTTCACAGCCATGAGAACGATCATCCAGGGGAAAAAGTGATTCTGGTAGGGGATACCACCACTACCGGCGGTAAAGTGCTCAGTGGCTCGCCCATGGCCAATCAAACTCAGGCGCTCGCCCGCAAGGGCGATCCGGTTTTCTGCCCAGCCTGTAAGGTAACCGGCGTGATCAGTGAAGGCAGCACGCTGGCCAATATTGCCGGTGTCGAGATTGCGCTTGAAGGACACAAAGTCACTTGTAGTTGTCCTGGCGGCTGCAAATTGGTTGCATCAGCATAGTGTGTGAGGGCGGTAGCGATTTTACTGAACGGCTTAAATTGCCGTGCCTTCCATCTGAAGGCGGGTCAGTTGAACTGCTGCTGTTTTGCTTTTACCACTGTAGACGTAGCTCTGGTTTATTCCGGCAACTGTCTGGTGGTAATCACTGTTACTGACAGTGGCGCCGAGGAGCCAATATTCACAAAAACCCACTGTATCGTTCTAATAGCTTAAATTTTTAAGCGGTGCCCGAATCACTGCGGACGCCCTTAAATCTCAGACGCCATTTCTAGATTGGGTATAAATTTGGCGTCTTTGTCCAATATTCCAACCGTCACATGAGAACAGGGCAATTTTAAACATGATTTCAGGCCAAAAAATCGTGCAAGAAACCCCGTTTAGGGTTTCAGTTACATTCAATGGCTGATAACTATTTTCCCCACATGCTGGCGTGAATCGAAGTGCTGCCAGGCCTGCCTGGCTTCGGCAAACGGGAAAACGCTATCAATAACAGGCATGATTTTATGCTGTACCAACGCCCGGTTCATTTGTTCAAAATCCTCACGCGAGCCCACGCTGATCACCCTAAAACGTGCGGCACTTTTAAACAGGCTGAAGAAATCTATGGCTAGCGCATCACTGGCGACAAACCCGATCAGCGCCAGCTCACCGCCAATACAGATTGAGTTAATGGACTGATTCAGCGTGCCCGGTCCGCCGACTTCAATCACTCTGTTAACCCCCTGCCCGGCGGTTAAACGCTGAACTTCCTGGCTCCATTGTGGATGTTGAACATAGTTGATCACCTCGTCGGCCCCCAGCACTTTCAACTGTGCGGCTTTGGTTGCACTGGAGGTGGTGGCAATCACCCTTGCGCCCATGGCTTTTGCTAGCTGAATAGCAAACAGGGAAACACCACCGGACCCCAAGGTTAAAACCGTCTCACCGGCTTTAACCGGCCTGTCGCCATTAAGTGCCGCCCAGGCGGTCACTGCGGCACAGGGAAGAGTGGCCCCTTGCTCAAAGCTGAGATAATCCGGTAGCGATAACAGCGATTCTTCGCTGACCACTTTATATTCCACCAGCCAACCGTCGCGATCGCTGCCGTAAAGTTCATCGCGGGATGACGCCTGGAAAGCACCGCCGGCCCAGCGTGGCATAAAGGTATTCACTACCCGATCGCCAACCTTAAAACGTTCAACCCGCTTGCCAATTTGAACCACTTCACCGGCGGCGTCGGAAAGCGGAATATGCCCTGGACTCGCCGGTAGTGTGTATTGGCCATGCAAAATTGCCAGGTCCCGATAGTTAAGCGATGTGGCGCGAACCTTGACCAGCACTTCCCTGGCCTGAGGTACCGGCATATCTTCCTGATGCAGTTCCAGGTGATCGAGATTTCCAAACTGTTTGAAACGGTAACTTTGCATAATGATGCTTCCTGTTGCGATAAACGATTGCGCAGATTGGCTACAAATCTCCGTCACATGCTGTTTCTCGGTGCATAACGAGTACCGCAAATGACATCGGATGGCTTGAGAACTGTCGCGCTGTAACTGCAGATTTGTTGAGGCGATAGAGAAAGTCTAGACAATGCCGATTAATGAAAATAGATTGATAAATTGAATCTTAAATTACGAATATGAAATCATGTTGGATGAATTAGCCTTATTTGTCAGCATTGTCGAAATGGGAAGTTTGCGGCTGGCAGCGGAAAAAGCCTCAATCCCTGCCCCTACGCTTACGCGGCGCTTGCAGAAGTTAGAACGCCATCTCGGTTGTCGCCTGTTGCACCGGAGCGCCCGGCGGATGACGCCCACCCGGGAAGGTTGGCAATACTACGAGCAGTGCCGCCCACTGGTACATGCCCTACAGCAAGCAACAGCAAAGCTCGACGTTACCCTGCATCAGGTCAGTGGCCTGATCCGGGTGCTGGCCCCGGCTGATTTAGCCAATGATAATCTGGCTCCAGCCTGGATGTCGTTTTTAGCGCGGTACCCGGAAATCCAGCTTGAGCTGGAGCTGAACAATTACACGCAGGATTTGATCGGGAGTGGCGCAGATGTGGCGATCCGCGTAGGTGCTCAGCCGGACTCATTACTCAATATGCGCAGGCTCGGGCAAAGCAAGGAAGTGCTGTTGGTAGCTTCTCCTGATTATCTGGCAAAGCACGGCATACCTGAATCTATTGAAGAGCTGAAGTTACGCGATTTGGTGATCAGCAAGCCGCTATCCACCTGGGCGTTGCGACACCGTCAGAGTGGGGAAACCTTGAGTTGGCAACCCCAAGGGAAATTTTGTGTTAACGGCATTTATCTGGCGCTACAGGCGACGCTGGCGGGGTTGGGGATCCTGTTTTGCCCGGCTAGTTTGTGTCATAAACAGCTACAAAGAGGCGAACTGACCCCGGTATTGCCTGCATGGCATGGCAGCTCCCGAGAAATTTATGCGGTATGGTCGCAGCAAAGGTATGTACCAGCCAGGGTCCGGGCGCTGATCGACCATCTGGCAGAATTTTGCCAACACAACCCTCATTTGATGATGTAAATCCCTGGCTGTGCATACATTCACAATCTGAGTCATTGACTCCCCCAGAAGTAGGCTAAGCTTTCTCTATGAACAGGTTAACGCTGCATTTAAAAGACAAGACCGCATCGTTTTCCACATTCAAAAATCCAATCTGAAATATTGATCTCTCTATTTTTATCAAGGAGATACGCTATGCGAATTTTTCTTGCGCTGGTCTGGTCCGGGCTGTTGTTACTTGCAACGCCTGCGGGTGCAGCGGAACCAGTCTACGGTAAAGAGCAGGTCTCTGGTTGGTGGAATGCCTTTACTACTGATGTAGCCAAGACCTGGAATGAGCCGCAAAATTACGATCTTTATGTTCCCTTTCTCAGTTGGCATAACCGCTTGATGTACGACAAGGAAAAAACGGATGAATACAATGAGATGCCGTGGGGCGGTGGCTTTGGGATCTCACGTTATAACGAGGAAGGCAACTGGAGTTCGCTGTATGCCATGATGTTTAAAGACTCCCATAATGAATTGCAACCTATCGTCGGATATGGCTGGGAAAAGGGATGGTATCTGGACCAGCAGCAAGACTTTCGCCTGGGGCTTGGGGTCACTGCCGGGATCACCGCACGCAAAGACTTCGGCAACTACATCCCGCTGCCGATCGTTTTACCGCTTTTCTCGGCAAGCTATAAGCAGTTGAACTTACAATTCACTTATATTCCGGGCACATATAACAACGGCAACGTGCTCTTTGCTTGGCTGCGTTTTGGCTTTTAACTACCTGCCAGTATTTTTCGAACTGTGCATGATCGCGCTACAGGGAGCATCAGCTCCCTCCCTAGCCGACGTAAATTATCGTTCCCACGGCGGGATCGGAGAAAGCCAGTCATCCAGAAAGTCTATAAAACTGCGTATATTAATATTACTGCGTTGGCGGGTGGTATAGATAGCATAGAGGTAATGCTGTTTCTGGGCATGGAAACCTTTAAGTATTTCAACCAAATGCCCTTTTTTTAAATGATCGCCTGATAAATAGGTGGGTAAATAGACGATCCCCAATGAGAGCAATGCGGCTTCCAGCAGTGCCAGGCTACTATTTGCCTGTAATATAATATGGTTATTTTTTAGAAGATTAGCGCTATTTAATTCAGCGGCAAACTCCCACGCAGACTCTAACCCAGGATAAATCAGGCAGTCATGATTTATCATCTCCGATGGCGTCAATGGCTTCCCTTTTTTCTCAAAGTAGGCCGGAGTGGCGCAATACTTCCAGTTTATTGGGGCTAATCTCTTGATCGCAAAATTTTCTGGCGGCTTATTAACTATACGCAATGCAATATCATAATGACCTTCGTTAAGATTCTCAATATTATCACTGAGGTTCACTGTCAAGTTAACCTCTGGGTAGAGTGCTTTATACTTTGAGAATATACTCATTAATTGTGATGTACCCAGTGCCAAAGAGCAAGTTACCCGGAGAACACCGGCAGGAATATTTTTCTTGCTGCTTACTGCAGAAAATGCGGCCTCAATATCATCAAGAATAAGCTCAATCTTCTTATGAAAAATAACCCCTTCTTCCGTAGGTGAAAAACTACGGGTAGTCCGGTTTATTAACGGTGTATTTAGGCTTTCCTCCAATGCCTGGATACTTTTACTCACCGCAGAAGGGGATAGGTTAACCATTTTTGCCACCTGAGAGACGGAGCCGTAGTTAACGACTTTTGAAAAAATAATAAGCTGTTTGATAGATATATTTGTGTTCATAGTTTTCCTAAAACGCAAAACTGAATTGAATAAAATTCCACCTAAAGCAATTACCGATCACACTCTCGTAAAAGGCTTTTCCGTTACTATCGATTAACCCGTTAACCATACCGGCCCTATTCAATCAGCGCAATAGCCGCACACAGGTCAGAATTATTAATTGATAAGGAGTAAAGATGTTTGATTTTGATGAGGAAATTAATCGTAAAAATACTGCGTCTGCGAAGTGGATGTTTCCTAATGTAATATTACCCAAATATGTCACAACCGCACCACTGCCACTTTGGGTTGCAGACATGGATTTCAGAAGTCCTCCTTGTGTTATTGATGCCCTGAAATCCGCGATAGATCACGGTATCTTTGGTTATGGAAACGTGACTGACAGCATGCTTGAGGCAATTGTTAACTGGCAGTTGAATGAATTTCAATGGAAAATCAAACCTGAATGGATAGTACAGACGCCAGGCGTAGTCACTGCCATTAACTTTATTATTCAGGCATTTACCAAACCAGGTGATTCTATTGCCATCCAGACGCCTGTCTATGCGCCGTTTCACAGCTCCCCCAAAAACAATGGGCGTTATATCACTGATGCGCCACTGAAACTTGAAAACGGCCGCTATATTTTCGACGCTGATATTTTTGAAAGCCGCCTTCAGAAAAACACCAGAATGCTCATTCTCTGCAATCCTCACAACCCGTTCGGTAAAGTTTGGAGCCGGGAGGAACTGACAGCCATTGGAGATATCTGCCTCCGGCATAATATTTTAGTCATTGCCGACGAGATACATCAGGACCTTATTTTTAACGCTGATATCAAGCATATTCCTTTTGCCAGTATCTCAGAAGATTTTGCAAAGATAACCATCACCTGTACAGCGCCCAGCAAGACTTTCAACGTCGCTGGATTACAAACTTCAAACCTAATAATTTCAAACCCCTGGTTAAGACTGGAGTTACAAAACTCGCTTTCACGATCGGGAGTTCCAGCGCCAAATATTTTAGGTCAGGTAGCCTGTGAAGCAGCCTATCGCAACGGAAAACCCTGGCTTGATGAATTAAAAAAATATCTTAAAGATAACTTCTTATTAATAAAAAAGAGTTTTTCAGATAACTCGAACATCTCCGTAATTGATACCGAGGCCCTTTATCTGGCGTGGATAGATTTTCGTGGCACCGGTCTGCAGGGGGATGAATTACATCAACACCTGCTAATCAATGCTGGCGTCTGGCTTGATGCAGGATTGAAATTTGGCAACAACGGCAGTGGTTTTGCCAGAATAAACTTTGGATGTACCAGGGCAACGTTAAAAGAAGCGCTAGACAGAATAGAACGTTCTTTTAACTAATAAACATCTAACACAACCAATCTCTCTGCTACCTGAATGATGAGGGTAGATCCCTTTTGCTTTTATCGAGGTGAAATATGGATCAGTCCGTAAGAAACGTAGATAAACTAAAACGTTCGTTAACTACCCCGCAGGTTTTTTTGCCGCACTGAAACAAATCATCGGCGGAGGCGTAATTGCATTAACCGGTATTGTTATTGGTATGACCGGCGGCGGAACCCCGCTGGCTTATATTTGTGCCGCAGCCATCTCCACCATGGTCGCCATCCCCTATGCCGTCATGGGAGCGGCGATGCCCGTTACAGGAGGGATCTATGCCTGGCCATCACGCATCTTTGGCCCTAGAACCGGCTTTTTGGTGTTTTGGTGTTTTTCTCTGACCCACGTAGCCTTGTCGCTCTATGCTTTAACCGCCGCAGACTACATCGTCAATTTTTACCCCGAGTTATCAAAAAACCTGGTAGCGTTGGTTATCCTGACGGCGATTTATGGCGCTAACCTGCTTGGGGCAGTCGTTAGCGCACGTCTTGGGGTAATACTTACCTGTATTATGCTTTCCGGCATGATCCTCTTTATGGGATATGGGATCACCCGAGTCGATCTCACCCATTTCACACCGCTGTTCCCCAATGGCCCCTTTATGTTTGCCTCTTCAGTTGCGCTGCTGCTGTTTGTCACGGGCGGGGCTTCTTGCGTAGCAGAACTTGCGGGCGAGATGAAAACACCCGGTAAAACCATTCCCATAGCCATTATTGGTTCAACCCTGCTGGCGGCGGTGTTTTATGCCATTATCGCCTCCGTTGCGATCGGTGTATTGCCTCTTGAGCAGGTTGCCGGGCAGCCGCTGACGGTTCAGGCCAAACATGTTATGTCTTCCCCCGCTTATTTGTACTTCGCTATCGGGGCGGGAATTATCAGCATGCTGGGTATCTTGAACGTACAGATGCTTTGGGGCAGCAAAAGCTTTATGAGCGCCTGTGACGACGGTTGGTTACCGCGGCGATTAGGGAATGTAAATCAGAAATTCAGCACCCCGCACTGGTTGATCACGCTGTTATATCTGGTGGGCGTTGTCCCGGTCATCTGTGGCATTCCGGTTGGTGAAATAGCCGGTGCCAGCGGATTGACGGGGTTAATTGCCCAGGCAAGCAGTGTTATCTGCTCCTGGAAGATCCGCAGTGATGATGAAGTCTACGGAAAATCGGCATTTAAAATTCCCCGCTGGCTACACCTCAGTGCAGTGGTTATCAGCTTCATCCTGATCCTCTGCATGATGGTGATGCTTTTCAATAATGCCAGTATCAAGTCAATGATTATTATGGTGGTTTGGTTTGGCATGGGCTTGCTGTTCATCAAACTTAAATCACATAAAAAACCAGACAACGCGACACAACCCATAAGCGAAAACATGTAACCCAGGAGGAATCGATGATGTGGAACGAGTTATTGAACGAGGTTAATCAGTCGGTAATGCAGTTAATGTCTGAGGATAAAAATGTCACGGCGCTGATCTCAAAGACCACTAACGCCATCTCTGCTGGTGAGCATCTTGACCCCAAAACAAAGGAGCTTATTGCTATTGCCGTCGCTGTCACCACTCGCTGCGAAGGTTGTATTGCCGCGCATGCAAAAAAGGCTTCTGAACTGGGCGTTACAAAAGCAGAACTCATTGACGCCATAACCGTGGCCATTGCGCTAAATGCAGGAGCAGCCATTGTCTACTCCTCAAAAGCTTTCGACGCCTGGAACAATCTATAACCTCCTCTCACCGGGCTATTCCTTGTGGATAGCCCAATCCCCTGATCTTTTTAGCTGATATGAAAGGCAGACGTTCTTTTTTTGACTCACCTCACGGAACAATAAAACATAGTTATATTTTTAATAAAACATGATTTTGATTATTTAACAGATAGCCGTTAGCAGGTAGCATCCCATGACTTCTCTCCAATAATAGGGATTATAAGAATGCCACCTCCGATTTGCTCCAAGGCGATGCTGGTAGTTATGACCACCAGTTTGATGGCGATAACGGCCCCGGTTTGTGCATCTACCCCGCTGAAGCAGGCTCCTCAGCAACTTCAGGTTCCTACCTTGTCAGCGGACGACAGCAGTTTGATGTTGGTGTGGAAATCACCGGAAAATACCCACGATATTGTTGATTATCTCGTTTATGCCGACGGGAAAATGCTGGGGAAAGCCAGTGAGAATAACGATCGGTTTTCAGCCGCCAAACCTTATATCAATCATTTCTATGCCAATGACAAAGATAATTTTTCGCAGCGGATTCTGATCCAGAATTTTAAAGTTACCGGTTTAAAACCTGACAGCCCCTATTCGTTTACCGTCAAATCGCTGTATTCCAACGGGTCAGTTTCGGATGCCAGTAATCGCATTACGGCAAAAACCGCCCCGCTACCGACCATTATCGCTATTACCGACTTTGGTGCCAAAGGTGACGGCGTTACGTTAAATACCCAAGCGATCCAGCAGGCGATAGACGCTTGCCCGCCCGGCTGCCGGGTTGATGTTCCCAGCGGAGTCTACAAAACCGGCGCATTGTGGCTGAAAAGTAACATGACGCTCAATCTGCAGGCCGGATCCACCTTACTCGGTTCAGAAGATCCGGCAGACTACCCACCCGCCTACCGGCTGTACAGCTATTCTAGCGAAATGCGCCCAGCCTCACTGATCAATGCTATCGACCCAAAACATATGGAGCCTGGCACCTTCCGTAATATCCGTATCGTCGGGCCGGGCAGCATCGACGGCAACGGCTGGCTGCGCCAGGAAACGCCAGAGATTGTGGATGAGATGGGCAATCACCTGCCGCAATATATTTCCAGCAGAAACAGCAAGGTCCATGAGGACGGGATCCTGGCTAAGCATCAGGTTGCCAAGGCGGTGGCTGAAGGTGTGCCCTTACAGATCGCCTATGGGCAGCGCCGCTCCAGCCTGATAACGCTGCGCGGGGCAGAGAATGTGTATCTGGCAGATTTTACGGTCCGCAACCCGGCATTCCACGGCATTATGCTGCTGGAGAGCCACAACGTGGTGGCTAATAATCTGACTCACCAAACCTTTGATGCCAACAACGGCGACGGCATTGAGTTCGGCAACAGCCAGAACGTGATGGTGATGAATAACTTTTTTGATACCGGAGATGACTGCATCAACTTTGCGGCAGGAACCGGAGAAAAAGCGCTGGAGCAGCCTTCAATGAAAGGAGCCTGGCTGTTCAATAACTATCTGCGCAGAGGGCATGGCGCTGTCGTTACCGGTAGCCACACTGGCGCCTGGATAGAGGATATTCTGGCAGAGAACAATGTGATTTATCTTACCGATGTGGGCCTGCGCGCCAAGAGCACCACCGACATTGGTGGGGGAGCCCGTAATATAATCTTCCGCAATAATGCCATGAAGGATATTGTCCGCCAGCCGGTGATCCTGACGCTTAATTATTCTGATCCTAACGCCAAGATTGATTACCCGGCAGCCAAGAAACCGGCGCAGTTTTATCACTTCCTGGTACAAAACGTGACTGTGCAGGGCACCTTGGGGAATAGCCCGGCGATTGAGATCAAAGGGAACAGTGATAAAAATGCCTGGCACCGGCAGGTCCATTTTGACAATGTTCACTTTAATAACGTGCCACCCACCGCCATCAGCGATCTGGAAGACAGCCGGTTTGATCGAGTGGTTTTCAGCCAGTTACGCGGTGATACCCCTTGGCATTTTAACACCGTCAGGAATGTGACTATTGACAGCAAACCCGTAACACCTTAATCCAGTTACCCTTGAGCTCAGGGCGGGGTTTTTCCTGCCCTGAACCGATCGCGCTCATATCCTCATCAACCCAGTTTGTTTAAAGAGACCTTGAACAGGCGACATAGGTCGCACCGTCTAACGGGAAACTGAATAAATTGCCGTTGCCCAAATAAACATAATGCTGTTCGTTACCGCTGGCGGTCAGTTCCCTGCTCCAATAATTACCGGCAAACCAGCCATTTGAGAATCGGCTCATCGCGCCCCACTCATTCCATAATCTGCCGTTGGTATCCCGGTGGCCTCCTATCTGGACTGTCGGGGTTCGGTCAGTCATTTCGCTATAACCGGGTATCACGTAGCTGCCCCCTTGGGAGCCGCACCAGGCGGCAGCATCACCGGTTCCCATAAAGTTGTGGCTATTATTTCTGAACCAGCGGTTGACGGTAAATTGGTAGCTTAAAGATGAGCCATTGGCAAGATGTTCAGCGGTGATGGTTACCCGATTATTGGCCGAGGTGGGTTCCTGATTAAAACTTACGTTGCCACTGCCATCCACGCTGGCCCAGCTCTGGTCGCTACTCCAGCCATAGGCACTGTTCTGTGCAGGTTCTTCACCCACCACCAATTGAAATGCCGCCCCGATAAACCCGGTTTTAGGGAAACCCTCATCAGCCGAGAATGAAGCGCCGTTAACCAGGACATGCGTCATCTGGGCGGTATCAAAGAACTCGACGGTGGCGGTGGCAGAAATCCCGTTTGAGGTGGTGGCGGTGATGTCACTCGTCACGGGCGTGTTGCTGGTCAGACTTATTTTCACCTCACCGTTGCTGTCCGTTTGGCCATTGGTAGCCAGCAAGGCTACGTCGTTGGTCGCGGTGAAGTTTACCGTTTCACCCTCAACACTATTGCCATGGCGATCCTCCACATGAACCAGCACATAATTATGATCAATGCCGTTGGCCAAGGCATTGTCCTGGGTGACCTTGGCCTGCACCACCTCTGGCGGGCCAGCAACAAACAGCGTATTTACAGACTGCACATCATCATCAATACTGGCCGTGACCTGAGTGGGGCCTGCAATCACATTCGTCACGTAAACCGTTGCCACACCATCAATACCGCTGGGTGCGCTGGTCGAAACTTCCCCCAAATTATCGGCATCGAAAAGCACGCTTGCACCCACGACAGGAGTGCCATCCAGATACTGAACGGTAGCACGGACGGTATTCACCGCTTGCCCATCGGCAACTACCCCTGACGGAGATTCGGCCCAGACCAGGCTGGAAATTATCCTCTGCCACTTGATATTGATCGGGCTCGGCAGCTCCACCGGCGACCCCACACTTGGAACAGTAATCTCTGGATTGGTTTGCGGGGTTACGATCACGTTCAACTCGCTGCCTGCCAGAATATCGCTTAATTCCAATTGATAGCTTGGGCTGGTTGCGCCATTAATTGGCGTTCCATCCAGCAACCACTGGTAAGTGGTTCCCTGCTCAGCATCGCCATCCAGATCATTGAAAACCGATGTCACGGTAATCAACTCCCCGGCACGCGGCCTGGCATTGTCCACCGAGAGAGTGGCTGTGGGTGCCCGCCCATTTACCGGCTGGGTGGATTGCTGGGCAGCCATCGCCACCTGGCTAATGATGACGGTCAGAGCCAGTAATATCCTGAAGACCAAAACCTCGAAGAGACAATAACGATGCAGCATCCAGCGTTTCCAACAGACTGATTGATCAAATCATTTGGCCCAGGCAAGCCTGACTCAGCTTGCCTGGGTGGCGCTTTATTACGGCGTCGCTGGGTTGCTGACAATCACCTGAACTCTCAGACGCTGGTCGGTCCGTACAGGAGTGTAGGTGCTGCTGGTTGCTCCGCTGATGTCGCTATAAGTATTGGTTCCCTGGCCAGTCTCAAGCTGCCACTGGTAGGTCACACCATTACAGGTGCCCCCGGCACAGGTTGCTGTCGCAGTCAGAGTAGAATCAACCTGTGGATAGCCCCCTACGTCACCGGTAACCGTTACGCCAGTTACGGTGCCACCCGCGATAACCGTCAGGGTATTGGAAGGGACAACCAGACCGAACGCCGGATCGGTAATGGCCGGATCGGTATGAGGCGTGACTAACACGGTAATGGCTTTGCCCAAGTCGCCAGCAACAATGGTGTAGCTATTGTTGGTCGCCCCGGCAATATCCACCCCGTCGGCCTGCCATTGGTAGGTTTCCGGTATCGCCGTATCCCCATCCGCATCACTGAAGGTCCCGGGGGTACTGATACTCAACGTATCGCCGATATCAATCAAACCGTTGCCACTGGCATTGTCAGAAACAATGGTACTCTGCGTCACTACCGGGGCGCGGCCCCTTACGGTGGAGGTCGGGCTGGAGGTCACCGCCGACCAGGCAGAGCCGACGACCAGCAGGCTCAGTAGCATCCCCGAAAGCAGAGGCAGCAGCCTTCTTTGTGAATCAATCTTGATCTTCATTGTTTTCTTTCCCCTTCTGTACTCAAAATCAATGTTTGAATCACATTCCAAAGCTGCCTGGAATGATGATAAAACCCCGGTCTTAATGCGATACCACACGAATAGCCCGTTTCTGTAAGTCTCTGGTCACCGTCAAGGTTTCTGACGTTGCCCCAGGGATCGCGATAAATACGCCAGAGCCCGCAGATGACTCGGCTTCCCACTGATAATTCACCGGCATGCCACTACACATGGCAATGGAACACATGGCAACGGCCAGCAGGTTATCCCCCACCACAGGGTGCTCGCTCAACTCTGCACCGTTTTTGTAAATCAATAATTTGATCGGCGTTTCTGCGACAAAATAGATCTCTGCCCGCTCAAGGTGAGAGCCGATAATAGCGGTCAACGTGGTTACCCCGGCATTAACATTGGCCAGTTTTACCCTTACCAACCCCTCACTGTCTGTTCTGTCATCCGGGGTCAGGACCGTCGCGCCGTTATCTACCTCAAATTCAACTGCCTGTGTATCAATGGGGTTGCCATGACCATCCGTTATCCTGGCTTCAACCTTGTTAACATCGACACCATTGGCGTAGGCATGATCGCTTATCACCACCAGTTCAATCTCTGCTGTGGCCAGATCGGCAGTCAGTACTACCTCATGTGGCTGCATGTCTACCGCAGAACCATTTACCGCAGGCACCACGGTTACCGTGCCTGCAGCCGTGCCCGTCAGCTTCGCGCTATACACACCGTTATTTTCCGTTACTGCGCTGATGGCAACGTCAGGGATCCCCGTGGCCTCAAAGGTCACCGTTAATCCATGAATGGGATGGTGGTTAATATCCAGGGCCGTAAAACTCAGCGTGCTGGCATGTAGACCATCAGCAATAATTTCTGCCGGTTCTACGGTAAAAGTAGAATATGCCGGATCCAGTACCTGGCTGCTCTCTATTAAATTAACTTTAGCTGAAGCCAGAGAGATATCATTAATGGTTAGCTTAATAACCGCTTCGCCACTGGTGAAACCCGCCGTTAACTGATAGGTATAAACACCCGGAGCAGTTTCCGTCACGCGACTTAACTGCGGATTAATAGCAGGTTTGGTATCCGCCGGATCAGGCGTAAAGTCCAGTTCGGCCTGCAGTTGGTCGCCTACCCCCTGAATAGGGAAATTGTTGGCATCTTTTAAATCCACGGTGATCAGGCTTTTAGTAACGCCATCGGCAAGTATTTCTACTGGGGATGCCTGCACGGTGGAATTGATTTTGCTGACATTTTGCTGCGTCACGACAATCTGTGTGGTGCTGCGGTTGGACGCATTCCCCTGGCTATCAAAGGCTACCGCGGCTAAGGTGTAATGATTATTGCCTGCGTTGTAAGGGGGTAATTTTATTGAAATGCTTTGTGCGGAAATTTGCGTCACTACCCCACCCGCAGCCACTAACGCAGCGCTATCCCAATCAATTCGTTTAAGCCCATATTTCGCCGTTACCTGTGCATCCACTTTGAGGATTTCAAAAGCGCTGCCGGTCATCTGGTCCGGCAATGCCAGTTGGATTAATGCCTGTTTCTGGTATTCCAGCACAATGTCATTATTACGCTCCACCAGATCATAGCGGCTACCGGCCAAGGTACGGGTTGCGGCCACGGCAGAGGGATCGATTTGAGTCTGCCAGGGTTCGCCCAAACGGTAATTCATCTGCACACTGATGTTGGTATCGTTGCGGCTACCTTTACCGGCGCGGTGCTCAGCCCCGATGGTGAGCAGGGGGATCGGCGTGTAATTGATCCCCGCCGTGATCGCATAGGGATCTTTTTGCCTGTCATCCTTGCCAAACAGTGCCACCTCATCACCCTGATATTTCTCATAAATCAACTTTCCCCCCAATTGAGGGTAAGCAGGTAGATAAGCCTCTACCCGCAGGTCATAACCGTTGGCGGGGCGTTCATTGTAATCGGCAAAATCACGGGATTGATGCCAGTCAGTCATGGCCAGATAACTGTTAGCCGATAATTTCAGGTAATCTGTCCAGGCCTCGATCCCAAAACCAACCCGGTCGTTCTTGCCCGTCATATCACGATCAAAAAAGGCATTAACGCCATACATCCAGTTATCCTGCACCCTGCGAGCACCTGCGCCCATATTGACAGTACTGCGGCCGTCTTTATTACGCAGCCCTAGCTGGCTAAATAACAGAGATTTCTGGTCATCATAAATCGGTACCAGGAGATCGACTGAACTCCCCTCCAGACGAAAGTCATCGCTAAGATTAAGTTGCACGCGTGCGGTGCCATATGAACTCAGCCAATGCTGCGCCGCGTCATTGACTTCACCAACGACCATGGAGCGAGCCATGCCAGCAGCTGCCAGCGGGGTATTATCGTCGGCCAGCAGTGTGGCGCCTTTTAGCAGGCCATGTGACAGCCTTTCATCATGTTGGGGAACCGGTGCAGAAGGAGGGGTAGGAGCGAGCATTTTTGCTATTACCGGGGCAAAGGAAAGGCCCAACGGCAGCAACAGTTGAAAGGTAATATTAATCCACACGACAATGGGTTTAAATGCCATGGAGAAAACTCCAACTGGATATCAGTTAGAGTAGTCGCGCTTTATTCCTTTCACAAATAGCGCAAACGCTGCTCAACATGAGTGTTGATGAAACGCCAGGGTCAAGGCGCTGGTCACTTCTGCAAGGTCACTATATATGCCGACAGGGCAGTAATATCTTCATCGCTTAAACGTGCCTTGGCTTTATTCCCTGCCCCCACAATTTCGCCAGCTCGGCGGGCCTTAAGGCCTTGGCTAATATCTTGCTGAGATACGTTTTTTAGTGGGCGGGCTTTGCCCAACGCCGTTTTTTCCCGTGGCGGCCATGGCAAGAAGCGCAGTTATTTTTATAAAGCACATCGGGAGCCTGAGCTGATACCGGGCTGCTGGCTAACAGGAGCACCAAAAAGAGTGCTGGATTTTGCTTACCCATCCTGCGGTTACCCTTTCTGCCTGGACTTTTCAAAGATAGCCTTCAGCTCTGGTTCATGCAGCATGCCGATATACTGGCCGGTCAGTTTCCCCTGCGGGTCGATCAGAAACGCGGTTGGCGTGCCGATAACCTGGTAGCGCTCTTGGGTGATCGCCAACTGATCGCGTACGTTTGGGAACGACACCTGGCGTTCATCCAGCAGCGCCTGGATATTCATTTCCTCTTTATCGGTATTAATGCCAACCACCACGATACTGTCGCCAAACTCTTTGCTTAACTTCTCCAGCACCGGCATTTCAACCAGGCAACCTCCGCAATTCGAGGCCCAAAAGTTCAGATAAACGTGCTTACCCTGCCACTTTTCAAGAGAAGCCGGGTTACCTTGTAAATCATAGGCAGCCAACGCCGGGGCGGCAGCACCGACTTCAGCCTTCTCTTCTTTACACCCATTCAGTAACAACGCAGCAGCCAGTAAGAGAAACCCGCCGACTTTTTTAGTATCAGCTAGCATGTTCAACCTCCTGAGATTTGCCCTCAGCCGCATTAAGTTCTTCGCCCTGGTATTTACCGTGCTGCAAACGAACGATCCGATCGGCAAATTTGCCCAGTTCCGGGTTATGGGTAACCATCACGATAGTGCGCCCCAGTTTGTGCAGCTCGGTTAACAGGCCAAGCACCATCTGTTCATTTTGCTCATCCAGATTACCCGTCGGTTCGTCGGCGAAGATCACCGGGGGTTCATTGACCAAAGCCCTGGCGATGCACACTCGCTGCTGTTCACCGCCAGAAAGCTGGCTTGGCAGGTGATCGAAACGGTGAGCCAAGCCAACCTGATCCAAAACGCTACGGGCGGCGGCTTCATCCACCACGCTATGATAATGCTGCGCCAGCATCACGTTTTCTAGCGCGGTCAGGAACGGGATCAGATGGAACTGCTGAAATACCAGACCAATCTTGTCTGAACGGAAAGCTCTGCGCCCTTCTTCATCCAGCCCGGCGGCATCTACCCCATCCAGTAAAACCTGGCCGTCGCTGACGGTGTCCAGGCAGGTCAGAATATTCATCAGCGTGGTTTTACCAGAGCCAGAAGCCCCCATAATGGCGACAAATTCGCCGCGTTTGATCTTGAGATTAATATCCTCAAGGGCCACCACCTGACCGAAACGCTTGTAAAGATGGCGGGTTTCAATCACCCAGGGTGAGAGCTGTTGGTCTTTAATGGCTTGTTGTGGTGTCACCGTTACTCTCCTTTTAGTACTTTAGCCGGTTCAATATTCACGGCCCGATAAGTTGGCAAAACAGCTGCAATCAGGGCAACCAGCAATGAAAGAATTAATGTCAGTGGGATCACCTGCGCACGTAATCCGATGGAGGCGGAGAACACGGTATGCCCCAGAACCTGCGCCAGAATGTAACCGGCCACAATGCCGACAATGACGGCGAAGAGTGCGATGATCATGGTTTCCGCCATAATCTGGCGTACGATATCGCGGCCTTTGGCGCCCAAGGCTTTTTGCAGGGCAAACTCCCGGGAGCGTTCACTGACAATCGCCATCAGCGTGGTATTCACGCACAGGGTGGAGAGCACCAGGATCACCAGTGAAACCAGCCCCATCAATCCTTTGATTTTATCGAGCACCTGGCCTTCGGAAGCGGAGACTTTGCGGATCGGGCGGATTTCCAGTTCGGGGTAGCTTTTTTGCAGTTTTTCGGCAAAGCGATCGACCTGCCCACCTTGGTTGTTAACGCTAAATAAGGCATGGCTGATCAAATCCGGCTGATGCAGCCAACTCTGGGCCAGTGGCAAATTGATGATCAGCACGTTGTCCGTTGCGTCCCCGGCTTCGACAATGCCTTTGATCTGCAATTTCTTCTTCTGGTCCCCTTCCACCAGCACCACCGAGTCACCCACTTTCAGCTCAAGGCGGTTTGCCAGCTTGTAGCCAATCATGGCATTGCGATCGTCAAAGCTGACGCCGATCCAGTTGCCGGTCACCTGCCAGTAAGGAACGATCTGTTTTAATGACTCAAACCAGACGCCCATCACTACCACTTTTTCCAGCTCGGTACGCGCCATGCCATATAAATAAGGGCTGCTGGCGTTAACCAGCCCCGGCGGTGCGTTATCGACAATTTGCTGATAATTCTCCTGCGCCATGGTGCTACCAGAGCCAGGACCAATATAAAAGTTGGCACCAAAGGTCCGCAGTTCCTGGCTCATCTTGGCGTTGATATCAAAATAAACCGCAGACATGGCGGTGACGATCGCGGCACCGACCGCCAGGGCGGCAAATACCACTGCCACCCGCTGCATCCGCAGGCGTAGCGCACGGAACACCAGGCGCCAGAACATACTTTGAGATTGATTAGCGGCCATACAGCACCTCGACCGGATACAGATGAGCAATGCGCCGCGCCGGGAACCAGGTTCCTGCCAACGCAATCAGTACCGATAGCACCAGCACGCAGGGAACAACAATCCAGGCGAAACTGAGTGGTGCGCCAAACAGCATCATGCCGATCCCCTTGGCCAATCCCCACCCGGCAAGGCAGCCTAATATCCCGCCAATCACCCCACTCATTGCCGCTTCCAGATAAAACAGCATCATAATCTGCCACTGCCTGGCCCCTAGCGCTTTCATCAGGCCAATCTCTTTGGTGCGCTCCATGATATTGCTGGTCATCAGCGAGGCAATGCCCATAGCCGAAGCCAGCAACGCCGCCAGTGTGACCACCGCCAGCAGCAGTTGGATCTTCTCAATCACAATGCCCTCAGAGGCGGCAACCTGCCAGATAGGACGAACGCCGGAACCGGATATCGCCTCTTCCAACTGATGGGCAATAGACGAAACGTAGGCGGTGCAATACCACAGGTCGTACTCTTCCGCATTCAGCGATTCAAGGTCGGCCCTGGCCTTACGCGATAGTTCATTTTCCGGCACCGTCAGGGCAGAGACCCTAATCGCCTGCACCTTGCCTTGCAGCCCCAGCAAGGTCTGGGCCTGGGCTAGCGGCATAACCAACTGCTGCTCTTCATCGCCGCCGCTGGCCAAAATGCCGCTGATGGTGATATCCAGCACCGCATTCGGGCCTTTGACGCTAATTTTATCGCCAACTTTCCAACCGCTTTGCTGGGCCAGTTGCTGGCCTGCCAGCGCCTGATTGGCCGTGCCGGTTTCATCCGGCCATTGGCCGCTTACCTGCCAGTAAGGGCTGATAATTTTTTGGCCGGTGTGGTAATTGTCTTCATCGGGAACATCAACCGGCTGTTCGAAGAAGGTGCCTAAAACCGGTATTGACCGCTGTTGTACGCTGACATCACCGCTCAGCAACGGCGCAAAACCGATAATGTTATTGCGCCAGAAGATATCTTTGATATTGGGCAGTTCCGCCTCATCAAGGAAATCCTGGCCAGCCAGCGGGTTGTTTTTCTCGCCAAACAGCGAGGGCAACGTAGCCTGCCCAGCCGGTTCGATGAGGATGTTAGCCCCGTAAGATTTCATCTCCCGGGCCATCTTGTCGCCAATATCAATCGAAACTGCCAGCAACGCAGAAACCAGCCCAGCAGCCAAGAAGATGGTGATCACCGCCAGCGATTTCTTGCGGATATTGCGGTACCACGACTGTCGCAGCATGCGCCACAGCATAATTATTCTCCTTCCTTGACGAATTTCTCTGGCGTGTCCCTAAAGGCCTCATAGTTGGCAACGTTGGAGAAGAAGTAGGTTTTACCGGCGAAGTTGTAACGGTGTTCGGCTTTGGTGTTGGTCAGCTTGCTGCCATCAACCGGATCGGTGACTTCCAGCGTAATAATTGTGCTGAAATAGCTAAGGCCGGATTCCAGCGCTTTTTTACCGATCACCAGATCCGTGGAGGTCATGTCCCACTCTTCAATCGGCACCGGATTGCAGCCGCCCGGTTTACCGATAGAAGGAATAAAGATCCGCACGTCACAGGCAACGCAAATCACCTGATTGCCTTCCATCACATAGCCCTGATCGCCGCACAGCAGGCAGGCATCAAACACGACGCCCAGGCGCAGCTTGTCGGGATAACGGTTGATAACAAAGAAGCGCACCGCCTTGCCATCGTCGGCCACCCAGACGAAACGATGCAGTTTGCCGTCCTTGACCTGTTCCAAAGGAATGTGAACCAAACCATCGGCATTGAGCGTCACGGGCAATGCTTCTGACAAACGCGGGGGTTGGGAGGCTATTTTATCCCAGTAAAGCTGGGCACCTGCGGCAACCATCGCCAGCAACAGGGTCATCACCAGCACGCGGCGGGAATGTTGAAAATGAGCAACGGCCTTACGGTGCTCTATTGGCCGCTCTTCTGCCTGGGCAAGGCGGCGCGGCAATACCACGTTCAGCAGATAAATCAGCGCAGTGATCAACAGCAAACCAGCGCAGAAATAGTTAATCAGACCATTGGCATTGGTGACTTTTGCCACATAGCTCAGCAAGGATTTGGTCAGTTCAACCACCTGGAGCTTCATCAGGACCAACATCAGTTCGCCGGAAAGTGGCGCCAGCAGCAACAGCGCCAGCAATAACAACAGAGGCCAACGCAGGCCGCGCACCTGGCGTACACCGGCTGCCAGCAACGCTGCGGCAAACGCGACGATAATAATACCGGCAATCACCGCGCTGATATTCAGTAACAGATCAGTATTGATCACATCGGTGGCGGTAATCGCCCTCAGATTGGGCGTTTTCCCCCAACGCAGCGCCGCCACCAGGATCAGGATAAATTGCCAGACATAGCCGGAACGAGTGCCAGAGATAAACTGGCTAAGCAGGAATAACAGGATCAGGGCTATTTGCAGAGCGGTAAAAAACAGGCCCCATTGCTGTGAGTCCGGCAGATGTACGGCAGTCAGGGTGCCGCCAAAAAAACCGATCAGGCTTAATAGCACCAGCGGGCGCAGGTGGGGAGTTTTGCGTAACGTCCAGCTTAGCCCCAGTAGCAGAGCAACGGGCAGGAAAGATTGCAGTACCGATACAAGAAAATAGCTCATGGTTGCTGTACACCCCGCTCACTGACAAGCTCTGCCTGAGCGGTATTTTTTTATTAACCGTTATCCGCTAATGATGAGCTTGTCCAATCATAAACCCCACGGAGAACGTAGCCTGGCTGTTTCATTTAAAAAGCAATGGCCGGGGGAACATGAATGCTCACCCGGCCTGACTACCCTGGCGAACGGGTATATCAGTTCAGACCGACATATTTGAAATCGAAGCTGACATCAAAAGGCTTCCACCAGCGGCCAACGCCAGTTTCGCTGTCGGTGTGGCGGTGCAGGCCAGCTTTTGATGGCGGATCAATATGATAGGTCACTTTATAGTTACCTACGCCCATCATTTTGATGTTGGCGCCGTAGTGCGGGCCATCGCCTGCCACCATTGGCATAAAGGTGCCTTCCTGCTTCTCACCGGTATCGGTGTTGGTCAGGGTATAGGCGATGGTCAGGTACGGCATCCATTCACCAGCGCCAAAACCGTTCTTGTTACCTTCCACCGAATGGATGTCAGCCTCTAAATGGATATCCGCTTTAGCCGCAGGCAGGCCCATACCGCGGGGATCCATATCGATGGGTTGCAGATAGACCGCTGCGATCTCCATCTCATTCATTTTTACCGGTTCACCGGCAGGGTATTCTTTAAAAGCGAATGCGGCTGGTGCAGTGAAAATCCCGGTAATCAATGCCCCAGAGATCAATGCTTTGTTCATTCCCATGTTGTTATCATCCTCTGTAAGTAATCAATCCACGTTTAAATGTGTTGCGGCGGTTCCTCTGCGCATGACCCACAGGGCGAACACGGCAGCTATCAGCAAGGCGGCCTGCGGTATCAGCGTTTCGACATAGGGGTAAATACCTAGCCAGGAAATTTCAGGTACGCCGGTCAGAAGCGTAGGCTCAAACAATTTGCCTTCGATCAGTTCCAGCACGCCTTTACCGGCAAAGACGAAGGCCATCAGGTACATAAAGCTGCCGGTAAACATAAAGAAGGGCTTGAGCGGTAACTTGACCACGGTAAAGCGCATGAGCAGGTAGGCAATCAGCAGAATAACGCAGCCAATCAGGAACCCGCCCAGGATCGACAGATGCCCTTCCATCGACGTGGAATCCCCTATCAGGGCAAAATAGAACAGCACGGTTTCCGCACCTTCACGGTAGACCGCCAGGAAACAGGTCAGCCACAGACCCACCAGGGAGCCGGTACTCAATGACTGGGAAAGTTTGCCTTCCAGATAGGATTTCCACTGCCTGGCTTCTACTTTTGACAGCAGCCAGTAACTCATGGAGAACAGCATCACCACGGCAATCAGCATGGTGATCCCTTCCAGCAGTTCGCGGCTGGCACCGGAATTGGCAAATAGCCACTGGAAGATGACTGCGGTAACCACGCTGGCAAGTAGCGCGACATACACCGACTGGCGGATCAGTGGCAACTTGTCGTGATGGTTGTTTTTCACCAGATAGGCCACGATGGCTGCAACAATCAGCAAGGCCTCCAGCCCTTCACGCACAATGATTAGCAGGCTGTAAATCAGCAGGCTCCAGTTGGTCTGGCCGCCGGTACCCAGCATTTCCACCGCGGTTGCCAAATCGGCTTGTAATGATTGTGCCTGCTCCTTCACGGTTGCTGCCGGCTGCCCCGCTTTGATCTGGCTAACCATGCGGGTGAAGTAACCTTCGATTCGGGTTTTAAATGCCGAATCACGGGAGCCAATCTTGTTCTCCATCCCGCTGGCTTCAAACAGGTCAAAATAAGCGTCCTGAATAGCCATCATGGCACCCTTGCCATCACCGGCGGCATATTGGGCAATGGCGGCATTGATGGCGGTATCAATATCGTCGACCACTTTCTGCCAGTCGGTGTCCTGCGCAGCGTCATCGCCATCCGTGGTCACGGCCACGACCTGATTGTCGCGGGTGGTTGGCAGGCCGGGCAGCAGGTCTTCAATATCCTGCAATAAGCTGGTGACGCGGTAACCGACCTCATTGATCTGGCCCGGCTCGGCGCTAAGTTTGATCAATTCAGAGAACTGGCGGTTAATGTCGCCAGCCTGCTGAGAAGAGCGGTTCTGGCGAACCGACATTTCCATCTCGGAGTTTTTAAACCCATCATATTGGGCCAACTGCACTTTTTTACTGGCTTCAGCGTAATTGTTGCTTTGATACAGACTGATGGCCTCGGCCAGCAGATCATCAATGGTTTTAAAGCTCTGCTGCCAGTAAGGCGCTATCTGCTCGTTGTCGTAAGCACCATGCTGCTGTTCCGCCGTCAGTTTATGCCCACCGCTCAGCACGGGTAACACGCCGTTTAACTCGCCTTTCAGCCAGTCAATTTTTGCATCTACCTCTGCCTGAGGTTTGCCGTCGCCGATCATCTTGCGGATCTCACCGAAGGCGGCTTCCATCTGATAGCTTTTTTGCGCGGAGATATTGATACGGATAGGGCCTTCGAGGTTTTCAAACACCTCAAAATAGGCCATCTGCACTTCGGTGCGGGCTTCTGCAATCTGCTGTTGCTGGTAGAACTGCGAGGTTTTATCCAGGCGTGACTGAATATCGTCACTCAACTGTTGGTAGTCAGTTGCCGCCATGGCAAACGAGCTGAAAAATAGCCATCCGGCAAACAAGAAAAGGATCCGTCCAGTAATACGCATGGTCATGAGATGCATTCTTATAATGGGAGTAATTCTCATTATACTCTGGTGTTTCCAGCGCATACTCTGATCATGGTCAAACTATGGACACGATTGTAAGGATTTGTAGATAAGCGTTTCCGAGGGGGATGAGTATGTTTGTCAGTCAACTCAATGAAGAGGAGATAGGGTCTCTGGCAAACTCAGTATTGTCCTCATACGCTTTATAGAGGCCCTTCCAGGCCGGAGTGATGGGCTCTCGCCCGCGATGCTGCCCCCTATTCCCTCTCCCCGAAGGAAAGGGGATGGTCCGAGTTGGGGTGTTCAGACCATCCAGTAGACAAAAACTCTAGTTTTTTGCTGCCCCGAGATATTTAGCCATCTCTTCTGCCGGCACCATTCCGCCGCCGGTTGCCCACACCAAATGTGTCGCATGACTCATCTTTTGTGCATCAAGCTGGTGGCTGTCCAGGTACTGTTGATGCGCACACACTCGTGCAGGCCCAGGCATGCCAGCCAGCGCAGAAGGTTCCAACTGAATATTTTCCTCACGGGCGAGCAACCCGAGCAAGTCATACATTTCCTGATCGCTCAGGGTGTAAAAACCCTCCAGCAACCGTTCCATCGCCCGCCCAACAAAGCCGGAGGCCCTGCCGACGGCCAAACCGTCTGCCGCAGTCACGTTATCAATGCCGAGATCCTGCACTGCAATCTGATCGTGTAACCCGGTGTAGATGCCTAACAGCATGCAAGGGGAATGCGTCGGCTCGGCAAAAATACAGTGTACGTTATCGCCAAAGGCCAGCTTCAGGCCAAAAGCCACGCCGCCAGGCCCACCGCCGACGCCACAGGGCAGATAGACGAATAAGGGATGTTGCCGATCCACCTGGATATTCATCTGTTCGAACTGCTGTCTGAGGCGGCCACCGGCCACCGCGTAACCCAGGAAAAGGGTTGCGGAATTTTCGTCGTCGATAAAGAAACAGCGCGGATCGGACTCCGCCTGTTTGCGCCCCTGGGCCACGGCCACGCCGTAATCCTGTTCGTACTCGACTACATTTACGCCGTGCTCACGCAGTTTGCGTTTTTTCCATTCACGCGCATCGGCAGACATATGTACGCTTACGCTGAACCCCAGTTTAGCGCTCATAATGCCAATCGACATCCCCAGATTGCCGGTAGACCCTACGGCGATGCTGTATTGGCGGAAGAACTGGCGGAATTTGTCGCTGAACAGAATGGCGTAGTCGTCATCCACGGAAAGCATGCCCGCCTCGATGGCCAGCTTTTCTGCGTGCGTCAACACTTCATAGATACCGCCACGGGCTTTAATGGAACCAGATATCGGCAGATGGCTGTCTTTTTTCAACCACAAACTGCCGCTAATGGTCTGGCCATAACGCTGTTGCAACGCATCCTGCATGGCCGGTATTGCCACCACTTCAGACTCGATAATCCCCTGGGTCGTTTGCGTTTCCGGGAAAGCCAGACACAGGTAAGGGGCAAAACGCTTCAGCCGCGCCTCTGCCTGTGCGACATCCTTTTGGGTCAACCCGACGTAAGGCAACCCTTCTGCCAAGGTCGTCGTATTAGGGTTAAACCATGTCACCGCTTGCAAGTCGATCAGTTGCTGTACCAGAGGGAATTTCGCCACCAGGTTTTCAATTTCTAACGTATTCATAAAAAGTCTCTTCAATCAAATGACATAGGAAAGCAGGAATGTGGCACCCAGAGCGACCAGCGAAGCAATAAAGGTTGCCGAGGTATAATACTTAAACATCTCGCTTAACGTGGCACCGCAATACTGCTTCACCAACCAGAACAGTGAGTCGGTGACGATGGTGAAACCAATCGCACCAGAGCCGATGGCCAGCGCGATAATCTCTGGGCTGACGCCGGGGTAATGCGGCAGCACCGGGGCAACAATCGCCGTCGCCCCCATCATCGCCACGGTGGCCGACCCCACCGCCGCATGCAGGCAGATAGCCACTAACCAGGCCAGCAAGATCGGGTGCATATGCATATTCGATAAAATCACCGCCAGCGAATCAGCCAGGCCGCTGGCTTTTAAAATGCCATTGAAGGCACCACCCGCCCCGATGATCAACAGAATGTTGGCAATTGAAGAGAAGCCATTTTCCGTTCTGGTCAGTAAGGCACCCATAGACATATTGCGTCGAATGCCCAGCACGTAATAGGCAACAAAGGCGGCAATAAACATGGCAGTAATCGGGTTGCCGATAAACTCCAGGAAGTTATACAGCGCGGTATCCTTTGCCATATAAAGTTCCGCTGCGGTTTTAACCAGCATCAGAATGATCGGCAATAATACGGTAAACAGCGTAGCACCCAGCGAAGGCAGATCCTGCTCGTTACGGACCTGCACGCTGGAAAACGCCTCTGGGACCGGTTTGAATGGCAGCCGCTTACCGACCAGTTTCAGGAACAGCGGCCCGCCAATCAAGGAAGCGGCCAGCCCGACCATCAACCCATAAACAATCACCGACCCCACATCCGCCCCCAGCTTATTGGTGACGAACAATGCGGCAGGATGAGGTGGAACCACACAGTGCACGGCCATTAACGCGGTGCACAGCGGAATAGCCAGTTTCAGCAAGGAGGTATTGGTTTTTTTGGCAATCGAGAATGCCAGCGGGATCAGCAGCACCACGCCGACTTCAACAAACAGCGTAATACCACACACCAAACCCACCAGCACCATGATCACGTCCGCCGAGAGCCAGCGGCACTTTTGCAAGGTGATGCCAATGCGTTCAGCGGCCCCGGACACCTCCATCATATTGCCCAAAATAGTGCCCAGGCCAATCACCGCCGCCAGAAAGCCCAAGGTGCCACCAATCCCACCCTCAATGGCATTCACCATCTCCAGCGGGTTCATGCCCATCAGTGCACCAACGTAAAAACTGGCCAGCAACAGCGCCAGAAACGGGTGAACCTTAAATTTTACGATAGTTAAAATGATGATGATGATGCTGGTTAACAGCGTGCCAACTACCCAGATCTGCGAGTCCATATTCAGCGTCCTTCCAGGATAAATTTCACTGTTATTGGAAACCAACGACCCGGGACTGACAAACGATCAAAATGGCACTTCGCATGAGCCAGATTTAATCAACTGGGTGATTCAGGTCAAAAATATTCCTCATTCTGTCTTTTGAATCACATTAATTCATCTCTGGAGCCTGCCAAGATGAGTTTTCCAATTTGTCCCGTATGAATTTCAAGTTGCAGCCAGGCACCCAGTTATCTCCCCCACGGTAAGTGACTGGGGTTAGAGAGTGCAGGTAACAACGCTGCAATTTGAAAGGCGCCGGGTATACTCTTTTTTATTTCACCCGGTTATCACCATGTACGACGAAAAAAACCAGCTCGCCCGCAACCGATATCTGAATGGCTACCAGCTTGCCAAACTTCATACTTTTGAGGTGGCAGCGCGGCAAGGATCTTTCGTTCTGGCCGCCGAAGAGCTGGCGATCACCCCCAGCGCGGTAAGCCACCGGATCAACAATCTTGAAGCCGAACTTGGCTTTAAGCTGTTCCAACGCTTCCATCGCCGGATCGAACTGACGCCCGAAGGCGAGCGGGTATTTTGGGTATTGAAATCTTCACTCAGCTACCTCAACCAGGAAATACTGGAAATCAAAAGCCAGGAGCTGTCTGGTACCCTGACCATTTACTCGCGCCCGTCGATTGCACAATGTTGGCTGGTGCCGAAACTGGCCGATTTTGACCGCCGATACCCGGCCATCAGCCTGAATATCCTGACCGGTAACGAGATGGTGAATTTTCATGGTGCGGGAATCGATCTGGCGATCTACTTCGACGATCACCCGCCAGAGAAGCTCGCTTACCAGCATCTGATGGATGAGTCGATTGTCCCGGTATGCAGCCCGGAATATGCTGAACGTTATGACCTGTTGGGTAAACCGGCCAATCTGCAGCGTTGCACCTTACTGCACGACCGCCAGGCATGGAGTTATGACTCGGATATTGGGGAATGGAATACCTGGGGAAAACACTTTGCGATAGCGTTTGCCGAAGGCCAGCGGGGCATGGGCTTTGACCGTTCAGATCTGGCGGTGATCGCAGCGATAAATCACGTTGGCATCGCCATGGGGCGTAAAAAACTGGTGCGTAAGCGCATTGAGAATAAAGAACTGATTGTTCCGTTCCCAGGCATGGAAATGCAATGCGCACAGCGCTACTACATTTCCACGCTCTCGGAACGGCAATGGCCGAAGATCAATGCCTTTATCCAGTGGCTGAAAGCGATGGCCGAGGATTCCTGACTCAGTTGGCCGCCTGTTGCCTGGTCCAGGCCAGGATTTGCGCTGCAAGTTGATCGCTGGCCTGGCCAAACGCCTTCACCACGTCATCCATTGATCTGCCGTTGATCGGTTGGCGCGCCACAAAGCTGCGGTTGGCCATCACCCGCCGATCGGAAGTTTGCACCAGGCGAGCATCAAAGCGGATCACCACTTCGCCCTGCTCGCCGTTATAAACCCCCTGGAATGAGGATAAGTCCCCACCCAGTTCCCAATCGGCCTGTAGATTATCATCGTCAGTGCTCACCGAACTGAAACGACCATCGGAGCGGAACTCCTGGGTCAGGCGATTGCGCAGCAGTATCGGCGCTGGATCGCTCCAACGGGAACCGCTATACGCCGTTATCTCGGAACCCTGTGGCTGAACGGCAATGCGTGAACCATTTATAAACTGGCTGGCATTGGGCTGCACGATGCGTAAAGAGCGTTCAATCGTCGGCCCCCCGGCAGAAGCAGCCGGTTGTGCAGGCAGCAAATACACCTGCGAGATCGGGGTTTGCGGCAAAATAGTGCAGGCTGCCAGCGGCAGGCACAATATCACTGCCCACAACAGCCTTGAAAACGGGTTACGTAAGCCGGTAAACATCAGTTTCAGATCAGTCATTATGGGGTAAACTCCTTGGTGCGTTCGGGGCCCCTGAGCAAGGCTGCCGGGTTTTCTTCCAGGCGGCCGATGGCTCCGCGTAATGTCACTAAGGTTCTGCGCAATTCATCCACCGCCGGACCTAGATCGTTGAACCCCTGGATACCACTGCTCAGTGATTTTTGATTCTCGCTGATCAGCTTGTTCATCAGCACGCTGGTCTTCTCAAGCGATGCCATAGTGTTGGCCGCATTGATCACCAACTGCTTGCCCTGCCCATCCAACAGCAGGTTGGCGTTGCGCATCAGCCGGTTGGTTTGCGCCAGCGTGTCGTTGCTTTGCTTGGTTACCAAGGCCAACTGCTGCAATATGGTGCGGATATCTTCACGCTGCCCGGCCACGGTATCGGTAATTTTCTCCAGATTGTCCAAGGTATTAACCAACCGCTGCTGATTATCCGGCGTCAGTACCTGATTCAGGCGCATCAGGACCTCATTGACGTTGGTCATCACATCCTCACCGTTGGTAAGCAGTTGGCTCAGTGGCGAAGGCGTGGCAATAATCACCGGGATCTCCCCGTCCGCCGTTTGCAGCAACGGGCTGGCTTCACTCCCGCCGCTGAGCTGAATATTCGAAGTACCGGTAATGCCCGCCATCGCCAGACGGGCTTGAGTATCCTGGCGGACTGGCGTTGAAGCCGCTACCCGAATACGCGCCCAGACCCTGCTGGGAACGTCTTTATCCAACCGCAGTTGGACCACTTCCCCTACGCGGATCCCGCTGTAATTCACCGTGCTGCCTTGCGAAAGGCCACTGACGGCCTCGTTGAACACGATATCGTACAGCTTGAACTGGCGATCGCTGCCGGATTTGGTCAGCCACAGGCTGAACAACAGCACGGCCGTAAAGATAATGAGAGTAAATAGACCAATGAGGACATGGTGAGCACGGGTTTCCATTTTTTATTTCCTCTCTGCTATGTTCGTTACGGCCTGCTGCGCCGCTCGCCCGCGAGGGCCATGGAAATACGCCTGGATCCAGGGATCGTCGGTATCCGCCACCACGTCCAGTGAATCCACCACCAGCACCTTTTTTGCGAAAGTACCGCCACCCGATCACATATCGTATACAGGGTATCCAGATCGTGGGTGACCAGAAATACGGTTAGCCCCAAGGCATCACGCAAGGTGCGGATCAGGCTGTCAAAAGCTGCTGCACCGATAGGATCCAACCCGGCCGTCGGCTCATCCAGAAACAGGATTTCCGGATCCAACGCCAGCGCCCTGGCCAGAGCCGCACGCTTCACCATGCCGCCAGAAAGCGAGGCCGGATATTTATTACCGGCATTGGCCGGCAGGCCGGACAACGCCAATTTCACCTGCGCCAGCTGTTCGGCATCACTGCGTTGCAACCCCGCGTATTCAATGAGCGGCAAGGCCACGTTTTCCGTTACGGTCAAGGAACTGAACAACGCACCGCGCTGAAACAGTACGCCAAATCGCCGCTCCAACGCAGAGCGCCGTGCGCCGCTTAGCGCCATCAAATCTTCGCCAAAAACCTGGATCTGGCCAGCCGTTGGGCGGCGCAGGCCGACAATACTGCGCAACAGCACGGACTTCCCGGTGCCGGATCCCCCGACTACGCCCAGGATCTCCCCACGGCGTACGTCCAGGTCAAGATCTTCATGCACGCATTGTTTGCCGAAACAGTTACGCAGTTCGCGGATGCGAATAATGGTTTCCGGGTTTGTCTGGTTTACCATCCCATCTCCATGAAGAACAGTGCGGCAACCGCATCCAGCAGGATCACCACAAAGATTGAATGCACAACGCTGGCGGTAGTATGGGCCCCCACCGATTCAGCGCTACCGCTGACTTTAAAACCTTCCAGACAGCCAATGATGGCTATCAGGAAAGCAAATACCGGAGCCTTGCTCATCCCCACCAGGAAATGCTCAAAACCGCCGCTGCTCTGCATAATGGTTAAAAACATGGTCGGGGAGATATCCAGCGTCAGGGCGCAAACCACCACCCCGCCAAAAATCCCGCTGATCATGCCGATAAAGGTCAGCATCGGCAGTGCCAGCAACAGCGCCAGCACGCGCGGAAGCACCAGCAATTCAACCGGATTGAGCCCCAATGCCTGGATAGCGTCAATTTCTTCGTTGGCCTTCATCAGGCCGATCTCAGCAGTGAAGGCGCTGGCGGTACGCCCTGCCATCAATATGGCCGTCAGCAGCACCGCAAATTCACGCAGAAAAGAAAACACCACCAGTTGGACGGTAAAAATACTGGCGCCAAAGGTGGATAAGACCGTTGAGCCAAGAAAAGCAATGACGGCGCCAACCAGGAAGGTCAGCAGCATAATGATAGGTACCGCGTTCAGGCCGATTTGCTGGAGGTTGGCGACCAGTGAGGTGATCCGCCAGCGCGAAGGGCGTAGCAGGCTGCCAAACAAGGTTTGCAGCGTCAGGCCGATAAACCCCAGCAAAGCCACCAGGTTTTGCCAGAAGTTCTCCATCGACTGACCGATGTTGGACAATAGCTCTATCACCAGACCGGGTGGTTTTTCCTCCGGTGGCGGCTCAAAACCTTGTAATGCACGGCCTACTGTTTCGAGCAGGACACGGCGTTCAGCGGGCAGTGAAGGCGCAATCTGGCCGAGAGAAAGTATTCGCTGTTCACCAAGGAGATTAACCAGAAGCGTGGCGCCTGCGGTGTCAAGAATGCCCAGTTGACTCAGATCGAATACCACGTTGGCAGGCAGCCGGGTCTGCAGTTGTCTGACGGTGGGTTCCAACTGGCGATAATGTGCCAATACCCAGTCCCCAGATGCCGAGATACGGGGTGGGTTAGCGGCCTCGTCCAGATTGAGCAATGCGGTGAGCTGTTGTTCTGTCATAAAGATAACCTGTTACCCGATAAGCAAAAAAATGCATCATGCTGCTTAAGGCGACGCCCAATCCCCACGGGAAGGGCACTACAGAACTGGTCACGCTATCAAGCCCAAAAACTATACCGCTATTTTTCAAACGTCAGTTTGAAATTTATAGGGTAAAACAGAGTTTTCCGGCCAGAATACGTTTTTATTATTCATAACAACAAGCGTAGCGCCTCTAGGCCGATTTGCTATCTCACCGTTGAATATCAGTGATGTTGTGGTGATGGTTCAAACTGTAACCGTCAGATGGGGCGAGCGGGTGTAGGTACAGGGCCGGGGGCTTCCCCAACCCTGTTCGGCGCAAATTACTTCACTTCGCCCATAGCTTTCAGCTTTTTGGATAATTCGCGGCGCTCTTTCGACAGATCGGCATTCTTGATGATGTAATCATCAACGCGATCTTCATAGTCGCTGCGCATATTGGCGATGATGCCCTGAATGTCTTCAATGCTCATGCCAGGCTTGATGTACTCGCTCAGGTTGTCGAGCAGCAGCACACGCTTCTGGTTATCACGAACTTTCTTTTCGTTGTCGACAATTTCACGCTGTAGCTTGTTTTTACGACGGTTCATACGCACAAACTCCAGTACGTCCTGGAAACTCGGCTTAGTTGCATTATCCATCTTTAATACCCTTGCTTAAGTAATACACAGATTCGGTTGCTTACGGCCACAATGGTACCAAGATACAGGTTTGTGGCCTTCAGACACAACAGTCATCGCCCTATCTTAGCGACTTTAGCCTCTCAGCCCTATCCCGATATACCGGCTTCATGATCTGATCCCCTATTCGCGCCCACTGGCAGTACAGACCTTGAGCAGATCGCCCAGCTCTTTGAGTTGAATAGGCCATTCCCCAGCTCACAGCGCGCTCCGCCCTCCGTGAACAATACGGTAATTGCGGTATGCCAGGTGTTCAAAAGAAGAGATTTCCGGTCAAGACACACCTTTCTGCCCCCCGACAATGAGGTAAAACACTTATTTTAGAGTAGGAACCAGGCTTGCGTACAACAACTCACATCAGCAGATGTGTTCAGGCTGCCGGTAAGGCCGTTTTGTGCTAAAGATTTTCACACCGCAGGATTTACCTTTTTGCTAAAGGATGCGACCATCCACCGATGGAAACCAAAGAAATTAGGCGCAATAATCTGCGCGATCTGATGGCGCATTATGCCCGGCAAGGCACTAACCAGAATGAATTCTCCTTACTGGTGGGTTCCTCTGCGCCAACCCTGAGCCAGATCACCGGCGAAAAGTCCTCGCGCAACCTGGGCGATAACCTTGCCCGGCGCATTGAGGCCAAGTTAGGCCTGCCCAAAGGATGGTTTGACGTGTTCCATGAGAAGGCTCTGGAACAGCCGTTTGCCAACGTAGCCGCAGAGTCGGATTTCCAGCCTGCCAGGCTCAAACCCGTGGTGTGGGAAGATACCGATCAGGACAAAGAAGAATTTGTGGAGATCCCATTGCTGGATATTGATTTTTCCGCAGGCGATGGCTGTTATGAAATTGTCGATCGTGAAGAGTTTTCGCTGATTTTCCGCCGCTACTACCTGCACAAAATGGGCGTAGCGGTAAATGCAGCGCGCATTATCCGCATTTCCGGCTCCAGTATGGAACCCCGGCTGCAGGATGGCGACGTGGTGGGGATCAACACCGACGATACCCGTATCCGCGAAGGGAAAACCTATGCTATCCGCCACGGCAATCTGTTACGGGTCAAGATCCTGATTGAGAAGCCCGACGGCGGTGTGGTGATCCGCTCGCTGAACCGGGAAGAGTATCAGGATGAGCAACTCAGCTATCCGCAGCGCAAAGAACAATTGGTGGTGCTGGGCCGCGTTTTCTGGTCATCGTCATCCTGGTAAAAGCAGGGGCGCTTTTCTGAGCGCCCTTTTCAGCTATTTAAAATCCACCACCATCTGCTGGGGTATAGACAGCCCACGCGTCGACTGCACGCAACGCGCAATATAATCGGTAAAGCGTGGCGGTTTCGGCATACCCAGTTGCAGGATCTTCTCATTACTGAAACGCACGTTCAGCATGGCAAATGAGCCGTATAAACGCATGGCTTTCAGCATCAGGCGTTCATTACATGGCCCAAAGATATCTTTCAGTTGCCTGCGCATTTGCAGCAAGGCTTCGTAGCTGACCTGCGCATAGCGATCGCCCACCGGCGGCTCTTCCAGCGCAGCGGCAATGGCGTAATCGATATCGGCAAAGCTGACGCTGCTCTCTTCACCCGCCGAGATATGATAAACATCATTGTCCAGGTCTTCTCTGCAGAGCAGCATCACCAACGCGTCGGCGCAGTAATCCACCGGGATCACATCGATATTATCCTGCAGCGAACACATAAACTTGCGCAGCATCAGCGCCATACTGAATACCCAGAAGATACTGCTGGAAGGTTTACAACCCAGGCGCGTATGGCCCACGACGATCGAAGGCCGGGCAATCACCAACGGCAGTTGCGGGCAAACCTGCCGCATCATCTGTTCGATAGTGGATTTGGAGCGGGTATATTCCACCAGATGTTCAGCGGTTTCCTCAAATTCGGCGCTTTCGGCCACCAGCGAACCTGCCTGCGGGGCGCAGGACATTGCCGTCCCAACATGCAGGAAACGTTTTAATCCAGCAACCTGCGACATTCGCTGGGCGAAAGCCAGGGTGCCTTCAACGTTTACTTTCCAAATAAGGGGATTATTGCCAAATGAAGCAACAGCGGCACAATTAACCACATGCGTCACATTATTGATACGTGCGTCTGATAAAAAACAGTCTGGCTCACTTAAATCACCCAGTAAAATATTATCAACCGTCAGTTGATTCAGAATATTTTTATCGATATTGAACTTTTCCATATTAGTGCGAATACGGTTTAAACCCAGCTGTTCATTCTCAGCACGCACTAATAAAAGGTAATTAATCTTTTGATTTTCAATCAGGAACTTTTCAAGCACTGCGCCACCAAGAAAGCCGGTAGCGCCGGTCAACAACAGCGTTTTCATATTGGACACCCATATTGGTATTTAATAAAACGGATTGTATCCCTGTATTTATAAACCGAATTTAAATAGAAATTAATCCCGCACAACTTAACCTGCTCACTATTATTCCAAGGCAAGACAATTCCAGAGATTAGCAACCCATATCTATCATTGCGCGGCAGTTATATTGTTATCGTTTAAATAATATTGATGTTAGACCTGATGTAATTACACCGATAATCCATTCTTTTTCTTGGCACCGAGATGAACTACAACCAAAAAACCTGGCTGGGCGTGTTGGTCATTTGTACCTTATTCTGGTTAGGCGTGGCTGGCAGTATTAATTATTTCAGTAAGACAATAGAGAAGCCGTCAAAGGATCAGAAGGTGAAAAACACCCCGGCGCGAACAGCTATCTCCAAAGTTGACGACGTTTAAGCTTGGCATCGTTCATGGCGCCGTTACAATAGGGCTATTCCCTACGCCAATAAAGAGATGCGATTTTGAGCAGCAAGGCACCGGCAACATTTTACATCCACGATTACGAAACCTTCGGTAAAAGCCCGTCGAAGGATCGCCCGGCCCAGTTTGCCGGGGTGCGCACCGATATGGATTTCAACATTATCGAAGACCCCCTGGTTATCTACTGCGCCCCGGCCGATGACTACCTCCCTGAGCCGGAAGCGGTGATGATCACCGGTATCACACCGCAGCATGCGCTGGCCAAAGGCGTGAACGAGGCCGAGTTTGCCCGCCAGATCCACCAGGCGTTCAGCGTGCCGGGCACCTGTATTCTGGGTTACAACAATATTCGCTTTGACGATGAAGTCAGCCGCAATATCTTCTATCGCTGCTTCTACGATCCCTACGCTTACAGCTGGCAGAACGGCAACTCACGCTGGGATTTGCTGGATGTGATGCGTGCCTGCTACGCCTTGCGCCCGGAAGGCATCAACTGGCCTGAAAATGAAGAAGGTTTCCCCAGTTTCCGTCTGGAACACCTGACCCGCGCCAACGGCGTAGAACACGAACACGCGCATGATGCCATGTCCGATGTGTACGCCACCATTGCCATGGCCAAGCTGGTCAAACAGGCGCAGCCAAGGCTGTTTGATTATCTGTTGCAGCATCGCAACAAGCACAAGCTGAACGCCCTCATTGACATAGCAGAAATGACGCCGCTGGTGCACGTTTCCGGCATGTTCGGAGCGGCGCGCGGGAACACCAGTTGGGTTTCACCGCTGGCCTGGCACCCGGAGAACAAAAACGCCGTGATCATGTGCGATCTGGCTGGCGATATTTCTCCGCTGCTGGAACTGAACGCTGAACAACTGCGCGAACGCCTTTATACCCGCCGCGATCATCTGGCAGCGGATCAAACGCCGATACCTATCAAGCTGGTTCATATCAATAAATGCCCGGTGCTGGCCCCAGCCAAGACGCTGTTGCCAGAAAATGCCGATCGCCTGGGTATCGACCGCGAAGCCTGCCTTGCTAACCTGAAAGTGCTGCGCCAGCATCCCGAAATACGAGAAAAAGTGGTAACGCTGTTTGCCGAAGCCGAGCCATTCCCCCCGGTCGATGATGTTGATGCCAGACTCTACGACGGGTTCTTCAGCGATGCCGACAAAGCCGCCATGAGGATTATCCAGCAAACCAAACCGCAGAACCTGCCTGCGCTGGATCTGACCTTCAGCGATAACCGCATGAAAGAATTGCTGTTCCGCTACCGTGCGCGCAATTACCCGAACACCTTGGATGACGCCGAACAGCAACGCTGGTTACAGCATCGTCAGGAAGCGCTGAACGCCGAGCGGGTGCAGGATTACCTGCTGCAATTAGAGGCGCTGTATAACCAGCATGAAGGGAATAAAGAGAAAACCGCGCTGCTTAAAGCACTGTTTGATTACGGCAAGCAGTTGGTGGGATAAAAACATCGCCAGGTATCAAGCCAGCAAAAAAGGGTTTCAGCACGCTGAAACCCTTTTTTATTTAGTGCGTTAGACTAATAAATCAAGCTACGTCTTCACTTGCCTGCGGCACCGGCAGGCGGAAGCTGCGGGTGACGAACGCCAGGTAAAGCAGGCCAATCGCTGCCCAGACCAGGCCCAGCGTCATAGAGCTGGCTTCCAGATTGATCCACAGCGCACCGACGGTCAACGCCCCCAGCACCGGCAAAATCAGGTAGTTGAAGGTGTCTTTCACGGTGCGGTTCAGCTTGTCGCGAATATAAAACTGAGAAATCACCGACAGGTTAACGAAAGTGAACGCGATCAGCGCACCGAAGTTAATCAACGCCGTGGCCGTCACCAGGTCGAACGAAACAGCGGACAGCGCAATCACGCCAACCAACAGCACGTTCAGCGCTGGAGTGCGCCATTTCGGGTGCACATAACCGAAGAAACGCTCCGGGAATACGCCGTCACGGCCCATCACATACATCAGGCGTGAAACCCCCGCATGTGACGCCATACCGGAAGCCAGTACGGTAACGCAAGAGAACACCAGGATCACCGACTGGAAGAACTTACCAGCCACATACAGCATGATTTCCGGCTGTGACGCGTCAGGATCTTTGAAGCGTGAAATATCCGGGAAGTACAACTGCACGAAGTAGGACACCACAATAAAGATGATGCCGCCGATCAATGCCGTCAGGAAGATGGCCTTCGGGATCACATTCTCTGCGTCTTTGGTTTCTTCAGATAACGAGCTGATGCCGTCAAAGCCGAGGAACGAGAAGCACAGAATGGTCGCACCGGTTATCATCGGCACCACGTGGGCATTATCAGACCAGAACGGGCGGCTGCTGACCAGGGTACCGGCACCTTCGCCGTGGGAAATACCGTTCACCACCAGGCCAAGGAACACGATCATGATCGCCACCTGCACTACCACGATAATGGAGTTCAGGTTAGCGACCAGCTTGATGCCACGCAGGTTGAAAATGGTCATCAAGGCCACCAGCCCTGCGACAAAGATCCACGATGGCACACCGGGGAAAATCGCTTCCAGATAAATTTTTGCCAGCAGGATGTTGATCATCGGCATGAACAGGTAGTCCAGCAGAGATGACCAACCCACCATAAAGCCGACATGCGGGCTGATGGCTTTCTGGGCATAGGTATAAGCAGAACCGGCGGAAGGGAATTTCCGCACCAGTTTGCCGTAGCTCAGGGCGGTAAACAGGATCGCCAGCAGAGCAAAGGCGTACGCTGTCGCGACGTGACCATCGGTCAGGCCGGAGACGATGCCGAAGGTGTCAAAAATGGTCATTGGCTGTAAATAGGCCAGACCCATCATGACGACCGGGACTAAAGTCAGGGTTTTACGCAGTTGGACGCGTTGGCCGGCTGGTGCGGCGCTGATGATGTTATCGGACATCGCGCAGCCCCCTTACCTTCAGCCTTGCGGATAATAGACACGCCAAGACTTAAGGTTGCGGGGAAACTTCGCAACGAGCGACTTAATTCTAAAAGGGGGATGAGGGAAGCTGGATAACGCGGCGAGATTGCCTTGGTTGCTCCATAATCGCTGCGACCACAGCGGAAACCGGCGGGCACCGGTGCTAAAGTGAAAAATTGCCCCATCTGTCTTATCCTCATGAGTCACGACCATAAAGTTTTGGTTGATCGTGACGAACCTATTTATCTATCCGGCTCGATGTCCGGCCTCTCTTGGTGTATGAAACGCACATTGGTAG
The DNA here is from genome assembly GCF_050632285.1 of Serratia sp. L9. Lineage (NCBI taxonomy): Bacteria > Pseudomonadati > Pseudomonadota > Gammaproteobacteria > Enterobacterales > Yersiniaceae > Serratia > Serratia sp. L9. The sequence continues at coordinate 3,158,544 of NZ_CP192591.1, read as the reverse complement.
AACGTAATGCAAAAAAATAACCGACGCGTTAAAACGTCGGCTATCTGCATTTCGCGTATTTTGCACCATTTGGCCTCAGGAAGACAAGATCTTGAAACCTTCTAATACAAATTCTTTTGGTGATTGCCGGGAAACTACCCTTAACGCGTAGAATCAGTGTCAATCCTTTGTTGAAATAGCGGTTTTCCCCGTTATGTCGGCTCAGGCATTTTTCAGCATCCAGTCAATCTCGGTCTCCGTTACCAACCGCTCGAATTGCATCAGCTCATCCGACTTGCAGGCGTGGTAAACGTGCGAGAAGCGTTCACCAAGATACTGGGTAAGCTCATGCTGGTGCTCAAACTCATATAAGGCATCGCTCTGGCGGATCGGGAATGGCAGCCCTTCCTGCTCCAGCCCATTGCCGGTGACCGGCTCGGGTAACGGCTGTTCGGTATCCAGCCCATAAAGCATACCCGCCAGGATTGCCGCCATCACCAGATAGGGGTTGGCATCGGCACCCGCAACGCGGTATTCCACACGGTGGTTATCGACGTCACCACAGGGAATACGCAACGCGACGGTGCGATTGTTATGCCCCCAGGAAGCCTGGACTGGCACATACATGCCCGGTTGAAAGCGGCGGAAAGCGTTCACATTGGGGGCCAGCAGCGCCATGGAGGCAGGCATCAGGGCGATCATTCCGGCCAGCGTCCGTTTGAATAATGCCGAGTCTTCGCCATCCGCTTCGGCAAACAGGTTCTTGCCGTTGCTGTCTACCATGCTGAGATGCACGTGCATCCCGCTCCCGGCATAATCCTCATAAGGTTTGGCCATAAAAGTGGCATGCAGGTGATGATGTTCAGCCGCCTGCCGCACCAGGCGTTTCAACGCCAAGGCGTGATCGCAGGCTTGTAATACGTTATCGGTATGGTTGAGGTTCACTTCAAACTGGCCGGGAGACGCTTCTGCCACCGCCCCGTCCGCCGGGAGCCCCTGCAACTGCGCCAAGGCGTCTATCTCATTAAGCACCCCGGCGAAATGGTTCAGATTATCCAGCGAATAGACCTGGCTCTGCACGTTGCGTTCCTGCGTCCCCAGAGCACAAGGGGGTTGCAGGTATCCTTCCGAGTCTCGCTGTCGATCGATGAGATAAAACTCCAGCTCTACCGCTACCACCGGGAATAATCCACGTTGGCGCAACGCCTGCCATATTCGGTTGAGGACATTACGGGGTTCAACGTCAAAGGGAGTACCATCTTCATCCAACATGGTCAGCAACACCTGACCGATGTGTTCCGGATCCGCCGCAGACGGCGTCAAGGTCCCAGGCACGGGGATACAAACGCGATCCGGCTCACCCAATTCCTGACCCAGACCGGCTTCTTCCACCACGTTGCCAAGAATATCCATAGCAAATACCGAGGCAGGGAAGTAGCAGCCTTTTTCAATTTTTTCAACCCGGAGAGGGGAATACGCTTACCGCGGAAGGAACCATTAAGATCGTTCAGAAGGATATCGATATACTGCGTGGCTGGGTGGCGTTCCAAATAGTGGTCTACTTCCACTTGGAACGCGCTACTTCGCCTCTCTTCATTATGCTGTGCAAAATCTTCAATTATTGCGCTATTGGTTTGCATACGTCACCCGCTGTTGTGCTCTTGGGAATGCCTTCGCATTCGCTTGCCGATCGTCTTAACACATGGTTTGATTTCTCTGTAGACTGCGCCGCAAACCGGCGCTCAAAATAACATCCATATAATGAAACATAGTATTAACGAAAATGCTTTGCAAATATTACAATCACGTTTGATTATTGGCCACGGGCTGCTAAATTGATAAAATATTGACCGAAAAGGCGTTGTTTACGCTTTTGTCGTACAGAATTTCGTCCGCCAGAACGGGGAAGAACATGGGCAATATATTTTCCAATCACCACCCAACTACCGATATCATGTGGTCTCGATATCCCCCAGACAGGGGCCCCGCGCCCGGGGTTCTCCAAACCTGTCGCTTCTACCAGAAGGAACTACCGCTATGAGCGAAGTCAGCTTGGCACCAGGCAAGCGCCTGTCGCAGATCCGTCAGCATTTGGGTTTGTCACAGCGCAGGGTCGCCGAACTGTCCGGATTAACCCACAGTGCCATCAGTACGATTGAGCAGGACAAAGTCAGCCCTGCCATCAGTACACTGCAGAAACTGTTGAAGGTCTATGGGCTATCGCTGTCTGAATTCTTTGCTGAACCCGAACGGCCAGATGAGCCCAAAGTGGTGATCGAGCCGGAAGACCTTATTGAGATCGGTAGCCAGGGCGTCTCAATGAAACTGGTGCACAACGGCAGCCCGACCCGCAATCTGGCCATGATGCTGGAAACCTATCAGCCGGGGACCACGACCGGGGAGAAGATCAAGCACCAGGGTGAGGAGATCGGCACCCTGCTGGAAGGGGAAATCATGTTGACCGTCAACGGCCAAAGTTACCTGCTGACTGCGGGGCAAAGCTACGCGATCAACACAGGTATGCCGCACAGCTTCAATAACTCCTCAACGCGTGTATGCCGGATTGTTAGCGCGCATACCCCAACCACCTTCTGAGACACCACCGGAGGAGTGATGATGGAACATGTTGCCAGCTATTATGCCGCCAGCGCCAACCCTCACGCTCCTTATCCTCAGTTAAAGGGAGCCATCCGCTGCGACGTCTGCATTATCGGCGGTGGTTTCAGCGGGCTCTCTTGCGCCTTGCATCTGGTAGAGGCTGGTTATGACGTGGTATTACTCGAAGCCTTCCGCATCGGTTGGGGGGCCAGCGGCCGCAACGGCGGTCAGGTGGTCAACTCCTACAGCCGCGATATCGACGTGATCGAGGCGCACTACGGCCAGGAAACCGCAGCCATGCTCGGTGGAATGATGTTCGAAGGTGCAGAGATCATCCGCCAGCGCATCGATCGCTACGCTATCGCCTGTGATTATCGCCCCGGCGCCATCGCCGCCGCCCTCACCTCAAAACAGTTCAGCGCGCTGCGAGAAAAACAGAAGCTCTGGCAGCGTTATGGTCATCAGCATCTGCAACTGCTGGATGGCGAAGCCATCCGCTGCGCCATTGGCAGCGAGCGTTACGTCGGTGGGTTGCTGGATAGACAGGGTGGGCATCTGCATCCGCTCAATCTGGCTCTGGGCGAAGCAGAAGCGGTGCGCCGCCACGGTGGCAGACTGTTTGAACAATCTGCCGTGACCCGTATCGAATATGGCCAACCCGCAACGGTGCACACAGCCCAGGGTTGCGTAAATGCCAGCTTGGTGATCGTAGCTGGCAATGCTTATCTTGGGGATCAACTGGAGCCACGCCTCAGCCGCCTGAGCATGCCCTGCGGTTCACAAATCGTCGCCACCGAACCTTTATCATCGGATATGGCACTTTCGCTGTTGCCGGATAACTACTGCGTTGAGGATTGTAACTACCTGCTTGATTATTTCCGCCTGACGGCAGACAACCGGTTGTTATATGGCGGTGGCGTGGTTTATGGCGCACAGGATCCGGCTGATATCGAGGCCAGGATCCGCCCCCTGATGCTGAAGACCTTCCCCCAGTTGAAAAAGGTGCGTATCGATTACCGCTGGAGCGGTAACTTCCTGCTGACGCTTTCGCGTATGCCGCAGTTTGGCAGGCTGGAAAACAATGTCTACTACCTGCAGGGGGACAGTGGCCACGGCGTGACCTTGACCCATCTGGCGGGAAAATTGATTGCCGAAGCGCTACGCGGTGACGCCGAGCGCTTCGATGCCTTTGCCAAGCTCCCCCATATGCCATTTTTCGGTGGCCGGCATTTACAAGTGCCCTTCACTGCCCTCGGAGCCGCCTACTACGCGCTGCGTGACCGATTAGGATTCTGATTTTCTCTCCCACTCTCCGGCCAATCCCTGCATTAACTTTACTAATGCCATTGGTTTCAATCAATTACTGAATAAACATACAAATGATAGTAATTATCATTTTGATTTACATTGCTGTCGATTTCCTTACAATAACCTGACGCTTTACCCACGGGAACAGAAATCATCAGGGGTAAAAGCAAAATTATATTCTTTTAAATCAAATAATTAACAGGGAAAACCTGTTGACCTCGGGCCAGGAATATTTATCTCATGGAAAAGCCAAGCTATAACACCTTGACTGCACTCATCCTCGCATCACTCGCCAGCAGCAGCGCTCTGGCACAATCACCGGACACCATGGTCGTCACCGCCTCTGGTTTCCAGCAAAGAATTCAAGACTCAGCAGCATCTATCTCCGTGATCCCCCGCCAGCAGTTGGAAACCAGGGCCTATCGCGATGTTACCGATGCCTTGAAGGACGTACCGGGCGTGGTCGTTACCGGCGGTGCCAGCAGCAGCGATATCAGCATCAGGGGCATGTCCTCCAAATACACGCTGATCCTGGTTGACGGTAAACGCGTTGATAGCCGCGGCACCCGCCCTAACAGCGATAACGCCGGGATTGAGCAGGGTTGGTTACCGCCGCTGCAGGCCATCGAGCGTATCGAAGTGGTTCGTGGGCCAATGTCTTCACTCTATGGCTCAGATGCCATGGGCGGGGTTATCAACATTATCACGCGCAGAACCTCCACAACCCAAGCGTGGAGCGGTTCGCTACAGGGCGACACCACCTTCCAGGAACACAGTGACTCAGGCGATATTTTCCAGACTAACGCCTTTGCTTCTGGCCCATTGATTGACGGTTTACTCGGCTTGCGGGTGAATGGCCTGCTCTCCCGCCGGGCGGAGGACCACATCCTCAATGGCTTCAAAGAACAGCGCATGCGTAGCGGCACGGCGGTATTCAGCCTGACCCCAGATGAAAAAAATGAATTCGATTTTGAAATCGGCCGCTCACTGCAAGACCGCAACGGCACGCCGGGCAAATCCATAGCAGCCGAACGCTGCAGCAAAGGTGTATGTAAACCAAACACCGCCAGCGAAAATATTTATACCCGTAACAACTACTCGGTAACGCATAACGGCTATTACGATTTCGGTAAGAGTACCAGCTACATTCAGCAGGAAGAAACCAACAACTCCGGGCGCGACATGAAGTCGTACAACACCATTTTCAACACCCAGACGCAGTTTGAGCTCGGCGCTCATCTGCTTAACCTGGGTGGTCAATACCGCTACGAAAAGCTTAGCGACGGCGGTAACCAACTGGAAGCCGCAGATGGCCTGAGCAAACTGACCCGTTGGAGCTGGGCACTGTTTGCCGAAGACGAATGGGCGCTGACCAATGATTTCAGCCTGACTACCGGGATCCGTATGGATCAGGATCAGAACTATGGCAACCACTGGACGCCGCGCATGTACGGCGTTTGGCATCTGACGGAACAATGGACCCTGAAAGGTGGGGTATCGGCTGGCTACCGTTCACCGGATCTGCGCCAGTCCTCTCCCAACTGGGGCCAGATCACCGGGGGTAACGTCAGCTCCGGTATTATCGTGGGCAACGCTGACTTGAAGCCAGAAACCAGTCTGAGCCAGGAAATCGCTCTGCTGTGGGATAACCAGCAAAACCTGAATGCCGGTATCACCCTGTTCAATACCGATTTCAAAGACAAGATCACCGAGGTGCGCCGCTGTAACGACTCGGCTGACCCGGCCTGCACCATCGGCAATACCCATTATGATTTTATCAGCGATCGCGTCAACGTAGACAAAGCCAACATGCGCGGTATTGAAGCCACCGTCGGTTGGGACATCACCGAAGACTGGAAGCTGAGCACCAACTACACCTTTACCGATTCTGAACAGAAAAGCGGGGCATTCCAGGGCAAGGCACTAAACCAGATGCCCAAGCACATGATCAACACCGTGCTGGATTGGCAGGCGACGCAGGATGTCAGCCTGTGGTCACGCGTCAACTTCCGCAGCGAAACCTCGGAATACCTGAGCCGCACGTCAATGGCCTCCAGCACACCGTCCTACACCTTTGTTGACGCCGGTCTGAGCTACCAGGCAAATAAAAACCTGCAGGTCAGTGGTGGCGTTTACAACATTCTGGATAAAACCGTGGATTACGAGCACTATAACACCACGCTGGATGGTCGCCGTTACACCGTTGGTATGACTTACAACTTCTGATTATTGGAAATAAGGGTGGGGAGGAATACGCCTCGTTCTGCCAAAGCCTTTACCCAAACGTCAAAAGGGCCGCAAATTGTGCGGCCCTTTCGTTTACAGGGGATACTTGGCAAGGAATAACGCGGCGGTGACCCACCGCGTCCTGGTCTATTTGATTACTTATCAGGGTTCCACTTCGGGAATTCCATTTCGCTGTACTTCACAACACGGGTGCCGCGCGTCAGCTTATAACCGAACCAGATGATCAGGAACAATGGAATACCGATGTAGGTTGCCGTCACGCCATACCAGTCAATCTTGTCCTCCAGGAAAGCCTGATAGTTCTGCCCCAGCGTGATGATCAGACACAGCACAAAGGCAAACATTGGCCCCAACGGGAAGAAACCGGAACGGTACGGCAGATCGTTAAGATCAAGCCCTTGCTTCATATAACCACGACGGAAACGGTAATGGCTGATCGCAATCCCCAACCAGGCGATAAAGCCGGTCATGCCCGAAGTATTCAGCAGCCACAGATACACCGACTGGTTGCCGAACATCGAGCTGAGGAAGCACAGTGCCGCAACCACGGTGGTGGCATACAGAGCATTACGTGGCACACCGCCTTTCGACAGTTTGGCAAAAATGCGGGGTGCCTTACCTTCCGAAGCCAGCGTAAACAGCATACGGGTTGAGGCGTACATCCCGGAGTTACCGGCAGACAACACCGCAGTCAGGATCACCGCGTTCATCACCGCCGCCGCAGACAGCAAACCGGCGTGCTCGAATACCAAGGTGAACGGGCTGACGCTGATGTCTTTCACATCATTACGCAGCAGGCTCGGATCGGTATAAGGAATGATCAGGCTGATAATCAGGATGGCGAAGATATAGAACAACAGAATACGCCAGAACACCTGGCGCACCGCGCGCGGAATGTTCTTGCCCGGATCTTCAGATTCACCGGCTGCGATACCGATAAGCTCGGTCCCCTGGAAGGAGAAGCCGACGATCATCGCCACGCCAATCATGGCCGAGAAGCCCCCGGCAAAAGGTGCATCGCCGATGGTCCAGTTTTGCCAGCCCGCATGTTCACCGCCCTTCAGGATACCGAAAATCATCAGTATGCCGAGGCCGATAAAGATAATGACCGTACTCACTTTGATCAGTGAGAACCAATATTCTGCCTCACCGAAACCCTTCACCGAAATGAAGTTCAGCAGGAACATCAGGCCGAGGAACAAGGCGCTCCAGATCCAGCCCGGGGTATCAGGGAACCAGTAGTTCATCACCAGTTGTGCTGCCACCAAATCAACAGCAATGGTCACCGCCCAGTTGTACCAGTAGTTCCAGCCGAGCGCGAAGCCGAAGCCTTCCTCTACATACTTGGCGCCATAAGTGGAGAACGAGCCCGAAACCGGCATAAATGCCGCCAACTCACCCAAGCTGGTCATCAGGAAATAGACCATCAAACCAATCAAGGCATAGGAAAGCAATGCGCCACCTGGGCCTGCCTGAGAAACCGTTGCGCCGGAAGCAACAAACAGGCCTGTACCGATGGAGCCGCCAATGGCAATCATGGTTAAATGCCGCGCTTTTAGCTCGCGGCGTAATCCGGGTGCTTGTTGCCCCGCTGTTTTTATATCCTGCTGAGCCATTCTTACCCTATCTGCCCGTCAAAAAAAATGAGGGCAGAATTGTAACAAATACCCGCCAGTGAACTAGTAACATTGCGCTGATATAAGATAGCTTCATAATCCCGTTGTAATTATTAGCGACACCCCTGCTCCCCGGCCTCAGGGAAGCCTTTTACTTGGGTTCAACGCAGTAGCTCAGGAAGCGTTGCAGCGCGTTGGAGATATGCTTTTGCCGATGATGGATCAGGTACAGTGTGCGTACCAAAGGCGGCAAAGGTAGTTTCAACTCTACCAGTACGCCGCTGGCCAACTGCTCCTCAACCACACGCCGTGAAAGGCAACTGATCCCGATACCATGCCGCACCGCGTGCTTGATCGCTTCGGAGTTCCCGAGTTCCATCACCAGTTGGAAATCTGGCAGATGTGCCAGCAACAGATGATCCAGCACTTCCCGCGTGCCGGAGCCTCGCTCACGCAGGATCCAGGGGGCGCTGGCCAGCGCGGCCATGGTCATTGGTTGTTGCACCAACGGGCTATCCGGCGCGGCAAATACCACCAGCTCATCTTCCAGCCACGGTTGTGTCACCAACTCCGGCATATGACATGGCCCTTCAATCAGGCCAAGGTCTACACGGAAATCCGCCACCGCCACTATCACCTCCTGGCTGTTGCCCACGTTCAGTTCCAGCGGGGTGGCAGGGAAATCCTTGCGATAACGGGCAATCATCTGCGGCAATAAATAGTTGCCAATGGTACTACTGGCAGCGATGCGTAACGAGCCACTGTCATGCAGGAACAGTTGTTCAATTTCCCCGGCCTGTTCCAGTAGCGCCAGAGCCTTGGGGTAGAGCAAGCGGCCATGTTCGTTGATAACCAAGCGCTTACCAACCCGATCGAACAGCAACACTTTCAGTTGCCCTTCCAGATCGGCCAGTGCCGCGCTAACCGCTGATTGTGATAAAGCCAGAACCACTGAGGCTTGAGTGGTTGAACCGCTTTTAAGCACTTCGGTAAAGACTTCCAATTGGCGCAAAGTGATATGCATAGCGGCCTCGATATAGAAAATGTCCAGCCAGACTTGGCCATAGCCACCACCTTTCAAGCCAAAACTGAAACTTGAAATCCATGGAAGTATATGGGTCAGAAAAAGCCATTTGAATGACAACGCTGTTATGTCTTTAAGATTATCACGTTTACGGCAATCGACCTGAAAACCGGGATAATCCCGCACTCTATATCACTTATTCCGGTAAGTTATAAATATATAATCAATTTCATTTTTAGGTCACGAACTTTTATCCTTGTCTTCAGGAATTGAGAAGAGGACAAATAATAAATGGCGAGTGATACCACCCACACCTATCCTGAACAGCGTTTTCCCTTGTTTGGATTACCACGGCTGATACCGGGTTTGTTGCTGACCGGTGCGTTAACCGCATTGGCGATCTGGGCGGGTGACATACCCTGGATTGCAAATCTCGGATTAGGCGCCCTGACGCTGGCGATCCTGTTTGGTATCGTGGTTGGCAACACCCTCTACCCATGGCTGCAACCCAGTTGCCATAGCGGTGTGCAGCTTGCCAAGCAGCGCCTGCTGCGCCTGGGGATTATCCTTTATGGCTTTCGTTTGACCTTCCAGCAGATTGCTGACGTCGGGGCTACCGGTATCATTATCGATGCCTTCACCCTGAGCAGCACTTTCCTGTTGGCCTGCTGGCTGGGTAAAAAGGTATTCGGTCTCGACAACCAGACCACCATGCTGATCGGTGCCGGCAGCAGTATCTGCGGGGCCGCAGCAGTCATGGCGACCGAACCGGTGCTGAAGGCCGATTCAAGCAAAGTTGCCGTCGCGGTCTCCACCGTGGTGGTATTTGGCACCCTGGCTATCTTTGTCTACCCCTGGCTGTATCAGCTAAATGAGCACTTTCAGTGGTTACCCTTTAACCAGGAAACCTTCGGTATTTACACCGGCTCAACCCTCCACGAAGTTGCTCAGGTAGTGGCGGCGGGTCACGCTATCGGCCCAGATGCAGAGAATGCGGCGGTGATCGCCAAAATGATCCGTGTGATGATGCTGGCCCCCTTCCTGCTGTTGCTATCTGGTTATATCAGCCGCGGTGCCGGAAGTGGCAGCAAAAGCGAAAAATCAGCGATCACCATTCCCTGGTTTGCCGTGTTGTTTATCGCCGTTGCCGGGTTGAACTCCTTTAACCTGATCCCGACCACGCTGGTACAGCATCTGATCACCATCGACACCTGGATGCTTGCCATGGCGATGGCTGCGTTGGGCCTGACAACTCACATCAGCGCGGTCCGCCAGGCAGGGGTAAAACCCATTCTGCTGGCAACCCTGCTGTTTGTCTGGCTGGTTATCGGCGGTGGCGCAATCAACCTGCTTGTGCAACACCTGCTGTAACCTCTCTTCGACAGCAGGCCCGAGCCTTCGGGCCTGCTTCTTTTGTCCCGCGCTTATCAATGCCATAATGCCCCTGATAACTCAGGAGAATGATAATGAAGTTTGTCGGTGCACATGTCAGCGCTTCAGGCGGCGTAGATCAGGCCGTGATCCGCGCGCACGAATTAGAGGCGACCGCATTCGCCCTGTTCACTAAAAATCAGCGTCAATGGAAGGCAGCGCCACTGCCAGCCGACGTTATCGAAAAGTTTAAAGCTGCTTGCGCGCAATACGGGTATGGCCCCGAGCAGATCCTGCCACATGACAGCTATCTGATTAACCTTGGCCACCCGGTGGAAGAGGCGCTGGAAAAGTCCCGCGAGGCGTTTCTCGATGAGATGCAGCGCTGCGAGCAATTGGGGCTGACGCTGCTGAACTTCCACCCTGGCAGCCATCTGATGCAGATTGATGAGGATAAATGTCTGGCACGCATCGCCGAATCCATCAACATCGTGCTGGATAAAACCCAGGGCGTGACCGCCGTGATCGAAAACACTGCAGGTCAGGGCAGCAATCTGGGGTTCAAATTTGAACACCTGGCGGCGATTATTGACGGTGTGGAAGATAAAAGCCGCGTCGGCGTGTGTATTGATACCTGCCATGCTTTCGCTGCCGGTTACGATCTGCGTACCGAAGAGAACTGCCAGAAGACGTTTAAGGAACTGGATGATGTGGTGGGCTTTAACTACCTGCGCGGTATGCACCTGAACGATGCCAAGAGCGCGTTTAACAGCCGCGTCGATCGCCACCACAGCCTGGGCGAAGGCAATATCGGCAAGACCGTGTTCAGCTATATCATGCGCGATGCGCGTTTCGATAATATCCCGCTGATCCTGGAGACGGTAAACCCGGATATCTGGGCCGAAGAAATTGCCTGGCTGAAAGCTCAGCAATAATCCTCTCGACATAAATAGAAAAACCGGCACCTGAGCGCCGGTTTTTTGGTTGCTTACCTTTTATGCCACGGTGGCGGCTGGCACTTCGCTACGTTTCAATACCGCGTAAGCCACACCTGCCAGTAAAGTACCGGCAACAATCGCCAGCAGATACAGCAGCACCGGAGAGATCGCCCCTGGGATCAGCAGGACGAACAGACCGCCGTGCGGTGCCATCAGTTTTGCACCGAAAGCCATAGAAAGTGCACCAGTCAACGCACCACCAGCGATACAGCATGGCAGGACACGCATCGGGTCACGGGCAGCAAACGGAATAGCCCCTTCAGTGATAAAGCACAGGCCAAGAACCAGCGCGGCTTTGCCACCTTCCTGCTCGGATTTCTCGAACTTACGGCGCGCCAGGATAGTCGCCAGGCCCATCGCCAACGGTGGCACCATACCCGCCGCCATAATCGCGGCCATCGGTGCATAGACAGAAGAGCTGAGCAGCGCCACACCAAAGGCATAAGCCGCTTTGTTGACCGGGCCGCCCATGTCGGTACACATCATCGCACCGAGGATAGCGCCCAGCAGCACCGCGTTGGCCGTGCCCAGCGATTGCAGCCAGTTGGTCAGACCTTCCATGATTTTAGCCACCGGCGTACCGACCACATAAATCATGATCAGGCCAGTGATCAGGCTGGCGACCAGTGGAATTATCAGGATCGGTTTCAGCGCTTCCATACTCTGAGGCAGCTGCAATTTGCTGCTGATCGCCTTAGCCACGTAACCCGCCAGGAAACCGGCAATAATACCGCCAAGGAAACCGGCACCGGTACTCACCGCCAGCATACCGCCGATCAGACCCGGTGTCAGACCAGGGCGGTCGGCAATAGAGAAGGCAATATAACCGGCCAGTACCGGCACCATTAGCGCGAATGCCGAACCGCCGCCGATTTGCATCAGGGCCGCAGCCAGCGTTCCTTTGACTTCAAAGGCTTTGATACCAAACACGAATGACAGTGCGATACACAGACCACCTGCGACTACCATCGGCAACATATAAGACACGCCGGTCAGCAGATGGCGGTAAGGCCCGGTACTGCTTTCTTTCTTCTTGCTGGCCGTGTTGCCGCCTTTAGTCGGCTGGAAGATCTCGGCTTCTGCCTGTGCCTTGTCCAGTTCCTGCGCGGTTTTCTTCAACGCCAAACCGGTGGAAGTACGGTACATCGGCTTGCCGGCAAACTTGTCCAGATCCACTTCGATGTCTGCAGCTACGATCACCAGATCGGCCGCCGCCACTTCTTCTGGCGTGATGGCGTTACCAGCACCGACGGAGCCACGGGTTTCCACTTTCACCCACCAGCCACGTTTCCTGGCTTCGCTCTCGATGGCTTCTGCCGCCATAAAGGTGTGCGCCACGCCGGTCGGGCAAGCCGTTACTGCCACAATCCTTTTCGGGCCAGCGGCTTTTACCTGTGCCACTGCCGCAGCCTGGTAGGGCTTGGCCTCGGCCACGGCGCTGGCCAGGAAAGCTTGCGGTTCACGCACTGCGTGCTCCACATCACCGATATATACATTTTTGCCGTTCAGCAGTGCGTCAGCAGGAGCCATGCTCCCGGCGAGCACGACCAATTCAGCTTCGTTGAGTGAACCCACCAGCGTCAGGCCGGCTTTGGCCGCAGCGGCCTCTAGCATGCGTTTCGCCAGGTGACCACGGGCCTGCCCAAGCGAACTGTCTATCATCAGCAGCGTTTTCATTCTGCCTCCTGCTATCAATTAAAGGGTTTCAGATCGACACGCGCCATCATCGCGGCCAACTGTGGACGATCGGTCACGCCAACGTTGCTCTGGCTGACGGCCAGGGCTGCCACGGCGGTGGCCAAACGCAAAGTATGCTCACTGGACTCACGCATCAGCAGACCGTAGATCAGGCCACCGACCATCGAGTCACCAGCCCCCACGGTACTGACGACTTCGCAGGCTGGCGGTTTGGCAATCCAGGCACCGGAGGCGTTGACCCACAATGCGCCTTCAGCGCCCAGTGAAATCACCACATGGGCGATACCTTGCTCGCGTAACGCATGAGCAGCTTCAACCACATCTTCCAGCTTCGGTAATGGCCGACCGGCCCAGATTTCCAGCTCGCGGCGGTTAGGTTTCACCAGCCAAGGAGAGGCTTTCAACCCGGCGACCAGCGCTTCACGGCTGCTGTCAAAAATGATGCATGGGCACTGCGCACGCAGGCGAATCATCCACTCGGTAAAAGCTTCTGGTGCGACCCCGGCAGGTAAACTGCCGCTAACCGCCACCATGTCGAACTGGCCTAACCAGCTCAGGGAATCGGTAACAAAACGATCCCAATCCTGCGGTGTCACTTCAAAACCGGAGAAATTGAAGTCGGTGACTTCGCCGTCTTTCTCCGTCAGTTTTACGTTGATACGTGTACGCCCCGGCACCACCTGAAAACGGTTGGCAATGCCCAAATCGCTGAACAGCAGTTGGAAACCATCCTGGTTGTCTTTACCGAGGAAACCGCCAACGGTGACATCAATACCTAAATCTTTCAGTACTTTGGCAACGTTGATCCCTTTACCTGCCGCGTGTAGCCCTGCAGTTTTTACCAGGTTTACCTCACCACGCTCGATCTCCGGGCAGAACCCCACCAGATCGTAAGCCGGGTTTAAGGTAATGGTTGCTACTCTTCTGCTCATGCTGCACCCTCGCCAAGACCTTCACTGATTGCTTCGCCTATCGCTTTCAGCGCAGTTTCAGCATCGTCACCGCTAGCGGTAAATCGCAGGCGATGACCTTTTTCACGCCCAAAGCCACAACCTTCATCAGGCTGCGACCGTTGGCTGGTTTACCACTGCCATCAAGGTTGGTGACGGTAATTTCACTGCTGAACTGCTTGATCACATTGACCAACGCCGTCCCCGGGCGGGCATGCAGGCCGTGCTCATTGCGCACTACATATTCCGCACTCAGTACCGAGCTCTCTTCTGCCACTTCGCTGGTCAGTAATGCCAGCACGCCAGGGGCATCGGCGTTCAGCAGGCGTTCAGCTTTATTGGCCAACAGCAGATCGCTTAAATAGTTCAGCACTGCCAATGGCTGTTGATCGGTTACGGCGACGGTCAGCAACAACGCCACTTTTTCGCCATCTTCATCAAAAGCCTGAGCAGGACGACTGACCGTTGTTGCACTGACCAGGTTTCCTGCAGTACTGTCGCTTAACCAAATACCCTGGCCCAAGTTCAGCGGCTTGCTGGTGATCACGTTGCTGACGAGCTGTGCATCAACAGCCCCGAGCTTTTGCAGACGGCCCGCGTTCAAGGCTTGCAGCGTCATCAGAGAATCCGCCGCCACATCAAGGGCGATCAGCGAAGCATCGAACTTGAATTCAGCCGCCAGTTTTTCGCCCATCAACAGGCTGCGCAGCTCTTCTGCTGAAGTGGTTTTTGCCAGCTGTTCCGCCACGCTGTCATCACTGAGCACATGCGTCAGTTGGCGCAACAGAGCCAGGTGTTCGTCGGAACGGGCGGCGATACCAATCACCACATAAGCCGTTTGGCCTTCGCCCCATTCGATCCCCTGCGGGAATTGAAATACCTGCACGCCGGTGTTCAACACCAGATCGCGGGTATCGGTAGTGCCGTGGGGAATAGCGATACCATTGCCCAGATAAGTGGATGTTTGCAGTTCGCGCTGCAGCATGCCGTCCACATAGGCGGCGCTGACGCACCCGGCAGCCGTGAGCGCTGCCGCAACCTGCCGGATGGCTTCCTGTTTGCCGCTGGCGGCGGCACCCAGATGAATATCTTGCGGTGACAACTGGAACATGGTTCTCCTCTCCTGCTGAATTGAATCGTTTCAGCCGCATTGGGAAAAAGGAGCGTTATCGACTCCCAACAGAGGAACAGATAACGCTGAAACGTTTCAATTAGTGTGTAAGCCACCCTCGATAAAAGCAAGTTTTCTTAATTTCAGCATGACAGTTTTTTGACCTCACGCACATTTTCCCGGCAGGATCCCATGCTGGCTGACAAAAATGGCATACTGTGCTGAAACATTGCTGAAGGAGAAAAACATGACTGTCGCAACCGGTGTGGGTGTCATCATTGTCAATCCTCAGGGGCAGATCCTGTTGGGCAAACGCTGCGGCCCCCATGCCCCTTTCTGGTCGATCCCTGGCGGCCATCTTGATAAAGGTGAAACCTTTGAACAGTGCGCTCAACGCGAGATAACAGAAGAAACCGGATTGCAGATCGCCCCGCCCACCTTTATAGGCATCAGTAATAACCTGCAAACCTGGCGCGCCGAGGGGAAACATACCGTCTCCATCTGCATGCTGGTTCAGCACCCGGGTGGAGAAGCACAATTGAAAGAGCCGGAAAAATGTGCCGAATGGCGCTGGTGCTCGCCGGACGATCTACCGGAACCCCACTTTGAGGCCAGCAGAATGGCTATCCATTTATGGCTGAACCAACGAGTCTATCTGCCCGTATTGTGAAATCCCTACGCCCCCTTATCCCAGCATCAAACGCTATATAAATAAAAATATAACGCTATATTATTGTGCTATTTTCGAGTTTTTCACTACAAATAACCCTAAGGTGTTAGGTTTCTTTCGCAAAGATATCTATACTTACGCAGATACTTCGGCCTGATGTCGACAGTTTTTTGGCAAGATTTTTCTTGGTTTTTCATAACTATAAGTGGGTTTTCAATATGAGCAAAAAACAAACTGGCTTTGAAAAGCGGCGCCGGTGGGGGTGGCTATGGATTTTGTTAATCGGGATCGTACTCGGTGCGGCATTACTGGCGGGAACGGCAACCGTGTTCCATAAAACCAGCGATACTGCTTTCTGCGTCTCCTGCCACACCATGCAACAACCTCTAGCCGAATATCAGGGCAGTGTCCACTTCCAGAATACCAAGGGGATCCGCGCCGAATGTGCCGACTGCCACGTACCGCATCAGCCGCTTGATTACCTGTGGACCAAGATCCGTGCGGTAAAAGACATTTATGGCGAGATGGCCGGCACTATCAGCACACCAGAAAAATACGAAGCGCATAAGCTGGCCATGGCGCAATCGGTGTGGAAAACGCTGAAAGAAAACGACTCGGCGACCTGCCGTTCGTGCCACAGTTTCGATGCGATGGACATTACCGCCCAGAGCCCTGAAGCACGTATTCAGCACCCGGTCGCCATCAAGCAGGGTGAAACCTGTATCGATTGCCATAAAGGAGTGGCGCACATCCTGCCAGATATGAGTGGTGCCGCCCAGGCCGGTGCTGCAGAGCTGGCAAAAGCCGCCGCTGAAACCTCACCAACAGCAACCACACTGTTCACCATTGCTACCGAACCCTTCTTCCTCAAGCCGGACGACAGCCATAATGCCGGTAACCTTATGCCTTCTACCGAAGTTCACGTAGTGAAACAGGAAGGCGACAAGGTGTTGGTTGATGTCAAGGGCTGGCAGCAGGATGGCGTCAGCGAAGTGTTCTACGCGGCGCAAGGTAAACGTATCCTTAGCGTATTGCTGGGTGAAGATGCGCGCAAACTGCTGAAAACCGGCAGTACCATGACCGACGCCGAAACAGGCCTGGTCTGGCATCAGGTTTCACTGCAGGTATGGCTGCCACGCAAACAACTGATCGACGATCAGCAGAAAATCTGGCGTTATACCGCCGATATGATGTCCGCCAACTGTACCGGCTGCCACGGCCTGACTGCCCTTGATCGCTTCAACGCCAACCAATGGATCGGCGTGATTAAAGGTATGGCTCCTCGCACCTCACTGACGCAGGAACAGCTGCGCGTTCTGACGCAGTACGTTCAGAAACATGCCAGTGATATGCAACCTGCCACACCAGCCAAGATTTAAGGGAGAAGCGAAATGAGCAAATACCTACAAAAACCATTAGCAATGAGCCGCCGCCGTTTCCTGACCGGTGCCAGCGCCCTGGCCGCAGTGCCTCTGTTTGCGGGCCTGTGGCCTAAATCGGCGTTGGCAGAAGCCATCAGCCAGGCATTGCCACAGTTCGTGGCGCTGCGCCAGGCGCAGAAAGGCATCCTGACCGGTGCCCACTGGGGGGCCTTTGAGGCTATCGTTGAGGATGGGAAAATGGTCGGCGTGTTGCCGGTCAAAGACGACCCTTACCCTAACGATCTGATC
The DNA here is from genome assembly GCF_050632285.1 of Serratia sp. L9. Classification (NCBI taxonomy): domain Bacteria; kingdom Pseudomonadati; phylum Pseudomonadota; class Gammaproteobacteria; order Enterobacterales; family Yersiniaceae; genus Serratia; species Serratia sp. L9. Next base: position 3,141,304 of record NZ_CP192591.1, on the reverse strand, counting down.
ACCATGGCCCCTTATCAGGTGCATGCGGAAAACCGTATCAAGTACCCGATGGTGCGTAAAAGCTGGCTGGAAGGTGGCCCTGGTAGCCGCACCGAGCTGCGTGGCAATGATGAATGGGTCCGCGTCAGTTGGGATAAAGCCATCGATTTGGTCAGCGGTGAAATTGCCCGTTTGCAAAAAGATCATGGCCCTCAGTCGATTTATGCCGGTTCTTACGGCTGGAAAAGCGTCGGGATGCTGCACAACAGCCGCACGTTGCTGCAACGCCTGATGAACCTGAGCGGCGGCTTCCTCGGCTACGCCGGGGACTATTCTACCGGTGCTGCGCAGGTGATCATGTCGCATGTGGTTGGCTCGATGGAAGTTTACGAGCAGCAAACCGCCTGGCCAAACGTGATCGATAACACCCAACTGGTGATCCTGTGGGGCTGTAACCCGATGATCACGCTGAAAAACAGCTGGAATATGCCTGATCACGTGGGCCAGACCGGTTTTGAAGCACTGAAGAAGAAAGGCACCCGCATCATCAGCATCGATCCGGTGCACAGCGACAGCGCCAAATTTGTTGGTGCCGAGTGGATTGCCCCGCGCCCCTATACCGACAGCGCGATGCTGATCGGTATCGCCCATACCCTGTTGACGGAAAAGCTGCACAACCCAGACTTCCTGAAAACCTATACCGTGGGTTTTGACAAGTTCCAGGCCTATTTGTTGGGTGAAACCGACGGCACACCGAAAACCGCCGAATGGGCAGCCGATATCAGCGGTGTCGATGCCGAGGTGCTACGGCAGTTGGCTCGCGATATGGCAAAACACCGCACCATGATCATGAGTGGCTGGGGGATCCAGCGCCAGCATCATGGTGAGCAGCAGCACTGGATGCTGGTTACCGTGGCAGCCATGCTCGGCCAGATTGGCCTGCCGGGCGGCGGCTTTGGCTTCAGCTATCACTACTCTTCCGGTGGCAGCCCGACGGCCAAAGGCGGCATCCTTTCGGGTATTTCTGCTGGCAACGCACCAAAGAATTCGCCAACGCCAATCCCGGTGGCACGCATTGCCGAATGCCTGACCAGCCCAGGTAAGACCATCCAGCTCAACGGAACGGATGTTACCTACCCAGACGTGAAGATGGTGTATGTCGCCGGTGGCAATACCTTCCACCAGCACCAGGACACCAACAACCTGGTGAAAGCCTGGCAACGGCCTGAAACCATCGTGGTTAACGAACCTTACTGGACGGCAACCGCCAAGCATGCCGATATCGTGCTGCCAGCGACCACCAGCTATGAGCGTAACGATCTGGAGATGGGCGGCGACTATTCGCAGTTGTATGTCTTCCCGATGCATCAGTGCGTGCCACCACAGCATGAGGCGCGTAACGACTTCGATATCTTCGCCGCTATGGCTGCCAAACTGGGCGTGCTGGATGGCTTTACCGAAGGCAAAGACGAAACCCAGTGGCTGAAAGGCATGTATGACGATATGAAACAACAGGCGCGTGCGGCCCGCGTTGCCCTGCCGCCGTTTGACATGTTCTGGCAATCGAATAACTACATCCGCTTCCCGATCCCGGCGGAAAATAAACAGTGGGTGCGTTTTGCCGATTACCGGGAAAACCCACTGCTTAATCCTTTGGGTACCCCGTCTGGCAAGATTGAGATCTACTCCGATGCCATCTCCAAGATGGAGTATCTGGATTGCAAAGGTATCCCTACCTGGATGCCACCGCATGAGTGGTACCGTGGCCCGGAAGCTGCAAAATACCCACTGTCATTAAATACCGCGCACCCGCTCAACCGCTTGCACTCGCAATTGGACAACACGCCGCTGCGCAAGAAGTATGCGGTAGCCGACCGTGAAGCAATTCTGATCCACCCACAAGACGCCAAGCCTCGCAACATCACCAACGGTGATTTAGTGCGGGCGTTCAACGACCGCGGGCAGATCCTGGTTGGGGCGATTGTCAGTGAAGACGTGCGCCCAGGGGCCGTGCGGATCAGCGAGGGGGCCTGGTACGATCCGGCCGATCCGGCCAAACCAGGGTCAATCTGTAAGAACGGCAACGTCAACTGCCTGACTTTCGACATCGGTTCTTCCAACCTGGCGCAAGGCAATTGCGGCCAGATGGCACAGTTGGAAATTGAGAAATATCAGGGGCAAGTGCTGAAAAATACCGCGCACGACGTTCCTGCTGGCGCCTAAACGCCAGGTTTGACTAAAACAGGGCGCTGGCAACATCGCCCTGTTCATTTCCCCTGCTCATCTGCACGATCATCTACCCGATGAATTTCAAGTTGGCCGCTCTAGCGCATTTATACCTCCTTTACAGCACACCTGGGCGCACAGCTCACACATCCCCAGTCAGTGGCCGGGGGTGACAAATCGGTCGGTAACCGATTTGAATGCCGCCAGCGGCAGCCCGCAGGGAAATCACAACGTTTTGATTTCTCACAGAATTGAATGCGGTGAACAGCGGCTCCGTGAAGGGTGAAACCCACGGACCGGTTCCGTAACAGCAGGTAACAACGCTACCGCTTGAAAGGCGACGGGTATATTTACCCTTTCATTGATTGAAACAGGTTTTTGTTTTTTTTAAACGAGCGTATTATGCGCGCGACTTCTTTTATTTGGCTTTTTACTCACCATTATGCGTACTTCCACTGCGGCAACCCGACGTTTGCCCGATTTAACTTCATTGGCATTCCTGGTGGTGGCTTTCCTCACCGGCATTGCCGGTGCCTTACAGACCCCCACGCTGAGCCTGTTCCTTTCCACCGAAGTCAACGTGCGGCCAACCATGGTCGGCCTGTTTTTTACCGGCAGCGCGGTGATCGGTATTCTGGTCAGCCAGTTTCTTGCCCGCCGTTCGGATAAACAAGGCGATCGCAAATCGCTGATCTTCCTCTGCTGCATGCTGGGAGCCCTGGCCTGTGCGCTGTTCGCCTGGAACCGGAACTATTACCTGCTGCTGTTTATCGGCGTGCTGTTGAGCAGCTTCGGCTCGACCGCCAACCCGCAGATGTTTGCACTGGCACGCGAGCATGCTGAGCGCACCGGGCGCGAAACCGTGATGTTCAGCTCCATTCTGCGTGCCCAAGTCTCTCTGGCGTGGGTGATCGGCCCCCCCATTGCGTTTGCGCTGGCGTTGGGCTTTGGCTTTAAGGTGATGTACCTGGCCGCAGCGGCTGCCTTTATTCTTTGCGGGGCACTGGTATGGAAAATGCTGCCCTCGATGCCCAAAGCGCGCGGTGCCAGCGGTGCCACACTGGAAGCCCCACGCCAGAATCGTCGTGATACGTTGCTGCTGTTTATGGCCTGCACATTAATGTGGACAGCCAACAGCATGTATCTGATCAACATGCCGCTGTACATGGTGCGAGAGCTGAATTTGCCGGAAAAACTGGCCGGGATCCTGATGGGTACCGCCGCCGGGCTGGAGATCCCGACGATGTTGCTCGCCGGTATGGTCGCCAAACGGTTTGGTAAGCGTTTTCTGATGCTCTGCGCAGTCATTGCCGGGGTGCTGTTCTACGCCGGTCTGCTGTTTATTACCGGTTCTTGGCAACTGATCGCTTTGCAACTGCTTAATGCCGTGTTTATCGGCGTTCTGGCGGGTATCGGCATGCTCTATTTCCAGGATTTGATGCCTGGCCAGGCCGGTGCAGCAACCACGCTATTTACCAATACTACCCGCGTTGGCTGGATTATTGCCGGTTCGCTTGCCGGCGTGATAGCCGAAATCTGGAGTTATCATGCGGTGTTTTATTCCGCACTGGTCATGGTGATAGGGGCCGTGCTGTGCCTGTGGCGGCTTAAAGACGCTTAAGGCGCAGTATCCGCTTCCAGTTTGGCTAAGTAGATCAACGCCTCATCGCGGCGATCATGACACATCTCTCGCTTGGCCTGCAGGCTGCCACAGACTCTGGGGCGCAGGGGGAATGAAATAGCCCGCAGCGCAGTTGCTGATCCAGATGAATACAACGGGTATTCGCCGGTTTGCCGTTGGGCATCCCTGGGATCGGGCTGGAAATGGAAGGAGCAATGCAACAAGCACCACAGTCTGGACGGCAGTCCATCGGCGACTCTCTTGGTGGGCTGATTATCGTGGCTGAGACAATAGCAGAACTCCACGTTAAGTTATACTCCCTCAAAAACCTTATCAGTGGTGCTGGCATTTATCCTTCATAGGGCAGAAAACATAAAGCTATCAATGGGATAACGCCCTGCCAGATAAAACATTCTATCCACGTTGGCAAGGCTGTATGGGGACTTCCTGAGTGGTAATGTCAGGAGCAACCGACTAAAACCCCAGCATGAATTTTTGACACTATCTTTTAGTGTGTTTTTTACGTTAAGCAGATCAAACTTTAAGGTATTTGTTGCCACACCCGCCGCAGTAACGGCCACACCACAACAAAATGCACTACTTGCCCTTCGTATCCCCTTTACATGCACATATCACGCATGTACCATTGCGCTAGTACAAAAGAACTCAATACCTCTCTGCCCCAGGAGCAATAATGTCCACGGACACCATCCAGAAGCTTTCCCGCCCTTCCGTCATCGGTGGCGCGATGATCATTGCCGGTACCGCAGTCGGTGCAGGCATGTTCTCAATCCCTATCGTAACTTCTGGCGTGTGGTTCAGCGGCTCCGTGGCGCTGTTGATTTATACCTGGGCCTGTATGCTGATCTCCGGGTTGATGATCCTGGAGGCTACCCTGAATTATCCCGCAGGCGCCAGCTTCCACACCATGGTGAAAGACCTGCTGGGTAAAGGCTGGAATACCCTGAATGGCCTGTCGATTACCTTCGTGTTATACATTCTGACTTATGCCTATATCTCAGCGGGGGGTCAATCATTGCCCATACGCTGGAGGGTATTATCGGCACCAGCCAGACGGTAGCCGGGTTGGTTTTTGCTCTCATCGTCGCCTTTATTGTCTGGTTATCAACCCGTGCAGTTGACCGCCTGAGTACTATCCTAATCGGCGGAATGGTGATTACCTTCGTGATGTCCGTGGGCGATATGTTTATCCATGTGCAACCTGCCGTGTTGTTCAACCGTGGCGAAAGTGACGCCAACTATCTGCCTTATGCGCTAGCGGCACTGCCTTATCTGCTGGCTTCGTTCGGTTACCATGGCAACGTCCCTGGGCTGGTGAAGTATTATCAGAAAGACAGTAGCGCCGTGGCGCGCAGCCTGGTATACGGCACCCTGCTGGCCTTGGCGATCTATATCCTGTGGCAGTATGTGATCCAGGGCAATATCGCCCGGGATGCCTTTAAACAAGTGATTGCCGAAGGCGGCAATATCGGTAGCCTGCTCAAGCAGATGGGTAGCGTGTCCAGCAGCCAGGCGGTAGGCCAGCTTCTGAATGCCTTCTCTTATATGGCCCTGGCCAGTTCTTTCCTTGGCGTGTCGTTGGGATTATTCGATTTTATCGCCGACTTCTTCAAATTCAGCGATAACACCGCTGGCCGTACTAAATCGGCGCTGGTCACCTTTGTGCCACCCACTTTGGCCGCGCTGTTGTTCCCGAATGGTTTCCTGTATGCCATCGGGTTTGCCGGTCTGGCCGCTACCGTTTGGGCCGTGATCGTCCCTGCACTTATGGCGCGGGCTAGCCGCCGCCGTTTCCCGCAGGCCACATACCGTGCTCCCGGTGGCCAGGGCATGATCCTGTTTATCATTCTGTTCGGGGTGATCAACGCCGTTGCGCACCTTCTGACGCTGCTGAATCTGTTACCGGTGTTTAAATAAGCTTCATGGGCGGCTATCCGCCGCCCTGTTCTTGGCGTTTTCCCCACTCTTTTTACACGATGCTATTGCCTGTAAAGCACGGCACGAGTAACTTGTCGCAACTTCCCAAAAAATCTTTACCCAATGAATTTCCAGTTGCAGCCAGGCGGCCAACTTGAAAGAAGCGGGTACACTCGACAGGTAATTCCAATGGCTAGAGCTAACGAAATCAAACGTGGTATGGCGATCAATTACAACGGCAAACTGCTGCTGGTAAAAGATATTGATGTCCAGAGCCCAAGCGCCCGTGGTGCCAGTACACTGTACAAAATGCGTTTCTCCGACGTCCGTACCGGGCTGAAGGTAGAAGAGCGTTTCAAAGGCGATGACATTCTGGACACCATTAGCCTGTCCCGCCGCAAAGTTAACTTCTCTTATATCGACGGCGAAGAATATGTATTCATGGATGACGAAGATTACACCCCATATATCTTCAAGAAAGAGCAGATTGAAGATGAGCTGCTGTTTATTCCTGAAGCGGGTTTGCCGGGGATGCAGGTATTGACGCTGGAAGGCCAGGTGCTGGCGCTGGAACTGCCGCAAACCGTAGATATGGAAATTGTTGAAACCGCACCGGGCATTAAAGGCGCGTCTGCCAGTGCGCGTAACAAGCCGGCCACCATGGCGACCGGTTTAACCATTCAGGTTCCGGAATACCTGAGCTCCGGCGACAAAATCCGCATTCATATTGCAGAGCGCCGCTATATGAGCCGCGCAGACTAGTCGTTAGTTCAGGGCGCAACCTGATTGCGCCCTGCTTGCTGTTATCCCCGTCTGGTTTGAGGTTGCTGTGTTGTTGGCTGCGCGGCACGTCGCGAGCGCAGGGAAGCTCAAGAACGGCCAACTGCAATTACTTTGAGCACAACTCAGGGAAAAACCGCCGTTTTAACGCCAGCTCCACCCCTCTGATTTCTGCCAAGCCTTTCAGACGGCCAATTGCCGAATAACCCGGGTTGGTTTTCTTCTTCAGATCGTCCAGCATCTGATGGCCATGATCCGGTCGCATTGGAATTGGCCGCAGATCGCCCGCCTTTTGACGGCGCAACTCCTCGGTCAGGATGGCTTCAATCACCGCCACCATATCCACATCCCCTTGCAAATGCGCCCCTTCATGGAAGGTCTTCGGGTTCTGTTCGCGACAAGTTGCGCGCAGGTGGGTAAAATGGATGCGATCGCCAAAGCTCTCAATCATCTGAACCAGATCGTTATCCGCCCTGACACCGTATGAACCGGTACACATGGTAAAACCGTTGTAAATGCTGTCGACCGTCTGTTTCAACCACTGCATATCTTCTAGGGTAGAAACAATGCGTGGCAAACCAAGGATCGGGCGTGGCGGATCGTCTGGATGCACCGCCAGGCGCACACCCACTTCTTCCGCGACCGGCACGATTGCGCGCAGGAAAACGGCCATATTCTCACGCAATTGTGCCTTATCAATATGATCATACTCCGCCAACCGTGCCCGGAATTGATCTAGCGTGTAGCCCTCTTCCGCCCCCGGCAAACCAGCGATGATGTTACCGGTCAGCCTGGCAATATCCGCAGCGCTCATGGCCTGGAAGTAGGCCTGCGCCTCAGTTAACTCTTCACTGGTGTAATCTTTCTGCGCACCGGCACGCTGCAAGATATGCAGATCAAACGCGGCAAAAGCGCTCTGATCGAAGCGCAATGCCTTGGAACCATCCGGCAACTCATACTCCAGATCGGTACGCGTCCAATCAAGAATGGGCATAAAGTTGTAGCACACGGTATCAATACCGCAGGCAGCCAGATTACGTAGCGACTGTTGGTAATTGGCAATATGGCGCTGATAGTTGCCGCTGTGGGTTTTGATCTCCTCATGCACCGGGATGCTTTCCACGACCGACCACACCAACCCTTTCTCCACCAACAAGGCCTGACGCGCTTTGATCTCTTCAACCGGCCACACTTCCCCATTGGGAATGTGGTGCAGAGCGGTTACTACCCCCGTTGCCCCAGCCTGACGCACATCATCCAGGGAGACCGGATCGTTCGGCCCATACCAACGCCATGTTTGTTCCATTGATTTATCCTTGTGAAAGTCGTTCCGCGCTCGTGGTTAACCAACTCGCAAAGCCATCTTGTTATACCACATTGCAATAGATATCATCCATCTTCAACCTTACTCTTTACCGGAATGCTTTCAAAATCGAAACGTTGATTGGTTGATCTATCTCACGATTCTGGCTTATTTTGGCCTGACCAATTTTATTCACCTCGCTACAGCCTTACACTGGCGCTAGGTAACAACAGACAGCGCCCCGTGGAGTGACAACGCTCTGCACCGGGCAAACTGGTCTGATAGCTTTTGATAAGCTGCCGACCGGCCTTTTCTTTTTGTAATGGAGCCCTGCATGAAAACCATCGCCAATTCACCACTACCCGCCAAGACACAGCGGTCACAGTACGATCGCACCCAACTGCGCAGCCGGATCGTTCATTTGGGGTTTGGCGCTTTTCATCGGGCCCACCAGGCGCTGTTAACCGATCGTGTACTCAACCGCATCGGGGGCGATTGGGGTATTTGCGAAATCAGCCTGTTCGGCGGCGATAAACTGTTCCAGACCCTGCGTGCTCAGGATCATCTCTATAGCGTGCTGGAAAAAGGGGCGGCTGGCGATCAGGTCGTTGTGGTGGGTGCCGTTCATGAAAGCGTTCACCGTAAGCTGGAAGGGATTGATGCCGTACTGGAGAAACTGGCCGAGCCGCAGGTGGCTATTGTCTCGATGACCATTACGGAAAAAGGCTATTGCATCGAACCCGGTAGCGGTCTGTTAGACGTGCAACATGATGCCATCAGAGCCGATCTGCAGAACCCGACCCAACCCACCACGGTTCCGGGGATCCTGGTTGAAGCACTCCACTTACGCCATCAGCGAAATCTGCCCGCCTTCAGCGTACTTTCCTGCGATAACATTCCAGAAAATGGCCATGTAGTGCGCAATGCGATTATCGGACTGGCACAGGTTCGAGACAAACAGTTGGCCCAGTGGATCACCGACAATGTGACCTTCCCCAGCACCATGGTCGATCGCATTGTGCCAGCTGCCACCCCGGAAACACTGGACGAAATTGCCATTGCCCTGGGTGGAGTACGCGACGAATGCGCTATTGCCTGTGAACCTTTCATTCAATGGGTGGTAGAAGACAACTTTATTGCTGGCCGCCCGCAATGGGAAGCAGCAGGAGTTCAAATGGTGGGCGACGTATTGCCGTTTGAACAGATGAAGCTGCGGATGTTGAATGGCAGCCACTCATTTCTGGCGTATCTCGGCTATCTGGGTGGGTATCAGTATATTAATGACTGTATGGCGGATGAATCTTATCGTCGTGCGGCACAGCATCTGATGCTGAACGAGCAAGCCCCCACACTGCGGGTAGAAGGTATTGATCTGGCCGCTTACGCCGGGGAGTTGATCGAGCGTTACAGCAATCCGGCACTGCAGCACCGTACCTGGCAGATCGCCATGGATGGCACGCAGAAATTACCACAGCGTCTGCTGGAGTCCATTCGCTGGCATCGTCAACATGGTGGCAGCTATTCAGGGCTGGCATTGGGCGTTGCAGGCTGGATGCGCTATGTCGGGGGGTTGATGATGCCGGGCAAACCATTGATATCCGCGATCCTATGCTAACCACATTGCAGCAGGTCGTTAACCACTCACCAGACGACGAGCGGCGAGTCGCTGCTCTGTTGGCATTGAAATCAGTGTTTGGCGACCCGTTGCCTTCAGACAAAGAGTTTGTAGCAGAGGTGACACAGGCCTATCTTTCGTTGCGCGATTACGGGGCACGAGAGACGGTAAAAAATTGGGTGACTACGCAGTTAATCTGACGCTGAGGGTTGGCGAAAATCGTCATGCCGAGCCCAACTCGGCATGACGGGCAATGGATTGCAGCATAAACACTCTGGGTGTTACTTGGTTAACGGTATTCCACCGTCATTATTGCGAGTTTTTTCTGCTGATTTATCCACTTCACTTGGCTCGTCCCAAGGTTCATTGGAAGCTCCTTGCTACCAACATCAATATTGGCCAAAGTTTGTGTAGCCCGGTAATTTTGCCCGTTGCGGTAGCATTCGGTGCTGGCCGTTGAGTTGACAACATTCACCGTACAAGGGCCTTCGACAATGGAGCCGGAGAAATTGATAACCCCTCCGGCCACTCCGGCATGACTTGCTGCCATCCATGAAAACAACATCCCTGCGATCAAAAATAACCGTAAGCTCTTCATGGCAACCTCACTTGTGTTAAACCAATTTAAACTCAGCGAATTTTCATAGGAATAATCGTAAGGTACAGAAAATTTATATTTATTAATCAACGCATTAAAAAATAACCAATCTTCTGGCGGTGCGTAATTTATTGCCTACAAATCCAGTTTTCAATTAGGAAAAATCCCAATTTAATTTTCTGGAATCCCATGAGTCTGGTGTAATAGGTATCGGCATTGAAATGAGATACTTGAAGGGATCTTGAAAAAATGTTGATGCGGGGTCTGAAGCTTGAGTCTCTCTGTTTGAAGTAGTCATGCCGATCCATTCGGCATGACTCTGGTGACTTAACGATATACAACCGTCATTATTGCGAGTTTATGTTGCTGGTCCACCCACCGCATTTCGGTCGTGCCGATATTAAGCGGAAGTTCTTTACTTCTGGAATCAAAGCTTGCCAGTTTTTGCGTGCCTGTGTAGTTTCGCCCATTACGATAACAATCTGTGTTAGCGGTAGTCTGGCTAACATTCACCAAACAAGGGCCCTCGACTATGGCACCAATAAATCTGACTACGCCACCTGTGGTACCTGCATTACTTGCTGCCATCCATGAAAACAACGCTCCTGCGATCAAAAATAACCGTAAGCTATTCATGGCAACCTCACTCATTTTTAAGTCACTTCGTGTTTAAGCACTATTTGTTAAAGCTCTTTAAATATAGAGTATTTTCTTAGGAATCATCGCAAAAGTACGCGATATTATCGTCGGCAAAAATTAAAGTTAATGGCATAAAAACAAACCACTACAACACATATGACTTTTTTAATGCTAGGTTTTAATTAGGAAAAATCTCAGGGAAAATTCAAATTAAACTGATCAAAAAATGCTCTGCCTGAATTATCAAAAATGTGACACAGATCACGCAATGAGAAATGATTTCCATAAGAAACAAATAATTACCAGCTATTGAATAATATTTACTCATCATTAACGGAAATATAAAATGACCAAAACCAACCTGATTACCGGTTTTCTTGGCAGTGGGAAGACAACCACCATCCGTCATCTATTGGCTCATAAGCCAGAAAACGAGCGTTGGGCAGTTTTGGTCAACGAGTTTGGTGAGATCGGTATTGACGGTGCGCTGTTAGCCGACAGCGGCGCGGTACTGAAGGAGATCCCTGGTGGCTGTATGTGCTGTGTTAACGGCTTGCCCATGCAGGTAGGGCTGAATATGTTGCTGCAGCAGGCAAAACCCGATCGGTTATTGATTGAGCCCACTGGATTAGGGCATCCAAAACAGATCCTGGCGCTGTTAACCCAGGAAACCTATGGCGGTTGGATCGATCTGCTGGCAACAATCTGCCTGCTTGATGCCCGCCAACTTAATCAACCCAACTATCGTGAGAATGAAAATTTCCGCGATCAGTTGGCCGCCGCGGACATTATCATCGCCAATAAAAAAGATACCTGGCAACCGCAAGATTCCCTGGCGCTGGAAGAATGGCAGGGACAACAAGGCCAGAATCGTCCGGTTTATGCCATTGAACAAGGGCGTATGGATATTACGTTGTTGGACCAACCCCGCACGAATCGTACAGAATTACCGGACGCCCAGCACCATCATAGCCATGCTCAAACCAAAGGGTTGGCGGCTCTGCGTTTGCCTGAAAACGCCCGCTGGCGCCGAGCACTGAATCAAGGCCAGGGACTTACCAGTTGTGGCTGGATTTTTGATAGTGAAACCGTGTTTGATACCATTGGCATGATGGAGTGGATCAGACTGGCGCCGGTTGATCGTGCCAAAGCGGTGGTGCGCATTGCTGAAGGAAGCTTGATGATTAATCGTCAGGGACAGGATCTCAGTATAGAAACGCGCCCCACAGCCCCACTGGATAGCCGTATAGAGTTAATACACGCAGGTGAGGCCGACTGGAATAGTCTACAATCAGCTTTGTTTAAGATTCGTTTAAGTTAACGGTTTTACCGTTGGTATTATTTTCTTGATGAGATACAGGTTTTCCATGACTCGCCGTAATTTGCCTCTTATTCTCCTGCTCAATATCCTGGGCATCGCGCTGTTTCTTTCCTGGTATCTGCCGGCGGATCATGGCTATTGGTTTAAGGTAGACTCGGCAATCTTCTTTTACTTCAACCAGCACCTGGCTACGGATCACTGGTTCCTGCACTTGGTGGCCGTCACCAACAATCGGGCCTTTGACGGTATTTCGTTGATCGCTATGGGGCTGTTATATTTTTACTTTTACCTCAAGCAAGACTCCTTCGGCCGTCGTCGCCTGATCGTCACCGGCGTGGTCATGCTACTGACGGCGGTGGTACTAAACCAGCTTGGCCACATGCTGCCGGTTAAACACCCTAGCCCGACGTTAACCTTTGATAACATCAATCGGGTCAGCCAACTGACCGGTATCCCCACCAAAGATGCATCCAGCGACAGTTTTCCTGGGGATCACGGTATGATGCTGATCATTTTCTCCTGCTTTATGCTGCGCTACTTTAACCGCACGGCATTTGCCATCGCATTATTGATTACCGTCGTTTTTTCTCTGCCGCGCGTGATGATAGGCGCCCATTGGTTTACCGATATTGCCGTAGGCTCACTTTCGGTGGTTTTAGTCGGAGCCAGTTGGTGCCTGATGACACCAGCCAGCGATATCGCGATCCACTGGTTGAACCGCCGGTTACCCGGCCCTTACCGCCCAACGCAGCCATAACGACCAATTATGCTAATCAGGAGGTTGCAGCCTCCTGATTATTCAATCATCCCCTGATGCACACAAATCAACCACAATCGTTAACCCATCCCCTCATAAATTAACCTAAAACTAACACGTAGACTAAAAAGCCTGTTTTTATATGAACATTTACATTATGTTACATCACAATTTCATATAAAGAATGTCAGAAAAAAACTCGCAATCCCTCCCTCATTCCGGTAGTCTCAGTGGCGTTTGTGCCTGGTTTCAGGTGGCTCAGTACCAAAAATCTTAAAATTGTGCGTTCCTGCACATTTTCAGCGGTAACTGATTGTCCTTCCTACGGGTGCCGATTAGTCTCGTTCCGTTTGGTATTTTTCAGATAGCGGCTTCTGTCGTTAAGGACTTCAAGGGAAAACAATTACAATGGTCAAATCTCAACCTTTTCTGAGATATTTCTTGCGGGTGTTACCTGCAATAGCGGCAGCAGTGGTGCTCTCCGCCTGTAGCTCAACAAATACTTCGAAGTTAGATAACTCACAAACTGAGATGCATGCAGTTAATGACAAAAATGGTCTTTTACTGCAAGCCTCTCAGGATGAATTCGAAGCGATGGTGCGTAATGTTGACATCAAGTCAAAGATTATGGACCAGTATGCTGACTGGAAAGGCGTGCGTTACCGTTTAGGCGGTGAAAGCAAGCGTGGCATTGATTGCTCTGCATTCGTACAGCGTACTTTCCGTGAACAGTTTGGCATGGACTTACCCCGCTCAACCTATGAGCAAGAAGATATGGGTAAGCAAATCCAGCGAGCCAAGCTGCGCCCGGGTGATTTAGTGCTGTTCCGTGCTGGCTCTACCGGCCGTCATGTCGGTATTTATTTAGGCAACGACAAGTTCGTTCATGCCTCCACCAGCAGTGGCGTTACTATTTCCAGCCTGACGGATAACTATTGGGATAAACGTTATCGCGAAGGCCGCCGTTTACTGGGCAGAAGCTCAAGCTAACGGTGCAGTATCTGATTTAAGTCCTGAAGGCCAAACAAACGAGACGAGAACGCTGCCCCCAAGGGCAGCGTTTTTTTCAGCTGCATTAATCCTCGAGACTGGCTGTTTTTCTCGGTAATAAACGGGGGGCAGATTTGAGCGTAAATCGTCAAATCCGGGCAAAAATCCGGGTAAAAATAGACTTTCGATACGCTATTTGCAGGAAGTTCTACGGTATAGGGAAAACTGGCCTATTATCGTCAAGTGACGGTTGATATCCTGATACGCTATTTGATTTAAAACCCGATGAAGAATGACTCAAACAGAATCGGCGGGATATATTAACAGCGAACAAAAAAATAAAAATAACCTTTCACCGTGCACGGAGGGCAAGTTATGAGCTTAAAGAGAGCATTCGCACGCCATGCGTCACACCGGCGGCGTAGCTTGACTAAAAGCAGTATTGCCGCCCTGGTTTTCTTTGTTGTTTTTACCTCCGTTACGTTATTTCTGATTAATCACCAACGTTCGAACCATCAGCGAATGCTCGAAACCCGGGCGCAAAAATTCACCGTTGATTATCTCGACCATCTGACTGCAACCATGCAGCAGATAATGCCACTAACCAATAAATCCTGCAGCGCTGCTTTGGCCGATTTAACCTACCGGGCCGCATTCACTACCGGCGTTCGCACCTTTATTCTGGTGCGCGATGACTTCGCCTTCTGCTCTTCCGCCACCGGCGATATGATGCTGGGCACCCCCAGTTGTATCCCGAAATAGACTGGCATAAACCGCTGGATATGAAACTGCAGCAAGGCACCCCACTGGTGCCGGAAAAGCCAGCAATCGCCGTGTGGCTGCGTCAACCAGGCCAAGGTGAGACCGGGGTACTTGCTACTCTTGATCTCAGCCTGACGCCCTATCTGATGCTGAACTCTCACCATGATGAATCGTCTGGGTTAGCCATCATTATGGGCAAACATGCGGTAACCACGTTCAGCCCTAACCTGATGCCACTGTCGCAATTGCCTGATACCAATGCCAGCAGCCTGTCTATTCCACATTACCCATTAACCCTCGTTTTCTACCACCAGCGTTTGACCGCTGACGATATACGCTTAACCGTGCTGGGCAGCCTGGTACTTTCCCTGATGGTTGGCGTGCTGGCTTACTACATGCAGATGCTGCGCCAAAGCCCGGAGCGAGCGTTGATGCGGGGTATCAAGCGTAATGAGTTTTTTGTCGAGTACCAGCCGGTATATCACACTGCCAGCACCACCATCGCCGGATTGGAGGCTCTGATTCGCTGGCAGCACCCCACAGAGGGGCGTATTCCACCGGACCTGTTCATCCCTTATGCCGAAAGCGAAGGGTTGATCGTTGCGCTGACCCGCCATCTGTTCAACATGATTGTGGCCGATATTCCACAGTTGGTGCAGGCTCTGCCAAAGGGAGCCAAGCTTGGTATCAACCTGGCTCCATCTCATCTTAATGCACCGTCGTTCCATGCAGATATCACCGACCTGCTGACAAAATTACCGGAAGAACATTTCACCCTGGTATTTGAAATCACCGAACGCGGCATGGTGGAAGAACAAAACGCGATAGAAGAGTTTGACTGGCTGCATCGCCAGGGGTGGAAATCGCCGTCGATGACTTTGGTACCGGCCACAGCGCTTTAATTTATCTGCAACGCTTTAGTCTGGATTACCTGAAGATAGACCGAGGGTTCGTCAACTCTATTGGCCAGGATACGGTCACTGCTCCGGTACTGGATGCGGTTATATCTTTGGCCAAGAAACTGGAAATGCTGACAGTGGCAGAGGGTGTTGAAACCGCAGAACAGGTCAGTTTCCTGCAAGAGCATGACGTTAGTTTTATGCAGGGCTATTATTTCAGTAAGCCACTCGGCATTGAGGCATTTGTGGCCTTTTGTCAGGCTAATGCCGTCTTTGATCATCAGAACCCTGATATTTAAACTTCTTTACTCAGAAGACCGGTGCAAAATGGTATGCTGTCGGCCGGATTAATTGACGATAACCCATGAGGTTCAAGCTGCAGCAACAGCATAAATTCCCAAGCTTACTCGGGTAAGTCATTGGGCCTATGCAGTTAACCTGGTAGCGGCTTGAAAGATGACGGATATACACAGCAGGAGCTTACCGTAGAGATGTCTGTACGCATTTTTGCTGCCTTGGTGCTTTCGGCGCTCAGTTTTAGCTTGCAGGCCGAAACCCTCAATGAAAGCTACGCTTTCTCCACGCTCGGTGAACCTAAATATTCCACCGACTTCAGTCATTTTGACTACGTAAACCCGGCGGCACCCAAGGGTGGCGATATTCGGCTGGCAGCCATAGGCACTTACGATAACTTCAACCGTTTCGCCTCGCGCGGCGTGCCCGGCGAGAGAACCGGCGAGCTCTACGATACCCTATTTACCACCTCGGACGATGAACCTTCCAGCTACTATCCGCTGATTGCCGAATCGGCCCGTTTCCCGGCGGATATGCGTTGGATGGAGCTGGATATCAATCCCCGCGCCCGTTTTCATGACGGCAGCCCGATTACCGCGGCCGACGTGGCCTTCACCTTCAATAAATTTATGACTGAAGGGGTGCCGCAATACCGTTCCTATTACAAAGGCGTAAGTATAAAAGCGCTCTCCCGCCTGACTGTACGCATTGAACTGCCTGAGCCAGATAAAGAAAAAATGCTCAGCCTGCTGAGTAGCAAAGTGTTACCGCAAAGCTTCTGGAAAGATCATAAGCTCAACGAGCCATTGAGTACCCCGCCCCTCGGTAGCGGCCCCTATAAGGTCGGGAGCTATCGCCTGGGCCAATACATTACCTATGAACGCGTGCGAGACTATTGGGCGGCAAACCTGCCTGTAAACCGCGGGCGCTATAACTTTGATACGCTGCGTTATGACTATTATCTGGACGATAAAGTCGCTCTCGAGGCGTTTAAGGCGGGAGCCTATGATTTCCGCATGGAAGGCTCGCCCAAAAGCTGGGCCACACAGTATGAGGGCGGTAACTTTGCCCGCAACTACATTATCAAGCAGGATGAAACCAACGAGGCGGCACAGAATGCCCGCTGGTTGGCGTTCAATATCCAACGGCCGATTTTTGCCGATCGCCGGGTGCGGGAAGCCATTACGCTGGCCTTTGATTTCGATTGGATGAACAAGGCGCTATATTATAATTCTTACCAGCGCGCCAACAGCTATTTCCAGAACACCATTTACGCGGCATCCGGCTACCCGAATGCGGCAGAGTTGGCCTGGCTGGCTCCGCTGAAAGGTAAAGTGCCAGAAGAAGTGTTTACCACCATTTATCAGCCCCCTCTTCCGATGGCAGCGGTACCGATCGTGAAAACCTGCTGAAGGCTACCGAACTGCTGAAACAGGCGGGATGGGAAGTGAAAAACCAGCAATTGGTGAACAGTGAAACCGGTAAGCCTTTTACCTTTGAGCTGATGCTGTTAAGCGGCAGCAATTTTCAGTATGTGCTGCCTTTCCAGCACAATCTGAAGCGGTTAGGCATTGATATGAAGATCCGTGAAATAGATGCCAGCCAGTTCACCCGGCGCATGCGAACGCGTGATTTCGATATGATGCCGAGGGTGTATCCTGCTATGCCGTTTCCTAGCGCCGACCTGCAGATTGTCTGGGGATCACAATATATGGATTCCAGTTATAACAGCCCTGGCGTCAGCGATCCGGCGGTAGATGCCCTGATAGAACAGATCATAAAACATCAGGGAGATGAAAAAGCGCTTCTTTCCCTTGGCCGCGCACTGGATCGGGTACTGACATGGAACATGTATATGTTGCCGATGTGGTATTCCAACCACGATCGCTACGCCTATTGGGATAAATTCTCTTCGCCAGCGATACGCCCGACCTATTCGATCGGGTTTGATAACTGGTGGTTCGACGTCAACAAGGCGGCACGCTTGCCGACGCAACGGCACTAAGGAGCCTGCAGTGGCCGCTTATCTGATACGCAGATTACTGCTGGTGATCCCAACTTTGTGGGCGATCATCACGATTAACTTTTTCATCGTGCAAATCGCACCCGGTGGCCCGGTCGATCAGGCAATCGCTACCATAGAACTGGGGCAAACCAGTGGTTTTGGCGGCGGTGGCGGTGGTGACGGGCTTGGGCATGTCAAGGCCGGTGTTGGCAACGTTGGCGAAGGCCAATATCGCGGTTCACGCGGGCTGGATCCGGAAGTTATTGCCGAAATAACCAAACGCTACGGCTTTGACAAGCCGCTGCATGAACGCTACTTCTCCATGCTTTGGAGCTATATGCGCCTCGACTTCGGCGAAAGCCTGTTCCGTGGCGCTTCGGTCATGCAGCTTATCAGCCAAAGCCTGCCGGTCTCCATTACACTAGGTTTATGGAGCACGCTGATCATCTACCTGGTGTCGATCCCGCTGGGGATCCGTAAAGCCATCCACAACGGCACCGCCTTTGACACCTGGAGCAGCACGCTGATTATTATTGGCTATGCTATTCCGGCGTTTCTGTTCGCCATTCTGCTGATCGTGCTGTTTGCCGGTGGCAGCTATCTGGACTGGTTCCCGTTACGTGGGTTGGTTTCCAGTAACTTTGATTCCCTGTCGTGGTACGGCAAGATCGCCGATTATCTGTGGCACATCACCTTACCGGTGCTGGCAACGGTGATTGGCGGGTTTGCCACCCTGACCATGTTGACCAAAAACTCGTTCCTTGATGAGATCCGTAAGCAATACGTGGTCACCGCCCGCGCCAAAGGGCTGGATGAGAAGAAAATTTTGTACCGCCACGTTTTCCGTAACGCCATGCTGTTGGTGATCGCCGGTTTTCCGGCCACCTTTATCAGCATGTTCTTTACCGGCTCGTTGCTGATCGAGGTGATGTTCTCCCTCAATGGTCTTGGATTATTGGGTTATGACGCGACCTTGCAACGCGACTACCCGGTAATGTTCGGGACGTTGTATATTTTTACCCTGATCGGCCTGTTGCTGAATATTGTCAGTGATATCACCTATACCCTGGTCGATCCGCGCATTGATTTCGAGGCCCGCCAATGAGCCGCTTAAGCCCCATCAATCAGGCCCGCTGGGCGCGCTTTCGCAGCAACCGCCGTGGTTACTGGTCACTGTGGATTTTCCTGGTGGTGTTTGTGCTTAGCCTGGCCGCCAACCTGATCGCCAACGATAAACCTTTGCTGGTGCGCTATGAAGGCCGTCTGTATGTACCGTTTATGGTCAACTACAGTGAAACCACCTTTGGCGGTGAGCTGAATACCACCACAGATTTTCAGGACCCCTTTGTCATCAAGCAGATCGAAAACCACGGTTGGGCAATTTGGGCGCCGATCCGCTTTAGCTACAACACCATCAATTTTGCCACGCAGGTTCCCTTCCCTTCTCCGCCCTCACGGCAGAATTTGCTGGGAACGGACAGCAACGGCAGCGATGTTCTGGCACGAGTGCTCTACGGCTTTCGTATTTCAATGCTGTTTGGGCTGGCGTTGACGCTGTTTTCCAGCGTGATCGGCATCTGCGCCGGGGCGACGCAGGGCTATTACGGCGGCAGGTTTGACCTCTGGGGGCAGCGGCTGATTGAGGTGTGGTCGGGCATGCCGACGCTGTTTTTAATCATTTTACTTTCCAGCATTGTGCAACCCAACTTTTGGTGGTTACTGGCCATCACCATTCTGTTTGGCTGGATGAGTCTGGTGGGCGTGGTACGAGCCGAGTTCCTGCGTACCCGCAATTATGATTATATTCGAGCAGCCCGGGCCATGGGCGTACCCGATCGTGTGATTATGTACCGCCATATGCTGCCTAATGCCATGGTGGCGACCCTGACCTTTCTGCCGTTTATTCTGTGCGGCTCTATCACCACGCTCACATCCCTGGATTTCCTCGGTTTTGGCTTGCCGATAGGTTCACCTTCATTGGGTGAGTTGTTGTTACAGGGTAAAAACAACCTGCAAGCGCCGTGGCTGGGTATCACCGCTTTCCTGGTGCTGGCGGTGTTGCTCTCACTGTTAATCTTTATCGGCGAAGCGGTTCGCGACGCCTTCGACCCCAGCAAGGCGCATTAATATGACCACTCCGCTGCTCGCTATTAAAGATCTCAGCATCGCTTTCCGTCAAGCCGGGGCTTTAAACCAGGTGGTTAACGGCGTTTCACTGCAGGTTGAACAAGGTGAGACGCTCGCATTGGTGGGGGAATCCGGTTCAGGTAAAAGCGTCACCGCCCTTTCCGTGCTGCGCTTGCTGCCTTCACCCCCAGTGGTTTACCCCGGTGGGGATATTCTGTTTAACGGCAACTCCCTGCTGCACGCGCCGGAAGCCGAACTGCGTAAAGTGCGTGGCAACCAGATCTCGATGATTTTTCAGGAACCGATGGTGTCGCTAAACCCGCTGCATACCATTGAGAAGCAACTGGCCGAAGTCCTGATATTGCATCGGGGCATGCGCCGTGACGATGCCCGGGCCGAAATCATTCAGTACCTCGATCGCGTGGGTATTCGTAACGCCAAAGGGCGGCTAAAGGATTTTCCCCATCAGTTATCCGGCGGGGAGCGCCAGCGCGTAATGATCGCCATGGCGGTGCTGACCAACCCTAAACTGCTGATTGCCGACGAGCCCACTACGGCGCTCGACGTCACCATTCAGGCACAGATCCTGATGTTGCTGAAGGAGCTGAAACAGGAGTTGGGGATGGGGTTATTGTTTATAACCCATAACCTGAATATCGTGCGTCGCCTGGCCGATAACGTGGCGGTCATGCGCCAGGGCCTGTGTGTCGAGCAAAACAGCCGCGCAGGGCTGTTCAGTGCCCCTCAACATGCCTATACCCGCCAGCTGTTGGCCGCAGAGGATGTGGGTGAGCCTTTGCCCCTACCGGCCAGCGAGGGGCCAGGAGCTACCTTGCCGTTGCTGAAGGTAGAGAACTTGCAGGTGAGCTTCCCGATCAAACGCGGCCTGCTGCGGCGTATTGTCGATCAGAACTTCGCGCTGAAGAACCTGAGCTTTGAGCTGAGACCGGGAGAGAGCGTGGGTTTGGTTGGTGAATCTGGCTCGGGTAAAAGTACCACCGGCCTGGCGTTACTGCGTTTGCTAAGCTCCAAAGGCGCGATCTGGTTTAACGGCCAACCGCTGCATCAATTTAGTAACCAGCAAATGTTACCTTACCGTAGCCGCATGCAGATTGTTTTCCAGGATCCCTACTCAGCGCTGAACCCACGGCTGAATGTGCTGCAAATTATCGCCGAAGGTTTAGAGGTGCATCAGCAACTGAGCGTCGAACAACGTGAACAACGGGTGATTGAGGCCTTGCAGGAAGTGGGTTTAGACCCAGCGTTGCGTCATCGTTATCCCACGGAGTTTTCCGGTGGGCAGCGGCAGCGGATCGCTATCGCGCGTGCGCTGATCCTGCAGCCGCAACTGCTGATCCTCGATGAGCCGACGTCGTCATTGGATAAATCGGTACAGGCGCAGATTTTAACGCTGCTGAAGTCATTACAGCAACGGCACCATCTGGCTTACTTGTTTATCAGCCACGACCTGCAGGTCGTGCGATCGCTCTGCCATCAGGTGATTGTCCTGCGCCAGGGCGAGGTCGTGGAACAGGGTGACTGCAAGACCATTTTCAATGCGCCCTCTGCTGCCTATACGCAGCAGTTATTGCAGTTGGTTGATTAACGGCTTGGTTCAGAAGGGGTATTGGGCGCTGAATTTTTCAGCAATCGCCGCGCCGACGTTTTTTAACCGGCACATGGTGGCGCTTTCATCGCAACGATGAACGAACATGCAAGGCTCGCCTTCCCATTCAACCACAGCACAATCAACCTGGATCTCTTGCAGAGACTGGTTGAGTTGTTGCATTACCCGCCAGGCATCATGCCCGTCATGACTGAGCAGCTTCAAGCCAATCAGATTGTTATCCTCGTCTATGCCGCTAAGCGGAATCGGTTCAACCTTGACGCCGGTAAAACCTGATAGCCAACGATAACTTTGCGGTAAGCGGTGCACTACCGAAAGCTGGATAGTATCCACATGAAATCCCTAGTATGAAAAGGTGAAACACTTTTTTACATCACAGGACTAGGTTAGTTATAGCCGTTCTAATCCGACTTTGCTGCCGATAAACGTTATTTAAATGTAAAGTTTACAACAAATAATTAACCAAATCCTACGATCGCTGATATCACTGATTTTTTGCTCACCGTAAAAGTTTCTCTTACAGCATTTTGCGACTCAGCTCTCATTTTTGCGTTATATGTAACCCTTTCCGCTCTCAATCTCAACTTTTTTTCTTGCAATGCAGTTACTTTACAAACGCTATATTTTTACATGGTCGAAACAATTAAGCCAGACACGCCGTACAGGGTAACTTAATAAGCGCATGATAAAAAACAATATAAACCCAATCAGGCACAAAGAAAACCGCTTATCCACATGCAGGTTGCACCTTGTGCTACCTCCTTGGAATATCAGGTATTTTTAACAAAAAAACTACAGATGGTTATGCCCAACATCTTGTCAGCTAGCCGTTATTCAGTAATGAACTGAATATTGTCAGCCTGGGAAGAGGTTTTTAATGATGCACAAATGCCGCACCTGCCCCACAGGGAACTGGCTAGCGGCATCACTGATAAGCGTTCAGATATCAGGCAGGATTGGGGTGTGACCGGCTGGCATAGACGTAAAACAACACCGCGATAAGGCTGCACAGCGCCATGGAAGCGACCATCGGCCACGCGCTTTTGCCCGGAGCCAGGGAAAGTATCGCCCCAACCAACGCACCAATGCTAAAGCGCAGCGTCCCGGCCAGTGAAGAAGCGGTCCCCGCCATATGTGGGAAATCATCAAGAATAACCGCCATCGCGTTAGAAGAGATCATGGCTATGCAACCGAGATAAACCGCGACCCCCAGCACCAATGCCCAAAATCCCAGGCCGCTGGCCGTAACGGTTAACAGCCACAGGCTCATCGTCAACTGCACAAACAGCCCGATGCGGAACATTTTAACCGCCCCGAGCCTGCGAACATTACGACTATTGAACAAGGTTGTCAGGAACAGGAATACGATGTTCAGCGCAAAGTAATAGCCAAAATGTTGCGGCGAAACGTTATTCAGTTCGATATAGACAAAGGGCCCGGCGCTGAGGAACGAGAACATGCCGGCAAACGAGAAGGCACTGGCCAGCATGTAACTCAATACGCGCTTGTGGCGAAACAACGAACCGAAGTTCCCCAGCGTGGTGCGCAGATGGAATTTCTGCCGCCGCTCTTTAGGTAATGTCTCCTTGATAAAGAACGCCACCAGCACCGAGCCAAACAGTGCAGCTACCCCCATCGTCCAAAATATGGCATGCCAGCTGAACCACAGCAGCAGCGCCCCACCGATCATCGGAGCCAACAGCGGCGCAATGGTCATCACCAGGATCACGAACGACATCATGCGTGAGAACTCGTCCTTGGTGAACATGTCGCGCATCAGGGCGTTAATCACCACGCTGGCAGCCGCCGCAGAAAGGCCATGCAGGAAGCGCAGGTTGATTAGCTGCTCAACGGACTGGGCCATGGCACAGGCCCCGCCAGCGATGGCAAAAATCAGCGTCCCCCACAGGATCACCGGCTTGCGGCCAATGCTGTCTGACATCGGCCCATAGAACAACTGGCCTAAAGCAAAACCCAGCACATAAGCACTGAGCGTCATTTGTACACGGCCAGACTCAACGCCAAATTCTTGAGCGATAATCGGCATGCTGGGCAGATACATGTCGATAGCCAATGGCATCAACATGGAAAGCAGGCCCAGAATAAAGATTAAACCGAGGTGAGAAGTCCGGTTCTGTTGCACTTTCAACGACTCCTTGGTCAGCCGAAAAATCAATCTTGCAGGTGCGGAGCGCCCACGCTGGCAATTTCTTCTTCGGTCAGCGGGCGGTATTCACCCGGTGCCAAATCATCATCCATCACAATGGCGCCGATGCGTTCGCGGTGTAATTCGACGACCCGGTTACCGACGGCGGCAAACATCCGCTTCACCTGATGGTAACGGCCTTCACTGATGGTCAGACGCACCAGGTTATCCTCAATCTTTTCCAATCGGGCTGCTTTGGTCAGGTCTTTCTCGTTATGCAACTGCACACCTTGCTCAAACTGTTGCGCCGTATCGGCTGCCAACGGATGTTCCAGCGTCACCAGATAGGTTTTCTCACAATGATGTTTCGGAGAGGTAATACGGTGCGACCACTGACCGTCATCCGTCATCAGTACCAGGCCGGTAGTATCAATATCCAGGCGGCCTGCTGCGTGTAGCTTGTAAGCCACGGGCTCATCCAGGAAATAGAGCACCGTTGGATGATCCGGATCGTCGGTAGAGCACACGTAACCCTGCGGTTTATTAAGCATGAAATAACGTGGCCCGTTCAGTTGAGACAAAACGTTGCCATCAAACGCCACTTCCTGCTGCGGAGTCAGTTTAACCGCCCCGCTCTTCACCACTTCACCGTCTACGGTGACGCGTTTTGCACGGAGTTCACGCGCTACCAGCGCACGGCTGATACCTAACTGCTGAGATAAAAACTTGTCCAGTCGCATTGAATCTGCTTTGCCTGTGATTGTTAAGATCGCATTGATCGTATTGCTGAATATGACGTCCCGCCCTTGCACCAGGTGCAAATGAGCCGGCTCGGAGAAGAAAATTGCGTGGGGAAACGGCCCAGTATAACGGCGTAAACGACGCCATGACAGGATCAATTTCCATGCATCTCGCACTGCGTACGCCTAGAGGGCATAATAATAGAAATTTTTCCGCCGTCTGGGGAGCAAAATGTCATTAATTTTGTGGGTTCTTATGTGGCAAAATAAACTCCTGATGGCCCACGACAGTGAACGGCGATAACCGATGGCTTTTACCCTGCGCCCCTATCAGTTGGAGGCGGTTGACGCCACCATCAAACACTTCCGCCGGCATCCTGAACCGGCATTGATTGTGCTGCCAACCGGCGCAGGCAAAAGCCTGGTGATTGCCGAACTGGCTAAGCGCGCCCGTGGCCGGGTGTTGGTGCTGG
Organism: Serratia sp. L9; assembly: GCF_050632285.1. Classification (NCBI taxonomy): domain Bacteria; kingdom Pseudomonadati; phylum Pseudomonadota; class Gammaproteobacteria; order Enterobacterales; family Yersiniaceae; genus Serratia; species Serratia sp. L9. The sequence goes on along the minus strand of NZ_CP192591.1, from coordinate 3,116,464 downwards.
CCCACGTTAAGGAGCTGGTGGCACAAAATCACAGCAAATACTGCGCGTATGGCCTGGAAGCCGACATATTCGCCGCCGGTTTGCAGCAGAAAGACAGCGCTGGCAAAGTGGTTTTCGGCAGCGTGCAATCGGTGGCCCGCAATCTGCCGCTGTTTGACGGCGCTTTTTCGCTGTTGATTATTGACGAATGTCACCGCATCAGCGACGACGATGACAGCCAATACCAGCAAATTATCCAGCATCTGCAAAAAACCAACCCGCAACTGCGTCTGCTCGGCCTGACTGCCACACCTTATCGTCTGGGCAAGGGCTGGATTTATCAATACCACTATCATGGCATAACGCGGGGCGACGGCAGCAGCTTGTTCAGAGACTGTATTTATGAACTGCCACTGCGTTACATGATCAAGCATGGGTTCCTGGTGCCGCCGGAGCGATTGGATATGCCGATCGTGCAGTACGATTTCAGCCGGTTGCAAGCCAGAAGCAATGGCCTGTTCAGCGAAGTCGACCTTGATCGAGAGCTAAAAAACAAAACCGCATCACGCCACATATCATCAGCCAAATTGTGGAATACGCACAAACCCGCAAAGGCGTGATGATTTTTGCCTCGACGGTAGAACATGCACGCGAAGTCCACGGTTTGTTGCCAGGCGGGGAAGCGGCGTTGGTCAGTGCTGAAACACCCCCAGCCGAACGCGATGCCCTGATCGAGGCCTTCAAACAGCAGCAGTTGCGCTATCTGGTCAACGTTGCGGTACTGACCACCGGTTTTGATGCGCCTCATGTCGATCTGATTGCCATTTTGCGGCCAACCGAATCTGTCAGCCTGTACCAACAGATAGTCGGGCGTGGCCTGCGGCTGGCACCGGGCAAAGAAGATTGCCTGATCCTTGATTACGCCGGGAACCCCCACGATCTGTTCACGCCGGAGGTTGGTACCAGTAAGCCCCATGCGGACAGCCAGCCGGTGCAGGTATTTTGCCCTGGCTGCGGCTTCGCCAACCTGTTTTGGGGGAAATGTACCGAGAGTGGCGAAATAATCGAGCACTATGGCCGGCGCTGTCAGGGATGGCTGGAGGACGACGAGGGAAATCGTGAACAATGTGACTATCGTTTCCGCTTCAAGAGTTGCCCACACTGCGGCGCAGAAAACGACATTGCGGCACGCCGCTGCCATCAGTGCCAGGAAGTGCTGGTCGACCCGGACGATATGCTGAAGGCTGCGCTGAAGCTGAAAGACGCGCTGGTATTACGCTGTGGAGGAATGGAGCTGCAAAGCGGGCGGGATGATAAAGGGGAATGGCTGAAGGCCACCTATTATGACGAAGACGGCACCAGCACCAGCGAGCGTTTTCGCCTGCACACTCCGGCGCAGCGTAAAGCCTTCGAGATGCTATTCGTGCGCCCGCACCAGCGCGCGCCCGGTGTGCCTTTCAGTTGGCAAAATGCCGCGGATATATTGGCTCAGCAACCGCTGCTGCGCCATCCAGACTTTGTCGTCGCGCGCAAACGCGGTCAGTTTTGGCAGGTGCGTGAAAAAGTATTTGATTATCAGGGCCGCTTCCGCCGAGCCAATGAGCTCTATTAGCGGCACAGGGCAGGTTTTCATTGCCCATGGCGCGGCTTTCCGTTAAAATGCCGCCCGCTTTACCTGGGTTCTCCCGGTGTGGAAGCACGTTACCGAGCCTGTTACTGGGTCGCCTGTAGCAGGGTAAATTTTCTTTTTAGAGAAAAAACAATGTTCACTATCAACGTACAAGTACGTAAAGACCAGGGTAAGGGTGCGAGCCGCCGCCTGCGTGCAGCAAACAAATTCCCCGCTATCGTTTACGGTGGCAAAGAAGCTGCAATTTCCATCGAATTAGACCATGATTCTGTAAAGAACATGGAAGCTAAACCAGAATTCTACAGCGAAGCAGTAACTCTGGTTATCGACGGTAAAGAAACCAAAGTTAAGGTTCAGGCTGTACAGCGTCACCCGTTCAAGCCAAAACTGGCTCACATCGACTTCGTTCGCGCTTAATCGCAACGCTATCGATTTCGGGACGCCGAAGTAGAAAACGCCGCAATTGCGGCGTTTTTTATTGGCTGCGATCCGGCCTATTTGCCACCGTTTGAACGGCGTTGCAACTGATCGCGCAGGTTCGGTGGTGTGCCGCGGATAGTCAGCGTATCGGTGGCCGGATCCCAGAAAATCCGCTCCCCCAACAGCATCGCGTCAAAGTTCAGGCTGATACCGCCGCCGCTACCAGCAAATTTGGTCAGTTGGCGTAACGTCCCGCGATCCGCCGGGAAACTATCTTCCAGTTGATAATTCTGTTCACTGGAAAACTGCAGGAAATCCTTCTCGCCCACAGGGGCTATCTCTTTCGACAGTTCTTGCAGCTCTATCTCTTCCCCAGCCTGCAATTGCTCATTACAGTAGCTGTAAACCTGCTGGCGAACCGATTGGCGTTGGTTTTTATCCAACTGCGCATCCGTACAGTAATCATCTACTGCCTGCAGCAAACCACGGTTTTGTGCCTTGGTATCCAGCCCCTCTGCCGCCGCCAGGAAATCCATAAAGAAGTCGGAAACCTTACGCCCTACCCGCCCTTTGAGGAATGTCAGGTAGCGGGTGGAATCCGGGTTGGTTTCCCATTCGGTCAAATCGATACGCGCCACAATGTCCGCGTGGTTGATATCCAGATAGTGCGTGGTGCTGATATCCAGCTCTTCATTAACGCGCATACTGTTGCAACTGTTCAACACCGCAATCAGCAAATATTCCGCCGACAGGTAACGGTATTGGCCAAACAACACCACGCCGCCTTCGGCAAACGGGTACTTGGCCAGCTCATCACGCAAACGGCCAGTAGCCGCACGGCTGAACGCCAGGAAATCTTCATCCCCTTTGCGGCAGCTGCGTAACGCATCCGCCAATTCGCTCTGTTCGTTGAACAGGCCGTAAGCTTTGCTCTTGGCGCTGTAAACGCGATGCAGTTCCGCCATCATATCTTCCACCGCCGTATTGGTGGGAAGAAGGGAATCGCGCAACACCACCTCCAGCGTCTGCTCATCGCGTTTTACCAACTGGTGCAGTGCAATCTGCTGGATATCCAGACTCATGATAAATCCTCCTGTTCTTTGAGCGCGTATTCAAGCACTGAAGCGGCAATGGCTCAATCAATTAATCCATTCCTTAACGATCTTCGCACTATAAAAGAGCGGAAAATCACGGCTCTATACGGTAAGATATGGGACTTTGTCGGGCTTTGAGCACAATCTTTATGCCACAATCATCTCGTTACAGTGACGAACACGTTGAACAACTGCTCTCTGAGCTGGTCAATGTTTTAGAAAAGCACCATACTCCCACCGATCTTTCTTTGATGGTGCTGGGTAACATGGTAACCAATTTGATCAACACCAGTATTGCTCCTGCTCAGCGGAAGTCTCTGGCCAGATCGTTTGCTGAAGCCTTGCAGGCTTCTATCCGTGAAGATAAAGCGCATTAATAATTATTTATGGTGACAAACCGTCAGCGTTATCGTGAAAAAGTCTCCCAGATGATCAGTTGGGGGCACTGGTTCGCCTTATTTAATATTCTGCTCAGTATCGGGTTGGGCAGCCGCTACCTCTTTGTTGCCGATTGGCCGTCCTCATTGCTGGGGCGCGTCTATGCGTTAGTCAGCCTGGTAGGGCAATTCAGCTTTATCGTGTTTGCCGCCTATCTGCTGATCATCTTCCCGCTCACCTTTGTGGTGATGTCGCAGCGCCTGCTGCGATTTATTTCTGCGGCGCTGGCCACCACCGGGCTGACGCTGCTGCTGGTAGATAGCGAAGTCTTTACCCGCTTCCACCTGCACCTTAACCCGGTAGTCTGGGAACTGGTAGTCAACCCGGACCAGAGTGAGCTGGCTCGCGATTGGCAATTGATGTTTATCAGCGTACCGGTGATCTTCCTGGTGGAGATGCTGTTTGCCACCTGGAGTTGGCAGAAACTACGCAGCCTCAACCGACGCAGCTTTGGCAAGCCGCTGGCGGTGCTGTTTATCTGCTCGTTCTTCGCTTCGCACCTGATTTACATCTGGGCGGATGCCAATTTCTATCGTCCGATCACCATGCAGCGTGCCAACCTTCCACTCTCTTACCCGATGACCGCACGTAAGTTCCTGGAAAAGCATGGCCTGCTCGATCCACAAGAATATGAACGTCGCCTTATGCAGCAAGGCAACCCGGCGGCCGCAGCGGTCGAATACCCGCTAAATCGACTCAACTACAGCGATAAGGGCAGTGGTTATAACCTGCTGATGATTGTGGTTAACGGCATCCGCACTGCGGATGTCACGCAAGATATGCCTGCCCTTACCCGCTTTGCGCAGGAAAATATACGCTTCAACGACCATTACAGTTCTGGCAACCATGCAGATACCGGCCTGTTTGGCCTGTTCTACGGTATTTCCCCGACCTATCTGGACGGTATTCTGGCGGGCCGCAAGCCTTCAGCGTTGATCAGTGCGCTAAGCGATCAAGGCTATCAGTTCGGCCTGTTTTCTTCTGACGGCTTCAATGCCAGCCTTTACCGCCAGGCGTTATTGACTGACTTCTCTCTGCCACCTAAACCCTTGGTGCAGAGTGACGCAGCAACCACGCATCAATGGCAAAGCTGGCTGGCCAATCAGAACAAGGATAAGCCTTGGTTCTCTTATATTAATTTCAGCGGTAGTGAGATCCAGGGTGGGAAAAACCTGTCATCGGACGCTTTCATCCAGCGCTATCGTGCTGGTGCAAAAGATGTCGACACCCAGATTGCCCAGGTGCTGGCAACCCTGGAAGAAAAAGGCATGCTGGACAAAACCGTGGTAATCATCACCGCCGAGCACGGGGTGGAGTTCAACGATACCGATAAAGGGAACTGGGGGCGGGTAACAGCTTCAACCGCAGCCAATTGCAGGTGCCTTTGGTGATCCACTGGCCGGGCACGCCAGCGCAGACTATCAATAAGCTGACCAATCACAATGACGTGATGCGGACTCTGATGCAACGCCTGTTGCATGTGAAAACAACCGCCAATGATTATTCGCAGGGGGAAGACCTGTTTGCCGCCCAGCGTAAAAATAACTGGGTCGCTACCGGTAATGGCAGCCAGTTGGTAATTACCACGCCAACACAGACGCTGATATTGGATGGAAATGGGACTTACCGTGCCTATGATCAGCACGATAATGAATTAAAGGACGAAAAACCGCAGTTAGCGCTGCTGTTGCAGGTGTTGACCGATGTTAAGCGCTTTATTGCCAACTAACTGCTTAAATCTAAAGCAATCAGTTAGACACCAGCTTGAATTTACGCCCGGAAACGGTAGTATGGTTTTCACTGCGTCGGCATGTAGCGCAGCCTGGTAGCGCACCGTCATGGGGTGTCGGGGGTCGGAGGTTCGAATCCTCTCATGCCGACCAAAATTATATAGAGAAACCAACCTGTTACGGTTGGTTTTTTTATGTCTGGAATTTTAACATGGTAAAATAATGGTAAAACCATGGTAAAACTCTCGACGGAAAAGCCCTTTTCGCGGCGTTGATAATCAAAACAACGTGTAGTTAGCATCGATCTCATCAGGACATTCCTCCATCCTCTGTTGATGAAAAAGATTAAGTATGTAGTCGATTCCTTCACGCAATGACACTGGTCTTTCTATCTCAAAGATGAAAGCATTGTCGTATGCTCTCCCAAGCCAGTAACCGCCGCCATACTCCCTCAGCCGTTGAAAAAATACTAACCGACCAGGTGGTATGTAATCCCTCAACTCCCCCTGTACACAATGTCATAACCAGAATCTTTACGGCTCATAGAAACCTCACACAACAAAATAACTGTACATAAATACAGTATAATTGTGAGGTATCGGAGTGTGAAGATTGATTTACTCAGTGAATGATATGAGTCTGATCGATAAGGAAAGAAAGTTTAGCCGGGGTCTCTCCCGGCTCTGTAGTTACTCTTTTGGCTCTTCAGCAGGTACAATTGTTTCACCCTGTGACGGTTCCTCCCCGTTTCCCACATCTTCCGGCTCTGGCTTAAATTCATCTTCTGTTTGTTGCTCAGGTTCCACAGGCTCATCAATGGCTGGCTCTTCAACCGGATCATCACCTGCAGGCATTTCGACACGCAGATCAATCCACCGGCCATCGGGAATATCGATCGGGGTGCCTTCTTTGTAACCGACTTTCACGTTCTGCGCGAATTTCGGAGCGGTGGAGTTAACGCGATGATAGGTCTTGATCAGCAGGTCGCCGGTGGCTTCGACCTCGTAATCAACCCATACCAACGGTAATTTATTGCGATCAATTGGTATCTCAATACCGCCATCTGCTCCGCCCCACCCAGCATCAGAGTTAAAGCCAAGTGTGCCGGACACACGATAAACCCCCTCTTCTATGCGTTCGGTACTAACTCCCTGGCTTTGTTCATTGAGTTCACTCGTGCCATCGCTGAACAACTTAACAATAGGGCTGGCTTTCTTGAGGAAACCGTTGGCGTCTACTGTTGTGTTTCCGTTATGCCAAACTTCTTTCCATGCTCCAGATGCGTTATTCTGAATGCGCCGGAATGCCATTTTGTCTGCGCCAAACGGAAATGCAATCTGAAAACCGTAAGTGCGATTTGAATACCCGAACACGTTTAGAACATGATTATTCGCTGCATCAAATGTATCGGTCATCGCTGAGATATTAGCGTAAAATGCACCGTTAATTCGATAATCGGATGCTAATGTATATCCCGTTAACGATGGCCGAAAATCAGCACCAAGTCCATAGGCTCCAATTTGTAGATAACGCGCATCACTTTTGGTTCTCGCTTCATAAATGTCCCATTCACTCCACGTATCCGTTAGAGCAAAATATGTACGAGTGTAATAATAACCAACAACATTCCACACGTAATAATTTTGCGTAACACCAGTTCTTCCGCTTGCTTGAGCGTGAGAGTTGATAACCTCCAATACACCAGCCAGGGCTACTGGATAATTTCTTGCAAGGGTCGCGTTTGTGGTCGAGTTCTGGAAATATCTTTTCTCATCGACAACAGTATTTAAATCCTGCGTCCCTAACTGTGTGGCCTCAGATAATAATCGTGCTGTACCAGAATATACAGTTGATGGAAACGTTACTGTGCCATCAGGTTTAAATAATGCACTGTATGCTGTACCTGCCCACCTAAGCGTCATTTGTCCAGTAGCAACAGTGTTATAAAGTGCTCCCTGTTCAACTGCATCATTATCCTTAAACCTGATAATAACATTAGCGCCGGGGGTCTTTGACTGTAGAACACTATCACCGAGCGACGTTGTTCCGTTATTAAACTTCACTGGGCTGGCTACAGTTTGCTCTGCTGTCGTTACTTTGCTGAGCGCGTTTGTCATTGCTGCGACAGAGTTATTCTCGCTCTCTTTTGCCGATGCTGCGCTGGCTGCGGCCTCGGCACGCATACGATCTACAGTTTCTACAATAGCCGGATTTAAGTCAGCCTCGCCAGGGATTGTGAGGAAATCATTTAGTGTGCCTGGCTGCGAGTTAAGCATTACCTGAATGCCGCCCACGCGCTCCGGAGTACGGCCACTGGCAGTAATCATTACATCATACTGACCTGGTTCAACACTCAGCGAGTAACGCCCTGTGGCGTCAGTAATGGCCTGCGAGCGAGCCTGGATTACAACGGTTGTAGAGGTTCTAACAGCACGTAATTCAATTACTACACCGACTCGAGCATCGCCAATGGGGCCTTTTAATACACCACTTATTACTGCCATATTTTTACTCTCCAAATAAAAAACCCGCCGAAGCGGGTTATGACTAGTACTTATGCCTTTTTACTGATGGCCACCCGAACCGATGCAATTTTTACCTGGCTGAGCTTCACCAACCCACAACTCATAGCAAAAAGGCGTCCTTTTATGCTCCACTGAACTACAACCAACAATAGTTAAAACTAAAGCAATGACTAAATACCTCATCATCTATTCCCTTATTTTATTGCCATCTACCAGAGGCATTGAAAACCATAGCGATTCCGCTAGTGTTATATGTAGTCCCGCTCATGCCACTGCTAACGAACTCAACTCTCATTTGCGGTGTTGTGTTTGCAGGGATAAGTACGGGGGCGAAAAAAGCGTGCATGTTGCCGAGCGTGAACCTGATGTGCTTGATGTACTCATATCAAACCCTTGAGCACCTACTATCTCACCATCCCTGTAAACATTTATTACCATACCTCCCGATCCTGAGTTACCAGGCTTATATAAACTAATGTTAATTGGACCGTAAATGAAATAACGGTCAAATGGCATTTGTTCAATAAGCTTCTTGTTAAAAAAGTTAATGCCCTGACTGGAGTTGCTTGCACTTCCGAGAGTAACAGAAACAACATCCCCAATAATTTTGTTCGCACGAACAGTTCCAGAAAAGTCCCCACTTGCAGCACTAATATCCCCTGCAAAGGATCCGCTGGTAGCCTCAATATGCCCGCGAACAATTACGCTATTAAATACAGCACCTCCATTTTTTTCAATCGACCAGCCAGTTTTCTGCTCCCAGCTGTAATTATTGGACTGAATATAGTCGCCAATTTTAGCGTTGGTAATTGTGCCATCTTTGATGTAAGCAGAATCAATGAATGTTTGTCCGCCATCTATAGCAAAAGGCGTTGATACAACTCCATTTGTCATGTTCAAGAACGCAAATCTATCAGCAAGAAATAAAACCTGGCTCTGCATGCCCTCCGGGGTATTCTCTACACCAACGCCGATCCCGGCCGTATACATCTTACCGTCTTGTGTTTTGCCGACTTTAACCGCCCACATGTCTTTTAGCTGGCTTGCATCCTCGATCGGCCCCAGCAGTTCTTGGCCGAGCTGAGTTTGAGTAATCTGGCCCGTTAGATAATCTAAAATCTCGTCAGCCTGGTTACTCGATGTGCCTTGCACCCACGCGGCCCACGGCCCAGCGTTGCCCAGGCGATCGACAAGGCGAGCCTGAAACCAAAAGTTAACGCCGGCGGCGAGTCCTGTCATTGTGTGGCTACGCTGCGGGTAGGCGTAATCACCGAGATGCATCGCGGCGCTACCGTTCGAGTTAGGGCTATACCAGATTTCCGTCCTCTGGGTATCTTCGGCGCCAGGCGGGAACGCCCAATTCAGCACGATGCCAAACACTTGGCTTTCCGTCGTGAAACTCACCAGCGCTGGCGGGTCACCAATTTTCCCGTAGAGCTGCTGCTCCGGCGCGTAGGCCCACACGCTCGAAATTTCGGCCGGATTTATCGCCCGCACGCGGGCCTGATAGCGGCCGGCATAGATGCCCTGCACTTCGAAACCCAGCGTTGACACTCGCGGGCCTGGTATCCAGTTACCGTTATCACGGCGCCATTCCGTTTCGTATGCGATCGCGTTCTCGGCGCGATCATACGTCACATAGAGAGTGGCAACGGCCATACCTTGAATCGTCGCGGAGTTTTCGCGGATTTGGACGTTTTTAGGCGGTGCCTGGACGCCTGGCGGAATAACGCTGATCGGCCGGTCTTCGATGCGGGCGCCGGTATCGATACGAGCGTACTTATCTGGATCGTGCTCGATGGCGGTGATATCAAACGATATGCTGTCTTCGTTCTCTGTGATGCCCGTAACACGGAATTGCTGAATAGCGAGATCGGTAGCATCGACCGCCCAGACAGATTCCGGCGCTGGCACTTCACTGTAGTTTGTCGATACCGTTACCACTTTGCCGCTGACCGCGCTGATTGTCCGGGCCTGCGATTTGCCACTTGGCAGGTTAACGATCAGACGTTCACCGACTTTAGCCGAGGAAACGCGATCCAGCGTGATATTACGGCCAGAGACAGAACTGATACGGCCACCAAGCGGACGTCCCGCCATTGCCTCATCTGCCACGCCGATGATCCAACCCGGCAGCGGGATATTGCCATCCATCCCCACGGTGAAGGAGATCACCCGGTCTTTGTCGTTGGTCAACAGCAGCCACTTGCCGCGCCTGATGGCTTCGGTTTGTCGGGTGCAGCCGATGGCTGTTAAGTCAGCCTGCTTGACGTTGTAACGGCGGATCAGGTTGTTATCAAACACTGGCTCTACAGAGTCCTGGTAGCCGTTTTCCGGGTCGCTCCAGCTCACCATCGCAACGCTATAATGCGTCTTCTCACTAGCGCTACTGTCCGTAAACAGCCCATCTTTAACGTTGGCGCGGGTGTAGATGTAATCAACATCCCGGGGCATATCAGCCAGCGCGTTCATGCTGTTGTTGGCCCAGTACGTCATGCCGCGAAAAATGTTCGCGAAGTCGCGCAGTACCGTCCAGGCTTCCTCTTGGGACTGGATGTAGGCGTCACACAAGAAACGCGGCTCTGTACCGCTACCACCGCGCCCATCCGGCACAAGCTGATCGCAATATTGAGCGATTGCATACAAATCCCACTTAGTGAGCGCCAGATTTTCAGCTTTTACCCTGCTGCCGATGCTGTATCGATCGTTGATAAGCAGATCGTAAAATACCCATGCTGGGTTGTTCGTCCAGGCCCATTTAAATCTGCCGTCCCATGTGCCGTTATAGGTACGGTTAACCGGATCGTAAGTCGTGGGGATACGGATAACGCTACCCTTCGGTTCACAAGACACTTGAGGGATATTTTGGAACTGTTTCGCATTAAACTCCACAAACAGCAGTGCGGTTTCTGGATAGCGAAGTTTTACGTCGATCAGCTCTGTAATCGACTCGATAACCATTTTATCTGCTACCCGGTTGCTTGCGCTGTTCGGTGTGATCCGCCGTACACGGATCTGCCACCCCGTTAAAGCAGCAGGTAGGTCAATGCGGTGGCTACGCTCATATTTTGTCGTAGTTTTGCCGTCTACAGCTGTGCGCAACACTTCAACATAAGCACCGCCATCGGTCACAACGTCGATCGCGTATTCGATGCGGTAGCCAACAACATCACCGTTATCTTGTTGCTGCTGAAGCTGCTGCCAAGAAAAACGCACGCGCACGGCGGAAAGCTGGGTATTGGTCAGCGAACGAACCCAGGGGCTAGCGCCGGTGAGTTCGGTGCCAATAGTGATTTCATTCTCAACATCCGGCATACCGGGGATATAGTCTTGATCGGGTGTACCCGACCGAAATTCCCACTTCACGCCGGGAAAATTCTCTGAGCCATCAGGGCCAATGATCGGCGTACCATCGAGAAAAATGTTGGTGCCATCCAAGCCGCCAGCTATCTCCCCTCAGCAATGGCGAGCAGGATTTTGGCATAAGAGGTAGATTGCAGAGAGTCGGGGGATTCTGTAGGCGTACTGGGGCTACTGCTGCCGCCTTTGCGTCCTTCTATTGCTGCCATTGCTTTTCTCCAGGCGTAAAAAAACCAGCCGCAGCTGGTCATTCGGGAATAATGTTTATTTACTGCTGGTCTTCGGCATAGATGCCCGCTGAAATGATGGCCCCGCCGATACGGCGTTTTCCGTACAAAATCGGCACCGGGTTACCCTGGGCGATAGTGTTTACCGGCCCGCCGAAGGCGTAGCTTGGCTTATTATCTGGGCTTTCACGTCGCGCTAAGCCGCCTTGCATTGGCGATAGCATTTGTATGACGCCGCCGATCATCATGGCTGCACCTGCTTGTAAGGCTGCCGATCCCCATGCGGCACCACCGAATGCTTGCCCCCACGGGGACATACCAATCGCGCCGATAACGACTAATACAGCTCCAAGGATGGTCTGAAAAACCCCCGCTTTTTTACTTCCGATAATCATTGGCGCGATCCTGATATCGTCACTGCCGGAAAATTCAAGCTCATCCTTGCCGATATTGTTTTTCCCGACAAACACCGAGAAAGTGAGCCCTCTCTCTTTTGCTGTTTGCAAAAAACGCTCAAAACCCGGAATGGTGACAGATAACGCCTTGATGGCTTCTTGCGGTGTGGAGATAACCAATTTATGGACCCGGCCAAATGTTGCGCCAAGAACGCCATAGAGTCTGACCATTCGATATTCGTGTATTGTGATATTCATATTTACTCCAATAAAAAACCCTCCGGAGAGGGTAGCGTTATTTTTCACAAAATATAAGAAACTATCCGCTCTTCGCTTTCTTTATGAAAGCATTAAATTCTTCATCAGACATATTTCCAAAATCATCCAAGGTAGGCTCACCCTCTCCGGGTATATACTCTTCGAAACCGTCATCAATATATGGCGTTTTCAATGAGTCAAACTTCATTTTTGCAGCAACAAGCTCTGTATATGCTTTTGCGTCAGTTGTTCCCATTAACTGGCGGTCATCTGTTAATCCGAGAATGAACGTAACTTGCTTTTTATTTCCTCCAAGCATTGCGCCTGCCAAAATTCCAACAGGGCCAGCCAAAACGCCCCCAACAGTCCCCCACCCTACAGCGCCACCTATTTTTTTTACGTTTTCCTCAGTACTAATCTCTATGGACTCAAACTTATCTCCCGTAACAGACTCCCCACTTAACTGAAAGGCTCCTGTTTTTATTGATAAAACCCCGAAACTGGTGCTGATTTCTGTATATGGAAAATTTGCATAGTGTACTTTTATGTTTGCCATATCCCCATCCTCGCAGTAAAAGTCGCATAAAACTTTAACACGCTTGACGGCAAGATCACTATCCGTTATCTTCCTTTCTACGAGGCGTCGAAACCTTAGCAAAAGCGGACAGAGCCAACCCCGTCAGTGTTGGATTTTTTATGCCTATATTTCTGTGAACGCATAGTGCGAACACACCCCGATCAGAGTCGGGAGGGCGACGAATACAACACCCGAAAGGGGAATAAGTCCGCGGTCTCTTTTGCGCCGTTTCGAACCTCCCGGCGCCACTTCGTTAGTGGCAATTCGAAAAAAGCAAAAGGAGGCTATCATGGCCATTCAAATCACAGCCGAAACCCTTTCTCCAGTTACCTATAATTCAATCGCTGTAATTACCACAGAGTTACTGGCACAGCTGTATTCCGCAGACGTCAAGCATATCCAAAATAACTTTCTGCGTAACACTGATCGATTTACGGCTGGTAAGCACTACTTCAAATTAGAAGGTGTTAAATTAAAAGAATTTAAGAACAGACCATCTTTAAGAGGGTCTGTTGCAAAACATACCCGCTCCCTCATCCTCTGGACAGAACGCGGCGCGGCCCGCCATGCCAAGATGCTTGAAACCGATCAGGCTTGGGAGGTTTTTGAGAAGTTAGAAGATCACTACTTCAACCAGTCGAAAGCGAGCCAGCCACCAGCGCCGGAGATCAAGATGCACACTATAGAACTGACTGATGAAGAACTGTGCAACCTGTGCTGGCTGTGGAGCGCCGCCGAATACATGCGCGAGCAGATTGCCGCTGCTCATCCGGCCCTTGAGTTACTCCGCTCACAACTGGCCCCGTCATTTTACTCTATGGGCTTTGAGTACATACGAACGCTGGATCGCGCAAAGCAGACTCTGGCGCGGGAAACTCAGACCATAAAACCACACGCGCATAAAATAGAGGATGCCAACTGGCGTAGTGTATTGCCTCGCCTACGCGACGTTGAACTTACACGGGTCGCCTGTATCGGAGTTTGATAATCGTCCTATCCTGCCAATATCCACCATATGGCACACGCTGGCTAAGCTGGCCGTACATGTGGTGGATCATGATCCCATCACCGAGGTATACCCCTGCGTGATTCGGCTCATCGGCACGTACCTGCATAATGATTACATCACCGACCTGCAGATCGCCGGATGCCGGGATAAATCCCGCTTCAGCATAGTGCTGCATGTAAAGGTTTTCGCCCCGGTTCCACCAACCATCTGAGCGCTCAAAGTTCGGGAGGTCGATATCACTTTCCAGCCGGTACCAATCACGCACTATTGCGTAGCAATCCCAGATACCGTGCACGAACGGGCGGCCCAGCAGCGGCTTAATCCCTTTCGTTGGCATAATCGTTCTGATATCGCCCTCCGGCCAACTGGCGATAACCCACGGCAGTTGTGACAGGTCACACTGCGCGATGTCGAGTTGGCTCGGTTGCGTGGTGGCGTCCGGGTGACTGTGAACGATAGCAACGATCTCCCCGGCGTCTTCTGCAGCGGCATAGTCTTCCGGGTGCATGCTAAATTGTTCGGTGGGCTGCGGGGCTGTATTGCGGCAGCGAAGATATTGCTGGCGGCGCCCATTTTGCACAACGATGCCGCAAATCTCGCGGGGGTAGCCCTCTTCTGCATGCGCCATGACGGCGCTGATAATGTGCTTCCTCATAGTTACCTCTTCAACAACGCAGAACCAGGGAAGCCACCAAACGGCAGCAGATTGCCTTTACCCCAGCGCGGCTCACAGCCAGTGGACAGCAGGCCCGAACATACATCTTTCGCCGGGTCGTCAACCGGGTTGCCGTCAGCATCAAAATACCGGGTTCCGGTGTAACCACACGATGCGCCGCGATACTGCCCCCTGATGCACCAGGTGCAAAGGCTGTGGATCTGCCGTGTGGGGATCATGATGCCCTGCAGGTCTGCGGGGGAAGACAGTGCAAATTGAATACCGGTGTTATCTCCGCCAGTCTTGCGATCGATGTACCACACGCTAACCTTTTCCTGCGTCGGATCGGCCTCCGGGTTACCCTCTGGAAAATTGCGAGCATCAAGATAATGCGCGTAGGTATCGCGGATCGTGACCTTGAACAACGCCAGGTTTTGATACGCAAGGCACATTGAGCCTACCGTTCCGTCGATGTTACCTACCGATAAAGTAGGACTCGGTGCCGTGCCATCGCTCGTCACTTCCAGCCCCTCAATCTCCACCGGCCACGGCTTATATTCCTGGCCCTGCCACCAGATCGACTTGGCCGGCAGCTTATCGGGGTTAGTGCCGGCCGCTTCCAGTTCTGCCGGGGTGAAAGGGATGGGGTGGCTATGAAAATACAGCTCCGGGCCGCTGTACTGACTGCCATCGACAACAAATAGCCGCACTTTGCTCCCAGGCTCCAGAACCTGGTGATCAGCGTTTATAGACATTGGTTTTCCTATGGTTTAAAGGCGGTGTCGAAAGTGGCCACAAGCTGGTACATAGGTTCGCTACGGGCATTTTTGCCCATTGCGGTCACTTGAAACTTATTGCAGGTGTAGAGCCCAAGTTCGAAATTAGGGCTCGTCCATTTAAACGATTTGTAGCCTGCGTGCCGTTTGAAGAAGTTCCTGATCTCGGTGATGCGCTGCCAGTTACCTACAAACGTTAAAGACCAGCTTTGAAGTTCGGCATTCAGCCCGTCACCAACCTGCTGTTTATACCCATCACCGAATTGCACCTCACGAACGCGGAAAGAGTGATCGCCGGTCGGGTTTACCCTGGCAGCATACGTGAACGTTTCCAGCGTCATTATCTACCCCCTTTTATCGCACGAGTGAATACACCGTTCTGCCCCAGATCTTTATCCCGCAAGGCACGATAACGCTGATCGACAAATTGCCCGATCTCATTGCCAAACTGTTCAAGCCCTGCTGGCGCCGATGTAGTCGTCTGCCCGTCGCTATGAACAGTGATATGCACTATCGGTGCTCCACCGCCACCGCCAGAATCAGCCCCCGGACGTATAGCCCGAACACCCAGCGAACCATCAGCAGCGCGAGTTAACGGCATGATCGCCTCCGGCCCCGCTTCGCCCATCAGTCCCGCGCCTTTCGCAAAAGCAAACGTTGTAGGACTGCTAACCACCTGGCCGCTGAACTGGCTCAGATCGCTAGAGGCAACGACGCCCCCTTTCGCATAAGCCATATAGCTTGTGCTCAGGCCCATTGCCCCGGTGCTTCCGGCTGCCGCTGAGGCACCACCAGCAGCCCCACCCGCAACACCACCAAAAATACCGGTAATAGTTTGCATAATGGTACTGGTGACCAGCGCTTGTGCGGCCATGTCGATCAGGTTCTGAACAATGGATTGAGTCAGGGATGAGAACAGGTTTACCGTCGCTTCTTGCCATGTTTGCGTATTGGTTAGCAAACCGGTAAGCATGTTTGTGGCACGCTCTTTCGTGCTTTGGAACAATTCAACCGTCAGGCGCTGCATATCGCCCTGGCTGGCGAAAAGTTGCAACGATGCCTCATAGCGCTGTTTGTTGGTTTCAGTTTCCGCAGCAAGAATCAACTGATTTTTACGTTGTTCCGTCAACACACCGGCGGCAGCATAGTTCTCAATCAGCGCCTGGCGCTTTGCAAGTTGGTTTTCGATGTTCTGGACTGGATCGACGTTACCAGCCAGTTCAGCAGTACCCGAAACGGCATAACGCTGATTGGCTTCAGCCACCGCTTGCAAATACGCCGTATTAATGTCCTGCTTACGGCGGGAGAGTTCTTCGGCGCTCTTGATTTCCCCGTCGGCGATTTGGCGCTGTAACTGCTCATTCGCCTTTTTCTGAATATCAGCAGCCGCTCGGTAAGGGTCTGACGCAATCGCCGCGTTGTGGTCATCCCAGCGCTGCTTTGCCTCTGTTAACGTTTTATTGAGTCGCTCCAGTTCGGCCCGTTGAGCACCCGTCCATTTGCTACCGGTCTCCAGTGACGCAGAGAATAAGGACGCGGCGGCATCTCCCTCATTCATCCTTACCCGCTCAATCTGAATTTCTTTATTCAGGTTGGCGATCTTCTGTTGATATTCACCGGTAACAGTGGCGGATTTTTTCGAGGCGCTAGCAGCATCCTGCTCCGCTTTTTGTTGCGCTTTGGTTGCTGCTGTACGTGCCTCCGTTTTCTGTTCAGCGCCCACTTTAGCGGCGATATATGCCTCATAATGGCCAGGGGGTAGCTGTAGATCATCGGCTTCAAAAGTGGCCGACCGGCGAACTTTGTCGAGCCCTTTCAGCCCAGCCAGTTGCTGGTCGCGCAATGCGCGAGTCATGGCGTCCTGTTGCTTGGTGTCCAATTTCGGTAACGGCATGCCAGGGAACGCTGGCAAAGAGGCTGATGTGACCATCCCCGTAACTCGATTTAGTTGCGCATACATACCAGCAAGCGAACCCACTGCCCCGGATAGAGCCACCGTTTTATTAATTGATTCGTTCAGTGCCTGAGTACGCAAAGCCTCTGTAGCACGCAGCTTTTCAGTTTGTTGCTCAAGGGCATAATTTTTTTGCGACAACTCTCCTTGAATCTCAACTATTTTCTGTTGTGCCTCAGCTAACGAATAAAATGTATTTAGCTCAGTGAGTCGCGGGTTCTTCTTCGCCGAAGCCTCAATGTCCTGCATGTTTTTCAGGCTATTGTTTAGTTTTCTAATTTCTTGCTCAGTTTTTGCTATTTCCGAGCGCTGCGCAGTAATTGAATTGTTGGCATCGACAGCGGTAGATTGCAGACCGGCAATCGACATGCCTGATATTTGCTTTTTCACCTGCTCAACGGTATCGCCATAGGCGACGGCCACTTTACGCGCCTGTTCGTTCTTCTCGTTGACGTACATCCAGGCGGCGCCAACGCCGAGCACGATACCAGGAATTCCTCCCACTACACTCAACAGACTGCCACCGAGCCGTGCACCAAGCGACGTCACTGAATTGAGTCGGGTCTGCGCAATGCTGCGGGCACCCACACTTGCTGCAAGTTGACTCTGTGCAACGGCTAATTGGCGCTCAGCTACGATTTGCTGTTCAAGCCCTACCGCAGCGACCTTTGCCTGCTGCGCACGGTATAACGTTGCACGGGCGGCGGCTGTTGCCGTTTTTGTCCCTTCAACCTGTGCTGCGGCCACGGCAACCTCAGCGCGATAGGTCGCCATCATATTGGCGGTGGCCGTTCCCATACTGCTGACCAAACCACCAAAATAACGAGCAGCGCCAACGGAGACAAGCGCACCAAGAGCAACGGCCACGTTATCGATATTTTCTGATAACGTATCCAAAACCCCGGATAGTGATGCAGTTACCCCGCTGGTTTTGTTTGCTTCTCCTACCCATTCCAAAAAGGCGTTTTGAACTTTCACCACAGAACGACTGACAACACCAGGCATTGAGGCATATTCTTGCTGGAGGGTGCCAAGCTGGCTGATTAACGCAGGGATCACTTTGTCAGATGTCAGCAACCCCTGATCGGCCATCGCCTTCATGTCCTTGCGGGCAATACCCATACCTGCAGCCAAAGCCCGGATCACACGGTCGCCGTTTTCGTTCACAGAGTTAAATTCTTCCCCGCGCAGAACGCCTGAAGAGAACGCCTGAGAAAGCTGTGTAATAACAGAATTGGTCTCCGCTACGCCAGCACCAGAAAGTTTCAAGCCCGTTGAAACAGCTTCTGTGACCTTCAGCACGTCAGCAGATGAATAACCGAACTCACGCATCGATGCAGACGAACGCGCAAATAAGTTGGCATTATCATTAAAAGCGGTACCGGTGCGCTGGCTGATCACCATTAACGCCGCCTGGTTATTCTTGAAGTCCTCGGTCGATTGAGAAGCCAACTTTAATCGGGCATTAATTTGCGTCCACTGATCGGCTAAGCTAATGAGATTGCCCGTTGCAAAGGCCCCCGCAAATGCTCCAGCCATACCCATCGCTGTTTGACGCACGGTAGACAATTGTCCGTTTAGCTCTACTAGTGCTCGCTGGCTCTGTCTGGTAGCGTATTCAGCTTTACGGTTTCCCTGCTCCATAGTTTTGTAATAATCGGCCCCCATGCGTGAGGCGCGGGAAATCTCAGTCTGGAACGAACTGGAGTTTGCCGAAATTTTAATGATTAACTCACGCAGCGAAGCCATATTTCACCTATAAAAAAGCCCGCTACGTGCGCGGGCATCAATCAGCCAGATTTCCCAAAAACGCTTCAAGTCCTGCGGTGTCTTCTTCCTCTGTTTCTACTGGCTCATTCCAGCGGATCAGCAAATCGCCGATAGACAGCGGGTCTTTTGTGCGTTGCGCGTTGAACGTAGCCGCGGAGATTTGCGCGGCGTGATAATCATTACGCTCATCACCGATCGGAGTCACGCGATCAAAAGCCATCCACAAACGTAATTCACTGACGCTCATCGTCTGGCGCATTTCGCCGAGGGTTTTCCCCAGGCGAAGCGCCAGCTTCATCAGGAACTGAGTTTCTGGCTCTTTGACTTTTTTCGGCATCTGCCGGGGTGGTGCTCAGATCCAGCGCCTGCTTCAATAGCCGTGCATGCACTGGCCCGTAAATTCCTGCCACCAGCTCTTTGTCTTCAGCACTGAAAACATGCGCCCCGCTTTCATCCAGCAGGGTATCAATAAACAAGACGACATCGGCGTCGATATTCCGCCTTGCTGTCTGTGCGGTGCTGAGTTGTCCGGGCGTTTCATCCTCAGGCGGCGTAATGATTTGCCGCCACTCTATCCACGCCGCACCGGAAGGTTCGCGCAATACCACGGTGGCCCCCTTCCACTCGTCAACAGTTACCGCCTTGGTACGGAAGCCCGCCAATGGCGCTGATGCCAACGCCTTGAGATTCATTTTCTTTGCTGCCATGAATTAATACTCCTTATGCGGCGGTGACAGTCACAACACATGTAGCGGTTTTGGCGCCGTCCGTAGTTTTGACTGTGATAGTTGAGGTACCAGGTGTAAGGCCAGTGATAACGCCCTTATTGGTCACCATCACGTTACCCGGCGCGGAGGATGTCCAGGTCATACCACGGTTAGTTGCTGATGCCGGGGCGATCGTTGGAGTTAGCGTGAGGCTGGCCCCCGCAACCACTGAGGCGGTGGTTTTATCCAGGGTTACACCGGTGACAGGAATGTTTACGGCATAAATCCGCAATGGTCTACCTTTGATACGCAACGTATATGATGCAGTAACAATCCCTGAGGTTGCGGCAGACCAACTGTTTTGACGCACCTGAGCCAAATATGAATATCCATTTCCAGAAGGGAATACCACTCGAATAGCACGGTAGGAATCATCCTCGTAGGCTTCCATTAGCGACTCTTGCGCATCGTCGTAACCACTCCAGTTTTTACCAATGGTCATTTCTGATGGGGCGCGAAGTCCATTTTCCATCTCCTGATCATCAGAACACAAGGTGGTCACATCAATGTCCGACTTCTGCCCCCTGTGTAGCTGAGTTCTTTGATGCTGCATGATGCGGCAAGCCAGGTAACACCAACAGGGTTTGCCTCGGTAACCTCACCAGCAGAAACGCTGATCACCGTGCCTTGCGTTTTTTCAAACTTACTTGCCATGAGTTTTTCTCCAGACATAAAAAAACCCGCACAAGGCGGGTCGGGGTCAATGATATTGATTATTGCCACACTCGGAACTCAAGCGAGGCACGGAAAAGGCCAGTTTCGGGCTCGTGGCCACTGAATAGGTGAATTTCTGCCGGGGATAGCACGGTTATAGCCGCTTCGGCCTTCTGGCGTATGGTTTTCGCCTCGTCAATGCTACTGGCGTAAACGTCGATTTGCGCCAGGTAGGCAGTTTCCGCAGCGCCACAAAACACATCGGCTCGGTTTTCGTCGGGTACCGTGTAGACGATCCACGGCGGCTTCACCGCTGGCATTCCCTCCGGCGTCAACTTGACAACGTAAGGGTAAGCCTGACCATTAACCAATGGTTTTAGCAATGGATTCAGATCGGCTTCGGTCATTTGGAAAGTACCTTATCGATCGCCTCGTTGGCTTTAGCGAATGCCGCCGCTGCAGCATCTTCCTCTTTGGCGTCATACGCGGGCCTGATAAACGGGATCGCAGGCATTCGCAAGGTACCCAACTCGACGAAACGCCAGTAAAAAGCGTTGTTTCGATTCTCTGGCTTACCGGAGCTTCGCACATGCACACCGGCCACCGCTCCTCCATCGCTCGACCGCTGGTTTATGGCGACGATATTGCGTTTCAGCTTGCCCGTTTTCTCTGGCGCCAGAGAGCGGGCTTCATCACGGAAAACGACCGCCGCTGCACGCGTCGCCTGGCGTAACACATTGCGACTTTCCGCCTTGCTCAATACCTCTAAATCTTTCGAAAGGTCGAGCAGGCCGGAAAAGTCCAGGCTGGTTCCAATCATGGTTTCACCCCACTTTTACAGAGAATTTCCAGCCGGGTACCCTTGGGATCGGGGATTGGTGGGCCGGTAATCTCCAATACAGCCCCTTTAAACGGGCCATTCAGACACAGAAGCCGGGAGGCGGCGGTAACATCGGTGCGGTGACGCATCCAAACGCGGATAGTGGCTTCTGCCTTTTCAGCACCTGAGGCTACCAATTCTCGCCCGCTGATCGCCTTCACCTCAGCATGCACAGTTTTACCGTCTTGCCATTCTTCCAATTCCTGCCCTGAAGGTAACTCCACAGTGACGAAATTCTGAATGGTGACGCGGTGGCGTAGTCGGCCTGCTTTCATGTTCCTGGGCTCTTTCGCTTGCCTTTCAATAGGTGATAAAAACCCATCGGGACTTCATGCAGTTGAGTTTCTGAAGAGCTTTCCCGGTTTTCATACCAGTGGCCAACTGCCAGCATGATCGCCAGTTTGACCTTCCCCTCAATGATTACGCCCTCGTCAACATCCTCAGGAACCTCTGTATCAAACAAGGGAAGATTCAGGTATTCCTGAGCTAAATCCCTTGCAGCCTCTGCATAAATTGTTAGTAGTGCTTCGTCGTCATCTTCATCAATTCGACATTGGGCGCGTAGTTCATCAAGTGACGGGGTCATAGCTGCCTCACAAGAGAGCGGCCGGAGCCGCCTGATTATTTCTTACCTTTCTTGGCCTCTGGCTGCTGCTCTGGCTGCTGCTCTGGCTGCTGCTCTGGCTGCTGCTCTGGCTGCTGCTCTGGCTGCTGGCCAGCGTTTTGTTGGTCACCTTTGGCGTCAACGAATTCGATGATATGCAGCTGCCCGGCAATAACCACAGCACGCTCTGGCAGTTCATCCCTCGGGTATTCGCCAGCGGGAATAGTTTCAATAACGCAACCATCCGGTGACCACTTCAATTCTTTCAATAATTTGAGCATTCTCTACTCCAATTAAAAACAGGGGCCGAAGCCCCTGCGATTAAGCCGCAGTTCCAATTTTCAGCAACTTGATAGCCTGGGAGTCAGACAGCATGCCGCCTGTGCGCTTGGTGGTATAGAAGCCAACAAATGGCTTGTTGGTGTACGGATCACGCAGAATGCGGGTACCAATGCGATCAATGATGGTATAGCCGCGCTTGAAGTTACCAAATGCGATCGCCTTGGCATCCGCCGCAATGTCTGGCATCTGCTCATTTTCAGCAATACCATATCCCGCCAAAATGGAAGGCTGGCCCAATTCCAGGCCAGGACGCCACAAATAGTTACCCTCAGCATCCTTCAGAATACGCACCTGGAACAGGGCGTTATTGTTCATCATGAACTTTGCCCCGCCACGGTGGACTTTGCGCAAGGTGTACACCAGTTTAATAATGGCATCAGCAGTGACACCAGCAGCGGCACCGGAAGCAATGTGCTGAAGCACCCCAAATGCCCGCTCTTTATCAATTTCAGCATTTGAGCTGTAGGCCAGAAAACCTTTTGGCTTTTTGGTACCACTTCCGCTGGTGAAAGCGATCTCTTCCTGCTCTGCGAACTCGGTAGCCAGTTCACTGTTGATCCAGCTTTCCGCATTGAAGAAAACATCATCAAGCATCATCTGGGTAGCCTGTGGGAACCCGTAGATTTCCCCCATGAACGGGGTGATCTGCCCAAGTTTGGAAGGGTCTGTGGCCGGGCGCGGTTCAGTTTCACCAACCCAGCCGGAGGCAGTGCCGCCGAGATTGACCAGCTTTTTATACTCAGAGCCACCAATAGTAATGATATTGGCCTCTTGGCGCATCACCACCTCATCCTTTAACAGGTTCAGGATGGAGCGATCTAGCTCTTCAGGTACCGCATAACCACCATCAGAATCAACGCCCACCTGTAGTGCTTTTTGCTCCAGATCACGCAGCCCATCTTCCTTACCCTTACGGACAAAATTCATAAAGGCTTCTTTATGCTCTTTCACTTCCTTGGTTTGCGTACCACCGCCAGGACGCTTGACCTGCTTCAGTTCTTCTTCCAGTGCGGTTTTCAGCGCATCCAACTCTGACAGTTTACCGTTGAGGGTATCAACCGTTTCCGCCAGCTTGCCTTTTTCCTGCTCGATCGCCTCCAGGCGTTTGTCATTTTTTGGGTAAATGTTTCAAAACTACCTTTCAGTTCCTGCGCGACCAGTTCTACGTCTTTGATATCAACTGCCATAATATGATTCTCCAGATTCAGAATTTAATAGATTTCAGAATGTTAAGTGCGGCATCTGCGCCACCGGCTTCACGCGAGGACAGAGCGCTGTAGCCTTCGGCCATAAAAGCCTTGGCTTGAGAGCGGGATAGTCCAACGTCGCGCAGGACTCGCTCAATGTTCTTGGGTAACGGGGTTTCACCACGGGCAAATGCAGATTTAACGTCACTGATCCGCGCTTCATCATTGGCCGCGAACGTTACGGGGCTGACCTCCCACAGATCGATCTCCTTCAGCAGAAATGCGTCCTTGGTGCGGTCGTACTCCCAATCCTTGAGCATGTACCCAATAGAAAGGCCGGTTAAAGAACCGGCCTTCATGTGAGCATGTGCGCGTTTTGCCAGGGGATCGTCATCGATAAGTAATCGCCCTTTAACAAATAGCCCCACGTCATCCTCCCTCATCTCGGTATAGACGCCGATCGGCTCATCTGTTTTATGCTGCCAAAGCATGGCTGGTTGGCCCCCTTTGGCCTTCCAGTTATCCAGGGATTTAGTGAATGCCCCCGGAATGACGATGTCGCTGTAACTGTCCTTCACGCCAAAAACTGAACCATAGCCTTCAAACTCACCGGTATCACTGACCGACTTCAGTTTTAGAGGGACGTCCAGCCGCTGTTTAGTCATCACCATCAGTGTTTTCCTCGGTTGGTTTGCGCTTGCTGCTCTCACTCGGTTTGGTTGTCATGTTCATTGGGGTAAGGTAGATATCACCGGCATCACGCGGGTTAAGCTCCTCCAACTCACGGCATTCGTTCGGCGAGTAGATCCCCCAGTTAATACCGGTCGCATAGGCTTCAAACCGCGATTTCATATCGCCGCGCAACAGCGCCCCGGCGTTAAACTTGGCGTAAAAGCGCCCTTGGGCGGAGGGTTTGACCAAACCGATATTGATCCGCTGCTCAATGCGGGTGAGGTAAGGCACCAGCGAGTAGTTGATAAACCCAATCCCCAAGTTTTCGATATTGTTGAAGGTGGCTCTATCCGTGTTCTGTACCATATGAAGCGGAACGCGGAAGATCCTGCATATTTCTTCAAGCTGAAACTTGCGGGTTTCCAGAAACTGGGCATCTTCAGAAGTGAGGCTGATTTGCTGCCACTTAAGCCCCATCTCAAGGATCATCGGCTTATGGGCATTTGATAACCCCTGGTGGTTGGTTTCAAAATCATTTTTTAGCCGGTTAAACGCATCGTCCGTCAACACCTGATCGGTCTGCAAGACACCGCTGGTAACTGCCCCATTTCCAAACAGGCGGGCGCCATGTTCTTCCGTAGCCATTCCCAACCCGATCGCCTGCCGCGCATACGCAATAGGACTTAAACCCGTTAAACCATCAAGCGTAAAAATACGAACATGCCAAATCTCTGACTGGTTCAATATGTCTTGAGAACCATCAGGGAATGTCACCTGGTATTCTGGCTCCCAATTGCTGTTGAGCTTTGGAGCAACGCTGCCAGGATCGAGGGGAAGTAGCTCCACCACTTCACCTAAGGCCATGACCTTGTAAGCGTAGAAATTCCCCCGTAAACATAGGCAAGCAATCAACAGTTCCCAAAACTCCTGAGGAGTCATATAGCCGTTGGGTTTCACTGACAGCAGTTTATTCAGCCGCTCTTTAACCGCCCGTTTATTGCCGCGCTCCAGTTGCTCATACAACCCGCAAGGGAGCATGCCTACTGATTCGGCCAGCACGCGAACACAACTGAAAACGGAGGTTAGCTGCATGGATAGTTGAGGGCTGATCCGCCTGCCAGCATAAGTGTCGTAAGAAAGGCCGATGATTTCGGCCAGTTCTTTCGGCGTTAACGACTTGTCTGCCGATTTCCGAAACATGCCAGGAAAGAACATCAGTCCCCCTTATCCGGCTTCACTGGATTAAACATTTTTGACACCAGCCACGACCAGAGAAGACAGAGCAAGCCAGCAGCAATGAACCCAGCGGGTGGATAAATTAGCCAAACGCCATAGGTAAGCAACAGCACACCGGCAATTCCCACCAGAACAGACAGCGTGGTGAAAAAATATAAGATTCTCATAGGGTGACCTTTATCAAAGGGTGCGTAAGCCGTGGGTTTGAATGTGCTCAGATAGGCTTTCAACATCACTTCCGCCGTTAACCAGTACCCGGCTCATGGCCGTAAACAAGGCTGCAGGGCCGTCGATCTTGGCCTCTGGGGTCGATTTGTTGGGAAAAATGTTGTCGTTCTTGTCCGGCTTGACGGTGACGTTGCTCATCATCCAGTTCATTACCGGGTGATTGCTGTGGTGGAGTCGCCCACTGTACACCAGCGCTTCGATTTCCTTCATCGCCTCAGAGAAATTGCGCACCGTCTGTGGTACCTCCACCAGCGGCAATCCCTCTTCGGCCAGCGCCAGGCTAAACTGAGTGGCGCTCCAGGGGTCAAAACCGATTTCACGCAGGCTTTCACCCGCGACCCACTGTTGCAATTCTTCTTTGATCTGCGCGTGATCGATAACATCGCCATCGGTCAGCGTCAGCTTGGTAAGCTCGGCCCACTTACGGTACAGCTCGGCCATTTGGCGGGAACAACGCTCCAGTCGCCCTTCCGGCAGCCAAAACTTGAAATCGGCATGTACATGCCCATTATTGGCCTGCCAAATCTTCACGGCGGCGCAGATATCGATCTTGTTTGACAGGTCAACACCGACCCATAGCGGGTAGGTCTTCAATTCATGCTGTGGCGCGATGAAGTCACACTCACCCCATTTCAGCATGTCCATCCAGGCGGCCTCGGCGGTCACCCATAGGTTCATGTGTTTGGTGAAGAAGTTATGACGAGCGGAAACCTGCTCTTTAGCCTTCTTGGCCAGGCGGCGCAAATCATCCCAGCGCTTACAGATACCTAGCCCTGGATTGGCTTTCTGCCAGACCTTTTCATCAAAGGGATCGTCCTCTTTATCCAGGGTAAAAATGATGCCGAAGAAGGTATCATCTTCAAACTGGCCGGTGGCCGCCCCCTGCAAAACCTTGATGGCGTAATCGCGCAGCTCGTAGCAGATCCCCTCCTTGTTAAACCCCGATGTAGTGATGCCGAATAATAATGATTGCAGACGGGCACCGGTCGCGGTTTCCAACACATCCCACACATCACGGGTTTTATGAGCGTGAAGCTCGTCAACAATGGCACAATGGATGTTCAAGCCGTCGAGATTATTGGCATCGCTGGACAGCGGGCCAAAACGTGACGAGGTTTGCTCCTGAAAGATCGCCAGCTTGTTGAACTCAAACAGCCTGCCCAGCGTTGTCCGGGCCTGCTTGATCATACTTTTGGCATCTTCGAACACGATACGGGCCTGCTCGCGGGTGGTTGCAGCGGAATAAACCTCGGCCCCACCTTCACCATCCGCACCAGTCATGTACAGACCAACACCGGAAGACAGCGTAGACTTGGCATTTTTACGCGCCACCTCGCTGTATGCTGTACGGAATCGGCGCACCATCACAGGGCGGCCACTGCCATCATTGCGCAGCACCACTTCACCGGTATTTTCATCCACCAGCGGAATGATGAAGCCGAAGATGTTGATCAAGATAAAAATATGCCAATCCATCAGTTCAATGGGCTGGCCAGCCAGCGCACCTTTAACGTGTGGCACGAACTTATAGAAATTGAGGATGTGTTGCGCCCGAGCCTCGCTGAATGTGATCCCGCGCTCCGGCCCGACTTTCAGATCATTAAGGAAGCGTTGGCACGACAGCCTGACCAGTTCGCAGGCAACAATTTCCCCCGCCACGACGCGCTCGGCGTAGCGAATACCATCGGCAACTTTAGCCATTAATCTCTCGCTTTCATAAACTCAACCATCGGATCAACCTGGTCGGGACCGGTGGTATTAACTTTTGAACGGCTGGAAGGGGTCATTCCAAATTCACCCAGCATCCCGCGCATGCGTTTCCATACATCAGCTTTCATCGCGGCCTGTGGGTGCGGCTTGACTAAACCCTCATCAGTTTTATAACTGTACCCTTCCTGATCCAATACTTCGCAGTGATGCCGGTACTCGGTATAAGCTTCAACCAACAATTCCAAAGCCCGCGCATCGAGCTGAGACATAACGCCGAGGGCGTCAAGTTCTTCGGCCATCCGCTTAAACCAATACTTCCCCTGCTTATCAAAATGCTTGGGAGTTGGGGGTACCCCTGAAGGGGTTTTGGCTCGTTTTGATTTATGGCCCGTTTTGATGGGTTCCCCTTGACCAAACGTAGATGGGTAGGGGTTTTCGGTGGCCCTGACATAATCGAAAACTCCTATTAATCATTGCTTGGGGTATCCCAAAAAAAGTTTCTAACCTGCGGGTGTGTGAGAAAAGGTAAGGCGGCGGTACTTTGGGCGAAAGGTTACAGAGATTTGATCCCCCTCCCGCAGATGAGAATTGATATCATTTGTCTAATTTGGTCTGAATATCCAAATCGACGCGTACTGGGTTCTCTACCATTTCATTGGTAAGGTGGAAAGTTGCAGCAATACAGGCGATTTCACCTGGTACAGTGGTAATGGTTGTCTCGGCATGTTGCTCAAGCAAAGCGCCCTCTACAGTCAATCCGTACCCAAAGAACCGACCGCCTTTATATAGGTGGGCAAGCTGAATAGGTTTACTTTTCATCTCAATCTCTCCGTTGCTGTCTTGCTGCGGTGGCAAGGCCAGCACAGGCTTTCAAGGTTAGAATCATCATCGGTACCCCCATGTGCTTTAGGGAGGATGTGATCGACGGTTGTAGCCGGTACCGCTCTGCTGTTACGCAGGCAGTTCTGGCAGATGTGGTTATCGCGCTTCAAGATGCGATCGCGGCGGATTGTCCAATCGTTACCATAGCCGCGCTGGTGCCTGCTCTTGCCCTGCTGGTGCGTCTCCCAGCCGGTATTCTGATGCTCGGTGCAATAGCCTGAGCGGTCGGTTGTGGTGTGGCGACACCCATGCTTACGGCATGCTCTCGGTATTCTGGGTGGCATGGAGTACCTCAAATAGAAAAGCCCCGGACTATGCCGAGGCTCTTGGTTGTCCCGCCGCTGCGGGTTAATGTTTGGTAGCTGGGGTGGGATTCGAACCCACGGTCGATACTGTATAGGCCACGTGCACCACAGCTCGATCTAGCTCATGTCACGCTTAGTCCCGTCAGAAGCAAAAGCTTCGGCCATCTCGCGCACCCAACTATATTAGAAAGCATCTTACAACATTATCGAGCGCCCACGTATAGACGCTCTGTAATGTTACTTTGTCACATTATCCCGCTGCCACTTAATCAGCCCCTCGATGCGAGAGGCGCACACGTCCAGCTCGTTCTGTGCCACCTGCAACGCCAGCACGGCATCACCGAACGTGGTACCGGTGAACGGGGTCTGTTCGCATTGTTGGAGCAGTACAGCGGGCGGGTATACGTAGATCAGTTGCGGGGCCGGTGCGGGCTTAACCCTCTCGGCGCAGGATACGCTTAACATCATCAGGCAAAGGCTGATTGCCAGCGTCGCTATGCTCCAGCGCCTGGCGTAACGTTCTGTTTTCAGCATCGGCTTTAGCCCTCTTTTGCTGTTCTATCCGTAACTGTTCCTCAGTGGCGCGACGGTCAGCGCTAGCAGCATCCGTGAGCGCAGTGATTGTCCCGTCACGGTCTTCCACTGCATCAATCAGCGCTTTGTTCGTGTCGCTTAACGTCTGGTTTGCGGCGTTGGCTTTATCGAGTCTACTGGTAAGCACCGCGTTAATGCCGCCAAGAGCGATAGCCACAAGCAATGCGCCGATTAGGCTGTATTTCTTTATCGCCGTCATGCGGGGTAATCCTTAAGCGTTAACTGGAAGTGCGGCCCGTCTTTAAGCGTCTTCCAGTCGCCGCCCCATTCAATTGGGATATTCAACTCACTACTAGCCCGCTTAAATGCGGTGGCGATCTGCTCGTAGTATTTCCATTCCCAACTAATATCCCTGCCGAGATATGCCACCACGTCAACAGCATGTCCGGTAAGATGGCGGCTATTCAGTGTTTGGCTTTTGCCTGCGGCCAGTAGTTCTTTCTGTCGCTCCTTGCTCCGCAGCCCTTCGGTAATGCCAAAATCAACGGCGGTAAGCTCAAGGGCACGACGAACTACTTTCACCAGCGCCGGGTTTACGCCCACAAGGTTTCCTTCGCTGCGCTGGCTGAATCTAAAATTATTGGTCATTCTTCCGATCCTTATCGTCCATCGGCGGTGTGTTGGTTTTCATGCTGGCGAACATGCGGAGGATAGCGATACACCGCTCTACCCCCATCCCACCAATCACCACACCGACAATCAGCGCGTTATCCTGGCTCATCCCGAATAGCTCAAGGGAATTGATAACGCCCAGAGTAATTAACAAACAGATAAGCCCCGCATAGAGCGCATCAAGCCACGATTTACCGTCACGTAGCGTTAATAGCGTCGCCATGCCGAACGCAGCGAAAGAACCGTATACGGCGGGGGCGTTGAGTTTTATCCACATAAGAAACGCCTCGACAAAGCCGGGCGGCAGATTGTTGTCCATTGCCAAAACTCCGGCGTTAGATATGAAAAAGCCCCGGACTATGCCGAGGCTCGTTTATTCCTCCGGATATATCTCCCCGAAGGTTTGATCAAATCGTTCTTTCTCAAGCTCCACGCCCAAGCCAATGCGGCCCAGTCTTATGGCCTCTTTTATAGTGGAGCCTGAACCCATGAAAAAATCAGCCACAACTTCACCGGGGCGACTGCTGGCACTGATGATGTGCGCCATCATGGCTGCTGGTTTTTCACAGGGGTGTTTACCTGGGTAATACTGTACCGGCGGGTATGTCCAGACATCAGTATACGGCACATCAACTGTGACGCTGAAGTGACGCCGCAGATGCTTATCTTTTGATTGATATGGCCCAGGATAATGACCTGCAAAGATTATTCGCTCAGTAGCGGGAAAATACTTTCGCAGGCTCTCTTTGTTCTGGCGCTTCCACGGGCCTGATGGTTTGGCCCATATGATATGGCTCAATACATCGAAGCGCTGACGAACTAACAACTCAGTATCTGACGCCAACCGGCTACCGCAAAAAATGTACATGCTGCCGTTCGGCTTTAGCACCCGCCAAAACTCAGCCAGCAGCGCATCCAGCCAGGCTAGATAGTCTGCTTCCGTTTTCCATTGGTTATCCCAGGAACAGGCTTTAACACGGTAATACGGCGGATCGGTAGCGATCAGGTCAATACAGTTGTCAGGCAGGGTTTTGATGTATTCGACTGTGTCAGCGTTGACAAGACTAGTAGCTGAGATCATAAGCGCCCTCTTTGATAGGCTCATACCGCTGTTATGCAGCATGGGCAAAGGTTCGCTTGTGACTGAAAAGCATGAGCACCTGGCGGTTAGTGTGCTGATAACACCTAACCGCCGCCCATTTCACAAACTTAGTAAACGACAAAACCTCGCAAAAGCGAGGTTTTTTGATTGAGTAAGCTACTGACTGCGTAACTATTCTTACCACACTATCGTCATTTTTGCGTACGCGTTAATGATTTTTACTTTAATTTCGTTTATGTTCTGAAATACATAGCAATGAAAATAAAAAAAGATGAACCGATTGTTGTACTGGAAGTAGCACTTCAATCGCCGTTACTCATATAAAATTAGAGGGCGTACCCTTGGCTAATGGTGAGCTTTTAATCAACTCGGAAGAAGAAGCTTTCGCACTAATTGAGAACTATCTTGCTGGCTATCCGCTTCCCGACCACATATCATTTGATGGCTGGCCTAGCCTATCGTTTAGGTTGGAGGGTGATAATTTCCAGCAAAGCATTACCCCTTCTGTAATGAAGGGCTTCATTGAGATGCAAAGCCAGATCAACAAATCTTACGCTTTAGCAAAGTATGGAGTCCCCGACCCGCGCAAATTGACAAAAGAAGAACGGGAAGATCTCGAAATCAAAGTCAAAGTTGAGAAAGGGTCATCTGTTTTCAATGTCGATATCGATGGTTTTTTGACCAAGCTTGGTCAGGAGTTAGTCGGAAAAATGAGCCCACAGGAAATTATGGTAACGTTGCTGGGCGCAGCCTTGATATGGGGCGGCGTCTCCATATTTAGACGTTTTCTCGATAACAGGAAAGAGGTTCGCTTATCAGAACTCAATAAAGACGCTGATAAGGAGCATCTGAAAACCATGCAGTCCATGTCCCAAGAAGAAACCAAGCGTTTGGAGCTAATGACCAGATTCATTAACAAAACGCCTCTTCTAGACAACATGGAAAGGATGTCATATGACGCTAAAACTGAAATGGTTAAATCATTCGTTCGGGCTGATGAAGCTGAAATCGATGGCATTATTCTCGATTCTGAAATGGCAAAAGAGTTGACCACTAACGCCCGCAGAAGATCAACAGAAATGCGGATTGATGGAATTTACCGTATTGAAGAAGTGAACAACACCGATCCTGAAGCTTTCAAAGTAAAAGCCAGGAATACAGTTACAAATCAGAGGCTTACCTGTCTTGTTCAAGATATATTTTTAGATGAGTCTGGAAACAAAGATGCTCTTGTAAGAGCTGAATGGGAAAGAAGACCTGTTCATTTAAGCATCAATGCTAAACATGTAGATGGTGAAATTAAGTCGGCCATCATTTTATATGTTCGCGATACTGAAGATAAGCCCGAGTGATCGGGCTTTACACTTCAACAATCCATATCCATCTTCACATCCAGCATAGCCAGGCAACCACCTACAAACCCCTCTGCTGTCTGCATCATCTTTCGCACCGTACCATCTGAGCACTTCCAGCCTCGGGCTATTGAACGTATAGATTGGCCATAATAGTGGTGCCTGATAACCAGCTCATACTCTTCAAGCTCAAACTTTTGCATTCTGGCCACGCAGCCATCGATCATTAGACCATCATTGTCACTGCATGCCTGCTTCCCATTAGATTGCGGCGGTAAAAGCCCTTTAAACCCGGCTGCTATGCTGGAATAGCCAACGCCTTTGTTATCTCGAGCCCACACTCCCCACCGGGACAAAACTTCATACATGTCTCTCATACTTTTGCCCCGCGCTTGTTTGCCGTAACGATTGCCCCGATGCCGTACGCCCGATCGATAGTACGCGCCAGGTGATAAAGTTGGCTGCCGTGTTCGGCCTCCCACGTCGCCACATCGTCATGTAGCTTGTCGTGGCACCTCCGCGTTAATGGGATGGTGAAAATATCGTGCGGTTTGGTTCCGGTACCGCCGAACCCCTGATCTATAATATGGTGCGGATCATCGGCAGGCTGGCCGCAGCCGCAACAGCACATCTGCGATTTAACCCACTGGGTGTATTTCTCGCACTCCCAGCGCTTCATTTTTGGCCTCAACATAAAACCCGCTGGTGGCTCGGGATCGACATCGACAGATAGCACCGGCTTAATCTGCTCAACGTATTCACTAATTATTTCCACCGGCGCCCGCTCCCAGACAATATTCGCCTCTTTCTTGGGCCCGGAAATGAACTCTGCAGGTGGTAGACGAAGGAATAAGCGGGCGATTGAATCAGGAAGCAAATCAGAAACACGTTCCATAACCGCCCAACAGAATAATTCCGGCAGGCTCAACTGGTGGTCTGCGTTAAAACCGAAATGTGTACGGGCACGGTAAACAACAAAATCTGCGGCGTTCGTGATAGCCAACTCATCAAGCGCTGGCAATGTTTGTTCAGAAAGTATGTGTTCGTGATGCCAGCAAAGGCGCACAGCGCCGACGCCATAGCGCAAAGTGCTCATATTCTTATCGTGGTAATCGGCGGGGGATCTCCCCACTGGCATGTAGTTGAGCGCTCCATCCAGGACACCAGCGAATTAATGCCACCAGCCGCGTAAATAACCCGGCTATGACGGAAGAAGGAAGAAAGGCGCGGATCCGTTGCCAAGTGCTGGTTGGCCATCGGTAACAATCCAGACGGCAGATCCTGCAGCTCTTTCGGTTCAGAGGAAATCAGCAGCCGCACGCGGCCGCTGAAATGTTCTAGCAACTCACGACCAGGGCGCAGTAATACCACGCCCAGATCACGCTGCAGGTAAGGCGTTAACAGCATCCTCATGCTGCCACCTCCTGGCGCGGTACGCACATTTCGGGCAGGTTGGCTCGAACCAGCGCTTCGGCGAACGGCGGAGGAACGGCATTGCCACAACGGGCTACCTGCTTATCTTTCGCGTATTTCTTGCCACGGAAGTCCTGATCGATGATGTACCAGGAAGGGAAGCCCTGGGCAGCGTAAAGCTCATGTGGCTGCAGCATACGCATGCCGATATCAATGATCTGATAATCCACGCCTTCAACCGTTACCAGGCCAAAGCGATCGTTGGTTGTGACGGTATGTAGCGGATCCGCCAGGCTTACCCCGTCTTTGTCGGTACCGTAGTATTTCAGCAGGAAGGCACGAACCTCACCAAAATGATTGCCGCCGGCGGTTACCGTTTGCAGGGGTACGGTAACTTCCTGCCCGATATTGGTGCCGCGCATCTTAATGAGGTTCGACGTAACCAGAGCGTGGTGATCGACAGTCGTCACAGTGTGAACCGGTTCCGCCAGATCCGTGCCGGGCCCAGTATAGTTGCCTCCGAAGTGCTTGGCTAAGAACGCGGAAACCAATTGACTCTTACCACCGCCACCCGCCGTGATCGTGCCGTTTGGCTCATCCACTGCATGCCCTACGCTATTGCCAAACTGACGAGCAACGATCGGAGCCACCAGCAGGTGCTCTGCTTTCGTCGTGACCGTTGTCAGCGGCTTATCCGCATCATAAGCCAGACGATCCATACCAAAACCAGTCTGACCGATACGGGCAATGACGGGCGTCACAAGCGCGGCGCGGGACTCCTTCACAATAGTATGCATAGGCTGATCGGCGCTACGCGGTTTGCCTTGATACTCTGAACCACCTGCACCAGCAATAACGGGGCTAACCAACGCATAGCCGTGAGTTTTTGTGATCGTCTGTAAAGGCTCATCAAGCGGCTGACCACGGAAACAATCATAGGTCGTCTTGGTGCTGGTATGGTTGCATTTGACGATAAACGGCGTTGGATTGTCGATCACAAAGCGCTGAATGCCTCGGGCGATGCGGCGCAGGGTGTTCTCTGCCAGCGGGCGTTTGCGCTCGAAGATACTCGAGCACGGAATAGACCAATCAATGCACTCCGCCGCGGTGCGCCATGGCTTCAACTTGCCGCTTTGCACTTCCAGCGATTTCGGATCCCCGTGCGTTGGCTCCGGCCAGACAATTGGCCGCCCGTCGCAACGCATCAACATGAAGAAGCGTTTACGGATGGTTGGCGCACCGTAGTCACAGGCCCGTAACTCGCGGTAATCGACAACATACCCCAGACCGGCAATCAGCCGGCGGTGGTCGTCACTACCCTCTTCAATGCCTAAAATATCGCAGCATTCGGCCAGCGCAGGGTGATCTGCAGCTATACCGTTGGTCAACATTGCCACGAACCCTGCGAAAGTTTCCCCTACGCGGTCAGGACATGGGTAATCATTGCCGTTTTCGTCGGTGGCCAGCGGCCCCCACGTCTTGAACTCCTCCACGTTCTCCATCGGAATAAATCGAGGGTTTACCCTTAAAATCCATCGGATAATGATCCAGGCAAGGCCGCGGATCTCCTTTTTAACTGGCGTCCCCCTCTCGCTTTTGAAAAATGAGAGCAATCGGGACTAAACCATGCCAAGCCCACTGGCCGCCCTGCAGTTGCGGCGACTGGGTCTACGTCATAAACCGACTCACAATAGTGCAGCGTGTCCGGGTGATTGGTTTCGTGCATGGCAATAGCATGCGGGTCGTGGTTGATCGCAATATCAACACTGCGGCCAATAGCCAGCTCGATCCCGGTGCTCGCACCGCCGCCACCAGCAAAGTTATCAGCAATAATCTCACGCATGAGCGCCTCCCATTGATTCAGCCATACCGGCTACAGCCGATAAAATCTCGTGGCTTGGCATGCGCTCTAACCACATTCTGTTGATATGTGCCTTCAGCTTGTTCTGCTGGACCGCTGGTAATTCGATAGCCTGTGGTACCTGTTCAAACATCAAGCCAACCTCCAGGGGCCACACTTTGTTTTCTTCAAATGTGGTTTCCACTTCTTGCGGAATAATTTCTGGAATATTTTGGGGCTGGATTTGTGGCGCCAGGCGCTCCGCTTGCCATCTGATCTGCGCCAGAAATGCCCTGCCCTGGGCTTCAAGCTGATCTCGGCTGATATAGCTCGTCGCCGGACCGCGCCACGTCTTATCAAATACAGCGATCGCGCCGGCAAAGAATGCACCTGTCGGTACCTGCTTTTCGTCTGCCGGCACAAACCATTTAGGGACATCGAAGCCAACGCGCCCGCGAATGAACGCAATGTGATCGGCTTGCTCCGGCCACCAAGTTTCGGACGTTGCAGCTTTGATCAGGAAAACATATCGGCCGCCGAGCTCACGCATAGCCATTGTGTGGGCCATGATGTGCGTCATGCCGGTAATGTACCGGCCTTCATGCTGTTGGGTGCGAGAATACGGCGGGTTGCCGAACGCTGCGCCGTGCAGGTCTGCCAGCTTTTCTGACCAGTCTTGTGTGAGAGCGTTATCTTCAGCAGTGTAGAACGCCGGGCATTTGCTATTTTCGCCGTCGCTGAACAGGTCCAGCACCAGCGGGCCAAACATAGCGTTAATCCCCCAAAATAGCGGATCAGGCGTACACCACTGATCACCAACTTCATTCAGCATGTGGGATGGCTTCAGGCGCAACGCCTCGAGTTTTTCGCAATAAAGGCTCACAGGTGCCCCCTTTCTTTCCCGGCGCGGGCGTACAGCTTGATTAAGCGATATCGGCTTTCGGTGTTCATCCATTCAAGATTGCTAACCCATCCACGTCTCTTGCAGATTTTTCGATAGCACATGTCTTCCCACCACAAACGCTTCAACTCGCGGATCTTCCACCACCGGCGGGCCTGTTGCAGCATGGCGATCAGCGGATAAACGTTAACGCCTAAAATCTTCTGTGTTACTGGTTTCATGCTGCTTTCCCTCCGCTTAATCGCTGTGTACATGCCGTCCAAATACGGTTCCAGGCATCAGATGAATAAAGCTGATTCATACTGCGCACATTGGCGGCATCAGCAGCCTTGCGAGCCTCAGTCTCAATTTGGCTTGGTTTTTTCAGTGGGAGCGCGGAGCCAATGAAGCGCATGTATGCCGCGTCACGTTCGGTATTGTCTTGATCAGGGGTCTCGCCGGGTCTTAGCCACTTTCCGTTTACTGCTTGCGGACGACCGGACTTGTCCCATTTGGTAGCGCTTAACAAGTAACCTTCGAACTTGCTTGGCTGATACAGGGTTGAAGGGCGCAGGTATTCGGCCATTTCTGCCGATGATCCCCAGTGCGCTTGCTTGTAGTCGGCAACCAAACACAGATCATCGGTGGTATGGCCTTCGCGCAGCCTAGCCCGGATATTCTCCAGTGTGCCAGTTGCTGGCTGGTACTTAGAGCCGGTGACCATGTTTAGGTGTTTTAGAACCTGTTTAGCCTGATCAGTAATTTCAACCTCAGGGTCGGTCTGCACAGCAGGCTGACCAGTAGGTTCTATGATCTGTTTGTGTTGATCTGTGTACTGATCTGTATAGAGATAGGATTCCGCAGCTTCGCGGCTTTGTTCACGCACTTCTGCGTTTTCCATTACGCGCTTCTGCGGATTGGATTCCGCACTTTCGCGTTTTCCATTCCGTGATTCTGCGGAATCCAGCACTGGCGGGAATATCAGGGCAATTAGCTTATCGCCGTCGATACGATAATGGTTGGTTGGAGTACCGTTTACCTTACGGGTAGACACTTCAATAACACCGGGCAAATACTTCTTGCGCAGCTTGGCCACAACCCGCTGAACCTGGTCTTCACTCACGCCACGCAACTCGCCAGCAAGCTCTTCATGGGTCTTATAGAACCAGCCATCATCCTGCGACGATTTACCCGTCCAGAACACCAGTTGGTTAAGAACCGCCGCCAGCGCGAATGCCTGCTGATCACCGGCGAAATAATCCAAGTACGGGCCAGGGATCACGATGCAGTTCTTCTGCCCAGACATAGCCTGAACAACGTCAAATATTCTGCTCATATTACAAACCTGAAAAAGCGTGAACGAAAGATGATCTGCGCCGTGGTGATCTCCCACGAGTAACCGACCGGACTGTAGGTAACGGTCTGTTTTTCCTGATCAACATCGTGGACAAAGACCACAACATGGTTGTTGTCGCGATAATGGGATTGGGCCTGAATGGCTAAAGTCTTCATATCAGCTGCCCCTCAGTTCTGAGGAATAGCGATCGGAGATCCACTTAATACCCCGCGGGGTTACCCTGGTCTGGGTAAAAGCGCGGCCAAAGTCAGACGTGCCGGTTTTTACGGTGAACAGGCCATCACGCTGCTTTAGGGCATGCGGCAGGAGGTTGCCAGACTGGCGGAACAGGGCTTTATCGCGCAGCAATGCATCGATCATCGCCTTCTCTGGCATGTTCAGGATCTTGGCGGTTTCACGCAGGCTCTTTGCGCCACTGGCATCAACGTAGTGATCGACAAAGGCCACTTTCGGGGCGTCGGTCTGCACCTTCTGTTCCAAGGCTGCTTTCTGCTCGGCCATGTCTGCTGCTAGGCGAAGTGCCTCGGGCAAAGATTGGGGCACTGGTGGTGCAGTTGCGTTTTCCAGTTCCTGCCAGCGATCGACTACGGCGGCAGTGAGCTGGGGGGATAGGCGGGCGACGAGAACCAGGGAATCGCGTTTGTTGAAACGGTACTCCTGATAAACGTTGCCGTTGTGCTCAAAATCGAACTCAGCCAACGGCTGGGTTAAAAGGTGAGCAGCATGCAGCCGTTCTGCTGAGCGTTTCACATCCGAGTGGTTGCTCTGTACCAAGGCTGCAATTTCACGGCTGCTCATAGTGGGCAGCACCGAGTTGGTTAATTGGTTCACTTGACACCCCCACGCTCCCAGCGGCGTTTGACAACAGCCACAATAGCCAGTGCTCGACTGTGGGTGCAGGAAACCCAACGGGCTGCTATCCTGCGCTTGTACTGAAACGGTGATTGCTTATCACCACCCGGCAACGCCAGACAGCGAAGTTGCGGTTGCCGATAAGTTGTTGTTAAAATGCTCATGCGATTATTTCTCCACACACGATTTATTCGCACCCGACGCCCGAGGCTGCAATCCTTGGGCGTCAACCTTTTCAGCCTCGCAATACACGCGGTATAACAAGGTCATGTGCTCCTGCCACTTCGCCATTACTTGATAGCTGGTTTCATCCAGATCTTGGCGTTCTGACCTGTCGATAACACCATCCGCAATAGCCTGACGTACTCGTACCGAATGCTTGCCAATCCACTCAATGGACTCCATCAGACGCACGTTGATATCAGCGTTATCAACCTCTTCAAGCTCCACCAGCGGCACATTGACGCTATTGGATTGGCGAGAAAATGCATCAGCGATATGCTTTGTGCCGCCAGCCTGTTGCAGAACCATCGCCCACCCCATGGGAAAAATCTGATCTCCACCAGTACGAAGGCGGTTAAAAATTGCGTCTTGTGTGACGTCCAAAATCTCTGCAGCTTCGGTATACCCGCCCGGTAAGGCTGCAATAGTTTTTCTGACCGCGGCCACCAGCCAGACTGGTTGTTTCTCCGCTTGCCAATTTGGTTGTTGCCCCACGGTTACCCCCTTGGATCTGTGGTTTTGGTTAAGCTGCTGGTGCAGTAGCATCGCTACCATCGGGCGGTAGAAGGGATTCAAGAATTTGTTCTGCCGTTATTTGGCTGCCGGTTGCAGTTACCAAAGCAGGTATGTAGCGAGAGCTGATCTCAGCCCCGCCTAGCCACTTGCTAATCGTGGACTGCCCTACCCCAATCCGTTTTGCGAGTTCAGACTGCGAACCTGCGATATTGATCGCTTTCTCAACAATTTGGTTCATTACGTTATTCCCTCCATCATAATTATTCTTGATTATGCTTTAACGAATAACATTATGCAAGTCATTGGAGACTTTGACAGGGTATGCTTGAGGGAATAAGTTTGAGGCATGAAAACATTATCTGAACGATTGGCGGAAGCCATGGCAGAGACGGGCTTTGAAAGCCAAACCAAGCTGGCCAAAGCGTCAGGGGTTGAGCAGTCTGCGATCTCTAAAATTCTTGCAGGTGCAAGCAAAACATCAAAGCATAGTGGCAAGCTGGCTTTAGCTATGGGTATAAGTGCTGATTGGCTGATTAATGGTGCAGGTTCGATGTATGGCGGCACGGAGAGTAGCATTCAAAAAATAGATGTATCTAAACTCGTGAAAGTCTATGACGAGAAAGGGTATACAGGAGAGGCTATTACCTGGCTAGCTGAGGTTCCTGATAATTTTCGAGCATACATAATGAAGAGAAACACGGGTGTAGCGCAAGCCCCAGCAGGCTCTGTTGTAGTAGTGAATCCTGATCAACCTCCAGCAACAAATGATCTTGTTGTTACAATAGTATCCGGATCAGTCTCAGTCTTTAGGTATCATATCTCAGGTGATGGCGGAGGATTTTTGTCTGTTGATGATCCGCGCATCCCCCTTACCTCTGTACGCTCTAAATCGGATATCGTCGGGCCAATAATACAAGTATTCATACCTGAATTAAGTAAGTGAACCACTTGTGAGTCAGGTGCAGGGGAGCTATCAAACTCTCCTGGTCTTGTTCTAACCAACCACGTACCCATCTTATCCCCCTCGCTTCACCAGACACTCTTTCGCTAAATCCTTCAATAAAGAAAAGGCTGTATATCCATACAGTATACAAGCGCGCAATTAATGTCACTGCAAAAAAAATTATACTTCAATTTTTCATAAAAAATTTCCATTGGAATATTTTTTGATATTCGTCATTGACTAGATATATTCCCTATCGCATAATCAATTCACCGAAGGCGCACCGCCACCACATAGCAACGAGGCGCATGAAGATCGGGATGATTCGCTCAGGTAACTTTCAGTAAGGGGTTTGCGATGGCTGACAAAGTGATGACGCTGGAGACTAATACCAGCGTCTTAGTAGCTCAAACTAAGGTGATAGCCGAGATCATTAAGAAGTTTGACCCGTTACTTAAAGAGTATCCCGACGAGATCATCAAAAATTTTCTCGTCGCCCTCAAGGGTTTCATCTTCAGTTACAACGTGACCACAGTCGGCACAGATGGCTCCCGCAAAACTGTCAGGGTGCTCAGATATCGCAGCGGTATCGAAGACTTCACAACCGCATTCTGGGCAAGAGAAATTAACGTTCTCCATTGAAGGTTCCTTTTCTTGGTTGATTAAGCACCACCAAGATAACACCGCCGCCTGAGGTGGAGAAGTATCCAGGCACACAACGGCCTGCTCACTCGCTTCTTCCCTTAATACTGGGGCGATGTGGATCCTAACCATGAGTGAGCAGACCGTTGTGGAATTGGCTGGTGGGCTTCAGGGCGTTGTCTGCCAACCACCACAACCCTGATTAAGGAATGTACGAATGAAACCTACAGATCTAAAACCCGGAATGCGGGTACTGATTGAGTTAATCGCCGGGACTGGCGTTGCTGCGGGAACATTCATCCGACGCGTTCCACATCAGCCAAATCGGCCTGCTCATAGCATTATCCGTGTTGATGATTTTGCCGGACTTGATGGCCCTAAGGATCTTGGCGATACCCCGTACTCAGATTATGAGGTGTCTAGGCGGGTTTCGCCGCTACAGAATGCGAACCGTAGGGCATAACCTTGCCGGAGCATGTACGCCGGTCACACCGCGCCGCCAGTTGATCCTGGGCGTTATCAGGTCAGTGAGATGCCAGCACTCTCGATGGTAGTGACGGCGGGAAGTAGACCGCTGACAGTTAGCAAAGACCAACCCGGCCTCCTGATTATTCAGGCAGTCCCGGCAACCGAATTCACCGAGTTTGGTTACCAAGACTGGATGGCTTACCACTTTCAAGACGGTCTTATATAAATGTCTACCAAGTGGCGTGTTCGCGACGTAGGCGCGGTGACAGCTGGGAAAGACCAGCACACAACGGCGTGAATCATTTCCGGTCCGTTCATTATGCGAATGAATTGGTCACGGTAGCCACACAAGCCAGTACGCAACTGGCCCGAGTGGAGTTAAGCGCGGGGAACCTTGCCGGGAGAGTGAAGGCCCGGGGAGATGGTTCACACCGTTGTGATGTGTACAAGCGTACTGCACCGCAGGCGGGAGGAAGACCGGAAATCGGCTGTGCGGCCACCATACCGCCAATACAGCGAACTGAGCGGCCGGAAGTAAGCAGGGGTAGCGCCCTGGTGTCACAACACAATGCTGTGTGTAGTCTTTGGCGGCCAGTCGATCTTCAACCAACACCAGGGGGAAGGCGACAATGTTCATAGGCTGGCCGCCCTTTTTACACACCAGGTGACGTACTGTCCGGACCCTTAAACCTGGATAGTCTAAGAAATACCGGAACGGTACGCCACCTGGTGTGTGGAGAAACATTGCGGCCCAGGCCGCTCCGTAGAGGGCTATTCAATGAGTGAAGATCGTAAAACTAACGTACCGGATTTTCTCGGGGAGTTGGATGCAGGCGTATTTATCAACAAAATCTCGGCAGCTTTAAACGCAACATCGCTGGGAGTTCTTAATAATGGCGGAAAAGGAAAGGTGGTACTTACCTTTGATATTGA
Organism: Serratia sp. L9; assembly: GCF_050632285.1. Taxonomy (NCBI): domain Bacteria; kingdom Pseudomonadati; phylum Pseudomonadota; class Gammaproteobacteria; order Enterobacterales; family Yersiniaceae; genus Serratia; species Serratia sp. L9. The sequence continues at coordinate 3,074,474 of NZ_CP192591.1, read as the reverse complement.
CCGCCTCAGTAATTCAGTTGAAGAAAAACGCGTCAGTATTAAGCATCAACTGAAATTCGTCACCCCTACCCCGCGCGGGAAAGTTTCAGAAGAAGATACCACTGAAACGCCTATGTATGTCGGCAAGGGTGGCAAGCTGACTATTCTACAGGAAGACCAAGGCCAATTATTTACGGTCGGTGGGCATCCTGACGGAAAATTAAAAGTCGCGCAGTAATAACGCGCATCTCTCAATCCAATATTAATAAGGATTAATTATTATGTCTCAATTAGACGGATCCGCAATCGCTCAAATTCAAGCATTAACGTTGGGAGCATCATTTCTTGAAGATGTAAAACGTACCGATTGCCCTGTTTCTGTTCTACCTAAAGATATTGATGTGGTTAGCCTGGAACGCTTCAGTGAAAACCGCTTCCGCTTCCGTGGCTTCATGGGAACAACAAGCATTGATGACTTCGTGCGTTACTCTGTTGGCTACGCCAATGCTGATGTACCTGCCCGCTGCTTTATCGATGCGGATAACATGAGTGCACGCTCTGTGTTCAACATCGGCACGCTTGCCGTTCCTGGTCACGCCGATAACGTCGCAGAGATCCAGCTCAAGAAAACCGCGCCATTCGGCGCACTGCTGGCCATTGATGGCAAGCGCCTTAATCAGAAGCAGATCGCAGAGTGGCTAGAGGACTGGAGTGATTTCCTCAATGCGTTCGACGCTGACGGACAAGTCATGTCAATTGCTCAGGCCGCTAGCGCAGTGCGTCGTGTCAGCATTAAGCAGATGCAGGAAGCAGATCATGAAGATGGTGATTTCAGTGGCAAGAGATCGCTAATGCAGAGTGTTGAGGCCACCAGTAAAGAGATCATGCCAGTCGCATTTGAATTTAAGTGTGTGCCGTATGAAGGCCTTGGCGATCGCCGTTTAAGTCTTCGCAACAGCTTGCTGAAAAGCGATGAACCGTGTTTCGTCCTCCGTATCGTGCAACTCGAAGCGCAGGAAGAAGAGATTGCTATCGAATTCCGTGATTTGCTGATCAGCAAGTTCGATGGCGAACCAGTTGATACCTTTATTGGTAATTTTAAAGCCTGATTTTTAATTAAGTAATGCAGCTTCAAATACCCCAGCAATGGGGTATTTGGTGAAGTATTGCCTAAACTGTGTGGGGAAATAATTATGTCATGGATTAAAACATTCACTGGAAAGCATTTTAATTATGCCAATCCAAAAATGGAAAGTATTTGCATTGAAGATATTGCACAAGCGTTATCTCATGAGTGCCGCTTTGCGGGTCACCTGCCTGAGTTTTACAGCGTAGCCCAGCATTGCGTTTTAGTAAGCCAAATCGTTCCGGTTGAATTCGCGCTGGAAGCACTATTACATGATGCTTGTGAGGCATATTGTAAAGATATTCCATCACCTCTGAAAAAACTTATTCCGGATTATTGCGGGATTGAAAACAGCATTGATTTTGCTATCCGCCATAAATTCGGATTGCCTGCAACAAATAGCCCGGCAGTGAAGCATGCAGATCTGGTCTTGTTGGCAACCGAGCGCCGGGATCTGGATATCGATGATGAAGAGCCATGGCCGATGCTTGCAGGCATCGAGCCATCAAAAGAAATCCTAGTATCCCCTGTTAACCCTATTCAGGCCCGCACCATGTTTATGCAGCGGTACCAGCAGTTGTATGAAGGCCGTGTGATGACAACTGACAGCACTAAATACATCGTCATTCAGCAAAGCGCCTGGTGCAACGATAGCAGTAGCGGGATTTACTACAGCTCAGACCTCGTTGAGTTCGATAAACGCGATAAGGCCATTAAACATGGATTAAAGCAGTGCGATTGCGACGATTTCAATATCGGTGTTCTCGTTGACGGGTGCCTTACATCACTCGACTGGATGAATGAGGTGGTGGATAACAAGCCTGAAATACTGGCCGAAATATCAGAGCACCTTTGCATTCACGAAGCCACACCTGCGCCAGCGGTGCCGGATGATTATTTCACGTCACTTGTGGTAAAAGCACGACTATCTGCCGACAAGGCAATAGTCAAATATCCACAGCCAAACTATGTATTGCTGAAGGTGGCCGAGGAGGCTGGGGAAGTTGTGCAGGCAGCTGTCCACTATGCTGAAAACCGCATGAGTTGGGAGCAGGTGGAGGGTGAAATTGTGCAACTGATGGCGATGCTTATCCGGCTGGTAACCGAGGGTGATCAGGTGAATGGTATTACTCCTCCCGACACCTGTCGTGCCGCAGCGCTCCAACCTGGAAACGAACTTGTAAGCCATAGTTACAAGTTGCCACCCGGCTATAAGCTGGTTCCAGCGGATCCGACACCGAAGCAATGGGCTGCCGGGATCAAAGCCATGGATTATGGAATCGACAAAGTCACGCTCGTATATAGAGCAATGGTTACCGAAGCACCTAAACCGGAGGGTTACGATGAATGATTTAATGCTTGATCTGGAAACCATGGGCAATAAGCCTAACGCGCCAATCGTGGCGATCGGTGCCGTGTTCTTTGAACCAGCCACAGGCGAACTGGGCAAGCAGTTCTATACCGCGGTGAATCTTTCCAGCGATATGGCGGCCGGTGCCGTGCCGAGTGGGGATACCATTAATTGGTGGCTGATGCAGAGCAGTGAGGCCCGGGCGGCAATCACAACCGATGCGGCAGTAACCATTAACGTGGCCATTTGCTCACTCAGTGATTTCGCTCGCCAGCACGGTGAAAATCCAAAATATCTCAAGGTGTGGGGTAATGGAGCCTCCTTCGATAATGTAATTCTTCGCAGTGCATATGAGCGCTGCGATTTACCGCCGTGCTGGAACTGGTTCAACGATCTGGACGTCCGCACCATAGTGCACCTCGGCCAACTGATTGGGTTTGACCCAAAGCGTGATCTCCCGTTCGCCGGTGATCGGCATAATGCCCTGGCCGATGCCATTCACCAGGCACAGTACGTTTCAGCCATCCACCAGCGGTTATTGGCACCCCACCAGCAAGATCTTTAATTTTGGCGGCCCGTTGCAGCGGGCCTAATTTGTGTGGAGAAAACCATGGCTAAAGAAGGCAAATTAATGCGCGCCAGCTTGTGGCTAAAGCGTGAGTTCGAGGAAGGATCAATCCCTGATAAACGCACGGTTAAGCGCTGGATTGAATGCGGGCGGCTGCGTGGAAAGGTAATTGATGGAATGTCTTGGGTTTATTCGTCAGAACGCTGGGGCGTTGAATCGGAAGTATCCCGAGCCGTCAGCCAACTGATAAGGGAATCATAATGGCCGCCCGCCCGCGCCGGAGAGAAAACCGGCATTTGCCGGATCTGCTCTACTTTGACAGGGCGGCCGGTGTATATCGCTTTACCCTGATAACAGGTAAGCGCAAGTCAATCGGCAGCGATCGTGCCATGGCGATCGCTATCGCCCGCGAATATAACAACCGCATGCGGCCGGAAAATACCGTTTCTGTAGATTCTTTGATCAGGGAATCCGGAGGTATTCAAGGTGAGGCTTTGCCATTTGCCGAGCATGTTGATCACATCATGACCCGGGCAAAAAAAGACGAGCAGCCGTCAGAAAGCACGCGCGACGATTGGAATAATGACGCCATCCGGGTGAAAGAATTTTTTGTTGATATTCCGGCGTGCGATATCGAACTGGAGCACGTTAACGCCTATATAAAGGAATACCATGCTGAAGCATCAGCGAACGTGCAAAACAGGAAAGTCAGCTTCCTGAAAAAACTATTCAGCTATGCGGTCGATGAATCCCTCATGCTTGATAACCCGGCCACACGCAAGAAAATGCACCGGATCGATGAAAAGCGGCGGCAGCGTCTTTCTCTCGACACCTTTCTGGCTATACGCCGTTCCGCAGCCCCCTGGTTGAGAACAGCCATGGACCTGGCACTACAGACGACGCACGCCAGGCTTGAAGTATCCCGGATCCGTTACTCAATCAAGGAGCCTAAGAACGGCGTGTGCGGTTGCGTGTGGCTGGATCAGCCGGAGAATGGTATCTACGGCATGCTGTACATCCATCGGCAGAAAGTACAGAAAAAGAGGCATCACACGTTGCTATACCGATCGGTGATGAGCTGAAACGGATTATTGATGATAGCCGGGATAACGTGGCCAGCCCTTACATTGTCCACCGGATACCGGCCAGAAGTGTGAAGCCCAGCAAAGAGGTTTCTCACCCTACCCAGGTTGCGCCGGACTATCTCAGCCGGGCATTTTCAGATCTGCGTGACAGGCTCAAGCTATGCGATCACCTGCAGATGGATGAGCGCCCAACGTTTCATGAAATCCGCGCACTGGCCGCGCATTTGTTCGATACCCAGGGAATTGATCCGCAGGGGCGCATGGCTCACAGCGATGCAAAATCTACCAAGATCTACACCAGCAATCACATTGATTGGGTTGTCGTTCCACACGGAGAAATTAAGGCAGGATAACGCTAAAATGGCATGGTAAAACCGGGCTTAAGCTATTGATGTGTATAAGCTGGTTTTTGCGCAAAATGCACTGTTTGCATAGACAGTAAAATGAAGTAAAAACCAGCACTGGCGCGGCTTGCAGAGGAATAGACCTGCTGACATGGGGTGTCGGGGGTCGGAGGTTCGAATCCTCTCATGCCGACCAAACTTTTATAGAGAAACCAACCTGTTACGGTTGGTTTTTTTATGTCTGCCAACATGAGGGTAAAAATCCCGATGAAACGCCTGGCGTAACCAGCACGTCTATCCTCTATTTAACTTCTTTATATCCAGGCGGCTAGCCTCGTATCTTTACCCTTTCCGTTTTAACTTACCCCCCCAATGATCATATTCAAAAGTGTTCAATCTCCTTCCTAAAACTAGCGGGTAAACTGGTGAAGCAGACCGTAAGGTTTTCGTTAAATACCGGCCCATTATAGTTGAGAAATTATACGGTTAACCTGGTTGAGGATTACCGTGGCAAATAGTGCGTAATCTTGGTCACCACGGCGATACTGTACGCCCCCCAAAAAGAGTTAACACAAAATTTCCCCACCCCTCTTGCGTTTCCCCCTTAGCTTCAGTCAAAATAACTGTATACATAAACAGTAATAACAGGGTTGAGCTATGTTCGTTGAATTGGTGTTTGATAAGCGTAATGTTGCAGGCATTCCGGGTGCAGATGAAATCATTAAAACCGAGCTGACAAAACGGGTACACCGTATCTTCCCAGGTGCTGAAGTGAAGGTAAAACCCATGCAGGCCAACGGCCTGAACTCCGATGCCAGCAAAAGCGATCGGGAGAAGTTAAACCGCATGCTGGAAGAGATGTTCGAAGAATCGGACCAATGGTTGGTCACCGATATTTAAGCAACCATTCTCTGGCGGGTTAGCCAAGCGTTTAACGCTCCCGCCTCCCATACTCAATCTGAATACTTAGGATGACCTGAGGATAAAATATGATTGACCATACAGGTATTAACGTTCGTGATTTTGCTCAAAGCCAAAGATTCTACACTGCCGTATTGGCGCCATTAGGTTACGCATTACGTTTACAGGTGGGCGGCACGGCAGCAGGCTTTGGCGAGAACCCTCTACGACCTGGAGATGATCCTGGCGGCGCGTTCTGGATTTCAGAGGGAGAGCCCAGTACACCCAGGATCCATATTGCATTCAGAGCCACTAGCGAAGCACAAGTGGATGCATTTTATGAGGCCGCCTTGTCTGCAGGAGCCAGAGATAACGGGGCCCCAGGGTTTCGCCATCATTATCATCAGAATTATTACGCCGCCTTTATCTACGACCCAGACGGCTATAACATTGAAGCGGTGTTTCACGGTGTAGAGGCCCCCCAGGCTTGATGCTTAGCTATTTTTTGGCCGTTGAATGGCTGGGCATCGCGCATATAAAAAAACCCCAGCATCGCTGCTGAGGTCTCTATATGGTGCCGGCTACCGGAATCGAACTGGTGACCTACTGATTACAAGTCAGTTGCTCTACCTACTGAGCTAAGCCGGCGAAATCTGTTGGAAGTCGCGCTTTTTCCGTGGAGCGCAATATAATACAGCCCCAGGGGAACAATCAAGGGTAATCAACAGATTGTTGATTCTTTTGCCTAAAAAAACAGCTTTCAGACCAAATCTCATCCGCACCCCCAATCTTTACAGCTTAGAAACTGACAGACCACACGGCAGCGGCCTAAAAACCGCCCTTGGCTGCTCATTTTAGTGGCTAAAAATGGCCACGCCGGAGGCACTAAACCAGAGCTGGCCCATCGATTTTATGCATGATGTACTGGGCTGTGGCAGACGCTTCCGGACCTTCAATGTGGTGGATGATTTAACCGTGAAGCACTGGCGATAGAAATTGACCTGAATATTCCGGCGCAACACGTTGGGAAAGTGCTGGACAGGATAGTGGCAAACCACGGCTATCGTTGAGTTGGTTGAAATTTTTAATACCGGCACAATCGGGTTGCCGGTAGAGGTTCCCGGCCCGGTGGAGAAAATAACCACATTGCACCCTGCGGCCACTAACCCGGTTACTGCATCAACATCGTTTCCCAGCGTGCAGGCCAGTGATAGCCCAACATCTGGCATCGGTTCCGTATAATCACATACCGCCGGGATCCCTTCAATCAGGAGCATCCCGAACCAGCCAGATTGGGTGTTGCAGATTGATGCCTGATAATGCTTTCCCAAATCATTACGTTAGTTAGCCAAGGTAAAGCCATTGCGATAACAGCGCATGAAGCTGCGAAGGTTCCAAGGGTTTGTAGAGCACCAGATAACCTTCACTTTCCGCTTGTTGCAATATCGCCGAATTAAATTCACCGCTAACCATGGCACCGCAAGCCTGTGGCAGACGTTGAAGCAATTCCTGCAAAATGTCGAACCCGCTCTCACCGGAACGCAAGCGCTGATCGCACAGGATCACCTGAGGAACAAAACCACAGTCAAGCACGGCAAAAGCCTCCTTAGCGGAGGCTACGCAGCGCACCGTTACCCCCAAGCTTGCATCAGGTTTGTCCAGGCGGAAGTAACCAGCGGATCGTCATCAACCACCAGGCAGGTGCCGCAAAGCGGCCCATGCGGCACCAAGCAGGGTTGTTGCTGGGGAAACAGCGGCGTTGTGGCCGGCAGACCTTGGCTGATAGGCAGCCGTAGCCAAAAGCGTGAACCTTTCCCTTCTATCGAACTCATGCCGCATTGTGCCTTCATCAGCTTCGCACACCTTGCCACTACCGCCAGCCCCAATCCATGCCCGGCGCTATCTACACGCCAGGCAAGCTCAGGGCGATAAAAAGGAGAGAAAATCTGAGGTTTTTCGGCATCTGCAACACCAATGCCGGTATCCCAGACCTCTATCGACCACTCTTCACCGCGTGGGCGAACGCAGATCAATACCCCGCCTTGCGGGGTATAACGTAACGCGTTGTGCGTCAGGTTAATTAATGATTGCTTGAGCAACGCCAAATCGCCAAGGACCACGCAGCGCCGCTGTGGGAGTTTTGAGCGCAATATCAAGCCCCGGTTATTCGCCTCTTCACGAAATAGCGTGATGACGGAATCGATTAACGGCGCCAACTCAACATCCGTTTGCGGAACATTGACCGCTTTGCTTTCAATGATGGTCAAATCTAGCAGTGAGTTAAACATCAGATGCAAGGTACGCACACTCTGCTGTAAGTCGCGGAGCTGCGGGTTTAAGGCAGTATCGCGATTCTTATGGACGATCGCCTCAATCAAAAAACCCATTGCGTGGATCGGTTGGCGAAGATCGTGACTGGCCGTGGTGAGGAACAGGTTTTTATCCTGCAACGCTTGTTCTGCCTCTTCTTTCGCTAAGCGGAATTTTTCAGCCAGCAGGCTCCCCTCTTCTTCCAACCTCACCTGCTGCAGGAAGAAAGCATGAGAGGTCAAAGCATGACGATAGATTGCTATGCCATACAAGATATTAAGTAGCAGGACGATTGGCCAGATATCACCATATCGCCAAGGAACCAGAACCAGTAATATTCCCCAGCAGCTGATAAAAAACCGCTGGAATGCGCCAAATAACGGCGTCAGGTGCGTCGCATTCGCCGCCACGATGGCGGCAATACTGATATTGAGCAGCAAAATGAAATCAAATGATGGGTTCATGGCGGTTACCAGAACCAGAGAAGAGAGACCAACGCCATGCAGCAGTGCAAGCCGGTTAACCCAAGGCAACCACAAAGCCAACATGGCGGTTTCCTCTGTCGTACTCAGCTTGCGGCGATAGTGACGGTGCCAAAACCTGGCACACAAGGCGGCAAGAAAATAACAGGCAGTCCAGCAGATGACCGGGGTCAACGGTAAGTGCAAATAGTAGAGCCAGATGGCAAATACCGTGCCAACGAAAGGAACTGCATTAATACTAAATACCAGCCGCGCCAACACGTTATTTAGCAAACGAATTTGCGAGTGTGAATTGATACCATACTGCGCTTTGCTACTGAGGGGATTGATCATAATGTCGGACGCTGCCCCTGAAGTAACGTAATAGCCTCAACTCTGTTGGTGACGCCAAGCTTGCTGAGGATGCTGGTTATGTGCTCTTTGATGGTCGGCTCCGACACCGCCAGCGCAATGGCAATGCGCTTATTCGAGAACCCCCGTAACATCATCGCCAACACTTCTGTTTGCCGTTGGGTCAGCCCGAATGTTTGAAAATGGGGGAGCGATGAGGGGAGCAGTGCTGGATCCGAGGTTTCAGGAAACCAAAATTGGCCATTCTGCAGTGCGGTGACCGCGCAGTTAAAAACCTGGGGTGAGTCGTGTTTGTGAACAAAACCGTGTGCCCCCACCTCACGGGCCTTGTGCTGGACATTGTTATTCTCATCCCCGCTGATCACCAGCAGGCGAATAGTGGAGGCTTTTTGCAGGAGCTCCCTGATCAATTGCAGTGCGGTGCCATCGGGCAGCCAAAAATCCAGCACCAGCAGCTGAGGGGAGCCTTTCTCCTCGATGAAACGATCGCACTCTTGGCGGCTGGCAGCCACATACGCCCGCTTATAGCCGCAATGCGTATTTAAAAAAGCCGCAATGCTGTTAGCCACCATCGGGTGATCGTCAACGACCAAAGCGTAGGGCTTACTCACGTCACTCTCCTTTTGCCGCCAATGTAACGTTTGCCTTGACCTGGGTAGACTCTATCACTAAGCCAAACACGTTAAATGACAATATTACACGTTTGGTTCCTCATTCACCCTCCCTACTTCGGTAGGGTTGTGCTTTTTTCTTCATATAAATACTATTTAAACGCATTAGCAAGAGCGCTATTGCGATAAGCAAAGAACCGGAAATGCTTGCTACCAATAAAAAAGCCCTCAAGTGACTGCGTTATCTCAATGAAACACCAGTGGAAATTCAATCTTCAGGCAAAGACGTCAATCTCCAGCCGGAGAGTTTTTCTTTTTAGTCGCCTGAGAACAGGCAACACAAGCGCTAATAGCTTGAGTTAATAGCGTTTATCAACAGTTAACTAATTGGATTAGGATATGCGTAAATATATAGGGAGCGTAATAGCAATTTTACTGCTTGTTGGTTGCAGCTCTATCGGGGAAGACAAATTCAGTTCATCGTATGTGAAGTCACATATTATAGCAAAAAAGACCACCAAGGCAGAAGTACAGGCTATTTATGGCGTACCGGATGATCAAAACGTTTATTCTGACGGGACTACCGAGTGGCAGTATGACAAGAGCGGCAATCTGAGTTCAGCATCGTCCATTGTTGGCTATATTCCTGGCGCAGGAGCCGTTTCCAGCGCTCTTGGTCTGGCGAATACCGCCTCAAATGCCTCAAGCAGTGCAACCAAAGCATCTGCAAAAATGTCAGGCGATACCGAATACCGTGCAAATCGATTTTATATCAGATTTGACGATAAAGGCGTCGTTGACTCATGGCATATGTAGATCACATTAGTGGCTTTCCGATGCGAAAAACTCTCAGCTGCTTGATTATCCTACCGCTGTTGTCAGGTTGCTCTGCGCTCTATGGCAATGGTGGGAACTTTGCGAAATATTATCAAGGCAGAAGTATTGCTGAAGTTAAAGCCAATGAAAATTATATTCCTTGTTCCTATCAGGAACTGACAGTTAATACCTTGGATGAACAGCAGTTCAGAGACATTGCCAATTTGCGTTTGAATGCGTACAGGCAGGGTTATGTCATTGTTGGCGAATCACATGGGGAGGGAACCTCGACTGCATTCACCAAGAACGATGTCACTGGCTTGGCGTTGCAATTATCGGTCTGCTTGGCTTATTGGGGTAACTCTGGTTTTTCATATGCTGAGAATCAAACCCGCACCTATTACGAGCAAGTGGTAGACGGCATCTATTATGATAATAATGGACAAGCGCAATATGCGATGCGTAATGAAGAACGCTATCAGCAAGTACGCGTAGATTATTACAACTTCCATTCTTATTATTTTGCCAGACTCAATCCAGATAAAACGTTTGGCGCCTGGTATCAGGAGATATCGCCTGAGCAGAAAAAAACGCTAGGCCTCAATTACGGTGTGCTGATCCGCGCCATTGCCAGTGGCAGCCAGGCAGAAACAGAATATAACCTGCGAGAAAATGATATTTTGCTTGAATACAATGGGCAGCAATGCACCATAGATAACAGCCCTGATTTTTGCGGTGTTAACGTTCCCGTGCATACTGCTCGCGTATACCGCAATGGGCAAATCATCAACGTTGACGTTAGGGCACGACCGGTAAAAAGCAAGTAACAAACACTGCCGGAGAAAGCTTGGTCTATCGCTCCCAAAAGGAGCGATATCGTGCCTGGTATGCTTTGTTACAGAGCAACTGGCCCCCTCAGCATAAATAGCATATTCACACCCAACCCCGCAGAAGCCAAAATCAGCTTTTCCTTGATACCCCCTCAGTGAAATACTCATATACAGGAATTTTCACGCCACTTAGTATCCCGCTATCAAAAATAAAGGCCTGATGACATATCAATAGAAGATTTAAATGATAGCGATTATGTCCGTATTCCTGCTGGCCGGGATAGTCGATGGCATACTGAAAAACAGCATAAACAAAAAACCCCAAGCTCTTTCAAGCTTGGGGTCTGTATTTGGCGGAAGGACAGTCTGCTTCCTTGGCGCGCAATATAATACAGCCGTACACAAACAATCAAGCAGAATCAACCGACTAATTTGTTTTTCCGTTCAAACGAACATAAATCACCCTAAACTCAAACAACCATTGATGGCATACTCGATGGCATACTGACATCTCAAGGATTTTACAGATGGCACTCCTCACCGATACCAAAGCCCGGAATATTAAACCGGACGATAAACCCTTGCCGCACGGTGGTATAACCGGCCTGACGTTGCACCCTTCAAACAGCAAAGGTCATGGTAAATGGGTCCTGCGTTATGTTAGCCCGACGACTAAAAAGCGCCGCAATGCCGGGTTAGGCAGCTATCCCGAAATCAGTATCGCCGAAGCAGGCAAACAAGCGCATGCCATGCGAGACCAACTCACCAACGGGATCGATCCGCTGGAGTTCAAGAAGGTTGTTGCAGCAGACAAACCGGTGATCCCGACATTTACGGATGCTTCGCGTCAAGTTCACATAGATTTATTACCCGGCTGGAAAAACGACAAACACGGGAAGCAATGGATAGCCACACTGGAACAGTACGCCTTCCCTTCCATCGGTTCATTACCACTGGACACAATTACACCTGCACATATGGCTGAGGTCTTGCGCCCGATTTGGTTGTCGATCCCAGAAACAGCAAGTCGCGTGAAACAGCGCTTGCACGCTGTAATGGCCTGGGGATGGGCACACGGCCATTGTGTGGCAAACCCTGTCGATGTGGTCACCCGTCTGCTGCCCCAGCAGCCTAGCAAAGCGATTCGGACAGAGCACCAACCTGCCATGCCTTGGCGAGATATCCCAAACTTTGTCGCTGTACATCTGCGCAATGCCAGACGCTTCGATTTAACCCGTTCGCTATTAGAATTGCTGATCCTAACAGCTTGCCGCTCAGGTGAGGTCAGAGGGATTCAGTGGTCTGAAATTGACTTCAAAGCTGCTGTATGGACTATCCCAGCCGAACGCATGAAGGCAGGCATTATCCACCGCATTCCATTGGTACCTAGAGCCATTGAGATCTTGGAAGGTATGAAAGGGTTGCATGACGAATTGGTGTTCCCCTCACCCCGTAACCAATCATTACTGTCTGATATGGTGTTAACTTCGTTCTTGCGCCGCATTGAGGCTCCCAGTGATACGCCAGGGCGTGTGGCAACAGCTCACGGTTTCCGCTCTAGCTTTCGGGACTGGTGCAGTGAGCAAGGTTATCCACGGGACTTGGCTGAGCGTGCATTAGCACATACGGTGCAAAACAAGGTCGAAGCAGCGTATCACCGTACTGATTTGTTGGAACAACGACGACCAATGATGGAGAATTGGGCTGATTTTGTTATTAAGCAAGCTAATATGAATTTAACAGGTATATAAGGAATGCAGACCGCCTCGCCCGATTGGCCACTGTGCCGGGATGCGTTTTCCCATGCTAAAAAGCAACCAAGCAAGCTATATTTATGCTGACATACTGACAACACCAGTAGCGACACTGGTGTTGTTAGCTCTAGCCAATTTATTTTTTCCTTTTTTGGTATTTTCTCTTCAAATTCTTAATGGTTTTATTTTTAACAAATTGTGCTGATCACGACTTGTTTTGCCTGTGCAACAACGATATCTGGCGATCAACTGCTGAGTTATATTAAATTGACCCCATCGAAAACAAACCGCACCTTAAGAGCTAACCAACTAATATTGTTGCGTTTTTTCCTTATTCCTAAGAGGATAAGAAGAGCATCTACATCACGCTTGCTAAGAATCACTGAACAACATTCGCCGCTATATCATAAAAAGTAGTGACGCATTTTCGGCTAACGGGTAAGTGAATAAAATCGTATGATTGACTATCCAAGATAGCCTTAGAGAAGAAGACACCCTGCCAAGGAACTGGCCAAAATCAATGAACCTTCTTATTATCAAGTCCAATTACTCATCTGAAAGGTACACACGGGTTTTAACATCCTGCTGGTACTGTAGTCCCCCCTGAATTTAGTCTTACCGCATTGGTTTTACCATGAGGCACTGCTAGTCCTTCGCCCAGAGCCGTTGGGCCCTGCTGCTCGCGCGCAAAAACAGCCTTAAGGTATTTGTCCTTGTCGTGCAGTTTTCCCTGCTGATCCAACTTGTTTGCTAGGGCGATTATCGCCTCATCGCGGCTTTCAAACCTTGTTTGCAGCGCGATCAGCGACGGATTGGTTAGAGAAGTCAGGTTCATCATTTTCCCCAAGTATTGGTTTATGCCTTTGCTATTATTGGTACATATACAATACCAATTAACCACCATGAAACGGTGAATATGATCTTGTAGTCCCTCCAGTTTTTAGTATCACCGCCAATGAGGATCTCCGGCCAGTTTTTGCCTCGCATAGATAACCGGTGGCATATCACCCAGTGAGCTATGCGGGCGTTCCTCGTTATATTCTGTGCGCCAGTCTTCTGTTAGTTCACGTACTTCAGACAATGTTCTGAACAGATACATATCAAGTATTTCTGTTCGCAACGTTTTGTTAAATCGCTCGATAAATCCGTTCTGCATCGGCTTTCCGGTCTGAATAAAATCGAGTATCACTCCATGCATCTCTGCCCACTCGGATAAGGCCGCGGCAGTGAGTTCTGGCCCGTTATCACTTCGTATATTAGTCGGGTAGCCGCGTTCTGCACTTAATCGCTCCAGAATGCGCACAACACGATGAGCCGGTATATTCAAGTCAACTTCGATTGCCAGTGCTTCCCGGTTAAAGTCATCAACTACGTTAAATAACCGGAATCGCCGCCCGTCGCTCAAGGCATCACTCATAAAATCAACTGACCAACAGTGGTTCATTTTATGTGGAATAACCAACGGCTGTGGATGCCTGTTCGGTAAGCGTTTTTTCCTTTGCGTCGGAAGTTGAGTTTTAACAATCGATAGATCCGGTAAACCCGCTTTGCATTCCACAGTAATCCTGCTTGGCGTAACTTATTGAACATAAGTCCAAAACCATAGGCCGGATACTGATATGCCAGTTTTTGTAGCGCCTCGACCACAGGCAGATCCCGTACTGTGTTCGGGCAATAATGCAACAGGCTTCGACTGATACCGATAATCCGGCACCCGCGTCGTTTGCTGGCCTAATGTTCCGTCATGACGTAACGCACCAACTCACGCTTTTCGGGTACCGTTAAAGTTTTTTTGAAACAACATCCTTAAGAATTTCATGATCTAAGCTCAAGGAAGCATACATCTGCTTTAACCGACGGTTTTCCTCTTCCAGCTCTTTCATTCGTTTGATATCAGAGGACTCCATGCCGCCGTATTTAGATTTCCAGTTGTAATAGCTGGCTTCCGACACACCGTTTTCACGGCACACATCCTTCACATGCCGACCCCCTTCAACTTCTTTCAGGACCCTCAGGATCTGAGTTTCAGTGAAACGCGCTTTCTTCATGATGAGCCTCCGTTGGTTGTATTTTAACCAGAGAACTCCATTAAGCGGTAAGACTAAATTCAGGGGGGACTACAGTTTACTGAAGATCGATCCGGGCATGCCAATTATTGAGAAGAAAACGAAAGGTTTTTTATCTGACGGCACTATCTTTGAATTCAGCAAAAATCATATCAGCCCGGTCGAATACAAATTTACGTTAATCGCAAAAAGGAGAAAGCCCTTCTGAGCAGATCTGTTATCCAACCTGGGCATTTATTCTAGCACGCTTCATCAACTTTCAGACTCGGTTAACACCACGCTGTTGCTTGGCATCACTCAGGTCAAAATAGGGGTCTGAAGCCCAACCGTACGAAAACGTACAGCAAGCTTATTTATTAACCAATCATGTCAGGTTTGATTAGAAACAGACATGTTATTGAGGCGGCATATTTTTTGTAAAAATCAATTTATCTTCATCGATTGCATAGTAGTTACCGATTCTTGCCTCATTGATAAAACCTTGTTTACTATAGAATGCTCGGGCTGCGCTAAATTCTATTTGGCTTGAAGTCTCAACTAGCAACAGTCTGGCATGTTTATGTCTCAATTCATTTTCGACCTTGTTAATCAAAGCCTGACCAACACCCTGCCGCTGATGAGAAGGATTGATCCACAACATCAATAGGTTCCACACATTATTAGTCATTATTTCTGGGGCACAATATGCAATCCCTGCCAGGCCCTGCTGTTCCGCGCTAAACCATAACTCTTCTGAATTGCCAGAAAGATAGTTTTCCAGCATTCCCCGTACATGCATTAACCCTTCCTCATCAAATTGACCACTAACCTTCAACATATTGAGTAGTGGACCAACGTCAGAAGATTCAACTGGACGGATAAACATAAATTTTCCTTTTTACGAGGTGAGATTGAAGTCGTCAGTTTGAATTATACCCTAGTGATAGCATGTCGCACTTCGCAAAAAATACTATCATATACAATGATTTATTACTTTTGATACCAGAGAATCACTTAATCTAGTACCTATTAAGATGAAAATAACAATGGCACTTGTCGGCTATACTCGGGTTTCAACGACTGATCAGGATTTGACTCACCAGGTAGAGGTTTTAACCGCTGCGGGTTGTCGCGGGTTGAGTCTGGAATAGTGCCTGCGATACAGTTCTGATACTACCATAACGTATAACGGCCTGAAAATTCTTGATCTGATTAGTTTTCGGTAGCTCTCTCATAATTCATTCCATATATAGCGGCTGAAAATATACAATCAAAATATTTATTTATAATAATAGTTCACAATTTTACTTTATCAAGAGCCAGCCACAGCTGTCGCTGCAGAAATGGATCCCAACTGGATTTTATTGTGCCAAGGGTGATTTTTACATTCACTCAGTAATTCACTCAGCATCACTCTGGAGACTTGTGTCAACGGTAAACGGCGAGAATATATAAAGTTATAGGATGCATCAGGCAGAAAGTCTTCGATGGGTATTACGCTCAATTTCGATTTGAGATAAGGTACCTGGACTATTTCTTTCGCTGCAACAGTCAGAAAATCAGCATCCAGAACCATCTGCATAGCCATTATCGCGGTATCACCATGGATAATTTGTTGTCCAGCTTGGCGGCCGTCAGGGAAAAGCACCTCTTCAAGTTGATTATAGTACCCCATTTTAGTCGATGGCAAATACCATTTTTCATTCCTGAGCTGATTCAAAGAAGTGCTTTGTGCCAGTGGATGACCAAGGCGTGCCAGCACACCACAGGGGGCGGTAAAAAAGGGTTCCTCAATAAACTCGGTGCTCAGATTACTTGCAGGTGAGGTTGTGCCAATCACAAAGTCCAATTTCCCCGCACGCAACGCAGGTAGAAGGTCTGAAACTTGACCTTCGGTGAGATTAACACTGATCTGTGGAAAACGTTTTTGAAAACGCTTTATTGTCAAAGGAAGCATGGTAAAAAAAGGCAAAGCCGAACTGCCAATTGCAATGGTTCCTCTGGAATCGACACTGAGTAGTTTTGCATCAATAACTGCACGTTCCAGTTCTTTTAATATCAGCTGTACTCGTTTTTCAAACAGTTTGCCTGCCTCTGTCAGTAAAACACCGCGAGGCCCTCGGACCATCAGCGAGGTTCCCAGCATCTTTTCTAGCTCACTCATTGACCGAGTCAACGCGGGCTGGGTTTGATTCAGGGCTTTAGCTGCTGTCCGGAAACTGCCATGCTCTATAATTGATTGAAACATTTTCAGTTGATTCGGCTTGGGTAATTTATTCATGAGCATAAAATCAATGTTTATCCGTTAATGATTACGCTATTTTTAGCATCCACTGTTAAATAGGTTAAAAAAATAACACCTAACAGTCTCTTTAACCAATCCATGCCAAACGAACCTCGCCGTTAGCCAAAATAAATGCATTCCTCCTTATAAGCATCAGCTCAGCACTTGTGTTCAAATAACTGACTCAACTTCCAGACTGGTTTGTGTTTCACTCCTCACCGGGTGTTTAAACCTTTGATATAGGGAGAGTGTATTGAGATTGTGCATCACCAAAGGGCATAACGAATTCATGCCAAGCTTTGCCAACGCACTACGTTTGTAGTGACTTATCGTCTTGTAGCTCAGCTTTAAGTCGACGGCGATCTTAGCAAGCGTTTCTTCATTCAGTAGCTTTTTCAACACCAGAAACTCGCGCGATGAAAGTCTCTCTGAGGCCCTTTCGAACTTCTCGCTGCTTTTCTCGCTCAAGATAATAATGTCCCACAGTTGCTTTTGTAATTTATCCAGCGTTGTTGTGCAATCCAGGCTTTTCCAAGCGCTATTAAACTCGTAGAAATAATGATTTAACATTTCAGTATACGTATATTCTGCCATCAAAACGACCTTACCAGCAGTATGGGCACAAGGTAACCTCCCCCAACTAACTGCAGAAACGATACCAAATTGCACTCATAGTGATTTAACATCACGATAATAATATCCACCTCTGCTAAACGACCTAACAGCGTTTTGGATTGTTCAAAATTACGGGGATAGGCAACAATCTCAAGATACTTAGCTAGCGGTGAGGAACTAATCAATTCACCCAATCCCACACGAGTAAAATTGCAAGAGCATTCCAGTATAATTTTTTCTTTCTCATAATTCATTCATTAATTTCATCGTGATACAACGCATTACTTTATCCAGATATCTTCGAGGATATATACCATAGGCATATTAATAGCTTTCAATAGCGCTTTTTCTATGGGGTTTTTTAAATATCAGTATTAATGATGCGTTTACTGGTAAGGAAAAATAAGTATTTAAACTTAACCTACAGGATTGTTGATAGTGTTCTGAATAAGTTTCGATTGTCCATATAGAGGCTACCTTTGTCATAAAATCCCTTTAATAACCTAGTAAGCGAGCATTTTTTGGTCGGAGAGGCATCCAAGCCAGATTCAAAGAAATACATGCCTAACTCAATTTTACAGAGCAAGTATCTATTGTTTTGCTAGGTAATTAATTGCATTCTCCTGTAATATACCTTCGATATCGAGTTAAACAAGCCGTAGTATAAGATTAACCTTACAGGTTGTGAAGTAATTAATTTTTATCAGTGATAAAAAAACTTCTTTGCATGGTTTTAAATTAAAATATATAGTGCACTTCGCTGAGCATTATTTAGAACAAATGACCCGTTCATCGGTTCACTTTCTTAATAAAAACCTGTTGTTTACGTGTCTCATTAATTCGTGAGGTGAAGAGATCACCCCCTTGTCCGTAAACATCAGATTGTCCTGCTCGGCAGCCAACCTAAGGAGTGTTGACGTTTCTTAATGATAAGGACGTCGTATTAATTGTAATTAAGGAATGCATTAATGAAAAAGATCCTTCTGCCTGCTGTCGCTGCTGCTGTTTTGTCTTCTGGTATGGTCCAAGCTGCCTCGACCGGTACCATCACGTTTAACGGCGAATTGACTGCCACCACCTGTAACGTGATTGTTGACGGTCAGGCTGCGGACGCGACTGTCGCTTTGCCAACCATTGGCACCAACCAACTGGCATCAGTGACCAAAACTGCGGGCGCCACCGGCTTTGTGATGGCTCTGAGCCAATGTTCTGGTACGCTGGAAACCGCATCTGCGTTCTTTGAAGCTGGCTCTTCTGTTGACCAGGCCACTGGGCGTTTGAAGAACATGACCGGTGATGCAACAGGCGTCAGCCTGCAACTGCTTGACGGTTCAGCCACAGGGACTTCCGTGATCCAGGCGGGTAACCAGAGCCAGCATCTGAACACTGTCTACAAAGATATTTCAGCCGGTAGCGCCAATCTGCCTTACATCGTTCGTTACTACGCAGAAGCGCCGACTACGGCAGGCACCGTAGTCAGCAACGTGGTTTATTCCATTCAGTATCAGTAATCGGTTATGGGAGGGGTTCTCCTCCCTATCGATATGCCAGTCAAGAGGTTAGTATGAAATTTTTCTCTCACACAACGCGCCAAATTTGCGCCTTGGCGGCGGCCGCACTGTTCAGTGCGAACGCTCTGGCCAGTGTGGTTATTAGCGGAACACGGGTCATTTATCCGTCGGATGCCAAAGAAGTCAGCGTCAAAATCACCAATGGCGGCCCCTCTCCCGTGCTGTTACAAAGCTGGATCGATAACGGCGATGCGAATGCCAAGCCCTCGGCTATCAAGGTGCCATTTGTGTTGACCCCACCCATGAATCGGGTCGAAGCCAGCAAAGGCCAAACGCTGCGTATCAGCTATGCCGGTGGCAACTTACCTATGGATAAAGAAAGCGTATTTTGGCTGAACGTATTGGAAGTCCCGGCCAAAAGCCAAGCAAAAACCGCAGAAAACCGCCTGCAAATGGCTTTCCGTAGTCGTATCAAACTGTTCTATCGCCCGGCAGGGTTGCAAGGCAATGCCAACGAAGCAGCCAAATTGGTCACCTGGAGCAGTAAAGGCAACACTCTTCAGGCCACTAATCCAACGCCATATCATGCTTCTTTCGCGAACCTGTCTGTTAACGGTAAAAAACTCGACGGCGTAATGGTGGCCCCGCGCAGCACGATTGATGTGGCATTACCAGGTAACGCTGGGAATAAAGTGATCGGCAGTTTCGTCAATGACTATGGTGCCGTCAATGCTTTTGACGCTGTCATAAAATAAGCACCAGCTACCCCCTCTTTATCTAATTAATATAGTAATCATTATTCAGGAAATCAGTTCTTGAAGGGATTTCATTATGTCAAAATCTTTGCAATGTGCCCCCCAGAGCCGGCTATCTCCTCTGGCTATGGCCATTATATCGACGTTCTTTGTGGCCAGTGTAAGCGCTGAGACAGCGGTTAATACCCCACAGGAAATCGTAAAGAACCTGGAGTTCGATGCTTCTTTCCTGAATGTTGATGACGAGAAGTCCGTAGACCTCAGCCGCTTTGCTAATGGTTCTTCGGCGTTACCTGGCGTGTATAGAACCGCTCTGTATATTAATGAGCAATTGATCAGTAATACCGATATTGAATTCAATGCACGGGCAGATAAAAGCGTCTACCCCTGTCTGACCAGCGATATCATTAAGAATATTGCGTTTAATTACGATAAATTACCGACGAACTTTTTAAGCCAGAAGAATAACGGTGATCAATGCCTAGACCTGCAAAACCAGCTACCAGAGGCGCAGGTTAATTACGACAGTAATGAGCAGCGCCTGGATATTCTGATCCCGCAGATTTACATGCTGAACACCGCCCGTGGCACCGTAAGCCCGGAATTATGGGACAGTGGCGTGCCTGCTTTGCTGCTGGGTTATAACGTCAACGGCTATACCAGTGATTCTCATGGAACCACATTCAACTCACTGTTTGCTGGCGTGAATGCCGGGATAAACGTAGGGGCCTGGTATC
This sequence comes from Serratia sp. L9, assembly GCF_050632285.1. Taxonomy (NCBI): domain Bacteria; kingdom Pseudomonadati; phylum Pseudomonadota; class Gammaproteobacteria; order Enterobacterales; family Yersiniaceae; genus Serratia; species Serratia sp. L9. The sequence goes on along the minus strand of NZ_CP192591.1, from coordinate 3,054,020 downwards.
TGCGTCATAATGGCTCTTATACGCGCATGGACAATGGGCCAAGCGAGTACAGCAACATCAATACCTATTTGCAGCGTGATATTCCGCAGTTAAAAGCCCGCGTGCTGATCGGCCAATCGAATACCACCGGGCAGTTGTTCGATACGCTGCCATTCACCGGTATTCAGCTCTCCAGCGACGAACGCATGTTGCCGGAATCCCTGCGCGGTTACGCACCGGAAATCAGGGGATCGCCCGCACCAACGCCCGTGTTACCGTGCGCCAAAGCGGTCAGGTGTTGTATGAAACCAGCGTCACACCGGGTGAATTCCTGATTAATGACTTGTACCCGACCGGTTACGGCGGTGACCTTAACGTGACCGTGCGTGAATCGGATGGTACAGAGCAAACCTTCAGTGTGCCTTACGCCTCCGTGGCTCAGTTACTGCGCCCCGGCTCGTCACGCTATTCCCTCACTGCCGGTGAAGTACGCAGCGATAATCTGCGTGAAAAACCGGCTCTATACCAAGGCACTTACCAGTACGGCTTAACCAATGCCATCACCGGTTACGGGGGTCTGCAGGCCAGCCAGGATTACTATGCACTGCAACTGGGGGCGGCGGTCGGTACTCCGATTGGCGCATTGGCGTTCGATGTCACCCAGGCACGGACGCATCTGGGCAACAGCACCAACGCGAACGGACAGCATCAATCTGGCAATTCGCTGAGTGGGCAAAGTTATCAGATCAGTTACAGCAAGCTGATCAGTGAAACCAACAGTAACCTGTCACTGGCCGCCTACCGTTTCTCGACCAATGGCTACATGGATTTCATGACCGCCATGCAAACCCGTGATGCGGTTGCACAGGGCTATTCGCCGGATTGGATTTCACGCGCCAAAAATCGTTTCACCGTTACGGCCGGGCAAGGCCTACCCGAAAATTGGGGGCAACTGTATATCAGCGGTTCGGTGCAGAATTATTGGAACAAAGAAGGCAGTGAGAAGCAATACCAGGTCGGATACAACAACCGCTATAAGAGTCTCTCTTACGGTCTCAGTGCCAACCGCAGCTACTCAAGCCTGGGAATGACGCAGACCAACTACCTGCTGAGTTTCAGCCTGCCATTAGGGAGCAGTGGCCAGAGCCATACTCCGCAGTTGCGCCTGGATTTGGCCCATGACACCAGTGGCAGGACCGGCCAGCAGGTCGCCGTTTCAGGCACTGCAGGCCAGGAAAACCAATTCAGCTATGGCGTAACCGCAATGAATGCCAATCAGGGGATCGGCTCCAGCGGGTCAGTGAGCGGTAACTACCGCAGCCCGGTGGCGGCTCTGAGTAGCACCTACAGTACCGGCAAAGGCTACCAGAGCGCGTCTGCCGGTATTAACGGCACGGTGATTGGCCATGCGGGAGGCGTGACGTTTACGCCGTATACCTCGGACACCTTCGCGCTGGTGGAAGCCAAAGGGGCAGAAGGCGCCAGCGTATCGTCTTATCCTGGGGTGCGCATTGACTCACGCGGCTATGCGTTGGTGCCGTATCTGAATCCATACCAGATGAACGACGTCAGCATCGACCCGAAAGGCACCTCGTCCAATGTGGAACTGGATAATACCAGCCAGAAAGTGGCGCCATATTCCGGGGCAGTGGTGAAGGTGAAATACACCACCAAACAAGGCACGCCAATTCTGATCAATGCCACTTACCAAGGGGAGCCGCTGTCGTTTGGCGCCGATGTCTTTGACAGCAAAGGCAACAGCGTGGGTTCTGTCGGTCAGGGCGGGCAACTGTATGCTCGCGTGACAGAAGATCGCGGAAAACTGAGAGTGAAATGGGGTGAAGGACACGATACGCAATGCACCGTCAGCTATCGGCTGATGCCGCAGGCCAAAGAGCAACAGGTGGATCAGGTCCAGCAGTTTACCTCCGTCTGCCAAACCGAATTAGGGAAGATAACCCCAGGCCAGTTTGCTTATGCAGGCCAATCTGCCCATTACGCAATGAACAAAGAGAGACGATAGATGAATCAATACATGAAATTATTCGGCAACAAGAAGAGGGTATCCCTGCTCTCTTTGTTGCTCAGCACGGTGGTGATGTTTTCCCATCATGCTAGTGCAGCGCCAAACTGTTCACTTGCCCCCGGCAGTAGCGAGATCACTGCGCCGATGGTACTGCAGGCTCAAAATATCACTGCAGGGGAGGATTTGCCCAATGGCACGGTATTATTTAGTCAGCTTTTCACCCAGGCAGCCTTCCCCAGTATCACTTGTACTGCTTCGGCGACAGCTTATACAGCATCGACACAGTATAGTTATACTGCCAGGCCTAAACCCTTGTCGGCCTGGAGTGGCACTCCGCATCCAGGTCAGATTTACGAAACGGGTGTGCCCGGGATTGGTGTTGTTGTTTCGTACTACGGCAGAGCATTTCCTACGTACAGAGAGACTGGCATAGCTGCCCCTGCTGGCACAGTTTTTGGTTATAACAATATACCTCTGGAGTTTGATGTCAGTTTTATCAAGATTGGAACCATCGCCCCAGGGACAATTAAAGGTGCTGATTTACCCTCAGTAGCCATGGAGTTTATCACGCAAGGCAGTAATCCTGTGAGATTATTCTCAATGAGCTTTACAGGGGCGATAAATATAGTTGCACAAACCTGCCAGACATCTGACGTAAATGTCCCTATGGGAACAATCAATGCCGATCAGATTTTTAAAGGAAAAGGAACCGCGTCCAAATGGGTAGATGCATCGATAAACCTTACCAATTGCCCACAATTTTATGGTGTTAAAGGCAGGGGCTATTACTCCAATAACGGTATTGGCAGCCTTTCTTTACCAGCGAATCAGGTTAGTTTGATGCTAACTCCTAATACCTCCGTTATTGACAGTAGCAAGGGAATTATGGGGCTAAAATCCGGATCAGGGAGCGCCTCTGGGGTTGGTATACAGCTAGCCTACGGTGAAGTAAATGCCCCCTCTCCAGACTTGGTCAATTTTGATGTATTTAAGAACTACATAATGTCCAATGGTGGAGCTACAACGCAAAAGCTCCCTCTGGTGGCCAGATATATACAGACCGATGAACGAGTCACACCAGGGCGTGCAGATGCAACGGCAACCTTTACCATCAATTATTATTGAATAATATGCGCTAAAAAAATTGGATGTTTCTTAAGCGTCATCCCAGCTCCGTCTGGCGAATATCTGACACATTCGACAAAGGGGTTCCCACCAAATAATAGTGGGAACCAAAAATGTCATATATCCAGAAAAATGGGGAAAGAGTTAATCTCCCCATTTTTAACGGAGGTAATAAGTAGAGCAAGGTCATGCGGTGAATATGCTGCATCGGTGTGTAGCCATTCAACGCCATATTCGGTCGTTCGTGATTATAAAACCATTGCCACTGAGTGGCATAGTTCTGCAATTCTCCCAACGTAGAAAATAGGTACTGCCCAGCCAGTCATAACGCACTGTCCGGTTATATCGTTCAATATAAGCATTCTGCTGAGGTTTGCCGGGCTGAAAAAACGCAGGGTTATATTCTGCTGAGCTGCCCATGACATCAGTATCTTGCCGGTATATTCTGGCCCGTTATCACACCGAATGGCTGCGGGTTTTCCCTTCCATTCAATGAGTTGCTCCAGTGTTCTGACCACCCGAGTTGCAGGCAGGGAAAAATCCACCTCAATGGCCAGGGCATCACGATTAAAGTCATCGATCACATTCAGTAAACGGACGGAGCGACCATCCGAGAGCTGATCATGCATGAAGTCCATCGACCAGCATTCGTTGCTACTTTGAGGCACTACCAGCGGCTCAGGTTTATCCCGTTTCAGTCGTTTTTTCGGCTTTATTCGCATGGCCGAGATAATCATTAATCCAAAAATAATGACAAACGGGCTAGAGATAAAGGCAATCAACAGAAATCACTTCCATAGAAATGATAAGCCAGCAGTATGGCGGAAATAATCAGGGCCAGCGTACAAATCGAGCCTGTCCATAATTCTGTGTAATTGCCCACCTAGTCTAAACGATCACCGAACTCGATAATAAAACGACTCATGGCCAACCGCCAGTTTTGGATCGGCATATTCCATTTTTTCGACGCAGCCTGGATCTCCAGATAAATCACTTTGCGCACTGAGTCGTCTGTCGGGAACACTTTACGTTTCTTAATCGCCTGCCGGATCACGCAGTTCAGCGATTCGATAGCGTTGGTCGTATAGATGGCTTTGCGGATATCTGCAGGATAACCGAAGAACGTGTTGAGATTTTCCCAGTGAGTACGCCAGCTTTTGCTGATTTGCGGGTATTTTTCATCCCAGACGCTGGCAAACTTATCTAGCGCCATCAGGGCCGCTTCCTCTATCGGGGCCTGGTACACCGTTTTCAACCCGCTGGTGACCGCTTTGTAGTCTTTCCACGACACGTACTTCAGGCTGTTACGTACCCTGTGGATAATACACAGTTGGATGTGGGTTTGCGGATAGACGCTGTTTATCGCATCGGGGAAGCCCTTCAGGCCATCCACGCAGGCAATCAGGATGTCTTGAAGCCTCCGGTTTTTCAGTTCGGTCAACACGTTGAGCCAGAACTTGGCCCCTTCATTTTCTGCCAGCCACATACCCAGCAACTCTTTCTGACCCTCGGTATTAATGCCCAAGGCCAAGAAGACGGCCTTGTTAATCACACTGCCATTATGACGCACCTTCACCACGATACAGTCAAGGTAAACAATGGGATACAGTGCATCAAGAGGTCTATTTTGCCACTCGGTGACCTGCTCTTTAACGGCATCAGTGACTTTGGATATCAGCGTGGGTGACACGTCGGCATCGTACATTTCTTTGAATGTCGCAACGATTTCCCGTGTGGTCATCCCTTTGGCATATAAGGATAAAATCTGGCTGTCCATCTGCGTGATACGCGTCTGGTTTCTCTTGATTAACTGAAGCTCAAAGATATTCTCACGGTCGCGAGGTGTATGCAGTTCGAACTCACCATCATCAGTGAGGAGCGTCTTTGACGAGTAACCGTTACGGGTATTCGAGCCCGCTTTTGGGGCGTTCTTCTCATGGCCGAGATGCTCGGTAAGCTCAGCGTTCAGAGCCGTTTCGACGGTGAGTTTGGTCAACATACGAGAAAACTGGTTGAGATCAGCTTCGGTTTTAAGACCTTTGGCTAATTCAGCAGCAAGTGCCTTAAGTTTCTTTTCGTCCATAATTTGCCTGTCTCTGTGGTTAGGAAGAACATATCAAAAACAGGCAATTACACAATTTAAATTACAGTCTCATTGGTTGTTCGCATCTACCTGCACTTGATGTCATTCCTGAGTTGATTACTCATTTTAAGCGGCAATACAAAGACTCTCGGATACTCAAAATCAGTAGAAATGCATGATAAAATTTTCGGTACATTCATCGAACGTGAGTATTACCTGCAATGACCAAATCTACACATTAAATACGTGACCCATAAATCTTAAGTATTATAATTTAAAATAGACACTTACGATGGCTTTTTATCCTGTCACAAAATAGTAACTTAGTGAGTTAAACGACTTTGTTAATAATGGATTGTAAAATATTTTTTCTCGCCAGGAAAAAAGCCAATAAAGACTATGATTTAACCGTTAGACCATGAGTAACGTTACTCATTAATAACATTCACTTCATTGACTCGGTGTCAGTAAGGAAAACCATGACGAGCTCATCAACGAATAAACTGTCCCTAGGAGCACTTACCGCTTTGGTCGTCGGCTCCATGATAGGCGCCGGGATATTTTCTTTACCGGCAACCTTTGGGCGTGCTACAGGAGGGTTTGGCGCCATCATCGCCTGGTGTATTGCCGGCGGTGGTATGTTAATGCTGGCTTTTGTTTTCCAAACCTTGGCGCAACGAAAACCCAATCTTGATTCTGGCGTATTTATCTATGCCAAAGCCGGGTTTGGTGATTATCTTGGCTTTGCCTCCGCTCTCGGCTTTTGGGCCGGTACCTGTATCGGTAATGTCTCCTATTTTGTATTAATCAAATCAACACTGGGTGCCTTCTTCCCTATATTCGGCGATGGGAATACTATTCCGGCAGTACTGGTGGCCTCTGTCATTCTTTGGGCTTTCCATATTCTGGTATTACGCGGTGTTAAGAGTGCAGCTGCTATCAACACCATTGCCACCATTGCCAAAATTCTGCCAATCCTCATTTTCGTTATCGTATTAATTTTTGCCTTCAAAAGTGACGTTTTCATGCTCAACTTCTGGGGAGCACCGCAGGTGACCAGTCTGGCAGGCTTAGGGGATTTGTCGCACCTTAATGATTATGGCTATGTGGGTCACGCTGCCGCCACAATCACGGCAACGGCCGAGCCTGAATCGCTGTTCAGTCAGGTACGAAGTACTATGTTAGTGACTGTCTTCGTGTTCCTGGGGATTGAAGGCGCCAGCGTTTATTCCCGCTATGCCAAAGAACGCAGCCACGTAGGTATTGCTACGGTGATGGGCTTTATCGGCGTGCTGTGTCTGCTGGTGTTAATCACCATGCTGTCTTATGGCGTGTTGTTACGTCCCGATCTGGCCGCATTGCGTCAACCTTCAATGGCCGGGGTTCTGGAAGCTATTGTTGGACGTTGGGGAGCTATCTTCATCAGCGTCGGCCTGATTGTCTCGGTATTAGGGGCTTATCTTTCCTGGTCGCTGCTGGCGGCAGAAGTGCTGTTCTCCGCCGCGAAAAGCCAGAGCATGCCCAAGGTGTTCGCGACTGAGAACAGTAATTCAGTGCCCTCTGCTGCGGTTTGGTTAACTAACGTCACGATTCAAGTTTTCCTGATCCTAACACTGTTCAGCCAGTATGCCTTCCAATTGGCCCTTGAGTTAACCAGTTCCCTGACGCTGATCCCTTATCTGCTGGTCGGGGCTTATGGGCTGAAACTGGCCTGGACCGGGGAAACCTACGAAACCGATAAAACCGACCACAAAAAGGATCTGATATTCGCCATTATCGCCACCTTCTATGCCCTGCTGATGCTGTACGCCGGGGGTATGAAATATCTGCTGCTCTCCGCCATTATCTATGGCCCCGGCACGCTGTTGTACATTATGGCTAAACGTGAACAGCAGGCAAAACTGTTCACCCCGGCTGAAATGGTGCTCTTTGTAATCGTTATGGTCGCTGCAATTGTTGCAATTTACAGTATTGCAACGGGCGTTATCACAATCTGATCGAGGCAAGTCATTATGTCGACTAAAAAAAGGCACAACCCAAGTTTGGTGTTCATTCTGAAGTAGGGAAATTGCATAAAGTGATGGTGTGCGCCCCTGGCAAGGCGCATAACCGGCTGACACCAAGTAATTGTGATGAGTTGCTGTTTGATGACGTGCTGTGGGTGGAGCGCGCCAAGCGGGACCATTTCGATTTCATGACCAAGATGCGCGAACAGGGTGTTGATGTGGTCGAAATGCACAACCTGCTGACCGAAACCCTGGCATTGCCAGAGGCCAGAAAGTGGATCTTGGATCAGCAGATTGTGCCGAATGAAGTTTCGCTGGGGATCCTGAATGAAACACGCAGCTTCCTGGATGGCTTGGCTCCACGTGCGTTGGCTGAGGTATTGATTGGTGGCCTTTCCACTATCGAACTGGCGAAAGAGGGCTATGCTGACCATGAAGAGCTGAAGCTGATCCGCGAAGCGGTGGGGATCACCGAATACCTGTTGCCACCGTTACCCAATACGTTATATACCCGCGATACCACGTGCTGGATCTACGGCGGCGTCACCTTAAATCCGTTGTATTGGCCTGCCCGTCATGAAGAAACCATTCTGACGACGGCAATCTATAAATTCCACCCGGACTTTGGTTCTGCCAACGTCAATGTCTGGTGGGGGATCCCACTGTGCACCACGGCACTGCCACCCTTGAAGGGGGCGATGTGATGCCTATCGGTAACAAAACGGTATTGATTGGTATGAGTGAACGGACTTCGCATCAGGCGATCACGCAGTTGGCTGCCGCCCTGTTCGCCAATAAACATTCGGGTGTTGAACGGGTGATGATCGCCGCCATGCCGAAACTGCGTGCGGCCATGCATTTAGATACGGTATTTACCTTCTGCGATCGTGATGTCGTCACGCTCTATCCGGCTATCGTTGACCAGATTAAAACCTTCTCCCTGCGTCCGGATGAGGGTCCGACCGGCATGAAACTGAGCCGTGATAGTGGCACCTTTGTTGAAGCGGTGGCCGGTGCATTAAACCTGAAAAAACTGCGGGTAGTGGAGACTGAAGGTAACGATTACGATACTGAGCGCCAACAGTGGGACAGCGGCAACAACATGGTCGCGTTGTCTCCGGGTGTCGTGTTGGCTTACGATCGTAATACCAAAACCAATACCCAATTGCGTAAAGAAGGGGTTGAGGTGATTGAAATTGTCGGCAGTGAGTTGGGCCGTGGGCGTGGCGGTGGCCACTGTATGACCTGCCCAATTATTCGTGACGCTCTGGATGACTAATAAGTCAACAGTCAGGGGGAGCTTTGCCCTCTGACTTTCTCCCTCTGTTATTCAGGTACAAAGCTTACTCTAAAAGTACCCAACCCCTACTCAGTTGGTATTTGAGATCAACGGTAAGTCAGTACAAAAAGTTAGCGGTGCTTAAATTTGCTCTGAAGAGATTGTATCGTGAATATAAAACTTGTTGCCGTGGTAGTGTTCACCCTTTTTCTTTCCGCTTGCGACAGAGAGCGCCCAGAGAAGAACGAAAGCGTTCGGCCAGTAAACATTTTTGAGGTAAGCAACAGTGCCCAGCAAGGGGTGCGGATCTTCCCCGCCAGGATCCTCGCGGGCGATCGCACCGAACTGGCCTTTAAGCGCCCCGGGCAGTTGGAGCAGTTGCGGATCCGGGAAGGGGAACGGGTCAGCCAGGGGCAAATCATTGCTAACCTCAACAACAATGATGCGCGCCTGCGGCTGCGGGATCGGCAAGCCGCCTTCGATCTGGCACAGGCTCAGTTCAACCGTTTTGCCACGCTGAGCGCACGTAATGTCATTCCGCGCGCCGAACTTGACGTCCATCGGGCAGCCCGTGACTCGGCCCAGGCGGCGTTGAAACTGGCCAAGGAAGAAGTCAGTGATATGCAAATCCGGGCACCTTTTGCCGGCATTATCGCCACCGTGAGTGCCCGCAACTATCAGGTGATCCCGGCTGGCCAGCCGATAGCCACATTGAACGCGCTGGATTCACTGGATGTGGTTTTCAATATCCCCGAAAATCTGTTTATCGTCATTGATGAAAACAATGCGAAATACCAACCCATTGTTCAACTTAATAATCTGCCGGGCCGCGAGTTTACCGCCCGCTATAAAGAGCATACCTCCAGCACCACGGCAGGGTCATTAACCTACCAGATGACCCTGAGCATGCCGCGTCCGCAAGACCTGCCCATGCTTTCCGGTATGAGTGGCACTGTCAAAATCAATCTCGGCAATCTGGCCGGGGCGGCTCAGACCGCCAACGTGATTGTGCCCGTCGAGGCAGTCTTTAACCCGGATAACACCGCGCGTAACCAGCCCCACGTCTGGGTCATCAAGGATCGCGATGGCAAGCTGTTTGTTGAATCTCGCCAGGTTGAGACCGGGCAGTTAACGGCCAACGGCATCCAGATCGTTTCCGGTCTGGCCGATGGTGAACGGATCGTTGCCGCCGGCACCCGCGAACTGCGCCCAAATCAGGAAGTGCGCGCTTGGGTCCGTGAGCGAGGTCTGTAATGAAACTGACAGAGAACTTTATCAACAACGGCACCCGTATCTGGTTGGCGATCCTGCTGCTGGGTGTTGGCGGCGTGCTGGCGTTTCTGAATATCGGCAGGCTTGAAGATCCGGCCTTTACCATTAAAACGGCGGTGGTGGTGACCCGTTATGACGGCGCCTCCGCCCAGCAGGTGGAAGAAGAAGTCACCCTGCCGCTGGAAAACGCCATTCAACAACTCCCGTATATTGACAACGTGACCTCTATTTCCAGCGTCGGGCTGTCGCAAATCACCGTCAATATCCGTGCCGAGTATGGGGCGGCCGAGCTGCCACAGATCTGGGACATCCTGCGGCGGCGCATTGGCGATGCCGCCTTGCGTTTACCGCCGGGTGCCAGCCCGCCGATAGTAAACGACGATTTTGGCGATGTTTACGGCTTCTTCTTCTCTTTATATGGCGACGGTTATAGCAATCAGGAACTGCGCAACTTTGGTGAGTTGTTACGCCGCGAACTGGTGGTGGTGCCCGGCGTGGGCAAGGTAGCGATTGTCGGGGTTATACCGGAAGAGGTGCAGATTGAGATTTCCCGCGCCCAGATGACCGCCGCCAATATCATCCCCCAGCGGCTTTACGACCTGTTAAGCAGGCAAAACGTGGTGTCCAACGCCGGGGATCTGTTGGTGGGCAGCGAGTCGATCAGGCTGCATCCTACCGGTGAGTTTGCCAGCGTTCAGGAGTTGGGTAACCTGCTGATTAGCGAACCGGGCAGCCCCCGCAGCGTCTATCTGCGGGATATCGCCACTATCAGCCAGGGCGTGACGCACTCCCCCAACAATATCTACCGCGCCAACGGGCGGCCTGCGTTGTCTATCGGGGTCTCTTTTGCCCCCAACGTTAACGTGATTGTGGTTGGCGAAGCGGTCAAGGCGCGTTTGGCCCAGTTGGAGGCAGAACGCCCGGCCGGGATGGATATCAGCGTCTTCTACGATCAGTCTCATGAAGTGGAAGGGGCGGTTAACGGCTTTATCATGAACTTCTTGCTGGCACTGCTGATCGTGGTCGGTACCCTGCTGATTTTCATGGGTGTACGCAGCGGGCTGGTGATCGCCGCTTCGCTGGCGTTAAACGTGCTGGGCACACTGCTGATCATGAAGCTGTTCAATATCGAGCTGCAGCGTGTTTCACTCGGTGCACTGGTGATCGCCCTGAGCATGTTGGTGGATAACGCCATCGTGATCGTCGAAGGGGTACTGGTTGGTAGGCAACAGGGGAAAATACCCTGAAGGCCATCAACAACGTGGTAAAACGCACCATGTTTCCGCTGCTGGGGGCCACCGTCATCGCCATCCTGGCGTTTGCACCGATCGGTCTGTCGAACGATGCCACCGGGGAATATTGTAAATCGCTGTTCCAGGTCCTGCTTATCTCGCTGATGCTGAGCTGGTTTACCGCATTGACCCTGACGCCAGTCTTCACCAAATGGGCGTTTGAAAAACAGAAAGTCGCCGAGCCAAAAGCCGATGAACCAGCCAAAACGCCTTATGATGGCTGGCTGTTCCGCGCCTATCGCAATCTGCTGGGTAAGCTGCTGCGCCAGCGCACCATAACGCTATCGGTATTGGCGGGATTACTGGTGATTTCGGTAATAGGTTTTGGCAACGTTCGCCAAAGCTTCTTCCCGCCATCCAATACGCCGATTTTCTTTGTCGATCTCTGGCTGCCCTACGGCACCGATATTGCCTACACCGAAAAAATTGCCGCCCAGATCGAGCAGCATATCAAGGAACAAAGCGGCGTCAGCGATACCATGGTCACGATCGGCCAGGGGGCCATGCGCTTTATGCTCACCTATAACGCGCAGCGCCAGTATTCCAACTATGCGCAGGTCATGGTGCGGGCCAAACAGCTAAACCAGATCCCTGACATGATCGGCCAGATAGAAAGCTATGTACGCAATAATTTCCCTCAGGTGAATGCTCAGGCCAAACGCATCATGTTCGGGCCATCGAATAACAGTTCTATCGAGGCCCGCTTTATCGGCCCGGATCCGAATGTGCTGCGTTCGCTGGCTGCCAAAGCAGAGAAGATCGCCAGTGCCGATCCTGATGCCGATGGCGTAATGCATGACTGGCAAGAGCGTAGTAAAGTCATTCGCCCGCAATTCTCGGATTACCTTGGCCGCGAACTGGGGGTGGATAAACGTGAAATAGACAGTGCGCTGCGCATGAGCTTTGGTGGGATCGCCGTGGGCCTCTACCGCGACGGCACCCGGCTGATGCCGATTGTGTTAAGAACACCGGATGCCGAGCGGCTGAATGCGGAGCGGCTGAATGACGTCATGATCTGGAGCCAGGCGCGGCAGGCATTTATCCCTATTGACAACGTGGTTAACGGTTTCACCACCGATTGGGAGGATCCGTTGATCATGCGCCGGGATCGTAAACGCACTTTAACGGTACAGGCAGACCCAAGCTCGCAGAGCGGCGAGACCTCCGCCGAACTGTTGCAACGGATCAAGCCTGGCATTGATGCCATCCCATTGCCTCGAGGTTATGAGCTGAATTGGGGTGGCGACTATGAGAGCACCAAAGAAGCCCAGGCTGGGTTGTTCACCAGCCTGCCGGTGGCCTTTGTGATCATGTTCATCATCACCGTGCTGATGTTCAGCTCGTTGAAAAATGCCGTAGCCATTTGGCTGACCATCCCGCTCGCACTGATCGGGGTCACGCTCGGCTTCCTGCTGACGGGCATCCCGTTTGGTTTTATGGCGCTGATCGGCTTGCTGAGTTTAAGCGGCATGTTGATCCGTAACGGTATTGTACTGGTTGAAGAGATAGGCTTGCAGCGGCAGGAAAAACCGATCCTGGAAGCGATTATTGACGCGTCAACGTCACGTTTGCGCCCAATATTACTGACCGCTTTTACCACCGTGCTCGGTTTGGCCCCGCTGCTGAGCGATGCCTTCTTCCAGAGTATGGCGGTGGTTATCATGTTCGGCTTGGGTTTTGCCACCGTGCTGACGCTGCTGGTATTGCCCGTGATCTACAGCTGCATGAACTCCGACAGCAAAAAGGCGATGCCGGAAGCGGAAGTGTGATTAACGTAAGCACAGCTTCCCTTTTGGGGCATAGATAAAGATGGTTTCACCAAGTGCTTAATTTTTTAGCATGCTCTGGTCGGAGGAAAACAAGTTAGTAAATTGATTATAAATCAAAACGCTTCATCAACATGAAAGTAAGCAACTCCAGTTAAAACCCATGCGGTATGTGTGTAAGGTTCTCACCAATGACTTTAGTTTTACTGACTAAAAAACACACAGACTAAAAAATGCAACCAATTCGTGAGGTGACCCATGCTTTATGTCGACATTCCAAGCCGTGAAGAATATGCCTATCTAGCCGATATTCGTTCTGATGCCTGTATTTCGATTTATATTCAAACCTCCCCTCTGCATCAACAATTAGAAGCCAGCAAAATTCAGCTAGGTAATTTTATCAAGGAGGCGCTGTTGCAGGTAACGAGCGAAGGTTTGGATAAACGTCGTATTGCCTTGCTGAAAGACGAATTGTACTCCGTGCTGGAAGACGAATCTTTTTGGGATCTGCATGCTCGCAGCCTGGCGGTGTTTGCCACACCAGACAGCGTCCGAACCTACCGATTGGCAAATGAATTATCCAATCGGCTTCAGGTAGGAGAGCGTTTCTACCTCAAGCCACTATTGCGGGCATTAACCTTCCCACATTCGGCCTACATCCTCGCATTGTCTGAAAATCAGACGCGTCTGATCGAATTCTTTGCTGATTCACCAGCAGAAGAAATGAAAGTGCCAGCGATGCCCACACGCTTTAAGGACGCGATGGGGGACGCTGCATTAAACGATCACCATCATGGCGCGGTGCATCATAAAGTACGACTGGCACAATATACACGCAGGATCGATCAGGCATTACGCCCTTTGTTCGCCAGACATGACTCTCCCCTGCTCCTCGTCAGTACCGAGCCGTTGGCTTCGATCTACCGTTCCACGAACACGTTGCCTAACTTGACAGATGAAACATTTTTCAGCAATGCCGAGCATCTTGGAGCCTCAGAATTGGTGACGCTGGTGCGGCCATTAATGGATAACTATTATCAGGCACAATTGAACGCGCTAGCGTCACGCTTTGAAGTGCGCTCTGGCGAACGCCGTGTCACCCAGGATTTCTCAGATGTGGCCAGGGCTGCCACGTTCGGCGCCATTGACCTATTACTGATTAACCTCGATTGTACGATGAGCGGGACCATTGATGATCAGGGATTAATCACTTTCAGCGGCAACAAGGATGCAAGCCACTACGGTTTAATTGATGAGATTGCCAAGCGGGCGATAGCTACAGGTGCAAGAGTTTTAGCCGTACGCAGTGAGGATTTGCCTTCCGGAGCCGATCTTAACGCCATCTTACGCTACCCATTATAACGGGATTCGACTGTCAAAACTGGTCTGTGAAAGGATCATAGACCAGCGCTTATTAACAGAACATGGAATAGTTAGGGCTTAATGCACCAGTGGAGCTAGAAGATCACATAGTGAATAACAGTTTTTTTAGATTATTCCCCCTAACACCAAACAAAGAAGGACAACCCGGGGCCAGTGACACACTGACATTTTCCACAAACAAAAACTCCAAGCTCGTAAGAGCTTGGGGTCAGTATTTGGCGGATGAAAAGTCAGCCTGTCAACAATTCAACTCAGCGCAATTCACCTTAAAATATAAATATAAAACAATCAGTTAAAAATAAACCTACTCAAAGCCGCACAACCGCACCTAACCAAAATCAACCATTGATGGCATACTCGATGGCATACTGACATCTCAAGGATTTTACAGATGGCACTCCTCACCGATACCAAAGCCCGGAACATTAAACCGGACGATAAACCCTTGCCGCACGGTGGTATCACCGGCCTGACGTTGCACCCTTCAAACAGCAAAGGCCATGGTAAATGGGTTCTGCGTTACGTTAGCTCAACAACTAAAAATCGCCGCAATGCTGGGCTCGACAGCTATCCCGAAGTCAGTATCGCCGAAGTAGGAAAATAAGCGAATGCCATGCGCGAGCAACTCACCAACGGGATCTGCAAGTCTGTGTCACCCCCTTTCCTGATGCCTTACAAAGACATTCTGACTTTTATTTCTGGTACCACCACAAAATCTGTTTTTGGATTAAAAGGTGGATTGGAAATAAATTTAAAGCCTGGTGTTACGGTAATATTGGGTGCCAATGCGAGATTCCAGTAAGTTTCTATCCCTGTCTGCTCACGCTGGCCACTACCTGGAAATATATTATTAAAGGGACGTGACCACATTCCAGCCACCGCGACTTCTCCATTAATACCAAATGGATTAAGGAAAGCAAGACCTCCTGTTGCTATATTGTTGGAAAATGTTGTAGAGATACTTCCGCCACGAGCCTCGTTATAGGTGTAAGAAGCAAAGCTGACGATACTCCCCCATTGTTTCTCAGCCAAAAGTTTGAAACCGCTTCCGGCTTCGTTAGGCGTGGTTTCTGGGGAAAAAATACTGCGTGTTCCCGCATGAAAAATTAACAACGAGAGTTGATCATATTCACCATTTTCTCGACGCCATTGTTTACCTACTTCTAGCCCTGAAAACAACTCACTTGATTTTATGTGTGACCAGTTCAGACTGCCCTGGCTCGGATTTCCGTTCATGTCATTCAGGACACCATGGATATAAAATCCATTGTCATCAGACCGCCATCTGAAAGATAGCCCTGCTCTAAAAGCGGGATAAGGAATTGTCTCCGAAAATGCCAATGGGCTAGCAGTGAAGCTAGCACGAGCATCTTTGAATCGAAATGTATTAATGGTAGCCTGTGGGGCTTGATTACCCACGCGGAAACTAAATTCGGGGCCGACTCTTTGTTCCCAGAACAAATCTTCAATTTTGTATTGTGAATTCCATGAAGTGAATTCGTATGCCGACCAAGACGATCCCATGTTTAAAGGCCCAAATGGGGCTGGCCAAGTGTCGCCCCCCCAACAGGTCCCCTCCAGCCGGCTCTTGCAACTAATGAACCTTTATAAGGCACATCCCTTTCGACAGGCGTACAAGTTAATCCGGTCGCGAACTTCAGTAACGGAATATCCGCGTTCCGTAATCTGGCGGGCGCTTCCTCTTTAAATTCAGGGGTAAGTCGCGGTGTTTCAATACGCTCCTCTCATATTCAAACTATATGGCAGGATCGTCTTCCGAGGTGGGGTCAGTCCACTTTAAGTTTCTTTTCGTCCATAATATGCCTGTCTCCGTTGTTGGAGTGAACATATCAAAAAAAGGCAGATACACAATTTTAATTACAGTCTCTTTTTCGGGCATCTTTTGGGTTCCCCGTTTTGTCGTCACACCTAAACCAATTAGGACTGCATTCACAACAATGCCAGCAAAAAAATGTTGATTTTTGCAGGCATTACATCGCCTTCTTATTTTACTGCTGCTCGGTGTTTAGAAAACACCATCAAATGCCACCCCAAAAAAGCGATTGTAGAGGAACCAAAATGACAGCCCGCTGTAAAAATGCAAACCACTTCTCAGTACAACTTAATAAAAAATGGATCATTTGTAACCTCCAATTTTTGATCTTTTTTCATTACAACTGAAAATAAGCGGCGACCTTGGCCGCTGTGTTTTACAGTGGTTACTGGCCCATCGCATCTTTCTTCATTTTATCTTTTTTCATATGTTCTTTTTTAGTGCAATCCTTGCTCATGCAATCCTTTTTCATGTTGTCCTTAATCATACCATTATTGGACATCTGACTCAGATTATTCTTTTGCATCCCGTCGCTGCTCATACTATCTGCCGCATAAACGCTTGGGATACCCAGCATCAACGTGCTACATATCATTATCGCGAAAAGTTTTTTCATGGTATTTCCTCTGTCATTTTAACAAACACCAGTCAATGTATTAGATGTCAAGATAGCATTTATATGCCATCAAACTAATAATAGTATTTTTCCGGGTACCCATCCGTAACATATTGGTTAAAATTAATTAACTGAATTTAAGCATTCTTTTTTCCTCTCAGCTTCGTAACTATCAATAGCAACAGTGTATGATTGAGGAGCTTTTTTTGGTGTCATGCAAATACTTACAGCCTCTCCTAACAGAGTCTGATTTGAGAGGGAAATATCTTTGATTAACCCCAGTGCCTTGTGAAGAGTTAATTAAAAATGATAACCATTTGCTAAGCAGTAACCGTATAATACCTCGCACTGTATTATTCGTAAATATCAGCGGTTCCAAATGCATGGTTATTATTAGATAATGAGGTAATAACATAGTATTTTGCCCCCATCATACTGGCAGCCATTGACAACTTAGTCTCTAGTTCATCTTGAGTTTGAGCGGTGCCACTGATCGTACCAACCTTTTTATGCCCTTGCATCTCTTCAACTTTCATTTTTGCTGCGGCCTGACTTATTTCCATTGCAGAGCCCATTTTTGACATCTCAGCTTTATCATCAGCAAATGAGTTAGCTGACAGCCAAAATATTATGCATGCTAATGATGTTGCAACTATTAATTTCTTCATCGTATTCCCCTTCTAATGCGTAAAATAAATTTTAGAAAGATAGTCTGCTTCCGATATTGAACTCTGATCTTAGCTGAAAGTTAGGATTTAGCAAAGGTTAGCCGCCGTATTGAAGTTGATATAGAAAGCTGAGACTGGAAAGCATTAGCAACTGTCTCCTCGTCGCAAACCTGAATGATTTTAGTTCTTAACATATGTCTCAACCTAGATCCTTTGAGGTGGTTTACCTGCTTTCCGGAGTTTTTACTTACTGGCTTTCTCCAGCTTCAGAATGTTATCGACAACTTTTCTGGCTGACGACAGTCGCTCGACATCTATGTCAGTCCATTCACAATCATCCAGATTACCTGGCCTGCCATATTCATGCTTGGTCATGTAAGCCACGATCTCTTCGGTGTTTTTACCCTGATAAAATTCATCATAGACGTCATATGCTATCTCGGCTTTTTAACTACCGTTCTTACGGCTACTGTGGCGGCAAGCCAGAATGCATATCTTAACCGCGCATTTCCACGTTTTGATAATTTGTAACCGCTGTGCTTTTTCCCGCTCTGAAGGGCGCAGAGATTAAAGCCACAGAAGTTGAGGTACTGCCGGTAATGGGCGAAACGCGTCAAATCGCCACTTTCAGCAATTTTCATAAGGGCAATGACAGGTCCAATACCCGGGATCGTACATAAATGCTGGTAGTCACTTCGTTCCTGTAAATAATTTTCTGCCTGCTTCTCAAGTTGTAATCGCTGACCTGAAAGCTCAACATATCGATGAAGTTGTAATCGGAACGTGGCTACAGCAAGAGAATCATCTGACAACGGTAATGCAATGGAATTCTCAGCAACATCATAGAGATGTTCAAGAAACTGTTGTTTATACTGTTTCCGGCCAACAACATCCCATGACTGTTTTACAAACAAATCCCGGCTCATTGACGTGATACAGAACGGTGTGGGAAATAGAAGTAAAAATTGACAAAAAACTCTGACCGGGACGTATGCAGAAATTGTTCAGCCTCGGGAAAATAAAGGGTCAGGTAATGATTAACCAGGGTGTTCAGGCAGCGGGTACGTGCCAGTGTAACCTGATGGTAATTGTTTGATATTTCCTGTATATCTATAGTGTTATTCACCAGTGGATAGTAAAATGGTGAAGAGAGCCCTTGTTCCAACAAATACATAATAACACTGGCATCTTTACGATCATTTTTATCCCAGGTTTTAAATAGCATCTCGCGGGCTCGTGCACATCTGATAGATGAAACAAGATGACATTGTACTCCTTGCCTATGTAACAACCATGCTATGTTGTGGTGATAATCAGCTGTAGGTTCAAAGGCCGCAATAATATCGCTATGGGGTGAAGAGGTAAGCGCAAGCAACCGGTTGAACCCTTCCAGGGTATTTTCAATGCGCAGATAAGATGTTCGTCCATCTGGATGCCGAATTTTTGCATCGTGATGTTTTTTAGCGATATCCAAGGCAATTAATGTCCCTGGCATGCCGATGTTGCTAACAATAATGTTCATTGATTTTCTCCACTAGTGACAGGCATTACAAGTTGTAGAGAATCGCTGACTTAAACGCTAGTTGGGTACATTCAATAGGTATCATGGTCCGGAACTTATCTCTCTGGCGCTGGCTGAATGAGCAGAGAAACATGCAGTAAAACTGGAATTTATCAAACCGGGAAAGCCAACACAGAATGCGTTTATCGAACGGTTTAACAGGACATACCGAACAGAAATACTGGATTTTTATCTGTTCAGAACGCTGAATAAAGTGCGGAAAATCACGGAGAAATGGTATCGGAATATAACTGTGAACGCCCGCATGAATCGCTGAACAATATGACACCGGAGGAATACCGACAGCATCGTTATTTGGCCGGGAACTCAAAAAATGCATGGAACTAAAACGGGTCTATTTACATGCTGACCTGTCACTGAACAATGTGACTGATGCAGAAGCTTTCCCGGGTCTCATCAGGCAGACCCATCGAAAAATCAGGTCAGCCGCCGCCGACGGCGCTTACGATACTCGGTTATGTCACGATGAACTGCGCCGTAAGAAAATCAGCGCACTCATTCCTCCCCGAAAAGGCGCAGGTTACTGGTCGGGCGAGTATGCAGACCGCAACCGTGCTGTTGCGCATCAGCGGCTGAGCGGGAGCAACGCCCGGTGGAAATGGACAACGGAGTATAACCGTCGCTTGATAGCGGAGACGGCGATGTACAGGGTAAAACAGTTGTTCGGTGGCTCACTGACGCTGCGTGATTACGATAGTCAGATTGCGGAGGCTATGGCCATGGTGCGTACGCTGAACAAAATAACGAAGGCTGGTATGCCTGAAAGTGTGCGTATCGCCTGACTGGCACCGACCTGCTACGGGGAGGCTTATTCCAAATATGATTTATTCAACAAAGCCATTAATCTGCTAAAACGATCGGCCCCCTTTATTTGATAGCTAGTAACTATTAAAAATAAACAAAACAATCGTTATTGTCGATATGTTTCACAGATCGGTTTCGACAATTCGATCGGTATTAACAATTTTACCCCCTTTACCTTCCTGAAAAGATCACTAAATCCATACCTTCTGGTGGCGCATTGTTCACAGCCTGATTTCAGTTGTGCTGTCAGTAAGTTACTTCGTGCTGAAGGAGAACCGGCTCGTTCGAAGGAGTTGAGGTTTTAACGTGGTAAATGTGTGCACTGAAGTAATAGAAATGTGGGGATTACCTTCCTTGCGGAAAGCTACTTGCTGTGTTGGTCTATTTTTCGTAAAAAATAGCATAAAAAGTTAAACGCAATACATTAAATGTGATATTTATCACAATTATTGATTTTTGTTTAAATTTTTATTATGTGAATTAAGTCACATTTATTTGCGTTATTTTAACCACCTAAATTTCAATGGGTTGTTTTGTAATGATAAATTATTTTCTTCCTTGAGGGAGGCTGGTTTTGGCCTGAATTGCATTCGTTTCTCCACGCGAGTATTTTATTTTTAGCAACGTTGTGTACCCTAAAATTAAAATGAGAGAACACCTTATGCGATTAATTGACTTTTTTCCTGAAACATCGATTTCTATTAAAAATTCAGCACGAACGTGGCAAGAGGCTATTGATATCTGTATGGCTCCGCTATTGAGACATCATGTCGTTAATGAGAATTACGTTCAGGCGATTAAAGACTCAACTGTCAATAATGGACCATATTATATTCTGGTGCCCGGAGTAGCAATGCCTCATGCAAGACCAGAATGTGGTGCCCTAAAAACAGGGATGTCATTAACGTTATTAAAAAACGATGTTCACTTTGGTGAGGATAATGAGCCTGTGCGCTTGCTTATAGGGTTGGCCGCGTCGGATGCCAATTCACACATTGATGCAATTCAGGCGCTGAGTGAACTATTGAGTGAAGATGAACATCTGGAATCTCTTTTGAGAGCAGAAACGGAAAAACAACTCGCGGATATTATTTCCCGCGTATAATAACTCATTCCGCTATAGGATATTATCATGGAAAATAAGTCTGCTCGTGCAAAAGTCCAGGCTTTTGGGGTTTTTTGACTGCAATGGTTATCCCCAATATTGGTGCATTTATTGCCTGGGGTTTTATTACCGCATTATTTATACCTACAGGTTGGATGCCGAACGAAAATTTTGCCAAAATTGTTGGCCCGATGATTACCTATTTGCTGCCGGTGATGATTGGTTCAACGGGGGGCATCTGATTAGTGGTAAGCGTGGTGCGGTGATGGGGGGAATTGGCACCATCGGGGTGATTATCGGTGCAGATATTCCTATGTTTATCGGTGCAATGATCATGGGACCACTCGGTGGGCTGGTGATAAAACACATTGACCGCTTTTTTGAAAAACGGATACCTGCTGGTTTTGAGATGGTTATCAATAACTTCTCTCTAGGCATCGCCGGTATGCTCCTGTGCCTTCTCGGTTTTGATATAATTGGCCCAGCCGTACTGATTGCCAATAACTTTGTTAAAGCAGGCATTGAATCACTGGTACAAACAGGGTATTTACCTCTGCTCTCGTTGATTAACGAACCCGCTAAAATTCTTTTCCTTAACAATGCTATCGATCAGGGGGTCTATTATCCTCTTGGGATGCAACAAGCTTCAGAAACTGGAAAATCGATCTTCTTTATGGTCGCTTCTAATCCAGGGCCTGGCTTGGGACTGTTGCTAGGTTTTACCCTGTTTGGTAAAGGCATGAGTAAGAAATCTGCTCCAGGTGCGATGATCATTCACTTCCTTGGGGGTATTCATGAGCTTTATTTCCCGTATGTGCTGATGAAACCGCTGACACTTGTTGCAATGATTGCAGGGGGAATGTCCGGGATCTATACCTTCAACTTACTTGGTGGTGGTTTGGTAGCAGGACCAAGTCCAGGCTCGATTTTCGCTTATCTGGCATTAACACCAAAGGGGTCGTTTGTTGCAACATTGGTGGGGGTGACAGTGAGTACGCTGGTTTCTTTCGCAATTACCTCCTTTATCCTGAAAATGGAAAAAAACACGGGTGTGGAAAATGAAGAGGAATTCGAACAGTCAACCAAAGCGATGAAATCGATGAAACAGGAAGGGGCACGTTCATTCCGTCAAGTGAAACGTATTGCGTTTGTTTGCGACGCAGGAATGGGGTCCAGTGCTATGGGCGCGACAACGTTCCGTAAGCGTCTGGAAAAGCAAGGACTCTATATCGACGTTAAACACTACGCGATTGAAAATGTGCCTGATGATGCTGATATTATTGTTACTCACGCAAACCTTGAGGGCCGAGTAAAACTTGTCACTGATAAGTCGTTAATCTTAATTAAAAACTATATTGGTGATCCGCAATTAGATGATTTATTTCAGCAGATTGTCACTGAATCCAAAAACTGATTTCTCGAGGTCATTATGAAAACCAAGGTTGCTGCTATATATGGTAAGCAGGATATCCGCTTACGTGAATTTGAACTTCCAGAAATAACAGATAATGAATTGTTGGTCAGCGTTATATCTGACAGTATCTGTTTGTCAACATGGAAGGCTGCATTACTGGGTAGCGATCATAAGCGTGTACCCGATGACTTAGAAAATCACCCCGTGATTACCGGTCATGAGTGTGCGGGAATAATTGTTGAAGTAGGTAAGAATCTTCAGAGTAAATATAAGAAAGGACAGCGTTTTGTTTTACAGCCAGCAATGGGGTTACCTTCTGGTTATTCCGCTGGATACAGTTACGAATATTTCGGTGGCAACGCAACTTACATGATTATTCCGGAAGTGGCAGTTAATCTGGGCTGTGTTCTACCCTACAAGGGGTCCTATTTTGCTGCGGCATCCTTGGCGGAACCGATGTGCTGCATTATCGGTGCGTATAACGGGAATTATCATACAACGCCGTATGTCTATGAGCATCGCATGGGAATTAAGCCAGGCGGCAACTTGGCGCTGCTTGCTTGCGCCGGGCCTATGGGTATTGGTGCCATCGATTACGCCATTAACGGCGGCATTCAGCCTTCGCGAGTAGTGGTGGTGGATATTGATGAGGCGCGTCTGGCACAGGCAAAAAAACTGCTGCCCGTCGAGTTGGCCGCTGAGAAGGGCATCGAGCTTTTCTATGTCAATACTGCTGGCGTGGAAAACCCGGCAGAAGCGCTTCGCGCATTAACTGACGGTGCAGGTTTTGACGATGTCTTTGTTTATGCCGCCGTACCCTCGGTGGTGGAATTGGCTGACGAACTGCTGGCGGAGGATGGTTGCCTGAACTTCTTCGCTGGCCCGACGGAGAAAGACTTCAAAGTACCGTTTAATTTCTACAACGTGCACTACAACAGCACCCACGTGGTCGGCACCTCCGGCGGCTCCGCCGACGATATGAAAGAGGCCATAGAACTCAGCGCGACGGGACAATTGCAACCCTCTTTTATGGTCACGCACATCGGCGGGCTTGACGCCGTGCCGGAGACCGTACTCAACCTGCCAAATATTCCTGGTGGCAAAAAGCTTATCTACAACGGCGTGACAATGCCGCTGACGGCGATTGTCGATTTCGCTGAAAAAGGCAAAACCGATCCGCTGTTCAGAGAACTGGCGCGACTGGTAGAGAAGACGCACGGCATCTGGAACGAAAAGGCGGAGAAATATCTGCTGGAGCAGTTTGGCGTTGATGTCGGGGAGGCTTTGGAATGATGTCACTGACCTGGTCGCTGGTGCGTACGACGGAACAGGCGGCGCTCGCCGCCTGGCCACAAACGGGGTGCGGCGACAAGAACAGAATTGATGGCCTGGCGGTCTCGGCGATGCGCCAAGCGCTCAATAACATCCCCATGCAGGGGCGGATTGTGATTGGTGAAGGGGAAATTGATAAAGCGCCAATGTTGTGGATTGGTGAAGAAGTGGGTAACGGTATGGGTATAGAGGTAGATATTGCTGTGGATCCTATCGAAGGCACCAGGATGGTTGCGATGGGGCAAAGTAATGCGCTGGCGGTTATGGCTTTTGCTCCACGTGGCAGTCTGCTGCATGCGCCTGATATGTACATGAAAAAACTGGTGGTAAATAAGAAGGCCAAGGGGGCAATTAATCTGGCATTACCGCTGGAAGATAACCTGCGCAATGTTGCCGACGCGCTCGGTAAGCCTCTGGAGATGTTGCGCATGGCGACATTGGATAAACCTCGTTTACGGCCAGCAATCGAAGAAGCCTCTCGTCTCGGTGTGAAGGTTTACGCACTGCCTGACGGTGATGTCGCCGCCAGCGTATTAACCTGCCAACACGATAATCTGTTTGATGTCATGTTTACGATAGGTGGTGCACCGGAAGGCGTGATTTCTGCCTGTGCAGTGAAAGCTCTGAACGGTGACATGCAGGCTGAACTCATTGATTTTTGTCAGGCTAAGGGCGAATCGGATGAACATCGGCAGATAGCGGAAAGCGAGCGCCGCCGCTGTGCGGAAATGGGAGTTGATATTAATCGTGTTTATTTTCTTGATGAATTGATAACCAGTCGAGATATTTTGTTCTCTGCTACGGGTGTCACCGGTGGTGATCTGCTGGGAGGGATTCAGCAGATGCCTAACGGCCTACATACACACACATTACTTATCTGTGGCATAGACCAAACATGTAATATAATAGACTCCCTACATTCCTGGTGATTTATCGAGATACGAATGACAACGCTGACAGAGGATGATGTGCTTGAGCAATTGGACGCACAAGGTGATTTGCTCTCATTTATTACGATGGCAAACAGCATGTTGCAACATGGCGTCAAGCAATTTCTGCCGTCGTTATTCGTTAACAACGATGAAGAAATTATGGAGTATGCGGTGAAACCGTTACTTGCCCGTAGTGGACCATTGGATGATATTGATGTGGCATTACGTCTGATTTACGCCTTGGGGAAAATAGATAAAGAGTACTACGCTGATATAGCGCATTTTTCTCAATTCGGACAATATTTGCAGGAGCAGAAGGTCATCCCCAACTTTACGGATGATATATGTTGGGATTTCATCTGCAACGTCAATTGTATAATCAAGAACGTAACGCTATATAGTGCATTAACTTCAATGAAGTTCGCTGATTTTTCTACTTGGTCAGAACTCCGGTTTAGAGGCATGATCAAAACGGCGTTAGTACTGGCAGTAACAGCAATATTAAAGGAACTCACACCTTGAAAGTAATGTTGACCATTAATGGGCTGGTAGTTGAGGCTCATTATAGTGATAAAGAAATTGCTGATGTTCATCTACCGTTACTTCGGAAATTGGCAGACCGGAAAACTATCCCCTCACACAAGCGAAAGATTATTTTCCTCAGTGCACCTCCGGGTACTGGAAAATCTACGTTAACCGCATTTTGGGAATATCTAGCCCGGCAGGATCCATTATTGCCAGACATTCAGACCCTGCCAATGGATGGTTTTCATCATTACAATGATTGGCTTGAAGAACATGGCTTGCGTCCATTTAAGGGAGCCCCGGAAACGTTCAATGTTGATAAACTGGCAAAAAATCTTGAGCTGATCCGTGATGGTGATGGGGAATGGCCACAGTACGACAGGCAACGGCACGATCCGATAGAAAATGCGATCAGGGTCATGGCACCGGTAGTGATTGTGGAGGGGAACTGGCTGTTGCTGGATGATGATAACTGGCGAAGTCTTGAACCTTACTGCGATTCTTCCCTTTTTATTCAGGCGCCTACTGATACATTGCGCGAACGGTTGATTGCCCGGAAGTGTGCTGGCGGTTTAAGCGCTAACGAAGCGAGAGCGTTTTATCTGCGTACGGATGGTCCAAATGTCGAGCGCGTTTTGGCGCATAGCCGCCCGGCGGATATCACCCTGACGATGACTGAAAGTGGGGAGTACCGTTTTAGCTGATTTAATTTATTCCAATAATAACGTAAATATCATCAGAGTATAATTATACATTTCATTCTCCAGGCTGGCTATTTATTGGTGATAGCCATATTCCCTGGCTATGTATTATCTCTTTTTTTGTGAGTTTATGTTCTTGCCTTCCTGGTCGCACTTTAATGGTTTTGCGCATATAACCTGGAAGTTATTTAATGGTTTAATATACAAGTACAGGAGTGTTTACTATGTCTAAGATTTTTGATTTCGTAAAACCAGGCGTGGTGACGGGTGACGATGTTCAGAAAATATTTCAGGTAGCTAAAGAAAATAACTTCGCTCTGCCAGCCGTAAACTGTGTGGGGATTGACTCAATCAATGCCGTTATGGAAACCGCGGCGAAAGTTAACGCACCGGTTATTATTCAGCTCTCTAACGGAGGTGCTCAATATATCGCGGGTAAGGGCATTAAGGGTGACGGCCAACAGACTGCTATTTTGGGGGCTATCTCTGGCGCGCACCATGTGCATCAGATGGCTGAATACTACGGCGTGCCAGTGATCTTGCACACTGACCACTGTGCAAAGAAACTGTTGCCGTGGATCGATGGCCTGTTGGATGCTGGTGAAAAACACTTTGCTGCTACCGGTAAATCGCTGTTCTCTTCTCATATGATTGACCTGTCTGAAGAATCTCTGGAAGAGAATATTGAGATCTGCTCCAAATACTTGGAGCGTATGTCCAAAATCGGCATGACTTTGGAAATCGAACTGGGTTGCACCGGTGGGGAAGAGGACGGTGTGGATAACAGCCACATGGACGCGTCTGCCCTCTATACCCAGCCGGAAGATGTTGACTATGCGTACACCAAACTGAACGCCATTAGCCCACGTTTCACCCTTGCTGCGTCCTTCGGTAACGTACACGGCGTCTACAAGCCGGGTAACGTTAAGCTAACTCCGACCATTCTGCGCGATTCTCAGGAATATGTTTCTAAGAAACATAACCTGCCGCACAACAGCCTGAACTTTGTCTTCCACGGTGGTTCGGGCTCTTCCGCTGAAGAAATCAAAGACTCCGTCAGCTACGGTGTCGTGAAAATGAACATCGATACCGATACCCAGTGGGCAACATGGGAAGGTGTCTTGGACTACTACAAAACTCACGAATCTTATCTGCAAGGCCAGTTGGGCAATCCGAAAGGCGAAGACCAGCCGAACAAGAAATACTACGACCCACGAGCCTGGCTTCGTGCTGGTCAGTTGACGATGATCGCGCGTCTGGAGCAAGCATACAGAGAGCTGAACGCCATCGACGTTTTATGATCGGCTATTAGCGTTCATAACAAAGACTGATTTCTGTTAAAGAGTTAAATATGGAGTTTACAATGCCATCAAGAACAACCCTGGCGAATGCTATTCGTGCACTGAGCATGGATGCAGTACAAAAAGCCAAATCCGGCCATCCGGGTGCCCCGATGGGTATGGCTGACATTGCCGAAGTCCTGTGGCGTCATTTTCTAAACCACAACCCCCGGAACCCGTCTTGGGCTGATCGTGACCGCTTCGTGCTGTCCAACGGCCATGGATCTATGCTGATTTACAGCCTGTTGCACCTTACCGGCTACGATTTATCCATGGAAGAACTGAAAAACTTTCGTCAGCTTCATTCCAGAACTCCGGGCCATCCAGAAGTAGGTTACACACCGGGCGTGGAAACCACCACCGGTCCATTGGGGCAGGGTCTGGCTAATGCGGTCGGTATGGCTATCGCCGAGAAAACCTTGGCAGCGCAATTCAACCGTCCGAGCTACGACATTGTCGACCACTTCACGTATGTTTTTCTCGGTGACGGTTGCATGATGGAAGGCATATCCCACGAAGTCTGTTCTTTGGCGGGTACCCTGAAGCTGGGTAAACTGGTGGCGTTTTACGATGACAACGGCATCTCCATCGACGGTCACGTCGAAGGCTGGTTTACTGATGACACTGCGAAGCGTTTCGAAGCCTACGGTTGGCACGTAGTGCGCGGCGTTGACGGTCACGATGCTGACGCGATTAAATGCGCTGTTGAAGATGCTCATTCCGTTACAGACAGACCGTCTCTGCTGATGTGCAAAACCATCATCGGTTTTGGCTCGCCAAACAAAGCGGGCACACATGATGTTCATGGTGCGCCACTGGGCGATGCGGAAGTCGCAGCAACTCGTGAGACACTTGGCTGGAACCACGCTCCGTTCGAGATCCCGCAGGACATCTACGCGCAGTGGGATGCGAAAGAGGCTGGTCAAGCGAAAGAAGCGGCCTGGAACGAAAAATTCGTGGCCTACACCGAGGCCTTCCCGCAGGAAGCCACTGAATTCACCCGTCGTATGAATGGCGACATGCCCGCGGATTTCGACGAGAAAGCGAACGAGTTCATCGCTAGACTGCAGGCAAAACCCGCAAAAATTGCCAGCCGTAAAGCGTCCCAAAATGCTATCGAAGCCTTCGGTCCGCTGTTGCCTGAATTCCTTGGCGGCTCCGCTGATCTGGCACCGTCTAACCTGACTCTATGGTCCGGTTCGAAAGCCATCAATGGAGACACTACCGGCAATTACATCCATTACGGCGTGCGTGAGTTTGGTATGACCGCGATTGCCAACGGTATCGCTTTGCACGGTGGTTTTCTGCCGTATACCTCGACCTTCCTGATGTTTGTGGAGTATGCGCGTAACGCGGTGCGTATGGCGGCATTGATGAAGCAGCGTCATGTGATGGTTTATACCCACGATTCCATCGGTCTTGGTGAAGACGGTCCGACTCATCAGCCGGTAGAGCAACTGGCGTCATTGCGCATGACCCCCAATCTGAGTACATGGCGTCCCTGTGACCAGGTTGAATCTGCTGTGGCGTGGAAATACGGCGCTGAGCATCACGACGGCCCGACGGCGCTTATTCTGTCCCGCCAGAATCTGGCGCAGCAGGAACGTACGGAAAAGCAACTGGCGAACATCGCCCGCGGCGCGTACGTACTGAAAGACTGCGATTGCCAGCCGGAATTGATTTTTATCGCCACGGGTTCTGAAGTGGAACTGGCCGTGGCGGCGTGGGACAACGTGTCTGCTGAGGGCATAAACGCGCGCGTGGTGTCCATGCCATCCCCCGATGTTTTCGATAGACAGGATACTGCTTACCGGGAATATGTGCTGCCAAAAGCGGTGAGCGCCCGCGTGGCTATCGAAGCGGGCATTACCGATTACTGGTTCAAATACGTGGGCCTTGATGGTGCAGTGATCGGTATGAACACATTTGGAGAGTCAGCACCGGCTGAGCAGTTGTATGAAACGTTTGGTATTACGCTTGATAAGATCCTCCAGAAAGCGAAAGAGATTATCTCGTAAATAGACTTGCGCCTTATGAGGATCGATAATTCACGGTCAGCACTATCGGCCGTGAGTTTTGCATGATCATTAACATTCGTCAAAAACGCTGCTATGTGATGACAGCGAAATCGAGTTGAACACGCCGCGTGACCGTGAAAACACCTTCGAACCTCAGTTCATCAAGAAAAACCAGACACGTATTGCGCAGATGGACAGCCAGATTTTATCTCTGTACGACCAAGGGATGACCACCCGCGAAATCGTCGCCACCTTCAAAAGTGAGCATTATCACCGAGCACGGCCAACTGATTATCCGCACCACGCCAGCCACGGAGGGGAACGCATGAATATCACCTTTACCCCTGAACCGATCCCGGAACTGACCCTGGCAGGCGGCACATTGGCCGCATTGGGATTTACCCCTGGTACGCCGTTGCAACTGACGCTCCAACATCACACACTCTGGATCACTGTTGTCACCGATGAAGCCACCTGGAACGCACTGTGCGCGGCTAGCCAGCACCGCACGGATCTGGGAGTGGATTAGGTGCAGGAGAACGGTGAGGTGATTATCGGTGGCGACTGGATCGTTGAGTCTGGGATCATCGATGTGGCACAACTGGAGATCACCGCTGCACCCGGCGTGATCCGGTTGCAGCGGCAAGAAGATGGGGGATTTAAAGCATAGAAGCAAGAACCCCGGCCAAACTGGCCGGGGAGCATGACTATTCAATGAGGTCTTTCTTCGCCTCTTCCAGCACAGCTAAAAACTCATTTAGTGGGAACTTCATTGCCACTTGTTCAACAAGTATTCTTGCGTCAGCAAAGAACTCCACTTCAATATTGTCTATTCCTTTATCTTTATTAAGTTGGCAAAGTATTTGATCTTTATAAGAGATCTCCGCTGTCAGTTCTTCATAGCGAGAATCACTAAAGAAGACAACTTCAAAATCAGTACGCATAATTATTGCGGCCTCTTAGGGTCTAAAAATCCAGAGAAAGAACCATCAGAGTTATAACGGATACCACGTCCATCAGGTAACCGATATTCAACCCCGCCTCTTGAAAGGTCTGTTCTCACTGTGTTTGCATTATCCAGCACTTCATTCACAAAACGACCAGCAGCTTCATTCTTCTGAACTGGATTACCTTTTAATGGCTCGAAAACACCACCGGATCTACCAGCATGTTTTTCCCAAGCCCTTGCAGCAGCAGACAATCCCTGCTTATTGATGGGTTCATTGGCTGAAGAGACCAGATCATCTTTCTTAAACCGGTCGAAGTTATCTGCATTATTCCGAGCGTTCTCCTCGTCCTGAGGCTCCCAGCCACCTGGCGTTCCAGATCCTGTCCCGCCCGCTTCTGCTTTCTCTTCATCCGTCAGATCCTTCGCCACATTCGGCTGACGCGCGTTCTCTTCACGAGACTTGCTTGGATCTGAGCCATCATCCGCATCCCAGGCTTCATTTCCGCCTGCACCATTGATGGACGTATTCGGCAGCGCTACCGGTGGCGGAACCGGCACAGGAACCGCCAAGAAGTTATTCTCCACCGCATTCTTACCAGCCTGAGCGCCTGTCAGAGCGTTGGCTGTGCTATCCCCTGTCACGCCACCAGCCAGTCCAGCCGCCAGTGTCGATAGCGCACTGAGACTCTGCTTCTGCTCCTCACTCAGTTTAGCAATTTTTTCCGGTGTATCTGCGCCATATAACTTCTCTGCCAGATAACGCGCGGCCAATTCACCACCAGCCGCACCCACCGCACCTGCGGCTGCCGAGTTGCCACTCACTTGCGCCGCTATAGCCCCCCACACCGCATGGGCAAGCGCGTTGGCCGTTTCATTCGTACCAGTAGACTTCTTGATTTGCTCTGCCACGTACGGGCTCAAACCACCCGCCAGCGCCTGAGCCATATCACCACCAGCCAGCCCCTGCAACGCCGCCGTTACCGCCTGCGCCGCTTTCTGCAAGTCGCTGCCCGTTCCATACTGCTTCATGGTCTCTTTATACGCAGCCGTGTCTTTCAGTTTGCTGGTGTAGTCATCAAGCTCTTTCTGCTTGGCATCGGGTCCCGGTTCCGGCGGCAGTTTTCCTTCTCTCGCCAGCTCCGCCTTCGCCGCATTCAAGCCGTTTATTTCCCCCTGCGTGCGGATGATATCCGCCGCCTGACCACCAATCTCCCCAATCAGCTGTGCCTCCCTCAGCCTATTCTGCTCCTTCTCCTTGTCGAAGATCGGCGCGATGCTGCCGTTGGCATTCTCCGTATCCCGGCTCAGATCGGCGACATTTTGCTGTTGATTGTCCTTGTCACGAACGGTAATAGTGCCTTCGCTCACCGCCGCTTGCGTGGTGCCGCTGGCATGGCCGCTGCCATTCAGCCCGGACAGCATGCCACCGGCCAGGTTGCCCTGGAACTCCTTACCACCAAAGTCACCACCGCCGCTGATCCCTACACCCACATGTTCAACATTGTAATCCGCCTGGTTATGCAGGTCACTGAACCCCAGCGTCCCCGTATCCAGGCTGTTTTTGTCCGCAGCGGCCGTTGAGCTGATTACCGCACCATCCAGTTGAGTATGCTCGCCAACCTTAACGTCAAAGCCACCTTTGCCCGCAAAGATCCCGGTCTGCTCCTGCACCGAGTCATAATTGCTGTGCATCTTGTCCTGACTCAGGTTCAGGTAGCCGGAGCCACTCATCGAGCCCCAGGTGAAGCTACCGCCAGCACTGGCGTTCTGCTGCTTCATGTCGTACCGGTCGTTGTCCTGTTGGCTGGAGAGCGTCAGGTTGCGCCCGACGTCAACATCCACGTTGTCGCCGCTAACTTGTGCACCGGCCAGGGTGGTATCGCGCCCGCTGTTCATGGCCAGCGTCTTGCCGCTGTCGATGGTCGTCTCTGTCCACTGCGTTCCGGTGCCTTTTTCACTGCCTTTGCCTGCATTGACGTTGGCAAACACCTTGATGCCCGTGTCTTTACCCAGGCTCAGGCCGATACCGATTTCACCGCCGCTGCTCTTGTTACTCCCCGTCTGCTGCTGGGTATTGGCGGCCCCGGTCAACAGGATGTCACGGGAGGCATCAAGGGTGGTATCACCACCTGCCTTCAACTGGCTACCCGCAATCACCACGTCGCCACTGTTGGCACTGCTGCCTTTTCCGGTCGCAGTTACTGACAGATTATTACCCGCCGTCAGCGTCGAACCGGTGGCAGTGTCAGAGACCTGTTTTTGCGTGGATGATGACTTCTGGGCTCCCAGGGAAAGGCTGATACCCACCGCATTACCCGCATCACCCTTGGCATTATCCAACACAGCGGCCTGGCCTGCCTGCACCCCAGACAGCGCCGCTTTGGTGCCCTGCAAGGCGGCCAAACGGCCATCGCTTTCACTTTTGGCACTTTGTGCCGTCGCTATCGCCGAGTTGGCCGCAGCCCCCGCCGCACCGGAGAGCGCTACGGTCAAACCACTCTGCTTTTGCTCGAAACGTTCTTCTACCGTACGCAGGTCATGTCCCGGTTCGATAATGACGCTGTCGCCAGTGACGTTGAGATTTTTACCGGCAATCAGATCCGCGCCGCCGATATGTGCCTGGTTGCCAGCAACGATGCTCATGTCGCCACCGGTTGAGCCGATGGTGCTCACGCTCTGGCTTTGCGTAGTGCCGTCTTCATTCACCTGATGGCGCGAGCTGGAACTGCCGATCGTTACCCCGATACTGCCGGTGCCCATCAGCCCGCTCTTTTTCTTCTCATCCAACCGATAGCTGGATTGCTCTTCTGTTGCCGCCAAAATCTCGACGTTATTGCCTGCTTGCAGGTTAACTTTGCCGTCACCGACGACTGCAGAACCCTTCACCGACAGATCGTGACTGGCAGACAGCGATACGTTATCGCCGCTCAGCAGCGTGCCTTTTTCCTGTGTGGTGGTGTCTTCCCGCACCGTGTGGGTGGTGGTCTTCGACAGGAATCCTTTCTTGGTTTTGGTTTCTTCGAAGAAGGCGTAGTCGCTTTCGGTGGCGCTGTTGAGCGTCAGATCGCGTCCGGCACTTACCGCCACATCACCGCTGGCCTGCACCTGTGCCGCATTCAAGGTGGCATCGCGATCGGCGTGAACAGTGGTGTTACCCCCACTGGCAATCTCCGTTCCCTGCTGGCGGATGGACTCGTCCACCTGCAGGCGTTTACCTGCCTTGCTCTCGCGGTATTCGCTGGTTTGCTGGGTGTTGAGGTTCACGTCACGCCCGGCGCTCAGGCTGACGTTGTTATCTGCTACCACCGCTGCCGCCTGCAAGGTCACATCCCGGCCTGCATTCAATGTCACATCACCACCGCTGGTCAGCGTACTGCGTGCCACGTCGGTAACGGTATTCAGGGTGCTGCCCTTGCCAAAACCTGATTGGGCATAACTCTGGGTCACCTGATTGGCGGTGATCGCGATATCCCCCCAGGCATCCAGCCACACATCGCCACCGGCAGACAGGTTGGCGCCAGTCAGACGGATATCTTTACCGGCACTCAGGCTCATTGACTCCAGCGAGGTGATAGAGGCGGTATTACCCAGCGTGGTGTTGGTGAACCCGACAGACTCGCCGTTGAGCCCTCTGGCATGGACGCTGTTGGTTTCTGCCAGCGTGAGGTTATTGATGCTGCCATCAAGACTTTCCAACTGCACCGTTTTACCACTGATGATTGAACCGATATTGTTGATATCGCCAATCGCACTCAATTGCAGATTTCCGCCCGTATTGAGCAGGCCCGCATTGAGGTTGCTGATACTGTTCTGGCTATCGAGCGCCAGAGTATTCTGCGCGGTCAACGTGCTACCACTGTTGGTGATATTACCGGCAGTGAGCGCGACATTTTTCCCGGCAATCACGCTGCCGTTATTGATCGTCACGTCTTTTGGTGACAGGTAGAGCTTCGGCACCATCACCGTCTGGCCATTGATGCGGGTCGCTTCCCACCACAAAATGCTGCTCCCCAGTGCGGCGATCTGCTGCGCCGTCAACGCAACGCCGAACTGCAGCCCCAGTGCCTGCTGTGCTCTGGCGGCGTTGTCCATCAGGGTCTGCATCTGCTCCAGATCTGAACCTATCCCGTTCAGATAGCGACTCCCGGTCTGATTGATCAGCGCATTACTGACATAACGGGTATCAAAGGCCGCATCTCCCAGGAAACGGTAGTCTTGATCCGGGTGGAGGTTCAGGCGGTCAAGGAAATAAGAAGAGCCGATAAACTTGTCCTGCACCGTGAACTGTTCGTTGGTTTCACGCGGGCTCTGGCCTGGGGTTATCCCCAGTAGCGCGTAGAGATCGCCAAACAGACTCGGATCGAGTTGCCCCAGCCCGTTGAGTTTCGGGTTGGTGGTGATCAGATAAGCGCTATCTGGATCGGTAGACGCAACAAAATAGCCGTTTTCGCCCGTAGGCAGGGGATACGCGCTGGTATCGACCGTTTTGCCTTGATATTGATTCAAACCATTGCCGCCCGAACCGACCAGATCCTTGCCATCGGTGGTAATGTTTTGTAACGCAGTTCCGTCCCCCAGGTTGGCGCTACCCTGACCATCGTCGCCGTATTTTCCTAACCCCGAGAGTTCAGGCGTGACGTTATCCAGGCCGCTGCCGCCGTTAATCTGTTGCAGGGCATTCTGCAGGCTGTCCTGCCACTCAGGGGAATTGACCGCCGCCTTATCATTGGCAGACAACGCCTGTTTCTCTACGGCACCGCCGATAGTCTGTTGGCTCAGGGTATTGAGCGTAGGGGCAATGAGGGTATTGCTTATCCTTCCGGCGTCGGCCGTGGCGTTGGTGTTGCTGATATCCTGAGTAAAGTTTGCCGTGACATTACCACCCGCCTGAATAACGGAACGGTAATTGTCATCTGAGGTCGTTTCTGTGGTATGGCCTGCCAAAACATAGTGAACCGTATTTTCGGTTTTGGAGGTGCCCGCAACGGGTGTATGACCGTAGTAAGGATTAGTCGCGTCTTTACGTACACCATCGATATAGTTGAAAACCGCATACTCGGTGTAGGCACCGGATTGATAACTCTGGTTGTTGAGCGTGGTGCCCGACAGCACAATATCGCCATTCGCCAGTAAGACACTCGCCTGATTATTAAGGTAATCGGCCTGAACCGTTAAGTTGCCACCCGCAGACAGGCGTGCGCTACCTCCCTCGGCAGAGGCTTGTGACAGGCTCTGGCTGACGGCAAATTGCCGGGTTTCATTACCGGTGGTAGGTAGGTAGTAATAGGTTTTATTGGCATAGACAAAGCAGGGGGCACCACCACAAGAACCGGATGTTGAATACCACGTGACACTGCTTTGTGTCAGCGTATCCAGCCCCAAGACATCAATAGGGATATCGGCAGAAGCACTGTTCAGCCAACTGTAAGTGTTACTCATATCAAGGGTCTGGGTTGAGTAGCTCAACCCGGTACGCTCATTGAGCAAACTGGCGGTGTTAACGGTGATATCACCATTTTGTGTCTCAATGGTGCCAGAGCTGTTCACCACTTCAGCGTTGGCATTGCCCGCCATATCACGCTGCATCCACAGGCTGTTGCCTGCCAGGATGTTACCGCGCAGGTTTTTGATGCTGTTGGCCAGCAGATACAGATTGTTACCGGCATACAGCAGGGCGGTGTTCACCAGGTTAGTGGCATTCAGCGTGAGCATACCCAGCGTGCCGGTAAACCCGTCAACGGTGATATCACTCTGGCTGTTCAGGGTCACGTCGCCCCCTGATTGCAGCGTTCCGGCTGCATTCAGGGCAATAGCGCTACCACTTAAGGTGCTGGCACCCTTCCCGCCGGTGATTTGACCGCTGTTGGTCAAAACGCCGTACGTCGTGAGATTGATGCTTTGCCCCTGCAAAGTGCCCTGATTGGTCAACGTTCCCTGGCTGTTGATATTCAGGCTCAGGCCTGCGGCAATCACGTTTTGGCTGGTAAAGGCATTCACCAGTTGCAGCGTCAGGTTGCCCAACGCCACGACTTGGCCCTGTTGGTCAAAGCTGCCACTGCTCAACAGTAAATCACCTCCGCTGAACATTTTCCCCGTCGTCTGAAGGGCCACCTGGCTGGCATTGATGTTAAGCCCGGAGGTGCCGAGCAGCGTACCGCCGTTGGTCAGTTGCTGGGTATTCAACGCCAGATGACTTCCCTGGACAGTACCCTGGTT
The DNA here is from genome assembly GCF_050632285.1 of Serratia sp. L9. Classification (NCBI taxonomy): domain Bacteria; kingdom Pseudomonadati; phylum Pseudomonadota; class Gammaproteobacteria; order Enterobacterales; family Yersiniaceae; genus Serratia; species Serratia sp. L9. The sequence goes on along the minus strand of NZ_CP192591.1, from coordinate 3,017,773 downwards.
GTTCAGGCTGCTTCCCGTGAGCGTGCCCTGTAGTTCAGCCAGCAAGGTGCCGCTGTTGTCTGATGCATCTGCATTCAGCAATAGGGTAGCCGCCTGCAGCCAACCGGTGTTGGTAAATTGCCCACCATGGAGTGACAGATTGGAGCCCGCAAGCAGGCTGCCGTCATTACGCCCTGACACCCTCCCCTCGATCCGGGTGTCAGCACCGCTTTGCATCAGGCCGATATTGACCCAGTACGGAGAGGTTATGGTGAGTGCGTTTTGGCTGAGGAGGGTGCCTGTCGTGTTATTGGTCAGTCCACCGGACAGGTTCAGCGTTAAGCCTGTTTCACCTTGTATGCGCCCGCTGTTGTCCAGCGTACCGCCGTTAACCCACACGTCGTTCCCCTGGATTCGCCCCAGGTTGGTGAATGAGGCCGCATCCAGTTTCAGGTCACCGGCTGTCAGCAGGGTATTATCTTGTTGTTGGGTGAAAGCCCCACTCAGCGCGACCGTCAACCCGTCGACACCGCTGATTTCGCCCTGATTATTCAGGCTGTCAGCGTGCAGGGTGAGGTTTTTTGCCAACCACAGCCCGGCGTTGGTCAGCGAAAGTGCCTGTAGCGCAGCCGTACCATTGGCGGTAATTTTGCTGCCTGCCGTCGCATTCAATGCCTCAGACAGAACCACTTGCAATGCATCCGCACTCTGGATAGCGCCACCGTTATTCAACGTTTGAGCATTCAGCAGGATCTGTTGCCCCTGCCAGCGACCCTCGTTGGTCACCGTACCGCCATTAACTCTTAGCGTGCCCTGAGTCAGCAGTGAGCCTTGGGCGCTGTTCACCAGCGCCAGCAGCGGGCCAGAAAACGCCTGAATGCCCAGCGTTAGCGACTGCAAGCCGATCAGCGTGCCCGCGTTATTCACCACGGACTGTGTCAGGTTGAGGACGTTACCTTGTACTGCACCTTGGTTGTTCAAGGTAGCACCAGCCAAAGACAGGCTGCCGTCACTCAGCACGGCACCGTTGTTGGTCAGCGTGTGTGCCTGTATCTCACCGTTGCCCTGGTTAAGCAGTGACCCTTCATTCATCAGCTCGTTGGTGACGTTGGCAGCCAGAGAGTCGGTACCCAGCAGGCTGCCACGGTTCAACCAGTCTGTGGCCGTGATGTGGGTTTGCCCGCCCTGGATCGTTCCTTCAGAGGTCAGTTGCCCAGCATTTAAAGACAACACGCCGCCCGACAGCGCACGGCTTGACGCGCCCAAAGTCAGTGCATCAGCGTGGGCATCAAGCCAGTCGCTTCCCTGCCACAGCCCGCTGTTATTCAGCGTATCGGCATTCAGCATCAACCGGTTGGCCACCAGCTTGCCGCTGTTGGTCAAGTTGCTGGCGCTGAGGTTCAACGCATTCAGGCTCGCAATCTGCCCGCTGTTTTGCAACGTGTTGACCGCGGTGCCAGTTAAACCCGACACCGCGTTTATCGATCCCGTGCTATCCAGGCTGTCGACACTAAACGTCAAGCTATTTCCCTGCCAGAACCCGGCGTTGGTGACAGCACCACTGTTAATGACCAACTCACCTCCGCTCAGCAGTTGTGCACCGGCGAGTACGTTCAGCGCGGTGCTATTGAGCGTCATCCCGGTATTGCCCTGCATGATGCCACTGTGAGTCACGCTGCCGCTGTCCAGTACCAGCGTATTGCCCGCCAGAACACCAGCATTGTTCACCGATTGGCTGCGGAAGATGGCATTTTCACGCGCAATGAGTTTGCCGTCTTGCTGGTTGTCAAAAGCGCCCTGCACATCCAGGCTCAGATTGTTCGCCACAATACTGCCCTGGTTGGTAAATTGCTGACCGGTGAGAGACAAGTCATCATTCACCTGCAATAAACCGGCATTGTTCAACTGATCGAGCGCCAGCGCCAAGGCACCACCGCTGATCAACTTGCCGCTGGCCAGGTTACTGATGTTAGGGATGGTCAATTGCAGATGGCTGTTGCCCTGTAACAGACCGCTGTTGGTCAACTGTGGCGCGGTCAATATCACCGAGTCTGCCGCCAAGGTGCCCTGATTGAGAATATCGGCTGCGGTGAGTTCAAACCGATCCTGGCTCAGCAACAGGCCGCTGTTGAGCATGTCACCAGTAAGCTCTGCCGCCAGGCGTTCTTGCGCCTGGGCACTGCCGCTGTTCTGCCAGCTCTGGGCGTTAAGCGTCAGTTGTTGCCCCTGCATCGCGCCCTGGTTGACCAACTGCTGGCCATTGAGGCGTAGCGCTCCGTTCGATAACATCTGCCCTGCGGTAGCATTCTTGAGCTGGCTGCCGGAAAGTTGCAGCGACTGGCTACCCTGTATCAGCCCTTGGTTGATGACGTCACCCACAACCGCGAGCACGGTGGCGGCCAGCCACCCGGCGTTATCCAATGAACCCGCCAAGACATTCATCCTCTTCTGACCGAGGATCTTGCCCTGGTTGGTCAACGTATTAGCCACTTTCAGGCTCGCCGTTTGCTCACTCAGCACATTACCCGCGTTGAACCACGCCTGAGCCGACAGATCCAGGGTGTTACCCTGAAGCAATCCGGCATTGGTCAGAGAGTCTGCTTGTAATGCCAGTTCTCCGGCGCTAAGTAATACACCTCCAAACTGGTTATCCAGTGAGTTGGTTTTAACGTTGAGCTGATGGCTACCTTGCAGAGTCCCGGTATTGAACAGAGACGTCGTATCCAGGCTCAGCGTCGTCGCGGCCAGCAGGCCGTCATTGTTGAACTGCGGGGTGGCCAACGTCAGAGAGCCACTCGCGCTGACGGAGCCACCTTGCTGGTTGCTGAACCGTTTGGCCAGCGACAAGGCCATGATGGCCGCCTGTATGACTCCGGCGTTGGTCAGGTTATCTGCCACCAGGCTCAGCGAACCGCCGGTGAGTAAACGCCCACGGTGACTCACGTCCGTCGCCTTGATGGAAAACGCGCTATCGCCCTGCAACGTACCACTGTTGGTGATGTTGGTGGTGTTCAGGGTCAGTTGGTTTGCCGCCAGTTGCCCGCTATTGGACAACGCCATCCCGGTGAGGGACAACGTCTGCTTGGCCAGCAGTAAACCGCCTTGCTGGTTATCCACCTGCTGGTTTTTGGCCGTCAGGTTCGCGGCATTGATTTCGCCGCTGTTGATCAGTTGATCGCCACCCAGTAGCAAATCCCGATCGGTGGTGATCAGTCCGGCGTTTTTCAGCGTCGGGATAGCCAGGGACAAGGCGTTGGCCGTATAAACGGTGCCGCCTTGCTGGTTGTCCATCAGGCGGGCGATAAGATCCAGGGTCTGAGTACCCTGAAGCAGGCCACTGTTGGTCAGCGTCTGGCTGTTGACTGTCAAGACAGGAGCGACCAGTGTGCCTTGGTTAGTCAGGCTGCCTGCATTCAAGGCCAGCGTTGCGGCATGGCTTTTGCCGCTGTGTAACAGCGAGTCGGCCTCTACCGTCAATGCCCCTTTTGCCGTCTGGGTGCCTGCCAGCGTGGCTTGTTGAACCTGGATGGCGAGGTTGCCCCCGCTTTGTAGCTGAGCCCGCGACAGCGTGTTCAACGCCGTGCCCCGCCAGGTCAGATCGCCCCCGGCATTCCATTCGCCGTCTAATGCGGCGTTGAGCGCGTTGACCGAAATGTTGCCCTGACTGGTCGTGATGGCATCTGCCGCCGTGGTCAATGCATCGCTGCCAAGGAATAACCCCGAGGTGCCAGAAATCAGGCCGTTCTGTTGCAGCGTTCCTGCCCACAACGTGAGGCTGTCATCGCTCAGTAATTCGGCGTAGTGGCCGTTGCGGAACGTACCGCTGACGGTAAGATCGGCTTTGCCTTTGGCACTCAGAATACCGTCCTGATCCACTGTCTGGCTGGAGACGCTCAGTGCTCCACCGCTCACTATCTTGCCACTGTTGGTAAGCGACAGGCCGCTCAGCGACAGGCTACCCTGACTCTGAGCTGTGCCACTATTTCCCAGATTGGCGAGGGTGCTTTGTATCGCCCCATTGGCCATCAGTGTGCCACTATTTACCAGCGAAGCACCGCTGAGGGTCAGGTTTTGCCCGGCGGTCACTTGCCCTTGCGTCAGACCGGTATTGAACAACGTCATGTCTACATCGCGTGCCGCATCAATCTGGCTGGTACTGTCCACCAGCACGTCACGGGCACGCAGGTTGACATCGTTTCCAGCGGTCAACTTACCGGTGTTCAGTTGCAACTTACCGCCACTGGAGAGAACGATATCCCGATCGCTGACCAAAGTGCCGTTCTGTTGGCTGAGGTCACCCTGGCTATTCAGTGCGATGGATTGGCTGGCTTTGTGGTCACCCAGCATGCTGATACTCTGCCCCGTCGCCGTGAGCGCACCGCTGGCAAGGCTGTTGTTGACCGTCAGTTTGCCGTTGGCATCCAGGGTGATATCCCCGGTGCGGGCATTGAGGTTGCCGAGGTTGACGCCCACGCCCTTGTCACTGGAAACCAGATGGATCCGGTTGGCATACATGCCACCCAGCGCACCGGTATCGATCGCAACTTTTGGCACATCTCCCTGACCCGCGATCGGGGTGACGTTACCCTGTGCATCCACTCGGTTGGCCCCCAGGGTAATGGTGGCATCCTGGGCATAAAGCTGGGCGTTGATCTCGGTGGCCCGGGCGATCAGGGCAAATTTCTCACTCTGGCTGGCATCCAACCCTTTGCCTTGAATTTTGATGGCCCCTTGTGTGACTTCCAGCGCCTGCACTTTGCCGTCAGGCCCTAGGATCGGTTTGCCGGTTGTTAGCGTGACATTAGGGGTGTTGATAAAGCCACAGCCATCGCAGGTGATGCCGTAAGGGTTGGCCACCATCACGTTAGCCTGCTTACCCGCCACTTCCATATAGCCCTGTAGTTGCGAACGGTTTGGCGCAACCACTTCGTTGATAATGCCTTGCGCTTCCTGGCCAGCCTTCAGATTGGGGTTATTCTGGATCAGGCCGCCTAGCTGGGTCTGATTAAGCTGCCCGGTGGCGTTGTTGAGGATCAGCCCCTCTTTACCCACGTTGAAATCGTTATATTTATTATGGGAAATACCGGCCTGATTAGGCGTGGCAATATTGACCACCGGCACACCATTGCCAGCCTGATCGAGCCGGGTATTACCTTCGGCAACGTTTACGCCATTAGCAAAAGCCGGCAGCAACGGCTGCCAGACCAAAACACCGCACAGGGTATAGCTCAACCAACGCAGAGTGACATGAACGGGTTGATTGTCTTTCTGCTTCATCCTTGAAACCTTTTCCTGTGAATTAAAGAACGATGTTAATGCGGTAATAAACAGAAACCCGATCTGGTTCCAACCAGTCAGGGTGAGCCAGCGGCCAACCAACGGTAAATTGGCTGCTGAAATAACGGTTGCGGTTACCCAACCCAACCGCGCCGCCCCACAACGTGCCGGAAGCGTAGCTATCCAGATTATCGTGACGCAGATAACCGCCATCCACTGCGGCTAACAGCGAAATATCGCCCAGAGTCGGCAGGCTGAACGGCGTCCAGTTAACCTCGTTACGCCAGTAACCTCCTTTGTCGCCAGAGAGATACTGTTCCTTGAAGCCACGCACCGAACTCTCGCCACCGAGGGTCAAGCGCTCGCTGCCGTAAAGGCTGCCGGGCGTCCATTGGCCATACAGGCTGGTGAGATAGTTCCAGTCTTGCGCCAACGGCAGGTAATAACTGCCGGAGAGGGTGTATTTATCAAACTCCGCCCTGGGGGCTTCGCTTACTTTGCCGCTGTCATCTTCCGCGCCTAGCCAAGGCACGCCACGGCTATAAGAAGGATTGAGCGTGGCAAAGCCGCCCCACAGTTTTTGGCTATGGCTGACGCCGAACGATACGCTGGTCAGTTTGCGGCTGCTGCTGTCCAGGCGAGTATCGTTGAGATAGTTGCGGTTGATACGGTGCGTCAGGCCCAGCGCCAGTCCGGTTTTCAACTCACTGTTGCGGAACAAGACGCGTGAGACGTTGAAGCGATGGGTTTGGCTGTCGCCGCTAGATCGCCAGTCAAAGCCCTGGTTGTCGATCGTCGAGAGGTAATCGCTGTAGGAGTAGTTGTAATCCACCTGCCAATAGCCGTAAGGCAGGCTGACACCGGCCTGAACGCTACGGGCATCATGATCGTTGGCGAAATCGCTGCTGCGCGCGCCGGTCACAAACCACTGATCCGCCAGCCCCAACACATTGTTGCCGGTCAATGACCCGTTAATTTGCCCGGTGCCGGTGCTTTTCTGTCCGCTGTTATCAAAACCCAGCCCCAGCATCACCGGGAACTCGGGTTTGGCGGTCAGGTTGACCACCGAATAACCCGGTTGGCTACCGGGCAGGATTTCAATCTGTACCGGTTGCTGGCGCAGGCGGTTGATCTGCTCCATCCCCTGTTCGATATCGCGCAGGTTAAGGGTGTGCCCTACCAGTCCGGGGAATGCCATCTTCAGCATCCGGTCGTCCCGTTGGTCCAGCAGGATCTTCTCTAGCTGGCCTTCCAACACCCATAGCTTCAGTTCGCCATGAGACAAGTCTTGCTCGGTCAGGAAGGCACGGCTGGTGATATAGCCCCGCTCGATATACCAATCGGAAACCTGCTGCACCAAGGTATTGATCTGAGACAGGTTCAGGCAACGTTGCAGATAAGAGTGTGTCAACGCCTGTCGCGCACTGGCAGGCAGAAGGTTGGCACCTTCGAAGCGCACAGTATTGATGGTGAAACACGGACCGCCGGGGGCCGTAGCTGCAGGCGTTTGCGGCAGCACCGGCGTCAGACTGCGTTGCAGTTCCTGGCGTTGCTGTTGGTTTTGCTGCAACAGTTCACGTTGCTGCTGTTGGATTGTATCGCGATCTGCGGGGCTGAGAAACGCGCCTGAAACGGGAAAGACCGCACAACTCACTACCATGAACGCAACATTGCTCCACGCCTGCTTCCTGCATGCCAACATGAGTGATCCCTGACGGTGTCAAAAATGATAAGAAATGTGTCAATTTATATTTGAATTATCCCGTGATGGAGAACAAAAAGCAACCAGACAACGTGTAATATGCTGCTTTGGTGAGCATAATCCATTAAGACTGCTGTAGACTCGTAGAGGCTACGAGGTCATGCCCACTTTTCATCAAGGCGCTTCTGTGGGCAGAAGCGTAACTGACATCCCGGAAACTTGCGCGAGGAGGTCACAGGCTGCCAAGGCCTCAACAACGTGTCGGACCTCACCCACAACCCTGAACACCAGCGGTGTGATTAATCGACCTTCTGAGGTAAACGCCGAGTTTAACGCTGACTTGATCACATACAGTGCAGGATCCGATCCACCGGATACACCGTTATTCCACTCGGTCAGAGTGAGCAGTTCATTACACCACCCCTGTGCCTTGAGGCTCTCAATGGCATACGTCAGCCTGAACAGGTCGTTTTGGTGTTTCAGCGCGCCCGTGCAGGAGGACCAGACGTACTCCAGTCGGGGTCTGAGTTTGGCCTCAATGCCTTGTTTGCGCCCCTTGTCGAGCAACTGCTGAATGTCCAGTGCCATACTGCGGGGAAACCGTTTCTGTTTTTGCGCTGTGGCCAGCCAGCGAACAAGAAACAGGTGTTCCGCCATCAGAGAGGTGACAGTGCCTTGCTGAACGGCAGTGTGTAACGCTACAAGGGCACAAAAAGCGAGATGGGCAAGGTCTTTTACGGTCTGGTCGGGCGGCGTTGTCATTAGTGCTATTAATGGTCAGTGAAATGGCTGCCAAGAGTAATGGAGCGAGATGTCTGTGACAATCCCCCTTGCATCAGCAATGATGAGTATCAGGCGCAGAGGTATGCCGGTACCGGGCGGAGGGTATCGGTGAGACGGTCCCATACCTGAACCTCTGAGGTCGTAATACGCATCCCCTTTTTCTGAGTATTGCCACATCGGCTGCGATCCGCTGCATACCGAACCAAAACAGACCATCCAGCGCCGTTACCGCCAGCCCGTTTTCCAGCGCCCGCTTAAGCCGCTCGCGCGGCATTTTTATTTCCCTGGCAATCTTCCGGTAGGGCTCTGCGGTTTCGCCTGACGATACTTCCCGGCGAATGCGAGTTGACATACGGTATTGAAATTCATCCGGTATCTTACTCAAATCAGACTTCACGCTGTAAACACAGCCAAAACGCTTGCCGTTAAACACCGTGTTTTTCTGACTGAGTTGCAGTTCATCACGCAGCTCGGCAATCAGTTGCGGGGCGCGCACCAACAGCAAACGAAAAGGCAGTTCAAAACTGGTGACATAATCCACATTCAGCAAGGCGATACGCAGACGCTCGATGCTTCCAGCCCTTACTTGGCGGCATTCTCCGATGACTTCAGCCCACTGCTGCGCAAGACGCGGCGTTTCATTGACGTCCACGAAGCTGTATTTTTCAATCTGGTAATCAATACGTTCGATCATGCTGGGCTTCCCTTCATCTACCCACCGCTAATTTAACAACGGCATACGATAATCGAAAGCCAATTCGCATGTTGCAGATAGCCTGCATGCATGCGTATCGCTCATCTCATCGTTGAGCCGTTGACGTTGATTAAAAAACTCAAACTATTTCAATAGCAGCATCAACATGCACAGAAACAGGGGCTGCAATATTGCAGCCCCTACTGGTGCCAGACCATGATGCCCTTAATAAATGACGCGTGGCAACGTCATCCATTTAAGAGCCTTACGCTAACAGGTCATCAGATGCCCCAAGATGTGTCACACCGAATGTAGGTGCCCCATCCGGCAACACTAGTCGAGCGCAAAGATCCATTTCAGTCATAAACGTCAACGCACACTCAACCTCATCGAGTATGGCATTGTCTCCGTTCACTACGTGGAGGCAACCCGGATAGAAATATTCCTCCTGTACAGCGTCATTGGCATAGTAACGCCCTCGCTCTTCGGTCACCGTCTTTTGCCAGTACTCACCAATCTGTCTCGCCAATTCTGGAGCAGTATTCGGTTGCTCTGTAGGATACAGAAACAACATTTGTAAAAAATGCCCTTTCCGCTGACCGAACTCAAGATGCCAGAAAACACCTGCACAATGCTGAAACTCAGCGTGGGTACGCATATGGTTCAGAAGTTGCTCACGGTCTTGTATTATGCGTTCCAAGGGTGTGTCAGCCTGCTGATAAGAGAGTTCAATCCCTATCGCCGCAAAGGAAGTATGGGCTGCATGGACCTCAGCCAACAGCGAATAGGCTGCATTGCGACTTTGAAGCCCCTCGTGAACCCAATCGTTCACAGCCTGCTGATGCTCATCGCTTGAATCCGCCTCATACAGCTTACCCATCAGATCCATCCAAAACTTCTCGCCAAATCGTTCATCCTCCTCTACAGACGCTATAAACTCGCAGCACCGCTGCAGTGTCGGGTTAAAGAGACGCAGCTCAGGCCAGGCTTCCATCATGTGAGCTATACGCCTAGACAAAGACTCTACAAAACTGAAGTTGTAATTACTCGTTACCACACTCAATGGTAGGATATGCATCAACAGGTAAGGTTCGGCCAAATCGTCGAAGTCTTTTGTTATTATGAGTGTGTTGGAGTCAGATACATCTGACCGCTGTGCCAACAAGAATGTCAAATAAGTAAAGAAATCATCCTGCCTCGAAGCACTGAATGTTTTAAGCATATTATTCATTGTTAATTCCCTGATTAAATATTGTTGTTAACAGACTGGCGGGGACGGCCACGCGGTGTGTCTGACAAAGAAGGTAATTCACCTTTGCCAAACGAGCGCCCATTTTCAGGTAGAGCCAGGCGTATCCATTCATCAGCTTTGGTCAGGTAACGTACACCGCGTAATAACCCCTGCTGCATACGAGAGTCGTTCCAGGAAACCATCCCTATCCCTAACTCGGTATATTGCTCTTTTCGGGCATTACAGTTGTAATAACATCCACGTCCATCGGTGATGTTTTGTTTCCAGTACTCACCGATCAACCCAGCCAACGTCACGTCTTGCCGTACCTGAGCACCATCGAAGAAAAAGAACATGTGATAGTGATAACGTTTCTTATTACCAAACTCACACTTCCAGATGTACCCTACGAGGTGCTGAAAAAGTCGATTGGCTTTGGCATTACGGAACAAGCGTTCACGGTCAGCACATGTCTGTTGAGCCGTAACAGTCTGCTTTGCATGCTCACCGTAAGAGATGTCAACACGCACCACCAGCAAGCGGCTATAGCGCTCAAACAGCCGTACAACATAACGTTGAGCGCTACGGGTGTTCTTCACGCTTGCACGTTGGATCTTACCCAGAGCCTTACGGTATTGAGGCGTATTCACCGCAGCACGGAAATCTGCCAAGAACAGATTCAGTATTTCCGTCCTAAGAGGCTCTGTCCTTGCCAAGACCGAAGTAGGGTCAATAGGCTCAGCCGCAAACAGGCAGTCAGCCAACCAGTTGAACCACTGGATTAACTGATTCAAATTGCGACCGAAGTAAACTGAAGGCTGTTGTAGATGGAATTCCAGCGCCTTTAATAACTCTTTAGCTATCCCAGCCACGCGAGGAAATGCGCCTTGCGTCATAGGAATATAAGCCGTACTTTCAGCTAACTTCTGAACACGTTTAACTTGTTCGATGAGAGCATCCAGTTCATCATTATCTCTAAGTGCAGATAACGTGTCGTAGTCAAGCGCACCGAATGTTTCATCATGAAATAATAAATCTGATTTATTAATCAATGACGTTGCTGACGCCTCAGGTATAAGTGAGTTACTCTTTAAGAATTTATGCATAATACCTCATAGCTCTTCTGCAGGCATAACCAGCCCACAGGAGAGCATGCTCCTAAATTAGTTCATGTTAATGAAATAAAGCACAGTCAGTTTACTATCAGCCATCACAGGCAATAGCTACCCAGTCAACGTTATTGCTAACAACGTTGCTATTACCTTGCAAGTGAACGCCCAGATGTAGTGTTACTAGTGACAGGTATCGATTACTTACCTGCTCCATTGGCATTATTTCATGGCACTACTACTGATATTGATATATAAAAAACTACAATAACCTACTGACTTCAACTATAAGCTATAGCCTGCGCTTTATTTCCCGTTGGTAGCTATAGACGCAGACCCTACCGCAGCCTGGTTATAGCAAGTTAGTGATCTGGGCTGAGGCCTTTGCTACGCAGCACGCAGCGCTTTTTGCCCTTCAATCCAGATATCGACTTCCTTTTTATCCCACCCAACAGCCCCCTTGCCAGTGAGGCCAAGACGAAACGGTTTAGGGAACGTCGGATCATAGTACTTCGACTTCGGGTTCAAACGGTTGCGCACAGAGGACACGGATATCCCCACCATTTCGGCTACAGCACCAATACGTAAAACATTAGGCATAACAATAACTCTTTGCGTTTCCAAGCATACTGACTGCCTGTATTTATCAATCAACACTCAAGCATCAGCATTTGCCTACTTGAGCAGCTCAGGAAGCGACGACCTAGCAATATGTGCATCCGTGCTATTTTCAGTTCGCTTGAAGTGTCACCTCATGTACTAACAATAATAACTTGTCACATAGGAAAAAATAATAACCAGCGGGGAAATTAAGGGGTTGGTGTATTTTTATACAGTACACTTTAAAAAAGTTTAATCCGCTTTTTATCATTGTTTTTCAATTAACTATAACCATTGCCGATCCTCTAGGAAGAAGTTTTACTAACTTTGATTTTATCCTTTCGTTTGATAGTTTTCTCTGTTCTGTAACTTTGTACCGCAACTTTCAGCTCTTCCTCTGTCATATCTGCAACCTCCGGGGTTGCCCGGACTCTATGTATAAAGTCATCGAAAAAATCATAGGCACTCCCCTCCCCTATGCCTAGAAAAGTTTCAGCTTTACTCAAATAACGCTTTTTGAACACCGTAGGATTAGCAAGGCTTTTATCTTTTTTTGAGAAATTATGAAGTTTTTTATAAAAATCTGGAATCTTGATAGTGACTTGGTTTTTAAATGCCCATAGGTAGAGATCCATAACAGCTAAGATATGATTGTCGAAGATGCTTAGCAGGCGAATATCGGTGAAAAGTGTCTTTTTATTCATGATGGCCTGCTGCAAGCATACTTCATATTTTTTACACTCTTCAGTGTCTTTGCAGTTATGGCACGCATGGCACTCATGGCATTCGCAACATTTAATACAATAGCGGCATTCATGATATTCCGATCGCCAAAATCGCAATGATGATTTTATGGTGCGTAGGATATCCTCATCATTACTACCAAGATTAATTGCAACAAATAAAACCCCAGGAGTTGGAATATTATGCGACGCCAAAACATCTCCTGTCTTGACCGACTCCATTGGACCATACCCTGCTTTAATAATCATTCCCGACATACGTTCAACCATCTGGATATAACAACGCTGAATATCCTCACCTTTTAAAAGCCTAGCGGCACTAGTTTGATATTCAATATATGCTAAACTCCCCTTCAGATCAGCCTTCTCTTTTGTATTTTTCTTCCTGAAGTGACTTACCTCCTGATTCGACCACTCTTCGCTATACTTATATAAGCGTGGGTTGCCATTGATAATGCAGTCATATTGCTTTGCTGAGCTTATGAGTAAAGAGTGGTTCGCATGTAACTCATTTTCTTTAGCGGATTTTAAATTGACCATAAGTTCATACCTAGCCAGTATCTCATTGATCAAATCCCCTACTGTAATACCTTTGAAAACATCATAGTTTTTGATATCAAACCATCCAAGATCTTCAAAAGTTGCTTTACGATTCATTTCCCCTCCTTGTGATAACTGCACTACAGAAAAAACCAATCTTCACCAGCTCTACTCGCTCAGACCCCGAATATGATCATCATGCCTGACGAGCTATTCAGTCAAGCGCACTCACGCAAAAATGACATCTCAAGCGAAACTTTCTGGACCACATTAGCTTTTAAGAAACTCTTACAGAGCAAAAACAACCCAAAAATTCCTTAGCGATAAGCGCTATTTTGCTACTTGTAGCAGAGTTGCCGGTGTCGCAGCCCTTATTCTTAGAAAAAATATAACTACAATTTGTGGTAAGGGACGCTGTAGACGTCACAGCGTTCCGGGCATTTATGGGGCTTTAGCGAAACTCTCTGTTTAACCCCACAGTGCCGCCTAATCCGATTCCTGTTCGTCAGGCCAGCATTTTGCCTGAAGTTTACTTCATATCCCACCTCACGATGGGCTGCCTTACCGTTCGGCTAACACTTACCTTGCCGAGTGCGTAGAGGGCTTTCACCTCCAAGTAGCCTATTTGACCACCAGAACCAGCCCAGTTGCGCTGACAACGCGCGACGCGTCATACTCTACGCAGCATAAAAATAGGCCTCTACACTGGAGGCCTATTGGACACAATAACTAACATGCCTGTTAGACAATGAGCGGCTGATGGAAATACTGCCCCGCATTTACGTAAGTTGTATTATTAGGGCCTATGCCAAAAGTGACTCGACCGGTATGCGCCAGGAGATCCAGCGCTGCGACCAACTTTTCCTTATCGCGAAGCCCACTAGGCCCATTGCGGCGAATATCGTTTTTCTTCATGTACATGACATTTTTTCTCGAAATTTTCTGTCAAGCCAAACTAAAAGCTCGCTGGCATCTCTGGTGTTCTGCAAACATTCCGCATCAGGTGAAAACATGCGCAACGCCTGGTAGGCATACCACTGGCAAATATCGAAAGCCGCATCTACTTTCGTTCTTGAGATCTCACCCTCACCTTCTGTTACATACTGGAACAATGCCGCGATACGAGCAATGTTGTTGGCCATTTTGGACGCTATATCGCTGATACTGTGATAGGTACCCTCCGGCCGGATCTGATGTTCAATATGATTGGCATACTCCATCCAACGCACTTGTGCTTCACGGGAAAAACAAAGTATCTTGCGTGGCTGAGCATTGACATGGCTTTCTAGCAACTCACTAATACGTGCATGTAAACTGTCCAAACCGTCTCGGTGCATATAACGACCATCAATAAAGCGATAACCTTTAGTTGAAGTGGATTCATCAACTTGCGCAAACAGACAGCGGGCAACAAACCCACTGCCACGCAGTACGTCCCCCTTACGCCGCAAAAAACGATCATTAACCGCTCCCTGTACCTGCAGCGAAAACGTCAGTCGCCCCTCTGTGATCTGGATACTCTCGGTCGTTTTACGATCAATCGACATTGACCCTCCATCCCAAAGTTGGTTAAGCGAGCTCAGATCCTGCATGACACCGCGATCTAGGATAGTCCCCCCTCATCAGCAATCAGTCCTACGCTACGGCCCACGCCGTCCATGTCCGCCAACAATGCCTGCGGCGTGGTGTTGCTGTACAACAGCTTACGTAAACACGGACGTTGGGGCTCACGAGCTTTGTGCTCCAGGAGTTGCAACTCTTCAGCCTCCGTTGACTCATTGCGCTTCGTTTTGCGCTTGAGCACGTTGAAATAAGCTGATTGTTTCGTGCTCCATATCTGATGACGAGCCTCATAATCCTTTTGAAGCACCATATGCGCCTCCGACATGGCCAGATCAAAAGCGCGGAATGGTGCCATAATCTCATCATCAACACTGGATTTACGCTCTCCCGATTCGGCAATAGCGTAGGTGTACAATGACGTCGGATGGACCAACCCCTCCATCGGACTGACGTCTATATGGCCTTGACAAGCCAAAGAGATGGCCGCCAGTAACGCATTGGCGATCAACCCTTCTGGGGCCTGCGTTTTATTCCTCACGTTATGGAAAGTTTTGTTCAGCATCTCAGGTAACGCATAACAGGGGAAAGGATACTGCATTAGCGGTAACATACCTGGTTGCCAGTTAGTAGGTATATAGCTCATGATATTATTTCTCTTGATTGAAAGTAATGTCATCCCACAAAGTGCCACAACGGGGAGAAATAATGAGAATTGACAAACCATTGCAGATAGACACTTTTTGCAATGGACGCTAAAAGACAATAAAAAATCGACAAACGTTCTACTTGAGCATATGAAACATCTTACTGTTATAATTAATTCGCATTGCATCATATTGAGCAATATTGAAACCGGTCGACTTGCGCTCCTATGCACGATACTGTGCCGCAAGTATGAAAGAGTATTAACCCGCGATAAACTCGTCTATAGATAAACCGGTAACGAAAAAAGTGGGAACGGTAAAGTTATTTTTAATCTCACACACTAATTAGGTCAAGGCGTACCTTCATTTTATTTCACGATTGGGGCGTATTTCGTTCCATTGTGCAAATATATTTTCACCGGTTCTTGTTTTTAATAACCCGCTGCTTCTCGTTCACTATTTTTTGAATGATTTCTACCAGTCGTAGAAACGGCAGACATACTTTAAAATTTTAGGGTATCTGGGGTATCTGGGGTATCTGGGGTATCTGGGGTATCTGGGGTATCTGGGGTATCTGGGGTATCTGGGGTATCTGGGGTATCTGGGGTATCTGGGGTATCTGGGGTATCTGGGGTATCTGGGGTATCTGGGGTATCTGGGGTATCTGGGGTATCTGGGGTATCTGGGGTATCTGGGGTATCTGGGGTATCTGGGGTATCTGGGGTATCTGGGGTATCTGGGGTATCTGGGGTATCTGGGGTATCTGGGGTGGGTATCTGGGGTATCTGGGGTATCTGGGGTATCTGGGGTATCTGGGGTATCATTTTTTCTCGTTTCTGTTAACCTTGTAAAGATGCATTTCTCACTCTGAGATTTCTGATGCCACTGACTGACGAAGACATGGATGCTTTGATAGCAACCGGCAAAGCCTATCGGCGTTATGATGGTTTGGGGTTGTATGTTCAGGTATCAAAAACCGGAAAACGTTACTGGCGCTACAAATTTCGCTTTGATGGTGTAGAGAAACTCTACGCATTAGGCAAATACCCCGAGACTTCCCTGGCCGAAGCGCGACAAAAACATTCAGAAGCCAAAGAGAAAGTCGATGCAGGGATCAATCCTTGCCATACGCGTAATGTCGCCAAATTCATGCGTGCTGTGAAAAACAAAACCACATTTCAGCAAGCTACATTAAGCCTGTACCACCAGCGATTACAGAATAAACCTGAGGCTAAAGAACAATTTTCAGCATTGCTGGAAAGGCTGGAGCAGGATGTTTTCCCCTACATTGGCGCACACCCAGTTCTGGAAATAACTCCTGTTGAGTTGATGACAATCCTGTTGAGAAAAGAGCAAGCTTCTGGCTCAACCCCCGAAACACAAATCATGCGCAATTTTTGTGCTGGGGTCATTAGTACTGTCATCATGCAAGGCGATATCTATGGGGAATTAACATCGGTTTTTCCCTGTGCTGATAGCGAGAAGTGATATCACTAAAGCCACAGCCACCAAGCTGGAACAATTTGAACTCACCGACTTTTTATTGCATTGCAGAGTTATCATGGAACACCGCAGCATTAGGCTATTGGTGCGCGAGTACTCTCAGAGCGAGGCCAATTACTGCAGGCTTATGCCACTGTCATCGAAACAATTGAAGGTGGTGGTGCGTTAGTGCTTGGCATTGTATTTCCTACTTTTTTATTCCACGGCCCACCAACCGTGAATCAACACATTTTCACACCTATATCACTGAAGGGAATTACGCCACAGCATCCACCGTGGCGTGTGTTTTCCACTCAATGAAACAGGTTGTAATATGCATGATGAGAAGCCCTCTCTTTCACCGTTATCCCGCTGGCTGGATGCCTTATACGCCAAAGCTCTACAAGGTGGTCCAGGCATCAGTTCTGCCCATCAGTTGGTAGAGCAGTACCGCAATACCTTCTCAACCCCGCAAAGCGCCGCTCTGAGTCTGGTTCGCTGGGAAGCCGCCAAGGCGGCTACCAGTGGGTTTATGCTGGGTGTAGGCGGTATAGCCACACTTCCCGTTACGCTCCCCGCCAGCCTGGTTGGGCTGCTGTTGCTACAGTTCAGGTTGATTGCTGCCATCGCTTTGCTGGCTGGGCATGATGTTCACGACGTGCGTACCCGCTATCTGGCTTATCTCTGTCTCGGCGGCACTGTCGCTAAAGATGGCTTGCAGGCGTATGCCACCTGTTTGTTCCAACAGATGTCAACACGCTCCCTTGAACAGGTGACTGAAAAAACCGCCACAGGCCTGGCCGCTCGGCTGACTACTCGCCTCCCCACGACTCCTCTAAGCCATCTTGTGCCACTGCTGAGTGGTGTGGTCAGCGGCAGTCTGGATTATCTGGCTGTGCGGTCATCAGGGGCATTAGCCTGCGCCGCCTTTCTGCACAAGGTCTGAGCCGACTTTTCCTCACCTGCCGCGTCACACCCTGTCCAATTTATCCCCTTAGCTTCGGGAAAATCACCATTTTGGTCGCCATACCCTGTCAACCCCCTCCGTTACAGTAGTCGCCAGTTCACGACCTACGGCCAACACAGGAGAAATACCATGGCGACCTACCGCATCGACCCCGACCTAACGTTTTTAGGGCAGTGCTCCAACGAGGACCTGGGCGCACTGGTCTCTGTGCTCACCCACGATACCAAAGATGGCAAAAAGCGCTGGTCGGAAAGCCTGACCAGCACCCCGGAATACACCCTGTTTTATCCCGACCACCAGAAGTATTGGACGGCTATCGGGGCTGAACTCCAGGCCTTTGGGGCCAACAGTCTGGCGACACTGACCCGACTCAACAAAGGTGTGCTCTACCGGGAGTTACTGACGGATGTGTGTAAAAAGCTCAAGGTCAACTTCAGCAAGGAGAGCTCCATCGAAACGATTGAACTGAACATGTTGTTGAAAGTAATGGAAAAAAGCCTGGCGAAAATGACCGAAGAGGAGCTGCAGCAGTTGTCACGTGACATGCAGCTCAATCTGTCCAATCCCACACCTCAACTGGTGTTGATGGCGCTGCAAGCCGCCATTCGTACCTCGGGAGTCGCAGCGCTGGAACTGGCCACACTGCTGGCCATTAATATCATCAATACCTTGGGCGGGATTGCCACGATAGGGGCCTACTTTGTTGCACAACGTGCACTGACCGTACTGGCCGGTCCCATCGGCTTGACGCTCAGCTCCGCCTGGCTGATTGCCGATATCACCGGCCCGGCCTACCGGGTCACCGTACCGGCCTGCATCATTGTGGCCTACCTGCGTCAGAAACACCTCGCACAACAATAACCAACGCCCCTGTACGGTCGTGCAGGGGAACCTTTCACTCAGGGAATCGATTATGTCCGCACAGGAACGTCGCCATGACAGGCTCGCTTACCGGCTGGCCTCCATCATCAGTCGGCTCTTCAATGGCGAATCTCTCTCCGTGGCTGCGTTGGCACGGGAGTTCAATGTCTCGTTACGTACACTGGACCGGGATTTCAACACGCGTCTGGTCGGTCTGGATATGGATTACCGTGAGGGCTGTTACCGGCTGGCTGACTCGCAACGCCCCTTTCGTACCGACAGGGACATCATCCAGTTTGCCAGCATCACTGACGTGAAGCAGTTCTTTCCCGCACTGGACAGAAAGCTGTTATCCATTTTACTCAACAAGGAGCTGGACTCACCCTACATCGTCTATAACGCGCCGCCTAAACGGCTGCCGTCGTTATTCGGCGGATTTTATGTCATTACCCAGGCCATTGTGGAAGACCGCATTATCCGCTTTGTTTACGAAGGCCTGAAACACGCAGCCGCAGAGCCCTACAAACTGATTTATTTTGCCGGAGATTGGTATCTGTGTGCTGCCATCAACAACATCATTCAGGTGTTTGACATGCACCACCTGAGCGATATCACGCTGACCATCAGCACATTTGTCAAAAAGGAGGCCATCAACAGCATCATCAGCGAAGAGAAGTTCATCACCGCGTTACCGCATTTTCAATATATCAAGGCATTGACCGCATCCGAATCGGGTCAATAAATATCACAGCATCGTCTATTACCTTGTCAATGAAGGGAGCATCATGTCTCTATTTCGCAACCTTGCTACGGCAACGGGAATTATCGGCACCCTGCTTACTGCCTACCAGGCACAAAAAGCCGCTGCGGACATAATGAAAGCGAATGCCTTTTCATCAGAGAATATTCGTGCCGGGCGAGTGGGTGCCCTCTTCATCACCACACTGTTTATCGGTGGCCTGGCAGATGCCCTTATTAAACGTACATTCACCTGAAAAGCAATTATGCCGCCGACGGACACATTCATAGACCCGTTTATATTTACACTAAATAATCAATAAGGAATCCTTAATGAAACTGACATTATCCCAATCTATCGTAGCAAGCCTGATTTTTACCTCTACACTGACGATGGCCGCTCCGTGGCAAAGCGGTTACAGCAACGGTAACGACGTCTATGCCACCACAGATAAAAGTGGTTCGGTCAAATTCGTGTTGTCCTGTGATGGCTTTGCCACAACGGCAGCCGAAATCGTCAATGCCAAGAGTAACAAACAGCTTGCTTACAACTATGCCATTCCCGGTGTCACCGTTATGTCCGTGACGATTGATGGTCGATCCTACTCTGCGCCATTCAGTCAGGAGGTCTACAACACGCCACAGAAATTTTCAGCCTTCTATAACGCCTTCCGCAATGCACGCAGCCTGGAAATGACCGTGGGGAATAAAAGCTATACTTTCCCAACCGAAGGGCTCAAACAGGCGTTTCCCGCTTATGGCAGTCATGATTATAAATGCCATGTGGAAAAATAACGGCATTGATTGTTGATGAATCTCAGCGCTTTATTTTTCGTCAATAAATATCTATACCAGCGTGATTAACTGAATTTAATCAGGCAAGAAGACTGACGCTCTTCTTGCCTGTTATTCCTATCATTCTTTAACACAAGAGGAGATATTAATACTGACGTATTAATACACTTCATAAACCCCCTTCCTTTTATGGTTTCCCCCTTTCGGTCTGTTATCCATAGTATTAACGACATTAGTGTAAAAATAAATTAGCAGTGTTCAACAGGCCCCCCGGTTATCCGGTGGAACCTGTTTTGTTATTTAGTGATATTTGAAAAAGGAAAGACTCATGACACGTTTAGCCTCCCGTTTTGGTCGGGTGAATTCCGTTCGCCGCGACCGCCCATTAACCGTTGATGAGTTAGCCCAGTACGTGCCCAGCGTCCTGGGTGACGACAAGCATCAATCCCGCAGTGCCCGTTACGCCTACATTCCGACCATTACGTTGCTGGAGCGGTTGCGCGAAGAAGGTTTTGAACCGTTCTTCGCTTGCCAGACCCGTGTGCGGGATGTGGATAAACGTGAACATACCAAGCACATGCTGCGACTGCGTCGTTCAGGGCAAATCACCCAGAAAGAAGTACAGGAAATCATTCTGTTAAATAGCCACGATGGCTCTTCGAGCTATCAAATGCTGCCGGGCTGGTATCGTGAAGTTTGTTCGAACGGGTTGGTTTGCGGACAGAGTTTTGGCGAAATTCGCGTGCCACACCAGGGTGATGCGGTGGAAAAGGTGATTGAAGGGGCCTACGAGGTCTTGGGGATATTTGACCGGATAGAAGAAAGCCGCGAAAGCATGCTGGCATTAACGTTGACGCCGGAACATCAACATGCACTGGCGCACGCAGCACTGACCTACCGTTACGGCGAAGAACACCACCCGGTGACCGAAAGCCAAATCCTGATGCCTCGACGATGGGAAGACAAGAAAGACGATTTGTGGACAACTTTTCAACGGGTTCAGGAAAATTTGAGTAAAGGGGGATTATCGGGTCGCAGTGCCAAAGGCAAACGGGCTCAAACCCGTGCCGTCAAAGGCATTGACAGCGATATCAAGCTCAATAGAGCCTTGTGGGTAATGGCAGAGCAACTTAAGCAGGCGGTGGCTTGATGCAACATGTTCCCGCTGACGCACAGCAGACAGACGAACATCCTGTGCCATTGGACAACGAACCCGGCAGTCGCTCGATATCCGATGACGATTTATGCGCCTGGTGCAGCCATCTTTGCTATCGACCGGGTGAAAGCAGCCTGTGCCGATTCGTCGAGGTAAAGGGGCATTGGCCTGCCTGCTTTGATACTGATGGCTATGCTCAATCCTGCACCGAACTGCACCTGATAATCCCTACCATGCTTCAAAACGGCTAAGCACAGCAACGCTCACCGTCTTTGCCTGACGATAAACGATCGGTTTAGACGATCGGTTTACGATTATTGATCTGCACAATCAATTATCTTTGCCGTTTATCGCCCGATAGGATGGGTGGGGTTGTCTGTTGGTATTTCCATAACACTTCAGCAGCATTTTTGTTACACCAACATCAGGGAAACACCTTGTCCGTTATCACTGCGATAACGGTTTTCAAGAAGGCAAGGGAGAGGCTGTCAATGACCACCTGATCCTCAATAAGCCTCTATTAAATCAATACGTTATTTTATTACCGACCACTACGTGCAGGCTCCACCGGTTTTTCCGGTGGGGCCTGTTTTGTTATTTATCTCATACAGAAGGATATTTTTCATGAATACACATTCTACACCGCCTACAGCAATCCCTCAGACCAACACAATGACCGCCACGGCAGTACCAGCCCAACAGCGCTCACGTTTCTGGCCACAGCACTTCGGCAGCATACCGCAATGGCTCATTCTAGAGGCTCACATCTTTGGTTGGCTGGATCGTCTGTGTGCAGACTATCACGGGGGTTCCTGGAATTTTTATACACTCAGTAATGGCGGGGCCTTTATGGCTACAGAAGGCGATGAGCGATGGTCACTGTTTAACGGTATGAATGGTAATGGTGCCGACATGAGCGCCGAAGCCGCAGGCATCACCGCCTGCCTGATGGCCTACAGCCACTACGCCTGCCGCATCGAAAGTGAGGCGATGACCGACCATTTCTATCGCCTGCGGGAATACGCGCTGCACCACCCCGACAGCCGTGCCATTTTCGCCCTGATTGACTGAGAGCACCGACATGAACTCCTCAACATTATTGGCGTCAACCGCCCTGCCGTTAACGGCACAGCGCACGGTGAAACGCGCCCTGTCATTGCTGGAAAAACACCTGCGTGAGCCAGGAGCATTGTTCACCTCCACCAGCACCGCACGCGACTGGTTACGTTTACAACTCGCAGGACAAGAACGTGAAGTGTTTATCGTGTTGTATCTCGACAATCAGCACCGGTTGCTGGCGAGCGAAACCTTGTTCACCGGCAGTATCAGAAGCACGGAAGTTCATCCCCGTGAAGTCGTGAAGGCGGTGCTTCGTCACAACGCGGCGGCTGTCATTCTGGCGCACAATCACCCCTCTGGGGAGGCTGAACCCAGCCAGGCTGACCGGCAGATCACTGAAAGGTTGGTCAACGCGCTGGCACTGATTGATGTGAAGGTCTTGGACCATCTGATTGTCGGTGGTCTGGATATCGTGTCATTCACCGAACGCGGCTGGTTACCTAGCTGATAGCCAATTTCTTCCATTCTATTTTTCAGCATTGCGCTGATGTCGTGCGTCTCCCTCTTTATAAGGAACCTTCTCTATGGCTGGTTATTTTCACACCGCTCTCGCCGTGAGCTGATCGCGGCACTGATCCAAACCGATGACACTGAACACTATCAACACGTGACGCTGGCGCATGCGCTACGGGGCAATGTCCTGTGGTCGGTTGTCCAAAGCACACCGAAAGATCCGTCCAAAGCCTCCAGAACCGCGATCCACTGTACCCTGATGCAAGGTTCCGGCGGAAGTTGGGGCTATAAGGCGATGGATGAGTCGGTACAGCCTTGTTATTACTCCTGCCCAAAGATCTACCTGACGATGGCCCCGGTCATCAGCCCGGAATGGCGTGAGAAGGTATTGGCACATCATCAACGCCGTTACCCGCAACCGGGTGCAATAAAGGAGGGGGACCGATGATAGCAACAACACCGCTTTTACGTTTTGGTCTGCAATGCAGTTCGGCCCATATCAGTGAGAGCGACAATTTGCTGCTCTACCAGATCTCGCATTGTCAGGATGAATTCAGCGACGGTGAATGGATTGCTTTTTCCGGCACCGGCTACCTGCTGCGCTTGGATGCCTGGACCCACCCGGTATTGCAACTCAAACAGCTGGGGCTGTCCAAAACCTGCCGCCGATTGGTCACCACGCTGATGAAACGCCATCATCTAAGCTACTTACATATAGATGCCCTGGGTGAGGTCTTACCCGACTTTACCACCTTCGACTGGTAATACCCTCAAGTTTCGCTTTCGCATTATCTCTCTACTTTACAAGGACATTGGCTCATGAATAGGAGCGCATCACCCGTGTCTGGCGTCTTTCATTTTCTGCAACATGGCAACGTGACATCGCAGGACTGGAAAGCCTTATGCCAGGCGATCACCACCGCTTACCAGGAACTGTGTCAACACCCAGACAAGCTGGGATTAACTGCAGCACCCGTTATCTGTGAACACACCGGCAACAGCCGATACCAGTTCGACAACAACCTGATGGGATTGGGCATGCTCGGTTTTAACGGTGAGCGGATTACCCATCTAGCAGGCGATCCATTCATTCTCTACCAGCGCCAAACACCCTATGCACTGATCCGCTGCGATACGCGAGGCTATCCCTACCAGTGGCTGGTGATGGCTGCACTGTTGTTGGCCAATACGCAGTGCCCCACTACCTGGACGATTGAATCTGATATCCCCGTGAAGCACTGGCGAAAGGTCGCTCACTGGTTGACCCACCACTGCCAGCTACCGGTTTCCCCACTTTGTTAAGGAACTGCCCGTATGAAGACTCTCGATAAAATACCCAGCATCACACCCTGCGCCAACCAAGCACGAACTGAATACCAGCAACTGCTTGCCTGGTTGCTGGCTCACTGTTACGGCCTGGAGCTTAACGATACGCCCTTTCACGACGATCAGGCCATAGCACAACAGATTGAGCATGGCGTCACGGTACGGGAAACCGTCAATGAACTGGTGGAGAAGTTCGACCTATTACGCATTGATCGCCCCGGTTTCAGCTTGATGGCACAAGATCCCACCTTAAGCAGCGGCGATATGTTACGCGCCCGCAGTGCGCTGGGCTTGCGCAGTTCCGTCATTCGCCGCCTCGCCTGACAGCCTTTCACTTAACTCAGTGATCCAACAACACGCCAGCCTCACCGCTGGCGTTTTACTTTTTCAAGTTCAAGGAATTTTGACGATGAAGGAAACCCAATCCAATGCCACCAGCAACGACAGCACTCCGTCGCCTGTCTGGGGCTTGCAATCTGCTATCACGCCACACCTGGGAGCCCGGTTGGTCCAGCAGGGTAATCACCTGCATTTTCTGGCCGACCGTGCCGGTTTTGTCGGTACGTTCTCTCCTGATGCCCTTAAAAGGCTGGATGCCGCTTTCCCCATACTCATTGAACAGTTGGAAGCCTGCTTGCGCTCCGGTGAGCTTGATCAACGCCGCCAGCATTCCGTCACCGTACAGCATGCTGGTTTTACCTGTGATGCAGACACCTTGGGCAGCTTTGGTCATCTCTATATCGCTGTTTATCAGACAACACCGCCCAACCCGGAATAAGCCGTAAGCGCTCACATACCCCAGCCTTTAACCCTGCCTGCGATAACGCGGGCATTTTTTTCTAAGGAACTCATCGATGCCAACCACATTTAATACCGTCATTGAACCAGAAGTTTTAACCGGTCACACCGAAGTGATTTGTTCCACCAGCATTGAACGTATCGTTACTGGTCGTAATGCCGCGCTGGCGCAGATTGAAGCCCTGATTCACCAGCTCGAGGATATCTCGGCCATCACCAGCAGTATTGGCGGTGGAGTGGCAAGAGACTGGGCAATGAAACAAGACTTTCGCTGCGGTAGCTGGCTGATGGAGAAAGCAGAAACGGCCATGTCCGTGATCACCCGCAATCTTGATCGCGATATATGGCGGGATCTGATGAAGAAATCAGGAATGTTCGCCATCATGGACGCTCAGGCGCGTGACCAGTGGTACAGAAACCTGGAGAACAAAGACCTGCCCGCTATCAGCGAAGAAAGTATCTACAGCACATTCGAGCAGTTGCACCGCGATAAGGGCGAGGTGTTTGAACGGGGGGTGATCAATGTCTTCAAGTCGCTCTCCTGGCATTACAAAACCAACAGCCCGTGCCGCTTTGGCAAAAAGGTGATCGTGTCCAATCTGGTGAGTTATAACCAATGGGGATTTACACTGAACCACAGTTATCGGCGTGACCAACTGGCCGATCTGGAGAGGATGCTGCATTTACTCGATGGCAAACCGCTGCCTGATAATCGTAGCGATCTCACCGCTCGGCTTTATGAGCATATCCGTGCCAATCCGCAGATGGCGAAGGTGTATGAGGATGAGTATTTTTCAATCAAATACTTTATGAAGGGCTCGGCACATCTGACGTTTAGGAAACCGGGGCTGGTTGAGAAGATGAATGACATTGTGGCAAAAAATTTTCCAGAAATGCTACCGTCACGACTGTGATAGCGGAGAGCAAGTAAGCTGCCTGACTTCGCATAGACATCCCATCCCCCTACTCTTTTTACTCGCCGATATTCGAGATACCTAACACCGCATTGTGGGTTCTTCAAATATCGATTCAACACAGGGTAAAGGAGGACAACTGAAACCAACATCCAATGGCATACTGGATGGCATACTGAAAAATAGAAAAAACAAAAAACCCCAAGCTTATTAAAAGCTTGGGGTTAATATTTGGCGGAAGGACAGAGATTCGAACTCTGGGACAGTCGCCCGTCGACGGTTTTCAAGACCGTTGCCTTAAACCACTCGGCCATCCTTCCAATGGGCGCAGATATTAGCGCTACCGTTATGAAATGTCTAGCGTTTACATGCGAAAAAATGAGACGAAACGCTTGCCTGCTTAAATTTCAGGCCAATAGTGGTTAAAAATTAAAGAACCTCGAACAGGCGAGGTTCTTTTAGGCAACAGATGGCCGTTATTTAGGCTGGGTATCGTACTCAGAACAGCTCTGATAGCCCTTGTTCATCACATGACCGGTATCGCTGTAGCTGACAAAGTAGGTCTGCACTTTCCCGTCACGCGGGGCAACGGCATAAGTATCGCAGGTGCCTTGGGCGTGGATCAAAGTGGCAGAGGTTGATGGTGGGCCGGCAATCGCACGTACTTGCTGTTTAGTCATCCCGACTTTTACATCGCTTACCACAGGTTCTTGAACATAACTCGCGGCCCTGTCGTAAGCGGTACAACCAGCAAGAATAGAAAATGTCGCCGCTGCGCACACGGCCAAAACCAGTTTCTTCGTCATAGCTTATCCTCTTAGCATACGTTTACTGTTATCTAAGTGTAGAAGTTAAAAGGATTTTCTACAAATTACGCTTTGTCTTCCCGTGCTAAATCGCCCGTCAAGTAACCGTAACATAGCTAATAGTTAGCCCAGATCCCCGGAGTGACCAATTCCAGCAAATGGCCATCGGGATCGCGAAAATAGAGACTTTCGCCACCCTGTTCCCAACGCATACGCCCTTCTATCTCAATACCCTGTTCAGTCAGATGTTGCTCCCAAAGGGGTAACTGTTCTTTACTCACTGCCAAACCGATATGCTGCGGGCCACTGCCATCGTGCGGTGGGATAAAGCCTTCAGGATAGTGGGCTCCGTTCACCGAATCCCCCTCCAGAAACAATAGCAATACGCTTTGGTTGCCAATGTTATAAGCTCGGAAACGTTCATTAGCCACCATTGCCGGCAGTTTTAACACTTGCTGATAGAAGGCCGCAGCGCGCTCGATATCGCTTACATACAGTACCGTTTCAATCACACGCTCAATATTAAGTTGCATATCATCCTCGGGTTTGTGGATTTATTAATAGGATAAACAGGGAGGGAAAAACTGAATAGCAATCAGTGCCGTGCGAAGATCAATTTGTGCAGTTGTCTGCGGGCAAAAAAACGCGACCCGAAGGCCGCGCTGACAAATTCACACAGGTTGATTAGAACTGGTAAACCAGGCCTACAGCAACCACGTCGTCGGTATTGATACCGGCAAATTTAGTGAAGTTGTTTTCATCCAACAGGTTGATTTTGTAATCAACATAGGTGGACATGTTTTTGTTGAAGTAGTAAGTAGCGCCAACATCAACATACTTCAGCAGATCCTGGTCGCCGTAGCCGCGCTCGATATCCTTTCCTTTAGACTGCAGGTAAGCCACAGAAGGACGCAGACCGAAGTCGAACTGATACTGTGCAACCACTTCGAAGTTTTGCGCTTTGTTAGCATAGCCATAAGCAGTGCTGTTGCTGCTACCGATACGGGTCGCATTATAAGACTGGGTAAACATGGTTGCCAGGTAGACATTGTTGGCATCGTATTTCAGGCCACCGCTATAAGCTTCGGCTTTATCACCGCTACCCAGGATGGAGGCATTACCGTTGGCACCGTTCTGCTCGCTGGTGCGGTCAGAGCTGAAGTATGCACCCGCAGCGCTGATGCCGTAGCCCAGATCGTAAGATACGGACATGCCGTAGCCGTCACCGTTCTGGCCCAGCACATCACGGCCATTGTTAGACTCTGTCGCGCTGCCGTTTTTACCCTGATACTGCAGAGCAAAGTTCAGGCCATCAACCAGACCAAAGAAGTTATTGTTACGGTAAGTCACTACACCGTTGGTGCGTTGGAACAGGAAGTTGTCTGCGCCATAGGTATCACCGCCGAACTCAGGCAGCACGTCAGTCCAGGCGCCGATGTCATACATCACACCGTAATTACGGCCGTAATCCAGTGAACCATAATCGCCGAATTTCAGACCAGCGAAACCAACACGGGTGAAGGCATCATTTTCAGCTTCTGTCTGGTTCAGCTGAACTTGATATTCCCACTCGCCATAGCCAGTCAGTTGATCGTTAATCTGGGTTTCGCCACGCAGGCCAAAACGCATATAAGACTGGTCACCATCGGTGCCGTCATTGTCGGAGAAATAGTGAAGACCATCGATTTTACCGAACAAATCCAGTTTATTACCGTCTTTGTTGTAGATTTCCGCTGCACCCGCTGTGCCAGCGATCAACAGAGCGGGAACGATCAGGGAGAGTACTCGAAGTTTCATCGTTATTATCCTCTTTAATTATGTCGAGCTATGGCCACTGCCCTTCTGAGCATTATTAGCGCGACTGTGCATTACCATTCTGGTAACAAGGGTCATATTAATCCAGAAAGAAAATGATACCAAGTATCCAATAGTGTTTCATTCTAATATTTAAACGTTTCCAAATGTGAATTCAAGCGAACTTTTATCAAAAAGCACCACCAAAACAAATAAGGCACATAATGCCAAATAATATGTTTTTACTTAAAATACATATAGATATACAAATCTTCATAAAAGAAGACAGAAGCGTACAAAAGTATTTATCAATAAGCACGTTGTGCCAAAAACCGCGCTAAATCACCAGGCTATAATCCACCCGCTATCATCATTATTTTCATTATTACCTTCATTATCTGTAAGATATTTTATGTACTTACGACCGGCCTATGGCCGGTTTTTTTATTTTCTTTTCAGGCCGACAATCACACGGAAAAAGCATTTTATGTTAAAAATAATAACCAAAAGATATTATTAGCCTATTTGTAAAAAAGCACTATTAGCTAAAAACAATCGCAAATCAGCCGGCTGATTAATCAAATCAGGATGCCAATCCTTGCAGATCGTTTAAATGACATACGATTATGCAAAAATAAGGGTTACGCGGCTTTAAATAGCCATTGCCAATATTTTTGTTTTTCAGCAACACATTTTCACTATGCTCTGCGTGAAATTTCTCAATTATTCCTTCATATCGATGGCGCTGGTCGCGCGAATCCTTTCGACCCCGATCGCAGATTGTGATAAAAACAGGGATTCTTTTGAGTCACTATCCAGAACCGATCCCGATACCTACATGACATCCACTTTATGCAACGAACAACGTAAGCCTGGTGTACCCGAACAGGTTGTTACCCGTCTGGCCTTTTTCATCGCTGGCCTCGGTATGGCCACTTGGGCACCGCTGGTGCCTTTTGCCAAAACACGCATCAGTATTGATGACGGTTCATTGGGATTGCTGCTGCTGTGCATCGGCGTGGGCTCGATCCTGGCAATGCCGCTGACCGGCCTGCTAACCGGAAAGTTTGGTTGCAGACGAGTGATCCTGCTGGCGGGAATAGCCTTATGCATCGACCTGCCTCTGCTGGTGTTGATGGATTCAACCCTTGGGATGGCACTGGCTTTACTGTTATTCGGTGCAGCGATCGGTATGGTGGACGTCGCGATGAACATTCAGGCTGTCGTGGTCGAACGCGCCAGCGGACGGGCAATGATGTCCGGTTTTCACGGTTTCTTCAGCATTGGTGGGATCGCCGGTGCTGGGGGTGTCAGTGCGCTGTTATGGCTGGGGCTTGGGCCATTGCAAGCCACGCTGATCGCCGTTGCAATGATTCTGCTGCTGCTTTTTATCGCCAGTAAAAATCTGCTGCGTGAAAGTGGGGGTAATAAGGAAGGCCCGATGTTTGTCCTGCCGCGAGGCTGGGTGATGTTCATTGGTCTCCTGTGCTTTATTATGTTCCTGGCGGAAGGTTCTATGCTTGACTGGAGCGCTCTGTTCCTGACCAGCTTACGTGGAATGGATCATAGCCAGGCGGGGCTTGGGTACGCGCTGTTTTCTATCACCATGACGTTGGGCAGGCTGAATGGCGATCGCGTCGTTAATGCCATGGGAAGATACCAGGTGCTGTTCCTGGGTAGCTTGTGTGCGGCTATCGGTCTGGCACTGGCCATTGCCATCAATAGCGTGATGGCGTCACTGATTGGTTTTATGCTGGTCGGCATTGGCGCATCCAACGTCGTCCCCATTCTGTTTAGCGCCGCCGGTAATCAACAGGCCATGCCTGCCAATCTGGCTATCGCTTCAGTCACCACTGTCGGCTATGCCGGTATTCTCGCAGGCCCTGCGCTGATCGGGTTTATCGCCCAGGTTTCAAGCCTGACGTTTGCCCTGAGCTGTGTCGCCGCCATGTTGCTGATCGTGACCGCCAGCGCTAAAGCGATCACCCGATAAATTCAGGGATGCGTTGCAATGCTACAGAATAGACAACTGACTATCAGCTCCAGCTATATCACCCGCAGTTTCTGGCTGTTCATCATACTGCTGGCCGTGGGCGTGGGTATTTATGGCTACAACTATACCAACGCCTATCTGACGGAGAAAAAACACGCTGTCGTTACCATTGCCAACGCCCTGCAAAAACGTATTGATAGCTATCGTTACCTCACCGATCAGATCTATGACAAATTCGGTAACACGGCGGCCCCCCTCTGGAGACCGAGATACAGGAAACGCGTCTGCGCCCGGATGTCTATTACATTGAGAAACCGCGCAATAAAACCGATGCGGTCATTTTCGGCAATCACGATAGCAGCACGCTCACCACCATGGCGAATATCTCGAACTACCTGGATATCCGCTGGGGAGCAAAAACCGAAAACTATGCAATGTATTATCTTAACGGGCAGGATAACAGCCTGAGTCTGGTAACCACGCAGCCGCTTAAAGAGCTGACATCGCGTTTAAAGGAGAACTATCTTACCGCATCAGCATCGGATCGGCGGGCTGAAATGCTGCAACAGGCCAACCTGCTGGACGAACGGGAAAGCTTCTCTGGCTTACGTAAACAACGCTTCCAGAACGCCTATTCATTTTCCATTCGCACCACTTTTAACCAGCCCGGGCATCTGGCCACGGTGATCGCCTTCGATCTGCCGATTAACGATATCATCCCTCTGAATATGGCCCGAGCCAACTTCCTGCTGCTGCCTGACGATGATGAGCTTGATGATAATGGGGCACCCAGCGATCCTCTGATCAACGCCGAAGCCGCATTAAAAGGCAGTTGGGTTGAGTTCAGCGTTTCTTTGCCAAATGCGCCGATGAAACTGGTTTACCGCGTTTCTGCCTTTAACCTGGCGGTTGACCTGCTACGCAACAACGTCTGGTTACTGGTGGTAAACCTGATATTGCTGGGCCTGTCGATGATGGGCATCTACTTTATTCGCCAGCAATATATTCGCCCCAGTGAGAACATGGCTGCTGAGCTGGAAAGCGAACGCTCGTTAAACCAGGAAATTGTCGCCAGTCTGCCCTCGGGGCTGCTGGTTTATGATTTTGCCAGCAACAGCGTCATTATCAGCAACAAAATTGCCCAACACCTGATGCCGCACCTTAGCCTGCAAAAAATTGCCCATATGGCCGAGCAGCATCATGGCGTGATCCAGGCCACGGTAAACAACGAAGTCTATGAGGTTCGTATCTTCCGCAGCCCTCGCACACCGGAAACCTACCTGTTCCTGCTCAACGATCAGGACAAGGAAGTGGTGGTAAACAAACGGCTGCAACAGGCCCGCCGTGAATACGAAAAAAATGTTCAGGCACGCAAGCTAATGCTGCATAACCTGGGGATCGAACTCACCCAACCGGTGCGCCAGATGCACAACCTGGTCGAAAGCCTGTGTGATGCCCAGGACGAGGAACAGCAGGCATCACTCAAGCAACAGATAAGCCTTGCTTCGGCATCGGTATTGACGCTGATTGACAATATTACCCTGCTGACCCGGCTGGAAACCCAGGATTGGCAGCCTTCACGGCAGCCTTTCAGCCCTTCTGCGCTGTTGGATGAACTGCTGCTGGAAATGCTGCCAGCGATGAATCAGAAAGGGTTGGCACTGCTCCATCATTTCCATCTTGATGTTGGCCAACGCTACATTGGCGATGCAGAGGCCTTACGCAAGGTCATCTCTTTACTGCTCCGCTATGCCATCATCACAACCGACTACGGTAAGATCTCTTTGGTCGTTGAGCATGAAGCCGATCGCCCGGAACATCTGGTTTTTCATATCAATGATACCGGCTCCGGGATCTCCAACGAGGAGATCAGTAACCTGACGTATCCGTTCCTCAGTCAAACGCTGGTCGATCGCTTTAACCACGGTTCCGGGCTGACGTTCTTCCTGTGCAATCAACTGTGTAAAAAGCTCAATGGTCAGTTAGATATCCGCAGCAAAATCGATATCGGTACGCGCTATACCATTCGCGTCACCCTGGAGTTGGAAAAGCCGGAAGAGGAAGCAGCAGAAAAATTACTGGACGGTGTAACCGCGCTGTTGGATATCGCCTCTGATGAAGTCCGCAGTATCGTCACCGCGCAGCTTGACGCCTACGGAGCCAGTTGTCTGGTTGCCGAAGACCGGCAGACCAACCGCGATTATGATGTTCTGCTTACCGATAACCCACAACAGGCCGATGATTATACGCTGTTGCTGGCCAGTGATGAAATCGGCTGGCAACAGTTGGATAAACGTTACATCCGGGTTAACTTTAATCTGCATGGTGCGATGATTGACGCCATTCTCATGCTGATCGAACAACAAATGGCTGCGCTAGAACAGCAGGATGACAGCCTTGCGCCGGCGGAAGATGACATCCAACTCTATGAAAAACAATTGAGATCAAGCGATTACTATGGTTTGTTTATAGAGACAGTACCCGATGATATCAAAAAACTGTATACTGAAGCGGGCAGCGGCGATTTTGCGGCGTTGTCTCAAACGGCACACCGCCTGAAAGGCGTGTTTGCTATGTTAAATCTGCTTCCCGGAAAGCAACTGTGTGAATCGTTAGAACAGCACATCGCGGACGGTGATACGCTCAAGATCGAGAATAACATCAGTCAGATTGATTTTTTCGTCAGTAGACTGCTGCAGCAAGGTAGCCAACAACATGAATAACCTGAACGTAATTATTGCCGATGACCATCCTATCGTACTGTTTGGCATCCGGAAGTCACTTGAGCAAATTGAGTGGGTGAATGTTGTTGGGGAGTTCGAAGACTCGACAGCACTGATCAACAATCTGTCCAAGTTGGACGCCAACGTCCTGATCACCGATCTTTCTATGCCGGGTGACAAATATGGCGACGGCATTACGCTAATTAAATATATCAAACGCCACTATCCGCAGTTGTCGATCATTGTTCTGACCATGAACAATAATCCGGCAATTCTGAGTGCCGTGTTGGATCTGGACATCGAAGGTATTGTACTCAAGCAAGGCGCGCCAACCGATCTGCCAAAAGCGCTGGCTGCATTGCAAAAAGGCAAGAAATTCACGCCCGAAAGCGTTTCCAAGCTGCTGGAAAAAATCAGCGCCAGTGGTTACGGTGACAAACGCCTTTCGCCAAAAGAAAGTGAAGTGCTGCGCCTGTTCGCAGAAGGCTTCCTGGTAACCGAAATCGCCAAGAAGCTGAACCGCAGCATCAAAACCATCAGCAGCCAGAAAAAATCAGCCATGATGAAGTTGGGTGTTGATAACGATATCGCCCTGCTCAACTATCTCTCTTCCGTCAGCATGACGCAGTTGGATAAAGACTAAACCAGCGGGTAAATCGAACGGTAAAGGGCGCTTGTGCGCCCTTTGCTTTTTCTAGCCTTCCTCGCGTGCAACCCGGTTGCGCCGCACCTGTTGGCTGTAATAGGCCAACGCCTGATCCAGCGTTTCCAACGTAACCGGTTTCGACAGGCAATTATCCATCCCGGCCTCAATACAGCGCTGTTTCTCTTCAGCCAGGGCATTGGCCGTGACGCCGATTACTGGCGCGGTAAAGTGCGATTGGCGCAGACGCTGTGTCAGACGGTAGCCGTCCATATTCGGCATATTGACATCCGTTAACACGATATCCACCGTATTGCGGTTCAACACTCCTAATGCATCAATACCGTCATTGGCTGTAATCACATGATAGCCCAACGACGTCAGTTGATCGGACAATAACCGGCGGTTAATCGGGTGATCGTCCACCACCAGCAGGTGAATATCACCGTTATCAACACTGTTGGTTTTGGTGGGCAATGGCAGTTGCACCAGATTTTTGGCGCTATCGGTTTCAAAGCCAAACAGCCGGTTCAACAAGACGATGATATCCCTGGGTGTCGACGTGCTATGCAGCCAATAACCGGGATGTATTTCTAATGACGGCCCAATGTGCGCTATAGAAAGCTCAATCTGGGCCAACAACGGGGTAGTTACCTGCATAGCGTAGTCACTGAGCAGGACATCACCCGATGCAATCTCCTGCCCTTCATGGCGTTGTAGCGTAGCGCCATAATCCCCAAGGATCGCCATCAGATAATTTTCCAGCCGTTGGTTACGGATCTGCAACCACAGGGTTTTCCCCTGCCAGACATCGCTGATCTGCGGGGTTGGGAACTGCACCCCAAACAAAGGAATACGGATGGTGAACAAGCTGCCAAGCCCAGGCTCAGATTCCACCGCGATATCACCGTCCATCAGGTTGATCAGCTTTTCACAAATTGCCAACCCTAAACCGGTTCCCTGGAAATGGCGCTGCACACCACTGCCAACCTGGAAAAACGGATCAAACAGGCGGGTGATCTCTTTCTCAGGGATGCCAACACCCGTATCACGCACGCTAAATTCCAGATAGCTATCACGCGTGCAGACCTGCAAAATGATGCAGCCGGTATCGGTAAATTTAATGGCATTATTCAATAGATTGGAGAGCACCTGCTGCAGGCGCACCGGGTCACCGTTAATCCGTTCCGGCACCCCCGGCTCAATAAAGCAGTACAGCCCAACGCGTTTCTTCACCACCAGCGGCAGATAGTTACCGGCAATATGGGTAATCAGCTCCAGGCAGGAAAACTCGCGTGGCTCAATCTTCAACTGCTCCGACTCTATCTTGGAGAAGTCCAAAATATCGCTGATAATTTTCAGCAACAGCCCCGACGAATTATTCATCGCGTTGACCAAACGATCCACGCCTTGTGGCAGCGATTTGGTTTGCAGCAGATCCAGGTTACCGATAATGCCGTAAAGCGGCGTGCGCAACTCATGGCTGACGGTGGCCAGGAACATCGATTTGGACTGACTTGCCTGCTCTGCCGCCGCGGCCATTTCCTGCAGCGACTCTTCCATTTTCACACGGGCGCTGACATCAACCAGCACGCAAATAGCAACGTCTTCATTGCGATAGCGGGAATGCACAAAGCTGATTTGCAGATTGTTGTTGTTGCTGGTCATCACATCGACAAAATTGACCTGCTGCTCGCAAATAATACGCGTAATGCGATCGCGATCTTCATTGGTCAGCAGATTGATATAGTTATGGGCCAGTTCATTACTCAGGATATTGGTGCCATCGCTGATACGCAAAATACAGATGCCTACCGGTGCCGAAGCCACAATCTTGCGGTTAAACTGCTCGTGCTCCTCCAGGCGGAATGCATTCTCCTCCGCAGGCAGGAACATTTTGCGTTCAAACAGCCATGCCAGGCTGAACAACACCACGGCAGAAAGCAGGTTAAGCAGGACCGCATTGAGGATCAACACTTTAAAGCGCTCCACCACGGTTTTCACCGGCAATGAATAAACAATGCTGAGTGAAGAAGGCGGCAGGGCTTTTTTCATGATTAAATCGTGATAGCTGTCGACATAACCAAAATAATTGTGTTCCTGCGGGTAGGTATTGAGTGACGAAGCATAGCGATCGCCGTTGGCCAGCCGCAACACCGGTTCGCTATTTTCATCCAGCAAGGTGACCCCTAGCGGCAAGTTACCTGCAGTGACAAAATCCTCCAGCCGCACGGTCTGCTCAATCCCCAATAACGCTTCCAGCTTGTTACCGATATAGATTGGCGTCATCACATACAGATAGCCAACGTCAGGCCGCTGTGTGCTGGGGTTGATCCAGTAGAGGTTATTGTCTTTCTCCGGGCTATTGGCGTTGCGGTATTTGAGAATGCGCTCATGTAGCGATTTCAGTACGTTTTGCCGATCGGTGATGCCGCTACTGCTGCCAAACTCGGCCATGCACAAATTATCGCCACCAATAAAGAAAATCCGGTTCAGGTCATACGCTGCAACAAAGTTTTCTTTCCAGTATTGGATCAGGCTGTTCAACGAGGTGAGTGAGTCACTGTAGGACGAATTAAGCGTACAGTTAGATTCTGGGTACAGCGGCTGCAACTCCGGCTGGCTGTCCTTACCGTTCATCATGCCGGTGAACAACTCCAGGCTGCCAACCGCACCGTTCAGGCGATTCTCCGCCATATATTTGATGTCACGGATGATGTCTGCCGAATGGCGGATGTAACCCTGGGCCTGATCAAAATTGAGGTTATATTCTTGGCGAATATCAGACTCTTTTTCATGCAGGATATCCAGGATATAAAAGGTGGTGAGCAGCGCCCCCAGCGACCACAGCATGATCGCCAATACCCGGAACAGATAGCGGGAAATTTTTAAAGTGGTGCGGAAGGACGCTAAATATTTCAATTTGTTACCATGAAAAGGTGAGTAATAACGAGCGTATTCATAGCCAAATGACGTTCCCGGGAAGCACCGCTAAATGATTGTGGCAATTAAACCATATAACTGAAAAAGGGCCTAGCATCGCTGCCAAGCCCTTTTGATTTATGGGCTCGCGCACTGCCAAGCCCTGCACCTACGGGTAATAACCCTTAGGCGTTTTCGTCATCCACATCGTCTGCGGCGCCAGTATCATCACCATCATCTAATGGCGTAGTATCTTCTTCCGCTTCTTCTGCACCCGGTTCGAGGCTGTCGAGCTCTTCATCTTCAACCGGTTCGGCAACGCGCTGCAGGCCAACGACGTTTTCGTCTTCCGCAGTACGGATCAGCGTCACGCCCTGGGTATTACGGCCAACAACGCTGACTTCCGCCACACGGGTACGCACCAGCGTACCTGCATCGGTAATCATCATGATCTGGTCAGTGGTTTCAACCTGAACGGCTCCGACAACCTGGCCATTACGCTCGCTGACCTTGATGGAGATAACCCCTTGGGTCGCGCGCGACTTGGTTGGATATTCCGTCACCGCAGTACGCTTGCCGTAGCCGTTCTGCGTTACGGTCAGGATATCACCCTCACCACGTGGAATAATCAGGGAAACTACGCTGTCGCCCTCACCCAGATTGATACCACGCACACCGGTAGCGGTACGGCCCATAGAACGGACCTGCCCTTCAGGGAAGCGCACCACTTTACCGTTGGCGGAGAACAGCATGACTTCGTTACTGCCATCGGTCAGGTCAACACCAATCAGTTCGTCACCCTCATTGAGGTTGACAGCGATGATGCCAGCACTGCGCGGGCGGCTGAATTCGGTCAATGCGGTTTTCTTCACGGTACCGCTGGCGGTTGCCATAAACACATGGCGCCCTTCTTCGTACTCGCGTACTGGCAGAATGGCGGTAATACGTTCGTTGGCTTCCAGTGGCAGCAGGTTGACAATTGGACGGCCACGGGCACCACGGCTCGCTTCCGGCAGTTGATAAACCTTCATCCAGTACAGACGGCCACGGCTGGAGAAGCACAGGATCGTGTCGTGGGTGTTAGCCACCAGCAGACGATCGATAAAGTCTTCTTCTTTAATGCGGGCCGCCGACTTGCCTTTACCGCCACGGCGCTGCGCTTCATAGTCGGTCAGAGGCTGATACTTCACATAGCCCTGATGCGACAGCGTCACCACAACATCTTCCTGGTTGATCAGGTCTTCAATGTTGATGTCAGAGGTATTCGCGGTGATCTCGGTACGGCGAGCATCGCCAAACTGGTCGCGCATCGCCACCAGTTCTTCACGGATCACTTCCATCAGGCGATCCGGGCTTTCCAGAATAAAGATCAGCTCGGCAATCACGCCCAGCAGCTCTTTATACTCGTCCAGCAACTTCTCGTGCTCCAGGCCGGTCAGTTTCTGCAAGCGCAGATCCAGGATCGCCTGAGCCTGTTGCTCGGTCAGGTAATACTTACCGTCACGGATGCCGAATTCGGGTTCCAGCCACTCTGGGCGCGCGGCGTTATCACCTGCACGTTCCAGCATCGCCCCCACGTTACCCAGTTCCCACGGTTGCGCAATCAACGCAATCTTGGCTTCGGCCGGGGTCGGTGCACGGCGGATCATTTCAATAATCGGATCGATGTTGGCCAGCGCGATAGCCAGAGCTTCCAGGATATGAGCGCGATCGCGGGCTTTACGCAGTTCAAAGATCGTACGGCGGGTAACCACTTCACGGCGGTGACGGACAAATGCCCGCAGAATGTCTTTCAGGTTCAGCAGTTTTGGCTGGCCCTGATGCAGCGCCACCATGTTGATACCAAACGTCACCTGCAGCTGCGTCAGCGAATACAGGTTGTTCAGCACCACTTCGCCCACCGCGTCGCGTTTGACTTCAATCACGATGCGCATACCGTCTTTATCAGACTCGTCACGCAGCGCGCTGATGCCTTCCACACGTTTATCTTTCACCAGTTCGGCAATTTTCTCGATCAGGCGAGCTTTGTTCACCTGATAAGGAATTTCATGCACGATAATGGTTTCGCGGCCAGACTTGGCGTCGGCTTCTACTTCAGCGCGGGCGCGGATGTACACCTTGCCACGGCCAGTGCGGTAGGCCTCTTCAATACCCCGACGGCCATTGATGATCGCCGCCGTTGGGAAGTCTGGCCCCGGGATGTGTTCCATCAGGCCTTCGATGCTGATGTTTTCATCTTCGATATAGGCCAGACAGCCATTGATAACCTCAGTCAGGTTATGTGGCGGAATGTTGGTGGCCATACCCACAGCGATACCGGACGAGCCGTTAACCAGCAGGTTCGGGATCTTGGTCGGCATAACGGCCGGGATCTGTTCGGTACCGTCATAGTTCGGTACAAAGTCGACAGTCTCTTTTTCCAGATCTGCCAGCAGTTCGTGGGCGATTTTCGACATGCGCACTTCGGTATAACGCATCGCCGCAGCGGAGTCGCCGTCCACAGAACCAAAGTTACCCTGGCCGTCCACCAACATGTAGCGCAGTGAAAACGGTTGGGCCATACGAACGATGGTGTCATACACCGCGCTGTCACCATGCGGGTGGTATTTACCGATAACGTCCCCAACGACACGGGCCGATTTCTTGTATGGTTTATTCCAGTCGTTACCCAGTACATTCATCGCGTACAGAACGCGGCGGTGCACCGGCTTCAGTCCATCACGAACATCTGGCAGCGCACGCCCGACAATAACGGACATCGCATAATCCAGATACGAGCTTTTCAGCTCTTCTTCGATATTAACCGGTGTGATTTCTCTGGCAAGGTCGCTCATGGAGCTGCTATCCCTCTACTGAATGATTCATCTGCCCTGGCATAGTGCCAAAGGTGTAAAACTATATCACAAAGCACAGTTTACGGGGAAATTACCGCCGCTGTTTCGCTGAAATATCCCTACAGCAGCGGTAAAAAGCATTAGGCTGTGTCCCTTAATTGCACCTGGGTGCCGCTGGCGGTCATCGGGTTACGCGACAAGGCACGCGTCGTGAGGTTTAGCGGCCCAGATAGGCGGCGAGTAACGTCGTTGCATGCTCCTATGGCCCAGCCCGGAGAGCCGCGCCCCAAAAAACCGTACTCCGCGTTGTCGGGCCTGCACCCAGGCCCGCCATGCCCTGCCCCCACCGCCTTGATAACGGGCTTTTGGGTGTGCGACGGCACCCTGTTCAATTAAGGGACACAGCCTAGCACAACAGCGCTGCGCCAAGTGGTCCGGAACATGTATAATCCGCGTAATAGAGAACAAGGAGCCTATAACGCCCATGAATGCTGAATCATCCCGCCACATGCAAAACGTCGATCACCAGGAAATAGCCAAATTCGAGGCTGTCGCTTCGCGCTGGTGGGATCTGGAAGGCGAGTTCAAACCGTTGCATCGGATTAATCCGCTGCGCCTGAATTATATCATGCAACGCGCCGGTGGCATTTTTGACCAACAAGTGCTCGACGTTGGCTGCGGCGGCGGCATTCTGGCAGAAAGCATGGCGCGTGAAGGCGCAATAGTTACCGGCTTGGATATGGGAGCAGAGCCGCTGCAGGTGGCGCGCTTGCATGCGCTGGAAAGCGGCATGAATGTGACCTACGTTCAGGAAACCGTCGAAAGTCATGCCCAGGCTCATCCACAACAGTACGACATCGTCACCTGCATGGAGATGCTTGAGCACGTTCCCGATCCGGCCTCGGTCATCCGTGCCTGCGCCCATCTGGTCAAGCCTGGCGGCCACGTTTTCTTCTCCACGATTAACCGCAATACCAAAGCCTGGCTGATGGCGGTTATCGGCGCAGAATATGTGCTCAAAATGGTGCCGCAAGGAACGCACGATCATAACAAGTTCATCCGCCCTTCTGAGCTGATCGGCTGGGTAGACGGCACCGAGCTGCGTGAAAAACATATCATCGGCCTGCATTACAATCCGATCACCGACCATTTCAGATTGGGCCGCAACGTTGATGTGAACTATATGGTTCATACCCAGCACCAAGGCTAAACCTGCCGGGGCGGTTTTGGGGCAGGTTACAGCCTCCGGGGCCGCTTAAGTATCAGGGTAGATTGCCATTTCTCCGGTTTCGATCAAAAAAGACGACATAATCCGTTTTTAAGAATATTAAAGCAGATCAATATGCCGTTTTTTTCTAACGTTTAATAAAGCGGCAAACGATCCGGATTTTAAGATTTTCCGTAAAATCTTATCCGGCTTATTGACAAACTTGTCGCCCCAGTCACAGCGCGCACTGGGAACCGGGCGTAACATTTCACCCCCAAGTTATCCACAAAATAGGCAGGTTTTGTTCACTTGCAAACCCGCTGTTTTATCACTATCTTGTTACCTCACCGACATACACCCCCTATATATAGTGTTTACATACTGAGCAGAGCGACTACACTTTCTGCTTAGGGGAACCACACGGACAAGTCAAAATGAACCAAAGTCTGCTTGTAACTAAACGCGATGGCCGTACAGAGCGCATCAACCTCGACAAAATCCACCGGGTCATCGATTGGGCCGCGGAAGGTTTACACAACGTTTCGGTATCTCAAGTAGAGTTGCGTTCACATATTCAGTTTTATGACGGCATTAAAACCGCCGATATTCATGAAACCATCATCAAGGCTGCCGCCGATCTGATCTCCCGTGACGCTCCGGATTATCAGTATCTGGCCGCGCGCCTCGCTATCTTCCACCTGCGCAAAAAAGCCTACGGCCAGTTTGAGCCACCAAAGTTGCTCGATCACGTAACGCGCATGGTTGAGATGGGCAAATACGATAAGCATCTGCTGGAAGACTACACGGCTGAAGAGTTCGAGCAGATGGACTCCTTTATCGATCACTGGCGTGATATGAACTTTTCCTACGCAGCCGTTAAGCAGTTGGAAGGCAAATATCTCGTGCAGAACCGCGTAAGCGGCGAAATCTACGAAAGTGCGCAGTTCCTGTATATCCTGGTGGCCGCGTGTCTGTTCTCCAACTATCCGCGCACAACCCGTCTGGACTACGTAAAACGTTTCTATGACGCGATTTCCACCTTTAAGATTTCTTTACCCACGCCAATCATGTCTGGCGTGCGTACCCCAACCCGCCAGTTCAGTTCCTGTGTGCTGATCGAGTGTGGTGACAGCCTGGATTCCATCAACGCCACCTCCAGCGCCATCGTGAAATACGTGTCACAGCGTGCCGGTATCGGTATCAATGCGGGTCGAATCCGTGCTCTGGGCAGCCCGATCCGGGGTGGCGAAGCCTTCCACACCGGCTGTATCCCGTTCTACAAACACTTCCAGACCGCCGTGAAATCCTGTTCGCAGGGCGGCGTGCGTGGCGGTGCGGCGACGCTGTTCTACCCGATGTGGCATCTGGAAGTAGAAAGCCTGCTGGTGCTGAAAAACAACCGTGGCGTTGAAGGTAACCGCGTGCGCCACATGGACTACGGCGTGCAACTCAACCGCCTGATGTACCAGCGCCTGATCAAGAACGAAGACATCACGCTGTTCAGCCCGTCTGACGTCCCGGGACTGTACGACGCATTCTTTGCCGATCAGGATGAATTCGAACGCCTGTACACCCATTATGAGCAGGATGACAGCATCCGCCAAAAACGTGTGAAAGCGGTAGAGTTGTTCTCACTGATGATGCAGGAACGTGCTTCAACTGGCCGTATCTACATCCAGAACGTCGATCACTGCAACACCCATAGCCCGTTCGATCCGCTGGTTGCTCCAGTGCGCCAGTCAAACCTGTGCCTGGAAATCGCCCTGCCAACCAAACCGCTGGATGACGTTAACGACGAAAACGGTGAGATTGCGCTTTGCACCTTGTCGGCGTTCAACCTGGGTGCCATTGAAAGCCTGGACGATCTGGAAGAGCTGGCGATCTTGGCGGTACGTGCACTGGATGCGCTGTTGGATTATCAGGATTACCCCATCAAAGCCGCGCATCGTGGTGCGATGGGCCGCCGTACCCTGGGTATCGGCGTGATCAACTTTGCCTACTATCTGGCGAAGAACGGCGTGCGTTATTCCGATGGCAGCGCCAACAACCTGACCCACAAAACCTTCGAAGCGATTCAGTATTACCTGCTGAAGGCATCGAATCGACTGGCTCAGGAACAAGGGGCTTGCCCGTGGTTCAATGAGACCACCTATTCGCAGGGCATTCTGCCAATAGACACCTACAAGAAAGACTTGAATACCATCTGCTCCGAGCCGCTGCATTACGATTGGGAAACCCTGCGTAAAGAAATCAAAGAGTCCGGCCTGCGTAACTCAACGCTGTCTGCGTTGATGCCTTCGGAAACCTCTTCGCAGATTTCCAATGCCACTAACGGCATCGAGCCACCACGCGGCCACATCAGCATCAAAGCCTCCAAGGACGGCATTTTGCGTCAGGTGGTGCCGGAATATGAGCGTCTGAAAAACAACTATGAGCTGTTGTGGGAAATGCCGAACAACGACGGTTATCTGCAACTGGTAGGCCTGATGCAGAAATTCATCGACCAATCGATCTCGGCCAACACCAACTATGATCCAACGCGTTTTCCAAGCGGCAAGGTGCCGATGAAGCAGTTGTTGAAAGACTTGCTCACCACCTACAAATTCGGTGTGAAAACGCTGTATTATCAGAACACCCGCGACGGTGCAGAAGATGTCCAGGAAGATTTGCAGCCTGCTCAGGCTGGCGATGACGACTGTGAAGGCGGCGCCTGCAAGATCTAACGTTTGACACAGCGGGCCGGAACTCTTCCGGCCCCTTCAATTCAGCCCGGCACTAATGGATCCAAGCTTATGGCTTACACCACTTTTTCTCAGAACAAAAATGACCAGTTGCTTGAGCCGATGTTCTTCGGCCAATCGGTCAACGTGGCACGTTTCGACCAGCAAAAACACGAAATCTTCGAAAAACTGATCGAAAAACAGCTTTCCTTCTTCTGGCGTCCGGAAGAAGTCGACGTTTCCCGCGATCGTATCGACTATCAGGCGCTGCCAGAACATGAAAAACACATTTTTATCAGCAACCTGAAATATCAGACGCTGCTGGACTCCATCCAGGGTCGTAGCCCCAACGTTGCTTTCCTGCCGTTGATCTCGATCCCTGAACTGGAAACCTGGGTAGAAACCTGGTCTTTCTCGGAGACCATTCACTCGCGTTCTTACACGCATATCATCCGTAACATCGTGAACGATCCGGCGCTGGTGTTTGACGATATCGTCACCAACGAAGAGATCCTCAAGCGTGCAAAAGACATTTCCGGCTACTACGACGATCTGATCGAGATGACCAGCTACTATCACCTGCTGGGTGTCGGTACACATCAGGTTAACGGCAAAACCGTTACCGTGAACCTGCATGCCATCAAAAGGTTGCTGTATCTGTGCCTGATGAGCGTCAACGCGCTGGAAGCCATCCGTTTCTACGTCAGCTTCGCCTGCTCGTTTGCCTTCGCCGAACGCGAGCTGATGGAAGGCAATGCTAAAATCATCAAGCTGATCGCCCGCGACGAAGCCCTGCACCTGACCGGTACCCAGCATATCCTGAATCTGATGCGCGCTGGTGCAGACGATCCTGAGATGGCCGAGATCGCCGTAGAATGCCAGCAGGAGTGCTACGATCTGTTCGTCCTGGCGGCACAGCAAGAGAAAGAGTGGGCTGAGTATCTGTTCCGCGACGGCTCGATGATTGGCCTGAACAAAGACATTCTGTGCCAGTATGTGGAATACATCACCAATATCCGCATGCAGGCAGTTGGCCTGGGCTTACCCTTCCAGACCCGCTCCAACCCGATCCCGTGGATCAACGCCTGGCTGGTTTCGGACAACGTGCAGGTGGCGCCGCAGGAAGTCGAAGTCAGTTCCTATCTGGTTGGCCAGATTGACTCTGAAGTCAATGCTGACGACCTGAGCGATTTCGAGCTGTAAGTGGCTGCATCAACCATTACGCTGCGTACCAGCGGTACGCAGCTCCCTGCCCCGA
Source organism: Serratia sp. L9 (assembly GCF_050632285.1). NCBI lineage: Bacteria > Pseudomonadati > Pseudomonadota > Gammaproteobacteria > Enterobacterales > Yersiniaceae > Serratia > Serratia sp. L9. The sequence continues at coordinate 2,973,399 of NZ_CP192591.1, read as the reverse complement.
AGGTGAAAGCTGCCTGCTCGACGTGCTTGAATTGCACGATGTTGCGGTAGAATACCAGTGCCGCTCCGGTTATTGCGGCGCTTGCCGCTTGAAGTTGCTGAAAGGCAAGGTCGCTTACCGCCAGCAGCCATTGGCATTTATCAATGACGGGGAAATCCTGCCCTGTTGCTGTATGCCGCTGGTGGACATCGAGCTGGAGATTTAGAGCGGGAGTTCGCCAGCCGCGCCAGATACCGTAATGCGGGGTTTCCCCACATTACGATCCCCAGGTTATCTCCCGGCAAACGGCATCTGTTTTATTCAACGATCTCAACAATTTCCAGCCAGCTGTTTTTGCCGCAGACTTTTCCACCGTTCAACCAGCGGCGCAGCATATCCAATGCCAGCATCGCCACCGACTCCTGGCGTAAACGCAGGCTATGGCGCGCCGCACGATAGCTCACCGTCTGGCCAATACCGCCTTTTGGCGTATGCAAGACGACGCTGACACGATCCCCCGCCATTGCGCTGACCGCCAACGCCAAAGGGGCTCCGGTAAGTTGGGCCAGAGACTGGGCGCGGGCCAGCAGCGTTTCCAAGGTCTCAGAGCAGTACGCAGGCAGCAGCTCGCCACCCGCCAGGGGAGCCTCTTCGCTCTGCAATTGCAGGTTGACAAGCCCGGCGGTAAATTGCTCGCTCAACGCCAATTTCAGCCCCTGTTGCTGTAACCGTTGCGCCAGTTCCGCAGGCAGACCTCGCGTTCCTTCAAAAATCGTATTATCACCGGCTACCGCACGCACTCGTTGCCATGCCTGTTTCATGGCAGCCTGTTGGCTACGCGGACCGGTCAGCTTCAGCTCAATAATCGGGCTGGAAGAGCGGTAGCCCAACGCCACATCCGGCGGTAAGGGCATACCGTCCAGTTCCGCTGCCAGATCGCTTTCCGAGGTACCGAACGTAGTCAGGCGCAGGCATAACGGCGGCTCCGGCAGAGTAAAGCCTTGTCGCAGGCGTGGGAGGATCTGCTCTTCAACCATCACTTTAAATTCTGAAGGCACGCCTGGGGTGAAGAACATCTGGCATTTATTCAACGTTAAGACAAAGCCACAGGCAGTACCGACGCGGTTATCCAGCATGTCGGCATTCGCCGGGATCTGCGCCTGTTTGCGGTTGGAGGCGGCCATCGGGCGGCCACGTTCGGCAAAATAGGCCTCCATGCGGGCAATCCATTCAGGATGCTCCACCAACCCCACTCCGCTGGCCTTTGCCGCCGCCAGCGCACTGAGATCGTCACTGGTTGGCCCCAGGCCACCATTGACGATCAGCACATCGGCAATATGGCTACGCTCTTGCAGGATTTCGATCAGCGAGGAAAGGTTGTCCCCCACTGTTTCACGCCCACTCATCGGTAAGCCTTGCTGGAACAGGTAATCGGCCAGCCAGGCAGAATTGGTATCTATAATTTGCCCATGCAGCACCTCATCGCCGGTGCTGAGCATCTCCACCCTTAACATAGATCTCTCCCTTATTTTCAGATCCATCCACTATAGAAGTCTGGAAATAACTTTTCACTAGAGACTCGAAGATATTGTTCATCAAAGGCATTGTTATCGCCGCCACGGCGCCATTCACGCCGTAAACTTAGATGTACAGCGCACGTAACGCCCGTTTGACACAAAATGGGCAATCAACTATTCTGCCGCACTAAAAATGGGGTCCTCATAATTCCCCTAAATCGACGAATAGCAGAGAAAAAGTGAAGAATCGCACTCTGGGCAGTGTTTTTATCGTAGCAGGCACCACCATTGGTGCCGGAATGCTGGCCATGCCGCTGGCGGCGGCAGGCGTAGGTTTTGGCGTAACGCTGGCGTTGCTGGTGGGGCTGTGGTTACTGATGTGCTATACCGCACTGCTATTGGTTGAGGTCTATCAGCATGAGCAGGCTGATACCGGCCTGGGTACGCTGGCCAAGCGTTATCTTGGCGATGGTGGCCAGTGGCTTACCAGTTTTAGCATGATGTTCCTGATGTATGCGCTGACGGCGGCTTATATCAGCGGGGCTGGCGAACTGCTGGCCGTCAGTATCGCCCAGTGGACCGCTCAGGAGTTCCCAACCTATCTCGGCGTACTGCTGTTCACCCTGGTTGCCGGCGGCGTGGTGTGCATTGGCACACATTCGGTCGACCTGTTTAACCGCATTCTGTTTACTGCGAAAACCATTTTCCTGCTCGTCATGCTTGGCCTGATGATGCCGCATATCCATCAGACCAACCTGATGACTCTTCCGCTGGAACAAGGGCTGGCGCTTTCTGCCATACCGGTCATTTTCACTTCGTTCGGTTTTCACGGCAGCGTGCCAAGTATCGTCAACTATATGGGCGGTAACATCCGCAAGCTGCGTTGGATTTTTATTATCGGCAGCGCCATACCGCTGGTTGCTTATATCTTCTGGCAGTTGGCAACGCTGGGCAGCATCAGCTCAACCACCTTTGTCGGTATTCTGGCGCAACAGGCCGGGCTGAATGGCTTATTGCAGGCGGTACGCGACGTGGTTGCTTCGCCGCATGTCGAGCTGGCGGTACATCTGTTTGCCGATCTGGCGCTGGCAACGTCATTCCTGGGGGTTTCGTTGGGGCTGTTTGACTTCCTGGCTGACCTGTTCAAACGCCAGGATAATGTCCGTGGCCGCTTGCAGACCGGCGCCATCACCTTCCTGCCACCATTAGCTTTTGCGCTGTTTTATCCGCGTGGCTTTGTGCTGGCGCTGGGGTTCGCCGCAATTGCGCTGGCCATTCTGGCTTTGCTGTTACCTTCCCTGTTGGTCTGGAAAACACGCCAGCGGCACCAGACCCACTATCGAGTCTGGGGCGGTACACCGGCTCTGGCGCTGGTATTTGTCTGCGGGATAACCGTGATCGCTATTCAGATTGGCATTGCCAGCGGGATATTGCCGGCGGTTGGATAAGTAGACAATCGGGGGCAATAATGCCCCCATCGGGTCAGAAACTCAGGCCAACCCCCACGTAAGGGCCATCGGCCAACGTGTTGTCGCGCCGGCCATCTTTACCTTCCATATTGATGTAGCGGTAGCCCACATCCACATTAAGCGGACGGATAACATTCCAGCGCAAACCGCCATTGGCTTCGTTATAAGCCTTAACGCCACTGGTCAGTGATTCCGGAGCAAAATAACCTTCACCGTAAAGGGTGAAATAACGGTTGAGGGTCCACTGCAGACCGCCACCTACCGCCAGTGCGCCGCCGTCCTTACCCTCTTCAGGGCTGAGGTAGATGGCCTTACCGCCCACGGTGGCCATCAAAGGCCCTACCGGCAAACTAAAGCTTAACCCCAGACTCCCTACTTCCCCATCATGATCGCTACGCATCCAGTTACCACTGATGCCAATACCAGACGTAGAAGTCCCCATACCAACGCCCACATTGGTGTAATGTTCTCCGGCTTCACCACTTACACTGATGGCATTGGCAGAACCAGCCACAAACAGCAAACCAGCTGCACACGCGACTAAAGTTTTATTCATTATCTTTCCCTTTCTATTTTCATCTTCAGACAGTGAAGATGAGTTACCTAAAAATGATTCGGCGATAAGTGTCATTGAAGCGTCATGGATATCGGGATAATTTAAAGCAATAATCTTCAAATTTTTCAATAAACTGTAAATAAATGAAACCTGGCTAAAACTGGATTACAACGATAACCCGAACCTATTTGCCGAGGATTGAGAATAAGACTACAACTAGTAGTGACTTTGATAGAGGTCAGCAGAAGGCGGCCTCACATTAGTTATGATTATGAAGATGTACAGCACCCGATACTGAGCTATCAACTTAACTGCAACACAGTAAGGAGCAATTGATGAGCAAGAAAGGATTAACTACCGCAGCAGGCGCCCCCGTTGTTGATAATAATAACGTGATCACCGCAGGCAAACGTGGCCCAATGCTGTTACAAGACGTATGGTTCCTGGAGAAACTGGCCCACTTTGACCGTGAAGTGATCCCAGAACGCCGCATGCATGCCAAAGGCTCTGGCGCCTATGGCACCTTCACCGTTACCCATGATATTACCCAATACACCCGCGCAAATATCTTCTCTGAAATTGGCAAGCAAACCGAGATGTTTGTCCGTTTCTCCACAGTAGCCGGTGAACGCGGTGCTGCCGATGCCGAACGCGATATTCGTGGCTTTGCCATGAAGTTCTACACCGCCGAGGGTAACTGGGACCTGGTAGGTAACGATACGCCAGTATTTTATCTGCGCGATCCGCTGAAATTCCCCGATCTCAACCACGTGGTAAAACGCGATCCGCACACTAACCTGCGTAACCCGGTCTACAAATGGGACTTCTTCTCCCACCTGCCGGAATCCCTGCATCAGTTGACCATCGACTTCAGCGATCGTGGCCTGCCTAAGTCCTACCGTCATATGCACGGTTTCGGTAGCCACACCTTCAGCTTTATCAATGCCAATAACGAGCGTTTCTGGGTCAAATTCCACTTCCGCTGCGAGCAGGGCATCGAAAACCTGATGGATGATGAAGCCGAAGCCATCGTCGCCAAAGACCGTGAAAGTTCACAACGCGATCTGTACAACGCCATCAAAAACGGTGATTTCCCACGCTGGAAACTGCAAATTCAGATCATGCCGGAACATGAGGCCTCTCAAACTCCGTATAATCCGTTTGACCTCACCAAGGTTTGGCCACACGGCGATTACCCACTGATTGACGTTGGTTTCTTCGAGCTGAATCGCAACCCGGATAACTACTTCTCTGAAGTGGAACAAGTGGCGATGAACCCGGCCAACGTGGTGCCTGGCGTGAGTTTCTCGCCAGATAAAATGCTGCAGGGCCGTCTGTTCTCCTATGGCGACGCGCACCGCTACCGTCTGGGTGTCAACCATCACCAAATCCCGGTTAATGGCGCAAAATGCCCATTCCATAACTATCACCGCGATGGGGCGATGCGGGTGGATGGCAACAGCGGTAATGGCGCAACCTATGAGCCAAACAGCTTTGGCGTGTTCCAGGAGCAACCCGATTTCAGCGAACCACCGTTAAGCATTGAAGGTGCCGCCGATCACTGGAATCATCGCGAAGATGACGATTATTACAGCCAGCCGCGCGCGCTGTTTAATCTGCTGAGTGCCGAAGAACATCAGCGTATGTTTGCCCGTATTGCCGGGGAGCTGTCGCAGGTGCCTGAGCAGATCCAACGCCGTCAGGTCGATCTGTTCACCAAGGTACATCCAGACTACGGCAACGGTGTCGCCAAGGCTCTGGGCCTGAAATAGTCTGTTACAGCAATGCCAAGGCCGCCCTCGGGCGGCCTGTTTTTACTCGATTCATCTATTGTTGTTAGATATAGTGAGGCCAATGCCGCTAGGGCCAATCTATACCTGTAAGTCATTGCGAGCCAACTCGCGCAATTTATCACGAAAATAGACAAAACTTGGTGACAGGTTATTAGTGATATCCATATGTGGGCTAATTCTTTCAGCCCACAATGATTTCTCTGTGCCGACGGCCTGCCATCCTTTTGCGGAAAGAGTCGTTGCCCCTCCGTGATAAAGTGCATCAGCCAATCTCTCCCAGGTCCCAGAGATAGAATCATGCACGTAGGCACGTAAAACAGCGTCTTTAGCTTTCGGATACGCGGCCTTGATAGCTGAAATATCGCCCAAGAACCATGCCTCTCCCTCCTCAATAGCGATACAAAAACGTGTCTCCGGTCTCGGGTTACAAGCATCAAGAAGCCTGTAAAGCTCTTCGTGGAAAGCCTTTAAACATTTGTCATCAAGATCACAGACCACTATCACTGCTGCCGGATAATTGATAAACGATTTGCCATATCCACGCAATAGCCGTGGCAACTCGTTAAGTAAAATACGTTTACTCGCGTCTCCCGTTGCCATAAGGTTCTTGGGAATCCGCCCCACACCTTTATAAGGGCGAACAATAAATGTATGAACAGTCTTATCAACAATTTTGGGAATCAAGATATCAAGCATTTTTTTGCCTGATTGATCCTCAACCAGAATTTCAAAATGCATCCATTCATCCCCTGTCCAAATAATCGCTGTACCACAGCCCACCTAGCGGTAATCCCTCATCGACCATATTCATTACCAGCACATCGTCACTTGCCCTGCGAATGACCGAGAAACCGTCCACACCTTTCTCCAGGATCCAAACTTCGGCAGGTTCCAATGCATCTACTAAATAGGGTTGATGAGTCGTAATAAAAACCTGAGATCCCCCTTTGCGCCCTGTCGCATGCTCACGAAATTCTCTAGCCAACGATTCAAGCAATTTGTGATATAAACCATTTTCCGGCTCTTCAATGCATAAAAATGGTGGTGGAGTAGGATCTTCTAGTAATAATAGATAGGCAAAAACCTTTAGTGTGCCGTCAGACATTTGTTGCGAATAAAATGGATCTTGAAACCCTCTATCATTAAAGCGCAGCAGTAATCGACCATCGTTGGTTCTTTCTGTGTCGATTCTATCGATGCCTGGGATTTTTTCGGCAATTCTATTAAGAATGGTTTGAAAGCGTTTTGGATGCTCCCGTTCCATAAACTGCACGACATTACCAAGATTATCACTCTTGCTATTGAGATGTTTTTGGGGCCCCGCCAGCGGTAAACTGCGAGCCGCATCGGGTGTAAAGTAGCTGAGGTACCATCCCTCAATAAACCGACGAAATGCCGAGATTCGCGGATGCTGTTTCAATGACCCCAACGTGGCAATACCAAGTTTGCGAACATCCTCTAATTCAACAAGTTCGGTTTCCTTGGACTCTTCTTCGACCTCACTTAACTTAATCGATTCAATCAAGCCTGTTAAGTCAAACTCCCCCTGTTCTTCATCGATTAAATGCCCTTCCTGCTCCCCTTTCCATACCACACCTTTACCACGGTTCAAGACCAAAAATGAGAATGGCCAACCACGTGTCTGACCTTTACGTCGCTGCCTGAGACGCTCCTTCAGCACAAATGGACGACCAGAACTATCAATATCAATAGCAATCTCATAAGTAATCGGTCGAGCGTTACCATCTTCTTTATAGTAAATTTCGAACTCTATCGGTTCCTTTTGCCCTTGCGCTCTGATCCTTTCAAATCCCCCTCGTCCTCGAGAATCGCAAGCTTCCTCTACTCCCAGTTTCAAAGCATCGGCAAGAAAACCGAAGGCATCGAATAATGTGCTTTTTCCTACGCCATTTTTACCGATAACAGCCGTCATCGGAGTAAGAGGTACTGCCCGCTGTAGATTCCACAAGCGGCCAAGTGTAATGTCCTTCAGTGCCCTGAAGTTTTTTATACGAAAACCTTCTATTTTTGCCATTCCCGCCTCCCATTTCTTTCCTTGCCCGATATCATCACATGCCCAACATGATGTATAGCTCTTTCATGGTTAGACTCAGAGCACCGTAAAGTGTTTGGCAGCCCATAGCTGCAACCGGCGGCGTGAAATTTTAATCCCACCGTTTTTCAGCTCTGCGGGTAATGGCAGTAAAGCAATGGGCCGCTGGAAATTGGCCAAGCGATCCTGTGCCCATAACAGCAAAGCCTCCAACGACAATTCACCTTCCAGACTGACAACCGCTACCGGGCGTTGGCCAAACTCCGGGTCGTCGACGGGCACGACAAAGGCTTGCTCAACCTGCGGATGTGCCGCCAATACGCGTTCGACATCCTCTGGCTGCACCCCTTCTCCTCCGCAGAAGAACAGGTTATCCAAGCGGCCAATAATACACAGCTCACCCTGCTCCATAGCCCCGCGATCGCGCGTGTGGAACCAGCCATCATCATCGGCAATCGGCCGTAATGCCCCTTGATGCCAATAACCCAATGCCAGGCTTTGCGAACGGATCCACACTTCCTGATCCACCAGCTTTATTTCACGGCCCTGCAAAGGCAAACCAACCCCAGGCAGTTCATCAGCACGTTTGGCGCAAACCGTGGAGGCCAGCTCCGTCAGGCCATAACCGCACCAGCAGCGGATCCCCATAGCTTCGGCCTGCTGAGTAAGAGAAACCGAGATCATCGAGCCCCCAAGCAGCACTTCCTTCAACGCATGTTTAGCCATAGGTTCAGACAGCAATCGCCATAGCTGCGTCGGCACCAGCGATGCATGCGTGCAACCCGCCAGCGCATCAGCCAGGGGTTGCATATCGCGGACCACCAACTGGGCACCCACCGCCAGCCAGCGCCAGACAATGCCCTGGCCGGAGACGTGGAACAGCGGCAGGGAGAGCAGCCAGCTATCCTGCGGCTGGAAATCCATCAGATGCAATACCCCTTGCGCGCTGGCAAGGTGCCCGGCATAGCTGTGAGCGGCCGCTTTTGGCACGCCGCTGGAGCCGGAAGTCAGCGTCAGCGTTGCCAGCCGCTGTTCATCCCACGCCAGCCACTGCAGATTGCGTTCATCCACTCCTGGCGGCGACAAGACTATCAGCTCAGGCGGTAATTCCGGCAAAGTATCCGGGCTGAAAGCGAAGGAAATATCCAGGTCGGGTAACAGCTTCGCCAGCAATGGCGCAGGCAGCGTCGGATTGAGCGGTAACAGCCGTGCGCCACACTGCAACAGCGCGAGATAAGCCAGCAGCAAGGGGTAGCTGTTTTTCCCGCACAGCGCTGCGCCACTGCCGGGCTGCACGCCCTGGTGCTGAAAGTCAGCCGCCAGAACGTCTACCTGCTGTTGCAGCATCAACCAACTGACCGGCTGTTGCTCAAAGATTACCGCAGTGTCCTGTGGACGCAGTGCTGCCCAATGCCGCCACGGCCAATCATTTAACTGCGCCATATACACTCCAGGGCTTGGGTATCCAATAACGGCAGGTTGCACTCTGGCCAACCGCGTAACAATTGGGCCTGCATCAGGTTTAGCGTATCCAGGCCCGGCACCGTATCCGGCGTCAGCCAATGGGCGATACGCGCCAATTGTGTCAGCCCAAGACTGGATTCGATACTGGAACTGATCACTGCCACCAGACCCGCTTGATGCGCCTGCGTGACCAGTTCACGGCAACGCGCCAGGCTACCGGTCAACGTGGGTTTGATAACAATGGCTGCCACGCCCGGCTCGGCCTGCACCACAAAATCCGCCTCCCGCACGCTCTCGTCCCAGGCGATGGCAATCCCGGTGGCCCGGGCAAAGTCACGTGACTCATCGCGGGTTTTGCAGGGCTCTTCCAGAAACGCAATGCGATCGCGCCACGAAGGGTTGACGTATTTGGCAAAACCGTCGGCCTTGGCCCTTGTCCAACTGCGGTTGGCATCCAGCCGCAGTTTCAGATCCGGCAGCGCTTCCAGCAACACGTTGACCACCATACCATCCCGTACCGCTTCATACAGGCCAACCTTTACCTTGGCGACTTTCTCGCCAGGCAAGGCGGCCAGTACATCAAACAACTCATCGGGATCGCCGGTACACAGCGGCGCCTTGCGGTAATCGGCCTGCTGCGGCAATTGCCCGGTCAACTCAGCCAAAGCACAACTGGTGCCGAAGGCAACCGAAGGCCATACGCTGGCTGCGGGTGTCTCCCCCGCTTGCCATGCCTGCGCCCAGGCTAATGCCGCCTGCTGAGCCTGTTCAAGCGTCTCCTCACTGAACTCCGGCAAGGGGGCAATCTCCCCCATCCTTGCTGCTCACCCTGTTGCAGGTGAATCAGCAAGCCGTCACGGGTTTTCAGCCGCTGATTGCGCAGCACCACGCCAGCCTCCATCGGCAGGCTATAGCGATAGATCGCCACGTTACGGGTTAGCGTCGTCATTACGGATTACGCTTGAATTTGCTGAAGTCCGGCTGGCGTTTTTCGATAAAAGCGTTGCGCCCTTCCTGGCCCTCATCCGTCATATAGAACAGCATGGTGGCGTTACCGGCCAGTTCCTGTAGCCCCGCCTGGCCATCACAGTCAGCGTTGAGCGCGGCTTTCAGGCAACGTAGCGCCATTGGGCTGTTTTGCAGCATCTCACGGCACCAGCGCACGGTCTCTTTTTCCAAATCAGCCAAGGGGACAACGGTGTTGACCAGGCCCATGTCCAGCGCGGCGGCAGCGTCGTACTGACGACACAGGAACCAGATTTCACGGGCTTTCTTCTGGCCGACGATACGCGCCATATAAGAAGCGCCCCAGCCGCCATCAAAGGAACCGACTTTCGGCCCAGTCTGGCCAAAAATGGCATTGTCGGCGGCGATAGTCAGATCGCACATCATATGCAGCACATGACCACCACCGATGGAGTACCCGGCCACCATGGCTACCACGGGTTTAGGGCAGGTACGGATCTGGCGTTGGAAATCGAGCACGTTCAGGTGATGTACGCCACTGTCATCACGATAGCCGCCGTAGTCACCGCGTACTTTCTGATCGCCACCGGAACAGAAGGCTTTATCACCGGCACCGGTCAGAATAATGGTGCCAATCCCATCGTCGTAACGCGCGTTGGCCAGCGCCTCGAGCATTTCTTTTACGGTATGCGGGCGGAAAGCGTTACGCACCTGCGGGCGGTTGATGGTGATTTTGGCAATGCCGTCACTGGATTTGTGGTACAGGATATCTTCAAAATCACCTGAACAGTCCTGCCAGTCGATGGCGGCATACAGTTGTTCTTCATTGGGATAAAGCATGTTCGGTTCCTTTATTATCAAGAAATTCATGTAGCGCGGCGGCGAAATCCGCCGGGTTTGCCAGATGGGCGTTATGGCCAGCCTGTGGCACGGTGCCTAATGGCAAACCCGCCTCACGCGCCAGCGCCTGGAATTTGTGGTCGTCAGCACCGCACAACACTTTTATCGGCAGTGCCAGCCGTTGTAATTGGGGCACCAGCCAAGGCTGCCTCCCGAGCGAAGTGGCTTCCAGCATATTGGCAACCGATGGGCCATGGTTATCGGCCCGGGCGGCGATCAACGCCTGGCGATGTACCGCGCTGAGGTTGGCAAATACCGGTTGTTGATACCAGTCCGCCAGCACTTTTCTGATGGGTTCAGAGCGAAAACGCGCCGCCCAGCCAGCATCATGCGCCATGCGTTGAGCACGCAGGGTGGGGTTCTCTAACCCGGGGTTACCGCCCTCAATCACGATGCCCTGCAGCCCCTGGGTATCGCCATGACAAGCGTGGTACATGGCAATGCGCCCGCCAAGTGAATAGCCCACCAACCAGTAACGCTCAATGTGGTGTTGTTGCAGCGTGGCGGTGATCTGCTGGCTGACATCGGCAAAATCCAGGCAAGTCTGCGCCACGGAATCACCATGACCGGGCAAATCGATAGCCAGTGATGGCCACTGCTCACAGCGGGAGGCAATCACCCGCCACTCATTGTTATTGCCCAACAGGCCATGCAGCCAGACCAGCCACGGGCGTTGGCTTTCACCCTGTTGCAGAACGCGGGAGGCCAGCATCATTTAGCCGCCATCAGTTGAACCAGGTGCTGCAAAGTCTCAGCCCCATCGCTTGGCGGCACCTGCAGCTCAATCAACGTTGTGCCGCTATGACGCCAGGCCTGCTCCACCGCCTGTTGCAATTGGCCCCAGTTTTCCGGGCAGGCATAGCCCAGTTGGAACATCGCCGCCGCATGGCTGAACTCCACGTCCTGCGGCATGCAGTAGAAACGCTGGCGTTCCGGCTCCGGCGTTGGCAACAGCGAGAAAATCTGCCCGCCGTTATTATTCACCACGATCAGCACCGTGGGTGCCGAGCTCTGGCGCAGCAATGCCAGAGCATTAACATCGTATAGCGCAGAAAGATCACCCACTACCGCCAGCGTCGGTTTGGCGGTTGCGCGCTGCACCCCAGCGGCGGTGGAGATTAATCCGTCAATTCCGCTGGCGCCACGGTTGCTGAAAACCGGATAACCGGCTGGCAACTGGGTTAACGCATCGATCAGGCGCACAATCAGGCTGTTGCCAAGAAACAGCTGGCCGTTTTCCGGCAACAGTTCCGGCAAACGGTGGGCCAGTTGCGCCTCGCCAAAACGATTAACCAGATATGCCGACGTTGCATCCAAAGCCTCGTCCGCCAACACCGCCAATTCGCCAGCCCAGGGAGAACGCGGCTGTGCCGGGTGCAGATCCAGCCATTCACCAACGCTGGAACGAATACGGCGGCCACGGTGATGCGCAGGATCAAGGCGGCCAGGCAGAGAGTCGATCAGCCAGAACTCTTCAGGTTGGCAACGTTCCTGCCATTGCAGCAGGCGTTTACCCGTCAGGCTGCTGCCGAACTGCATCACCAACTGCGCATTTTCCAGCAGGTGCCGCGCCTGCGGGTTGGCCAACCACAGATCAGCACAGGGCAAGGGCTGCCCGGTTTGCGAAAGCACATCGCCAATCAGTGGCCACCCGAGCATGCCTGCCCACTCGGCCAGTTGCACGCCCTCTTCGGCACTCATCCGCCCGGCAATAACCACACCGCGCTTTTGCCGCCAGAAAAACCAGTCTGGCTGTTTCAGCACCTGACGGGGATCCAGTTCACGCAACCAAGGGTGCGTATCCTGCCACCAGTCCCCCAGCGCCGCCGACCACTCTGCATACTTCTGTTCATCGCCACCATACAGCGGTTCGGCAAACGGGCAGTTGATATGCAAAGCCCCGTGCAACAGCTGCGCCAGGGCGCTGTCCAGGGTAGAGACCAGCCAGCGGGCCGGGATATCCGGGCTGGGGCGGGGTAAATCGATATTCAGCGTCGGGTGGCTCGCGTAGAGCCCCTGCTGGCGAATCGCCTGATTGGCACCGCAGTTAATCAACTCAGGAGGGCGATCGGCGGTAAGAAACACCAATCGTTCCCCGGTTAACCCGGCTTCAATCAGCGCAGGGTAAAGGTTTGCCGCCGCCGTTCCGGAAGTGACGATCACCGCTACCGGCTCACGGGTGGCTTTTGCCAGGCCAAGCGCCAAATGGCCCAGCCCCCGCTCATCAAAATGGGTATGACAGACTAAGGCGCGGTTTGCCGCCGCTGCCAGCGTCAAAGGTGTGGAGCGCGATCCTGGAGCGATACAGACATGCCGTACCCCGTGGCGGACCAGCGTTTCCAACAACAACGCCGCCCACCGGCGATTAAAAACACTTGTCGACATAATTCGCTCACAAGTCAGTAAACAGAGGTTACGCGCCGAGCCTCACCCTAATGAGGTAGCATACCAGGGGTCATAACTCTGAATTATAAAAGTAATTATCTTTACGGCTTTTGCGCTGGCGCAAAAACGCCGTATTTCCCTGTGGCAGGTTTACCCTGAATATATCAATGCCAATCTTCTAACGGTCAATAACCGCCCTGAATGGAACAAAAAACAAACATATGAATCACAATAAGTTTACACACGAACTTCAAGCTGCTCAATTCGGCTCTCGGGGAGCTTATCGCGGATCGTCGGGTTGCAGTAAAGTGCGCAGCCCTGCGGCTTTGTTTTCGATCTCCTGCCACTCCTGCACCGGGTCCGAACCGGCCACAATCCCGGCTCCGGCGTAGAGCTGAACCTGGGCGTCATCAATCTGGCAGGAACGCAAGGCAACACAAAACTCAGATTGCGCAGCAGAAAGATACCCAGCGGAACCGGCATACCAGCGGCGAGGAAAAGGCTCATGCTGGCGGATAAAGTCCCGCGCTGCCTGACGGGGTAACCCGGCAACCGCCGCCGTTGGCTGGAGCCGCTGCAGGCAGTCTGCATCATCACAACGATTCAGTTGCCCTTCAATGCGCCGCCTTAGATGTTGCACCTTACGCAGCCGCACCACTTCTGGCGGCATGACATCCACCGCACTGGCCCCGCCTTGCAGGCGTTGGCAGATATCATCTACCACCAGCAGATTTTCCTGCTGGTTTTTCGTATCCAGCAGCAACCATTGCGCCAGTTCCTGAGCCTGTCGCTCGTTGTGGTGATTGGCCACGGTACCGGCCAGCGCTTCGGTAAACAGATGATGCCCTGCACGCAGGTACAGCCTTTCCGGGCTGGAGCCTAGAAAGGCAGAGTGGGCGTCCATACGCATCATAAAGTGGTAGCACTGATGATTGACTCTCCGGCTGGCGGCCATCAACGCAGGTGCAAACAGCGGCTCTTCCAGCGTTAACCGCGAGCTACGTGCCAGCACCACTTTATCCATCTGCTGGCGATCTATCGCCTTCAGCGCTGCGCGCAGCATGATTTCCCACCCGGCCTGCTCCGGCTGATGCTGTACTCTGCGCACTTGCACCTGCAAATCCGCTATCGGCTTCGCTACCACCAGCTTTTCGAGCCAGGCTCGTGCAGCCTTGGCGTCCTGGTCTAAAGCCCGCTCTGAAAACAGATTAAGCGTCAGTTCACCTTTGCCCTTACGGCTGAGAATTTCCAGACGCGGCAACAGCAACAGCGCTTCACCGTCAAATGCGTTAAGCCCCCAGAGCCGGGCACCCGGATGGGTATTCAAAAACGCCTGCGCCCGTGCGGTTTGTGAAAACTGCCTGGCCGAACCGCATACCGCCGCCTCATGCCCCCCTTCACGATGTCGCCAGTAGAACTGAGGAAACAGCGCCTGCGCCGCCAGCCACTCCAGCAAAAGTTCGGTCATGCGGCCCGGCACAGCCAAGGTGATCTGCCGAAATCCGGCTTCAGAGGGAAAGCCTTGCTCAAGCTGCTGGCCTAACTGCCGCAGCAATCCCGAAAGTTGTTCCACTGCCACCTCATTAACCAAACGCTATGTGGGGAATTATACGGTAAAACCACTGCGGCGGGCGGAAAAATACCGTGCGTTTATCAATACCTTTTCTCGCTAATTGTTTATTAAAATTAAAGGATTAGGTTAAAAAACAACCCAATTCACCGAGCAGGACTATACTTAGAAGCTATGTTCCTGCCGCAGTGAACCCTTGCCATATCAATTCGATGGTAAATACAAGATGTTCGCAGCCTCCCAACGGTTTTCACCGGCTGTCCTTTGGGCCAGATGTAAGGAGCTTTTTGCGTGAAAGAAATACTTATCAATTGGTTAAAGAAACATCGTCGCCTCCTCAAGCCCCATCTGTCGCCAACGCGACATAACAGGGCCGCTGCCGAAATCCCTCCCGCCAGCAATATCAAGGCAGAGCTGTTTTCTGTTGACCAAATGGAGCGCTATGGCCAGCGCCTGGCGCGTTCGCACAAATTGGCAACGCGTAAAACCCCGTTCAATCTGCTCAAACGTCTGGATAACAACGAGCAGGTGCTGACTGAAAGCTGCAGCCTGTTGAGCAACGGCAAGAAAACCACCATGACCCCCGCAGGTGACTGGTTACTCGATAACTTTTACCTGATCGAGGAACAAATCCGCGTAGTCCGCCACCATCTGCCCAAAACCTTTGGCCGTGGCCTGCCGCAATTAAGCGCACCACATAACTGCCCAAGGATTTACGATATCGCAACCGAAGCCATTGCTCACGGCGACGGGCGCTGGGATGCACAAAGCCTAACGCGCTATATTGCCGCCTACCAGAAAGAAACCAATCTGACCCTGGGCGAACTTTGGGCATTGCCGGGCATGTTAAGGCTGGCGCTGATTGAGAACCTGCGCCGCGTGGCGGTAGAAGTTGCCCAGGCTCAGGAAGAGCGCAACCTGGCCGATAGCTGGGTGACTAAAATGCTGGAGTCGGCAGAAAACGATCCGGCCAATCTGATTATCGTGATCGCCGATATGGCGCGATCCAACCCACCACGCACCAGCGCCTTCGTAGCCGAGCTGGTGCGCCGCCTGCAAGGGCATGGCACCATGCTGGCGCTCCCCCTGACCTGGGTTGAACAACGTCTGGCAGAAGTCAGCCTGACCTCTGATGAACTGATCCACCGTTTTAACCAGCAATTGGCTATCAGCCAACTGTCGGTCAGCAACAGCATTGCTGGCCTGCGCCAGTTGAGTGAAATGGATTGGGCGGAATTTGTCGAAACCATGAGCCAGGTCGACCAAACCCTGCGTGAAGATCCCGCCGGGGTTTACCCGATGATGCATTTCGATACCCGTGACAACTACCGCCATGTGATCGAAATGCTGGCCCGTCATAGTCCGTATAACGAAGTCGGGGTAGCCAGATATGTGCTGAATATGGCCCAGGTTGCTGCCGAAGATCCCAGCAGCGATCCGCGTACTCATCATGTCGGCTATTACCTGATCGACGATGGTCGTCGGCAGTTGGAAAAACAACTGGACGTGCAACTTGGCCGTATTACACGCATCCGGCATGCCCTTAATCAGTCGCCTTTGCTCTCCTGGCTGGGCAGCCTTAGCCTGCTCACTACCGCCTGCTGGGCACTGCTGCTGCGCGATACCTATCAAACCGGCATCACCTGGGGATTGCTGATCCTGCTGTTCCCATTAGGGATTGTGATCGGCCAGTTCGCCCTCAACCTGCTCAGTGAAATCACCACGCGCAGCCGCTCGCCACAGCCGTTGCCAAGGCTCGATTTCTCCTGCGGTATCCCGGCGCAATTTCGCACGCTGGTGGTGATCCCAACGCTTATCGACAGCAAACCCGGCATTGATCAACTGATCAACAAGCTGGAAGTCTGTTATCTCGGCAACCCCATGCAACACCTGCATTTTGCCCTACTCACCGACTTTACTGACTCCCCTCAGCAGCAGCACCCAGATGATGCCGAGCTGCTGGCTTATGCCAGCCAAAAAATGACCGCGCTGAACGCACATTATGCCTGCGAAGGGCCAAGCCACTTCTTCCTGTTCCACCGTGAGCGCCAATGGAATGAAAAACAGCAGACGTGGATGGGCCATGAGCGTAAACGCGGCAAACTGAATGCGCTGAATGATTGGTTGCGCAATCAGGGCAATGCGTTCACCACCCAGATTGGCCAAGAGCTGGAGGTGCTGAAGAACGTTAAATACGTGATTACCCTGGACAGCGATACCGTTTTACCGCGCGAAACCGCGCATCAGCTGATCGCTGCGATGGCTCATCCCCTGAACCAGCCACAATACGATGCCAAACAACAGCGGGTGGTGGAAGGCTACGCCATCCTGCAGCCACGCATGGCGGAAGAGATCCCCGCTTACGGCCAGAGCCGCTATGCTGCCCTGTGCAGCAGCACGCCGGGTAACGATCCCTATACGTTGATGGCATCGGATATCTATCAGGATCTGTTTGGCGAAGGCTCTTTTATCGGCAAAGGAATTTATGACGTCGACGTCTTTGCCCAAAGCCTGAAAGGCAGTTGCCCGGAAAATCTGGTGCTAAGCCACGATCTGCTTGAGGGTTGCTATGCCCGTTCCGGTTTGCTGAGCGATGTGTTGCTCTATGAGCAATACCCAAGCAATTATCTGGTGGATGTGGCCCGCCGTTCGCGCTGGATACGGGGGGATTGGCAGCTACTCAACTGGCTGATGCCGAAGGTGACCACCGAAGACGGTAGCCGCGTTGCCAACCCGCTGAGCTATCTGTCACGCTGGAAACTGCTTGATAACCTGCGCCGCAGCCTGGTAGCGCCCAGCTTCCTGTTGCTGCTGTTCTTCGGTTTTACCTGGCTGCCGAATACCCGCTACTGGTTGGTGGTATTCGCCATTATTCTGCTGCTGCCCACGCTGCTGGCGCTGTTGCAGGATGTGGTGCGCAAGCCTCCGCGCCGCCCCTTTATTCAGCACCTGCAGCTGGCGTTGAATGGTTCACTGCATCGGCTTTCGCAGGTGGGCCTGCGCCTGGCCGAATTGCCCCATGAGGCTTTCTACAGCCTGAAAGCCATTGCCATCACGCTGTGGCGTTTACTGGTAAGCAAACGCAATCTGCAAGAATGGACCAGCTTCGCTCAATCCAAGCATCATCAGGCGGTCACGTTAGAGAATTTTTATCGTAACCTGTGGTTTAACCCGTTTGCAGGCCTTCTGCTGGTGGTACTGGCGGCGTTTTCCGGCCCGGTATCGCTGCTGGTAGCCATCCCGTTTGCCTCATTGTGGATCCTTTCACCCTTCCTGCTTTACACTCTCAGCCTGGAGCCACAGCGCAGCAAAAAGGCGCTCAACGATCAGCAGCGCCATTTCCTGCGCCAGACCAGTCGTGAAACATGGGAGTTTTTCGCCACCTTCGTCAATCAGCAGGAAAATTGGCTACCACCAGATAATTTCCAGGAGATCCCGGAACCGGTGGTGGCACACCGGACTTCACCCACCAATATCGGGTTGGCTTTACTGGCCGATCTGACCGCGTATGACTTTGGTTATATCACCTGCAGCAGCGCCTTGCAGCGTATTACACTGACGCTGGATACCTTGGATCGCATGGAGCATTATCGGGGTCATCTGTACAACTGGTACGACACCCGGACGCTGGAACCGCTGGTCCCACGCTATGTTTCCAGCGTAGACAGCGGTAACCTGGCCGGTCACCTGCTTACCCTGAGTGCCGGGCTACCGGCGCTGGCAACACAGCCTGTCATCGAGCCAGCGCGCATTCTGGCCGGGTTGGAAGACACGCTGCTGTTGCTGGAACGCCATTGGGGCAACGCCGCGCCGAAAGTATTAGATAAGCTACGTAAACATTGGGAGCAGGCACAAAACGCTCCCCCGACGGCGCTGCTGGTT
The DNA here is from genome assembly GCF_050632285.1 of Serratia sp. L9. NCBI lineage: Bacteria > Pseudomonadati > Pseudomonadota > Gammaproteobacteria > Enterobacterales > Yersiniaceae > Serratia > Serratia sp. L9. The sequence continues at coordinate 2,954,865 of NZ_CP192591.1, read as the reverse complement.
GAACTGCATGCCATGCGCAATCACAGTAACAGCCTGCAGGAACCCGCATTGCAACAGGGTGATGAGGTCAAACGCTGGGCCGGAGCCCTGCATCAGCAGCTTAATGAACTCTGCGCCGAGTGGGCATTGTGGTTTGGCTGGTTGAGCGACAGCATGCCAGAACTGGAACAGGTTCCCAGCCTGCAGTGGCTGGCCACTCCCCCAGACGGCTGACGCTGTCGGCAGAGCAGCAAACACAGTTTGATGAGGTGACGCAGCTCGCCAGTGAACGCCTCACGCGGTTGGCGCAATTGCAACAGCGCCTGGAAAACATGGCACAGATGGATTTCAGCTTCCTGTATGACGAAGCTACCCATCTGCTGACCGTCGGTTTCAACTGCGATCAAAACCGGGCAGACAGCGGTAAATATGACCTGCTGGCCTCAGAAATCCGCCTGACCAACTACGTGGCGATTGCCACCAACCAGATCCCGCAGCGCAGCTGGTTTGCTCTGGGGCGGCTATTTACGGTGATCGACAAGGAGCCCGCGCTGATGTCCTGGAGCGGCTCGATGTTTGAATACCTGATGCCGCAGTTGGTGATGCCCGCCTATCCCGATACGCTGCTGGTGCAGATGTGCCACTCGGCGGTAGATCGGCAGATTGCCTGGGGCAAGGAGCGCGGCGTTCCCTGGGGGATTTCTGAATCCGGCTATTTCGGCTTCGATGCGTTGCAAAACTACCAATACCACGCCTTTGGTGTACCAGGTTTAGGGTTACGGCGCGGGCTGGGCGACGACATGGTGATCGCCCCTTACGCCACGGTGATGGCGCTGATTGTCGATCCTGACAGTGCCTGTAGCAATCTGGTCACTCTGGAAAAAAGCGGCGCCAAAGGCCGCTACGGATTCTATGAAGCGTTGGATTACACCACTTCACGTCTGAGCCGTGGTCAACTGTATGTGATTGTCCGTTCTTATATGGCCCATCACCAGGGCATGAGCTTCCTGGCGTTGTCACACCTGTTACTGGACGCGCCAATGGTGAAGCGCTTTGCCAGTTATCCTGCTTTCCAGTCGGCCCGTTTACTGTTACAGGAACGCGTGCCGGATGCCGTAGAGCTTTACAGCACCCGCCGCCACTTCGAAACCCACGAAGGCACGATTAAACCGGCCAGCTTTACCGCGCGCGAGTTTACCCGGGTTGATTCGCCGATCCCGGAAGTGCAGTTGCTCTCCAACGTCAATTATCATCTGATGATTACCCAAAGCGGCGGCAGTTACAGCCGCTGGCAGAACCTGGCGCTGACCCGCTGGCGTGAGGATGCCACCTGCGATAACTGGGGGGCATTCTGTTACCTGCGCGATCCGCAGACCGGCGAGGTCTGGAGCAATACCTGGCACCCGACCGGCAGCACAGAGAAAGGCTTTCGCGCCGTATTCAACGATGCCGGGGCTGAATTCCACCGCAAACAGGGAACCTTGACGGTGAAAACCCAGGTGGTGATTTCGCCAGAGGATGACATTGAATTGCGGCGTCTGACCTTGGTGAACCGGGGCAAGCAGCCCAGGATCATTGAAATCACCAGCTACGCCGAAGTGGTATTGGCACCTGCCAGCAACGATCTGGCGCACCCGGCGTTCAGCAACCTGTTTGTACAAACCGAACTGCTGGCGGATCAGGATGCCATTTTGTGCCACCGCCGCCCGCGTGAGCCTAAGGATAAATCCCCCTGGCTGCTGCATATGATGATGGTGCAAGGGGGAGCAGCCAAACCTCCTTTGAAACCGACAGGGCCAAATTTATTGGCCGTGGCCGTACATCCGCCAATCCGCAAGCGTTGTACCAGAATCAGCCGCTGACCAATAGCGCAGGCCCGGTGATCGACCCGATCATTGCCATCCGCCAGCGAGTCCAGCTTGAACCCAACGTTCCGCTGACGCTGGATATCTTCTATGGCGTCTGTGAAGATCGCGCCAGCAGCCTGGCCATGCTGGAAAAATACCGCGATCGTCATATGGCCGATCGTATCTTCGAACTCGCCTGGTCACATAGCCAGGTGGTACTGCGCCAATTGAACGCCAACGAGGAAGACGCCAATCTGTTTAACCGCCTGGCCAGCGCGGTGGTGTTCCCAGCACAGGAAATGCGTGCCGCCAGCCATGAGATCATCAGTAACCGCCGGGGGCAGTCCGGGCTGTGGGGCTATTCGATCTCTGGCGATCTGCCGATCGTGCTGGTATCCGTTACCGACAGCGAGAACATCATGTTGGTGCAACAGCTTATCCAGGCGCACAACTACTGGCGCCTGAAAGGGTTGCAGGTCGATCTGGTGATCCTCAATGAAGACTCTGGCGGCTACCGCCAAGATCTGCAAAATCAGATCCTGGGGCTGATCGCCGCGGGGATGGAATCTTCCCTGACGGATAAACCCGGCGGGATCTTCGTGCGCTCCAGCGAGCATATGTCGCCGGAAGATCACACTCTGCTGCTGAGCGTCGCACGTATTTATCTGGACGACCGGCGCGGTGGTCTGGTGGAACAACTCAACCACCGTCTGCAAATGCCGCAGACCTTGCAGCAACCCTTGGGTCCCCCGACGGCGTCCTCCAGGCTGGCCACCGTGGCCAACTTGCCGCGTAATCTGCATTCACCCCAGTTACCCATTATCGACAAGCTGCAATTTTACAACGGTTACGGTGGGTTCTCCGAGGATGGCCGGGAATACGTGATTACCATGAACGAAAGCAAAGTCACGCCAGCGCCCTGGTCAAACGTTATCGCCAACCCGATGTTCGGTTCGGTGATCTCGGAAAGCGGCCAGGCTTATACCTGGTATGAGAATGCCCACGAATATCGGCTGACCCCTTGGGATAACGATCCGGTCAGTGACCGCAGCGGCGAAGCTTTCTATCTGCGTGATGAAGAAAGTGGCCATGTCTGGTCGCCAACGCCGCTGCCTGCTCGAGGACGTGGGCATTACCTGACGCGTCATGGCTTTGGCTACAGCGTGTTTGAGCACCGCGAAGCGGGTATCGACAGCCAATTGACCATGCTGGTGGCCAAAGACGCCCCGGTGAAACTGTTCCTGTTAACGCTCACCAACACCTCTGGCCGTACGCGTAAACTCTCAACCACCGGTTACGCCGAGTTTATTCTCGGTGATTTACGTCAGAAATCGGCGATGCATGTGGTCACCCGGGCCACGACGCCGCAAGGGGTTGCGGGATCCTCGCGACCAACCACTACACCAGTAGCGGATCGCCACGCACCGCGTTCTTCGGTGTCTCCGGCGTGCATTGTTCTATCACCGGCGATCGGCGGGAATTTATTGGCCGCAACGGGACCTTGGCCGATCCGGCAGTTCTGAGGCTGCGCAGGTTATCCGGCAAGACCGGCGCCGGATTGGATCCTTGTGGCGCAGTGCAGTCGGCCATCAGCATGATTGACGGCGACCAGCGTAGCTTTGTCTTCGCGCTTGGCCTGGGGCAAGACGCCGATGAAGCCGAGACCTTGCTGCAGCAATATCTGCGGGAGGAAGCCGTGCAACAGGAACTACAACGGGTAGGTGAACATTGGAATACCCTGCTGAACAAGGTTCAGATCGGCACGCCGCACCCGGCAGTGGACCTGCTGGCGAATGGCTGGTTGCTGTATCAGACCCTCTCCTGCCGCATTCAGGCACGCAGCGGTTACTACCAGTCCGGTGGGGCATTTGGTTTTCGCGATCAGCTCCAGGATACGCTGGCCCTGACGCACGCCATGCCGGAACGGATGCGTGAACAGATCCTGTTATGTGCTTCGCGCCAATTTATCGAAGGTGATGTTCAGCACTGGTGGCATCCACCGCAGGGTAACGGGGTCCGTACCCGCTGCTCTGATGATTACCTGTGGCTGCCGTTGGCGATTTGCCATTATCTCGACGCCACCGGAGATCAAGAGATCCTCGAAGAACAGGTCGGCTATCTGACCGCCCGCGCATTGGCGCCAGGTGAAGAGTCTTCTTACGAGCAACCCGGCGTCAGCACGGAACAGGAAAGCCTTTACCAGCACGGTGCCAGAGCGCTCAAGCATGGCCTGACGCTGGGTGAACACGGCTTGCCATTGATGGGGGCCGGTGACTGGAACGACGGCATGAATATGGTGGGGCTGGAGGGCCGTGGCGAGAGCGTCTGGCTCGGTTTCTTCCTGTTCCATATCCTGCAACGTTACGGAAAACTGGCCAGCCAACGCCAGGATAATGAACTGGCCGAGTTGTGCCGCCAGGAGGCGGAAAAGCTGCGCACCAATCTGCACAACAACGCATGGGATGGCGAATGGTATCGGCGTGGCTACTTCGACAGCGGGGAACCTTTGGGCTCACAGCAGGCGGCGGAATGCCGCATTGATGCCATCGCCCAAAGCTGGTCGGTTCTTTCCGGCGGCGCAGACAAAGCGCGCAGCGCACAGGCTATGCAGGCGCTGGACAAGCATCTGGTGGATAACCAGGCAGGGATCATCAAACTACTGACCCCGCCGTTTGATGGCAATGGGCCGAACCCGGGTTACATCCGGGGATACCTGCCAGGCGTGCGTGAAAATGGTGGCCAATATACTCACGGCGCGGTTTGGGCGGTAATGGCGTTCGCCGAAATGGGCAATATTGAGCGGGCCTGGGAATTAATGGCATTGATTAACCCGATCAACCACAGCCTGGACAGCACTGCGGCAGAACGTTACAAGGTTGAGCCTTATGTCGCCACGGCGGATATCTATGCGGTGACCCCGCATGTTGGCCGTGGCGGATGGAGCTGGTATACCGGCTCGGCAGGCTGGATGTATCGCCTGATAGTCGAATCCTTGCTGGGGCTCAAACGCCAGGGCAATACGCTGTCCATCAATACCCGTTTACCCGCCGACTGGCCACCGGTCACCCTGACCTACCGTGAAGGCAGCAGCGAATACCAGATAGTGGTGCGCCAAGGCGAAGGAGATACTCAGGTGAGGGTTGATGGTGAACTGCAGTCAGAGGCGGTAATTACGCTGCGGGACGAAGGCAAAACCCATCAGGTGGACGTCACGCTGGGGCGATGATCAACACGGGCGCGGCAGTTTCCGCGCCCTGTTCCGGTTATTTACGAGCTAACAATAAGCCAAGCACCAAGCCTACCGTGGCGCCAATGCCAACGCTGTGCCAAGGCTTTTCACGCACATAGACATCGGTGCAGCAGGCAAGGTCTTTCGCCCTGGAATAATAGGAGTTGGCACTATCTGCCATGCGTGACTTTACCTGCTTCAACGCGTTCTCGGCATGCGCCTTGATGTCCATATAGGCCTGGTCAGCACGGTCGCCAGAGTATTCCAGCACTTCCTGCAGGGTGTCGCTCAGCATTCTCAGATCGTCATCAAGCGTCGTTTGGTTCTCATCTCTGTATGTCGCCATTTTTAAGCTCTCCCATGATTAGAAAATTCAACGTTGCTTAACCGTAAACAACCATTGGTCGCAGTCCATGGTAGGACACGACCAGTATAGATGCTATCGGATTTTTGGCTAAAAAAACGGCGCTGGCGGGGCGTGGTCAGGTAGCCAACGCCTTTTCAGGCGTCGGTAGAGGCTTGTTCCGCCAGGGGAGAAGAGACGGTTTTACGGCGTGCTGCCAGCCACAGGCCGCTGTTTTTCATCGCATAGCCAAACACCAGCCCGACCAGCAGTGAAACGGTAATCAGTGGCCAGTTGCCCCCACCCGCGAAAGTCGCGCAGGCGCCAATAAAAGTGCCGGGGACAAACCCTAGCCACTGTTGCCGGGCCTGAATACACATCAGAAAGGCTACAGCACCGGTCAGTAGATACCCCAGCAGGCTCCAGGCCGGTTCCAGCGCGCTGCCATGGATAATCACCATTGCCCAGAACACGCCGCTACAGCTGGTTAATGTGCTGATCAACAGGCCCTTGAGCCCCCCTTGCGGACAGGCAAAGTAGGCTGTGCAACCAAGAAAGCCCGCCCAACTGATTAACCCCAGGCTGATGGCAACCCAGCCCCATATACCGGAAAGAATACCGGTGGTCACCGCAATGGCAAGAATGACGTTCATAAACCGTTCCGCAAAAAATAATGCGCACAGTTTACGCGAAACCTCGTTATTTTAAGTGACTTAAGTCACATTAATTATGCAATAAAAGAAACTGTAATTTCATAAACAGGATTTAGATCACAAAAAAACAGCGTGCAAGCACGCTGAAAGTGACACATAACAACACCAGGGAAATCGGCAGTAACGCTAATCACGAAGCGTGAAAGACTCCGGATCTCAGCGCGGGAATCCCGCCCTCGTTACCCGTATACCTAAGCCCACGCAAGCTACTGCGCTGACCATAAATAACAGATTGACCGCCAGTTGCAGGCTGGCATGGTCGATAACTACCCCCAACAGGATTGGCACCCAGTTGGCAATATAGGCAATCACATAGAACAGCGAAATCAACCTTGCATGGCTGGCCTTGGGCGAAATCAGATTCACCAGCGTCGCACTGCCGACGAAGATGGCGCCATACGCATAACCGGCAATCACCATGCCCGCAGCGGCCAACCCCAGCGAGTGGATGTAAATGGCTTCCGCAAACACCACCACCGACAGCGCCTGCGCCTGCGCCAGGCAGCCAAACATCAGCGAATAGCGCGCAGGAAGGCGACGGCTTAAAATCTGGCTGGCTCCGGCAATCATCAGGTAGATGGCAATCACATAACCATAGATACCCCGATCCTCCATGCCCAATAGCTTTTCTGCCACGTTAGGGCCGATGGCCAAAATGCTGGCAGCGACCACCCAACAGATAAATAGCGCCCCGGCACAGAGGAAAAATTTGCCTCCCGTAGCACGCAGGCCTGCTGCCAGAGTGCTGTTTGGTCCGCCAACGCCAGCAGCCACGCCCCCCACTGGCTCTGCAATTTCTATCGCTGGCCACCTGAACATCACGCCCAAGGCAGCAATCGCCGCCACCGCCATAATGATCACAAACGGCATTGAAGTCGCATGGAAACCGGTTTGCAACGCTACGCCACTGAAAATTGGCCCCAGCGCCAACCCGGCAGTAAAAGACAAGGTTGCTATCAGCGCCGCCTGTTTGCCGCCATCCCGCGGGCCAAAGCGAACCAGCGCAATATTTGCCGCACCGGTCAGGGCCCCGGTGCCAACACCGGCCAGCAAGCGAGCCATAAACATCATGAAGAATGAATCAGCCATGGCAAACAGCAACGCCCCCACCAGCACGACCAACAGTGCAGGCACGATCATGCTGCGCAAGTCTTTCACCTTGCCAGCCATATTACCCACGCCAAACAGGGAAATCAGGACACCTGCGGCATAAGCACCATAAATCAGGGTCAGGCTGACCGAGGTCAAAGCCAACTGATGCTGGTAAAGAGGATAGAGCGGGGTCGGCGCACTGCTGTTCAGCAGTGCAGACATCAGTGCCAGCGCCAGAAACAGCAGAATGGCAACCTGCGACGAACCCGTATTGGTTTTCGTGACCTCATCAACGGTCAGACCGTCAGACATGCATTTCTCCAGCAACAGCCAGGTCTTCACCTGTAATGAAAACGCCCCCAGAACCAGACAGGTTCGGAAAACGCGCTCATCATACCGTTCGGATATCACCGCAAAAATAGCCAAGAATGCATCATGGTGATTCATTTTTGCATGTTGCTACATGCAAAATTACATCGTAGCGGCCTTAACCGTTTTGGCTGGCGCGCGGCGCACTAGCGCCAAAGCACCGGAGAGAATAATCAGAACCATACCGACGGCGGCAATCGAAGACAGCGTCTCTGCAAAAATCAGGTAGCCAAGCAGCGTCGAGAAGATGATCGTGGTGTAAGAAAGAATGCCGACGGTCACCGCGTTACCGCTGCCATAGGCGCGGGTCATGGTGATCTGCCCCAGACTGCCGAACACGCCGATGGCACAGACGCACAACAAGGTGGCCGTATCCAACGCCGCAAACCCGACGATCGAGGTCATTACTCCCCCACCAGGGTACCGACCAGCGAGAAGTAAAACACCACCCGCAGTTCAGGCTCCCCGGTGCGTACCAGCTTGCCGACGTTGAAATAGGCCAACGCCGTCAGCAAACCGGAGAGCAGACCAACCAAGGTTGCGGCAAACTCGCCATGCGGCACGTCCGGACGTAGCAGGATCAGAATGCCGACAAACCCCAGCAGCACCGAGAACAGCAGTTTGCCGGTCAGTTGCCCCCTGGCCGTGACGAAGGTGATCACCGACTGAAAAATGGGGTTGGTATAGCCCAGAGTGGTGGCAGTAGCGATAGGCAGATGGATCAGCGAATAGAAACCACAATACATGGCCGCGTTGCCGATAGCGGCACGTTTCATGTGCAGGCCCAGATGTTGGGTGCGAAAGCCGATGTTCTTGATTTTAATCAGCACCGCGACGATCGCCACGTTGATAAATGAGCGGTAAAAAACAATGTCGAAGAAACCGACTTTTGCCGAAGCCAGTTTGATACAGGCCCCCATCAGCGCAAAAAACAGGCTGGCGACCACCATCCATAAAGCAACCATAATTTCCCCGGAATGCAGCCCAAACGGGCTGCAAAAAATAATCTATACCCTATGAATTTCACGTTGGCCGCTTTAACACATCCATGCACCTGCGGCATTCGTCCATCCCTGTACAACACCGCCAGGCGACCGGTTATTGAGACTAACTCATTGTCTGGATTCACAGATCTGTCTGGAACAGATTTGAACGCTGCAACGTGAAAGACAGCGGGTCTATTATTCGGCGGCTTTCACCGTCAGTGATTTATTATCAGCACAGGCAAAGAATACCAGCATTTCCGCACCTTTATCGCCGGAAACCCCCTGATGAACAATATCTACCGTATCGGTAAAAGAGTCACCTTGCTTAAAGGTTTTTTCACTCCGGTGGCCTTTACCGTCAAAGAGACGCTGCCTCCGGTCATATACACCGCACTGATACAAGGGTGTGTATGCCAGGCCAGCACCTTGTTCGGCTCTACCGTCACCTTCAGCATGGTGATTTGCGGCGCTCCGGCAGGATAGTGCTGATAGGCCGTCCCTTCCCATGAGGTTTCGGTTTTCAGCAGGGTTTCTTTGGTGATCCCTTCACCGTGTTCATCCGCTGCCATCGCGTTGCCCTGAAATGCTGCCATTAATGCCAGAAGTATCCATTTATACATGGTTATTGCTCCATCGTTGCTGTGATTAAAAAAACAGAATGGGGAAAGGCCTGGAAGTGAAAGTCATTGACCCTGTGGATGTCAAGCTGGCCGCTTAAGCGCATCCATGCGCCTGCGGCATGTGTACATTCCGGTACCGTTAACTCTGTTTAACCCGCTGCTCATAGTCACTGAAGCTGTCGGCATAATAGCGATTAGGCACCCTGTGGTTGCCGACGATCATTTCGATCAGGAACGGGCCATCGTGTTCCGCCGCCGCAATCAGGGCGCAGTCCAGTTCCTCCAGGGTGCTCGCCTTGGCCGAAGCGACCCCCAGACTATTGGCAAACGCCTTCCAGTCATGATTGGGTAATGCGGTATAAGCAGCAGAGACGCCCCGGTTTTGCAGGGTATCAATATGCATCGCGCCGTGTGCGCTGTTGTTCATTACTACAAAGGTCATTTTTACCCGATAACGTGCTGCGGTCTGGATCTCCATACCATGCATCAGCATACAGCCGTCGCCGGTTACTACCAGGCAGTTACGCTGTGGGGCGGCCAGCTTGATGCCGATACCGGCACAGATGGCCCAGCCCATCGGTGCCAGACAGCTGGAAGTATGGTAATCGCCACCACCGCGGGCCTGCCAATGGTGTGCCATAAAGATGCGGTGTGCGCCAGAATCCACCACGACGTTGGTATCATCCGCCATGCGGCTGCGAAGGTGCCTGATCGCGTCCCCCGGGTACATATTGGTTTCACCCAGAACCTTGCGTGCCGGTAAATCTGGATGCTCTTGTTCCAGAGGCAAAGAATGCAGTTGACCAATCCACTGATCGCGCAAACGGTTCATGCAGGCCAACCGCTGTTGGTGAGGCTCGGCAGCAGACAGTAGATATTGCAAGGAACCGCTCAGGCTGGAGAAAATCTCTACGTCCGGCTGATAATGGGAGCTTACCTTGTCAAAGTCTTCGTCAACCACCACCAGCGTTTTGGTGCCGTGCAGTTTCGGGTTCCAGTTAAGGCTGTCGCGCTGGTTAAGATCGCAGCCCAGTACCAGCAACACGTCCACGCTGTCACCATTAATGGTTTCCACCGCGCGGGTATGGCCAGCAAAACCGTACAGACCCAGCGCCAACTCATGCTGTTCCGGAAAAGCGCCCTTTCCTGACAGCGTGGTCGCCACTGGCAGGCGGTATTTCTCGGCCACGGCCAGTAGCAATTTTGCGTCTTGGGGATTATTCACCCGGTTGCCGACCAGGCAGGCTATGTTCAGCCCACGCAGCAGATAGCTGTCTAACAGCATCTCCAGCGCCTGCTGATCGACCGCCGCTTCACGACACAGCGGCTTACGGCCTGACTCCGGCTGGCTTTTCCCGATGGCAGCCTTCTTTTGCATATCCACAGGGACGCTCAGATAAGCCCGCCCTTTACGCTGGGTATTCAGATACGACAGGCTGCGCCGCAGTTCATGCTGCAGTGTGAAGTTATTTTTGACCTCAATGGCGGCAGAGAGCAACGGCTTGACGACGGTTAGCTCATCAATGCCGCTATTGCTGCCATCCTGGAATGCGCCCTGCGCCTCATGATAGGTAGCGATACTCCCGGCAAGATAAAGCACCGGGATTTTATCGGCCTGTGCGGCAGCCATCGCAGGGAGGAAGTTCATGGTGCCGGGGCCGGAGATCCCCAGACAGGCACCGAATTTGCGGCTGGCGCGGGCATAACCATCAGCCATAAAGCCGCAGGCGGTTTCATGAGCACCAACGATGCCTGTCACCGTAGAATCTTCAATGGATTTGATCAGTGGGTAGACCAGCTTGCCTGGCACCAGAAAGATATATTCAATGCCGCGCGCTTCAAGCCCTTCGATAATAATATCTGCATTGTTTCTCTCTGCCATGTTGGCAACGGATGAAGGGATCACCCTGATCCCGTCCGCCGTGGCGAGTGCCACAGGGGCGTGCATTTTCTCTGCGTGAGACTCCATTATTTTATATCCAGTCATGGTAGGCCAACCTGATTCAGAGCGGTTCTCATCAGGCAGTAATGCCCACAGAGACAGGCTCTCATGCGTCTTTACTGATCGCCATACCGGCTCAAATCACCACAAAATGTGTGTCAAATGACGGCATTGCGCTGAGTAGCATAAAGATTGTTTACTAAAAATAAAGATGCAAAACTGCTTCATGTGGATGCAATTATTCATATCCTGAAACATAATGGCTGCTTGTGATACGGGAGCCTCAATTTTCGTCAGGTGTTTGCCAGCCAAGGGCAAAACCGAAAAGATGGGCAAAGAATCGATAAATTTCCACCAAGGAAATAGCATTATGAATTGGGATGATGCACGTTTCTTCCTGGCGGTGGCACGTTGCGGCACCTTGAGAAAAGCCGCCCATGAGCTACACGTCGATCAAGCCACGGTTGGCCGCAGGATCGCCGCTTTCGAAGAAACTCTGGGATCCAAACTGTTTATTCGCACACCAAAGTCTTTCTCACTTAGCCCATTGGGCGAAGAAATGCTGGCTGACGTGATCAATATGGAAAACGCCGTACAGGCTATTGGCCGCAAGGCAACCAGCGGTGATGAAAGCCTGTGCGGGAATGTGCGTATCGCCACCACCGATACCATGGCAGAAGCCTTTGTCATACCTGCGCTGAGGCAGCTACGCGAAAAACACCCCCGCATTACCGTGACGCTACTGACCGCGGTGAATATCTCTGACATCTCCTATCGCGGTGCCGATCTGGCTATCCGTGGCGCACGCCCGGAATCCGATGAGCTGATCATCAAACGGTTAGCGACCATTGAGATGGGGCTGTACGCCACGCAAGAATACCTGGATAAACATGGGGAACCGGTCAAAGGTGAGCATCTGTGCGGCCACAACCTGCTGATGTTCCCACGCGAACTGGTGCCGCGCCATTGGAGCAACTTCTGCGGTGAGACACTGAACGATCCAAACGTGGTATTACAGTGCAATTCGCAACTGTTATTGCGTTCGGCGACGCGCAATGGGCTGGGTATCGGCCTGCTCTCTTCCTTCCTGGCCGACAAAGACCCCGATCTGGTGCGCATCTTCCCGGAAAACAAAGACTGGGTGGATATCTGGCTGGTGTTACACCCAGACTTGCAGCGCGCTGCCCGGGTGCGGGCGGTAGTTCATGAGCTTGAAGCGTCGTTTAAAAACTGCCCGGAATAATCTTTTGGCGTCCCACAATGAAGAAAGGCCGCCGGATGGCGACCTTTCTTGGTCTGGCTAGCAGGTTTGCCAATCAGAACATCGGTTGTGCCATCTGCACCAGCGTAATCAGCGGCTGCGGGTAGATACCCAGGAACAGCACCAACGCGGCGGAAATCAGCACTACCACCCCCTGCGGTCAACGCCCAGTTGTTTGGCGTATCACGAGCCAGGGTTTCCGGCGCACTGAGGAACAGACTGACGGTCACGCGCAGGTAATAGTACAAACCAATCGCACTACCGACCACTACCGCACCGGTCAGCCACCACAGGTGAGCACTGACGCCCATAGCAATGACGAAGAACTTACCGATAAAGCCCAGGGTCATCGGAATACCGGCCAATGACAGCATCATCACCGTCATTACCGCCGACAGGATTGGCTTGTGCCAGAACAGACCACGGTAGGAGAACAGTGAATCCGCATCCGGGCCACGGTAAGGACTGGACATCAGACTGACCACACCGAAGGCACCCAGGCTGCTGAACAGGTAACCGGCCAGATACACACCGGCTGTTTCCAGCGAAAGCTGGTGGGTTTGCACCGCAATCAGCGCGACCAGCAGATAGCCCAGGTGAGCGATCGAAGAATAACCCAGCAGACGCTTAAGGTTGGTCTGGCTGATCGCCATCAGGTTACCAAACAGGATTGAGCAGAAGGCGATGATCGACAGCACCATACGCAGTGCTTCGCTATCGGCGGCCGGTGCGTACAGGAACAGACGCATGACTACCGCGAAAATCGCAATCTTGCTGGCCGTGGCCAGGAAGGTTGAGACCGGCGCTGGCGCCCCCTGATAGACATCCGGCGTCCACAGCTGGAAAGGTACCAGCGAGAGCTTGAAGCCCAGACCGACGATCATCATGCCCATGCCGGCCAGGATCAGCGGCTGATGCACCATTTGCTCCTGCAGGCTCTTGCCAAGGCCGGCCAGTGACAGGTCACCGGATTCGGCATACAGCAGCGCCATACCAAACAGCAGGAAGCTCGAGGCAGCCGCAGACAGCACCATGTACTTGATCGCGGCTTCCAGCGAACGCTTCTGCCGGTAGGCATAGCCAACCAGACCAAACAGCGGCAGCGAGATCAGTTCAATACCGAGGAACAGCGAAGCCAGGTGATTGGCGCTCGCCAGCAGAATGCCACCCAAGGCGGCAATCAGCACCAGCAGGTAGAACTCTTCGCGGTTATCCGGGTAACCCACCAGCCACGGGTAGGCAAAGGTACAGGTTGCCAGACTGGCCAGCAGCACCAACCCGGTATAGAACATTGAATAACCGTCAACCCGCATCATCGGGGTGACATCCATTGGGCCTGCCTGGCCAACAAAATACAGCGAAAGCAGCGCCAGGTTTAGACCAATCACTGTCAGGGTGGCGTTGATAAAGTGGTCGCGTCGCCACGCAATGCACAGCATCACAACCACCACCGTCAATCCGACGATCAACAGCGGTAGCAGTGCGATCAGTTGTTGAGGAGTTATTGTCATGGCGAATTACGGCCTTGTTGTTAAAATTGCTGAAACTGACGGACCAAACCAGTGTTGCACGTTGCTCATTGCCGCACTTGAGGTATCGAGGATCGGCTGAGGATAAACCCCCAGCAACACCAGCAGCACCACCAGCAGCAGAACGATAAACAATTCACGTGCGGTCATGCCCGGCAACGGTTGATCAGATTTTGGTGCGCCGTAATAGGCACGCTGCATCATGATCAACGAGTAAACCGAAGCAAACACCAGACCGAAGGTAGAAATTACGGTGATCACCGGCACCACCTGGAAGCTGCCGAACAGGATCATGAATTCACCGACAAAGTTACCGGTACCCGGCATCCCCAGCGTTGCCACGGCAAAGAACAGCGACAGCGCCGGAATGAATTTGATCCGGCCCCACAGGCCGCCCATCTGGCGCATATCACGGGTGTGCAAGCGCTCGTACAGCTGGCCACAGATAATGAACATACCGGCTGCAGACAGACCGTGTGCAATCATCTGGATCACCGCCCCCTGGTAAGCCAGTTGGCTACCGGTGTAGATGGCAATCAGCACGAAGCCCATGTGTGAAACCGAGGTATAGGCAATCAGACGCTTGATGTCGGTTTGCGCGAACGCCATCCAGGCACCGTAGAAGATACCCACCACGCCCAGCCACATGGCAATAGGGGCGAACTCGGCAGAAGCGTTCGGGAACAGCGGCAGGCTGAAACGCAGCAGGCCGTAGGCCGCCGTTTTCAGCAAAATCCCTGCCAGGTCAACAGAACCCGCCGTGGGTGCCTGGCTGTGTGCATCTGGCAACCAGCCGTGCAATGGCACCACCGGCATTTTCACCGCGAAAGCAATGAAGAAGCCCAGCATCAGCAGATACTCGACGTTATGCGACATCGGGGTTTTCAGCAGGTCTTCATAGTTGAAGGTCCACACGCCGGTTGCGTTGTAATGCACAAACACCAGACCGAGGATGGCAATCAGCATCACCAGACCACTGGCCTGGGTGTAGATGAAGAACTTGGTTGCTGCGGTGATACGGGTTTTACCATCCGACGCCTTGTGACCCCATAGAGCGATCAGGAAGTACATCGGCACCAACATCATTTCCCAGAAGAAGAAGAACAGGAACATGTCGATGGAGAGGAACACCCCGATAACGCCGCCGAGGATCCACAGCAGGTTCAGGTGGAAGAAGCCCTGATATTTCTGGATTTCATTCCAGGAACAGAGGATCGCCAACACGCCCAACAGGCCGGTCAGTACCACCATCAGCAGCGACAGGCCATCCAGCGCCAGGTGAATATTGATACCAAAGCGTGGGATCCAGGGCAGCAGGAACTCAGACTGCCACTGCGGAATGCCCACAGGCTTGATCAATGAATAGCCGCCCTGCAACCAAAGTTGCAAAGAGAGGACTAATGTCAGCCCCATTGCGATCAATGCGATCCAGCGCGGCGCCTTAGTACCGAAACGCTCACACTGCCAGCACAGCAGACCGCCGATAAAGGGGAGAAGAATTAGCCAAGGTAATAGCATGGCGTTTTGTGTCCCTTATTCTACCGTTGTCTTTCACGCTGTGGCGTCGTTGGCTGCGTTCGCTCATCCCGGTCACTGACTTCAGTAAGCTCCCGGGGATTCACGCACTTGCCGCCTAGCCACAACACGAAATTCATACGGTATAAAACATTCTGCATAGCACCGAGTTAACGGACACTACGCCCGATAATTGCGTCTGTTTAAATTAGTTATATATCCTCAATAATTGGAGTTGCATCAAGGCGGCAAGTCTGTAAGTCCCCAGGAACATAGATAACTATGTGACTGGGGCTACAGGCGCAGCCAACAAAGAGGCAGCCTCAAGTATGACGGGTATATTTAAACCAAAATCAACAGAGCCAATACGACCACTGCACCCACACCCATAGACGCGATATACCAGCGAATCTGACCGTTCTCGCTCACCGTCAGGCCACGGTTCCCCCAGCGGGAGAACAGCGCAGGCAGGTTCATCAGCGAGTTCAGCGGATCGCTCTGCAGCAGCTTGGCTACAGCCAGGTATGGCTTGACGAACACTTTGTCATACAGCCAATCGAAGCCCCAGGCATGGAACCACCAGGTCGAGAAGAAACGACCCGGAGCGCTGTTCGCGATACTGTTCACCAGGCTGCGCTTGCCCAGCCACAGTGCTGCAGCCAGCAGAATACCAACGATAGCCACCACGCCAGAGGCGATTTCCAACGTCAGTACGCTGCCATGCGCCAGTTCGGTAGTTTCCGGCAGCACACCTTTCAGCGGCGGAACAATCATCGCGCCGATAAAGGTAGACAGCACCATCAGAACCAGCAGCGGCAGGTGGTGAGTGATGCCTTTTCCGGCATGTGCTTTGATTTTCTCTTCGCCGTGGAACACGATGAAGATCATGCGGAAGGTATACAGTGAGGTCATAAATGCGCCAATCAGGCCGGCAATCATCAGATTGATATGCCCGTTCGCCATCGCACCCGCCAGGATCTCGTCCTTACTGAAGAAGCCTGCGGTAACGATAGGCAATGCAGACAGCGCCGCGCCGCCCACCAGGAAGCACACATAAACCAGTGGAATGCTCTTGCGCAGACCGCCCATCTTGAAGATGTTCTGTTCATGATGGCAAGCCAGGATCACCGAACCGGAAGACAGGAACAGCAACGCCTTGAAGAACGCATGGGTCATCAGGTGGAAGATGGCCGCATCCCATGCCTGTACGCCCAGCGCCAGGAACATGTAACCAATCTGGCTCATGGTTGAATAGGCAAGCACGCGTTTGATGTCAGTCTGCACCAGCGCGGCAAAGCCCGCCAGCAGCAGCGTTACGCCACCCACGATACCCACCAGGTTCAGCACTTCCGGCGCCATCAGGAACAGGCCATGCGTACGGGCAATCAGGTAAACACCAGCGGTGACCATGGTTGCCGCGTGGATCAGTGCAGATACCGGAGTTGGGCCCGCCATCGCATCCGCCAACCAGGTTTGCAATGGCAACTGCGCAGATTTACCGACTGCGCCACCCAGTAACATCAGGGTTGCCCAGGTAATTGCCGTGTCACCCACAGCCAGTTGCTGCGGTGCCAGCACCATCAGTTCACGGATGTTCAGTGTACCCAGTTCGTGATACAGGATGAACAGCGCAATCGCCAGGAACACGTCACCCACGCGGGTTACGATGAAGGCTTTCATTGCCGCTGCGCCGTTGGCCGGATCTTTATAGTAGAAGCCGATCAACAGGTAGCTGCACAGGCCCACGCCTTCCCAACCCAGGTACATCAGCAGCAGGTTGTCTGCCAGCACCAGGATCACCATGCTGGCGATAAACAGGTTGGTATAAGCGAAGAAGCGTGAATAGCCCTCTTCACCGCGCATATACCAGGAAGCGAACATGTGGATAAAGAAGCCGACGCCGGTCACTACCGAAAGCATGGTCAGTGACAAGCCATCCAACACCAGGGTTACCCCGACGTTGAAGTTGCCAACGGTCATCCAGTTCCACAGGCTTTGCTCAAACAGCTGGACGCCAGCGGCTTGTTGACCAAGAAAATCGATCGCCACATACACCGTGACCAGTGCCGCCAGGCCAATAGACCCTACGCCAACGGTCGCTGCGGTGTTTTCAGACCAGCGGCCACGGGAAAATGCCAGCAGCAGGAACCCGATCAGCGGTAGCAGAATTGTTAAATATAATAGGTTCATCCGCGCATCTCACTGACAGTATCAATATTCAGGGTATGACGACGACGGTAGAGCTGCAGCAGCAACGCCAGGCCAATGCTGGCCTCGGCAGCCGCCAAGCTGATCGCCAGAATATACATAACCTGCCCATCTGCCTGGCCCCAATAGCTTCCCGCCACGATAAACGCCAAGGCTGCGGCGTTGATCATCACTTCGAGGCTTATCAGCATAAACAGCAGGTTACGACGAACCAGCAACCCGGTCAGCCCCAGAACGAACAGGATCGCCGCCAGGATCAGCCCATGTTGAAGAGGGATCATGCTTGCTCCTCCGATTTTCTTTTCGCCATTTCACTGCCCGCCGAAGTGCTGCTCAGCACCTCGCCCGGTTTGTGCTCACGGCCAACGTGGAAGGCAACGACCAGGCCTGCCAACAGCAGCATTGAAGCCAGCTCAACCGCCAGAACGTAAGGGCCGAACAGGCTTATCCCCACGGCTTTGGCATCTACCATCTCACCGCTGATGCCCTGATCGGACACACTGCGGATAGCCACAATCAGCACCACCAGCAGAATCAGTGACAGCAGGCCAGGGCCAATCCAGACGGAAGGCTTCAACCAGTCATGTTCCTGCTGCTGTACCGCGTTGCCGAGGTTCAGCATCATTACCACGAACACGAACAGCACCATGATGGCACCGGCGTAGACGATAATTTCCAGCGCACCTGCAAAGTAGGCGCCCAGGGAGAAAAAGACTGCCGAGATCGCCAATAAAGACACGATCAGATACAGCAGCGCATGCACAGGGTTGGTATGCGAAATGACGCGAATTGTCGCGACAATTGCAATCAAACCTGCCAGATAAAAGGCAATTTCCATGCTTGCTGGCTCCTTAAGGCAACAGACCTTTGACGTCGATCGGTTTGGCTTCATTTTCGGCTTCGCCTTTAGCTTTGCCGTCAATTGCCATACCGGCCATCCGGTAGAAGTTATATTCCGGATATTTACCCGGCCCCGAGATCAACAGATCTTCTTTTTCGTACACCAGATCCTGGCGCTTGAACTCACCCATTTCGAAATCCGGCGTCAGTTGGATCGCGGTGGTCGGGCAAGCCTCTTCACACAGGCCGCAGAAGATGCAGCGTGAGAAGTTGATACGGAAAAACTCTGGATACCAGCGGCCATCTTTCTGCTCTGCTTTCTGCAAAGAGATACAGCCAACCGGGCAGGCAACCGCACACAGGTTACAGGCTACGCAACGCTCTTCCCCATCCGGATCGCGCGTCAGTACGATGCGGCCACGGTAGCGCGGTGGCAGGTAAACCGGCTCTTCCGGATACATTTGGGTTTCGCGTTTGGCGAAGGCATGCAGGCCTATCATCCAGAGGCTGCGCACCTGGGTGCCGAAACCAACCACTAACTCTTTCAATGTCATGGTTCATTCACCCCTTATTGAGCGTTGTACAAAATGACCGCGGCAGTTGCCAGCAGGTTCAGCAGCGTCAACGGCAGGCAAATTTTCCAACCGAAGGACATCACCTGGTCATAACGCGGACGCGGCAACGAAGCACGGATCAGAATGAACATCACCATGAAGAAGGCCGTTTTCAGTGCGAACCAGATGAATGGCGGCAGGAACGGACCCTGCCAACCGCCGAAGAACAACGTCACAATCAGGGCGGACACGGTGACGATACCGATGTATTCCCCCACGAAGAACAGACCGAACTTCATGCCGGAGTATTCAATGTGGTAACCGTCCGCCAGTTCCTGCTCGGCTTCCGGTTGGTCAAATGGATGGCGGTGACACACCGCGACCCCGGCAATCGCAAAGGTCAGGAAACCAAAGAATTGCGGAATGATGTTCCACATATGCGCCTGTGACTCCACGATGGTCTGCATGTTGAACGAATCGGCTTGCGCCACTACGCCCAGCATCGACAGCCCCAGGAACACTTCGTAGCTCAGGGTTTGCGCAGAAGCACGCATCGCCCCCAACAGCGAGTATTTGTTGTTGCTTGACCAACCGGCAAACAGCACGGCATACACTGCCAGGCCAGCCATCATCAGGAAGAACAGAATACCGATGTTGAGATCCGCCACCGCCCAGGTCGGGCTGACCGGCACGATGGCAAAAGCCAGCAGCAAGGAGCTGAAGGCGATCATCGGCGCCAGCGTGAAGATCATCCGGTCAGAGAAGGTTGGCACCCAGTCTTCTTTGAAGAACATTTTGATCATGTCGGCAACCAACTGCAGCGAACCGCCCCAGCCGACACGGTTTGGCCCGTATCGGTTCTGGAACAGACCCAGCAGACGGCGCTCGCCGAAGCTCATGAAGGCCCCACAGGTGACAACCACCAACAGGATCACCACCGCTTTCAGAATGGCGATCAGGATGTCGATCACCTCAGGCGTAAACCAGCTCATCATGCCGCCTCCCGCAGATTTTCAACCTTCGCACCCACCAGTATCGGCGGGATCCCTGGCAAACCGAGCGGCAAACCAACCTGGCCTGGGCTCAGGGTTTCACTCAGGCGTACCGGCAAACGCAACGTCTGGCCAGCACAGCTGAACTCCACCAAAGCACCGGCATTCACGCCAAGCTGCGCAGCGTCTGCGGTGTTGATCATCACATAGGCTTGCGGCATACGCTGCTGGATCACATCCGAGCGCTGTGACATTTCGTCACTGCCAAACAGGTGATAATAAGGCGCGACACGCCAGCCTTCCGCTTTGAATGGTGCTGGGACACGGGTGAAGTAGCCGAGGTTACCCTCCCCTGCCTCGATCAGGCGGATGCCCGGATCGCCGTGGCGCAGTTTGCCACCCACCTCAGCCTGGAACTTGTTCCATGCCTGTGGTGAGTTCCAACCTGGAGCCCAGGCAAATGGGATCTGCTGACGATCGGCCAGCGGGCTGTTGTTCCCTTCCATCGAGAAGGCGAACATGGTGTCTTTATCCTGCGGCTGACGCGGTTCATGTACGCTGATATCAGCGCGCATGGCGGTACGGCCACTGTAACGGTGTGGGGAACGTGCCAGTTTCTGGCCACGGATACGGAAGGTTGCATCCGGTGCGGCTTCGACGATCCCTTGCAGTTGCGGCAACGCGGCCACACAGGCGGCAATCACGTGGTCAAGCTGGGTCCAGTCAACGTGGCGGCTGGTGTAGGTGGAGTGCAGCGAATGCATCCAACGCCAGCTTTCCAGCATCACGCTGTGGATATTTTTGCTGGCGTCATCGTAGTAGGCCGGGTCATACACCTGGAAGAAGCGCTGTGCGCGGCCTTCCTGGTTGACCAACGTACCGTCGCTCTCTGCAAAACTGGCCGCAGACAGGATCAGGTTGGCTTTATCCATGATGGCGGTGTGCTGATGGTCGGCTACGATCAGGTTACTGACCTTGGCCAACGCCGCATCCACCTGCGCCGCTGGCGCGTGGCGGTAGAGATCGTTCTCCATCACGATGGCGGTATCGGCGCTGCCGTTTTCCAACTGCATCAGAGCGTCATCAAGAGAACCACCGCCGATCATCGACAGGCCGATGCTGTTGGCAGCGGCAGCGACAAAGGTGATACCGACGTTGGAACCACGGGCCTTCAGCGCCTTGGCGATATTGGCGGCAGCTTCAATAATCGCATCGCTACCCGCATTGCTGCCGGTGACGATCAGGGGTTTCTGCGCACCGGCCAGAGCCTGCACGATCACGTCAATCTTCTTGTTCAGGCCTTCAGCCAGATCGTTTACCGCCGGCGCTGACTCATCCAGTGCATGGGCAATGGCGAAGCCTAAACGGGCTTGCTCATCAACCGGCGCACGGTAGTTCCACGCAGCGATATCATCCAGACGGGTGTTATCCACGTTAGTGACGAACAGCGGGTGTTTGGCATGCTGACCAATGTTCTGCACCGCCGCAATCTGCCAGTCGGCAACGCGTTGTGCCGCAGCCATGGCGCGTGCCTTACCTTTCACTGCCTGGCGAACCGACAGCGCGATACGTGCACCGGTCTGGGTCAGATCCTCACCTAATACCAGTACCGCGTCGTAGCTTTCGATTTCACGCAGATTCGGGGTATACACGCCACTGTTTTTCAGCACGTTCAACATCAGTTCCAGGCGTTGCTGTTCAGCCTGATTGATGCCGGTATAGAAGTTCTCTGCCCCCACCAGTTCACGCAATGCAAAATTGCTTTCCAGGCTGGCACGTGGCGAACCGATACCGATGGTTTTCTTCGCCTGGCGCAGAATATCTGCCGCGCCCTGCATTGCCTGTTCGGCGTTCAGGGTGATCCAGTCGTTGCCACGCAGCTGTTGCGGCTGGCGAGGGCGATCTTTCTGGTTCACATAACCATAACCAAAGCGGCCACGGTCACACAGGAAATAATGGTTCACACTGCCGTTATAGCGGTTTTCGATGCGGCGCAGTTCGCCATAACGTTCACCGGGGCTGGTGTTACAGCCAACGCTGCATTGCTGGCAGATGCTCGGGGCAAACTGCATATCCCACTTACGGTTGTAGCGCTCGGAGTGAGTTTTATCGGTGAATACGCCGGTTGGGCACACTTCTACCAGGTTACCGGAGAACTCGCTTTCCAGCGTGCCACTTTCCGGACGGCCGAAGTAGACGTTGTCATGCGCGCCGTAAACACCAAAATCGGTGCCATCCGCATAGTCTTTGTAATAGCGCACACAGCGATAGCAGGCGATACAGCGGTTCATCTCGTGTGAGATAAACGGCCCCAGTTCCTGGTTATTGTGAGTACGCTTGCTGAAACGGTATTTACGGAAGCTGTGGCCGGTCATTACTGTCATATCCTGCAGGTGACAGTTACCGCCTTCTTCGCATACCGGGCAGTCGTGCGGATGGTTGGTCATCAACCATTCAACTACGCTCTCACGGAACTGTTTGGCTTCTGCATCATCAATGGAAATAAAGGTTCCATCGGATGCTGGTGTCATACAAGACATCACCAAACGGCCACGCGTATCGTCCGCGTTTTGGTATTGCTTTACCGCACATTGGCGGCAAGCGCCGACGCTTCCAAGCGCCGGATGCCAGCAAAAGTAAGGAATATCGAGCCCGAGGGAGAGACACGCCTGCAACAGGTTGTCGGCTCCATCTACGTCGTATTCTTTGCCGTCTACATGAATCGTAGCCATAGTCAGCATGCTTCCAAGTGGCCTGCCCATAAGGCAGGCGTTAATCAAAAATTCTGGCCGTGTTTCGGGGCGCGCTCACCGCGCCCAGGCAAAGCGGAATTACCAGCGTTGCTTCAACAAGTTGTTTGGCTGAATGCCGCCAATCGCCTGGAGATTACCCAGATATTGAGGGGCAATACCGGCTTCAAACTCTTCACGGAAATATTTAATCGCGCTTTGCAGTGGCTCTACGGCACCTGGCGCATGGGCGCAGAAGGTTTTCCCAGGGCCAAGGGAACGGCATAGCTGCTCGAGGGTTTCAATATCCCCTGGCTGGCCTTCACCTTTTTCCAGAGCACGCAGGATCTTCACGCTCCACGGTAGACCGTCGCGGCACGGAGTACACCAGCCGCAGGACTCACGGGCAAAGAATTCTTCCAGGTTACGCACCAGAGGAACCATGCCGATTTCGTGATCCACCGCCATCGCCAGCGCGGTGCCCAAACGGCTACCGGCTTTACCGATGTGCTCAAAGTCCATTGGCAAGTCCAGGTGATCGGCGGTCAGGAAGTCTGTCCCCGCGCCCCCGGCTGCCAAGCTTTGAACCGTAGACCATCGCGCATACCACCAGCGTAATCTTCCAGAATTTCGCGTGCGGTGGTGCCAAACGGCAACTCCCAAAGGCCTGGATTCTTCACCCGGCCAGAGAAGCCCATCAGTTTGGTACCGGCGTCGTTACTTTTACCGGCGGAGATCCCTTTGTACCAATCCACACCATGCTCAAGGATGGCAGGCACGTTGCACAGGGTTTCCACGTTGTTTACGCAGGTCGGCTTGCCCCAGGCACCCGCAGATGCCGGGAACGGGGGTTTGGAACGCGGGTTGGCACGGCGGCCTTCCAGCGAGTTGATCAGTGCCGTTTCTTCACCGCAGATATAACGGCCTGCGCCGGTGTGCACGATCAGCTCGAAATCGAAGCCACTGCCCAGGATATTTTTACCCAGCAGACCCGCTTCGGTGGCTTCTGCGATCGCGCGGCGCAGGTTCACTGCTGCCTCGACATATTCGCCACGCAGGAAGATGTAACCACGGTAGGCTTTCAATGCAAATGCCGAGATCAGCATGCCTTCCACCAACAGGTGCGGCAGTTGCTCCATCAGCAGACGGTCTTTATAAGTGCCCGGCTCCATTTCATCGGCGTTACACAGCAGGTAACGAATGTTCATGGATTCATCTTTCGGCATCAGGCTCCACTTCAGACCGGTGGAGAAACCTGCCCCACCACGGCCCTTCAGCCCGGCATCTTTCACCAGGTTGACAATTTCGTCGCAGGCCATGCTCTTAAGCGCTTTTTCTGCTCCCTGATACCCGTTTTTACTGCGGTATTCATCCAGCCATACCGGCTGTTTGTCGTCGCGCAGGCGCCAGGTCAGCGGGTGCATTTCGGCAGTACGTTTGATATCCATCATCATTTATACCGCTCCAACAGTTCGACCGCGTTTTCTGGAGTCAGGTGAGCATGAGTATCATCATCGATCATCATGTTCGGGCCTTTGTCGCAGTTACCCAGGCAGCAGGTCGGCAGCAGAGTAAAACGGCCATCAAAGGTGGTTTGACCCGGTTTGATGTTGAGTTTCTTCTCTAATGCGGCCTGAATCCCCTGATAGCCGTTGATATGACAAACAACGCTGTCACAATAACGGATCACGTGGCGTCCTACTGGCTGGCGGAAAATCTGGCTGTAGAACGTGGCCACGCCTTCTACGTCGCTGGCAGGAATGCCCAGCACTTCTGCGATGGCATAAATCGCCCCATCCGGCACCCAACCACGCTGCTTCTGCACAATTTTCAGTGCTTCGATGGACGCGGCGCGGGGATCCTCGTAATGATGCTTTTCGTGCTCGATCGCATCACGTTCTTCGGCGCTCAGCACAAATGCATCAGCGCCGCTCTGAGGAGCGGCTGCATTGGTAGGCTCAAGCGCAGCGTTGACTGCGTGATTATCGTTATGAGAGTGCATAGTTAGCGGTCCACATCTGACATTACAAAATCGATACTACCCAGATAGACGATCAGGTCGGAGACCAGGCTGCCACGGATCACCGCTGGGATTTGCTGCAGGTGAGCATAGCTTGGCGTACGTATCCTGGTGCGATAGCTCATGGTGCTGCCGTCGCTGGTCAGGTAGTAGCTGTTGATCCCTTTGGTGGCTTCAACCATCTGGAATGATTCGTTGGCTGGCATCACCGGACCCCAGGAAACCTGCAGGAAGTGGGTGATCAGCGTTTCAATATGCTGCAATGTGCGCTCTTTCGGCGGCGGCGTGGTCAGCGGGTGATCGGCCTTGAACGGGCCTTCCGGCATGTTGTTCAGGCACTGCTCAAGAATGCGCAGGCTCTGGCGCAACTCTTCCACTTTCAACATCACGCGCGTGTAGCAATCGCTGTTGCCATCGCCAACCGGCACTTCAAAATCAAAGTTTTCGTAGCCGGAGTACGGACGCCATTTGCGCACGTCAAACTCGACGCCAGTGGCACGCAGGCCAGCCCCGGTCACGCCCCATTCCAACGCTTCTTTCGCGTTGTAGGAAGCTACGCCAACCGAACGGCCCTTCAGAATGGCGTTTTGCAGAGCGGCTTTCACATAGGAATCGAGGCGCTTTGGCATCCAGTCCAGGAAATCACGCAGCAGACGATCCCAGCCACGCGGCAGATCGTGCGCTACGCCACCAATACGGAACCAGGCCGGGTGCATACGGAAACCGGTAATCGCTTCCACCAGATCGTAAACTTTCTGACGATCGGTAAAGGCGAAGAACACCGGGGTCATCGCGCCCACGTCCTGGATAAAAGTACTGATGTACAGCAGATGGCTGTTGATGCGGAACAGTTCGGAGAGCATCACGCGGATGGTGTTGACACGATCCGGCACCACGATCCCGGCCAATTTTTCAACCGCCAGAACGTAAGGCATTTCGTTGACACAGCCACCGAGGTATTCGATACGGTCGGTGTACGGGATGAAACTGTGCCAGGATTGGCGTTCGCCCATTTTCTCGGCACCGCGGTGGTGGTAACCCACGTCCGGCACACAATCGACGATCTCTTCACCGTCCAACTGCAAAATGATACGGAATGCACCGTGCGAAGACGGGTGGTTAGGGCCGAGGTTAAGGAACATAAAGTCCTCATTCTCGGTACCACGCTTCATGCCCCACTCTTCCGGCTTGAACTTCAGCGACTCCATCTCCAGATCTTCTTTCTGTTTGGTCAACACAAAGGGATCGAATTCGGTGGCACGGGCCGGGTAGTCTTTACGCAGCGGGTGCCCTTCCCAGCTCTGCGGCATCATGATGCGCGTCAGATGCGGGTGGCCGTCGAAGGTAATACCGAACATTTCCCAGGTTTCACGCTCATACCAGTTAGCATTCGGGAACACTCTGGTTGCTGTGGGCACGTGCAGGTCTTTTTCAGACAGCGCCACTTTCAGCATGATGTCACGGTTACGTTCGACGGAGATCAGATGGTAGAAAACAGAGAAATCCGCAGCAGGCAGGCCCTGGCGGTGGGTGCGAAGACGCTCGTCCACGCCATGCAAATCGAACAGCATGACGTAAGGCTTCGGCTGTTTTCTCAAAAACGTCATTACTTCAAGTAACTGGTCAGGTTTAACCCATACCACGGGCATTCCGGTACGGGTGGGCTGAACAGTAAAGGCTTCCGGCCCAAAACGGTTACGCAGTTCGCCGATCACCGGGTCATCGAGATGATCCCTGGTTTCCCATACAGGCCGGGCAGGCTGGGCGTCGTGCGTCGTTAAATCTGTCATAATTTTTTTCACCACACTAAAGGGTTATTTCGCCGCAAGTTCAACTTTTCGCTGTGTTAACCAATAGCGCACCAAGATGGACGTTAAATGAACGTCTTAAATTTCGTCCGGCGTCCGCAGGTTGGTTACCGCTATACGCTCACCATGCTTACGCTCTTTTTCGGACTGCATATTGGCGCGGTAAACGCCCTGATCGCCGACAACCCAAGACAGCGGGCGGCGTTCTTTACCGATAGATTCCTGCAGTAACAGTAAGGCCTGCATGTAAGCTTCCGGGCGCGGTGGGCAGCCTGGGATGTATACATCGACCGGCAGGAACTTATCCACACCCTGCACTACCGAGTAAATATCGTACATGCCGCCGGAGTTGGCGCAGGCGCCCATTGAGATAACCCATTTAGGTTCCAGCATCTGCTCGTACAGGCGCTGAATAACCGGAGCCATCTTGGTGAAGCAGGTACCTGCAACCACCATAAAGTCCGCCTGGCGTGGGGATGCACGTAACACTTCAGCACCAAAACGCGCCACGTCGTGAACGGCGGTAAACGAGGTCACCATTTCCACATAACAGCACGAAAGGCCAAAGTTATAGGGCCAAAGAGAGTTCTTACGCCCCCAGTTCACCATGTCATGCAAAGCATGTTCGAGTTTACCCATGTAAACCGTACGGTGAACCTGCTGCTCAAGGGGATCGCCAACGATCTCCTGTTTTTGCAGGGGATAACGGTCATTCTCACCGTTCGGGTCTATGCGGGTGAGCGTATAGTCCATCTTAATGCCTCGCTGTTACTGCGGATGACTGTTGCTAGCGTTCTTGATTGTGCCTGGTTTGCTCAGGCGCTTGGAGCGCACCGGAGTCCAATCCAATGCGCCGATACGCACCAGATAAACCAGCCCAGCCAATAACACCAAAATGAAAATGGCGGCTTCGATAAAGCCTACCCAGCCGCTCTCACGAATGGAGACTGACCAGGCAAATAGGTATAAGGCTTCAACATCGAAAATAACGAAGAACATGGCGACCAGGTAGAACTTGGCGGAAAGACGCATGCGCGCCGAACCAACCGAGTCAATCCCGGATTCGTATGGGGTGTTTTTAGCACGGGCCCGGGCTCTCCCGCCCAAGAAGAACGCACCCAGCAGCATAAAGCCGCAAAGCCCGATAGCCATGACAAGAAATACGGCGAACGCCCAGTGATGAGCGATAACTTCAGTGGTTGTTGACATACTCTATGCTTACTCATCAAAAGTGGCGTCGATCGCTCTGCTCTTGTAACTGGCAGTTAGTGCACCACATCGATTTAAGGGAAGGATAAATAACCACACAAACAGACTGCTTTTACAGAGAGTTAGGCAGCGTTTTACTGTGGGCTTTTTACTCCTTTCTATAACCTTTTGTCAACTTTGACAAAAGTATCTACACATTAGTTTACATACCAGTCGTTTGATTAACATTTGATGCGCCAGCTTAGGCTAAATCGTGTCAGTCAATTGCCGTGTAGAAACAAATAGATATAAAGCAACTTATCTCTTTCGTTTTCACTATACCATTCTCTCAGGATTTCCCCGTGGTTCCACTCACTACCTAGGGGTATTTTTTTGATCCAGGACACGTTTTCGGCAGAAAACCTCAAAAAAAGTGTGGCAGTTTAATAATTTTTGTCAATTTCAAGCGATAAAAAGCCGCGATAAACTACCAAAATAACCTCATCAACTCCAGGCCTTTACTCGTTGTTATTATTGTATAAAAAACAGACAAATCTATTTTTCACCCCTCGGCAGATTCCTTGCGGGTAATTAATAGTTAAATAAATAACACTTTCGTATAATTATTTATCCCAACGCCGCATAATGGCAACTCTACTCTCTTTCAGATAAAAAAACCCCCGCCGAGGCAGAGGTTTTCATTAACCAGCAAACCAGAAAAGGGAGGTTACTCGTCCCCCTCCTCCGCCAGGCAGGAATCATCACCTATAGCGGCTGACTCTCCATTGAAATGGTAAGTCTCGTTGCCATTTTGCACGGCACCGAAAATCGCCATTGCCAGTTCGTTCTCGCATTTCATGTCTTTACACAGCGCATACTGAGTATCTGGCAGGTAGGGTAACCCTTCCGCCGCCCCCAGCACCCGCAGTTCCGGGCTCATCATTTCGATAGGCCGCGCGGTAACGCCCAAACCAGCTCTGCACGCTGCCCGCACCGCAGACAACGTTGAAGCGACATAGGCAATACGCCACGGGATCCCGGCAGCATCCAGATGTTTTATCGCCATGGCACGGAATGGGCTAGGCTCGTCCAACACCACCAGAGGGATCGGTTCCCCTGGCTGGAAGTGATAATCCGCAGCGCAGTACCACAGCGTTGGGGATGTGCGCAGAACAATGTGTGGATGCCCTTCGGTATCCACGGTGGTAATCGCCAGATCCACCTCACCGTTCTTCAGCATGTCGATCATGAACGGGCTACGTTTCACCCGAACATCAATTGCCAGCTTGGGATAAACCGACGTGACACGATTGAGAAGAAAAGGAAGGATGGTATCAGCAGTATCATCAGAAGCGCCGATAGTCAGGACACCTTTGATATTGTTGTACATCAATGAGGTACAGGCTTCATCATTAAAGCGCAGGATTTTCCTGGCGTAGCCGAGAAGCTGAATACCGTGTTCGGTTAATAATTTATTGCGCCCATGGCGGGCAAACAACTCTTTGCCAACCAATTGCTCTAACCGCTGCATTTGTTGACTGACCGCGGATTGCGTACGGCAAACGGCAACAGCCGCCGCCGCAAACGTATTCAAATCCGCAACAGCAACAAAAGTTCGTAGCAGATCGAGGTCGAGATTAAGTATCGGACGATTTGCACTTGTCATAGTGTTTTCTTCACTTTTTAAATTCTAATTTACAAACTACCCTGGTGTATTTCTAAGACGTCGCTAAAAAGGGCGAGCGTCACGCATGACAGTAACCCACTCATTAGAGGAGGGCAAAAAAATTACTTATAATTCGTTATCTCTATCGCCTTTTATCCGCGATCTATCGCAGCAGCTTATTGATACAAACAAAAGTTATGACGAAAAGTGCTTATGCGCAAAGGGATCGATAGCCCAAAACATTCATCCCTGGCAGCTTCCTTAGGGCGCACATGGGAAAAACCGCATATGCCCCATGATTTCATTACCAGTTTTTGTGAAAAATATTAGTTACCTGGGATGTATCAATAGATTGATTTATTAGCAATATTAATAAATTCAAGCAGTAAGATTTTTCATTACTATATAAAATCCTTCCCCACTTAAAAAATATTTAAGTTAATTACTGAAGCAGCTCTAATGCAATAACCCCCTCATCTCAATTGTGGTATTGCTGACGATCTTCCTCCACTAGATTATTCTGATAGGTATATTTACTTACAATTATTTATCATAACTTATACATTTGCCGCCAAAAACCGACTCACAGCGTGCCGGACCGGTAAGAAATTTTTACATTGTCTGCGCTTTCTTATGAACTAAAAAACTTATTTTAGGATTAAATTCAGTTTTTTAATCCATTAAATAACAAAAAAAGAAATATTACTTCACGCAAACCCCATGACTCCGAACGTTTGCATCAAAGCCGTGCATAACCCTTCAAAAACAGGGCCTCCAGGAGTACATTGGAGGTATTGTGGTGCTCCATGGTAGGAGCCCCCCTATCTAAGCAAAAGGCTCAACTTTCTATGTCCCCCATTGAGAAATCCAGCAAACTGGACAACGTCTGCTATGACATTCGCGGCCCGGTACTCAAAGAAGCTAAACGTCTTGAAGAAGAAGGCAATAAAGTCCTCAAACTGAATATCGGCAACCCCGCTCCCTTCGGCTTTGATGCTCCTGATGAAATCCTGGTCGATGTGATCCGCAATCTTCCTACCGCACAGGGCTATTGCGACTCAAAAGGGCTTTTCTCGGCGCGTAAAGCAATTATGCAGCACTATCAGGCACGTAATATGCGTGATGTGACGGTTGAAGATATCTACATTGGGAATGGCGTTTCCGAACTGATTGTACAATCCATGCAGGCGTTGCTTAACATCGGTGACGAGATGCTGGTGCCAGCCCCTGATTATCCGCTGTGGACAGCGGCAGTCTCACTCTCCAGCGGCAAAGCGGTGCACTATATCTGTGACGAAGAGTCTGGCTGGTTCCCGGATTTGGACGACATCCGCAGCAAGATCACCCCTCGTACCCGTGGCATTGTGATTATCAACCCCAATAACCCAACCGGCGCGGTTTACAGCAAGGAACTGCTGGAACAGATCGTAGAGATCGCCCGCCAGCATGACCTGATCATTTTTGCCGATGAGATCTACGACAAGATCCTGTACGACGACGCAGAGCATCACTCCATCGCTGCGCTGGCGCCAGACCTGCTGACCGTAACCTTTAACGGTTTGTCCAAGACCTATCGCGTTGCTGGCTTCCGCCAGGGTTGGATGGTGCTCAACGGGCCGAAGAAGCATGCCAAAGGGTATATTGAAGGTTTGGAAATGCTGGCATCCATGCGGTTGTGCGCCAACGTGCCGATGCAGCATGCGATCCAGACAGCGCTTGGGGGCTATCAGAGCATCAGTGAATTTATTCAGCCTGGTGGCCGCCTGTATGAACAGCGCGATCGCACCTGGGAGTTGCTCAACGAGATCCCGGGCGTTTCCTGCGTGAAACCTCAAGGTGCGCTGTATATGTTCCCGCGCATCGACGCCAAACGCTTTAATATCCGCGATGACCAGAAGCTGGTGCTGGATCTGTTGTTACAGGAAAAAGTTCTGTTGGTACAGGGCAGTGCCTTCAACTGGCCTTATCCGGACCACGTACGTATCGTCACTCTGCCAAGAGTCGACGAGTTAGAAATGGCGGTTGGCAAACTGGGCCGTTTCCTCGAAACCTACCACCAGTAATATTGACGGGCGCGGCTCAATTCGCCGCTGCGCCCTCATCGCACAACCTGGTTTGTAAAAACCGCCATCACGACTCACAATAGCTGCCTCACTTGCCGTTGTAGAGAGAGCACCATGAGCCAGAGTCACTTCTTTGCCCACCTGTCCCGTCTGAAACTGATCAGCCGCTGGCCGTTGATGCGCAATGTGCGTACCGAAAACGTTTCCGAACACAGCCTGCAGGTCGCTTTTGTCGCCCATGCGCTGGCGGTGATCAAAAACCGCAAGTTCAATGGCAACCTGAATGCCGAACGCGTAGCGCTGCTGGCGATGTACCACGATGTCAGCGAAGTACTGACCGGGGATATGCCCACACCCATCAAGTATTACAACCCGCAGATCGCCCACGAATACAAGAAAATCGAGAAGATCGCCCAACAGAAATTATTGGAAATGATCCCGAAAGAGCTGCAAAACGATTTTCGCCCGATCCTCGATGAACACTATTACAGTGAAAACGAAAAGCTGATTGTTAAACAGGCAGATGCGCTGTGCGCCTACCTGAAATGTCTTGAGGAGCTGTCTGCAGGCAATAATGAGTTCAAGCTGGCCAAAGCGCGCCTGGAGAAAACGCTGCAGCTGCGCCACAGCCCGGAAATGGACTATTTTATGGACGTGTTTATCCCGAGCTTCAGCCTGTCGCTGGATGAGATCAGCATCGACTCTCCGCTGTAATCATTTTAGGCCCGCATTCCGGGCCTAAAACGCATACAACCAGGGCACCATGATCACGCTGACAATCATGACCAGAATGGTGAATGGCACCCCTATTCTGACAAAATCGCCAAACTTGTAGTTCCCCGGCCCCAAGACCAGAGTATTCACCGGCGATGATACCGGGGTCATAAAGGCCGCAGAGGCGGCAATGGCGATAATCATGGCAAACGGGTAAGGCGACACCCCCATTTTATGCGCGGCGGCAATCGCAATTGGCGCCATTAATACCGCGGTCGCCGTGTTGGAAATAAACAACCCGATGGTGGCACACAGCACAAACAGGCAAACCAGCATAACGCGAGGCCCGGCGTCACCGGCAACACCCATCAGGCCCTGTACGATCAAATCCACACCACCGGTTTTCTGCAACGCCTGGGCAAACGGCATCATACCGACGATCAAAATAATGCTCGGCCAATGGATAGCCTTATAGGCACTCTCCATATCAATACAGCGGAATCGCCCCATCAGCAGACAGGCAATCAATGCGGCAATCGGATTGGGGATTTCATCGGTCAGCATCATCGCCACCATCAGCGCCAGGCAGAACAGAGCGTGAGGGGCCTGAGTGCTTGCCGGTGCCACTTCATCCACTTCGGCTGGCAGATTCAGTACAATGAAGTCATGAGTTTTAGCCTGCAACTGGCGGATGGCTTTCCAGTCACCAATCACCAGCAGGATATCCCCCAGCCCAAGCGGCTCATCCACCAGCTTGCCGGACAGGGTCTCACCGTTACGGCGAATACCGACCAGGTTGATATCATAACGGCTGCGGAAACCGGCATCACGCACGCTTTTCCCCAGCAGCGCAGACTCAGGAATTAACGAAACCTCGGCCATCCCGACGTTACGGGACTGTTCAGAGAAATATTCGCCGCGCAGCACCATCGGCTCCAGCAATTGCTCGCTGCAGAACTGGCGCAAATCGACACCGCTATCCGACATATCAATCAGCAACACATCCCCTTCCCGCAGTTCCGTACTGCCAAAGGCGCTGATCATGACCCGGCGAAAACGTTTCCAACGTTCAATGCCGATGACGTTAGCACTGTAACGGGTACGCAGATGCAGTTCATCCAACGAACGGCCAATCATCGGCGAACCGCTGCGCACGGCCAAACGACGAGCACGGCCGGTTAACTTATAATCACGGATCAAATCACGGAAGGTCCGGCGTTGCCACTCGGTTTTGGTTTTAGTGCTATTGCTGTCTCCCAACCAGCGACGCGCAATCAACATGTACCCGACGCCCAACAGCAACACCACCAGGCCGACTGGCGTAACGCCAAAGAAGCCAAAACCAGCGATACCCTCACGCACCAGCTCGCTGTTGACTACCATATTCGGGGGCGTGGCTACCAAGGTCATCATGCCGCTGATAAGCCCAGCGAAGCTCAACGGCATCATCAACCGCCCCGGGGAGATTTTCATCCGCACCGCAACGCTGAGCACCACGGGGATAAATATGGCTACCACACCGGTCGAGCTCATAAAAGCACCCAGCCCGGCGACGGTAAACATCAGCAGCGCCAGCATCTTGATCTCACTGCTACCCGCCACCTTCACCAGCCAGTCCCCCACCTGATAGGCCACGCCGGTACGCACCAGACCTTCGCCGATCACAAACAGGGCGGCGATCAGGATCACGTTAGGATCGCTAAAACCGACCGTTGCTTCCTGCAGGCTCAACGTCCCGCTGAGCACAAACGCAATGATGACCAACAACGCCACCACATCCATGCGCAACTTGTTGGTAGTAAACAGCACTATGGCTATCAGCAGTAAAATCAGAACCCAAAGTAATTCGCTGTTCAAGACGGCCTCGTCCGGCAGTGATCCAGGCCTTAAAAACTACCATAAAAAAACCCCGCAGATGCGGGGTCTAATCAATTTGGGGGAAGAAATTGCAGATTAAGCAATCAGTTCGATGCGTGCACCCTGCTCGGTCCTGATAATTCTGATCTGCTCCAACGAAGAAAGGATCAGATCGACCTGGTCCAGTTTCGGCGTATCTGCTGGTGCATTGACCGCGATTACCTGGCAGCCTGCCGCCAGCCCAGAGAGGATACCAGCGGGAGCATCTTCAACTACGACGCATTCCTGTGGAGCCAGGCCAAGACGCTCAGCGCCCAGCAGATAAGCATCGGGTTGTGGTTTACCTTTTTGACCAGTTCACAGGTAATAAACACCTCAGGATGAGGCAAGCCACCGGCAATACGGCGTGCGCTGGCTACCGGGACCGAGCCTGAAGTCACTATCGCCCAGGGAATAGCCAACTCATTGAGCTTCTCCAGCAAAGCCTGAGCGCCAGGGAGCGCGATAACACCTTCGGTATCCTGCGACTCGACCTGCTCCAGCAGCTCAAATTCGTGCTGGAGTTCCGCCTCGCTGGCATTTGGCATAAAATGACGCAACGAGGTTATCGCCTGTTTCCCATGGATAAAACCCAGCACCTCCTGCGAATCGATACCGTGACGCCCGGCCCATTGAGTCCAGGCGCGTTCCACTACCGGCAATGAATCCACTAACGTTCCATCAAGATCGAACAGAAAACCCTTACAATCCACGGTAAACCTCTTACGTTAATCCCTGCTGCCAGGCAGCATGAAGCCGAGGGGCTATCAGGCATTGATAATTTGCGCAATTTCCACGGCGCTCAAATGGTACTGACGTGGGCAAGACAGCCAGATCGCCAACATGCGCTGGTACTTTTCCCACATTTTGGTTTGGGCATTGAAACCGTGGCTGCCGGAATCGAAATGAGTATACCGCCCTTCGGTACTTACCAGGAAACGGACATAGCTCAGGTAACGCGCTTCGGTCGCGGCATCAAAACCAAGGAATGCCAGACGGCGTGCATCCAGCCCTTGGCGATCCTTGAGATTTTCCCAAGACACCTGCAGTGCATGGTGCATTTCCATGATGTTGATAATGGTGCGGCACACCTCTTCACTCATTTCACCAAAATCCCGATCCAGTTCACGCATCTGCAAACCAAAACCGCGCTCGATAATAGTTTGCAGACGACGATAGCGCTCGGCATTATCCGGATCGAGCATGGTCATCATCTTGTATTGATTCGACAAAATCAAACGTTGGGCGTTAGTCATTTCCATTTCATATTCCTCAGTTCTGCAAATTGACGAGAGCATCGCATACTGAATTATGGCGTGGAATCACAACTAGACCTTTCTTTGATTTGAACCGGGGTTTAACCCGTTGCCTTTCAAGCTGCTGTGTTGTTACCTGCCCTAACCAGTGACGCTCATGATGGTTAAGCCAATAGCTTGAAAAGGTAGAGGGAATGGCAGGCCGGTAAGATACCGGCCTGAGGACACTCAGAGATCGTCCAGGAAGGTTTTATCCAACTGCTTGAAGGCACGTTTCAGCACGTCCGCCAAGGCCTGATAGGTTGGCGTGCCTTCAACTGGAGCCACCGCCTGCCCGGCTTCGGCCAGCTTGTTACGCACATCCTGGAACCACTGTAACAAGGTAGGCGGTAACGGGGTGACTGAACGGCGGCCCAGCCACCACAGGCCCTGCATGGGTAAACTGCAGGCAAAAAGCGCCGTGGCTATCGCCGGACCAAGCTGCCCACCGAGGGCAATCTGCCAGGTCAGGGTAAATATCGCCAATGGGGGCATAAAGCGAACGGCAAAGCGGGTAGCGCGCGCAACGCGGTTCTCAGGGAAAATCGGCGCCAGTCGTTTGTCCAAAGGCCAGGTTTTCATGTAATGCTGCCCGCGCTGGAAAATCTGAAACCAGCTTACGGAACCGGATGGTTTGCTCGTCATCGCATACCTCAACTTCACGTATGAAAAATAAAATAATCTTACAAACACACTAACAAAAAAGTTGAAGCTTTAAATTTATTTTGTGTTTGCTGCAGGCTATCGGTATCCTAAGCCGGCCTTGTGGCCGGTAGAAGATGACATAAGATCCGTCAACTTTTAGCCCTGTTCTCTTTTTTGCCTGCAAGTTGCAGCCTGTTGGGTTGCCACTTGGATCCGTCAGGGAACCCACAAGCAAAATTACTTAAACCGCCGAGCAATCAACGGTTTTTTCACCATTGTGTCCTTTGTTTAACTGACATGATGTTAATCATAAATGTCAACGGCATTATGCGCTACGCTTGTTGTTTGATTGACGATTTATTCACCATGTGTTTTGGGTCTTCCATATACCAACACGAACTATTAATAGGTACTTCCATGTCGAGTAAGCTAGTACTGGTCCTTAACTGCGGCAGTTCTTCTCTGAAATTCGCCATCATCGATGCTATCAACGGTGAAGAATATCTCTCAGGTCTGGCCGAATGCTTCCATCTTCCTGAAGCCCGTATCAAATGGAAAATGGATGGCGCGAAACAAGAAGCGGCACTGGGTGCCGGTGCTGCGCACAGCGAAGCACTGAACTTCATTGTTAATACTATTCTGGCACAAAAACCAGAGCTTTCTGCTCAGTTGACCTCTATCGGTCACCGCATCGTTCACGGTGGCGAAAAGTTCACGGCTTCTGCCGTGATCAACGACGAAGTGCTGCAGGGTATCAAAGATTCGGTGCCTTTTGCACCACTGCATAACCCGGCTCACCTGATCGGTATTGCTGAGGCATTGAAATCCTTCCCGAATCTGGCTGATAAAAACGTTGCTGTCTTCGATACCGCGTTCCATCAGACTATGCCGGAAGAATCTTACCTGTATGCCCTGCCATACAATCTGTACCGCGACCACGGCATTCGCCGCTACGGCGCACACGGCACCAGCCACTTCTACGTAACGCAGGAAGCGGCGAAGATGCTGAACAAGCCGGTAGAAGAGGTGAACGTCATTACCTGTCACCTGGGTAACGGCGGGTCCGTCACTGCGGTTCGCAACGGCAAATGTGTTGATACGTCGATGGGCCTGACCCCGCTGGAAGGCCTGGTGATGGGCACCCGTAGTGGTGACATCGATCCAGCCATCATCTTCCATCTGCACGATGCGATGGGCATGAGCGTTGACCAGATCAACAAGATGCTGACCAAAGAATCTGGCCTGCTGGGCCTGACCGAAGTCACCAGCGATTGCCGTTACGTTGAAGACAACTATGCCACCAAGGCTGATGCCAAGCGTGCAATGGATGTGTTCTGCCACCGTCTGGCCAAGTACATCGGTGCATACAGCGCCCTGATGGAAGGCCGCCTGGACGCGGTTATCTTCACCGGCGGTATCGGTGAGAACGCAGCGATGGTTCGTGAACTGACACTGGACAAACTGGGCCTGCTGGGCTTTGAGATCGACCACGATCGCAACATGGCAGCCCGTTTCGGCAAATCTGGCAACATCACCAAAGATGGCAGCCGCCTGGCGCTGGTGATCCCGACCAACGAAGAGTTGGTCATCGCGCAAGACGCTTGCCGTCTGACCGCTTAATGCTCTCCACACCGTCAGCCAAGGCTGGCGGTGTTGTTTCAGAGCCAGTCTTTGTCTGCGCACCCGTTGCAGGCGAAAAACCGTGAAGAGGACTATTCTGTGTCACGTACAATTATGTTGATCCCCACCGGCACCAGCGTCGGCCTGACCAGCGTCAGCCTGGGTGTCATCCGCTCCATGGAGCAGAAAGGCGTTCGTCTGAGCGTATTTAAACCTATTGCCCAACCTCGTTCCGGCGGCGATTCTCTCGACCAGACCACCACCATTATCCGCAGCAGCAACACCGCCATTACGGCGGCTGAACCGTTGCGTATGAGCTACGTTGAAGGCCTGTTAAGCTCTAACCAGCAAGACGTGCTGATGGAAGAGATCGTGGCGCGTTACCACGAGAACACCAAAGACGCGGAAGTGGTTTTGATTGAGGGCCTGGTGCCAACCCGCAAACATCAGTTTGCCAACTCATTGAACTATGAGATCGCCAAGACGCTGAACGCCGAAATCGTTTTTGTGCTGGCACTGGGTAACGATTCTCCAGCGCAGTTGAAAGAGCGTATCGAACTGGCGCGTACCAGCTTCGGCGGCAGTAAGAACAAAAACATTACCGGCGTGATCATCAACAAATTGAACGCTCCGGTGGACGATCAGGGCCGTACTCGCCCCGACCTGTCTGAAATCTTTGATGACTCCACCAAGGCCAGCGTGACCAACGTCGATCCAGCGCAACTGTTTGCCAACAGCCCGCTGCCGGTGTTGGGCTGCATACCTTGGAGCTTCGATCTGATCGCGACCCGTGCCATCGATATGGCCCGCCACCTGAAGGCGCGAGTGGTCAACGAAGGCGACATCATGACCCGCCGTGTGAAATCCGTGACCTTCTGTGCGCGCAGCATTCCGCACATGCTGGAACATTTCCGCCCAGGTTCCCTGCTGGTCACTTCCGCCGACCGTCCAGACGTGCTGGTTTCAGCCTGCCTGGCGGCGATGAACGGCGTGGAGATTGGTGCCCTGCTGCTGACCGGTGGCTACGAGATCGACGCATCAATCAACAAGCTGTGTGAGCGTGCATTTGAAACCGGCCTGCCGGTGTTTATGGTCGACACCAACACCTGGCAGACCTCGCTGAGCCTGCAGAGCTTCAACCTTGAAGTGCCTTCAGACGACCATCAGCGCATCGAGAAAGTGCAAAACTATGTGGCAAGCCACATCAACACCGAATGGATCGATTCCCTGACCGCCACTTCCGAGCGCTCACGCCGTCTGTCCCCACCGGCATTCCGTTATGAGTTGACCGAGCTGGCACGCAAAGCTGGCAAACGCATCGTCCTGCCGGAAGGCGATGAACCGCGCACCGTCAAAGCGGCAGCTATCTGTGCCGAACGCGGCATCGCAGAATGCGTGCTGTTGGGCAACCCGGAAGAGATTAAACGTGTTGCCGCGGCACAGGGCGTTGAGCTGGGCCAGGGCATCGACATCGTCGATCCGGTTGCTGTGCGTGAACTCTATGTACCGCGCCTGGTTGAGCTGCGCAAGAGCAAAGGGATGACCGAAGTGGTAGCCCGCGAACAGCTGGAAGACAACGTGGTTCTCGGCACTCTGATGCTGGAGAAAGGCGAAGTTGACGGGCTGGTTTCCGGTGCGGTTCACACCACCGCCAATACCATCCGCCCACCGCTGCAGTTGATCAAAACCGCACCGGGTAGCTCTTTGGTTTCCTCGGTATTCTTCATGCTGTTGCCGGATCAGGTTCTGGTTTATGGCGACTGTGCGATCAACCCGGATCCAACCGCAGAGCAACTGTCTGAAATCGCTATTCAGTCTGCCGATTCCGCAGCCGCATTCGGTATCGAGCCGCGTGTGGCGATGATCTCCTACTCTACCGGTGATTCCGGTGCGGGTAGCGACGTTGAGAAAGTGCGTGAGGCAACCCGCCTGGCACAGGAAAAACGCCCGGACCTGATCATCGACGGCCCACTGCAGTATGACGCCGCAATCATGGCGGATGTCGCCAAGTCGAAAGCGCCTAATTCACCGGTTGCAGGTAAAGCCACCGTGTTCATCTTCCCGGATCTGAACACCGGTAATACCACCTACAAAGCGGTGCAACGTTCTGCCGATCTGGTGTCCATCGGGCCAATGCTGCAAGGCATGCGCAAGCCGGTGAACGATCTGTCCCGTGGTGCTCTGGTTGACGATATCGTTTATACCGTAGCACTGACGGCGATCCAGTCTGCTCAAGCTGACGCCCAGGCAGCCAAGGCCTGATGAAATGGAGCTACTGCGTCAGCAGTGGCTCTATCAGCGTCTGGTTAGCTCCAAAAAAAGCGGTCCGAATTTTCGGGCCGCTTTTGTATTTATAACAACGTTAGTGATTACTGATAGCTGATGTCAAAGGTCGCAACAGAGTTTGCCGGGCCTGGGGTGACATTACTTTGTGTGGAAACATAACGCGCCACGAAGTCCAGATTGTTATCAACAACGCTAACTAACGGGTAAGCCTGAGAAGGTACACCCAGAGACATTACTGCCTGGGAAACATCAGAAATCTGAATGCCCACGCCGGTAGCCACATCAGTTTCCTGAGTGAGGGCCAGAACGCGGTTATCCCCATTTTCAGCATTACCGTTAAACGCCACGGTCGCTGCGCTAACTCCAGGAGGGCAATTTTTCAGTACCAAGGTGAATTTTTTGGCAGCCG
This sequence comes from Serratia sp. L9, assembly GCF_050632285.1. NCBI lineage: Bacteria > Pseudomonadati > Pseudomonadota > Gammaproteobacteria > Enterobacterales > Yersiniaceae > Serratia > Serratia sp. L9. The sequence continues at coordinate 2,914,507 of NZ_CP192591.1, read as the reverse complement.
CAGTGGCACCAACGGTTGGGAATGCCGTTTTAGCTACTTTGCCCAGATCAACTTGCGCTGGATTACTCATGTTGTTAACGACCTGGCAAGCGTCAGTAGTGAGCTCCCCTCTGAAGTTGACCTTACCATCTTCGGCCAGCACGTTAGCAGACAGACCTAACCCCATAGCAACCAAGGTAGTGACACACAAAATCTTTTTCACTATTAGAAACTCCATATTCTATAGATACAAATTGCCTTATACACGGTTGATGCTATTTTACTTGCAGCATCGGACAAGCCAAATCACGCCCTGCAAAATCATTAATTTCAAAACACCTGGCGTACGCATTGGAATTAAAGATCGGGAATACTACTTGTCATAATGGAAAGATGCTGTTTTAACACAGACAAAAATCAGCCAATAGAAACAGCAATACCTGTTCAAGGTACAGTGTTGGCTGCCAAGCTCCATTAATTAATTCCGTTGTATTTTAGTTAAATAGGTTTCAATGTAAAGAACAAAATAGCAAAACCAGTTTTCAAGCCAGGGTATCATTTAATCCGCTTTACAACCCAGAGAATCAGGCAAGAATGAGCCAACTTCATGTTATTGTATTTAAAGGATTTTAATGAAAAATCGCAAGCGGAAGCAAGAAATATCCTTTATTAATCATCAGATGAAATCATTAAGCTTATTATTCAAACAGTAGCAAAGATTAATAGAGGGATAATATATTTGGCGTTAGCAACCCACCAGCAAACACCGCAGGATAATTCAAATATATTGTCGATTCCTTAAACTGAAATTACTGCGGTGCCACGATTGATTGAGTATTTGCCAGAGAGGGAGCGCTATTCTATATCAACCCCTTGGCTCGGTATTTTCTTATAAAAATCCCGCAATAATCCCGGAACATAAAAGCAGCGACCAATACGCGTCACAGAAAGTGGGTTGTTGAAAGCTTTATCGTTAGGATTTCTTATTTTGCAGCAATGCGACTGCCGGATGCCAGGCTCCGGTCCACTTGTCGCCGGGCGGGAAGAATCACGCTGATTGAGAACACCGGAAATGAACACCCAGGGGGCGGTATGCTCCCTGGGTTTGGCCTATTGAGCGGCAAGCAACTGCTTTGCTGCCGCCAGAATATGTTCCGCTGTCAGGCCATATTCCTGCTGCAAGAACTCCTGAGTACCCACTTGGCCATAGCGTTCCTTCACCCCGACTCGGCGCATCGGGACCGGGTATTCCTCCACCAGCACCTCTGCCACGGCCGAGCCAAGGCCATTATGGACGCTGTGATTTTCACAGGTGACAATCCGGCCGGTTTTGGCGGCATAGGCTTTGATGATGTCACGATCGATTGGCTTGAGAGTGAACATATCAATCACTGCGGCGCTGATACCCTCCCGTTCCAGCATCTGCGCCGCACTTAACGCTTCGGCCACCATGATGCCATTGGCAATCAGCGTGATATCGTTGCCATCACGCAGCAGATTGGCCTTGCCGATAGTAAAACGGGAACCGTCCTGATAAATGCGCGTAGCCTGTTTACGAATAGTCCGCACCCAGTAGAACCCTTTCAATTCCACCAACTGCTGCAAAATGTCCTGAAACATGGTGGCGTCGGTCACCTCCAGCACCACCGAGTGGGCCAGACCACGCACGATCCCCATGTCTTCAAACGACATATGTGTGCCACCGTTATGGCAGGCACTGACGCCCGCATCGGAGGCGATCACCTTGACGTTGTTACGCTGATAATCCAGCGACATAAACAGTTGGTCAAAGCAACGGCGGCTGGCAAAGGCGGTAAAGGTATGCACAAAAGGCACACGCCCGGTGAGTGACAGGCCAGCAGAGACGCCAATCACGTTGGCCTCCATGATGCCGCAGTTAATCACGTGTTGCGGATAATCCCGGTGTACGCCATCCATCGCCATAGAACTCATCAGATCGGCTTCCAGTGCGATCACCGGTTTACCGGCCTCAACCTGCTGGCGGATCATACCGGCATAGACCTTACGCATTTCTATGGCGTCTTTTTCCAACTGTGTTACCACGTTAAACATAAGCGGCCTCCAGACTGGCAATGGCTTTTTCGATTTCTGCCTGAACATCCGGCGTTAAACGCAGGTGGTGCGAGTTTTTCAGATTCTCCAGATATGCCACCCCCTGCCCTTTGATGCTATCGAGAATAACCACCAGCGGCCGCTGTTCTCCGCTGCGTTGTGGTAATACCGCATCGCGGATCGCGGCGATGTCATCCCCCCGAACCTCTTGCACGTCAAAGCCAAAAGCACTGAACTTGGCGGCCAGATCGAAAGGTTTGATCACTTCATCAAGCGTGCCATCCAACTGCTGTTTGTTGTAATCAATAAACAGCGTCAGGTTATGCAGGTTGTGGTGGGCGATAAACTGGAATGCTTCCCAACATTGCCCTTCATTAAGCTCGCCATCCCCCAGAATGCAGAACACCCGGTTACGCCGCCCCGCCAGTTGATGTGACAGCGCCATACCGGCAGCGATGGATACGCCCTGTCCGAGCGAGCCAGTCGTGGCATCGACTCCACGGGTTCGCAACCGATCCGGATGGCTTGGCAAGCGGGTGCCGTTCTGGTTCAGCGTCTGCAACTGATCTTGTGGAAAATAGCCTTTGATCGCCAAAGTGCTATACAGCGCTGGGCCAGCGTGGCCTTTCGACAGTACGAAGTAATCACGCTCCGGCCAATCGGGATCTGCCGGATCGATACGCATCACTTCGCCATACAGCACTGCCAGCGTTTCCACCACCGACATACAACCGCCGTAGTGGCCAAATCCGAGCCCGGTCAGCGCTTTCAGCGTTTCCAGGCGGATCGCCCGGGCCAATGCCCGCAGTTCCCCTATCTCTGTTGTTACATTATTCATCAAACTCTCCTCGCTTATTTCTCTGCGCTATCGGTAGCCGGAGCACTTTTGCGTTTGCCCAGAAAGTTGTGCGCGACCAGCAGCGCAAAGATGGCGACGATCACCACCATGATCATTTCTTTCGTCAGGAAGCGCGCCATATTGCCCAGCACAATGCCAATCACGCCAAAGTCCGCATCGGAGAAAGTGGTATTGGCAAAACCAAGAGCGCCTAGCACTGGCAGCAACAAGACAGGCAGGAAAGTGATCAGCAGGCCGTTGGCAAAGGCGCCCAGCATGGCCCCACGACGGCCTCCGGTGGCATTACCGAAAACGCCAGCGGTAGCGCCGGTAAAGAAGTGCGGTACCACGCCCGGCAGGATCAGCACCATTTTCATTTGCCCCAGCAGGAACAGACCGACCAGCCCACCGAGGAAGCTGAACAGAAAACCAATCAGTACTGCGTTAGGGGCGTAGGGATAGACCACCGGGCAGTCCAGTGCCGGGCGGGCATTTGGCACCAGTTTTTCAGAAAAACCGGTAAAAGCAGGCACGATCTCCGCCAGGATCAGGCGTACCCCTTGCAGGATGATGAACACCCCCGCAGCGAAAGTGATCGCCTGTATAATGGAATAGACCAGATAGTTCTGCCCACCGCTAAGCTGGCTTTCCACGTAGTCCTGACCGGCACAGACGGCCAGGATCAGGTAGATGACAATCATGGTCATCGAGATAGAAATGGAGCTGTCGCGCAGGAAGCTGAGGTTCTTAGGCAGGTTCATCTCTTCAGTGGAACGTGAATTTTTCCCTACGCGGGAACCGATCCAGCCGGAAAGCACGTAACCCAAAGTCCCGAAATGCCCAAAGGCGATGTCATCATTGCCGGTAATGCGACGCATATAACGCTGAGCAATTGCCGGGAAGAACGCCATCACCAGACCCAAGGTTAGCGCGCCGGTGAACACCAGTTGTACACCTTCAAAACCGGCTACCGTAAGGATGATGCCGATCATACAGGCCATGTAAAAAGTATGGTGGCCAGTGAGGAAGATGTATTTCAAGCGGGTAAAGCGCGCCACCACAATGTTGGCCACCATACCAAAAGCCATGATAAGCGCCGTGGAAGCCCCGTATTTCTCCAGTGCGATCGACACGATCGCTTCGTTATTGGGGATAATGCCCTGAATATTGAAAGCATGCTCAAACATGCCGCCCAATGGATTCAGCGAACCCACCAATACCGAGGCGCCGCCCCCCAGCACAATAAAGCCAAGAATGGTTTTAACCGTGCCCTTTACTACATCGGAAAACGATTTCTTCTGCGCCAGCAAACCAATCAAGGCAATAACACCCACCAGAACGGCTGGCACTTTCAATATATCAACCACAAATTTAAGCGTTTCCTGGATAAACATATCCACCTCGCCATCTGGTCTGATTAAATAAGGGAGTGAGCTTCAAAGTAAGCACGCAGCTTGGCTTCAAGTTCATTAATATCGATGATATTACTGATTACTACCAACTGATTGTCTGGTACGCTGGCGCTATTGGCAATATCCTTTGCCATCACAAAAATATCTGCGGCACCCGGCGTTGCGGAAGAAAGATCGGAGTGTTCAACCTCCGCCTCAATATTCATTTTCTTCAGCACTTTTTTAATGTTCATTTCCACCATAAAACTGCTGCCCAGCCCAGAACCACAAATAGCCATGATTTTCATTATTATCACCTATTGGATTTTACTTATAGAGGAGCGTCACCCGATATTTATCAGATGCTGAGTATCAACCTGGAAATCGAATAAAACCGTCAGACTTTAATAGTTGGAAATAATATCCTCGATTTGCTGTTTATTTTCTGCCTGGAACAATCTCTCCATGGCTTCGCTGTCTGAAAATAATTCTGCCAACTGCGATATCAATTCGATATGGCTGCTGCTGTCCGTGGCAGAGAGCAACACCACCACGAACACCGGATCATTATCTTCAGAATGAAAATGCACACCCTGGTTAATTTTCAATAATGAAAGACCCAGAGCTTTGGCCCCCTCCTCCGGCCTGGCATGCGGCATGGCGATACCGGGTGCCAAAACAAAATACGGCCCCAGGGCCTGATGCTGGCGAAATATCGCCTTCAGGTAATCGTCGGTAATAATACCGCGCTGCAACAGCGGCTGAGCACTCAGCGTCACCGCGGCCTGCCAGTCAGCGACGCGATCACACAGTTGTATATGATCGGCGTTTAGCCAGTCGTTGAGCATGACTTCCTCCTGTTCTTTATTTTTCAAACCACTGTAGCCGCGGCCCGATTCGTGAAATTCACGCCCTCCACTTGCCGGGCTCTGCGTCTTAAACCGGCGATGCTAAAACTTTAATCAACGCCAAGCGGTTCAACTGTGATTGATATCACAAAGATAGCGCTACCAAAGTTCTATCATCCAGATCTGTGATAGCGCTATCAAAACCGCCAGACCTGATGTCAGCGTCACAGTTTTTTTATCCCTCCCCCAAGGAACGGGGTAGAATGTATGGCAAAGCGGAGCAGTGACCCCTGCAAGGGGTTTCAGTCCATTAGCTCATTTATGCGCAAGGCGCATTTCAGCAGGATTAGTAATGTCGATCGGTAAAAAACGACGCAGTACCGGCCGGGTCACGCTGGCTGACGTAGCCCAATTGGCAGGGGTGGGTTCCATGACCGTTTCACGGGCGCTGCGGACACCTGAACAGGTTTCGGACAAGCTGAGAGAAAAGATCGAGGCGGCAGTCAGTGAATTGGGGTATCTGCCCAATCTGGCAGCCAGCTCTCTGGCCTCAGCGTCTTCTTATACCGTTGCCATGGTGGTGCCTAGCTTCTCGGAATCCGGCTGTGCGGAGATGTTTGCCGGATTACAGCGGGTATTGCAACCGGCGGGATACCAGATCATGTTGGCCGAATCCCAGCATCATCTTGAGCGGGAAGAACAATTGCTGGAAACCCTGCTCTCTTACAACCTGGCCGCCGCCGTGCTGTTAAGCGTGGAGCATTCGCAAAATACCCGCCAGGCATTAAAAGCAGCCAATATTCCGGTGGTGGAGATCGGGGCAATACGCGCTGATCCAATCGACATGAACATTGGTATTGATTACGTCGCTGCCATGTACCAACTGACACAAACGGTGATTGCCAGCGGTTACCAGAACATTGGTCTGCTGTGCGCCAATCAGGAACAGTGGATTTTCCAACAGCATTTACAGGGTTGGCACAAGGCGTTATTGCGCAATCATATGTCTCCGCACAGGGTCATTAATGCCGCAGAACCCGCCAGTTTCAGCACCGGGGCCCAGCAACTGCCGGAGTTTCTCTTGGCGTGGCCGGAGCTTGATGCCCTGGTCTGTGCCTCTGATGAGTTGGCCTGCGGTGCGTTGTATGAATGCCAGCGGCGCCGGATCAAAGTACCGGATCAGTTAGCGGTGGTGGGTTTTGGCAATAGCGAAGTCAGCCAGGTCTGCCAACCCCCGCTGACCACCATGACCGTGCCACACAAAGAGATTGGCATTCAGGCAGGTAAAGCGCTGTTAGCCCGCATGAATGAAGAGGATTGGCAACCTGAAGGTTCTATACCCTCGGCGCTGTGTCGGCGCAGTAGCTGTTAAGGCCTGGCCGAAAGACCGGGAACCCACCTGATGCGTTATCGCTTCCAAGCGGAATTCCCGGCCGCCCAACAAAGCGTGATTACCAGCTGTAGGCAACCCCGACACGATAACGTGTCTGGCGATTGTCGTTATGGCTATCCTGCTTGACGTTACCTACCTGGATATAAGGCTTCCAGTTTTTATCCCATTTATAGGCCAGCTTGACATCATGCTCGTAATCCGTTTTGCCATCATCAAAGATGATCTTGTTACTGTGTTTATAAACGTAGTTATATTCGATCTGCCAATCATTGAGGAAATTATAACCTATCCAAAAATCACCACGGTTGGTTTTTTCATCACCCTCAGAACCTTTCGAGGTGGTTCTTTTATATTCGTAGCGGTATCGGGCCGCCACATAAACATCTTTGGTTAAATTATATTGCGTACGTAAGAAAGGCCGATAGCCATTATTATTGCTGTTGGATTCTATTGAGAACCCAGGTTGTAAATTGAATACGTCATTTACTTTATACTGATAGCTCGCAACCGCTTCAGTACCATTACTGACATGCTCATGGAAAGGTTTATCCGGCGTAGAGTCTGAAGAATCCTGCTTCCATTTCGCTTCCAGAGAGAAACCAAACCCATTGGCAAAGCGGTGGGAAACCAACATACGGTTCTTATGATCACCCTTGGCGGTATCCATCATTTCATGTCGTAAATCAACAGACATTGCCATTGCGCTAAAGTTAACTGCAGAAGCTATCACCAGAGTTAGTAATTTTAATTTCATTATTCCTACCCTTATTTTTTAATTTAAAATCGACATCCACCCTTGAATAAAGGGCCCTAGAGGTATTTAAAATGCTTACAACTCAAACACAGGCGAAGTAAATCCACCCCTGTAAATAGGTATTGTTTATTTATTCTATTGATGATGAATATTATTGGCACTGCAAAACCAAAAGATGAATATTTAATTCGCAGTGGCCATTCTATATTTATCTCAGGTTATTCCCCGCCATATAATGACGGGGATATTACATGCCTTATCTCATCGCACGCTTGAGAATACGATCGCCCTGCCGTTGGAAATCTTCCGCGGCTTCTTTTACCGTTTTCTTGCCGTAATCGATGGTCTGAATCGCATCCTGGAACAGTACCACGATCTGCGGGTCGTCAAAGTACGGCACGGCATTGATGGTATGCGGCAATGACAGCGCCAGATTCAGGCCGGAAACCGCCGGATCGCTGTCCTGGATCACCCCATTGGCGCGCAGTTGGCTTACGGCGGCTTTACTCAGCGGCACACCACGCTCCAGTTTCAGCGCATCAATCCCTTCTTTGCTGTTTAGCAGGAAGTTAATCAACATGGCCGCTTCTTTCGGATGCTTGCTGCTTTTACCAATTGAGAACATCTGCGAAGGCTTGAAGAACAGCCCGGCATCCGTCGCACCTTCCAGCATCGGATAATGGCCCAGGTCCAGCTTGGCCGGTGGCTTCAAGTTGTCAGAATATTTGTTAATTGTGGAGTTCCACATGTAGGTTCCGGCCCATTCACCGGCGATCCACGGCTTCATCTCATACATATTGCTTTTGCCGAAGGAGGCATAGTATTTGGATGAAGGCATGACATGGCTGTCTACCATATCCTTGTACATCTGGAAGAATTCGACCCATTGTTCTGGGGTATAACCAAACTTCTTCTGCTCTTCATTGATCATATCAACGTTGTGTTTTTGGATCATATAAGAGCGTAACAGCGCGAACGTATCCTGATGTTCGAGCACAACCGGGTAGTATTTTTCACCCAGTTTCTCATTAAAAGTCTTGCCAGCCGCCAGCAGTTCATCCCAGTTTTTAGGGTAATCGACACCGGCGTTCTTCCAGGTGATATCATTAAAATAGAAAACGCGAGCGGTGACGGAAATCGGGATCCCGTTCAGTTTGCCGTTGACCGTGGTGGTCTGCAGTTCCTTCGGATCAAACTGGGTCAGATCCAGATACTCACTCACCTTGTTCAAATCGTAGAAACCACCCCCGTCTTTGGAAAAGATCGGCAGCCAGTTCCAGTTGGTCTGCATCACATCGGGTTCGGTACCACCGGCAATCTGCGTCGTCAGGCGCGAAAGGTGACCATCCCAGCCGGTATATTCCGATTTAACCCTGATATTCGGGTTCTGTTTCTGGAATTCTTCAATCGCTTTCAGCGTTACCTGATGACGGCCATTACCTCCCCACCAGGACATGCGCAGATCGACCTGCTCGGCAGCCACGGACTGGTAGGCAAACATTGACAGGGAAGCAGCTATCAGGGTGCGCAATACTATTTTTTTCATTAGTTAAAGCTCCTGTTATAGAGAGATATTTTTTTCAGTTTTCGCGTCAAAGATGTGGCATTTATTCATGTCAAACTTGAAGTAAACCGGACGATGCAGACCATTATTGAGAATAGGTTTCACATCATCGGACGGAATACGGCAGGTCAGTTCAAAGTCATTAACCTTGAGGTAGACAAAGAATTCATGGCCCATGTTTTCCACGCGGACTAACTCGCCCTGGGAGTGGTTCCCTTCAAAAGGTGATTCTGAAATGCTGATAAACTCTGGACGAACGCCAAAGAACACCTCTTCACCCACAAAGCTGGCAACTTTATCCTGCTGATCCTGGTTCAGGGTTAAGGTGTAATTGCCAACCGTCAGGCCCACCTGGCCGTCTTTCTCCACCAGCTTGCTCGGTTTGATGTTCATTTCTGGTGCGCCGATAAACCCGGCGACGAACATGTTTTTCGGGAAGTGATACAGATTGTCTGGCGTATCAACCTGCATGATGTGGCCTAGCTTCATCACACAGATACGGTCGCCCATGGTCATGGCTTCGGTCTGATCGTGGGTAACATAGACGGTTGTCGCGGGTTTGCCGCTCTTCTTAAGCTGCTTGTGCAAATCGGAGATACGAATACGCATGGAGGCACGCAGCTTGGCATCCAGGTTGGACAGTGGCTCGTCAAACAGGAACACATCCGGCTTTTTCACGATGGCACGGCCAACGGCAACACGCTGTGCCTGCCCACCGGAGAGCTGGCGCGGCAAGCGATCCAGTAACTCGCCCAGTTCCAGGATCTTGGCCGCTTCGTTGACCTGCTCTTCAATCTGCTCTTTAGGCAGCTTGCTCAGCTTCAGCCCAAAAGCCAGGTTCTCTTTCACCGTCATGTGCGGATACAAAGCATAGTTCTGGAACACCATGGCAATGCCACGGGATTTCGGGGCCAGATTGTTGACGACGCGATCGCCAATGCGCACTTCGCCACCACTGATGGTTTCAAGCCCGGCCAGCATCCGTAACGTGGTTGACTTGGCGCAACCGGAAGGGCCGACAATCACCATAAACTCGCCGTCGGCAATGGTCAGATTGATACCATGAACGGCCTTGTAACCGTTGCTGTAAACTTTCTGCAGATTATTAAATACGACTTCAGCCATGATAGATCCTCAATTAACCTTTAATTCCGCTGCTGGTAACGCCCTGCACAAAGTAGCGTTGGGCCAGGAAGAACACGATGATAGACGGCAGGATGGAGATGCTTGCCATAGCCAGAATTTCATTCCACGGCGCCCCTTCAGTGACGTCTATGGACATTTTCAACGCCAGCGCAATCGGGTATTTATCGACGCTGTAGACGTAAATCAGTGGGCCAATAAAGTCATTCATCGACCACATAAACTGGAACAGAGCGACAGAGATAATTGCTGGCTTGAGGATCGGCACCACCACATACCAGAGCACCTGGAAAGAGTTACAGCCATCAATCTGAGCGGCCTCTTCCATATCACGCGGCACGCCACGCAGGAACTGGATCAACATAAAGACGAAGAATCCCTGGGTCGCAAAGGCCAGCGGTAAATACAGCGGCAGATAGCTGTCCAGCATGCCCATTTCACGGAACATGATGTATTGCGGGATCAGCAGCACCGTACTTGGCAGCAGCATGGTAGTGATCAGGGTAGCGAACCAGAACTTCTTCCACGGGATCTCAAAGCGGGCAAACCCATAGGCCACAATGGTCGAAGAGATAATGGTCAGTAATACTTTGGGAATAACAAACTTAAAGGTATTAAGCATGTAGTGACCAAAGTTATATTCTGTCCCGGTTTTCCACCCATTCTTGAAACCGTCCGAGGTGGGGTGATCCGGCCACAGGCCCAAGGTACTGAAGATCTCATGGTTCGGCTTGAACGACGCAGAGAACATCCAGACCAACGGATAAAGCATGAGCAGGCCCACCAGCAACAGCACAATATAACGAATAGAGGCGTTGATTTTTTCCTTGCGTAATGTCCGCTTCACTTCTTGTTCAGCGATTTCCTGCGCACTGGACATGGGGAGTTGGTTCTGTTGCATATCAGCCATTTTTGCCACCCTTATCTGCTGAGTAGAAGACCCAGTATTTCGAGGATTTAAAGGCGATTGAGGCAAACAGTGCCACAACCAGGAACAGGATCCACGCCAACGCTGCGCCATAACCCATGTCAAAATATTTAAAGGCGGTATCGTAGATATAGAGTGAGAACAGATAGGTATAGTGCGTTGGTCCTCCTCCGGTTATTACATACGGGGCGGTAAACTCCTGGAATGCCTGCGTCGTCTGCATAATAAAGTTGAAGAAAATAACCGGTGTAATCAGCGGCACGGTAACTTTCATAAACATCTGCCACTTGGAGGCGCCATCAATCATCGCGGCTTCATATTGTGACTGTGGGACGTTTTGCAGTGCCGCCAGGAAAATGACCATGGCCGAGCCAAACTGCCATACGCGCAGCAAAGTCACCGACATCAATGCCAGTGAAGGTTCACCCAGCCAGTTAATCGGATCCAGGCCAAAAACACCGATGAAACTGTTTAACAGGCCGTCGATGGCAAATAATGCACGCCATAAAACGGCGATTGCAACGCTACTGCCAAGAATGGAAGGAATATAATAAGCCGTTCGGAAAAAGCCTATCCCACGCAGTTTAAAATTAAGAACAAAAGCTATACCGAGCGCGAAAGCCAGCTTTATTGGGATGGTAAGAAACACATAGGCAAAGGTTACACCCATGGATTTCCAGAAAAGATGGTCTTCCATCAGCATATAACGATAGTTTTCCACCCCGTTAAATACCGGAGGATTCATCAGGTCATATTCTGTAAAACTGAGCAAGAATGATGACACAAAGGGAAAAGCCGTAAATATTATCAACCCTATAATATAGGGTGATATATAGGCTAACCCCAACATTCTGTTTTCATTCATGGTTATTACCCATATAAATATAAATAAAAGAAAGTAAAGTTAAACATTACTGAGATTATGAATAAAGATAAAAGCCGGCCGTTTACGAAACCACTTAACACATTGAATAATGTATGCTTTACCTTGCATACGCTACTCCAATGGACTAAGCGGAACTCTCCATTTTCGCTAACTATCCTCAACCGCGGACAACGTGCCGAGAGCGGAATTGACAGGACCCTGTCGAACGTCTTACTGCAGTGCGCTAAATCCATTTTGCGGTCTCCCAGATGAGCCAGGCATATACCAGCCAACAAACTGAAACACTATTTCAAATTATTATATCTGAAATTTTTCCAGCGTCATTCAACGAATGACAAAAGTGTGAGCAAAGTAGAAACGTTGTTTTGATTTTTTTAAATACTTAGCTTGGTAATTAAAATAAGATGCGAGAATTATGCGTAATCGATTGATTTTAAACAAAATAAATTAGATTCACGATTGTGATGTTAACGATAGCGATTTGAAGATGATTGGTTAGTGAATTGTAATGCTGGCAAAAGCAGCAAAAATTAGCGCGCAGAGGGGGATTACAATCTGACACATTGTTACATTTACCTGTGTATGCAAACAGTGTTGTAAGCCGCATTGAATGGAGGTGGGTAATTTATGGGGTATGCCAGGAGCAGGCTGGCAGATTCAGAGGGAGAAGGGGATACCGCAAGGGCAGACAGCCCCCTGCTCAACGGAGCAGAGAGGCTGCGGAATTTAACTTCAGACGTTATCTTCGTCAGAGAGCGTTCTGCTCTCACGCGCCAGAGGCTTGCCATAATCCTGGCCATTATTGCGCGTCAGCCACAGTGACAATGCCTTCAGTGAATCTGGCGTAAATTCGTCGCAACGCGCGGTGATCTCTTCGGGTGTCAGCCAGCTCACCTCCGCGACTTCTTCTTCCTGCAATGCAAACGGCCCGTGGGAAACACAGCTGAACAGCGCGCCCCAAATACGGCATTGATCTTCTTCGAAGTAGAACAGACCGTGCTCGGCAAAAGGGACACCGGCAATGCCCAGCTCTTCTTCCGCTTCACGCCGGGCGGAATCCAATACGTTTTCCCCGCTTTGTACTACCCCGCCAGCGGTTGCATCCATCCAGCCTGGGTAAAAATCTTTGATCTCGGTGCGGCGTTGTACCAGAATTCTCCCCATTCCATCATGCACCACAATATAGGTCGCTCGGTGACGCAGCCGCTGAGCACGCATCTGTTGACGACTGGACTGAGCAATCACTTCGTTTTGCTCGTTGACGATATCAACCCACTCGGTTTCTGTAGCCTGATCCTGTTCCGCCATCCTATAAAACCTTCTATTTGGGCGCGATGCATGCCGCGCGCTGGTTAATCAATGAGTTTGCTTCAATGATTCTTTGCGTGTGCCCCTGCACTTTCAAACGGCAAGCTTGGCTGCTGCTTGAAAGACGACGGGTATAAACTAGTGCGTTAATGCCACCTCTGCAACAACCTTGCCGCTTTGCAGACTGACTACGCTCAAAGTGCCGTTCTCCAGTATGCCATAACTGGCAGGAAAGCCCCCTTTTGGAATGCTGACCGAGCCAGGATTAAAGCAATAAATATCCCCCTGCCTTTCTGCCTGGGGTAAATGCGTATGGCCATAGACCAGCACATCTCCGCTGGCTAAAGGGGGCAGCATATTGGGATGATAAAGGTGCCCGTGGGTTAAAAACAATCGCCTTTTGGGCAGCAAAACTTGCTGAAAGGGCGCCATGATAGGGAATGAGAGCAGCATCTGGTCAACTTCACTGTCGCAATTGCCACGAACGGCAACGATCTTGTCGCGATAGCGATTCAATTGCTCGGCAACCTGTGCTGGCTGATAATTATCCGGCAGGGCATTACGCGGGCCGTGATTGAGTAAATCGCCCAGTAGAATCAACCAGTCAGCCTGGCTTTGCTCGAACAGTTCGAGGACTTTATCGGTAGCGGAGAGTGAGCCATGCAGATCCGAGGCGAACATCAGCTTCATAAACTTTCCTTCAATGCGGAATATGAAACCATTTTAACTCAGCGGGAAGAGACAACAAGAAAGGAAAAACGGTGGCCGATATTCGGCCACCAGAGGAAACATACCCACTATCAGGCGCGGGCCAGGATCTCTTTTACAAAGGCTACGATTTCAGGTTTCTTGCCGTTGGAGAACAGGCATTCCTGGAAACGCGCGCCGCTGACGGCAGTTTTCACCAGCTCAGGATCGATGGCGCGCAGGGTATCCAGATAGTTATCTTTGATCACCGCACTCTTAACCTGGTTGAGGATGCCAGCGTTGCGAACCTGTGGTTCTTTACGCTCAACGGGGTAACCTTCACCTTTACGCCCGGTAAAGGCTTTCTCAAAGATATAACGGACGTTCAGTTCCGCGCCCCAGCCAAAGCCTTTGGCAAACGGCAGAGACAGCGCATTACCGTTGTTGATCTGGGCAAACAGGAAGGCATCGGCCGGATCGATACAGTAACCGCACACCACACCTGGGTGAATGTTCAGAGACATCAGCGCACCCTGGCCGGTACCGCAACCGGTCACCACAAAGTCGACTGCTTCCGAGTTCAACAGGATACTGGCCATGATCCCCAGATGGATATAGGTCAGGTGGTGATCCTGCTCATCGCTCATGCCAACGTTGAACACCGCATCATGATTGCCAGCCGCAACCGCCTGCAGTTGTTCGAGAACCAGCGCATTTTTGCCCGCCTGGCTGTTTTCCATCATCAGTGCAATATTCATCTCTTTCTCTCAGCAAATAGAATCAATCGGTTATTCTTTATACCCTATGGGGTTCAGCAGGCAGCCAAGCAGGCTACCGTGTGAAACCCCAAGAATATAGACTTAGCGAGCCAACCAACCGCCATCAACCGCGATGGTGTAGCCATTGATATAGTCTGAAGCCGGTGAAGCCAGGAATACCACCGGCCCCATCAGATCTTCTGGTAAACCCCAGCGGCCAGCTGGAATACGCTCAAGGATTTCCTCACTGCGAGCCTGATCGTCACGCAATTGGCGAGTATTGTTGGTGGCCATATAACCCGGAGCCAGCGCGTTAACGTTAATACCGTGGCTGGCCCACTCGTTGGCCAACAGACGGGTTACGCCCATTACAGCGCTTTTTGAAGCGGTGTAAGAAGGGACGCGAATACCCCCTTGATAAGACAGCATCGAAGCGATATTGATAATCTTGCCGCCCGTGCCCTGAGCGATGAATTGGCGAGCCACGGCCTGAGACATAAAGAACACCGTCTTGATGTTCAGGTTCATCACATCATCCCAATCCTTTTCACTGAAAACCAATGCATCCTGGCGGCGAATGATACCGGCGTTGTTGACCAGAATATCAATATGGCCAAACTCGGCCACCGCACGCTCCAGCAGTTCTGGCAACACTTCCAGTTTGCTCAGATCGGCCTTCAGGCTCAGGAAACGGCGCCCCAGAGCAGTGACTTTGGTAATGGTTTCTTCTGGCTCTACCACGTTAACGCCGACAATATCACAGCCAGCCTGTGCCAGCCCAATTGCCATCCCCTGCCCCAGGCCGGTATCACATCCGGTCACAATCGCCACTTTACCCTGCAATGAAAAATTATCGAGAATCATGCTTAATCCTTAGTACTCAGGGCATCAGTGGCCCTTATCAAAAAGTGGGGATAGCGTTGCAATCCCATCAGTATTGCAGCCTGCTGCCGCACAGGGAGGGCGCTATTGCCTGCCCCTGTCATCATGATGTGGCAAGTCTAACGCGTATCTCTGACGCAATCAATAAAGTTGAAACAATGTTTTGATTTAAGTGAAAGGTATTTTTTATTTATGTGAGGTCAGGCGATCTCTGGCACTGATAAGCAAACCGGGCTCAATTGAGCCCGGCCAAAAAATCACTTGTCTGTTGCCAGAATAAAAGCGTTGTTCTCTGCTATCTGCCCTACCACCGCATCAGCATATTCCCCAGGCTTGGAGCGCAGCGAATTATTGCCGCTGAACAGCCCCTGCTTATCCTGTGTCGTGTAGGGACCCGGACGGAAGATATAGTTAAAGCGGTTATTATCAATAGCGGTATTGTTGGTGACCTTAAGCGCGCCGGGGTTAAAGTTGTCGGTAAAGCCATCCATGCCGTTTTCCATGGCGAGGCTGCCCGAAATTTCATGTGCCACCGGTAGCCCTTCGCCCCCCAGTTTGAACCCGTTATTAACGTTACGCAGCGCAATGCTGTTCTCTATAACCACCCGCCCATTTGGGCCATCTTCAATCTTGTTAAACAGGTCAAAACCGTCATCTACGTTGTCATGAGAGAAACAGGCAACCAGGCGATTCCCCTCACCCACGCGCATTTTGACAGCAAAGCCATCGGCGTTAATCATGCCTGGATCCTTGTTAGCATAAGACTCGGAATGGGTGATCAGGTTATGGCTGGCCCATAGCGGCCTATCCGCTTGGGCTGGGGAAGAGACCACGATCCCGGTGTCGTCTGCGTGATGGGCCACTACCCGGTCGATACGGTTATGGCTGCCAGCAATGCGGAAGCTTTTTTCGGTAACCGTGATCCCCTTGATGTCCCAGTAGCTGGCATCAAGATTTAAACCATGCAGCACAACGCTGCCCCCTTGCGGCCTGAGCTTTTTGACCTGAGTAGCCGCGCCGCTGGCAGTTGCGGGCAGTACGCTAAAGGGATAATCGCCCGCCGCCAGCCACAATGTGCCTCCAGGCGGCAACGCCTGCGCAGCAGTGGCAAGATCCAGCGGTTGCTGCCTGGTGCCATCATTATCCGCTTTGCCCTGCGGGGAGACATACAGATTGGTGGCATCGGCGTAATGCACTTTGCGCACTTGGACTGTGTCATTTGAAGTCTTGCCGTCCTGAGTGATGAAACGGTAATCCAACTGGGTTTCAGGCTTGGTTAGCGGAACCCTCAATGCCAGCATTTCACCAGCCTGTACCGCCCGTTCGGCAGCCATCACTACACCGTCTTTACTCAGCGTTAATTTGCCTTTCTTATTGCTGCGTAACTGAAAAATATACTCATCGGTAGCAGACAGCGTGGCTGAGCCAATTTCGATCTGTGTTGGCAGCGCTTTGGCGACAAAGGTTTTTGCCGGGGGCAGATGGCTGTCACTCAGCGTCAGGCTGGCCTGCTCCACGGTGATGCGCGCATTACGCGAAGCAAAGAAACCGACGTAATAACCCTCGGGATCCTGTTGGGTGACCCGGTGTGGATCCCCCGTAGTGTGACTGACCCAGTTATCGCTACCCTGAGGCGCATAAGCCGCCGTAAAGCCCTGATCGGTGCGGGCCAGTCGGAGCCGGAAGCTTGGGGTTTTACGCAGATCGACTTCTGGCTGGTAACCTTCACGCTTGATCTCCACCCCCGCGTTACCCCAGGAATTGAGCACGCCATTGCGGGAGATCATCGTCATTTTGACCCGGTGATGATCTTTTTTATCCTGCGTCATAATGGCGTTCATCACCATATTGGCGGCTGCCGGGAACTCCTCGTAACCCGGCTGTACTTTCTCCAACCGTGGCTTACCCAGAATATCGCGGATCAGCAGCCCTGCACCTTCCTGTCCGGCCGGCAACGCCTGGTTTTCCGGGCCAAACTGATCGACAGTAATGTCCGCCTCCAGCACCACATTGGCACTGGCTGGAATGCGCGTGTAGTAGAAGGTCAGCCCATCGTGGCTATTACCAATTTTGCCGCCCCGGCTTTCCAGGTGGAAAGGCGTCTTCAGCGGCCCCGCAGTCACAGGCTGGCCATCGGCCTGGAATGCATGGTTAGTGCCAACCTTGTCTGGCAACACGTTGGTAGCGAAATTAACATCCGTTGACTGACCAAAAGCCATTGTCTGCCAAACCAATTCACCAGCAACAGGCAGCGGTGCCGCATTGCCGTTAAAACTGAGGCTGGCCAGGGCACAAAATAGCGACAGAGGTACGATCTTCATTTCCCTTTCCTTATTTTTAGCATGAGTGGATCTTCCCGCAGCTTAAGCGAGAAGATCCTATCAGTGGTTTTTGGGGAGATCTGGCCTGTTAGGCCGGTTTATAAGAAGTAGCTGGAACTTCAGGAGTAATATTCATTTTCTGGCAGATCTTGCTGTTGCCCCAGCATTGTTCATAGGGCAGCCCCACCAGTTTCTCAATCACCAGACGCACTTCGGGCTTGATATCACCGAGTTTGCCGCCAGCCTTGATACGGGCAACTTCGTACAACACCACCTGGTGGGTTTGGCGGTTGAGTGTCATCTGGCTGCTGAAAACAATCGCCATCAGCGCCAACAGGATCACACCGGCAAAGAACACCCAGGAAATAGCGGTGATCGCAGTTTCCGGTTGAGTATGGGATTTCGATTGGAAACCGTAGTAGCTGAGGATAGCCCCCATGGTGAAGACAATAATCGAACGCATAATTTTGCCGGAGAAGGTCATCGCCCCGGCGTAAATGCCCTCACGACGGCGTCCGGTAAAGACTTCATCCACATCCGCCAGGAAGGTGTAGACCGTCCATGGGATATAATAGACCCCCCCGTACCCAAGCCAAAAATCACGGTAATACCGATAATCGCCGCCGTAGCGATATGGGCTGGCAAATTAAAGAAATGCAGCAGGGAGTAACAGCAGACGGCAAACATAACGATGCCGAGCGCCCAGCAATAAGGCTTACTGAAGCCTTTTTTCACGCACAGGCCGATAAAGATAGCCGTCGAGATTAATTGCAATATGGCGTTGAGGCTATTTAGCCCAGCCAAAATGGCGGGATCGTATTGCAATACAAAGATAACAAAATAGGTAAATACCGAAGCAAACAGCCATTCCGCGCCAAAACCGAACAGATACATACCCAAATGTTTACGGAATACTCGCAAGTAGAACGTCGATTGCATATCCCGCGCCAGAGAAACCAGCGTTTCCAGCAGAGACTTTTTATGCGTCGCCACCACGACCGCTTCTTCCTTGCGCTCCCAGGAGAACAGATAGAGAGTGCCGATCGCGATAAACAGGATCACGCCATAGGTGATACCGGTGTACAGGAAAGGCTGCGCCGACTCTTTACCGTAGATCAGGATAAATTGCCCAGGAATAAATGCCGCCAGGAAGTTGGCCATCTTGCCAAAAATCGCTTTGTAGCCAGTCAGCTTGGAGCGCACGGCAAAGTCATCGGTCATTTCGGTCGCCAGCGTCTCGTAGGGCACCATTACCGAGGTATAAATCAGCTCGAAAATCACATAAGTGGCGAGATAGTACCAAAAACCAAAGCCCTCAACCCACAGCAGTGGATAAAACACCATCAGTGGTGCGCCGATCAGCACAAAGAAACGCCGCCGACCAAAACGCTTGCCGAGCCAGGTATTACCAAAGTTATCCGTCAGATACCCCATCACCGGGTTACTGATCGCATCGATGACACTTGCAACAGAGAAGATGAATGACGCTTCCAGCAGCGTCAGCCCACAAAAGGTCGTATAAAAATACAGCAACCAGGCCCCACTGATTGCCAGCGCACCACTACCAAGCAGGTTGCCTCCGCCATACGCTAACTGATGCCCAAGCGTGACCTTCCGTCCATTGCCCAAAGGAATACTGCTGTTAGTTGTCATCTACTTTTCTCGTAATTAAAATGAACCACTATTTCACTTTTAAAGGAATGTTGTTTTATACTTTTTAGTAGAGCAGAATGATGTGATGAAGGTCACATAAAAAGTAAGGTTTTCCGATTTATATCCCGGTGATTACAGTTGCAGTACTTGATGGTTACATTTAGTGATTACATAGGATGCAACAGCTACGCCAGGGCTAGCCATGAGCAAAACGGTTATCCTGCGCTTTACCGGGAGAGATAAACGATTTATGCGATGCAGGTCGCATAAATCGTTCGTCTGGGTTGGCCTTCAGCTTCACTTTGATATGATTTTTCTAAATTTATGAAACGCTGTTTTATTAATTAATGAGCTGTTCACGCACTGGACGGTTTATCGCTAAGCTTAAGGGAGGCCATTGTGGCTAAAGGTTCAGTCCTCAATTTCAATTTCCACCATACAACCGATGCCGGTACCGGCGCACAGATCACTCGCTTAACGCCACCAGACGTACTGTGTCATCGGAATTACTTCTATCAGAAATGCTTTACCACAGACGGCAGTAAGCTGTTGTTTGCCGGGGAGTTTGACGGTAATCGCAACTACTACCTGCTGGACTTGCAACAGCAACAGGCCGTTCAACTGACCGAAGGCGCAGGCGACAATACCTTCGGTGGTTTTTTATCGCCGGACGATCGCTTCCTCTACTATGTGAAAAATGAACGTGAACTGCGCCGGGTGGAACTCAGTAACTGCCATGAGCAAACCATCTATCAAGTCCCTGAAGAGTGGGTTGGCTACGGCACCTGGGTCGCGAACAGCGAATGCACCAGCCTGGTGGGTATCGAAATCAGTCGCAAAGACTGGGAACCGCTGACCGACTGGAAGATTTTCCACAGCTTCTTTACCAAAAATCCGCATTGCCGCCTGCTGCGTGTCGATCTGAAAAGTGGTGACTCCCGGGTGATCTACCAGGATAACCTCTGGCTGGGTCACCCTATTTATCGCCCTTATCACGATAACTGCGTCGCCTTCTGCCATGAAGGGCCACACGATCTGGTGGATGCGCGCATGTGGTTGATTAATGAAGATGGCAGTAATATGCGCAAGGTGAAAACCCATGCCGAAGGTGAGAGTTGCACCCATGAATTCTGGGTGCCAGACGGTTCAGCCCTGATGTATGTCTCTTATTTAAAAGGCCAGCAAGAACGCCATATCTGCCGTTACGATCCTGAAAGCGGCAAAGATGAGATTGTGATGACAATGCCAGCCTGTTCGCATCTGATGAGCAACCACGACGGGAGTTTGCTGGTCGGCGACGGTTCAGCCTCACCGGTAGATATCAAAGATGCTCAGGGCTATACCATTGAGAACGACCCTTGGCTTTACGTATTTGATGCCAAACAGAAACGCCAGGCACGCCTGGCCGCACACAACAGTTCCTGGCGAGTGCTGAACGGCGATCGTCAGGTCACTCACCCGCATCCGTCCTTTACCCCAGACAACCAGCAGGTGCTGTTTACTTCAGATTATGAAGGTGAACCGGCACTGTATCTGGCACGGTTGCCGGAAAATCTATTTGCTTGAATACCCAAACTCCCTAAGGAAAAGTCATGTTTATCTATCAAAAAGAGTGCGAGCTAGAAGATTTGGGTAACGGTATTACCAGGCGTGTTCTTGCCCATGGTGGAACCATGATGGCGGTAGAGGTTAACTTCAGCCAAGGTGCCATTGGCACACTGCACAGCCATCCCCACGAGCAACTCACCTATGTGCTCTCTGGCCGTTTCAGTTTTACCATTGATGGCGTCACCAAGGAAGTTGGGGCCGGGGATACCTTGTACAAGCAGCCTGACGTAGTGCATGGCTGCGTGTGCCTGGAAGCAGGAACCTTATTGGATACCTTTACTCCACAGCGTGAAGATTTCCTGAAATAACGCTGAATCTCATCCCCCGGTGTATACTGCCGGGGGCTTTCTCTTTCTCGTTCCCATCCCCATTCCCAATCGATGCCTTTATTAGGCTCAACTGTTTGCCCCTCCCCTAAAATGCGTCACCGTACTTCTCGAATCAAAAAAAATATAAATAATTAATATTTATTATGCCCACCAAATAATACATACAAAATACAAATGATAATATAAAACTCACAATCTGGCTTATCGGTTGATTTTATTGGAATAAACCACAAATTCATCACTAAAAATGATAGGTTTTATCTTATCGATCTATTTTATTGATCATTAAAATCGGCTCTGATATGATCATCAAACTAACTTATCAAGATAAATCAATGGAATGAGTGAATATTATGACTTACGCCGAATATGTCGCCTGCCCCCTCCCAGACCAGAATCCTGCCAGGTTAAAAGCAGAATCAAAGCCTCCAGCAAGGGGTTCGGCTACAGCCAAATGCGCAAAGAAGAAATATGACCTGTTTTTCAAAAAGCCGGTGAAAGGCTATGCGTTCAACACCCCAGCAGGGATTTGAATGATGAACAATGCACTGGCAGTAATATTCTGACGAGGATAGATAATATGGCTGATCTTGATATCTATACGATAAGTAATGACAGGTATTTTTGCGCGGGTTTACGCTTCCTGCTTCTTGGCTGCGAAGAGCTGGCTCACAAAGCTATCTCTATGAAGGAGTTACCTTTCGAGAAAGATAGCTTCGAGTGTCGCACAATAAAAAAACTCAAAAAGAATGCCTGCGACATACTGATCCTGGATTGCAGTTGTGGCTTTATTAATTATTACAGCGCCTGTTCAACACTCTATTCGGCCTTGGAACGGGGAGTATTATACGCCCGGGTGATCCTGTTCTACGAAAACAGTCTTTGTCTTACCAACCCAGACATGTACAACCACTTTGTCACCTTAGACAAAAACACCAGCGTGGGGAATATCCTGCTGTTGTTTACTCGCCTGTCTTTGCTGCAAAAAAGTTTCCCTCCCGATAACGAAGACGCCGAGGAGAGTATCAGTATCCAGCAATGCCTGACGGGAAGAGAATTGGTGGTCATCAATGAAATTTATAATGGCGCATCACCGAGTGAAATAGCTAACAAACTCAAGCTAAGACTCAAGACCATTAACAGTTATAAAAATAAAGCCATGAAAAAAATCAATACTAAAAGAGCGTTGGACTTTCAACTTTCATAGCGTCGGCAACGACCTGACCAGGATAAATAAATCAAGAAAAACGTTTGTGCATAAAACAAACAAAAACCGCCCCGTAAATAACTAAGGGGCAGCTTCTGGCATGATATAAATCAATGACGGTACTATTTTTTCTTGTACACATCTGCTGTGCCGTAAATTTTATTTTCCGTGTTCGCCGAGGTCAGAACATAGATATCCCCGCCCTTCTCATCGGCCTTCTTAGAGAGTTCCTCTTTAGCATCAGATTGGGAGACTTCACCGGAAGTGGAAATACTCCCCACTTTTTCATATTGATCCTGCACCTTTTCAAAGTCTGCTTTTGGCATCAATTCTGCGGCGAATGTGCTAAAGGCGAGTGTGCTGATAAAAAGACCCAATATGGTTTTTTTCATATAACGTTTCCTTTTAGCTGACGATGGTAAATATATTCATTTAATATATAGTTTACATCATAGGATTTATCAAATTTATGATTTCACTTTTCTGGTAGAAGGCCCCCGCGTCAGCGGCTCCTCAGCCTACCTTCAGCCATAACTCTGCTTTTGCATCATGTGATCGTCTCAGCAGCATTTGTCCCTGATGGCGAATCTCTCCTGGCTGGTGTATAAAGCCAAGGGACAGCATAAGAATGGTCTTATGGACCCTAAGACACCGATGGCCTCATACTCTTCTATCATTATGTTTCATAAGGAGTATTACAATATGATTGACCTGTATTACGCGCCAACTCCCAATGGGCACAAAATTACCCTGCTTCTGGAGGAGGTTGGTTTACCTTACCGTATCCACCGCGTAAATATCGGTGCTGGCGATCAGTTCAAACCCGCATTTCTGGCCATTTCCCCCAATAACAAAATCCCAGCGATTGTCGATCAACAACCTGTGGATGGTGGTGCGCCAATCGCTCTGTTTGAATCAGGGGAGATTTTGCTTTATCTGGCAGAGAAAACCGGCAAGTTTTTAAGCAAAGGGCTGCGTGAACGTGCAGCAACCCTGCAATGGTTATTCTGGCAAGTGGCCGGGTTTGGGCCAATGCTGGGGCAGAACCACCACTTCAATCACTACGCCCCGCACCCCGTTCCTTATGCGATTGAACGCTACCAACAGGAGACCAAACGCCTGTATGCTGTGCTCGAAGCCGAGCTGCAAAGGCATCCTTATCTGGGGGTGACCACTACAGCATCGCCGATATGGCAACCTATCCCTGGGTCGTTTCCCACCCTCGTCAACGTATCAGCCTGGCGGATTATCCGGCAGTGCGTAACTGGTTTGAACGCATCAGTAACCGTCCGGCAACTGAGCGAGCCTACAAGCTGGCTGAGCAGGCTTAATCTTCCCTATTGAAATGGAAATCAGAGTGCGGGTTACGCCTGGCTAACCCCTCTGCTGCTGCTCAACTGATTGTGAGCTACCCCGCGTTGCTCTGTTTAACCTTCTGGCCACATTACCTTTTCTTTACTTTCCGTGTATTCTGAATACCAACATTCAGACCTCCGGAGAATCTCTGATGTCATTCAACCAACCCGATGCCATTATCCGTATTAAAAATCTGCGATTACGCACTTTCATCGGTATCAAGGAAGAAGAAATCAATAATCGCCAAGACATCCTGGTTAACGTGACCATCCATTATCCGGCGGATAAAGCACGAAACAGTGAGGACATTACCGATGCTCTTAATTATCGCACCATCACCAAGGCGATAATTTGCCATATCGAAGATAACCGCTTCGCTTTGCTGGAAAAATTAACTCAGGATGTGCTAGAAATCGTGAAACAACATCCATGGGTAACCTATGCTGAAGTAGAGATAGATAAATTGCTGGCCCTGCGTTATGCCGATTCGGTTTCTATGACCATGAGCTACCGCCGGGAATTGCCTAGCACCTAAACCTGTCAGGGAGGTCGACCATGAAAGTCCTGATAACTGGCGCGACAGGGTTGATCGGCAGCAGCCTGACAAGGCAGCTGCTGCACCTTTCACATGAACTCACGCTGTTGACCCGCGATGTCGCTAAAGCACGCGATAAATTTGGCGAAGCGGTCCACTACTGGCCTTCTCTCGACCCGCAACGTTCTCTGGACGGTTTCGATGCCGTCATCAACCTGGCGGGCGAACCTATTGCTGACAAGCGATGGAGCAAAGCACAGAAAGAACGCCTGTGTCGCAGCCGCTGGGAACTGACCGCACGACTGGCAGAGCTTATCAATGCCAGCAGTACGCCGCCCTCAGTGCTGATTTCGGGATCGGCGGTCGGTTATTATGGCGACCAGGGCCAGGCGGTAGTTACCGAAGAAGAATCCCCGCACGATGAGTTTACCCACCGCCTTTGCCAACGCTGGGAGGAACTGGCGCTGCAAGCTCAGAGTAGCCATACCCGGGTTTGCCTGTTGCGCACCGGCGTGGTTCTGTCTCCCAAGGGGGAGCGTTAGCGAAAATGATCCCGCCTTTCCGCCTGGGCGTTGGGGGGCCGATTGGGGACGGGCGTCAATATCTGCCCTGGATCCACATTGACGATATGGTCAACGGCATTATTTATCTGCTGGACAACCCTGCCCTGCAAGGCCCGTTCAATATGGTGGCGCCTTACCCGGTGCATAATGAGCAGTTCACCGCCACGCTGGCCAACGTGCTGGATCGCCCTGCATTTTTACGTGTTCCGGCCTTCGCCATGCGGTTATTGATGGGGGAAGCCGCGGTGCTGGTGCTGGGGGGCCAAAGAGCCGTACCGAAAAGGTTGGAGGAAGCGGGTTTCACTTTCCGATTCTTTGAGCTGGAACAGGCGCTGGACGATGTGATCAATCAACAGGCATGAGTTACCCCCTCACCCTCTCCCTGTAGGAGAGAGTGAGGGGAAAACACCTACTTAAGAGTACCGGAAAGGAACTGCTGCAAACGCGGGCTTTTTGGATGACCAAAGACGTCTGCAGGTGGCCCCTGCTCTTCGATCAACCCCTGATGCAAGAAAATGACGTGGCTGGAAACATGGCGCGCAAACTCCATCTCATGCGTCACCACCACCATCGTTTTCCCTTCTTCAGCCAGCTTTTGCATAATGCGCAATACTTCACCCACCAGTTCAGGATCGAGCGCCGAAGTCGGTTCATCGAACAGCAGCACTTCGGGCTCCATCGCCAAGGCCCGCGCAATTGAGACGCGCTGTTGTTGCCCGCCGGAAAGGTGCACCGGGTATTTGATACGGGCACGTTCGTCAATACCCACCTTTTCCAGGTAGCGCACCGCACGTTCACGCGCCTCGGCCTTGCTCAGGCCCAACACCTGAATCGGGGCTTCCATGACATTCTCCAGTACCGTCATATGGCTCCACAGGTTGAAATGCTGGAACACCATCGTCAGGCGGGTGCGCAAAAGCTGCAGCTGTTTCCTGTCAGCTACCTTTAGCTGGCCATCTTTATCGCGCACCATGCGGATATCTTCATTATTCAGGCTAATCGACCCTTCGCTCGGCTTTTCCAGGAAATTAATACAGCGCAGAAAGGTACTTTTCCCGGAACCGGAAGAACCGATAATACTGATCACATCGCCCGCATTGGCTGCCAGGGAAACCCCTTTCAGCACCTCATGATCGCCATAGCGCTTGTGCAGTTCGGTGACGGCTAATTTATTGTCAGGCATGATTTATTCCCGTCATTCATCGATGAGTTACGTGAGCCATCCAGCGTTTTTCGGCCTTACGGAACAGGCTGATCAACACATAGGAGATAATCAGATACAACACCGCTGCGATACCGAAGGCATAGAAAGGTTGATAGGTCGCAGCGTTGATATCACGGGCAATCTTCAACAAGTCCGGCACCGTTGCCGTAAAGGCCAACGCGGTGGAATGCAGCATCAGGATAACTTCGTTACTGTACGCCGGTAGTGCGGTGCGCAGCGCCGAAGGTAAAATAATGCAGCGATACATTTTAAAACGTGAAAACCCATAGGCTCTGGCCGCTTCAATTTCCCCATGAGGTACAGAGCGAATCGCACCGGCGAAAATCTCTGTGGTATAGGCGCAGGTGTTGAGCGTCAATGCCAGAATGGTACAGTTAAGCCCGCTGCGGAAGAACGCATTAAGGAACTCCGTGCCGCGCACAATCTCCAGGCTATACATACCGGAGTAAAACACCAGCAATTGTACATACAGCGGCGTGCCACGAAACACATAGGTATACAGCCATACCGGGAAGCGTAACCAGCGCAAAGACGATACCCGCGCTACCGCCATCGGGATCGCCAGTAAACCGCCCATCACCACCGATGTAATCAGCAGCCACAGCGTGACAGCCACGCCGGTAAAGCGATACCCGTCACTCCACAGCAATTGTTGCCAGTACTGATGCAAAATATCAATCATAGATCGGCCCTTTTGACGCCCAGTGAATAACGCCGCTCAAGCCACAGCAACACGCCGTTGGAAAGGGTGGTGAAAACCAGATAGACCGCGCCAGCAACAATGGCATAAAAGAATGGCTGGTAAGTGCCCTTCCCCGCAAGCTGCGTGGCCTTTACCAGATCGTTCAAGCCAAGGATCGACACCAGCGCCGTTGCCTTGAGGATCACCTGCCAGTTATTGCCGATGCCAGGTAAAGCAAAACGCATCATGGCCGGGAAAAGAATGCGGCGGAAAATCTGCCCATTGGAGAAACCGAATGCGGTGGCCGCTTCGATCTGCCCGCGGGGTACCGCCAGGTAGGCACCACGGAAGGTTTCCGTGAAATAGGCTCCATAGATAAAAGCCAGTGTGATAATGCCAGCACTCAGGGGATCGATATCAATCTGAGAAATACCGACCAACTCCGTGAAACTGTTCAGGGCAATCTGCAGGCCGTAGAAGATCAACAGCATCAATACCAGATCCGGCACCCCACGGATCAAGGTGGTATAAGCGCCGAATATTGTTGAGATGAGGGGTTTGGTGAGAGTTTACCGCCGGCGCCGATCAAACCAATCACTACCGCCAGCAGAACGGAACTGAGGGCCAGCTCAAGCGTCACCAGAGCTCCCTCAAATATCAGTTGGGAATAGCCTTGCAGCATTTACTTCATCCTGTCGTCATTGGATCCCGAACCACCAGGTGCAGCAGGCTGCGCCCCTACGTCGTGACACCGTATTGAGGTTCGCACGGGCCCGGCAGGCCGGACCCGCAGCCACAGCATGTTACGAGCGGGGATTAGCCGCCGTAGACGTCAAAGTCGAAGTATTTTTTCGCGAATTTGTCGTAAGTCCCGTCTTTACGCATTTCGGCAAAGGCTTTATCTAACGCCGCTTTCAACTCGGTTTCATCCTTGCGCAGGCCCATACCGGTCCCCACGCCGAAGAATTTATCATCTTTCACCGATTCACCGGCAAAAGCGTAATCCTTGCCCGGAGGCTGTTTCAGGAAACCGTCGCTGCCCGCCACTTCATCCTGGAAAGCCACATCAATACGCCCGGATGCCAGATCGGCATACACCAGATCCTGGTTCTGATAAGGAACCACGGTCACCCCTTTCGGCTGCCACATGGCGTTGGCATAGGCTTCCTGAGTTGTCCCTTGTAGCACGCCGACGCTTTTGCCCTTCAGCGATTCGACATCAGGCAACAGCTTCGAACCTTTTGGTGCAATCAGGCGGGCATTGGCCGCATAGAGTTTGTCCGTAAAGGCAATCTCCTGCTGGCGTTTTTCGGTGATGGAGAGTGAAGAGATGATAGCGTCGATTTTCTTCGCTTTCAGGGAAGGGATCAGCGCGTCAAAATCGCTTTCCACGAAAGTACATTGGGTATTTATGCGTTTGCACAGCTCTTTGGCCAGATCGATATCAAACCCGACCAGCTCACCCTGCGCGTTTTTGGATTCAAAAGGCGCATAGGTGGGATCGGTGCCAATTTTAAGCGTGGTTGGCAATGCGGCAAATGCGCTGCTGACTGCGCCCAAAGCCAAGACCAAAGGAAGAACCTTAACGAGCTTTTTCATAATTACCCTCAAATGAATATTTTCCGATGCCACTACGGGCACTACTTTCATCACTGACTGAATTAGCAGTAATCGTGCCACTTTGTCGTTACAGAGCGCGGGGAACGGCCACGCTCTACACAAAAGAGTTATCTGGGACGATAACGGCAAAATGTTCGGCCAACTCAGGCTTCCCGCTGCTAAACCCGCAGGATCAAACCACGGATGCAGGGAGAAAGTGGGATCATTATGGTGCATGAATCGCACTAAATCAGTGCGATGTTGCACAAATGTATAAATTAACGCTTAAAACTGTTAATTGGCACCTTGCCAGCGCGTGAACAAGTCTTCTGGAAGTTCGATATCAAACTGGTCGATTACCCGATTTACGGTCTGATTGATAATGTCGTCAATAGTTTGCGGACGATGGTAGAAAGCAGGTACCGGCGGCATAATCATCGCCCCCAGTTCCGCCGCCTGCGTCATTAACCGCAAATGCCCAAGGTGTAACGGTGTTTCACGGACACAGAGCACCAGTGGCCGGCGCTCTTTAAGCACCACATCAGCGGCACGGGTCAGTAGCCCATCGCTGTAACTATTGACGATGCCAGATAACGTTTTGATTGAACAGGGTAAAATAACCATACCCGTGGTTTTGAAAGAGCCGGAGGAGATGCTGGCAGCAATATCACGTGCGTCATAGACCACATCGGCCAGCGTCTGTACATCGCGCAGGCTCAGCGAGGTCTCCAGCGCCAGCGTCTGCCGCGCCGCATTACTCATCACCAGGTGAGTTTCCACATCCTCAACGCCACGCAATACCTGCAGCAAACGCACGCCGTAGATTGCGCCGCTGGCGCCGGAAATACCGATAATGAGTCTTTTCATAAAGCTGGCCTCTGCCTGGGGATATCCGGTTAGAATAGCTGAAGCAGGGCAGAGTTGGCAGCAACTTAGAGAGAAAAACGAAGGGAAAGGATGCACCGCTGCGAACACCACGGTGCACCCTTTTAGTGAGGGGATTATCCCTCGTTATGCATTTCCAGATTCTCGACCTCGGATTGGCCGCGTAACGCCTTGGCGTCATCATTGCGCAGGGCTTCCAGGTACTCCAGATAGCTCTGATCTACGTCTTTGGTCACGTAAATACCGTTGAACACTGAACATTCAAACTGGGCGATATCCGGGTTCTCTTCACGCACGGCTTCGATCAGATCGTCCAAATTCTGGAAAATCAGGCCATCAGCACCGATCAACTGGCGGATTTCATCCACTTCACGGCCATGGGCAATCAGTTCGGTCGCACTCGGCATATCAATGCCATACACGTTAGGGAAGCGGATTTCCGGGGCGGCGGAAGCCAGGTAAACCCGTTTTGCCCCTGCGTCACGTGCCATCTCCACGATCTGCTCGGAAGTGGTGCCACGGACGATAGAGTCATCCACCAACAGCACGTTCTTGTCGCGGAACTCGGCCCGGTTGGCGTTCAGCTTGCGGCGTACCGACTGGCGGCGAGCCTGCTGGCCCGGCATGATAAAGGTACGGCCAACGTAGCGGTTCTTAACGAACCCCTGGCGATACGGCTTATCCAGAATGCGCGCAATTTCCAGCGCGATATCACAAGAGGTTTCCGGGATTGGGATCACCACGTCGATATCCAGATCTTCCCATTCGCGGGCAATCTTCTCCCCCAGCTTCTGCCCCATACGCACGCGGGCGCTGTAGACAGAAATCTTGTCCATAAAGGAGTCAGGACGGGCAAAATAGACATATTCGAACAGGCACGGATTGTTTTTTGGATTCTCGGCGCACTGGCGGGTAAACAGTTGGCCTTTTTCGGTGATATACACCGCTTCACCCGGCGCAACGTCACGCAGGAACTCAAAGCCCAGTGTATCCAGCGCCACGCTTTCAGAGGCCACCATGTATTCACAGCGGCCATCCCCCAGCTCACGCTTGCCGATCACCAGCGGACGGATACCGTTCGGATCGCGGAACGCCACCAGGCCGTGGCCGATAATCATCGCCACACAGGCGTAAGCACCGCGCAGTTGCTGATGCATCGCCGCAACCGCGGTGAAAATATTATCTGATTCCAGCGGATAATGTTGGAAACGGTCAAGCTCGGTGGCCAGCACGTTTAGCAGGATCTCGGAATCGGAGGTGGTGTTGACATGACGGCGGCCGCTTTCAAACAGCTTTTGGCGCAGCTCATGAGCGTTGGTCAGGTTGCCGTTGTGGGCCAGAGTGAGGCCAAACGGTGAATTGACATAAAAAGGTTGAGCTTCTGAAGCACTGGAGCTGCCAGCCGTCGGGTAACGCACATGGCCGATACCCATGTTGCCTTGCAAACGCTGCATGTGGCGTGCTTCAAACACATCCTTCACCAGGCCGTTTGCCTTACGCAAGCGGAACCCGTTATGAGCATCAATCGTAACGATGCCAGCGGCATCCTGCCCACGATGCTGAAGCACCATCAGCGCATCATAAATCGACTGGTTAACCGGCATGAAACCGGCGATACCGACAATACCGCACATGTTGTCTTTTCCTCTAAGCCGCTGCTACCGCCCCGGTAATTGGGTTGGTAAGAAACTCGACGTGCTCTGCAGGTAGTCAAAGAACCACCTGATGATGTAACTGAACTGGGGGATCAGCTGTGACTGTTTCCAATCCGCACTTTGTGACAGGGTGGTAAAGGTATCCAGGAAGAACAGAATCGCCGCCACGATCAACACGCCGCGCAGTGCGCCAAAACACACACCCAACACCCGATCGGTGCCCGATAATCCGGTTTTCTCTACCAATGACCCAATCACATAGTTAACGATAGCGCCTACAATCAGCGTTGCGATAAATAAAATGGCAATCGCAATGCCGTTCCGCACCAGCTCATCTTCAAAACGCGTGAAGTAGGCTGCAAGGTAAGGGTAGAAATGGCTGGCAACAAAGAACGCACATCCCCATGTCACGAGTGACAATGCTTCGCGAACAAAACCTCGGATCAGGCTCACCAGAGCCGAAAATCCAATCAACGCTAAAATGACGTAATCAATCCAGACCATGAACTATTCCAATGATGAATCGCCCTTGCATCCAATTCGCGGCGAATTCTAACAGAAAAAGAAAACGTTTGCGTAGCGGATTTCCCACCACGTAACAAATAAAAAACGGCGATAAAAAAATTCTTAATCGCCGCGCCTACATAGGTCATATGGCCCCTGAAAGGCACAGTTTTAGTGGTATTTATTCTGCACTCCCTGCGCAATGCCCGCTCACCCTGCCCCTCTCCCAGGGGAGAGGGGATCATCTCGTTCCGCCACGGCGGGACCTATCAACGCGCGCTGTAAGCTTTCACCTGCCCACTCAATCCGCTGATGGCATTCAGTTCAGACAGCGACGCCTGCAGTTTCTGCTTCGACGCGTCCGGACCAACGTAGATCCGGGTGATTTCGCCCTGAACCGGCGTTGATGGCACGGTATAGGCCCGGTAACCCGACAAGCGCAGCGAAGCGACAATCTCGCTAACCTTGGCGGCATTCTTCAACGCCCCCAGTTGCACGACAAAAGCCTGCCCTGCGGGTGCTTTTTCTTCCGCCGCCGGTTTCGGTTCTGGCTTCGGTTCTGGTTTCACTTCCGGCTTCGGTGGTGGCACCGGCTTTGGCTTCACTTCTGCCGGTTTAACGTCTACCGGCTTAGGTTTAGGGGTTGAACCGGTTTGGTTTCAATCGGTGGCGGCGCAACAACCTGCGGCGGCTGCGCAGTTTGATTAGCCGCCTGCTGTGTGGCTGCCGCAGTAGCGGCCTGCTGCTCCACCAATGCCCCGGCCCCCTCAGGTGGCTGTGATGGCAACGGCTGGCTGGCCGGCGGTATCAGGTCGGTTTCATGGGCATCGCCCGGTTTTGGCACCAAGGGGATCGCTGCGAACTCATCCTCATAATGTTTCTTTTTCCCGTCCAGCAGCCCAGGGAGAATAATGACTCCCAAGGCGACTAAAATCACGGTTCCAACCAGTCGATTCTGAAATTTACTTGCCACTCACACTCCCCGCCTCTCGTCTAACGCCGTCATCACATGTGCAACGGTGTGGAACGAACCACAGACGATCACAATATCTTGAATATCTGCGTCCTGCATCGCCTGATGCCAGGCAGTTTCGACATCGGCAAACTGCCGGGGTTCCGTTAAATGCTGTGCTAAAAGCTCAGCGCTGGCACCACGTGGGCCTTCCAGTGGGGCACAATACCATTCATCCACCTGCTGACTCAGGCAAGACAGCGTACCGGCAATGTCTTTGTCCGATAACATCCCCACCACGGCGCGCACCTTGCCACCCTTGCGTGGCAATTTAGCCAGCCGCTCCGCCAGATAGGCCGCCGCATGGGGATTGTGCGCCACATCCAGGATCAGCAAGGGGTCCTGCTGAACCGTCTGAAAACGTCCGGGCAACGTTGCCTGCTGCAAGCCGGTGAAAATTGCCTTCTCGTCAATTTCCAATGCCGAATAGTGCAAAGCGGCTAAAGCCGTTGCCGCGTTCGCCAAAGGCACGTTGGGCATCGGCAAATCTGTCAGGCGGGTGCCATCGGCTTCCCATTGCCAACGTTCGCCCTGCTCGCTGAATGCCCAGGCTTCACCACGGCGGTACAGTTGAGCACCCAGTTCCTCTGCCACCTGCTGAATGCTTGCCGGCATATCAGGTTCACCGACCACTGCCGGTTTGCCGCCACGGAAGATCCCCGCCTTTTCACGGCCAATGCTTTCGCGATCGTTGCCTAACCAGTCGGTGTGATCCAGAGCAATACTGGTCACCACGGCAACGTCAGGCGCGACAATATTGGTGGCATCGAGACGCCCCCCAATCCGACTTCAAGGATCACTACGTCGAGTTTAGCCTGTTTAAACAGCTGTAACGCCGACAGGGTACCAAATTCGAAATAGGTTAAAGAGGTTTCCCCGCGCCCCGCTTCGATAACGGCGAAGGAACGGCTATGCTCAGCGTCGCTAAGCTCTTCGCCATGAATACGGACACGCTCGGTGTAACGCACCAGATGAGGGGAACTGTAAACACCCACCCGCAGCCCGGCGGCCATCAGAATAGCTTCCAGCGTGCGGCAAGTGGTGCCCTTGCCGTTGGTACCGGCAACGGTAAATACCGTGGGGGCAGGAGTGAGTAGGTCAAGATGCGCCGCAACGTGCTGCACACGCTCCAGGCCAAGTTCGATCGCCTGGCTATGCAGACGTTCCAGATAGTAAAGCCACGAACTCAAAGGCGACGTGGCTTGGGGAATTTGGTGGTTTTGCATGAGTCCCATCACTGACTTTGGGTTCAAAATCCGTAAGGTGCACCACCTCACCAGGGTCAAAGGCGATGCTCTTTCAGCGGTCACTTAGCCACAAAATGATAGCTGAACCCGGTGCGGGTTTGCGCCTGCACCGGGTCTCGGTCTGTGCCTCAGGCTTCGGCCTGATTTTCCTGAGCGCTCACCGGCGCAGCTTCATCAAAATGCGGCTGCGGCTGGTTGGTCAGCTTGGACAGGATGCTGGCCAGGGTCTGGCGCATCTCTGGCCGGCGGACGATCATGTCGATCGCCCCTTTTTCAATCAGGAACTCACTGCGCTGGAAGCCCGGCGGCAGTTTTTCACGCACGGTTTGCTCGATAACACGTGGGCCAGCAAAGCCGATCAGGGCTTTTGGCTCGCCAATGTTGATATCACCCAGCATCGCCAAACTGGCAGAAACCCCGCCCATGGTCGGGTCGGTCAGCACGGAAATGTACGGCAAACCACGCTCTTGCAACTTGGCCAACGCCGCGCTGGTTTTCGCCATCTGCATCAATGACATCAGCGCTTCTTGCATACGCGCACCGCCACTGGCGGAGAAGCAGACCAGCGGGCAATTATCTTCCAGTGCCTGTTCGACCGCACGCACAAAACGAGCGCCAACCACAGAGGACATCGAACCACCAATGAAGGCAAATTCGAAGGAGGCGGCGACGATCGGCATACCGTAAAGCGTCCCTTTCATCACCACCAGCGCGTCTTTCTCGCCGGTCGATTTCTGTGCCGCAACCAGACGATCTTTATACTTCTTGGAGTCCTTGAACTTCAGAACGTCTTTTGGCTCCAGCTCGCTGCCCAGCTCCACCTCACTGCCTTCGTCCAGCAGAGTATGCAAACGCATACGGGCTGACATACGCATGTGATGATCGCACTTGGGGCAGACTTCAAGATTACGCTCCAGCTCGGCGCGATAGAGAACCTGGCCGCAGCTGTCGCATTTGGTCCAGACCCCTTCAGGAATACTCGCCTTACGGGTTTGAGTAACATTGCTTTTGTTAAGAATTCGTTCAATCCAGCTCATCGATGACCTTTCTGTTTGAACCTGGCAGATGCCAGTTCGCTGTTCATGCTTTAACAATCCCCCCGAAAACACACCCAATGAAAATGCCCGAGCCAGGCTCGGCAAGCGCGCCACGAGGGCGCTGGCTTCAGGGTTGTTCGCAGGAACAGACCATAAATGTCGCTCATTAAACCATATCGGCCCGATACTGTGGACAAAAAACTGGTCGAACCGACTGGTTAAGCGATGTTTTTACTGTTTTTGCTGGCGGGCAGCCGCGCGCTTATGACGCCAGATTTCAATAATGCCCGGCAGAATTGAAACAAGGATAATCGCAACAATCAATAGTTTCAGGTTTTCCTGCACGATCGGCAAGTCGCCAAACAGGTAGCCAGCATAAGTGAACAACAGCACCCAAAGTAGCGCACCAATCACGTTATAGGCAGCAAAGTGACGATAGGACATATGCCCCATACCGGCGACGAACGGCGCAAAGGTACGTACGATCGGCACAAATCGCGCCAGAATAATGGTTTTACCTCCATGTTTCTCATAAAACTGATGTGTTTTATCCAGATAGCTACGGCGGAAAATTTTGGAGTCCGGATTACTGAACAGCTTTTCACCGAACAACCGGCCAATAGTATAGTTCACCGCATCCCCCAGGATTGCCGCAACCACCATCAAGGCAACCATGGTGTGCACATTGAGATCGTTAGAAGGCAGTGCAGCCAGCGCACCGGCGACAAACAGCAGAGAATCCCCCGGCAGGAACGGCGTCACCACCAGCCCGGTTTCGCAAAACAGGATCAGGAACAGAATACCGTAAACCCACATGCCATATTGTGCGACCAGCTCCGCCAGATGCACATCAATATGCAGAATAAAATCAATCAGAAACTTGATGATGTCCATAAACTCTCTCATTTGACCGGGCGTCTCACCCACCCGGCGCTTGCACCAGTGAATAACGCCTTAATCTGCCATAGGTAGGTTAAGGCTGTTTAATCGTCAGCTAAAAACAGCGGCCCCATCGTAGGCCGGGGTAATGCAAACGGCTCCGGATAATCGACGGCCACCAGATACAGCCCTTCTGCCCGCGCCGTAGCGGCCGCCAGATTGCGATCTTTCAACGCCAGCAGCTCGGCCATCCAGTTCTCATCCTGATTGCCACAGCCAATCTCCATCAGGCTGCCTACGATATTGCGCACCATGTGGTGGACAAAAGCGTTGGCCTTAATATCCACCACGATATATTCACCAAGGCGCGAAACCTTAACGTGTTTAACGTTACGCCAAGGCGTGCGCGATTGGCACTGCACGGCACGGAATGAGGTGAAATCGTTTTCCCCCAGCAACGCCTGTGCGGCGCGATGCATACGATCGGCATCCAGCGGGTGATAAAAATGGGTCACCCCTTGCTGCAATACGGCCGGACGATAGCGATGGTTATAAATGATGTATCGGTAACGCCGCGCGGTAGCACTAAAGCGAGCATGGAAATCGCTGCTCACCTCTTTCACCCAGCGCACGGCAATATCCGGTGGCAAATGGGTATTGACCCCCATCGTCCAGGCGGCATCTTTACGACGTGCGGTGGTTTCAAAATGCACAACCTGGCCAGTAGCATGCACCCCGGCATCGGTACGCCCGGCACAGAGTACGCCGATTGGCGCATCTGCCACCTTACTCAGCGCCTTTTCCAGACAAGCCTGCACGCTGGCCACTTCCTGCTGGCGCTGCCAGCCATAATAGCGGCTACCGTCATACTCGATCCCCAGCG
Source organism: Serratia sp. L9 (assembly GCF_050632285.1). NCBI lineage: Bacteria > Pseudomonadati > Pseudomonadota > Gammaproteobacteria > Enterobacterales > Yersiniaceae > Serratia > Serratia sp. L9. The sequence continues at coordinate 2,877,895 of NZ_CP192591.1, read as the reverse complement.
CAATTTTCATGGTTGGCTGGGTTGGTAAATCCACCTCGGACATCAGTACATCTGCTCCTGCAACAGGCGTTCAGCGGTTTCGATCGCCATCAGCGCGCCACCAAAACGCACGTTATCGGCGACCGACCAGAACTGCAGCATTTCGGGAATGCCATAATCATTGCGCAAGCAGCCTATGCTCAGCATATCACTGCCGGAAGCCTCCGTTACCTGAGTCGGGTAGTCGTCTTCTTCACTCAGTTGAATATCTTCTGCCTGCTCCAGTTCGCTACGCGCCTCTTCTGCGGCGATAGGGCGTAACGCCTCCAGATGCACCACCTGCGCGTGACCGTAAAATACCGGCGACTGGACGCAGCTTACCGAGATCGGCAGCCCCTCGTCCTGCAACACTTTACGCACCTGATCGACGATCAGACGTTCTTCGCGCACGCTGCCCTGCTCGTCTGTCATCAACGGTAACAGGTTAAAGGCCAACTGTTTGGCAAACACGCCCGCTTCGGCAGGAATGCCGTTCAGCAAACGCGCACTTTGGCCAGCCAGATCATCCACCGCCACTTTGCCGCGTGCCGAAACCGACATCAGGGTAGTGACGTGCAAGCGGGAGAGCCCTGCCTGCTCCGTCAGGGGTTTGATGGCCGTTAACAACTGGCTCACCATGCTGTCGGCCACCGCCACAATATTACGATTGCGGTAATCCGCCAGCACCTGTGGATTGACGCCAGGCACCACCAACGGCACGTCAGGTTCCAAGGCAAACAGACCGCTGGTGTCGATGACCAGGCACCCCATATTGCCGGCATCTTCCGCATAGCGGGCTGCGGCCTCGGTACCCGCAACAAAGAAGGCTAATTGCGCCTGAGACCAATCAAATTCCTGTGCATTCTGCACTAACAGAGATTTGCCGTTAAACCGCACCGTCGCTCCAGCGCTGCGTTCACTGGCCAGAGGAAAGAGCTCACCCACCGGGAATTGACGTTCCTGCAACAAATCCAGTAACGCTTCACCTACTGCGCCAGTGGCACCGAGAAGAGCGATATTCCAGCCGTCAGACATTGGGGTTTCTCCAGAGTATTTCATTCAAATGCAGACGGGCGCTGCACTCACCGCCCGATAAACTGTGCCGCTCACTATACCTTATTACTTGAAGTTGCCGCGTTGCTGGCGGCGGGAGCGACCCCCAATCACTTACCTTGGTAAGCGCCGAGGGTTACTTCTGTTGCCGTCTGGCTGCGTCGTACCAGGATGTACATATGCCGCGCACGCATGAATGCGCAAGAGCGGCCAACGCCAATGACTTTAGGTTTATAGCAGCGATTGCTTAAGGCAACCTTACGTTTACAGAACGCAGAAGCCCAGTTTGTGGAGTAGCTCCGCGCTGGTGCTGTTATCACACTGCACCCGTAGCGAAGACCATTCACGACGTTCCTGATAATGCTTGCGCAGACGATCAAACTCTCCCGGTCGCCCGGCGACCTGACGTAATGGCGCATCATCGCGGCGCACATCATACACCAAGTGCATCAATCGTTTTAATCGGCCTTCATCCAGCGGCCCATTGATGCGGATTTCACTGAACTCCGGCACAGGCAGCAGTGAGGCCAGCTCGATCTTTTGCGGCTGCCCGAGATGTTGGGCAAAGGCTTCAAACACCTGCGTGGTGCCGCGCGCTTTACCTTCCAGCGTATAACCGGCGATATGGGCGGTGCCGATATCCACCAGATCCAGCAACGGCACGCAAAGGTCTGGCTCCGGCTCCCATACGTCCAGCACCGTACTCAACCTTTTCCCTTGTTCCAGGACCTTAAGCAGCGCGGCGTTATTTACCACTGCGCCACGGCAGGCATTGATCAGGATACGGTCGTCTGGCAAGGCTTCCAATAGCTCTGCGTTGGCCAGATGCAGTGATTTATACGGGCCGCTTTTGTTTAACGGCGTATGGAAAGTCAGTACGTCCGCTTCCGCCACCAGCTTCTCCAGTGGCCAGAACTCCCCGGCATCACCCCGATCGGCACGCGGTGGATCGCACAAAAGCGTGCGAACACCCAAGGCCTTCAAGCGCGCATCAAGACGGGAGCCGACGTTGCCGACGCCAATAATCCCCACGGTTTTATCACGCAGATGGAAACCGTCACGTTCCGCCAACAGCAGTAATGCAGAAAACACGTACTCTACCACCGCAATGGCGTTACAACCGGGCGCGGCAGAAAAACCAATACCGGCCTGTTGCAGCCACCCTTCATCGACATGATCGGTACCCGCCGTTGCGGTGCCTACAAAACCGATCCCCGTCCCCGCTAACAGTTCCTGATTCACTTTGGTCACGGAACGCACCATCAGCGCGTCAGCATCGGCCAGCGCATCGCGTGGAATTGGGCGGCCAGGAACGGCCTGTACTTCACCCAGACGGCTAAATAGTTCCACCGCATAGGGCATGTTTTCATCAACCAGGATTTTCACGTTACTCTCCGAGGATATGCCCGCCGCCTTGCAAGCTGTGGCCAGTTGCCCGGCTGCGACTTGAAATTCATAGGCCATAAGTATGCTATATCTGCAAAATAGTTTGCCACCGACTGGCCTGAAACCCAACGTTGTTTTACACCGCGAAAACGTTCTGGCCTGGTGCCTGCGATCTGCTGGCACATCACAAATGATTATTTTCCCCTAAGTTTTGTTGCCATTTCTCCGATAAAGCATAAAGCACGGCAACAGTTCCTGGCGTTAACTCCTGGCTCCCGACGTTATCTGGTTATACCTGAGCCAGCAGAAATAACAGAGCGTGCCATATTTAACGAACGAAAAATCGAAAATCAAAGGCGTTTTCCATGAAAAAAGTGAAAGTTGCTCTATTGATGATTTCAATATTCACAGCAGTGGGCAGCGCCCATGCCGAAGAGAACACTGCACAAGCATTAGCCACCTGGTCCGCAACTGCGGTGAAAGACACAAGAAGCAAGCTGGTGATTACGCCAGTTGGCAGCCTGTATTTCCACTATGCCAAAGGCACTAAGAGCTTCAACAGCCAGCAAGGCCTGTTCAATGTCGCTATCGAAGGCGGAGAAACCCCAACCGACTTTAAACTGACCTCCAAGCTGGTCACCAATACGCTGACGCAGTTGGATCCCCCGGTTCGACCCTGGAAGTGGGGGTTAAGTATCATGGCGCCAAGGTAACAAAAACTGCTGAAACCGTCATGATCGATACCCCAGCCAACATTGCACGCGGCAATCTGAAGTCGCTATCCAAGGATGACAAGCAGCCTGGCCGCAACAGCGCGCAGGACCAGTTCGATTTCAGCATCATTGGCGCGACGATGGATGGCACGACCGCCGTGACCGACTTCAGCACCCTGCCTGAAGGTATGTGGAGTGGCGATGTGAGCGTTCGGTTTGACGTCTACTGGACCAGTTGATGATCGCGTCATACCCGGCGAAAGCGTTCGGGCGTGGTGCCAGCAATCTGCTGAAACATCACAATAAACGCCGAAGCTGAGCTGTAGCCTACATCGAGCGCTACATCCTGCACGGTTTTACCTTGCTCCAGCAAAGAAAGCGCATGCAAAAACGCAGGCGCTGCCGCCATTCACTGAAAGACATCCCCAGTTCCTGCTGGCAACGGCGCGACAGGGTTCTTTCTGTGGTGTACACCCGCCCGGCCCAAACCGCCAGTGAAGTGTTATCTGAAGGGCATCGCTCCAGCGCCTGCAATACCGGCCCCAGGAATTTATCTTGCGAAGTCGGCAAATAAGTCTGCTGGATCGGTGAGATACGCAGTTGGTCGATCAACACCCGGCACAAACGCAGATCCTCTTCGGTGTGCGGTTCCAGCATCTTGCGCGCCAGGCAGTCTTCAACAATGGCATTAAACACCGCTGACACATTGACCAGGCAAGCCTCTTCCGGCAAGCCTGCGCATAATGATTTGGCGATATTAATGGTACGGAACAACGCCGGTTTACGGTTATGGCTGGAATGCTCCATACCGGTGGGCAACCAGACGGCAAATTCTGGCGGAGCCAGAAATCGCTGGCCGGCAATATTCAGGGCGATCACCCCGGTTTTGACACAAATCAGTTGCCCCCAGTCATGGCTATGCGGCAGATACTCGGTATCCGCGTTGGTCTCTTCGCAGCGAAAAAACAGCGTGCGCGGTGCAGCGACATCGTCAGTGGGATAATTACGGGTTTCAGCCATAGAAAGTTGTCTTGAATTCGCGAAATGCTGTCTGATTATCACTATATATAATAAACCGGACACAGGTAGACTAGCCATCTGTAATAAGTTGTTGAGAATAATTATCATGAACGCACTTTTCCCTCTGCTGGCAGTTCTGATCTGGTCGATTAACGCCGTGGTCAGTAAAGTTTCGGCCACCGCCATCGATCCTGCCGCCATCTCGTTTTATCGCTGGCTACTGGCGCTGATCGTCCTGACCCCGTTCGCGCTACCGGGCGTGATCCGCAACTGGCCAACCGTGCGCGCCAATTGGTGGAAACTGATGATCCTGGGCCTGCTGGGCATGGTGCTTTACCAGAGCCTGGCCTATTACGCCGCCCACAGCGTCAGCGCGCTGTTTATGGGGATCCTCAACTCCCTGATCCCACTACTGACGGTTCTGATCAGCATTGTCGTTCTGCGTGTGGCCCCGACCGTTGGCATTGCATTGGGCAGCATTTTGTCTCTTGGCGGGCTGGTATGGCTGGTCAGTGCCGGGCAACCGGGGCTGTTATTGCAGCACGGTATCGGCAAAGGCGAGCTGATGATGTTTGGCGCTTCGGCGTCTTATGCCTTGTACGGCGTGCTGACCAAGCGCTGGGCGATCGCACTGCCTAACTGGCAATCGTTGTATGTGCAGATTGTATTTGGTGTGGCTTTGTTGCTACCTAACTTCCTGATGGCACCCGATGTGCAGCTTAATAGCCAGAACATCCCGCTGGTGCTGTTTGCCGGTATTCCTGCCTCTATCCTCGCCCCTTTCCTGTGGATCCTCGGGGTTATGCGCCTAGGAGCCAATACCGCCTCAATCTTTATGAACCTGGCGCCGGTATTTACGGCAATCATTGCCGTGCTGTTCCTGCATGAACACTTGCAGAGTTACCACCTGATTGGCGGTGGCATTACCCTGTTGGGGGTGATTCTTTCACAGCGTCTGCGCACGCCATTGGGGCGAAGAACAGCGGTTGAGCCTGCGCCAGCTGCGTGTAAAGAGTCATAATCCAGCGATATCTCCCCCTCACTCTACTCTCCCCTTGGGGGAGATCAGGGTGAGGGAGAGCGTCTCCCTTTCATCGCCTTATTGTCAAGCAAGCAGCTTAAAACGCACCCGCACCAGCAACCCACCCAACTCGCAGGCATTCAGCAACTCCGGGCGGGTGCCATGATAGGCAGAGATATCTTTCACCAGCGCCAGCCCCAGGCCCGCGCCGGGCTGTTCGCCCACGTTATCTAACCGGCGAAACGGTTGCAGCGCGGCCACCGCCAGCTCCTGAGCAATACCAGGCCCGCTGTCTTCGATTTCCAGCAACCCCAGCTCCGCCGTCATAAGCAAACGCGCGGTTACCACCCCGCCTCGGGGCGTATATTTCAGGGCGTTATCCAGCAGATTGGCACAAAGCTCGGCCAGCAGCAGCCCCTCACCGGACACCCAGCAAACCCCCACTCCTTCATAGCCAAGATCGATCTGCTTGCTGCGCGCCTGAGGCAAACGCGAAAAACAGGCATCCCGTAACACCTGAGCCAGATTAACCGGCTGCAGTTTACGATCGGCATTATGCTCATGCGCCTTCAGTCGCGAAAGATACAAAAGGCGGTCGGTTAACGCCACGGTGCTGTCCAATGTGGTGCTCATCCCTTCCAGGCTTTCACGCCATTGCTCTGGTCGATCGCTGGCCAGCGCCACCCCGACCTGGGTTTTCAGTACCGTCAACGGCGTTCGCAGTTGATGAGAGGCATCGGCGCTGAAACGTTCCTGGCGTGCCACCATCAACCGCAGCCGTTCGATATAACGGTTGAATGCCAGCAGCAGCGGCTGCATTTCAGACCAGGGCAATACCATCGGCAGCGGCGTTAACTCCCCCGGATCGCGTCGCAGCATCATACCGGAGAGCTTGCGCAGCGGTTTGAGCAGTTTTTTCAGCAGGATAAAAGCCAAAACCAGCGTCAGAACCACCACGGTGCCCTGGCTGAGCAGTGCCGCCAGCAGCATCTGCCGCGCCAAATAACGGCGTGACTCCAGCGTCTCCGCCACCAGAATAGTCGCCATCCCCATTACGCCAGCCTCATTGACCGGCTGAAACAGCGCTGCCACACGAATCGGGTGGCCCCGGTAATGCGCATCATAAAAATGCACCAACGCCGGGTAGAGATTGGAGCGAGGAATATAGGGCGGCATTGCAGGCAGATCGCTATAGCCTGAGATATTTTTCCCCTCCGGGGAGATCACCTGATAATACAGCCGATCGTTCATATTACGTTCAAAGCTGTCCAGCACCACGTAAGGTACGTCCACCTCCAAGCGCTGATTGCGCACCACCAGCCTTTCTGCCACCGTGCGCGCCGAAGCCAGTAAGGTGCGATCGTAGGCCAACGTGGCCGCACTCATGGCGCTGAAATAGTGGGTGTAGATCGAGATCCCTCCCAGCGCCAACAGCGGCAAGCCAAAGAACAGCAGCAACTGATAAAACAATGATCGCGGAGCCTTAAACCACTTCATTGCATAATTCCAGGCTGTAACCCAGGCCACGCAGCGTGATGATTGCCACATTGCTGCCCTGCAGTTTCTTGCGTACACGATGGACGTAAAGCTCGATGCTTTCCGGGTTTGCCTCATCAGACAGCGTAAACACCTGCTCAAAGAGCTGCTGTTTGGCCACCGGGCGACCACGACGATGGATAAGCGTTGTCAGCACCGCAAGTTCACGCGGCGTCAGTTGCAGTGGTTTGCCCTCCAACTGGAAATAGCCTTCGTCATGGTAGGTCAGCGCACCGTATTCCAGCGCCTGTTGCGTAATGCCGACGCTGCGGCGCAGCAGAGCCCGGATACGGGCCTCCAGCTCGTCGAGTTCAAAAGGTTTAGTGAGGTAATCATCAGCCCCCAGATTCAGCCCCTTCACCCGATCGGCCACGTCCGTTCGTGCTGTCAGCAGCAGCACCGGCAACGTCTGCCCCCGCTTGCGCAAACGGGCCAACAGTTCCAGGCCATTCAACCGTGGCAACGCCACGTCCAGCAACACCAAAGCATATTTTTCGTTTAATAACAGATGATCCGCCGCCAGGCCATCTATCGCGATATCCACGGCAAACCCCAGCCCGGTAAGCGCTTTTTGTAACCAATGAGATAACTCGGGGTGATCTTCCACTAACAAGAGACGCATATCACATCCTGTAAACTTTCCCACGCACTGAAAGGTAAATGAAAGGTTGTTGTTTTAACAATTCAGCAACCCCTTGTCAGCGGAGGGTCTCACAAACTGAAATAAAATCGATGGGGAAGGCCATGAAAAAAATAATTACCCGTACGCTTACCGCAACCGCCCTGCTGCTCGCCGCCAACCAGGCATTTGCCATAGATGCACCAGGCCGCACCGAATGTATCGCCCCGGCCAAACCCGGTGGCGGCTTCGATCTCACCTGCAAACTGATCCAGGTTTCCCTGCAAGAAACCAACGCCATCGACAAACCGATGCGTGTTACCTATATGCCCGGCGGCGTGGGTGCCGTGGCCTATAACGCCATCGTCGCCCAGCGGCCAGCCGAATTTGGCACCGTAGTCGCGTTCTCGGGGGGTCATTGCTCAATCTGTCGCAAGGCAAATTTGGCCGCTACAACGTGGATGATGTGAAATGGCTGGCGGCAGTCGGTACCGATTACGGCATGATTGCGGTCCGTTCCGACTCGCCTTACAAAACGCTGAAAGACCTGATGGACGCCTTCCAAAAGGATCCTAACAGCGTGGTATTTGGTGCCGGGGCCTCCATTGGTAGCCAGGATTGGATGAAAACCGCCTTGCTGGCCCGTGAAGTCGGCGTCGATCCTCACAAAATGCGCTACGTAGCGTTTGAGGGCGGCGGTGAGCCGGTTACTGCGCTGCTGGGCAACCACATTCAGGCGGTGTCCGGCGATCTGAGCGAGATGGTGCCGTATCTGAAAGGCGACAAGCTGCGGGTATTGGCCGTGTATGCCGAAGAGCGCCTGCCGGGCGAACTTGCCAGCGTACCCACCGCCAAAGAACAGGGCTTCAATCTGGTCTGGCCGATCATCCGTGGCTTCTACGTTGGCCCTAAAGTGAGCGAAGCAGAGTATCAATGGTGGATCGACACCTTCAAAACCATGATGGCGAGCGATGAGTTCAAACACCAGCGTGACCTGCGCGGCCTGTTTGAATTTAACCTGAGCGGAAAAGAACTGGATGCCTATGTGAAAAACCAGGTGACTCAGTACCGCGAGCAGGCAAAAGCGTTCGGTCTGGCCAAATAACCCAGGGGCTTACATGAGCGATCGTATTTTTGCTGGCTTATGGCTACTGCTGTGCCTCGGCGGCCTGTTTATCGGCTGGGGCATCCAGAGCGAGTACAGCTACGAACCGTTGGGGCCACGCCCCTTTCCACTGACCATTCTGAGCCTGATGGCCCTGTGTGCCGCATTGCTGCTGTTGCGTCGGCCACAGTTGATCGAATGGCCACATCGAAAAGTGCTGCAACGCCTGCTGGTATTGGTGATCACGCTGGTGCTGTACGCCTGGGGATTTGAGTGGCTTGGCTTCCCGCTGGCTACCGCCCTGTTGACGTTCAGCATTGGTCTGCTGTTCCAGGCAAGTATCCTGGCAGCTTCAGTCTCGGGTCTGGTGATGGGCGTTGCGCTGTTTTACGCCTTTGACTATTTACTTGATGTCACACTGCCACTCGGCGTTTGGCTGAGCTAACGGGGGCGATAATGGAAACCTGGATGTATTTATCTCAAGGGTTCGAGGTGGCGCTGGTGCCGCAGAACCTGATGATCGCCCTGATCGGCTGCTTCGTAGGCACCATCGTCGGGCTGCTGCCCGGCCTGGGCCCGATCAACGGCGTAGCAATCTTGCTACCGCTGGCTTTCGCCCTGAAATTACCCGCCGAATCTGCACTGATCCTGCTGGCTACAGTCTATATCGGCTGTGAATACGGCGGACGTATCTCCTCAATCCTGCTTAACGTTCCGGGGGATGCCGCCGCGATCATGACTGCGTTGGATGGCTATCCGATGGCCCAGCAAGGGCGTGCCGGAGTTGCGCTGTCAATCTCCGCAGTCAGTTCCTTTACTGGCTCGCTGATTGCCATTATCGGCATTATTCTGTTCGCCCCGATGCTGGCCCGCTGGTCACTGGCGTTTGGCCCGGCAGAATACTTCGCGCTGATGGTGTTCGCCATCGCCTGCCTTGGCAGCATGATGAGCCAAAACCCCGTAAAATCCCTGTTAGCCGCCTTGATCGGCCTGGGGTTGGCTACGGTGGGGGTCGATGCCAATACCGGTGTTTACCGTTTTACCTTCGACAGCGTACATCTCTCCGACGGTATCCAGTTTATCGTGGTGGTGATTGGCCTGTTCTCGGTCAGTGAGATCCTGCTGATGCTGGAAAGCACCAGCGGGGGCCAGAAGTTGATCCGCAAAACCGGCCGCATGCTGTTCAACCGCAAAGAGGCCGCCGAGTGCGTTGGCCCAACCCTGCGTTCATCATTCGTCGGTTTTTTTGTGGGGATTTTACCGGGTGCCGGTGCAACCATCGCCAGCGCGCTGACCTATATGACCGAGAAACGGATCAGCGGCAACAGCGAATCCTTTGGTAAAGGGGATATCCGGGGCGTTGCCGCACCGGAGGCCGCCAATAACGCTTCGGCCTGCGGTTCGTTTATTCCGATGCTGACGTTAGGGGTGCCGGGTTCGGGGACCACTGCGGTAATGATGGGGGCCTTGACGCTGTATAACATCACGCCTGGCCCGGCGATGTTTACCGAGCAGCCGGATATCGTCTGGGGGCTGATTGCCGCGTTGCTGATCGCCAACGTGATGCTGTTGATCATGAACATCCCGTTGATCGGCCTGTTCACCCGCATGTTGACCGTGCCGCTGTGGTTCCTGGTCCCAGCGATTGCCGCCGTCTCCGCCGTGGGGGTTTATGCAGTTCACAGCACTACCTTCGATTTAATGTTGATGGTCGGGCTGGGGGTATTTGGCTACATCCTGCGGAAAATGCACTTCCCGATGTCACCGTTGATCCTGGGTTTTGTGTTGGGGGAGATGCTGGAGCAGAACCTGCGTAGAGCGCTGTCTATCAGCAACGGGGAGTTCAGTATCCTATGGAGCAGCAGCATCGCACAGTGCCTGCTGGTGCTGGCGGTTGCCGTGCTGGTGTTGCCGCCGTTGCTGCGTAAACTTCGCAAACGCCGCCGCATTACCGTGGAGGCAACAGAAAACAAGTGATAACAGACCACCTCCAGAAGAGGTGGTTTTCCACGGTATAGATCCGCGTAACCTGGGTATTTCACGCTGCAAGGAGTGAAAAAGAACAGGTAATCAGTTTTAGTAATTTTACTGTCGAAAAGTCTGCTGGCTTTATTAAAGATAGCGTTGAGATAAAAATAACGCTGAAGCATCATCCATATCTGACTATTGAGAATTTCAAGTAATTTTGTCACATCCCGGTATCAACAAAGAAAACACGCACAGGTGAAACCGGGTGGGGTTATCCCACCCGGTTTATGATTAACGCATCATTGCAATAGCCTGCTCCAGAGCCGCAATGTCATCGTTGGTCAGTAAAGGTTGAATACCGGCAAACGCCTCGGCAGGTAGATCATAAATCTGCAACCTAAGCAAACGCGCGATCGTTTCTGGAGTGAACCGCCGTTTAATTATCCGCGCCGGGTTGCCGCCGACGATAGCATAAGGCTCAACATCCGCAGTCACTACGCTACCGGCAGCAACTATCGCCCCTTCACCAATTTTCACCCCCGGCATCAGCATTGCCCGCATCCCTATCCAGCAGCCATCGCCAAGGTAGGTATCCCCTTTCGGCTGATAGGCGGCCTGAATGCTTTCCATAAAGGCATACAAACTCAACCAATCGATGCGGTGCGTATGGTTGCCGCCCATCAGGATCACCACTTCGGCGGCGATGCAGACATAATCGCCAATCCGCAATTGGTCTACTTTCCCCAAGGGTTGCCACTGTTGGCTAACCGCATCGCCATGCAAGTAACGCACCACGGAACGTTCAAAACCTTCATCCCAGCAATGGCTGTAATAGCTGTGGGTTCCTTTAACCAGAATATTGGGGTTGGTCACCGTCTGGTGGAGTAATTCTGTTTTTGACCAGTGTTTATCTGTCATGGCACATACCTTATTCACTGTAAGAGCCACGGAACGTATTGTCTGTGGCAGTATTTTCCGTTCAAAAAACACTGCCCGATCAAGCGATAACCGCTCGTTTTAACCGTATATTGATCGCCATTGCTTCCACCTTTTATTTCGGCGCACAGGGTAACAAACCCACAGCAAAAGCCAAGCCTAAGTGGTTTTTCTCAGCATCAGGACCCCGCCCATCACCAGCGCACTGCCCAGCAGTTGTAGCTGATTCATATTCTCCCCCAGCAAGAAGTAGGCAACCACCGCCGTAAACACCAATTCCAACGACAGGATCAGGTTGGCGACGGCCAGCGGCAGGGTTTTCAGGCTAATGTTGTACAGGCCAAAGCCCAACAGCGTAGGTCCGGCGGCCAACGTCAGCAACAGCAACCAACCACTCCACTGAATGCCTTGGACCCCCTGCGAAAGGAACCACAGGCTGCCGGTCATCCCCTGAAATGCCTGTATAGGGAAAAACGCCAGTAGGGAGTTAAACAGCCATTGGTATACGGCAGAAAAACCAAACACGTACAAAATGGTGTTCCACACCGGGTAGCGCCGCTCGGTGGCAATGCGCCCGCCGAGGGTATAAAGGGTGTAGCCGATGCCGGAGAGCATGCCGACCAGCAGCCCCAGCATATCAAAGCGGCTATTGCCCATGCTGTCACCGTTACTGACCAGGAAACAGCCACCCAGGCTGATCACAATCACCAGCAGTTCACGCAGGCTCAGGCGCTCGCTATACATCACCCAACCGAGGAAAACGGTAAAACCGACCGAGCAATAGGTCAGAATGGTGGCCACCGAAGCGCCATTCAGCGCTACCGACAGCGTCCACAGGCCGTTAAACAGCGCCAGTAGCAAGCCGTATCCGGCATAAAACGCCACCTGCTCCCTGCGCAGGCTGGCCCATTCTGGTTTGAACAACAGCAGCAACGGTAACAGCACCAAGGCCACCAGAGCCGCACGCCAAAAGGCCAATACGAAGGTTGGCAGGTGATAATACTCGGTCAAGGCCCGGATAATGATGGCGGTAAATGCCAGCAGTATCGCGCTGAGAATGGCGATCACATAGCCCTGGCTACTGCCTTGTAAAATGCCTGTGCTGGCAACGACCGTTCCAGATGGTAATGACATGATGCCCTCAGAATCCCGTAGCCAAATAGTCTGACGGCGATTCTAACAAGGCCAGATTTTGCCACCATAGCCACTTTCCCCCGATGTTATGCAGGCCACTTTTATTCATGCAACACCCCGCTATCATGGGGTAAAGTGAAAACCTAACTCTGTGAGCAGGCCAATTCCATGCATATTCCGTTGGATCGCCAACAGGACATTCCTCTCTATCTGCAAATCGAGGAGGCACTGCGCCGTGCCATCCTCGCAGGCGCTTTTGCCGATGGCGACAAATTACCTTCAACGCGCAGCCTGGCGGCGGAACTTTCTGTCAGCCGCCTGACGGTGGAAAATGCCTACGCCGAACTGACGGCCAAAGGGTTTCTGCAACAGCGCCGGGGCAGCGGTGCCTATGTACGCCACCAGCAACCCGTACCCGCACAGCTTCGGCCACAATCCAACGCCCCCTTTCCTGCCGACCGCTTCACCACCATCACGTCGCGGCTGGACGGTTACCCGGATATTCCGCTCCCCGAGCACACCATCAATTTTGCCGCCGGTGTCGGCAGCCCCAAGGTGTTCCCTCTGGAGGAGTTTCGCAAAATTCTGCTGTCAATCCTCAGCCGTCATGCGGAAGAAGCTTTCAGCTACGGTGATTATTGCGGTTACTACCCGTTGCGCGACACCCTGGGGCGCATCCTGACTGCGCAAGGCATCCCCACCCGTGCCGAGCAGGTGCTGATCACCAACGGTTCACAGCATGCCATCAGTCTGATTTTCCAAACGCTGCTGCAGCCGGGCGATACGGTGATTGTCGAAGAGCCCACCTATGCCGAAGCATTGGGGCTGCTACGCCTGTACCAGATCAACATCGTCGCGGTTCCCAGTGATCGCTACGGAATGTGTGTAGACCTGCTGCCGGAATTGCTTGCACGGCATCAACCGAAAATGATCTACACCATTCCCAATTTCAACAATCCCACCGGGCGTTGTATGAGCGAGGCCCGCCGCCGCCGCTTGCTGGCTTTGGCACAGCAGGCAGGCGTGACCATCCTGGAGGATGATTTTGTAGGCGATCTGCGTTACAACGGCAAAAGTCTGCCTTCGCTGCGCGCGATGGCCCCGGCAGGCACGGTGATCTATGCCAGCACCTTTTCCAAAATGTTGCTGCCCAGCATGCGCATCGGCTACCTGGTAGCCGACAGCGAGCACTATTTGCGCCTCTCCAGGCGCAAACATGTCGATAGCCTCACCAGTTCCAGCCTGATCCAGCGCGCACTGGACGCTTTTGTTACCGTTGGCCGCTACGACAAACAGCTACGCCGGGCGGGAAGGGTTTATCGCCAGCACCGCGATGCCATGGTGGCGGCATTACACCAGCACCTGCCGCCGGATTGCCAATTTGAGACGCCCGAGGGCGGGTTGTTTATCTGGCTGCAATTACCAGCAACGCTCAGCACCGCAGCCTTGATGCCAGCCGCCTGGCAGCAGGGTGTCACCTTTGCCCGGGGCGAATGCTTTTATGCCGATGAACATCGGGGAGCGCACGGCCTGCGGCTGAATTTTGCCGCCAATACGCCGGAGCTGATTGAAGAAGGGATCGCCCGGCTATGCCGGGCGATTGTAGAAGTGACTGCGAGTGATACCCAAAGTCATCGGCGTTGACCGCTCAAGCGCATCCCTGCGCCTGCGGTATTTATCCATCCTGGTACGGCACAGCCAGACGGCAAGAGGATTAATCCCCTGGCGCCTACTCCGGTAAGCGACAGGGGCTCACTCTCACCGCCGATAACGCGGCAACTTCACGTCAGAAGAGGTAAAGGCTGGCCCACCAGAGCCGTAGCTTCATCCCCCAATAGCTGGTCCAGCCGGTGGTACTCTGTACCACCTCTCCTTTGGCGATCACTACAATGGTCGGGGTTACGCCAATCTGCCACTGCGCCGCAAGTGCGCCCCGCTCATCGTTAACTACCGGCAACCGCAGCTTTTTATGCGCCAGCCACTGCTCGACCTGCTGGTTATTACCCGAGCGCAGCGCCACGGTCAGCACATTGCCACCATTGGCGGCCAGTCTGGCAACGTAAGGCGTGGTGAAACGGCATACGCCACACCAGCTCGCCCAGAAATAGACCAGCAGAGGTTTATCCTGGCTGAGCTGTGCCAGCGATACCGGCTCCCCATCCAGGAGCTCCAGCATCTGCTGGCTGAAAGCAGCCGGTGCCTGCGGTGCTCGCCACCAATCCATGACAAAGGTTGCTGCCAGCAAGATCAACAGCAAAACCGACAGCTCGCGCGCCCAGCGCTTCAATCTAGCCATTTTTTACCTTTGCCAGCTGTTGCTTCACCACCGCGTCCAGATCGTCATAGGATACCGCCCCTGGCAGCATCTGATCGCCGATCAGGGTTGCCGGTGTCCCCTGCACACCAAACTGTTCCGCTAACATCATATTAGTACGCAGCGTGGTCATACTCTGTTCGCTGGGAGCGACCTGTTTGACTCCGGTTTTATCCTGAGCGGCGGCAATGCTGGCATTGTCATGGTTGCCCTTTTTAGCCATCAGGCGTTGATGCAGCGGCCAGAACTGATCCGGGTGCTGTTCCCAGGTGGTGAGAGCCACGCGTGCGGAACTGACAGAGCTTTCCCCCGGAACGGCAGCAGTTTCACCACCACGGCGACGTCCGGATATTGCTGGACTACCTTCTCAAGCAGCGGATCAAACTGCTTGCAGTAAGGACAGTTGTAATCCGTGAAGCTCACCAGCGTCAGCTTGGCATTCCTGGCCCCTAACCTAGGGCTGGCCGGGTCTTCGAACAGGATTTTACTGTTCTGTTTGATCGCCTGGCCAATTTGCTGGCCAGAGGTCTGCTGCTGCCAGGCGTCGACGGCTTGTGCCAGAATATCCGGGTTAGACACCAGGGTTTCGCGGATAATCTCTTTTATGCGGGCTTCCTGCTCAGCGGTAAACGGGGCGGCGGCCCAAACGGGGGTAACTATCAGCATCAGTAAGATTAATAACTTTTTCATTGTTCGTTTCCTTTGGCTGCGGACAGGGCTTTAAGTACCGCTTCACGGGTTAACAGCGGTGACAACACCTCGCCGTCTGGGGTGCCGGGGCCATAAATCTGGTTGAAGGGGACGGCTACGCTGCCACGTCGCAGCAGGAAAGCAGAGATTTCCGCAGACGGGCGGCTCCAATCGCCGCGCAGTGCAACCACATCATCGGCACTGAGGGCCTTTTGCACGTCATCACGCAGCAATACGTTGAATTTATTAGCCTTGCAGGTTACGCACCAATCGGCAGTCACATCGACAAAGACCCGTTTATGTTGCGCCAACGCCTGCGTGATTGCCTGCTCAGAGAGCGGTTGCCAAGCGATATTGTCATGTAAGGGTTTGCGCCACTGGTCGGCAGTCAGCGAACTTATCAGTAACGCCAAGCCCCCCACCAGCAGCACGCTGGCAGCAGCGATACCCGCAGTGCGTCCCCCTCGTTGTTTCCATAGCGCCAGCAACAGGCCTACCAGCAGAATGGCCCCAACGATCAGGGTCGGTTTCGTGCCGATATGGTTGGTCATCAGGCTAAGCAGCCAAAGCGAAGAAACCAGCATCAGCAGGCCCAACACCAGCCTCATGCTGTTCATCCAGCGGCCCGGGCGCGGCAAGCGCAAGGCCAGTGCTGGCCAGGCGGCGATCAGCAGCCATGGCAAACTCATGCCAATTCCCAACGCCACAAACATCGCCCACAACACCGGCAATGAAGCGGCCAGCGCAAACGCTACGGCGGTTCCCAGGAAAGGCGCCGAGCAAGGCGTTGCCAACAACGTGGCAAATGCCCCTTGCCAGAAATGGCCGCTGAGCCCCCGGCCATTGTGGGTAGCCAGCCTGGTGTTCAATGAGGAAGAGAGTTGCAGGTGGAACAAACCAAACAGGTTGGCGCTAAACAACAGCGTCACCAGCACCATAAAGCCGATAAACCACGGGTTCTGGAACTGAATACCCCAGCCTAGCGCCTGGTTGCTCAGGCGCAGCAACGTCATCAGCAAGGCCAGAACCATAAACGACACAACGATGCCTGATGACGATGCCAGAAACTGCCATCGCACGCTGCGCCGATCGCGCTGTTCAACCTGTAGAATGGAACCTAGCTTCATCCCCAACACCGGCAACACACAAGGCATCAGGTTAAGAATAAAACCCCCGGCCAACGCCATCAGCACCGCCTGCCATAACGGGAAACCTGAGTCGGCAGGCAGGTTGAGCGGCCCGCCGATGGTCAGCGTGGTTTCCTGCGCCAGGCCACCATCGCTGACAACCAGCCGCAACTGTTTGCCTCGCAGATCCGGGGCAGCGTCACCCCAACCATCGCTGACCGGGATGCGTGCCTGCATGCGTTCACCGTCGCGCTTGACCGAGGGCTTGCCCAAATCGGCGCCCGCCAGCGTATCAAAGAACAACTCCGGCTGTTGCCAACCCGCCGTACGTTCGGCACTGATCTGCAACTCGCCATTGTGATAACCGGCACGGATGCTATCCACCAGCCCACTGGCTATAGGCACCTGCCCCATTGCCTGAGCAAAGTCATGATTGAACTGCGGATTGCTGGGAGAACTGAGATCCAGCGTGAACGGATAGTCGGTCAGGACGCAGACGTTACTGCAGGTAGATAAGGTAAGCGTCCCCGCCAATTGGCGTGCCGCCCCTTTCAACACCATGGGCAGGGCCACCTTGTCGTGATAGCCCTGTGTGGAAATGCCGGCAACGTCGAAACGCTGCGGTGTCGGCCAGAACCAGGTAGCCACCGGTGGCGGGTTGCCCTGCCAGACGATAGTTGGCGCAATGCCGCCTTCTCCCGGCGAGCGCCAATAGGTTTTCCAGCCCTTTTCCAGCTCGACAGTTAACAGCACGCGGGTTTCGTCACCTTTGCTGGTGTCGGCGCGTAGCCTGATTTTAGCGTGATCGTTTTGCGGGCTTTGCAGCCAGCCGCTGTCCGCGGCCTGTGAAGCAGGAAGCCACAGCAGTAACAGGCAAGCAAAGGTCTGCCTGATGAAATTCAACATGTTTTTTCTCCATAAAAAAATTAATCACCCAATTCGACGCGGGATTAACTCATTCACGGAAAACGCATAATCGTAGATGCACCCTCAGGGTGGGCGGGGAAACAACTCGCAGAGGGGGAAAGCGTAAGCGCGGAGCGATGACCGGAGCCAGCAGCGCCAGCAGCATGCCCAGGCCAAACAGCACGGTTTCAAACATCACGGGGGGAGCCGCCAGCAGCGATTTGGCACTCAGTTCACACGGGGTGGAGGCGCTTTCCGGTTCATCATCGCTGGCCGCAGGTTGGCTGAAACTGACATTCGGCAAACCAAGCGCCAGTTGCAATGCATGCAAACCCGCCATGCGCTGCGTGATGCAGGTCAGCATCACCAGGCAAGCCAGGTATAAAAACCATTTTGCAATCCGCTGCCGATTGATCATCACGTCCCCAATACCGTATCTGCGCTTATCTTAGCGGCGCAAACAGGATAAGCAACGATTAGCCTGTAAAGAAATGTCTGGCAGGCGGTATTGATGGCGCAAAATTACAGGTATCATGCGCGATTAAGCCTGTGCTTTTCGCCGGGTATGCCCACTTTCTACGTAGCGAAGGACTGGTGAAATGCAACCTTTGAGTGGACCAGGCGCTCCCAGCGCCCTCGAGAGCACCCCGACCACGGGCAAAAATCCGCTCCCCGACCACCAGCCGCTCTCCCCGGCCCAGCGAACCCAGTTGGAAAAACTGATCGTAAAAATCATGGCGCTCAGCCCGGCCAAATCCGCAGAGATATGGGCCACGCTACGCCATGAGCTTGGAGCGGAAAATAACAGCGAACTCCTGGCACGCCATTTCCAACCGGCTGAACAGTTGCTGCAAGGCCGCCTGGCGGTGGCGCAACAGAGCCATGCCAGCCGTCAACTGCTGCAACAGCTTACCGAGCTATTACCGCAGGGCAACAATCGCCAGGCCGTCAGCGATTTTATTCGCCAGCAGTTTGGCCACACGGTATTGAGCCAATTGAGCCACCCACAGTTGCAGCAGGTGTTGAACCTGTTGCAGACCGGCGCATTGACCATTCCTCCCCCACTGCAAAGCACCACCAGCGATCGCCCGTTGCTGCCTGCCGAACATCAGCATTTGCAGCAACAGGTGACCAAACTCAGTGCGGCTACCGGTGAAACCCCAGCCAAGATCTGGCAGGCACTGTTCGATCTGGTCGGCGTTAAAGTCAACGATCCCCTGCCTGCACGCCATTTTCAGTTACTCAGCCAGTTCCTGCAGGTGAAAGTAGCGCTCAGTCCGCAAACTGCGCCGACCCTGCATAACCTGCTGGCGGTGTTGAAACAACCGGCAGACCAACAAGAGCAGCAACAGCTTGGCGACTATTGCCAGACGCGCTTTAACGGCAGCCTCACTACCCCTTTGACCCATGCGCAGTTGAACGATGTTATCCAGCAGTTGTTCGCCCGCCGTCTTGACAAGGCTGGCCATGCGCCACCACTTTATGGTGAAAACCGGGAGCCTGCGCCGCTGCTCAATCCGCTGATTGCCGCCCTGCCGCAATCATTGCAGACCACGCTCAGTAAACCTCTGGTATGGGTTGCTCTGGTTATCACGCTGGTCTTGCTGCTGCTGTGGCTGTTTTAACAACCGCACTCCGGCGTGTTTTCCTGCCCCAGCATCGAACCTCTTTCCTCGCCGATGGCCAGTGGATGGCCATCGCGCTGCCAGAAATCTAACCCGCCGATCAGCTCTTTAACCCGGAAACCCAGTTTTGCCAGCTTATAAGCTCCCCGGGTGGAGCCATTGCAGCCGATACCGTCGCAGTAGGTCACATAGACTTTGTCACGTTCAAGCTCTCTGGTGCTGCTTTCATTCATCAGGCGATGGGGAAACTCACCGCCCCCGGAATATGTCCGGCAGCGTACCCGGCTTCAGCACGGGTATCGATCACCACAATGTCCTGGATACCGTTGCGCAGATCTTCTGCCAGATCTGCAGAATCGGTGTAATAGCTCAGTTTTGCTGCCAGATACGCCAGACTTTGCTCCGCCTCTGCTGGCGGAAAAGCCAAAACCAATGAAGATACGCCCATCCTGATACTCCTGTTCATTTAACGTCTGAAGACAGCATCCCACCTTTTCACCGTTGCATTAGCGCAATAACAGCCAGCCAACCAACGCCGCCCAAGCCAGAAACGGCAGTGAATAGTAATGGAAACGTAGCCAAATCATGCGCTCGCCCGCCATGCGCAAGGCAATCAGGTTGGCCAATGAACCTATCGCCAGCCCGAAGCCACCCGCATTCACCGCATAAGCCACCATCGCGCTGGAGGGGACATAGTTGAGCAATAAAATCGTGGCGGGTACGTTGCTGATCACCTGCGACAAACCGATACCTAACACATACACGCTATTATCTGGCAGCGAAGCAATCCCGGTCAGCAACGGCTGGACTGCCGGTAATTCGGTCAGCAGCCCGATATTGATAAACATGGCGAGAAAGACAAAGATCAAGCTCCAGTCGATCTGCAGCAAGACCTGCCGGGCCAATAGCAGAAAACAGGCAAATACCAGCAACATACCGTATAGCGGTATATCAAACTCCAGGCAGATCAGAAATGCCACATACAGCACTACACAGCTCAGCAGCAGACGCATCTGATAGGGATAAGCCTGGGTGTTAGGCATTTTGATAATGTCGTGAGCCGGAAAACTGAACCAGGTCACAATCAACAGGCTTAACATCATCACCGCCCCAAAGGGGGCCATCTGACCGATAAACTCCAGAAACGTCAGCGATGACTTGCTCCACAGCAGAATATTTTGTGGGTTACCGATTGGCGTCAGTAACGAGCCGGCGTTAACCGCCAGCGCCTGGAAAATAATCAACCGCCCCACCGGCAGTGAAGAGAGCTTTTTCAGGGTGATGGTCAGCGGTATTACGATAAATAGCGCGACATCATTAGTGAGAAACGATGAGAGCAACGCGGCGGAAAACACCAGAAACAGCGCCAACCTGCGCTCGCTGTGTAAGGTGTTAATGATCTGGCGGCCAATAAAATCGAAATAGCCGCTCACCTCGACACCCTTGGTCAACAGCATCAATCCCAATAGCGTCATGATGGTACGCCAGTCGACAAAATCAGCAATAACGCCCAGCGGTTGTGGCTCAAGGGCAAACAACAGCATGCCGATCAATAACAGCATATGCAGAAAGCGGTCATGCAGGAATGGCCTCAACAGACCGGTTACAGCATTTGAACCCATGTTATTACTCTCATTACCAATAACGGCTTGAATTGAGCCAGGAATACTGGCAAATGACGTTAGCTGAAGCTCTCAATTAACGCCAGCAAAATAGCATTTGTTAACTATTAGCCCTTTTCATTTGGCGTACTTTGCTCTATTTGTAGCGCCTGTTTTTATTTCTAAGGATTTTCCATGGCTCATTTTATTGCCAAAGGGTTGTTACTGATCACCACATTGATGCTGCTGGCTGGCTGCAACGATAATGAAACCCGCCCGCAGATCGATATTGAAGGCAAAACCATGGGCACCTACTACAGCGTGAAGATCAGCGGCGCTATCTCGCAAAGCAAGCAACAATTGCAGCAAGAAATTGATGTGCTGATGGAGCAGGCCAACGACGATATCTCGACTTACCGCCCCCATTCGGTGTTATCGCGTTTTAACCAGAACCACAGCAGTGAACCACAACCCATCCCGCGCGGTATGGCAGATATTATCCTCACCGCCCAACGCATTGGTCGTGATACCGCCGGAGCGATGGATATCACCGTTGGCCCGCTGGTTAATCTGTGGGGGTTCGGCCCGGATAAACATGCCGCAAAAATCCCGAGCCAGCAGGAGATCGATGCGGCCCGCGCCAATACCGGATTGCAGCATCTGAAATTGCTCAGCGACAGCCGGGGGGAATGGCTACAAAAAGATTTGCCAGAATTGTATGTGGATCTTTCCACTCTGGGGGAGGGCTATGGCGTGGATCAGTTGGTGCAACTGATGGAACGCAAAGGTATTACCAACTACCTGGTTTCGGTGGGTGGCGCTGTCTCTTCACGTGGCGTTAACGGCCATAACAAGCCTTGGCGGGTGGCCATTCAAAAACCCACTGACAAGGAAAATGCGGTACAGGCGTTGGTTGACTTGCAAGGCTATGGGGTCAGCACCGCTGGCAGTTACCGCAATTATTTCGAACTGGATGGCCCGCATTATTCCCATGTGATCGATCCCACTACCGGGCGGCCAATCACCCATAAGCTGGTTTCTGCCACGGTGATTGCCCCTACGGCCTTGGAAGCTGATGGCTGGGACACCGGGCTGATGGTGCTGGGTGCCGAAAAAGCGCTGAAACTGGCGGAGGAGAAAAACCTGGCGGTGTATCTGATCACCCAAACCGACAACGGTTTTATCGCCGTGATGACACCGCAATTTAAAGCTTTTCTGGTTAAGTAATTAATGCGCTTCCCCTCTTCCCAAGGGAGAGGGGAAGCCGTTAAAAAATGATTAGCCTTCCTTTTCATCCTTGCGATGCAGCAGTGAATATACCGCAGGGATCACCAGCATCGAAAGCAATGGCGCACTGACCATACCACCAATCATAGGCGCGGCAATACGCTGCATTACTTCAGATCCCGCGCCCCCGCCCCACATAATCGGCAGTAACCCCCATAATGGTCGCCACAGTCATCACCTTTGGCCGCACACGAAGCACTGCACCTTCGCTAATTGCCGCCATTAATTGTTGATGGCTCAACGGCTGGCCGGGTTGCCGGTGTTTCGCCAGCGCCTGGTTAAGATACAGCACCATAATGACGCCAAACTCGGCCGCCACCCCGGCAAGAGCAATGAACCCCACGGCACCCGCCACCGACAGGTTGTAATTGAGCAGATACAGCAGCCACACCCCGCCGATCAACGCAAACGGCAGCGTCGCCATAATCAGGAGCGCATCACGCACGCTGCTGAAAGTGACAAACAGCAATACGAAGATGATCCCCAACGTCACCGGCAATACGATCTTCAACTGGGCGCTGGCGCGTTCCAGATATTCAAACTGCCCCGACCAACTGACGGACACCCCGGCAGGCAGTTTCACCTGCTGAGCAACCATTTGCTGCATCTCCTCCACTGCCGATTTCAAATCGCGCCCGCGCAGATCGACGTAGATCCAATCAGAAAGCCGGGCATTCTCACTTTTTAGCATCGGTGGCCCTTCGGTGATACGGATATCCGCCAGTTCTGCCAGTGGCACCTGGCCCCCTGCGGCGGTCAGTACCGGCAACTCACGCAACTTCTGCACCGAATCACGGATCTCGCGTGGATAGCGAACGTTGATCGGGTAACGTGCGCGCCCTTCAATCGTCTCACCAATGTTCTCTCCTCCCACCAACGTGGCGACCATGGATTGCAGTTCTTTCACCGAAACGCCATAACGCGCCGCCCGCTGGCGATCGATATCAATATCCACGTAGCGCCCACCGGCAAGGCGCTCCGCCAGGGCAGATGTCACACCGGGTACCTGTTTAACCACCTGTTCGATCTGGCTGGCCGCACGCTCGATATCGGCAATATTGCTGCCGTTGACCTTGATACCGACCGGGCTTTTGATGCCGGTGGCCAGCATATCCAGCCGGTTGCGGATCGGCGGTACCCAGACATTGGCAATCCCTGGCACGTTAACTACGCTGTCCAACTCAGCCACCAGCTTGTCCATCGTCATCCCTGGCCGCCACTGTTCACGCGGTTTGAAGCGGATGGTGGTTTCCAGCATGGTCAGCGGCGCGGGATCGGTCGCCGTCTCCGCACGCCCGGCTTTACCGAATACCGTGTCTACCTCCGGCACGGTTTTGATCAACCGGTCAGTCAGTTGCAGCAAACGGGCCGCCTCACGGGCAGAAATCCCCGGCAAGGTCGAAGGCATATACAGCAGATCCCCCTCGTCCAATGGCGGCATAAACTCGCTGCCCAGACGGCTGAGTGGGAACAGGGTCAGCACCAGCAGCAGGGCCGAAATCCCCAGAGTGGTTTTAGGGCGCGCCAGCACCGCCGCCAGCAGCGGCTGATACATACGGATCAACCAGCGGTTGAGCGGGTTGGCATGTTCATCCGGAATGCGGCCACGGATGAAATACCCCATCAGCACCGGCACCAGCGTGATCCCCAATCCGGCGGAGACCGCCATGGCATAGGTTTTGGTAAATGCCAGTGGCGCAAACATCCGCCCTTCCTGCGCCTGTAGGGAAAATACCGGGATAAACGACAGCGTAATGATCAGCAGGCTGCAAAACAGTGCCGGGCCAACTTCAACCGCCGCCTGCTCTGAAATGCGCCAGTAATCTGTAGAGGTGGGCTGTTGGCCGGGGTGGCGCTGGCGCCACTGCTCCAGCACCTTGTGCATGTTTTCGATCATCACGATCGCCGCATCCACCATCGCGCCAATAGCGATAGCGATGCCCCCCAACGACATAATGTTGGCATTCACGCCCTGGTAATGCATCACCACAAAGGCCCCCAGGATCCCCAGCGGCAAGGTGACTATCGCCACCAGCGCCGAGCGGAAGTGGGACAGGAACAATGCACACACCACCGCCACCACCAGAAACTCTTCCAGCAGCTTGAATGACAGGGTATCAATGGCGTGCTCAATCAGTTGCGAGCGATCATAAACCGGGACAATCTCCACTCCCGGCGGCAGAGTTTGCTGGAGCTGTTGCAGTTTAATCTTCAACGCATTGATGGTTTCCAGCGCGTTCTTGCCATAGCGCATCACCACAATGCCACCGGCAACTTCGCCTTCACCGTTCAGCTCTGCCATGCCACGGCGGATTTCTGGCCCTTCGCGGATTTCCGCTACCTGTGAAAGCAGGATCGGTACGCCTTCCCGGGCGGTGATCACCACGTTATTGAAGTCGGCCAGCTTCTTCAGATAGCCGGAGGTGCGCACCATATACTCCGCTTCCCCCATCTCCAATAACGAACCGCCGCCTTCCTGGTTGGCATCCTGAATGGCACTCACCACCTGCTGATGGGTGATATTCAGCGCCCGCATACTCTGCGGGTTCAGCACCACCTGATATTGACGCACCATGCCACCAACGCTAGCCACTTCCGCTACGTTGGGGACGGTTTTCAACTCAAACTTGAGCGTCCAATCCTGCAAGGCACGCAGATCTGCCAGGCTGTGCTTACCAGAGCGATCTACCAGCGCATACTCGTAAACCCAGCCAACACCGGTCGCATCCGGCCCCAGCGCCACCTTCACCTGCGGCGGCAACGAGGATTGCACCTGGCTGAGCGATTCCAACACCCTTGAGCGGGCCCAGTATGGATCGGTGCCATCTTCAAACAGAATGTAGACATAGGCATCGCCAAACATTGAGAAGCCACGCACCGTGCTGGCCCCTGGCACCGTCAGCATGGTGGTGGTCAGTGGATAGGTGACCTGATCTTCGATCACCTGCGGTGCTTTGCCTGGGTAAGTGGCACGCACGATCACCTGCACATCGGAGAGATCGGGCAACGCATCCAGCGGCGCCTTCTGCAACGCCCAGATGCCCCACCCCGCCAGCATGATCGAAGCCAGTAACACCAGCAGGCGGTTACGTATCGACCAGCGGATCACGGAGGCGATCATGGGTGGCCTCCATGTTCTGCGGCCTGCGGCATGATCTGGCTGATGTGTGAGCCATTTTCATCCACGCTAAAGTGGAAAGTGACCTTGCTGCCAACGCTTATCCCTGCCGGTAATCCGCCCGGTGGCAAGGTGAAATCCATGGTCATCGCTGGCCACTGCAACTCAGGAACCGGTTCGTGCGTCAGCGTCACGCTTTTGTCGTCCAGCGCCTCTACCACGCCCTGAGTGAGATACTGTTTTACCCCCGCTTCTGCTGCCAGCTGTGGCAAGGCACTGCGCATACTGGCTTCGGAATCAATCAGGAACTGGCCGGACGTCACCACCTGCTGCCCGGCTTGCAGCCCCTGTCTGATCTCTACCCAGCCGTTCTGCGAAAGGCCAGCCACCACCTCGACCGGGCTAAAGTGACCGTTACCTTCTGCCACCAGCACCCGGTTGCGATCGCCACTGTCGATCAACGCCTCCTGCGGGATGGCCAGCACCGGCCTGGCCCTGCCAGCCTGGGCCAGCTGCACCTGCAGGTACATACCCGGTTTCAGGCGCTGCTGTGGATTTTTCAGCACGATGCGCGCTTTGAAAGTGCGGGTTAGCGGATCAACATTCGGCAGCAGCTCACTCACCTCGCCGGTAAAACGTTCCCCAGGCCAACTGGCCGAACTGGCCGCTACCGCGTCACCTGCCTGCAACAGACCGGCCTGGGCCTGCGGGTAATCAATCACCATCCACACCGGATCGAGACTTGCCAGTTCAAACAGGCCCTGCGTAGCGGTGACCTGCATCCCTTCGCGCACATCCAGCTTATTAACAAAGCCGTTCTCTGGGGCGGTAACAGTAATGCGGGTTTGGGGTTTACCACTGCGCTCAACCTGGCGGATGATGGCTTCCGGCATAAATTGCAGGGCCAATCGCTGACGGGCGGCGGAGGTTAATGCCCCGTCACCGAGTTTGCGGATCGCCAGATATTCCTGCTGTGCCGCACTCCAGTCCGGGATCCACAGCTGCGCCAGCGCTTCTCCCTTTTTCACCTGCTGCTGGCTGGCACGGACAAACAGCGTCTCCACCAACCCATTAGCCCGTGCGGCAATCACCTGCACGCTTCGTTCATCGGTTGCCACGCTGCCATAGGCATCCAGTTGCAGATTCAGTTCACGCAGTTGCGCGGCTGCCGTGCGTACCCCAAGGTTTTGCTGCTGGCGGGCGCTGATGGTGACGCCACCATCCTCCTGCTGCTCATCCGCGTAACGCGGCACCAGTTCCATATCCATAAAAGGCGACTTGCCCGGTTTATCAAACCGCTGGCCGGGCACCATCGGATCGTACCAATACAGCACCTGCCGTTCACTGGTGTCCGCCGTCTGTGCGACGGCAGGTTGTTGTTTCACGGCAAACCAATAACCGCCCATAGCGCCACCTAATAGCGCAGCTAACAGCGTCAGGCTGAAACGCATGTTCATAATGCAGTCTCCTGCGGGGAGAGATAACGGATGGCGGCCCATAACTGCGCCAGGTCGCGCGCGGCTTTACCGGCACTCAGGCGGCTATCGAGCAAAGCCCGGCGAGCCTCCAGTACGGAGGAAAGATCGCTTTTGCCACTGCGGTATTGCGCCAGTTGCAGCGTTACCCGTTGCTGTTGCAGCGGGATCGCCTGTTGCTGCTGGCGCTCCCACTGCGCCTGCGCGGCCTGATACTGTGCCAGCAACGTGTCCAACTGGGCCTGGTGATCGCGGATCAGCAGCGTCAGTTGATCATTGGCCTCCATCGAGCGGGAAACATCGGCGGCATAGTTTTTATCCTGGCGTTGCGCCCGGAACAGCGGCAGATCGACAGTAAACATCACCCCTGCCATATCTTCGTAACCATCGGCTCGTTTGCCGTAATACACCTCAACGCCCACGTCAGGGATGGCGGCGATTTCCGATTGTGCCGAACGGGCTTTGGCCACATCGGCCTCACGGCTGGCCTGCACCACTTCCGGGTGCTGCCTGATGGCTTGTTGCAAGATGCCCGTTTCCGCAGGCAGGCGTTCAAAGCGCGGTAGCGAGCCGCGGATCCCTTTAACCTGCTGCCCGGTTAACTGCGTCAAGCGGGCCTGAGCGATGGCGACATCACGCTGCGCTTCACTGAGCCGATCCTGCATGCTCAGCAGCGTCAGACGTGCATCGATGACGTTAGCCGCAGGAGAACTGCCGCTGGCAACCCCGGCATGTTGAGCCGCGATCTGACGCTCACTCTCACTGAGCAAGGCCTGCGCATCTTTTAACGTCTGTTGGCTTAAGGCCAGTTCCAGCCAGGCCTGCGCCGTTTGCTGCTGCAGGCGGGCGCGGATGGTCGCACTCCCCGCTTCGGTTTTACTTGCCTCGGCACGCAGAGTGTCGGCCTTGCGCTGGCGTTTGGTGCTGCTGACGTAATCCTGCATGATGCCCACCCGCTCCATTGTCATTCCCTCGCGGGTCAAACGCCGGGCGTTGCTGCCCTGCACTGGAACGTTTTCGATGCCGAACTTCAACTTGGGATCGGGCAATTCCATCGCCGAATCCGCCATGCTTTGCAAGGCATTCACCTGGTGCTGATTGGCCGAAAGCTCGGCGGAATAGCGCTCCGCCGCTGCCAGCGATTGCTCCAGCGTCAAGCCCGCCGCCTGCGTGTTAGCCGCCCAACAGGCGAGCAGCAGCCAACTCACCCGTAATGGGTGAGAAAGTAATCTGGACATAAAGCCCCCGTTAGTCTTGGCTGGCGCTGATGGCGGTCAGTTGATAGCCACCGTCAACCTGACGGAAACTGAAATCCACCTTGGTGCCAGCGGCCAGTGCAGGCAACGGCGGTTGGGGCTGAAGGAAATTCATGGTCATTGGAGGCCAGCTCAGCGCGGCAATAGCCGGGTGTGACAGCGAGACTTTCTGCTCACCCCAGGCTTTTACCACGCCTTTGGTGTGATAGACGGTGGCGCTTGGCATGGCATGTTGATGGTGTTGCATCTCCTCGGCGGAGACGAAAGAAGAGAAAAACAGAGAAATGAAAATGGCAGTGATCAGATTACGCATAACGATAGCTCCATGAGCCCGTCGCCTTTCAAGCTACAGCGTTGGTAGCAGCAACTTGAAATTCGCAGGACAGAAATTAGACCATATACCCTATGAGTTTCCAGTTGCAGCCAGGCGACCAGCTCGTTCATCCCCTGGCACTTACTTCAGTCAGTGACGGGATAAACGAGTGCAGGTAACAGCGCTGCAGCTTGAAAGACGACGGGTATAAACAACACGAGTCGCCGTTCTCGACGGCAAAGCGGTTGGTTTGGCTATTCACGGAAGCGGCAAAAGACGATCTCTGCCGGAGGGCCTGCTATCGGAGGGGTTTGCCAATCAAGGCGGGAAATCTGGGCCTGGGGCTGAGGAGCCGCCACCAGCAGCTCACTGTTGGCAGGCAATACCGCCGCCAACACCAGGTTGCCATGATCCTGCTGTGCCGTGTCGGGAACACAGTGCTTTTCACACAGCGGCCCTTCGGCCTGCATTGAGTGGGCTGGCGTATCGCTTGCCTGCCTATGCATCATATGCTGCGCAGTTGGCGCTGCCGCAGTCAGTTGCAGATTACAACCGTGGCTGGCGATAGCCAGTTGGCTGTTTAGCAGTAGCCAGCAGACGGCCAATAGCCACGCCCCGGCCCGCTTCTTGGCGAAGCGCAGCTGATGCATGGATAAAGAGATGGACGCCAAAGCCGACATGCAACGATCCCGGTGAAATTAACTGTGCCGAGTATATCGGCAGAAAATCACCGCAGGAACCAGATTTACATCCGCTGACAAAGCAAATCAAGAACAGTCCTGCCAACAGAAAATACTTTGATTTCAGTCAACTACTCTCACTAAAAAAACAGAGATTGGTGCTCAGGCCGAGCGGTTCATAACGTTAGGATGAGGGGAAATGTGGTGGGATTGAGCCTGCAAAAAAATCGGGCACGGCAAGCCGTACCCGATTATTAGCCATGTGTCTGCGAAGCTTACTTTTGCAGCTTGCGCATCACCAGCGTGGCGTTGGTGCCGCCAAAGCCGAAGCTGTTGGACATTACGGTGGTCAGCTCACGCTTGGTTGGCTCGGTCACGATATTCATGCCCACCGCCTTCTCATCGAGGTTATCGATGTTGATACTTGGCGCAATAAAGCCGTGCTCAACCATCAACAGGCTGTAGATCGCTTCCTGCACGCCCGCAGCACCCAGTGAGTGGCCGGTCATGGCTTTGGTGGAAGAGATTGCCGGGGTGTTATCGCCGAACACTTCACGAATGGCACCCAGCTCTTTCACATCGCCCACTGGCGTGGACGTGCCGTGCACGTTCATGTAGTCGATCGGGGTATCGACGCCCTGCATTGCCATCTTCATACAGCGCACTGCGCCTTCACCGGATGGCGCAACCATGTCGGCACCGTCAGAAGTGGCGCCGTAGCCGATGATTTCCGCATAGATATGTGCGCCACGAGCCAGAGCATGCTCCAGTTCTTCAACCACAACCATACCGCCGCCGCCAGCGATAACGAAACCGTCACGCGCTGCGTCATAGGTACGGGAAGCTTTTTCCGGGGTGTCATTGTAGCTGGTAGACAGCGCCCCCATGGCATCGAACTCACAGGCCATTTCCCAGCACAGCTCTTCGCCGCCGCCAGCAAACACCACGTCCTGCTTGCCCAGTTGGATCAGTTCAACCGCGTGACCGATGCAGTGTGCAGAGGTTGCGCAGGCAGAGCTGATAGAATAGTTCACACCACGAATTTTGAATGGGGTCGCCAGGCAGGCTGAAACGCCGGAGGCCATCGCCTTGGTCACCATATAAGGGCCAACGCCACGCAGGCCTTTGGCACGCATACCGTCAGAACCCGCAACCTGATTGCGCGGGGAGCCGCCACCGGAACCGACTACCAGGCCGGTACGATCGTTGGAAACCTGCTCGGCTTGCAGGCCGGAATCTTGAATCGCCTGTTCCATGGAGAGATAGGCATAAACCGAGGCATCGCTCATAAAGCGCATCACTTTGCGGTCAATCAGACCCGTGGTGTCCAGTTTAACATCGCCCCATACGTGACTACGCATGCCGGAATCTTTCAGCTCCTGAGAGAAGGTGATCCCAGAGCGGCCTTCCTGCAGGCTTGCCAGGACCTCCTGTTGGTTGTTACCAATGCTGGAGACGATTCCCAGGCCAGTAATCACTGCACGTTTCATTCAAGTACCTCTTCCACAATTTTACATTCGGGATTTTGCAACGCACTTTAGCGTACAGATGTACGCCGAACAAGTCCGATCAGAATAATTCCACATAATCTTCATCTTGTTTGCACCACGGGGGCACCCCCGTTAAAATCGCCTCACCCCTTGAGTTACGAGCATTTCACCTTGAGCCATACCCCCATCCAAACCGCAGCGTTAAGCTGGAATGAACAGGGTACACCTGTTTCGAAACAGTTTGATGACGTCTATTTTTCCAACCAGGATGGGCTGGAAGAAACCCGCTACGTATTTCTTGGCGGTAACCGATTACCGCAACGTTTTGCTGAACATCCTCGCCCACTGTTTATTGTGGCAGAAACCGGCTTCGGGACCGGGTTGAATTTTCTTACCCTGTGGCAGGCTTTTGCCCGCTTTCGCCATGAGGCTCCGGTGGCTAACCTGCAACGCCTGCACTTTATCAGCTTCGAAAAATTTCCTTTGCAGCAGGCCGATATGGCGGCGGCTCATGCACAATGGCCGGAACTGGCCCCATTTGCCGAGCAATTACGTGCCCAGTGGCCACTCCCGCTGCCAGGCTGCCACCGGCTGCTGCTTGACGAAGGGCGCATTACACTCGATCTGTGGTTCGGTGATGTCAATGCCTTGCTGCCGCATTTTGACGCCAGCATGGATGGCCAGATCGACGCCTGGTTCCTTGATGGTTTCGCACCGTCGAAAAACCCTGATATGTGGAGTGAGGAGTTGTTTGCCGCCATGGCTCGCTTTGCCCGCCCGCAAGGGAGCTTTGCCACTTTCACTGCCGCAGGCTTTGTGCGCCGTGGGTTGCAGCAGGCTGGCTTTGAGGTCACCAGATGCAAAGGCTTTGGTCAGAAACGCGAAATGCTCACCGGCCAGTTGCCCGCCAACGCCCCGCAGCCCGAGCATGCGGCCCCTTGGTTCCTGCGCCCGGCGGCAAAAAACACCGATGACATCGCCATTATCGGCGGTGGTGTAGCCAGCGCCCTCACCGCTCTGGCCTTATTGCGACGCGGTGCCAAGGTGACGCTGTATTGCGCGGATGCCCAGCCCGCAGAAGGCGCCTCGGGCAACCGCCAAGGTGCGCTGTACCCGTTGCTGAATGGCCGTGGCGATGCGCTGGAAAATTTTTTCAGCGCCGCCTTCCCGTTTGCCCGCCGCCAATACGACGCGCTGTTGCAGCAAGGGGCTGAATTTGATCATCAATGGTGCGGCGTTAGCCAGTTGGCCTATGACGAGAAAAGCGCAGGCAAAATTGCCAAAATCCTGGCCGTTGACTGGCCATTACCCCTGGTGCAGGCATTCGATCGCGCCTCGTTAAGCGCCTTATGTGGCGTAGATAGCGGTTTTGGTGGCGTTAATTACCCACTCGGGGGCTGGCTATGCCCCGCAGATCTGACGCGAGCCGCGATTACGCTTGCCGAGGGCCAGGGGTTGGTGTGTCACTATCACCATAGGCTTGCCGATCTGGCGCATCAGGCTGGAAGCTGGAAGCTGCAATTTGCCACCGGGGAAACCCGGCAGCATGCGACGGTGATCCTGGCCAACGGACATCAGCTCGCGGATTTGGCACCCGGCGCGGCGCTACCGGTGTATGCAGTGCGTGGGCAGGTTTCGCATATTCCCACCACCCCGGTGTTAAGTGAACTGAAACAGGTGCTGTGTTACGACGGTTATCTGACGCCAGTAAATCCCCATAATCAGCAGCACTGCATCGGTGCCAGCTATCAGCGCGGGGAATCCGGCACGGAATATCGCGAAGAAGAACAACAGGAAAACCGTGCGCGCCTGCTACGCTGCCTGCCAGAACAGAGTTGGCCGTTGCAGGTGGATATCAGTGGTCAGCAGGCTCGCTGTGGTGTGCGTAGCGCTACACGCGATCATATGCCAATGGTTGGGGCAGTAGCGGATTATCAAGCCACCCTGGTGCAATACAGCGATTTGCAGCAGCGGCGGCAGCGGGGTGAACCGATTGCCGATGCGCCGGTATGGCCGGAGTTGTTTATGATCGGTGCATTGGGTTCGCGCGGCCTATGCTCGGCACCGTTGGCCGCAGAAATTCTGGCCGCTCAACTGTTTGGCGAACCCCTGCCGGGGGATGCACAAATGCTGGCTGCGCTGAACCCGAACCGCATGTGGGTCAGGAAATTGCTGAAAGGACGAGAGGTTTAACGCTTGGTTGCAAGGGCGAAACCATTCGCCCTTGCCAGAACAGAGACAGGCAATTACTCGGCAGTTAACGCAGCCTGGAACAGATTTTCCCACATGCCCAGCACCAATACCTGGTCTGGCGGAGATAACTCACCGGCGTGGATGGCTTTATTCAGGCTGTTCTCCACCCGCGCTTTAAGCTGCTCGGCGCTGTGTTCACCGTTTTCCTGCGCTTCAGCCACCGCTAAAGTCAGATGACCGCACAGGTAGCCACTGGCAAACAGCTCATCATCGCTGGCGTGCTCTACCATGTTATCAATCAGCGCCAGAATGTGCGCCTCGAATTCTGCGATCATCAAATTTCCTCGTTATAAACAGACTGTGGCGTCAGTTGAGATCTTCCGGGTAGGGGAAGTGCTCAGCCGCCAGTGGGGGCGTATTGTAAAACGATCGTAACGCCTGAATAAAGCGCGCAGGTCGTGTGGGTATTCCCTTCTCCAACAATTCCAGTACTCTGGCGCGAACTTTACGCTGGAAACCAATACGATCCGGCTCGCAATCGCCACTGAGATTGTCGCAGCTTACGTTGAATGGGAAACCGGCCGCCACGCAGAACATCCACTCCAGAGCCTGTGGATTGATCTCAACCACTTCAAACTCACTCTGCGTTTGAGCATCGCGGCCGTCCGGGCAATACCAGTAACCAAAGTCCACCCGCTTGCGGCGCTCAGCGCCAGCAATGCACCAGTGAGAAATCTCATGCATCCCACTGGCGTAATAGCCGTGCGCAAAGATGATGCGATGATAGGAAAATTGTTCATCAGCGGGCAGGTAGATTGGCTCATCCTCGCCTTTTACCAGGCGGGTATTAAAATCATCGCTGAAGCACTGATTAAAAATTT
The DNA here is from genome assembly GCF_050632285.1 of Serratia sp. L9. Classification (NCBI taxonomy): domain Bacteria; kingdom Pseudomonadati; phylum Pseudomonadota; class Gammaproteobacteria; order Enterobacterales; family Yersiniaceae; genus Serratia; species Serratia sp. L9. Next base: position 2,844,430 of record NZ_CP192591.1, on the reverse strand, counting down.
CAATCAGTTGCGGATATTGATGCGTGTCTGTCATAGCTGGCATAGAAAAGAAACTCAAATAACCACAAAATTAAGGCGGCAATTATACCCGATATCTTCCGGCTTGCCGCCCCTAAGCTCATTAAAAATGCAGCGACAGCCATTGGTGGATTTCCACCCCGTGATTGTCGTACAACAGTTTGCCGCTCATGATCAACGACACCACGACGATCATTGGCCGGATCAGCTTCTGGCCCTTGGTCAGCACCATGTGCGCACCAACGCGGGCACCAATGACCTGCCCCACCAACATCACCAGGCCAAGGCTCCAGATCACTTTTCCGCCAAGCGTAAACAGCACCAGGCTGCCCAGATTGGAGGTGAAATTCAACACCTTGGCGTGTGCCGTCGCTTTGGCGAGGTTGAAACCGCATAAAGTCACAAATGCCAGTGCGTAAAATGAACCGGCACCTGGGCCAAAGAAACCGTCGTAGAAGCCTACGCAGCCCCCGGCCACCAGGCCAAACGGCAGCGCGCTTAACCGGCGCTGGCGGTCATTTTCCCCCAGCTTGGGCGTCAGCAGGAAATAAACACCGATGCCAATAATCAGCAGTGGCAGCATCTGGCGCAGCAGATCGGCACGTATATGCTGAACCAGAATGGCGCCGATCACCGACCCTATCAGCGTCAGGAAAATGGTCAGTTTCTGGGTATTCAGATCAACGGCCCGGCGGCGGATAAAATAGAGGCTGGCAGAAAACGATCCTCCAACCGACTGTAACTTGTTGGTGGCCAGCGCCTGGGTAGGAGGAACACCGACAGCCAGCAGCGCCGGTACGGTCAAAAGCCCGCCCCCACCCGCAATCGAATCAATAAACCCAGCCAACATGGCCACAAAAAACAATATCCCAAGTAACTCGGGACCCAATACCAGACCATCCATATTCGCGTGCCTGCAAGAGAGGAGCTATCTCCGGTGAATTTCGTATTTCCCACCAGCAACCACGCCGGGGCATGAAAACGACGGACATATCAATTTTTTATTTGCCGCACAGACTACGCTTTGTGACACAAAAAATAAACGCCTCATCAGAGGCGTTAGCATTTGGCGATTAGCGGTTGGCGAAATGATCGTCCAACAGTGCCTGGCAGGTTGGCGGGAGCGGTGGTGGCGCCTTCTTGACCGGATTGGCATTAGGCTGATGAGGCTTGAACCAACTGGCCAACTCGGCACCACAGCCGTCGCCTGCTGGCGGTGAGTCCTGATCCAGGCATTCCAGGCTACCCGCTGGGCAACGCAGGCGGACATGCATATGCGCCCGGTGCCCGAACCAGGGACGAACCTTATGCAACCAGCCACGATCGGCCCCCGCATCCTGGCACAAACGCTGTTTGATCGCCGGGTTGACGAAGATGCGCGTCACTTCGCTATCCTGCGCGGCGATCTTGATCAGCGATTCAATCTGCGGCTGCCACTGGCGATCCACCACTTGCTTGCCGTCGCCAGAAACCAGATCGATCGGTTGTGGCTTGAGCAACTGTTGTGCCGTCCAGCGTTGGCGCGGCAGCTGAAGCCAGATATCCACATCCAGCCCAGATTGGTGGCTGGCGTGGCCGCTGCTGAAACGCCCGCCGGCTGGCATGGCCATATCACCGATCAACACCGTACCCAGCGCTTTCTGGTTGGCCTGGCTGCTCAGACGTTTGATAAACGCCAGCAGATCCGGGTGGCCAAAATAGCGCCGCTGGTCGGTGCGCATCACCTGGTAGTCTGGTGAATTCAAAGGCAGCGGTTGCGCTCCGATAACACAGCCATTGGCAAAACCACCGATAGCGCTGGGCGTGCCGCTGACCGGATGATCGATTTTCTGCCAGGGGGTTAACGCCGTGGCTGAGCCCGAAGCGATCAGGGCAACGATGCCTAACATCCATTTTTTCATCGTAAATACCCTTACCAGCGTGGAACGTCAGAAATCACATCACCGTTTTGCGCGCGCTGACGCAGCAGATGATCCATCAGCACAATCGCCATCATTGCCTCGGCGATCGGCACCGCACGGATCCCCACGCAGGGATCGTGGCGGCCACGGGTGATCATCTCTACCGCTTCGCCCTGACGGTTGATTGTACGGCCCGGCACCATGATGCTGGAGGTGGGTTTCAGCGCCAGATGCGCGATCACCGGCTGGCCGCTGCTGATCCCGCCCAGAATGCCGCCAGCATGATTGCTCTGGAAACCTTCCGGCGTGATCTCGTCACGGTTTTCACTACCACGCTTGGTGACTACGGCAAAACCATCGCCGATCTCCACGCCCTTCACCGCATTAATGCTCATCAGCGCATGCGCCAAATCAGCATCCAGGCGATCAAACACCGGTTCGCCAAGGCCTACCGGGACGTTTTCAGCCACCACGGTCACTTTGGCACCGATGGAATCGCCTTCTTTCTTCAGCGCACGCATCAGCTCATCTAATGCTTCCAGCTTGCCTGGGTCCGGGCAGAAGAACGGGTTTTGCTCAACCTGCTCCCAATCTTTGAGCTCGCAGCTTACGTCACCCATCTGCGCCAGATAGCCACGCACGATAACGCCGAATTTTTGTGCCAGGTATTTTTTGGCGATAGCGCCTGCAGCCACGCGCATTGCGGTTTCACGCGCAGAGGAACGGCCACCGCCACGGTAATCGCGCACACCGTATTTCTGCTCGTAGGTATAATCTGCATGGCCCGGGCGAAACACGTCTTTGATCGCGCTGTAATCTTGCGAGCGCTGATCGGTATTTTCAATCATCAGACCGATGCTGGTCCCGGTGGTCACGCCTTCAAATACACCGGAGAGGATGCGCACCTGATCCGGCTCGCGGCGCTGCGTGGTATAGCGTGAGGTGCCTGGGCGGCGGCGATCTAAATCGTGCTGCAAATCGGCTTCCGTCAACGGAATACCCGGTGGCACACCGTCGACAATACACCCCAACGCCACACCGTGAGATTCACCAAATGTGGTGACGCGGAAAAACTGCCCAATACTGTTCCCTGCCATCACGGCTCCTTACCGTTGGTTGTCATCCCGTTCGGCGAGCAAACGGGGCTATGCAAGGCCCGACATTGCGGGCCTGGGTGGGTGGTTAGCTGCGGTAAATACTAAAGTGTTGTTTACAGTCAATCAGTTGCTGTTTCGTCAGCATAAATACGCCGTCACCGCCGTTTTCGAACTCCAGCCAGGTGAATGGAATATCCGGATACTGCTCCATCAGATGTACCATGCTGTTGCCCACTTCACAAATCAGCACGCCTTCATCACTCAGGTAGTCAGGCGCACAGGCCAGAATGCGGCGAACCAGTTTCAGGCCGTCGCTACCGGCGGCCAGGCCCAGCTCCGGTTCAAAGCGGAACTCTTGCGGCAGGTCGGACATGTCTTCCGCATCCACATAAGGCGGGTTGGTGACGATCAGATCGTATTGGATCGCCGGGACTTCGCGGAACAGATCGGAACGGATCGGGATCACCTGATGTTCAACACCGTGCGCCTGAATATTGCGCTCTGTCACTGCCAGCACGTCGGTTGAAATATCCACCGCGTCTACTTCCGCCTCTGGGAAGGCGTAGCCACAGGCGATGGCAATACAGCCACTGCCGGTACACATATCCAGGATATGGCGCGGAGGGTGCGGGATCAGCGCCCTGAAACGATCGTTGATCAGCTCTGCAATTGGCGAACGTGGCACCAGCACGCGTTCATCAACATAGAACTCCATACCGCAGAACCAGGCTTTATTGGTCAGGTAGGCAACCGGAATACGCTCGTTAACGCGGCGGATGACCCGCTCCACAATGCGGTGACGCTCGCTGGAGGTCAGGCGTGCGGTGTGCATGTCTTCCGGAATATCCAATGGCAGGAACAGGCTGGGCAAAACCAATTGTACCGCTTCGTCCCACGGATTATCGGTTCCGTGACCATAGTAGATATTGGCCGCGTTAAAACGGCTTACTGTCCAGCGCAGCATATCCTGAATGGTGTGCAGCTCATTCACTGCTTCTTCGACGAAAATTTTGTCCAATTTGCCCTCCGGCAGGCGCGATGATTCATGATTTAGCGGCATAGTTTGCCATGAAGCCGGTGACAAATCAGCAGCAATAGTGGTGTAGACCCTATGAATTTCACGTTGCAGCCAGACAGCCCAGCGATCTCATCCCCTGGAGCTGACTTCAGTCAGTGACTGGGTTGGGATAGTGCAGGCAACAACGCTGCAACCTGAAAGACGACCGGTGCAGAGACCATTCGGACTCAGTTTTACTTCGACAGAACCTTTTGAGCAGGTAAACTAGGCGCGGTCCTACAACCCTAGGGCATTTTCCTGCAGTGTACACCCGTGGTTTTTCAAGCTGCCAGGCTATTGTCTGCAACGTGAAATTCATAGGGTAAAAATAATATCCGGTGAGAGAATAATGAAGAATAAGCACCCGCTGAGCAAAGATGAATTACAGCTCTTCAGGGAGACGGTGGCCGGAGCAAAGAAGTTGCGGCAGGACACAATCGTCCACCCAAAACCTAAAATGAAAGCCAGGCAGATAGCGCCGCAGCGCTTGCTCCAAGAACAGGTCGACGCCAGTTTTTATTTTTCCGACGAATTTCAGCCACAGTTGGATGATGAAGGGCCGACGCGCTATGTGCGCCCCGGCTATAGCCATTATGAACTGAAAAAGTTGCGCCGTGGGGATTACGTTCCGGATCTGTTTCTCGATCTTCACGGTTTGACCCAGTTGCAAGCCAAGCAAGAATTGGGGGCGATGATCGCTGCCTGCAAGCGCGAACACGTTCATTGCGCCTGCGTGATGCACGGCCACGGCAAACATATCCTCAAGCAGCAAACCCCTCTTTGGCTGGCGCAGCATCCGGACGTGCTGGCATTTCACCAGGCCCCTAAAGAATGGGGTGGCAACGCGGCGATATTATTGCTGGTAGACCTGCCGGAGTAGAAATGACAAAGGGCGATGATCGACATCGCCCTTTTGTTCAGTCTGACCTGCTTTAAACCTTGGCCATCACCTGCGATGGGCCGACCTGCCATTCAAACTTGCCGCTGCTGCCATCTTCAGCCAGGCTGACATTGGCGATGGCAGAGGTCGCAAACATTGGCGGGCACTCGCCCGGGCACAGTTCAGCCACCAGGTAGCCGACCAACGGCAGATGAGAAACCACCAGCACCGCCCCGACCCCCTCTTTTGCCAGCGCCTGCAGATAGCAGCTCACCAGCCCGGCATCACCGCCCGGTGTCAGTTCAGGCAATACTTCTTCGCCTTCCGGCAGCGTTAACGCTTCGCGCACCGTATCCAGCGTCTGTTCGGCCCGCAGATAGGGGCTGACCAGCACTCGTTCAATATCCACTGACTTGGTATTCAACCAGGCCGCCATCTGACGCGACTCATCACGGCCACAAACAGTAAGAGGCCTTACCGAATCGCTAGCGGCCTCTAGTGCCGCCTCTCCGTGACGCATAATCAAAACTTGCATATTGCACCGCTGTTGTTGACAAAATAACGCTATACAGAAACGCCGAGCGTGCTGTATCGCCGAGTTGTACTCAAGAGCACAGGCCAGCTTCATACGATAACGCGCCGTCTCTTTATGGCGGCCGGGCATTTTGCCTGAAAGTTCGCGTAAAGAAAACGCTGTTTTTTACATCAGCTGCGCCCTGACACAAATCCATCGCTTACATAACAATCGATTCAATGGGTTAAACTTTAACCAGATTGCCACGAAATTTTTGGTAGCACTGCCAATTCGCTACGTTACCCCTCACCTACCTTCCTGTACAGACTCCAGGATTGCCCTTATTGCAAGGAGTGATGGCGATCACAATGCGGCCCTGATCAAACTGTAGCGTAAACCGGGCCGCCATGCTGGCTAACTGCCCTGCGGATAGAAGCGTTCCCCTTGCTGAGCCATACGCAGCAAGCGTTCACAGGGGGCGAAATTTTCACCATATTGCTGTTGCAGATATTGCAGGGTTTTCACCACTTTCTCTGCGCCAAGCTCATCCATATAACGGAATGGGCCACCGAGGAACGGCGGGAAGCCGATGCCAAACACCGCGCCGATATCCCCATCACGCGCACTGCGGATCACACCTTCATCCAGGCAACGAGCCGCCTCATTGAGCATCATCATCACGCAACGTTGGGTTATTACCGCCGGTTGGAGATGCGCTTTGGCGGTAATGCCCAGCAATGGATAAATACTGCTGTCCGCATTTTTGCGCTTCTGCCGTGATTTGCCTTCTGCCGGGTACAGGTAGAAACCACGGCCATTCTTGCGCCCTTTACGGCCATCGTTCAGCACCGCGTCGAAGGCTGCCGGGGCGGCAAAACGCGGCCCCAACTCCGCCGTCAGGATCGGGATAATCTTGGTACCAACGTCGATCCCCACCTCATCCAGCAGCATGATCGGGCCGACCGGGAAACCAAAATCAACCAACGCCTTATCCAGCGATTCGATCGGTTCCCCTTCCAGCAGGCAGCGCGCTGCCTCATTAATATAAGGAGCAAGAATGCGGTTAACATAAAAACCGGCGCGGTCGGCCACCACTATCGCCGTCTTGCCCTGCTTATGCGCCAAGGCAACGGTGGTAGCGATGGTTTCCTCACTGGTGGTAGCATGCGGGATCACTTCCACCAACGGCATTTTATCCACCGGGCTAAAATAATGCAGGCCGATCACCTGCTGCGGCCGCGCCGCTTTGGCCGCAATCTGGCCGATCGGCAACGATGAGGTGTTGGAGGCAAACACGGTATGCGGCGCGGCATATTGCTCAATATCCGCCACCATCTGCTGCTTGAGCGTAATCTCTTCGAATACCGCTTCAACCACGATATCTACGCGCTCAAAACCGCTGTAATCGGTTGAGCCGGAGATCAGCATCATTTGCTTTTGGCGCTCTGCTGGGCGCATACGCTTGCTGCGTACCCGCTTGCCCAGCAGATCCCAGGTGTATTTCAGCGCATGGTTGATACCCTGCTCATTGACATCTTTTATCCGCACCGGCAACCCGCCGCGGGTAGCAGTAACACAAGCGATACCGCCGCCCATCAGCCCACCGCCAAGAACACCCACCCGGCGCAGTTCGCGCGGCGGGGCATCCCCTCCGCGCTCTTTCTTCAAAGCAGTTGAAGCAAAGAACAGGCTACGTAATGCCCCAGACTGGGGTGACATCGCTAACTCACCAAAAGCGCGGGCTTCAGCTTCATAACCACTGCCACTCCCTTGATCCAGCCCGGTGCGCACTACCTGAATGATGCGCTCCGCAGCCGGATAGTTGCCGTGGGTTTTCTCCAGGGTTTTCTTGCGTACGATGCTGAACAGCAGGCTTCTGCCCAACGGGCCGTTGAGCAGGCGCTCCTGCCACGGCAGCGTACGGCGCGATTTCCAGCCTTGCTTAACCCGCTCAATGGCGGTTTGCAGCAGAATGGATTGCGGAACGGCATCGTCCACCAACCCCATTCGCAAAGCCTGACGGGCGCGAATATGCCGACCTGTCAGGATCATATCCAGCGCTTTGCTGGCGCCTATCAAGCGTGGCAAACGCTGGGTTCCGCCAGAGCCTGGCAGCAAACCGAGCTGCACTTCCGGCAGGCCAAGCGCCGTTTTATCATCCAGTGAACAGACGCGGCTATGGCACGCCAGCGCCAATTCCAACCCGCCCCCCAGGCAAGCACCGTGAATAGCCGCCACCACAGGCACAGGGAAAGCGGCAATCTGCGCCAGGGTACTCTGCCCTTTCTTCGCCAGCGTCTCGGCCTCTTTGGCACTTTTGCAGGCAGCAATCATGGTGATATCTGCCCCGGCAATAAAAGAATCGGGCTTGCCGGAGAGGATCACCAGGCCTTCCAGGGTGGTGAGTTGCTGCGCCTTCAGCAGAACGTCGTTGATCTGCTCGATAAACTCGGCCTTCAGCGTGTTGACCTTCTCCCCCGGCACGTCGATGGTGATAACACCAATATTGTCCGGGCGAAGCTCCAGATGAAATGCGGAAGGTTTGGCACGTTGCTCATGTAATGCGTTCTCAAAGCTCATTATCCACCTCCACGATCATCGCCGCGCCCAATCCGCCGGCAGCACAAGCCGTGGTCAGCCCAAGGCCACCGCCGCGCCGCTTAAGCTCATGCAGCGTCTGGATGATCATACGCGCTCCGGTAGCGGCGAACGGATGGCCGTAAGCAATCGAGCCCCCCAACACGTTGAATTTTTCCATATCGACTTCACCAATCGCCTGCGAACGGCCCAGTTTCTGTTGGGCAAATTCAGTGCTGGCAAACATTTTCAGGTTGGCCAGCGTTTGTGCCGCAAAGGCTTCGTGCATATCAATCAAGGTAAGATCGGCCAGAGTGATACCTGCGCGATCCAGCGCCAGCGGAGTGGCATAGGCAGGGCCAAGCAGCATATCCTCCCAGACATCAATGGCGGCAAAGGCAAAGCTGCGCAGGTAACCCAGCGGCTCCAGGCCCAGCGCTTTAGCACGCGATTCGCTCATCATCAGCACGGCGGCCGCGCCGTCGGTCAACGGTGTGCTATTGGCGGCGGTAACGCTGCCATGCTTGCGATCAAAAGCAGGTTTCAGCCGGGCATAGGACTCCAGGCTGGAGTCTTTACGGACGTTGTTGTCTGCAGAGACAGGCGTTTTATACGGCGGCACATAGGCGGTCATCACTTCGTCGTGCAGCAAGCCCTGTTCCCAGGCTTTGGCTGCCAACTGGTGGGAACGGTGCGCCAGCGCATCCTGTTGTTCGCGGGTAATACCGTGGGTTTTAGCCATCTGCTCGGCGGTGTCCCCCATGCGTAACCCGGTAGAGTATTCCGCTACGGCCGGAGGCACTGGCATCAAATCGCGCAATTTCAGCCTGCTGAACAGCTTCAGGCGCTGTGGCAATGTACGAGCCTTGTTCACATCCACCAGCGTACGAGCCAATGCCTTGCTCACACCGATTGGCAGCACGGAAGAAGAGTCCGCGCCACCGGCAATGCCGACGCTGATACTGCCAGCCAGGATGCTTTCCGCCACGTTGGCGATCGCCTGAAAACTGGTAGCGCAGGCGCGGGAAACGCTATAGGCATCGGTATGCACACTCATGCCGGTACCCAGCACAATCTCCCGGGCAATATTGGGCGCTTCGGGCATCTGAACCACCTGGCCAAAAACCAGTTGTTCGATTAAAGCCGGATCGATGCCACTGCGGGCCAGCAATTCACTCACCGCAAACTTGCCCAGTTCGACTGCAGGAATGCCGTGATAAGCGGTCGCCTGTTTGGCGAAAGGTGTACGTAACCCCTGGACAATGGCGATACGGTCACCAAGACGGGTAACCAGCGGTAATGCCTTACTCATAAACACTCCTGAAGAGAAGCTGTTATTACAACGGACAAAAAGAGGTCTGACCTGACGAGGTCATTGTTAACCAAATGTTTACATTTGGCAAACCAGCAGAAGTGAAAACTGAGAGCAGGAGCAACTTTCGGGCGAGGCAATATGACCAAAATAATTCGCGTTGCATCAAGGCGGCAACCGCACGATCCCCGATGCGTTGACTCAACGGGTGAGAGGGACAACCAACAAAGAGGCGGTTTGAAGTATGACGGGTATAAACCTGCGCAGCGATAACCGCGCAGGTTTGAATTGGGATTAACGCAGGCCGAGCTGGAAGATCATCGTTTCTGCCTGGCAGGCAAAAGTGAAATCGATATCCAGTTGCACGCCACCGTCAACCGGTTTAATGCTACTGCTGATGTCACAAGGATCAGATTCCACGCTCCGCGCTTTTTCAGACAGGGCCGCCAAGGTTTGCTCTGCATCCTGCTGATTTGCAAATACCTGGCTGTAGGAAGCGGTGCAGTCGGTGTTATCCATCACGGTGCCGACATCCACACAGCAGCAAACAGCAGTTTCTTGAGCGCTGCACTTATTAATTGCATCTGACATAATTGAAGTCTCCTCACGGGCCGCGATTAAGCTCGCCCAAATAGCCATTTATGATCTGGCGCAAATAAACAAAATTCTTTGCTTATTTTACTCTCCGAACTTGCCAAGCACTAGCCATACTTTCTGTAGGCGTTTTAAGTGATGGATATCACAGTTAAAAATCGTCACCTGCTAATGAACAGTAAGAATTTTGTTATTAACCAGTAGGTTTTTGTTATGCAGATCTCCTTTTTGATATCAATTTAGAAATATATCAAAAACAAACTTGCAACATTTTAACAGGTCAGACCTATAATTCAGCCACTGGTCTGATTTGTCAGAATGATAACGGACCCTACAATCGCGCGCTCCATGTTACGTTATGTAACATTGTTTAAATAATAAACACATAAAATGAGGTTTTGGTCATGAGCCAGAAAAACCTATTCACTAAATCAGCTCTCGCAGCTGCAGTGGCAATTATTTCTTCAAACGTGTACGCCGCAGGATTCCAGCTGAACGAGTTCTCGGCAGTGGGTTTAGGGCGAGCCTATTCTGGCGAAGGCGCAATGGCGGATACCGCGGCCTCAGGCAGTCGTAACCCAGCGACCATGATGATGTTTGACCGCCCTTCTTTGACAGCTGGCGCTGTATTTATCGACCCTGATGTTGATATCAGCGGCACGTCACCTACGGGCCAGAGCCTGAATGCGAAAAATATCGCGCCAACGGCCTGGGTACCGAACCTGCACTATATCCAGCCGCTGAATGACCAGTGGGCGATTGGTGCTTCTGTGACCAGCAACTACGGTCTGGCTACTGAATACAGTAACAGCTACCCGGCAGGCTCTGTTGGCGGCACTACTGACCTCACCACCGCCAACCTCAACCTGAGTGCTGCTTACCGTTTAAACCAGCACTTCAGCTTCGGTCTGGGGTTCGATGCGGTTTATGCCAAAGCCAAAATTGAGCGCTACGCTGGTGACTTGCCATTAATACTGGCAAAACAAGGGAGCCAGACAGGGAAATTAACGCCCCAGCAAGCCGCAGCAATTGCTGCAATGCCATCAGATACTCAGATTTCCCACCTAGAGGGCAACGAATGGGGCTATGGCTGGAACGCGGGTATCCTGTATCAAGTGGATGATAATAACCGTTACGGCTTAACCTATCGTTCAGAAATCAAAATTGATTTTGAAGGTGATTACCGCAGCAGCCTGCCTTCCGCTTACAACGGCCTTCTTGGTCAGTTTGGCCTGCCAACCGGTACCGATGGTAATACCGTCCCAGGGGCTCTGACGCTGAATCTGCCAGAAATGTGGGAGATCTCCGGTTACAACAAAGTGGCGCCACAGTGGGCTATCCACTACAGCATGGCCTACACCAGTTGGAGCCAGTTCCAAGAGCTGAGAGCAACTGACAACAATGGCAATACGCTGTTCCAGAAGCATGAAGGCTTCCGTGACGCTTACCGTATCGCGTTAGGTACCACCTACTTCTACGACGATAACTGGACCTTCCGTGGCGGTATCGCCTTCGATGACAGCCCAGTACCAGCAGAAAACCGTTCGATCTCAATCCCGGATCAGGACCGTACCTGGCTGAGCGCAGGGGCGACTTACGCCTTCAACAAAGATGCTTCTGTTGACGTAGGTATTTCCTACATGCACGGTCAGAAGGTGACGATTAACGAAGGCCCATACACTTTCCAATCTGAAGGTAAAGCCTGGTTGTATGGCGCTGGCTTCAACTACAAGTTCTGATTACTTTTCCTGAATGCAGAAAAGCGCCTTCCGAGGCGCTTTTTTTATGGGATGAGTACAGCCCCGGACATAGTTTTATTATCAGGATCACGGCCAGCTACCCATAATAAACCAGCGGTATAAAAGAACGGAAACCCTATAAATCATTGGCTAGCCGCGTTATAACCCATTGAAATAACCACAATAATACTATCTTCGAATCGCTCAACAGCGTGTTCCGACAGGCGACTCAATGCGAGAAGTGATTTATCGGGCGATCCGGAACTGCGGTTGGCGATGGGCCGTTCTGTTATCGAGTGCAGTGCCCCTCTAAACGGTCACCTTTAATAGGCGGACCGTTACACACTATAACGGGCAGGCTCAAAAAATAACGTGCTTAAATCTGTTAAAACAACCCGTTACCTAAAAACTTACCGTGAAACGATAGCAACATAAAAGGCCCATGAAACATCATGGGCCTCAAATTTCTGCAACCTGACTCTATCTGCAAATCAGGCAAGATTTACCGTTGTGATGCCGTGCTCCACCGAGGGTTCAAATGACTCAGTTATTTTCTCCACGTTTTCTTCTGGCACCGACACAGCGGCAACAGGTTGCACCTGGGGCAAAGCGGCAGTCAGCGCTTGCAGGGAGCTGCCATTAATACCGATTTCTTGCAGCAGGGAATCAATAATCGGTGCGTGTGTGCGGTAAGAGAGCGCAGCGGATAACGCCTGCTCTGCCAGATTGCCGTTACCCGCTGAAGATGCCAGCGTAGCACCCGCGCCGCCAACTGAGCGATTCAACCCGTCAACCTGCACAATCTTGATGCCGTCGATAGCCTTCATCGGTTCAACTGATTTCTCAATGATTGCCGGCAGTGCCTGCAACAGCGCCAGCTTGAACTTCAGGCTGGTCTGATCGCTGGAGAGCATGTTAACCGCGTCGTTAAACGCGCGTTGGGCTTCCGCCTCGGCAAGGCCTTTCTTGCGCGTCGCCTCTGCCAGCTCAATGATGGCAGCAGCTTGCATTTCGGCGGCTTCTTTTTCTGCACGGGCTTTTAGCGTCAACTGCATCGCTTCGGTTTCCGCCCCTTGGCGGGCTTCGATCAGGGCAACCTGTTTGGCACGATCGGCCTCAGCGGTCTGGCGGGTGGTTTCTACGTTTTGCTCTGCTTTTACCGCTTCCGTCAACGCATCGTTGGCGCGTGCCTGAGCCTGAGACTGCTGTTCGGACTTGGCGGCGATGGCGATGGCCTTATCCTGCTCGGCGATCTCCGTCACTTTCTTCTGCTCGATAGCCGCCATTTCAGTGACTTTACTTTGCTCGATCTCTTTGACGCGAATTTCACGATCCGCCTCAACCTTACGGGTACGAACCGCCTGCTCGCGCTCGATTTCCGACTCTTCGATCTGGCGATCGGCGGAGATACGGCTCTGCTCGGCCTCACGGCGACGTTCCGCTTCGAACGTGGCAATTCTGGAGCTCTGTTCGGCGCTGCGGGTTTTTACCTGCTGCTCCTGATCCAGCGACATAAAGGCTTCCTGCTGCTCGATCTCCAGCTTACGTGACAGCGCATCACGGTTCTTCTCACGAACCGCCACTTCCACGTCCTGTTCCACCTCGTTACGTTCACGGCGACGGCGTTCGGTTTCCTGCGTCAGCTTGGTCAAACCTTCCGCATCGAAGGCGTTATTGGGATCGAAATACTCTTTCGAGGTCTGGTTGAAGTTAGTCAGCGACACGCTTTCCAACTCCAGGCCGTTTTTAGCCAAATCCTCAGCTACCGTGCTCTGCACGCCCTGCACAAAGTTTTCGCGCGTGTCCTGCAGATCCTGCATAGTCATCTGCGCAGCAGTGGAACGCAGAGCATCAACGAATTTGTCCTCGACCAGTTGGCGCAGGTCTTCCGGCGACATCGTGCGCTGGCCCAGAGTCTGTGCTGCGGTGGAGATGCCCTCAATGGTCGGCTGCACGCGGACAAAGAACGCCACGACTACGTCCACACGCATACGGTCTTTGGTGATCAGGCTGTCTTGCATGGCCCGGCTGACTTCCAGCTTCAGGGTCTTCATGTTGATTGGCACAATCTCATGAAACACCGGCAGGGAAATAGCGCCACCGCTCAAAACCACCTTGAGGCCCCCCAGGCCGGTACGCACCAGGGATTGCTCCGCAGAAGCACGCCGATACAGGCGTGAGAAAATCAGCCCAATAACCAGTAAAACCAGCAGAGCGCCACCGGCAATCGAACCCCAAAACGTAAGACCATCATTAATTATCACGCAGCTTACCTCTCCATAGAGTTGTCAAAATAATTCCGTTAAACACCGATTGTCACAGCAGATCCGGCCAAGGGTTGGTGCTGCCGCTAAAGCGAGAGCCGGAGATGCGTGCCGTGACCAGCACTTTTTCCCCACGTGTGAAACTGACGCCCGCTTCATCCGGCTCGATCAGGATGTAATGGCTGCGCCCGTGCTGGTCTGCCAGCCGGGCCTCCGCCGGGGAACCGGCCTTGGCCGTCGCGCCGGTCATAGTTGCCATCCGGCCAACAAAACTGTCCGTAGAGACGGCGTTACTTTCATCACGCGGTAGATAACGTGCGATACCACGGCCACACCAGCGCACGCAGAAAACACCAATCATAAAGGCGCCGATCGTTGCCAGCCAGACCGGCAACCCACCGCCAGCCAGCCACTGCAACACCAGGCCACTCAGGGAAAAACCACCGAGAAACAACACCAGGATGACAAGAAAAGGCAGGCGCCCGATATGCAGCCAGCTCAGGCTGTGGGCGAAAATGTTTTCCCCGAGAGTGATATCCGGGTGGGTGTCGATAGCGGCGTCGATATGGCCAGAAAGGGAAGCGCCAAGCAGCACTGCCAGCATCTCCAGCACGCCGATAGTCAGCAACAGCAGCAGGGCTACCAGGAACGGGGCATTGCCTGAAGAGAGTATGTCCATAATGGCGTCTCCATGCGCATCACAGCGAAAAATATCGCGACCGCAGAGAAACCTTGGGGTGGGTAAGCAAGAGAACAAAACGGGGATGATGGCCAGTGAGGCAACCCGGTACACAACGTTCCCTGTTCCACACACGCAGGCTCCCTGACCGCGAGCTCTCCCGCCAAAATGAGCGGAAGTAGGATCTTGCCGCAGATTTTAGCATTCTCCGCCAAGAAAATCCTCAGTAACCCTTGCGGTGAATCATTGGATTAAGCAGGCATCCTGAGAATGCAATAAAAATGAGGATACCAATTGGCATCCTCATTTCTTTACAGCGAACAGGCTGTTTGAGCTTGCAGACAAACGCCTCAGTTGGCGGAGTCGATCTCGCCCAGTTCATCCTGAATTTCCTTGGCATTTGGGTTTTCTGGCGCCTGGAGCCTTCCCCCTTCGCCAAGAAGTCATGACGCTGGAAGTAAGTTTCACGCATCATCAGGTACGGATCGGAGGAATTACGCAGCAACGCGTCCGAATCCAGCAACTGTGCTCGGGTCTCAACGCCTTCCACCACCCACTTACCGGCCGACATCCAGAAGGTGAGATAACTCAACACCGGATACACGGTATCTGCCCAGTCACCGCCATCTTCACGGATGGTGAAACTGCCGTACACCGGTAAGTGCACATACGGGCCGTAGCCAACGCCGTAGTTCCCCAGCGTGCCACCAAACCGGCGTGGCTCTTCACGCGCCAGTTTCGGGTTCGCCATGCCAGCCACGTCGATCAATCCCCCCATCCCCAACAGGGTGTTCAGGAAGAATCGGTTGAAGTGGATCATGCCTTGATACGGGTTACCACGCAGGAATTCGTTCACCATGCTGGCTGGCTCTTCCAGGTTGGAAGTAAAGTTGCTCAGGCCATTACGCGCAGGAGTCGGGACATAATCTCGCCACACAACTGCAACCGGACGGAGCACATAGGGATCCATCACGTTATAGTTGAAGTTAAACATCGCCCGGTTGAATCCTTCCAGAGGGTCGGAACGCCCTTGTGGATCGTTACCAGACGAGCTGGCGCACCCCACTAATAGCACCGTTGCGAAAGCCAGCCCTGTCAGGCGAAAATTCATATCATTCTCCATGAAAACCCATTGATTTTTTATCAGGGAACCTGTTTGTCTAGCTGAACGCTGACCTGCTCCTTGCCGCTGAATGTTTGCAACGCGCTATCACCAAACCAGTCCCCCGCCTGCGGTGTCGCCAGGCCATCCTGGGAGATCCGGACGTGAACCTTGACCTGTTTCTGCGTCGAAAGCAGGCGTTCCGGCATCATGGCATTGCTGTCATCCAAAGTGAATGACAGTGGAAAACGACTCAGAGGCAATTGTTTGACCGCTATTGGCACCGGGTTTACCCCATCGGTGACCGAAACAACCAGCGTTCCCTGTTGCGGTAATGCTTTTGCCGCTTCTGGCGACAGAGTGACATTAACAATAAGTTTAACAGTTTCTGCGCCTACCTGAACTTTTGCTTGTTCAATACTGCGCTTTATCACTTCAATTCGCTGATCGTCGGCGGGCAGCAGTTTCAACATCACCTGCCAGGCACCGATTGCCTGCTGAAAATCGCCTTGCTCGAAGGAGTTAAACGCCAACAGGCTCAATACCCGCAGATTGGTATGATCTTCTGCCACCATCTTGCGCAGCATTTCTGTCGCCTGCTTGTTATCTTCTGGATCGCCAGAGCGCGTCAGTACTTCGGCATAACCCAGACGCACTTCCATATTGCTCGGATCCAGGCGGTAAGCCTGCGCAAAAGCCTGCGTAGCCGTGGTGGCGTTATTGAGCGCCATACCGACGCGGCCAAGCATCATCCAGTCATTAATATTCCGGTCATCAGCCTGCAAAGCGGTACGTAACCCCAAGCCCAGGCGAGCGATCTCTTCCATGCTGAGCGGCGCGGCGCGTTCATTAGCCACCCGCGCACGCAGCTCCGGCATTTGGGATTCTACCTGATGCCAGGCCGTAACCTGAGCCAATCCGCCAGTTTTCAGATAAAAGCCTACTGCTACCACCACCAACACCACCACGCCAGGCAGCAAAGCCCAACGGTTGATTGGCCGGGCAGGCTCTTGCTGTTGCCCCGGAATATCATTTAACAGGTTTTGCTGCAGCTCTTTCACCAGCTCTGGGCGCTCTGCAACCACGCCCTGCTCTTCATCCTGCTCCAGTTCGCTGAGGCGATCCTGATAGAACGCCTTGTTCAGCGTATCCCGGCTAGCCGCTTCACTCTCTTTGCCTTGGCGCATAGCAGGCACCACCAGCAGAGCGGCAGCACCAACCAGCAGCACAATAATAATCAGCCAAAAAGCCATTAGGGTTTCTTCCTGTCAGTCTCTTTCAGCAGCGCCGCAAGACGCTGTTGCTCCTGCTCGGAGAAGGGTTCGTTACTGGCACTCACCTGGCGACGGCGGGTTCGCAATATCACCACCGCCCCCCAATCAGCACAAACAACAGCGGCCCGATCCACAGGATCAGGGTTGCTGGCGTCACCGGTGGCTCATAAGTCACAAAATTGCCATAACGCGCCACCATATAATCGATGACCTGCTGCTTGTCTTGCCCCTGCATCATCAATTCATACACCTTGGCACGCATATCTGTCGCAATGATGGCGTTAGAATCGGCAATGCTGTTGTTCTGGCATTTCGGGCAGCGCAGCTGTTCGGTCAATTCACGGTATTGCTGCTCCTGCTCTACCGAGTTGAACTGGTAGGTGTCGATCGCCGCAGCAGCACTCCAGCTCAGCAATGCCGCCAATAGCAAGGTTATCAGCCTCATGCATCCCCCCGTATTTGCGATACAGCGGTAACACTTCCTGCTGCCAGACACGCTCGTTCATATCCCCGGCATGGCGGTAGCGAATGATGCCCTCGCCGTCGATCAGGAAGGTTTCCGGCGCGCCATAGACACCCAGATCCAGCCCCAGCATGCCGTCACCGTCATACAGACTCAGCGCATAAGGGTTGCCCAACTGATTCAGCCAGAGCACTGCCTTTTCACGATCGTCTTTGTAGTTCAGGCCCACCACGCGGATCCCCTTGGCAGCCAGGGTATTGAGGTATTGGTGTTCTGCGCGGCAGGTAGGGCACCAGGTCGCCCAGACGTTCAGCAATATCGGTTTACCGTCATGCAGCACTGCCTGATCGAAAGTTTTACCAGGGTGCTCCAGCGATTCCAGCTTGAAGGCTGGCACCGGTTTGCCGATCAACGCAGACTCCAGCATGGTAGGGTCTTCACCCCCGGCGTTGCGCGTCAGTTGTACCAGCAAGGCCACCACCAACAACAGGAACAGCACTAGCGGGATAAATAACAGCTTGCGGCTCATGCCTGTTCCCCTTTTTTGGCTTCACGTTTGAGTTTTTTGCTCATGCGGTAGCGCGGGTCGATAATACACAGCACCCCGCCAATCGCCATAAACACCCCGCCATACCAGATCCAGCGGACAAAAGGTTTGTAGTAAAGGCGTACCGCCCAGGAACCATCATCCAGTTCTTCGCCCAGGGCCGCGTACAGATCGCGTGTCAAACCACCGTCAATGGCGGCTTCCGTCATCATGCTACGTGCCACGTTATAGTAGCGTTTCTCCGCATGCAGCGTAGCTTCCGGCTTGCCGTTGCGGGTAACGTCGATGATACCAACGCCGCCGGTATAGTTTGGCCCACGGATATCATGCACATCACGGAACACGAAACGATAATCGTGAATTTCCACGCTATCGCCAGCCTTCATGCGCACATCGCGCTCTACGCTGTAGTTCTGGCTGAAAGCGATGCCGATCACCGTCACCGCTACGCCAAGATGGCCCAACACCATGCCCCAATGGCTACGGGAAAGTTGCTTAAGGCCGCTCCAGAAGCCGTGGCGATGGGTGGCACGCTCATGCAGCTCCATCAGGGTCAGCACAATCACCCAAATAGCCATCATCAGCCCAACGACCGTCATCCCGGCAATGCTGTCTTGCATCAGCCAAGGCAGCAGAATCGACAGCACCAAAGTGACCACCAACGCCACGCCCAGGCGGCGCCAGAGTTTGGACGGCTCGTCACGGCGCCAACGCACCAGAGGCCCGATGCCCAGCAGCAGCGCCATAGGTGCCATCAACCAGGTAAACATCGTGTTGAAGAAGGGCTCACCGATAGAAATACTGCCCAGCCCCAGCTGTTTATGCACCAGCGGCAGCAAGGTGCCCAGTAACACCACCAGCATGGCTGCAATCAGCAAGACGTTATTCCCCAACAGGAATGTCTCGCGCGAGAAGGTTTCGTGCTGCACGCGGCTGCGCACCTGGGCCCCCTTCACCGCATACAACAGCAGCGAACCACCGATGACGAGCACCAGATAGGCCAGGATAAACATGCCGCGCGCCGGATCGGAGGCAAAGGAGTGCACCGAAACCAGCACCCCGGAACGCACCAGGAAGGTACCCAGCAGGCACAATGAGAAAGCGGTGATTGCCAGCAGTACCGTCCAGGCTTTGAAGGTGCCGCGTTTTTCGGTCACCGCCAATGAGTGCATCAAGGCCGTCCCGGCCAACCACGGCATAAAGGAGGCGTTTTCCACCGGATCCCAGAACCACCAGCCGCCCCAACCCAGTTCGTAATAGGCCCATGCAGAGCCGAGCACGATCCCCATGGTCAGGAATACCCAGGCGGCAGTGGTCCACGGGCGCGACCAGCGTGCCCAGGCGGTATCAAGCCGCCCGGCCATCAGCGAGGCAATGGCGAAAGCGAAAGCTACCGAGAAACCGACGTAGCCCATATACAGCAAAGGTGGATGGAAGATCAGCCCGATATCCTGTAGCAGCGGGTTAAGATCGCTGCCCTCAATCGGGAAGTTTGGCAAGGTGCGGGTAAACGGGTTGGAGGTCATGATAATAAACAGCAAGAACCCGGCGGTTATCATCCCCATCACCGCAAGCACGCGAGCAACCGCATCCTGCGGCATGGTGCGGCTGCACAGGGCAACCGCCAGCGACCAGCAACTCAGCAGCAGCACCCACAACAGCAAGGAGCCTTCGTGCGCCCCCCAGGTAGCCGCGATTCGGTAATAGACCGGCAAGTGCGTATTGGAGTTGGCCGCCACGTAGGCGACCGTAAAATCATTGGTGACAAAGGCGTGCACCAGGCAGAAAAACGCCAGCGTGATCGCCACAAACATGCCGTAGGTTAGCGGGCGGGCAACCGCCATCATGCGGGTATCCTGACGTGCAGCACCCCATTGCGGATATATACTCAGCAACAAAGAGATCGCCAACGCCAGACACAGCAGAAAACTCCCAACTTCCGGCATCATGACTTATTGCCCCCGTCCTGCGGGTTGCCATAGTTAGCCGCTGGGCCCTTATGGTTTTCTTTCATGGCGTCCGCAACCTCAGGTGGCGTATATTTTTCATCGTGTTTGGCCAGCACTTCGCGGGCATTGACCACATTGCCTTCAGCAAACACCCCTTGCGCCACCACGCCCTGCCCCTCACGGAACAGATCCGGCAAGATGCCGTCATAGGTCACTTCAATCGCCCCACTGGCGTCATACACTTTGAAGCTTACCTGTAAGCTTTGCTGGTCACGCTTGACCGAACCCGGCATCACCATGCCACCAATACGCAGGCGCTGACCAATCTCTGGCTTTTCATGTTTTTCGCCCTTGCCCTGCAAGATTTCACTTGGGGTATAAAACAGGTCGATATTGGAGCGCAATGCATACAGCAGCAAGGTGGCAGTCAGCGCTACGCCAATCAATACGACAATGGCCAGGTAAAGGCGGCTTTTACGACGTGGGTTCACAATGATTTCTCCCGCGGGTTAACAGACTGCGGTGTGGCTGCTTGTTGTTTTGACTTTTGTGATTGACGGATGCGCCGCTCACGCGATTCCTGGCGGCTGACTTCGGCCAGCAACTGCTTGCGCTGCCACAGGGTATGAAATAGCAACGCCAACAGCGGTAACAAGGTGGCGGCCACCGCCAGCCAGACGTAGAACGCATAACCGCCCATGGCAAAGAACGCCTGCCAGGAATTGAATGCCACACTCATGATTGACGCTCCTTGTTAACCAGCTCAGCAACCCAAGGGCGTTGACGTTCCTGGATCAGGATCAGGTTGCGCATGCGCATCAACGTCAGCGTGATAAAGAACAGTAAATTGCCGAAGATCGCCCAACGCAGCGGCGTGCGCATGCTTGGCGCAATGCTTTGCTGCATATTGGTCGACCCCTGATGAAGGGTGTTCCACCATTCAACAGAGAAATGGATAATCGGAAGGTTGATCACCCCCACCAGCACCAGAATACCGGCGGCGCGCCCGGCAAGGCGGCGATCGTCGAATGCGTTATACAGCGCAATTATGCCCATATAAAGGAACAGCAACACCAGTTCCGAGGTTAAGCGAGCATCCCAGACCCACCAGGTACCCCACATCGGCTTGCCCCAGGCAGAACCGGTGACCAGCGCAATAAAGGTGAACACCGCACCAACCGGAGCCATGGCCGCCACGACGGTATCGGACATTTTCATCTGCCAGACCAGGCCAATAAACGCCGCTATCGCCATTGAGCCATAAATGCCCATCGACCATATTGCTGCGGGGACGTGAATGTACATGATACGGAAGCTGTCACCCTGTTGATAATCCTTGGGAGCAAAGCCAAAGCCCCACACCCAGCCAACCAACAGACACAGCGCTCCCGCGATCCCCAGCCAGGGGACGAAGCGGCCACAGACATGGTACAACCGCTCGGGTCGGGCAAATTGATGTAACCATTTCCACATTGTCGTCATTGCTCACGGTAAGAAAGCCAATCGGTGGCCGCTCTAACCTCAGCCAGAGCGACGAAAGTCTTGCGTGCGGAAAAGGCTCTAAATGGCATTCATCCGCATTATTCTTTGCAGCTAGTGTACGCTTACACGCAACGCAGCAGCGGTAGCAAAAGGCGCCAGCGTTACGCTACCCGCCAGCATGGCACCCAGAATGGCCAGGTAACCATCTATCGGCATCCCCATCGACGCTGCATCGATGGCGGCGGTGGCAAATATCAGTACAGGGATATACAGCGGCAGCACCAGCAGGCTCAACAGCACACCGCCCTTACGCAATCCCACCGTCAATGCCACGCCGATAGCGCCAATCAGGCTCAGCGTTGGCGTACCCAACAGCAGGGTCAGCGCCGTCGCCATCCAGGTATTCACATCCAGCGACAATAACAATGCCACCAGCGGTGAGAGGATCAGCAGCGGTAATCCCGTCACTACCCAGTGAGCACATACTTTGCCTAACACCGTCATTGGCAGTGGCGCTGGCAATAACAACAGTTGCTCCAAAGAACCATCCAGAAAGTCGTCACGGAACAGACGTTCCAGCGAAAGTAACGACGCCAATAATGCTGCCACCCAGATAATCCCTGGCGCAATGCGTGCCAACAATTGTGGCTCTGGCCCAACGCCCAGCGGAAACAGGGTGATCACAATCAGAAAGAACCACAGCGGGTTCACGATCTCAGAGCCTTTACGGAAAGCTATTTTCAGCTCCCGACGCAGTATGATGAGGAACATCAGGCAATCTCCACGCTGGTCTGTGCCAGGCGGATCTTGCGTATCGCCTGATGTGTACCGGTTAAATCCTGATGCGTGGTCAACAATACCAAGCCACCCTGCTGTGCATGTTGCTCAAAGAGCGCGATCAGTTCCACCACGCCCTGCTTATCTATTGCCGTTAACGGTTCATCCAGGATCCACAACGGGCTGTTGCTGAGCCACAACCGGGCCAGCGCGACTCGCCGCTGTTGCCCGGCAGAAAGCTGTGCCACCGGCACGTCTTCATAACCGACCAGCCCCACCTGCTCCAGCGCCTGCCAGATAGCCTGGCGATTGGGTTGTTGCCCCACGGCCTGATAAAACTGCAGGTTTTCAAACGGAGTCAGCATCGATTTAATCCCTGGCTGATGCCCCAGAAACAGTAAATCCTGATGATAACGATCGCGGTGTTGCCGCGTGTTTTCCCCCTGCCACAGCACTTCACCGCTGTCTGGCTGCGCCAATCCGGCCAGGATCCGCAGCAGGCTGGTTTTACCTGCGCCATTTGGCCCTTCGACCTGAATAATGTCGCCCGGATTTACCAAAAAACTCAACCCGTCAAACAAGGTTCGTTCGTCACGGATACAACGCAGACTTTTGGCTTCGAGCATGGAGGACTCATTTTTTCTTGGGAATGTCGCATCATAGCATAAGCCGCAGGTCGCTCGTAGCCTGCGGCCCACCTAGGATGTACTCCATTAGGGGTAATATTGCGCACCAGATCAAAATTACGTAGAAAAAACCGTCAATGTAAAAATTTGGTTACTTTTTTTACATTTATCTGTTGCTCTTCCTATCGTGATATCAGCGGCTACGCTTAGTTATCAACCTACAGGAGATGCAACGTTGAGCGATAAACCAGACATCCCGGCTGAAGATAGCGTCAAAGTCGAAAGCAAAGAGCACGATCGTGGTGAATCGAGCATAGAGGTGGACGAGGAAAAGCTGCCTTCACGCGCCGCCGCCGTGCATGAGCAAATCCGTATGGAGGGTGAAAAAGAGCTGGAGCGCGATTGGCTGGCATTGCTTTTGTCTGCCTTGGCGGCGGGCCTTTCGATCGGGGCCTCACTGATGGCCAAAGGAATTTTCCACGCACGCCTGCCAGATGATCCGAGCCGTTTTTTTATCGAGAACATCGGCTACACCTTTGGTTTTATCATCGTGATCATGGCTCGCCAGCAGTTGTTTACGGAAAACACCGTCACTGCCGTGCTGCCAATCATGCAAAAACCGACGCCGAAGAACTTCATCATTCTGTTCCGCCTGTGGGGCATTGTGCTGCTGGGCAACCTGATCGGCACCGGCCTGGCGGCGCTGGCATTTATCTATATGCCTCTTTTTGATGAGGAAACTCGCGCTGCCTTTACTGAGCTGTCACAAGAAGTGATGCACAACTCCCCTGGCGAGATGTTTGCCAACGGCATTCTGGCGGGTTGGATTATCGCCACCATGGTCTGGATGTTCCCTTCATCTGGTGCCGCCAAGATCTGGGTGATCGTGCTGATGACCTATCTGGTGGGAATTTGCGATCTCACCCATATCGTGGTCGGCTCGGTCGAGATCCTGTATCTGGTGTTTACCGGCGCAATCCCGTGGCATGCGTTTATCTACCCGTTCGCCATACCGACGTTGGCCGGCAATATTATCGGCGGCACCTTTATCTTCGCCCTGATCAGCCATGCACAGATCCGCAATGACATGAGTGACAAAGCCAAAGCCGAACGCCTGAAGCTGCAAAAGGAGGCGGAGAAGAGATCAAAAAGCTGAGGTAAAGCGGTTGACGGCATAAAATTCACCGCAATTTGGTGATGGAATGAGCAAACGCACCGCTAAGCGCTTATTCTGCCGGTAAAAAAGGGTATACTGCCGTGGCGTCCCCTTAGTTAAATGGATATAACGAGCCCCTCCTAAGGGCTAGTTGCAGGTTCGATTCCTGCAGGGGACACCATTAGCACCCTCCGTCTTAAGCCTGCCGTTTATTACTCGTTTCGCTGGCCAAACACCCGTTAAAAATCACCGGATGAAGTGACAATCAGACGATAAAATGCCCAATACTTGAGCATAAGATTAATGATTGTGCCACCTTACCCCCTGCAAGGGTGAGGCGGTAAAGATAATGACCAACCATTTTGTAGTAGCGAAAAACTACAAGAGAAGTGGTTAGCCTTAGTCGTTACAAGGCAAGAGTCACGCTTGTTTAATCCGTAAATTAATTGTTTTTTATAATCATTTCTACCGGGTAGTGATCTGAGTATTGATCGGTAAAATCATCTTTAAGCACTTTCACGTCAACAACGTCTTTTTCCATAACCGGAGAGACATAAATATAGTCGTAGCGCAGCGGCGTCTTAGCCTGGTCATAGAATATCTTGGTCGGTGCCGTGGCCATAAAGGTGTCTGGATATTTATGTTTCAGCACATCAATATAACCGCGATCCAGAATGTTCTGCTGGACGGTATAATCCATTTTCCCATTGACCAGATTATGCAGAATCGGTCTTTCTTGCTCTTTTTTTGTCAGGTCCTTGACCATCACGCTTTCGTTATAACCGCTCTTATCCAGCGGGGAGAACGAATTAAGATCCCCTGCGATAATCCATTTCCCCTGAGGATCGTTGCCGTATTTGATCGAATCCAGGATCAGTTCCATTTCATCGATTCTTTTCGATGTCCAAAAAGGATTCATATGGGTAACGACAAAATGGTATTTACCTACATCGGCAAATAGCGCCCCGTGCCACAGGTTATCCACCTGCTTCCTGACATTGACGATCGGGTATTTGGACGTGATCGCCGTTGGGAAGAATTCGTCATCCTTCGGATCTATCGACTCTTTGAGTAGCACCGCATATTTATGCCCATAGGCAGCGGCAAATTTTTCTAACGAATCACGGGTAAAGTGGTTCATTTCCTGCCAGGCGATAATATCGGCGTCCTGCTTTTTAGCCCATTCAATAAACTTCTGCTTGCCTTCTGATTTATCTGACTTCATTCCCCAGTAAGCATTATAACTGATAACCTTGATCTCTTTTTTCGTCTCCAGTTTTTCTTGAGCACAGGATAATGATGCATACCCCAACAGACTCATACCGGCGATAACAGCAAGGGAGAGTAATCTTGGCTTATTCATTGTAATGTCCTTATACGGTGCCTTAATGGCATCCTATTTATATTGCTAAATGAATAACTTATAATCTAAAAGCCACCGACATTTAGGCTTTTGTGCTAACACCAGGCTGAGTGTATAAAAAAACGGCACCCTTATTGTAGCAGCCGTTATATATGCTTTAAGTTTCGAACTATTGCGCATAAACCGGCTGGAAGATGCCGCACCCAATATGTCGCGCAGCATCAAGGCAAGCCTTCGGCTCGCCCAGTTCAGGCATCAGTAACATTTCGCATGTCACAACCGGAGCGCCACAATAATCAAAAATACCGTGCACTATCTGCGCGTTAAAGGCGTCAGTAAAGCCGTGACGATCATAAACGCCTTTACCTGCGGCCCCCAAAGCAACAAGATGCACCGGTAAATGCCCCAGTTTCTTTATCGTGCTGCCATCAGCCGTTTCCTCGTAGGCCCAGCCATTTGAAAACACGCGATCTATCCACCCTTTAAGCAACGCAGGCATAGTCCACCAATAAATCGGGAACACCAAAACCAAGGCGTCAGCACCGCCAATACGTGACTGTTCTGCCAGAATATCCGGCGGAACCTCGCTTATTTTTTGAAAAGCGTCGAAATCCGGGGCAGAGAAAACCGGATTAAACCCCTCGCGAGTGAGATCGGCAATTTCAAATGTATTGGTTGGATCGGCCTTGGTTATCCCTTCAGAAATGGCCGTTACAACGCTATGCGTCAATGAAGTGCCAAGGGGATGGGAAAGAACAATTAACGCGTGCATGTTAGACACTCCTATTGTCATAAACGGGTGTAAGACGTACTCTATATACCAACAGTAAGTTACCATCGGTAAGTTACCTTTAGTATATAAGTCTGTCAACGGGTAAAATTGCTATGGTGTCCAAAACACTTTCGCGGGTTCGTTTATCAAGAGAAGAGCGTTATGCACAGCTTGTGGAAACTGCGTGGAAGATAATCGATGAGGAAGGAACGGAAGCGTTGACGCTCGGCCATCTGGCTGAGCAGTCGGGGGTAACCAAACCTGTGGTTTATGACCATTTCACCAACCGTTCTGGGTTGTTTGCTACGCTTTATCAAGAATTTGATCGCCGCCAAACCGCGCTAATGGATGATGCCATCCAAAAAGCCAAACCTGAGCTTGAAGCATTAGCCTCTGTTATTGCTACGTCCTACATTGAGTGTGTCTTGCTTCAGGGGCGTGAGATGCCCAGTGTGATTGCAGCTCTAGCCGGTACGCCCGAGCTGGAAAAAATCAGGAATGATTACGCAGTCATTTTTACCGAGAAATGCCGCAAGATATTTGCCCCATTCTGTGGCAAAAACGGCATTTCAGATGCTGCACTCTGGGCAATGCTCGGCGCTGCGGAGGGGTTGTCCTACGCCACTGCCTGTGGCGCTATTACGGCAGCACAGGCGAAGGATGAGCTATTCCACATTATTATATCTATGGTTCAGCGGAGTTTTTAATTGGTGAGGTGGGGATAGGTGAGAGAATGATTGCAGCTCAGTTCTGGGGAAATGATCTCTTTGATCTTTCGGCTGACTCAGATTCACAAATATTGGGTGTATAGATCCGAATCACCGTCGCATTTTCATAGTTTGGCAGCCAGATATTATGGGAGAAAAATCCGGACGCCTCGACTCTTTCATTGTTATAAATCGCCACCCTCCTTTTATTACATATTCGAGATAAATGAACAACATGGTCGTCGAATCTCTGGCAATCCCCTTCCATTTTTAACGGAGGTGATAAGTAGAATCAGGTTGTAGTCCCCCTGAATTTAGTCTTACCGCTTAATGGAGTTCTCTGGTTAAAATACAACCAACGGAGGCTCATCATGAAGAAAGCGCGTTTCACTGAAACTCAGATCCTGAGGGTCCTGAAAGAAGTTGAAGGGGGTCGGCATGTGAAGGATGTGTGCCGTGAAAACGGTGTGTCGGAAGCCAGCTATTACAACTGGAAATCTAAATACGGCGGCATGGAGTCCTCTGATATCAAACGAATGAAAGAGCTGGAAGAGGAAAACCGTCGGTTAAAGCAGATGTATGCTTCCTTGAGCTTAGATCATGAAATTCTTAAGGATGTTGTTTCAAAAAACTTTAACGGTACCCGAAAAGCGTGAGTTGGTGCGTTACGTCATGACGGAACATCAGGCCAGCGAACGACGCGGGTGCCGGATTATCGGTATCAGTCGAAGCCTGTTGCATTATTGCCCGAACACAGTACGGGATCTGCCTGTGGTCGAGGCGCTACAAAAACTGGCACATCAGTATCCGGCCTATGGTTTTGGACTTATGTTCAATAAGTTACGCCAAGCAGGATTACTGTGGAATGCAAAGCGGGTTTACCGGATCTATCGATTGTTAAAACTCAACTTCCGACGCAAAGGAAAAAACGCTTACCGAACAGGCATCCACAGCCGTTGGTTATTCCACATAAAATGAACCACTGTTGGTCAGTTGATTTTATGAGTGATGCCTTGAGCGACGGGCGGCGATTCCGGTTATTTAACGTAGTTGATGACTTTAACCGGGAAGCACTGGCAATCGAAGTTGACTTGAATATACCGGCTCATCGTGTTGTGCGCATTCTGGAGCGATTAAGTGCAGAACGCGGCTACCCGACTTATATACGAAGTGATAACGGGCCAGAACTCACTGCCGCGGCCTTATCCGAGTGGGCAGAGATGCATGGAGTGATACTCGATTTTATTCAGCCCGGAAAGCCGATGCAGAACGGATTTATCGAGCGATTTAACAAAACGTTGCGAACAGAAATACTTGATATGTATCTGTTCAGAACATTGTCTGAAGTACGTGAACTAACAGAAGACTGGCGCACAGAATATAGCGAGGAACGCCCGCATAGCTCACTGGGTGATATGCCACCGGTTATCTATGCGAGGCAAAAACTGGCCGGAGATCCTCATTGGCGGTGGTACTAAAAACTGGAGGGACTACAGATCACCCTCGTCACCGATGCAGCCATCTGGAACGCACTGTGCGAAGCCAGCCAACAGCGGCAAGATTTAGGGGCGGATTGGGTACGCGAGAACGGCGAGCTGATCATCGGTGGCACCTGGATCATAGAGTCCGGGATCATCGACGTGGCACAACTGGAGATCACCGCCGCACCCGGAGTGATCCGGTTACGATGGCGGGACCATGGGAGATTTCAGGCGTAGAAGCAAAGATCCCGGCCAGTGAGACTGTAATTTAAATTGTGTAATTGCCTGTTTTTGATATGTTCTTCCTGACAATGGAGACAGGCAAATTATGGACGAAAAGAAACTTAAGGCACTGGCTGCCGAACTGGCTAAAGGCCTCAAAACCGAAGCCGATCTTAATGCGTTTTCTCGTATGCTGACCAAGCTCACCGTCGAAACGGCGTTGAATGCTGAGCTTACCGAACACCTTGGTCATGAAAAAAATGCCCCTAAAACAGGTTCGAATACCCGCAACGGTTACTCATCAAAGACGCTGCTCACTGATGATGGCGAGGTCGAACTGAATACACCCCGTGATCGCGAAAACACTTTCGAGCCTCAGTTAATCAAGAAAAATCAGACACGTATCACGCAGATGGACAGCCAGATTTTATCCTTGTATGCCAAAGGAATGACCACAAGGGAAATCGTTGCCACATTCAAGGAGATGTACGATGCCGATGTGTCACCCACGCTAATATCCAAAGTCACTGATGCCGTCAAAGAACAGGTCACCGAGTGGCAGAATCGCCCCCTCGACTCACTGTATCCCATTGTTTACCTTGACTGTATCGTGGTGAAAGTGCGTCAAAATGGCAGTGTCATCAACAAGGCCGTCTTCCTGGCTCTGGGGATTAATACCGAAGGTAAAAAGAACTGCTGGGCATGTGGCTAGCCGAGAATGAGGGAGCAAAGTTCTGGCTCAACGTGTTGAGCGAGTTGAAAAATCGGGGGCTTCAGGACATTCTGATTGCCTGCGTGGACGGCTTGAAGGGCTTCCCAGAGGCGATAAACAGCGTTTATCCGCAAACCCACATCCAGTTATGCATTATCCACATGGTGCGTAACAGCCTGAAATACGTTTCGTGGAAAGACTACAAAGCGGTGACTAGCGTGCTGAAAACGGTGTATCAGGCCCCGACAGAGGAAGCCGCCCTGATGGCATTGGATAAGTTTGCAGGTATCTGGGATGAGAAATACCCGCAAATCAGCAAAAGCTGGCGTACCCACTGGGAAAATCTCAACACGTTCTTCGGTTACCCTGCGGATATCCGCAAGGCCATTTACACGACCAACGCTATAGAATCGCTGAACAGCGTAATCCGGCAGGCGATAAAGAAACGTAAGGTGTTCCCAACAGACGACTCAGTGCGAAAAGTGATTTATCTGGCGATCCAGGCAGCATCGAAAAATGGAGTATGCCAATCCAGAACTGGCGGTTGGCGATGAGCCGCTTTATTATCGAGTTTGGTGACCGTCTAAACGAGCACCTTTAATACGCTGGCAGTTACACAGAATTATGGACAGGCTCCAGCCAGTTGGCCGGGATTCATCACAAGATTTAGATTAGGTCTTCACCATTTAAAAGCACAATAATATTTCCTTCTCCTAACTCTTGCCTGAACACATCTGCTATTTCAGCAGTGTTCAACGCAGGGAAGGATTTATCATTGACTGCAATCAAAAAATAAGACATTGGTTCTTTTAGACCGAACTCTTCAGCAATTAATAGCTTAGTCTCTTGATTGTATTTTTCAACACGATCATCAATCAGCGCAAGCTGTTGGCGACTTAAAATTGTATGTGGATCAAACATAAGATACGGGCCATCAAAGAGATGGTCGTACTTTGCTCTCACCGCACTTAACCTTTCCTTCAGCTCATCAATACTTATTGATGTGTAACACGCTATATCAATTGACATTTTTTCACCTTACTTAATTCGAATTGGCTTTCCTGACTGGTCGATAACGATAACCTTATCTAATCCTTTGATTGGCCAATCACTAAATTGTTTTTGCAAATCACTAACGCTTGCTTTTGTATCTGCCAAGTTGATAACAACATTGTTTGTTTGACCACTATTCACTTTTTCTAAAGCTCGGTCATAAATATTACGAACTGAGTTTGTTTTAGGGGCAATGTTATCGAACACCTCACCATTGATTTTATAGTCTGGATTTTTAACTCCTGGTGTTACAGGGTTCTGCTCAACATGATAGCCATTTTGAGACAGGATCGCTGCCCCCTCATTTTCTCGTTGCAATGAACGTATATTTTCTGCTGAAGCATTTGGTGGCAGTTTAGTTGGTTGGCCGCTTAAAGAACCTGTTGTACCCTTTCCTGCATTCTTAGCGGCATTAGCCACAACAGCTTCTGCTTTCGCCGCCGCCGCCTCTGCGGCCGTTTTACCAACCCCAATAGCACCCGCTGCACCTACACCACCAGGTGTAACTCCTTCTGCTACTTGCAACCCCGCGTTATTCAGACAGATTGCCGGTGCCGCTTTACAACCTTCCAGTGCCGCTTTGGCTGCCGCCACTATTTCCGGTGTTGCTCCTATTATCAGTGCACCGCCAGCCACTCCAGCAACGCCTGCTGACACCACCAGATTTCCTTCAGCAACGCCTTTCGCAATGCCGGTCTTACAGGCCGTATCACAGCCTGGGGTATTGCCCAGCCAGAAACCAAGATCTGAGCCTGTACTCAGCGCATTATTCTCCACCGCATTCTTACCAGCCTGAGCGCTTGCCAGAGCGTTGGCCGTGCTGTCACCCACAATACCACCAGCCAACCCCGCCGCCAATGTTCCCAGTGCACTGATGGTCTGACGCTGTTCTTCCGTAAGATCTTCACGCTTGATGCCGGGGTACATCTGCTGGGCAATATATTCCCCCATCACGGCGCCGCTTGCTCCTGCTAATGCGCTGTTGCCATTCACTGCTGCCGTCACCGCCCCCAGAACCGCGTGGGCCATCAGGTTGGCTTCGGTATTCACTGTCTTGCCGTCTGCACTGGTAGTCATCTTGTGAATGACTTCAGCCAGATACGGTGCACTGGCACCCGCCAGCGCTTTCGCCATATCACCGCCTGCCAGCCCCTGGATCGCCGCGGTGGCCGCCTGGATCCCCTGCTGCAACGCGCTCCCAGTGCCGTACTGCTTCATGGCATCTTTATATTCCTGGGTTTCACGCAGTTTATCTACTGGCAGATCGCCATGCTTATCTTTCGCCGCCTTCAGCCCATTGATTTCACCCTGGGTTCGGGCAACATCCGCCACCTGGCTGCCGATTTCACCTATCAGCTGTGCTTCTTTCAACCGCCGTTGCTCTTTCTCTTTATCAAAGATCGGTTTAACAAGGTCCGACGTCCGACCCTCAGACGAACTCACTTTTTCCCTGTGCTCTCCGTCAGTTACAACCGGTTTTGCCCAGTATTCACTCCCCGGCCAGGTAAAAAGTCCCGATACGCACTTTTCACCCACAGACGCACCTGACCCGGTGATGTTTATCACCAGGCTGAACAATAAGCTCAGTACCAGGAACAGGGATTTTTTCATGTCCGACAGCATACCAGCCGTTTTCCGATTTGCCATTAGCTGACGGTTTTTCGGGACACCTCAGCGCCGTGCAGCGTCTTTTGGCTGCACGGCGCTGAGGTGTCTGCCGGGCGTGGGCTGGCGAGGTGCGCCAACACTTCAGCCCCGCTAACCACAAGCAACTAATAGAGGTAGTTACTATGGCTGAGCAACATCATAAGTCAGAACCCGCCACACCCCAAGCCCGCAAGAGCATTGTTGGCTACCGCCCCAACGGCGGCAGGCCCAACCCAACACCGCAACTGACCATCAAGGGAAGATGGCTGGAACAGCTGGGGTTTACCAAAGGTCAACCGGTGAGCATTACCGCCGAACACGGCCAACTGATTATTCGCACCGCGCCAACCACGGAAGGGAACGTATGAACATCACCTTTATCCCTGAACCGATCCCGGAGCTGACACTGGCAGGCGGCGCGTTGCCCGCATTGGGATTTACCACCGGCACGCCGCTGCAACTGACGCTCCAGCATCACACACTCTGGATCACCACCGTCACCGATGAAGCCACCTGGAATGAACTCTGCGAGCTCAGCCAGGACCGGCAAGATTTGGGCGCGGACTGGGTACGGGAGAACGGCGAAGTGATTATCGGCGGCGACTGGCTCACCGAGTCCGGCATTGCCAGCGCCGAACAACTGGAAGTGGCCGCTGTGCCCGGAGTGCTTCGGTTACAGCGGCGGGAAGTGGAAGGATTTAGGGCTTAAAATGCGACAAGCCCGGCTTATTCACCGAGCTTGTTATTAAAAACTAAGATAGTGGTTCTAAGGTTAAAAGATGTTTTTTTGCTTTTTCTATAACCTGTAAAAAATCCTCATAATTAAACTCTAAAATACTGTCAGAATCAGGGTAAATAATGATATTTACTGATTTCCTATCTTCCGATAAACATATTTCCCCCCACTGAACCCTATTGAATGATAATTCAGCATAAAGGTCTTCCCGATCTACTGAGCTTCCCACGCTATACTCTAACATAATGTAATCCTTATCATTTTACTGGCGGCTCTCTAAAACCAATTAATCTTGAACCATCAGCATTAAAGCGTAAAGCTCGTCCATCAGGAGCCGTTGCTTCAACCACAGTGATTTTTTGCTTATTTTCGAATACAACTCTAGTTTCAACTTTAGTACTAGGGTTATTCAAAATATCGTTGACTATTGCTTGAGCCTCTTGGTTTAAAACAGAAGCCTTTTGGCTTGTATAGGAATAAACAGAACCCTCCCTTCCTCCATGCTTCTGCAAAGCACGGCCTGCATCAGTCAATCCATTTCTATTGGGGGCTGAAGCAGCTTGATTAAGTTTATCCTTCGAGAAACTATTTTGCAGGGCTTCCTGGTTCCTCGCGTTTTCCTCATCTTGAGGCTCCCAGCCACCCGGTGTTCCTGAACCTGAACCACCCAACTCGGCTTTCTGCTCATCCGTCAGATCTTTGCCGAGATTCGGGTTCTGGCTGCCGTTCGAGTCTGATTGGCTCTGCGCCCCGACGATTGCCAGCAGCACACAGCTTGCATTTTGCAGACACGCTGCGTCCAACCCTTCCTTCACTTTCTTGGTCAGGGCCAGCGCCGCCTGCTCATTGGCTCCGCCTTTACCGGCTTCGGCCATCGCTGCGGCGTTCAGCGTTTCCTGCGCCAGCATTTGCGACAACATGCCAGCACCCGCCATATTATTGCTGAGTTCGTTCTTCCCGGCCTGCGCCCCGGCCATCGCGCCAGCGGTATCACCACCGGCCAACCCGCCAGCCAGACCCGCCGCCAGGCTACCCAACGCAACCAGCGTTTGCTTCTGCTCTTCACTCAGTTGGCTTACCGGGATATCACCGTACAGCGATTTCTTCAGGCTTTCCCCGATCATCGCCGAGGTTGCCGCACCCGCAGCCCCAGCCGCTGCACTGTTACCACTGGCCTGCGCCACCACTGCGCCTAACACCGCGTGAGCCATAACACGGCTGGCTTCATCTGGGGCGGTCTGTTTGATGATTTCCGCCAGATACGGGGCGGCTGCGCCAGAAAGTGCCTGGGCCAGATTGCCACCCGCCAGCCCTTGCAACGCCGCCGTCGCCGCCTGGATACCCTGCTGGATCGCGCTGCCGGTGCCCCATTCCGCTTGCGCGGTTTTGTAGGCTGAAGAACTGGTCAGTAGCTTGTCATACGCCGCCCGCTCTTCCGCTGTCGCATCCGAGCCTAGTGCCTTGATGCCTTTCGCTTCCAGCTCGGCACGACCTGCATTTGTCGCCAGGATCTTGCCTTGCGTCGCCGCAATGTCTATCGCTTGTGCACCGATTTCACCTATCAGCTGTGCTTCTTTCAACCGCCGTTGCTCTTTCTCTTTATCAAAGATCGGGCTTAGCGTCTGGTTGGCATGCTCGACATCACGGCTCAAGTCGTCGACGTTCTGAACCTGTTTGTCCTGATCGCGGACGATAATGGTGCCTTCACTTACCGCCGACTGCGTGGTCGAACTGGCACTGCCACTATCGTTGACCCCCGCCAGCATCCCGTTGGCCATATTGCCCGCAAACTGGCTGCCAATGCTACCGCCCGAGCTGATACCCACACTCTGGTGTTCTACTTGATAGTCGGCCTGGTTTTCAATATTACCAAAGCCCAGCGTGCCCGTGTCGAGTTTATTCTTGTCCGCACTGGCCGTCGAGCCTATCACCGCACCATTAAGCTGGGTATGCTCACCCACCGTGATATCAAAACCACCTTTACCCGCAAAAATACCCGTCTGTTCCTGCACCGAATCATAGTTGCTGTGCATCTTGTCCTGGCTCAGATTGATACTCCCTGAACCCGACATCGAACCAAACGTAAAGCTGCCACCCGCGCTGGCGTTCTGCTGTTTCGCGTCGTAATTGTCGCTGTCTTGCTCACTGGTCAGCGTCAGGTCACGGCCCACGTCCATCGTCACCTTGTCGCCATTGACCTGTGCCCCGGTCAGGGTGGTGTCGCGTCCGCTGGTGATATTCAGGTTATTACCCGCATTCACGATGGTTTCGCTATGCGTTACCCCGTTGCCTGTCTCGTTACCTTTGCCCTTGTTCACGCTGGCCGATATGCTGATACCCCATCCACCCTGGCCCGCACCAATACTGACCCCAACGCTGCCCCCTTTACTCTCGTTTTTGCCATCGAGCTGCTGGGTATTCTCGGCGGAAACCAGGTTCACATCCCGCGCCGCATTCAGGGTGATATCCTTCCCGGCCTGCAGTTGGCTGCCCTGCACGTTAATGTCGGTGCCGGAGGCGTGAATATTCAGGTTATTACCCGCCGTCAGTTGGCTGCCCTGGCTTTGTGTCTGGCTGCTGGTCTGTTCTGATTTGGACGACTGGCTGCCGTAAGAGAGACTGACACCGATGGCGTTCTGATCAGCCGCATTTTCATTGGCCAGCACACCACTCTGCGCCGCCTGCACACCGCTCAGCGCCGCTTTCATGCCCTGCAGCGCCGCCAGGCGACCATCGCTTTCCTTGCTGGCTTCATTGGCCGTCGTGACTGCGGTATTCACCGCACTGCCCACCGTACCTGACAGCGCCAGCGTCAACCCGCTCTTTTTCTGTTCGACCACATGTTTCTGGCTGCTATGGTTCTCCGCCGCCAGGATATTCACCTCTTTCCCGCTCAGGGTGATATCTTTGCCTGCCAGCACATCCGAACCCTTCACCTGCAGGTTATTGCCCGCGTTCAGGGTCACATTACCCAAGGTGCTGCCAACGGTGCTGCCCGTGCTGGTCACGCTGCTCTCGGTATCGGTGGTTTTCAGGCTGTCGGTGCCGTAGCTAAAGCCAACCCCGCCGGTACCAGAAAGGCCGGATTTCTTACTCTGGCTCGCGGCACTGCTCTGATGGGTATTTTCCGCTGTCCCTACCTGAATATTGTTGCCCGCCGTCAGCGAGATATCCTCAGTGGCAACAATATTGCTGCCCATCACATTGATATCTTTACCGCTCTGCAGAATAACCTCCTGCCCACTCAGCAAGCTGCCGTTGGCCGTGCTGCCGTGTTCTTCCCGCTGATAAGCGCTCTGCTTGTTGCTCGCGAGCCCTTTACTGTTGCTACTCCCCTGTTGCACCAGGTGCTGTTCATCCTGGCTGGCATTGATCGAGATGTCCCCGGCCGCCTTAAGCCCGATGGTCCCTTGCTCACTTTGCAGCGTGCTGCCCTGCACGGTGATATCGCCTTGTTCGGCAATAGCCGTGATCCCCTCTTTGGCGCTGAACACGCTACCTAAGGAGAGATCACTTGAGCTCTCGGTCTGGCGCTGGCTTTGCGTATTGCCAACCTTGTTCTGCTCGCTATCACTTTCATTCAGTTGTTGACGGGCTTCCTTGATGGTCACCTCTTGGGCACTCAGGCCGATGCTGCCTGCGGCGCTGTCCACCTTTGCCCCTTCGGCAACAAAGTTGCCCCCCGCCAGGATGGTGACGCCGTTATCCCCTCCTAGCGCGCTGGTGTGCAGAGTCTCTTCCCGGCGGCTGTTACTGACCGTCGAGGTGCTGCTGTCAGCCTGCAAATGGGTGTCATTGGTGGTGGTATCGGCCAGTAACGAGACATTGCCCCCGGCCTGAACCTGCGTTTTACCACCGGCTTGCGCCTGGCTGCCTTGCAGGGTGATATCCTGGCCTGCTTTCAGGCTCAGATCGCCCCCGGCGCTCAGGCTGCTGCCCAACGCCTGTTGCCATTCACCGCTGACCTGAGCCTTGCGCTCGCCGGCTTCTTCCAATCCTGCGCTGGTACGGTTGCCCATTGCTCCAGAAATTACATTCACATCTGCGATGGTACTGCTACGGGCAGTGGTGATGTTCAGGCTGTTGCTGGCACTCAGGCTGAGGTTCTCGCTGGCGCTGAGTCTGGCCCCTTGCAGGCTGATATCGCCACCACTCAGGCTGAGCTCACGCGCATTCATGCTGGCCTGGCGTAATGCATCCTGCAGATTGGTGCTCAGGCTGATGCTATCGGCCTGCACGTTGATAGTATCCGCAAGAATATCGCCCCCTTGTTGCAGGAACTGGCTGGTATCAATACTCAGCGCTTTATCGGCGAACAGGTTACCCGCATTAGTGAGGCTATCGGTCGACAGTTGAAGGTTACCCCCGGCAATCACCGCGCCATCACCGGTTACGCGCACCGTGCTGTTGGCCAGATAGACTTTCGGCACCCATACGGTCTGCGGCCCTTCCGCCGTCTCAACCGTTTCACTCACCAGCCAGACGATATCCTGCTGCAATGCGGCAATTTGCGCTGGAGTGAGGGCGACGCCAGGCACCAGCTGGAAATCTGCCGCCACCTTGATACCGTTATTCATCAGCGCCTGATATTCCGCCATCGCATCATCACCCTTCGATGACGGGCGGCCAGTCAGCATCAGCAGTTGTTCACGTACCAACCGCTGTTCGTAATAACCATCCCCCAGGCGCTTGTGGACCTGGCCCGGGTCATAACCGACCCGCTGCAACAGATAATCACTGCTCAGGAAATTCCCTTTGTTGGCAAAACGCGGGTCAGTCACCACCAGGAACGGGCTATTTGCAGAGGTTTGCTGGCGGAACAAGCCATTATCAGGAATCGTGGTCGCCACGCTGGCCAGGTGCTGTTTGTCGGTTAACGCCAATTCCCCCGGCGTCAGCGGCCGGCTCCCGGCTCCCATGCCAGTATCTGCGGCCTGCCAGTCTCCCCGGCAATATCGACCGCTAACGGGTTGCGTTCCCATTCTGCCCGCTCGGCGGCAGCGGCGTTCTGCGCGGCGTCTACGCTGCTGATCTGTGCCTGGTTGACGGTGGTGTTTTCAAGATGTGCGCCGTCGATCGTGACGTTGCCATTACCGCCGAGCACGCCGTCAATAGTGGCCAGGGCAGTGGTTTCATCAAGGTTGTAGGTTGGGTACCAATGCCCTTCAGCCCGATCATAGTGATCGACAATAACTTCCTGGCGCCGCTCATTCACCGAATAGCCACGGTTAATAATGTTGGCGGTGCCGTCGATGGTCAGGTTGCCATTGCTGCTGATAGTGCTGGCGTCATTCTGGAGTTGCTCGGCAATATGCAGAAACATATTCCCCCCGAGAGCAGGTTCGCACCAATGCCGGCAGAAATCAGCTTGTCTTGGGTGACCGTGCCCGTGGCGGTGCGTTCACGCAGGTTGTTGTAATCTGCGATAAACGGCGCGTTGGCAATATCAATAAAGCGATCGGGGCTCCATAACTCTATCTTTTCGCTATCGGTGGCATTCCACCAGACCGTGTTCTGATAAGGGGTAGGGACAGATCTTTGCCGATGACCGCGTGTCTCATAGAACGTCATGGCATAGCTGCCATCGGCATTCGGGATCAGAGCCAGGTAGTTGACCCACAGGCTGATCAACTGCCCCTGTCTGTCTTTTACCTGCACTTCCACCCGCTTGGAGGCAGCATCGATATTCAGCAGGGTGCCATAAGGGTTATTCGCCGCCGCAGCGTCATCACGGAAGGTCAACTGTTGGGTGGTCGGTGCCATGGTGCTGACATCGGTATTGACGTCTTCACCATAGGAGCGCCAATAGTAGTTATAGCGGTGCCAGCTGTAATCGCTGGTTTGTGCGTCACGCTCAATCTCCAACCCTTCACGCAGGTTGTCAAAGCGTTTGGCCGTCAGGGTGAGATCCCCTTCCGCTTCAATATTGCTGGCGCGGTTCTCAATCAGATCGTCGCTGGACAGCTCCAGGGAACCCGCGCTGTAAATCAACGCGCCATCGCGGTTGGTCAGCCGTTTACCGGTCATCAGGCTGATATGCTGCGTGGCGGCAATCAGGGCTTCTCGGCCACGGTTGTCAATGGTCTGGCTATTGATTGTGAGAGTGTCTGCCATCAGCGTTGTCTGGTTATCCAGGCTGTCGGCTTGGATGACCAGCGTATCGGCCTCAATACGCCCCTGGTTGAGTAGCGCTCCGGTGGTCAAATGCAGCGTTTTACCTACCAGCGTGGCCAGGTTATTCAAGTTGGTGCTGTAAAGGGTGAGATCGCCCGGCAATAGCCAGTCTGCCAGATTGGTCATCATGCCAGCCACCCTCAGGGTGACGGCGCTGTTGCTGCTTAGGGTATCCCCGGCCCGGTGGGTGTAATCCTGTTGAACGGTGAGTTGCAACTCCTGCTGGCTGAGCAGCGTACCCCCTGATTATCAAGCGACTGGGCCGTGACCGTTAACGCCCCGCCGCTTTGGATCATGCCGCTTTGGTTCAGCAGCGCCAACCAGGGAACACCGCCGATGCTCAACGTATCATTAGATAAAATTGCCCCTTGGCGGTTATCCAATGAGCTTAATTGTGACAGGGATAAAGTGCCCGCACTCTGTACTCGCCCGGCGGTGTTATCCAGCGTTTGCGCGTTCACTTCGGTCTGCGTGGTGCCCATCAGCAGGCCGCCATTGCGGTTGTTCAACTGCCCGGTATGCACGGTTAATGCCCCCTGGCTGCTGATGATCCCTTGGTTGCTGTTATCCAGGTTCTCGCCGTTAAGCGTCAGCCCCTGGCTGGCGACCAATTGACCAGCCTGGTTATCCACGGAATCGCCTCGCAGTAAGAGTGCGCCGCCGCTGTGGATTTTACCCTGCTGATTATTAAGAGAGCTGAAATGATAATCGCCCGCGCCCTGGCTAATTACCGCCCCAGCCTGGTTATCCAACTGGTTGGCGGTGAGCTCGATAGCGCCCTGGCTGCCGATCATGCCTTGGTGGTTCTGCAACCGATCGGCAACTATCTGCTGCGCCTGATTGGCGCGCAGCGTGCCTTGGGTATTATCCAGCAAACCGAGGATGTGCAGACCGAGCTGCTGTTGGCTATCCACAGCCCCCTGCGCATTCAGCAACCGGGCGGCACGGATCTGCATCTCTTCACCACTTTGCACTTTGCCCAAGCGGTTATCGAGCTCGCCGTTTAAGGTCAGTTGCAGTTGCTTCTGGCTATAAAGCAGGCCACCTTGCTGGTTATCAATGCTCTGCGCCTGGATCTGTAGCCGTTCCCCCGCCAGTAGTTGCCCACCCGCGTTATGTAAGGCACCGGCGGGGTCCGTGTCCGTTTGCCCTTGCAGCGACAGCTGCGCTTGTGCACTGATTTTCCCGCTCTGGTTGTAAACGTCTTGCGCCACACGCAGCACCAGGTTGGCAGCAGACTGTAATATGCCGTACTGGTTATTCAAGCTGGTGACCGCAAGATTGGCATCCTGCTGGCTGACAACTTCACCCTGTTGGTTATCGAAGCCCTGGCTGAGCACCGTCAGTGTACCCAGGCTGCCTATCCACCCTTGGTGATTAACGATATTTTCGGCCTGCAGGCGCTGTGCCCGCTGGCTGATAATGTTGCCACCGTGGTTGTCCAAGGCGCGGGTGAACTGCATATCCAGGGTATCCAACGCCTGAATTTCCCCCTGCGCATTAAGCAGAGTTTGCGCACGCACCGTACCGCTGCCCCCACTGGCCAGCTTGCCGCCCTGGTTGTCCCATGCTCCACTGAGGTTCAGCGTCAGCGCCTGCTGGCTTTGAACCAGCCCTTGCTCACGGTTATTCAACTGCCCGCCATTGAGGGACATTGCCCCGCCGCTTAACAGCTTGCCCCCATCATTATTGAACGAGCCAGGCTCGGCATTAAACAGATTAAGTGCGCCACCTTGCCAATAGAGATCCTGCTGCGCGGTAAGGATGCCCGCCTGATTATTAACATTGCCAAAGGTGTTAAGGGTCAGGTCGCCACCCGATTGCAGCTTGCCTGCCGTATTATCCAGGCTTCCCGCCGCAATCTTGGCCTGCTGCCCACCCAGCGCGTTGCCTTTACGGTTATCCCAGTTTCCTTCGGTGCTGACGTTCAGCACATCGCCAGCCTCTATCAGCCCCTGTTGATTATCGATCCCCTGCCGGGCGTCCAGCTGCAATCCCCCTGGCTGACCAGCATGCCCTGGGCGTTATTCAGCGCCTGGGCTTCGAGCTGCAAATTCTGGCCACGGACCTCACCGGCCTGATTACTGACGGTTCCCTGACTGCTCAGGGTCAGGTTGCCACCGGACAATAACTTGCCCTGCCCGTTGTTCACCCCAGTTTGTGCCTTGACGATCAGATGTGACTGGCTTTGCAAGGTACCCTGCTGGTTATCCAACGCACCGGTATCCAGTTGCAAACTGCCATTGCTGCCCACTACCCCGCCCTGGTTGGCAAGCAGGCCGCCCACGCGCCAATGCTGGGCCGTGCCGTCCAATGCCACCAGCCGCCCACGCAGATTATTGAGGGTAGCGGTATTGAGGTTGAGTTGTTGCGTTTCGATGCTGCCATCGGTGTTATCCAGCGCGCCAGTCAGGGCAAAACGGCTTTCACCTGCCCCGATCTGTGACCACACGCCCGCCTGGTTGAACAGGCTATCGGCAGTGATTTGCCAGTTTCCGGCGCGGATTTGGGCCTGCTGAGTGTAAAGGTCGCCCTGGCTGTTAACGGTAAACTGCTCGCTGTCTACCTGCGCCTGTTGCAGGGCGACATTCCCCGCCTGCGCAGTCAGCACTGCCTGCCCGGCGGCCAGCTGGCTCTGGCTCAGATCCACCTGGCGGCCAGTAACGCTAACCTTTTTCTGGCTCAATAAGCTGCCACTGGCACGGATATCCGCCTGGCTTTCAAGCGTTAAATCCGCCGCGCGGATCAGGGTACTGTTGGCATCACTGCCCGCCAAAAGGTGCCCGCTGCTCTGGATCCCCTGCCTGGCACTCAGCGTGACGTTACCTGCCGCCGCCAACGTGCCGGATTGGCGGATTTCGCCCTCGCGGCTTTGCACGCTGAGTTGACCACCGCTGTAGAGTTTGCCCTGATGCTCAACGCTGTCTCTGGCGGCCAGAGTGATATCGCCCCCGGCCTGGGTGTAAGGTTCCGTCGTGTCAGCTTGCCAGGTAAGCTTACCTTCACTGTTCACCACCAGGGTCTTTTCGGCCTGCAGATGCCCGCCCTGATTGCGCACGCCAACCCCAGCCTCGGTGCCGATCATACGGATATGGCCGCTATACATGCCGCCCATCTGGCCCATATCAATCGCCAACTCAGGCGCGTTATCACCGGTGGCCGCCAGCGCGGTGGCTGTCTTGCCATCTGCGCTAATCTGGTTGCGCCCAGCAACGACAGAAACGCTTTCCCGCGCCCATATACCGGCGTTCACCTGCACCGCACGAGCGAGGATATCGACATATTCGGTATCATGGCGTGAGTCGCCATTCAGGCCGCCGCCTTCAACCCGGATCAAACCACGTTCGACCTGATAGCCCGCCATGCTGCCATCCGCATTCAACTGCGGTTTACCGGTGGTGAGCGTCATACGCCCGGCGTTGATGGTGCCGCAACCGTCACACACAATGCCTGCGGGGTTGGCTATCACCACC
Organism: Serratia sp. L9; assembly: GCF_050632285.1. Lineage (NCBI taxonomy): Bacteria > Pseudomonadati > Pseudomonadota > Gammaproteobacteria > Enterobacterales > Yersiniaceae > Serratia > Serratia sp. L9. Next base: position 2,802,082 of record NZ_CP192591.1, on the reverse strand, counting down.
TGGGCCTTGCCACCGGCTACTTCCAGAAAACCCCGTAGCTGGCTTGGGTTGTTGCTGTTGACTTCGTTGAGGATGACTTTGGCTGGCGCCGCATTGGGATTAAGTTTGGCATTACCCTGGATATACCCCGCCAGTTGGGTGGAGGTCATTACCGCCGAGTTATTGAGGATCGCCCCCTGCTGGCCAACATCAAACTGCTTATATTGGTTGTGCGATATACCTGCCTGATTCGGCGCATTGATATTAACCTGCTGCAACCCGTTCTGGGTGTTGATCACCTCAGGGCGCAGCGCGGGCGCCGCCTGGTTGTCGGCAACGATCCCATTCGCCAGCACCGGCCCGGTAAACAGCGCCAGCCCAATCAGCCACATGGCGCGACGCAAGGTCACCCACAGACGGGCCCCTCCAGCGCTGCGGCTTTGCCCTGGGTGGGTGCTGCAACTGCGGGCCAGTTCTGATACCACTCTCAACTCACCTTGAGTGCGGCTGAAAATGATACGGTAGCAATGTTTGTTCATGCGCAAAATCCCTGATAAAAAGCCATCCAATCCATTGAAAATCTTTAGGTATTGTTTTGGTGTTCGTCGTTAAATTTGCAGATTGATGCTGAAACCGGCACTTGCCCCCGAGGTATGGAAGTTTTCCGGTTTGTAGAGCGGAACGCCTGCAAACAGGTCATAGCTGAAGCGTTGCCATAATGCCCCCCTCACCCCCAATACGGTGCCTGCCAACTGGTGCCCGGCCAGATATTGGCTGCCAGGGCCATCAACACGGCCATAATCCACGCCCCAATAGAGTTCATGACCCCGCGAGAACACATTCCAGGCCAGTTCGTTGCGCCATATCAGGCCTTTCTCACCGGATAAATTCTCTTCACCATCAAACCCACGCACGGTGTAGCGCCCGCCGATCGCCAGACGATCCTGTGGGATCAGCGGATCGCTGCTCCATTGGCCGCGTAAGCTGGTGTTATATCGCCAGGATTGGCTGGCCCATTGGAAAGGCAGGTTCAGGCTGATATCCCCGGTCATCAGACTCGGGCGCGATGTGCCCGTATTGCTGTCTTCTTCCGGTACACGCAGGGCACCAAACGCGCCGATCCCTCGCCGCCAATTGATGTTGGCATCCAGGGTTGCATCACCCAGATAGCTGCGCTGGTTCAGCCCGAGCTCCCAGCCTGTTGCACGACGCTCCTGTTGCGTAAGCGCAATGTCGTTGACAGCGTTGGTTGAGTGACGGCGGTAACCCCGCAGATTCAGCGTGGTTTTATGGATCTGGTTACGGAACAGCAAGCGGGAAACCGTGAATTGCGCATTTTCGCTTTTGCCGCTGTAGCGGAGGATCTCGTTGGCATTGGCGATATTCTGGTGATAGTCGTAGTTGTTATAGTTGGCGGAGAAGTTCCAGTAACCCACAGGGATGCTGTAGTTCACCGTATTGGAACGGCTGTCATAAGGCCCGTCGCGGAACAGACTTCTGCCGATGTTGGCATAGAAGAGATCGTTCTGGGCAAAGGGGGCGTCAATCGACAGTGTGGCTGACCCCTGATACTTACCGGTGCTTTTAGAACCGCTGTCATCCATCCCAAGGCTGAGGTGGATCGGGCGGCTTTCTTTCCAGGCTATCAGCAGATCGCTGGTGGCCTCATCTGCCCCCGGCACAATCTTGATATCAGCCTCTACATTAGGCACCCGCTTCAGGTTCTCCAATGCCTGTTCGATATCGCGCAGGTTCAGGATCTCCCCAGAACGGGCTGGTACCGCGTTCCATAATCTGGCGCGATAAGATACCGGCTCCTCAAAACGGACATTGGCGATACGCCCAGGCTGAAGCATAAGCGTAAATACGCCTTGGGTGAGATCTTGTTCCTGAGCCATGACACGCGTGGTGACGTAGCCTTTTTCCAAAATGGCATTCTGGACTTTGTTGATTACCAACAGGATCCCTTGCGAGCCCAGGCATCGGCCCTGAGCGCTATTGACGGCCTCAAGCGCCCATTGGAATTGGCTGGCGGCATCCCCTGCCAGTTTAAAGGTATTAATTGTAAAGCACGGGGACTCGTTAACAGGATAATCTGGCAATACCGTACTTGGCCGGGCAAGGCGCACATCGGTTTGTGGGTTATTTTGCTGCTGTAAAGCCCGTTCCCTTTCCTGCTGGCGTATTTGTTCCTGGGCATCAATGGCCGCTGCGCTCTGTGGCAAGGAAGGTGAGAGCATATTGGCTGAAACCTGCGCCACGGATTGTGTAGCCAGGCAGAAAAGGCAGGCATTGAAAAACAGCGCCAGAAGGCGATCGTTATTACGGTTCATCCCTGTAACCCTTGATAAATTAGACTTGGCGCATATGGATGTGAATGGGCAGCAATGGCGTAACAAACCATTGCGCATCATCAAACAGTCCTTGTCATATTGACGAAAGGATCGGCCAAAAGTCTGGACGAATCCTTTTCCGATAGTAACAGATAGAAACCAATGCTAACAATCACTTATGAAAAATAATATTTTTACAAACTCACCTGAACCAGGTTACTGAAACGCCTAAAAAGGCGTAAAAAAATCTCTGCAACCTAATAACACAGCTTAAAACTGTGTCTGCAAAAATGGCGTGATTATATTAAAAATTAATTAATATCAATAAATACGAACACTGTATTTTTACTATTTTCACACCAGAATTAAGTGAATAAAAATGCCAATAAAGGCGATAAAAATATAACTAAAAATAGTATAACCCAGGCCTAAACAGCCCAAGAAAGCAAGAACAATAGCTAAAAAATAATCAGATGCAGATCTCAAAAAATGAGACAAAAGCCAGCGCAACCATTACAGCGCTAAGATATTAACCTCAAATAACTCAGAAAAAGCGAGAAAAATCTCAACAGCCATTAATTATTTAAAATATATTTGACACGCATGAGAGGGATAGTTTCTAATCACTATGCGTTAATTTAAATAAATTCAGAATATAAAGACGGAATTACGGTGTAATACCAAATAATACCTAGAGGCTATTGTGAAAATACGGATTTCGCCGCTACTGTTTTCAGCCCTACTGCTTTGCGCCTGTACGCCACGCTCTGAGCAGGCGATCACTGATGACACCTTGGTTAGCCATCAGGTTAACGGGGTGATGCTAACCCATCGCGCTATTATTTCCTTACCGGAACAATTCCAGCCTATTAATGAGCAATACCGCAGCCTGTATAGCGCCAGTATCATGAGCACACCCAGCTATAAAGGCAAGTTGCTCGGTCAACTGGAAAATGCCACCCCCTTCTTTGCCTTGGGCGAAGTTGAAAACCAGTGGCTAGCCATCTCAATGGAAGATCGGGGCGAGCTTATTGGTTATATTCAGGGTAATGCCGGGGTCATTGAAAACCAATACCGGGCTACGGTGCGAAAAGATCGTCTTCGCGTACGCCGAACCAAGACCACCAACAGTGCTGGACATTGTGTGTCCGTAGGCAATAACAGTAAAGCCTGTAAAGAGACTAAATCCGATACCTGGATACTTGAATAACCGCCCTCTAAGTTGCTCCCAATGCCACATGTAATTTCAAATATGCCAAGGTCAACGATGAAATATTGGATGCTGGGGATAATTGCCCTGACGATGACACCTGCTGTGCAAGCTGAAAATTATCGGTTGGCGTACTCCCCAACACTGAAACTGGAAGTCTATATTGACGATGTCACTAATAGTAAGCCAGAAAGCTGGTGCGCAGGCAGTATCCCCCTACGCATCACTTCAACGCAGAACACCGACACTTACGCTTTGAGCAACTTTCTGCCAAGCGTGGGGAACCTATTAGAAAAACAGTGCCCCAAAGTGGTCGAACTCCCCTGGATATTGGCCGACCAACAGGGAAATAAAATAGCGTCAGGTAACGTAAGAAAAGACCAAAAGTGGCAGCCGGTTATCCCCCCGTCGGAAGCAACAAACTCATCTGCCGCCACCACGCTGCCCGTGGTTGCCGTAACGTCCCCCTTAGCCACCCCGGACAACACCATGGTGTCTTTTTCACTCCCACAAGGCTGCCAGTTCCGCACCTACTGGAATGACAACCTCGGCGATAGCACCATTTTTGTGCCCAGTAGCGATGCATTTCACTGCGATCCCGAGGGCTTATTGAATGGTCATGGCACCATTGTCACTTCGATTGAAGGGGTCAATCAAACTCACAATGTGGTCTTTTATCGGGGATACCCACTGCTCAATATTGAGACTGGCAATCTGCCGTTGAAGGTGGTCAGAGCTAATGCCCAACGCCTGATCCTCGGGGGGCAGGCAGTTTCCTGGTGTTGATCTTTGACCCACAACTACACGCCTGGGCCTTCCGGGGGAAGTGATTATTGAAATGGCACGTGAACAGGCGGCCGATCAGGTTGAAGTCAGCCAGGGGGTAACCCGAGCGCGGGAAACCTGGCGGCCATTAGTGACCAAACAAGGAATGCCGCTTAAATTCCGCCTGGTAGAAACACTGGCTGTGGATCATGTTGATCCCGGTAGCGGCAGCTATCTGTCTGTTGATGATGTTATCTATTAACCAGCTTGCTGCCAATTTCAGGCATGACATCGGCCACGCGTATTGCTCATTGATTTCAGGGAACGATCCTTATGTCAGAAAAAGGAATAATAAAACCAAATTCAAACAGCCTGCCCATCGGGCATCGTTTCAACGAATTTGAGATCAGGGAAGTCATTGGTGAGGGTGAATATGGCATTGTGTATCGAGCCTACGATCACCAGCTAGAGCGCATGATCGCCATTAAAGAATATTTTCCCTCCACGTTGGCCATACGCCATGAAGATCTAACGCTCAGCCTGCGTGATGAGCGCTTTGACCAGACTTTTCAAGCCGGGCTGAACAGCTTTACCCAAGAGGCGCGTCTGCTCGCCCGCTTTTCTCACCCGGCATTGCTGCAGGTGCTGCGTTGTTGGGAACACAATGGCACTGCCTACTTGGCAACACCGTTTTATAGCGGCACCACGTTAAAAAAGTTCTGGGCTCAGCACCCAGAGAAAATCAACGAAACCTGGATACGTAATTTACTGCCCAGCTTGCTTGATGCGCTCAAAACCATTCATCGGGAAGGTTATCTGCACCGTGACATCTCACTGGGTAATATCCAGATCCAGGAAAACCAATTGCCGGTGTTGCTGGGTTTTGGTTGTGCTCGCAAAGAGATCGGTAACCTGTCTGCTGAAACGGAGCTGGTGCTCAAACCTGGTTTTGCTTCTATGGAGCAATACCAGGAAAACAGCAATAGCGAGCAGGGGCCGTGGACCGATATCTATGCCCTCGGCGCCGTGCTGCATAATCTGATCGTGGATACTCAACCCCCGTCAGCGTTGTGCGCAGCATTGAGGATCGCTACCAACCGCTGACAGAGCGCCTCCCGAAGGGATATTCGTTAGGCCTGCTGGGTGCCATTGATCGTGCATTAGCCCTGAGGCCCGAAGATCGGCCGCAAACTATCGATGAAATGGCTGAGCTCTTGAGTCTTTCCGCCGCCAGTAAGAGTGAAATCATTGGCAGCAGGCCTGCCACAACGAGCCCGAAACTCGTTTCTATAGCGCAGCCGCAGGCCGTTAACGAAACACACATCAGAAAGCCCTGGCGCCCGATAATGATCGGCGCAGGGGTGGCCGTGGTAGTTATCGCCGGGATCATTACCTGGTTAAACAGTGGCCCCTCTTCCGCCCCCGTGCCGGTGGTGAACAACTCGGTTAGCGCTGTTGCCACAACGCCAGCGCCTGTAGCCCCAGCTCCGGCATCGGTTGCCATCGTGTATTTTAAACTTCAGCCGGGTGAGGAGTTGAAAATCAATGGCAATAAACAAAATGTTACGCCAGATAAAAACGGCTTTGTTGCTCTGAATATGGCTCCTGGTAATTATAAGGCAGAGGTGATCACCGCCAAGCACCAGTATCAGGAAAAGTTCACGATTGAAACGGCAGGGACATGGTTGATTAATCCGCAAAACCGAGTGCAGACGAGCTGATCACCCAGGCCAGACCAGCAGCTCGCAGGCATAAAAAAGCCCCGATGTTCTCTCGAGGCTTTTTGCTGTGTTAGGCGGATTCAGTCTGCTTTCTATAAATTGAACGGTAGTGATTCAGCCGTTTAAAGAAATTATCACTCTGTTCGCGTGACATATTACCCGCCACGTTATTCGCATTCACCTCACGCCCTTGAAACTCTAAGAATGCCACCGTAGAAGCGAGAAAATCCATGTTGCTGGTGTTCTTTGCATACACATAGCACTTTTCAAAGGTTTCCATAGCCTCCTCCTGAACGTTTCACAATAAAATGACGTGCTACAATCAAGATACCGGCAGTTCATTTACTGAGCTACCCAATTCAGGATACACCAGAAGATTAAAAAATATACACTCTATGTGCTCTAAAAGATAAAAACTAACAAGACTGCAACTTCGCTGACGATTCGATAAGGCGGCCCCCCTTTTTCTTCACGGCGCCAGGGGTTGTTCAGCCGTCACCACTGAACCAAAATCGTCCAACACGGAATAAAACACCTTCATACCGCTATTGACTGCCCCCTTGGTTGGCCCCAAGGCAAATTCAGCCTGCCCTTTGGGGGCAACCATGCCATCTTCCGGTACCAGACTGGCGGCGGCCTGATTTTTATCGCGCCCCAGGGAAATTTCGAGCAAAGTCTGATGGAAAGGCGTTGGGTTATTGACCACCAACACCTGGCCATTGGCGCGTTTAGCCAGACTAAAGCGCAGTTGATCCTGAATATGAGCAGTGATGACCTTCTGCAATGCCAGAGGCCGATAGAACAGTTTGATCCGGGTCCTGAACGCCATTTGCATCTGGCTGGCCTGGCTGTTGGTTACTTTTTGCGGGATCTCCAACACGTTAAGCCAGAAAACCGATTCACGATCGTCCGGCAGCGGTGAACCTTTACCGGTAAACAGCACTCTCAGGCGCTGCGAACGTTTGCCATCCAGGCGCAAAATGGGGGAGCAACGGTAAACGGTGTGGAAATTTTCTCTGGCGCGGCGTCGCTGTCACCGGTATCCACCCAGGCTTGCAGCAATACCGGGGCCCGCCCCTGGTTGCTCACCCGCAGCGTCGCCTCCTGGTCCTTGGCATTCACAATCAGCCGCGTAGCCCCAAGGTAAATCTCGGCCTGCGCTGGGGGTATGAGCATGGCCATGACAACGGCCAGTACCAGGCTGTAAAACCTGCGCCAGGGCAGGCTCAGACCACAACAATAAATAGCTGCCATAGCAAGTAGCCCTACTTATAGTTCAAGGTAAAAGTGATTGCGGTATTGGCAGTACCAGCGGTGACAGAACTCCCGGTCTGGAACAACCGGGCCTGCATCGGCACGCTATAGTTGGCCTTTGCCGAAGCATCGTAGTTATCCAGCAGATAGACGGTGCCAAACGTCACGGGCACATTATTGCCACGTAACAGTTGGATCCCCACGCCGCTGGCGGTAGAAGTGTCATTGGGTGCCACAACCCCGTTGGTGGCATCCAGGACCTGAGTGGTGGCTGCAAAACTGTAACCAATACTGGACAGGCCTGCCGGGCACTGATTAAACGCCAGATTGAACGCCCTCTGCCCTGCAACGGTGCCCACACCGGTAAACTGGCTGACGCTGGCTTCTGGCAGATCGACGTTCACATTGGGCGTGGTGCAGGTGCCGCCGCTGCTTATGGTTCCACCGCTTTTAAACTGGGCAATCATATAGGTGAGATCACCCGGTGCCGAGCTGCCGTTATAGGTTTGTAGATGTCGCAGATAAATCGGGTCGAAGAGCGGGATGGCACCGCTGGTCAGGCCGGTAGTGGTTTTAACAAAACGAACCTGGGCATCCACGCCCAGATAAAACCGGCTGCCGGTACCGTAGTTGACCGTGATTGACTCGGCGTGGGTCTGCTGCCCACCGGTGGCAATAGTCAACGGCTGCCAGGCGGTCGTTTTACCATTGAGGGTATAGCGCCAGCGCACAATATAACCCAGCCCGGTTTTCACCGTGGTGTTATACAGCATGTAGGTTTGCCCATCGACCACCATCGTATTGCGTGTGGTATAAGGCGGGTAGCCCTGCACGCTGAACTGTACCGGTTGCTGATAGCTGCTGTTCGGCGTGCAATTCCAGGCGGTAGCGTTATTTGAGCTGATCCAGGGGCCGAGGACATCACCTACGGCGCTGTCTTTGCCGATCTCGATGGTGGCGGTATCAAAAAACTGGTAATAGCCACTGTTGCGCGCGCAATTGACATATCCCCCTTCGGCGAGGGCAGAACCGCTATAACCCAACACCAGCAGTAAGCCCAATGACCAGCTCTGGAACCCGGTTTTTGTGGTCTGCCACACTGAGCAAAGATCCCCATTAGATTGTTGCATCATCATCGTTTTCCTGTTCACTGGCACACCGCATCCAATCGGCGATAGTCCCGCTCATCGCTGGGCCCGGAGGTTGGCAACTGATAATCGAACCGGCAGCTTTCGCCTATGCCTTCCCCCATTTCACCGTCAGTTGGCCCTTGGGTTGGCTTACACGCAATAAACCCTCCCCGACTTGGGCGATATACCCCACGCTGCGCTGTTGATCATCAAGCACGTTCGCGCCAAAAGGCAGTGGTTCGCCGCTAATATTACGTACCGTCGCCAGCACCGAGTAACCACTTTCGGTTTCATAGCGCAGCAACGCCACTGCGCCTGCGGTAGGAGCGATATCCTGGCTGGTGTATTTAAGCTCGACGTCGTGAGAAATCCCCTTAGGATCCAGCTCCACGGTATTCTGGCGATAAGGGCTGAGATAAGGCACCACCGCCTTGCCGCGATTATCCAGGCGTAACCCGCTGTAGTTGGTCACACGGGCACCCTTGGCATTCTCTGCCTCAACGATTGCCGAAGTTTCACCCAGCATTGGCGTCAAGACCACACCACCTTGATAGGCCACTACGCCACCGGATAAGGTGGCACCATATTGCTGATAACCCTGCCCCGCAGAAAGACTGCCCCCGACGGAGGCATAAGGCGCTGACCAGGATGCGTTAACACCGCCGCTGAACGTGTTGCTGCTATTTTTATAATAGTCATAGTTGGTAAACGCACTGTAATTGTACTGGCGTTCATCCCCCAGGCTACCGGACAGCGAGTTCTGCAAACCCTGATGATCTTTTTGCTGAATATAGCTGGTGGTCAGATAAGGAGCGCGTGCGCTGGAGCCTAGCGGGATCGACAGGGTGAGCATCGCCTTGTTGTCCCAGCTACCGGTGATCAGATTGCGTGTACGGGCAAAATTCACCCCGTAATTGAGCTTCTGATAGTGGTTGTTGTAACTGAACTGATATTCGCTGTCGGTCTGATTATGATCCCAATAATCCTGCACGTTGGCGTTTAGGGAAACAGAACCAAACCCCTCTGGCAGCGACTGGGTAGCGTTAATCTGAAAGCGGTTACGGCGCTTCCAGGTGGTGTAGGAATCAACGTTGCTGTCATATCTGTCGCGCTCGCGCAGCAGCATGGCGTCATCCACATTATAAAATCCCGAGCTGGAATAACGGTAGCTGGCTAGGGTGACGTTAGTGTCCACCACCGGTAAAATTTTGGCATAGGTAAAACGCACGCTTTGCCCTTGCTCGCTGGGGCGGTTATCAAACTGCGTCTGTGCCTGGGTAATATCCAGCGAGATCGCACCAAAATCGGTATTAAATGCCAGGCCACCCGAAGCGGCCGCATAGCCATCGGCACCAATCACACCGGTATAGCCGGTGAGCAGGTTGGTAAAGCCGTGCCTTAATGTGCCAAGGGCAATGGGCGGCTCTTCATTCACCGAGTTATTGCGGTATTTGCCCGCCATCAGGGAATAATGAGTCACTCCGGGCCGCAACAGTTCTGCGATTGAAGCGTAGGTGACGGTAAAGCTGCGCTCGGTGCCGTCGGCTTCAGTCACGGTAACAAGCAGATCCCCCCGCTGCCGGTAGGATAAAGATCGTCAATCACAAACGGCCCCGGCGGTACGGTGGTTTCATAGATCTGGCTGCCACGCTGGCTGACGCGGACCAGCGCGTTGGTATTGGCAATGCCACGCACCACAGGGGCAAAACCACGTTGCGAATCGCTGTACATACGATCGTCAGAACTTACCTGGGCGCCAATAAAGCCTACGCTGTCAAATACCTGGCCATCGGTAGTCGATTGGCCAAGCACCAGTCTGCTGCGCCAGCCCACCAACGGCCTTTCCAGGAAGGTTTGATCGCTTTGATAGTGGAAGCCCTGGTCTTCACTCCAGTTGGCAGAAGCACGGTAGCGCAAGCGCCACACATCCCAGTTCAACCCGCCACGCAGCCCCAGAAACTGGTTGGTTTGCGAACCCGTACCCGAATGTTCGGCGCGGTAGGCGTTGTAGTCATATTGCAAGGTAGCGGCCGTAATGCCGTGGTCCCACAGTTCCGGGCTGACATAACCTCTGGCCTCATGCTGTAGCAAAGCCTGAGGCGCACGTACATCCAGCCGCTGGCCACCGCTGTCAAAATCAGCCTCTACGCCCGGCACCAATTCACCTAAATCGCGGCACTGCTCCCCTGCTGCAAGCTGGCCAGCACATCTTTGTCCAGCTTATCCAGCGCAATGTTGAAAACACTCAATAATTTCAGATCGTAGCAAGGGCGGGCTACGGCAGTTTCTGACGAGGGCAACGAGAAATTAACGTCCTGCCGCCCCTTCCATTGATCGTTAAGATAGAGATCAATGCGGTGAACGCCGGGAGCAACCGGATTACCGCTGGTGAATTGGCTGACATCGACAGCAGAACGAAGAAAAGACTCGTTGAACTCGATAACCTCAGGATCCTCTGCATAACACAAGGTTGCGGGTGCCAGAAAAATGGCCCCCGCAATATAAACCAGATTGAGAAATGGGGGCGCCACTCAAGGCTTGCTACTACCCGCCAACGTCCGCTCATTTTTATTATCTCCACCAAAATCATCTATCAGGCTGTAAAACGCTTTTACGCCTGCCGGTGCAGATTTCATCCCTTGCACCTTCATAGCCAATTCGCCAAACGGCGCGACCATTCTTTCCTGTGTTTTGCCCAGGTTGCCCAGCACCGGCGCATCTTTGGCGCTGCGTAAATCAATCTGGCGGAAAGTGAGGTAATAAGGTGATGGGTTCTTGGCGACGATTTCATATCCCGAAGCCCCTTTTCTTAAACTCAGTTCCAGCTTCTCGTAGGCCTGAGCCGGGGTCATCGGCAGGTTATCCGGCCGGTAAAACATTTTGATGCGGGTACGGAAAGAGAACTGCATCAGGTTGTCACCTGCGGCTATCTGCTGAGAAGCCTTAGGTGGGATTTCCAGCACGTTGAGCCATAGCAGTGATTCGCGGTCGGCTGGCAGCCCGCCCCCAGAACGCGCAATACGTAATGCCTGCCCTTTACCCGCATCAATACGAGCAACAGGAGGTGTCAGCGTAAAGGGAACTTTGACGGAGCCAGGTTTCGCTTTTGCATCACCATTATCTAGCCAGGACTGCACCAGAACGGGGCTGGAACCTTGATTGCGCAACTGCGCAACGGCCTCACCGCTCTTCTCATGGTAAATGATGCGCGTGGCGTTAATAACAACGCCAGCCTGAGCGGCAGCTGTCCATGCCAGCACCAAAGTGATAGTGGAAGCCACAATAATTTTACTTAGCATGGAAACTGCCCTCAAAAAGGGATGAGGCTGGCCCATCCCGCAGATTGGTGTTTTACAGGTAGATAATGGTGTAATCCACCTGAGTGGCAACCGTCCCTGGTGTGACGACTCCGTTTGCATAGTAACGAGCAAGGTAGTTCATTACGCCGCTACCGCCAGTGATATCGACACCGATATCACCTTGATTAAAGTCACCGCCTACCATGATTTTGCTCTGGGCAGCGTTCAATATTTCAACCTGAACGTTGGATGCCGTAGCAGAGGCCGAGTTGTTCAGGCGACCGGAGCTCATATCGACGTTTGCACCCGCTTCAAAGAAGGTGCTAGCGGTATTCAGTGTGGCGCCAGCGCAGTTGCTCAACACAATGGCAAAGCTGGTTGTACCGGCAGTCGCTCCTGGGGAGGCCAACGCCGAGGTAGAAACGGTCGGCAGCGTTACTGTGGCATTTTTTGACTGATTATTGACTTCGATATCGCAAGTGGTATCCGTAATGGTTCCATTGATAGTAATGGTGCCATCAGCCGCCATTGCAGAGCTCACAAACGTCATACCGATAACAGCAGCCAGCAGGGTAGTTTTGGTGTTGTAAAATTTCATAATAGATTCCAATTCCATAGAAGATAACTGTATTTAACTGAAGTACATTGCTGGCTGGCGCATCCGAGAGGCTATCAGGTCATCGGTTTAATGCTTACCTTCCTGCTGTACTTATCCACCCCTTGTAGTCAGTAGCTTCAATGCTCTACCAAGGTGTAATGTCTTTCAGCCAGTTATTTAAGAATGATCCTAACCAGCCTGCCGACGAGAAAAATCTTATCTCCTAACAACAAAAAAAGAATCATTAACTATCATTATTAAATTATTTAGGTTTAAAAGCTGAATTTAATATTAACCAGGTTTAATTTAATGCATTAACACTGCACAAAAAATTTGCAAAGCACGAAAAACTTGTTTGTTTTATGTTCAAAATAAACAAATTCTAAACAATCGGCAGAAAAACCCCATCAATTGCTGGCCAACGCTCACCCTGGCTCACAACAATAAAGGAGAATTATCATTTTCCATGCCAGAACAGAACTCTATCCTATGCTCGCGCACGATGGTGCAGCGCACAAAGAACATGCGGTTAACACCGGAGATAAACGAGCGCACCTGATTGCTACGCACCACCAGCAGGTATTCATCTGGGCGGCACACGGTCTTTTTTTGTTCTACATAACTCAGCATGTCCTGATTCAAACTGGCGCCGGGAACGCTAGACGAGGTTGAAGTCGACATAAACACTTTGCAGGTACCAGCCTTGCCAAGAAACACTTCCTGCCTGGCAAAAGAGTTGGTGGTGTACATCGTGGTGCCGATCCCCAGGACAAAGATAAACCCGGCAAGGGCGCAGATAATGCCCCACCCCCAACGTTTCTTGTCGGCAGAAATCGGGGTTTCCACATCAGGTGGCTGGTGTTCCTCCTCCTCAACATCGATTTCCAAATCAATTTCATCATCGTAATCGGCAGACATTTCCAATTCCGCGTCACCTACCGCTAGTGGATATGGCATATCTGCGCTTTCCGAGGTCGAAGAAAGCAGGGTAAATTCCTCATCCCCTCCCTGCCTGAACTCCACCAGGATTTCCCGGCGCAACATAAATCCCAGCTTGGGGACGGTGGCAATGAGTTCATCATCGATCCCCATGACCTTGATTATCCGGCGCAATTTACTTACGCACTGATTAAGGTTGTTATTGCTGGAAATCATGCCGTAGTCGTCCCACACCTTTTTGAATATCACCTCCCGATTGATCGGCATCCCGTAGTGGTCAATCAGCAACAGCAATAAACGCTTTGAAGGATTGGAGATAGGAATGGGTTCCCCAGATAAATCACTTGGTGACAAGGTTCCGATGTCAGCATCAAACAGAACACGGTCATTAAATCTATATTCCATGTTATTCCCGATTATTTTTAGGGAGATATCCTAATTCTGGCAGGAATTGCTAATAAATCATCAGCCATTAATTAAAAAAAATGGCATCCGGCGCCTGTCCGATTTAACGGGATTGTTGGGTGATGATCTGGCATTGTCAGCCTCAACCGGTCACAATGCCGCTCCGCCCTCTTCCCAGCAGGAAATACGATGCTTTGCCACTACCCCGCCCATTACTTCTTTGATAGCGAAAGCGATGCCTGGCAGATTACCTTGCGCGATTTTCCTCAGCAGCAGGCTGCCTGCTATAAGCGTGAAGATGTTGAGCTGGAGGCGCAGGAAAGCTTGATGACGGCTATCGCCATTGACATGGAAGAAGGCCGCCCGGTGCCAACCCCTTCCGCGTTGCAGGCCGATGAGATAGCGATCCCTCTGCCGGTATTGGTCAGATTGAAGCTGGAGTTACATAACCAGATGCTAATCGCGGGTACTTCAAAAGCCGTCTTGGCCCGCCAAATGGGGCTAAATGGCGCACAAATCGATCGGCTGCTGGATGTGGCCTATGCCTCGAAGGTTGAGGCACTTGAGCAGGCTCTGTTCCTGTTAGGTTTTGAGGTCCACACACAGATCGTGGCGCTCCGCCAGCCATAAAGTTATATGGTCTGATTACCGCTCTGAAATAGTGCTTATAAAACAGCAATGGCAGGCTAAAAAACCGGCGAAAAATGTGATCAAAAACACAGTATTGAAATCGGTACAATATTGGGAGTACATTAGCGCCGATCCTGTTGTGATTCCTGTTTATCCTCAAGGAACTTGAATCGCAACGACCGGTGAATCAAAGGTTGAGGATGTTGTTCTTGCTGATTGAAGAACCCGCCGAGAGCCGCTGATTTGCCATAAAATACTCAGCACAACAATCGGGATCATTGGCTTGCGAGGACTCCACAAGGAGTTGTTCCGTGAAATATTTTCTGATGGGCGTTTCATTCATGCTGGTTGCATGGGTAGGCACTTTCATGCTGATGGTTGCCTAACCGCAACCTCACCAGGCAGATCGACAAAAAGAGCGCTGATGCGCTCTTTTGTTGTTTATATCACCGGCTTATTTACCGGGCATCATGCGGCGCAAGGTATCATCCCCCGGAAATAGTGATGGTAAATGGCGGCCAGCGCATGCATGCCGACCACGAAATATCCCACCGTCGCCAAGCTTTCGTGAACGATTCTCAGCGTTCTGCGTATCCCCGGATCGGGCGTTACCCATTGTGGCATCTGCCACCCCAGCAGCAGCCACTGCTTACCGCTGTATGACAGCGTCAGGAAGCCTAACACCGGTAACGATAAAAACAGCAGATACAGTAGCCAATGGAACAGCTTTGCTCCAAGAGCCTGCCATTCCGCCAACGCAGGCGTGATCGGTGGCACCGGATGGCGGCGGCGTAACCCAAGGCGGATAAACATCAATACAAAGACCGACAAGCCAAAGTTAAAATGGAGATCCTTTACCAGCGCCACGCTGTCATCCGGCACCGAATCTTTCAATAACATGGCACTGTAGGTCAGGATAACCATCACCAGCGTCAGCCAGTGCAGGATGATTTGCGATTGGGCAAAGCGAGCGCTCATAGAGTTCCCCGATAAATTAGCACCATGATCATGGTAACGCCCCCTCTCCCCGAAGGAGAGGGGGCGGATCAAGTATAAACCTTGGCAGTCAGACTGTGGCTTTAGCCGGTTTGATCAACCCATCGGTGCGGAACATCGCCTTGATACCACGCACCGCCTGGCGGATGCGATCCTGGTTTTCAATTAACGCAAAGCGCACATGGGTGTCGCCATAATCACCAAAGCCGATCCCCGGCGAGACACAAACCTTGGCGTCTGCCAGCAGGCGCTTGGCGAACTCCAATGAGCCCAGATGCGCATAAGGCTCAGGGATTTTCGCCCATACATACATTGAGGCTTTCGGGTTCTCCACCATCCAACCCGCTTCGTGCAACCCTTTTACCAAAACGTTACGTCGCTGGCGGTATTGCTCGGCGATATCCAGCACGCATTGCTGATCGCCTTCCAACGCGGCAATAGCGGCCACCTGCAGTGGGGTGAAGGTGCCATAGTCGTGGTAGCTTTTAATACGCGACAACGCATTGACCAGCTCAGCGTTACCCACCATAAAGCCAATGCGCCAACCGGCCATGTTGTAGCTTTTCGACAGGGTGAAGAATTCCACCGCGATATCTTTGGCGCCAGGCACCTGCATAATCGACGGCGCTTTCCAGCCGTCATAGACAATATCGGCATAGGCCAGATCGTGGATCACCAGCACGTTGTACTGTTTTGCCAACGCAATAACCCGCTCAAAGAAGTCCAGCTCTACGCACTGAGCCGTCGGGTTTGACGGAAAACCCAGGATCATCATTTTTGGCCGGGGGATGGTTTCACGTATGGCGCGCTCCAGCTCACCAAAGAAATCCACCCCGTCCACCAGCGGTACCGAACGCACCTGCGCACCGGCAATTACCGCGCCGTAAATGTGGATCGGGTAACTTGGGTTTGGCACCAGCACCGTATCGCCATGATCGAGCGTGGCCAGCATCAGATGCGCCAACCCCTCTTTCGATCCGATGGTGACAATGGCTTCGCTTTCAGGGTCGATATCTACCTGATATCGCTCCTTATACCAGTGCGAAATGGCTCGGCGTAAACGTGGAATGCCACGCGAAGTGGAGTAACCATGCGTGTCTTCACGCTGCGCCACGGTGCAGAGTTTTTCCACGATATGCGGCGGCGTTGGGCCGTCTGGGTTACCCATACTGAAATCGATAATATCTTCACCGCGACGGCGCGCAGCCATCTTCAGCTCAGAGGTGATATTAAAAACATAAGGAGGCAGGCGTTCAATGCGCGTAAAACGGCGCGGGTTATTATCAGACATAGATCCCTCGAGAGACGTCAGCGCCCAGACCATCCGAGCGACGCTGGCCACTTTGTGGCCGAACATCGAACATATCGCAGCCTGACAAAACTGTCGAGCCCCCTCAAGAACAATATTTTACCCCCTGATTGCTGCAAACTCCGGTGCCAATAACCCCAACTGCCAATCATTGCACCATCGCCCTGCCAGGCGATAATTGTCACGCAGCGTTCCTTCCAGTTGGAAACCACAGCTCTCCAGCAGGCTCCGTGAAGCGATGTTGCCCTCGGTAACGGTGGCCGTCATTTTATGAAAGCCACAGGCGCTGAAGGCAAAATCCAATACTGCCCGCAGCGACTCTTTGCCATATCCCTTTCCTTGCCCTTCCGGCAGGCTGCCAAAACCCACCTCAGCCTGCTGGAAAGGCAACCACTCCGGGCGAAAGCCGGTGATACCAAACGCTTTACCGCTGATTTTTTCTCTCATCACCAGGCACAACCAACGTTCGCCATGTTTATCCCACTGCGGCAAGCGCGCCTCAAAGCGGGCACGGATTTCACATTCAGCCAGGGGATCGGCGATATAACGCAGGACCTGAGGATCCTGATACAGACGCAAGAATAACGGCCAATCCTCCGCAGTGATCGACTGCAACAACAAGAGTGGTGTTTCCAGTTTCATCAGCTAAATCTCCGAATAACGAAAAAGAGGAAGTTACGAATGAAAGATATCCCTTTATTTTCCCCTATTAAATCCAGATAATCATTAACGTCATTACAACAAAACAGCAACCTTATTTCTGTACCTAACCACTGACTATCCTCGCCCAACGGCGGCCCAAGGAGAACACCATGGCTTCCTTACTTATTGATAATGTTCCTGCCGCAATCAAAACCGTCAAACAACAACTGCGCCAAGCGCTGCCCAACTACCGTGAAGTGTTCCTGGCACTGGAAGACAACATTCGCCAGCAGGTTGAGCAAATCCGCCTGGAGCTGGCCAACGGCCAGGATCCGGTACCGCAAGTGGATGCCGATGACATTCTGCATAACCGCGTCAGCGAGCAACAGAAATCCCTGATCAAACAACGTGGAACCTGCGCCATCCGCGGTGTCTTCCCACGTACCCAGGCCGAAGCCTGGAACCAGGAGATCGGCAACTATCTGGATCGTAATAACTTCGTCGAGCGGCTGAAAAATGCCGCTAAAGATGATTACTTTGGCAAACTGGCAGCCAGCAAACCACAGATATATGGGATCTACTGGTCGAAACCGCAGGTGGAGGCCCGTCAGGATCGGCGGATGCATGCGGTACAGGTTTTTCTCAACGGCCTATGGGAAACCGAGAGCAACGGCAAGCAGCACTTTGACCCGACGCGCGTTGCCACCTATGCCGACCGCACCCGCCGCCGCCCGCCAAACTCCTCTTCGCTCGGTCTGTCCCCCCATGTGGATAGCGGCACCATCGAACGCTGGCTGGATGAGAACTTCCGTTACGTTTATCGGCACGTTTTCTCCGGCAATTGGCAGCAATACGATCCCTTTGCCGCCGATGGCCGCACCGAAGTGCGAGAAATCGCCTCGCCCGCGGTGTGCTCCATGTTCCGTACTTTCCAGGGTTGGACAGCGCTGACGCCACAGCGCACCCATGCAGGTACGTTGAATGTGGTGCCGATCGCCAACGCGATGGCCTATATATTGCTGCGTGCGCTGCAAGACGATGTCGCCGATGACGATTTATGCGATGCGGCCCCGGGCCGAGCCTTATCGATCTCAGAGAAATGGCATCCCCTTTTACTTGCTGGGTTATCCCCTATTCCCGATCTGGAGCCGGGAGATACGGTATTTTGGCATTGTGATGTGATCCACTCGGTAGAAAACGAGCATAACGGCGAGTTTGACAGCAACGTGATGTATATCGCTGCCGCACCGAGCTGCGACAAGAACGATGCCTATTTGCAGCGGCAGTTGCCAAGTTTCCTTTCGGGCAAAACGCCGCCAGATTTCGCAGCAGATGATTTCGAAGTGGATTTCAAAGGCCGCGCCACCGTCGAATTACTGACTCCGCTGGGTAAAGCCCAGCTAGGTATCAAATAGTGCCAAACTTCCGCGGTGTGCCCCAGCCACCGCGGATCCTTTAACCGCTGTGATATACTGCCCTCTCCTGTCTGCCGCAGTGAGTAGCCGTTGTGCATCCTGTTTTTGAAATGTTGTTAGCGGTATTCGATCGTGCCGCACTGATGTTGATTTGTCTGTTTTTCCTCACCCGCACCCGGTTGTTCCGCCAGTTGTTGCAAAAGAGGATCACACCCCGCTGGAGCTGGCGGCTGTGACGGCAATCTTCTCCCTGTTCGCGCTATTCAGCACCTATTCCGGCATTAACGTCGAAGGCTCGTTGGTAAACGTGCGCGTGATCGCCATTATGGCGGGTGGGATCCTGTTTGGCCCCTGGGTTGGCATCATTACCGGCATCATCGCCGGGCTGCACCGCTATCTGATCGATATTGATGGCATCACCTCGGTTCCTTGCCTGATCACCAGCATCATCGCCGGGATCGGAGCCGGTTATATCAATCTGAAGGTAAAGAAAGCGCAGCGCTGGCGCGCCGGGATCCTGGGCGGGATGCTGTGTGAATCGCTGACCATGATGCTGATCGTGTTTTGGGCCAGGCCCACCGCTCTAGGCCTGGATATCGTTTCGAAAATCGCCCTGCCGATGATCCTCGGCACGGTGTGTATCGGCCTGATCGTGTTGCTGGTGCAAAGCGTCGAAGATGAAAAGGAAGTGATCGCGGCACGCCAGGCCAAGCTGGCTCTGGACATCGCCCGTAAAACGCTGCCCTATTTTCGCAACATCAACAGCGAATCACTGACCACCATTTGTGAAATTATCCGCCACGATATCAATGCCGATGCGGTAGCCATTACCGATACTCATCATGTATTGGCCTATGTTGGCGTGGGGGCAGAACATTATCCGCTGGGGCGCGAAGGGCTGAGCAGCGTCACACGGGAAAGCCTCCAACACGGCAAAATCATTATCAAAAACAACCTCGAGAATCAGACCGCGCCACAGATCCACTCCCAGTTGGTGATCCCGTTATGGGAAAAGGGTGAAATCACCGGCGCGCTGAAAATCTATTACTGCCACGCTCACCAGATCACCAATACGCTGAAAGTGATGGCGGTTGGCCTGTCGCAGATTATCTCCACCCAGATGGAGGTCTCACGTATTGAGCACTTGCGCCAAATGGCAGATAAAGCCGAAATGCGTGCCTTGCAAAGCAAAATCAACCCGCACTTTCTGTTCAATGCCTTGAACGCCATCTCCTCTTCAATTCGGCTCAATCAGGACACCGCCCGCCAGTTGATTATCAATCTGTCGCGTTATCTGCGTTATAACCTGGAGCTGAACGATGAGTTGATCGATATCCGTAAAGAGTTGCATCAGATCCAGGATTATATCGCCATCGAACAGGCGCGTTTTGGCAACAAACTGACGGTAATTTACGACATCGACGACGATATCTCGGTGCGTATCCCCAGCCTGTTGATCCAGCCGTTGGTGGAGAACGCTATCGTGCACGGCATTCTGCCCTGCAAAGGTAAAGGCGTGGTGGTCATTGCAGTGAAAGATCGTGGCGATCGGGTCGATATTTCGGTTAAAGATACCGGTAATGGTATCGATCCGACGGTGATCGAGCGCGTGGCACGCAATGAAATGCCGGGTCACAATATTGGCCTGCTCAACGTGCATCACCGGGTTTCACTGCTGTATGGCGAAGGGTTACGCATCCGTCGGCTGGAGCCAGGGACAGAGATTGCCTTTTACGTCACCAAGAATGACGGCAAACTGCCTACGAAAAATAACTCTCAGCCTGCCGGGGAGCAGCCATGAAAGCCATCATTGTCGAAGATGAGTTTCTCGCCCAGCAAGAGCTGGCGTATCTGATCAACAAACACAGCCAGATCAGCATCGAGGCGACCTTTGAAGATGGGCTGGACGTGTTAAAATACCTGCAACATCATCAGGTAGATGCCATTTTTCTCGATATCAACATCCCTTCGCTGGACGGCGTGTTACTGGCGCAGAACATCAGCAAATTTGCCCACCGCCCGTCGATCGTCTTTATTACCGCCTATAAAGAGCATGCGGTGGAGGCGTTTGAAATAGAAGCGTTTGACTATATTCTCAAGCCCTATCATGAGGCACGCATCGTCACCATGCTGCAGAAACTGGAGGCGCTGCATAACCGGCCAGCTAGTCCGCCAGGGCCAACCCCCGCGCTAAACCGCAGCAGCCACAGCATTAATTTGATCAAAGATGAGCGTATCATCGTGACGGACATTAACGATATTTACTATGCCGCCGCCGACGAGAAGGTGACACGGGTTTATACCCGCCGTGAAGAGTTTGTGATGCCGATGAATATCACTGAATTTTACCAGCGGCTGCCGGAAGAGTTTTTCTTCCGCTGCCACCGCTCATACTGCGTGAACCTGGCTAAAATCCGTGAAATCGTTCCCTGGTTCAACAATACCTATATCCTGCGGCTGAGCGATCTGGATTTTGAAGTCCCGGTCAGCCGCAGCAAGGTCAAAGCGTTTCGCCAGTTGATGCGCCTGTAATTACCAACGTGGGCCCGGTGGGCCACGATGATAATACCCTGGTGGTGGCGGCGGCATACGATCATAATGTGGCCGCCCACGCCATTCGCGTGGCGGTGGCCCGTAATACTCCACTCTTCGTGGTGGCCCATAATGATATTCACGCGGGCGGTAATGTTCATGCCACCAGCGTGGCTCACGCCAGCGGTAACCATCCCAGTAATGACCACGATCGTCACGATCGCCCAGATGCAGTGACAAACCGGGCATATCCACACCGATCGACACATCAGCATGGCCCACCAGCGGCAGTGACAGTGGCAACAGCGCGACCCACATCAACAGTAATTTTTTCATTGGTTAAACTCCCACAGAGCGGAACCGGTCTGTTCATAGATAACAGTAGTTCCACGTCAGTTCGCACTCTATAGGACGAAAGCCCAATTACATTTTTCAGACGTATCCTTCACAATCCCTACACATTTATAACCCGTCAATGCGCAATAAATCGTTGATATATTTGATGTAGATCACATCAGCGCCCCCTATTGACCAGGCCATTCCGCACTTATTCGGCAACTCATGCAGCCTGGGAGGCATTTCATTCCCTCACAGCGGCAGCTCATTCCCAATCCGCCGCTGGCCGCTACCGCCAGCTTTATAATAAGCCCATACCGCAGGGTTTTGGCACCTTGCCTATTTTTGCCACCAGGCACTTATTTACAGGAAGGAGACCGGCCATGAATTGCAAACCGGCGAATCGCAGCTTGATTGTTCTCGGCACCATCATCTGCCAGATGGGCCTTGGCACTATCTATACCTGGAGCCTGTTTAACCAGCCTCTGGTCGACAAGTTCCATTGGGGTCTTGGCGATGTTGCCACCACTTTCTCAATCACCAGCTTCTTCCTGGCCTTCGCTACGCTGTTCGCCGGCAAATTGCAGGAGCGTTTTGGTATCCGCAACCTGACGCTGGTTTCTGGCGTGCTGGTCGGCCTGGGGTTGATTGCCAGCGCTCACGTCAAATCGCTGGATATGATTTATCTGCTGGCAGGTGTCGTGGTGGGTTTTGCCGTCGGTATTGCCTATATCTCTACCCTCTCCAACCTGATCAAATGGTTTCCAAACCATAAAGGACTGATTTCCGGTATCTCCGTCGGGGCTTTCGGCAGCGGCAGCCTGTTGTTCAAATACGTCAATGCCGCGCTGATCGCAAACGCTGGCGTCTCCGCCGCCTTCTTCTACTGGGGCGTGATCGTTATGGCATTGATAGTGCTGGGCTCGATATTGCTGAAAGAACCGGAGCCGGTTAACCCACAGACCCTCTCCGGTATGCTTGGCAACGACTTCACCGTGCGCCAGATGCTGGCCAGCAAAGAAGCCTACCTGCTGTTCGTGATTTTCTTCGCGGCCTGCATGAGCGGCCTGTATCTGATTGGCATCGTCAAAGACATGGGCGTGCAACTGGCCGGGATGGATCTGGCGACGGCAGCCAATACCGTTTCCGCCGTCGCCATCTTCAATACCGCTGGCCGCATCATTCTGGGTACGTTGTCAGATAAAGTGGGGCGTATGCGCGTTATCAGCTTCACCATGCTGGTAACCATTCTGGCGATAGCGGCACTGAGCTTCCTGACGCTGAGCCATACGCTGTTCTTTATCTGTGTCGGCGCGGTCGCCTTCTGCTTCGGCGGCAACATTACCGTCTTCCCGGCGATTGTCGGTGACTTCTTCGGCCTGAGAAACCACAGCAAAAACTACGGCATTATTTATCAGGGCTTCGGTTTAGGCGCTCTGGCAGGATCGTTCATTGCCAACCATTTTGGTGGCTTCCACGCGACCTTTATGGTGATGGGTGTGCTATCGGTGATTTCACTGCTGATCACTTTGTTTATCAAGGCACCGAAACCGGTGGAGATGGAAGAAGAGGCCCAGGCACAACCGATGCTGGCAAAAGCCAACGGCTGATAGTTTGGCAAAGGGAGTAGCCGTGCGGGGTGAGCGAGTTTCGCCATAGCGAAAACCCTCACCCCGGCCCACGCCTAAAAGGAGTGGGTGCAGAATAGTCGTGACAAAAAACCTACAGATGCATCCCCAGCGTCTGGCGCAAGTGAGCACCAGCCCCCAACAACCCAGGTTGAGAATGGGTGATCATAAACACCGGGATTTCGCGAACGTAGTCTTTAAACCGACCTTTATCTTCAAACGCCGTGCGGAACCCGGAAGCTTTAAAGAACTCCATAAAGCGTGGGACGATACCCCCGGCAATATAGACACCGCCAAACGTCCCCAGATTCAACGCCAGATTACCGCCAAAACGCCCCATAATTACGCAGAACAGTGAAAGTGCACGGCGGCAATCGGTGCAGCTATCCGCCAGCGCCCGCTCGGTAATATCTTTGGGTTGCAGCTTTTCCGGTAGCCGGTGATCGGCCTTGACGATAGCGCGATACAGATTCACCAACCCAGGGCCAGACAGCACTCTCTCAGCAGAAACATGCCCTACTTCGGCACGTAACACCTCCAGAATAACGTCCTCCTCCTCACTGTTCGGTGCAAAATCCACGTGCCCGCCTTCTCCCGGCAGGCTCACCCAACGGCGATTGACATGCACCAGATGGGACACCCCCAGACCGGTGCCAGCACCATAAACGGCGATCGGTTTATCTTTATGCGCTTTACCGCCACCAAACTGCAGAACATCGGCTTCTGACAGCATTGGGATAGCCATCGAAACCGCAGTGAAATCGTTAATCACTTCCAAATGCTTCAGACCCAGGCTGTTTTGCATCGCTTTGATGGAGAAAGCCCAGGTGTGGTTGGTCATGGCAACCCAATCGCCGGTTACCGGGCAGGCGATGGCGATACAGGCATCCTCAACCGCCAACTGTTGCTCGGCCAGGTATTGGCGGATGACCGCCTCCAGGCTATCAAACTCCAGGCCGGAATAGGTTTTGGCCTGGGTGATATCACCCGTCTCGACAGTGCACAGCGCCAGGCGGGCATTGGTGCCGCCAACATCACCTACGAGGGCATAGGTCATTGGTGTTTTCTCCATAAAATGAATAATGCGAAATTACTTACACTGTAAAATCACGCCGCTAAAACAACAATCGCCATTCTGCTGCCCACTGCTCAATAGCGATCCCGATCACACTAAATGTTTCAACTCATACACTTTCTACCGATTCATACCGGCCGTTACAGATTGGCGCAAAAAACGCCGGGCAAAAACGCTGAGCCACCAGCGCAATTGGCGCGATGTTTGGTACGCCCGTCGCCGCCGCGCTGATTTTCTCGCTGGTGCTGGGGGCAATAACGAAGTACCGTTGTGGGATCGGTTGTTCACCCCGCTGATGGCCGCCGCTGCCGGTGCCGTTACCACCCAGATGTTCTTTACCCCTGACTTTACCCTGCAACTCGATGCTTATGAGGTAACCCGGCTGCGCGATATCTTCAGCGGCTCGGTGGTCGCCCTGATCGCCATTGCCCTCGGCATGGTGGCGGTCTGGTGTTTCCCGCATGTCCACCGTCTGTTCCATTCATTGAAAAACCCGGTGGTGACGCTCGGATCAGGTGGTCTGGTGCTGGGGATCCTTGGCGTGACAGGCGGTGATATTACCCTGTTCAAAGGCCTGGAAGAGATGAAACTGTTAGCGGTTACCGGCAGCTTTACGACCGGCCAATTGTTGGTGATCACCTTGACCAAACTGGCCGCACTGGTGGTGGCGGCGGCTTGCGGGTTCCGTGGCGGACGTATTTTCCCTGCGGTATTTATCGGGGTGGCGCTTGGGCTGATGTTGCATCAACATGTGCCAGCGGTCCCTGTGGCAATCACCGTTTCCTGCGCCATTATGGGGTTGGTGTTAGTAGTGACTCGCGACGGCTGGCTGAGCCTGTTTATGGCCGCAGCGGTAGTGCCAGACCTGTATCTGTTGCCGGTGCTGTGTATCGTGATGTTGCCCGCCTGGCTGGTCCTGGCGGGCAAACCGTTAATGCTGGTTATAAAATACCAGCCTCCACATAGAGATTAGGCCAGTGCGTACTCGGCAGCGGCGCGTGCATGAATTGCTGTGGTGTCGAAAACCGGCACCGAGGCATCCTGTGCGCCAACCAGCAGACCAATCTCGGTACAGCCAAAGATAATTCCCTGTGCCCCTTGCTGCTCCAGGTTACTGATAATCCGCCGATACTCATCACGCGAGGCATCACGGATCTTGCCTAGGCAAAGCTCTTCATAAATGATGCGATGCACGATATCGCGATCGGCGGCTACCGGAGTGACCACTTCGATGCCAAATTTTTCCTGCAGACGCCCACGGTAGAAATCCTGCTCCATGGTAAAACGCGTCCCCAACAGACCGACACGGCGGATATCTTGCTGGCGCACCTGCAACGCGGTGGCATCGGCAATGTGGATCAATGGCAACCCACTCGCCAGTTCTACCGCGTCCGCCACCTTGTGCATGGTGTTGGTGCAAATAACTATCGCCTCGGCGCCAGCGGCACGCAATGAGGCGGCAGCTCCCGCCAGCAGACGACCGGCGCCGTCCCAATCCCCCTGAAATTGCAGGCGTTCAACCTCATGGAAATCCACGCTGTAGAGCACGATCCTGGCCGAGTGCAGCCCCCAAGCCGGTCTTTCACCTGCTCGTTGATCATTCGATAATAAGGAATGGTTGATTCCCAGCTCATACCGCCCAGTAGGCCCAGCACTTTCATCCGTTTCTCCTCGACATTGCTTACCCGGTGAACCAAACATTACCTGAGAATACCCCGCCTGACGACGCAATTATTGCACGCGCGAATTGCTGGCCTGACGCGGTTCAAACCAACGTTGGCGCAGGGTGTCGTACACCCAGTTATAGAGCATGGTATAAGGCAGGAAGAACAAGAAGAAACCGATTTCCAGCATGAACGCCTGCCACAAAGAGATATTTAGCATAAAAGCGGCCAACGGCAGGCCGATCAGCACAAACCCGGCCTCAAAACCGAATGCATGGCAAATACGAACCTTAAGGTTACGCACCACGCGCCTGACCGGCCAAAACCGGTCAAAAATCGAGTTATAAATAATGTTCCACACCATCGCGACGGTGGACAGCATAATCGCCAGCGCCCCAACCTGTGCCATGGAACGGTTAAGCAACCAGGCTCCCAAAGGGGCACAAATCATCACCGCAATAGCTTCGAACCCCACGGCGTGGACGATACGCTCAACGAAAGACTTGTTTTGCAACTGCATAACTTCACCTGTTTCTGACTGTTTTTGAAAATGTCAGGTGATTATCATCGCTTTTTTGCGTAAATTAAAAATAGGTTCCATCGATAAAGTAGATACATCATGCGCTATTCACCAGAAGCTTTACTGGCCTTTGTTGAGGCTGCGGCATTAGGTTCATTTTCTGCTGCGGCCCGCAAGTTACGCAAAAGCCAATCCACCGTCAGCACTGCCATTGCCAATCTGGAAGCCGATCTGGGGTTGACCTTGTTTGACCGGCAGGCACGCCAGCCGATTCTGACCGTGGCAGGCCGCAAGGTGCTCGGCCATGTACAGGAAATACTTGCCGCCAGCGAGCGCCTTGACGCGCTGAGTATACGATTAGGGGATAATATCGAGCCCCGGCTGACCATCGTATTTTCTGATACTTACCAGCCCAATCATCACGACAACCTGCTGAAACATTTCGAGCGGCGCTATCAGGACATTGAGCTGGAATGCATGATCGCTGAGGATGGCGATGTGCTGGATTTGCTGCAAACTGGCCGTGCGCATCTGGGGATGCTGGCGGTACAGCCTGGCTATCCGCCCGATATCGCGGTTGCCCGGCTGCCAGAACAAACCGAAATGGCGCTGTTTGTCGCCCATGATCATGCGTTGACGCAGATCCCGCAACTCACTCAGGCACATCTTGCCAGCAGCCGCCAGCTCTACCTCAATACCTATACCAGCAATAATTCCGCCAAACCCCAAGGGCGAGTCTGGTCGGCACCCAGCTATCTGATGCTATTGGAAATGGCAGAACAAGGGGCTGGCTGGGCGGTATTGCCTCGCTGGCTGGTCAATCAGTACGGGCAGGAACGGTTGACTGAGCTGAAAATGTGCGGCTGGCCCAAACTGATTTCGGTCGATGCCGTATGGTCCAAACTTACCCCGCCGGGGCCAGCGGGGTTTTGGCTGTTGGATCGTTTATTGGAAAACGCGGCCGTTCAAGCCGCTGCATTGCGCGACTGAATCGCCCGGGAGATGGTATCCAGCAGTTCAGGGATATCCATCTTCGGTAATATCACTTCGATAAATACCAGTTGCTGATTATTGCCACACCCCTCAAGCGCCTGGCGTAATTGTTCAGGATCGCTCACATGCAGGCATTTTACCTGTTGGTCAATGGCCAAGGCCTGCGGCAGCAACGTCCAGTTCCATTGTGCGATGTCGTTATAGCGCTGCGCTGGCCCGTGGATCGCCCTCTCCACGGTATAGCCGTCATTATTGAGTAGGAAAACCACCGGTTTTTGCCCATCGCGCAGCATGGTGCCCAGCTCCTGAGCGGTCAACTGCGCGGCCCCATCGCCAATCAGCAAGACTACCCGGCGATCGGGCTCGGCAGTCTGCGCGCCAAACGCCGCTGGCAAGGTATAGCCGATCGACCCCCAGAGCGACTGCACGATAAACCGGCATCCCCGAGGCAGCTGCAATGCCGCGGCACCAAAGCATGAGGTGCCTTGTTCGGCAATCAGGATATCCCCCGGCTGTAGGAAGTTTTGTATCTGCTGCCAGAAAGCATGCTGATCCAGACCGCCGCTGCTCGAATCTGGCAGCGAAGGCCGTTGAATGGCCGGCAATTGCCAAAACCTGGCGAGTGATAATGTCAGTTGATGCAGAGCCTTGACGGCGTCACGCATCGGGATCTGGCTGAATACCTGCTGGCCAACCCTGGCTTCGAACGGCTGGATATCGATACATTTATCGACAGGTAAATTATGGCTAAACCCGGCGGTGATGGTATCGGTAAAACGCACACCGACGTTAATCACCACATCCGCGCCTTCAATCAGCTGTTTTACCTGCGGATCGCTGGCGGCAGCGGCATAGGTACCGGTGAAACAGGCATGGCTTTCATCCAGTACGCTTTTACCGAGCAGCAACGTTGAGTGGGGAATATTCACCTCATTCATCCACTGTTCCAGTACGGTTTCTGCACCAAAGCGCTCGGCAAGAAAATCCGCTAACAAGGATACGCGGTGAGCGGCCTGCAGTTTTTCCGCGCTGCGGCCACAAAAGCCTGCAAAGATACGTCCGAGAGATTGGGTTGGCGCAGTATCAGCGGAGCCGGGCGCGAAGCCAAAGGAGCTTCTGCTACGTCACTCGGCAGCAGCAGGTACACCGGCCGGCGTTCAAACAGTGCGGTCGTCAACAGACGATCAATTTCCGCTTCGGCATTACTGGCGGTGAGGCTAGCCTGGGCAACCGTGACCTCTTTCGCCATGCGGGCGAAATGGCCGAAGTCCCCATCCCCCAGAGAATGGTGCAGTAAATCCCCGGCACGCTGGGCGCGAAGGGCCGGAGCCCCGACAATATGGATAACCGGCAGATATTCGGCATAGCTTCCGGCGATACCGTTTACCGCACTCAGTTCACCGACGCCAAAAGTCGTCAGTAATGCCGCCGCCGGTTTACAACGTGCATAACCATCGGCGGCATAGGCGGCATTTAATTCGTTGGCACAGCCCACCCAGGTGATTTGCTGATGATCGATGACATGATCAAGAAACTGCAGGTTGTAATCCCCCGGTACGCCAAAGAAATGCCGGATACCAATCTGGGCTAAACGATCGAGGAGGTAATCTGCCACCGTGTAGCTTTTACTCATGATTATCACCTGCAATTAGGTAGGAATATTAGTGTTAAGTATTAGAGGTGTTGTGCAAATTTCGAACTTTATCAGTAAAAAGGCACTGGAAACCTCGCTTTACATCTGCGCACCTGCATCAGGCAAGCTTGATAACCCATAAGTAGTATTAATAAATCTGGCGTGATTAGCGTGATCGGGCACTCTGACAGGCCGAATGGAAACGCATACACTGAATATCGTTTCCTGCCGTTGATAAGGATTTGTATGGTTTATCAAGCTGACTCTACCCGCTACCAAAATATGGAATATCGCCGCTGTGGTCGCAGCGGGTTGAAACTGCCTGCGGTTTCTCTTGGCATGTGGCACAACTTTGGCGACAGCACGCTGTTTGATAATGCGCGCAGCCTGGTACATCGCGCCTTTGACCTGGGGATAACCCACTTTGATCTGGCTAACAATTACGGGCCACCCCCAGGTTCTGCCGAAGAGAATTTCGGCCGTATCTTGCAGCAGGGTCTGCAGCCTTATCGCGATGAGCTGATTATCTCCTCAAAAGCTGGCTATACCATGTGGCCTGGTCCCTATGGCGATTGGGGATCGAAGAAGTATCTGGTCGCCAGCCTGAACCAAAGCTTGCAGCGTATGCATCTCGATTATGTCGATATCTTCTACCATCACCGCCCAGATCCGGATACACCGCTGGAAGAGACCATGGCAGCGCTGGATCTGCTGGTACGCCAAGGCAAAACGCTGTACGTCGGATTATCCAACTACCCTGCGGCTCTGGCCCGGCAGGCATTTACTATCCTGCAACAGCTCGGTACCCCCTGCGTGATCCACCAGCCAAAATACTCAATGTTTGAACGTTGGGTGGAACCGGAGCTGCTGGACACTTTAGAAGAGCACGGCGTGGGTTCCATCGCTTTCTCACCGCTGGCCGGTGGCGTGCTGACGGACCGTTATCTGCAAGGGATACCGCAAGATTCCCGGGCAGCAAGCAACAGCCGATTCCTTAACCCCGAACAGCTCACCGAAGAAAAATTGCAAAAGGTTGGCCGCCTGAACGCGTTGGCTGAGCAACGCGGGCAAAAACTTTCACAGATGGCGCTGGCCTGGGTGTTGCGTAACGATCGTGTCACTTCGGTGCTGATCGGCGCCAGCAAAACCAGCCAGATTGAAGATGCGGTGGGCATGTTGGCCAACCGAACCTTCAGCGCTGAAGAAATCGCCATGATTGAACAGATCTTGATGTAATCGCTTACAACCCGCCGGTGCCTGGCCGGCGGTTTTTTCACCCTCTGGTGCAGATAAATCCCAATTGCCCGGTATCCCGTCAATTTTCGGAATTACGCTGAAAGGCAGCCTCTTCCTGCAGCGCTAACATGGCGTCAAATACCCGTGGATTTAACCTGGCGTTAAAAACACCCTTATATATCCGGCCAGTTTAAATACTGATGAACGCGCTTCTTAATCAGTATTCGGCCAAGGAGCCTGCATGTTTAAACCTCTGTTCGTCGCCGCCATTCTGGCAACGCTTATCATGCCAATGGCACCAGCAGCCTACGCCGACAGCCTCAGCATTGATCTGATGCCGGGAGTTTCTCTGCGGATAGGAGATCGGGATAATCGGGGCAATTACTGGGACGGTTATGACTGGCGCGATCGCGACTGGTGGTATGACCACCAAGGGCGTGATTTAGGAGAGCGTAACCGCCATGGTTATTACTGGGATGGTTACAGATGGCGTGATAACGATTTCTGGCGCAAGAATTACTATTTCCATGATGGCCGCTACCGTAAATACGACAAGTATTATTACAAACACGATAAAAAGCACCATAGGGGAAAACACCATCACAAACATCATGATCATGATGATTAAATGCGCAAGGCCAGCATAACTCTGGCCTTTCTTATGGAGCAGATTAGAGAACGCTGCTAATCAGCAAATAGCCATTCAGGCCCACCACCACCAACACAATCAGCTTACCGGCGTTCTGAATGGTGCGGCTGTTGACCATATCCCCCATCAGCTCACGGTTACCGGTAAATGCCAGCAAGGGGACCAGCGCCAGGGCGATACCAAAACTCAGCAGCACTTGGCTCAACACCAGAATACGTGTTGCGTCCATCCCCAGCATAATCACGATAAATGACGGCAGCATGGTGACCACGCGGCGCACCCAGAGTGGAATATAAAAGCGGACAAACCCTTGCATGACAACCTGCCCAGCCAGCGTCCCTACCACGGTGGACGACAGGCCTGCGGCTACCAGGCTCAAACCAAAGATAGTGGCCGCCCCATTACCCAACAAGGGTTGTAACGTCAGGTAGGCTTGATCGAGATCGGCAATGCCGCTGTGGCCGTTAAAGTGGAAGGCGGCAGCGGCGGTTGCCATCATCGCCAGGTTAACAAAACCGGCAATGGTCATGGCGATCGCCACGTCCAGTTTGGTTGAGGCATAACGCTCGGCCTTGGAGTCTTTACCTGCGGTCTGTGTTAAAGAGGAGTGCAGATAAATCACGTGCGGCATAATCGTTGCCCCCAACACCCCCGCAGCCAGGAAGACCGCATCACCGTTGGGCAAATCCGGGACTGCCATACCTTTAAGCAAACCACTCAGCTGTGGCTGGGAAAATACCAGTTCGACGATATAAGCCGCCGCGACAAACAGTAGCAGGCCACCAATCACCAGTTCCAACGGTTTCTGGCCACGCTTTTGCAACATCAGGATCAGGAAAGTGGCGATACCGGTGAGGATCGCCCCTTCCAGCAAGGTTACGCCCAACAGCAGTTTGAAGCCGATCGCCGCACCGATAAACTCCGCCAGATCGGTCGCCATGGCGATAATCTCTGCCTGCACCCAATAAGCCCAGACTGCAGGGCGCGGGAAGCGATCGCGGATATGTTCAGCAAGGTTTTTACCGGTGGCAATACCGAGCTTGGCAGAAAGCAGTTGGATCAACATCGCCATGACGTTGGCCCATACCACCACCCAGAGCAGTGTATAACCGAAAGAGGCACCGGATTGAATATTGGTAGCAAAGTTACCAGGGTCGATATAACCGATGGCCGCAATAAAAGCGGGCCCCATCAGAGAAAGTTTAATCTTTCTAGACGGGCGGCTGGAGGTAGTGTTGTTAACCGCGCGACTGTTCAGCATATCGTGAAACCCTTACTAATTTTAAGCTCACCTTCATCTTTACCTAAATGATAATGATTATCAAGTGCATTTAAACATGATAATGCTTATCCCTGTGATAGCCAGCGACGAAGGTTTTATCGAACAGATCGCGTGAAATCTTGGCATTTTCTCTTACTCTATTTAGTAAGATTCAGAGCGTAATACGCTTAATGATCAAATTAGCACAATAATGCTACGAACGCGCAAATTTATTAACATCTTGATCTTTGGTGTTTTGGCGTCAAAGTTTAAGAGTATCCCCACTATGATTTTCTAGATTTGCAATGAATGTCTCGTTTTTAAACTTGGCGTTACATAAAATGACAGCCGAAATTCAGCCTGCCTCAAATTTGGAGCAAACATGTCCCATATCGCGCACTTTGCGTTGGCGTTAGTGGTGGTAGCGATCCTGGCATTACTGGTATGCCGCGACCGCAAAAGTATCCGCATTCGCTATGTTATTCAGTTATTGGTTATTGAAGTATTACTGGCCTATTTCTTCCTGCATTCAGAAGCAGGATTAGGTTTTGTAAAAGGGTTCGCAGCGCTGTTTGACAAGCTGCTCGGGTTTGCTGGGCAAGGGACTGATTTTGTGTTTGGCGGGATGGGTGATAAAGGCCTCGCCTTCTTCTTCCTGAAAGTACTGTGCCCAATCGTCTTCATCTCTGCGCTGATCGGTATTCTGCAATACATCAAAGTACTGCCCTTTATCATCCGCATCATCGGCACCGTGCTGTCTAAAGTGAACGGTATGGGCAAGCTGGAATCCTTCAACGCCGTCAGTTCACTGATCCTGGGCCAGTCTGAGAACTTCATTGCCTATAAAGATATCCTGGGCAAGATGTCTGAAAAACGCATGTACACCATGGCAGCAACCGCGATGTCGACAGTTTCCATGTCCATCGTGGGTGCATATATGACCATGTTGGATGCCAAGTTTGTGGTGGCCGCGCTGGTTCTGAACATGTTCAGCACCTTTATTGTACTTTCGCTGGTCAACCCATACGACACCAGTAAAGAAGAAGAGCTGCATCTCGGCAACCTGCATGAAGGCCAGAGCTTCTTTGAAATGCTGGGTGAATACATTCTGGCCGGCTTCAAGGTGGCGATTATCGTTGCTGCCATGCTGATCGGCTTTATCGCTCTGATCGCTGCGCTTAACGGCCTGTTCAGTGCCATCTTTGGCCTGAGCTTCCAGGAAATCCTCGGTTACTTCTTCTATCCGTTTGCCTGGATCATGGGTATTCCTAAGCACGAAGCGCTGCAGGTCGGCAGCATAATGGCGACCAAACTGGTTTCCAACGAGTTCGTGGCCATGATGGAATTGCAGAAGATCTCTGCTGAGCTGTCTCCACGCAGCCTGGGTATTCTGTCCGTGTTCCTGGTTTCCTTCGCCAACTTCTCTTCTATCGGCATCGTTGCCGGTGCGATTAAAGGGTTGAACGAACATCAGGGCAACGTGGTTTCCCGCTTCGGCCTGAAACTGGTTTACGGCTCTACCCTGGTCAGTATCCTGTCCGCTTCCATCGCCGGTCTGGTATTGGGCTGATAAGGTAACGATTTGCTCTACATCCCAAAACGCCCGGTGATATTCATCGGGCGTTTTGCGTTTTAGGCGGGAGGAGGATGCTGCTCGTTGTTGCGAAAATGAGGATGGCCGATTTCGTTTTAAGTTGCTGACAGTTTGTGTCTTTGCAGACTTTTTGCGCCAGCAGAATTTTGCACCAGCAGAATGCAAAAAGCCGACCCAAGGGTCGGCTTTTCAGAATGGTGGTGGAGCTAGACGGGATCGAACCGTCGACCTCTTGCATGCCATGCAAGCGCTCTCCCAGCTGAGCTATAGCCCCACAAAAGTGGTACGCTTTAACCGGCGTTACGGTATCCCCAACCTTTACTGAGAAAAAGGTTGGTGGAGCTAGACGGGATCGAACCGTCGACCTCTTGCATGCCATGCAAGCGCTCTCCCAGCTGAGCTATAGCCCCAATCCACAATCACAAAATCCTGTGAACGGGGCGCATGATATGAAACCCCCGAAATCCTGTCAACGGCTAAATTGAATTCCTCGATCAAGCGCTGAAAAAGCCGCCAAATCAGCACGTTTAAAGCTAAAAAATCGCCTTCCCGGGTAAAAATAAATCCCCCACAAAAAAAGCCCGGTGAATTACGCCACCGGGCTTTATCTCTCGCAAGGCGGGTTAATTCGTTTAAGCCTGCGCTTCGCGCTCCGCGATGTAAGCCAGGGCCTGATCGATACGTTTGAGAGAACGCGCCTGGCCAATGGCATGCACGGTAACGTCCATACCCGGCGACTGGCCGGCCCCGGTGACCGCCACGCGCAGCGGCATGCCCACCTTGCCCATACCTACACCCAGCTCATCCGCAGTGCCCTGAATGGCATCGTGCACGTTCTCAGGCGTCCAGGTGGTGATTGCAGCCAGTTTGGCACGCACGGCTTCCAATGGCTGGCGTGCTACCGGGCGCAGGTGTTTTTTCGCTGCGTCTGCGTCAAACTCGCTGAAATCCTGATAGAAGTAGTGGCAGGACTCCGCCATCTCTTTCAGTGTCTTGCAGCGTTCACCCAGCAGTTTAACGATATCTTTCAGTTCCGGGCCGTTACGGGTTTCAATCCCCTGCTGCTCAATATGCCATGCCAGATACACGGCCACTTCTTCAGCTGGCATATGATTAATGTAATGGTGGTTCAGCCACTGCAGCTTTTCGGTGTTGAAGGCGCTGGCAGACTTGTTGATTGCATCCAGAGTGAAGAACTCTTTCATCTCATCAATAGAGAAGATTTCCTGATCGCCATGGGACCAGCCCAGACGCACCAGATAGTTGAGCAGTGCCTGTGGCAGATAGCCGTCATCCCGGTACTGCATCACACCGACTGCGCCATGGCGTTTGGACAGTTTTTTGCCGTCATCACCCAGGATCATCGACACATGCGCATATTCCGGCACTGGCGCGCCCAAGGCTTTCAGGATATTAATCTGGCGCGGCGTGTTGTTGATATGGTCCTCACCTCGAATCACATGGGTGATTTCCATATCCCAGTCATCGATCACCACACAGAAGTTATAGGTTGGCGCACCGTCGGTACGGCGGATGATCAGATCGTCGAGTTCCTGGTTGCTGAATTCGATCGGGCCACGAATTTTATCGTCGAAAATGACCGAGCCTTCCTGCGGGTTACGGAAACGCACCACATGAGGTTCATCATCGGTATGGCTGCACTGGCTATCGCGGCAGCGCCCGTCATAACGTGGCTTTTCGCCGTTTTCCATTTGCTTTTCGCGCAGCGCTTCCAGACGTTCTTTAGAGCAATAACATTTATAGGCGGTGCCCTGCTGCAGCATCTCATCGATTACCGCGTTGTAGCGATCGAAACGCTTGGTCTGGAAGTACGGGCCTTCATCCCAATCCAGATTCAACCAGTTCATGCCATCCATAATTGCGTCGATAGCATCCTGGGTTGAACGTTCGAGATCGGTATCTTCGATACGCAATACAAATTCACCACCGGCATGGCGGCTGAACAACCAGGAATAAAGCGCAGTACGGGCACCACCAACGTGAAGATAGCCGGTCGGGCTTGGGGCAAAACGGGTTTTGATTTTCATTGGGTTCACTGCCTTATTACGCAACGCGGGTCGGCAGGGTGCCGACGATTGCTCGGAATTTAAAAAGTGGACGACATTCTACCACTCCATGCTAATTCCTCAACGCTGACGCGCTATCGCCCTGGCCGATTTCGTTACCCTCGCGACTCATCGCGCCTGCTTATGAGTAAAGAATCATCGTGGTCGGCGAGAAATATCGCATCCTGTTTAAATTTGCGGCGAACGATTGAAATCATTTTAAAAACCGTTGACTCACTTTCAACTATCCCTATAATGCGACTCCAACAAGACGGGGTGATTAGCTCAGTTGGTAGAGCATCTCCTTTACACGGAGGGGGTCGGCGGTTCGAGCCCGTCATCACCCACCATCTTGTCAAGCAGTAAGAAATGAGAACAATGAGGGTGATTAGCTCAGTTGGTAGAGCATCTCCTTTACACGGAGGGGGTCGGCGGTTCGAGCCCGTCATCACCCACCATCATTCTCTCATTTAGCAGTAACCTGGAAGTCCTGAAGTGGGTGATTAGCTCAGTTGGTAGAGCATCTCCTTTACACGGAGGGGGTCGGCGGTTCGAGCCCGTCATCACCCACCACTTCTGCGGGTCGTTAGCTCAGTTGGTAGAGCAGTTGACTTTTAATCAATTGGTCGCAGGTTCGAATCCTGCACGACCCACCAATTCAGAAAGAAGCGCCTTTAGGCGCTTTTTTCGTATCTGCTCCACACACTCTCTGCCATCTTCAATTTTACCCGAGCAAAGAAGTCGTGTTGGATGAGAACCTGCGTTCAGGTTCGAGCCGAGCGTAGCGAGACGACAACGCGACGCGTTGCCCGCAGGGTGAGGCCAAAGGCCGAATCTATCCTGCACGACCCACCAATTCAGAAAGAAGCGCCTTTAGGCGCTTTTTTCGTATCTGCTCCACACACTCTCTGCCATCTTCAATTTTACCCGAGCAAAGAAGTCGTGTTGGATGAGAACCTGCGTTCAGGTTCGAGCCGAGCGTAGCGAGACGACAACGCGACGCGTTGCCCGCAGGGTGAGGCCAAAGGCCGAATCTATCCTGCACGACCCACCAATTCAGAAAGAAGCGCCTTTAGGCGCTTTTTTCGTATCTGCTCCACACACTCTCTGCCATCTTCAATTTTACCCGAGCAAAGAAGTCGTGTTGGATGAGAACCTGCGTTCAGGTTCGAGCCGAGCGTAGCGAGACGACAACGCAACGCGTTGCCCGTAGGGTGAGGCCAAAGGCCGAATCTATCCTGCACGACCCACCCATTCAGAAAGAAGCGCCTTTAGGCGCTTTTTTCGTATCTGCTCCGCACACTCTCTGCCATCTTCAATTTTACCCGGGCAAAGAAGTCGTGTTGGATGAGAACCTGCGTTCAGGTTCGCGCCGAGCGTAGCGAGACGACAACGCAACGCGTTGCCCGCAGGGTGAGGCCAAAGGCCGAATCTACCCTGCACGACCCACCCATTCAGAAAAAAGCGCCTTTAGGCGCTTTTTTCGTATCTGCTCTGCGCACCTTAGCCTGGTGATTATCCCCTCCCCCCAACAGAAAGAGGACTGAGCATGTCACATTGTTACTCCCGTAACAGGATATGAACGCCCACGGCCAGAAATAACAAGGGAGCCTAATTGGCCCCCTGAAACAAAATTAATCACATCAAGCTCAAGCAGCCAAGGTGGCCCCACCGTCAATCACGATATCCTGCATAGTGATATGACCAGCCCGGTCAGAAGCCAGGAATAAAATGGCATCGGCAATTTCCTGCGGTTGGGCAATCTTGCCCAGCGGGATCCCTAACTTAAACTGTTCAGGGAAGCCATTGATGGTGTTGCGTTCGCCACTTTCATCCTGCCACATCCCACGTTGCATCGGGGTATTGGTCGAACCGGGGGAAACCAGATTACAACGCACGCCGAAAGGTGCCATCTCCAGCCCCACGGTCTGGCACAGGCTGCGTAAAGCGGCCTTGGAAGCACAATATGCAGCCATGCCTACACGAGGCACATGGGCCGCGTTAGAGGCTACGCTGACGATGGCCCCACGCCGCTGACGGCGGAAAACCGGCAAGGTCTGGCGGAACATATTAAATGCGCCACCGGCGTTGACCGCCATACAGGCCAGCCAGTCTGCGCTGCTGGTCTCATCAGCCAGCCCCATACGCAAAATACCGGCTCCGTTAACCAGCACATCCAGTTGCTGATGCTCGGCCAGCAAACGCTGGCAAAGGCTATCAACAGCGTCCCCATCGGCGATATCCAGCACTTCTGTCTGGAAGGGGTAGTCCTGTTCGTCAAAACGCAGGTCGAAACCGATAACTTCCGCACCGCTACGCAAAAACGCCAACGCGGTCTGATAACCAATCCCTGCCCCGGCACCGGTCACCCAGACCCGTTTACCTGCAAAATCATGCCCAGTCGTCATCAGGATTTCCCCTCGGACAGCAGCACCCACCAGCTATCGATTGTCGGTGATCTTGCCAGCGCGATAAAATCGATATCTTCGCGGATTTTCCGCCAACGGGTTGCCAACTCCATAATACGTACTGAATCCAGACCGTAATCAATCAGGTTTTCATCATTACCGATCTCTTCGCTGTCTTCATCAAGCAGCGGGATAATCTGCTGGCGCAGCGCATCGATGCTAGCCATGCCAGGTAACAGATCTGCGGTCATCACCACGCGTCCACAACGCCCGGCGGTGTAGCGCAACGCCATCAAGTGTTCATCACGCGAGAAATCCGCCAGACCATCGGCCACCATAAAGGGTTTGATATTTCTCATAAATGCGTCGATAGCGGTGGTCATACAGCCAATATGCGCGTAAACGCCACAGATAATCAGCTGATCGCGACCACTCTCCTGCAAAATTTCCTGCAACGGTGAACGATGGAATGCGCTGTAGCGCCATTTAACCAGCACCGTATCATCGGCATCCGGTGCCAGTGCGCTAACCACTGCCTGCTGCTCCGGGTGTTTGTTCAAACCTGGCCCCCACATGTCATTCAGCAATGCACGGTCTTCATCACTTTGCTGATTAGGCTGGGCGGTATAAAACACCGGGATACCCTGCTGTTTGCAGTAGCGGCGCAGAGCGGCGATGTTATCCACCACCTGCTTGATCAACGGGCTGTCTTCCCCCAAAAATTGAGGAAATATTGCTGCATATCGTGGATCAGCAGCGCGGCACGTTGCGGCTCAAAGACCCAGTTCACCTTGTTGACCGGCAGTTCAGTCGGTGCTGGTAGCGCGTAATCGTTAAGTTTTGGAATGGCCATGATTATTCTCCCTGAGCCTGAGCCAATTGTTGCGCTTCCAGACGTTCGCGCAGAAGTTTTTTATCGACTTTACCCACCGGGGTTAATGGCAATGATTCCACCAGGATAAAGCGATCGGGCAATTTGAATTCGGCAACGCCTTGTTCACGCAGATGGCGGCGGAAAATCACCGGTTTAACGGCATCGTGCGCCACAATAAAGGCACAGCTTTTTTCGCCCATCAGCGTATCTGGCATTGAAACCAGCGCGGCATTTATCACTGCCGGATGGCGCAGCAGCAGGTTTTCAACTTCCTCTGCGGCAATTTTCTCGCCGCCACGATTGATCTGATCTTTCTGCCGCCCCTGCACCAGCACATAACCGTCTTCAGTCAGGCTGATCAGGTCACCCGAACAGTAGAAACCCTGCTGATCAAAGGCTTCGGCGTTATGCGCTGGGCTCCGATAATAGCCACGGAAGGTATAAGGCCCACGGGTCATCAACCGGCCAGTTTCCCCTACCGGCAGAGGGTTGCCCTGCTCATCGGCTACCCACAGCTCATCATCCGGGCACATTGGCGTGCCTTGGGTGGCAAGAATGTGTTGGTCGTCGTCATCCAGCAACGTGTAATTCACCAGCCCTTCGGCCATGCCAAACACCTGCTGCAGCTGGCAGCCAATCTCATTGCGGATACGGGCAGCCAGGGTTTCCCCAGTTTGGCCCCGCCAACCTGCAATAGCGTCAGACTGGCCAATTGCTGATTACTGCCCCACTCTTCAATCGCCTGCAGCCAAAGGGTAACGGCTGGCGGCACCAGCGCGGTGACCGTGATCTGATGCTGTTCGATAAGTTTGAAGCATTGGGCAGCCGCAGGATCGGTGGCAAACACCACCCGCCCGGCAGCGTAGAACACGCCCAGTACACCCGGCGAACTCATGGGATAATTATGGGCGACCGGCAATGCGCACAGATAACGGGTCGCGCTGTCGAAGCGGCAAATCTCCACGCTGCGGCGAATGCTGTAGTAGTAATCATTATGGGTACGTGGGATCAGTTTAGGTGTACCGGTACTGCCGCCAGAAAGCTGGAAAAACGCCACCTTATCGGCGGCGGTAGGCGTGGCGACAAAAGCACCAGGTTCTTCTTCCAGCCAGGCGGCCAATGCGTGCTCGCCTTCTGCTTGATTACGCAGCCCGACCACGCGCAGCGAAGGGTGTTGCCCGGTGAAGGTATTCAGGAACTGATCCTGCGCAAACAAGGCGTGCTCGCGATCGGCGATCAGTAATGCAGGCTCGATCTGGCTGGCATAGGCGTTCAGCTCACTGCGTTGATGGCTGAACAGGGCGTTCACCGGCACTACGCCGATTTTAAGCAGGGCAAAGAACACCACATAAAATTCAACCACGTTGCCAAGCTGCACAAGCGCGGTATCACCGGCCCCCAGCCCACGCCTTGACAGCGCGGCGGCCAGGCGATCGGAGAGTTGTTCCAACTGGCGGTAGCTCAGGCTACGTTGCGGATCTACCAGGGCTGTCGCGTCATTTTCTGCCTGTCGGGATAAAATTTCGGTCAGCGGCTGATCGATCCAGTAGCCACGTTCGCGGTAACGGCGCGCGAAATCCTCAGGCCAAGGGGTAAAAACAATACTCATAGGGGACTCACTATCCTTGATTAAGGCCAAACGCACGTAAAATGGTACTGAGTTTGGTGCCGGTTTCGTGCCATTCAGACTGCGGGGAAGAATCCTGTACGATGCCAGCACCGGCAAACAGGCGAACCTGATTGGCATTCACGGTGCCGCAGCGAATGGTGACGACCCATTCACCATTACCTTCGGCGTCACACCAACCGACGATGCCACCAAACAGGTCACGGTCAAAAGGCTCAAGCTGTTCGATGAGATCGCGTGCCACCAGCGTTGGTGTGCCGCATAAGGCCGGTGTTGGATGCAACAGACAGGCCAAAGACAGCGCATTTTCTGCCCGGCTGGCGACTTCGCCGTCGATCGGCGTCGAAAGGTGCCATAGCGTGGTGGTACTCAGCAGTTCCGGGGTTGCGGGAATATGCAGATGACTGCATCGCCCGGTCAGAACCTGACGCATGCCTTCAGTGACAATCTGATGCTCATAAAGATCCTTGCTGGAAACCAGCAATTGCTGACTGATTTCCCGATCCCGCTGCGGGTCGCTTTCACGCCGCGCCGAACCAGCCAAAGGGTTGGAATGGAACTGATTACCGTATTTACGCAGCAGCA
The DNA here is from genome assembly GCF_050632285.1 of Serratia sp. L9. Taxonomy (NCBI): domain Bacteria; kingdom Pseudomonadati; phylum Pseudomonadota; class Gammaproteobacteria; order Enterobacterales; family Yersiniaceae; genus Serratia; species Serratia sp. L9. The sequence continues at coordinate 2,760,776 of NZ_CP192591.1, read as the reverse complement.
GCTCAGGGCTGGCCCCTACCAAGGCGCCCTCTTCCAGCGGCACATGGAAGTGGAAGCCATGAGGGTTTTGGGCAATGATGCGCGTCATTAATGTTTGGCGATCGACCGGCTTGCTGGTTTCAATCTCCAACAAACGGGCAAGCACCACTTTATCCAATTGATCGCCCTTGGTGGCCTGCACCGCGTCGGCAACCATCTGCATAAACTGCGTTTGCTCTGGCAATTCTGTTTTACGGGTAATTGCCGGCAAGGCCGTATCGGCAATCTGCATATCCGCCAACAAGGCTTCGCGTTCAAACCACTGCGTCTGTTGGGGGATAAAAAGCGCCGAGGGTTGGCGGGTATCGAAAGGAATTGCGCCACACAGCACCGGATCCTTGATGCCAGCTAATCTGGCTTGTGCAAAGGCCTGCTGTATGGCTTGTTGGAATTTGCCTTGCAGATCGTCACCCTCATTGGCTGGTAGGGTGATCCTGGCAAAACATCCCTGCGTACTCAGACTGCGAAAAGGTGAGGTAAAAAAGAAACCTGAAGTTGGAGAGATCGCGGTGGCCTGCGCCTGGTTCTCACTGTGTTGCAGGCCCTTCTGTGCGGCACCCTTAACGACTACGTCCATCGGTACTTCCTCTTGTTTCATCAATAATAACCGATATAATAATGATTATCATTTGTATTACATCGCGATAAAGTACCTGCCCAAGTAAGCTATGTCAATAATGCCAAACACTTCTTCACCTCCTGATTTATGGTATAAACCTTGTGGGTTTAGCCCAACGAATGATAAGCATTTAGAAAAAGGAACTCATCAATGATAACTCCCCTGCGGATCAGCCTGGCGCTATTTGGGATGCTGGCGCTGAGCCTGGCTCAGGCCGCTACCCAAGAATGGCCTCGCAGCATTGAAACATCACACGGCGTAATAACGCTCAATCAGCAGCCGCAACGGATCGTATCCACCAGCGTTACGGTCACGGGCACCTTGCTGGCGATCGGCGCACCGGTGATCGCCAGTGGAGCAACCACGCCGAATAACAAGCTTTCTGATAAGCAGGGCTTTTTCCATCAATGGGGCGATGTCGCGGCCAAACGTGGGGTGAAGCGGCTCTATATTGGCGAACCTAATGCCGAAGCGATTGCCGGAGAGGCTCCCGATCTGATCGTGATGTCTGCAACCGGCGCAGATTCCGCAGTGCGTCTGTTTGATCAGTTGTCGGCCATTGCGCCAGTATTGGTCGTGAACTACGACGATAAAAGCTGGCAGGAACTGGCCAAAATACTTGGTCAGGCCACCGGTTATGAAGCGCAGGCAGAGAAGATCGTCACCGAATTTGATAACCGGGAGAAAGCGCTGAAGCAACAGATGACGTTACCGCCGCAGCCTACCTCAGCCCTGGTGTTTCGCAGCGATGGTAAGAACGCCAATCTGTGGACTGCTGATTCCTCACAAGGGAAACTTCTGCAACAGCTGGGCTTTACGCTGGCAACCTTGCCGCCAAAGCTCAATGCCAGCACCAGCCAAGGGGCGCGTAAAGACATCGTGCAACTGGGGGAGAAAACCTGGCTGAGGGGTTGAATGGCCAGACCTTGCTGTTATTCGCCAACGATGAAAGCGACGCACAGCGGCTGATGAGCAACAGTTTCCTGGCCCATCTGCCGGCGGTAGAAAACCAGCGGGTTTATGCCCTGGGAAATGACACTTTCCGCCTGGATTATTACAGCGCCAGCAATCTGCTGACGCGTCTGGAAAAGCTGTTTATTTCCCCGTAGCCTCGGTGGCGGGTTGGCGTTCCTCGCTCGGCCCGCCCATGCTCACGTTGCGCAGGCCGCGCATGGCAAATGCCAGCACCACAGCCAATAGCGCCGCCCCCAGGCCAAAGCTGGTTGAGCTCATTGCTGGCAGCATAAATGCCCCCATCGCACCGAGCAGCAAAGCGCCGAGCGCATCTCCCACCACGTTCTGAGCGGTCCACAAGCCATTAATCCGGCCCAGAAATGCATCTGGCGTCAGGTTTTGAATCAGGCCATATTGCAGCAAGGAATTGAGTGCGCTGAGATAGCCAAACACCACCAGGCACAGCAGCGCCATGCCGTACCACGGCATCAGGCCAAACAGCCCCACGGCAACAAAAGCCGCAATGGCCGTCAACAGCATCATCCAACCAGGACGCGCCACCTGCGCCACCCGGCCGCTGGTAAATGCACCAATCGCCGCCCCCAGGGGCACTGCTGCGTACATCACGCCCAAACTGCCGGTACTGACATTCCACATGCCGGAGATTGCCGGGTATAACACGCGTACCGCACTGGCCATGGTCATCAGCGCACCAATCAGCGCCACCATACCAATCACCTTGTTTTGCAGCAGGAAGGTAAAACCGCCAATTAACGCCCGCAGCGGGTGTTCACGCGGCTGTGGAGGCGGTTGCAACCGGGGTAACTTTAATAGCGGGATTAACGTCAGCAAAGTGCCCAAAGCGGCCAACGCATAGTTCCAGGTGACGCCTGCGCTGGCGATCACCAGGCCGCCAATCGCGGGCGAAAGGATCGAACCAAAGCGCACGGTCAGCATACTGATCGCCCCGGCCTGAACGATATTCTCACGGCCCACAATGGCCGGTGTCGCTGCCAGTAGCGCCGTGACTCCCACCGCCCCAAAGAAACCGTCCCATACCGCCAGCAGATAAATAGCCGCCAGCGAAGGCTCAGGTAACGCGGCGTTCAAGCTCAGGCCAATAAACCCCACGCCGCAGGTGGAACGGGCAAACAGGATCAATCGGCGGCGTTCATGGCGATCGGCCAATACACCGCCCATCAGCAAGCCAGCGAACATCCCGCCGCCCGCCAAGGTCACCGCCAGGCCGACCAACAGAGTGGAACCGGTTAACGCCTGGATTTGCACCGGGATAGCGATCGCCATCAGGCCTAATGCCAGAATCGAAATAAAGCGGGCACAGAATACAGCGCGAAAAGCGGGGTGGGTTTTCAGCAGCCCGAAATCGAGCAAAATAGAGGGTTTATTCATTTTGTTATCACCACAACTTATATCCTTGATCAACAGCTCAAAATTCATCAGGCACAGCGCTAGTGCTGGTTAGGCTGTCATGCTACCATAGAAAAACACAATCAATAATGATAATAAATATCATTCATATTCAGTTTAAAATGGGCTGTCATGTTCCGGCTTACAAGTCATTGCTCTCCCCCGTTACCCGATCAGAAGGGTCTTCTATTTCTGGGCTTATCCCGTTCATTCTGGCTGCGTTTGCTTGGCCTCCTTTGTGCCATCGTCATCCTGTTGCTGGTGATGATGCTCAGCCTGTCGTTAGGGGCAAAATCCATTCCTTTCAACACCGTTATTGATGCCCTGAATGGCCAATGCAGCGGCGTGGATTGCGTCATCATTACCGAAGCCCGCCTGCCAAGGACGTTAATCGGCGTGCTGGCCGGTGTGGCGCTCGGGCTGGCTGGTGCACTGATGCAAACCCTCACCCGCAACCCACTGGCCGACCCTGGCATTCTGGGGGTGAACTTCGGAGCCGGATTCGCCGTAGTGCTGGGCATTACCTACTTTGGCGCGACCAACGTCAGCGAATATATGTGGTTTGCCTTTGCCGGGGCGCTAGGGGCTTCGCTGTTAGTGGCGCTGGTTGGCGCTTTGGGTGGCAGCCGCCTGAACCCCGTGCGCCTGACGCTGGCCGGTGTAGCGCTGGCGGCGGTGCTGGAAGGAATGACCTCCGGTATCTCGCTGCTTAATCCGATGGTGTTCGATCAGTTGCGCTTCTGGCAGGCAGGTTCACTCGATATTCAAAATATGGGCGTGGTACGTACCGTTACGCCGCCAATTGTGCTGGGGACGTTGATCACCTTGTGGCTCAGCAAAGCGCTCAACAGTTTGAATATGGGTAATGACCTGGCGGCGGCCCTGGGAACCGGCATTATCCGCACCCAATTGCTGGGCCTGGTTGCCATCACCTTACTCTGCGGTGGAGCAACCGCAGCCGTTGGCCCTATTGCTTTTGTTGGGCTGATGATGCCCCATATCGCCCGGCGGCTGGCTGGTTCCGAATTACACTGGATGCTGCCCTGGACGCTGGTGCTAACCCCCATCCTGATGTTGAGTGCCGACTTGTTAGGGCGCTTTCTGGTATCGGGGGAACTGCAGGTTTCGATTGTGCTTTCGCTGATTGGCGCCCCGATGCTCATCGTGCTGGTTCGCCAGCGCCGTATGTTCCGGCGGGAAGGATAAGATGAGCCAGTTGGTTTCCCGGCTGATCCTGACCCAAAAACCCTGGCGGCTGGCGCGCCCGCTGGCCACCGCGCTGTTGTTATTGCTTGCTTGCCTGGCACTGGCTGTTTATGCCCTTGGCTCCGGTACGCTGCAACTCAGCGCTGCGCAGGTGATTGATGCAATACGTGGCGAAGGCCCGGCCAACCTATCAGTCATCGTTACCCAGTGGCGTTTGCCACGCGTCGCCATGGCTTTGCTGTTAGGTGCAGCACTTGGCCTGAGCGGTGCTATTTTCCAATCGCTGCTGCGCAACCCGCTGGGTAGCCCGGATGTGATTGGTTTCAATACCGGTGCCTACAGCGGTGTGTTGGTGGCGATAGTGCTGTTTAACAGCGGGGTTATCGGTATTACTTCCGGCGCTCTGGCCGGGGGCCTGCTCACCGCCGGGCTGGTTTACCTGCTGGCCTGGCGCAACGGGGTAGAAACCTTCCGCCTGATCATTGTCGGCATCGCCGTGCGTGCGCTGCTGTTTGCCGCTAATACCTGGATGATTGTCAGCGCTTCACTGGAATCGGCCATGACCGCAGGGCTATGGAGCGCGGGTTCACTCAACGGCATTACCTGGGCCAAGAGCCTGCCGGTGCTCGTCGTGATCCCGCTGGCGTTGTTGCTGTTGGTCGCATTGACCAGGCGCATGCGGCTACTGGAAATGGGCGATGATACCGCCTGTGCCCTGGGCGTTGGCGTCGAGCGTTCGCGCCTGTTGCTGTTATTTGTCGGGGTGCTGCTAACTGCCACGGCTACCGCCGTGGCAGGTCCGATTTCATTTATAGCCCTGGTGGCCCCGCAAATAGCCCGCCGCCTGTGCGCCAACCAAAACGTCCTGCTGCTAACTGCATTGACCGGTGCGCTGCTGCTCTTGCTGGCCGATGTAGCGGCACAGCGGTTGTTTATACCTTATCAGTTGCCGGTCGGCATACTGACCGTCAGCCTGGGCGGGATCTATCTGATTTGGTTGCTAATCCGTGAGTCACGAAAAAAATGAATGCTGAACCCCAGTTAACCGCACCGCTGCGTGCCGAAAACCTGACGCTGAGCTACGACAAAAAAATCGTCGCACGCGATCTTTCAGTGTCGATCCCTCAGGGCGAACTGACGGTGATCATTGGCCCAAATGCCTGTGGCAAGTCCACACTGCTGCGCACCCTCAGCCGTTTAATGCAGCCGCAAGCAGGCTCGGTTTGGCTCAACGGCAGACAAATCCGCGAATACCCCACCAAAGAAGTGGCCCGCCAGCTAGGCCTGCTGCCACAAAGTTCAATCGCACCAGGCGACATTACGGTATTCGATCTGGTGGCCCGTGGCCGCTACCCGCATCAGCGCCTGTTCAGCCGCTGGCGGGAAGAGGATCAGCAGGCAGTGGAGCACGCTATGCGTTCTACCGGCGTGGCTCAACTGGCCGATCAACCGGTGGATACCCTGTCTGGCGGGCAACGCCAGCGGGTGTGGATCGCTATGGTGCTGGCACAGCAAACTCCGTTATTGCTGCTGGATGAACCCACCACCTGGCTGGATATCACCCATCAAATCGAGCTGTTGGAGCTGCTACGCCAATTGAACCGGGTGAATAACTACACCCTGGTGGTGGTGCTGCACGATCTCAATCATGCCTGTCGCTATGCGACGCACCTGATCGCCATGCGTGAAGGTAACGTGGTGGCGGAAGGGGCCCCCAAAGATATCGTGACGCCAGAACTTATCGAAGAGGTCTACGGGCTGAAGTGCGTGATCATTGACGATCCGGTCTCCCATACGCCGTTGGTCGTGCCGCTGGGGAAATAACCCATCGGCCCCCGAAAGGAGGCCGACTCAGAATATTACAGCGCTCGCAGTACCCGGTTCAGCAATGGGCCGAGCACCTTGAACGACGCCGGGGAAACGATATCCACATGTGCGCAGTCCAGCTCATGCACCTGCAGCGCATCGACATATTCCGCCCAGGTTTGCTGCACGTCCATACCGGCCTGCAAGGTACGTTTGGCGACAAACAGCGTCGCCTGCCCTTTAAACGCTGCGGTGCGGGTATGTGATAACAGCCTGACCGAGTCTGCGTAGTTGGCCTCGATATTATCGAACATCGCCACCCGCGTTTCACCCAACGCCGGATCGAGCGTATCCTCCGATACCGCCAGGAACTGCTCACGCTCACGCTGCACTTCTTTCAGCACGTTGTCGTCCAGCATCACATCCCAGTTCTGGGTTTCTGGCGGATAGGTATCCAGCAAGCCGAGGAAGGCAACCTCCTCACCACGCGCCTGCAAACGAGCCGCAATGCCCTGCGCTAACGTGCCACCCAGGGAATAACCAACAAAGTGATACGGGCCCCGAGGCTGCACGGCTAACACCGTTGCCAAATGTGCATCGCACACCTGATCCATATCCTCACCCAACGCCAGCGGCCCGTCTGGCCGTGGCGACTGGATGCCCACCAGCGACCAATGCTGATCGATATAACGCGGCAGCACGCTGAACTGCCAGGAGAAACCGGAAGCCGGATGCAGGCAGAACAGCGTAGGGCCATCGGTGACGCGCAACGGCAGCACGCTGTCAAAACCGCATTGGTCCGCCTCTTCCTGGGTCCGCTCTTCTGCCAGTAATTGAGCCAGTTGCTCCACTCTGGAAGCCACCATCACCTGCCCTACCGACACAGCCTTACCCAGAACACGCCGCAACTCCGCCGCCAACCGCATGGCCAGCAACGAATGTCCACCCAAGGCAAAGAAATCGTCATCGGCAAACACCTGTTCGCGTTGCAGCAAGCGGGCGAATACGGCGGCAATTTCGGTCTCCAGCCCTGGTTCCGCCCTTCGTCCGGCCTTTCTGGCAGCGTTTTGCGGCTGTGGCAAGGCTTTACGATCGAGCTTACCGTTGGCGCTGAGCGGCAATTCGGCCATTTCAACCAGTGCAACCGGAACCATATGCGGCGGCAGACGATCCGCCAGTGCGGCCTGCAATGCTTCACTATCCAGTTGTACCTCTGGCTGTGGCACCAGATAACCGACCAGTTGCCGCGCATCGCCGCCCATGGCATCGGCCACCGTGCCGTCCAATACCAAGGCATGGGCCACCGCCTGACGCACGCCCGGCAAAGAAAGCAGCGCATGGTCTATCTCACTGAGTTCAATGCGCTGGCCGCGAATTTTCAGTTGATCGTCACTACGCCCCAGATATTCCACCGCCCCGTCTGGCAACCAACGCGCCACATCGCCAGTGCGATACATCCGCCCACCGTTGCCTTGCGGATCCGCCACAAAACGGCTGGCGGTCAGATCCGGCCTTGCCAGATAGCCATGCGCCAACTGCACCCCGGTGAGATAAAGATCGCCCGCTACACCTGGAGGAACGGGCCTTAACCGCGCATCCAAGATGCGTAAGCCGGTATTCCACACCGGCAAACCAATAGGCACGTTAGCACCAGTGACGGCCGCCAGGGGCTCACCAAAGGCCGGATGCCAGGTCACATCCACTGCCGCCTCGGTTGGCCCATAGAGATTATGTAATGGCACCTGAGTACGGCTCTGCCACAAGCGGCACAGCTCTGCCGGTAACGCCTCGCCGCTGCAGAATACCTGCCGTAGCGGCTGGCAGTGGGCGATCGCCCTTTCGCTGTCCAACGCACCGACGAAGGCCGCCAGCATCGAAGGGACAAAGTGCATGGTAGTAACATTGTGGCGCTCGATCAGCGTCAGCAGTTGTTGCGGATCGCGGTGTGCCTCCGGTGGCGCCATGACTAACTGCGCGCCCACCATCAGTGGCCAAAAGAACTCCCACACCGAAACATCAAAGCTGCATGGCGTTTTTTGCAGCACCACATCGTCTGCCGCCAGCGGATACTGATGTTGCATCCACAGCAGGCGGTTGACGATGGCCTGATGCCCAACCAACACGCCTTTTGGCCGCCCGGTGGAGCCGGAGGTGAAGATGATGTAGGCAGGATGATGCGGCGTCGGGCCTTGAATATCGATAGGTGCGCAAGCGCCAGGCTGCAAAGGTGCATCGTACAACAGCACTTCGCCCTGGCCCGCAAAGCGTGATTGCTGAGAGGCATCGGTAATAATCAGGCGCGGTGCCGCATCTTCCAGCATCATGCTGAGGCGCTCATCCGGGTAACCGGTATCCAGCGGCAAATAGGCCGCCCCTGCCTCCACAATTGCCATCAGTGCCAACGACAGAAATACCGAGCGCGGCAGTGCCACGGCAACAATATCACCGGGCTGCACGCCTTCAGCCACCAACTTGCGAGCCAATGCGCTGGCTTGCTCGCGGGTTTCACGGTAGCTGAACTGGTAATGTTGATCCGCTAAAGCCGGGGCATCCGGTGTTTTATCCGCTTGCCTGGCCAGCAGACCACTGAGGGTTTGCGGCGCTACCGGGTAGGCAGTATCGTTCACCCGTGCCAGCAGGGCATGATCTTTCTCCGTCAGCAGATCGGCTTCACTCACCGGCAAGGCAGGGTGTTCCGCAAACTGACGCAACAGCAACGGCAGGCGCTGCAGGTGTTCGGCCAGTTCCTGACGCTGATAGCGTTCGGCATTGGCCAGCAATTCAATTTTCAGCGCGCCGGACTCGTCGATAAACAGGGCGATTTCCAGATCGCGCACCGGCCCAGAAGCCAGATCGTGAGTAATTCCGGCGATACCGGCAAAATCGAGCTGATAGTCGAACATTTTGAAGTTAAAGACGGTGCCATACAGCGGCTGGCTATCGCCAATGCGCCCCAGATCGCGCTGCACCTGTTCGGCATCATAGCGTTGATGACGGCGAGCGAATTTAAGCTCGCGGCTGATTTGCGCAGCAATCTCCCCCAGTGTGGCCTGCGGTGCCACATGCATCTCGACAGGCAATACATTAATCACCGGGCCGGTCGCGCAGAGTGCGGCAGACCCCATGCGGCGCATAAAAATAAACCCGGCACTGAAGCTTGGCTGGCCGGTCAGGCGCGCAACCCACACGGCAACCAGCGCCATTGCCATATCGGCGGCGCTGAGCTGCTGCTGTTGGCCTGCGCGAACCAACGGCGAAAAGTCTTGCGCACTACAAAGCTGTGCTAACCGGTGAATACGCGTAGACGGCGCTTGTCCTGCCAGGGGCTGCGGGCAGAGGGTCGCAGGCGTCGGTAATTGCCGTGCCTTGTTAAGCCAGAAATCGGCATCGCGCTGGTAGCCCGGAGACTGTTGATACTGCTGATATTCTGCCACCACCTCGCTGAACGGCGTGAAAGGTGTAGGCTCGGGTTGTTCCTGTCGGCACAGGCTGGAGTAGATATTGGCGATACGGCGAGCAATGGCGGTAAAGCTGAAACCGTCGACCACCAGATGATGATACCGCTGATACCAGAACCAGCGATCGTCAGCCAGACGCATTAAAATATGGCGATACAGCGGCTTGCCACAGCTCACGCGCAATTCTGCGCCAAGATCGATCTGCATCAGGGCATCGGCCGCCGCCTGCGCATCTGCTGAATCGCCCAAATCTACCCATTCCGGTGCCACGATCGGCATAGTTGCGTCATAGCTCTGCATCGGCACGCCATCTCGCTCGGTGAAACGCAGGCGCAGGGTGTCCACTTCGGCCAGTCCGAGCGAAATAGCCTGGAGCAGATGGTCTTTATTCACCGGGCCGTTCAGCTCGATATAGTGGGCTACCGCATAGGCATTACCGTGCGGTGAGATCTGATCGGCAACCCAGATACCGGGCTGCGCTGCCACCAATGGCAGTTCAGCAATGACCTGCTGCCCAGTGGCTAAAATAGAGGTTTCTGACACAACGTTTACTCCAATGTCGATAATCGCTTCGGCGGCACCATCAAGCCTGACGCTGTGATGCGGGCCGCATATCCTGCCAATGCTGTTCCAGCCAGGTAACGCAGTGCCCACGGGAAGCCGGGCCAAAAACACTGACCCACCCCGCCGGAATGGCGCTGAAATCTGGCCACAGGCTGTAAAGCTCCTCGTCATTGCGCAGGATGTGGCAGCTTTGCTGCTCATCATCGAACGGATTCAGGTATTCCATTATTGACTCCCTAAGCATGCAGATGACGGGTGAGTGGCGTAGATTCGACGCGGTGACTCACCTTCTCTGACCAAATTTCCTGTAAACCATCCAGCAAGCCGCCGCGCCAGCACAGCGCGTCATGCCCCCTTCCACCACCCGGAACTGCACCTGATGCCCACAGTCACCTAACAGGGCAGCCATGCGATCGCTGGTCTGATGAACCAGATTTTCGTGCGTCCCGGCCTCCAGAAACACGTTCAACTTGCCTTGGTGACCCAATTGCTGCTGTTCGATTTGGCGTATCAGCCAGCAGGCATCATCAGGCACCGTGGCCAACTGCAGCATGTCGCGCCGTGGCCACCAGAAAGAACCAGACTGGCTGATGACGGCGCCAAATCGATTTGGCCAGCGCAGGCCGGCATACAGTGAAGACAGGCCGCCAAAACTTTGCCCGGCCACCACGGTATCGGCCGCTTCACGACTATGCGCAGCCCACCCGGCCAGCTGCGGTAACAGCTCTTCCTGCACTGCCAGCCAGAATTCATCATTACAAGGCAGTTCCCGCGCACGGTGTTTCTGATCGATAACGTCGATCAGCAGATAGACCGCCTCCGGTAATTTCCCTGCGCGGGTCAGTTGCATCAGCGGATCCCATACGGGCATCTGCTGCGCCCAAAACTGGCCATCCAGCAAGATAGCCAATGGCCGTGTTGCGGGGTTGCTCGAACCGGTGGAGTAAACCCAGACGTGACGCGTGGTATTTAGCCTTTGGCTATGCCAGGTATGGCGGTGCAGCTTGGCTGGAGGGGCTGGCGTACAGCGCCCGCTGGCAGTGACATAGTTGTCGAAATCCTGCCAGGCAAGCTGTTGTGGAGCCTGCGGCATATGCAGCCCGGACAGGAAATGTTCGCCGACACCAGGCCAGGCACGGTAAGGGTTGAGCAGATCCTGTGTGGCGCTGGCAAAAATCCGCTGCCACCAGTGACGGAGGGTATGCATGTTGGCATGCGTATCTTCCTGGTGCAGCTCTAGCGGACGATCGTCCATGCTGGGGATAAAGCAGTAGCTGCCACGCCAGTCGCCTTTCAGCTCGGTTTGCCAATACCAGACATCTGATCCGCTCAACCGCTGCAGGCTTTGTGGCGGTGAGGATTGATGGTGATCGGTAAGGCAGTTGATATGGATCCAAACGCGCCGGTAAGCAGAGGTAAATTCGCATCCCTGAGGATCGCGCCAGAAAAACGTGACCTTCCAGCGTCCATTATCCATTGGCTCTACCCATGGCGTACCACGCCGGGCAATCTCCAGCCACCAACCGTGGCTTCCTGCATGCTTGCTCGCTAATACCCTACTGCTTTCTGGCTGTTGTTCTGTTTTCAAAACGCCCACTCATTATGTAGTTGGCTTAGCACGTCGTCCGGCTCCGGTTTGCCGTTGCCGTAGCGTACTAAAAAAACGGTATAAGGAATACTATTGATAATTATTTGCATTTGCAATAGTGTGTAAAGGCTCGTAAATAGGGCTGGCATTCTTCAACAGGGACGGGTGCCGAAATATTGAGCGGAATATCACGGCCGGGTTCGTCCCGGTATCTCGGGATCCGCTGTTTTTTTGACTACACAATAAAACTACAACCGGCCATTCCGCTGCTGGGGCGACAACCCTATGGATTTCAACTTGCAGCTTGAAAGACGACGGGTATGCACCGCGCCGCGTAAGAATGGTAGCCAGGTAGGAACCTAAAATGAATCGTAAGTTATCACGTTATTCTTTAGCCACGCTCATCGGGTTAGGATTGGGTACGTCTGCATTCTCACTCCAGGTAAATGCAGAACAAACAGCCTCCACGTCAGATAGCGCTGTGCTGCCAGAGGAAAGCAAAAAAGAAACCGCTCCTGAAGATGTCATCGTCGTTACCGCCGCCAAACAAAACCTCCAGGCTCCAGGCGTATCAACCATTACCGCCGAAGAAATCAAAAGACGCCCTCCTGCTCGCGACATCAATGAACTGATCCGTACCATGCCCGGGGTTAACCTGACCGGTAACTCCACCAGCGGCCAGCGCGGTAACAACCGCCAAATCGACATTCGCGGCATGGGGCCAGAAAATACCCTGATCCTGATCGACGGCAAGCCCGCCAGCAGCCGCAACTCGGTGCGCCAAGGTTGGCGCGGGGAACGTGATACCCGTGGCGATACTGCCTGGGTGCCACCAGATATGATCGAACGCATCGAAGTATTACGTGGCCCGGCTGCCGCCCGCTATGGCAACGGTGCCGCGGGTGGCGTGGTCAACATTATCACCAAGAAAGCCAGCAAAGAGTTGCATGGCAGCCTGAACGGTTATTTCAATGTGCCGCAGCACAAAGAAGAAGGCTCGACCAAACGCACTGATTTCAGCCTTTCCGGCCCGCTGAGCGATCAATTGAGCTTCCGCCTGTTTGGCGGCTACAGCAAAACGCAGGCCGACGCCTGGGATATTAACCAGGGCCATCAGTCCGAACGTACCGGCTCTTATGCCAATACCCTGCCAGCAGGCCGTGAAGGGGTGATCGACAAGAATATCGACGCCTTGCTGCACTGGGAGTTCGCGCCCATGCAGGCGCTGGAATTCCAGTATGCCTATGGCCGCCAGGGTAACCTGTACGCCGGGGATACCCAGAACACCAATACCAACGTGCTGGTGCAAAGCAATTACGGCAAAGAAACCAACCGTATCTATCGCGAAACCTACGCGCTTAACTATCGCGGCGCATGGGACAGCGGCGTCAGTACCAATAACTACGTCCAGTACGAGCGTACCCGTAACACCCGCTTAGCCGAGGGGTTGGCCGGGGGCACCGAAGGGATCTTCTCCAGTGACAGTTTCAACACCACTCGCCTGGACGATTTCCTGGCGCACAGTGAAGTCAGCATTCCTTTCGATATGTGGGTGCCGCAAACCGCCACGCTGGGTACCGAGTGGAACCAGCAGAAGATGAAAGATCCTTCTTCGACGACTCAACCGATGACCGGTACTAACACGGGTGGAACCATTGAAGGTATCGATAGCACAAACCGCAACCCTTACTCCTCAGCAGATATCTTCTCACTGTTCGCCGAAGACAATATTGAGCTGACGGACAGCACTATGCTGACGCCGGGTTTGCGTTACGATCATCATTCAGAAGTGGGTAACAACTGGAGTCCGGCGCTGAACTTGTCGCAGGAACTGGGTGAATACTTCACATTGAAAATGGGTATCGCTCGCGCATATAAAGCGCCAAACCTGTTTCAAAGTAATGGAGACTACGTTCTCTACAGCAAAGGCCAAGGTTGTGCTGCCAGTTCAACTGGCACTGGTTGCTACCTGATTGGTAATGACGATCTGAAAGCCGAAAACAGCATTAATAAAGAAATCGGGTTGGAATTCCACCATGAAGGCTGGCTGGCAGGCATCACCTACTTCCGCAACGATTACCGTAACAAGATTGAAGCAGGCTATGCACCGGCAGGAACCACCACCGATGGTAAAACCGACGTTTACCGCTGGGAGAACGTGCCAAAAGCGGTGATCCAGGGCCTGGAGGGGACGTTGAATGTGCCGGTCAGCGAAACCGTTGCCTGGAACAACAACGCCACTTATATGATTGAAAACGAGAATAAAACCACCGGCGATTATCTGTCGATCATTCCTGAGTTCACGATCAACTCCACCCTGAGCTGGCAGGCAACCCAGGATCTGTCGATGCAGACCACCGCAACCTGGTATGGTCGCCAGAAACCGAAGAAATACAATTACCGAGGTGAACCCACCAGTGGCCCTGAAAAACGTGAGGTAAGCCCTTACGCGATCTTCGGCCTGAGCGGCACCTACGCGTTCAGCAAAAATGTCAGCCTGACAGCGGGTATCGATAACATGTTCGATAAACGCCAGTTCCGCTCCGGTAATTCACAGAACGTAGGTAATCCTATTACTGGTGCCGTAAATATCTACGGCGCAGGGGCTGCAACCTATAACGAACCGGGCCGCACTTACTTTATGAGTGTGAATACCCAATTCTGACAGTAAAACCCGTTACCCGCCAAACGGCGGGTAACTTTAACCACGATTCGAGTAGCTGAACTGTTTTATCAGCGTCAGTTCACCAGGGTTGCGCATCGGCACAATCACCATTTCCTGCTTTTCGTTAGTGGTTCCTTCCTCTGTCACGATAGTGATTTGCGCAGTGGTCAAAATTTCCTCCCCACGCCCGCCGTAGTAGTTAACGTATACCAGATACTGCCCGCTCTCCGGCGCTGGCGAAGAGAAGATCTCCGGGCCGTAGCCGGTGGTCACATCCATATCCAACGCCCCGCCGTTTTGTAACTGCCGGCCACCATACCAGGCATGTTGGCCGTCCGGGGTCACCACGTGCAAATCAAGATCGGTGTTATCGGTGTCCCATGAAAGCACTATCCGCAGGCGGGCAGGAACCACACCGCTGCCACTTTTCGCATAAAATTGGGTACGATTTGCCGCTGATCGGTCGGGGCTGCGAACTTCGACGCTGTTACTGCCCTGCGAGAAAATATAGGGCCGTTCAAAATCACCGTTATCTTCAATTTTTAACGGCATACTGACACCGTTGACGATCAATCTGCCCGGCTCTGGTTTGGCCTTGCTATCCGGCTTGGGGAAGCCTTTGATCTGGCCTCTGATCAGGGCTTGTGCAGACTGATTGGCAGGGGTATTCACCGACGCAGCCGGATAGTTTACCCGCTGAGAATAGGTGGCATCCTCGCCGGAAGTATCGTGCCACCCGGCAATCGGCGTATCCATGACCACGTTTTGCTCTGCCACCGCCGACATAACCGGCATCATCAGCACCAGCGAACCTACTCTACACAATAATCGAATAATCATAATGTTATCCTGAAGACCTCAAGTCCCTTGACGATGGCTTACGGCCAGCGCCCTATTCCAATAACAAATGGCGAGCCAGTTGCTCGACAAATGCCTCATCCTGGCCATTCGGGTGGGCCGCAAAAGCCAGGTGCAAGTATTCATGAGTCAGATCCAGCCGATCCTCCAGTGAGTAAAGGTCCCGCACATAGATACGGCCATACATGCGATCAACATGGGGCTTGCCCGAGAGTAAACGGCATACCGTAAACTGCTGCAATGGCGTGTAGCCCGGCTCGCTATACAACTTTTCTCGCCAGCGCCGCTGCTGTGTTGCCAACCAGGTTTCAGCCTCGGGCATTGGCTGGCATAAAATTTCTGGCTTATCCCAACGCCCCAGGCTGGCTCGTGGGAAAGCCTGCGCCAGGATCGCGTCATAACGCATCCCCTGTTGAGCTTGAGACACCGCCAACTGCCAGGACAAACGATTATTGCCAGCCTGATCGAGATGATAGTTGACCGGAGCCCCTGCCAGCACCAGATCCGCCGTCCAGGCAGCGACTGCTAGCGCCGCAGGCAAGGCCGGCGTGGGCGCTACGCGCTGGCTGGCACTGCTGTCTGCAATCAGCAAACAGTCACCGGAACGGCTAGCGTTTTGCAGCAGATAGCTGCGGATCGCCACCGCCAGCGCTTTCGCGGCCTCGACAGGCTGCGCAGCCGCTTCCCGCTGCAGCACTCGAGCGACGTACTCTTCGCGATCCAGACGAGCGGTAAGTGTGAAATCACCGGCTTCCTGCTGCAAGAAAAGCTCGCCGTGGCTTTCGATATTCAGGCGATTACCATTGCGGAATTCAACCTGGTATTTTCCCTGCAACACGCCAGGGCTGACCGGCGTTTGTTGGCCATTGCGGCTCAGCGCCGCAATAGGATAACGGTCAAACAGTTTCACCACGACGCACACTTTGTGATCCAATGGCGCAGCCTGCGGCAACCGGTTATTCAACACCTCAGCATAGTTTTGCAGAACGGCTTTACTGGTGCCTGCCCCTCTGGCCCACACTGGCGTGCCATCATTCAACCAACCGGCAAATCCGCCCTGGCGCTGCTCGGGGTCTTTATCATCCAGCCAGCTCCAGGTTTTTACCCTTAGGCGGCTACCCAAGGTTCCAACCAGATTACCGTCGGCGGTCAGCAACAGGTCCAGCAACAGGTTACGTGCCTGCTGCTGGGCGGGCAGCGTTGCCAATACCGCCAGCAGTTGAGCCACCGGGACGCGGGTATCCGGTTGCAACTGCGCCAGATCCTGCAACCAGCCGGGGCTGTGCTGGCGTTGCCAATAGCGGGCCCATTGCTGCGGATCCAGTTGCAGGCGCTGGGGGCTGAAATAGAGGCCGCACGACTGCACCAAAGCCCGATCGCGCGCAATGGCCTTACCGGGTTCACAGCAGTAAACCTCCTCCTGCGGCTGGCTGCCACTGCAGAGATAATCAGGCTCCTGCTGTTGGGTATCCACCAGATAGGCATAGACGAAAAGCTTCCAGACGCTGCCCAATGGCGTGGTCATTTCGTGCGGCAGCGGTTGCTGCGAAAGCTGCCGGCTCTGGTTTAACGTCACCAGGGTATCTTGCTGCCCTTCACGCAGAGCCAGTTCCAGTTTCGGCTCTGCACCCAAGGCGGCAACAGGTATCAACAACAGCCACCACCAGCGAAACATTTACTTCACCGTCACGGTTTTCAAGGCACTGCCACTTTCCGTTGCCGCCTGTTGCGGCGCATACATGCGCGAATAACGGATTGGCGGCAAGACGAACTGCCCTTTTTGCGAGAATCGCACCAGATGCTGATACACCTTGGTGTCCACCAATTCATCCACCGGCACCCTATAAGAGAGCAGCCCCGCTTCATTACGCGCTTTTTCTAGCGGTACTGCGCCCTTGCCCCCCAGGCCCGCCACCTGAATGCCCCAAGTGGTGCGTTCAACATCTGCCCCCGGTGGTAATGGCACTTCTAACAGCATGTAACGCTGCGGAGCCGAGGATTTGTTAACCAGCGTCACCTCGTCCAGATACAGCGCATCGCTGGAGAGTGCCTCCCCATTAGCCACCGGTTTTACGGTAAATTCGAAAGCCTTATCGCCAGGGATCAGTTGCAGCAGGCGATGCTGTATAGTCACATCCAAAGGCTGCCTGCTGCTGTCAGCAGCGGTCGTGCTCAACGGCAGGTTATAGCTCAGTGAGACATCCAGCGGTTGGTCCAGTTCTGCTGGCATAACCAGCGGCTGCACCGCACCCTGCCCTTGCCACTGCCAGTAACGCTCCCCAGCGGTGCCCTGCTGCAGTTGCCAGCCCTCGCCCGGGTTGAAACTCACCGGCGGCACCGTGGTGCCGAGCGAGTTGTAGATCCAGGTTAATGCCAAGGCACGTTCTGGCCCTTGCTGCGCTGGCATCAGCTGTTGCAACAGCCAGGCAACTTGCGGAGCATCTGCGCCACGCGTGCGCCATACTGCGGCATAGGCAAACGGATGTTCGCTGAATGAAACAAACTCCTGGCTCTGGCGTAATGCCTGCAACTCTGGATCCGACAGTTTATAGCCCGGGGTTTGCTGTAATAGCGAATAGGTCAGCACCCGTGCCACCGCCAGCCCCAGCTTGGAATCAGGCGCGGTCATTACGAGGCTGTCGGTTTCAGAAAGTGATGCCCCAGACTCCGCCTGGGCGTTAGGCAGCGATTCCGCCAGCCCCTGCAACAGGCTGGTGACAGGCAGATGCATATCCTGGGCAAATGACAGCAACAGGGCACGATGGAGAACCGGCATCTCTGCCGCCTGCTCGGCATAAAGATCCAGGATCCGCTGCCAGTGTTCTGCCGGTAACGCCATGCCTAACGCCTGGCTGGCATACCAATCGGCATAGTAGGCATAGGCGGTCAGGAAGGCATCAGGATCGCCATTCTCCCCCCACCAGGTAAACAACGCCCCCGGCCCGGCCATCTGCACCAGGCGCTGGCGGTTATTCTGCAGAGTCTGGCGTAAAACATCCCCACGCTGCGCGTCTTCTTTCGCCAGCATGTTGTAAGCCACGCTGAGCGGCAACAGGCGGCTGGCGGTATTAATCACACCGCCATAAGGTTCATTGATCAGGTCGTCCAGACCGTTGCGGAACATGGACTGCGCATCACTATTGAGGCGCAGGCGGATGTCGTAGGCGCCGGTTGGCAGAGTGAGAGCATTACTGCCCGCATGCAGCCGCACCAGTTGCTGCTGAGGCACCGGCCAATTGTCGTCACTCACCTTCAGATCGACGCTCAGGCTATCCAGCACCTCACCGTTTTTCACCACCTCCGACGTCCAGCGCCCTGACTGCATCGCCGCTACCGGTTGCGCCACGTAGTTCACCCCTTCATGCAGTGACACCGTCTGGCTCAGGCTGTCGTTACCATACTGGGTGCGCAACTCCACCTGCTCTGCCTGTTTATTCTGGTTGAAGATAAACAGCCCAGGCTGAGGGTGGTCACCTTTACGGAACTGCGTGGCCCCACTCCATTTCAGATAGAGCGGTTTCTCGGAACGGATAAGCTGCTGTTTCTGGCCAACCTGCCCTTGCTCATTCTGCGCCCGTACCGTGATACGCCAGCGGGTCAGAGAGTCTGGCATGCGGAAACTGAATGTCGCTTTGCCATTGGCGTCGGTGACAATATCCGGCTGCCAGGCAGCAGTGTCCACGTCTTCACGGCGTGGGCGTTCAAGCACCTTGACGTTGCGATCGCTGCGGTTGGTCACACCGGGCGCTCTAGGCACCCCAGGCAGCGCCAGATCGTAGGCGATAAACGACAGGCTGGCATTGGTGCGCACATTATTGCGCCGAGGATGATAGAAGAACTGGTCGATTGACGGAGCGATCTCCGGTTGCAGCGCATAGATCATCTCATCAACGACGCTAACCGTCAGGTGAGCCGATAAGGGGTTGCCCGCAAGTTGGGTCTCCAGCGCGACGTTGACTGTTTCGCCTGGGCGGTAAACCGCTTTATCTGTTTTAACCGCGATATCGATACGCGGTATCTCAACCTTGATCCCGGCGTTCTGGAAGCTGTATTGCCCACCTTTGCTATACAGCACGGAGAAGGTCATATTCGGGGCGAAATTATCCCGCACCGCGATCTGCGCCAGATATTGGGTATCGCTCAACCGCTGCGCTTTAACCCAGTCGGCACCGCTGGCAAGCAGCGCCATATTCTCCACCTTATCGCGCTCCAGCGTCAGTAATGCCTGCTCTACTGGCTCCGGGAAGGTGATTAATGCCTGTGCGGTTTCCCCCAACCGATATTGCGGCTTGTCCATCACGATCTCAACGCTACCGGGTACAGATTTCCCCCTGGCCCACTGACAAAGTGGCTGATGGCCCCAAGGATCATGCCCTGCTCGCTTTTCAGGGTGACGGTATAAGTGCCGGGTTGCTGGAAGTTAATGGCAAACGGCTGCCCGCTGGCTGGCAACGGAGTTCGCTCGGTTTGGCGATCCTCCAGACGCACCCATTCATACACCGCCGGTTTGTCATCCCCCGGTTGTTCGTTGCGATAGCTGAATTCCACCGGCTCATTCACCGCACTAAAGCGTTTTGGCGTATTGAGCACATAACGCGAGACGCCACGTTCAATCAGGATTTCTCTGGTAGTCTTGACCCGGTAGGCGGCTCCATCGCTGGCAAAAATAGTCAGCAGATAGCGGCTTGGCTTGTCCACGGCGGGCAGATCCAATTTGGCGTGGCCTTTGCTGTCCGTGGTCATTTGCGCCGTTTTCAGCTCGACAGGGAATTTCCCCTGATATTGCAGATCGTTGCTGACCATCGAGAGCTGCTGGCTATACAGGCTCAACTCAAGGCGTGCGTTGGCCACCGGCTTGCCATCCGGATAAAGCAACACAACGTCGCCATTCACCGGTTCGTTGGTACGAAAATCGGCTTTGGCCATTGCCAGTGAAATTTCGAAGTGCGGTTTGATGTAGCTGGCAACGCGGAAAGCGCTGCTGTAAACCTGATTATTGTAGGTTGTACGCAGTTCATAACCCCCGGCCACGGCGTTTTCTGGCAGTTGAAAACGCCCCTGCGCCCCGGATTTACCGTCAATAGGTAAATTCAAGGTTTGCAGCGTTGAGCCGTTGGCGTCCAACACGGTCAAGCTCAGTAAGCCTGGCTTAAGCGCTACCGAATCCAGCGCATTCTTGAATTCACGCCCGACCAGTTTGACTTCGACCCAGTCACCGGGGCGATAAAGTGGACGATCGGTGAAGGCATACAGTTTGGTGTCATAAATCTCGCTGTCGTAATAAAAGTTCTCCGAGACAAACACCCCACCTTCATTGTCCTCCCCCATCACGTATGAGCGTTCTGGCGAGATATGGCGCAGGTTCAGCAAGCCGCTCTTATCCGTCTGACCGCTGCTCATGATGCCCAACCCGTCACTCCACAAGATGCGAGTCCCGGCCACCGCCTGCCCATCATTGCGGCCAACAGTCCAGACCAACAGCTCGTTGCCAGAGACTTTGCTCATGGCCACAGTATTAGAGACAAACACGACGGTGGTGGCCCGGTATTGGCCAATCAGCGCTTCAACCAGATACAGGCCCGGCTTTAGCTTGCCCAGGGGAACGTAGACATTACCCGGTAAAGGTTCGAAAAAACCGCTGGATGAGCCCTGCATATTGACGTGCTCTGGTGGCTGGATCGGTTGTGCGTCCCAGAGTGGGTAACGGAACTGGCTAATCAGAGGCAGATTCCTGAGGGGCGCAAACTGCGGCTGCACGGTAAATTTGGGTTGTTCATTCAGCGCGTTACCCATCTTCAGTTCCGGCAAGGCACTGGTCACTTCCTGGCGGGTATCAGAGGAAAAGGTCCGCTGCATCACGCGGCGCGATTTCCCGTACCAGTTATCCCAAAGATAAGACAGAGTATTGGATAACCCTTCGCCCTGATATTGGCCTTCGATCATAATGCGATGGAGGTTTTTCTGTTTTTTAGAAATTCCATCGGCTTATCGATGCGGTATAAGCGGATATCAACGCCGCCGTACTGCTCGGCCTCGAAACGCCGGTAATCACGCCCTGGCGCTTCCAGGCGCACTTTGGCCACTTCATTACTGGCAAAGCTGCTGTCAGAAAGCAAAAAGAACGACTGTTGCGAAACGCTATAATTACTCGCAGGGAGTTCAGCCTCAGCATAGGCCAAGGTCAGAGGGATAAACAGCGCCATCCCCAGCAGCAGTTTTTGGCAACTACGCGGCAGAATTTTCATCGTGACAGGAAACCTAAGCGATAAATGCCAATGAAGTTGGGGTTCGATTCGTCGGGTATCCATCGGGTGTCCTTCCATTTCATCAATTGTTGCATGCTCACAGCACGCATTCCATTATCTGTCGAACTCGAAGAGCCAGTGTGATAGGCGATATAACGCCCCATCCAGATCATCAGATGCTGATCGTCACCCTGGTCAAAAAACAGCAGGTCGCCGGGTTGTGCCTGATTCAGGTCGCGGCCAATCAGTTGGCTGTTAAACTGGATCAGCTTGATGGCATCCACATAGGGGCCTTGCTGGCCCCCGCCCTGCTGCCAGCGCTGCGCAAACTGGCGCTGTTGAGGACTGATATCCAGCTCAGGCGGCAGATAACGATTGGATAAGCCATTGGCCCGCAGCCATTTACTGTCATGAACCTTCAGGGATTCGTTGGCGGCAAAACGCACCAGACCGGCACAGTCCTGCTGATACCAGCGCGCACTTGGCCCTTGGCGCAACTGCTCTTCGGCAATGCGCACAAACCACGAGCGGAAGACATTGGATTGCTCCGGTGTCAGTGGCGCAACCGGCGCTGCGGCCACGCTGCCCTGACTAAAAAGCATCAGGCCCATCAGATACAGCAGGCCTATCGTTGTCGGTTTGACAATCATAGCTCCTGCCATTTCAGCGGTAGCCACTGCCAAGATTCACGGGTATTGGTATCCGCAGGCAGGGTCAAGGCATAGCGCTGTTGCCCGGCCAATGCGCTCAGTTTAGGTAATAACAAGGTTTGGGCCGCGTTATAGAATACCGGTTCGACACTCTTTGGCAGGCTGGCAAAGACTTCCTGCTTAAATAACCCGGATAGGGCTTCAGGAGCCATGTACACCGGCACCACGGCCTGTGGCGGCAATACGTCCGCCAGCGGAGGGAAATTTTTATCCCGCGTTTGCAGCGCTTTATTCACCAGTTTGTCATCCAGGGAAAACATCAGCATCTGGCCATGCCTTGCCAGGCTGACCCGGAAGAACTGATTCCCCAGCAGGCTTTCAGGATCCCTGGCTTCACTTTGCGGATACTGACCATAGCGTGAGCTGGCCTCTCGTTGCCACAGGTGGCCCTGCCCCTTATTGCTGGATTCAACCGGGATCGGTTGTTTTTCTCTGGCACCGATCACTTTGGTAAAGATGCCCACCAGGGTTTCATCAGTTTGCGCATCCGCAGTTTCTGCCAGTTGGCTGACAAATAACGGTGAATACAGATGAGAATCAGGATACCAGCACAGCCCGCTAACCCCATTTAAGGCTAATGGCAAGGCTGCGGCTTTGTCGCCGTCAATGGCATCGATACGCTGGAATAAATACGCCGGCACGCTTTGCGACACCGGCAACGCCACACAGAAGCTGGCCCCCATTGGCATCGATTTCCAGACTGGGTTGAAGTCAAAACGCGCGTTTTCGCCCTGCTGCTGATCGTTAAGCGCCAAATAGCTTTGCCAGCCCTGCTGGCTCATCTCAAAACGGACACCGGCCAATGCCGGGACAAAACGCTGATAACCAAAACCAAGATAGTTAGCGCTCACTGAGACCCGGTGAGCTAAAGGAGGGGTATTTTTATCGGCTTCCGCCCCTTTATCAGCCCCGCCGTCACGGGGTTTGAGGCCAAAACTTTCCGGCCAAGGGTTAGCGCCGCTCAGTAAAGTGCTGGTTATCTGGGTGGAATCTAGTGAAACCGCCTGCTGGTCATACAGCATGGCAATATCAGAAAACAGCAGCAGATTATCGCCGTGGCTGGCAAAATACAGCTGCTTATTAGCCCCGTAGCGCCATTGATAGACCGAGATAGCTTCGCTACCGACCTTGAGCTGAGAGAAATCGGTGATGCTAAGCTGGGTATCTTGCGCAGCAACCTTGGCGAGTGGCTCCAGCAGGCGCGCCAATCCCCCCAGTTTGATTACCGCCATAAAGTGATTCAGCTTGCCGAGGTCATCATGCCACAGCGCAATACTGGCCGGTTGATCGAGCAGCGTTTCCAGCAAATTATCGCGCAGCGTCAGATCGTGTTCGAAGGCGATTCTGCGCAAGCTGCCGATTAAACCCAATCGATCGGCATTATTTTCATAGTAAAAAACAAAATCTTCCGTCAGCGTGGCACGCAAGAAAGGAATAGACAGCAGATCGCTCGGAAGTTTACTCAGCGATGCGCTTTCGATAAGCACATCAGGGTGATGCAGATCTACTTGCAGATTATTATGCCAGACCAGTTCATTTGGCGGTTGGATGTGATGCTCAGTAAGCCAGAAACGTTGGACGCCCCACACCCCGGCAGATACAGCCAAAATTGCCCCTGCCGCCCACAGTCCATATTTGATCAGATTTTTCCTTGCTGCGGGCGCAACGTCTTTATTTTCAGCTGTCATTCTGGCTGTTCCATGCAAAGCATTAAATTGATCCCTGATAGCATCCCGCTTTGCGGCTAGAAACCGAGCTGGTAAAGGGAATACACGAGTTTTTATTAGATATGCGCTAAAGAATTAAATCAACAACTATCCAAGGTCTTTAATGCGCGCTCAGCAAGTGCGGTTAATCATGGATTGAATGCTTCTGTTTTAATTCATGGTTTTTTAGCGGCAATGCAATCTGCGACATAATAAATCAGATAATACTGACTCGAATTATTGCTGATAAATATAAACCGCTAAGCGCAAGCATCGTTATTAATTAACAATTTTGTAATGATAATTAGCCGACTAATGCCTGATTGCCCTGACAAGCTCAAGCAACTGAGCCAATATCTCAGACCGATTATCCGCAGCGTAGGCGACAGCGATCCCGCTGGTCAGCTTTTTTGCCTCTTCCTTAAGTTGCCGAAAGACAACCCCCTGGCGCTTAACGTTCTGTAGCGATGCAGGGATAAAAGCCATGCCCTGCCCTTCGGCGATAAGGCCAAGCAAGATATGGTGATCGTCAGGTTCGGGGATCGTGTTGGGCCTGAAACCGATCAGCTCGAAGCACGCCTGGCAATGATCGTAGAAACCGGGGTTCAGCCGACGCTCAAAACGGAATATCGCTTCATCGCGAAGATCATCGAAACCCAGCTTGCGTTTACGCGCCAGAGGATGACTGGCGGGCAATGCCACCATCAGCGAGTCTTCAAACAGTGTTTCAACCTTTAGCCCTTTGGCTTCGGTGTGTAAGCCGATAAAAGCAACGTCCATCTTTCCGTTTTTAATCTCCCGCACCAGGCTGATTGAATGCTGGCCCCGGGTAACAATTTGCCAATTTGGGAAACGTTGCCGCAAGGGTTCGAAGACATCAGGAATAACGCTTCGATCAAACACCGTGGTGTAACCGACCACCAGCTTGCCCTGCTCAGTGCTGCCGGCCGCCTGGGCGATCGCTACCGCCTTTTCAGCCTGTGCCAATGTATGCCGGGCTTCCGGCAAAAATGCGCGGCCGGCGTCGGTTAGCGTAACCCCGCTCCTGGTACGCAGGAATAACTCGACGCCCAGCAGATTTTCCAACTGTTGGATCTGCCTGCTTAATGGCGGTTGGGAGATGTGCAAGCGAGCAGCCGCCCGCCCAAAGTTGAGCTCTTCGCTAACCGCAATAAAGTAGCGGAATTGTCGTAGATCGATGGCCTCATTCATACCAAAAAGGTATCACAAAAATGGTATTGGATGAACTCGAACAGCGAGGCATAAAGTGTCAGTCCTCACTCACAACAGGACCCATTCTATGAACAACGAACGCTATATCCGCGGCTTGGCCAAACTGAAAGAGGTTGATGGTCAGGCTGGCGAAAACGTCATTGAAAGCCTGAAAGACATTGCCCCTGACTTTGCACAGCTGCTCATTGAGTTCCCCTTCGGTGATATTTATTCAAGACCGGGTCTTGATCTCAAGTCCCGGGAGATTGCTGTGATCGCTGCGTTAACCGCCTTGGGAAACGCTTCACCGCAACTCAAGGTGCATATTCACGCAGCCCGAAACGTCGGTTGCTCACAGCAGGAAATTGTCGAAGTCATCATGCAGATGGCCGTTTATGCCGGTTTCCCGGCAGCGCTTAACGGGCTGTCCGCCGCTAAGGAAATTTTCTCCAGGGAGATCGCCTAATGAGATCGCTTGCCTTTTTTTCATGGCTGGTTGTTATTTCGCCAGTTTTGCTGAGCCCGCCAGCGATGGCGCAGCAACGGGCGGCAAATCAATGGCAACTGGAACAAACTGCCACCTATGACAAACTCAGTTCACCGGTCGGCATGGCCTACGATGCCAACGGTAATCTCTACGTTGCGAACTGGTCATCAGGCACCGTATTGCGCTTCACACCCAAAGGCGAGAGAAACGTATTCGCCAGCGGACTCAGTGGCCCTTCCGGGCTGGCTATTTCCCGCCAGGGAGATATTTACGTCGCCTCCTATAACCAGGACCTCGTGTGGCGCTTTACGCCAGAGGGCAACAAAACGGTTTTTGTTCAGGGGTTAGCCACGCCCGCAGGGCTATCCTTTGATCAACGTGGCCGTTTGCTGATCGCCAATCGCCGAACCAACCAGATCCTGGCCGCGCAGCCAGACGGCAAAACAGAAGTGGTGGCCGAAGGCCTGCAGACACCGGTAGGCGTGATCGAACTCCCCAACGGCGATCTGCTGGTAAACAATATCGCTGGGGGGATATCTCTGGTTTCTGGCGGACAAAAAGCGAAAACCATCAATAACGAGCTGAACAGCCCCGGTGTCGGTATCGTCCCTGCGGGCCCGGATGGCGCCTACGT
This sequence comes from Serratia sp. L9, assembly GCF_050632285.1. Classification (NCBI taxonomy): domain Bacteria; kingdom Pseudomonadati; phylum Pseudomonadota; class Gammaproteobacteria; order Enterobacterales; family Yersiniaceae; genus Serratia; species Serratia sp. L9. Next base: position 2,734,597 of record NZ_CP192591.1, on the reverse strand, counting down.
GGTCGACTATGGCGGAACCACCGTCAGCCATATCAACCGGGAAGGCGTTCGCACGGTTATTACGCAGGGTCTGACAAGCCCGGTGGGATTAGCACTTGCCCCCAATGGCAACCTATTGGTAGCAACATGGGGAACCAATGCGGCGTACCGAATCCACCAGCCCTAAACAGTGAGCTCAGCGAACAATTTGGGAATAAAGTGATGACCCGGCCACACCGTGCCGGGTCATCACTTGCGTCTTTCAGTTCAATACCGGTCAAACGCCGCTGGAAAACCGGTTCCGGTAGCCAAGATTGACGACAGCAGAGACTCGGTTAGTGTCTGCACTTGAATCGACCAACAGATTCCCCCTTCCTTCGCTTCAGGGTACAGTAGCGCCAGCAAAGGAGAAAAAATGGACCCGCAACAACAGATTATTATCTGGTTACAACAAGATAGTGAGCGCATGCAAGCCTTGTACGCCGCCCGGCGTCTTGGCCTGCACGATTGGTGTCTGGGGGCGGGGTTTGTGCGCAATCTGGTTTGGGACAGGCGGCATGGGTTTAGTAGCAATACGCCGCTAAACGATATTGATGTGGTCCATTTCGATTCTAACCGCCGTGACGCCGAGCGCGACAGAATGCTGGAATCACGGCTGGTGGAGTGGCTGGATCGCCCCTGGTCGGTAAAAAATCAGGCGCGTATGCACCTGCGTAGCAACCGGGCACCTTACGCCAGCAGCCAGGACGCCATCAGTTACTGGACGGAGCTCGAAACCGCCGTCGGTGCCAGACTGCATGCCGATGACAATATCTCGCTTATCGCCCCTTTCGGCCTTCAGGCTCTGTTCAACGACACCATTACCTTCAACACCAAAAGTAACAATCTTGCTGCGTTTGAACAGCGCGTGGTGGAAAAGCAGTGGCTGGAGCACTGGCCCAGGCTGCGGCTGGCTGAGAGGTAAGGTAACGGGAAAAAAGCCCCTTCTCCCACAGGCAGAGGGGCGTGGCCATTAGCTAACTACTGGGATATTCAGTTGCCTGTCTGACAAGCATTATGTGTAAGCCCTAACTTCGCTTCAGTGGTTTGACCAAATGATCAAGCCCTTCAATTTTAATCGCCAACGTCATTTCCATCAGCATGCCCAGCTTACCATTGGGGAATTCGCCCTTACGGGCAAACCACAGCAGATATTCTTCCGGCAGGTCGATCAGCACCCGGCCCTGATATTTTCCAAACGGCATGACGGTGTTGGCAATTTCAATCAGGTTTTCTTTTTCCATCAGACACCCAGCAAGCGGATCATTTCCGCTTCGTCGATCACCTCGATACCCAGCTCCTGCGCCTTGGCCAGCTTGGAACCGGCAGCCTCACCGGCAATCACCAGATCGGTTTTCTTGGAAACGCTGCCGCTGACCTTGGCCCCCAGCGCGGTTAGCCGATCTTTGGCCTCATCGCGTGAAAGCTGGCTCAGGGAACCGGTGAGCACCACGGTTTTACCGGCGAACGGGCTGTCTATCTCTTCGCTCACAATCACTACCGGCGCAGGCCAGTTAATGCCGATTTCCGGGCCGACCAGCTCGGCAATCACTTGCTGGTTATGCTCTTCGGCAAAGAAATTCACTACGTGCCTGGCGACGACTTCGCCAACGTCCGGCACCTGCTTGAGCGCCTCTAAATCCGCCACCCGCAGTTTCTCCAGTGAACCAAAGTGCGCAGCCAGGTTGGCTGCCGTGGCCTCGCCGACTTCACGAATGCCTAACGCATACAGGAAGCGCGCAAAAGTGGTCTGCTTGGCGGTGGCAAGCGCATTGACCAGGTTCTGAGCCGACTTGGGGCCCATACGATCCAGCCCGGTCATGATGCCAGCCGAAAGACGGAACAAATCCGCCGGGTTTTTGACGTATTCCTTATCGACCAGCTGTTCGATGATTTTATCGCCCATGCCGTCAACATCCAGCGCACGACGGGAAACAAAGTGCTTCAACGCCTCTTTGCGCTGAGCGCCGCAGATCAGGCCACCGGTGCAGCGCGCAATGGCTTCGCCCTCCACCCGTTCCACGTCGGAGCCACAAACCGGGCAATGCAGCGGGAATACCACTTCTCGTGCATTGGGTGGGCGGCGGTCTTCTATCACCCCGACAACTTTCGGGATGACATCACCGGCGCGGCGGACGATCACCGTATCGCCAATGCGCAGGCCAAGGCGGTCAATTTCGTCGGCATTATGCAACGTGGCGTTACTGACGATCACCCCCGCCACCAGCACCGGTTCCAAACGTGCCACCGGCGTAATTGCGCCAGTCCGCCCAACCTGGAACTCCACTTCCCGCACCTGCGTGATCTGCTCTTGCGCCGGGAATTTAAATGCGGTGGCCCAACGCGGAGCCCGCGCAACAAAGCCGAGGGTTTCCTGCAGATCGATGTCGTCAATTTTCACGACTACGCCATCAATATCAAAACCTAGTTGAGCACGGTCCTGCTCCACCTGACGATAAAATGCCAGCACTTCATCGCTGCCGGTACAGCACCTGACGCGATCGCTCACCGGCAGGCCCCAGGCTTTGAACTGCATCAGGCGTTCCCAGTGGCTGCGCGGCAGCTCGCCCCCTTCCAGCAGGCCAACGCCATAGCAGAAGAAGGTCAGAGGGCGCTTGGCAGTAATGCGCGGATCAAGCTGGCGAATCGACCCCGCCGCCGCATTACGCGGGTTGGCGAAAATTTTACCGTCTTTGCGCCGTGCCTCATCGTTCATCTTTTCAAAACCGGCCTGCGGCATAAACACTTCACCGCGAACTTCCAGGCGGCGTGGGATGTTCTCACCGGTCAGGCGCAGCGGGATTGCGCGGATGGTGCGCACGTTGGAGGTAATATTCTCACCGGTAGTGCCATCACCACGGGTCGCGGCACGCACCAGTTCACCCTCCTCGTACAGCAGGCTGACGGCTAGCCCGTCCAGCTTCAGCTCACAGCAGAAATTCAGCGGTTCACTGCTTTTCAGGCGATCTTGTACTCGTTTGTAAAATGCCAGAAAGCTCTCGTCGTCAAAGACGTTATCCAGTGACAGCATCGGCACTTCATGGCGTACCTGATCAAACGCCGCTAACGGGGCCGCGCCCACGCGTTGAGTTGGCGAATCTGCGGTCACCAGCTCTGGATGCGCCTCTTCCAACTCACGCAGTTCACGCATCAGACGATCGTATTCCGCATCCGGGATCTCCGGCGCATCAAGTACGTGATACTGATATTCGTGATGGCGCAGTGAGGTTCGTAGTTGATTGATTTGTTGGATTATCGATGCCATGGCTCACCATCAAAGATAAAAAGCCCCCGGTTGGCGGGGGCTTTGTACCCTTCGTCTTTCAAATTATAGCTTTGTTGGCTACATCCCTTAGCCCCAGTCACTTACCTATGTAAGCTCCCGGGGATCCAGTGACTTGCCGCCTTGCTGAAATTAGAAATCCATTGGGTTAAGGATTAAAGATTGTTTAGTACGCGTGGCAACCGGTCAGGCGTTGTTCTCCAACACTTCGCGGATGCGCGCTTTATAGGTTTCCAATTTCTGCGGGGTCATCATGCGGCGCTCATCGTCCAGCACCACGCCACCCACATCGTCGGCAATACGCTGGGCCGACTGCAGCATCAGTTTGAAGTTCTGATTCGCGTCGCCGTAAGACGGCACCATCATAAACATCGATACGCCCGGCGTAGAGAAATCAGACATCATTTCCGGATCGAATGACCCAGGCTTGACCATGTTGGCCAGGCTGAACAGCACAGGGCCGCTACCCGCCGGGCTGATATGACGATGGAAGATCCCCATTTCGCCAAACTGGAAGCCAGCCTGCAGCACGCTCTGCAGCAACACTTCGCCACCGATCACGCCGCCTTGATGTGCAGCAACATGCAACACCAGGACGGTCTCTTTCAGTTTTGCCGGTTTCAGCGGCTCTGGCGCCAACTTAGGTTCGTGCGCAGGCTGTGCCGTGACAACTTCCGGCTTGGGCTGATGCACAGGTTCCGTGTGATGGAATGCTGGCTCAGGCGTATGTGCCGGCGGCATATCGTCAACGCGCGGTTCACGGCGCGGTGCAGATTGCTGCGGCTCATCGTCGTCTTCGTCCTGCGCGTAGTTATCCAACAGAATGTCATCGTAATCCGGCCGCTGTGAGAGCGGTGCGGGATGATGAGCAGCCGGCTGAACAGGCCGTGGAGCAATCACGGGCTCTTCGCGTGCGGTATCAAAATGGCCCATTGATGGCTCGTCCTGAGGGCGAGTGGCACGAATACGTACCTCCCCCACACCTTCGGCAGGTTCATCAACTGGAGTTGGTTCACGTTCTTTTTTCGAGCGTTTAGCTGGGCGATCGCGAAAAAGTGACGAGCGTTCTTTACGGCTGGTCCAAAGACCATGCAATAACAACGCTATTATGGCGATCGCGCCAACAACGATTAATATCAGACGCAAATCCTGCATCATTGCTATCTCTGTTGTTCCAATACATTGCCACCGCGGCAAACATTCACTCTTTAACTCTATTTGCCCTCAGGCACAAGTGCAAGTCCGTGCTGAACTTTATGGCAATAAAGATGATTATACTGCGTTTTTTTGCTGTTTTTTCAGCCAAAAACACGCTAGCCAGTGGAAAATCATATCGATATGATAGGCGAGCCTGTTCAGTCAAAGAGATAATACCAAGATATGTCCTATATGCAGCCCCCGACCCGATCCACCAGTGGCATCCACTATTTTGCCGAAGGATGGCGTCTGATTTCACGCCCTGGGATAAAACGTTATGTCGTCTTGCCGTTGCTGGTTAACGTGCTGCTGATGGGGTCCGCTTTCTGGTGGCTGTTTAGCCGCCTGGGTGACTGGATCCCACGCATAATGAGCCATATACCTGATTGGCTGCAGTGGCTGAGCTATTTGCTCTGGCCGTTAGCGGTGATTTCGGTTTTATTGGTGTTCAGCTATCTGTTCAGCACCCTCACCAACCTGATTGCCGCGCCGTTCTGCGGTTTGTTGGCCGAACAACTGGAAGGCAGTCTCACCGGTAAACAACTGCCGGATACCGGAATGCTGGGCATCGCCAAAGATTTGCCCCGCATCATGTCCCGCGAATGGCGTAAGCTGATGTATTACCTGCCCCGTGCGCTGGTGCTGCTATTGCTCTACTTTGTGCCGGGTATCGGCCAGACGCTGGCGCCGGTGCTGTGGTTCCTGTTCAGCGCCTGGATGTTGGCCATTCAATACTGTGATTACCCGTTTGATAACCACAAAGTCAGCTTTGCCGATATGCGCCGCTCATTGCGGCAACACAAAGCCGATAACCTGCAGTTCGGGGCTCTGGTCAGCCTGTTCACCATGATCCCTATCCTTAATCTGGTGATCCTGCCGGTGGCCGTTTGTGGCGCGACTGCGATGTGGGTAGACCGTTATCGTGCAGAGTTCGTGCGCCAATAATGGATGATGTCTTGCACAGGGGCGCTTTTGGCGCCCTTTCGATTATGCGTATATCCTATGGATTTGAAGTTGACCGCGCTAGCGCATCTCTGCGCCCGCGGCAGTTGTATTGCCCTGTACAGCACAAGGTCAGTGTGTGCAGGTAACCACGCTGCAGCCTGGAAGACGACGGATATAAAAGTTATTCTCTAATAACATATCTATATACCAATTCTTTACTTCCCTGCCGGCACCGTTAGCGTATGCTTTCGACGTTCCCTACATTTTCATAGAGTTAAAGGACGGGCTATGAGCAAGATTTACGAAGACAACTCATTAACAATCGGCCATACGCCGCTGGTTCGTCTGAACCGTATCGGCAACGGACGCATCCTCGCCAAGGTTGAATCTCGCAATCCGAGTTTCAGCGTCAAATGCCGTATCGGTGCCAATATGATCTGGGACGCCGAAAAACGCGGCATTCTTACCGCGGGCAAAGAACTGGTGGAGCCGACCAGCGGCAACACCGGTATTGCCCTGGCCTTTGTGGCGGCGGCACGTGGCTACAAGCTAACGCTGACCATGCCGGAAACCATGAGCATCGAACGCCGTAAACTGCTGAAAGCACTGGGTGCCAACCTGGTTCTGACAGAGGGCGCAAAGGGCATGAAAGGGGCGATCGCCAAGGCTGAAGAGATTGTTGCCACCGATCCAAACCGCTATATCCTGCTGCAACAGTTCAGCAACCCGGCCAACCCGGAAATTCATGAGAAAACCACCGGCCCGGAAATCTGGGCAGATACCGACGGCGAAGTCGATGTGTTTATCGCAGGGGTCGGCACCGGCGGTACGCTGACCGGCGTGAGTCGCTATATCAAGAATACCAAGGGCAAGGACATCACCACCGTGGCGGTTGAACCGACCGACTCCCCGGTTATCAGCCAGGCATTGGCCGGGCAGGAAATCAAGCCAGGCCCACATAAAATCCAGGGCATCGGTGCCGGTTTCATTCCAGGCAACCTGGACTTGAGCCTGGTTGACCGTGTTGAACTGGTCACCAACGACGAAGCCATCAGTATGGCGCGCCGCCTGATGGAAGAAGAAGGTATCCTGGCGGGGATCTCATCCGGTGCAGCCGTTGTGGCAGCGCTCAAACTTTCCGAAGAAGCAGACTTTACCGACAAAACAATTGTGGTTATTCTGCCCTCCTCAGGTGAACGCTATTTAAGCACCGCGTTGTTCGCAGATTTGTTCACGGAACAAGAACTGCAGCAGTAACGCAAACCGTGCACAAAAAGCTAAAAAAGCACCTTTCGGGGTGCTTTTTTGTGGACTGGATCAAAGTTTACACCACTCAAAGATTGATTTTATCCGCTGGCTTTAGTATTTAACCGGGCAATTAATTCGATGCGCAAAATTAATCACCTCCCGGCTATTGTTTAAGCTGAATCGATTTACTCATTTGTCGCCCAAGCGAAAAACACGGCATAATGGGAAGCTGATTGAAACGACACCAGAAGCCCGTTTTTTTGATCTTAAGTGCCTAAAGTGTCGTTTTAAGTTGCATCAACGCTCGCCCCTGTACCATAGTCAGGCGCTAACCAGACAAGCTAAAATCACGCCGTTAGGCTAAACTTTAGCTCCACAACCTTAATCCAATAAGTTGGGGAAATATCAATGTTCCAGCAAGAAGTTACTATTACCGCTCCGAATGGTCTGCACACTCGCCCTGCTGCTCAGTTCGTGAAAGAAGCCAAAGGCTTCACGTCTGACATCACTGTAACTTCCAACGGCAAAAGCGCCAGCGCCAAAAGCCTGTTCAAGCTGCAAACTCTGGGCCTGACCCAAGGGACCGTAGTAACCATCTCAGCTGAAGGTGAAGACGAGCAGAAAGCCGTTGAGCACTTGGTAAAACTGATGGCAGAGCTTGAGTAATCAGCCCGTCTTTTTAGTTAACACCAGTCAAGAGTAAGGTAGGGTTATGATTTCAGGCATTTTAGTATCACCGGGTATCGCTTTTGGTAAGGCTCTCTTGCTGAAAGAAGATGAAATTGTCATCAACCGGAAAAAATCTCTGCAGACCATGTAGAGCAGGAAGTCTCACGTTTTCTGGCAGGCCGCGCGAAGGCGTCTGAACAGTTGGAAGTGATCAAGACCAAAGCTGGTCAAACCTTCGGTGAAGAGAAAGAAGCTATCTTCGAAGGCCATATCATGCTGCTGGAAGACGAAGAGCTTGAGCAGGAAATCATAGCCCTCATAAAAGACGATCTGGCGTCTGCCGATGCGGCAGCTTACACCGTGATCGAAGGCCAGGCGAAAGCGCTGGAAGAACTGGACGATGAATACCTGAAGGAACGTGCGGCTGACGTACGTGATATCGGTAAGCGTCTGCTGCAAAACATTCTAGGTTTGGCGATTGTCGATCTGAGCGCCATTCAGGATGAAGTGATCCTGGTCGCTTCCGACCTGACACCGTCTGAAACTGCACAGTTGAATCTGGATAAAGTGCTGGGTTTCATCACCGATCTGGGTGGCCGCACGTCCCACACCTCAATCATGGCCCGCTCTCTGGAATTGCCCGCGATCGTAGGCACCAGCGACGTGACCAAGCAGGTGAAAAACGACGATTACCTGATCCTGGACGCGGTTAACAACAAAATCTACGTTAACCCGACCGCCGACGTAATCGAGCAGTTGAAAGCCGTTCAGAATCAATACCAGACCGAGAAAAACGATCTGGTCAAACTGAAAGATCTGCCAGCGATCACGCTGGACGGACACCAGGTTGAAGTTTGTGCCAACATCGGTACCGTGCGCGACGTCGCAGGTGCAGAGCGCAACGGCGCTGAAGGTGTCGGCCTGTACCGTACCGAATTCCTGTTCATGGACCGCGAATCACTGCCGACCGAAGACGAGCAGTTCCAGGCTTATAAAGCCGTCGCAGAGGCCATGGGCTCACAGGCAGTTATCGTCCGTACCATGGACATTGGCGGCGATAAAGACCTGCCGTACATGAATCTGCCAAAAGAAGAGAACCCGTTCCTGGGCTGGCGCGCGATCCGTATCGCCATGGACCGCCGTGAAATCCTGCACGCCCAGCTGCGCGCCATTCTGCGTGCTTCTGCTTTCGGCAAACTGCGCATCATGTTCCCGATGATTATTTCGGTTGAAGAAGTGCGCGATCTGAAAGGCGAGTTGGAAATCCTGAAAGCGCAACTGCGCGAAGAAGGCAAAGCCTTTGACGAAACCATTGAAGTTGGCGTAATGGTGGAAACACCTGCCGCCGCAGTGATTGCTCATCACCTGGCGAAAGAAGTCGACTTCTTTAGTATTGGGACAAACGATCTTACCCAGTATACTCTGGCAGTAGATCGCGGCAACGAGCTGATTTCTCATCTCTATAACCCGATGTCCCCATCAGTGCTTAGCCTGATCAAACAGGTTATTGATGCATCTCATGCAGAAGGCAAGTGGACCGGTATGTGCGGTGAACTGGCTGGTGATGAACGTGCTACACTGTTGTTATTGGGCATGGGGCTGGATGAGTTCAGCATGAGTGCGATTTCAATCCCGCGCATCAAGAAAATTATTCGTAATACGAACTTCGAAGATGTGAAGGCGTTAGCAGCACAAGCCTTGGCACAGCCAACGGCACAAGACTTGATGAATTGCGTAAATAAATTCATCGAAGAAAAGACACTCTGCTAAACTTCCACGACACTGGAACGCCGCCCAATTTAATGCTTAGGAGAAGATCATGGGTTTGTTCGATAAACTGAAATCTCTGGTTTCTGATGACAAGAAAGACATGGGCACTATCGAGATCGTCGCTCCACTTTCTGGCGAAATCGTCAATATCGAAGATGTACCGGACGTAGTATTCGCCGAGAAGATCGTTGGCGATGGCATCGCTATCAAACCTGCTGGCAACAAAATGGTTGCTCCGGTTGATGGCACGATCGGTAAAATTTTCGAAACCAACCATGCGTTCTCTATCGAATCCGACAGCGGTATTGAGCTGTTCGTGCACTTTGGTATCGACACCGTTGAACTGAAAGGCGAAGGCTTCAAACGCATCGCGGAAGAAGGCCAGCGCGTCAAGAAAGGCGATGTGGTTATCGAGTTCAATTTGGCCTTGCTGGAAGAGAAAGCCAAGTCGACCCTGACTCCGGTTGTTATCTCCAACATGGACGAGATCAAAGAGCTGATCAAACTGTCCGGCAGCGTAACCGTTGGCGAAACCCCGATCATCCGCATCAAGAAGTAATCGCGGCATGACCATTAAAAACGGCGCTTAAAGCGCCGTTTTTTTATTGCGTTAAAACACCCGTTACTGAGCCACCAACGGCTGGGCAAGATGCTCTTCCTTCTGCTGTTGCCTTTCTCGCTCCAGCTCCAGCACGCCACGATGGGAAAGATAGCAGAACAGAATACAGCACACCACGCCGCCCATCAGCAGATAGAATCCCCCGTTCCATCCCATCTGATCGACCATCACGCCAAACAGACTGGTACCCAGGGTTGCCCCAAAGATATAGCTCATAAAGCCGCGCAGGCCGACCGCTGAACCTACCGCAAAACTGGGGACGATCTCCATAGTCTGTACCGATGCCAGAAACTGCGGCACATAGATCAGGCAGCCGACGATGGCGGCAAAAATGGTGACCATCAACAGCGAGTCGCTCTTCCAGTAGCCGATCAGGCAGACAAAGATCATCGCCATACAGATCATCGCCAGCGGCATACGACGCCCCTTGAACAGCTTATCCGAAAGCCAACCGGCCAAAAGCGTTGAAGGTATTGCCGCCCATTCGAAGAACAGAAACGCGATACCCATTTCTTCTTTGGAGAAATGTTTCACGGTGAGCAGGTAGATAGGCAGCCAACTGATCATGCCAAAACGCACCATGTAGACGAACACATCCACCAGCGACACATACCAGGCATTCTTGTTGCGCAGAACATAGGTACAGAAAATCTGGAAGGCGCTCATGTTTTCCGGTGCCTGCTCCTGCTCGCTGGCTTTCAACTTGACGGTCTCTTCCGGCATCATCTGTTCCAGCGTGGGCAGACCTTCGCTGCGTGGGGAGCCTTTGCCCAGCCACAACACCACCAACGCAAAGCCTACGGCAACGCCAGCCGGAACAATATAGCTGGCACTCTGCCAATGCTCGCTCCCTAACACCGCGAAGGCAACCCCAACGATAGGGGCAACCACCCCGCCACCAATGTTATGAGAAATATTCCAGAAAGCCCCAACGCGGCCACGCTCACGCCGTGGGAACCAATTGGCAATGGTAATGAACGACGGGCCAACCCCCATCCCCTGGAACAGGCCATTGCACACCACCAGCGCAGCAAAGATCCAGAAGGCTGTGCTGAACCCCAAGCCGACGTTAACGATGGCGCAGAGCACCAGGCCACAGGCCATAAACACCTTGGGATTGGCTTTGTCCGCCAGGCTGCTCATCACCCCTTTACTGATACCATAGGCAATCAGCATGCAACTGCTTAACATACCGATTTGCGTGGCGCTCAGATCCAGGTGATCTTTCAAATACGGCGTAGAAAGGGTGAAGTTGTTACGAACAATGTAATAAGCCAGATAGCCTAAAAAAACGCTCAATAATGCCTGCATCCGGTAACGCTGGTAGGTTGCCTGCACCTTTTCTGGCGCAACATCCTTGGCCGCCACGCCCGGCTTTAATAATGAAATCATGTTATTCCCCCGTGAGGTTTTATCGGAATCGGGTCGATAGCCCTGGTGTTTATTAATGACTTTCGCCATGAATGGTGTAATTAATCCCGAGAGAAAACAAGCGGGGTAATATGTGTCAAAATTGACTCAAATAAAGCATTAATAAGCGCACTTTTGACCCATTTATTATCAGAGCACGCTTAGCCTCACGGATGCCGGCAGCGTTTTATCAGCCCCGTGCAGGCGTCACCGGGCATGCAGCCTGGCCTTACCCCGCATAACAGATGATGTTTTTGAAGGTGTTAACAGTATTAAGCCAATATCAGTGATATTATTTCCCTGCAACTGATTTATAACTGCGAGAAAAACCATTGGCAGGCGGAAAAGAACTTTTTGTCTCAAATGTTGATGGGTATTTCTTTATCGTTATTTTAATTTTATGAATAAGATCACAAACGTTGCTATTGGAGAGAGCCTTATTATGCGTTCACCGCTCATTTTTACCGCGATGCTGTGCTTATTATTATCCGGTGTCACCAACGCCAAAAGAAATGAGCTGGTGATGGCGACCACATTCTCGCCGGAAGCCACCGCCTATATCATCAGCCGCTGGCAGGGCCAGCCACAGTCGGTTGTTATCCGCACGTTGAACCGCACCAGTTCCTCCCTGGAGCAATTGCTTGATAGTACCGCCAGTGAGAACGTCGATCTGGTTCTAACCTCTTCCCCGATGCTGCTGCAGCATTTACAGCAGCATCAGCGCCTGGCCAATTACCCAGGAGCCCCGGAACAGTCGCAGCAACTGGTGCCTGAATCCATCCGCGATACGGCGGTAGCGGTAGCCATCTCAGGGTTTGGCTTGCTGATCAATCAAACCAACCTGGAGGAGAAGCAGCTACCCTTGCCCACCGATTGGGACGATCTGGCCCAGGCACGCTATCAAGGGGCCTTGCTGATGAGCAGCCCTTCCCGCTCGGACACTAACCATCTGATGGTTGAGTCGCTGTTACAACAGCGTGGCTGGCAGCCGGGGTGGGAAACCCTGCTGTCTGCAGCCGGGAATTTAATCACCATCTCATCGCGCAGTTTTGGCGTGGCGGATAAAATCAAAAATGGCCTGGGTTCGGTTGGGCCGATTATCGACAACTACGCCAACCTGCTGCTTGACGATCCGCATCTGGTGTTCCGCTATTTTCCCCAGGCTTCGGCTTCACCAACCTATATTGCCATCACGCATAACAGCCACTACCCCGAAGAGGCCCGGCGCTTCATTCAGTTTTTGCTGAGCCCACAGGGGCAGCAAGTATTGGCAGATACCAGCACCGGCAAATATCCGGTGATCCCGCTGCCCGCTGACAACCCGCGCTTTGCCCAGCAGCAAAAGCTGTTACAGCAGCCACCGCTGAATTACCCCTTGCTCCTGCAACGCCAGCGCCTGGTGCAAAAACTGTTTGATACCGCCATCAGCTTTCGTCTTTCCCAACTCAAGGACGCCTGGAAAGCCCTGCATGGCGCAGAAAACCGCTTGAAACGCCCGCTGCCGGAGATCCGCGCGTTGTTAACCGCTATTCCTGTCACACCAGCCCAGAGTGAAGATCCGCAATACCTCAAGCAGTTTGCCGTGCGTAGCGAAGCCGAACAGCAGGTCATGGAGTGGCAATTGTTCTTTCAACAGCAACAAAGAAAAGCCATCAAACTGCTGGAAGAGCTGAAATGAGCCGTTTGCTCCTGCGCTATATGAAGCGCCTTACCATCAGCGCTTGCCTGCGCGGGGCGTTCCTTACCGGGGCTTTGCTGACGCTGATCGTCAGCGGCGTCAGCCTCTATTCCTGGCATGAGCAAAGCTCGCAGATCCGCTATGCGCTGGACGATTATTTTCCCCGTATCCAGTCTTCCTTCGTTATTGAAAGCAACCTGAACACGCTGGTGGATCAACTGAACGAGTTTTTACAGGCCGCCAATACCAACACACGCCTGCAATTGAGAAACCAGATTGTGGAGCACCTGGAGCAGATTGAGCTGGCCAGTAAGCGGCTGGATAACCCCGAACGCCAGCAGATCCAATCTACCTTGGCAGAAAGCCGCCAACTGTTAAGCCGCTTGGACAGTGCCCTGTACAACATGTTTATCGCCCGCGAAAAAGTGAACGAGATTGCTGCACGCATCAGTTGGCTGCATGACGATTTCACCACCGAGTTAAATTCGCTGGTGCAGGATTTCAGTTGGCAGCAAGGGGCGCTTCTCGATCAGATGGAGGGGAAAGCGGCCAGGCGATGCCGCGTCTGCAAACCCGCCTGCGCGAAGTGCAAAGTGAACAACAGCAGGTTTATACCTTGGCCCGGATAGAAAACCAGATAACCGATGCCCTGCGCGATCGGCTCAACGAACTGCAATCCTCAGGGGAAGAACCGGCTGCTGCCGAAGGCCCGATTCGCTATCTCGCCTACCTGAAAAAAACGGCCAACGAAAATATGCTGGGATTGGAAGCACATCCAAGTACGGTAACCCTGCGCCAAACCATCGACGAACTGCTGGAGACCGGCATTGCCGACAACAATATGCCTGCCGCAGTAAATAATTACCTCCAGGCTCAACACGTGCTCTTACAGGCCACCCAAGCCAAAGAGGCGACGCTGGCCCGCTTCCGCACCCAGTTGGAATCGCAATTGAGCAACAGCCACCGGCAGATGCAAACCTTTAATCACCGCCTTGAGCAGATTGTCCGCGTCAGCGGCAGTTTGATTCTGGTCACCACCCTGCTGGCAATGTTATTGGTCTATCTGCTCAATCATTATTTTATTCGTTCCCGCCTGGTGAAGCGGTTTACCTTACTCAACCAGGTAGTGGTGCGTATCGGGCTCGGGGAAACCAATGCGGCCATCCCGATATACGGCGGCGATGAACTGGGGCGTATTGCCCGTCTGTTGCGGCGAACGCTGGGCCAACTGAATCAACAGAAATCCAGGCTCGAGCAGGAGATTGCCGAACGTAAGGATATCGAACTGCATTTACGCACCACGCAGGACGAACTGGTGCAGGCGGCAAAGCTGGCGGTTGTCGGACAGACCATGACCACCTTGGCCCATGAAATCAACCAGCCACTCAACGCTCTGTCGATGTATCTGTTTACCGCCCGCCAGGCCGTGGATCACGGGCAGCATGACGATGCTCTCCTCGCCCTCACCAAGGCCGATGGGTTGATTGGCAGGATGGACGCCATTATTCGCATGCTGCGGCAGTTCACCCGACGAACCGAGCAAGATAGCCCTTTACTGCCGGTGGATTTACGGCTCTCGATGCTGGCCGCCTGGGAGTTACTGACCCTACGCCACCAACCGCTAAAGGGAGAACTGCGGCTGCCGGAGGGAACGGCAGAAGTGCTGGGCGACGAGGTGCGAATTCAACAGGTGCTGGTCAATCTGATGAGCAACGCGCTGGATGTGTGCCAAACCGAAGCGCTGATCCAGGCCGACTGGCAGCGCAATGAGGCCGGATGGCAACTGATACTCTGGGATAACGGACCCGGCTGGCCGCTGGCACAGGCCGAATCCTTGCTCAAGCCGTTCACCACCAGCAAACAGGTGGGGCTGGGGATTGGCCTGTCCATCTCGCTTTCGCTGATGGAGCAAATGGGCGGCAGCCTGCACCTGGCCTCTACACTGACGCGCAACGCCTGCGTCGTTTTACAGTTTCAACCGGTGGATTGAACCATGTTAAGCAACGAACAGCATATTCTGTTGATCGACGACGATGCCGACGTCCTTGATGCCTACGCCATGTTACTCAACCAGGCAGGCTACCAGGTTCATGCCTGTCATAACCCGCTGGCGGCGCAGGCGTTACTCAGTGAAGACTGGCCGGGGATCGTTATCAGCGATGTCTGCATGCCCGGTTGCTCAGGCATCGATCTGATGGCGATGCTGCTGGCCCGTGATGCCTGCCTGCCCGTGTTATTGATCACCGGCCATGGCGACGTGCCGATGGCGGTTGAAGCGGTGAAAAAAGGCGCCTGGGATTTTCTGCAAAAACCGGTCAACCCCTCTCAGTTGCTCGAACAGGTTTCCAAAGCGCTGGCCCAACGCCGTTCACAGATCGCACGCCGCCGTTGGCAGCAGGAGCAGTTGCAGGCCAATCTGATTGGCCGCAGCGAATGGATACAACAGTTACGGGTGCGTCTTCAGCAAGTGGCGGAAACCGATCTGGCGGTTTACCTGCAAGGGGAGTTGGGAGTGGGCAGAACCCTGGCAGCCCGTTATCTGCACCGCATGAGCCACCGCAGCGAGCAGCCATTAATCATCGGTGAACTGACGCCGGAGGGTGAAGCCCCCTTGGATCAATGGTTAGAACAGACACAAGGCGGCACACTGGTATTACGCAATCTTGGCTACTTGCCCGTGGCACAGCAGGCCAGGTTGATTCAGCTTCAAGGGCAAGAACCGCAACCCTTCCGGCTGATCGGCATTGGCACCTCACCGCTGGTGGAAATGGCCGCCGGGCATATCATTCTGCCAGATTTCTATTACTGTTTTGCCATGACTCAAATCAACTGCCTATCGCTGGCCCAGCGCCCTGACGATATCGAGCCGCTCTTCAGGCACTACCTGCAACAGGCTTGCCTACGGCTTAACCACCCGCTGCCGCAACTGCCGACAGAGCTGATCAAACGCCTGCAAAAACGGGTATGGCCTAATAACGTCCGTGAACTGGCAAACGCCGCAGAGCTGTTTGCGGTCGGGGTGATGCCGCTGGCGGAAACCTCGAACCCATTACTGCACGAGTCCGAACCGCCGCCGCTGGATCAACGCATTGAAGACTATGAGCGGCAAATCATTACCGAGGCGTTAAACCTGCATCAGGGGCGGATTAATGAGGTTTCGGAGTATTTACAGATCCCGCGCAAAAAACTGTATCTGCGGATGAAAAAATACGATCTGGATAAGCAGCACTACCGTTGAAATAAGGCGCCCGTTGCTTGGCGGTATTGACCTGGCGATATGCTGTCGTTGGAACAGGGGATGGCTTCGCTGCCGGTATATCGTTCCAGCAGACCAAATCTATTGCTGGCTGTTAAAGAAGAATGTTTCCAGCCTGCGCTTTTGCGTGCCGTTCTGCTCGAAGTTTTCGGGTGAAAGCCAGCCCGACAGGGCTTTTTCAATCTCCGGCCACTGTGTGTCAATGACGGAGAACCAGTCGGTATCGCGATTGCGCTGCTTGCGAGTCATGGCCTGACGAAAGCGCCCTTCGAAAGTAAATCCGATTCTTTCGGCAGCGTTCCTTGATGCCATATTGAGCGAGTCACAGCGCCATGCAACCCGCCGGTAGCCTAAGTTAAAGGCATTTTTCAGCAGCATAAACAACGCATCCGTTCCCATGCTGGTTTTCTGCATCAGTGGCGACCAGGTAACATGCCCTATTTCCAGAGCCCCGTTTACTGAGTCTATATTGCTGTAGCAGACCACGCCGACCGGACGGTTATTTTTTGTATCTGTCACTGCCCATGAAACCAGGCTGGGATCGTTAATTTTACGGGTGATCCACAGCATCATTTCCTGTAAATCAGCAGGCTTTTCCGCGCCAAGCCAGGTCCAGTCCCTGTCATCCTCGGTTAGAGAATATGCTTGATACAGTGCCTCGCAATGGCTCGTTTCCAGTGGCAAAAGGTTGCAGTGCTGGCCGCTTATCTGACTGCGTAGCGGTAAGGGAAGAGGCTTCCAGTCAGGAAGAGGAAAACCAATAGGCTGACCATATTTATTGATATTCAAGATAAGTTACCTGTTCTGAGGCCGTTAAAGCGTACAATCACTGGCAGAAGCCAGGATGGCTGACCAATATCCGGATCAAAAATTTCAACGC
Organism: Serratia sp. L9; assembly: GCF_050632285.1. Taxonomy (NCBI): domain Bacteria; kingdom Pseudomonadati; phylum Pseudomonadota; class Gammaproteobacteria; order Enterobacterales; family Yersiniaceae; genus Serratia; species Serratia sp. L9. The sequence continues at coordinate 2,717,624 of NZ_CP192591.1, read as the reverse complement.
GGCCAGCAAATTCATGCCCCTTTCAGCAGACAAAGCAGATGATTCTCAGTAAGGGGGCAAGCTTAATATGATGATATTGTTTCGGCTCAAAGCGGATTCTCAGCATCAGCTGATAATAGTAATGCCCACTTCACGCCCTGAAACGTTCAGCCAGATTTAACAAAAGTAGCAACGCAAGTATGCGCAGTAAAGCCTAGCCGAGCCCCCAGCGTGGCACCCGCAGGGTGATCACCAGACCGCCCTGATCGCCATTATGGGCATCGACCTGCCCACCGTGCGCCAGCACCACTTTACGGGTTATTGCCAAACCCAGCCCATAACCTTTGCCGGACATCGCCGACTTAACCCGTACAAAGGGATCAAAAATGCTGGAAAGCTTCGACTCCTCCACCCCCGGCCCCTGATCGCTGACCTGGATCTGGAACAGTTGATCCACCCGCGTCAGCATCACCGTAACGTGCTGGCCCTGGCTGGAAAAACGCAGGGCGTTACGCACAATATTGTCTACCGCCCGGCGCATCAGTTCGGCATTGCCCTTCACCGTATATTCCACATCGGGATTGGCCTGCAGCACAATTTCAACCCCGGGGATCTGCGCTTCATAGCGCGCATCGTTAACCACCGCTTCCACCAGCCCGTAGAGATCGAAATACTCTTCATCCGGCAGGCTATTGCTTTCGGCACGCGACAGTGCCAACAGCTCACCGATCATCTTGTCCAGTCGCCCGGCTTCATGCTCGATACGCTGTAGCGAGTTCTCTACGTTGTCCGGGTTTTGCCGCCCCAGACCAATCGCCAGTTGCAGGCGGGCCAGCGGCGAGCGCAGTTCATGGGAAACATCATGCAGCAGTTGTTCGCGGGCACTGACCAACAGCTCCAGCCGTTCGGCCATGCTGTCAAAATCACGCGCGACTTCAGAAAGTTCATCATGCCGCCTGCGCATGGAGGGGAATAACCGGACGGCCAGATCCCCCTGCGCTACCCGATCAAATCCGGCCCGCAACTGGCGCATTGGCCGCGTCAGGTTCCAGGCCAGCACGGCACTGAACAGCAACCCGCCCAAACCGCCGACCCAGAGCATGGGTTCTGGAATATTCAGCAGGCGTCCGCGCTTGGCGGGCCGCAGCGATTCCCGCAATCCCTCAACGTCATAGCTCAACAGATATCCCTGATTATCGGCCCCTTTCACCCATGACTCGATATTTTGCGACTGGCGCCCTGTTTCAAGCTTCACATCGGGCGGCAGAGCGGTTGGCGTGACGCTGAAGAAACGGCGTTCCCCCTCTGGCCAGTCGGCAATCATGGCATTCAGCGCGGGCAGACCACCGCTGTGCAACAGGGTGGCAGCAGAAGTCAGTTGCTGGTTAACCAGACGCCGGGTAATGCTGTTTTCCGGTAGCTCATGGCGATTGCCATAGAAAGTGAACGTGACCCATAACGCCTGGGTCATGATGATGAACGTCAGCCAGAAGCCGAGCAGGATTTTCCAGAAAAGTCTTCCACGCATCGGCATTATCGGATGCGGTAACCGATACTGCGCACTGTCTCAATGCTCAGCCGGTTGCCCGTTAGCGCGCCCAACTTCTGGCGGATATTGCTGATATGAACGTCCACGCTGCGATCGTAAGCCTCGCGTGGCCGCCCCAGCCCTTTCTCGGAAAGCTCATCCTTGGATACCACCCGTTCAGGCGAGCGTAACAACAGTTCCAGCAGATTGAATTCCGACGCGGTCAGATCGAACCCTTTGCCCTGCCACTCGCTGCTGCGGGTCGAAGAGTTAAGCGTCAACTCCCCAAAGGCCAGCGCGGCATCTTTATCTATCGTTTCCGGCTGTTCTTCAAAACGGCGCATCACCGCACGCAGGCGTGCCACCAATTCCCGTGGATAGCAGGGTTTGGGCACATAGTCGTCGGCCCCCATCTCCAGGCCAATCACCCGGTCGATGTTATCCCCTTTGGCGGTCAGCATGATGATCGGCAAACGGCTCTTTTTACGCACTTCCCGCAGTACATCGATCCCACTCATGTCCGGCAGCATGATGTCGAGGATCATTGCGGTATAGGTCCCGGAAAGAGCCCCATCAACCCCGGCCTTGCCGGTCAGCACCAGGGTCGCATTGAATCCTTCAGCCGTCAGGTACTCGCTCAACATGGTACCGAGTTCCAGATCGTCATCGACCAATAAAATTTTCATGCCTCACTCCTTCCGCGATTTGCGCCATTTTCTCGTCTATTGCCGTTCTGCGCAGCCGGTTTTACTTAATCCTTACATAATATTGAAAACCCCGGTAGACAGATAACGATCGCCGCGATCGCAAATAATCGCCACCACCACGCTGCCCGGGTTGGCCGCTGCGATACGCAACGCCCCGGCCACCGCACCGCCAGAACTCACGCCACAGAATATTCCTTCCCGCTGCGCCAACTGGCGCATGGTCTGCTCGGCCTCACTTTGCGCCATATCCAACACCTGATCCACCAGCTCCGGGCGGAAAATACCTGGCAGATAGGCCGGAGACCACCGGCGAATACCGGGAATGCTGCTGCCTTCTGCCGGTTGCAAGCCAATGATTTTAACCTGCGGACTTTGGTTTTTCAGGTAGCCACCCACGCCGGTTATGGTGCCGGTGGTGCCCATGCTGGAGACGAAATGAGTGATACGCCCAGCGGTCTGCTGCCAGATCTCCGGGCCGGTAGTGGTGAAGTGTGCATAAGGGTTATCGAGATTGTTGAACTGATCCAACACCTTGCCCTGCCCCAGTTGCTGCATCTCCAGCGCCAGATCGCGCGCCCCTTCCATCCCTTGTTCACGACTGACCAGGATAAGTTCGGCACCATAAGCCCGCATAGCCGCCTGGCGCTCCACGCTCATGTTTTCCGGCATCAGCAGTTTCAGCGTATAGCCTTTCATCGCGCAGATCATGGCCAGCGCAATGCCGGTATTGCCGCTGGTGGCTTCGATCAGCGTATCGCCCGGCTTAATCTCCCCACGCAGTTCTGCCTGCTGGATCATCCCTAACGCAGCGCGATCCTTTACCGAGCCTGCCGGATTATTGCCCTCCAGCTTGACCCAGACCTCACTGCCCAGCCCTTCGGCCAGTCGTTGTAGTTTTACTAACGGTGTATTACCGATGCATTGTTCCAGCGTTGTCACTATCTCGACCTGTAGGTAATGTAACGTGATGGCCCTTCCCCTGATGGAGAGGGCCGGGTGAGGGGCAGTAACTTCAGGCGATCTTCTCCTCGCCCGCTCACCAAAGAGAAGGAGCCGGTCAGACGAAACTAACCAGCCCCACGATTTGGGAATAATGAACTAGAAACTATCAGGCGCTTTTGGCTAACGCAACCGGTTGTAATAGTTGTTCGCCAGCATAGAGGCGGGCATTCAGGCTGCCAACGTAATAGCGGCCACCGCGAGCGGGTGCGGCATTGCCTTCTGGCAGGATCACCGTGATCGGCTCCTGGTGCCAGCCGATGGGCTGCACCACCAACTGCCAGAAGTGGCCACGCGGGCTGACTTCCAGCACCTGCACCGGTAACGGGCAACGAGCGCTGCTTTCAGTGCCAATCTCCATTTCCCACGGGCGCAGGAACAGATCGACACTGCCCTGATGCATGGGCTGGAATGACAGTGGCCATTGGTGAGCACCCACAAACAGCTGCGACCCCCGGATTTCACCGTTCAGACGGTTCACTTCACCCATAAACTCCAGCACGAAGCGGGTGGCGGGTTCACGCATGATCTCGGTCGGCGAACCTACCTGTTCAATATTGCCCTGGCTCATCACCACGATACGGTCAGCCACTTCCATCGCCTCTTCCTGATCGTGGGTCACAAATACACTGGTGAATTTCAGTTCTTCATGCAGTTGGCGCAACCAGCGGCGCAACTCTTTACGCACTTGCGCATCCAACGCACCAAAGGGTTCGTCCAGTAACAGAATTTGGGGTTCCACCGCCAGCGCACGCGCCAAAGCGACACGCTGTTTCTGGCCGCCAGAAAGCTGCGACGGGTAGCGGTTAGCCAGATGCCCCAACTGCACCATCTCCAGTAACTGCTCAACCTTTTGTTTGATCGCCGCGGCATTCGGACGCTCACGGCGTGGCAGCACGCTGAGGCCAAAGGCAATATTGTCGAAGACGGTCATATGGCGGAACAGCGCATAATGCTGGAACACGAAACCAACGCGGCGGTCACGCGCATGTACCCGGCTCACATCCGTACCGTGAAAACCCAGTTTGCCGCCGCTCTGGCTTTCCAGCCCGGCGATAATCCGCAGCAAGGTGGTCTTGCCGGAGCCAGACGGGCCGAGTAGCGCCACCATCTCACCGGAAGGAATATCGAGCGAGATATCGTTCAATACCTTGGTACGACCGAAAAATTTGTTGATACCGTTAATCTCAATGCTCATGATTTTCCTCCCGCTCGAGACGTGCATCCTGGCGCGCCAGGCGCCATTGCAATCCGCTTTTCAGAAATAAGGTCACTATCGCCATCAGGGTCAGTAACGCAGCGGCGGTAAACGCCCCGGCGGTGTTGTAATCCTGATGCAGTAATTCAACTTGCAGTGGCAAGGTATAGGTCTCGCCACGTATGGAACCGGAAACCACCGAGACCGCGCCAAACTCGCCAATGGCTCGGGCGTTGGTCAGCACCACGCCGTACAGCAGCGCCCAGCGGATATTCGGCAAGGTCACGCGGCGGAACATCTGCCAGCCAGAAGCCCCTAACAGCACCGCAGCTTCGTCTTCCTGGCTGCCCTGGCTCAGCATCAGCGGTACCAGTTCGCGCACCACAAACGGGCAGGTCACAAATACCGTGACCAGCACCATGCCCGGCCAGGCAAACATCAGTTGGATGTTATGGGCATCCAGCCAACCGCCAATCGGCCCGTTGGTGCCGTAAAACAGCAGATACAGCAACCCCGCTACCACCGGCGAAACCGCAAAAGGCATATCGAACAGCGTCAATAACAGTTGGCGCCCCGGGAAGGTAAAGCGCGTCACCAGCCAGGCCAGCAATGTCCCAAACACCAGGTTGACCGGCACGGTGATCAGCGCCACCAGCACCGTCAGCCAAATGGCATGCAGCATGTCCGGATCGGACAGGTTATGCCACACGGCCTTTCCGCCAGAGGAGAATGCCTCGATAAAAATCATTATCATCGGCACCACCAGCAGCAGGATCGAGAACAGCGCGCCGATGGCAATCAGCGTCCATTTACCCCAATTCACACGCGGGCGCTCAGCACCGTTCAGAGCAGTAATATCAGCCATCAGTGCCCCCCAATGCGGCGGCCAAAGCGGCTCTGCAAAATGTTAATCGCAAACAACAGCAGCAACGATGCCGCCAGGATCACCGAGGCAATAGCACTGGCTGCCGGGTAATCAAACTCCTGCAAGCGCACAAAAATCATCAATGAGGTCACTTCGGTTTTCCAGGCGATGTTGCCAGCGATAAAAATCACCGCGCCAAACTCCCCCAGGCTGCGGGTAAACGACAGTGCGGTGCCCGCCAATAGCGCAGGCGCGACCTCCGGCAGCACCACGCGGCGGAAACTCTGCCAGCGGGTAGCCCCTAACGTTTCAGCGGCTTCTTCATATTCCGGCCCCAGCTCTTCCAGTACCGGCTGCACCGTACGCACCACAAAAGGAATGCTGGTGAATGCCATTGCCACCGCAATCCCCAACCAGGTGAAGGAAACCTTGATATCAAAATGGGCCAGCCATTGGCCGTACCAGCCGGTGGTGGAAAATAGCCCGGCCAGAGTCAAACCTGCCACCGCCGTGGGCAGCGCAAACGGCAAATCCATCAGGCCATCCAGCAGAGCGCGGCCAGGAAATTGGTAGCGGGTGAGGATCCAGGCCATCAGCATGCCAAACACCGCATTGAAAATACTGGCCACCCCGGCCGCCAGCAGCGTGACTTTATAAGCCGCCACCACCTGGGGATTGGTGATCACTTCCCAATATTGCGCCAGGCTCATCTGCGCCAGTTGCATGACCAGGGCGCTGAGCGGCAGCAGCAAAATCAGGCAGGTATAGAGCAGGCTGCTCCCCAGGCTAAGGGTGAACCCTGGCAAAACCCGCTTACTGGCGATCGAAAGCATTACTTATGCCCTGCCGCTAACAGCTGATCCAATTCCCCACCGGTCGCAAAGTGGGTAGTCATCACCTGCGGCCAGCCGCCGAACTGTTCTTCCACCCGGAACAGTTGGGTATCCGGGAACTGGCCCTTAGCTGCCTCCATTGCCTGCTTGTCATAAACGCGGTAATAGAAACTGGTGATCACCTGCTGTGCTGCCGGGCTGTACAGATAGTTCAGGTATTCTTTCGCCGCTTGCTCGGTGCTGTTTTTCTGGACGTTTTTATCCACCCAGGCCACCGGGAACTCCGCCAGAATATCTACCGGTGGGACGATCACTTCGTATTTGTCTTCGCCGTACTGTTTGCGGATGTTGTTCACTTCCGATTCAAAACTGATCAGCACATCGCCCAGGCCACGTTCAACAAAGGTGGTCGTCGCCCCACGGCCACCGGTATCAAACACCACCACGTTCTTCAGAAAGCGGGTCATAAACTCACGGGTTTTAGCCTGATCGTTGCCATCCGCCTGACTGGCTGCGCCCCAGGCGGCCAGATAGGTGTAACGGCCATTACCGGAAGTTTTAGGATTCGGGAACACCAGCTTCACGTCATCGCGCACCAGATCGCTCCAGGTGTGGATGCCTTTCGGGTTATCTTTACGCACCAGGAACGCCATGGTGGAATAGAACGGTGAGCTGTTGTTTGGCAGGCGTTGCTGCCAGTCTGCCGGGATCAATTGGCCACGATCGTGCAGGATCTGCACATCGCTAACCTGGTTATAGGTCACTACGTCGGCACGCAGACCTTGCAGGATCGCCAGCGCCTGTTTAGAGGAACCGGCGTGGGATTGTTTAATTGTCAGTTTGTCGTTCGGGTGTTGTTGATTCCATTGCTGTTCAAAGCCGGGGTTCAGCGCGGAAAACAATTCACGGGAGACGTCATAAGAGCTGTTGAGCAATTCAGCCGCCGAAACCGTGCCACTGACCAGCATTGCCGCCATCAACCCGCTTTTCAGCACCGTATTTTTAACCCGGATATGTTTCATTCTGCACCTTTACTCTCAGTCAAACTGCCAGGCTCGCGCCCTGATGTTGACCAGTGTATTTATAACTTGATGCAGACCTGTAACGCTTTTATATACCGTTTAGTGATTTTCAAGCATCAAATGCTATAAGGCAGGAAGGAAGCGGTTCACCGCAGGGGAGGAAAAACCGGAGCCAGCGTAACTGGCCCCTGGCGGCACATCAAAGTGACAGAAGGCGTGTCAAGGAAGGCGCGAAGTAGTAACTGCCAGTTACCGCACGGCTGAAACGCAGCAGCGCATCATGCTTACCGTCCAGTTCGCCGAACATGCTCAACAACTGTTTTTCAATGTTGTGCAGGCGGGCGCAATAGGCGATGAAATAGAGGCCATGCTTGCCGCTGGCGGTGCCATAAGGCAGGCTTTGGCGCAGGATTTTCAGCCCTTTGCCATCTTCTTTCAGATCGACACGGCTAACGTGCGAGGTGTCTGGCCGTTGCTCCGGCGGCAGTTCTTCACTGCCTTGTTTGGTGCGGCCAATCATCTGCTCCTGCTGCTCGGTAGTGAAACGCTGCCACTGGCGCAGATTGTGCTCATAACGCTGTACCAGCACGTAGCTGCCACCTTCGTCTTCTTCACCTTCGCCAATGACCGCCACCACCGGGCGCTGCTCAGCCTGCGGGTTCTCGGTGCCATCAATAAAGCCACTCAGATCGCGCTCTTCCACCCAGCGGAAACCATGAGTTTCCTCTTCAATGCGGATGGCATTACCAAACGCCGCCAACGCAGCCTGCGCCAGGGTGAAATTGACGTCATGACGCAGTGATTGAATATGGATCAGCATATCGCGTTGGGTAGCCGGTGCCAGGCCTTTGCCCAACGGCGTGAACGGCTTCAGCTCTTTGGCACCCTGGCCGTTGGAAAGGTCATGCCAGACGTCGGAACCGAAAGCAATGACTGCGCCTAAACCGGCATCTGGAAATTGCTGCTGCAGCTCGCTTAACTCTTGGCAAAACTGTTTACAGCCTTGACGCAAGTCGGCAAATTCGCCCTGCACCATGGCTTCCATAAAGATGCCAAAACGGCAATGTTCCAGCAGGATGCCGCTCTGAACCTGTGTCATGTAGTTATCCTCAATACCTGAATCGGGTAACGGGTTTCCCGGTTACAAACGCGCGCTATCATAACGTATGTGAAGGAGATTGCCTTGCACCAACGCAAAGAAAGTAGGGATTTATACCCTATGAATTTCAAGTTGCAGCTTGTAAGGCGACAGGTTTAATACTGAGATTACGGGCACGCTGCGGCATGCCCGTGAAAAGAATTACTGCGCTTTGGCGTGCCAGATGATTTTACTCACCGTCCAGTTCTGCAAGGTATCATCCGGTGGAATGATGTCTTGTGGACCGGCCCATTTGCCGGTGAAGATATAGCTGACATAGCGGTTCTGTGACGATACGCATTCCACTTTCCCGGCCTCTTCGCCCTCACCCGCTTTACAGGAGCCGTAGGCTTTGCTGAACAACTCGCTAAACGGCGTGCCCAGCTTGCTTCCCCATTCGGTGGCCACTTTAGGGTCCATCACATCAACGCGTTGTACATGCCCTTTAGGTTCACCGGTGATCACCAGTTTGACATCATTGCCATCCATCGCCTGATAGTAGGAAACGATCTGGCCGTGGCTGGTCGCCATACCGCCGCGTATGCGGTAGTTGTTATGCAAACCCTCGCGGATAGCCGTTTCAGTCATTGGGGTACCGGCATTGATATCACCGACGCCTTTAGCGCTAACCTCTACGCTGCCGCCAAACCAGTTGAACGGCGACAGGCTGGACCAGGAGAAATTCGACAGGGTCGAACAACCGGTCAACAGCAGCGGCAGCCCTAACAGCAGTGGGCGAATATTCATTCATAGCTCCTTAATATCAAAGACATTGGCGGCTCCAGCCTCTCATAACCACCTGGGCTGCGCCATTAGTTGCGAGTTTTGAGTGCGTAAATTGAAAAAAGTGCCGATGTCAGGTAATTAATCCTGCTCTTCCGGCAGCTCAAAACAGGCCTGCAAGCGCTGATTCAACAGCAGATACCACAATGCCAGCGCATCCAGCAGCGCCAGGATAATATCAACCGGGGGTTCATTGCTGTCTTGCTGCCACAGGCTGTATAACGAGCCCAGTAACGCTGCCAGCAGCGAAGCCGCCAATACCCAGCGCCAGGCACGCCACAGGCGCGGCCATTGCTGGCGGCGGCTACCAATCAAAAAGGCCAGGGCCGCAGGCAGCCCCAGCAGCATACCGTACCAAAAACGCTGAGTATCGGGATAGAACAGTTGCAGCAATGCGGGACCCTGATCGCGGGAGGTACTCGCCATCACAAACAACAACCAGGTGCGAGCCTGCAGGATTAATACTCCCCAAAACCACAGCGGCAACCGCAGTACGCCATGCTGATCGTAATCATCCGGTGAAAACCGGTGTGTCGGCGCCTTCAAACGCTATTCCTTGCTCATGCTATGATTACCCTTTCAAATGGCGGCAACGATCCCCATTTTCAATATCCAGCTTAAGAAGCTCTTAAGATCCCTATGTTTTAATCAGCCTGTGTCCCGAAAACGGGTAAGTGATTTAATCCACTGATAAGGAAGACTCAGATGAAAAAGACAACTCTGGCAGTATTAATTGCTCTGTGCAGCGCACCGGTTCTGGCCCAACAGGGCGGGTTCCTCGATCCAAACGCCCCGCAGGCACAAACGCAGACCAGCCCGCAGGGCGGTTTTTCTGGCCCAAGCGCCGCGCTGACCACGGTAGATAAGGTCAAATCGATGAGCGATGACACCTGGGTGATGCTGCAAGGCAATATCGAACAGCGCGTCGGCGATGACACCTATACCTTCCGCGACGCCACCGGCACCCTGACGGTAGAGATCGACAGAAAACGCTGGAACGGCCAGACCATCACCCCGAAAGATAAAGTACAGTTGGAAGGGAAAGTGGATAAAGATTGGAGCAGCGTGGAAGTCGATGTGAAAACCATCAAAAAGCTGCCTTAAATTCTGGCTTGGGCGGTGGCAACCACCGCCCTGATATTCAGTATTCCTGATCCTCGATCAACCGTTTGCCCAGGCTGGTAATGCCCTGGATCTCGTAGCCGAGCTTTTCATACATCTCGATGACGGTGTCGTTGTCTTCACGCACCATCAGCTGAATTTTCGGGCAGCCACGCGCAATCAGCTTTTTCTCCAGCCGGTTGATCAACGCATTGGCAATACCGCGCCCACGATAATCCGGGTGAACGCCAAGATAATAGGCTGAGCCACGGTGGCCATCATAGCCACCCATTACCGACCCCACGACTTCACCGCTCACCTCTGCGACTAAAAACAGATCCGGATCGTGATTCAGTTTACGTTCGATATCCATCTCTGGATCGTTCCATGGCCGCAGCAGGTCGCAGCGCTCCCACAGGGTGATAACCTCTTCAAAGTCGTCTTGTCGAAATACGCGAATTTCCATGGTTGTGCGCCGCTGGTAGATGTTTATCTGATTATCGCGTGATTATTAACTTATACCCGTCGTCTTTCAAGCCGTAGGGGATAAGGAATATCAGCCTCAAATTTATACTAGTTGGGTTATCCCTACCTAGCCAACCTCTATATATCCAACGACCAGGTAATAAATGGCAATAGTTCTTAAGTCGATTAATAGATATCAATACGCTATAAAGTCGAGAAATATATTTATGCCCTATGAGTTTCGAGCAGATCCGTGCACCCGCAGCATTTGAACCTCCCTGCACAGCTCACCGATCCCCTGGAGCTTACTTAAGTCAGTTACGGGGTGAGTGAGTGCCGGTAGCAACGCTTCAGCTTGAACGACGACGGGTATATTGGGCGGAGCCAGCGGGATGAAAAAACCGAGTAAAACCTTCCTTAATTTTAAACCTCTCGCCGCTTCACCGACTCGCCGCCAATTGCTGTTATCCGGTCTGGCGCTAGCCTTGCTCGGTGGCAAAACCCCACGCGCTCAGGCCAGCAATACCGGCGGTATGCTGCGTAATCAACACCGACAACCCGCCCCTAAAGCTATCGGCAGTAAAAGGCTGGTGATGATCGATCCTGGCCACGGCGGTATTGACCCCGGCGCCCTGGGCCACGAAGGCTCGCAGGAAAAACATGTGGTGCTGGAAATTGCCAACCATGTGCGCCGTTTTTTGCACCAGCACGATCATGTTGAAGCTCGCCTGACACGGGAAGCCGATGAGTTTATTCCCCTGTTCCAGCGCGTGGAGATTGCCCACCAGCATCAGGCCGATCTGTTTATTTCAATCCATGCCGATGGTTTTACCAGCCCGGATGCTGCCGGTGCTTCGGTGTTTGCCCTCTCCAACCGAGGGGCCAGCAGCGCGATGGCGCGTTACCTTTCCAGGCGCGAAAATGCCGCCGATGACGTGGCTGGCGGCAAATACAAACAGCAGGATGACTATCTGCAACAGGTGCTGTTCGACCTGGTGCAAACCGATACCATCAATAACAGCCTGACGCTCGGCCACCACGTTCTGGGGCAGATCCGCCCGGTGCATCGCTTGCACAGTGACAGCACCGAGCAGGCGGCGTTCGCCGTGTTGAAATCCCCTTCAATCCCTTCGGTGCTGGTAGAAACCTCGTTTATCACTAACCCTGGCGAAGAACGCCTGCTGGGGACAACCGCCTTTCGCGAGAAAATTGCCCGCGCCATTGCCGACGGGGTGATCAATTTCCTCCAGTATTACGACGCGCACCAACGAAAACCGCGCTGACCCTGCAACTTGCAGGGTGAAAAGGGTATACTTGCCGCCCTGTCCACTTACCCGTTGCGAATGATCCGTATGAGTTCACCCACCCTAGCTGCCGTAAAATCCTTCCTGCTGGAATTGCAGGATCACATCTGTCAGCAGTTGGCACTGGCCGACGGCGGAGCCGGTTTTAATGAAGACCGCTGGACGCGTGAGGAAGGAGGCGGTGGCCGCAGCCGGGTACTGACCAACGGGGCGGTATTCGAGCAGGCCGGGGTTAACTTCTCCCATGTTTCTGGCGCGACATTACCGGCCTCTGCCACGGCGCACCGCCCCGAACTGGCCGGGCGCAGTTTCCAGGCAATGGGTGTTTCGCTGGTGATCCACCCACTCAACCCTTACGTTCCCACCAGCCATGCCAATGTGCGCTTCTTTATCGCAGAAAAACCGGGTGAAGAGCCGGTCTGGTGGTTTGGTGGCGGGTTCGACCTGACCCCTTTTTATGGGTTTGAAGAAGATGCCGTCCACTGGCATCGCACCGCTCAACAGCTCTGCTCTCCGTTCGGCGACGACGTTTATCCGAAATATAAAAAGTGGTGCGACGACTATTTCTTTATCAAACACCGTAACGAGGCACGCGGCATCGGGGGCCTGTTCTTCGACGATCTCAATACCCCAGATTTCGACAGTTGCTTTGCCTTTACCCGTGCAGTGGGCGAAGGGTTCCTGGCCGCCTATCTGCCGATAGTGGCAAGGCGGCGGGCATTGCCCTGGGGGGACAACGAACGCCAGTTCCAGTTATACCGCCGTGGCCGTTACGTAGAGTTTAATCTGGTGTGGGATCGCGGGACATTATTTGGCCTGCAAACCGGTGGCCGTACCGAGTCGATCCTCATGTCGATGCCGCCATTGGTACGTTGGGAGTACAACTACCAACCGGACGCCAATAGCCAGGAGGCCGCGCTATACCGTGATTTCCTGCCGGTGCGCGACTGGTTACAGGAGCAGAAATAATGCAGATTTGGGTTGATGCAGATGCCTGTCCGAACGTGATTAAAGACGTGTTATTCCGTGCCGCCGAGCGCACGGCGATGCCGGTAACCCTGGTGGCCAATCAGCCCCTGCGCACACCGCCGTCTAAATTTATCCGCACTTTACAGGTCGCCGCAGGTTTTGATGTCGCAGACAATGAGATCGTGCGCCGCTGTGAACCGGGGGATCTGGTGATCACCGCCGATATTCCGCTGGCTGCCGAAGTGATAGAAAAAGGGGCCATTGCCCTGAACCCACGCGGTGAGCGTTATACGCCAGACACCATTCGCGAACGCCTGAATATGCGGGATTTTATGGATACCTTGCGCTCCAGCGGTATTCAGACCGGGGGCCGAACACCCTCAACCAGCGCGATCGTCAACAGTTCGCTAATGAGCTGGACAAGTGGCTACAGCAGGTCAGGCGAAGCAACTGAGACCCTCTCCCGAAGGAGAGGGAACCCAGCAGGCTCACCAGGTTACAGAGGCTGAGTCTGCGCTTCTACTACGGCCAGGGCCACCATATTGACGATACGGCGTACCGAAGCGATCGGCGTCAGGATGTGTACCGGTTTGGACACGCCCATCAATACCGGCCCCACCGTCACCCCTTCCGAAGACGAAACACGCAGCAGGTTGTAACTGATACGTGCCGATTCCATGTTTGGCATGATCAGGATGTTCGCAGAACCTTTCAGCGGGCTATCCGGCATCAGATCCTGACGGATGCTTTCCACCAGCGCGGCGTCGCCGTGCATCTCCCCGTCGATCTCCAGTTCGGGAGCCATCTGATTCACCAGTTCCAGCGTTTTGCGCATTTTGCGCGCCGCCGGGCTTTCGGAAGAACCAAAACTGGAATGGGATAACAACGCCACTTTAGGCTCAATGCCGAAACGACGTACCGTGTCTGCCGCCATCAGGGTGATTTCCGCCAGCTGTTCCGCCGTCGGGTCGTCGTTAACGTAGGTATCGGCGATAAAGGTGTTACCACTCGGCAGCAACAAGGCGTTCATCGCCCCAGCCACATGGACACCTTCGCGGAAACCAAACACTTTTTCTACCACGTCATAATGCTCATGATAGCTGCCGATGGTGCCACAAATCATGGCGTCGGCTTCCCCACGGTGCAGCATGATGGCCGCGATCAGCGTCGGGTTGCCGATCACCGCGCGGCGTGCCTGCTCCTGCGAAACGCCACGGCGCTTCATGATCTGGTAATACTCACCCCAGTATTCATTGAAACGAGGATCGGATTCGTTATTCACTACCTCAAAATCTTTGCCCGGCGTCAATTGCAGGCCCAGTTTCTGCAGGCGCATTTCGATCACGCTTGGGCGGCCAACCAGGATCGGGTGAGCCAACCCTTGTGAAACCATTTCCTGGGTAGCGTGCAGTACGCGCTCCTCTTCCCCTTCCGCCAGCACCACGCGTTTCATTTCTTTCTTCGCCTGGGAGAAGATTGGCTTCATAAACAGGTTGGTTTTGTAGACGAACTCGGTCAACTTCTCGACGTAAGCATCAAAGTCTTCGATTGGGCGCATCGCCACGCCGGAGTCCATAGCAGCCTTGGCTACCGCTGGCGCAATTTTGACAATCAAACGTGGATCGAACGGTTTCGGAATGATGTATTCCGGGCCGAAGGAGAGATCCTGATCGCCATAGGCGGAAGCCACTACGTCGCTCTGTTCCGCCAGCGCCAGATCGGCAATGGCATGCACACAGGCCAGCTTCATCTCTTCGTTGATGGTGGTTGCACCTACATCCAATGCGCCACGGAAAATGAACGGGAAGCACAGAACGTTGTTCACCTGGTTCGGATAGTCGGAACGCCCTGTACAGATGATGGCATCTGGCCGCACAGCTTTGGCCAACGGCGGCAGAATTTCTGGTTCAGGGTTGGCCAAGGCCATGATCAGCGGATCTCGGGCCATGGTTTTCACCATGTCTTGCGTCAATACGCCAGGACCGGAGCAGCCCAGGAAAATATCGGCATCCGGAATGGCATCCCCCAGCGTACGCTGGCCGTTATCTTCAATGGCATACGCCGCCTTGGTTTCTTCCATTTTGGCGTCGCGGCCTTTATAGATCACCCCTTTGGAATCACAAACGGTAATGTTACGTTTGCTCAACCCAAGCGCAACCAGCAGGTTCAGGCAGGCAATAGAGGCAGCCCCCGCTCCTGATACCACCAGACGCACATCGGAAATATTCTTCTTCACGACCCGCAGGCCGTTCAGCACGGCGGCGGTGGTAATGATGGCGGTACCATGCTGATCGTCATGAAACACGGGGATCTTCATGCGCTCGCGCAGTTTTTTCTCGATATAGAAGCATTCTGGCGCTTTAATGTCTTCCAGGTTGATACCACCGAAGGTCGGCTCCAGCGCAGCAATGACGTCAATCAGCTTATCAGGATCGAGTTCATCGACTTCGATATCGAACACGTCAATACCGGAAAACTTCTTAAACAGAACGCCTTTCCCTTCCATTACCGGCTTACCGGCCAGCGCACCGATATTACCTAGCCCCAACACCGCCGTACCGTTGGAGATCACCGCCACCAGGTTACCCTTGGCGGTGTATTTATAGGCTGCCAGCGGATCGGCAGCAATTTCCAGGCAAGGCGCAGCTACGCCCGGCGAATAAGCCAGAGCCAGATCGCGCTGCGTTGCCAGCGGTTTGGTCGGGGATACCTGTATCTTCCCTGGGACAGGAAACTGATGGAAATCAAGGGCACTTTGTTTGAGCTGTTCGTCCATTATGGGTTCCTTTGCTTTCTACTTTTATGTGAGGTAAGGCTTTCAAAACATTTAGACTCGACCAGTATAGTGAGAGAAACGTCACAAACTTTGAAGCGTGCCATAACCTTGGTCGAAACTTGCAAATTTAAGTTAAAAAGAAGTTACAAAGGACGAAAAACAACCCACTTTCATAACGGTAACAAACCTGCACGCCAGGCATTGAGCGTGGCAACCTGCCCGGCGCAAAGCTGTAATGCATTTTGCAGCGCCAACGTATAACTTACCGCATCCCCCCAGGTCTTGCCCTGCAGCTGTGGCCGTTCGCAAGGGGTAAACACCGTTTCAGGGGGCAACAGGATTAGCGATGGAGGAACCGGTTGTGTTGGCTGGCTGCAGGAGCTCAAACACAGCATCAGGCAAAGGCTGCCCAGCACAGGTATCATTTTTAATCGCATCACGGTATTTCCTCTGATAATCACTGTATTGCTGGCGTAATTGCTGCTCCTGTTGCCATTGAGCGGTCATCAGCACGCGGTTTTGAGCGTCCTGGGTTTGCAACGTGGCGATTAATCCTGCCTGTTGCGCCAGAGATCTTCGTTGCTCATGCAATTGCCGTTGCGCCGCCTCCAGCCTCTGCGCCAGCAGCGAGCTGTATCCCCCCAGGCAGATCGCCACCACTAACAGCAGCAGCAATCCTCCCTGTGTCAGTTTCTGCAGCCAGGCGCTCATGCCGGGTAGTCCT
Organism: Serratia sp. L9; assembly: GCF_050632285.1. Classification (NCBI taxonomy): domain Bacteria; kingdom Pseudomonadati; phylum Pseudomonadota; class Gammaproteobacteria; order Enterobacterales; family Yersiniaceae; genus Serratia; species Serratia sp. L9. Next base: position 2,701,233 of record NZ_CP192591.1, on the reverse strand, counting down.
TGAACGTCAATTGGAAGTGCGGACCGTCCTTCAGCGTTTTCCATTCCCCTCCCCATTCGACGTTAATACCGCACTCCCGCGCCGCACGCCTTACCGCCACCGCGATCTGGGCATAGTAATCCCATTCCCATGAAACGACTCCGGCAGGCATGGCCACCACATCCAGCGCATGGCCGGTAAGATGGCGGCTTCTCAGCGTTTGGCTTTTACCCTCACGCAGCAGCTCCCGCTGGCGGGTCATGGAGCGCAGCCCTTCGGTAATAGAAAACGGCACCAGCGAATAGTGCAGCGCCAGGCGTATTACCTTTACCAGATCGGGGTGTACCCCAAGCAGATTTTTTCGCTGCGTGCGGTGAATTGAACTTCCGGTATTTCACTTATCATTTTTAAACCCCGTTTTTTTACCAATAAACATTTTAATTAAACCGCTAAGGTAATCCGCACCGAGAAAACCAATTAATATGCTGGCGATATTAGCCCACCGTAATTCCCACCCCATCAGAAACAATAAATCACGCACGGTTAATGCCAATAATGCGCAGATACCCGCGTTTAATAAACGCCGTCGTAACCCTATATTTCTGTATGCGCCATTCAATAACGCCATGGTGCCCGCCAAAATGGCATTCATCATCGGTTGAAGATATTCACACACTCGCTGGATGATTACGCCAACAGCGTCTGGCTCTAAGCTGGACATAGCTCCTCTCCTGTTTTTTGTTTTATTAGCCGCCTGCATTCGCTCGATCTCAATGGGCGACAAGTAGAATCTAGTGAAATACCTCATCATTAGGCAAACGAATTTAATTTTGGTATATCGTCAAAAGAATTCACATTACTTAAATAACTAAAGGAACCATTATTTTATATACCTCATGAATTTTGAGTTGGCCGCTTAAGCGCCTCCGTGCGTCTGCGGCATTTATACCTCCCTGCACAGCCCAGTCGCTCGTCCCCGGTTACTGACTTAAATAAATGACCGGGGTGAAAAAACCGCCGGGCCCCATCGGCCAGGTCCACGGAGGGATCGGGTAAGTGAGTACCGGTAACGGCGCTGCTGCCTGAAAGGCGACGCTATTTTCCATACAACTGATTATACCAATCCCCATAATCCCTTCTTTTTATTGCTGATGTTCAATCCCCCACAGGACAATATCTTAATCGGGCAAAATAAAAACCCCGTGGCTCTCGCTACGGGGTTCTATGGAGTTAGACGTTTAATTTTCGCATTCCTTCGCTTAAGTTATTGGTCAACGGTTACACCAAGGGTAGCCTCCTTCGCGTACCACTTCACGGCCCATCAGGTTGAACACGTCACTTTTACGGGTCAGGCGTTCATGCCACCAGTTGAAGCCATTTCCTTTGCTGGCGGGGTGCCAGGCCAGCCAGATCATTTCATCTCCCTTTTGCGTGTCCACCGGCACCGTGACCAATTCCCCACGGCTCAACTCTTGCTTAATCAGTGCCGGGGGCAGGAAACCGTGGCCAATACCCCGTTTGAGCAACGCCAACTCGCTTTCCACGTCACAAACCACCAGTTGGCGCTGTAACGGCAAAATGCCAGTGCAACGCTTGGGCAATTCATGGCTGCTGTCAGCGATCGCCACCACAATGTCGTTGATCCTTTGATTCTTACTGACTGCCTGTTTCTGTGCGGCGAAAGGATGCGAAGGCGATACGCAGAGTACAAACTCCAGCTTGCCAAGCATCAGCGTCTTTGCCTGCACGCTATCGGGGATCTGACCAATGGCAATAACCAAATCCGCCCGGTTGTTCTTCAATGCATCCCAGGTCCCATTCAGCGCCTCCCGCTGTACTGAAATGTTGGCGTTGGGGTTGTGACCAATATAGTCACGAATGTCCTGAGTCAGCGTCTCCAGGGGGAAAAACTTATCCACCACAATACGGATATTATTATCGAGCTTGGGAATATTGCGTACCCGGCTTTCCAGATCCTCCACGGCATTTAATATCCAGGCCCCCTCCTGCAACAGAAACTCCCCTTCATCCGTTAAAGTGATCATAGGACCATTCCGATGAAATAATTTCACACAAAGTTTGTTTTCGATATTTGAGACACGATAGGAAATCGCAGAAGGGGTTTTATGCAGCGCCTCTGCCGCCATAGAAAAAGAACCGGTGCTTTTAATCGTGCTGATAACTCTAATCGCATCTAGGGACAATCTAGACATACAAATTCCTCTTTAATGAAAAGTAAGAAAATTGACACTAAATTCCCCAGCATATTGGCGTACAAAAATCGTTCAAATGGGACAAAATAAACCAAGTCACAGCAATATACTCCAATAGCATGAGTATCATTTTAAAGATACTTCACAATAGCTTTACATCATTTTCATCATAAGCGTCTCTGGCCATTTTAAAACCTGACAGGCATTCAGCTTACCAGGCAAATAAAATCATTATAACAATTTTAGTTAATAGCAGATAAAACATTGCGCAGTACGCAACTTTGAAAATGATAAAAATATAACAAGCCGATCCGTTAATCATTTTATTCGCAGAAGGCTGGTCGGTGAAAAACAAATCGTAACCTATCATTTCCAAACAGGAGTTATTATGAACAAAACTTTCAACACGCTGCTGTCATTAAGCCTGTTAAGCGCAGCCATATTCAGCGTTTCACAACAAGCCAGTGCTCATGGCTACGTCGAATCTCCGGCCAGCCGTTCCTATCAGTGCAAATTACAGCTCAACACCCAATGCGGCAGCGTGCAATATGAACCTCAAAGCGTTGAAGGGCCAAAAGGTTTCCCAGAGAGCGGCCCACCGGATGGCCATATTGCCAGCGCCAATAAATCCACCTTCTTTGAGCTGGACCAGCAGTCACCAACTCGCTGGAATAAACTCAGCCTGAAAACAGGGGCTAACGCCTTTACCTGGAACCTGACCGCCCGCCACAGCACCACCAGCTGGCGTTATTTCATCACCAAGCAGGGCTGGGACGCTTCACAACCATTGAGCCGCGCCTCCTTCGACCTGACACCGTTCTGCCAATATAACGATGGTGGCGCTATCCCGGCAGCCAAGGTCACTCACCAATGCAATATACCTGCGGATCGTAGCGGTTCGCACGTCATCCTTGCCGTGTGGGATGTGGCAGACACCGGTAACGCCTTCTATCAGGCCATTGACGTGAATCTGAGTAATTAATACGAAGGGAGTGATCCTAAAAGGGTTCAACTACAGATGGTTGAACCCTTTTATTTTATTGCGACATATTAAGGATGGTGCGGATATTGAGGGCGCTGGTGGCGATAATGTCAATCGCTCCGGTACGCAGTGCGCCAAGGATGGCCAGCGCTTTGGTGTTCTCAGAGGCAATGGCGATAACACAGGGGATTTTGCGCAGTTCCTCAATGCTCAGGCCGATGACACGATCGTTCATCACCGTATCCACATGCATACCCTGCGCATTGAAAAAGTCGTAACCGGCAATATCACCGATCACCCCCTGGTTGAGGCTGGCATCGATAATCTCGTGGGGAGTGAACCAACCCAACTTCACCATATAGCTGTTTTCATTCATATCGCCGATACCCACCAACGCCACGTCGGCTTTGCGCGCCCGATCCAGGGTTTCCTTGATAGTACCGTTTTGCATAAAAGCGTCTTTCAGCGCCCGGTTTTCGACATAGGCCGGGGCATACAGCGTTTCACTGCTGCCGCCAAATCTCTTCGCCAGGCGACGGCTGATATGGTCAGCATTGATGGCGTCGCCGGGTCGATGTGTACCGCCGATGCCACAGATAAATTTACAGCTTTTTTGTGCCACGCTGCCAACATGATCGGCTATCGCGGCGACATTACGCCCTTGCCCAACCGCCAGCACCATATCATCTTTCAGCGACATGGCCAGATAGCCGGAAACCAGTGCCGCCACCTGGCGCCGCTGCTCTTCTTCATCCTGGTGATCCAGCGCGATTAACGCACGGCTGATGGGGAAGCGCTCCAACATCTGTTGCTCCAACCGGGTGCTGAATACCGGGTGATAGCGAACGGTGATCTCGACAATGCCTTCCTCTTTGGCGCGCTTGAGTAAACGCCCAACCTTGATGCGCGAGATACCGAACTTTTTTGCGATCTCTTCCTGTGTGATTTCGTCCTGATAATAAGCTACGGCAATCTCGGTCAGCAGTTCGTTATCCTGGGATCCTGTTTTTTTCCATCCGTTACACGTTTCCCCACGGCAGATTGGTCTTTATCAATAGCAGATGGGTTCAGCATGCCGGACCCATCTTATTTATATCAGAGTGACACCCTTCTTACTTGGAGTTGCAGCGTTGCTGGCTGCAACTCCAATGACGTTGGATATATACCCTTCTTACTTCAAGTTGCCGGTAACAGCGCTACAGCTTGAAAGACGACGGGGACAGTATAACCTGTTCACGCAGCAACAGTATTCAAGCGTTGTTCTACTGCATCCGCCAGTTGGCACAATAATAAACAACAGGAAACTGCACCGGCATCCAGCACGCCGCGCGAACGTTCCCCCAGCCGACTGGCGCGCCCAATCTTCGCGACCAGATCGACAGTGGAATCACGGCCAGCAACGGCGGCCTGTTTCAACTGCGCCAGCGCATCACTGAAGCTATCATCCCGCTGCACAGCCTGTTCAAAACGGGCGATTGCCGGGAGCAGCGTATCCATCAGGCACTTATCCCCTACCCCTGCACTGCTGATATCCTGCAACTCATTGAGGCCATTTTGCAGCATGGCCAGAAATGCCTGTTTATTCAGCACCGCTCTGTCTCGCACGCTGTCAGCCATCCCCATAAACAGGCTGCCATACAGCGGCCCCATTGAGCCGCCGATCCCTTCCATCAGCGCATCTGATACCGCGTCGAACGCCTGTGCCAGAGTCAGGTTTTTACCCTTGATGGCTTCACCACACAGCGTGAAACCTTTCGCCATATTAATCCCGTGGTCTCCGTCACCAATCGCACCATCAATTTCGCTGAGGTACTCGCGGTTGCCGACGATCACGGCGATCAGCGCCGCCACAATCTCATTGCCATACTCTGTTGAAATCTGTTCGGTCATGGTTCACTCCACCTGGGTCAAACCTAATGAATGAGCGGGCATATCAAGCAGCGTTTTAAGCTGTTCATCGAGCTTCATCAACGTCAGCGTCACCCCCATCATTTCGAGCGAAGTAAAATAGTTGCCAACATAGCGACGATGCACTTTGATACCCCGCTCAGTCAGGCGCTTTTCGATCTCGGCATAATAGATATAGAGCTCCATCACCGGCGTGGCACCCAAACCGGAAATCAACAACGCCACCTCCTGGCCTGGTGCCAATGGCATATCATTGAGCACAAAATCGAGCATGGTGCTGGCCATTGCGCTGGCGGATTGAATCGGTGATACCTCAATGCCCGGCTCCCCATGGTGGCCGATACCAATCTCCATTTTGCCATCGGCAATATGGAAGTTGGGCTTACCTACAGCTGGAATGGTGCATGAGCTGAGCCCAACGCCAATCGAGCGGCAGTTGCCAATGGCCTTTTGCGCGGCGGCGATCACCGCGTCCAGATCGTAGCCAAGAGCAGCGGCAGCAGCCCCCACTTTCCACATCAGGATTTCACCGGCTACGCCACGGCGTTTTTCGATCTCACTGGCAGGCGCAGAGGCGACGTCGTCATTCGCCACCACGGTTTTGACCGCAATACCCGCAGCGGTAGCCTTTTTCATCGCCATTTTGACGTTCATATTGTCGCCAGCATAGTTGCCATACAGGCAAGCGACACCTGCCCCGCTGTCGGCTGCCTTGAAAGCATCCAAAAATGCCCCTGCCGTTGGCGACGAGAAAATCTCACCAATGGCCACCGCATCAAGCATATTCTTGCCGATATACCCCAGGAAGGCGGGTTCATGCCCAGAGCCACCACCGGTGACAATCCCTACCTTGCCTTTGATCGGCGCTGGCGGGTATTTCAGCACCCGCGCATTATCGGTAGCGCTGAAATATTCCGGGTGTGCCTGCAAATAGCCCTGTATGGCATCTTCCACGACGTGATCGGGATCGTTAATGATTCGGTTCATTATTGTCTCTCTTGCGTCTGAATGTAGGATTATTGAATAGTGTAACCGCCATCAACCACCAGGTTGGTGCCGGTAATCATGCTTGCTGCATCGCTCGCCAGGAATAGCGCACTGGCGGCAATATCCTGCGGTTCAGCAAAGCGCCGCAGCGGGATTTTCTGTTTCATCTGTTCCGCAACCTCACCCGACCAGGCTTTACGCCCCAATTCGGTCAGCACCACCGTGGGGGAAATGGCGTTAATACGCACGTTGTGCTGCCCCCATTCCAGCGCCAGTACCTGGGTCAAACCAATCACACCTGCTTTGCTGGCGCAATAGGCCAGGTGATTAGGTAAGGCGACCACACCGGCTTGAGAAGCCAGATTGATAATGCTGCCACTGCCCTGGCGGATAAAATGTTGCCCCACGGCCTGACTGGTGAGGAATACCCCTTTCAGGTTGACCGCGATAGTTTTGTCCCAGGCGTCTTCGGGCAATTCTTGTGCGGGGTATAGCGCAACAATACCAGCGCTATTGACCAGCACGTCCAACCGCCCGAAATGAAGCTTTGCATGAGCGACCGCCTGCTCCACCGAGGCTTTGTCGGTAACGTCCACAACAATGCCCAGCGCCCGCTGCTCGTCCAACTGCCCGGCAATCTGCACCACCTGCGCAGAGCGGTCCAACAGCACCACCCGGGCCCCGTGTTGCAGATAACACTCGGCAATCGCCAAGCCAATCCCGGCAGCCCCGCCGGTGATCAACGCCACCTTGCCTTGTAAGGCACCTTCGTTTTTACCCGTAAACATAATGAACGCCTCTCTATATTGATTACGCCAGGCTGTGTTGGTTATCTTCCGCTACTGCAACGGCGGCTTTAGGCAAGGTCACAAACTTCATCAATACGCCGCTGAACAGATACAGGCCTGTGAAAATCCAGATCACACCGCTGCTGCCCAGGCTACCGATAAACAGCCCAACGACTGCCGGGCCAACGAACGTGCTCAGGCCAGCACCGAGATTCAGGATCGACATGGCGGCCCCTTTATTCTCCGGGGCCAGCGTTGGCATAATCGCCGAAAGCGGGACGAAGGCAGCCAGACAAGCTCCGAATAATCCGGCCGCCGTCACAGTCAGCAGATAGTTAGGGCCAAAGAAGTAGGGAGCGTAATAGAACATCAGGGTAGTGGCTGCACAGCCGACACAGCCAAACCACATGACGACGTTACGCCAGCCCAGCCCATCGCTGATCACACCAAAGATCAGGTTGAAGATGATATTGACCGTCCACAGCGCTGCGTACATCTGCAACCAGTCGGTGCGGGAAAACCCCATATCCATCATGTACATCGGCATAAACACCACGAAGCCATACGCCGCCGAGGTATTGATGGTGCGGACAATGCCACCCAGGCCGATTTTCGGGTTTTCAAACGCGATGGTGATGCCTTTCAGAACATAGCTGAGTGAGGCTTTGTCTTTATTCCCCACCTCGGCATGACCTGGCGTGCGGTTAAGCATCAGCGCGATCATTGCCCCCAGCACCACAAAGATTAACGCGCTCCATAACGTGTGGATCTCCCCCAGATACGGCAGCATGATGCTGGAATAGAGCACACCCAATACACTCAGGCCACCGCTGTAGACAAACCAGAAAATCCCCACCGCCGATCCCAGTCTTTCAGGCGGTGCTTCATACGCCACCCAGACCAGAAAACCATAGGCGAACAGGGGATACCCCAGCCCGCGCAGGGCGTAGGTCGGTATCATTATCGTCAGGTTATTACTCGGCAACCCCCAGATCAGAAAACAAACCGAGCCCAGTAAGAACAGTAACAACCCGGCCAACATCACCCGGCGTGCGGTAAAGATTTCCGCCAGCACGCCAGAAAACCAGGCGGCAATTGCCGCAGCAAAGCCATAAACGCTGAACAGCAGCGCGGACTCCTGAATGGTCAGGCCCTTGCCGATCAGATAGGGTGAGAGCCAGCCTTGCTCCAGCCCCTCCCCCATCATAAAGACCAGTACCCCGGCATAACCGAGCATTAATTTTGGCGAAAGACCAATGCGATGAATCAGTCCATGAAACATAGAACACCCCAGCACATTTGATTATGGAGGTGCAGGTTCACCCGCACCCGAAGAAGGATGCAGGCATTACAGATTTGGGTTGAGTACCACTTTGATCGAACCGACGCCGCGCTTCATCATTTCGAAACCTTCGGCAAACTGCTCAAGCGGCAACGTTTGGGTGACCACACCTTCGGTGGGCAGATCGCCATTACGGATGCCTTCGATGACCAGCGGGTAACAATAAGGCCCGAGGTGTGAGCCCAGCACATCCAGCTCTTTACGATCGCTGATAATGCTCCAGTCAACGGTCACCGGGTCTTTAAATACCGAGAACTCAACAAAGGTGCCCAATTTGCGGATCAGCATCAGACCCTGCTCGACAGATTTCTGCGCGCCGGTCGCTTCAATATAGATATCGCAGCCGTAGCCTTCGGTCATGTCTTTGACGATCGCCATCACGTCATCGCGCAGCGGATTGAGCACGATGTCTGCCCCAAACTTTTTCGCCAACGCCAGGCGCTCGTCAGAGAGATCGAGCACCACCAGCTTTGACGGGCCAGATTTTTTGATCGCGCCAATCATGCCCAGGCCCAGCGTACCCGCCCCGGCCAGAACCACCACGTCGCCCAGTTTGATGTTGGCGCGCTGCACCGCATGGAACGAACAGGCGTAAGGTTCGATCAGAATGGCATCTTCGATCGGCATATCTGCCGGTACGTGATAATTGATAGCCTCTTTGGTGAACTTCATGTATTCCGCCATGCCGCCATTGACGTTTTTCTGGAAACCATACAGATCGTGTTTCTCACACATCCAATATTGGCCCCGGTTACAGAAACGGCATTCCCAGCACGGGACAATCTGTTCGGAAATAACCCGGTCACCCAGATTGAAGCCTTCAACTCCTTCGCCATAGCCCACCACATGGCCAATAAATTCGTGTCCAGGTATCATCGGTGCCTTGATGTAAGCCGGTTGTTTCTCATCACCCCAGAAGCTGGCTGCCCCTTCAAATGCTTTAACATCCCCAGCGCAGATCCCACAGGCTTCAACCTTCACCAGGATCTCTTTCGGGCCGATTTGCGGTACTGCCACTTGTTCCAAGCGGTAATCATGTGGGGCGTAAGCCACCACCGCTTTCATGGTTTCAGGGATTCCGGACGCCATTTTTGCCGGTGTTACGCAGTTCTGACACATAGCTCTATCCTCTCGTAGGTTTCATTTTTATGATCATAAACACACAACAAGAACAAATGAACACTACATATTCTCGCCATGATTTCCCACTACCAACTTTTAAAAGTGTGAAGTTGCTCAATAAGCCCTCAAGAAGTGCTATAAAGACCGCAAAATGGAACAAAGCGTGATGACAGTCACCTTTAATGAGTCTATAGCTTAATTTAAAACAAAAACAAAAGAACAGTGATTGAACATTTGATGGTTCGTGGTTATGGTAATACACATGACGCGCCGCCGGGGATCGTCAGCCTTACCCTTATCAGCCAGGAGATCTTTATGCTGCCTATTGCTATTGGCGCCGATGATGCCGCCATTGAACTCAAGAATCTGATCGTTGCTTTTCTGCAACAGCGTGAGATACCGGTTACCGATTACGCATCGGGAGATGATCCGGCGCAAACCGGTTATCCGGATATTGCTTTTCAGGTAGCAAAAGCCATAAAAGAGGGGAAACACCAGCGCGGTATTTTGCTATGTGGTACCGGGATTGGGATGAGTATTGTGGCCAACAAGGTCCCAGGGATCCGGGCGGCACAATGCCATGATACCTATTCGGCACAGCGGGCCCGCAAGAGTAACGATGCGCAGATCATCACCCTTGGCGCACGCGTCATTGGTCCGGAGCTGGCAAAATCGATCGTCGAAACCTGGTTGCTCTCAGAATTTGAAGGGGGGATCGGCCCCCAAAGTGGCAAAGATTGGCTATTACGAGCAGGTGGCTGGCCAACGCTGAAGCCGCTATCTGCAGATGGCCGATGCCTGGAGAACTACGGCCGTCGGCGTTTGTTCGGGGCTCATCGTTCCTATCCATCATAGCAATCAGAAAAAGCGTATTTCATTCACTGTCTAAATGATGCAGTGTTCCTCCACGAGGAAAATAATTCTCATTTACCTATACCCTGAAAAACGACGGGTAAAGCACGGAGCTTATAAATGAACCAACTAGACGCACTCAAACAACTGACCGTGGTGGTCGCTGACAGCGGCGATATCGAGTCAATCCGCCAGTTTGAACCTCAGGATGCCACAACCAATCCTTCGCTAATCCTTAAAGCTGCAGTGCTGCCTCAATATAAGCCACTGATCACCGATGCACTGAACTACGCCCGTACTCAGGGCGGCAACAGAGAAACCCAGGTGATTAACGCCTGTGACAAACTGGCAGTGAATATCGGCGTAGAGATCCTGAAAAGCGTTCCTGGCCGCATTTCGACCGAAGTGGATGCCCGCCTTTCTTTTGATCGCGGTATGTGCGTGGCCAAAGCGCGCAAGCTGATTGGCATGTATCAGGAGCAGGGGATCGACAAATCCCGCATTCTGATCAAACTGGCCTCCACCTGGGAAGGCATCAAGGCAGCGGAAGAGCTGGAAAGAGAAGGGATCAATACCAACCTGACACTGTTATTCTCTTTTGCCCAGGCCCGCGCCTGCGCAGAGGCTGGAGTGTTTCTGATTTCACCGTTCGTTGGCCGTATCTATGACTGGTATCAGGCAAAACAGCCCCTGGCCGACTACGACGCCGACCAGGATCCCGGTGTGAAATCGGTACGTGCCATTTATGAATATTATAAACAGCATCGTTATCAGACCGTGATTATGGGGGCCAGCTTCCGCAAGGTTGAGCAGATCCTGGCGCTGGCAGGCTGCGACCGTTTGACTATTGCGCCAAACCTGTTGGAACAACTCAAGCAGAGCAGCCAACCGGTTGAACGTAAATTGGCACCATCGCATGAAGGCTTCCATCAGCCAGCGCCACTGGCCGAAGCCGAATTCCGTTGGTTACATAACCAGGATGCCATGGCGGTAGAAAAACTGGCCGAAGGTATCCGTCTGTTCGCCGTAGACCAGCAGAAGCTGGAAGATATGTTGGCCGCAGAGTTGTAACGCTTGATTAAACCTATGATTTAGAGCTGGCCGCTCAAACGCATCCGTGCGCCTGCGGCATTTGTACCTCCCTGCACGGCTCACTCATCCCCTGGCACTGACTAAAATCGAGTGGCTGGGGTGAATCAGTGCAGGGAGTGGCAGGGATAGGCCAGGTCCCCCTGGCCGGCGTTCATCGGGGTTATTCCATCACCCGATGGATCTGCAGATATTGCAGCAGCATAATGGTTTTACCATCCCGGAGACGGCCATCCGCGATCATCGCAATGGCCTCGCTGAAGGGTAGCTCCACCACTTCAATATCTTCATCCTCAATGCCGCCACCCGCAGTATGACGTTCGTTATCCTGATACTCGGCGATGAAGAAATGGATCAGCTCCGTGACGCCCCCCGGTGACATATAGGCCTCAAAGACCTTCTTAACTTCCGATACCTGAAAACCGGTTTCCTCTATCGCTTCGCGGCGGGCACACTGCTCGGGCAAATCATCATCCAGCAGCCCGGCGCAGGCTTCCAGCAACATACCGCTGCTATTGCCGTTAACGTAGGTTGGCATACGAAACTGGTTGGTCAGCACTACGCTGCCCTTGGTGCGGTTGTAGAGCAAAATGGTCGCCCCATTACCCCGGTCATAGACCTCGCGGACCTGCTCAACGCAGCCGCCATTCTTGCGTTTTAAATCAAAGGTGTATTTATTCAGAACATACCAGTTGTCCGATAACAGCTCTTTTCTGATATTTCCAACTCTTGATGACATGAACCACTCTCCCGTTAGCCAACGTGCCTCAATCATAAGCCGATAGCAAAGCTCAGCAGTGGATGATTTGCAACAAAAAACCCCGCAGGCTTCGCAGCGCTACGGGGTTTTTATCGGCCTGAATTTAGAAGGCGCTAGGTACTGCGTGCATATCTGGCAATTTATGCGCAATCCCTTTATGGCAATCAATACAGGTTTTGCCTTCGGTGATCGCCTTGTCATGCATTTTAGCCGCCACGGTTTTCTGTGCGGTGAAATCCATATACTCGAAGTTGTGGCAGTTACGGCATTCCTGCGAGTTGTTGGCCTTCATACGCGCCCATTCGCTGGTGGCCATCGTCAGACGGTGATCTTCAAACTTCTGCGGCGTGTCGATCAGACCAATCGCTTTGGCATACAGCTCCTTACTCGCCTTGATCTTACGCAGCATCTTCGGCCCCCACTCGTGCGGTACGTGGCAATCCGGGCAGGTTGCTCGCACACCGCTACGGTTGTTGTAGTGCACCGTCTCCATATATTCTTCGTAAACGTTTTCGCGCATTTCGTGGCAACTGATACAGAACTGTTCGGTGTTGGCCGCTTCCATACCGGTGTTAAAACCGCCCCAGAAGATGATCCCACTGACAAAACCGATCAGCAGCAGCGTTCCCAAAGCCAGGCGACTTGGCTTACGCCACCAACGCCATAGACGAAGGATCGGCCCGGCCTTTTTCTCGGATGTTTCATTGTTACGTTCGGCCATAACTCCCCCGCTTAGTGCCCAAAGCCCTGCATAGGCTGGAAATCATTACCGATGATTGGTGCTGCATCGGTTTGTGGTACGTGACATTGCAGACAGAAATAACGGCGTGGGGCAACTTCTCCCAGAACCTTGCCGTCGCTGTCCATAAAGTGTGTCGGGCTGATGCGCGGCGCGCCCGTGGTTCGGTAGCTCCCCACGCCATGACACTGCAAGCAACGGTTGGTGTTTTTGGTCACCTGATAACCGTCGATGCTATGCGGGATCATCGGCGGTTGGTTCACATAGTTTAGCGCCATCTTTTCCTGCTGTTTTGGCATTTTTATCTGCCCTTCGACAGTGGCGGAAACCTCTGGCGATTGCTGGAGATCCACGTCACTGGCAGCAAACGCTATGCTGGCAACGCTCAATGATAACAGCGCGCCCCACAGGGAAAGCTGCTTTTTCAGGACATTGCTTTTCATTTTTTGGCTCCCGAATAATGAAATTTGGTCTTAATCTCGAATACGTTCTCGGCACAGACGTCGATGCAACGTCCACAGGCAATACAAGCATCGCTGGCAATCCGTGGCGTGCCTTTTTGTTGTAATAACGGCTCCCGCAGGATCTGCGGTTCCGGGCAAACATGAAAACAATCCATGCAACGGGTACAGTTTTCGCGCTGCTCTGCGCTAATCTGCACCACGCCCTGGCTACCAATGACACCGTAGAGGGCTCCCATTGGGCAAAGGTGGCCACACCAGCCATGTTCAACCACCAGCAGATCGAACAGGAACAGCGCCACAATCAGCCAGATACCCGCGCCAAACGCGGCCCCCAGCCCTTTCAACCAGACTGAGACTCCTTCCTCGCTCCCGTGGATCAAACCGCGCCCCATCAAGGCGACCGGGTTGATCCACTCCCAGAGCAAGGTGCCACTGATGGCACTGCCGACCAGGATGACCAGCAAAATACCGTAGCGCAGGCTGCGGGGAATCGAAGCCGATTGCCGCAGACCCAGCTTGCGCCGCAGCCAGGCAGCCAGATCGGTTACCGGGTTCAGCGGACAAACCCAGCCACAGAACACTCGGTTGCCAATCAGGCCGTAGATCAACACCACTATCGCCCCGACCCACACCAACCAGGCAGGCCAATGTCCGGCCAACAGGCTTTCCAGCATCATCAACGGATCCGTCAACGGAACCGTCTCCAACAGCAGACTGGCACTATAGTTGCCACGCAGGATCCAGGTCCCCCACAACGGCCCTGATAAAAACATCAACAAGATCAGCAGTTGGCTGCAACGGCGCAGGATCAGGAAACGATGACTGCGCCACCAGCCATGACGCAGACGAGCATCACGCCCAGCCTGTGCGACAGGATTGGCCATTATTCACCTCCCTTTGCGCCACGAACCGGCAGTGTGAGACCTTCCGGCACCAATGAATGCCCGGCTTGCTCTTTTTCCTTCCAGCCCCAGCGATAGTGCTCACCCAACTGGCCACGAGCCAGTTCCATTGGCAACACCTTGATCGCCGCCTGTTCCAGTACACAAGCCTGCTCACATTTACCGCAACCGGTGCAGTGATCGCTGTGTACCGTTGGCAGGAACATCGCATGCTTGCCGGTACGTTCGTTATGCTGCAGATCCAAGGTTATGGCCTTGTCGAGCTGCGGGCAGACGCGGTAACAAACATCACAGCGCAAACCCTGCCAGTTCAGGCAATTTTCATGATCCAGCAACACCGCCAACCCCATACGTGCCTGATCGATATCAGTCAGTTTGGGATCTAGCGCTCCACTCGGGCAGGCGACCACACAGGGGATGTCCTCACACATTTCGCAAGGGATATCCCGTGCCACAAAGTAGGGCGAACCTGCAGCTTCTGGCGAAAGCAACGTTGCCAGCTTCAGCGTTTTATAGGGGCATGCCTGGACACACTGACCACAGCGAATACAGGCGCTATCAAACGCCGCCCCTGCCAATGCTCCCGGTGGTCGCAGAGCCAGGCCATCGCGCGCCTGAGATTGCCTTTGCTGCAACCCCAGTAGCACCCCAATTCCTGCCAAGCCGGCTACACTGCGGACTGCGTCTCGCAGGAAACGCCGCCTTGCCGGTGTTTTATCTCGTTGCTGGCTCATTCCTTCAACCTTAAACCCGTCGCCTTGCAAACCACAGCGTTGTTGCCTGCAACCCATTACCCGATCCCTCCGTGGACCTGGGTCCGATAAGGGCCGCTGCAATCAGCGTTCAAATCTGTGAGAAATCCGTCCTGATGATTTCCGCTACGGGCTGCCGCTGGCGGCATTCAAATCGCTTCCTGACCGATTTGTCCCGACAGATTCGTTTCCCCTGTCACTGATTTAAGCCAGTGACTGGGGATGAGTCAGTCGCCTCACTGTAGCCTGAAAACCATAGGGTTATACTTTCTCCAGTTTCACCGCGCACTTCTTGTAGTCGGTCTCTTTCGACAGTGGATCTGTTGCGTCCAAAGTCAGGTTATTAACCAACTGTGCCGCATCAAAGAACGGCATATACACTAGGCCTCGCGGCGGGCGGTTACGGCCACGGGTTTCCACCAGGCTTATCACTTCGCCACGGCGTGATACCACTTTCACTTTGTCACCACGGCGTAGGTTGCGTTCCTTGGCATCCAGCGGGTGAATAAACGTCACCCCTTCAGGGAAGGCACGGTGCAGTTCCGGCACCCGGCGTGTCATGGAACCGGTGTGCCAATGTTCCAGCACACGACCAGTGGACAGCCACAGGTCATAGTCCTGATCCGGGCTTTCCGCCGCTGGTTCGTACGGCAACGCAAAGATCACCGCCTTGCCATCCGGCTTACCGTAGAAGCGCACGCTTTCGCCGGCTTTCACATAGGGATCGGTCCCTTCACGGTAACGCCACAGCGTTTCCTTGCCATCAACAACCGGCCAACGCAGGCCACGAGCCTGATGATACATATCGAATGCCGCCAGATCGTGACCATGGCCACGCCCGAAACCGGCGTATTCTTCAAACAATCCTTTCTGCAGGTAGTAGCCGAACTCACGTGATTCGTCGTTCAACTGATCTGCTGGCATCTCGTCGAGCTTGTACTTGTCCACTTCGCCGTTGGCGAACAGCACGTCATACAAGGTTTTGCCACGATATTCCGGCTTCTGGTTCAGCAATTCGGCTGGCCAGACTTCTTCTACCTTGAAGCGTTTGGAAAACGCCACCAATTGCCACAGGTCAGATTTGGCTTCACCCGGTGCCTTCACCTGCTGGCGCCAGAACTGGGTACGACGTTCAGCGTTACCGTAAGCGCCCTCTTTCTCTACCCACATGGCCGTTGGCAAGATCAGGTCTGCCGCCAGCGCGCTCACCGTTGGGTAAGGATCGGAAACCACGATAAAGTTGCGCGGGTCGCGCCAACCAGGCATACGCTCTTGGTTGATATTCGGCCCTGCCTGCATGTTGTTGTTACACATCACCCAGTAGGCGTTCAGTTTGCCGTCTTTCAATGCGCGATCTTGTGCAACCGCATGCAGCCCGACTTTTTCCGGGATTGTCCCGGCCGGTAACTGCCATTTCTGCTCGGTAATCTGGCGGTGTTTTTCGTTGGTAACCACCATGTCCGCAGGCAAGCGGTGAGCAAAAGTCCCCACTTCACGCGCAGTACCACAGGCGGAAGGCTGGCCAGTCAGCGAGAACGGCCCACAGCCTGGCTTGGAGATCTTGCCGGTCAGCAAGTGCAGGTTGTAGCACAGGTTATTAGCCCAAACGCCACGGGTATGCTGGTTGAAGCCCATGGTCCAGTAAGAAACCACTTTCACATTCGGATCGGCATACAGCTTCGCCAGAGCTTCCAACTGATCTTTCGACACGCCGCTCATTTCGGAGGTTTTGTCTAGCGTGTATTCCGCCACAAAGGCTTTGTAATCTTCGAAGCTCATCGGCTCCGAGGCATCGCTGCCCGGATTCTTCGCGGCTTTTTCCAACGGATGTGTCGGGCGCAGGCCGTAACCGATATCAGTCGCGCCCTTGCGGATATTGACGTGCTGGTTGAGGAAGTCCTGATCGACTGCGTTGTTCTGAATAATATAGTTGGCGATATAGTTCATGATCGCCAAATCGGTCTGCGGCGTAAACACCATGCCATTATCTGCCAGCTCAAAGCTGCGGTGTTCAAATGTAGACAGAACCGAGACGTTAACCTTGTCGTTGCCCAGACGGCGGTTGGTAATGCGCGACCACAGGATCGGGTGCATCTCCGCCATATTCGAGCCCCAAAGCACAAAGGCATCGGCCTGCTCAATATCGTCGTAGCAACCCATAGGTTCATCCATACCAAAGGTACGCATGAAACCCACTACCGCAGAGGCCATACAGTGGCGAGCATTTGGATCGAGGTTGTTGGAACGCAGGCCCGCCTTGAACAGTTTGGCGGCTGCGTAGCCTTCCCAAATCGTCCACTGGCCAGAGCCAAACATCCCGACGGCCTCAGGGCCTTTTTCTTTCAGTGCCCCTTTAAACTTCTCTTCCATGACGTCAAAGGCCTTCTCCCAAGTGATCGGAGTGAACTCGCCTTCTTTGTCATACTGGCCGTTTCTCATGCGCAGCATCGGCTGCGTCAGGCGGTCTTTGCCGTACATGATTTTTGGCAGGAAGTAGCCTTTGATACAGTTAAGACCACGGTTTACCGGCGCATCCGGATCGCCTTGTGAAGCGACAATGCGGCCATTTTGTGTACCGACCAGAACGCCACAGCCCGTACCGCAGAAACGGCAAGGCGCTTTGTCCCATTTAATTTCGTCACCGCTGCCGACCACGGCTTGTGCCACCGTTGGGATCGTCAACCCGGCAGCTGCAGCGGCTGCGGCTGCTGCGTTAGCTTTCATGAAGTCTCGACGACTGAGTTTCATGGCATTACCTCACCTTGCTCATCCTGCTGGTGATAAACCAGCGACACTGCCAGAACGCCTTCCAGATTGCGCGCCGACTCAATTTTTTCCAGCAACGCCTGAGAGCGTGCCGCCTGCATAACTACCACCAATTTGCCCTGCTGTTGGTCTTGTACCGGAATTTCCGTATCTTGGATTGCCAGCAACGCTGGGATCAGCGCCGGGAAATTTTCCGGCCGGGCCTGAACCATCAACCCACTTACATGCCATTCATTATTCATTATTTTCACTCCGGGTTATTACGATCGCCGAGGCGGGGCAACCGGCAACACAGGCACCACAACCGTTGCATGCCGCCGCATCAAGTGCTGGCCTGGCGATACCTCCCAACCGTGGTCGAAAACGGATAGCCTGCGTTTCACAACTGTCCTGGCAACTGCGGCATTCAACCCCCTGCAACGCCAGACAATGGGCGGCAAATACTGCCACTTGCTGCCAGGGTTGATGTTGCTGCGGGTAAAACAGCGGTGCTTCACAAGCATCTGCACATTTGCGACAGAAGGTACATTCAGCACGCTGGAAATCGATTTCAGGAAAACCGCCACTACCCTTTATCAGTACGCCGGTTTCGCAGGCGTTGATGCAGGCCTCGCATCTTGTACAACCAGCAAGAAAGAGAGGAGCTTCACGCGACCACGGGGGACGGATCGCATCAGAATTATGACGCCATTGTCCGCTGAGCAATCTGCGTCGCGACAATTCGGCCATGCGGGTTATCCTTAGTGTTGTAAACACGTTACACGTGTGAAAATTATAGTGAGTTTTTATTATTTTTTGTCACAAATTACCCTTTTGGGTAAGGACAAAATAAGCTGAACCCTAGGGGGTATATAATCACCCTTAAGGGGTAAATCGCATAGTTGCTTGCGCCAGATCAATCTCTGACAAACCATATGGTGGTTTTAACTGCACTATTTATTCAAACCGATATTTACTTGATTATATAACGAAGATTGATTCCTGCGCGCCCAGGCAGTTTGGTCAAAAACGCGGTGCATTTTAATTGCAAAAGTTATAATTTTATTTCCGAATTAAATTCGGCTGCACCAATTACCCATATACCCTATGGATGCCAAGTTGTAATCAGTGCAGATAATAGCGCTGCTGCCTGCAAGGCAACGGGTATTTGATCTGCTCATAATAAAGAAGGATGCTTACTTGCTGGTAAAACGCTCAGTGACCCGCAGCCTTGCCAAGGCACTGATTGGTATTGTGATACTCTCGGTATTGTCCACGGGATTGGCATTGACCACCGTGGCCTGGAGCCTGCGCGACGCTGAAGCGGTGAATATCGCCGGATCGCTACGCATGCAAAGCTATCGCCTGGCCTATGAGCTTGCCAATAACTCCAATCTGTTGCGTGGGCATCTGGTTCAGTATCAACAATCCCTGACGGCCCCCGCGCTGAGTAACCTTGACAGGTTTTATGTGCCTGAGGATGTGAAACAGAAATACCTGGCATTGCGCCGTTCCTGGCAAGCGCTGGAAAAGCAGATCCTGGCCGGACACCCTGAAAACTATCAGGCCAACGTGGCCAGCTATGTCAATCAGATCGACCAGTTTGTGCTGGCATTACAGCGCTATTCTGAACAGAAGTTGACCATCGTGGCGGCGATCAGCGTCATGGGTTACATCGCCATCATCGGGCTGGTACTGTTCTGCATCCGTTTTATGCGACGCAAAGTGGTGACCCCCCTGAAACGCCTGGTGGATGCCAGCCTGCGCATGCAGCAACGGGATTTTAATCACCCGCCGCTCGATGTTTCATTGCCCAATGAGCTCGGGGTGTTATCACAGACCTTCACCGTTATGTCGGGCGAATTAGCTAAGTTTTATCAATCGTTGGAACAAAAAGTTCAGGAGAAAACCGAGCGCCTGCAACAGGCCAACCGCACTCTGGAGGTCCTTTATAGTTGCTCCCAGGCGCTGGGGACCGGGCAGCTCGAGCAAAGGGCATTCGAGAAAGTGCTGCGGATTGTACGGCTGAGCGAGCAATTGCAATGCATCCGGCTGAATGTGCAAGACAGCCTCAGCCAATGGCAACTGGGCAGTGGCGAACCGATAACGGAGCTCCCCTGGCATTCGCTGATGATTTTGCAGGACAACAAACCGCTGGGCAGCCTGAGTTGGCAGCATGACAAGCAGCCGCCAAACCCGCACCTGATGCAAAGCGTGACCAATATGCTTAGCCGTGGCGTCTATTTCAACCGGGCGCAGAAACAACATATGCAATTTCTGCTGATGGAAGAGCGCTCCACCATCGCCCGCGAGTTACACGATTCATTGGCGCAAGCGCTGACGTTTCTGCGCATCCAGCTAACCTTGCTGAAACGCACGCTAGCGGGGAATTCATCGCAATCAGACGAAATTATTGATGATTTTGATCGAGCGTTGGCCGATGCTTACCGCCAACTGCGCGAATTGCTCACCACTTTCCGTTTGAGTATTCAGGATCCCGATCTGAACGCCGCACTACAGCAGGTATTGGAACCATTAAAACTTCTGACCAGCGCGCGGATTCAGTTACACTGTCGGCTTGCCTCACAGGCTTTAAATGCCCAACAGCAGGTTCATGCATTACAGATCGTGCGTGAGGCGGTGTTAAATGCCATTAAACACGCCGATGCCGAGGAAATTATTATCCACTGCGAAGTCTCATCGACAGGGGATAACGAAATCACCATTTGTGATGACGGCTCAGGCATCGATAGCCTGGATGAGCCGGAAGGCCATTATGGATTAACCATTATGAGCGAACGCGCTACACACCTGGGCGGTACACTGCAGATCAGGCGCGGTAAAGCGGGAGGCACTGAAATCTGCCTGACCTTCCCGCCATAATGGAACCAACAACCTTATTTAATGGCTGGTTTGCGTTTATTGCCGGTGCGGTGGTCTGTAAAACAGGCCTGCGGTGTTAATTACAACTATATTTTACGAATCAGTACCCCTGCCTGGGGCCTATCCGCTTCCAGGCAGAGGCTTTACTCGCTACAGGGAGCACGACCATAGTGATGAAAAATTACAGAGTAATGATCGTTGACGATCACCCACTGATGCGGCGCGGCATAAAACAGCTGCTTGGCCTGGATCCTACTTTCAACGTGGTAGCCGAAGCCAGCAGCGGTGGTGAAGCAATAGCCCTGGCCGGGCAACTGACACCAGACGTGATCCTGCTGGATCTGAACATGAAAGGCCTGTCCGGGCTGGATACGCTGAAAGCCCTGCGTGACGAAGGTGTGGATGCCCGCATCATCGTACTGACCGTTTCCGATGCTCGCAGCGATGTTTATGCTCTGATCGATGCCGGTGCCGATGGTTACCTGCTGAAAGACAGTGAACCCGAACTGCTGCTGGAGAATATCCGCGAAGCTGCCGAAGGCAAGAATGTGATTAGCGAAGCGGTGGCGGATTATCTCTTATCACGCAGCGAGCAGCACGATCCCTTTGCCGACCTGACCGAACGTGAACTGGACGTCTTGCAGGAAGTGGCACGCGGTATGTCCAACAAGCAGGTCGCGGCACAGCTGCATATTTCTGAAGAAACGGTGAAAGTGCATATCCGTAACATGTTGCGCAAGCTCAACGTGCGTTCACGCGTCGCGGCAACGGTGATGTATCTGGAATCCAAAAGTCAGTAATCTTTCCCCGGCACGCCGGGGAAGATTTACTCAATGGCCGCCAGCAACTGTTGATGGTGCTGGGTAACCCAGCTTTTGTTCAGTGGCCCCCAGTTTTCCAACTGGTAGAAACCATCATTATTACGCATGCCTTGCTGAACAAACTGTAACTCCACGCCCAGCCCAGGTAACGCTTTTAAAACGTCTTGCAATGTACGGCGCGGCCAGCCGGTAAGCGCCATCAAGCGCGGAACATTGGGCCTTTCGCTGTGGCTGATCAGCCAGCAAAGATAAAGACGACGAGCAAATACCGGGTTAATTTCCATGCAAACTCCTGCTCTGGAATAATTTCTGATTATTTCACCGCAGAGTAATAACACCGCCATTCTTGCGCTGTCATCTGCAAGTACGCATTTATACTACTGTTATTTACATTATCTCCTTTTTTCTCCACGCTTTCCCTCGGCATCACGAGTAAAGTGCAATAGCACCGGGATCGTGCCGGGCAGTAGATAAATAAGCATAACCGATGCTGTCAAAGATAGAGCAAGTCATAACGAGGTTCATGCCGCATGGCCAATTTTTTTATTGATCGCCCGATTTTTGCCTGGGTTCTGGCAATTATTCTTTGCCTTACGGGGACGTTGGCGATTTTTTCTCTCCCAGTGGAACAATACCCGAACCTGGCGCCGCCGAACGTGCGTATCAGCGCCAACTATCCAGGAGCCTCCGCGCAAACGCTGGAAAACACCGTCACCCAGATTATCGAGCAGAACATGACCGGCCTCGACAACATGATGTATATGTCGTCGCAGAGCACCAACACCGGCCAGGCTTCGGTCACGCTGACCTTTGAGGCTGGCACCGACCCTAACGAGGCCATGCAGCAGGTTCAGAACAAGTTACAAGCCGCGATAAAACGCCTGCCGCAGGCGGTCCAGCAGCAGGGGGTAACCGTATCCAAATCTGGCGATACCACGCTGATGATGGTGGCTTTCGTCTCTACCGACGGTAGCATGGATAAGCAGGACATTGCAGATTACATCGTTTCCAACCTGCAAGACCCCCTTAGCCGCATCAACGGCGTAGGGAGTATGGACGTTTACGGTTCGCAATACGCAATGCGTATCTGGCTCGACCCCAATAAACTCACCAGTTTTCAGCTCACCACTCAGGATGTTGTTGGCGCAATCACCGCGCAAAACGCCCAGGTGGCGGTGGGCCAGCTAGGGGGTTCACCTTCGGTGGATCAGCAGGCGTTAAACGCCACGATCAATGCCCAGTCCCAGTTGCAAACGCCGGAGCAGTTCAGCCAAATCACGCTGCGCGTCAATCAGGATGGCTCGCTGGTCACGCTGGGGGATGTCGCCACCATAGAGCTGGGTGGCGAGAACTACAATTTCCTCAGCCGCTATAACGGCATGCAAGCCGCCGGGATGAATATCAAGCTGGCATCCGGTGCCAACGAATTGCAAACCGATGAGCTGGTTAAAGCCAAAATCGAAGAGCTTTCGCAATACTTCCCGCACGGGCTGGAAGCGAAGGTCGCCTATGAGACAACGCCGTTCGTGAAGGCTTCGATCAAAGACGTGGTCAAAACCCTGATGGAAGCCATTCTGCTGGTGTTTTTGGTCATGTACCTGTTCTTGCAGAATTTCCGCGCCACCCTGATCCCGACCATCGCCGTGCCCGTGGTGCTGTTAGGCACCTTCGCTATTCTTTCGGCCTTCGGCTACAGCATTAATACCCTGACAATGTTCGCTATGGTGCTGGCTATCGGCCTATTGGTGGATGATGCCATCGTGGTGGTAGAGAACGTCGAACGTGTGATGAGCGAAGAAGGCCTCTCTCCACGCGACGCCACACGCAAATCCATGGCGCAGATCCAGGGCGCGCTGGTGGGGATTGCCTTGGTGCTTTCTGCGGTGTTTATCCCGATGGCCTTCTTCGGCGGCACTACCGGCGCTATTTACCGCCAATTCTCGATCACCATAGTTTCTGCCATGGTGCTTTCGGTGCTGGTGGCGATGATCCTTACCCCGGCACTTTGCGCCACCATCCTAAAACCGATAGCCAAAGGACATCATCATGGCAAACGCGGTTTCTTTGGTTGGTTCAACCGCATGTTCAACCGTAATACCGAGCGCTATGAGCGTGGCGTGGCCCGGGTGTTGCACCACAGCGTGCGCTACATGATTATTTATCTGTTGTTGCTTGCGGGTTTGGCGCTGCTGTTCATCAAACTGCCAACCTCTTTTCTGCCACAGGAAGACCGCGGCGTGTTCACCGTTCAGGTGCAGCTACCCGCAGGTTCTACCCTGCAGCAAACCACCAAGGTGGTAGAAAAAGTCGAAAGCTACTTTATGACCAAAGAGAAAGAAGATGTGCTCTCGGTATTCTCTACTATCGGCTCAGGGCCTGGCGGCAACGGCCAAAACGTCGCTCGTATGTTTATCCGCCTTAAAGATTGGGATCTGCGAACCTCAGGAGCTAACAGTTCGTTCGATATCATCGATCGTGCCACCAAAGCGTTTAGCAGTATCAATGAAGCACGGGTGATCGCCAGCAGCCCCCGCCATTACCGGATTGGGTAATTCCTCTGGCTTTGATATGCAACTGGAAGATCACGCCGGTCTGGGCCACAGCAAACTGATGGCAGCACGCGATCAATTGCTGCAACTGGCGGGACAAAACCCACAGTTGACGCGTGTGCGCCACAATGGCCTGGATGACAGCCCACAACTACAGATCGATATCGATCAACGTAAAGCCCAGGCATTGGGTGTGTCGATCAGTGATATCAACAACACCCTGTCCACCGCCTGGGGCTCCACTTACGTGAACGACTTTGTTGACCGTGGCCGGGTGAAGAAAGTGTATGTTCAGGCAGCAGCGCCTTTCCGCATGCTGCCGGAAGATATCAACAAATGGTATGTGCGTAATGGCAGCGGTGGTATGGTGCCCTTCTCCGCCTTTGCCAGTTCTCATTGGGATTATGGCTCGCCGCGACTGGAGCGCTATAACGGCAGCTCTGCGGTAGAAATTGTGGGTGAAGCCTCTTCCGGCGTCAGTACCGGTACCGCAATGAACGAGATGGAAAAGCTGGTCAGCCAGTTGCCAACCGGTTTTGGTCTGGAATGGACGGCGATGTCCTATCAGGAACGTCTGTCCGGTTCCCAGGCTCCGGCGCTCTACGCCATCTCGTTATTGGTGGTATTCCTGTGTCTGGCGGCTCTGTACGAAAGCTGGTCGATACCCTTCTCGGTAATGCTGGTCGTGCCTTTGGGCGTTATCGGCGCGGTAGCCGCAACCTGGCTACGAGGGCTGGAAAACGACGTTTACTTCCAGGTTGGGCTATTGACGATTATCGGTTTGTCGGCCAAGAACGCCATTTTGATCGTGGAGTTCGCAAACGAGCTCAATAATAAAGGCAAGGATCTGATGGCGGCGACGCTGGAAGCCTCACGCCTGCGTCTGCGCCCCATCCTGATGACCTCACTGGCCTTTATCTTCGGTGTTCTGCCAATGGCAATCAGCTCTGGAGCCGGTTCTGGCAGCCAGCATGCGGTAGGCACCGGGGTAATGGGCGGCATGATCTCTGCCACCATTTTGGCGATTTTCTTTGTACCGCTGTTCTTTGTGTTAGTGCGCCGTCGCTTCCCTGGCAAACAGGCAAGCGCGTTACCGGCGGATAAACACGACGAATAATGGGCGCAAAAAAAGCAGCCTCGGGAAACCGATGCTGCTTTGCTATAAACTAAACTTTTTTACCCAAGGTGCTTTAAATACAAACAAACTGATCGGCCTTGTGTTAAACCCAACGCGGTGTTAGTTACCTAACATCTCATCGATGAATTTTTTCCAGTTTTGTAGCTCCATATCAACCATAATACTTCCATTCCTCATTAATTGGACACTTGCATTCTACGCCCATTTTTTGACCAAGTGAAGCATTTTGGGAACGATGCCAGCCGCAGAAACAGGGGATGGCGCACATTTTCTGATATATCAGAAAGCTACCAGATTTTTAACTTCCCTTGTGCAATTCCTTCCTAAGTAGTAGCGTGCAACAGGATTGGAAAAGCGCATTGAAAGGGAAAATTATGTCGCTGGTGTTGCAGATCGAACAATTAAAAAAGCAGGGCCGCTACCCGGAGGCCACTGAAATTGCCCAGCAAATGCTGGAACAGGCTCCGCTTGATGCCAGGCTACATTACCAACTGGCCTGCCTGTACGATGTGCAGGGTTTTGAACAACAGGCTATCCCCTGCTACCTTGCCGCTTTACAGCATGACCTGCCGCCACCGCTTCGCCAGGAAGCCTGGCTCGGGCTAGGAAGCACATACCGAGCGTTGGGGGAATATCAGAAATCGCTGGACGCCTTCGATAGCGGCCTAAACGAATTCCCTCAAGCAAAAGAGATCACTTTGTTTCGCGCCATGACGCTCTATAACCTAGGGGAAACCAAGCAGGCGGTGGCAGACTTGCTGATTCTGTTGGCTGAAACCTCGGCCCATACGGAGATCAGCACCTATCAACGCGCTATTCGCCAATATGCGGCGGATTTGGATCGGATTGGCTGATTGGGCATATCGGCGGGTATTCCTGGCTAACCTCAGTGCAAACTTTTTCACTCCCGCAGTTATTTGTTCTTTTTGAAAAAAGAATACTTATTTAATGTAAATCCTTATCGGCGTTAATTAGAAAACCCTATCATTTCTGATGCTGTAACGACTCGATTTTGCAATGTGCCATTGCAATAAATCCTATTTACTTCAATCTTTTACCTCTGGTGGCGATGTAAGTATCCCGGCAAAACGAACCATTCACTTTTAGAGATCTTCCGACATACTGATTATGTCCCATTGAGGAGATCGCTATGCGCAAAGCTCGATTCACCGAACACCAGATCATCGCCGTTTTGAAGTCCGTTGAAGCCGGACGATGTCTGCCGTGAAGCAGGGATATCTGAGGCCTCGTACTACAATTGGAAAGCGAAATTTGGTGGTATGGAAGCGTCTGATATCAAAAAGATGAAAGATCTTGAAGACGAAAGCCGACGGCTGAAACAGATGTTTGCCGAGCTGAGTCTAGAGTGCCGGGCACTCAAAGATGTTATCGAAAAAAGCTTTAAAACCAGCGATAAAGCGTGAGCTCGTCAGCTATCTGACGGCACAGTTTACGATGAGCATACGCCAGGCTGTAGTGGATCACAAAATTAGGACACCGGGATAACCTGTCTCCACTGTTCTTCATACGCACAAGGGGGTATACCCCCGTTATGCGTATGAGGACGAAAAACGTTGTAATAACCGTTTATCCAATTGCTGATATCACGTATCGCATTGCCAAAATCAACATAGCCTCCCTTTGGCAACCACTCACTTTTTAGACTACGAAATACCCTTTCCATTGGTGAATTATCCAGGCAATTCCCTCTGCGACTCATGCTTTGCATTACCCCATATAGCCAGAGTAACCTTCTATATTTATTGCTTTTATATTGACTGCCTTGATCTGAATGAAAAAGCAGACGACCATTGCGAGGGCGAGTTTCCAATGCATTACGTAAAGCCCTACACACCAGGTCAGCGTCAGCTGTTAATGACAGAGCTGACCCCACAATCCGGCGTGCATATAAATCCACAACCAAAGCGAGATAACACCATTTATCCTGTAAACGAACAAAACTGATATCGCCACACCACACGCGATTAGGGGCTGAAGGGGTAAATCTGCGACCCAATATGTTGGGTAATGCAGGACTGTTATTATCGTTTATTCGGTAATGGTGTTTACGCGGTTGACAGCTTGTCAGGCCGCACTCTGTCATCAAGCGTCGCGCCAACCATCGACCTACATCACATCCACTCTGGCGCAACATTTGGCTAAGTGTACGGCTGCCTGCCGCACCACGACTGAGTGCATGAAATGCTCTCAGTCGGCTACGTAACTCCACTCTACGAGCATCAAGGGGACGTCTTACATAAGCATAATAAACGCTGCGATGAACCCCCAGCAAACGGCAGAGTGTCACTATCGGCCATTTCACCTTTAGCCGTGTGATTAGCGGACAGATTTTCCGGGGATTTCGCTCATCAACACGGCAGCCTGCTTTAGTATTTCTTTTTCCATCTCAAGGCGCTTTATCTGCACTTTAAGCTGCTGAATTTCCCGCTGTTCGGGGGTAATAGCGTTCCCCATCGGCTCAATGCCGCGGAGTTCTTGTTGATAAAGCCGTATCCATTTACGCAGATGGTCAGGATTGAGTTCAAGTGATTGAGCAACCTCTCGAACATCGCGCTGATATTTAACGACTTGCTCGATAGCTTCAAGTTTAAACTCTGGGGAGAATGTGCGTTTGGTTCGCCGAGTTTTGAGCATGTATCACCTCATATTCACTGTTTTAACATTAACAGGTTTTAGAGATGTCCTGAATGACCGAACCACTACAGTTGGCGATGAGCCGCTTTATTATCGAGTTTGGTGACCGTCTAAACGAGCACCTTTAATACGCTGGCAGTTACACAGAATTATGGACAGGCTCGGGCTTTATCTTCCCCTCTATCAAGCGAGTAAAAAACTTGCCTAAACCAGAGGTGTTTTCCATTTGCTGGCCTTTAAACGCAGGCTCCCCCGGTCAACGATGAACTCATAGTTGTCTGGATCTAAGCCTAGTTTTACCGCATTATCTTTCACATAATCCAGTAGCATAGCCTCCTGACGGTCTAAGCCATCACCACTAGCTTGCTTTTCCGTACTGATTCGAAGATATAGGTAGCACTTTCTTATGGTAAATATGGACTCAAAAAGTTTGTTTAAGCTCTATGGCATCAAAAATTGTGACACCATCAAAAAAGCACGCCGCTGGCTGGAAGAGCAAGGGGTAGCTTATCAATTCCACGACTATCGTGCAGACGGGCTGAACGAACAGCAACTGCGTGATTTTGTTGAACGCCTGGGTTGGCAGCCGCTGCTAAATACCCGTGGCACCACCTGGCGCAAGCTGGATGAAGCGCAGCGCAATGCCTGTGATAACGCCGATGCCGCCATTGCCTTGATGCTGGAGCAACCGGCCATCATCAAACGCCCACTGCTCGATGACGGTAAGGGCCATGCTCTGCTGGGGTTCAGCACCGAAAGCTATCAGCAATTTATCTCCGAGGTTAAATCATGATTTGCCCTGTTATTGAACTGGCGCAACAGTTAATCAAGCGCCCTTCCCTCAGCCCGCATGACGAAGGCTGCCAGGAGATCATGATTGCCCGCCTGAAAGCGATTGGCTTTACCATCGAACCGATGAATTTTGGCGATACACAAAATTTCTGGGCCTGGCGGGGCCAAGGCCCGACGCTGGCATTTGCAGGCCACACCGATGTAGTGCCTACCGGTGATGAAAAAATTGGGATAACCCTCCGTTTGAGCCCGCTATCCGCGATGGCATGCTCTACGGGCGTGGCGCAGCCGATATGAAAGGTTCACTGGCCGCGATGGTGGTCGCCGCCGAGCGCTTTGTCGCGGCTAACCCCAACCATCAGGGCCGACTGGCTTTTTTGATCACCTCTGATGAAGAGGCCAGCGCCACCCATGGCACAGTAAAAGTGGTGGAAGCATTAATGGCGCGCAACGAGCGCCTTGATTATTGCCTGGTGGGTGAGCCTTCCAGCACCGAACGCGTTGGGGATGTGGTGAAAAATGGCCGCCGTGGCTCTATTACCGCCAACCTGCGCATCCACGGTATTCAAGGGCACGTCGCTTATCCGCATCTGGCAGATAACCCGGTTCATCGCGCGCTGCCTGCGCTAAATGAACTGATCGCGATTGAATGGGATCGGGGCAACGAATTCTTCCCGCCAACCAGCATGCAAATAGCGAATGTGCAAGCCGGTACCGGCAGCAATAACGTGATCCCTGGTGAAATGTTTGTGCAGTTCAACTTCCGTTTCAGCACCGAACTCACTGATACGCTAATCAGGCAGCGTGTGCAGGAACTGCTGGATCGCCACCAACTGAACTACAGCCTCGACTGGTGGTTATCGGGCCAGCCATTCCTGACCGCCCGTGGTGCGCTGGTCGATGCCGTGGTTAATGCAGTTGAACACTACACAGAAGTGACACCGCAATTGCTCACCACGGGCGGCACCTCTGATGGCCGTTTCATCGCCCAGATGGGAGCGCAAGTGGTTGAACTGGGCCCGGTTAATGCCACCATCCACAAAGTGAATGAGTGTGTGCATGCGGCCGATCTGCAATTACTGAGCCGCATGTATCAACGTATCATGGAGCAATTGGTCGCATGATCAGCGCAGAAATGCTCACCGGGCGCTCAACGGAGCATCTGGCGGTGCTCAGCGGCAATCATCGGTTGCAACCCGCCGCTGTAGCCGCTTTCCAAGCCATGCAGCAGGCAGCAAAAGCCGCTGGCTTTGATCTGCAACCGGCCAGTACCTTTCGTGATTTCGATCGGCAACTGGCGATCTGGAATGGCAAGTTTTGCGGTGAGAGGCCAGTATTAGACCAAGACAGTCAGCCGATAGACGTGCTCGAACTGTCTGCCGCCGAACGTTGCGAAGCCATTTTGCGTTGGTCAGCGCTGCCTGGTGCCAGCCGCCATCACTGGGGCAGCGATCTGGATGTGTACGATCCCTCACTGCTGCCGGAAGGGCAGAAGCTGCAGTTGGAACCTTGGGAATATGAGGAAGGCGGCTATTTCTACCCATTGAATCAGTGGATGACTGCACATATGGCAGAGTTCGGCTTTTATCGCCCGTTTACCGAAGATCAAGGCGGTGTTGCTGTCGAACCCTGGCATCTGAGCTATCGTCCTCTGGCCCTGGAAGCCGAACATTTATTAACGCCCGCGCTGCTGCTGGCAGCCTGGCGTGATAAGGACGTTGCTGGTGCTCAATGGCTGGAAAGCCATTTGCCATCAATATTCACGCGTTTTATACGCCCAGAAGGAAAGGTGTAAACATGCAATGGTTAGCTGACTACTGGTGGATTATCCTGGTGATACTGGTCGGCATTGTCCTCAATGGCATCAAAGAGTTACGCCGTCTGGATCACAAAAAATTCCTGGCTAATAAACCGGAATTGCCGCCGCACCGCGACAATAACGCCAAGTGGGACGACGAAGACGACTGGCCAAAGAAAAAGTAACCTCAGGGCGCATTGGCGCCCTGTCTTTTAGGTTAAAGCGATCACATCGTCTCTTCCCAATAGCGCTGCGGCACGTAGTAATGCAAGCGTTCCAGAGCATTGTGCATCATGCCTGCATTAATGGCATGCCCTACGCCTTCCTCAACGTCTATCGTCACGTCGCCGCCAATGGCTTGTAAACGCTCTGCAGCCGCTTGGGCATGTTCAAGCGCAATCACGGCGTCCGTCTCTCCATGAATAAAGTGAATCACGCTTTCACCAAAATGGGTCTCCGGTAATTGGGCAAAGCGGCCGCTAAAAGCCACGACCCGCCCAGCCAGTTTGGGTTCTGCCTTGAGGCCTTCCAACGACATGATCGAACCCTGCGAAAAACCGACCAATGCAGTCGCCGCATAGCCTACGCCACTCTGCTGCTGCCAATAACGCACGGTTTCAACAAATTTTGGCATCACCTCGGCAATGCGTTGCACGCGATTATCTTCCGTGATCCCCTGCACCGAGAACCACTGGCGGCCATTGCCATTTCCGAAAGCGAATGGGCCGCCGATGCTCACTACCAAGGCCTGAGGGAATTCTTTGGCGAAGTAACTGCCGATCTCCCCCATCGCCACCGGGTTATCTCCTACGCCATGAAATAACAAGATCAGTTGCTCTGCCGGTGTTGCAGGGCTTTGGACAACAAAATGCTCATGTTTCATGGTGGCTCCTCAGGTTAAAACACTCCGGGGCTTTGCCGGCGTCTGTCGTTTACTATACGCCGCGGAGAAATCAGGAAAATCGGGTTTTATTGAACAACTCTTTCCATTTATTGCAACGACTGAGACCACTGATGCCAGTAGCGGCAATGCTGCTGATCAAGATGCTCCAGAGCCTGCGCAGCCTCTTGCCGCCAACGGCGCAGCAACGCCTTCTGGCCACTCAAGCCATACCGAGTAACGCTTTGCGCTATCGTCTGCTGGTGCTGCAGATGGCCACGTAGCGCTTCACAAGGTAATTCGGTGGCTAGCAGCAGGCGCTGCAACGCCCCCAGGCTGGCCTCCAATGGACGGTGGGCAAAAGCAAAACCGGCCAGTTCACGCCAGTCTTCCTCATTGAATACGGGATCGCCGTCATCATCCGCGATCTCCAGGGGCAGATCGCTACGCTGTCGTAACCAGCGCCAATCACGTGCCAGATGTTTATGCGCCGCATGGCACAGTGCCGCCCCTTGCTCGCTGAACGGTAACAGCGCCATCGCGGTATAGCAGCCACTGCTGGCCTCGGGTTTATTACCGACTCGCACCAGCGTGAAGCCGCAAGACTGCCAGAAACGCCACAATGGCTCGGTATAGCCAAAACTGACGGACAGGAAATCCAGCCCCTGCGAGCACTGCTTTTGCTGCTCAATTAACCGGCTGGCTATCCCTTGCTGGCGCAGTTCCGGTAAGACCGCGATCCGGGTAATGCGGCGTGAATACAGCGTGGGTGCCCACCATTGCCCGCTATGCGCCGCCAGGGATTGTGCCACCAGATTGCCGCGTGGCCTTCTTCGCCCCGCCCAGACTTCATGGGCAAGTTCAGCCGCCAAGCCGCCTTCATCGACCAGCCATAGCGCCCCAACCACATCGTCCCCCAAAGATGCGGCACTAAAATGCATGCCCGGGGCATCCATCAGGCGGCGTAAATCCAGTGGGGAGGTGCGGTAATGTGCGCTACAGAGCAAAGCGTAGAAACGCCGTAACCGCTGCGGTTCAACACAGAGTTCCGCCTGTTTGGCCGGGGTAATAGTTAAGCTTTGATTGGCCGCTGACCATACTGGCTCTTCGTTGAACAACAAGGCATTATCGATAACCCGCTCCAGCGCGTCCCCTGCTGCCCAGCGCATGGGCTGTTGCAGACTTAGCGGCTGCCATTGTGGCAAGGAGGCGCAGAATTTCAGCAAAAAACCTCGGCCGGTCCCTTCATATCCTTGCACCGTGGTAGTAAGCAACACACGAGGGAAATAGCCAATCAGTTGTTGCAATAGCGGGCCAGGGATGGCTGCGGCTTCATCCACCAGCAACCAGCCAACCTCACCAATGCCCTGTTCGGCACAATATTGCAGCAAGGCATCAGGGGCCCAGAATTGTGCCCGCCCTTGTGCCCATTCGCTGGCCACATCGGTCGTGGCTCGGCTCGGGCCGGTGATCCAGCAGGTTAACGGGCTCTGTGCCATCAGCATGCCTGCCAGGCTGGATTTCCCCGCCCACGCGCTGCCGTTAATACCCAGATACCCGATTCAGCCTGAAGCAACCGGGTCAAAATAACCTGCTGTTCAGCACTTGGGTTGCCTTGGGGCGCAGACCAATCTGAGCGCACGGGTAAAGGCGCCAGGCTCAGTGGCTCACCCTGCCGCCAAACGGATACTTCACTGTCCGCCAGCAATTGTTGTTGCAGATGATGGATAAAATGGGGTGTAGCGATCGGCTCAGGGCAATCACTCCAACGCAGGCTGTCGTTATCTGGTCGCTGTGCCCAATGTTGCCAGGGCGGTACCAGCAGTAATAGCCAACTTCCCGCTCGTAAAGTGCCGCACAGTTGCGCCAAGGCTTCCACATCCAACCCTTCTGCCGCATCAAAAACCGCATGCAGCCGCTCCTGCCCCAGCAAGGTTTTGACCCCGCTGCTCGCCAATGCCTGATGCCCCGCAGGAGCGCAGCCTCCCACCCAAGGAGAATCCCCTGGCAAACAGGTTAGCAATTGCTGCGCCTGATCCCGGCACCATTGAGCCTCACCGCTAATCACCAACAGCCGCCGGATACCCTGCTGCTGCATGCGTAGTTGCATTGCTTGTAACATTGGAGTTCAGACCTGAAAGAAGAGTGCCGGGCTTAAGCTCCGGCACCAGGATAAATTAGCGGGAAGCAAAGGTGTTGCAGGTATTCGGATCGCCGCTGTCAAACCCTTGTTTGAACCAGGTATAACGCTGCTGTGAGGTGCCGTGCGTAAAGCTGTCTGGCACTACCCGCCCCTGGCTTTGTTGCTGTAAGCGGTCGTCGCCAATCGCTTGTGCGGCATTCAGCGCCGCCTGCAGATCGCCAGCTTCCAACATTTGCTGTTTCTCGGCATAGTGACCCCAAACGCCAGCAAAACAGTCGGCTTGCAGCTCCATTTTGACCGAGAGGCGGTTTACATCCACTTGGCTTGCTCCTTGCTGCATCTGACGAACCTTGCGCTCAATGCCCAGCAGGTTCTGAACATGGTGCCCCACTTCGTGTGCCACCACATAGGCCTGGGCGAAATCACCGCCAGCCCCCATTTTGGTTTTCATATCCTGATAGAAAGAGAGATCGATATAGACCGTGCCATCCGCCGGGCAATAAAATGGCCCCATCACCGATTGGCCGGTGCCACAACCGGTACGCGTTGCACCTCGGTACATCACCAACTTGGGATCCTGATAGTTTTTGCCCATCTGCTGGAAGATCCCCTGCCAGTTATCTTCGGTCGAAGCCAACACCACCGAGGTAAATTTGGCCAGTTCGTCATCTTTCGGGCTGATACTGGCGCTTTGCTGCTGAGTTTGCGGTGCCACATCGCCACCGTTGAGCAACGGGGTGAGATCGACACCGTAGTAACCGGCAACCAAAACCACCACCAGAATAATCAGGCCGCCCTTGCCGCCGATCGGTGGGCGGAACCCACCGCCACCGCCGCCAAGACCGGAAGACTGCCCGCGACGATCCTCAACATTGTCACTTTCCCGACGCCCTTGCCAACGCATAGATAAACTCCAGAGTAGATTTTTAATAATCGTAGGAAACTCGCCCACTAATTACCATTATAAGAGGTTGGCGGCAGAGAAAATGCAGTAATTTTCTGGAAAGCGTGGAGAATAACAGGTGAGGGTTGTGGTTTGATGCTTTTCCCTCTCCAGCCTGGAGAGGGAATTGCTTAAACGGCGTTACGGTTAAGTCAGTCCAGCTTCACGCCGATACGGCGGGCAACTTCTTCGTAAGCTTCGATCAGGCCGCCCAGGCTTTGGCGGAAACGATCCTTATCCATTTTATCCAGGGTGTTTTTATCCCACAGGCGGCTACCGTCCGGGGAGAACTCATCACCCAGCACCACTTCACCCTTGAACAGACCGAACTCCAACTTGAAGTCCACCAGGATCAGACCAGCATCGTCAAACAGTTTGCTCAGCACTTCGTTGGCCTTGTAACTCAGTTCACGCATGCGCGCCAGATGAGTTTTGTTCACCCAACCAAATGTCTCACAGTAGGATTCGTTGACCATTGGGTCGTGCATTGCATCGTTTTTCAGGAACAGATCAAACAGCGGAGGATTGAGCGGCAGGCCTTCTTCGATACCCAGGCGCTTTACCAGCGAACCGGCGGCGCGGTTACGGATCACACACTCAACTGGCACCATATCCAGTTTTTTCACCAGCACTTCGGTGTCTGACAGCAGGCGTTCCATCTGCGTCGGGATACCCGCCTCTTCCAGCTTGCTCATAATGAAATGGTTGAACTTGTTGTTCACCATCCCTTTGCGATCAAACTGCTCAATGCGCTGACCATCCAGTGCTGACGTATCGTTGCGGAATTCCAGCACCAGCAGATCCGGGTTTTCGGTGGTGTAGACGGTTTTGGCTTTTCCACGATACAACTCAGCTAGCTTTTGCATCTTACTTACTCCAATAAGGTTATACCTTCCGGCCTGCAGGCGGCAGCGTGATGCGCTTCGGCCTGCACCCTACCGGGTATAGAATTGACCTGATAAATTCTTTGGCGTGCGGGTGGCTATTGTGCCAAATTCGCGACGCAAACGATACCGTATCAATAAAACAAAAAGGGGCCGTAGCCCCTTTGATGTTGATTATTTAACGCTGGTTTTACTGAAAGCCGTCTGGAATACCGCCACCAGCGCATCGTTTTGCGACTGGGTCAACGGTTTGCCTTTGGAGTCGATGAATTGCAAACTGGTACGGTTATTCAAATCACCGACCTGCAGTTTGTAATCCCCTTCTTTCAGTTCAGGGTCTTTCGCACCCAGTGCATCCCAATCGCTGCTGCTCAGGGATTTATAGGTAACAGCTACGGTGCCCTGCGGACGGCTGCGGTCACCCACTTTCATCCCCAGTTTTTCCAGTGCCGGTGGCAAGCGATCCCACACTACCGTGTAAGGAGCACGCACGATCAGCATCGGCAAGCCAGTGTCATCCGCGCCACTTTGAACATCCAGTGCGCCAATACGGTTGGCGGATTGGCTGTTGGCCAGGTTGTCCTGCTTATCCAGCCCTTCAACGATGGAGTTCATCATCATACCGTTGTAACGCTGAATATCAGACGGATCGGTCACCTTCTCGGTTTGTCCTTGCTGACGCAATTCGAGGGTTTTCACCACCAGCGCCTGCTGGTAACCCTGCTGCTGTACGCTTATCTGGTAGCGGCCTTCGTACTGGTTGTCTTCGTCCAGACGGTTCCACTTCACCCAGTCGGTAGTCAGAGTCTGCTTAGCTTCATCGCGCGAGGCGATCGTCATGTTTTTCGCCTGCAGTTGGCTGACTACGCGTGACCACAGGTTCTGGTTCTGTGGGCTGTTTTCCAACAGCAGCGTGCCGCTGTCACCGGCGTATTGGCCGCGAGAACCGCTCAGCAGAGCCAACGGCTGTACCGGAGGCCGGATATCCAGTTGCTTGCCAACAGCGCCTTTCTGCGCACTTGCCGGAACTTCATAATTACCAGTTTGTACCGGCAGGATCAGGCCGGACGGCGCGCTCATCGGTTTTAGCGGTGCGGCATCAAGATATGCCTCATCGCCGCTGACCTGGCGTTTGTAGCGCTGATCGGTGGAACAGGCCGCCAGCGTCATCACCAACGCTAATCCCACGACTGTAGCTACCGTCGACTTTTGCAATGAATAAGCCATTAAATTTCCCTAAGAGTTACAGCAAACCGGCGCTTTTCAGCGCACGCTCCACGACAGGACGGGCAGCGTCGGTCAACGGCGTCATAGGCAGACGCATTGTATCAGTTGCCATCAATCCCAATGCCTTACAGGCCCATTTCACCGGAATTGGGTTTGCTTCTACAAACAAATCTTGATGCAAAGGCATCAAGCGCTGATTCAGACGGCGGGCTTCAGCAAAGTTGCCCTGCGCCGCCAGGCGACAAAGCTCGGCCATTTCACGTGCTGCCACGTTGGCCGTCACGGAAATCACCCCTTTGCCACCCAGTTGCATAAAGTCCAGACCACTGGCGTCATCGCCGCTCAGAAGAATGAAGTCTTCATCATCAACCAGCACTTGGATCTGGCTAACACGACTTAAGTTCCCTGTCGCCTCTTTAACGGCAACAATATTCTTGATTTTGGCCAAACGCGCGATGGTAGGCGGCAGCATGTCACAGCCGGTACGCGAAGGCACGTTATAGAGGATCTGCGGCAAATCGGTGCTTTCAGCAATAGCTTTGAAATGCTGATACAGGCCATCCTGAGTCGGCCTGTTGTAGTAAGGCGTTACCGTCAGGCAACCCACTACCCCCGTATTGCTGAAGCGCTGAGTCAGCGAAATCGCTTCGCTGGTGGCATTGGCACCGGTTCCGGCGATCACCGGAATGCGCCCAGCAGCCAGTTCCAGCGTCTGTAGCACCACATCAATATGCTCGTCGTGGGCTAGTGTAGCGGACTCTCCGGTAGTCCCTACGGAGACAATAGCCGCAGTCCCACTGGCTACATGATAATCAATCAGTTTTTTTAGGCTCGCACGATCGACAGCACCTTTGTCGTCCATCGGCGTAACCAGTGCAACAATACTTCCCGTAAACATTGGCCGTCCCCTCTACAAACAAGTCATTCATGGTACTTTCGTCGCCTATCCAAAAGCAAGCAAACAACGTGTTGTAAGCGCTTGGCAGGCGGTTTTTTTGTGTTTACCATGGTAACCCCATTGAGCACGACAGGAAGCTGCATTTTGCCTAAGCCTGATGAACACTATCTTGTGATTACCGCACTGGGCGCCGATCGCCCCGGTATCGTCAACACCATCACCCGCCACGTCAGTAGCTGCGGGTGCAATATCGAAGATAGCCGTCTGGCCATGCTGGGTGAAGAGTTCACCTTCATCATGCTGCTTTCAGGCAGCTGGAACGCGATTACCCTGATTGAATCCACTTTGCCGCAAAAAGGCGCCGAGCTGGACTTATTGATTGTGATGAAACGCACAAACTCGCAAGAAAGGCCGCCAATGCCAGCTACAGTTTGGGTGCAGGTCGAAGTAAAAGACTCCCCGCACATCATTGAGCGCTTTACCGGCCTGTTTGACTCCAGCCAGATGAACATTGCTGAATTGGTATCACGCACACAACCGGCGGAAGGGGACCTCCCTCCCCAGTTATTTATTCAGATCACCGCACACAGCTCAGGCGATCGGGATGCATCAAATATTGAACAAGCTTTTTATCGCCTATGTACAGAATTGAATGCACAAGGCAGTATTAGCGTTGTGAACTATCCGTAGCATGATGAGAAAGTATGGAGAGTAGTTATGAGCCCATTGAAAGCCGGTGATACAGCGCCGAAATTTAGTTTGCTTGACCAGGATGGCGAGGAAATTAATTTGGCCGACTTCCAGGGACAGCGAGTACTTGTTTACTTTTATCCCAAAGCCATGACCCCAGGTTGTACCGTACAAGCCTGTGGGTTACGGGATAACATGGATGAATTGAAAAAAGCGGGTGTCGAAGTGTTAGGCATCAGCACCGATAAACCAGAGAAACTGTCGCGTTTTGCTGAGAAAGAGTTGCTCAACTTCACGCTGTTATCTGATGAGGATCATCAGGTAGCGCAGGCATTTGGCGTTTGGGGTGAGAAAACCTTCATGGGTAAAACCTATGATGGCATCCACCGCATCAGCTTCCTGATTGATGCTAACGGCAAGGTTGAGAAAGTGTTTGATGATTTCAAAACCACCAATCATCACGACATTGTTTTGGCTTACCTCAAGCAGTAAGTATCTATACCCTATGAATTTCAAATTGCAGCCAGGCACCAGCCCGCTTATCCCCTGGCGCTTACTTTGGTAAGTGGCTGGGGTAAGCGGGTGCAGGTAACAATGCTGCAGCTTGAAAGGTGAAGAGTATAAAGCGCAGCAGCCTGGGTTGCTGCGCTTCCTTCTCAGGCTTATTTCATTTCTTCATCCACATCGACGAGCATTTCATCTGGCCAGGCATGGATCACCGCTTTCACCAACGTGGCTAGTGGGATAGCAAAGAACACGCCCCAGAATCCCCACAGCCCACCGAAAATAATCACCGAAAGGATAATCACCAACGGATGAAGGTTGACCGCCTCCGAGAACAGGATTGGCACCAGCAGGTTACCGTCCAATCCTTGCACCACCAGGTAAGCGATAATCAGCGTCCAGAAATCGGTGCCGATCCCCCACTGGAACATCGCCACCACCACCACCGGGATCGTCACCAGCACTGCACCGATGTAAGGGATCAATACCGAGAAACCGACCAGCACCGCCAGTAACAGGGAATAGCGCATATCCAGGATGAAGAACACCAGGTAGGTTGCCACCCCGACGATCACCATCTCCAATACCTTGCCGCGAATATAATTGGTGATCTGCTGGTTCATCTCGATCCAAACCTGCCCTGCCAATCCCCGGTTACGCGGCAACACGCGGCGCACCGCATTGAGCATCTGCTCTTTATCCTTCAGCAGGAAGAACGCCATCAGGGGCACCAGGATCAGATAAATGGCCAACGTCAGCAACCCGACCAGAGAGGCCAGCGAGAACTTCACCACCGATTCCCCCATGCCAGACAGCCGACCACGCAGGTTCTCCGCCATCATATCTATGATGCCGGCATCCACCAGCGCCGGGTAGCGATTGGGTAATGTGGCGGCATAGTTGTAGAACTGATTGAGCATGCCCGGTAAATCCGTCATCAGATTGATGCCCTGCTGCCAGGCGGTTGGTGCGACCACAAACACCAGCAGCAGCGTAATGCCACCAAACAGGATCAGCACAACGCTCGCCGCCCAGGTGCGTGAACATCCCAAGCGCTGCAGGCGCGCGGTAGGCCACTCCAGCAGATAGGCAAGTACCATCGCCACCAACAGCGGGGTGAGGATGCCGTGCAGAAAATAGAGAATGCAGAACCCGGCAACCAGGATCACCAGAAGCGCAATAGCCTGCGGATCGGTGAAGCGACGTCGGTACCACTGTAATAACATCTCCAACATCAGAGATTGCTCCTTATTCCATCAATGAGAGTGAGGTTCGCCTGTCCCTGTGCGGCCCAGCAGGTATGACATGGTTCTTGGTTTTGACACAATTTCGCGCCGTATAAACGTTTTATTGCGGGTTGCGGCTGGCTATGATGTGATGGCGTCAAGCCAATCAGATGCACAGCCCCTGAAAGGGCATTTTTGTGAGCCAACGCACTTTCGCGCTGATTGTACTGGAGAGTCTGGCACGGAAGAAGAACTCTTATCTGATGCTGACGTCTTATACGCTATAGATTTCAAGTTGCCGCTTGAAAGACGACGGGTAAAGTTGATGACTTACTTTGAGGGAATGACCTAACTATGACCACCCGGTTGACTAAAACAGCGTTAGCAGTACTGTTGCTCGGTTCGCTTGGCGCCTCATCGCTGGTACAGGTAAATGCACAAACGCAGGACCAGTTGCCGGACATGGGCACCACCGCAGGTGGCACTCTGAGCATCGGCCAGGAACTGACGATGGGTGATTTTTATGTGCGCCAATTGCGTGCCAGCGCCCCATTAATCAACGACCCCCTTTTAACCCAGTATATCAACCAGTTGGGGAACCGGCTGGTAGCAAGTGCCTACTCCGTGCGCACCCCGTTCCATTTCTTTCTGGTACGCAACGACGAGATAAACGCCTTTGCCTTCTTTGGCGGTAACGTGGTGCTGCATTCGGCACTGTTTCGTGAAACCAGCAACGAAAGCCAACTGGCCTCGGTGCTGGCACACGAAATCTCTCACGTAACCCAGCGCCACCTGGCCCGGGCGATGGAAGACCAGCAGCGCAATGCTCCACTGACCTGGGTTGGTGCACTGGGGTCTATTTTGCTGGCGATGGCCAACCCGACTATGGGTATGGCGGCGCTAAGCGGTACGCTGGCAGGAACACAGCAAGGGATTATCAGTTTCACCCAAGCCAATGAACAGGAAGCCGACCGTATCGGTATTCAAGTGCTGAAGCGAGCCGGGTTCGATCCCGAAGCCATGCCTGATTTCCTGCAGAAGTTGGCCGATCAATCCCGCTACGCCTCTAAACCGCCGGAAATGCTGTTAACTCATCCCCTGCCTGATAGCCGTCTTGCGGATGCGCGTAACCGTGCCAACCAGATGCCGCGTCAAATTGTGCAATCCAGCCAGGACTACCTGCTGGCCAGGGTGCGTACGCTTGGTATGTACAGCTCGGAGGGCTACGGCCTGACCGAAGACGTGCTTGATGCGTACAGCAAGGGTAACGTGCGCGAACAGCTGGCCGCGAAATATGGCCGGGCGATCCTGTACTACGAAGCGAAGAAGTACGATGAAGCCCGCAACATCATCCAGCCGCTGCTGGCACAGGACCCGCAAAATGTCTGGCTGCTGGATCTGTTGACCGATATCGATCTTGGCCAGAATAAAGCCACGCAGGCCATTGCCCGCCTACAGGCCGTCAACGCAGCGCAAAGTAATAATCCGGTGCTGCTGCTCAACCTGGCAAACGCCTATGTTGAGGGCAACCAACCGGCGCAAGCTTCAAAAATTCTTAACCGCTATACGTTCGCCCATCCAAACGATCCGAACGGTTGGGATTTGCTGGCTCAGGCCAGTGCCGCGCAAGGGTTGCGTGATGAGGAGCTTTCCGCCCGAGCAGAAAGCCTGGCTTTGGCTGGCCGCCTGGACCAGGCGATTGGCTTACTCAGTAACGCCAGTTCATTGCAAAAACTCGGCAGTCTGCAGCAGGCCCGTTACGATGCGCGTATCGACCAATTGCGTCAGTTGCAAAAAACCTTCAGCAAGTTCCAACGCACCTGATTTGAACAAGGAAAGATTGAAATGAAAAACGTCACTATTTACCACAACCCGCGCTGTTCAAAAAGCCGAGAAACGCTGGCTTTGCTGGAACAACACGGCGTTCAACCGCAGATTATTTTGTATCTGGAAACGCCGCCTTCGGTGGACCAACTGAAAAAGCTGCTGAAAGCGCTCGGCTTCAGTTCTGCCCGCGAGCTGATGCGCCAAAAAGAAGACCTATATAAAGAGCTGAAACTGGCGGATGAAACGCTAAGCGAAGATCAACTGTTAAAAGCGCTGGTAGAAAACCCGAAGTTGATCGAACGCCCGATCGTCGTGCAAGGCAACAAGGCCCGTATCGGGCGGCCACCGGAGCAGGTTCTGGAAATTATTTGATTTCATCAGATGACATGGCCTGAATGAAACATCTGAGGTGAGAGTCCCCGGTTGGCATCAACCAGGGAACGAGATGTGCTGATACCCACCGGGCTCTGGGAGCAGAGCCCTTATAACCCGAGAATTTCCTTCACAAACGGGATGGTCAGTTTGCGCTGTGCGGTGATTGAAGCGCGATCAAGCTGATCCAAGGTCATAAATAGCGTACGCATTTCCCGATCCAGGCGTTTTAGCAGAAACCGGCCCACGTCCTCTGGCAGCTCAAAACCGCGCAATTTGGCGCGCAATTGCAGCGCCTGCAGTTTTTCTTCATCAGACAATGGCTGCAGCTTGTAGATTTGCCCCCAATCGAGCCGGGAGGCCAGATCGGGTAGACGCAGGTTCAGTTGGCGCGGTGGGCGATCGCCAGTGATAAACAGGCGCGTTCGGCCCGTTTCCAGAATGCGGTTATAGAGATTGAAAATCGCCATTTCCCACTCTTCATCGCCAGCGATGCACTCTATATTATCGATGCACACCAGGGCTAACTGTTCCATGCCGTCCAGCACTTCGGGCACGAAGTAGGCCCGTTTATCCAGCGGGACATAGCCCACCGCTTCACCACACTGGGAAAGCTCGGCACAGGCAGCGTGCAGCAAATGGCTGCGTCCCCCGCCTTCGCGTGACCAGAAATAGATATAGCTACCGTGTTGCTGGCGCACCGCAGACTGGATCGCGGCTAAAAGGGATGGGTTCTCGCCCGGATAAAAACTGGCAAAAGTTTCATCATCGGGAAGATAAAGTGGCAGTGAAAGCTGTGCCGGCGTATTCAGAAAGTACCT
Source organism: Serratia sp. L9 (assembly GCF_050632285.1). NCBI lineage: Bacteria > Pseudomonadati > Pseudomonadota > Gammaproteobacteria > Enterobacterales > Yersiniaceae > Serratia > Serratia sp. L9. The sequence goes on along the minus strand of NZ_CP192591.1, from coordinate 2,658,558 downwards.
CAACCAAAACTGGCAGGAAAACGTGGGCAGTTTACCACAGATTACCGGCCCTGTTGAACCAGCAGTGAGAACAATGCCATAACTGCATATTTTTTCATCAACTGGCGTTACAAAAACCAATATAACTCCTCTTGCCGGTCGGGTTTTTCGGTATTTTTTATTAGGAATTTATCTATATATTAAATACCAGATATCTCCTTATGCCATTTAATATTTATCCTGACATTAGAACTATTAATGATTACATTACATAAATGAGATCCAGAGCCAACTTTTATCTCAATAAGTACCTATAATCGCGAAAAGATAAACATCAAAAAGGAAATATTAATGTTGGTAATAAAGAAAGTCATGGGTTTAATAATTGGTTTTTTAGCGGCTGCAACCTGTTCTTCAGTTTATGCGACAGAATTAACCTCTTGGCCAGAGCCACAAGCCAAAGAGCTGAACGAACTTATTGCCTCTCGTGCCAATAAAGGGGATTTTGCGGTTTTCGACATGGATAACACCACCTATAAAAATGATCTGGAAGAATCGCTTATTCCCTACATGGAAAATAACGGCATATTAAAGAGAGAGAAAATTGATGCTTCATTAGTCTTGATCCCATTCAATGACAGCCTCGGAGAGAAAGAAAGCCTATACAGTTATTATCACCGTCTGTGTGAAATGGACGACTTGATTTGTTACCCTTGGGCAGCGCAGATATTTGCCGGTTTCACCTTGCGTGAATTAACCCGGCAGGTTGATGGCCTGATGGCGTTAAAAGAAAAAATCCCGGCTAAATACATCAAGGACAATCAATTACATCACCGCGACGTTGAGCCTCCTCGCCCCTTGCGCGGCATGCAGCAGTTGTTTGCCAAACTGCAGGAAAATGGTATTGAGGTCTATATCATGAGTGCTGCTCACGAAGAGTTGGTGCGTATGATCGCCAGCAATCCTAAATATGGCTATAACGTTAAACCACAAAATGTCATTGGCATTAATACGCTGCTGATCAACCCTAAAACCGGTGAGCTAACAACAGCACGCAAGCAGATAAAAGCCGGAAATTACCTGCCAGAAAAAACCAGGATCTGGCAATCACCCCCTATATCGTCAACCCAATGACCTGGTTTGAAGGCAAGGCTGGCAGTATTCTTGGGTATATCGACCAGTGGAGAAAACCTGTTTTAGTGGGGGTGATACCCTTTATTCCGATACCTTTATGCTGTTAAACAGCACCGATGCGCAAATCGGTAAACGTTTATGGATCAGCAGAAATCCAGAAACCTTAAAACAGCTTTCGCAGTTGCAACAGGATGCGGTAAAACAACAGAAAGCCTCTGGATTGCAGGCCACCGCGGATAAAAACTGGGTAATAGTTAACCAGCAGGATATCGAATAAACCATAAAGGGCGAGTTATCGCCCTTTATATTTTAACGCTGTATCAGGGGTTATTTATGATCAAGCCGCTCTTCAGGCACGTCGATAACTTCTTCTTCCTTGCGATACAGGCTGATCAGTTTAAACAGCAGGCTCAGGCCGATACCGACAATGGTCGCCAACGCCATGCCTTTCAATTCTGCCGCACCAATATGCACTTTCGCGCCGCTGACGCCGATAATCAGGATCACTGAAGTCAGGATCAGGTTCTGCGCCTTGTTGTAATCCACTTTGGATTCGATCAATACGCGAATACCCGAAGCGCCAATGACCCCATACAGCAGCAGTGAAACGCCGCCCATTACCGGCACCGGTACCGCCTGGATGGCTGCCGCCAGTTTGCCTATGCAAGAGAGCAGGATCGCCAGAATAGCCGCACCACCGATCACCCAGGTACTGTAAACCTTGGTGATGGCCATAACACCGATGTTCTCGCCGTAAGTAGTATTTGGCGTTGAGCCGAAGAAACCAGAGATCACGGTCGAGATACCGTTGGCGAACATCGAACGGTGCAGGCCCGGATCGCGCAGCAAATCTTTCTTGACGATGTTAGCCGTTACCACCAGGTGGCCGACGTGTTCGGCAATGACCACCAACGCAGCAGGCAGGATGGTAAAGATGGCAAACCACTCAAAGCGAGGCGTATAGAAGGTCGGCAAGGCAAACCAAGGTGCATCAAAGATTGGTTGCAGATTCACCACGCCCATAAAGAACGACAGCGCATAACCCACCAGCACACCAATCAGGATCGGGATAATCGCCAGGAAACCACGGAACAGCACCGACCCCAAAACGGTTACGCCCAGCGTCACCAAAGAAATGGTGATGGTGGTGCTGTCTGCAGCGGTGCCTTCCGCTGGCAGCAACCCAGCCATACTGGCGGCTACGCCCGCCAGTTCCAGACCGATGACGGCAACGATTGCGCCCATTGCCGCAGGTGGGAACATCACATCCAGCCACCCCGTCCCCGCCTTCTTCACAATCAGCGCCACCAGGCAAAACAGCACGCCACACATGATAAAACCGCCTAACGCCACTTCATACCCCAGCGGCAACAGCAGCAGGACCGGTGAAATAAAAGCAAAGCTGGAGCCCAGATAAGCCGGGATTTTTCCCTTACAGATAAACAGATACAGCAGCGTACCAATACCATTAAACAACAGCACCGTTGCAGGGTTGATCTTGAACAGGATCGGCACCAGCACGGTTGCCCCGAACATGGCGAACAGGTGCTGGAAGCTGAGTGGAATGGTCTGGAACAACGGTGGGCGTTCATTAACGCCGATGGCGCGACGGGTCATGTGGTGTTTTTCCTTAAGTTGTTAGTCGTGTGGGCCTTGTTATAAATGCTCGCTGGATTTCAAGTTACCGCCGTAGCTTGAGAAACAAAGAACATAAAAAAGCCGACTCTCTGGTCGGCTATACTTTTATTTGGTACCAAATATCTTATCGCCCGCATCACCCAGGCCAGGCACAATGTAGCCCTTCTCATTCAGGCACTGATCGATAGACGCGGTATACAGCTCCACGTCCGGGTGTGCTTTCTCCAGCGCAGCAATCCCTTCAGGCGCGGCGACCAGTACCAGCACCTTGATGCTATGGCAGCCAGCTTTCTTCAGCAGGTCGATGGTAGCGATCATAGAACCGCCGGTAGCCAGCATTGGGTCAACAACCAGCGCCAAACGTTCTTCAATGTTGGAAACCAGCTTCTGGAAATACGGCACCGGCTCCAGGGTTTCTTCATTACGATAAACCCCAACTACGCTGATACGCGCGCTGGGTACGTGCTCCAGAACCCCTTCCATCATGCCAAGACCCGCACGCAGGATTGGCACAACGGTAATTTTTTCCCTTTAATCTGCTCAATTTCAACTGGCCCGCACCAACCTTCGATGGTAACTTTTTCCGTTACCAGATCGGCTGTCGCTTCATAGGTCAGCAAACTACCCACTTCAGAAGCCAGTTCACGAAAACGTTTGGTGCTAATATCATGCTCACGCATCAGACCAAGCTTGTGTTTAACCAGCGGGTGTTTCACCTCAACGATCTTCATCATTTTTCTCCTATTAAGGTGGTTGACGGCCAAAAAATCGCGGGATTATACCGCCTTTTGCCGGTCACGCCACTACCAATAGCCGGATCGAGATCAACAAAAGATTGATAATCAGTATAGAAGACGAAAAGTTGGAGCGAGCTCACAAGGCCCTCGCAAACGTTTGCTTGCGCTGTTAGAATTGCCGCGCCTGGTTTCGGCATCAACGCCGCAAGCACAGTATTCAAACCGCAAATCGTCGTGGGGATCGCGCAGTGACCGACAAAACCTCTCTCAGCTATAAAGACGCAGGTGTCGATATCGATGCTGGCAACGCATTGGTAGATCGCATCAAAGGTGTAGTGAAACAGACTCGCCGCCCGGAAGTAATGGGTGGGCTGGGTGGTTTTGGTGCCCTGTGTGCGTTGCCGCAGAAATACCGCGAACCGATACTGGTTTCCGGCACCGACGGCGTAGGCACCAAGCTGCGTCTGGCGATGGATCTGAAACGCCATGACACCATCGGCATCGATCTGGTGGCAATGTGCGTCAACGATCTGGTGGTTCAGGGTGCAGAACCGTTGTTCTTCCTGGATTACTTTGCCACCGGCAAGCTGGACGTGGATACCGCTGCCAGTGTAATCACCGGAATTGCCGAAGGTTGTAAGCAATCTGGTTGTGCGTTGGTCGGTGGCGAAACCGCCGAAATGCCTGGGATGTACCACGGCGAAGATTACGACGTTGCCGGTTTTTGCGTTGGCGTGGTCGAGAAATCCGAAATTATCGACGGCAGCAAAGTGCAGTCTGGCGATGCACTGATTGCCCTCGGCGCTTCAGGCCCACACTCCAACGGCTACTCGCTGGTACGTAAAATTCTGGAAGTAAGCAACACCGATCCCACCGCGACCGAACTGGAAGGCAAACCGCTGGCGGACCATCTGCTCGCCCCAACCAGGATTTACGTCAAATCCGTGCTGGAGCTGATCGACCAGATAGAAGTCCACGCCATCGCCCACCTGACCGGCGGCGGCTTCTGGGAAAACATTCCACGCGTATTGCCAGAAGGCATGCAGGCGGTGATCGACGAATCAAGCTGGCAGTGGCCAGCAGTGTTTGGTTGGTTGCAACAGGCAGGTAACGTCAGCCGCCACGAAATGTACCGCACCTTTAACTGTGGTGTGGGCATGGTGATTGCGCTACCGCAAGAATCTGTGGAAAAAGCCATCGCATTGTTGACCGCTGCGGGTGAAAAAGCCTGGAAGATCGGTAAACTGACCGCGGCTTCTGACGAACAACAAGTGATTATTCAGTGATGAAAAAGATTGTGGTGTTGGTCTCCGGCCAGGGGAGTAATCTCCAGGCGCTGATTGATGCCTGCCAACAGGGCCGGATTGCCGCCAATATCGTGGCGGTATTCAGCAATAAAGCTCAGGCCTATGGCCTGCAGCGTGCGCAGGAGGCGGGGATTGCCGCTCATGCGCTGGATGCCAAAGATTTTACCGACCGGGAAGCGTTTGACGCGGAACTGGCGCAGGCTATCGACCAATACCAGCCCGATCTGGTGGTGTTGGCCGGTTATATGCGCATTCTCAGCAACCCGTTTGTGCAGCATTTTGCCGGGCGCATGCTGAATATCCACCCTTCCCTGCTGCCAAAATACCCGGGGCTGCATACCCATCGCCAGGCTATCGACAACGGTGACAGCGAGCACGGCACTTCGGTGCACTTCGTTACCGAACAGCTGGATGGTGGCCCGGTGATCCTGCAAGCCAAGGTGCCTATCTTCCCAGGAGACGAAGAAGATGAGGTCATTGAGCGGGTTCAAAGCCAGGAACACACTCTCTATCCGCTGGTGGTGAGCTGGTTTATCGAAGGGCGTCTGGTGATGCGTGACAACGCAGCCTGGCTGGATGGCGAACCTTTAGCTGTCCAAGGATATGCTGCGGACTGACAGTGGCAACCTGGATACTCTCTAAACGGTGCCCTTCGCGGCGCCGTTTTTTCGCCTCGGCGCAGCGCCTGGGTTTATACTTGGCGCATATTTATAGCCCCGAGGAGGAAGTATGCCTAGCACCACCAACGTCAGACTACGCCCGCTGGAACGGGACGATTTGGCGTTTGTTCACCAAATGGATAACAACGCCAGCGTGATGCGTTACTGGTTCGAAGAGCCTTATGAAGCCTTTGTTGAACTTTCCGATCTGTACGATAAACACATTCACGATCAGAGCGAACGGCGTTTTATTATCGCGCACGAAGGTGCAAAAGTTGGGCTGGTGGAACTGGTGGAGATCGATCATATTCACCGCCGTGCCGAGTTTCAGATCATCATCGATCCGGCTCACCAGGGTAAAGGCTATGCCAGCACCGCCGCCAAGCTGGCGATGGATTACGGCTTCTCGGTGCTCAATCTCTACAAACTGTATCTGATTGTCGACAAAGAGAACCCAAAGGCGATCCATATCTACAGCAAGCTGGGCTTTGAAGTGGAAGGTGAGCTGATCGACGAATTCTTCGTCAATGGCGAATACCGCACCGTGCTGCGTATGTGCATTTTCCAGCCGCAATATCTGGCCAAGTTCAAAATTGCGCAACCGGCTGATAAACCGTTGGTGAAATAGCTCAAACCGGGAAGCGAGCTTTCCTTCCCGGGAGTACCAAAGTAATAGCAATCTCAGAGAGTCCATTTTCAGGGCTTTCACACCCTGGCACAAGATTAATCCTAGGGTGCCTATAAGTTCTGATTAGTAAACTCCGTAATGAATTAATGCGCATTTTTGGGTATCATCCCCTGCATTACGGAAAGCCCTACGGAAACGGCAACGCTGGCTGCGGGCAGGCGGTATCAGGCCCTCTGCACTTCGTTGTAAAATGGACTTCAACAGCCTGAAAAAACATGCGCAATTACAACTTATTATGGTGTGTATGGGTATTATGGGCGCTGTTTATAATACTCTGGCTGACAGGGATCAGCTTCACCGGCATCGACTTAAAACGCGCGTTACTAACCGCTTTGGCTTTAGCGTTGTTGGCAACCCTCGTGTTTATTTACAAAATAACAAGGACGAATCAAATGCTGTCATTCAACAAACAGAAAAAATCTAACGAGCCCAAATCGCCGGTAACGATTGAACAACCGGAACCTCAAATCCCACCAGAAACCGTGATGCCGGCAGACGTTGCCGATGCCATCAAACCCATCCGCGCCAAAAAGGACACTTTTATCTCCAATGGCGCCCTGTTCACCGGTGTAATCGAAGGTGACGGTAATATCATTGTGGAAGGTAGAGTTGAGGGGAATATTGTTTGTACGCATATGGTTCGCGTTGAAAACAGCGGCTACGTCAAAGGTGAAATCCGCGCCCAGCAAATCATGATCAACGGCGCCGTTGAAGGCCGCTGCTTCGCAGATTCACTGTCTATACAACCCAAAGGCAGCATGCATGGCGATATCTATGCCGACGAAATCTCTATCGAGAAAGGCGGTATCTTCGTTGGTCAGTCGCAACTGATGCAAAAGACGCCACCCCAGAGCCTGCCAGCTCCGGCAAAACTCACCTCACTGAAAACGGCGACTAGCCCCGCAGAACAGGAAGAGCAGGCCAACCTGCCGTTGCCGGGCAAGCAAGCCAAGTAACTGCCACCCTCAACCATATCGGCCAGTGATGTAATCTTCGGTACGGCGTTGACGCGGCGAGGTGAAAATGCCGTCGGTGTCATTATATTCCACCAGCGTCCCCTGGTGGATAAACGCCGTATAATCTGAAACCCGCGCTGCCTGCTGCATGTTGTGCGTCACTAACACCACGCTGTAGCGCTGTTTCAGAGCCGAGATCAGTTCCTCAATGGTCAGGGTAGAAATCGGATCCAGCGCAGAGGTCGGCTCATCCAGCAGCAGCACCTCAGGTTCAATGGCGATTGCCCGAGCAATCACCAGCCGCTGTTGCTGTCCGCTGGAAAGACGGAAAGCATTTTCCCTTAACCGGTCTTTCACCTCATGCCACAGCGCTGCGGCGCGTAAAGATCTCTCTACCGCTTCATCCAGAATGCGACGATCGCGGATCCCTTGCAGCCGCAGGCCATAAACCACGTTTTCATAGATCGACTTCGGGAACGGGTTTGGCCGCTGGAATACCATGCCAACGCGCCGCCGCAAAGCGGCAACGTCAATCTGCGGGCCGGAAATGGTTTCGCCATTAAGCTGTAACTCGCCTTCAAGGCGGCAGTGATCTACCAGATCGTTCATGCGGTTAAAGCAGCGCAAAAGGGTAGATTTCCCACAGCCGGAAGGGCCGATAAATGCCGTAACCCGGTGTTTGGGAATGCGCAGGGAGATATCATGCAGCACCTGCTTTTCGCCGTAAAACAGGTTAAGACCCTTTACCGCCAAAGCGGTCTGTTCGTCAGTAAGATGCTGAACGTCCAGCCGGGGCAAGCTGCCTGGCTTTATCAAGCTCATTACGCACTCCCCAAAAGATTCAATAACTTTACTGTGACCATGCTTTATATCGCTCCCTCAGCGAGTGACGAATGCCCATTGCCGCCAGATTCAAACCCACCACAATCAGCACCAGAAGCAATGCAGTGGCAAACACCAAAGGACGTGCAGCTTCTACGCTGGGGCTCTGGAATGCCATATCGTAAATCTGGAAACTCAGGTGCATAAACTTCCGCTCCAGATGCAGATAAGGGAAAATATCATCCACCGGCAATACCGGTACCGATTTCACTACACCAACCAACATCAGCGGTGCCGTTTCCCCCGCCGCTCGTGCCACGGCCAGGATCAGGCCGGTCATCATTGCCGGTGCGGCCATCGGCAGCACAATCCGCCAGAGCGTTTCAGCACGGGTAGCCCCCAACGCCAGCGAACCTTGGCGTAACGAGACCGGGATCCGTGAAAGCCCCTCTTCGGTGGCCACAATCACCACCGGCAGGGTCAGCAATGCCAGCGTCAGCGCGGCCCATAACACGCCAGGGGTGCCGAAAGTCGGGTTTGGCAAGGATTCGGCATAAAACAGCTGATCGAGCGTGCCGCCAATCATATAGACAAAGAACCCGAGGCCAAACACGCCATAGACGATTGAAGGCACCCCAGCCAGGTTCACCACCGAGATGCGGATCAGGCGCGTAAGCAGATTATTACCCGCATATTCATGCAGATAAAGCGCGGCAATCACGCCAAAGGGCATCACCACGATCGACATCAGGATCACCATCAGCACGGTCCCAAAAATTGCCGGGAAAACGCCCCCTTCCGTATTGGCCTCGCGTGGGCTGTCGGTGAGGAATTTCTGTATTTGATGAAGCCAATGCCGCAGTTTCTGCCCGGTGCTCATCGCGTTGGGATACCAGGCATCACGCACCTGACTCAGCGCAATGGTGTGAATTTGCCCATGCATATCGCGCAACAGCAAAGCATCCCGCTGGCGATCGCGTTCCAGCCCTTGCAATTTGTCGGCCAGTTGCCGGTATTGACGCTGCAATTCCAGCCGTTCAGCGCGGATCGATGCTTGCCAACGGGCATCCAGCTTATTCTCACGCAGCAGGCTTTTCTCATGCAGGCGCAAATCTTCAAATTGTTCATTGACCCTTGCCATATCGCGGAACTGAATATCGTGCGTCTGGCGTGAAAGTGCGGCAATCTGTGGCAACCGCTGTTGCAATGCCTGGCCAAGATCCCGGCCGGTCAAGGGTTGCCCATCCTCCAGCAAACCGGCAAGGTAGCCGTAAGCCATGCCGTTGGTATTTCGTTCCAGCACCAGTAAATCTGGTGGCGCTGTTCGCTTGCTAACGTCGGTGGCCAGCAGGGTGCGGAAATCTTGCCCTTCACTTTCGCGGTTACCCACCTTGATCAGATAACGGGTAAAGCTTTGCGCATCCCCCGCAGGCAGTGCCACACCCGCGTCCTGCAGTTGCTGGCGTGAGATCGTCTGGCTCTGATAGAGTTCACCAATCACCGTTACCTGGCCTGCTGCCGTCTGGTTAAGCTCAAACTGATATACCGGGCTGGGCCAGAAATAGCGCATTCCCTGCCCGGCCAACAGCAGCAAAATGCCGATCAGAGCCAGCAGGCTGACAGCGACCGAGGCAGCAGTCAGCCAAATCCACGGGGAACCGCTTTTTACCCAGGTTCTCATGGCGTCTCCTGGTTGAACGTATAGCGCTTACGCAGGCGCAAGCGGACAGCCTCTGCCAACGTGTTAAACATAAAGGTAAAGATAAACAGCACCAACGCGGTGAGGAACAGCACGCGATAATGGCTGCTGCCCGCCACGGCTTCCGGCATTTCGATAGCAATGTTGGCAGCCATTGCCCGCAACCCCTGGAACACGCTGCCGTCCATCAGCGGTGTATTGCCGGTAGCCATCAGAACAATCATGGTTTCCCCCACCGCCCGACCAAAGCCAATCATCAGGGCAGAAAAATTCCCGCGCTGGCCGAAGGCACCACCACGCGCAATACGGTTTGCCACTGGGTAGCGCCCAGTGCCAGAGACCCTTGGCTGAGCGCGGTTGGCACGCTGAACAGTGCATCCTCCGCCAACGAGAAAATTATCGGCACCAGCGCAAAACCCATGGCGACGCCAACCACCAGCGTATTGCGCTGATCGAAATCTTCACCCAGCCAGAAATGCAGCGGTTCACCAAACAGTTGCTGTTCCAGCCAAGGCCCGAAGGCTAGTGCCAACCAAACCGTCAACACCACCAGCGGTAACAGCATCAGTAAATCCTTGCCAGGCGACAGCGGCCTGGGCAAAAAGCGGTTAACCAGCCAACTGCATAGCAGCGTCACCAATGCCAGCAATAGCGGCAAAGCCAATAACGCCAGCAGATAATGCTCAATCTGTGGTGCCAGCCAGATACCGGCCACCAGGCCGATCACCACCGTCGGCAATGCTCCCATCACTTCCACCGCCGGTTTTACCACCCGGCGTAATCCTGCCGACATAAAGCAGGCGGTATAAATCGCCCCGGCCAGCGCCAGTGGCACCGCAAACAGCATTGAATAGCCAGCGGCTTTGAAGGTGCCGAAAATCACCGGCATCAGGCTGAACTTGGCTTGATAACTGTCTTCGCCAGAGGTGGATTGCCACACGTAAGCCGGTTGCGGGTAGTTTTCGTACCACAGCTTTTGCCAAAGTGAGCGCCAGGTTACATCCGGATAAAGATTATCCAGTGCGTAATGCTGCCAGCCCTGGGCGGTTTCCAGCAATAACCCATCGCCACGTGGGGCAAATGCCATCTGCTGTACCTGGCCAGGTAATGTGTCTATCAGTAAGGGTTGGGATTGGATACTGGAAAACAGCGCAAATTCGCCCCCGGGCTGCAAAGCCGCAAACACCCGACGATAGGGCTCTGCCACCAGCAGTTCCTGAGCGGTAGCCTGATGGACAAATTGCTGTATCGGCGCCAACTGATGCTGCTGGCCTTTTTCCACGTCAAACCATTCGCGCAGGCTGCCATCGCTCGCACGAATCAATAACGCACTGCCACCTGGCAATGCCGTCAGGCGGTATGGCGGGTGTTCCCCCAGGAGACGCGTTTCACGCAGTTGCAACTGCACCCCGTCAATCTGATAGCGAGCCAGTTGATTACCGGCCAACACATACAGTTGGCGGCCATCAGGTGTTAATAACAGTTGCTGCGCGGCGCTGGCCAACGGTATTTCCGTTTGCTGCAGAGGTTCTGTCGGGTTGAAGCGGCCCAGCAGCAACCGATGATCGGCGGTGACGGCAGCCAGCAGGAAGCTCCCCTTGCGCGCCTGCGCCAATGCCAGTAACGCCAGCGGTTGCCCCTGAGGATCAAAGGCCAAAGGCGCCTGCCCCAGCGGGAAACGCCACTGCGGTGCCCCGCCGCCAGCCGGTGCAAAATCGGTCTGGGCAATGGTCAGGCGGCCATCTGCCCGCGCCAGCGCGAACAGATCGCGTTCACCGACCGCTTGAGCCAGTAAGGCAGGATTGGCCAGCAAGGTCTGCTGTACCAAGGGTTGACCTGCCTGATTCTCGCCCTGGGACACCAACCGATAAAAGCGGCCTTCGCCCTGTTGATCGATGCGGTAACCGATGCGTTGCTGCACATCCATACCCATCACCAGCGCCGGGGAGGAACCGACCACCGGTAACGCTGTTGGGGAGCCTATGGACGCTGGCTTAAACAGCGGCAACACGGTGAGCAGCAGATAGACAAAAATCAGCATCAGCGTCATCAATACCAGCAGCCCGCTGACGGTAACGGCCCCCCGTACGCCACGATCAACGTGCGCACGCAGGCGATCCCGAGGATGTTGGTTAAGCGTTGTCTGTGCCATGTCTGTAGTTGCCGATTCCAGTTACTGGATTGCGCCAAAAGATAACCGGGCATCTTATGTCAGTTTTGTGACGTTTGCATGACAAAGTTTCCACCCGCTAACTCCGTAGATATGTTGGACATTCCTGTCAATCTCTCGCAATAATGAGATAGGACACTAGAGCGGTATTCAGGCACTGCGTCCTGGATCCTTTTCTAAAATTGAACTGGAGTGGCAATGGGTCAGGAAAAGCTCTACATCGACAAAGAACTAAGCTGGTTATCCTTCAATGAACGCGTATTGCAGGAAGCCGCGGATAAGAGCAATCCCCTGATTGAGCGCATGCGATTTCTGGGCATTTACTCCAACAACCTTGACGAGTTCTACAAAGTCCGTTTTGCCGACCTGAAACGGCGCATCCTGATCAGTGAAGAGCAGGGTTTGGGTGGCGCCTCGCGGCATTTACTGAAAAAAATCCAGGCTAAAGTACTGAAGACCGACCAGGAGTTCGACGGTCTCTACAACGATTTGCTGTTGGAAATGGCGCGGAACCAGATCTTTTTGATCAACGAACGCCAGGTGTCGGAAAACCAGCAAATCTGGCTGCGGCAATACTTTAAGCAGCACCTGCGCCAGCACATCACGCCCATCCTGATCAACCACGACACCAATCTGGTGCAGCTCCTGAAAGACGATTACACCTATCTGGCGGTAGAGATCATTCGTGGTACGCGCATCGATTATGCGTTACTGGAAATCCCTTCCGACAAAGTGCCCCGTTTCGTCAATCTGCCGCCAGAAGCGCCGCGCCGCCGCAAGCCGATGATCCTGCTGGATAACATTCTGCGCTACTGCCTGGACGATATCTTCAAGGGCTTCTTCGACTATGATGCGTTAAATGCCTATTCGATGAAAATGACCCGTGATGCAGAATACGATCTGGTCACTGAAATGGAATCCAGCCTGCTGGAACTGATGTCTTCCAGCCTGAAGCAACGCCTGACCGCCGAACCGGTTCGCTTCGTTTATCAGCGCGATATGCCAAATGAAATGGTGGAGCTGCTACGCAACAAGTTGGGGATCTCCAACTATGATTCGGTGATTGCCGGTGGCCGTTATCACAATTTTAAAGACTTCATCAGCTTCCCGAACGTCGGCAAAGCCAATCTGGTCAACCGCCCGCTACCACGCCTGCGCCATATCTGGTTCGATAAATTCCGTAACGGCTTCGATGCCATCCGCGAAAAAGACGTGTTGCTGTATTACCCGTATCACACCTTCGAACACGTTCTGGAACTGTTACGCCAGGCCTCGTTCGACCCAAGCGTGTTGGCAATCAAAATCAATATCTACCGGGTAGCCAAAGACTCGCGCATCATCGAATCGATGATCCATGCGGCGCATAACGGCAAGAAAGTGACCGTGGTGGTTGAGCTGCAGGCTCGCTTTGATGAAGAAGCCAATATCCACTGGGCCAAACGGCTGACGGAAGCCGGGGTGCATGTGATTTTCTCTGCACCGGGCTTGAAGATCCACGCCAAACTATTCCTGATCTCGCGCCGTGAAGGCGATGATATTGTGCGCTATGCTCATATTGGTACCGGCAACTTTAATGAAAAAACCGCCCGTATCTACACCGACTACTCGCTGCTGACCGCCGATTCACGCATCACTAACGAAGTACGCCGGGTGTTCAATTTTATTGAAAACCCTTACCGGCCGGTCTCCTTCGATAACCTGATGGTTTCGCCGCAGAACTCCCGCCGGATGTTGTACGATCTGATCGATCGCGAAATCGCCAACGCATTAGCCGGGGAAAGCGCCGGTATTATGCTGAAAATTAATAATCTGGTGGATAAAGGGCTGGTAGATCGGTTATATACCGCTTCCGCCGCAGGCGTGAAGGTTCGTCTGTTGGTTCGCGGCATGTGTTCATTGATCCCTAACCTTGCGGGGATCAGTGACAATATTCAGGTCATTAGTATCGTAGACCGCTATCTGGAACACGATCGGGTTTACGTTTTCGAGAACAAAGGTGACAAACGGGTTTATCTCTCTTCCGCAGACTGGATGACCCGCAATCTAGATTACCGTATCGAAGTGGCCGTATCGCTGTTGGATCCCGCGTTGAAACAACGCGTTCTGGATATTCTGGAGATCCTGTTCAGCGATACGGTCAAGGCCCGTTATATCGACAAAGAACTGAGCAACCAGTATGTGCCGCGTGGCAATCGTCGCAAGGTACGTGCCCAGGTGGCTATTTATGAGTATTTAAAAGCTCTGGAACAACCGGGAAAGTAGGCCAGCAACTATGCCGCTAAAAAGCACTGCAACCAATAAACCGCAGGAAATCGCTGCTATCGATCTGGGCTCGAACAGCTTTCATATGGTGATCGCCCGCGTCGTAAACGGCGCCTTACAGGTACTGAGTCGTTTAAAACAGCGGGTCCACCTCGCCGATGGATTGGACAGCAACAATGTGCTCAGTGAAGAGGCAATGGAAAGGGGCCTGGCCTGCCTGGCATTGTTTGCCGAACGGCTGCAAGGCTTCCCGGCGGATAACGTCACTATCGTCGGGACCCATACCTTACGCCAGGCGGTGAACGCCGAAGTGTTCCTGAAACGTGCGGAAAAAGTGATCCCCTACCCGATAGAAATTATCGCCGGGCAGGAAGAAGCACGCCTGATCTTTATGGGGGTCGAGCATACCCAGCCAGAGAAAGGCCGCAAGCTGGTGATCGACATCGGCGGGGGGTCTACCGAATTGGTGATTGGTGAAGATTTCGAGCCGCTGCTGGCAGAAAGCCGCCGCATGGGCTGCGTGAGCTTTGCCCAACAGTTTTTCCCAGGCGGGGAAATCAGCAAAACCAACTTCAAACGCGCACGGTTGGCCGCAGCTCAAAAGCTGGAAACTCTGGCATGGCAATATCGCATTCAGGGTTGGCAATACGCGCTGGGGGCCTCAGGCACCATCAAAGCCGCCTACGAAGTGCTGGTCGCCATGGGTGAAAAAGACGGTCTGATTACCCCGGAGCGGCTGGAGATGCTGGTTGAGCAGGTGTTGCTGTTTAAAAACTTCAGCGCCATGAGCCTGCCTGGGCTCTCGGAAGATCGCCAATCAGTGTTTGTTCCTGGCCTGGCGATCCTGTGCGGGGTGTTTGATGCACTGGCGGTTCGCGATCTGCGTCTTTCTGACGGCGCGCTGCGTGAAGGCGTATTGTATGAAATGGAAGGCCGGTTCCGCCATCAGGATATCCGCAGCCGCACGGCAACCAGCCTGGCCGACCACTATAATATCGATCGTGAACAGGCCAAGCGCGTTCTGGAAACCACCGAGCTGCTGTACGCTCAATGGATGGCGCAAAACACCAAGCTGGTACAGCCGCAGCTTGAAGCTCTGCTGAAATGGGCCGCCATGTTGCATGAAGTGGGGCTAAGCATCAACCACAGCGGTATGCACCGCCATTCCGCCTATATTCTGCAAAACACCAACCTGCCCGGCTTCCATCAGGAGCAGCAGCTACTGCTGGCGGCGCTGGTGCGCTTCCAGCGCAAGGGGATCAAACTCGAAGAGCTGCCCCGCCTGAATCTGTTCAAGAAAAAGTATTACCTGCCGCTGATCCAGCTGTTGCGCCTGAGCACTCTGCTCAACAACCAGCGCCAAGCCACCACCACGCCGGAAACTCTGCGCCTGGAGACGGATGATAATCATTGGACTCTGCGTTTCCCTGCCGGTTACCTGGCTCAGAACAACCTGGTGCAACTGGATTTTGAGCGGGAGCAGGAATACTGGAATGATGTCATCGGCTGGAAGTTGCTGATCGAAGAAGAAAGTGAACCCGACTGATAACAGATTCGCCCTCTTAGATATCAAACAAGAGGGCGATATTATCTAATGGATTTCCTGGCCGTTCCCCGGTTGCGCCATCGGCACCAAAGAGGCTAACGGCTGAGGCTTACCAATAAAATAGCCCTGCATATAATCCACGCCCAGGCTTTTGAGCGCATCACGCTGCTCTGCTGATTCCACATATTCCGCCACAATCGACAGCCTTCTCATCAGCGCCACTTTGCAGATTGACGAAATGATCTGGTAATCCACCTTGCTGGTCAGCATATCCCGGACAAAACTGCCGTCGATCTTCAAGATGTCCACGTTCAGCTCTTTCAGACGATCGTAGGTGGCATAGCCGGTACCAAAATCATCCAGGGCAATGCGGCAGCCTAATTGGCGCAGCTCTTTGAGCGAGAACTTGGCATACTTCACATCCTGCACCAGGTGGGACTCAGTCACCTCCAGCACCAGCTGATAAGGTTCAACCTGATATTCCCGCAATGCATCGCGCACGTCCTGGCACAGGCTGGGGCGACACAGCGAAGAAGGTGACAGGTTGACGGCAAAACGCGCGCTGGGCATGGCCGCGCGGTTGAGATCCATAAACTGCAGAGTATGACGCAACACCCACATATCCAATTGATAAGCCAGGCCAAACTCATGTACTACCGGCAGAAACTCATTAGGCGGCACGATGTTGCCTTCATCATCCAGCATGCGCAGCAGGATCTCATGGTAAGTATCCCCACGAACGCCGACGATCGGTTGAGCCATCAGCATAAAGCTGTTGCTATCCAGCGAACGCTGCACCCAATGCAGCAAGGCGACCTTACGCTTGATCTCATCCTGTACCACATGATGATCGTTCTGTACGTTCTCTGGCCGGCCACTGGTCAGCGACATTTCCGCCAGCGAGCTCAACTCCCCCAGCAGCACATGCAAATGTTCCACTTCCGAATAGACGCCGCAGTAGCTGATGCCCAACGGCGGATGGATAGGCAGACCATTCCATATCAGGCGGAACTTCTCCAGCGTACTCTGGATTTTAGCTACCTTGGCTTCGCCATCAGAGCCATTCAGGCGCATCACCAGATCGTATCCCGGTAAATGGTAGATATCCTCACCTTCCTCGAGCACCGTGCGCATCGTCCCTGCCAGCTTCTGTTTGAAGCGAATACGCAACTGCATGCCGTAGTTACGGCTCAGCAGATCCAATTCGGAAATCCGCAGAAAACAAAGCGTGGAGCGCGGCACTCTTGACAGATCGCGCTTTAAGGCGCGCAGATTAGGTAAACCGATCACCGGGTCTTTAAGCGAGGCGCTCTGTGCCTTGGCATGATCCATCCGCTGGCGGGTATGCACCGCTGAAGTCAGCAGAATACTGAGGGTGAACGCCAGCATCATCGATGAGATCATCGCCAGGTTGTGCAGCAGATTGTTCCACTGTACGTAACCCGGATAGTTAAAGAATAACAGCAGCAAGGTAGCCGCCCAGATGATGCAGTTAAACTGATAACCAAAACGCATGGCGCTATAGAGCATCACCGGCAGCAACAGCGTCAGGCTGTAGTCGGGCACCTGCATGGCGTTGGTATCTGCCGTGTGATAAGCCAGCACCACAACCAATACCACCAACACCAAAAACCACAGCTGCAACTCCCCTCTTTTTACCGAAGGGGCCATCTCGCTGCGAACTCGGCCCCACAACACGCGGGCAAACTTTGGGTTTTTGATGATCCGCAAGGCGAAGTAAAACAGCTGCATCGAAGAGAGACAACCAATCAGTACCGCCTGAAAGTTGATTAGCGCGTGCAGGTGGTTGCCGGTGCCAGAAAGCATGCCCAGCTCGTCTGGTAACAGATCCAGGCCGATAATCAGCTGTAAGCCAAAGATGAAAAATATCGGTGGCATCAGCACCAGCCAGATAAGCCGGTATTTGCCCAGCTTCAACTCGGTAAAGCCCGCACACCACCGGCGCTGCGATTGGCAGCGATAACCCCACCAGCTAATACTCAGGAAGCCGACATAAAACAGGACCATGATCACATCGGTCGGAATTCCACCAACGCGGTCGGAGTAACGGATAAGGATCGCCAGAGCAATGCCTGGCATTGCACGCCAGTCATAAACCATCAACAAAGAGAAACAAACCGCCACTGGCAGATAGATCAGATAGATTTTACCACCGGGCAACATCAGACGTGGTGATAACCAGCCAGCAATAGGCACCAGCAGCAGGCCCAGCACAAGAGGCTGCCCCCACCAATGGTCACGTAATTTATTCCAGAACTTTAAAATACCCATCAAGACACTGTATCCGCTAAGGCGTGATTCACTTCGCCGCTTAAGCGTATTTAAATCGCAGAGAAGGCAGGATCCGATCCAGCCTCAGAACCATTCACCGAGCGGACTGAGACAAAGCGGGTTCAGCATCAAGAATGGCTGTGAATTTTATTCGCTGCGATAGCTTAAGATTTGACCATGATCAATTATATAGATAAAAACTAATAAAAATCTGTAAGCGACTTTTCATGCTGATAATAACCCATTAATACCCAACAAAAAATCAGACAAAATCTAAACCCGGGTTAAATTGCGCTATCAATGATATTGAAATATATGGACATCTTTTGTCATCGGCGCATAGAATTCCATTTACAATTGACAGCATGCAACAAGCCAGTCGTATTCAAAAAGTAATAAATCCAGCCTGTTGCAACTCACCGCATTATGGCTTGAAAGGCAACGGGTATATGAGAAAGAAAACCACCGGGCGCATGACCAAGATAGTGTTGCTGATCAGTTTTATCATTTTAGTCGGCCGCCTGCTGTATGCCGCCATCGTTGCCATCCCTCATCATCAGGAAAAGAGATCGGCATCTGAGCCACAGGCCAGTGAGCATCGTCAGGATAAACAGTAAATGCTCGCTAGCATATCAAGTTCCTTTCACCCTGAAAATGAAGAGCCTGGTAGGCTGCCATGTATATGCCGTTGGCCTCTTCTTCACCCTATTGCCAGATTTATAAAAATGACTCCAGCCACCGCAATGCTCTATCTTGTAAAGATAGTCGATAAGCGATCAGGTGTGCCAAGTCAGCGTTAAGGAATATCATGTCCGTCGCAACACATAATGTCAGAAAAGTCGCTGAGTACCGCCAGCGTATTCTTAGTTTACTGTTAAATAACAAGCCTTTGGTTGATGGTATTCTCGGCCGCCCTGGGGATGAAAAGGAACTCAGCAATAGCGAGTTGCTGAATCATACTGCCGAAATCACTCACCTGCTGGAAGAGATGCACGCCGCCGACCTGGCGGACCTGCTGGAAGCTTTACCGCAGGAAGAGCGTCTGGCACTGTGGCGGTTGGTCGATAATAACAAACGCGGCCAAACCCTGGTGGAGGTAGCCGAACCCGTCTGGGATAGCCTGATCGAAGAGATGAGCGATAAAGATCTGCTCAGAGCGATCAAAACCCTGGACGTTGATGAACAGGCCTACCTGGCTCAATACCTGCCACGTAACCTGATGGGCCGCCTGCTGACCTCACTTGATCCAGAGCAGCGTGCACAAGTTCGTGAAGTGATGCAGTACGGCAAAGACACCGTTGGATGGATGATGGACTTTGAACTGATTGCGGTGCGCCCGGAGATTTCTCTCGGCGCAGTGCACCGTTTCCTGCGCCAGCGCAAAACTATCCCGGATGCCACCGACAAGCTGTTCGTCACCGACCGTAAAAACACTCTGTTAGGCGAATTGCCACTCACCGCGATCCTGCTCAACGATCCGCAGACACCGGTATCTCAGGTGATGGATAGCGATCCCACCACCTTTCAGCCAGAAGACAAAGCGGAAGCCGCGGCCAGCGCTTTTGAACGCTATGACCTGATCAGCGCCCCGGTCACCGATGCCAAAGGCAAGCTGATGGGGCGCCTGACCATCGAAGAAATCGTCGACGTGGTGAACGAAGAAAGCGACACCACCCTGCGCCGCATGGGGGTTGAGCCCGGAAGAAGACGTCTTTGCTCCAGTCAGCAAAGCGGTAAAAACCCGTTGGACCTGGCTGGCCATTAACCTTTGTACCGCCTTTATCGCCTCAAGAGTGATCGGCCTGTTTGAGCACACCATTTCGCAATTGGTGGCGCTGGCAGCCCTGATGCCGATTGTTGCCGGGATCGGAGGCAATACCGGCAATCAGACTATTACCATGATCGTGCGTGCGCTGGCGTTACACCAGATCGAAGTCGGGAATATCTCGCGCCTGTTACTCAGAGAGCTGGGTGTAGCGATCATAAACGGAATTGTCTGGGGCGGCATTATGGGGCTGGTCACCTATCTGCTGTATGACGATTTGGCGATGGGCGGCGTGATGACACTGGCGATGATCCTGAACCTGTTGGTGGCGGCTCTGATGGGCGTGGTGATACCGATGACCATGCTTAAACTGGGTCGCGATCCGGCCGTGGGTTCCAGCGTGTTGATTACCGCCCTGACCGATACCGGTGGTTTCTTTATTTTCCTCGGTCTGGCGACGGTTTTCCTGCTTTGAGGCAGCCAGATTACCCTGCCCACGGACGGGCGCTGCAGCTTGAAACACAACGGATATAAAATTGGATGGGCATTCGTCACACACTATACTAACTTCTGTAAGTAAAATGCCCCATTATTCAACTGCAGTATGTTTGCCAGCGGTCGATAGCACAGTAAGGTTACCCATGGATATCAGCGCAGCGCATCACCCAATCAAACCTACAGGCTCGATACTCAGTCACTCGCTGCTAGCCGCATTGATTGTGTTTTTGCTGGCATATCTTTGCCTGTCGCTTTCGGCAGGATCCAGCCACTTTACCCCTCTGTGGTTCCCGACTGCTGCCATCATAATGCTGCTGTTCCACCAGCCCCCGCGTCTGGGCACTGCCGTTGCTGTTCAGTGGGATCAGCATGTGCATTGCCAGTTTCATGCTGTTCGGCGTTGAGTGGTTCCCGGTCAAGCTCACAATGATTAACCTGCTGGAAGCCACCGTCTGTACCCTGCTGTTGCGGCGGCTGTTGCAGCCAGAAGATCCGCTTAACGGGCTGGCAAGCTGGTTGAAATTTGTAGGTTGTGCGGTGATTTTCACCCCGATGTTCAGTGCGCTGCTGGCGGCCACGCTGGCACCAGAACCCGGTGAAACCTTCTGGCAGCCCTTCAGCACCTGGTTTATTTCCGAAGCGGTTGGGGTGCTGGCTCTGGCCCCGGTCGGGCTGGTTTATCGCCGCTCGATGTTAAAAACGCTCAACCTGCTCGAACTGCTGTTGGTATTAATAGGCACATTGACCTTCAGTTATCTGGCGCTGCTCAACCTGCCCTTCCCGTTTACCTTTATTATCCTGCCGCTGCTGTGGGCCGCGATCAGCCTGCCTCGGCTGGAGGCCTTTATCACCTGCTTTACCACCACGCTGATGATAACGGTGATAATCTCGCTCGGGCAGTTGCATTTTCAGGATCGCGGAAACTTCCTGAGGGACGTGGAGATCTACATACCGCTGCTGTTGATTCTGATCCCGGCACACGCCATGACCATGGTGATGCACGCCTTCCGGGTGGAAAAAGAGCATATTGTGGAAAGCGAGACTCGCTTTCGCAATGCCATGGAATATTCGGCCATCGGTATGTCGCTGGTGTCGCCGGAAGGGAAATGGCTGCAGGTCAATCAGGCCTTGTGCAAACTGCTGAAATACTCCCCTGAAACCCTCCGCCACCTGACGTTCCAGGAAATCACGCATCCAGATGACCTCAACGCCGACCTGACGCAATTGCAAGACCTGGTTGATGGCAATATCAGCAGCTATACCATGGAAAAGCGCTATATCCGCAGTGACGGCGAGAGCGTTTGGACATTACTGGCGGTATCGCTGGTGCGAGATCCCCAGGGGCAACCGCTCTATTTTATCGCCCAGGTAGAAGATATCAGCGAGCTCAAGCGTACCGAAGCAGAGAATCATCGCCTGATGGAACGCATTACGCTCGCCAATCAGGCTGGTGGGATCGGCGTGTGGGAATGGGTGCTGGGGGAGGATAAACTCGTCTGGGACAAGCGGATGTTCGAGTTGTATGAACTGGCTCCGGACCAGGTACCGACGCTGGAGCTTTGGGGGAGCCTGATACTGCCAGAAGATCGTGAACGTATCGGGCGGCAAATGGCCTCCATCACCGAAGAGCACCGGCCTTTCGCCATGGAGTTTCGCGTTAAAACCCGCCTGGGGGGCGTGCGCCATATTCGTGGGCAGGGTAATACCCTGTTCGATGCACAGGGCAAACCATTGCGCATGACTGGCACCAATATCGATATGACGGCAATCAAATCGCTCACCGAAGCGCTGCATGAAGAGAAAGAACGTTTACATATTACGCTCGACTCTATCGGCGAAGGGGTGATTTCCACCGACAGCGACATGCGTATCACCTTTATGAACCCGGTAGCAGTACAAATGTGCGGCTGGCCGCTGGAGTTGGCTCTCGGCATGCCGATTAACGGCGTTGTACGTATGACCAATGGCAAAGATGGCCCAGAGGTGGAGAACCCGGTGCAGATCTGCCTGCAGGAACGTGAAGCCTTACCGGCAGATTACGCTTTGGTGCTCCACAGCCGCGATGGCCGCCGCTTTGACGTACAAGAGTCGGTCTCGCCACTGAAAACCATTGAAGGGAAGGTCATGGGGGCGGTGATGGTGCTGCAAGATGTCAGTGCTTCGCGGGAACTGATGAAAAAGCTCAGCTACAACGCCTCACACGATGCCCTGACCAACCTGCAAAACCGCACCAGTTTCGAAAAATGGCTGAAAGGTGCCATCGCCAACGTGACCGACAGTGAACAGCAGCATTCCCTGGTGTTCCTCGATCTCGACAGGTTCAAAGCGGTTAATGATACCGCCGGGCATGCGGCGGGTGACGCCCTGCTGAAAGAAATCGGCCAGTTGATGCAACGCCAATTGCGCAACAGCGACTGCCTGGCAAGGCTGGGCGGGGACGAATTCGGCCTGATCCTGTTCGACTGTTCGCTAGAGCAGGCCAAAACCCTGATGCAACGGATGGTTGCTCAGATAAGCGAACACCCGTTCTATTGGGAAGGCAAAATTTATCATGTCGGGGCCAGTGTCGGTATCACGCAGATAGTTGCCAACAGCAAGAGTTCCGAGCTACTGGTACAGGCGGATATCGCCTGCTACACCGCCAAACATCGTGGACGCGGGCAGGTTAATATCTATGAAGCCCGGCAAAAACAGCAGATGGAACGCCAACATGAACTACTGACACGTTTGGAAGTCCTGAACATAATCGATGACCAACTGTTGCAGTTATACGTCCGGGCAACCTCGCCGCCCAAAACGCCGCAGGCGGTGTGTTTATATCAGTTAAAAGTACATATCAGCCCGGCAGATGAACATATGCTGACGCCAGAGGCTTTCTTTGCGGCTGCCCAGCTTTACGGCCTGCTGCCCGATGTCGATCGCTGGCTGGTGAGCCAGATCCTGGAAAAGCATGCTCAAGCCATCCACCACAAAGGGATCTCGATTTCACTGCCCCTGGCGACGGATAGCGTTCTGGATCTTGATTTTCAGCAGTACCTGATGGAAAAACTGGCCGCTTCGGCGCTACCGGCCCACGCGCTGAATCTGATGGTGGATGAGACAATCATTCTCGATCACCCTGAAGATGGCGGTGCCTTTATCCGCCGGTTACAGGCGCTGGGCTGCAAGCTCATCGTCAACGGCTTTGGGCGCAACCTCAACGCATTTGATCAACTGAACGGCCAGACGATCGATTACATTCGCCTTGATGAACGCTTTATCATCGATGTGCATTGTAACCAGATGGATGAACTGATGGTCTCAATGATCAACGGTGCCGCGCACCGGATCCATGCGCAGACCCTGGCTGGGCCAGCGCACCAGCAGGTGACGCTGACCACATTGACCGCCATCGGGATCGACCTGGTGGACGGTGACGCTATTGCCCCAGAACAACCCCTGAGCCGTTTACTTGACACTGGCTACTTCGGGATCCACTGAAGGCACCCAGCTATGGCTATGCCACAGATGTAAGGTGGCATAAGACCGCCAAGGCCGCCAGCGTTCAGCGTAGCGCTCAATCTGGCGCGGTGTCATGCCGGGGAAACGCTGCTTGATCAGATAATCGCCTGCCAGAAAAACGTCTGGCCATGACCAGGCGCGCATCGCGATATAGCTGGCCGTCCAACCCCCTATCCCCGGTAATGCGGTCAGATGTTTGATGCCCTGTTCGATATCCAACACGTTATCCAGTTGTAACCGCCCCTCGGTCACTGCCCGGGCAATCTCAATCAGCGCTGCCGCACGTTTCAACTGTACCCCTAATGGGCGCAATTCCTCTGGCTGCAACCGTGCTACCCGTGCAGCCTCCGGGAAAACATGGGTGATGTCGCCATAAGGCTGCTCCAGCGGTGTTCCCCAATGCCCAGCCATCCGCCCGGCAAATATCGCCGCCATCTTGACGCTGACCAGTTGCCCCAATACCGCACGTGCAGCCTGCTCAAAGCTGCTGACGCAGCCTGGTAAACGCAGGCCTGGCGCATCCGCCGCCAAATCTCCCAACGCCTCCACAATGCGGTCAGGGGCAGCATCCAGATCGAACAGTTGGCGAATGCGCCGCAGAACTTCAGTGGTCACCCGGCTGAGCGAAGGGGAAATCTCGACCCGCACCCGGTTGCGTGACGCTTCCGGCTGCACGCTGACCCAACCGCAATAATCGACACCGCCCTGATTGACGGCAATCGAACGCTGATACTGCTGCCCGACCACGCTTTCCACACCGCTCACCGCACGCGCCTGCAAGAAGCCCAGCATACGCGGCCAGTCATAAGGTGGCCGATACCCGAGATGGAATACCAGCCCGCTGGTGGCTGCTCGCTCCTGGCGGCCAGCGGCGCTGCGCAATGCCGAAGGGATCAACCGATAACGCGCTTTAAACAGTTCATTAAACCGACGCAGGCTGCCAAACCCGGCGGCAAACGCAACCTCACTCAGCGGCAAATCGGTATCCGCCAGCAGGCGCTTGGCCTGTAATAGGCGGTGCGACTGGGCGTAATCAATGGGAGAGGCGCCGAACTGATCGGCGAAAATGCGCCGCAAATGACGATCGGAAACCCCGAGGCGGGTCGCCAATTGCTCACAGCTATGTTCGGAAAGATAGCCCTGTTCAATCAACTGTACCGCCACCTGCGCATAGCGATTGCCCAGGTCGATCAGCGCCAGCCCCGGGGCCAGCTCTGGCCGGCATTTTAAACAGGGGCGAAATCCCGCCAGCTCTGCCGCAGCGGCACTGGGGTAAAAAGTGCAATTTTCGATTTTCGGCGTACGGGCGCTGCACACCGGGCGGCAGTAGATCCCGGTGGAGGAAACACCGACAAAAAAGCGCCCGTCGAATTTACGGTCACGCGCACTCAGCGCGGTATACAGCGCCTGTTGTTGATTTTTCATGGCATCGCTCGAAGTCAGTTTTTTCTTCATTATGAAACTCGGCCCTGCAGCTGACGTGCGGAAATCGGACATTAACCTGAGAAGCCTAAGTTAAGCATGCCGCGACCAATGTCGCTAAATTTTTCGCCAGTCAACCGCCCACTCGTTGCTCAGCAGGTCAGTCTCGGGTAAAGTCGCCCCCTTCATTGGCATGGGGAAATAAAAAGAAAATGTTTATTGGCTTCGATTATGGAACAGCCAACTGTTCCGTTGCCGTAATGCGAAATAACGGCCCTGAATTACTGACGTTGGAAAACAACGAGCCCTATTTGCCCTCAATGCTGTGCGCCCCAACGCGGGAAGCGGTAAGCGAATGCCTGCACCGCTATTGGCAAGTCCCCACTGGCAGCGATGAAAATCAGCAACTGCTGCGCCGCGCCATGACTTTCAACCGTGAAGAAGACATCCCAGTCAACGGTGACAGCGTCCGCTTTGGCTTGCAGGCATTGGCGCACTATGTCGAAGATCCGGAGGAAGTTTATTTCGTCCGTTCCCCCAAATCCTTCCTCGGTGCCAATGGCCTGAAGCCACAGCAGATCGCACTATTCGAAGATCTGGTCTGCGCCATGATGTTTCACATCAAGCGCCAGGCGGAAGGCGTGTTGCAAGACAGCATCGATCAGGCGGTGATTGGCCGCCCGATCAACTTCCAGGGGATTGGCGGTGAAGATGCCAACCAGCAGGCACAAGGGATATTGCAACGCGCTGCTGAACGAGCCGGTTTCAAAGAGATCGAATTCCAGTTCGAACCGGTGGCCGCCGGGCTGGATTTTGAAGCTACGTTGAGCGAAGAAAAGACCGTGCTGGTCGTCGATATTGGCGGCGGAACCACCGACTGCTCAGTATTGCTGATGGGGCCACAATGGCGCGATCGGGCCGATCGTCAACAAAGCCTGCTGGGGCATAGCGGTTGCCGGGTAGGCGGTAACGATCTGGATATCATGCTGGCCTTTAAACAGCTGATGCCACTGTTTGGCATGGGGGAGAAACTGAAAAAGGCATTGCGCTACCCGCCCTGCCATACTGGAATGCGGTGGCCACCAACGATGTCCCGGCACAGAACGATTTCTATAGTTCTGCCAACGCCCGCCTGTTGCGCGATCTGATCCGTGACGCCGCCGAGCCAGAGAAAGTACAGCTCCTGCTGAAAGTCTACCAGCAGCGTTTGAGCTACCGGTTGGTACGTGCGGCGGAGGAGAGCAAGATCGCCCTGTCCGATCGGGCCAGCATCGGCGCTCAATTGGCCTTTGTTCAGCCGGGATTGATAGAAATCATCAGCCAGGATCAGTTGGCTGACGCCATCTCACAGCCTTTGCTGCGCATTCAGGAGCAGGTTAGCGCCGCCCTGGCCACCAGCCAGTGTACGCCGCAGGTGATTTACCTGACCGGCGGCAGTGCGCGTTCACCGCTGTTGCGTGCTGCGCTGCAACAGCAGTTGCCAGGTATCCCAATCGTGGGTGGCAACGATTTTGGTTCGGTTACCGCCGGGTTGGCCCGCTGGGCGCAAACCCTGTTTCGTTGATTACATCAGGGGCGGCCACCGCCCCTGACAATGGAGCATTATGACTGTCATCTTCGCCGAAACAGAAAGATTACTGCTGCGCCGTTGGCGTGATAGCGATCTACCCGCCTTTGCTGCCCTGAATGCCGATCCTGAGGTAATGAAATACTTCGCGGCACCGCTAAACCACACAGAAAGCCATGCGCTGGCCAAACGCATCGACCAATTTATGCAACAACATGGCTGGGGGTTGTGGGCCGTTGAGGTGAAGCATGGCGCTCCGTTTATCGGCTTTGTCGGGCTTTCCATTCCTGGCGAGGATCTGCCCTGCTCACCCTGCGTGGAAATAGGTTGGCGATTGGCGGCAGAGCATTGGGGCCAGGGTTATGCCAGCGAAGCGGCACTATGCGCATTGGACGTGGCTTTCGGAACGCTCAAGCTGCCCGAAGTCGTGTCGTTTACCGCTGAAATCAACCTCCCTTCACGCCGGGTGATGACGCGCATCGGGATGTCGTTTGAGGGTGAAACCTTTGAGCACCCGCGCCTACCGCTTGGCCACGCGCTACGTAAGCATGTGCTGTATCGCAAACGGCCTTCCTTGGAGGTGGGCGTTTGATGTGCTATCGGTTGAATCAGCGGCCCCTCACCCTCTCTCCCCGGTAGAGGAAACTGTCAGTGCTCCGCACTCGTACACAGCAAGGAACAGACTCCCTCTCACCGTAAGAGAACGTTGGACGAGGGGGAGCAAAGCCAGCCTTAGCCAACCCGGCTAGCCTCATCCAGCGCCCGGATATCCGCAGCCTGCAATTGCAAGCGAGTGGCACCGACCAGTTCATCCAACTGTTGCAACGAAGTCGCGCTGACGATCGGTGCGGTGATGCTTGGGCGGGCTATCAACCAAGCCAGCGAGATCTGTGCTGGCGTGGTCCGGTACTTATCAGCCATCTGATCAAGCGCAGCCAGAATGCGCAAGCCGCGCGGGTTAAGATAGCGGGTCACGATGGTGTCACCACGCTGGCTCTTGCCGATATCCTTTACGCTGCGGTATTTGCCGGTGAGAAAACCGCTAGCCAGTGAAAAGAAGTTTATCACCCCAAGCCCATGCTGTTGCGCCACTGCCTCCAAGGCCTTTTCGTAACCTTCACGGGCATACAGATTGTACTCCGGCTGCAGCGTGTCATAACGCGCCAACCCGTTCTGCTCACTGACTTGCAACGCCTCGACCAGGCGATCCGCCTGATAGTTGGAAGCGCCTATCGCCCGCACCTTCCCGGCCTTAATCAACTCATCAAAGGCCGCCAGCGTTTCCGTCAGGGGCGTATCCCGATCATCATCATGGGACTGATAGAGATCGATATAGTCAGTTTGCAAGCGGCGCAGCGAATCTTCCACCGCCTGGCGAATATAACGCGGCGATAGGCCTTGCTTACCTGCTCCCATCGGTTTTCCCACCTTGGTGGCGATGATCACTTGCTCACGTTTGCCGCTTTTCTTCAGCCAGTTACCGATCACCGTTTCGGATTCACCGCCCTTATTACCCGCTGCCCAGCTCGAATAAACATCAGCGGTATCGATAAAATTCAGTTGATTGGCCACCAGGGCATCCAACAGGCTGAAAGACGTGGCTTCATCCACGGTCCAGCCAAATACGTTGCCGCCAAAAGTCAGTGCGGGAACCTGAATACCTGAACGGCCCAATTCCTTCTTGATCATGATGTGGCTCCTGTGGGGAAAGATTTTTCGTGCCAAAGCAAATCAGTGAGTTGCTCGAAAACATACGGCGAAGCATCGCCACGATTAAATATACATTCTCCTCCAAGAAACCTGACGGTTACTCCATATTTCCTTCATTTTTGTGCTGCTACTGCTCGCTAAACTAGTATCCTGTAAGGAGTATCACTTTCGGCAAATGACTGCCTGTACGCCTGTCTCTGGAGAGAATGTTCAACGCCATGAATGCAAAACCCAAACGCCGTTCACTGATGCTGCGCCTGTTAACCGTGGCTGTCGTGATTATTGCCGCTGTCGCTATCTGGCGTCACTTCAGCGCCCCCTGCCACGGATGCTGCACCGGGTGCGCAACAGGCAGCTTCCGGCGGCGCAGGTGGTGCTGGGAGAGCCGGTGGCAGGCGTAATGCACCTATGTCACCCGTTCAGGCCGCAGCCGCTACGCAGCAGACCGTGCCGCGCTTTCTTTCGGGTTTAGGCACCGCAACTGCCGCCAATACCGTTACCGTCACCAGCCGTGTTGAAGGCCAACTGATGGCCATCCACTTTACCGAAGGCCAGCAGGTCAAGGCCGGAGACTTACTGGTTGAGATCGACCCACGCCCTTACGAAGTGCAATTGACACAGGCCTTGGGGCAACTGGCGAAAGATCAGGCCACCCTGGCCAATGCCAAACAGGATCTGGCACGCTACCAGCAACTGAGCAAAACCAATATGGTTTCACGCCAGGATCTGGACACCCAACTGTCTCTGGTACGTCAGACCGAGGGGGCGATCAAGGCCGATCAAGGCGCTGTCGACAGCGCTAAACTGCAAATCACCTACAGCAAAATCACCGCGCCTATTGATGGGCGTGTCGGTTTGAAACTGGTCGATGTGGGCAACTTCATTAGCAGCGGCAGCACGACTGGCATCGTGGTGATCACTCAGACACACCCTATTGATGTGGTTTTCACCCTGCCGGAAAACAACATTGGCGATCTGGTCAAAGCCCAGAAAGCCGGGCCGGTAGCGGTTGAAGCCTGGGATCGTACCAATCAGCAGCAACTGGCCAACGGCATGTTATTGAGCCTTGATAACCAGATTGATGCCGCCACCGGCACCATCAAACTCAAAGCCCGCTTCGAGAATCAGGACGACGCGCTGTTCCCGAACCAGTTCGTTAACGCCAGGCTGAAAGTGGATACCCTGCACGATGCGGTGGTGATCCCAACCGCTGCACTGCAAATGGGCAACGAAGGCCACTTCGTGTGGATCCTGAGTGAAGACAACAAAGTCAGTAAGCATCGGGTGACGGCGGGTATCCAGGACAGCAAGCAGGTGGTGATCAGCGCCGGGGTCAACGTGGGTGACCGCGTAGTGACCGACGGTATCGATCGCCTGACTGAAGGCATGCAGGTTGAGGTTGTGGCACCACAGACGGCTCAATCCACTGAAGCTCAACCCAAACGCCACGCCAAAGCTCAGGGGAAATCCTGATGCAGACTATGCCACCCAATCCCGGCGGCGGGCCTTCCCGCCTGTTCATTCTGCGCCCGGTGGCCACCACGTTGTTTATGCTGGCGATCCTGCTGGCGGGTATTATCGGTTACCGTTCGCTGCCGGTTGCGGCCCTGCCGGAGGTGGATTACCCCACTATTCAGATAGTCACACTCTATCCAGGCGCCAGCCCGGACGTGGTGACTTCGGCAATCACCGCACCGCTGGAGCGCCAGTTCGGGCAGATGTCTGGCCTCAAGCAGATGGCCTCACAAAGCTCCGGTGGCGCATCCGTTATCACGCTCCAGTTCCAGCTTGAACTGCCGCTGGACGTCGCCGAGCAGGAAGTGCAGGCGGCGATCAATGCCGCCACCAACCTGCTGCCCAGCGATCTGCCCTATCCACCGATTTACAGCAAAGTTAACCCGGCCGATCCGCCGATCCTGACGTTGGCGGTCACCTCAACCGCCATGCCGATGACCCAGGTAGAAGACATGGTGGAAACCCGGGTCGCCCAAAAATTTCGCAGGTGACCGGCGTAGGGCTAGTGACCCTTTCCGGTGGCCAGCGCCCGGCCGTGCGGGTGAAGCTGAATGCCGCCGCGGTCGCCGCCTATGGGCTGGACAGTGAAACCATTCGCACCGCGATCAGCAATGCTAACGTCAACTCGGCCAAAGGTAGCCTGGATGGCCCGACACGGTCAGTAACACTCTCCGCCAACGATCAGATGAAAAGCGCCGAAGATTACCGCCAACTGATTATTGCCTACCAGAACGGAGCGGCGATTCGCCTGCAGGATATTGCCACCGTCGAACAAGGGGCGGAAAACAATCGTCTGGCCGCCTGGGCCAATAAAGAACAGGCTATCGTGCTGAATATTCAGCGCCAGCCTGGCGTCAACGTAATCACCACCGCCGACAGTATTCGTGAAATGCTGCCGGAGCTTATCAAGAGCCTGCCCAAGTCCGTGGATGTGAAGGTACTGACTGACCGCACCACCACCATTCGCGCTTCGGTCAGCGACGTGCAGTTTGAGCTGTTGCTGGCGATTGCCCTGGTCATCATGGTGATTTATGTCTTCTTGCGTAACGTCCCCGCCACCATTATCCCGAGCGTCGCGGTACCGCTTTCGCTGGTGGGCACCTTTGCCGCCATGTATTTCCTTAATTTTTCGATCAACAACCTGACGTTGATGGCGCTGACCATCGCCACCGGTTTTGTGGTGGATGACGCGATCGTGGTGATCGAAAACATCTCGCGCTATATCGAAAAAGGCGAGAAACCGCTCGATGCCGCTCTGAAAGGCGCTGGTGAGATCGGCTTTACCATTATCTCACTGACTTTCTCACTGGTGGCAGTCCTGATCCCGCTGCTGTTTATGGGGGATATCGTTGGCCGTCTGTTCCGTGAGTTTGCCGTAACGCTGGCGGTTGCGATTCTGATATCCGCGCTGGTGTCGCTGACGCTGACGCCGATGATGTGCGCGCGCATGCTCAGCCACGAATCATTGCGCAGACAAAACCGTTTCTCCCGCGCCTCTGAGCGGTTCTTTGACCGGGTGATCGCGCAATATGGCGTCTGGCTGAAAGTGGTTCTGAACCACCCGTGGCTCACGCTGAGCGTAGCGTTAAGTACCCTGGTATTGACCGTGCTGCTGTATCTGCTGATGCCAAAAGGCTTCTTCCCGGTACAGGATAACGGCATCATTCAGGGGACGTTGGAAGCGCCACAAAGTGTCTCCTTCAGCAATATGGCCGAACGCCAACAACAGGTTGCGGCGCAAATCCTCAAGGACCCGGCGGTTGAAAGCCTGACCTCGTTTGTCGGGGTGGATGGCAGCAACGCCACGCTTAACAGCGGGCGCCTGCAAATCAACCTTAAACCGTTGAGCGAACGTAGCGATCGCATCCCGGCGATCATTACCCGCCTGCAACAAGAGACCGCGCAATTCCCCGGCGTGAAACTGTATCTGCAACCGGTACAGGATTTGACTATCGACACCCAGGTCAGCCGCACCCAATATCAATTTACCTTGCAGGCCATGTCGCTGGATGAACTTAGCCTGTGGGTGCCACAATTGATGGCAGCATTAAAACAGACCCCGCAACTGACCGAAGTCACCAGCAACTGGCAGGATCAGGGCCTGGTTGCCTATGTGAATGTGGACAGAGATTCGGCCTCACGCCTTGGCATCACCATGAGCGCTATCGACAGTGCGCTCTATAACGCCTTTGGCCAGCGCCTGATCTCCACCATTTATACCCAGGCCAACCAGTATCGGGTGGTGCTTGAGCACGATGTCACCAGCACGCCCGGGCTTGCCGCTTTAAACGATATCCGCCTGACCAGCAGCAATGGCACCATCGTGCCGCTGAGCACCGTGGCAAAAATAGAGGAGCGTTTCGGCCCGCTGTCGATCAACCATCTCGACCAATTCCCGTCGGCTACCGTATCGTTTAACGTGGCGGGCAATTACTCGCTGGGTGAAGCGGTAGAGGCCATTACCCAGGCCGAGAAAAACCTCGACATGCCCAAAGACATCACCACGCAGTTCCAGGGGGCAACGCTGGCATTCCAGGCCGCACTCGGCAGCACTCTGTGGCTGATCCTGGCGGCTATCGTAGCGATGTATATCGTGCTGGGCGTGCTTTATGAGAGCTTTATACACCCGGTAACTATCCTCTCGACCCTGCCAACAGCCGGGGTTGGTGCATTGCTGGCGCTGATGGTGACCGGGCATGAGCTGGATGTGATTGCCATTATCGGCATTATTCTGCTGATCGGCATCGTGAAGAAGAACGCCATCATGATGATTGACTTTGCTCTGGCCGCCGAACGTGAACAGGGGATGACGCCGTACGATGCCATCTATCAGGCCTGCCTGCTGCGTTTTCGCCCGATCCTGATGACGACATTGGCGGCACTGTTGGGCGCATTACCGCTGATGCTGAGCACCGGCGTTGGGGCAGAATTGCGCCGCCCGCTGGGTGTTTGCATGGTCGGTGGCCTGGTGATGAGCCAAATCCTGACGCTGTTCACCACGCCGGTAATTTACCTGCTGTTTGATAAACTGGCGCGCAACACACATCGCCAGCCAGAACCGCAGGAGCTGCCGTGAAATTCTTCGCCCTGTTTATCCATCGGCCGGTCGCTACGACGCTGTTAACCTTGGCTATCGCCATTGCCGGGGTCATTGGATTCAAGCTGCTACCGGTTTCGCCGTTGCCGCAGGTGGATTTCCCCGTCATTCTGGTCAGCGCTTCGCTGCCGGGTGCCGATCCGGAGACCATGGCTTCTTCGGTGGCAACCCCACTGGAGCGTGCGCTGGGCCGTGTCGCCGGGGTCAATGAAATGACCTCAACCAGCTCACTTGGCAGCACGCGAGTCATTTTACAATTCGATCTTGATCGCGATATCAACGGGGCCGCCCGTGACGTGCAGGCGGCAATAAATGCCGCGCAAAGCTTGTTGCCAACCGGTATGCCAAGCCGACCAACCTATCGCAAAATCAACCCGTCCGATGCGCCGATCATGATCCTGACGCTGACATCAGAGACCTACAATCAGGGCGAGCTTTATGACTTCGCCTCGACACAGTTGGCGCAGAAGATTGCCCAGACCGAAGGGGTTGGTGATGTGTCGGTCGGCGGGAGCTCCCTGCCTGCGGTGCGTGTGGAGCTCAACCCCGGTGCCCTGTTCAACCAGGGAGTCTCACTGGATGCGGTGCGCCAAACTATCGCCAATGCCAACGTGCGCCGCCCGCAAGGTGCGGTGGATGACCAGCAGCAACGCTGGCAAGTGCAAGCTAACGATGAGTTAAAAACCGCCGCGGCCTATCAGCCGCTAGTGGTTCATTACCATAACGGCGCGGCGGTACGCCTGAGCGATGTGGCCAACGTTATCGACTCGGTGCAGGACGTGCGCAACGCCGGGATGACCGACGCCAAGCCAGCGATCATTCTGACCGTCAGTCGGGCGCCGGGCGCTAACATCATTGAAACCGTGGACCGCATCCGGGCTGAACTCCCCGATCTGCGGGAAAATATCCCGGCCTCAATCGAGCTGAAAATAGCCCAGGATCGCTCGCCGACCATTCGCGCATCACTGGCCGAGGTAGAACAATCCTTGGTAATCGCCATCGGGTTGGTGATCCTGGTGGTGTTTATTTTCCTGCGCTCTGGCCGGGCCACGCTGATCCCGGCAGTGGCGGTGCCGGTATCCCTGATAGGTTCCTTTGCCGCCATGTACCTGTGCGGTTTCAGCTTGAATAACCTGTCGCTGATGGCACTGACTATCGCCACCGGCTTTGTGGTGGATGACGCCATCGTGGTATTGGAGAACATTTCCCGCCACGTGGAGGCGGGAATGAAACCTATCAACGCCGCGCTGCAAGGGGTGCGGGAAGTCGGCTTCACCGTGCTTTCCATGAGCGTGTCGCTGGTGGCAGTGTTTATCCCACTGCTGTTTATGGCAGGCTTGCCGGGCAGGCTGTTTCGCGAGTTCGCCGTCACGCTTTCGGTGTCTATCGGGCTTTCGCTGCTGATCTCACTGACGCTGACGCCAATGATGTGCGCCTATCTGCTCCGCTATCAACCCGCCCGCGAACAGCGGCGTGCCCGGAGTTTTGGCCGTGTGCTGATTGCCGTTCAACGGGGCTATGGCCGCTCGCTCAACTGGGTATTAGGCCATTCGCGCTGGGTGCTGGCGGTGTTTCTGGCCACCATCGCCCTCAACGTCTGGCTATATATCAGCATCCCGAAAACCTTCTTCCCAGAGCAGGATACCGGCCGCCTGATGGGCTTTATCCAGGCTGATCAGAGTATTTCGTTTCAGGCAATGCGCGGTAAGCTGCAAGAATTTATGAAGATCGTGCGGGAAGACAAAGACGTGGATAACGTCACCGGCTTCACTGGCGGTTCACGCACCAACAGCGGCTCGATGTTTATCTCTCTCAAACCACTTTCGCAACGCACCGACGACGCCCAGAAGGTGATCGCCCGCCTGCGAACCAAACTGGCGAAAGAGCCGGGAGCCAGCCTGTTCCTGATGGCGGTGCAGGATATCCGCGTCGGCGGGCGGCAGTCTAACGCCAGCTATCAGTACACGCTGTTGGCGGATGACCTCGGCGCACTGCGTGAATGGGAGCCGAAGATCCGCCCAGCGCTAGCCGCCTTGCCGGAACTGGCCGACGTTAACTCCGATCAGCAGGACAAAGGCTCGGAGATGGACCTGACTTACGATCGTGAAACCATGGCGCGGCTGGGCATTTCCGTGACCGATGCCAACAACCTGCTTAATAACGCCTTCGGCCAGCGCCAGATCTCCACCATCTACCAACCGTTGAACCAGTATAAAGTGGTGATGGAAGTCGCTCCGCCCTACACCCAGGACGTAAGTTCGCTGGATAAAATGTTTGTAATCAACAGCAGCGGCGAGGCGATCCCGCTGTCTTACTTTGCCCGTTGGCGGCCTGCCAATGCGCCGCTGGCGGTGAACCATCAGGGGTTGTCGGCAGCCTCAACCATCTCGTTCAACCTGCCGGACGGGGGCAATCTGTCCGCAGCGACTGCGGCTATCGAGCGCACCATGACGCAACTTGGCGTTCCTTCCACCGTGCGAGGCTCCTTTGCCGGTACCGCGCAGGTGTTCCAGGAAACCCTGAAATCACAGCTGTTTCTGATCGCCGCCGCCATCGCTACGGTATATATCGTATTGGGCATATTGTATGAGAGCTATATCCATCCGTTAACCATCCTGTCCACGCTGCCTTCTGCCGGTGTGGGCGCGCTGTTGGCGCTGGAACTGTTCAACGCCCCGTTCAGCCTGATTGCGCTAATCGGTATTATGCTGTTGATCGGGATAGTCAAAAAGAACGCCATTATGATGGTCGACTTTGCTCTGGACGCACAGCGCAACGGCGGGGTTAGCGCCCGTGATGCAATCTTCCAGGCCAGTCTGCTGCGTTTTCGTCCAATCATGATGACCACCCTGGCAGCCCTGTTTGGCGCACTGCCGCTGGTTCTGGCTAGCGGCGACGGCGCAGAACTGCGGCAACCTCTGGGGATCACCATCGCTGGCGGGCTGATCATGAGCCAGTTGCTGACGCTGTATACCACCCCGGTGATCTATCTGTATTTCGATCGGTTACAGATGAAATTCCGCCGCGGTAAGCAACTGTCACCGCTGCCTCACTGAAGAATGGACATTTGAAAGACGACGAGTATTAAGATGATTGGCAAACCAACCCAAACCGCTTCGGTGCGATGGCAACTGTGGATTGTGGCTTTCGGCTTCTTTATGCAGACGCTGGATACCACTATCGTCAATACCGCGCTGCCATCGATGGCGGCCAGCCTGGGGGAAAATCCGTTGCATATGCAATCGGTGATTGTTTCCTATGTGCTGACGGTGGCGGTGATGCTGCCTGCCAGCGGTTGGTTGGCGGATCGGGTGGGGGTCAAGTGGGTATTCTTCAGCGCCATAGTGTTGTTCACTCTCGGTTCGATCCTTTGTGCTCGCTCACAAACCCTGAATGAACTGGTGGCCTCCCGGGTGATACAAGGCATTGGTGGGGCTATGATGGTGCCGGTGGGCCGGTTGACGGTAATGAAAATCGTCCCGCGTGAGCAGTATATGGCGGCCATGACCTTCGTTACCCTTCCCGGCCAGATTGGCCCGCTGATGGGGCCTGCGCTGGGGGGCTTTCTGGTGCAATACGCCAGTTGGCACTGGATCTTCCTGATCAATATCCCCGTCGGCATCGCCGGGGCGATTGCCACATTGCTGCTGATGCCGAATTACCGTATGAGAACCCGGCGCTTCGATACCGGTGGTTTTATCATGCTGGCGATCGGCATGGCGACGCTGACGCTGGCCTTGGACGGCCACAAAGGCATGGGGCTTTCCACTGCCACCATCGCCGGTTTGGTCGCTATGGGCTGTGCGGCGCTGTTTGGTTACTGGTGGCATGCGAATGGAAATCACCGGGCGCTGTTTTCACTGCGCCTGTTTAAAACACCAACCTACCGGGTTGGCCTGATTGGCAGCCTGTTCGGACGCATCGGCAGCGGAATGCTGCCCTTTATGACCCCGTTATTTTTGCAGGTAGGCATGGGGTTCTCACCGTTCCACGCCGGGCTGATGATGATCCCGATGATCATCGGCAGCATGGGCATGAAACGAATTGTGGTCCAGGTGGTTAACCGGTTTGGTTATCGCAACGTGCTGGTTGCCGCCACGCTGATGTTGGGGCTGATCACCCTGACCTTCCCCGTGGTAGCGATGCTGGGCTGGGTTTATCTGCTACCGGTAGTGTTATTCTTCCAGGGGATGGTTAACGCCCTGCGCTTCTCGGCCATGAATACCCTGACGCTGAAAGACCTGCCCGATCGGCTGGCCAGCAGCGGCAACAGTTTATTGTCGATGGTAATGCAGCTTTCCATGAGCCTTGGCGTCAGTATTGCCGGGATCCTGATCGGCAGTTTCGCCCACCATCAAGTGGTAGCCGACAGCCCAGCCATCCACAGCGCCTTTGTCTATAGCTACGGCTGTATGGCGCTGATTATTGCCTTGCCTGCGCTGGCCTTCGCCCGGGTACCGGCCGATACCACCCCTAACCGTATGCTGACAAAAGAGCCGGGCACCGGCTCAACGAGGACACAATGAGAATTGGTATTACCGGCAAGCTGTTTATGGCGATCTTCGCCACCTGCATGCTGGTGTTGATCACCATGCATTGGGGTGTGCGTATCAGCTTCGAACGCGGTTTTATCGACTATATCAAGCACAGTAATGAGCAACGTATCAGTATGCTGAGCGGTGCGTTGGAAGATCAGTACCGCCGCCACGGCAACTGGGCATTTCTGCGCAATAACGATCAGGTGGTATATCAGATCATGCGCTCGTTTGAACAAAACAGCGACAGCAGCCACAACCTGCCCCCCAAAGGTTGGCGCACCCAATTCTGGGTGGTGGACAGCCAGTTTAACCGGCTGGTGGGCCACGCAGGCCCGGTGCCGAAGGAGAGCACCCGCCAGCCGATCCATTACAACAATCAAATTGTCGGCTGGGTGTTCGCCACGCCGCCAGAGAAACTGACGCGCAACGCCGATATCAACTTCGATCGCCAACAGCGGCGCACCAGTTGGATGATCGTGGCGCTGTCCACGCTACTGGCAGCGGCGGTCACCTGGCTGATGTCTCGCGGCCTGCTGGCCCCGGTTAAACGTCTGGTCGCCGGGACACACCGGTTGGCGGCGGGTGATTTCAGCGCACGCGTGTCGGTGAGCAGCCAGGACGAACTCGGCCGGTTGGCACAGGATTTCAACCAGCTTGCCACCTCGCTGGAAAAAAATGAGCAAATGCGGCGGGCCTTAATGGCGGATGTTTCACATGAACTGCGCACGCCGCTAGCCGTGCTGCGCGGTGAGCTGGAAGCCTTGCAGGATGGGGTTCGCCAACCCACACCGGCCTCCCTCAGTTCGTTGCAGGCTGAGGTTTCCACCCTCACCAAACTGGTGGACGATCTGCACCAGCTCTCGCTGTCCGATCTGGGCGCTCTCGCCTACCGCAAATTGCCGGTCGATGCTGTGCATCTGGTGCAAATCGCCGTGGCCGCCTTCCGTGAGCGTTTTCATGCCAAACAGCTGGACATTGTCACTTATCTGCCAGAGCAAATGCCGCTGTTTGGCGATCCCGATCGCCTCAATCAGTTGTTCAACAACCTGTTGGAGAACAGCCTGCGCTATACCGATCCGGGCGGTAAACTGGAGATAGGTATTGAACGCCTGCCGGGGAAGGTGCGGATTTATTGGCAGGACAGCGCCCCCGGGGTTAACGATGAGCAACTGGCTCGTATCTTCGAGCGATTTTACCGCACCGAAGGTTCGCGTAACCGCGCCAGCGGCGGCTCCGGCCTGGGGCTGTCTATCTGCCACAATATTGTGGAAGCGCACGGCGGCAAGATATACGCACAGCACTCGCCTTTCGGTGGTGTGCGCATTACAGTAGACTTCCCCAACACTGGTGAATAACAAGGTTTCTTGATGGAAAATCCAAATCAGCCACTGCAAATCATGATTGTGGAAGATGAGCCCAAACTGGGTCAATTGCTGGTGGATTATCTGCAGGCTGCTGGCTACGCCACTCGTTGGCTGACCAACGGCAATGACGTGGTCCCCGCAGTACACGAACATCCGCCTGCACTTATCCTGCTGGATTTAATGCTGCCGGGTAGCGATGGATTAACCGTTTGCCGTGAACTGCGCCGTTTTACTGACGTCCCGGTAATGATGGTGACCGCAAAAATTGAAGAGATCGACCGCCTGCTGGGGCTGGAGATCGGGGCTGATGATTATATCTGCAAACCCTACAGCCCACGCGAAGTGGTAGCCAGGGTGAAAACCATTCTGCGCCGTTGCTACCGGCCTCTTGAGCAGGGCGATGATGAAGCGTTGCTGCATATCGATGAACCCCGCTTTCAGGCCAGTTACCAGGGCCATGTGCTGGACTTGACCCCGGCAGAGTTTCGCCTGCTGAAAACCCTGGCCTGCCAACCGGGCAACGTATTCTCACGTGAACAGCTGTTGAATAACCTGTATGACGATTACCGCGTGGTGACCGATCGCACCATCGACAGCCATATCAAAAACCTGCGCCGCAAGCTGGAACTGATCGACGGGGACAAGGCGTTTATCCGCTCGGTCTACGGCGTAGGTTACCGCTGGGAAGCCGAACAGTGCCGGTTGATCAATGGGCTGTGATCATTACTGAGCCCAGTCTTCTAGCTCTGATGCTGAAATCATGTTGCACGCCCGAACGTCGGTCACTATGTCGCGCCGCAGCTCACTGCGTGCGCGGTAAGGCCCTGTTTACCATCCTCGGCGAATATAGACCCGGTCCGTATCGAATTCGAATTCCACGGGCAGTCTCACCGCCTGATTCCTTCCCTTTTAAAAAGCTTCGCAATTCTTTCCATATGGCACCCCGCAAATTGGCATCAGCCAAAGCCTGTGCCAGCTATGCGAATGGTCACGTAATGGTGAAAACCATCAGCACAAAAAGCCACCTATTTCTGTGCGCCACGAGGTATTACTTGATTGAAGGGAACCGCTATTTTTACAGCATTGGCTACACTTACTTCACTTATTGTCACCAACAGGAGAAGGACAATGGCAAACGGCCACTATGAGCTAACTAAATCGAGTAACGGGCAATATCACTTCAATCTGAAGGCCAGCAACGGGGAAATTATTCTTTCCAGCGAGATGTATGCCAGCAAGGCGTCAGCAGAAAACGGTATTGCCTCTGTACAGAGCAATTCGCCCCATGAGGGGCAATATGAAGTTAAAGTCAGCAGCAACAACAAACCCTATTTCGTGCTGAAGGCCAAAAACCACCAGGTGATTGGCACCAGCCAAATGTACAGTTCAGAAAGCGCGGCAAAAAGCGGTATTCAGTCGGTGGTTAAAAATGGCCCCACCACCGATATCCGCGATTTGAGTGTCTGAATTTCGCTTACCCCATGCGCGGTACAGGTTACCGCGCGTTTTCTCTCTTGATAAAAATCAGTCTCTCCCTGAATAATTGTGGTTTATTGCTGATTTCTTGCCGAGCTACCGCTACAATCCCCCGCTTTCATTGTGCCATTGGGTGGCGCAATGCTGACCTGAAATCAGACCGAGAATCATTATGTTTACACCAGAACTCCTTTCCCCGGCGGGAACGCTAAAGAATATGCGTTACGCTTTCGCCTATGGCGCCGATGCGGTATACGCTGGCCAGCCCCGTTACAGCCTGCGGGTGCGTAACAACGAATTTAACCACGAGAACCTGGCTCAAGGGATTAACGAAGCCCATGCGC
Source organism: Serratia sp. L9 (assembly GCF_050632285.1). NCBI lineage: Bacteria > Pseudomonadati > Pseudomonadota > Gammaproteobacteria > Enterobacterales > Yersiniaceae > Serratia > Serratia sp. L9. The sequence continues at coordinate 2,617,872 of NZ_CP192591.1, read as the reverse complement.
TGGGTAAAAGATTCTACGTGGTGGTTAACATTGCCCCACACAATGCCAAACTGAAAACCTTCCTGCGTGACCTGAAACCGGTGATCGACATGGGCCCGGATGCGCTGATCATGTCCGACCCGGGGTTGATCATGATGGTGCGCGAAGCGTTCCCGCAGATGGATATCCATCTTTCGGTGCAGGCCAATGCGGTTAACTGGGCGACGGTGAAATTCTGGCAGCAAATGGGGCTGACGCGGGTGATCCTTTCACGCGAGCTGTCCTTGGACGAGATTGCCGAGATCCGCAGCCAGGTGCCTGAAATGGAACTGGAAATTTTCGTCCATGGCGCGCTGTGCATGGCTTACTCTGGTCGTTGCCTGCTGTCTGGCTATATCAACAAGCGCGACCCTAACCAGGGTACCTGCACCAACGCCTGTCGCTGGGAGTACAAAGCGGAAGAAGGCAAAGAAGACGATACCGGCAGCATCGTGCATAAGCATGAGCCGATTGCGGTACAAAACATTGAGCCAACCCTGGGCATTGGCGCACCTACCGATAAGGTGTTTATGCTCTCCGAAGCACAGAAACCTGGCGAGTATATGAGTGCGTTTGAAGATGAACACGGCACCTATATCATGAACTCCAAAGATTTGCGGGCCATCCAGCATGTTGAGCGTCTCACCCAGTTAGGCGTACATTCGCTGAAAATCGAAGGCCGCACCAAATCGTTCTACTATTGTGCCCGTACCGCACAGGTTTATCGCCGCGCCATTGACGATGCCGTTGCCGGTAAGCCGTTTGATCCTACCCTGCTCACCACGCTCGAAGGCCTGGCGCACCGTGGCTATACCGAAGGTTTCCTGCGCCGCCATACCCATGATGCCCACCAGAATTACGATTACGGCTCTTCAATCTCTGAACGCCAGCAATTTGTTGGTGAATTCACTGGTGTACGCCGTAACGGTTGGGCAGAAGTGGATGTGAAAAACAAATTCCTGCTTGGCGACAGCGTGGAAATGATGACGCCAGCGGGCAACGTGTTGTTTACTCTGGAAAGCCTGCAAAACAGGAAAGGCGAAGCGATCGACGTCGCGCCGGGCAACGGCCATATCGTTTATTTGCCGATCCCGGAAGATGTAGACCTCACTTACGCGTTACTGATCCGTAATTTGCCGGAAGCAAATAACCACGCCAGCTAAATTTTTATCGCCACCGAAGCAGGTGGCTATTTTTCGCAAATATTAGAAATAGATCACATCAATTACTCTATAGCTTGGTTATTATCAAGCTGCTTAAAACTAACAACGAAAATATTTGCATAGCAATACTAGGAACCACCTCCTTAGCCAGCCCAATCTCCCTTGGGTTGGCCTTTTCTTTTATATTCCCTACACTTTTTTATCAACCGAGCAGCCAGCGCATTTAATGAGATATTTCTTGGTTTATTCGAGATACTCATTATCCGCTATTCTCCCAAGATATAAATTATCCTGTACTAATTAATCATTTCGTTAATACGAACGCTTATCTATTGCAGGGGAAATATCTCTCTTTTCGCTCAATGCACTTAAATAAATACGCGTATTTACCGCAAAAGAGATAAGTTGAATATTCTGATAGCTCGCCGCTGGCTTGTGGTTTATCGTTGATACCTTTCATGTTTCAAGCGATGGCAGCATTGGTGATATGCGCCCGTTAGCAGACCGGCAATTCTCCACACTGTCGCCTGAAATTCATGAGCACCACACACCCTTTGTCACCCGAGGTATCAGGAATGAGTCAATACGCACCAACGCTGCTTATCATCAACGGCAAAAGTGCCGGTAACGAGGACGTCCGTGCTGCGGTGAAAATGTTGCGGGAAGAAGGCCTGATCCTGCACGTCCGCGTCACCTGGGAGCAAGGTGACGCCGCCCGCTATGTGGCAGAGGCCAGTCAGTTACAGGTAAAAACCGTGGTCGCAGGCGGGGGTGATGGCACCATCAACGAAGTCGCCGCTGCGCTGGCGCAACTTCCTGCAGGTCAACGGCCCACCCTGGGTATTCTGCCGCTGGGTACCGCTAACGATTTTGCCACCGCCTGTTCAATTCCGTTACAACCGGAGCTCGCCTTGCAGTTGGCAATTAAAGGCCGGGCGGTGCCCATCGATTTGGCCAAAGTGAACGACGAACGCTATTTCATCAATATGGCCACCGGGGGTTTTGGTACCCGCATCACCACCGAAACCCCAGAGAAACTGAAGGCTGCCTTAGGGGGCGTATCCTATTTTATCCATGGTCTGTTGCGTCTGGATGCGTTAAAGGCCGACAGCTGTGAGATCCGTGGGCCCGATTTTCATTGGGCTGGGGAAGCGTTGGTGATCGGCATAGGCAACGGCAAACAGGCCGGTGGCGGGCAACAGCTATGCCCGAGTGCATTGATCAACGATGGCGTGCTGCAAGTGCGCCTGCTGACCGCCGAAGAGCTGTTGCCCGCGCTGGTCAGCATCCTGTTTAGCGGCGAAGAGAACAACAATGTGGTTGAAGCCTCGTTGCCGTGGCTGGAGATCACCGCACCGCATGAAATCACCTTCAACCTGGATGGCGAGCCGCTGAAAGGCAAGAGCTTCCGCATCGAAGTGCTGCCAAACGCTATTGAGTGCCGCTTACCGCCGAATTGCGATCTGCTGGGGTAACGTGACGCCATTGCGCCTTCCTTAAGGTCACACTTAAGGAAGGCCCCCTCCACATGTTCCAAGTCACAATAAGTCTGCTCTTCCCCGCATAGCCGCCTACCCGCTGGCGGTGTAGAAAGCCACTCAATCCCACCGCTTTCCCTCTCTTGACCGTAAAACAGCGTGCCTCCATTCCGGTTAAAAATGTGATCTCCATTGGCAATTCCCACAAATCATACTTGTATGGTAGTTAGCTCACGAGTATTTTTTGCCCATACGTTATCAGCAAGAGCAGGATGTAGATGCCATGAAAATTGTTAAAGCCGATGTGTTCGTCACTTGCCCGGGAAGAAACTTCGTTACCTTGAAGATCACCACCGACAGCGGGCTTACCGGCATCGGGGATGCCACTCTCAATGGCCGCGAACTGCCGGTGGCTTCCTATTTGAAAGATCACGTCTGCCCACAATTGATAGGTCGCGATGCCCACCAGATCGAGGATATCTGGCAGTTCTTCTACAAAGGGGCTTACTGGCGCCGTGGCCCTGTGACCATGTCGGCCATCTCCGCCGTGGATATGGCGCTGTGGGATATCAAAGCCAAAACCGCCAATATGCCGTTGTATCAACTGTTGGGTGGGGCTTCACGGACCGGCGTTATGGTTTACTGCCACACCACCGGCCATTCAATAGATGAAGTGCTGGATGATTACGCCAGGCACCAGGAAATGGGGTTCAAGGCGATCCGCGTGCAATGCGGCGTGCCAGGCATGAAAACCACCTACGGCATGGCCAAGGGCAAAGGGTTAGCCTATGAACCCGCCACTAAAGGTATTTGGCCAGAAGAACAGCTATGGTCAACGGAGAAATACCTCGATTTCACGCCAAAGCTGTTTGAAGCCGTGCGAGAAAGATTCGGCTTTGATGAACATCTGCTGCATGACATGCACCACCGCCTGACGCCGATCGAGGCCGCGCGCTTTGGCAAAAGCATCGAACAATACCGCCTGTTCTGGATGGAAGACCCAACCCCGGCAGAAAACCAGGAGTGCTTCCGCCTGATCCGTCAGCATACCGTCACCCCGATTGCGGTGGGCGAGGTGTTCAACAGTATCTGGGATTGCAAGCAACTGATTGAAGAACAACTGATCGATTATATCCGCACCACCCTCACACACGCTGGGGGCATCACCGGGATGCGCCGCATCGCCGATTTCGCCTCACTGTATCAGGTCCGTACCGGTTCACACGGCCCTTCCGATCTTTCACCAATCTGCATGGCAGCCGCATTGCACTTTGACCTGTGGGTACCCAACTTCGGCGTTCAGGAATATATGGGTTACTCCGAACAGATGTTGGAAGTGTTCCCACACAACTGGACTTTCGATAATGGCTTTATGCATCCAGGGGAAAAACCAGGTTTGGGTATTGAGTTCGATGAAAAGCTGGCCGCCAAATATCCGTACGAGCCAGCTCACCTGCCGGTAGCACGCCTGGAAGATGGCACCCTGTGGAACTGGTAAAACGAGGAATATCCATGAAAAGCATTACTGTTCAACAGCCTGGCAATTTGGTGATTGAAGATCGTCCGTTGCCGCCCCCTTGCCCGGTGAAGTCCGTATTCGCGTAGCCCGCGCCGGGATCTGCGGTTCCGATATTCATATTTATCGCGGCCATAACCCCTTCGCCAGATACCCACGGGTGATCGGCCATGAGTTCTTTGGCCATATTGATGCGTTGGGCGAAGGCGTAGACGCTGCACGCCTTGGTGAGCGCGTGGTGGGCGACCCGGTGGTCAGTTGCGGCCATTGCTATCCTTGTTCGGTGGGCAGACCCAACGTCTGTTCTGAACTGCAGGTTATTGGCGTACATCGTGACGGGGGGTTCAGTGAATATGTCACGCTACCGGCCCAAAATGCCCACCGGGTACCGGACAGCATCCCGGACGACCAGGCGACGATGGTCGAACCCTTTACCATTGCCGCCAACATCTGCAGCCAGATGCAGCCTGGCCCACGGGATACCGCGTTGGTGTATGGCGCCGGGCCGATGGGCCTGACGTCGATTCAGGCACTGCGCGGCGTTTACGATGTTAAAGAAATTATCGTGGTAGATCGTATCGAGGAACGCCTGGCGATGGCCACCGCCAACGGCGCCGACAGGACAATCAACAACAGCCACCTCGATTTGGCCAGTGAGCTGAACACGCTTGGCATCCGACCCACCTTAATCATCGATGCAGCCTGCCACCCGGCTATCCTGCCGGAAGCGATCGGCCTGGCTTCCCCGGCGGCGCGTATTGGCATTATGGGTTTCTCTGCCGACCCCTGCGTAATCAGCCAGCAAGGCATTACCAGCAAAGAAATCACTATTTACAGCTCGCGATTGAACAGTAATCGCTTCCCCCAGGTGATTGCCTGGATGACCGAACAGAAGATCCAGCCGGAGAAACTGATCACACATCAATTTGCCTATACCCAGGTGCTGGAAGCCATGGAGATCTTCGAAAAAGACCAAAAACAGTGCTGTAAGGTTCTGTTGAAATTCTGACCGCCTCCCCTCAGGCAAAAGCCTGAAGGGGGCTTCTGAACCCCATCTTTGCTGTACTTACAACAACAATTTGCAGAGAGCAGAATGATGATTAATGCACAAATTGACAACACTCAGCCGGAAAGAAGTACCACCGACCTGGTGAAAGCAGCCGTTTCCGGCTGGCTAGGTACTGCGCTTGAATTTATGGATTTTCAGCTCTACTCGCTAGGCGCTGCCTTGGTATTCCATGAAATATTCTTCCCGGAACAATCTGCCGCCATGGCATTGATACTGGCGATGGGAACCTACGGCGCGGGTTATATCGCCCGTATTGCCGGTGCCTTCTTCTTCGGGCGTATGGGGGATACCATCGGCCGTAAGAAAGTGCTGTTTATTACCATTACCATGATGGGGATCTGCACCACATTGATTGGCGTGCTGCCAACCTATGCGCAGATCGGTATTTTTGCCCCTCTGCTGCTGGTATTGCTGCGTATTATCCAGGGTCTGGGTGCCGGCGCGGAAATATCCGGGGCCGGCACCATGCTCGCGGAATATGCCCCTAAAGGTAAGCGCGGGATTATTTCTTCGCTGGTGGCGATGGGGACCAACTGCGGCACGCTGTCTGCGACCGCCATCTGGGCGATAATGTTCTTCTTCCTGTCGAAAGAGGAACTGCTGGCCTGGGGTTGGCGCGTTCCTTTCCTGGCTAGTGTGGTGGTGATGATCTTTGCCATCTGGTTGCGAATGAATCTGAAGGAAAGCCCGGTATTTGAAAAGGTTAACGATGACAGCGCCAGCGCTGCCCCCGTTACCGCCGCAGCTGATAACACGCATTCCCTATCGGCCATGTTCACCAGCAAATCCTTCTGGCTGGCTACCGGGCTGCGTTTTGGCCAGGCTGGCAACTCTGGCCTGATCCAGACCTTCCTGGCTGGTTACCTGGTGCAGACACTGCTGTTTGAGAAGGCGATTCCAACCGATGCCCTGATGATCAGCTCCGCCATCGGCTTTATTACTATCCCATTACTGGGCTGGATCTCCGATAAAATCGGCCGCCGGATACCTTATATCCTGGTCAACATCTCCGCCATTATTCTGGCTTACCCGATGATTTCGATGATTGTGGATAAGAGTAATGAGGTGAGCGTAATTATGGCCTCAATCATTATTATCCATAACGTCGCGGTGCTGGGCCTGTTTGCGCTGGAAAACATCACGATGGCAGAAATGTTTGGCTCGCGTAATCGCTTTACCCGTATGGCTATCTCCAAAGAGACCGGCGGTTTGGTTGCCGTGGGATTTGGCCCGGTGTTGGCCGGTATCTTCTGCAATATGACCGACTCCTGGTGGCCGATCGCCGTCATGATGATCGTTTACTCGATTATCGGCCTGGTATCGGCGGTGATGATGCCAGAAGTTAAAGATCGCGACCTGAGCCTGGCGGAAGATGCGGCAGAAAGCCCTGCCTTGCCGGTAGCCAAAAGCGTACGCAGTTATTAATTCCCTTTAATGCGGATGGTTAACCCTGTGGGATTTTCCCTTGCCAAAGACCGCGCTCGGCGAAAATCCGACACATCACACAGTGAGTTCTGATATGGACACCAAGCTATTATCTGCCAATGCCATTGTTCCACAATATAACCGCAACACACTGATCCCGCGGATGGTTCACCTGGGCTTTGGGGCTTTTCACCGCGCCCATCAGGCCGTGTATGCCGATATTCTGGCGCAAGAGCACGGCAGCGATTGGGGATATTGTGAAATCAACCTGATCGGCGGCGAGCAGCAAATTGCCGATCTAAAACAGCAGGACAATCTTTACAGCGTTGCCGAGATGTCTGCCGATGCCTGGCAATGCCGGGTCGTCGGCGTGGTAAAACAGGCACTGCATGCGCAGGTCGACGGGCTAGACGAAATATTCCGCGCTCTGACCAGGCCTGAAGTCGCGATAGTGTCCATCACCATCACCGAAAAAGGCTATTGCCATTCCCCCGCCACCGGCCAGTTGCAATTGGAACACCCGCTGATTATTCAGGATCTGGCCGATCCACTGCGGCCACAGAGCGCCGTTGGTGTCATCGTCGCGGCCCTGGCAAAGCGCAGAACTGCCGGATTGCCCGCGTTCAGCGTGATGTCTTGCGACAACATGCCAGAAAATGGGCACGTAACACGCAATGTGATCACCGCCTATGCCAAAGCGCTCGATCCACAACTCGCGGCGTGGATAGAAAGCCAGGTCACCTTCCCTTCCACGATGGTCGATCGCATCGTCCCGGCAGTGACCCCAGGCACTCTGGCACAGATAGCGCAGCAAACCGGTGTGCAAGACTCAGCAGCCGTCGCCTGCGAGCCGTTCCGCCAATGGGTGATTGAAGATAACTTTGTTGCTGGCCGTCCAGCCTGGGAAAAAGCCGGGGCCGAGCTGGTCAGCGACGTTTTACCGTTCGAAGAAATGAAGCTGCGCATGCTGAACGGCAGCCACTCATTCCTGGCCTATCTTGGCTATCTGGCCGGTTACCAGCACATCAGCGACTGCATGCAGGATGAGCATTACGTTAATGCCGCCCGCCATCTGATGCTGGCGGAACAGGCACCCACGCTGAACACCCCGGGAACCAATCTGGAGAAATACGCGGATTCCCTGCTCGAGCGCTATCGCAATACCGCGTTGAAACACCGCACCTGGCAGATCGCCATGGACGGCACGCAAAAACTGCCACAACGCATGTTGGATTCGGTGCGCTGGCATCTGGCTCACAGCAGCGATTTTGCTTGCCTGGCGCTGGGCATTGCTGGCTGGATGCGTTACGTCGGGGGCAAAGACGAACAAAGGCAACCTATCGACATCAGCGATCCCTTGCGTGAGGAAATCGCGCAACGCGTTGCCAACAGTGCCGAAGGTGAACCCCGCGTGCTGGCACTGCTGCAAATGACCTCGGTATTCGGGCGCGATCTGCCGGATAACCCACGTTTTGTCAACGCGGTGACCAGCGCCTACCTGGCGCTGTTGGCCCGGGGGCCAAAGCCACGGTGGCTCGCGTGCTGGCTCGTTGAGCCAGCGTTTAGCGGGTGTGGCGGGCTGGATCAACCTATGCGGGTGGATTTATCCGCCCGCTTTCAAAGGATAATCTGCTAGTATGGTGGCATTCTACTCTCAGCCTTAGTCATTGATTGTCGCCATGTCAGAATCCTACAACCTCACGAACAATGTGCCGGTGAACCAGCAGATCTACCGTTTCCTGCGTAAGGATATCGTTGATTGCACCATCCCTCCGGGCACCTTGCTTTCAGAGAAAGAGATCTCCACCCGTTTCAGCGTGTCACGCCAGCCGGTGCGCGAAGCCTTTATCAAATTGGCAGAAGCCGGATTGGTGCAGATCTTGCCGCAGCGTGGCACCTTCGTAATGAAAATCTCTGCCAAGCGGGTGGCTGACGGGCGCTTTATTCGCCAGGCGGTGGAATGCGCCATTGTGCGCCGTGTCGCCACCAGCATCACTCCCGAGCAGTTGATGACTCTGGAACATAATCTGCATCGTCAGGAACTGGCGGCGCAGAATAATCAGATCAGAGAATTTCTGGCACTGGACGATGAATTCCACTACCTGCTGACGCAAATAGCCAACTGCGATCTGGCCTGGGAAACCATCGAAACCATCAAGGCCACTATGGATCGGGTGCGTTTCCTCAGCCTGAGCGAGGTCTCGCCGCCGGAGAATCTGATCCAGCAGCATTACCGTATTTTTGAGGCATTGAAAGCCCAGGATCCAGACGCCGCCGAGCTTGCCATTCATGAGCATCTGCAGGAGATGATCTATTCGATCACCCCGATTGCCCTGCAAAATACCGACTGGTTTGAGGCTGAATAAACCGCTCCCCTGGCCCCTCTCCAGCAAGGAAAGGGGTTACCCTGCAGCGTATTAAAGCGATTACACTCCCGCTTTTGGCCTTCCAAATGGCATTTCTTCTCAATCGCATCTATTGTCTCTTCGCAATACAAACATTTCATTAGTATCTTTCTAACAGCTTCAATCACCGCTTTTTGACTACGACGGAGCCCGATCGCGACGTAGGAAGAAGCTTTAACGGGAGTTAATCATGACTGATATTGCACAATTGTTAGGTAAGGAAGCGGAAGACCTGTTGCAACATCGCTGTACCACTATCCCTGCTGAAACTCTTTATCTGCCCGGTGCCGACTTCGTTGACCGGATTATGATCGATAACAACCGCCCAAACAGCGTCCTGCGATCAATGCAAACCCTGCTCAATCATGGCCGCCTGGCGGGTACGGGTTATCTGTCGATCCTGCCGGTCGATCAGGGCGTTGAGCACTCGGCTGGAGCGTCATTTGCTGCCAACCCGCTCTATTTTGATCCGAAGAATATCGTGGAACTGGCGATTGAGGCCGGTTGCAACTGCGTGGCTTCAACCTATGGCGTATTGGCCTCGGTCTCTCGCCGCTACGCGCATAAAATCCCGTTCTTGGTCAAACTGAACCACAACGAAACCCTGAGTTACCCAACGCAGTATGACCAAACCCTGTATGCCAGCGTCGAGCAGGCATTCAACCTGGGGGCCGTGGCGGTGGGGGCAACCATTTACTTCGGTTCCGAGCAGTCACGCCGCCAGATTGAAGAGATCTCCATTGCCTTTGAGCGTGCTCATGAATTGGGGATGGTAACGGTACTCTGGGCCTACCTGCGCAATCCGGCGTTCAATAAAGACGGCGTTGATTATCACTCCAGCGCCGACCTTACCGGCCAGGCCAACCACATCGCAGCCACTATCGGTGCCGATATCGTCAAGCAGAAAATGGCCGAGAACAACGGCGGCTACCGCGCGGTTAAATTTGGTTATACCGACGATCGGGTGTACAGCAAACTGACCACCGATCACCCAATCGATCTGGTGCGTTACCAACTGGCCAACTGCTATATGGGCCGCGCTGGCTTGATCAACTCTGGCGGTGCCGCCGGTGAAAACGATCTACAGGAATCGGTGCGTACCGCAGTGATCAACAAGCGGGCCGGTGGTATGGGCCTGATCCTGGGGCGCAAAGCGTTCAAGAAATCGATGAAAGAAGGTATTGCGCTAATCAATGCCGTGCAGGATACCTATCTCGATAAAAGTGTCACTATCGCTTAATCGCCATTTATCAATAAGTTAATACCAAGGCTCAGCACTGCTGGGCCTTTTTTATTTCTTTCTCCTCCCTTCTTTTTCTGCCAAACCTGTGTTAATTCTTGTTTTTCTTTCGATTTAATCTTTCACAATAAAATATTTAACTTTCAAAATGTGATCCATTTAAAACAAAAACGTCCATAAAGTGATTACTGTAAGACCCATGGCGATAGGGCTGTCCTCGCTCCAAGCCATAGCATCCATCACAGGAGAAAATAATGATTGAGCTAATAACCCACGGAGCCGAATGGTTTATCGGCCTGTTCCAGAAAGGCGGTGAGGTGTTCGTTGGCATGGTAACCGGCATTTTACCTTTGTTGATCAGCCTGTTAGTTATCATGAACGCGTTGATCAAGTTTGTTGGCCAGGAACGTATCGAACGTTTGGCACAGCGCTGTGCCGGTAATCCTGTTTCACGGTATCTGCTGCTCCCGTTGATCGGCACCTTTGTGTTTTGTAATCCGATGACGTTAAGCCTCGGGCGCTTTATGCCAGAGAAATACAAACCCAGTTATTACGCCGCAGCCTCCTACAGTTGCCATTCCATGAACGGGCTGTTTCCGCATATCAACCCCGGTGAGCTCTTTGTCTACCTTGGCATCGCCAGCGGGCTGACCACGCTCGGCCTGCCGTTGGCCCCGCTGGCTGTGAGTTATTTCCTGGTGGGGCTGTTTACCAACTTCTTCCGCGGCTGGATAACCGATCTCACGACCAGTGTGTTCGAACGCAAGATGGGCATCCAACTGGATCGCCAGGTTCAACTTTAATTTGTGGAGTGCAGCATGAGTGCTTATATCCGGATTGAGAAAGGTGCCAGCGGCTGGGGTGGCCCACTGCAATTACCCATTGAGCCTGGCAAGAAGATTGTCTATATCACCGCAGGCACCCGCCCGGCGATCGTCGACAAACTCAGCGAACTGACCGGCTGGCCTGCCGTAGACGGTTTTAAAGAAGGTGAACCACCGGCCGAAGAGATTGGTATGGCGGTTATCGACTGTGGCGGCACACTGCGCTGCGGTATTTACCCAAAACGCCGCATCCCTACCATTAACATCCACGCCACCGGCAAGTCTGGCCCGCTGGCACAGTTTATTGTGGAAGATATTTACGTTTCCGGCGTGCGGGAGAACAACATCAGCCTGGTTGCAGGCCCGCTCCCGCCCCCAGCCGCCGGGCAACAGGCGCAGCCAAAGGTTCGCGATTACGACACCAGCAAGAAAATTACCGAGCAGAGCGATGGTCTGCTGGCCAAGGTCGGGATGGGCATGGGTTCGGTGGTGGCAGTGTTCTTCCAAGCCGGGCGCGACACCATCGACACCGTACTGAAAACCATCCTGCCATTTATGGCCTTCGTTTCGGCGCTGATCGGCATCATTATGGCTTCCGGTTTGGGCGACTTTATCGCCCACGGTCTGACACCACTGGCCAGCAGCCCGATTGGCTTGGTCACGCTGGCGTTGATCTGCTCCTTCCCGTTGCTTTCGCCCTTCCTCGGCCCGGGCGCCGTTATCGCTCAGGTGATTGGCGTATTGGTCGGTGTGCAGATTGGCCTGGGCCATATCCCTCCTCAGTTGGCCTTGCCTGCCCTGTTCGCCATTAACGCTCAAGCCGCCTGTGACTTTATCCCGGTAGGCCTTTCTTTGGCTGAAGCCAAACAGGACACGGTGCGGGTTGGCGTCCCTTCAGTGTTGGTGGGGCGTTTTCTCACCGGTGCGCCGACGGTCCTGATCGCCTGGGCAGCCTCTGCTTTTATTTATCAATAAATTGACCAAGGGGAAACCATGAACACCATTTTCAAGACCACCATTACCCATATCGGCGGTTGCGCCCGTGAGGCACTGCTGGACGATATGCTGATCACCTTCCGTGAAGGGGCACCCGCAGATATTGAGGAATTTTGTTTTATCCACCAGCACGGCAATACCGCCGGTGAGTTGCAAGTAGGCGGCGTGATGGAACTTGGTGAAAACCGCTACCCCATTACCGCCGTCGGCGACGTTGCCACCCTGAACCTGCGCGAACTGGGTCATGTCACCGTGCGTTTCGACGGCGATACGCAGGCCGAGTTCCCCGGTTCGATACACGTCGCAGGGGTAACGCCCGCAGATATCCCGTTAGGCAGCACGCTGAAATTTATCGCATAAGGAGTAGAACATGTCTGAAGTCGCTGTAGTGATTGGCGGTGGCCAAACTTTAGGAGCTTTCCTGTGCCACGGCCTGGCGCAAGCCGGTTATCGTGTCGCAGTGGTCGATCTTGATGCCGACAACGCCAATCTGGTGGCACAGCAAATCAATCAGCAATATGGTGCCGATTGCGCCATCGGTTTCCAGGCCGATGCCACCGATGAAGCCAGCGTTATCACGCTGGCCGGCGCAGTCGATCGGGCTTTCGGCCCGGTGAATCTGTTGGTGTATAGCGCCGGTATCGCCAAGGCCGCGCCAATCACCGATTTCCAGTTGGGGGATTTTGATCGCTCGCTGCAGGTTAATCTGGTGGGCTACTTCCTTTGCGCCCGTGAATTCTCACGCCTGATGATCCGCGACGGCATTGCCGGGCGCATTATTCAGATCAACTCCAAATCCGGCAAGGTCGGCAGCAAGCACAATTCCGGCTATAGCGCGGCCAAATTCGGCGGCGTCGGGCTCACTCAGTCGCTGGCCCTCGATCTGGCCGATTACGGTATTACCGTGCACTCCCTGATGCTCGGCAACCTGCTGAAGTCGCCAATGTTCCAGTCATTGCTGCCGCAGTATGCGCAGAAATTGGGCATCAGACCCGAGGAAGTGGAGAAGTACTACACCGATAAAGTGCCGCTTAAACGTGGCTGCGATTATCAAGACGTGCTGAATACGCTGCTGTTCTACGCCAGCGACAAAGCCTCTTACTGCACCGGCCAGTCGATCAATATTACCGGCGGCCAGGTAATGTTCTGATTTTACCGGTTGGGGATAGGGCCAAGATGCTGCTATCCCCTCCTTTTTACCGAGGAGAACATCATGACCAGCGCTCTTATTACTGTTGCCGTTATCGCCTGGCTGATGCAAATAGCCTGCGGCTGGTGGCAGATCCAGCGTTTCAACCGCGCATTTGATCACTTGTGTCAATTGGGTACCGTTGGTGTTGGCCGTTCCGGCGGGCGTTTCAAACCCCGCGTCGTGCTGGCACTGGCGTTTGACGCCCAACAACGGGTATGCGGCAGCATGCTGATGCGCGGCCTGACCATTTTTGCCCAGCCAAAACAACTCGAGCGATTGCATGGTTTGCATCAACAGGAGTTATGCCCGGATGTGATCTTCCCCGAGGATCGGGCATGCCAAACAGCACTATCGTTAGCGATTGCACTAAAATCATGATATTTTCACACTAAAAGACATTACCTTTCATAGTGAATTATTCACCGAGAGGAATGGTCAACTCTTGTGAACAGGAATCGCTATGAAACCAAAGCAGCGGCAGGCCGCTATCCTTGAATATTTACAGCGGCATGGCAAAACGGCAGTGGATGCCCTGGCAGAACATTTCTCCACCACCGGTACCACCATCCGTAAAGACCTCACCTTGCTGGAAGAAGAAGGCGAGGTGATCCGCACTTACGGCGGCGTGGTACTCAGCCGGGATGACGGCGATCAACCCATGGATCGCAAGACCCATATCAACACCGAGAAAAAACGCCAGATCGCCTATGCCGCTATCAAACTGATCAATGATGGTGATTCGTTAATCTTCGACGCTGGCAGCACGGTGTTGCAGATGGTGCCGCATCTGGCGCAGTTCAATAACATCACCGTGATGACCAACAGCCTGCATATCGTCAATGCGCTGGTGGAGCTGGATAACGATCAAACCATCCTGATGCCCGGTGGCACTTATCGTAAGAAATCCGCCTCATTTCACGGCAGCCTGGCCGAGTCAGCCTTCCACCAGTTCAGCTTCGATAAGCTGTTTATCGGTGCCGATGGTGTCGATCTCAACGCCGGTGTCACCACCTTTAATGAAGTGCACAACGTCAGTAAGGCGATGTGTGAAGCCGCCAGCCGCATTGTATTGCTGGTAGATTCCTCGAAGTTTGGCCGCAAAAGCCCAAACGTGGTCTGCGAGTTGGGCGCGGTGGACACGCTGATCACCGATAAAGACATCAACCCGGATTACCTGGCCGCGCTGCGAGCCAAAGGTATCAATATCATTCTGGTAGGAGACCCCGATGAGTAACGCGACTGCCCTGCTCAATTTTGCCCGTGAAACCCTGGAAATTGAACTGACCGAAGCGCAACGCCTATTGGCGCGCCTGGATAACCATTTTGTCTGTGCCTGCGAGTTGCTGCTCAATTGCCGTGGCAAGGCGGTGGTTTCCGGTATTGGCAAATCCGGCCATATCGGCAAGAAGATTGCCGCTTCCCTGGCCAGCACCGGCACCCCGTCATTCTTCGTGCATCCGGCGGAAGCCCTGCATGGCGATCTGGGCATGATCGGTGCCGATGACGTGGTGATCTTTATCTCCTATTCAGGCCGTGCCAAAGAGCTGGATCTGATCCTGCCGCTACTGGCGGAAAGCAACATCCCAGTGATTGCCATTACCGGCGGTAAAGAGTCGCCGCTGGCGCTGGGTGCAGCCTGTATGCTGGATATCAGCGTGGAGCGCGAAGCCTGTCCGATGGGCTTGGCCCCTACCTCCAGCGGGGTGAATACGCTGATGATGGGGGATGCTTTAGCCATGGCGCTGATGCGCCAACGCGGTTTTAATGCCGAAGACTTCGCCCGTTCGCATCCGGGTGGCAGCCTGGGTGCTCGTCTGTTAAATCGTGTACACCATTTGATGCGTACCGGCGATCGCCTGCCTGCGGTACAGGAAAGCGCCAACGTGATGGAAGCGATGCTGGAACTGAGCCGCACCGGCCTGGGGCTGGTGGCCGTGTGTGACGCACAGCAAAAAGTGGTGGGAGTGTTTACCGATGGCGACCTGCGCCGCTGGCTGGTAAAAGGCAACAGCCTCAATCACAGTCTGAGCCCGGCGATCACCCGCCCCGGCTACCGTTTGCCAGAACAGTGGCGGGCCGGGGAAGCTCTGGAAGCGTTGCATGAGCAACATATCAGCGCTGCGCCTGTGGTGGATCTTGACGGCGTGCTGGTGGGTGCGATTAACCTGCACGATCTGCATCAGGCCGGGATCGGCTGATCGCCGTTTAAGTTCCTCTCGCTTTCGGGAAAGGAGCCATCATTATGCCACCCGCTGAACCGCATGCTGCTGGATCAGTTTTTTCAGTTCTGGCAGACAAGAGCCGCAGTGGGTGCCGCATTGCAATTGTTCACCCAACGCCGCCGTGCTGTGACAACCTTGCTGGATGGCACCAATAATCCGCTTTTCGCCGACGCCAAAGCAGCTGCACACCGTAGCCCCCTCCATCACCTGCCCCGGTGCGCAGCGCCCGCCAAGCAATGCCAGACGCTGCGGGCCGCTGTGCGGTGGGCGTTCAAACGCCGCCAGGATAGCCGCCCGATCCAGCTCCAGCGCACGGCCTCGTGCATAAAATGCCAGTTGCACCTCGCCCTGCCGCCAGCCAATCAGATGAAATCCGTGCTGAGAAAGATGCGCGGTTTGCAGCGTCAGCCCGTCAAGGCCGAAACGCTGTTGTAGCCACTCTGGCCAATCCTCCACCGGCTGTTGCCCGGCCATAATAAAATGCGTCACTGATTGCTGCGCTACGCGACTCCAGTAAATACCCTGCGGTGGCGCAACGCTGCGGCGCAGGAAGATTTCCGCCTGCCAACGGTTGTGCCAGCGGCTGACGCGTACCGGCGTATGTTTGCTCTCCGGCTGGCCGGAATGTGCATCAACCACCGGCGGGATCAGGCTGCCTACCCGGCCCTGAGCGGTAAACTGTGCGTTCCAGTGCATCGGCGCAAACACGCTACCTTGCCACTGCCCGGCGTTGACCTGCGCGCGCGCAATCATCCAGCCATGTGGTGAACTGAGCCGCACCAAGTGGCCTGCCGCTATGCCCAAGGCTGCTGCATCCTGTGGGTGGATCTCACAAAACGGCTCGCTGATATGGCGCATCAGCCGTGCGGCCTGGCCGGTGCGCGTCATGGTATGCCACTGGTCGCGAATACGGCCAGTATTGAGTACCAACGGATACTGTAGCGAAGGCGCATTGCGCGGCAGCTGTGGTGTAATTGGCAGCAACCGCGCTTTGCCGTCCGGGTGGAAAAAGCGGCTATCGCTGAACAGCCGTTGGCAGCCCTGCGGATGCTGCGTATTAACTGGCCACTGCATCGGCGACATCTGCAGCCATTGTTGTCGATCGTATTGTGCCAACCCGCTGATATCAAACGCCCGTGAGCCGTGGTTTTCAAAACCAGACAATGCGGCATGTTCACGGAAGATCTCGGCCGGATGCTGATAAGCAAACGCCTCTGCAAAACCCAACCGGGCCGCTACCTGGCTGAGGATCCACCAATCGGCTTTTGCCTCCCCCGGTGCCGGCAGAAAGGCCCGCTGACGTGAAATACAGCGCTCGGAGTTGGTGACGCTGCCTTCTTTTTCCCCCACGCCAGTGCAGGCAAACGGATACACGCCAACTCAGCGGTATCAGTGGCCGCCATCACCTCAGAAACCACCACCAGCGGGCACTCTTTCAACGCCTGCCGCACCCGGTCTGCGTCCGGCAACGATACCACCGGGTTGGTGCCCATAATCCAGACTGCCTTGACTTGCCCGGCGGCCACTGCGCGGAACAGTTCCACCGCATTTAGCCCTGGCTGGCGGGCAATATGCGGCGAGCCCCAGAATCGCTGTACGCGGTCGGTGTCTTGTGCACTGAACCCCATATGTGCCGCCAGTTGGTTCGCCAGCCCACCCACTTCGCGCCCACCCATGGCATTGGGTTGACCGGTAAGAGAAAACGGCCCACAGCCCGGCTTGCCAATACGCCCGGAGGCTAAATGCAAATTGATGATGGTATTGCATTTATCTGCGCCACTGGAAGATTGGTTGATCCCCATAGAATATAGCGTCAGCCAATTTTCGGTGTCGGCTAACAGGCGGAAAAACGCCATCACCGCGCTTAATGGCAAGCCGCAGAATTCCGCCACCCGCTCAGGCGGCCACTGTGCAGCGGCGGCCAGTGCCGCCTGCGCGCCTTCGGTATGCTGTTGTAAAAATTCCGCATCCAGCTGCGCCTGCTGATCCAGCCAATACAACGCACCGTTAAATAGCGCGGCATCGCTGCCGGGGCGCAGTGGCAGATGCAGATCGGCCCCTTCGCTGGTGGCGGTCTGACGCGGATCGATCACCACCACCTTGATGTGCGGACGTTGCTGGCGTGCCTGGACCAGGCGTTGATACGCCACCGGGTGCGCCCAGGCGGTGTTGGAGCCGCACAGGATCACCAGATCCGCCAATTCAATATCCTGATAGCTGGCCGGCACTGCATCGCCGCCAAACGCCCGCTTGTAACCCACCACCGCCGAAGCCATGCATAAACGGGAGTTGGTATCGATATTAGCCACGCCGATGTAACCCTTCATCAACTTGTTGGCGACGTAGTAATCTTCGGTCAGCAGTTGGCCAGAGGCATAAAATGCCACCGCCTGTGGGCCATGTTGTCTGATAATCTCGCTAAAGCGCTGCGCCACCGCATCCAGCGCCTGCGGCCAACTGACGGTTTGGCCATCAACCTGTGGATGCAGCAAACGCCCCTTTAAACCCAGCGTTTCCCCCAGCGCACTGCCTTTCACACACAACCGCCCCTGATTCGCCGGATGCGCTGGATCGCCACTGACGGTAAAGACCGCATTTTCCTGCTCGATCTTCACCCCGCAGCCCACACCGCAGTACGGGCAAGTGGTGCAATGCGGCGCGCTCACGCCACTGCCCCCACCGTTTCCGGCTCGCCGATCGCTGCCTGTGCCGCCTGGCTGTACACCCATATCCGCCCCTCTTCCACCCTCACCGGCCAGGTAACGATGCGCAGCGAGTTATCATCGACGCTGGCACCATCGCGCAAGCGGAAGCGCTGTTTATACAGCGGTGAAATCACCACGGGTTCACCTGCCACATCGCCCAACAGCCCACGCGCCAGCACGTTGGCATCGCTGCCCGGCTCTTGGTTCCCCAAGGCATAGACACCCGCTCCCGGCAGATGAAACAGCGCAATCTGCTGACCAGCTACCCGGGCGGCAATGCCGCTTTGTGGCGGAATATCGGCCAGATCACAAACCTCTTCCCACTGCGCTTCGCAAGGGTGCGCCGGTTGTACCTCAATGGCCTGCCCAGGTTCACGCGCAGCAGCCGGCCGGCGCTGGCCACGCTCCGTATGCCAGACCACCGCCTCATCAGGCTGCTCGCTGTTGACGAAAGCGCGGAACAATTGCAAGCGCTCCGGGCTGGCCAGCGTGGTTTGCCATTCACATTGGTAGCTGGCGACCACCGCCTGCATCTCGGTTTCCAGCTCATCGGCAATACCCAGGCTGTCTTCGAGCACCACTTCTCGCAGATATTCCAAACCGCCTTCCAGGTTATCCATCCAGGTACTGGTGCGTTGCAGGCGATCGGCGGTGCGGATATAAAACATCAGGAAGCGGTCGACAGTGCGAATTAACGTTGCGGTATCCAGATCGCTGGCGAACAAATCGGCGTGGCGTGGTTTCATACCCCCGTTGCCGCACAGGTACAGGTTCCACCCCTTATCGGTGGCAATCACCCCAACATCTTTGCTCTGCGCTTCGGCACATTCGCGCGTGCAGCCCGACACCGCCATTTTGATCTTGTGCGGCGAACGTAGCCCTTTGTAACGATTCTCCAACGCGATGGCCAAACCGGTGGAGTCTTGCACGCCGTAGCGGCACCAGTTGGAACCCACGCAGGATTTTACCGTGCGCAAGGATTTGCCATAGGCGTGGCCGGTCTCGAAACCGGCATCCACCAGTTTCCGCCAGATTTCCGGCAGTTGTTCCAGCCTGGCACCAAACATATCTACCCGCTGGCCGCCGGTTATCTTGGTGTACAACTGATAATGTTGGGCGATCTGGCCAATGGCGATCAAGCCTTGCGGGGTGATTTCACCGGCCGGAACGCGGGGCACCACCGAATAGGTGCCATCTTTTTGAATATTGGCGAAGAAGCGATCGTTGGTATCCTGCAACGGCAAATGCTGCGGTTTAAGCAGATATTCATTCCAGCACGACGCCAGAATCGACCCCACCAGCGGTTTGCACACTTCACAGCCCAGGCCTTGGCCATGCGTTGCCAACAGCTCACCGAAGGTATGAATGCGGCCAACGCGAACCAGGTGATACAACTGCTGGCGTGAATAGGCAAAATGCTCACAGACGTCTTTTTTCACCGCTACGCCGCGCTGCGCTAACTCCTGTTCCATGACCTGCCTGACCAGCGCCACACAGCCGCCGCAGCCGGTTCCCGCTTTGGTGCAGGACTTCACCGCGGCCAAATCGCCGCAGCCCTGCGCCACCGCCTGGCAGATGTCGTCTTTACTGACGTTGTGGCACGAGCAAATCTGCGCGCTGGCCGGTAATGCGGAAATGCCGAACGCCTTGGTCGCCCCGCCGTTGCTGGCTGGCAGGATCAGGCTTTCCGGCGAGGCGGGCAGCACAAGGCGGTTGAGCATCATCTGCAACAGCGTGCTGTATTCCTTCGTGTCACCGACCAACACCGCCCCTAGCAGGCGCTGACCATCGGCGGAAACCACCAACTTTTTGTAAACCTCCGCCGGGCCGTCGACCCAGCTGTAACTTTGGCTACCCTCGCTGCGGCCATGCGCATCGCCAATCGACGCCACCTCCACGCCCAACAGTTTCAGTTTGGTGCTCATATCAGCGCCGCTAAAGGCGTTGTCACACCCGGCCAGCGTATCTGCCAAGGTACGCGCCATCTGGTAACCCGGAGCCACCAGACCAAAAATCTGCCCGTTCCACAACGCGCACTCACCAATGGCAAAAATGGCGTTGTCGCTGGTACGGCACTGGTCGTCAATCACTATGCCGCCGCGTGGCCCCACCGCCAACTCAGCATCACGGGCCAACTGATCCCGTGGCCGGATCCCGGCGGAAAACAGAATTAAATCGGTTTCCAGCACGTCTCCATCGGCGAAGCGCAGGCTGTGGCGATGTAACGAACCGTCTTCAATCGCCTCGGTCTGTTTGCCGGTATGCACGCACACCTCCAGCGCTTCGATTTTCTTGCGTAGCATGGCGGCGCCGCCTTCATCCAACTGCACCCCCATCAGCCGTGGCGCAAACTCCACAACGTGGGTTTTCAACCCGAGCTGTTTCAAGGCGTTAGCGGCTTCCAACCCCAGCAACCCGCCACCGATCACGGCTCCGACCTGCGCGCTCTCGGCATTGGCGGCAATCGCCGCCAGATCGTCCAATGTACGATAAACCAGACAGCCGGGCCGTTGATTGCCAGGGATCGGCGGCACGAACGGGTAGGAACCGGTGGCCAACACCAGTTGGTCGTAAGCGGTTTCACGGCCTTCGGCGTCAATCACACATTGACGTTGGCGATCGATGGCGCAGACTTGCTGCCCGAGCCGCAGTTCAATGCCATTGCGCTCGAAGAATCCGTCTTTGACCATCGACAGCGACTGTGCATCGCGGCCTGAAAAGAACTCAGACAGGTGAACACGATCATAAGCGGCTACCGATTCCTCACCAAACACCACAATGTGATAGCGAAGATGCAGCTCCCGCAGCACCAATTGCTCCAGAAAATGATGGCCAACCATACCGTGACCGGCAACCAGCAAAACGGGCTTGTGCATTTCAGATATCCTCTCGTTTGCCGCCAATGCGGCTTCGGGGTCTTGGCAGCCAAACAGCAACGCCGCCGGGTTGCTCACCGGTTGGCCCAACTGTTGCAGATAAAATTGGCCGTCGCTGGCGTCGCCATACAGCAAAACGCCGTGTAATCTGCCTTCACGCACCAGCAGGCGGCGATAATGCTGTGCCTGTGGATCTTCGGCGTAATGCACCTCTGTGGCGGTGTCTGCCTCAATATCTCCGGCGCACAGCATGTCGATACCGCTGACCTTTAACCGGGTATTCAGCGGCGCAGGCTGGTAAAGCTCTGCCGTTTTCCCGGCCAATCGCTGGGCCAGTAATGCCGCCTGCTGCCAGCAAGGTGCAACCAGGCCAAAGGTGGTGTCGCCCAGTTGCGTGCATTCACCCACGGCGTAAATTGCGTGATCGTTGGTTTGCATACCGCCATCGATGATGATGCCGCGCTGGCACGCCAGCCCGGCTTGCCGGGCCAGCCTCACTTCCGGCCTCACGCCGGCTGCTATTACCACCAGATCGCAAGCCAGTTGATGGCCGTTGCTCAGCGTGGCCGCCTGCACGCTGTGGGCTCCGTGAAAAGCACTGACCTGGCAATCCAGATAGCAGTGGATGCCGCGGGCGGCCAAATTGCGTTGCAACATAGCGGCAGCCCTGGCATCCAGTTGGCGCTCCATCAGGTGCGACCCGCGATGGATCACCGTGGTCTGTATGCCACGAACTGCCAACGCCGCTGCGGCCTCAATGCCCAGCACCCCGCCACCAACCACCAACGCCTGCGCGCCGGGGCGGCAATGGCCGAGCATAGATTCCACATCGTCCAGCGTGCGGAATCCGAAGATCGCCCCCAGGCCGATGCCTGGCGTCTCTGGCATCAAGGGCCGGGAGCCCGTGGCAAATACCAGCCGGTCATAGGACACGCGACGTTGTGCGGTGATCACCTGTTTCGCTGCGCGATCCACCGCTAAAGCCGGTTCCCCTGCCAGTAGTTGCACTTGATGCTCCAGATACCATTGCGGCGGGTGCAGTACGATATCGCTGAAGGCTTTCTCCCCTGCCAGCAACGGCGACAGCAGAATGCGGTTGTAGTTGCCACGCGGTTCCTGGCCAATCACCGTGATGGCGTAGTGTTGCGGTACCCGTTGGCACAGGGTTTCCACCAGCCGCATACCCGCCATGCCGTTACCAATCACCACCAATCGTTGCTGAGCCATATGCCACCTCAGTAGGTCGATAATGCAGTTCCATGCTTTAGGACATGCCCCTCCCCCTTTGCCAAAGGGAGAGGGGAGTATTCAATCCGCGTTTACGCCGCTTTTGCGTGCTTTTCGTAAAGGAATTTCAATACCTGCCGACGGTAATGGTGATAGGCCGGATCGTTGGCCAGCTCGACACGGGAACGCGGGCGAGCCAGCGCGATCGGCAAAATCTCACCCACGGTGGCCGCCGGGCCGTTGGTCATCATCACTACCCGATCGGACAGCAGTACCGCCTCGTCAACGTCATGGGTGATCAGCACAATCGTGGTGTGCAGCCGCTGCTGGATCTCCATCACCGCATCCTGCAAATGCGCGCGGGTCAAGGCGTCCAGCGCGCCGAACGGTTCATCCAGCAGCAACACTTTCGGCTTCATCGCCAATGCCCGGGCGATGCCAACGCGTTGTTTCATACCGCCGGAAATTTCGTGCGGGCGCTTATGCAGCGCGTGGCTCATATGCACCAGCTCAAGGTTATGTTCGATCCACGCCTTTATTTCGCCTTTACTCATTTGCTGGTGAAACACCTGCCGCACCGCCAGCGCCACGTTTTCAAAGGTGGTCAGCCATGGCAGCAGCGAATGGTTCTGAAATACCACGCCACGTTCCGGGCCGGGGCCAACGATGTGTTGGTTGCCGCACAGCAGGACGCCGCTGCTTGGCAGGGTCAGCCCGGCGATCAGATTCAGTAACGTCGATTTGCCGCAGCCTGAATGGCCAATCAGGCTGACGGTTTCGCCCGGCTCAATATCAAAACTCACCTGTTGCAGCGCGATAAACTCCCCCTGCGGGGTGTTGAAATGCTGACTGACGTTCTGGACCTGAATGATTGGTTTCATCGTTCGCTCCTTAATGGCTCTGATAACTAAAACGTTTTGCCAGCCACATCAGCCCCTGCTCAAGCAACAGCCCGACCACGCCAATCACGATGATGGCAATGATGATGTTTTCGACGTTGAGGTTGTTCCACTCGTTCCAGATCCAAAAACCGATGCCAACGCCGCCGGTCAGCATTTCTGCCGCCACGATCACCAGCCAGGCAATGCCGATAGACAGCCGTACACCGGTCAGTACATACGGCAGCACCGCCGGGAACAGGATCTTGCGCATTACTGTCCATTCCGAAAGTTTCAGCACCCGCGCCACATTGAGGTAATCCTGCGGGATACGCGTCACGCCCTCGGCGGTGTTGAGGATCATCGGCCAGATGGAGCAGATAAAAATGGTCCAGGTAGATGCAGGCTCTGCGCGTTGAAACAGCAGCAGGCCAATCGGTAGCCAGGCCAGCGGGCTGACAGGACGCAGCAGGGAAATGATCGGGTTGAACATATGCGCCAGAAAAGCGAAGCGCCCGAGCATAAACCCGGCGGGAATGCCGACCAGCGCCGCCAGGCCAAAGCCGATGGCCACGCGCTGTAATGACGCCAGCACGTTCCAGCCGATCCCCTGATCGTTTGGCCCGGCAGAGTAAAACGGATCGGCAAACAGCGTCAGCGCCGCCTGCCAGGTCGCCAATGGCGTTGGAAAGCCCTGGCTGTTAAGTGCAGCAATCTGCCAGATGGCAATCATCAGCACCACGCCCAATGTCGTCGGCACCAGCCGATAAAAAACCTGCTGCCAGGGTAAATGGCTGCGTGGGCGGGCAACCAAAGGCGGTTCCGCTGCGATCGATTTGGCCTCCTTCAGCAGGACAATCTGCGCGCTAACCGGTTCTGCGAGTTCAGTTCGTTCAGCCAGATTCTTCATTACCTACCTCTCAACGTTTAAGAGCAAAACTGTCGGCATATTGCGCCGGGTTGCTGCCATCCCAACGCTTGCCGTCGATCAGGGTGCTGGTACGCATCTCGCTGGCTGGCAGATTAACGCTGCCGACGGCGGTGGCCGCCTGGCGGTAGATATCAATGCGGTTGATCTGCTTCGCCACCGCCAGGTAATCCGGTTTGGCGCTCAACAGGCCCCAGCGTTGTTGCTGAGTCAGGAACCACATGCCGTCAGACAGATACGGGAAACTGACTTCACCATCGTGGAAAAAGCGCATGGCATGCGGGTCTTGCCAGGATTTGCCCAAGCCGTCTTCATACTTGCCGAGCATGCGGCCAATAAGGGTTTCCGGTTTGGTGTTGATGTAGGCCCGTCCCGCCAGCGTCTGCGCGGTCTCTTCGCGATTGACATCAGAGCGGTCTATCCAGCGTGCGGCTTCCAGCACTGCGGCGGTCAGCGCCCTGGCGCTGTTCGGGTTGGCGCTCACCCATGACGACGTGGTACCCAGCACTTTTTCCGGATGGTCCGGCCAGATTTGCTGCGTGGTGGCCACGGTAAAGCCAATATTTTCGACAATGGCGCGCTGGTTCCAGGGTTCTCCCACGCAAAAGCCGCTCATATTGCCGATCTTCATGTTCATCACCATTTGCGGCGGCGGCACCACCAGGTTGCGCACATCGTTGAACGGATGGATGCCTGCGTTAGCCAGCCAGTAATAAAGCCACATGGCATGAGTACCGGTCGGGAAGGTCTGCGCAAAGCTGAACGCCCCTTTGGCGCTGGCATCGATATGCGTTTTCAACGCCGCTGCATCCGTGACGCCAGCCTGTTTGAGTTGGTTGGAGAGGGTGATCGCCTGGCCGTTATTATTAAGCGTCATCAGCACCGCCATGTCGTGCTGCGGCCCGGCCGCCCCTAATTGCAGGCCATAGACCATGCCGTACAACACATGCGCCGCGTCCAGTTCGCCGGACAGCAGTTTGTCGCGCACTGCCGCCCAACTGGCCTCTTTGCTTGGAATAATTTTGATGCCGTACTTTTCATCGAACTTCTTCACCGCAGCCATTACCACCGAGGCGCAATCGGTAAGCGGGATAAATCCGACGCGGATTTCCTTTTTTCCGGTGCATCAGAGCCTGCCGCCCAGGCGGCATTCATCAGGCCAGGCATCAGCAGGCTGCCGCCCAGCGCTGCACCACTGACCAGAAAACGGCGGCGTGACAAGGTGGTCATCCCAGAGTATTTGTTGTGCGTCATCAACCGGTCCTTCAAGCGTGGGGATAAAAATAAAAAGGCGCCCAATCAGCACATTCCACCATTGGGGTGAATGTGCTAAATGGACGCCTTTATCCAAAATTGTTGATCAGTGAACCGCCATTGGCCCAGTGACGAGGTAATCAATGCAGCTTGCGTGCCACTTTTATAACTGAAGGTTTAATGGGAGTTTGCAGCCTACCCAACCCTTGATGTGGCGACGTGCTGCACAATAGCGAGGCATTATCTGCACTGGCTACGTGCATATACCTCTTTAGTGATAGGCCTATTTGCCGGGTAAAATATCCACCACCGCAAGCATGGCGCGGGCGATATCGATCAGGCGTTTATTCTGCTCCATCGCCATTTTGCGCAGCAGCAGATGAGCGCTTTCTTCGGTCATGCTGCGATGCTGGATCAACAAACTTTTGGCTCGTTCGATTTCTCCCCGCTCCTGTAAAGCCGTTCGCGTTGCCGCCAACTCTATCGACAGCGCTTGCAGCCGTTGGGATTGCTGCTGGATCATCTCCATGATCGATCGCCCCAGACGCGGGTGAATACCTTCGCTGATCACAGGCTCACCCTGCGGGGTGGCAATAAACACCGCGTAGCCTTCGGTTGCGGTTTGCAACCCACCCCCTTCCTGAGCCAAAGTGCTTTTTGCCGCCGCCAAACCGGCTCGGCAACTGGCCATAAGCGCCTCCTCCAACCGATCTTCAATCTGCTTCATCAGATCGATACGCGCACTGGTGATATCAAACCAGCGCAGGGTGATATCACGGCTATCCGCCAGTTGTGTCTGGGTGCAGGCAATACGCCGTAACCGCTCAAACTCACTATCGCCCTGCTGTTGTATCCGTTGCCACTGCGCCAGAGACTGCGGATCGGCAAACTCAATAAAGCTCAGAAAACAACGCTCTTGCCCTTCGATCAGTTGCAGCAGTTGTTGCTGCGCTTGGGGGTTGAACCGTTGTGCGGCAAAACCTGCGGCCCCGATGGCCCGTTCTTGCCCGGCCAGTTCCTTGCCCTGCATAAAACTGAACATGGCGATCAGCCGACGCGCAATCGCCGGATCGACACAAGCGTCCGCCGCTTCAAATACCAGCGCCAGCAGGCTGCGGATAATCTCGCTGTAGGTGTTCATTGCGTTCGGTTGGGGAATTTGCTGCTGTTGCACCTGAAGGCGCAGCGTGGGCAGGGTGTTGAGGTGATGCAGCGCGCAGGCAATACGGCTGAATAAACGGCTGGCGTTAGCCAGCGGCGCGGTGGCGGCGTCTAACTGCACCAACTGTCGCTGTACCGCCAATTCGGCCTGCTCCACATCACGACGGCGAGCGGCCAGTTGCTGGCTAAACAGCACACCGTGTGAACACAGATAAATATTCGCCGTACCCCGTTCACGTTGCAATACGTGGATCAACTGGCTGACGCGCCCCACCAGTTGCCCCATTTGCAGCAACTGTTGCAGCACGGTGATTTCACAGCGTTTCGACGCCAGCAGAAAATCGCTGACGTTGGGGGGAAAAGCAGGATTTCGGCTCATGAGCAATTTCCAGTCGGGAAAAATTAACCCGATCCTGCAAAAGCCGTGCCGCAGAGTTAAAAGCCGTCCCGGCAGGCTGGATGTTTGCCTGTTAAGCCCACAACTGCGCCCTCCGCTTGTTGAAAAAAACCGCCTCCTGATGGAAAGGAGGCGGCTCGCCTTGAGTGACTTGAAGAGCATTATTTCCAGTCTGGGTTACTCTCAAACTGTTTTCTCAACAACGCTTTCATTTCATTATCGGGTTTGCCCAACCATTGGTATTTGGCGTATTTTTTGGGGTGATCAATCGCTTCCGGTTTATTGGCTACCGCTACCCTTACGCCCCATGCCTGAGACTTGTCAGCTTTGAAAGCGACGACCATAAAGTTGTTCGCGCAGTCATGCGGCTTACAGATATTGCCAATCTGGTAGCTTTGCCCCTGCCAGGTGATG
The DNA here is from genome assembly GCF_050632285.1 of Serratia sp. L9. Classification (NCBI taxonomy): domain Bacteria; kingdom Pseudomonadati; phylum Pseudomonadota; class Gammaproteobacteria; order Enterobacterales; family Yersiniaceae; genus Serratia; species Serratia sp. L9. The sequence goes on along the minus strand of NZ_CP192591.1, from coordinate 2,590,484 downwards.
GCCTCTGCGGGTGTTGAAGTGCCAACCCCTTTGCGCGCCCAGCCTGGTAGCTGAGCCTGGCCTTTCACCATATTTTTCCAGCTGGTTTGGTAGCCGGGCTGCTGGATCAGATCCGAAGTAGTGACGGCGACTCGGGCCAAACTGCCCGCGCTAAAACCAACCAGGGCCGCAAACAGGGCTCCCTTCAGCAAATGTATTCCCATCAAGGCTCTCTCCTTCGGTAAATCAAAAAGCGTAGCTCTAAGTGACTCTGACCACAATTAAGTGGGAAAGTTGACTTACCACCAGGCATGGAAATGATGTACTGGCCCGATACCCTGCCCCACCTCCAGGCTATCGGCCTGCTGCAATGCCTGTTGCAGATAGTTTTTTGCTGCCGCAACGGTGTCTGCCCAGTTCTCGTGACGCGGGCGCAACGCGGCCAGCGCGGCGGACAAGGTGCAGCCGGTGCCGTGCGTATGCCGGGTCGCTATACGCGGCGCGCTGAATCGCTGTTCAACACCGGGCATAAACAACCAATCCGGGCTTTCGCCTTCACTCAGATGGCCCCCTTTCATCAAGACCGCCTGGCACCCCATCGCTAACAACGCCTGGCCCTGCTCACGCATTTGCCGTTCGTTTTGCGCCGGGCTACAGGCCAGCAAAGCGGCTGCCTCAGGCAGGTTAGGCGTGATCATAGAAACCAAAGGCAACAACTCACGGCAGATGGACTCCACCGCCTGCGGAGCCAGCAGCGGATCGCCACTTTTTGCCAGCATGACCGTATCCAGCACCACGTAGGGCAAAGCGTAATGACGCAGACGTTCAGCCACCGCCAGCACGATATCCGCATTTGCCAGCATGCCGATTTTGGCACTATCGATGCGGACATCGCCAAGGACCGAATCCAGTTGCGCAGCCACAAACGCCGGGTCGATGTTATACACCGATTGCACGCCTTGGGTATTCTGCGCTACCAAGGCGGTGATCACGCTGGTGCCATAGGCACCCAATGCAGAGAACGCTTTTAGATCGGCCTGGATCCCGGCCCCGCCGCTTGGGTCGGTGCCGGCAATGGTCAGGGCATTAATCCGCTTCATTGCAGATCCTCCGCACGCAGTTGGTAAAGGGCATCAAGGAAAGCCGCGGTAAAGCTGCCGGGGCCGGAACAACGCGCCGTTGCGGCTTCACCGCATAACGCCATCACGCGGCACGCGGTGGTCATATTAATCAGCCTATCGCCCGGCAAACTGCAAAATGCCGCCGCTACAGCCGATAGCGCACAACCGGTGCCAACCACGCGGGTCATCAGCACATTGCCGCCCGTTACCGCCCAATCACGCTCACCATCGGTGATATAATCGGTCTCGCCGGTTACTGCCACAACCGCACCACAATTGCGGGCCAATTCGCGGGCTGCGGTTAACGCCGCCAGTGAGTCATCCTGGCTATCGACGCCACGGCCATGAGCCAGTTGGCCGCCAAGCGCCATCACCTCAGAAGCATTGCCACGGATTGCCGCTGGCCGAAGAGTAAGCAGATGGCGGGCGAATGCCATGCGATATTCCAACCCGCCCACCGCAACCGGGTCCAGCAACCAGGGTTTTCCTGCCTGATTGGCAGCTTCAATAGCGGCCAGCATGGATTCGCTACGTGCTTGGTTCAGGGTGCCAATATTGATTAACAAAGCATCGGCCAGGCGGCTGAACTGTGCAGCCTCTTGAGGCTCCACCACCATCGCCGGGGAAGCTCCCAACGCCAACAGCACGTTAGCCGTAAGCTCTTGCACCACTTCATTGGTCAGGCAGTGAATCAAAGGGGTTGGTGTTTAAATTGGGTAAAACAGGCAGCGGCAAGGGTGCCGGGTAACACATCAGGTCGAGTGAACATATTCCTCCCAACTGGCGTTCAAGAAGGCGGGTACCGGTTGAGATACCGAGACTTCCCTACGCTGGCATAATCCAGATCAAGTCATTTGGCGTTGTCTCATGAAACACCAAGACGTCTAAAATACCAATAAAATCAATAATAAAACAGTTAGATGCTACATCAACATGTCTCATGAGAACTCTAAAAATCCCAATAGCCCTTTGGTATAATTTGGATACATAGGAAAAACTGGATTATACCAATGCTAAAAACAAAAACCGAAGTTCAGCGTTTCTCTGTTCCAGAAAGCAAAACCATGAAAAAGGAAAACGTGTTCAACAACGGGCTAACAGGTTTGTATCTGGTCGCTCGCCGAAACCCCTCTGGCGTTATCACCAAAAGTTGGAGATACATTCATGGCAAGTTCGACATTACGTTAGGCACCTTCCCTGCCAATACTCTAGAGGACGCTCGCCAATAGCACTGCCTACAAGTTGCTAAAGTGAAACGAGGTCTAGCTCCGGGCAGAGGAGACGCTTGTGTACCAGTAGACATGAATGCCCTCTTCACTGACTGGCTGAAAACAAAATGCCCAGAAGCCTCGAAAGCAAATAGACAATCCATCTGGAACAAGCACTGTAAGCCCCTTTACTATCTTCCGCCTAACAACCTGACCTATCAGCATGTTTACTCGCTGCTCATCGCTCTGGGGCCAACCAGGGCAGCCAGTATACGTTCCTCAGAAATTATCTGAAGTACATGATCGAAAAACCGTGGCTGCCGTTATCGGTAAAGTTCGTGAAAACTGCCTGAGTACAAAACAGTACCACACTCTCTGGCACAGCCTTGGCGATACTCCATCACATGCAGCAATGCGTTTTCTGATGGTTACGGGGGCCAGGAAGAGTGAAGTAACAAAGATGACATGGTCCGAGCTGGATCTGGACGCTCAAATCTGGACCCTGCCAGCCACGAGGACAAAAACCCGGCAAGAACCTATCTACCCACTCCCAGCGGTACTCATTGAGTTGTTAAAGGAATGGTCTTGGACCCGAAAAGGCAGCGATAGCCTTGTTTGGGGCTACATTGGTGAGACAACGATGGCACATTCAGCAGAACGCTTACGCCCGATTGTTGGCAATGATTTCACGACACATGATATTCGCCGCAGTGCGGCATCATTGATGAGTGGTGAGGCAGGTATTGATCCGATGGTTGTTGATCTACTGCTGGGGCATAGCGTTAAGGCGGTCACATCCAAAATTCTTGCGACTTACCAACCCAAGGCTTTTCAGGAAAATGTTAACACTGCTTGGCCTGTTTGGTTTAAGTGGTTTCAGCAAGAGATCCAATCCTGCTCACCAAGTTTGAAGTAGAACTGTAATTCAAAATCCTGCTGGGTGAAGTCCACTGTTTAGGTTGTTGGCTTTGCGGCTGAACTAACTAGCGATACTGTTAGGAACCTGCAGCGTGCGCTGATGGTGAGGCGACTGGATTATAAGTAATAACCATCCCAATCGCTGATTGCGGTTTTAATCGCCTAGCTCTCGAGATGGTATTTATTTTATATTAGGAGTATTGCTAATGAGTGTTCAAACTTATAAAGAAAAACCATTTTTGAAGATCGGAGAATACGATAATGAACATGGTGAGTCAGGTTTCACTACGGAAGTAGAGGGGCAGTAGATTAAAATGTAAGCCACCAAGTATTGAAAAGGTTAAGTTTCTTTGCTGTGGTCACTTTTTTCTCTACGAGTCAAATGTGCGCTTATATGTATTTTCTTAACACCAAGGCAATAAGTGTGTTCTACTTTGCACCTGATACCCTAATTTGTTTTTTATTATAACAATTTCTGTCTGGATGAAGTGGAGAAGCTGATCAGTACAGTGGTGTAGCCACATCTGGTTCGGCAATAAAACGCTAGATAACCTGCTGTTGCATAAAAGAAGTCATGGCGTCTGCCAATAATGCAGAACTCATGATGACCAAGAGGATTGGAACTTGATACACCGATAATATCAACAGAAACACCAGCGGCAGCATATTTCACGGCATAATCTGGAACAGCCCATTAAAACGGATCAACTCATCAAGGGTAATGGTTTCAAACTGGTATTGCTGGGGATAAGGTGCTTTGAGCATGGTATTCAGTCCATTTTTTGCACTGTCCCTATTAGATCAAAGTCCTGGCCTCACAGCCAGGACTTTGTCATCAATCTGACCACCTTCTGGAGAGATAGTCTTTTGTTACTCAATAATAATTAATGGTAAATATCAGTTTGCCGTTGGCTTTCCCTGGTGTGGGATCGGTGGCGGTTTGAATATAACGGGCAGCCAGCGGGACACGAATCGTCGGGCTACCGTCTTTCGGTAACGTCATCGCCTGTTCACTTGCAAAATTAAACACGGTTGGCGTTTGGCTTCTATCACCCCAGCCGATCTGGATACCTACACCCGTTGCCGCACCGGCAACCGTCGAGTCGATAGCCATAATGCCATTGGCAGCATCAATCACTGAGGTGGTTGGGGTTAGACGCACACCGATGCTGTTATTGGTTGAGTTGGCGACACTGCCTGTTCCAGTGGTGTAATCAAACAACAGCGTGCTGTTATCCTGGTTATAAAAACCATGGAAAGTCGGGCAGTTAGTCAACGATATTGATGAGTCAATCCACGGTGTGGTCGAATTGATACCTTTGAAATACAGCCTCTTCTCATAAGTACCCAATTCCACGGCCACATCCGGAGTGGTACACGTTTGGGAAGAAATCGTGAGTTGCCCTTGAAGCTCAATATTAAATAACCTAATAGGTAACCCAGCTGTTGCCGGGTGTGAGTTTCCGCTCACTGCTGTTATAGCCGCAGTCGGCAGACTTGACGCATTGAGCGTATAGCTGCCAGGGCTAATTGGGCCGATTTTAATCAAAGAGATATAGAGCGTTCGACTTAAAAGCCTGGCTGAATAGCCCCCGTTTTCTAACGTCCTTTGATAATCCTGTGGAAATTGATAATTCGGTGAACCCAACGCCGCTGCATCAGCAGTATTACTGCGTGAAATCGCCACTCCAACCCCAGGAATATTCGTCTGATAGACCGCTCCCCCAAAAGGACTTCCCGACCAGGTACTCAGTGGTAAAGGTGTGCTGTTAAGAGTTAATGCGATATTAAACCAAAAAGCTTCATCGGCTATCGGTGACAGGCATTCAAACTGCCCGGTATCCGCCTCGCCACTGACCCAGCGCCCTTGATAAATCACCGTACCATTCGGTATATCTGCACCTGCAGAGATCGTCGGCGGGCTCAATTGGAAGGTATCGGTACGCGGCCAACCCGGCTTAATAGAACAGGTCACCGCCGCCCAACTGCTCAGGCTAGTCATGGCCAACAGAAGCCCACCAAAAACACCGATCACTATATTCATCCGCAATTTCATTAGTGACCCCTTGTATCAATGGCAACGACCAGGCTTACCTGCTTTTTCAATCGTGGGTTGGTCCAATCAACTCCCGTACTCGGTAAATCCGCGGCGTTGAGGACATAATTGCCCGGCGTCAGTGGGCCAGTTTTAATTAGCGAAATATTCAGTGCCCACCGTTCAATAGACGGATTTATATTCACTCCAGCCACTAATATCTCAAGGTCGGTATCGTCTGCCTTATAAGCTGGGGCAGCTTGCGTGGCTGGGCCCCTGTCGCTATAACGTGAAATAGCAACACCAATGCCAGGAATATTAGTCTGGTATACGCCGTTGGCAAACGGGCCAATGGTCAGGCTGCTTAGGGGTTGTGGCGCGTTCTCAATACTGATAGAGGTGTTATACCAAAACGTCCCGCCCACCTCGGTACTGGTCGTTTTGCAACCTAATACCCCTTCTAACCCGGTGATCCAGTTCCCCTGATAAATCACCGTTCCTATCGGGATATCCTCCCCCGCAGAAATGGTCGGTGGGCTCAATGGCACCGTAATATTTTGGGGCACTTGCGAAACAGCATTGGTGCAATCTACCGCCCAGGCGCTGTGGCTGGCGATAGCCCATAGCAATCCACTGGCAGCAAATATAGCTTTCTTAATTGGTACTCTCATCATCGATTTCCTACTGCCCAGTTGACTGAACGTGATCAGCCAACCGACAAAATGTGGTTATTAACTGCTCACTGCTACCCGCGTTGAGCCGCTGTTTGCCAACCGTTTTTCCGCTGGCGTGTTGTCACCAAGCGCGGAACAGGTTGAATTAAATTGCTGTATCTGGCTCTGCTTTTGCCCTTTGGCTTGCGGCATCATCATGTAGCTCACTGTGCATTGCATTTCGCTTCCTTCGCCCCATTTGACGCGCAACTGGCCTTTCTCTTGTGCGACACGCGCATAGAGTTGCCCGCCCTGACCGACAGAACCCACGCTGTTGCCTTTGCTGTCAAAGACATCGGCGCCAAACGACAGCGGCTCCCCTTGGTAAGTGGCATTAATCAGAATTGGCGTGCCTTGTTTGGTGGTGTATTTCACCTTCACCACTGCCCCGGAATATGGCGCCACTTTCTGGCTGGTATTATCCAGTTCCACATTGGACGAGGTGCCTTTCGGGTCGATGCTGACGTCGTTCATCTGGTATGGATTCAGATACGGCACCAACGCATAGCCGCGTGAGTCAATGCGCACCCCAGGATAAGACGATACGCTGGCGCCTTCTGCCCCTTTGGCTTCCACCAGCGCGAAGGTGTCCGAGGTATACGGCGTAAACGTCACGCCTCCCGCATGGCCAATCACCGTGCCGTTAATACCGGCAGACGCGCTCTGGTAGCCTTTGCCGGTACTGTAGGTGCTACTCAGAGCCGCCACCGGGCTGCGGTAGTTACCGCTCACTGACCCGCTGGAGCCGATCCCCTGATTGGCATTCATTGCGGTTACGCCATAGCTGAATTGGTTTTCCTGGCCTGCAGTGCCTGAAACGGCGACCTGCTGGCCGGTCCTGCCACTGGTGTCATGGGCCAAATCCAGGCGCAACTGCGGAGTATGGCTCTGGCCACTGCTCCCTAATGGCAGGCTGAAACTCAGCAGGTAGTTGGTCTGCGTCATTCCCAGGCTTGAGTAGCTGCGGTTGGCACTGAGACCGTAAGAGAGACTCTTATAGCGGTTGTTGTATCCGACCTGGTATTGCTTCTCACTGCCTTCTTTGTTCCAATAATTCTGCACCGATCCACTGATATACAGCTGCCCCCAATTTTCGGGTAGGCCTTGCCCGGCCGTAACGGTGAAACGATTTTTGGCGCGTGAAATCCAATCCGGCGAATAGCCCTGTGCAACCGCATCACGGGTTTGCATGGCGGTCATGAAATCCATGTAGCCATTGGTCGAGAAACGGTAGGCGGCCAGTGACAGGTTACTGTTGGTTTCACTGATCAGCTTGCTGTAACTGATCTGATAACTTTGCCCACTCAGCGAATTGCCAGATTGATGCTGTCCGTTCGCGTTGGTGCTGTTGCCCAGATGCGTCCGTGCCTGGGTGACATCGAACGCCAGTGCGCCAATCGGAGTACCGACCGCCGCCCCCAGTTGCAGTGCATAGTAATCCTGGCTGGCCTGCAGACCCCCGTAACCGGTGATGGCATTGGTTAAGCCGTACTGGTAAGTGCCTTGGTATAGAGCCGGTTTTTCACGCAGATTATCGCTGCGTACTTCACCGGCAGTGAGGGAATAGCGTGACGAGCCGGGGCGCAGTAACTGAGCCACGGAGGCGTAAGGCACACTGAAGGTTTGCTCTGTACCATCCGATTCACGCACGGTCACGTTAAGGTCACCGCCGTAACCGGTCGGGTACAAGTCATTAATCAGGAATTCACCCGGTGTGACGCTGGTTTCATACAACACCTGACCGCTCTGGCGCACGGTAACACGGGCGTTGGTGCGGGCGATCCCCCTGATTTCCGGTGCGTAACCGCGCAGGGATTCCGGCAACATGCGTTCGTCGCTGGAGAGCTGAATACCGGTGAATGGCAGCGTATCGAACAGCTGCCCGGTGGTATTCGATTGGCCGATCAGCACGCGGGCTTTTAACTGCGGAATATCACGCTGCAAATAGGTATTGATGTTGCTGTACTCGCTTGGCCCATTGTCCATGCGCGTATAAGAGCCATTATGACGCAGATACCAGGCCCCTACGTTTATCCCGGCATTCACGCCAGCAAACAGTGAGTTGAATGTGGTTCCATGAGAATCACTGGTATAGCCGTTGACGTTATAACCCAGCAGCAAAGCAGGCACGCCACTGTCCCATAATTCCGGGCTTACGGTGCCACGGGCGGTGTTCAGCATGTAAATCTGCGGGATCAGAATATCCAGGCGCTGCTCATTACTGTCGTAATTAACCTGCGCCTCTGGTAGCTGGTTTTGCAGGTCTAGGCATTGATCACCGTTATTCTTCTGGCTTAAAAAGTTCGTCGGTAATTTATCGTAATTAAACGCAATATTCTTAATGATATCGCTGGTCAGACAGGGGTAGACGCTTTTATCTGCCCGTGCATTGAATTCAATATCGGTATTACTGACCAATTGCTCATTAATATACAGAGCGGTTCTATACACGCCAGGTAACGCCGAAGAACCATTAGCAAAGCGGCTGAGGTCTACGGACTTCTCGTCATCAACATTCAGGAAAGAAGCATCGAACTCCAGGTTCTTTACGATTTCCTGTGGGGTATTAACCGCTGTCTCAGCGCTTACACTGGCCACAAAGAACGTCGATATAATGGCCATAGCCAGAGGAGATAGCCGGCTCTGGGGGGCACATTGCAAAGATTTTGACATAATGAAATCCCTTCAAGAACTGATTTCCTGAATAATGATTACTATATTAATTAGATAAAGAGGGGTTAGCTGGTGCTTATTTTATGACAGCGTCAAAAGCATTGACGGCACCATAGTCATTGACGAAACTGCCGATCACTTTATTCCCAGCGCTACCTGGTAATGCCACATTAATCGTGCTGCGCGGGGCCACCATTACGCCGTCGAGTTTTTTACCGTTAACAGACAGGTTCGCGAAAGAAGCATGATATGGCGTTGGATTAGTGGCCTGAAGAGTGTTGCCTTTACTGCTCCAGGTGACCAATTTGGCTGCTTCGTTGGCATTGCCTTGCAACCCTGCCGGGCGATAGAACAGTTTGATACGACTACGGAAAGCCATTTGCAGGCGGTTCTCTGCGGTTTTTGCTTGGCTTTTGGCCGGGATTTCCAATACGTTCAGCCAAAATGCGCTTTCTTTATCCATAGGTAAGTTGCCACCGGCATAGCTGATACGCAGCGTTTGGCCTTTGCTGGCTTCGACCCGATTCATGGGTGGGGTCAACACAAATGGCACCTTGATAGCCGAGGGCTTGGCATTCGCATCGCCGTTATCGATCCAGCTTTGTAACAGCACGGGAGAGGGGCCGCCATTGGTGATTTTGACGCTGACTTCTTTGGCATCCGACGGATAAATGACCCGTGTTCCGCTAATAACCACACTGGCCAGAGCGTTCGCACTGAACAGTGCGGCCGCCGCCAAGGCGCAAATTTGGCGCGTTGTGTGTGAAAAAATTTCATACTAACCTCTTGACTGGCATATCGATAGGGAGGGAGAACCCCTCCCATAACCGATTACTGATACTGAATGGAATAAACCACGTTGCTGACTACGGTGCCTGCCGTAGTCGGCGCTTCTGCGTAGTAACGAACGATGTAAGGCAGATTGGCGCTACCGGCTGAAATATCTTTGTAGACAGTGCTCAGATGCTGGCTCTGGTTACCCGCCTGGATCACGGAAGTCCCTGTGGCTGAACCGTCAAGCAGTTGCAGGCTAACGCCTGTTGCATCACCGGTCATGTTCTTCAAACGCCCAGTGGCCTGGTCAACAGAAGAACCGGCTTCAAAGAACGCAGATGCGGTTTCCAGCGTACCAGAACATTGGCTCAGAGCCATCACAAAGCCGGTGGCGCCCGCAGTTTTGGTCACTGATGCCAGTTGGTTGGTGCCAATGGTTGGCAAAGCGACAGTCGCATCCGCAGCCTGACCGTCAACAATCACGTTACAGGTGGTGGCAGTCAATTCGCCGTTAAACGTGATGGTACCGGTCGAGGCAGCTTGGACCATGCCAGAAGACAAAACAGCAGCAGCGACAGTAGACAGAAGGATCTTTTTCATTAATGCATTCCTTAATTACAATTAATACGACGTCCTTATCATTAAGAAACGTCAACACTTTTTAGGTTGGTTGCTGAACAGGACAAAATGGTCTTTACGAACACAGTGTTTTTATCTACACATCACGAATTATTGAGGCAGTGTAAACAACATGTTTTCTAAGACAGTGAACTGATGGATTGATCATTTATTTCAAGTGATGTTCAGCAAGGTGCACTATATATTTTAATTTTAAATGCCGCAAAGAAGTTATTTTTATCACTGATAAATAATATTAATTCCTATTTGTAATTCTGATATAAATCAACGTTAACAGGTGATTTACGCAATATTTAAAGAGTGTACTTGCATCATTATTATTTTTTGTTATCACCGATAAAAAATACTTGCTTCACAATCTGTAAGGTTAATCCTATACTGCAACTCCTTTAACGTAAGACTGAAAGGGCACTATAGGTAAATGCATTGATTTACCAAACGCAGACAATGGAGGTTTGCTCTGTACAATGGATTTAATCATTGTATTACTTTGAATCTGGCTTGGCTATCTGCCAGACTACGAAAAATGGCAGTTAACCTGGTTGTTAAAGGGATTTTATGGCAAAGGTAGCCTCAGCATGGAAAGTCGATATTTATCTCTGATGTTATTCATAACTCTACAAATTGAGTTTACACACTTATTTTGCCTTATCACCAGACGTATCGGTAATACCAAATTTTAAAAACTTAATTTTTCTAGCGATAGCGCTATTGAAAGCTATCAATACGCCCATGAAATATTTATGCGTAGATATCTGGATAAAGTGATGCGTTATATCACGGTAAACTTTATGAGGAAGTCATGATAAAGAAAAAAGTTATGTTGCAATGTTCATGCAATTTTACTCGTATTGGATTGGATGCATTAATTAGCTCCTCACCGCTAGCTGAGTATATTGAGATTGTTGCCTACCCCAGAAATTTTGAACAATGCAAAACGCTGTTGGGTCGTTTACCCGAGGTGGATGTTGTTATCCTAACGTTAAATCACAATGAGGGCAATTTGGCATCGTTCCTGCAGCTACTTGGGGGATATTTACCCTGTACCCATCCCGCTGGCAAGGTCGTTTTGATGGCAGAAGCGACATATGTTGAAATGTTGAAGCGCTATTTCTACGAGTTCAATAGCGCTTGGGAAAGCCTGGATGGCGCAACAACGCTGGAGAAATTACACGAGCAACTGTGGGACATTATTCTCTTGAGCAAGAGAAGCAACTGGATAGCCGAAAGCGCCTCTGAGAGGCTTTCATCGAGCGAGTTGCTTGTGCTGAGAAAGCTTCTGGATGAAGAAAAGCTTGCTCAGATAGCCATCGACTTAAATCTGAATTACAAGACGATAAGTCACTACAAACGTAGCGCGTTGGCAAAGCTTGGCATGAATTCGTTATGCCCGCTGGTGATGCGCAATCTCAACACACTCTCCCAGCATCACAGGTTTAATCACTCAGTGAGGAGTGAAACACAATCCAGTTTGGAAGTTGAGCCATTTTGTTGAACCAAAGTGCTGAGCTGATGCTTATAAGGGAAAACGCATTTCTTTTGGCTAACGGCGAAGTTTGTTTGGCATGAGTTGGTTAAAGAACCTGTTAGGCGTTTTTATTTTTGAACCTATTTAACTGTGGATGCTAAACATAGCGTAATCATTAACGGATTAATATTGATTTTATACTCATGAAAAATTTACCCAAACCGAATCAACTGAAGATGTTTCAATCAATTATAGAGCATGGCAGTTTCCGGACAGCAGCTAAAGCCCTGAATCAAACCCAGCCCGCGTTGACACAATCAATGAATGAGCTAGAAAAGATGCTGGAGACACCGTTGATGGTCCGTGGACCGCGCGGTGTTTTACTGACAGAGGCAGGAAAACTGTTTGAAACCCGGGTGCAGTTGATATTGAAAGAACTGGAGCGCGCTGTTATTGATGCAAAACTACTCAGTGCCGATTCCAGAGGAACCATTGCAATTGGCAGTTCGGCTTTACCTTTTTTACTATGCTACCTTCAGCAATAGAGCGTTTTCAAAAACGTTTTCCACAGATCAGTGTTAATCTCACCGAAGGACAAGTTTCGGACCTTCTACCTGCGTTGCGTGCGGGGAAATTGGACTTTGTGATTGGCACATCCTCACCTGCAAGTCATCTGAACATCGAGTTTATTGAGGAGCCCTTTTTCACCGCCCCCTGCGGTGTACTGGCACGTATTGAGCATCCCCTGGCACAAAGCACTTCTTTGAGCCAGCTCAGCAGCGGCAAGTGGTATTTGCCAGCGACTAAAACAGGATATTATCATCACCTCCAAGAGGTGCTTTTCCCAGACGGCCGCCAGGTTGGGCAGCAGATCATCCATGGTGATACCGCGATAATGGCTATGCAGATGGTATTGGATGCTGATTTTCTGACTGTTGCAGCGAAAGAAATAGTCCAGGTACCTTATCTCAACTCGAAATTGAAAGTGATCCCCATCGAAGACTTTCTGCCTGATGCATCCTATAACTTTATCTATTCTCGTCGTTTACCGCTGACACAAGTCTCCAGAGTGATGCTGAATGAGCTGCTTAGAGAGTGCAGAAATTACCCTTGGCATAATAAAATCCAGTTTGGATCCATTTCTTCGGCGACAGCAGTAGCAGGTTCTTGATAAAGAAAAATAGTGAGCTATAGTTATTAATTAAAAAAATACATTATATATATTTATTTTTAAACCCTATGCATGGAGTGGATTATGAGAGAACTTCCGAAAATTAATCAGCTCAAAAATTTTCAGGCAATTATACGTTATGGCAGCATCAGAGCAGCATCACAGGCATTGTTCCAGACTCAGCCAGCAATAACGCGCAGTATTCAGGAATTAGAACGAATATTGGGTGTAACGCTATTAGCTCGAGGGGCTCAAGGTATGGAATTAACCAAGATGGGGCGTACCTTTGAACCCAGAGTTAATATGATACTGAACGATCTGGAAAGAGCGGTTGATGAACTGTACCAAATGGGCCAACTGTCACAGGGCTCAGTGGTTTTTGGTTGTTCGCACTTGCCTGCATATGGTATATTACCTTCGTTAATTAATAAATTTCAAGCGCAACATCCTTCCCTTACGATCACTATTATTGAGGGGCAACTCTCTGAGTTAATCTCCTCCTTACGTTTGGGTCGATTAGATTTTTTTATTGGCATCGAGTCGCCAGAAATATCAATGAATGAATTTACTGTTGAAAACTCAATTAATGCAGAGTTTTGCATTATTGCTCGCAACGAACACCCTTTAATAAAGAGCCACACATTAAGCCAACTACAAGGGGCTAAATGGTATTTCCCTAATGCCAGAACAGGCTATTATAGAGATTTAGAAAGATTTATATTCCCTAATGGTAGAATCACCGGTGAAACCATTATTTATGGTGATTCTATTAGTATTGGTGAGCAATTGGTTTTGAATGAGAATTACCTTTTTGTTGGGCCAAGGGCAATACTCGACGTGTCGTATTTAAAAGATGTGGTATCGGAGATTCCTATCAAAGAAAAGTTACCAGATGCTTCATATATCATAATCTATAAACAGTTGCAGAACTTAACGCCATCGGCTAAACAGCTAATGGATGAGATCAATATTGCATGTTCAGAGTTTCTTGCTGCATCAAATAAAGTAAATTATCGCTTATAGTATAGCTGCGGCCCGAGTGACTAGATATCTTTCGTGGGAGTCGTGTCTTCCATCAAAGACTTGAGGATTCTCCTATCATAGTCGTGGCATAAGTCGTTTTTATCATTCCTACAAGCGGCAGACAAACGCACACCTGGCAGCAAACAGCATCCCTTAGCACCACCAATGTTGTAAAACCTCTTGGGGGTGGATGTTTTCATAGATTAATGCATCTAATGATAGCAAGTTGTCGTCTGTATACTGATCCTTCCCGTTTGTGTTGCAAGGCATCAACACGAAAGATTGAGTTTTTATCTTTTTCTGTGGGGATTGGAAATAAAAATCTTGCTGTTTTTAAAATCTATAAATATCTTTCTTCCTTTGAGGAAACTGTTTCCGAGCAAACCGTCAATGTTGCCCATATGTTTAAAATCACCAGCAACAATAACCGCTCCAAACTGCTCAGGATTACCGTCCTTTGATTTAATCTCGAACAGTGTTGCCTCGCATCCTTCATTATCCATCTCAGGATCGACCAAGAGACAACTCGCAGGTTCACGTGACTTAAGTCTCTCACTCCATATCATAGATACGGTTGCACCGGTATCTAAGATCAGATGATACTTGTGTCCTGACTGCTCAACATCAAGAACCAGACCATCATTAGACATCTGGAAAGAAAACTCTTTAAAGTTATCTTTAATTAGTAAGTTATCATCAACATCATCTGAAATTGTTAATGAGTTAGAAATATAGTCCAGCAGTATTTGTTTATCTTTAAAAGCTCCAAGGCCAGCAACAGGACTCTCAGGTAATTCACCTTCGCCAGAAATCAACAACCCCCACTGTTTAAATGGGGTCACTGTTATGTTAACTAATTTAATTCCATTCACATCAAGATAATCAGCCAAGTATTCTATATTCTCTTGAACTTTACCTTTTCCGTCAGTACTACGATATGTACGTTCTCTTTTTAGCCCCTTTATTTTTTTTAATTGAGACTCTTGAAGATGAAAACCAAAAGAAGAGCCCGTATCAATCATTGCATATACTGGGTGTCCATTAATTAAAAATGTTGCATGAGGTGTAGAGTATTTGTCAAAGCTCATTTTTAATGTTACAGGTTTTTCCATATCGGCAAAAGCACCCACTGAGAAAATAGTGAGCGCAACATATGAAATACTTGATAGCCAGGTAGTTATTTTTTCCATTATTCTGTCCAATTACCTCTGAATGTTTTTCATTATAGTTCTTCATCAATGCCTGTTGCCATCAGATGAGCGGCGGCACGACTGAGAAACACTCTCATTGATGAGCAGAACACTGTTTTATTGCTGAAACGGTTGGCCCACGCAAAACGATTAACCAAACGGCTAGGATACGTTCTGCCGCTCTCTTTGCGTAGCAAAGGGGAGGATGGCTCGCGCTGAGCTGACTATTGGCCTACTCGCTCCCCTTATTAGCAATAAATTAGATAACCATCAACCAAAAGGCAGAATAAGCTACGGAGCTGAAGCAACGCTGTGGATTTCCCCGGTATATCCGGTATGGGAAACCGCCGTCAGGAGTGCCTGGTTATCAAAATCCTGCGGCACTATCACCTCGGCCTGATGGGTTTTCAACGAGGCCTTTGCCTTAATGACGCCATCAGTAGCACGCAGCGCTTTATTGATAGAAATGACGCAAAGTGAACAAGTCATGTCTTTAATGTCCAGGATGACTTTTTTATTATCCGCCCAGCTTAGCGGTGCAATTAACATCAGAGCAATCAGCAGGCAAAAACATTTCTTCATTCCATCAACTCCAACAGCCAGGGTAAAACATACGGGTAAGTCATTATGGCCAGCAGCAGCGGCCCTGACAGCCAGTAAAGCCAGAGCAATGCCCGGCGACTGACGACATTCACACAGACAGGGCGTGGCGACAGATACAGCCGCCAGAACCCTCTCAGCAACAGGCCGACAGACAGCACTATCATCGGGAACTGCAGCCAGGATAATGCGGGGATCCCCGTCAGCCCGGCCGCCGAAATACCGAAGACCAGATAGAGCAGCGGCCCCAGACAACAGAGTGTCGATGCGGCGGCAGCAAGTAGAGCCGCCAGCAATGTTGCCAGGCTGCCCTTAACGCTGTTCGACACTGACATAGTCATAACTGAATTCAGCGGGATCGTAGAAGTTTAACGGGTCGCCATCCACTTCAGCATAAGGGTAGCCAAAGTTATTGAGATCCCCCTGCTCTGCCACCGGCGAAAGTGCAAAGTCACGGGCGTAGTTAAAGCCAACCCAGTTCATTTCCCAATTGCCAAACAGGTATTCACTGACCGCCTCAACCGCCGGATCGCCGTTTTCTTTTTCTCTGTCAGGCGCATTTTAGTGACATCGGCCGGATCGGCTGGTAGCCACCCAAAACCTGCCAGCCAGAACATGGCCCGGCAATGTTGTCCTCCGCTGATTTTTGCCACGCCTTTTTCATCAGCGCTTCCGAATGCTTTCTTCGAATAGTCACCCAGCTTGCGGGTGGCGCCCAGGCGGATACCGAACATCTCGCGTGCAGGGATCCCGCAGGAACGGCACAGCGCGACAAAAACGGAGTTGATATCGGTACATTTCCCCCCAGATTGCCGGTTTTTAGAATTTGCCCCACATCGCCACTGCCGCAGCCAATCACTGAATCATCACGGTGCATATGGGTTCTTACCCACTCATGAATTAATCGCGCCTGCTTGAGCGGCGCTTTCTCACTACCGACAATCTTCAGCGCCGTTTCCTTCACCAAACCCTCCACCGGGATATGCGGGGTGGGATTAAGATAAGGTTGTACCTCTGCGGGGAAAACCAGATCGGTATCCGGGAGATGCCATTCGGACAGTTGGTTGTTCTTCAACGGTTCCCAGTCCAAGGTTTCGATCAGCATTTCCACCTTCAACTCCATCGGGCCTTTTGAGTCCGGCCAGGTGGCAAACAAGGTTTTGGCCGCATAGCTGTTGTTTGCCGTTAGATATGCCTGTTGATAGTTGCCAGAAAATGAAATGTGCTTCAGTTGCTGAAAAGCGGTGTCCTCCGGCACAGGGATCCATAAGTTTGCTTTACCTTCTGAACCTGCGGGCGCTTTAAGCTGATAGGTCTGCGTCATCACAAAACGCCTTCTTCTATCCACGCAGTTTGAAGCCGGAACCTCTGTTTTACGGGTCTCTGACCAGACAGGGTTAATCAGACCAAGAGAAGATAACGCCGCAGCACCCTTAAGAAAATTACGCCTTTCCATTTCATTTCCTTTTTTATTATCGGATAACGCCAAAGCCTTGCCCACCGCCAGTTTGGGGGGAGAACAGTATGCACCCTGGAAGCCAAAAACAACAAGTTTCTCACCTGCTGGCGCGGGTGGATATGAAAGGAAATATACGTTAAATATTCAGTGAAAAAGCAGGGCCTTATCAAAAATCACTGGCAAAGGGCCCCATGCCACGGCCAGAGATAAGTCACCTCCGGGCGTGAAATAACCATGCCCAGGGAGAAAATACCGTGCGCATTGGTATTGACTGCACTTTTATCGGCAAGCGCTGCATGGGCGGCTTCCAATAACGCGCTAATTATTGCTCATGCCGAGATAGGCTGTTCTCTGTTTACGTCAGAAAGACACCAGGCATCCCTATCACTCTATTTTACAGGGCAATGACGCATACTTTTACGTGGAAAGGCTAATGCAGATCAAGAAAGCTGCATTTCTTATTTGCCCTTTCAGCCACTTCTATCACACTTGATGGGAATGATACACAACCTCAATTGGCTCAGGAAAAATGTTAAAATCAACGCTTGTCAGTTTTAATAATGCACTAGATAAAGACGACCTCGGTAAACTGATTTTACGTATTGCGGTAGGAGGCCTGTTACTTTTCCATGGTTGGCATAAGCTCGTCGACGGTATAGGCGGGGTGCAAGCCATGCTCGTTGCTCATGGCATCCCGGCATTTGTTGGCTATGGCGTGTTAGTGGGTGAGGTTATTGCGCCAATTTTGATTATTTTTGGTGTGCTTACCCGTCCAGCCGCGCTGGTTATGGCTGCCACCATGGTCGTGGCCTGGCTGTTGGTCGGTCTTGGCAAAACGTTTGTCTTGTCGCCCGTTGGTTCGTGGGCCATTGAAGATATTGTTTATTTCTTCCTGGCGGCAATCGCCATATCCCTGTTGGGATGTGGTCGTTATTCGATTTGCTCTAATCCTTACTGGCGTTAATCATCATTATCCCCTGAAGCCGTCATCCACAATATCTTTTCCTTGCAGGCGTTATGTTGTCAGGACCGAACCTTCATGTGGAGGTTCTCCTGGCAACATTTACCCCTTTTATTCCATATGGTATAATTTTTAAACCAAATGGGAGGAACGATCATGAAAGTATACTCACCCACCGGTACCCCGGACAAACATCTCGGCCCCTGGCATGCTATCGGGCTCGACACCCAGGACGGCATAGAACTGATGGGCAAGATCAGTCACGGTTTGGAGGGCGTCATCGCTCAGCGAATTTCTGAATGGGCGAATATCACGTCTGCCGAATTGCGCAAAATGTCAGGCATTCCGAACACCACCTTTAACCGCAGTATTAAAACTCGCTTTACAGCAGATCAAAGTGAGCGTCTGGTGCGTATTATTCGCGTCATAGATCGCGCTGTGGACCTATTCGAAGGCGATAAAGAAGCGGCTCAGAAATGGATGAATGAACCTAATCGGGCGCTCAACTGGAAAACACCGGCTGACGTGGTTTCTTCAGAAACCGGAGCGCTTGAAGTTATGCGTCTGATCACGCGTGTAGAGCATGGGGTCTATTCATGATCCTCTACCGATTGACCAAGACCCGCTATCTTATGACCGCCTGGTCTGGCTTTGGGGCGAAGGAGGCCGGCGGCCGCTGGAACAGTGTTGGAACAGCAATGGTCTATTTGTCGGAGACCGCGTCCCTGACCATGCTGGAGACACTGGTGCATATTAATGCTCCGCAACTACTGGATAAGTTCACGTTGCTGAGCATTGATGTTCCAGACGACCAGATTCAGACCGTCGACCTTACTTCGTTACCGCCAGACTGGGCCAGTCAAGATGCCCCCATTCAGTTGGCGCTGTATGGTGATGACTGGAATGCGAGCGCTGTATCAGCCGCGTTACGGGTACCCAGCGCACTATCACCGGTTGAATACAACTATCTACTCAATCCTGAGCATCCTGCCGTCTTCGAACTGATGAAAACCGTTAAGATAATCCCCTTCCGGTTTGATACTCGCCTCAAATAGTTCATGAACTGAATCTGCAATGACCACCTGCAGAGTGCCAGCATCCAGGCTCCAACCATAACGTCCAAAACTCTATATAGCCAATTGCCCAAAACATACACTAGCTAACCTGATAGCGATAACCCATGCCATGCACGGTGCGGATCAACAGCGGATTGTTGGGATCCTGTTCGATGGTTTTGCGCAATTTGGAAATATGCTGATCCAGGGTGCGGCTGTTAGGCAGGAAATCATAACCCCAGGCCGCATCGAACAGCATTTCGCGCGTGACAACCTTGTTCCTGTGTTGGTAGAGGCATTCCAGGATTTTGATTTCGCGCAGCGAAAGTTCCAACCGCTCGGCCTGACGCAGGGCGCACAGTTCATTGGGGTAAACCGTTAGATCGCCAAAACAAAAGCTGAGGTCGGGCTGCTCGGTTTTGCTGCGCAGGCAGCGCCGGGCGATCGTTTTTATTCTGGCGCGGATCTCATGAATGCCAAACGGCTTGCTGATGTAATCATCTGCGCCCAATTCCAGCCCGACGACGCGGTCTATCTCTTCATCTTTAGCAGATAAGAATACGATCGGGATTTGCTCATCCTGTTTGCGGATTTCACGGCACACCGCATAACCGTCCAGCACCGGCATCATGATATCCAGGATGATAAAGTCGGGTTTCTCATGGCGGTACCTCTCCAGCGCCACTTTGCCATTCTCGGCGGCAATCAGGGTGTAGCCTTCGCGGGAAAGGGCTTCCACCAGCCCTTGGCGAATATTGGTATCGTCTTCAACTACCAGGATTTTCATCACGACTCCCTGTTGTTATATCGATTTTGCCAGGCGGATTGCGCTTCAGCCGAAGGGTGAAACACACACCCGGTGACTGCGGCGTAACCAGGATCTCCCCACCCAGGCTATGCGCCAGTTGTTGCGCAATCGTCAGGCCAATACCGGTTCCCGAAACACCCTCGGTAATGTCTGATTTCACACGGAAAAACGGGTCGAAAATCATCTTGATCTCTTTATCGGCAATGCCAGCCCCATAATCGCGCACCTGAATATCCACATATTCCGCGCTGGAAACGACGTGCAGATCGACCTGCTTGCCTGCCGCAGCGTATTTCTCGGCATTACTCAGGAAGTTGCTGATAATTTGCGTCAGGCGATCGATATCGCTCCTTACTACGGCATTGTTACCCAGGCTGAGTGAAATAGTCATGCCCCTGGCCTGGAATGAAGGCATAAACGTCTGGGCGATCTGCGTTACCTGCTGATTGATATCCACGGACTGAAAATGCAGCTTGGGAGCGCGGGTAAAGGTCAGAATATTTTGGATAAGGCGTGACAAACGCTGGCTTTCCCCAGTGATAACGTCCAGATAGCGCAGCCCTTCATTATGCTGTTCTGCCAGTTCCTCTTTCAGCAATTCCGCATACAGCGTGATATTGGTCAGTGGCGTTTTAAGCTCATGGGACACCTGGCTGACAAAGCTCACCTGCTGGCGGGCCAACCGCGCCGTCTGGGTATATTCACGGTAGAGACGCAGGATGATTAACCCCACGACGGCAAGCATCAGCAGGATAAACGCCCCACCCCACAGATAAATAACCAGGGTACCTACCGGCTTGCCGTAATAACTCACCTGCCAGGCAGAAAGCGGATAAGGCAGGTTCTGCGCGTCCAATAGCTGTTGCTTATCCAACTGCGTGTAGGGGTTGCTTTGATACAACAAGCGGCCATTCTCACTTACCGCTAACGTGTCGCTGCCAAAATCGAATGAGGCCGCATTAATCACGTCCGACAAAAGTTTGATATAGGAAACGCGGAATCCAACGATGCCATTGCCTTTATTACGCCAGTAAATCAGCAACGGCTCCTGGGCTTCGCCGGTAATAAACCAGCCGGATTGCGGGGTATCCGACTCGCTTCTGGCGCTGTGGCTATAAAGCAGGGAGGGATCGTTCACCAACGGGGTAATGGCCTGCACCCAGGCCTGTTCTTTTTGACTCAAGAGATCAATCTCACCGGGGTACAACAGGCGGTTTTTCTGCATGACAAACACGGCATCAATATCACTGTCTTTTTCAGCCAACTCCCGCAGAGATAAAGGGTCTGGCTGTATATAGTCGGTAATGGCATCCAAACGCGCCGCTTTCTGCCCCAGGATATCCATAATGCTGGTGCTGGCCTGGGTGGCGCGGGTCTGCGCCAGGACCTGCGATTGATAGTGGCGCAGCAGGACTTCATGCTCAAGGCTGCGCACCCCCAGATAAGCGATCAGAGAGAAAATCACCAGGGTAATGATGACAAAAATCGTCAGATGTCTGGAAGTACGCTTGATCATCCTGCTCCTTGTGGTGCCCCGTTACGGATTCTTCTGGGTTTTAATATTGTAGTTCTGCTCTTTCACCGCCTTGCGGGATGAAGCCTTGCTGTCGCTATCCATTTTACCCATCAGTTCTTTGTTCATCTGTGCACTGGCTTCGGCTTTCTGCCGGGCCGGCGCGGCGCTGACCGGCAGACTCTCCAATGCCGCCGCGTTCTGGCTCAATACCTCTTTGGCCTCGTCCATTTTCCCTTCATCCATCAACTGTACCGCACGCTCGTTCTCGATCGCCGCTTTCTGGATTGCAGAATCAACCAAGACATCATCAACCTGGGCAGAACTCACATCCTTTGCGGATTGGCTATAACGGACCGCCACCTTTTCGTTGACGTTATCAACCTGTCTGGTGCTCAGGTTGGCATAGCGCACGTTTACATCGGCCAAGGGTTTGGACTGGGCATTACGCCCCTTTGCCGGGATCACTTCCAGCAGAACGTATTTTTCCTGATTGGAATACAGCTGGTTCAGCTTCACCGTTACCGTATTGCCGCTAATGCTGCCATCACGGCCCAACAGGCGTACTGGCGTTACCTGATCGGCAGTTTTGATTACCACTTCAACATCCTGCGCCACCACCGACATCACGTCGTTAAACTCACGCGCAAAGGTCTTCTCCAGATCGCTGGAATCCTCAACAAAGGCGTGGTTGCCATCGCTATAGCCTGAGATGGTGGTCATCAGATCTTCGTTATAACCATCACCAATGCCGATGGTGGTAATTGCGATGCCTTTTTTGGCCGCTACTTTGGCTAATTCGGCCAATTCGCTGTTGGAGGTTGGCCCAACGTTGGCCTGCCCGTCAGACAGCAGAATAATTCGGTTAACCTGTTCTTTATCCAGATGCCTGCCAACCTGGTCAATGCCCTTGCTCACGCCGGCAAACAATGCGGTCATGCCGCGCGGTTCAATGCTTTTTTTAATTTTATTAATCAGCAGATTTTTATCTTTTACCTTGGTCGCCGGGATCACTACCTCCACCCCGGAGTCATAAGCCACTACCGATAAGGTGTCATTGCTATTGAGCATGTTGACCGCAGTAATAGCAGCGTCCCTGGCCTTGATAATACGATCGCCGCTCATGGACGAGGAGCGGTCAATCACCAGAGCCAGATTGATTGGGCTGCGTTTTTCTATCGCCAGTGGATAACCCACCAGCGAGATTTTCAGGTAGTTTTTGTCTTGGGTATTTTCCAAAATCACCGGGGAGGCGACTTCAGATTTCACGGTAACCTTGGGGGTAGCGGGCGCTGCATTTGCTCCCCATGGCAGTACAGATAACGCCAGTAGGGCAAAAATACTTTTCAGATCCATGATAATGCTCCTTATTGAAGAATCGAATCCATTCTTGCCCGTATCGTTCTGCGAGTTGTCTGTTATCTGTATAAAGATGTCAAAAATTCGTAAAAGTTACCCTGATGCTATACCGCTCCTGCTATCCCTGCACCCGCAGCATTGATACCTCCCGGTACAGCACTGCGAGGCGGCAAGAAAGTCATTTCTCTGGGTCTCTGACCCATAAGAAGACTCACCATGATACCCGCTATTATCAGTAAAATTAGTGAGAGTAGCCATACTAACGTATACCTTACCATCTGATTTCAGTTAAACTAGGAGCAGGACAAATCTTAATTTGATTTTCTTTATAGCAATCAAGGGTTTTTTTATAAAAATGAAGTACATAATAAACTTGGTCATAATTTTTGATCCAGGCCAGCGGACTTTGGCGCTAAACAATAATCCACTGACTGCCATTGAATTAACCAAGCCATCCTGCCGGGTATTCAATGAGTTGATTAAGAAACATGGCACCACGTTAACCCGCGACGAGTTGCTGAAAAATGCATGGGAGGACTTTGGTATTCCTTCCTCCAATGCCAGCCTTAATAACTGTATCTGTGAGTTAAGAAAGGCATTTATAAGCCTGGGTATCGAAGATAAGGTTATAATAACCGCACCACGGATAGGGTTTAAACTGGAAGCAAATATCCACCCGGTTATGAACAAGGGTGATATAACCCCCCTGAGCAGCCACAACCATTTAGCAGTGAAGTGGTAAATCCGGCGAAGTCAACAAAATCAATAAAAAAAGCGGGAACCGCATCAGGAACACTATTTTTTAATTGGTTAAGGAAAAATTATATCTTATCTGCTTCAATTCTATTTTTTATTGTCATTGCATCTATATCGGCAGGCGTCAGTTACATGCCGGCCAACCAACTAAACCTGGTTAGTAACTATAAATTATGCGAGATATACTCTTTAAGCCAGGATAAAAAACCGCCCAGTTTTGCTACCCGTGCAGAGCAAATGCTTAAAAAAACCACGATAGATTGCTCCCAAGAGAAACAGGATGTTTTCTATATTGAAAGACGGACGGAAAACGAACGTTTTAAGGTAATGTTTATAGCGGCCTGTATCAAATCAGCAAACAAAACTTATCAGTACTGTAATAATTTTAAGATTACAGGGTGAATAAAATGAAGAAAATAATCGCCCTATTTATCCTCATAGTGATTTTTTTATCCGCTCTGTATTATTATCGCGCTACCAAAGAGCATCTGCCATTTCGTTGCGATGGTCAGATACATAACCAGACAGTCACCCCCACGGGTAACGTGCAACTTAATGCCTATATCAGCGTAATATTCACGGCAGAAAATACGGGGACCATGTATACCGTAGGTTCCGTAAAAGATGAACATACCAGTTACATTCTGCATCGTCATTCGTTGTTTAGTATAAAACCCTCCCCTATAAAGGGCTCCAATAACATCATCTTTACGCAAGAACAAATACATCCTTTGGACAACACACCAGACAAGCTGTGGCATAACTTCATATTACCTCAGGTTGACAATGTGGATTTTAACGTTGAAATCAAGCCTGTGAATCAGAATGCATTGCTAATTCAGGGGCTTTCAATACCTTTCATTATCTGCATTAACCCTGTTAAATCATAGAGATGAGCCATCACACCGTGAGGATATGCCGGTGAATTTCGAGCGATGAGTGGGCAGCAAACTTGAAAAATATGGGCTATGTAGACAAACACGGCGTTATCTTTAACTCGGGCAATATCTGTAGCCACGGGAAAATGCCTTAACTGCTGATATGGCAGAATCAATCAGCATAAAAAACCAAAAAAAGATAATAGATGACTCAACAATAAAACAAAACGCTAATATTATCGAACAGATGAAATATAAAATTGAAATATTGTCCTGATAAAT
The DNA here is from genome assembly GCF_050632285.1 of Serratia sp. L9. Classification (NCBI taxonomy): domain Bacteria; kingdom Pseudomonadati; phylum Pseudomonadota; class Gammaproteobacteria; order Enterobacterales; family Yersiniaceae; genus Serratia; species Serratia sp. L9. Next base: position 2,565,901 of record NZ_CP192591.1, on the reverse strand, counting down.
TTTAATTGATCACCGGATAACCTATCGGTTAGCCGACTCATTACCCAGAATGAACATGTCTTTTTCTTCTTACCCGGCAGGCTGAGAAGCAGACAACATCAGTCTACGGCGAAGAAGATGCGCGAAGGCTACATGCCACTGTTGAATTGTTGCAGCGTCGCAAGAAAATCCGGCTTTCCTTCAGCACGGTAATATTTAAGGTTTAACCACGTAAGTAGCAGAAACCAAGAGGATAACGCTCGGTATTGGCGTAACTGACGGCTCAGTTCAAAAGCCACTCCGTGGCTGGAAGCCAGACGCATAATTTCAATACAGGGTTGCCCAACCGGCAAAACTGGCAGCTTGGCTACCTCCGGGGCGGAGCCTGTGCCCGGTAATCATCCTGCGCCTTGCGCTTCCACCGTTGTTAACTAGACTATTTTAAGAAAAACGGCGTTCTCTCTTCAGGAGAAATCACAGGCCAAAGCCCCTAACTCCGGCCCTCTCCCAAAATGAAAGAGGGCGTTCTTATAGAGAAAATAGTGTGAGCACAGATTACGAAGCGTTGTTCAATAGCAGTTACGATCGGATCACCGCTAAAGATCACGGAGACCTGTTCTTTTCTCATTTCTACCGATTGTTTATTGAAAGCACGCAAGAACTGAAAATCCAGTCCACCCATGAACATCATCAGCAGCAACAGAAAATCATCTACAAATCCTTTTTCTATATGCTCTCGGTCGCCACAACTCACATCGTATCTGACTATCTGGTCCACGTTGCCCGGGAACAAAGTTCCGAGGGGCTGAATCTCCCTGCTTCTGTTTTCGCCTATTGGCGTCGTGCCGTGCTGCAGACCGTGCGGGAGCTCGACCCGGTCTGTGACGAGGAAGTGCTCACTGCCTGGGCGATTTTTATGGCCCCTGGGCTGGAGTTCATGCGGCGTCAGGCAGAATTGCACCATGACGCCAGTAAAGGTGATCGCAATGAACGCTAGCGCCAGGCAAACCCTGAACAGCAATTTTATTCTGGCCGCTGAAAACTCCCGTATCGGCATCTGGGATTGGGAATGCAGCCAGGATCGGCTGGAGGTTAATGACGCATTCCTGTTGCTGCTTGGGGTCAACCGGGAGAACCAGGCGCTCACCTCCGCCCTTTGGCAACAGGTTATCCACCCCGATGACTTACCGCGGGTATTAAATTACCTTCATCCGGCCAATAACGGGGGATCTGCGGTATTTAATTGTGAGGTACGCGTTAAACACGGCAATGGTGACGAGCGTTGGGTATTGATTCAGGGGCAAAGCATCGGTCTGGGCAGTAAAGGAGAAGTAGAGAGAACCATTGGCACCTTGCAGGACATTACTGAACGTAAGCAGGCCGAAGCTTCGTCCCAACAGGCCGTAGAGCTGGCCCACGCTGCCAATCAGGCCAAAAGTGAATTCCTGGCCAATATGAGCCATGAAATCCGCACGCCGATGAACGGTATTCTGGGCATGACGCAATTATGCCTGGAAACCAATCTTAATCATGAGCAGCGTGATTACATCAATATGGTGTATTCATCTGGCCGTGCTTTATTGAAGATAATCGACGATATTCTCGACTTTTCAAAGATTGAAGCCGGGAAAATTACCCTGGAACTTGAGCGTTTTGCACTCCGCCCGCTGATCCATGAAATTACCCGCTCCCTGATGCCTAAATTTTCTGAAAAAGGGCTGGAGCTGATCGTCGATATCCATCCGGATGTACCAACCACCCTGCTTAATGATTCCCTGCGTTTACGGCAAATCATCACTAACCTGCTAGGTAATGCGCTCAAGTTTACCCATAGCGGTGAAGTCGTGGTGCGGATCTCCCCTTCACTCTCCTCCCCGGAAATGCTGACGTTCAGTATTATCGACACTGGGATAGGCATCGCCGAAGACAAGCAGGCCATTATCTTTGAATCATTCAGCCAGGCAGATACTTCAACCACCCGCAAATATGGCGGAACCGGATTGGGATTAACCATTTCAGCCCGTCTGGTTGCCATGATTGGCGGTAAACTGCAGGTTTCCAGCCTGCCGGAACAGGGCAGCCGCTTCTATTTTTCTTTGCCAATCAATGCTGATGCCGGCGTCTCCCCGGTTCGAGCAACCGTGACACTGCCCGACCGGTTGGTCGGGTTGGACGTTTTGGTGGTGGATGATAACGAAACCAATCTGCGGCTGTTGTTTGATATGTTGCGCAATAACGGCTTTAAGCCCCATACGGTGAACTCTGGCCGGGCAGCGCTGGAGTTATTGAACACTGGCCAGCGCTTCCCGTTGATTCTGCTGGACTCGCAAATGCCAGAAATGGATGGCATGGCGCTGGCATTGGAGATCATGTCTACGCCGAACTTGCGCCAGTGCAAATTGATTATGCTCAGCTCAATGGGCAACCGGATCGACACCGGAGTGCTGCGCAAAGTCGGCGTTTCGAGCTTTTTAACCAAGCCCATCGATACCGCCGAATTGCTCGAGGCCATTATCGCCACCTTTGATCCAGAGGAGCACATCGCTCCGCTGCCGAAAGTTGAAACCGCTCCCCTGGCTATCGGTAATGGCCTGCATATTCTGGTGGCCGAAGACAACCTGATCAATCAGCAATTGGCGATCAATTTCATCCGCAAGTTGGGGCATACTTCCGACGTCGTAGGAAATGGCAGGCTGGCGCTGCAAAAGCTGCAACAAGGCCATTATGATGTGGTTTTGATGGACCTGCAGATGCCGGAAATGGATGGTATTGAAGCGGTGCAACATCTGCGCGCAAATGAACGGTTACAAGCGGGCCATCATCAGCCGATTATTGCCATGACCGCTCATGCGATGAAAGGCGACCGTGAAAGATGCCTGACCCAGGGTTTTGATGGTTATATCAGTAAACCTATTCTGTTGGACAATCTGGCCAGTGAAATCCAACGCACGCTGAATAGCTGCCAGGAGTCCTTGGCGGAAAATATCTTCGACTATTCTCTGGCGCTGTCGCAGTTGGGTGATGACAAAACATTGTTCAGCGAGTTGGCGGCAATCTTTATTGAAGAATTACCTCCCTTGATGACCGCTTTGAATAGCGCCATACAGATGCAGGATGTTGAAGCTATCAGGCGCAGCGCCCACAAGCTAAAGGGGGAATGCCTGCACTTTGTCTGTTTGCCACTGCAAAACAAGCTGGGCAATATCGAACAGGCCGCGGCGGCAGGCGATCTGGCCGAAATTACCCGGCAATATCAGGGTTTGAATGAATTATGCCATCGGCTGCAAGCCGCACTTAAGGCGGCATAACGCCGCCTACTGCACGACAACCAGTTGGCCTAGCCTTTCTAGCGTCATTGGCGGATAAAAGAAATACCCCTGAACAATATCGCAATGGTATTTTTTGAGGTAATCAATGGTTTCCTGGTCTTCCACCCCTTCCGCCAACACCACATAATCGAGCTTATGCAGCAAGCTAATGATGTTTTCCACGATAATGCGGCTTTCATTGTCTGATTTCAGATCCTCGATTAACGAGCGATCGATCTTGATAAGGTCCGCAGGTATCTTCCGTAAATAATTCAAATTACTGTAGCCCGTGCCAAAATCATCCAGTGCGATGGCGTAACCCTTATGGCTAAGCTGTTTAACACAGGCCAGGGCGTCCCGGCTTTCAAGGATGCGCTGTGTCTCCAGACATTCGATTTCTATATCTTTCGGCATCAGACCAGCAGCTAAAACCAGCCGGTCAAGCTTATCGGCAAAGCCTCTTTCGGCAAAATTGTTGGCACTGATATTAATGGATATCGGGATCTCAACCCCAACCTGGCGCAATTGATAAACCTGTTCCACCACGCGGGAAATAACAAACTCTGTCAGGGGTTTTATTAACGAAGTACTTTCTGCCATTGGGATAAAAGCATCTGGCAGGATCTCGCCAAAGGTCGAATGTTGCCAGCGCAACAGGGCTTCCGCCCCCACAATGGCGCCCGTTGAAAGATCGACTTTTGGCTGGAACAACAGGTATAGCCCATTCTGCCGATTCAGGCTTTCGGCAAGATCGTTGAGTATCGTAAACTTGAACTTGCGCACCGCATCTTTGGTCTCGCTGTAACCAGAAATGAAAATGCGTTCATCGGTGGAGTCCTCCAATGCGCTGGTGGCCATGCGCAGCAGCTCAGGAGGGTTGACGTTGGGCACAGAGAAACTGACATAACCCGCATGGAACTCCAGTTTCAGTGGCACAATGCTGCGCACTTCACGCTGTATTTTTTCGGCATAGACCGCTATCTGCAGCCGGAAATGCTGCCATTTTTCCTCGCTCAAGATAGCGGCAAAACGCCCCAGGGAGATCGAATAGATCATCTGTTCTTTCATAAATGTGGTCGTCAGGAAGTGACCAATGTCGACCAAAACGCGCTCCACCGCCGCCATGCCAAATGAATGGGCCATTTCGTAGGCGTATTTGATGTCAATGGTGTCGATCAGCAGCAGGACAAACTCACCGTTTTCGGGTGACAGTAACTTGATATCCCCCATCAACCTTTGCCGGTTCGGGAAACGTGTCACCGCATCGACCAGCCCAATCTCACTTTGGGCTTCGATCAGTTCGCTCACTATCGTTGCCATATTGCCCAGTAGCTGCACCTTCAAACTGGGGAAGGCGCCAGGGGCACTGCTAATAACGCTCAGGGCACCAATGACATAGCCTTCGCGGGTACGCAACGGCGTGGCAACAAACTGGCGGATCCCCACGCCTGCGTTAACCATCGGGTCGGCAGCAAAACGCTCATCCAGCCTGGCGTCCTCGCAAATCAGGGCATCATTGTGGTGACGGACAAAGTTGAATAACGAGCTTTGGGGGTTTATCGCCTCAAGCGTGGTGTTTTTACTGGCTTTTATCCAGATCCTTTTGGAACCAAAAAGATAGATAAAACAGCCGGGAAGATTAAGTAACATGCAGGTTATATCAAGAATATTGTGGAACGCTTCATCATGAGTTCCACTTAACGCTTCAAGCGCATCCAGCGACGCCAGCCGTTCTACTTCGTCTTGGCTTAGTTGTCTCAACATTGCTACGGCCCCTTACCAGCAGATCATCGCGAACATACGCAACTTTCTTTTTATTTATTGATAATTATCGGTACAGCAAAACAACTGGCCGCCTAGCGAGTGAGCCTCAGGCAGGTTCACTGCGTAAGTTCTTGGTCAACGTCAGCAGATTACGCCCATTCCCGGTTTCATAACGTACCTCATCCATAACGGATTGGATCAATTTCAGCCCCATCCCCCTTCCTGCCAACTGGATGGGCTCTGCGGATCCGCAGAAAAAACCGCAGGGTTCCCCCATTGCCGTAATATGTCATCCGGGATCGCCCGGCCCGAGTCTGAAAGCGTCAGGATCAGGTGATGGCCGTCATTGGCCAAGGTAATGATCACTGTCTGGCTGTCATCAAAATTCACCGCATGCCTGACAATATTGGTAAAGGCCTCCGTTGAGGCCAGGTCAACCTGATAAACCACTGCCGGATCCAGCGACAATGGAGCAACAAAGTCATGCAACTGGTTGCTCAACTGCGCGAGACCGCTCAGTGAAGCCGGTAAGCACAGTGTAGTGTTGGTATTTGCCATACGGCTTCTCCTCAACACAGCATAGCTATGTTCAACGACTCATGATTTTCAGTGCCGCTTCACGATCGCTGCCGATGGTAAAAATACGGTCCATACGTGTCAGCTTGAACATATTCTGGATATTACTGTTCAAGGCGCAAAGGGCGAGATCGCCACGGCCACTGAGGGTTTTGAGTATCGAGACCAGCGCGCCAAGGCAACTGCTGTCGATAAAATCAATATGGCGGAAATCCAGAAGAATGTTGTTTTTTCCCTGTTGAATAAAAGACAAGATTTCTTGCTTGAAAACGGCGGCCACTGATGCATCCAGGCGGCGTACCAGGGGCGCTATAATTTCTACGCCGTTCTCAGAATGGATCTCAAAGTTCATAACAACTCCTTCTTCACGGTGTCATCGCCGACACGCTCAATCGCCATCAGCGAAATATCATCAGTAAAAGGCAGGGACGATTTTGCCCCCGATTCCAAAAGATGTTCTGTTGCATTGCCGCACCAGGCATTCAGCACCTTTTCCACTTCCGCAAACACCTGGTTTTTTATCAGGCCCCGGTTTTCACTCAGCAATCGCTGTAATCGCTGCTCGCCATACAGTTCCTGAAGGGGGTTTTCGCATTCAATGATCCCATCGCTGTAGAGATAAAGCCGGTCCCCCTTATCCAGAACAAAGTGGCTGTCCTCATATTCGGCACTGGCAAACAATCCTACCGGCATGCCCCCTTCACCAACGGGCGATAACGCCCCCCGGCGCGGATAATAAACGGCGTCGGGTGCCCGGCCTGACAGAGCGTTCCGTGGCCGTTGGTAGTATCTATCACGCCATAAATCAGCGTGTAATAACTGGAGATCTGGTCATTATCCAGGCAAAAGCGTTGATTCAACTGCTCAACCACCCGATGCGGCGCTGCCGGAACCGCGTTGCCCCCAGCCGTTTGATCCAGCAACAAATGGCTACTGATCCGGCCCGCCAAAAACTCGCGTGAAACCGCCAGAGAGAGCATGGCCGCACCCACGCCATGCCCGGCAACATCGACGCTGAAGAAAGCGATATGTTGCTCCCCTAGCGGAAAGCAATTCAATAAATCCCCCGAAACATAGGCCGAGGGTAAAAACATCCAGTCAAATTCGTACCCCGCCAACAACAGATTGTGCGCCGGTAAAAAGCTGTGTTGCAACTTGGCCGCCGCCTGCAGGTCGGACTCTATTTGACGATAGGCATAAGAGAGCTTTTCATTACGTGCGGCCAAGGTACTTTCAAGTAACAGCACACGCTCTGCCGCGTGCAGGCGAGCGCGGAGCTGGCTTTGATTGACCGGTTTTGACAAAAAATCATCCGCTCCGGACTCCATGCCGGTCAGTAAATCTTCAATCGACTGCCGGGCTGTCAGCAAAATGAGATAGACATAATGACCAAAGTCTCTACTACGGATAGCCTGGCACAGCGCCACACCGTCCATCACCGGCATTTCCCAGTCGCTGATGACGATATGGATCGGCTGTTGAGCCAGTTTTTGTAACGCCTGCTGACCATCTTCGGCCTCACAGACGCTGAACCCCCATTTGCTCAACGCTGCCGCCATCAGATGCCGATAACTCTTTGAGTCATCAACTATCAGCACGGTCACCTGCAATGTGCCGGCAAGATGACCCGCCGTTAACGGTTCCATACTTGACGATCCTTTGCCTTGAAAAGGCGCTTTTCTGCTTTGGTTTTCAGCAAGGGATCCCCCAGATTTCGCTGGCGTAGCCCCTGATGGTGCGATCGCTGGAAAACTCCCCCATACCGGCAATGTTCAACAGCGCACGTTGATGCCATTGCTGAGGTTGGGAAAAATCGTTCAGCGCCTGCTGCTGGGCAAGGCGATAACTGTCAAAATCCAGCAAATGGCAATAGTGATCGCCTTCTGTCAACATGCGATAAATCGGCTGGAAAAGAGACTTATCCAGATTGAACCGGCCAGAGACCAAGGCATCGACCGCGGCTCTGATAACGGGATCGCTAGCGTAAACCTGGTTATGAGAACCCGCCTGCCGCTGGGTATTGATCTCGGCTGTAGTGGCGCCAAACAGGTAAAAATTATCGGCACCCACCGCATCACGGATCTCAATATTGGCGCCATCCATCGTGCCGATAGTCAAGGCTCCGTTCATGGCGAACTTCATGTTACTGGTCCCCGAAGCTTCGGTGCCTGCGGTCGAGATCTGCTCAGAAAGATCGGTAGCGGGAATGATATGCTCGGCCAGTGAAACCTTATAATCCTCCAGGAACAGGACATTAAGTTGCCCCTTGGCGCGCGAGTCGTTATTTACCGTTCTAGCCACTTCGTTAATTAGTTGAATGATCAATTTAGCCATGGCATAACCGGGCGCAGCTTTGCCAGAGAATAAATGCACCTTCGGTTGTGGCAGAGTATTACCCGACTCGACGATCCCCAGATACAGATGTATTACGTGCAGAATATTCAGCAGTTGCCTTTTATATTCATGAATACGCTTCACCTGGCTGTCAAACAGGGCTATCGGATCGATTTTTATCCCTTGCTGCGCAGCAATAAGCTGACAAAGAGCCTGTTTGTTATGCAGCTTGATGCTCTGGATCTCCTCCAGCGCTCCGCTGTCTTTGGCCAGCTTTTTCAACCGCTGCAATTTATCAAGGTCGGTCACCCAGCCAGGGCCCAATTGCCGGGTCAAAAATGCCGCCAGATTGGGGTTGGCTTGCTGGATCCAGCGCCTTGGCGTCACGCCGTTGGTCTGATTGGTAAATTTTTCCGGTGAGATTAAGTAAAAGTTGGGCACCAGATCCTGTTTTATCAGCTCGGAGTGCAATTTAGCCACGCCGTTCACCTTGTGGCTGCCGACGATGGCCAGATTGGCCATGCGGATTTTCTTCTCCTGCCCCTCTTCAAACAGGGACAACGAAGCCAGCAACTCGGGTTTATCAGGCCACTTCTCTGCCACCTCGCTAAGGAAGCGATGGTTGATTTCGTAAATAATCTGCAGATGGCGCGGCAACAACTTCTCGAACAATGCCACAGGCCAGGTTTCCAGCGCCTCAGGCATCAGGGTATGGTTGGTAAACGCACAGGTTTTCTGCGTAATGCTCCAGGCTAAAGCCCAATCCAGGCGGTGTTCATCCACCAGCGTGCGCATCATCTCGACGATGGTCAACGCCGGGTGGGTATCATTTAGCTGGATGGCAAGCGCATCGGGCAATGCGGTGATATCGTCCGAGCGCTGGGCATATTCCTGGAAAATATCGCGTAAAGTACAGGCAACCAGGAAATACTCTTGTGTCAGGCGTAATTCTTTACCCGATTGAATTTCATCTGCCGGATAAAGTATTTTCGAGATATTCTCCGATGCGATTTTCTGACTGACGGCCCGCAGATAGTCACCACGATTAAATATATGCACGTCAAATGAATCTGACGCGCTGGCGCTGTATAACCGCAGCTTGTTTACCGTCTTTCCGCCATAACCGGTCACGAAGTAATCGTGCGGCACGCCGACAATCACCTTCCAATCCATCCACATAGGGTTGTAATTGCCGTCGAGATCTTCACTCTCTTCAATGTGGCCCCCGATAGGGATCAGCATCAACTGCGAGTGGTGCTCAATCAGCCAGGGGAGTGCGTGGAATGCCAATCATCCGGTTGTTCGACCTGCTTGCCATTCTGTATGGATTGTTTGAACAGACCATACTCATATTTGATGCCGTGCCCGGAAGCCGCAATATCCAACGTGGCCATCGAATCAATAAAACAGGCAGCCAGGCGGCCTAAGCCGCCATTACCCAAGGCGGCATCAGGCTCTTGGGCCGTAATATCTTCAAAATCAAAACCCAACTCACTGACCGCCTGTTTGGCTGTGGGCAATAACCCGACATTCATCAAGTTATTACGCAGCGACTGGCCCAGTAAAAACTCCATGGACAAATAGTAGAGCCGCTTCTGCTTTGCTTGCTGCTGGCTGCGCTTTGTCTCGAAGAAGCCGTCTAGTTGGTAATCCCGCAGGGTTAAGGCCAAAGCATTGAATATATCCGCATGAGTAGCATCTTTGGGTTCCAGGCACAAAACGTACCTCAACTTACTGATTAAACTATTCTTTATTTCTTCAACGCCGGGCATTTCAATACGCATCTGCTTTGTATTCATTTGGATCCCTAAATTATCCGTATACCTGAGTGGCTATCTCCGATACCAAAGGACGAATAGCGGCCAAAGTTCTCAGTCAAGTGTAGACGGCTTTTGGTTATCCGGAGCGAAATTGCAAAGCACCAAATTTAAAGAATTCAACCGTCTATAATGGCTCCCCTCCTTTATCTGCGCCAGTTGTCCGTTTTAATTCCCCCCATTAATCTGATCAACAATAAATAGACTTAATTAATGTATAAAATCAGACCTATATTTAATATTGAGAACATTCTTGGTCAGCGGCTAACCGTGCGCAGGAGAAAATTATCAACCACTTAACCTGCTCCAAATGGCTACTGGCGGCGGTTTTGCTCTCTTCCCTCTCGGCACAGGCCGCTAACCCAGCCCCTTCGCTACCCGATGCGGACCTGACTGACCCGATAATTCAGGCTCAGCAACGCTTTGAACAGATGGTGTCGTACCAGGTCCGGCTCCGTTCCCAGTCGGCTCAAGGAGATAGCACCCTGATGCGGTACAGCTACCGCAAGCCAGGGCTGGTGCGCATGGATTTTACCGAACCTCACCCTGGCGCGGTGCTCATCTATAATCCCGATAAGGGAAAGGTGCGCGTATGGCCATTCGGTATCGGCAGGCTGCCGGTAGTGAGCCTTTTGCCCACCAACTCGTTGGTCCAGGACCCGAATGGCCACCGGGTCGATCAATCTGACATTGGCTTTTTGTTGCGTAATATTCGCCACCTGCAGCAAGCAGGGAAAACTGACGTGATCGGTGAGGAAACCCTGGCAGGACAGAAGGTTTTACATGTCTCCGTTGTCGGCGCAAACGCTGCGACGATCGGTAATGTGCACAGATATGATATCTGGTTAGCGGGTAGCCCCGGCTTCCCGGTCAAAGTGATCAGCTATGCGGTGGACGATAAGCTCCTGGAAAGCGTGGTTATGGATGCGCTGGTGTTCAATGTGCAATTCCCCTCTGATTTTTTCACCCCTTAACTGGAGCCTGACGCGATGGCTGAATATTATTTATCCACAATCTGGCGTATCAAGGCCCCACGGCAAGAGGTATGGGATGTCCTTTACCATCCTGATGGCTGGCCAGACTGGTGGAAAAACGTGCTGCAGGTTGCCGAGTTGGTAAAAGGCGATGAGCTGGGGATTGGTGCTTTACACCGCTATACCTGGAAAGGCGCTCTCCCTTATCGGATAACCTTTGATATCCATATAGTAAACATCATTCCTTTACAGCTACTTGAAGGGCACGCCAGCGGTGAAGTGGAGGGGCGCGGGCAATGGCTGCTGGTTGATGACGGAACCTATACTCTCGCCCGTTATATCTGGCATGTGCGCACCAACACATTGTGGATGAACTGGCTGGCACCGTTGGCGGCACCGCTGTTTCGCTGGAATCATCGTAGGGTGATGTATGAAGGAGCCAAAGGACTGGCCCATAAATTGGGCACCAGCGTTGAAATAGGCTAATGGCTAACGCATAGTGGGAGAAAACAGTCAGGAGTCGCCATGCAAATAAGGCCTTACCGGGAAGCCGATCGCCCGCTCCTGCGCACCTTGTATCTCGCTGCCCGCAAAGTCGCCTTCACCTGGCACGATAGCTCAAACTATCAGTTGGAGGATTTTGACCGCTCTACCCTGGGCGAAAACGTACTGGTAGCGGAGCAAGGCGGCAAGCTGCTTGGATTTGTCTCTATTTACCGTGCCGAAAACTTTATCCATCATCTGTACGTTGATCCCCACCTGCCACCGCTGGGCGTGGGCAGCGCTTTGCTGCTCGCGGCAGAACGGACCTTTACTTCAACCGGCTCCTTAAAGTGCCTGGTGAAAAACGAAAAGGCATTGGCGTTTTATCACAAGCACGGCTGGAGGAGCATTGCTACCGGTTGTGACGGTAGCGAGGAATATTACCTGCTGCACTCCCCCAGAAAAAGTGATCTGATGGCCACAGAGGCGGGTGGCCGCACAAGAGCATTCCGATAATATTCTTTCGATACTTAACCTCTCTTTATTAATAAAAGGAAATGACATGACGGAAATGTGAACCCTGGAATGATCAGATACGCGCATCATTAATAAGCGTAGCTTAACCCAGCCAAAAAATTTATTACCCCGCCAACAAAAAAATGAAATACTATTTTGTTAACACTTTTGAGTTAGTGATTTATAAATATGTAAATGAAAAATTAAATTAAAATATCATCATGATAGTTATAGTTATTTTTAATGAAAAACAATATCCTAAATTTAAAAAAACATATGGAATTGTGATTTATTCGATAGATAAACAATAGCCATAGGTTTATTTTTCAATCGTACATCAATCGATTTAATTTTAATATCTTCGTTTTCCTACATTATTTAAAGCGCATCTTTCAGTACAAAAGGCTGTTATACAATGAAAATAAAAAAAACGAGCGTATTCCTGTTGGTATTGATTGGCATGATCCTGGCGGCCATTGGTTTGAGCGGCGGTGTCTATGTTCTACACAAAACCTCCGACACCCAGTTTTGCCTGTCATGCCACTCGATGCAGACCCCGTACGATGAATATGCCAGTTCGGTTCATTTTACTAATCAAAAAGGGATCAGGGCTGAATGCTCCGACTGCCATATTCCCCCGGCCCCCTCGATTTTCTGCTTGCCAAAGTTAAGGCCTCCAAAGACGTTTACCATCATTTCGTCACCGGGAAGATTGATTCGCCAGAAAAGTATGAACAGCATCGGCTGGAAATGGCCCAGACCGTCTGGCAACAGATGCGGGCAAATGACTCTGCGGCCTGCCGCTCCTGCCATCAGTTTGATGCCATGGATCTGCAGTCTCAAAGTCCAGAAGCGCAAAAGATGCATAATCTGGCTATCAAAGAGCAACAGACCTGTATTGATTGCCACAAGGGCATCGCGCATTTCCCACCAGAAATAAAAATGGATGATAAAGCGGCTGGCGAGCTTTTGGATATTGCCAGGCAGACGCCAGCCAACGCCAAAACCGTCTTCCCGGCTCAACCGGTGGCATTGGGTAATTTAGGTACCGCTTACCCAGGCACCCAACTGACAGTGACCAACGCCACCGATACGCAAAGGGAAATCAAGATCACCGGCTCGCAGATGAAAGGCGCCGAGCAGGTGATTTATCTGGCTGCTGGCCAACGCCTGATCCTGGCCAGCCTGACGGACGAAGGGATAAAAGCCTTGCAGGTTGACGGCGACTTTATCAAAGACCATTACGACAACGAGTGGCGACCCGTTTCGCTCACGGCCACTATCAACCAGCCTGTGCTGGCCGAGACGGCACCGCTGTGGGCCTATGCAGAAAACCTGGATAACGTCTATTGCTCCGGCTGCCACGCCAAAATCTCTTCTAAACACTACACCGTCAATGCCTGGCCTGCTGTCGCTAAAGGCATGGGGGCCAGAACGGATATCTCGCCTGAAGATCTGGACATTTTAACCAAGTATTTCCAATACAACGCTAAAGACATAAACCCCAAGTGATTGGAGTTGCAGCCAACAACGCCGCAGCTTGAAAAGCAACGGGTATAAACAGTCACTAATAATAAGAGGACGTTATATGAATATGACTCGCAGAGGTTTTCTCAAAAACACCGGGGCAACCGCAGGGGCCTTGGCTATCACATCGGCCGTACCACTTCCCGCCTGGGCGGCTGATAGCCAAAATGGCATTATTCTGACCGCCGGTCGTTGGGGGGCGATGAACGTTGAAGTTAAAGATGGGAAAGTGGTTTCATCTAAAGGCGCTTTGGCCAAAACCATCCCCAATAGCCTGCAGGAAACGGCTCCTGACCAGCTTTATACCCATGCCAGGGTGAAATACCCAATGGTGCGTAAAAGCTTTTTGACCGCACCGGGCAAAGCCGATGGTAAACGCGGTGACGATGAGTTTGTACGCGTATCCTGGGATGAGGCCTATAAGCTGATTCATGAACAGCATATGCGCATTCGCAAAGAGTATGGGCCCGCTTCGGTATTTGCCGGTTCTTACGGCTGGCGTTCAAGCGGTGTGTTGCATAAAGCTCAAACCTTGCTGCAGCGTTATATGAGCCTGGCTGGCGGCTACTCCGGGCATTTGGGTGATTATTCCACCGGCGCCGCTCAGGTGATCATGCCCCACGTTGTAGGCTCTGTTGAAGTTTACGAACAGCAAACCACCTATCCGATGATCATGGAGCATTCACAGGTGGTGGTACTATGGGGTGTGAACCCGCTGAACACGCTGAAAATTGCCTGGAGCAGCACCGATGAGCAAGGCCTTGAATTCTTTAACAAGCTGAAAGCCTCCGGCAAAACGGTAATCGCCATTGACCCGATGTGTTCAGAAACCATTGAATTCTTTGGTGACAAAGCCCAGTGGCTGGCACCGAATATGGGCACCGATGTGGCAATGATGCTCGGTATTGCCCACACCCTGGTCAGCAACGCCCTGCATGACAAAGCATTCCTGGAAAAATACACCACCGGCTACGATAAATTTGAAGAATATCTGTTGGGTAAAACTGACAACACCCCCAAAACGGCAGCCTGGGCTGAGGCTATCTGTGGCGTACCGGCGAAGCAAATCGAGTTGTTGGCGGAGATCTTCAGTAAAAATAAAACCATGCTGATGGGTGGCTGGGGCATGCAACGCCAGCAATACGGTGAGCAAAAACACTGGATGATGGTAACGCTGGCCGCCATGTTGGGCCAGATCGGCACCGAAGGCGGTGGTTTTGGTTTCTCCTACCATTACTCCAACGGCGGTAACCCAACCCGCAGCGGTGGCATTCTATCGGCAATCTCGGCCTCCGTCGCCGGTGCCTCATCTTCAGGTAATGACTGGGCCGTCTCAGACGCGGTTAACAGTTTCCCATTAGCAAGAATTGTGGAGGCCCTGGAAAAACCTGACTCCAAATACCAGCATAACGGCCATGAGTTAACCTATCCGAACATCAAGATGATCTGGTGGGCTGGCGGTGCCAACTTCACTCATCATCAGGATACCAACCGCCTGATCAAGGCGTGGCAAAAGCCTGAAATGGTGGTGGTTTCCGAGTGCTATTGGACCGCGGCAGCTAAACATGCCGATATCGTCTTGCCAATCACCACCTCTTTCGAGCGCAATGACCTCACCATGACCGGCGACTACAGCAACCAGCATCTGGTGCCGATGAAACAGGTGGTGCCACCTCAGTTCGAGTCCCGCAACGACTTTGATGTGTTTGCCGACATGTCTGAGCTGCTGAAACCTGGTGGCCGTAAGGTCTATACCGAAGGCAAAGAGGAGATGGACTGGTTGCGTGAGTTCTATGATGCGGCCCAAAAGGGGCGCGCGCCCAGCGCGTTAACATGCCTCAGTTCAACCAATTCTGGCAGGCCAATAAACTGATAGAAATGCGCAACAACGAAAAGAACGACAAGTATGTTCGCTATGCGGAATTCCGCAGCGATCCGGTGATGAACCCGCTGGGGACGCCAAGTGGAAAAATAGAGATCTACTCTAAAACCATTGAAGGCTTTGGCTATAAAGATTGCCCTCCTCACGCTACCTGGCTGGCACCGGACGAGTGGAAAGGCTCAGCGAAAGAAGGACAACTCCAGTTGTTGACCGCTCATCCAGCCCACCGCCTGCACAGCCAGCTTAACTACGCTGGCCTGCGTAAACTCTATGCCATTGCCGACCGTGAACCGATCACTATCCATCCCGACGATGCCAAAGCGAGAAATATCGCTAACGGCGATCTGGTAAGAGCTTATAACGATCGTGGGCAGGTGCTGGTGGGGGCATTGGTCACTGACGGCATCAAACCAGGTATCGTTTGCATTCACGAAGGCGCATGGCCGGATCTGGACCCGGCAGCCGGGGGCATTTGTAAAAATGGTGGGGCTAACGTATTAACCAGCGATATCCCGACATCTCAACTGGCGAATGGATGTTCCGGCAATACGGCGCTGGTTTATATTGAAAAATACACCGGGCCAGAGCTGAAACTCACGGCGTTCGATCCCCCTAAAGGAGAGAGCGTGACGGCATAAGTAACCCAACGCTGGCCAGCCTATTGCTGGCCAGCGTTTTACTGGGGTTGCAGAGTGCAATTTTATGACCCTGTGTGTGCCACCCGGAGAGAAAAACAACCAGGGACGTGGACATTCATCCTCATCCTTAGCCGTTCAGGTATAGAAGTTTCTCCCTGGTGATTTTATGATTGATTTGGCCACACGCATCGGTCCTCGACAGAATAGTCACGAGAGTGACTGCAGCAAAATAAGGAAAGTATCGAGGAAATCAAAACACTCTCTGACGAGAATGAATTGTCCCAGGGATAAGGAAAGTCGCTATGGAAAGGAATTCGAAATCTCTTCCTCCCGTGGGGCCGCTGGTTTTCTTCGAGGCGGTGGCAAGGATTGGCAGTTTTACCCTGGCCGCTGAGGAATTATTTCTGACCCAAAGCGCCGTCAGCAAACAGATTAAAAAACTGGAAGACAACCTGGGCTTTGCGCTTTTTGAGCGTAAACATCGGGGTCTGCTACTGACAGAACCTGGCAGAGAGCTCTATGAAGGCGTTCAACCCGTGCTCGAGTCCTTTCGGGAAACCGTTCAACGCGTCAGAAAATGGTATGAGCAGAATACCATCAGCATTGTTTGCACCCATGCCGTTGCGCACTATTACCTGTTCCCAAAACTTGCTCACTTCCAACTGAGATTCCCTGAGATCACGGTAAACGTGGTAGCCACCAACCAGTTGTCTCCCTCATTGTGCATGAAATATGATTTCGGAATCCTGTATGGCAATGGCGAATGGTCAGGGCTTTCCGGTATCAAGCTTTTTGATGAAGTGATCTACCCAATCTGCAGGGCGGACTATCCCACGGATAACGTTGAGTCCATTGAGGATCTGCTGAAGCTCCCTCTTATTCAACTCGATACCGAAGGCTGGAACTGCATGAACTGGAATGACTGGACAGCCCGCTTCGGTAAGGACTTCAAGCCCTCAGGAAAGGTTATAACCTACAATCAGGTAACGCTCGCGCTTAATGCTGCAGAGCAGGGTTTAGGGGTGGCTTTGGGCTGGGAATTTATGGCCAGAAAAATGATCGAAAAAGGATTGGTACGCCAAATACCGGACTTTGAATTGCAGACAGGCCTGTCGGATTACCTGGTTCATGCCAACAAAGCCAAACTTTCCAGTGCCTGTTTGATCTTTAAAGAATGGTTACATCAATCGGCCGTTGATTAGTGGTCATCCCCATCAACCACTAATCACCCACCAGCATGGGACGGTTCAGATATCCCCCTGCGTTGCTGGATTCCTGTCTGAGCCGCAAGCGGGCACCCAGCCCTTTCAATGGATCTGGCGGTACCCAGCTTGGGTGGCTGTTCTCAAGAATAAAGCTCAGGTTATCACTGGTAAGCCCACAGATATGCTCAGCCAGGTAATAACCCAGGTAGGTGCCCTTGGCTACGCCAACTCCGTTGCATCCGACCAGGGTGTAAACACCCGCGGCGGGCTGCTTGAACACCGATTGGTGATTCAGCGTCATGCACAACATCCCGCCCCAGGTAAATTCGAAAACCTTATTCGCCAAGAAGGGGAAACGGGCCTGAAAGGAACGCCGATGCTGCTGCCAAGCCTGTTCCAACCCTTCAGCATTACTGTGCAAACTCCCCTGATAGTGCAGCGTATTGCGAACAAATATGCGGCCTTCTGGCGTGAAGCGCACGGTTGTACCCGCTGGGTGTGCGGACGTCGTTCCCCAAGGGCTAACCCCTTTGAAATACCGGTTCAACTCGTTTTGTGTCAGGGGTTCCGTGAGACTCGCATAGGTGAAAATGGGAGCAAGCCGGTTTTTAAGGTGGCCGAATTCCTCATTAAAAGAACTGGTGGCTTGCACAACGGTTTGCGCCGAAACCCTTCCCCCAAGAAAATTCAACTTATGCGGCGGGCCATATTCACAGCTCAGGACCGGGCTATTCTCAAACAGTTTTACTGACGGCGGCAGTGACTCTGCCAGCCCCCTGATAAGGGAAGACGGGTTAATCAAAACGTTACCGGGAGTATAAACAGCCGAGCGGTAATAGTCGGTTCCCAACCGCTTTTTCAACGCCTCCCCCTCGACGATTTCATAGTCGAAACGACCCGCTTTGAGCGTTTCAACAAAGTGGCTCAAACCAACCAGATTGCTTTCTTCATGAGCAGACATATATTTACCCGCCTTTTGCCAGGCGCACTCGATGGAATATTTGTCCTTGAAGTCACGTAACCTTTGAATGGCGAAGTTATTCAGATTGAACAACTTCCTATCGTGTTCGACGTTGGATTTAGCAGCATCAAGGTTATGGGGCACATCAATGACAAAACCAGCATTGCGACCTGACGTTCCCTGGCCCACGGCGAGTGCATCAATCAGCGCGATACTGGCATCGGGATTTAGCTCTGCCAGGCGCTGCGCTACCGCGACCCCGCTGTACCCGGCACCAATAATGGCAAAATCGAATTTTTGCTCTCCTTTAATCCGCTGGCCTAGCACCTTGGCGAACGATGGCGAGATCTCGTACCAGCCCAGGTTTCCATCAACGATTGGGAATTTTTTGATTTTTTGCATCACTTGCTCTCCACAATTTGCATAACTGACAATTCCACAAAGTAATGAAAAGCTTCTATTAATCACCAGGCAAGACCTAACGAATAATCGGCATCCAACTATTCCTGTGGTTCATGTTTATAAAGACCAAGTGAAAGGCGCGGCTGCTGCAAATAGGGTTTCAAGCGTTAATTTCCGTCAGTTGAAGTACGTGCTTCAGCAGAGGTATTCCACCTGGGAATTTTTGGATGCCATCTTATCCTTTGTTCTCTCCCCGGCAATCCCCGATAGTTTTTCCTGACCCCGTTCTTCCATGACCTGTGGGCACAAGAGGTACGCAGGAAAATAGAAGAAACCGACAACAACCAGAGCGACTTCTGGTCAAGCATCTCCTGAAACCTGTGATCCAAAAATAAATAAAGGTGCGTAACCCATGTCCTATTCAGTGTCAGAGCAAGGTGCGCTTGCGCACGGCTTCAAACAACGGCATATCACCATGCTGTCCATCGCCGGTATCATTGGCGCGGGCCTTTTCATCGGTTCCGGCCATGCGATCGCCACGGCCGGGCCAGCGGCGATCCTCGCGTATCTTATGGCCGGTGCGCTGGTCATTCTGGTCATGCGAATGCTCGGTGAAATGGCGGTGGCATCACCGGATACCGGTTCATTCTCAACCTACGCAGACCGCGCTATCGGATCCTGGGCAGGTTTCACCATTGGCTGGTTGTATTGGTGGTTCTGGGTGCTGGTGATCCCGCTGGAAGCTATCGCCGCGGCTGCGGTGCTGAATACCTGGTTTCCGTCCGTTGAGATCTGGATATTCGCCTTCAGCATCACCGCTTTACTGACCATTACCAACCTGTTCAGCGTTGGCAAATACGGGGAGTTTGAGTTTTGGTTCGCCATGCTCAAAGTGATTGCGATCCTAGCGTTTATTTCTCTCGGTACCGTTGCTCTGTTTGGCTGGCTGCCCGGCCGTGAAGTCAGTGGACTTAGCGTGCTGATGACACAAAATGGCGGCTTTATGCCAAATGGCTTCGGGGCAGTGATTGGCGCACTGCTTACCACCATGTTCAGCTTTATCGGAACGGAAGCGGTGACGATCGCCGCCGCCGAGTCGAAGGACCCAGCCCGGAATATCGCAAAGGCTACTCGCTCGGTTATCTGGAGAATTTGCCTGTTTTATCTGGCTTCTATATTCGTCATTATTTCGATTGTGTCTTGGAACGATCCGCTGCTGCCAACTCAAGGTTCTTACCAGCGCGTCCTCGAAATACTCAATATTCCCCATGCCAAGTTCTTGATCGACACGGTGGTACTGGTTGCCGTTTCCAGTTGCCTCAACTCTTCTATCTATATTTCTTCACGAATGATCTTCTCTCTAAGCAAACGGGGCGATGCGCCGGCTTTTATAAGCAAAACAACCCGCAAGGGAGTCCCCGCCTTCGCAGTGATTGCCAGCACTTTTATTGGTCTATTGATCATCGCTCTCAACTTCTTTGCCCCTTCTGCGGTTTTCAGTTTCCTGCTGGCTTCTACCGGCGCTATTGCACTGCTGGTGTACCTGGTCATTGCCATCTGTCAGTTGCGGATGCGCTATAAACTTGAACAAAGCAAGGCGCCAATTGTGCTCAAGATGTGGATGTTCCCCTTACTCACCTGGCTGGTTATTGGATTTATCACTGCTGCGCTAACGACAATGGTGATATTGCCCGAGCTGCGTAACGAGGTATCCGCAACCGCGCTACTAACCTTATTCACCATCTCACTGGGTTTACTCAACCAAAAACGCCGCAGGGCTATACCCCAACCCCTCTGGTTACCACGGCCGAATAGCGATTAGGGAAATCATTATATCTGGTTGCTTCTGAGCGGATGTTGAGTCAGCGGAAATCCGCTCAGAGACATTAAATATTTTCATACCGGGAAAGTTGGATTCAACGCTAATAAAGCAAGATAGTTCCGTATAAAATAAAGACAACCCAAGGTAATGTCGCCAACTTTCATCACACATGACTATCAGAAAAAAAGCCAGTTAATCAAATGAGTTAACTGGCCTTTAAAGACATTGCGGTATTTAGAAGAATCTAAATATTTATTCCCACTCGATTGTTGAAGTGGCATTTAATACATTGATTTATAATGGGTTTATACCATTAGAAAATATTAATACCGTCAAATCTACCGTCGCAGGAAAAAACTACTTCGCGATAACGATTCTTTCCCGATTTTACCCCTACTCAATGAAGTTCAGTGAGTTGCCTGGGCAACCAGCTTAACCCCAAGAGCAGCACAGACACGGTTAATGGTGTCAAATCGTGGATGAGCATCCGGGCGCAATGCTTTATAGAGCGCTTCACGGGAAATCCCGGATGCGTTGGCAATGTCGCTCATGCCACGGGCACGGGCAATTGTACCGAGAGCCTGGGCCAATGCAGCAGGGTCATTTTCTTCCATCACAATAGTCAGGTATTCGGCAAGTGCCTCGGGGCTGTCCAGGTATTCCGTAACGTCAAATTCAGGTAAATTGGAAATTTTCATGGTTCAGTCCTTAAGGGTTGCAGCAAGGGCAATGGCTTCAGCGATATCTTTCGACTGCGTGGATTTATCCCCACCGCCCAACATCACAATCAATACGTTTCCGCGCTGAATGTAGTACATGCGCCATCCAGCACCAAAGTGTTCACGCATTTCCCACACTCCTTCACCGACAGGCTTACAGTCGCCAAGGTTCCCAAACTGAGCCTTTTCAATGCGTCGTGCAAGGCGGCGTTTGGTCATACCGTCCTTGATGCTGGACAACCATTCGGTGAATTTGTGAGTGGTTTTGATCGTATACATAGGACTCATTGTAATCGAACGATTACAAAATATCAAAAAAATTGTATTTGGGGAGTTTACAGTAATGCCTCAACGCTGGGTCGTGGGGCGTCAAGGCAATGGATCATTTTTTCTTGGCGTGCTCGGCGGCAAGACGCGCACGCACTGCGTCAAGGATTACGGCACGGGATGGGTCGGCCTGCAATGCGTCGTAAGCCTGTCCCACTTGGTCATGAAGCCAGTTATCGACCGCCCTGTCTCGCGCCAGTAATGTGCGTAAGCCGTCGCGGATTACTTCGCTTTCTGTCGCATACTCGCCGGTTTTCACCTTGGCCTTGATGGCTTCAGCCATTTCATTTGGCAACGTAATACTTAACTGTTGTGTGGTTCGCATCATGCGCCTTCTTTTCTATCGGTAGGATTTAATCCTACTCTCGGTTCACCCCAAAGTCCACGACACCACAGATAAGTTATCGTCCCAGATAAACCGCCGTGATCTTGATGCGCTCATGGCCTAACTCACGACTAATGATCTGACGTGCGGCCCGATCTTGAACGCGCTGTTCAGGGGTTAATACCTTAGCGCTCGGTCCTCCGGCAGCAGGAGCCTGCCAGCCGCTCAAGGCTTCATACCGCTGTTGTGCATAGTGGTGCCGTAACCCGTGCATATGGCTTAATCCTGCCCCCTTGCACTGCCCATCATAGGTATGGTGCTGCTGGAGGTTGGCCTGGGTCGAGCATATCAGTGTCTGGCGAAACAGGTCGCGTATGATCTGTAGCTGGCAAAACAGCGCACATATCCCCCCATATTCATATTTGCTTAATATATGTGACGAGGGTGCATGGCCCCCTTTATACGTCAGCCCGTAGTTTCATTTAACAAATCACCTGAAATCCATCAGGATCTCTTATATCATTTACATCGACAAGATTTATGCTGTAGTAATAGACGGGATTTTACACAACAGATAAGGGAAATAATGAGTAATTATGAAAATGACTTCATCACTGAAAAGGTTGCTGAAATCTGCAAAAGCCGTACCACAGAAGAAGCCTATAGACTGTATCGTCAATATTTACCTTTCCTGAAAGATTACAAATTTGTATTCGGTACGAATGAAGGAGGGACACCAGGCTACGCAGTGAATCGAATATTTAGCGCCGGGGCAGCCATTCGTTCTCTATTTAATACTGAACGTGTCTTGGTTTTCGACCCGAAAACATGGCAGGATATGGAGTCAGGTAAGGCAATTTATTCTATCGATTATTCTATTTCACTGGATACTCAGGCAATCAGCCATTTGGTACCGTACCTCTCGGGGAAAGAACATTCTAGCCTGCCAGAAGATCTCACAGAAGTCTTTGAATTCCTCATTCGAAATGATGTGCAAATTGATCCTCTACCTTACCTATCTGAAAACTATCTTAAACTTGGGAATTCTGAAACCGCAGATGGTGTCTATCGCACGCTGAAAGCTTATGAAGTATTAAGAAATATTGATATTGACTGGTTTAAACAACATGGCAAAGTACGCTCAACACTGACTGACCATGAATTGACCATGAAGGCACAACAGCATCTTTCAACAATGTATCTGGAGTGTGAAGATAAACCTGTCATGGATGGATTGTTTTTCAGGCATCAGAGTATGTATGTACTCCTGCTGAAAATGGCAGCCATACAACTCAAATCCCCCAGAGCCAGCCTCAAAAATAAGCTTTCTGTCTTTTTACAGTTCTGTGATGATGAGATGGCAAGCCTGTTTGTTCGAGAGACGATATTGGCTAAAGCTTATTTTGAGCGTGGCCAAAAATTCGATTTCTTTGGAAAAATACAAAAAAACAAAGACGACATACTCGTGCAACTTGCCAATATGGCTTGGGATCTTTGGCACATACGACAAATGGAGGAAGTGATGACGTTCACTCCTTCGAAAAGAGCACGTTACCTCTTCCCGGCGTTTCTTACATTTGACAAGAAATTTATTGAGGTCATCGATCTGTATCCAATGAAATCTCTTGCCTATAACGTCGTCAATCCTCGCCCCATGCCGTTTTATTCTGATGACCTGATAAATCTGTTTTCTCCTGACCAAAACAATACCACGCTGGATATACACCACTACTTTTCCGAAGAACGCAGTGCATCAAGGGATGCGCGACGTCACCGCGTACGCGCTCAGTTACCTGAGATAGTTAACCGTCTGGAAGCAGAACTATTGCAGTTGTAACAATTTTCGGTCGGAACAGTTATATCTAAGAAGAGAATGATAGGCAGGTGGGCCCAAGCAAATCTGAACTGATAGTCTGAACAGTGCCAGGGGTGGACATTTCGCACTTCTGCTTATGTGGTCAAAATCGGTATGCCACTAAACTTTATAGTGTTTATATCAATAGGTTAGATAAAATGAAGGTTAATTGGAGTTTCATTCGATTACATAGATCCACTGTTCAATTAATGATGGACTCAGAAATTATCACTGCCAGGGGGCATGTAAACAATACAGGAAAGGGAATATCAGATGCCATCTCTATACACATTCAATGACCTGCTCGGGCTGCTTGTTTTTTTCACGAAAATATCACTTTCTCCACAATGATCTGGACTGCCTGATCGTTGCATGGGCTGAAGCTCAAATCACTGAAGGAAATGATTCGGAGACTCTTTTCATTCTCGCTTCACTGGGGCTTGATAATCAACCTGAACGGACCGAGGTTGAATTATATATGTCACGGTACATGGCAGAGCAGCGGATAGATCTGCCACCGCTAAAAACAGCAGCATTGGTCTGGATCAAGCTATTTATGAGTCAACTTTCCCAGTGTGCGTCCATCCATGATGCAGAACAGAAAATGTATTTTCTGGTGTGTCATTGGCTTGAACCTGACGTAAAGATTTTCTCGGCGGTGGTCGATACCCTGAAATCGCTTTACTGGCATCTCTTTGATGAATGTGAGGGTACTGGCACAAGCGAAGCAGCAAGGATGGAGGCACCAGAATTCTTTGAGCTGATTACTCGGGTAAGGCGGTGTCAGTATCTTTCTGAAGGGGGTAATACGCTGGCAGCAAGACAGGAGTCGGGGTTATCCTTAATCTTTTTACAATGGTTACGGGGTGATTTCACTCAACAGCTTTTTGCTGAATTTTGTTCTGACAATGGAAGGGACAGCATGGCATTCAGTGGCGTTCAGAAAACAAAAAAGCCAGTAAATCATTTGATTTTACTGGCTTTTAAAAGCATTAACGGCCTTTAGAAGAAACTAAAAACTTATTCCCACTCAATCGTAGCCGGTGGCTTACCGCTGATATCATAGACGACACGGGAAATGCCGTTGACTTCGTTAATGATACGGTTAGAGACACGCCCCAGGAAATCGTAAGGCAGGTGTGCCCAATGCGCGGTCATAAAGTCGATAGTTTCTACCGCACGCAGTGAAACTACCCAATCGTATTTACGACCATCACCCATCACCCCCACTGAACGCACTGGCAGGAACACGGTGAATGCCTGGCTGACTTTGTTGTACAGATCGGCTTTGTGCAGTTCTTCAATGAAGATCGCATCGGCACGGCGCAGCAGGTCACAGTATTCCTTCTTCACTTCACCCAATACGCGCACGCCCAGACCTGGCCCCGGGAACGGGTGACGATACAGCATGTCGTAAGGTAGGCCCAGCTCCAGACCAATCTTGCGCACTTCATCTTTGAACAGCTCTTTCAGCGGTTCAACCAGACCCAGTTTCATCTCTTTCGGCAAACCGCCCACGTTGTGGTGCGACTTGATCACATGCGCTTTACCGGTCGCTGAAGCGGCAGACTCGATCACGTCTGGGTAGATGGTGCCCTGCGCCAGCCATTTCACTTCGCTCTGCTTGCAGGCTTCTTCGTCGAACAACTCAACAAACACGCGGCCAATAATCTTACGTTTGGCTTCCGGCTCATCAACACCTGCCAGTGCGCTCAGGAAGCGATCCTCTGCGGCGACGTGCACGATGTTCAACCCGAAATGGTCGCCGAACATATCCAGTACCTGGTCGGCTTCGTTCAGACGCAGCAGGCCGTTATCCACAAATACGCAAGTCAGACGTTTACCAATGGCGCGGTGCAATAGCATCGCAGTAACAGAGGAATCCACGCCGCCAGACAGGCCGAGGATCACCTGATCTTCACCTACCTGCTCACGAATACGCGCAACCGCGTCTTCAATGATGGTGGCTGGTGTCCACAGTGCTTCGCAGCCGCAGATGTCCAGCACGAAGCGCTCCAACATACGCTGGCCCTGACGGGTATGAGTCACTTCCGGGTGGAACTGCACGCCGTAGAAACGTTTTTCTTCGTTGGCCATAATGGCAAACGGACAAGTGTCGGTGCTGGCAACAGTCACGAAATCAGACGGGATAGCAGTCACTTTGTCGCCGTGGCTCATCCACACGTCCAGAACCGGTTTGCCTGCCGGGCTGAGCGCGTCTTCGATGTCACGGATCAACGCGCTTTGCTGGGTGATCTCCACTTGCGCATAGCCAAACTCACGCTCGTTCGAACCCTGCACATGGCCACCCAGTTGCACCGCCATGGTCTGCATGCCATAGCAAACGCCCAGCACTGGCACACCGGCGGTGAACACATATTCTGGCGCCCGCGGGCTGTTCAGTTCGGTGGTGCTTTCCGGGCTACCGGAGAGAATGATGCCACTTGGATTGAATGCGCGGATCTGCTCTTCGCTGACGTCCCAGGCCCACAGCTCACAGTAAACGCCGATTTCACGCACGCGACGGGCAATCAGTTGGGTATATTGCGAACCAAAATCCAAAATGAGGATGCGGTGCTTATGAATATTTTTTGTCATGTGAGGCAAATTCCAACAACAGAGAAAAAGAGCAAAAGGGTATTTGGGATGAGAAGCCTTGCTTCTCATCCCGCCCCTCTCGCGAAAGAGAGGCAACAAAACATCAGCCCATACGGTAGTTTGGTGATTCTTTGGTGATGGTCACGTCATGCACATGGCTTTCTTGAATACCGGCACCGCTGATGCGCACAAATTCAGCCTTGGTACGCAGATCGTCGATGGTGGCACAACCGGTGAGGCCCATGCAGGAGCGCAGGCCGCCCATTTGCTGGTGCACAATCGCTTTCAACATGCCTTTGTAAGCCACGCGGCCTTCGATACCTTCCGGCACCAGTTTATCTGCGGCGTTATCGGTCTGGAAGTAGCGGTCAGAAGAACCTTTGGACATCGCGCCCAGAGACCCCATGCCACGGTAGGATTTGAATGAACGGCCCTGATACAGCTCGATTTCGCCCGGGGATTCTTCTGTACCGGCCAGCATTGAACCCACCATCACGCAGGATGCCCCAGCGGCGATAGCTTTGGCGATGTCACCAGAGAAGCGGATACCCCCGTCGGCAATGACTGGAATACCGGTGCCTTCCAGAGCTTCTACCGCATCAGCGATAGCGGTGATCTGAGGAACACCGACGCCGGTAACGATACGTGTGGTGCAGATGGAACCTGGGCCGATCCCCACTTTCACCGCGCTGACACCCGCTTCCATCAGGGCTTTGGCACCGGCTCCGGTCGCAACGTTACCGCCAAGGATTTGCAGGTCCGGGTATTTGGCACGGGTTTCGCGGATACGCTGTAACACGCCTTCGGAATGGCCATGTGAAGAGTCGATAAGCAATACGTCAACACCAGCAGCAACCAGCGCATCAACACGCTCTTCGTTGCCGGCACCCGCCCCCACAGCTGCGCCAACACGCAGGCGGCCATGCTCGTCTTTACAGGCGTTAGGTTTACGCTCTGCTTTCTGGAAGTCTTTTACGGTGATCATGCCGAGCAGGTGGAAACTGTCATCCACCACCAGCGCTTTCTCAACGCGCTTTTCGTGCATTTTCTGCAGCACAACTTCACGCGCTTCGCCTTCCTTGACGGTTACCAGGCGCTCTTTTGGCGTCATTACCGCCGTCACGGGCTGGTTCAGGTCAGTCACGAAACGCACGTCACGGCCAGTGATGATCCCGACCAGTTCATTATTTTCGGCCACTACCGGGTAACCGGCAAAACCGTTACGCGCAGTCAGTTCTTTCACTTCTGCCAGCGTGGTGCAAGGGGTCACGGTTTGTGGATCTGTCACCACGCCGCTTTCATGCTTTTTCACGCGGCGGACTTCTTCAGCCTGGCGCTCGATAGACATGTTTTTGTGAATGAAACCCAAGCCGCCTTCTTGCGCCAGCGCAATAGCCAGACCGGATTCGGTTACGGTATCCATGGCTGCAGACAGCATGGGGATATTCAGACGGATAGATTTGGTCAGTTGAGTACCGAGATCTGCGGTATTAGGCAGAACTGTGGAGTGGGCTGGAACCAGGAGAACGTCATCAAACGTTAGAGCTTCTTTTACGATACGTAGCATGGGCAATATCTCACCAAGGTGGATGCAGAAAAGATAAAATATTGCCGTGGCATTATACAGAGCGTAATCGGTTGCCTCCAGCACTTTCTTACAAAAACTCTTGATTACCTTTTCGCGAGCTGTAATATCGAGCAATTAAGTTGTTGTTTTGAAATTTGATCTGGGTCACATGTCGCTACCTACTTCACCGTCCATTTTTACCGTAAGCCGCCTTAATCAGACGGTTCGACAGCTGTTGGAAATGGAAATGGGTCAGATTTGGCTCTCCGCCGAGATCTCCAACTTCTCTCAGCCCTCCTCAGGCCACTGGTATTTCACGCTGAAAGACGATCGTGCGCAGGTAAAATGCGCGATGTTCCGCAACAGCAACCGCCGTACCACTTTCCGCCCGCAAAATGGCCAGCAGGTTCTGGTACGTGCCAGCATCACGTTGTATGAGCCACGCGGGGATTACCAACTGATTGCCGAAAGCATGCAACCCGCTGGCGATGGCCTGCTGCAGCAACAATTTGAACAGTTGAAGCAACGGCTGGCAGCCGAGAGCCTGTTTGATCAACAGTTCAAACAACCGCTACCAAGCCCCGCCAAATGCGTTGGGGTGATAACCTCCGCCAGCGGTGCTGCACTGCACGATATCCTGCAGGTGTTGCAACGGCGTGATCCTTCGTTACCAATCGTGATTTATCCCACTTCCGTGCAAGGCGCTGAAGCTCCGTTGCAGATTGTGAAAGCCATCGAAACCGCTAACCGCCGTGATGAATGTGATGTGTTGATCGTTGGCCGTGGCGGCGGTTCACTGGAGGATTTGTGGAGCTTTAACGACGAGCGAGTAGCGCGGGCGATTTTTGCCAGCCGTATTCCGATTGTCAGCGCTGTCGGCCATGAAACTGACGTCACCATTGCCGACTTTGTTGCCGATCTGCGGGCTCCAACCCCTTCCGCAGCCGCCGAGTTGGTCAGCCGCAATCAACTCGAGTTACTGCGCCAGTTACAGTCACAGCAACAGCGGCTGGAAATGGCGATGGACTATTATCTGGCCCAGCGCCAACAACAGTTCACCCGCATCAATCACCGCTTGCAGCAGCAGCATCCACACCTGCGTCTGGCACGGCAGCAAACCCTGTTGTTCAAACTGCAACGCCGCCTTGAAGAAGGGATGCAGCAGCAGCTGCGGCTCTCCTCACGCCGTGCCGAGCGTGTTCAGCAACGCTTGGGGCAAGTGCAGCCAATGAGCCGGATCCACCGTTTGCAACAGCGCATTCAACAGCAGGAATACCGTTTGCAGCAGGGTATGGAGCGGCAAGTCAACGCCTATCGCCAGCGCTTTGGTGTCGCCTGCAGCCAGTTAGAGGCAGTCAGCCCGCTGGCAACATTGGCTCGGGGTTACAGCGTGACGCAAACACCGCGCGGTGAGTTACTGAAAACCACCAAACAGGCACAGATTGGGGAAATACTGAAAACCCGCCTGCAGGATGGTTGGGTTGAAAGTGAAGTGAAAACCGTCACCGTGGCGAAAAAACCACGCAAGAAACGCACGGCAGATTAGCTGTTAATGGTGATGAATGCCTCCTCATGCGGTGTGTACGCCTTGCCAGTCCACGGATAAACGTTTCTGGAGCAACCGCGTCCCCCAACGGCAATATATCATTCATCAACGATATCAGTTGCTCGTTAGCCGTGTATCCGGCCAGTAATAGTGTCACCCGCGGTTCCTGCAACTCGGGCTAACCAGCTCATAGGTTTGATACGGCATCAAGCGGAGTTGATGTGATGGCTTTTTATATCGGCCATCCAGAACTTAACAGCAAAAAACCTACCATAGACTCCGGCAGGGCAAGTTACGAGCGTTATAACTCTGGTACTGACTCGCAAAGTCCCCTGATCCGCAGACCGATCAAGGGACAGTTCCGGTAGATAGCGCCCTCAGCTACAGCTCATAACCGTCACGGCAGATACCATTCACCCACAATTCACGCGTTTCGCCAGCAGGCAGCACGATGTTCAGTTCCCGCCACGCCGGTTTGAAATGCCCTTCGCTGTTGATGGTCAGCTTAATACGTTGACTGTCACTTACTGCCTCCCAGCGCAGCCACAGTGCGTTATCTTGCTGCCAACCGTGGCTTTCTCCATCGTCCTCAAACAACAGCCCGGAAGAGTGCCCGCAACCCTTGGTGGGGAACAGTCTCAGCTCGCGGCAATCATCAGCCGTATGATCTACAGGCCCCAGGTGCTGTGACATCGGTAACCCTGCCCCGGCCCGCACCAGCAGCGGTAAACGTTCCAGTGGCGCATCCAGCACGACGCTCTGGCCACCGCTGTACCACTGGCCGCTGTAGAAGCAATACCAACCCTCATTGTTATCCGGTAAATAGACCTCACGCTGGCGCTGCCCCTGCTCCACCACGCTGGCTACCAGCAGATCGCGGCCAATCAGAAAATCATCGTTTTCACTGAAGGTGCGGTGATCGTGTTCATGATCGAGGAAGGTTGGGCGCAACATGGGTTCATCTTCATGGCTGGCCTGCCACAACAGCGTGTAGAAGTAGGGCATCAGTTGATAACGCAGGTTGATCGCATCACGGATCATCGGCGTAGCCGCCGGGTACATCCAGGGTTCGTTAACCGTGGCGTCATCATTCCAGGAATGGATAGTGAAACGTGGGTGCATCACGCCGTTTTGTACCCAGCGTACCAGCAGTTCTGCATTGGGTTTATCGCCGGAAAAACCCCCTACATCATGCCCGACGTTAAATAATCCGGACAGGCTCATACCCAACCCCATACGGGTGTTGTAACGCAGAGTTTGCCAACTGGTGCGATTATCGCCGCTCCAGGTCTGGACGTAACGTTGCATACCGGCGCAGCCAGAGCGGGAGATCAGATAAGGGCGTATATGTGGTGCAAACTTCTGCTGGGCCTCGAGCGAAGCGCGCATCATCAGCAAGGGCATCACCGGGCGAATGTGTTTGATAGCAATAGGTTTACCGAAGCCGTGGCAACGCGCTTCGCCATCCCAGACTTCATATTCGTTATTGTCATTCCAGGTGGAATCGATGCCCATTTCCAGCAGTTGTTCGGTCACTCCGTTCTGCCACCAACGCACTGCGGCCGGGTTGGTAAAATCGAGGTGGGAGCCCTCATCATCCCAGAAGCTGGAGCGTTCGGGGCTGTCGCTTTGCGAATCACGGATAAACAAACCTTGCTCGGCAACTTGCTGATACTGAGGATGATCCTGCAACAGGCAAGGTTTGATATTGGCCGCCAGCTTTAACCCCGCATCGTGAAATGATTGACTCAGTTGCTTAGGCTGCGGCACCTTGTCGTAGTTCCAGTTGAATACATAACGTTTGTTATTGATTGAGGTATAACCAGAAGAGAGCTGGAACGAATCACAGGGGATCGCGTGCTGACGGCACAGTTGAATAAACTGCTGCAATTGCTGCTGAGCATCTGGCGCATCGGTGTAATGCATGGTCGAACCGCTATAACCCAGGCTCCATTTAGGCCCAAAGTGGGTTTTGCCGGTCAGGCGCACAAAGGCTTTGGTCACATCAAGCACTCGTGGCCCCAGGAACATATAGTAATCCAGATCCCCTGCCTCAGCCTGATAACGGCGGTAGGCCAGATGGTAGTTGTCAATCTCGTTGCCCAAATCCAGCCAGCAACTGCTCAGATTGTCATAAAACAGACCAAAGCTGACGTCTTCACGGCGGGTGATGGTAAACGGAATATGCTTGTAGAGCGGGTCGGTGCTGGCAGCGTTGTAGCCCATCGCATCCAGATTGCGCATTTCAAAACGGCGACCTGTGCGTTCCAGATCGCCAGCCTTTTCACCTAACCCATAATAACGCTCACCCTGGTGCCGACGCTGATAATGCGCAACCCCATCGCCATGCGCATTAAGCAGATAAGCGCTGGTTGGGCGATCCGCTGCCAATGGCAGCCACGCCCCCGCCGCATTGCAATATTCCCACTCCAACCATAGCGGTTGGTGCACCGTCACGCGCAGTTGTGGGGTAGCTATGATCAGGCTTTCCCCCTGCCGCTGAAGCTGGTAGCCCGGCAGGTCGAAACCGGCCACGCTGAGGCGATCCCTTCCTTCCCAAGGCACATCCTCTTGTGGAGCAATACTCCAGGTACGGTCCAAAGCCAGCTCGCCATTGCGTTTGATCAGCACGCGAAACAGGTGGTTTTCCAATACGTACAGGCAGAACAGGTGTCGCTCGTCCACCAGCAGCTCAACATGGTCGGCGTATTGCCCCGCCAGCGTCCAATTTTTTAAGGTTTTCATAATGATCCAACTTAAACAGTGGGTGAGGTTTTTTGCCACGCTCGGCAATCAAGCCAATCAGGAACAGGGCGCCGATCAGGTCGAAGAAGCCCATGGCAATAAATAGTGGATTGAAACCGATGGTGTCGGAAACGGCACCAATCAATAGCGTGAACAGGAAGCTGGCGATCCAGGCGCTGGATCCGCGCATGCCGTTCACCGTCGCCATCTGGTTTTTATCGAAAGACTCCACCACCAGCGCGCTCAACATGCAGGAGATCACCTGGTGGCCAAAGCCACCAATGGAGATCAGCGCAATAGCAATAAAGGGATCTTTGGTGATAGCCACAAACGCCAGCGATACCATCATGAAGGCACCGGTCACCGAACTGGCCACAACCGAGTTCACACGAGAGCAACCAAACCATTTGCGGTACAGCGTGGTGAGATAACCACTGGCGACGCTGCCGATATCCGCCGCCAGGAACGGTAGCCAGGCAAACATGGCAATCTGTTTAAGATCCATTCCGCGTTCGGTGGCCAGATACAGTGGTACCCAGAAGCTGAATACCGCCCAGGCGGGCTCCGCCAGAAATGCCGGGATGGCTATACCATAGAATTTTTTGTTTTTGCACAAGATTGCCAATGATTTGAAGAAGGGTAACTTTGGCAACACCGGTTCGTTGTCTTCGTTTATCAGATCAAATTCTTTCTGGCTCAGATTGGGGTGCTGCTGCGGCGAATGGTAAAACACCCACCACAACACGACCCAGACCAAAGCCAGGGCGCCTGAAAACAGGAATGCCCCCTGCCAGCCGAAGGAAACATGGGCAATAACAATGATCGGCGGTGCCAGCATCGCCCCGATGGAAAAACCTACCCCGGCCCAACCGGCAGCAATCGGCCGCTCCTTTTTCGGGAACCAGTCAGAGATTGCTTTGGCGTTGGCAGGCGTAGCCGCGGCTTCTGCCCCGCCCATAAAGAAGCGCAGAATAGCCAACTGCAACCAGCTACCCGCCCCGGCGTGCAACATGCATACCACGGCCCAGATGCTGGCACAGATCAAGAAGCCCATCTTCAGGCCGATAACGTCTATTAACCAACCGCAGATCGGTTGAAACAGGGTGTAAGCAAGTTGAAAGGACGCCACCACCCAGGAGTACTGTTCGGTGGTCATGTTAAGGCTGGTTTTCAGTTCCGGCGCCAGGATACCGAGAGAGTTGCGGGTTATGTAGTTAACCGTAACACCGAGCAGGAATAAGGCCAGCATCCACCAGCGTAGTGATTTGAATTTACGCCGACTGCTTTGGGCGACCGTTTGATTGATTTCTACACTCATCTTTTTCTCCGTGGCGACAATCCGCCTTTTGGTAGAGCACATTTTGATTTCGGAGGTGTTAACAGCGTTTTTTATGACATCAGTCACAAATACCACTTCAGAGCTGCGACAACCCTATGATTTAAAATTGTTTTACTTGTAATCCAGCCCGATAAATTGGACCGATAAATCTATAAAATTGGTGTACCATCGCAGACTAACCAGCGGGGCGACTGAGCGAAACGTTGATTTTTGCAAAAATTTTCACGAGTGAGTTAAAATATCGCCATCATGGCCGTGTAACCCCGTCTACAGGACAGATAATTGGCGTGAGAATATTTTCACAGCCTAATTTGAAGGAGATCACAAAATGAACGGAAAGCTGAAAATACAGGAAATTGCCCAGCAAACCGGGCTCTCTATCAGTACCGTTTCACGCGTGTTGGCAGGGAAATCCAATACCAGTGCCGAGGCTCGGCAACGGGTGTTGGCATGCGCGCAGCGCAATGGCATTCTGCAAGGGCTTTCCAATGGCAGACTGATGTTGAACAACGTGATGGTGTTTGCACCACAACGTGCTTTCGATGTGCGTACCGATATCTTCTACTACAAAGTGATCCAGGGGATCACCGCCGCGCTGGCCGAGCATGATGTGAGGATCCGTTACTGCGGGCTGGAGGAGCAGCATAGCGACAGCATGCTGTTTCTGGAAAAGATGAACGACCCGCAAACTGAAGCGGTACTGATCATCGGCATCGACGATGAACATATCCATACGTTAGCCGCCGACCTGAATAAACCTTGCATCCTGATTAACTGCACCGACCACCAGATGCGCCTTGACAGCGTATCCCCGGATCATCAGCTGATTGGTGAATATTCTGCCAACTATCTGTTCCAGCAGGGCCACAACCGGATCCTCAATCTGCAATGTCTGCGGCGCAACACGATGGAACTGCGCCTGGCGGGTATCAAGCAGGCCTACCAGCGGCACAACATCCCCTTCGATGACAGCCAGCATCTGGTCACCACCTCTGGCTTTGGCAGTGAAGAAGCAGAACAGGCGGTCGCGACCTTTATCAATGGCATTACCGATCATAACCTGTTGCCGACGGCTATCCTGGCTGGGGGTGACTTTATGGCGGTGGGGGCGGTCAACGCGCTTAAGAAAATGCACATCAATGTACCGGGAAATATTTCGGTGATGAGCACGGATGGCTTTAACCTGGCAGAGATCCACGATGTGCCACTGACCGCTGTTCATGTCCCGCGTGATGAGTTGGGCATCGAGGCTATTGCGCTGTTGCAACGCCGCATGCTGCGCCCAGATGCACCGGCCTGCAATCTATTGCTGCATGGGCGGTTGGCCGTGCGGGCCTCGGTAAAACGCCTTAGCCCGAATAAGGTCACGCCGGCGGTGAGTACTCACCATCATCGGCTATACGATGCCTAAGCGGGTCACATCGGTAGGTAGCTGAATATCACCCGCTTTTTGGAGATCAGCCCGTGGCCGTTTTGACATAAGTAATCCACGGCACCGCAGGCTTTCAGTTGCTGCAATGGCTGCCCACAGTCTGGGCATTCAGCAAGCTGCCGATAATTACCTTTGCAGACTTCACAATGGTAGTGACCACTCACCCAATTCATCGGCCGGGTGCAGACCGGACATAAGGCTTCCATCGTACCTCCAGGTTTAAATTACGCCCCACGAACGTAAGAAATAGATCCCCAACGCGGTGGTAAAGAAGGAGCCAACGGTGGTGATTGCAATAATATTGGCGGCCAACGTTGCATTGCCTCCCATCGCACGCGTCATTACGTAACTGCCAGAAGCGGTTGGCGTTGCTGAGAACATAAAGATGATGCCAAGCGTCGTGCCACGAAATCCACACAGCCATCCCCCCAGCGTCATTAATACCGGAACCAGGAACAGTTTTGCCGATGATGACAGAGCCGCGACGTTGGAGGAACGGAACATCGCCCGTAAATCGAGGCTGGCACCGGTACACAGCAAGGCCAAAGGCAACGAAAGACCGGAGATATAGCTTCCCGTCTGTTTGAGCACCTGTGGGATACCAAGCCCGGTCTGTGCATAGGCCAATCCACTCAGCAGCCCAAGGATCAGCGGATTAGTCACGATACTACGCAGCAGCGAAAGGCGTTTGATCTTTTGCCCCTGCCCACCTTGCAGGCTGCGTGTCAGCGTGATCACCGAAAGCACGTTAAACAAGATCACCGTCACGGTCAGATACAAAGAGGCAATCGCTATGCCTTCATCACCGTAGGCGGTCATGGCATAGGCCAGGCCGACAATCGCGGTATTGGCCCGGAATCCCCCTTGCACAAACACGCCGCGCTCGCGGGGATCCTTTACCAGCCACTTTGCGGCAATCTCCAGCAGCAGGAAAGTGCCAAGCGTGCCTGCCGCACCATAAATCACCAGAGAGAGGTTATCCTGCAACTGCGGGTGGTTGGTGGCAATGCTGAAAAACAGCAGACAGGGTAAGGCAAGATTGAACACCAGCCTGGTTGCCCCGTCGATAAAACGGTCGTCCATCAGCCGGCAGTGGCGTAGAAGGATGCCCAGCAGCATCATCAATAAATTCGGCACGGTGACGCTAAAGGCAAAACTCCAGGTTTCCCAGGACATGACATTCCTTCGAAGAGCCGATAAAAGTAGGATAATAGAACGCTTCAGGCGGGATAAAAATAGGGCGCGACACTATTATCACGCCCTATTTTCTTATTTAGACTTCTTCAGGTGGCTCATCAAGCGTTTGCGCTTGCGCATCTGGTTCGGGGTCAAGGTGTTACGCTTGCCTGCAAACGGGTTCTCACCCTCTTTGAATTGAATACGGATCGGCGTCCCCATCACCTTGAGTGAACGACGGAAGTAGTTCATCAGGTAACGCTTGTAAGAATCAGCCAGATCGGACACCTGGTTACCGTGGATCACCACGATTGGCGGGTTGTACCCGCCCGCATGCGCATATTTCAGCTTCACGCGGCGGCCACGCACCAATGGCGGCTGATGGTCTTCGGCAGCCATCTGCATGATTTTGGTCAGCATCGAGGTGTTAACGCGACGGGTAGCACATTCGTAGGCTTCCAGTACCGATT
This sequence comes from Serratia sp. L9, assembly GCF_050632285.1. Classification (NCBI taxonomy): domain Bacteria; kingdom Pseudomonadati; phylum Pseudomonadota; class Gammaproteobacteria; order Enterobacterales; family Yersiniaceae; genus Serratia; species Serratia sp. L9. The sequence goes on along the minus strand of NZ_CP192591.1, from coordinate 2,529,614 downwards.
CGAACAGGTTACCGACACCGCTGCCGTGCAACGCAGAGATAAAGTGCACTCGGGCGAAATCCACAAAGCCCAGACGCAGGTCGAGCATCTCTTTCACATGCTCGCGATCTTCTTCGCTCATGCCGTCCCACTTGTTGACCGCAATCACCAGTGAGCGCCCACTATTGAGAATAAAGCCCAGCAGCGACAGATCCTGATCGGAAATGCCTTCACGGGCATCGACTACCAGCAGCACCACGTTGGCGTCTTCGATCGCCTGCAGCGTCTTGATTACCGAGAATTTCTCAACGGTTTCGGTGACTTTGCCACGCTTGCGCACCCCAGCGGTGTCGATCAGCACATATTCGCGCTCATCACGCACCATCGGGATATAGATACTGTCGCGGGTGGTACCAGGCATGTCATACACCACCACACGCTCTTCACCGAGAATACGGTTAGTGAGTGTAGACTTACCAACGTTTGGACGACCCACTATCGCCAGCTTGATCGGCAGATCCTGCGGGTTGAAGTCATCTTCCGGATCTTCATACTCGCCTTCTTCCGTTTCACCGTTCTGCTCGGCCCAGTAGGCGGCATTAGCCTCCTCTTCAGTCAGTTCGACCTCTTCGGGTTTTTCCGGGATAAACGGTACCAGCACATGCTCAATCAGTTGCGTCACACCACGGCCATGAGAAGCCGCAATCGCATAGACATCGCCTAACCCCAGAGAATAGAAATCTGCGGTCGCCATGTCGGGATCCATGCCGTCGGTTTTGTTGGCAACCAGGAAAGTTGCCTTCTGACGGTTACGCAAATGTTGTGCAATGCCCTGATCGGCTGGCATCAACCCGGCACGGGCATCCACCATAAACAGCACGATATCGGCCTCTTCGATCGCCAACAGCGATTGGCCAGCCATACGGGTTTCAACGCCGTCTTCTGTCCCATCAATACCCCCGGTATCGACGATGATAAATTCGTTGCCCTCTACTTCAGCACGACCATATTTACGGTCTCGCGTTAGCCCGGGGAAATCCGCCACCAGCGCATCGCGCGTCTGTGTTAAACGGTTAAACAAGGTGGATTTACCCACATTCGGGCGCCCGACCAGCGCGACGACAGGTATCATGGTTGAAGCCTCATTACTTAAAAATCAAATCGTTACTATACAGCGCAATAGACAGCGGCAGCATAGCTTAAAAATACGAAACGGCCCCTGACGTCAGGAGCCGTTATCCATAGACCTTGAAAACTGCGGCGTAATTGACAGCACCAGCCGCAATTTAGGGCTATACAAACGTTTAGCGGGTAAAGGCGTAAACCTTACCACCACGCGCCTGGATCAGCAGTTTGTCACCAGCCACCACCGGCGCAGACAGGAAGCCGGAGCTATCCACTTTGTCCTGAGCAACAAAACGGCCATCGGTGGTGTTGATCCAGTGCAGATAACCTTCTGAATCCCCAACAACCAGGTAGCCGTTATACAGTGTAGGTGGTGTCAGGTTGCGGTGCAGCAGATCGCTCTGACGCCACAGGTTAACGCCACCTTCGGTGTTCATCGCGACCACACGGTCATTTTGATCGACCACATAAATACGGCCTGCATCAACGATAAAATCGTTTACAGAGCCCATCTCGCGTTTCCACAAGATCTGGCCGGAACGCAGATCCAGCGCGGTCAGGTTACCATTGTAACCCAATGCATACACCACGTTGTCAACAATCACCGGCGTAGTATCTACGTCGTTCAGGCGATCGATCTCAGTGGCACCGCTTGGCTGGGAAATACGTTGCTGCCAGATCAACTGACCCTGCTGCATCAACACGGCGCTGACGCGGCCATTATCACCGCCAACCACTGCAGCACCGAAAGCTACAGCCGGAGCAGACTCACCACGCAGTGATAGCGAAGGAATATCCAGGTTGACCGTCCACTTGATGGCACCATCAGCTTCGTTCAATGCTTGCAACTGACCGTTGGTGGTATGAACCAGCACCATGCCATCGGCAACCACCGGACGGGAAATCGCTTCACCCGCAACTTTGGTTTGCCATGCTTCCTGGCCGTCTTCTGTATTCAGCGCATAAACCACCGCTTTCTCACTGCCAACGTAGACCTTGGAACCAGACACCGTCAGGCCACCAGACAACAGCGCGGGCTGGTTGCTGGAGAAGAAGCCGGTTCTCTCAGAGAGATCGACCTTCCATTTTTCTTTACCGTCGGCCAGATCCATCGCTTTTACGATACCGCGACGATCGGCGGCATAAACGGTGCTGTCCTGATAAGCCGGGCGCAGGTGGGAATAATACTCACCAATACCATCACCCACCGACGTGCTCCACGCTTTGTTTGGCGTGAACTGATTTTCAACTTTTGGCAGCGGTGACATGGTTACCACGTCTTCTTCGCCGCTAAACAGCGAACAGCCACTCAGCATGGCGACGGAAACCAGTCCGACCAAGAGTGTTTTACGCAATTGCATGGGAATTCCCCTTAGCTGGACAAGTTATTCAATTTCATGCGCATTATTGCCGCAAGCGCCTGAGAAACATTGGATTCGATGCCCTTGCTGTAGGCTTCACGCGCACCTTTGATGTCGCCTTTTGCTAACAGCACGTCACCGCGCACGTCTTGCATCATTGCCATCCAACCTTCACCTTTCACGCCATCCAGCGTTTTCAGCGCTTCATCCAGCTTTTTTCCTGCAACTGCACACTGGCCAGACGCAGGTTAACCATCGCCAACAGGTTGTCATCTTTGGCCTGGCTTTGTGCCAGCACCAATTGCTGTTCTGCTTTGGCAAAATCATTTTGTTGAACAAAGTGCTTTGCCAGTTGCAATGCAGCAAAGACGCCGTAATTGTTGCTGTTAGCCTGGATAAACTTCTCTGCCGCGGCGACATCTTCGGCTTTACCGGAGGCCAGGGCCACGCTTGCCTGCTCATAAGACTGAGAAGCTGCCATCATGCTGTCGTTCTGATGGTTCTGCCAATAGCGCCAACCAACCAGGGCACCAATACCGAGCACAACACCTATGGCCAAGGCTTTGCCGTTTTCAGCAAAGAACCGGCGTAGAGCGTCAACTTGTTCGTTTTCAGTGGTATAGACTTCCACGGTGTCCTTCTCCTTAACCTAACATCAAAGCCAGACGCGCAGCGACTTCGCTTTGCGCCAGCGTTTCTTGTTCACCACTGCGCAGGTCTTTCACCACCACCTGCTGTGCCGCTACTTCGTTCTCCCCCAGGATCAGCGCGATGCGAGCACCCCACTTATCCGCACGGGTGATCTGCTTTTTAAAGTTGCCGCCGCCATAGTTGGTCATCAGTTTAATCTGCGGTGCAACATCGCGCACCTTCTCAGCCAGTAACATGGCCGCGCTCTGCGTACCGGCACCGGAAGAGATAACATAAACATCGATAGTCGCAGGCGCTTTGAAATCCGGGTTGACTGCCTGAACCAGCAGCACCAGACGTTCCAGCCCCATGGCGAAACCTACGCCAGGTGTCGGCCGGCCGCCCAATTGCTCAACCAGACCGTCGTAACGGCCACCGGCACAAACGGTACCCTGCGCACCCAGGCTGTTGGTGACCCACTCAAACACCGTGCGGTTGTAATAGTCCAGGCCACGCACCAGACGTTCATTAACGGTATAGGGGATCCCCGCCTGCTGCAAAAGTTCACACAACCCGGCAAAGTGAGCTTGAGACTCTTCATCCAGGTACTCGGAAAGACGCGGCGCATCGTTAAGCAGGGTTTGCACTTCTGGATTTTTGGAGTCCAGAACGCGCAGTGGGTTGCTGTACATGCGGCGCTTACAATCTTCGTCCAGTTTTTCCTGGTGCTGTTCCAGGAAAGCGACCAAGGCATCGCGATAATTGGCTCGTGCTTCCAGGGAACCGATGGAGTTCAGCTCCAGATTAACGTGTTCGGCAATTCCCAGGGCCTTCCACCAGCGCGCGCTCAGCATGATCAGCTCGGCATCAATATCTGGCCCCTGCAGGCCAAAGACCTCCGCACCCAGTTGATGGAACTGACGATAACGGCCTTTTTGCGGACGCTCGTAGCGGAACATCGGGCCAGCGTACCACAGACGCTGTTCCTGATTGTACAGCAGACCATGTTCGATACCGGCGCGAACGCAGCCAGCCGTCCCTTCCGGGCGTAGCGTCAGGCTTTCGCCGTTGCGATCCTCGAAGGTATACATCTCTTTTTCCACGACGTCGGTCACTTCACCGATGGCGCGTTTAAATAACGGGGTCTGCTCTACAATCGGCAACCGGATTTCGCTATACCCATAGCCAGCCAGCACTTGTTTGAGAGTGCCTTCTATGCGCTGCCACAGTGCCGTCTCTTCCGGCAGGTAATCGTTCATGCCGCGAATGGCTTGAATGTTTTTTGCCACGTGAATTCTCTGTCCGTTTTATATAAAAATGAACCCGATTATAGGGACTTTGCCACCCGCTGTTCAATGTGGATGCACAATCAAGCCCCCTGGGATCATGAAACAGCGGGCCAAAAACCCGCCGTACCTGTCTGATTTACTCTTCCAACAGATTGATGGCGATACGATTGGATTCGTCCAGCATCGCTGCCTTGGCACGGATCTTCGCTTCCAACTGGTCAATCATCTGTTCGTTATCAAAACGCTCTCTCTGACGCACACCGTCTTCATAGAAACCGCTCTTCTTGTGCCCACCGGTCACCCCCAGCGTAGACACCAGCGCTTCACCTGGCCCGTTCACGACGCAACCGATAATGGAAACGTCCATCGGCGTAATGATATCCTCCAGGCGCTGTTCCAATGCATTGACAGTACCAATAACGTCAAACTCCTGGCGAGAGCAGGTTGGGCAGGCAATGAAGTTAATACCACGGGCGCGGATGCGCAACGACTTCAGAATATCAAAACCAACCTTCACTTCCTCAACCGGATCGGCCGCCAGCGAAATACGCAGCGTATCGCCAATCCCTTCAGACAGCAGCATCCCCAAGCCAATGGCCGATTTCACCGAGCCACTGCGCGCTCCGCCAGCTTCGGTAATCCCCAAATGCAGAGGTTGGTCGATACGGGCTGCCAGCAGACGGTAAGACTGCACGGCCAGGAACACATCAGACGCCTTTACGCTCACCTTGAACTGATCAAAATTGAGACGGTCCAGAATGTCGACATGGCGCATAGCCGATTCGAGCAGCGCTTCAGGCGTTGGCTCGCCGTATTTTTCTTGGATGTCTTTTTCCAGTGAGCCGCCGTTAACACCGATGCGGATTGGGATATTCTTGTCACGCGCACAGTCAACCACTGAACGGATGCGAGATTCATTACCAATATTACCCGGGTTGATACGCAGGCAATCGACGCCGTATTCGGCAACCTGCAATGCAATGCGGTAATCGAAATGGATATCAGCGACCAGCGGTACGTTGACCTGCTGTTTGATCAACCGAAACGCCTCGGCGGCGTCCATGGTAGGAACTGAAACGCGGACGATGTCGACACCCACGCGCTCCAGCGCTTTGATTTGATTAACCGTCGCCTCAACATCGGTGGTCCGGGTGTTAGTCATCGATTGCACAGCAATCGGCGCACCATCGCCAATAGGGACATTACCGACGTAAATGCGCGTTGATTTCCGGCGGTTAATGGGAGATTGGTTATGCATCACTTACTCTCCACTGCTGCTCTGAGATAACGACAATAGCCGCGCAATCACTGCGCGGCAACGGTCAGACGAGCAACACGGTTTGACTTAACAAACCGGCTTAAATCGACCGGCTTACCTTGGAATTGAATCTGTACTGCGGCCGGTGCACCGATGGTCAGTTTAAACGGAGGCGTTCCAGCCAGGTTCAACCGGGAACCGCTCTTTTGAATGCCGCTGAACAAAGACTTACCGGTCGAATCGATCACCTGCAACCAACAGTCGCCGGAAAAATCCATCACCAGCGCATTAGGATCCGCCGCCGCCGCACTCACATCCGCAGCGCCAGTAGGCAGTTGCCCCTGCACAACAGGAGTTGCAGGTGTCGCATCCGGGATCGTCGCCTGGCTTGGCGCAACCACTGCTGGCTGCTGAGCCGCTTGCTGATCCACCGCAGCTTGCGGAGGAGCAGTCAGCGCTGCAGGTGCCGTGCTGTTATCCACCACAGCCGAAGCGCCGTTATCCACATTACCGTCGGTCAAGGGAATTGACTGGCCTTCATTGTGCTGGGAAAGCTGTGCAGAGGACTGATCGGCCATAGTGGCGATCTCTTCCTGCTGCACCTTGTGATTCTGCCACCACCAGGCTCCCGTCAGGCCCACGACCACAAACACGATAAGCCAGGTAAAGCTCATCAGCCAGCCATCGCGCTTTTTACGTCGCTTACCCAAAGAGAAACTCTGCATCGGGGCCACTTTGGCAGCTTTGATCGGTGCCTGTTTGGCCAGCATCGGCAACAGCTCATCTTCCGGTAAATGCACCAGCTTGGCATAGGAGCGGATATAACCACGCACAAACGTCGAAGCAAGATCGGCAGCAATGCTGTCGTTTTCGATGTCGCGCACGGTAGACATTTTAAGACACAGGCGTTCTGCAACAGCCTGTTGGCTCAGCCCGAGTTGTTCACGGGCCTGGCGCAAGCGTTGGCCTGTCGTCATAGATACGGTTTTATCTTGGGAGTCTTCAGTATTCATTAGCTAAGAATTGCTGGTACTGTTTGGATTGTGGAAAACTTCGCGCTAGCTGCTTGCCATAGCGTTGTACGCTATCCTGGCGGCCTGCTAACGCGGCGAAACGGATCTGTAACCATAAACTCTCGGCACTAGCCGGCAGAACATGTTGATAACTGTCCAATAAAAGTTGCGACTGCGTGCGCTTCCCTTCTCCAAATTGCTTTTCTGCCTCCACTAACAGTGGAACACCCTTGTCCGGATCAACCTTCAGCGCGCGAGTTAATAACTTACGAGCTTCATCATTCTGACCGGCTTTCAGGAAACAGTAACCTGCATTTTCCAGACTGTCGGCAACCTGGCCATATTCCGGCGCCAGTGCCGCAGCGCTAAACTGCTGTTGGGCCGGTACATACTGCCCTAAACTACAGAGAAACGCACCGTAATTATTCAATACGGTGCCATTGCCTGGCGCAAGTTTGAGCGCTTGCTGATAACGCTGTTCCGCTGCTGCGTTATCGCCAATCTGATGATAGTAGAGTGCCATGCCCAATTGGGTACGATAATCCTGTGGAGCCGCGTCTAGCGCCTTTTGCAGGTTCTGCTTCGCCGCCGGCAAATCCCCCTGGTTCAGATACTCCAGCCCCAGTTGCAACCGCGTCTGACCGGCTGCGACTGCGGGTTCATCCTTGTCCGGCCCCGAGCTTGAGCAACCTGCCAGCAAACTGGCGGCCAATAACACACTCCACAGTTTCAGCTTCATGCTTGCACTCATTTCCTTATCTGATGTTACCCGATCGCCTGAAGGATTGCTGCTCACATAACAGGCTGTTAGATAACAAAAAATCATGCTATAGGATTCAGACCGCCCGTACGTTGATAGGTTCCCCAGCCATTTTCTTTTTCAGGGTACGCTTGGTACGATCGATCACTTCTCCCGCCAATTGCCCACAGGCTGCGTCAATATCATCGCCACGGGTTTTACGAACAATAGTCGTAAAGCCGTATTCCATCAACACCTTGGAGAAACGGTCTACCCGGCTGTTGGAGCTGCGGCCATAAGGCGCGCCTGGGAACGGGTTCCACGGGATCAGGTTGATCTTGCATGGCGTATCCTTCAGCACTTCAGCCAGTTGGTGTGCGTCGTCGGTGCTGTCGTTGATATGATCCAGCATCACGTACTCAACGGTAACCCGCCCCTGGTTGGCATTGGATTTTTCCAGATAACGGCGCACCGCTGCCAGGAAGGTTTCAATATTGTATTTGCGGTTGATCGGCACGATCTCATCGCGGATCTTATCGTTTGGCGCATGTAAAGAAATCGCCAGCGCCACGTCGATCATATCGCCCAGTTTGTCCAAGGCCGGTACGACGCCGGAAGTAGACAGGGTGACACGGCGTTTTGACAAACCAAAACCAAAGTCGTCCAGCATGATTTCCATCGCTGGCACCACGTTATTCAGGTTAAGCAACGGCTCACCCATGCCCATCATCACCACGTTGGTGATCGGGCGCTGGCCAGTCACTTTGATAGCGCCGAGGATCTTAGCAGCACGCCAGACCTGGCCGATGATTTCCGACACGCGCAGATTACGGTTAAAACCCTGCTGTGCCGTTGAACAGAATTTACACTCAAGCGCGCAGCCTACCTGAGAGGAGACGCACAAGGTGGCGCGATCGCCATCCGGGATATACACGGTTTCAACCTGCTGATCGCCCACTTTGATAGCCCATTTGATGGTGCCATCAGCCGAACGCTGTTCTTCAGCCACTTCCGGCGCACGGATCTCCGCCACACTCTGCAATTTATTGCGCAAGACCTTATTGATATCGGTCATCTGCTCAAAATCGTCACAGCAATAGTGATATATCCACTTCATCACCTGATCGGCACGGAAAGGTTTTTCCCCCATATTGGCGAAAAACTCACGCAGTTGCTGGCGGTTCAAATCCAACAGGTTAATTTTGGCCGTAGCCGGCTGTTCCGTTTGAAGGGATTGATCGGTCAATGAATTATTTTCAGACAAGATGTGCTCGGACGTGATGGGTTCTAACATAATGATCTCTTGGCCTCGTTGTTACACGTTATGGCTCGAAGGAGTGGAAAGTAAGTGTGTTATTTAGCCCGTGCCTGACATATGACGGGGAAAAACACGCCCCAGACGAGATGACTCACCTGGGGCGCGGCATTGTACAAATTTTAGTAGCAGGTTTCCACGTCTGAGCAGCTTTCACGGCATTTTTATTGTATCTGCCGGTAAATCGCCGGTTTCACTACGCAAAGACCCACTTATGCCCTGACGGGTAGATCAACGAGAGCAGATTTCGCTTTCGTTAAAGAAGTAAGCGATTTCACGCTGGGCAGATTCTACTGCGTCGGAACCGTGAACAGCGTTGGCAGTGAAGCTGTCGGCATAGTCAGCACGCAGGGTGCCAGCCAGTGCGTTGTCCGGGTTGGTAGCACCCATGATGTCACGGTTACGCTGTACTGCGTTTTCTGCTTCCAGAACCTGAACCACGATCGGGCCAGAAGTCATGAATTCAACCAGACCATCGAAGAACGGACGGCCTTTGTGTTCGGCGTAGAAGCCTTCGGCTTGCTCGCGAGTCAGACGCAACATTTTAGCAGCGATGATTTTGAAACCCGCGCGCTCGAAACGAGCATAGATTGCGCCGATGTCATTGTTAGCGACTGCGTTTGGTTTAATGATGGAAAAGGTACGTTCTACGGTCATGATGGCCTCTATTATAGCTTCCAAAACAGGCCGGGCAGAAAGTGGGGTGCCGGCCTTCTCAAGTGGCGCAGATTATATGTGTGCCGTTAACGCTTGCCTACGGAAAAAACAACATTCCATTAAAAAAAATTATCTTAATTCTCTATTTTGAGCCGCAGTAGGCATGCTCACTGGGTTTTATCAGTCGAAGGGATCATATTACGCAACCAGCTTCCCCAGCGGCGCTGGTAGAAAGGCTGGCTATGGTTGATCAGATAGTGGCTTACACCTCGCGCATTCTCTTCTACCAGACAAAAATCGACCGGTTCATCGTTTGGTGCAGTTTCACTGGCAACCATACCGGCTTCACTGATCAGCGCTTCGATCTCAGCCTGATCGCCGTCCACCTCCAGGCCAATCAGCAGGTTCGGTTTCTCGTCTACTGCCTGGTCATGCATCAGTGCCAAAAAGGCGCGGCGTACCGGCTTACGGTGGCTGAACAAGGTGGTCAATGCATCTACCATCGCAGCCGGATACTCTTCAGGTTGCCCAAGCAGCAATTGCGTTTCGGGATCGATATAGCGTTCCGCAGGCTTCACCACGCCGCCAGTGGCCAATAGCATAGCGATCTCTGCCGGGAGAAACTCTTTGCCCTGGTTGCCTTTAGGGTTGAGGAACAGCTCAGCACCCTGAGTGATTTCAAACAGCACACGAGCGGGCATGGCAATAAAGGGCTGCTCATCTTCCACCGCTTTTTGCAGCGCCTCCAGCGAGGAGAAGAAAGGCACAACGCTGCTGCCGTCCTGCTTTTCCCAATGCTGAATATTCACCGGCGTGTCGGCATTAAGGGTAATCTCACCTTCTTGCTGTACTTGCTCACTATCGCCCAGAATGTATACCGTTGAATCCAGCAACTCGCGGAAAAATGCAGGGCGGTACGCGGGTTCCGAAGCCGCCAACGTCAACAGGCGCTCAAGCTCATTTTCGTCAGAAACAGCATCATCATCATGATGGTGGTGGGAACTCATCGCCTACTCCAATGTATTAAGGGCCCAGCATGCTGAACCCCTATGGGAAAATATCATTTTAATCCCAGGCAACTTGCCCGGCAATTATTTGGCTTTGCTCAGCAGCAGATTGGCCAGCGTGCGCACGCCCAAGCCAGTTGCGCCTGCAGACCACTGTTCAACGGCACCTTTGCGGTAAGTTGCAGAGCAGTCGATATGCAGCCAGCCATGTTGGTAGTTATTCACAAAATGCGACAGGAAAGCCGCGGCAGTGCTGGCACCTGCAGTATAAGCCGGGCCGGCAACGTTATTCAGATCGGCAAAGTTCGACGGCAGTTGGCTGCGGTGGAACTCCGCCAGAGGCAGACGCCAGAATGGTTCATGCTCTTGGCTGGCACTGGCCAGCAGCTCTTGTGCCAGCGCATCATCAAAGCTGAACAGCGCGTGATAGTCATTGCCCACGGCCGTTTTGGCCGCCCCGGTCAGGGTGGCACAATCGATAATCAGCGTTGGATTTTGCGCACTGGCGTCAATCAGACCATCGGCCAGCACCAGCCGACCTTCTGCGTCGGTATTCATCACTTCTACGGTTTTACCATTGCGGTAGCGAATGATATCGCCCAGCTTGAAAGCGTTGCCGCTAACCATGTTATCTGCACAGCACAGGTACAATTTTACGCGCTGTTTCAAACCACGAGCCGCCGCCAATGCCAGTGCGCCGGTGATCGTCGCTGCGCCACCCATGTCGGACTTCATGGAGTCCATAAACGCACTCTGCTTGAGGCTATAGCCGCCAGAATCAAAAGTGATGCCTTTGCCCACCAGGCAAGCAAACACCGGCGCTTCCGGGTTGCCCGTTGGGTTAAAGTCCAGGGCCAGCAGCACCGGCGAACGATCGGAACCCCGGCCAACCGTATGCAGGCCTGCGTAATTTTGCTCACGCAGATCTTCGCCTTTGGTAATACGATAGCTGACCGCATCGCAACCGACATTGCACATCAGATCAACAGCGCGGGTGGCCAATTGCTCTGGCCCCAGCTCTTCCGCGGGCATATTGATGGTATCACGCACCCAGTCGATGATTTTCAGGCGCTGTTGTAACTCTTTGCTTTCTGCTTCCGGCAACTCTGCCCATTCGACGCTACGCTGGCCTTTTGGCCCACGGAAACCCTGCCAGAATGCCCAGCTCTGTTCTAAATCCCAGCCTTCCCCGGCCAATTTCACTTTCTTGATGCCCTGACCATCAATCTTGCGCGCTGCACGCTGGATCGCTTCTAGCTTACCGTTAGCGGTCAGATGGATAGTCATGCCTAGATCATTGGTACTCAGCAGCGCCTTTTCACCCCAACGGGCCTCGGCCGGTTGCTGTGATAGCGTGATGTGCATGATTTCAGTTGTCATAGCCTTACTCCGGTTTATTCTTTTATATACCCGATGAATTTCAAGTTGCAGCCAGGCACCCCGTTTTTGCACACTCCAATCACTTAGGGCGGGGCGAAACCCACACAAGAGTTTCGTCATAGCAGGTAACAACGCTGCAGCTTGAAAGGCGACGGATACAGATCTTATCGGATACAAAATAAACGGGCCGCCTCTGGCAGCCCCTTACGCTATTTACTCAGCTTCATCTAACCAGACCAGCAGGATCGCTTCCAGTATTTTTTCATTGGAAGCCTGAGGTTCATCGTCAAACTCTTCCAGGCTGCAAATCCATTGATGCAGATCGGTAAAACGCACGGTTTTCGGATCGGTATCCGGATAAGCGTCGTACAGCGCTTCGCCGATTTCACGGCTGTCAGTCCACTTCAGTCCCATTCTTCTCTCCAGCGCTACAGTATGATTCATTTTACCTGATGAATTTCAAGTTGCAGCTAGGCGACAAGAGCGTGGATCCCCGGAGCTTACAAGAGTAAGTGACTGGGGTTCACGCTCGCCGTTAACAACGCTGCGGCTTGAAAGGCGAAGGGTAAATTAGTGTTCGCGGGCGTGGTTAACCGTATAACGCGGCATTTCTACTACCAAATCGTCTTCAGTAACACGCGCCTGGCAGCTCAAACGGCTTTCTGGTTCCAAGCCCCAGGCTTTATCCAGCATGTCATCCTCCAGCTCACTGCTTTCGTCCAGGGAGTCAAACCCTTCACGCACGATACAATGGCAGGTGGTGCAGGCGCAGGATTTCTCACAGGCGTGCTCAATTTCAATACCGTTACGCAATGCGACATCGAGGATGGTTTCCCCAACTTCAGCTTCCAGTACTGCCCCCTCTGGGCAAAGATCTTGATGGGGCAGGAAAACAATTTTCGGCATGGTTAAACCTCATCCACAGAATGGCCAGCCAGCGCACGGCGAATGGAGGCATCCATGCGGCGCGCGGCAAAATCTTGAGTTGTTGCATCGACTACTTTTATTGCGGCTTCGATCGCACCAGCATCGGTGCCCTGCATCGTTTGCTGCAGTTCTGCCACCGCGTTGTTGATCGCCAGGCTTTCTTCCGCACTCAGCAATGCGGCATCACTAGCCAGCGCACCTTGCAGGCTTTCCAGCACTCGGGAGGCCTCGACCCGCTGTTCTGCCAGCTTGCGTGCGCCAACATCGCTTTGTGCGTTAGCCATGGAATCCTTGAGCATGCTGGCAATTTCAGCATCGGACAAACCATACGAAGGCTTCACCTGAATAGAGGCTTCAACGCCAGTGGATTTCTCCATCGCAGTGACGCTCAGCAGGCCATCGGCATCAACCTGGAAAGTCACGCGGATATGAGCCCCGCCAGCAGGCAACGGCGGTAAACCGCGCAGCGTAAAGCGAGCCAGCGAACGGCAGTCCTGCACCAGTTCACGCTCGCCCTGCAAGACGTGGATCATCATCGCACTCTGGCCATCTTTGAAGGTGGTGAACTCCTGCGCTCGCGCTACCGGGATAGTGGTATTACGCGGGATCACCTTCTCGACCAACCCACCCATGGTTTCGAGACCCAGCGACAATGGGATCACATCCAACAGCAGCATTTCGCTGTCCGGTTTGTTACCCACCAGAATATCTGCCTGGATAGCAGCGCCGATGGCCACCACTTTATCCGGATCGATCGACGTCAGCGGCGTGCGGCCAAAGAACCCACCAACCTGCTCACGGACCAATGGCACACGGGTGGAACCACCGACCATCACGACTTCCAGCACCTCTTCAGCCGTCACGCCGGCATCTTTCAGCGCGCGGCGGCAGGCTAACAAAGTGCGTTTCACCAATGAAGCAATCAGCGCTTCAAACTGTTCACGGGTCACTTCACCTTGCCAACCGGCGATCTCAACCCTGGTGCTTTGAGCGTCACTCAGCGCTATTTTGGCCGCAATGGCCGCATCCAACAATTGGCGCTGCACACCGTGATCGCTGCGATCGGCAATACCTGCCTGTTCACGCAGCCAATCCGCCAGCAGGTGATCAAAGTCATCACCGCCCAGAGCAGAATCGCCACCGGTCGCCAATACTTCAAACACGCCACGGCTGAGGCGCAAAATAGAAATATCAAAGGTACCGCCGCCCAGATCGTAAACGGCAATCACCCCTTCCTGGCCGGAATCCAGACCGTAGGCAATCGCCGCCGCAGTCGGCTCGTTCAACAGGCGCAATACATGCAAACCAGCCAGACGGGCAGCGTCTTTGGTGCCTTGGCGTTGGGCATCATCGAAATAGGCAGGAACGGTGATCACTACGCCATCAAGTTCACCCTCTAATGCCGCAGTGGCACGTGCAGCCAGGGCTTTAAGGATATCGGCAGAAACCCCGACCGGGTTAACCAGACCGGCGGCAGTCACTATCAGCGGCAGGCCGTTGTCACTGGCCTGAAACTGGTACGGCAGATTAGGGTAACGCTGCTGAACGTCTGCCAGGGAACGACCCATCATGCGCTTGACAGAGCTGACCGTATTGACCGGATCTTGCGCAGCCTGCGCTCGCGCTGCCCAACCTACATGGTGCTCAGTGGCTTGATAATGCACGACTGAAGGCAACAGATAGCGCCCTTCAGCATCGGCCAGGGTTTCTGCCTGGCCGCTACGCACCGTGGCTACCAGAGAATTGGTGGTGCCCAGATCAATACCGGCAGCCAGACGGCGCTGATGCGGCGCGGCACTGAGGCCAGGCTCACTAATTTGTAATAAGGCCATATATCGAAGCTTCCAAGATCAAATCGGGAATGTATTACTCAAAGCCCAGCAGTTTTTCTTCGAGTTGTTCAACCTGTTGCTGGAGTTTGTCCAAAAAACGCAGCTTCCGCACACTGTCAGCGGCCTGTGACCATTGCTGGGCATCCAGTTCCTGTACCATCTGTGCGCTACGTTGTTTGAAAGTGTTATTCAGGCGTGCGGCGAAAGCATCAAGTGCATCTTGTGCATCGGGCCGACGCTCAATGGCATCAAGCTCTTCACGCAATTCCAGTTGTTCCATCAGGAACGCGGTATCGCGCATGGTATGTTGCTCGTTACCCAAATCAAAGCCGTGCAAAGATAGCATATACTCTGCCCGTTTTAACGGGTGCTTAAGCGACTGATAGGCATTATTGATGGTTGCCGCCTGTTGCAGCGCCATCAGGCGTTCACGTTCAGGCTGGGTGGCAAAACGATCGGGGTGAAATTGGCGCTGCAGATCCTGATAGCGTGAGGTAAGCAGGCTGCCGTCTAGGCTATAGCGAACCGGTAGCCCGAATAAAGTAAAGTAATCCATAGCGTGCTCTAGGCATTATCGTGATAGTTGGGGTTCCCCCGCCGATGACGGGGGAGCACGATGGACTGTCAGACGTTAAAACTCTCGCCGCAGCCGCACTCGCTTGAGACGTTCGGGTTGTTGAACTTGAAGCCTTCGTTCAAGCCTTCCTTGACGAAATCAAGCTCGGTTCCGTCAAGATAGACCAGGCTCTTGCCGTCAATAATCACCTTGACGCCTTTGTCTTCAAAAACGACATCATCATCGTTCGTTTCATCAACAAATTCCAGCACATACGCCATCCCGGAGCAACCGGAAGTTCGCACACCCAAGCGCAGGCCAAGACCTTTGCCACGGTTGTTCAAAAATGCCTGAACACGCTGCGCAGCGCTGTCGCTCATGGTAATTGACATAACAACCTCACACTTCTAAGCAAAACCCGACTTGCCCGTCGCCTAGCTGCAACTTGAAATTCATAGGGTAGCGCGGGCTAACTGTCTCATTAATAACTACTTGGCGCTGTGTTTGCTCTTGTAGTCGGCAATCGCTGCTTTAATGGCGTCTTCGGCCAGAATAGAGCAGTGAATTTTAACCGGAGGTAACTCCAGTTCTTCGGCGATCTGGGTATTTTTAATCGCTTCGGCCTGATCGAGAGACTTGCCTTTCATCCATTCTGTCACCAGAGAACTGGAGGCAATGGCAGAGCCGCAACCGTAGGTTTTAAAACGCGCATCTTCGATAATGCCTTCGTTGTTGACCTTGATCTGCAGCTTCATCACGTCGCCACAGGCTGGTGCACCCACCATACCGCTACCAACGGAAGGATCTTCGTTATCAAAAGATCCTACGTTACGTGGGTTTTCGTAGTGATCGATTACTTTTTCGCTGTAAGCCATGACGTTGCTCCTGAATCCTGAGAATTAATGATGTGACCATTCGATGCTGTTGATATCCACGCCCTGCTTGAACATTTCCCACAACGGAGAAAGATCGCGCAGACGACCAATGGATTTACGCACCAGCGAAATGGTGTAATCGATCTCTTCTTCAGTGGTAAAACGCCCCAGAGAGAAACGGATCGAACTGTGCGCCAACTCATCACTCATACCCAGTGCACGCAACACATAGGAAGGTTCAAGGCTGGCAGAAGTACAGGCAGAACCAGAAGAAACAGCCAGATCTTTCAGCGCCATAATCAACGATTCGCCTTCAACATAGTTGAAGCTGACGTTGAGAATGTTCGGAGCGCCGTGCTCCAGGCAGCCGTTCAGATAGACTTCTTCCATATCTTTCACGCCGTTCCACAGGCGATCGCGCAGGGTGCGCAGGCGTGCCATTTCGCTGGCCATTTCTTCTTTGGCAATACGATAGGCTTCGCCCATAGCAACGATCTGGTGAACGGCCAGCGTCCCGGAACGCATACCGCGCTCATGGCCACCACCGTGGATCTGGGCTTCGATACGGATACGCGGCTTGCGGCGTACATACAGGGCACCAATGCCTTTCGGGCCATAGATCTTGTGGCCGGAGAAGGACATCAGGTCGACCTTCAGCTTGCTCAGATCGATTGGCAGTTTACCTACGCTCTGGGTAGCATCAACGTGATAAATAATACCACGGGCACGGCACATTTCGCCGATAGCTTCGATATCCTGCACCACGCCAATTTCATTGTTCACATGCATGATGGAAACCAGAATGGTGTCTTCACGCATTGCGGCTTCGAGAACATTAAGATCGATAATCCCGTTGCTCTGCGGTGCCAGGTAGGTAACTTCAAAACCTTCACGCTCGAGTTGGCGACAAGTATCCAACACGGCTTTATGTTCGGTTTTGCTGGTGATGATGTGCTTGCCTTTTTCTGATAGAAATTGGCAGCGCCTTTGATCGCCAGGTTGTCGGATTCGGTTGCCCCAGAGGTGAACACGATTTCACGCGGGTCTGCGCCAACCAGTTCAGCGATCTGGTTACGGGCGATATCTACCGCTTCTTCCGCCTGCCACCCGAAACGGTGGGAACGGGAAGCCGGGTTACCGAAAGTACCGTCCAGGGTCAAAAACTGCATCATCTTCTCGGCAACACGCGGATCGACCGGAGTGGTTGCCGAGTAGTCCAGATAAATCGGTAATTTCATTGCTCTTGTGCTCCGTACATCACTTCCAAAAACCAATAAATTAGTCGCCAGCTGCTTATGCACGCAGATTAACGTTGATCGTTTCTTGCAGACGACCGTTGGCCGTGCGGCGCGTATCGTTATTTTGGCGGTCCGCCACGTTCAGCACTTCCTGGTTGTTCACCAGTTCCGCCAGCGTAATATTGTTCAGGAACCCGCTGATGCGTTCGCTCAGATCGCGCCACAGGGTATGGGTCAGACAACGGTCGCCCCCTGACACCCTTCTTTGCCTTGGCAACGGGTTGCATCTACCGATTCGTCGACGGCAGTGATAACTGCGCCAACGGCGATTTCACTCGCTTCTTTACCCAGCAGATAACCACCGCCTGGCCCACGCACGCTGGCCACCAGGCCATTCTTGCGCAGACGGGAAAACAGTTGTTCCAGATAAGAGAGCGAGATACCTTGGCGTTCGGAAATATCCGCCAGTGGTACCGGCCCTTCCTGGGAGTGTAATGCCACGTCGAGCATGGCAGTTACGGCATAACGGCCTTTGGATGTCAGTCTCATAGCTAAATGGTTACCTGTTGGTGAAACATGGCCGAAATTCTGACATTCCTGAGTAAAACAGTCAACTATTTAACCTACTAATTCACTCAAGTATTAGCACTTTTTATGCTTTTTTATTACTGATGTATATAAAATACATCTTATAACCACCGGATAACCAATGTTATTTGTCATTTTTGCCAGATAACAATAAATTAATTACCTTGATGTTTATCCTGTTTTTCGATCGACGTCAGCATTCCGCGCAAGATATTCAGCTCCTGCGCCTCCGGGCGGGCCCGGGCAAACAAACGGCGTAAACGGCTCATCACCTGCCCTGGATGTGCGGCACGGATAAAACCGGTATGCACCAGCGTCTGCTCCAGGTGCTGATAAAAGCGTTCAAGATCGTCGACTAATGGATATGGCGTTTCTTCCAGCGCCGGCGCCCCCGCCTGTTGGCGATCGAGGTAAGCGACTCGGACTTCATACGCCAGGATCTGCACCGCCATGGCCAGATTCAGGGAGCTATAATCCGGGTTGGCGGGAATGGCGACATGATAATGGCATTTCTGCAATTCATCATTGGTTAATCCAACGCGTTCACGGCCAAAGACCAGGGCAACCGGTCCCTGCTCAGCTTCCTGTACCGCTCGCACGCCGCATTCGCGGGGCTCCAGCATCGGCCAGGGCAAGGTGCGCGAACGTGCGCTGGTACCCACGACCAGACAGCAACCGGCAATGGCTTCGTCAAAGGTATCAACGAGGGTGGCATTACCGATAACATCACTGGCGCCAGCAGCCAGGGCAATCGCCTGCGAATCGGGTTTAACCAGCGGATTAACCAGATAAAGATTGGTTAGACCCATGGTTTTCATAGCTCGGGCCGTCGAGCCCATGTTACCGGTATGAGAGGTTTCAACCAGAACAATGCGGATATTGTGCAGCATACAAACTCTGAGCGTAGCGGAAAATCGTAGCATCCTAACACAGTCGTAGGTATTTTGCCGAACACCTGCTATACTTCGCGCCGTTCTTTGTTCTTTAACATCCTGTGGAAGATACCCATGCATCCGATGCTGACTATCGCCGTGCGCGCTGCGCGCAAGGCTGGTAACCTGATTGCCAAAAATTACGAGACTCCAGACGCTGTAGAAACGACTCAAAAAGGGTCTAACGACTTTGTCACTAACGTCGATCGCGATGCTGAACGCCTGATCATCGAAATCATCCGTAAATCCTACCCGAAACACACCATTATTGGTGAAGAGTGCGGCGAGTTGGTTGGTGAAGATCAGGATGTACAATGGGTGATCGATCCATTGGATGGCACCTCCAACTTCATCAAACGTCTTCCACACTTCTCGGTTTCCATCGCCGTACGCATCAAAGGCCGTACCGAAGTGGCTGTGGTTTACGATCCAATGCGCAACGAACTGTTTACCGCTACCCGCGGCCAGGGCGCACAGCTCAATGGTTACCGTCTGCGCGGCACCAACGCCAAAGATCTGGATGGCACTATCCTGGCGACCGGCTTCCCATTCAAAGTCAAACAGCATGCTCCGGCCTATATCAATCTGGTTGGCAAACTGTTCACTCAGTGTGCAGATTTCCGCCGCACCGGTTCCGCTGCACTGGATCTGGCCTACGTTGCCGCTGGCCGCGTTGATGGATTCTTTGAGATTGGCCTCAAGCCTTGGGACTTCGCCGCTGGCGAATTGCTGGTGCGTGAGTCAGGCGGCCTGGTTACCGACTTTGTTGGCGGCCATAACCACCTCAGTTCCGGCAATGTGGTTGCCGGTAACCCGCGCGTAGTGAAATCCCTGCTTTCCACCATGCGTGAAGAGTTGAGTGAAGCGCTGAAGCGTTAAACACAGAGTTGAAGATTGAGGCGCTGCATTTTGCAGCGCCTTTTTTATATCCTTAACGGGAAAACGGCCGCACCCCACCGCCAAATTCCGGTTGCGCGCTGGCATACATCAGCACACCGGCAAACAGCAAGATCAGGCCGCCGGCCAGCGCCAGCGATCCCCAGGCAAGGCTGCTCCAGGCCTCAGGTGTACTTTGGCGGCTGATACGCATCGCCAATTTACGGCTGTAATGGACAAACAATGCCAGCATAGAGATGGTCAGTGAAGTTCCCAACGCCATCGCTAGTGCCGAAAAAACTCCCCAGATAAAAACGCCAATCACTTTAGAGAACAGCAGCACCAGGATAGCGCCAGAACAAGGCCGCATCCCCATCGCCAGCACAATGGCCGTTTTTGTACGCCAGTCGTTCCCCGCCTGCAGCTCTTCATCACTAGGCATATGCCGATGCCCACATCCACAGCTCGCGCTATGTACATGATCTGCCGGTAAAGGCTGCAGACCGTTGATACGCAGCGCAGGCGCTGGCCGCATGGCTTTCACTGCCCGATACAGACGTTTAATCGCACGCCAGCTCAGCATCACACCAAGCAGGATCACCAGAATAAAACTGCCTTTCTCCAGCCAGAAGCTGCCTTGATGCAGGTGGCGGGAAGAGAGCTGCAACACCACCAGCACCAACGTCACCAAGGTGATGGCCACCAGCCCCTGCACCAATGAAGCAGCGAACGTCAGCTTTAAACTGCTTTTCAGCCGCGCCGGATGGGTGGCCAGATAAGTGGCGATCACCACTTTACCGTGTCCAGGGCCAAGAGCATGCAGCACACCATAACCCAGGCTGAACAACATCAGCGACAGCCCCGCCTGCTGCGGTGCGGCCTTGACCTGTTGCAGCAGCGCTGCCATTTCCTGATGTAGGCCTTTTTGCCACACCACGCTTTGCATCAACAGCTGCGGCCAATAGTGCCATGCCAGATGCGCGCCAATTGCCATCAGGATAAAAAACAACAGCAGTGGCCACAGGCCAAACACCCAATAACGTTTCTTTCTGGCCGGCAGGCTGAAATTTACTGACATGTCAGCGTGACCCTCTGGGCAAATTGCTGCCCAAGCGCCAGGTCTTCACCAGGCGAATCATTCTTGTCCAGCGACAAAGCATAGGCCTGCAGCGACGCATTGGGCTTTGGCGTCACCAGGTCGAATTTACACTGTTCTGCCATCTCAGGCGGCAAATGCAACGCCTTGGGATCTGGATAAGTCATATCCACAAAATAGGTGGGATCGTAGGTGGATATCTCAAACGGCTTGCCTGCCAGGGGCTGTGGTTCAGCCAACGGTAATACAAACTCCAGCACCGCTTTATGGCCCTGGCGTGAAAGATGGTATTCGCTGGGCAGATTGAGGTATTTCACCGGTTTGCCATCGCGGTAAATATCGGTGAAATAATGCTGGCCTAAAACGTTTGCCATAACCTGTGCGGCCAGTTTCTTCCAGATTTCGGAGTCGCTTTTGGCATTTTCTGCGTCATACAAAAGATCCGCTGAGGTGATTTCATCCATAACCCAAACCATTTTCAAGCCGATTAATTGCCGATCTTTGGCCACAAAGGTGGTGTTCATATCAATAAAACTGTGTGGATGCGCAACCGCTCCCACGCTGGCCAACAGTAACAGGCTGGCCATCAGACCCTGGTATTTCATCATCAAATCATACCCAGAATTGTTATAAAGTAACATAAACCACACCTCAACGAACATTTAGAGGCTGAATAACGTGACAGAAGTTGTAAGCCGAAGTAAAAGCTAAGGTCACTCCCACGCCGCAACAAAGCCTTTTGCTATGCTTAAGCATAATTTAAACATTACCTGCCAGAAGGTGATATGAGCCTGGACACTTATTCTGTGCCTGAGCTCTCCGGTCAACAACGGCGCTGCCATCTGCTACTGATGCTGTACGCGCCGGTGCCCGCTGTGCAACTGGAGACTATCAGCCAAATCAACGGCGTCGACCTGGCCATTACCCGGCAAGATATAGCCGAGGTGGCCAGTGAAATCCAGCGCTTCCACCATTTGGAAATCAGCGGTGGCCCTGATGCTGGCTACCAGATACGTGGGAGCACGCTTAACCAGCGCCTCTGCCTGCTACAGTGGCTACGGCGCACCTTACGCTGCAGCCCAGAATTTGTTGAACAGCACTTCGGCCCGCAATATCAGCAGGCCATGCAGCTCCAGCAGGAACAACTGCCGCCATTAGAATTGTGCATCAATGACTGTGAACAACAGCTTAACCGCCGCTTTGAACCGCGAGACAGGCAATTTCTGCAGCATTATCTGTGCTATTGCGTTTGGCAAAGCCAGCGGCAACATCACCCTCATTTTGATCAGAGCCAACATCATTGGCTGCAACACAAGCCAGAACAACAGGCGGCTGTGCAACTGCATCAAACACTTAATCAACTGTTTGCCCAACCAGCCAAAGTTAGCGAATGTGATTTTCTGATCTTGATGTTTACTCTGTTAAAAAGCCATAGCTATCAAAGCACCAACTCAGCGGAAGACCAGCGGCTGATGACGGCTATCGGGCAGATGGTTGAGTGCTTCCAGCAGATCTCAGGCATGCATTTCAGCAGCCAGGAAGATTTGGTCAACCAGCTATTTGCGCATATGGCACCGGCGGTGGAACGCTGCCGGTTTGATATCGGCATCGACAACCAGTTGCTGGAAGAAGTGCTACGCAAGTACCCGCGACTGATGCGTACCACACAGGCCGCGCTGGTACCTTTTGAACAGGAATATGGTATTCGCTTTTCGCGGGAAGAAGCCGGGTTGGTTGCGATCAGCTTTGGCGCCTGGCTGATGCAAGGGAATGCGCTGCAAGAAAAACAGATCCTGCTGCTGACGCTGGATAACCCCCAACTGGAAGAAGAGGTGGAATATCAGATCCGCGAATTAACGCTGCTGCCGCTTAACATCAAATATTTGCCACTAAGCGACTATCTGAGACTTGGTGCCCCACAGGGCATTACCTTAGTGATAAGCCCTTATGCAGCGGTACCTGAGGGATCCCATCCACCGCTGATGTTTACCGAACTGCCGTTGGAACGCCAGCAGCGCCAGGCTATCCGTGCGCTGCTGGAAAGCCCTAACGGCTGACTGTTACCGCCGGTGGGCGAATAAACAGCGTTGGCACCACCACTGCCGCCATCACCCAGAAGACCCCACCCTGCAGGTGCTCGAACAGGAAACCGGCCAACACGGTCATCACCGCGATACCGCCCCCCATCGCCAAGGCGGAATAGACCGCCTGCAAACGGATCACCTCGGTTCCCTGGCGCGCCGCGATAAAGCGCATTGCTGCCAGATGGCAGACCGTAAAGGTGCCGCAATGCAACACCTGTATCAGCAGCAGCATGCCAATTTCAGTGGTCGAGGCCATCAGCCCCCAGCGCACCAGGCCACACACCGCCGACAACAGCAGCAGATTACGTGCGTTCCAACGGCGGAACAGGAAATTGCTGCTGGCGAAAATGATCACCTCGGCCACCACCCCCAGCGACCACAGGTAGCCAATAGTCGCGGCGGAGTAACCGGCCTCTTGCCAATAGATAGAAGCAAAGCTGTAATAACCGGCATGTGCGCCCTGCAATAACGTGACGCATAACAGAAAACGCCATACTGGCCCCTCGCGGAGCAGTTCACGCCAGGAACGGCTGGCTTCATTCTGGGTACGCGCCACGCCTTGTGGCATTACGCTGGGCTTCAGCATCATGCCCAGCAACATCACCAATATGCTGAACAACAGGCTGTACAAAATCGCATTGTGGCCCCAAACGGAAACCAGTTTACCGGTTAACGCTGAGCCAATCACAAAGGCGAGCGAACCCCATAGGCGCACCCGGCCATAATCCAGGGTAATTTGCCGTTGCCAGGTTGCCGCCAGCGCATCGGTCAATGGCACCAATGGAGAAAATAGCAGGTTAAAACCGGCGATCACCAGCATCAGCCAGGCCCAGCCGTTTCCGAAACAGAAACCGATGGCGAAAGCCAGAGAAAGCAACGCCAGCAGGCGTAACGCCGTAATTAAAGAGGAGGGATCCTTAACGCGCGGTGCGATCAGCAGGCTACCCAGGAAGCGCGCCACCAGCCCAGCGCCGAGCAGAATACCGATGGCTTCCGGGGCAATCCCCTCACCTTTCAGCCAGACGCTCCAGAACGGAAGGTAAATACTATAAGAAAAGAAGTAGGTGAAATAACTGAGAGCGAGCCAACGTGTTGATTGCAGAACCATGTTCCCTCCTGGATGAGGGCAATACTTTGACAGAGCTCACAACTTACAGCAATGCTCATTCATACTTTAAAGGGAAGAGTGCAGAGCAGCTCACAGTTTGCATGCAACGGGCATAAAAAAACCCGCCGTAGCGGGTCTGTTTACCGACCAATCAACGTGATTACGCGTAGACCGGCAGACGAGCACAGATATCCAGCACTTTTTGCTTGGTGCGTTCGATAGTGGCTTCGTCGTTGATGTTGTCCAGCACGTCACAAATCCAACCAGCCAGTTCACGCACTTCGGCTTCTTTAAAGCCACGGCGAGTCACTGCCGGGGTACCGATACGCACGCCAGAAGTCACAAACGGGCTCTTCGGATCGTTTGGTACGCTGTTTTTGTTGACGGTGATATTGGCACGGCCCAGTGCGGCATCGGCTTCTTTACCGGTTAGGTTTTTATCCACCAGATCCAGCAAGAACAGGTGGTTGTGAGTACCACCAGAAACCACTTTGTAACCACGCTGCAGGCAGACTTCTACCATCGCTTTGGCGTTATCAGCCACTTGCTGTTGGTAAATCTTGAACTCAGGTTCCATCGCTTCCTTCAGCGCTACCGCTTTACCGGCAATCACGTGCATCAATGGGCCGCCCTGGCCGCCAGGGAACACGGCTGAGTTCAGTTTTTTGTACAGATCTTCATCACCGCCCTTGGCCAGGATCAGGCCACCACGCGGACCCGCCAGCGTTTTGTGGGTCGTAGTGGTAACAATATGCGCATGAGGGACCGGGTTCGGATAAACACCAGCGGCAATCAGGCCAGCCACGTGTGCCATATCCACAAACAGGTAAGCGCCGATGCTGTCGGCAATTTCACGCATTTTTGCCCAGTCAACGATACCGGAGAAGGCCGAGAAACCACCGATAATCATTTTTGGCTTGTGGGTCTGAGCCTGCCTGGCCAGATCTTCGTAATCGATCTGCCCAGACTCATCAATACCGTAAGGCACGACGTTATACAGCTTGCCGGACAGGTTCACTGGGGAACCGTGAGTCAGGTGGCCACCGTGTGCCAGATTCATCCCGAGGATAGTGTCGCCCGGTTGCAGCAGTGCGGTATAAACAGCAAAGTTAGCCTGGGAACCGGAGTGTGGCTGGACGTTGGCATAATCGGCACCAAACAGCTCTTTGGCACGATCGATAGCCAGTTGCTCAACGATATCAACGTATTCGCAACCGCCGTAATAACGCTTGCCAGGATAGCCTTCTGCGTATTTGTTGGTCAATTGTGAACCCTGGGCCTGCATGACACGCGGGCTGGTGTAGTTCTCAGACGCAATCAGTTCAATATGCTCTTCCTGACGCACCACTTCTTGCTCCATTGCACGCCACAGTTCGGCATCATAATCAGCAATGTTCATTTCACGCTTTAACATCCGGCATCTCCTGGCTTAAATCAGCTATCTAAATTTACCCGTTCGGGTGCTGGGCCACAGTGTAAACCGTTTCCCCCTGTCGAAGATAGGTCTTGACAGAGGTTTTTACGCAAACGATTGGCATCAGGCGGGGCTTGGCTTTTATCCGCTAAAAACCCTATTCTGGCAACGGACTTTTACTCATGGTGATAATGCGGTTTTTTCATGTTCTGTGAGGCCGATCGGCGGTTAACAACACCGTAACAAAAACAAGGGTATTTACAAGCGTAAAACAATTTAATAAGATGCATTTAAAATGCATCAATTAATCATCATAAAAAAATGCCCTTAAAGGAGCCTCACCATGCTGGATAGTCAGACCATCGCCACCGTAAAATCCACCCTTCCTCTACTGGCCGAAACCGGCCCGAAACTGACCGCCCACTTCTACGATCGCATGTTTGCACACAACCCCGAATTGAAAGATATTTTCAATATGAGCAACCAGCGTAACGGCGATCAGCGCCAGGCGTTGTTCGACGCCATCTGTGCCTACGCCAGCAATCTGGAAAATCTGGCCGCGTTGCTCCCGGCGGTAGAACGCATTGCGCAAAAGCATGCCAGCTTCAATATTCAGCCGGATCAGTATCAGATTGTCGGCCATCACCTGCTGGCAACGCTGGATGAAATGTTCAACCCGGGCCAGGAGGTGCTGGATGCCTGGGGGAAAGCCTACGGGGTGCTGGCAAACGTATTTATCCAGCGTGAAGGGCAAATCTATCAGGAAAGTGAGCAGGATAACGGTGGCTGGCGTGATTTGCGTGCATTCCGCATTGTGAAAAAACAGCCGCAGAGCGAAGTGATATCCAGTTTTGTACTGGCGCCGGTGGACGGCGGCCGGGTAGCAGAATATAAACCAGGCCAATACCTGGCGGTTTATATTAATGACGACAGCCTGGAACATCAGGAAATCCGCCAATATTCACTCACCACTTCGCCTAACGGGGAATATTACCGTATAGCAGTAAAGCGCGAGGAACAGGGTGCCGTCTCCAACTTCCTGCATCAAAAAGCCAAAGAAGGTGATGTGATTTATCTCGCCCCACCGCATGGCGATTTCTTCCTGCAGGTAGAAACCACCACGCCAGTGGCGTTAATCTCGGCGGGCGTAGGCCAGACCCCGATGCTGGGGATGCTCAATACCCTGCATGACAATCAGCATCAGGCTGAAATCCTTTGGCTGCATGCCGCAGAGAACGGCGCGGTGCATGCCTTTGCCGATGAAGTGGCAGATATTGCCGGGCGCTTACCTGAGCTGAGTACCCACATCTGGTATCGCGAACCCAACACCGATGACGTTAAGGGCCAGGATTATGACAGCCAGGGTCTGATGGATCTCAGCCCCTTGCGCAGCACGCTGTGCAACCCGCTGATGCAATACTACTTCTGTGGTCCGGTGGCGTTTATGCAATACGTAGGTCAGCAACTGCTGGAAATGGGTGTGGAAGCCGAACGCATCCATTACGAATGCTTCGGCCCACATAAGGTACTGTAAGGCCATCAGGGCGCGGTAACAATCAACCGCGCCCTGCCGTTTTACTTCTCTGCCAGCTTACGGGCTGCCTGCACCTGCACTGCCGTCACCGGCGCAGCCTGATTCCCCCAGCTACCACGCAGGTAGCTCATCAGATCCGCTGTCTCCTGGTCGTTAAGTATCCAGTCATAGCCCGGCATGGTGATTGCCGTTGCCTGCTGGGTGATCGGCGTATGAGCCCCTTCCAGCACCACACGCAATGCGGTCAATGGATTTTCCGCCGTAACCGATAAATTCCCTGCCAGCGCCGGAATAACGTTATCGCTCCCTTCCCCTTTGTTGCCGTGGCAAGTTGAACAGTACATCGCGTAGGTATGCCTGCCAGAAGCCATAATCGCTTCGGGCACGGCGGCGCGCGCTGCTGGTTTCGCTGTTTCATCCATCATCCCATGCAAATACATCGCCATCCCGTTCAGATCGTCGTCGTTGAGATACTGCGTGCTATGTGCTACCACATCGCTCATCGGCCCGGCAACCGCCGCATGTTGGCTGCGGCCGCTTTTCAGCAGTGCAACCACTTCATTTTGTTTCAGGCCACGTAAACCCGGCGCGTACCAACCATCCAATTCCGCACCGGCCAGGAACTCTGGCGTTTTGCTGTCCAGGCCTTTCTCCTGCATCGCCCAGCCGCGTGGCGTATGGCAACTGCCGCAATGGCCCAGCCCCTGCACCAGATAGGCCCCACGGTTCCACTGCGCACTCTGCTGATTGTCCGGCTGATAAGGTTTGTCTTCGTGGAACAACTGATTCCAAACCGCCAACGGCCAGCGCATGGAAAGGGGCCAACGGATATCGCTTTCCCGGTTAGCCGTATTCTGTGCCGGTACTTCATGCATCAGATAGTCATACAGTGCACGCATATCCTGCTCGCTCATTTTGGCGTAAGAGGTATAAGGCATTGCGGGGTAAAGGCGATGGCCGTCTTTGGCAACCCCTTGACGCATGGCGCGGTCAAACTCGTCAAAGCTGTAGTCGCCAATGCCGTGCTGCTTATCTGGCGTGATGTTAGTGGCATAAATATCCCCTACCGGGGTGGGGAACTTCATCCCGCCGGCCAGTGCCTTGCCGCCAGGTGCCGTATGGCAAGCTGTGCAGTCACCGGCCTTGGCCACATATTCCCCCGCAGACATGGCATGGGCCGAGCCACCAGCCAGCAATAACATCAGATACAGCGGGCGCAGATTCATACTCCCTCCTTGGCAGTAACTTTACCGTAAGCCAGCTCATTTACCGCTCGCCATGCCTGATCGATCGCCGAGTTGGCATAGGGGCTCCAATCGGAATCGGAGTTGGCAATCACTATCTTGCCGATCGGCTGTCGCGCAGTTTCGATGATCTTGGCGGACTCATCTTCATCGTCGAACATGCCATTGAGGAAATACGAGTAACCGTGTGACCAACGGTTAACGGTGATCGCCTGAATATCCCGTTGATGGTCAAACCCTGCCTCCCCCAACATGCCCTGCAACTGTTCACGGATCATCTGCTCATGCACCTCAAACGGGGTGCCTAACAATAAAGCCCGCCCTTTGCGTGACTGTTCACGCGGGCTGAGGCCACTGCCTGGCAAGGTCGGGACATAGACCATATGCAGCCCGATAGGTTGATTCGGATCGCGCGGATGCTGGTACCCCCCATGCTCACCGGGTAATCCAGTTTCACCCGGCTATAAGGGGCGGTTGGTGCATAGACCTCGTGCACCCCCAGTTTGATAAACGGCTGCCAGTTGCGGATCACCACTTTGCTGTACACCAGGGGTGACTTAACGTTCTGCTTCAACGCTTCCTGCTGTTGGTGAGGCATCTCCGGCACCAGATACGGGATCATCATGTTGTAACCCGCCATCACCACCTGCCCGGCGCGAACCTTGGCCATTTCTTCGCCGTTGATATAGGTTACCTCAACCTTGTCACCCACGTTGGCCACATGCAGCCCGGTGCTGTTTAACCGCAGTTTCACGGGTGACGCAGGGTTGTCTAACTGGGCATAATCAAACTCGGCCAGAATAACGTCGTTCATATCTTTGCCACCCGGCGCCACCGCCGGGATCAAATGGCGCACCATCAGCCGGGCCAATGTCGCGTTGCCATCGGGGAAGTGGAAAACGTAAGGATCGTCGAGATCGGCCTGCGACTCTTCATCCAGCGGCGGCAGGTTCATGCCGTTCAGGCCGGGTAAATCACAAATACGACCATCGCTGCAGGAAGTCGCGTCAATACCGACGGCCTGGAAATCATTGGTGGTTTGCTGGAAATAGCGGATCGCCATTTCACTCAGCCCCACTTTCTCACGCAGGAACTGGCTATAGCTGTGCTTATCCAGCCAGGCGACCTTCTCCTCCTGGCTCATGCCCGGCAGATAATCCTTTTCGAGAGTGTGCAACGCTATCAACGCCTGACGGTCGGTTTCCGGCAGCGGGAAGTCACCGATAAAAGCCTCATAAGAGCGGCCATTGAGGCGGTCACGTGGAATGTCATCCGCCACCACACGGCCCGGATCGCCACTCACCACTTTATCAACACCAAAATTTTTGCGATCGAAGTATACGCCACGGCTCAGGTTCAGATCCGGGTAAAAGTCTTATCGAAGGCCTGCTCCAGACCGTCGATACTGACACCCAGATTTTTCAACAGCCCCAGGGCTACCGGGCTGAAGTTGGAACGCGGCGACTGTAAGGATTCGCTCCCTCCATAACCGAGCAGGGTGCCCTTCTCGCTGCTGAATTCATTACGCTTGGCGTGGCCGCCAAAATCATCATGGTTATCGATCAGCAAAATGCGTTGCTGCTTGCCTTTCATCTGCTGCCAGAAACAGGCCGCCGCCAAGCCGCTGATACCCGCCCCCACCACCACCAGATCAAACTCTTCGTCGGCAGGCACGCTGCCAAAATCAAAGGCTTTGCCATCACGCCCAAGCTGGTGGGCATGTTCAAAGGAGCCGGGATGATTGCCGCGCAGACCGGTCAGCGCAGGCGGATAATACAGAGTTTGATGAGCAGTTTGCGGCGATGCGCGCAGGATCTGCATCGGTGTTAGTCCGGCGGCGATGGTGATCGCCACGCCGTTAAGAAAATCGCGACGGGTAATAGCCATAAAAGCTTCCTAAAGGTTTTATCCCCATAGTCTTTCCAGCCACAGCGTTGTTACCTGCACTATCTCATTCCCAGCCACTGACTTAAGTAAGCCACAGAGGATGAGATAGCCGACGCCTAGCCGTGTCTTGGAACCCATAGGGGAATGTATTATCAGGCCAGCCGAAACCAGCCTGAAAGCCGCGTTATTGTGCGTATAAATCCTGTAAGATCAATCAGATTAATGTTTAAACATCACATGACGGATAGCGGTGTAATCCTCCAGGCCGTACATTGACATGTCTTTGCCATAGCCAGACAGCTTCTGGCCGCCATGCGGCATTTCGCTGACCAGCATAAAGTGGGTGTTCACCCAGGTGCAGCCATACTGCAAGCGTGCGCTCAGGCGATGAGCACGGCCAACGTCACGCGTCCACAAAGACGAGGCCAGACCATAATTGGAGGCATTCGCCCAGGCCAGCACCTGCGCTTCATCATCGAACTCCGTCACCGTCACTACCGGGCCAAAAACTTCACGCTGAACTATTTCATCTTCCTGACGGGCACCGGCCAGCAGCGTTGGCTGGAAATAGAACCCAGGGCCATTCACTTTTTCGCCCCCGGTGATAACCTGTACATGCGGCAACGCTTTGGCGCGTTCAACAAAACCCGCGACCCGCTCCAGATGCTGCGAAGTAATCAACGGCCCCAGCTCAGTGCTGCTGTCCTCCGGTGGGCCAATCTTCAAACTGGCAACCGCTTCACCCAAAGCTTTCACCAACTGCGGATAAATGCCCTTTTGCGCATAGATGCGACAGGCAGCGGTGCAGTCCTGCCCTGCATTGTAAAAACCAAAGGTGCGAATGCCTTCGACCACCTGTTGCAGATCGGCATCATCAAATACCAGCACCGGCGCTTTACCACCCAGCTCCATATGGGTGCGTTTAATACCTGGCGCAGTATGAGCAATAATATGTTCGCCGGTGGCGATAGATCCAGTCAGGGACACCATGCGGACCTTGTCGTGGCCGGTAAGCACGTCCCCCACGCTGGCACCACGGCCAAACAACACGTTGAGGACGCCAGGAGGGAATACCCCGGCAGCCAGTTCAGCCAGCTTGAACGTCGTCAACGGTGTCTGTTCAGAAGGTTTGATCACCACACAGTTGCCCGCAGCCAGGGCTGGCGCCAACTTCCAGGCGGCCATCATCAGCGGGTAATTCCAGGGGGCGATAGAGGCGACCACACCCAGCGGATCGCGGCGGATCATCGAAGTATGTCCCGCCAGGTACTCGCCAGCAGCCAGGCCACTCAGGCAACGGCTGGCACCGGCAAAGAAGCGGAAGACATCGGCAACCGCTGGCAGTTCGTCATTCAGCACGCAGTGGTAAGGTTTGCCACAATTGAGAGACTCCAGTTTGGCAAAGGTCTCTGCGTGCTGGTCAATCACATCGGCCAGCGCCAGCAAATGTTCGGCACGCGCTTTCGGCGTGGTTTGCCCCCACAGGTCAAACGCGGCATCGGCAGCCTGCACGGCCTCTTCAACCTGCTGTGCGCTGGCCTCGGCCACCTGCACAATAACTTCCCCCGTTGCCGGGTTATATACCGGCAGTTTTTCACCCTGGCCGGTAACCAGTTGACCATTAATCAGCAGTTGGCTTTGCATCGCGTTATCCTTAGAAATATTGGCACAATTAGGTTCCCGCTCTTATTGCAGACACCTGGTTATTCATTCTTGGCAACACCGGCTTTCTCCCCCACGGATCCCGAGTTGGCCGCATACGTCCATGCACCTGCAGCATTGGTACATCCCTGTACAGCACAGCCAACAACGCTGCGGCTTGAAAGACGAAGGGGATTGTTATTTGCCGCTACCAGCGACACTTTCGCCGCCTTTCGTCAGATAATAAGCCCCCAGGATCGGGATCATTGTCAGTACCATCACCGACAGTGCCACCACGTTGGTGATCGGCACGTCGCGAGGGCGGCCAAGCTGGTTCAGCAGCCACAGAGGCAGCGTGCGCTCATGCCCGGCGGTAAAAGTGGTCACGATGATTTCATCGAATGACAGGGCAAACGCCAGCATCCCCCCGCCAGCAGTGCCGAGCCCAGATTAGGCAAGATCACATAGCGGAAGGTTTGCCAGCCGTCAGCACCCAGATCCATCGACGCCTCGATCAGGCTGTGCGAGGTACGCCGGAAGCGGGCGATCACGTTGTTGAATACGATCACCACGCAGAACGTGGCATGGCCGATTACGATCGTCATGATCCCAGGCTCGATATTCAGCGCCTTGAAGGCGGCCAACAGAGCAATACCGGTGACAATCCCCGGCAAGGCGATTGGCAGCAGCAACAGCAGTGAAATACTGTCTTTGCCAAAGAAATCCCGGCGATACAGTGCAGCGGCTGCCAAGGTACCGAGCACCAACGCAATCGCCGTGGCCAGGCAGGCGATCTGCACCGAAAGCAGCACCGCGTCAATAATGTCCTGCCGCCCCGCAGCCACGCTGAACCAGCGTAAGGTAAAACCCTGTGGTGGGAAGCTGAATGCCGCCTCTTCGGTGTTAAAGGCATACATGGCGATAACCACTATCGGGAAGTGCAGGAATATCAGGCCGCCCCAGGCGGCTAACTTCAGCCCTAACGGCGCGCGTTCAGAGTGCATTGAAGGCCCCCAGGCGTTTTACAATAGACAGATAGATTGCGATCAACACGATCGGTACCAGGGTGAAAGCGGCTGCCATGGGCATATTGCCGATCGCACCTTGCTGGGCATACACCATGCTGCCGATAAAGTAGCCCGGCGGCCCCACCAGCTGCGGCACGATAAAATCCCCCAGCGTTAGTGAGAAAGTGAAGATGGAGCCAGCTGCAATACCCGGTACCGCCAGCGGCAGGATCACGTAGCGGAAAGTCTGACCTGGGCGAGCCCCCAGATCGGCAGAAGCATGCAGCAGTGAAGGAGGCAGGCGTTCCAACGCCGCCTGGATCGGCAAGATCATGAACGGCAACCAGATATAGACAAATACCAGAAAGCGCCCGAGGCCGGAGGTGGACAGCGTATTACCGCCCACGCCAGGAATACTCAAGATACCGGCCAGCAAAGGTTCCAGCCCCATATGTTGCAGGAACCACTGCGCCACGCCGTCCTTCGCCAGCAGTAGCGTCCAGGCATAGGCTTTAACGATATAGCTGGCCCACATCGGCATCATCACGGCGATATAAAAGAACGCCTTCACTTTGCCGCTGGTGTAGCGAGCCATGTAATAAGCGATCGGGAACGCCAGCACCGCGCTGGCTATTGAAACCAACACCGCCATGGTCAGCGTGCGCACAATGATGTCGTAATTGGCCGGGTTAAACAGCGCACTCAGGTTGGCAAAGGTAAGATCCGGCGTCACCGTCATGGTGAAATCATCGAAGGTGTAAAACCCTTGCCACAATAACGTCAGCAGTGACCCGAGATACACCGCGCCAAACCACAGCAGCGGTGGCACCAGCAACAGCAGCAGGTACAATGTCGGCTTACGGTACAGATAGGTTGAAAGCGCGCGGATTTTTCCGCCAGTTGGAGCCGGGTTCTCGATGCTCATGTCCATCTCACCTCTCCTCCAGCAGCGGGACCATGGCCTCTCTGGCCCAACAGGCCGTAACGGGCTGGCCGATCAGGCGCTGATGTTCCACCGCCTGCCACTGCGGGTTAGCCTGGCTGACCAGCAGTTTCTCACCGCTGCTCAGGGCAATTTCATATCGCGTTGCCGCCCCTTGATAATGGATATCCTGTAAGGTGCCTTGCACCTGAACTTCGCCTTGCGCGGCCACGCTTTGATCGAGCAGGCGGATATGTTCCGGGCGGATCGAATAGGTGGCCGATTGCCCCAGTAACCGCTCTGCCAGGTCGCTGCGAACCACATTGGAGGTGCCGACAAACTCGGCGACAAACGGAGTTCTTGGCCGCATATACAGTTCGCGCGGCGCATCCACCTGTTCAATACGGCCGTTATTGAATACCGCCACCCGATCGGACATCGACAGGGCTTCGCTCTGATCGTGAGTCACAAAAATAAAGGTGATGCCCAGTTGGCGTTGCAACTTCTTCAGTTCGCCCTGCATCTGTTCACGCAGTTTCAGATCCAGCGCACCAAGCGGTTCATCCAGCAACAGCACCCGTGGGCGGTTGACCAGCGCCCGCGCCAGTGCCACACGCTGGCGCTGCCCGCCGGAAAGATGAGCCGGTTTACGTTCGGCGGCAAACCCCAGGGCTACGCTTTCCAACGCCTCTTGAGCCCGAGCCAGCCTTTCACGCTTGGCCACGCCTTTCACCATCAGGCCATAAGCCACGTTCTCCAGCACCGACATGTGCGGGAACAGCGCATAATCCTGGAATACGGTGTTCACATCGCGTTGATAAGGCGGCAGGTTGCTCGCCTCTTGCCCGTGAATGCGGATTGAGCCGGAACTGAGCTGCTCAAAACCGGCAATCAAACGCAGGCAGGTAGTTTTGCCGGAACCTGAAGGCCCCAGCATGGAGAAAAATTCTCCGTCCTGTATTTCGACAGAAACCCGATCAACGGCGCGAACATCGCCGAAAATGCGCGAAACATCGATAAATTGCACTGCAATGGTCATGATGCACGCTCCAAATTTATCCTAAAGCTGATTCAGTAGGCGTAACGAGCGCAAGCTGGTTGGGAGCGGACAGCGCGCAGGCCCCGAGGAGACCGAACACTGCCCAATTCCAAGATGCCAGGCGCAGTAACCTAATGGATTAACTTTTATCTGCCACCCATGATGGCGATATAGTCCTGTGTCCAGCGGCTGTAAGGGACAAACTTGCCGCCCTCAGCCTGTGGCGTTTTCCAGAAGGCAATCTTGTCGAACTGGTTGAACCCATTGGTTTCGCAGCCTTTCTCACCCAACAAGGCGCTGGCTTTGCAGCCTGCTGGCGAAGCCGGTAACGAACCAAACCAGGCGGCCACATCACCCTGCACTTTCGGCTCCAGCGACCAGTTCATCCACTGATAGGCACAGCTCGGATGTTTGGCATCGGTATGCAGCATGGTGGTGTCAGCCCAACCGGTAACCCCCTCTTTCGGGAATACGGTAGCAATTGGCTGGCCTTCTCCTTTCAGGGCATTGGCCTGATACGGCCAGGCGCTGGAGGCGACCACACCTTCATTTTTGAAATCACTCATCTGTACCGAGGTGTCATGCCAGTAGCGGTGGATCAATGCGTGCTGGGTGCGCAACAGTTTCAGCGCAGCCTGATACTGCTCTTCGTTCAACTGGTACGGGTCGGTGATGCCAAGCTGTGGTTGGGTGGCTTTCAGGAACAGAGCCGCATCGGCAATATAGATCGGGCCATCGTAGGCCTGCACCCGGCCCTGATTGGTTTTGCCATCCGGCAGATTCTGCTGCTCGAATACCACAGCCCAGCTGTCCGGCGGTGTCGGGAAGGTTTTGGTGTTATACATCAGCAGGTTTGGCCCCCACTGATAAGGCGTGCCGTAGGTTTTACCCGCCACGGTATACCAAGGGCCGTTCAACAGACGCGGGTCGATATTCTTCCAGTTCGGGATCAGCGCGGTATTGATTGGCTGCACCCGTTTGCCGAAGATCAGGCGCAACGAGGCATCGCCAGAAGCGGTGACCAGGTCATAACCCCCTTTGGCCATCAGGCTGACCATCTCATCGGAGGTAGCGGCAGTTTTCACATTCACCGCGCAACCGGTTTGTTTCTCAAACTGGGTAACCCAATCATAATTCTTGTCGGACTGACCACGTTCGATGTAACCCGGCCAGGCGATGATATCCAACCTCCCTTCGCCTTTGCCTAGTTGCTGTGGTGCATCGGCGGCCTGCGCCATACCGCAAAAAACC
Source organism: Serratia sp. L9 (assembly GCF_050632285.1). NCBI lineage: Bacteria > Pseudomonadati > Pseudomonadota > Gammaproteobacteria > Enterobacterales > Yersiniaceae > Serratia > Serratia sp. L9. The sequence continues at coordinate 2,493,810 of NZ_CP192591.1, read as the reverse complement.
GTGATACAGAGCGCGGCGAGTGTGGTGATTGCTGGTGTTTTTCTCATCGTAATTACCCCTGTGTTGCGAATTAAAGTGCGGCAAGGAACGGTTGCCGCCGATTTTTGGCTAGAAGGTGGACTTGAACTTCGCCATCACATGCCTGACAACGCTGTAATCCTGTAATGAATCGCTGGAGAGATCCTTGCCGTAGCCCGAACGCTTTAAGCCGCCGTGGGGCATTTCGCTCGCCAGCGTAAAATGGGTATTGATCCAGGTGCTGCCATATTGCAGATGTGCCGCAATATGCAGGGCGCGATCGATATTCTGTGTCCAGACCGAGGAGGCCAGACCGTATTCAGAGTCATTAGCCCAGTTCACCGCCTGGTCCAACGTCTCGAAACGAGTCACGCTGACCACCGGGCCAAACACCTCACGTTGCACGATTTCGTCGGTTTGCAGGCAACCCGCCAATAAGGTGGGCTGATAATAGAAACCGGGGCCGGAATGTGCCGCCGCGCCGGTGATCAGTTCGATATGCGGTTGGCTGAGGGCGCGTTCGACAAAGCTGGCAACGCGATCACGTTGACGGCTGCTGATCAGCGGGCCAATTTCATTGTCTTCATCGCGTTTGCGGGCAAACCGCAGGCTGGCAACCGCTTCTCCCAGGGCTTCCACCAATTTGGGGTAGATGCCTGCCTGGGCGTAAATACGGCAGGCGGCGGTGCAATCCTGCCCGGCATTGTAGTAACCAAAGGTGCGGACGCTGCTGACAACTTCGTCGAGATCGGCATCGTCACAGACGATCACTGGCGCTTTGCCCCCAGTTCCAAATGGGTGCGCTTGACGCTTTTCGCCGCCGCCTGCAGGATTTTCTGCCCGGTTACAATATCGCCGGTAACGGAAACCAGCCGCACCTGCGGGTGGCCTACCAGATGGCTACCCACTCCTTCGCCGCCACCGTAGACAATATTCAGCACGCCCGGCGGCAGGATCTCCTGCAACGCCGGCACCAAGGCCAAAATAGTCAGGGGTGTATGTTCGGAAGGTTTGAACACCACGGTATTGCCCGCAGCCAGCGCCGGAGCAATCTTCCAGGCGGCCATCATCAGCGGGTAATTCCACGGCGCAATGGATGCCACCACACCAACCGGATCGCGGCGGATCATCGAGGTGTGACCGGCGACATATTCCCCAGCCAGTTGGCCTTGCTGGGTACGTACCGCACCGGCAAAGAAGCGAAATACGTCAACCGCAGCCGGAAGATCGTCTTTCAACGCCTGGTGAAAAGGTTTGCCGCAGTTCACGGCTTCAAGCCGCGCCAGTTGTTCGGCCTGTTGTTCTATGGCATCGGCGATACGCAGCAGGATTGTTGCGCGATAAGCGGGGGTGGTACGCGACCAGTGAGAAAAAGCCTGTTGCGCGGCAAATACCGCGCTACCAACCTGTGCCGAAGAGGCTTCGGCGATAGAAACCAGCGTTTCACCATTGGCAGGATTAACAATGTCTTCCTGATGGCCTTCACCTTCGACCGACTCGCCGTTGATAAACTGCCGACAGGACAAACCAGAAACAAGCTGCACATCTGCCATTGCGTATCGCCCCATGTGACAAAAACGTTAACTAAATGTGATAAGTTAGTTTTTATCAGACTATGCGAGCGCACTGCGGACAACAAATTCTAAATACTGAAGGCAGCGTTCGATTAAATCGAAGGCTTATGGCCTGGTGCGTTAATCTTACTGTTCTCACGCGCAATGGTAAGAAATGGCGTCACCAATTCTGGCCGTGCGCTGCCACGCCGCCAGGCCAGACCGATATCCAGCGGTTCCAGTAAATCCTCCAGCTTGCGGGCTTCGATCATATTCCCCTCCAGCGACCAGGCGCGGTAAGCCATGTCCGGCAGGATTGCAATCCCCATCCCCGCAGCCACCAGGCTACGCACCGCTTCGGTGGAGGCGGTCTTCATCGCCGTCTCCGGTTTCAAGCCGGCACGCCCCCAGATCCGCCGGGCATGAACGTCCATCTCATCCACGTTCAGCTGGATCAGTGGCTGCTTTGCCACGTCTGCCAGGCTGATACTTTCGTGCTCAAGTAAGGGGTGCAACGGCGGCAGCCATAGGCGATACGGTGAATGCATCAGGACTTCTGTCTGCAAGGCATCCCGGTCTTCTATGTTCGACAGGATCAGCACCCCAATGTCGATCTCTCCACTCACCAGTAAGTGCTCGATATAGGGACGCTCGTCCTCGATCACCTGGATGGTTACGTTGGGATAGGCAGACTTGAAACGTTTGAGCAATTCCACCAGGAAGTACCCCGCCACCAGGCTGGTGACGCCAATGGTCAATTTGCCGCTCAGGCTTTCGGTGCCCAATTGCAGGCTGCGCTTGGCATTATCCACGGTCGCCAGGATCAGATAAGACTGGCGCAGAAACTGGTGCCCCTGATGGGTCAGGCTCATCCCTTTGGCATGGCGCTCGAACAGCCTGACGCCAATGTCGGTTTCCAACTGTTGGATTGCCAACGTTAGCGAAGACTGGGAAACAAACACCGCCTGGGCCGCAGCCGAGATAGAGCCGGTTTCCGCCACGGCAATAAAATGGCGGATTTGGCGTAACGTCATCATGGCAATAACCTCAAACAAAACAGTTGTTTTGAGTGTAGATGTCCGTCAAAGAGCCATCAGGAAAAATGCTTAAAACGCGATAGCGTTCGCTTTTTTAGAACGCAAAGATGAGAAAAACCGGCGGGAAACAGCAAAGGCGCAGTTTTTAGCTGCGCCTTTGCTGGATAAATCTGCCCCTGGCACCCTCCCTAACTCAAGCTGGAAGTGCCCGGAAACCGAACATGTTAAATCGCTTCTTCGTCCTGCTCACCGGTACGGATGCGCACTACGCGAGCTACGTCAAAGACAAAGATTTTGCCGTCGCCAATTTTACCGGTTTGTGCCGTTTGCATAATGGTTTCCACACAGGTATCCACGATATCGTCAGCCACCACGATTTCGATTTTTACCTTTGGCAGAAAGTCGACCATATATTCCGCGCCACGATACAGCTCGGTATGCCCCTTCTGGCGGCCAAAGCCTTTAACTTCGGTCACGGTCATCCCGGTGATGCCCACTTCGGCCAGCGCTTCGCGTACGTCATCCAGTTTGAACGGTTTGATAATCGCGTCAATTTTCTTCATCTTTTTCCTTAATTACCAATTTTTACGGCCAAAGCCGGATGTGATCGGATAACGGCGGTCTTTACCGAAGTTACGGGCGGTAATGCGCGGCCCCACGGCAGCCTGACGGCGTTTGTATTCATTGATGTCAACCAGGCGGATCACCTTGCGAACCACCGCCTCTTCGAACCCTTCGGCAACCAGATCGGCAACCGACTTGTCGCGTTCCACATAACCTTCCAGGATCGCGTCCAGGATGTCATACGGCGGCAGGCTGTCCTGATCTAACTGATCCGGGGCCAGCTCAGCAGAAGGTGGGCGATCGATCACACGCTGAGGGATCACGTAAGAAACAGTATTGCGGTATTCAGACAGTTTGAACACCAGGGTTTTAGGAACGTCTTTCAACACGTCAAAACCCCCCGCCATATCACCATAAAGCGTGGCATAACCTACCGCCATCTCGCTTTTGTTACCGGTGGTCAACACGATGCTGCCGCGTTTGTTAGACAACGCCATCAGCACCACGCCACGGCAACGTGCCTGCAGGTTTTCTTCGGTGGTATCACGCGCGGTACCGGCAAACATCGGCGATAGTTGGCCCATAAAGGCATCGAACATCGGCTCAATGGAAACGATGTCAAATTCCACACCGAGGATTTCCGCCTCTTCCTTGGCATCGGCAATGCTGATATCCGCAGTGTAGCGGAACGGCATCATCAAGGCCTGAACCTTATCTTTACCCAAAGCATCGACGGCGATGGCTAACGTCAGCGCGGAGTCAATCCCGCCGGAAAGCCCCAGCACCGCGCCTTTGAAGCCATTTTTTGTCACATAGTCGCGTACCGCCAACACCAGCGCTTCATAAACCTGCTCCAACTGGGGCAACTCTGCCGCAGGAGCCGCCATCGGCACCACTTCCAGGCCGTTAAATTCAAGCTGTGTAACCTGCTCGGCAAAGGCCGCCAAACGATGCGTCATATTGCCAGCGGCATCAAACACTTTGGAACAGCCGTCGAAGATCAACTCATCCTGCCCGCCGATCTGGTTGAGATACACCAACGGCAGGCCGGTACGCTGGCAGTGGCCTGCCATCAGGGTTTTACGGATATACGGTTTTTCACGGTTATAAGGCGAAGCGTTGATCGACAGGATGATTTCTGCCCCCGCCGCTTTCGCTGCGTCCACCGGTTGCGGGAACCACAGGTCCTCACAAATCAACAGCCCCAGGCGATACCCTTTCAGATCCACTACGCAGGTTTTATCACCCGCGTGGAAATAGCGCTTCTCATCGAAAACACCGTAGTTCGGTAGCTGCTGCTTAAAGTAACGTGCCTGCAATTGCCCGGCAGAAAACAGTGACAGCGCGTTAAACAGTTTGCCATCTTCACGCCACGGGTGACCCACCAGGATCGCCACATCAGCAGAGGCCTGCTGTAAGCGGTTTAGCTGAGTATCACAACGCTGATAAAAATCATCGCGGTACAGCAAGTCTTCCGGCGGATAGCCAGACAGGGACAGTTCGGTGAACATAACCAGATCGGCACCCGCCTTCTGTTGTTCCTGCACCGTTTGCAACATGCGCTCGCTGTTGCCTTCAATATCGCCCACCAGCAAATTCAACTGGGCCAACGCAATGGAAAGTGATCTGCTCATATATCGAGTCTGCCATGCCACAACAAATTAGCCGGAGTGTAAATCATTCCGGCTAATTTGTTGAGAACCTGCGCATACAGGTTCAGGAAAGAAAACATCATTCTTTGAAATCGTTGGCATCCAACTCGTGGCGCGACAACAATTTATAGAATTCAGTACGGTTACGGCCCGCCATGCGCGCGGCCTGGGTTACGTTACCCTTGGTGATCTGCAACAGCTTACGTAAATAGTGTAATTCAAACTGATTGCGCGCCTCGACAAAGGTGGGCAGCGCGGTGTTCTCCCCTTCCAATGCCTGTTCAACCAGCGCTTCACTGATCACCGGAGCGCTGGTCAGTGCCACACATTGCTCAATAACGTTTACCAACTGGCGAACGTTACCCGGCCAACTGGCAGCCATCAGGCGCTTCATCGCATCGGAAGAAAAGCTGCGGACAAAAGGTTTGTGGCGTTGAGCAGACTCACGTAACAGGTGGTTGGCCAACAGTGGGATATCTTCTGCCCGCTCATTTAACGCCGGTATTTTCAGGTTGACTACGTTCAGGCGGTAATAGAGATCTTCACGGAATTCGTTTTTCGCCATCGCTTTGGGCAAATCGCGGTGGGTAGCGGAAATAATTCGGACGTTAATATCCAGATCGCGGTTACTGCCAAGGGGCCGCACCTTACGCTCCTGCAAAACTCGCAGCAACTTCACCTGTAATGAGAGCGGCATATCGCCAATCTCATCAAGGAACAGCGTACCGCCCTCCGCGGCCTGGAACAGCCCTTCCCGGCTGCTGACTGCACCGGTAAACGCGCCTTTGGCATGCCCAAACAGCTCCGACTCCAGCAGTTGCTCCGGCAACGCACCGCAGTTAATGGCGATAAAGGCTTTCTTCGCCCGTGGGCTGGCGCTGTGAATGGCTTGCGCCAGCACTTCTTTACCCGTACCGCTCTGGCCGTTGATCAAGACGCTGACATCTGACTGCGCGACCATTTTTGCCTGTTCAAGCAAACGCAGCATAATGGGGCTGCGGGTAACGAAGTCTTCACGCCAGCTATCATCACCTGCCGGGGCCGACAGCGACAGCGCTTCATCAATCGCTTTGTATAACGCATCGCGATCAACCGGCTTGGTCAGAAAACTGAAGACCCCCTGCTGGGTTGCCGCAACCGCGTCGGGGATCGAGCCGTGCGCAGTCAGTATAATCACCGGCATGCCCGGCTGATATTTCTGGATTTCGACAAACAGCGCCATGCCGTCCATTTCATCCATGCGCAGATCGCTGATCACCAGGTCGATCTTTTCCCGAGCCAGCAGGCGCAATGCCTCCTGGCCGTTTTCAGCGGTAGTGACGTGGAAACCTTCGCTGGTCAGGCGCATCCCCAGCAGCTTAAGCAGGCTGGGATCGTCGTCAACCAACAAAAGATTGGCCGGTTTGCGAGCTGTCATTGCGCTGGGGACTCCTTTTTAACAGGTGGCGGCGCGTAGGTATCTTCCGGCTCAACCGGCAAGGCTGTGCCCGTTTCCGGCACTGGGGCTGGCGGCTCAGGTTCAGCCTCTTTGGCCGGTGCTGCTACAGGCTTGCCTGCGGCATCGGTTTTAGATTGCGTGGCGTTGCTTTCCGGAATTTCGCTCTGTAATTGCTTGCGCGATGAGAGTTGCCGTTCAATATCGGTCAGGTTCTCCAGTTTGCGGGAAGTGTCCTGCAACTGGCTCTGTAGATGAGCCTGATTCTGACGTAACAGGTCTATCTGGCTGTCTGAGCTTTCCTGCAGGTGCTGGTAGCGGGCCCGCTCATCGAACAGGCTAATTTGCAAAGCCTGCTGCTGGCGCCACAGTTGCAGCAATGGGCGCAATGAATTAGGGAATTCAAGACGATAAGTGTTCAGGCGATCGATCATCTGGCGGCGTTCTGCCGAGGTCGGTTCGGCACTGCCCAGCAAAATACTCTGTTTGAAGATGCTGTTCCAGGTGTTACCCGGCAGGGTTTTCGCCAAGGCGCGAGCCTGCGTGGAGCCGATACGATCAGCACAATCCATCGCCCGCAACCAGTAGAGAGAGTTTGCCAGCGCTTCCTGGTCATCAAGCTGCCACAGCGTGTCGCATGATGCGATGCGATAATCCACTACTTTGGTATCAGGAATGGCTTCCTGCTGCTTCTGAGCCAAACTACTGCTGACGGCACGGTCGGTACAGCCCATCAGCAGGAACGGGGCAAACAGGATAGTGCCCAAGAAAGAAAGCGAGTTCTTGCCGAGCGATACGCGTTGAGAGACTCGCGGCGAACCTTCGGTCTGCGGTAAATGAGCGCGTTTAGACCCTGTGTACATTATTTATTCATTCTCGGCGGTTAATGGCAATTCAATTCGGAAGCAAACATCGGCATCGGTGATATTCACTAATTTCAGCTCGCCGCGCATACGGCGAATGCAGTCCTGCGCAATGCTCAATCCGAGTCCGCTTCCTTTAACGGCCCCTTTTCGCTGGTGACTTCCCTGGAAAAAGGGCTCAAAAATCATGGTTTTTTCCGCTTCCGGGATCGCTGTGCCGGTATTGGCGACATCAATCTGCACCCGTTGGCCAACCTGACGGCTGCGGATCCAAATGTTACCGGATTCCTCGCCGTAGTGCACCGCATTGGAGTAGAGATTATCCAGTACACGCATTAACAAGGTCGGCTCTGCCCAGCAGATTTCCGCCTCAAGTTTGACTTCCGTGCGGATCATTTTGGCACGCGCTGGCAAACTGTGCGCGGCGACGACCATATCCACCAACTCTTCGAGCTCGACATTTTCATGTTCCGAAGGGCCATCCGCCAGCTTGCGGTTGTAATCCAGCAGTTGTTCAATCAGAAGCAGCAGATGGCGGCTGCTCTGATCAAGGATCGCTACCACCTCTTTTTGATCGCTGGTCAGTGGGCCTGCCACTTCATCAGCCAACAACTCTGTGCCCTCACGCATGCTGGCCAGCGGCGTTTTCAGCTCATGGGAGATATGGCGCAGGAATTCATGGCGCTGCGATTCCAGCCACGCCAGGCGCTCACTCAGCCAGATAATACGCTGCGCCAGAGAGCGAAGCTCACGCGGGCCTTTAAACGAAGCCGTCATGCCAATTGGCCGCCCTTCACCCAGACGGTTAATCATACGCTCAACGGCCTTCACTGGCCCGATAATCATGCGGGTAAATAACACCACCAGCAGCACGCTGACCAAGAACAGCAGCAATGCCTGCCAACCAAAATACTGACCCCGCTCGGCTATCGCCTGTTGCAATTGCTGGCCACGGGAAAATATAACGGTGCGAGTGGCCTGAACCATTTCTGCGTTGGAGCGTGAAAACGACTCCAGCAGCAGAGAAGAGTCTCTATCCGGCCCACTGCTCTGGCACTTGATAGTAGCAAGTTGTGTCAACAGGCCGCGCAGCGTCTGGTAATAACGTTCATCGGGCAAGATTGGGGCATGGGAATCCAGCATCTGTGAATACTGTTTGCGCTGGTTCTGATACAAACGCTCCAGGGTGGGATCAACCAGCACACAATATTGACGATAGCTGCGTTCCATTTCCAGCGCCACGCTGGTCATCGCTTCACTGCGTCTGGCATCCACCAGCGTAGTGCGGTTGATATCTGCCGCCTGTGCGCTGAGATGATCCAGGCTCTGATAAGCCTGATAGGCCAGCACCAGCAAAGGTAACAACACCAACAGAAACGCCATCACTACCAGTTGACGCAGTGAACGCGGGAATAGCCGCCATCTTTTCAAAGAAATCATCTCAATATCTCTAGTCTGCCCTGATGCTAACTGAGTCGCCGGATAGAAAAAAGCCCGGCAGGCGATAATCTTCGTACCCATGCAAAAGATGCAAAAAAATGCATCGATTCATGCCGATCTCAGCAGTAAAGTGATTTGGAGTTCTTTCTTTGGGAGGTTTTGCGCAACAACGAGAGGGATAGAGATCTGATTTGACGCTGGGGCATAATGCCCCATCGCAAGGAATATGTGGATGCCCTTACTCCTCGTCCCCAGGGTGATGTAGCACAAGGCTGGCATCGAATCAGGACGAATAGCATCCAAAAGTATCCGGGATTGATGAACACTTCATCACAGTTGGATACTAGGCGGTGCCTCACTCCACGTGTCGCCCGATGCTTGATAAAGCCGCTTGCGCGTCTGTTATCGGTTTGGTTGGACGATAGGCACCATTTCTTTGGCATCATTCGGGGGGCTTATGAGGCGCTGTTCCGTTATACGGGGCCAATCATAAAAAGTTGAATGAGCAACTGAATAATATAATGCACCATCCATGCCAACTTTATAAAATAATTTATATAACACTGTTTTTATTAACTAAATTAATTTAAACCACGTTAGGTTATCGTGTCTGGACGATCTGATGCGGGTAATAATCCACCTTACCGTCGCCGAAACCCGACAACTTAATCGAAACATTTTAACCACTATAAAAATCAATAATTTAGATGTCTCTTTTTAGAGACATGCAATATGGCCTTTGTCTCAAAAAACCGACACATCTCGTAACTCACTAAAAAACAACAAATAAAAAGGGCACTATGCAGTGCCCTCTGTGTAAAAAAATTTCTGAACTACCCTAACTGTTTACGTGCATTACGGAACATCCTCACCCACGGGCTATCTTCGCCCCACTCTTCTGGATGCCAGGAATTGCTGACGGTACGGAACACACGCTCAGGGTGCGGCATCATCACCGTGGCACGGCCATTGCTGCTGGTCACTGCGGTGATACCATTCGGCGAGCCGTTCGGGTTGGCCGGGTAAGCTTCGGTCACCTGGCCGTTATTATCCACAAAGCGCAGTGCAACCAGGCCGTGGTGTTCCAGCGCAGCCAAATGCGCCGCATCACGCACTTCCACATGGCCTTCGCCATGAGAAACCGCAATCGGCATCCGTGAACCGGCCATGCCCTGCATAAACAGCGATGGGCTGGCCGCCACTTCAACCAGGCTGAAGCGCGCTTCGAAACGATCTGACAGGTTACGCACAAAGCGCGGCCAATGTTCTGCCCCCGGGATCAGCTCACGCAGGTTGGACATCATCTGGCAACCGTTGCAAACACCTAACGCCAAGGTCTGTGGGCGATGGAAGAAATCGGCAAACTCATCACGTACACGATTGTTGAAAAGAATCGACTTCGCCCACCCTTCACCGGCACCCAGCACATCGCCGTAAGAGAAGCCACCACAGGCTACCAGCGTATGGAACTCTTGCAGGTCGCGGCGCCCTGCCAGCAAATCGCTCATATGCACATCCACCGCATCAAAACCGGCGCGATGGAATGCTGCCGCCATCTCAACGTGGGAGTTAACGCCTTGCTCACGTAACACGGCGACCTTTGGCCGAGCACCTTTGGCAATATAAGGTGCTGCAATATCTTCATCTGGTGCAAAGGTCAGTTTAACGTTCAGGCCCGGATCGCGGTCATCCTGCTTGGCCTGATGTTCCTGATCGGCACATTCCGGGTTGTCGCGCAGGCGCTGCATCTGCCAGGTGGTTTCTGCCCACCAGGTGCGCAAGGTGTTGCGGCTTTCGCTATATACCGGCTTGCTACCGCTAGCGATCACAAACCGATCGCCGCTCTGCACCTGGCCGATATGATGCACATTGTCCGTCAAACCATGCTGGGCAAACACCTGCTGCACGGCTGCCAACTGCTCGGCAGACACCTGGATCACTGCGCCCAACTCTTCGTTAAACAACGCGGCAAGGCTATCATCGCCCAACGCCTGGATATCAACCTGGACACCACAATGGCCAGCAAATGCCATTTCTGCCAACGTGACCAGCAGGCCACCGTCTGAACGATCGTGATAGGCCAGTAATGCGCGGCTCGCGACCAGTTGCTGCATCGCGTTAAAGAAACCAGCCAGTTGCTCGACATTGCGGACATCGGCAGGTTTATCACCTAGCTGGCGATAAACCTGTGCCAGCGCCGTTGCCCCCAGAGCATTGTTTCCATTGCCCAGATCGATCAGCAACAAGGCCGTCTCACCCTTATCGGTGCGCAACTGCGGCGTCACGGTGTGGCGTACGTCTTCAACACGGGCAAAGGCGGTGATCACCAACGACAGCGGTGAAGTCATCTCCAATTGCTCATTACCTTCCTGCCAGCGAGTTTTCATCGACATCGAGTCTTTACCGACCGGGATGGTAATCCCCAGCGGTGGGCAAAGCTCTTCGCCCACCGCTTTCACCGCTTCATACAAACCGGCATCTTCCCCTGGGTGCCCAGCCGCGGCCATCCAGTTGGCTGAAAGCTTCACGCGTTTGAGCGAACCAATTTCGGTTGCCGCCAGGTTGGTCAGCGCCTCTCCCACAGCCAGGCGGCCAGAGGCGGCAAAGTCTAACAACGCAACGGGCGCACGTTCACCGATCGACATCGCTTCACCGTAATAGCTGTCCAGGCTGGCGGTGGTCACCGCGCAGTCGGCCACCGGGATTTGCCACGGGCCAACCATCTGGTCACGCGCCACCATGCCGGTCACGGTACGGTCGCCAATGGTGATCAGGAAGGTTTTCTCCGCTACCGCCGGCAGATGCAGCACGCGTTTCACCGCATCGGCAATGGTGATCCCTGCACGCTGCAGCTTTTCGCCACTCGCCTGCTGGCGTTTTACGTCGCGGGTCATTTTTGGCGTTTTGCCCAATAGCACGTCCAGCGGCATATCGATCGGCTGGTTGTCAAAGTGACGGTCATTAAGGGTCAGATGCCGTTCTTCTGTGGCTTCGCCAATCACCGCATAGGGGGCACGCTCGCGGCGGCAGATCTCATCAAACTGAGCCATCTGCTCTGGTGCAACGGCCATCACATAGCGTTCCTGGGATTCGTTACACCACACTTCCAGCGGGCTCATGCCCGGTTCGTCATTCAGGATATCGCGCAGCTCAAAACGGCCACCACGGCCGCCATCGCTGACCAGTTCCGGCATCGCATTCGACAGGCCACCAGCGCCCACGTCGTGGATGAACAGGATTGGGTTGTTGTCGCCCAGTTGCCAGCAGCGATCGATCACTTCCTGGCAGCGGCGTTCCATTTCCGGGTTATCACGCTGCACCGAGGCGAAATCCAGATCGGCGTCAGACTGGCCAGAAGCCATAGAAGAGGCTGCACCGCCTCCCAAACCGATATTCATCGCCGGGCCACCCAGCACCACCAGCTTGGCACCCACGGTGATCTCACCTTTCTGCACATGATCGGCGCGGATGTTGCCTAAACCCCCGCCAGCATGATCGGCTTGTGGTAGCCACGCAGCTCGACACCGTTATGGCTGTTGACACGTTCTTCATAAGTACGGAAGTAACCCACCAGCGCCGGTCGACCAAATTCGTTGTTGAATGCCGCGCCGCCTAATGGACCTTCGGTCATGATATCCAGCGCCGTCACAATGCGATCCGGTTTGCCAAAATCCTGTTCCCAAGGCTGTTCAAAACCCGGGATCCGCAGGTTGGATACCGAGAAACCGACCAGGCCGGCTTTCGGCTTCGCGCCACGGCCAGTCGCGCCTTCGTCACGGATCTCGCCACCGGATCCCGTGGCCGCACCCGGCCATGGCGAAATCGCCGTCGGGTGGTTGTGAGTTTCTACTTTCATCAGGATATGCGTGTCTTCCTGATGGTAGTCATACAGGCCGTTTTCTGGCGCGGCGAAGAAACGCCCCACATGGGAGCCTTCCATAACCGCAGCGTTATCTTTATAAGCAGAAAGCACGTAGTCCGGCGTCTGCTCAAAAGTATTCTTGATCATTTTGAACAGCGACTTTGGTTGCTGTTGGCCATCGATGATCCAGTCGGCGTTGAAAATTTTGTGGCGGCAGTGCTCAGAGTTGGCCTGCGCGAACATATACAACTCAATATCCGTTGGGTTGCGCCCCAAACCGGTAAAAGCATCCAGCAGGTAGTCAATTTCGTCCTGCGCCAACGCCAGGCCTAATTTGCTATTGGCCTGCTCCAGCGCGCTGCGGCCCTGGCCCAGTACATCCACGACCTGATACGGCGTTGGTTGATGATGAGAGAACAGCTTTTCCGCCTGTTGCAGTTCGCTGAACACCGTTTCCATCATGCGGTCATGCAGCAAAGTAGCAAGCTGCTGCCACTGGGCATCAGTCAACGTCGGTGCCGTGACATAAAACGCCAGGCCACGCTCCAGGCGGACCACCTGCGTCAGGCCACAGTTATGCGCAATATCGGTGGCTTTTGAAGACCACGGAGAGATGGTACCCGGGCGCGGAGTCACCAGCAGCAGGCGCCCTTCAGGCGCATGCTCCGCGAGAGAAGGACCATACTTGAGCAGCCGTTGCAGCTTGGCGTGTTCTTCGGCACTTAACGGTGCGCTGACATCGGCAAAGTGGACATATTCGGCGTAGATATCACTGATGGGCAGTTGGGCGTCCTGGCAGCGGGACAGCAGTTTGGTAATACGAAAAGCCGACAAAGCGGGCGAACCACGCAGTATTTCCATAATCAAAGTTCTCTCGTCTTCGAAGCAACTGGACTCAGTACTTCATTGGGCGCAACAGGGGAAAACGCGCGCCATTATAGAGAATCCGCGCCGCCGACGAAACCGTTTGCGTAGCTATTATTGATAAAAGCTATTCTCGGCACCAAATTGTCATAACGTGTCAATAAAGTTGCACACTGGCGTTTTGTTGCGCAAAATGCACCGGCACTGGTGATTTAACCATGAAAATAAACCTATTTCGGCCAACAGAAGCGTGCATATATTTGAGATAACTATTTGAAACGCCTAAAAATAAATTACATTCTAATCAGTGTTGTCGCGCTACTCCTGGCGCTAGCCCTATGGCCCAACATCGCCTGGCGCGGCGGGCTGGGTGGCCAGTTGGAAGCCATCAAATCACGCGGCGAGCTGCGTATCAGCACATTAAATTCACCGTTAACCTATTTCACGACACCACAGGGGCCGAGTGGCCTTGATTATGAGCTGGCAAAAAGCTTTGCCAACTATCTGGGGGTGAAACTGGTGGTGATCCCGCACCAAAATATCAACGATCTGTTTGACGATCTGGACGATGACAATGCCGACATACTGGCGGCTGGCCTGATCTACAACCAGGATCGCCTCAGCCGGGCCAGCACCGGCCCGGCCTACTATTCTGTTTCTCAGCAGGTGGTCTATCGGCTGGGGACTTCGCGGCCCAAAACTTTTGCCGATATGAAAGGCAAGCTGGCGGTAGCTTCAGGTTCGGCTCACGTCAGCACGCTCAAACAGCTCAAGCAGAACAAATACCCCGATCTCAGTTGGGAGGCTTCGAGCGACCTGACCTCCAAAGAGTTGTTGGAGCAGGTGGCTGACGGCAAGCTGGATTACACCATCGGTGATTCCGTTACCATTGCTCTGCTACAGCGTATCCACCCGCAACTGGCGGTCGCCTTTGATGTGACCGATGAAGAACCGGTAACCTGGTACATTAAGCGCAGCAGCGATCACAGCCTGTATGCGGCGCTACTGGATTTTTATAGCCAGAGGGTAGAAGACGGAACGCTGGCACGGCTGGAAGAAAAATATCTCGGTCATGTGGGCAGCTTTGACTACGTCGATACCAAGACTTTCCTTTCGGCCATTGACTCAGTGCTGCCCAACTTCAAGCCGCTGTTTGAAAAGTATGCCAATGAAATTGACTGGAAACTGCTGGCGGCCATCGCCTACCAGGAATCCCACTGGAACCCGCAAGCCACCTCCCCGACCGGTGTTCGTGGGTTGATGATGCTGACCAGGGCCACCGCAGAGGGTCTGGGCATTAACGACAGGCTCGATCCGGAAAAAGCATCCAGGGTGGGGCGCTCTATCTGCAACGCCTGATGGCAAAAGTGCCGGACACAGTACCGGAAGATGAACGTATCTGGTTCGCGCTCGCCGCTTACAATATGGGCTGGGGCCATATGCTTGATGCGCGCAAACTGACCAAAAACCAGCAAGGCAACCCGGACAGTTGGGTAGACGTGAAGCAGCGCCTGCCGATGCTCAGCCAGAAACGCTATTCAAATTCACTCACCTACGGCTATGCACGGGGCCACGAAGCCTATAACTACGTGGAGAATATCCGCCGTTATCAGGTCAGCCTGGTGGGTTATCTGCAGGAAAAAGAGAAGAAGGCAGCACAGGAAGCGGCGCAACAGCTCGAACTGGCCAGGGGTTACCCGGCGGTCGAGCCGAAACTGGCGCTCAACCACTGATTACTGCGGGTCTTTGCTGGCCCGTTTGACGGCTTTTTCTGTTCGCGGCGCAGGCGGAAAAAGTTGCTGAGCGTGGCAGCGCACTCTTCTGCCAATACTCCCGAGACGATCTCCACCTGATGATTCATCCCTGGGTGGCGCAGAATATCCACCAGCGAGCCGGCCGCCCCGGTTTTCTCATCAGCCGCTCCATACACCAGCCGACGGATACGGCTGTGCACCATCGCCCCGGCGCACATTACGCAGGGCTCCAGGGTGACGTAAAGCGTCGCGTTCAGCAGCCGGTAATTCTGCAACACCGCTCCCCCTGGCGTAACGCCATAATCTCGGCATGAGCAGTAGGGTCGTGGCGACCAATCGGCCGGTTCCAACCTTCGCCAATGACCTGATTATCCAGCACCAGCAGCGCACCCACCGGCACTTCACCTTCTTGCTGAGCACGCTGAGCCAGGCTCAATGCCTGGCGCATCCAATACTCATCACTATATTCATTCATTCCGTCAATCCTCGTGCGCTGTGCGGCGGGCATTATACACACTAGGCCAGACTGGCGAAAACCGGTGTGTTCAAGGAAGGCAAAGCATCAACCCACGTAAACAATCCGGGCGCGGAACAACAGTGTCGATTGATTGAATAACATTAATTTAAATAATAGTTAAATTTCACGCATTACTGAAATAAATAGAAAAATCGATTTAAAATCAACCAATAGGATTAAGCAACCTTTCGCTAACAAAATTGCGATAGATCATATACTCTTAACGATTAGCCGGGTAAGGTTTGAAACACGCAAAAGCCTTTTTAAGGAGTAGTTTATGGCTGCCTCAACGTTCTTTATCCCTTCTGTCAACATGATTGGTTCCGGCTGTCTGCAAGAAGCAGCAAAAGCCCTGAAAGAACATGGCCTGCATCGGGCACTGATCGTCACCGATAAGGTGTTGAACAGCATTGGCGTCGTTGCTCAGGTGCAACAGCTTCTGACAGCACAGAAAATTGAAAGTTGTGTATATGACGGAACCCATCCTAATCCGACAACTGCGAACGTAAAACAGGGTCTGACTCTGTTACGTCAGAATGACTGCGACTGCGTGATTTCGCTCGGTGGCGGCTCACCGCACGATTGTGCGAAAGGTATCGCTCTGCTCGCCGCTAACGGTGGGGAAATCAAAGATTACGAGGGCGTCGACCGCTCGGCCAAGCCGCAATTGCCGATGGTGGCAATCAATACCACCGCGGGTACCGCCTCCGAGATGACCCGATTCTGCATCATCACCGATGAAGTGCGCCATATCAAAATGGCAATAGTAGATAAGCATGTCACCCCACTGCTATCGGTTAACGATCCTCATCTGATGGCCGGTATGCCGAAAGGCCTGACCGCCGCTACCGGTATGGATGCCCTGACTCATGCTATCGAAGCCTATGTTTCCAGCGCTGCCAACCCAATTACCGATGCCTGTGCGCTGAAAGCCGCAACCATGATTGCACAATCTCTACGCGATGCAGTCGCCGATGGGCAAAATATGCAGGCTCGCGAAAACATGGCTTATGCTCAATTCCTGGCTGGCATGGCATTCAACAATGCTTCATTGGGTTATGTGCATGCTATGGCGCATCAACTGGGCGGCTTCTACGATTTGCCGCACGGCGTCTGTAACGCAGTATTGTTGCCTTATGTGCAGGAGTTTAATGCCGAAGTGGCTGCTGGCCGCCTGAAAGACGTGGCTGCTGCGATGGGGGTCGATGTTACAGGCCAAAGCGATCAACAAGGCGCAGCCCTGTGTATCGCGGCGATCCGCCAGCTTGCGAAAGATGTGGGTATCCCTGCCGGTTTGCGTGACCTGAAAGTCAAAGAAGAAGATTTTGATACTCTGGCCGCCAACGCGCTGAAGGATGCCTGCGGGTTTACCAATCCGATCCAGGCAACCCATGAACAGATTGTGGCTATCTTTAAAGCCGCGATGTAACCTCTGCCAAGCTCCCTCTCCCAGGTGCGGAGGGAGCTTCACTGCTATTCCAACTGCTGTAATTCCCCTTCTTTACTGACCCGCCAGCGATGCTCGCAGAAGAACAATAGCGGGTTATCCTGTTTACTGTCGCTATAGCCGCTGAACAGCTTGAGCGGCGCCCCAAGGCGTTGTTCCAGTTGCACCACCTTCTGCACGCCCAGGCAACGCATGGGCAGAACCCAACCCCCGTTGCGGCGCACAATCTGGCTACCCACCAGGCGCACTCGAGGCAGAAATGCAGAATCCTGATAAACCTGCTGCACCAGACGTTCAGGTGAACCGGTGATCAGCCACACTTGCGCGTCATGAGCATCCAGATACTGGCGCAGCCGCATCTGAACCACCGGAAAGGCGGTTACTTTCTTGCGGAAATGGGCGACAAACTGCAACTCCAACGCTTTCAGCCTGGCCTCGGGGTGGCCAAAAGTCATCGACCACAGTAACAGGCTCATGGGCCAGCGCGTCGCTCGCCCACCGAGCAGCATGCCCAACCCGACAACCGGTAATAACGGTACTACCAGCACTAAATTCAATGGCAAACGCCGTAACAGAAAGCGCAGAAAACTGCCAAACATGTCCTCTTGATGCAAGGTGCCATCGAGATCAAAAAATACCACGCGTTGGGTATTTTCAGCCTCCTGGCTTGGTTTCTCGGTCAAGCGTTACTCCTCAGGATCGGTCCATCCCATAATCAGACTACTGTATTATCGTAATCACCCAGACTGCCAGATACAACACAACCTTGCCTTAACAGCAAAGTTTTCACTGCACGTTTTGCCCCTTGGCGTGGCAGAATGCAGACTGATTCAAAGGAAAACGCTAATGAGTACCCTTCTTCGCATTCGTCAGATGTATCCAAACTTGGCACAAAATGACCGCAAGCTGGCAGATTTCCTGTTGGAAAATGCGGAACAGGCCCGCCACCTCAGCTCCCAAAAACTGGCTCAGTTGACCGGCGTCAGCCAGTCCGGCGTGGTCAAGTTTGCCCAGAAAATGGGTTATAAGGGCTTCCCGGCATTGAAACTGGCGTTGAGCGAGGCATTGGCTCAGCCACAGGCGGAGCCGGAAATTACCGTCCATAACCGGATCCTCAGCAGCGATGCGTTGAAAATCGTCGGTGAGAAGTTGCTGCTGGAAAAACAGGCCGCTTTACGGGCAACGCTGGATATCAACAGCGAACAGCAGCTTCATACCGCCCTGGAAATGCTATGTACGGCACGCCGGGTGGTTCTGGTCGGGTTTGGTGCTTCTGGGCTGGTTGCCAAAGACTTTTCGTTCAAGCTACTGAAAATTGGCATCATGGCCGTGGCAGAATCAGATATGCATGTCCAGCTAGCCACCGCGCAGGCGTTGACTAAAGAAGATTTGTTATTAGCCATCTCGTTTAGCGGTGAACGGCGCGAAATCAATTTGGCCGCAGAAGAAGCCCGCATTGCAGGCGCACGCGTATTGGCACTGACCAGTTTTTCACCTAATGGCCTGCAACAGCGAGCCGATCACTGCCTTTATACCATTGCGGAAGAGCCTAACCCCCTCAGCGCAGCGATATCTTCCAGTACCGCGCAATTCGCCCTGACCGACCTTTTATTTATGGCGTTGATCCAGCACGATCCCGATCACGCCCGTAATCGTATTCGCCATAGCGAACAGTTGATGAAAAAGCTGGTGTAAAGCGTATAATCTGCGCTCCGCAAAATACCCCTGTAAATAATGAGAGAGTTGCCATGGCCCTGCTAATCACACGCAAATGTATCAACTGCGATATGTGCGAGCCGGAATGCCCGAACCAGGCGATTTCGATGGGGGATGAGATTTATCAGATCGATGCCAACCGCTGCACCGAATGTATTGGCCACTACGAGACGCCAACCTGCCAGCAGGTATGCCCGATCGATAACACCATCATTACCGATCCGCAGCACGTAGAAAACCAGGAACAGCTGTGGGAAAAGTTTGTCGTACTGCATCACGCCGATCGGCTGTGAGCTTCGGATGGGGCACTCCGCCCCATCAACCTTCGATAATCACCGTCGCGCAGGCATAACGCCGCTCATCCGCCAGAGAAACGTGGATCGACACCACGCCCATTTCCTGCGCCAGTTCAGCGGCGCGGCCATGCAGACGGATATTGGGTTTACCCAGCCCGTCATTGAACACGTCGAACTGATTGAACGCCAGGCCGTTGCGGATACCGGTGCCAAAAGCCTTGGCCGCCGCTTCTTTTACCGCAAAACGTTTAGCCAGAAAGCGTACCGGCTGCTGATGCTGCTGGTACACTGCCCATTCCGCCTCGCTCAATACCCTGCGTGCCAAACGATCGCCACTGCGTTCCACCACCGCTTCGATGCGCGCCATCTCAACGATGTCGGTGCCCAGGCCAAGCACCGCCATTAGCGACGCGCTTCCCGCATCAGCAGCTTCATATCTGCCACCGCGGCCGGTAAACCACACATCACCGCCTGGCCAATAATGGCATGGCCGATATTCAACTCATGCATCTCTGGCAAAGCGGCGATCGGTTGCACGTTATGGTAGGTCAGCCCATGACCCGCGTTCACTTTCAGGCCTTTGCCTGCCGCGTAGGTCGCCGCTTTGGCAATGCGATTCAACTCTGCCTGTACGGCCAGTTCGCCCTGTGCCTGCGCATAGGCTCCAGTGTGAATTTCGATATAAGGGGCGCCTACGGCAACGGCGGCGTCGATCTGACGATGATCGGCATCGATAAACAGGGAAACCAGGATACCGGCCTGAGCCAGGCGCTCAACTGCCACGGTCATTTTGTCCAACTGCCCGGCCACGTCCAACCCACCTTCGGTGGTCACTTCCTGACGTTTTTCCGGCACCAGACAGCAGAAATGAGGTTTTAGCTCAATGGCAATATCGAGCATTTCATCGGTGACCGCCATTTCCAGATTCATGCGCGTCTGAATAGTCTGGCGTAAAATACGCACATCGCGGTCGGTGATATGGCGACGATCTTCACGCAGATGAACAGTGATCCCATCAGCACCGGCCTGCTCGGCAATGAACGCCGCCTGAACCGGATCAGGGTAGTGGGTTCCACGCGCGTTACGTAACGTGGCGATATGATCGATATTAACGCCCAGCAGCAAATCAGCCATCACAACCTCAAGAAAGTCATTTTCAGTAGCAGCAGTTTACACGTCGGGGCAAGGAGGAAAAAGCAGAAAGAGGCTAAGCTTCGTCGACTGGGGTGTCCGGCTGTTTGCGCACAAACTGGCGAAACAGTTCGCGGCTTTTCAGCGGCTTGCCGCCAAGGTAGGGTTTCAGCGCCATGCGGGTAAATCTTTTGGCCGCCCGCAGAGTTTCTGCATCAGGGAACTGGCGTTCGGCAAGGGCATGCAATTCGCGGCCGGTAAAGCTGTAATGATCCACCACCAGGCTGGCGATAAAGCCTTTTTCCTCGCGGTAACGGTAGGTCATGCTGTCGTCCACCGGCAGACCGCTGCCTGCGCAATGGAGGAAATCCAACCCATAGCCCAAGTGCCCTAACAGAGCCAACTCAAACTGCCGCAAGGCGTGCTCCGGTGAGCTGTCCTCCGCCGCCAGCGCCTGCAGGCACTGCAGGTAATCGAAGAACAGCACCGAATAATTGGCTTCCTGCTCCAGCACCCGTGACAGGAGTTCGTTCACGTACAGCCCGCTGTAAAGCATCATGCCAGTAAGGGGTAAACCGAGGGAGACCGCTTCGGCGCTACGCAGCGTTTTAACTTCGCCACGCCCGCTCCAGCGTACTAACAGGGGGTAAAGGGCTGCAGGCAACCCTTGAGATTGGAACGGCGACTGCGTGCGCCTTTTGCCAGCAAGCGCACCCGCCCATGACCTTCCGTGAACAGATCCAGCATCAGGCTGGTTTCACTGTACGGTCGCCCATGCAGGACGAAAGCGCGCTCCCAGCCTTCCATTGGGCTTATTTCAGATCGTCGGTATAGCCCAGGCTACGCAGCGCACGTTCATCGTCCGCCCAACCCGATTTCACTTTCACCCACAGTTCCAGATGCACTTTGGTTTCAAACATCTGTTCCATATCCTGACGGGCTTCGATACCGATCGTTTTGATCTTCGCACCTTTGTTGCCGATCACCATCTTCTTCTGGCCTTCACGTTCAACCAGGATCAGACCATGCACGTTATAACCACCGCGCTCATTCGGCACAAACTGTTCGATCTCAACGGTTACTGAGTAAGGCAGTTCTTCACCCAGGAAACGCATCAGCTTTTCGCGGATGATTTCCGACGCCATAAAGCGCTGGGAGCGATCGGTAATGTAATCGTCCGGGAAATGGTGTTCTGCTTCCGGCAATACCTTGCGGGCGATTGCCGCAATAGTGTCCACGTTCATGCCTTTTTCGGCAGAAATCGGCACCACATCAAGGAAATTCATCTGCTGGCTGAGGAAGGCAATGTGCGGCAACAGCTTGGATTTGTCGGTAACGTTGTCAACCTTGTTGATGGCCAGCAATACCGGGCACTTCAGGCTGCGCAGTTTGTTGACCACCATTTCATCATCGGCAGTCCAGTTAGTCCCTTCCACAACGAAGATCACCAGCTCGACATCGCCGATTGAGCTGCTGGCCGCGCGGTTCATCAAACGGTTGATGGCGCGCTTTTCTTCGATATGCAGACCCGGGGTGTCAACATAGATGGCCTGATAGGCACCATCGGTATCGATACCCATAATGCGGTGACGGGTCGTCTGCGGTTTACGCGAGGTGATGGAGACTTTTTGCCCCAACAGTTGGTTGAGCAACGTGGATTTGCCCACGTTGGGACGACCTACGATCGCGATAAAACCGCAGTATTGTTTTTCTTCGCTCATTCAAGCTCCAGCTTAATCAACGCTTGTTCCGCTGCCGCCTGCTCGGCTTTGCGGCGGCTTGAGCCAGTTCCCACCACGGGTTCGCTCAAACCACTCACCTGGCAGTGGATAGTAAACTCCTGATCGTGCGCCTCACCGCGAACCTGCACCACCAGATAAGAAGGCAACGGCAGATGGCGACCTTGTAAAAACTCCTGCAATCGGGTTTTCGGGTCTTTCTGCTTATCACCGGGGCTGATTTCGTCCAACCGGCTGCGATACCAGTCCAAAATCAGTCGTTCGACGGTTTGAATATCGCTATCCAGAAACACGCCGCCAATTAATGCCTCCACCGTATCCGCCAGGATTGATTCGCGGCGGAATCCACCACTTTTCAGTTCGCCCGGCCCAAGACGCAGACATTCGCCCAGATCAAATTCCCGCGCCATCTCTGCCAGAGTATTACCCCGCACCAACGTGGCGCGCATGCGGCTCATGTCTCCCTCGTCTACGCGAGGAAAACGATGGTATAGCGCATTGGCGATAACAAAACTGAGAATCGAATCACCCAGAAACTCAAGACGTTCATTGTGTTTACTGCTGGCGCTACGGTGAGTTAACGCCTGCAGCAAGAGCTCCTGCTGTTGAAAAGTGTAGCCCAGCTTCCGCTGCAGCCTGTTTATTACGATGGGGTTCATGAGTTACCAATAGATCAAGAATGCGTCAAAAACTTGCAGCATACGGAACAGGCCTGCTTTGCCAAAAGCCAATCCAAAGCTGTTTCGTTTGCAGTGGCGCCGAAAAGGGGCCAACTTTTTATCGCTCGAGGAAGTATTCTACAACGAGTGGAAATATATTGCTGCGTTTATATATCCCCTATGGATTTCAAACTGCAGCCGGAACGACTGCAGTTTGAAACAAGGTCTATTAATGAATTCCACCGATACGGTTTAATCTGACACCGGTCGGCCATTCACCTTCCTGCTTTTCGAAACTCATCCAGATGGCCGTGGCTTTACCCACCAGATTCCTCTCAGGCACAAAACCCCAATAACGGCTATCGGCGCTATTATCGCGGTTATCGCCCATCATGAAATAATGCCCGGTGGGCACTACCCATTCAGCCAACTGCTGGCCAGGTTGCTGGTAGTAAGCACCCACCTGATCCTGCGTGCCCGGCACGGTCAGAATGCGGTGGGTTACGGTACCTAAGGTCTCTTTGCGTTCATTCAGGCGGATACCGCCCTGAGGCACGTTTTCAGTCAAAGGGATCTGGAAGAAACCGTTGCTGGCCTCACCCGTGCCGCTACGGCTGAACATCTGCACAAAATCGCTTGGCTGCATATCACTGTAGGTCACCGCCAATGCCGTATCGCATGCCTGGCCACTATTACAGGATGGTTGGATCGTCACGCGCTTATTCACCGGATCATAACTCACGCGATCGCCAGGCAGGCCAATAACGCGTTTGATATAATCCAGTCTCGGATCGAGCGGATATTTAAATACCGCAATATCGCCACGCTTTGGATGGCCAGTTTCAATTAGCGTTGTCTGGGTGATTGGATCCTTAATGCCATAGGCAAACTTTTCCACCAGAATAAAATCGCCAATCAGTAACGTCGGCATCATCGAGCCTGAAGGGATCTGGAAAGGCTCATAAATAAATGAACGCACCACAAATACCAACAGCAATACCGGGAAGACCGAAGCACCGGTTTCAACCCAACCCGGTTGCTTCACGGCTTTCGCCAGTGTGGCTTCGTCGAGCGTCCCTGCCACCTGCTCATTGAGCGCCGCAATTTTCGCCCGGCGTGCTGGCGCCCATTTAAAGCGCTCAAAGCACCAGATGATCCCGGTCACCAGCGTTGCAATTGCCAGGATCAAGGCAAACATATTCGCCATGCAAACTCCCTCGTTACGCGAGCTTTCGCTCTTGCTTACTTGTCTTTACCCACATGCAGAATGGCCAGGAACGCTTCCTGCGGTAACTCGACGTTACCCACCTGCTTCATACGTTTCTTACCGTCTTTCTGCTTTTGCAGCAGCTTTTTCTTACGACTGACGTCGCCGCCATAGCACTTGGCCAGAACGTTTTTACGCAGCTGTTTTACCGTGGAACGCGCGATGATATGAGTACCGATTGCCGCCTGGATCGCAATATCAAATTGCTGGCGCGGGATCAGTTCTTTCATTTTTTCGACCAGTTCACGGCCACGATATTGTGAGTTATCGCGGTGAGTGATCAGCGCCAGCGCATCAACACGTTCGTTGTTGATCAGAACATCGACACGCACCATATCCGAAGCCTGGAAACGCTTGAAGTTATAATCGAGTGAGGCATACCCGCGTGAAGTGGATTTCAGGCGGTCGAAGAAATCCAGTACCACTTCTGCCATTGGGATTTCATAGGTCAGCGCTACCTGGTTACCGTGGTAAACCATGTTGGTCTGTACACCACGCTTCTCAATACACAGCGTGATTACGTTACCCAGAAACTCTTGCGGCATCAGCATATGGCATTCGGCGATGGGCTCACGCAGCTCGGCCACGTTATTCAACGGTGGCAGCTTGGATGGGCTATCGACGTAAATGGTTTCACCACTGGTGGTTTCCACTTCATACACTACCGTTGGTGCGGTCGTGATCAGCTCCAGATCGTATTCACGCTCCAGACGCTCCTGAATGATCTCCATGTGCAGCAGGCCAAGGAAACCACAGCGGAAACCAAAGCCCAACGCGGTGGAGCTCTCCGGCTCATAGAACAAAGAGGCATCGTTCAGACTCAGTTTACCCAGCGCATCGCGGAAGGCTTCATAGTCGTCAGAACTGATAGGGAACAGACCGGCGTAAACCTGTGGTTTCACTTTTTTGAAACCTGGCAACATTTTGTCTGCCGGTTGGCGGGCCAGGGTCAGGGTATCGCCCACTGGAGCGCCCAGGATGTCTTTGATTGCGCAGACCAACCAGCCCACTTCGCCGCAGTTCAGCACGTCACGATCGACGCGTTTCGGGGTGAAGATCCCCAAACGATCGGCGTTATAGGTTTGGCCGGTGCTCATTACCTTGATCTTGTCGCCCTTGCGCAGCGTGCCGTTTTTCACACGGATCAGGGAGACAACGCCAAGGTAGTTATCAAACCATGAGTCGATGATCAGCGCCTGCAGCGGTGCTTCTGGATCGCCTTCCGGCGGCGGAATATCACGCACCAGGCGCTCAAGCACTTCTGGCACACCCACGCCGGTTTTCGCCGAGCAACGGACTGCGTCAGTGGCATCAATACCAACGATGTCTTCGATCTCTTGCGCGGCACGATCCGGATCGGCGGCAGGCAGGTCAATTTTGTTCAGGACTGGCACCACTTCCAGATCCATGTCCAATGCCGTGTAGCAGTTGGCCAATGTCTGGGCCTCAACACCTTGCCCGGCATCTACCACCAGCAATGCACCTTCACAGGCGGCCAGTGAACGGGAAACTTCATAAGAGAAGTCAACGTGCCCAGGGGTGTCGATAAAGTTAAGCTGATAAATTTGACCATCTGGCGCTTTGTAATCGAGCGTTACGCTCTGTGCCTTGATGGTAATACCGCGCTCACGCTCCAGATCCATTGAATCCAGTACCTGTGCGGCCATTTCACGTTCGGTCAGCCCGCCGCAGATTTGGATAATACGATCGGACAGCGTCGACTTACCGTGGTCAATATGGGCAATAATGGAGAAATTTCGTATATGCTTCATTATAAAAGTTTTTCTGCCTTGGTATTTCTGAATTACTCGCCTATGGAAACCCGCATGGACATAAAGCGACAGTGAATGGGTTCGGCCGTCTTTCGCCTGAATCGCAGCATTCTACATGCCACAACACTGAAAACCTAGCGATCGGTGCAGTGAAGGCATTCTATTATGCGCACTTTAGTGTTACAGAGAGCCGCAGGTTATGAAAGCAGATATTAAGCAAATAAAAACCCTGCCAACGATAGGGTAAAGACATAAAATCGTTATCCCTGGCAAGGGGGTTAATCCGCGGTAATACATATTCTGCCACTACGCAATAAACCCCGTCTTAAATGATGAAAAAATAATATTTTTATCAGCATCTTACAGTTACCACCCCATCGATTGGCTTTAGGAAAAAACTCATATACGCCTACTTCGCCCCTCAGTTAAAAGTGGTTGGAGCTCCGCAATAAAAAGACTTCAGGGCACTACGACATCGGCAGCCCACCGGAGTTCACCAGCATGTATCTGAACATTGATTGGAAGGTTTATTATGATCGATAAAGGGCAAATGCTGAGCCGGCACGATTTTTCTAAGGTCAACTGGGGCATTTTGGCAGTGGTTGCACTGCTGTTCACTCTCGGCGCGGCGCTACTGTTACTGCCGTTACTGAGCAACATGGATGAAAGTGGTGTTCTGACCTTGCTGCAAACCGGCACAGCCACAATTCTATTAGGTTGTATTCTGCTGGCGCTACGCCACTACCTGCGGCCAACGCTGACCTATCGCCTGTATGAGCACGGTGTGAGAGTCCTCAATCACCACGACCACAAGGAACGTTTTATCGCATTTGAAAAAATTGCCGATATTTACCATTTTCGTGGTTGCAGGATATTTTGTGGAATGGCAGACAACATGGCGTTTCGCACCGCAGCGGAGCAGCCCTGGCACACTATTTACAGTAATATCTCGCATTCCTGGCAGTTGATTGAAACCATAATCCACCAACAGATCCAGTTACGCGGACCGCCAGCGTTAAATTCACTGTATCAGGGAGAGGTGCTGAGCTTCAGCTATCTGAACAGCGGCCCTTACTGGCTAGGACAATGGCTGCTGGGTAAGTTGCAAAGGTTACATACTCAGACCTTAAGGCTGAGCGCAACCACGTTGAGCACTTCGCAAGTGCAGGTACCGATCGAACAGATCCACAGGCTGGAGAATAATACGCAACGCGGCACCATCCGCCTGCTGGATTTACAGGGGAAGGAGTTGTTTTCGATTGGTTATTTCTCGCTTTTCAGCGCCGACCTGTTTATTGCACTGATGGAGCATATGATCTACAACCGCATCCCCGCCTACAGTAATCTGGCGATGACGCGGCAGCAGTTTTAGAGTTGAACTTCGGTTTCCGTTTGCAACCGCAGCGCACCAGGCGGCAGGCCGATTTGCAAAACGACCGGCTGATAAGCCGCCTGATCGTCAAAGCGCTTTGCCAGTTCTCGCGCAATCATGAATGCGGCCCCGC
This sequence comes from Serratia sp. L9, assembly GCF_050632285.1. Taxonomy (NCBI): domain Bacteria; kingdom Pseudomonadati; phylum Pseudomonadota; class Gammaproteobacteria; order Enterobacterales; family Yersiniaceae; genus Serratia; species Serratia sp. L9. The sequence continues at coordinate 2,466,719 of NZ_CP192591.1, read as the reverse complement.
CCCCACAATAGCGCCCAGTACCGCTGCCGCATCACTGCCAAGCCACCATTGCAGCAAGCCACCACCAAACATCACGCCAAATAACGGAGTCATATACACCAGCATTGCCGAACGCAGCAGACTGCCTTCGGCAATACCCACCTCGACACGCTGACCGGGTTCGAGAGGCTGTGCGATCGGTAAACGCAAATGATGTTCGGCTTCCGGTACCAGCTCGTTAAACGCCTGAGCACCACAACCGGAACGTGCAGTGCAACTGCCACAGCCCGCTTTTGGCTCACAGCGCAGCAGCGCCACACCCTGTTGCCACGAAACCACTGTGGCCCACTCTTTCATCATTGCGGCGTTACCTTGAAAGAAATGCTGTCGGCGATGCGTTTGGCCGTTGCTGGCGGGATTTCGCCAACCACGGTAATTTCATTGCCATTGCGGATTTCGGTCTGGATAGTGCGACGGCCCTGACGGTAAAACTGTTGGCCAGTATTACTGCCTGAGGGGCTGATGTTGACAGAGAAACTGAACAGACCATCGCTAAACAGGCGTGACTCGACCGGTTCTGCCACATTCGGCAATTTGCGCCGATTGCGTGCGACTTCGTTTACGCCTGCTGGCAACCAACTGGTAGTCCAGTTCAGTTTGACATTCTCTGCGGCTGGCAGAGTCAATAATGGTGGCAAGTTGACCTGGAGCAGCCCTTGCATGACGTTTTTGACCTCATCGCCCACCACGACCGAAATAACCCGATACTGTTCCAGCGTTTCACCATCACGGTCTAACAGATCCACCCGCAATGGCAGCTTGGTTTCAGTATCCATCCAGACAACATAGCTGTAGCGGGAACCGTCTCGTGCTACGACGCGGAATACATCACACGGCCGATCGGAGATACGGGTGCGCCCAACGGAAATGAAGTCGTAATATTTTGCCAGATGATCGAAATCGGCAAAAACAATGCTAGGCAAGGCATCAACGATATGATCGCCAGATAGCGTAAAGGGCTCCAGGCCAGGCTCGAAATAGCTGATCCCACCGCCACGCTGCAGCACTTCCCGCCGCGGGCCATCCATATGCAGCAACTGCCCTAAGGGCTGTTTTTCAATCACCACATGACGATAGCGAAACGACTCTATCCCCTGTTTGCTGATGCTGATATAGGCGAGTTCATAATTGAGTGAACGGCTGGCACTGCTCATCTGTTGCAATATCGCCCCGGACGCAGACTGCGCCGAGGCGATATTTGAATGGAGCAGGCTGCCCGTCAAAAGACAAACGGATAACCAGATTTGCTTCATTACTGCTGTTGCATTCCTAAAGACTGAGTTCCAGGAACCTGAACTGCGGCCTGTTGTGGTGTGCCCTGCTCAAGTTGCAGTTGATCTGAGTGCAAACGGCGTTGCAGCTCATAATCCTGCAGCATGGCATTAATACGCTTACGCTGTTCCTGTACCTGCTGCTGTTGACCGCTGCCGGTAGAGAAACTGTCGGCCGGAACGCCCAGGCTGACCGGTGAGGCTTGCCCCATGATCGGCAGCGTATTGAACACTGGCGTTTCAAAAGAGCCAGACTGTACGGTTGGCTGATTGTAATGTTGCACGCCAACGATCACGGCCAGGGATACACAAGCGGCAACGCCCACTTGCGTGATCTGGCTTGCCCAAGGGCGAACCTTGTGCCAGAACGGCATTTTCTGCCAGGTATGAGGTTGTGGTTGGGACTCGGGAACTGCCGAAGGAACCAGACGTGCAGGTTCTTTTTCCAGTGCAGCAGCAACACGATCTGCGATATCGAGATGCATTACTTGTCCGATATCACCCCGTAATGTGTCACGGATAAGGTGATAGCTCTGCCAGCTTTGCTGAAGTGCTTTGTCTTTACCCAATGAACTCAGCAGCTCATTGTCGAGCATTTCACCATCCATTAGAGCGGAAAGCTTTTCTTTCTGCATGCCTAGGTACCCTTCCAGTGTCCGCCATCGCTAACGTTGGATCAGCGGTTGAACTTTATTATCGATAGCCTCCCGGGCGCGGAAAATACGCGAACGTACGGTTCCAACCGGGCAATCCATGATGGCTGCTATCTCTTCGTAGCTTAGACCATCCAGCTCCCTCAGGGTAATCGCCATGCGAAGATCCTCTGGAAGCGACTCAATAGTACGGAAAACTATCTGTCTCAGTTCTTCTGACAACATTAAGTTCTCAGGGTTCGAAATTTCTTTCAGTGCGCCTGCACTTTCGAAGTTTTCGGCATCATTGGCATCCACATCGCTTGATGGTGGGCGCCGCCCCTGAGCAACCAGATAATTCTTTGCTGTATTCACAGCGATCCGATACAACCAGGTGTAAAAGGCGCTATCGCCCCGAAATGACTCCAGCGCACGATAAGCTTTAATAAACGACTCCTGCACCACATCCGGCACATCGCCCTGTGGTACATAGCGCGACACAAGACTCGCCACTTTATGCTGGTAACGAATCACCAGTAAGTTAAACGATTTCTGATCGCCTTTTTGGACCCGCTCAACCAGGACCTGGTCCGTTAACTGCTCGCTCATCCGAGGTAAACTCTCCCCAAATCTGTCTCCACGCGTAAAATTGTACCGCCAGCCATACATTATTTTCCTGAGCAAGCACTCGCTTGGAGTTCATATGAAACACGAAGTTCCATATTGCCATTGTTTTTTCTGTTGATGTTACTTTGACCGTGGCTTTTGCCCGGACAAGTAGGCTAACATGAATTTCACTCTTCTTCTGCACACATCATACGTTATGCATCCATCATCTGAACATGTTAGCGATGTACTGATCGTCGGCAGCGGTGCTGCGGGCTTATCGCTGGCGTTGCGCCTGGCGCAACATTGCAAGGTTACGGTACTCAGTAAAGGCCCACTTAACGAAGGCGCCACCTTTTATGCCCAAGGCGGGATCGCCGCAGTATTTGATGAAACAGACAGTATCACATCACACGTTGATGACACTTTAATCGCCGGTGCAGGGCTGTGCGATAAAGACGCTGTCGAGTTTATCGCCGGAAACGCGCGCCACTGCGTGCAGTGGCTTATCGATCAGGGCGTGTTGTTCGACACCGAGACCAATTCAAAAGGTGAGGAACGCTATCACCTGACGCGAGAAGGTGGCCACAGTCATCGCCGTATTCTGCACGCCGCCGACGCAACAGGTAAAGAAGTAGAGACTACCCTCGTAGCTAAAGCAAGCACTCACCCCAATATTTGTGTGATGGAGCGCCGCAACGCAGTAGACCTGATCACCTCAAATAAAATCGGGCTACCGGGGACCAAACGCGTCGTGGGCGCTTACGTCTGGAATCGTAAGCTGGAACAGGTAGAAACCTACCGTGCCAAAACCGTGGTGCTGGCCACCGGTGGAGCTGCCAAGGTTTATCAATACACCACCAACCCGGATATCTCCTCAGGTGATGGCATCGCCATGGCATGGCGGGCTGGATGCCGGGTCGCCAACCTGGAGTTCAACCAGTTCCATCCAACCTGCCTGTTCCACCCCCAGGCACGTAACTTCCTGCTGACTGAAGCGCTGCGTGGCGAAGGTGCGCACCTGAAACGCCCGGATGGCAGCCGCTTTATGCCAGACTTTGACCAACGCGGTGAGTTGGCGCCACGCGATATCGTCGCCCGGGCCATTGACCACGAAATGAAGCGCCTGGGTGCCGATTGCATGTATCTGGATATCAGCCACAAACCGGCAGAATTCATTACCCAGCACTTCCCGATGATCTATGAAAAACTGCTGACGCTAGGGTTTGATCTGACCAGGCAGCCGATACCGATCGTCCCGGCAGCACATTATACCTGTGGCGGGGTGATGGTCGATCAGCATGGCCGTACCGACCTGGACGGTTTGTACGCTATCGGTGAAGTAAGCTACACCGGCCTGCACGGCGCCAACCGCATGGCATCCAATTCGCTGTTGGAATGCCTGGTTTACGGGTGGTCTGCCGCAGAGGATATTCTGACACGCCTGCCAGCCATTAAACTGGCCAAACAGTTGCCGCAGTGGGATGAAAGCCGGGTGGATGACTCGGACGAACGCGTGGTGATCCAGCACAACTGGCACGAACTACGGCTGTTTATGTGGGATTACGTCGGCATTGTGCGCACCACCAAACGGCTGGAGCGTGCGCTGCGCCGCATCAATATGCTACAGCAGGAGATCGACGAGTATTACGCCAACTTCCGTATTTCCAACAACCTGCTGGAATTACGCAATCTGGTACAGGTGGCGGAACTGATTGTCCGCAGTGCGATGCAGCGTAAAGAAAGCCGTGGGCTGCATTACACGCTGGACTACCCAGATATGTTGTCGGAACCCAAACCCACTATTCTGCAACCTTGAACGCTGCCCATTTCTTGCTGAAAGGGGTCTTACCTCAATAATTGAGGTAGAAATCGGTAATTAACTGGCGGAACTCCGTGGTGTAGCTGCCATCCGCCCGTTTTATCGCTAACTCTGCTTCCTTTTTTGCCACCGGCCTGCGGGCCAACGCCAACATCATGCGATGCTTGTGGGTATCGGCCCGATCGCTGATATTAAGCCGCCGCGCGGTATACCAGCAACGTTGGTGGGCATTCACTTCAAAAGCTTCGCCAATATCATAAGGCAGTACCACGCAGAAATTACCCTCCGCCGTTATCAAACGTTCAGCGCAATCCAGCAAGACATCATGAGTCAGGGTTTCCGTATAGCGGGCATTGGTGCGAGCCAGATCGCGGCAAGCCACCGCAGGTTCAAAATAGGGAGGATTACTGACAATAAGATCGTAGCAATGCGTATGCTGCTGAGCAAAATGGTGGATATCCTGGGTATGTACCCGGACCTTTTCCGGCCAAGGTGATTCCAGCACGTTATCGCGAGCCTGTGCGGCGGCATCGCTATCAAGCTCAACGGCATCGATGGCAACTTCACCAGCCGTTCTCTGTGCCAGCATCAGCGCAATCAACCCGCTGCCGCAACCAACATCCAGCACCCTCTGCACCTGCCCTACCCCCACCCAGGCACCGAGCATGACGGCATCGGTGCCCACTTTCATGGCACATCGATCGTGAGCGACAAAGAATTGTTTAAAGGTAAAACCCCCACGGCGCGGGGTCGATTTAGTTTTAGATTGATTACTCACAATGGCCACCAGCTGACAAAACTGGCGTAGCATAAGGCAATCTGATTTAGGGTAAAAGAGATGCTTTCCTTAAAAAGGGTGAACCCAGCGGCCAACCCGTCTATAATCGGCGCCCCAAGTAGAGGTAGACCATGACAGCAACCAATTTTTCCGAACTCGAACTCGATGAACGCCTGATCACCGCGCTGCGTGATAAAGGCTACGATCGCCCTACCGCTATCCAGGCCGAAGCGATCCCGCCGGCAATGGACGGGCGCGACGTATTAGGTTCGGCGCCGACCGGCACTGGCAAAACGGCCGCCTTCCTGCTGCCCGTTTTACAGCATCTGCTGGATTTCCCACGTAAGAAATCTGGCCCACCGCGTGTGCTGATCCTCACCCCAACCCGTGAGCTGGCAATGCAGGTGGCCGATCAGGCACGTGAATTGGCTGCTCATACCTCGCTGGATATCGCTACCATCACTGGCGGTGTGGCCTATATGAACCATGCCGAAGTATTTAGCGAAAACCAGGACGTGGTGGTTGCCACCACCGGGCGCCTGCTGCAATACATCAAAGAAGAGAACTTTGACTGCCGCGCGGTAGAAACCCTGATCCTGGACGAAGCTGACCGCATGCTCGATATGGGCTTTGCGCAAGATATCGAAACCATTTCGGCCGAAACGCGCTGGCGTACCCAGACGTTGCTGTTCTCCGCAACGCTGGAAGGCGATGCCATCCGCGAATTCGCCGAACGCATCCTGAAAGAGCCGGTAGAAGTTGAAGCCGATCCTTCGCGCCGCGAGCGTAAAAAAATCCTGCAGTGGTATTACCGCGCCGATGACGTGAAGCATAAAACCGCCCTGTTGGTTCACCTGCTGCAACAACCGGACGTGCAAAAATCGGTGATCTTTGTGCGTAAACGCGAGCGCGTGCATGAGTTGGCTGCCTGGCTGCGTGAAGCCGGCATCAACACCTGCTATCTCGAAGGGGAAATGGTCCAGGCCAAGCGTAACGAAGCGGTCAAACGCATGATGGATGGCCGGGTTAACGTGCTGGTTGCTACCGATGTTGCCGCACGCGGGTTGGATATTCTGGATATCACCCACGTGTTCAACTTTGATATGCCGCGTACCGCCGATACCTATCTGCACCGCATTGGCCGTACTGGCCGTGCCGGGCGTAAAGGCACTGCGATTTCGCTGGTAGAAGCACATGATCACCTGCTGCTGGGGAAAGTAGGCCGTTACCTCAATGAACCGCTGAAAGCCCGGGTGATCGACGAATTACGCCCATCCACCAAGGTGCCGAGCGAAAAGAGCAACGGTAAACCTTCGAAGAAGGTGCTGGCCAAACGTGTGGAAGACAAGCTGAAAAATAAAGAGAAGGCCAAGGTGAAGGTACGCCATCGCGACGCGAAAAACGTCGGTAAGCGCCGCCAGCCAAAAGCCAAACCTGACGCAGAGTAATTCCCGCCGCACAAAAAACCGCCTCTTCTTCATTCAGCAGTTAACACTAAACGGTTCCCTCTCCTTCACGGAGAGGGGGCGTCACGGTCAACAGCGTGCTAATTAATCAGGCGGTTTTTCTATTTTCAGGGTTTGGCGTAGTGCCCGGCCAACTGCCGGGCCTTGAGCCAGGCATCTAACAGGCGGTAATGCTCACGCAACTCGCTATTTTGCAAATGTGCAGGCGTCTGGGCAAAATAATACTGGAACGTTTTCCCTTGCTGATTATGCGCTTTGGCATCCGCACCCGATTGCAGCAGGATCAACGCCAATGCTGGGGCATTGATCTTCGCGGCCAGATGCAAAGGTGTATCCCCGATCCTGTCACTCAAGGTGCTATCGGCTCCGGCGTTCAGCAGCATCCGCAGTTGTTCTTCCCGCCCAGCCAACGCCGCCCCTGCCAGGGGGTAGCTCCCGTGATTGGGTTACGCACATTCACCGGCGGCGCCTGTTGCAATAACAGCCGTAAATATTGCGGGTCCTCGATCATCGCTGCCGTATGCAAGGCGCTGTTACCCGCCATACCGGGCTGGCTAATATCCGCCCCTGCCTGCATCAAGGCCTGAACGCTGCCCGGCTGCTGGCGCAGGATCGCCCATTGCAACAGGGTTATCTGCAAGTCTCCCCGCACGCTAAGCCGTTCCGGATTTGCCTGCTGGCTAATCTGCCAGACATCCCCTTCAGCCACTGCCTGCGACAGATTCAGAATATCGGTACCCGCGAATGGCGAAGCTTGCTGTTCCATATAATGTTCCTTGGCTACCATCAATAACCCGGCGATCCCAATCAGAGACAGCATTACAGCCGTTATCCACCGGCCGCTGCGCTGCCTTTCAGGCATTGGCCCTGGTCTCCCATGGTTTCTGTTCCAACATAGAACCGATCACTTTATCGATACCGTGTGCCGTCAGGCTGCGATCCAGATGTTTGCTGGGCCGCCAGTCATCAATACCGCTCAAGGTATCGTTATTGACGAGCGTTATTTTATGCCCAATGGCATCCGGGAGCAGCGAAGTTGACTCCTGCGCTCCCGTCAGCATGTCGTATTGTTCACTGTAGCGGCGGATCCCACCAGACTCCGCATCCTGTTTTGCCGCAGCCGGGTTAATGCCAAAACGGTTCAAAGTATGATCGGAGACCCCTGCGGCATTAAAGGTCACCGCCAGCGTGCCGGTAGCCAATGCCGCCGTTGCCGCCAACCCGCCACCTAATGAATGGCCGGTGATCATCAACGCGTCACCAAATGCAGCCTTGGCGCTTTTGGCCAGCGCCACGGCATGATTGTACTGCATATCTTCGTAACCCGTAGCCTGGCGCACATTGCTCAGCCAATCGCGCATATCATTGGTGCCAGCGAAAGCCAGCACGTAATGCTGCTCATCCGTATAAATACCGGCCTGGAAACCAGACGCGGGATCCAGCATCCCCGCAGGATCAATACCAAAACCCAGCAAAGCCTGGTCGCTTAAACGCGAAAAACCCTCGGATCCCTGCCCCATCAGGCTGTAAACATCCTTGGCCAGTAGCGCCAGGGAGTAATCGCCCTGCTGAGGCTGTTGCCCACGAGTCATCGGCTGTTTTGCAGACAAAGGTGCCGAGGAAGAGAGATCTCTGGTCAGGGAGTTCAACAGGTTTTGTGTATTACGGCTATTTTCCGAGAAAACGTAGGAGGCAACGTGGGTGACCTGCGGCTCGTTGGTTTGTGGCGGTTTTATCGCATCCTGAGGCGGGCGAGCCAAAGTGGGCGCAGTAAGGGTGGGCGCTATCGCCGAAGTGAAACTCAAAGGCAAACTCATGCAGGCTCCTGGTCGGCAGGCTAAATCATCAACGCCCCCAAATGGGGCTGATGTAGCTATCGGCAGGTCGGATGAGTTCTGTAATGGGAATGATTATCTTTGGCGGGTATTGTGATCTAAATCTGATTTCTGCCTGGACAGAAACCACCAAGGGAGCCGAAGCTCCCTTGTAAACTCAGCCTTAAATTACAGGCTTTCGGTAAAGGTACGTGCAATAACGTCACGTTGCTGTTCTGGGGTCAGTGAGTTGAAACGCACTGCATAGCCAGATACACGAATAGTCAGCTGCGGGTATTTTTCCGGATTCTTGACCGCATCTTCCAAGGTTTCGCGACGCAGCACGTTCACATTCAGGTGTTGGCCACCTTCTACACGCACGGTAGGTTGCATTTCCATCGGCACTTCACGGTACTCGATCTGGCCCAATTCGCTGACAGGAACGATCTGATCTTCTGCATAATCTGCTTTGGCACAAACGCAACGAGCTTCTGATTTTTCTTCATCCAGCAGCCAGAAAGAGTTCACCAGTGCCTGATTGTTCGCTTTAGTGATTTGAATACCAGTAATCATTTTGTTGCCTCCGTAATAGGGGAGAAAAATTTCTACTTCGCCGAAAACTCGATCCGGGTTCCGGCCATTTGGTAAAACCAATGTTGTCTTGTTGTTCTGTATACCAGCCTGAACGGGTCAATTCTTTGACTAAAATCAATTTTTACGGGGTAGGTCCGTGAGCCGAAAAGGCAAATTTATGTTTTATATCAATTTTACGCTGTAGCGCTGATAAAATTATTTTTGTAAATTATCAAAAATATTTGTATTTTTCCTGCTGACAGTTCCTTTAATCGATCGCAATTGCGGGTTCCACCAAACCAAGGTTAACGGTAAGCTAGGGGAAATGAATTGCTAACGAAAACAAAGGAGAGCGTTTATGTCCACCTCCCTCACCTGGCATGACGTCATCGGCAAGGAGAAAGAACAGCCCTATTTTCATGATACGCTCGCCTTTGTTGCCAACGAGCGCCAGGCCGGTAAGACCATTTATCCACCGCAGAAAGATGTTTTCAATGCCTTCCGTTATACCGAATTGGCAGACGTCAAAGTGGTGATCCTCGGCCAGGATCCTTATCACGGCCCAAATCAGGCTCACGGCCTGTCATTCTCCGTCCGCCCTGGCATCCCGGCACCGCCTTCGCTGGTCAATATGTATAAAGAGCTGGTCACGGATATCCCCGGTTTCGAGCGCCCTACACATGGCTGCCTGCAAAGCTGGGCCGAGCAAGGCGTGCTGTTGCTCAATACCGTATTAACCGTTGAAGCGGGCCGGGCACACTCTCACGCCAATCTAGGCTGGGAAACCTTTACCGATCGGGTCATTGCCGCCTTGAACGAAAACCGCGAAGGCGTGGTGTTCCTGCTGTGGGGTTCCCATGCGCAGAAGAAAGGCAATTTTATCGATCGCCAGCGCCACCATGTGCTGAAAGCGCCACACCCTTCGCCACTCTCTGCTCATCGCGGTTTCCTTGGTTGCCATCACTTCTCCCAGGCCAACCAACTGCTCGAACAGCAAGGTCTGGCGCCGATTGACTGGGTGCCACACCTGCCGCAGGAATGATACAGGCGTAAAAAAGGCACCCGCAGGTGCCTTTTCTTCACTGAATCTATCAGGATTTAGCTTTGGAAACCGCTACCATCGCCGGGCGCAACAGGCGGCCATTCAGCTGGTAGCCCTTCTGCATCACCATCATCACATGATTCGGCTGAAGATCGGCAGATTCCATCATGCTCATCGCCTGATGAACGTCCGGGTTGAATGGCACATTGAGGTCACCAACCACTTCAATGCCATACTTGCGTACCGCATCCAGCAGTGACTTGAGTGTCAGTTCAATCCCTTCGATCATCGCGACCAGGTCCGGGTTGTTCCTGTCTGCCATTTCCAGTGCGCGTTCCAGGTTGTCAATCACCGGCAGCAAATCACCAGCGAATTTTTCCAGCGCAAACTTGTGCGCCTTCTCAACATCCATTTCACTGCGGCGGCGCACGTTTTCCATCTCAGCTTTGGCACGTAGCAGGCTATCACGCTCGCGTTGCTGAGCTTCAGCCAGTTGGGTTTCCAACTCAGCAATGCGTTCATCGCGCAGATCGACACCTTCCGCCATCTCCGGCATGGCTTCCTCGCGCTGTGCTTGCTGTTCCATCTCTTCCGAGACTTGCTCGTTTGGCGTCTTCTGTTCTTTACTACTCATGAATATCTCCGCGTTTTAGCATTAATCTCGCAACTTCGCTTATTATGGGGATCAAAACCGGGGTTTCAAGTCAACCGGTCACAATGTGGGGCATAAACCGGCCCTGGTGAGGAAAATCACAGCAATGAATAAAAAATTTGCATGTATTGGCATTGTCGGCCATCCGCGTCACCCTTCGGCACTGGCCACCCATGAGATGCTGTTTCAATGGCTGACCGCCCGTGGCTATTCCGTGATGCTCGAACGCCAGATTGCCCACGATCTTGGCCTGAAAGATGCTGTAACCGGCAGCCTGGCAGAAATCGGCCAACAAGCCGACCTGGCTGTTGTGGTCGGCGGTGACGGCAATATGTTAGGTGCAGCGCGCGTATTGGCACGTTATGACATCAAGGTCATCGGAGTTAACCGCGGTAATTTGGGCTTCCTCACCGATCTGGACCCGGATAATGCTCTCCAGCAACTGGCGGACGTGCTGGAAGGCGAGTATATCGACGAAAAGCGCTTCCTGCTGGAAACTATCGTCCACAAAGAGCATCAGCAATGCCGTATCAGCACAGCGATCAACGAAGTCGTGTTACACCCTGGCAAGGTGGCGCATATGATCGAATTCGAAGTCTACATTGACGATCGTTTTGCATTCTCACAGCGCTCGGATGGCCTGATTATCGCTACACCAACCGGCTCCACCGCCTATTCTCTTTCCGCTGGCGGACCAATCCTGACGCCTTCGCTGGAAGCCATTGCGCTGGTTCCCATGTTCCCGCACACGCTTTCCGCCCGGCCGCTGGTCATCAACGGCAACAGCACCATTCGATTAAAGTTTTCCCACATCGGCAGCGACCTGGAAATCAGTTGCGACAGCCAGATTGCGCTGCCCATTCAGGAAGGCGAAGAGGTGCTGATTCGCCGCAGTGATTTCCATTTAAATCTTATCCATCCAAAGGATTACAGCTATTTCAATACGTTGAGCACAAAATTGGGCTGGTCAAAAAAATTGTTCTAAAAATGGCTCCAGCCACTTTACTGTATATAAAACCAGTTTATACTGTATGAAATCACAGTTATGCGTTTATAAACAGGAAGGTCCCTATGTTGGCGCAATTAACCATCAGCAATTTTGCCATCGTTCGTGAGTTGGAGATCGACTTTCAACCGGGTATGACAGCGATTACCGGTGAAACCGGTGCCGGTAAGTCGATTGCTATTGATGCGTTGGGCCTGTGTCTCGGTAATCGCGCCGAAGGCAGCGTGGTACGCCTGGGGGCCCCCGTGCCGATATCTGTGCCCGGTTCTCTCTGGCAGATACCCCATCAGCCCGAGAATGGTTAGAGCAAAACCAGCTGGATGACAGCAATGAATGCCTGTTACGCCGCGTGGTAGGCACCGATGGCCGCTCCCGTGGCTTTATCAACGGCACGGCTGTCCCGCTTTCCCAATTGCGAGAACTTGGCCAACGCCTGATTCAGATCCACGGCCAGCATGCACATCAGTTGCTGTTAAAACCCGAGCACCAAAAGCAACTGCTGGATGCCTATGCCAGCGAACCGGCCCTGCAGGCAGCAATGCGCCAGGCTTACCAGCAATGGCACCAAAGCTGCCGCGAGCTGGCACATCATCAACAGCAATCCATCGAACGTGATGCCCGCAAGCAACTGCTGCAATATCAATTAAAAGAGTTAAATGAATTCGCCCCCCAGGCCGGTGAGTTTGAACAGATAGACACCGAGTACAAACGCCTGGCCAACAGCGGCCAGTTGTTGACCATCAGCCAGCAAGCCCTGCAACTGTTGGCCGATAACGAAGAACACAACATGCTAAGCCAACTCTACAGCACCAAACATCTGCTGGTCGAACTGGTGGGGATGGACGAGAAGTTAAGCGGCCTGCTGGATATGCTTGAAGAAGCCTCAATCCAAATCAGCGAGGCCAGCGATGAACTGCGCCATTATGCCGACCGGATGGATCTTGATCCCAACCGCCTGCATGAACTGGAACAGCGTCTGTCACGGCAAATCAACCTGGCACGCAAGCATCATGTTTCGCCTGAAGAGCTGCCCAACCTTCATCAACAGCTGTTGGATGAACAGCAACTGCTTTCCCAGCAGGAAAGCGATCATCAGCATCTGAGCGAAGCCGTAAACCTGCATCACCAGCAGGCATTGGCGCTGGCCGAACAATTACACCAAAAGCGCCAGCACTATGCGGCAGAGTTGACGGCGCTGATTACCGAAAGCATGAACGCGCTTTCGATGCCACATGGCAAATTCAAAATTGATGTGCGCTTCGAGCCGGAATACCTGAGCAGTGAAGGGGCAAGCCGTGTGGAGTTCTGTGTTTCCACCAACCCAGGCCAGCCGTTGCAGCCACTGGCAAAAGTGGCCTCCGGTGGTGAGCTTTCCCGTATCGCTTTGGCGATCCAGGTCATCACCGCGCGTAAAATGGAAACTCCGGCCCTGATCTTCGATGAGGTTGACGTAGGCATCAGTGGCCCAACGGCTGCCATCGTTGGCCGCCTGCTGCGCCAGCTTGGGGAATCTACCCAGGTCATGTGTGTCACCCACCTACCGCAGGTTGCCGGTTGTGGTCATCAGCACTTCTTTGTCAGCAAGCAAACCGACGGCACAGAAACCGAAACCCAGATGTCGCCATTGGATAAACGGGCACGTTTGCAAGAGCTGGCGCGTCTTCTGGGTGGCAGTGAGGTCACCAGAAATACGCTGGCAAACGCAAAAGAATTGCTTGCTGCATAAAAAAGCTCAACTTTTTTGCTTTCTTAAGGTCATATTGGGACTCTGTAAAGGTTCCCAACTGCCGCAAGGTCTATTATCATCGGCATCCTATGCCCTGAAAGGAATGTGATTACTATGCGCTGTAAAATGCTGACAGCTGCCGCTGTGGTTCTTGTGATGCTGACCGCAGGCTGTTCTACTTTTCAAAAGGTAGTTTACCGGCCTGATATCAACCAGGGTAACTACCTGACACCAACCGACGTGGCAAAAATCCACAAAGGAATGACGCAACAACAGGTTGCTTACACATTGGGCACACCGATGATGCAGGATCCGTTTGGCACCCAGACGTGGTTCTACGTGTTCCGCCAAGAACCGGGCCACGAGAAGATCACGCAGCAAACGCTGACGCTGACGTTTGACAGCTCGGGTGTATTGACGGATATGCAGAATAAACCGGCGTTAACTCAGTAAGCCGTGCCGGAACGCTCATCCGGCCCGTGGGGGGAGCGAGACTCTTCACGACAGTGACAGGCTGCAACTCGGAGTGAGTATTCTGTTAAAAAATAAGGCGCACTCAGCGCCTATTTTTTGCCTTCTCCGCCCGTTGGCGGCGCAACTCTTTAGGGTCAGCAATCAATGGCCGGTAAATCTCCACCCGGTCACCATCATTAAGCACATCGCCCAGCTTGGCAGGCCGACTATAAATGCCCACCTTGTTGCTGGTTAAATCGATAACCCCACGAAGCTCTAACAATCCTGAAGCCTGGATAGCCTGTTCAACGGTGCTGCCTGGTTCCAGCGTCACTTTGCGAACATATTGGCGTTCCGGCAACGCGTAGACAACTTCAACGCGTATTTCAGACACTGTAAACCTCTTTTGCCCGCTGGGTGAAAGCTTGCACCATACTACCAGCCAGCTCTTTGAATACTTTCCCGAAGGCCAATTCAATCAGCTTGTTGGTGAATTCAAAATCCAGATGCAATTCAACCTTACATGCCTCTGGGCTTAACGCGGTGAACTGCCACCCCCCATCAGCTTGCGGAATGGGCCATCCACCAGTTGCATATTGATGCTTTGGTTATCCAGCAACGTATTGCGCGTGGTAAAGGTTTTGCTGATACCGGCTTTCGCCACCTCAACCGCTGCGGTCATTTCATTTTGGGAAGCGGTAATCACCCGGCTGCCGGTACAACCAGGCAGAAAATCGGGGTAAGAATGAACATCATTAACCAACTGATACATCTGCTCGGCGCTAAAAGGCACTAATGCAGATCGACTGATCTGGGGCATATCATTTCCTGTGAGACATAAAACGTACAGATAATACCATTTATCTATCGTCAGACAAAAAATCTGCTAGGCCTAAAGCAGATCGAAAAACCGAGAAATTGCGCAGGTGCTGAGCGGGAAAGGATTTCTTTCACGGCGGCATCCAGTATAATGACCGGACTATGACAAAGAAAAAAGCACACAAACCCGGTTCCACAACCATCGCACAAAACAAGCGGGCACGTTTCGAATACTTCATCGAAGAAGAGATCGAGGCGGGCCTGGTGCTGCAAGGTTGGGAAGTAAAATCACTGCGTGCTGGCAAAGCTAACATCAGCGACAGTTATGTGATGTTCCGTGACGGTGAAGCCTACCTGTTTGGCGCTACCATTTCGCCTCTGAACGTTGCTTCAACTCATGTTGTCTGCGATCCAACACGTTCCCGTAAACTACTGCTGAAAAAACGTGAATTAGACTCACTGATTGGCCGTGTAAACCGTGATGGTTACACCCTGGTCGCTCTCTCCATGTATTGGAAAGATGCCTGGAGCAAAGTGAGGATTGGTGTAGCCAAAGGTAAGAAAGAACACGATAAGCGCGATGACATCAAAGATCGTGAATGGCAGACGGCGAAAGCCCGTATCATGAAGCATGCCAATCGTTAAGCCGCTGGCTTAACAGGATATACTTCTGGTATACTGCACAAAGTTACTTGGGGCTGATTCTGGATTCGACGGGATTCGCGAAGCCCTAGGAGCATGCCGAGGGGCGGTTTGCCTCGTAAAAAGCCGCAAAAAAATAGTCGCAAACGACGAAAACTACGCACTAGCAGCTTAATAACCTGCCTAGAGCCCTCTCTCCCTAGCTTCCGCTCTTAAGACGGGGATCAAGAGAGGTCAAAACCAAAAGAGATCGCATGGAGGTCCTGCCTGGGGCTGAAGTGTTAAATCTAATCAGGCTAGTTTGTTAGTGGCGTGTCCATCCGCAGCTGACCGGCGAATGTAAAGATTGGACTAAGCATGTAGTGCCGACGGTGTAGTAATTTCGGACGGGGGTTCAAATCCCCCCAGCTCCACCAAAATTCTCCATCGGTGATTACCAGAGTCATCCGATGAAGTCCTAAGAGCCCGCACGGCGCAAGCCCTGTGGGCTTTTTTGTGCCCTCAATTTGTCCCGCGAAGTCTGAAGCAAACTAATTAAATCCGAACCTTTTAGGCACCTTGTTAGGCACCTCGTAAAGCATTATTGTTTTTGAGGTGCCTAAAACTATGGAAACCCTGCAATGGCAAGACAAACCAAACCTTTATCCGTTAAAGAAATCGAGTCCGCCAAACCCAAAGAAGCGGACTATGTTCTCTATGATGGAGATGGTCTTGAGCTGCTCATCAAATCCAGCGGGAGTAAAATCTGGCAGTTTCGCTACATTCGCCCTGTCACCAAGAAACGTGCGAAGAAGAGCATAGGTCCTTACCCGTCAGTTACCCTAGCCGATGCCAGAAGCTATCGGGCAGAGTCTCGCTCTCTCTTGGCGAAACAAATCGATCCACAGGAACATCAGCAAGAACAGCTTCGCAGTTCGCTTGAAGCTAAAACCAATACTTTCCAACTCGTAGCTGAACGATGGTGGAATGTGAAGAAAGCCAGTGTGACCGAGGACTATGCAGAGGATATCTGGCGATCGCTAGAAAGGGATGTTTTACCGGCGATTGGCGATATGAGCGTCACAGATATTAAAGCACATACTCTGGTCCAAGCAATTCAACCTGTTCAGGCTCGCGGAGCATTGGAAACTATTCGTCGCCTGTGCCAGCGCATCAATGAGGTCATGATCTATGCCCAGAACACAGGGCTGATTGATACTGTTCCTAGTGTCAATATTGACAAGGCATTCGAGAATGCCGCAGAAGAAAACATGCCAAGTATCCGCCCGGATCAACTTCCACAACTAATGCAGACTATGCGCACGGCAAGTATCAGCCTGTCCACACGATGCCTGTTCATGTGGCAGCTTCTCACCATTACCCGCCCTGTTGAAGCCGCTGAAGCTCGATGGGATGAGATCGATTTTGATGCTAACGAATGGAAAATTCCTGCTGCTCGAATGAAGATGAACCGGGACCATACGGTTCCATTATCTGATGGAGCTCTCGCTATTCTGGAAATGATGAAGTCTCTCAGTGGTGGCCGAGAATTTATCTTTCCCAGTCGCATCAAACCAACCCAGCCGATGAACAGCCAAACAGTGAATGCAGCACTCAAGCGTGCTGGCTTAGGAGGCGTTCTCGTTTCACACGGCTTACGTTCTATGGCCAGTACGGCACTCAATGAGGAAGGATTTCCACCTGATGTCATTGAAGCAGCACTTGCTCATGTGGACAAAAATGAGGTACGTCGTGCCTATAATCGTAGCGATTACCTGGAGCAGCGTCGTCCAATGAAGCAATGGTGGGCTGACTTCGTTATGGCTGCTGATCACGGAAATATGATTGAAGGTGGGATAAAGGGAATGCGGTTGGTTGTGTGACTAAATTAAACTGAGTTCAGTTCAAGCTTTTGGGATGATATTGGTAAAACTTTATATTTCCATCCGGTAAGAATCAGGAGCAAATGTTACTCTATAGTGCAGGAGTAATTAAAAGTATGAACGCTGTATAGTGCAACGATCTATTTGCTAATGTTTTTTTGTACAAAGACTTATGTGATTTTGCGACAACCAATGTCAGACGCAGAAATTCAGCACAGCAAAAGCAGGATGGCGCGTCAGCTTAAACGTCATGAAGTGCACATTTACCCCGACAGATTCGATACGCTTAAATACCCAGTATCGCCATCTGTTCGGTGGACTTTTTCATCTAAGGAGCATAAGGACGTGGAGTTGTCTGTTTCTGTTTTAATTCGCCCGTTTTTATCAATGGGCAAAGGCATCTGGGCTCAGATTAAACGTCCATTAGCAGAACGGAAGGCTCTGACGCACCCTGAACAAGAAAAACATTCACTCTACAGTGTTATGGAAAAAACACTAGTGCATCTTGGCGTAGAACCTTCAGCATCACAGCCGACCTGGAAGCGCTGGGTTTCACTACTGGAGAGTAAGATCGTCATCACAGAAACATTTTCGCTACCTCACATCAATGAGTGGCTCAATGTTGGTGAGGTTCAGGAGCATCTCAAACACCTAGCCATACATAAATTAACCAGTAGTAGGCATCCCCTTGAGAGTGAGCAGGCGTTAATTGAAAGCTACATAGCTAAAACAGGGGAAACCGAAAACAGAGCAAAAGATATTATAAATCAGGCCGTCACGGCCATTACTGAAGGTACGCTCAGCGGGCTTAAGGATCCGGAGTTAGGCATATTGATGAGAATGCATTCTCAGACAATGCATGAACGTTTCGAAGCGTTAAATCGACAACTTTTTCCTGAACAAATACTCTCAATCCAGCAACTCTGCTCTGTTAATGAAAAATGGTTGACTGAAACACTGTCAAATAAAATCCGGTCAAAAACAAGGCTTGGGCAAGTGCTATGTCCGGGTGATTCAGGAGTGGTGCTTAAACGCACTGCACTCATTAAACAATTTTCCGACACTCTATCAGCCTTACCTGATGGCGGCGTAATCGTCGTAACAGGAGCAGAGGGTAATGGTAAATCATGGCTAGTAGCACAACACTGGTTGTCAGTTCCTGTAAAGCCGCTTACAGCGTTTATTCGGGCCGAAGACATAGAGGAACCGTGTAATGATATCACTGCTGTAATCATCAACGCCCTGTGTCATAGCTGTCAGGGGGATGGGTCTGTTCATACTAAATTCTGGCAAGAACAATTCAGGACGTGGTGTGATAGTTCAAAGCGCCCCACATATGGAATGATTATCATACTTGACGGTATAAACCAACGTCCAGCTATCCGCTGGGCACAGCTCATCGACAAGCTGAGTGAATTCCTTCAGTGTCTGGGTGGTAAATTGATTGTGACGTCCAGACAGCATTATTTTACTCAAAATGTTGAATCCAGACTGGCGACACCCATTATAAAAAGGCCAGTCCCGGAATGGTCCCCAGAAGAACGGGACACAATACTCGCTTTACGCCATATCAGCATTGCAGGAAGAAAACTCAGTGTGAGCGTTGCAACCAGCCTGCTTAATCCACGCATGCTTGGAATTGCATTGGAACTGTTCAGTGCAGAACAATTGCATGATTTAGCAGAACTAAGTGTATCGTTGATGCTGTTTGAGCACATTAAAGCCAGCCAACGAGATAGTTATGACGTCTCTGCAGAGCTGTTCAGCAATGAGCTGCGTTCGTTCGGAAAGAAGGTGCTTGAACGGAGCGAAATCAAAGATAATGAAGATATTGATATTTTCGATGCTGAACTTAACGGTGTTTTTGAAGGGGGTTGCAGGCCGTTATTGACGGGCGTTTTTTTACCCCTTGCCAGAAGACACAACGCGCTATCGTATTCATCCTGAAGGACTTAGCCTGGCTCTTGGGCTGGCTATTCTTGATATTGTCAATAAAGCAGCCAGAAACCATAAAGATCTTGATGAGGTAATGGCCTCCCTCGTCGAGCCCGTTATCGCGCTTGATAAGACGTCGGATACCCTCTTTGCAGCCCTCACTATTGCCAGCCTGGAAAGGCAGCATCCTATTGCAACCGGCGTTGCCATTCTAGTCAGTTTTGCCGGACTGCAAAATCCCGACGCGCTGCTTACCTCTGCATTTATGGCTTTAGCGCGACGTCGGCCTGAAATATTCATCAATGCCTGTGAACATCTTGCACTACGTGATATCAATCTCCCGCAACATTACTGGATTGAATATGCTCTCCTGCACGCCTCCCGACACACATCTTCTGCGGAAAAAATTTTGGCAGCAGCTACTAACTGGCTTGGGTGGAGTCCAACTCATCTCCCTCTATCGTCAGTAGAGGTCGTCCAGCATGATGCTGACATACAGGCTGAAATTGAAAAACGGCAAAAAGAACGTGAGCATAAAATTGGCCTATTGTCGCCTGAAGAAAAAGAAATTTTCAGAACATTAGTCTTAAAAGACACAGATAGTTTATCGGCACTGCATTCACTAGCAATGAAGCTTTTTGCAGGAAAGGCTTTAATGCCGCATATTAATGCGTTAGTTAAATGGAATTTTGCTTCTAATCTAAACTTGGATTATGGCGTTCCCTGGCAGACATTCCGCGACTTGATCGCGTTTAACTCAATTGACTGGCAAAACGTCCGTTCCCACCTGCGGGATAAATGGACATTTTTTGTACATGACAAAAGTTCACGTACAGGTAAATGGACGGCTATTAATCTTTTGATGGCGACAGGGAATTCTGACGATGCGCAACTCGCCGAGATACTTGCACACCAGTTACGTGACAATAGTTCGGCCATCAAAGGTTGGCATATCAATGAATCATGGTGTGAAGCTGACCCTTGTAATCCGGCTAATCCAGAATCCAGCAATGTCAGCCAAACGGCAGATAAACACAGCAAATTGGATGTAAGCAAGCTCTTCAATTCCTTCGGCGTCGGTTATCAAGAAACATTCTTTTCGGGGGCAACCACCTCTCTTGCCCGTTACCAACCGCAGGTAGCTATCGATAATCACCTCAAACTTGCTGAAGATATTCTGTGCCGAAGCGGCCTCCCACTACGACAGGGTATTTTTGCACTCTTACCGCATAGGGCATTAATAACTCCTGATATCGCAAGAAAACTCGTAAGACGAGTGACCAGCAGCACCAAAGACGATCGGTCAGCATGGTCATCTCTGGGCGGGGAATCGGAACTGATGCAGCAGTTCCAATTGATTCTGGCTTTTCATCAATTGAGTGTTAAAGAACAAATCTCCGTTTTAAGTACACTCCGCTATGGAGATAAACTTATTATGTCGCTCAGTGACAGCTTAAAAACACTGGACTGGCAGGATACTGAAAACAATGTACTTGCGGCGTTAGCTAATGGCGATACAGATGAGCAGCTAACATCGTTACTGTTTCATCCTAAGACTGGCCCGTTACCTGCGAGACTCATGAATACCCTTCCGCAACTGCTCAGTAGTGCATCGCAAAGCGTCCGACATCTTACGCTGAAGATGCTGATAAACGTGAATGACCCGATTGCGTTACGTTGCAGTGCCGAGATCGTGATGTCTGAATCAATCACATCATCCGATCAGTACGAGCAGTGGCACTGCTCAGCCTTGCTGCTCAAGGCAATTAATCAAAACATCATCGGATGGGAAGAAGGGAGAACGCACTTAACCTATTCCCATATTGCTCAATTGGCAGGCATTTATAACGGAGAAATCGCCGCGGATGCTGCGCAGTATTTTGACGAACTCTTGAACAATGCCTTTCAGCAGGCAGTTGATGTGGGGGCCCTGCAGCTTAAACTGCTTCTGAGGTCGACAGACGACAGGGCTTATACATTTCACCATCTTAGTGAAGTTGCCGTTCCTAAGCGAGAGGAAGGTGAGGACATGAGATCACTAATGGCACTTCAGGAGATGGATAACTTCGAAAAGCAACAGCAACGTATTCAACATAATTACCATGACATCAAAGATGTACTTGCCAAACTAAATCTATCTGATCTGACTAACCATTATTATCCTGACGACATTGCAGCTCTGGTGAGAGCTGAACCTGAGCGTTCACTTGCATGGGCAAATCTGTTCCTTGAAAACAAAAATGTGGATGTTCTTCACCTGGTCAGACATATAGGACTAACACTTGCACAGGTCATCTCGGCTCAGCATCCGGAAGTGTCAGTTCGTCTTTTTGAACGACTTGACCACGTTGTTCCTTTCTGTCGCGTTGTGTTTACCGAGGCCGAGCTTGATCTGTGTGCTGTTGCGGTCTGGTCTTCGTTCGACAGCCCTGAGATTGAGGCATTGCGCTTGCGTCGATTAGCTCTAGCGGAAAATAACAATCGGCTTGCCCATGAGGTTTGGGCAGCCCTGTTCTGTCAGCAGAGTGAAAAATTACTGCAATACACTCGGAAGTGTTGTAACTCATCCTGGCCTGTGCTCCAAGCCAGGGGCATCATGATGGCGGGGTATTTAGGTCAGAATGAGCTTTCAGACGACACGCTCAAAGCAAACACGTATTCGGGCCTTCTCCAAAAGTCCTTCAAAAGTGCCAGTGACTCCTATCAGCGTCATTTATGGACGCGTCACTGGTTCAAATTGATGCAGCAGGCGTCCTCCGCAGAATCTTTCTGGTGTGCTTCAGTTATATTTTTGCAAGTCGTCGATGAAAGATTCTTGGCAATCAGGCATGAACACACTGATAACGGAGATATTTTTCAGCAATACTGGCCTACTGTTTTGTCGAAGCTGAATTCCCGTTTCCAGAAGCCTAGCAACAAACGAATGGAGCATTTGTTTGGAGGAAAAGCACCATGGCCAGGTTTTCTTACATGCCCAAATTTAAGCCGTCAGCATGATGAGGGTGACACCGTACGCGGGCTTTAACATACGTGACAAAAGGTCCGTTTTAATGGCGGCTTTTATGTGTTTTTACAGTGCCGTGCACACTCAGCTCGGGATAAATTCTCGGGGTTATCGTGCGCCGTTGTAGTGAGTATACCGTGATACAGCTACGCTCGCCGTTGCACTATCAAAGGGGCGAAATAATCGAGTTCGATAAAGACCCTTATGCACAAACATTGGGCCAGGCTCATTTATTCGCCTAGTTCCATCCCAGCAAAGCGAAAAAACTCAAACAATACTTACTTGCTCTTAAGAGCGATGAACGGACTAATAAGTACCCATAGTGTTTGAACCATGACAGAAATTTTTTATTAAGGTGAAGGCGTGGCAATCTTTGACATTGAAAAAGACGAATTACTTCGGCTCTCCGATACTCAGCTAGAAGAGCTGATTGCTCGATTAGCGGAAGCTGAAGTGGCAATGCATGGCCATAGCCCAGCATGTGTAAATTGGTCTGGTTCAATCACTGCCCCTGACGGAGGAATTGATATCCATATTCAGGTTCCAGTTGAGCAACTGGATGCTGGCTTTCTTGTAAGGCCTGATACGGTCTTTCAGGCAAAGAAACATAGGATGCCAAAGATTGCAATCGAGAAAGAGATGGGCACCGGCAAAGCACTTTCATCGACCATTTCTGAACAAGCCAGAAAGCAAGGCAGCTATATCATTGTCAGCTTGGGCGATGATTGCTCGCCGTCAGGAAAGACGGTTCGTCTCAAAGCAATGCGGGATGCGGTAAAAGACGATCCTAACGAAAGCAGTCTTCATCTTGATTTCTACGACCGTTCCAAACTCATTCAATGGTTGCGCCAACACCCTTCAGTCATGCTGTGGGTAAAAGGGAAACTTGGACAAGGGTATTCCGGCTGGCAACCCTACGGAGCTTGGAGCAATCCGCCACAAGGTGTTACAGACACTTTAATCTCAGTCCCAGGCGTAACCATTACTTTACCGTCGGGAAAGGGACAAAAACTCAAAATTGATGAAGCAATTAGCCCAATGCGAGCACTTATCCGTTCGACGAATAAGGCGGTTCGTATTACAGGGTTGTCTGGTGTCGGGAAGACTCGGATCGTTCAGGCGCTCTTTGATGAAACTGTTGGAACAGATGCGCTTGACCGGACAGTAGCTATTTATGTTGATACTGGCTCTGAGCCAGTACCGTCTGCTACAGCAATGCTTGATAAGTTGATCGCTGAGGACCGACGAGCAATTATGATCCTTGATAATTGCCCATCAGAACTCCATGCTTCGCTTGCAAGCAAGGTATCAGCCGCAGGAAAAGAAGTAAGTCTCATCACGATCGAGTACGACATCAGGGATGACAAACCACAGACAACTGAGGTTATCCACATTGAGACAGACGGTCCGGAAGTGGCAGAGCAACTTCTTATTCGTCGTTTCCCTTCTATTGGTCAGAATAATGCCCGTCGGATTGCTGAGTTTGCAGATGGTAATGCAAGAGTTGCTTTGGCTATAGCAGAGAGAGTGGAGGAAGGTGAGAGTTTAGCCCTACTTTCAGATGCGCAGTTGTTTAATCGCTTGTTTGAACAACGTAATCATCCCGACGGCCATTTACGGGAGCAGGCTGAAATATTGTCACTGGTGTATTCGTTCTCGGTATCCAGTCCAGATGCCGCTACCGATGAACTGGAAATATTGGGTGCGCTCTCTGGGTATCCCAAAATCCAGTTATTCAAAGCTGCTACGAAGTTAATGGAACGTCACGTCGTTCAGAAAAGATCCCACTGGAGAGCCATCCTTCCCCATGCCATTGCTAACAAGCTGGCAGCATCTGCACTTAATAGTATTCCGGTTTATCAACTTAGGGCGACCTTTGAAGCTCCGGAGCGGCCACGCTTATTGATGTCGTTCGCACACAGGTTGGGACTGCTACACGACCATGCTGTGGCTAAAGAGATCGTTAAAGCTTGGTTGCACCCTGAAGGGCTGCTTGGGCAGATAGTAAACCTGGATGATGTATCGACACGAATACTTAATTATGTCGCTCCAGTTGCCCCTGGAGCTTTGCTTGAGCGGATTGAAGAAATGCTTGTTACGTCTAATTTTGAGCATATTAAATCACGCTACAACCCACAACGAACAGCAATTATCAAATTGTTGCAGTTACTTGCATATGAATCGAAATACTTTGAACGATGCATTAAGCTCTTAATCTGTATCGCAGACCAAGAAAGCGCGAGCAATAATTATGATTCGGCTCGAAATAAGATAAAGAGGTTTTTCCAACCGTATCTATCCGGTACTCATGCCTCTTTAGATCAACGTGTTACGATCATTAATGAATGCATTGGTTCAAGTATGGCCGGACGTAGAGGGCTGGGGCTCGAAATGCTTGAAACTGCTCTCGGCGGACCACCGTGGACAGGATTCGGGATTAATGAGTTTGGTGCTCGGCCAAGAGATTATGGATTTCGGCCCGGTAACGATGAACTTGTTGCGTGGCTAATCACCTTCATCGATATTTTGGTGAGGTTAGGAACCTCAGGAGTTCCCGTGCTTGAAGACGATGCCAGGCGGATCTTGGCTGATAAATTTCGCTGGATTTGGCGTCATGGAGGAATAAGGTCAAAATTAATTGATGCGGCTTGCAAGTTACATGCCCATCGCCCTTGGGGTGAAGGCTGGAAAGCTGTCCGCTCAACAATTTACTTTTTCCATACAAAAAGAAAAGATAACGAAGACGTAGAACCATTGCCGGAAATACTTGTGACATTGGAACGAGAATTAGAGCCTAATGACTTGGTTCCGGCAGTCATGGCTTATGTACTCAGTAAGGGGCGCGATTTTTGGGCGCTAGATGCTGATTATGAGCACCAAGGACCTAACAAATTCAGTGAAATCAGGAAAATACTTGGTGCCAAAGCTTTCAAATTGGGACACGAATTTGCAGTATCTCCCCATGGACTTGATGAGTTGTGCCCTAATCTTTTTTGCGGGGTGGAATGCCCTATCGCGTCGAATTTGGTAAAGGCTTAGCTAACGGGGCTTCTGACCTACGAATTTATTGGCAGCAACTAGTCATTCAATTGGATCAACAACACAAATCTCAAAGTGATGTTTCGGTCATTCGAGGTTTCATTGAAGAGACTAATTCTATCGATTCAGCTTTATCGCAGGAACTGCTCGATCAGTGCGCACAACATTCCGAACTTCGATTCGAATTAGTCAACCTGCATCCTTGGCAGGAGTTTACTGAAATCGATCTGGATCGCTGCATGTCGCTTCTGGATGACTCTGACATACGGCCCCATATGTATGGGGCAATTCTGTGGGGTGAGCAATTCTCTAATTTGCCAGAAAGCAGGGTTCTCGAGCTTGCTCAAAAGCTGCTGAGTAAACCGAATGGTGATGAAGTAGTATTGGAAGCCCTGAGTATGAAACTAGCTGATAAAGGAGATGCTGCGGATACACTAGGTCTTGCGCTACGAACGATCGGACTATCCGCTGCAATCCAGAGGTTCCGAAGAGATCACAACGATCCCGGCGGATATCTAGATTATGCAATGGAACGTGTTATCGATGCCACATTGCGCTTCGATGGCAACGAGGCTGAAAAGTTAGAATGGCTGAACACAATCTTCGCTGTTGTTGATGAGTATTTTGGCTACATTTATTCTTTCGAAGACGCTATCGGTATCACCGCAGCATGGATGCCAAAAGAATTTCTCAGTCGCATTTTTGATGGTACGGAAGATCAACAACAGAGGCGGCTGCATTTCATCAATCATGATGATTCACATCAGTCTCCTATTGCGAAAATCGATGTAGATATTTTGATTGAATGGTGCGGTACCACTAAAGATCCCCAGGTTTGGGCTTCAGTCGCTTCAGGTATTAATCTATGGTCAAAAGACGATGAGCAAAGTCCTATTTGCTTGCAGGATGATGCACTGAGATTTCTAGAAGCCTCTCCAGATCCAGGAGCCATCTTTGAGATTTTTGCCGAACACGTAGCTCCTTCATCATGGTCCGGTAGTCGAGCGAACGAGATGCAACCTAGGGTTGAAGCCATAGGCCAGTTGGTTACCCACGAGAGTACAGACATATCTAAGTCAGCTAGAGCTGTATATGAAAAACTAACTCAATGGGTTGAAAACGAAAAAGAACGTGAGCGATTGGAAGATGAGGCATTGGAACAACGGTTTGAATGAAGGCTAGTAGCCTTTAGAGGAATTCTGTTTAAAGGAGAAATCATGGAATCTGCACGTGATAAATATACCAGTGAGATTATTGAGGCAGAAAAGCTTTGGATACTTGATGTTGTAGATACGAACGGAGCCTGTCCATAATTCTGTGTAACTGCCAGCGTATTAAAGGTGCTCGTTTAGACGGTCACCAAACTCGATAATAAAGCGGCTCATCGCCAACCGCCAGTTCTGGATTGGCATACT
The DNA here is from genome assembly GCF_050632285.1 of Serratia sp. L9. Classification (NCBI taxonomy): domain Bacteria; kingdom Pseudomonadati; phylum Pseudomonadota; class Gammaproteobacteria; order Enterobacterales; family Yersiniaceae; genus Serratia; species Serratia sp. L9. The sequence goes on along the minus strand of NZ_CP192591.1, from coordinate 2,440,123 downwards.
CCATTTTTTCGATGCTGCCTGGATCGCCAGATAAATCACTTTTCGCACTGAGTCGTCTGTTGGGAACACCTTACGTTTCTTTATCGCCTGCCGGATTACGCTGTTCAGCGATTCTATAGCGTTGGTCGTGTAAATGGCCTTGCGGATATCCGCAGGGTAACCGAAGAACGTGTTGAGATTTTCCCAGTGGGTACGCCAGCTTTTGCTGATTTGCGGGTATTTCTCATCCCAGATACCTGCAAACTTATCCAATGCCATCAGGGCGGCTTCCTCTGTCGGGGCCTGATACACCGTTTTCAGCACGCTAGTCACCGCTTTGTAGTCTTTCCACGACACGTATTTCAGGCTGTTACGCACCATGTGGATAATGCATAACTGGATGTGGGTTTGCGGATAAACGCTGTTTATCGCCTCTGGGAAGCCCTTCAAGCCATCCACGCAGGCAATCAGGATGTCCTGAAGCCCCCGATTTTTCAACTCGGTCAACACGTTGAGCCAGAACTTTGCTCCCTCATTCTCGGCTAGCCACATGCCCAGCAGTTCTTTTTACCTTCGGTATTAATCCCCAGAGCCAGGAAGACGGCCTTGTTGATGACACTGCCATTTTGACGCACTTTCACCACGATACAGTCAAGGTAAACAATGGGATACAGTGAGTCGAGGGGGCGATTCTGCCACTCGGTGACCTGTTCTTTGACGGCATCAGTGACTTTGGATATTAGCGTGGCTGACACATCGGCATCGTACATCTCCTTGAATGTGGCAACGATTTCCCTTGTGGTCATTCCTTTGGCATACAAGGATAAAATCTGGCTGTCCATCTGCGTGATACGTGTCTGATTTTTCTTGATTAACTGAGGCTCGAAAGTGTTTTCGCGATCACGGGGTGTATTCAGTACGACCTCGCCATCATCAGTGAGCAGCGTCTTTGATGAGTAACCGTTGCGGGTATTCGAACCTGTTTTAGGGGCATTTTTTTCATGACCAAGGTGTTCGGTAAGCTCAGCATTCAACGCCGTTTCGACGGTGAGCTTGGTCAGCATACGAGAAAACGCATTAAGATCGGCTTCGGTTTTGAGGCCTTTAGCCAGTTCGGCAGCCAGTGCCTTAAGTTTCTTTTCGTCCATAATTTGCCTGTCTCCATTGTCAGGAAGAACATATCAAAAACAGGCAATTACACAATTTAAATTACAGTCTCGATAGTAATGGGATATTGATTCCATTTGTAAATTCCCCAATTAACAGACGATTAATAAAAAGTGTCACATATTTAGCACAACATAACCCAGAAAGAGTTGAAGAATCACTAAATTTACTGAAAAGCCTTTATGATCTAGATTTCGAAATCATAAAATCAGAGTGTAGTTTAGTTCTTTGAAAAATAGGGGGAATTCCCCCTATGTTCTTTTTTAATCAAAAGATAATATTAGTATATTAATTTTCAGCGGGAGCCGAAGGATCACTACTAATTCGTAGTTTATGTAGTTCTATAGCCTTGTTCTTTGTTATGTACATCTTGTTTTCAGTACTAACAATTTGCCAGTATGAACCACGTTCATTATCGTAAAATTTAGTAATAGCATCCAAAGACAAATCTCTATACTTGATCCAAGCAAGCTGAGATCTTTTTAGACTATCTTTGAATTCTTTACTTAATTCAGTATCAGATATTAGTAACTTGTATTCAGCATTTAGTAGTTTATCCCATGATTTAGTAGCAGCTTCATAACAATCAACTACTGCCATATCAGATATATTCATAGGGTTACTTCTACATTGTGCTAATCCTTTGTCTATTGCAGATTCTTTCGATAATGTACTACTACTGAATAATATTAGTAGTATAGGTAATAACTTTTTCATAGCTACACTTTATTTATTATCTATGAGTTTAATGAAATAATTGTCATACAGATTGTTTAACTTGATACCTAACGTATCTATTGAGGATTTATAACAATCTCCTATTGCTATATCAGTATTGATTATGCATTCAATAGCCGATTTATTAACAAAAAATATACTGCCAAAAAGTACTATCAGTGCAACAAATGCAATGTTCATAGTTATATCCTTATTTAATGTGGATTAGGAATAGTTTTCCTTGTTCCTAAATATGTAATGCAGTAGCCAAACGAATATCCATAAACCACCAGTAATTATTGTCATAATTAAATGTGCAATATGAGGGAACCGTTTACTGCCAGTTGAACCTTGATTGTTGTTATTATTATTGTTGTTGTTACTCACTACAATGTTAGATTTGTCCCTATTCGCGTTCTCACGCTTTAAAGACTCTATCTCTCGTAGTTGTGGATCTAAGATCTCTCCACAGTGCTTACACTTCTTAGCTTTGGACGAAATCATCTCATCACAGTAACTGCATCTTGTTTCTAACTGATTAATAACCATTTTTTAGTGCTCCTTGCAAGTTTTCATCTAATGATGATAACCCGATTGAGTACTAAAACTCAAGAAATTGATCGACACAAACGATCGATAATTGCATTACAATAGACAAAAACTATCAATTTTCACCAATCGATCTGTGAAAGCAATGATGGAATAGTATTAAATGCATATAATTATGAATTGAAATTATAAGAGAGATCATGGTAATCGACGATGATAAACACGCAATTCTTCTATGGTTTAATCTTATCTTACTGAATTTAAATAAGTTTCATATAAAGCTTGGTAATTGATTATATTTTTTTTGGTTATTATAATGATAGCACTATGTGTAATAACGTTATATTATCAACCAATATAAAGATCATATGAGCAACAAAGAATAGTTAGTAGGAACAGAGTTTTAAATATAAAAGGATAATAATATGAAATTATTTGTAAAAGATGAAAATACTGGAGACAAAGTTTATCTTAAAAATATAGCAAAGGATAGAGAGGATTTAGTAAAATATATTGGTTCAAACAAACTTAGAGTAAAAGATAAAGTATACTCAGTAAACTCTGTTCAAGCTGAGAGTGGTAGTAGTTTAGCTTATACCACTGCTATGGGAGGGGTCGTTGGGATATTGTTTGGCATTCCGGGGATGGCTATTGGTTCAATTCTTGGAGCAATGGTTGGAAAAAACTCGGATGAAGAAGAAAAAATAAAGTCGAAACTTTCAACAAGAGTAAATATAATGAAAGGACTTAATATACAACTCATTTTAGTTCTCGTTTTTTTATGCATTTGCTCGTCTTTCTACATTTTATATAGAGATAGTGTAAATCAAAGTTTTAGAGATTTTCTTGAGTGGAAAAATTTAAGTATATGTCTCTGGCTTTTTATTTTCATATGCTTCTCACTCCATTACCTATCAGTAAAAAATAATGTAGAGGCATATAAAAAAGATTATATAAGTGGATTCCCTATTCAATATGGTGTCTTTTCTAATGCCGTTTTTTCCGCCATTACTTTCGGCCTTGCAACAACTACTTCAGTTTCTATTATGAAGGGGATTTATATTCAGGAAATCTTTAAAGATAAAATTTATTTTTATAACTTTGATAACATTGATATAGTATCAATCCTTGTGGTCAGTCTTTTCCTCTTTATATACTCAATGTCAAATAGCATTAAAGTACTTTATGCAGCAATAAAAAGCAGTGCATATGAAAATGCTTCTTCGCCTAAGTGAGATAATGTTTGTAAACTAATCATATTAATAATAGAATGTTAATATGATTAGTTCTAGTTTAAAATTAAGTTGCTTTTAATCAAGATGAAACTTTGGAATTAGTAAAAACCCAACTTAAATTCAGTAACTACATGATTAATAAGTAATTGTGCAACAAGTGCATAATGCCGAGGTTTTCAGCCATCAGCCGATATTCTTCCGGCGTCAGGTTATTCAAGGATTCATGCGGACGCTCGCTGTTATATTCACTCAGCCAGCGCTCCGTGATTTCCCGCACTTCATTCAGGGTTCTGAACAGATAAAAATCCAGTATTTCTGTTCGGTATGTCCTGTTAAACCGTTCGATAAACGCATTCTGTGTTGGCTTTCCCGGTTTGATAAATTCCAGCATCACGCCATGAGCTTCTGCCCATTGTGCCAGCGCCAGCGAGACCAGTTCCGGGCCGTTGTCCATCCGCAGTTTCAGTGGATAACCCCGGTTTGCCACGATCCTGTCCAGTACTCTGACCACCCGCTGTGCCGGGATATTCAGATCGATTTCTATTGCGAGGGCTTCGTGGTTAAAGTCATCCACCACGTTGAAGGTCCGGAAGCGTCTGCCACAGACCAGCGCATCATGCATAAAGTCTATCGACCAGCTCTGGTTAAGTGCCTCAGGTGTCACCAGTGGTGCCGGGTTACGGACTGGCAAACGCTGCTTTCCCTTGCGGCGAAAATTCAGTTTCAGCAGGCAGTAAATCCGGTGAACGCGTTTATGGTTCCAGGCATTACCCTGCCTGCGCAGCATCTGGAACAGCTTCTTAAAACCGTATCGCGGGTAGCGCTCTGCCAGCTCAGTCAGCACCTGGATCACCGGTTCATCGCGCCGGGTATCGGGCTGATAAAAATAGACCGTCCTGCTCAGCGATAACGTCCTGCATGCCTGGCGTATGCTCATCGTAAACTGTGCCGTCAGATAGCTGACGAGCTCACGCTTTATCGCTGGGCTTAAAGCTTTTTTCGATAACATCTTTGAGTGCCCGGCACTCTAGACTCAGCTCGGCAAACATCTGTTTCAGCCGCCGGTTTTCGTCTTCAAGATCTTTCATCTTTTTGATATCAGACGCTTCTATACCCCCAAATTTCGCTTTCCAATTGTAGTACGAGGCCTCAGATATCCCTGCTTCACGGCAGACATCTTTGACAGTACGTCCGGCTTCAACGGACTTCAAAACGGCGATGATCTGGTGTTCGGTGAATCGAGCTTTGCGCATAGCGATCTCCTCAATGGGACATAATCAGTATGTCGGAAGATCTCTAAAAGTGAATGGTTCGTTTTGCCGGGATACTTACAGTAGCATTCGAGCATGGATGACTCATTGTTTCAGGTATTCAAAGAAGTGAAATGGAAAGGACCATCATCAGCACGTAAGCAAGAGCCAACTGAACGCTATTACGTTTGATAATTTCAAAAGGTGTTACACCGATAAATCCCGAAACAGCCAGAATAACGCCTGAAATAGGAGAAAAACTGCGCCCCAGGCTCGCCGAAAAGTGTAACGGTACCAGCATCTTAAAGACGGAGATCCCCGCACCATGAGCGACTTCGGCACTTAGTGGCGCAAATGCGTTAAATACGGTGGCGGTACCCATAATTACTGAGCCAAAGAAAATCAGCAGACTGAAAAGGACAACCATCAGAACCGCATAATGTTCTTCGCTGGGGATAAAACTAAATAGAGTATCGATAAAACCAATTTTTATTATCCCTGCAACCAGTACTTGTGCACATAGCAGAATCGAAACAACTGTAATAAAAGACTGTCCCATTTGATCGAACAGTCCCAGCACTTTATCCGTGGATTTTTTTAAATCAAAAGTTCTTAAGGAGTCTAGAATAAAAGCGATAAAAAATGACAATATGATGGCTGAGACCACATCAACTTTGAATCTTAAGGAAGCAGGGAAATACTCCTCCATCAGACTGGAAAAAGTAAACAAGATTATCATCGGCACGACAGGCAGCAGCGCGTAATACCCAGGAATATGCGAAGCGGAAGTCATAGCCTGTTGATCTTCTTGTTGTTGCTTGTGATGGTCACCCTCTTTTTTATCCCAGTACGCTTGCATGACCATGTGAGACACTCCAATGACTACAAACAAAATAACCACGATAGGTATCTGTTTATCCAAGAAGAAAGAAAAAAGATCGTAACCTGTGATTTCTGAAATCAGGACACTTCCTGATGCGGATGGCCCATAATCAATACAGATGCCAGAGGCAATGACCGAGGCCACAGCAGCCTTAGAACATCCGATAGAACGCAGGACAGGATACAAAGTCGTTAACATTAATAACGCCAGCCCAGAAGGACTCGAAATAAACAATGCCAGAATTTGCATCAAGATATAGCAGGTGCCCAGAAGTACATATTTTGCATTAATTCTCTTTAGTGGGGTGATACATATCTCGACAAGTTTTTGTGATGCACCGATATCGTTCATGTACCGGGAGAAACCGGCAATAACCATGATTATCAAACCAAGCTTGGCGATACTGTCAGAGAATAAGGTTTTAATCTCAATAAAAATGTCTAAAAACTTTGAACCCGATGTGGCTTTAGTAATTGCCACATCCGGAAAAAACAACGCTGTAATGATCAGCAAGCTAATGCCACCACAAAGAATGATGGCCTGGGCATAGTATTTTTTGCAATCCCAGCGCTGACCATCACGATAACTAAAAATGAAGTCATTAAAACAAAGGCTTTGTCCCCAAAGGCAAATTTCAGCCCTAGTAAGGCAATGGATCCCAGTATGATAACGAACGCTACTCTGAGCTTTTTTGACATAGTGGTTTGCATGATTAGCACCTAACTGATTGCATTACCTTTATGTTATGATCAAATAACTTTTTAAGTATGTGACTTCGATCATAAAACATAAAAAGACCAAAAAATAGTCAAATTGTCATTTTATAACTCATTTTTTTGTATATCATTATTGTTATTAAGTCATAACTAATTAAGGGCAACTTATGAGTACTGGTATGTTTGAATCGTGTATCACAGGCCACTGGTTCAATGCAGAGGCTAAGGCACTCTGGTCGGATACTGCGACTATGCAGGCATGGCTTGATGTTGAAGCCGCGTTGGCTCAGGCTCAGGCCACTCTCGATATGATCCCGCAGGAGAGTGCTAATTGCATCTCTGAATCAGCAAAAGTGGAGTCCCTCAATATTGCTGCCATCAAGGATGGGATACGCCAGACCTGTCATCCTTTTGTTCCGGTTCTTAAAGAGTTTGAACGGGTTTGTGGTAAAGAAACGGCTAAATATATCCATTGGGGTGCTACGACACAGAATATCTTCGATACCGGGGCTGTTTTACAACTGCGCGCCAGCCATAGAATGATTTCCACTTTCCTTGAGAAGACGCTAACTTCGCTTATGGAACTTGCATCCTCTTCGAAAGAGTATATTCAGGCTGGTCGTACTCATGGCCAACATGCATTACCTATTACATTCGGTTTTAAGGTTGCTGGCTGGCATGCAGAATTATATCGCATTGACAGAAGGCTTTCTGAAGCAACTCAGGATGCCTTTACGGTCAGTATGGGCGGTGCTGTTGGGACATTTTCGGCGATGGAAGGAAAAGGTAGAGAAGTGCAGGAAGGTATGGCGCGGCGACTCAACCTTGCTTCCAACCCCGTACCGGTGAGAACATCTTATGACGGCATAACGCATTATGTCTCTGTTCTTGGCCAGCTTGCTGCCTTTGCTGAGAAAGTGGCTGAAGAGATTATATTCCTACAGAGAACTGAAATAGCGGAACTAGAAGAAAGCTTCCATCATGGGAAAGTCGGTAGCTCAACGATGGCGCAAAAAAGGAACCCTCAGAACGCGCAAAATTTGGTAGGGCTGGCTCAACTGATACGCTCACGCGTTCTCCTTTCTTATCAGTCAATGGTCCGGATGAATGAAGGAGATGCGGCTGAAAGTAACGTGATGGACGTGACACTCCCGGAAGCGGCAATTATTTCGGTATCCATCAGCGAAAACTTGCTAAAACTTATCACTGGCCTACAGATATATCCTGAAAAAATGTTGGAAAACATTCGACTGACTAAAGGACTGATACTTTCGGAGTCTATTATGATGGCATTGGCAAAGGATATCGGTCGTTCAGAAGCACATCATATACTTTACGAGGCGGCGATGTCCTCAGTTAAAAATAATTTGCCGTTCTCAGATTGTATTCGCAAGCAGTTGGAAATTATTGACTCAGGTATTGTCATTAATATTGACGACCTGCTCGATGAAACCAACTACATTGGCGAGGCCATCAGTTGTGTAGAGTATGTGTTGAAAAATCAGAAACATTAACCGATTTCTCCACGCTACGGTTTTATGAACTTATCAAGCTTCTCACGTTTTGTGAGAGGCTAGAGTTTGAATGCTTTAGCGTGGTTGATCATATATTCGATATAATCCATATGATAGGGATTGGCGCCGTTTATCAGGGAGAAAAATATCATTTCATCATAAATGTCAAAGTCTATATTCTTGACGATAACATGCTCGAGAATGTGCTCGCTAAGCGGGAAATCTGGAGCCAGGCATAGTCCTACATTTTCATTAACAAAGCTCATGGCGATAAGAGAATCAGAAACCTCGGCAATCACGTTTGGTTCTATGCCGGCCTCAGAAAATGCCTTTTTGATTTTGGTGGAAAGTATGTTTCTTGGTGTATACATGATCAGATTTCTATAATTGAAATCTGTCAGTGTCAGCCTGTCCTTTTTAGCGAGTTCATTGCTTTTGTGCATTAGACAAACTATTTTCGCTTTAATCACTGGGTGGGCTGATAATTCTAAAACTCGATTATTGATATCAGCATTTCCAAGCGCAATATCTGCCCGACCCTCTCTGAGTTCATTGAGCATGTCCACTGAATTAACAACAGAAAAAATTATCTTCACGCCATTATTTTCTTTGATATAGAGGGCGGTAAGAGGTGCCAGGAATAAATACGCAATAGTGGGTGTAGTGATGACCCTGATCGTCTGTGCAGAATTGTGAGTCCAGTCATTTTCGTCCATTCTCTGCAGTGAAGAAAAAATATTGAGTATCTCTTCATAGAAGAAAAGAGCTTCTTTGGTGGGGGTAATTCGACCCTTTTCTCTAATAAAGAGCACTTTTCCTGATCTTTCTTCAATGCTGGCAATCGCTTTACTGACCGCTGGCTGGCTGATACTCAGATATTCAGCTGCCTGCGTCGCTGAGCCTTTTTCAATCAGCGTCTTAATGATTTCAAAGTCCCTGAACGACGCCCAGCGAACCGATAATTTCTTTTTCATGCATTCATCCTGCTACTCAAGGATTTGTTCACTCCTGCCCCCTGCTCGTGGACAGGAGTGAACAAATCACCATATCAATACAACTATCTGATTTAGATATGTAGTGAAGTTTATCAGAGATGCACAAGCAGGTTGAGTATTTAATCCATCACTATGTTCGCACGCTGGATCCGGGAACTTTTTCGCTTCCAGATAGCGAGTTCCAATGGAACGAGAACGCACGCCAAGATGATAACCAATTGTTTATAATGCATTTTTATTCTGTGGTACTAAAGCTTACAAGAATGGGTCCGTAAGGAAAACGAAAGATATTCTACACTAAGATCAAAATTGACCCGCTCCCCGAATATGTTGCCATCACAAAGCTCAACCTCCTGGCAGATCTGCGCATAAATGCCCCAACCGGTCTCTGTTATCGCAGGAAGGATAAACTGGGTGATGATATCGGTTTCAGTCAGGTTCGTTTTGCTAACGCTTTTCAGCAGGTAGCCAGCCGGGTGATCGCAACATTTGCCGTTAAGCTGATTTACCAAGGCATCACACGCAGAGCCCTGTAACAATACCGAGAAAATTTCTGGTGCATGTTTCGTTATTTTATTTTAGTATTTACTAAATTTAGAACTTACTAAAATAACTATGACTGCCAACAACGACCCTCAATCCTTACTTGCCAGCGCTAATAACGCCACAAAATTGCTGAAAGCGATGAGCAACCCGCATCGTTTACTGATCTTGTGCATGTTGGTTGATTCCCCCGGCACCAATGCCGGTGAGTTGGCCCAAGCCACCGGGCTCAGTCCATCCGCCACCTCGCAGCATCTGGCCAAAATGCGTGATGAAGGGCTGATTGAGAACGTGCGGGATGGGCAACGCATTAACTACTCCATCAAGAATACTGCCGTGCAGGAAATCATCAGCACGCTGAAAGCCATTTATTGCCCCTGAGGACATATGAACGTAGAAACCATGACACCACAACAAGCACAAAATTTGATCATGCAAGGCGCGCGGTTGCTGGATATCCGAGGGGCAGACGAATACGCTCACGAGCATATTGCGCAAGCCAGTTTACTATCGCTCTCTGATATTGAGAGAGGCAGTAAATCGCCGGTGTTTTCAGAACAGGATGTGGTGATTTTTCACTGCCAATCTGGCCGTCGTACGGCTCAAAATGCAGCGTTGCTGGCAGGGGCCGCTGCCCCGGCGAAGGTTTATCTGCTTGAGGGCGGTATCAACGGCTGGAAACAACAGGGATTGGCGGTGGTACAAGACAAGAGCCAGCCTTTACCCATTATGCGGCAGGTACAGATTGCTGCCGGTTCACTCATTCTGGCAGGGACAATATTAGGGTACGTAAGCTCCCCCTGTTCTTCCTGCTGCCCGGTTTTGTCGGCGCAGGGCTGCTGTTTGCCGGGCTCAGTGGTTTTTGCGGCATGGCTACACTGCTGGCAAAAATGCCCTGGAACCAGCCTCAGCCGTAGCCGATACCATGCCAAAATCACCGCCATGTACTACCTTTAACTCTCTACGTTTCTCGGCCTTATTGGTAAATCGAAACTTGAACGATTAATTGAGAGGTAATACATGCCAGCAACCCACACTCTGCAACTCAAAGACGGCACGCTTTTGTATTACAAAGACTGGGGTAGCGGCCAGCCGATCGTTTTCAGCCACGGCTGGCCACTCTCTGGCGATGCCTTCGAGGATCAGATGCTGTTCCTGGCATCCAAGGGTTACCGGGTGATCGCGCACGATCGCCGTGGGCATGGGCGCTCTTCGCAACCCTGGGGTGGCCACAATATGGATCAATACGCAGACGATCTGGCAGAGCTGACGGCAGCTCTGGATCTAAAAGATGCGGTTCATGTCGGCCATTCGACCGGCGGTGGCGAGGTGGCACGCTATATTGGCCGCCACGGCACTAGCCGTGTAGCCAAAGCGGTATTGATCGGTGCTGTGCCTCCGATCATGATTAAAACCGATTTTAACCCGGAAGGCTTGCCCCGAGAGGTGTTCGACGGTATCCGTGAGGGCGTACAGAAAGATCGCTCACAATTTTTCAAAGACCTGCCCGAGGTCTTTTATGGCTTTAACCGGCCAGGAGCCAAACCTTCTCAAGGCATGAAAGACAGCTTCTGGTTACAGGGTATGCAGGGGTCGATCAAGGCCTTGTATGACTGTGTTAAAGCCTTCTCTGAAACCGATCAGCGTGAAGATCTGAAAAAGATGACCATTCCGACGCTGGTGATTTATGGCGATGACGATCAGATCGTCCCGCCAAAATCCTCCAGTGAGGCAGCGGCTAAACTGCTGCCTGATGCCAGGGTGAAAGTGTATCCGCAAGCCTCACACGGTCTGTGCAGCACGCACAAAGACCAAATCAACCAGGATCTGCTGGAATTCATCAAGTCGTGACCACCCCGAACGCCCAGCATTTTCGTCAAGGCTGGGCGTAACCTGCAGGGTGCCAATCAAAGCTCCAGCGAATAAACCCGTGAAGACTCCCCCAGGGGTGATAACCCAGCCCATCGAACCTGAAACCTAACTTTTCGTAATATCCCAGATGATCGGTACAAAGGTGCAAATGGTGGAACCCCAATGCTCTGGCAACGTTGGCAACATGTTCTACCAGCATTGCCCCATAACCCTGCCCACGATACTGCTCATCGACAAATAGTGCGCACAGCCACGGGTATAACTCCCCACGGCTGATAAAGTCATTGGTGATCAGCCCGGCGCAACCCACGACAGTTTGTTTATCCAATAACAGATACCATTGAGGTAATGGGTTAATTGCGTTAATACAACGAGTTATCGCGTCCTCATAAAGCATCATGGTCTCAGGCGATGCCCACTGGCGCTGGAAATAATCGATAGCGGTATCCCGGAATAAAGGCTCCTGGCGCACCGAAATAATTTTCACAATATCTCCTGATCGTCAATTTTAGTAGCCCCCAATAAGGTGAGCGCATACCATTATGCCGCCGCAAAACCGGGCGGATTTACACCATAATGAGGACGTTATGTCACAAAATATCTATGATAATCAAACCTTCTTCGACGGCTATGCACAGCTCAGCCGTTCGGTGCAGGGTTTGGATGGTGCGCCGGAATGGCCAACCATCCGCAGCATTTTGCCCAATTTGCAGGGCTCTACGGTGGTCGATCTTGGCTGCGGCTACGGCTGGTTCTGCCGCAGTGCGCGCGAGCAAGGTGCTGCCAAGGTGTTGGGAATGGATCTCTCAGAGAAAATGCTGAGCAAGGCAAAAGAGATGACCGAGGATCCGGCAATAGAGTACCGTCAGCAGGATCTGGAAACCCTGCAACTGCCAGCGGCTACCTACGATCTGGTTTATAGCTCATTGACGCTGCACTATGTTGAAGACCTCAGTAAGTTGTTCGCGACCGTTTACCAGGCTCTGGTTAGCGGTGGGCAATTTATCTTTACCGCCGAGCATCCGATTTATACCGCGCCAAAGCATCAAGGCTGGCTAGCGGATGACCAAGGGCAAAAATCCTGGCCGGTTAATGGCTACCAGCAGGAAGGGCAACGTATTTCAAACTGGTTGGCAGAAGGGGTTATCAAGCAACACCGCATGCTGGGGACTTATATCAATCTGCTGGTGCAGCAAGGGTTCGCTATCCGCTATTTGAACGAATGGGGCCCTTCCGTTCAGCAAATCGCCGCTAACCCGGCCTTAGATGAAGAGAAAGAGCGCCCGATGATATTTATTATGGCGGTACAAAAACCCGCAATGTAATGGCTGCTCGATTCGTTAAATATCGTTAAAACATCCAATATTGGGGAGGCTGCCTCCCCCAATACTTGCGGTTCTGGATAACTGCAGAACAGGGATATGTTGGATAATAAAGAAAATGCGGACCAGTGTTTTTAGAAGAGCACTGAAAAAAACATTAAACATCATGTTGTTACCCCCTGACAGCGACAGCTTCAGGACATGGCAAAACTCTCCAGCACCTTCCCTTCCATTCGATAACGCACCCATTCATCCTGCGGGGCTGCCCCAATACTGAGATAAAAATCGATGGCAGGCTGGTTCCAGTCCAGCACGCTCCACTCCAAACGCCCGCAACGGCGCTCACAGGCAATCTGGGCGATATGGCGCAACAGGGCTTTGCCACTGCCTGCGCCACGGAACTTAGGCGCAATGTATAAATCCTCCAGATAAATACCGTTTTTGCCCAGCCAGGTTGAATAGCTCATAAAGAACACCGCATAGCCGGCCGGTTCGCCATTCACACTACAAATCAGCGCCTCAGCGCAGGCATGTTCGCCAAACAGGCTTTCTTCGATCTCACTTTCGGTGGTAAGCACCTCATCACGGGCCTTTTCGTACACCGCCAGCTCAATAATCATGTCCAGGATCAGTTTGGCATCACGCCTTTGTGCCGGGCGAATTTCAATCGTCATCACTTATTTCCTTAAGAGAGTGAATTAATCTGCTGCCCACATAATACCTAACCCATGGTTTTTTTCTCAACAGATACCCCCCAGCACTGGCCCAAACAGCAATTAACAGAGCAGGCAATAAGGCTGGGCTATACTCAGTGTTCGTCAACAGCAGGCCAGGAGGATCATAATGTCATTTAACGTGGGTGATTTTGTACAGCGCAAGACCGGTGGACCGAAAATGACCGTCGTCGCCGAAGATGGTGAAGCACTAACCTGCAGTTGGCATGAGCTGGGGGTGGAGCAACTTACCGAAGTGCAGGCCAGCGACGTGAATCTGTATCACGAAGACGATAACTTTGGCGTTTGTTGATCCTCTGCCCCCCAAACGCAAATAAAGCAGGCCCCAACCCCCTAGATAAAGCGCAAAGTTGTTCTAATCTTTAAGTTGTACAACAACATAATTGCGCGGTGGCTAAGGGGCTTCCAATGAGTGAAAGTTTAAAAGACGGCACCATTCTGTTGTCCAGAATTCTGCTGATGATGCTGTTTATCATTTTCGGCTGGATGAAATTAACCAACTTTGGAGCCACGATCACCGCCATGGAGGGTTACGGAACGCCACTCCCTTACCTGGCTGCGGTCGTTTCCGTGATGGTTGAATTTATTTTCGGCATCGCCATCGTGCTGGGCGCTTTCACCCGGCCACTGGCCATCATTTATGCGGCCTATGTGTTGGGCACCGCTTTGATTGGCCACCCGTTCTGGAAAATGACAGGGCCAGAAATGATCGGCAACGAAATCAACTTCTTTAAAAACATCAGTATTATCGCTGGCCTGTTGCTACTTGCCATCACCGGAGCCGGGCGCTACTCGCTGGATTATAAATGGTTCAAACACTAATTCTGAAAATGGCGGCGTGCTACACGTCGCCATTTTTTTCCTTTTCCAACCCTTGGGTAGAAGTTAACGGCTGCGTTTGGCGTGGCGCTCGAAGTTATCGGCCTTGGCCTCGGCAGATTTTCGCAGCGTGACATAGCAAGCCCCTTCACCACCATCACGCGGCAATGCCTGGCAAAACGCCTGCACCTGTTCAAACTGCCCGAGCCATTTAGCCAGGTAACTGCGTATGATATTCGGGTGGCTCTCATCTTCCCGCCCACGTCCATGCACAATCAACAGCGAACGCAGGCCATCTTTCTGCGCCTGAACAATAAACCGGAACAGTGCCTGGCGGCAGTTTTCTACCGGCTGGCGCAACAGATTCAGGCTCGCCTGTGGTGGATAGCGCCCATTGCGCAGCTTGTCGAGCACGCCTTGTTGAATACCTTCGCCCTTGTATTCCAGCGGGGTATCGCACGCAATAATGTCCAGAAAACCCGTACTGAGGAAATTCTCCAACTGCATCGCCTGCGCTTCACGGCGCGCACGTTTATCGACAGTATCTTGCGGTTTGAAGTACAGCGTTTGTTACTCCTCGGATAGCGGAGTCACATCGGCCATCGCCTGTTCAAAAAAACCTTTGTCTTCGTTGCTCATTTCGCGTCACTCTCAGAAAATTATGCCAACCATTGACTGACCGAAGGGACCTTCTGTTGCGGGGGATTGAAATGATTGTAAGACGCCGTGGCAAGGTTGCAAGTGAGGAATTAGCGGCAACGGGTGAGCTTATGAGCAGTTTTCGCTATACTGCAGGCCATTATTGAGTGCCGCAAAGGATCGAACCCATGAGTATGCGTGAGCTGGAAATCCAGTTTCAGAATGCAATGAATGAGTTGCAAGCCAGCTTCGAAAAGCAGCACCGCGAATGGCAGCAAAGCTACCAGGCCCTGCAACAACAACTGGAAGAGGCGCAACGGCGTGAAACCTCATTGCGTATGCAGAATGAACAGCTGTTACGCAAGTTGAGCACCGCCAGCTCTGTTCCGGAGCAGCATGCTCTGGTCAAGCAGATCAAGATGCTGGGAGCGCATCTGGATGCGCTGGCAAAAGACGCCGCCACCTTTAATCGCCATGTTCATAATCAACAGCGGGCCACTGGCAATTTCAGCGGTGAGCAGCACTGACCCATATCGGGCGCGGCAGGCTGCGCCCCTGCCAGCTACTGGCGAACCAAGACGGTAAAACAGCATAAATGACGTGGATCATCATCGCCGCCCTGATCGTAGTATTTCTTATTGGTTATCGCATTCTGACTTCCGACACCCGTAAGGCGATAGACTCACTGGCACATTTGCTCAAGGTAAAACCGGTGCTGGTCGATTCCATGATCCAGGAAATGGGCAGCCGCCAAGGCCAGGCCTTTATCCGGATGCTGAACAACGGCTACACCGAAGAGATGCATCAGGCAGCCTATTTGCTGTTTATCTATCTGACGTTTATCAAGCAGGCGGATGATGAGCAGATTGGCCTGTGGCGTGAAACGCTGCTGCGTGCCGGGCTGTCGCCGGAGTTGCATGCCGAACACACCGAAGCGGCGCTGTTCTACTTTGCCGATCTGGATCTGGATGCGTTTGAACTGGCACAGTTCCGGCGCGCTTATAACGATCGTTACAACCGGGAAGCGATTGCCAACTGGTGAGGCTTTCCCCGGCAACGGGGGAGAACTTACAGGAACATACTGTAGAGATAGCGCGAAAGCGCATCGCGGGAGCTGAAACCGTGGGCGATACCGTAACGTGCACTTGGCGCATCGGCACTTAAATCCAGGGGAAACTCAAGATACTGTTCGCTGGTGCGCACCGCCGAACTGGGTGTGGCAAAATGGATGCTCTTCTCTTTTAGCGCCGGGTGGATCACCAATGCGGTTCTGCCCATGCGCGCTTCGCGATTAACATAAACATAATGCTCACCCTTGCGATACCCGTAAGCCTGATCGGTGACATAATCACGTTCAAAGCCGGTACTCTCTAACACTTTAGCCACTTCATCCGGCCGTAAATACATTGATTTCTCCTCTCATCTGGACTGCAGAGCGACCTTACCGTAATCAGAGGATGAAACAATTAATTTATCCGTATGGATTCTGGTTTCGGAATAATCTGTAGCTATGGATTTACTTGATGACGTTAACGCCATTCGCTGGGATTCATCCCCTGAATCCGCAGGAATTCGCGGTTAAAGTTGGATTTAGTGCTAAAGCCGGCGGCCTCCAGCAAAATATCTGGCACTGGGCGATCGCTGCTGTTCAATATAGTGCTCAGCCAGATGGCGCCGCAATCGGCCTATCATTATCGTTTCTTTCTCGCTGCGGCCAGCACGCCGATCCCAATGCTGCATTGCCTGCGTGTTGCCAACCGCGCTATCGTGCGCCGTCTTAACATTGAACAGGAATGCTCATGAACCGTTATTTTACCGAAGTGATTGATGCCCATATCGCTATCGCCAACTGGCTGGGAAAGGGGATCGGGGAACAACAGGCGCTGTTGGCACGTTTTCAGGAGGGTTTCAGCATGATTGCCCTGAACGGCAGCACGTTGGGGCTAACAGAACTGAGCGCGTTCTTTAATGCGCATCGGGCCGCCAAGCCGGGCCTGGAGATTGTTATTGAAGAAATGCGTTTGATCGCCGAGTGGCCGACGGGTGCGGTGGTCAACTATCGCGAGAAGCAGACGCTGCCAGGCCAGCAGGCAACCCTGCGTTATTCTACGGCGGTCTTTATACAAACTGCCGCCGGGCCAGGTTGGCGCCATCTGCATGAAACCGCTATCGAGCCGGGATTAAAGAAAGCGGCTGGCCAGGAATAACTCCCCGGCCACATCACGCGACGTTGCGAAGATCACGTCAAACCGGTAGCCGTTAATCATACTGACATAAACTCAAAAAAGACACCCGGAGGGCCGGGTGTCAGGGGATTAAGAGTATTGGCGGGCTTCTGAGCCCGCATTCTTCACTTATTTAGCAGCTGGAGCAGCGGCTTTCTTGCTTGATTTGTGATGTTTTTTAGCAGCCTGGGCTTTCTGGGCTACTGGCGCTTTTTTAGCGGTAGCTTTGTGGTGCTTTTTAGCAGCCTGAGCTTTCTGAGCTACTGGCGCTTTTTTAGCGGTAGCTTTGTGGTGTTTTTTAGCAGCCTGAGCTTTTTGCTCTGGGGCTTTCTTGGTTGCTTTCTTGTGTTCTTTTTTGTGGTGAGTCGCTTTAGCTGGCGCTTTCTCTGCAGTTGGAGCGGCAGTTGTAGTGGTCGCAGTTGGGGCAGGTGCAGCAGCAGTTTCAGCGGCGAAAGCAACAGAAGACAGACCCATAGTGGCAGCAACGATCAGCGCTAATACTTTTTTCATCTTTAAATCCTCAGAGAGAGTGTTTTTCGGTAAGCCCCGGTTGGGCCGTTGAGCAGATAATAGAGGAATCAGTTACACGCTTCCGTGAGTGATTGGTTTCACCGAGTAACCAAATGTACAAAGCTTGCGTGGCCGCTATCTCCAACGGAAAAATGCCGAAAATTCGTAGAGATAGCCGGTTATTTCCGTGATCGCCAGCACAGAATTAAAAATGGTCTACACTTAATAGACATGTGTCGTCGTAACGGAGAGTCGAATGTTCAAGAAGACTGAGAGAATAGAACGAGACATCGATCAGGACGTAACCCTGCTGGCCGATACGCTGGACGAAGTTTTACGTGATTCCAGCAGCAAGACCAAAGAGGAACTGAGCGATCTGCACAGCAAGGCAAAAGGCGTATTACGCGATGCCCGTGCACGCTTTAATGGGACCAGCAGCCTGACACAACATGCACGTGACGTCGCCGGCAGCGCCGACAACTATGTACGTGACAAACCTTGGCAAGGTGTCGGCATCGGTGCCGCCGTTGGTATCGTGCTCGGCGTATTGCTAGCCCGGCGTTAAACACCCATGTAGTAGCTTTAAAAAATATAACAGATGTGCGTCTGGCCCACGGTTTTCCGTGGGCCGCTTACTTTTCAACGCCCAATAGCCGCTGCCAGTCTGGCCACCGCACGTTCCGCTTCACCATAACTGGTGAAGTTGGCAAACCCCATCAGCAACCCCTTAGCGGCAGGGAATAACGTCTGCCAGTCCGATAACGCCTGTACCGCCAACCCCTGCTGCCAGGCCAGACTCGCCCATTCGCTGTCATTCCTTTCTGCGTTCAACCTGGCCAGCAGTTGAATGCCCCCGGCCTGTGGGGCCACGGTTAAACATTCCCCCAGCCGCTGTGTCAGTGCCTGAGCCAACCATTCACGCCGTTGGCGGTACAACAGCCGCATCCGCTTCAAATGGCGGTAAAAATGCCCGGCATTGATAAAATCGGCCACCCCGGCTTGCAGCAGCGGTGGGCAACCACAGCCCCGTAGCCGGCTGCTGCGCTCAAAAGCGGTCACCTGCTCTGCCGGAACCACCAGGTAAGCCATGCGCAACGCTGGGAACAGGGTTTTGCTGAAGGTACCGGCGTACAAGACCCGCCCGTGGCGGTCGAGGCTTTTCAAAGGCGGTAACGGCTTGCCTTGATAACGGCATTCACTGTCGTAGTCGTCCTCAATAATCCATGCCTCATGGCGCTTTGCCCAATCCAGCAACAGCATGCGGCGGGCCAGGCTGAGGGTGACCCCTAGCGGGCTTTGGTGCGTTGGTGTCAATACCGCCATGCGTGCGTCGGGCCGGGTAGCGATGCCAGCGCCGATATCCATCCCCTCTTCATCTACCGCCACCGGGACAGCCTGCATGCCTGCGGCGGTAAACATGGGCCGGGTGACTGGATAGCCCGGATCTTCCAGCCAGACCGCTTCCCCTGGCTGCAACAGCGTATGGATCGCCAGATCGAGCAAGGCCTGATAACCGGCGCAGATAAAGATCTGTTCTGGCTGGCAGGCAATGCCACGGGACAGGTGCAGGTAATGCGCGATTGCCTCGCGTAATTGTGCGAGTCCCTTTACCGGCGGATGCGCCAATTCAGCCAAGGTAGTGCCACGCAGTTGGCGGGCAACAATGCGTTGCCATACCGCCCGTGGGAAAGCATCCAACGCGGGCAAGCCAAGCTGAAAAGGCTGAACCTGCCCGGCAGGATGAGAATCGAATGCAGAAGGTGTTATGTCTGGCAAGGTTTGCACGGCAGACAACGCGCTGCGATCCTGCACATCCACCAATTGGGCGGAGACGAAGGTGCCCGCCTGACCACGGCTTTGCAAATAGCCTTCGGCAACCAGCGCGCTATAAGCGTTCTCCACCGTGGCACGCGCCACGCCCAAATCGCTTGCCAGGCCACGCACAGAAGGCAGGCGGCTATTGGCCACCAGGGTTCCCTGGGCAATAGCCTCTTTGAGCCGCAGATAGATCTGCCGGTACAGCGGTTCGGCCAGTTGGTTATCCAACCGCAGGGATGCAAAAATATGACGTGTCATGCCTTAATACCTGCCCCTCTCCCATAAGGAGAAGGTATAAAACCTGCCATCTGTTAGCCCCCACGCCTGACCAGAGCGCCGTTTCAGCAGCCCCTGCTGCGGAGGGAAGGGAAACAGGCATTGCCGGATAACCGACAGAACGCTATTTCGCAGCCGGGAACGGGTTGGGCTTAACTGGCAAATATCACGCATCATGGCCTGGTTAAATAATCATTTTATGGCTCTATAGCATAGACCATAACATCGCTAAAGTAGCACCAACATTTGTTGGCGATTACCCTGAGGTTAAGCATGATCAAGCAACGTTTGCAGTATTCCGAACTGTCTCCAGCACCTTACAAAGGTATGCTGAACGCGTTGAGCGGATTGGAGAAAGGGAGTCTGGATAAGGCGATCATCGAACTGATGTTTATGCGTGTTTCGCAGATCAACGGCTGTGCTTTTTGCCTGGATATGCATGGCAAGGCGCTGCGTGAAGGCGGTGCGAGCAATGCCAAACTTGATACCTTGGCGGGCTGGCGTGTCAGCCATGAATTCAGTGAGGCAGAACGTGCCGCACTGGAATGGGCCGAAGCGGTAACGCTGATTGCCGCTACCGGCGCCCCAGACAGCGCCTTTGAGGCACTTAAAGCTCATTTCAGCGATGCCGAAATCAGCGACCTGACCTTTGCCATCAGCATTATGAACGCCTTCAACCGTTTGGCGGTCAGCATGCGGCAATAAGTTTCAAGGGCCGGAGCACTCCGGCCTGTTCTTTTTGCACGGCAAAAATATTCCCCTTCTGATTTTCCAGCCTTGGCGCGGCCTGCGCATCCAAAACAGAAAAACACTACATATAGTGTAGTTGAAAAATAAATAATCCATATATAGTATTAATTTATCAACCCCCGGGGAATTACCTGGGTTGGTGACGCCGCCAGAAACGCTATTCACTGCCCCGTTTCTGGTTTATCCGCCTTTCCTGCAACCTAAAAGGTAAATACGAATCATGAGCATTATTATTTACACTAAACCAGATTGTGTCCAGTGCAATGCTACCTACCGCGCTTTGGACAAGCAGGGAATTGACTATCGCGTGGTCGATCTCACCCAGGACCCACAGGCACTGAGCCACGTAAAATCACTGGGTTATCAGCAGGTTCCCGTAATTATCACCGGTGACGATCACTGGTCCGGTTTCCGCCCGGACAAGATCGGCGCATTAGCCAGCCCTGTGACCTCATGAGGTATGCCATAAATCCGCTGGTCTATTTCTCCAGCAGCTCGCAGAACACGCACCGGTTCGTTGAGAAGTTGGCGATGCCAGCAATACGTATTCCCATCGCTGGCAGCCAAAAGGTGCTGATGGAGCAACCTTATATCCTGATCGTACCCAGCTACGGCGGCGGCAGCGCCGTCGGAGCCGTGCCGATCCAGGTGATCCGTTTTCTCAACCATCCACAGAATCGCGCTTACCTGCGCGGCGTCATCGCCGCCGGTAACACCAATTTCGGCGCAGCGTACGGCATTGCCGGTGACATCATCGCCAAAAAATGCCAGGTGCCTTTTCTTTACCGTTTTGAGCTGCTCGGCACCGAACAAGACGTTGCAAACGTTCAACAGGGAGTCACCAAATTTTGGCAACGACAGAACTGACCAGGCCCACCAGCGGCACACTGGATTATCATTCGCTCAACGCGATGCTTAACCTCTACGACGCCGCAGGACACATCCAGTTTGATAAAGACAGGCTGGCGGCAAGACAATACTTTCTACAGCATGTTAACCAGAACACCGTGTTCTTCCACAACCTGGCAGAGAAGCTGCGTTATCTGGTCGATGAAGGCTATTACGAAGCGTCCCTGCTGGCACAATATGAATTTGCCTTTATCAAGCAGCTATTCCAGCAGGCTTATGCCAGGAAATTCCGTTTCGCGACCTTCCTGGGTGCCTTTAAGTATTACACCAGCTACACGCTGAAAACCTTTGACGGCAAACGCTATCTGGAGCGCTACGAGGATCGGGTATGTATGGTGGCGTTACGTCTGGCCGCAGGCGATACCACCCTGGCGCAGGATCTGGTGGAAGAGATGATCTCCGGGCGCTTCCAGCCCGCCACGCCGACCTTCCTCAACTGTGGTAAACAGCAACGCGGCGAACTGGTTTCCTGCTTCCTGTTGCGCATCGAAGACAATATGGAGTCGATTGGCCGGGCGGTGAATTCGGCGCTGCAACTCTCCAAACGTGGCGGTGGCGTGGCCTTTCTGCTGACCAATATCCGCGAAGCAGGCGCGCCGATAAAACGCATCGAGAATCAGTCTTCCGGCGTGATCCCGATAATGAAGATGCTGGAAGATGCCTTCTCCTACGCCAATCAGTTGGGCGCCCGCCAAGGTGCCGGGGCCGTGTATCTGCACGCTCATCACCCGGATATTCTGCGCTTTCTCGACACCAAGCGGGAAAACGCCGACGAAAAAATCCGCATCAAAACCCTGTCGTTAGGGGTGGTGATCCCGGATATCACCTTCGAGCTGGCAAAAACCAACCAGGAGATGTACCTGTTTTCTCCCTACGATGTGCAGCAGGTATATGGCGTGCCGCTCTCGGAGATCAATGTCAGTGAAAAATACCGCGAGATGGTGGATGACAAACGCATCCGCAAATCACGCATCAATGCACGTGAGTTTTTCCAGGTGCTGGCAGAGATCCAGTTTGAATCCGGCTACCCGTACATGATGTTTGAAGATACGGTTAACCGCGCCAACCCGATTGCCGGCCACATCAATATGAGCAATCTGTGTTCGGAGATCCTGCAGGTCAACAGCGCCAGCCGTTACCACCAGGATCTGAGCTATGCCGAGGTCGGCAAAGATATCTCCTGCAACCTCGGTTCGCTGAATATTGCCAAAGTCATGGATGCACCCGACTTCGGCAAGGCGGTGGAAACCGCCATCCGCGGGCTGACGGCGGTAGCGGATATGAGCGATATCGGTTCGGTGCCTTCCATTGCGGCCGGTAATCAGGCATCGCATGCCATCGGCCTTGGCCAGATGAACCTGCACGGCTATCTGGCGCGCGAGCGTATTTTCTATGGCTCGGACGAAGGGATCGATTTCACCAATATCTATTTCTATACCGTGACCTACCACGCCCTGCGCGCGTCCAACCAACTGGCGATAGCGCGTGGTTGCAGTTTCGGCGGCTTTGAAAATTCCCGCTATGCCAGCGGGGAGTATTTCAGCAAATACCTTGAGCAGCAGTGGCTGCCAAAAACCGACCGGGTGCGTGAACTGTTTACCAACGCCAATATTGCCATTCCGGGGCGCGAGGAATGGCTGGCATTACGGGATTCGGTCATGATGTATGGGTTGTATAACCAGAACCTACAGGCGGTGCCGCCCACTGGCTCCATTTCCTACATCAATAACTCCACCTCCAGTATTCATCCGATCGTCTCGCGCATCGAGATCCGCAAAGAAGGCAAGATTGGTCGCGTTTATTATCCAGCGCCCTACATGACCAACGATAACCTGGCGTATTACCAGGATGCTTACGAAATCGGGCCGGAAAAGATTATCGATACCTATGCCGCCGCCACACAGCATGTGGATCAGGGGCTATCGCTGACGCTGTTCTTCCGCGATACCGCCACCACCCGCGATATCAACCGTGCTCAAATCTATGCCTGGCGTAAGGGCATCAAGACCATTTACTACATCCGCCTGCGTCAGATGGCGCTGGAAGGTACCGAGGTGCAGGGCTGTGTGTCCTGCGCGCTGTGAGGAAGAGTATGACAATGCAACGAGTGCAGGCCATCAACTGGAACAAGATTGATGACGACAAGGATCTGGAAGTATGGAACCGTTTGACCGCCAACTTCTGGCTACCGGAAAAGGTACCGCTGTCGAACGATATCCCCTCCTGGGCCACGCTGACCGCCAAAGAGCAGCAGCTCACTATCCGCGTTTTTACCGGGCTGACGCTGCTGGATACCATTCAAAATACCGTTGGGGCCCCGGCGCTGATCGAAGACGCCATTACGCCGCACGAGGAAGCGGTGTACTCCAATATCAGCTTTATGGAAGCGGTACATGCCCGTTCTTACAGCTCGATATTTTCCACCCTGTGCCAAACCCGGGATGTGGACGAAGCTTACCGCTGGGGTGAGGAAAACAGTATGCTGCAAAACAAAGCCAGTATCATTCTGGCACACTATCGCAGCAACGATCCGCTGATGAAGAAGGTCGCCAGCGTGTTTCTGGAGTCCTTCCTGTTCTACTCCGGTTTTTACCTGCCCATGTACTGGTCAAGCCGTGCCAAACTGACCAACACCGCCGATCTGATCCGTCTGATCATTCGTGATGAAGCGGTGCATGGCTATTATATTGGCTACAAGTTCCAGAAAGGGCTGGAAAAGGCCAGCCCTGCCCGCCGCCAACAGGTGAAGAGTTACGCCTTCGATTTGCTGCAGGATCTGTATGACAACGAGGTGCGTTATACCGCCGAGCTTTATGACGGGGTGGGTTGGACGGAAGAGGTGAAAACCTTCCTGCACTATAACGCCAACAAGGCGCTGATGAATCTGGGCTACGAAGCGCTATTCCCACCGGCCATGGCGCAGGTGGATCCGGCAATCCTGTCAGCACTATCACCCAACGCCGATGAAAACCACGATTTCTTCTCCGGCTCCGGCTCTTCCTACGTGATGGGCAAAGCGGTAAATACCGAAGATGAGGACTGGGCATTCTGAATGCCTGACGCTATCAAACGTAAAAAAGCCCCGCATCCTGGCGGGGCAAGTCGGCAACACACTAATCAGTAAAAATGCGCTAACACCAGCAGCGACAGCGAAACGTTGATGGCCCCGCCAATGCGCGTAGCGATCTGGGCAAATGGCATCAGTGACATCCGGTTACCGGCGGTCAGGATCGCCACGTCCCCGGTGCCGCCCTGCCCGCTCTGGCAGCAGGAGACAATGGCCACATCGATAGGATGCATACCGATCTTTTTGCCGACCAGGAAGCCGGTTCCCACCAGCGTGCTCACCGTCGTCACGATAACGATCAGGTTCTGCACGGTGAAGGCATTCACCAGTTCCTGCCACGGCGTGATGGCTACGCCAACGGCGAACAGGATCGGGTAAGTCACTGCAGTGCGGAAGAATTTATAAACCACCTGCGATCCCTCCTGGATACGTGGCGAAACCCCGTGCGCCAGCTTCACCGCCACGGCGGCGAACAGCATCCCGACCGGTGCAGGCAAGCCAATCAGGCGGTGTAACAGCATGCCCACCATATACAGCAGGATGGCCAGCAGCGCACCGCAGGCGATAGTGGCAACATCCACATTGCCGCTCATTTTCTGTGTCGCCGAAATTTCACGCTCACCCTGTTTACTTGGCATCAGGCTGCCTTCACCTGTCAGGTGCGGATAACGTTTCCCCATT
Organism: Serratia sp. L9; assembly: GCF_050632285.1. NCBI lineage: Bacteria > Pseudomonadati > Pseudomonadota > Gammaproteobacteria > Enterobacterales > Yersiniaceae > Serratia > Serratia sp. L9. Next base: position 2,414,953 of record NZ_CP192591.1, on the reverse strand, counting down.
TGGTTAAGCAAACCGGCAATAACAATCGCGGTCAGGCTGCCCAGCATGACAATGGGCAGAATACGCCCCAGCGCCACGCCCTGCTCCATGTGCAAAATAGCGGCGTAACCCATCGATAAAGGAATGGCCCCTTCCCCCACGCCACCGGCCATAATTGGCAGGATCAGGAAGAAGAAGATCTGGAAAGGCTCCAGCCCTAACGCCATCCCCACCGCCATCCCGACCAGCATGCCGACCACTTCACCACACAGCATCGGCACAAAAATACGCAGAAAACCCTGGATCAGCACCTGGCGGTTCATGCTCATAATGCTGCCGACGATAATGCAGCAGATATAGAGATAAAGAATATTGGTCGATTTGTAGAATTTGGTGGTGGATTCAACCACCACATCCGGCAGCAGACCATAATGCACCAGCGCGGAAGGGATAAAGGTGGCACAGATAGCCGCCGCCCCCATTTTGCCCACCAGCGGCAGACGTTTGCCAAACTCACCACAGGCAAAACCAAAAAACGCCAGCGTCGCCACCATCACCACAATATCGCTGGGTAATTTGCCTGCCAGGCAATCCAGTAGAATAAGTGCCCCGGCCAGAATAAAGAACGGCAGCGGGATAATGCCTATCTTGTAATTATCCAGAATGTGCCACCATTTTTCTCGCAGTGGAATATCTGCAGTTTTATCTTTGACAACAAGGTAGGAATCATCGGTTGTGCTCATAATCTGGCCTCTTATTAATTTGTTCGGCCATCATAGAGAAACGAATGGATTAACTGCTGTGATTTTGTTCAAAATAAAAAAGGGTTTTTAATGGTGGTTATGGTTTTTAAGGTGTTAACCAGACTTATGTAAAATATTGCGTGGCGTTAATGGTGTTAATAATACGCTTATTTTAAATTTTATTGTTTTTATCGCACCGTACTGCGTTATCTGAAACGACTATAAAGCCATGTACCCGATCACAAGTTGATCGTGCGCAATATTACTTCTGCTCCTTCTCATGTTAGGGTAGGCACCCAGAAGATCCCAAGACCAGTGGTAAACCATGCGCATAAAACTCTCTTTTCACATCAAGCTGTTCCTGTGCCTGGTGGCTTTCTGCTGCGTGCTGTTGACGCTGATTGGCGTATACACCTACCACCAATTGGACGTACAACTGCATCGGGATCTGGGGGCCCGCGCTCAGGTTCAGGCACGTGCGATAGCGCTGATCCCATCGCTGGTAACCGCCGTAGAAAATAACAACACGCAGGATATTGCCAGGCTGATGCAAAAAATCCGTGCCAGCAGCGATGCCAGCTATATTGTGGTGGGCGATAACCATACCATGCACCTTTACCACTCCGAACACCCTGAAAAGCTGGGCACCCCGATGGTCGGCGGCGATAATAAAGAAGTGCTGGAAGGTAAAAGTATTATTTCCATCCGTAATGGGGGGATCGGCATTTCATTACGCAGTAAAGCGCCGATCCTCGACGCTAATAATAACGTTATTGGTATTGTTTCCGTCGGCTACCTGAAGTCACATATCGACAGTTTGAATGCCCGCACGATGACACAGATTATCGCCTCGGTAATCTTGTTATTAATGGCTCTGTTTCTATTTTCCTGGTTATTGTCGAAAAATTTAAAGCGCCAGATGTTCTCGCTGGAACCGAAAGAAATTGCGCTGCTGGTACGCCAGCAGAAAGCTCTGCTGGAAGCGATTTATGAGGGGGTGATTGCGATCGATCCTCAACTACGCATCATCACCATCAACCACGCCGCCCGTGAATTGCTGGACCTGCGCCAACCGGCGAGCAACCTGATGGGGCAACAAATCGGTGAAGTGATCCAATCACAACCCAATTTCTTTGCCGCTTCGCAGTTGGGCCACGATACCCACGACGAGGTTTGCCGTTTTAACCATGTGCGGGTGATTGCCAGCCGGGTGCGCATTATGCAAGAAGAGCAGTTGCAGGGTTGGGTGATAAGCTTCCGTGATAAAAACGACATCAACACGCTCAGCAGCCAACTCAGCCAGGTCAAACGCTATGCCGATAACCTGCGTATCATGCGCCATGAACAATTGAACTGGACGGCCACCCTCGCCGGCCTGTTGCACATGCAGCGCTATGATGAAGCCATCCGTTATGTGGAAGCGCAGTCCGAAGGAGCGCAGGAAATCCTCGATTTTATTTCCCAACGTTTTAGTTCCGCAGCCCTGTGCGGCCTGCTGTTGGGTAAATACTCAAGCGCCCGCGAAAAAGGCATCGAACTGCGCTTCGATCCCGCCTGCCAACTGCGCCAAATCCCGGCGGCGCTGAATGAAACTGAACTGATGTCGATTATCGGCAACCTGCTGGATAACGCGGTTGATGCAACTCTGCGTTGCCCTGCGCCGCACGAAGCGGTAGAACTCTATATCAATGACAGCAGCAACGAACTGGTGATCGAAGTTGCCGACCACGGCACCGGTATTGCGCCCCAGGTTCGTGATACGCTGTTTGAACAAGGTGTGACAACCAAAGACAAAGGCGACCATGGTATTGGCCTGCATCTGGTGGCCAGCCATGTCGCTCAGGCACATGGCAGCATAGAAGTGTCGGACAACGATCCGCACGGCACCATTTTCTCGCTGTTTATTCCTAAAGCTTAAATACCCGGATCCAACCTATGCAACATGAAGCGCTGGACGTTTTGATCGTGGAAGATGAACCGCAACTGGCTACCCTGCACGCAGAGTTTCTTGAGAAAAACTTTCACCTGCGCGTCGTGGCCTATGCCGCTACGCTGGCGGAAGCCAGGGCAAAAGTGAACGATCATCAGCCCCGCCTGATCCTGCTGGACAATTTTTTGCCAGATGGCCAGGGGATTGCGTTAATGGAAGAAGCCGCGGTGAAAAAACCGGGCTGTTCAGTGATCTTCATCACCGCCGCCAGCGATATGAACACTTGCAGCCAGGCGATCCGCAACGGGGCCTTCGACTACATCATCAAACCGGTGTCTTATAAACGGCTGCGTAATTCGCTGGAGCGCTTTATGCAGTTTGTGCAGACTCAGCACACCTTCAAGGTGATCGACCAAAGCAATGTCGATGCGCTTTACAACCTGCAGTCCAAACAGTTCTCCAGCGAACCCGGCACCAAAGGGATTGAAACCAATACGTTGGAACTGGTGCAGGCACTGTTTATCGATCGGCCGAATGTGGCACATGCGGTAGAAGATGTGGTTGAAAAGGCCGGGATCAGCAAAACCACTGCGCGACGTTATCTGGAATATTGTGTTACCACCCAGTTTGTTAAAGTTGAAATGCTGTACGGTAAAATAGGCCATCCACGCCGTTTGTACCGCAAGGCATGAATACCCGTCGTGTTTCAAGCTGCAGCGTTGTGGATTGGGTCCGTCCGTGGACCTGGCCCTATAAGGGCCGCTGCAGGCAGCGTTCACATCTGTTCTCATCCCAGGCAATGACTTAAGCCAGCGCCATGATGAGCAAGCCGGGCGCCGAGCGGTAACGTGAAATCCCTGGGATAACAACTGCGGGTATGACTTTATCGTTTATATTACTGGAAATTAGAAGGTATAACGTAACCCCAGACGGATTCGATACTGCTCTTTATTATAATCATTCCAACGGTCTAACCATTGCAGTTCTAAATAAGGCATCCAATGGGTATCTATTTTATAGCTGAATTTATTAGTGATTTCCCAGTGGTGGCTCTTACCATTTTTACTGTGGAAATCATTGACCCGGATAAAATAGTGCGGTTCGAAGGTGTAATTAAGTTGCTCGGTAAGTTTAAAGTGCCAGTAGTTGGCAATTTCATGGGTGTCGTTACGCGCGGGCTGCCCATTAAAATCGATGGAGTCATAGTTATTACGGTTATAGCGATAACGCACCGTCAGGTTGAAGAACGGCAGGAATTTATAGTTGTTGTCCAGATAGAGCGCGCCACCGGAACCGGCACTGTTAGAATTCACCAGGCCGCCGGGGGAGATAGTCCACTTATCCGTTGGGCGGAACAGAGGATACCAGCCTTCCAGTTCATTATAGCTGTGCTTGAGCTGGTCAAACTTGCCGATATTATAGGCATTGGTGGCCATCACACCGGCACCGCCATCAAAGTTATAACCGCCGCGCAGAATGATTTCGTTTAATTCAGAAGCGGTATTATAGGCTTCACGGGTTTCCAGGTAGGCACGCCCGGCCTGGGCGCTGGCGGAGGCAAGTAATGCCGTAATTAATAGTGCCGTATGGCTTTTGTTCACAATAGTTCCCCAAAGAATAGACATAATTAAAAGTTCCTTGTTAAAAATGCGGATAAAAGAATGTGCGAACCCCGCCGCCATGCCCTAAGGCATGACAGCTGATGGTGATTATTGGTAATTAGCCTGATTTAGACTTCTTTGATTATTTCTGTTTTCATCGCCGGATGAAGTTCGGTATTGCTGTCCCTGTTATCTTTTTTGATATTAATTTCGGCGATTATCTTCATAAATAGCTGCTCATCTAATTTATAGAAAACCCCCATCATAACGGCAGCCACCATCGCCAAGACGCAAGGGTAAATAAAGATTAACTGGCGCAAACCTTCCAGCACCGAAGCAGATTGCTCAATATTCGGGATATAGCCGATTTGCGTCAGCATAATTCCTGGCAGCAAACCGGCCAGGGCGGCAGATATCTTGCGGGAAAAGGTGTAACCGGTATAGACCGAGCCTTCTGCACGGATACCGGTTTTCCATTCACCATAATCAACGGTATCTGGCACCAGCGCCCAGTTCAGGCTGTTGACGAACGCCGTACCAAAGAAGGCCATACAGGAGAACACCACGAACGAGACCGAACTGTCACCCCAGGCGTAGTTGAGCAGATCCCCCAGGCACCACAGTATCAATCCGCCAAGGTAAACGCGCTTTTTCCCGAAGCGTTTCACCGCCGCCGGAACCATCAGGACGCCAATCAGAATACAGCCCATGCTGAAGAAACCCATATAGGAAAGCAGATGGATGTCATGCAACACGTATTGGGTGTAATAAACCTGGATCGCCAGTTTGATATTAAACGCCGCCAGCGTGCACAGGTTGGCGATACACAACACCAACAGCGGCGGGTTCTGGAAAATGGCGCGGAACGATTTGAATATCCCCGGTTTGTGGTGGGTGGGCACCACTTCGACATAACGCTCCCTGACCCCGGCATGGCACCACCACATGCAAAATACGCCACAGGTAGCAAACACCACCGCAGCCACCAGATACCCCGTCTCCGGGCGTGAAGTGAACAGCATCTGGATTGGTACAAAGCCTACGGTGCACAACAGCAGACCCAGGGTTGCGCCCCCTGCCGCCAGGCGGCCAGTTGCGCACGCTCCTGCGGGTTTTTGGTCATAGCCGGAACCATCGCCCCGTAGGCGCAGTTCATCAGGCTGTAAAACAGGCCGAACAGCATAAACAGCACGGTGGCCAGTATCGTCTTGGCATTCAGGCTGAAACCGCTGTTCACAAAATTTGCCACTGCCAGCAGCGCCACCGGCAGCGCAGCATAAAAGATAAACGGCCTGAACTTGCCTTTGGGGCCGATATTGCGCCGTGAGTCCAGCAGTACGCCAGTCAGCATATCGGTGAAGGCGGTAAAGAATTTGGCGATCAAAAATATCACCCCGCCATAGATAGCAGGCAGCCCAAGGATATCGGTGTAAAATTTCAGCAAGTAAAGCGTACCGATACACAGCATCAGGTTAGAGCCGAAATCCCCCATTCCATAGGCGAACTTTTCACGCAGCGGCAGCCGCAGCTTAACCGGATCTTCGTAGGATAAAGAGTTAGCCATCTGACAAATCCTTATTGTTATTTTACCTACTTCTGGCAGAGCATCACCGTAATGAATACCTTATGAATTTCGAGCCGCAGCCAGGCGCCCAGTTGCGGTTTGGAAGACAACGGGTATTTATACTGCCGGGCTTACAGGGCGCTTCCTGTCTTCTAACTCCCCGACGATCTTGAGGTAATTCTTCTCCGTCAGGTGATAGAACAGTCCCATGGTCAACGCCGTCAGCACCGCCAGGCCGCATGGGTAGAGGAAGATCAACTGCCGCAGCCCCTCCAGCGTACTTGCGCCCTGATCTACGTTAGGCACATAGCCGATGTAGGCCAGCATCACGCCCGGGAAGAAACCGGCCAGCCCTTGGGAGACCTTACGGAAGAAGGTAAAACCGGTGTAGACCGTGCCTTCTGAACGCACGCCGGTTTTCCACTCGCCATATTCCACGGTGTCCGAAACCAGCGCCCAGCTCAGGCTGTTGACGAAGGCGGTGCCGAAGAATGCCAGGCAGGAGAACAGCACAAACAGCGTGGAGGTATCGCCCCACAGATAGTTCATCGCATCGCCAAGGATCCACAGCGACAGGCCGCCAAGGTAGACGTTTTTCTTGCCAAAGCGTTTCACCACCGTCGGCACCAGTAACACCCCGAGCAGGATACAGCCCATGCTGAAGAAGCCCATATAGGACAGCAGAGTGATATCGTTGAGCACGTACTGGGTGTAATAGATCTGGATCGCCAGCTTGATATTAAACCCGGCCAGCGTGCACAGGTTGGCTACACACAACACAAACAGCGGTTTGTTGCCAGCGATCGCCTTGAAGGACTGCAACAGATTCGGTTTGGGGGCACCCGGTTTCGGGATGTCGACATACCGCTCTTTGACGCCGGAATAACACCACCACATGCACAGCATACCGACGAAGGCAAAGATCGCCGCCGCCACCAGATAACCAACCTGCGGGCGGCCTTCAAACAGTGACAGGATTGGCACAAACGCCACGGTACACAGCAACAATCCCACCGTTGCCCCGCCTTGCCGCCAGGCAGCCAGTTGCGCGCGCTCCTGCGGGTTTTTGGTCATTGCAGGCACCATCGCGCCGTAGGAACAGTTCATCATGCTGAAAAACAGCCCGAACGCCATAAAGATCAGGGTGGCGATCACCGTTTTAATCGTGACGTCGAACGAAGCGCCGACGCCGATAAAGTTGGCCACCACCAGCAGCGCCACCGGCATTGAGGCATAAAGGATAAAGGGCCGGAACTTGCCTTTAGGGCCGATATTGCGGCGCGAATCGAGCATCAGCCCGGTGCCAATATCGGTAAAAGCAGTAAAGAAACGCGAGATCAGGAAGATCAACCCGCCCCACGCGGCCGGGATACCCAGCACATCGGTATAGAACTTCAGCAGATACAGCGTACCGACGCACAACAACAGATTGGAGCCGACATCACCCACGCCGTAGGCGAATTTTTCGCGCAGGGGCAACGTCAGTTTAACTGGATCCTGGTGAGCTTCATTCATGGTGATTCTCCTTGGAAAACACCGATACCCGTCCAAGCTGTAACTTGAAACTCAGGGTATCTACCCAGAGATAGCCGCCTTTGCCTGTCGGGCAACCGGCGGCTGAAATTTTGTGATTACAGCGCCCGCAGGGAAGCAAACAGTCCGGCCCACTCACTGCCCGCACGATAGAATACCGGCGGTTGGCCCATCGGTGCCGCGACCGTGACTTCGCCACCACCGCTGTGCGGTTCACCGGTCCACAGGTTGATCCAGCTATCCTGCGGCAGGTAGAGCGTCCAGTCGCTGCGACCTTCCTCGTGCACCGGCGCCACCAGCAGATCGCGGCCAAACAGGTATTGGTATTTCAGGCTGTAGGTTTGGGCATCGTCTTCGTAATGCAGGAACAGCGGGCGCATCACCGGCAAGCCGGATTGCGCATTGAGCGCCACCGCCTGCTTGATGTAAGGTTTGAGGGTGCTGAACACCTGGCTCATGCGGGCAAACTGGCGGATGGTTTCGACGTCATGATCAAACTGCCAGTTATCATCCGGGCGGTTGCCTTCATGGGTGCGCATTACCGGCGTGAAGGCGCAGAACTCGCACCAGCGCATCAGCAGTTCTTTGCTGCGTTTCATATCAAAAAGCGTGGTATAGCCACCTATATCGCTGTGGTGCAGGCCATGGCCGGTCATCGCCAACGACAGCGCCGCCGGGATCACCGAAGCCAGTCCGTCGTCCAGGCTCCAATCCACGTTCTGATCGCCTGCCCACATCATCACCGAATACTTCTGGCTGCCGGTGTAACCAGCGCGCATAAAGAACAGGATCTCGCCCAACTTGCCACTTTCTTCAAGCGCGTCGTAGTTGCACTTGGCCCATAAGGCTGGCCAGGCGTTGTGCATGATTTCTGCATCCACCCCGTTATGCATTACGGTATCGGTCGGCAGATATTCGCCAAAATCCGCCATCCAGCCGTCGAGGCCAAACTCGATCAGATTCTTTTTGATCACGTTCTTGTACCAGTCGTAAGCTTCTGGCTTAGTGAGATCGACCACGCCAGCATAAAACTCACCAAACTCGACCTGATAATCATCACCGCTGTAATCCTTGGTCAAATAGCCTTTTTCGGCCGCCTCGGCATACAGCTCTTTCTCGATGGCCACATAAGGGTTGATGTAACCCAGGAAGCGGACGCCCTCTTTTTTCCATTGTGGAATGCGTTTATCCAGTTCCGGGTATAGCTCGCTATCCCAGCGCCAGTTCCACATCAGGCGTTTGCCGAACGACGTAATACGCCGTCCTTCCCAGTCTTGCGCCCAGATGCCACTGACTTTGACGCCGTGTTCGCGCATCACGTCCAGCTTCTGCTGGCAAACCTCTGTCCCGCCTTGAATACCCAGGATCACGCCGTCATACACCCAGTCTGGCAGTTCCGGCTGGCGGCCCAGCAATGCGGTGAGCTTTTCCAACAGGCTGATGTAACTATCAGCGCAGTCAAAACGCAGCACCGCCTGATCCTGCCAGATAGCCAGTTCATGGAACTGCGGGGCAGAGAAATCGAAGTTCATGTAACAGCTGTTTTCTACGTGGCAGTAATACTTCTGGCTGCTGACAAACGTCGGCTGCGGGAAGAAGGTCCAATAGTAATCACCCCCGGCGTTCTCTTGGCAGTCGGCCTGCCAGGTAACGTAGCTCTGTTTGTTACGGCCAACCCCCTGTTCGCTGGTCCATAACGGGAATGGCTTGCCGCGCAGGTCAAAGTAGGAAAACTGCTCACCACACCCATATACGTGATCTTCCGGCTGAGCCGCCAGGCGCAGCCACATGCGGTTGTTGAGCCGATCGCTGTTGTGCAGTTGCATCTCCAGGCGCCCTTCAGCATCGGTAGCAATTTCCAGCGTGCTCTGCGCCACATCACCGCGGCTAAAACGGATAAGCCAGCCCTGCCCCTGCGGGGTAATGCTGGCCTCGGTCAGCGCCAGTTTTTCACTGAGCTGGTCTTTAATACTGAAGTTGCCACGGAACATATCGATATCCGCCTTGCCGCGCCCAATCCACAGGCAAGGCGCATCGACGCTGTGTTGCAACAGCACCCGCTGCTGAAATTTCAGTGTGAACCCACCCGCATGTTGTAATAATTCCAGACCTTGCTGAGAAGCCATGACCAATTCTCCAAAAAGTTAAATGCGCTAATTTTCCCAAACGCTCTCGCTACGCTCAGGTCAGCTCAATCACGTCCAAACCCAACAGGCTGGCCACTTTACGCAGCAGCGGACGGTGCTCGCCGTAAACCAGCGAAGTGTGATGTTCCATCCCCGCCGCAATCAGGCGCTGGCGGTAAGTGTCGGCATCCACGTCCAGCCGTGCAGTACCGGCGGTGCCGGAAAAGGCCAACGGCGCCTTGATCATCTCGCCACCAGCCAGCATCAGGCGCAGCTTGCCTTCACCCTGAGTGATGCGGCATAGCGTGATACGCCCTGGTTTGAGAGCAAATTCAGACAGCAGAGGAAGCTTGCGGTTTGAGTGGATGGTGGCCTGCACCGGGCCATCGCGATCGGCCATTTCGATCGGCGCCTGCCCGCAGTGCCAGAACACCACGCTGTTATCCTGTGGGTCGATATCTACCAGATCGGTGTTGAACGCCGCATTGCCGGACGCCCACTGCGCCATCAGCGAAGAGAGCACGCCAAACATGTCGGCCTCGCACCCGCACGGCACCTTATCTTCATTCATCAATGCCAGCGCGCCACAGGCGGCACAGCCATAATCGGTGAAGAAATCCGGCCAGCAGCGCACCGCGATGCCGGTATACCCTTCCCGTTGCGCTTTTTCGCGCAGGGCGGAATAAACCTTGAGGGTTTTACGGGTGGCCGTTTGATCCATCTGCGCCAGATTAGGGAAATCGTTGGCGCGGCGGGCATACGGCGCGTCGGCCACGCTGTCTGGCAAGGCTTTGACTTCATCAATAAAGTCCAACACTGGCTGGCGTGTTACCTCAACGCCAAAGCGTTGCTGCAACTGTTGCTGGTTGTAGTTGCAGGCGTCAAAACCCAGTGGATGTTCACCAATCACCATCACTTTGGCCTGTTTGAACCGTTTAACGATCGCCGCTGCCTGTGCCAGCTGTTGCAGTTCGTTAAGCATGCGGCTATCGCTCGGCAGGCCGTGTAATGTCTGTACGGTAATCGCTTCACGGCTCAGGGCGTGACAGGCCAGGTTCACCCCGCAGAAAGAGTTCAGGCGCAAACGGCCACCGGTGCGGGCTTCCGGGAAGGACCACATGGCGGTTGGTACCGGGAAATCACGCACCACTTCGGTAGTAAGAGAAGCATCGGTAAAGGTCACCTGCAGGATCAGCAGCAGATCCAGATCCGCCTGCTTGAGCGCCGGTAACATTTGCAGGGCCGACTCGGCATCAAACTGCAACGCCGGTTCCCCAACCAGCTCGATGTCCAGGTCGCTTAATGCCTGCCAGGCCTGCGCCAGCATCTCCTGCGCGTAGGGTACGTCGAAGGTCGTGCGGCCTAGCGCCAACACGCCGACTTTTGCTTTATTTTTCATCTTATTGCTTCCAGTAATCGAATAAATCTATGCCACAGTGCTGAAACGGTGTTCAGTCTGGCTGTTATATGTTTCCCCTGGGCGCAGCACCACGTTACCGAAATGGGCATGATGGATGCTGTCTGGGAAGGCCTGTGTCTCCAGGCAAATGCCGGAAAATGCCTGATAGCGATGGCCTGACTTGCCGTGCCAGATTTTGTTGGAAAGCTTGAAAGCGTTATAAAACTGCACGCCCGGCAGCGAGGTATGTACCTCCATCACTCGCCCGGTCTGCGGGCAAATCAGGCTGGCGGCAGGATGTAAAGCCCCTCGCCCGGCTTGAGCACATAGTTCATATCAAAGTCCTGTGCCGGGCGGTGCAGCATGGCATCCCCCAGGCGACGGGCATTGCGGAAATCAAATGCCGTGCCGGCAACGCGGCGGATCTCTCCGGTTGGCAGCATGGTGGCTTCGTCCACCGGGGTGATAAAATCGGCCTCGATCTTGAGCTGCTGATCGTGGATCAGATGCTGGTGGCCCCGCAGGTTGTAGTGGCTGTGATTCACCAGATTGACCAGCGTCGGTTTATCCGTCTGCGCCTCAAAACTCAGCGTCATCACGTTGTCTTCAGTCAACCCAATGCGGTGACTAACCTGCAGGTTGCCCGGGTAACCTTCTTCGCCATCCACAGAAGTGCGGCTGAAGATGATGCCATCGCCGTCTTCCTGCGCTTGCCAGACATATTTATCAAACCCCCGCCGCCCGCCGTGCAGGTGCTGCCCGGTGGGCAGTTCGTTGGTTGCCAGAATAAATTCCTGGCCGTCGATGCTGAAGCGGCCACCCGCAATACGGTTGGCGCAGCGCCCGGCAATGGCACCGAAGAACGGGTGCCCGGCCTGGTAGGTAGCCAGGTTGTCAAACCCCATCACGATATCTTCCGCCTGCCCATGACGATCCGGCACCCATAGCTGGGTAATAATGCAGCCGTAATCGGTCACGCACAGCCGCATGCTGTTGGCATTGGTCAGCGTGAAAAGGGAAACCGCCTGCCCCTGATGCTCGCCAAAATGCTGGCGCTGAATAGTTGTCATAGTCTGAACCCTCTGGTTAGCGCGGCAGCTCGCCGCGCAACAGATACTTAAAACTGAGCGGCTTTTCCGTTGCTGCCGAACAGCCTGATTTTTTCGGCTACCTTGGCTTGCATCACATCACGGCCATGGCCGAGCGAAACCGCCAGGACGAATTCGTGCGGATCCTTATCGAGCACCTCCGTCATCCCCTGGGTAAAGGCCTGGCGCAGCTCGGTATCCACATTCACCTTGGCGACGCCCAACGAGACCGCCTTGCGGATCTGATCGTCCGGCACGCCAGAGCCGCCGTGCAGCACAATCGGCTTTTTAACGATCTCGCGGATCTCCTGCAGGCGTTCGAACGCCAGCTTGGGCTCTTGCTTATACAGGCCATGGGCGGTGCCGATAGAGACCGCCAGGTAATCCACGGTGGTCGATTCAGAAAACTTCAGCGCTTCATCGCTGCTGGTGATCAGGGCGTCTTTTTCATCGACCGAAATATCATCCTCGGTGCCGCCGATCTTGCCGATCTCGCCTTCAACGCCAATATTCAGCACATGAGCAACGTCTGCCACAGCGCGGGTGATGCGCACGTTTTCTTCGAACGACAGGTGCGAACCATCAAACATCACTGACTGGAACCCCGCCTGAACCGCCTGCATGGTCTGCTCGAAGCTGCGGCTGTGATCCAGGTGAATACACACCGGCACGCTAATGTCGTGCATAAACGCATCGATCATCGCCTTCATGGGCTCCAGCCCCATCACGCTGATCACCTTCTGCCCCACCTGGATCATGATGGGGGCCTGCTCCTGCTGCGCTGCCAATAAAATGGCGCGAATGGTTTCTGCGTTGTGCGCACTGAAAGCGCCGATGGCGTAGCCGTTTTCCCATGCGTGTTGGATCATGGTGTTACCGGATAAATAAGGCATTTCTTCTCCCCTTTGCGTGCTGAATATCAGACGCCTCTTTTGATTAAATTAATGTTTGCTTGCCCGGCCTGAAGCGGCTCGAACCTGCTCCAGAATGGCACTCCAATCCTGACGCCCACGCCCGCTGGCCCGAGCCTGGCTGTAAACCTCGCGTGAAGCCGCGCCCATCGGCATGGCCACATGCAGTTGATTGGCCACATCTAGCGCAATACCCAGATCCTTGTGAGCCAGATCGATCATGAACGCCGGGCTGAGATCGCCTTTCAGCACCTTGTTCGGCCAGGAGGTGGTGAAGTGCCCTTTACCGGCCGGTGTGCCGCTCATCACTTGCAGCGCGACATCAAACGACAGCCCCAGAGCCTCACACAGCACCGCCGCTTCGGCAGACAGCGCATTGAGTGCGATACTCATGTAGTTGTTAATCAGCTTCACGCGGATCCCCATGCCCGGCCCACCGGCATTGATCAGCTCCGATCCCATTGCCATCAGCACCGGCGTTGCACGTTCCACCTGCTCGGGGCTGCCACCGGCCAGGATCAGCAGCGTCCCGGCCTTGGCGTGATCGGAAGTGCGCCCTACCGGAGCATCCATCAGGTTGAACCCCCGTGCCTGCATCTCGGCGATCAGGCGGTCGGTTTGCAGCGGATGAATAGTGGACATATCAATCACCAATGCCGCAGGTGACAATGTGGAACACACCCCGTTACCACCAAACAGCACCTCACGCACCAGATCGCCATTAGGCAACATGGTGATAACGAACTCTGCATCCTGTGCCGCCTGCGCAGGGCTGGCCGCCGCGTTGGCTCCCTGCGCTACCAGGTTGTTGACCGCTGCCGGGCTGATATCAAAAACGTTCAGCCGGTGCCCCTGCCTGATCAGGTTGCTGGCCATCGGTGTGCCCATTTGCCCTAGCCCGATAAATGCGATCTGTGCCATGGTTCTCTCCTGTGAGTTACTTGTGTCGTCTTCATGTCAATTTACCGACCACAATTCAGACTATTTTTGTCTGTTTTTGATCGTATTTGTAATTTATAGTCAAAAAATTGACATCCGTCACTCTTTTAACATTTGAGAAAATTAAAATGGTGGCATCGTGATCGGCAGCCACTTTTTTGAGTGACCACCGTTTTATTAACACCGGATGAACAACAAGGGATCCAGACCATGACTCGAATCGCATGCGTAGGTATTACGGTGCAAGACCGCCTGTATTACGTGGAAAAACTGCCCGAAGGCGGAGGGAAGTATGTCGCCAACGACTACCGTGAGATCGGCGGTGGCCCGGCAGCTACGGCGGCGGTGGCCGCAGCCAGGCTGGGGGCCGAAGTGGATTTCATTGGCCGCGTCGGGGACGACGCCACCGGGCAAACTCTGTTGGCCGAACTGACCGGTTTTGGCGTGAATGTCGGCCATGTTCGCCGTTGTCCGCAGGCGCGTTCTTCACAATCGGCGGTGCTGGTGGATGCACAAGGTGAACGCATTATCGTCAACCATCCCAGCCCGGACCTGCCCGAAGAAGCCGGTTGGCTGAGCGGTATCGACTTTGGCCAATATGACGTCGTGCTGGCAGACGTGCGTTGGCATCAAGGGGCATTAACCGCCTTCACTCTGGCGCGCCGCGCCGGTGTCACCACCCTGCTGGATGCCGATGTCACCCCACAGGATATCCGCCCGCTGGTGGCTTTGGCCGACCATGCCGCCTTTTCCGAACCGTGTTTGTCACGCATGACGGGAGAGACCGATGTCGGAAACGGGTTGAGGTTGGCAAAAAATGACAAAAACGGACAAGTTTATGTCACAAAGGGGAAACATGGCTGTTTCTGGCTGGAAAACGACCAGCTAAAACATCAGCCAGGCTTTAAGGTTGAGGTGGTAGATACCACCGGTGCCGGGGACGTTTTTCATGGTGCGCTGGCGGTAGCACTGGGTTCACAACCGGATATCGCCCTGGCGGTACGCTATGCTAATGCAGTTGCCGCATTGAAGTGTACCCGCCCCGGTGGCCGGGCAGGCATCCCCAATTGTGATCAAACAGACTCTTTCCTGGCCAGTTTTGTATAAAATGATCAATCAAAGACAATATGAAGAGAACGGAACATGAGTCTGACTGAACTTACCGGCAACCCACGCCACGATCAGCTGATTCAGTTGATCGCCAAGCGCGGCTATATGAACATCGACGAACTGGCGCAATTGCTGGAGGTTTCAACACAGACGGTAAGACGCGATATTCGTAAATTGAGTGAACAAGGGTTAATCACCCGGCATCATGGGGGCGCAGGCCGCGCCTCCAGCGTGGTGAACACCGCCTTTGAGCAACGGGAACTGTCTAATACGCAAGAGAAAATTGCCATTGCGGAAGCCATCGCCGACTACATCCCGGACCGTTCCACGGTGTTTATCACCATCGGCACCACCGTAGAGCATGTGGCCCGGGCGCTGATGAACCACAGCCATCTGCGCATTATCACCAACAGCCTGCGGGTGGCGCATATCCTGTATAAAAACACCGAGTTTGAAGTGATGGTTCCCGGCGGTATTCTGCGGCCTAATAACGGCGGCATTATCGGCCCCAGTGCCGTGAGCTTTGTCGAGGGTTTCCGCGCCGATTATCTGATCACCAGCGTAGGGGCGATAGAAGCCAATGGCGACCTGCTGGAGTTTGATGTCAATGAGTCCAGCGTGGTGAAGGCGATGATGGCGCACTCGCGGCATATTCTGCTGGCGGCAGATTACACCAAGTTCCACGCTTCTGCGGCGGTAGAGATCGGCAATACCAGACAGGTGACTGCGTTATTCACCGATACCCCTCCCCTGCCGCGCTGGGATCCTTGCTTCAGCAGCAGCAAGTTGAGCTGGTGGTCATGCCCACGGACAGCGAAGAGCCCACGCTCTAAAATCCCTGTCACCTTTCAAACCGCTGCGCTGTTACCTGCTATGACGAAACCCCTCCGTGGGTTTCGCCCCTCCGTGGGTGGCGTTTCACCGCGTTCAAAGCGGTGGGAAACCACGTCATTGTGATTTCCTCTACGGGCATTCAAATCGGTTCCTGACCGATTTGTCCTGGCCGATTTGCCAGTCACCCCAGTCATTTGACGCCAGTAAGCACCAGGGGATGAGTGAGCCAGGTGCCTGGCTGTGGGCCAACTTGAAATCCATAGGGGATATAAGCCGTGAAGGCACTGTTTTCGTTGCCAATAATTAATGCATGCGAAATGTTATTATGCGTGCATTAATTACCCGCTCGGCAAGCCATATATGCCAGGAAAATGGCCGTGATATATGCCGATACTTTTGGGTTATATCACTCAATATCCCATTAATGATTATGGATAATTAACCGCGCAAACATCAGGTAATTATTCACCGTCAGAAAAGCGGATAGAACCTGATAATCACATTATGAAATCTACACTATCGACATTGAGGGTTGTCTCAGAATGTCAGTGTGTTAGGGTATAGGGCACTCATATTTTCTATTAGGACAATTTTATCGTTTGATAATACACCACAGGAAACAGAAAATTGCATGGCAATTAAACTAGAAGTAAAGAACCTATATAAGATATTTGGTGAACACCCGGAACGGGCATTTAAGCTGATCGATAAAGGCCTGACAAAAGATCAACTGCTGGAAAAAACGGGATTATCACTGGGCGTCAAGAACGCCACTCTGGCCATTGAAGAAGGCGAGATATTTGTCATCATGGGGCTTTCCGGTTCCGGTAAATCCACCTTGGTACGCCTTCTCAATCGTCTGATAGAACCCACCCGCGGTGAGGTGCTGATCGACGGCGAGGATATCTCGAAAATATCCGATGCCGCCTTGCGCACCGTACGGCGAAATAAGATCAGCATGGTGTTCCAGTCATTCGCATTAATGCCGCATATGAACGTATTAAATAATACGGCTTTCGGCATGGAATTAGCGGGTATTCCTTTGCAGGAACGCCAGGAAAAAGCGCTGGACGCATTGCGTCAGGTGGGGTTGGAGAATTATGCCAATTCTTATCCCGATGAGCTGTCTGGCGGGATGCGTCAACGCGTCGGATTAGCCCGCGCTCTGGCTAACAATCCTGATATATTGTTAATGGATGAAGCCTTCTCGGCGCTCGACCCATTAATTCGTGCCGAGATGCAGGATGAATTAGTCAAATTACAGGCTAAACAGCAGCGCACCATCGTGTTTATTTCCCACGATCTGGATGAAGCCATGCGTATTGGCGATCGCATTGCCATTATGCAGGGAGGAGAAGTCATTCAGGTCGGCACACCGGACGAAATATTAAACAATCCGGCCAACGATTATGTCCGTACCTTCTTCCGCGGCGTGGATATCAGCCACGTTTTCAGTGCCAAAGATATCGCCAAACGCCGCCCGGTCGCCCTGATCCGTAAAACCCCTGGTTTTGGCCCCCGCTCTGCCCTGCAACTGCTGCGTGATGAAGACCGTGACTACGGTTACGTGCTTGAACGCGGCCAGAAATTTATCGGGGTGGTATCGATAGACTCTCTCAAGCAGGCGCTGGCAGCAAATCAGACGCTGGACGACGCCTTGCTGGAAGCTCCGTTGCCCGTTCCGGCTGATATGCCGCTGAGCGAACTGATTTCATTGGTTGCACAGGCACCTTGTGCCGTGCCGGTGGTCGGGGAAGAGAACAACTATATCGGTATCATTTCCAAAGGCATGCTGCTGCAGGCTTTAGATAAAGAGGGCCCTACGAATGAGTGATAATCAGGATCCGTGGGCAACCGCTTCCACACCCCCTAACGACGCGCCGGTCACAGAGGCTGCCACCAGCAGCGATCCCTGGTCAACGGGCGTTCCGGCAGACAGCGCGAGCACACCTGGCGCTCATGATGCCGCTAATCAGGCCGCACAGAGCGCTGACTGGCTTAACAGCGCCCCGGTGGAGCCCGAGCACTTTAATCTGCTCGATCCCTTCCACAAGGCCTGGGTGCCGTTTGACTCCTGGGTCACCCAGGGCATCGATTGGCTGGTTCTGCACTTCCGCCCGCTGTTCCAGGGCATTCGCGTACCGGTAGATTTAATCCTCAGCGGTTTCCAACAGCTGTTACTGGGCATGCCGGCCCCGATCGCTATTGTGCTGTTCTCCCTTATCGCCTGGCAGATATCCAGCCTCGGCATGGGAGCCGCCACGCTGGTTTCGCTGATCGCCATCGGCGCTATCGGTGCCTGGTCACAGGCGATGGTGACGCTGGCGTTGGTCCTCACCGCGCTGTTCTTCTGCATCCTGATAGGATTGCCGTTGGGAATATGGCTGGCACGCAGCAAACATGCCGCCAAGGTGATACGGCCTCTGCTCGATGCCATGCAGACCACGCCTGCCTTCGTCTATCTGGTACCGATTGTCATGCTGTTCGGTATCGGCAACGTGCCGGGCGTGGTGGTCACCATCATCTTTGCACTGCCGCCGATCGTGCGCCTGACCATTCTCGGTATCAAACAGGTGCCGGAAGATTTGATCGAAGCCGCCGAGTCCTTCGGCGCCAGCCCACGCCAGTTGCTGTTTAAAGTGCAGTTGCCGCTGGCCATGCCGACCATTATGGCCGGGGTGAATCAGACGCTGATGCTGGCGCTGTCGATGGTGGTTATCGCCTCGATGATCGCCGTTGGCGGCCTGGGCCAGATGGTGCTGCGGGGTATTGGCCGCCTGGATATGGGGCTGGCCGCAGTGGGCGGCGTCGGTATCGTTATTCTGGCGATTATTCTCGATCGCCTCACCCAGTCACTGGGACGCGATCGCCGCAGTAAAGGACTGGGCCGCTGGTACACCCACGGGCCAATCGGGTTGATCACTCGCCCGTTTATCAAAAAAGCCTGAAGCCCTTCCCGCCAGCCGCTTTCTGCTCTGGCGGGCAATCTCCAAACCACATCAATAACAGAGGAATAACTATGCGCACCACAGGGATCTGGGCCCTTGCCCTTACCACACTGATTGGCTCACAGGTTGCTTCCGCTGCTGATTTGCCAGGAAAAGGTATTTCGGTACAACCAATACAAAGTACGATTTCCGAGGAAACCTTCCAGACGCTGCTGGTCAGCAAGGCGTTGGAAAAGCTCGGCTATGAGGTTAAAGAGCCCCGTGAAGTGGACTACAACGTAGCCTACACTTCGATCGCCGCTGGTGATGCCACTTTTATCGCAGTGAACTGGGATCCGCTGCATGCCGATCAGTATCTGGCCGCCGGGGGCGATAACAAATTCTATCGTGAAGGGGTTTACGTCGGGGGAGCCGCACAGGGTTATCTGATCGACAAAAAAACCGCCGATAAGTATCACATCACCAACCTTGAGCAGTTAAAAGATCCGAAAATTGCCAAGCTGTTTGATACCAACGGTGACGGCAAGGCTGACCTGACCGGTTGTACGCCAGGCTGGGGCTGTGAAGCGGTGATTAACCACCATATCGACGCCTATGGCCTGAGTAACACGGTAGAACACAATCAGGGTAACTACGCGGCGATGATCGCCGATACCATTACCCGCTTCAAAGAGGGCAAACCAGTGCTGTATTACACCTGGACGCCTTACTGGGTCAGTGACGTGATGGTCCCTGGGCGTGATGTGGTCTGGCTGCAGGTGCCGTTCTCTTCGCTGCCGGGCGAGCAGAAAAACGTGGATACCAAGCTGCCAAACGGTGCCAACTATGGCTTCCCGGTCAGCTCAATGCACATTGCAGCCAATAAGCAATGGGCACAGGCCAACCCTGCCGCTGCCAAGCTGTTCTCGATCATGAAATTGCCGGTTGCCGACGTGAACGCACAAAACCTGCGGATGCACTCAGGCCAAGCCTCGCAGGCCGATATCCAAAACCATGTCAATGGGTGGATCAAGGCTCACCAGGCTACTTTTGACGGATGGGTGAAAACCGCCGCAGAAGCCGCCAAGCAATAACCTTCAAACGGGCGCAGCCTGCTGCGCCCTCATTCCGAAAGCACAATCTCTGTAAACTGCAAAAATCGCTCCGCCGTCTTTGACAAAGGTTGGTTCCACACGCAGTAAACCTGGCGGCGTGGGCCATCTTCAATTGGAATAGAGACCAACGAACTCAGCCGTTGGGCGGTAGATATCGGTACGATCCCCGCAGCCAGGCCACGCCGCACCAGATTCTCCAGCCATTCGATATGATCGATTTCAAAACTGACATGCCGCTTGATGCCCGCAGCCTGAAAAGCCCGATCGGTCTGGCGCCGCGCCCCGGTTCCACTATAGAAATCCACCAGCGGCACTGCTGACAAGGTTTGCAGATTAACCCGTTGGCAGCTAGCCAACGCATGCTCTGCCGCTACCAACGCCACCAAGGGTTCATCGGTCAACTGGCGATGCGACACCGGCAGCATAGCTTTGTCACCCGGCCAGATGCCGACAAATGCCACATCGGTTTTCTGCTGGCGGACATCCTCCAGTAAAGTCTCGCTCATGCCAACGTATAGCCGGATGTTCACCACCGGATGATGGCGATGGAATTCGCCCAATTTCTCGGTGAGATCAATCGCGTTTATGGTTGAAATGGTGCCAATGGTCAGTGTGCCAGATACCGTGCCAGCGGCAGCAACCACCTCCTCCACCAGCGATTGTTTTGCTGCCAGCAACCGCTGCGCCGGTTGAATAAAAGCCCGGCCAGCGGCGGTCAACTGCACGCGGCGCGACGTGCGCTCAAACAACGCGCAGCCAAGCTCATCTTCCAGTTTGGCAATCTGATGGCTCAGGGCGGATTGCACCGTGTGGCAACGCTGCGCGGCACGGGTAAAACTCTGTTCTTCGGCAACCGCCAGGGCATAACGGACCTGTTTGAGGTTCATGCTATCAATCTTGAAGTGAGATGGATCAGATGAAAATTATACATTGGTTTAGCCTGATGTCCTGCCCGATACTCTGCTGACTGATTTCCATAATTGAATACCCATGAGCCAACAAACCGAACACCCGGGCCTTAGCCCTGCACTCACTCTGATCATCGCCATGGCCACCGGTCTGGCAGTCGCCAGTAACTACTACGCCCAGCCGTTACTGGAAACCATCGCACAAAATTTTAATCTGTCCGTCAATCAGGCTGGCTTTATCGTTACCGCCGCGCAATTGGGTTATGCGGTGGGCCTGCTGCTCCTGGTACCGCTGGGCGATATGTTTGAACGCCGTGGCCTGATCGTGTTTATGACACTGCTGGCGTCGGGTGGGATGCTGATTACCGCCTCTTCCAGTACGCTCTCGATGATGATCCTCGGCACCGCGCTTACCGGCCTGTTCTCGGTAGTGGCCCAGTTGCTGGTCCCGCTTGCCGCAACCCTGGCCCATCCGGCGAAACGCGGTAAAACCGTTGGCATCATCATGAGCGGCCTGTTGCTCGGCATTCTGTTAGCCCGAACCGTCGCCGGTGCTCTGGCCACCCTCGGCGGCTGGCGTACCATTTACTGGGTTGCCAGCGGTTTGATGATCCTGATGGCACTGATCCTGTGGCGAGCGCTACCGCGTTATAAGCTGCATTCAGGGCTGAATTATCCGCAATTGCTGAAATCCATCTTTTCACTGTTCTTCTTTACGCCGTTACTGCGCACCCGCGCCATCCTGGGGGCCCTGTCGTTCGCCAACTTCAGCGTCTTGTGGACATCAATGGCTTTCCTGCTGGCGGCCCCCCGTTCAGCTATTCCGAGGGGGTGATCGGGCTGTTTGGTTTAGTGGGCGCAGCTGGTGCTCTGGCGGCGTCCCGTGCCGGGCATCTGGCCGATAAAGGCAAAGCGGGGTTGACCACCAGCGTCGGGCTGGTACTGTTGCTGCTCTCCTGGATCCCTATCGCGCTGGCTAAGGAATCCCTTTGGGCATTGATTATCGGTATTCTGGTGCTGGACCTGGCGGTGCAAGGGATCCATGTCACTAACCAAAGCGTGATTTACCGCATCATGCCAGAAGCCCGTAACCGCCTGACCGCAGGCTATATGACCAGCTATTTCATTGGTGGGGCCGTGGGTTCGGTGCTTTCCGCTGCGGCTTATCAGAACGCAGGCTGGAATGGGGTAGCGGGAGTAGGCGGTATCTTGTGCGTGCTTAATCTGCTGACCTGGTGGCGGGGAAAACGTCATGATCCACAAGGACCTGCAAGCATTTAATTAGCAAGCATATAATAATATAAGAAATTTATTAGCGGCTCAGGGTATAAACATTACTCACAGTCTGGTAATGTTATCGGGATGAATTATTGGTGTCCTATACTTCCTGTGCCGCGAATTACCGTAAAACGACATTGTTACCCCAAGTTACATATTCCCTGCTGTTACCCCGGTTGACACAGAATGCCGAAGCACCCGCCTAATTCAGTAAGACAAACTTACCAATCTCTGCCCGCAGGAAAGCGCGATTTGTGTTGCTATTGGTAAACCACACGATTTGTAGAGTTTTATCTTTACAAACAACTTACAAATGACACGAATTGCTAAATTATTCCGCTTGCTGAAGATTTACATTATTAATCACTATCGTTACTATACCAAACGAAATTAATGAGGCCCCAAATTATGGAAAGCTCGTTTACGCCCATTGAGCAAATGCTTAATTGCCGTGCCAAGCGCCAGAAAAACTTCCCTTATCAGGAAATTCTGCTGACTCGTCTGTGCATGCATATGCAAAGTAAATTGCTGGAAAATCGCAATAAAATGCTGAAAGCGCAGGGAATTAACGAAACCTTGTTTATGGCCCTCATTACGTTGGATGCGCAGGAGAACCACAGCATTCAGCCTTCTGAGCTAAGCTCAGCCCTGGGTTCGTCGCGCACCAATGCCACCCGCATTGCCGATGAACTCGAGAAACGTGGATGGATTGAGCGCCGGGAAAGCGACCATGACCGCCGGTGTCTGCATTTGCATCTGACCCAGGCAGGGGAAGCGTTTCTTGAGCAATTGCTGCCACCGCAGCATAAATGTCTGCATTTCCTTTGGTCCACGCTGAACGACGATGAGCAGCAGCAGCTTGAAGCACTGACGCGCAAATTGTTGGTACGCCTTGATCAGATGGAAGTTTCAGAACAGTTATCCCAATAGTTTCTGTTCAGGTAATCTATTTATGCGATCCCCGTTAAACTGGAGATTCACCCCGCTGTTCGCGGTTTTATTGCTGGCGGGGTGCGCATCTAGCGACAATATCGCCCCGCAATCCACACTGATGGACCCACAGCACCTGCAACTTGCCCAGCCGAAAGCCAGCTCGCTGACCGTAAGCCCGCAGTGGTGGCGTGCTTTGAACGATCCTCAGCTTGATACCTTGATGGCCCAGACGCTACAGAGCTCACCTTCACTGAAACAGGCCGCCGCCCGCGTGCGTGAAGCCCAAAGCGTGGTCGGTGAAGCCAGCGCAGCCAACGGCCCGAATCTGGATCTCAATGGCAGCATCAACCGCCAGCGGTTGGCACAAAACACCAATCTGGGTTTTGGTTATCTCCCTAACCCGGTGTATGAATCTTCCAACTCGCTGGGCCTGAATCTGGCCTATGAGTTTGACTGGTGGGGCAAATATCGCAATCAAGTCAATGCGGCAAAGGCACAGGTGGATGCCGCCCGTGCCGAGCAGGCGCAGGCCGCGTTGACACTGACCAGCTCGGTGGCTTCAGCTTATTACCAACTACAGGCAAATTATGCGCAAGAGTTGGTCCTGAAACAGTCTGTGGATAACAACCAGCACTTAGCCGATCTGCGCCAGAAACAGTATAAAGCCGGGGTTTACGGGGTTGAAATTCCGCAACAGACCCAGGCACAGGCTGACAGCGCCAAACAACAAATCACCCAGTTGCAATCCCAGATTGAACAACGCAAACATCAGTTGGCTGCGCTGGCAGGCCTTGGCCCTAATGCGATGCAGTCACTGCATCCTGTGGCATTACCTGCGGAAAATCTGTTAGCGCCCAAAGGGGAACTGACCGCCGATTTACTGGGTAAACGCCCGGATATCACGGCACAGCGCCAATTGGTGGAGTCTTACAGCCAACGAGTCAGTGCGGCACGCAAAGAGTTTTACCCCAGTCTGTCGATCTCGGCATTTGCGGGCCTGACAACCACCAACATCGGTGGCACCAGCCCAAATCTGTTTGAAGCAGCAAGCCAGGCCTGGGGGTGGTACCGGCAATATCCTTGCCAATCTTCCATGCTGGCGCGCTGCGCAGCAAGTTAGGTGAGGAATCCGCGTTGTATGATCAGGCGGTGGAATCCTATAACCAAACTATCCTGAATGCGGTACAGGAAACGGCAGATGCCATTACTATCCAGCAGAGCAGTGCCAAACAGTTGCAGCAAGCCGCCTCGGCCTCCCAATCCATGCAGGAGGTGTACCGAGTCGCCAACGCCCGTTATCAGGCAGGGATTATCGGACGTGATGAACTGTTGACCAGCCAGATGCAGCTATTACAGCAGCAACAGGCAGAACTGAATGCCAGCAGTAATATGATGCAGGCGAAGATAGGATTGGTTCGCGCGTTGGGGGGCGGTTATCAGGCCCCGACAATGGCGGATCCGAAAGCATAATTAATGAGCGTGGAGAATACCATGAGTGCAAGCGCGGAGACTCAAACCCCGCAGCAACCGGCAGGCAAAAAGCGGCAGCGTAAATTTTGGCTGCTGCTGCTGACGGTTATTTTTGTTGTTATTGGGGTGGCATATTTAGTGTATTGGTTCCTGGTGTTGCGTCATCATCAGGAAACAGATAACGCCTATGTGGCTGGGAACCAGGTACAGATCATGACCCAGGTATCCGGTAGCGTAAACAGTGTGACATTTGATAGCACTGATTTCGTCCGCAAAGGGGATGTGCTGCTGACCCTCGATCCCACCGATGCCGAGCAGGCGTTTGAGCGGGCCAAAACGGCATTGGCCAACAGCGTGCGCCAGACGCATCAGTTGGTGATCAATGGCAAGCAATACCAGGCTAACATCGCGCTGCGCAAAACGGATTTGAGCAAAGCTGAAAACGATCTCAAGCGCCGTATAGTGCTGGGCAACGTTGATGCGATTGGCCGCGAAGAACTGCAACACGCGCGCGATGCGGCAGAGAGTGCCAAAGCCGCGCTCGAAGTCGCGGTACAACAATATAATGCCAATCAGGCGATGGTGCTCAATACCCCGCTGGCGGAGCAACCCGCCGTTTTGCAGGCGGCAGCACAGATGCGTGACGCCTGGATGGCCCTGCAACGTACCCGTGTCCTCAGCCCAATCACCGGCTTTGTTTCACGCCGCAGCGTGCAGGTTGGCGCGCAGATATCTCCTGGGACTCCGCTGATGGCGGTAGTGCCGGCGGACCATATCTGGATAGATGCCAACTTCAAAGAAACCCAGATCGCCAATATGCGTATCGGCCAATCGGCTACCGTCGTCAGTGACGTTTACGGCAGTGACGTGGTGTTCAAAGGTAAAGTTGTTGGTATCGATATGGGGACTGGTAGTGCCTTCTCCCTGCTACCTGCGCAAAATGCCACCGGTAACTGGATCAAAGTGGTTCAGCGTTTACCGGTGCGTATCGAGCTGGACCCACAACAGGTTGCCGATCACCCATTACGTATCGGCCTCTCAACGCTGGTAACGGTAGATACCACTAATCTGGACGGGCTGGTGCTCGCTGATGCAGTGCGTGAAAAACCGCGCTACGAAACCAGCGCGCTGGCACTGGATTTGGCACCGGTTAATCAGATGATCGCCGATGTGATCCATGCAAACGCCGGTTAAGCGAGCGGGAGGCTACCTTGGCACAAAAGCCGCTTGAAGGTGCCCAGCTTGCCTGGATGACGGTCGCGCTTGCCATGGCGACCTTTATGCAGGTACTGGACTCCACCATTGCCAACGTGGCAATACCGACTATTTCGGGTAATCTTGGGTCTTCCAACTCGCAAGGCACCTGGGTGATCACCTCGTTTGGGGTGGCTAACGCCATCTCCATTCCGATCACCGGCTGGCTGGCGAAACGGGTTGGCGAAGTGCGCCTGTTCTTATGGTCCACGGCGCTGTTTGCCCTCGCCTCCTGGCTGTGCGGTATTTCCAACAGCCTGGGCATGCTGATCTTCTTTCGCGTGATCCAGGGGATCGTCGCCGGGCCGCTGATCCCGCTGTCGCAGAGTCTGTTGCTGAATAACTACCCTCCCGCCAAGCGTTCAATGGCCCTGGCGCTATGGTCGATGACCGTGATCGTTGCGCCGATTTTCGGGCCGATCCTGGGCGGTTACATCAGTGATAACTATCACTGGGGCTGGATCTTCTTCATCAACATCCCCATCGGGCTGTTTGTGATCCTGGTAGCCATGTCGACGCTAAAAGGCCGGGAAACCAAAACCGAGATCAAACCGATCGACACCGTCGGGTTGGTTCTGCTGGTGGTCGGCATCGGTTCGCTGCAGATCATGCTTGATCAGGGTAAAGAGCTGGATTGGTTTAACTCGACCGAGATTATTGTTCTGACGGTGGTCGCGGTAGTGGCGCTGGTATTCCTGGTGGTGTGGGAGCTGACGGATGATCACCCGGTAGTGGATTTGTCGCTATTCAAATCGCGCAACTTTACCATCGGCTGTCTGTGTATCAGCCTGGCCTATATGCTGTATTTCGGGGCGATTGTGCTGTTGCCGCAATTGCTACAGGAGGTATATGGCTACACCGCCACCTGGGCAGGCCTGGCGTCCGCCCCAGTGGGATTGATCCCGGTGTTGCTGTCGCCGATTATCGGCCGCTTTGGTAACCGGCTGGATATGCGCCGCCTGGTCACCTTCAGCTTCATCATGTATGCCGTGTGCTTCTATTGGCGCGCCTACACGTTTGAACCGGGTATGGATTTTGGTGCTTCAGCGTGGCCACAGTTTATTCAAGGTTTTGCGATCGCCTGCTTCTTTATGCCGCTGACGACCATAACCTTGTCCGGGTTACCGCCGGAACGCATTGCGGCAGCATCAAGCCTGTCGAACTTTACCCGAACCCTGGCAGGTTCTATCGGCACCTCGATCACCACCACGCTATGGACCAGGCGAGAGTCGATGCACCATGCGCAGTTAACGGAGTTTGTGAATCCGTTTAACCCGCAGTCGCAGGAGATGTACAGCCAGTTGGAGCAGCTTGGCATGAGCAAACAACAGGCTTCGGCGTATATCGCTAAAGAAATCACTGCTCAGGGGCTGATTATCTCGGCAAACGAGATTTTCTGGCTATCGGCGGGGGTGTTCCTGATATTGCTGGCGCTGGTGTGGTTCGCCAAACCTCCATTCAGTTCCGGAGGCGGCGGGGGCGGTGCCCACTGATCTGTTCACCAAACAAAACGGGCACCTCAAAAGGCGCCCGTTTTTTTATACGGCGTAAGCCATTACGCCTGGTTCTGGCGCCACCAGTCAGCCAACAAAATGCCGGTTGCTACCGAAACGTTCAGGCTTTCCACTTTGCCAGTCCCGCCGATAGACACGCTCATATCACCCTGCTGCCAGGCGCTGTCACTCAGACCATCACGTTCCTGGCCCAGCACCAATACCATCTTGACCGGCAACTTGGCCTGTGCCAACGGTGTACCTTTATGGCTGGAAGTGGTCACAATGGTATAACCGGCCTTGCGGAAAGTATCCAGCACAGACAGGAAATCATCGGCATTAATCGCCTTGATGTGCTCTGCCCCGCCTTCTGCGGTACGAACAGCCGCGCCAGACTCCAACACCGCGGGATCCTGCAGCAATACGCCGTTCACGCCAAAGTGCGCGCAAGAACGAACAATCGCACCCAGGTTATGTGGGTTGCCCACTTCTTCCAGTGCCAGCACACAATCTTTGGCAGGAGCGCTCTGCAGATAAGTCTGCGCATCCAGACCTTGACGCTTTTTGATCAGGAAGCACACGCCACCGTGATGTTCTGTACCGGACGCTTTCGCCAGTTCTTCTTCATCTACCACGTGGTATGCCTTGCGGTTTGCAGCCATCCAACGCAACGCCTCACGGAAACGTGGCGTGACGGATTGCACAAACCATGCACGAACGATGGCATCGGGGCGGCTGGCGAACAGAGCTTTACAGGCGTTTTCACCGTAGACCCGGGTTTCTTCTGCTCGTTGACGGCGCAGTTGCTCAGGATCGATAAAGCTTTTGCCGCTGATGCCACCATGATCGAACGCAGGTTCTTCTTCTGGGCCACGGGATACGGTTTTCCATGGTGACTCATAGCCGCCCCGATCTTCCGTGCGCGCCGGGCGACGAGGACGATCGCCTTCATTGCTATTGCGGCGGGAGTCTGAACCCCAGCGATCACCACCACGCGATTTATCCTGACCAGCACGGCCCGAGCGCGCATTATCAGCCGGGCGGCCTTTGCCTTCCGGGCGCTTATTCTTGTTACGGCTGTCGCCGCTGTCGTCGTCACCGCGGACGTACATCACTTTGACTTTACTGGTGCTAGGGTTGCCGTTGTTTTTGCTGGCACGATTTAAATTTTCTTCGTCCATCGGTGGTTTCTTGGATGACATTGGTTTTTCCTACATATATTCAGTAGGAAGCATCAAGCATATGGCAATTGCGACAGCTTGAAACTTCACGTAAACAGTGGTGGTGCGGATGACCGCAGGCCGGTTTGCCCATGATATGACCTGATATAAAGGCAGCGATGGGCTTTTCGTGAAGACGTGCTGACCGCGGTAAGAGTAAGTTCACATTTCACGCGGGCGGTATATCTTGCTCAAGGCCTTAGGCCGCTTATCATGCAAAGGGGCCACAAACACTCCCCACATTCTAAACGATCTAAGCGGGTATAGGGGAAAAAAGCGCAGGCCAAACACCAACAGGCCAAAATCCCCGCGAGAAACCCAAAGCACGACGGCCCTACAGACCGGCCTACCTGCAACCTGAGAGTCTGCTGGATCATTCATCGTATATTTTAAAACGCCTTATTATTGGTGGTGTTTTCCCTTATCTTTGAACAACCGTATACATTGCCCATTCAATGTCATAATGAAATTTCAGTAACAATTAACTTACCTATCATGCGACTGAAATCAAAAATAACAGGGCATCCACAGCCAAATTCATTCTGACAGTTTAAAATACATTGATAACAACCCGGTTAACAAAATACCAATATCGCGGATATTAGCCGGGTCACAACCAACACTTGCTTGAACCATTAGATTCTTCCGAAGCAAAATGGCAGTCGGCATAACCGTTGGTGACTATTTTAGGGATTTCAAGCCGCAGCCAGTGCAGTTAACCATGCTGCGTCTCGATCGATAACGGCTATAACTATTGTATTCATCGAATAAACCACTTTGTTCACCCCCACGGTTATGACGATAATAAGTCCCATTACAGAAACCAGCCCAATGTTCTGCGGGATATTAGGTTCTCCCGTACCGAGGTAACTATGAATACAGTTTGTGCAGCTTGTAATGCCACCAACCGAGTCCCTGAAGAGCGTCTGGCCGATGGTGCCAAATGTGGCCGCTGCGGTCATGAATTGTTTGACGGAGAAGTGATCAACGCCACCGCCGCCAATCTGGACCAACTGCTGCAAGACGATTTGCCGGTAGTGATCGACTTCTGGGCTCCCTGGTGTGGCCCTTGCCGCAGCTTTGCGCCCATCTTTGAAGAGGTGGCCGAACAACGTGCTGGCAAAGTGCGTTTTATAAAGGTCAACACCGAAGCCGAGCCTGAGCTGAGTGCACGTTTCCGTATCCGCAGCATCCCAACCATCATGCTGTTCCGCGAAGGCAAAATGGTCGATATGCTCAATGGTGCAATGCCAAAAGCGCCCTTTGATAACTGGCTCAACGAGTTAATTTAGTGCCGCAGCGGCGACATAAGCCGCGGTGGTCGATCAGGTTATCTAAAGCCCGAGCGGCCCCTCCCGCCGGGCTTTTTTCTGCGCTACAATGGCGGTTTTCTCAGGATAGTTATGACTGACAACGCCGTACTCCGTCTGCGCCAATTCCGTTTAGATAATGCTACCCGCCCCTTTCGGGCCCGTGGTTGCCGCGCCGTGCGCTGTCAGAATTGTTTACTGCCGCAGCAAAATTGCCTGTGTGCCACCATCAAACCGCAACTAGCCAATAGCCGCTTCTGCCTGATCATGTTCGGCGCAGAACCGCTAAAGCCCAGCAATACTGGCCGCCTGATCGCCGATATCCTGCCAGATACCCAAGCGTTTCTCTGGTCACGAACCGAGATTGATCCGGGCCTGCTGGAAGCCATTAACGATCCGGCCCGCCAGCCTTATGTTGTGTTCCCGGCATCCTATGCCGATGCTGAACGCCCGGTGTTCAGCAGCCTGCCAAAAGGGGGTAAACCGCCGTTGTTTATCATGCTTGATGGCACCTGGTCGGAAGCCCGCAAGATGTTTCGTAAAAGCCCCTATCTGAATCAGTTCCCGGTATTCTCGCTGAACGTATTGGCCGCTTCCGGTTATCAATTGCGCGAAGCCAGCCGCACCGAACAACATTGCACCGCTGAAGTCGCCGCCGCCCTGTTGCAACAGGCTGGTGATGAATCAGCGGCCAGCGGCCTCAGCCAGCATTTCAACTACTTTCGTGAACAGTATCTGGCCGGGAAACCTTGCCGCCCAGAGGCATCGGTCACAGCAAACCGGTAGTAAAGCGCCTAGAATCAAACGATAACTTTGCCCTTTCAGACACTAAATCCTGAAAGGGCTGGTCTTATCAGGAGCTACATATGAGCCAGAGAGGGTTAGAAGCGCTATTACGCCCCAAATCGATTGCCGTTATCGGCGCTTCACAGCAACCCGGTCGTGCTGGTTATCTGATGATGCGCAACCTGCTGGCTGGGGGTTTCACCGGCCCGGTGCTGCCGGTAAACCCTGGCTACAAGGCAGTATGCGGCGTAATGGCTTACCCCGACGTTGCCAGCCTACCGCTGACTCCTGACCTGGCCGTACTGTGCACCAACTCAAAGCGTAACCTGTCACTGATAGAATCCCTCGGTGAAAGGGGCTGTAAAACCGCCATTGTGCTTTCTTCCCCGGTGGAGCAGCTCGCTGAACTCAAGGCGACGGCGCAGCGTTATTCAATGCGCCTGCTTGGGCCAAACAGCCTGGGCTTGCTCGCCCCCTGGCAAGGCATCAACGCCAGCTTTTCGCCGGTCCCCATTCAGAAAGGGAAGCTGGCGTTTATCTCGCAGTCTGCTGCCGTAGCCAATACCATTCTGGACTGGGCACAACAGCGGGAAGTGGGCTTTTCCTATTTTATTGCGCTGGGTGACAGCCTGGATATTGACGTCGACGACCTGCTCGATTTTCTGGCACGTGACAGCAAAACCAGCGCCATTCTGCTGTACCTGGAAAACATCAGTGACGCGCGGCGCTTTCTTTCTGCCTCCCGCAGCGCGTCACGCAATAAACCCATCCTGGTCATCAAGAGTGGCCGTAGCCAGCAGGCTCAGGTGCTGCTCAACAGCCAGCAGGGATTAGATGCGGCCTATGATGCCGCTATCCAACGCGCCGGTCTGTTACGCGTGCAGGATACTCACGAACTATTTTCTGCCGTGGAAACCCTGAGCCATATGCACCCGCTCCGGGGTGAGCGGTTGATGATAATCAGCAATGGCGCAGCACCGGCAGCCATGGCGTTGGATGCGCTGCTTGCCCGCAACGGCAAGTTGGCCACGCTGGCGGAAGAAACGCAGGAAAAACTTAGCGCTGCCCTGCCGGAGTTTATTCGAGCGGGTAACCCTATTGATTTGCGTGATGACGCCACGCCCAAGCGTTATCTGGCGGCTCTGCAACCCTTGCTCGACAGCCACGATTACGATGCTCTGCTGCTTATCCACGCCCCTAGCGCGGCCTCTCCAGGTACTGAAACCGCTGAACGATTGATTGAGGCCATCCGCCAACACCCGCGTGGCAAACGCATCACACTGCTGACCAACTGGTGCGGCGAATTCTCCTCGCAGGAAGCTCGCCGACTATTTACTGAAGCCGGGATCCCGACCTATCGCACGCCAGAAGGTGCCGTCACCGCGTTTATGCATATGGTGGAATACCGCCGTAACCAGAAACAGCTAAAAGAAACCCCGGCGCTGCCGGTGGGGCTTACCGCCAATACCGCCGCAGCACACCAACTGATCCATCAGGCGCTGGCCGAAGGCGCCAGCCAGTTGGATACGCATGAAGTCCAGCCTATTTTGCAGGCTTACGGTCTAAGTACGCTGCCTACCTGGATCGCCGGTGATAGCGCCGAAGCGGTGCATATTGCCGAGCAGATTGGCTACCCGGTCGCGTTGAAGCTCCGCTCTCCAGATATCTCGCACAAATCAGAGGTGCAAGGGGTCATGCTTTATCTACGCACCGCTACCGAAGTGCAGCGTGCAGCAGAGGCGATCCTCGATCGTGTGAAGCGGACTTATCCGCAAGCCCGCATACATGGTCTCTTGGTGCAGAGCATGGCCAACCGGGCCGGAGCACAGGAATTACGTATTGCCGTGGAGCAGGATGCTATTTTCGGCCCACTAATTATGCTGGGCGAAGGTGGGATCGAATGGCGGCAGGAAAACCAGGTCGCCGTCGCGCTGCCACCTCTGAATATGGCGTTGGCACGTTATCTGGTTTTGCAGGCGGTAAAAGGAGGCAAGATCCGTGGGCGCAGCGCATTACGCCCGCTCGATATTCCTGGGCTAAGCCGCCTTTTGGTGCAGGTTTCCAACTTAATCCTGGATTGTCCTGAGATCTCTCGGCTCGATATTCACCCGGTACTGGCTTCTGGCAGTGAATTTACGTTGCTGGATGTCTCAATGCAGCTTGCCCCGTTTAGTGGTGATCCGCAGGCCAGACTGGCGATCCGCCCTTATCCTCATGAGCTGGAAGAGCGCATTGAATTAAAAGATGGCTCACAATGCCTGTTCCGCCCTATCCTGCCGGAAGATGAACCCGCGCTGAAGCACTTTATCGATCGCGTCACCAAGGAAGATCTCTATTACCGCTACTTTAGTGAGATCAACGAGTTTAGCCATGACGATTTGGCGAACATGACCCAGATCGACTACGATCGGGAGATGGCTTTCGTGGCAGTACGTAGCGGCGAAGAGATCATTGGCGTGACGCGCGCGCTGTCAGATCCGGACAACACTGACGCAGAATTCGCCGTGCTGGTGCGTTCCGATCTGAAAGGCCTGGGCTTGGGGCGGCAGTTGCTGATGAAAATGATCGGTTATGCCCGTGCGCAGGGTCTGGCCCGCCTGACCGGCATTACGATGCCGAATAACCGTGGCATGGTCACGCTGGCTCAAAAACTGGGTTTTGTCGTCGACGTGCAAATTGATGAAGGGATTGTCAATTTAACCCTGCCACTGCAGGAGGGTTTAACGCCGTGACCTCAGTCGCAATGTAATACAAATCCATCACTTAACGCCAAAACATACGCACAATCAGTACAACTAGTGGTATTATCGTCCGATTGTTCGAAGGATTGTTTTAATGCAAGTGGCGTTCCGGCCATCCAAATATGAGAGAAGAAGCGCACTGTGATGTTGTCAAAATTTAAACGTAGCAAACATCAACAACACCTTGCACAACTGCCCAAACTCCCCCAGACGGTTGCTGATGTCCGTACCCTCTACACGCCATCCGATTTCCGCACGACGCTGCTGGAATCGATAGCCAATGCCACAACACGCATTTATCTGGTTGCGCTGTATCTGGAGCATGATGATGCAGGGCGCGATATCCTCAATGCGCTATATCAGGCCAAGCAGCAGCGCCCGGAATTAGAAATTTGCGTGCTGGTTGACTGGCACCGTGCACAACGTGGGCGTATCGGTGCCGCTGCCGCCAATACCAATGCAGATTGGTACTGCTCGATGGCTGCCCAGCACCCGCAGGTTTCCGTTCCGGTTTACGGCGTTCCAGTCAATACCCGTGAAGCCTTGGGCGTGCTGCATCTGAAGGGCTTTGTCATTGACGATACCGTTATCTACAGCGGTGCCAGTATCAATGATGTCTATCTGCACCAACATGAGAAATACCGTTACGATCGCTATCAGTTGATCACCAACAACCTGCTGGCAGTTACCCTGTGTGATTACATCAAACAGAATTTGTTAACTGCTGGTGCCGTACAACGCCTTGATCGAGATGACCGGCCAAAAAGCCCCGAAATCAAAAACGAAACTCGCATGTTCCGTTTTGGCCTGCGTCGTGCCGGTTATCAATTCCACGGTCATGCCGCTAACGATGAATTGGCGGTTACGCCACTGGTTGGCCTGGGCAAACAGAGCATACTGAACAAAACCATTCACCATCTGATGGCCAGTGCCGATCAGAAGCTGACGCTGTGCACGCCTTACTTCAACCTGCCAGCCCTGTTGGTACGCAATATCATTTATCTGTTGCGCCAGGGTAAGCAGGTTGAAATCATCGTGGGCGATAAAACCGCCAACGATTTCTACATTCCTGAAGATCAGCCATTCAAGATTATCGGGGCGTTGCCTTATCTTTATGAAATCAACCTGCGCCGCTTCCTGAGTCGTCTGCAACGCTATGTGGATACCGGTCAGCTTATCGTGCGCCTGTGGAAAGACGGCGACAATAGCTATCACCTGAAGGGGATGTGGGTGGATGACCAATGGCAATTGATCACCGGTAATAATCTCAATCCACGCGCCTGGCGTCTGGATCTGGAGAATGCCATTCTGATCCATGATCCCAAACAGGAATTGCGGGAACAGCGCCACAAAGAGCTTGAGACGATCCGTACTCATACGACTGTGGTCGGCCACTACCTCGAACTGCAAAGCATTCAGGAATATCCGGTCAAGGTCCGCAAGCTGATCCGCCGCCTACGGCGTATCCGTATTGACCGATTGATTAGCCGTATACTCTAAGACCGCTATAATTATTTTCAGCACAGCCCGGCAATGTCGGGCTTTTTTGTATGCCATGAAACCGGATGTTTTCACCATGCGCGCTCTCCGCCTGCTTATTCTCCTGCCGGTTTTGTTCTTTGCCAGCGGCTGTACACATATGGCTAATGACCGTTGGACAGGGAAAGACAAAACCCAGCACTTTGTTGCCTCTGCAGCCTTTGCTGCCGCAGGTGCCGCCTATGGCGATCGTCAGAACTGGAATGAGGCGCGCAGCCGCAGCTTTGGCCTGCTATTTTCGATTGGTTTAGGGGCCGCAAAAGAGCTGTATGACAGCCGGGAAGGTGGCACTGGCTGGAGCTGGAAAGACTTTGCCTGGGATGTGGCCGGTGCCGCGACTGGCTACAGTATCTACCACCTGGCTCGCTGATGTAGCTCGGAAGTCAATATGGGGGCGGTTTTCCATTAAGCAAAACAAAAAGCCCTACGTTTTCACGTAGGGCTTATTGCTTTATTTGATGCCTGGCAGTGTCCTACTCTCGCATGGGGAGACCCCACACTACCATCGGCGCTACGGCGTTTCACTTCTGAGTTCGGCATGGGGTCAGGTGGGACCACCGCGCTATTGCCGCCAGGCAAATTCTGTTTCATCAACCCGCATCACTTTCGTCATGCCAGCCAATCCAATCTCGGAACTTCGCTGAAAATCAATCTCGTCTCTCTAAAACACCTTCGGTGTTGTAAGGTTAAGCCTCACGGTTCATTAGTACTGGTTAGCTCAATGCATCGCTGCACTTACACACCCAGCCTATCAACGTCTTAGTCTTAAACGTTCCTTCAGGGACCTTAAAGGCCCAGGGAAGACTCATCTCGAGGCAAGTTTCGCGCTTAGATGCTTTCAGCGCTTATCTTTTCCGCACGTAGCTACCGGGCAGTGCCATTGGCATGACAACCCGAACACCAGGGGTGCGTTCACTCCGGTCCTCTCGTACTAGGAGCAACCCCTCTCAATCTTCCAACGCCCACGGCAGATAGGGACCGAACTGTCTCACGACGTTCTAAACCCAGCTCGCGTACCACTTTAAATGGCGAACAGCCATACCCTTGGGACCTACTTCAGCCCCAGGATGTGATGAGCCGACATCGAGGTGCCAAACACCGCCGTCGATATGAACTCTTGGGCGGTATCAGCCTGTTATCCCCGGAGTACCTTTTATCCGTTGAGCGATGGCCCTTCCATTCAGAACCACCGGATCACTAAGACCTACTTTCGTACCTGCTCGAGCCGTCACTCTCGCAGTCAAGCTAGCTTATGCCTTTGCACTAACCTCACGATGTCCGACCGTGATTAGCTAACCTTCGTGCTCCTCCGTTACTCTTTGGGAGGAGACCGCCCCAGTCAAACTACCCACCAGACACTGTCCTCACCCCAGATTATGGGGCCGAGTTAGAACATCAAACATTAAAGGGTGGTATTTCAAGGTTGGCTCCATGCAGACTGGCGTCCACACTTCAAAGCCTCCCACCTATCCTACACATCAAGGCTCAATGTTCAGTGTCAAGCTATAGTAAAGGTTCACGGGGTCTTTCCGTCTTGCCGCGGGTACACTGCATCTTCACAGCGAGTTCAATTTCACTGAGTCTCGGGTGGAGACAGCCTGGCCATCATTACGCCATTCGTGCAGGTCGGAACTTACCCGACAAGGAATTTCGCTACCTTAGGACCGTTATAGTTACGGCCGCCGTTTACTGGGGCTTCGATCAAGAGCTTCGCCTTGCGGCTGACCCCATCAATTAACCTTCCAGCACCGGGCAGGCGTCACACCGTATACGTCCACTTTCGTGTTTGCACAGTGCTGTGTTTTTATTAAACAGTTGCAGCCAGCTGGTATCTGCGACTGGCTTCAGCTCCAGGAGTCAATCCTTTCACCTACGCGCCAGCGTGCCTTCTCCCGAAGTTACGGCACCATTTTGCCTAGTTCCTTCACCCGAGTTCTCTCAAGCGCCTGAGTATTCTCTACCTGACCACCTGTGTCGGTTTGGGGTACGATTCAATGTTACCTGATGCTTAGAGGCTTTTCCTGGAAGCTTGGCATCAACTACTTCTGCACCGTAGTGCATCGTCATCACGCCTCAGGGTTAATAGCATTCCGGATTTACCAGGAACACCCCCTACACGCTTAAACCGGGACAACCGTCGCCCGGCTAGCCTAGCCTTCTCCGTCCCCCCTTCGCAGTAACACCGAGTACGGGAATATTAACCCGTTTCCCATCGACTACGCCTTTCGGCCTCGCCTTAGGGGTCGACTCACCCTGCCCCGATTAACGTTGGACAGGAACCCTTGGTCTTCCGGCGAGCGGGTTTTTCACCCGCTTTATCGTTACTTATGTCAGCATTCGCACTTCTGATACCTCCAGCAGACCTCACAGTCCACCTTCAACGGCTTACAGAACGCTCCCCTACCCAACAACGTCTAAGCGTTGCTGCCGCAGCTTCGGTGCATGGTTTAGCCCCGTTACATCTTCCGCGCAGGCCGACTCGACCAGTGAGCTATTACGCTTTCTTTAAATGATGGCTGCTTCTAAGCCAACATCCTGGCTGTCTATGCCTTCCCACATCGTTTCCCACTTAACCATGACTTTGGGACCTTAGCTGGCGGTCTGGGTTGTTTCCCTCTTCACGACGGACGTTAGCACCCGCCGTGTGTCTCCCGTGATAACATTCTTCGGTATTCGGAGTTTGCATCGGTTTGGTAAGCCGGGATGGCCCCCTAGCCGAAACAGTGCTCTACCCCCGAAGATGAGTTCACGAGGCGCTACCTAAATAGCTTTCGGGGAGAACCAGCTATCTCCCGGTTTGATTGGCCTTTCACCCCCAGCCACAAGTCATCCGCTAATTTTTCAACATTAGTCGGTTCGGTCCTCCAGTTAGTGTTACCCAACCTTCAACCTGCCCATGGCTAGATCACCGGGTTTCGGGTCTATACCTTGCAACTATTCGCCCAGTTAAGACTCGGTTTCCCTACGGCTCCCCTATACGGTTAACCTTGCTACAAAATATAAGTCGCTGACCCATTATACAAAAGGTACGCAGTCACCCAACAAAGTGGGCTCCCACTGCTTGTACGTACACGGTTTCAGGTTCTATTTCACTCCCCTCGCCGGGGTTCTTTTCGCCTTTCCCTCACGGTACTGGTTCACTATCGGTCAGTCAGGAGTATTTAGCCTTGGAGGATGGTCCCCCCATATTCAGACAGGATGTCACGTGTCCCGCCCTACTCATCGAACTCACACCTTGTGCATTTTAGTGTACGGGGCTATCACCCTTTGCTGCGCGACTTTCCAGACGCTTCCACTAACACACAAACTGATTCAGGTTCTGGGCTCCTCCCCGTTCGCTCGCCGCTACTGGGGGAATCTCGGTTGATTTCTTTTCCTCGGGGTACTTAGATGTTTCAGTTCCCCCGGTTCGCCTCGTATGGCTATGTATTCACCATACGATAGTGCAACGGATTGCACTGGGTTTCCCCATTCGGGTATTGCCGGTTATAACGCTTCATATCAGCTTACCGACACTTTTCGCAGATTAGCACGCCCTTCATCGCCTCTGACTGCCTAGGCATCCACCGTGTACGCTTAGTCACTTAACCTCACAACCCGAAAGTGTCTTTTCTTTATTGGTGTGGCTGCGAACACACTCTGCTGCGTTGTTCCGTGCGCGCAATCCTCATGGACCTTAAGTCCACTGCGGTTGCTGTGCGCGGTACGCCTTGCCGAGTATCTTCTCGCTCACACTGCAACAAGGAAGATGACCTTCGCATTGCAATTATTTGAGAGACTCTATGACAGG
Source organism: Serratia sp. L9 (assembly GCF_050632285.1). Lineage (NCBI taxonomy): Bacteria > Pseudomonadati > Pseudomonadota > Gammaproteobacteria > Enterobacterales > Yersiniaceae > Serratia > Serratia sp. L9. The sequence continues at coordinate 2,376,432 of NZ_CP192591.1, read as the reverse complement.
TTACTGCTTACCCCAATAGTTCTACGGAGGGATAAGTTTCAGCTGTCATGTTTCAATTTTCAGCTTGTTCCAGATTGTTAAAGAGCAAAATACTTCGCAGCATACTGTCGCCAGTACACTCTGAAGTATTATTCGAGGACTATATGGTGGAGCTAAGCGGGATCGAACCGCTGACCTCCTGCGTGCAAGGCAGGCGCTCTCCCAGCTGAGCTATAGCCCCATACAGTCACTGGCAGAAACCTTTATTTACCACTCGGAGAGTTACATTCGCCTTAAAATGCAAATGTAATTTCTTTTCAGGCAAGGCATGTGAAAGGGCAGTTTACTTCGGTAAACAACCGCGCACATCACGCAGCATGAGAAGAAATTTGGTAGGCCTGAGTGGACTTGAACCACCGACCTCACCCTTATCAGGGGTGCGCTCTAACCACCTGAGCTACAAGCCTATAAAGGGTTTCCTGCTCGTTACTTTTTCATCAGACAATCTGTGTGGACACTGCACTCAACCAATATCTTTAGGTAAGGAGGTGATCCAACCGCAGGTTCCCCTACGGTTACCTTGTTACGACTTCACCCCAGTCATGAATCACAAAGTGGTAAGCGCCCTCCCGAAGGTTAAGCTACCTACTTCTTTTGCAACCCACTCCCATGGTGTGACGGGCGGTGTGTACAAGGCCCGGGAACGTATTCACCGTAGCATTCTGATCTACGATTACTAGCGATTCCGACTTCACGGAGTCGAGTTGCAGACTCCGATCCGGACTACGACATACTTTATGAGGTCCGCTTGCTCTCGCGAGTTCGCTTCTCTTTGTATATGCCATTGTAGCACGTGTGTAGCCCTACTCGTAAGGGCCATGATGACTTGACGTCATCCCCACCTTCCTCCGGTTTATCACCGGCAGTCTCCTTTGAGTTCCCACCATGACGTGCTGGCAACAAAGGATAAGGGTTGCGCTCGTTGCGGGACTTAACCCAACATTTCACAACACGAGCTGACGACAGCCATGCAGCACCTGTCTCACAGTTCCCGAAGGCACTAAGCTATCTCTAGCGAATTCTGTGGATGTCAAGAGTAGGTAAGGTTCTTCGCGTTGCATCGAATTAAACCACATGCTCCACCGCTTGTGCGGGCCCCCGTCAATTCATTTGAGTTTTAACCTTGCGGCCGTACTCCCCAGGCGGTCGACTTAACGCGTTAGCTCCGGAAGCCACGCCTCAAGGGCACAACCTCCAAGTCGACATCGTTTACAGCGTGGACTACCAGGGTATCTAATCCTGTTTGCTCCCCACGCTTTCGCACCTGAGCGTCAGTCTTTGTCCAGGGGGCCGCCTTCGCCACCGGTATTCCTCCAGATCTCTACGCATTTCACCGCTACACCTGGAATTCTACCCCCTCTACAAGACTCTAGCTTGCCAGTTTCAAATGCAGTTCCCAAGTTAAGCTCGGGGATTTCACATCTGACTTAACAAACCGCCTGCGTGCGCTTTACGCCCAGTAATTCCGATTAACGCTTGCACCCTCCGTATTACCGCGGCTGCTGGCACGGAGTTAGCCGGTGCTTCTTCTGCGAGTAACGTCAATGCCCAGCGCTATTAACACTGAACCCTTCCTCCTCGCTGAAAGTGCTTTACAACCCGAAGGCCTTCTTCACACACGCGGCATGGCTGCATCAGGCTTGCGCCCATTGTGCAATATTCCCCACTGCTGCCTCCCGTAGGAGTCTGGACCGTGTCTCAGTTCCAGTGTGGCTGGTCATCCTCTCAGACCAGCTAGGGATCGTCGCCTAGGTGAGCCATTACCCCACCTACTAGCTAATCCCATCTGGGCACATCCGATGGTGTGAGGCCCGAAGGTCCCCCACTTTGGTCCGAAGACGTTATGCGGTATTAGCTACCGTTTCCAGTAGTTATCCCCCTCCATCGGGCAGTTTCCCAGACATTACTCACCCGTCCGCCGCTCGTCACCCAAAGAGCAAGCTCTCCTGTGCTACCGCTCGACTTGCATGTGTTAGGCCTGCCGCCAGCGTTCAATCTGAGCCATGATCAAACTCTTCAATTAAAAGCTTGATTTGCTGCAACTCGTGCAGCGATGCTCGAAAATTAACTTTCGTAATAATTCATTCGCATGAATTACTGCTTGGTCACTCTTCAAGACTTGATATTTTTTTGCCACCGAGGTGGCTGGATATCGTCTTGTGAGTGCCCACACAGATTGTCTGATAAATTGTTAAAGAGCAGTGAGTTACGCGCTTTCGCTTGCTAACTCGAGGTGGCGTATAATACGCTTTCCTCTTTCAGAGTCAACCTTAATTTCAGGTTTTTCTCTGCGACCCCCGGAGACTCTGTGAAGTTGTTCACATGTTCCGTGTCGATGGAGGCGCATTATAGGGAGCTGATTCAGAATGACAAGGGATAATATTCACTTTTCTTCCGACCGCTCACTATTCATGCATAACGCTGGTTAAATCCGCTTTTTAATCGTCTCAGGCAGTTCTTGCAGGCTGTTTAGCACCCAATCTGCCGCTTTCTGACCTTCTTCGGTGACCGGCTTGCCGGTACGCACCAACACTTTAGTGCCCACACCCGCTGCGGCGGCAGCCTGCATATCTTCAATTTTATCGCCCACCATATAAGAAGCGGCCATATCGATATTCAGTTCTTTTTGCGCCAGCAGTAACATGCCAGGCTGTGGTTTGCGACAATCACAGACTTGCCGATATTCTTCTATTACAGCTTCAGGGTGATGCGGGCAGAAATAGATGCCGTCCAGATCGACATCACGGTCAGCCAGCGACCAGTCCATCCATTCCGTCAGGCGCATAAACTGCTCTTCGCTGAATTTGCCACGAGCAATACCGGACTGGTTGGTAACCAGCACCAGCGCGAAGCCCATTTTTTTCAGTTCACGGCATGCGTCAATCACACCATCTATAAATTGGAAATCATCTATTTCATGGACGTATCCATGATCGATATTAATCGTGCCATCACGATCTAAAAATATTGCTGGAACGCGTTGTGTCACCGGTATGCTCCTGAAGACCTGAAAACCGGCACAGTATCGCATGTTTTAGCGAAGACTGAGAACGGTGAAGAGTCGCGTTGACGTTGACTTGGACGTCTAGACGCCTTAACATCTGATCCGTACCTTGGCTCCGGCCAAGGTTTACTTTTATCTAGCCACGGGCAACCACGCTACACTCGTCGCCTTTCAAACTGCAAATTGAAACGCTTAGAGTATAAAAAATAAGAAGAATATGATTAAACTTTCTAACATCACCAAAGTCTTCCAGCAGGGATCGCGCACCATCAGCGCACTCTCTGACGTGACTCTCCACGTCCCTGCCGGACAAATTTATGGCGTTATCGGTGCCTCAGGCGCTGGTAAGAGTACGCTGATCCGTTGCGCCAACATGCTTGAGCGCCCAACATCAGGTACCGTGCTGGTCGATGGGCAGGAACTGACCTCCCTGTCTGAAAGCGAACTGACGCGAGCACGCCGTCAGATCGGGATGATTTTCCAGCACTTTAACCTGCTCTCTTCACGCACGGTATTCGGTAATGTCTCCCTGCCGCTGGAGTTGGACAACACGCCACGTGCGGAAATCAAAAAACGCGTTACCGAGTTACTGGAGCTGGTCGGTCTGTCAGACAAGCACGATGCTTACCCGGCCAACCTGTCCGGTGGCCAAAAACAACGTGTAGCTATCGCACGCGCACTGGCCAGCAACCCTAAAGTTCTGCTGTGCGACGAAGCGACCAGCGCGCTGGACCCAGCCACCACCCGTTCGATTCTGGAACTGCTGAAAGACATCAACCGCCGCTTGGGGCTGACCATTCTGTTGATCACTCATGAAATGGACGTGGTTAAACGTATCTGCGACCAGGTTGCGGTTATCAGCCAGGGCCAACTGATTGAGAAAGACAGCGTGAGTGAGGTGTTCTCACATCCCAAGACACCATTGGCACAACAATTTATTCAATCCACGCTGCATCTGGATATTCCAGATAACTATGCCAAACGTCTGGTACCCGATCGTACCGGGGGCCGTCAGCCACTGCTGCGTCTGGAATTCACTGGTCAGTCAGTTGATGCGCCATTGCTGTCGGAAGCCGCTCGCCGCTTTAACGTGAATAACAATATTATCAGCGCACAGATGGACTACGCTGGCGGTGTGAAATTCGGGGTAATGCTGGCCGAATTGCATGGTTCCGACGAAGACGCACTGGCAACGATTAAATTCCTACAAGAAAATCAGGTAAAAGTAGAGGTTCTGGGTTATGTCTGAGGCAATGATGTGGTTAATGGCTCGTGGCGTGTGGGAAACCGTCATGATGACCTTTGTCTCCGGCTTCTTCGGTTTCGTGCTCGGTTTGCCGGTCGGTGTGCTGCTATATGTCACTCGCCCAGGGCAAATCATTGCCAACAACACGTTATATAAGGTGCTGTCCGGGTTGGTGAACATTTTCCGTTCCATCCCGTTCATTATCTTGCTGGTGTGGATGATCCCGTTTACCCGCATGATCGTAGGTACGTCTATCGGTTTGCAGGCGGCTATCGTTCCGCTGACGGTCGGTGCCGCTCCGTTCATCGCCCGTATGGTAGAAAACGCCCTGTTGGAGATCCCGTCCGGTTTGGTTGAGGCTGCTCGCGCCATGGGCGCTACACCAATGCAGATCATCAAGAAAGTACTGCTTCCTGAAGCGCTGCCTGGTTTGGTAAACGCCGCAACCATTACGTTGATTACCCTGGTGGGCTATTCGGCGATGGGGGGTGCCGTAGGTGCAGGCGGTTTAGGTCAAATTGGTTATCAGTATGGATACATTGGTTATAACGCGACAGTGATGAATACTGTATTAATATTACTGGTTGTTTTGGTGTATCTGATCCAGTTCAGTGGCGACCGTATCGTTAAGGCCGTTACACATAAATAGTTTTTTACCAACGCGCTCACAACTACTTGAAAGGCTTCATGACGCAGCGATGCTGTGCCTTGAAAAATAAAGAGTAAAGCGTATTTCATATGCGAGTCTAATGAGGAAGGGTTATGTCGTTAAAATTTAAATCCATCGCGGCAATCGGCGCACTGATCGGTACTCTGGCTCTGGCTGGCTGCGGCCAGGATGAAAAAGATCCAAACCATATCAAAGTGGGCGTTATTGTCGGTGCTGAACAGCAAGTGGCTGAAGCGGCGCAGAAAGTAGCAAAAGAGAAGTATGGCCTGGACGTAGAGCTGGTTACCTTTAACGATTACGTTCTGCCAAACGAAGCGCTAGGCAAAGGTGATATCGATCTGAATGCTTTCCAGCACAAACCCTACCTGGATCAGCAGATCAAGGATCGCGGCTACAAGCTGGTTTCTGTTGGTAATACCTTCGTATACCCGATTGCCGGTTACTCTAAAAAGATCAAATCTCTGGACGAACTGCAGGAAGGTTCACAAGTCGCTCTGCCAAACGATCCAACCAACCTGGGCCGTTCGCTGCTGTTGCTGCAAAAACAGGGTCTGATCAAGCTGAAAGACGGTGTCGGCCTGCTGCCAACCGTGCTGGATGTCACCGAGAACCCGAAAAACCTGAAGCTGGTTGAGCTGGAAGCTCCACAGCTGCCACGTTCACTGGACGATCAGCAAATCGCTCTGGCCATCATCAACACGACTTACGCCAGCCAGATTGGTTTGACTCCAGCCAAAGACGGCCTGTTTGTTGAAGATAAAGACTCACCTTACGTCAACATTATGGTTGCGCGTGAAGACAATAAAGACGCTGAAAACGTTAAGAAATTCGTTCAGGCTTACCAGTCTGACGAAGTTAACGAAGCCGCCAACAAGATCTTTAACGGTGGCGCAGTAAAAGGCTGGTAATCGTTCATTAGCCATTTTATTCCGATAATTGTAAGACGGGCTCCGGCCCGTCTTGTTATTTGCGCCAGAGATTGCTTCAATAGCGCCACTTTTATAAAAAGGCAGGGAATCTCAATGCGTATTTTATCTCTCTGTTTGTTAGCTCTTGCGCTAACTGGATGTTCCACCAGGCCCACAGCCCCATCCACAACAAACAGCACAGCGGCCCCGGTAGTTGCGGCGCCAGTAAAAGCCACTCCGGCGGCACGTCCGGCCCCGGTAAAACTGTACAAAAGTGCAGAAGAACTGGTCGGTAAACCTTTCCGTGACTTAGGCGAAGTTTCCGGCGAATCCTGCCAGACTACGGTTCAGGATTCTCCACCGAATCTGGCGACAGCCCGTAAGCGTATGCAGGTCCGTGCTTCCTACATGAAAGCCAATGCGGTGTTACTGCACGACTGTCAGATAATCAGCGGCGTTGCCGGTTGTTATCAACAGGCCGTTTGCCAAGGTTCGGCTCTAAACGTCTCCGCCAAATGACCGAATTTGTTTTTAACCAGATCGGCACTATCCGCTCACCGTATAAAGAGAAATTCGCTGTTCCCCGCCAACCGGGGTTAGTTGAAGACGGGGGCGGAGAGCTGCTGTTGCTACCGCCTTACAACCAGGCCGAAGCGGTACGTGGCCTCAGCGAATTCAGCCATCTGTGGGTGATGTTTGTTTTCCATCAGACCATGGAGGGAGGCTGGCGGCCTACGGTGCGCCCGCCGCGCCTGGGGGGAATGCGCGTATGGGCGTATTTGCCACACGCTCCACCTTTCGCCCTAACCCGCTGGGTATGTCATTGATCGAGCTGAAAGGTATACGCATTCAAGGGAGCGAAGTGGTGCTGGAGCTAGGCAGTCTGGATCTGGTAGATGGCACGCCAGTGGTCGATATCAAACCCTATCTGCCCTTTGCGGAGAGCCATCCGCAAGCACGGGCCGGATTTGCTCAGGCGGCCCCGGCCGGCGATATGCCCGTTTACTTCTCTGCCCAGGCGGAAGAACAGTTGCGGCAACAACAGCGGCGCTATCCTAATTTGCGCCGCTTCGTTACGCAGGTTCTGGCACAAGATCCGCGTCCTGCCTATCGAAAAGATGAAGATAATGGGCGCGAATATGCGGTATGGTTGTTAGAGTTCAATGTGCGCTGGCGGATCGTTGGCAGTCAAACCGAAGTGTTGTCGCTCGACGCCCGTTAAAATTCCGTCATCTCTCTTTTGACAACCGGCTTGCGCTGGTAAACTAAGCCACTTTTGAAAATTTTGGCTGCCGCCCCTGGCAGCCCGATGTAATTTGCAGTTCTAACGGAACCAAACACCATGCGTACTAGCCAATATCTGCTCTCCACATTGAAGGAGACACCTGCCGACGCCGAAGTGATCAGCCACCAGTTGATGCTACGCGCCGGGATGATCCGCAAGCTGGCCTCCGGTCTTTATACCTGGTTGCCGACCGGTCTGCGTGTTCTGAAGAAGGTTGAAAACATCGTTCGCGAAGAAATGAACAATGCTAATGCGATCGAAGTTTCCATGCCGGTAGTCCAGCCCGCAGATCTGTGGCTGGAAAGCGGCCGTTGGGAGCAGTATGGCCCGGAATTACTGCGCTTTGTTGATCGCGGCGATCGTCCGTTTGTGCTTGGCCCGACACACGAAGAAGTGATCACCGATCTGATCCGCAATGAAATCAGCTCCTACAAACAGTTACCGCTGAACTTCTTCCAGATCCAGACCAAATTCCGCGATGAAGTGCGCCCACGTTTTGGCGTTATGCGCTCACGTGAATTCCTGATGAAGGATGCTTATTCGTTCCACACCACTCAGGAATCCCTGCAAGCGACCTACGACGCAATGTACGAAGCTTACAGCAAGATCTTCAACCGCATGGGGCTGGATTTCCGCCCAGTACTTGCCGACACCGGTTCTATTGGCGGCAGTGCATCACACGAATTCCAGGTTCTGGCAGATAGCGGTGAAGATGATATCGTTTTCTCTACCGGCTCCGATTATGCCGCCAACATTGAACTGGCCGAGGCCGTAGCCCCGGCACAACCACGTGGTGCCGCAAGCGAAGAACTGCGCATCATCGATACGCCAAACGCCAAAACCATCGCCGAACTGGTAGAACAGTTCTCATTGCCAGTTGAAAAAACGGTGAAAACCCTGATGGTACACGCCCATGAAGAGAGCGGCCACAAGCTGGTTGCCCTGTTGGTGCGTGGCGATCACGAACTGAATGAAATCAAGGCCGAGAAGCTGCCACAGGTAGCGGTTCCACTGACCTTCGCCACGGAAGAAGAGATCCGCGCTCTCGTTGGCGCTGGCCCAGGCTCTCTTGGCCCGGTTAATCTGCCACTCCCCGTGGTTATCGATCGTAGCGTAGCAGCGATGAGTGATTTCGCTGCCGGTGCCAATATCGACGGTAAACACTACTTCGGTATCAACTGGGAGCGCGATTTGCCGTTACCGCAGATTGCCGATATCCGTAACGTGGTAGAAGGCGACGCCAGCCCGGATGGTAAAGGAACACTGCTGATCAAGCGCGGTATCGAAGTTGGCCACATATTCCAACTGGGTACCAAGTACTCGGAGGCGATGAAAGCCACCGTGCAGGGTGAAGATGGCCGCAATCAAGTACTGACCATGGGCTGTTACGGCATCGGTGTCACGCGCGTGGTTGCTGCAGCTATCGAACAGAACCACGACGATCGCGGCATTATCTGGCCGGACGCTATTGCTCCGTTCCAGGTTGCCATTCTGCCAATGAATATGCACAAATCATTCCGTGTGCAAGCATTGGCCGAAGAGCTGTATGGCACGCTGCGTTCACACGGCATCGACGTGATCCTCGACGATCGCAAAGAGCGCCCAGGCGTGATGTTTGCCGATATGGAACTGATCGGCGTGCCGCACTCCATCGTGATCGGTGACCGTAACCTCGATAGCGAAGAAATTGAATATAAAAACCGCCGCATTGGTGAGAAGCAGATGATCAGAACCGGTGAAATCGTTGATTTCCTGTTAGCGCAAATCAAACGCTGATATCATCAGAGCGGTACAAAAAACACCCTGCCAAGCGGGGTGTTTTGCTAAGGAAGCATACGATTAAGGGATTAAGAAATGCCGTTATCCTACAACTCAGCTATCTCGCTATTCATACTGCTGCCCACTTTGCTCACCGGCTGTACTATGGATATTGCACTGTCTGAAAAAGAGAAACACACTCCGCTCCATCCCGTAAATATCCAGTTCCAGTCCATGAGTTCAGCACCACGGGACACCTTCCGCGAAGTTGATGAAACACAGTTGCAGGAAGGGGATCTGCTGTTTTCTTCCACCATCGGCATAACGTCACTGGGGATCCGCTTATTCAGTGCATCTTCCGTCAGCCATGTCGCTATCTATATTGGCCAAGGCCAGGTTGCCGAAGCGGTGGGCGATGGCGTACAAATTGTCAGCCTGGAGGACACGCGAGCCCATAGTGATAAGCTGTTCGCTTTGCGCATGCCGGGGTTGACCCCCGAACAGACCGATAAAATTCGTCAATTTGCCCAACAGAAAGCAGGTAGCCAATATAACTATCAAGGGATTGTCGAAATGATGCCCTTTATGTTGACCAAACAGCTTTGCTCGTTAAATCCTTTCTCGAAAGACTTCCGCCAGCAATGTGTACAAGGGTTGGCTGCGGCCCAGCTACGTACGCCAACCGGTACCGACGAATCCAGCTATTTCTGTTCGCAGTTTGTGCTCGCCGCCTTTGAGCAGGCAGGGCACCCTCTCACGGTGGCTTCATCTGGCTGGGTCAGCCCAGGGGATTTACTGCATATGCGGGAAGGTGATATTGCCACGATGGCCCCTAACGAGTCGCTGAGCTATGTTGGCCATATCAAGCCAGGTATCTATTTACGCGCCAAGGCATTAGCCAACAATAAAACTCCTGAAACGGCGCTCCCCTCTCCGGCAGAAATGAAGACCACAGTATTCTGATGCATCATAATAAGGCCCCATCATAAATGATGAGGCCTTGGTTATTGGCTCAGTTACCGCATCCCCTGCTGCTATCAAAGGTGATTTTGCCGCCCGGCTCAGGCACCAGCGCTTTTTCCATCTGCCCTTCCTCCATGGAAGGCTGTACGCTGAAATGGCCATTCAGCATCAGGAATACCGGTTCACCCGGAGCTCTGCGAGCCTGCATATATCCTTTCTCCAGCGCAAGATTGTTTACCACCGGGAAAGTTTTGCCGGTCGCACAATCCTGGAATACCGCAGCATCTGCCATGTAGGTATAAAGCCCCTCCAGCGGCATCGGTGTTTTCGGCAATGATTTCGTCACCGGCGCCAGCACATAATTCAGCCGTGAAACAATCGGTGCCCCGTTGCGGTCAAGCATTCTCAAATACTTGCCTTCAGGGTGGAAATAGCGTTTTTCGCCGTTGCTTTCGGTCAGCACCAGTTTATCTGCCGTACGCGCCCATTTACCGTAACTGGCAAAGGTTTGGTCGCCGCCTTTAGCACCACGATAGGTTTCCTGCAGAATAAAGGTTCCATCTTCATCCAGGAATAACGAGGTATCCAGAGCGCTGCAGTCAGCACAAGGCAATAGGCCCTGATAACTCTGCTGCATCGGTTGAAGCGGTTGTTCTTTCGGCTGGTAATGATTATTGCATCCCAGCAACGAAAGGGCGCCTGCCGCTAAAAACAGGGCGATTGTTATTTTCTTCACACTTACTCTCCTGCTGTGTTCCATTTATACCCACAGCGTGGTGCCAGACAGGTTCCTAGGGGCGTACCTTACCGCGTAATGCTTTGGTAGCGCCTTTGCGTACCTTGCCTTCCAGACGGCGTAATTTAGCCCCTTTACTGGGCTTGGTTGCCTTGCGCGTCTTTTCAACCACCATCGCTTGCTGAATCAGCGCCACCAGCCTGGCCAGCGCCGCTTCACGATTTAATTCCTGACTACGGTATTCCTGCGCTTTGATAATGACCACACCATCGGCGGTAACAAGATGATGATTAAGCGCCAGCAATCTTTCTTTATAATACTCTGGCAGGCTGGACGCCCGGATGTCAAAGCGCAAATGAATCGCCGTTGAGGTTTTATTCACATGCTGACCACCCGCACCCTGGGCGCGGATCGCCGTTAACTCTATTTCGTTGTCCGGTATCGCTACGTTTCTTGACAGTTCCAGCACCGGTTATTCCTGCGCCTGCTGCCATTCGGCAAACTGAATTTCCAGATTATTCTCAACATCAGAAAGCCAGATGGTGCCTTCCTGCAAGGTTGCCTGCAGCGTCATATTACGGCTGGCCAAGGCGGCCAAGCGTGCCAATTGTTCATCATCAAGAAAACGAATGCTTAGGTTTTTGTGGTTAGCCACCTTACTCTGCATGGATTGCCACCAGACATGCCCGGCACGCTCACCATAAGCGTACAGCACCACACGGGGTGACTGGTTACAGGCCTTTTTAATGCGCTTCTCGTCCGGCAGGCCCAGTTCAATCCACATTTCCAGCCCGTTGTGATCGTTGCGTCGCCAGATCTCTGGCTCGTCCTCCGCGCTGAGGCCCTTGGTAAAAGTCAGGCGTTCATCGGCATGGCAAATCCATGCCAGCAGGCGCAGCATCATGCGCTGTTCGGTTTCTGAAGGATGCTGGGCCAGCGTGAGCGTCGTATCGTGGTAAAAGTGGCGGTCCATATCAGCGATATTGACCGTGGCTTTGTAAATTGTCGCTTTCAGCGCCATGGGTAACCTCATTATTAGCAGGCAATATTGTACTTGATAAGCTTGGCCTACAGCCAGCGTGAGGGGCTCGAAAGCCAATAAGAGGTGCTAATAACTCCATTATTCCTGTGCTATAGTCATCCAGAATAGAATCAATCTCCGAGAGTCTGTGCCTCATCGTAACCTGCACAGTGATAATGCAGAGATTCTTAAGGGAGGAAACCGTGCAACAATACTGTGAGTTAGTACGCCGTTTTTACGCCGAGATCGGCAGTGGAGATCTTGGCTACGTGCCTGATGCACTCGCATGTGTCTTAAAGGCATTGGACGAAGTTGCAGCGAACAGCGAGCTTCCGTCCTCCGTCAGGGAACAGGCGGCGTTTGCCGCCGCTAACTTATTGGTGAGCGACCATGTTGATAATTAGCTAAAACATCCCTAAATGCCACTTTAAAAATGAACCAAAAATTATAACTAAAACATACAGTTACCGTCAATCGCCGTCAGGAAAGCAACTGGACGGTAACGGTATGTCTAGGCAGCAAAAAATGCTGCTTAAATATATTCAAAACTATAAAGACCCAAAAAACCTTGGATATCAGTTATCAACTGACAATTTTTCATGGATGCTACAACCCGGCCAATCTGCATTCAAGGGTTATAACTTTAAGGAAGGTGTATTAGCCGAGTTCATATAGGAAGCAAAAGCTGGGAAGCATAAAAATTCATGCCTATTGATTGAAAACGTGGATCGATTCAGTTGAGCAATACCTGCAAGATCAGCATTAAACTTTTTATCATTAGTTACTGAAGGTCAGGTACGCATTCATAAAGTAGAAACCAGCACAGTTTTCACTGAAAATCTCAATCTTGAGGAATTATCGAGCAGCCTAACACATGCCAATAGAGAATCAGTACACAAGCAAAACCTGTCTATTGATAATTGGGAAGAACGCTACGAGGCAGCTAAAAAAGGCACTGACGTCTTAACTAAGCGTGTTCCTAAATGGATTGACCTAATGGACAATAAATATCAGGTAAAGCCTGAGTCTAATATCATTAACTGTATTTTTAATCGTTTCTGCGAAGGAGTTGGTAGCACGACTATCGCCAGAGAATTAAACTCGAAGAGAATGCTAATCGGTAATGCCGAGTGGTATCCCCAAAACGTGAACAGGCTCCTAAGTGATAAACGTGTTATTGGCTGGTTGGTTTCAACAAACAAAAGCAGACAGGATATGCGTTTATATCCCCAGATAATCAGCGATGAGCAATTCTCTCGCGTTCAAAATATCAAGAGCTCGTCACAACCATTAGTAAAACACAAGCCAACGGAGAGCATGAATAACCTTTTTAGTGGTATCAGTTCTTGTGGACTATGTGGTGCGGCTGTAGGTGTAATAAAGCAAACATATAAGGGAAAAATCACTTATAAACGACTTTATTGTTCCAAACGCAAAGAGATTAAGACATGCACAGCAAAATCCATTCGGTATTATTTTATTGAAAAGGTAATTTACAACCATGTATAGAAACCTTATTTCCATCGAGTACATTCAGATCTGTTCTGTTGCCTAATACATTCATGAGCTGACTATCGCTAAATATAGCTTATTAAATAATTTCGTTTCAAAATAGACGTTGCTATTTAAATAATTTTTAGTTTTGTTAATCACTCGGACAATATTTGATTTTGGATGTTCAGAACCATTCAAATGAGCAATTTTCAACCATTTTTGATTTATTCAAACAATCTTGATGATTTTGATCTGGCAGTGTGGTTTAGGTCGAACTACTCCCAAAATCACCCCAGCCCGCTTTTCAAAGCATTTCTGACAGAACTGTCTCAGTAACCCTATCCTACCTGTCGCTCCTACAAGATTTAGTGTAGAGTTTAAAATAGGAGTAACGACTACACTGTTTCGTAGGCCGTTAATGGGTAAAATAACATAAGTCATTGATTTTACAATTACTTATTATTGGAGACATTATGTTGATGAGTGATGAGTATCAATCCATCAATTGCGATGACTATGAAAGCCTGGAACTCGCCTGTCAGCATAACTACATTCTGAAGCTGGAGTTACGCGACGGAGAAAAACTCGAAGGCAAAGCCACCGAGCTGAAATTTACCAAGGGCGTTGAATACCTGCTTATCGACCAGGCCGGTAAAGTTCTCAGCTTGCGTCTGGATCACATCCTTAGTTTCAGCCATCCAGAAATGGGTACCGTCGTCGTGAGTCTTTCCGACTGACAACCGCGGTAACACCATCCCTACAGGGCAGCCAATGGCTGCCCTCGTCATTCAGGGCTTCAGACTGGCGTAATACGCTGCCAAATCGGCGATATCGTCATCTGACAAACCTGATACATATGCCTTCATAACTTCAGCCTGCCCGCCAGAACGCTCTCCTTTCTTATAAGCCTGTAAGGAATGCTCAAGGTACATGGCATTCTGCCCGGCCAGATTCGGGTACATCGGCACCGAAATTTTACCTTCCGCCCCGTGACAGGCCAGGCAAGTGGCTGATTTACTTTTGCCCGCCGCGGGATCGCCCGCAGCCAGAGCGGAAAAACTCAACACGCCTGCTAACACCACCATTACGCTCACAATTTTCATTATTGTTCCTCACAGCAGATTGTTATTGTTTTTTCTTCCAGCCAAATCGCCAGGCTTGCTCCCCTGCAGCCACCTGACCGTCTTCGGTAATAAATACGCCAACGGCCACGATCAGCCGATCATCATAGTAGATCAATGGAGTACGGTCGCGCTGCCACGGTGGGATGTTCAATTCCTGCCACAGTTTTTTTATGGGCCTGGAACCGGCACGGCCAACGATACGTACCCGGCCCTTAGCCGCGAAACGTACAGTGATCTGTTCATGCTTTTGCGGGGCACGTACCTGATACTCACCTTCACCGCCCAACAACTCCCCCAACCCATCCGGCAACGGCAGTGGAGTTTTACCTGACCAAGATAACCGCTTTTCACTCAGATCGGCCAGCGGTGGCGGCAGATATAGACGCTGCCGGAAGCGGCGTATCTGATAATCTCCGAGCTGTAATTGCGGTTCGGCATCGGCCTTGCTGAGGGCAACTTCATGCCAAAGTCTCTGCAACCCATCACGCGCAGGCATGGTTACACCGAACATCGCGATCCAACGGCGTAGCAAAGCATAACGTTTAGCTGGGGAACAAGAGTGTAGCCCGGCTATTTCCAGCGAGTTTTCCTGGCACAACAATTGGGCCAGCGGCTCGGCCAACAGCTCATCCAGCAGTTGCTCCTGCTCGGCACACAGGCTGGCACTGCGCGCGGTTGCCGCCGCAAAATGTGGCCAACGTTCATTCAACGGCGGCAAAATGTTCAGGCGCAGGAAATTGCGATCGAAACGAGGATCCTGATTGCTGTCATCTTCGATCCAATTGAGCTGATGCTGCTGTGCGTAAACTTCCAATTGCTGACGTGAGATCCCCAATAAAGGGCGCAACAACGGATTGTTACCCAATCGGGCTTGAGCTGCCATGGCAGAGAGCCCAGCAGGGCCGCTCCCCCGCTTTAAGGCCAGCAGGAAGGTTTCACATTGATCATCAAGATGTTGGGCGGTCAGCAAGGTTTCATCCACCTGCAGCGTTTCACTGAATACAGCGTAACGGGCCGCTCTTGCTGCCGCCTCGATGCCCCCTGGGCGACCATCCAGTTGCACATACTGAACTACCAGAGGGATCTGCCAGAGTTCACATTGTTGTTGGCAATGTGCCACCCAGCCATCCGCAAAACGGCTCAGGCCATGGTGAACATGCACTGCACGCAGTGCGATATCAGGTTGCCGCTGGCGCAATAGCATCAGCAAATGCAACAGAACGCTGGAATCCAGGCCGCCGCTGAAAGCCACTAACATTTGGCGTTCCGCCTGCAGAAGGTCTGAGATTTGTGCAAGGAGCTGATTGGTCTTCATTGATTGGGCTTAGTCACGTCCACATAGCTGCACGTTAACCAGCCCACCGCCATCAATCAAGCATTAACCGCGTTATCATTGCGCCTGGTCACGCCCAACATCGCCGCAAAAGCGTTGATAGATTGGAACCGGGCCGCTGGCCCCCAGGAAAACCATTGTCGATTAACAAAATGAGCGATAAATACACCGCCCTGCTGGGCGAAAGCCCAAAACAGCCCCCCAACAGCATCAGGATGATAATTTGTCATAGCGACCGACGTTGCTCAGCGGCCACCCGCCAGACCCAAAATGAGCAGTGCTGGTAAATGGGTTTTTTTGCTGTGGCGACGGGGACGCGGGGTGGTCGCATAACGATCCGCATCTGGAGTCGTTATCCCTGATTAAGCCTTCATGCTTCATATAATTCGAGGGGCAATCCATCAGGATCGTTGAAAAAGGTGAAGCGAGATTGGGTATAAGGATCAACGCGAACCGGTTCACAGGCAACTCCCGCAGCCTGCAAATGGGCAATCGAAGCGTCGATATCTTCTACGCTGAATGCCAGATGACGCAGGCCGCAGGCTTCCGGGCGGCTGGGCCTGGCTGCTGGCGACGGGAAGGAAAACAGTTCGATGGTGTATTGGCCATTCAACGCCAGATCGCCTTTCCAGGAATCCCGCTCTTCACGGTAATACTCCGCCAGGAGCGTAAACCCCAAAATATCGCAGTAAAAGCGTTTACTGGCGGCGTAATCAGTACCAATCACCGCAATATGGTGAACCTGCCGTAGTGCCAACATAGTTATTCCTCGAACTTTGCAGATATTGCACGGTATCTGCCAGCGCAGGCAACGTCAACGGCAAAAAGCCCCGTGGGGTGGTGACGGGGCGTTTATTCAGTTCGCGATTAGTCAGGCTTTCAGATCGGCCAATGCAGCGCCGTAGTTAATGTGTAGTACCTGCCCTTCGACCACCAGCGCTGGCACACTTTGCACCCCGGCTTGTTCTGCCTCAGCCAGGCGGCCCGGTTGCTCGCCCAGATGCACCACATCCACCTGAACATCCTGACTTAACAGGCCCAATAACTGCTGTTCTGCACTGACACACACCGGGCAACCTGCATGATAGAAAACGGCCTTGGTCATGATAATTCTCCTTGATTCTGGTTATGAGGGGGCGTTTACCACTCACTTGGTTTCGATTCGAAACCAAATAAACACTATGCTGGCCGCCGAGACTTGTCAATATAGTTTTTAATCGATACTATTTTAACAACGAGATGAGGGTCCTATGCTGAAACTGTTTGATTTGCTCGAGCGCCTGAATAGCCTGCAACGAAGTTGGCTACGCAGCCATGAATCACTGGAGAATCTGCCACCCGTGCAACTGAGTGCACTTTACTATCTGGCACGCTGTAACCATTACTCCAATACGCCAATGGCAGTAGCGGAATACCTCGGTTTGACCAAGGGAACGGTGTCGCAATCGCTGAAAAAGCTGGAGCTTAACGGCATGATCGTCCGCACTGCGGACGAGAAGGATCGGCGCAGCGTAAGGCTACAGTTAACCGATAAGTCGCGCAGTTTAATGAGTTCTCTGTTTCCGCCAGCCTATTTGCAGGAAGCTCAGGACGCCATGCAGCAGGATGGCAGCCAATTACTGGAACGGTTGACCCAGTTGCTGCGCCAGTTACAAAAACAAGACAATGCGGCGCTGTTTGGTGAATGCCACCACTGCCGTTACCACCAACAGCGCAACGGGCAGCCATTCTGCCTGCTGACACAGGAACCGCTGCCGCTCAGCAGCGTAAACCTGATTTGCCGAGAGTTTGCTTGAATTCAGACCTGTGGGGCCTTCCAGACTTTCACCAGGTAGCGCCCATCCTCAGTCAGTTTGGCGCCGTGGATGTCTGTTTCAAACCCAGGGTAACGCTCGCCGATAGAACACAGCATCAGCAAGAAATCCAGCACAGCTCTGCTCTCTTCGGTGATCATTTCCCCTGGCATCACCAACGGCACTCCCGGCGGATAAGGCAGGATCATATTAGCGGCCACCTTACCGATCATCTGGTCTATCTCGCAGGTTTCCACATTGCCACGAACCTGCTGCTGGAACATTTCATGCGGCGTCAGTTTCATTTCCGGCAAGACGTCAAAAGCCCGCAACATCAGGCGTGGCAGATCGTGCTGGCAGATTAATTGGTGGATCCCGGCGGCCAGATCCTGAATGCGCATATTGCGGTAAAAATCAGGATCTTCGGCGTACAGATCCGGCAGCATGTTCTTCACCCGCAGGTTGAGATCATAAGCGCGTTTGAAATCCGTCAGGCCACGCAACAGGCTCATGGCCTTGGTTTTATCGATTCCGATACTGAACAGGAACAGCAGATTGTACGGGCCGGTTTTCTCCACCACGATCCCGCGTTCGTCCAGATATTTAGCCACCAGCGCCGCAGGGATCCCGGAACTCTCCAACGCCCCCAATTCGTTCATCCCCGGCGTCAGAATGGTAACCTTGATCGGATCCAGATACATATGCTCGCGGTCGGTGTTACCAAAACCATGCCAGTTGTCATCCGGGTTCAACGGCCAGCACTGGGCCTCGTCAATCTGTTCCGGCTGCCAGATGTCGAAGAACCAGCTGTCGCTCTCTTCACGCAGGCGCTGCACTTCACGGCGAAAATGCAAAGCACGCTCCACCGAGCGATTAATCATGCGCCGCCCCGGATTCCCCCGCAGCATTGCCGCTGCGGTCTCCATCGAAGCAACGATGCCGTAATGTGGCGAAGTGGTGGTATGCATCATGTAGGCTTCGTTAAAGGTACCCTCGTCGTAATCCCCTTTAATGTGGATCATCGAAGCCTGAGAGAACGCGGCCAATAGCTTGTGCGTCGATTGGGTTTCATAAATAACCTTCCCCGGGATGCGCTCGCCGCTCATGCCGCTTTTACCCGCATAAATCGGGTGAAAATTGGTATAGGGCACCCAGGCAGAATCGAAATGAATGGATGCCACGTCCAGTGTCTGCTTGATGTAATCGGTGTTATACAGCAGGCCATCGTAAGTGGAGTTAGTGATCACCGCATGGACCGGCCAACTGGCATTGGCGGTTTCTGCCACCCGTTTGGCAATGCTGTCATGGGTGAATTCATGCTGGGGTATGCCGCCTAAAATCCCGTATGCATTACGTAACGGCCGCAGGTAAATCGGCACGATGTTGCACATCATCAGCAAATGGCACAGCGATTTATGGCAGTTACGGTCAATCAGTACAGTGCTGCCGGCAGGGGCCGAATACATGCCGACGATCTTGTTGGCGGTAGAGGTACCGTTGGTTACCAGGTAGCTCTGCTCGGCATTGAACGTACGGGCGATGTATTCCTCTGCCTCCAGATGCGGGCCGGTATGATCGAGCAGCGAACCCAGCTCCGTCACCGAGATAGAGACATCCGCCTTCAGGGTGTTGGCACCAAAGAAATCATAGAACAGGCAGCCAACCGGGCTTTTCTGGAAAGCAGTGCCCGCCATATGGCCCGGCGTGCAGAAGGTGTATTTCCCCTCTTTCACATAGGTGAACAGCGCTTTGGTCAGCGGTGGGGTAATAGTATCCATATATTCATCGGTATACTGGCGGATGCGCTGGGCAATATCGTCGGCGGCGTTCAGGCCATACTCGAAGAAATACAGCACCATGCGCATTTCGTGCATGCTGACGTCGAAGGTAGAATGGGTATTGATGAAGGCATACAGCGGCAAGTATTCATTGAGCTCGTTGATTTCGCTGCACAACTCCAGGCTGTAGTCGTCCCAGTCGAAAACGACCCCGCAGATCCGCGCATTGTGCTCAATCAGTTTTAGCAGGTCGCCGCTGTTCTTCGGGTACACCAATTGGAAACCCATTGAGGCCAGGGCGGTATGAAGCTCACGGATAGGCTCATCTTTATAATAAACGCCCATCGGGCTCATGATCGCGATGATATTCATCAAATCTTTCCTGTCAGTTAGCTGCCAATGCCCTATAACACCATGAAAAACGGGTGATGTGTATCCCAGTCACCTACAGGTATAAAAAAACCGCCACTCGGGCGGTTTCTTGGTATAGAGATGAATTTAGCAATAGCCGTAGTTCATCAGGCGCTGGTAGCGACGGTTGAGCAACTCTTCGTTGTTCAGACCATCCAGATCTGCCAGATCCGCCAACAGCTGTGCTTTCAGCGAAGCCGCCATGGCCGGAACATCACGGTGTGCAGAACCCAATGGTTCCGGGATCACCGAATCGATCAGCTTCAGCTCTTTCAAACGCGGGGCGGTGATGCCCATCGCTTCTGCGGCAATCGGGGCTTTATCAGCACTTTTCCACAGGATCGAGGCGCAGCCTTCCGGTGAAATCACCGAATAGGTGCTGTATTGCAGCATGTTGACTTTATCACCCACGCCGATCGCCAAGGCGCCACCGGAGCCGCCTTCGCCGATCACGGTGCAGATCACCGGGATATTCAGGCGAGACATCTCACGCAGGTTACGGGCGATCGCTTCTGACTGGCCCCGCTCTTCAGCACCCACGCCTGGATAAGCGCCTGGGGTGTCGATAAAGGTAATCAGCGGCATCTTGAAGCGGGAAGCCATTTCCATCAGACGCAACGCTTTACGGTAGCCTTCTGGTGCAGGCATACCAAAGTTACGGCGGATTTTCTCTTTGGTCTCGCGCCCTTTCTGATGACCAATGATCATCACCGGGCGGCCATCGAGGCGTGCGATACCACCGACAATGGCTTTGTCATCGGCATAGGCGCGATCGCCTGCCAACTCTTCAAAGTCGGTAAAGATGTGTTCGATATAATCCAGGGTATAAGGACGGCGTGGGTGGCGTGCCAATTGGGCAATCTGCCAGGCCCCAAGATCGGAAAAAATCTTGCGCGTCAGCTCAACGCTCTTTTCACGAAGGCGCTGAACCTCTTCGTCCAGATTAATATCTAATTTTTCGTCTTGACGGCTGACTGCGGTCAGCGAGTCAATTTTCGCTTCCAGCTCTGCAATCGGCTGTTCAAAATCAAGAAAATTCAGACTCATAGCATTCCTATTTTAGTCAAATTCCAGTTCCACCTGCTCACTACCTACCAAAGTCCGCAAATCTATTAACAAGCGGTCGGTCGGCGTAACACGCCAAGTTGCACCAAAGCGCAATCTTGCCCGTGCATCTTCCCGTTGATAGTAGAGATGCACTGGAATCGTCCCCGAGCGATGGGGTTCCAAAGACTGACGGAGACGGTTCAAAAGCTGGTCATCAATTTGCCTGTCCGTCAGCGAGATAGCAAGCCCACGAGCATATTTTTCACGGGCTTCACTGATGTCCATTAGTTCGCGGGCCGTCATTTTAAGCCCACCGTTAAAGTCATCAAAGCTGACCTGTCCAGTGGCGATCAGGATACGGTCTTTTTCCAACAAATGCTGGTATTTTTCCAATGCATCGGTGAATAACATCACGTCCAGACGGCCAGAACGGTCATCAAGTGAACAAATACCAATACGGTTACCGCGCTTGGTCATCATCACCTTCGAAGCCACCACCAGCCCGACGGCGGTTGTCATCTTGCCCCGATCCGTTGGATGCATGTCTTTCAAACGCTGGCCACCGGCATAGCGTTCGATCTCCTTCAGGTACTGGGTGATCGGGTGGCCGGTAAGATATAACCCCAGCGTTTCCCGCTCACCATCCAGCACCACCTGCTCCTGCCAGCGTGGCACATTAGCATAGGATTGCTCAACCTGCTCCGGCGCTTCCGCCAGTACGCCGAACATATCCGCCTGCCCGATGGCCTCGGCTTTGGCATGCTGATCGGCCGCTTTAAGCGCATCACCCAAAGAATTCATCAACGCGGCACGGTGTGGCCCCAGGCGATCGAACGCCCCGGACATGATCAGCTTTTCCAGTATACGGCGATTCAGCTTTTTAATATCAGAGCGGGCACACAGGTCAAACAAGTCTTTAAAGTATCCCTGTTCACCCCTGTTCCGGGCCTCAATAATGGCCTCGATCGGCCCTTCCCCCACGCCCTTGATGGCACCGATGCCGTAAACAATCTCACCTTCGTCATTAACGTGGAAGTGATACTGCCCGCTGTTGATATCCGGCGGCAGGATTTTCAGGCCCATGCGCCAGCATTCGTCCACCAGCCCCACCACTTTATCGGTGTTGTCCATATCGGCGGTCATTACCGCCGCCATAAACTCGGCCGGATAGTGGGCTTTCAGCCACAGCGTTTGGTACGAAACCAGCGCATACGCCGCTGAGTGAGACTTGTTAAAACCGTAACCGGCAAATTTC
Source organism: Serratia sp. L9 (assembly GCF_050632285.1). NCBI lineage: Bacteria > Pseudomonadati > Pseudomonadota > Gammaproteobacteria > Enterobacterales > Yersiniaceae > Serratia > Serratia sp. L9. Next base: position 2,354,567 of record NZ_CP192591.1, on the reverse strand, counting down.
TCCACCAGGTCAAAGATTTTTACCGACAGTTCACCGTCGATACCGCGCGATTTAGCGCCATCTTCGAAGCCGCCGCGCTGTTTGGCCATTTCAACCGGGTTCTTTTTACCCATCGCACGGCGCAACATGTCCGCGCCGCCCAGCGTATAACCGGCCAGCACCTGAGCGATCTGCATCACCTGTTCCTGATAAAGGATGATGCCATACGTCGGCTCCAGCACCGGTTTAAGTGACTCATGCTGCCACTGGATATCCGGGTAGGAAATCTCTTCACGCCCATGCTTACGGTCGATAAAGTTATCTACCATGCCGGACTGCAACGGGCCAGGGCGGAACAGCGCCACCAGAGCGATCATGTCTTCGAAGCAGTCGGGTTTCAGGCGTTTGATCAAATCTTTCATGCCGCGCGATTCAAGCTGGAATACCGCCGTGGTTTCCGAACGCTGCAGCATGTCGAAGCTTTTCTTGTCTTCGAGCGGAATGGCTGCGATATCTATCGGTTCCAGCCCGGTTTTGGCGCGGCGGGCATTGATCATCTCCAACGCCCAGTCGATGATGGTCAGGGTACGCAGCCCCAGGAAGTCAAACTTCACCAGCCCGGCGTATTCCACATCATTTTTATCAAACTGGGTAACCGGGTGATTACCTTCCGCATCACAATACAGTGGCGCAAAATCGGTGATCTTGGTCGGCGCTATTACCACGCCTCCGGCATGCTTACCGGCGTTACGTGTCACCCCCTCCAGCTTGCGCGCCATATCGATCAGCGCTTTAACCTCTTCGTCGGCCTCATAGATTTCAGGCAGCTGTGGCTCGGCGGCGAAGGCTTTTTCCAGCGTCATTCCCGGGTCGGGTGGCACCAGCTTGGAGATACGGTCGACAAATCCATAGGGGTGGCCCAGCACACGGCCCACGTCACGGATTACCGCTTTCGCTGCCATGGTGCCAAAAGTGATGATCTGCGATACCGCCTCACGGCCATACATCTCTGCTACGTGCTCGATCACCAGATCTCGCTTCTCCATGCAGAAGTCGACGTCAAAGTCGGGCATCGAGACACGCTCAGGGTTCAGGAATCGTTCGAACAGCAGGTCAAATTCCAGCGGGTCAAGATCGGTGATTTTTAACGCGTAAGCCACTAGCGAACCGGCACCGGAGCCACGTCCTGGGCCTACCGGCACATCGTTATCTTTCGACCACTGGATAAACTCCATCACGATCAGGAAGTAACCAGGGAATCCCATCTGGTTGATCACTCCAAGCTCAACATCCAGACGCTCGTCATACTCTGGGCGGCGCTGTGCGCGGACTTCCGGATCCGGGAACAGGAATTCAAGGCGCTCTTCCAACCCCTCTTTGGATTTCGCCACCAGGAAATCCTCGGTGGTCATATCACCGGTCGGGAACTGTGGCAGGAAGTATTCGCCAAGGCGGATGGTGACGTTACAGCGCTTGGCAATTTCCACGCTGTTAAGCAGCGCTTCCGGGATGTCGGCAAACAGCTCGCACATCTCCTCTTCACTACGCATGTACTGTTGCGGGCTGTAGTTGCGTGGGCGTTTGGGATCGTCTAGCGTGAAGCCATCGTGGATCGCTACGCGGATCTCATGGGCATCGAAGTCATCTTGCACCAGAAAACGCACATCATTGGTGGCAACTACCGGCAGCCCGCGCTCTGTCGCCATTGCCACGGCGGCATGCAGGTAGTTTTCTTCGTCCGTACGGCCAGTGCGGATCAATTCGAGATAATAGTTGTCCGGGAAGTATTCCTGATAAAACTCAAGGCATTGATCAACCTGAGCCTGGTTACCACGCAGCAGGAACTTACCAACATCCCCCATCCGCGCGCCAGAAAGCAGGATCAAACCCGCTCGGTGCTCAATCAGCCAATCACGATCGATAACCGGGCCTGCAGGCCCGTAACCACGCTGATAAGCCTTGGATATCAGTAAGGTGAGATTCTGATAACCTTCGTTATTGCTGGCAAGAACGGTAAGTTGTGCCAGTTCATCACCCAATACTTCGCTTTGCACATGGAAATCTGCGCCAATGATCGGCTTGATCCCGGCCCCGTGCGCACCACCATAAAACTTCACCAGGCCACACATGTTGGTGAAATCGGTGATTGCCAGGGCTGGCATGCCAAGCGCAGCAGCTTTTTTCACCAACGGGCCGATCTTGGCTAATCCATCGATCATGGAATAGTCACTGTGGACACGAAGATGAATAAAACGAGGTTCGGCCATATCCAGATTACCAAGATGTAGGGTTCAGCTTGCTGAACCAGGTTTACAGTTCCCTCTCCTTAAGGGAGAGGGTTAGGAATGAGGGGATATTACTTTAGCCATTGCTCCTCACCCTGGCCCTTTCCCAGTAGGAAAGAGGGCGTAGTATCAAGCGTTGTGCTAATTATGCGGCTTTCTATTTAACAGGCTGGCAAAACTCAAGTGCTCTTCTGACCGGCGCAAAGCTGCGGCGATGATGCTCAGTGGCACCCAACATGCCCAGCTTTTCCAGATGGAACGCGGTGGGGTAGCCCTTATGCTGGGCAAAACCGTATTCCGGGAAAGCCAGATCCAGCGCGATCATTTCACGATCGCGAGTCACTTTTGCCAGAATCGACGCCGCGCTGATCTCCGCAACCCGGCTATCGCCTTTCACCACCGCCAATGAGCGCATCGGCAATTTGGGGCAACGGTTGCCATCAATTAAAACCATGTCAGGCTCAATATGCAATCCAGCGACAGCACGCTGCATTGCCAACATAGTGGCATGCAGGATATTCAGTTGGTCAATTTCTTCCGGCTCGGCACGCCCCAGGCTCCAGGATAGCGCTTTTTCCACGATCTCTTCATAAAGCGCTGCACGGCGCTTTTCGCTGAGTTTTTTGGAGTCTGCAAGACCAACAATGGGCCGGGCAGGATCGAGGATCACGGCGGCGGTCACGACTGCCCCCACCAAGGGGCCACGCCCGACTTCGTCAACACCGGCAATCAGCCGGGCGGCAGGATAAACAAAGGGTTCTATCACGTTCTTGCCAGCTCCAACACAGCCTGAGCGGCCTGTTCATCGGCACCGCAGCGAATACTTTGATGCAGTTCAAGGAAGGTCTGTTTCAACTGCTCGGTTTCCGGGCTCTGTTCCAGCAGCGGTAATAACGCCGCGGCCAGCTTTTCCGGCACACAGTCATGCTGCAGCAGCTCGGTAACAATTTCGCGCCCTGCCAGCAGGTTCGGTAACGAGACATACGGGGTTTTCACCAACCGCTCCGCCAGCCAGTAGGTAAAGGGCTTCATGCGATATCCTACCACCATCGGGCATTTTGCCAGCATACACTCCAGCGCCGCTGTCCCCGAAGCCAACAGTGCCGCATCGCTGGCAACCATTGCCTCACGGCCTTTGCCATCCAGAAGGTGAACGTTGAGTTCCGGTGCCACCTCGGCCTTGATACGCTCAAACTGCTCACGCCGCTTGGCATTGACCAATGGCACCACCACTTCCAGGTCTGGATAGTGCTTTCGTAACTGTTGTGCGGTTTTGAGGAAATCGCCACTCAGCATGTCCACTTCCGCGCCACGGCTGCCTGGTAGCAATGCCAAGCAGCGCGCATCCTGGGCAATACCTAATGCAGCCCGCGCCGCCAGCTTATCCGCCTGCAATGGCATGGCATCTGCCATGGTGTGGCCGATAAAACGGCAGGGAACGTTGAAACGATCGTAAAACGCTTTTTCGAAAGGGAGAAACGCCAATACCAGATCGGTCGCTTTACCAATTTTGAAAACGCGCTTTTGACGCCAGGCCCAGACAGAGGGGCTGACATAGTGGATAGTACGGATACCGCGCTTTTTCAGGCGGCCTTCCAACGTGATGTTGAAGTCCGGCGCATCAATACCTACAAATACGTCAGGCTTCAGCTCACTGAACCGGCGGGTGAGATCCTTACGGATCTTCAACAGGCGTGGCAAACGTTCAAGCACTTCCACCACGCCCATTACCGCCAGCTCTTCCATTTCATACCAGGCTTCGCACCCTTCGGCCTGCATCAGCGGGCCTGCAACACCAACAAAACGCGCGCTGGGGTGATGCGCCTTAAGCGCACGGATTAATCCGGCACCCAGAATATCACCGGAGGTTTCCCCGGCGACCAATCCGATAGTCAATGGACGATTAGGCATAGATCAGCGAATAATCCCACGGGTGGAACGAGCAAAGAAATCGAGGAATTGCTGCACCACCGGCTGTTCTTTTGCCAGGGCTTCAATTTCCACTTTAGCTTCATCCAGGGTTTTCTCACTGCGATAAAGAATTTTGTAGGCATTACGGATCGCCTGCATTTCATCCTTATCAAAACCACGGCGTTTCAGGCCCACGGCGTTCACACCAAATGGCGTTGCGTGGTTGCCTTGCGCGATGACAAAAGGAGGTACGTCCTGAGCCACACCGGAGCAGCCACCGACCATCACATGGGCGCCGATAACGCAGAACTGGTGGATTGCAGTCATACCACCAATAATCGCGTGATCGTCAATTTCCACATGGCCTGCCAGCGTAGCGTTGTTGGCAAGTACACAGGAATTACCCACTACGCAGTCATGAGCAATGTGTACATTGACCATCAGCAGGTTGTCGTTACCCACTTTGGTCAGACAGGTGCCTTGCGCTGTCCCACGGTGAATGGTCACGCTTTCGCGTATGCGATTGCGATCACCAACTTCAACCCGCGTCGGTTCACCTGCGTACTTCAAATCCTGGTTCACTTCGCCAATGGAAGCAAACTGATAGATTTCGTTATCGCGGCCGATCTTGGTGATACCGTTCACCACCACGTGGGATTTCAGAACCGTACCCGCGCCGATTTCCACCTGGGAGCCGACGTAACAGAAGGGACCGATATGCGCACCAGCGCCGATCACGGCACCTTCTTCAACAATTGCACTAGGGTGGATAAAGGCGGTTTTATCAATCACGGATTATGCCTCCCGGCTGCGGGCACACATCATGGTTGCTTCGCAGACAATTTTTCCATCAACGGTCGCCACACCTTTAAAGCGCGTCAAACCACGACGGGTTTTTTCGAAAGTGACTTCCATAATCATCTGGTCGCCAGGCACCACTGGGCGCTTGAAGCGAGCCTCGTCAATACCGGCGAAATAATACAGTTCGCCCGGTTCCAGCTTACCAACGCTCTTGAATGCAAGGATACCCGTGGCCTGAGCCATCGCTTCCAAAATCAGCACGCCTGGAAAAATCGGTTTACCAGGGAAATGCCCCTGGAAAAACGGCTCGTTAACGGATACGTTCTTCACCGCACGCAGATATTTGTTCTCTTCGAAATCCAATACACGATCAACCAGCAAGAATGGGTAACGGTGAGGAAGCAGTTCCAAAATTTCTGCAATATCTAGAGTATGAGTGTCAGTAGTCAAAATACTCTTCCTGTCTCTAAAAACTGATGGCATCAACAACACGGCCTGCGTTGACCCCAAAAAGAGATCACCAGGCAGGCCGCAAATTAACAACTCTTTGCGCTTTTGGCATCATAGCCAACGCGTTTCGTTTTATACCCAGCATGGCGGTGGGCAGTGGTGATTAGTCTTTTCCGACTTTTCGTTCGACAGCTTTTAAGCGCTTGCTAATCTCATCGATATTCATCACCAACGCAGCAGTTTTACGCCAAACTTTGTTGGGTTGTAACGGAATGCCAGAGGAGTATACCCCAGGTTCGGTGATTGGTCGCATAACCATTCCCATCCCGGTGACGACAACCTGGTCGGCGATCTCCATGTGACCATTGATCACACTGGCGCCACCAATTTGGCAATAGCGGCCTATTTTCAGGCTACCAGCCATGATAACACCACCTGCGACGGCAGTATTCTCGCCAATCACGACGTTATGTGCAATCTGGCATTGGTTATCAATGATAACACCATTCCCAATCTGGGTGTTATCCAACGCACCGCGATCGATGGTGGTACAGGCACCAATCTCTACGCGATCGCCAATGATCACCGTCCCCAATTGAGGGATCTTGATCCAGTTGCCCCGCTCGTTTGCATAGCCGAAACCATCGGCACCAATGACCGTTCCAGATTGGATCAGGCAATGCTGGCCGATTTCAACTTCATGATAAACAGTGACATTCGCCCACAGGCGAGTCCCCTCACCAATACGCGCGTGTTTGCCAATAAAGCATCCTGGGCCAATGACCACGTTATCGCCAAGTTCTGCACCGGATTCGATAACCGCGTTAGCCCCAACGGCAACGTTCTGCCCAAGCCGAGCTTCTGGAGAGATAACCGCACTCGGCGCGATATCTGTTGCAGGTGCCGGAGTGGTATCCATCAGTTGCGCCATGCGCGCATAGGTCAGGTAAGGGTTTTTAACCACCAGAGCCGCACAACGGCAGTGGGGTAAATCTGCTTCGGTGAGCACAACGGCACTCGCCTGGCAGGAAGCCAGCTGTTCTTGATAGCGGCTGTTTGACAAAAACGTGATTTGGCCAGCCTGTGCGGAATGCATAGAAGCAATGCCGGTGATGGCGAGTTCGCCATCACCGTGCAATTGTGCATCCAACTGCTGCGCTAAATCAGCCAGTCGAATTGAAGGCATGTTGTTATTTAACCTGTTTCAGCACGTCAGCAGTAATATCTTTTGAAGTTCCTGCATAAGCAACCGCGTTAGCGTCGATCACTACGTCATAACCTTGTTTGCTGGCGACGGCTTTCACAGCATCCTGAATACGGCTCAGGATCTTGTTACGCTCTTCCATCTGGCGACGACGATTATCCTGCTCGAAAGCCTGGGCTTTCTGAGAGAACTGCTCACGCTGAGCCATCACATCTTTTTCCATCTTGGTACGATCGCTGGCTTTCATGGTAGAACCGTCACGCTGCAATTTCTGCATTTTGGTTTGCAGATCGCGCTCCATGTTCTGGAGTTCGCTTGCACGGCCTTTAAACTCATTTTCCAGCTGTTTAGCCACGGTTTCACGCGCTGGCAACTGTTGGAAAATGCTGGAAACGTTTACGACAGCAATTTTGTCAGCTGCCTGAACGCCTGCTGAAACAGCCATTGCTAAACCGAGGCCTGCGGCACATAACCACTTTTTCACTATAAACTCCTTACCATCACCCGTTTGTGTCATACGACACTTTTGAAGTACACAATCTGCCAGACTTACCACATTACACAATGAGATTGTTCTCTCTATGGGCTGATTTAAGTCTGGCATCTGTGATTCTTTTAAACCGTTATGCCCACCATGGGTAGAGCCGATTACCAGGTTTTACCGATGTTAAACTGGAACTGCTCAGACTTGTCACCGTCATATTTCTTGATCGGATCCGCATAAGAGAAGACCAATGGCCCCAGGGGGACATCCACTGCAGAGCGAGACCGGCAGAGTAACGGATATTGCTCGCTTTACTGTAGTCAGGCACATCAAACATACGTGTATCAATGTTGCCCATACCTGAGTTAACGGTACCTTGCCACTTGGTATCCCAAACCGTACCCGCATCAATGAACAGCGAAGTACGAACCGAGTTGGCATATTTCTCACTCAGGAACGGCGTCGGAGTAATCAGTTCCAGGCTTGCCACCGCCATGGCGTTACCGCCGACCGCATCGTTCGAGTTACAAATCGTCTGCGGCGTGCTTGAACCTGGCGCATTCTGACAAGAATAGGAGTTGGAGTTGTAATACACGGCTTTCGGGCCAATGGTATTGGACTGGAAGCCACGTACGGAACTTGAACCACCCGCATAGAAGTTCTCGTAGAACGGCATTTCTTTGCCGCCGAAGCCGTCAGCATAACCCACACGACCACGACCTAACAGGACCCAGGTCTTGTCGTCATTGAGTGGCACATACTGTGAGCTGTCCAGCGTCATCTTGTAGTACGAGTTATCAGAGCCAGGAATGGTCATTTTGGTATTGAACGTGGTGCGGTTGCCTTCTGTCGGGAAGTAACCACGGTCCAGATTATTATAGGACCAGCCCAGGTTCAGCGTAAAATCGTCCGCCGTATAGCTGGCACGATCGGTATAGTTTGGATTCTGACCCACCGAGTTCAGATAACGCCACATGGCGATCTGCGGCTGCATCTCGGACAAGGAGTTATGCACATAACCCACACCAGCACGCAGCGAGTTGTTCTCGTTGATCGGGAAACCTAAGGTGCCATCTACACCATAGCTGCTGTTGGTATAGTCTGACAGATCGGCGTTATCAGCCTTAAAGTCATTATAGAATACGCGGCCACCCAGGCTCACACCGTCAACGGTGAAGTATGGGTTGGTGACCGACAGCTCAGCATAGGTCTGGTAGTCGTTCTTGGTGCCGCTGATACCCACGGAGTAACCTGTACCCAGCCAGTTATCCTGCTGGACACCAGCCTGGAAGCTCACACCACTCTCAGTACCGTAGCCGATACCAAAGTTCAGGGTACCGGTGTTACGTTCTTTCACCTTATAGGTTACATCAACCTGATCGGCAGTCCCCGGCACTCGCTGGGTTTCCACATCAACAGTTTCGAAGTAGCCCAGACGGTTCAGACGCTCTTTACCCTGCTCAACCTGATCGTTACCCAGCCATGCACCTTCCATCTGGCGCATTTCGCGGCGCAGTACGGAGTCTTTACTGGTATCGTTACCTTCAAACTTGATGCGGCGAACATAGAAACGGTTGCCCGCATCGATGTTGACGTGCAGCTTCACGGTTTTATCCGCGTCGTTGATTTCAGGCTGAGTCTGTACACGAGGATAGGCGTAACCATAACGGCCAAACATCTTCTTGATGTTATCTTCCATTTTGGTCACTTTGGTACCGTTAAACAGCTCACCTGGTTCAATCTTGGTCAACTGGGCGACTTCCGCCGAGTGACCCGCCAAGGTGCCGTTTACCACCACGCCAGAAAGCTTGTACTGATCGCCTTCCGTGATGTTGATGGTGATATAAATGCCTTTCTTGTCCGGCGTCAGACTGACCTGCGTTGAGTCAATGTTGAAGCGGGCAAAACCCCGATCCAGATAGAAACTACGCAGGGTTTCAAGGTCGCCTGCCAGCTTTTGCTTCTGGTATTTGCGATCGCCAACCACATTCCACCAAGGCACATCATCACGCAACTGGAAGCGCGAAATCAGCTCATCGGTCGTGAAGGCATGGTTGCCGACAATGTTGATTTGTTGAATCTTGGCGGAAACCCCTTCCGTGAACACCAGTTTCAGGTCAACACGGTTACGTGGCAACGGCGTCACTACGGCTTTCACCGAGGCGCTGTATTTACCGACGCTGTAATAGAAGTCTTCCAACCCTTTTTCAATGCTGGATAACGTGGTGCGGTCGAGTGCTTCACCAACCCGGACGCCAGAAGCTTCCAGGTTCTGCTTGAGCATGTCATCTTTCACCGACTTGTTGCCGGAGAAAGTGATGCTGGCAATGGTTGGGCGTTCCTTAACCTGAACGATCAGCGTATCACCATCGCGCAAGACGCGAACGTCCTCGAAGTTGCCAGTGGCAAACAAGGCACGGATGGTATTACTGATATCATCATCAGAGACGGTATCGCCTACGCGAACCGGCATGTTGAGTAACGCCGCCCCGACAGCGACTCGTTGCAGGCCTTCGAAATGAATATCTTTCACTACGAACCCGTCTGCACCGTATACGGTGGCGCTGCCAAACAGCAGCGACGCTATGAGCAACTTTTTCATCGCCATCGTTGTTATGCGTTCTTCCTAACCTGTCCCCGCCCCTAAAGACGAGAAAAATCATTGAAAAGTGCAAGACCCATCAGCAACACCAGCAAGATCGAACCAATGCGGTAGCTGTAGTCCTGTACTCGCTCAGAAACTGGCCCCCCTTCAGCTTTTCTATCGCCAGGAAGAGAAGATGCCCACCATCTAATACCGGTAATGGGAATAGGTTGATGATCCCCAGGTTGACGCTAATCAACGCCAGAAACATCATATAATACACGAACCCAACCCCTGCTGATGCCCCTGCTCCCTGTGCAATAGAAATTGGGCCACTCAGGTTGTTCAGCTTCACATCACCGGTAATTAATTTCCCTAACATACTGACCGTAAGATGCATCAGTTGCCAGGTTTTGTCCCCAGCCTGATACAGCGCAGGGAACGGTCCATATTGGCGAATCGTTTTGTACTCGTCCGGCAACGGCAACACTTTGGGAATAATGCCCGCAAAACCCACCGATTTATCTTTTCCCACCGGCTTTGTATCCGGTATCAGCGTTAAAGACAAGGGGGCGCCGTTTCTTTCAATCTCTAAAACCAGCGGTTGCCCCGGTCCATTGTGGATCCGTTTAACCAACGTTCCCCAACGACCTAGCAGCTGACCATCGACTTTAACGATCCTATCCCCTGCTTGTAAACCCGCCTTTTGCGCAGCAGAACCCGACTGAACTTCTGCCAGCACCGATTCTATCTGCGGGCCACGCGGGATCATCCCTAACGAACGGACTGGATCTTCTTTGTCCGGCTCAAAGCTCCAGTGGCGTAAATCCAGAGTCTTGCTTGTTTTCTGGGAGGAACCAAACGGGGCCACTTCGACCTCGGTTTGCGCATCACCAATTTTAGTCACTAAAGCCAGACGAACAGATTCCCAATCAGGCGTTTCGATACCATCAACGGATTTAAGTTCCATCCCAGGGGAAATATCAGCAATAGCGGCAATGGATTGTGGGGCAATTTCACCAATTACCGGCCGGTAACTTGGCACGCCGATAATAAATACAATCCAATAAGCGATAATAGCAAACAGGAAATTGGCAATCGGGCCCGCGCTGACGATCGCCGCACGCTGCCAGACCGTTTTATTATTGAACGCCTGATGACGCAGCTCCGGTGCAACCGTTTCTACGCGTTCATCCAGCATTTTTACATAGCCGCCAAGGGGGATCATGGCGATGACATATTCTGTTCCCTGACGATCGGTGCGGCGCCACAAGGCGCGGCCAAAGCCGATGGAGAAGCGTTCAACGCGGACACCACAGCGGCGAGCCACCCAAAAGTGCCCGAACTCATGCACGGTGATCAATATCCCCAGTGCAATAATAAACGCAACCAAGTTCCAGAGCACGCTGACCATATAATCCTTTTACTCCCCCGCCGATGACGGATTAAAACACTAACAGCATCAAGCAGGCAAATACAGGCACAGCTGCGGTCAGGCTATCAATGCGATCCAGTATGCCGCCATGCCCTGGTATCAGATGACCACTGTCTTTGATACCCGCTTCACGTTTAAACATACTTTCCGTAAGATCACCCAACACCGAAGCCAGCGCCGCAATCACTGAACAGATTAATAGCGTCATCGGTTCAATAATCAGTGGTGCGTAGCGGCCAAACAGCCACGAAATCACGGCTGACGTCACCAGCCCGCCGATCAGCCCTTCCCAGGTTTTACCTGGAGAGACCTTGGGTGCCAGTTTGTGCTTGCCAAACAGCTTACCGAACATGTAGGCACCGGAATCCGCGCCCCAGACCAACAGCATAACGTACAGCAGCCACCAGGCACCGGTAAAATGATTTTGCTCATAACCGAACTGGCGCAATGCCAGCATGCCCCAGAAGAATGGCACAATGGTCAACAGGCCGAAAAGCAGACGCAGCGGACGCGAATTACGCCATAACGCTGCTGAGCCCGGATAAAACAGCACCAGCAACAGAGCAGCCAACCACCAGGCCAGCGAAAGCCACAGCGACCCCCCGATCTGTAATTGGTGAACGGAATGGTGATAAGCAGGCAGGCTGAGCATCATCAGTGCCAGTATAAAGCCGCATAGCAATGCCAACCAGATACGTTGAGAGCGGGAAGCAAAACCAGCCAACTGCCCCCATTCCCAGGCTGCCAGCATGCACACAGCGAGAGTTACCAGGGCAAAGCCCAGCGGCGGCAGCAAAAACAGCGCAGCGATAACAATCGGAATCAATATCAGAGCCGTTATGAGGCGAGACTTCAGCAAAAGTTCCCCCTAGGACGCATTGGCGTCGTTAGGTGTTGTTCCCCCGAAGCGACGCTCGCGTTGTGCAAATGCATTCAGCGCACCTTCAAAGACAAGTTCATCAAAATCTGGCCAGAGCACATCAGTAAAGTAAAGCTCGGCATACGCAATTTGCCACAATAAGAAGTTACTTATGCGATGTTCGCCACCCGTGCGAATCACTAAATCCACCGGGGACAGATCGCTCATACAGACGCGCTCAGTCAGTAACTCCTCACTTATCTGTTCCGGACGCAGCGTACCCTGCTGCACCTGATCGGCCAGATCCTTCACTCCCTGAATAATATCCCAACGGCCACCGTAGTTGGCAGCAACGTTGAGCGTCAGGCCATCGTTATTTTCTGTCAGTTGCTCAGAGCGGTGGATCCGCTCTTGCAAACGTGCGCTGAAACGGCTGATATCGCCGATCACACGCAGTCTGACGTTATGTTTATGCAGGCTTTTTACTTCGCTGTCCAGTGCACGGACAAAAAGCTCCATCAGGGCGGAGACTTCCTGAGCAGGACGGTTCCAGTTTTCGCTGCTGAAGGCATAAAGCGTCAGTGCGTCTAAATGATTGCTCGCAGCAAAACTGACTGCACGGCGAACCGATTTAACCCCTGCTTTATGACCGAAGACACGTAACTTGCCCTGACGTTTGGCCCAACGCCCATTGCCATCCATAATGATCGCGACATGGCGTGGCCCTTGAGCAGACAGACTCGCTTCTTGTTGGTTTGCAGACGACATAACTCGTACTTATTTCCTCGATAGCAACACAATGGCCTTGACGGAACATCGGGCATTACGCGCAAAAAAGCCGTGTGCCTGACACAGCTTTTTAGTCTACCCACCAGACGCCCTGAGGGCTTCCGGACAAGATTGGCATCAGCTTTACCTGTTATCTGTCTCGCTACAGCCCTGCTGGCTGCCATTTGCAATACGGAAAGCCATGCCAATCCGGCCATTATTCAACGGTATATCCGCTGATTGTGGCGCAGACTATACCACCTCCGCGAAGCCTGAACAAACGGCCCCACGGCGGCACGCGCACATTACAAGCAAAATCAGACAATGTACTAGAGCACATTCCTCTATCAGGCTAACGGCTTATACTGATTAAACACGCATTGTACGAATCAAACCGGTAGCCACTTCACGAGCCTGACGATCGATGTCTAAAACCATTTCAATCGACGTGGGTTCCTGTAACGCCAAGCATTCAACCACTTTTTGGTTCACGGCAGAAATATCAGTAAATCGAATCTGTTCCTGCAAAAAAGCCGCGACGGCGATTTCATTAGCTGCGTTGAGAGCCGTGGTGGCCGCCTGCCCGGCGTCAAAGGCTTCGATGGCCAGATACAGGCAAGGATAGCGCTCACGCTCTGGCTCAGAGAAGGTCAGTGCGCCGATACGGCAAAAATCGAGAGCGGCAACCCCGGAGTTGACCCGCTGCGGATATGCCATGGCGTGGGCGATCGGCGTGCGCATATCGGGCGTACCTAATTGGGCCAGCACGCTGCCATCCGCATAGCGCACCATCGAGTGGATCACCGATTGTGGATGCAGGATAACCTCCATCTGCTCGGCCGAAGCATTGAACAGCCAGCGGGCCTCGATATATTCCAGACCTTTGTTCATCATGGTGGCGGAATCTACCGAAATCTTGCGCCCCATCGACCAGTTTGGATGGGCACAGGCCTGGTCTGGCGTCACCGAGGCGAATTGTTCCAACGCTGTGGTGCGGAACGGGCCGCCAGAACCGGTCAGAACGATGCGCGAAACACCATGAGCCTCCAGGGACGCAGACCCCAACTGACGCTGGATACTTTCAGGCAAACTCTGGAAGATAGCATTGTGTTCGCTGTCCAGCGGCAACAGCTGTGCCTGGCTCTTTTGCACCGCGTCCATAAACAGACGCCCACAGGTCACCAGGGATTCTTTGTTTGCCAGCAGCACCTGTTTACCGGCCCGAATAGCCGCCAGGGTGGGCAATAGACCGGCTGCGCCAACAATGGCCGCCGTCACCTGGTCGACATCGCTCAGCGCCGCCAATTCACAAGCTGCCTGCTCGCCCGCCAACACTTCGGTTTTAATTCCGTTTTCTGCCAACAGAACCCGTAATTCATTAGCGGATTTGTCATCCGCCATAGCGACATAGTCAGGGCGGAACTCTGCGCACTGTTGCGCCATGACCGCCACATTACGGCCAGCTACCAGTGCTTTGATCGCGAAAAGTTCAGGATTTGCCCTGACCACGGCCAGGGTACTGGTGCCCACAGAACCGGTGGAGCCCAGAATAGTCAGTTGCTTCATGAGTTCGCTCTGAATCACTGTGTGATGAGATCGGAGGTGTCCAAGTTTGAGACCAGAATCACCGCTTGTCCATAATCTCTGTGTAAGATAAAACGGGATCTACGCCACAAAAAACAAAGCGCCACCTAAGCGACGCTTTATTTATGCGCGATGGAGATTAGAAATCCATCAGCTCTTTTTCTTTATCGGCCAGTGCGGCATCAAGCAGCTTGATGTAAGCATCGGTCATTTTCTGGATATCATCTTGTGAACGACGATCTTCGTCTTCGCTGATTTCTTTGTCTTTCAACAGCGCTTTCACTTTATCGTTGGCATCGCGGCGCACGTTACGCACGGCAACACGGCCCTGCTCTGCTTCGCCACGCACAACCTTGATCAGATCCTTACGGCGCTCTTCTGTCAGTGGAGGAAGCGGAACCCGGATCACGCTGCCAGCCGAGCTAGGATTCAGGCCCAGGTCAGAAGACATGATGGCTTTTTCCACTGCCTGCCCCAAGGAACGGTCAAACAGGTTAATCGCCAGAGTACGGGAGTCCTCTACGGTCACGTTAGCCAGTTGGCGCAGCGGCGTGGCTGAACCGTAATATTCCACCATGATGCCGTCCAGAATGCTTGGAGAAGCACGGCCAGTACGGATCTTGCTGATTTGGTTTTTGAATGCTTCTACGCTTTTTTCCATGCGTGAATCAGCATCTTTTCTGATTTCATTAATCACGTTGCGAACCCTTGGAAGCTGGTTACTTGGCAGGCAATACCTGAAAACGTATCACCCGTGAGTTTTACTCTTGAGGAGCACATAACGCCTGGCGTTACCCGCCCCAGTTAAATTTGGCGAACAGCCGTTATTTGGTGATCAGTGTACCTTCGTTCTCACCCATCACCACGCGACGCAGCGCGCCTGGTTTGTTCATGTTGAACACGCGGATCGGCAAGCCGTGGTCACGGGCCAGCGTAAACGCCGCCAGATCCATCACTTTCAACTCACGCTCCAGCACGTCCTGGTAAGTCAACTGTTCGTACAGCGTTGCGTCCGGATTTTTCACCGGATCAGCCGAGTATACACCATCCACTTTAGTCGCTTTCAATACCACATCGGCTTCGATCTCGATCCCACGCAGGCAGGCTGCAGAATCGGTGGTGAAGAACGGGTTACCCGTACCGGCGGAGAAAATGACCACGCGGTTGTTGCGCAGCAGGCTGATCGCCTCTGCCCAGCTGTAATTATCACACACGCCATTCAATGGAATTGCGGACATCAGGCGGGCGTTCACATAGGCACGGTGCAGTGCATCACGCATAGCCAGGCCGTTCATCACGGTAGCCAGCATTCCCATGTGGTCGCCCACTACGCGGTTCATGCCAGCTTGCGCCAGACCTGCACCACGGAAAAGATTGCCACCGCCAATCACTACACCGACCTGGATGCCCAGTTCGACCAGCTCTTTAACTTCCTGAGCCATGCGATCCAAAACGCTAGCGTCGATCCCGAAACCTTCTGCACCTTGCAGGGCTTCTCCACTCAATTTGAGCAGGATACGCTGATAAACGGGTTTTGCATTGGTTGCCATGGTGTTCTGTCCTAAGAAGCAGTAATAGTATTGGGGGTTTTGGCCGATGCGTTGCGCTTGTGGTGAAGATAGCCACACAAGGCCCGTAATCGGTTTATCTCTGGCTGGATAAAATGGAACCGCCTAACGGCGGCTCCATTAACAGTCATTAAGACTGCTTGCTCATTGCTGCAACTTCAGCAGCAAAGTCATTCTCAACTTTGGCAATGCCTTCGCCCACTTCGAAGCGGATGAAGTTAACCACGTCAGCATTGTGCTCTTTCAGCATCTGGCCAACTGTTTTGCTTGGTTCGATAACGAAAGGCTGACCGGTCAGAGAAACTTCGCCGGTGAATTTCTTCATGCGGCCTTCAACCATTTTCTCAGCGATTTCTTTCGGCTTGCCAGACTGCATGGCGATGTCCAACTGAACCTGGTACTCTTTTTCTACCACTTCAGCAGAGACATCTTCAGGCTTAACGAATTCAGGCTTGCTTGCTGCAACGTGCATAGCCAGTTGTTTAACCAGCTCTTCATCAGCGCCAATAGCAGAAACCAGAACGCCGATACGCGCACCGTGCAGGTAGCTTCCCAACACTTCGCCTTCCAGGGAAGCAACGCGACGGATGTTGATGTTTTCACCGATTTTAGCCACCAGCGCAACACGTTCTTCTTCGAACTGTGCTTTCAACACTTCAACATCAGTGATTTTGCCAGCAAAAGCCGCATCCAGCACTTTGTCGGCGAATGCCTGGAAACCAGCATCTTTAGCTACGAAGTCAGTCTGGCAGTTAACTTCCAGAATCAGACCATAGTTGCCTTCAATCTTGGTTTTGATCACGCCGTCAGCAGCTACGTTGCCTGCTTTTTTCGCCGCTTTGATCGCACCAGATTTACGCATGTTTTCGATTGCCAGTTCGATGTCGCCGTTAGACTCAACCAAAGCTTTTTTACAATCCATCATGCCAGCGCCAGTACGCTCACGCAGTTCTTTTACCAGAGCAGCGGTAATATCAGCCATTTCTTTTTCCTCGGTTATCTCGCGTGGAGACAGTTCTCATTCAGATAAGCAAAGGGGCCTTAACAGGCCCCCTAACCAACATATTCAATACCTGGTTAATAAGGGCTTGACCTTATTATTCAGCTTCTACGAAGCTTTCTTCCGCCTGAACGGCCAGATCTTGAGAACGACCTTCACGGACGGCGGCAGCAACGGCAGTCAGGTACAATTTGATTGCACGGATTGCGTCGTCGTTACCAGGGATGATGAAGTCAACACCGTCTGGATCGGAGTTGGTATCAACGATAGAGAATACCGGGATACCCAGGTTGTTGGCTTCTTTGATCGCGATGTGTTCGTGATCGGCATCGATAACAAACAGAGCGTCTGGCAGACCACCCATGTCCTTGATACCACCCAGGGAGTTTTCCAGCTTGGCCAATTCGCGAGTACGCATCAGCGCTTCTTTCTTGGTCAGCTTGTCGAAGGTGCCGTCTTGGGACTGGATTTCCAGATCTTTCAAACGTTTGATTGACTGACGAACGGTTTTCCAGTTAGTCAGCATGCCGCCCAACCAGCGATGGTTCACGAAGAACTGGTCGCAGTTGTTAGCATATTCTTTTACCGCTTCGCTTGCTGCGCGCTTGGTACCAACGAACAGGATCTTACCTTTACGGGAAGAGATCTTGGTCAGTTCAGCCAGTGCTGCGTTGGCCATTGGTACGGTTTTTTCCAGGTTGATGATGTGAACCTTGTTACGTGCGCCGAAGATGAAAGGCTTCATTTTCGGGTTCCAGTAACGGGTCTGGTGACCAAAGTGTACACCGGCCTGGAGCATGTCGCGCATGGAAACAGTTGCCATGATTAAACCTCTATAGAGTGAGTTGGGGTTATGCCTCCACGTATCCCATAACGCCGACCCGGACAACGACATAAGTCATCTCAAGGCACCCCGGCGGATGTGTCGATACGTGTGTGTTATTTACACAATGTGAGTGCAGTTAAAGTATTTTCGGTCATATCCTTACCTGTCGCAAGGACGCAAGTGCGGATCTGCCGGCGCGCTTTATACCATAAACCCGGCCTCGGCACCAACTTTTGTTGCATCCGACTGCCCCACGCGGAAATCAGATTTGGCAGCCTTAGGCCAGGCTGATACCATAAGTCCAAGCCTTTCTTTCCACTGTCGACGATCTCGACAACTGCGGACTAATTCCATGGCAATTTCAATCAAAACACCTGATGACATTCAAAAAATGCGCGTTGCGGGCCGCTTGGCTGCAGAAGTGCTGGAAATCATCGAACCCCACGTCAAACCCGGCGTCACCACTGGTGAACTGGACAGGATCTGTCACGAACATATCACTAACGCACAGCAGGCGATTTCTGCTTGCCTGGGCTACCATGGTTTCCCGAAATCAGTCTGCATTTCAGTAAACGAAGTGGTCTGCCACGGCATTCCAAGCGATGACAAAGTGCTGAAGGATGGGGATATCGTCAATATCGACGTGACGGTGATTAAAGACGGCTTTCACGGTGATACCTCCAAGATGTTCATCGTCGGCAAGCCAACCATTCTGGGCGAACGCCTGTGCCGTGTAACTCAGGAAAGCCTGTATCTGGCACTGAAAATGGTCAAGCCCGGCATCCGCCTGCGCACTCTGGGCAAAGCAATTCAGCAGTACGTTGAGGCAGAGAAATTCTCTGTGGTTCGCGAATATTGCGGCCACGGTATCGGCGAAGGCTTCCATGAAGAACCCCAGGTGCTGCACTATGATGCCGATGACGGTGGCGTGGTGTTGCAGGCCGGTATGGCCTTCACTATCGAACCAATGGTCAACGCCGGTGATTACCGCATCCGCACCATGAAAGACGGCTGGACGGTGAAAACCAAAGATCGCAGCTTGTCGGCACAGTATGAGCATACTATTGTGGTCACTGATAACGGCTGCGAGATAATGACGTTGCGTAAGGATGACACCATCCCCAACATCATTACCCACGAGATGTAAGAACCGCACCATACCCGTCGTCTTTCAAGCTGTAATTTGAAATTCATAGGGTATGTAAACTGCAGTTCTTGTCACCAGGCCGGCTTTTGCCGGTCTTTTTTATGGGCTGCGTTTATGTCTGAAAACTTGAGTCAACAAGGCACCTCGGCCATCGAGCAACCCGCCGTGCCAAAACAGCCTGAGTTTCCCAACGCCTATGGCGATGAGGAGATTAACTGCCTGGCGCTCAAACAGCGTCTGGAACAGTTTCAGCTTTGGTTAGCGGCAGCATTCAACGCCGGTTCCAGTGCAGAGAGCCTGGTGGCGGCACGCAGTGAATTTATCGATAGGCTGTTGCGCCGGCTGTGGGTGTTCTACGGTTTTGAAGATATCCCGGAAACGGCGCTGGTTGCCGTTGGCGGCTACGGGCGGGGTGAACTGCACCCGCTATCTGATATCGACCTCCTGGTGCTCAGCCAGTCCCGCCTGGACGATAAGCAGGCCGCCCGTGTCGGTGAGTTCATTACCTTACTGTGGGATCTGAAGCTGGAAGTCGGCCACAGCGTGCGAACGCTGGAAGAGTGCCTGCTCGAAGGGTTGGCGGACCTGACGGTTGCGACCAACTTAATCGAATCACGCATGATCTGCGGCGACGTCGCCCTGTTTCTGCAAATGCAGAAACACATTTTCAGCGACGGCTTCTGGCCTTCGCCAAAATTCTTTGATGCCAAAGTGATTGAGCAACAAGAGCGCCACCAGCGCTATCACGGCACCAGCTATAATCTGGAACCAGATATCAAAAGCAGCCCTGGCGGCCTGCGCGACATCCACACGCTGCTATGGGTGGCCCGCCGTCATTTTGGCGCCACCTCGCTTGACGAGATGGTCGGGTTTGGCTTTCTGACCCAGGCTGAGCGCAATGAACTGAACGAATGCCAGAGCTTCCTGTGGCGTATCCGCTTTGCGCTGCATCTGGTGTTGCCCCGTTATGACAACCGCCTACTGTTTGATCGCCAGCTCAACGTAGCCCAGTTGCTGCGTTACGAAGGGGAAGGCAATGAGCCGGTAGAGCGCATGATGAAAGATTTCTATCGCATGACGCGCCGTGTCAGTGAGCTGAACCACATGCTGCTGCAGTTGTTTGACGAAGCAATCCTGGCATTGGACACCACCGAAAAACCGCGCCCACTGAACGATGATTTCCAACTGCGTGGCGATCTGATCGATCTGCGCGATGAAACGCTGTTTATCCGCCAGCCCGAAGCGATCATGCGGATGTTCTACCTGATGGTACGTAACCGGGAAATCAAAGGCATCTATTCCACCACGGTGCGCCAGTTACGCCATGCCCGCCGTCAACTGGAACAACCGTTATGCCACATCCCCGAGGCCAGAGAGCTGTTTATGGCTATTCTGCGCCACCCTGGGGCAGTCTCACGGGCGCTGGTGCCAATGCACCGTCACAGCGTATTGTCGGCCTATATGCCGCAATGGGGCAGCATCGTCGGCCAGATGCAGTTCGATTTATTCCACGCTTATACCGTTGATGAGCACACTGTTCGTGTGCTGCAAAAACTGGAAAGCTTTGCCGATGAAGAAACGCGCCCGCGCCATCCGCTGTGCGTAGAACTTTATCCTCGCCTGCCCCATCCCGAATTACTGCTGCTGGCGGCTTTGTTCCACGATATTGCCAAAGGGCGTGGCGGCGATCATTCCATTCTTGGCGCACAAGACGCGCTCGAGTTTGCCGAATTACATGGCTTGAACTCGCGTGAGGCGCAATTGGTCGCCTGGTTGGTGCGCTGCCATCTGCTGATGTCAGTGACCGCACAGCGGCGGGACATTCAGGACCCCACCGTTATTCAGCAATTCAGCAGCGAAGTACAGAGCGAAACCCGGCTGCGTTATCTGGTTTGCCTGACGGTGGCGGATATCTGCGCTACCAACGAAACATTGTGGAACAGCTGGAAGCAAAGCCTGCTGCGCGAACTTTATTTTGCTACCGAGAAACAGCTGCGGCGCGGCATGCAAAACAGCCCGGATCTGCGCGAACGGGTTCGCCACCACCGGCTGCAAGCGCTAGCTCTGCTGCGCATGGATAATATCGATGAAGAGGCACTGCATCGTATCTGGAGCCGTTGTCGCGCTGATTATTTCCTGCGACATTCACCGAACCAGTTGGCGTGGCACGCCCGCCATCTGTTGGCCCATGATTCGACCAAGCCGCTGGTGCTGGTCAGCCGCCAGGCAACACGTGGCGGCACCGAAATCTTTATTTGGAGCCCGGATCGCCCTTACCTGTTTGCCGCCGTGGCCGGCGAAATGGATCGGCGTAATCTGAGCGTGCATGACGCGCAGATCTTCACCAACCGTGATGGCATGGCCATGGACACCTTTATCGTGCTGGAACCGGATGGCAGCCCACTGGCGCAAGACCGCCATGCCGTCATCCGTCATGCGCTGGAACAAGCCATCACCCAGCGGGAATATCAGCCACCGCGTGCGCGCCGCCCCTCATCCAAATTGCGGCATTTCAGTGTACCGACCGAAGTCAGTTTCTTGCCAACCCACAACGATCGCCGTAGCTATCTGGAACTGATCGCCCTCGATCAGCCCGGTCTGTTGGCTCGAGTGGGTGAAGTATTTGCCGATCTGGGCCTGTCACTGCATGGCGCGCGCATTTCCACCATCGGGGAACGTGTGGAGGATTTGTTTATTCTGGCCGATGCCGATCGACGCGCACTGGCTCCAGAAACGCGCAGAAAATTGGAACAACGGTTGACAGAGGCACTCAATCCAACCGATAAAATGTGATACAAGTAACCTTTCGTAAATAAAACCAGGACAGGGAATAGCATGCAGCAACTACAAAACGTTATTGAAAGCGCCTTCGAACGTCGGGCAGACATTACTCCGGCAAACGTAGACACCGTAACGCGTGAAGCGGTAAACCAGGTGATCGCCCTGCTGGACAGTGGCGCCCTGCGCGTTGCCGAGAAGAAAGACGGTCAGTGGGTAACGCATCAGTGGCTGAAAAAAGCCGTGCTGCTTTCTTTCCGCATTAATGACAACAAAGTGATGGACGGTGCAGAAACCCGCTATTACGACAAAGTACCGATGAAATTCGCTGATTACGATGATGCCCGCTTCCAGAAAGAAGGCTTCCGCGTGGTGCCGCCGGCTACCGTTCGCCAGGGCGCATTCATTGCACGCAACACCGTACTGATGCCTTCTTACGTCAACATTGGTGCCTATGTGGATGAAGGCACCATGGTAGACACCTGGGCCACCGTCGGTTCCTGCGCACAGATCGGCAAAAACGTTCATCTGTCCGGCGGTGTCGGCATCGGTGGCGTGTTGGAGCCTCTGCAGGCCAACCCAACCATCATCGAAGACAACTGCTTTATCGGTGCGCGTTCTGAAGTGGTTGAAGGGGTGATCGTTGAAGAAGGCTCGGTGATTTCCATGGGCGTTTACCTGGGCCAAAGCACCCGTATTTACGATCGCGAAACCGGTGAGGTTCACTATGGCCGTGTTCCAGCGGGTTCGGTAGTGGTTTCCGGTAACCTGCCATCCAAGGACGGATCTTATAGCCTGTACTGTGCGGTGATCGTCAAGAAAGTCGACGCCAAAACGCGCGGTAAAGTCGGGATTAATGAGTTATTACGCACCATCGACTAATATTGAATGGCGGGTAAATCACCCGCCATTTTTTTATCTTCATTACGCGAACCGTCACAGTCTCAGGCAGCCGTTTTCGCCATAATCTCTGGCTGTTACTCCTGCTTAATTTCATGCTTTTGGTCAGTATAACTGCAAATTGAATAACAATTGGAATAACCAAGGTGGCGCTATCATGTATGACAACCTGAAAAGCTTAGGAATCAATCAACCGGAAGATATCGATCGCTATAGCCTGCGTCAGGAGGCCAATAACGACATCCTCAAGATTTACTTCCGCAAAGATAAAGGCGAATTCTTTGCCAAGAGTGTGAAGTTCAAATACCCGCGTCAACGTAAAACCGTGGTGGCCGACAACGCTGGTCAGGGCTACAAAGAGATCCATGAGATCAACCCCAACCTGCGTTATGTGATCGATGAACTGGATCAACTGTGCCAGCGCGATCAGGTGGAAGTGGATCTGAAACGTAAAATTCTGGACGACCTGCGTCATCTGGAAGGCGTGGTCTCCCACAAAATTGCCGAGATCGAATCCGATCTGGAAAAACTTACGCGCGGTAAATAGGTTCGAAAATCCGAATATAGCGACGGTGGCAACCTGATTACCGGTGTGCCACCGAGTTCACATTTTGCCCGTTTTCGATGTGGTACGGTTAATGGGCAATCAGAGAATCAATACTGCTCTGGCAGGTAAAACCTAATTCTTTAACGCTTCCTGGCTACGGCCTTGAGAGTGCTTAAGGGATTAGGTTTTTTCGTTTATCGTCCTTTAGCGCAGAGACTACTTGAGCAGGCTTCCCCACTGCTCTACCCATGGGCAGGACACCACTTCCGGTTCCGGCTGCTCTATTGCATCGATTTCAAATACTTCACCTACACGCGTCGCACCTTGCTCTTGCAACAGGGCATCAAAGGCGCGCCCGGCCCCGCAGAAATTGTCATAACTGCTATCGCCCAAGGCGATCAACCCATAATGCAACTCTGGCTGATAACCAAGCTGGTCACGAATGGCCTGGAATAGAGGCGCAATGCTGTCGGGCAGATCCCCCTGCCCGGTGGTGGAAGTGATCACCAGTGCATAATGCTGGCGATAATACTGCCAGGCCTCCAATGTCCCCTCTTCAAACAGTTTGACCTCATGGCCCTGTTCTTGAAGGATAGTTTCTGCTTCTTCTGCCACTAACAAAGAATTACCGTAGACCGTGCCTACGAAAATACCGACCTGAGCCATCGTTCCTGCCCTCTTGATAATGAAAAAACTGCCATGCCTGCCGTAACCCGGCAACGGGCATATCCTGACCGTTAGGTTATGGAAACTCAACCCCAACAAGCTCAGGCAGCACATCGAGCCAACCAAATTGTGCCATCACCCCCTGCCAGGCCGCATCCCACGAGGCAGAAATATGCAGCGGTTCGCCACTGACCGGGTGAGCCAATTGCAGATGGCTGGCGTGCAGCATCAGGCGTGGACAAGCGAAATGCTGAGCCATCCCCCGGTTCTGGCGTAAATCGCCATGGGCGGTATCACCAATGATTGGGTGGCGGATATGCACCATATGCCGCCGCAACTGGTGTTTACGGCCCGTTTGCGGCTTTAATTCGACCAGGCTGTAACGCGATGTGGCGTAACGACCTATCGCTACCGGCATCTCGACCATCGCCAGTGGTTGGTAATGGCTCACCGCCGGTTTGGGACCTTTGTCCGGGTTTGCGTGTTTGTCCGCCAGCTTGTCCAGCTCTTCGGTCAACGCGTAATCGATGGTGCCACCTTCCAGCACATAACCCCGCACCACTGCGTGGTAGGTTTTCTGCACTTGATGCAGTTCAAACTGCTGCGACAACGTGCGAGCCACCTCACTGGACAGTGCCATAAGCAACACACCAGAAGTGGGGCGATCCAGGCGATGCACGGTAAATACATGCTGGCCAATCTGATCGCGCACGGTTTGCATCACAAACTGGGTCTCATGGCGATCCAGCCAGCTACGGTGCACCAACCAGCCAGCAGGTTTGTTGACAGCAATCAGATGTTCGTCCTGGTATAAAATCTGCATATAAATAAAATAACCTATTGAAATTAAAAACTAAAACATTC
Organism: Serratia sp. L9; assembly: GCF_050632285.1. Classification (NCBI taxonomy): domain Bacteria; kingdom Pseudomonadati; phylum Pseudomonadota; class Gammaproteobacteria; order Enterobacterales; family Yersiniaceae; genus Serratia; species Serratia sp. L9. Next base: position 2,329,927 of record NZ_CP192591.1, on the reverse strand, counting down.
CCGATGCGCCATAAAAAAACCTTGTCCTGGCACAAAAAGCAGGCAGCGGAAGTCGAGCCTTGCACACATCTCAAAATAGGGCTGAAAGGTAAAAGGGTAAAATGGTTAATAGTGTGACGGTGGTCATCCAGCAATGGATCTGCATACTTCCTGCAATATTTGCGTTGTGAGCAGTGTTCAAATTCCCACCTATTGGTTATTTTATAACCGCACGCTCCCTGATACGCTGAGGACACCCTACATATAAGCCAGGTTTTTTCTTATTTTTCAATAGAATAAGCTTACTATTTGTCTGGGTTTCCATGTCGCGTTCCACCTGAGAAATGACCTGAGAAACCGACCTTAACGGTAGAATCAGCCTCAGGGCAGCCTGACGAAATGCCGCGTGCAGTATAAAACTATCCGCTGGAAGAAAAGAACAGACAAATAGGAAGAGATAACATGAGCGTTGAACGAGAATATTTACTGCCTGCAATCTGGGTGCGTGAACATATTGTCGAGGTTCCGCTGAACTGGTTCAATAAACAGGATACACGCACGATCAAAATCTTTGTTCGGGAATTGGTGGATCCTACGCACCGGGATGACCCAATGCCCTGCCTGCTGTTTCTACAGGGTGGGCCCGGTGGTAAGAGCCCACGCCCTACAGCCCGCAGCAGCTGGATCGCCGAAGCGTTGAAAAGCTACCGGGTAATCTTGCTGGATCAGCGTGGTACCGGGCGAAGTAACCGAATTGAAGGCAAGAGCCTGGCCGGGCTCAGTGAAAGCCAGGCGGCAGATTACCTGTCCTGTTTCCGTGCCGACTCCATCGTTGCCGATGCCGAATATCTGCGTAAAAACTGCTTTGGCGACCGCCCATGGAGCACCCTGGGCCAAAGCTACGGCGGCTTTATTACCCTTACCTACCTCTCTCAGGCCCCCGAAGGGTTGCACTGCTGCTTTTTGACCGGCGGGCTGACCAGCCTGCAGCCCGATGCTGACGAAGTCTACGCCCATACCTACCCGCAAGTGGTGGCCAAAAATCGTATTTTCTATCAACGCTATCCTCACCTGAAAGCTCTGATTGCCCGCGTGGCCGATAAGCTAGAGCAGGAAGATGTACGATTACCCGACGGTGACCAGCTGACCGTAAAGCGCATGCAAAGCCTGGGGATCGATCTTGGCATGAGCGAAGGCTATGAAAGGCTGCTGTGGTTATTCGACGAAGCGTTTAACCCTGACGACCAGCTCAGCGATACCTTTCTGGCACAGGTCATGACGCTGACCAGCTTTGCGGAAAACCCGCTGTTTGCCGCGTTGCATGAAAGCATTTACGCACAGGATAAAGCCACCAACTGGGCCGCACAGCGCATGCGGGGCAATTTTGATACCTTCGACGAAGACCGGCGCCCGCTTTATCTGACCGGCGAGATGATCTACCCATGGATGTTCACCGATATTGCCGCATTGCGCCCGTTTAACGAGCCAGTCAAGCTTTTGGCCGAGCGGCGGGTCTGGTCGCCGCTTTATGATTGCGAGCGTTTGCGTGAGAACCAGGTGCCGGTATTCGCTGCTATTTACTTCAGCGATATGTACGTCGATTTACAATCATCGCTGGCCACGGCACAGCAGGTAGGCAATCTGACGCCGTGGATCACTAACGAATATGAACACAATGGGCTGCGTGTCGGTAATGTCTTTGGCTTCCTGCAGGCCATGGCAACAGAAGCTGGTATTTACCCCAAATAATCATTAAGTGCAGGTAACAACGCTGCAGCTTGCAAGAAAACGGGTATCAACAAGGGGCGGAGCCCTGCCCCTTGTCCCACGGCACCTCAATTCACCCGTTCAATCATCACCAGGCGGCTATCGGCACGCCCATGATCGTCCACCGCTCGGATGCGATACTGGCCGTTATTGATTGGCCGCCAATCAATAGGTTTCTTACTGGCGCTGCTGCCAAGATAGATATCGTCCACAAACCAGTACACCGTTTTACTATCGGCATCCGTCACCGCATTGAAAGCAATTTTGTCACGCCCCTGCTGCGACTGCCTTAAGGTATAGGTCGTATTTTTAAGCGGCGAAGTAATACGTGGCGGATTGCCACTGACGGCCACCAGATTATCTTTGCAATGGTTCACCGGAGGAGTCCGTTTAGGCAACCCGGCCTGGGCAAAGACATTGGCCAGATCGGAAGACCAAAACTCAAAAACCTCGGTACGGGTCTGCGATTCATCGTATGGTGGGCAGGCCACCTCACCGCTATGAATATCCAGCACCACCGGGCGAAAAACGGTATCAATCTTGATAGGGGATTTGCCGGGGATAAACCAGGTCTTGCCTTTTTGCTGGCACCACCGGGTAGGCAGGTTGCCACTGGCCAGGCAGACATCGACCCGCTTGAGCCGTTTCGGGAAGGCGTGCTTCGGCTCCTGTAACCTTGGATAGCTGGCGTTGATGCTATCGATGATATTAAAGAACAAAGGTGCAGCCGCATCCGCTCCGACAAACACGTTGTTGCCTTTACTGTCGAAATTGCCTTCCCACACCACCAGCACATACGGCCCGAAAATACCCACGCTCCAGGCATCACGAAATCCCCAGGAGGTGCCAGTTTTCCAATAGACGGGTAGCGACGACGATCGTTGTGCCAGCGTATCACCGGGCCGCCGATGCTGGCGCAGCATATCCAGCGTCACGAAGCTGGCTTCTTCGCTCAGTAAACGTATGGGCTGAGGATAAGCATCGTTTTTTTGCATCCGTAATGGCCGTAATGCGCCCCGGTTAGCCAATAATGCATACAGCTTTGCCAGTTCCTGAGCGGTTACCTCGCCACCGCCTAATACCAGCGAAAGCCCATAATGGTTTTCACTGGCCATATTGGCGATCCCGGACAGGCTTAAAAACTGATAAAACGTCGGCTGACGCAGCTGTGACGCCACATAAACTGCCGGGATATTACGGCTGAAATTAAGCGCATCCGTCGCCGTCACCGGCCCCAGGAAACGCCGGTCAAAATTCTCTGGTGCATAGGCCCCGAAAGACGAAGGCACGTCCTTCAGAATGGTCATCGGATGCAACACGCCCTGTTCCATCCCTAAAGCATAAATAAAAGGCTTGAGCGTGGAACCGGGGGAACGCTTGGCATGGGTGCCATTCACCTGCCCCTGAATCTCACGGTTGTAATAATCCGCAGAACCCAATAGCGCACGCACCCCCATATCGCGGCTGTCTACCAGCAGCACAGCGGCATTATGTATGCCCCGGCTCTGGTTGCGGACAATAAACGCATTCACCTGTTTTTCAATCAACCGCTGTAGCCCCGCATCCAGCGTTGTGTCTACACGGGTATCCAACGTCACAAGGCGCTGAGTCTGTTGGCGCAGTTGTTCGATAAAGTGCGGGGCAATATAAGGCATTTGCTCCGGCTGGCGCAGGGCAAGAGGGAGCTGGAACAACGCTTTCTGGCTGTTGTCCGTGGCATAAACGCCCTGCCAGCGCTGAAACAGACGGTTGCGAGCCTGGGTCAATGCCACCCCCAGCACGCCGGTTTTAGGGTCAATACGGTAACTTGGCGACTGCGGTAAAACAGACAGCGTCAACGCCTCCGGCAGCGTCAGATCCAGCGGGGCTTTGGCGAAGTAAATCAGGCTGGCGGCGCCGATACTCTCAATATTGCGACCATAAGGGGCGTAATTCAGATAGGCTTCCAGAATATCGTGCTTGGAGTAACTGAGCTCCAGTTGGATGGCCCGCAGCACCTGCAGCAGCTTGCCGCCAGGCGTGCGGGTATTCAGATGCCAATGCATCCGCGCCAGTTGCATGGTGATGGTCGATCCCCCTGCATTTTGCCGCCTGCCACATAGCTGCGCCAAAATCCCCGTAGCAGGCTGACAGGATTAAAACCGGGGTTGAAATAGAACCAACGATCTTCATGCAGCAAGATCCCCTGAACCGCCAGCGGAGAAATCTTCTCCAACGGTGTCCACAGGCGATAACGATCGTCATTAGCCAAGGTGATACGCATCAGCGCCCCGTGGCGATCGTAGTAAACCGAGGATAAAGGAAGCCCCTGAGAAAGCGCTGGATGTGGCCAGAGCCGCGCACCCAGGTTCACCAGCGCCAGCAGAAATACCGCCATCAAAATATTCTGTAGCCAGCGTTTAGCCGCCACCGAGGAAGCAGGGAGGATTTTCATTGATTCTCAATACCCGCCGCGAGCCCCGCGACAAATCAATCACAGGGCATTGGTAATAATGCTCGTCAGTTCAGCAATACAATGCCTGATTCATTAGCACCCTGTTGATAGCAATGCCCTCTCCCCAGAACCGGGGGAAGGGCAGTTTAGTGCCAATGACAGGCATCAGGGCAATGGCCTATTTCCGTTCCGCCGGTACTACCTCCAGCTTGCCGCTACTGGCAGACATCGCCTGCACTTCACGATCGTACATGGCTTCTCCATAAGCTGGCGGGATCACAAAGCTACCGGTGTTGGTGGCTTTAATCTGGTAGACAAATTCCTGCACGTCAGTGCTGGCGCTACCATAAATGATCACCCGGTCTTCACGGATATCACTGTAATCAGGTGCCCAGGTCGAGCCAGATGCAGCCAAAGGTGATTGCCAAGCGCCATCCGGATTGTCACTGCCTTCGCCGCCCTCACTGGCAGGCTCTGGAGGCGCTTGCTGTACCACCTCAAACCCACCCGGCAACAGATCGACAATCGCCAGGTTGTTCTGCCCCTGTTTTGAGTTGGCGCGGATTTTCAAATGGACATTGATCTTCTGCCCCAATGTCACCTGCGTGACCGGTTTACCCTGCTCGTCCAGGTAATCACGAGTGATCTCCAACCCACGCGCTATGGCTTTCTGCGGCGCGGCAAGATCGTAACCGGCCTGCGTGACCACATACCAGGCAGGCGCATCGCGGGTATTGGTGAAGCGGATTGCCTGTGCATCTGCGCTGAACTGGCCTTTGGCAAATAGCCCCGCCAAAGCAGAAATAACCTGCGGAGCGGTTTTGCTTTGTTTGCTGGTCTGGCTGATGCTCAAGCTATCCGTTGAGGAGGGCGCCTGCGCCGCCACCTGCGCCGAGTAACTCTCCAGGGCCAGAATACTCATCGCCGCAGAGTAAGTGGTGTAGCGCTCTTCTCTCAACGCCTTGACCATGTTCTCCAATACCTGTGGCGGAATGGCAGACAATTTCTCAGGGAAATGACGGCTGACCAGGTACAGACGTGTCGCATCCTGCACCAGCGGATCGAAATAATTCTGCGTCCACCAGCCCTTGTCATAGGCTTTGCTCAGTTGGTTCCAGCCTGGTTGCAGCAGGGCATTGGCCTCATCATCCATTTTTAACAGACGATAAGACGAAGCCAGATACCAGGCGCTCAGATCCGTCTTCCAACTGTCTGGATGCAGTTTTTGCAACGTATCCTGTACCGATGCCAGCGAGTTGGTGGTGATCTCCCCCTGCAAGGTCAACAGGTAGACCGCCCAGGTCCGCAGGCGTAGATGATAGAGATCGTCGTAACCCCTGGCTGCCAGTTCACGCAGCGCGCCATTGGCTTCATCCAACATCCCTTCCGGCAGTGAATACCCCGCCGCCTTGGCGGCCAGCAGATATTGCACCACATATGGCGTCACAAACGGATCGGCATCCGGCGATGAACGCCAGGCACCAATCGCGCCGTTGTCATTCTGGCGCGAACGCAGTACGCCAAGCAGGTTTTTCAACTGCTGGCTGACTTCGGCCTGGCTCAGGCTGCTTTTCATTTCTGGATGCTGGCTTTGCATGATCAGCGGGATAGCGCGGCTGACGATCTGCTCAGAACAGTAGTAAGGATAATCCGCCAGATACTGCGCCAGGCCGCTGGTCAGCACCAATGGCGAATAGGATACCGCCGCGTTACGCTGCGCATAGGCATCGAACATCTGCCGCAGATTATCAATATTCTGGTTGCTGCCGTTCATCCGCCCCATCACCGACTGGGTACGGTAAGGCATCGCCGGGCGCACCGAAGTGCTGATGGTACGGCGGCTGGTGTTGTCGCCATAGCTCGCATCAAACGTCAACGGAGCATCACCCAGCAGCGCCTTGGCACGCAGGCGAAAGTGGATCACACCTTCACGTTTTTCTGCCAGCGACAGGCTCTGCTCTGCGCCACCCACCACTTCCAACTGCGCTGGCGGTGTCAGATGTACGCTGATAGCAACAGGCTTAGCGCCCAGCCCTTCAAGGTTATTACTGACCCCAACACTGACGTCAAACTCATCACCCGGCGCAACCATGGAAGGCACGTTTGGCGTCATGATAAAGTTGTCACGCACCGTGGCAGATGTTTGTGCCTTACCGATTTTGTCTGGCGTCACCGAAATTGCCATTACGCGGATTTTACCATTGAAGTAATCCGGCACCGGATAGTCAAACTGCTTCTCGCCATTCACTTCGGTAATGCCAGACCAGTAGGCTACCGGCTTGTCACGTTTACGCTTGAACGGGTTCAAATTCAGATCCAGCCCTTCACCACCGTCACCGCCCGGTGCCGCTGAAAGCGCCATCAGTTTGCTGAATTCTGGCAGGATCAGGTCGAGGATCTGTGAGCTTTCAACACTCAGCTCCCGCTTGCGGAAGAAGTACTCCAGCGGATCTTTCAGGCGATACCGCGCCACCTGCAAAATCCCCTCATCCACGGCAAACAGCGCAACCTGCTGTGGGCCGTCAGTCTTCACCGTCATCGTCAGATTCTGGCCCGGTTTAATGACCTCAGGCGCCCGTACTTCAAGGCCGTTCTGGCGGGCTTTGGTGCTGATTTTAAACGGCATAACGCCATAGCTCAGCGGGCTCATAAAGATTTCGCTGGAGTTCACATCACGCACAAACTGCACGTTGATATAACCGTTGCCTTCCATCCCGGCCGGAACCTGGATTTTCTGCACTGAACTGGTGGTATCGGTGTGGAACCATTGCCAGGCATACACCCGATCTTTTTCGATAGTGATCAAACCGCTGCCGGTATAAGGCGCAGTGATCGAAACGTCCACTTCTTCACCTGGCTGATACTCCGCCTGGTTCAGTTTCAGCTTCAGTTCGGCATTACGATCCAATGAACGGCTGAGGTTGGCGTTACCCGCCACGCTATAGGCGATACGGTTAAGCACCTTGCCCTGCGCATCTTCAATCACCAGCACAAAGTCGCCCGGCGTCTCGGTCGCCAAAGTCAGATCGTTACCCTGCTCGGCCAACGCCAATGGTTGCTCCGACAGTTGGATCTCTTTCATCTTCGACTGGTATTTATAAACCCCCGAGTTCTGCTTGGTCAGCACAGAGATATATTTCTGTTCGATCAACACCCGTTTCAGATCGGCCTGTGCAATCTGTTTTAGTGAAGGATCAACGGCAATCACGTTCAGATGGCGGACGGCCCCCGGTTGATATAACCAAGATCACCGTCCGCCTTCACGCCAATCAGATAATCATAAGGCGACACCAGCACCCGAGCAGTAGCGGCAACGGAACGCCCACCGCCAGCAACAAAGGCTTCCGACAGCAATTGCAGTTGATAGGTAGCATCTGCGTAAGACTTCAGATCCAGTGGGATATTGGCCACCCCCAGCTCATTGGTGGCTCGGTCTTCCAAGTCGGTTTCAAAACCGTCGTTGTTCTGGCGATTTTCATAGAAAACGTAATCCGGGAACCGATCAAAACTCGGGTACATCGGCCGCAGCGTCAACTTCGAGGTGACCCGACGATCCTGCGCCGGTGTACCGAACAGGTTCTGCACATCAATACTGGCCTGTAATTCAGAGGGTTTGACCCATCCTTGCTGACGATTCGGCGTCAACTCCAGCTTCACCTTCAGCTGATCTGGCTCGAACTCCTTCACGTTGACGGCCGTGTGGCCGAGCAAGGTGGTAACGTCGTTATTCTTGCCGATCAGATACAGATAAACGTTCCATTCACCGGTTGGCGCATTTTCATCCGTGGTGTAACTCAGCTCATTGAAGCCACTGCTGCCGAGCGTTAACGGCAGCGTGCTCATCAGCTTGTCGCGCGGATCGCGGATCTCGGCACGCACAGGTACACCAGCGAGGGCCACACCCCAGTCTGCGGCACGAGTAATCAAACCGATATTGAAGGTGTCCCCTGGGCGGTAAACGCCACGGTCGGAGAACAGATAGCTGCTCAGAGTGCGCGGATCGATAGGTGTTTCTTCCCCTTCAATATCAAAGCGGGAGAAATCCAGCCCACGGTCGTTATTGCTGCTGGTTGGCAGGAACGACACGTCGCCCTCTTTTTCCACCAGGAACATCACCGGTTGACGCTCATTGGTATACACATCCAACGCCGGGAAACGAACATGCCCGTTGGCATCAGTAACCTGGCTGAGCAGCGTTACGCCATTCTTGCCGATCACCGAAACCTTGGCATTCATGACCGGCGTGCCGTTATGGATTGACTGCACAAACACATCGCGCGTTTTATCCTGCGAACGTTTGGCAATAATCCCCAAATCGGTCACCACAACGAAGCGTGAATCACCTACCGCAGGCGCATCACTGCCTTCTTCTTCGCTCTGTTCACTCTCATCTTCCGCTACCTGTGGCTTTTTCTTTTCCGGTTGCCACTCAGACAAGGTCAGCAAGAATACGCCACGGTGGGAGTCTGGATTGGTAGAGAGGTAGCGGGAAAGATCGATCCCCTGATAGTTCACTTCACCCGGCTTATCATTGTTGATTACCGTTTGATATTTAAAGTGTTCAGTAAAGTATTCATCATTAAGCCGATAGAAATCCGCCGAAGAAAACATCTGACTTTTGAAAGAGACAACATGTTGCAACTGGCTTGGGATCACCCGTTTGATATCCAGGCGCAAACCGGGCACGTTTCGTGCCGCCACGCTGATTTGCTTATCACCATTAACCGACAGCAACGAGCCTTGGGACATGAACTGCAAGGTTTTGGGGTAATCCGGCACTTCGACAATGCGATAGACTTTTTCCGGCATTTTGTAACCACCCGATGAGGTCATCAGGTTGGTGATTTCTACCAGCATAAAACGGTGAGCCGGTGCGTCGAACTTGAAGCTGAACTGCGGTTGATAAATCTCTTCCGCTTCATTCAACTGAAGGGGTAACAGTGTTGCCTCAGACATAACGTTATTTTCGACGCTCTCAACATCTCCCCATTGATAAAAATCATCGGGTTCTTGAGTGCCTTGCGTGTCGTTAGGATTATGTTGCGGCAGTAACCAGGCTTTGACGGCCCGGCCAATATCCTGATCTTTTACCGCATCGCTGAAAGCGACTATCAGCGCGCGCTGGCCTTTGGTGCCATCACTGTCCACCACCTGGGCACTGGCTTCCGTCAACTTGAGGCTATAAAGAGTCGGGACAGAAACCCAGTTATCCTTGGTTTGCGTAACAGCGTTGCCCGCCACCACCGGCTTGATACCCTTGCCTAATACCAGGTGTACCTTTCCACCGTGGTCCAGTGCTTTCAGTGGCTCTGAATGTATCCAGGCATTAAGTTTTTTCTCGTCATAAACCAGTGAGAAATTGAGTTTCTTTTCAGATTTGGCATTCGCTTCCACCAACCCCAGAGCGATCTGCTTTTCGAAGCTGGCTACATCCATTGGCGCATTGAATTTTACGTTAAAAATAGCGCTGCGCTTTTGCGGATCCTGTGGGTCCTGATAATACTCGGCTTGCCCTAACTGATAATCAAAAGCAGGGGCATTGAAGGTATAGCGGGTATTAGCGAGCTTGATCTGAGGAGCCAACAGTCGCGAAGGTTCGAGGATAATTTCGTAACTAGCCCCCATAGGTAATGGGTTCTTGGGCGTAAACACCAAGGTCCAGGCGTTATCCCACTTCCACTGCCCTTCGAGGGCCGGGCTTATTTTCACCCCGTTATCCACCACTTTACCGGCGTCGGTCAGCGGTGCTACCGAGTTCTTAAAGGTGAGAGTGACTTGCTGCGGCGCGGATTTCTGCGCTGCGTAATTGATAAGTGCAGGATCGGAAACTCGGACGCGGGTTTCCTGGTAGACCATAGGTGCAGGTTCAATCGGCTGCGGCCGGTTAAGCCACCAGTTCCAACCGTAGAAAGCCCCGCCGGCGGCGCATAACAACACCAGCAACGCCAGAGCGATGGCTTTGGGATATTTGTCCACCCCACCTTCCAGACGTAAGAAGCTACGCTTTACCCCGCCGGACACCGCCTCCCACCAGGCTGGCGCATTCCAGTCGAATTTGCCGACCACCGGCCGGAAAAGGCGCCCCAGCAGGCTCAGGATCATGGTCAGCAGACGAAACAGGCCTTTTAGCAACGTAAAAGGTAAGCGGAGGATGAACTTTAATAAATCCATTATGGCAGCACCTTTGTAATCCTTTCTACCCATCGTCTTCAAGCTGCAGCTTGAAATCCATAAGGTATATACGCACCCAGAGTAACAGCATTGCACGAATTCACAGGAGAAGGACTATCCGAACGTGCAAAGACCCGAAATAAATGACAACACGATGGCAACAAGCAGAATGACCGCGATTACGCCAAGCGTCAGGAAGGCAAACTGAAAATACAGCGTACCTGCACCCAGCATAATAGCCGCTGAGGCAGCTTGCCGGTTCCCCTTACAGATCTCGCCAACAATCCCCAGGATTACCGCCGAAGCGGCCAGGACGGCAACGACGATTTGTACTATCCGATCGAGACTGTAATGGGGCCGCGTGACAGTATCAGGTACTTTGTTACCTAACAGTGAGGCCAGTAGCGATTCTTTGATTGCCAGTGCTTTACCTGCAATCAGGCTTTCCAGCGTAGGTGGGGAGAAAATGGCCCCGCATAGAAATGCACCACCAGCAGCAACAGTGCCGTACCGCCTGCGGCGATCCCTATCCAGCCAAACAGATCTTTTCTTAGCATGATGCAACCCTCCTTGGTTACATGCGAAAACGTTACTCAGGTTCAATATTCAGTAACGCATCCAACTTTTGCAGCAACACCAATAGCGGCATGCAGTTTGGCTGCTTATCCTTCAGTGCTTCTTCAAAATAAGGGGCGATAACAAAACGCGTTGGCAACGGCGCATTGGCATCCAATAACGCCGTCATCCGTGGCAACAAAACCCACTGTAACCACTCTTCGGCCAGCATGCTGTCAATGCAGAAAGGCTCGGTGCTTGAGAATGCCTGCGCCTCTGGCGGCATAGCCTGCCACAAGCCCAAATCATGCATCGACTGTTCAATCACCGACAAAATGTGGCGAACCTGGTTTGGTAGACTCATCTGTATTTCCAAGCTGTGCAACCCTGATTATCAACCGATGGCTGAGAGGCGTGAAAGCATAACATTTAAGCCCCCACAGCCCAAACTGTACCGAGATCAAGTTATCTGCATATTTTATCTGGTGGCGCCGCACCCGGCACGGCACAATACGCGCACTCAAAACCACACATAATGAAAAAAATGCCCGCAATATCATCCAATAAAAATCACGCAACTCCCGGTAAAGCCATGCTGGCTTCGGTTACCGGTTATGCAATGGACGGCTTCGATCTGCTGATACTTGGCTTTATGCTGCCGGTGATCACCTATGAACTGAGCCTGACCTCCTCCGAAGCCGGTTCTTTGGTGACATGGACGCTGATCGGCGCAGTGATTGGCGGCGTGATCTTCGGCCATCTCAGCGACCGTTTTGGCCGTATCCGCATGTTGACTATGACCATCTTGATGTTCTCACTGTTTACCGGTCTGTGTGCCGTTGCCGTGGGTTACTGGGATTTACTCGCCTATCGCACCTTGGCCGGTATCGGGCTGGGCGGTGAGTTCGGTATTGGTATGGCGCTGATCGCCGAAGCCTGGCCAGCAGAGAAACGCAATCGCGCCTCAGCCTATGTGGGTATGGGCTGGCAGTTGGGCGTGCTGGCCGCCGCCTTCCTGACCCCGCTGCTGCTGCCCTACATTGGCTGGCGTGGTATGTTCCTGGTTGGTTTGCTGCCCGCGCTGGTTTCCTTCCTTATCCGCCGCACCATGGGCGAACCGGAGGAGTTTACCCAGCAAAAATCGAGCGAACAGCAGCTGTCTTTTACTCAACGAGTAAAGCTGTTATTTAAAGATCGCGCCACTGGCAAGGCCAGCCTGGGGATCTTTATTCTCTGCTCGGTACAGAACTTTGGTTATTACGGGCTGATGATCTGGATGCCCACCTATCTGGCAAAGAACTTTGGCTTCTCGCTGACCAAATCCGGCGTCTGGACCGGGGTTACGGTTATTGGCATGACCTTCGGTATCTGGCTGTTCGGCATATTGGCCGACCGTTTTCCACGCTGGATAATCTTTGTCATTTACCAGATTGGCGCCGTTGTGATGGTAATTTGCTATGCGCAGCTCAGCGATCCCACCCTGATGTTGTTTGCGGGCGCGTTGATGGGGGTATTTGTTAACGGCATGATTGGCGGCTACGGCGCGCTGATATCCGACACCTATCCGGTGCAGGCGCGTGCTACCGCGCAAAATATTCTGTTCAACCTGGGAAGGGGCGTTGGTGGGCTGGGGCCATTGGTGATCGGTGCTCTGGTATCCCAATTTTCATTTACTGCCGCAATTACTTTGCTGGCCGGGATTTATCTGCTGGATATTTACGCCACGCTGTTCCTGCTGCCAAAGAAACAAAGCACTGGGGATACGCTGGGCGCAATTGGTTGATTAATGTCTGGCTTTCTCGAGACAAAAGTTGGGGGCACTGCGTTAACAGTGCCCCCGGTTCGTTTTATAGCTATCCCGCTACAAAGTGTGCTCCCTGCTCAATCCCTGAAAACTTTTCCTCCGGCCATCCTGACCAAACAATCCTTGGTAAATCCTATAGCATCATCCTGACGCGGTTCCTCGGCCTTCCTGACCCACCAACATTCCTGTGTTGGCTCTCAATCTCCGTCCTGGAGGTGTCCCTGGTTTCAATCCTGAAACATCCTGCGCATCTTCCTGATGCCAATCCTTTTCACTCTTCCTGAGTGCATCCACTTCTTCATCCTGAAGCTGCATCATCCTGATGCTTTCCTGCTCCACCTGACTCCTGTCCGGTAGACATAAGATCGCTTAATTCCTTTCCAACCACAAGGCTATGTAGGATGGATTACATCAACTTCGGTTCAAGAATCATCCCAGACAAACACTAACCAATTGATATAAATATAAATAATTTAAATATTAACTACCGGGTTACAAAAATTAAAAGCGATCTCTCACAGCTCTTGTAAGAGATCTCTCACACGCGCTGACGGCAAAAGCGCGGGCTTACCCCAAGGTTGGGCGTAAGGCATCAAGGAAATGGCTCAGAGAGGGGGCTAATACCGTCTGTTTTTTACTGCCAAACTGTTCCAGAACGACGTTACCACTGACATTACACAACGACACCAGGGTCATTTCCGATTCCGTTGTCGCCAGGAACAAGGTTGGGGAAAGTTTAAGACGCTTTTGCGTCACCAGATGCCCAATCAGGTTTTCCTGCAGGCGGGTAAAATCATCTTCACTCCACACCTGCAACAACGTCAATGCATGTTCGCCGAACTGCGCGCTCATGTCCCCAGCATATTGCTGCGTATAGAAAGTATGGATGTCCGGTTGCAATTGCAGTTCCAGCGCCTTTTCTACCTTTTCCAAGGTGGCTTGCGGTTCAAATGGCTGTGGCAGCCAACGCACCGAATCATCCAGATTTTCGACAATGCAGGGTGAGGCTACGCCATACAACTCCTGGCTGGCAGGGGCATGGCCGCGCTCCTGTTGCCAAAAATCGACATAGCGTTGGGTAAAATCACGCAGTGCGTGCGATACATGATAGTCCATATTTTTTCTCGCATACGGTAAACTGGCGACCATTGTACCTATCTACAACCAAGGTGACAGCCCATGTCCTCCTATCAAGATCATCAGGCTCTGTCAGCACTGACGCTGGGTAAGCCAACCGCCTATCGTGACAGCTATGATGCATCACTGCTACAAGCGGTCCCCCGCAGCATGAACCGTGAGCCGCTAGGGCTTTACCCGGACAGCCTGCCGTTCCATGGAGCCGATATCTGGACACTGTATGAGCTTTCCTGGCTCAACGCCAAAGGCCTGCCGCAGGTGGCGGTAGGGGAAATCAGCCTGAATGCCGACAGCATCAATCTGATCGAGTCAAAAAGCTTCAAGCTCTACCTCAACAGCTTTAACCAAACCAACTTCCCTGACTGGGAAACGGTGCGCACCACGTTACAGCGCGATCTTGCTACCTGCGCGCAAGGGGATGTCAGCGTAACATTGTTCAGCGTCGAACAGTTGGAAGGCAGCCCGATCGCCCGGCTGGCGGGTGAATGCCTCGATCAGCAGGATATCAGCATTGACAGCTATGAGTTCAATGCCCGCTATCTGCAAGGTGCAGCCGGTTCGCAGTTGGTGGAAGAAACCCTGGTCAGCCACCTGCTGAAATCCAACTGCCTGATCACCAATCAACCGGATTGGGGCTCGGTGCAAATCCGCTATCGTGGCCCGCAGATCGACCGCGAAGCCCTGTTGCGCTACCTGATTTCGTTCCGCCATCACAATGAATTCCACGAACAATGTGTGGAGCGCATCTTTAACGATCTGCTACGTTTCTGCCAGCCGGAACAATTGAGCGTATATGCGCGTTACACCCGGCGTGGTGGCCTGGATATCAATCCATGGCGCAGCAATGTCCTGTTCGAACCGGCTCATGGCCGTCTGGCACGCCAATAGTGCCTGTTAATGCTCAACATCTGAGCTAACGAACGGTTTGTATTGGTAAAAGTCTGGGGACGGCGGTAAGGTTAAATCATGCGTAACCGCTTTTTGGCTGGGCATTCTGGCAGGCAATTCAAAAGTTCTTACCGCAGCAGTTTGCATGGCAAGGTGAGGATGATTACCGCCCCATGATGGGCGCATAGGAGTAACCTTGATTACACACATCAGCCCGCTTGGCTCTATGGATTTGTTGTCGCAGTTGGAAGTTGACATGCTCAAGCGTACCGCCAGCAGCGACCTGTACCGCCTGTTCCGTAACTGCTCCCTGGCGGTATTAAATTCCGGCAGCCAGACCGACAGCAGTAAACAGCTGTTGTCGCGTTTTGAAACCTTTGATATCAACGTACTGCGCCGCGAACGCGGGGTAAAACTGGAACTGGTCAATCCCCCGGAAGAGGCCTTTGTTGATGGCCGTATCATCCGCTCACTGCAGGCTAACCTGTTTGCCGTACTGCGGGATATCCTGTTCGTTCATGGCCAAATGGTCAGCACCGAGCGTTTCCAGCATCTGAATCTGGAAAACTCCGTCCATATCACCAACCTGGTATTCTCCATTCTGCGCAATGCCCGCACCTTGCATCTGGACGAAGACCCGAATCTGGTGGTCTGCTGGGGCGGCCATTCGATCAACGAAAACGAATATCTGTATGCTCGCAAGGTCGGCAGCCAACTGGGTCTGCGTGAACTGAACATCTGCACCGGCTGTGGGCCAGGGGCAATGGAAGCGCCAATGAAAGGGGCCGCCGTGGGCCATGCGCAACAGCGCTACCACAACAGCCGCTTTATTGGTATGACCGAGCCTTCCATCATTGCGGCCGAGCCACCGAACCCGCTGGTCAATGAACTGGTGATCATGCCAGATATCGAAAAACGTCTGGAAGCCT
This sequence comes from Serratia sp. L9, assembly GCF_050632285.1. Lineage (NCBI taxonomy): Bacteria > Pseudomonadati > Pseudomonadota > Gammaproteobacteria > Enterobacterales > Yersiniaceae > Serratia > Serratia sp. L9. Next base: position 2,314,263 of record NZ_CP192591.1, on the reverse strand, counting down.
TTGTACGCATCGCGCACGGCATCATTATTTTCCCTGGCGGTGTCGGTACGGCGGAAGAACTGCTTTACCTGCTGGGTATTCTGATGAACCCGGAAAACAGCGAGCAAGTGTTGCCGCTGATCCTCACCGGGCCAAAAGAGAGCGCCGATTACTTCCGCGTGCTGGACGAATTCATCATGAATACGCTGGGCGACGAAGCCCGCCGTCATTACACCATCATTATCGACGATCCGGCAGAAGTGGCCCGGCAGATGAAAAAAGCCATGCCGCTGGTGAAAGAGAACCGCCGCAATACCGGCGATGCCTACAGCTTTAACTGGTCGATTCGTATCTCACCGGACTTGCAACTGCCGTTTGAACCCAACCATGAAAACATGGCCAATCTCAATCTGTACCCGGATCAACCGGCGGAACAGCTGGCAGCCGCCTTGCGCCGCGCCTTCTCGGGGATCGTTGCAGGTAACGTGAAAGAAAACGGCATTCACGCCATCGAACAGTTCGGCCCCTACAAGCTGCATGGCGAACCGCAGATGATGAAGCAGATGGACAGCCTGTTGCAGGGTTTTGTCGCCCAGCACCGTATGAAACTGCCGGGAACAGCCTACGTACCTTGCTACGAAATCGTAGCCTGATCCTCAATCCTGGGCGGTGTAACAACCGCCCTTCTTTTTGTGACATTGTTGCCTTTTCCAGGGGTTCCAAGTTGTCCCCCTGGGTTTACTCCAGAGGGGATGTACGCAGGTAACAACGCTACAACGTGAAAGACGACGAGCCATGCCAATACATTTACTGATTGTCGATGCCTTGAACCTGATCCGTCGCATCCACGCCGTGCAAGGTTCCCCCTGCGTGAACGCCTGCCGGCATGCGCTGCAACAGTTGCTGCAACACAGCCAACCAACGCACGCCGTGGCGGTGTTCGACGAAGATGACCGCAGCGAAAGCTGGCGCCACCAAATCCTGCCTGATTACAAGGCCGGGCGTTCGCCGATGCCGGAAAATCTGCAGCAGGAAATGCCACAACTGCGCCAGGCATTTGCTGAACTGGGTGTTGCCAGTTGGCATTCTGCCGGCAATGAGGCGGACGATCTGGCGGCGACACTGACGGCAAAAATCACCGCTGGTGGCCATCAGGTGACGATCGTTTCCACCGACAAAGGCTACTGCCAGCTACTGGCTCCCAACGTCCAGATCCGCGATTATTTCCAGAAGCGCTGGCTGGATTTGCCGTTTGTGCAGCAGGAGTTTGGCGTTTTGCCCCAGCAATTGCCGGATTATTGGGGGCTGGCAGGAATTGGCAGCAGCAAGATCCCAGGCGTAGCCGGTATCGGGCCAAAAACAGCGGTATTATTGTTACAACAGAGGGAAAGTCTGGATGGCTTGTACCAACATCTGGAGCAAGTGCCGGAGAAGTGGCAGGGTAAACTGCTGCAACACCGCGAGCTGGCTTATATCAGCAAGCAGGTCGCAACCTTGCGCACCGATCTGACGCTAGACGGTAATCTGCAACAATTGCGCCTGCCGATACACTAAGGGCGCAGCAAGCAGCCCCAGATTGATGATAAAGCCAGATATGACGGAAAACAGGATTGTGGCCAAGGCGGCATACTTCGGTCGCTAATCCGGCTTGCGCTGCTTAACGCCCGGTGGTGCGGGTGCAGGGCTCCGCCTTGAGCCCTGCAATTGCCTTACTCCCGCTCGTCGCGGCGGCCAGGAACGGCCGACCACATGCGGCGCACATGCACGGTGATCTCTTCACGATCGTGGTACAACTGTTTGGCATTCACTTCCGAGCTGATCCCCACTGCGGCCAAGGCCTCGCGAATATTCTGCAGGTTCTGGGCAACCTCTTCATAACGTTTTTTCATCGGCAGCTTCAGGTTGAAGATCGCCTCACGGCACCAGCCTTTAATCAGCCATTGGATCATCAGGCTGGTGACTTTTGCCGGCTTCTCCACCATGTCGCAGACCAGCCAATAGATTTTGCTGCTGCTTGGCTCGTATTTAAACCCATCGGCACGGTGGTGAGTAACCTGCCCTGTATCCATCAGGCTTTGGGCCATCAGGCCATTATCCACCGCATGTACCATCATGCTGCGTTTGACCAATTGGTAAGTCCAGCCGCCGGGGCAAGCCCCCAGATCGACCGCATGCATACCGCTGCCTAAACGCTCATCCCATTCATCTGCCGGGATGAAAACGTGGAATGCCTCTTCAAGCTTCAGCGTGGAGCGGCTTGGCGCATCAGACGGGAACTTCAGACGCGGGATGCCCATATAGAACGGGGAGTTGTTGTTGCTGTAGGAATACCCCACATAGCAGCAGCCCGGGGCGATAAAGAAGACATGCACTACCGGGCGGTTCGGGTTCTCACGCGCCATCAGCACCTTCTGCTCACGCATGGCGGCACGCAGTGGCACCGTCAGCTTGCGGCAGAACTTCATCAACTCTTTGCTTTCGTTGGTATCCGGCACTTCTACCCGCAATTCGCCACCGCGATCGACCACACCGATCAACATGCCGACAATCGGGGAAACCCGGTCTTCCGGCGGCAGATTACGCAGCAGTTCGCCCACCACGATCATCTGGCGGGCGAAAATCAGTTCGCGGAACGGGATCTCTTTAGCCAGACGATCGGCATCATCAGGCTGATAACATTCAAACAGCACATAGCCGCTGTTATCTTTCACTCGGGCAAAGCCAAAGACTTCCAGTTGAGCAGCCCTGTCGGTAATTTCCGCCGCGCACTCTTTTTCAAAACCGGGGCGGCAGTACAACGCGATCTTATTCATGGCCCTCGGCCTTTTTCCTCAGACGCAAAGCGCCAATCAACATCAATGCCCAACCGATCAGGAAGCATGTCCCGCCGATTGGCGTGACATAAACCCAAACTTTCAGGTGAGACAGCGCCAGGCAGTACAGACTGCCGCTGAACAACACGGTGCCAAGCGCCAACAGCGCTCCGCTCCAATAAAACCACAGGCTGACCCGGCGCTGCATCGTAACGGCCAAGGCCAGGATCGCCAGCGTATGGAAGCCCTGATACTCAAGCCCGGTACGGATCCAGGCCATTTCGTTGGCGCCCAGGGTGCCGTTCAATACGTGCGCACCGAACGCGCCGAGGGCGACAAACACAAAACCGCTGATAGCAGCAAAAATCAGCATAGAACGACAACTCATCGTTATTTACCTTAATCGAGGTTAACCGGCCATGGCATCACAGCAACCGACCCTATTGTTCATAGCGAAAGCGGAATTTATCCTGCTCGTTGGCCGCGCGCGCCAGGATCCATTGGCGAAAGGCAGCTATTTTACCCAGTTCTGCCTGACTGTCATGACATACCAGATAAAAAGCATTTTTACTTACCAGCACATCGTTGAACGGGCACACCAATCGGCCTGCTTCAATCTCGGTTTGCGCCATGACGTTATTGACCAACGCCACCCCTTGGCCATGGACCGCCGCCTGAACCACCATCGCGCTATGGCTGAAGATTGGCCCCTGCTGCACATTAATGTGTTGTAACCCCAGTTGACGGGTGTAAGCCTGCCAGTCACGGCGGGAAGTATCATGCAACAGGGTATGATAAGCCAGATCGGCAGGCACTTTTAGCGCATGTTCACCCGCCAGCAGGCTGGGTGAGCAAACCGGCAGCAGATATTCCGCATATAAACGCTCGGTACGCACTCCCGGCCAGTTGCCACGGCCATAGAAAATCGCCACGTCAACGTCATCGGCCAGTTTGTCCTCTTCACGATCAATCGCCTGTATACGGACATCAATCCCCGGATAAGCTGAGTTAAAGCCTGAGAGGCGCGGCACCAGCCACTGGATGGCAAAACTGGGGGCAAACTGACCGTCAACGCGCCCTTGGCACTGCGCGCCTGAAGCTTGCGTGTAGCCTCATTGATCGAGGAGAAAATCTCTTTGATATCGAGATAATAGCTTTGACCTTCTTCTGTCAGCAGCAGCGAACGGTTACGCCGCCGGAAAAGTTTCAGGCCAAGAAAATCCTCCAGCGATTTGATCTGGTGGCTCACGGCGGCCTGGGTGACAAACAGCTCCTCTGCCGCTTTGGTAAAGCTCAAATGGCGGGCCGCCGCGTCAAAAACACGCAGCGCGTTAAGAGGGGGTAAGCGTTTAGACATCAATTAGACCCTTAGTCTTTCAAGCTCCAGCGTGGTTGGCCGCATACGTGAGCCCAGCCATGATCCAGCGACTGAGCGCCCCGTATTTGCCGCCTTGCCAAAGTTTGAAACGCTTGGGAATAGTTACATTTATGCAACAATTATCCGCAGGTTCCGCATAAGAGATCAGGCAGCGCCAGGCGTAACGCCATAAGTCCACCTGAGCGGACCATTGTCATTAGTTTTTTTAATCCGAGCCATTATAAATTGTCCGTTGAGGATGCGCCAGTAAATACCTATAGTGGCGGCACTTCCCGAGCCGGAACGAAAAGGAATTGGGTGTCGAGGACGCCGATGAACTTTTGGCTTTGTGGTTGTGATGTTGTGTTTGCAATTTGTCCGGCAATCCGGACATGGTAGCTAGGCTACTGTTTTTTCACTTCCTGTACATTTACCCTGTCTGTCCATAGTGATTTATGCAGCACCGCAAACTTGGCGGTGCTTTTTTTGCCGGTGATTACTGGTTACTTTCCACCATCTCTCTCACATCGGCACGGTTAATCTGCTGCTCGACGCCATTGGCATCCTGGTAGCTGATCATCCCCGTATCATCATCCACTTTTGGTTTTCCATCAGCAACAATGGTGCGTCCATCATTGGTATGCATTACGTAATTACTGGAGCAGGCGGCCAGGGTAAACGTGAGCATCAGAGCAGAGATAACTGCGGCTGTTTTCTTCATTATGGACTCCTTGTAGATAAAAATGCTGTTAAAACCTTTTCTACTATTTATGGCGATCATTCACACGCCAATAATTAGCATAACAAACTTTCCTCAGTTTTCCAGAAAACAGCGGCAATTGTTCAGGATAACTTGTCTCTGATGGAAAAATAGGACAGGATCGACAGTTGACGAAGCCAGTGATAATCAGCTTATGAAGCCATTTGACCCCACCTTTTTCCGCAGCCAGTTTCCGGCCCTTAAACAGGCAGGTATTTATCTGGACAGCGCCGCTACCGCGCTAAAACCGCAGGCGGTGATCGATGCCACCCAGCAGTTCTACAGTGCGGATGCCGCCACCGTGCACCGCAGCCAGCACCGGGCAGCACAAGATTTAACCCTGCGCTTTGAACAGGCACGCCAGCAGGTGTCAACGCTGATTAATGCTCCCAGCGCGGACGATATCGTCTGGGCGCGTGGGACCACAGAAGCCATTAATCTGGTGGCACAGAGCTATGCCCGCCCCCGCCTGCAACCGGGGGATCAGATCCTGGTCAGCGAAGCGGAGCATCATGCCAACCTGATCCCGTGGTTGATGGTGGCAGAGCAGACCGGTGCGCAGGTAGTGAAACTGCCGCTGGGTGACGACCGGATGCCGGATATCACGCTGTTACCCGAACTGCTTGGCGAGAAAACCCGCATTCTGGCATTGGGGCAGATGTCTAACGTCACTGGCGGTTGCCCGGATCTGGCCCTGGCTATCAGGTTGGCCCATGCGGCTAACGCGGTGGTGATGATCGACGGCGCGCAGGGCATTGTGCATTGCCCAGCAGATGTGCAGCAGCTTGATATCGATTTCTATGCCTTCTCCGGGCACAAATTATATGGCCCGACCGGCATTGGGGCGTTGTATGGCAAAACCGCGCTCCTTGCACAGATGGGCCCATGGCAAGGTGGGGGAAAATGCTGACTCACGCCTCTTTCAGCGGTTTCACGCCACAAAACCCCCCACTGCTTTGAAGCTGGCACACCCAATATTGCCGGTGTGCTTGGGCTGGCCGCGGCACTGAGTTGGCTAAGTTCGCAGGATCGCGCCGCCGCCGAACATTACAGCTGCGCTTTGGCACACAATGCCGAACAACGATTACAGCAACTGCCAGGATTTCGCAGTTTCCGCTGCTCCGACTCCAGCCTGCTGGCGTTTGATATTGCCGGGATCCACCATAGTGATATCGTCACCCTGCTTGCGGAACAAAACATTGCCGTTCGTGCAGGCCAACATTGCGCCCAGCCTTTGATGGCAGCATTAGGGGTGAGCGGCACATTGCGCGCCTCGTTTGCGCCTTACAATACGCGGGAAGATGTCGATGCCTTGGTTCAGGCATTGGAAAACGCCATCGACCTGCTGGCGGAATAAAGATGAATAACCAGCAACCCATGATTGCCCCCCATCCCTTTGGCCATGAAATTACCGCTCAGGCGCTGATAGAAAAATTTGGCGCACTGAAACAGTGGGAAGACCGTTACCGTCAGTTGATCTTGCTGGCAAAGCAGTTGCCACCGCTAGCACAAGAGCTGCGGGAAACAGAGATGGAACTGAGTGGATGTGAAAACCGCGTCTGGCTTGGGCACCAAAGGCTGGCGGACGGGACATTGCACTTCTTTGGTGACAGCGAAGGCCGCATAGTCCGCGGCCTGCTGGCCGTCTTGTTAACCGCGGTGGAAGGTAAAACCCCCCAGCAGGTATTAGCCATCGATCCTCTGGCTTTGTTTGACCAACTGGCGCTACGTGCTCAACTCAGCGCCACCCGTGCCAGCGGCCTGGCTGCACTGGGCGCACGGGTTAACGCTATCGCGGCAGGTTATGCCTGACGTGCCGCTTTTGCCATCATCTTCTTCAGCACATGGGAAACGGCGACAAAGCCAAAAGTGGCTGTGACCATGGCGGCGGCACCAAAACCCGCGCTGCAATCCATCCGCTTTGGCCCTTCAGCGGTGCGACGAGAAGCACAAGCCGAGCCGTCGGGCTGCGGGTAAACCAGCGGTTCGGTAGAGAACACACAGTCGATCCCCAGCTTACCCTTGCTGTTTTTGACAACGTTAAAGTCATTTTTCAATCTTTCACGCAGCTTGGCCGCCAGCGGATCCTGAATGGTCTTCGCCAAATCGGCCACGTCGATCTGCGTCGGATCGATCTGGCCACCGGCTCCGCCGGTCGTTACCACCGGTATTTTGAAACGGCGGCAATAGGCCAACAACGCCGCTTTTGGCCGCACGCTGTCAATAGCATCAATGACATAGCTAAAGTTATGGTCTAACAGTTCCGCGACATTGTCCGGGGTAATAAAATCATCCACGCAGGTCACCCGGCATTCCGGGTTGATCGCCAGAATACGCTCCGCCATCACTTCGGTTTTTGATTGGCCAACGTGCTGGCGCAGGGCATGGATCTGCCGATTGGTGTTGGTGACACACACGTCATCCATATCGATCAGCGTGATTGCACCGATACCGGTTCTGGCCAGCGCTTCAGCCGCCCAGGAACCTACGCCACCAATACCAATCACACAAACGTGCGCCTGGGCAAACAGCGCCAGCGCAGGCTGACCATACAGACGTGCTGTGCCGCCAAAACGCTGTAAATAGGCCTCGGAATAGGCTGTGCTCATCTCGCTTTAATCACCTTAACATTGCAAATAATCAGGGCCGGAAGATCCGGCCCCTTCGGGTCAAACTCTGCGCTATCTCGCCTCAACGGGTGACCAACTGGGAACCGTTCGAGCCAGACATCGGCTGGTAAGCGTTGAACAGCGGCGCGTTATTGGCACCTTTCAACACCCACACCCGGCCATAGTGATTATAGAAGCCCGCCGAATGGCCAGCCTCAGGGCCGATCCCCTGGTACATATCAAAATGCTGGCCTTTAATCGCGCCCCCCACATCCAGAGCGACCATCAGGCGCATTTCATATTTTCCCGTGAATTTACCCTTGTTGTCCAGCAGTGGCACTTCTGCCAGCAGCGTAGTGCCGGCCGGGATCAGGGAGCGATCGGATGCTACAGAGGCTTTGGCAACCAATGGAACCGCACTGGCGCCCTTAACCGGTGCGAACGCTACCGGATGGAAGAAGACAAAAGAGGGATTCTGCTCCAGCAGTTCACGCACTTCGGCTTCACTGTGAGTTTCCGCCCACTGGCGAATCGCCTGCATCGACATATCAGCCTTGGCGACTTCACCGCGATCGATCAGCACCTTGCCGATACTGCGGTAGGCATGGCCGTTCTTACCGCTGTAACCAAAGAATACCAGCGGTTGGCCGTTACCGAAATCAACATAACCGCTGCCCTGGACTTCCATCATAAAGTTGTCCATCAGCGAGTTGGTATAAGCGATGATATAGCGGCTGTCCAGCGCCCCGGAGTAGATACCCGCGCGATCCGGCAGGCGGCGTTTGCCTTTGGCTGGCATGCTGTACAGTGGGTAGCGGAATTCGCCCTGTGGGATATAACGCGCTTGCAGTACCGGGGTGTAATAACCGGTGAATTGCACGTTGCCGTAGCTGTCTACCCCTTCCATTTGGTAGGCACTAAGGCCGAGCTGGCTCAATTGACGGGTATCAGCCCCCGCAGCCACCCACCCTTGCACCGCCTGATAGGTGGTATTATTACGGTTGAAGAGTGATGGAGAAGCTGATTGGATCTCCCGCAGTTGGTTGGAGTAATCCTGGCCGTTGACCGGCGTTCCCCGGGCGTTGGGCTGATTCACCAACTCCAGAGACTGATCCAGATGGCCATCCTTATACTGTTGCCCCCGGTCAGTCGGCTTAGACGAACAACCAGCCAGAACTGCAATCACTAACCCACCGAGCAGGTATTTACCCCAACTTCCTTTCATCGCGCACTCTCTTCGGCTGATATGTTGAACCTACGTTGAACCGCAGAAACGATAACAAACCCCTTTGGATAAAGGAATCGCTGCTGCCAAAAATTCCCGGCCAGATAATCATGATGAAAAAAAGCAATTTGGGGACTAATTCAGCATAAAACCGAAATTAGGTGAATTATCTGCAAAAAGGGTTGCAACAAAGTGAGCGGAGAGTATAGTGCGCTTCCATCGGACGCGGGGTGGAGCAGCCTGGTAGCTCGTCGGGCTCATAACCCGAAGGTCGTCGGTTCAAATCCGGCCTCCGCAACCAACCGATACTGTTGCGACAGTATCAGATAAAAGGTTGGATTCGATGAAAAAATAGGTATTATACGGACGCGGGGTGGAGCAGCCTGGTAGCTCGTCGGGCTCATAACCCGAAGGTCGTCGGTTCAAATCCGGCCCCCGCAACCAACTTATACTGTTTAATCAGTATGTTATGAACAGTTGGTTCCATAATATCAGCATCAAGACGGACGCGGGGTGGAGCAGCCTGGTAGCTCGTCGGGCTCATAACCCGAAGGTCGTCGGTTCAAATCCGGCCTCCGCAACCAATCTTGATAGCCTCAAACAAGCACCTTGACGGGTGTTTTTTTGTATCTGAAATCCGCCGAATTTCTTCGTTCACGCACGCTGCCCTTCCCTGGGCCTGCGATATGTTATCGGCGTGCCAGCGCCCCTCCATTGGCAAAATAGGCTTTGATCCCCGCCAGAATAGATTGTGCTATCTGCTGTTGAAAATGGCTGGTACGCAGTTTGCGTTCTTCTTCCAAGTTACTGATAAACGCCGTCTCAACCAGGATTGATGGGATGTCTGGTGCCTTTAATACCGCAAAACCGGCCTGATCCACCTTATTCTTGTGCAAACGGTTAATTTTACCCATTCGGTTAAGCACTTCCTTACCGAATTTCAGGCTGTCATTCACGGTGGCGGTCTGCAGCAGATCAAACATGGTGTGGTCCAGATAGCGATCGCCACTTTTACTCACCCCGCCAATTTCATCGGAGGCGTTTTGCGTCTGAGCCAGAAACTTGGCGGCGTTACTGGTGGCCCCTTTGGTGGACAGAGCAAACACCGAGGAGCCCCGCGCCGCACGACTGGTAAAGGCATCGGCATGGATAGAGACAAACAGATCGGCCCGTTGCTTACGCGCTTTGGCAACGCGCACCTTAAGTGGAATAAACACATCTTCATTGCGCGTCATAAACACTTTCATGTTCGGCTCACGCTTGATAAGCGCACTGAGCCGGCGGGCAATCTGCAATACGATATCTTTTTCACGCGTTTTATTTTTGCCGATGGCGCCGGGATCTTCACCGCCATGCCCAGGATCGAGCATGATCACAATAGGCCGGTCACGCCCCGCCTTTCCGGGCTGTGGCGCTTCTGCCGGTAACGATCGCTCCAGATCACCTTTATTGTAATCTTCCAGCAATGCCAGTAGCGGATCATACTCTTCACCGGTGCCCCCTTTGGTTGGATAGAGATCCATCACCAGGCGGTTGCGGTATTCAGAAACGGGTGAAAGAGTAAACATATGCGGACTGACGCTTTGCTTAAGTTCCAGCACCAATCTGACGGTATTTTTATCGAACTGGCCAACCCGCGCCTGTTTCAGATAAGGGTCTTCATTGCGGACTTGCCCGGCAATGCCCTTAAGTACGCTGTTGAGTTGAACGCCTTCCACATCCACCACAATGCGATCGGGATTTGTCAGGGCAAACTGTTTGTATTTCAGTGGAACATTAGATTCCAGCGTCACTCGGGTGTAAGTCGAGGAAGGCCAGACACGTACGGCAATCACATGAGAAGCAGCGGCGAAACCAATTCGGCTCACACTCAGCAACCAGGTTGCAGCTACCCCCTGCAACAAACGACGGCGGCCCGGATTGTGGTTAGAGTTAGGCATGCGGCTCCGGCATTGGAAATGATTAAAAAAACTGCAAGAAAATAACATATCCAACGTCATTGGAGTGGCAGGTAGGCGGCAACTGCGCACATCCCGGTGAGCTCACTCAAGTAAGTCATGCGGATGGGCAAGGGCAGCCTGCAACCCTGCGGCTTCAAGTAACAAGGATAGAATGGCGAAAACTTTAACTAATCCTTCTGGCGCTGTCATCCGAAAATCTTTTAATGGTTTTTCAATTTATTAATCAGTTTGCGTACTTAGCAGAAAAACTTAGGCAATTTCCCACTTGCCATCAGGGCAATAAAAGAATAAAAATACAAAAATACCGTATAAATATGCAAAGAGGTCTTGCCGTGAAGGAACGTAGTACAGAGCTGGTTCAAGGATTCCGTCACTCAGTTCCCTATATCAATGCGCACCGTGGCAAGACGTTTGTCGTCATGCTGGGCGGCGAAGCCATCGAACATGAGAACTTCTCCAGTATCGTCAACGATATCGGGCTGTTGCACAGTCTTGGGATCCGTTTGGTAGTGGTATATGGCGCGCGCCCGCAGATTGACAGCAATCTGGCGCTGCATAACTACGAACCCATTTACCATAAGCATACCCGCGTCACCGATGCCCATACGCTGGAACTGGTCAAGCAGGCGGCGGGTTTGCTGCAGCTGGACATCACCGCACGGCTCTCGATGAGCCTGAATAACACCCCGCTGCAAGGGGCGCATATCAACGTGGTGAGCGGTAACTTTATTATTGCTCAACCGTTGGGGGTGGATGATGGCGTAGATTATTGCCACAGCGGCCGTATCCGCCGTATCGACGAAGAAGCGATTCATCGCCAGCTAGACAGCAACGCCATCGTGCTGATTGGCCCGGTGGCGGTGTCGGTGACCGGCGAAAGTTTTAACCTGACCTCGGAAGAGGTGGCCACGCAGTTGGCGATCAAACTGAAAGCAGAGAAAATGATCGGCTTTTGCTCATCGCAAGGCGTGACCAATGAGGAAGGCAATATTCTGTCCGAACTGTTCCCCAACGATGCACAACAGCGTATTGAGCGGTTGGAAGAGTCAGGTGATTATCATTCTGGAACGGTGCGTTTCCTGCGCGGTGCGGTAAAGGCCTGCCGCAGCGGCGTGCGCCGCAGCCACCTGATCAGCTATCTGGAAGATGGCGCGTTAGTGCAGGAATTGTTCTCACGCGACGGTATCGGCACCCAGATCGTAATGGAGAGTGCCGAACAGGTGCGCCGCGCCACCATCAACGATATCGGCGGGATATTGGAACTGATCCGCCCGCTGGAACAGCAAGGGATCCTGGTTCGCCGCTCGCGGGAACAGCTGGAAATGGAAATTGACAAGTTCACCATTATTGAGCGCGATAACCTGACCATTGCCTGTGCGGCCCTCTATCCTTTCCCGGAAGACAAGATTGGCGAGATGGCCTGCGTGGCCGTACACCCGGATTACCGCAGTTCGTCACGAGGGGAAATGCTGTTACACCGGGTAGAAAGCCAGGCACGCCAGATGGGGCTGCAGAAGCTGTTTGTGCTGACTACTCGCAGCATCCACTGGTTCCAGGAACGGGGCTTCACCCCGGCAGAAGTCGACGTTCTGCCAATGCAAAAGCAGGAGCTGTACAACTACCAACGCCGCTCGAAAATCCTGCTGGCCGATCTTTGATCCTAGCCTCATTGGGATAGGTGGCCATACTGGCATAACACTACATTTACCAATATAACGGCACGTCATCGTGCCGTTATTTAGATGAGAATTGCCTCACACCAGCACATGCAACAACTCTGCGCGGGTCCCTGATAAACCCCTGTGGTCAGTCGGTTCTTTTGCGCCGGAGTTTAGCCTAGAATAGAGCGCTTGCTTACGTGTTGATAGAAAAGGAAAGCTATCATGCCCGATCGTTCCTTGATCTTTTTTTATGCTTTTATGTTCTGCGCGATTATTTATATCATTATAAAAATCACCCGTGACACCCACCGTCTCTATTCCCTGGCGTATTTATTATGCCTATTGGCAAGTATAGCGTTTGTCTCGCACTTCTATCCCAACAGGTCAGGCCTTTGGGCGCTAGGGTTGTCTTTTGTTATTTGCTTTGCAGGCCACGTTATTTTCTTCCTGGTACAATTACGTCTGAGAGTAAAGCGATTCAAAAACCAATTAAGCACGATGAAAACGGCTGGCGCATCTTGCCTGGAAAGCTTATTCCTCGCTGAACCAGAGGGCAGATGGTATAGCCTGTATTGGCATGTTGCTTATTTTCCGGAACAGAACACGCTAGAAATTGCGTCAAATATTTTTCACAACAAATTTGAGCTGAATAAGAAATTCTATTGCAAGACATTGACGGGAAAAACTGTATATATAACTCCGGAATCGCTATTAAGTACGTTTACTCTTGAGCAGAGTTTCATCTGCCCATTAAAAATGTTTACGCAACACAGCGAACAAGCTCGCGCCCTGGTGGCAAATTATGCCGAGGGGATCAAAAATGGCTCGCCTGAGCCATGGAAGCTATATAAACAAGAGGGGTGATGGTGGCGCTGACCAGCGCCCACCAAGGGTTACCTACTCGCCTGCAAACGTTCTGCCAATCCACTGCGGCGCTGGGTCGGGGTACGAATGGCGCTCAGCAAAACCTTATCCACAGCGTAAAGCGAAAGCCGCTTACGGGCACGGGTAATGGCGGTATAAACCAGCTCACGGGTCAGCACCGGCAGGAAATGATTCGGCAACACCAGCGCGGTATGATCAAACTCTGACCCCTGGGATTTATGCACCGTCATCGCATAGGCGGTTTCATGCGCGGGTAAGCGGCTCGGTTGCACCGATTTAATACTGCCGTCCGGTAATTGGAAATGCACACGCAAGCCGCCCTCTTCCCCCGGTAAGGCAATACCAATATCTCCGTTAAACAGCCCCAATGCGCTATCGTTGCGGCCAATCATCACCGGCCGGCCTAGATACCAACGCCCGGCCGGGCCGGGATCACGGCGGATCAAGCCAGCACGCTGCAACCCACTTTCTATGCGTTCATTCAACCCGGCGACACCAAATGGCCCCTCACGCAGGGCACACAGCAGTTGGAAACGGCCAAATGCCGCCAATATTGTGGCGGCCTCAGCCCCTTCGGCTACCTGCCTCAAATAATCTCGATACCCCTCAACACAGGCGTCCAACAGCCGCTGGTAATCCTCGGTTTCAATCAGTGGATAACCCGCCACGTCGGCATAGCTGCCGCTCAGTGCCGACATGGCAGCTTTACCGTCACCGGCATTGACCGCCAATGCCAGTTGGCCAATGCCGGATTTGGCATCAAACCGGTAACTCTTGCGCAAAAGGCACAGACTGTCACGCACCGCCGCTTCGGCTTGGGCTGGCTGCCCTTGCAATGAGCAACCGGTCAAACGCGTCAGTTGCGCCGCGCGAGCATCGCTGTATCCTTGTTCAGCAAACCGGCAGATATCCCCCAACACGGCCCCCGCTTCCACCGAGGCCAGTTGATCGCGATCCCCCAGGAAAATGACCCGCGCCTTGGGCGGCAAAGCGGCAATCAGCCGGGCCATCATCGGTAAGTCCACCATTGAGGCTTCATCCACCACCAGCACATCCAGATGCAGCGGATTCCCACGGTGGTAACGCATACGTTGGCTGTTTGGCTGCGCCCCAAGCAAACGGTGTAATGTCGCCGCCTCTGTGGGGAATAGCGCCCGTTGCTCGGGGGTTAAATCCAACTGCCGGCTGGCGCTGCCGAGCGATTCGGTCAGGCGGGCTGCCGCTTTACCGGTGGGGGCCGCAAGCTGGATGCGCAGACGCCCCCCGTCTTGCAGTTGCACCAATGCCGCCAGCAGTTTGGCGACGGTGGTCGTTTTGCCAGTACCGGGGCCGCCGGAAATTATCGCTATACGGCGGGTAGCCGCTACCGCTGCGGCAATTTTTTGCCAGTCCGGCTCATCGGTGGCTTCACCAAACAACCGATCGAGAATAGCGCGCAACTGGGTTTCTGCTGTAGCTTGCACCGTGCCGTCACTGCTGATAAAGGCAGCAACCTCACCTTCGCTTTGCCACATGCGCTGCAAATACAGCCGGTGCTGTTGTAACACCATCGGTGTGGCGGTACTGCCATCACTTACCGCCGGGGTTGCCGACAATCGCTGTTGCCAAGCGGCAATATCCAATTGCCCACAGGCCTGCCAGGCGGCCAATGCCAGTTCTGGCTGGCGGCCATCAAACAGCTTTTGCGGTGTCAGTTGGTCAAGCAGCAGGCAGACGTGGCCCGCTCCCGCCTCCGCACTCAGACAGGCAGCGGCCAACAGGATATCCGGCTGGTCCGGATTGGCCACCACCTGGGCAAATTGCACGTCCAGTGGGCGCAGTACACCCAGCGCCAGCGCCTGGTTCAGGATCTCAATCATGGTTCCTCCGCCAAGCCAGCCGTTTCACCATTGAACAGGCGATCCATGCCGTTTACCAGTGCAAACTCCGGGCGACAGGCAAAAACACCGTTACCCGCCTGCTCGGCATCCACCCCACGTAAAAACAGATAAATCACTCCGCCAAAATGGCGATCATAGTCATAATCTGCCAGACGGTGCCCCAAATAACGGTGCAGCGCCAGGGTATAGAGTTGATATTGCAGATCGTATCGGTGTTCCGCCATAGCCTGCTCCATGGCGGATTGCGTATAGGCACTGCTGTCTTCACCCAGCCAGTTGGATTTGTAATCCAGCAGGTAGTATTTACCCTGCCAGCAGAATACCAGATCGATAAACCCTTTCAGCATCCCCTGCACCTGCTGGAAGTTCAGCTCCGGGCAGCGCGCAGACAGCGGATCGTAGCGCTTTACCAACGCATCCAACTCCCGCGCCTGCAACAACCCATTGATAGGCAGATAGAACTGCAGCTCCGCCTGCCGGACCTGCGCCGACAAGGCCGAAAGTGCCACGCCGCTATCACCAAGCGGTGTATTCAGCAGCACTTGCATCCAGCGATGCAAGACCGGCAGCCAATGCTCCTCCAACCCTTGCTTTTGTAGCTGTCCCAACAGCCATTGTTCATCCAGCGGTTGGGTAAAATCCAGTTCTTCAAACAGGCTGTGCAGGAAAGTCCCCGGTGCCGCTCCACGTGGGAAAGTATGCGGGGTCAAAGCCGGCAGGTTATCCACTGCCTGCTCGCCAACCGCATCGACATCCAGGCGCGGTAACAGCTCTTGATTTCCCGAACCGTGCTGCTGTAACCCGGTATAACTGGTGACACGCCAGAAATCCTGCATCCTACGCTCGAAATGCCTGGCTGCCAGTTCGGCAGTGACTGCCTGCTGTGGTTGCCAGAGCAGCTCACCCGGCGTATCCACCAGCGACAAGGCGATGCCCTGGCTCGCCAACTGCTGCAAACTCTGCTTAAGGAATACCGCGTCGCCTGCCTGCCCGGCCTGCACCAGGTATCCCAATGCGCTGCGGTGTAAATCCGTATCCCCCTGCTTTTTGCGCGTTCCCAGAAACAGCGGCGCGATACCGATACTGCAGTGATACACCGAGCGGGTCAGGGCCACATACAGCAGACGCAGGTCTTCTGCCAGCCGTTCCTCTTCCGCCCAGGCCATGCTTTCTTCGTTGGCATTGAGATCCAGCAGGGCCTTAAAGGTTTGAC
Source organism: Serratia sp. L9 (assembly GCF_050632285.1). Taxonomy (NCBI): domain Bacteria; kingdom Pseudomonadati; phylum Pseudomonadota; class Gammaproteobacteria; order Enterobacterales; family Yersiniaceae; genus Serratia; species Serratia sp. L9. The sequence goes on along the minus strand of NZ_CP192591.1, from coordinate 2,297,920 downwards.
GATCGTGATACAGCACCTGTTGCTGCTGGCGGAAGTTACCGACAAACGGCAGCCATACCAGATCAAACTCCAACCCTTTCGATTTATGGATGGTAATGACCCGCACCAGATGACGATCGCTCTCCAGGCGTAGCTGTTGGTTATCCGATTGACGATTTGGCTGGGCGATCTGTTGCGCCAACCAACGCACCAGCGCGTGCTCGCCTTCCAGCTGCGCCGTGGCTTCCTGCAATAGCTCTCCCAAATGCATCACATCGGTCAAGCGGCGCTCGCCCCTGGGCTGGCCAACAGATTCTCTGCCAGATGCCGCCTGGTCATCACTTCCCGCAACATTGGCAACACGCCGCGTTGCAGCCAGCGGGTGCGGTATTTATCGAACTCGTTGACCAACTCATCCCAAGCGCGCTCATCGCGGTTCAACTCATCCAAAGTTAAAGCATCCAGCCCTAGCAACCCGGTAGCCATGGCGCTGCGCAGGGTACGCTCCTGTTCGGGAGCCAGCACCGCTTGCAACAGCCACAGCAAATCTTTGGCTTCGGGCGTATCAAATACGCTGTCACGGTTGGAAAGATAAACGGAAGGAATAGCCAGCGCGCCAAGCGCATCACGCACCAGACCGGCCTCGGTGCGGCTGCGCACCAGAATTGTAATATCTGATGCCTGAACCGGGCGACGTTGATCACCCTTTACCAGCCACGCCTCACCGCTCTGCCCGGCGCTGAGCCAGTCACGTATTTGAGCCGCGCACAGGCGTGCCATTAATTGTTGGTAATCACTTACTCCTACCCCTTCCCCTTGCTGCAACCAGAATTGCATGGCCGGTTGAGGCTTATTTTGCAGTTCAAAGGCCAATCCCTGGTTTTTTGGCGCGGCTGCGACGTCGATAAACGGGATTTGACCGAACAAGAAGGGTTTGTCTACCTGAGCAAACAGCCGATTGACGCTACCGACCATCGCCGGTGATGAGCGCCAATTAGTCTCTAACGTATAGTGGGCGCTTACCTCTGAACGTGCGCGCATATAGGTAAAAATGTCAGCCCCACGGAAAGCGTAAATGGCCTGTTTAGGATCGCCAATCAGCAGCAAGCCGCATTGCGGCTGGCCGACATACAGTTTCTGGAAGATACGGTATTGCTGCGGGTCGGTATCCTGGAATTCATCGATCATCGCCACCGGGTAACGTTGGCGGATCGCCAAGGCCAGTTGCTCCCCCCAGCGCTTTGCAGTGCGGCATCCAGCCTGCTGAGCAAGTCATCAAATCCTAGCTCGGCGCGCTGGCGTTTCTCTTGCTGAATAGAAATGCGTATTTCACTCAACGCGCGCGCCATAATCAGGTCCCGCAGCGTCAGAGGTTCAGCAAACAATGCCTCAATGGCAACAAACAGGCTGTGGCGCGGTGCCTCACCTTTTTTGGTCTTTTCCAGCAACACAGATTGGCGAAATTTTTCCAGTTCTTTGGGTAACTGGTAGTCCTGCGTTTCCTGCCCGGCCCATTCCCCCACCTTGTTCAGCCAGTTGGGCAAATGTTTAGTGCTGTAACTGCGTTTATCGACACCTGACTGGCTGACCAACGCTTCCAGCTCGCCAGCCACCGCCCGCCATTGCACCTTGATGGCATCAATACGCGCGACGATCTGTTCATGGCGCATCAACACCGTTTCGTCATCTTTCGGCGGCTGACGCAAAGCCGGAGCCTCGCCGTGCAGATAGCCGGAAAGATCGCTCAGCAATGCTTCCGGGCCACTCCACTCCTGGCTTACGGCACGGGCGACACCAAGCGGCAATGGGTAACAATGGCGCCGCCAAAAGTCTGCACAGGCCTGGCGGCGTAACGGCAGTTCATCCTGTACCAGGGTTTGTTCAAACAGAATGCCGGACTCGAATGCATTGTGAGTAAGCATTCGCTGACAAAAACCGTGGATGGTATAGATTGCCGCTTCGTCCATCTGGCGCTCTGCGGCCAGTAATTGCGCTGCAGCATCAGGCAAATCGCCAATTTCTGCCATCAGCGCGGCGAACAACGGATCTTTGCTATGCCCACGGACACAGGCAATACGTAAGGCGTGGATGTTACTGCGGATGCGCCCGCGCAGTTCCTCTGTTGCCGCCTCGGTAAAGGTTACGACCAGGATCTCCTCTACCGTCAGCGGCCGCGGAAAAGCGGCTGCCTGGCCTAAACCAAGCAGCAAACGCAGATACAGCGCCCCGATAGTGAAGGTTTTACCTGTCCCTGCCGAGGCTTCAATCAGTCGTTCACCTACCAGCGGCAACCTTAATGGTTCAAGCCGCTGAGGAACAACATCTTTCACGGTGTCGCCACTTTACGTGGCAGCGTTTTCTGCAGGGCAGAGGCATTTGGATAGGTATTCCAACCTTCGCCCGGTGCTGCAAAATCAGCTTTCTGCTGGCTGCTGCCGCTAACCTGCGACAATACCGCCAGCCCCTGCGGCTGGATCACCGCCTGATTGAAGTAATCTGCCAGTTTGGCTGGCGTCAGGGTTTTGACCTGCTCAATCAGTTTTTGACGGGTGTCGAAGGCAAAGTTACCGCGATCAAAATCGCTGCTGAAGCGGCCAGCTTCCTCACCCAAGGTTTGCGGGCGCTGTTTCAGCTCATTGATCATCGCCTGCTTGTACTGCTCAAAATCGGCTTCGGTCATCTCACGCAAACGCTTTTCCGTCTTCGGATAGAAGTCCTGATAGCGCTGATAGAGATAGGCTGGCTGCTTGCTGTTGCTCTGCAACAGGAAACCGATGCCCCATTGGCGGCCTACCGGCATTGCGAAAGCAAATACCGCATAACCGAGCTGCTCTTGTGTACGCAGTTGGCTGTAGAACCAAGGCTGAATGATCTGCCCTAGCAAGGAGCTGTAGGCCATACTGGTGACTTCGTCATAGCCGGTTGGAACATACACCGCCGCTAACGCAGAGTCGGTGCTGCTACCCGGGCGCTGCAGATTAGCCCATTGATTTTTGCTGATCACCACATCTTCACCGTGCCACCACTCAACACCGGTACAGCCCAGGCTATGCTTCAATGAAGATGCCAGCGTATCTACCTGTGGCTTACTCATATTCCCCACCACCAGCAACTCTGGAGTGGCTCCCGCCATCAGGCTGTCGCGATAGGCCAACACGTCTTTCAGCGTCAGGGTTTTCAATACCTCACGGCGTTCGCTACGCTCTGAATAAGGCACACGGGAAAGCATCTGTATCGGCTGGAGCGCCAGCTCAAAAGCTTTGCCCTTCTCGGCAGCGTCCAACTGATCCAGATACCATGATTTAGCCTGCTCCAACTGATCTTGTGTCGGGGTAAAGCTGGAGTAACCTTCAATCAACGTAGTCAGTAGTTGCGGCAACCGTTGGGTAAACCCATTGGCGTTAAACATCAGGCCGTTATTCGCCGACGTGGAGAAACTGATCCCCCCACAGAGGCCTGATAGCTCAACTGATCCAGTGAAATCCCCGCCAGATAATCCATCAACGAGAACAGCACCTGATTACGGGCAGAATCCATGGTTTTGGCGTTACGGAACGCTACGGTCACATCAGCCTTGGGTTCATCGGCAAAATAGCGGCTGGGCATATACAACACCCGCAACCCAGGTTGGTTCACCACCATCTCCGGCTTGGTAAACTCATGCGAAGGCTTGTTCAGGGCAAAGCTATCCGGGATATAAGGGTTCAACCCAGGCAAAGACAGCTGGAGCCCCTTGGCCAACTGCTGCCATTTCTCGAAGCGCTCCGGGGTGATTTTTTCTACCTGATAGGGCGCATCAACAAAGTAAGCCGTTTTATTGTGGGGTTCATTCGGGCTGACAAACCAGACACGGGCATTCTGTGGCGTCATTTGGCCCAGACGTTCCTCAATGGCTTTGGGATCGTAACGATCGGCCAGATAAGGGGCATCCAACGTATGCTCAACCGGCACACGCAGCATGGTATCCACCAGCCACTCGATGTAATCCATATTGCGGGTAATCGACGGATAGCGGAAATCCAGGTTCAGTACGTGGGCTATCTCATCAAAATAGCTTTGTTTAACGCCTTCGCTACGCAGCATTTGCAGATAGTTGAAGACTGCAGCAACCACCTTGTCACGCTCTGCCAGACCCTTATCGGTCAGAGAAACGCTGATAGTGAAAACGCCCCCGTTACGATCCACCATGGGATCGGCACCGGCATTAATCGCATCAGCCAACCCTTGCTTCTGTAACCAGTCTGACAGCGTATTCTTGCTACGATTACCAATCAGATAGCTGATATAGGTATCGGTTTTACTGCGGAACTCGGCGCTGTTGTTATCGATACGGAATTCGATTTTCAACTGCTTACGCGGCTGAGCCGGTACGTAGTGGATGATGATGCCCTGCTGATCGGCGGTGGCCGCCGGCACTGTAATTGGTGGCACCTGTGCATCATGATTCGGTATGCGCCCAAAGGTTTTAGCCGCCAACTCTGCCAGTTCCGCTAATGGTTGGTTGCTGTATATCACGCCCTTCATCAGGTTGGCGGAATAGTAGCGCTGGTAAAATGCGACCAATTCATCATGCAGTTTGCTGCCCGGTTTATCCTTCAGGGTTTCGAGGTTACCGCCGGAAAAGCGTGCGCTGGGGTGAGCCGGGTTCAGCGTTTCTGCCCCAACCTGCGCCATGCGCATACCGTCGCGGGAACGCGCCATCGTCAATTCCGCATTTACCGCGTTACGTTCACGATCGGCATTGCCGGTATCCAGTATCGGCTCGGCAATAGCGTCAGCCATGCGATCAACTGCCGGTTCAAGCGCGTCGTTCTCCACTTCCAGATAGTAAGCGGTGCGATAAGAGGCCGTGCTGGCATTGTGGCTACCGCCATGTTTTTTCAAAAATTCAGAAAGATTCTCGGGCTCTGGATAGCGTTTGGAACCCATCAGCACCATATGCTCAAGGTAATGAGCCAGGCCAAGCTGGCTATTGGGATCTTCCAGTGAGCCTACCGGCAGCGCCAGGGCAGCCAAAGATTTCGGAGCCTGCGGATCAGAAACCAGCAACACTGTCATGTCGTTGGCGAGCTTGATCGCCTGGTATTGGCGCGGATCGTGCTCGCTTTTATTGATCTTTTCCGCCAGAGGTTGCCATTCCTGTGCAGCCCAGCTTAACGGAACCCAAAACATAACCAACAATACTAACCCGGTAATGCGGGCCAACTGTCTGCGCATATCCAAAATGAACCCCTATTCTTTTGCCACCACGCCAAATCCCTGACGTTGATGACCTAATGCAAAACGACACAACTGAAAGCTGATGCCAAATACGGTTTAAATACCAAACACTGCAGTTTCAATACTCAACCTGACCTATGGTTTCAAGCTACTCACCGGACGGCAGCCTGAAAGACGACGGGTATATACCTGTACGTTATGTAAGACCGGATTTCACCCCGTTAGTTGAGTATATACCCTAAATAATTCAAGTTGCAGGAGGGCAGCAACGCACATGCAACTTGACGTATGACGGATATAAACGCGTTTATTTTTATCACCTCCCTCCAGCCAGTACCACCAAGGGATTGTTACCCCAGGTTATTGCGTGCTACTGGTAGCAGGTAACGCTCTGTTTCGTCCAGAATTTGCCCAAGATAAATATTATCCATTTGCCGGAAAACGCGCTGGATGTAAGGGTCTTCACCTTCCCCTGGTATGCGCTGGTCCCCCTGCCAGGTTTGCAACAGCTTGGCACGGGCTTTGGCCTGCACTTCTTCATCCCAGTCAATCTGCTGCGTTTGGGCCTGATAGCACTGGCTCAGCCACGCCCAGCCGCTTTTATTCAGCAGCATTAATGGTTGTGACAACCCGCGCTGGTAACCGGTAACCAGTTCAGCCAACTGCTCATGGGCCTGGGCTGAAGGGAGTGCAGCAAAACGCCAGGCGGAATTCTTGCGGCCAAACATGCGGCTTTCCCCTGTACCACCGGCACAGCAATACACCAGATGCTCCAGCCAGAGCAAAATACCGTCTACCGCGGATAGGGTCGCGGGGCGCCAACGCAGCAGGCCATCCTGCTGAACCTGATGCATCCAACCGGTAATACGCATACCTGCAATATCGATATCCAGTTCCAGACTGCCATTCTCCAGACGCTGTTCACGCACCTGTTCGGCCAATTCCGCCATCTCTTCCTGCTGCGTTTGCCAGTAAATCTCGCCAAAAGCACCGTAAGGTAATCCACCGGCTGCCCGGACCCGTTGATACAACCGGGTGGCATCCTCCCCTTCTATCAAGGTATTCAACAGTTGGCTGTTGAACTGATAACGGCTGAGATTATCCAGCGTGAAGGGCTCTTCTTCCGGCAGGTCGGTTTCTTCCAGAATAAAGTTGACCCCCAGGCGGAGCTGGAAAAAGCCCGGATCGGATGGCGATAGAAACGCAGCAGTTCATCAAGGGATACTTGCGTTTTCTCTTCCATTGCCAGCGGCTGATTGAACGCCGGGTGCGCAGCCCCCGCCCATCTGCAGCCGGTAGCCATTCTGCCGCATAGCTTTGCTCTTCACTGCCCGGCAGGAAATTTTCGGTGGCAAACGGCATGCGGGCATGATGTTTAAGCAGGTGCTCCCCCACTCTGCGCCCACTGCTATCTGCATCAAGTGCCTCATCACCTGGCAGGCAATAACTTTGCTCCAGATACTCAAGCAATTCTGTGACCAGCACCGAAGGATAGCGCTGGCTGTTGTCTTGAATAGAACGGCCGATAAAACTGATATAGAGCCTCTGCTGCGCTGAGAGGAGAGCTTCCAGGAACAGATAGCGGTCATCGTCACGGCGACTGCGATCGCCCCGTTTGATCTGCTGCGCCATCAGATCAAAACCAAGCGGCGGCAAAGTGCGGGGATAAACGCCGTCGTTCATCCCCAGCAGGCAAACCACTTTGAACGGGATGGAGCGCATAGGCATCAGGGTACAGAAGTTGATCTGGCCAGCGAGAAAGCGCTGGCTGATACGTTGCTGATCAAGCCGTGCGGCCAGCTCATCACGCAATAGCGTCAGTGGTACGGTATCAGGATAATGGGCCTCCAGACCAAAGTTGGCGACTTTTTGCCACTGCTCTTCGATCAGCGCCAACGCCTCTTCCGTTTCGCTGTCTGTTTTAAAGAAGGTATTGAGTAATTGACGGCACAGCGGTAGCCACTCGGCCAGCGGCCGTTGTTCACTCAATATCTGCCGCCAGCGGCTGAGCTGGGCCAGCAGATCGGCCAGTTGCCCAGCCAGCTCGGCAACCAGCCCGCTCGATTCATCGTAGGGCAACACCCCTGCCAATCACCGACGTTGCTGTCCATCGCGTACCCCAACAACATGCGCGTGATGCCAAATCGCCAGGTATGCTGGCCGGTGGCTGGCAGGCTCAGCTCGCGCACATTGTCATCATCCAGCCCCCAGCGCACCCCTGCCTCACCGGTCCAGTGACGCAACAGGCTAAGCCCCTGTTCCTGTATAGAGAAACGGGCTGCCAGCGCAGGCACGTCCAACAGCGCCAACACCTGCTCTGAGGTGAAACGGCTTTGTGGCAAATCCAGCAATGAGATAAACGCCTGCAGCGCAGGGTGCGCCTGGCGCGCCTTGCGATCGGAAATGGCAAACGGCAGGTAGCGCCCGGCAGGCGCGTTGCCAAACACCGCTTGTATATAGGGGGTATAACTGTCGATATCTGCCACCATCACAATGATGTCGCGCGCGGTCAGTTGTGGGTCTTCTGCCAGCATCGCCAGCAGTTGATCGTGCAACACTTCGACTTCGCGCTGCGGGCTGTGGCAGGCATGCAGGCTGAGCGAGCGATCCTGCGGATCCAGCAGGCGCTTATTGTCACTGCGCTCCAGGGTTTCCGGCGTGGTGCCGATCACCGCATGGTCTTCCAACTCCAGCATGTCGTGCTGAATGGCATGCAGCAGGCCATCCGCCGGGATATCGACAAAGGCGTCCACTTCCTGCACGCCTTCCATTTGAGAAAGCAGATACAGATGGTCGCGCCCCAGCTTGCCCCATGAGGCCAATAGCGGGTTACTCAGTTGCTGTTCACCTTCGGCATCAAACAGTTGAGCGGCCTGTTCAGGCTGGCGGAATAACCCTTTTTCCTGCGCCTGATGGTAGTGGCGGCGTTTACGGCTCTGCAAACGGGCCAGAAAAGCATAATCCTGAATATCGCCCCAGTAATACCGGCAAGGATTGGTAAACATCAGGTGGATATCGATATGCTTGCCCAAGGCCTGCAGCGCTTCCAGGTAAATGGGGGGCAAGGCGGAAATACCGCAGATAAATACGCGTGGCGGCAAACCGGCCGGGCATTGAGGGGCGGCTTCCAACGTGCTGATAAAACGCCGATATAAGTTGGCACGGTGCCATTCCGGCTGGTTCAGCTCATGGGTGTACTCCACCAGCCGATGCCACAAGGGGGCTTGCCATCGTTGGGCCTCAGCCAATCCTTCTATCCGTTCCCCACGCTGCCAACTTTCCAGCCACAGCGGGCGGTAAACCAGATATTGGTCAAACAGATCGGCAACGCGCCCGGCAAGCTGGTGGATCTTGCGTTTGTCACCATCATCGGTCAGGTAATGCTGCAACGGGGCAAATTCAGGCAGTGTCAGCATCTCTGGCAGCAGCCACATCAACTTCCAGGTCATGGCGTCTTTGCTAAAAGCGCTCTCTTTGGGGATCCCCGGTAAGACCTTGGTAAACATGTCCCAGATAAAGCTGGCGGGCAGCGGGAAAATAATATTCGCGGCAATACCAAACTGTTCGGCCAGTTGCATCTGTAGCCACTGCGCCATGCCGGGGCTTTGTACCAGCACCACTTCCTGTTGGAATGGATCGGCCAAGGGCTCTCTGGCTATCAGCGCGCTGGTCAGCGTTTTCAGCAAGTCCAACTGATTAGAATGATAAACCGTAAACATGGGGCTCCTTTGAACCGTAAAAGTACCTGCTGCTGGCTAATGCCGTTCACTAATGCCAAGAAGTGCCAAGTCTGTTGCTTCTGTGATTATTTTCACCCCTCTCCCTACGGAGGAGGAGCAAAAATAACCGATTGAACTAAATATATTTCATATATCCCACACCATCATCCCCAGGAGATCGGCTACCGGTGACAATACCACCGGCTAAGTTCAATCTGTTGGCGTAATGGCGTTTGTATCCTGACCGTGCGCCGCAAGCACGAAGTTTCTGCATTGTGAGTTTCAACTTCACTCGACCAATTGGGTGGCAACGTTAAAACAAGGGTCGGTGTTTGCGAACCGGCACTGAACATTTCCAGTTGCTGGTGCGCCAACGACCAAGCCTGTCGGTATTGCCATTGCCGTTGAAACGCCTGCAACAAAACCTGATGATATTGTAACAGCCCCAGCAGTGACACAGCGAACAACAATGCCGCAATCAATACCTCAGGCAGGCTAAAGCCCCGTTGATGTGAACCGCCGCCCGGTTTAATCATCACAATCAGTGGCTCGCTTTTCCGGGCAGAAATCCAGCCAACCGCCTTTCTGCACCGTAAGTTTAATACTGCCATCCCCAGGGGCCTCCGTTGCCAACTGATATAACCATACAGGCTCTGCTCCTGCTATTTCTCCAGCCCCACGCACCACCACAACGCCACTACGCGAGGAGAGCCGGGCGCAGGTCTGCAAGGCATCGCTGCTTTGTTGCAGGCAATACCAACTGGTGGCCTGCAAAGAACCTCGTGGCCAAGATTGTGCCAATCCCCAACTTAATCCAGAGGCTGCCTGGTTATAGGCTTTCAGGTAGTGTTGACGATCGGCAACCAGTAACAATGCGCTGTCTAATTGGCGTTGCTGGGCCGTGAGCAGCATCAACCCCATAACCAGCATCAGCATAACCGCTGCCAGCGTGCTGCCCCCATGCTGCCTATGCATAGTCATGGCCCCTCCATACCAACCGCCCACTCCAGGCGTTGCTGTATATGTTTCCTTACCGTCGAGCGCCCACTCAAGCTTATTAACACCACTGAGCGCCCTTCGTTACCGGCTATTGGCTTGACGCTGAAAGCGTCAATCAACACTTCTTCTTGATCGAGTAAACGCTCCCAGCCAGGACCGCTGCACTGCGTCACTCCGCGCTGCCCCTCCAAAGCGCCAGCCCGCAGGCGATAACCGAAATACTCTGCATCCCCGGCCTTTTCCCAGCGCCCGTTACGGTTAAGATCGAAGGCCACAATTACGCAACTGCCCGGTGCTTCACCTGCGGCGTTACCAATGGATAATGGCTGCCCCTGGCAATCTCCGGCGCAAAAACCCCTGCGCCGCAGATCCTTTTCAATACCAAACGCCAGTTGGCGCAGCACCAGTTCCAAGCGGTAATGGCGGCCCGCATCAGCCGTTTGTTGGCTCAGGACAGGTAACGTTTTTGCCGCCGCCAGAGCAATCAGGCTGCCAAAAGTCATCGCCAGCATCACTTCCGGCAGGGTAAAACCCTGTTCTAAGGCTGGCATAACGCCACGCTCCGAATCACAGTCTCCTCGCTACACAGCCGCAACCGCCCTTTAGCGGACAGCACCAGGCGTATTCGCCCTGCCGGGTTGCTCAGCAAGATATGCCCGGCCTGCGCATTATTACGCACGCCATAAAACCCCATATCCTTTTGGGTAAAGTCTTGCAGTTCCACGCCCGCCAGTTCTGGTGTAAACACCCAATCTGCCTGCTCATTACAAGCCGCTACCGGCGTACCGCTACCTACGCACCAAGGCTCCCCTGGCCGAAACCACAGCAACGCATTACGGTTACGCCAGTTGGCATCGGCCTGGAGGCGCGTCAAGAATGCCAGCAGTTGCTGGGCCGTCTGCTCCAGGCGTAGCGTCTGCTGATAGTGTTGCCACTGGCTAATGCCCCAGGAGGTCAGCATGGCGACTAACACCATCACGACCAGCAACTCAATCAGCGTCAGACCCTGCTGGCGATAAAGGGTATCTTGATGTCTGTTCATTGGGCGAGTGTAAAGTGCCTGGGCGATCAGCGGCAGCAACCTTTACCCAGGTTGGAAAACCCTGAGCAAAGTTTTTATCTGGCGGGCAACAAAGCGGGGAAAATTGCATGCGGCTTCGCACATTGACGCAGAAGCGTAAAAATTAAGGCCCAGCGAATGCTGAGCCTTGGCAATTGGTGATCTTTGCAGAATCAGATAGCGACTGGAGCCTTGATCGGCGGGTGCGGATCGTAGCCTTCAATCTCAAAATCATCAAAACGGTAATCAAACAGCGACGCGGGCTTGCGCTTGATCACCAGTTGCGGCAACGGGCGCGGTTCACGCGTTAATTGCAGTTGTGTCTGCTCCATGTGGTTGCTGTACAGATGGGTATCCCCGCCGGTCCAGACAAAATCACCCACGTCCAAATCGCACTGCTGCGCCATCATATGCACCAATAACGCATAGCTGGCAATATTGAACGGCAGGCCCAGGAACACATCACAGGAACGCTGATACAGCTGGCAGGAGAGCTTGCCATCTGCCACGTAGAACTGGAAGAAGGCGTGGCAAGGTGCCAATGCCATCTGATCCAGCTCACCCACGTTCCAGGCAGAAACGATGATACGGCGTGAGTCCGGATCCTGCTTAAGCTGTTGCAGAACAGTGCTTAACTGGTCAATCTGGCGACCGTCTGCCGCGCCCCACGCGCGCCATTGCTTGCCGTAAACCGGGCCCAAATCGCCGTTTTCATCGGCCCATTCATCCCAGATGGTCACTTTGTTTTCACGCAGATAGGCCACATTGGTCTCCCCATTCAGGAACCACAGCAGTTCATGAATAATTGAACGCAGGTGACATTTCTTGGTGGTGACCAGCGGGAAACCTTCCTGCAGGTTGAAACGCATCTGGTGGCCGAAAATCGACAACGTGCCAGTGCCGGTACGGTCGGCTTTAGGGGTGCCCTCGGTGAGCACTTTGTTCATCAAATCCAGATACTGTTTCATGTTTCCTCACGACAATTGTTGCTGTGGACGGCGGCGGTACGCCCAGACCATCATAATAATGCCGGCGATCACCATCGGGACGGACAAAATTTGCCCCATGCTGATAGCGCCTTCAAACAGGCCAAGCTGAGCATCCGGCTGGCGGAAGGCTTCCACGATAATGCGGAAGGCGCCATAGCCAATCAGGAACAGGCCCGAGACTGCCCCCATCGGGCGTGGCTTGCGGATAAACAGGTTCAGAATGATAAACAGCACGATGCCTTCCAGCACCAGCTCATACAGCTGTGACGGGTGACGTGGCAATACGCCGTATTGGTTCAGCAGAGGCAGCAGGCTGGGATCGGCGGCGGCAATGGAGATATCCTCCGTGCGCGAACCAGGGAACAGCATCGCCCAAGGCGTGTCGGTAGTAACACGGCCCCAAAGTTCGCCGTTGATAAAGTTGCCCAAACGGCCTGCGCCCAGACCAAACGGGATCAACGGAGCGATAAAATCAGAAACCTGGAAGAAGGTGCGCTTGGTGCGGCGGGCAAACCAGAACATCACCAGGATCACGCCCATCAGGCCGCCGTGGAACGACATGCCGCCATCCCAGACTTTAAACAGATAGAGCGGATTATCCAGGAACAGCGGCAGGTTGTAGAACAGTACGTAGCCTACGCGCCCCCCAACAAACACCCCCAGGAAACCGGCATACAGCAGGTTTTCCACCTCGTCCTTGGTCCAGCCACTGCCTGGTTTGTTAGCACGTCGTACCGCTAGCCACATAGCAAAAACAAAGCCAACCAGATACATCAGGCCGTACCAGTGCAAAGAAACCGGGCCAATAGAAAAAATCACCGGATCAAACTTGGGAAACGCCAGGTAGCTATTGCTCATCTATCACCACAACATGTCTATTTATTCTTCCCCATCTGGGGGCGGCAGGTGCCAAACGCGTTGAAAAACCCATCTAATGGGACATCGCATTGAGGTTGCGCATCATATCATAGGCTTAACCTGGTCCGGGTTTGCCTGCTGGGAAAAGTTCTGTAAAAAAATCCGTATCAACGGCCACCACGAATTAACCCCCCATGCTGCGACGCTCCATAAATGCCGCCACCTGATGGCGAACCTCAGTGGTCATCTGAGCACTCAATACCCGTTGAGCAAGAGTTTGCGCATCGGCTAACTCGATATGCCGCAGCAGGTATTTGATACGTGCCACACTGCGCCCGTTCATACTCAGATTACGATAGCCCATTCCCACTAATAGCAGAGCCCCCATAGGATCGCCAGCCAGCTCACCGCATAAGCTGACCTGTAGCCCTGCCGCCGTCCCCTGATCGATAATCAGTTTCAGCACCTGCAACATGGCTGGGTGCAGGCTGTCGTAAAGCGAGGCAACACGGGTGTTATTACGATCGACTGCCAGCAGATACTGGGTCAGATCGTTGGTGCCTACCGAGATAAAATCTACGCGCGCGGCCAGGTAGGGGATCAGGAAGATCATCGACGGCACTTCCAGCATGACGCCAATGCGCGGCTTGGGAATTTCATACCCCAGCATCTCTTCAACTTCTCGCCCGGCGCGGTCGATCAGACGCTTGGCTTCATCGACCTCTTCCAGGCTGGTGATCATCGGCAACAGGATCCCCAGATTGCCGGTGCCTGCATTGGCACGCAGCATCGCACGCACCTGGATCAGGAAGATTTCCGGCTGGTCGAGCGTAATACGGATCCCGCGCCAGCCGAGGCAGGGGTTCTCTTCGCTGATCGGCATATAAGGCAGTTGCTTGTCTGAGCCAATATCCAGCGTGCGCAGCGTTACCGGCTTGTGCGGGTACAGTTGCAGCATGCCCTGATATTGCGCCACCTGCTCCTCTTCCGAAGGGAAGCCGCTTTGCAGCATGAACGGGATCTCGGTGCGATACAGACCAACGCCGTCAACCCGCCCGCCGAGCAATTGCTCGTGCTCTGGGCTCAGGCCAGCGTTCAGCATCACCTGGACTCGCTCGCCGCTTTTCAATTCTGCCGGCTGTTCAACGTCATCTTCTGCCAGCTTGCTGAGTTCCAGCTCTTCGCTGATCAGGCGTTGATATTCCTGCACCAGAACCGGTTCCGGATCCACCAGCAGCTCGCCACGATAGCCGTCAACAATCAGCATCCGCTGGGCCAGTAATGTGGGCTGGATATCTGCCCCCATCACCGTCGGCACCCCCATGGCCCGCACCAGGATCGCGGCGTGAGAGTTGGCGGCACCGTCCCGTACCACCACGCCAGCCAGACGATCCCGTGGCAATTCCGCCAGCAGGGTTGCAGTCAGTTCATCGGTCACCAGCACAAAACGGGCTGGCCATTGGGTTGCCCCCTGGGTGGTGTCGTCAAGATGGAATAACAGACGCTGCCCGAGCGCACGCAGATCGCTGGCTCGCTCACGCATATAGGTGTCTTGCAGAGTGGCAAACTGGGCGGCAAAGGCTTCAATCACCTGTTTTACCGCCCATTCCGCCACCGAACCGGCGTCTATTTCCGCAAACAGTTCACGCTTGAGGCGGGCATCGTTGAGCAGGTGAGAATAGAGATCGAAGATCGCCGCGCTCTCTTTTGCGAGCTGGCGGAGAAGCGTTTGCTGAAACGGCGGAACTCGGCCCCGGCTTCTTCCAATGCCTGGGTGAGGCGCTCACGCTCGCTGACGGTATCCAGCGTAGACGCCCTGTAGACCTGATCGAGAGAAGGTTGGCTGCTATCTTGCCAGCCTTCCGCTACCGCAACCCCAGGTGAAGCCGCCAGCGCTCGGATGCGGGTCTGGCGATACTGACCAAAAATGGCGTTGAGCTGTGATAACGAAAGGATCCCGGCCATTTGCGTGGCCAGGGTAACCATGAAGGACTCTTCACTTTCGTCAAACTGACGCAGCTCGCGTTGCTGCACCACCAAAACGCCAAGCAGTTGACGGCGGTGGATAATCGGTACCCCGAGGAAGGATCGAAAACGATCCTCTTTAACCTGCGGAATATATTTGAAGCTGGGATGGCTTTGCGCATCGGCCAGGTTGATCGGCTCAGCCTTACGCCCCACCAGGCCTACGACACCTTCGTCGAAGGCCAGGGCAATAGTTCGCCCACGCGGTTTTTTCAACCCCCGCGTCGCCATCAGGTAGTAACAACGGCGGTCGTTATCTGCCAGATAAATGGAGCAGACTTCGGTATCCATCGCCAGACAGGTTTCATTGACCAAAAGATCCAGCGCATCTGTCAGACTGGCCGCCGCGGCCACTTTCTCAACAATTTCTCGCAAGCGCGTGAGCATAGTCCGTTTGACTTAACCTCTTTTTCGGCGATAAGCGGGGTTTTGCCGCTGCGCTGCCTGTTCCTGCATTGGCATAACGGTGGCGGCAAATTCTTTCATGACCCGGCGGTAGACATCGCGTTTGAACGACACCACCTGACGCACCGGATACCAAAAGCTCACCCAACGCCAACCGTCAAACTCCGGCGTACTGCTACGTTGCATATTGATATCCGCGTCATTGCACATTAACTGCAGCAGAAACCATTTCTGCTTTTGGCCGATACAAACCGGCTTTGTGTCCCAACGCACCAAACGTTTTGGCAATTTATAACGCAACCAGTTGCGGGTTGAGGCCAGGATACGCACATCCTTTTTACTCAAACCCACCTCTTCGAACAGCTCACGGTACATCGCTTGCTCAGGCGTTTCTCCAGGGTTGATCCCCCTTGGGGAAACTGCCAGGAGTGCTGACCGTAACGGCGGGCCCATAAGACCTGCCCCTGACGATTACAGATTACGATACCAACATTCGGGCGGTAGCCATCATCATCGATCACCGGACTACCTCGATAAGCATAAATTCGTATTGATAACCTGATTGTTTCACACAAGCTACAGGCGGTAAACCACTGCTTTGCGGCACCTCGGCCCGGATAACATTGGGATAACTCACAGATAATGGCAAAGTTATAAACATGTCGCGATATTTCAGACGGGTTTTATTCACTTTTTCTGTGGATAGGTGTGTGAAGAACTCAAGGGATAAGCCGGTAAAACTCTGCTGAACCTAAAAACCCCTGTTTTTTCATTATTAAATTTAATATTTAAATTCAATTAATTAACCCTATAAAACCAGTTATGAACAGGGTGAAAATGTGATCTGTGCACGCTTTGGATCTTTGTCTGGCGAAAGATCCACCAACGCAGTTTTTATCCACAGATTATCCGTCCGAGTTAGGCATAAAACCGCCAAATTCGCAAAAAAGCCCCGCGTCAAGGCTGTAAATCAAACCAGTGATCGGTAAAAATTGGGTTATCCCATAAATCTGTGGATAAATAGGTGTAAGATCCTGTTTATTGTCGGTGGCTATTCGTGCACAAACGCAAACTGAAAACGTTTCGCATCTGGCACGGATGAAAAAAGTCATGCAAAATCATGCTACTATTATTCTTTTCCCCAACCTCACGCCGGTACTTTTGGCTGTGAGTAAATACAGTGTGTTTTTTAACCAGAATTCATGGGCTTGATTTATGGTGTGTTTGTCCTCACTTCCTCTTGCGCCAGAAAATGAGCAGCAGCTATTCGAACGTGCGCAGGCGTTAGCCGGTTTTAATCTCGGGGAGCTTGCGGCGCGTGCGCAAATCGCTATCCCCAAGGATTTGAAGCGTGATAAAGGCTGGGTGGGCATGCTGCTGGAGTTGTATCTGGGCGCCATGGCGGGCAGCAAGCCGGAACAGGATTTCCCCGAGCTGGGGATCGAGTTGAAAACCATCCCGATCGACGCTGCCGGGAAACCACTGGAAACCACCTTTGTCTGTGTGGCACCTTTAACCGGCAACAGCGGTGTGACCTGGGAGAGCAGCCATGTGCGCCACAAGCTGGCGCGCGTGCTGTGGATCCCGGTTGAAGGTGAGCGGCAAATTCCTCTGGCACAGCGGCGCATTGGCTCGCCGTTGTTATGGCAGCCCAATCGGGAAGAAGAGGATATGCTACGCCGCGATTGGGAAGAGCTGATGGACCTTATCGTTCTTGGCCAGGTTGAACGTATCACCGCACGCCATGGTGAAGTGCTGCAACTTCGGCCCAAGGCGGCCAATAACAAAGCGCTGACCGAAGCGATTGGCGAACAGGGCCAACCCATCCTGACTCTGCCGCGCGGTTTCTATCTGAAAAAGAACTTCACAGGGGCACTATTGGCGCGGCATTTTTCTATTTAATATTTTGTCTAGTTCTAAACGTATGAAATGCAGCTCTGTTTACCCCGCGTTTAGGTAACAGTACCAGCCTCTCAATAAATGCGTATAATCCGGCTTTATTTTCCTTGAGGTGTTCCAGGCAATGTTTGAATGGATTGTGGATCCCAATGCCTGGTTAGCGTTAGGTACGCTAACCATTCTTGAGATCGTGTTGGGTATCGATAACATTATTTTCCTCTCGCTGGTGGTGGCCAAACTGCCGAAAGCACAGCAGAACAAGGCACGCCGTATCGGTCTGGCGGCTGCCATGCTGATGCGTCTGGCATTGCTGGCCTCGATCGCCTGGGTGATCCGCTTGACCCAACCGTTATTTACCGTGATGGATCACAATGTCTCTGCCCGTGATTTGATCCTGCTGCTGGGGGGCTGTTCTTGATCTGGAAGGCCAGTAAAGAGATCCATGAAACGATCGAAGGCTCAGGAGAAGAACTTCACACCAAAGTCAGCAGTTTCTTCGGTGCCATCGTGCAGATTATGTTGCTGGATATCATCTTCAGCCTGGATTCGGTGATCACCGCCGTAGGCCTGTCGGATCATCTGTTTATCATGATGGCCGCAGTCGTGATCGCGGTGGGCGTGATGATGTTTGCCGCCCGGCCAATCGGTGAGTTCGTCAACCGCCATCCTTCAGTCAAAATGCTGGCATTGGCGTTCCTGATCCTGGTGGGCTTCACGTTGATGCTGGAAAGCTTCCAGATCCATATCCCGAAAGGTTACATCTACTTCGCGATGTTCTTCTCAATGTCGGTTGAAGCACTTAACCTGATACGCGGCAAAAAGAGCCACAGCGCTGATTGACCCACTCCGGGGCATATTCTGTATGCCCTATTTTTAGTGTTATTTTCTCTTAGACAGATGGGATTCATCTTAAGGTCGTTTTTTACATAGTTTGCTACTCTCAAAAGATGATTATTCTATGCATATAAGGTGTGCACGATGAACAAATGGATAATGACGCTTTCCGCACTGATTATGGTGGCCGGATTAACAGGATGTTCCAGCGACTATGTTATGGCAACCAAAGATGGCAATATGATCCTGACCCAGGGGAAACCACAGATCGATAAAGACACCGGCCTGATCAGCTATAAAGATGAGAACGGCAATAGCCGTCAGATCAACGGCGATCAGGTTTCTCAGGTTATCGAACGCTAATTCCAGTTTCCTGCCCCTGATGGATCCCCCTCAGGGGCACTGCCCGCCTATACCATCAAGCAGTTAGAATCCGCTTTCACCATCCTCTTCGCTTGGTTATAGTCAAGAAAGGCGTTTACGCCGTTGGATCTCTGGCTTCTGTTTTAGCGCTAACATTGAAGGAAGGCCGTTAATGCAATACCACCGTATTCCCCACAGTTCTTTAGAAGTGAGCGTGCTGGGACTGGGCACCATGACTTTTGGCGAGCAAAACAGTGAAGCCGATGCCCACGCGCAACTGGATTATGCATTAGCCGCTGGCGTCAACCTGATCGATACCGCAGAAATGTACCCGGTACCGCCCCGCCCGGAAACGCAGGGGCTGACAGAGCAGTACATCGGCAGTTGGATCAAGGCGCGCGGCAACCGCGATAAAATCGTGCTGGCGAGCAAGGTCTCAGGGCCGATACGCGGAAATGACAGCGGTATCCGCCCACAGCAAGCGCTGGATCGCAAAAATATCCGTGCCGCATTAGACGCCAGCCTGAAACGGCTGAATACCGATTATCTCGATCTCTATCAATTGCATTGGCCACAGCGAACCACCAACTGCTTTGGCAAGCTGAACTACCAGTACACCGATGAGAAAGCCACCATTACTCTGCTGGAAACCCTGGAAGCGCTAACCGAGCAGGTACGTGCCGGTAAGATCCGCTATATCGGGGTGTCCAACGAAACGCCATGGGGCGTGATGCGCTACCTGCAATTAGCGGAAAAGCATGAGCTGCCACGCATCGTCTCGATCCAGAACCCATACAGCCTGCTGAACCGCAGTTTTGAGATTGGTCTGGCGGAGATCAGCCAGCACGAAGGCATCGAATTATTGGCCTATTCCAGTCTGGCTTTCGGCACCCTGTCCGGTAAATACCTTAACGGTGCCAAACCGGCCGGGGCACGTAACACCCTGTTCAGTCGCTTTACCCGCTATTCTTCTGAGCAGAGCCAATTGGCGATAGCCGCCTACGTGGCGCTGGCGAAAAAACACGGTCTGGATCCTTCGCAGATGGCATTGGCTTTTGTGCGCCAGCAACCTTTTGTGGCAAGCACGCTGCTGGGTGCGACTACCCTGGAACAGTTGAAGACCAATATTGACAGCTTTGATGTAGTGCTGGATGAAGAAGTCTTGCAGGCACTGGAAGAGATCCACACCCGCTTTACCATTCCAGCCCCCTAAAACCCAGCCATTCTCCCTCAGCCCCAAAGCAGAGGGAGGAGGTACAGAGTTTGGGAGTCATCACGGGGATAAAACCCGGTCATGTTCGGTTCCCTCTCCCGCTGGGAGAGGGCAGTTTGAGGGAATTAGCTGAAATATATCAGGCTTTTGAACGGAACTGGGATACCCAGAGCACGGTGATGGCAATAGCGAACACCACGCCAAAACCAATACCCACACCGACCACCGGCACGCCCATTTTGACCACCAGAGAATAGAGGCCAAGCATCAGCAACATCGCGGTGTTCTCACCCAGATTCTGCACCGCA
Source organism: Serratia sp. L9 (assembly GCF_050632285.1). NCBI lineage: Bacteria > Pseudomonadati > Pseudomonadota > Gammaproteobacteria > Enterobacterales > Yersiniaceae > Serratia > Serratia sp. L9. The sequence continues at coordinate 2,278,049 of NZ_CP192591.1, read as the reverse complement.
ATAGCGTTACCAGCCCCGACAGAACGTTTACCCCGCTCTTGCAGCAACGCATTCAGCGGCACCACGAAGAACCCGCCAAGCACACCGATCACCAACAAGACACCATAAGCATTCAGCATGCTGGTCTGCACCGCGAAGAAGGCCACCGCAACCCCAATCAGGATCCCGGCAGGCATACAGCGCTTGACCGTTTCCAGCGTCACAAAACGCGCCGCCGCCCCGGCCCCAACGACGATCCCTATCGCCACCATGGCATTGAGCATGGTGGGAGTAGCGTTATCGGTAATACCCAGAGCCACCGGCACCCACAGCACCAGCAGGAAGCGCAAGGTTACCCCGGCCCCCAGAACAGGCTGGTGCCGATCAGGGAGAAACGCGTCTGGCCATCACGCCACAACACCCTACAGGCATTGAAGAAGCTGCGGCCCATGGCCAGTGGGTGCCAGGAATCCACTTTGTGCGCAGCAGGTAAACGCGGAATATAAAAGTTAGCCACCACTGCGCCCCCATAAACCAGGGCACAAACCACCAGAGCGGCCACAATATGCCAATCCGCCAGCAGCCCACCCGCTACCGATCCCACCAGGATGGCGGCAATAGTGGAAGCCTCCATCAGGCCGTTAGCCTTCACCAGCTTTTCACCACTGGTGATTTCACCAAGAATGCCGTATTTAGCCGGTGAGTAGGCGGCAGCCCCGACCCCAACCAGACTGTAACCCAGGAACGGGTTCAACCCGAAGCAAATCACCAGTGCCCCGGCAAGCTTGAGCCCGTTAGCCACCATCATTACGCGCCCTTTGGAGAAGCTGTCGGCGATATGACCCACAAAGGGGGCCAGGATGATATAGGTGGCAACGAAAGCCATTTGCAGTATCGGCTGGCTCCAGTCGGGATACATTTGCTGTTTGATCAACGCCAGGGTGGCAAACAGCAGCGCGTTATCGCCGAATGCCGAAAGGAACTGAGCGCAGATCACGGCGATCATTGAGCGTGACAGCAAGGGGGAATCAGTGGCATTCATCAGACATTCTCCGGCTGTTCAGCCATTTGGCGCAAAGTAACAAAATCCGGTTTACCACTGCCAAGCAATGGCAATGCCTTCACCAGGCGAATATCGCGTGGCACAGCCAGCTCTGGGGTGCCCTGCTCACGGGCAACACGTAGCAAGGATTCACGGGTAATGCTGCTGTCGCTGGTGAACAATACCAGCGCTTCACCTTTGCTGCTGTCACTTTTCACCGTGGCAGCATGCAGCCCTTCCGGTGACAGTCGCAATGCCAGTTGCTCTACGCTCTCCAACGACACCATCTCACCCGCCAGCTTGGCAAAACGCTTCACGCGACCGCGAATGGTGCAGTAACCGTGCTCGTCAAAGGTGACGATATCGCCGGTATCGTACCAGCCAGCTTGCAGTACACCGTTTTCATCCTCGGCCACCGGCGGCTCCAATTCGCCAGGGCGTTCAACACGCAGATAGCCTTTCATGATGTTCGGGCCTTTCAGTTGCAGGCGACCGCCGTGGTCGATACCGGCCATCTTGATCAAACGTGCTTCCATCTTCGGCATAATGCGACCCACGGTACCCACCTTCGCTGCGAGAGGGACGTTGATCGACACCACCGGTGCACACTCGGTTACGCCATAGCCTTCCAGAATACGGATGCCATATTTGTCCTGATAAATCTGTTTGGTGCTTTCCGCCAGCTTCTCGGCCCCGGCAACAACGTAGCGCAGGCGGGCAAAATCGTAGGGATGAGCGAAACGCGCGTAATTATTCAGGAAAGTTGCCGTACCAAACAACACGGTGCAGTTGCGGTCATACACCAGTTCCGGCACCACGCGATAATGCAGCGGGCTCGGGTAGAGGAACACCCGGCTACCGGTCATCAACGGGGTGATTAGCCCGACGGTCAGGCCAAAAGAGTGGAATAGCGGCAGCGAGGACATAAAGCGATCCAACGGGGTAAAGTCCGCAATGGTGCGGATCTGCTCCACGTTTGCCAGCAGGCTGGCATGGGAATGCACCACCCCTTTCGGGTTGCCTTCCGAGCCGGAAGTAAACAGGATCAGCGCTGCATCATCCGGCTGCTGTGCCACCATTGCCCGCTCGGGCTGGAACAGATGGCGCAGGATCCACAGTTTATCTTCCAGGGTAACGGTATCCTTCAAATCCTCCAGATACACCCAGTTGGCTTCCGGCACCTGCTCTGGCAGATGCGTCAGCTTGCCTTTCTCCAGAAATTGGCGCGAAGTCACTATGGTTTTGATCGTCGCTGCGGTCATCGCGCTTTTCAGCCCATTGACCCCAGCGGTGTAATTGAGCATCGCTGGGATACGGCCCCGCAGCGAAGCACCAAAAATAGCGGCGGCGGTGATGGTGGCATTCGGCAGCAACATACCGATATGCTCCCCCTGCGCAGTAAATCGCTCCAGAATACGGCTGACACCTAACGCTTTTTTAATCAACGTCTGGTAACTGTCTTCCTTGAACGCGATATCTTCGATGCAGGGTTTGTTGCGGCCATAGCGATGTTGGGCGGCCAGCAGCGCCGTGAACAGGGTTTGCGGCTTGAGGGTATCCATTCTCGCCTGCATCATGATCTGGTGCAGTCTGTCGCCAGCAAGTACCCGTCGATCGCGGGCTCGCGGTGCCTCTGGCATTGGTAAGGTGGTCGGGGGAGAATGCTGATCGTGGTCTGTGGGAACCAACGGATCTTAAACACGCCGCGCATACGGCCAAACGGGCTGAACTCCGGGCCATCGATACGTACCGGCACAATGGTGGCGCCAGACTTGGCGGCGATAAACGCTGCACCGTCGTAAATTTTCATCAACGAGCCCGTCACCGTAATACGCCCTTCCGGGAACACCACGATCGGCCTGCCCTGCTCAACCATGCGCACCAGATGCTTGATGGCCATCGGTTTGGTCGGATCCAGAGGGACGAAATCGATATAGGGTTTTAACCAACGCATAAACCAGCGATCAGAAATGCTGGAGTAAACGGCAAAGACCGGTTTGATCGGCAGGAATAATGCCAGCAACGCGCCATCCATGAAAGAAACGTGATTGGGGGTAATCAACAGCTTCTGATGTTCGAAATGCCTGGCGTCACCTGCCACACGGACACGAAACAGCCAGCGAAACACCGCACGCAATACAGAATATATCATCCCACTCTCCCTGGGGTTGATGAGCATTACCCTATCAATTTCAATATTTATACCCTTGGGCATAGCGTGAAAAGCGAGGGGTCAAAGTAATTGTGGGGAAAGGATACTATATAGCAGGCAAAAAAACCTACGCATCCGCGTAGGTTGGTGCAATTGAAAATGGCTTCAACATACAGAGTATGTTGATTTCTCACCAATCAATACCTCTGGGACAGTCAATTTACCCCGCCACGCCAAATCCCCGCCAGCAGCTAATCGCAACAGTCAGGCGCAAAGTGTAACCAGCAGTGTAGATTCCCCCTTGAATAGACATGGTTATTACAACTTGGACGATTAAAGTACCGGCAAGCAGGACAAATCCAGACGAAAGTTTTAATTAAATGAGAATAACTGCTACGGCCCCCACAAGTTATGCATACCGACGCTTGCAGCACCGGATTTTTTCCGCAAAACTGAGGGATGTAAGCGATTACCCAGGAAGTGTTGACAGATATGGCCACGATTAAGGATGTTGCCAGGCTAGCGGGTGTTTCCGTAGCCACGGTATCTCGCGTAATAAACAACTCCCCCAAAGCCAGCGAAAGTTCGCGCAGTGCCGTACTGGCCGCCATGGAGGGGCTGCAATATCACCCCAATGCCAACGCACGTGCGCTGGCACAACAATCCACCGAAACCCTTGGCCTGATCGTCTCCGACGTCTCCGACCCCTTCTTCGGGGCTATGGTCAAGGCCGTGGAGCAGGTTGCCTACGCCACCCACAATTTTTTGCTGATTGGCAACGGTTACCACAACGCAGAGAAAGAGCGCCAGGCGATTGAGCAACTGGTTCGCCACCGCTGCGCCGCGCTGGTCGTGCATGCCAAGAAATTGACTGATGATGAGCTGACCGTCTGGATGCGTCAGATCCCAGGAATGGTGTTGATTAACCGCACGCTGCCAGGGTTTGAGAAACGCTGCGTGGCGCTCGACGATCGCTACGGCGCCTGGCTGGCCACGCGCCATCTGATCCAGCAGGGCCATCAACGCATTGCCATCATCTGCTCGACTCACCAGATTTCCGACGCTGCAGACCGCTTGCAGGGCTATCTGGATGCGCTGGAAGAACACGGCATCGCGGTGGATGAAAAGCTGATCGCCTACGGTGAGCCGGATGAAGTGGGTGGCGAGCAAGCGATGACAGAGCTGCTGGGGCGCGGCAAGAACTTCACCGCCATCACCTGTTATAACGACCCGATGGCCGCCGGGGCGCTTTCGGTACTAAGCGACAACAGCGTTGACGTACCCGGCCAGATTTCGCTGATTGGTTTTGATGATGTGCTGATTTCACGCTATCTGCGCCCGCGCCTGACCACCATCCGTTACCCGGTGGTAGCCATGGCCACCCAGGCAGCAGAACTGGCCCTGGCGCTGGCCAATAGCCAACCGTTGCCAGAAATCACCAATATGTTCAGCCCGACGCTGGTGCGCCGCCATTCGGTCGCCAGTATCAATAACGTCTTTGAGCAGAACTGAGCAAATGGCAGCGATACTCTGAATCATTCGAGTTGCCGGCAGGCGGCAGGGCCGAGAGTCGCCTGAGGCATAGCTAAAGGATGTGACTGGTGCGAACGGGGCAACCAACACCCAGGCAACTTGAAGTAATACGAGTCTAATCAGCTAGCTGCCGTTTGAAAGACTGCGGGTGTAAAGGCGCACCGGGCGATCCGGGTAATCCAGCGCATCGCCAATATACTGCCAGCCGTAGCGTTCGTAATAACCGCTAAAATCCGCGTACAGATACAGCTGTTCAAACCCGGCATTGCGGCAGTGCTCCTGCACATATTGCTGCAACTGCACCCCCAGCCCGCTGCCGCGCTGGTTCTCTTCAACATAAAGCGCCGCCAGCCACGGCGTCAGATCCTGGCGGCTGATCAAATCACAGCGCCACAACCCCACGGTGCCGACCGGCTTATCACCCTGTAATGCGATAAAAGTAATGGGTAACCCTTCGTGACGCATGCTGCTTGCCACCACGCTGGCAAAAAATGCCCGGCTGTTATCGCCGCCAAAGGCCTGCCATTGCCAATCAATAACCTGCTGCTGATGCTGCGGATAGTCCGCCAGATGGACAATACGGATCACGTTGGTTTCCCCTGAAAACGCCAGACTTGTTGAGCTGCTGCCCGTTATGGCAACCGCGACGGAGTTTAGCAAACCTTATGCCCGAACGAGCGCTTTTTCACCGTTTATGCCCTGCCCGCCCGGCAACCCATCGGCAGGGTGATTGCAGAGCACAACCGGAGCTAACCCTATGCTAGACTGAGCGATATTTGCCGCAGCGGGCGTTAAAAGGGGTTAGCCATCGATGATCACCATGTTGGATGTTTCCATTCGCGCGGGGGTTTCCAAAGCCACGGTTTCACGCGTTTTAAATGGCACCGGCCAGGTGAAGAAAAGCACGCGTGATGCGGTATTCAAAGCCATGGATGAACTGGGCTACCGGCCAAACTTTCTCGCCCAGTCGCTGGCCAATAAAAGCTCTAACAGCATTGGATTGGTGGTCTCCAACTTCGACGGTCCTTACTTCGGCCGCTTGCTGCGCCAGGCCGCCAAACTGATCGAAGCCAGCGGCAAGCACCTGATCGTCACCGACGGACACGACACGCCGGAAGATGAATTACAAGCGGTGCAACTGCTGGCCGATCGCCGCTGCGATGCCATTATCCTGTATACCCGGTTTATGAGTGAAAATGCGCTGATGGCGCTGCTGGAAGAGTTGCCGGTGCCCGTAATGGTGATTAACCGCGACCTGCCGCAGGCGCGTGAACGCTGCGTGTTCTTCGAACAACAGCAGGCCGCCTTCAACGCGGTGGATTATCTTATCCGCCAGGGGCACCATGAGATTGCCTGTATTACCGGGCCGATCGACACCCCGACCGCCCAATCTCGCCTGGCGGGTTATCGCCAGGCGCTGGAGCACCACCAGATTGAGTTTAAGGATGTGCTGGTCACCAACGGTGATAGCAGCGTGCCGGGTGGCCATCACAGCTGTAACTCTTTGCTGGCCAGTGGCGCATCGTTCAGTGCGCTGTTTGCCAGCAACGATGATATGGCCATCGGCGCAATGAAAGCCCTGCACCAGGCCGGTAAACGGCTACCAGAAGATGTCTCGCTGTTTGGCTTTGACGATGAACCCAGCGCCGCTTACCTGCAACCGGCCTTATCAACCGTTTATCTGCCGATCGATGCGATGATTGAAGCGGCGATCACGCAGGCTTTGCGCCTGATCGAGGGTGAGGCGCTGCAACCATTAACCCCGTTTACCGGTGAGCTGAAACTGCGGGAATCCGTGGTGCCTGGCCCCTACGCCAGCTGATTTCGCTATTAGAGGGGCGCAATACAACTCCGCGCCCCGGCAGCTTAAACCAGCTCTAGCCCGATCAATTCTTCAATTGTCTGGCGGCGGCGGATCAAGCGAGGCTCACCGTTTTCAAACAGCACTTCCGGCAGCAGCGGGCGGCTGTTGTAGTTGGAAGACATCGAAGAGCCATAAGCGCCGGTGTCATGGAATACCAAATAATCCCCCACCAGCACTGGCGGCAATAAGCGGGTTTCAAGACCACCGCCCGCCTGTTGGGTGAAGACATCGCCAGACTCACACAGCGGCCCGGCAATGACAGTTTCACGCTGGGGCTGGTTATCGGTGCTGCGCCCATCGGCAGGTAACAGTGAGATGTGATGATAGCTGCCGTACATCGCCGGGCGCATCAGATCGTTGAAACCGGCATCCACCAAAACGAAGTGGCGGCTGCCCATATCTTTAACCGAACGTACTTCTGCCACCAGCACGCCGGCTTCTGCCATCAGAAAACGCCCTGGCTCAATCTCCAACTTCACCGGATGGCCCAGGTGCGCGGCAACTCGCTCACGCGCACGGTTCCACAGGCCATAATAGTGCTCGGTATTAATCGCCTCTTCCCCGTACTGATAAGGGATGGAAAGGCCGCCCCCGCTGAAATCGCGCTGATGTCCTGCCCCAGCGCTATCACCTGCTGCACCATGGCATCACACACACGCTCCAGATGCTGGTAATCCACACCGGAGCCGATGTGCATATGCAGGCCAATCAATTTCAGGCCGTAATGCTGCACTTTGGCAATCGCCTGTGGCAGATCGGCATACCAAATGCCGTGTTTGCTGTTTTCGCCGCCAGTATTGGTTTTCTGGCTGTGGCCGTGGCCAAAGCCGGGGTTAATGCGCAGCCACACCGGGTGGCCAGCCGAAACCTGGCCCAGTTGCTCAAGCATATCGATAGAACCGGCGTTGACCGGGATCTTCAGTTCACTGACGCGCGCCAGCGTGGCGTGATCCAACACATCAGCGGTAAAGACAATATCCTCGCCACCAGGCTCAAATCCGGCCTTCAACGCACGCTCGATCTCCCCCAAGGAGACGGAATCCACCTTCACACCCTGCTCACGCATCAGGCGCAGAATATGAATATTTGAGCAGGCCTTCTGCGCAAAGCGGATCACGTCGAAGTGCTGCAACTGGCTGATACGTTGGCTGATGATATCTGCGTCATAAGCCCACACCGGGCAGCCGAAGCGTTGTGGCAATGCCAGCAGATTGGCCGCGTTCAGGGCGGTAGAGGTGTCATTCAAGGCGCGTGGCATGAGTCGATTTCCAATATAAGATTTCCCACCATCATGCCGGGGATATTAATGTGTTTAAAATATCTATTTCGCGGTAGTCTATTCATTCCTGATATAGACCCTAAATAATACGCGTTGCAGGAAGGCGGCAAGTTAGTGAGTCCCCAGAAGCATAGGCTTACTCAGTGCCTGGGGTGAGCGAGCGCCATCAACACACCTGTGGCCTGAAGTAGGACGGGTATGCTTTCTTTGCCAGTGGAGGTCAACCATGCACGCCATTACGCTGCGCCAGATTGAGATCTTTCACGCGGTGATGACCACCGGCAATCTGACCGAAGCGGCAGCACTGCTGCAAACGTCACAACCCACCGTCAGCCGTGAGCTGGCCCGCTTTGAAAAGCGGATCCAATTGCAGCTGTTTGACCGTGTGCGGGGCCGCCTTTACCCAACGGTGCAAGGCCTGCGGTTGTTTGAAGAGGTGCAGCGTTCCTATTACGGCCTGGATCGCATCAAGAACGCCGCCGCAGGCATCCGCCAGTTCCAGCAGGCCCAGCTTTCTATCGCCTGCCTGCCGGTATTTTCCCAATCGTTGCTGCCCGCCGTGTGCAAACCCTTTGTCGATCGTTATCCGCAGGTGAGCTTTAGCGTGATCCCTCAGGAGTCACCTTTGCTGGAAGAGTGGCTTTCAGCACAGCGCCACGATCTGGGCCTGACGGAAAATACCCTGACGCCAGCGGGTACCGAGCGCACCACATTAATGACCATGAATGAAGTCTGCGTGCTGCCCGCTGGCCATCGCCTGTTGGCAAAGGAACAACTGACTCCGCAGGATTTCAGCTCGGAAAACTTTATCAGCCTGTCCAGCACCGACAGTTACCGGCAACTGCTGGATGCGTTATTCCATGAGCAGAGTATCGAACGCCGGATGGTGCTGGAAACCCATAGCGCCGCATCGGTGTGTGCGATGGTAAAGGAAGGGGTGGGTATTTCGATCGTCAATCCACTGACCGCATTGGATTACATCAATAACGGTGTCCATGTACGGCCATTCAGCGTTGAGGTGCCATTTACCGTCAGTCTGATCCGCCCACTGCACCGCCCCTCTTCGGCGCTGGTAACCGCCTTTATACAGCACCTGCAACAGCAGGCAGAAAAGCTGACCGAACGCTTAGCTACGGTGATCAAACGCTAGACAACACTAGCGCAGCGTGGCACGCCAGCCAGGATCGGTGGCAAACCACTCCACCAAAAAGTCCAGCATGGTGCGTAGCGTGGCGGGCATCTGGCGGCGTGAGGTGTAAATACCGTAAATCCCCATCGCCTGTGGCACATACTCCGGCAGCAGTTCGATCACATCCCCATTGGCAAGCAAAGGGGCCGCCGAGTAATAAGGTTGCAGAGAAATACCCGCTCCTTGCACCGTTGCCGCTAACAGCACCACCGACTCATTGGCGCTTAGATTGCCGCTTACCGCCACCGCCGACTTCACTCCCTGATGCTCAAAATGCCACAGGCTTTTGCCAAAGTAGGAATAGGTCAGGCAGTTGTGCATGGCCAAATCCTGTGGCTGACGCGGAGTACCTTGGGCTGCAAGATAAGCCGGGGACGCGCAAATAACCGAAGCGCAGGTGGAGAGTGGCCGGGCAATCAGGTTTGGGTCCAGTTCATTGGTGATCCGCAGCGCCAGGTCGATACGCTCCTCCACCAGGTTGACCGCCCGGTTGTTCATTTGCAGGTCCACCGCCACTTGAGGATGGCGTTTCAGATACTGCGCCACCGCCCCCACCAACGCCGTCTGGCCAAGCGATTGCGAACAGGTGATACGCAGTAGACCGCGTAAATCATCGCTCTGGGCACTCTCGACCAGATCGATATCCTCCGCCAGCGCCAACATCTGTCGGCAACGCTCCAATGTGCGCTCACCGGCATCGGTCAAGCTAAGTTTACGCGTGGTGCGGTGCAGCAATCGTGCCCCGGCCCATTGCTCCATCTGTGCCAGATAGCGCGTCACCATCGCTCGCGACATCTCCAGTGCCTCCGCCGCCGCAATCATGCTGCCGCGATCGACGATGGTGACAAAAACCTGTGCGGCGGTAATGCGATCCATGATTAGCTCGATTTATGCAATGAATAATTGCTTATTATCCGGTTTTTCTCCCGATTCATGCAACCTATCATCTTGCCAACGATAACAAACACCTGAAGGACACCTGCAAATGTTTAAGAAATCATTACTGACCCAGGCCTTTACCGGCATCGCAACTCTCAGCACCGTGGCCCAAGCCGCCAATACGTTGACCATGGAAGTGTATAATCCAGGCGAAAAAAGCGTCTTCCCGGTCTCATCCGAGATGATCAGCGGCCCCCATGAAATGGCACTGATCGACGCTCAGTTCCAGCGTAACGACGCCCAAGAGTTGGTTAAAAGAATCAAAGCCAGCGGCAAAAAACTGACCACGGTTTACATCAGCCATTCAGATCCGGATTTCTATTTCGGCCTGGACGTGATCAAAGCAGCCTTCCCACAGGCAAAAATCATTGCTTCTGCGGATACCATCAAAGCAATCAACGCCACCCAGGCAGGCAAGGTGGCTTATTGGGGGCCGATCCTCAAGGAGAACGCACCGCAAACCGTGATCGTACCGCAACCGTTGCAGGACAACAGCTTTACCATTGACGGCCAGCAGGTCGAAGTGAAAGGCCTGAACGGCCCGACGCCGGATCGCACCTATGTCTGGATCCCGTCATTGAAAGCCGTGGTGGGTGGCGTACCGGTAGCCGGGGACAATATTCACCCGTGGATTGCCGATAACCAGACGGTAGAATCCCGCGCCCACTGGCAGCAAACGCTGGCAAGCATCAAGGCGTTGGATCCACAGGTGGTGGTTCCAGGGCATTTTCTGCCCGGCGCAGCGCAAACGCTGGAGTCGGTAACCTTTACCCAGAACTACCTGACAACCCTGGAAAGCGCGTTGCCAAAGACCAAGAATTCCGCAGAATTAATCGCGGTGATGAAGCAGCATTATCCTCGGTTGCAAGACGGCTCCAGCCTGGAAATGAGCGCCAAGGTGCTGAAAGGCGAGATGCAGTGGCCGCAATAAAACCGGAGGCATAATAACCATGGCAACTTTGCATTATATTTTCGATCCGCTGTGTGGCTGGTGCTACGGTGCAGCACCGCTGGTCAAGGCCGCGCAGGCGATCCCAGGTTTAACCGTTGCCCTGCACGCTGGCGGCATGATGACCGGCAACAATCGTCGCGCAATCAACGACGAATGGCGTGAGTATGTGATACCGCATGATAAGCGGATTGCCGAAATGACCGGTCAACCCTTTGGGGAGGGTTACTTCAATGGCCTGTTGCGGGATACCTCCGCGATAATGGATTCCGAACCGCCGATCACCGCGATTCTGGCTGCAGAAAAACTCGCCGGGCGCGGCCTGGATATGCTGCACCGCCTTCAGGAAGCCCATTATCGGGAAGGACGGCGCATTGCCGATACCCCGGTTCTGCAAGCGCTGGCAAGTGAACTGGGCCTGGCCTCTGCCCCATTTATTGCCGAAATGCGCTTCAACAGCGGAGCCCCAACGGCACAACACATTGCACAAAGCCGTGCACTGCTTGCCAAAGTCCGTGGGCAGGGTTTCCCGACCTTTGCATTGCAGGACAATCGAGGGCAGTTGTACCAGATCCCCGCAGGAGAGTATTTGGGGAATGTCGAAGGCTGGAAGGCATTGCTAAATAACGCAGTACATTAAAAATGATGCGTGCGCGAAAGCGCACGTGTTACCCCCACCACCGGTTACTCCCCATCACCTCTCTGTATTCACTGGACGTATTGCAAATAGTTAGCGGCGTCAAAAATGCTTACATGTCGCGATTTGTTTGTTACCCAAGGTTCACCCATGCTAAAGGGAAAGAATACTTTCTGGACCAAGATGAACAAGACTATTTCGCAGAAACATGCTGTCTGGCAGTTGATTAAACCTTTTTGGGTCTCGGAAGAGAAATGGCGCGCCTGGGCGATGTTGATCGCCATCGTTGCCCTGTCCCTTGGTCTGGTTTATATCAGTGTGCTGATCAACCAGTGGAATCAAGTGTTCTATGACGCCCTGCAGAATAAAAACTACCCGGTATTCAAGGCGCAGCTATGGCGTTTTACCTATCTGGCGCTGATTTTTATCGTGTTGGCGGTATACAAAATCTACCTGACCCAAGGGCTGCAGATGCGCTGGCGGCGTTGGATGACAGAAAGATTTATGGGCAAATGGCTGGCACATCAGGCCTATTACCATACCGAACAGCAGCAGATCATCGATAACCCGGACCAACGTATCGCCGAGGATCTCAACGTCCTCACTCAATACACGTTATCCCTGTCACTTGGCCTGCTTTCCAGCCTGGTGACGCTGTGCTCGTTTGTCACCATTCTCTGGCATATCAGTGGCCCCATCACCTTTGCCATCGCTCAGCACTCCTTCAACCTGCCCGGCTATATGGTGTGGTTTGCCTTGCTGTATGCAGGTTTAGGTTCATTGATTATCTGGTGGGTGGGTAAACCGCTGGTCATGTTGGGCTTTAACCAGGAACGTTATGAAGCAAACTTCCGTTTCGGCCTGATCCGCATCCGTGAAAATAACGATGCCATCGCGCTGTATCACGGAGAAGCGCACGAAAAGCAGCAGTTAAACAACCGCTTTGAAGCAATACGCAGTAACTGGTGGTCGATCATGCGCGTGACCCGGCGGCTCAATATTGCCAGCAACTTCTACGGCCAGTTTGCCATTATCTTCCCGCTACTGGTGGCGGCTCCACGCTATTTCTCCGGCGCTATCCAGATGGGTGGGCTGATGCAGATATCCTCTGCTTTCGGCCAGGTGCAAGGTGCGCTCTCGTGGTTTATTGATGCCTTTACCAATCTGGCCACCTGGAAAGCCTGCGTTAACCGTCTGGCCGGCTTTAACGCCGCCGTGGACGAAGTACATAACCAGCCACGCGGTATCGACCTGCAACAGGAGGGTAGCCAACCGGTGATTCTGAGCAATCTTGGCCTGACGCTGCCCGACGGCCAGCCGTTGCTAAGCTCAGCGACCATGACCATCAAGCAGGGTGAACGCGTACTGATCGTTGGCCCTTCCGGCTGCGGTAAATCCACCTTGCTGCGCGCCATCGCCGGAGTCTGGCCCTACGGTTCCGGTGAAATCGGCCTGAACCAGGGCTTTAGCACGCTGTTCCTGCCACAGCGCAGTTATATTCCGATTGGTACGCTACGCGAGGCACTGAGCTACCCGCATCCAGATAAAGACTACAGCGATGAGCAATTATTGAAAGCGCTGGAAAATTGCCGCCTGAAACACTTGCAGCGCTGGCTGGATACCCGTTCCAACTGGAGCCACCGGCTATCCCCCGGGGAGCAGCAACGGTTGGCGTTTGCCCGTGCGTTGCTCACTCGCCCAGACGTGCTGTTCCTGGATGAAGCCACCAGTGCGCTGGATGACGAAACCGAACAGTTGATGTATTGCCTGCTGGTGGATGAGTTGCCAGGAGTCACTCTGGTGAGCGTCGCGCACCGTAACAGCGTGGCAAAATATCACCAGACCTGCTGGCGCTTCAGCCGCAACGAAAACGGCCCGGCTCAGATGGCTCTTAGCCCTTTGCCTGTGGCAGGTTAAGCCACGAGCAGCCCCTACCCTTTATGGCTGGGGCTTGGCTAAAGGCACGTCATTATCGTAGCAAGCCGAAACGTTTCAAAGGGCCTCAAGGCCCTCGGCTGCCGGCTACTGGAAAGCGCGCGTATTATATCAATCGGACATAAAGCGACAGAAATTATGCCTGGCCAAGACCCTATCGGCGTGGATATCACTATTCCAGCCTGACGGGAAAGCTGCGAAATTAAATTCATTAAAAAATACAAGAAGGGAATATTACGAGTGGATTCAGTTGGGGGGTGGAAAAGAAAAAGGGGATTACCGTTTATTTAGGCAACTCATAGAGAAAGTTGTTCTGCAGCTTATAACCCATCGGGGAAGCGTGGATTTGGCTCGTCATTTCCGCGTCTGGCACAGAGCAGAAACGCCATATCCCAAAGGCGTTCATACCGCAGCTCAAATGGCCAGCGCAGGTGCAAGGAAAAAGCAGGAAAGGACAGCCTCCAAACGGCCCCTTATCCATTCCTGCCAACGTAAAGCGCTGCCAGCTTTAAATCCCATCCGCCTCCACATCGACACACCTGACCTTGCGCCGTTCGTGCCACAGGCTGGTGAGGCCGCGTTTGCCACAGGCCAGCGCCATTTCACGGAACGCATCCAGGCTCAACCCCTCACGTTCCAACATCATTTCCGCGGCCAACTGCATATTCACGCCGGTCAACACCTCACAGTTCCCCTGCGCATCGGCCAACTCACTGGCACAACGAAACGGTGAACCGCCGAGCATGTCGGTGAGAAATACCACGCCGTCTGGCTGATCCACTGCTTGTAAAGCAGCAAGCAGAGCCTCGCGTAATTCAGCCGTCCCCATATGTACCGGGAAATCCACGGCAATACAGGCCGATTGCTCACCCACGACTTGCTCAACTGCCTGCAGCAGGCCACTGGCGAAACCGCCGTGGCCGGTAATCACAATTCCTGGCATGTTTATTCCTCACAGCAAGCCGACAAATTTACCCACCACGCCTATCACCACCGTGACGCCAATCAATTTCACCGGTGAGAACCCACGCTTCATCAGGAAAAAATCAGCAGCGTGAAGCACAACGGCAACAGGTTGGGCATCAGTTTGTCGAGCACGTCCGTTTGCAACGCGACGGTGGCTTTACCCGCATGCATGATCAGCGGCGTAGAAAGGTGTACATAAGAGGCCACCAGCGCCCCGATAACCGTCATGCCCACGATCGACGCCGCATGGGATATTCGTTTGGTGTGAGTTTTCAGCAGCGACATCGCGCTGGTCCCCGCTTGATAGCCATAATGGGCTAACCCGAAGCGCAAACCGAAGTGGAACAGGTTAAACAGCAGCAGGAACACAATTGGCCCGAACAGGCTGCCTTCCAATGCCAGAGAAGCCCCGATACCGGCGCAGATAGGTAACAGGGTCAGCCAAAACAGAGCATCACCAATACCGCCCAGCGGCCCCATCAGCGCGACTTTCACCGCACGGATGGTGGAGATGCGCTCCTTATTCCGCTCCATCGCCAGCACCAGCCCGGAAAGGAAGGTGACGTCAAACGGATGCACGTTAATAAACTCCATATGCATTTTCATCGAGTTCGCCAAATCCTGCGGATTGCGGTGGATCTTGCGCAAACCTGGGATCAGGGTATACAGCCAGCCACCGGCCTGCATACGCTCATAGTTGAACGAGGCTTGCAGCAGCAGCGAACGCCATGCCATGCGGTTGATATCACCACGCGTCAGCGCCTCTGCCGGGCGGCTGTCGACATAGTCATCCTGCTCTACCTGGCTGGTCGCCAATGCCTGCGCCATACGCTTGTCTGCTTTTTTAGCCAGCAGATCGTCAGAATCATCAAATACCATCTTCGGCATCCTCCGGTTGAACAGGCTTTCTGGTCACCTCTGTGTCGGCCCGTTGACTGTTGAAAAAATCGATCAGGGCAATCGCCAATGCCCCCAGTGCCACCGCCAGGATCGGCAGCTTAAGGAAGGTCACAGAGATAAAACCGAGGATAAAGTACGCCACATAGGTTTTCTTCATCATCACTTTCATCAGCAGTGAGAAACCAATGGCTGGCATCATCCCACCCGCAACCGCCAACCCATCCAGCAGCCAGGTCGGGGCTTTCTGCACCATGGCGCTGGCCGCTTCGGCACCGAAATAAATCGGCAGGAACGCGACCACAAAGTAGAAGACGAACAGAATGCTGATACCGAGGTAGTTCACCCGTTCAACCCCCGCCAGTTCAGCTCTTTCACCATGCGATCGCAGCGGTGCATCATCGGTGAGAAGGCGGTAAACAGCAGCGTGATACAGCCCTGAACCGCAATGGCGAACGGCACCGCCACGCCAATGGCTACCTTGGGATCGGCCTTGGTGAGAATGGCAAACGCCGTGCCGATTACCCCGCCAATCACTACGTTTGGCGGTTGGGCGCCCGCCAATGGCACCATGCCCATCCACACCAGTTCTAATGTGCCACCCACCAGCAAACCGGTGGTGACATCCCCCAGGATCAGGCCGACCAGCGGCCCCATCACTACCGGGCGGTGGAAATGGGTCAGACCATCGAACAGATCGACCCCCGCCAAACCCGCCAGCAATGCAATCAGTAACGCATCAGTTAACATCATCCCCCCTGTGCTCAATCGAGCAATTTGCCTATCGCCTCGCCCGCCTCGTCCGGCACCCGGCGTACTTCACATGCCACGCCTAATGCCGCCAGTTCGCGAAATGCCGCAACGTCATCGTTATCTACCGAGACCGTCTTGTGGATTTGCCGCTTCCCTTCGGTGAAGTGCATATTGCCAACGTTAACGAAGCTGATTGGCACCCCGCCCTGCACCAGGGTCAGTACGTCCTGCGGCGTTTTGCACACCAGAAAAATCTTCTGGCGATCCGCCGCTTTATGGATCACATCAATGGTTTTCTGCAGCGTGAAATAGCGGGTCTGAACCCCCTCGGCTACCACCATATCCATCAGGTTTTGCTGCACCGGATCGGCCGCCGCGTCATCGTTGGCGACCACCACCAGATTGGCCCCCAACGTATTGGTCCAGGTCACCCCGACCTGACCATGAACCAGGCGGTTATCAATGCGGGTCATCAGAATATTGGGCATATCAGCGCACCTCCGGGTAACAGGCTGAGTGATAGTCTTCAAGCACCTGGGTTATCTTGTGGATCACCCAGGCTTGCGGATCCTGGCTCAGTTCACCGGCATTCAGGGCGCGTGCCTGGTCAGGCAGATACTGGCTGAGCAATGCCAGTGGCACCGGATGGCGGCGCAGATTGTCCATCAACGCATCTACCGCCTGTTGAACCTGTGGCTGCGGCCAGTAGTAACGTACGCGATCGCTCAGGCTGTAATGCCGGTCCAGATACTGTTGATGCGGGCTGCCATGGTAATAGCGGCTCCACTGTTGAGGTTGTTCACGCATCACCTGTTCGAGCGTGGCGCACAGTTGGGCTGAACGGTGTTCCCCCAACCATTGACGTTCAATATGGTCAAGCGCAAACAGCGCTTCGCGCAGTGCGAAGGTCAGTGCCGGGCCAACTTTCAGAATGGCGAAATGGTCACGCACCAGTTGCCGGTAGGCCTGCGGAACCTGGTAATCGGTTGAGTGGGCTTCATACAGCAACCCCGGCTGGCGCTCGATAAAGCGGCTCAAGGCTTGCGCCGCCTCCGGTTGATAATGCTCGACTCCGTGATGATCAAACTCGACACCCGGCTGCACCACCAGGGCAATAACCCGTGCCCAGGCGCTGCTCAATCCGGCCTGTTGCCAGGCGTGGCGATGGGTCTCCAGCGTGAGCGAGACCGCCTGCGGGGTAGTTACCTGGATGCCCTGCAGCGTTTCCTGTGCTCCACCCGGCACCGGTACTTCGGTGCCAATCACATAGACCGGAGCTTCGCCACCATTGCGTTGCCAGGCACGTTCCGCCACAGCACACAAACGGGCAGCGCGCTGAGCGACAATTTCATCCCCTAACGGGGTGGGATCGTCGGCGCAGGACATGGAGCAGTCGAGGTGTATTTTGCGAAATCCAGCACGCACATAGTCATCAATCAAGGTTTCCGACAGCGCCATCGCCTCCTGCGCCGGGCGATCCTGCCAGGCATTCGGGCCAAGATGATCGCCCCCCAGCCAGATAGCGCTGCGGGGCAGCCCGATGTCATCCGCCATTTGCCACAGCGCATCGCGAAACTGCGCAGCGGTCTGGCCGGTATAACCACCAAACTGATTGACCTGATTGGACGTTGCCTCAATCAACACCGGCGTACCTTGTGCCTTGGCCTGCTGCAAGGCTGCCCGCAACACCCAGGGATGGGCGGAACAAACGGAAAAAATACCCACCGGCTGACCGGCTTTGTGCTGTTCTACCAGCTGTAACCACTGCTGCATGAATCCCCCATGATGGCGCCCTACTCGCGATCGGCTATTACTACCTCTACGCCTAAATCGATGAGCGCCCGCTCGTAATCTTGTGGAAGACGGCTATCTGTGATCAGCCGATGAATTTGCCCGACTTCGCGGATCATGCAAAAGCTCTTGCGACCAAACTTGCTGGCATCAGCAACCGCGATAATTTCACGCGCCACCTCGCACATCACTCGATTGAGGTGAGCCTCACCAGGGTGAGGTGTGGTGATCCCCGCAACAAGGTCGAAACCGTCAACCCCCAGAAAAAGCGTGTCGAAACGGTACTGGCGCAATTGCTGCTCGGCGGCCGGGCCGTAGAGCGAATAAGAGTTCTGCCTTACGCTGCCCCCTAGCACCATCACCTCAACGCCGTCATAACCTGAAAGCTCATACGCAATGTTCAGCGCGTTAGTCATCACCACCAGATCCCGGCGCGGTTTCAACCAGGGGACGATTTGCGTCGTGGTGGAACCGGAATCCAGGATCAGCGCATCACCATCACGCACATAGCTCGCTGCCCGGCAGGCAATCAACGATTTAACATCGCGATTCAAGCGCCCTTTGTCGTGCAACGGGCGGTCAAAAGCAAACTGCTGGTTGAGCATCGCGCCACCATAGGCACGCAGCGCACAGCCTTTTCGCTCCAGAAAGCGCAGATCGTTGCGGATCGTCACCGTGGAGACAGCAAACTGTTTGCTGAGAAGTTCAACCCGCACGCTGCCGTGCTCACAGAGCAGATCGATAATTTGTTCACGTCGTTTGGCGGTGTTCATTGGCATGAGCAGCGGGTCCTCAGGTTTTCGGTTTTAGCCGAGAGATGATGGCTTTCGCTCTACTGCAGCGGTATTACAACAAAGCGAAAGCAATGAAATTGTGATCGGGATTACAGGGCAGTTTTAGCAGGAAACAGGGGTAAAAAGCTTTCGGATCGAAATGAAATGAAACTAATTTTACGATGGGAGGGAAAAAGTGAAATCTGCCGCAAGCCGGTAGGGCGGCAGGTTAAGAGTATGTGAAAAACTTGACAGTGAAAGCGGCTTTGGCAGGCAGGTGTTAAAAGGCTTTTCTTTTCCTGAGTGATCAATATCACAAAACCATTAATTGGCTCAGCTAAGCTTACCAACACCAAAATGTGTTACCAGGCCAACCACGACCAAAACCAGGATCACAATGACGGTATAAAGCACAATGCGGCGAGGGCTGTAAAAGGACATGTTGTTTCCTCAAGGTTTCTACCCGTTGTTTTTCTCGCGCAGACAACAACGCTGCAAGTTTGAAACTCATTGGGTAATAGACAAATAAAGCAATCTTATTGCCGTTACTATCCTTTATAAAGAGAGTTGCTGCCAGTATTTTTTGCCCTATGGGTTTCACGTTGGGCGCTCAAGCGCATCTGTGCGCCCGCGCCATTTGTACTTCCCTGTACCGCTTGAAAGACGGCGGATACCGTTGCCCTGGTTTTGATCAACGCCACCCCGCTGGATCGATTACGATTTTGTTAACCCCTTGTCAGGCCGAATAATCTTTCCTACACTGGCAACCAGATATCGGCAGCCCTGCCGGTACGTAAGCGTTAACGTCAATCAACGCATCTCGTCATGCCGTATTGATTGACTGCATGCCCTGGTGCGAGGATCTCATGCTCCAACCCAAATCATCTCCGGTTGCCGTTGCCAGGCGCAGTCGTTTGGCGAAGACCTTATTGCTGGTCGGGATCATGCTGGTGGCCGCCAACCTGCGGGCCCCGTTAACCAGCGTAGGCCCGTTGCTGGAACAGATCCAGCAACAGCTGATGCTTTCTGCCACCGCCGCCGGCCTGCTCAGTTCCTTACCTCTGATCCTGTTTGCCGTGTTATCGCCGCTCACGCCCTCCATCGCCAGGCGCATTGGGATTGAGCGCACGCTCGGGCTGGCGCTGCTGATGTTAGTCGCGGGGATCGTGCTGCGATCACAAACCTGGAATGGCATGTTATGGGTAGGTAGCGTGCTGATCGGCAGTGCCATTGCCTTTGCCAACGTGGTGTTGCCAACGCTGGTAAAGCGTGATTTCCCTCACCGTGCCACGGCAATGATCAGCGCTTATGCGGCCGTGATGTCGCTGGTCGCCGCAATGGCATCCGGCATGTCGGTGCCCTTGGCAGTGTTGAATGATAACGGCTGGCGTTTCTCTTTGCTGTGCTGGAGCCTGCCTGCGTTTATCGCGCTGGTTATCTGGCTACCGCAGTTGAGGCAACGCTCGATCCCGCTAGCGCGCACCGCCAACCCCATTGCGGCAGAAACCTTCCGTTCCCCCTGGAGCAGCGCACTTGGCTGGCAGGTAGCCCTGTTTATGGGGCTGCAGTCCATCACCTTCTATACCATCATCGGTTGGTTCAGCGCGTTCGCCGCCAGCCATGGAACCTCGCCACAACAAGCGGGATTCGAGCTTTTTATCTACCAGATGGTGGCTATCATCGCCAATTTCGCGATGGTGTTTGCGCTGCCCCGCTCCCGTGATCAGCGGGGGATTGCATTAGTCAGTTCTCTGCTGATTTTTATCGGGGTTGGCGGGTTACTGCTGCTGCCATCCCGTTCGCTGATCTGGCTGATTTTTGCCGGGCTGGGGGCGGGGAGTTCACTGGTTCTGGCGCTTTCGTTCTTCGGTTTGCGCAGCCAGCATCATCATCAGGCGACGGTACTTTCCGGGATGGCGCAGTCCATCGGCTATTTACTGGCCGCGCTGGGGCCAACGCTATTCGGACTGTTGCACGATCTGACGAAGGGATGGACGGTGCCTCTGGTGATTTTACTCGGGTTAACCCTGCTGCAAATGCTGTTCGGCATCCTGGCTGGGCGCCGTAAGATTATCCACTAACCCTGAGGAGGTTTTGGCATCCTCTTCTGATAGCCAAAGATCATCAATAAAGCGTCTTTGCAGTTCATTCAGTTGCCAGGCGGGCGGGAAAATCGCCTTCCCTGGTAACTGGGTCTTTCCTGTCAGTGTTTGCGGTTTGCTATCCATCGGCTTGTTCCTGACTACCCTGTTTCCAATAAGTTGCCTTGGCAACCACTCAGATATCTACCTTATAAATTCAAGTTTTCTGCTCAAAGCACATCCCTGCGCCCGCGTTATTGGCACTCCCCTGTCCAGCACCGTTAGTGCTGGTGACAACGCTGGGACTTGAAAGGCGCGGGTATAGACTAAACCAATCGCGGCATTATTTATCATCGCTAGAAGCAATCGTTACATTCGCCTATTCCTATGGATAATTCTTAACAAATCCAGGTTCGGCAAGGCAAAGAGGTAACCTCTGATGCCGCCAGTTGACAGGGGCGAGCAACGCCGCCCCAAAGGGAAGGAACCTGGATGATGATAGCCTGATTATCAGCCAATCTGGCTGACAGAATCCTTGCTGGCCTGCTGGCGAGCCTCCCCAACCAGTTCGCTCAGATGCCCTTCACGCATTTGCAGCAGACGATCCGCATGTTCAAAATAATGATCATCATGACTAATGGCAAAAACGGTCTTCCCCATGTCACGCAGGTGGGGAGCAATTCACGGTAGAAGGTGCGCCGGAATTGGGGATCCTGATCTGCCGCCCATTCGTCCAGCAGTAAAATGTCACGTTTTTCCGCCACTGCCAACAATAAAGCCAGGCGTTTACGCTGGCCCTGTGAAAGCTGCGGATTAGTGATCCGGGCTCCATCAAACGCCAGTTTGCTCTTCATTTTTAACCGATGTAACCAGATTTCTACCAGTTCAGCATCCGGCTCTGCCCCATCCGGCCCTTGCAGGTGATTAAACTGGTGGAAATCGGTGAAAACGGCCGAGAACAACCGGCGATAATCATATCTGTCAGCCGCAGTCAGTACAGCGCCATCCAGCAGGATCTGCCCACTGACCGGCACATACAGCCCAGTTAATAACATCGCCAACGTCGATTTACCGCTGCCATTACCACCGATCAGGAACACCAGTTCACCACGCTGCAACGTCAGATTAATTGGCCCAATGGCAAACCCGGATTGATCATCGCTGGCCGCATATCGGAAGACCACCTCGCGCAATTCAAGCGTCTGCCATGCCCTGGTCTGGGTCGCTGGAAAGTCTTGCTGATAGTCGGCCAGTTTCAGTGCCTTTAGTTTATTGAAAGCCACTTCTGCGCTGATCAACGTAGGGAACGCCCCCACCGCCTGCAATAATGGCGTGCGCAGAAACAGCAGAGTCAGTGAATAAGTCGCGGCCACCGTGGTGTTCGCCCAACCCAAACTGTTGGCCATATAAAACACCAGGCCGATAGCGCCCAGCATCATGATATTTGACCAGTTGACGGCGCTGAGGTGGAAAGTATCCGCCCGGATAATATGGTAGCGATAGTCAATAGCATCAGGCTGATAAGCCTGCTGGAACAGCACCTTAGCCCGCGCACGATTCAGCGCCAGTTCTTTTCGCCCATCAATCACCGACTGATAATGCTGATAGAGCCGCTCTTCGGCTTCACGTACGCTGCTGAGATGACGATAAACTCTGGAGACCAGATACCAGCTGCCGAAAATGGTCACCGCCACCCACAGCGCCGTTACCCCTAACATCGCTGGCGACAGCCAGCCAAGATAGACCGCTGACCCCAAAGTCAGGATCACCCCCTGCACCAACTCTGGCAGACGGACAAAAGCGATGGTGATATTACGGATATCACTCGACAGGCTGGCTAGCAGCGAGGCACTGCCCAATTGCTCCAGGCGTTCAATATCGGTATCCAATATCCG
Source organism: Serratia sp. L9 (assembly GCF_050632285.1). Lineage (NCBI taxonomy): Bacteria > Pseudomonadati > Pseudomonadota > Gammaproteobacteria > Enterobacterales > Yersiniaceae > Serratia > Serratia sp. L9. The sequence goes on along the minus strand of NZ_CP192591.1, from coordinate 2,255,395 downwards.
CTTCACCAATTGGCCACGCAGGCGGTAAACAAAATAATGACCCAGCGTAGTCAAAGCCAACTGTGACCCCAGCGTTACCGCCATCAGCAGGGCCAACAGACCCAGGAACTGTGGCAATACGGTTAACGGGTTACCTGCTGCTCCCATCAACTGCACATTGATAAATGCAATGATGCCGATACCCAGCGCAGCACTGGCCATGGTCAGCGCCATTACTGCCAGAAATGGCCAACGATATTGGTGGAAGACCACCCGTAACAACTCCATGAGAAACCCTACCTAGAAATCAATGCAAGGCTGGCATTGTAGTCGGCGAAAGCGTGATATCAATAACAATTCTCATTTTGTTTTTTATTTAAAGGACCAAACACAAACTTACCCAACTCCGGGGTATTTAACCGGCCCTTCCACAGGATAAGCGCTACCTTTTATCAAGGTGGACGTTGCCAAAAGTGCTCTACAAAGCGGAAAAAGGTGAATAAAAGCAATTACCCCCGTGACAATAAACAGTTAATGCTATTAAATAAAATCCAACTCAATAGGTAAATATCTCAATACCGACGGAAAATGGCGCATTACAGTAACCGCAAGATGTTTCACACCCAGGGTTAAAACTCCACTTTTATCAGGCATTTCAAGATTTGATGTGATAGACATCGCAAAACAATCTGATTACTTTATGAGCAGATAGGCTATTTTTTTCACACCAATAATGGCCAACACCTCTTGAACACTCGTTTCATTGAAATTTTCACAGAAAGTTCTTAGTATGTATCATTGCTATTTCGTTTGCTGAGTAGCAGTATTCAATGTTTAAATAAGAATATCACCCAAAATATCTGCTTTCTGTAATGCAGGAAAAATAAAATGAAAAAGCGAAAATATCTCACTCATATTGAAATTGAGAGGATGATCTCTGCTATACCGGATGGACACAATGGTTGTCGGGATCGTTGTATGTTGTTGATGTGTTTTATTCATGGGTTACGGGTCAGTGAACTGCGGGGATTACGCCTGGAGGATATTGACCTCGCCACTAACCGTTTACACGTATCGCGCTTAAAAAATGGTTTTTCGGTGCAACATCCCATTCAAATCCGCGAGCGTTTGGCGCTGAGCAAGTGGTTGTCGCAACGCCCACGCTACCTGGAGTCTGACAGCCCGTGGCTATTTCTTTCGCGCCATGGCGGGCAAATTTCGCGCCAGCAGCTCTACCGTTTAATAAAGTCCTACGGCGAATTAGCTGGCATCAGCGTTCAGGTTCATCCCCACATGCTACGCCATTCTTGCGGCTATGCCCTTGCGGATAAAGGGATTGATACCCGGCTAATTCAAGACTATCTTGGTCATAGAAACATTCAGAATACTGTTATTTATACTGCTAGCAACGTTGAACGCTTCCGGATAATACATATTTAAGCCAAATATTCGAATCATTCTATATTACATCCACAATAATGTTAGGCTATATTGTCTTTTAATTTACAGGAGAAATTGTATCGGCAGGAGCCACCACATCTAATATTTTAACGTTATATACCATTGTAGAACCCGGCGGGATGTCGGGTGGTAGGCCTTTGTCGCCGTAAGCCAAGGTTGGCGGAACTACCATCGTCATACTGCCGTGATTTTGCAACTGTGTAATTGCAGATCTGAACATCGGGGGAAACTGCTTAAAGGCTGGGTGATCGACGTGCCCGCAGCATCCATATCCTTGATAACTTTACCGTTTGCCAGGCTCTCTTTTACTACTACCGTAACAATGCTGTTAACGTCAATGCGACCCTTGCCGATACTATCAACAAGATAGAAATAACCCGAGGCGTCTTTTTTCACCTGCTTTTGATTTTTAAATTGCTCGATATAGCGGGAACCCGCCGTTTCAGTATTCAATTTTTGCTGCTGCTGATTGCTGCTCAGCACTACCTCGGTGGCATCCAGCGCCTTTTCGATCTGGGCCTGCTGTAATTTCGGTTTCCCAGCGAAGGTATCCTTTACTCCCGCCAACGCCAAACGATTATCAACGTCAATGCCCTGAGCCGCCCTCTCCTTCAACAGGGCCAGCATATCCTGAGCCAACGCGCTGCCGATCGCGTAGTCTCGGATCTCTTCTGCAGATTTTGGCTCCAACTCTTCTTTTTGCAACGCGGCCACAGCCAATTGCTGTTGCAACACGCTGTTTTCCAACTGATGCTTACCTGCCTGCCGCTGCACTGCCACCAATTGGTTTTGTAGGCCTTCATTCTGTTTGCGGCTGTCGTTCAGCTCAGCCAGCAGGACCTTACTTTCCTGGTTATTATCACTATGTGATTTTGCCAATACATCCAGTTGCTTTTGCAATGCCGAACTTTGTTGCAGGCTTTTGTCGAGTGCCTGTTGTAACCGGCCATTATCTTTTGAATTATCTGCTTTTACCGCCGTTGCCGCAGCCAGATCCTGCTGCATCTGCTCTGTCGCCTGTAGGTTTTCCTGCAAATTCTGCTTTAAATGTGCCACTTCGGCACGCGCGTCAGCATCTTGCCGGGCAGCCTGGCGCAGTTGTTTCAGTTCCTGTTCCTGCTGGCCAAGGGCGGCATTCAACTGATTGACTTTGGCTTGCAAAGCCTTTAATTCGGCCACTTGAGTCGCTGAACCCGGCTCGCTGGCTCTCTGGCTTGATGAGCGTCTGGCGGGTTTGGCGGCACTTCTTTTTCGACTGGCGGGCTGACGGCTTCCAGCTGTGAGGGGGTCAACAGCAAAAGTGCCGGCGCATCATCCACTTTGCTGGTTATCGCTTCCAGGGATTGTATCGTCGAACTCATGTCGTCTTTGAGTTGATCCGAACCAAAGGCGCAGCCAAAAGGAAGCGCCAAGGTAAAGAGACAGCCGAATTTTAAGCCCCGTTTCACTTCACGCTCTCCCCTCGACGTATCAGACCATTAAGCACATCACGCTCAATTTCAGCACAAACCTGATTGGTTTTATATTTATACAGTGCGTCTAAGGTATCTTTGGTCTGTGCGTTAACTTCGCCCCGAACGGCACTGTAAACCGAAGCCGTTTTCACCAGATTATCGAAGTAGGCCTTCCGGACATCATAAGCTTTAGGACTGATGGTTTTTAACGAAGCCAGTTCACTTTGGCACAACCCCATGCGGCTCTCTTTTACCGCCGGTTGTGGCTCGGGGACCGGCTCAGGCGGTGTTTCAGCGGTTACAGGTGCAGACACCGCTGGCTGAGTGACTAAAGAAGTCACGGCATTTTTGCTTTCGCAACCCACCAACAGCAAGCCACTGCTGACGAGCAACCCGGCCATCAACCGCCGCCCACTGATATTCTGAAGCTGTTCCAAATTCTATTCCTTCCTTACTGAATAAGAGCCACCCGCGAATGGATCAGGTCCACAGGGAGTAACCATGATGGCAATGTTTCTATTTCTCTGTTGGCTCCGCTGTCATGTTTTTGAAAACCCTTGACCACATCGTCTCTATCATCTGGCTGTTCGCCATCCGATTGGATCTGTTCCAGATACAGATATTCCAGCATCTCCCGCATGGCAACCAGATTGGCGCTGTGTTTAATACCCAGCTTATGCATAGCTTTGCCTTTGGTCGCCATAATCGTTTTTTCACTGCGCGACAACAGATTGGCGGTACGTTTGATTGAGCATCCCTGCAACAGATACTGCAATACCTTCAACTCCATCAGACTTAATGCCGCGGGTTTTGCAGTGCTCAACTCCTCAGGCAGAGCCCCCTCAAGCCTGGTACTGCAGTAAATCCCCCCTCAGCCACCTGACTGATTGCGTCTCTTAGCTGCTCCAGCGGTTCATGTTGGCTCAAAATGCCATCAACATTCTGCTCGGCAAGTAATTGCAGAAAATAGGGGATATACACATCCAGTATCACGACTATTTTCATCCCTGGGCGCGTCCGGCGTAGGGCACGAATAAGCTGTAAGTGTCGTTGACACTCGGCCTGATGAGCGCTGATGACAACAATCAGCATTTCGACAGGGGATGTGATCAAACGCAGGCTGGCTTCAGTTACGGACTCCATACACCAACTCAGCCGGATATCCGCCATTTCTTCAAGCAAACGTTCAAACCCTTGCTCCATCAACTGGCAAGGGGTTAGCAGTGCAACACGAGTGATCCGTGGGCTGCATAAAGTCATAAGTATTCCCTTCCTTGAGAACCTGACCAGTTTACCCAACGATATATACCCTAAACATTTCAAGTTGCAGCGTTTCTCACAGGACCAGACCCAAGGATGGGCCTGGTAACCAAGTGAAGATAACAACGCTGCGGCTTGAAAAGATTGGGTTAAAGGATACTCCTTTTACGCCTGATGACCTGGACAGGGCTAGCCCCTATTACCGGCGATTAATCGCACGCAAACTGCTGGGTAATGTTTTTTCTAAGCGAAAACAGCTCACTGTCATTTTTGACCTGCAATTTTCGCATGGCATTACATTTATGTGCGCTGATGGTTTTAATACTGCGATGTTGCAGCTCAGCAATTTCCCGCAGGCTCATTCCGTTGAACAAGAATGTCAGGACATCGTTTTCACAGCGTGTCAGATTATGCATACTTGAAACATCATCGGAATCGTTACGCGCCAGGTAAGAGCCGATCATCGGGCTTAATACGCGCTCGCCATTGAATACCCGGTTGAAGAACTCACTGACCAATTGCAGTTCATCACCGCGGGACACAACGCTGATATTCGGGATCTCAAGCAACCGGCACAGATCTTCGCCTTTCTGACAGCGGGTATAAACAATCACGCGTAACGCAGGCAACTGAGCACACAAACTCAGCAGGGCTTCCCGCCCTTGTGCCGTGGTTTCATTCAGGCCATTCAGCTCAGTGATCAGAATATCGACAGGCTGATACAGCAACCCTTCGGAAACCGCGGCCATGCTGGTTTCCTGCACAATAATCTCATTGGCAACGTTAAGCGTTCCAATAAAGCATGACAGCCCCGTCAGGGTAAGTGGACTGCGGTCCATCAGTGCCAAGCCGATCGGTTTTTGCGTCAATGGATCCATAAACTACTCCTGTATAAATATCCCGCTCATTCCATCCAGGGAACAGGCGCATGTCGGTATCAATATTAGCGAGCAAACACCGGGCCGGTTTTTGCCATCCACTTGCCCTGCAAATAGAGCTCACCATCACTATGGAAACCCAGTTTGTGCATGGCATTACGTTTATGGGTACTGACGGTACGAACGTCACGATGCATCATCAACGCAGCGGTAGTTACGCTCTTGCCGGAAAACAGATAGGCCAGCACGTCCAGTTCACGGGCGGTCAACGCTTTGCCACCGGCGGACTGGTTAGCCAGCAACTGCCTGACCTTATGGCTGTAACTGCGGCGACCTGCGATCACCTGCTGCACACATTGCGCCAGGGCAACGGCAGGTTCCTGCTTGAGGACCAGGCCTTTGATCCCGGATGCAGTCAGCAATTGCAGCACTCGGGGATCGTCAAGTGCAGTACAGACAATCATTGAGGTCGTTGGCCAATGTTCCAGGCAAAGTGCAATCAACCTTAACCCGTCCAACACCGACTCTTCTTCACCGCACAATTCCATAATCAGTAACTTGGCGGGGCGATGGCGCATCAAACCGGGGATCTCTGAAAGATTACTGACCAGTTGCACCTCGTCCGCAAACCCACAAGACTGGGCCAAAATATTACGCATACCGAGAGCCGTGATTGGGCAGGATTCCATTACAATCACGCCCTCCCCTTCTGCCCGTATGCATGCGGGGAATGCGCACTCACTCGCTGATAGGTATGAGACATCGTCATATTTGTTCTCCCTTCTCTGCTTTTTGCAGGTTGCTTTTTCTTTAATAGTTACGCCCTTAAAAATTGGTGCTCATCATCGTCACCGCCCTCTTATTATTTATTTAATGAGGGTTCTATTTTTTTAACTTTTCCCGGCGTGTGAGATCACAAAATGGTGTCAAGGAGTTACAAACTAAAAAAGCCCCAACCTACAATTTTTCAGACACAGGTAAGGCAAAACTCCGTCATGAGGCAATGGGGCAATAATCTGCTCATGACGGAAAAGGGTTTTTATTGCTGCTATTACTGGTAGGTAAATGCTACCTGTACCGTACCGATAATCGTGCCTGGCGTTGCTCCACCTGCAACACTGTAAGCACGGGCCTGCAGTGGGAAAATAGCATCATTGGTTGCACCAACAACCAGCACTTCCATGGTGCTGTTGTCACCCAGTCTGGTGCTTGCCGTTTTGTTTTGTAACTCAATCTGCACATTCTCAGCATCACCGGTGTTCTTATACAGATCCGTTCCGCCAGTTTCAGTCGCAGGGGTGCCAGAGAACTTCGCCGTAACAGAGGTGGTTGAACTTGGGCAATCCTTTAATTTCAGATTTACATCTTTCCATGCACTGCCAACACCAGCAGTCAGACTGGCAGCCTGAATATCATCACCCAGAGCAACATTGTAATTGCCGGAAGCATCATCAGCCTCCACGGTGCAAGGTGAAGCCTTGACGGTGCCGTGGATTTTCAATGTAGCGTCTGCTGCCAGTGCAGAAGAACTAATTCCCATACCCGCAAGCGCCAAACACAATGCGGTACTTTTAAACAACGTCTTAAGGTCCATCATAATATTATTCCCTTTTGTTGATATTGATTTGTCTATTTACAGCAACTCACCAGCAGCTGGATTTACTGAATCTCTGCCTTAACCGTGGCTGTAGCATTAAACTCCCCGACAGCCGGTAACTTATCCCCAGTTTTAATCGGGTACATATATACATCAGCCTTGCCGGTGCTTTCTAATTGCCCAAGACCATTCATTTCTGCTGGCAAAAGACCCGTTTGCACTGGAATAACCACCCCGGCTGAGTTTTCAAACAGCACGGCAATATCTTCATTATCTTCAGTCTTTAATGCGTTATTAAAGCGTGGGTCCGGCGTTCCCTGTATGGAAAGACTGACTTTAACCCCTTCGGAGATATTGTTACATTTCAACGTGAGTTCTTTATGCACCTTATTAAAACCGACAGGCATTTGCCCGGCCATTTTAAAGCTGTTTGACATAATGTCACCAAACTCGATAGGGATCGTCATACCGCCAGAAATATCGCACTTCTGCGGTACCGTCACGGAACCGGACATGGTTACCTGAGCAACAGGGCTCCCTTGGCCAGCACCCGCTTCCGAGTTGATATAAATATGCAGCAATGTCTCGTTAAAGGTCGTGACACCGACAAACGGTCGCCGGAAGTACAGGTGAACCATCCCCTTGGAACCACTTTCATACTGGATCCCATTTGTGTCATTACAATTATGCGCCGCGGCATACCAACCATTGCCTTCGTTATAGAATGGCACTGGGTAGTTTTTATTTTTCCCCCGGCGATAAATACCTCACTGGCGGCGGCCAGATAAGGGTTACTTGTCATAGCAAAATATCGCTTCGTCCCATCAGAATAAACTTCATTTGATGAAGCTGGAATTGCTGAAATAAACGATTCGTTATAGATAGCCCCGGAACATCCGCACTTAACAAAGTAGGTGCCCCCCACGCCATTCGTCCATGGGCTAGCCGCAGAAGCATTAATTATCGTCTTTCCTGCGACGTTCATTTCTGGATCAGTAAAACTTTGTGTAAAACTAAAAGGAAAATCCTTTACCGCATCTCTTGGCACACATTGGCCTATGGGTACCCCTGGTAAAGCAAATGCCTGCTGTATAAAACCCAGGCTACCAACAAGGGTCAACCCTATTGCCGAACAACGTGCGATTGATTTTAATTTATTCATCATCAAACCTTTATAAACATTGGCCGTTGATCATTCGGATCCCGGAAATTTCTTTTTGCTCCGGCAGGCTGTAAGAAACCCGGCACTGTTGCGTGGAGGCATTGCCCCACTTCACGTTCAGCATGCCACTACCGGACATCCCGGAGAGGAACACCTGACCACTGTCACCAACGATACTGCCGTTATTGCCGTCGCCATTGACATCCGTCACCGTGGCACCGAACGGTACCGGCGCGCCGCCCTGCATCAGCAAGGTCATCAAGACACGCTGGCCGATATTAGGTTTGAACTCGGCACGCACGATAGCGCCGCGGGTTGGGATCACCGTCTGGCTGGACATTGTCATATCCACATCGTCCGGCATGGAGGTCGTGTCCAGCACAACGTTGTTTTTACGGTAGGCGGTGGCATAAGGCATCACGGCATAACCACGCCAATCGGTATTCACCCCGGTCTGGTTAGCAATATTGACACCTTTGGCACCTGGCACTTTTACCAACACCGCAGTCTCACTCATTGCTTGAGACAGCGTCAGGCCGTTTTCATGCAGCAGGATCCCGCCTTCAACGCCATAGTTAAGGCGCTGTTGGTTGCGGTCATAACCATAACCCAGGTTCAAACGACCCAGACCGCCACGGTAGTTCGCGTTGGCGTTACCATTTGCCCCGCCGCCCTGGCTGGTATAGCCCTGGCTGATGCTGTAGTTCAGGTTGCCATTTGGCAGCGCAGTGCCGTTAAGGCCGACGCTGTTGCTGGTGGAACCATTGCGACTGGTATTCAGGTTGTAGGTGGCATAGGTACCCGGCAACCATTTACTCAACGGCACGCTGATATTGAAGGCGAAGATGTGGTCATCGTAATTGACGCGATCGCCGTTGCTGTCATAACCATTTTTACTGTAGGTGTAGTTCAGGCCATAGCTGACGCCGTTCCAGCTGTTGTTGTACCCGACGCTTGCCGATTGGTTACGACGGTTATCGTTCCAGTAATCTTCATTGTACAAGCTAAGTGACAGCGACCCGCCCCCTTCCCACAAACTCTGGCTCATCGTCAACTCGGCGCGGCTCTTCTTGTGGTTCATGGACTCCGATGTTCTGCCATCGGTATAGGTATCCAAGGTTTCCTTCAGCGTAAAGAACCCTTGCGTCGAATAACGATAGCTCGCCAAGCTGAAGTTGGTGCCCGTTTCAACAAAGCTCTTACCGTAGCGCACACGCCACGACTGACCATTGTCTTTATCTTCATGCTCTGGCTTAGACCACGCCTGGGTCACGTCGGCGGAAAGCGCCCCGATGACCCCCAGGTTCTGGCCCCAACCAACGGACAGCGCCTGATATTTGCTGGCTGCCTGAACGCCGCCGTAGAGGGTTGCCCCCCATGGCAAACCGTAGATCGCCGTACCTTGGGTAAATGGCGTGTCGTCTACGTTGCTGTTGGAAGAACGATATTGACCACTGGTGAGGCTGTACTTGAAACGGCCTTCACGTTGTAATACCGGTACAGAAGCAAAAGGCACCACGATGTTACGTTCGCTACCATCGGCTTCTCTGATGGTCACATTCATATCACCACTGCCCGCTGTCGGGTAGAGATCGGTAATTTCAAATGCCCCAGGAGGAACATAACTCTGGTAGATAACGTAGCCGTTCTGCCGGATAGTGACCTGGGCATTACTACGAGCGATACCACGTACCGTCGGAGCATAACCTCGCATGCTGTCTGGCATCATATCGTCATCCGAAGCCAACTGGGCCCCACGGAACGGTACGCTATCAAAGACATCACTTGGCGAGGTACTGTCACCCAAAACCAATTGGCTCTTCAGCGCAATAATATCGCGCTGTAAATAGGTATTGATGGAATCCCAATGGTTTTCACCGTCAACATCACGATTCCAGGTAGAGTAGTTGCGCAGGCGCCAAGCACCAAGGTTCAACCCTGAACGCAGATTAAGGTAATACGTATTGCTATCGTTGTTATCACTGTTACGGGCCCAACTGTTGGCACCGCTGAAATTATAGTTAACCAATAGCGCCGGGATCCCCTGATCCCACTTATCAGGTGCAACATAGTCACGCGCGTTCAGATTGAGTGCCGCTTGAGGAATACTCACATCCAAACGTTGCTGGTTAAAACGAAACGTCGCTGACGCCTGAGGAATAGCCTGTGCCAGATTGACACATTGTCCAGAGGCCTGAATCAATGGGAAGGAAGCAATTTTAACTCCCATAGACTCCAGCATGCCGCTGCTCAGACAAGGCTGCAGGCTGTCCTTGCCCTCTGGGCTTCTCTGCAGTGAGAAATCAAGATCTTGGGTCTCAAGCATCTCACCGTTCAAATAGATATCAACCCGGTATTTACCCGGAGCCTGAGTATGGCCATCTTCAAACACCGTCAGGTCAGCCCCTCGCTGAGACGGGTTATCAAGCTCCAGCAGTGCTGGGTTAAAGTAATCGCGAGCCTGTACACCACCGGAAATCCCCATAAGCACCGCGACCTGGCAGGAAATAAGCCAAGCCAGAGGGGTACGGTTAAATCCGCGAGAGCCTAAACGCTTCGGGTTATTCATCCATTTAACTCCATTTATCAGCCAAGCCAGTTAATTCCGGCAAGCCGCGTCCTTTCTCTGTCACTACCTGTGCAGAGATTGATGTTATTTATTGTCCTGACAGTTACGGTTATAAATTCCCGGTGAACGGCTTACTACTGGTACCACCGTAGTCATTAATGATTTCCCAGCTCAAAGCACCACCGGTAACACCGGTTGGCAAGTCAAAGCGTGCGCTGGATTGCGGGGCAACCATGGTGGCATTCTTTAATAAACTGCCATTAACCCGGACTTTGAAAAAGGTAACGTAATACGGCGATGAGTTAGTGACTTGCACGGCGTTACCGCTACGTTGCCACTTTAATCCTTGAGCCGCTTCTTCCAATGAGCCAGGCAAACCTTGAGGGCGGTAGATCAATTTGATACGCGTTTTCACCGCGATTTGCAGTGTATTCTCTTTTTTCTCAGCCGAAGGAATGGACTTAATATTCAGCCAATAGAGTGATTCTTTATCGGTCGGTAAATTACCGCCAGCGCGCACTACACGCAGAACGTTGTTTTGATCACCATCCAAGCGGAATAAAGGAGGAGTAATGATAAACGGGGCTTTAGAGGTATCACCGTCGGACGAGTCCACCCATGACTGGATCAGGTATGGGACTTTGTCAGGGTTACCGACACTCAGAGAAGCCTCTTTCTTGCTACCGTCATAAATGAGGCGCGTTCCACCGATAATGACGCCCGCCTGAACCTGTGCGCCAAAGGTAAATAACAGCGCTGCGACTATCGTACTCCGCCAAACTTTCATTTTTGTTCACCCACTTCAACCATTGAGGAAAATAGCCAGGGCGGCTTTCACCCCCTGACCAGGCCTTATGCCGCCCAAAAAATAATGGGCAGATAAAACTTACTGATAAACAATGGTAAAGTTGCTCACTGCGTTAGCTGGACCAGCGGTCACAGTTGCAGAGGTAGAAACGTAACGTGCAACGAACTTCAGAATATTTTCACCAGTGCTAACCAGTGGATATTCATTTGAATCCTGATGCAGGTTAATGACTTTGTTCTGGTTGTCAGCGATCTGGATACCAACGCCAGTTGCAACGTTAGCTTCGTCAGTCAGTGCCAGAATAGAGTTATTGCCTGGTACCTGGATGCCGTCAAAACGCACGGTAGCAGCGGTAATGGTAGTTGGGCAGTTTTTCAGCTTCAGGCTGAAATCCTTAGACCCGGCAGTCGCACCAGAGCTTGGGAATGAGGTTACAGAAACTTTACCCAGATCAACGATTTGGTTTACAGTATCAGCAGTCACTTCACAGCCCTGAGGAATGATAGTACCAGAGAAGTTAACTTTGCCGTCTTCAGCAAATACAGAGGTGCTAAACGCGGAGGCAGCCAACACAGCAACAGCAATCAGATTCTTGTTCATACTACTTTTCCTTTAAAATAATGCACTTCAACGCGCACTTGTTTATTTCTGACATAACCCTATGTCATTCCTTTTATTTAGTTCAGAGCCTGGAAACCCCCTCCGCCAATAATTATTGGGCAGCGTTAACCTTTCCAGCCAAACGATTCATTTTGAACTAAAGTGACTCCTTTAGAGAAAAACCCTAGCAAAGTCAATTTTTAAGCATGATATGCTGAATTAGATTAATACAACCTGATTTATCAGATAGAAAGTCTGGATAAAAAATTAGTGGCTTTTATGATTTTTACTGCAGGAAGCGTAATTAAGAACGTTCTGAGATTTTCCAGGTGAAGGTCCAACGAAAATAAATTTCTAATATACTGTTATTTAAGGGTTTTTGCTTGGCAGTGGAAATATTGAATTGTTAGTGTTGACATTATTTTGGAGCATCCTTAGAGTATGTTGCAATTTAGTTCAAAGTGACTCATTAGACATATTTAATTACGCATCACTCACCAAACTTCCTTAAAGCGTCTGGCATTACTTGCGGTATATAACACCGTATTCTGAATATTCCTATGGCCAAGAAAATCCTGAATCAGGCGAGTATCAATCCCTCGGTCTGCCAAGGCAAAACCACAGCCGTGTCGCAACATATGGGGATGAGCATTTACCTCCAGATTAGCCTCTTTACTATAATTACGAATTAACCAATAAATACGCTGACGTGATAAACGGGAGCCTCGGTTAGAGAGAAACAGCCATTCACTGTCTGCCCCCCGATAACTCTTTCTCTTTGCCATCCAACGCTGTAAGCATTTCCGTTCACGAACATACAAAGGGTGGATAGTGGAGAAACCATTTTTCAACCGGTGAATATAGATATTGCCACCTTCAAGATCGATATCGGACAACCGCCAACTATTAATTTCGCTGACCCGGCACCCGTGGATAAAACACATCCAGATCAAGCAGTAGTCACGTTCAGGATTCTTGCCCTTCAAGGTTGCCTCGAGCAATTTCTCCACTTCAGAAGGAGTTAAATGCTTACGACTGGTCATAGTACCTCTTTACTTTTCACAAAGAAAAATGTGGATTTCTTTTTCCTTTGTCATCTCCACAGTCACTTTCAGAAGCTTTTAGCCCCTGCCTCCGGATAACATCCTGAATCCTGCGTGGAGTATAGCCCATAAGCAAAAATGTCACAGCCTTGATTAACAGCCCTATAATTACAACAGAAACGATTAAGATTCATTCATATAAAGGTAAGGGAAGCTAACCAAAAAAAACCGCCAAGTTATATCTCGTGATAAAAACAAATTTATCTCCCCTACAAACAGCTATCATTCAGATCAAATGAAACAATAAAAACTAATTCCAGTAAATAAACAATTAAACCCAAAGTACCAGGGGATGACCGTTTTTTAGACCGGCCGCCAACACAAGATAATCCCTAAAAAAACAAAAGAATTATCCTTTAGCAAAAAAGGTAAAAAAACCAGAGAATGCAGCCTGTAGCGCAAAAAATTAATCAGATTGAAAATATTTACCTGTGGCAGAGGTTATATAAGATTAGGAATGCTCTGAAAAATGATGTAAATAATGCAGAATAGCGTTTCGGTAGGGAGGATTAATTTTTTCAGGAAAGCTCGGGGTATGCAGGAATACCCCAAGCATTACGTTGGCTCAAACGGTCAAACCACCGTCAAGAACCAGACTTTGGCCCGTCATATAGCGGCTGTCATCGCCGATAAGAAATGCCGTGGTGCGGGCAACTTCGCCAGCTTTGCCTAAACGGCGCAGCGGGATTTGCTTGCGCAGAGCCTTCAGCGCCTCTGGAGGGATAGCTTGCGTCATCTCGCTTTCAATAATTCCCGGTAGCAGGCAGTTCACCCGGATACCAAAGCGAGCCACTTCCAGCGCCAACGATTTGCCCATACCAATCATCGCAGCTTTACTGGCCCCATAGGCGGTCTGCCCAATGTTACCTTTGATACCCGTCACTGAAGACATCAGCACCATGGCGCCTTCCCCCTGAGCCATCATCGCTGGCAGCAGGTGGCGGTTCCAATAGAATATGGCGTTGAGGTTGGTGTCTATCACCTGCCGCCAGCGATCACCCGTTTGCTGGATATGCAAACCATCCTGCGTGATACCGGCATTATGGATCACCGCAAAAGGTGCACCGTGCCGCGCCAGCAGTTCTGGAGCGCAAAAGTTCACCTCTTGCTCTTCACTGCCATCACAAACACAGCTTTCCACCCAACCCGGCAAACCGGCGCAGGCTTCAATGACCTCACTTGAAGCTGATTGACTGCTGCGGCAAGTAAATACCACGTTCCACTCTTTGGCCAGCTCTTCCACCAGCGCACGGCCAATACCTCGGCTGCCGCCAGTCACTAACACCCATTGTTTAGTCATAGGATGATTACTTTTGCTGGTCAGCCAGGTTCTGGCACAGCTCACCCAGCGTCATATTCGGTTTTTCGATAAACATTTCAGCGCTGAGTGTGGCACCAAACTCACGCTTGGCCAACACCATCAGCTCAACATAGTCCAGGCTGTCCAGCTTTAACTGATGCAACGGCATCTCTGGTGCCAGATCGCTTAATTCGAGATCTTTGGCGTCACAAATCATTTCACACACGGTGTCGTAAACCTGTTGGTACTTTTCCATATTTATGTCCTTATTTTAATTAGCGGCCAACGGCCATGTTTTCAAGGTTACAGCGGTCATTATCAGCGGTTGCTGCCGTATTCGGGCCTGGATCACCGCACGTAAAACAAACCCATTATTTTTATCTCCCATGATCAACATGGGCTGAATGGCATAATGCAGCCGCTCTTCAAGTTGAAGATGGGCATCAGGGGTAAATAATCTGGCACTAAAATGGGTTTCATGGTGCGTCTGCACCACACGTATCTGTGCAAATACGTCGATAAGCGTCGCGGCAGTCAGTTCCGGCAACGCCGTGGTTAACGTCGCCAGCGTTTCCGGGGATTTCACCAACAGTTGGAACAGCAATGCGTCGAAGAAACTCCAGGCCTGAGTAGCCTCAGCGACATCCCCAGGAAACCGTTGAGCGAGTTCCATCACTTCAGCAACTGTCAGCGCATGTTCCGCAGCATCAACCGCTAATAACAGCGGCTGAGCAACGGTCAGCTTGCCGGTGAAGCAGCTTTGCTGCGTGGTGCTATCCAGCAATTTACCGTTCACCGGCGCACCATTGCCTGTAATCTGCAAGTGGTAAGGGGTTTGGCACAATACCGGCTGGCGCATACGAGCGCTGAAAGCATAGTAATCAGCCAGAGGAGCGCTAACCAGCAGGGCCGCACTCAGATGGCGTTTCATATCCAGCATCGCCCGCATACCGTGAACGCTCAGTTGCTCCAATCCCATTTGACGCACATGCTGCAGGTCAAAATGGATTGGGTTGTAATCGCCCGAAAAGGCCGCCCATTCTTCGGCATCGCGCAGGCTGTAGTTAAGGTTCATGCTTATGCCTGCCCGATCACCAGCGCCGCGTTTGCACCACCAAAACCAAAACTCAGGTTCAGCGTGTTCTGCAATCTGGCAGGTCGATGCCCCTCACTGATGTAGTCCAGATCGCACTGCGGATCGGCATTTTTCAAGTGGCAGGTGGCAGGCATCAGTTGATGCTGCAACGCCTGCAGGCAAATAATGGATTCGAAACTGCCCGCCGCCGCAATCAGGTGCCCGGAATAGGATTTGGTGCTGGAAAGTGGCGTGGTGTAAGCCGCATCACCCAACGCCAGTTTGATCGCCTGCGTTTCGTTCAGATCGTTAAGTGGCGTGGAGGTACCATGCGCATTAATATAGTCAATCTGATCGGGGGATATCCCTGCCTGTGTCAGTGCATGCTGAATAGTTTTCACTCGGGCAATCTTGTCTTCCGCCGGCGCAGTGAAGTCAAAAGCATCTGAATAGTTGCCATAACCTTTAATTTCACCGAGGATCGTCGCCCCACGCGCCAGTGCCGCTTCGCGCTCTTCCAGACACAATACGGCAGCACCTTCCGACAGCACAAAACCGTTGCGATCGAGGCTGAATGGGCAGCAGGCTTTGCTGATATCTTCTTGCTCACTAGCCAAAGCACGCAGTACGTCGATGTTCCATACCGCCGCATCGCTGCGTAGTGATTCCCCCGCCCCAGCCAGCATCATCGAGGCTCGGCCACTGCGGATCACTTCAAAAGCGTCGCCAATGGCCATCGTCCCTGTCGCACAGGCGGCGATCGGGCTGTTCTGATAACCACGCAACCCCCAGTACAGGCTGCAGGCCGCCGTTGCCACGTTAGGCATTGACTGGAAACAACCGAACGGCGAACCTAGCCCCGAACGCACAAAGTCTGCGTGGTTATAATGGGTTTCATCCTGACCTGCCCAACCGCTGCCGATGATGGTGCCGCATTCCAACAGGTCGTAATACGCCGCTGGGCTTTCACTCTGAAATGCCATGGTCATGGCTTCACGGGCCGCTCCCAGCACCAGCCGGGCAAAGCGTGGCAGGCGGCGACGGATCGCCGCCGGCACCCCTTTCAAATTTGGCTCTTCGTCTATCAGCCCGAGAAAACGCGACTGGATCCCCACGTTGGATTTATCGACATAGCGATAACCCAGGCGGTAATCCATGATCGCTGCCCAGCTTTGCTCGGCATTCATCCCCATAGGCGTGACCGCCCCGTAACCGGTGACCACCACGCGACGTGGCATAGAATCTTTATTCATGATTTCATCCTTCCTTATCATTTTCTTTTTCCACACCGCCGCCCAACGCCAACCACAGTTTCATGGTGGAATTCAGGTAGTTGTATTGCAGGTTCGATAAATTGGTTTCAACGTTCAGCAATGCATCCTCGGCATCCAGCAAGGTCTGGAAAGAAACCGCCCCTGCCTGGTACTGGCTCTTGGCCAGGGCCAAACGCTGTTGGCTGAGCTGCAGATTCTGCTGCTGATTCTTTCTTTGCTGCTGATAGCTGAGCCGCTGCGTCATGGCGTTATCCACATCGGAAAGCGCGCTGTAGACCTTGCTGCGGAAGGTTATCGCCGCCTGCTTGACGTCCAGATCCGACTTTTCGATGGTCAGTTGCACGGTATTCCATTGCACAAATGGCAAGGAGGCACTGGCCCCCAGGGTTCTGGCCGGATTGCTGAACCACTGTTGGAAAACGCTGCTGACAGCACCGAGTGAAGCACTCAGTGAAAGCGACGGGTAGAAGCTCAGGCGCTCAACATCCGAACCAGCCAAGGCTGCGCGCAAACGCCCTTCCGCCGCCTTGACATCCGGCCGCCGGGCGATGACTTCAACTGGCAGCGTCTTGGCAATAGGGACGTCCTGGTCAATATCCAAAGAGGTGCGCTCCGCCTGGTGGTCAGTCGGCGAGCGGTTAAACAGGATCGCCAGCGCATTACGGGCCTCTTCCCGCTGCTGATGCAACGTACGGTTTTGATTTTCACGATCGATCAGCGACTGTTGCGCCTGTAGCAGATCGAGCTGCCCGGCGGCACCGGCGGCATAGCGTGACTGCACCATTTGCAGCGTTTGCCTGCCAATCTCCAGCCCCGCTTCCTGTTGCTTGATCTGCTGATTAAAGTTGGCGACCTGCCAATAATATTGGGCCGTATTGCCGATCAACATCAGCGCGGTGTTCTGCCGATCCTGCTCCGTCGCCTCCACCTGCCATTGCGCCTGTTCCCTGGCGCGTGCCAGCTTGCCCCACAGATCCAGCTCATAGCTCAGATCAAGGGAGGTGCTATAAGACTCGGCTGGCGTCGTATCGTTACGCAATTTTTTGCTATTGCTGGCACTGCCACCGAGCGTAACGCCTGGCGTCAGGTTGGTATTGGCCAATCCGGCAGCCAACCGTGCCTGTTGCAGTTGCAAACCGGCAATGGCCAAGTCGTTGTTGCTGGTCAGCGCACGGCCGATCAGGGTTGAGAGCTGTGGATCGTCAAAACTGTCCCACCAGTGTTCGCCTCGTTGCAGATAAGAAGAACCGGTATCCTGCACCCGCCATTCGGTGGGCACCGACAGCATTGGCTGCTGGTAATCGCTTTTCACTAAGCCACCGCAACCGCTTAGCAGCAGGGGCAACATCAATGTCAGAGAGATTTTTCTCATCATTACTCGCGCGCCAGCGCCTCCGTTGGATGAAGGCGCGCCGCGTTGCGCGCAGGGAAAAAGCCAAAACCCAAACCAATCAATGCCGAGAATCCACAGGCCAGCACGATCGGCGGCCAGGTAAAGACCATGGTGAACTCCTGGGTCACCCAGGAAAAAATCACCCCGGCCAGCCCAGAACCGATAATGCCGATCATCCCGCCCAGCGAGCAGATCACCATGGCTTCAATCAGGAACTGACGCATGATATCCCCAGGCCGCGCCCCCACCGAAAGACGTATGCCGATTTCGTGGGTACGTTCGGTGACGGAAACCAGCATGATATTCATCACCCCAACCCCGCCCACCAGCAGTGAAATCCCGGCGATGGCCGTGATCAGCAACGTCATGGAATCCGACGCTTTGCGGATCGCCTGTGTCATCTGGTCGTTGGTCTGAGTGAAAAAGTCGCGTTGGCCGTGAGCCTGCTCCAGCAATTGCTCTACGCGGCCTTGCGCCTCATGCAGTGACATGCTGTCCTGCACACGCAGGGTGATGGATTCGATAGGCATATTGCCAGACATGCGCTCCAGCAAAGAGGTATAAGGCATCCACGCCCCCAGCATCATGCCGCTGAACTTGCCGCCTTTACGCTCGGCAATACCGATCACCCGGTAAGGGGTGCCTGCAAGCTGGATGATTTCCCCTTCGGGTGCCTCATCCTGCTCAAACAGCGTGGCTCGCAGTTCCGGATCGATAATCACCACCGGTTCACGCTCATCCAGATCGCGCTGGGTAAAACCGTTGCCGGAAAGGAAATGCAGCCCTTGCACACGAAAATAGGCATTGCTGATACCGGATATCGACACCATCGCCTGTTTACCACCACGTACTGCGTTGACCGTATTACTGACCACCGGTGAAACGCTGTCGACATAAGGTTGGAGCGCCAGCAGTTCTACATCAGAGACCTTCAGAGCGCGGGCAAAATCAGGGCGAGGTTTATCCCAGCCCAGGCCGGGGCGGATCTCCAGCGTACTGGTCCCCAGTTGGCTGATTTCGTTAAGAATGCTTTGCCGTGCCCCTTCGCCAACGGCCATGGATGACACCACTGAAGAGATGCCGATGATAATGCCCAGCATCGACAAAAAGGCCCTGGCACGGTGACCCAATAGCGCCCGCCAGGCCATCTTGACCGCCTCTTTCACGCTCTGCCAGAACTGTGTGCGCCCAGTAGCCGCCGCCACCGGCAAAGCAGGCCTGGTTTCCAGCGGTGCCACAGCCTCATTGAGCCTGTCGGCAATAATCTCACCGTCACTGATTTCAATAATGCGCTGTGCCTGGTTGGCAACGTCACGGTCATGGGTGACGATAATGATGGTGTGCCCAGAACGGTGCAGGGAGTGCAGGATCCCCATCAGTTCCTGACCGCTGGCCCGATCGAGCGCGCCGGTAGGCTCATCGGCCAGAATGATTTCCGCCCCGTTCATCAGCGCGCGGGCGATACTGACTCGCTGCTGCTGCCCACCAGAAAGCTGCGCCGGTTTGTATTCCATACGTTGTTGCAGCCCCAGCCGGGTGAGCAGATATTCGGCTCGAACCTGACGCTCCGCCGCGGGCATCGCGGTATACAAAGCGGGAATGGCAACATTTTCAGCAGCGCTCAGGTAAGGCATCAGATGATAACGCTGAAAAATAAATCCGATGTACTGGCTGCGTAATTGGGCCAACTGCTCACTGCTGGCCAGTTGGGTGGAGATCCCCTTGATCTGCATTTCGCCCTGGGTTGGCTTATCCAGGCAACCGATGATGTTCATCAACGTGGATTTGCCCGAACCGGAGGCACCGATAATCGCCACCATTTCACCACGTTGAATGGAGAGCGAGATGTTTTTCAGTACCGCAACCGTCTGCGGCCCGGACACAAAATGGCGGGAGATCCCGCGCAGTTCAATCAAGGGGGAGGAATGATCAACCATTGTGGCCACTCCCGGACGCCGGTTGGGCCAGCACCACCCGATCCCCCTCTTTCAACCCTTCTTTCACTTCGGCAAACTGGCGATCGTTAAGACCAATACGGATCCAGCGCGTCTCCAACTGCCCGTCGTTCATCACCTGCACCTGATAGCGGTCTTTACCCTGTTGCGGGCCAAAAGCGGCAACCGGGACGCGTATTGCGTTTTTCGCCTGTTCGGTGATGATAAATACCTGGGCGGTCATCGAAGTCCGCAGCAAACGCTGACTATTGGCAATGGCAAACACCCCGTTGTAATACACTGCCGAGGGTTGTTGATTATTTGAGGGCGACGTTGCACTGTCTTCCTTCAAGGCATCGTTAGGTGCCTCCTGGATCGATCCCATCACGCTGTCGTAGCGGCGCTTGGGATCCGCCACTACGTAAAACCACAACGGCTGGCCAACGCGAACTTTAAGAATGTCGGTTTCTGAAATGCGGGTATGCACCGTCATGGTATCCATATCCGCCAGTACCAGGATCGTTGGCACGGTTTGAGAAGAAACAATGGTTTGCCCCTCTTTGGTGACAATACCCAGCACTTCGCCGTCAATCGGTGCCACGATGCGGGTAAACCCCAGATTCGCCTTGGCGGTTTCCAGTTCCATCTGCGCCTGAACGATCTGCGCTTCATTGACTTTTAACTGCGCAACCTGCGTCTGGAACTGCGCCTGCGCCTTCTCCAGATCGCTTTTAGTGCCCGCACCATCACGATCCAGCCTCAGTTGGCGTCGCAGCTCCTGCTGATACTGTTTGAGCGTCGCTTGGGTAACCTGCTTTTGTGCCTCGGCACTTTGCAATGCCGCTTGCGATTTACGCAGTGCATTCTGTTGCAATGTGGGGTCGATCTCCGCCAGCAACTGCCCACGGGTTACATGGTCGCCCTGTTTCACATACAGCTTTTGCAACTGACCATTGACCTGAGCCCCCACGCTGACCTGTAGCGCCGGTTTAAGGATGCCGGTAGCCAGCACGGTTTTCTCGATATCGCCACGAGTGACCACCTCAGTGCTGAGTGCACCACTCTGTTCAGGCGTCATGACATGCCAGGCGACTGCCCCAATCAACACCGCCAAAACCAGGGCGGCAATCAGCAATAGCTTGCGTTTGGCAACACCCGCCACTTTAGCCTTCATCAGCACACCGCCGTTGTCATAGCCGGTTGCGGCACAAACTGGGTGGAAACGCTCTCCATATGGCCATTGTTCATGCGGTAAACCCGATCAAACATCGGCAATACGCTTTCGCTGTGGGTTACAACGATCAGCGTCTTATGGCTTTCACGGCAATGTGCCAGCAGAGTGGTCATCACCTGATGTGCCGTTTCCTCATCCAGGTTGGCGGTTGGCTCGTCCAGCACCAGCACCGGGCATTCACTGTACATTGCCCTGGCCAGCAACAAACGTTGACGCTGCCCCAACGACAACCCGGCATGGCTTTCACGGATCAAGGCATTCAGGCCACCCGGCAACTTTTCTACTACCGTGCGTAGATTCAGCCCTTCAAGGAAACCTTCAATCTGCTGATGCCTGCGCTCATCGTAGTTGTCATCAAACAGCGTAATGTTCTGCAATACCGAGGCACTGAACAGAATGTCTTCCTGGCTTTGCAGGAAGAACAGGGTATGTACCTGCTGATAGGCGATTGGCTGATCATCAACCACCACCTCACCCTGCTGCGGTGGCATCAGGCCGGTCATCACCTTAAGCAAGGTGCTTTTACCCGCACCCGATTCGCCAACGATAGCAATGCTTTGCCCTGGCTTGAGCGACAGAGACAGATCGTGTAACACCGGCTGTTGCGCATCATAGGCGAAAGCGATATTGCGATAGCGTAACTGCGAGGTGAATTTCGGGATCGCAGGGGGTACCGCATCACTCGACACATCCTGCTCCGGCCTGGTAGGGAACAGATCCCGTGCCCGGGTATCAATCACATGCAATTGGTTCTTTTGCAGAATGGAATAGAAGATCTTGGTGATATACGAGGTGAAGATTTCGCGCACAAAGCTGTAGGCAAAGAACTCCCCCAGAGAAATGGTGCCGTTTTTCAGCAACGGCAGTGCCAGCAGCATAAAGAACACCATCTCCAGGCTACCGATCAACTGATACAGACTGCTTTTTACCTGTTCATAGACTTTCTGCTGTTGGCGGCAGGTAAACAGCGACAGGGCATACTTGGCAAACACGCTTTTGCGCTGGCTGTCCAGCCCGGCGGACTTGATAGTAGAGAAGCCCTGAATGCTCTCCAGAATAAAATCACTCTGTTCGGCACTTTTTACCTGCAACTGCTGAGTGTAATAACGGTCACGATAAATGGCCCAGACGCTGACCAACCCCATCAGCGTTACGCCCACGGCCGATACCGTGGCCAGTAGCGGGCTCATATAACACATCACCGCCAACGCGATAGCCCCGATAATCCAGTCGGTACGCAGGCCGTTATCCAGTTCAATTTTAATGCCAGAAGCCATCTGCCAGTTGGAAAAACGGCTGTAAACTTCGCCCGGAGAACGTTTATCGAAGAAGTTCAGTGAATTGCTGAGCAGCCGCGAGAACCCGGCGACGCTGTTGACCACCACAAAGCGTTTGATAAATCGTTCCGTTATCCAGCGCACGGCAAAGGCCAGCGTGGTCGACACGACAAATGCCAGCAGGAACCAGAAATACGGGAAATCGGTTTCCCCTGCGGTTGAAAAACCTGGTTGATGGCACTGCTGACCATCATCGGCATAATAAACAGAGTGAGCGAGATCAGAAACGCCAGCACCATCAGCCGGTAAATACCGCTTATACCAGCCGTTTCCTTCAAGCTCATGGTTTCAAGCGCGCTGAATCGCTTGCTGCGTTTTATGTTGGCTTGCGCCTGCGGATCGGCAGGTGTTTCGCTGTCCAGCACCAGCGCATAGCCACTGATTTCTTGCTTCAATGCGTCGATAGGCAGCAACTGTTGGCCAATCGCCGGGTTCATCACGCAGACATGGTTACCTTTGCGGTAAGCCAGCAATACATAGTGGTTAGCACCATAATGCAAGATTGCTGGCAGCGGTACTTCCGCCAGTTCGTCATGTTCGAACAGCACCGGGTAAGCCGGCATTGCCAGCTCAGACATAATGGTACACAGCGTGGCCAACGAGGTGCCGTGCTGCGAGGCAGGATAACGCTCACGCAGGCTCTCCAGAGGGGCGCTGATCCCCTGCGTTTCCGCCATCATGGAGATGCAGGCCAACCCACATTCGTTCGTTTCGCCTTGAAAAACCAGCGTTGGGATTATCTTTTCCATGATCTGAGTTCTTAAATTTCCAGGTTATGCATTGATAAAAAATAACGAATGTGAGTGCCATAGCAGCCAGTCTTCAGGGTGCCGGGTGATGGAGGTTTCAATAACTTCCGGCAGTTTGGCTTTCAGTTCGCGTGCAGGCATCGGCGGATCAATATGGATTTTTATCTCTTTGTCGTAATACAAATAATAAAAAACCACCTGCGCCGATAGCGCCCGGGCAATGCGGATCACCCCGCTATGTAAATTGGCAGGGCGATCAAACAGCCGGCAATGCAATTTCGCCGTTTCCGCTTCATTGGTGTTCACGGTGTAATCGGGAGTGATATCAGGGAAAATCATGATATTGCGCTGATGATCGGCCGCTTCCATAATCGCGGCAGTCAAATTGCTGGCAATCTCCCGGCTATCGTCATGGATAGAGCAATAAGAGAGGTTAACCCCACCGATCTGACGCGCTCGCTCCTGGTAGGCCTCTGCGCTGACGGAAACAATCACCGTGGCTTGACCAGGGAAAACACCACCACCAACCATCCCGGCCAAAACATCGGAGACCATATGCAGCGGGGCCAGCACCACCGGGTGGCCCGCCTGATGCAGAGGTTCAACTACCGCATTGAGCTGTTGCTGGCAGCGATCCAACTGGGCCTTCACCTGAGGGTTTTGCCCAAAAGTGGCCGCCAGATCGAGCAAACGGCGGCGCTGGCTGAGCTTGGCGTAATTCAGTTTGCTGCCATCTCCAAGCAGACATTGTTTATTGGCCTCGGCCACAAAGGCACGCCTGCGCTCACCCCGGTTGCTTAAGCGTAACGTTCGGCCAATCGCACCCAACCAGAGGAACCAGCGGTAATTTCCATGGCGCAGTAGCCAGCAGACGACTTTACCCTGCGCCCGGCGTAATGGCTTAAAGCTGTGGGCTAATTTTGTGAGGGAGTCTCTCCAGGCCAAATAAACCCACACGGCAAAGAAACGCATTATTGCTCCAGCGATTTGTCATGTTGGAGCAATGACAACAGTTGGTCGGAAAATTCAGGGAAGTCACGATCCTGCAGAGCCAGCCATTTTTTGTTGACAATAAACGTCGGCGTAGCGCTGATTTTGTAATAGTTGGAGACTTCGGTCATATAATCCAGCAACGCTTTCACCTGCGGTGTCTGGCTGGCTTTGGCATAGGCATCAAGGTCGATACCATTTTCCTTGAGCCAGTTATCGCGGTTTTGCGGGTTAGTCAGATCGATTTTATCTTTGATGATGGCTTTATAAGCGCTCTCACGATGTTGTGGCTCAATCCCCATCACCGTCAACGTAGCAAATAACGGAGAGAAACTCGCCAAACCATTCCTCTGCTCGTTGTTGATATGCAGACGGACCAGCTTTGATCCGGCAGGCATGCGCGCTTCCAGCTTGTCAATATTCTCTTCGTTTAACGCACAATAATGGCAGCCATAGGAGAAAATCTCGATAATGGTGTTGTCATCTTTTATTGGGCTGTTTTTAACTTCGTTTTCGCTAACAGCGGTCAGGCTCTGTTGCTCAGAACCTGCATTCTGATTCAGAACGAAATAGTGGAAGTATGCCGTGGTAATCAGCGAGGATATAATAATAATCAGAAGGGTATAGGCAATAAGAAGCAGGGGTTTCTTGAACATAAATAATACATCCTAAGCAGGCATATCAATCAGCTCTTATAACGGGCGGGCTGCCATTGTATTATTTAGCACGTTTGCGCCGCTGAAAAAACCAGCAGCAATCACATCCCTGTCCATCAAAAAAGCACTTCCATTAAACAGGCTGATGCGAAAAAACCATCGCATCAGCCTGAACACTTATCTCCTGAAATCCAGGAAACCTAAGCGGCTATTATGGCAAGCCAACGCAGTTAGCTGCATCCGCTGGAGCGCTAGTTTCGCTAGCTACTTTACCGTGCTTATCCAAGCAGGTAGTCACTGCCATGCAAGCACCACCAGCACCGCGAGCATACGTAACGCTACAGGTTTTCTCTTTGCAGGTACCGCCGACAATTACATCCGCTTCAGTGATATTAAGTTTTTTCACAACATCATCCTTATTTAAAATTGAAATAAAACATCCCTACTATTGTCTACCATTAGTGATAGAACAATTCTACGCTCAATATAAAGGCACGGTAACCATGCCTTTATTAAAGCGCAGAATTGGAGTGTTATATTTACATTCCCTCTGTAATGTAGACAAGGATAGCGTGACGTTTAAAGCAGATCAATACAATTTTGACCATTGGTTACACTCTTGATTTTAGCCAATAAATTATTAATACAGGATATTTCTTATAAATTCTTATGTTAATTACCGGGTATTTACATCCCCCTTTTAATTTCTGATTAAATAAAAAGAAATGCATGCAGGATCTTTCTTATCTGGTGCTATTTCTCATCCTCCTGATCGGCACGACTTGCAAGAAAAGCTAAACAACGCAACGGACGATCACCGTCTATGTCTGGCTATGGCAGGTGGGTTTATCACAGATAAGGAGCAGAAAAAATGCAGTTGGGGTCATTTTTGATGACTCTGGAAGACAAAAAGTTGAAGCCACTGCCCCAATTTAAAGACGGCGGTCCTAGCATAAGCCAACACACCAGGGTCGGCAAATATCCCTCCAACACAACGTGGCTCCGCACTGAAGATAATTCCTCCAATATTGCTATAAGCGCACTAGACTTTAAGAAGCCGCGAGTGATTGATACCAAAGGAAACAAGGGGATCACTTGGTATTGGCCTTGTCTTTTCAGCAAGTTTGACTTGTTGCCTGTTGCCCAGCCTGACAGATGCCACGAGTTATTTTAGTCCACGCCATAGCATGGACCAGGGCCAGAACGGGCCCAGACGAGCGATAGCCCTTAGGCGCAGTACGGCCAACGGATTGATTTGTCGCTCCCTTAAAATCTGATCCGAAGAGATTGCATCGTGAATATAAAACTTGTTGCCGTGGTAGTGTTCACCCTTTTTCTTTCCGCTTGCGACAGAGAGCCCCCAGAGAAGAACGAAAGCGTTCGGCCAGTAAACATTTTTGAGGTAAGCAACAGTGCCCAGCAAGGGGTGCGGATCTTCCCTGCCAGGATCCTCGCGGGCGATCGCACCGAACTGGCCTTTAAGCGCCCCGGGCAGTTGGAGCAGTTGCGGGTCCGGGAAGGGGAACGGGTCAGCCAGGGGCAAATCATTGCTAACCTCAACAACAATGATGCGCGCCTGCGGCTGCGGGATCGGCAAGCCGCCTTCGATCTGGCACAGGCTCAGTTCAACCGTTTTGCCACGCTGAGCGCACGTAATGTCATTCCGCGCGCCGAACTTGACGTCCATCGGGCAGCCCGTGACTCGGCCCAGGCGGCGTTGAAACTGGCCAAGGAAGAAGTCAGTGATATGCAAATCCGGGCACCTTTTGCCGGCATTATCGCCACCGTGAGTGCCCGCAACTATCAGGTGATCCCGGCTGGCCAGCCGATAGCCACATTGAACGCGCTGGATTCACTGGATGTGGTTTTCAATATCCCCGAAAATCTGTTTATCGTCATTGATGAAAACAATGCGAAATACCAACCCATTGTTCAACTTAATAATCTGCCGGGCCGCGAGTTTACCGCCCGCTATAAAGAGCATACCTCCAGCACCACGGCAGGGTCATTAACCTACCAGATGACCCTGAGCATGCCGCGTCCGCAAGACCTGCCCATGCTTTCCGGTATGAGTGGCACTGTCAAAATCAATCTCGGCAATCTGGCCGGGGCGGCTCAGACCGCCAACGTGATTGTGCCCGTCGAGGCAGTCTTTAACCCGGATAACACCGCGCGTAACCAGCCCCACGTCTGGGTCATCAAGGATCGCGATGGCAAGCTGTTTGTTGAATCTCGCCAGGTTGAGACCGGGCAGTTAACGGCCAACGGCATCCAGATCGTTTCCGGTCTGGCCGATGGTGAACGGATCGTTGCCGCCGGCACCCGCGAACTGCGCCCAAATCAGGAAGTGCGCGCTTGGGTCCGTGAGCGAGGTCTGTAATGAAACTGACAGAGAACTTTATCAACAACGGCACCCGTATCTGGTTGGCGATCCTGCTGCTGGGTGTTGGCGGCGTGCTGGCGTTTCTGAATATCGGCAGGCTTGAAGATCCGGCCTTTACCATTAAAACGGCGGTGGTGGTGACCCGTTATGACGGCGCCTCCGCCCAGCAGGTGGAAGAAGAAGTCACCCTGCCGCTGGAAAACGCCATTCAACAACTCCCGTATATTGACAACGTGACCTCTATTTCCAGCGTCGGGCTGTCGCAAATCACCGTCAATATCCGTGCCGAGTATGGGGCGGCCGAGCTGCCACAGATCTGGGACATCCTGCGGCGGCGCATTGGCGATGCCGCCTTGCGTTTACCGCCGGGTGCCAGCCCGCCGATAGTAAACGACGATTTTGGCGATGTTTACGGCTTCTTCTTCTCTTTATATGGCGACGGTTATAGCAATCAGGAACTGCGCAACTTTGGTGAGTTGTTACGCCGCGAACTGGTGGTGGTGCCCGGCGTGGGCAAGGTAGCCATTGTCGGGGTTATACCGGAAGAGGTGCAGATTGAGATTTCCCGCGCCCAGATGACCGCCGCCAATATCATCCCCCAGCGGCTTTACGACCTGTTAAGCAGGCAAAACGTGGTGTCCAACGCCGGGGATCTGTTGGTGGGCAGCGAGTCGATCAGGCTGCATCCTACCGGTGAGTTTGCCAGCGTTCAGGAGTTGGGTAACCTGCTGATTAGCGAACCGGGCAGCCCCCGCAGCGTCTATCTGCGGGATATCGCCACCATCAGCCAGGGCGTGACGCACTCCCCCAACAATATCTACCGCGCCAACGGGCGGCCTGCGTTGTCTATCGGGGTCTCTTTTGCCCCCAACGTTAACGTGATTGTGGTTGGCGAAGCGGTCAAGGCGCGTTTGGCCCAGTTGGAGGCAGAACGCCCGGCCGGGATGGATATCAGCGTCTTCTACGATCAGTCTCATGAAGTGGAAGGGGCGGTTAACGGCTTTATCATGAACTTCTTGCTGGCACTGCTGATCGTGGTCGGTACCCTGCTGATTTTCATGGGTGTACGCAGCGGGCTGGTGATCGCCGCTTCGCTGGCGTTAAACGTGCTGGGCACACTGCTGATCATGAAGCTGTTCAATATCGAGCTGCAGCGTGTTTCACTCGGTGCACTGGTGATCGCCCTGAGCATGTTGGTGGATAACGCCATCGTGATCGTCGAAGGGGTACTGGTTGGTAGGCAACAGGGGGAAAATACCCTGAAGGCCATCAACAACGTGGTAAAACGCACCATGTTTCCGCTGCTGGGGGCCACCGTCATCGCCATCCTGGCGTTTGCACCGATCGGTCTGTCGAACGATGCCACCGGGGAATATTGTAAATCGCTGTTCCAGGTCCTGCTTATCTCGCTGATGCTGAGCTGGTTTACCGCATTGACCCTGACGCCAGTCTTCACCAAATGGGCGTTTGAAAAACAGAAAGTCGCCGAGCCAAAAGCCGATGAACCCGCCAAAACGCCTTATGATGGCTGGCTGTTCCGCGCCTATCGCAATCTGCTGGGTAAGCTGCTGCGCCAGCGCACCATAACGCTATCGGTATTGGCGGGATTACTGGTGATTTCGGTAATAGGTTTTGGCAACGTTCGCCAAAGCTTCTTCCCGCCATCCAATACGCCGATTTTCTTTGTCGATCTCTGGCTGCCCTACGGCACCGATATTGCCTACACCGAAAAAATTGCCGCCCAGATCGAGCAGCATATCAAGGAACAAAGCGGCGTCAGCGATACCATGGTCACGATCGGCCAGGGGGCCATGCGCTTTATGCTCACCTATAACGCGCAGCGCCAGTATTCCAACTATGCGCAGGTCATGGTGCGGGCCAAACAGCTAAACCAGATCCCTGACATGATCGGCCAGATAGAAAGCTATGTACGCAATAATTTCCCTCAGGTGAATGCTCAGGCCAAACGCATCATGTTCGGGCCATCGAATAACAGTTCTATCGAGGCCCGCTTTATCGGCCCGGATCCGAATGTGCTGCGTTCGCTGGCTGCCAAAGCAGAGAAGATCGCCAGTGCCGATCCTGATGCCGATGGCGTAATGCATGACTGGCAAGAGCGTAGTAAAGTCATTCGCCCGCAATTCTCGGATTACCTTGGCCGCGAACTGGGGGTGGATAAACGTGAAATAGACAGTGCGCTGCGCATGAGCTTTGGTGGGATCGCCGTGGGCCTCTACCGCGACGGCACCCGGCTGATGCCGATTGTGTTAAGAACACCGGATGCCGAGCGGCTGAATGCGGAGCGGCTGAATGACGTCATGATCTGGAGCCAGGCGCGGCAGGCATTTATCCCTATCGACAACGTGGTTAACGGTTTCACCACCGATTGGGAGGATCCGTTGATCATGCGCCGGGATCGTAAACGCACCTTAACGGTACAGGCAGATCCAAGCTCGCAGAGCGGCGAGACCTCCGCCGAACTGTTGCAACGGATCAAGCCTGGCATTGATGCCATCCCATTGCCTCGAGGTTATGAGCTGAATTGGGGTGGCGACTATGAGAGCACCAAAGAAGCCCAGGCTGGGTTGTTCACCAGCCTGCCGGTGGCCTTTGTGATCATGTTCATCATCACCGTGCTGATGTTCAGTTCGTTGAAAAATGCCGTAGCCATTTGGCTGACCATCCCGCTCGCACTGATCGGGGTCACGCTCGGCTTCCTGCTGACGGGCATCCCGTTTGGTTTTATGGCGCTGATCGGCTTGCTGAGTTTAAGCGGCATGTTGATCCGTAACGGTATTGTACTGGTTGAAGAGATAGGCTTGCAGCGGCAGGAAAAACCGATCCTGGAAGCGATTATTGACGCGTCAACGTCACGTTTGCGCCCAATATTACTGACCGCTTTTACCACCGTGCTCGGTTTGGCCCCGCTGCTGAGCGATGCCTTCTTCCAGAGTATGGCGGTGGTTATCATGTTCGGCTTGGGTTTTGCCACCGTGCTGACGCTGCTGGTATTGCCCGTGATCTACAGCTGCATGAACTCTGACAAGAACAAGGCAACGGCTGAAGCCGAGGTCTGATCTGCCTTACCCTGCCCTCTTTAACCATAAAGAGGGCATTTTACATTTGCCGGACTGTTTCAAAACCAGGCATTGGTTTACTGTGTGCATGGCTCAAAATAAACATGGAGAAGTGCAACGTGATAAAACAAACAATCCTGGGATGTTCATTATTATTAGCCTCTGCGGCAGCACTGGCTGGCGGTTGTGACAACCCGCGAACTGCCTATGACAAAACCTATTGCGCCGCATTGGAAATGGTTCAACTGGATCAGGAGATCAATGTTGAATACAAGAAGGTGATGGGGTTGCTGAACCCGCAGCAGAAACAGACGCTGAAGCAATCGCAGATCCAGTGGCTGCAAAACAGGGACAAAGAGTGCAGTGACGATTCGAAGATTAATGTCGCCTGTTCAAACGACACTATGCAAAAGAGGATCAACTTCCTGAAAAGCGTGGAGCGGGAGTGCAAAAGCACCGGCTGTGACAGCAACAAGCTGGCTCAGCAGCAATAATTCAGCAGGGGCGCAGCTTACCGCGCCCCTGCCCTAAAACCATTACTTGGTTAACGCGATAATACCTAATGTAAGGCCAGCTACCGCTGCTGCGCCACCCGCGATAGCCCCGGCAGTTTCCCAGTTATCCTGAGTCGTTCCCTTCATGCAGGTATTGGTATGTACCAGGCGGCCCTGATCGTCATAGACCGGTACGCAAGGCGACTCGGTGGCACACCCTGACAGTAAAGCGGCCAACAGACCTGCTGCAATTAACTTACTCATACTCACACCTCGGTATTCAGTCGTTCAAAAAACATCACATTCAAGAGAAATCGCGCCACTGTACCACCAATGCCCGTAGTGATGGATGCGGAATAGTCGCAAAATGTGTAGGGGTGAAACACAAAAGAAATATCGGCAATCGATATCCACAGCCCCCTCTTTAGCGCCCTGGCTGAATCATTCTGCAGTCGATATCCCACTGATTTCAGGCTATTCCCGCTGTGAACGGCCCGATTGAGCAGGGTGATTACCTTGCTGCCACTGCCGTTAGCAAAGAAAACCTGGACTTTTAAGTCAGACTGAAAATTTCAGGTTTTCCAGATGTTCCTGATATTGATGAAACAGTTGAGTCTTATTCTATTTTTTATTATCGGATATCTGGCAGTATAAATTCCGATGAAAAGGTATATTGAGTTACTCTCTCCAAAAAGCGAGAATTAGCGTTGATGAAAACATACCAATTAATCTGAGCAAACCAACAGGATGTGGAGAGCTCACATTCGATATTCGAGTCTACGATCGTGAGGCTGGCGCCATGCAGTCTTTAATCCGTCGTGGGCTGAAAAGATTAAGATGGTAATTATGTTGGTCAGCTACAGGCCAGACAGTTTTTAAATGAGTCTAACGGTATTGTAATGGTCTAATGATCCCGGACACTTTGTTAGAGATATAATAAGCAGTACTAACGAGGTGAGAATGCGCAGAAAAACGTTTACCCATGAGTTCAAACAGGAATGTGTCAATCTGGTCCTTCAGCGCAACTACCCGGTGGCACAAGCTGCTGAAACAATGAATATTGGTCTTTCAACATTGCAGCGCTGGCTACGCCAGTATCGCGGAAAGTACGGGGCGAGACTCCGGCAGCCAGTGCTATTACACCTGAACAATGCGGTTACGGAGAGGTTTTTCCGCAGCCTGAAAGGAGAAAGAGTTAACTATCGTCGTTATGAAACCCGAAGTCAGGGTATTGCAGACGTTATCGATTATATCGACAGTTTTTATAATCTGAAGCGGCGGCATTACCGGCTGGGAAATATCTCGCCGGATGAATACGAACGACGACTACAACAATGTGCCTAAATCGGTGTCCGGTTTTGCTTGACCATTACATAGGGCTTGTCTTGCGGCTTAGAGCGCCGTAGCTCAAGGTCTGTGAGGGGCATTGTGTATAGCCCCAAGGTAAATCAAACGTCCTATACACATAGATGTATAGATTTTGGTAGATGCGAGTAGACCTTGGGACAACGAGTTTTTACCGAGAGGCTTGTGATTACTGGGTTTAGTGGGCTTTGGTAGACGTTGGGAGAAGTGTGTTTGGAGCGGGTGAAGGGAATCGAACCCTCGTATGCAGCTTGGGAAGCTGCCGTTCTACCATTGAACTACACCCGCTTCGGTGTGCGATTGGCATTATAACCGGTTATACGCGACGGGCAAGCGGAGAAAACGCATAACTGCCGATGTTTTAAGCGGTTAGCACCCCTTTCCCGCTTTAGGCGAAAAAAACCGGTACAGTTACCTGCACCGATTTAGCTACTCACCTAACGTTACTTGCTCGGGCGCATTGCCGGGAACAGGATCACATCACGGATGGTGTGGCTGTTGGTCAACAGCATCACCATACGGTCGATACCGATGCCTAGGCCCGCAGTGGGTGGCAGGCCGTGTTCCAGCGCGGTTACGTAGTCTTCGTCGTAGAACATCGCTTCGTCGTCACCGGCATCTTTGGCGGTAACCTGGTCAGCAAAACGCTGCGCCTGATCTTCAGCGTCGTTCAGTTCCGAGAAGCCGTTACCGATTTCACGGCCACCAATGAAGAACTCAAAGCGATCGGTGATTTCCGGGTTCTCATCATTACGGCGAGCCAGCGGAGAAACCTCTGCCGGGTACTCGGTAATAAAGGTTGGCTGGATCAGATGGCTTTCTGCAGTCTCTTCGAAGATCTCGGTGACGACACGGCCCAGACCCCAGCTCTTCTCAACCTTGATACCAATAGACTCAGCAATCGCTACGGCTTTTGCCATATCGTTTAAATCATCCAGATTGGTTTCTGGGCGATATTTTTTGATCGCTTCTCGCATGGTCAGCTTTTCAAACGGCTTACCGAAGTCAAACACCTCATCGCCATAAGGCACTTTAGTGTTACCCAGCACATCTTGCGCCAGCGTGCGGAACAGGGACTCGGTCAGTTCGATCAGATCTTTGTAATCCGCATAGGCCATATAGAGTTCCATCATGGTGAACTCTGGATTATGACGCGGAGAAACGCCTTCGTTACGGAAGTTACGGTTGATCTCGAACACGCGCTCGAAGCCACCGACCACCAGACGCTTCAGATACAGTTCTGGGGCGATACGCAGGTACATGTCGATGTCCAGCGCATTGTGGTGAGTGACAAACGGGCGGGCAGACGCACCACCAGGGATCACCTGCATCATCGGGGTTTCGACTTCCATAAAGCCTCTGCCCACCATGAAGGTACGGATCGCCGCCATCACCTGAGAACGGATCTTGAAGGTGTTGCGCGATTCTTCGTTGGCAATCAGATCCAGGTAGCGCTGGCGATAACGGGTTTCCTGATCGGCCAGGCCGTGGAACTTGTCTGGCAACGGGCGCAGGGCTTTGGTCAGCAGACGCAGCTCGGTGCAGTGGATAGACAGCTCGCCGGTTTTGGTCTTGAACAGCTTACCGCGTGCGCCAAGAATATCGCCCAGGTCCCATTTCTTGAACTGCTCGTTGTAAACGCCTTCCGCCAGATCATCACGGGCAACGTAAAGCTGAATACGGCCACCCACATCCTGCAACGTAACGAAAGAGGCTTTACCCATGATACGGCGGGTCATCATACGGCCAGCAACGGTCACTTCGATACCCAGAGATTCCAGCTCTTCGTTTTCTTTGCTGTCGTATTCTGCGTGCAGTTGGTCGGACGTGGTGTCGCGACGGAAATCATTCGGGAACGCAATGCCGTTCTCGCGCAGTGCAGCCAGTTTTTCACGGCGTGACTGCAGCTCGTTGTTGAGATCCAACGCCTGTTCGGCGCCTTGTGCTTGTTGCTCAGACATTTCTGTTCCTCATAACCCGGCTTTCAAACTTGCCTCAATGAATTTATCCAGGTCGCCATCCAGTACGGCCTGTGTATTACGTGTTTCTACGCTGGTGCGCAAATCCTTGATGCGGGAATCATCCAGCACGTAAGACCGGATCTGGCTCCCCCAGCCGATATCGGATTTGCTGTCTTCCAGTGTTTGCTTGTCAGCATTTTTCTTTTGCATCTCGTATTCATACAGCTTGGCTCGCAGCTGTTTGAATGCCTGATCCTTGTTTTTATGCTGAGAGCGATCGTTCTGGCACTGCACCACAATGTTGGTTGGCAAGTGGGTAATACGCACCGCCGACTCGGTTTTGTTAACGTGCTGACCGCCCGCGCCAGAGGCACGGTAAACGTCAATGCGCAGATCGGCCGGGTTGATTTCGATATCGATATCGTCGTCCACTTCCGGGTAGATAAACACAGAACTGAAGGAGGTATGGCGGCGGCCACCGGAGTCGAATGGGCTCTTGCGTACCAGACGATGCACGCCGGTTTCAGTACGCAACCAGCCAAACGCGTAGTCGCCGATAATCTTGATGGTGGCCGATTTCAGGCCCGCGACGTCGCCGTCGGATTCTTCAATCACTTCCGTTTTGAAACCTTTTGACTCGGCCCAACGCAGGTACATACGCAGCAGCATGCTTGCCCAATCCTGCGCTTCAGTACCGCCAGAACCAGCCTGGATATCCAGGTAGCAGTCTGCGCTGTCGTATTCTCCAGAGAACATACGGCGGAATTCCAACTGCTCAAGCTTGGCGCCCAGTTGATCGAGCTCAACCACCGCTTCGTTAAAGGTTTCTTCGTCTTCTGCTTCGACCGCCAGTTCCAGCAGGCCGGTGACATCTTCACAGCCCTGCTCCATCTGATCGATGGTCTCAACAATGGCTTCCAGCGCCGAGCGCTCTTTGCCCAATGCCTGTGCACGTTCAGGTTCGTTCCAAACGTCCGGCTGCTCCAGCTCGGCGTTAACTTCTTCTAAGCGTTCTTTCTTGGCATCATAGTCAAAGATACCCCCTGAGAACGGCAGTCCGCTCGGACAGATCCTGAATTCGGTTTTTTACCGGATTAATTTCAAACATGATTTTTAGCGTTCTTACGTTGATGTCGTCGATGGCGAAATGCCATTGGAACCGGTAATTCTAGCGGATCCAGCGGCCAGTTTATAGCGAGTTGGTCAGTTTTTGTCGGGGATTAAGATTCGGGCACCCGAGGGTGCCCCGAGAAACGGATTAACGCGGCCAGAGATGCTGGATCAGCAACTGGACATTGCGATTACCACGAAACTCGTTCACATCGAGCTTATAGGCCATTTCTACTTCTTTGATACTGCTGTCGGGCCATAGGGTGGTGTCGATATTGAAGGCTATGCCGTCCAGCAACGGGCCGCCGCCCAGCGGTTCCACCATCAGCTTCAAGTGTTTTTCACCCACCAGCCGTTGCTGCAGGATTCGGAATTTGCCATCGAAAGTCGGCTCCGGGAAGGCTTGCCCCCATGGCCCACCTTCGCGCAGTAACTCTGCGGTTGCCAGGGTCAGTTCCTGCATCATCAGTTCGCCGTCAGACCAGATCACCCCTTCCAGCATCGCCGGATCGAGCCATTCGCCGACCAGATCGCCAAAGCGCTGGCGGAACTCATCAAACCGGGCTTCCTCCAACGACAGGCCAGCCGCCATGGCGTGGCCACCGAACTTCATCATTAACCCTGGGTTCAGGGTATCGAGCCGCTCCAGCGCATCACGCATATGCAACCCAGCCACCGAGCGGCCAGAACCTTTCAAGATGCCATCCCCCGCCGGGGCAAAGGCGATAACCGGGCGGTGAAAACGCTCTTTGATGCGCGAAGCCAGAATACCGACAACGCCCTGATGCCATTCCGGATGGTACATCGCCAACCCATAAGGCAGTGAGGTGGTGCTGCGCTCCAACTTATCGCACAGTTCCAGCGCCTCGACCTGCATGCCCTGCTCTATTTCACGCCGGGTCAGGTTGAGGGCATCGAGATCGTTGGCCAGCATGCGTGCCTGAGCAATATCGTCACTCAACAACAAAGCCACGCCGATCGACATATCGTCCAAGCGCCCAGCCGCGTTCAGCCGCGGACCAAGGGCAAAACCGAGATCGTTGGCAGCCAGTTGGCGCGCATCGCGATTGGCGACCTCCAATAAAGCACGAATACCAGGCCGACACTTGCCCGCACGAATGCGATTTAACCCCTGATAAACCAGAATACGGTTGTTGGCATCCAGCGGCACCACATCTGCCACCGTGCCCAGCGCCACCAAATCCAGCAACTCGGCCAGATTGGGCATGGCCAGCGCACGCTGTTCGAACCAGCCGCTGTCACGCAGTTTGGCCCGCAACGCCAGCATCAGATAAAAAGCGACACCAACACCCGCCAGGGATTTGGAAGGGAATTCGCAACCCCGCAGGTTCGGGTTAACGATCGCCTCTGCCGCTGGCAAGGTTTCCCCGGCAGATGGTGATCGGTTACCAGCACCTGCATCCCTTTGGCGTGCGCCAAGTCAACACCCGCATGGGAAGAGATACCGTTATCCACAGTGACGATCAGCTCGGCACCGCGCAAGGCCGCCTGCTCCACCACCTCCGGGCTCAGGCCGTAACCATCTTCAAAACGGTTGGGCACCAGGTAATCCACTGCGCTCCCCCATACTGCGCAGGGCCAACACCGCCAGCGCGGTGCTGGTGGCACCATCGGCATCAAAATCACCCACCACTATGATGCGGCGGCGATCGGCCAGCGCCTGCTGCAATATCGCTACCGCAGCCTCGATGCCGTCCAACTGTTGCCAAGGCAGCATTCCCTTGACGCTACGCTCAATTCCTGCTCAGCCTTCACCCCGCGCAACGCGTATAAACGGCGCAATAACGGGGGCAGGCTGGCAGGTAAATGGTCGGCATCTGCCGCCTCTCGGCGGCGTAATTGGGTTTTGATACTCACTGCGACTTATTTCGTTGCTACTGAGGCTGCATGTGCGTCCAGCATCGCGGCCATCTCTTTTGGCCCCTGATAACCTGGGATCACCATACCGTTTTTCAAAATGATGGCTGGAGTGCCTTGAATACCAAACTGTACGCCCAGCGCATAATGCTTGCTGATATCGGTTTTGCAGGTGGCTGGGGAAACGGGGTCGCCTTTAACGGCAGCATCGAAAGCTTTAGCCTTGTCTGCGGTACACCAGATGGACTGCATATCTTTTTCAGCCTGGGAGTTCAGCCCCTGACGCGGGAACGCCAGATAGCGGACGGTGATCCCCAGATCGTTATACTCTTTCATCTGCTGGTGCAGTTTGTGGCAATAACCACAGGTGATGTCGGTAAACACGGTGATCACATGTTTTTCTTTCGCGGCTTTAAAGACGATCATCTGATCTTGCAGCGCTTCCAGCTTGGTCATCAATAGCTGGTTGGTCAGGTTGACCGGCTCCTTGCCACTGACGTCATACATTGGCCCTTGTAAAACATGTTTGCCGTCTTCCGTCACATACAGCGTGCCGCCTTCGGTCAACACGGTTTTTAAACCCGCCACCGGCGAAGGTTGTATATCTGCCTGCTGAATACCCAGACTGCCGAGTGCTTTCTGAATCGCTGCGTCATCAGCATGCGCCACACCGGTAACCGAGGCCACCAACAGGGAGAGCAACATTAAACCTTTTTTCATTCTTCCAATCCTTACGATCCCTGCGCTTCAGGCGCGCGGGTGATGCTGTTGATGTAGCTGCTTCAAGCGTTCAGTGGCTACATGTGTATAAATTTGCGTGGTCGAGAGGTCGCTATGCCCCAATAACATCTGTACGACACGAAGATCGGCCCCATGGTTCAGTAAATGGGTGGCGAAGGCGTGACGCAGCACATGTGGTGAAAGCCGTTCACTGTCGATACCGGCTAGGATCGCATAGTGTTTGATACGATGCCAGAACGTCTGTCGGGTCATTTGCTGGCAGCGGTTGCTCGGGAACAGCACATCCAGCGTCTGGCCGTTCAACATCCACGGCCTGCCGTGTTCCAGGTAATTTTCGATCCAGTACACCGCTTCTTCGCCCAACGGCACCAGCCGCTCTTTGTTGCCTTTACCAATCACCCGCACCACCCCCTGGCGCAGGCTGACATCGCTGATGCTCAGCCCCACCAGTTCCGAGACGCGTAAACCAGTGGCATACAACACTTCAAGCATAGCCTTATCGCGTAACTCCAGCGGCTGATCGACGCAGGGTGCCTGCAACAAGGACTCAACCTGGGCTTCGCTCAGATCTTTGGGCAGGCGTTGCGGCAATTTGGGTGACGCCAGTAACGCGGTCGGGTCATCCGCACGCAGCTTTTCACGGTTGAAATATTGGAACAGGCGGCGCATCGCGCTCAGCAATCGAGCAGAACTGGTCGCCTTATATCCGCCTTCTACACGTTCGGCAAGAAAGGCTTGCAGATCCAGCGCTTCGGCGTGCAACAGGCTGCTGTTGTTTTTCGCCAGCCAGCCAGCCAACGCCTGCAAATCAAGCCGATAAGAGGCCAACGTATTTTCGGCCAGATTGCGTTCAAGCCACAGCGCATCCAGGAATTGCTCAATCAGCGCGCTCTCTTGCTGTTGCACAGAGTCCTCTCTTTGTTACGTTTATGCCACGGGCATTATGCCTTAAACCGGCGTAAGTCGGGTATACTCGTTGCAATTCCATACAAAGCAACATAAACGGTTTAAACATGAAGATTGGTCTGTTTTACGGTTCCAGCACCTGCTACACCGAGATGGCAGCAGAAAAAATCCGTGAGATCCTGGGGGAGGACCTGGTCGACCTGCACAACCTCAAAGACGTTTCTCCCAAGCTGATGGAAGACTATTCCGTGCTGATCCTTGGTATCCCGACCTGGGATTTTGGTGAACTGCAGGAAGACTGGGAGGCCATATGGCCACAGCTGACTGAACTGGATCTGAAAGGTAAAATTGTTGCCCTTTACGGCATGGGCGATCAACTGGGCTACGGTGAATGGTTCCTCGATGCGCTTGGCATGCTGTACCACCATCTGGCTCCGCTTGGCGTGCAGTTTATCGGCTTCTGGCCGACCGAAGGCTTTGAATTCACCAGCCCGAAGCCTCTCAGCGCCGATGGGAAACATTTTGTGGGTTTGGCGCTGGATGACGTGAACCAATACGACATGAGCGAAGACCGGCTGCAACAGTGGTGCGAACAGATCCTGCTGGAGATGGCCCCTCTGCTATAAGAACGTTGGGCGCATCATCGCGCCCAACAGAGCATTTATTTCCACAATCTGAAACGGTTCTCACCGTTGCTGGCCGGTGTAACATCATCACTTGCCGGTTCAGCATCAGTTTCTGCTATAGCCGTATTTCCTTTCAGGCGAGCCGGATCGGCCACCTGATACCAGTCCAGTTTACGCGTCAGCAGCATGATGCCCGCCAATACGCCAAACAGCAGCACTGAGCCCAGCAACAATGCGTTATCTTCCGACTGCAGCAGCATATATAACACGCCGTACAGCAGTAACAGACTGGCGGCAAACAACATCCCCCGCAGCTTGCCACGCAACACCGCACTGAGGTAGAAGGCGATCAGCCCGCTACAAGCCACGCTCGCCAGTAAATAGGCCAGGTCGAAACCCAGATGCTCAGAGAAGGCCAACAAGATCAGGTAGAACAACACCAATGCGGCACCCACCAGCAGATATTGGATCGGGTGTACCCGCAACCCGGTCAGGGTTTCGAACAGGAAGAACGCCATAAACGTCAGCCCGAGGAACAACACTGCATACTTCACCGCACGTTCGGTCAGTTGGTAATGATCGACCGGTTCGATCAGGCTGGTGGTAAAGGTTGGTAGCCTATCCTCGCCGATGATGTTGTCATCATACATGAACGAGCTGTTGATATTGTTGGCAAACCAGGTGCTGCGCCACCGGGCGCTGAACCCTTTTTCGGTAACTTTGCGTTCGTCCGGCAGGAAGTTGCCCAGGAAGTTGGGATGCGGCCAGTTGCTCTGCAATACCAGCTCGGAACTGCGTCCCAATGGCACCAATGACAGGCTGCTGGTTCCCGCCAGCGTCAGGGTGAATTCTGCCGTCAGGCCATCTTTCTGTAAGGAGGCCAATGCCAGGGGGGCATGGATCCCTTGAGAAAGCCCCCACCATCGTACCCGGCTCAAACTTTGACTGCTGCTGCGTACCGTTGAGCGGTGAAATGCTTTTGATCCCGCGTGAATCGCTCAATGATACCAGTAAGAATGGCTGGCCGACCGTGACGTTATGGTGCTGGAGATCTTCCAGATCCGGGTTGGCAAATGTCACCTGAAACTCCAGCGGCCCCTGGTAAACCTGTGTCTGGTAGATGCCCAGCTTGCGGATTTCCACGTTCGGTTTGCCATTAACCACTAACGCCTCTGGCAGCACAAAGCGCTGATGACGGCTCACCTGCACCTCAATCTCCCCCTTCTCATTCTTTTTCTCTTCACGCAGGGTATAAGGAATAACGATCAGCGGCCCAAGAATGCGCTGTGCCCGGCTGGTGCTTTCGCTCACTTGCCCGACCACGCTCTGGCGATAGCCACTGCGCTCCTGTACTACATCCATCAACTGCCCCACGGGGATCATCATCAGGATCATCAACCCCAGCAGGGTAGTTATTTTCCAAAACAGAACCGATTTAAACATCGTTGCATACTCCATGTAGGTAATGGCGCAACGATAGAACCGGCAAGTGAAATAAGAATGTGGTTATGTGAAGTGAACGTGAAGTCAGAGCGATAAAGTGAAAATGGCCACAACACCACAGGGTTGAAGATTCTGCAGACGGATGGTTCCACGATGCAGCCGCGCCACTTCCTGCACGAAATTGAGGCCCAGGCCGCTGCTTTTGGGTTTATCTGAACGCGCCAGCGAATAGAAACGTTCGAAGACTTTATCCAGCGCATAGTCCGGGATACCACTGCCGGTATCGGCAATAGTCATTTGGTAGTGATGTTCCAGCCGCGCGCTTTCAATACTGATGGTGCCGCCAGCCGGGGTGAAATCGAGCGCGTTATCCAACAGGTTGCTCAACGCCTGCCCCAACAAAAAAGCATCGCCAATCACAGCCGCCTCCGGCAACAAACCTACCCTGACGGAAATACCACGCTGTGTTGCCTGCGCCTCTTTACCTGAGACGACCTGCCGCAATAATGGCGCCAGCGCCACCGGGGCCAGTTCCAAACCAGGCCTGCTTTCCAGGCGGGCCTGAACCAGCAGCTTATCAACCAACTGCTGGATACGAGCGCTCTGCTGCTCAATATTGGTCAGGAAGCGTTTTGCGGTAGCCGGGGGCGGTGATTCCTGCAACAACTCTGCCGCACCACGGATCGCCGCCAGCGGGCTTTTCAATTCGTGAGTCAATGTATGCACGTACTGTTCGATATAGGCTTTACCTTCCAGCTTCACGCGCATGCTTTCCAGCGCCTGCGCCAGTTGCGTCAGCTCAACGCTGCCCATACGCGGCAACGGGGCCACTTCGCCTTGCGCCACCCCGTCGGCGTAACGCACCAGGCGGTTGATCGAACGGTTAATCCACCAGACGAATCCCACACCAATCGCCAACGCAATCCCCAGCAGCACCGCACCCGCCAGCAAAATGCGTCTTTCGCTGCGGCGGATCACCGGTGTCATGGCGCTGTTGGGTTTGCCTACACTCAATACGCCAATAATCTGCCCCTGTTCCACCACCGGAGCCGCCACATACATCACCGAACTGTTTTCATCATCGGCAATGGTGCGGGTACTGCGCGCGCCGTATTGACCACGTAATGTCAGATAGACATCGTTCCAGCGGGAGTAATCTTGCCCCAGCGCCTGACCAGACGAGTCAAAGATCACCTTACCGCGCCCATCGGTAAGATAGATGCGATATTCGTTACGATCCTTACGGATACCGGCAATATTGGCACCAATGGGCCGATGATTAAGTTGGGCGATGGCTTGCGCCAACTGGCCTTGCGCGGCATCTCCGCGTTTCATATCCAGCCGTGCCACCTGCGCCAGCAGGTTGGCGGTATCCACCAGCGTACCTTCGGTGGCTCGCCGCACACCCGGCTTGACCTCTTGTACAAAGATGCTCAGCACGAAATAACCTGCAACTGCCACAATCAGGAAGTATCCCAGTAACAGGCGCAGGCCAATTCTCATGGCTGACGGCTCACGCTGTAGCCTAATCCACGGTGGGTATGAATTGGAGGGTCTCCGGCATCAATCACGCGCAGTTTGGCACGCAGTGTTTTGATATGTGTATCGACAGTGCGATCCAGGCTCTCTTCCGCCTGGGCCCAAACGATATCCATCAATTGCTGGCGTGAAAACACCCGGCCTGGCGCTAACAGCAGAGTTTTAAGTAACAGGAATTCATAACGGGTCAGCGGTAACGGCTGCTGGTGGTAACTGATTGAGGCTCCTTCTTCATCAAGGGTAAAAGCCCCAAAGTGATAAAGCACCGGCTGCTGCAGGCGCTGCTGCTTTTGCAGACGCCGCAAAATAGCTCGCACGCGGGCGCTGACTTCTCGCGGGGAAAACGGTTTGGCCACATAGTCATCGGCACCAATTTCCAGGCCGATCAGGCGATCAAGCTCGTCACTGCGCGCCGTGAGGAAAAGAATAGGTAAATCCACCGCCTGCGCCAGCAGACGGCGGCAAAGTTCAAAACCATTGATATCAGGCAGGCCAACGTCGAGGATCGCCAGCGCTGGCGCACCCTGTTGCAAAGCCTGCAATGCAGGCTCACCACGTTCAAACCAACGTACCTGAAAACCTTCGCTCTCCAGCGTGTAAACCAGCGTATCTGCAATACTGGGTTCGTCTTCCACCAGCCAGAGCAGCGGTTTCATTATTCGTCCTCGTCAGCAACAGTTTGCGGAAATAGCAGCCGTTGGCGCAGATGCCGCCATTCTGCGTTGCCCAAAGAATCAGAGGCCAGCCACAGCCTGCGGCGCTTTTTACCGTTTACCTGTTGTAGCGACAGCAAAATGCCAAACCCCGGCATCCAGGGTTTTTTCAGTATCAACCATTCTTGGCCATGCCACTCAATCCGGCGCTCCGCCAGCAACCGCAGTTCTCCCTGCCTGGATGCGATCCGCTTTTGACTGCGGATACATTCAAAAACCACTAACGTCAGCAACACTAACCAGATCGGGCCGTAACCTTCCGGCCAGGGTGCGATCAGGATCAACAAGATCAGTGCGCCATGGGTCAGCAGCGAGACTAACTGGGTACGCCAGGAAACGCGGACATCACATTGCCACTGGGCCACGGTCTTTATTTCGCGTTTGGATCAGGGATACCATTCTCTGCAGTTGTGGATCCTGCGGAGAGCCATGATTCATCAGCCAATTGAACAAATCTGGGTCGTCACATTCAAGCAAGCGGATGAAGGCCGCTTTGTCTTCATCGCTCAACGTATCGTATTCGTACTCGAAAAACGGCATGATCGAGATATCCAACTCGCGCATTCCCCGGCGGCAAGCCCAGTGAATGCGTGCTTTATTATTAATATCCATGTTGTTATGACTAACCTCTTTTCGGCATGGTTTGCCATGCGCTTGGTGTAACCGACACTTTGTATGGCAGCACGCGCGCAATAAAATTCCATCAGCCAACGATTTGTTTAACGTGGGCATCGTCAGCCGTAAGCGCATAGAGTAACAATTTGACATACTCGCCGGGAAGGGCGTTCTCCGAACAAAGCGAAAAATGTCAAAAAAAGCCTTGCAGGATAATAACCGCTTGCAAAGCCAGCCACCTCTTTTACCATGGCGTTAATCCCTTCAGGTAAGCAAAACATGCAGCAGGAACCGATTATGGCGCTCAATATTCCTTTTCCACCCCGTCAACCTTCCGCCTCTTCCCATCTGCCACTGACGCTGATCTCACTGGAAGATTGGGCACTGGTGCGGCTGAACGGGCCTGACACGGTGAAATACCTTCAGGGCCAGGTGACGGCCGATATCGATAAACTGGCCGTTGATCACCATGTGCTATGTGGCCATTGCGATGCCAAAGGCAAGATGTGGAGTAACCTGCGCTTATTCCACAGCGGTGAGGGTTTTGCCTATCTTGAACGCCGCAGCGTGCTGGAAAGCCAGGTGGCTGAAATCAAAAAATACGCGGTGTTCTCCAAACTCACTATCGCGGCAGACAATGACGCAGTCCTGCTGGGCGTTGCCGGTTTCCAGGCCCGCGCAGCATTAGCAGGCGTATTCAGTAATTTGCCTGATACTCAGCACCCAG
Source organism: Serratia sp. L9 (assembly GCF_050632285.1). Taxonomy (NCBI): domain Bacteria; kingdom Pseudomonadati; phylum Pseudomonadota; class Gammaproteobacteria; order Enterobacterales; family Yersiniaceae; genus Serratia; species Serratia sp. L9. The sequence continues at coordinate 2,211,004 of NZ_CP192591.1, read as the reverse complement.
TGGTGCAAGACAGCGACACCACCCTGCTGCACTTTGATCTGCCAGCAGAACGCTTTGTGCTGATCACCAATGCCCAGAGAGCGGAAGAGCTGGCGACCAAGTTGGATGGTCAGGCAGAACTGAACGACAGCCGCCAGTGGTTAGCACTGGATATTGAAGCTGGCTACCCGGTGATTGATGCTGCCAATAGCGCACAGTTGATCCCACAAGCTACCAATCTGCAAGCGCTGGCAGGGATCAGTTTCAGCAAAGGTTGTTATACCGGGCAGGAAATGGTGGCTCGCGCCAAATTCCGGGGTGCCAACAAACGCGCCCTGTACTGGCTGGAAGGCAAAGCCAGCCACGCCCCGCAGGCGGGTGACGATCTGGAGCTGAAACTGGGTGAAAACTGGCGGCGTACCGGCACCGTGCTGGCAGCCATTACCCTGGCCGACGGGACGTTATGGGTGCAGGTGGTGATGAATAACGATCTGGAAGCGGACAGCGTACTGCGCGTACGTGATGATGCCAGCAGCCAGCTTGCCATCAAACCCTTGCCCTATTCGCTGGCCGAAGAGAAATAATCCGGTTAAAACCTCAGACCAGGAAACTCTGGTCTGAGGTTTTTAGTCATAATCGGGTGGATCAGACGTACAGATAAATCGCCATAAAATGGCACAAGCTGCCACCAAGCACAAAACCGTGCCAGATAGCGTGACCGAAGCGAAACCGCTTCGAAGCGTAGAAAATCACCCCGAGCGTATACACCACGCCGCCGACCGCCAGCAGAGTGACTCCCCCACCGCCAAGCGTGTAGCCAATTGATAGATAACAATCAAAGAGAGCCACCCCATCGTCAGATAGGTCACCAGCGACAGCACTTCAAAGCGGTGTGCAAATGCCAGTTTGAAAATCACCCCGAACAGCGCCAACCCCCAGATGACAACCATCAGCCCCCTCGCCAAGGGTGAATCCAACCCTACCAGCAGGAAAGGCGTATAGGTACCGGCGATCAACAGGTAAATGGCGCAGTGGTCGAATTTTTTCAGCCAATGTTTGGCCCTTTGATGTGGAATGGCGTGATACAGCGTGGAGGCCAGAAACAGCAGTATCATGCTGCCACCGTACAGGCTGTAGCTGGTGATGGCCGTGGCTCCGGCCCCGGTATTCACCGCTTGAACCAGTAACAAGACCAGGCCGACAATACCAAAAACCAACCCGATACCGTGGCTGATGCTGTTGGCAATCTCCTCTGCCCATGGATAAACCGGGGTTGGCTGCTGGCCGGTCTCGGTTTTTACTGCATCCATTTTTCCCATAACACGCAACCCCCTCAAAAACAGCTATTATTGTGCGAAATTTCTGCAAATGAGATTAACTGAGAACGATTCCAGTGTACACGTGTACGCTAAAATAAATCTGTGAACACTTGTAACACCGCACTGACATCGAAAAGCCCTGTCTATTGGGTTATAATCGACTGGCTTTAGCGCTCATCCATACCCGTCGCCTTTCAAGCTGCAGCGTTGTTACCTGCTATTGAAACCCATCCGAGGGTTTCGCCCCTCATGGGCCGCTGTTCACAGCGTTCGAATCGGTGAGAAATCAGGACGTTGTGATTTCCCCTACGGACTGCCGCTTGCGGCATTCAAATCGGTTCCTGATCGATTTGTCATCCCTGGTCACTCACTGAAATCAGCTCCAGGGAAGAGTGAGCGGGTCGCCTAGCTACAGCTTGAAATTCACAGGGTAAACAACATCGAGGTTTTTTCATGTCATCCGCCGTACTCGCCTTAAATTTTGGCTCCATGACTCAAGTTATCCAGTTTCTGATGGAAATCGACAAACTGAAAAGCGTTCAGCGCCGTACCAAAGTGCTGGGCACACAACGGCAGGAAAACTCGGCCGAGCACAGCTGGCACTTTGCCATTGCCGCAATGAGCCTGGCTCCTTACGCCAATGAAGATGTCGATATTCAGCGCGTGATCCAGATGGCTCTGCTGCACGACATCGTCGAAATTGATGCTGGTGACGTGTTTGTTTACGATCTGGCGGCGCGCGAGGCGATCCACGATCAGGAAGTCGCCGCAGCAAAACGCTTGTTTGGCATGTTGCCGCAGCCTCAGAATGAGTTTTTCACCGCTTTGTGGCAGGAATATGAAGCTGGTGAAAGTGCCGATGCGCGCTTTGCCATCGTGCTGGATCGCAGCATGCCGATGTTGATGAACCTGCATAATGAAGGCCAAAGCTGGGTAGAAAACAACGTCAGCCTGGATCAGGTGCTAAAGCGTAACTCGATGATTGCGGATATTCACCCTGAACTGTGGGAACATTTACTGCAACATTTGCATGATGCGCAGCATAAAGGCTGGTTGAAGTAACAGATTAGGGGCGCCTTGGCGCCCTTGTGGGTTCAGCGCCCGCCTGCGGCCTCGATAAAGCTGCCGGTGACATAAGAAGCCGCATCGGAAAGCAGCCAGGCGATGGCCTGCGCCACTTCCTCCGGCTGGCCACCCCGCTGCATCGGCAACGATGCTTTCACGCGATCCACGCGCCCCGGTTCACCACCGCAGGTATGCATCTCGGTATAGATAAAACCAGGCCTTACGCCGTTGACACGGATCCCCTGCGCCGCCACCTCCAGCGCCAGACCGGTAGTCAGCGTATCCACAGCTCCTTTTGATGCAGCATAGTCGACATATTCTCCTGCGGCACCCAGACGCGCCGCAGCAGAAGAGACGTTGACGATCGCCCCGCCCTGCCCGCCATGGCGTAAAGCCATGCGTTTTACCGCTTCGCGGCAACAGAGAAAATAACCTGTGACGTTGGTCGCCAACACGTTGTTAATGCGTTCAGCGGTAAGCTGTTCAATGCCCGCCTGTTGGAACAAAATACCTGCATTATTCACCAGCACATCGATTGGGCCGAGCGTAGCATCCAGTTCGGCAAACATGGCTACCACCTCGCCCTCTTCGGCAACGTTCGCCCGCAATGCCTGCGCCTTGCCACCCTGATTTCGGATCTGCTCCACTACCTGCTTTGCCGCCATCTCGGCTTGCAGGTAATTAACCCCAACGACGTAGCCCTGACGGGCCAACAATAACGCCGTCGCACGGCCTATGCCTCGGCTGGCGCCGGTCACCAAAGCTACTTTTGTCATGCTGTTCCTTTCTTTTTGGGGGTAAGAAATAGTATCCGGTGTTAACAGGTGAAGCCGGCGAGTTCAGTCAACAACGTATACAGTGTCATTGCAAGAATAGCTTATAAATACAAAGAGATAATAAAAAATCATACTATCCTGTTTTTAAGTAATAAAGCCCGGCAAAAAAGCTGCCCCTTAATAAAGGTCCGTCTTAATTAACACTTAAATATCACTCAAGAAAAATATATTTTAATATCTGTCTGCTTGAATGAAAATTTACATTACCGGGATGCTTATTTCGAAAAAACCAATTAGAGCATTCAAAGAAACCCTACCTTTATAAGCATAAGGAACTGTTAGGTGAAAAGGATTTATTCATGACTCTGGTAGCTTCGGCTTGATTTCTGGCAGCCATCAACCGCCTACAGTTGATAAGCAGGAGATAATAGCCTGCCGTTTATTTCCCGTTTCATCGCCACAACTAGCTCGGTCACCGGAGGGAGTGTACAGGCCAACACGATGTCTGGCGTTATCGATAACTCATTTGAATCTCCAGCCACCCCGCTAGTTCAGGGTGGCTGTATGCCCGTAGATTATAGACTTGGCGGATGGTGTTATTCGTATTCGCTCATCGGAACACAAGAGCAGAACAAATTACGATCGCCGTACACATCATCCAGGCGCTTCACGCTTGGCCAGTACTTATTTTCACGCACGCCAGCTGCCGGGAATACGGCCAGTTCGCGGCTATATGGGTGTTGCCAGTCGCTGACCAGTTCGGCCTGAATGTGCGGCGCGTTGACCAGCGGGTTGTCTTCCAGCGGCCATTCACCACGATGTACCCGATCAATCTCGTTGCGGATAGCCAGCATCGCATTGATAAAGCGATCCAGCTCCACCTTGCTTTCCGATTCGGTTGGTTCAACCATCAAGGTGCCAGCTACCGGGAATGACATGGTTGGCGCATGGAAACCGAAGTCAATCAGGCGCTTGGCTATATCCATTTCGCTGATACCGGTCTCTTCCTTCAGAGGGCGGATATCCAGGATACATTCGTGTGCCACACGGTGATCGCGCCCGGTATACAGCACCGGATAGGCGTCTTTCAGGCGGGTTGCGATGTAGTTGGCATTGAGGATCGCCACCTGGCTGGCCTGCTTCAACCCTTCTGCGCCCATCATGCGGATATACATCCAACTGATCGGCAAAATTGAGGCGCTGCCGAACGGAGCCGCCGAAACCGCCCCCTGCTGGGTGGTGACGCCATCAATCTGGACCACGCTATGCCCCGGAACAAAAGGTGCCAGGTGCGCTTTCACACCGATTGGCCCCATACCTGGGCCACCGCCGCCGTGAGGAATACAGAAGGTTTTATGCAGGTTGAGGTGCGAAACATCCGCGCCAATATAACCCGGCGTAGTTATGCCCACCTGCGCGTTCATGTTGGCACCGTCGAGGTATACCTGCCCACCGAACTGGTGCACGATCTGGCATACTTCGCGGATGGTTTCTTCATACACGCCATGGGTGGACGGGTAGGTGACCATAATGCAGGAAAGGGCTTCACCTGCCTGCTCGGCTTTGACACGCAAGTCGTGCAGATCGATGTTGCCGTTCTTGTCGCAGGCGACCACCACGACGCTCATCCCGGCCATCTGGGCAGATGCAGGGTTGGTGCCGTGCGCCGAGCTTGGGATCAGGCAGATATTACGGGCCGCCTCATTGCGGCTTTCATGATAACGGCGGATCGCCAGTAAACCGGCATATTCGCCCTGCGCGCCTGAGTTTGGCTGCATGCACACCGCATCGTAACCGGTCAGTTGCACCAACCATTGGGAAAGCTGGCCAATCATCAGTTGATAGCCTGCCGCCTGCTCTGGCGGGCAGAATGGGTGCAGCTCAGAGAATTCAGGCCAGGTGATAGGGATCATTTCCGCAGCCGCGTTCAGCTTCATGGTGCAGGAACCCAGTGGGATCATCGCCTGATTCAGCGCCAGATCTTTGCGCTCCAGGCGGTGCATATAGCGCATCATCTCGGTTTCGCTGTGATAACGGTTGAATACCGGATGAGACAGGATCGGATCCTTGCGTAACATCGCCGCCGGGATAGATTGACCGTCTTTGCTGACTAGCGCATCCAGTACATCGATATCCAGGCCATTTTCGTCGCCAGCCAACAGGGCAAACAGCGTCTGTACATCTTCACGGGAAGTGGCTTCATCCAGCGTGATACCCACAGCACCGTGAATATCCGTGCGCAGGTTGATGCCAAAGCTCAGCGCGCGTTCCAGCACAGCAGCCTTGTCTTTCACTTCAACAGTGAGTGTATCAAACCAGGTTTTGTGACGCAGTTGCAGGCCAGCCTGCCGCAAACCTGCCGCCAGAATATCGGTCAGACGATGGATCCGCCCGGCAATACGTTGCAGGCCTTGCGGACCATGATACACCGCATACAGGCTGGCGATATTGGCCAGCAGCACTTGCGAGGTACAGATATTGGAGTTGGCCTTTTCACGGCGGATATGTTGTTCGCGGGTTTGCATCGCCATGCGCAACGCGGTATTACCCGCAGCATCGCGAGATACCCCGATGATACGGCCCGGCATGGAACGTTTGAATTCGTCACGGCAAGCGAAGAAGGCCGCGTGCGGGCCACCGTAGCCCATTGGCACGCCGAAGCGTTGCGCAGAGCCGAACACCACATCGGCACCCTGCTTGCCAGGTGCGACCAACAGCACCAGCGCCATAATATCGGCTGCGATGCTGGTGATAATCTTGCGCTGTTTCAGCTTTGCTAACAGCGCGCTGTAATCGTGCAGTTCACCCGTAGTGCCAACCTGTTGCAGCAGCACGCCGAATACACCTTGCAGTTCCAGCACTTTCGCCGGTTTATCGACGATCACGTCAAAACCAAAGGTTTCGGCACGGGTACGCACCACGTCCAGCGTCTGCGGATGAACATCATCAGCCACAAAGAAACGGTTGGCATCTTTCAGCTTACTGGCGCGTTTGGCCAACGCCATCGCTTCCGCCGCGGCAGTCGCCTCATCCAGCAGTGAGGCAGAAGCCAGATCCAGCCCGGTCAAATCAAGCGTCAGGGTCTGGAAGTTGAGCAGTGCTTCAAGGCGGCCTTGCGATACTTCTGGCTGGTAAGGTGTGTATGCCGTGTACCAGCCTGGGTTTTCCAGCATATTGCGCAGGATCACTGGCGGCGTCAGCACCGCGCTGTAGCCCATACCGATGTAGGATTTGTAGCGCTGATTCTGTGAGGCAATCGCCTTCAGTTCGGCCAACGCCTGATGTTCAGTTGCTGCATCGCCCACCGGTGGCGGCCCCGGCAGTTGAATATCTGCTGGCACAATCTGTTGGATCAGCGCGCTGAGTGAACGCGCGCCCACCGCTTCCAGCATCTGCTGTTGTTGCTCTGCAGAAGGGCCGATGTGGCGTTCGATAAACGCTTCGCTGTGTTCAAGTTGGCTGAGTGTCTGAGTCATTGCTACAAATTCCTGAATGCTTGCGGGGTACGAGATATAGCCTGAGCTGCAACACGCCCCACTTTTCAGCGGGGCGTGATAATGTTTACTCGTCGATAGAAGCGAGATACGCGGTGGCATCCAGCAGCTTACCTAGCTCTGCCGCATCAGAAGCCTTGATGCGGAACAGCCAGCCTTCACCATAGGGCTCGCTGTTAACCAACTCCGGGGAGCTTTCCAGCTCGCCGTTGACTGCAATGATTTCACCGCTGATTGGCGCATAGATATCAGAAGCGGCTTTTACCGACTCCGCAACGGCGCAGTCATCGCCAGCAGACACCGTAGCGCCCACTTCCGGCAGATCGACAAATACCATATCGCCCAACAATTCCTGCGCGTGCTCGGTGATGCCCACTACGTATTCGCCGTTGCCTTCGTCACGAACCCACTCATGGGATGCGGCGTATTTCAATTCTGTTGGCACATTGCTCATTGGCCTGCTACTCCTTCGAAGAATAAAAACTAATTAATCAGTGATTTACCGGCACGTACAAAGCCTGGTTTAGTCACCTTCACTGGCATTTCGCGGTTACGGATCTGCACGACAGCCTGTTCGCCAATACCGGCGGGAACCCGTGCCAGCGCGATGCTAAAGCCCAGAGTCGGGGAAAACGAACCGCTGGTGATCACCCCTACCTGCGCCTGGCCGTTCACGTCGGTGAAATGCACCGGCAACTCATTACGTAATACGCCTTTTTCGGTCATGATCAAGCCAACCAGTTGTTCGGTGCCCTTTTCACGCTGCTGTTCCAAGGCCTCACGGCCAATAAACTGGCGATCCTGTGGTTCCCAGGCGATAGTCCAGCCCATGTTGGCAGCCAATGGCGTAACCCCCTCGTCCATTTCCTGGCCGTAGAGGTTCATACCGGCTTCCAGACGCAGCGTGTCGCGTGCGCCCAGCCCAGCGGGTTTCACGCCAGCGGCCAGCAGTTTCTGCCAGAAATCAACTACCTGCTCTTTTGGCAGGGCAATTTCATAGCCAGCTTCGCCGGTATAACCGGTGGTAGCAATAAACAGATCCCCAGCCTGCACGCCGAAGAAGGGTTTCATACCCTCCACTGCCTGTTTCTGTTCCGGGGTAAACAAAGTGGCGGCGCGTTCTTTGGCCTGAGGGCCTTGCACCGCGACCAGCGCCAGATCGTCGCGTACCGTCAGTTCAACGCTGTACGGTGCCGCGTGCTGTTCAATCCAGGCTAAATCTTTCTCGCGGGTTGCGGAGTTAACCACCAGGCGGAAATAATCTTCGGTAAAGTAATAGACGATCAGATCGTCAATCACGCCGCCGGACGCATTCAACATGCCGGTATACAGCGCCTTACCAGATTGAGTGAGCTTGGCAACATCGTTAGCCAGCAGGTAACGCAGGAATTCGCGGGTGCGAGCACCGCGCAAATCCACGATGGTCATATGGGAGACATCGAACATACCGGCATCTTGACGCACGGCGTGGTGTTCATCAATCTGGGAGCCATAATGCAGCGGCATCATCCAGCCATGAAAATCGACCATGCGCGCACCGCACGCCACATGCTGGTCGTACAGTGGGGTTTGCTTTGCCATCTTTTCCCTCTTTCAACTCAAGTAGCCGAAGACAGGGTGTTGCGGCGCAATAAGGCGGGTGTAACTCGCGGACCTGATTGCGTGAACACGCTGGCTGCTCAATACAAATTTTCACGCCGATAACGCTCGACGCAAACGATACCTTTCCCTGAAGTTATCATTGAGCTGTTCCATTAACCATAAGTTAAATTATGATCAGCACGCTTCAGAGGCGGTAAACTGCGGAGCTAGTTTGCAGAGTTTTTCACTGGAAAAATGCGTCTAATGGCACAAAATTAACAATTAAAGCGCCCTAAATCCGAAGTTATATAACAAACAGGTAGTAAGAAAGAGAGTTTCGGCTTTTGATAACCAGACATGGAATTAGAAAAAGTAATGGTAAAAACCGGCTGGAATTAGAATTTCTCAAATGAAGGGAGGATAAGGAAAATCTATGGATGAAATGACAGAGGCCTGCGAGCCAGACCTCATAAAAAATTACGCCAGCCAATCAGGCAGGTCGTTAAGCCCCATCGCCTGACGAATGAGTTTCGGCTTCACCCCCGGCAGGCTGTCGGCCAGCCTTAAGCCCACATCACGCAGCAGTTTCTTAGCCGGGTTGTGGCCAGCAAACAGCTCACGGAACCCTTGCATGCTGGCCAGCATAACAGCGGCACCATGCTTGCGGCGGCGCTCATAGCGGCGCAGATAAAGGTGCTGGCCGATATCTTTACCCTGGCGCTGCAGGCGCTTGAGTTCAGATATCAATTCTGCGGCGTCCATAAAGCCCAGGTTAACGCCCTGCCCGGCCAGGGGATGGACGGTATGTGCAGCATCCCCCACCAGCGCCAAACGATGTGCCGCAAAGCTGCGGGCATAACGCCCGGTGAGTGGGAAGGCCAGACGATCGCTTTCCAACTGGCAGTTGCCCAGGCGCATATCAAAGGTCATTGCCAGCTCGCGATTAAAGGCTTCTGGCTCCAGCTGCTGCAAACGTTCGGCTTCTTCTGGCGCGACCGACCAGACAATCGAGCTCAAATGCGGATCGTTAAATGGCAGGAAAGCCAGGATCCCCTCACCATGGAAAACCTGGCGAGCGGTGACCTGATGAGGCTCTTGCGTACGGATGGTGGCTACTAACGCGCTGTGGCGGTAGTCCCAGAAGGTCAGTGGAATATCGGCATACTGGCGCAGCCAGGAGTTGGCCCCATCGGCCCCCACCACCAGCCTGGCGGTCAGCATGCGGCCATCTTCCAACGTGACAAAGGCATCGTTCTCTCCCCATGCCACCTGTTTCAACGCCGCCGGAGCCAGCAAAGTCACATCGGCCAGCGTCAGGGCCTTTTTCCATAAGGCCTGCTGGATCACCTCATTTTCAATGATATGCCCCAGATGACTGAAGCCACACTCATCACCACGGAAGGCAATCTTGCCGAAGCTATCACGATCCCACACTTCCATCGCGTTATACGCACTGGCGCGCTGACCGAGGATGTCATCCCACACGCCAATCTGTTGCAGCAGCCGTTCACTGGCAGCGTTAATCGCAGAGACACGCAACGCAGGGAGTTCTGGCAGCGGCGATATTTCCGGCTGTCGGTGTTCCAGTACCGCCACGCGCAGGCCACTGCCCTGCAAACCACAGGCCAGCGCCAATCCCACCATACCGCCGCCAGCGATAATCACATCAAATGATTGCATGCTGCTCCAATTCCTTAAATTAACGTTCAACCCAGCCCAAAGTGCGTTTGGCAAAAGCATCACGCATTGCCGGGGACAGCTCCATCGCCATCAGCCCCAGATTACGCCCGACAACCAGCGGTGCATAACCGTTGGCAAACAGCCGAATCAAGCCGTCAGTCACGCCGATGGTTGCCTGCTGATCTTTCTGCCGCCGCTGCTGATAATGGCCCAACAACGAGTAAGCCCCTAAATCTTCGCCTGCCTTAGCAGCTTCGGCCAGGGTTTCGGCCAGCGACATCACATCCCGCAGGCCAAGGTTGAACCCCTGCCCGGCAATCGGGTGCAGCGTCTGCGCCGCATTACCCACCAGTGCCAGACGGTGGCTGACATGCTGGTTGGCCATTAACAGGCTGAGTGGATAACTATGGCGCTTGCCCGCCTTCAGCATCTTACCCAACCGCCAACCGAACGCCTGTTGCAGTTCGCTGAGAAAACGCGCGTCGCTCCAGCTATCCACCTGCTGGCGATTTTCCCGCGCATGACACCAGACCAGGGAACTTCGCCCACCAGACATCGGCAACAGTGCCAGCGGCCCGTAGCGGGTAAAGCGTTCAAACGCCCGCCCCTGCGGAGACTCGGCGGTGGTGACGTTGGCGATAGTGGCAAACTGGGGGTAATCATTCTGTTGCCACTGGATATTGCAGGCCTGTGCCAGCGCAGAGCGTGAACCGTCTGCGGCTACCAGCAGTTGCCCGTTCAGCCGCTGCCCGTTATCCAGCACGACTTCAGCATGATCGGCGCTACGCAGCACATCGACCACTTTAGCCGGGCAGTGCAGCCTCACGCCAGGGGCCTTTGCCAGCAACGCAAACAGCCGCTGCCCGGCATCGTGCAGCTCAATCACCTGCCCCAACGCCTCGACCTGATAATCCTGCGCTTGCAGATTCACAAAACCGGCATGCCCGCGATCGCTTACGTGAACATGGGTGATCGCCGTAGCGCAGTCACGCAGCGCGGGCCAGACACCAATACGCGCCAGTTGTTGGCAGGTTCCCTGTGCCAGGGCGATGGCTCGGGCATCAAAGCCTGGGTGCGCACGATCGTCTGGCCGAGTTGCCTCCACCAGATCGACCACGACCTTACCCTGCGTCAGTGATGAAATCGCCAGTGCCAGCGTTGCGCCAGCCATCCCGCCACCAACAATGATTACGCTCATATTATCTGGCCGCCGCCATCAGGGCTTCGATTGCGTCTGCGTCTTTCACTACGCTGGCGGTCAGGTTTTCGTTGCCATCTTGAGTGATGAGAATGTCATCTTCGATACGAATGCCGATGCCGCGATATTCCGCTGGCACGGCGGCGTCTGGCGCTATATACAAGCCAGGTTCGATCGTCAGTACCATGCCAGGCTCCAGGAGGCGATCGCGGTTTGGTGAACCATAGTGGCCGACATCATGCACATCCAGCCCCAGCCAATGGCTCAGACCATGCATAAAGAACGGGCGATGCGCCTGCTCGGCAAACAGTTGCTCTACATCACCTGTCATTACCCCCAGTTCAACCAACCCGGAGATCATGATACGCACCACCTGATCGTTCACTTCGCGGATGCTGATACCTGGTTTGAACATCGCCAGAGCCCGGTTTATCGATGCCAAAACGATGTCATATATGGCACGCTGTGGCTTACTGAATCTACCGTTTACCGGGAATGTCCGGGTTATATCACCCGCATAGCCACGGTATTCACAACCAGCGTCGATCAGCACTAAATCACCGTCACGCATTTCACACTCATTTTCGGTGTAATGCAGAATACAGGCGTTTTCACCACTGCCAACGATGGTGTTATAAGAAGGGTAACGCGCACCGTGGCGGTTGAACTCGTGCAGGATCTCCCCTTCCAACTGATATTCGAACATGCCAGGGCGGCATTTTTCCATCGCGCGAGTATGGGCCAACGCGCTGATCTCACCGGCGCGGCGCATTACCGCCACTTCTTCGGCCGATTTGAACAGGCGCATCTCATGCAGCCACGGGCGGTAGTCGGTTATCGTCGCAGGCGCAGTCAGATTCTGGCGGAAGCCTTTGCGCAATTTTTCCAGAGCACCAAACAGGATTTCATCGGCAAAGGCATATTGCCCCTGCGCATGGTACACCACGTCCAGACCGTTCAGCAGCAGGTGCAGTTGTTCGTTGATTTCGTCAAAGGCCAGTGCGCGATCAACCCCCAGTTTGCCCGGTGCGGCGTCTTGCCCCAAACGGCGGCCAAACCAGATTTCCGCCGTCAGATCGCGTACCCGGTTAAACAGCACGCTGTGGTTATGGGTCTCATCGCTTTTCACCAGGATAAGCACCGCTTGCGGTTCATTGAAACCCGTCAGATACCAGAAATCGCTGTTCTGACGGTACGGATATTCAGAATCCGCACTGCGCGTCACTTCCGGTGCTGCAAAAATAACTGCTGCGCTGGCCGGGGCCATCTGCGCCAATAATGCCTGACGGCGATTGTGAAATTCCTGCTGGGTCATCACCTTCTCCTGAAATCGTTTTATCCCCTTCCTGACTGGACATCAGGTTGGATATCAACCACGCATACCACCAACGGGCTACAGAACAGGCAGTTAGTGTAATGTCGGCTTTTGGTTTTCCGGTGCCGTCGGTTTATGACGGGTAAATTCAGTATGGCAAAGCAGGGCAGCAACGCGGACATACTCCACCACTTCCTCCAGCGACTGCTCCAACTCTTCCTGATCTTCGTCTTCGTCGTAACCCAGTTGAGCGATATTGCGCAGATCGTCGATCGCCTCGCCCACTTCATCTTTCACTTTCGCCAGTTTTGGCTGCATCATGCCCAGCCCCAGCAGGAAATGGTTTACCCAGCCGGCCAGGGCATCTGCGCGATCAAACACGCTGACGGTTTCGCCTTCCGGCATCATCAACTGGAACATAAACTCGTCATCTTCCAGCGTTTCTCTAGTGATTTCATGTAACTGCTGCAAGGGCAGGCTCAGGGCCTGTGGGAAAGCAATCCCTTCGTTGGTCAGATCAAACACCAGCGTCTGCCAACTGGCATCGCGATTGCCACCGCACAGCAGGCCGCTGATCAAACCGTGCATTTCTGCCGCAGTTAAGGCTACCGATTGCTGGTTGAGAGCCACGGTCAAAGATTGGTAACTTGGAAATGTATTCTGTATAGACATGCGCATTCGTCATCGTTGGCAAGATAAGTTCGTGTTATGCTACCACCAAGGTCCGTTGGTATACCAGTTGAGTGCAACATCTCAGTAGCTAGTTTGCATCAGCGTATGCCAACCAAAATGAGGGTAAATATGTATTTTGAAACCCTTTTTTGTTTGGTAATGTTAGGTGCTGTAGTTTACAACCAGCTATTGAAAAAGGGTTGTATGTTGGTACCGAGGTATATATAGTGGCGCCCGCTTTGGTGGCCCGGCAACGGTAGACCGGCGCTGGCGCGAAATTTAGGCAGGAAGGTGGCATGTCTGCACAACCGGTAGATATTCAAATTTTTGGCCGCTCGTTAAGAGTCAATTGCCCGCCAGAACAACAAGATGCGTTGAACATGGCAGCAGAAGATCTTAACCAACGGTTGCAAGATCTTAAAGTTCGCACTAGAGTCACAAATACTGAGCAACTCGTTTTTATCGCAGCATTGAATGTCTGTCACGAACTTGCTCAAGAACGCTTGAAAACGCGTGACTATGCGGCCAATATGGAACAACGAATTCGTATGCTGCAACAGACCATTGAACAAGCATTGCTTGAACAGGGTCGCATCTCTGAACGTCAGGATGCACAATTCGAATAACTTAAGTTGCTGAAGTTGAAGGCTTCGGCAATGAGTAAAAATTTCTCTGAGATGTTTGCCAGCGGGCCAGTCCCCTGAGCCGATATTTAGTACCAACAGAATGTGATGATCCATGATCGGTGTGCATGCTCGGCCCGTCCGAGAAGCCTTAAGATTGTGACAGCACGTTCACCTTGAACCATGGGTTCAAGGGTTACAGCCTGCGGCGGCATCTCGGAGATTCCCTTCACCTTTATTTTCAATGTGTTAACTCACTACAACTACAAGACGCGGATCTGGCACCATGTCATTTCAACCGCAGTTTTCTCAGCAGCGCCAAACCATTCGTAATGAAATCCGCCAACGACGCAGAGCCTTAACCCCTACTCAGCAGCAAAATTTTGCCCAGCGAATAGCGACCCGCGTCACACAGCATCCACACATTCAAGCGGCTCAATCGATTGCGGTATTTCTTTCTTTCGATGGTGAACTGGATACCGGCCCGTTGATTGAACAGCTATGGCAACAGGGCAAGCGGGTTTATCTGCCGGTATTGCACCCGTTCAGCCCTGGCAACCTGTTGTTCCTGCGATATGCTGCAGATACACCGCTGGTTCGCAATCGCTTCAAGATCCTTGAGCCTGCGCTCGATGTGCGCAGCGTTTTGCCGGTATCGCAGTTGGATGTCGTGCTGACCCCGCTGGTGGCTTTCGATTCCCTGGGGCAGCGCTTGGGGATGGGAGGTGGGTTTTACGATCGTACTTTGCAGAACTGGCGGCAAGGTGGGCCTTACCCGATAGGCCTGGCACACGATTGCCAGCAGGTCAGTGCATTACCTATAGAGCAATGGGACATTCCCCTGCCCGAGATCATCACCCCCTCACAAACCTGGGCGTGGCAGAGTGCATCATAAAAAAGGCCGGATTGCTCCGGCCTTTTGTCCATCGTATACCGCATCGTAAATACCCTGTGAATTTCACGCTGCCGCTAGGTATCTAGCTTACTTATCCCCGTAAGGGACGAAACCCACGGATGGGTTTCGTAATAGCAGATAACAACGCTGCAGCTTGAAAGACGGCGGGTAATTAGAGCAGCAGGCGGGCTCGAATTGTCCCTTCAATTGCTTTCATACGTTGCAAGGCAGCTGCCGCACGCTCGGTTTCCGCTTCGATGTCGATCACCACGTAACCGATTTCCGAGCTGGTTTGCAGATATTGAGCCGCGATATTCACCCCTTCTTCAGCAAAAATCTGGTTAATCTGCGTCAGGATGCCTGGGCGGTTTTCATGGATATGCAGCAAACGGCTGGAGTTCGGGCCATGGGCTGGCAGCGAAACTTCTGGGAAGTTGACCGCCGACAATGTTGAACCATTGTCGGAGTATTTCGCCAGTTTTCCAGCGACTTCGTCACCGATATTTTCCTGCGCTTCCTGAGTGGAACCCCCGATATGCGGCGTCAACAGCACGTTGTCGAATTCACATAGCGGCGAATCGAACGGATCGCTGTTGGTGGCGGGCTCTTCCGGGAATACGTCGATCGCCGCACCGGCCAGATGATTGCTGGCCAAAACCTTACACAGCGCCGGGATATCTACCACCGTCCCGCGTGAGGCGTTAATCAGGATCGCACCCGGCTTCATCAGCGCCAGTTCTTCATCACCGATCATGTTCTTGGTCGACAGCGTTTCCGGTACGTGCAACGTCACCACATCGCTCATATTGAGCAGATCTGACAGGTGGCGCACCTGCTGGGCATTACCCAAGGGCAGCTTGTTCTCGATATCGTAGAAGAACACTTTCATACCCAGGCCTTCTGCCAAGATGCCGAGCTGAGTACCGATGTGGCCGTAACCGATGATGCCCAGCTTCTTGCCACGGGCTTCAAACGAACCCACGGCCAGCTTTTGCCACTGGCCGCGGTGTGCCTTGGCGTTAGCCATTGGGATACCACGCAACATCAGCAGCAGTTCCCCCAACACCATTTCGGCCACGGATCGAGTATTGGAGAACGGAGCGTTAAACACCGGAACACCGCGTTTGGTCGCCGCTTTCAAATCAACCTGGTTGGTACCGATACAGAAACAGCCCACTGCCACCAGTTTCTCTGCGGCAGCGAAAACTTCTTCAGACAGATGCGTACGCGATCGGATGCCGATGAAGTGTGCATCACGGATGGATGCCTTAAGTGATTCGGTGTCTAATGCACCTTTGTGATACTCAATGTTGGTATATCCGGCAGCACGTAGATTATCTACCGTGCTCTGATGAACCCCTTCCACCAACAGGAATTTAATCCTGTCTTTCTCCAATGATACTTTTGCCATTTACCCGACCCTATGTTCAGACTTCAGAAGTGGCTGTTTCCCCTCCAGCTTCCACATTGCTGCCTGCTCGGCAACAACCTGAAATCAACAGCACGTCCTCCAACATAACAAAAATAACGCGCCCGGCAATACAAACGATTGCTTGCCCGTTAGCACAAGGCTCAGTGATGCCAGCGGTTTCTGGTGGAAAATGCCATTGGGAAAGAATTCGGCAGGAGCTTAGTGGAGGTTATTACCGTAATGTGACATATGTCACCAAAATTAACGGTTTTAAGAAAAGATGTTTTAAGACAAGAATTATGCGAAACGGGAGAGTCGCGCCAGGGCATCCTCTCCCAAAACTGTGTAGTACTTTATTTGACTACTTTCACACCATTTGGTGTGCCGACCAACGCAACATCGGCGCCACGGTTGGCAAACAGGCCGACGGTGACGACACCGGCAATCCCATTAATCTTGTTTTCCAGTGCGATAGCATCAAGGATATTGAGATTGTGAACATCGAGGATCACGTTGCCATTGTCGGTCAATACATTCTGGCGGTATTCCGGCAGGCCACCGAGCTTCACCAGTTCACGCGCCACGTAAGAACGCGCCATCGGGATCACTTCTACCGGCAGCGGGAACTTACCCAGTACGTCAACCTGCTTGGTTGAATCAACAATGCAGATAAACTGACGGGCAATCGCGGCAATGACTTTCTCGCGGGTCAGGGCTGCGCCCCCTTGATCATCTGCATCTGGCCATTGATCTCATCGGCGCCATCAACGTAGATATCCAACACATCCACTTCATTGCTATCGAAGACGTGGATCCCCAGGCTTTTCAGTTTGGCGGTGGAAGCGTCAGAGCTGGAAACAGCCCCTTCGATCTGATGTTTGACCGAGCCTAAAGCGTCAATAAAGTGAGCGGCGGTAGAACCCGTACCCACCCCCACGATAGTGCCCGGTTTCACGTATTCCAGTGCCGCCCAGCCTACCGCTTTTTTCAGTTCATCCTGAGTCATGATGTGTTCATTGCCTATATACGAAAACGTGTGCGTATTATAGGGTAAATCCCCGTTGGCACCTTAGGCTAAAACACACTTATTTAAGCTGCCGCACATTTCTCGCCTTCCGGATGAAACTGATCCACGCGCGTGCACCGGGATTTTTTCACCTGAAAAAACGTAAAAATGTGGCATAGTGCCTGAATCAACTTACTTTAAGGGATATCCACTGCGATGAAACGCCCAGACTATAGAACCTTGCAAGCGCTGGACGCAGTGATACGTGAACGTGGCTTTGAACGCGCGGCACAAAAACTTTGTATCACTCAATCGGCGGTATCTCAGCGTATCAAGCAGTTGGAGAACCTGTTCGGCCAGCCATTGCTGGTTCGCACCGTGCCACCACGTCCAACCGAACAGGGTCAAAAACTGCTGGCTCTGCTGCATCAGGTGGAATTGCTGGAAGAAGAGTGGCTGGGGAATGACAACGGCATTGATACACCGTTGCTGCTGTCATTGGCGGTCAACGCCGACAGCCTGGCAACCTGGCTGTTACCAGCGCTGAAACCGGTGCTGGCCGATTCCCCTATTCGCCTGAATTTGCAGGTAGAAGATGAAACCCGCACCCAGGAACGCCTGCGCCGGGGGAGGTAGTTGGGGCTGTGAGTATCCAGCCGCAACCGCTACCAAGCTGCGTGGTGGATCAATTAGGGGCTTTGGACTACCTGTTTGTCGCCTCAAAAGCCTTTGCCGAGCGCTATTTTCCTAACGGTGTAACCCGCTCTGCCCTGCTAAAAGCACCGGCGGTGGCGTTTGATCACCTTGACGATATGCACCAGGCATTTCTCCAGCAAAACTTTGACCTTTCACCGGGCAGCGTGCCCTGCCATATCGTTAACTCGTCAGAGGCGTTTGTTCAGCTGGCACGGCAAGGC
The DNA here is from genome assembly GCF_050632285.1 of Serratia sp. L9. NCBI lineage: Bacteria > Pseudomonadati > Pseudomonadota > Gammaproteobacteria > Enterobacterales > Yersiniaceae > Serratia > Serratia sp. L9. The sequence continues at coordinate 2,193,073 of NZ_CP192591.1, read as the reverse complement.
ACCACCTGCTGTATGATCCCACACCTGCAGATAGAGAGGGAATTAGCCTCTGGGGAATTGATCGATCTGACGCCGGGCCTGTTCCAGCGCCGCATGCTGTTCTGGCACCGTTTTGCTCCAGAAAGCCGCATGATGCGTAAAGTGACCGATGCTCTGTTATCGCACGGCCACCAGGTATTAAGGCAAGATTAGAACTCAGAGCGCAGCCCGTGCGCCCCGAGATAACACCGCTTACTGCGCAGCGTTGCGTTGCAACTCAAACACCACATCCACCTGATCGTCAAAGTGAATGGTCTGCTGCTCGTAAGTCTGCGCCGCATCGGCTTCTGGTGCGGCAGAGGCGGTTTTAAACATACGGGCTACAGGCATCGGCTGATAGTTGGCAACATGATAGCGAATGCTGTATACCGGCCCCAACGTGGCCTTAAAGCCCTGAGCCAATGAAGCGGCCTGCTGGGTTGCATTTTCAATAGCCTTCTGGCGCGCCTGCTCGCGATAGACATCCGGCTTCGCTACCCCCAATTCAACCGCACGGATTTCGTTCAGACCAGATTTCAACGCTCCATCCAGCAGCTCATTCAGTTTATCCAACTGGCGCAACGTCACCTGCACCTGGCGTACTGCACGGTAGCCTTTCAGCACCGACTCACCGGTTTTCAGATAGTCATATTCTGGCTGAGTACGCAGGTTGGCGGCACTGATATCTTTCTTTTCAATACCGTTTTTTTGCAGGAAGTCGAAGTATTGCGCCACGCGCTCATCGACCTGTTTTTCGCTTGCGCGGCGTCTTTAGAAGAAACGCTGACTTCGATCGCCAGCGTGGCAATATCCGGGGTGGCGTCTACGCTGGCCGTACCGGAAGTGACTACGTGCGGCCCTTCCGGCAGTTCTGCCGCTTGCAGCGCCAGCGGTAACGTTCCGAATCCAATCATTGCGGCCATGGCCAATACTTTCAGCTTCACAGTGTCTCCTTGAATAGCAAATTGCCTGGCATAAAACCTAACACATCCTTGAGGAGTTTAAATTCGGATTAGTGACAAACTCTTATAAATTGGCACCGTGCCAGGCCAGTTGCAACGCAATGGCCCACATAACCAATCCGACCAAAACGTTGATAATGCGCTGCGCCAGCTGGGTTCTCAGCCACGGGGCCAACCACGAAGCCAGCAAAGCCAGACCAAAGAACCAGATAATTGAAGCGCTGACCGCGCCAAGGGCAAACCACGAGCGAATATCCGGCGCCAGTTGCCCCCCAAGCTGCCAAGCACCACAAAGGTATCAAGATAAACATGTGGGTTCAGCCAGGTGACAGCCAGCATGGTGACCACAATACGCCAGCGGCTTTGTTTCATCTCTTCTGCCGCGGCCAAGGCTATATGTTGACTAAACGCGGTGCGGAAAGCTCCCCAGCCATACCACAGCAGGAAGGCAACACCGCCCCAGGTCACCAGCGTCAACAGCAACGGGAAGCTACTGAGCAAGGCGCTACCGCCGAAAATACCGGCACAAATCAAGGTGATGTCGCTTAATGCGCACAGCGCGGCAATCATCAGATGATACTGGCGGCGGATCCCCTGGTTCATCACAAAGACATTTTGTGGGCCAAGTGGCAGGATCATCGCGGCGCTCAAGGCAAAGCCTTGCAGATAGACGGTTAACATGGTGTGCCTTCTGGAAAAAAGCGCCGGGAATGCGGCGCATGCGGGTCGATACGCGCATCATACGAAGAGAAAATTATTAGGGGAAATGGATAATTCTAATCAGGTATCAGTATTGCTAATACCCAGCAGTACACCCTATATTCCCAGCTTTAATCGTTACGACGATGGTTGATCCACTCCTCAACCTGAATAGGGAAGACATCCGGTGCCTTTCTCAGCATCCGACGTACCAAATCCAGCACCGTATGTTGCGATAACGCCTCTTCCATGCGTTGTTGAGCCACATTCATCACATGACGCACACCACAAATACCTTCACAAGCCCAGTCAGGGGCTGGCTCCTCAAAGACCGCCAACCGTTGGCGGATCTCTTTACAGTCGAAAATTGATTTTTCGCCATCAATGGCTGCCACGATATCCAGCACCGTGATCTGATCGGCTGGTTTCGCCAACCTAAAACCGCCACCTTTACCTTCAGTGCTTTCAACCAACTGAGCCTTGGAAAGCTTGGTGAAAATCTTGGCCAGATAGTCGTAAGGCACCCCCTGCAATTCGGCGATTTCGCGGACGCTCATTTCACGCCCTTCGCCTTTGTTATCGACCATACACATCAGGCTATGGATGCCGTATTCCACTCCAGAACTGTAAAACGCCATGAATTCTCCGCACGATTGACTCTTAGTTAAATAGTAATTTCTTCCCATCCTCTATGCAACACCAGCAATCAACAACCTAAGAATAAATTTTAAATTTAATAAAATTCATATAATTAAATAAATATCGTCAACCTGATAAGGAAAAACGCTTGAAGACCATAACTACGATCATTATAGTCGTAGTTATTCACCTGACCAATTTCAGATGAAACACCAACGGAGTCAACGCATGAAAGAGCAAATTCTTATTCTCGGTGCCGGTTTTGCAGGGATGTGGGCAGCATTGAGCGCAGCACGATTAACCAGCCTCCATGATCGTACCGATATTGAGATTACCGTGCTGGCACCTCAGCCAGAACTCCGTATCCGCCCGCGCTTCTACGAGGCCGGGGTAGAAAACTTCGCCGCGCCGCTGTTGCCATTATTTGCGGTTACTGGCGTGAAGTTTATCTCCGGCAGTGCCAGTGAGATTGATACCGCCAGCCAACAGATTTGGTATCACAACGCGCAGGATCAATTGGTTGTCGCCCGTTACGATCGTCTGATCATGGCAACTGGCAGCCACATCACTCCTGTACTGCCCGGCGCGCAAGAGTTCGCTTTCGATGTGGATCAGTTGGAAAGCGCAGCCCGCCTGGAGCGTCATCTTGCTGCGCTGGCCGAACAGCCAGATAGCGCAGCACGTAACACCGTCATCGTTTGTGGCGGTGGCTTCACCGGCATTGAGTTGGCAACAGAGTTACCGTCACGTTTACGTGCAATCCTCGGAGACACGACTCCGATACGTGTGATTATCCTTGATCGTAGCCCTGTCGCGGGTGGTCGTTACAGTGAACAACTGCGCGGTGTGATTGAGCAAGCCAGCGAAGAGTTAGGGGTTGAATGGTTACTTAATAGCGAGATTAAGGGGATCGACGAAACCGGGGTTACGCTACAAGATAATCAACATATCGCCTCCAACACCGTGATTTTAACTTTGGGTGTACAGGCCAGCACGTTAACCCAGCAAATCCCAGCGCAGCGTGATCCTCAAGGCCGGTTGCATGTCGATCAGCATTTGAAAGTCATTGGGCAAAACCAGGTTTATGCTACCGGAGATGTCGCCTTTGCCAGCACTGACGATCAAGGCAATCATGCCCTGATGACCTGCCAGCACGCCATTATGCTGGGGCGTTTTGTCGGCCATAACGTGGCTGCCGACCTGATTGGCATAGCGCCTTTGCCCTACCGCCAGGTGAATTATGTTACCTGCCTGGATCTGGGGGCTTGGGGCGCGGTATACACCGAAGGCTGGGATCAGGTTGTGAAATCTACCCGAGAAGAAGCGAAGAAAATCAAAGTCGCCATTACCAACGAATTGATCTATCCGCCGCAAGCAGAGCGCGAATTGGCTTTTGCCGCCGCCGATCCCTTAGCCCCGTTTGTTTGATGCAATACAGCAAGGCCACCGTTTGGTGGCCTTGCTGGCGTTACTAACGCTCTATTATTCTGCTTGCTCGGGGGATTTACCCACGTGGCGGACATGCAAATCCATCTGCGGGAATGGGATCCCAATCTTGTTGGCATCCAGTTGACGCTTAAAGTTTTCCATCAGATCGAAATACACATTCCAGTACTCGGCATTGGTAGTCCAGGCACGGGTAATAAAGTTCAGCGAAGAAGGCGCCATCTCGTTCAGGCGTACCGTTACGCCTTTATCCTGCATGATGCGCTTATCGGCTGCAATTACGTCACCCAAGACTTTCTTCACCAGATCGATATCCGCGTCATAAGCCACGCCAACAACAATATCCACACGGCGATTCGGTTCACGTGAATAGTTGATGATATTGCCCGCAATGATTTTTCCATTAGGGACCACGATGGTTTTATTATCTGCGGTGCGCAGCGTGGTAGAAAAGATTTGTACCTGATCGACCGTACCGGCAACACCACCCAGATCGACATATTCCCCAGCACGCAGCGGGCGGAAGGCGACCAGCAGCACACCCGCGGCAAAGTTGGACAGCGAGCCCTGCAGCGCCAAACCAATCGCCAGACCGGCGGCACCCAACACGGCGATCACCGAGGTGGTCTGCACGCCAACGCGCCCCAGCACCGCAATAAAGGTAAAGGCCAGGATGCTGTAACGCGCCATTGCAGCGAGGAAATCAGCGACTGTTGCGTCAATGCCACGCAGTTTCATCACGCGGTTAAGGGCGTTGCTCACGACACGGGCAATGACCGAACCGATAATAAAGATAACGATCGCGGCAACAATATTCACCGCATATTGGATCAACATATCCTGATGGGTTACTAACCAGCTACTGGCATTATTAATGCCATCTACTACGTTAAGATCTTCCATTCTGAGGTCCTACTTGAAATCCCCTAAGGGAAAAATGAGCAAAATAGACTGACGAAACAATGTCAGTAAGGAAACCACGGCCTAAGGGTAACTAACATTTCGTCCCTCTGCCAACCGCCACAGGGAAAATTCCCTACCGTTATTGGCTGATATAGCCTAAAGCTCCCCCGTATTATGGCTAGGTCTTCTATTCTGAAAAATAACCGTACTGGCAAAAATAAAAACAAGGAACGCGCTGTGATCAACTTTACTTCCTCTTTCAAGCATTACTGGCAGGTTCGCCCCAGACTGCTGGTTTCGATTGCAGCAGGAGTTTTGTGTGCCCTGTTGTTGCCCGGCCATTTTTCCTGGTTACAGCGGTTGATCATCGGCTGGAACGCCCTGGCCTGGCTGTATCTGCTGTTTCTCGGGCGCCTGATGCTAAATAGTACGCCAGAGCATACCCGGCAAACGGCCAGTAAACAGGATGAAAGCGCGAGCCAGGTGCTGGCGTTGGTCAGTCTGGGATGTGCGGTAAGCATGCTGGCAATTTTATTTGAATTAGGTACAACCCAGCAGGTGAGCGACTCGTTGAAAACGCTGCATCTTGTGCTGACAGGAACGACGCTGGTGGTTTCCTGGTTACTGCTTCCCCTGGCCTTTACCATGCATTACGCCCACTTATTTTATCGCCAGAGAAGCGATAAGCAGGTATTGCCGCTGTTGTTTCCAGGCAAACTGGCCGAGCCGGGCTATTGGGACTTCGCCTATTTTTCTTTCACCATCGCCGTGGCCTCACAAACTGCCGATGTCGCCGTGGGGACCGCCGATGTGCGCAAAGTCACCCTGCTGCAATCGGTCATCTCTTTTGTATTTAATATGCTGATCCTGGGCTTATCGGTTAACGTCGGGGCCGGGTTGCTAAACTGACAATAGAAAAGGCTCCCGAAGGAGCCTTTTAGCGTAAAGCCTGCATGACGCAAAGATTACAGAACGTCTACCGCGTTCAGTTCTTTGAATGCCAGTTCCAGACGAGTGATCATGGAAGTCTGGGCAGAACGCAACCACACGCGTGGATCGTAGTATTTCTTGTTCGGCTTGTCGGCACCTTCTGGGTTACCCAGTTGGCCCTGCAGATAGCCTTCGTTCTTTTTGTAGTAAGTCAGGATACCTTCCCATGTTGCCCACTGGGTGTCGGTATCGATGTTCATTTTAACGACACCGTAGCTTACTGCTTCTTTGATTTCTGCAGCAGTAGAGCCTGAGCCGCCGTGGAACACGAAGTCCAGCGCATTGTGCGGCAGGTTATGTTTCTTGGAAACATAGTCCTGAGAATCACGCAGAATGGTTGGGGTCAGTTTCACGTTACCTGGCTTATAAACACCGTGTACGTTGCCGAAAGAGGCAGCAATGGTGAAACGTGGGCTGATGGCGCTCAGTTTTTCGTACGCGTAATCAACGTCTTGTGGTTGAGTGTACAGAGAGGAAGCGTCCATGTGGCTGTTGTCCACGCCATCTTCTTCCCCACCGGTGCAACCCAGTTCGATTTCCAGAGTCATACCGATCTTCGCCATGCGCGTCAGGTACTTGCTGCAAATCTCAATGTTTTCTTCCAGTGACTCTTCAGACAGGTCAATCATATGAGAAGAGAACAGCGGTTTACCGGTTGCCGCGAAGTGCTTCTCACCAGCGTCCAGCAGGCCGTCCAGCCAAGGCAGCAGTTTCTTCGCACAGTGGTCGGTGTGCAGGATCACTGGCACGCCGTAATGTTCAGCCATCTGGTGAACGTGATGTGCGCCAGAGATTGCGCCCAGAATGGCAGCACCTTGTGGCACGTCAGTTTTCACGCCTTTACCTGCGATAAACGCAGCACCGCCGTTAGAGAACTGAACAATAACCGGAGCACGTACCTTCGCCGCTGTTTCCAGCACGGCGTTGATAGAGTCGGTACCCACGCAGTTTACTGCTGGCAGCGCAAAGTTGTTCTCTTTGGCAACTGCGAATACTTTCTGAACGTCATCACCTGTGATGACACCCGGTTTTACGAAATCAAAAATTTTAGACATGGAACTTTATCCTGTTTCGTTGGCCGTTATACCCGTCGCCTTTCAAGCGACAGCATGAAAGTTGGCGAGTAGAGATGGATGAAAACCGTTTTTACCCCGCGCCGCATCATGCAGGGGGATAAACAAACGGGCGGCTTTCGCCCCCCGTTATCTGAATTACTTCTTAGCGCGTTCTTCCAGCATCACTACTGCAGGCAGTTGTTTCCCTTCAACGAATTCCAGGAAAGCGCCGCCGCCGGTAGAGATATAGGAGATCTTGTCGGCAATACCGAACAGATCGATTGCTGCCAGGGTGTCGCCGCCGCCTGCAATAGAGAAGGCTTCGCTATCAGCGATAGCGCGCGCGACAATTTCGGTGCCCTTACGGAAGTTAGGGAACTCGAATACGCCAACCGGACCATTCCACAGAATGGTTTTGGCTTCTTTCAGGATCTTGGCCAGACGCTCTGCAGAGACGTCACCCAGATCCAGAATTTGCTCTTCGTCTTTGATTTCGCTGGCTGGTTTCAGGGTTGCCGTAGCGGTTTCAGAGAACTCGGTAGCGACACGAACGTCGGTAGGTACCGGAATATCACAGGTTTCCAGCAGTTTTTTCGCTTCTGGGATCAAGTCTGCTTCGTACAGGGATTTGCCCACATTGTGGCCTTGAGCCGCCACGAAGGTGTTGGCAATGCCGCCGCCAACGATCAGTTGGTCAGCAATCTTGGACAGCGAACCCAGCACAGTCAGTTTGGTGGACACTTTAGAACCACCAACGATAGCCACCATCGGGCGGGCCGGGTTGCCCAGCGCTTTACCCAGTGCTTCCAGCTCTGCAGACAGCAGCGGACCAGCACAGGCAACAGGCGCAAACTTGCCCACGCCGTGGGTAGAAGCCTGAGCACGGTGTGCAGTCCCGAACGCATCCATGACATACACATCGCACAGCGCCGCATATTTCTTGGACAGGGTTTCGTCGTCTTTCTTCTCACCTTTGTTGAAGCGAACGTTTTCCAGAACAACCAGTTCACCTTCTGCAACCTCAACCCCTTCCAGATAATCCTTCGCCAGACGCACTGGAGATTTCATATGCTCTTTCAGGTAGTTGACCACTGGCAGCAGGGAGTATTCTTCGTTGTACTCACCCTCGGTAGGGCGACCCAGGTGGGACGTTACCATAACACGGGCGCCTTGCTTGAGCGCAGCTTCGATAGTCGGCAGGGAGGCACGGATACGTGCATCGGAAGTCACTTTACCGTCTTTCACTGGTACGTTCAGATCGGAACGGATCAGAACACGTTTACCGGCCAGATCCAGATCGGTCATCTTAATTACAGACATGGTGAACCCTCTTTGTTGATTCTCTATAAAAGTTGCCTGAGCGACGCATCAACACCACGTTGATGGCGCCTTACTAGAAACCGCTTGCGGCCATTGCCTGTGTTGTATCCAACATCCTGTTGGCAAAGCCCCATTCATTATCACACCAGACCAAGGTCTTGATCAGGTGTTTGCCGCTGACCCGGGTTTGCGTGCCATCAACGATGGCGCTGTGCGGATCATGGTTAAAATCTATCGAGACTAATGGTAGTTCCGTATAGTCAACTATACCACGAAATGATCCCTGTGCGGCCTTTTGCAACAGCTGGTTGACCTCTGCCACCCGCACCTGCGAACTCACGCTGACGCTGAGATCGATAGCCGTTACGTTGATCGTCGGCACACGCACGGAAATCGCTTCAAAACGATCGCAAAACTGCGGGAAGATGCGCGTGATACCGGCTGCCAGCTTGGTGTCGACCGGAATAATCGACTGGCTTGCCGCACGGGTACGCCGCAAATCCTGATGATAAGCGTCTATCACCGGTTGATCGTTCATTGAAGAGTGGATGGTAGTCACCGTGCCCGACTCAATGCTATAGGCATCGTCGAGCAGTTTGATAATCGGAATAATGCAGTTGGTGGTACAGGAAGCATTGGATACGATGCGGTGCTCGCCCAGCAGCGTTTGGTGGTTAACCCCAAACACGATGGTGGCATCCAGATCGTGACCGCCGGGGTGGGCAAACAACACCTTTTTCGCGCCGGCCTGCAAATGGGCTTCGCCATCTGCCCTGCTGCCATAAACACCGGTGCAGTCCAGCACCACATCCACGCCCAACTCCCGCCAAGGCAACTGCTCCAACGCGGGTTGGTGCAACAGCCGGATGCTGTCATCACCCACGCTCAGCACATCACACTCCTGGCGAACATCCCAGGCGAAACGACCATGGCTGGAGTCATACTTCAGCAGGTGGGCCATCCCCTCGGCATGGGCCAGTTCGTTGATGGCGACGACGGAAATTTCGGCTCTTCTTCCCGATTCATACAGTGCGCGTAAAACGCTGCGGCCAATACGGCCAAAGCCGTTTATCGCTATGCGGATGGTCATGCTACTCCCTGGAAAAGGGCCTTCCCTGTCGGGAATACTCCGTTTCAGGGTGGCGCAGACTGATTATCCTGCTTAGAGTACTTTAGCGTGCTGCCTGCTGTGAATCGCTGCGTTACATTATTCGTCAAAATCTGTTGCTTATCGTGACCACTCACTCGGGCGTTTCGGCTGAATACGATGTTAACTGAAACGCTTCAGCCGAGCATAAACCAAAGTTTTGCCAAAAGGAACAGGTGCGATGAGAAGCCTGCCCAGTGGGCGTGATTTTGCGAAAATAAAATGATCTAGCGCACATTTTCAATTCTACCCATGACAGGAATACTCAGGAAAAAAGCGCTCAAATGACTTGCCGGTAACGATAAGTTCACCATAATGAACCCAGCGTTTGTCGGGTGAAGTTTCTCACCTCTGCGGTGAACCCGCCTAATGAATGCAAACGGGTATCAATCTCCATCTTTTGCGGTCAATGTTGTATAACAAGGAACTCAAAATGAGTGAAGTCAAAGTAGTCGCCCTGATAAAAGCCACCCCTGAACACCGTGCCGCTGTCGATAAGGCCGTGCGTGCGATGGTTGCCCCTAGCCGCTCTGAGCCAGGCTGCATCCAATATGATCTGCATGAAGAACAGGGTCATCCAGGCGCTTTCGTGTTTATCGAACGCTGGACTTCTGAGCAAGCACTGAAAGAACATATGGCAATGCCTTACCACGATGCCTTCCTGGCCGAATTGGAAGGGAAACTGGTCAGCCTGGAAGTGAAAAAACTGACTCAGTTGTAATTGTGCTTTTAGGGGCGTTATGCGCTGCGCCCCTTATCAGCTAAAACCTACTCATAGGAAAGCGTGTAATGCAGCAAACGCGCAAAATTTCCTGCCTGAACTGACCCGGTTTTTACCAGATAGGCGGAATAAAGCAGCACGTTATCCCCACTTTGGATCTTCTGCCCACGAGATTTTTGGCCAAAATTAAGCCGGTTACCTGCACCATCAAGCAGGCTTAATCCAACCCCACTGACGCCATCAACCGGGATCACTTGCCCACTCGCTCCGCTGCCGGTTTTATCAAACAAGGTTTTGACAACCTTATCTGCGGTATTGCAGCCATACAGACGGACAGTGAAAGGAACCGGGGTAGATTGCCCTTTGATATCCAGCTCCGCTGTAGATATCTCGCCCAGGTCAATCGTCTGATTATCGTCCCCCACCACAATATTGCAGGTCGCAATACTGATACGCCCTTTGAATATCGTCCTGCTGCTTGCCATCACATCTGCCCTCGCCATATTCACTAACGAACCGCAGAGTAATAATAAATAAATCAGCTTTTTCATCATCAACTCCAAATAACGGGGAACCTGCCATTCCCCGTTGACCATCAAGGCATCTTGACTTCAAAAACCAATACCTGGCTGTAATCACCCCCTTTAATCTTTTTCAGATCGTTGGTGGTGGCCGCAATCTCGGCGCGGATCCTTTTGGTTTCGCTTATGCTCGTAATATCAGAGATAAAGGCCGGGTAGTTATGGTTAAACTGCAGATAACGGCCCTTACCGAGATCGTAGAGTTTCAGCCCAATACCCTGTGGCGAACCGCTGGAATGATTAATGCCCCAGAAGGTGCTGTTAATGGAATAACCCCCTTCGGTCTTGATGATGCCGGGCAGATTATAGGTGCTGCCAACGCAAGCCTGTGATTGCACTGGCCCCTTGGCCACCGTCAACGTAAAGTCTTCCATCCTGACGCGATTGCGGCTCAGATCGTCAGAAGATATGGGTTGAAACTCGACTACGCCTGGGGTGGTGACCGTCAATGTGCACTGTGGGATCGGCGGTTTTAACTGACCAGAACCACCGCCACCTTCGGAAAGATAACATCCCTCCATATTCGAAAACATAAGCCCGCAGATACCTGGGCTTGGATTACCAAAATTGGTCCAACTCATTCCAGGGTCACTACTGCTGGCATGTACCCAAAGGTTGCCTAATAAATTAATGCCATCAAAGCTTGGCATCAGGTGACCTTCAACCCGGGTCTTGATCGGCCTTACTGTAAATGTGAACGTCAGCGTCTTGTGGTATTGCGGAAAACCAAGATTTACATCCCAACAATTCATCTCGCAAGGTGCCAATGAACCATCAGTCCAACTGCGAAGTGTCCCCTCCGCCATATTCTCCACCCCTGTTAGCGAAAGCGAGCCCGCTCCCGTAACACGCATTGTCATATTTTGGTAATAAAGAGGTTTTTCAGTCGCGGCCTTCTCAAATGAAAATTTGATTGACCCTGTCTTATCTCCAATATTAATACACTTTACTGCAGCCGATGCAGTAACGATATAAGTGCGATTGGGAATAAGCCAATAATAACGATAAGAACATCCAGACTCATCACAATTGTAGGATTCCTTTTTCCATTCTATAAAAGGCTCTATAACATCACGGAAACTACCCGTATTCAGCTTGACAAAGTTATCATAAAGATCCTCCCAACTGCAGACCATCATATCGCCTTCCAATTCTGCATGGGCAATATTCATCATAGAACATACCGCTAACAACACGACCGTCAGCAAGTATTCTATTTTTCGCAGGCAGGCAGACAACCCGGATCTCTTCACCCTTTCCATCATGATTTATCCCGCACGCAAGTGGTCATCGTACAGCTGTAATTCAGCGGCTGATACGCCCCATAGTCGTTGATATACTTGAGCACGATCTTCTGCGGCTGAGGCTTGACAGCAGGCAGTGTCACCTCACTTTTTGGCCTGAGCGTGACGGCCTCCTCCTCTCCCAACAAAACATTTTTCCCCACAATCACTTCCGGCAGAATGACAAAAAACGGTGTTGGGTTTACCAATTTCAGGCCTTGCTTGCCTGGCTCCAAACGGATCTCTTCCTGCCACACTTTCTCGGCTAAAAGCTTCAGGGGGCGGTGCGGTAAAAGACCTTAACCTTGATACGCAGCGCCAATTGGATTGCATTGGCTTTATTCGACTTGGGCGGGATCTCCTGCAGATTAAAGAAAAACAACGATTCCCGATCCTGCGGCAGGTTCGCAGCATCCGCTAGCGGGGTAACGCGGATCTGCACCGTGCTGTCTTTTTCTACCCGTTGCAACGGCGGCAACGCGGTCAATGGTGAGCTGATTTTCTCACCGGCTTCATTCTCCAGCCAGGTCTGTGCCAGATAGGGCAAGGTCTTGCTGTGGTTGATAACGTTTACCGGGGACGACTTCTCATCCCCCAATAAAATAACCCGGGTTCGGTCGATGGAGATAGCCGCCTGCACAGAGCTGGTAAACAGAAAAAGTAGCCCGCCAACCAAGCCTAGGGTGGGTGTTTTATGCATCATTGTGAAATTCCTTGAGGGGATGGATCAATACGGCAAGTAATAGGTAAGGCAGAAGATAAAGACAGCCCCTGGCCTGGGAGAGTAAACCGGCAATGCTGACCGTCGCTGTCCAGCACGGTCAGATCTGCCTGTGCGCCAACGCCGGAAATATAAACTTCACCATTTTCACCCACCACCCCAACCTGGCGCCGGTCCTGGTTTTCTTCCACCGGAGAGCCAAAGGGAATGGCCCTTCCCTGCGAGTCGGTAAGTTGGAGCAAGGCCTTGATACCCCGGTAAAGATTCATTTTCCGGTAGCCGATAGCCCCCTCCGTCAATACCATCTGAATATTGGGATTGGTGCTCTCTACATCGTCAGGTAACAGGTTGGTATTGATGGAATAATTGGTTCGGTAATAATCCGGGACGTTATTGATCACCGCAATACCGTTAGCATTGCTTGGCATGGAGCTGTTATTACCCCGGCTACCGATATAAACGCCCTCAATACCGCCTGTATCGATCATCAGACGGGTATTGCCGGCATAACCATCGCGGTGTACCGCAATGCCGTGCTCGGTGGCGGTAATGCCGGATTTAATACTGCCGCCCAGATAGTAATCCTTGCTGCTCAGGGAGGTATTCAGCGTTGCGGCGTATGCATCCCGGTTCTGAACCATATTGCCATTCAGGCTGCTCTTGCCGAATGAACCCGTTGAACTACTGCCAATCGACCAGGTATTTCCGGGATCTGAATTATTGGTGTAAGAGGTACTCGGTGAAAGGCTGCCATTACTGATCCGCATCGCAGTACTGAGATAGGATTGTGAATTCAGCGGGATACTCAAGCTTAGATAAACGGTGTTGTTATTCTTCTGCTCTTGGGAGATAAAGCTGGTTTTATACTCGGTACGGTTTAGCGAGATGTACGCATTGACATTTTTCAAGCTGCCAATATCAAATGATTTGGATACGCTCAGGCCATAACTGTTACTGTCAGAGACATCCTGCCAATAAGTCTGACGATTATAAATAACGTTAAGTGACAGCCCTAAATCACGGAAGTTCTTGCTGGCAACCAGGTTATAACTTTCTTTACTGGTGGAAGTAAAATCAGGCGACTCCTTCATAGCCACGAAGTTATCCAGTGAAAGATAGTTCTCCTCCGAGAAACGGTAGCCAGCGAAGGTGATCTGGCTGTCGATACTGTCGAATACCTTGGAGTAATTAAAACGGTAGCTTTCCCCTTTCAGGTTTTGATGTTCCAACTGAGAATTGGAGTGGGTCAAATCAACCGATATCGCCCCCAGGGCATTCATGTCATAACCAATACCCCCGTTTAACGCATAATAGTGTTCATCGGTGAGCAGTGCGCCACCAAAGAATGAAGCTCCCGAGAGGACCCCCACGGAGGCTTCCCCGGTTGCCAGCAGCGGCTTGATTGGCCCGTTGGTCTGGTTCATCTGCCCCACCATTGCCTTGTAGCGGATATGGCCCGAGCGGGTCAAAAAGGGCACGTTCGACGTTTCGATAGTCGAGACCCGCTCTTCTCCGTTTTCCTCGCGGATGGTCATTTTCAACTGGCCAGAGGTCGCGTTGGTGAGATCCTGAATAACAAATTCACCGGGCGGCACCATTTTTTCATAGATAATGCTGTCGCCACGGGTAACCGTAACCCGGGCATTGCTGTTGGCTACCCCGGTCAACTGCGGAGCATAGCCACGTAGCGCAGGAGGCAACATTCGGTCATCACTGACGATTGCCATCCCGCTGTAATTTATCGAATCAAAGACATCGGATTGCAGGTAGTTTTTGCCTATTGTCAGGCTAGCGCCGCTCTCTTTGAGTGCACGAGCGGCATAAACTGTCGTGTTAGTTAACCGACGTTGGTCATTGCCATAGCCGTTGCTGTACAACGAAGCCTGGTAGTTACTGCGCAAACGCCACTCCTGATAGTTCACGCCAAGGGTGCCATAGCTGGAAAGTGCGCTATTGCTGCTGTTGCGGCCCTGATACACATTACCGCTCAAGGTATAGTCAAACAGCGCGCCGGTGACTCCATCATCCCATTGCGTCGGCGGCGTCCAGTCAGGATCGCTGTATTTGAGTAATGCCTGCGGAATACTTACCAGCAGTTCGCTTTTACTGCGATCGATACGAGCCGTAACCCCTTTAAAGCCAGCGATCAGCAGGCAATTGGCTTTGCCAGGGACAGTACGTTTTATCAGTTCCGCCAAAGATGTCTCTTTGAAGCCAAACTGTTCAACAATTTGAGGGGAAAAACAAATCTGGCTCTTTCCGTCCAGATTGATAACGTTAAAGCTATCAGTGGTGATAACTCGGTCATTAATTTTTAAGCTAAGGGGATAAACACCTGCGGGAAAATAATCAGGATGAGAAAAGTTACTCAGGTTAATATTTTTATTATCACGCAGTTCAAGCGCTCTGGTTTCAAACTCGACATTATCAGTTTCGGCCCAGGCTGAGTCTACCGCGATAAGACAAAGAATAACGGTAGAAATAAATGAGTATTTCTTTTTATCATCCATAACTATATAAACCCATTGAGACGACAACGTGAAGCGGGGCCTATAAATAAATGCCCAATCGGAATAATAGACAGCACCAAATTACCTTTCTCGGCGATAATTTGGCGCTGGGGTATTACTCTAAAAAATTAAAGCTTAGAGATAGGTCAGGGAGAAGTTGGTCATTGCGTCGTAAGTACCTGCTTCAACACTCTGCCCTTCCAAAGCAACGACCTGAGCAGAGAACTGCAGGGTATTATCCCCAGAACGCAGGCTATAGTTGTCTGAGGTAGCACCGATTTTAACGTGCTTGTTAGCCGCATCCAGCAGGCGGATAGCAATGCCTTTAGCATCACCAGACACGCCCAGGAAACCATTGGCTGCACCAACAGACATACCGTCAAAGCGTACATTAACCTTGGTTTCTGCCGTCGCCTTAGGATCGAAGCTACAACCTATCAGTTTGATTTTAAACTCTTTTGGTGCGCTGAAACCGACAGTTTTCAACTGCGCATCGGCAATTTGCCCCAGGCTGAGATTCTGGTTATCACCATCAACACCAGGAGCCAAGCCGCATGGAGCCTTGATCACAGAGCCTTTAAACAGGATCTCACCATTCCCCTGAGAGCCAGGAGGAACATCAGCAAAGGCGTAACCGGTTAACATTGCAGATGCCAAAGTGGTCAGTGCGAGTGAGCGAAGTTTCATTTTCATTTTATAAATTCCTTGAGAAGTTTTCCTATACTTTGGTTGTCGCCGTTTTTACATGTCGTACTACGTTATACGCTGAGTGCATCATCTGACGCTCCACGCAGGCATCCGGCGACCCGATAAATACTATGCCCCTCGCCCCAAATCAGCAAATTAATCTAAACATATGCTAAATATTAGAATTTAAACCTGTTTAATATAAAATATTAATATTAATACCTAACATAAGGCAAATCAGAACCTCGGCATAACTTTTATGACTTGCTAAAAACCAATCGGTTTATCATTGAAAAATTAATTTTAAAATCACGCTTGACTCTTTATGTTCACTTCACTTAGATTCCAATGGAATTTTAAAATAGGGATTTTTCTTAAAATAATTAAATTACCTCGCCAAGCGCAGTCAGAGAGTTGATCACATAATGAAATATACAATAAACCTAATCGTTGTCTTCGATCCGGAGGACAGGACCCTTGCTTTAAATAATAATAATCAGATGACTATTGAACTATCAAAACCTTCTTGCCGGGTGCTAAATGAGTTCATAAGAAACAACAGGGTTAATTTATCTCGTGAAACGCTGCTAAAAAATGCGTGGGAGGATTATGGTTTATCCCCTCCAATGCCAGTTTGAACAATTACATCAGTGAATTAAGGAAATCATTTATTGGCCTAGGGATCGATAAGCCGATCATTATAACCCTTCCAAGAATGGGGTTTAGAATGGAGGCTGATATACATCCTGCACCGAAGCATAAAACCGAGATTAGCATTAAAGAGGGAGAAATTATTACAGCAAAACTGGAAAAGGCAATGGATTTTATAAAGGAAAATCCCCCGACTACCTTGTCCTTTTCCTTACCAAATAAAACGATAAAAAAGCCTATAAAGTGGTGCCACCTGACTATGTTTGCTGGGTTGAGCATCCTCGGTATTGTTCTATTACGACTCTGGGTTCCATCAACCCAGTTCAAGTTAATGGCTGCCTATAAAAAATGTGATATCTACTCCATCAGGCAGGAACCCCTTCCTGGCTTTGAGCTCAGCGCAATAAATATGCTCGAAGCGGAAAAAGTGGACTGCGGCCACACCAAACACGATATTTACTACACAGAGGAGCGCCCCGATAACGATATTTTTAAAATCACGTTTCTGGCTGCCTGCAAAAAAACCAGAATGGAAGCAATTACCAGCTTTGCAGAACCTTTAAAGTTATTGAGTAAACCAAAATGAAAAAAATGATTGGTGCGGTCTTGTTTACTGCCATTTTACTAATATACCTGTGGTACTACACCCAACAGGGCAGAAAGCCTTTCCGCTGCGATACCCAGCAAATTTCGGTCCAGGTGAAAGCGAAGACTGATATTTTACTCAATGCCAATTCTACCGTCATCTTCTCTTCAGCACAGAACGGTATTGTCTACCTCATCGGTTCAGTAAAAGAAAATGACACCCGATATCTGCTGGATCGCAAAATCTTTTTTATCATTACGCCTTCAGAACTGGAAGGGGTCAACAACACGCAGCTCACCCATGAAGACGTTCATCCAGCCGATAGCACCCCAGATATCATCTGGCGAAACTTCCTGTTACCGGAGATTCAAAACGTTAATTTTTATACGGAAATCATAACGCTATTCCATAATGCATTACTCATCAAGGGGGTCAACAACCCATTGTTGGTCTGTATACGACAAAGTTAGCCTTTCACAACAGGCAGTCGGCACATAAACAAAGGATTGATCGGCGAACAGTGGAGAAATAGCAAATCTCTGCCTTCGCTTTCCAACCCTACAGCCAGATCACTCAATTTCCTTTCCATCAGCGTCGCAGCAGATATTCAGACAAAGGTGCAACTTCCCCATAATGCTGCTGGAAGTAATGACGCAGAAACTCGACGGTGACCCGTATTTTGGCCGAAGTTGCCAGGCGTGAAACATACACCGCCCAGATATTAGCCGGCTGAGTGTATTCCGGCAGAACATGTACCAATCGCCCGCTCTCAATATTATCCTTCACGTCCCAGAACGAACGCAGGGCTATCCCCTGCCCCTCCAGGCACCATTGATGGACGATCTCACCGTGGTTGGAAGAAAGAGCTCCCGTCACTTTTACCGTTTCTTCTCCCCCAGAACCCTGCAACCGCCAGATGCCAAACGGATGATCCCGCTCTTTGATAACCAGGCAAGGGCATCCGGAAAGTTCATTGAGATTCTTTGGTTCACCCTGCTTTGCCAGAAACTCCGGAGCGGCACACAAAATGCGGTGATTCTGCGCCAACTTGCGGGCGATCAGATTCGGGGCAATATCATCCCCAATGCGAATATCCAGATCGATCCCCTCACTGACCATATCCAGCAGACGATCGGATACATCCAATCTGAGATCCAGACGGGGATACTGCACTGCCAGTTCAGACAGGGCCGGGGCCACAAAACGCCGACCAAAACCAAAGCTGGTAACGATATGCAGCGTGCCCTGGGGTTCCTGGCGAATGGCAGAAACCTCATCCACCATCTGATCGACATCGTTAAGAATACGCTGTGCCCATTCATAAATGCGCTCACCATCTTCGGTGATCGTGACTCGCCGGGTAGTGCGGTGCAACAGGCAAACGTTGAGCGATTTCTCCAACAAAGCAATACGCTTGCTGATAAAGGCTGGCGACACGCCCAACTCTTCCGCCGCTGCGGCAAACCCGGCGCGACGCGCTACCAGAACAAACACCTGCAAGTCGCTCAGAATAGGGAGATTATTCATGATTCGTGTTTTATGTTTCACCATTTGCATCATTGATTAACGATCAGTCAATTATAGGATGGAGGTAATGTCAACCAATCCACCAGAAAGTAGGTATCGGATGAAGAAAAACTACAAAATTGCCACCATACCGGGGGACGGTATTGGTCAGGAAGTGATGCCGGAAGGGATCCGGGTGTTACAGGCTGCGGCAGAAAAATGGGACCTGGCGCTGGAATTTACCGCCTTCGAATGGGCCAACTGCGATTATTACCTGCAACATGGCCAAATGATGCCAGACGATTGGTTCGAACAGTTGCAAGGCTTCGACGCGATCTATTTTGGTGCCGTTGGCTGGCCGGATAAAGTGCCGGACCATGTTTCACTCTGGGGCTCGCTGCTTAAATTCCGCCGTGATTTCGACCAATACGTCAACCTGCGCCCGGTACGATTATTCCCTGGCGTCCCTTGCCCGCTGGCCAACAAACAGCCTGGAGATATCGATTTCTACGTGGTGCGGGAAAATACCGAAGGGGAATATTCTTCGCTCGGTGGGCGCATGTTCGAAGGCACCGAGCGTGAAATGGTGATCCAGGAGTCGGTATTTACCCGTCATGGCGTGGATCGCATCCTGAAATATGCTTTTGAGTTGGCACAACAACGCCCGCGCAAACACCTCACCGCCGCGACCAAATCCAACGGCATGGCTATCAGTATGCCCTATTGGGATGAACGCGTTGCCGCGATGGCGCAAGATTACCCAGAGATCAACTGGGACAAACAGCATATCGACATCCTTTGCGCCCGCTTCGTGTTAAACCCGGAGCGTTTCGACGTGGTGGTTGCCTCCAACCTGTTTGGCGATATCCTCTCCGATCTTGGCCCCGCCTGCACGGGCACGATTGGCATCGCGCCTTCGGCCAATCTCAATCCCGAGCGCAACTTCCCTTCAATGTTTGAGCCAGTGCACGGTTCTGCACCGGATATATTCGGCAAGAATATCGCTAACCCGATAGCCATGATCTGGACCGGCGCGATGATGCTGGATTTCCTGGGTGACGGCGAAGCACGTTATCACCAGGCACACGATGACATATTACAGGCCATCGAACAGGTGATTGCCACTGGGCCGCGCACGCCAGACATGCAGGGCAGCGCCTCCACACAGCAGGTCGGCGAGGCAATCGCACGCTTATTACAACCTTGATGTGACAAGGGCCAGCCCTCTGGCCCTTGTCATGGGATGGGAAGCGTTGATCAGGCCTGTGGGAAAATCCACAAATGCTCAGCAGGCAGGGCAAGCGTGCACATCTCCTGGCCGCGAACTTCGCTACCATAGGCACGAACCACAAAATCCTCAGCCACCGTGCGGAACAAATACTCCCAACGGTCACCAAGATACATGCTAGTAAGCAGCGGTAGCGCGATCTGATTACCTTGCGGATCCGCCCCCAGATGGACTCGCTCCACACGGATCACCGCCGTAGCATCCTGCCCGACGCTTATCCCCGCCCCCGCTTTGCCCCACAAAGCCCAATCTTTGCCTTCGATTTTTGCCTTGCCCTCATGGACTTCGGTTATCTTGCCAAGCAGGCGATTGTTGCTGCCCATAAATTCGGCGGTGAACAGGGTCGAAGGTGAGCCGTACATCTCCTGCGGGGTGCCCTGCTGCTCGATTTTGCCGTTATTGAGCAACAGAATACGGTCAGAAATCGCCATCGCTTCGTTCTGGTCGTGAGTCACCATCAGTGCGGAAAGGCCGAGCTTTATGATCAGCTCACGCAGAAACACTCGCGCCTCTTCGCGTAACTTGGCGTCCAGATTAGACAGCGGTTCATCCAGCAGGATCACCGGCGGGTTGTACACCAAGGCCCGGCCAATCGCTACGCGCTGCTGCTGGCCACCGGAAAGCTGATGGGGATGGCGTTTGCCCAACGGCCCCAAACCCAACTGATCAAGCACCGCCTGCACGCGCTGGGTAACTTCCGCAGCAGGCGTTTTACGCAATTTCAGCGGGTAGGCCACGTTATCAAATACGGTTTTATGCGGCCACAAAGCATAAGACTGAAATACCAACCCCAGATTACGCTCTTCTGCCGGGATCTCACTGCGCACCGCGCCGTCATAAACGGTATTTTGGCCAATCACAATCTTGCCCTGTGTCGGTTTTTCCAACCCGGCTACCGCACGCAGCAAAGTGGTTTTGCCACTGCCGGACGGACCAAGTAAAGAAACCACCTCCCCCGCTTGAGCTGCATAGAGACCCCCTTTAATACCGGGTTATCGCCATAGGTCAGGTGCAGGTTATCTACTGAAAGTTCAATCATGTATTTTGACTCCAAATCGCAGGGCGATTCCCAGACCTAACACCACCAGGAGGATGTTAATAAAGGAGAGCGCTGCAACGATATCAATCGCCCCTGCCGCCCACAAAGAGACCAGCATTGACCCAATGGTTTCCGTACCAGGCGACAACAGATAGACCCCGGTGGAATATTCACGCTCGAAGATCAGGAACATCAGCAGCCAGGAACCAATCAGACCGTAACGGGAGAGCGGTATGGTCACATGGCGGGTGATCTGGCCACGCGTCGCGCCGTTGCTACGAGCAGCCTCTTCCAACTCAGGCGCAACCTGCAACAGCGTTGAGGAGATCAACCGCAGGCCATAGGCCATCCACACCACGGTATAAGCCAGCCACACGCTGAAGATGGTGCTGCGCAGCGAGCGTAACCACACCACCAGATTGTCGCGTAGCCATTCAGCGACCGGCAACACAGAGAGCCAACCGGCTTTCAGCGATTTATCCAGCCACATCGGCAGGAACAGGAATACCCACAGGAAGGCCAAGCCTGCCAGCAGGCCGGGTACGGCACGCGGTACCAGCACGC
Organism: Serratia sp. L9; assembly: GCF_050632285.1. Taxonomy (NCBI): domain Bacteria; kingdom Pseudomonadati; phylum Pseudomonadota; class Gammaproteobacteria; order Enterobacterales; family Yersiniaceae; genus Serratia; species Serratia sp. L9. Next base: position 2,171,757 of record NZ_CP192591.1, on the reverse strand, counting down.
TGTAATCCAGAAAACGGGTCACGCCGTCGGGTTTACGGTGCATCGCAATGCCGATAAACAGATAACAGACCACCGCCAACGCCCCACCAAACACCCCAATCGCCATCGAGTTGACGATCGCCCGCAGCAGATTAGGTTGCTGCCAGATGGTACGGAACGTGTTGAGAGACAGTTCATCCCAGATTGAAACCCCAACCCCCCAATTGGAGATAAAGGCGCGCAACACAACCCCCACCAGAGGCACACCAATGGTGACCGTGAGCCAGAACACCACCACGCCACCCGCTACCCAGCGCCATTTACCCAAAGGCAACGCTCGAGCCTGCGAGGCTTTCCCCTTAACGGTGACAAAGCGGTTGGCGGTGCGCATCAGGCGGCGTTGCAGCATCACCAGCGGGATGGTAATACAGATCAATACCACCGCCACCGCCGCCATCAGATGGTAAGACGGTGTGCCCAGCTTGTTGGTCAATTGATAAAGGTAAGTCGCCAGCACCAGGTTGCCTTCCGGATCGCCCAGCACCAGCATCAGGCCGAAGACTTCCAGCCCGAGGAAGAACAGCAAGACGCTGGCATACAGGATTGACGGGCGCACCATCGGCAGGCTGACGGCGGTCATCACCTGCAACGGAGAGGCGCCTGCGGTACGTGCGGCCTCCTCCACATCCGACCCTACGCTGCGCAGCGCCGATGAAATATAGAGATAGGCGTGGGGAACATGCGTCAGCCCGGCAATCACCACAATGCTGGCCATCGAATAGATGTTCCAAGGCACAAAGCCCAGAATAGCTTCCGCCCACAATGAGAAGAAACCCACCGGCCCCGCCGCGACCACGTAGCCAAAACCCAACACCATGGGCGAGACAAAGATTGGCACCAGGATCAGCGGTTCAATAAAGCGGCGGCCCGGTAAATCGGTTCTCACCATCAAAAATGCCAGCACGCCCCCCAGCGGAATGGCGATCACCACCAGGCCAAATGCCAGAATAAATCCGCTTTTCAGGGCCTTGTAAAAATCAGGATCGGTAAAGATAAAGCGGAAAGCATCAAGGCTGAACACCTTGGAAGGCGAGAAGAACGGCGCGGAAAGAAAGCTTTGGATCACAATAAATGACAATGGCACATAGATAACCAGTGCGGTTATCAGCACCACCAAACCACGCGGCAGACTCTGCCACTTTTTGCGCAATGCATTCATAGACAGTCCCGATGGTTACCCCCGCAACCCGCAGATTGCCTGGGAAATAGTCCCTGTTTGAAAAACGTGGGGCACTTATCGGCACGGCAATAAGCGCCCCCAATCCTGGTTTACTTGGCTGCGGCGGTACGCCATTGCTTGATATAATCCAGGCGTTTTGCCGGTTCCAGGTATTCCAGCAGGCTTTCATTCACCGGGATTGGCTTCAACGCCTTACCCAGCATCTGAGTCATGCCATCAATGTCGTTCTTGCCTTCGATATCATTACGGATGGAAGGAATATCCGCCTGATTGGCAAGGATGCTCTGGCCTTTCTCCGACAACACATAATTCACCCACAGTTTGGCCGCATTGCTGTTGGCCGCTTCCTGGCTGATGAACGTCACCCGTGATAACACCAGCGTATAGTCTTTAGGATAAGAGATACCGAGTGAAGGATCGGTTTTGGCGCGAGCCTCGGCATAGGAGCCAAGGATGTTGAAGCCAATCAGGTTTTCGCCAGAAGACACCCTTTCCATCATGGTGCCGGTGGAGGATTGTACCGCCAGCCCGCCTTTAGCGATCTCGGCCAGCGTGGCGAAGTAGTCAGGATCGGCTTTGAAGTCCTGCACCGAGAGCATAAATCCCAGGCCTGACTTTTCAATATCATAGGTGGTGACTTTCTTTTTGAATTTATCCGGCTGGCTGGCGATCAGTTTAGCCAATGCCGCATGGGAATCCGGGGCTTCACTTTGTGGGATCAGGCGCTTGTTGTAGATAAACACCACCGGTTCGTAAGTGGTGCCATAGGCTTTATCTTTCCACACCGCCCATTTCGGCAGTTGCCCTTGCTCTGGGGAGGTATATTCCAGGGCATAGTCGGTGGCCAACTTCAGCGCGGTATCCATGGAAGAGCTCCAGACAACGTCACCGCTGGTGCCTCCCGCCGCCTGCTCACTGATGTAGCGGTTATACAGCTCGGTGCTGTTCATGTCGTTGTATTCCACTTTGACGCCAGGGTACAGCGTTTCAAACCCTTGGATCAGTGGCCCGGCGGCTTTGGTGTCCGTGGTGGAGTACACCACGACTTTGCCCTCTTTCTTCGCCGCATCGACAATCTTTTGATAATCGACCGGATAACCTGCAGGGAACTGCGCGAGCGCCGGGGCAGAAATCAACACAGCCGTCGCAACCAAAGATAGCCTCATTTTTGAAAACATATTTTTAACTCCTGGTCACATTTTAAAAACTGAAATTTAACATATCGCCAATAGTGACCCCTAGGCAACGACGTTGATTAGCTTTCTTGTTGTTTTGTGACGCTGGGCATTTTTTGGACAGTAACGGCGGTAATTATTCAAGCGGGGAGTAAAATATTAAGGATTTCTTAATGTTGAATAGCAAGTGGATGCAGCAATGTCTGGTGACAGGGAATAAAAAAGGGGCGAAAATCGCCCCTTACGCTAAACGCTTAGTTAAGGTTTACTTCAACAGCGCGTTAGCTTTGGCAACAACGTTGTCGACGGTGAAACCGAACTCTTTGAACAGCAACTCTGCTGGCGCAGACTCACCGAACGTGGTCATGCCCACGATCGCGCCGTTCAGGCCCACATATTTGTACCAGTAATCCGCGATACCCGCTTCCACTGCCACACGGGCAGAGACGGAAGAAGGCAGCACAGATTCGCGGTAGGCCGCATCCTGCTTGTCAAACGCATCGGTAGACGGCATGGAGACCACGCGCACTTTACGCCCTGCAGCGCTCAGTTTGTCGGCAGCTTCCACGGTAATACCCACTTCTGAACCGGTGGCAATCAGGATAACTTCTGGCGTACCTGCACAGTCTTTCAGCACATAGCCACCGCGATACACGTTGGCTAACTGCTCGGCGGTACGTGGCTGCTGGGCCAGGTTCTGACGGGAGAATACCAGCGTGGTCGGGCCGTCATTACGCTCGATACCGTATTGCCAGGCAACCGCAGACTCTACCTGGTCACATGGGCGCCAGGTGCTCATGTTCGGGGTCACACGCAGGCTGGCCAATTGCTCGACTGGCTGGTGCGTCGGGCCATCTTCGCCCAGACCGATAGAGTCATGGGTGTAGACGAACACGTTGCGGATTTTCATCAGCGCCGCCATACGCACCGCATTACGGGCGTATTCCACAAACATCAGGAAGGTAGCGGAATACGGCAGGAAACCACCGTGCAGTGCGATACCGTTGGTGATGGCGGTCATGCCGAATTCGCGCACGCCGTAGTGGATGTAGTTCCCCGCCAGATCATCACTCAAGGATTTGGAACCCGACCACATCGTCAGGTTACTGGGTGCCAGGTCCGCAGAACCGCCGAGGAATTCTGACAGGACTTTACCGAAGGCTTCCAGGGCATTCTGGGAAGCTTTACGGCTGGCAATGTTGGCCGGGTTGGCCTGCAGTTGCTCAACGAATTTTTTCGCTTCCGCCTGCCAGTTGGCTGGCAGCTCACCGCTCACGCGGCGTTTGAACTCGGCAGCCAGTTCCGGGAAGGCTTTGGCGTAGGCAGCCAGCTTCTCGTTCCAGGCCGCTTCCTTGGCCTGACCGGCCTCTTTCGCATCCCACTGAGCATAGATATCCTGCGGGATTTCGAAGGCGGCATATTTCCAGCCCAGAGCTTCACGGGTAGCAGCAACTTCGGCTACGCCCAGCGGTGCACCGTGTGAATCATGGGTGCCAGCCTTGCTCGGTGAGCCAAAACCAATCACGGTCTTGCACATCAGCAGGGAAGGCTTATCGGTCACGCTGTGCGCTTCTTCAATCGCCGCCTTGATGGCATCGCTGTTATGGCCATCAACGCCACGCACTACGTGCCAGCCGTAAGCTTCAAAACGCTTGGCGGTATCATCGGTGAACCAGCCTTCAACGTGGCCGTCGATGGAGATGCCGTTGTCATCATAGAACGCGGTCAGTTTGCCCAGCTTCATGGTGCCAGCCAGCGAACAGGCCTCGTGGGAGATGCCTTCCATCATGCAGCCGTCACCCATAAAGGCGTAGGTATGGTGGTCGACAATATCATGGCCTGGGCGGTTGAACTGTGCGGCCAGCGTGCGCTCGGCAATAGCAAAACCGATGGCGTTGGCAATACCCTGCCCCAGTGGGCCGGTGGTGGTTTCCACACCTGGGGTATAGCCATACTCCGGATGGCCCGGGGTTTTGGAATGCAGTTGGCGGAAGTTTTCCAGCTCGCTCATCGGCAGGTCATAACCGGTGAGGTGCAGCAAGCTGTAAATCAACATGGAACCATGACCGTTGGACAACACAAAACGGTCGCGGTCAGCCCAGTGTGGGTTGGTAGGGTTGTGGTTCAGGTAGTCACGCCACAGAACTTCGGCGATATCTGCCATGCCCATAGGGGCGCCCGGGTGGCCGGAATTTGCTTTTTGTACGGCGTCCATGCTGAGTGCGCGGATGGCGTTGGCAAGCTCTTTACGAGAGGACATGTTTTACTCCAGGTCGGATTAAAAAAGCAGTCAAGTTTTCTATTTTCTCAGACTCAGCATTAAAACGGCAATCCCTAATGCCAAATGAGAGCGAGTTCACAACTTATTAGCACGATCGCGTCGTTTTTCGGAATAGCACTATTTCGGCCAGGCTTGACGTACAATAGGCTCGTGCACCAGAAACAATGCCAACCAAGATGCACAAAATACCCCTTACTATCATAGGAAGATAGCTTTATGAAGATTCGTACTTCTTTGATTGCACTAAGTATTACCACACTGTTAAGTGGTTGTCAGAACCTCAACACCGACGCACTGATGCAGTCTGGAGCACAAGCTTTCCAGGCAGCTACGTTGAGCAACGACGACGTCAAGGCACTGAGTGATAAGTCCTGCGTAGATATGGACAGCAAAGCACAAATCGCACCGGCAGACAGCGCTTATACGCAGCGGTTGAACAAAATCGCCTCCGCACTGGGGGATAATATCAACGGTACCCCGGCGAACTACAAGGTATACCTGACCAAAGACGTGAATGCCTGGGCGATGGCTAACGGCTGTATCCGCGTTTACAGTGGCCTGATGGACATGATGACCGACAACGAAGTGGAAGGCGTGCTGGGCCATGAAATGGGCCACGTTGCACTGGGCCATACCCGTAAAGCCATGCAGGTGGCTTACGGTACCGTGGCAGTGCGTACCGCCGCGGCTTCAACCGGCGGCATCGTGGGTTCGCTTTCCCAATCACAGCTGGCCGATTTGGGCGAAAAACTGGTGAATGCCCAGTTCTCACAGAAACAAGAGAGCGAAGCGGACGATTACTCGTTTGATCTGCTGAAAAAACGCGGTATCGATCCTAACGGTTTGGTCACCAGCTTCGAGAAACTGGCCAAAATGGAAGCGGGCCGTCAGAGCAGCATGTTTGACGATCACCCTGCCTCCGAAGCCCGCGCACAGCACATTCGTGAACGCATCGCGGCCGGTAAGTAATACTGCATTTAGGCGATAAACAGGGTGAGATGATTGCCTCTCACCCTCCCCTCTCCCCAGAGAGAGGGGATTGTTCGTGCCACAGATTGACGTCTGCAGATAATCGTCAACTCCCGCTTCTGTATACCCTAAATAATACGAGTGGCATGAAGGCCGCCAGGCCGAGAACCCCACGAGCATACTCAGGTAAGTGGCTGGGATGAGCGGACGAAGCCAACACACATGCAGCCTGAAGCATGACCGGTATATCAATACAGCTTCTGTGGCGGACCGGCAAAGGTCAATGGCCCGACATTTTTCATATCGACTTCCACCACCGACGGCCCAGGGTAGTTAATCGCCTCGGCCAGCACTCCGCCAAACTGCGCGGCATCGCTCACTTTCCAGGCTTTCAGCCCCATGGCTTCGGCCACCTGACAGAATGCCGGTGTGTGCAGCTCGTTATAATACTGACGCCCGGCGAAATACTTGTCCTGAATGCCACGCATCACGCCATAACCGCCGTCGTTCATGATCAATAAGGTGATATTGGCCTGTTCCTGCGCCATGGTTGCCAACTCTCCCAAACCCAGAGCCAAACCACCGTCACCAACCAGGCCGACAACTTTACGCTGTGGGTTGGCGATAGCGGTGCCGATCGCCATCGGTAACCCCATGCCGATTGCCCCCGCCAGCGAGTGGATATTGCATAAAGGTGAGATAGCCCGGAACAAACGGCTGCCCCAGACGCTGCCAGACACGGTGATATCACGCACCAGCAAGCCATCCTGCGGCAACGCGGCGGCGATGGCATCGTTCAACTTGGCATATTCACCAGACTGCTGGCGTAGCGCCACCTCCGCCTGTTGCACCGCACTGGCGATCTCGGTATCCCAGGCGGCATTCACTTTCTCGCCGGGTGCCAAACGCGCGGCCAGCGCACTCAGCAAAGCACCACAGTCGCCATAAACCTGCTCATCCGCCAGATAATTACGGTTGGCAGCCGCCGGATCGATATCAATCTGCACCAACGGGCGCGGCAGCGGCAACGACCAGGTACGGGTTTCATTACTACGCAGACGCGAACCGGCTACCAGCGTCAAATCGCACTGCGTCAGGATCCCCTCAACGCTTGGCGAATTGTGGAATGCCCGCAGGCTACGCGGGTGGCTGTCCGGCAGGATCCCACGGCCGTGGGTACTGGAGATCACGACCACGCCGGCATCCGCCAACTGTTTCACCGCGTCGCGGCAGGCCAGCGCACCGCCACCCACCCACAGCAATGGGCGCTTGGCGCGCTTCAACTGCTGGTAAAGACGTTCAACCGCCGTTTCATTCGTAGCAGGCAGCGCTGGCGGCAAGACCGGCTTCCCGACAAGGTTGGCTGGCACCAGGCTGTTTTGAATATCGATCGGGATCTCCACCGCTACCGGGCCACAGGGCACGGTCTGTGCATCCAGGATCGCACGCTGGATCACCGCCACTGCCTGTTCTGGCGAATTGACCCGGTAAGCCTGCTTCGAACAGGCACGCAGGAAGCCCAGTTGATCTTTGGTTTCATGGATAAACCCGGCATCGGCATCCAGATAAGCTTTCTCCACCTGCCCGGTAATGTGCAGCAGTGGCGTGTTGGCATTCAGCGCCTCTATCATCGCGCCCACCGCGTTACCCGCACCAGCGCCAGTGCTGGTCAGTGCCACACCCAGACCGGAAAAACGCCCGTGAGCATCGGCCATGGTAACGGCCCCGGCTTCACCACGCGCCGGTACAAAGCGGATTGCCCCACGCTGCCCCACCGCATCGGCAATCGGCAGATTATGGATCGAGATGATGCCGTACATCGCCGCGACATCGTACTGTTCCAGAGTTCGGGCTATCGCCTCACCAACCGTAATTTTTTCGCTCATCATCTGCCTTCTTGTTTTCTTAAGTCGTAAGGTGCGTTATTCGCTCCAGCGGTTAGGCTGATTGCTAAGGGAAAGATACAAACTCTTTTGCTGCATATAGGCCTGGATGCCATGCAGGCCCTTCTCACGCCCTAGGCCGCTTTGTTTAAACCCGCCGAACGGCGTGGAAATCGAGAACGTTTTGTAGGTGTTGATCCACACGGTGCCGGTTTCCAGTTGCTCGGCCAGCGCCATGGCACGAGTAAAATCACGGCTCCAGATACCTGCCGCCAGGCCATACACCGAATCGTTGGCCTGTTCGATCAACTGCGCTTCATCATCAAATGGCATGGCCACCAGCACCGGTCCGAAGATCTCTTCCTGACAGGTACGGGCGCGGTTACTCAACCCTTCAATAATGGTCGGCAGGTAATAGCTGCCCTGCGCCAGCTGTGGGTCGGCAGGTGCTTCGCCGCCAATCAGCACCCGGCCACCTTCCTGCTGTGCCAGCGCCACGTAATCCGCCACGCTTTGCCGATGCTTATCGCTGATCAGCGGGCCCAGGTGGACTCCTGGCTGCAACGGGTTGCCAATACGCAACCCGGCGGTCAGCTCGCATAAGCGAGACAGCAACGGTTGATACAGCGCACGCTGTACAAACAGCCGTGACCCAGCGATACAAGCCTGCCCAGCCGAGCTGAAAATACCGTAGCAAATGCCACGCGCCGCCTGTTCCAGATCCGCATCTTCCAGCACGATGGTCGGCGATTTGCCCCCCAGCTCCAGCGAGGTAGGGATCAGTTTTTCCGCAGCGACATGTGCCAGATGGCGACCAGTGGAGGTGCCACCGGTAAAGGAGATCTTTTTCACCAGCGGATGGCGAGCCAAGGCTTCACCAATCACCGAACCTTTGCCCGGCAATACGCTGAGCAACCCGGCAGGCAAGCCTGCCTGTTCGAATAATTCAGCCAGCTTCAACGCCATCAATGGGGTAGCTTCTGCCGGTTTGAGGATCACCGCGTTGCCTGCCGCCAGCGCCGGAGCGACCTTCTGCATTTCGCTGGCAATCGGTGAGTTCCAGGGCGTGATAGCCGCAATAACGCCCAAAGGCTGATACTGGCTTAGCGTCATCACTTCCCGATTGCGCTGAGTAGGAAGCTCCCCTTCCAGCACTTCGCAGGCAGCAGCAAAATAGCGAGCGGTAGCCGCCGCGCTCATCACCAGACCACGGGTTTCCGCCAGCGGCTTACCGTTGTCGCGGGTTTGCAACAACGCCAGCGCATCCACCTGCTCAGTCATCAAATCGCTGACGCGATACAGGATTGCCGCACGCTGATGAGGAACCAGACCACGCCAGGACGGAGCCCGCCAGGCTTGTTCTGCCGCCGCGACGGCATCATTCACATCCTCAACGCTGGCTGCGCGCAGGCGAGCATTGACGCTGCCGTCTGCCGGGAAAACCGAGCTCATCTCTTCACCGCGTCCTTCACACCAGCGCCCGGCAAGAAAAATCTTTAACGTTGTCATACTTAACTCCTGCCATTCAGGCAATATATCCTTCGTCTCTCAAGCCGCAGCGTTGTTGGCTGCACTCGTTCACTCCAGTCACTTACCGGAATAAGCGCCTGGGGACTCACAAGTCTGCCGCCTGGTTACGACTTCAAATCCAGTGGATATGAAACCACCGCTCACCAGACTGCGGCAGGCTTGCACCGCGCTCAGTGCCGCCAGCGTTGAGGTTTTCGGATTGCTGGCCAGCGGGTTGCCACACAGCTCAATCTGGAACTCGCCAAACTGGCCACAGACCTGCAGGCGATGGGTGTTTCGCTGGGTATGCGGATCCACCTGCAGGCGCACACGTGTGGCATCCATCCCCAAACCGTGCAGCGCAATGGTTGCCGCCACGTTGGCATTGGCAGGGAACATACGCGCGGCCTCACGGGCAGAGCCTTCAAAAAACACCCGTGCTTCACTGATCGCATTCAGATCGATCAGTTTTTCCGCGTGGCTCCCGCGCCAGCTGGCAGGGCTTTTGCTGGATTGATAGGTCACGCTTTCCAATCCGCCTTCACGCGCTGAAGCCAGACCATCCATACCCGCCACCGCACCGGACAGCACGATGAGCTGCCCCTGATGACGCGCACAGGCCTGCTGCAAGCGTAGTTGCAATGCGGCATCGGCCAGTGCGCCGGTGGAGATCACCGCCAAGTGCCAACCACGTTTGAGGATAGCCTCACCCAATTCGGCAACGGCCTGCTGGCTGGCACATTCCAGCACCAGATCCGGCTGACCGGCGCATTGGTCTGGATGGGTCAACGCCTGCGCCCGCCCGGCAAATGCAGTTGCAATCTCGGCATGATATTTTTCACGCGCCACGATCCAAGCGGCTTCCACGCCTTCCGGCAGGCGTGCCAGAACCTCTTTCGCCATCGCGCCGTAACCAATCATCATGATCTTTTTCATCTTTTTTGCCTTATCAGGTTACACATGGCGGTTGAAGCCGCCGGAAACGTCCAGCGCCGCTCCGGTAGTAAAGGACGCCATGGGCGATGCCAGGAACAGCAAGGCCTGCGCTGGCTCCTGGGGTTTACCAAGGCGCCCCATCGGGATACCCCGCCGCTCGGCAATGGCCGCCGTCCACTGTTCCCAGCTCTGTTCTTTATCCTGACGCTCGGCAAAACGCCGACGCCATTGGCCAGACTCCACCATGCCCAACAGGATGGAATTGACGCGTATCCCTTTGCTCACCAGCTCTTTCGACAACGTGAGCGTCATATTAAGCAAGGCGGCGCGGGCCGCCGAGGTGGCAATCATGTGTTCTTCTGGTTGTAAGGCCAGCAGCGAGTTGACGCAGGTAATCGAGGCGATATCTGAACGTTCCAGCGCCGGTAAAAATGCCTGCACCGGGTTGATCACCCCGAACAGTTTCAGTTCCGCTTCATGCAACCAGGCCTCACGCGGGGTCTGATCAAAGTGCGCAACAAAGCCTTGCCCTGCGTTGTTGATCAACATATCGACCGTGCCAAAATGGTCGTTAACCTGCCCCGCAAACTGAGTCACCTGCGCGGCATCAAGCACGTCACAGCGCAATGCCAGGATCTCCGCCTGCGGGAACTCTTCGCGCAGGCTGGCTTGCGCACTGGCCAGCTTGTACTGATTACGGCCACAGAAGGCTACCCGTGCCCCTTCAGCCAACAGCAGGCGCAGCGTTTCAAAACCGATCCCCGAAGATCCCCCGGTGACTACCGCCACCCGCCGCTCAATTTGAAAATTCATGGTTGGATTGCCCCCGTAAAATCCTGCAAATAACGGTTAAACACCGCTGGCGCATCGAGATAGCTGGCATGCCCGGCGTTGTCGATTAGCCGCATCGCCACATCCTGTTGTTGTGCCAGCGTTTGCGCGCCCTGCGGTGGCGTGATGCGGTCAACGCTGCCACACCACACCTGCAACGGCCCCTGGTAACGCGACAGGTATTGCTTGATGTCGTCGTTTGCCAGCATCCACGCGGCACTGAGAAAACCGGCGGGGTTGAGTTGCTGCATACCGCAGCGCACCCAGGCAATATCCTGCGGGTCCGCACCTTCACGCAGCAGCGCCGCCGCACGTTGTTCGCCGTAGCCTTGCGGGCCAAGCGTTTCGATAATCTGCTTGCGCTGGCCATACACCTGTTGGCGTTTTTCCGCTGTGGCGGTGGCATAACCCTGCGCCGGATCAGCCAGCACCAAACCTCTCAAACCCTCTGGATTGGCAGCCGCATAGGCACTGGCGATCAACGCACCGAGCGAATGCCCAACGATCAATGGCCGTTGCAACTCCAGCTCGCCGATCAGGGCCGCCAATGCCTGAGCATAAGCGGCAGCGTCCGGTTCAGTCTGTGACAAAACCGCACTACCGCCATAACCCGGAGCATCCCAGGCAATCAGACGATGGCCATCGGTCAGAGCACCATCGCTGAACTGCTTTACCCAGGAAGCAGAACCAGAACTGATACCATGCAGCAAAACCACAGCCCGGCCGTGCCCGGCTTCACGCCAACTGAGCCTGAAGCCACCACAATCCCCCTGCTGGCGTTCCGGTAAGCTGTTCATCAGTTGCGCTTCACTTTGGACAACGGATGATCAGCCGGGTAAGTCGGGGTTTCCGGCTTGGCGGTGCCGAGCATCACACACATCAGCGCTTCTTCTTCGCCGTGGTTAAACAGGCCGCGATAGATACCCGCCGGTACTGAAATCAGATCACGCTCTTTCAGGAGGGTTTCGTAATACTCTTCGCCGTCCTGGATCATCAGCGTGATGCTACCTTTAAGCATGAAGAACACTTCTTCCACATCGTCGTGCAAATGCAGTGGCCCTTCGCATTTTGACGGCAACACCATGGTGGAGAAGGTGAAGTTCCCTGCCGGAATGGTGTTGATGTCGCTAACCACGCCCGTAGCGCCAGTGCCGATATAGCGCATCTGAGCACGGCGATATTTCGGATCGTAATCAGCCTGGAACTTAAGCGCGTTCCAGTCATATTTGCGGCCTTCGAAACGGGCGATACGCGACTCCACCCACTTTTCCATCGTCAGATCCTGCGGCTTGACGCCGGCTTTGTTCTCAACCTGGGACATATTGTCTCTCCTTCAGTTGCATCAATATTTCTTCAATAGCGGCAGCAGAATGGTGCAGCCGATAAAGGCCATCACCACCAGGAACAGCAAGCCGTTATCCATATTGCCGGTGGCGGCGATCAGCGCCCCCATCAGCACCGGTGCCAATGCACCGGCAAAATTTCCTAACCCGTTAAAAATACCGCCAGCGGTTGCGCTCACCCGGCTGCTGGTTGCCTTGGCTAACAATGCGAAGATGTTTGGCGCACCGGCTCCCCACATAAAGGTGCTGAAAGCCATCGCGGCGATCACGCTGTAGGTGCCTTGCAGATGCAGCACGACCCCAAGACCGATACCGGCACCACACAGCGAGACAAAGCAAGCCAGCGCGCGACGATCCAGTTTGTCCGACAGCCAGGCCCCCACCACTTCACCGAACAACATGGCAATAAACGGCAATGACGACAGATAACCGGCGTGCTCCAGATGAATACCTTTGCCCTTGATCAGGTAGCTTGGTAGCCAACCGTTCATGCCCCACAGATAGGTCAGAAACGCGATATTAAACAGGCAAATCATCCAGAAATGCGGGGTGCGGAACAGCTCGCGGCGTAGCTGTTTGCGTTCGGCAATCGCCGGTTTACTGGTCGCGCTCACCGCCGGACGGGCCACGTTCAGGTGGCGCATGCCAAACAGCACCAACAGCATGACCGGCAGGGTCAGGAACGCCATAAAGAAGAAGGTGGTTTCCCAGTTAAAGCGGCTGAGGATGTACAGCGTCACCGGGAAGCCCAACGCGGCACCTAACGGCGTACCCAACAGCCATAACATGGTGGCTCGTGCCTGCAAACGTTGTGGGAAAGCCTGGCGCACAATCGCATAGGCCATAGGCAACAGTGGCCCCTCGGCGATGCCGAGCAGAATGCGCAACGTCATCATGGTGTGATAAGAGCGTGTCATTCCCATCAACACCATCAGCACGCCCCAGGTCACCATCATGCCAATCAGCACTTTGACCGGGTTCAGCCTATCGCCAATGCAGCTCAACAACATGGAAGAGAAACCGTAGGAGAACAGAAAGGCACTCATCAGCAACCCGAGCCGGGTGGGATCAAACCCAATCCCCATCGCCTGCTGAAACTCGGCGTCAGAAAACAGCGCCGCGATGCTGATCTTGTCAAAAAATGCCAGCAATACGCAGGCAAACAGGGCTGCTGGTACCGACCAACGCACGCTGGTTGGCGAATTTTCGGCAACAGCTTCCCCACCCGATCGCTGCGGGCGTCAATATCTTGCGTAGTCATGAAACGCTCCTTTAGGTCGCAATGCCGTTCAGACAGGCAATAAAACGCACGATGCTCAGGTTAAAACCCCTCTCCTTCTGGGAGAAGGAACGGGTTAGCCTAAGCTGAACCGCATTGCCCTCAGGTCCGGCGTTATTTCAACGCCATCAGAGAAAACTCCACATCCGCCAGTTGCTGCGGATCCAGTACCCGGCCACTGCTCAGCCAACGTTTACCCAGCTTGATGGTGCGTGCGTCGTTAAACGCCACCATCTGCACCAGTTGCCGGTCGGCATTGAGTGTGAAAAACACCTGTGATTGAGGTGTACGCCGCACAATATGGTGGACGCCACCGGTAGGGACGCCGAGAATTTGAATATTGGCGTCGTATTGATCTGACCATAGCCAGGCCACATCGTCGTAAGGCGCGGCAAACCCATCCAGCATTGCACAAGCGGTGCTGATCGCCTGATTCTGTGCATAAGCCCAGGATTGCAGGCACAGGCCAAGCGTTGGATGGCGTGCTACGTCACCGGCGGCAAAAATGGCCGGGTGGCTGGTGCGCCCTTGCCCATCCACGACGATCCCGGCATCAACCCGTAACCCGGCGCTATGCGCCAGCTCCAGGTTCAGCTCGACACCTATGCCCACCACTACCAGATCGAAAGGTTGTGCCGCACTGCTGGTGCTGCCAACCCAGGCTTCACCAGCGCGATCTTCAAGCGTAATTTCGCCGCAGTCGCAGTGCACGGTTACGCCTTGCTGTTGATGCAGTTCCAGCAAGGCCTGTGAAACGTCGGCCCCAACGCTGCGCATGCACAACGCCGGTTGGCGTTCAAATACCTGGACTTCAACCCCCAGCTTGCGTGCCGAGGCGGCAATTTCCAGCCCGATCCAGCCACCACCAACAATGGCCAGTTTCTGGCATTGCAGTAAACCTTGGCGCAGGCGCGCCGCATCATCCCAGGAGCGCAGGGTCATCACTCGCGGATGTTTGGCCCAACTGGCATCCGGCAGGCGTGGTCTGCCTCCGGTGGCCAGCAGTAGCTGTTCGAACTGCAACTGGCTGCCGTCGCTGAGCGTTATCGTCTGCTGTTGCGCATCAATGGCCTCGGCCCGTAATGGACGACGCCAATCGATATTCATTGCTGCAACGGCTTCTTCGCTGAACAGGCGACTCAGCGGCGCATTGCCATCCAGCAGCGCGGCCTTGGAGAGCGGTGGACGTTCGTAAAAATCATAAGGTTCGTCGCTCACCACCGTAAGCTTGCCGTTGTAGCCACGATCGCGCAGCGTTTTCGCCGCCCAACCGCCAGCCTGGCCGCCACCGACAATGACAATACCTGCACGGATTGGCTGGCTCATACTGCCCCCGGCTTCTTATGCTGGCGGCGAGTATCGTGATCGATCCCGCCTTCTACCGCCCACTCGGTAAACGACACCAGCGAATGCTCCAGTTCACGCGGCTGCCAGTTTTCCGTCAGGTAATCGTCATTGGTGTAGTATTCAAAAGCACCGCCGGTAGGGCTGTTGACATACCAGAAGTAAGCGGAGGAGATCGGGTGTCGGCCTGGGCCGATAAAGGTGCTCCACTGTGCTTTATTCATCGCGATACCGCCGCCGATCACTTCATGGATATCCCGCACGGTGAAGGCAACATGATTCAGGCCCCGTGGGCGGTTAGGCAGTTTCAGCAGGAACAGATTATGGTGGCCGCCGCGTGCCTGGGTGCGCAGGAAAACGGCGCGATCGATATAGCGATCAGAAACCTGGAAGCCCAGCAGATCGCAGTAGAAGCGTTCGGTGGCGGCCAGATCTTCAACAAAAAACACCACGTGGCCGATATTGACCGGCTCAGCTTTGGCATAAACCGGGCTAGGTTCGTCGATACGCCGGACATCGCCCCATTGGTTAATCGGCGAAACCGGCAGATCCACCGCCCGCTGTGCGCTAACCGCAAAACGCAGTGTCATCCCGTTGGGATCCTGGCATTCCAGCTCTTCCCCGACCTGACGAAAACCGGGCATCTGCGCCAACCGGGGTTGCAACGCGGCCAACGCTGCCGGGCTTTCAACCGCCCAGGTCATACGGCGCAGCGTGGAACCGGCTTCAAACGGCGCCGGTAACTTTTCGCTGTTCTGCGGATAGAGCACCACACTGGCCCCACTCAGCGTAGTGAATTCACGGCGTGGTTCGCCCCAATGTTGTAGCGTCGGTTGCAGACCAAAGTCCTGCATGAACTTTTCGCACGCTGGCAGATCTTCAACGCCAAATTCCAGCTTTTCGATTCCGGTTATGCTCATTATTGTGCCTCACGTTCTCGCTGAATGCGTTTTTCAGGCATGATCGAACCCCGCCCCATGATGGTCATGGGCCTAATCCCTACCTGAGTCAAAAATTCTGTCTGGCTGGCGAAAGTGCCTAGCCGACATTTGCCTGCGGTGGCGCACCTAAAAGGCCGGAGATTTTCACTGCGGCATCCCGTACGTCGATGCGCAACCGTTCGCGATCCGCTTTGGGGATCTCCTCGAACGGCACCATAATACTGACCACTGCCTCCACCCGCTGTTCACGGTTAAAGATCGGATAAACGATCGAGGAAATGCCGAGGCGGAAGAAGGACTCGCCAATCACATAGCCCCGGGCCTTATCCTGTTGCACCATCTGCCATAGCGCTTCACGGTTGGCTGGCGTGCCCGGCGCCGTATCGGGTAAGGTTTCATTTGGGAACAGGCGATCGAACTCTTCGCGGCTGGTGCTGGTCAGCAACATGCGGCCAAGAGAAGTGCGATGGACCGGCAAACGGGTTCCTACACTGACCTGATTGATCTGCGAACCAACGGCACTGACGCGGGCGATATAGATAACGTCGTGCCCATCGCGGATCGCCAGGTGGCTGCTGCATTGGCTGTGATCGCGCAGTTGCTCAATCACCGGCTGGCCAGCCTGGGCGACGTCCAGCGAGGCGATATATTCAAAGCCCAACCGCAGCACTTTGATCCCCAGCGCAAAGGTATTGGTGCGCGGATTGCGCTCCAGGAACCCCAAATGTTCCAGCGTCTGCACGACCCGGTAGGCAGTCGCCTTCGGCATATCGACCAGGCGATGTAATTCTGCGAAGGTCATTTCCTTATGCTGCTCGCCAAATGCCAACAGCAGTTGTAACCCGCGATCCAACCCCGGGATCAGATATTTACACGCTTGATCGTCTGCCATGTGCTTCCCTCAAAATGTTTGCCTGTCCGTCAGGCGGTCAGTTAAACACGAAACCGCCGTTGACCGGTATCAGTTGGCCGGTAACAAAATTCGCCAATGGCGACAGCAGGTAAAGCACGCTGCCGGTGACATCGTCCGGGTGCTGCGCCCCAACCAGCGCCCGGCCCTGCTCATACAACTGATGGCGTTCGGCTGGCACGTATTCGGTGGCTTCGACTCGCGTCAGGCCTGGTGCAATAGCGTTGACACAAATCCCCTGCGGCCCAAGTTCACGCGCCATGGAGCGGGTCATTGAGATGATCGCCCCTTTACTTGCTACATAGGCCATCAACCTTGGCGCGCCCCACAAGGCAGTATCCGAGGCGACGTTAACGATTTTGGCATGGGGCGTCTGGGCCAGCAGCGGAACCGCCGCCTGGCTCACCAACCAGGTTCCACGCACGTTGACCTGCATTACCCTGTCCCACAGATCAATGTCGTATTCCATCATGGTTTTTCCGCCCACGCCGGTCGCCAGCGCCGCGTTATTCACCAGCCCATCGATTGCGCCACCTTCAGCTATCGCGCTGAACGCTGCGCTGATAGATTGCGGTGACGCCAGATCGATCACCTGCGTTTCCACCTGCGCCCCCTGCTCCCGCAGGCTGGCGGCGCTATCGCGCAGCTCTTGTGCCAGAATATCGCACATCACCACGCTGGCCCCGGCCTGAGCGACCGCAGCGGCAAAGCTGCGCCCCAGGCCGCGCGCCGCGCCGGTGACAACAATACGTTTTCCTGCCAGCAGGCCGTTCACTGCGCTGCCTCCAGCTCGCTTAGGATCGCCAGCTGTTTTTGTGCTTCTTTCTGCATCATACGACGCAGGCGGGATAACCCGACGTCGTGCTGATAGAGGTATTCCTGGCCACGCGCGTTGGGTGCCATGCTCTCCAGCACGATGCGATCCTGCTCAAGAACATCCCAGTGCAGTTCTTCCAGACGGTTGCGATACATAAAGCGCCATGCATCACGCTGCCAGTCTTTCACTTTGCGGATACGCCAGAAGAATACGCGGCAGTGATCTTTGTCTTCCGGCACCACCATACCAATGATCCAGAAGTGGCCACCTGGCCCGAAGCGTTTCTTGTACGGGATCGACAGACGCATCCAATAGGCGCCGCTGCTGCCAAACTCCACCCAGTCGAAGTTCACGCCGATCTGGCCGTTCTTTTTAAAGATGAAACCGCTGTCGGTTGGCTCCAGCGCCATATCTGCCTTGCGATCCCCTTCCGCCATCGAGTGCGATGAAGAGTGCAGGTAGGTGCCATGCATCGGATCCATAACGTTTTCCAATGCATACTGATAGTTGCAGTTCCAACTGGCGGTACACAGGAAGTTGCTATAGTTCTCTTCATCTGCCAGTTCCTGCGGGAAGACCAGCTCGGCAGGTTCTTCATCGGCGGTCACGCCGAAATAGAGGAACACCGCGCCATAGGCTTCTTTCGCCGGATATGAGCGCAGGCATTTCTGTCCAACCAATGGGCAGCGATCCACCGCAGGGACATCTTTGACCGTGCCATCACCGCCCACTTCTACGCCGTGATACCAGCAGGCAATGCGATCGCCGAGGTTCCAGCCCATTGAAAGACGAGCACCGCGATGAGGGCAGCGATCTTCCAGCGCGTGGAGCCCCCTGCGCTGTCGCGCCAGACCACGATCTGTTGCTCAAGGCGGGTGATCCCAACAGGGTTATTGCCCACTTCCCAACTGGCCAGGACCGGGTACCACATACCGCGTAACCCCTGATCCAGGTAATTTTGTACCGTCTGCGCGGAGGATGTTGAGTTAGCTGTCATTGTCTTCTCCCTATGCGGCTCAGAAACCGTTAACGTGAAGGAATTCGCGAAACGCGGCTTCATTCCATGGCTGACCATTGCGATCGAACAGGCGGCGCTGATTGAGTGCGCTGACGATGTGATCCAGCTCCTCCGCGCCCTGTTCGAAGATCTCTTCCAACGCGGCAACCAGAGCCGTTTCAAAACCATCCGGTACTCGCGCACGGTTTTGCCAGATCACATTCTGGAACTGGCCGGGTTGATGGATCTGGCCGTTGCCACCTTCACGGGCCGGGATCACCTGTTGTGTATCCGGCAGCCAGGGGTTGAAATCGGTGATGTGCTGCATGCTTATTCCTCCGCAATAAAGGTGATTTGGATTTGATTGTCGATCACCCGGGTAGGGTAGATTTGCAGATCACGGCCACCTGGTTCGCGCAGGCATTGACCGGTACGCACATCGAACACAGCTTCGTGCAGCGGGCACTCCACTTTTCCGTCATCAACAAACCCTTGGCTGAGCAAGGCATAGGCATGAGGGCAAACGTCTTCCAGCGCGTAATATTGACCATCAATCAAATAAACGCCGACCTCTTTTCCCTCTACATTAGCGGAGAAAGGAAAATCTTCTTTTACCTGAGACACTTCGCACACTTTCTTCCAGCTCATTGCTTCTGTCCTCTATCTGATTGTTTCATATATGAAACTCAGTTTCTTATTTAATACAGTCACTATAGGTATGGCGAATGTTTCGTCAAGCCAACAAAGAGAGAATTGTTAATGATTGGTTATTTTAAGGTTACAACTGCGGAGTGGATCACGAAAAAAATGAAATGAAGAGAAAGGTGAAAGCAAACGGCCCCGGTCATAGAGACCAGGGCCGTATATAGGCGACTAAATTGTTATAAGCGTAAGGGTTGCCAGCCAGCTCACCCGTTCCCTCTCCCACGGGAAGAAGGAGCCAAACAGTGCTCGTGATTGACCCCAAGGCCACCAGCAAACTCGGTCTGTTCCGCTTGATCCTCTCTAAAAGGAAGAGGCATGACTACAGGCATCATGGCCACTGCCAGGCTTATCAACGCCCTTTCTTTTTACGGCCAGGCTGAGCAAAACGCTTGCGGGCAGGTGCAGCGCCCGCAGGTTTAGCGGCACTTTTCGGCCCATTGCCCGCAGGTTTTTTCACTGCAGGTTTGGCTTTCTTCGCCGGTTTGGCCTCTGACGAGGAATCTTCAATCAGTTTAAACAGATCAACCAACTCATCGTCAGTCAGATCGCGCCATTCGCCCAAAGGGAGCCCGGACAGGCCAACATTCATGATGCGGGTGCGTTCCAGCTTGGTAACCTCATAGCCAAAATGCTCACACATGCGGCGGATCTGACGGTTAAGCCCCTGCACCAACACGATACGAAACACAAACGGGGCTTCTTTCTTCACCTTACATTTTTTGGTTACCGTGCCCAGCATCGGCACACCGGCACCCAGGCCACGGATAAAGTCGTCGGTTACCGGTTTATTGACCGTAACCAGATACTCTTTCTCGTGATCATTGCCAGCGCGCAGGATCTTGTTCACCAGATCGCCATGGTTGGTGAGGAAAATCAGCCCCTGAGAGTCTTTATCCAGGCGCCCGATCGGGAAGATACGGGTACTGTGGTTAACAAAATCGACAATGTTGTCTTTTTCGCCGTCTTCCGTGGTGCTGACAATACCAACAGGTTTGTTCAACGCAATAAAGATCAGGTTGTCTTCGTTACGCGGTTCAATCAGTTGGCCATTGACCTTGACCACATCCCCAGCAAATACCCGATCGCCAAGCGCAACACGCTTACCATTGATAAAAACATTGCCCTGTTCGATATAACGATCGGCATCACGGCGAGAGCAGATGCCGCTCTCGCTTATATATTTGTTAAGACGTGTAGATGGTTTTGTCAGCATGGTTCCTCCGTAAACGCGGAATATTGGGACTTAGCGCTGCTTTTTCGCTGCTTGCAGATACAGCATTTCCAACCCCAGGGTCGCCGCCGCCAGGGCGGTGATCTCGGACTGATCGTAGGCCGGAGCCACTTCGACCACGTCCATACCCACGATATTCAGAGACTGCATGCCACGCACCAGTTTCAGAGCGCGATCTGAAGTCAGGCCGCCAATCACTGGGGTGCCGGTACCCGGTGCAAAAGCCGGATCCAGGCAGTCGATATCGAAGGTCAGATAAACCGGCATATCGCCGACGATCTGCTTGATCTGAGTCAGCAGATCGTCCACGCTGCGGTCGTTGACCTGCGCAGCATCCAGCACGGTGAAGCCGTTGTCACGATCGAACTCGGTGCGGATACCGATCTGCACCGAGTGATTAGGATCGATCAGGCCCTCGTTCGGCGCATGGAAGAACATGGTGCCATGGTCAAACTTGCTGCCGTTGGCATAGGTGTCAGTGTGGGCATCAAAATGCACCAGCGCCATTTTGCCAAAGTGTTTGGCATGGGCACGCAGCAGCGGCAGGGTGACAAAGTGATCACCACCGAAAGAAAGCATGCGTTTACCCGCTTTCAGCAGCCTTTCTGCATGCGCCTGCAGCTTGTCGCTCATGTCTTGCGCATCGCCGAAGTTAAATACGATGTCACCACAATCGACGACGTTCAGTCGATCGCGCAGATCGAAGCTCCACGGCCAGCGAGCCCCTTCCCATGCCAGGTTGGTGGATACCTGGCGGATAGCGGCCGGGCCGTGGCGGCCACCAGCGCGGCCAGAGGTAGCCATATCAAATGGAATACCGGTGATGACCCACTCTGCATCGCTGTCGTAAGGCATGAAGTTCAGCGGAAAGCGCAGGAAACCGAAGGCGTTGGACACTAAAGAATTATCGGACTGATGGCCTAAGGTGCTCATAGTTAACCTCATATTTCAACGGTTCGCCCCTAGCCAAACGCTTGGGCGTTAATAAAAAAATCCCTCCCGCGTCGTTAGCCCGACGAGAAAGGGATTGATTCGATATCTGTGCTACTGATGGGGCGAATTATCGCCGTATTACGTTCACTGTTCAAGAGACTCGTCGCTACCAAGTATAGAAGCCATCCTTCCGCCCTCCAATGCCACTACCCTGTCGGCGCAAGCGCTGGTTTCTGGCCGGTGAGCGCTCAATCAAACGGCCAAGCCCCGGTTGCGTAACGTATTGCCGATCATGATTTCGTTGGTCACAGTGGGTACTTATTTGTTAGCACCCACGTTATTAAATCCATTTTCATCTTGTTTACGCTGTTAAAACCATCATGGTTATCATTACTTAATGTGGGTGTTATCGAAAGCTAAGGAATAAAAACCGAGTACTTTACTCATTACCAGTAAAAAATTGATAACCCAATAAAAAAGCCACCTCCGAAGAAATGGCTTTTATATTAACAACTCACTAAAACTGCAGGGTTAGTGATCAGCCACCAATACCGCATCCGTACGATATTGTGTTGGGAACAGTTGCTGTAGCTGTTTAATCTTCGGCAAGTCATTCACCACGATATAGGGTTGTTCGGGGTGATTGGTTAAATAATTTTGATGGTAACTCTCAGCCGGGTAAAAATGGCCGTTTTCCTCAATACTTGTCACCAAGGGTTTGGCAAAGCGTTTGCTGTCATTCAACTGTGCGATGTAGGCTTTGGCAACCTGTTGTTGTGACGCAGTCAGTGGAAAAATAGCGGAGCGGTATTGTGTGCCGCTGTCTGGTCCTTGGCGATTAAGTTCAGTAGGGTTGTGGGCCACCGAGAAATAGATTTGCAGCAGTTGTCCATAGGAAATCTGTTCAGGATCGAAAGTCACCTGCACCGCTTCTGCATGGCCGGTATTCCCATCGCTCACGCTATCATAATTAGCCGTTTGAGCAGCGCCACCGGCATAGCCCGATACGGCGTTGGTCACGCCCTTAACATGCTGGAATACCCCTTGCACGCCCCAGAAACAGCCACCGGCAAAGAGTGCGGTTTCGGTGCGCGCCGCTGAAGGGGCTTCATCTTGAGCTGGTGCAGGGATCGCTACTGCCGTCTCCGTATCGCCAAGCGGCCAGGCCAGCGCCCGAAAACAAAGTACCGCCGCCACCAATACTGCGCCCCAGATGCCATACCAGGGTAAGAAGGCCGCCAGCCTATTTGCATTTTTCATCATATCCTCACTGTTCTGGTTAAGCCGACTGTGGAGTAAACTGCATGGCCAACCCATTCATGCAGTAGCGTAAGCCGGTGGGTTTTGGCCCATCATCAAACACATGCCCCAAATGCCCACCGCAACGGCTGCAATGTACTTCGTCGCGAACCATACCCAGTGAGCTGTCCCGGCGGGAGGCAACCGCCTTTTCAAGTGGCTGCCAGAAGCTGGGCCAGCCGGTATGGCTGTCGAACTTGGTGTGGGAAGAGAACAGCGGCAGGTTGCAACCCGCACAAGAGAACACCCCACTGCGGTGTTCATCGTTCAACGGGCTGCTGTAAGGTGGTTCAGTCCCCTCTTCCCGCAAAATAGCGTACTGCCCGGCAGAGAGCCGCTGTCGCCACTCATCTGCGGTATAGTTAACAGCAAATTGTTCAGCCATCGCGGAGCGGGAAAAGAGCGCAGGTAGCAACCCCACGGCATAGGCTGCGGAAAGCGCACCACCGCCCAAAATGAAAAATCGTCTGTTGACCATCATCATCACCTCCAGAAATAGAGAACCGATGATGACAACCTACAAGGAAACGTCTGGCCAAATCCTCACGGAGAGTTCACAAATTTGTGATAATTTGGGAGGCATCGGAGCTTTTCTCCTTAACCGCTTGAATAATAAAATTAACTCAGACCACGGACTCGGCCTGATAAAAGAACTATCAGAAGATTCAGCAAGTCAGAAGTAAACTATTAGCGGATTGGAGCAGTTTGAGCGCTGGGATAGAAATGGATAAGTTTACTTTGGCGGGATTTTTACCAGACAGGTAACCCCGATTATTAGATGAAAAATGCCCGATCACAGTGGATTCGTTATTCGCTATGAAGCTAGCTGGATTGACTCAACCTATTTAAGGTAAAGGTTGAGCACTCATATAGCGCTCAACCTTTCAGTCCTTAATTATTCATCTTCGAGATAAGTATAGCCATACAGACCGGCTTCAAACTCTTCCACAAATTGCGCCTGCAATTCGCTGTCCAGATCGGTCTCTTTAACCTGATCGCGGAATTTCGCCAGCAGTGCGATCGGATCGAGCTGCACGTATTCCAGCATATCGGCCACGGTGTCGCCTTCATCAGAAAGTTCGGTTTCTACAGTGCCATCCGGGAATACAAACACATCCACTGAAGCGGTATCACCGAACAGGTTATGCATATTGCCCAGGATCTCCTGATAGGCCCCCACCATGAAGAAACCTAACGCTGGCGGGTTTTCCGGATCGTACGGCGGCATCGGCATGGTCGTTGCCACACCGTCACCATCGATATAATGATCGATGGTGCCATCAGAATCACAGGTGATATCCAGCAGCACGGCACGGCCTTCCGGTGGCTTGTCCAACCCTTCCAGCGGCAATACCGGGAACAGTTGATCGATACCCCAGGCATCCGGCATCGACTGGAACAAGGAGAAGTTGACGTAGAACTTGTCCGCCATCCGCTCTTGCAGTTCATCAATGATTGGACGGTGCGCGCGATTGCTGGGATCGAGCTGCTGCTGGATGCGGTTGCAGATGTTCAGATACAGTTGCTCCGCATAGGCGCGCTTGGTCAGATCCAGCATGCCGTGTGCATACTGCGTGTGTACATCGTGCAGATCCATCTGGCTGTCGTGCAACCACTCGCGCAGTGAACGCCGGTTTTCCGGCTCGTTCAATTCCAGCCAGGTTTCCCACATGCTTTCCAACGCACGCGGCGCATCCTCTACCGGCGGAACCGGCTCACAGAATTCATTACGCTCAACGCCGATCACGTTAGAAACCAGCACCGTATGATGGGCGGTAACCGCACGGCCAGACTCGGTGATCACCGTCGGGTGCGGCAGGCCATGTTCATTACAGGCATCACCGATCCCCCAGATCACGTTGTTGGCGTATTCATTCAGCCCATAGTTGACCGAGCAATCAGATTGCGAACGGGTGCCTTCATAGTCGACGCCCAAACCGCCACCGACGTCGAAGCACTGAATGTTAACGCCCAGCTTATGCAGTTCTACGTAGAAACGTGCAGATTCCCGTACGCCCGTGGCGATATCGCGAATATTGGCCAACTGTGAACCGAGATGGAAATGCAGTAATTGCAGGCTGTCCAGGCGGCCCGCTTCTCGCAGGGTTTCCACCAGTTTCAGAACCTGAATCGCCGCCAGGCCGAACTTGGACTTTTCCCCCCACTCGACTGCCATTTGCCAGCGCCTTGCGACGCCAGCCGTGCACGTACACCCAGACGGGGAACCACGTTCAGACGTTCGGCTTCTTCCAGTACCAGTTGGATTTCCGACATCTTTTCGATCACCAGGTACACTTTATGCCCCAGCTTTTCGCCGATCAGCGCCAGACGAACATATTCACGGTCTTTATAGCCGTTACAGACGATCACTGAGCGGGTCATACCGGCATGGGCCAATACCGCCATCAGTTCCGCCTTGGAGCCCGCTTCCAGCCCCAGAGGTTCACCGGAATTGACCAGTGATTCAATCACGCGGCGGTGCTGGTTAACCTTGATCGGGTAAACCAGGAAATAGCCGCCTTCATAGCCGAATGACTCGCGCGCGCGTTTAAATGCGGCGTTAATGGAACGCAGGCGATGCTGGAGGATCTGCGGGAAGCAGAACAAGGCAGGCAGGCGCTGGCCATCCTTTTGGCGTTCTTTCACCAGTTCGGCCAGATCGACACGCGCATGCGGGACGTCCGGATCCGGGCAAACGCTGATATGGCCCAGTTCATTGACGTCAAAATAATTGTTGCCCCAGTAGGCGACGTTATAAGTGCGCAGCATTTTGCTGGCATTAAGATCATTCATGGCAACCTCCTGCATGGAGCGTAAAGATAATTTTTCACCCGCTACTGACGGGCATTGGCCCAGCATATCATCAGACATTATTCGCCTCACATTGCATGCTGGCGACAAAGTCTGCCACTATCGCAGCTACTTCCCGCGAGAACAACCCGGAAACACCCCATTTTAGCAGTGAATTCATCTGCCGTTCGTGGTCAGCGATCGGTTTATACCCAATAGATTTATTGTAAGACACCCTGTTCAAACCTCGTGAATCGGGTCAAGAAACATCCCACAGGAAGGCTGCAGGCTACCCTTGTTCAGTTCTTCAGACGACCGTTAGCCGGCCCGAGAATCCTGAGTAGCGCCCAGATGCGTGTAACATCGGGTAGATGGTGTAGAGACAAGACGGGGAATAGCAGAAGAATGCGCGCCAGAACGGCACTGCTGTTGAGAACCAACAACCGGTAGACAACGGATCATTAATCCAACCACCTCCACGCACGTCGCTCGTGATGAACGACTAAGCCTCTATATAGTGTAAGAACATGAACGTTCAATGAAGCGGCGGCCCCGTTATCGGGTACCTACGGCTGGAATTCACCGCGCGCGCAGTTTATACCGAACACCCGGGCAAAATGCAAAATGAAAATTCGCCAGAAACTGTTTCAAGCGATGAAAATGGCGAGTAGCGCTTTGCGCAAAAGAGCTAGAAGGTAAAAAAATACTGGCATTCCGGCTAAAGCCTGACCTAAAATAGACGTCCAGATGTTAATCCATCTATACTGATTAACCGATAAACTGCTTAACGGCTTTGCCTGAGGGGCGTTGCAGGATGCATCTCGCCATCAGCGGAAGACCCTTCGCTTTGATGCCCGGATCTCCAGCGCTGTGCAGTAATTTCCAACCCGTCTTATGCAAGGTAAAAGAACACCATGGCTAAACACCTCTTCACGTCTGAGTCCGTCTCTGAAGGGCATCCAGACAAAATCGCCGACCAGATCTCCGATGCCGTACTTGACGCTATTCTGGAACAAGATCCGAAAGCGCGCGTAGCCTGCGAAACCTACGTAAAAACCGGCATGGTTCTGGTTGGCGGTGAGATCACCACCAGCGCCTGGGTTGATATTGAAGAGATCACCCGCCAGACCGTACGCGAAATTGGCTATGTTCATTCCGATATGGGCTTTGACGCCAACTCCTGTGCAGTGTTGAGCGCCATCGGTAAACAATCCCCAGATATTAATCAGGGTGTTGACCGTAGCGATCCGTTGGAACAGGGTGCAGGCGATCAGGGCCTGATGTTTGGTTATGCCACCAACGAAACCGAAGTGCTGATGCCTGCGCCAATCACTTATGCTCATCGCCTGGTTCAGCGCCAGTCTGAAGTTCGCAAGAACGGCACGTTGTCATGGTTACGCCCGGATGCCAAAAGCCAGGTCACCTTCCAGTATGATGACGGCAAAATCGTGGGTATCGATGCCGTGGTGCTTTCTACCCAGCATTCCGACGATATCGCGCTGAAAGATCTGCAAGAAGCGGTGATGGAAGAGATCATCAAACCGGTTCTGCCAGCCGAGTGGCTGACCGCAAACACCAAATATCACATCAACCCGACAGGCCGTTTTGTTATCGGTGGCCCAATGGGCGACTGTGGTCTGACTGGCCGCAAGATCATCGTTGATACCTACGGCGGCATGGCTCGTCACGGTGGTGGCGCGTTCTCGGGCAAGGATCCTTCCAAAGTTGACCGTTCTGCGGCCTATGCGGCGCGTTACGTGGCAAAAAACATCGTTGCCGCTGGCTTGGCCGATCGCTGTGAAATCCAGGTTTCTTACGCCATCGGCGTTGCGGAGCCAACCTCCATCATGGTGGAAACCTTCGGTACCGAGAAAGTCTCTTCCGAACAGTTGACCTTGCTGGTGCGTGAGTTCTTCGATCTGCGCCCCTATGGCCTGATCCAGATGATGGATCTGCTGCAACCGATTTACCGCGAAACCGCAGCTTACGGCCACTTTGGCCGAGAGCACTTCCCGTGGGAAGCCACCGACAAAGCAGCCCAACTGCGTGAAGCGGCTGGCCTGAAGTAAGTTTGCAGGTTAGAAGTCACAACGGCGGACCACTGGTTCGCCGTTTTTTTGTCTATCTAGAAAACCTGACGGAGTCAGGTACCTCATTCTGGCGGAACTGTATGCTGCCTCAACCGAGTCCGCATACAAAACATCCTTATGCTCGCTCGACGGTGAATGCCCGGATTAGAACCGTCTGCCGGTTCTATACCTGGGCCCAGAGACGAGGTTGGATCGATGTTTTACCGTCTCATTTTATTGAGCTTCGTTTGAGGGGCTTTCCTGGCTCATGGCAGAAGCTCGGCCGGGAAGCGTGGCCGCTAACATCCTGACGATTGCCGAGTTTGAGCATCTGCCGAGACCACTACGTCCAGATCAGCTCCGCCAGATTTTTGCTCACTTGGGCCCACCTTATCGCCTGATGGCTAAATGGGCTTTGATTACGGGGCTAAGGCGCAAAGAGTTGTGCGGGCTTGAGCTTTTTCAGGCACCGGAGACGGCCCATCTCGATGATGAGGAACACCCTCTAATCAGTTTGCCTGTGACGATCACCAAAGGGGACCGGTCGCGTACCGTTTACCCACCGATCCGACTGCTTGATCGTAAACAACATTACATTGACGAAGTCAGAGGGCCGCAGCTCCGGCTATTGCGCCGGCGGCAGCCGGATCATCCCTTGCCCTCGGCTTTATTCCTCAATACTCGGGGGCGTGCTGCTCAAACGTTACATTGATGCTGATGCTGACGCAGAGCGGCATAAACACCACAATGCCCGGTTGCTCGCGGACAAAGCCCACGCACAGATTGCTGTCCTTCGAGGGCCTAAACCTGGCCCTTAAATCGGTCTTCAGCCAACGTTGTCAGTTGGCTTAGCAAACACCATAAAGCCAAGTCGGTGGCTGATGGTGGGAGAGGTTCGGGGATGCCCAATCAGGCTATCGCAATACCGTTTCCGGTCACCTAATGGTTGATCAAAAATAAATCACTGGACTTTTGCTGACAAATATTTACACTTTGCAACCAACATAGTGTAATGATAATGAGTCTCATTTGCGTATAAACAAGGAATGTTGTTCATTGGCCGTCTGGCTTGGGCTGTCCGGCCTGGCGCAAGCAGCGCCCGCCATGAACCCCGCCGACCAGGACAGTATCGAGCAGCGGCAGAAAGCCCTGCTGGAGCAGGCGCAGCAGCAGCGAAACGACCTGCAGAATACCACCGACCTGCCGTCTTTACCGCTGCCCGCGCCGGACACGGAAGATAAAACCGGCCATTACGTCAACCGCATTGCCTTTCAGGGCGCAAAACATCTTTCCTGGTCGGTGAAAGATATGTTGGCATCTCCCTATCAGGGCCGCTGCCTGACGCTATCGCGCATCAACAACCTGGTGCGCGATACCACCAATGCCTATATCACGCGAGGCTATGTCACGTCGCAGGCCTGGCTGCCGGAACAGGATATCGCCGGTGGTGAAATGACTGTCGCCATCAGCGAGGGGCGCATTGAGGGTATCAGTCTGGATGGACAGGAAACCCTGGCGCTTAAAATGGCGTTTCCCGATCTGGTCGGCCGAGTGCTTAACCTGCGTGATATCGAGCAGGGCATGGAGCAGCTCAACCGACTACCCTCGCAGCAGGTCGCCATCGATATCCAGCCCGGCAAACAGCCCGGCTATTCCTCGGTGGTCTTGCGCCGTACGGCAACCCACCTACCTGTCTCGCTCTCCTTCGGTATCGACAACAGCGGCCAGAAAAGCACCGGCACCGGGCAAATGAATGCCAGCGTGGTGCTGGATAACCCGTTGCACCTGGCCGAACAGTGGTCGCTGTCAGCCTCACGGGATGATGAATTTCACCACGACCGCCGCAGCCGCAGCCTGAACGGCAGCGTTTCTGTTCCCTACGGTTACTGGCTGTTCAGCTACCAGGCCGCCTGGAATGACTTTTATCAACACATCCCCATTCAGGATAGTAGAGGTTCTTGACAACAACGACGTAATGCTGATCCCCGGGAGGTTGAAATGATGGATGAAGAACGTATGACTTACGGTGAAATAAGAGAAATGGTACTGGGATGTTTCTATGATTGCTGTAGAAACATACTTTACATTAACAAAAAGACCGGTGAAAAATCATCTTATGATGGCTTAGAAATTGGGTATGCATCCTATCAATGCGAAAACACGCCTTTTTCGCCGATAGAAAAGCTAATGTTCGAGGTATTTACTCTAATTTTAAGGGCCGGAAGAGGGCCGAAGAAAGCAGAGGATATCACTCGCGACGCTATTACTTTGATTATAAAAGAAACCCCTTTGAATCTTCTCATTGAAGACATCTCTGATGACGAAAAAAGGAACTTGCTTTATGATATGGAGCTGCTTGGATTGCTTGAGAAACCTGAGTAACCTTCCCGCTCCCAACAGTTTGAGATTAAGCACGTTTTGCGCATGCAGGTGCTAGCTAAGGTAAAAAAATAACACTGCAAGCCAGGATTGTCAGAAATCCAACGCCCTTACGAACGGCTCTTTAGAGCCGTTTTTTATGGTTTCTATTCCTGCCTTTCCTGAAAATACACGTCAAAACAAAGCCTTTCATTAAAGAATAATAATATCAATGATATTGCCTGTAAGGGGACACATAAAGCATAACCTAAGATATGCAACCAGCTGAGAAAACCAGGGCGCAGCAATGTTGAGCCCCAGTGGCAATTATCTGGCATCAAACGCTGACTACGAGGTTTGTTTACGCAGCAGATACACGAAGTACGGGGCACCGATAAAGGTCGCCAGCAGCCCGGCAGGGATTTGATAAGGGAACATCACCATCCGGCCACACCAATCCGCAAACACCATCAGCAGGCCGCCTAGTAACGCAGCAATCACCATCTGTGGCAGCGCACGGCGGAAACCAAGCATGCGCGCCATATGTGGGGCCATCAGACCGATAAAGCTCAACGGGCCAACGGTCAGTGTTGCCATCGCTGTCAATGTTGCTGCCAACAGCAAAATGGTCAACCGGGTTGGGGTTAAGGCGATACCCACAGACCGTGCAGTCGCGCCCCCCAATGGCAGGATCGTCAACCAACGCCGACATAACGGTGCCAATATAATCAACACCGCTGCGATTGCCGCCGTCCTTACCGCCTGATGAGCATCCACCGAATAGGTAGAACCAGAAATCCAGACCAACAGGCCGCCCATGCGTGGGTCACCGCTGGCAAGCAGCAGGAAGATGGTGGTCGTAAAGGCAGTGCTGAGGGCAATCCCCGCCAGCAACATACGTTCGGTAGAAAAACCGCCCCGCCCTGCGGCAATCATAATCACCAGCAACGTAGCTGCTGCCCCCAGGCTCCCGGCAGGCAGCAACCATACAAAGGCATCACCGGGTACCATAAACAACATCACCACCACGCCGAAGGCCGCACCGGAGCTGATCCCCAACACTTCCGGGCTGGACATCGGGTTACCAGTCAGTTTCTGGATCAGGGTACCCGCGACGGCCAACATCATACCGGCCGCCAATGCCGATACCACACGCGGCCAGCGCCATGGCATCAGTGCTTGCAGTTCGCTTCCCATGCTCCAGTGCCAGCCATTGGCGTTCTGCCCAAACATCAGCGCGACGGTAAGCCCGGCCAGGAGCAAGACACTACCCAATAGTATCCACACCGTCAGATGCCCGCGTTCAGCAGGCACTTTGTCGCCAAGATCCATCGGCGGT
This sequence comes from Serratia sp. L9, assembly GCF_050632285.1. Classification (NCBI taxonomy): domain Bacteria; kingdom Pseudomonadati; phylum Pseudomonadota; class Gammaproteobacteria; order Enterobacterales; family Yersiniaceae; genus Serratia; species Serratia sp. L9. The sequence goes on along the minus strand of NZ_CP192591.1, from coordinate 2,140,599 downwards.
GGCGTCGCACTGCTACGCAAGCGCGGAAGTAGCCACAGTAGCAGAGGCGCACCAATCAGTGCTGTTGCCGCACCGGTAGGAATTTCACGCCATGTCTGGGTCAGTACAATCATCACCTGATCGGTCAACCACAGCAGCAATGCTCCCAAGAGCGGGGCCAGCATCATGCGGTGCGCCAAACGGCGGGCACCCAGCATCTTGGCCATCAGCGGCGCAAACAGGCCGATAAAGCCAATCACACCAACGGCGTTGACCAACATGGCGCTAAATACAATCGCCAGCGCTAACGCGGCAAAGCGTGACATCGCCAGGCCCAGACCAAGATTGCGGGCTACACCGTCATCCAGCCCCAACAGGGTTAGCGGGCGGATCAGCAATGCGGCCAGCACGGCGGCAATCAACAAGCGGGGCAGGATAAATTGCACGCTTCCCCAATCCTGTTGGTTCAGCGCGCCGGTGCTCCACAAGAACAAACCTTGCAGTTGATCGTAATTGAACAGGGCCAGCAGGCTGTTGACCGCACCGCAATACAGCCCAAGCACCAAACCGGCCAGGATCAGCGTAACCGGGGACATCCGCTTGCCCCAGGCAACGCCGAATACCACCCCACCGACCACAATTGCCCCCACCATGGCAGCCAGTTGCCGGGTCAACTCGCCCCCAGGCAACATCCATAAAGTGGCGATAGTCAGCCCAAGCTGAGCCCCTGCTGAAACCCCAAGCGTTGCAGGCTCCGCCAAGGGATTACGCAAGACCTGCTGGAACAAAACGCCCACCAGCCCCAGCCCGGCCCCCACCAGCAACGAGACCGAAAGGCGTGGCAACAGGCTGTAATGGAACAGCATCTGATTGACGTTGTCGATATCAGGCTGCGCCAACGCTTGCGACCACTGGGCCCACGGCAGTTGATGCAACAGATTGAATAGCGTCAGGCCACTTGCCGCCGCCAGCAATAGAATAATCAGCGTGATGGGCAGAATACGAAGACGTCCACTCATGAACCGATCTCCTGCGCCTGCTCAAGCAAACGGCAAAAGCGCATCGCCGACAACGTGGCACCATAAAACCACACCGCCGGCATCTGCCGCAGTTGCCCTTGGCGGACAAAGGGTAACGCCTGCCAAAGCGGTGTTGAGCTGACTTTATCCATCATGCCCTGATTGCCGTGATCGAGATAAATCGCCCGCGCGTTTTTTATCGTCGCCAGGCGTTCAATCCCCACCACCGAGGTGCCCCAAAAGTTGGTTTCACCCTGCCAGGCATTTTCGATCCCCAGTTGATCCATCACTTCCTGGAACAGGCTTTTCTGGCCGATAACCAGCACGTGGCGGGTATCCAGCAAAGAAAACAGCAGCAGCGGCTGTTGCCGATAGCCCTGCAAGCGGCTGCGAGCCTCCAGCAGGAAAAAATCAAACTGTTGTAAATGTTGCGTGGCACGCGCCTCCAGCCCAAGACGTTCGGCCAGTTGCCGTAACGAATTTCTGGCCACGGTAAGCGGTTTGCCACTGCCGTCGTTAAAGCCGAACTCCATGGTTGGGCCGATAGGCTGCAATTTTTGCGCCGATGGGCCATAACCTTTGGATAGCAGGATCAACGAGGGGCTGAGCTGTTGTAACAGCTCCAGATTGGGTTCGGTACGCTGCCCAACATCGATCACCGAGTCTGGCAATGAGGGATCTTGCACCCACAGGTTGTAGTTATGGATATCGGCAACCGCCAACGGCATCACGCCCAGCGCGATTAGCAGCTCAACGGGCAGCCATTCCAGCGCTGCAATGCGGGTGATATCGGGTGAGCCAGCCGCTCGCGTCGGTAAGGAGAACAACAGCGGAGATAACGCCATGGCCGTCAATAAACGGCGGCGCAGAGGATCATGAGAAAAATCGGCAGAAGATGGCATTAATAGACGAAGCTCACTGGTGCGCCGCCGCTCGGATGCGGCAATATCCCCATCGGAATACCGTAAATCTGTTCCAGCACCGGCCCTTGCATCAGTTCCAGTGACGAGCCCTGGGCGATCATGGCGCCCCCCGCAACGCAACCAGATGATCGCAATAGCGTGCAGCCATATTGATATCGTGCAGCACCGCAATCACCGTTAACCCACGCTCATGGCTCAGGCGTTGGATCAGGGCCAGCACTTCAACCTGGTGCGCAATATCCAATGCGGAAGTCGGTTCATCCAGCAACAGACAGCGGCTGTCCTGCGCCACCATCATCGCCAGCCAGGCGCGCTGGCGCTCACCGCCGGAAAGGCTGTCTACCAGCCGGTTGGCGAAGGGTTTCAGCCCCACCAGGGAGATAGCCTCTTCTACCAGTTCACGATCGCCCGCTTTAAAGCGGCCCAATGCACCGTGCCACGGGTAGCGGCCCACGGCGACCAGTTCACGCACCGTCATGCCTTCCGCCGCTGGCAATTGCTGTGGCAAATAGGCCACCTGACGAGCAAAGGCTTTACTGTCCCATTGCCCCAAAGGTTGCCCATTAAGTAACGCCTGGCCAGAAGTAGGATTTTGATGACGACCGAGAATTTTCAACAGCGTGGATTTGCCAGAACCATTATGGCCTATCAACCCGCAGACTTTGCCTTGGGGAAAGGATAATGACAGCGGCTGCAGCAACACGCGGCCAGGAACGGCAAAGCTCGCGCCTTCCAGTTGGAATGTGTCATCGCGGTTAAGAGGTTTATCCTGCATAGGCCCTGCTTTGTCGGGGGCGACACGCAACCGCCCCCATTCGCCGATTAGAAACTGAAGGTTGCGGTGGCAACCACTTGGCGCTCTGCGCCCCAGAAGCAACCATAGGTTGCGAAGCAGCTAGAGACGTATTCTTTATCAAACAAGTTGTTAACGTTCAGCGCAACGGAAGAACCCGGCAGGTTGAAACGTGCCAGATCATACTTGATCACGGTATTCCAAACGGTGTAATCCGGCACTTTAAAGGTGTTGGCTTCATCACCGTAGGTAGAGCCGGTATAACGCACACCAGCGCCTAAAGTCAGCCCAGTGAGCGCAGTTTCGTGGAAGGTGTAATCTCCCCACAATGAGGCCATATTCTTTGGAATAATCGCTGGGCGATTGCCCTGGTTAGTCGTATCTTCGGTATATTCAGCATCAGTATAAGTATATGAAGCCAGCAGGTTGATATTGGCGGTCAACGCAGCCTTGCCTTCCAGCTCGACGCCCCGGGAACGAATTTCACCCGTCTGTTGCTGATACCAACCACTGCTGGCATGTTCGATATCGGTAACCAGGTTATTTGATTTAGTCAGTTGATAGACAGCAATGGTCGCAGAGAGAGGCCGATCCTTTGGCATATACTTCACACCGGCTTCATACTGCTCGCCTTTAGAAGGAACAAAGGCTTTGCCGTTATATCCTGCGCCAACGTTAGGCTCAAAGGATTGCGCGTAGCTGACATACGGAGAAATACCGTTGTCGAATAAGTAGTTCAGGCCAATGCGGTTGGTAGACTGGCGATCTTTCTGCTCGCTGTAAGGAACAGCAGCATTAAGAGTGCGGTCTTCAACCGTGCTTTTCGCCCAGTCATAACGGGTGCCAGCAGTCAGGATCCATTGATTCCATTCGGCTTGTTCTTGCAGATAAATACCCACCTGCTGTTGGCCATTGACTTTACTGGTCGGGTTTAACTCCCCTTTGGTATAATGACCGAACTGCGGATTAGCCAGATTCAGAGGACTCGCGACCCCCCAGCCCCCCTGGATGTCATTATCCATACGCATAAAATCCACCCCAGCCAGCAGAGTATGATCTACCCGGCCAGTAGCGAATTTAGCCTGCCCCTGAGTGTCGACACTGAAGTTATTAAGACGCTCATCTGAAACAATATAGTTGCGGTTCAATGTGACGTTGTCTGCAGCAACACCGGTGCCGTAGATATTGTTTTGGTTGGTATGCAACTGCATGTAGCGCAGGTTCTGGCGCACCGTCCAGGTATCATTGAAGTCGTGATAGAAGCTATAACCAAACATGCGCGTCTGGCGTGAATAGAAGTTACTCTTTTCACCTTCGTTGAAATTGGTGGGTAACTTACCGTAAGGGGCATTCTGTACGGTTCCCTGCATCGGCAACCAGCCGTAATAACCCAGGTTCGGATCGTTTTGCAGGTAAGAGTACAACGTCAGATTGGTATGTTCATCCGGCTGCCAACTGAATGAAGGCGCAATGGCATAACGTTTTACTTTAGCCATCTCCTGCTGGTCGTCTGCATCCTTTGCCAGCCCTGTCAGTCGGAATGAGTATTTTCCGTCATCATCCAGCGCATCACTGAAATCAAACCCCGTCTGGAACAGATTATCTGTACCCATTTTGAATTGAACTTCTTTGAGCGGTTCCGTTGTTGGGCGCTTACTGATCAGAGAAACAATCCCACCCGGGCTGCTTTTGCCGTAAAGCACGGAGGAAGGCCCGCGTAAAACTTCTGCACGCTCAAGGAAATAAGGATCGATCGAAGCTTCGTTAAAGTAGTCACCTTGCAGCTTCAGACCATCCAGATAGATATTCTGGTTTACCGAGCCAAAACCCCGGATATAAACCGCATCATAAACATTTGAACTACCACGGCTACCGACCATCACACCCGGGGTAAAGCCCAGAGCTTCTTTAACAGAACTCGGTTGCATGATGTCCATCTGCTGACGGGTCACCACGGACACGGACTGCGGTGTTTTCACCAGCGGCGTATCGGTTTTGGTACCGGTTGCACTGCGTTGTGCCACGATGGTGGCAGCCGGGCCCCAGGCGCTTTCCTGTTGGGTAGCGCTGCCGCCGCCAACTACCGTGATAGTGTCCTGATTAGCGGCCGTTTCTGCGGCAACCGCAGGCAAGGCCAGGGAACCCAGAGTGGCCGCGATAGTGGCTGCTAAAACGTTAAGGGGTGAAAAGCCTGGTTTAACCGGTGATAAAGAGTGACGCTTGGTCGCCATGTCTGTTTCTCTGATGTGGTTTGATAACGAATGTGAACGATAATAATTATTATAAGCGCCGCATTTTATGCAGAAGCCAAGTGGAACTGCAAGCGCATTTCAGCCTGGAAATAGTTGTGGGTTTAACCGGGTAACCGCATTAACCGAATGGAAATAAAACCGGCGGTAAAGAGAAGAAAGCCCGCAACAGAAAGTTACGGGCTTAATAACACAGAAAAATTATTCTATTACTCCAGTTAACAAGACAAGCCACCGTTACTGGCCAAACATATCCTTGATCCAACCTGCCACACCATTGGCATCTTTCTGCTCACCTTGTTGCTGCTGCTGAGCCTGCTGCTCCGCCGCCTGGCTTGCCTGGCATAACCCCTGTGGGTTTTCAGTCCAGACCGGGATTGTGCGCCAACCGCTACCGCCACAGATAAAGTTACCGCCAGAGTCGATAGCCATCTGGCTGATCCCTTCCGGTTGCTGCAGTTTCAGCACCAGCGGCGTCTGATTTTCCAGATAGCGGCGATACAGCGTCAACGCACCGTTAGCGCCAGTCAGCTTGGCTGGGCCGTTATTGTCACGCCCTACCCAGGCAATCGCCACTTCTTTGCCGTCGATACCAGCAAACCAGCTGTCGCGCAGATCGTTGGTCGTACCGGTTTTGGCCGCCAGATTGTAGTTGGGGAACTTGACCGACAGCGAGCGGGAGGTACCGCGCGCCACGCCTTGCTGCATCGCATACAGCGTCAGGTAAGCTGCCTGCGCCGGAACTACACGCTCCGCCTGCGGGAAGCTCTGGTACAGCACCGTACCGTCTTCTGCAATCACCGAGCGGACCGCAGACAGCGGCGCACGGTTGCCGCCGCTGGCAATAGTTTGGTATTCCTGCGCCACTTCCATCGGCGTCAGGCCAATGGCCCCCAGCAGCATGGAAGGAACCGGCGTGATCGCCGTTTTAGGAATGCCCAACAGTTGCAGGGTGGCGCTGATCTGATCCAGCCCGACCGACATACCCAGATTGACCGTGGGTATGTTGAGTGAATTGGCCAATGCATCCACCAGCATCACCCGGCCACGGAACTGGCGATCGTAATTGTTCGGCTGCCACGAACTGCCGTTTGGTAATTTGATCGACAGCGGCTGATCGGCCAGCCAGGTATTGAGGCGATATTTATCCGGTTCCGACAGCGCAGTCAGGTAGGTTGGCGGCTTGGCCAATGATCCCACCAGGCGGCGAGCCTGGATCGCACGGTTAAACCCAGCAAACTGCGGGTTGGCACCACCGACCATGGCGCGAACCTCACCGGTAAAGCGATCAACGATCACCATCGCCGCTTCCAGATCGTTAACATGGCGCGCAGCACGCAGAGCCGGGATCCCATCCTCTACTGCCTTCTCAGCCGCATCCTGCGAAACCGGATCCAGCGTGGTGAAGATCTTCACGCCGGAAAGATCGTTAACCTTGTCGCCCAGCTTATTCTGCAATTCCTGGCGCACCAACTGCATAAATGCCGGCTGTGGTGAGATCACCCCACCTTTCGGCTGCACGCCCAACGGGCGGGCACTCAGCATGTTATACAGCTCGGCGTCGATCACGCCCTGATTCTGCAACAGCTTAAGCACCAGGTTGCGGCGCTCCAGTGCCAGTGTCGGGTTACGCCACGGGTTATACAGCGAAGCCCCTTTAACCATACCGACCAGCAGCGCCTGCTGATCGAGACTGAGTTCATTAACCGGACGGCCGAAGTAATACAGACTGGCCAGCGGGAAACCACGGATCTCATCGCTACCGCCTTGGCCAAGGTACACTTCGTTCAGGTACAGCTCCAGAATGCGGTCTTTGCTGTAACGGTAATCCATCAACAAGGCCATATAGGCTTCATTGAGCTTACGCCATAACGAACGCTCATTGGTCAGGAACAGGTTTTTTACCAACTGCTGGGTCAGGGTACTACCCCCTGCACCGCTCGCCCGGCGGTCAGGTTTGCCAACACCGCACGGCCAATAGAATAGGGGCTGACGCCGCCATGCTCGTAGAAGTGGCGATCCTCGGTGGCGATCAGCGTATCAACCAGCAGATCCGGGAAACCGGAACGTGGCACAAACAGGCGTTGCTCCCCATTAGGCGACTGCAACATGGTGATCAGCCGTGGGTCGAGGCGGAAGAAGCCAAAATTACGCTGATTTTCCATATTGACGATTTTCGCCAGGCCGTTGTTCTGGAAATCGAGCCGGGCGTGAATCTGGCCTTCTTTGCCATCCGGGAAGTCAAACGGGCGGCGCAGCAGCTCAATGCTGTTGGCCTGCACGGTAAATTCCCCTGGGCGGGTCATACGGCTGACCTGGCGGTATTGCATCCCCTCCAGCAGAGCAACCATTTCCTTTTTACTGTATGGCATGCCCGGTTCCAGATTGACCATGCGGCCATATACCGCCGCCGGTAACTGCCAGACCTTGCCATCAATGCGGCTGCGGATCTGGGAATCCAGATAAACCCCGTAAATCGCCAGCAATACAGCAATAACCAGGAACAGCTTGATAAACAGGCCAAGCCAACGGCGCTTTTTACGTGGCGAGCTCGCTTTTACCTTACGCGGCATGCGTTCTTCCTCTTCCTCGTCATCGTACTCATCATCGTCATACTCATCCTGATAGTCGTCTTCTTCGTAATCTTCATCACGGCGGCGGCGCACCGGTTTGCGCGGCACATTACGTTTTGGTTGTTTCCCTTTGCGCCCTATGGGCTCGCGGTCATCCCCAGCCATTGCGGTCATTCTCCACGCTTGCGGCACTGTTGGCCGTTGTTTTGTCGCTTAATCTGTTCCCTAGACTGCAGGCTGAACAGAAGAAACATCTGAATTCATTCATTGATACTTTTTGGTACGCCGGGTTGGGGCGGTATTGGCCGGGTCGTCGGGCCAAACATGTTTGGGATAACGCCCTTTCATTTCTTTTTGCACTTCCCGATAAGCCCCCTGCCAGAAGGCGGCCAGATCGCCGGTGATCTGCAACGGCCGGTGCGCGGGTGAGAGTAACTCAAGCACCACCGCGATGCGACCTTCCGCCAGCATTGGGCTACGTTGTTCACCAAACATTTCCTGTAAACGCACGGCCAGTGCCGGCGGTTTATCGGTGTCGTAGCGGATGGGAAGGCGGCTACCGGTCGGCACAGTGTAATGAGTGGGTAACGCTTTATCCAGCCGCTGTTTTTGCTGCCAGTCCAGTAGCCGGGCCAAGGCTTCTGCGATATTCACCTGCTTTAATCCACGGAGATCGCGCACGCCGGTCAATGATGGCAATAGCCAGTTTTCCAGCTTTTCAAGCAGTTGCTCTTCCTCCATCGAAGGCCATGCAGCCTCTGGCAACCAACGCTGAGCACAATGTAAACGCAGGCGCAATTGCTCAGCAGCAGTATCCCAATTGAGCGCGGCCAGGCCCTGTGCCCGTACCCAGTTTATCAAAGCCTGCTGCAACTCTGCTTCGCCGGGTTTGGCCAATGGCTGTGCCCGCAGCGTTAAACGGTCTATCTGCTGGCGTTTCCAGGCACGCAAAGTGCCTTTCTCCTCATCCCATTCTACGGCAGTCTGGCTACTGACTATTTCAGGCAACCGGGCCACCAGCGCATCAATATCGACAGGCAAAGCCAGCAGGATACGGGCATCCGGGCTGTTATGCCCTTGCAACAGGCTGGGGATAATCAGCCAGGGGGCTCGGGAAAGCGCTTCGTCCTGATTCATAACCGCCCCCAAACCATTTGCTAACAGGTAACGCCCATCCTGCCCACGCCGCTGGGCGATACGATCGGTAAAAGCCTGCGCCAGCAGAGGAGCGGCCAGATCGGCATCACACTGCCCATTCTTCACAGGTAAGCGCTTACTCAGTTGTGCTGCCCGGCGTTGCCAATGCGGCTGGGGGCGGCTCAGCCAATAACCGATATCCATTTGCCCACTGCGCGGGGGTTCTTCCAACAGAGCGGCCAGCATTGCTGCCGTGGCTACCCCATCAGGCCCCATCCTGGCCCCCGCGCATAGCATGGCGGCCAGCCGAGGCTCACAGCCCAACTCGGCCATCTGGCGGCCTTTAGCCGTTAATTTTTCGCTATCATCAATGGCCGCCAGCCGATGCAATAAACGGCGGGCAGCCGCTAATGCTGCCTGCGGTGGCCGATCCAGCCAGGTCAGTTGCCCAACGTCCACACAGCCCCATTGCAGTAACTCAAGCCAGAAGCTGGCAAGATCGCTTTGCAGGATCTCCGGTTCGGCGTGCTCGGCTGCACGTTCTGCCTGCTCTTTGGCGAACAGGTGCCAGCAAATCCCAGGCGCCAGTCGCCCAGCACGCCCCGCGCGCTGGATCATCGAAGCCTGGCTGATACGTTGAGTCACCAGGCGGGTCAGGCCGCTGCGGACGTCATAACGGGCTACCCGTTCCAGGCCGCTGTCGACCACCAGACGAATGCCTTCGATGGTCAGGCTGGTTTCCGCAATATTGGTCGCCAGCACCACTTTGCGCCGCCCTGCCGCCGCCGGCTGGATCGCTTTTTGCTGCTGCGCCAGGGGAGCGCGCCATACAGCGGGCACAGATCGGTATCGGACGCCACATCGCCAGTGAGCCGTTCGAGCACCCGGTTGATTTCCACCACGCCAGGCAGGAATAACAGCAGCGACCCCTGTTCCTCAGACAATAAACGTTTCACTGCCGATGCCACGCCATCCTCCAACCGTTGATGGCTGGCTAGCGCCTGGTACTGGCGCACAACCGGATAACTGCGCCCTTCAGACACCACCACCGGCGCTTGCGGCAGCAATTGCGAAAGACGCGCATTGTCCAGCGTCGCCGACATAATCAGCAATTTCAGATCGTCACGCAGCCCTTGCTGCACATCAAGCAGCAAGGCCAACGCCAGATCGGCTTGCAAGCTACGCTCGTGGAATTCATCCAGAATGATCAGGGAAACCCCTTGCAGCTCCCCATCCTGCTGCAACATGCGTGTGAGGATCCCTTCGGTCACCACTTCCAGTCTGGTTTGCGGCCCACTTTTACTTTCCGCACGCATGCGGTAACCCACGGTCTGCCCCGGCTCTTCCCCCAGTTGTTGTGCCAACCGATAAGCCACGTTCCTGGCTGCCAGCCGCCTTGGCTCCAGCATGATAATACGCCCCGGCAGCCCGGCTTTTGCCAGGATCTGTAGCGGTAACCAGGTGGATTTCCCGGCACCGGTCGGGGCGTGGAGCAATACCTGCGGGGCGGATTGCAGTGCGGTAAGCAGCTCTTCAAGAACCGCGCTGACGGGCAGTGAGGACACAAAACTCTCCATGGGGGTAGTTAATGGACGGCGCACATTGTATACCCGTCGCCTTTCAAGCTGCAGCGTTGTTATCTGCACGCCTTCTCCCCAGTCACTGGCTAAAGTAAGCGCCAGGGGAGAATGCGCTTGCTGCCTCGCTGCTGCTTGAAATTCATAGGGTATAGAATTAGGCTCAGCGTTTCACTAACTTACCGGGGTTTTATGTCCAGCTCGCGCCGCCTGTTTTTCGCCTTGTCGTTATCTGATGCCTTGCAGCAGCAGGTGATCCGCTGGCGTGCCGGGGCATTTCAGCCGGAGGATGGCCGCCCGGTTGCCGCAGCCAACCTGCATCTGACGCTGGCGTTCCTCGGCGAAGTCAGCCCCCAGAAAGAGCAGGCGTTAAAAACGCTGGCTGGGCGGATTGTACAACGTGGTTTTAACCTCATCCTTGACGATCTTGGCCACTGGCCGCGCCCTGGCGTGGTGTGGCTGGGTACCAAACGGGCCCCGCGCCCGCTGTTACAATTGGCAGAGTTACTGCGTTCGCAAGCGGCCCGCAGTGGCTGCTATCAAAGCCCGTTGCCGTTTCATCCGCATATCACTTTATTACGTGCCGCCACCAAGCCGGTCGCCATTCCCCCAACCACGCCAGGCTGGGTTTTCAACGCCGATCGTTTCTCGTTATATCAGTCGGTGTTTGAACAAGGGCGCACCCGCTACCAGGAACTTGAGCAATGGCCATTAGGCCTGCAGGAAAAACCATGATTTTTGCTCCCCCGTTAAAACCCGCCACGCTGATAAAACGCTATAAGCGTTTTCTGGCCGACGCTATCACCCCTGAAGGCGAAACCTTTACTCTGCACTGTGCCAATACCGGGGCAATGACCGGCTGCGCCACGCCAGGTGATACTATTTGGTATTCCACTTCAGACAATGCCAAACGCAAATATGCCCACAGTTGGGAATTGACCCACACCCAGCAAGGTGACTGGATCTGTATCAACACTCTGCGTGCCAACACCTTGGCCCGTGAGGCAATTGAACAGAATATAGTCAATGAATTATCCGGTTACAGTAAAATCACCAGCGAAGTAAAATACGGTAGCGAAAACAGCCGTATCGATTTGTTATTACAGGCAGAAAACCAGCCTAACTGCTATATTGAAGTTAAGTCAGTCACCCTATTGCAACAACAACGTGGTTACTTCCCTGATGCCGTAACACTCAGGGGGCAAAAGCATCTGCGTGAGCTGCAAAGCGTGGTTGAACACGGTCAGCGGGCGGTATTGTTTTTTGCCGTGTTGCACAGCGGTATCAACCAGGTCGCCCCGGCATTTCATATAGATGAGCGTTACGCGGCACTACTGGCGCAGGTTCAGCAGTTGGGAGTGGAAGTTGTTTGTTACGGGGCTAAATTATCACCTGACGGTATCTCGCTTTGCGATAAGCTACCGTTTTTTATCGACTAACATTTCCGGGCACAAATAAATCGACAACCGGATATTGCGTCGCCAAATACGCCTTCCTTCACACCATTGTCAAGCAGGCGACAGGAATAATTGCACTCCCCTTCCCTTCTGTTATTTATAGCGGCCTGTTTTTCCCCCGCATTGGGGATTCGACTACCCTGTGGCATTTGTAATAAAGGGTATAGTGCGTGTGTATGTAGGAGAAGCAATATGCAAGAAGGGCAAACCCGTAAAACCTCGTCCTTGAGCATTCTCGCCATTGCTGGGGTAGAGCCGTACCAAGAGAAGCCGGGCGAAGAGTACATGAACGACGCCCAGTTGTCGCATTTCAAGCGCATTCTTGAAGCATGGCGCAACCAACTTCGGGACGAAGTAGATCGTACTGTTTCGCACATGCAGGAAGAGGCAGCCAACTTCCCTGATCCGGCCGACCGAGCCACTCAGGAAGAAGAGTTCAGCCTTGAACTGCGCAACCGCGATCGCGAACGCAAACTGATTAAAAAGATCGAGAAAACGCTGAAGAAAGTAGAAGACGATGATTTCGGCTACTGCGAATCCTGCGGCGTGGAGATTGGCATTCGTCGCCTTGAAGCGCGCCCGACTGCCGATTTGTGCATCGACTGCAAGACGTTGGCCGAAATCCGCGAAAAGCAGATGGCCGGCTAAGCAGTTGTTAGTTCCTGTGGCGCGCGCCAACAACGCGCGCCGCATAGAGTAAAGGGAACCTTTCCCCTCTGATATGTCAGAAAGTTATTATGTGGGGCGCTTTGCCCCATCGCCTTCCGGGGATCTGCATTTCGGTTCGCTGATTGCCGCTCTGGGAAGTTACCTCCAGGCTCGTGCTCAACGCGGGCAGTGGCTGGTACGTATTGAAGATATCGATCCTCCGCGCGAGGTTGCCGGCGCAGCCAGCCGTATCTTGTCTGCTTTGGAACACCATGGTCTCCACTGGGACGGCCAGATCCTCTATCAATCCCAACGTCATGAAGCCTACCGCGCCACCCTTGATTGGCTGCAACGCCAGGATCTCAGCTATTACTGTACCTGTACCCGCAGCCGTATCCAGCAGATTGGCGGTTTGTACGATGGGCATTGCCGTAATCTTAAGCTAGGCCCAGAGGGCGCAGCAATCCGCCTGCGGCAATCCAACCCAGTCTATGCCTTCCACGATCGGTTGCAGGGGGAGTTGCAGGCTGATCCCGCGCTGGCACAGGAAGATTTCATTATCCGCCGCCGTGATGGCCTGTTTGCCTACAACCTGGCGGTGGTGATCGACGATCATTTTCAGGGCGTCACCGAGATCGTGCGGGGTGCCGATCTGATCGAGCCGACGGTACGCCAGATTGCGCTGTATCAGCAATTACAGGCACCAGTCCCGGAATATGTCCATTTACCGCTGGTATTGGGCAACAACGGGATTAAGTTGTCGAAGCAGAATCATGCCCCGGCCTTACCCGTTGGCGATCCACGGCCAGTATTGATTGCTGCCCTGAGATTTCTGCGTCAACCACTGCCAGAAATCTGGCAAGATCTTGATCTGCCGTTATTATTGAGCTGGGCTGTGCAACACTGGCAGTTGGACGATGTACCGTGCCAGCCAGCAATTTCCCGGTGTGAAAACACAACGGCATTCTCAAAACAGCCATGGTGAGCTATGATTAGCCGCTATTTTTTTGTTAACACCATTTTTATCCGTCACTATCGAGGTGTACCATTTTTACCCGAGTAGCCAATTTTTGCCGTAAGGTACTAATCCGCGATGACAAGTTGACCCGCGATGAAGCGCCGGCCAGCGATAAAAACGAAGTCCGCGAAGAAACCGCGCCCGCAGAACAGCCGGCGAAAGTGTCATCGCGCTCTGCCGATAACGGCAGGAAGAACCCTGCACGTCACCCAGCGGCACGCAAACGCCCATCATTGCCAGCCGCAGAGGGAACGCGCCCAATGACCGTGATCCCACGCGACCAACATTCAATCTCACGTAAAGATATCAGCGAAAATGCGCTGAAGGTGCTGTATCGCCTGAATAAATCCGGCTTTGAAGCCTACCTGGTCGGCGGTGGCGTACGCGATCTGCTGCTCGGCAAAAAGCCGAAAGATTTTGACATCACCACCAACGCCACCCCAGAGCAGGTACGTAAACTGTTCCGTAACTGCCGCCTGGTGGGCCGCCGCTTCAGGCTGGCACATGTGATGTTCGGGCCAGAAATTATCGAGGTTGCCACTTTCCGTGGCCATCACGAACAGAACCCTGAGTCGGATAAAAACCTATCGCAGCAGGCCCAGAGCGGCATGTTACTGCGCGACAATATTTATGGTTCCATTGAAGAAGATGCCCAGCGCCGCGATTTCACCATCAACAGCCTGTATTACGCGGTTTCTGACTTCTCCCTGCGTGATTACGTCGGTGGTCTGCGCGATCTGCAACAAGGGGTGATCCGCCTGATTGGCGATCCGGAAACCCGCTACCGTGAAGATCCGGTCCGGATGCTGCGCGCAGTGCGCTTTGCCGCCAAGCTGGATATGACCCTCAGCGAAGAAACCGCAGAGCCGATCCCACGCCTGGCCTCACTGCTGCACGAAATTCCCCCAGCACGCCTGTTTGAAGAAGCACTGAAATTGCTGCAGGCAGGCTACGGTTATCAGACCTACCTGAAACTGTGTGAATATCAGTTATTCCAACCGCTATTCCCGTTAATTGCGCGCCATTTCACGCCAAATCACGACACGCCGATGGAACGCATTCTGGTGCAGGTGCTGAAAAACACCGATCACCGTCTGCAAAATGATATGCGCGTCAACCCGGCGTTCCTGTTTGCCGCCATGCTGTGGTACCCACTGCTGGAACATGCGCAGAAACTGGCGCAGGAAAGCGGGCTGGCCTATTACGATGCCTTTGCTCTGGCGATGAACGACGTGCTGGACGAAGAGTGTCGTTCACTGGCAATCCCTAAACGAATCACTACACTGGTACGTGATATCTGGCAGTTGCAGCTACGCCTGTCCCGCCGCCAGGGCAAGCGTGCGCACAAGCTGATGGAACATCCTAAATTCCGTGCGGCGTATGATTTGCTGGCACTGCGTGCTGAAGTGGAAAACAACCCGGACATGCTGCGTCTTGCCGAATGGTGGGATGAATTCCAAGAAGCTACCCCGGCACGCCAGAAAACCATGCTGAGCACGTTAGGCGAAGATCCGGCACCACGTCGGGCACGCCAGCGCCGCCCACGCCGCAGGGCGCCGAATAAAGAAGGGGCATAATGATCCGCGTTTATATCGCACTGGGTAGCAATCTGGCACAACCGTTACAACAGGTGAATACCGCGTTGGAAGCGTTGGATCATATCCCGCGCACTCACCTGATCGTTTGCTCGCCGTTTTACCGCACGAAACCGTTTGGGCCGCAGAACCAGCCGGATTTCCTCAATGCGGTGGTGGCACTGGATACCCAGTTACCCCCGGAGCAGCTGCTCGATCACACTCAGGCGATAGAACGTAATCAGGGCCGCGTGCGCAAAGATGAGCGCTGGGGTCCACGCACGCTGGATCTGGATATTATGCTGTACGGCGATCGGGTGATTGAGACCGATCGTCTGACGGTACCTCACTATGGCCTGAAGCAACGTGAGTTTATGCTCTATCCGTTAGCCGATATCGCGCCGGATCTGGTATTCCCCGACGGTGAAACCTTGGCTGATTGCCTTAAACGCGTGCCTGAAAATGGCATGGTATTGTGGCACCCGTCAAAATCCTGAAAAGCTGAGGCCTGCTACAGCATCACCGTCGCAGCAAATCCCCCCGCTGCCCGATTGGCAAAGCTCATCCGTAAGCCGTGCAAACTGGCAATACGCTGCACGATGGAAAGGCCTAGCCCGCTTCCGGTCTGCTCTTGCCCCGGCGGGCGATAAAAGCGTTCCCCCAACCTGGCCAGATGATCCACCGTAACCCCTGGGCCATCGTCTTCCACCGTCAGTTGCCGCTCACTTAGCGTTACGACAACCGCCCCCCGGCCGGGGTGTAACGCACCGCATTGTCCACCAGATTACGCACCAGCAGCGATAACAGCAGTGGTTGACCCAAACGTGAAGCAGGGATGCCTCGCTGCTCATAACGCAGCGTGATACCAGCCAGGTGGGCTTGTGGCTCCAACTCTGCCAAGGTCATCGGCACCAGTTGGCTCCAGTCGACAGGGGTCAGACTGTCGAGATCGGCCAGCGAATCCAGCCGGGACAAAGTGAGCAGTTGATCCACCAGTCTTGTTGCCCTGTCGATCCCCACCGTCAGATTCTTCACTGCATGCTCGCGCATCTGCGTGTCATTCCCCGCCAGTTGCACGACCTCAGTCTGTACTCGCAACGCGGCCAATGGGCTTCGCAATTCATGAGCTGCATCCGAGGTAAAGCGCCGCTCATGCGTCAGCATGCTATTGATGCGCATAAATAGCGCATTAAGCGCATCTACCAACGGGCGGACTTCGGTAGGCACCTGTTGAGCATCGAGCGGCGTGGCATCGTCTGGCGCACGTTTACGCAGACCAGCCGCCACTTCGCGCAATGGTTTTAGTTCGCGCCCGACCATAACGGCAATCAATAGCATCAGGATGGGTAACGTTACCAACCATGGCACCAGTTGCCCGGTGACCATCCCCAACGCCATATCATGCCGGTAATCCCACTCCTGGCCGACAACAATGCGGTAACGCCCATCGGGGCTGGTCAGCCACAGTAACCGCCAGCTATCGTTGTCCCCTTTGAGTTTCCCGTCGATAAACCCTTCTTGCCTGGCATCAAACAAAAAATCTTCGCCGTTTTCACCGTCATTAAGCAGCATACGGCCATCGCGGGCGAAAATGGCAAACGCCAGCGCGTCATCCTCCTGCTCACCACGCTTGCCGTGTTGCAGTATTTTCTTGGTTTTCGGTAGGCTGCGCGCAGCCTGATTACCCAGCAGATTGCCCAGGTCGGTAGTTGCCAGGCGCTTGGCAAACAGCATCTGCTGGGTGTCGAACACTTGGTTGATATTGTGGCGCGTCACCCTCCACGCGACTACGCTGGCCGCACTCCAGGTAACCAGCGCCAACAGGCTGAAGATAATGATCAGCCTTAATCGCAGGCTCAACCGGCTCACGGCTCATCCCCCAGCGTGTAACCCACGCCATGTACGGTGCGGATAAAACCGTTACCCAGCTTACGACGCAAGTGGTGGATATGGACTTCAACCGCGTTGCTGCTCACTTCTTCGTCCCAGTTATACAGTTTTTCCTGGAGCACCGGCCGCGCCAGCACCCGGCCTTTGTTCAACAGAAACAGTTCCAATACCGCCAGTTCGCGTGCGGTCAGCATAACGGGTTCGCCCCCGCAGCTCACGCTACGCGAGGCGACATCAAACACCAGGTTACCATGCACTAATTGAGGGGTCAGTTGACCGTGACGGCGGCGGATCAGCGCCAGCAGGCGTGCGGCAACCTCCGTCAGCGCGAAAGGTTTGCACAGATAATCATCCGCTCCACTCTGCAGCCCACTGACGCGCTGCTCCACCGCATCACGTGCGGTGAGGATCAATACCGGCACGTCCTGCCCGGCCTGGCGCCACTGGCGCAACAGGTCAAGCCCATCCATCCCCGGCAGGCTGAGATCGAGGATCACCGCATCATAAGGCGCGCTTTCCAGTGCGTTCCTGCCGATTATCCCGTCGGTGAACCAATCCAGGGTAAAGCCCAATTTGGTCAACCCCACTTTGATACCGTCACCGATCAGCTTGTCGTCTTCAATCAACAGAATTCTCATGCATTCTCCTCCCTGCCTCATCGGCCCATTACATCATAAGGTTCTTAAGAACATCTTAACCATAGTGATCGGTGCTACCCACCCCGGAAGGGTTACAGTAGAATGACAACACTTTTTACAACCCTGTTACAGCGAAACGCTGTGCGGCTATATGCAGGAGACGTCGTGATGAAATCGACCACAGTGAGCCATTTACGCCAGTGGAAAAAGGAACAGCGCAAGTTTGCAACCATCACCGCTTACGATGCCAGTTTTGCGCAGCTATTTGAAGAACAAGGCATTAAAGTGCTGTTGGTTGGTGACTCCTTGGGAATGACTCTGCAAGGGCACGACTCAACGCTCCCGGTCACCGTTGCCGACGTCGCCTATCATACCCGTGCAGTGCGCCGGGGCGCGCCAGCCTGCCTGCTGCTCGCCGATCTGCCTTTCATGAGTTATGCCACACCGGAACAAGCCTGCACCAGCGCGGCCGAAGTGATGCGCGCCGGAGCAAACATGGTCAAACTGGAAGGCGGCAGTTGGCTGTATGAAACGGTGAAGATGCTGACCGAACGTGCCGTGCCGGTCTGTGGCCATATGGGCCTTACCCCACAATCGGTAAACGTTTTCGGCGGCTACAAAGTGCAGGGGCGTGATGAACTGGCGGCCAAGCAACTGCTGGAAGATGCCAAGAATCTGGAACTGGCGGGTATGCAACTGCTGGTGCTGGAATGCGTACCGGCCGAACTGGCTCGCAAGGTGACTGAAGCCTTGTCGATCCCAGTGATTGGCATCGGTGCAGGCAATGCCACCGACGGCCAGATACTGGTGATGCATGACGCTTTGGGGATCACCGGCGGCCACATCCCGAAATTTGCCAAAAACTTTCTGGCGCAAAGCGGTGATATCCGCAGTGCCGTGCAGTTGTATATCCGGGAAGTCGAGCAAGGTCTCTACCCCGATGAAGAGCACTCGTTCAACTGATTTACTGGCCGCACTTGCTGGCAAAAAGAGTCAATAAAATAACTTAACCCCATAACCTGAAAGGCCGGGGGACATCAAGGAGTTATGGAATGGTAATTATCGAAACCCTGCCACTGCTGCGCCAACAAATCCGCCGCTGGCGACAGGAAGGCAAACGCATCGCACTGGTGCCCACCATGGGCAATCTGCATGAAGGCCATATGACGCTGGTCGAAGAAGCGCGAGCCCGTGCCGATGTGGTAGTCGTGAGCATTTTCGTTAACCCGATGCAGTTCGAACGCCCAGACGATCTGGCACGTTATCCACGCACGCTGCAGGAAGACAGTGAAAAACTCAATCGCCGTAACGTTGATCTGATCTTCGCCCCCGCGCCAGCAGAAATTTACCCAAAAGGGTTGGATGAGCACACCAGCGTCGATGTCCCGATCATCTCTACCATGCTCGAAGGCGCCAGCCGCCCAGGGCACTTCCGCGGTGTTTCCACCATCGTCAGCAAGCTGTTCAATCTGGTTCAACCGGATCTGGCCTGTTTCGGTGAGAAGGATTACCAGCAGTTGGCGCTGATCCGCAAGATGGTTGCTGACATGGGTTATGATATTGATATTATTGGCGTGCCGACCGTGCGGGCCAAAGATGGGCTGGCACTCAGCTCACGTAATGGCTACCTGACAGCGCAAGAGCGTAAAATAGCCCCGCAGTTGAACCAGATTATGAAAGCGTTGGCGGAACAGCTCAGCAACGGTGAGCGCCACGTTGACGAGTTGCTGGCACAGACCGCTGAGAAGCTGAGTGCTGCGGGCTTTACCCCAGACGAACTGTTTATCCGCGATGCCGATACGCTGCAACCGCTGGATGTAGAAAGCCGCCGTGCCGTAGTGCTGATGGCCGCCTGGCTGGGCAAGGCCCGTCTGATCGACAATCAGCAGGTTGACCTCACACAATAAGTCGTTTTTTTGTACAATCGTTGCCGTATTTATCCGGTTGGCAGTAGACTGACAGGGTTTATCGGTGACGATAAATATTGCAAGGAAGCAGTTCAATCTCAGTCGCCTGAAAGGGCCGATATTCAGTTAGGTAACGCTATGATACGTACTATGTTGCAAGGCAAGCTGCATCGGGTGAAAGTGACTCAGGCTGACTTGCATTACGAAGGTTCCTGCGCTATTGACCAGGATTTCCTGGAGGCTGCGGGGATCCTGGAATATGAAGCGATCGATATTTACAACGTTGACAACGGCCAGCGTTTTTCCACCTATGCTATCGCCGCTGAACGCGGTTCGCGCATTATCTCAGTCAATGGAGCGGCTGCCCGCTGCGCCTGCGTTGGTGACAAATTGATCATCTGTTCTTACGTTCAGATGAGCGATGCCGATGCCCGCCAGCACCATCCCAAAGTCGCTTACTTTGAGGGCGAAAACCACCTGCAACGCAAGGCGAAAGCCGTCCCAGCTCAGGTTGCCTGATCAAACACAGGCACCTTCAGCATAATGCATGCCAGTAACACTAAAACGCCCCCTCCCAAAGGGAGAGGGCGTCACGATTAACCTGGCATGAATTAATCAGGCATCGTATGGCTTTACTGACAAGCAATACGCCTCCAGCACCCGGTTTTCCTTTTTACTGCACTGGCACTGTGCCCGGTTTATTGGCTATCCGTTCCGCCATGGTCGGAATGGAGTCGGTACGCAGAATATAAAGCCGCTTCAAAGTATACGGGTTATCACCCGGCTTCACTTTCCCCTGTACCGTGGTGACCGCCATATGGAGCCCAGCGTCTTTTGCCGCCTGGATCGCATTTTGGTTATAGCCGCCGAACGGGTAGGAAAGGTACAGCACGTGCGGGTTAAATTGCTCTAACGCCCGTCTTGAGTGCTCAAAATCGAATTCGATATTATGCAGCGAACGGCTCAGCAGGATCGGCTGACGATTGGCCCCGGTGCGGTGCAGGAAGTGAGTATGCGATTGAACATCGAACACATCCTGGCTCTCTTTCAGCTCAGAAATGCTCATAAACTGCAATGAATCCGGGTTCCACTTTTGCGGATGGCGTTTTATACGTGAAGAGATGATAAACGCCGTGGCGCGCATCCCATATGCCTTCAGCACGGGATAGGCATAGCGATAAACCGACTTTAGCCCATCGTCAAAGGTCAGCATCACCACTTTACCTGGCAGGTTAATCTGATTATTCAGATAGGCTTCCAGTTGGTACATGGTGATGGTGTCATAACCCGTCTGCTTCAGGTACGTCATCTGGTTGCTGAAAGCCACGTCCGAGGTGGTGGTTGAAGTATTACGAAAACGTTTATTCTCTTCATTCTTCAGCAGATGGTGATAAGTCAGCACCGGGATACCGTTGTCGATCTCGCAGTCCAGTTCACTGACATACCCCAGGCGATCGCCGATATTCACTTCATACCAGGTGTTATTGAGCCGATCTTTGAGCTTGCCGATAATCGGATAGCGCAGGTTCTCTTCCAGCACGCTAAAGACTTCGCTGCTGTTATCGGCAGCGGTGTAGACGTTGATTGCCCGCTGGGTGATCAGGTTCTGATTGGTCAGCGGCTTGTTCAACTCGCCCAGATCGTCCTTCACCTTGCGGGATTTACGGATGGGACGCACATCGTCTTTATCGATAAAACCGGTGCCATGACCAAATTTGAGTTCGTAATATTCCGCATCCGCCGGGAATACCTGGATCAGTTGCCCCCGCTTCACTTCCCCTACCGGTATTACATGCTCACCAATCAACGAATAGATTTCGCTGTTACGCTGAGCTTCCATGTATTCGGCTTTTACAGAGTTGTCTTCCGACAATAAATCCGCCAATGCTGCCGGTGCCAGCAACGACATAAAAATGCCGAGTAGCCCTGCCGCTATTTTATATTGAGGCTGCATGGTTTTGTTCTGCTTACGAGTACGTAATGAAAAATGAAGAAAATGTGGAGCGCCAGCATAGCACGATTTAAATCGCGGAGAGAAAGGGCGGAGGCTGGTAATTATATAGATTTAAGTAATATATGTAATAAATCAATAAACCGCCCTCCCCTGGCCATCAGGAGAGGGCGATTGCATCAGGAACGCAAACCGCGACCACGTTCGATCAGATACCAGGCCAAAATGTAGAACACCGCAATAAAGGCAATCAGCACAGCCATGGTCAGCGCCAGCGGTACATCGGAGATGCCGAGAAAACCAAAGCGGAAACCACTGATCATGTACACGATCGGGTTGAGCTTGGACACTGCCTGCCAGAAGGGGGCAACAGCGTCAGTGAGTAAAACACCCCGCCCAGGTAGGTCAACGGCGTCAGTACAAAGGTTGGGATCAGGCTGATATCGTCGAAGGTGTTGGCAAATACGGCGTTAAGCAACCCACCGAGCGAGAACAGGATCGCCGTCAGCAGTAATGTCACCGCAATCACCCACCAGGCGTGGACCTGCAACGGAACGAAGAACAGCGAGATCACCGTAACCAGGATCCCGACGCAGATACCACGCGCCACGCCCCCCACATACCCTGCGATCACGACGTGAGTTGGCACCGGAGCCACCAGCAGTTCTTCAATATTGCGCTGGAATTTAGCGCTGAAGAATGATGCCGCCACGTTGGCGTAGGAGTTGGTGATCACCGCCATCATGATCAGGCCGGGAACGATAAACTGCATATAATCAAAACCATGCATCTCACCAATACGCGAACCAATAAGGTTGCCGAAAATAATGAAATACAGGGTCATGGTGATCACTGGTGGCACCAGCGTCTGGATCCAGATGCGGGCAAAACGGTTGATCTCTTTTGCCCAGATGCTCTTCAAGGCCACCCAATACAAATGCATCATGCTTTTTCTCCATTGCCGTTCACCAGGCCGACAAACAACTCTTCGAGGCGGTTAGCCTTGTTACGCATGCTCAGTACCTGGATCCCCTGCGCACTCAGTTGGGTAAACAGGCCATTCAGGCCTTGTTCACGCATCACTTCCACTTCCAGCGTGGAGGTATCCGTTAAACGGCTGATATAACCCTCCAGTTTCGGCAGTGGGCTTTTGGCCGCCAGATCGAGGATAAAGGTTTCTGACTTCAGTTTTGACAGCAGCTCCTTCATTGAGGTGTTTTCCACCAGTTCACCGTGCTGAATGATGCCGATATTACGGCACAGCATTTCGGCCTCTTCCAGATAGTGAGTAGTCAGAATGATGGTGGTGCCCTGGGCATTTAGCTCTTTGAGGAACCCCCACATTGAACGGCGCAGCTCAATATCCACCCCGGCAGTCGGTTCATCGAGGATCAGCAGCTTTGGCTGGTGCATCAAGGCACGGGCAATCATCAGGCGACGTTTCATCCCGCCAGAAAGCATGCGCGCTCGTTCGTTGCGTTTGCCCCAGAGATCGAGCTGATTAAGATACTTTTCTGCACGTTTCTGTGCTTCGGGGCGTTCTACACCATAGTAACCCGCCTGATTGACCACAATCTGCATCACGGTCTCAAACGGGTTAAAGTTGAATTCCTGGGGCACCAGGCCGAGTTGGCGCTTGGCGTTGACGATATCTTTATCGATATCGTAGCCGAACACCCTTACCGTGCCGGAGGTCTTGTTGACCAGCGAACTGATAATACCGATGGTGGTTGATTTCCCTGCACCATTGGGCCCCAGCAAGGCATAAAAATCCCCTGCTTCAACATTCAGATCGATGCCGCGCAATGCCTTTACGCCACCGGCGTAAGTTTTGGTCAATTGCGCTATTTCCAGTGCATAATTCATAAGTGATGAGAGTACCTTGTGATGGAGTATGCTGCTGTGTTTGATAAGTGGCAGTTTACCATTAGCAGTCTGATTACTGAGTAGAATCCGTGCGCAAACCCGTTCGGTTGTAAAATTGCTTCACTGTTCCGATTTCCAAATTGTGATGCTTGCCATATATTACATCAACGCAATCCGTTCGTTACAGGCCAATAACCGCCATGAAAGAAATCGAAAGGCTTATCGCCAATAACCAAGCCTGGTCCGCCAATATCAACCAGGAAGATCCCGGCTTTTTTGAACGCTTGGCTCAAGCGCAGAAACCGCGGTTTTTATGGATAGGCTGCTCCGACAGCCGCGTCCCCGCCGAGCGCCTGACCGGCCTGGAGCCAGGTGAACTGTTCGTTCACCGTAACGTGGCAAACCTGGTGATCCACACCGACCTGAACTGCCTGTCTGTGGTGCAATATGCCGTCGACGTGCTGGAAGTTGAGCATATCATCATCTGCGGCCACCTGGGTTGCGGTGGTGTAGAAGCGGCGGTAGAAAACCCGGAGCTGGGGCTGATCAACAACTGGCTGCTGCACATTCGCGATCTGTGGTACAAGCACAGCTCGTTGCTGGGGGAATTGGAACCGGAACAACGCCTGGATGTGTTGTGTGAAATCAACGTAATTGAACAGGTGTATAACCTGGGCCACTCCACCATCATGCAATCGGCCTGGAAACGCGGCCAGAAAGTGATGATCCACGGTTGGGTATACGGGATCCAGGATGGTCGCTTACACGATCTGGAAGTCACAGCCACCAGCCGTGAAAGTCTGGAGATGGGCTACCGCAAAGCGATAGCCACGCTCAAGCAGGAAAAAGGCCTGTTTTAAAGGCTTATCGGGGTTCAGCAAGGCTGAGCCCCGGTGGGATCACTCGTCCAGCAGCACCACTTTGCCGATGTAAGGCAGATGACGATAGCGCTGGGCGTAGTCGATGCCATAACCCACCACGAACTCATCCGGGATCGAGAACCCGACGTATTCCACCGGAACGTCAACTTCACGGCGCTCGGGTTTATCCAGCAGCGTACAGATTGCCAGAGATTTCGGCCCACGCAGCGCCAGGATCTCACGCACTTTATTCAGCGTGTTACCAGAATCGATGATGTCTTCGACGATCAACACGTCTTTACCACGGATGTCTTCGTCCAGATCCTTGAGGATCTTCACATCGCGTGTGGTGGACATGCCGCTGCCATAGCTGGAAGCGGTCATAAAATCGACCTCATGTGACACCTCTATGGTGCGGCACAGATCGGCCATAAACATGAAAGAGCCGCGCAGCAGCCCAACCAACACCATGTCACTGCCGCTATCGCGGTAATCTTCAGTGATCTGGCGGCCAAGTTCAGCGATACGGGCCTTAACTTCCTGCTCGGAAATCATTACGTCTACATAATGTTTCATTATTTACATACCACGTTGAATATACTCATATTTTATATGCTTTTTATGTTCATAAACTTCATTGATTGATACACCGATTGATACACAGGCCAGTGAACAAACCAGAAAACATCAGAATATAATAACACACTGCTTGTAGCGCATGTGGCCGCTCATCCGGAGCCTGATAATGTCGCTTTCCTGGCCGTTCTGCGGCTGTCGGGTATCTCTATGCCACTTTTAGCCCCTACGTTCGGTGATCGCGCTATTGAGGCAGCAACCCCAGCTTCATTGAGTAGAGTGATCCTGATGGGGCAAATCCGGTGTGGGGTTTGATCTCCAGGACATGGAGGCCCCTATAGCAATGGCACCACAGAGAGAGCCAGCACAGATCGGGTCTGCCACCAACCACTCGCGGTAGGTCTGATATAAAAAGCGTTTTCGGCACTGCCGGGTTGGCGTCGGGGTCGGTAAAAAACGACCAAAGCGAGCATCGCACCGTAGGACGGATAATGGTTAAAACCATCTTGCGACATGAGCGCTTTCACCACTATAGATTATGGGTGATAAGTGATGAAGCGCCTTATAAAACCCTCGCCCTTTTAGGGATACCGACTGCCTATTATGCTCACTTCCAAGTGTGTTGCATCGTTTTCAGGTCAGTAGCCGAAAGAAGGGCGCAGGGTTTAGCCTGACTGGCAAGCGCAGCGATTGGCCGCGGCTTGCAAGACCCGCATATTAATCAGC
Source organism: Serratia sp. L9 (assembly GCF_050632285.1). Lineage (NCBI taxonomy): Bacteria > Pseudomonadati > Pseudomonadota > Gammaproteobacteria > Enterobacterales > Yersiniaceae > Serratia > Serratia sp. L9. The sequence goes on along the minus strand of NZ_CP192591.1, from coordinate 2,115,238 downwards.
GACGGTAAAACCTAGCATCATCCCCGTATCCTCATGTTCCAACAGGTGACAATGGGCCATATAGGCCTGGTCCGCGCTGGCCAGGTGATCGAAGCGCACCAGCACTTCACTGCGCCACCCTTCCACCAGCACCGTATCTTTCCAGCCGGCACGATGGGCCGCCGGTGGTTTGCCATTCTCTGACAGAATACGGAATTGCGTCCCGTGGATATGGAACGGGTGCAGCATCATGTCGCCTTCACCGGAAATGGTCCACTTCTCATACTTACCCCGTTTGGCTTCAAACATCGGCTTGGACATATCATAAGCTTTGCCGTTGATGGTGTTGCTATGGCTGAAATCAAACGGCTTGTCGCCATGATCCATCCCCGCCATCTTACCGTGATCCATGCCTTGCATATTGCCATGATCCATAGCGGCCATGCCCTTGCCTGCGCTGCCGTGATCCATACTCATACCGGCCATGGCCTGATGACCATAACGATCCATCAAAGCCTGCATCCCCAGCATATCGAGTTTGGGATCCATCATCAGTTGCAACCAGCGTTCCTGCACCCCGGCCAGCGAAGGCAACGCCGGGAGCTTCACCAGGCTGTCCGGCATCGATTTCACACCCTGCGCGAGCGAAGGTTGAATATGCAGAACCGGCAGCGGCTGGTCGAACGGGGCCAACGTCATACCCATCTGTTTCACCGGCAGGGTCACGATATCGAACGGTTTACCATCAGAGGCATCCACCAGCACTTCGAAACGCTCGCCCATCAACATCGGCAATTCGGTCAGTTTCACCGGTTCACCAAGCAACCCCCGTCGCTGGCAATGACGTATAACGGCCGGTTATCACTGGTGGCAAGGTTGAGTGAACGGGCATTACAACCGTTAAGGAAACGCAGGCGTAGCCAACCACGCGGCGCAATATGTTGTGGATAAGCCGCCCCGTTGGTAAACATCCGGTCACCGAACCAGCCCACAGCGGCACTCATCACGTCCAGCTGATATTCAATCTGGCCGTCTTTACCCAGGCGTTTGTCCTGCAGGATCACCGGAATATCGTCCTTGCCCCAGGTTTTTGGCAGCGGCAGGTTACTGCTTTCGTCGTCTTCCAGCAGCACCAATCCCCCCAGCCCCATCATGACCTGCTGGCCAGTTTTGCCATGCGTATGCGGGTGGAACCAGCAGGTGGCAGCGGGCTGATCGGCGGTGAAACTGACCGTGCGGATGGTGCCCGGCTGGATCAAAGCCTGGGGGCCACCATCGACATCGCCAGGGATCTCCAGCCCGTGCCAATGCACCGTGCTGGCTTCCGGCAGTTTATTGGTGATATCTACGGTTACCGGCTTGCCGCGTTGCAGACGCACTGCCGGGCCAAGTAGCGGGCCGTTGATACCCCAGGTTTGCGTGGCCACGCCTGGTAACCAGTTCACCTCGCCGGTTTGCAGCGCCAGTGCGATCTTTCCCTGCGCGTCTGGTGCCAAAATAGGTGGAATAGGCAAGGCTGGCCGATCGGCGGCCCAGGCGGCGCGGCTCCACAATGGCAAGGCACTTGCCGCACCCAGTGCGGCGGTCAATTTAATAAAATCACGGCGTAACATCGCTGACTCCCTTTTCTCAGTGATCGATAGCTTAACACCCGAAGCCTAAACCCTCCCCTTGGAGGAAGGTCAAGCAATTACTCTTAAAAGGGTTAAGCGCGTGTAATAAAATTTGGTGCCTTTCCAGACAAGTGTGGTAACGTCAGCAAATATTGAACAGGTCTAATTTCAAGATGAAAAAAACAACGTTACTGATGCTGTTGCTGACCATGCTGGGCTTTTCACAGGCCAGTCTGGCGCTGAATGAATCTGAAGCGGAAGATCTGGCCGATCTGACCGCAGTGTTTGTCTATCTGAAAAATGAGTGCGGTTACAACGATTTGCCTAATGCGCAAATCAAACGCGCCATTGTGTATTTTGCTCAACAGAACCGCTGGGATTTGAGTAATTATAATAGCTTTAACATGAAAGCTCTGGGCGAAGACAGCTATCGCGATCTCAGCGGCATCGGCATTCCTACCCCCAATAAATGCAAATCTCTGGCACGCGATTCCTTAAGCCTGCTGGCTTACGCTAATTAATCCCCCTGCTTTTGCAGCCTCTGCCCTTGATTAACCGGCAGAGGAAGCACTCCCCTCAACGTTCCGGCCAACAACGCTGTAATTTACAGCGTGTAGAGTTTATGATGTTGCGCCCGTTTTTCATGGTTGTTATTACGGAGTCACCCGCATATGACCCAGAAAGAGACTTGGCACGAAACGCTACATGCCAGCTTCGGCCAATACTTCTCGGTAGAGAAAGTGCTTTATCGCGATAAGACCGAACATCAGGATTTGATTATCTTTGAAACCCCGTTGCTAGGCCGCGTTATGGCCCTCGACGGTGTGGTGCAAACTACCGAGCGTGATGAGTTTATCTATCACGAAATGATGACCCACGTGCCTTTGCTGGCACATGGCCGGGCCAGGAAGGTACTGATCATTGGCGGTGGCGACGGCGGTATGCTGCGTGAAGTGAGCCGTCATCAGGGCGTGGAACAGATCACCATGGTGGAGATCGACGCAGGCGTAGTGGAGTTCTGTCGCCAGTATCTGCCCAACCACAATGCCGGTTCGTATGACGATCCCCGCTTCAAACTGGTGATCGACGATGGCGTCAACTTTGTTAATCAGACCGAAGAAAAGTTCGATGTGATTATTTCTGACTGTACTGACCCCATCGGCCCCGGCGAAAGTCTGTTCACCTCTGCGTTCTACCAGGGTTGCGCGCGCTGCCTGAACGAAGAGGGTATCTTTGTGGCACAAAACGGCGTCTGCTTCCTGCAACAGGACGAAGCGGTCAACAGCCACACCAGACTGAGCCAGTACTTTAACGACGTCAGTTTCTACCAGGCCGCAATCCCGACCTATTACGGCGGCATCATGACGTTTGCCTGGGCCAGCCAGAACCCGGCGCTGCGCCAGTCAGATATGGCTACGCTGCAACAACGCTTTAATCAAAGTGGCTTACACTGCCGTTACTACAATCCGGCAATTCACGCTGGCAGCTTTGCCCTGCCGCAATATTTGCTCAATGCACTGAACGTTTGACGTTAAGTGAAAACAGACACCCTATGGATTTCATGTTGCAGTTAGGTGGCCAGCGAACCCAATCCCTGGAACTTATCAAGGTAAGTGACTGGGGTGGGCCAGCGCAGGCAACAACGCTGCGGCTTGAAAGACGACGGGTAAAGGAGGTGAACCCAATTGCAAAAGCTTAAACTGCACGGCTTCAATAACCTGACCAAGAGCCTGAGTTTTTGTATTTACGATATTTGTTACGCCAAAACCGCAGACGATCGCGACGGCTATATCGCCTACATTGACGAACAATACAATGCCAACCGCCTGACCGAGATCCTCAGTGAAACCTGCTCGATCATTGGCGCCAATATTCTTAATATCGCACGTCAGGATTACGATCCCCAAGGCGCCAGCGTCACCATTCTGGTGAGTGAAGAGCCGGTCAACCCGGAAGACGTGGATACCTCCGAACATCCTGGCCCGCTGCCTAATACGGTGGTTGCCCATCTGGATAAAAGCCACATCTGCGTTCACACCTACCCGGAAAGCCATCCGGAAGGCGGCCTGTGCACTTTTCGCGCCGATATCGAAGTGTCTACCTGTGGGGTGATTTCACCGCGCTGAAAGCGCTGAACTACCTGATCCACCAGTTGGAATCCGATATCGTCACCATGGATTATCGCGTGCGTGGCTTTACCCGCGACGTGAACGGCGTGAAGCATTACATCGATCATGAAATCAATTCGATCCAGAACTTTATGTCTGAGGATATGAAGGCGCTGTACCACATGATGGATGTGAATGTGTATCAGGAAAACATCTTCCATACCAAGATGTTGCTGAAGGATTTTGATCTGCAACACTACCTGTTCAACGCCAGGCCGCAAGAGCTGAGCGAAACAGAGCGGAAAAGGATCACCGATAAGCTGTGGAAAGAGATGCAGGAGATCTATTACGGGCGGAACATTCCGCATCTGTAGATGTGTATGCAGGGCAGCCAAGGTTGCCCTGCATGCCGCAAATCACACCAGATAGAGCTCACCTGGCAAGTCGGCCAGCTGCCGCTGCGCGGCCACGGGCAAAGCCTTATCGGTGACAATATCGGTCAGGCTACCGAGCGGGGCGACACAAAAAAGCGAGTAGGCACCGTATTTGCTGCTGTCTGCCAACAACACCCGCTGGCGAGCATTGGCCATCAGATCCTGCTTCAGACCCGCTTTCTCTTCGGTCGGGGTGGTGATGCCTTTCTCAATGCTCCATGAGTTACAGCTGACAAAAGCGATATCCGGGTTAATCCCCCGCAGAAGCCGACGCCCATGATCGCCAATACAAGACTGGCTGCTGTCATCGATCCGCCCGCCAATAATGGTCACTTCTATCTGTTTAAACTCTGATAAAAACAGCGCGATGTGCAGATCGGCGGTGATCACCCGCAATGGCAGATGGGTCAAGTGCCGCGCCAATTCCAGCATGGTAGTGCCGGCGTCCAACACCACCGCATCACCGGCTTTAACCAGGGTGACCGCATGCTGGGCGATAGCCCGCTTCTCCTGCGGATAACGCAGTTGTTTCTCATTGGTGGTGGGTTGTGCCGGGATAAAACGGTTAAGCGCCACGCCGCCATGGCTGCGGTTGATAATCCCCTGCTCATCCAGCTTGATCAGATCGCGGCGGATGGTGGCAGGTGAAGCATCAATAGCGCTGACCAACTGTTCAACCGTGACCAGATTATGGGCTTTCAGGTATTCCAGAATCTGGTCCTGGCGACTTTGTGGCTTCATGAAATCCGCTTAATCACGCCAACTGAGTGGCTAATTTAATCGAGATGGCCATGCTCTCAGACTTGGCTTTACCTGTCCAGGCAATATCAAACGCGGTGCCGTGGTCAGCGGACGTGCGGATAAACGGCAAGCCCGCCGTGATGTTAACCCCGTCATAGAAACCCAGCAGCTTCAGCGGAATATGCCCCTGATCGTGATACATGGCGACCACCATGTCGTACTGCCCCTCATAGGCCTGCAGGAATACGGTATCCGGCGGACACGGGCCCTGGACGTCGATCCCACGCTGCCTGGCTGCGGCAATCGCCGGACTGACGATGTTAATTTCTTCATCGCCAAACAGGCCATTTTCTCCCGCATGCGGGTTGACGCCAGCCACCGCAATCCTTGGTTGTTTAATGCCTACACGCTTGAGGAAGGTATCCGCCATCGCCACCACGGTTTCGATCCGCTCGGCATTCAGCGTATCAAGGAACTTGCGCAGCGCAATATGGGTAGAAACGTGGATCACTTTCAGTTTGTCGGTATAGAGCACCATCGCGTAATCACGGCTATTGGTCAGCTTCGCCAGCAGCTCCGTATGGCCTGGATACAAATGCCCGGCCAGGTGAAGCGCCTCTTTGTTCAGCGGCGCCGTGGCAATAGCCATAACCTCGCCCGCCAAAGCCAGTTCGGTGGCTCGCTTTACGCATCGGTAAGCCAGATCGCCCGCCTGTGCCTGCACTTTCCCTGGTATCAGCGCGGCGGGGTTTTCCAACGGTTCGTCAATAACATTGATGATACCGGGCGCAAAGCGAGCCTCCGAAACCTGCAGGATCGGCTTCAGTTCTACTTTGGGGACGATCCCCAATGCCTGAATACGTTGCAACGTTTGCAGACAGCCCACCACCACCGCTGGCGTACCCGCCAGTTCTCCTTCAGATAAGGCCTTGATGATAATCTCTGGCCCAATACCTGCCGGATCGCCCATGGTGACTGCAATCGTATTATTTACCACTGTACATCTCCTCAATAAAATAAAGTGCGTCGCGCAACGTAGATTCGCCACCAAATCCACCGGCTTTGGTGATCACCGGCAGATCGTCTATCTCGCTGTTGACGAAAGTGCCGCAAGGCACGCAAGGAACGACTTCACTGGTGATCCGGTAGCCCTCTGCCCCCAGCGCTCTGGCAACGGCAATGGCGATATCCCCACCGGTCAGGAACAGCCCGCCAATTTGTGCCTGATTGATCACAGCCAATGTGATCGAGCCTAAAGCCTGGCTGATTTTGTCCCCCAACTGTTGGCGTGAGAGGCTATATTTTTCACACAATATATCGATCATCTGACGGGCATCGGCATCCTTGCAGGTACGCAACACGCAATGCTGCCGGTCCCGCAGTACGCTGACAGCCTGGCGGGTAATCTCTTCTGTCGCAGTCTGGCTGCTCGGTGACAATAACCTTTCTATATCCACATCCAGAATGCTCAACGATTTTTCTTTCGCAGCAAAAACAATCTGTTGCCGGGTGGCTTCGCTCATCGAACCTGCCACCACCAGCACGGGCAACCGCTGGCGAGCTGCGAGATAGCTGCTGGCCGGAAGCGCGTTAGCCAGCCCGGCGGCTCCAACCAGTAAATAGCGGGTACTGAGTGGCAAAATTGCCTGCGCCAACAGCGCCAGATCGCCATCGGTTTGCGCGTCAACCACCACAATCGAGGGGCTCCCCTGGCTCAGGCGTTGTAATTCAGTGCTCAACTTGCCGCTGCGGACCACTTGCAGATCCAGCTCATGGATCGGGTAACCCGTTTGCAATCCAATCAAGGTCTTGATGTGAGAAGAAACGATCGGCGTCTTCGGATCGCTGGCGAATTCCGTATCGACCAGCGGCACACCGTGAACCAGGCATTGCCCGTTCAGCGTCACCCGACCTGCTGCCGGGATTGCGGCCGCAACGATAGCCAATTGCGCCCCGCTGGCCTGCATCGCCGCCTCTATTTCGGCCCCCACGTTGCCGCGAAAGGTGGAGTCGATCTTTTTATAAACCAACGGTGGGGTATCGTTTTGGCAGTAAGGTTGCAAAGCTTCGCGGACCTTGGCTTGAGCCATGGCCTCCGGCAATGCCCGGCTTTCCGTGTTGACCACCAATACATCCGTTCGGTGCGTAGAGTGAGGCAGTGCATTGAGCACCACGTCGGTACGTGCGCCCTTTTTCGCCAGTTGTACGCCGGTGTCGTTGGCACCGGTAAAGTCATCGGCGATAACGATCATTTTCATTGCTGCTCCTCCCTGGTGATGGCCTTTATCTGCTGCTGGTTGCGTTTTGCTACCCATGAAGTCAGCATCGGCGTGAGTAATGCAGTCACAATGACCGATGTCGCTACCAACGGCGTCGCTACCGCAACCACCTCCGCCAGCGCAGGATCAGCCTGCGAGATTGCCAACGGCGTGGCCACCGCGTTGCCTGCCGTGCTGGAAGCCGCCGCACCTGCAATACCGGTTCCCCCAATAAACGGTCAACCTTGATATTGAAGAAACCACCAAACAGCGTCGTCAATATGCCCAACAGAATGCCCGCCAGCCCCCTTTGAGCAGCATGGCCAAATCAATGCTGGCGCCAAGCGCAAAGGCAAAGAACGGGATCAGCAGTGGGCCACCTTTGGTAAGAAAATCGCGCATCTGTACGTCCAGATTGCCCAACAGCATGCCGATCAGCATCGGGATCAGCACGACCACAATCGACATCACAGGAATGTTGGCCATGCCAGCAGCGCCTAGTGCGATCATCGTCAGGATCGGGCCATCACTCAAAGACATCAATGGGGTGGCGCCGACTTCATTTTCACTGCCAAATTCACCGGCCAACGCAGCATATAATCCCCCATTGGTGTTACTCATTGCCGCGATGATCGCAACAGAAGAAAGCCCCCAGATGCCGTCAGCACCAAACAGTTGCTCGACCCCAAACCCCAAGGCCACCGCGACTACAAACTTGGTAAAAGTGATCCCGCCACCAATCAGCAACGATTTTGGTGCCGCCTTGATATGGATCCCTGCTCCCATACACAGCAGGAAAGCGCCAATCAACGGCGCCGCACCGTTCTTGAACAAAGCCGTGGTAAAACCACCAACCTCCAGCGCCTGCGGGGCAAAGGTGTTGAGCATTGCCCCAAGCACCAGTGGGACGACCATCATCCCCCCAGGGATTTTTTCTATTGTCGCCTTAATTTTCATCTCACCCTCATCATTTTGATTTATTTTAATCAAAATGATTATATTGAATCATAAAAAGCAAAAATCAGTGCTATGTCGCAGATCCAAAAATCAACAACATGATCATTTGATTATTTTTAATCAAGAGAGTTTTGAAGTGGAAAGGTGACCCTCAGGGGAGCCACCTTTCTGATGAAGGGGTAAATCAGTAGTTGAGCATAAAGGTGCGGTAGGCTTTCAACACCGCCAGGAAGTCTTCTACGCCACAGAAAGAGAGGCTTTCTTCGTCATAGTAATTCATCCCTTCCTCCATCTCGTCGCCCTCGAACTCCAGTTGATTGGCGCGGATCATCACCTCCTCACCATCCATCAGCAAAGTATATTCGTGGCCTTCCCACTGCCACTGGCGTTCACTGCCCCTGACCTCTGCCGCATCGGCTTCGATGCGGTCCAGCAGATTGAAATCGCCCTTAAGCTCTTCATTAATCCAATGGCCGATAACCTCATGCCCCATCGAAAATCTGACTACCACCTGACCGGTTGCGTCACGCAGAAATTCGTAATCCATAGCATGCCCTCCTGAGCTTTTTTATAAGTGTAAACCTTAATTCGCGACTATCTCAGCGAACGCTCGCAAAGTTGATCATTGAGCCAAATAAACTGCGGCGCAATATAGCCGTTCCACCCCCGGCTTGGGAAGGCTCTCTGTGCCTGCTATCGGCTGGGAATTCTTGTTATCATGGCCGTTCTTTGCCATAGCCCAACTAACAGCCCATGATCGACAGCGAAATCACCCTTAAAAAACTGGAAATCCTTCTGGCGTTTATGGAGAAGGAAAACATTGGCCGGGCCGCCGAACAGCTTGGTTTGAGCAGCGTCAGCGTGCACCGCGCACTGCATACTCTGGAAGAGGGTTTCCGTTGTCCGCTGTTTATTCATAAAGGCCGTAATCTGGTGGCGCTACCCGCAGCGCATACTCTGGCAGAGTACGCACGCGATATCCTGGACCTGACTTATAAAAGTATTGAAGAGACGCGGTTGAAGGCTGGTTTTGGCCAGCAGCGGATGCGCATTGGCACCCTGTATTCGCTGACGCTGGAAACTGTCCCACGGCTGATAATGGGATTGAAAGTACGACGCCCGGCGGTGGAGATCAGCCTGACGATGGGCTCGAATGAAGATCTGCTGGCCCAATTGGAGAACCAACTGCTGGATGCCATTCTGATCTCGGTCTCAGACAGCCAGATTGACGCCCAGCGCTTCGAGACCCTGCCGCTGTTTGAGGACGATATCTTTCTTGCCGCCCCGATTTCTTCGGCATTAAGCAGCGAAGGCACGGCAGACCTGCAAGACTTCCGCAGCCAGAAATTTGTTTCTTTGACCGAAGGGTTTGCTACCTATCACGGTTTTAGCGAAGCGTTTCAGATTGCCGGTTTCGAACCAGAGATTGTGACCAGAGTGAATGATATCTTCTCGATGCTCAGCCTGGTTCAGGCAGGCGTTGGCTATACGCTCGTGCCGGGGCGGATGAAGAAGATGTATGAGCATACCTTGCGGCTGCTGCCGCTATGCGAACAGTACCAGATGCGCCAGACCATCGCGCTGGTGTTTAACCGTAACCAGCAACAGGACCCGAACCTGTTAGCTCTGACGGCGGAAGGCCGCATGTATGCTCGCGCTTAACGCCTGAGGCTGGCCAGTTAAGCAATGAAATAACCGTTCACTCCGCGTCATCAATGTGGCGGCGCCCCTCCCTCCCCTACGGAGAGGGAACGGAATCGCGGCGATATTTGGCCACAATACCGCACACCGCATTCAGGCCTAACTGGCAGCGGGATAGCGCCTCCCCCTGTTCCATCACTTTTCTGCTCAACCCGGTCAACACTGCCCCCGGCGGCATTTCGATGGCCAAGCGGACCTCCCGCTCATAGGCCGCAACCATCGCTTCATGCCAACGCACGGTGCGCGCCATATTAAAGGCCAGATCGTCGGCAATCCGTTCCGGCTGCCATAGTACCCGCCCGGAGCTGCCGCTGAGGTAGGCAATCTGTGGCCGGTTGATCGGTACCTGTTTCATCGCCTGCGCCAGCTTCTCCGCCGGTTGCGTCAGTAGCGCGCAATGGGAAGGGACGCTTACCGCCAAACGCTGTGTTTTTGCCGCACCTGCGGCTTTTGCCAGCACCATTACCTGCGCCATTGCGGCCTCGCTACCGGCGATGGCCAATTGATCCTCGGCATTGATATTCGCCAGGTAAACCGGCAACGCTGCGCTATTCACCTGTGCGATCAGCATTTCCACCTCGCGCAACGGCAAACCGACGATCGCGGCCAGGCCATACCCCGCCGGATAGGCGTCTTCCATCAGTTGGCCACGCAGCGCTACCAACCGGACGGCATCAGGAAACGCCAGAGCTCCGGCTATTACCGCAGCAGGAAAAGCGCCGATGGATAGCCCACAGACAAAATCGGCGTCGATACCCTGCTGCTGTAATTCCCGCGCATAGGCCACACCGGCGATCAGCAGGCACAGTTGCACCGCACGGGTTTTCTGTAAGGCTTCTGCGCTGTCCAGTATCAGGACATCCTGCCCCAATACTGCGCTGGCCTCGCTTAACAGTTGCTGAGTAATCTGGCTGGCAGGCAAGTGGTGCAACATTTGCGGCACCTGCGGCCCTTGGCCGGGAAAGGTTAATAATATTTTCATCACTTCTCCTGAGGGGCAACCCAAGGGTCCATCGTCAACAGCGGGCCACCCGCGGTTTTCAGCATTGTCCGGCCATCGCGCAGCCATTCACTCAAGGCAAAACCACCCAGCGGCGTTTCTATCTGGGCATCGGCACGGCAGGGCAATGCCTGCAACCACTGCGCCAGACGCTGCAGATCGTCAATACTGGCAGGCTCAGGGCAACGGACCAGCAGATCCAGGTCACTTTCAGCATGCATCACCGGGATTTCGGTCGCCAAGGCATAACCACAGCTACCGGTAACGCCCCAGGCCCATGGCCATGGCCGCTGAACCAGCATAATCAACGCCTGCAAGGGGGTTGCGAAACAAAGGTCGAATGCAGCAGCGCCAGCGGATCGGCGATCAGGGACTCTGGCGTCACGACGCGCCGAATAGCCTCTTGATTAACCCAGGCCGCGGCACGCTGGCTGCGTTTCATGCCCCGGATCCCCACCGGGATGCGCCCGTTCTCTTGGATATCACGCCGCACCACCAGGGGTAATGTGCTGCGCCATTGCTGGGCAACCCATTCCGGTAGCGCCGGGCTGGCGCCAAGTGCGGCACGGTCGCCAATCCAAATCAGATCATGCGGGCGAATCATCGGTTTCTCCAATCAGATGCCTGCGGTCAGGGTGATAAACAACGGTAAGGTAAGGATGCACAACACGGAGCTGATCAGTAAGGTGGCTTCAGCATCCGGTGACTGCACGCCAAAACGGTTGCCAAAAACGATACCGAAGAAACCCGCCGAAAGCGCGATCATCAAAATAGCGGTGACGGCCACGCTGCCATGCAGCCCCAATGCCAGTACCAGCCCCCAGGCGATAAACGGCTGGATCAGCAACTTGGTAACGCTCGACAATATCACCGGGCCATTAATCTGCAACTGACGGGCAGACAGGATCACCCCGGTCAGGAACAGCGCGGTGGCCGTTGCTGACAGGCCCAGAGGTTTGATGGCGGCCAACACTATTGCTGGCATATGAATCCCCACGGCTGACAGCACCACGCCAAGCAACGGCCCCCAGACAATCGGTTTTTTTACCGAGCGCCACATCAGCACCGGTAACATGCCAAGGCTAGATCCCTGAACTGTACCGGCGGCGCGAGCTTTTTCACGCTCGAGGATCAACAGGCAGAACGGGGTCATCAATACGGAACCACAAGCGATGGCCACCGCAACAGACAGCGAGGTCCCCGGCGTTTCCCCCAACACGCTGCCAAGGATCGGTAAACCCAATGCAGCATAGTTGGGTAATGCAACGGTCAACGTCAGTACCGCCGCATCCTGCGGGGATTTATGGAAGATCCCGGTACAGGTGAAATAGATTGCCGCATAGGTGATCCACATTGCCAGCACCAGCACCACAATCAGTGGCGATTGCTGCACGATCCCTGCCCAGGGCGTTTGTACGGTGGCACCAAACAGGGCAGCGGGCAGAGCAAAATCCATGACGAAGATATTGAGTAAAGAGACGTTCTGGTTATCGACCATTTTTGCCTTACCGGCAAAAAAACCTAGCAGCATAATGACAAAAATCGGCGCCAGGGCATTAATAATTACGTATGTCATAAATCACCTGTTAAAAAAGAAAAATCAGTCAGATCAGGTGCGATGGGTTTTCTTGTATTTTTATGTGCAGATGAATCCCGTGCCGGGCAGCGGCCGCTGCCCGGCACGTTTATGAGTTCCTGAGTTCTGACGTAATCAACCACTGAAATGCGGTTACCACTCTGCGCGCATACGCTCACGTACCAATGAAGAGCTGCGGCGGTTATCCGCTCCCAGGCGGTTGCTTAAACCGGTTCCTTCGCGGCGGGTTTTAGCGATAGCCTCCGCGACGGTGCCGCGCACGTGGTCAAGCTCTTGTTCACTGGCCTGTAGCGGGTCATGAATATCCAGCAACTGCTCCAGCAGGCCCAGCGAGCGGTAATTGCCGATGTCATAGGCCATTGGCGCAATGGTTGCCGCCAATTTCTCCAGGGACGCCACCGAGCGCAACGTGATCCGCGCGGCAGATTCTTTGCCCATCGCATGGATAGTTACACCTGCATCATTGAAAGCAATCAATCGGTTGGCCTGGTAACCGTGCGCCAGAAACGCGCCGGACATGGCTTTACCGACGATCAACCCAATCACCGGGTGACCGGCCAAACGAGCTTTGGCATAAGTCCCTGCCGCCCCGGCCAGTGCCTGATGAATACCAAACGCCTCTTCACGGCGGCCATAGGCCTGGCTTGGTACGTCAATCACTGCCACGATGGCGCGTTTTTGCGCTTTACCTTCATCTGCGGTCACCGCTTCGCTGACCACCTGGGCCAGCGTCCAGCCTTCCAGCAGCCCCACTTCGCCGCCCGCTGCGCGCGGATAATGGTTATTGGCATCAGGCACGACCGCAATAAAACGTACCGGCTGCCCTGCAAGCTCACCGTCTGCTACCAGGATCGAGTCACACTGCCCTTTTCGCTGTTCGGCACCCGCCGCCAGCAAAGAGAACCAGTATTCTCCACGGCTTGATAATGACCTGCTCATACCCGATCCTCCGAAGCAAACAGTTGGTTAATTACCGCCGTGTCCGCCTGTTGGCGGGTGTCGAACTGCGACAGCTTCGGCAGATAATAGTGATAATTGTCGCTGCGGTGCTGCGCAGGAACGCCACATTGCAGGCAGTTTGCCATTGCATCTTTCACCGCATGTAACGTATCCGGAACTTCCACATCCACAAAACCGCTGCGGTAGCGTACATCACCGCCAGTCATACTCCAGATAAAAGGCCGATCGCGGGAGTCGTATTCCTCAATACCGGCTTCCTGTTCAATCACCTGAGGGCCATTCAGCCCCAAACGTGCTTCGCGGGTCACGATCAGGTAACTGCAAAGTGCAGCGGCGATCGACATCCCACCAAAGCAACCCACGGTACCGGCGATAATGCCCACCACCGGGGTATAACGGCGTAAATCGACAATCGCCGCATGAATATCCGCTATCGCTGCCAGTCCTAAATTGGCCTCTTGCAGGCGTACACCGCCCGTTTCCAGCAACAACACGGCCTGGGTCGCAATGCCGTTACGGTTATCCTCCGCCGCCAGCTCCAGCGCGGCGGCCATTTTGGCACCGGAGACTTCCCCCATGCTGCCGCCCTGGAACGCCCCTTCTACCGCCACGACAACCGCCGGTTTTCCGGCAATGGTGCCTTTGGCGACCACCATGCCATCATCCGCCTGGGTGACGATGCCCTGCGGTTCCAGCCAGGGCGACGTGATACGCTCGAATGGCCCCAACAGTTCGCGGAAACTGCCGCTATCGAGCAGGTTACGCGCGCGTTCACGGGCGCTGAGTTCGATAAAGCTGATGTCATCACGCATGTGCCGCCTCCTCAAATACCTGTTCGATCCGCAATCTGGCCACGCCCGGCGTAGCGCCAAAATCATTAATCTCTAATCGCCCGGCCGGTAAATCCCGCAATGCGGCCAGCCGTTCAAACAGGTGCTGCCAACGTTGCTGGCTGCCGTCCACGGAGGTTTTGATCACCACCGTCAACCTGCCGGAAGTCTCTGGCTCAAACAGAGCCTCCATGTCACCGGAGCCGACGACGCCGGTTAATGCTCGACCCGGCAACGTGACGCTGGCCGGATAACTCAAATTGATATGTTCCATAACGTCCTCTGGATTGATTATTCAGCGAGCCGTAGCCCGATCGAGGAAGAGTGCTGCAGCCAGTAAATCGGCCGCTCCGCCTGGCGAAGCGTTGCTGGCCAGTAGCCGTTGTTCCAGTGTTGCCAGTGCCGCACGCCCTGCTGGATGCTGGTATCCACCGGCATCCAGCACCTCGGCAGCGCCCAATTGCATCACCTTCAACGCTGGCAAACCGCCGCGCGACAACACGCAGGTATCGCTCAGGGTGGTCATCACCGCCATCAGCGCATCAATCTGCGCGGCTTGCTCATTGGCCCCCTGACTGCGGCTGCGCCACAGCTGCGGCAGCGCCCGTTGCATCACATGGGGAAAGCCTTGTTGGGCCTCCTCTCGCGCACCTGGAACCTGATAACGCTGGGTGGCTCGCAGGCCTTTGCTGAACAGTTTCGGGCTGGCATGATCGGGCAACTGCGCCAATTGCGCTGCCAGCTGGCAGCTCTTGCCCGGGGTGGCGTTACCCGCTTGCATTGCCACCGCCGTCACCAGCAGGCCCAATGCCCAGATCGCTCCACGGTGAGTATTAACTCCGGCAGTAGCCGCCATCATCAGGCGTTCACCTTCGCGGCCAATCCGGCCAACGTCCTGGCGTAATGCGCTGTCTGCCGGGCGTTGCCAGCCAGCAATCGCCAATGCCTGAAAGACCGGGGTCAGGCTATTGGCAGAACGCTCCATCAGCTCTAATGTCAGATCCTGATGCGCTCCGGACCCCCGAGCATCCACCAGCCCCGGTTTCGGGCTGAGGCGTGCTTCATCCAGCAACGCCTGCGTAGCCCAGTCGGCCAATTGCGCAGCGGCTACATCCGCCTCGGATACGCTAAAACAGGGGAAAGTTTCATTACCAGCTCCGGAATTTAGCTGGTGGGTTATACAGACCGCCGGACCACTCAACCAAATCGGCGACGCTGCCTGCCGCCAGTAACGAGCGGGAGGCGTCGGTGCGGCGAATGTCGAGATCTTCCGGGAATACCACCTTGCCTTCCCGACGCAGTCCGGCCACGCGTTTGGTATCTACGCCCAGCCCGATATCGGTGATACCGGCCACCGCAGCCACCATGGCCCGGCGTTCTTCCAGCGAACGAGCGCGATACAGATAAGCAATGCCCTCCTCCGTCAGAACGTGGGTCACGTCGTCGCCGTAAATCATGACCGGTGCCAGCGGCATGCCAGATTCTTGGGCTACCTCAACGGCATCAAGCTTTTCTACGAAGGTCGGCTTGGCCCCCGCCTGGAAGGTTTCAACCATCTGCACCACCAGCTTGCGCCCACGGGCCAACGGATCCGGCTCTTCGATCATGTCCAGCCAGGCAGGCGTCGCATGGCGACGGCCATGCGGGTCATGCCCCATATTCGGCGCACCGCCAAAACCAGAAAGGCGGCCACGGGTCACGGTGGAGGAATGGGCCATGCCGTCAATCTGCAAGGTCGAGCCGATAAACATATCCACCGCGTATTGACCGGCCATCTGACAAAACGCGCGGTTGGAACGCATGGAACCATCACTGCCGGTGAAGAAAACGTCCGGTCGTGCGGCAATGTAATTCTCCATCCCCAATTCCCCGCCAAAGCAGTGCACAGTTTCTACCCAGCCACTTTCAATCGCCGGGATCAGGGTGGGGTGCGGGTTCAAGGTCCAGTGCTTGCAGATTTTGCCCTTCAGGCCCAGTTGTTCACCATAGGTAGGCAGCAGCAGTTCAATGGCGGCGGTGTTAAAACCAATGCCGTGGTTAAGCGATTGCACCTGATGCCTGGCGTAAATGCCCTTAATCGCCATCATGCCCATCAGCACATGAATCGGTTTGATCAGGCGCGGATCGCGGGTAAACAGCGGTTCAATAAAGAAAGGTTTATCAGCCACTACCACGAAATCGATCCAGGAGCCGGGGATATCGACCCGTGGCAGATCGGTTTCGTCCTCCACCAGTTCGTTAACCTGAGCGATGACGATGCCGTCTTTAAACGCGGTAGCTTCTACCAGCGCCGGGGTATCTTCAGTGCTCGGGCCGGTATACAGATTGCCATGGCGATCTGCTTTGAACCCGGCCACCAGCGCCACATTTGGCACCAGATCCACATACAGGCGTGAATAAAGTTCGATATAAGTGTGGATCGCACCGATTTCGAGCTGCCCATCTTCCAGCAACTGGGAAATACGCAGGCTTTGAGTGCCAGAGAAGGCAAAATCCAGTTTGCGGGCAATGCCCTTTTCGAAGATATCCAGATGCTCGGCGCGGCCAACGCTTGGCATGATCATATGCAGATCGTGAACTTTGGCTGGGTTAACCTCGGCGAGCATACGGGAGAGAAAATCGGCCTGTTTCTGGTTGTTGCCTTCCAGAACCACCCGGTCGCCAGAGACCAGCAACTTTTCCAGCACGGCGGTCAGATCGGCGGTGGGGATCACCTTCCCTTGCAGTTGCCCTTGCACACTCGCGATGCGGCGTTGCTTTTCCTGCCGCCGGGTATCCCAAACGCGTGTGGGGCTTTGATGAAGCGACATACCTCAACCTCCTGGGTTTACTTGTTTCTTTTCAGCAGGTTTAGCTTAGGAGCCTGAGCAATGGCTATCAATCAAGCAGCGGCCAGTTTTATTAACCTAAGAGTAATGTTTTAAATATTACAAATTTAATCAACTGGTTAAGAGAATTAAAAATAGGACACGATCACAGTTAAGGATAAAAAAACGGGGACCCAAAGGCCCCCGTATTACTGACAACTTAGCGCTGATTTATACCGCGGTCTGGAAGATCACGCCGTCGGCTTTCTCAGTGTACTGGCTCAACTGGTCGAAGTTCAGGTAGCGATAGGTATCCGCCGCCGTCTTGTCTACCTGCGCCATATAGGTCTGATATTCATCCGGGGTTGGCAAGCGGCCCAGCAGTGATGCCACTGCCGCCAACTCTGCCGAGGCCAGATAAACGTTGGCACCGGTACCCAAGCGGTTCGGGAAGTTACGGGTGGAAGTGGAAACCACCGTCGCACCGTCCGCCACACGTGCCTGGTTACCCATGCACAGTGAACAACCCGGGATCTCGATACGCGCGCCGCTCTTGCCAAAGACGCTGTAATAGCCTTCTTCGGTCAGTTGAGCCGCATCCATCTTGGTTGGCGGTGCCACCCACAGGCGGGTTGGCAGTTGGCCTTTATGCTGATCCAACAATTTGCCTGCCGCACGGAAGTGGCCAATGTTGGTCATGCAGGACCCGATAAACACTTCATCGATCTTGCTGTTAGCCACATCAGACAGCAGACGTGCGTCATCCGGATCGTTAGGCGCGCACAGGATTGGCTGTTTGATATCGGCCAGATCGATTTCGATCACCGCAGCGTATTCTGCATCCGCATCGCCTTCCAGCAGTTGCGGGTTCGCCAGCCATTTCTCCATGCCCTGAATACGGCGCTCAAGGGTACGGCGATCGCCGTAGCCTTCGGAGATCATCCACTTCAGCAGCACGATGTTGGAGCTCAGATACTCCTGGATCGGCGCTTTATCCAGCTTGATGGTACAGCCAGCCGCAGAACGCTCGGCGGAAGCATCTGCCAGCTCAAAGGCCTGTTCCACTTTCAGTTCCGGCAGGCCTTCGATCTCCAGGATGCGGCCAGAGAAGATGTTTTTCTTACCTTTCTTCTCAACGGTCAGCAGGCCCTGCTGGATCGCGTAATAAGGAATGGCATGCACCAGATCACGCAGGGTGATCCCCGGTTGCATTTTACCTTTAAAGCGCACCAGCACCGATTCCGGCATATCCAGCGGCATCACGCCGGTAGCAGCGGCAAACGCCACCAGACCGGAACCCGCCGGGAAGGAAATACCGATTGGGAAGCGGGTATGGGAATCCCCCCGGTGCCCACGGTGTCCGGTAGCAGCATGCGGTTCAACCAGGAGTGGATGATACCGTCACCAGGACGCAGCGAAACGCCGCCACGGTTCATGATAAAGTCTGGCAGGGTGTGATGCGTGGTTACGTCAACCGGCTTCGGATACGCGGCGGTATGACAGAACGACTGCATTACCAGATCGGCAGAGAAGCCCAGGCAAGCCAGATCTTTCAGCTCATCACGGGTCATCGGACCGGTGGTATCTTGAGAACCCACTGAGGCCATCTTCGGTTCGCAGTATTCACCAGGGCGAATACCGGCAACGCCACAGGCACGGCCAACCATTTTCTGTGCCAGCGAGAAGCCCTTGTTGCTAGCCGCAACCGGCTTGGCAATACGGAACACTTCACTGTGCGGCAGGCCCAGCGCTTCACGCGCTTTGGTGGTCAGGCCACGGCCAATGATCAGCGGGATACGGCCACCGGCGCGCACTTCATCCAGCAGCACATCGGTTTTCAGCTCGAAGCTGGCCAGCAGTTCACCGGTTTCATGGTTACGCACTTCGCCTTTGTACGGGAAGATGTCGATCACATCGCCCATATTCAGATTGGAGACGTCCACTTCAATTGGCAGCGCCCCGGCATCTTCCATCGTGTTGAAGAAGATAGGTGCAATCTTGCTGCCCAGAACCACACCACCACCGCGCTTGTTCGGCACGAATGGGATGTCGTCGCCCATAAACCACAGCACCGAGTTGGTGGCGGACTTGCGGGAAGAACCGGTACCGACCACATCACCGACGTAGGCCAGCGGGAAACCTTTCTTGTTCAGCAGCTCGATCTGCTTGATCGGGCCTACGCTACCCGGCTGGTCGGGGACAATGCCTTCACGTTCGTTTTTCAGCATCGCCAGCGCGTGCAGCGGGATATCTGGACGTGACCAGGCATCCGGCGCCGGCGAAAGATCGTCGGTGTTGGTTTCGCCGGTAACCTTGAACACGGTAACGGTGATTTTATCGGCCAGCGGCGGGCGTGAAAGATACCATTCGGCATCGGCCCAGGACTGCATGATCTGCTTGGCGTGTGGGTTACCCGCTTTGGCTTTTTCTTCAACGTCGTAGAAGTTATCGAACATCAGCAACGTATGAGAGAGCGCTTTGGCGGCAATCGGTGCCAACCGGGCATTATCCAGCGCGTCAATCAACGGATGAATGTTATAACCGCCCTGCATGGTGCCTAGCAGTTCAATAGCTTTTTCAGGGGAAATCAGGGGGAAGTAGCTTCGCCTTTGGCGATGGCTGCCAGAAAACCGGCTTTGACATAGGCGGCTTCATCGACGCCTGGCGGTACGCGGTTAATCAGCAGGTCTAACAGAAATTCTTCTTCGCCTTTTGGCGGATTTTTTAATGATTCAACCAGCGCTGCCATTTGCGTTGCATCTAATGGCTTAGGGACGATGCCCTCTGCAGCACGCTCGGCTACGTGCTTACGGTATTCTTCTAGCACGACTTTCTCCTCGCTCACATTGTCATTTATTGTGCCTGGCGTTTTATATTCAAACCGGGTTAGCGCACGACGATATTGAATTGATGCCATCTATCCTGACGGGGCACTGCTGTCGATATCCTGGACTGTAAGGTACAGCGCCCGGTTCCGCCCAGCCAGCATATCAGGATTCATATCAGTTGTTAATTCGTTCACATAAAAGCAACATTAAATCTTTGCTGAATCGTTGACCGCAGCGTAATCGACTGTCAGGCCGCAGTGTCGGACCAGAGTGGGTTACGGAACCAGAAAAAGCTCAACCGGATGAGCACAACATAACATCCATACTTTTACAATGGTTATCAATCATCGCGAAGGAAAATCGCTCGCCATGGGCACCCAGTGCGAAGCCAGGATAGCTTTTACCTAAACGGCGCTTGGGATACCCCGCCCCGCTTTAGCCAGCAAAATGAATTCGTGTTATGATGTTATCCGGTGCATAACTCACTGTCATCGTTCACTAATACGGCATGTATGAAAAATCCTGACGAACAACCTTCAAAAGCGATTTCACCCACCATCGGTAGCGCATTGCGCAGCCGCCCGTTGGCACGGGTGAAATTGTCCCAGATGGTGGAAGAAGAACTGGAGCAAATGATCCGTCGCCGTGAGTTCTCAGAAGGCGAGCAACTGCCCTCTGAACGTGAATTGATGACGTTCTTCAACGTGGGGCGTCCTTCGGTGCGTGAAGCACTGGCCGCGTTGAAACGCAAAGGGTTGGTGCAGATCAACAACGGTGAACGCGCCCGCGTCTCACGCCCTTCCGCTGATACCATCATCGGTGAGCTCTCCGGCATGGCAAAAGACTTCCTTGCCCACCCCGATGGCATCACTCATTTTGAGCAGTTGCGGCTGTTTTTTGAATCCAGCCTGGTTCGCCACGCGGCAGAACATGCCACCGATGAACAGATTGAACGTCTGGCAAAAGCGCTTGAACTCAATAGCCAGTCGTTGGATAACAACGCGCTGTTTATCCGCTCCGATATTGAGTTTCATCGCGTGCTGGCAGAAATCCCCGGCAACCCCATCTTTATGGCGATCCATGTCGCCTTGCTCGACTGGCTGATTGCCGCACGCCCCGAAGTGCAGGCAAAAGAGCTGCATGAACATAACGATCTGAGCTATCAGCAACATATCGAAATCGTTAATGCTATTCGTAACCGCGATCCCAATGCGGCCGACAGCGCACTGCGCGCCCATCTCGAAAGCGTCTTTGCCACCCGACACGCCTTAAATCAAAACAAAAAAACCCGTCAGTGATCCTGACGATCGTTTAGTGAAGTAGATCTCATTCTGGATCTTCTGTGCTGAAGTGCTGCATTTTTCGACTGGTATAATAGGTATAAAGGTATATAGTCATCTCACAACCCATTACGGAGATGTACTATGTCAGCAACACTGAAAGGGGTAATGCCCGCGCTTCTTACCCCGTTCGATAAAGACCAGCGGCTGGATACCGAAAGCCTGCGCCGCCTGGTGCGTTTTAATATCAGCCAGGGGATCGATGGCCTATATGTTGGCGGCTCTACCGGAGAAGCGTTCGTGCAAAATATTGCCGAGCGTGAGGAAGTGCTGGAAATCGTGGCTGAAGAAGCCAAGGGGAAAATCACCTTAATTGCCCATGTGGGCACCGTCAGCACCTGGGAAAGCCAACAATTGGCCGATGCGGCAGCCCGCTATGGTTTTGATGCGGTCTCTGCCGTGACGCCGTTCTACTATCCGTTCAGCTTTGAAGAACATTGCGATCATTATCGCGCCATCATTGACTCCGCCAAGGGTTTGCCGATGGTTGTGTATAACATCCCTGCCCTGAGTGGCGTGAAATTAACCCTCGATCAGATCAACACCCTGGTGACGCTACCCGGCGTAGGGGCACTGAAACAAACCTCGGGCGATCTTTACCAGATGGAACAGATCCGCCGCGCTCACCCAACACTGGTGCTCTATAACGGCTACGACGAAATCTTTGCCTCCGGCCTGCTGGCAGGGGCGGATGGCGGCATCGGCAGCACCTACAACATTATGGGTTGGCGTTATCAGGGCATCGTCAAGGCACTGAAAGAAGGGAATCTCGCGGCAGCCAACCAGTTGCAGACCGAATGCAATAAAGTTATCGATCTCTTGATCAAGGTGGGCGTGTTCCGTGGCCTGAAAACGGTATTACATTATATGGATGTGATAGCGGTACCGTTGTGTCGTAAGCCGTTTGCACCGGTAGACGAAAAATATCTCCCAGAACTCAGGGCATTAGCGCAAAAGCTACAACAAGAAAAACAGCAATACCAAGCCTGATCGGATGCCGGATTTATCCGGCATCACACTCTGTACCCTAATAATAAGCGATTGGGCCAAGCCCTACATGGGAGACTCAAATGAATACAACGACACAAAATATTCCGTGGTATCGCCACCTCAACCGGAACCAGTGGCGGGCTTTCTCCGCCGCCTGGATGGGGTATCTGCTTGATGGCTTTGATTTTGTATTGATAGCTCTGGTATTGACCGAGATCCAGGGGGAATTTGGCCTGACGACGGTACAGGCCGCGAGCCTAATTTCTGCTGCATTTATTTCCCGCTGGTTTGGCGGACTGATGCTGGGCGCAATGGGCGATCGCTATGGACGTCGCCTGGCTATGGTCACCAGTATCATCATGTTTTCGGTAGGGACCTTGGCCTGCGGCCTGGCTCCGGGTTTCACCACCATGTTTATTGCCCGTTTGGTGATCGGCATGGGAATGGCGGGAGAATACGGCTCCAGCGCCACCTATGTGATTGAAAGCTGGCCAAAACACTTGCGTAATAAAGCCAGCGGATTTTTGATTTCCGGTTTCTCCGTCGGGGCGGTAGTCGCGGCTCAGGTTTACAGCCTGGTGGTCCCGGTGTGGGGCTGGCGAGCGCTGTTCTTTATTGGCATTGTCCCGATCGTCTTTGCGTTGTGGTTACGTAAAAATATCCCTGAAGCCGAAGACTGGGCACAAAATCATGCGGGCAAAGCGCCGGTGCGTACCATGGTTGATATCCTTTATCGCGGCGAGCATCGTGTCATCAATATCCTGCTGACTCTGGTGGCGGGAACCGCGCTGTGGTTCTGTTTCGCTGGCAACCTGAATAACGCGGCCATCGTTGCGGCCCTTGGCCTGCTCTGTGCCGGGATTTTCATCAGCTTTATGGTACAAAGCAACGGTAAGCGCTGGCCAACCGGCGTCATGCTGATGATTGTGGTGCTGTTTGCCTTTCTTTATTCATGGCCGATCCAGGCACTGCTGCCAACCTATCTGAAAACGGAACTGGCTTACGATCCTTCCACCGTTGCCCGGGTGCTGTT
Source organism: Serratia sp. L9 (assembly GCF_050632285.1). Classification (NCBI taxonomy): domain Bacteria; kingdom Pseudomonadati; phylum Pseudomonadota; class Gammaproteobacteria; order Enterobacterales; family Yersiniaceae; genus Serratia; species Serratia sp. L9. The sequence continues at coordinate 2,092,062 of NZ_CP192591.1, read as the reverse complement.
CTTTAGCGGGTTTGGTGCGGCGGTAGGGTGCTGTGTTGGTGGTTTCCTTGGCGACTGGCTCGGCACGCGCAAAGCCTATGTTTACAGCCTGCTGGCCTCGCAGGTGCTGATTATCCCGGTGTTTGCCATCGGCGGGAGCAGCGTCTGGGTGCTGGGCTTCCTGCTGTTTTTCCAACAGATGCTGGGCCAGGGGATCTCCGGCATTCTGCCAAAATTGATTGGTGGTTATTTCGATACCGACCAGCGGGCAGCGGGCCTGGGCTTTACCTATAACGTGGGTGCGCTGGGGGGCGCCTTGGCCCCGATCATTGGTGCGATCATAGCGCAGCGTCTGGATCTGGGTACCGCCCTGGCATCGCTCTCCTTTAGCCTTACCTTCGTGGTCATACTGCTTATTGGCCTGGATATGCCTTCACGCGTTCAGCGCTGGTTGCGCCCGGAAGCGTTGCGTACCCATGATGCGATTGACGGCAAACCCTTTAGCGGTGCCCTGGTAAAAGGCGCAACCAAGGTACTGGCGAAAGAGTAAAACAGAGAGTCAGGTCTCGGTTGGAAGACGTTATTTAATCATTCCAACGCCTTTAAAGTTTTTATCTTATTCGCCCGGGCTATGTCCGGGCGAGCTTGTACCAGCAAGCCATAAATCACATCCAGCACAAACGCCTGCGCCACGCGGGTTGCCAGCGAATCCCCCTGGAGCTCGCCCTGATAATGTCCATTAATCAAGGTGATGTCCGCATAGTCCAGCAACTGCGTGCCCAGATTATTACTCAATGCGATGGTGGTCGCCCCGGCCTCCTGCGCGAGTCGCAGCGCCTTCACCGTTTCCGGTGAGGTACCGGAGTGGCTGATACCAAACGCCACATCGGCGGGGCGCAGTAACGTGGCCTGCATCGACATCAGGTGGTTATTATCAAGAGCATCGGCCTTTAACCCAATACGCATCAGCTTGTGCTTCATCTCTTCGGCGCTGATCCCTGACGATCCCACGCCAAACAGATATACCGTTGAGGCCGTTAACAGCGCGCTAACCGCACGGCGCACCTGCTCCGGATCCAGCAGGGTCATGGTCTGCGCCAGCACGCCATTCACCGTTTCGTGAAGTTTGCTGCCAATCGCCGTTACGTCGTCATCAGGTTGAATATCTACATCCAGCAGGGGATTACTGCGGGCCAGTTCAATGGTTAAATCGCGTTTGAAATCCTGAAAGCCACGATAGCCCAACAGGCGACAAAACCGCACGACAGACGCTTCACCCACCTGGGCCTCCTGCGCCAATCCGGCGATGGCCAAGGAGGTGATTTGCTGTGGGTTTTGCAGAATATATTGCGCGATGCGTTGGCTGGTACGGCTAAGGCTGCTTTGCATCGCGCCTAGGGTGACGAGGATTTTCCCCGGTTTTAGTGGTGGCATAGTGAACATGTTCGATTAACCGTCATGGGGGGAATAGTAACGAAAAAAAGCCGCAACGGGGCGCTGCGGCAAAGTCAAAGTGTGAATTTTTTAACTTTTGAGGAACAGAACGTCACGGTGCAACTTGATCACCACTTTTTTAAGCGCCAGACCCGGGGTGTGATGGCAACCAGGCTTATGCGGTTCCCCCGGGAAGAAAATCGCGAACATGCCGGGCTCCAGCGTCACGCTTTGCTCGGCATGGATCTGGTTGCACAGCTGATAATCCTGCTCCTGGTGCCACTCCTCTAGCTCACGAGCGCTTTGGGGTATACCGTAATAAATGGTCTCGGTACCCTCCAGCAACAGTTGAATATCAACGTAACTGCGATGCAGTTCGGCCTTTTTCTCACTGGCGGTCTGGGTGGCCAGGGTCATTACATTCATAAACAGCCATTCGCCGTCGAGAGTGTAACTGTCCGGTAGTTTCTTTGCCGGATGTTGCGCCAGGGCGCAGAGGATCGCTTCATGCAGTGCCGCAGGCAACGATGCCGCCTTCAGATGGTCAATATGGCCTAAAATCATACTGTTACTCCTTGGTCCACAGGGTTGCCCCCAGTAAACCGGCATCTTGCCGATAGTGCGCGGCATAAAGCTCGGTGTGATAAACCGCAGGTTGAAGCAGCAGCGCCTGCCTAACCTGTGCCAGATAACCCGCTGCCAGGCCAACGCTCCCCCCGATCACCACACACTGGCAGTCAAACCCGGCCTTGATATCGGCAATCAAACGGGCGAGCGTATGGGCGGACTGTGCGACCAGTTTCTGCGCCTGAGGGTGAGCCTGGGCGGCCCGTTCAAAAATCGCTTTGGCATCAAGACCGGCCAAATCTCCCGTGGCCGCCGCCGCAATGCCACGCCCGGAAGCAATCGCCTCCACACAACCCATGCGCCCACAGCCGCAACGTGGGCCGTTAGGATCGGCAAGAGTGTGGCCAAAATGACCGGCCAACCCGCCTAAACCGCTGAGCAATCGCCCTTCACTGACGACACCGCCCCCCACGCCGGTAGAAACCGTAAGAAACACCATGCTGCTGACCTTGTTTTCCAGCGCCTGATACTCCGCCCAGGCTGCAGCCTGGGCGTCGTTTAACGCAACGCCTGATAAACCGGTGATCTGCGAGAGGGTTTTGTTGAGCGGGAAATATTCCAACCCGCCGAGATTTGCGGGGTTAATCGAGGTCAGAACGCCATGCTGAATAATACCGGTTGAAGCAATGGCAAAACGGGTAGCCCGTTGAAAAAGGGGGCGACCAATTCGCGCAGGCCAGCCTCCAGCGCCTCGGGGGTTTTGCTGGCAGGGGTTGGTAATTCGCGGCGTGCGCTGATCGTTAAATCATCTTCAACCAGTGCGGCGGCCAGTTTGGTGCCGCCCAGATCGATAGCTAGGGTTGTCATTTTGTCGCGTCCTGTAAAGCGTCACGAAACCACTGGCAAACATGTTCCAGGCGGGTGATGGCAGAGCCGACCGTCACAGCCCAAGCCCCCTGCTGCATGGCCTGGGCCGCAAGTGCCGGGGTGTTGTAGCGCCCTTCCGCAACTACCCGACAGCCTCGCGCGCTCAAAGCGGCCACGAGTGCGAAGTCTGGTTCAACGGGTATGGTGGTGCCGGTATAGCCGGAAAGCGTAGTGCCAATCAGTTGTGTGCCAAGCTGATGGCAATGCAAGCCGTCTTCCAGCGTTGAACAATCGGCCATTGCCAGCAGGCCACGGTAATGAATGCGGGTTAATAATTCGCTTACGGCAACCGGGCGGGGACGATCGGTGCCATCAAAGGCAATGATGTCTGCGCCCGCATCAGCAAGAGCATCCACATCCGCCAGCCACGGGGTGATGCGGACCGGCGAATCAGGCAAATCACGCTTAAGGATGCCGATAATCGGAATAGAAACCAGCTTGCGGGTGGCTTTGAGGTTCTCTATTCCCTCAATGCGCAGTGCCGCAGCACCAGCTTGTTCTGCTGCCAGCGCCATTGCGGCAACAATCTCGGGTTTATCCAGCGGGCTGCCGGGAACAGGCTGGCACGAAACGATAAGGGCGCCGGATTGTTGGATATGACTGTCGAGCCTTTCTATAACTGACATGGAGACTCCATTAAATATCAACATATGAAGCTTTACTCCAAACGAAGATAAAGAGTGGCGTGACCGGCCGCAACCTTTCATACCAAAGAGTGTGATGTCTGTCGTTTTTAATTTGGAATAGAGAATGAAAAAGGCCCCTTTTCAGGAGCCTCTTTTACCCGTCATCTTTCAATCCGAAGAAATTACTTCTTTTTAGCTTTCGGGTTTGGCAGGTCGGTGATGCTGCCTTCGTAGATCTCTGCTGCCAGACCTACGGATTCATGCAGGGTTGGGTGAGCGTGGATGGTCAACGCGATATCTTCTGCGTCACAACCCATCTCAATAGCCAGACCGATTTCACCCAGCAGCTCGCCGCCGTTGGTGCCGACAATTGCACCACCGATGATACGGTGGGTTTCTTTGTCGAAGATCAGTTTGGTCATACCGTCTGCACAGTCAGAAGCGATGGCACGGCCTGAAGCTGCCCACGGGAAGGTGGACGTTTCGTAGCTGATGCCTTTCTCTTTGGCTTCTTTCTCGGTCAGACCTACCCACGCAACTTCTGGCTCGGTGTAAGCAATCGATGGGATCACTTTCGGGTCGAAGTAGTGCTTCATGCCAGCGATAACTTCAGCGGCAACGTGGCCTTCATGCACGCCTTTGTGCGCCAGCATCGGCTGACCGACGATATCGCCGATAGCGAAGATGTGTGGCACATTGGTGCGCAGCTGTTTGTCGACGTGGATAAAGCCACGGTCATCAACTTCAACCCCCGCCTTGCCCGCGTCCAGCAGTTTACCGTTAGGAACACGGCCGATCGCCACCAGCACCGCGTCGTAACGCTGTGGTTCTGCAGGGGCTTTCTTGCCTTCCATCGTGACATAGATACCATCTTCTTTGGCTTCTACCGCGGTCACTTTGGTTTCCAGCATCAGGTTGAACTGCTTGCTGATACGCTTGGTAAAGACTTTAACCACGTCTTTGTCAGCAGCCGGGATCACCTGGTCGAACATTTCAACCACGTCAATCTGTGAACCCAGAGCATGGTATACGGTGCCCATTTCCAGGCCGATGATACCGCCACCCATGACCAGCAGACGCTCAGGAACGGTTTTCAGCGCCAATGCATCGGTGGAGTCCCACACGCGTGGGTCTTCATGAGGGATAAATGGCAGTTGGATCGGACGGGAGCCTGCGGCGATGATGGCATTGTCAAAGTTAATGGTGGTAGCACCATTTTCGCCTTCAACTACCAGGGTGTTAGCGCCGGTGAACTTGCCCAGCCCGTTAACCACTTTCACTTTACGGCCTTTAGCCATACCAGCCAGACCACCGGTCAGCTGATTGATAACTTTTTCTTTCCAGACGCGCACTTTGTCGATGTCGGTTTTCGGCTCGCCGAAAACGATGCCGTGATCAGCCAATGCTTTGGCTTCTTCGATCACTTTGGCAACGTGCAACAGTGCTTTGGAAGGGATGCAACCCACATTCAGGCAAACCCCACCCAGAGTGGAATAACGCTCTACCAGAACGGTTTCAAGACCTAAGTCAGCGCAACGAAAAGCAGCAGAGTACCCTGCTGGGCCCGCCCCAAGTACCACGACCTGAGTTTTAATTTCAGTACTCATCATGACCTCTTAATTAGTTGTCCGGCGGGTCAGACGTCATTTTATACCCGTCATACTTGAAGCTGCCTCGGCGTTGGCTGCATTCGTTCATCTGAATCACTTACTCAAAGTAAGCTCATCAGGACTCACGAACTTGCCGCTTTGATGCAGCTCCAATTATTTTGGGTATGTTATTAATCAATCTCATAACGCCCTTCATCCACCGGGACGCTTACACCGCGAGCAGTTTACAGAATTGTTAATAGTCTGCAAAGCGTGTTCGAGTGACCCGTGTCTCAACAATTCTGTCGAGTGATGCAACAGCCCGACAAAACCGGTAGTAGGATCGGCAGGGGCGCCACCTGAGCGCCCCTACACAATTACATCACCAGACGGCGGATGTCAGCCAGCATATTATTGATAATGGTGATGAAGCGCGCACCATCAGCCCCGTCAATAACCCGGTGGTCGAAGGAGAGCGACATCGGCATCATCAGACGCGGCGTGAACTCTTTACCGTTCCAGACCGGCTCCATAGCAGACTTGGAGACGCCCAGAATGGCCACTTCCGGCGCGTTAACAATCGGCGCGAAGTGGGTAGTCCCGATACCGCCCAGGCTAGAGATGGTGAAACAACCGCCCTGCATTTCGCCTGCAGTCAGCTTACCGTCACGCGCTTTTTGGAGATCGCCATCAGTTCGCGGGACAGTTCAGTGATGCTCTTCTTGTTAACATCTTTGAACACCGGAACCACCAGACCATTCGGCGTATCAACCGCGACACCAATGTTGATGTATTTTTTCAGCGTCAGCTTCTGGCCATCTTCAGACAGAGAGCTGTTGAAACGCGGCATCTGCTCCAGAGCGGCAGCGACAGCTTTCATGATGAACACCACCGGGGTGAACTTCACATCCAGCTTACGCTTGGCAGCTTCATCGTTCTGCTGTTTGCGGAACGCTTCCAGATCGGTGATATCGGTTTTGTCGAAGTGAGTCACATGCGGGATCATCACCCAGTTGCGGCTCAGGTTGGCACCAGAGATTTTCTGGATACGACCCAGTTCAACTTCTTCGATCTCACCAAACTTGCTGAAGTCGACCTTCGGCCATGGCAGCATGCCTGGCAGGCCACCACCGGTTGCCGCAGGAGCAGCTTCGGCGCGTTTAACCGCATCTTTCACGTAAGCCTGAACGTCTTCGCGCAGGATACGGCCTTTACGACCGGTGCCTTTCACTTTCGCCAGGTTAACGCCGAACTCACGCGCCAGACGGCGGATAACCGGGGTAGCGTGAACGTAGGCATCGTTCTCGGCAAACTCGCCTTTGCCTTCAGCCTGAGCGGCTGGCGCGGCGGCTTTCGCCGTCGGGGCCGGGGCAGCTTCTGCTTTTGGAGCCGCAGCCGGGGCAGCAGCGGGTGCTGCACCTTCCACATCGAACACCATGATCAAGGAGCCGGTTTTCACTTTGTCGCCGGTGTTGATTTTGATCTCTTTCACGGTACCGGCGAACGGTGCCGGCACTTCCATAGAAGCCTTGTCACCTTCAACGGTGATCAGTGACTGTTCAGCGGCAACTTTATCGCCCACTTTCACCATCACTTCGGTCACTTCTACTTCGTCGCCGCCAATATCTGGCACTTCAACGTTTTTCGCAGCACTTGCCGCTGGAGCAGCAGCCGGAGCCGCCTGGCTTGCAGCCGCAGGGGCAGCAGAAGCCGCGCCAGCCACTTCGAAGACCATAATCAGGGAACCGGTTTTCACTTTGTCGCCGGTGTTGATTCTGATTTCTTTCACGGTGCCGGCGAACGGTGCCGGGACTTCCATAGAAGCTTTGTCGCCTTCTACGGTGATCAGAGACTGCTCGGCGCTAACGGTATCGCCAACCTTCACCAGGATCTCGGTGACTTCGACTTCATCAGCGCCGATATCCGGTACTTCAACGTCTTTGGCAGCAGCGGCGGCTGGAGCAGCGGCAGCGGCTGGCTTTTCCTCTGCCTTGGCGGCAGGTGCAGCAGTTGCCGCCCCTTCTGCTTCAAAGATCATCAGCAGTTTGCCGGTTTCGGTTTTGTCACCGACCGCGACTTTAATCTCTTTAACCACGCCCGCCTGCGGCGAGGGGACTTCCATGGAGGCTTTGTCGCCTTCCACGGTGATCAGCGATTGTTCAACTTCAACCTTATCGCCAACCTTCACCAGGATCTCGGTGATTTCAACTTCGTCTGCACCGATGTCCGGCACTTTGATTTCGATAGACATTCTTCAGTACCTCTTATGCCAGACGCGGGTTAACTTTTTCTGGGTTGATGTCGAATTTCTTAATCGCATCAGCCACCACAGAAGCTTCAATTTCACCGCGTTTAGCCAGTTCACCCAGTGCTGCAACCACCACGTAAGAAGCATCAACTTCGAAGTGGTGACGCAGGTTTTCGCGGCTGTCTGAACGACCGAAGCCGTCAGTACCCAGAACGCGATAATCGCTGGCTGGAACGTAAGTACGAACCTGCTCGGCGAACAGTTTCATGTAGTCGGTAGACGCAACCGCCGGCGCATCGTTCATCACCTGAGCGATGTAAGGCACGCGTGGGGTTTCGGTTGGGTGCAGCATGTTCCAACGCTCACAATCCTGGCCATCACGCGCCAGTTCGGTGAAGGAAGTCACGCTGTAGATATCTGAGCCCACACCGTAATCATCAGCCAGGATCTTGGCCGCTTCACGGACGTGACGCAGGATAGAACCTGAACCCAGCAACTGAACTTTGCCTTTGCTGCCTGCCAGAGTGTCCAGCTTGTAGATACCTTTACGGATACCTTCTTCTGCACCCTGCGGCATAGCCGGCATGTGGTAGTTTTCGTTCAGCGTGGTGATGTAGTAGTAGACGTTTTCCTGCGCGTCACCGTACATACGCACCAGGCCGTCATGCATGATCACTGCCACTTCATACGCATAAGCCGGATCGTAAGAGATACAGTTAGGGATAGTCAGAGACTGAATGTGGCTGTGGCCATCTTCGTGCTGCAGACCTTCGCCGTTCAGAGTGGTACGGCCTGAAGTCCCGCCGATCAGGAAGCCACGAGCCTGTTGGTCGCCAGCCGCCCAGCACAGGTCGCCGATACGCTGGAACCCGAACATTGAGTAATAAATGTAGAACGGGATCATTGGCAGATCGTTGGTGCTGTAAGAAGTCGCTGCGGCCAGCCAGGAAGAGGCGGCGCCCAGCTCGTTGATACCTTCCTGCAGGATCTGGCCTTTCTCGTCTTCTTTGTAGTAGGCAACCTGCTCACGGTCCTGCGGGGTGTACTGCTGGCCGTTCGGGCTGTAGATACCGATCTGGCGGAACAGACCTTCCATACCGAAAGTACGCGCTTCGTCGGCGATGATCGGCACCAGGCGATCTTTGATCGACTTGTTCTTCAGCATCACGTTCAGGGCACGCACAAAGGCGATGGTGGTAGAGATCTCTTTGTTCTGCTCTTCCAGCAGGGAGCTGAAGTCTGCCAGAGCTGGCATTTCCAGCTTCTCGGTGAACTTCGGCATGCGAGTTGGCACGTAGCCTTGCAGCGCCTGACGACGTTCGTGCAGATATTTGTACTCTTCAGACTCTTTGTCAAAGGTGATGAATGGCAGTTTTTCGATGTCGGCATCGGCCACTGGCACGTTGAAACGATCGCGGAAGTGGTGAACCCCTTCCATGTTCATTTTCTTCACCTGGTGGGCAATGTTTTTACCTTCCGCAGTTTCACCCATGCCGTAACCTTTAATGGTATGAGCCAGGATAACGGTTGGTTTGCCTTGGGTGTCCTGCGCTTTTTTCAGTGCAGCAAAGACTTTCTTCGGATCGTGACCCCCACGGTTCAGCGCCCAGATTTCGTCGTCGGTCATGTCTTTGACCAGGGCAGCGGTTTCCGGGAAGCGGCCGAAGAAGTGCTCACGCACGTAAGCGCCGTCTTTGGATTTGAAGGTCTGGTAGTCGCCGTCCAGGGTTTCGTTCATCAGTTGGATCAGTTTACCGCTGGTATCTTTACGCAGCAGCTCATCCCAACGACCGCCCCAGATCACTTTCAGTACCTGCCAGCCAGCACCTGCGAAGATACCTTCCAGCTCGTTGATGATCTTGCCGTTACCTGTAACCGGGCCGTCCAAACGCTGCAGGTTACAGTTGATGACAAACACCAGGTTGTCCAGCTTCTCACGGGTAGCGATGGTGATGGCACCTTTGGATTCTGGTTCGTCCATTTCGCCGTCACCCAGGAAGGCGTATACGGTCTGACCAGAGGTGTCTTTCAGACCACGGTGTTCCAGATACTTCAGGAACTTGGCCTGGTAAATGGCGCTGATCGGGCCCAGACCCATGGAAACGGTCGGGAACTGCCAGAATTCCGGCATCAGTTTTGGATGCGGGTAAGAAGACAGGCCTTGGCCATGAACTTCCTGACGGAAGTTGTTCATTTGATCTTCAGTCAGGCGGCCTTCAAGGAAGGCACGTGCATAAACGCCTGGAGAGATGTGGCCCTGGAAGTAAACCAGATCGCCGCCGTCTTTCTCGTTACGGGCACGGAAGAAGTGGTTAAAGCAGACTTCGTAGAAGGTCGCGGAAGACTGGAAGGACGCCATGTGGCCACCCAACTCCAGATCTTTCTTGGAAGCACGCAGAACGGTCATCACGGCGTTCCAACGGATAGCGCTGCGAATGCGGCGTTCCAGATCCAGATTGCCCGGGTATGCCGGTTCGTCTTCTACCGCGATGGTGTTGATGTAGTTGTTAGCGCCAGCACCAGCGGCAATGCTAACACCGCCCTTGCGGGCCTCCCCCAGAACCTGATCAATCAGAAACTGAGCTCGCTCAACACCCTCTTCACGGATGACCGATTCGATCGCCTGCAGCCAGTCGCGGGTTTCGATCGGATCCACGTCATTGTTTAAACGTTCTGACATGGTGGTATTCCTTATCTGTCTAATGGTTTGTTTGGAGCCTGTCTTCCTGCGTTTTGCATGAAAGCGCACGAAGACAGGCTCATCAGTTTAGTTGCCGCTTAAGTACTTAATTAAGCACTCCGAGCTTTATCTCCGCAGGCTGGTGTACCCTGAAGAGAACCGCTCTTAATCCTTGCGTTGCTGGAGACGCCGCAGCGATCTCTCGCGCCGGGTGTGTTCTCTGCTGAGATCCAGCAAGATTTCCTCGATAAACGCCAAATGGCGGTGCGAGGCTTCACGGGCCTTTTCAGGTTCGCGTGCCACAATCGCCTCAAATATCCCGGCGCGATGGCTGCTCACTTTCGCCAACATCTCACGGCGCGAGTAGAGCAATTCAAAGTTCTGACGCACGTTCTGTTCCAGCATCGGGCCCATACAGCGCAGCAGATGCAGTAACACCACGTTATGGGCAGCTTCGGTCACCGCAATTTGATAGTGCATGACCGCATCGGCTTCGGCATCCAGATCGCCACTATCTTGAGCCTGCTGGATCAAATGATGGCAATCACGGATGCGTGCCAGATCTTCGTCAGTCCCACGCAACGCGGCGTAATAGGCAGCGATGCCTTCAAGGGCATGACGGGTTTCAAGCAGATCAAATTGCGATTCAGGATGGTCAGCCAGCAGTTCAGCCAGCGGATCGCTGAAGCTTTGCCACAGATTGGTTTGTACAAAGGTGCCACCGCCCTGACGACGCAGGAGCAGCCCTTTGGCTTCCAGGCGCTGGATAGCCTCTCTCAGAGAAGGACGCGAAACATCAAACTGTTTCGCCAACTCGCGCTCCGGAGGCAATTTTTCGCCCGGACGAAGCGTACCCTCGAGGATCAGGTATTCGAGCTGTTGCTCGATAACGTCTGACAACTTGGGTTGGCGGATTTTGCTGTAAGCCATGGGTGATTTCTTCTCTGCGAAGTGCGCGGAGTAAATTGGTAATACCAATTTCAAAAACGTGACGGTAAAGTAACAAAGTATTCACCTCCTGTCCATATAGGCCTTGATCGAAATCATCTAACCCGCACATTTTAACACCTCGTTTCACAGTCGGCTGCAAACTGGTAACGCGGCGTTGGTAATACCATTTACGAGGTAACGAGCTGATTTAACTTTTATGAAACCTCTGGTTAAGCACAATGAAGGGGTTTTATTGCAGGGTTATTATTGGCCGTTTTCGCGGCCCGAGCCGTGGATCAAGCGCTGCTTTTTCGCGCAAAAAAACGGGTTAATCGAACTTATTTTTGCGCATTATGTGATTTATTGCTTATTTCACGCACACAATCCCCCTCTCGTCACACAACCCGCATTTTGTTTCCTAAACTGCTGCAATCTTCATCATTCGCACAATAAACCAGGTGCAAACCTGGCCCCTTAGCATTATTCTTTGCCAAACGGTAGCGGCGCCGTTGAATTTATAGCTATAACGCCGTAAACAAAAAGCAACACACATCGTAATCACTGCTTTACAGTAGTGAGCATTATGCAACGACAGAGGGTTTCATTGATGGATGGTCAACATAACGGCGACCAGCTGAAGCGCGGTCTGAAAAACCGCCATATTCAGCTCATTGCCTTAGGTGGCGCAATAGGTACCGGCTTGTTCCTCGGTATCGCGCAAACAATAAAAATGGCCGGTCCCTCGGTCATTCTTGGTTATGCAATTGGCGGTTTTATTGCCTTTCTGATCATGCGTCAGTTGGGTGAAATGGTCGTAGAAGAACCGGTTGCCGGTTCCTTCAGCCACTTTGCCTTCAAATATTGGGGTAACTTCGCCGGTTTCGCTTCTGGCTGGAACTACTGGGTGCTGTATGTGCTGGTCGCCATGGCGGAACTGACCGCCGTAGGGATCTACGTGCAATACTGGTGGCCGGAAATCCCCACCTGGGTGTCCGCCGCTGTATTTTTCCTGGCGATTAACGCCATCAACCTGTCGAATGTGAAGGTTTATGGCGAAATGGAATTCTGGTTTGCCATCATCAAAGTGGTCGCCATTATTGGCATGATCGCTTTTGGTGCCTACCTGCTGTTGAGCGGCATGGGCGGCCCGGAAGCTACGGTCACCAACCTGTGGGCCCAGGGCGGGTTCTTCCCGAACGGCACTATGGGGCTGCTGATGGCGATGGCAGTGATCATGTTCTCCTTTGGTGGATTGGAGCTGGTGGGCATTACCGCTGCCGAGGCCGACAACCCAGAGAAAAGCATCCCCAAAGCCACCAACCAGGTTATCTACCGCATCCTGATCTTCTATATCGGCTCGCTGGCGATCCTGCTGTCGCTCTACCCTTGGGGCAAAGTCGTTGAAGGCGGCAGCCCGTTTGTACTGATCTTCCATGCGCTGAACAGCAATCTGGTCGCCACGGTGCTGAACATCGTGGTATTGACGGCGGCGCTGTCGGTGTACAACAGCTGCGTTTACTGCAACAGCCGCATGCTGTACGGCCTGGCAAAACAGGGCAATGGCCCTAAAGCCCTGCTGAAAGTCGATCGCCGTGGCGTACCGGTGGTTGCCATCGGTTTCTCAGCGCTGGCAACCGCACTTTGCGTACTGATTAACTACCTGATCCCTGGCCGTGCCTTTGAGCTGCTGATGGCGCTGGTGGTCTCTGCTCTGGTGATCAACTGGGCGATGATCAGCCTGGCGCACCTGAAATTCCGCGCGGCGAAAATCCGTGAAGGCGTGGAACCCAAGTTCAAGGCATTCTGGTATCCATTCAGTAACTATCTGTGCCTGACGTTTTTGGCGGGTATCCTGGTGATTATGTACCTGACGCCGGGTATCCAAATCTCCGTACTGCTGATCCCGGTGTGGCTTGCCATTCTCGGCGTTGGCTACGTTATCAAACAGCGCGGCCAAAGCTCGGAACGCGCGACAACAATCCGCTAAGATTTCAGCAGACTATCAGGCCCGCAATCGCGGGCCTGTTTCTTCCCTCCCCCATTATCACTTCTCCCGCAGTGGCTGGTTTGTCCATCTTAGCCATCATTAATTTCTGATAGCCCGCCGTCGCCCAAGGCAATAATGCGATTTACCTGTTCTGCCCGGCCACTGCGGAGAAAATAGCCATGAAGAGCGATGCCCTATCGATAAAAGAGAAGATGGGCTACGGCATGGGGGATGCCACTGTTTGGCGCCCCCCAGAGGACAATCGTTAACATCAGACGCTGGTCACCCAGCGCCGCGTTTAGTGAGCTGCGCGTAATGCCTTCACCTGCCCGGCGGTGATGTCTCCCGGCAATCCTCCCCAGGTCACACGCAGATAATTCACCAGTTCAGCAATTTGGGCATCATCCAGCCGATCGGCAAAGCCCGGCATGCTCTGCATGCTTTCGTTGCCAGGGAACTGCTGCGCCGGTAGGCCGTCCAACACTGAGACGATCAGGTTCTTGCCGTCTGGCTGACGCAGCGTGGCGTTATCACGCATCGCCACCGCCACATGCGGTTTGCCCGCACCATCACGCTCATGGCAGGCTGAACATTGATCGAGATAAGTGATACGCCCGGCTTCACTGCCCTGCCCGGTTTTAACAGCAACCGCCGCTGGCGGCTTATCGCCCATCAGATAAGTCACCAATGCCCGCTGATCTTCCGGTGTCAGATGACGGGTGCTGAGATCCACCACCATATGCATTTCGCTGAAAGCGGAGCCTTGCGGGGCCATGCCGGTGCTGAGGAAACGGCTCAGATCGTCCGGTGTCCAACCACGCTGCGCCAGCCCTTGTGGCGTAATATCCGGTGCACTGAACCGCCCCAGATCGCCCCCCTGCATCGGCTTACTCAACTCCATCTGCCCCAACATGCCACGCGGCGTATGGCATTCGCCACAGTGCCCGAGTGTGTCAGCAAGGTAGCGGCCACGCTGCCATTCAGCTGAATCACCCTGTGAGCTGGCCGGTAGCGGATCGCTGCTGCGGAACAGTAAATTCCAGCCGATCAGCGCCATGCGTTGGTTGAAGGGGAACGGCATATCGTTTTCCGGCGTGGCAACATCCACCGGCGGGCGTGACATCAGATAGGCGTAAATAGCATCTGCGTCTTCACGCGATATCCCTTTGTAGGATGTGTAAGGCATCGCCGGGTACAAATGACGGCCCCCAGGTGCAACACCCTGAGTCAACGCCAGGAAGAAATCGTCTTTGTTCCAGCGGCCAATGCCGTGATCCGCCGACGGCGTCAGATTGCTGCCATAAATAGTGCCAAACGGGGTATCCAGCGGATAGCCACCCGCCAATGGCGCCCCGCCAGGGGCGGTGTGGCAGGCGGCGCAATCGGCAGCCTGCGTCAGGTAGCGCCCACGGGCAATCTGCTCGCTGCTGGCAGCCACCTTCTGCACTGGGCCATCATAGGCGCGGTTTTCCCGCCACCATAGAACGGCGATCACGATCGCCGCTATCAGCACTATCAACAGTGCGAGACGTTTTTTCATTTCGCCGTCTCCTTAAGCAGACCTGGCGTGTTCAACACCACGTCGCGCACCGCTTCGTAGTAACGCACATAGCCGGTGCAGCGGCAGATATGATTCTCCAGGGCCTGCTCAATTGCGCTTTCCAGGCTATCGCGCGGGATCGGATCACGCCTCAGCTTCTCAACAAATACGGTCGCCGCGTTAACAAAACCCGGCGTGCAATAGCCGCACTGGAAGCTGTAATGATCGAGGAATGATTGCTGGATTGGCGAGAGTTCGGCCACTTCCCCCTCATTATCTACCTTTGCGTGGCCCTCAATGGTGCGTACCTGCCTGCCATTGAAAAAATGCGCGCCGGTAATGCAGGTGCGGATCTCTTCGCTGGTACCGCTCGGGTGATCGAGGATCGCTACACAGGCGTGGCAGATCCCCTGGCCGCAACCGAGGCGTGATCCGGTCAGATCGAGATATTCGTGCAGGAAGTCGATCATCATCAGCCCTTCCGGTACTTCGACAGGGCCATATTGCTGGCCGTTAACGGTCAGAGTGATGGGTTGGGTTTTAATGCTCATGGTAATACCTCAAGAATATTCTCGGCACGGACAGGCAAATCACGGAAACGATGACCGGTAGCATGGGCAATGGCGTTAACCAATGCAGCGACCACCGGGATCATCACTACTTCCGCCATCCCTTTCGGCGGATCGGTTTCCGATAGCGCAGGCAGGATGTCACCGGTCTGCTTCCAGACCGCCACATCGCTGGCGCGCGGTAAATGGTAACGGTTGAAGTTCCAGGTGCCGTTACCCGGCCCATCTTCGTACAAAGGTAAATACTCATGCAGCGCGTGGCCGATCCCCATCGCCAGGCCGCCTTGCAGTTGGCCGGAGACCAATTCCGGCACGATCAGGTTGCCGCACTCCATAATCGAATGGTGGTTCAGCAGCTCAACCTTGCCGGTCGCGATATCCACCGCCACTTCCACCAGCGTGCCAACGGCGCTGTAATAGGTCACCGCAGCGTTATTACGCTGCGTTGGCGGGTAATAAACCTGCTCACGTGCCAGGGTTGTGAACTCGCCATTACCGTTGCGCACTGCCAGCCCGTCGATCGGTAAGCGCTCACTTTGATTATTCAGCATGAACTCCGCCTCAGCCCATTGCCAGCGGTTGAACACGTGCACCACCGCTCCGGTGAGGCTGCCCATCTGATAAGCTTTTTTCGCTAGTTGCTCTAACGGTAATATCTGCATCCCTGCCGCCGTCAGACCCCCTTCTACCCAGCGTGCGTCTTCTATGCGCACCACCAACGGGGCCGCCTGGCCGCCACCAATGCCGGTTTGCCAGATAGCCAGTGCCGCTGGCCACAGCCCTTGCTCAAACACCAGACGCGCAGCCTCACGGGTGCTGTGCGAGAAATAGTAAGCGGAGTTACTGGCGCTGGAAGGGGAACAATAGCTTGGCGTCCAGTTCGGGTTGGTTTGCAGTTTGTCCTGATCTTCCTGCGACATCAGGTAGGGATCGCCGCTGGTTTCCATCGGCAGCAGCGACCAATCGGTCACCGAGAAATGGGCCTCATCCGCCGGTTTACCCAGCCACTGCGCACACAGCACCGATTGTGATGTTGACATGCCGGTGCCCATTTCTGCCCCACTGTGATACAGGGTGATGCGCCCGTCTATACTCAGCTCCACCCGGGCAAAAGAGGTTTCCGCCCCGGTGCCAAAGTCCTTTTGCACGCAACCAAAACCGACGCCATAGCGCTTGCCCGGATATTGGCTCTCAAATTCCACTTTGCGCTCGGCACGTTTGAGCCACATCACATGCTGCGCGGCTTTCTCCAGCACCTCATCGGCACGAATGGCCCCCGCCGGGATCGCCCCCTGGGTATTTTTCATGCCGGATTTGAGCACGTTACGCAGGCGGAATTCGATCGGATCGAGCTTCAGTTCTTCTGCCAGCTCATCCATCATCATTTCGGTGGCAGCCATGCTTTGCAGGGTGCCGTAACCGCGAGCAGAGCCGGCATCAATGGCGCGGGATGCCAGCCCGACCGAAGAAAGGTCGCTTTTCGGGAAATAGTAAATCGACTGGGCCGCCGTAGCGCCAACCATCACCACCGAAGGCGTAAAGTTGCTGCGCCCACCGCCGTCGGCGGTCATCGCTCCCTGGAACGCCTGTAACACTCCCGTCTGCTTGTTTACCGCGATGTGATAATTCATATCGAAGGCGTGGCGCTTGATTGCCGTCTGGAACTGCTCGAAGCGATCATTGGCCAGCCGTACCGGCAGCCCATCGCCGTAGAGTGCGGCAACCGCGCCGTAATACGGGAAGTTGTAGTGATCTTTTGAGCCATAACCGACGGTGTAACAAGGGTGCAAGATCAGCTGTTTTACCGGTTGATGGCGTTTGGCCAGCATACGTGGCATTTCATCGGCCACCTCCTGCGGGGATTGGGTCGGGATCACCAGATGCAGAGTTTGGGTGGTGGTATCAAACCAGCCGTTGGCGTTGTCCGGCTCCAACGCCGAGGTATCAATAGATTGCGTGGTGTAGTGGCGCGACATCACCAGCCAATCTGCCGGTGGGGTTTTCAGTTGGTCAGCAATCATCCCCGCGTAATACATGCCTTCCTGATCCAGTTGGCCGCCCTCGCGCCCCTCTGGCCACACCGGTAAATGCCTTCTCATCGAGAGTGGGAAAATCGGGCTGTCTTTCAGACTGGAGAAACGATCGTCGTCGGAGGGCTTATCCCCACCAACGCGCACATACCGGAAACTGCCCCAAGGATCGCGCTGGAGCGGGCCTGTTTCGCTGCCATATCGGATGACTTCATCGCGGAATTTCAATTTATCTTTGGCAAAGCGAAAACGGGCAAAATCATGATAAATCAGGATCGCCACCGCCTGGCCGAGGTAGGCTGGGGTTTTGCCCTGCGGCAGCAGCATGTCATCGCCATAAAACGCCGGGAAAGCCAGGCCGTCACGCGCCAGATCTTCTGCCGTCACTACACGATCCGGTTGTAAGTCTTCGCCCAGTAGAGAAAGATCGATACCGCCAAACAAGCGATCGGCCTTAGTGACCCGGAGAATAAAGGCATGTGCCTGTTTTTGCGGCCAGTGCGGCATATCAACCGCGCGGATATCACGGGCAAATACTTTCTGCCCCATCACCTTGGCACGGCCATCAATACGGTAGCGGATGCGTTTGTTTTGCGCATCCCAGTTAGGCGATTGCAGGATCTTCTGTTCAAACAGCGCGGCATAGGCGCGGCTGTAGAGGGGAGCGAGGTAGACAGATACCCCCGCAATCACGGCACCTTTGATAAATCGACGCCGTGACGGGTTGAAATTGCTCATAAAGTGTCCTTTACATCTTTTTTATGTACCCATTCCCCCAAGGACGACAATTACGCCGTAACCTGGAGGAAAAAGGGTTGTCGTTATTTCAGCGCTTTTGTTGCGCAAACGCTGGTACCCTTGCCGGAGACGCTATAAGCATATGCTTATAACCAAAATCATGGGAGAATTAACATGCTGTTTTCAGAAAAAACACATATAAAAAACACCCAACGCTATGGTGGGGACCATAATTTGCGCAACTGCGGGTAAACCAAATGACAATAGGTATCGTGATTGCCGCTGCCGGGCGCGGTGAACGTTTTACCCAGGCTGGCGGCAAGGGGAACAAACTCAACGCCGTATTGCGTGGCAAGAGGGTGTTTGAACAGACTTTGCAGCAGGTGCTGGCCTCGGGCTTGCCGGTGCATGTGGTGACCAGGCCGGAAAATACACTGGTGCAGCAAGCCTGTAGCGCGCACCAGGTTCCCTTTACCTTGCTGGCCAGCAGCGGCCTTGGGGAGTCCATCGCCGCAGGCGTTACGGCCACGGCCGATTGGGATGGCTGGCTGATCCATTTAGCGGATATGCCTTTCGTCACGCCGCAAGTCTTCCTGCAGGTTGCAGACGCCTTGCGCCAACACCCGATAGTACGACCAAGCTTCCAACTTCAGCCTGGCCACCCGGTAGGCTTTTGCGCAACATTGCGCAAACAATTGTGTGCATTGCGCGGAGATAATGGCGCGCGTGAATTACTCCACCATGAGCAGGTTTATGTGCTCCATCTGGATCAACCCACCATCGTGCAGGATATCGACCTGCCCTCACAACTAGCGGCCAGCGAGTAAATTACTGAATGCAACACCTTGATACCACCGTAGTCAGCCAGGCGATAAGTTGGCTGGAACAACAGCCGGTATGGCTGTGCACCGTGCTCAATACCTACGGTTCCTCTCCGCGCTCACCCGGGGCGCTGATGGTGGCTACGCTTGACGGGCATTATTGTGGTTCATTGTCCGGGGGCTGTGTGGAGGAGGACTTTCTGCGCCGTCTGGCTGAGGGGGAATATCAGGCCGCCAGCCAGGTGATCCGTTACGGCGCAGGTGGCCTGAACCCCAACGTTGCTCTCCCCTGCGGCGGCGTGCTGGACGTGCTGATCGAACACCTGCCAGCAGGCAATGCCAGCATCGGCTACATGAACACGATTGCCCAGGCCTTGGCTGGCCACCATGCACTGATCAAACGCCTGACCTTGCCCAATCCGTGCAGCAGTCTGGAAACGACAGGTTTTACCAGCAGCACCCAGGTGGAATACCACCAGCAAGAGATTGCACTGCATATCGCCGCAGCGCCAAGGCTGTTGATTGCCGGGCTTTCCAGCGTCGCGCTGTATTGCGCCGATTTTGCCAGTGCGCTGGGTTTCGAAGTACTGGTTTGTGAGAACCGCCCGGAAGCGCTGGATAACTTCGTCGGCCAGCTCAAACCCCATATCACTCTGATACGCCAGTTCCCGGCGAAATTTATTGAAGAGGGAGGCTGCCACGCCAACACCGCGATTGTGGCGCTGACACACGACCCCCGGATGGATGATTTAACGCTGATGGAGGCTATCTATACCCCGGCGTTTTACATTGGTGCGATGGGTTCGCAACGCAATAGCGATCGTCGCCGTCAGCGGCTGCAGCAGATTGCGCAATTCAGCCCCCAGGATCTGGAACGCATTCATGCCCCTATCGGGATGGCGCTGGGCAGCAAAACCCCGGCGGAAATCGCACTGGCGGTGATGGCCGATATCGTGCAACAGAAAAACCGTATTCCCCCGCCAGGCAGGTCAACGCAGAGGCACCACCGGCACCAGATGCTGAAGTTCCAGCAGCAGTTCTTCCTGCTCGTTCAGGGAGTAATTGAATAGGGTCAGGTCTGCTCCGTCACCGCGGGCCAGGCCGAGCTCCGGTAATACCTGGGTGTAAATCTGCGCGAGGTGGTCGTTCAATGATACCGGCTTGCCGGAATAGCAAAAACGGCAAAACTCGCCGTGTATTTCCGGCAGCGCTTCCAGCTCCACGTCGTTATTGAGCGGGTAGTCAGCCGCCACCCCAAGGGAATAATCGATTCTGGCCCGTTCCCCATCCGGTATCATCTGGGTAAGCGAATAGGTCAATGACGCCCGCCCACCCAACAACGTATAGAACTGCTCCCTGATCCCATTGCGGATATGCAGATGCGACTTGTCCAGTTCGGCGACTTCCAGATAGTAGGAGTAGCTTTTCCCTTTGAGAACATATTGCCCTGGCACGATCGTGACACGCTCGACCTGGATATCACCAGGCTGATTGGCCGACAGCGAACGAACCAGATTGCTGAAGTCCTGATTTCGGGCATGACGATAGGCTCCGGGGGATTCTGCAAAGTGCTTTTTGAAGCATCGGGAAAAAGTTTGTTGGCTATCAAACTGATATTCGACAGAAATATCAAGAATGCTCTTTTGCGTGAAGCGCAGGGCAAAGGCAGCAAGATACAAACGGCGGGCTCGTATATAAGAAGCCAGCGACAGGTTGGTCTGCTTCTTGAACATTCGCTGCAGATACCATTTTGAATAGCCGGATTTGGCGGAGACAATATCTAACGACAGCGGATTGGTCAGATTGTCTTCAATCCAGACCAACAGTTCCCTTATATGATTTTCCTGCGTTCCCATATGTTTGCCGAACCTTATATTACCAATATGCATTTATACGCGTTTTACTGCTTAGCACATAGGGTATACAGGTTAAAACTTGTCGTCCAGCAAGCTACATGACTTTACACAGGGCTAAAATTTGCCGCCCGCAGTCGGGTCGGGCGGCGGTCTGTCAGATTACTTCACACAGCGCGTGCATTGCGATTGCTGGATCTTCTGGAAGAAGTCATTGCCCTTATCATCCACCAGAATAAACGCCGGGAAATCTTCCACTTCAATCTTCCAGATGGCTTCCATACCCAGTTCCGGATATTCCACACACTCCAGGCTCTTGATGCTCTGCTGGGCCAGCACCGCGGCCGGGCCTCCGATACTGCCCAGGTAGAATCCACCGTGCTTATGGCAGGCATCCGTTACCTGCTGGCTACGGTTGCCTTTGGCCAGCATGATCATGCTGCCGCCATTTGACTGCAACAGATCGACGTAAGAGTCCATGCGCCCTGCGGTGGTCGGCCCCAGAGAACCAGAGGCGTAACCTTCTGGCGTCTTGGCCGGACCTGCGTAGTAGATCGGGTGATCTTTAACGTATTGCGGCAAGCCTTCGCCGCGATCCAGGCGCTCTTTGAGCTTAGCGTGAGCAATATCGCGCCCGACAATAATGGTCCCGCTCAGGGAAAGGCGGGTAGAAACCGGGTATTGGGACAGTTGTTTAAGGATCTCGGGCATCGGGCGGTTAAGATCCACCTTGATCGCTTCCCCTTCACCCGCCTGGCGCAGCTCCTGCGGGATAAATTTACCCGGGTTGTGCTCCATTTTCTCCAGCCAGATCCCTTCGCGGTTGATCTTGCCTTTGATGTTGCGGTCAGCAGAACAGGAAACCCCCATCCCGACCGGGCAGGATGCGCCGTGGCGCGGCAAACGCACCACACGCACATCATGCGCGAAGTATTTCCCGCCAAACTGCGCACCCAGGCCCAGGTTCTGGGCTTCTTTCAGTAGTTCTTCTTCCAATGCCACATCACGGAACGCCTGGCCATGCTCATTACCTTCCGTCGGCAGGCCATCATAATATTTGGTTGAAGCCAGCTTCACGGTTTTTAGCGTGGCTTCCGCAGAAGTCCCGCCGATAACAAAGGCAACGTGGTACGGCGGGCAAGCTGCGGTGCCCAGGGTACGCATTTTATCCACCAGATAATCTTTCAGCTTACCCGGCGATAGCAGCGCCTTGGTTTCCTGGTACAGATAGGTTTTATTGGCTGAGCCACCGCCCTTGGCAATGCACAGGAATTTATACTCCTCACCGTCCACGCTATAGAGATCGATCTGTGCAGGCAGGTTGCTGCCGGTGTTGACCTCTTTATACATATCCAACGCGGCGTTTTGCGAGTAGCGCAGGTTATCTTCGATAAAGGTGTTATACACCCCGCGCGACAGGGCTTCTTCGTCCCCACCGCCGGTCCAGACCCGCTGGCCTTTTTTACCTACGATGATCGCGGTGCCGGTATCCTGGCAGGTTGGCAAAATACCCTTGGCGGCGATTTCTGAGTTACGCAAAAATTGCAGCGCAACGTACTTGTCGTTCTCACTGGCTTCTGGGTCGTTGAGGATATCAGCCACTTGCTGCTGGTGTGCCGGGCGCAACATAAATGAGGCGTCATGGAAAGCGTGCTGGGCAAGAAGGGTCAGGGCTTGGGGATCAACTTTGAGGACTTCCTGGCCAGCAAATTCGCTGATGGAAACGTGATCGCGACTTAGCAGATAGTATTCGGTTTCGTCTTTTTTCAGCGGGAATGGATCTTGATAATGGAACGGTTTATTCGACATTAATCTCTCACTTGCAACATCAGCTGCGTTAAATTCACACTTACTCAGCGTGCTCGGGGCGCGCTGCGTCAAAAAACTCCCCACACCTTACGTATTTTTAGGTAGCCAGTTATTGCGCCAAATCGCAAAAATAACCGCTATTAACGCAGGGATTTACCCTCTGTGGCGCTTTTCTGACCTCATCCGGTGAGAACTGCGGGTACAGCCTCATCAGGCACTGTTTATACCCGTCGCCTTCAAACTGCCGGTAACAACGCTGCAGTTTGAAGGCGGCAGGCATATTATCCCGCAGTTAACACATTGATTACAATCTGTAGGAGTCGATCGGGTTATCATTGTGGGGAAATAACTGGTTTGCAGCAGGTGATAATTTCCTTACACCAGCCGTTGCCAGCCGCCGCGCCATTGCTTAAGCTAGCGCCAATGAATAGAGTAAGGATCCCCATAGCGCTGCAACAAGCGGTGATGCGCTGCCTGCGGGCCAAACTGCAGCTGGCGCAACAGCATTTTGCCGTTGAATTCCCAGAACCCAAGATTGTCTACCAGCAACGCGGCACCAGCGCGGGCACCGCCTGGCTGCAAGCCTGGGAAATACGCCTTAATCCAGTACTGTTGATGGAAAACCAACAGCCATTTATCGATGAGGTTGTTCCCCATGAACTGGCCCATCTGCTGGTATTCCGCCGGTTTGGACGCGTGCCGCCGCATGGCCGTGAATGGCGCTGGATGATGGAAAGCGTGTTACAGGTTTCCGCCAGCCGCACCCACCAGTTTGAAACCAGCTCGGTGCAGAGCAAAACCTTCCCCTATCGCTGCGCCTGCCAGCAGCATCAACTTACCCTACGCCGCCATAATCGGGTGATGCGTGGTGAGAGTGAATACCGCTGTCGCCAATGCGGCGAAAAGCTGGCGTTTTCCGGTTAACGAAAGCCGTTATCGAAATATTTACATTTTAAAAAACAAGTAATTATCCCCATTTGCTACTGCCTGCCAATTCCGTTACCCTGCCTGCTTTTCCAATTTTGGGCAGTTTTGGAATATGCATCGCAAAATTTTGTTAATGGTGATTCTGACCGCCTCCGGCAGCACGCTGGCAAAAGGCATCAATAACTTCAATCAGGCTAAAGCCGCCGCAGCCAAAATCAACCAGAACGGTCCCGGGAGTTTTTACTGTGGTTGCAAAATTGACTGGCAAGGCAAGAAAGGCGTTCCCGATCTTGAGAGCTGTGGTTATCAGGTGCGTAAAAATGCCCAGCGCGCCGGGCGTATCGAGTGGGAGCACGTGGTTCCTGCCTGGCAATTCGGCCATCAGTTACAATGCTGGCAAAACGGCGGCCGCAAAAACTGCAACAAGGATCCGGTCTATCGCCAGATAGAGATTGATCTGCACAACCTGCAACCCGCCATCGGCGAAGTGAACGGCGATCGCAACAACTTTATGTACAGCCAGTGGCGTGGGGGCGAAGGCCAATACGGCCAATGCCCGATGAAGGTCGATTTCAAGAACAAACAGGCCGAACCGCCAGCCCGGGCTCGTGGCGCGATTGCCCGAACCTACTTTTATATGCGCGATCGTTACCAATTATCGCTTTCGCGCCAGCAAACCCAATTGTTTAACGCCTGGGATCGCCAGTACCCGGTCAGCACATGGGAATGTCAACGAGAAGCACGCATCGCCATGGTACAAGGAAATCACAACCCTTATATTCAACAAGCTTGTCAGCAGCGAAAAGGCTGACCTACTATAGTGCTTTCGCGTTGCCAACAGGCAGCGCCGTTTTATCGAGCCAGGATCTGACAATCATTATGCGTATACCCCGCATTTATCACCCGGACCCGTTGAGCGCCAGTGCAGAGATCGCACTGAGCGAAGATGCCGCCAATCATATTGGCCGCGTGCTACGGATGAGCGCCGGGCAGGTGCTGCAACTGTTTGATGGCAGCAACCAGATATTCGACGCCGAAATCATCCGGGTGGATAAAAAGAACGTGCTGGTTCGCATCAGCGCCGGGCAGTTGGAAGACCGGGAATCTCCGCTCAACTTGCATCTTGGCCAGGTTATCTCCCGTGGCGAAAAAATGGAGTTCACCATTCAGAAATCCATTGAGCTGGGCGTGAACGTCATCACCCCGCTGTTTTCCGAGCGCTGTGGCGTTAAACTGGACGGGGAGCGTTTGGCGAAAAAACGCCAGCAGTGGCAGAAAATCGTTATTGCAGCCTGTGAACAATGTGGCCGCAACCGCATCCCGGAAATCCGCGAAGCAATGCCACTGGAAGCCTGGTGTGCCGAACAGGATGGCAGCCTTAAACTGAACCTGCATCCGCGCGCCAGCCAAAGCATCAATACATTACCGTTGCCGGTAGAACATGTGCGGTTGTTGATCGGGCCAGAAGGTGGGTTATCCGCCGATGAAATTGCCATGACCACAGGCTATGGATTTACTGATATCCTGCTGGGGCCACGCGTTTTGCGTACAGAAACCACCGCGCTCACCGCAATTACCGCTTTGCAGGTCCGTTTCGGCGACCTGGGCTAAGGGCCTGTCCTCACAGGTTCGTAAGGAGAAAAGATGATCAAGCTCGGCATCGTGATGGACCCTATTGCTTCCATCAATATCAAGAAAGACACCAGCTTCGCCATGCTGCTCGAAGCGCAGCGCCGCGGTTGGGAACTGCATTACATGGAGATGAACGATCTCTATCTGCATGCCGGTGATGGCCGTGCGCGCACTCGCCTGCTGACCGTAAAAGAAGATAAAGAAAGCTGGTTCAGCTTTGATTCCGAGCAGGATCTGGCGTTGCAGGATCTGGATGTGATCCTGATGCGTAAGGATCCGCCATTCGATACTGAATATATCTATGCAACTTACATTCTGGAACGTGCGGAAGTGAAAGGAACGCTGGTGGTTAACAAGCCACAGAGCCTGCGCGACTGTAATGAAAAGCTGTTCACCGCCTGGTTCCCGGAACTGACCCCAGACACGTTGGTCAGCCGCAGCAAAGAACATATCCGCAAGTTCCACCAGCAGCACGGTGACATTATCCTCAAGCCGCTGGACGGCATGGGAGGGGCATCAATTTTCCGTGTGAAGCAAGACGATCCCAACCTGTCGGTAATTATCGAAACGCTGACCGAGCACGGCAGCCGTTTCTGTATGGCGCAAAACTTCCTGCCTGCCATCAAGGAAGGGGACAAGCGTATTCTGGTGGTGGATGGTGAGCCGGTGCCTTACTGCCTGGCACGTATTCCGGCGCAGGGTGAAACCCGTGGTAACCTGGCGGCTGGCGGCCGTGGCGAAGCACGTCCATTGAGTGAAAGCGACTGGAAAATTGCGCGTGCTGTCGCCCCAACGCTGAAAGAGAAAGGGCTGATTTTTGTTGGCCTGGACGTTATTGGCGATCGCCTTACCGAGATCAACGTCACCAGCCCAACCTGTGCCCGCGAGATAGAAGCTGCCTTCCCGGTTTCTGTCACCGGCATGCTGATGGATGCCATTGAAAAACGTCTGGCCGCGAAGTAAACCGACGACGTTCCTTCTCCTGATAGGGAGAGGGAACGGCATTTGACTTCCCAACCGATGAAGATTTTAGATAACGATATGAATTTACAGCACCATTTCCTGATTGCCATGCCTGCAATGCAAGACCCGCGCTTCAAACATTCGGTGATATATGTTTGCGAGCATAATGACGATGGCGCCATGGGGTTGGTGATCAATAAACCGGTGGAGCATTTCACCGTAGATTCGGTGCTGGATAAACTCAAAATCAAACCTTCGTCACGCGATCCTGCCATCAACCTGGATAAGCCGGTGTTTGCTGGCGGACCGCTGGCCGACGATCGTGGCTTTATTCTGCACACTCCCCGTGAAGGTTTTGGTTCCAGCATCCAGATTTCACCAGAGACCATGATCACCACGTCAAAAGACGTGCTTGAGACGCTTGGCACGCCGGATCAGCCAGAAGATGTCCTGGTAGCGCTCGGCTATGCCGGTTGGGAGAAGGGGCAATTGGAACAGGAGTTGATGGATAATGCCTGGCTGACCACCGAGGCTGATACCGATATTCTGTTCCACACCCCCATCGCCAGCCGCTGGCGCGAGGCGGCAAACCGTCTGGGCATCGATATCCGCAGCATTGCCAACCATGCAGGACACGCCTGATGACCAACCGCACCATCATCGCCTTTGATTTCGGCACTAAAAGCATCGGTGCAGCTATCGGCCAGGAAATCACCGGCACTGCACGGGCTCTGGCAGCCTTTAAAGCGCAGGACGGTGTACCAGACTGGCAAAAGATTGAACGCCTGCTCAAAGAGTGGCAGCCAGACCTGGTGGTGGTTGGTTTGCCGCTGAACATGGACGGTACCGAACAGCCACTGACCGAGCGGGCACGTAAGTTTGCCAACCGCCTGCATGGCCGTTTTGGCGTACAAATTGCGCTGCACGATGAACGCCTGAGCACCGTGGAGGCTCGTTCACACCTGTTCGATCGTGGTGGGTTCCGTGCGCTCGACAAAGGCAGCGTCGACTCTGCCTCGGCGGTGGTGATTCTGGAAAGTTGGTTTGAGCAGCAGGGCTGATGGATTGCCAACCCTTAGCCTATAACGCCCTGCCACCAAAGTGCGGGGCTATTTTCCTCCCCGTTGAGAACGGGCCGTTATGAAGCTTATTCGGAAGAGTCGGTTTGGTCTGCATCCATGCTGATTTTCCGGGCCGGGGCAAAGCGGCTGAACATGATCGCTCCGGCCGTTGGCACCACTTCCTTTTCAGATTCAGGTAGTTCAATCGTTTCAGGTAAATCAAAGCTGTCTAACGTCAGGCTGTTGACGCGATAGGGCGTCAGGTTGCTTATCAAGGCATAGCCTCGCCAGTCCGTTTTTACGCCATACTGATTATCGATGCCGATGCCCGGGGTCCCAGAGACGCTAACGACAGCCATGGTATCCCCCAACGTTTGGCCCAGTGTAACCCCTTCCTGATGCGCCATCAGGCTACCGGACAGCTCCAGGTTCTGCTGGCGATAGCCCTTTCCTTGCGCATGCCCTATCCGTAATTCACCAGCGTTATATTGATAATCGGCACTAAGATCCTGGCTGCTGCCATATTGCTGGCTCTGGCTGGTACTGGCATTGTAGCTCAGGCTATAGTCGGAAAGCAGCGTGCCGCTAACCCCCACCCGCCGGCTGTCGGTGCGATCGTGAGCGAACGTGTGGTCATAATTCAGCTTCATGCGCGACATGCCCAGCGCATTCAACGGCAGCGAGAAAGACAGCCCAAGTTGCGCCTGATCTTTACTGTAGGAAGTGCGGTTATATTCCGCATACAGGGAAACGTCAACCTTGCCCACAGTGGCGCTGTAGCCCATCTCAATGCTGGTCTCACCTTTCTGATTGCCCCGCCAGGACTCGCGCACCAGCGTCAGGTAGAGGCTGTCAGAATCTGTCAGATATTGGTTGTAGCGCGCCTCCAGGCGATACTTTTTCTCATCGTTAAAATCACCGACAAAAATACCGTCCTCCCAGTCCCACCAATAGGTGGCCTGCTGCTCTATCGCCTCGCCAAAAGTACGATAACGCTGCCTTGGATAATATTGCGCCATCAGGCTGATTGAGGACTCAATGGCCGGGAAGGCCTTCGCATAACGCACTCGCAGCATGCCACCGGTATCCGGTGCAGAACGCCTTGGCTGGTCAGCAGAAGAGAAACTGTAGTCCGCTGAGAGCGCCCCCCACTGGTTAAAGCTTTTGCCAATCCCTATCGCCGCGCTGCGATAGATATCCGCCCCCTGCACGCCCCCATACAAGGTAATTTTACCCGGCAATCCGTAACTGAGTGAAGCCTGGACAAAGCGCGGCTGCTCCTGCTCCATCCCATAATAGGGCCGGTATTGACCTGCACTGACGTCATAGCGCCACTGGCCGCTGTAAACCAGGTTTGGCATTGAGGAATAAGGGATTTTACGCTCGGTTTCGGTGCTGTCGCTTTCCCTTATGGTAACGGTAAGGTCCCCTTCCAACGCCGGAGGGTAGACGTCTTTCAGAACAAAAACCCCTGGGGAAACAAACGTCTGATAAATCAACTCACCATTCTGCCGCACCCGCACTTCCGCATTGCTGCGCGCAAAACCCCTGACCCATGGGGAAAATTGCCGCAAGCCATCCGGCAACATGCGGCTATCCGATACCAGGCTTATCCCGCGAAACCGCACGTTTTCGAACAGGGCGGAGGGCGTCACGCTGTCGCCCATAGTCAGCGTGGCACGCAAAGGTTTGATATCGCGAAATACAGCCGCCCTTTCGGTGTGCCAGGTGGGGTTGCCCCAGGTATCCTTCTGATAAACAGGTTGATAACGCAGCCGCCAAGGGCCGATGTTCATGCCAGTGGTAATATCGGCATACAGGCTTTCATGCCGCTGAGTGTCACGATATTTTTCACCCGCATAATGGCCATAGTTGAGCTGATAGTTAACAAAGGCCGCATTGATGCCATCGTCCCAACGCTCCTGCAACTTGCTATCACCCAAAACGCCTGCCGGGATATCCACCGTCAGCAATTGCGCAATAGGGTCGTAGAACATATCAATTTTGCGAGCGCTCAACGTTTCTGGGCGAATACAACCTTGCGAGGAAGTTTCCATCACCATAGCGGCCGAGTCGCGGATCCCCATTCACGCAGCATGGGGGCATTAATACAGGGTTCCTCGTCTGCGCCGAGGTTTACCGCCATCTCGCCCTTAAAGTTGTCATTGATGATGAGATAGATTTTGTTCATTTCTGCCCAAGCACCGTTAGCGCACAGGGCCAGCGGCATGATGGCAAAGCGGAAGGTGGATTTCATTCGTTCCCTGAGTGCAAACCACAATGAGTCGGTGTTTTTCACAAGACGCAAAAAGAGGCGCAAATGCGCCCCTTAGTTATTAAACACGGCTATTACTTCTGCAGAGAAGCCAGCTCAGCGCGAGCTTTTTTCAGATCCTGTTTGATCTCTTTTACATCAGACTGCTTTTCCTGCAGTTTTTTCTGGTACTTGGCTACTTTCTTGGCGTCGCCTTTAGCCTGAGCTTCACTCAGATCGGCTTTGATTTCTCTCACGTCTTTCTGCTTGTCAGCCAGTTTTTGTTCCAGCTTGGTGACTTTTTTCTGTGCATCCTGCAGTACGCTGCCGTTGGTGCAATGGGCATTGACTTCGCTCAGAGCACGCTTCAAGCCAGCAACACGGTTGTAGTTACCGTATTTCTCAGCCTGCTGGATCTGATATTCAATCGCTGCACGTTTAGCGTTGCAGTCATAACCGGCAGTCGCCAGGGAAGAGAAGCTTGCGCCCAGAACCAAAACCAGTGGCAGTACCGCTAATTTAGTGATCTTTTTCATCATGTTATCCTTAAACATCATTACACATGGGGAGCACCAAACCCCCTTCCTGTGCGACAAAGAATAAGATGACGTCGATTACCTTAAAATCTTCACAAGCCTTAATTGCTCTGTAGGATGGGACTACTCTCTTGTAGTCCGCTGTACCTGTTCCAATGCGCTGGCCAGCCGCTGCGCCTCTTCCTGTACTGCTGCTGCGGTGATGCTATCAGGGTTGTCATGCAGTGCCTGGCAGGCCTGATTCAGTCTTTCCGCATTCACCAGCCGGGCAGCTCCAGCCAGTTTGTGGGCTAACGCCTGGATGTTTATCGGCTCGATGGGGTGCTGCTGAATCTCTGCATCGAGTTGCGCGCAGTCCTCATGCAGGCAATCGAGCAGGGTCTTGATAAACTCTTGCAACACCAGCGGCTGGCGTAGCTCCACGGGTAAATTCTCTACGGTAAAAGGCGCATCGTCTTCGCTTGGTTGCGCCACGCTCAAAGGCAACGCGGACAGCTTGGCTTTTAAAATGCTCAGATTAACCGGCTTAAACAGGCAATCATCCATCCCGGCCTGCAGGCAAGCTTCACGTGCGCTCTCCTGGGCATTGGCCGTCAACCCCCAAATCACCGCCGGGGCAGCCTGCTGTTCCCGCTCGTTGTCGCGGATTTGGCGGCTCAGGCTATAGCCATCGCGTTTGGGCATCTGGCAGTCGGTGATGATCAGGTTGAATTGTTCCTGCTCCAACAGCACCAGCGCCTGCTCCCCATCCCCTACCGCGATTGGCCGATGGCCAAGAAACAGCAACTGCTGGGTCAGCAGCATCCTGCCTGCATGGTGATCTTCAACGATCAGGATCCTCAAGTGTGATACCGCTACCGGAGCCGCTTCCTGCTGAGCGATCTGGTGATCAAACTTCAACAGCCTTGCCACCGAAAGCTGCACGGTAACCTCGCTGCCGATACCCGCCTCGCTGTGCAAGGTAATATTGCCCCCCATCATTTCCACCAGCTTGCGGCAGATATACAACCCCAGCCCGGCCCCCCAGTCTCCCCATGGCCTTGGGTGAAGGGCTGGAACAAACGTTGCTGGGTGGTGGCATCAATCCCTTTACCGGTATCGCTTACGCGTAAGCGCAGATCTATCCGCTCTTCACCGATCTGATCGACTGCCACACTGAGCGCCACCTGCCCTTGCTCGGTAAATTTGATGGCATTACTTACCAGATTCGATAGCACCTGCTTGAAACGCATCGGATCTATCAGCACGTCGCCGGTGATCTCGGCATCGATATCCAACCGCAACGCCAGCCCTTTTTGCCGGGCTACGCCATCAAATAACATGGCTACCGCTTCGATCAGGCGGCGTATATCGGCACGTTGTGGATGTAAAATCAAACGATCGGACTCAATGCGTGAGATATCCAGAATGTCCCCGATCAGCGCCAGCAACGAATGGGCGGATTCATGGGCGACAGCCAGCAACTCCCGATCCTGGGCTTCTTCCCGTTGCGGGCGGTTCAACACCAGCTCCAGCATGCCGATGATGGCATTCAACGGGGTACGGATCTCATGACTCATGGTAGCCAGGAAGGTTGTTTTAGCCCGGTTGGCGCTGTCGGCATACTCTTTCGCCTGGCGTAACTGGGTTATCAGACGATCGCGCTCGGTCACGTCGAACCAGCCCCCGACTTTGCCTTCGGCACGCTGATCTTCGGTGATCAACAACCGGCTCCACTGTTGCAAGGTGCGCAATTGTTCCCCTAACTGCAGGCTGCGAGTGACAGACAGCGCCTGTTCCTGCTCCCCACCCCGCCCAATATCCATGGTGGCAGGCAACTGCAGTTGGTAGCGTTCAAGAGGGGTACCGACTGCCGCTTCGGCGGGCACCTCAACGGCATTAAAAAACGGCGGATTGGCCATCACAATCTGATCTTTCAGGTTAGTGATATAAATCGGCAGCGGCACGCTATCTATTACCGCCTGACAATGCTTCACCAGTTGGCGTTTACTGCGTAACCTGCTGACTATCAAGGTTATTACCAACAATACCAGCAGCAGGGTCATCAGCAGAAGCAATGTGGGATAAAAGTGGGCTGGCAGCTTTTCATCGCGCTGAACCCCTTCCAGCAGGTAGCTATTGTTATACCAATTGCTGGTCATCGCATGGATATCTTCTGGGGGAATATTCAGCAAGGCCTTGTCGAGGATGGTGGCCAGAGGATATTCGTTTTCGGAGACGCCAAAAACAAAACGTGCCGGTTCAATATCCACAGCACTCAGAATATGCAGCCCCGCTGCGGGCTCCCGAGCCAGAAAATAATCGGCACTGATCATTGGCAGCACCAGGGCCTCGGCGCGCCCGGCTTTTATCGCCGCAATACCGGCCTGGGGAGAAGCCACAGGGATAACCCGGCTGCCAGGGTATTCCTCCAACAATAAAGCCTGCAGAGGATGGCCTGTTACCAGGGCAATCGACTGTGGGGGATCATGGTTAATTTGCTCAGGTATTCCCACCAATACCCAAGAGTTAAATAAAAAAGATCGGGTCGTGAGCAATCCGTTAGGCCAGATCGCATCCAGCGTCAGGCCCGCAACAATATCGGCCTTGCCTGCATTGATAGCATCCAGCGAATCTTGCAGAGATTCTGCACGGATAATATCAAACTTGAGACCGATACGGCTGGAAATAGCCTCAATCACATCAGCGGTCAGACCACGAAATTCGCCCTGAACGTCAAAAAAACCCAGGGAGCAAAATCACCGTTAACCACCAAGCGCACCCTTGGATGCTCTTCGACCCACTTTCTTTCCAGCGTGGTCAGCAACAAGTGTTCGCCCCCTTGCGACATGGGGATCCCACCGTTCCAGCGGCTTTGTATCTCCGCCTGCGCGCTTTCTGGGATAGTGGCTAAAATAGCGTTCAGTATCCGCTGTAAACGCACATTGCCCTTGGCCATACCAAAGGAGAACCCTTTGATTTCCTGCTGGGGCAGCAGTTGCATACGCAGGTTATTCAGGTTGCCCTGGTTGATTAAATAACGGGCTACGGTTGCATCACCGATAAAAACATCCAGCTTTTTAAACGACAGTGCTTCCAGAGCCCGGCGGGGGACGTCAAAAACTTGATAATCTGCTGCAGTAAAGCGCTTGGTCAGGCTCTCATTACCACTGTAAAGACGCTCAATCGCAATACGCCTGGGTGGATGCTGTTGCACCAGGGTATCGGTGCGCATCACCAACGCCGGGGAGGCAAGTAAATAGGGGCGAGAAAGCAGCATGCCGGGATCGGCGTTATTTTTTACGGCGATATTACCGACCAGATCCACTTCCCCTTTAGCCAGATCCTGGCTCAAAACCGAAGCATCCTGGTAGTAACGCACTTTTATCTGCACATTCAGGTTATAACCTACGATCCCCAGATAATCGGCATTGATACCGCCATAGTCCCGCGTGCCACTGGTGATATCAAAAGGGGGATAATTAGGGGCGGCAATACCAAAAACCAGCACACGTTTACGCCGTAGCCATTGCCAGTCATCACTGGTTAAGTCAGGCTCGGATAATTGGATCTGGCTGCGGCTCAGCAAATTAGTTTCGCGGAACGGTTGGGTCTCTTTGGCTGAAACCCCACAACAAAAAAGTATAAATATTAAAAATAATTTATTTTTCATCAGTAAACTCATTCTGACGATGGAAAAATGCCACCAACTCTTCCGAACTGTTAATTTTTAATTTTTCCATAAGACGTGTCTTATAAGTGCTGATGGTTTTATTACTTAAAATCAGACGATCGGCTATTTCTTTATTACTAAGCCCTTCGGATAAATAACGGAGCACGGTCAATTCGCGATCGGAAAGACGAGCCAGCGTATTATCATATTGTATCGGTGCATTCAGTAAAGGTAAGAGAGTGGCCTGAGGAAAACAAGAATAACCCTGCACAACCAGTTGGCACAGCGGAGCCAGTTGGCTGATGTCCTGATCCTTGTTGAAGAAACCACTGGCCCCTGCCCGCAAGGCCCGTTCCGCATAGCTTTCGGCTGGCAGGCTGGTGTAAACCACCACCTTGATGCTGCTATCTAATTGGCGGATATGCTGCAGGATTTGCAGCCCATCCATTTTGTTCAGCATAATATCCAGGATCACCAACTGCGGCGCTTCTTCCTTTATTTTTGCCAATGCAGCCAACCCATTGGTAGCGGTAAGAATAGCGTTACTTCCTAATGGGGATAAAATTGCTTTCACAGCAAAACAAATTGCAGGGTGATCGTCAACAATCAACCATGTACGCATAAGAATATCCTTATCCATATAGAGTAATCCTAAAAAAACCATTAGCGCATTAAATGTTCAAGATTGACATTTTATACACAGCGATGGCTCAGTATTGAATTAGCCATATTAACTTTGCGGCACTAAATAGTTATTTAATGGATTGTGGCATTATAATATATCCTGCGCAACCAACTGCTGTCGCCCCTGGGCGAAAGTCTGCATTCCTGATTGCGCGCCACTTTGTAATACACTGGCCAATTGATGGGTCTTTCCCTCACGGATCATGTTGCTCACCGCTGCCGTCGCCGTGAGGATCTCGTAAATGGCAACACGCCCTCCAG
Source organism: Serratia sp. L9 (assembly GCF_050632285.1). Lineage (NCBI taxonomy): Bacteria > Pseudomonadati > Pseudomonadota > Gammaproteobacteria > Enterobacterales > Yersiniaceae > Serratia > Serratia sp. L9. The sequence goes on along the minus strand of NZ_CP192591.1, from coordinate 2,057,765 downwards.
CGGGCTTGCTCAGCAGCTTTTGGGCAATTACGGCCTGCAGGCTGTTTGCCAACTGTGCCCGAACATAAGGTTTCTCCTCTGCGGTAAACACATCCACCAGCCTTTCCACCGCTTGGGGGGCGTTACGGGTATGCAGCGTCGCCAATACCAGATGGCCGGTTTCTGCCGCAGTCAGCGCCAGGCGAATGGTGGCGGTATCCCGTAACTCCCCCAACAGGATCACGTCTGGATCCTCACGCAATGCAGCCCGCAACGCCTGGTCAAAACTTTGCGTATCGCGCCCGAGTTCACGTTGCTGGATCAGGGAGCAGCGGCTTTGATGGATAAACTCGATGGGATCTTCCAGCGTAAGGATATGGCGTCGCTGATGCTGATTAATAAAGTCGATCATTGCAGCCAACGTTGTGGATTTACCGCTACCTGTCGCCCCGGTAACCAGTATCAAACCATCCTCCCGTTGCAAAAGTGCCGGGATAATTTCCGGTGTGAACAATTCGGCGAGAGTCGGACACTGGCGGGCTATCCTGCGCATGGCAATAGAAATGCCGCCATTTTGCAAAAAGAAATTGGCGCGCAGCCGGTTCCCCCCGGCCAACACCAATGTCAGATCACACTGCCCAGCCTGTTGCAATTGCTGCCACATCCCCGCTGTCAGCAGCGATTTGCACCCTGTTTCCATCTGTTGTGGCGAGACCCTTTCCCCGCCCTCCGCCGCCCTCAGTTCCCCATCAATGCGTAACATTGGCAGATGACCGGCACAAAGGTGCAGATCGGAAGCATTATGCTTTACACTAAGAGCCACAAATTCATCGATATCCATATCAATCTCCCGGGTTAACTATGAGCACTATCCAACAGAACCTGCAGGATGTCAGGAGCCGTATTGACGCGGCAGCTCAGAGCTGCGCACGTATTCCAGAAGACGTGACATTACTTGCAGTCAGCAAAACCAAACCTGTGGAGGCGATCGCAGAAGCCATCGCCGCAGGCCAGCGCGCTTTCGGTGAAAACTACGTGCAGGAAGGTGTGGACAAGATCCAGTATTTTGCCCAACGGCCAGAAGGTGCCGGGTTGGAATGGCACTTTATCGGCCCATTGCAATCCAATAAAAGCAAATTGGTGGCGGAGCATTTTGCCTGGTGTCATACCCTTGATCGCCAGCGGATTGCCCAGCGCCTGAACGATCAGCGCCCGGCAGAGATGCCACCGCTTAACGTACTGATCCAAATAAATATCAGTGACGAACAGAGTAAATCTGGCATTGTGATAAGCGAGTTGCCAATGCTGGCCGCAGCGGTCGCCACCCTGCCCAATCTCACTTTGCGTGGGCTGATGGCGATCCCGGCACCGGAAAGCGATTATCAGCGCCAACTGGCGGTATTTGGCCAGATGAACGATGCCTTTCAGGCACTTAAACAGCGCTACCCACAGGTGGATACGCTGTCGATTGGCATGACGGACGATATGCCTGCGGCAATAGTCGCTGGCAGCACCATGGTGCGCATCGGTACCGCAATTTTTGGTGCCCGTGACTACTCGGCAAGCACAAACAAATAACGAGGAATGGGATGCAACATCGCAAGATTACCTTTATTGGTGCCGGTAACATGGCACGCGCTATCATCGCCGGTCTGGTAGCCGGGGGCTATCCAGCAAAATCCATCAGCGTTTGCGCACCATCGCCAAACAATCGTGATGCCCTGGCCGCCGACTATGGCGTTATCAGCAGCGCAGACAATATCACCTGTGCGCAAGAAGCCGATGTGGTGGTGCTGGCAGTTAAACCGCAGTTAATGGAGCAAGTCTGCCAACCCTTACAAGAGCAGGTCGACTTCTCAGGTAAACTGGTGCTGTCGATCGCCGCCGGTATTCTGGTCAGTCGCTTCTATCAAATGCTCGGTGAACAGTTGAATATCGTGCGCATCATGCCCAATACACCTTCATTGGTCGGTAAAGGGATGAGTGGGCTGTTTGCACCTGCACAGGTTAACCAACAGGATCGCGATTACACCAGCGAACTGATGAGCTCCGTCGGTAAAGTCTGCTGGGTAGATGACGAAAAAGGCATCAATGGGGTGATTGCCGCCGCAGGCAGCGCACCAGCTTATTTCTTCCTGTTTATGGATGCCATGCAGCAGGAAGCCGAACGTATGGGCTTTAGCAGCCACGCAGCACGTGAGCTGGTGCAACAGGCTGCTATCGGCGCCGCCGCGCTGGCCGCCGCCAACCCGGAAATATCCTTGGCCAGGCTACGTGAACAGGTGACATCGAAGGGGGAACCACCGCCGAGGCAATACGCGTGTTCAACGAACAACAACTGCCGGAGACCGTCGCCAAGGCAATGCAGGCTGCCGTTGCCCGTGCACAGGAAATGGAAAAATTATTTTAAATGACAGCCAGTGATTTTGCGGTTGCTACGGCAACTCGAAAAACCAAGGGCATCACCAAGAGTTAAGGAGAAAGGTAACTTACATGCTAACGCTGACTTTCCTGGTCAAGACCGTTGTTGATATTTACGTGATGGTGCTGTTGCTGCGTATCTGGATGCAGCTGACACGTACCGACTTTTATAACCCGTTCTCACAGTTCGTGGTTAAAATCACCCAGCCGATCGTTGGCCCGTTGCGCCGGATCATTCCCTCAATGGGGCCAGTTGACAGCGCTTCTTTGCTGCTGGCGTTTCTGCTGATGACCATCAAATACCCGCTGTTGCTGCTGATCCAAAGCGGTACCATCTCATTGAGCCCCTATAACCTGCTATTTGGTCTGATTTCGCTGATCAAATCCGCCGGTTACCTGATCTTCTGGGTGATGATCATTCGGGCACTGATGAGCTGGATCAGCCAGGGCCGCAGCCCGATCGATTATGTGATGTATCAGCTCACCGAGCCGTTGATGTCACCGATCCGCCGCGTGATCCCGGCAATGGGCGGCATTGATTTCTCCGCCATGGTGGTGATCCTGATCCTGTATCTAATCAACTACCTGGGGATGGATCTGTTTGGCGAGATCTGGTTCCTGCTGTGAGTGCAGTAACCCCGGTGCTGGACGGGCTGGTTATCAGGCTTTATATTCAGCCGAAAGCCAGCCGCGACCAGATAATTGGCCTGCATGGCGACGAAATAAAAGTCGCCATCACGGCTCCGCCGGTTGATGGCCAGGCCAATACCCATCTGATCAAATTTATCGCCAAGCAGTTCCGGGTGGCGAAAAGTAACGTGATCATTGAGAAAGGCGAACTGGGGCGGCATAAGCAGTTACGCATCATCAACCCGCAACAGATCCCTGCCGTGATCGCGGCGCTTAGCGAATAATTTTCAAGGTAATCATTATGCAAAAAGTCGTTCTTGCCACCGGAAACCCCGGCAAAGTGCGTGAACTCGCCGATCTGCTGGCCGATTTCGGCCTGGACGTGGTGGCACAAACCGAGCTTGGCGTTGATTCTGCCGAAGAAACCGGCCTGACGTTTATTGAAAACTCTATCCTTAAAGCCCGCCATGCGGCGCAGATCACGGGCCTGCCTGCCATTGCTGACGATTCGGGCCTGGCTGTAGATGCCTTGGGCGGCGCGCCGGGGATTTACTCCGCCCGCTATGCTGGCCTGGAAGCCAGCGATCAGCAGAATCTGGATAAGCTGTTAGTGGCGCTGCAAGACGTGCCACAAGGCAAACGTGGCGCTCAATTCCATTGTGTACTGGTTTATATGCGCCATGCGGAAGACCCGACACCGCTGGTCTTCCACGGCAGTTGGGCCGGTGAGATTGCCTTTGAATCTGCCGGTGCCGGTGGCTTTGGTTACGATCCGATCTTCTACGTACCAGAACTGGGCTGCACTGCCGCGGAACTGACCAAAGCAGAGAAAAGCGCCGTCTCACACCGTGGCAAAGCGTTGAAGCTGATGCTGGAAGCGATGCGTAATGCCAGCTAAAGCCTTGCAACTGCCGCCACTCAGCCTGTACATCCATATTCCCTGGTGCGTGCAAAAATGCCCGTACTGCGATTTCAACTCGCATGCCCTAAAGGGCGAAGTACCGCATCAGGAATATGTTGATCATCTGCTTGCCGATCTGGATGCCGATTTGCCGCTCGCCAGCGGGCGTGAAATCAGTACCATCTTTATCGGCGGCGGTACACCAAGCCTGCTGAGCGCAGAAGCCATGCAAGCCTTGCTGGATGGTGTGCGCTCGCGCATCAAGGTTGCCGACGATGCAGAGATCACCATGGAGGCCAACCCTGGCACCGTGGAGGCCGATCGCTTCAGCGGCTACCAACGCGCCGGGGTGAATCGCATCTCGATTGGCGTGCAGAGCTTTAGTGCAGAGAAATTAACCCGTCTGGGGCGGATTCACGGCCCGGAAGAGGCCAAACGCGCGGCACAACTGGCAACCGGTCTCGGCCTGCGCAGTTTTAACCTCGACCTGATGCACGGCCTGCCAGACCAGTCGCTGGAGGAAGCGCTGGACGATCTGCGCCAGGCCATTGCCCTGAACCCACCTCATCTGTCGTGGTATCAGCTCACCATCGAGCCAAATACCCTGTTCAGCTCACGCCCGCCGGTGCTGCCGGACGATGATGCGCTGTGGGATATTTTCGAGCGCGGTCATGAATTGCTGAGTGCTGCCGGCTACCAACAATATGAAACCTCCGCCTATGCCAAACCGGGCTATCAATGCCAGCACAACCTGAACTACTGGCGCTTCGGGGATTATCTGGGGATTGGTTGTGGGGCACACGGTAAGCTGACCTTTGCCGACGGGCGCATTCTGCGCACCGCCAAAACCAAGCATCCACGCGGTTTTATGCGTGGTGAGTACCGGGACAAGTTACATGAAGTTGCGGCGCACGATCGGCCCTTCGAATTCTTTATGAACCGCTTCCGCCTGCTGGAAGCCGCACCACGCAGCGAGTTCACCCACTATACAGGGCTGGATGAAAGCGTGATCCGCGCACCATTGGATCAGGCACTCGCCAAAGGTTATCTGGAAGAGACAGCGGCATATTGGCAGATCACCGAGCATGGCAAACTGTTCCTCAATTCGCTGCTGGAATTGTTCCTGCCGGAGGAATAAAAAACGGGGTTCATCATGTGAACCCCGCTCGTTATAAACATCGAATCAATGTGTAAACCAAAGCGTCAATTCAACGCCTTAAGCAGATCCTTACGCTGAGTTTCCAGAGCAGTGACGCGGTTACAGACATCGCGGCCAAAGTTCTGGAATTCCTGCTCCTGATTGTTCCATTCATTCTTGATAGCCTGTTGCAGCCCGCCCAGATTACCCATAATCGCCTGCAGCGGATTACCATTGCTGTTGGCAACCTGCCTGACACCCATTTCGTTCAGGCTGTCTTGCAACACCCCTCCCATGCTTTGCTGCACGATATTGCGGCCATCCTGTTCAACCTGATCGATAGCCTTATGGTGGAATGTCAGGCCATCGCTGCGGTGCTCAATAATACGGTTCATCTGCTGCTTAAGCTGCTCGTTAAGCGTGGTCAGGCGATTACGCACGTTGCTGTCGCTGCCCAGTTGCTGAACGATCACTTTATCCAGCGCTACCCGTGCCTTTTCCAGATGCTGCTGCGCACCCTGATCGATCCAGGGCAAATCTTTACGCAACGCGCTCTGGTAACTGAACGCCTTCTGGCGCTGGGTGTCGTTTAGGTTAACCGCCTGCCCGTTACGCGTCACATCACCATCGGCAGAAATTTGCAGGTTCCCGCTGGCACCCACCACTTGCACGTTCTGCGGGCTGATAATCACATCGTCCTGGGGTTTAACGCTGCACTGATATTCGGCATGCGCTTGCGAAGCAGTCAACAACAGTAACGCCAACCCGGTTCTCTTTAACATAATTTCTCCTGACTCCCTTCCACCAACATCCGCGATGGGGTTAAAAAATCGAACGGCTGATACGTTGAGACAACAGTTCCAGTGCCGCAGTTCCCGCCAATGAATTACCAGACGCATCCAGCTCAGGCGACCAGACGGCAATCGACAGTTCATCAGGAACTATAGCGATAATCCCCCCACCCACCCCAGACTTGCCCGGCATGCCAACCCGGTAGGCGAATTCGCCAGCCCCATCATACATACCGCTGGTCATCATCAGGGCGTTAATCTGGCGGGCCTGCAACGGGGTGATCACCGCCTCGCCGCTGAGTGCCCGCCCTTGATTGGCCAGATAGACAAAGCTGCGGGCCAGTTCCACGCAGTTCATGCGTAATGCGCAGTAATGGAAATAGGTTTGCAGCACAGTCAGTACATCATTTTCGAAGTTACCGAACGACTTCATCAGATAGGCGATGGCGGCGTTGCGATCGGAGTGTTCAAATTCGGAGCGGGCCACCCGCGAATCATAGGCGAGGCTGTCTTCGCCTGCCAGTTGGCGCACCACTTCCAACATGCGCTGCTTAGGTGCGCTGAGACGGGTCTGGAGCATATCGCATACCACCAGCGCCCCTGGGTTGATAAACGGGTTACGTGGCTTGCCCTGCTCCATTTCCAGTTGCAGCAACGAATTAAACGGCAGGCCTGATGGCTCCTTCCCTACACGCTGCCAGATTTCACTTTCCTGATAGCGCGCCAGTGCCAACGTCAGGCTCAATACCTTGGAGATTGACTGGATCGAAAAACGCTCGCTGGCATCCCCGGCCTGAAACATTTCACCATCGACGGTGCAAACGGCAATCGCCAGACGATCGGCGGCCACTTCCGCCAACGCGGGGATATAGTCTGCGACGTTGCCCTGGCCAATCAATGGGCGCACCTGTTGCAGGATCTCATCCAGCAATGTGTTATCCAATGTTGTTAACACCGCGCTGATACTCCAGATAAAACAAAGGTGCCATTGAGGCACCTCTGAACGGTAACAAAGTCCCCCTGAGGTTAAAAACTCCGTTTCAGAGTTAATAAAAACCAAGGATTCTGTCTTTTGAACGCCGCCGAACACCCGAAAACCACGTTTTTGGGCGTTTTCCAGCAGTCTAAGGTGCCGTTAAAGCACCTTTGGCGCAATCAATCCCACCAGATATCGAACAGTTCGCTGACCTTCACTTCGCTCAGCTTGCGTGCTTCCAGCCAGTTTTTGACCAGCTCACGTTGTTCATCGGTGCAATTGCCAATCTGCTGCAGGCAGATCAGGCCTTCCCACTGCAGGTAACCGCTGCCATCAAATGCCATACCGTTTGGCTCGATCACTTCATCGATAAACGCATCCAGCGTGCTGTCGATATCCTCAACGGCAGTACCTTCAGCAAAACGCCAGGCAACGGAGAAGCCCATTTCCTGAAACTCTTCAATATGCAATTTTTTACGTAAACGACGACTACGGTTCTTAGCCATTATTCCATCCTCTCAAACATCAAATCCCAAACGCCATGTCCCAGACGCTGGCCACGTAATTCAAATTTTGTCAACGGACGGGAGTCCGGGCGTGGTACGTAATCATTGCTCTCGGAAAGATTACGATACCCCGCAGTGCTGTTCATCACTTCCAGCATATGTTCCGCGTAAGGCTGCCAGTCGGTGGCCATATGGAATACGCCGCCCACTTTCAATTTGCGCTGCACCAGTTCAACAAACGGCGTCTGTACGATGCGGCGTTTGTTGTGGCGCGCTTTGTGCCACGGATCCGGGAAGAATAACTGCACCATCGCCAGTGAAGCGTCCGGGATCATATTCTGCAGCACTTCTACGGCATCATGGCACATTACCCGCAGGTTGCTCAGTTCGGCCTCATGGGCATCAGCCAGGCAGGCACCCACGCCCGGCGAATGAACTTCAATCCCCAGAAAGTTCTGCTGCGGATTGTTGCCTGCCATGGTGACCAGCGAGGCCCCCATACCAAAACCAATCTCCAGGACGGTTGGCGCTTCACGGCCAAACAGAGTGGCGATATCGACAGGTTCAGCCTGATATTCCACGCCCATCACCGGCCAATAGTTGTCCAGCGCCTGCTGCTGGCCTTTGGTCAACCGCCCCTGGCGGCGAACAAAACTGCGGATACGGCGCATTGCGCGGCCGTTCTCATCAAATTCCGGAGAGATGACGTCATTAATCATAGTGCTTTCTGTCTGTTTGGCTGCCAATTAGGGAAACGCGCATTATGCAAAGATACCTTGGTTTGGCAAGCGTTCATCACCCCGCTTGCCGGAAAGTTCCGGTTTACAGCACCCATCACACTATGCTGCAATCGCGCATCAAATATCCGCCGGATAGCGAACTAACTTATGATGCAAGCACAACAGTTCTCGCACGTAGTGCTTGACTGGTACCAACTCTATGGCCGCAAAACGCTGCCATGGCAACTTGATAAAACGCCTTATCAGGTATGGCTTTCTGAGGTCATGTTGCAACAGACTCAGGTTGCCACCGTTATTCCTTATTTTCAGCGATTTATGACACGTTTTCCCAACGTGCGAGCCCTCGCCGAAGCGCCGCTGGATGAAGTATTGCATCTGTGGACCGGGTTAGGTTACTACGCCCGCGCCAGAAACTTGCATAAAGCGGCTCAGGCTATTGTCTCACAGCACGGCGGTGAGTTCCCGACAACCTTTGAAGAAATCGTCGATCTACCTGGCGTGGGCCGTTCAACCGCCGGTGCCATTCTCTCTCTGGCCCAGGGGCAGCACTACCCAATCCTTGACGGCAACGTCAAGCGCGTACTGGCCCGCTGTTATGCGGTAGCCGGTTGGCCGGGTAAAAAAGAGGTGGAGAACCGCCTGTGGCAAATCAGTGAAGAAGTCACACCAGCGCAGGGTGTCGGCCAATTCAACCAGGCGATGATGGATCTGGGGGCAATGGTCTGCACCCGCAGCAAACCCAAATGTGAGCTTTGCCCGCTCAATATTGGCTGCATTGCCAACGGTAACAGCAGTTGGGCCAGCTATCCGGGCAAAAAACCCAAACAGACTCTGCCCGAAAAAACCGCCTACTTCATGATGCTGCAACAGGGTGACAACGTCTGGCTGGAACAGCGCCCCGGCGTCGGTTTATGGGGGGATTATTCTGTTTCCCTCAGTTCAGCACCCGGATAGATCTGGAGCTCTGGTTGCAGCAACACGCCCTGAAAGGCAACCCCCGGAGCAGTTGACCGCATTCCGCCACACTTTCAGCCATTTCCATCTGGATATTGTGCCTATGTGGCTGAACATCGACAAAGCAGGCTGCGCAATGGATGAGGGTGCCGGTCTCTGGTATAACTTAACGCAGCCACCATCGGTCGGGCTGGCTGCGCCTGTCGAGCGCCTGCTACAGCAGTTGGCGAAACAGCCCCCGATCCAACCAGGATTATTTGGCAACCGCGCCATAGACGAGGAATTAGCATGAGCAGAACCATTTTTTGTACTTTCCTGCAACGTGACGCCGACGGTCAGGACTTTCAGCTCTACCCGGGTGATATCGGCAAACGCATCTACAACGAGATCTCCAAAGAGGCCTGGGGAGAGTGGATGAAAAAGCAGACCATGCTGATCAATGAGAAAAAACTCAATATGATGAACGTTGACGATCGCAAACTGCTGGAAGCAGAGATGATCAAATTCCTGTTCGAAGGGCAGGATGTCCATATCGAAGGCTATACGCCACCAAGCGAATAATGTTTTTGGGCCAGGCGCTGGCCCTATTCCCTGAAAATCCCTCGCGTATACGGCTTTAAGATGAAGAAAATTTTAGCGTTGCTAGTGATAGCGCCTTTGCTGCTCTCTTGTTCCGGCAAAAAAGATGAAGTGGTCAATGAAGCCTACGTCAAAGACACCAACGGCTTCGAAATTTTGATGGGCCAGTTTGCCCACAACATCGAGAATATCTGGGGGCTGAGCGAAGTTCTGATCGCCGGGCCAAAAGACTACGTCAAATACACCGATCAGTATCAGACCCGCAGCCATATCAACTTTGATTCGGGCACCATCACGGTCGAAACCATCGCCACCACCGATCCTGCAGCCCACCTGCGCCAGGCGGTGATCAGCACCTTGCTGATGGGTGAGGATCCGGGTTCTATCGACCTCTATTCTGACGCCAATGATATCCAGATCAGTAAAGAGCCGTTCCTGTACGGCCAGGTACTGGATAATAATGGTCAGCCAATCCGCTGGGAATGGCGCGCGGCGCACTTCGCCGACTATCTGCTGCAAAACAAATTACAACGGCGCACTTCGGGCCTGCATGTGATCTATTCGGTGACCATTCAACTGGTGCCTAACCACCTGGATAAACGTGCGCACAAATATCTGCCCATGGTTCGCCAGGCTTCTGAGAAATACGGCATCGAAGAATCGCTGATCCTGGCGATCATGCAGACCGAATCCAGCTTCAACCCTTATGCGGTAAGTGGCTCCGATGCGTTGGGCCTGATGCAGGTAGTGCAACATACAGCGGGGAAAGATGTGTTCCAGATGAAAGGGAAATGGGGCACGCCAAGCCGCAGCTACCTGTTCGATCCGGAGAATAACATCGACGCCGGTACTGCCTATCTGGCCATCTTGCAGAACAACTATCTGGGTGGCATTCAGAACCCGACCTCACGCCGCTACGCGGTGATCACCGCCTATAACGGTGGGGCTGGCAGCGTGCTGCGGGTATTCAACAGCGACAAGGCCCGTGCAGTAACCATCATCAACGGTATGCAGCCTGGCGATGTTTATCAGACCCTGACCACCAAGCACCCGGCAAGTGAATCACGCCGCTATCTGGTGAAGGTCAACAACGCGCAGAAAAACTACCGCAGAAGATAACCAGGTAACGTGTCACTTCTGGCGGGGAGAATTAATTTTCACCGCCTTTGAAAGTGAATCGCAGGTTAATCATAGGAGCCGGGGAGAAATCCGCCGGCTTCTTACTCTGCATCAGCCAACGCATACGCAAGATCGAAGCGGCCATGGAAATTTATTTCACTAACTTCAGTGGTTATTTTAGCCGGTTTATCGTATTTACTGGCGATCTACGATAATAGGTTAAAATTCGGGCTATTTGCAGGGCTGACCACGTTGGCGTTGATAACTACTTTAGTCATAAACCAAGGGCACCTTTCGGTGCCCTTGGTTTTCACTGCTTGATCATATAACCAAAAATCCGTTTCCAGCCGTGGTCTTTCTTCTCAATGTATACGCCCTGCAACTCAGGTGAAAAACCCGGTAAGCGGTTGATACCTTCTTCCAGCGCCAGGAAGTAGCGCTGCACCGCCCCACCCCACACTTCGCCGGGTACCACGCACAGCACCCCCGGTGGATAAGGCAAGGCCCCTTCTGCCGCAATACGCCCCGCAGCCTGGCCAATCGGCACCAGCTCGACGTTGTCGCGAATAAACTCAACGTTGGCATCTTGCGGGTTCATGACCACCGCAGGGAAGTGCGCCTGGCGGAACATCTCCTTTTGCAGTTGTTTAACATCAAAGCTGACATACAGATCGTGCATTTCCTGGCACAGCTGGCGAATGGTGTAGCCTTGATAACGCTGATGATTCTTGCGATAGACCGTCGGTAGCACTTCACTTAACGGGGCATCCTGCTCAACGTAACGCTCGAACTGCACCAGCATATCCACCAGATGATCCATTTTCGCCTGATTCTCTGCCGGGGTGAGCAGGAACAGGATCGAATTGAGATCGCACTTCTCCGGCACGATGCCGTTCTCACGCAGGAAGTTGGCCAGTATGGTCGCCGGTATGCCGAACTCGGTGTATTGGCCGGTAGCCGCATCAATGCCCGGTGTAGTAAGCAGCAACTTGCAGGGATCCACCAGATACTGATCTTTGGCGTAACCTTCAAACCCGTGCCATTTCTCGCCCGGCACAAAATTAAAGAAGCGCACATCGTTGGCGATCAGATGGGTATCATGATCCTGCCAGTCTTTACCGGCCACCTGCAGCGGAATAAAAGGCTTGAGCCACGAGCAGCGCGCCAGCAGCTGTTTGCGTGCTTCGATCCCCAGCTTGACACACTCCATCCACATACGGCGGCCAGCAGCACCGGCATGCATCTTGGCGTTGACATCCAGCGCAGCAAACAGCGGATAGAAAGGGCTGGTAGAAGCATGCAACATAAACGCATTGTTGAGATGCTTGTGGTTGCAGTGGCGTTTCTGGCCTTTGATATGATCGTCTTTTTTGTGGATCTGCGAAGTCTGCGAGAACCCGGCCTGCTGCTTATGCACCGATTGGGTGACAAAAATACCCGGATCGTGTTCGTCCAATTCCAACAGCAGCGGCGAACACTCCTTCAGCATCGGAATAAAGCCTTCGTAACCCACCCAGGCAGAATCAAACAGGATGTAATCACATAAATGACCGATGGTATCGATCACCTGCCGGGCGTTATAAATCGTGCCGTCATAGGTGCCGAGCTGGATAATCGCCAACCGGAAAGGACGCGCCGCATTGGCTTTTTCTGGCGCCACTTCACGGATCTGATCGCGAAGATAGGCTTCATTAAAACACCGTGAATCAATACCGCCGATAAAACCAAACGGGTTACGGGCGGTTTCCAGGTATACCGGCGTGGCACCAGCCTGGATCAGTGCGCCGTGATGGTTAGATTTATGGTTGTTACGATCAAACAGCACCAGATCGCCACGCGTCAGCAGGGCATTGGTCACCACTTTATTGGATGCTGAGGTGCCATTTAATACAAAGTAGGTTTTGTCGGCATTGAACACTTTCGCGGCGTGTTTTTGCGCATCTTTGGCCGAACCTTCGTGGATCAACAGATCGCCGAGCTTCACATCGGCATTACACATATCTGAACGGAAAACCGTCTCGCCGTAAAACTCAAAAAACTTGCGCCCAGCCGGGTGTTTACGGAAAAACTCACCGCCCTGATGCCCAGGGCAGGCAAAGGTCGAGTTTTTCATTTCCACATAGGTTTTCAGCGTTTTAAAAAACGGGGGTAACAGCGCCTGCTCATAGGCATCGGCAGCGGCTTCCAACTGGGCCATATAAAATGCTTTGGTGGCGGCGGAAAGTGCAAATACCCCGGTGATCAACGGCAGGTGATCCGGGGAAAGAGACTCGTCCCCCTCAACAGCAACAAACGTTGGGATATCAAAACCGGTCACTTTCAGCCTATCCAGGATCCCGGCATTCACATCGCTAACGGAGACCACGGCCGCCGCCACATCGGTATAATCCGTCTGCTCCACGCGCACTATCTGGCGCAAGGTTTCGATGCTGGTCTCCAGGCTGGCGCTCGTTGCTATTTTCAATTCTTTCATAATGCTGACTCTCAAACGGTTAAGGATGAGGGCGTGCCACAAAGCACATGATGAGATACCCACAGGTACCCCGGCAAAGTGATGAGCCAAGGCGCAACCATGACTGACCGATGCAAATGAGCATCAGACTACTATCGGGGACTGGGATCGGCAGCGTCCGATAGACATCAGTAAAATCAGAGCCGCAGCTCTATTTTTAATAATGCCTAACAGCGAGCATCAGATAGCTTTACCGCATAGTGGGCAGCGGTAATCGTATAAAGAACGTATGGGGAACAGAACGGCAGAGGGATGGCATCATCAGATGTCTGGTGCGCAACCGCGCTTGGGTAACAAAACCAGCCATGCTTGTGATCCTCTGACTATGTTGAGGGGGTATTGCGCAATGATTACACGTTTTTTTGGTCGGTTCAAGCTGCAATCCGCGGATAACCTCAGCCTGCAAAAACACCCATAACCAATTGTAAAATAAAAATAATTATCTGTCTTTCTCCCCAACCTCTCTCAAAATAAGAGGGGGCTGCACGGCGTCGTGGTTAGATTGGGCATTGAGGAGCCGCACTGCACAGTTCCATCACACCACAGGCAGAAATTAAGCAGTATCGCCATTGCGCCGGGGCTGAGGGCCAGCTCGTTACGGTCCCCTCTCCCACAGGGAGAGGGGTATCCTCCAGTCAGAACAGGTTGAGCTTATAATCCACCTGTAGCTCAATTGAATGGTTCTGCGCCCGCATAGGTTTACCGTCCGAAGTCATTTTTGGTTGATTGTGCTGGCTTTGGAAGTTCCAGGATGGGCCACCAGATAGCTGCACAGCCAGATTTTTCAGCGCGGGTTGTGATGGCGTCCAACGGGTATATACCAGGGTTTCGCCACGGTCGATCTTCTGGCCCTGATATTTCATGCCCCAGCCATAGTTAGTCACCATCCCCAGCTCAATTTCGGGTAAAACGGCATAGCCAAACGTCCAGGCCAGCATTTTCTCCTTATCGCCAACGTAGTCGTTACCCCAGCTGTCGGCCATCGAGTTAAAGGTCCCCCGGCTGTGTTTGGCCAGGTGCCACTCAAAGCGCCCTAACCCGCCAGAGAGCGATGCGCGAGTGTAAGACGCGCCAACTTTATGCTTCCAGCGATCGGCCCGCCATTCAGCGTTAAGCGCGGCGTGATAGGCATTGTTATCGAACGTTTTGCTGCTGGCGGACATGCGTGTCCAATCTTCCAGGCCATGGTTGTAATACCACTGGCTAGCCAGCTTAAAGCGTTGTTCTGCCAGGAAAGCTGGCTGCCAGCCCAACTCCACACCGTGGCGTTGCAGATAGTTATGGCTCTCCCCCAGGAAATAGAGCGCACTATAACCGTGAGCGCTATAGCTCAACTCGCCGGTAGCGATGCTGTTAATCTCTTTTTTATCTGCGGTGCGGAAATGAATTTTATCTGGCGAATCCCTGTCACTATAACGGGTGACATAGGCACCGCGAACCCGTAAAGGCCCACTTGCGGCCTCGCCACGCCAGCCAAGGTAAGTGCTGGGAATAGCGCGTGTTGAATTATTCAGTGCGCCCCATTTTTTAATCTGTTGCCAACCGTAATACTGGTGTAAATAAGTGTCTTCATCCCCCAAACGACCTTTCAGAAAGATCTGGCCGATTTTATTGAAGCCTTTAGCCTGACCATTGTCGTTATACAACACGCTGCGGCCCCAGAAATCATCGCTGGCTGCCAGTTTCACCACGCCATAGTAAGAGGCATCAACCCCCAACATATCGGCGAAATAGCCGGACTGATAATCAAGGGTGATCCCCTGCCCCCAGGCGGTCTGATTGGAACGTTGACCATAATCCTGCGTGCTCAGGTTTTTAAACACATTACGGAAAGAGAGATCTGCGTGGCTATCGTTAATCACATTATAAAAAAGGCTACCGCTATTATTTACTTTAATTTGCTCGGCCCATACCGGCAAAGAAAATAAAAGCGAAAGCAGCGCCAACGGTTTATTGATTTTACGTTGTTTTATTTTATTCATAGAAACATCCTGTTTTCTATTTAATAATCCAGAGAGTATTTAGTTTAATAATCAGAATTTATAGGCTTCCCCTGCAGGCAGGGGAAAGCCGGTTAAACATTTATGCGGTAATAATGGTATGGATCAGCTTAGGCGCTTGGGCTTTATCAGCAATGGTGATGCTGGCGTAGATTTTCTCCATCACGCTCGCCACTTCCTGGCGGTTAGCATGGATCGTCACCAGTGAATCGCCAATTGCTACCCGATCGCCGACTTTTTTATGCATCATCAGGCCAACGGCCAGATCGATATCATCTTCTTTGGTTGCGCGCCCGGCCCCCAGCAGCATCGCCGCCACGCCGATTTCATCGGCTACGATATCAGCGACGACGCCGGCCTGTTGAGCAGGGACTTCAATCAGGTACTTGGCCTGTGGCAACTTCTCTGGATGATCCACCATCGAAGCATCGCCCCCCTGGTTAGCCAGGAAATCGCGGAATTTGGCTAACGCCTTGCCGTTACGGATCACTGCTTCGAGCATCGCGCGCGCAGCCGGTAAAGAGTCGGCCTTTTTCGCCAATACCACCATTTGGCTGCCCAGTTGCATTACCAGTTCAGTCAGATCCTCCGGGCCTTCACCACGCAGTGTGTCTATGGCCTCTTTCACTTCCAGCGAGTTGCCGATGGCATAACCCAGCGGTTGTGACATATCGGAAATCACCGCCATGGTGTTACGGCCAACGTGGTTGCCAATGCGCACCATTGCGGTGGCCAGTTCAACCGCGTCTTCGGTGGTTTTCATAAATGCACCGGCGCCGGTTTTCACATCCAGCACGATGGCATCGGCGCCTGCGGCAATCTTCTTGCTCATGATCGAACCGGCGATCAATGGAATGGAATTCACGGTGCCGGTTACGTCACGTAACGCATACAGCTTTTTATCTGCCGGAGTTAAATTACCGGTCTGCCCAATCACCGCCACCTTGTCGCGGTTAACCAGCTCAATAAACTGCTCGCTGGAGATTTCCACATGAAAACCGGCTACCGCCTCCAGCTTATCGATAGTGCCACCGGTATGCCCCAGGCCACGGCCAGACATCTTCGCCACCGGGATATCCAGCGCCGCCACCAGAGGTGCCAGCACCAGCGTTGTCGTATCACCAACGCCGCCGGTAGAGTGTTTGTCCACCTTGACACCTTCGATAGCTGAAAGGTCAATGACATCGCCGGAGTTCACCATCGCCATAGTCAGATCGGCACGTTCACGATCGTTCATATCCTGGAAAAATATCGCCATTGCCAATGCACTGGCCTGATAATCCGGAATATCTCCCTGGGTGTAGCCATTAACAAAAAACTCAATTTCTTGCGTCGTCAGTTCTTTTCCATCGCGCTTTTTGGCGATGATATCAACCATTCTCATTGTCTTTCCTCTACGCTTTATTTCTGCAAATCAATTTTATAAACAGCAAAACCGATATCGTCTTTTTCAATCAGTTCCATCGGGTGCTGGGCAGCCTGTTTGATATAGGCAGCCGCATTTTGGCTAGGGGACGTTTCAATGCGAATATCCAGTTTTTTATCCGAGGAAATAGGCGCGATCCGCCAGCTGTTAATTACCTGCGGCTTATATTCGCCATGCTGCTTGGTTTGCTCACTGATATAGCTGGCAACAATGGTCCGCACTTCGTCCGGTGAGGAGATCACCACGCTCTTCTCGCCAGTGCCGGCAAACTTGCCGGTAAATGCCCGGTAGTTGTTCACCGCCACCAGGAATGGCGCATCAGCCTCCAGCGGCTTGCCTTTATAGGTCAACGCGTTGATACGCTGTGTTTGTGGGTTGATCAGGTTACAGTCACCGTCATAACGGGCAGGCTGGGTGACATCAATCTGATAGCTCAGATCGTCAAACATGTCGAAGTTGTACGCCCTGAAGCCTTCCCAGTTTAGCAATGGCTGGGGTTTATCCGTGTTGACGTCAATCCGGTTATACATACCGGCAGAGCATTCCAGCCACTCCTTCAGATCGCTACCCTTCACTTTCACGGCTGCCAGCGTATTGGAATACTGGTAAAGATCGGCTGCATTACGGAAGCTCAAAGGCCCTTTGCGCATGTCGACAAAGGCCGCCGGATCGTTTTTCCTGCCCCCCGCCTTGAACGGGGCAGCCGCTGAAATCACCGGGATATCGGCCAGATCGGGATCGCCCTGAATATAATGCTCAACATAGGCTTTCTGGGCTGCACGGATAATCTGGATTGCTGAAGAGTCCTGAACCAGAGCCAGATAGGTGTTGGTATCTTCGGCGATGGTGCCGATAGGCTTGTTAACGAACTTGCGCGTGTCGTCATGCGCCTGCTCCAGCGTTTTCACCAACATAACCTTGGCATCCACCAGTGACTTGTCATTCTTCTTGTCAAAGATTGGCCTGGCCTCTGTACGGCTGGAAACCACCTTCCAGTTGTTGGTTTCCCCTTCCAGCACCAGATCGATCACCCCAAGATGATCCGCCCAGTGGCCCGGCATCACGGCTGGCACGCCATTGACCGTGCCCTGTTCAATATTCACCCCGGGAATAGCGGCAAAGTTCTTGCTGGGGAAGATGCCGTGGGAGTGCCCAAACGCAATGGCATCGATCCCAGGAACCTGTGAAAGGTAGTAAACCGAGTTTTCCGCCAGGGCTTTATAAGGATCGGCGGAAAGGCCTGAGTGGGCGATGGCAATAACGATGTCCGCCCCTTCCTTGCGCATCTGTGGCACCAGTTCCTTGGCCGTTTCGGTAATATCTTTGGTGATCACCCGGCCCGACAGCTTTGCCTTATCCCACAACACCACCTGCGGGGGCACGAAACCGATATAGCCAATGCGCAGCTTATGTTCTTTGCCTTCGCTGTCTTTTACCGGCGTATCCACGATCAGATACTGCTTGAAATAAGGTTTATTGGTCTTGGCGTCATACACGTTAGCATTGATATACGGGAACTTGGCACCGCTGATAGCCAGTTGCAGGTAATCCAGGCCGTAGTTGAATTCATGATTACCAATGTTGCCCACCACATAATTCAGGGTGTTCATCGCCTGGTAGACCGGGTGCACATCACCCTTTTTCAGGTTTGCAGCGGCATAATCCGCCATCGGGCTTCCCTGGATAATATCGCCATTATCCACCAGGACGCTGTTGGTCACCTCCGCACGGGCGGCATCAATCAACGAAGCCGCCCTCACCAGGCCATACTGCGCCGTAGCCTGATCTTTGTAGTAGTCGTAATCCATCATGTTGCCATGGACGTCGGTGGTTTCCATGACGCGGAGATCCACCGTTGCGGCATTCACCGCGCCTGCGACCAGCATGGCCAACAACGAGACCTTGATTGGAGAAATCATTTTCATCATACGTTCCCTATTCGCTGTAGAGCTGTCTAACCACAACCTGCCGATGTGGCACTCTGTTGATTAAAAGAAGAACCCCACCACGGCTGCGTTCAGGAAGCTGACCAGCGTGGAGCCATAAAGCAGTTTCAAGCCAAAGCGGGCGGCATTGTTCCCCTGTTTGGAATCCAACGCCTTGATAGCACCGACAATAATGCCGATGGAGGAGAAGTTGGCGAACGACACCAGGAATACCGAGATAATCGCCATAGTGCGTTCAGAGAAATTGAAATCCCCTTGCGACAGGTTGAGCATGGCGACAAATTCGTTACTGACTATCTTGGTTGCCATCAGGCCACCCGCCTGCACCGCTTCATGCCAAGGCACACCCACAAGGAACGCCAGCGGAGAGAACACATAGCCCAGGATCCCTTGGAAGGAGATGCCAAACAAGGCGGTGAATACCGAGTTGGCCATGGTGATCAGCGCAATAAAGCCAATCAGCATTGCGCCAACAATAATCGCCACCTTAAAACCATCAAGAATGTATTCACTCAACACTTCGAAGAAGCTCTGTTTCTCCCCTTCGACTACCTCAAGGATGTCTTCCTCGGGCTTGACCTGATAAGGGTTGATCAGTGACGCCATGATGAAACCGCCAAACAGGTTCAGAACCAGCGCCGTCACCACATAGCGCGGATCGAGCATCACCATGTAAGCCCCAACGATTGCCATGGAGACCGTCGACATGGCAGACGTACAAAGCGTGTATAAACGATGTTCCGGCAACAGGCCGAGCTGCTTTTTAACCGAGATGAAAACCTCAGATTGACCAAGGATCGCCGAAGCGACGGCGTTATAAGACTCAAGCCGCCCCATGCCGTTAACTTTACTCAGGGCCAGGCCGATATACTTGATAATAAAACCTAAAATACGCCAGTGTTGCAGAATGCCAATCAAAGCCGAGATAAACACGATCGGCAGCAGAACGGAAAGAAAGAATGAAATTTCCCCTTTGTTCAGCAAACCACCAAACACAAAATTGACCCCTTCGTTGGCATAAGACAATAAATGGCCAAATACCCCGGCGATCACGCCAATCACCTTATTGCCCACGTCGGTCTTCAGCAGCAATGCGGTCATCGCAAACTGGCAACCCAACATCACAAAAATCGGCCGATAGCGGATGCTTTTACGATCGTTACTCACCAGCAGAGCCAAGACACAGATAACAGCAATGCAGATTATCCCTATGATATATTTCACTTTATCTCCGAATTTATCTGTGAACCTTTACGTTCCCCTTACCAACCCGCCCCCAAAATAGACCAGGAACGAAAATGTTACTATAAAAACATAACACTCAAATTATGTTATTTAAGTTACACAGATCACAAACGCGAACAACAATAGCCTTAAAATACAAATAAATAACATGTTCTATTAATAACCATCAGAAAAAGTAACGCTAATGGAATAGTGTCAAACTGGTTGAGGTGAGAGATGCATGCAGTTCAAACGACTACCGAAGCGGATGAGGAACTTGAGAGGAGCTGGCGGGCATAGAGAGGTGGGCAAAATTCTGCTTGAAAATAGAGCAACCGATCGGGTTTGTGACAGAAACCGATTGACGGCATAAGGCCAAATACGGTTTAATGCGCCCCGTTGCCCGGATAGCTCAGTCGGTAGAGCAGGGGATTGAAAATCCCCGTGTCCTTGGTTCGATTCCGAGTCCGGGCACCACTCATTTAGAAACGGACGTCTACTGACGTCCGTTTTGCTTTATAAAGCCAACAAGTTATCCCCTTCCAGTTGTCTACTACTGCCCGTTAAAATCTACTGGCAGTGTAAGCACACCAGTTTTAGTTCCACGCACTTTTTGAGAGTTCCGGTTTTTCAGCCATCAGCCGGTATTCCTCCGGCGTCAGGTTATTCAGGGATTCATGGGGACGCTCGCTGTTGTATTCATTCAGCCAGCGTTCCGTGATTTCCCGTGCTTCATTCAGCGTTCTGAACAGATAAAAATCCAGAATTTCTGTCCGGTACGTCCGGTTAAACCGTTCGATAAAGGCATTCTGCGTTGGCTTTCCCGGTTTGATAAATTCCAGCATCACTCCATGCTCTTCAGCCCACTGCGCCAGCGTCAACGAGACCAGTTCCGGGCCGTTGTCCATCCGCAGTTTCAGTGGTAACCCCGGTTTGCCACGAGCCTGTCCAGTACTCTGACCACCCGCTGTCCCGGGATATTCAGATCGATTTCTATTGCGAGGGCTTCGCGGTTAAAGTCATCCACCACGTTGAAGGTCCGGAAGCGTCTGCCGCAGACCAGCGCATCATGCATAAAGTCTATCGACCAGCTCTGGTTAAGTGCCTCAGGCGTCATCAGTGGCGCTGGGTTACGTACTGGCAAACGTTGCTTTCCCTTGCGGCGAAAGTTCAGTTTCAGCAGGCAGTAAATCCGGTGAACGCGTTTATAGTTCCAGGTATTACCCTGCCTGCGCAGCAACTGGAACAGCTTCTTAAAACCGTATCGCGGGTAGCGCTCTGCCAGCTCAGTCAGCACCTGGATCACCGGTTCATCGCGCCGGGTATCGGGCTGGTAAAAATAGACCGTCCTGCTCAGCGATAACGTCCTGCATGCCTGGCGTATGCTCATCGTAAACTGTGCCGTCAGATAGCTGACGAGCTCACGCTTTATCGCTGGTTTTAAAGCTTTTTTCGATAACATCTTTGAGTGCCTGGCACTCTAGACTCAGCTCGGCAAACATCTGTTTCAGCCGCCGGTTTTCGTCTTCAAGATCTTTCATCTTTTTGATATCAGACGCTTCCATACCACCAAATTTCGCTTTCCAATTGTAGTACGAGGCCTCAGATATCCCTGCTTCGCGGCAGACATCCTTGACGGTACGTCTAACTTCGACAGACTTCAAAACGGCAATGATCTGGTGTTCAGTGAATCGGGCTTTACGTATGACGATCTCCTCAGGGAACATACTCAGTATGTCGGAAGATCTCTAAAAGTGAATGGTTCGTTTAAGCGGGATACTTACAGTAGCGCTTCCACTGTTTCTCATCGCGGATATGACCGAGGTTGGGCAGCTTACCGGGATTGACTCGATCGTAGCTGGCACGCAGCAGACGGATAACGGCACCGCGCCAGATGGCTTCAACCTGCTGTTTTTTGAAGAACAGATCGCGCCAGACGCCGTGTTTGACATCGAGGCCGCCGCGGGTAATGGAGGCGTGGATGTGCGGATGCTGATTGAGCTGGCGTCCGTAGGTGTGCAGCGCGCAGAAGATGCCGACGTCGATGTCCAGCTTGCGCGCGTGCCTGAGCATGGCGCGGGTGGCACAGCGAAAAAGGTCGTTGAGCAGCGGCCAGTTGTTATTGAAGAACGGCCACAGCAAGTGCGGCATCGTGAAGGTGATATGTTGCCAGTCGCAGTCTGGCTGGATGTGCTGCTCGGCGATCCATTGCTCGGTGCCCTTGAGGCCGCAGCTACTGCAGGCTTTGGATTTGCAGCCAAAGCCTGCTTCGTTCTTGTTGCAGGTCTATTCATTTAGCTGGATAATAATCTCGAGACGAAGAATAGTTTTTAATAATGTGATTTCGGTGGGAAAATTGGGTTAGATATGCATTTACTCACTGGCATAATGTTATAGCCATCACATTTTTATATCCCTTATACATAAAACAAAGCAAGGAGGCCTGATACCCTCTTTATCAAATGGAAACTGAATGTATAGAGCCGGAAAGTGACATGGTGTGTTGCCATGGCGGTGAGTATTGCAATAAATTCCGGTTTGAAGTTCAGGCGGCAACATTGCCAATGGAAGGGAGTAACCGGATGTATTTAACGGGATGTTTTATAGGTATTTTCTCATTATTAAGAGACCCTAAGGTTGGGGAAAAAGCAGCGCGAAACAACGATGCTAATCTGAGTATTGCCAACGTGCGCCGATGTGCTTGGAAACCGAGAAACTTGTTTTATATTGGTATTCTGATGCTGGTAGCCTCTATGCCTTCACTTGCTCAGGATTGTTCTATTACCTATGGAGTCTACGATGATTATGAACCTTATGAATGGATGGAGAATGGTAAGGCTCGCGGGATTAATATTGAACTATTAAAATCGATTGTTCGTGAGGCGGGGTGTGAACTAACCATTGTGTCTCATCCTTGGTCACAGATGATCGAGATGTTACTTAACGGAAAAATAACCATTTTATCCGCCTCCATGACCCCCAAAAGAATGGAAGATTTTCTGGCATTGCAGCCCGCATTTATCCAGTACCGAATCCTCATTAGCCGCAAGGGAACGGTATTTATTAATGATCTCGAACAATTAAATAACAGTACAGTATTAACGCTAAGGAATAGCGTTGCAGCAGAAAGCCTATCACGTGCCAATCGGGAGGTTAAATTAATTTCTTACCCCTCAGAACGAGGAGCTTTGAAAGCATTAAGTGCAGGGGAAGGTGACTTTGCCATTATTGATGGTACATCGCATGTTATGGATGAATATCATAACCTTATTGTAGCAAGTAAACCCATATTCCCTACCCTCTATGGCTTTATCCTAAAAAAGACAATGCTTACTTTGCCAAGTTGAGCCAAGCGGCGGATACGCTCTGGAAAACGGGGGAGTACTATTCCATTATCAATAAAGAAAAAGAGTATAAATATCTGAATTTAAAAAGAATTTCAATTTTCACTTTCCTGATTTTTACATCTTCGATAATTTTGGTGATGTTATGGAATAAGTCGTTACGCTCGCATGTTCGTAAAAAAACCCAGGGGCTCTGTGAAGAGATAGAGCGCAGGATAAGAATTGAGCACGCTTTAGTCGCACAAAAAAAGAGTACCAGGATCTGGCCAGCATCCTGCAAACTATCCTGTTACGCATTCCCGTGTTGGTGTTTATCGTAGATAGACAGTGTAATGTGCGCTGGTGTAGCCGGGAAGGTAATAGCGGCTTTTCTCCTCACATCGCTGTAGACCATATATCTAGATTAAAGGACGGGTTTAACAATATCGAGTTCTCCCTTGAAGGTGAAGACAATACACTCTGGAAAGTATTGGCGATCAATTTTCCTTACGAGGGCCAGAATGATATTCTTCTTTTTGTGGATGACATTACGGAAAATGTTCGTTTGCGTGATGAGCTGTTTATGACTAGTCGCTATTCTGCATTAGGAGAGATGGCGTCCGTTGTCGCTCATGAAATTAATAACCCAATAGGGTGTATTCTGCATAACTTTGACTATTTACAACGATGCATACCCGACCAAACTAACACCGAAGATGCAGAGGAAATTTTACTGGCTAAAGAAGCGGTTACCAAGTCTCTGATCAGAATGAAATCTATGGTGGATGAACTACGCGGCTACACGATGAGGCAAAGTGAAGACTATAGCCAGGTTGATTTGGCAGAATGCATGAAAAGTGCTGTCAGCATTACTCGATTTTTAATTCGTAAACATACACATAACTTTATATTCGAGGCGGCTTCAGAAACACCCGTTTTTGGCAACTATGGGCAGATAGAACAGATGATTATAAATATACTGCAAAATGCCTGCTATGCGCTGACGAATAAATCTCAGGCGATCAGTTTTTCTTTGGAGAAAACCACAGGGTATGCCAAAGTGGTTTTACGCGATCAGGGTATAGGTATGGATGAGCAGGTATTAAAAAATGTCTGCAACCCCTATTTCACTACACGTCAGGAACGTGGGGGGACTGGGCTTGGGCTTTCACTTACATCCCGTTTGATCAAGGAACATGGAGGGTATATGGAAATCAAAAGCGTACCGAATAATGGAACGACGGTATCATTATTTTTCCCAGTATCATAAGGCGTATACTATGGTCTCAATACTGTTAGTTGATGATGAGTTAGAGTGGATGCAAGGGATTAGCCGTACCCTCAATAGTTATAAGGTAGCTCCAAAAAAATCGATTTATATGGCAACAGATAGCGCAACGGCTCGGGATATATTAAATAGCCATCGTATTGACTTGGTTTTACTTGATCTTTATTTGGCAGAAGAGTCTGGCGAAGACTTACTGGAAGAGATATTACTTCTTTACCCGCAACAAGATGTGGTCGTTATGACGGGTTCTAATAGCACAGAAAATGCAGTGAGCTGTATTAAAAAAGGTGCAGTGGATTATTTTGTTAAATCTACGCCAGTGAGTGAGTTGATGGCAAATACTCAACGAGTGCTGAAGATAAGGCACCTGGAGCGGGAAAATGAAAACATACGCAAACAGATAACCGTTCGGGCCACCGATTATCCTGCTTTTAGTTGCTACATAACTCAAAGCCCGCAAATGTTTGCCATCTTTGATTACATCAAGCTGATTGCCAGCAGCCCATATCATATTCTTATTACCGGTGAGAGTGGAGTAGGGAAAGGATTAATCGCAAAACTTATCGGCGAAATAGCTTCTCCGGATAAACCCTTTGTTTCCACTAACGTGGCAGGATACGATGAACTTATGTTCGCTGATGCATTATTTGGCCATGTCAAAGGTGCATATACGGGTGCTGAAGGTGCTCGGCAAGGGATCATTAAACAAGCCAGTGATGGGGTACTTTTTCTTGATGAAATTGGCGATCTATCTATGCAATCTCAGATTAAGCTCTTGTATTTGCTACAAGATAGAGAATATCTCCCTTTAGGTAGCGATAAAGTGGAAAAAACGGCGGCCAAATTTATTTTGGCCTCTAACCAGGATTTGGCGCTTAAAGTCAGAGAAAAAACCTTTCGCAGCGATCTGTTCTTCCGGCTTAATACCCATCAGATTCACCTACCCGCGTTAAGAAACCGCCAAGAAGATATTCCATTGTTAGTACGGCAATTTGCCGAACAAACCGCCCGTGAAATGTCTAAAAATGTACCTGTATTCACCGAGCGTCTGATTAATCACATGATGACATTACATTTGCCAGGGAATATCCGTCAACTCCAATCAATTATCAGTGATTTAGTGATTCGCAATAGTGAAATTATTGATATCGAACAATTGAATAATATGCAGAGCCATACTGACTTTATGGAAAAATCCAGGAATGATGAAGAGCATTTAGCAAACCTAAACGATGAGAAATTATCTACGGTTAAAGAGATGACCGAGCAATTAATACGCAGAGCGATGCGCCAATCTGGTGGTAATCAGGTCAAAGCAGCGCAGGTATTGGGTGTATCCCAGCCAACATTAAGCCGCTGGCTAAAGAGGCAAAATTTTGAATAGCGCTATGCAATTTTCATAATTTTTTGCATAGAAACGGCAGCGGCACATCTATCTATTTGAAAAATAAAAATTTAAAATATGGCATCATTATTGCTACATCCTGAATGCAACCTTCGTTTTTCCAACAGGATGGAGCATCATGAAAAAATTTCTACGGCATTGCTATTGATGGCTACCAGCATAGGAGCCAGTTATGCGCAGGGGGAATACCCGGCCCCAGGACGGCTTGAGGGTACGACGGCTTTTTTCCACGAAGCAGAGGGCCCGCAAAAAGCGAATAAATCTTATCCAGCTTGGTATCGAGGAAATGCGCCAGATGGATTAGCGGATAAAAACTCGCTGTATCACTATGTTGATCTGATTGGCCCCAAATCCTTCGTCACCAAAGGGCATAATAATGAACATATCTACATGGGCACCTTGGAATTGGCCCCTGGCGAAACCTATCCCGCACATAGCCACCCGGCGTCAGAAATCTATTATGTTATTTCTGGTGAAGCACAATGGTTTGTTGACGATCAGAGCCAGACCGTCGTCCCCGGCGAGATGATCTACCACCGTTCACTGGCGGCACATGGCTGGCGTAATCTGTCAAAAGATAAACCATTGCGTGTTGCCTGGATCTGGTGGCCGGAAGGGGATAATTCGGTATTGGCGAAAGGGGCGAGATTTACCAATCCGGATCTTTTCAACTCTCGTGACAAGGTGCAACCTTTTGCTGTTCCACTGCCAAAAGTACGTATGGACGCCAGTGACAACATCAATGGCAAGTATGGCGAATACCCTGTACCTGGTCGTTTGGTGGGGACTACGGCTTTTGTACATGAAAGTGCAACGCCAAAGAAAGCCACTAAAACACATCCAGCTTGGTTCCGGGGAACGGGGGAAAATGGTATTGCGGATGAAAACGCAAAATATTTTTATCATGAACTCATTGGCCCAAACTTACCTAAACCGGCATTCCAAAACAGCTACCTCTACTTTGGTTCGCTGGAACAAAAATCAGGATATACCTACCCAGCCCATAACCACCCTGCTCCTGAGTTCTATTTCGTTATTTCTGGCGAAGCCGAATGGTATGTAGATGATGAAAAGCAAAAGGTTAAGCCTGGCACCATTATTTACCATCGTCCGTATGCCGTTCATGGCTGGAAAACAACCAGTAAAGAGCCTTTGCGGATGCTTTGGGCCTGGTGGGTAGAAGAAGATCCTTCAGTGCTTAATGTGAGCGCCAAGATGGTAAATCCCGATTTGGCAAAAGATGAAAAAACAGCACTACCTTATGCATCACCCATTCCGCCAGTACGAATTAAATAAACCCATAAAGGAATGGTGCAATACATTCTTTAATTGCTAACACCAGGGGAAGGCTTTGATAGCGTTATCCTATCTGAGTCAGATGTTCATACTGCCGTATAGTGTACTTATACGGCAGTATGTTTAATCAATAAATGGCTAAAGACTCAAGTAAATGCATGATAACAGAAATAGTAATTATACTGAGGTTTTATCATGGACAATAATATTAAATGGTTGCGATTAGCTATTATAGTGGCACTGGCATTTATTTGCTGGAACATCGCACCACCCGAAGGATTAAAACTTACCGCTTGGCATTCTCTGGTGCTGTTTATTGCCACTATCGCCAGCATTGTAGCCAATGTATTGCCTATTGGAGCTGTTGGTATTATCGGAATAACAGCGTATGTGGTGTTAAATGCGGGGGTGATGCTACAGCTGCAGCTGCGATAAAAACGGGATTGAGGAATATTAATAATGCAACAATTTGGTTAATCGTCGTGGCATTCCTTATTGCCAGGGGATTTATAAAAACCGGGTTAGGGCGCAGAATTGCGTTGGTGTTGATCACCTTATTAGGAAAAAGAACATTGGGATTGGCCTATGGCTTAGCGTTAGCGGATATGATCCTGGCACCTGCTATGCCAAGCAATACCGCGCGGTGTGGAGGGGTACTTTACCCGATTGCTGAATCGTTATCGCGTAGCTTTGAATCTCGCCCGGACGATGTTTCACGCAGTAAGATAGGGACTTTCCTGGTGACATGCCTGGGTAATATCAATGATGTTACCTCCGCAATGTTCATGACAGCGTTTACCGGTAACTTGTTGATTGTAAAGCTCGCAGCCAACGAGCATATCTTACTAAGCTGGTCCGGTTGGTTACTGGCTGCCGTGGTTCCCTGCCTGGTCTCATTTGTGCTGATCCCACTGGTGATCTATTTTGTAACGGCCAGACCCGAGATTAAACATACTCCCAAAGCACCTGCGTTGGCCAAACAACAGCTTGCAGAAATGGGGAAAATGTCGAGAGCCGAATGGTTGATGGCAGGAACGGTTATTGTGCTTCTTGCTCTATGGATCTTCTATCAGGTATTAGGCATAGACCCAACAACGGGTGCATTTATCGGCCTGTCAATTTTATTACTTAGCCGTGTTTTAAGTTGGCAAGATGTTCTCGCAGAAAAAGGAGCGTGGGATACGCTGATCTGGTTTGCCGCATTGCTAATGATGGCAGACCAACTGAAAGATCTAGGGTTTATGGCTTGGTTTGGCAATACCATTGGTCAAGAAATTCATGGCATAGCCGGTAGTAATAGTTGGGTGCTTCTACTGGTATTACTGAATGCGGTTTATTTGTATGCGCACTATTTTTTCGCCAGCGGAAATGCACAAATTGTCGCACTGTATTCGGTATTTCTTACTTTAGGTATTCAGTTGGGTGTCCCCGCTATGCCAATGGCATTAATGTTGGCACTTTCCAGCAGCTTCTCTTGCTCATTAACCCAATACACGCACGCGCGAGGGCCAATTTTGTTTGGGCCTGGCTATGTGCCTACATCAACATGGTGGACAACCGGGCTAGTCTGTAGCGTTGTGAATCAGATTGTGCTGCTGACCATCGGCCTGGCATGGTGGAAAGTCTTGGGGCTTTACTAACATCACGGGTGCCTTTTTCGGCACTCTTGTTGGGCTTTGTTGAATAATGCCATCAGAGGTGACCGCAAGGATTCGTTAATTTTTGGCAATAAGCCTAAAAATTATATCAACATCAATACTTATAGCCATTTTGTAACCGTTTTGCTTGACCGCTAGGAATTTCAAACTTTCTGAGGCCGCATGACACCGTCACAGAGACTGTAAAAATCCACTTTTCTATCATCGGAGAATTAATGTCGTGGTTGTTCTTTAATCAACTCGATCATTTATGGGGCAACGATGCGCGTTTCAGGCAGATCTCCCTATCTCAGCCAACGTAACGCATTCGGGCGATATCATTGGCATTGTAAGTATCCCGGCAAAACACACCATCCACTTTTAGAGATCTTCCGACATGCTGATTATGTCCCCCCGAGGAGATCGCCATGCGTAAAGCCCGATTCACTGAGCGCTGGCTGATGGAATATAACAGCGAACGACCTCATGAATCCCTGAATAGCCATCAGCCGGAGGAATACCGGCTGATGGCTGAAAACCCGGAAATATCAAAAAGTGCGTGGAACTAAAACCGGTTTGCTTACATCATAAGCTACCTGATTTTAGACTGCGCACGTGACCGAGTATCCAATGAGAACAGTTTCATTTATTGATACTGAAGTAGCTGAGCTGTAATAACAGCTCAGCTACTACCACCAATACGCTCCCTAACGCCAGAACCTGCTTGCTGATGCTATCAGCCCGTGAAACGGATAATCAGCACCCGATAAAATATTCACTCTATATGTTTATTTTTTGTATCTTATACTCTTTTCGGATCTCCTCAGCCATATATCTTGCCAACACAGTTAACGTAGTTTGCTGACGATAGACGAGGCTATAATGTGCACTTGGGAGGGTTTCGTTAATCGGTAATCTACATAAACTTTTTTTGAATAATGGCTCATCCAACATTAACACTGGCCCAATAGATAAGTAATCGCCGTGTATAACAAGTTGTTCTGCAACAGCAGTAGAATTACTGATAAGAACAGAACCGCTCGTTCCTATACCCGCGGGGAATAACAATGATTTAAGTTGACTATAATACCCGGCTTCAGCCTTAGGTAAATACCAATTTGCACCACATAATTCAACAAGTGAAGTACTTTTTGCCAAAGGGTGCCCATTACCTGCAACAATGCAAAAATCCGTCTCTACTAAGTTTTCCTTAATAAACCCATTTATAGATATATCATCGGATACTACCCCAATAAAAAACTCCAACTGCCCAAGTCGTAACAATGGAAGTAATTCGGAAAATTGTCCAACCTCAAGAGATATTCTAATGTCCGAGTGCTTTTTATGAGCTCTTTTTATTATTTGTGGAAGAATACTAAAAGTAGGTAAATATGAACTACCAAATGCTATTGTACCCTGAAAATCCCCAATAGCTTGCTTTATTTCATCCACACCCCGCTCTAACTCATGCAATATAAGCTTCATTCTAGGTTCGAAAAGCTGACCAATCTCTGTCAGTACAATACCTTTAGTTCCCCTGACAATAAGTGGCGCCCCCAATATTTCCTCTAGTGCTTTAATACTTCTTGTTACCGCTGGTTGAGTTTGCTTCAATGCTTTCGCAGCAGCCCTAATACTGCCATATTGGATTACTGCCTGAAGCGCCTTCAAGTGAGTCAACTTGGGAATGAGCATCTCGCGACCTCTATCAAGACTGATGCGTAATAAGACGTTTATAAAATCAGTATGACATATCATTAAAGAAAAATCACATCCATTACATTTCAATAAGTAGGATAAAAATAATGTTAACTTAGTAAATAGCAAAGATATTAGTATTGCTGTACTTTCAATAATCAATGGCTATTTGTTGTTGGAGTTTTTTTGCATAGCATGAAAAAGTCACTCTTCATCCAATTAGTTGGTTATAATTCTTTAATACTGTATTTTAATTAGGGATAAACATTAATTATAATAAAATTAACGCTGGCTATAACTATACTTTTCTAATCTAAGTTGTAACATGGAACATACTGCCTCTGTAAATGTCCCGACAAACTGGCCCGTTCACTTTTTAGGTCTTTTGAAATATGATCTTCCCCACCATTAGTGGACACGCGACTAAGTGAGTAAACTCTCACCCCGAGGTGGTTCACATTACAAAATCCGTATCAACCAGTTAGAAGCCCCGTAAAACAGCATACGCCTGAACTCCATAACGAAGCCATGAAACTGGCTGAGCGCATCGGTGTTACTGCCGTTGTCCATAAACTAAATTTTACTCTACGCCCTCCACGGCGTTGCTTATGCTTATGCATTCCAAGGATAGTTCTCAATTTCCTTACGTAACTCGCTCATCAAGTTTTTGGCTACAGTCGTCAGAGGAAGACGTTGAGAGTAAATAAAGCTATAGGAACCATCAGGCAATATCTCCATGATCGGTATATAGCAGAGTAACTTTTTCAGAGACGGTACATTGGGTATACACTGTGCACCAACAGTCAGAAAATCTGCATTAAGAACCATTTGCAGCCTCATCAATGCCTCGTTTCCTCGCACTACCCTTGGCATATTCTGTTGTTTTTCCGGAAAAAGAATAGTATCTAAGTGCCGATAGTAGCCATATGATGACATCGGTAAATACCAATTAGCTTTTCTTAATTCCTTAAGTGATGAGCAATAAGCTAGAGGATGCCCTCTTCGCGCTAAAACGCGAAAAGAGGTTGTAAAGAGATGTTCCTCAATAAACTCATTACTCAGGCAACTATTGAGGGTTGCACCAATGATGAAATCCAGCTTTCCACAGCGCACGGCCTCTAACAACTCAGGGATCTGCCCTTCAGAAAGATGAATATTAACTTTCGGAAAACGCTTTTGAAACCGCTGTATTGCTAAAGGTAATACAGTCATGGAGAACAGGCACGAACTCCCAATATTCACGGTACCACGCGCAGTATGGCTTATATGTTCAAGTTCATTAACCGCGCGCTCTAACTCATTTAGAGCCAGTTGCATTCGTGGAATAAAGAGCTTTCCGGCTTCTGTCAGAATAACTCCACGAGTACCTCGTACCATTAGACACGTACCCAACATTTTCTCCAACTCATTCATCGCTCGTGTCAACGCGGGTTGAGTTTGATTCAATGACTTTGCGGCAGATCGGATACTGCCATGCTGTATTATAGACTGGAAAATTTTTAGATAATGTAATTTTGGTATATTCTTCATTATGATAACGCTTACCTGATTAATTTAGCACATAGGAAAAAAACAACCGCAGTCATGCACGATGATAATAACTTTAATTTAATAAACAGCATTTTAACTTGACATAAGTAAGGGCATGATAATTACATATCAGCAACTGTAATAAAGTTAATTATTATCGTATTATTAATAAGGACAGTTTTTAACAAACCCTCCCGTTAATAAAGGCTGAAGCGACCGAATACCAAACTTACCTAATGCAGAACGTTTGTAATGGCTAACTGTTTTATAGTCAATATCCAAATGGCTTGATATCCTATTCATAGACTGACCATTTAAAATACCCTGCATAATAATACTTTCCCTAGTGGAAAATAGTACTGTCGGCAAAACCTTTTTCTCAATTATATGATCTTTAATGAGCGCAGTGATTTCCCTCAGCAAAACATCCAAGGGTGTTGAAATGTCAAATATAACACAAACATTCCTCAAACCTGCCAAATAACGAGTAAGAACATTATTATATTGATCATGCAGTCCAACAATCACCATAATCTTCATTTTAGGGCGTGAATCTAGAAGTCTCTTTGTGAATAACCTAAGAATAGAGATTGAATTGCAATCATCAGGGCCCAATGTCAATATAATTATGTCAACATCAGGCAATATGATTAAATTCTTTTCATATTGTTGGAAATTCGACACGCTCTCAATTAATTCTGTATTTTTTGAAAGCTCAGAAGTATTAATTAAATATTCCAGCCCTGTCCTAGTGTAATGACACGAGCACTGTAGAACAATTTTACTCCTTTTCATTTTATCTCCAAAAAAAATATCATTTCTTATGCGTGATAAGACAATTTAACGTGTCACGGTGCACATCAAATTTTTTAATTACATTTTTTAAAACTTTCATTTCAAAGGTCAAATATTTTTCTTTACGTTTATTCCTTATATTATTCATTTGCTCCAGTGCAATGTATTTATCGTTAACCGATGAGAAATCAAGATTATTCCCTGAGACTCTGTCATTACTGTTAAACTTCAGATTATAAAATAGTGAACTTCCAGCCCCTCTCCTTTGGCTACCTTGAGTGCTGTAACTATTACTCATACTCAGAGCATGGGTTTTATTTTTACACCCGTAGTGGCATAACTGACGCATAAATTATTACTGTCGATATTTTTGAGGTGGCGTAGCCATTTCCACTTGCGGTAACCCTCCTCCTCCAAAGTCTACCTTACTGTGCTCCCAGATAGAGGATTTCAGGGTGAATTGCAGGCCCGACTAAGATAAATTCTTCTACTAGGTGCACTTTTGTTTGAAGACTTTTATCTCCCTGCCGCAATTCCTTTGGTTATTTAACACTTACTAGCTGATTAATTAGATTCGATAAATGGCATTGATACGAACCGCCGAATAAACATCATTTTTTCTTGTTAAGAAATTAAAGGAAACTGTGCCCTTTTCGGTATTAACCAGCGCAGTATCTAAATGACTAACAACAATCATGTTCTCCAGGCGCAAGACGAGTAGTAAATCGGATCATCACGCAGACTTACAGCTCTTCACTTTAGATATCACATAGGGTAAAAATTGATACCGCCTACCCTCAGTGCATTAAAACCCACGAAATACGAAGTAATGGATATTCAGTATTCAGTACCCAACGTTACCTCTGCAAGCAATGTTCAAAGAACTTTCAGCTAACGCCTGCGGTATTTCCTTTCAAACTCCACTTTGAAATAACCCCCTTTTTAATGAAAACTATATGCAGTTGGCTCAACGCAATACTTAGACAATGCACCAATTCGCTCACTATTCCTAATCACCTCAATAAGTGTGGGTACTATAGGATTTTTCCCGGTTACAGGGAAGATGTTATTTTTGTTTTAGGTGATGCCTAAAACAATATAAAAACAAAAATAAATAATACAATTCATAGAGTTAAACTTAGCATGAAATACAAAAAAAAGATTAACATGCATAAAATTTCAATTTTATAGTTCATTTAACTAGCCTTTTTATCATTGTCTATGGAATGCTCTAATAGGATTATCGGACGCATTTGAACAGAACCTTACGGTTTCGCCCTGTCGATAGATTCTGTACCTTTGAATTAAGTACCATATTTATGCGGATTGACATTCTGTTTCATACTCAAGAATTGACCAAATAATCCAGGTATGTTGCCATCGACAGAATAAACAGTGTTCCGTTTGCGGCCCTTGCGAAGGGAAAATGGGCGATATCAATGGCATTATTGCAAACAGGATCCTAAATTGAGTTTGTCCGTCGCAATCTGGCTCATATAGTTCATCATTAATGATGGTTTGGATTTTTAGTGTAGGTGCGGCTTGACGCCAGAAAATACCTGAGGTGTCAGGTATCGAAGCAAGGTAGAACCGTGCCGTGTCGCGCCAAAAAGGCGGTTGGCCATGCGGGCAAACAACTCAGTAATCCAACCTGGGCGTAGCCAGCTGAAACTCTTCAGGGAGCGCTGTAACGATAGTCACAGAATCTGAAGAATATGGACGATTGGCCACTGCGGCAATCCCCTTTGGTTTGGGATTTTACTCTATCTGGGAATAAAAAATGCGATCTTGTCCGATCGCAGAAAACAGACTAATTACAGATTTATCACATAAACATTAATGCGCTTCATCAGCACATTGTCTATCAATGCACTGATAA
This sequence comes from Serratia sp. L9, assembly GCF_050632285.1. Taxonomy (NCBI): domain Bacteria; kingdom Pseudomonadati; phylum Pseudomonadota; class Gammaproteobacteria; order Enterobacterales; family Yersiniaceae; genus Serratia; species Serratia sp. L9. The sequence goes on along the minus strand of NZ_CP192591.1, from coordinate 2,023,072 downwards.
AGGCTATGATCAGCGACCTCCAATAGCGGGGTGGTCATGGCGGCTTTGTCGCATTAAGAATACCTGAACAACGTTGTCCAGCGAATACACCGTAATATCAAACCTCGGATACGCCCGATGCTGGGATTCATATCGTTCCGATTAGCCTGAACCTTATTATTACCTGGCATTAAGCTGGTACAAATGCTACGTCAAGGGCAACTTCATCGTCCCGCAGGAGATGGGTGTCACCCGCGGAACAATTTTATCTGTTGGCCACCTAAAAAACGGCAGGACAACGTTTACTAACCTCACCAATTCTGCCTACTTATTGAAGTATAGGGTGTACGCTCAGTTCATAATAATTAAAATATCAAGGGTAAGCGATAGTGAAAATAGCATCGGCTTTTACCTCTCCCACTTTCAGCGCGGCGTTGGTGCGAATATATTTGGCCGTCAAGGCCAGGGGGATTGAACTGCCGTCTGCCACGGCGGTACCTATCAGGAACTGCCCCACATTACTGCCACTGACGCTGGTATTTTGTGCACCAAACTGCACAAAATCACCTCCACTTTTTTCAATCACTATTCCCACCCCTGCGGCGGTACTTCCCGCAGCTAATCCCAGCGTGGTAGAGCGATTGGTGTTGTTATTACTGTCGGTAAAGGTGATATAGGGCTTGGCATCTTTTCCGCAGTTACCCAACGGGATAGAAAATGATTTGCTGCCACTTATATCACCACTATTTTTGAGGGTGGAGCTGTCTACATCCGGTAAAGATACGGCAATATTGGTACCGCCTAAATCGCAGGTCGGGTTTTTGGGTATTGGCAATTCAGGAGCAGTACCACTTCCTTGAGTGATAACATCTATGCCAATGAGTGCCATTATTGCGGAGCAACGACCTGCGCTATTATCAATCATTCTATCGTTCCAGACTTTTTGGTTACCAAAAACCATGCTCAAAGCGGGACTAAATCCTGTAATTTTCCCTCCTTTATAGATACTGGCATTGACCACGACCAGTTCCAATATCCATTCTTCTGTGATAGAGAAGTTATTTCCTGGGATATTAGTAAAATACGTATTTACCCGGTTAAAGGTATTCCTATCTGCATAGACTCCCGTGTCTTTGTTGACTAGCCGAACACCAACCCCTTGCGCCGTACCGAAGACCGGTAATGTATTAAAGGCACTTTCTACATTACCAGTAGAATACCATGCCCCGATATATAGACCCTCTGATGTGTTTGTGGTTTTATTATAGGTAAATGGAGTAGTTACACTGCGCGATCCCAGTACAAATCCGTTGGTTAACGTTGTTGGTAGCGGATTCATCACAAAGGGGCGAGAGATAATATCACCTGCCGTACAATTGCTGATGACTGCCATAACCGGTAGGCTGTAGAGCCCTATACCAATGATGCCCGCCAATAGGCCTATTTTATGCAAGCTGTGCTGGATACGCATAGGTATCTCCCTGTTCATGTTTTTCTTTCTGGCAGGCGCCGTTTATTTTGGTTTTACCGCTTGGCAACTGCCTGCATTACAGTTGAAATTCAACACTGGCCGACCACCGTAATCATCAATGTAGGTTAATACCGGTTGACTGAAATGAGCGGATTTCAACTCATTACTAGATTTGGGGGCGATCATCAAAGGTTGGAAATTGTCGTCAGCTTTAGTTTTACTTTTCTCTGCTAACCCAATAATAGTCAGATGATAAGGCGTTGGGTTTTCAATCCGGTAACCTTGTGTTATTTGTTTTAGCTTCACCTGTTCCTGCCAAATCTCACCTTTCTTAAGGGCAATAGCCTCAGGCCGATAAAACAGTTTGATCTGCGTTTGCAGCGCTATCTGCATGACGTTGCTCTTTTCGCTGCGTGGGGGATTTCCCGCAGGTTGAAATAGAACAGCGACTCACGATCCTGAGGCAGAGCCAGAGCCTCCGGGGCTGCCGAGATGCGAACTGCACTTTTGCCGCCTGCTTCAAGCCGTTGCACTGGCGGAGTTACCACCAATGGTGTGCTGACTTTCTTATGCTCTGCATTTTCTATCCAGGCCTGAGCGAGATAAGGCAATTCTTTATTTTCATTGCTGATATTCAGGCTGACCGACTTACTCTGTCCGTCATAAATCACCCGGGTACGATCCAGGGCAATAGCCGCATTGGCTGCCTGACTCCCCAGGAACAGCACGGTGAATAAGGTGATTTTATGTCTGATTTGCATTCTGTTACTTACCTATTTCATGGGGTGGCAGGGCAGCAGCAATCGCGACTGCGCCGGTATTCTTTCGGGTATATTGACCTGGCATTGTTTGCTGCCATTCCAGGCGATATCCAGCGTCTCTCCGGCTGAAATACCACTCAGGTAGGCGAAACCTTCATCACTGACGATCGCCAGTTCCAGGCCCTTACTGTTGGTCACGCTGCTGCCAAAGGGCGGGTAACTGCCATCAGCCTGGCGCAATGTGGCAATGGCCTTGAGACCTCTCACCACCCCAAAACGCCGATAGCCGATGGCTCCGTCGGTGAGGGCTGATTCAACTACCGGTTGGCGAACCTCGACATCTTCAGCCAGTTGGTTAATATCAATCCGCGTATCGGTGCGATAATAGCTGGAGACGTCATTAAGTACCGCAATACCAAACGCATTCGAGCGTAAACTGCGTCCTTCAATAGGTACTCCGGCTACGCCGTCGGTATTCACCATCAGGCGGGTACCGCCACCGACGTTGTTACTGTGCAGCGCTGCCCCTTTGCCAGTCACCGTTGCCCCGCCTCTTAGCGCCAGACCATAGGAGGTAAAGTTATCCTGTGCATAGCTGCCGTTCAGACTAAGTTCTGCCAGGCTGCTCCGTTGGGTATAAAAACCGCTGAACTGGCTCTTGGTACCGCCCTGCTGTGGGGTGTTCAACCCGGCACTCAAACGATAATTGCTGTTCTCACCGTTGTTATTGAGGTAGCTAACGGTCTGGTTATAACTGTTTTGGCTATGCTGCCCGCTGTAACTGAGAGTTTGCTGACCCCCAAGCGGTATCGAAACGCTGAGGAACACGCTGTCGTCGTCCACTCCATTATGCTTGCTCCGGCCAGCAGACAGGTTGGCCGACACGTCTTTGATGTTTAACACGTCAAAATAACGGCTGAGAGAAACGCTGTAATTGTCCGTAGCCTCTTGATCCCAATAGGTCTGATGGCTATAGGAGAGATACAGGCTAAGCCGCGCATCGGCGAAGTTTTTACTGGCGGTAATGGTGTACATTTCTTTGTCATTGCCGCTGTTATTACCGCGGTAGCGAGTATCCAGATACTGATTCATGGTCATAAATTGACGCTGCGAGAAGCGGTAACCGGCGAAGGTTACTTCACTGTCCAGTTCGTCAAAGCGTTTGGCGTAGCTGAGGCGGAATGATTTCCCCCGTTGCGAAGACTGCTGCGGCAATTGCGTTGCCCAGGATTGAGTTACGTCAGCCGACAGCGCTCCCAGTGCGAACAGATCGCGTCCAATACCCATCGACAGGGAGTTATAATCTCCTGCAACTATACCGCCACCGTACAATGACCAACTATTGCTCATACCCCAGGACATTTCACCGCTGGCGAAGGCGGGCCCTTCCATATGGCGGCCAAAGTTTGCTGGCCGCCCGAAGGCCGTCTTGTAACGTATTGCCCCAGGCCGGGTCAGGTAGGGGATAGTCGCAGTGTTGATCTGGAAGGTCTGGACGCTGCCATCCTGCTCTTCAACCCGCACATCCAACAAGCCGCTAACCGAGTTGCTCAAATCCTGAATACGGAACGGCCCGGAAGGTACGGTAGTCTGATATAACAACCGCCCCTGCTGGCTGACGGTGACTTTGGCATTGGTACGGGCAATACCACTGACTTCCGGCGCATAGCCTCGCAGATTTGGTGGCAGCATGCGCTCGTCGCTGGCCAGGCTCAGGCCGGTATAGCGGAAGGTATTAAAGATGTCCGAGGTGAAATAGCTTTCTCCCAGCGTTAATGTCGCTGCCAACGAACGTACCGCCCGAAACAGATATATCCTACTCCAATCAAAGTTGTGACTGGATTGCCCATTATTACCACCAAACGAGGTGTAATTACCTTGATAATCTCCTCGTAAACGCCAGGGACCCAGGTTCACTCCGGCCGTGCCGTTTAAGCTGGCATTGTTGGAGGAGGCACTATGCTTTGGCTTATTTACCGACGTATTCAGGTTATAGTCCAGTAATAAACCTGAGATACCATCATCCCAACGGGATGGCGGTAGCCAGTTTTGGTCGCTGTATTCCAGCCATGCCTGAGGAATGGTGATGTATAAAATTCCGGCACCGAAATCGGTACGGGTAATGACACCATCAAGCGCTTTCAAATCCGCACAGGTATTGTTATGCCAGTAACTGACTTTTTCCGCGATACTGGGTTTCATCCCCAACAAAGCAACCACATTCTCTGATAGGCAAGGTTCACTACTGTCTGGTTTATTATCATGAGGAAGAAAAGTGATCGTCTGTTCAGGCAAATTATGTTGGTTAATGTTGATAACCAATGGGTATTGCCCTGGCATAACGTAACCAGAAGTGGCAAATCGTGATAAATCGATATTCTGTTTATCTTCGGTATCCAAAACATCGGTGTTGAATTCCACGGCATAAGTAGCGCCACTGAATCCCATCAATGATGTTACAAATGTGATACAGCATGTTTTGATACAATCCATTGTATGGCTCATATAAATGGCCCGCTTAAACTCTTAACAAACTAACGATAAACATACCGTCTATCATTGAAGATATTTATTGATAAATCAGTATGAAACTCACTGCCGTGTAAAAAGGCCCGGGTTTAACCTGTTGTGATGTTTTAACCAGATGTAGAGAGTAATTTAATGTTTTATTGGCTACAGAATGCTCATTTAATTTCATGGCTGCTCTTGGGATAACGGTATTGTCCTGTTCATCGCGGATTTCGAAAGCCAACCCTTGGCTCTGGTCACCTAGCGTGAATCCTCGGTTACCAAGGGCGCTTGGCCCATCAAACATCATGCTGAACGTTTGCCATGAACCTAAACTGCTTTTCGAAGTGGCTAAAATACAATTGGTTAAACGAATAGCAAAAGGGTAAATAATCTCTGAGTTGTGTTGTTCAATGTTTTGCTGTGTGATAATTCCCAGGTCAACGGTCTGTTCAGCATTTTCAGCCAATATGGTACAGGCCGGATTAATAATGGCTCCGTTGATATTGACTCGGCCATATTGTTCCTGCATGGCTAACGTTACAGACGAAAACACCAAACTGAATAACAATAACAGAAGTCTCAGCATACCGATCTTTAACACCGTTATTTATTTGTTCAGTGATAAAGCATACGGCCGAAGCCGTATGCTTTTGCCATGCTTACTGATAAGCCAGAGTAAAGTTGGTTACGCTGGTAAAAGTACCTGGTTTCACACTACCCGCAGTAGCACTGCTACCTTTCAGGTAGGCCGAGAACAGCAGGGAGTTATTGCCAGTGCCCAAAGTCTGTGCGGAAGAGGCTTGGCCCAATTTGATTGCGGTGCCGTTACCACCGGTGATCACGATACCTGCGCCTTTTGCATCACCAACGATACCCAGCAGATCGTTATCATCATCGTCTTCCATACCGTTAAAAGTGATAGAAACGTTTTGCATCGTAGTAATGTCGCACTTCTCTAAATTGATAGTGAAGTTTTGTGGCGTAGAAGTACCCTGGTTAGCTAACAGCGCGGCTGATATTTGCCCCAATGGAACAACCTGATCGGAGCTCTGTGGGGTAATTGAACATGGCGCATCAATAATGGAACCGGTAAAGGTGACGGTACCTGAACCTTGATCTGCAGCATGTACAGCAAATGTTGATGCAGAAATCAGTGCGGCGGCCAAAACGTTCATTTTAAAGTTAAACATAAATAATCCTTTATTTTCTTGAGGTTGGTTCATTAATAATTACAGTGTTTATTTCCTGCAGTAGTACATTTACAACATAAATTACAAAAACATTAGCTCCCTATCATTAATGATATTTAATTTATAGCATTAGTTTTTATTTAATTTTTACAACCAGTTAAACTCAATGCTCAGGCAATGAAAAGAACCGCTCGTTATTATTTATTTAAATGCCACTTGGTAAGTAGGGTCATTATAGAGTCAACCCCGGTTATCGGGAAGATATCATTTTTGTTTCACGTGATACCTAAAATAATATAAAAACAAAAATAAACAATATAATTCATATGGTTATAATTAACGCAAAATACAAAAAAATATTAACATTCATAAAATTACAATTTCACAGTGAGATTAACTGGTTCTATCGCATTAGTGTAAAGAGGTTAGTAAAGGTTGCTCTGCCGTTTTTTAGGCGGCCAATAGATAAAACTGCTCCACGCTTGCCCCCTCTCCAGCGGGATGATGAAGTTGCCCTTGACGTAGCATTTGTACCAGCTTAATGCCTGGCAATAAGGTCCAGGCTAGTCGAAACGATTTGAATCCCAGCATCGGGCGTATCGGACATTTGATATTACGGTGAACTTGCTCGACAACGTTGTTCAGGAATTTACTCTGCCTGACAGTAATCGTTTCCTCATCGGGTTTGTCGGCGTTGAGTGTGGCCAACGCTGCTGTGTTAGCAGCACGTTTATCAATAGTGACCACCTCGGGTTCGCCGAACGTCGGTTACGCCTGCTGACAGTGATTGATCTTTATACTCGCGAAGGTCTGGGGATCTGCGTAAGGCACATCTGCGTTCAACAGAAGGCGCTGACTTAAACGCTAGTTGGGTACATTCAATAGGTTTCATGGTTCTGAACTTGCGGGGAAAATGCTGGACAAGTGGATGTATGAAAGAGGGATTAAGATCGACTTCTCGCGGCCCAGAACACCGACTGATAACGCCACGGTGGAGTCCTTTAATGGCAGGCTACGGCAGGAATGTCTGAATGAGAACTGGTTCATGTCTCTGGAAGATGTCCGGTGCAAAATCGAGGCCTGGCGCATACACTATAACCCGATGCGCTCCATTCTGCGCTAGGCTGGATGACCCCATCCGAATTCGCCGAGAAATCTGCCAGTTGCCAGAATGTGCAGCCAGATAAAGCCGGTTATTCCTGATTATGACTTGAACATATTCGGGGCCAGGGTCAGAGAAAGGGAGTGATTACTTAATATAGGAATCCAGCACCTTCAGCACGACCTCAAGGTCTTCTTCACGTTTCTTTTCCTCACTTTCATAAACAATATGTTCTGTCAGATGCCCCTTAATAACCTCTCGCATTAATCCATTCACTGCCCCACGTATTGCTGCGATCTGTTGTAATACGGCGGCACATTCATGGGGTTCATCCAGCATTTTTTTCAGAGCCACAACCTGCCCCTGAATCTTGTTTGTCCGGGCTATAATTTTTTGTTTATCACGGATCGTATGCGACATCCTGAAACCTCACTCACTAAAAAACTCTCTTAATGATATCACTCTCATTCTACTGGGGGGTAGCATGTGATACTGGGGGGAGTAGAATACGAACCTTCATTCCTTTCATACCAAGACTTATTATCATGACCGAATTTACAGCTCTTTTGCAGCAAGGAAATGCCTGGTTTTTTATCCCTAGTGCAATTTTACTCGGTGCTCTTCATGGGCTGGAGCCAGGGCATTCAAAAACCATGATGGCGGCTTTCATCATCGCTATCAGAGGCACCGTCCGGCAGGCTATCATGCTTGGGTTGGCGGCAACCCTTTCACACACAGCAATCGTATGGTTAATAGCCTTTGGTGGGATGTATCTCAGCAATAAGTTCACCGCTGAATCTGCCGAACCCTGGCTGCAATTAGTTTCCGCTGTCATCATCCTCGGTACTGCTCTCTGGATGTTCTGGCGAACCTGGAAGGGTGAAAAAAACTGGCTGGAAGGGATTCAGGAGGGTGAAAAACACCGTCATCATAATGAATCACGTCTGATTGATACCGGCCACGGTAAAGTTGAGTTATCCGTCTACGAAGAAGGTCAGCCACCGCACTGGCGATTACATACACTCAGTGGCAAAAAATGGAAAGCCCGCGATGTATCTCTGATCACAACCCGAGAGGTTGCTCAATTTTCACAGCCTTTTGATTTTGTTGATAATGGTGACTATTTAGAATCCAGACTACCTATTCCTGAGCCCCATAATTTTGGAGTGCGCCTTTCCTTAGGTCATCGGGGCCATATTCATGATTATGATGTTTCGTTCCAGGAACACGAGCATGATCATTCTTCACTGGAAGGTCTCGATATCAATTCTAAGGAATATCAGGATGCTCATGAGCTGGCACATGCGAATGACATCAAGCGCCGTTTTACCGGCAAAGAGGTCACAAACGGACAGATCCTGTTGTTCGGCCTGACTGGGGGACTTATCCCTTGCCCTGCTGCAATTACAGTGCTGTTAATCTGCATCCAGCTTAAAGCTTTAACATTAGGGGCAACATTGGTTGTCTGCTTCAGTATTGGCCTTGCACTGACGCTGGTAACAGTTGGTGTGGGAGCGGCCGTGAGTGTTCGCCAGGTTGCAAAGCGCTGGGGTGGCTTTAATAAAATTGCAAAAAAAGCACCTTACTTTTCAAGCGTTCTTATCGGATGCGTAGGAATTTACATGGGGATTCATGGATATCTTGGCATCATTAGCTAAGTGTTACACAGGCGGTGTATTTTAACTTTACGAATTTGCCGCTTTACTTTGAGTAATAGTACAGCAGGGGCTTCAGGCTACAGCATTTGGAGTGACAGCGTTTATTAAAAAACTTCGGTTAAGGTGGGTCCCCCACCTTGATAATTCTTTAATATGCTTTTAAGGTAGCCAGCCCTGTTCAGCGGATTACCAGACTTTACTGAAACGCCATACCCGGCGTGGCAGTATGAGCGCAAAAGGCTATTGTCACGATAATGCCTGTGCGGAAAGCTTTTTGCACAGGCTGCAGGTGGAATGTATCCACGGCGAGCACTTCACCAGCCGTGAAATAATGCAAAAATCAGTATTTGATTATTGGAATGAATACAGCCTGTTGCCAAACTGCATTCATTCGATCTGAGATAAAAAACAGAGGTTAATTAATTAAATGTTAAATTTAAAAGCTAATCCTTCATTTTTAACCAGATACTTTTTCATCAGTTAGCCAGGATTAAATACAACATATGCAGGTGGCGTAATAATGCCTGTTGTAATATTATAAAATGCGCCATTACTTTGATTAACCGGAACAGTATAGGTATCGTCGCTCCACGGATGATTGCCAGGCTCTACACTAACACGGGTTGCCCAGAACAATCCCTGATATTTGAACACTAAGTCATGGTAACCACGACCGGATGCCAAAAATCCCTCTTCTGAACTTGGCGTTGGGAAGTCAGCCATATATTGTGAAACCAATACTGTACAATCAAATAATGAGTCACCCGCTTCTAGCCGACTCAACTGTGCCAGTTCATTACGAGGCACCAATACCGCCTTGTAAATGCCACCGACATCCTGATCAATAATCTCGTACATAATTTAACTCCTTGTTAATATTCAATCGAAGCTGCGTTCATGCGCAGCAAGCAAATAGTAATGTTTGCAGGGAAACTTGCATGCTGAGGATGATGTTTTGGGTCTAGCACAACAAGGAGAGGTGAGATAAAACCACCGTCTTGATAGTAAGGCAAATGCGCAAAACGGCGTTCATCCGGCAAGTCACCGAGATTACGGTATATATGGAGCGATAATCCCGCCAAGGCCAGGCCGGAGTCAAACAGGCTCAACGTAGCAATAGCACTAAATCGTTTGTCGGTTTGCCCCGCCTTCAAGGAATAACCGCCGCCACCGCAAATACCCAGCAGAGCTAAACGCGCCGTGTCAACGCCAGGATATTGGGTGATGAAATCTGCCATGCCGTGAATGTCTTCAATTCGATAAGCGGGTTTATCGATATTGCGAGGTAAACCGCCGCTGGCCCCTTGGTACGCCGCATCCGCAGTAATGGTGATGTATCCGAGTTCTGCCAGACGCTGGGCATACAAACCGGCAACTTGCTCTTTCACGCCACCATTGGGATGTGCCACTACCACCGCTGGGTATTTTTGGGTGGAGTCATAATTTGCTGGCGTATAGACGTTGGCCGAAATATCCAGGCCATTCAGCTTGTAAGTGACTGGATGAATATTGACTTTACCCTTCACGTTTTCAGTTATCGCGCCTTCATAGGTCAACGTAAAGGGATTTAATCTATAATCTGCCGCCGTTGCCCCCCGGATGAAAGACTGATAGCCGCTGCTAACAATGTTGCTTTGAAGATGTTGTGTTTCATTTAAAGAATCCTCCAGATATCCCAATAAACGACGTAGTACCCCGTCAATCTTCCTGAACATATTTGACTTGCAGGTAGTCTAAGGGGGCTGGCTGACATCAGCATGACGGCCAGATAACATTCCTGTCAGTTCGGAAAAGATTTTTCCTGACAAAAATGTCAGGAAAATGTCAGCTTGATGTTGGTTATGAACCGCTAGAATGAATCGATGAGGAGTTATATTTCCCTGACGGATGAACGGAGGTGCGAACATGCGGCTACTCTTGGTCGAAGATGAGGAGAAAACATCTTCGTATATCAATCGCGCCCTCAGCGAACTGGGTTTTACCGTTGATGTAGCAGCCACCGGGACGGAAGGCTTATACCTGGCCCTTGAGTATGACTACGATACGATTGTGCTCGATGTCATGTTACCCGGCATGGATGGTTACAGTGTTCTGGAAGGTCTACGAGCCAGTAAGCAAACACCAGTGCTGATGTTATCCGCCCGTGGGTCTGTTGATGAACGAGTCAAGGGTCTGCGTCTTGGCGCTGATGACTACCTTCCCAAGCCTTTTTCCCTGATTGAACTGGTTGCCCGAATCCAGGCATTGCTTCGGCGCCGCCCCAGCGATGGCGTAGATATTACCCAATTGCATATTAACGATTTACATCTCGATCTGTTGGCACGGCGCGTCACGCGGGCTGGAGAACGTCTTGAACTTACCGCAAAAGAGTTCGCCCTGTTAAGCCTGTTAGCCAGGCATCAGGGTGAAATTCTGTCAAAAATGATGATTGCCGAGCAAGTCTGGGACATGAATTTCGACAGCGATGCCAATGTCGTTGAGGTCGCAATAAAGCGCTTGCGGGCCAAAATTGATACGCCCTACCCGGTCAAACTGCTACATACCGTGCGGGGCATGGGGTATGTCCTTGAATCCCGGCCCGAGCGCCAGACGACATAGAGGCGGTGCTCATGATTAAACGCTCTATCTCTGGACGACTGGCGCTGATGTTTGCCTTGGCCTCGATCCTGATAGTTTCAGTGCTGGGTATTGTGCTGAGAAGCTCCCTGCATGACTCATTACAAAAGCAGATGCATAACGAGTTGCAGTTCAGGGTGTCGTTGATGGAGCCCTGGATCCTCTCTCGTACAACACTGGATGGCTGGCATACACTGGCCACCAAGTTCACCGATTTGGCCGCTGCAGAGGGCGGGCGCGTACAGTATTGGATCCTCAGTGAGGATCCCCGCCTGCAGGTAGGTGGCCCACCGCCCAGTGGCGTAACCTGGGCTTCGCTGCGTGAAGGATTCAGCAAAGTCCCTGGGGCAACAGAAGAGTCATGTTCTCTCTTTCTGCTCATGTCTGAAGTTCCGGCCCAAGGGGAACGCCCCGCTTTGCGCTATGTGGTTGCCATCGATTCTACGCCATACATGGGAACCCTGAACGAGTTTACCCGCACGCTGATCGCCATCAGCATAATAGGTGTCTTGCTGGTCGCCTTGCTGGGATTTGTCATCGCCAGAATAGGCATGCGCCCGGTCAACAAACTCAGCAGCCAAGCTCATCACCTTGCACCAGGAAAGCATGGGCAACGCCTGGATACCTCGGTCCTGCCAGATGAACTGCAAAAGTTGGCTGTTGCTTTCAATGGTGTGCTTGAACGACAAGAAATTGCCTGGCGGCAACTGGAAAGTTTTAATGCCGATGTTGCACATGAACTAAGAACCCCGCTCACTAACCTCATGGGGCAAACGCAACTGGGTCTGTCGCGCCAGCGTGAAACACATGAACTTAAGGATTTACTGGCGTCCAATCTGGAAGAGCTCGAAAGAATGACGTCTATCGTCAACGACATGCTGTTTCTTTCTCATGCCCAAGCCGGAGAACACGCGACCCAGTTAACGCAAGTGTCTCTTCGTGAAGAGACACACAAGACGACAGAGTATGTCGAACCTTCATTTGCTGAAAAAACCTGCCAATTCATGTGGAGGGAGATATCACGGCGCTTATTGACCGGCGGCTGTTTCATCGCGCACTGGCGAACCTGCTGGAGAACAGCGCTCGCCATGCTTTTCCTGACACCACGGTGACAGTGACGATCACCAGAGAAAATAACTTGGCCTCCATTGCTGTCGCTAACAGCGGCGAGCCTATTTCTTCAGAGCATTTAAAGCGCTTATTTGAACGTTTCTATCGTGCGGACACCTCTCGTACCCGCAGCGCGACACACCACGGACTCGGGCTTTCTATCGTCAGGGCTGTCGCGATAATGCATCGCGGAGATGTGTTTGCCACTAGCCAAAATGGGATAAATACCTTTGGCTTAACCCTCGCGATAAACGGTGAATCTACCAAGAAAGAATCAGATATTTATACAAAATCGGGCATAACCACGCCGGTCAAAATTAAAAGCATATCGTCATAAGCTTTAAGGTAGGGGAAATGAGACAAGTTCCCCTCATCCTTCATGCTTTACCTCACTTATAAATAATGGCAACCCCGTTCAGATAGTTTCCCCCTGCCGACACAATACGCATGCCACTATGACCCATTTTTTTATCTTCATTTTTCCACCTCGTAATTTTGGCTGGATCAGGAGATTTTCCTGACAGGAAATATTTTACGAGGAGAGAACTGACATCAGACTGACCCTTGGGTGACAAACCTGATAGATGACAAAAAGCTACATTTCTTTAATGAAAATAAGCTCCCCCGGTCATTCTGACAGACATGTCAGGCAGCGGTCAGCCTAGTGACATGGAGCATCCGGTAAACTCTCATTATCGTCACCGACGTAACCTTCCATATTTTTTATAGTGCCGATAACAAAGGAATAGGATGATGAAAAAAAGACTCAGCTATCTCTGCTTTGCACCACCCTCATATTTGCCGGTTTGATGGCAACCTTTGCTCACGCGCAGGATGACGCAAAAAATAAAACAGAAACACCTTCACGCGCACAGCAACTGATGGGGGATATCGCCCCAAAGATGGCCCAACTCACTGACGATGTCCTGTACGCCGATATCTGGGAACGGCCACAGTTATCAAAACGAGACCGGAGCCTGATAACCGTCAGTGCACTGGTTGCCATGGATCGCCCTGACCAGTTGCGGTCTCATCTGCGTCTGGCGCGCCAGAATGGCGTTACTGAAGTCGAATTGGTCGAAACCATTACCCAACTCGCTTTCTATTCGGGCTGGCCGACAGCCGTAACCGCAATATCTATCGCCAAAGAAGTCTTTAAAGAAGGGAAATAACTTTTATCTTCAATGTATTAATTGGATTCCCCATCATTAAAGGATCGAATGGATATGAAAATTTTCCTGACCATACTGGCTGTACTGATGCTACCTGGTGCACAAGCCCTCGCAGCAACTCAGAATGAGGTGACGGTGAGCCCTGCTGGCTCACAGCCCACGACTCTGGGTGCACGAGCGTATTTTACCGGCACGGCAAAAGTTGACTCACGATTTAAAGGCAGTGATCCAGCCCGAATCTCTGGGGGGATTGTCTCATTTGACGCCGGAGCACGGACAGCATGGCATACACACCCTCTTGGGCAGACTCTTATTGTCTCCTCCGGCACTGGCTGGGTACAGCAATGGGAAGGGCCAGCACAGCAAATGAACCTCGGTGACGTTGTGTGGATCCCACCCGGCGTCAAACACTGGCATGGCGCATCCGCCAAAGAACCAATGGTACATATTGCTGTTTCAGAATCACTGGACGGTAGCACCGTGACGTGGATGGAAAAAGTCACAGACGACCAATATCCGCAATGATGAAATATATTTCATTCATTTCTGATGCAAAAAATACATCCATTAATTAGCTCAGCTTATTAGCGCATTCATTTTAGCGGCATAGTCATGCGTAAAAATCTCTCTATGATTCAGTTATTCGCTGTCACATGAGGAACAAACATTGAAAGCCTTACTGAAAACGTTCACTGCTTGTATGCTGATGGGGGGATTAGTTACTCAATTTGCTTTTGCTGAACCTACTCAGCCCTTAATGATCCAGTCTCAGGGCAGTTTTGCCGCCGGGGGGACGACAATGACAACGCCTGGCCAGTTCGACCTGAAAAAACCGCTGGACCCGACGGGGCAGACATATCATGGCGATCACGCCTCAGTTTTCTATCAAATCCCAGAAAACCCGCATAAATTTTCTATCGTGATGTTACACGGTGCCGGGCAGTCCTCCCGGACATGGGAAAGTACACCAGATGGCCGTGAGGGTTTTCAGAACATTTTCCTGCGCCACGGTTTCTCAACCTATCTGGTCGATCAGCCTCGCCGTGGTAACGCCGGCCGCAGCACAGTAGAAGGTACCGTCAAGCCGGTGGCGGATGAGCAATTATGGTTCAACCAGTTTCGTTTGGGAGTCTGGCCTGAGTACTTTGCGGGTGTACAGTTCCCCAAAGACAAAGAGGCGTTAAACCAATACTATCGCCAGATGACTCCCAACACCGGCCCCTTTGATATCAATATAATTTCGGATGCCATGTCAGTCGTAGTGGATAAATCCGGCCCGGCTATTTTATTCACGCATTCTCAGGGAGGGGGCCAGGCTGGTTCACTGCCATGAAAAACGCCAATGTGAAAGGGATAGTGGCGTTTGAACCTGGTAGCAGCTTTGTTTTTCCAGAAGGTGAGGTTCCGCCTCCCACAAAGAATGCCTTTGATACCGTAACAGGGGAATCGGTACCTCTGCCTCAATTTATGGCGCTGACTAAAATTCCGGTTCTGATTATCTATGGCGACAATATTCCGGATAAACCGACAGCCATGCCGGCGCAGGATAGTTGGCGCGCCAGACTGGCGGTTGCACGGCAATGGCAAGATGTCGTGAACAAACATGGCGGAGACGTCACGGTTATTCATCTGCCGGAAATGGGAATAAAAGGAAATACTCACTTCCCCTTCTCCGACCTGAATAACGTTGAGATTGCCGATCTGGTCTCAACCTTTTTGAAAGACAAAAATCTCCAGTGATACCGCTGAGTGGAGCCGTCAACGGCTCTACTCGGCCTTATAACGCAGTGCATTCAACAGTAACGTAAATGCAGGGGAAGTATGCCGACGATGAGGATAATAAAGATGATAACCAGAAATGAACGGGCACCAAGAGCATAAGTCAAAGACCCTTTTATAATGCAGACCAATTCAGAAAGACAGATGATCGAGAACGTTGATAGTTGGCTAAAAGCTGATGCTTAATGAAAAGCTCATTGCTGGCCATATGTACACCAAACGAACAACGTTAATGTTCCTCCATGTGCATATGAAAAACCGTGGAGACAGGCTATCACAGTGTCCTAATTTTGTGCTCCACTACCATAAGCACGACACCTCCGGCAGGAATGGATAGCCAAGCGGCGTGGGACCCAATCCTAAAAGATCACAAACTGGTGCCTTATTTTTTAAGGGAATACGCGGTGAATCTGACTGTTCCAGGCATATTGCCGGTGATGAGCAGGTAGTGAACAACAATATGCTTAATGAAGATAAATACGATGAAAGGGAATCCCCTTAATTTACAGAAAGCTGTAGAAAAGCCCTCGATGAGAACATGGTTGAGATGCAATCATCTGAAGATGAACCCCGCGACTATGATTATGTGCATTAACTCAGGCCCCATCGGTCACTTTGCCTGGTTTACCTGCTGCCGTTTCCGGTAAACACGCAATGCATCGACCACCAGTGAAAACGCAGGAGAGACTTGCTTACGGCTGGGGTAATACAAGTAGTACCCAGGAAAAGGCTTGCACCACGTTTCAAGTACCCGGATCAGGCGGCCTTCCTCAATATGCGCGCCAAATTCTTCCTCAGGTAAAAAAGCGATACCTAATCCGGCAAGCGCCGCGGTGACAATATGCTCCGAAGTATTGAACGTTACTTGTCCGCTGACACGCACGTTTAAATCACCTCCGTCCTGATCAAAATCCCAGACGTACAGCCCACCGGATCTGACCATTCGCTGGTTAATACAGCAGTGTTGCGTCAGTTCATGCGGTGTTTGCGGAATGGGGTAACGCGAAAAATAATCCGGCGAAGCCACGGCCGCCATGCGTAATTCCGGGCCAATCGGTAAGGCTATCATGTCTTTATCAATGGTGTCGCCCAGGCGTACTCCCGCGTCGAAACGGTCGGCAACGATATCGCGAAAACCGTGGTTGGCATCAAACTCAATATGGATATCCGGGTATTCACGCAGAAGTGGCGTCAGCTTGGGTAACAGCGTGGTGCTCAAAACGTTCGGTCCGCAGGTAATTCGGACTGTACCGGCGGGTTTGTCACGTAACTCCGTGAGCATATCCAGCTCGGCATCAATCTCATCAATACGGTTACCGATGGCCTGCAATAACCGTTCTCCGGCAGCGGTTGGCGATACGCTGCGGGTGGTTCGGGTGAGAAGACGAATTTGCATGCGATCTTCCAGTGCGGAAATCGCCTGGCTGAGCGCGGGTTGCGTCACGCCAAGATGTGCCGCCGCACGGGTAAAACTCCTTTCGCGAGCGACGGTAATAAAATAGAGAAGGTCATTCAGGTTGCGTTTCATCTGGCAGGCGTCCCGGATTAATAACTCAAGCTTATAAGCCCATTAAGTATTCATTAGCTAGTCAGGCTACACCTGTCGTGTAAAACTTTCAGCAAGAGATGATCGTGAACTGCATGTTTTATTCATGCGCTTTTTTGTCGTTATTTTCATGAATAGCGTCCGGCCACGGCTTGCCTGAATTTAGCCGGGTTGATATTCAGAGGTAGCCGCTCATGCCCACACTGACCCATGAAACAACACATCTCAAAGAGCACGCCTACTGGGGTGGCGTATTGGCGATGACGCTCTGCGTCTTTGTGCTTATTGCATCAGAATTTATGCCCGTTAGCCTGCTGACGCCCATCGCCGCCGATCTGGGGGGAGTGAAGGGTTGGCCGGACAGGGGATCGCCATTTCCGGGGCGCTGGCGGTGTTGACCAGCCTGTCTCTTTCCACTCTGGCTGGAAATCTGAACCGTAAATATCTGCTGCTGGGTATGACGGCGTTAATGGCAATGTCGGGAATGATCGTTGCCATGTCTTCCAGTTATCTGATCTATATGGTGGGTCGTGCGCTGATTGGCATCGCAATTGGTGGGTTCTGGTCGATGTCGGCTGCCACAGCGTCTGGTGCCTCGCGCATTAGCGATTTTCAATGGCGGAAATGCCCTGGCGACCGTCGTGGCGGCACCGCTAGGCAGTTATCTCGGTGCGGTGATTGGCTGGCGTGGGGCTTTTTCTGCCTCGCTCCGGTGGCGGTTGTGGCTTTCATCTGGCAGTGCTTCAGCCTCCCCGCGATGACGGCCGACAAAAGTACGCGGTCAGGCGGTTCGGTTTTTCGTCTGCTCTCTCGCCCCGTCATGGTGGTTGGGCTGCTGGCCTGCGGGTTGTTCTTTATGGGGCAGTTCTCGTTATTCACCTACATACGCCCGTTTCTTGAAACCGTCACCGTGGTGGATATCAGCACGTTATCCCTCATTTTGCTGACCATCGGGGTCGCGGGGTTTATTGGAACGCTGGTGATCAGCACCTTTTTGAAGATCGGCCTTTATTCGACACTTGCCGCTATCCCGTTACTGATGGCCGCCATTACCGTGACGCTGATGCTGACAGGCCAGAACGTCTGGGCTGTCGCGCCGCTGCTGGGGTTATGGGGGCTGGTGGCGACGGCGGCACCAACCGGATGGTGGAGCTGGGTGGCTCGCACCCTGCCGGACGATGCCGAGGCAGGCGGCGGACTGATGGTCGCGGTGATCCAGCTCTCCATTGCGCTGGGTTCCACTCTCGGCGGCCTGGCATTTGACCACAGCGGCTGGCAGAGCACTTTTGCCCTGAGCTGCGGGCTGCTGATGGCCTCTGCCGGACTGATATTTCTGACATCACGTAAAACACACTACGCACCATAGAGGATAAACCCGATGAAAAAAATGACCCTGGCGCTGGGGCTGTTAATCAGCTCATTCGCCGCCACCGCAGCGGATATGTCAAAAGGCGCGGACAACTTTTATACCAGCGATAAGGTCACCCAGCAAAAAGTGACGTTTAAAAATCAGTACCAGATGAACGTCGTGGGCAATTTATTTATCCCGAAGGCGCTGAATCAGAATACGAAAAATCCGGCGATTGTCGTCGGACACCCGATGGGAGCAGTAAAAGAGCAAAGCTCGAATCTGTATGCGCAAAAACTGGCGGATCAGGGCTTTGTGACGCTGGCGATTGATCTCTCTTTCTGGGGAGAAAGTGAAGGCAAGCCGGGTCATCTGGTTTCGCCGGAAATTTATTCTGATGACTTCAGCGCGGCGGTTGATTACCTCAGTACGCAGCCGTATGTTGATCCTGAGAACATCGGCGTGCTGGGGATCTGTGGCAGCGGCAGCTTTGTGATAAGCGCGGCCAAAATTGATCCACGTATGAAGGCGATAGCCACCGTCAGCATGTACGACATGGGCTCAGCTTTCCGTAATGGCCTGAATCATTCCCAGACGCCAGAGCAGCGTAAGGCCTTTATTCAATCGGCCATCAAACAACGATTCGCAGAATTTAAAGGTGCAGAGCAGGCGTATATCCCGGGGACGGTGAACACACTGGATGACTCTACACCGGCCATTCAGCGTGAGTTCTTTGATTTCTACCGTACAGCGCGCGGCGGCTATACCCCGCAGGGCGAAAAAGAGGAACTGACCACCAAGCCTCTGTTAAGCAGCATTGGCAAATTTATGAATTTCTATCCGTTCAACGATATCGCAACGATTTCACCGCGCCCAATGCTGTTTATTACCGGCGACCAGGCGCATTCGAAAGAATTCAGCGAAGATGCCTACAAACGCGCGGGTCAACCGAAGGAGTTATATATCGTTCCGGGTGCAGGCCATGTCGATCTGTATGATCGCACTGACCTGATCCCTTTTGAGAAACTGGCATCATTCTTTAAAACGAATCTGAAATAATAATAAAAGCCGCATCCCCCCAGGGTGCGGTAAATTTGCGGGAGAGTCAGGTTGAAAAAACCGTTATCTCTATTATTTTTGCTGGTCACTTATGCTGTGTTTCCAGTTCATGCTAATGACGTTGCCCTGTCAGGCCAGGAGAGCCCGATGATAATCAAGATGACCCTCCATCAACAGAATTACGCAGTTGAGCTTGCGGATAACCCGACAGCAAAGGAGTTTATGAAACAACTCCCGCTGGCTCTGACTATGCAGGAGCTTAACGGCAATGAGAAATTCGCTGAGTTATCCCATGCTTTACCCATCCATCCGATCGGCCCTGAAACCATCCATAAGGGGGACCTTATGTTATATGGCCGCCAAACCCTTGTGCTTTTTTACGAGACATTTCGGACTTCCTACCGCTATACACCAATAGGCAAAGTAGTTGCGCCTGATACACTGCAAGATGCCGTTGGGCGCAGTAGCATTCAGGTAAACCTCTCGATGATGAAATAGTTTAAACAGGCAGAATATTTCACCATCCGCGAAAAATCATTCTGTCAGCCTCCAATGCGCTGTAGCCTGATGACTTATTCTCGCCGTTGATCGGGCATATCAAACCTTACGCTGTAGAGATGACCACGCCCGATCCTCGTTCATCGCTGACTAACAGTTTTAATCGTGTTCAAACACAGAACAGGGTCTGAGCCAATGCAGATTATGATGCGCCTTACGCCCGTTATTGATGGCTTGCCAGGGTAGAGATAAGCCGGTCAGTTGGCCGACTTATTGGAGATACAACTGTTTTTGAATTGCTCATGGGGCGTCAGAACTGCGGTATGATAGACGGCACAGGAGAATGGCAATGGCACTTACACGTGAAATAAATCAGTCTTTCTGGCGATGTGCAGAACTGCCGTGGGGGAGCTGCGTTCAACATGGCAAAGCCGTCACGCCTATAAACTCCACCAGCATGCACAACTCTCGATCGGCGCTATCGTTGAAGGTGAAACACATTGCGTGATCCGAGGAAAGGCCTATCGGCTGCAGGCAGGGGATATGGTTTTAATTGATGCCCAGGCGCCACACAGTTGCAACCCGATTGGCTCAACGGGTCGCAGCTACCATATGCTATACCTTGATGTTGGTTGGTGTTTGGCGAAACTTACTGGAAACCCCAGTGCTCACCAGCTCACCAGTACCCACCCCGTCATTCGTGCCCCCCGTATTTTCCAGCATTACCTGGGTATTGTGGAACGGATGCAGGAGCATAAAATCAGCGAAATTACGGCGGCGGTTGAAACACTCCTGCATGATATTCCTGGTCTGAGCGTGGTGGAAACCGGCCAAATGCGCCTCTCCAGCCAGGTTTTACAAGATCGTTTGCTTTCAAATCTGGAATGTCCTCCAACGTTGGATACCCTGGCCCAGGAAACTTCACTGTGCAAAGAAACGCTTATCAGAACCTTTAAGCAGGATACCGGCCTGACGCCTGGCTGCTTCCTCCATATCGCCAGAATTGAATATGCCAAGTCTCTGCTAAGAGAAGGCAAAAACATTATTGATGCAGGGAATCACAGCGGATTTGCCGATCAAAGCCATTTCCACAAAACCTTTGTCCGATACACTGCGGCCACGCCAGGGCAATACGCCTTGAGTAAATCAATATCAGACAATAATTAACCCTGCCGTTATCTTACTGTTGCCTCAGAGACTGTTTTTTACTGAGGCTTTATCATGACGTTTTGGCATACCCTGTTTCCGGCCGCATTTCCGCTACTGGCTATCTCTCATTTTGTTGCACTCCTCAGCCCCGGACCGGACTTTTTCCTGTTAACCGGCTATGCCATTCGTTTCCGGATTTCCGGCAGTATCGGGATTTGCGCCGGTATCGCAACCGGTAATGCGCTCTATATTCTGCTCGCGATCTTTGGCTGGAGCGAACTGCGCCAGGCCCCCCATTTGTTTGCCATCGTTGAACTCTTGGGGGCAGCTTATCTGTTGTGGATCGGGTTCAGGCTGTGTCGCAGCCAACCGGATGGGGTGATGCTCAATGGCGTTACGGTCAAGCATCCTTCATTTCCTAAACAATATATGCTCGGCCTGGCATCTTCCTTTCTCAATCCTAAAAATGCCCTGTTTTATCTGACATTGATGACGGCACTTCTGGGTGCTGATGTCACATTGTTACAGCAAGCGATGTGCGGCATCTGGATGGTCAGCGTGGTGTTTTGGTGGGATCTGCTCGTCGTATCAGTCATTGGGCTTTCGCAGATCCAATATCAGCTTAAAAAGAGCATTTATATTGTCGAACGGGTAGCCGGCAGCTTTTTGATGGGCTTTGCTGGCGTCATAGTGTGGCAGTTTTTTAACATTACCCCTTAATCATCACGGCCATGCCGGGCGGGCTTAACAGGCATTCGAGGTTTGCGATCGGCACATTCCCGCAAATACCGGCCCTATTTACCCCTCTCAGATCACATTTTATCTGAGTGTTTTATTCCCATACAGATATCATGTGTTACTATCCTCTCTGAATTTACCTTTCAACTCTACCCGAGGCTTTGATGCTGGAGAATGTAATCATCTGATAATCAGCTTGCCGACCTTTTCAGGCCGGACTGGTTATCAATGCGCCGAAATCGAATGCGGACACCGCTGTGTGTTTGCACGTTTTGCACATGATGATTAACAGGTTTTTCCAGTATGAATTTATCCCGTCAGGAACAACGTACCTTACACGTTCTCGCTAAAGGTGGGCGTATTTCGCACGTCCGTGATCCTTCAGGCCGCATCAACTGTTACAGCCGTGAAGGGCTATTGCTCAGCGACTGCACACTCGCCATCTTAAAAAAACTCAAAACTAAAAAGCTGATTAAGTCCGTTAACGGCCAGCCATACCGCATCAACACCACTGGGCTGAACCATGTTCGCGCCCAGGTGGATAATCGCTAAGGAAAATCACATGGATATCAGCACAATTATCGGTGGTTCCCAACCCATCAAACTGGCCCCAGACGAAGGCAAAATTCCCTGGGACGATGCGGCTTTCAGCCAACGCATGCTGGCGAACCACCTGTCGCAGGAACACGACTGGGCAAGCCGTAAGTTAGCGGTAATCGAACAGCAGGTAGCCTGGATTGCCAACCAGCTACCTGCTGGCGCACGCATTCTGGACCTCGGTTGCGGCCCAGGTTTCTACACCCGATTGCTGGCACAGCAGGGCTTTTGCTGTACTGGCGTCGATTTCTCACCGGCCTCTATCGCCTGGGCCCGCCAGCAGGCACAGACCGCTGGGCTCAGCATTGAATATCTGCAACAAGACGTGCGGGCATATTCACCGGCAGAGAGGTTTGATTTCATCATGATGACGTTTGGTGAACTCAATGTCTTCAGCGCTGCCGATGCCCGCACACTGATCAACCGCTGCGCGCAGTGGCTGGCGCCGGGCGGAAAACTGCTGGTAGAAGTGCACACCTTCGAAGAGGTAAAGCGCCAGGGTATGGCTGAACCGAGCTGGCAACGCTGCCCGCAAGGGCTGTTTCTTGCCACCCCTCACCTGCTGCTGACGGAACACGCCTGGGATCAGGAGTCCCAGACCAGCTCAGCGCTGTTCTGGGCCATCGAGGAAAACGGCAACACCACGCGCTTCGGCAACCAGATGACGGCCTGGCAGGATGACGAATATACCAGCCTTCTTAATGACAGCAATTTCACCGTGATCCTCCGCCCGGACGGTTCCGCATGGCCAGTTGGCGAGACGTTTACTGGAAAACTGTTTGCACTGCTGGCGGAAAAGAAATGATCACAACCCCTGAGGTAATGCCCCTTATGACTCAACACAGTGAAAGGAATTCTGCATTGGATATCCCACGTATTTTTAATATCAGCGAAAGTGCTCACCGCATCCATAATCCGTTCACACCCGATAACTACGCCACATTAGGTACCGTGTTACGCATGGAACCCGGCACGCATGTGCTCGATTTCGGCAGTGGTTCTGGCGAGATGCTCTGCACCTGGGCACGCGATCATGGTATTACCGGTGTCGGTATAGACATGAGCCAGCTATTCAGCGAGCAGGCAAAACTGCGCGCAGAGGAGCTCGGTGTCGCCGACCGAGTGAATTTCATCCATAACGATGCCACTGGCTATGTCGCTAACGAAAAATGCGACGTGGCCGCCTGTGTCGGGGCCACCTGGATCGGTGGAGGTGTCGCCGGCACCATCGAGCTTCTGAACAAGAGCCTCAAGCCTGGCGGCATCCTCCTTATCGGTGAGCCTTACTGGCGTCAGTTACCGCCGACGGAAGAGGTGGCCAGAGAATGCGGTGCTACTTCAATCGCCGACTTTCTCACTCTTACGCAACTTGTGGCCTCTTTCGATGAATCAGGTTATGACATTGTGGAAATGGTGCTGGCAGACCAGGAAGGCTGGGACAGATATATCGCGGCCACGTGGCTTACCCTGCGCCGATGGCTCGAGGCGAACCCTGACGACGACTTCGCGCAGGAAGCCCGGGCACAGCTGACGATATCGCCTAAACGCCACGTCACCTATACGCGCGAATATTTGGGATGGGGAGTTTTTGCATTAATGGCGCGTTAATGTGCGGCACAAGGGATGAGTTTACGCAACTTGCCTTGGCCACATGACCGAAATCACAGAGAGGACAATTTGAGATAAGCTCGCACTTACCTCCTCCCAAATCCGCAGCACGGGGAGGAGGTACCCACATTCATCGCAGGTTAAAACCAGCCCACCCACTGATTTTATGAGTGATCCTTTACTGCCCTTCAGTTTGAGGTAAGCCGATATGATAGAAAAGACCGAACATGACTATTGAGAATTTCAAAGGCCGGTTTCACGCCTTCGGCATCAGCAACCTGGACGAGCGGCTGATACACTCTATCACCCCGGTTCGAACAGCTAACGGTGGAAGTTGCAGCGCTTGGGGAGCGAAGGGATATTGCAACCTCACTATTTCATCAGGTTCGTCTTTGCCTGTAAGTAATGCCTTTCCGTTAAGTTACGATCTAATTCACAATTTCAAAACGTTATTTCATTTTTTATAGATCGCCATTCCAATATGAGAGAGTGCGTATTCTCATCCTCATCTCCTCTGGTTATTCTATCGCCGGAAACCTACCCAACAGAGGCTAAGGCTATGGAGTCAAAAAACAGTTTAAAATTACTTACTGTATTCACTTCTGCTCTTTTCACTTCGTCAGTGATGGCAGAGGCTGCGTTCAAACCCGTAACCCTTGAGTCACTAAACCTCCCTGATCGCACATGCAACATCAGAGATTACGGGGCTGAAGCGACGGGAATATGGTACGACACCAAGGCATTTCAGGCAGCAATAGACGACTGTGCAGCAAAAGGTGGTGGAACGGTACGAGTTCCGGCTGGATTTTATTTGTCTGAGCCACTTTTTCTGAAAGACAATATTAATTTCCACCTTGAAAAAGGGGCCATCTTACAAGCCGCCGCAGAAAAACCCGCTTATACCCCTTCGGATGCAACCAAGAAATGGGCTGGCACGGAAAAGCTGTGGCCAAATGCCGAAAACTGGTTGGCTTTCCTGAATATTGCAGAAAGTAAAAATATCGCTGTCACAGGGGAAGGGATTATCGATGGCCAAGGCTCAGCCCTGTTGGAGGCTTTTCGTGCCAATGCCAGAAAAACAGGCTCAAAGGGCCCGACCAACAGGCCCCGGATGGTTTTCATCAAGAACTCCAGCAATATCCTTATAGAAAACCTGACACTGCAAAACTCCCCCAGTTTTCATATCGTATTCTTCAATACTGAAAACATAACGATAAACAACACCAAAATTTTCGCCCCTGAATGGTGGGAAAATACCGATGCTATCGACCCAATGCATAGCAGGTATGTCACGATCACCGGAAACACGATCAGTTGCGGTGATGACCATGTCGCCATTAAATCTGTCTTTAATGATGACAATACGCATGATTTTTATATCGCGAGGAATACGTTCCTTGAGGGGCGCGGGCTGTCTATCGGCTCAGAGTCATCGGGAGGGATCCGTAATATTCTGGCAGAAGATAATACATTCGAAAACGCGATGTATGGCATTCGGATAAAGTCGCCAAGAGGAAAAGGCGGGCTGGTTTCCAATGTAGTCTATAAGAACACCGAAATGACCAATGTTGAAACGCCAATCGTTCTTGCCGGTTATTATAAAGGAGGCCCGGTAACTGAGGCTGGAAGGGTTGACGCTCTACAGAAGGGGAGTTTGCCGGTGGATTTATGTTAGGTAATCAAATCTACCCTTCTCCGGCAGATAAAGCCCAACCGTTCAATAAGCACACCACTCCTCACTTTGATAACATCCAGTTTATTAATCTGACATCAAAGGGTCACTCTCAGTCTGCCGGTTTTATTATAGGAACCCCGGAAAAACCATTCACCAACATCCGGTTTGATAACGTAAAAATCAGCGCCGCAGAAGGGCTCAAGGTCCGGAACGCAAACCTTGAAATGCAAAACACCCTTATCACCAGCCGAAACGGGGAAGGGATCATTGAGGAGGCGGGAGCCGTTATCAACATAGCCCCTGCCCCATAAACAGAATACTTCTTGCCGTTTCAGTGTTCATCGCCGACCATTCCGTCGGCGATTTTCCTCGTAACATTAACCGTGGGCGAGAAAATTTCTGTGCTGCTGGCAATGTTATCCCCTTTAAAGAGCCAACATTCTCAGATCGGTTCCATACCGTTGTTGATCTTGGCTTCTATCGCCGCCGGTGAGGTCAGGAAGTTCAGTAATACCTGAGCCGCTTCTGGCTGGTTGCTCTCAAGAGGAAGCCCAGCGGAAAAACGGGTCATAATCTGGATATCCGCAGGCAAAGGGCCAAGAATAACAATGCCCTTCAGATGAAGTAGTTCGCTAAGCTGCTGGAAGCCAAGTTCCACTTCACCATTGGCCACCAAAGCGCCAACCGGGACACCCGGCGGAGCCTTTACCATGTTTTCTTTGATTTGTTCGGCAATTCCCCAACGCCCGAAAAGTTCTGCCAGGTATACGCCACTTGGCCCGGTGGAGTAACCGATCGTCTTGGCCGCCAAAACGGCCTGCTTAACGGCCTCTTCGCTGCCAATATCAATTACCTGTGCCCCCTCCTTCACGGCAATAGCCACGCCCGACTTAACCAGATCCACGCGGCTATGTGGGTGCACCTTTCCTGAATCGATCAGTTTATCGATAGCACTGGCGGACAGGATCACCACATCAAAAGCTTCGCCAGCCTCGATACGTCTGGCGGCATCCACTCCGCCTACTGACTCGAGCGCCACCTGGTATTCTGATTGCTGCTCGAATTGCTTTATCAGTTCGACCAACAGCGGGCGAGTCGCCATCGAGGAGATGATACGCAATGTCACTGGCTTTTCGGGCGAATCTTCGGTTGGTGCTGCCGTTGCCAGGCTGGTGATGCTCATACACAGGCCTAAAACCATAACGTTAGAATATGCCATTAATATGTCCCCACAACCACATTGCCCCAAAGACAGAGTCACCTGGTCTTCAGGGCTGAGCGAGTTTTAAATTAACTGAATAAAGTATTTGGCGGGCAAAATTACTTAACCAGACCCAGTATTTCCCACCAAATATAACCAACCGTCATTGTCACAATAAAACATACCGTCGCAATAACCGCCCCGGATATCCACCACTGCTTAACATTGCTATAGCCAGCGCCAAAGATGATAGGGGCTGAACCACCGCCATAGTGCGTCAACGCACCACCGTAAGAGTTGGTTGCCGCCAGGACCAGTGCCAGCGCCATCGGATCGGCACCCGCAACTTTACCGACGGTAAGGAACACAGGGAGCATGGCAATGGCATATGAACTGGCAGAAGCAAAGAAATAACGGATGATAATACTCAGGAAACCGATAATGGTTAATGCAATGAACGGGTTATGCCCAAAATCGACATTGTTCTGTATCAGTTCCGCCAGCCACTCAAATACTTTCTCTTTACTCAGCGCACTTGCCAGGCCGATGATGCCGCCAAACCAGAGCAGCGTGTTCCAAGCGCCTTTATTTTGCAGAACATCATCCCACTTGATGACTCCCAGCAAAATACACAGTGCCATCGCCATGATGGCAACCGCTGTCGCATCAATTTTTAGCGTGATACCAAACAGTTGCCCAAGAATGGAAGGCAATGCCCAACCAAGCAGTGCAGAAATAAATATACCGACTAAAAGCTTTTCATTGCGCGTAATCGGCCCTAATGCAGCCAGGCCTTCATCCGCAATTTTTTTGTTATCTACCTTGGTTAATTCTGGTTTATCAAGATAATAACCAACCGCGGGAACAATCAGCAGCAATACCAGGCCTGGAACGATCATGGCCAGGGCCCAAACACCCCAATCCAGATGAATGTCCAGAATTTTTGCAGCAAAATCAGCGGCCAGGAGATTAGGAGCCATCGCAGTTATAAACATAAAACTGCTGACCTTCATGACAAAGTAGATATTGGACATCAAATATGAGCCCGCCTTCTTTGCCGTATCACCCGGTTCTGACCCCAGAGCTTTAACTACCGACAGGATGATCGGAAAGACAATTCCCCCACTTCGCGCCGTATTCGACGGTGTCACGGGAGAAATAACAAACTCTAAAAATGCAGTCACATAGCCAAGCCTGAGAGTGGTTCCCCCAAAGAAGCGGATCATGTGAAATGCAATACGTCGCCCTAAACCAGTTTTAACAAAAGAGATACTGATCCCGAAGGCGGCAAACACTAACCAGACCGTCGATGTTGCATATCCCACCAGGATTTGGTTGGTGTTATTAAGAAAAAATCCGGCAAAACCTACAACACCCAACAAAACAACAGCTTCAGAAAACGGCTTTAATATAAGGCCACAAATAGCCGCCAGATAGAATCCGGACAGACGCCATGATGCCTCTGTCAATCCTTCAGGTGGCGGAATAAACCAGATTACGAGCGGTATCATCACTAAGATACACAATTTCCATATCTTACTTTTCATGCTGCAGTTTCCCCTTTCCAAGGTATTTTAATACTGAAACTTACCGGCATTCTAAAAACGTAAATAACATGGTCGAGTTAGCCCTTCTCATAGAAAGAGCCCCCGGATAAACGCTGTATCCGATTACGGATTTAGGGGTGTGACTTTAAATCGTTAAGAGTATTGAAGTAACGTAGCCCTTTTTTCTCAAGAGGCTCGCGCATTTGATAAATATCCAGCCCGAGTTCGCCATTAGCCAGGCGCTGGCGTTTGCCAATTTCGAGAGCGACTCGGGCCTGGGCTGCCTCGGCAATGGCTGCGGCTTGTCCCCCGGCACAATCACGACGCCATCATCGTCTGCCACGACAATATCGCCAGGGTTGACCAACTGACCCGCGCAGATCACCGGCACATTCACCGAGCCAAGCGTGGCTTTGACTGTGCCTTGTGCCCAAATCGCACTCGACCACACCGGGAAATTCATTTCACGCAGGGTTTGGCTGTCACGGATCCCGATATCACCAACCAGCGCCACCACTCCGCGTGCCTGTAGTGAGGTGGCCAGCAGGTCGCCAAAGAAGCCGTCATGGCACCCGGAGGTCGGCGCCACCAGCAACACATCGCCGGGTTGGCACTGCTCGACGGCCACATGGAACATCCAGTTATCCCCTGGCGTAACCAATACCGTCACCGCGTTGCCAGCAATACTGCGCCCCTGCTGAATAGGTTTGATCCGCACGTCCAGTAATCCCTGGCGCTGTTGCGCTTCATGCACCGTCGCCACGCCATATTCAGAGAAGCGCTGTAACAGGGTAGTTTCGGCACGATCAATATGTGTAACCACCACACCTTTCATATTAACCAGATTCATGACAGATCCTCCGTGACGCGAGGGAACAGGCTTTGGTAGCCTTCGCCGTGGGTAATCGACTGGGTACTGGCAATACCAATGTTACGTTTCGCCTGCACCCCACGTTGCAACGCCACTCGCGTGTAGTATTCCCACAGGTGTTCCTGACCGGCCATACATTGAATGGCCGCGTATTTTTTATCCCATACTGAGGTGATATCCAGCAGGACATCAGGCTTCCAGCCACACTGTTCAGGCTGATGTGGTTCGAAGCAGTACACCGGTGGCGCACCAATAATGGTCTCGCCTGGCCGGTACCCTTCCGCCTGCGCGATAATGCGGGCTTCCTGGGTCAGGCTGGCCGCCAGAGGATGGTCATAGTTGTAGGGATCTGCCAGCGAATGGGTCAGAACAAAATAAGGCTGTATGCAGCGGAATACGTCTGCCAGACGGAACAGGCTTGCTTTATCTGCACGCAGCGGATAGTCACCCATATCGAAAAACTCAATACTGGCACCCAGCACGTTTGCCGCCGCTTCGGCTTCGGCATGGCGGCTGGCTTTTACTATTTCTTCCGTCATATTGCCTTTACGCCATAGCTTGGCGGATTCGCCGCGTTCGCCATAAGAAAGGCAGACAATATGAACGTGATAACCCTGTTCAACATGCAATGCAATGGCCCCGCCAGCACGCCAGACAAAATCTGCCGAATGAGCGCTGACCACCAAGGCCGTTTTTTGTGAAGAAATTGCCATATCATTTTTCCTTTTGTTGCAGTTTTATCTGCTGAGGATTCTGGCATGGCTTAATTAATGGGAAATAGTGAGTTTTATTGCCCGAGCGACAAATTTTATTTAAGCTGAAAAAATAAAATAAAAAACTGCGAATTAATATGCGAAAGAAAAATGAGTTTAACTCAATAAAAATTATGCAAATAAGAGCATTTTGCATGACAGCCGAACAGGGAGCGGCCTCTTTGGCGGCGCTAAATTTATTTCGCACTCAGTCTGCCATTACTCGCTCTATTCGTGATCTTGAACACACTTTAGCCATCTCATTATTTGAACGTCACGCCAAAGGCATGCTGTTAAGCGATTTAGGCAAAGTCATTCTGCCGCGGGCCTGTTCCGTTATGGAAGAGCTGGCGCGGATCCCAACACTTTTACGGCGGTTG
The DNA here is from genome assembly GCF_050632285.1 of Serratia sp. L9. Classification (NCBI taxonomy): domain Bacteria; kingdom Pseudomonadati; phylum Pseudomonadota; class Gammaproteobacteria; order Enterobacterales; family Yersiniaceae; genus Serratia; species Serratia sp. L9. The sequence goes on along the minus strand of NZ_CP192591.1, from coordinate 1,992,754 downwards.
CAGCAACGCGAGGATCAGGGCGGTGAAGACGCTGAGCCCATGTGGCTATTCAACGAACGTCGTCTGCAGATCTTCCTCTCTCTCTATCGCCAGCATCACACTCTGCACGTCGCACAGGCACTGGATATCACCCAATCGGCGGTAAGCGCTGCGCTAAAGGTTCTGGAAAAAGGGGCAGGTACGTATCTGTTCCACAGAACGCCAAGAGGGATGATGCCCACTCCCGCCGGTCATGAAATTGCGCCTGGCATCAGCCGGGCATTGAACGCGCTCCATCATATTCCGGAAGAGATCACCGCATACAAAGGGGTATTTACCGGTTCGGTACGAGTGGGTGCCCTGCCATTAAGCCGTGCGCGGCTGTTGCCACAGGCAATGATTAAGCTTATTTCCCGCCATCCCGGTATAAAAATAGTGACGAATGAAAGTGGATTTACCGCTCTGGTTGCTGAACTGCGTGCTGGGGATATAGATTTCATTATCGGCGCACTGCGCAATGAGGAAACGCTTGTTGATATCCATAGCGAAATGCTATTTGGAGAAGAGCTGATTTTGTTGGCGCGACCCGATCATCCCTTAGCGGGTCGCACGGTAAAACACCAGGAGCTCAGTGATATTCAGTGGGTTTTACCGCGAAATCACGCACCATCACGCCATCTGCTGGAAACCGCATTCGGAAAAATGGGGCTCGCATCGCCCAAACCAGTGGTAGAAAGCGGCGATCCCGCAGTGGTGCGCGCGCTACTGTTGGGATCTGATATGGTTGCGGCCGTTTCCTCTCATCAGTTGGACTATGAGGTTTCTGAAGGGATCCTCGTACCACTGCCTATCAACCTGGCAGGGACACGGCGCGAAATTGGTCTGATGACTCGCCAGGGAGCCTTGAATTCACCCGCAACAGATGCGCTGATCCAATGCATTCGTGAAGTTATTTATTCCGATCAAGGCAAATCAGCCGCAGCCAAATAAAAGGGGAACCGCAACATTGCGAGCTCCCCCTTCACTTTCATGGCCGCCGTTTATGGCACCGTGAGGATCGCCGTGACCGAACCGTAGAAATCACCCGCTTCCACATTACCTACCTTGGTCAGCGTAGAGACAAACTCCAGAGGCATCTTCCGCCCTGCCAAAGCAAGCACGCTGGTCCCTGTCGCTCCATTCACCCCATCAATGGTCACCTGGCTTTGCAAGCTACCGTCGCTACGCAGTTTTACCATGCCATTACCGGCTGGTCCCGCGGCATAAACCACAATATTCATGTCCAGAGAACAAAGGATATAGGCGGTCTGACGGGCCTGATGCCCCTCCACATCTCTCAACTGAACCTGACCGTGCGTCAGTTCAATACTGGCGTCGGTAAATCCACATTTACCTACCGGCGGCGGTACGATACCGCATAGACTGCTGGGCATCATTGGGCTACCACCCGCACCTGAGGTCCCTATGGTTGTCTTATAGTATATCCCGACGCATTCCTGAGTGACTGCTGGCCCACTGTGGTTCTGGGTACCGCTACGTGGTAACGAATATTTACGTTGAAAAGCCGCCCCTACATCGCCTACCGTCGCGAATTGCTGGATACCATCAATATACTCCCCGCCGTCAGAAACCCAGTTCCCAGCCTCGTTGCCATCGCTGTGCCGGTGCCCGATAAATGCCGTGCATTGTGGCCACCCATAGCATGGATTTGGTGTGGCATCGACAATGTCCCAATATTGAATGGTCCACCAATATTTAGCCACCTCCGGTGTCCCTTCACTTTTGGTAATAAACGAATAGATTGCGCTATTGGCGCTATACGCTGTCAGCAAAGTGACAGTCAAGAGAACCATTCTAATGGCTTTCATAAACACCCCTGTGATCGTCCCTTATCCATTGCGTATTAATGCGTCCGCCGTTGGTGTCAGGGTCAGCCGTATTGCAGGCTACTCATATTCCAATAAAAACGTAGCACTGGCGGTAAAGGCACCAGGATTAATAGTTTGTTGGATAATCGCCTCGGGTTCTCCCTGCACATAGGCCCGCAGGCTGATGATATTATTGCCGGTGACTAACCCCTGGTTGTAGCTGGCGCTATTTAAGGCCACCAGATTTCCCTGCGGCGTTTCAATACCGATGGCAATGCCGCTGGTCTGGCTTGCGCCGGATATCGCCAGCAGCCCATTCAATCGGGTGTTTTCTATGCCGGAAAATGTCAGTTTCACCAGATTACCCAGGCTGATATCACAATCATCAAGATGCATTACCAGAGGCTGCCCCAACGTGCGGCCGTTGATATACATATACTTCTCAACTATCGAACCAAAATCGATATTGATATCTTCATCTGCCAGTCGCAATGTGCAGGGCTCTGCAACCAAAGCCCCCTTGAAACGTACATTATCGACGGCTGAAGACAAGCCAGGTAACCCCATAAGCCCTACCATCAAGGGCAGTAAAAGTGCTGAAAATCGCATCATGTTGCCTCCCTATTATTGGTAGTCAGCCTGTAGCGTTACCGCCGCTTCAAACGGACCTTCCGTTAACACCAGGCCCGGCTGTTGCACCGGCACCGCTTGAAGGTGGGGTTTATTGGCTGGCGTGGTGGTAATTTCACTGCCCAGGATAAAGGGCACACCATCACGGAGAATTTTAATCCCCAGACCGTTAATGTTGGTTTGCACCGCCGCGTTATCAAAAGAGGTGTTGCTCCCAGTTAACTTCAGCTTCAATACCCAGCTGTGAGTATTAGGTTCGCAGACCAGGTCATAATTAATGTCCTGCATATAATTAACGCCATCCACCTTTTTAATACCGACCTTTAAGCCAAAATCAACGGTGATATTATTGCCGCTATTGATGGTGCAAGGAGGCGGTTCGAGTAATGTCCCGCGAAACTCCATATCCCCCCGGCTGCCAATGCAACCGGTAAATATCCACTAAAGCCCACAATCAGCAGGGACAACAATAAGATGCGCATAGTCAATGTCTCCCTCTGTTTACTGGTAATCGATCAGTAATGTCGCTGATGCAGTGAATTCCCCACCGGTCAGGTTTGCCCCACCCCGCTTGACCGGCACCGCATAAAGTACCGGTTGATTAGGGTAGGTATAGTTAAACCAGGTATTGATATTTAACTGTTGTGTTTCATAGTACAAAGCGATCCCAAGATCGTCTTTATTGGTACTCAGTAACCCCGAATTAAAACTGGTAGGGCTGCCCTGGATACTCATTTTCAGGCTGTTGGATTTCTGAATTTCGCAATTAAGGCTATAGCTGATGGCCTGCTTATAGTTGACGCCATCAACACGGGTGGTCATCACCTCATCGCCGAAATCCACCCGAATGGTCTGATTATTGTTAATAATACAGGGCGGAGGGAGGATGATTGTCCCTCTGATATTCACCGGCACATTGGCAACCGCCGGGGCAGTGGCCAGCAAGAAGCCAAGCAAAATCCCGGCACGCTGCTTCCCTGCCCTTATTCCCTCCCGGCGATGCTTGCCAGGAACAGGATAATTTTGTTGCATACGTTCTCTCCTTGCAGACCCGATCCGCGCCCTCTCCCTGTAACCTGGCACGACCGGTTTGGGTTAACCTTTCTTCTCAGGTATCACCTGACAGTCTGCCCCGCCACAGCGGAACGTTAGCGCTGGCCGCCCACCATAATCATTGACGTAGGTCAGTACCGGCGATCCACCTAATACCCCTGCAGCAACATTCAGCGGAGCACTGCCTTGCGGTTCCAGCATCAACGGCTCAAAACCCGGTGCGCTCACACCCTTTCGGCTACCCGCATCCACCAGCGTCACGTAGTAAGGCGTCGGGTTTTTCACTACGTATTTGTCACCCTGCCTGATGAGCGTCAGTTGTTCCTGCCACGGCGTCGCCATCTCTGTCGTGGTCTTCACCAGTGCCTTTGGGCGATAGAACAGTTTGATACGCGTCTGTAACGCTAACTGCAGCGTGTTTGCCTTTTCACTCTTCGGCGGGATCTCACGCAGGTTAAAGTAATACAGCGTTTCCCGATCTTGTGGCAGTTGGCTTAACACCGGCAAAGCCTGGACTTTAACCTGGCTTTTCGCACCCGGTTCAATACGCTGTACTGGCGGCAATACCGTTAACGGACTGGTCACCTTGTTACCCTTCGCATCTTCTATCCAGCCGTGCGCCAGGTAGGGTAATTGCGGGTTGTCATTATTGACACTCAGGCTCACCGACTTCTCCCCCCGGCAAAGATAATCCGGGTACGATCCAGCGCAATGGCTGCCTGAGCCTCTGTCACCAGTGCGCACAGCAGGGTTCCGGCGACCAGCACCATTCCTGTATTTACTTTTTTCATATCCTGTCCAGTCATCGTATTGTCTCCGCCTGGGTCTGTACTGCGGCCAGATCTGTTGTGCTTGTGTTGGGGGCAAGTGCCCGACACGGCAGTAGCAATTCACTCATTCCGTCAGCCGGCAATGTGCTCGGCATTGTCAGTTCGCACTGCGCCTTTTCGTCCCAGTGAACCGTCATCTTCTCTCCACGCTCAATGCCGCTCAGGTACACGCTGCCGCCGTCGTTGACGATCCCCACATCACGTTTTTTCAGGTTCTGTACCGTGGCACCGAACGGCGGCATAGTGCCGTCGGCCAGGCGTATTACCGCCATTGCCTTCTCACCGGCAACCACGTCAAACCTGCGATAACCTATCGCTCCCTCCGTCATCGTCGCCTGCACCACCGATTTCATTGCTTCGGCGTTATCCGGCAACTTGTCCAGATCGATATTGATACGGTTGCGGTAGTAACTGTTGATATCTGCCACCACGGCTTTGCCGAAGCGGTTGGTCAGCACCGGTGCGCCATAGTTGCGAATAGGGATACCTGCCACGCCATCGGTGTCAACCAACAGACGGGTCCCCCCGGTATCGCCACCCGGTGCAGCGCCGCCCCTTCGGCGGTTGCCGTCATCCCCCTGCAGCGCCAACCCAACCGTGCTGTAACTCCCCGACTGGGCACTGGCGGTGGCGTTAATCTGCGCCCAATCCGCCTGATGGCTATAGAACCCACTGGCCAATGCGCCATGACGGTTCCAGCCGCTGCTCACCTGATAGTTGCCGCGATCGCCGACCCGATCTGAGTAACTCACCCGGTGGGTATTGTCATTGCGATCCTGCGTGCCGCTGTAGCTGACTGACCCGCCGTTGCCCCACGGCATAGATATGGACAGGAATACCCCGTCGTCATTCTGTCCGTTGTACCCATTGCGGTAACCGGTCATCGTCAGGCTGAGGTTTTTAAAGCGCCCGAGGTCGAAGTAGCGCATCAACGACAGGCTATAGCGATCGTTGGCGTCCCGATCCCAATAGGTTTGATGGTCGTAGTTCAGATAGGCCGTCAGCCCTATATCACGGAACTGCTGGCTGTAGGACACCGTGTACATCTCTTTGCTGTTCTGGCTACGGGTTCCGAGGTTACGCACCTCCAGAAACTCGCCCATGGTCATAAAGCTGCGTTCCGAGAAACGGTAACCGGCGAAGGTCACCTGGCCACCAATCTGGTCAAAGTTTTTCGAATAACGCAGGCGGTAGGAGCCCCCACTCAGAGTTTCTCCCTGTGGCAAACGCGCCCGCGACTGAGTCACGTCAAACGACAATGCTCCCAGCGCCATCAGGTCACGGCCAATCCCCACAGCCAGCGCGTTATACTCGTCACCGGCGACAACGCCACCGCCAAACAGTGACCAGCCGTTGCTGACACCCCATGAGAACTCACCGCTGCCAAAAAGTGGCCCCTGCGTACGGTGCCGCCAGTCTGTTGGCCGACCACTGGCCAGTTTGTAGCGCACCATTCCTGGCCGCGTCAGATAAGGGATACTCGCCGTGCTGATGCTGAATGTCTGCACGCTGCCGTCCTGCTCTTCAATGCGCACATCCATCAGCCCCGAGACGGCATTGCTCAAGTCCTGAATGCGGAACGGCCCCGCAGGCACCAGCGACTCATACAGCACGCGCCCTTGCTGGCTGACCACTACCCGGGCGTTAGTACGTGCCACCCCACTCACCTCCGGCGCATAACCGCGCAGGTTCGGTGGCAGCATCGCGTCGTCACTCACCAGGCTCAGGCCGGTGTAACGGAAACTGTCGAAAATGTCGGAATTTAAGAAATCTTCCCCTACCGTCAGTTTGGCGCGAAGCGCTGCGATTGCCCGGTAAGCGGTATACTGTGTCCAGTCAAAATCACGTTGGCTGGATTGCCCTGAGCCGGTCTGATGGTCAATCTGGGTCTGCCAACTGGCCCGTAAACGCCAGCTTCCCACGTTGGCGCCCACCACCCCGTTACCGTTCAGGCTATAGCCCTTCTGGATTTCATCATTCTGATCCTGACGCTGGCTCTGGGCGTTAAGGTTGTAATCCAGCAACAGCCCGGGAATACCATCATCCCAGCGCGAAGGCGGGTCCCAATCGGCATTGCTGTATTCCAGATAAGCCTGTGGGACACTGATATACAACGTATTGCTGCCCAGTTCAGGGCGCACCGTCATCCCTTCCAGGCTACCAATCGTCAAACATTGTCCGCCACGCCACCAGGTTAGCTGACGGGTAAACTCTGCCTTGAGGCCCATCTGTTCCACCAATGCCACCGACAGGCAGGCTTCGGTGATGCTCGGATCAGCCGCTGAGGCGTAGAAAGGAACGGTTTGTTCCGGCAACTCCTGCTGATTGATATTGATCAGCAGGCTATATTCACCCGGCATGACATAACCGCTACGGGAAAAACGCCCCAGATCGATGTTGTCACGCTCCTGAATATCGAGCATTTCGGTATTGAATTCGATGGGTTTTGCGGCAGACACCTGACCATTCACCAATGCCAACGCAATCAGCAGCGGCAACAGGCGGGTACGTGGAACCTGTAATCCTACAAGTGGGGTGCTCATCATCCATTGACCTTTATGCGTTAATAACCTTCCCGGACGTTATCGTTGTTATTGAAGGGATTACCCCTCCGAGAAAGTAAATCTGTCTTGACGCGTTGACAGCCCATCATCACGTCTGCGTGCTTCTCAGTGGTATTCCAGCTGATAGCGCACTTGGGCACTGTAGGTGCCGGTCTGCAGCGGCTGATTGTTGCTCACCATGCGGGCGGAGTAGTGAAGCTGAATGTCCTTACCCTGCAGCACCGGAGTCTGCGGGGGAGCTCTTCGCTCGGAATGGCCTCATTGCCCTGCGCATCACTTAACACCAGCGCCACGCCACGGGCCTCACCTTCAACGCCGAAACGCCCATCCTCATTGCGGCCAGTAAACGTGACCCGGAAATGCTGCCTGCCCAGGATAGTGCCGCCAGAATGGTTCAACGTGCAGTTGACCAGTTTGATACTGAAAGGTTGTGCCAATGCCTGGCTGTTTCTGACTATCTGATCAAAGGGCAACGTCCCCATATCAATGGTCTGATCACGGCTCGTGGTATCTATGTCGCAGGCAGTGGCGACTATCGCTCCGTTCATGTTGAGCTGGCTTCCTCCCCAAACCGGCAGCGCAGTAGCAGCACTCACCAGTAAGAACAGCTTGGCAGCAGTAAATATATTCCCTGACATCCAGGCTCCCGTAATGAACGAGGAAAGCAAAAACTGCATGCGGAAACCGCATGCAGTCACATACGCTATTAGTTGTAGGCCAGCGTAAAGTTGGTGGTTGAGGTGAAGACACCTTCCACGATATCAGTCAAGGTAGTGCCAGCATGCCCTTGCAGATAAGCCGAGAAGCTCAGGGTGTTAGCCCCGGTCTGCAGGTTCTGTATGGTAGTCGGGGTACCCAGAATGATCGGTTGGTTAGAACCATCCACCATGGCAATACTCGCCCCTTTGGCAATACCAGTGATAGCCAGCAGAGTATTGGAAGTACCATCCGTGCCGCCATATGGGCCAGTGAAGGTAACTTGCACCTTGTTCTTGGAGGTGATATCGCAACCTTGCAGTTTGATATCAAAATTCAGTACGCTGGATTTGCCGCCGTTCACCAGCGCCACATTTGCCACTTGGCCAAAACTCTTGGTTTGGTCAATGCTTTCTGGGGCGATAGAGCAAGGTGCATCAATGATTTTACCATCGAATGTTACCTTGCCAGAACCAGCGTCGGCATTTGCCATAGACACCATTCCCAGAGACAAAATAGTAGCCAGCGCAATGTTAGTCAGTTTCATGTTTTCTTTATCCTTAAAACGTTAATTAACGAGAAATCCAGATATATTCATCCCGACACAATAGAAACGGTGCCTGCCGGTACAATGCAGTGCTGTTTTATTCGAGTAGTGGTTGATATATCAGGCAGAATCCTTTCAATGGGTACATAAGAAGGCATCCTTTTCCTTCACCTCTATTTAAGGCAGGGGGTGGCACGCAAAAAATAAACAACATTTTTCGCAGCCGAATCCATGGGTAAACTAATAAAATTAAATTTTATTACGACAGTCATACCAATAAATGTTTTTAACCATAAAAATAGATACACCAACCATAGAGTGAGTGTAAAATATATTTATAGTTAGAAAATTCTTAGTTTTTCCATCAGACTCCTCCCTGTTCCTGTCGCCCAAAAAGTATTGCAAATACCTCTAAGATTTGAAAGTACTTTTTCTTAATTGCCCAATTTCGCCATAAAAATCTTATTTTTATTCAAGAATATTCCTATTGCGACCATGCCGGTCGCAAAAATGGATTAATTGGCATTTTATTCTGTAAAATAGTCATAATACGATCTCACTGATCGTGAATTTCATTTTTACAAAACAATAGTCCGTGATAGCTTAGAATGGTAGACTGATGCCTCGTGCGGATGGAAAAGGGACTTTTAATTCCAACGGCCCCTCCTTGTTATCACTTAGATAAATTTAGCACAGTAAGGTTAATCCAGTTCTATCTTTCCTACCAAGACACATTAAATGGAGGTGGTGAAATGTCTTATCACAGCAATAAAGAAAGAGAAAAACAGCTTAATAATGTTCTCTTTGCCTTGAGAGCGCTCTGCAAAAATGACACGCCTCAGACAGCCATCCCTCCTCAGGCACAATGGCCAAAGACACGAGAAGTCGCAGAATACTGCGAAATAACTATCTATCTTGCTCGTTACTATCTACTAAGGCTGGTTGAAAACAAAAAAGCTTATGTTACTTCTGGCGCACTCAATAACAGTTTACGCTGGTACATTGCAGAATCTTCTCGCTTATCGAAACAGCATGAAAGAAGGGAAGAACAATCTATTGTGGCAGAAGGCTAAATAGGCTCATTAACCTGCGACACCTTTTTTATCTTTTTTAGCGCTGATATTCATCCATCGTTGTGTCTGCCTCTGAGATTAACGTTTGACAGACACCCTGATAGAAAGGACTTCATATCGTGGCACAGTCACTCTCCATTCTAATAATCGACACTGACCGCTATTTTATCGACGGCCTACGCCAAGGGCTCCAGGCATTTTTCCAGGCTCGTCAGCAGAACATCCATCTGCTTGAAGAAAAACAGACTGATGCCAAAGTCGATATCGTTTTCTTAGGTAATCTTGCCGCCAATTCTCCCTGGCTTTACCGGCTGCATCAGCATGATTGCCATCCGACCGTGTTCTTCATCAAAGAACTTCGTCGGAACAAAAGCGTATTTAAATCAGGGGTTCAGTGTGACAAATGCAATTCAAAAGCCTTGCATCGTCACCAATCTCTGTACGCACTCTATGACATGCTGGATAGCGTGTTGTTTTCACCGCCCCTGCCTTCATTAGCGGCCAACCACGACTGCTTATGCCTGTCACCATTGACGTCCAGGGAGGAGGAGGTTTTACGGTGCATACACAAGGGAATGAACGGGCGAGACACCGGAGCCTATTTACATATCAGCAATAAAACAGCGAATGCCCATAAACAGAACGCCATGCGTAAGCTGAATTTCAGATGTAATCAGGAACTGTACCAATGGCTTCTTCAGGGAGGGGGCACTATCTGTATGAAAGATCGCTGCAACTTTCCAAGCAGAAACCAACGGAGCTGCCAGAAATCAGCCCCCTGCCACCAATGCAATTTGTAGATCCAAGGAGAAGCCGCAGGTATACGTATACAGACGGTTCGCGTACACCAGCCTGAACCTATCTCAACATGCTACCTCCAGAACCTGCGATAGGTTCCTGCAGATAGGGGGTTATAAAATGGGTTTGCTGTGCTCCGCCGCATGCATCGCCAGATAGGCAGTGAGGTTTTCGTCATTAATACCCAAAGTACGTAAAACCTCGGCCATAAAGCTGACCGGGGCAGTGCCAGGTGCGGTGATAACGCGCCTGTCAGCCACCGCATAAGGCACATTCTGGTAGTAAGCCGCCCCAGCATAATTCAGGCTCGACAGGTTTTCCGCCGAATTGGAAGTATGCAGAACGGTGTCAAGCACACCCGCTTGCGCCAGCACGCGTGTCCCATCACAAATCCCCGCGACCACCACGTTGCCGCGATAGGCGGTAGCAACCAGGTTGGTGATATCTGGAGCCTGTTCGGTTTGCCAGATTGTCCCCCCGCACACCATTAGCAGATCGACTTCTTCAAGCTCAATAGCTTCTATCGCCAGATGTGGAGAGACAAGCATGCCGCCAGAAGAGGTGACGGGGTTTCCGCCTGGAGTGGCAAAGCGCGTTTCAAAACCGAAATAGCAACGCCCTGCCGAGTTAACCAGAGCCGTTTCCCAATCTGAGAAATTTTCTGTGAGGATAGTTATTGCACGAATCATATGAACCTCTTAATTGATGATGGCTGGTGATCCCCCAGGATCCTCCTTCCGGAAAAAAACAGTATTCGAAGCTGCTGTCAGTTTCCGTCAGTAGCCAGCTGACATCATTATTTATCCCCCCAATATTTGAAAATTTATCTTTTCGATTGTGGAGAAAATGTGAATTTACGCTTTCCTGCGTTTAAATACAAATAATTATCATTACAATTCCCATCTGTAAAATTAGTTACATTTGTTATCAATTTATTAATATAAAAGGGATTGTTGCGATGATTACTACAAGAAATAGCAGGTTGCGACCTTGTACATTGTTATTGGCAGGGCTTTTCAGTGGTTATGGCGTTGCAGCCGAAGAGGCACCAGAAGAAGATAAAGAACCCATGGTGGTGCGTGCCACTGCTGCCGAAGAGCTGAAGCAACAGCCTGGCGTTTCTATTATTACCGCCGACGACATCCGTAAAACCCCGCCGGTCAACGATCTTTCCGATATTATCCGCAGGATGCCCGGCGTAAACCTCACCGGCAACAGTGCCAGCGGCAGCCGTGGCAATAATCGCCAAATTGATATCCGTGGCATGGGTCCTGAAAATACCTTGATCCTTATTGATGGCGTCCCTGCGACCTCACGCAATTCTGTTCGTTACAGCTGGCGTGGGGAGAGAGACACCCGAGGAGATACCAACTGGGTGCCACCAGAAATGGTTGAACGTATTGAAGTCTTACGTGGTCCAGCTGCGGCCCGTTATGGCTCCGGCGCGGCCGGTGGCGTGGTTAATATCATCACTAAGCGCCCGACCAAAGACTGGCATGGCAAGATTTCCCTGTTCACCAACTACCCCGAAAATAACAAGGAAGGCACGACAAATCGGGCCAACTTCAGTTTGAGCGGCCCCTTGGCGGGGGATGCACTGACTATGCGCCTGTTTGGTAATCTCAATAAAACGGATGCCGATGCTTATGATATCAACACGCAGCAAAACGGGTCTTATGCTGCGGGCCGCGAAGGGGTAAGAAACAAAGACATTAACGCCCTGCTCTCTTGGAAAATCGACCCACAACAAATTGTCGATTTTGAGTATGCCTATAGCCGCCAAGGTAATATCTACGCCGGTGATACCCAATACAGTAATGGTAACCTCAGCCCCAACGATCTGGTTGCTTCACTTTATGGACAGGAAACTAACCGTCTGTATCGCCAAACGTATGGCATTACTCACAACGGTATCTGGGATTGGGGCCAATCCCGCCTGAGTCTCAACTATGAAAAAACCAATAACACCCGTCTGGCAGAAGGAACCACTGGCCGTGTAGAAGGCATGATCAACGATACCACCTATAACACCAGCCGGTTGGAGAATTACCGTGCGGGCGGTGAGGTAAATATCCCCTTGGATTTGCTGTTCGAACAAAATCTCACTCTTGGTGCAGAATGGAATCGCGAACAGCTCAACGATCCCGCCTCCATGCTGATGACCGATGCAAGCGGTGTGGTCATTGGTGATGCATCGGGGGACCCCTCTTCACGCAGCCCAAAAAACAGCGCGCAGATCGGTTCACTTTATCTTGAAGATAATATTGAACCCATCGCAGGTACCTTCGTGATCCCCGGTCTGCGTTTCGATTATCACAATAAATTTGGTGCCAACTGGAGCCCAAGCCTGAACGTCTCGCAAGAGCTCGGGGAGTATTTCAAACTGAAAGCGGGCATCGCCCGAGCGTTTAAAGCCCCCAACCTTTACCAGTCCAGCGAAGGTTATCTGTTATCTACCCGTGGCAATGGCTGCCCGAACAATATTGCCTCCGGCAGTTGCTACCTGCTCGGGAACAACGATTTGGAAGCGGAAACCAGCATTAACAAGGAGCTCGGCCTCGAATTTACCTGGCAAGGGTATGATGCTGGTATTACCTATTTCCGCAACGACTATAAAAACAAAATCGTGGCTGGAACCGAGATCATCGGTTACGCCTCCAATGGTTACAATATTTTGCAGTGGGAAAACGGCGGTAAGGCGCTGGTAGAAGGGTTGGAAGGCAATCTGGTGGTGCCGCTGGTCGTTGATACGCTCACCTGGCGCACCAACGCGACTTATATGATCACCTCTGAAAACAAGGATACGGGCAACCCGCTGTCGGTGATCCCAAAATACACCATTAATACCCTGCTTGATTATCAGGTCACCGATAAGTTATCCACCAACCTGAGCTGGACGTTGTATGGGCGGCAAAAACCGCGAGAATATGCCGAGAGCCGCACAGAAACTGGCACGCTCTCCAGTAAGGAAGTTGGGGCATACTCGGTGGTAGGTTTTGGGGTGAATTACGACCTGATGAAAGATCTGCATTTAAATACCGGCATCACCAATCTGTTCGATAAGAAAGTGTACCGTGAAAATGAAGGAGCATCGACCTATAACGAACCGGGGCGTGCCTATTACGCAGGCCTGAGCTTGTCCTTCTGACAACATTTTATAAAAGTTGCCCCGGCCTTGCCGGGCTCCTTTTGGCAACCGGTAACGCAGTATCAAAAACCCACCGATAGGTGAAGTTCAGGCTCCATTCCCATAGGATAAAACGTCTTTTTTGGGGGCCAATCCACCATGGAATAACCAGTGATACAGTTCGCTATTCCGCTTGAAACCCAGTTTGCGCATCGCAGTGAGTTTATGTGAACTGACCGTCTTGACGTTAAGCATCAATTTATTCGCGATCTGGCCTGGGGTTAGCTCCCAGGCTATTCCCTCCAGGACTTCTCGCTCTCTCGGCGTTAGTTGCAGATGATCGCAGCCAATCTCTTTTCTTTCTGATAAAGACTGAGGACATACCTGGCTGAATAATTCATCCACCACACGTACCAAGGTATCTGGCTGCTCCCGGCGGCCAAATACGAAAAAGTTATTCTTGCCTGATTCATCTTGCTTCACATTGGGAGTGAGTATTTCATGAACCAAGATAGTTCCGAATCTGCCTTCCCGCTGTTTTCTTCTGAATCGATAGGGGCGTATCGGATCACCGATCGATTCGGCACGAATGATCAGATCGGCCTTAATCTCTGATGAGACCGACACAAAATTTAACGCCCAACCTTTTGCTAAAAAATATTCCTGAAAAATATTTTGTATACCTAACGCAAAAAAACTGTTGGGATCCTGAATAGAAATAAAAACATGTGGTTTCACTTTATCTCCTTATATACCAGACACTAGGTGTAACCAAGACCCTGTATTTCATCTCACGTCGGTATTGTCGAAAATGTACAAAATGAGGCTTTCATCAGGAGTTGAGAAGCAAGATCTTCAAACATCAACCTGGTGAACCCTCTATTTTGCATCAATAATTAGCCATCGAGTAGCTACACTCAGCCCCCCATTTAAAGGGTTATGGCCCCGCGAGAACAGCGTCACGAAATCTGTTGTGGTGGCTTATTGCCATAGGGTTGGTCCAATCCCGTGTTCTGAAATAGCGAGCAAAAACAGATGCGGTTTACTCGGTGTGAAAACCTCGATGATATGTATAAGGATAGAAATGTGAACCATCACTTAAGCCCCTTGTATACAACATCTACACTGCATCACTTTATATATCGCCACCACATTCCAACAGCATTAATTTTATTTAATACGACAAAAACAAGCAAAATAATCTAAATAATAATGATTAATTAGTTTTTTATGCCGATAAATTTATATTTATAGCTTTTAATCTCGACTTAACCTAAAACTTAACAACTGATGAGAAGATCATACTGGTAAAGATTTAATAAATTAACATTGATAAAAAAATAATTGAAACAAGGGTTGACTACAGGTATCGATAACAACTAAATTCCCATCCAAAGCGAAATGGATGAGACTATTCTTAGCCTTGGCGTATGGTGAAAAACTCACATTAGGGATAATAAATTATTACCATGAACTATATAATAAACTTAACTATTACCTTCGATCCTGAAAATAGAGCGCTAGTACTTGAAAATGATATTCAACAGTCTGTTGAATTGTCGAAACCGGCCACCAGGCTGCTCAGTGAATTGATTAATAATAATAGAGTCAATCTTAACCGTGATGACATTTTAAAGAGTGTTTGGGAGGATTACGGTTTTTCTCCTTCTAATGCCAGCTTGAACAACCACATTAGTGAACTCCGCAAGGCCCTCACCAGTTTGGGCATGAATAAAAACATCATTTTCACCGTACCGCGGGTGGGATTTAGAATGGATGCGGAAATCCATCCTATACCAAGCCCGACGACGGCAATAAAAGAACAAAACCAGGCCACTGAGAAAGTGGCTACCGCAGAGGAAATCAGCCCCTTCTCAGATATCGACATGATGGACACGACGATAAAAGAACAGCGTCGGTCTAAAAAAAGTACTGGATAATCATCGCTACCTTGGTATCCGCTTTCCTTTTAACCGCGAGTGTTGCCTGGGTGGCATTATTAATGGACCCGACAAAAGAAGATATCAGTTTTTTAATTACCCATGAAAAATGCAGTATCTATGACTTGAATAACAACCAACCTGAAAAAAACCATATTGATAAAGTTATCAAAGAAATGACGGAGGAAGGGATAGATTGCACCAGAGAAGATATTGATATTTATTATGCAGAAACGCGGCCAAACAACGAGCATCTTACAATTAGATTTCTCTCCGCCTGCAGAAAAATTAACAGCATCGAATACAAAAAATGTATAAACTACCAGGCACTTGAGTAATGTACATAAAAAGTCGTCATCACCCCATCGTTCATTATCGTCTTATGATTGATATTCTTTTTCATATCTCAATATAATAATAGATAACTATTCCATTGTGATACCCAATAAATCATACCTATCATTTAGGATGGTACGACAGAGTATTGCCTGAGATCCCAGGGATAAAGCTTGATTCAGAAGTAAAAAGCTTCATAAAAATGCGATTCTTATCAAAGCGTTTTCTGCCCCATTAATTGTTTGTGTGTGTCAGTAGCCATGTCTTGGCAATCGTGAGCCTGGGTTATATGAGTTCCCGTTAATCCACAGGTGACTCATGACAAGGCAACATCAGCCTGAAAGCAGCCTCGCAATAGCAATACTCATCTGCCTTTAGGGGGTTCTGAAGCTGACGTGGCCGGCACTGTGCCCCAATAAATGCGCAAATTATCTGAATTTATCCTCATTTGGCGTAAGCTGAACCCATTATCCTACTGTCTTTCAAACAGCGGCCCGGCGCGACCAGAATGGCAGTGGGGAAACTTACCTTACCGAGGATCCCCTATGAGTCGTGAAATCAACAAAGATACGCAGCTGTGTATGTCACTGGCTGGCCGGCCAGGTAATTTCGGCACCCGCTTCCACAACTATCTTTATCAGGAGCTGGATCTGAATTTTATCTATAAGGCGTTCACCACCAAAGATATTCAGGCAGCGGTAGGTGGCGTGCGGGCGCTGGGGATCCGTGGTTGTGCGGTTTCCATGCCGTTCAAGGAAAGCTGTATCCCATACCTTGATGAATTGGATGCTTCGGCTACGGCGATAGAATCGGTTAATACCATTGTTAACGACGAGGGTTTTTTGCGTGCTTATAACACCGACTATATCGCTATCGCCAAGCTCTTGGCACAGTACCAGATCCCTGCGGCTACCTCATTTGCCCTGCGTGGCAGCGGGGGTATGGCCAAAGCCGTAACCGCCGCCCTGCGTGATGCCGGGTTTAAACACGGCCATATCATCGCGCGTAACCCACAGGCTGGACAGGCATTGGCCGCACAATACGGCTACCAGTGGTTGGCAGAAATGGGGAATTTACAGGTTGATATGCTGATTAACGTCACGCCAATCGGTATGGCCGGGGGAACAGAATCCGAACAGTTGGCCTTTGAGCCAGCAGCGATCCAGGCAGCCAGGATCGCCTTCGATGTTGTGGCGTTGCCAGCAGAAACCCCATTGATTCGTTATGCGCACGAACAGGGCAAACAGGTCATTACCGGTGCAGAAGTGATCGCATTGCAAGCATTGGAACAGTTTGTTCTGTATACCGGCGTTCGCCCGACCCATGAGCAGATTGACCGCGCCGCAGCCCATGCACGTGGCTAGAAATAGTAAAAGGGGCCCAAATTGGCCCCTTTTAATTTCTCCAGCAGCAATGTTAAGCGTTATTTTGCAACGCCTTCCATCCCCACCAGCCCGACCTTCAGATAACCGGATTTACGTAGCGTATCCATCACGCTCATCAGTGTTTCATAATCGACGGTCTTATCTGCCTGGAAGAAAATGGTGGTCTCTTTGTTCGATTGAGTACGCTGATCCAGTACCGATGTCAGTTGTTCGGCCGTTACTGGCTCATCGCCAACGTAGAGTTGTTTGTCAGCCTTGACCGACAGGAACACCGGCTTTTCCGGGCGCGGTTGCGGTTTGGCGGTAGAAGCTGGCAGATCGACGCGAATATCTACCGTTGCCAGCGGCGCAGCCACCATAAAGATGATCAACAGCACCAGCATGACATCGATAAACGGCGTCACGTTGATTTCATGCAGTTCGCCGCTGTCGTCCAGATCTTCATTTAAGCGCATCGCCATAACTCACCCCGCCCGCAACTGGTGTGCATGCTGCGAACGTTTAGCCTCGGCCGTTGCGGCCAGATCCAGATCGCGGCCCAACAGCAGCAGAACCTGTGCAGCCATATCGCCCACCTGGGCGCGGTGGCCGCCGATAACACGAGCGAAGATGTTGTAAATCACGACCGCCGGAATTGCCGCTACCAGGCCAAGAGCCGTAGCTAGTAAGGCCTCAGCAATGCCTGGTGCCACAACGGCCAGATTGGTGGTTTGCGATTGGGCAATGCCGATAAAGCTGTTCATGATGCCCCATACGGTGCCAAACAAGCCCACGAACGGTGAAATAGCACCAATGGTCGCCAGGAACCCATTGCCGCGCCCCAGTTGTCGGCCATAGGCCGCAACACGGCGTTCAAGGCGGAAACCGGTACGCTCTTTAATCCCGTTATTGTCGTCAGAGGCTGCCGAAAGCTCCAACTCGTTCTGCGCATCCTGCAGCAGCACTGCACTGATGCTTTCTTCAGAGAAGCTTTGTGCCACTTCGGAGGCATCATCCAGCGAGCGAACATTGGCCAGCGCCTGCTGCTCACTGCGCAAACGGCGCTTGGAGCGGATCAATTCGCTGCCTTTGGCAAACAGAATGGTCCAGGTGATGATAGAAGCCAGTACCAGACCGATCATCACGGTTTTTACCACGATATCGGCATGCTGATACATGCCCCAGACGGAAAGATCCATGCCACGGGTCTCTGGCGGCTGGATAGTCGGTGCTGGATTAACCGGGGTGATATTTTCCGGGGCTACCGCTTCAGGAGTGGCAACTTCTGGTGCGGTTACGTCAGGTGCCGTTGCTGTGGCAACGCTTTGGGCTACGACGGGTGCAGTGGCCGGTGCCGCCTGAGCCAGGCCTGCCAACCCCACCACCAATACCACTGAGGCGATCACACTACGCCCCAGTGCGCCCCATTGCCCACGGTCTGCCCCATGAGCACTTTGATTTATCATTTTGCCAGCCGTTTTCACGCTGCGCCTCCACCCATTTAAACATTTAAGGAAGAATCAGCGGGTGATCATATCAAACCAATCATGGATTGATAGTAGTTATCATTATTATTTACTCAATATCGCATTGGCGGCCAAAAAATGATGCAACCCCAATGACTATCAGGGTTTCTACGCCCTTTGGCATAACATTGCTGACCAAAAAAGCTAACAAACCAGTCACCGCAAATGCCGTTTTTTTGATCTTTATGGCGAAAGAGACCGCAGGGCGCACCATGACGCATAGGCATTTACCTGTCACCACCATTTTCACCTATAGAAGTTAAAACGTCTGGATGGCTATTATTTGGCATGCTAACGTAAAGGCTATCGCAAAATGGGCAGAGTGAAGCAAGGTAAATCATCAATGACGTCAAAAAATCTCGAAACCGCGCTGATCGGCGCCGGGCGCAGTAAACGTTATACTCAGGGCTCGGTCAATCCGGTGACTCAGCGTGCTTCATCACTGGTATTTGAATCGGTGGCCGCCAAGAAACACGCCACCGCAAAACGTGCTCAGGGCGAGCTGTTTTACGGCCGCCGTGGCACCCTCACCCATTTTGCCTTTCAGGATGCAATGACCGAATTAGAGGGTGGTGCGGGCTGCGTGCTGTATCCGTGCGGCGCAGCGGCGGTAGCCAATGCCATTCTGTCTTTCGTTAGCGCAGGCGATCACCTGCTGGTCACCGGTTCGGTCTATGAGCCGACACAAGACTTCTGCAGCCATATTCTTGGCCGGATGAACGTGACCACCCGCTATTTTGATCCGCTGATCGGTGCCGGGATCGCGTCGTTGATCCAGGCCAATACGCGCGTAGTCTTTCTTGAATCCCCTGGCTCTATCACCATGGAGGTGCAGGATATCCCGGCGATGGTCAAAGCCATTCGTGCCGTGAACCCGGAAATTGTCATCATGATCGACAACACCTGGGCGGCGGGGGTGCTGTTCAAGGCGCTGGAATTTGATATCGATATTTCCATACAGGCAGGCACCAAGTACATCATTGGCCACTCGGACTATATGCTCGGCACGGCGGTAGCAAATGCCCGCTGCTGGGAACGGTTACGTGAGTATTCCTACCTGATGGGGCAGATGGTCGATGCAGATACGGCCTATATGGCCAGCCGAGGTCTGCGTACCCTGAGCGTGCGGCTCAAACAGCATGAGCAGAGCAGCATTGCCGTTGCGCAATGGCTGGAACAACGGCCAGAGGTCGCAGTCGTTAATCACCCGGCCCTGCCCGGCTGTAAAGGGCACGAGTTTTATCGCCGCGATTTCAGCGGCTGCAACGGCCTGTTCTCCTTTGTATTAAAGCAACGGCTCAGCAATGAACAGTTGGCCGACTATCTTGATAACTTCAGCCTCTTCAGCATGGCGTATTCCTGGGGAGGTTACGAGTCGCTGATCCTGGCGAACCAACCGGAAGAGCTGGAGGCTATCCGCCCTGCAGGCGGCGTGGATTTCTCCGGTACGCTGGTGCGTGTCCATATCGGATTGGAGAATGTACAAGACCTGATCGACGATCTCGCCGCTGGTTTTGCGCGCATCGCACGTTGAAATAGCTGGGCGATCCGCTGGTCGCCTATGTTTTTTGCGCCTTTGACACATTTCTGCGTTCTGTTTAATGTCCACTTAAGCTAATAGCGTTACACTATGACGGTGCTCCAAGCCTACAACTCTGGGTACGACCTATCTGCAAAAAATACGATAGGCTATAGAAAGTCAGCCCAGGCACCACAGGACAGAAAATGGAAGTATTGAAAGAGATTGTTCACGCTCTGTGGACGCAGGATTTCACTGCGCTTGCCGATCCCAGCGTGATT
This sequence comes from Serratia sp. L9, assembly GCF_050632285.1. NCBI lineage: Bacteria > Pseudomonadati > Pseudomonadota > Gammaproteobacteria > Enterobacterales > Yersiniaceae > Serratia > Serratia sp. L9. Next base: position 1,972,623 of record NZ_CP192591.1, on the reverse strand, counting down.
TGGGTGGTTTATGTTGTTCTTTTCACCACCCTGTTTTTGGAAAACGGATTACTGCCAGCATCTTTCCTCCCAGGTGACAGCCTGCTGCTGTTGGCTGGCGCATTGATTGCCAAAGGCGTGATGGGCTTTATCCCTACGCTGGTGATCCTCACCATTGCCGCCAGCCTTGGTTGCTGGCTAAGCTATCTGCAAGGACGATGGCTTGGCCATACCTCGGTGGTAAAAGGGTGGCTATTGCAGTTACCGGCGCAATACCACCAGCGTGCTCATATATTGTTTAACCGCCACGGCCTTGTCGCCCTGCTGATTGGCCGTTTCCTGGCGTTTGTCCGCACGCTGCTACCAACCATGGCCGGGATCTCGGGCCTGAATAACACGCGCTTTCAGATATTCAACTGGTTAAGCGCGCTGCTTTGGGTCGGTTCAGTGGTCACGCTAGGTTATGCCTTCAGCCAGATCCCGTTGGTCAAACGCCATGAAGATCAGGTCATGGCAGGGTTGATGATCTTGCCTGTGGCACTTTTAGTATTTGGGCTGGTAGGCGTTATGCTGGTTATCTGGCGCAAAAAACGCGCTGCCTGACGACACCGCCAACAGAGAGAACCGCCGCTTGGGCTTACCGCCCGAAGCGCTCGCTCACCCTGGCTGTGACCGAGTCTTGCTGGCGCGTCAACCCTGTAACATCACCTGATTATTGTCCCGCAACCGGGCGAGTTCATCGCTCGGCGTTATACCAAACAACCGTTTAAACTCGCGGCTGAACTGCGAAGCACTTTCGTAACCTACGCGGATCGCCGCCGTACTGGCCTTCAAACCATCATGCACCATCAGCAGGCGTGCCTTGTGCAGGCGATAGGACTTCACATACTGCAACGGTGAAGTATTGGTCACCGCTTTAAAGTTATGGTGAAACGCCGACACGCTCATATTCACCTCATACGCTAACTGTTCGACGTTCAGGTTCTCCGCATACTGATTTTCAATCCGCCGCAGCGCCTTGGCGATCTGGCTAAAATGCGTGTGACGGTTGACCAATTCCTGCAACGAAGCCCCGCAACTGCCGCGCAGCACGTAATAAAGCAGCTCACGCACTATCTGTGGCCCCAGCACGCGGGCATCAAGGGGTTTGGCCATCACGTCCAGCAAGCGCTCGGTGGCACACAACATTTCGTTGGTGAGGGGGAAAGGTTAACGCCGCTGCTTTCTCCCCGCGGCTTCATCAGATAGTCGTTATCACCGATGTCGATCAGCAGATCCTGCAGCATCTGGCTATCGATATTCACTGCCAACCCCACCATCGGCTGCTCCGGGCTGGCAAAGGTTTCGCATTCAAACGGCAACGGTACCGTCATCAGCAGATAATTGTTCGGATCGTACTGAAACACTTTATTGCCACAATATCCCACCTTATGCCCCTGAAAGACGATCACGATACCGGACTCATACATCACCGGCTGACGTGGGCAATGTTCGTCGGTATACAGGATCCTCACCTGTGGAACCGGCGAAGGGCTATAACCTTTGCCTGCAGCAAACTGCAATGCCTGGCGCGCCATTCGGCCATGCAACGTATCATTTTCCATCAAGCAAACGTCCCCTTACACACTGAACAATTAGGCATAAATAATAGAGCATAAAAGGCATTTCCTACAGTATTCAGTAGAAATAGGCAAGACACGAACAGGAATGTGCATTGTGCGAACGGGCCAAGTTACTGACAATACACCCCAGTTACTTTGCGCTCTTTGGCGCTTTCCTGATACCAATAGAGAAAACATTCATGCAAAACTTTACTCTCTACACCCCAACCAAAATCCTGTTCGGTAAAGATCAGATCACCCATCTGGGCAACCAGATCCCGGCTGATGCCCGCATCCTGATCACCTACGGCGGCGGCAGCGTGAAGAAAAACGGCGTGCTGGATCAGGTCTATTCCGCACTGGCAGGCCGTAACGTGCAGGAGTTCTCCGGCATTGAACCTAACCCAACCTACGAAACGCTGATGAAAGCAGTAGAAATCGTGCGGGCAGAAAACATCGACTTCCTGTTAGCCGTGGGCGGCGGTTCCGTAGTTGATGGCACCAAGTTTATTGCAGCAGCTGCTGACTACCAGGCAGACCGCGATCCCTGGCATATCCTGAAAACCGTGGGTAGCGAAATCACCAGCGCAGTACCCATGGGCTGCGTGCTAACGTTGCCAGCGACCGGTTCAGAATCCAACAGCGGTGCGGTGATCACCCGCAAGAGCAGCGGTGACAAACAGCATTTCTTCTCCCCACACGTGCAGCCGTTGTTCGCCGTACTGGATCCGGTGGTGACCTACTCTTTGCCGCCACGTCAGATTGCCAACGGCGTAGTGGACGCGTTTGTACACACCATTGAGCAATACCTGACTTACCCGGTCGATGCTAAAGTGCAGGATCGCTTTGCGGAGGGCCTGCTGCTGACGCTGCTGGAAGATGGCCCACGCGCATTGGCAGAACCAGAAAACTACGCGGTACGAGCCAACGTGATGTGGAGTGCCACCATGGCCTTGAACGGTCTGATCGGTGCCGGGGTGCCGCAAGACTGGGCAACGCATATGCTCGGTCATGAACTGACCGCTATGCATGGCCTGGATCATGCACAAACTCTGGCCATCGTGCTGCCAGCCTTGCTGGTTGAGAAGAAAGCCCAGAAACGTGAAAAACTCCTGCAATACGCTGACCGCGTCTGGGGCCTGCGTGAAGGTTCTGAAGAGAGCCGAATCGACGGTGCAATTGCCGCCACCCGCGCTTTCTTTGAACAAATGGGCGTGCCAACCCGCCTGTCTGATTATCAGCTCGACGGCAGCTCTATCCCTGCTTTGATCGACAAATTGCATCAGCACGGTATGACCGCACTGGGTGAACATCAGGATATTACGCTGGAAGTCAGCCAGCGCATTTATCAGGCCGCACGCTAATCAGCACATCGGCGCGATTTCATCGCAACATGGTAGTTTCCTGCTAGGCTTTAATTTCTACCTCCCGTGCCCGGTCGATCGCCAGGCACGGTTTTGCGCTTCAACTGCGCTTTCGATCGCATCGCATGACACCGTCTCGTTAACCCCATGGGAGAGTATTATGGCGAACCAATCCAGCACTGTTTCCAACAATACCATTCGTGCCTGGGCCGCGCCCGGCCAGGGAAAGCCGCTTGAGCCTTTCAGCTTCGACGCTGGAGCTTTGGGTGATGATGAAATTGAAGTCGCTATCGATTATTGCGGCGTCTGTCATTCTGACTTATCCATGCTGAATAACGAGTGGGGCATGACCCAATACCCCTTTGTACCGGGCCACGAAGTGGTGGGCAAGGTGACCAGGCTCGGTGCTCATGCTCAGAATAAAGGGCTGAAGATCGGCCAGGTGGTTGGCGTGGGCTGGAACCGTGGCAGTTGTATGCACTGCCATCCCTGCCTATCAGGCGATCAGCATCTGTGTCATGAAGTACAGCCAACCATTATTGGCCGTCATGGCGGTTTTGCCGATCGTATCCGCAGCCATTGGGCCTGGGCGATTCCACTGCCTGAAGAGGTTGATGTCACCAGCGCCGGGCCGCTGTTCTGCGGTGGGATCACGGTTTTCAACCCTTTGTTGCAATACGATGTACGCCCGACACAGCGCGTGGGAGTCGTGGGTATCGGTGGCCTCGGCCATATGGCGATCCGCTTTATGCATGCCTGGGGATGTGAAGTTACGGCCTTTACCTCGTCCAACAGCAAACGCGATGAAGCGCTTGCTCTGGGTGCACACCGTGTGGTGGCCAGTAATGACAGCAACGCGTTGAAAGCTATAGCCAACCAGCTCGACTTTATTCTGGTAACCGCCAGCGCCTCATTGGACTGGGATGCCTTTATCAGCACTCTGGCACCTAAAGGCCGCCTGCATTTTGTCGGGGCGATCCCAGACCCGGTACCGGTACAGGTGTTCTCGTTTATCAGCAAACAGGCCGAGCTTTCGGCTTCACCTACCGGAGCCCCTTCACGCTTGGCAGATATGCTGGCGTTCTGCGCCAGGCACCAGATCGAGCCCCAGGTAGAGCATTTCCCACTCAGTAAAGTCAACGATGCCATAGCGCATCTGGAAGCGGGCAAAGCCCGTTATCGTATCGTGCTGGATATGCACGCTTAACCGGCAATCTCGGCAATGGCTGAGGTTGCGAACTAAAATTAATCTATACCCTGGGAATTTCAAGTTACAGCCAGGCGACCAGCGCTTTCATCCCGGGAGCTTACTCCGGTAAGTGGCTGGGGGTGACAAATCTGTCGGGCAAATCGGTCAGAAACTGATTTGAATGCCGCAAGCGGCAGCCCGTAGGGGAAATCATAATGATTGGATTTCTAACAGATTTGAACGCGGTGAACGGCGGCCCCGTGAGGGGCGAAACCCACGGATGGGGTTCGTAATAGCAGGTAGCAACGCTGCAGCTTGAAACACGACGGGTATACATGGGCTTCGGCCTGGAAGCTGTCATAAGGAGATACGCATGCAACCCATCATCAAACTACACGATGGTAATCTGATGCCGCAATTGGGTCTCGGCGTTTGGCAGGCCAGCATTGCAGAAACCACCAATGCAGTAACCAAAGCGCTAGAGGTTGGCTATCGTTCCATCGATACCGCCGCAATCTACAAAAACGAGGAAGGGGTGGGTGCCGCGCTGCAATCCACCTCCATCCCGCGTGAAGAGCTGTTTATCACCACTAAGCTGTGGAACGACGATCAGGGCGATCCGCAGGCAGCGCTGGAAACCAGCCTGAAAAAACTGCGGCTGGATTATGTCGATCTCTATCTGATCCATTGGCCGAAACCGGCACAGGATCAATATGTCGATGCCTGGCGCGGTTTGATCAAACTGCGTGAACAAGGGCTGGTAAAAAGCATCGGCGTCTGTAATTTCCACACGCCGCACCTGCAACGCCTGCTGGATGAAACCAACGTCGCACCGGTGATCAACCAGATCGAGCTGCACCCGCTATTGCAACAGCGCCAGCTACGCGCCTGGAACGCGACCCATCATATCGCTACCGAATCCTGGAGCCCATTGGCACAAGGGGAGAAGGCGTTTTCGATCAACCCCTGATCAAGAAACTGGCTGAGAAGTACAACAAGACACCGGCGCAGATCGTTGTGCGCTGGCATCTGGACAGCGGCCTGATCGTGATACCGAAGTCGGTCACGCCAGCACGTATTCGTGAAAACTTTGAAGTGTTTGATTTCAAACTGGATAAGGATGAGCTGAGCGAAATCACCAAACTGGATATCGGCAATCGCCTGGGGCCGGATCCGGAATCACTGTAAGCCGTTCACACCCTCATTTACACCACGTGAGTGAGGGTGAGCTTTCCTCCTTCTCCCCTGATATTCGTGACTAATAAGTGACTTTTAAACAAGATATTGGCAAGTACTGGCGCTATGATATCGCTCTGTGATTACCTGATAACAACGGCACGGAGTTTCATGACATTCTCCTTCTCTCATCTGCCACGCCTGGCAATGATATTGATGCTGCTGGTGTTGGCTGGCTGTTCCAGCAAGCACCAGCGAACCAGCCATGATAGCCATGCTTATGACGATGAAATCGAAGACGCCGCCAATGAATACGGCGTCGATCAAAAACTGATCGCGGCGATAATCCAGGTGGAATCCAGCTTTAACCCGCAAGCCGTCAGCCCCTCTAACGCCATCGGCCTGATGCAGCTTAAAGCGAATACCGCCGGTTGTGATGCTTATCGTTTTAAAGGCAAAAGCGGTTGCCCGGATGATGACGATCTACGGGATCCGCAAACCAATATCGACCTCGGTGCAGCCTATATTGGCGCCTTGCAGCATCAGCAACTGAACTGGATTGAAGATCCGGTTACCCGGCGCTACGCCACTGAAGTGGCCTATGCCAACGGCGCAGGTGCCTTATTGCGCACTTTCTCGAGCGATCGCAAGAAAGCCATCAGCATGATTAACAACCTGTCACCCGAAGCATTTCACTGGCATGTGCGCCAGCACCATCCCTCGCCGCAGGCTCCGCGCTATATGCTGAAGGTCGAAGCGGCCTATAACAGTTTGTAGCCTGAAATAGAGCTTTATCCTCAACCAGGGAATATCCCCTATAAAAGATAAAGAGGGGGCGATAATGGCATGAAGCCACCGGCCCCCTAAAGTGAGTTATCAGGCCTTACCGCTGCGCACAGGCTTTCGCGCCGGCTTGTTGGACGGGGTGCGCTGGCGAGTGATATCCGTATGTTTGGTTAACGCCGGGCGAGTGTGGCGCTGCAGGCGTCTAGCCTCACGCTGCTCGTCGAGGCTTGGCGCTGGCACCAGGCATTCGCGGCGGCCACCAATCAGGTGTTTCATGCCCATTTCTTCCAACGCAGTGCGGATCAGCGGCCAGTTGAGCGGATCGTGATAACGCAGCAACGCTTTATGCAGGCGGCGCTGGCGATCGCCGCGCGGGATAAACACGTCTTCGGTCTTATAACCCACTTTGCTCAACGGGTTCTTGCCGCTGTAATACATGGTGGTGGAGTTGGCCATCGGCGATGGATAGAAGTTCTGCACCTGATCGAGACGGAAACGGTTTTTCTTCAGCCATAGCGCCAGGTTCACCATATCTTCATCGCGGGTGCCCGGATGCGAAGAGATGAAATAAGGGATCAGATACTGCTCTTTACCCGCCTGTTTGGAGTACTGATCGAACAGCTGTTTAAAACGATCGTAACTGCCCATACCCGGCTTCATCATCTTCGACAATGGCCCTTCTTCGGTATGTTCCGGAGCAATCTTCAGGTAACCGCCCACATGATGGGTAGCCAGTTCCTTGATATATCGAGGATCTTCAACCGCCAGATCGTAACGTACCCCAGAGGCGATCAGGATCTTTTTGATCCCTTCCAGTTCACGGGCACGGCGGTAAAGCTTGATGGTCGGCTCGTGGTTGGTATCCATATAGGTACATATTTCCGGATACACACATGAAGCGCGGCGGCAGGTTTGTTCGGCTCGCGGGTTGGTGCAGCGCAGCATATACATATTGGCCGTTGGGCCGCCCAGATCGGAAATCACACCGGTAAAACCCGGCACCTTGTCGCGGATCTCTTCGATTTCACGCACGATCGAATCTTCAGAACGGCTTTGGATGATCCGCCCTTCGTGCTCGGTGATCGAGCAGAACGAACAGCCGCCATAGCAACCACGCATGATATTCACCGAGAAGCGGATCATGTCGTAGGCCGGAATGCGATCTTCGCCATAAGACGGGTGCGGCACACGCTGATAAGGCAGGGCGAATACGCTGTCCATTTCCGGTGTGCTGAGTGGGATCGCCGGTGGGTTGATCCATACATAGCGATCGCCATGTTTTTGCATCAATGCACGGGCGCAGCCAGGGTTGGTTTCGTGGTGCAGGATGCGTGAAGTGTGGGCATACAGCACCTTGTCCGCTTTCACCTTCTCAAAGGAAGGCAGCAGCACGTAGGTTTTTTCCCACGGCTTGGGCTTGGCGGCGCGCACGGTAACGGGTTTGGCCTCTGGTTCTGGCGTACCGCCATCGGCACAGGGCAAATCTTCACCGTAAGGATTGGGGATCGGCTCAATGCGCCCAGGCTTGTCCAGACGGGTGGAATCTACGCCACTCCAGCCCGGCATGGCTTGTTTACGCATGACCGCGGTGTTGCGGATATCATGAATATCCTGGATTTTTTCACCCGCCGCCAGGCGGTGCGCCAGCTCCACCAGCGGGCGTTCGCCGTTGCCATAAATCAGGATATCGGCCTTGGAATCCACCAATACCGAGCGGCGCACGGTATCCGACCAGTAATCATAATGTGCAATACGGCGCAGGCTGGCTTCAATACCCCCTAACACCACTGGCACATCTTTATAAGCTTCTCTGCAACGTTGGCTATACACCAAGGTGGCGCGATCTGGGCGTTTCCCCCCAGGTTGCCAGCGGTGTAGGCATCGTCATGGCGCAGCTTGCGATCGGCGGTGTAGCGGTTGATCATCGAGTCCATATTGCCCGCAGTCACGCCAAAGAACAGGTTTGGCTTACCCAAACGCATAAAATCTTCTTTGTTGCTCCAGTCTGGCTGGGCAATGATCCCCACGCGGAAGCCTTGGGCTTCCAACATACGGCCAACGATCGCCATGCCAAAACTCGGGTGATCGACATACGCGTCACCGCTGATAATGATCACATCGCAGCTATCCCAGCCTAGTTTATCCATCTCTTCACGCGACATCGGTAAAAACGGCGCGGGGCCAAAACATTCAGCCCAATAAGGCTTATAGGAAAACAGTTCACGTTCAGGTTGGATCAGGCTGGTGGTGCTCATTACGGATGCTCTTGTGCAGGTTAATTTATCGCCGGGCGGCGATTATACGCACTCCCCGCCAAAAGAGCATGCATTTCTCAGATTAATCAGCCATTGACTTCAAACTCGTACACATCGCTGCGGCAGAGTGTTTCGCTAAACTCCAAGACTTCACCCTGCGCATTGCGGGTGGTCTGGATGATTCGTAATAACGGCGCGCCACCCGGCACATTGAGCAAGCTGGCGTTTTCTTCGCTGCAGGCAACCGCCTTCAACAGAAAATGCCTTCCCTCAGGAATAATGCCGCGTGACTGCCACAGAGCGTACAGCGAATGCTCTAGTTTTTCCGGATCTGGCAGAAAACGGGCTGGAATATAGGTGGTTTCCAACGACACCGGGCTGCCATCCATCAACCGCAGGCGGCGTAGTTTGGCCACCACACTGTTGCTTGCCAGTGCCAACACCTTGGCCACTTCGGCCGGTGCCGTCATGCGGGTGCGCAACAGCCATTGGTTACTGACGCTGCTGCCAGTGCGTAACACCTGGGCGGTAAAGCCGTGATCCTGATTGAGCGAATAGCCGATATGCATCGCTACCCGCGTACCAATGCCTTGCTGGCGGACGATCAGCGTCTTTTCTTCCAGTAATTTCATTGCCTTGCTCACCGTCACCCGTGAGACATCCAAGGCGTCAGCGATCGCTCGTTCCGGTGGCAAAAAATCCCCTACGGCCAGGACTCGCTGGTTAATCGCCGCTTCAATGGTAGTGGCCAGTTGAATATAACGTGGTGCCGCTGTTGCCTGCGCGAACTCCTGATGCAACCAGGCAATAAAATCATTCATCAGACTCACCTTCTGAGTAGCCATATTCTTCCCCTAAATGATTTTTATCATATTTGTCACACTCAAGATAATGACTTTCCACCGCCCTACATTGGAATTAGATTGGCATCACATTTCTTACCTAATGGACTTTAATTGGATTCATTTCACACGTAATGTTAACCCACTGATGTTTTTTACATCGGTATGCTTCAACACCAGGGAACACCCATAAATGAAAAATATTAAAAATCCTCACCAAGCCATTCTCGGGGCGCTGTATGGCCAAGCCGTGGGCGATGCGATGGGGATGCCGTCAGAACTGTGGCCATTGCAGCAGGTTAGTGATTATTTTGGTTGGATCACCCACTTCCTGCCTGGCCCGCCAGAGAACATAGCAGCAAATGGATTTATCGCCGGGGAGTACACCGACGATACCCAGCAGGCAGTAGCCTTGATGGACGCGTTATTGGCCGCAGAGGGGCGGGTCGAACCAGAACGTATTGCCCACCACATCATGCTGTGGGCAGAACGCATCAGTGCCTTTGATAAAAATATTCTTGGGCCTAGCTCCAAAGCAGCACTGCTGGCCGTGCGTGCCGGCACCCCGATCGCGCAAATCCCGTCAAACGGCGTCACCAATGGCGCTGCTATGCGGGTTGCCCCATTGGGTTGCCTGTTGCCAAGCCGCAATCTGCCGAAGTTTATCGAGGCAGTTCGGTTGTCCTGCAGCCCGACCCACAAGTCAGATATCGCCGTGGCAGGTGCTTTTGCCATCGCCTGGGCCGTCAGCCGGGCCATCGAGGGCGCGGATTGGGTCACCATTAAACAAGAACTGCCCGCACGGGTGGAGCAGGTGCAACAGCAACAGATCACCACCTTTAGCCCTTCGCTCAGCCGCCGTGTGGTTTGGGCTCTGGAGTTCACTGCCAGCCTGGGTGATTTACAGGACCGCGAGGCGTTATCGGAGCTTTACCATACCATTGGCGCAGGTATGGACACTATTGAGTCGCTCCCGATGGCGTTAGCGCTGGTTGAACTGGCCGGTACCGATCCGCAGCGTTGCGCGATCCTGGCGGCCAACCTGGGTGGGGATACCGATACTATTGGCGCCATGGCAACGGCAATCTGCGGAGCATTACGTGGCATTGCCGCTTTCCCGGCGGAGTGGATTGACACCATCAACCGTGCCAATCAGATTGATTTTCAGCCCTACGCGGCCGCTCTACTCAGGCTGCGCAAACAGGAATAAATCGCACCATGAGTGACATCAACCGCAATGAGACATGGAAAGTAGAAAGTACCGGAATCGATCGCGTACCGGATGCCGAGCAGACCGGTAAACCGCTCGAACTGTTCTGGATATGGTCAGCCGCCAACATCGGTATACTCGGTGTGGTGTACGGGGCAATTATCGTCGCGTTCGGCCTCTCCTTTATTCAGTCGGTCCTGGCCGCTCTGGTCGGTGTGGCAAGCTTTGCCCTGGTGGGTTACACCAGCTTCGCGGGTAAACGTGGCCGTACTTCTACCCTGACCTTATCGCGGGTGATTTTTGGCCTGAAAGGCAATATAGCCCCGACCACCTTCAGTTGGATCAACCTGATGGGCTGGGAGGCGGTAAACGTCATTACCGGTACGTTGACCCTGGCGGCGCTGTTCCAGGCGCTAGGCCTGGGGGAAAGCCACTCCATTACCGCCTTCAGCCTGCTGTTGTTCGGCGGCCTGACCATCGTGGTCAGCCTGCTGGGCCAGAGTACGGTAGTCTGGATGCAGAGCTGGTTCAGCCGGGTGTTCGGCAGCATGACGCTGATTGTGGTGCTGTACATCGTCTTTACCACTGAATGGGGCAAGGTGTTGTCCCTGCCTTCGGGCAGTTGGCTGACCGGCTTCCTGCCAGCCGTTTCGGTGATCGCCGCCGGTACAGGTATCAGTTGGGCCATCGCCGGGGCGGACTACAGCCGCTACCAGAGCCAGCAATCCTCGGATAAAAGCATCTTTGCCGCCGTGGTCGGTGGCGCATGCCTGCCCCTGATCCTGCTGATGTTCACCGGTATTCTGCTTTCGGTACAGTTGCCCGATCTGGCCAGCGCAGCCAACCCGATTGCGCTGATCGGTTCAGTGTTACCCAAATGGATGGCGATCCCTTACCTGCTGGCCGCCACCGCCGGTATTGTGACTATTGCCGTGCTCAGCCTGTATTCCGCCAGCCTAAACCTACTGACACTAGGGGTGAAGGTGAAGCAATCGCTGGCCGTCTCCATTGACGCCGTAGTGATACTTGCCATCGCCATCTATGTGCTGTTTATCTCTGGCGACTTTATGGGGCCGTTCATTTCCTTCCTGGTGTTCTGCGGGGTATTCCTTGCCGCCTGGGAGGCCATTTTCATTCTCGATTATGCTAAAGTGCGCCGTCATCATGGCTACGACGGCAACGCCCTGTACGGCCTGAACGGCCAGAACCGGGGCGTGCGTAAAGTGCCGCTGTTCTGCTGGTTCCTCGGAGCCTTCTGCGGGCTGCTGGTCACCAAAACCGGTTTTATCGATGGCCCGTTGGCCAAAGGCCTGTTCGCAGACTCCAGCCTGGGGCTGTTCGTCTCTTTCCTGGTCAGCCTGATTGCCTACGGCCTGTATCTGGCCAGTCACAGAGGACATAAATGAGAGAGTTTGTCGCAGTAAAACCGATTCTGGTCGTGGGGGTGCCGTGGGCGATGTGGTTCTCACACTGCCAAAGCTGCCAACCAGTGGTGAAGATATCGAAGCACAGCCGCAAGAGCGCCAGATTGGTGGCTGTGCCTTCAACGTGGCGCGGGCGCTACGCCGCCTGGAGGTCCCGGTAGTCAACGGTATACCGGTTGGCAACGGGGAATGGGGTGCCGCCATCGAAGCCGCGATGCAGGAACTGAATCTGCCAGTGCTGTTACGGCATGGGCAGATGGATAACGGCTGGTGTCTGGCATTGGTGGAGCCCAACGCTGAGCGCACCTTTATCACCGTTACCGGCTGCGAAGCGCAATGGAACAAAGCCCAGTTGGCCACCCTGCCCCTGACGCCCGAAACGGTGATTTATGCCAACGGCTATGAACTGGTAGGCGAACCTGGCGAAGCACTGCGTGAATGGCTGACCCGCTTGCCGTTCGATCAGTGGCGATTACTGGATCCTGGCCCACGGGTCGGCCAGTTGGATGACGCGTTTTTCGCCATGCTGAACGACAGCCAGACCTTACTGACGCTGAATCGCGATGAAGTGGCTCTCTTGTGTGGTGAAGGCGATGCTGTCAATGCCGCCCAACGTTATGCCACCGCGCATAATATAACGCTGATCTGCCGTCTGGACCGCGACGGTGCCTGGATTTGTGATGGTCGCACCCCACCGCAGCATGTGCCGGTTTATCCGGTTGAGGTGGTTGATACCATCGGTGCGGGGGATGCCCACTGCGCAGGATTGTTAGCCGGGCTTTCCGCTGGCTGGCCGCTGGTGCAAGCCGTCAGCCTCGCCAACCGCGTAGCAGCCTGCGTGGTTGCCAGCCGTGGTGCCGCCGGGGCACCAGACTGGCAACAACTGCAACAACGTTTTCCGGTTTAACCGCGCAAGGGCATCCCCCATCGTTAATGCGCTTTCTGCACGTCACCGGTCATCTCTTCTGGCCGGTGCTGATAGTTGAAAGACAGCGCAAAAACCACGGCTAGCACCAGCGTGTAAGCGGCAAATACCAGCCAGATACTCTGCCAATCCTTCACCCCCTCATGGGTGAAGAAGTCCACGACTTCACCGCTGGCGATCGCCCCAACGTAAGCCCCTGCTCCATTGACCATGGTCATAAACAGTCCTTGGGCGCTGGCACGAATGCGGTGGTCAGCCTCTTTTTCAACAAAGATGGCGCCTGAAATATTAAAGAAATCAAACGCACAGCCGTACACAATCATCGAAAGCAGCAACAACACAAAACCGAACCCGGTGGGCGTGCCGTAGGCCAGGAACAAAAAGCGCAGCGTCCAGGCCGCCATGCTGATCAGCATCACCTGCTTGATACCGTATTTGCGCAGGAAGAACGGGATGGTGAGAATGAAAAATACCTCGGAGATTTGCGACAGAGAAAGCAACACCGAAGGATAACGCACGCTCAAGCTATCCTGGTACAGCGGATTGAGCGCAAAATCGTGCAGGAAAGGATTACCGAAAGTATTGGTGATCTGCAACGCTGCCCCCAACAACATGGCGAACAGGAAGAATACCGCCATGCGCTTTTGTCTGAATAATACAAACGCGTCCAGACCAAGCAGACTGACCCAGCTTCGCGATCGCTTGGCATTACTGGTAGGGCAATGAGGCAGCGTCAGGGAATAGCCCGCCAGCAACAGCGATACCGCAGCAGCCAGATACAGTTGCATATTGCTCAATTCAATCTTGCTGAAGCTTATCAGCCACATCGCCAGAATAAAGCCAACGGTGCCATAAACCCGCACCGGCGGGAAATCCTTCACCGTATCACAGCCATGCTTTTCCAGGCAGAAATAGGAAATGGCGTTAGAAAGCGCAATAGTCGGCATATAGACCATGGCGTTAAACAGCATCACCCAAAACATCACCATCGGCTGGCTGACTTGTGCGGCGCAGTACAGCGCCACCGCCCCCAAGAGATGACACAGACCATAAAGATAGTTGGCTTTGATCCAGCGATCGGCGACGATCCCGGCCAGGCTCGGCATAATAAGCGCCGCAATTCCTTTCGAACTATAAACCATCCCCACCTGCACCCCGCTGAAATGCAGGGTGTTAATCATGTAGGAACCCAAGGTCACCAGCCAGGCGCCCCAGATAAAGAACTGGAGAAAAACCATCACCTTCAAGCGTGTTTTTATTGCCATTACCATCACCTGTTATTTTGATATTTTTTATTGAAACGATGATTTACGCAGCAAGGTAGGGCTTGCTGCGGGATAGCGAGAAGAAATAAGCCTTACAGGGTTTTAAAGAACTCACGGATCAAGCGCATAAAATCGCCAGCCGCCATTGCGGCACAGCTCAGCGTCTGCTCATGAGAAAGAGGCGTGTCCGACAGCCCTTCGGCATAGTTGGTCATTGCCGAAACGACCAGTACCTTCAGCCCGCAGTGGCGGGCACACAGCACTTCGGGCACGATCGACATCCCCACCACATCACAGCCTAAGGTCTGCATCATGCGGATTTCGGCCGGGGTTTCAAAATTCGGGCCGGTGTAGGCGGCGAACACCCCTTCGGCCAAAGGAATGCCGACATTGGCGGCCACCGCCACCAGTTGTGCGCGCAGATCGCGATCATAGGCGTTGGCCAGGCTAAAGAAGCGTGGGCCGAAACGTTCATCGTTGCTGCCCACCAGCGGGGATTCCGGCATAAAGTTGATGTGGTCGGTCAACGCAACCAGGCTACCTGGCGCCACGGATTTGCGCAGCGAACCGGCGGCGTTGGTCGCCAGCAGGAATTCACAACCCAACAGTTTGAAGGTACGCACCGCAGTGGTCATTACCTGCATGCCACGGCCTTCATAGAAATGCCCACGCCCTTTCATGCACAATACCGGCACCCCTTCCAACCAACCGGCCACCAGTTGCCCGGCATGACCTGCCACGCTGCTAACCGGGAAACCCGGCAGTTCGGTATAATCGATGGTCACAGCATCGGTCATGACGTCAGCCAGCGCCCCCAGCCCAGATCCCAGGATCAGCGCGGCTCGTGGTTGAAAGCCGGGTAATCTGGCACGCAGAACATCAGCACAGGAAAAAGCATCGTCTTGATTAAACATAGTATTCTCTTCTGTGGGAGGGTGAAATATGCCCCATAGTAGAGAGCGAGCAAGGGCAGAGACCAATACATTCTTGCCTGCTGATTTATTCTGTTTGCCTATAAATAACCCCGTATCGGGAGGCCTTACCACCTATGAAACAGCCACTGCCTGACCCAAGCCGGATCAACTTTCGCCTGCTGCACTATTTCCGCGTGGTTGCTGAAGAGATGAATTTCACCCAGGCCGCACAGCGGCTGAACATCTCCCAACCGCCGCTGAGTAAACATATCAAGGAGCTGGAAAGCCAGCTGGGAGTGGAGCTGTTTAAACGCACCACCCGCTCAATGGCGCTGACCCTGGCGGGCCGCACGCTGTTCCATAACGTAGAAATGCTACTGGATCAGGCGGGTAACGCGCTCAATCAGGTGCAGCAGCTTGGCCGTGGCGAAGCTGGCCATATGGTGATTGGTATGGTGGGCACGTCGGTGTGGGGCGGGCTGATCCCGGCACTGAAACGCTTTACCGGGCAGGCAGAAAAAGTGACCTGGGCCTTGAACGAGCAAACCCCAAGCCAGCAGATTATTTCACTGCAAAAGCGGCATATCGATATTGGCGTCTGGCGCGAGGCGAAGCAACAGGCGTTGCCGGGGCTGGCCTGCCAGTTGCTGGCGAAAGAAAAAATTTCTGTGGTGCTGCCTGCTGCCCATCCGCTGGCAAACGGCGCTGAGATTTCGCTGCAAGCCTTGCAGCATGACAAATTTATCGTACTGCCGCCCAACGAAGCCAGCCTGGGGCTCTATCTGCATAACCTCTGCTTGCAGCAGGGTTTTGCGCCAGACATTGCCCATCAGGTCAACGAGCCGCAAACGCTGATGGCGTTGGTGGCGGAAGGTTTCGGTATTACGCTGTTACCAGACAGCTACGGACGTATCCCGTGGCCCGGCGTGCGTTTCTGCCCGTTGCAGTCAGCACCTTCGGCCGATCTCTATGCGATCTACCACGCTGAAAGTGCCACTCCGGTGGTGCGGGCGTTCCTGAAAATGCTACGAACGCCCGGCGCTGTTTAGGAAGACGCCTGCACCACAAATTGGCCGGTTGAGCCGCGATCGGCCATTTCCAACGTCTGGCTGTAGAACAGGAACGGGAAATGCTCTGAGGATACCTGGTTAAAATACACCAGCAGTTCAACGTCGCCATCCACCCAGACGGTATCTTTCCAGCCGCGATCTTCTGCCATCGGTTGCGCACCATTGACGCGTTTCACCAGGAACTGAACGCCCTGAATGTGGAATGCCTGCGGGGTGTCGGCATGAAGGGTCCAGCGCTCCCAGGTTCCTTGCTGTGCCTGGGCGTCAATGCGGTTCATGTCCCAGATCGCACCGTTAATCCCCGCCATCTTGTCGCCAAGACGGAATTCACGCGAGCGGATAACGTTACCATCCAGCAGTTGATCCGCCACCAGGCGCATCGGCAGATTGTCGGTCACCAAGGGGAGCAGGCCAGTGGGTTTCAACGTCACTACCAAAGTGGACACCAGCAGGCTGGACGGTTCAAACAGCCCGCGCAGGCGATCCATGATCCCTGCCGCTTCACCAGCGGTGATAGAGACTTCTTCACCTTTGGACATATCAATCAGCACTTCGCGGCGTTCCCCTGGAGCCAGAGAAAGCTGCTGAACCGCTACCGGAGCTGGCAAGAACCCTTGATCGCTGGCGATCACATTGATCGGCCGCCCGTCGCTCAGTTGCAGTGAATAACGCCGAGAGTTGGACGCATTCAGCAGACGCAAACGCACCCAGCCGCGCGAAACCTCAACAAACGGGTTCTGTACGCCGTTCACCAACAGCGTGTCACCAATAAAACCGCCCTGTGCCGGAGGATCGTATTCAGGCGTACCGAAGCTATCCAGCCGCTTGTCCTGAATGATCAACGGGAAATCATCGACTCCGTAATGGTTCGGCAACGGCAGATTTTTACTGATTTCGTCCTCAACCAACCACAGACCGGCCAGGCCGTTGTAGATATGCGGCGCCATGCGATTGGGCGTGTTGGCGTGATACCAACAGGTGGCCGCAGGCTGGCGGATAGGGATCACCGGTGACCAGTCGACATTTGGCGACATCATGCGTGGCGCGCCCCCCATCAGGGTACCTGGCACCTGCAACCCGCTGATGGTCATCGACACCGGCTCGGTCAGACGATTGCTGTAAATCAGTTTGACGTCGTCGCCGCTATACACCCGCACCGTTGGCCCCAGATACATGCCATTAATGCCCCAGACGGACGCTTTACGGTTTTCCATAAATGCCCAATGGGCGCGCTGCAAGGTTAAAAACAGCGGCTGCCCACGGCGGGACTCCAGCAATGGCGGAATGGGTAACGGGGTTTGCGTGCCGCTCGCCTCAGCCCTCAGCGGCACCGCTCCGGCGCAAAGCGCCAAGCCCGATGCCTGAATAAACTGACGTCGACTGAGTGACATATCTTCTCCATGAAAATAAAGGTTAAATCTTATGCAAAGCCCCGGCTTGCCGGGGCATAAATGTCATGCCTAATATTACGCCCCTCTTCTCTGGGAGGGCGGGATGAGGGCATTGGCTGCTTACTTATTTTTGTTGCCATCACGCTGGGCAACTTCCGCGTCCAGCTGGTCAATCTTGGTCTTCATCAATTCACGGCAATGGGCCGCCAGTTCACGAACCTGCTCTTTACTGTAGCCGCTGGTATCAACCGGCTCCAGCATCTCGATAATCACATGGCCGTTGTCCCAGCGGTTCAGGTTTACCTTACCGCTGGTGGTAGAAACACAGATCGGCACAATCGGCACGCCAGCCGCAATGGCTGCGTGGAATGCACCGGTCTTGAAGGGCAATAATCCCCGGCCACGGCTGCGGGTACCTTCCGGGAACATCCAGATAGAAATGTCTTTTTCCTTAAAGGCATCAACCACCTGGGCAATGGTGCCGTGGGCTTTGGCTCGATTATCCCGATCTATCAGCAGATTCCCGGTCAGCCAATAAAGCTGGCCAAAAAACGGGATCCACACCAGGCTTTTTTACCCACGGTTACGGTACGCGGCTGCACAATATTGGAGACCGTCACCATGTCGTAGTTATTCTGATGGTTGGCAATATAGATGCACTTGCCGTTATTGGCAGCATTGGCAGGCTTGCGCATTTCAACCGTCAGGCCAAACACCTTCGACAGGCGGCCAAACAGATGGCCAAAGGTCGCCACATGGCGGGGATCACGCGGGCTGAACAAGCAGTAAATCGAACCGAAAAAAGAGACTAAAATGCAATAGACCGTCACGATAATTGCACGCAATATTAATAACATAACAACCTCATTAGCACCCTACCGACACAGCAGCATTCCCAGTAAAAATGTTCGCCGCCGCGAGGATTTCTTGTTGCAGAGGACTGCTGGCGGAGCTAACCGCACAGCGTCACCGCTGTTTCCACTATTTTCCCGCCAGCCGACCATCCGCACAATCAGTTTATCTCGGGAACAGTTAAATAATTGGAATAACTCACAATGGCAAAGAAAGCGGGCGCAGCATGCTGCGCCCTACCGTTAGATCACACCGGCTTATTCTTCGCTATCGCCCTGTGAGGCACGCTCTGGCATATCAAGTTCAACCCGGTCAATACGCTGCAGGCCACGTGGCAACAAGGTGCCTTTACGGCCACGTTCCGCGCGGAACTTCTGCAGATCTTCTGGCCGCAGCTTCAGCTTGCGTTTGCCCACATGCAGAGTGATTGAGGTCTGTGGTGGCAACACGAATAGCCAGGCCAGCTTATCTTCACCACTGGCTGCCTGCGCCGACGGGATCGAAATAATCTTGTTACCTTTGCCTTTCGAAAGCTGTGGCAGATCGGCCACCGGGAACATCAGCATACGGCCTGCTACGCTGATCGACAGCAGCATGTCGTCGTCGCTGTGAATTTCCATCGGTGGCAAGGCCTTGGCGTTATCCGGCAGGGTAATCATCACCTTACCGGCGCGATTGCGTGCCACCAAATCATTGAAGGTACAGACGAAGCCGTAACCGGCATCGGAAGCCATCAACAGTTTCTGGTCGTCGGCGGCCATCAGGACCTGCTCCACGGTAGCGCCCGGCGGTGGCGTCAGCTTACCGGTCAGCGGTTCACCCTGCCCACGTGCCGAAGGCAACGTCAGCGGATCGAGCGCATAACTGCGCCCGGTTGAGTCAATGAACACCACTGGCTGATTACTCTTGCCGCGCGCGGCGGCACGGAAGCTATCGCCAGCCTTATAGCTTAGACCGCTCGGATCGATATCATGGCCTTTGGCACTGCGCACCCAGCCCATTTCAGACAGGACGATGGTCACCGGCTCGGAAGGCACAAAGTCATGCTCGCTCATCGCCTTGGCTTCTTCACGTTCGGTCAATGGTGAACGACGATCGTCGCCATAGGCCTGTGCATCCGCCTGAATCTCTTTTTTGATCAGATTATTAAGCTTGCGCTCGGACGCCAGCAGCGCCTGCAGATGATCGCGCTCTTTCGCCAGTTCATCCTGCTCGCCACGGATTTTCACTTCTTCCAGCTTGGCCAAGTGACGCAGTTTCAGCTCAAGGATCGCTTCAGCCTGGGTATCAGAGATGCCAAACCGCTGCATCAACACCGGCTTCGGCTCATCTTCGCTGCGGATGATGTGGATCACTTCGTCAATATTGAGGAACGCGACCAGCAAACCTTCCAGAATATGCAGCCGTTTGAGCACTTTCTCCAGGCGATAATTGAGGCGACGGCGCACCGTATCGCGGCGGAAAGCCAGCCATTCGGTCAGGATCTCCACCAGCCCTTTGACCTGCGGGCGGTTATCCAGGCCGATCATGTTCATGTTGATGCGGTAGCTGCGTTCCAGATCGGTGGTGGCAAACAGGTGATTCATTACCTGTTCCAGATCGATACGGTTCGAGCGCGGCACGATAACCAGACGGGTCGGGTTTTCGTGGTCGGACTCATCACGCAGGTCTTCCACCATCGGCAGCTTTTTGGCTCGCATCTGGTTGGCGATTTGCTCCAGCACTTTGGCACCGGAAACCTGATGCGGCAAGGCAGTGATCACCGCACTGCCATCTTCTTTCTTCCATATGGCGCGCATCCGGACCGAACCGCGCCCATTCTGGTAAATTTTGCGGATTTCTTCGCGCGGGGTGATGATTTCCGCTTCGGTAGGGAAGTCCGGCCCCTGCACAAACTCCAGCAGATCCTCAAGGGAGGCGCCAGGCTTGTCGATCAAGGCTACAGCGGCGGCGGCAACTTCACGCACATTATGCGGTGGAATATCCGTTGCCATGCCCACGGCGATACCGGTAGTCCCGTTGAGCAGGATGTTAGGCAAGCGCGCTGGCAGCATCTTCGGTTCTTGCATAGTGCCATCGAAGTTTGGCACCCAATCTACCGTGCCCTGGCCCAGTTCGCCCAGCAGCACTTCGGCGTATTTCGACAGACGCGACTCGGTGTAACGCATCGCGGCAAAAGATTTTGGATCGTCCGGCGCCCCCCAGTTGCCCTGCCCGTCTACCAGCGGGTAGCGGTATGAGAACGGCTGTGCCATCAACACCATCGCTTCATAGCAGGCGCTATCGCCATGCGGATGGTATTTACCCAGCACATCGCCCACGGTTCGGGCCGATTTTTTGAATTTTGCGCTGTTATTAAGCCCCAATTCTGACATGGCATAGATAATGCGGCGCTGTACCGGCTTTAAACCATCGCCGATATATGGCAGCGCCCGATCCATGATGACGTACATGGAATAGTTCAGATAGGCGTTTTCAGTGAATGTGTGCAGCGGTAGACGCTCAACACCATCATGAGTCAGTTCACTCATTACTCAGATATCCTCAGACGACAAAGGGTCGATTCTGCCCGCGATAGTAACTCATCTGCAGGGTGGCTGTCACAGTTGCTGCATTGATCGCTTATTGTTCCCAGTTTATGCGAAATTCCACCATCAGCTGTGGCTTTTATTGACTCACAGTCAACACTGTTGTGCGCTATCTCGCATTTTTCTCTGACGTATGAAGGATTACACTCCGTTTCAGCGAGTTGGCTTACGCAGTCCGGCGGTGGCCATCACATTCCTTATTTCTGACGGAGCATTGTACCAATGAGCAATATTCTGATTATTAACGCAAAAAAACAATTCGGCCACTCCAACGGCGAACTGAACCAGACCCTGAGCGACGTCGCTGAAAGCTTCCTGCGCGATGCCAGACACGACGTGCAGGTTACCGTGGTTGATGACGGTTATGACATCGAAGCCGAAGTGCAGAAATATCTGTGGGCCGATGCGGTGATTTACCAGATGCCAGGTTGGTGGATGGGTGAACCGTGGATCCTGAAAAAATACATTGATGAAGTCTTCACTGCTGGCCACGGCAGCCTGTACGCCAGCGATGGCCGCACCCGTTCCGATGACAGCAAAAAATACGGTTCCGGCGGCCTGCTCCAGGGTAAAAAATATATGCTGAGCCTGACCTGGAACGCCCCATTGGAGGCCTTTACCGATCCGGAACAGTTCTTCCACGGCGTGGGGGTTGATGGCGTTTACCTGCATTTCCACAAGGCCAACCAGTTCCTGGGGATGGAAGCACTGCCGACCTTTATCTGCAATGACGTGATTAAACAGCCGGATATCGCCAACGATATCGCACGTTTACGCGCGCATCTGGGCGAAGTATTTGCTTAACTGCGGTCTGTTTCATTTATCAATGAGGTCGTAATGATCACCGTAATTGCAGAAATCAAAGCTAAACCCGGCCAACGTGAAACGGTACTGAAAGCGATCGAGAAACTGATCCCGGCAGTGCTGGCAGAAGAAGGCTGTGGCGGCTATCAGCCAATGGTCGACGTTAATACGCAGGCGCCTTGGCAGACGTTATCGCCGGATTCGGTGTTTATGCTGGAAAAGTGGCAAAGCCAGGCGCACCTGGAAAAACATCTGCAGATGGATCACATGCACAAACATCGTGAAACCATCAAAGACTGCGTGCTGGGCACCACTATCTATGTATTGGATAATGCCTGAATATTCCCAGCGACCGCATTGAGTTATCTTCACTTATCCATTCCCTCAACGTCCCGGAAAGGGAATGGATAACGAATATTTAGAAAAGCCCTTCTTATTTGAGCTGAAATCATTCAGCTCTCAATTGATATGGATTTTCCTGCAACACTCTTCCCTTTTTTTAAGCTGGATCACACTGCTCAGGTTTCCTACCCCAAACTTAATGGTTTGTGACTTTCTTCATGTTTTTTCTTGATCCATTCTCGCTATGATGTTGACGTTATCATATTAACATTTACGAAACAAAATTTAGCCATACAGTCTTTTAATTTGAACCTATCGTGTGCATTACGGAGCGATTGTTGAGTTGAGATTTTTCTTACCCTGGAAAATGACAACGTCAACATACACATTATGCACCCACATGGAGATAACGATGAACAGCTTGCCAACGAAGATGAAAGCAGTGGTGTGTCACGGTCCTGAAGATTACCGCTTCGAACATATTCCAACGCCGCGTCCTGGCCCTAAGGAAGTTGTCATTAAGGTTGATGGCTGCGGGATCTGCGCCGGAGACTGTAAGGCCAAGAGTGGTGCACCGATGTTCTGGGGCGACGATCCCTGGGTAAAAACACCGGTTGTGCCTGGCCATGAATTCTACGGACGTGTCGTCGATATGGGTGTTGGGGCGGCAGAGAAATTCAAAATCAAAATTGGCGATCGGATCCTGGCAGAGCAGATTGTCCCCTGCTGGGACTGCCGCTACTGCAAATCCGGCAAATATTGGATGTGCGAAACCCACGATATTTATGGCTTCCAGAAAGGGGTCGCGGAAGGCGGAATGGCGGAATACATGCTGTTCTCCAAACGGGCGATCATTCATAAAATTCCGGAGCAGCTCTCGCATAACGATGCCGCACTGATTGAACCGATGGCCTGTGCCATCCACACGGTGGCTCGCGGCGATATTCAGCTTAACGATGTGGTGGTGCTGGCCGGTGCTGGCCCGCTGGGCTTATGCATGGTGCAGGTTGCCAAGCTGAAGACACCGAAAAAACTGGTGGTGATCGATGCCATTGATGAACGTCTCGAACTGGCTAAAGCCATGGGCGCAGATGTGGTGATCAACCCGTTGAAAGAAGATGCCGATGCCATCGTGAAGGCGATGACCGAAGGCTATGGCTGCGACGTTTACATTGAGGCCACAGGGGCTCCTATCGGTGTAACGCAGGGCTTGCAGATGATCAGGAAGCTTGGTCGTTTTGTCGAGTTCAGCGTTTTCGGCAAAGAAACAACCGTGGACTGGTCAATCATCGGCGATCGTAAAGAGCTGGATATTCGGGGGGCGCATCTGGGCCCATACAGCTATGACATTGCCATCGATCTGTTCGAACGGGGCCTGGTTACCGCTGAAGGCATCATTACCCATAATTACGGCATTGATGACTGGGATAAAGCGTTTGAAATGGCCTCATCAACAGACTCAATTAAAGTCGTGATTAATCCTTAACACTGGCGGAGGCGGCGATGGCTTATGTCATTGGTGTAGATGTGGGAACCCAAAGCACCAAAGCACTGGTTTTGGGGCTACAGGGGGAGATTGTCGGTCAGGCATCAGTGAGTTATCAGGTGGATACTCCTCATTTGATGTGGGCTGAACAATGGCCGGAAGTGTGGTTCGATGCCGTGTGCCAGACCATTACACAAAGCATCAAAGCCTCCAATATTGCAGCCGAGGAGATCAAAGCCGTTTGTATCAGTAGTTTGTACGGCGGCTCGGGGATCGCCGTTAACCGCGATATGCGACCACTGCACCCCTGCCTGATCTGGATGGATCGCCGGGCCGGTGAAGAAGTGCAGTGGGTACGGGATCACGTTGACACCGAACGCCTTTTTGAGATCACCGGCAACGGGCTCGACAGTTATTACGGCTACACAAAAATGCTGTGGCTCAAACGCTTCCGCCCTGATATTTGGCTTAATACCCATTATCTGCTGCCGCCGAACAGTTATATCAACTACCTGTTAACCGGGGAGGTTGCGGTAGACCACAGTTCTGCTGGCAATATTGGTGGGGTTTACGACATCAAGGCACGGACGTGGTCGCAAGCTGCATTGGATATGTTGGGGATCCCACGCAACATGATGCCCGACCGCCTGGTTGAATGTAGCGAAATCGTGGGTGGACTACTGCCAGAGATGGCGGAAAAACTGGGGCTGAAGGCCGGAACCCCCATCGTTGCTGGCGGCGTTGATGCGGCCGTCGCTACCTTGGCCGCAGGCGTCATTGCGCCCGGCGACCACGTAGCCATGCTCGGAACCAGCATGTGCTGGGGTTATATCAATCCGGATGTCGATGCCAAACACGGTTTGATCTCCATGCCTTATGTCATCAACGGGCTGCAGGACAACTACATCTTCGGCGGCGCGATTACCGCAGGCGCGGCAATCAGTTGGTTTAGAAACAACTTTTGCCAGCAGGAAGTTGAACAGGCGAAGCGGGAAAACATCGATGTCCACCAACTTCTCGAACAACAGGCGCTCCAGGTAAAAGCGGGTAGCGAAGGCGTGATGTTCCTGCCGTATCTGATGGGCGAACGCAGCCCGATATGGGATCCCCAGGCGTCGGGCACTTTGCTGGGGTTATCGCTATATCACACCAAAGGGCATATGTACCGAGCCGTGCTCGAGGGGATCGCTTTTGCACTGCGTGACAACATAACCTGCGGTATCAAAGGGGCAACCCACCTGGAACCCCAATTGATCGTCGTTGGCGGGGCCGCGCACTCAGATCTGTGGATGCAGATCATTGCCGATGTTACCGGCTACCCGGTGGTTACCATCAAAGAAGAGGTTGAAGCACCGCTGGGTGACGCCTGCCTGGCTGCCTTGGCCGTCGGATTGATTACCGATGTGAAGGTGATTAAATCCTGGATGACACTGGAAAGCCGCGCGCAACCAGATGCCGCCCGACACGCGCATTACAGTCTGCTTTTTGCACAATACCAGGACATTTATCGCAACCTGAAGGGGAATATGCACCAACTCGCGATGCTGGCACACTCCGCCGCGCAATGAGTTTGCCGAATAAGCCGTTATTATTATGGAGAGTTTGGCCAGCATGGCCATCCTCTCCCCTTAACCAACAGGTTACAATTACGTGAAATATGCACTTAATCACAGTGTGCTTATAACATAAAGGTTAGAATAATGTTCACGTTGTCATTTCTAAGTGAGTGGCACGTGACGCAAACAGATATGCAATAACCTGCTACATCAGCCTGATTCTGATAAGGCAGGCCGTAACCTGGAGTCGCTATACGCAGAGATCTGTCTGCGGGGATGCCAGTGTCTTTTTTTACCCTAAGCAATAACTATATCCAAAATGGTTCAGGCCGCAGAAAAACCGTAATCACAAGACATCTGCAACCTGAAGGACGACGGATATAAATAATAATCGTAAAAAGATAGAACACCTCATAGGAGATTTTGTATGTCATCCATTTTAAAAAAAGCGTTGGTAATGTGTGGCGCGGTATTTATCACACTGGCTGGCAATACGGTTAACGCTAAACAAATATCAATCGGCATGTCATTCCAGGAAATGGACAATGCGTATTTCGTTACGATGAAAGAAGCATTAGATCAGGCCGGTAGCGACATCAACGCCAAAATATATGTTTCTGATGCACGTCACGACGTCTCAAAACAAATTAGTGATGTTGAAGATATGCTGCAAAAGAAAATAGATATCCTGCTGATTAACCCGGCAGATTCGGTCGGTGTGGAATCCGCTGTGCAAGCCGCGCACAAAGCTGGCGTAGTGGTCGTCGCCGTTGATGCACAGGCGCAGGGTCCGCTGGACTCGTTTGTCGGTTCCAAAAACTATGATGCAGGTTTCCAGGCCGGTAAATTCCTTGGCGAAAGCCTGCAAGGTAAAGGCAAAGTCGCGATCCTGGACGGTATTCCAGTAGTACCGATTCTGGAGCGCGTTCGTGGCTTTGAAGATGCGATGAAAGCCTTCCCCGGCATTTCTATCGTAAGCAAGCAAAACGGCAAACAAGAGCGTGACACCGCGCTGACCGTGACCGAAAACATGCTGCAAGCCAACCCAGACCTCGTCGGGCTGTTCAGCGTCAATGACGTTGGCGCTCTCGGTGCTTTGGCCGCCATTGATGCCAATGGCGCAGATGTCAAATTGGTCAGTGTCGATGGCCACCCGGAAGCCATCAAAGAGATCATGAAAGACAAGTCCCACTTTATCGCCACTTCTGCACAGTTCCCGCGCGATCAGGTACGTATTGCGCTGGGTATCGCACTGGCGAAGTATTGGGGTGCCACCATTCCTTCAGAAATCCCGGTTGAAATTAAATTGATCACACAGACCAACGCGAAAGGCTTTAGCTGGTAAGTCGATGCTGAGCCGTTGCCAAAAAGCTATGGCAACGGCTTTCGATCCAGGCCCTTACAAATATTCAGTTTCTGTAAGAGCCTCAGCTGACTGATGAGGGAGTTGTCATGACGCCACTATTGCAGTTAAAGCAGATTAAAAAGTCATTTCCCGGTGTAAAAGCGCTGGATGGTATTAATCTCACCGTGAAGAAAGGTGAGATACATGCATTGTTAGGTGAAAATGGCGCGGGCAAATCAACGCTGATGAAAATCCTCTGCGGTATTTATCAGCAGGATAGTGGCGATATTTGTATTGAGGGTGAAAACAAGGTCTTTAATAATTATCGCGAAGCTATTCACGCTGGCGTGGGAATTATTTTCCAGGAATTCTCTCTTATTCCGTATTTGAATGCCGTAGAGAACATTTTCCTCAATCGTGAGATTAAAAATGCCTTTGGCTTGCTGGATCGTCGGGCCATGCGAGCGAAGGCCATCAATATCTTCAAACGCCTGTCCGTTGTTCTTGATATGGATGTGCCCGTTGAACAGTTAAGCGTCGCACAGCAGCAGTTTGTCGAGATCGCCAAGGCGCTTTCCCTGGATGCAAGAATTCTGGTTCTGGATGAACCCACCGCAACCCTGACGCCTGGCGAGGCAGAACACCTGTTCAGCATCATGCGCGATCTGCAGTTATTGGGGGTTGGCATGGTATTCATTTCGCATCATCTGGAGGAAATCTTTCAAATTTGCGACACCATCACGGTCTTGCGTGATGGTGAATATATCGCGACGGTGCCTTCCGCCGATACTGATATAGACCGGCTGGTGGAGATGATGGTGGGCCGGAAAGTAGAGCAGGCTTTCCCGGTCAGGAACTCGCAGCACGATCGTTCTGAGCGCATTTTAGAAGCGACTCTGCAACGCGGTAAAGACCATCCGGAAGACCGCTTCCATTTGCATAAGGGCGAAATCCTGGGTTTTGCCGGGTTAGTCGGTTCAGGGCGTACCGAAACCGTCTGCGCGCTGATCGGCGCACAGCGTTGTTACCGTAAGTCGATAACTTTGCACGGTCAGAAAACCCAGTTACGTGACCCTGCTCATTCGCTAAAGCAGGGCATCGGGCTATTGCCAGAAAGCCGCAAAACCGAAGGTCTGGTTCTGCCCTTCTCTGTCAGCCAGAACATTACCCTCAACCGGCACGAAAAAGTCGCGTCGCTGTTCATTAACAGCAAAAAAGAGCGCGCCATCGTGCAGCGGTTAATTAAATCAGTCGGGGTTAAAACCTCTTCGGCAGAGACTGCGGTCAACACCCTCAGCGGTGGTAATCAGCAGAAAGTGGTGATTGCCCGCTGGCTGAACAACGATTGCAGCATTTTGATCTTTGACGAGCCAACACGCGGGATCGATGTTGGTGCAAAAGCTGAGATTTATCAGCTCATGCACGAACTCACCGAGCGGGGGATCGCCATCATCATGATTTCCTCAGAACTGCCAGAAGTTATCGGCGTATGCGATCGGGTTCTGGTTTTCCGCGATGGGCATATCGTGGCCGAGCTGGACGATCAAGACATTAACTCCAACACCATCATGTTACATGCTACGGGGAACATCTTATGAGCAGTATGGAAAACGCCTCCAGCCCGGCATTGCCCAGCTCTGAGCAACGCAGCTATCTGGAAAGATGTCTGCGCCATCCGGCCTTTTTCCCTTCCTGGGTTTTGTTGCGCTGTTCGTTCTGATGATGTTCATGAATGACAGCTTTTTAACCACCAACAACCTGACCAACGTCGCCCGGCAGGTGTCGATTAACGCCATTATTGCCGTCGGCATGACCTGCGCCATTCTGACTGGCGGGATCGATCTGTCGGTTGGTCCGGTGATGGCATTGTCCGGCACCGTTTCTGCAGGCCTGATGATTGCCGGTATCCCGGTTCCGCTGGCACTGCTCGCCGGCCTGTTGGTCGGTGCTGCGTTTGGTGCCATCAACGGCGCATGTATTGCCTGGGCGCGGATGCCACCGATCATCGTCACCCTTGCCACGATGGGTGTCGCGCGGGGTTTGGCACTGATATATACCGGCGGTTACCCGATTTCCGGGCTGCCGGAGTGGTTCTCCTTCTTTGGTCGCGGCACCGTCGCCGGTATTCAGGTTCCCATTTTGATCATGATTCTGGTCTACATCATCGCCTGGGTGGTCCTGAATCATATGTCTTTTGGCCGCCACGTTTACGCCATCGGTGGTAACGAGGAAGCGGCAAGGCTGAGCGGGATCCGCGTACCGCGTACCAAACTGTTGGTGTATGTCATCAGCGGTGTCACGGCGGCGCTGGCCGGGTTGGTACTGACTTCACGCCTGATGAGCGGCCAGCCAAACGCCGGAGTCGGCTTTGAACTGGATGCGATCGCCGCGGTCGTGCTGGGTGGCGCAGCCATTTCTGGTGGCAAAGGCACCATCATCGGCACGCTGGTCGGAGCCATGATGCTTGGGGTTCTCAATAACGGCCTGAACCTGATGGGAGTTTCCCCTTATGTTCAGAACGTGATCAAGGGCGGGATCATTCTGGTGGCGATCTACATCAGCTCGGGTAAACGCAAATAAGCACTAATGGAGTGTGTCATGGCTTATTTTTTGGGAATTGATATTGGCGGTACGGTGACCAAAGCCGGGCTCTATGCCACCGATGGGCGAGAAATCGGCGTTGAGGAGCTGGATGGCGAGATGCTGTCTTCACAACCCGGCTTCTGTGAACGCGATATGGATGGGTTATGGCAATCCGTGTGCCAGGTGACAAAACGGGTGATTCAATCCTGTGCGGTTCCCCCGCAGAAATCCACGGCGTTAGCTTTTCTTCGCATGGCAAAGGGCTGTACGCCATTGATCGCCAGGGCAAGCCCGTGCGAAACGGTATTATCTCTTCCGATACCCGTGCGCTTTCACTGGTTCAACAGTGGCGCGAACAGGGATTGGACCGGCAGACGTATCAACGAGGTTTGCAGCAGTTGTGGACCGGCCATCCGGTATCGCTACTGCATTGGCTGAAGCAGCATGAGCCCGCGAACTATGACCGGATAGCCGCGGTGCTGATGGTGCATGACTATGTCCGTTTCAGGATGACCGGCGAGATTGCCGCTGAGATAACTAATATCTCCGGCAGTAATCTCTATAACCAGCAAACCGGCAAATACGATCCCTCGCTCATGGCCGATTTCGGCATCCCGGAAGCGGTGGATAAAACCGCGCAAGTGATAGGTTCAAGCGAACAGGCCGGTGTCGTCACCCGCATGGCGGCAGAGGCTACCGGTCTGCTGGCCGGAACGCCAGTTTATGGCGGGTTGTTCGACGTCGTGGCTTCCGCCGTGTGCTCGGGGGTAAGTGATGATAAAACCCTTAGCGCCGTCGCCGGAACCTGGTCGATCGCCACCTGCGTCACTGACCGGGTGATGGCTGCCGAACATCACTATGTCTGGGGCAGCTATTGCATCCCGGGTAAATATTTCGTTCATGAAGGCAGCCCAACATCGGCGGCCAATCTCAGTTGGTTCATGCGCACCTTCTGGGGTAACGATGCCAGCCTTTATCCAAAGTTTGATCAATGGGTCAACAATAAACGCGGCCAGCAGAGCGAGGTGGTGTTCCTGCCTTATCTGTTCGGTTCCAATTTAAGCCTGAACCTGAATGGCAGCCTGATCGGTATGCGTAGCCACCACGGTATGCCCGATGTCGTGAACGCTATTTATCAGGGCATCGTGTTCTCCCATCTGCTGCACCAGGATCGCGTCCTGCAGCTCAACCCCAATGTTGAACGCATTCGCATCACTGGTGGCCCAACACATTCGCTCGCCTGGATGCAGATGTTCGCTGACGCCGGCAATCTTCCGCTGGAAGTGGTGGATATTCAGCAGTGTGGCTGCCGGGCAGCGGCGCTGTGCGCTGCCGTGGGGGCGGGCTATTACGCCAACTTCTCCGAAGCCATGGCCGCCACGCAACCGGCGGTACGTACCTTCGTTCCCCAACAGGCGTCCCATCAGAATCTGCGCCAGCAGATGACTCGTTATCTCCATGTGGCAGAAGCACTGAGTGAGGTTGAATATGCTGAGTAATGAACTCCAACACTACCCATCACCGATCTCCTTGGGTGTCTATGAAAAAGCGTTACCTGCCGATATGGATTGGGCGCAGCGCCTGGAGACTGCTCGGGAACTGGGTTTTGACTTTGTCGAAATCTCCATTGACGAGCAACCGACACGGCAGGCCCGCCTGGACTGGAGTTTACAAGAACGTAGCGATTTTAACTCCGCCAGGTTGATGAGCGGCATCCCGGTTCCCAGCATGTGTCTGTCGGCACACCGTAGCGCACCGTTTGGCAGTCGTGATATCAAAACCCGTGAGCGCGCCTACCAGCTAATGGAAAAAGCACTGTCTTTAGCCGTGGATCTCGGCATTCGTAACATCCAGCTTGCCGGGTATGACGTCTATTACGAACCCGCAGATCGCGGAACGCGCCAACGTTTTGTCGATGGTCTGCAATGGGCGGTCGAGCGTGCGGCTCAGGCGCAGGTCATGTTGTCGGTAGAAATTATGGATACGACGTTTATCAACAGCATCAGCAAATGGCTGGAGTTTGATGAACTGATCCAAAGCCCGTGGTTCACCATCTATCCGGATCTCGGCAACCTGACCGCATGGGGCAATAACGTCGCTTCTGAGCTGACCAAAGGGATTGATAAAATCACTGCCATTCATCTGAAAGACACCATACCCGTGCTGCCGGGCACCTGCGGCAAGTTCCGCGATGTTCCCTTTGGGGACGGCTGCGTTGATTTTGTGCATGCTTTCGAAGTGTTGAGTGCACTGAACTATCGCGGCCCGTATCTGATGGAGATGTGGGCGCAGGGCCAGGAAGACGACATCGCCAGGGTGCGAAACGCCAAAGCCTGGATTGAGAACAAGATGCGTGAAGGAGGGCTGGAGATATGAATGCGAAAATCAGCAGAACGTTGAAAGAACAGGTCCTGGAAGCCAATCTTAGCCTGCCCGGTTATGGACTGGTGACATTTACCTGGGGCAATGTGTCAGCGATTGATCGTGAACTTGGGTTGGTGGTGATCAAACCTTCTGGTGTCGATTATGCACAAATGACGCTGGACGATCTGGTGGTGGTCGACTTGGCTGGCAAAGTGTGTGAAGGCCATCGCAAACCCTCTTCTGATACCGCAACGCATCTGGCGTTATACCATCATTTTCCTGAGGTAGGGGCTATCGTGCATACCCACAGCCGCAACGCCACGATCTGGGCACAGGCCGGGCGCGATATTCCGGCATTGGGTACAACGCATGCGGATTATTTCTACGGTGCTATCCCCTGTACCCGACCCATGAATACCGACGAAATCAAGGGTGAATATGAACACCAAACCGGTGAGTTAATCGCACAAACCTTTAAGGATCGCCAATGCCCATCAACCAGCGTGCCGGGGGTACTGGTTTATTCTCACGGGCCTTTCGCCTGGGGGAAAAACGCCAGTGAAGCGGTGCACAACGCCGTGGTATTGGAAGAAGTGGCGGCGATGGCGCTGGCAACCTGCCAGTTGAACCCGCAGATTTCATCCATGCAGCAAGTGCTGCTGGATAAACATTTTCTGCGTAAACACGGCAAAAACGCCTATTACGGCCAATAAGCGGCCCCTGGCGCAGGTCGGGTAGATTAATACCCGATCTGCGTGACAAGCGTTATTCCCCCTTTTACCCGTCACCAACTCACCCGCAACATATTCACGCCGTGGTTCAGCGCCACTTTTAGCAGACTCAATAGCATGAAACAGAATATCTGCAGCTTTCTCGCCCAATAAGACCGTATCATGATAAACACCGGGAATTTGTTGGCCATATGCCGCAGCGTAAGGAGGATTATCCACAGAAAAGAATTTTATCTGGTCATAAATACCAAGCTGGTGGCAGATAGATATGGCCCCAAGGGTAATAATGCCATTTAACCCAACAATATATTGTGGTAACGAGCCTTCAGTTTTCAATAGCGTTTTTAACTGTTGGTCCTGCGAATTAAAAGTATAATCGCCATAGATAGCCTGGACTTTTTTATTATTACCGATCAGCGCGCCCATAATACCTGCGGTACGATCTTTAGTAATTTCCGAATCCTCTGGCCCGCCAATAATGAGTAATCGCTCTTCAGGTTGGTCTGCCAGATAACGCCCTGCCCGCACCCCAATCTCAATATTATTGAGAAAAACACCGCTAAGGTTCTTTCTATAAATATCCCTATCAATCAATACAATAGGTATTTTATAAGCGTCCGCTAAGTTGAGATAATCAGGGCAATAGTCTTTGTCGTCGCGCACCGCAGAGAGCAAAATCCCTCTCGCCTGATAGCTGAACAGTGACTGAATCGCCTGGTTTTCCACGGATTCACTGCCGTCAGAATCGAAAAGCATAATCTGATAACCTTTGTTGCGGGCAATACGTGAAACCGTTTGGATAAGGCTGGAATAAAAAGGGTTATAAATGCTGCTGGTGACGACGCCAATTATCTGGCTGC
Source organism: Serratia sp. L9 (assembly GCF_050632285.1). Lineage (NCBI taxonomy): Bacteria > Pseudomonadati > Pseudomonadota > Gammaproteobacteria > Enterobacterales > Yersiniaceae > Serratia > Serratia sp. L9. The sequence goes on along the minus strand of NZ_CP192591.1, from coordinate 1,939,721 downwards.
TGTTATTTTTCAACCCTTGAGCAAATGCATTCGGGACATAATTCAGCTCCTTGGCGATCGCCAAGATCTTCTCTCTGGTTTCTGGCTTGACCAGATGGGGTTTATTAAATGCTCGTGATACCGTTATATTTGTCACATTAGCGCGCTGTGCGATATCAATAATTGTCGAATTACTGTTTCCTTTTGCCACCGGGTCGCCTCTGAGGTCAAATAGTGGAGCTGATTTTCTATTGTAAATAAGACAGCAATGCCTTGCCACTCTTATATATTCCCTATGGCCTACAGAGTCTGCGCATTGATGTGTGAGCTGACATAATCCAGAAAACAGGTAATCCGCGCAGCCAGTTGAGTATTGCGGTAATACACGGCATTGATCGGCTGGCGTACATCCAGCGTTTCCTGCTCCAGCACCTGAACCAGTCGCCCTTGCCGCCGATCTTCCTGCGTCATAAAGTCCGCCAGTTGAACAATCCCCTCCCCGCGTAACGCCAGTTGCCGCAGCGTTTCACCGCTGGAGGCCGATAATGTCGGGGTAATAGCGAAATGCTCGGCAAGATGATGGCGCAGCGGCCACAGATTGAGCGATTCAGGCTGGGTAAACCCCAGAAGGCTGTGCTGATTCAGCTCTTCAACGCTGCGCGGGGCGCCAGAGCGGGCAATATAGTCCGGGCTGGCGAGAATGCGTAAACGGCTGGATCCCAGCAGGCGCGCATGGATGGTGGAATCTCGCAGAGCACCGATACGGATGGCGATATCGGTACGTTTTTCCAGCAGATCGATAATCAGGTTATCGGTATTGAGTTCCAGCTCAATTTGCGGAAAACGTTGGCGGAAACCCGCGACCAACGGCACGATAACGTGCTCCATAAAGGGCGCGGCGGCGTTGACCCGCAGCCTCCCTGCCGGGCTCATACGGCGCAGTGCCATCTGCTCTTCGGCATGCTCCACCGCGTTGATAATTTCCCGGGCGTGGGCCAAAAACTCTTCCCTTCTTCGGTCAACTCCAACCGGCGCGTGGTGCGGCGCAATAAGGTGGTGTCGAGCTTCTTTTCCAGGCGGCTGAGCGCACGGCTGATGCCAGAGGTGGTTTGGCCGAGCTGTTCGGCAGCGGCGGTAATTGAGCCGCTGTCGACTACCGAGGTATAGGCCAGCAATTCTTCGAGGGTGATTTTCATGCGGCGCGCCTAAGAGGGATGGCACAGGTTAAAACTAGGGGCCGCAGTTCCGGCCCCCACGGGTATCAGGCTGAAAGCTCAGCCGTATCGCCTTTATCTTGCAACCAGTTGCGGCGGTCTTCCGAACGCTTCTTCGCCAACAGCATGTCCATGATGGCCATGGTTTGATCGGTATTCTCGTCGTCTATAGTCAATTGCACCAAGCGGCGGGTATTAGGATCGAGCGTGGTTTCACGCAGTTGCAACGGGTTCATCTCACCCAGCCCTTTAAAGCGCTGGACGTTCGGTTTGCCTTTCTTGCGTTTCAACTGCTCCAGCACACCGGCTTTCTCTTCCTCGTCGAGGGCGTAAAAGACCTCTTTGCCCAGGTCGATGCGGTACAGCGGTGGCATCGCAACATGAACGTGCCCCCTTTACCAGCGTGCGGAAGTGGCGTACAAACAGCGCGCACAGCAGCGTCGCAATGTGCAGACCATCGGAGTCCGCATCCGCCAAGATACAGATTTTACCATAGCGCAACTGGCTCAGATCTTCGCTGTCCGGGTCAATGCCGATCGCCACAGAGATGTCATGCACCTCCTGAGAGGCCAGCACTTCATCGGACGAAACCTCCCAGGTGTTAAGGATCTTACCTTTCAGCGGCATGATCGCCTGATATTCACGATCGCGCGCCTGCTTGGCCGAACCGCCTGCCGAATCCCCTTCCACCAGGAACAATTCGGTCATGCTCAGATCCTGTGAGGTGCAGTCCGCCAGTTTGCCTGGCAGTGCAGGCCCGCTGGTCAGTTTTTTACGCACCACTTTCTTCGCCGCACGCAGACGGCGCTGGGCGCTGGAGATGGCCAACTCAGCCAGTTGTTCCGCCGCCTGAACGTTCTGGTTCAGCCACAGGCTGAAGGCATCTTTCACTACGCCAGAGACAAACGCCGCGCACTGGCGGGAGGAGAGACGTTCTTTAGTCTGCCCGGCAAATTGCGGATCCTGCATTTTTACCGATAGCACGTAGGCACAGCGATCCCAGATATCTTCTGCAGAAAGCTTCACCCCACGCGGCAGGATATTGCGGAATTCACAGAACTCACGCATCGCATCCAGCAAACCTTGGCGCAGACCGTTGACATGAGTACCGCCCTGCATGGTCGGGATGAGGTTAACGTAACTTTCGGTCAGCAGTTCGCCACCTTCCGGCAGCCACAGTAACGCCCAATCCACCGCTTCGGTATCACCCGCGAAATTACCCACAAACGCCTTCTCCGGCAGGGTAATGAGGCCGTTCACCGCTTCCATCAGGTAATCGGTAAGGCCGTCCAGATAACACCAGCGCTGCTCGGTGTTATTTACCTTGTCGATAAAATAGATTTCAACGCCTGGGCACAGCACCGCCTTGGCTTTCAGCAGGTGAGACAGGCGGGAAACCGAGAAGCGCGGGCTGTCAAAGAACTGCTCGTCCGGCCAGAAGTGGACACTGGTGCCGGTATTGCGCTTGCCGCAGGTGCCAGTGATAGCCAGTTCCTGCACTTTATCGCCGTTTTCAAACGCGATGCTGTATACGTTGCCATCACGGCGAACGTTTACCTCAACCCGCTTCGACAGGGCGTTGACCACTGAGATCCCTACGCCGTGCAAGCCGCCGGAGAACTGGTAGTTTTTATTGGAGAACTTGCCCCCCGCATGCAGACGGCAAAGGATCAGTTCCACCGCGGGCACGCCTTCTTCCGGGTGGATATCCACCGGCATGCCACGGCCATCATCAATCACTTCCAGGGACTGATCGACGTGCAGGATCACATCGATACGCTTGGCATGGCCTGCCAACGCTTCATCGACGCTGTTATCAATCACCTCTTGGCCGAGGTGGTTCGGACGCGTCGTGTCGGTATACATACCTGGACGACGGCGCACTGGTTCTAGACCGCTGAGTACTTCAATGGCATCAGCGTTATAGCTGGATTGAGTCATCGTTGATTATTTTTTCGTGGTTGAGGGAAGGTACCGTATATCCGCGCAACTGAAGGTTGCAGCGGTGTCATAGCCCTAAAAAATCCACAATCTGCGGGAAGTAGTGCTCGAAGCCGACGAAAGCGTGGTTTCCCCCGACTCCACCGTTTGCCGGCAGGCGGTGTAATAAGCCACGGCCTGCCCGTAATCGAGAACTTCATCGCCCGTTTGTTGCAGCAGCCAGATTAAATCAGGCGACTCCAAGGGATCGATCTGCATCACTTTCAGATCATAAACGTGGCGTGACTCTAACACATATTGCTGCCCGGTGTAGGGGTTCTCGTTGTGGCCAAGATAGTCTATCAACAGTTCAAATGGCTTTACCGCAGGGTTTACCACTACCGCTGGCAGAGAAAAGCACTGCGATAACCAGGTTGCATAATACCCACCCAAAGAGGAGCCGACGATACCCATTGTCTGACCCGCTCTCGCCATCACGAGTTCCTCCAGCATTTCTGCCGCCTGCTCCGGATAAGGCGGTAACTGGGGTACCAACATATCGAGATCAGGATGATGCTCGGCCAGCCACGCCTTAAAAGCGGTTGCCTTGGCCGAGAGTGGTGAACTGTTAAAACCATGCAGATAAAGTAGTGTTGAAGGCATCAGTAACCGTCCGAGTCCATATCGGGGCGGAAATTATCGTTCTCCAACCGGCACACCTGGGTTTCCACCCGGCCATCCGGCAGCAGGTCCAGATAGCGCCAGCCAGGGGAGACGTCATCAATAGTAAAATTAGTACAATGCGGTTTGAATTGCACACAGGTAGATGGCGAGGCCAACAACCGACGCCCATGCCAGTCCAGATCCAGTTCCTGATGGATATGCCCACACAGCAGGGTATTCACTTTCGGGTAACGTAGCAGAATGGCCGCCAGCATATGCGGGTTGCGCAGGCTGTGTTGATCTAGCCAGGTACAGCCGGAAGGCAACGGATGGTGGTGCAGTAACAGCAGCGTAAAGCGCTCTGGGTGCGCCTGCAGGCAGCGTTCCATCCACTCCAGTTGATAGTCGCTCAGCTCACCGTGCGGCACACCAAAGACCTGGCTGTCCAACAACAGGATCTGCCAGTTATCCCCCAGCAGAACCTGCTTTGAAGGCGAGATCCCGGCAGCGGCTAACGCGTCCACCATCGCAGGCTGAAAATCGTGATTGCCGGGCAGCCACACACAGGGCGCAGGCAGACGGGTAATCCCTTCTGCAAAGTGCCGGTAAGCCGCCTGTGAATGATCCTGCGCCAGATCGCCGGTCGCCACAATCAAATCGTATTCACGCGGCTGCGCGATGACCGCATCCAGCACCGCGTGATAGCTGGAATAGGTATTAATGCCGAGCAAGGTTTCGTTGTTGCCAGCAAAAAGGTGGGTATCTGTTATTTGTAAGATCCTGACCTTGGCCCCACCAGCCACGGGCAGTCTAAACAGGCTTTCCAAATGGTGTCCTTTGTTATTTCAGTCTTTTAACAAACCGGAACCGCCATCGCTCCATGCGCCAAACAGTAGCGCAACCAATCAGCAAGAAACTGGTTAATTTGATGCTTTTCGTCACGTTGATGCAACTTTTTGTTCGGATAATCATAACGCGCTTTAAACCGATAGATCTGCTGACTGGAACACACTTCCGCAACCATCGCATCATGATACAGCCGCACCGTCATCGCAGGCAGGCTCCAGTAACTGACCGCGGGCGCAGTCTGCTCAATCTGTACCAACGAGGTATAACGTGTGGATTCAATTATCGTCAGACGATAATGGGCGCTATTCACTTGATAAGTTATGGTTTCATCAACTTCATCGTTTCGCGGCAGCAAACGCCGTAATTGCGCGAAGTTGGTTTCACACAACCTCATCATTTCTGGAAAATCTGGCGTATAGCGCTTTTGCATTTAGTTGACCCATTCTGCTTTGAGCGATTCATGGTGCAACGCCAGCCACTGCAATGCAATCACTGATGCGGCGTTATCAATCGCGCCCTCTTCAACCCAGCGGCAAGCCTGTTCACGGCTAACCACGTGGACACGGATATCTTCATTCTCTTCAGGCAACCCGTGGATCCCCTCAGCCGTCAGGGCATCAACCTCGCCAACCATAATCGACAGGCGCTCGCTGGTGCCGCCAGGGCTGGCCAGATAACTCAGCACCGGCTTGCAACGCCCCACCACCACGCCAGCTTCTTCCAATGCCTCGCGGCGGCAAACATCCTCAACGCTTTCTCCAGTTTCGATCATCCCCGCCACCATTTCCAGCAACCAGGGGGAAGTTGAGGTATCGATCGCGGCGATCCGCAGTTGTTCAATCAGCACCACTTCATCTCTTAGCGGATCATAGGGTAACAATACCGCCGCGTGACCGCGCTCAAAAATCTCGCGTTTTACCTCCTCACTCATCTCACCATTGAACAGGCGATGACGGAAGCGATATAAATTGAGTGAAAAAAACCACGGTATAGCGTCTCCCGTGCAATAATTTCTACATCATTTTCGTCGAGAGTAACGGGCGAAGGTTGCGATGAGGTCATCGGCTAAATTCTCCTGTGTTATATAATTATGCCGGTAAGATTAACGGTTTTGATGACAGAAACGGCAGGGTTATCTTCCCCAGCTTTGTGTTAGATTGTGAACCATGATATCAGGTGGCGCCGATGCAAACAGTCAAGTGTAAGTCAACGTAGCGTCCAGTAAGGTAAAAGTTCTGTGAGATGGCACATTAAGCCACCTTGAGCGATCGGCAGACTCTGCTAGAATCGGCAACTATTCGTCTATCGTCAGCGCTAACATAGCAATATTGCTGCACAACAAGGAATGCAAATGAAGAAACTGCTCCCCCTTCTTATCGGACTGAGCCTGGGCGGCTTCAGTACCATGAGCCAGGCAGAGAACCTGTTGCAGGTTTACAAACAGGCAAGGGAAAGTAACCCGGATCTGCGTAAAACAGCTGCTGACCGTGATGCGGCCTACGAAAAAATTAACGAAGCGCGCAGCCCTTTACTGCCACAGCTTGGCTTATCTGCCGGTTATACCTATGGTAATGGCTTCCGCGATGCTAATGGTCTCAACAGCAATACCACCCAAGGCTCATTGGGGCTGACCCAGACCATCTTTGATATGTCTAAATGGCGTGCATTGACGCTGCAGGAAAAGGCCGCCGGCATTACCGATGTAACTTTTCAGACTTCATCCCAGCAGTTGATCCTTGATACCGCAACCGCTTATTTCAACGTATTACAGGCTATTGATGCGCTGTCATACACCCAGGCAAATAAACAGGCCGTTTACCGCACCTTGGATCAAACCACCCAACGCTTTAACGTGGGCCTGGTAGCCATTACCGACGTGCAGAACGCCCGTGCCAACTACGATACCGTGCTGGCCAACGAAGTGACCGCACGTAACAATCTGGATAACGCAGTGGAAGTGTTACGCCAAATTACCGGCACCTTCTACCCGGAACTGGCTTCGCTGAATACCGACAAATTCAGTACCAAGCGCCCGGACGCCGTTAACAGCCTGCTGAAAGAGGCGGAAAGCCGCAACCTGAGCCTGTTGTCTGCCCGCTTAAGCCAGGATCTGGCCCGTGAGCAGATCAAATCGGCGCAAACTGGCTATATGCCAACGGTCGATCTGAACGCCTCTACCGGGATCACAAATTCCAAATACAGTGGATCCAGAGCCAATATCGCCGGTGGCGGGGGTGGGAACGACTCCATTAATGGTCAGAACCAGGTTGGCGTCACCTTTAACCTGCCAATTTACAGCGGCGGCGCAACCAACTCCCAGGTGCAACAGGCGCAGTACAACTTCGTCGGTGCCAGTGAGCAACTGGAAAGCGCGCACCGCAGCGTAGTTCAAACGGTACGTTCCTCTTTCAACAACGTTTCTGCCTCTATCAGCAGCATCAGCGCTTACAAACAGGCGGTGGTTTCTGCCCAGAGCTCTCTGGATGCAACAGAAGCCGGCTATGAAGTGGGTACGCGTACCATCGTTGATGTGTTGGATGCCACCACCACGCTGTATAACGCCAAGCAGCAGCTTTCTAATGCACGTTACTCTTATCTGATTAACCAGTTGAACATCAAATCGGCGCTCGGCACGCTGAACGAAAACGATCTGATGATGCTGAACGGGACGTTGGGCAAACCCATCTCAACCGCACCCGACGTGGTGGCACCACCCACATCGGCGCAAGATGCGTATGTTGATGGTTCCAGCACCACCCGGCCAGCAACCAGCAACTGATCTCTCCGCTTGCCCTGATCACACGGAGCCTGGCATCTGCCGCGCTCCGTTTTTTATTCCTTAATCCGCCTGCCATCTCTCAGCAGGATGCCATAGCTGATGACGATCCTAATGGCTGAGTTGCAACACGCCTCGTGCCGCATCCAGCATCGCTTTCTGACCACTGCGGGTCTTGCTCAGACATCCGTGCATCCCTACCACCATCGGGATCCCCATCGTTTTAGCAAGGATGGCGGTATGTGACAGCGCGTGGCCACCACTGAGGCAAATGCCGAGCACCATGCGCCGATCGAGCATTACCACTTCGGAAGGCATCAGTTCATCCATCACCAGAATAGAAGGTTCATTCAGCACGATAGCCGGGATAGGTTGCTGCTGCAGATGGCTTAACGTGCGGCGCAGTATGTCACGCACATCCAGTTCCCGCGCCCGCAGATACTCATCATCCAGCGCCCGGTAATCAGCGGCGATCTGTTCCAGTTCCTGCTGCCACGCCTGTTCGGCACTGCACTGCCGTTGAGCTATCCGGGTATAGGCAGCCTGTTGCAGGTCGGGATCGTCAAGCAATATGCTGTGTGCGCCAAAAATCGCGGCCTGTGGTTTGCCGATCAGGGTGCCGGTGCGCTCCGCCAGCTTGTTAAGATCACTCAACGTATGCTGCAATGCGATACGCAGACGTTGCTGTTCGTTCAGTACATCATCGGCCCCCACATGACGCGCCAAAGTCTGTGGCCAAAAGCTTCGGGCTTGAAATACCGGCCCGCTGCTGATGCTCTCTTCTACCGGGATGCCATGCAACGAAGGCTGCTGCTCGGAGACGGTTTCACCAAAATTCTGCTCTGCCAAGGCTTTGAAAGCTGCCAACGCCTCGTCGGCCTGAATGCCATCGGCGATCAGACGGATAGTGTCACCCTGGCGGACCTGCAACATGGCCAACTGATTCAGGCTACGCGGATTGGCGCACTGCCCGTGTTTTTCCAGCACCAGTTCGGCATCAAAGGAGGATAACACCTCTGTCAGACGTGCTGCCGGACGGGCATGTAACCCAAGTGGATTCCGCACCTTCCAGCTCAGGCTTTTTCCCTGATTCAATGGCAGGTTTAATGACTCACGGGTGGGGATTGCCTCGCCAAGCTGCGTTTGCTTACTCTGTAAAGCCTCCTGTGCCTCTGCCAGCACTTGTTCCAGGCTGCCGCCAGAGTTAGCGGCCACCACTGCGGCCAGCGTGCCCTCCACCAGAGGTGCGGAGCACAGGGTGACACGCGCAGCCAGCTCCGGATCCAGCAGTTCAAGTGCGGTTTCCGCGCTCAATAACGCGCTGCCCAAATCCATTAGCACCACGATCCCCGTCCCGTCAGAGACCGATTCGATCGCCGCCATCACCTTGATCGCGTCGGTACCCATCGGATTTTCGTCATCGTCGATGCCCGCCGCCAGAGCCAGTTTGCAACCGTCACCCCGCATCATCTGACGCGCCAGTTCTTCAACTCCCTGCGCCAATCGCACACTGTGTGATACCACCACGATATTAATCATCCAGCTTCCTCCGCCACGGCCGCCAAGGTTTTCATCATCAGCATTACGGAAGTTGCACCGGGATCCTGATGCCCAATACTGCGCTCCCCCAGATAACTGGCTCGCCCTTTACGGGCCTGCAGAACAATGGTGGCCTGCGCAGCCTGCTCCGCCCTTGCGCCAGCCAGTTGCAGCGCCTGCCTCATGCCAAGGCGTTGCTGACACGACTGTTCCAGGCTGTCGACCACCGGCCCCCAGACGTCACAGAGGGTTTTATCCCCCAGATCCGCCTTGCCGCGCATCATTACGCCTTGCGCCCCCTCCTGGATCATCTGTTTTAGCTCTGCCAGATCCAGGCTCTGTTTAGCATCGGCCACCTGGGCTGCACGAATGAAGAAAGTGCCAAACAACGGGCCACTGGCCCCGCCTACGCTGGAAAGCAGCGTCATACCGGTGTTCTTGAGAATACACCCAATGTCTTTATCCGCCACCGAAGGGAGCTTTTCCACCACCTTGTTAAAACCCCGATTCATGTTCAGACCATGGTCACCATCACCGATTTCCGTGTCCAGTTGGGTCAGAAAATCACGCTCGTCGGCGAAAACCCCGCCACAACGCATCAACCACTCAACAATCTGCTGTTTGCTTAATGTCATGCCCCCTCCTCAGCCCCAACGCAGCGCCGGGGTTTTCACTGGCGCATCCCACAGAGACAACAGCTCGTCATCTACCTGCAGCAAGGTGATAGAAACGCCCGGCATATCCAGCGAAGTACAATACGATCCCACCAGATTACGTTCGATGATCATTCCAGCCTCGGCGCAACGCTCAGCCAGACGATGATAAACCCCATACAATTCAGAAAGCGGCGTTGATCCCAGGTTATTGACCAGCGCAATCACCCGATCACCCCTTGTCAGGGCGCGTTTGCTCTGACTCTCCTCGCGCCATGCTCCTTTTAAGCGATCCCACACGCGGATCGTGCGTTGATAATTGCCGTGATCGATTAACGTATGGAACATGTCATCCACCGCATTATTCAGGGTGGTAAATGGGCGCCGCTCGATCCCCGGTTCGCCGTGAATGCCAACGCCGAATTCCATTTCGTTATCCGCCAGCACAAATGAAGGCCTCCCGGCAGCCGGGACGGTACAGGCGCCAAGAGCAATCCCCAGCGAATGCCCCTGATTGTTGATCTTGTGGCCCAGCATCTCCAGGGCATCCAGACTGTCGCCCCTTACCGCAGCAGCACCGAGCAGTTTCTCCATCAGTACCGTGTTGGCCACGCCACGCCGCCCAGCGGTGTACAGGCTATCTTTGACCGCCACATCGTCATCTACCGTCACGGTCGCGACAGGCATACCGCTGTCATGAAGCAATTCCGTCGCCGTCTCAAAATTCAGCATGTCGCCGGTGTAGTTCTTGATGATCAGCAATACGCCGGAGCCGCCATCAATAACCTGGGCACATTCATACATTTTATCTGGGGTTGGCGAAGTAAAAATCTCACCGGGGCAGGCACCGTCGAGCATCCCTTCACCAACAAAACCGCAGTGCATGGGCTCATGGTCGCTGCCACCGCCGGACAGGATCGCCACTTTGCCCTGGATAGGCCCAACGGCCCGGGTCACAAACACCGGCTCCTGGTGCACCAACAGTTCTGGGTGGGCTTCACCCAGGCCAAGCAATTGCTCGTTAAGTACCGATTCAACCTTATTGATAAGCTTTTTCACGGTCCACTCCTCTGTTGGGAACATTGGGCGCGGCTTCGCGCCCAATGATTTATGCCCGTTGCAACCAGGCGCTGCCCAGTTTGTCTGCCGTCAGGATCGCCGCCATTACGCTGTCAGGCGTGACGCTGAAGGGCATATTATGAATGGTTTCACCTTTGGCACAGCTCGCCTCGGCCACTTGGCGGATTTTTTGTTTCAGATCGCCGGTGACCCCCATTTCTGCCAGGGTGATCGGCAATCCAACCTGCTGGCAGAAAGCCATCACCGTCTCAATCTGCGCCATTGAACTGTTTTGCAGCACCAACTGCGACAACGTGCCAAATGCCACCTTCTCGCCGTGATACAGTGAGTGACACTCTTCCAACACGGTAAAACCGTTGTGAATGGCATGCGCAGCCGCCAGGCCACTGCTTTCAAAACCAAGACCGCTCAGATAGGTGTTGGCCTCAATAATACGCTCCACCGCCTCGGTCACCACGCCAGATTCAGCCGCCAGCTTGGCTTTGACTCCCTCGGTCAGCAGCGTTTCATAGCACAGGCGTGCCAAGCTGAGCGCCGCCAATGTCGATTTCCCCCTGCCATGCTGGTGGCTTGGGCATCGAAGCAGGCCTGCGCCTCAAAATAGGTGGAGAGTGCATCCCCCATGCCCGCGACCAGCAGGCGCACCGGGGCTTTGGCGATAATGGCACTGTCCATCACCACCATGTTCGGATTGGCGGGGTAGATCAGATACTCTTCAAATTCACCGTTTTCACTGTAGATCACTGACAATGCGCTGGTAGGTGCATCCGTTGAGGCAATGGTCGGTATCAGCACCACCGGGGCATGCTGGTAATAAGCGACAGCCTTGGCGGTATCCAGAGTTTTACCGCCACCAATACCCATCACCCCTTTGCAACCGTGGGCCTGTAACTCCTGGCCGAGGCGTTTGATTTCCTTATGGCAACATTCGCCATTAAAGGTACAGGCGTGATACTCCACGCCCTGTTGTTGCAAGCTGCCCATCACAGTATCGCCCGCCAGTTTCATGACGAAATCGTCGGCGATCACAAAGTAATTATCGGCAAGTGATTTGGCATATTCGCCAACAGACGCTAAGGCATTTACACCTTGAATATATTTGCTGGGGGACTGAATGATTCTCAACATAACTGACTCCTTGCAGGAAAGTTAACGATGGTAGCGTTCAGAACTCAGGTGAAAATACGTGCTATGCAATGCCAACACGTTGTTATGTTGTTGACTATTCGACCTGCTTATAGGTAAACGGGCAAGCGAAAAAACGTTACATAATGGAACATAGCATCAGGTATTACGCTCTATTATGTAACACTGCTGATGTATTAATAACCCGTAAAGCGAACTGGCGCACACCCTAACGTATAACTGCGTAAAGAGTAGATTCTATGGGGTATTTCAGCTTTAATTTTGACCATATTTCCCCTATTCTTACCGCCACTACTGGGTAAGGGCGAATACAGCCTAAATGTTGGGATATATATCGATGAAACGGACAAAAAACATCAACAAAGACACCTTCCGCAAATCCTGGGGCAACTACCGTGTTGCGCCCGTGGCTTTGGCATTCAGCGCAGTCTTTATGCTGGCCGGCTGCGAACAGGCGGATGAAACGGTTTCTTTGTATCAGAATGCAGACGATTGCTCACGCGCTAACCCGTCAATGAGTGAGCAATGCACCACCGCGTACAACAACGCGATGAAAGAAGCAGAAAAAACCGCACCTAAGTACGCCACCCGTGAAGATTGCGTTGCCGAATTCGGTGAAGCGCAATGTACACAAGCACCCGCACAGGCTGGCATGGCGGCAGAATCACAAAGCAGCGGTAGCATGTGGATGCCTCTGATGGCGGGCTATATGATGGGCCGCATGATGGGCGGAGGGGGCTACGCACAGCAGCCACTGTTCACCTCCAAAAACGGTGCCAGCCCGGCAAACGGCAAGTTCGTTGACGCCTCCGGTAAAAGCTACGGCCCAGCCACCGCTGGCGGGCGCAGCATGACGGTACCTAAAACCGCAATGGCACCAAAACCGGCAGTGACCAATACCGTGACCCGTGGTGGTTTCGGTGAAAGCGTTGCCAAACAGACCAGCATGCAGCGCAGCAACGCAACCTCCAGCTCACGCAGCATGGGCGGTTAAGGCATGAAACGCGTTGCGATTACCGAGCGCCCGGATTGGCGCGAAAAAGCCACTGAATTCGGTTTCCAATTCCACACCATGTACGGCGAGCCGTACTGGTGTGAGGATGCCTATTATCAGTTCACGCTAGCCCAGATCGAAGAGATCGAAGAAGCGACCAGCGAACTGCATCAAATGTGCCTGCAAGTGGTGGAGAAGGTGGTCAACAGCGATCAACTGATGGCCAAATTCTGTATCCCAAAACACACTTGGGAGTTCGTTCGCAACTCTTGGCGCACCAATCAACCTTCACTGTATTCGCGTCTGGATCTGGCTTATGACGGCATCAACCCACCCAAGCTGTTGGAAAACAACGCGGATACGCCAACCTCGCTGTATGAGGCCGCCTTCTTCCAATGGCTGTGGCTGGAAGATCAGATCAGCGCTGGCAAGCTGGACCCCGAGTCCGATCAGTACAACAGCTTGCAGGAAAAACTAATCGAACGTTTCGCCGAGCTGCAAGCCAATCACGGCTTTGGTCTGCTGCATCTGGCCTGCTGCCAGGACAGCGAAGAAGATCGTGGTACGGTGCAATATCTGCAAGATTGCGCGCTAGAAGCTGGGGTGCCGACCGAATTCCTGTTTATGGAAGAGATCGGTCTGGGTGAGAAAGGTCAATTTACCGACCTGCAAAATCAGGTTATCGGTAATCTGTTCAAGCTCTACCCGTGGGAGTTTATGCTGCGCGAGATGTTTTCCACCAAACTGGAAGACGCAGGTGTGCGCTGGCTGGAACCGGCCTGGAAGAGCATTATCTCCAACAAGGCCTTGCTGCCGCTGCTGTGGGAGATGTTCCCTGACCACCCGAACCTGCTGCCAGCCTATTTTGCACAAGACGATCATCCGCAGATGGATCACTACGTCACCAAGCCACTGTTCTCGCGCGAAGGTGCCAATATCCAGATCGTGCAAAACGGCCAGGAAGTGGCACGTGTTGAAGGCCCGTACGGCGAAGAAGGCATGATTGTGCAGCAATTCCATCAGTTACCCCAGTTTGAAGGCAGTTATACCTTGATCGGTAGCTGGCTGGTCAACGATCAGCCTTGTGGCATCGGCCTGCGAGAAGATCGCGAGTTGATCACCCAGGATCTGTCACGTTTCTACCCGCATATCATCCTTGGCTAATGGTTAGCTCCAAGCGTTAAAAGGCGCGAATTTTTCGCGCTTTTTTTATATCTCACCGCTGGTGATTAATCGATTAACCTTTTATACTCGGTATGTCTGTTCTCCTCGGGCGGAGCAACCAGATATGAAGCTGACTTCCATTATCCCACCGCAGGTAAACCTGGCGAATGGGAGCTTTACCGCACCTGATGTACAACACAAATCTACCCTGCTTGGCAGCCTGGCGGGGATCTTTGCCGATCACCTCGCGTGGCAAGCAATGCCAGCGGAGTCTGCCGTTTATCACGTTGAAATGCTGCCTTCGTGCGCGCAGGAAGGGGAGCTGTTTGTCGGCACCACGCATCTGCAACCGGGTAAGGTGGGTGACGAATTCTTTATGACTCGTGGGCACTTCCACCAGCGCCGCGAACAGGCCGAATTCTACTTTGGGCTGCGCGGCAACGGCTTGCTGCTGTTGCAACATCAGGAGGGTGATTGCACCCTCGAACAGGTGTTTGCCGGCAGTGTGCACCATATCCCCTCTTTTACCGCCCATCGACTGATCAATACCAGCGATGAGGTACTCTCGGCGCTGGCAGTCTGGCCAACGGTGGCCGGGCATGATTACAGCGCATTGCAACCGCTGGGTTTCAAACTACGGGTATTTGCCGACGGTACCGGTTGGAAAGCGGAGGCCCAATATGAGTGACTCCATGCTGCAATTTGGGCTTGATGTGCGCGTAAACCGCGAGCCCATGGGTTTTGGCTATGGTGACGAAGTGATTGGGCCGGTGCCAGAAATCCGCACTTTGGATCAAATCCGCCCCTCGCTGCGCGATCCAGAGTGCTCCGGCCCGGAACAGGTTTACGCCATTGTGATGGATGTGGCCAAACAGCAGCACTTGGCTGAGCTAAAGAAACGCATGCTGCTGTTTGGCATTGTGACCTATGCTCAAGGCCAACTCGGCCGTGAACCGATACGCAGCCAAGGGCATGTGCATCGTATAAGCCAGCACAGCGGCTGGTCACCCCCGGAGCTTTATGAAGTCTGGCAGGGCAAGGCGATCATTTATATGCAGGAACGGGTCGAGCACGATCCAGGCCGCTGTTTTGCCGTCCATGCCGGGCCGGGAGAAAAAGTGCTGGTCCCACCAGGCTGGGCCCATGCCACCATTTCTGCCGATCCCCATCAACCGCTGACCTTTGCCGCCTGGTGCGATCGAGAATACGGATTTGAGTACCAAGCGGTGCGTGAATACAAAGGGTTGGCGTGGTATCCGCTGTTACAGGGCAATGAGATTGTCTGGCAGCAAAACCCCAATTATCAATCGGGCAGGTTGCACGCCATCGGGCCACGCCACTACGGTGAATTTGGCTTGAGCGATCGGCCGCTATATTCGCAGTTTGAATCAGACCCTGCTCGCGTCCAGTTTATTTCCAAACCGGGCAGCGTGGCGGATAAATGGGAAAGGTTTGAACCCTGAAAGAAAATGGGCGCAACGTTAAGCTGCGCCCGATTGAATTAAACGGGGATCAGGAGAACAATCCACAGGCCACACCGGCTGCGGCCAGCAGCAACAGGCCAAGCATTGCTTTCACCGGTGAAAGCCCACGTTTCGCCATCAGATACCAGGTAGCCAGCACCACGATCAATGGCATCAGATTTGGGAAAATACCATCCAGCATCTGTTGCAGGTGAATGTTCACTCCGTCTTTAGTGATAAACTCCAAGCCGGTCCCTAGCTTAACGTAGCTGGCGGCTACGCCCCATCACAAACACCCCGAGCAGGGAAAGCGCTTCTCGCAAGCGGGAAGATTTGCTGCTCACCAGCATCTCCACCGAGCCTGATCCCATGTTGTAGCCCTTCATAAACAGCCAGTATGAGCCAGGGATCACGATCAGGCTGAAGGCGATAATATAAAACAGCGGCCCGATCACACTCCCCCAGCGGCCAGCGCCATCCCGATACTCAACAGGATGGGGATCAACATGCCCGGCAACATGGAATCACCGATACCGGCCACCGGCCCCATCAGGCCCACCTTTAAGGTGTTGATGGTTTCACCGTCGATCGGCTCACCGTTGGCGCGTTTCTCTTCCAGCCCAATCACCATGCCGTTGACGATCGCGCCCAATTGAGGCTCGGTATTGTAAAACGAGGTGTGGCGACGGATCGCTTCAATCCGTTGTTGCTTATCCTGATACAGCTTCTTCAGCGCAGGCATCATACTCAGGCAGAAACCATAAGACTCCAGACGCTCAAAGCTCATTGATGACAGGTTATACATCATCCAGGCGCGCCAGCAGCGGCGCAGATCCTGCTTGTTTAATTTTGGTGTTGGCGTATCCATCAGAATTCATCCTCATCATCAGCCTGGGGTGCAGTATGCGCACTTACCACCTGCGGTTCCGGCTTGTAGTTGTAGTGAATCAGGGCCAGCAGCGCGCCGACGATCACCAGCGCCACCATATTCAGCTTGAGGAAAACAATGCAGATAAACCCCACCAGGAAGTAAATCAGCATGCTGTAGTTTTTAATGATCTGTTTGAGAAGAATGGCAATACCCACCGCTGGCAGAATGCCGCCAACCACGTTCATGGTGGTCAGAACCAGGGCCGGCAGGCTGTCCATAAAGGCATTGATATAGCGAGCACCGAAGAATACGGCGATAAAGGTTGGCACAAAACGCAGCAGGAAGTTGGTCACCTGCGGCCAGATGGCGCTATTAAGGTAGATCCCCCGTTCATCTCCCTGCTCCACCGCCACGTCGGCACGGTGGTTCCAATAGGAATTGAGCACCATCATGGCGTTGAACAGCACGGTGCCCATGATGCCGATAGTCGCCGCCAGCGCTACCGCCACCTCCGGTCCCTTACCGGAAAGGATCCCCAGCGCAATCGCCGGAAAGGCGACAAAATTGAGGTCGGCCGGCATCGATCCGCCCGGTGTTACCATAGCGATATACACCGCCTGGACCGCAACACCGATGATGATACCGGTCTGTACATCGCCGAGGATAGCCCCCACCAGCATACCGGAAACCAACGGGCGGCTGAGAATATACCAGCCTCCGGTCAGCCCCAGCAGCCAAGGGCTGCTCAGCGCGCCGAGATAGCAGAATATCCCGATGAGCGTCGCTTCAAACCACATAGTTAACTCCTGTCAGTCAGACCTGTTTGAGTTTCTTTTTGCATCCAGCCAACTGAAGTGGCTGGCGTCTGGTACCAAACGAAATTCGATCGCGTGCCCACGCTCACTGAGAAAGTCAAAAGCAGCTGTTTCTTCGTGGTTCACCGATTGATTGGGCCCAATGGTCAAGGTCTCAGCCCGTGCAGACATTGGCCCGACGTTGATCTTTTGATTGCGGTTTTTTAAATCGATCCCGGCCTCCAGCAACCGGCGCAGCGTGACTGGCGATTTGCCGATCACGAAGTATTGCTTGTCACTGGCGATCACCTTAGGCAACTTTTCTATCGCCTGAGCCACGGTGAACAACCACACTTTGGTGTCCTGCACCGCTCCTTTCATCACTGAGGACAAGAGCGGATCCGCCGCTACCTCATCGTCGATCGCCACAATGCCGTCGCAGGGTAACTCTTTGGCCCAGCGGGTAACCAACTGACCGTGGATCACCCGATCGTCAATACGTACAAATGAAATCGTCATTGGTTTCTCCTTAGAAATCGTCCTGTTGCGCCGTTGATGCCGGTTGGGCAACGACAATAGTCTCACCGGTTTGCGCCACCAGTTCCTGTGCGGCCCGTTCCACATCTGTGCCTTCCAACAAGTCGGCACTCATCAGCAGCATGGGGAAGTTCACGCCGGTAACTACCGCCATCGGAATAGCGTTATCCGGATCAAAAGCATGGCGGCAAGCCACGTTATAGGGCGTACCACACAGCAAATCGCATAGCACCAACACGCCATCAGCTCCGCCGCTCACCCGTTGCAGCTCGTGGGCAAAATCCTGTTTGAAGGCTTCAATACCGCCGGTTTCACTCAGACTGACGTGGCTGGTATGCGGCAACTCGCCGTAAACCATGCGGGCGCTCGCCATCAGCGCCTCCGCCATCGGCCCATGCGAGATCACAATCACTTTCAACATCACTTATCCCCTTACCCAGGCTTTGATGGTGCCGAGGGTTTTGCCCTGGCTGCAGCCATAAGGGCTGATCCGGTAAGTCCCTACCGCCGCCGGAACGATAAAGGTTTCGGCGTAATGCACGATAAACGGCGCAAAATGCCCCTCGGGGCTTTCGACTATCGCCTCTTCCCCTTCGACCAGATTCAGTACGTTTACCCGCCCTTCGGTATCATGCAGCACTGGCTCGCTGAACCAATGACGCCGGGTTTCGATAAATTCACGTTCATGCAGACCGGTACGCTCTTCCCGCCAGCCCTGGCCTTCTGCCACCGGTTCGATGCAGTTAACCAGGTGTTGTTGCACCCAGGCAGTGTCTCGTTGCCAGTCGATCACCTGTTCCCCGTGTTCCAGATGCACCGGACGCGGCAAACCATCCAGCCCCAGGCGGCCCCAATCCCACAGTTTGAAGGTGAAGATGTAAGGCGTGGCGCTGATTTCGAGCACCATTGCGCCGTCGCCAGAACAGTGCACTGTCCCCGCCGGGATCAGGAAGTGATCGTGTTTATGCGCCGGGAACTGGTTTACAAACCGCTGATCATCAAAAGCTTTTTCACCTCGCTGGGCTGCAGCCAGATCGGCCATCATCATCTGCGGATCGGTGCCGGTTTTCACCCCCAGGTAAACCTTGGCCTCCGGCTCAGCCGCCAGAATGTAGTAACTTTCATCCTGGGTGTAATGCATACCGAAATGCTGCTGGATATATTCCGTAATCGGATGAACCTGGAAACTGAGATTTTGCCCGCCGACGGTATCCAGGAAATCAAAGCGGATCGGGAATTCAGCACCGAAGCGGGCGTGCACCCGTTCGCCCAGCAGCGGGCGTGGGTACAGCAGCACCAAATCCTGTGAGGGGATCTCGACCCGGACGTCACCAAACCGCATTAGCAGGCTGTTTTCCTCGGGCACGCAGTCAAAACACCATGCATAGTTGGCTGCCGCCGGGTCGAGATCGAACCGTTGTTTCATCCACTGGCCACCCCACACGCCGGGATCGAAGAAAGGCACTACGCGGAATGGTTGTTGGGTCGCCTGCTGTAAACCCGCATGGAACGCCTCACCAGACACCAGCCTGGGCGCACCGGCTTGATTGGTATCCAGTACAAAATCGGCATGCCGCAACAGAGGAGTTTTGTGGCGATCGAAAACCCGCCATTCCACAAAGAACGCACGCTTATAGCGGCGCAGCACATCTTCATCGGCATTGGCGACGCCCCAGTTACCCAACTCGCCACGGCGGAAACGCTGCTGGATCTCCCAACGCGCCAGATCGGCATAGACCCGCACATCGCCCTCGGCAATTAATGCCGCTCCCGGGCCGTATACCACCACTAACCCACTTTCGACGGCGGCAATGTTCGCCTGCAGTTGTTTTATTTGCTCGGCATCAAAGAACTCGGGCATTTCATGGCAGGACAACACGCCAAAAACCCGGTCGTCCGTCAGGTTGCGTTCAATCATCGCGTGGATATGGCTTTCATCAAATTTGGCCTGCTCGGCATTCAGCGCCCGCACGGGCTGCAAAGGCTCAACCAGCTGCGACGTCAACTCCGCCAGACTCACGCCGTGGTAGCAATCCACCACCAGCACGGTTTTAGCCAATCCCTGCGCAGCGATATGGCTGCTGAGTGCCTGCACCACGGCTGGCCAACCTTGCCAGGCGGCGCGGTCGAAGCCCTGCACCACCAATTCCGGGTATTTGTCGTAATTTGCTTTGCACTGTTGCTCGGACATGATCTTCCGCCTATAGACTGAAAACATAACTAAAGATTAATCGATTAACCTACACTTAAACAGGTTGGTTAACGGGATTAACCTCAAACAACGACAATTAAGCAGGCTGAAACCCAGATTATTGTGAGTTGATTCACAATTTATTTTGGCCACTTTTGAATTAAAGGTTAATCGTTATACCTTAGAAGCAGACTCAGACCTTACAACAGGATATGAAATGAGCACTATCACGCTGGCCGATGTCGCCGCACAGGCGAAAGTATCTACCGCCACGGTATCTATGGTACTGCGTAACCGTGGCCGCATCTCGGATGAAACCCGCAAACGCGTGCTGAGCGCCATCGATGAGTTAGGCTATGTCTATAACCAGACGGCGGCGAACCTGCGCAATCGCAGCAGCAACCAGGTCGGTCTGCTGTTACATGACATCACCAATCCCTTTTATGCGGAAATGACTGCCGGGCTGAGCCAGGAAATGGAGCGCCACCAGTTGATGCTGTTTTTAGCCAACAGCGAAGAATCAGCCCCCAGGCAGCAGAAATTTGTCGATTCGCTCTTACAGAACAATTCCAGCGGGATGGTGTTGTGCGCCGCACGCCAAACGCCGCCGCTGTTCTTTGAAACACTCAAACGCCGCAAGATCCCGGCGATTATGGTGGTTCGCCCGGTGGCGGATGCCCATTTTGATTTTGTCGGTACCGATAACTTTCTAGGCACCCAGCTTGCCACTCAACACCTGTTGGACCTGGGCCACCGGCATATCGCTTTTATTGGTGGTTCAGTCAGTTCCACCGCCCGCGCTCAACGCCTTGGTGGCTATACCAGCAAGCTGCTGGAGAAAGGAATTCAGGTTAACGGGGAATGGATAGTCTGCAGCGAGGCAAGCCAAAGCTCTGGGGCCAAGGTCGCTGAACAGCTGTTTACCGAGCACCCGGAGATCACGGCGGCTTTATGCTATCAGGACATTGTTGCACTCGGTGTAATGCAGACACTGCGTAAGCTCAACCGCCAGATTGGTCGCGAGTTTGCGCTGATTGGATTTGACGATATTACCGAGGCCTCGCTGGTGCAACCGGGGCTGACCACGGTTTCGGTCGCCTCACGCGAGATTGGCCGCAAGGCCGGGGAATTGTTGTACAGCCGCATTCAAGGCAACGATGAACCACCAAAGCGTATCATCCTGCCCCCCTCACTGGTGATCCGTGAATCCTGCGGTTACGAGCTGTAAATAACAAGGGGGCCGCAGCCCCCTGAAATCAACCTACCTGAACCGAAAGCATACTCAGTGCCCCCATTTCGATGCCATCGATCGGGATCGAAATCGCCTCTTTTCCATCCCATCCACCCAGTACATACAACAAAGGCAGATAATGTTCCGGTGTCGGGTTCGATAATGCGGCCCCTTCATGTTGCATAAAGTTCACCAGTGGATGCTGCTGCCCCTGATAATTCAGGTTGTCACGCACGTACTGGTTGAACGACTCCGCCCAAGGATAAGGGCTGGTGTCACCCTGCCATTTCACCATACGCAGGTTATGCACCACGTTACCGCTGGCTACGAGCATAATCCCTTTATCACGCAGCGCTGCCAGCTTGCGGCCAAGTTGATAATGGTATTCCGCTGGCTGAGTGCCATCGATACTGAGTTGCACGACTGGGATATCGGCATCCGGATACATCTTGATCAATACCCCCCAACTGCCATGATCCAGGCCCCATTCGCTGGTATCGGCGATCACCTGGATCGGCGCCAGCAGGCTTTGCAGCTCTGCCGCCAATGCGGGCGAACCCGGTGCCGGGTACTGGGTATCAAACAGCGCCTGCGGGAACCCGCCAAAATCGTGGATGGTTTTCGGATGCTCCATCGCCGTCACTGCGGTACCCCGAGTGTACCAGTGGGCAGACACGGCAACGATCGCCCTGGGCCGAGGTAATTGCTCACCCAGCGCACGCCATGCCTGGGTATAACGGTTTTCTTCCAGCACGTTCATCGGGCTACCGTGGCCAAGAAAAAGTGCAGGCATACGAGAGGTGGTCATAAATTATCCTTGGTTAGCAAGTCATCATTCTGTGGATCAGAATACGCGCTTTACTCTGCCAAGGCAGCCGGATAACCCTGATGATGATCTTCAAGAAATTTGAACGGCTGAATCGATTGAAACAATCAGCCAAATCCACTCGATTTATACCTTTACTCTGTTAGTATCAAAAAATAAGTGATTTTCATGCGCATATATAAAGGAGAATGCATGTCAGTACCGCTGATCCTGACGTTATTAGCCGGTGGCGCCACCTTTGTCGGCGCGTTGTTCGGCATTATCGGCCAGAAGCCTTCTAACCGCCTGCTGGCGTTTGCCCTCGGTTTTGCCGCAGGGATTATGCTATTGATTTCACTGATGGAAATGCTGCCAGCCGCGCTACATACCGTCGGCATGTCGCCAATGCTGGGTTACGGTATGTTCATGATCGGTCTGTTAGGCTACTTTGCCCTGGACCGCATGTTGCCGCACCAGCACCCGCAGGATCTGGTGCAAAAACCCATCAAGCCCCATAACCTGAAACGCACCGCCGTCTTGTTGACACTCGGCATCAGCCTGCACAATTTCCCGGAAGGGATCGCCACCTTTGTTACTGCCAGTGCCGATCTGGAACTGGGGATGGGTATTGCGTTAGCTGTCGCTATTCACAATATTCCGGAAGGGCTGGCGGTAGCCGGGCCGGTTTATGCCGCCACAGGCTCCAAAACCAAAGCGTTGCTGTGGTCTGGCATCTCAGGGTTGGCAGAAATCCTCGGCGGCGTGTTGGCCTTCTTGTTGCTGGGCCCGATGATTTCACCGGTGGTGATGGCATCGATTATGGCTGCTGTAGCCGGGATTATGGTTGCACTTTCGGTGGATGAGTTAATGCCATTGGCCAAAGAGATCGACCCGCACAATAACCCAAGCTATGGCGTGCTCTGCGGTATGGCCGTGATGGGGTTCAGCCTGACGTTACTGCAAAGCGGTGGCATCGGCTAAATAATCACAAGGTGTAAAAAAGCCGCTTTATAAGCGGCTTTTTCATATCTATCAGCCAATTAGCTGGCCTTCTTTTCCTGCGACTGGCGATAAGCCACCAGATCTTCGATGGTCAATACCACCATGTCATGCTGTTTGGCGAAAGTGATCACTTCCGGCGCATGCGCCATACTGCCATCGTCGTTGGTCAGTTCACACAATACGCCAGCAGGTTTGAAACCGGCCATAGAAACCAGATCGATAGTCGCTTCGGTGTGACCGCGGCGGTTTAATACGCCACCCGGCTGAGCACGCAACGGGAAGACATGGCCTGGGCGGTTCAGATCGCTCGGCTTGGCACTGTCTGCAATGGCAGCGCGGATGGTGGTCAGGCGATCGCCAGCCGATACGCCGGTCGTCACGCCCTGTGCCGCTTCGATAGTTACGGTAAAGGCTGTCTGGAACTGGCTGGAGTTGTGGGTGACCATCATCGGCAGCTCAAGCTGCTGGCGGCGGTCCTCGGTGATGCACAGGCATACAATGCCGCTACCGTGGCGGATGGTCAGCGCCATCTGTTCAACGGTCATGGTTTCTGCGGCGAAGATCATGTCACCTTCGTTTTCACGGTTTTCATCATCAAGCACCATCACACCGCGCCCATTGCGCAATGCATCAAGAGCGCGTTCAACGCGTTCTACCGGCGTGCCGAAATCTGAAAGTAGAGTCTGATTCATGGTAAAAAACCTCATTAAAATTATGGATTACCAGAACCAGGGCTAACTTGAGGAGTGACTATAACAATAGCCAAAAAAATAACGCAAGCGGGGCATAAGCCCGACAGGTGTCGTTACTCTCTCCCATCCGGACTATAACCGTCGGCCCCGGAATTACACCGGATCTGCTGACCTCTAACCTCTCCAGAGAGGGGTTGAGCGCTCGCGGGCTTTCACCGTAAAAGGTGATTTACCGCCGGTGGGGACTTGCACCCCGCCCTGAGAATAAGCACATCGACTATAACCCCATCGCTTTTGTGTTTCAAGCGACCTTGTCGCGTAATGAGGGTTCACGCCACAAACACCGGTAATAGTTTATCCGGCGAGCAACTCGCATTACACTAGGCGCCAGCCACCAAATATCAGAAAGGTAAACGCCATGATTGACCCGAAAAAATTGAACAGATCGCACGCCAGGTACAAGAATCCATGCCTAAAGGCGTGCGGGAATTCGGGGAAGACGTTGAGAAGAAAATCCGTCAGGTGCTGCAGGCGCAACTGACCCGTTTGGATCTGGTTAACCGCGAAGAATTCGATGTGCAGACTCAGGTGCTGTTACGCACCCGTGAAAAGCTGGCATTGCTGGAACAGCGTCTAACCGAGCTGGAAGGCAAGTTGCATACGACCCCGGTAGCCAAATCGGAAGACGAATAAGTTTGCCGCAATGGGCGTGGCAACGCGCCCTTACTGTTGTTTGACTACGGGCTCCGATTTACGTGGCAGCACCAGCCAGATCAGCGCCAGCATTGCCAACGCATACAGACTTTTCCAGCCAATAATAACCAGCAGCAATAAACACAGCGCCGAACCGATGATCGCCATCAACCGCGAACGCCCCAGCAGTATCCGGCACCCCGCCAGCATACACATCAGATAAATCAGTACAAAAATGCCATTGGCATAGACCAGCAGCGTATCGAGCGGTAGCTTCAGTGTATAGATCAGCAAGGTGAAGATCAGGCAACTGCCTACCACTGCACTCAAAGCATTGACCGGCACCTGCCCGGCGGAGAGTCTGGCCAACGCACTCGCTGGCTTTCCCTGCGCCTGTGACCAAACCAGCCGGGCAAAGCTCTGGGTGTAGATATTAACGCTGGCAAAACAGGCCAGATAACCGATGATGCAGGCAACCCACAGCGCATGTTCGCCAAACAGCTGCACCACAATCCCCGGCAGGGAAGCAGCAGCGGCCTGATGCTCGCTATAAGCATGGAAGTGCAGCACTGCAACGGTGCAGCCCCAATAGACCGCGCCAGCCACCAGCAACCCCAGCATCAGCGCACGCGGGAAATCCCGCTCAGGATTGCGAAATTCGGTGGCCAGATGAGCAAAAGCCTCCAGCCCGACAAAACACCAGAACATTACCGCCAAGGCGTGGAACATATTCGGAGGAGAAATATCGTGGACCGCAGGCCAAGGGATCTGAGCCGGAGTGATCCCCCACGCCACCAGATCGCCACCACCAAAGCCACCACCAGAAGGGCGATAAGGGTCTGGATGTTGGCGCTGGACCCGGCACTGCGCGTGCCAAGCAGCCAAATCACCATCAAAGTGGCGATCTGCACCACCAGCAATCCGTTGGCATCCCAGCCGAAGGCGGCTTGCCAGAAACCGGCAGCGATTTGTAAGGCGGCGGGTAGCCCAACGGGGATCACCGAAAGAAACAGCCAGGCGGTAACTCTTGCCATACGTGGCCCGAAGGCCAGGCCAACAAAGTGCGCAGCCCCACCGGCGCTGGGGAAATGACGCCCTAAGGCCGCAAAAGCAATGGCGATGGGGAAAACCAGTACAATCAGTATCGGCCAGGCCCAGAGGCTGTCGCTTCCTGCAACCAGTGCGGCCAAAGCCGGAACGGCAAACACCCCGGTACCCAACAGTGAGGTGGACAATAACCCAACGCCCTGCGCCAAACTCAGCTCCTGCCGAAGTCCACTCACCGAAACCATCCTATTCTTGTATTTTTTAGCTGGCGTTAACTGCGCCCGTCTTTGATAACTTTAATGATGTTGCTTGTCGACAGCCCATCTTCAAAGTTCAGCACCCGCACATCACCGCCGTTGGCCCAGACTTCGGCACTGCCAGCGATCTCATGCGGTTGATAGTCACCGCCTTTCACTAACAGATCCGGCAGGATATCGGCAATCAGGCGCTGTGGCGTATCTTCTTCAAACGGCACCACCCAATCGACAGCTTCCAGAGCACCCAGCACGATCATACGGTTTTCCAACGGGTTGATCGGGCGGGTTTCCCCTTTCAGGCGCTTGGTGGAAGCATCACTGTTCACCGCGACAATCAGGCGATCGCCCAATTTGCGGGCATTAGCCAGGTAGGAGACATGGCCCGCATGCAGAATATCGAAGATGCCGTTGGTCATCACTACTTTCTCGCCGCGCTGGCGCGCCTGCGCCACGGCCTTTTTCAATGCGGCTTCCGTCATCACGCCAAAACCGGTTTCTGCACGGCCACGAATAGCGTTTTCCAGCTCGATTGGCGATACGGTTGACGTCCCCAGCTTGCCTACGACCACACCTGCGGCGGCATTAGCCAGGAAGCAGGACTCTTCCAGTGTATTACCAGCGGCCAAAGCGGCAGCCAGCACGCCAATAACCGTATCACCAGCACCGGTTACGTCGAATACTTCCTGTGCCTGGGTGGGCAAATGCAACGGCGCGCGGCCCAGTTGCAACAGTGTCATTCCGTGTTCAGAACGGGTGATCAGCAATGCAGAAAGCGCATAATCAGCTACCACTTTCATCCCACGCTCTACCAACTCTTCTTCATTCCTGCAGTGGCCAACTACCGCTTCAAATTCAGACAGGTTTGGCGTTAACAGCGTTGCACCGCGATAGCGTTCAAAATCCGTGCCTTTCGGGTCGATCAGTACTGGGACCTTGGCCGCACGGGCCAGGGCGATCATACCTTGCACTTTGCTCAACGCACCTTTGGCGTAATCCGACAGCACCAGCGCACCAATCTGTGGCAGCGCCTGCTGGATCCGCTCCATAATCGGCTGCGGATCAACATTGGAGAAGCCTTCTTCGAAGTCGAGACGGATCAGTTGCTGGTTGCGTGAAAGCACGCGTAGTTTGGTGATGGTTGGGTGCGTTGGCACCGAGACAAAATCACAGCGAACATTGACTTCATTGAGCTTGGCGCTCAACGCACGCGCCGCATCGTCGATACCCGTCAACCCCACCAGACGCGAATTGGCCCCGAGTGAAGCGATATTCATCGCGACGTTAGCCGCACCACCGGGACGCTCTTCGATGGTCTCAACCTTGACCACCGGCACCGGAGCTTCCGGTGAAATACGGCTGGTCGGCCCATACCAATAGCGATCCAACATGACGTCACCAACCACCAACACACCGGCGCGGCGAAAATCAGGCAGTGTAACTTTCATCCGATAACTCCAAACAAGTCATAAAAATAAATTCGGCAGATATTAGCATAGAAGCCCGCAATACCCGTAAAAACTGCACATCCACGCGGCTTAACCCAGCCATTTTTTCCAGCTGGCACG
Source organism: Serratia sp. L9 (assembly GCF_050632285.1). Taxonomy (NCBI): domain Bacteria; kingdom Pseudomonadati; phylum Pseudomonadota; class Gammaproteobacteria; order Enterobacterales; family Yersiniaceae; genus Serratia; species Serratia sp. L9. The sequence continues at coordinate 1,912,596 of NZ_CP192591.1, read as the reverse complement.
CACCTGCTCACGCTCAACGGCAAACAGCTCACTGCTGACTTTGCCTGAATGTTCTTGCAGTGCCAGATGATGGATTTCATCACGCATGGTGACATAAGCCTTGGTCAACGCACGCGCCTCTTCGTCTGGCATAATATCGTAATTAGCCATCAGTTCGAAGATACGCACATTATCCGACCAACGCGTCAGACGCGGTTCACTCCCGGCGTAACCTAAGACCAGGTATTGGGCGATAAATTCGATGTCGGTGATGCCACCTTCGTCAGCTTTGATATCAAACAGATCACGCTGCTTGTTGCCCAGGTGATTGCGCATTTTTTCGCGCATCTCGCGCACTTCCTGTTGCAACTTTTCTGCCTCCCGCGGTTTGCACAAGATTTCGCGGCGGATCACATCAAACTTCTGATGTAATTCCGGATCGCCATACACGATACGCGCCCGTACAAGAGCCTGATGTTCCCAGGTCCAGGCCTCGTTATGCTGGTAATCGGCAAAGGCCTCGACGGTGCTGACCAACATCCCGGCAGCACCGGAAGGGCGCAGGCGGGCGTCTACTTCGTAGAGAATGCCGGAAGAGGTCCGGGTGCTGAACAAATGCATCACCCGCTGCGCTAAACGGAGGTAGAATTGGCGGCCATCAATGCAACGCTCGCCATCGGTCATCACCTCTGGTGGGCAATCCAGCAGAAACACCAGATCGAGATCCGAACTGTAACCCAGTTCCCACCCCCAAGTTTGCCATAGCCAATCACGGCAAAACCGCGCCCTTCCCGCTCATGCAGATGGGTTGGCTGGCCATAGCGCGCCACCATGTCTTTCCAGGCCTGTTGCACTACCGCGTCAATAATCGCCTCTGCCAGATAGGTTAAGTGATCGCTCACTTTCATCACCGGCAGTGCTTCGGCGATATCTGCGGCCGCAATACGCAGGTGCTGAGCCTGCTTGAACTGCCTCAACGCTTCCAGTTGCTGCTCTTCATCATCTTCCGGCACCCGCAGGCGGTATTGACGCAGTTCGCTGCGATAGGCTTCTGGTGCCACGGGTTGGTAAAGCGTTGCCGTATCCAACAATTCATCGAGCAACAGCGGATAACGCGCCAATTGGCTGGTGACCATTGGTGATGCGGCGCAAAGACGGATCAGGTGGCTGAGAGCAGCATGATATTCCACCAGAAGCTCGAGGTAGGTAGTGCGGCTGACGATGCTCAACAGTAATTGGGTAAGGCGAACCAGTGCCGTGGCCGCATCATTGCGCGGACACACTTCAGCCAATAGCCGTGGCATCAGTTGATCCAGCACATCCCGGCCACGCGGGCCAATGGTGCGTTTGTCTACATCGCGGCGGAATTCGGCAATAGTGCGCAACATCTGCCGCCGCGCTTCCTCGTCCAGGTGTGGTGCCAAAGGAGCCAGTTCGTTCTCTTCCAGCGCATCCTGCCACAGGCTGTGGAAATGTTGATAGTTGGGATCTTCGCCTACATCGGGGCTATCGTCGCCGATCAGATCATCAAATACCGCCCTGACCTGCCGCATATATTCTTCCAATTCCGCCATTAGCGACGGCCAGTCCGGCTGATCCATGCCCCAAGCTAAGCGCGCCTGATCCAACTCGTCCTGTGGCAATGTTTGCGTCTGCTGGTCGGCAATCGCCTGCAGCAGATTCTCCAGTCGGCGCAGGAACAGATAACTCTTGCTCAACTCGGCGACCTGTTGCGATGTCAGCAACCCCAGCTCCCCGACTGCCTGCAGCGTTGGCAACAGTGAACGCCCTTGCAGGCTCGGCTCCCGCCCACCACGGATCAGTTGGAATACCTGGGTAATAAATTCAATTTCCCGGATGCCACCGGCACCCAGCTTGATATTGTCTTTCAGCCCGCGCCGCCGCACCTCACGGGCAATCATGCCTTTCATATTACGCAGTGACTGGATCACGCTGAAGTCGATATAGCGGCGGAAGACAAAAGGCCGCAGCATTTTGCGCAACTCCTGGCTGTAAGGATCTTCAGAATCCCCCATCAGGCGCGCCTTCACCATCGCATAGCGCTCCCAATCACGGCCCTGCTCCTGGTAATAATCCTCCAGCGCGGCAAAGCTCATGACCAATGGGCCGCTATCGCCAAAAGGCCGCAGGCGCATGTCTACGCGGTAGACAAAGCCGTCGATGGTTTGTTGATCCAACGCTTTAATCAGACGTTGCCCCAACCGGGTAAAGAACTGGGCGTTATCCAGTTCACGCCGCCCGCCTTGGGTATGGCCATTTTCCGGATAGGCGAAGATCAGATCGATATCAGAAGAGAAGTTGAGTTCGCCGCCCCCAAGCTTGCCCATCCCCAGGATCAGCAAAGGTTGCGGCACGCCAATGGCATTACAGGGCGTGCCCCATTCACGGCAACAGGTTTGGTATAGCCAGTCCCGGGCGCTGACGATCAGTATTTCCGCCAATGCGCTCAATTGTTGCAACGTTTCCGCCGTGGTACAGAGTTGCAGAGCCTGGGCCCAGGCAATCCGCACCAGGCTTTCGCGGCGGAACAGGCGCAGCTCCCGCATCAACTGCGTTTCATCATGCACTTCTTCAAGTGAGTCCTGTAACCAGGCGGCATAATGCTGCCACTCATCGGCTACCGGCGGCTGCTCGCGTAACCTGAGCAACCATTCAGGGTGAGCAAACAGCATGTCACCGACGAAATCACTCGAGGCCAAAACGCTTTGCTCTGCAGCGCTGAGCGTCATCCCGGTACCCTGAGTTTCCTGAAAACGCTGCACGATATTCTGTGCCTGAAGCTGTAACGCAGCAGAGAGTGGCAACATAGTTGAATGACCCGTTCTGTGGCCTGCAGCCCGGCAGGCCGGTTGTGATTAACGAACCGCGCCGTTTAACCAGAATGGCGCGTGGGTAAGAGCCTGTTTACGGCTGGCCTCATACCAACCCTGGCGGCGCTCGGCGACGGCCGATTGCAGTTCGCGCCAGCTTTCAATGTATGGCCCGGTTTCGCTATCCGGGTAGGCACCCGCAAGCAGAATAAACGACAGCACCTGGCGCGTCAGCCGTGGCAACTGCTCCTGATATTCATCTTCATTCAGGCTGCGTGTAAAGGCCTCTTTCAACTCTGCAGCGCTACGGCCCAGCATGATGTCACTGAAACGCTTGAAAGAACCGTCCAGCTTGGCCTGTGATTTAGCATCGATAAATGGCCGCCATGCCCCGGTGATTAGCCACGATGTGAGCGCCAACTTACATTGCAGGTACGCTGCGCTGTAACAAAGCACCTCGGGCTCAGTGGTTTTATCTACCAGCAAAGGTTCCAACGCCGTCAGGCGTGCCCGCAATTCGCTACTCGCCTTACGGGGCACCAAACCACCAAAGATCACCAATGCCTGGCGGATCAGGGCAATCGCCTCCATCACCGTATGGCGCGCCTGCTTGTCACCACGCAGCCACAGCTCTTCATGATACTGCCAGTGGCTCAGCCCCAGTTCAAACGCGGCAACCATACCCTGCTCTACAGTAGACTTAGGCGCAGGTTTCAGTACCGTTAATGGGCATGATTCCCGCCCCACATTGCCCTGTGCCAAGTGGTAACCCCGCGCCGCCTTACTGAGACTGCCCTGACGCAGACCGCCCTGTTCCGCCAGCGCGGTGGCCAAAGCCAGCAAATCACTGGTTTCACCCTGCTTCAGTTCCAGCTCAAGTTCGCATAACGCTTCGGCCAATTCCCCCGCACGGACTTCACCTTGATCGAACCCAATCTCAATCTCGCTCTTACCGTAAGTGACCACCCACTTTTCACGCACGAAATCGGTGCGGAACAGCGGTTGTAACGCCTTTTGCAATTGTGCCAGTTTGCAGCCTTCAGGCCAGATATCAGCCGGGAACTTTTTCAGGGCCAGCGCGGGTTTGCTGATAGCGACGTTATATTCAGGGCGCTGGTGCAAGCCCCCCACCACCGAACCGGCGGTTTTGATGGTCATCTCGTAACTATCATCATAACCGCGGATACGCAGGCCCATATCATGACTGCGCAGGAAGTTGTCGGCAGTTTCATAGTAGATGTTGGTCAGCTTCTGCGCAGCTGAATGCTGATTGGGCCAAGCGCTAAACCGCGCTGGAAGTGTGGCTACCGCTTCAGGGGAAACAATAAATTTAAGTTCTATTTCAACGCTCATAATTCTTTTACACCAATAAGTTAGGCATTCGCGTGAGTCTTCACGACGGCAGAGTCAGCCAGCCGTGCTCAGCTCGACGGCGCACAGTGACGGTATCTTACCCCGATTCCCCCTGCCTTGACTCTGATGACTGCAGAAAAAACCTGTTACGTAATAGAATGCAGTGCAACTCACAGAATCGGCCACAGTAAGATAGTTCTCATTCCGGTTTTAGCGTTGCGCCGTCAGACTGAACGCTCTACTATCGTTCCATAAATTCACACAGAAACGATGAACTAATGCAGAAAATACGCCTGATTTGCCTCGCAGTGCTAAGTTTTAGCATCACTTGGGGCGCACATGCCGAAGATAAACGCTATATCTCCGATGAATTAAATACTTATGTCCATAGCGGCCCAGGTAACCAATACCGTATTGTCGGCACCCTTAACGCCGGTGAAGAAGTCATGCTGTTGAGCGTGAATGACAGTACCAACTATGGTCAGATCCGTGACGCTAAAGGGCGCACTGTCTGGATCCCACTGGACCAGTTGAGCCAGACGCCAAGCCTGCGCACCCAGGTGCCAGAGTTGGAACAACAGGTGAAAACCCTGACCGACAAGCTGGCCAATATCGACAACAGCTGGAACCAGCGCACCGCCGAAATGCAGCAGAAAGTGGCCGCCAGCGACAGCACCATCAGCGGCCTGCAGCAGGAAAACCAGGATCTGAAAAATCAGCTGGTTGTGGCGCAAAAAAGGTCAACGCCGTTAATCTGCAACTCGACGACAAACAACGCACCATTATCCTGCAATGGTTCATGTACGGCGGTGGCGTTGCCGGTGTCGGTTTGCTGCTCGGCCTGTTGCTGCCGCACCTGATCCCACGCCGTAAAAATAACCGCTGGATGAACTGATCTCAATGTTCACAATTTTGGCGCCTGCAGGCGCCATTTTTATTGGCTTCAGCAACCAACGGTTAATTCATGTAGTCTGATAAGAACAGCTATCAATACGCACTCAGGAGCTAAACCTTGCAAATTTACCTGGTCGGCGGCGCCGTCCGTGACAACCTGCTTAATTTACCGGTGTTTGATCACGACTGGGTGGTGGTTGGTGCAACGCCAGACGATCTCCTGGCTCTTGGCTATCAGCAGGTGGGTAAAGACTTCCCGGTCTTCCTCAACCCACAAACTCATGAAGAGTATGCTCTGGCCCGCACCGAACGCAAATCTGGCCAGGGTTACACCGGTTTTACCTGCTATGCAGCACCGGACGTAACCTTGGAAGAAGACCTGCTGCGCCGGGATCTGACTATCAACGCCATGGCACGAAGCGATGACGGGAAATTGGTTGATCCTTATAACGGCAAGGCCGATCTCGATGCACGCATTCTGCGGCATGTCTCCGATGCCTTTGGTGAAGACCCTCTGCGAGTATTGCGCGTTGCACGCTTTGCCGCCCGTTTTGCTCCCCAGGGATTTACCGTGGCCCCAGAGACCAGCGCACTGATGCAGCAAATGGCAGAAAGTGGTGAGTTGGCAACCTTGACGGCAGAGCGAGTCTGGAAAGAGACAGAAAAAGCGCTACAGAGCCAAAGCCCACAGGTTTATTTTCAGGTATTGCGTGACTGCGGTGCGTTGAAAGTGCTGTTCCCGGAGATTGATGCTCTGTTTGGCGTGCCGGCCCCGGAAAAATGGCACCCGGAGATCGATACCGGTGTACATACCCTGATGACGCTGGAGATCGCCACGCAGCTAAGCCCAGAAGTGGATATTCGCTTTTCAGCCTTATGCCACGATCTCGGCAAGGGGTTGACGCCAAAAGAACTTTGGCCTCACCACTACGGCCATGGCCCGGCTGGCGTCAAGCTGGTCGAAGCATTATGCCAAAGGCTACGCGTGCCAAATCCGGTGCGTGAGTTGGCAAAACTGGTGGCCGAATATCACGACCTGATCCACACGGTCTCGAAGCTGCGCCCGGAAACCCTGCTGAAGCTGTTTGATGCTATCGACGTGTGGCGTAAACCACAGCGGCTGGAGCAGATGATCCTGACCAGCGAAGCCGATGCCCGTGGGCGTACCGGTTTTGAAAATAACCCCTATCCACAAGGGGATTACTTGCGCCAAGCCTACCAGGTAGCGAATAAGGTTTCGGTCAAAGAAGTGGTGGAAAGTGGTCTGCAGGGGTTGGCGATACGCGATGAGGTTAAACGCCGTCGTCAGCAGGCGCTGGCCGAATGGAAGAAACAGCAGGATCCTCAGGCCTAAAAAAACCCCGCGATGCGGGGTTCATTGAGCATTCGCTTACATAAATACCATGTAAACCACAGCCGCAACGATAAAGCGGTAGATGGCAAACGGCACAAACGAAATACGCTTGATAAGCTGCAGGAAAGTCTTGATGGCGATCAGCGCTACCACGAAAGCGGTGAGGAAGCCGACGGCAAACATCGGTAAATCATTCAGCGTCAGGAAGTGCAGACTCTTATAAAGATCCAGACCGCTGGCCCCGATCATCATTGGCACCGCCAAGATGAAAGAGAACTCCGAAGCCGCGTAGCGGCTCACGCCGACCAGCATACCGCCCGAAATGGTGGACCCGGAACGGGAAAAGCCCGGCCACAGCGCCAGACACTGGAAGCAACCGATCAAAAATGCCTGACGATAAGTGATGTCATCCAGCCCCACTGCACGTGGATTTTTCGGTTTCAGCCATTCGGCAGCCAACAGCAGGAAGCCCCCGACCACCAACGCGTACATCACATTCTTAGGCTCGAATAACGATTTTATGACATCGTGGAATACCAGCCCCAGAACCACCGCCGGGATCATCGCCAGCAAGATATGGCCCAACTTCAGTTGCCCTGAGGTCTGGCCTTCATGCGGAACCGGTTTGCCACCAAAGTGAATGCCGATCAGGCCAAACAGGCGCCGCCAGAACACCACAACTACCGCCAGAATCGAGCCTAGCTGAATAATTACCTCAAAGGTTTTCGCTTTGTCACCGGTAAAACCCAGCCATTCCCCTACGATAATCATGTGCCCAGTGGACGAAACCGGAAGGAACTCAGTCAGCCCTTCGACTACCCCAAGAACAAATGCCACAAACAATGAATGCATGTCCGCCATCAGCCCACTACCCCATGTCAAATTTAAGGCTACAAACACAAAAAAGCGGCAGTGCTCAATACATTGCCGCTAAAACAGTTCTAGTTACAGACCAGAATAACGATATTTAGTTGCATAGAAATGACAACCTGATCAAGCTGGGCGTGTACCGCGTTCAATAATCACCCCAACACAGTTTGCCTGCGCGACCGCACCTGGCTTGCTGACCTTAATACGTACCCAGGGAGATTTAAAGCGCTGGAGTAAAATTTCAGAAACCTCCTCTGCGACACGCTCCACCAACGCGAAGCGGTTAGGTTGCACGTGCTGGATAACCGCATCACTGATATCAGCATAGCTCAGGCAATCATTCACATCGTCGCTGGCTGCCGCTTTGCGGTTGTCCCACGCCATTTCGATATCGAACACCAGCTTCTGCTGAATGGTTTGTTCCCAATCATAAACGCCAATGGTAGTGATCACGGTAAGCTCTTCAATAAATACGATATCCATCACGTCATTCTCAGTTTTTGGCCTTGCCAGATACCACTTCCGGCGGAATATGCGTATTATCCATAGATGTTACGAGTAAAACGACCATTATTAAACGGAACCGCGTTATGAGTGCTACCGCGCTTGGCATGATTATCTTCGCGTATCTGTGTGGCTCAATTTCCAGTGCGATCCTGGTTTGCCGGATCGCCAGGCTACCGGATCCGCGTGAACATGGATCGGGAAATCCAGGGGCGACTAACGTCCTGCGTATCGGTGGCCGTTTAGCGGCGGCAACGGTATTGGTGTTCGATGTTCTGAAAGGGATGTTACCCGTCTGGCTGGCCTATGAATTTAATGTCCCGCCGCTGTACCTTGGCCTGACGGCGATCGCCGCCTGCCTGGGGCATATCTACCCGGTGTTCTTCCACTTCCGAGGCGGGAAAGGTGTGGCGACGGCGTTCGGTGCCATTGCCCCGATAGGCTGGGATCTTACCGGCCTGATGACCGGTACCTGGCTGCTGACCGTGCTGCTGAGCGGCTATTCTTCGCTCGGGGCAATTGTCAGTGCGTTGATTGCACCGTTCTATGTCTGGTGGTTCAAACCGCAATTCACCTTCCCGGTGGCCATGCTCTCCTGCCTGATCCTGATGCGTCATCACGACAATATCCAGCGCCTGTGGCGTGGGCAGGAAGGGAAAATCTGGGGTAAGTTCCGCAAGAAGAAAGCGGATACGACAGAACCGGAAGAGAATAAAGAAGAGTAATCTGGCCCTGAAGTTTATACCGCTGGCAGCTCTGCCAATGGCCAGCGCGGGCGTACAGAAACGCTCAACTCCGGATTGCCGCCATTTTTCAGCCGTATCATGCCTGCATAGGCAATCATCGCGCCGTTATCGGTGCAGAATTCCGGCCGGGCGTAGAACACTTCACCACCGCGTTTTTTCATCATCTCTGCCATCTTGCTACGCAACGTTCGGTTGGCGCTGACGCCACCGGCCATCACCAGGCGTTTGAACCCGGTCTGTTCCAGCGCACGCTTACATTTGATGGCCAGCGTGTCCACCACCGCCTCCTCAAAGGCTCGGGCGATGTCGGCACGGGTCTGATCATCATTACCGCTGGAACGGATGGTATTAGCGGCAAAGGTTTTCAGACCGGAGAAGCTGAAATCCAACCCAGGCCGGTCGGTCATCGGGCGTGGGAAGGTGAAACGCCCCGCCGTGCCTTGCTGTGCCATTTTGGACAGCATCGGCCCACCAGGGTAATCCAGCCCTAACAGCTTGGCCGTTTTGTCGAAAGCCTCGCCCGCAGCGTCATCTATCGACTCGCCCAGCAAGGTATATTCACCAATACCGGTCACACTGATGAGTTGGGTATGGCCGCCAGACACCAACAGCGCGACAAACGGAAATGCCGGGGGTTGTCTTCCAGCATCGGAGCCAATAAATGGCCTTCCATGTGATGCACCGGCACCGCAGGCACGTTCCAGGCGAACGCCAGCGCACGGCCAATCGTTGCTCCGACCAACAGCGCCCCCACCAGGCCAGGGCCTGCTGTATAAGCTACGCCGTCGATATCGGCTGCCGTCAGATTCGCTTCTTTCAGTGCGGCCTGGATCAGCGGCACGGTTTTACGCACATGATCACGGGAAGCCAGCTCCGGCACCACGCCGCCGTAATCGGCATGCAGTTTCACCTGGCTGTAGAGTTGGTTGGCTAATAAACCGGACTGATCGTCATACACTGCAATTCCGGTTTCATCGCAGGACGTTTCTATACCCAGTACTCGCATTACAGTTCCCATCATCCACGTACGGCCGCCAGTTTATCACAATCGCAGCTATTTACCGCCTGCCTGCTGCACTCAAACAGCCCACATACGCTATGTCAATGATTCACAACGTTGCCTGCCGGGTGATTAAAAACGAGCAATTTTTCCTGATTAGTCTATAATCTCCCGCCTATGCATAAATGCGCGAGTTTGCCGGAACGCGGCATGTTTCAATTTGCTATGGTGCTTTACAAAGCAGCATCCATTGAAGTAAAATTCCGCACCATTTTGAAAAGGCTGGCGCTTGGCCAGCAGCAAACCGAATTCTATTGAGGTGAGAGGCACATGCCGGTAATTAAAGTACGTGAAAACGAGCCATTTGACGTTGCTCTGCGTCGTTTCAAGCGTTCCTGCGAGAAAGCAGGTGTTTTAGCTGAAGTTCGTCGTCGTGAGTTCTATGAAAAACCGACTACTGAACGTAAACGCGCTAAAGCTTCTGCTGTGAAACGTCACGCCAAGAAACTGGCTCGCGAAAACGCACGCCGCACTCGTCTGTATTAATCCTTCGGGGGTAACCCCACCGCGTGATTTTTTCTTTTCCAAGAACACGCAGACCGAGTAGTTGCATACGAAGGCCGTGCTTTCCGAAAGGAATGCGCGGCTTGTTCTCGTTTATAGCAGTCGACTAGGGGCTTATGGCTGGACGAATTCCGCGTGTATTTATCAATGACTTGCTGGCTCGTACCGACATCGTCGATCTGATCGATGCCCGGGTAAAGCTCAAAAAGCAAGGCAAGAACTTTCACGCGTGCTGTCCGTTCCACCACGAAAAAACACCTTCATTCACCGTTAATGGCGAAAAGCAGTTTTATCACTGTTTTGGTTGTGGAGCGCACGGTAACGCCGTCGACTTCCTGATGAATTACGACAGACTCGAGTTTGTCGAAACCATCGAGGAACTGGCCACCATGCACGGGCTGGAAGTGCCTTACGAAGCAGGTACCGGACCGACGCAAATTGAACGCCATCAGCGCCAAAGCCTCTATCAACTGATGGAACAGCTTAGTGCTTTCTATCAACAGTCTTTGCATCAATCCAACGGTGCGCAAGCACGTAATTATCTGCAACAACGTGGGTTGAGTGACGATGTGATCCGCCATTTTGCCATCGGCTTTGCACCTGCCGGTTGGGATAACGCTTTAAAGCGTTTTGGCCGTGATACCGGTAGCCGGGAAGCATTGAACGATGCCGGGATGTTGGTGACTAACGATAAAGGGCGCACCTACGATCGCTTCCGCGAACGTGTGATGTTCCCCATCCGTGACAAGCGCGGGCGGGTCATCGCCTTTGGTGGCCGGGTGCTGGGTGACGGTATGCCAAAATACCTGAACTCACCGGAAACCGAAGTATTCCACAAAGGCCGTCAGTTGTACGGCCTGTATGAAGCACAGCAGAGCCATCCAACCCTGCAGCGTCTGCTGGTGGTGGAAGGCTATATGGACGTGGTGGCGTTAGCGCAATACGGCATTGATTATGCCGTTGCCTCACTCGGAACCTCGACAACAGCTGAACATATTCAGTTGCTGTTCCGCGCCACCGATAACGTTATCTGCTGTTATGACGGCGACAGGGCTGGCCGAGAGGCTGCCTGGCGCGCTCTGGAAACCGCACTGCCTTACCTGAACGACGGGCGTCAGTTGCGGTTTATGTTTTTGCCAGACGGCGAAGACCCGGACACCTTGGTCCGTAAAGAAGGCAAAGACGCCTTTGAACAGCGAATGGAGCTGGCGCAGCCGCTTTCCACTTTCCTGTTTGAAACGTTGATGCCACAGGTCGATTTGAGCAGTCTGGATGGTCGTGCCAAACTAAGTACGCTTGCATTGCCGTTGATCACTCAGGTACCGGGCGAAACGTTGCGTCTGTATCTGCGCCAACAGTTGGGCAGCAAGTTGGGCCTGCTGGATGACAGCCAGCTCGACAAGTTAATGCCCAAACAGGCTGAAAATGCGAATACTTATCAGGCCCCCCAGCTAAAACGCACAACCATGCGTATACTGATAGGATTACTGGTACAGAACCCGCATTTGGCGACGCTTATCCCTTCACTGGAAGGGCTTGAGCAAACCAAACAGGCAGGTTTACCGCTATTTGTTGAGCTGGTACAGACCTGCCTGGCACAGCCCGGTTTGACAACCGGCCAGTTGCTGGAAGTGTACCGTGATAACAAATTCAGCCAACAGCTTGAAACCTTGGCGACATGGAACCATATGATCGTTGAGGACATGGTCGAACAGACCTTTTTAGATACGTTAGCCAGCCTGTATGACTCGGTTCTGGAGCAACGGCTGGAAACATTGATCGCCCAGGCCAGAACACAAGGCTTAAGCCCTGAGGAACGTGAAGAAGTCCGTTCACTGAACCAGGTGTTAGCGAAGAAAAACTGAATACCAAACGGCTTAAGTGCCGATAAATGCTAGGGCAAAGCCCTGCAATATGCCGCTACAGTGGGCCGCGGCAACAATAAAACGCCCCAAATGCTATTGTTGGCGGTTTCGCCGACCGACACCAACCCAAATACTCTGAAGTGTGGATACCGTCTTATGGAGCAAAACCCGCAGTCACAGCTGAAGCTACTTGTCACCCGTGGTAAGGAGCAAGGCTATCTGACCTATGCTGAGGTCAATGACCATCTGCCGGAAGATATCGTCGACTCCGACCAGATCGAAGACATCATCCAGATGATCAACGACATGGGCATCCAGGTGATGGAAGAGGCACCGGATGCCGATGATCTGTTGCTGGCTGAAAACTCAAACAACACGGACGAAGACGCAGAAGAAGCCGCTGCTCAGGTGCTCTCCAGCGTTGAATCCGAAATTGGCCGCACCACCGATCCAGTGCGCATGTACATGCGTGAAATGGGTACCGTTGAGCTGTTGACCCGTGAAGGCGAAATCGACATCGCCAAGCGTATCGAAGACGGTATTAATCAGGTGCAATGCTCGGTTGCCGAGTACCCTGAAGCCATTACCTATCTATTGGAACAGTACGATCGCGTCGAAGCAGGCGAAGCTCGCCTGTCAGATCTGATCACCGGTTTCGTCGATCCTAACGCGGAAGAAGACATCGCCCCTACCGCCACGCACATCGGTTCGGAATTAACGACCGAAGAGCAGAATGACGACGAAGAAGACGAAGACGAAGAAGACGACGCTGAAGACGACAACAGCATCGATCCGGAGCTGGCACGCCAGAAGTTTGCCGATCTTCGCGATCAGTATGAAGCGACGCGTCTGGTGATCAAAAAGAACGGCCGCAGCCACGCCAGCGCAGCAGAAGAGATCCTGAAGCTGTCTGAAGTGTTCAAGCAGTTCCGCCTGGTGCCAAAGCAGTTCGACTTCCTGGTCAACAGCATGCGTACCATGATGGATCGCGTTCGTACTCAAGAACGTATTATCATGAAGCTGTGCGTTGAACAGTGCAAAATGCCGAAGAAAAACTTCGTCACCCTGTTTGCCGGTAATGAAACCAGCGATACCTGGTTCGAAGCGGCACTGGCAATGGCTAAGCCGTGGTCAGAAAAGCTGAAAGATGTGAACGAAGACGTTCAGCGCAGCCTGCATAAACTGCGTCAGATCGAAGAAGAAACCGGTCTGACCATCGAACAGGTGAAAGACATTAATCGTCGTATGTCGATCGGTGAAGCGAAAGCCCGCCGCGCGAAGAAAGAGATGGTTGAAGCCAACTTACGTCTGGTTATCTCGATTGCCAAGAAATACACCAACCGTGGCCTGCAGTTCCTGGATCTGATCCAGGAGGGCAACATCGGTCTGATGAAAGCGGTAGACAAGTTTGAATACCGTCGTGGCTACAAGTTCTCAACTTATGCCACCTGGTGGATCCGCCAGGCAATTACGCGTTCTATCGCCGACCAGGCACGTACCATCCGTATTCCGGTGCATATGATTGAGACCATCAACAAACTCAACCGTATTTCGCGCCAGATGCTACAAGAGATGGGCCGTGAACCCACGCCGGAAGAGCTGGCCGAACGCATGCTGATGCCAGAAGACAAAATCCGTAAGGTGCTGAAGATCGCCAAAGAGCCGATCTCCATGGAAACGCCAATTGGTGATGATGAAGATTCACATCTGGGCGATTTCATCGAGGACACCACCCTCGAGCTGCCACTGGATTCTGCCACCTCAGAAAGCCTGCGTTCTGCAACGCACGACGTCTTGGCTGGCCTGACCGCGCGTGAAGCTAAAGTACTACGTATGCGTTTCGGTATCGATATGAACACTGACCACACATTGGAAGAAGTGGGCAAGCAGTTCGACGTTACCCGTGAGCGTATTCGTCAGATCGAAGCTAAAGCGTTGCGTAAACTTCGCCACCCAAGCCGTTCAGAAGTGCTGCGCAGCTTCCTGGATGACTAAGCCTGTTCTAGACCTGGCTGCATAAAATAGATAGCCCCGATAATTATTACCGGGGCTATTTTTTTGGATACTTCATCCTTCTCCTGATTATTTACTCTTCATTCCCTGGTATCTACTTTTTATTTTAAACCAACGCCACGGGGATCCACTTCGGATCGCCAGGGATTGGGATCAGCCCACTGCTGCTACCATTAACACCAAATACATGTGAATCCTTATGCTCATCGTGGAAGTAAACATAGAATGTTTCTGCAAAACTGAGCATCTCTTCTGTGTTATCCGCTGACTCGCAAGCATCAATATAAATATCCCCTTGATAGTGGTCAGGAATAATTGCCGTGATACTTTGATAGAGCGTATTACCATTAAGATAAAAAGCGGCAGCCTTATCGCCAATCACTGGCAATCCGTTATCCCCCAAAAAGGCCCCATGAGCAATAATAAACAGGTTTTCATCTACAGATAAAGCCGGTAATACATCATGAAACACCTGATAACGACTGCCAAAAACTAACGGACTTTTAATAATGGAACGATTAGCCACCGCAATTAAATTTTCATCATCAGTACACACAATCAGGATCATAGTCGTACCTCATAAGTTAAAAAGTGATTTACACTACACTGTTGGTAACAACCCAGGTATTATTCATTTGCAGCTCAGCATTTAGACTATAAACATTAGGCGGGAATGCCAACTCCTGCGGTTCGGTAATTTCACTGATATCGAGAACCTGACCAGGGATATAATTACCAAATGTGATCCAATATTTTGGATGTGGTGTAAAATTGATATTTAAATTAGGCTGTGCCTGCGCCACGAAAGTGCCAGCCCCTGACATACCAATACCCACAGAAGCCACATTAAGAGGGAGACTGTTATCATGAGCGACATACAGGGTTCCATTGCGACTCCCCTGGCCTTGACTATCAAACAGAAAAGCACCATTTTCATATTTTAACGTTACCTGATTCTGGGTTTTCAAATCCGCAGGCAGCGTCTGTGAAGCATCAAAGCGTACTCCGGGCACTAGCGGCCCCGTTTCGTCCCAGACAAAGCTATAATTGATACTCCAGTCAAATACCACTTTGGTATCTGGGTGTGCGGCCTTGGAGAACCATGCCAATGACATTATGCGCGGATCATCGACATCCGGCAGCGTTTGATAAATACAGGCAGAACCGAAATTTGAAGAGTTGTTTTTAAACGTCACTGAATACTGAGTCATATTGTTCACCTTATAAGTTGGTTGATCTGTTGATCTGTTGATCTGTTGATCTGTTTATTGTTTGCTACACTTTTACTGGCTCACACCTCCTTACTGACAAGAATTACGTGACTTGATTAACCTGATATTACGCATAGTAATACCAAACGTTTGTGTTAATAACTTTGCAGGAATATCCTCTTTCATCGCTATTTGTAAGGCAGCCCTTCTTATCGCGATAAAAACACCCCAGGTAGATGGAATATCCAGATATCCCGATGAATCAGCCTTTTTATACAATTTAAGATAGCTGTGCTGTGGAATATTCACGCCATAAAGACAACTGAATTTATCGAGTTCTTTGGGAAGGTAAATTTTCCGCCCCCCATGAGAATGCAGAATTCTAAATAACACCTCAAACCCACAATAAGCAGCAAACTCCGAGGCAACCCAAGGCATCACCGAGAGAATATTTGTTTTATATCTCTCACAAAAACTGATCAAATGTGATTCACGTTGTGAGCTTTCCAGCGGTAACCCTGAAAATAACTCCAGACACTCATCCAATTTGCCGTGTATATCCTCCATAGCCAGATTATGCATACCACCTCTCCCGAAGAACTTAATTGCTCATGTTGCCAACAACTCATCCCGAATGAGATGATGAGAATAAGTTTTAGCTGAGATAACTAACTTCACACGGGGGAAGTATTCCCCTTTCCGCGTAATGAGTAACAGAGGGGATATAGTGGAAATTGAAATAATTGCATGTAAAGTAATTTAAAAACTATAAATTAACCATCTGAATTAAAAAAACAGACCGTTGTTAAGTTCCTCGGTTTACAATGTCAAAAATAACTCACGGTAGCTTGCTGTAAGCTGCTCTAACGTGGCACGGTTCAACCCGCTCGGGTTAGGCAATACCCAAATTCCGGTTTTACCCAGCATCAAGTCCTGACGCCCCCAGGCAACATTACGGAGACCAAATGCACTGCTGTAGGCCTGTTTCCCCAAGATGGCCAGGATACGCGGCTGGTAACGCAGAATTTTTTCTTTTAGATCCTCGCCACCACTACGCAACTCATCGCGAGACAGTTCACTGGCAGCCACCGTTGGGCGCGCCACCAGAGCGGTGATACCACAACCATTATCTTGCAGTTGTCGCCACTGCTCCGGCGCTAGCTGGTGTTCGGTAAAACCAGCCTGGTGAATCACTTTCCAGAAGCGGTTACTGCCATTGGCAAAGGGATAGCCCTGATGGGCAGAAGAAAGACCTGGATTAATGCCGCAGAACACCACCTGCAGGTTGGGCGCGAGAAGTTCCATAAGTAACAGGGGTCCGTAAAAGGGGTTTAGAGTGGTTATCGCAAAATCCACCTGCAATTACAACAAGCTATAACTGCGCAGAAAAACACCATACGGTTTCACCACTGTAGACCTACGTCCCGTGATTACCGTATAATCCCGCACATTGGCCCTTTAGCTCAGTTGGTTAGAGCACGCGACTCATAATCGCTTGGTCGCTGGTTCAAGTCCAGCAGGGGCCACCAAATAAAACAAGGAGTTAGATGAGAAATCGTCTGACTCCTTTTTCGTTTCATACGAATCGGGTCAGGTAATGGGTCAGGTAAGGAATTGCTTCCCTTCCCTCTTCATCTCGCTGCCAACATCCTCGGATAGTGCTTCGCCACGATATCATTCATCTTTTCTGTCAGATCGTACCGCTTAAAAATGATGTGTGCGGTTCCTTTCTGGAAGTAACGTATACTGAAAAAATCATCTTCGTAGACATCCTTCGAAGGGTTGTCCCGAATATGCTCCATCAACCGTGTAGTGACATCGCCACGGTTGTCGGGTATCGGTTTACCATCGAGCAGAAACAACATTCTCTCCAGGTCCGCTAGTTGATCCCGTCGCCAACCCCAGTTCAAACTAAATCCCCAGCGGTTATGCGTCACCAGATTATTGACGATGATCTTTTTACCAAAGCTGCAGGGACTATTGGTTTTGTAATCCCACGACAGCCCTTTGAAGACATTGATAATGCCACGCTCAAATACATCCATTTTGTTCAGATGTAGCTGCTCAAAAGTACTGAGGATATTCGCCTCGCTGATGGCAGGCAGATCCCCCTCCTCCAGGTTCTTATGCCACTGGTCGCGAGCCTGAGCATCCATCAATGCCATCATGCCAGACTTCAACATCAAATCGCGCCAGATACCGCAGTCAATATTGCGGGTGACGGCAGGCAGCGCTTTATCTACCTTTTCGGTCATCCAGCTATCGTAACGGTGCCCGGCTTTCATCGCCCAGTCTTGCGCTGTGCCACCGCCAATTGCTGAGGTTAGCCGTGAAATCGAATCAAGCTGCTGAATGAGTTGTTCTATCTGTTTCAGTGCGGTATCGCGGCCAGTGACCACACGTTCGATATTGGTCGAAAGAATAAGTTCGTTGTGACCTGTTAACACGTCGGGTTCTGTTTGCATCTTTAATCGTCCATAAAAGCAAACACGCCTGCCGGAAGTGGCAGGCGCATTATGCGATGAATAAAAAGAGAGGAAAGTGCAGAGGTAAAAATCAGGAATGATGCTCGAGGAATTTACGTATTCATTAATCCGGTAGCTCGCTTTGCTCTGAGAATATCGGTAGCGGTCAGGAACGGTGCCTGCTCCTGCCATGTAAACCCTTTGCGGTCAGTGCGTATAAGTTCATAACGTTCCACCAGGAAATTCACCGCATCAGCCAGTGTTATTCCCGCTTCAATATGTTCCTGAATGGCCGCGTCCTCATGGAATGGCGTGTCGTTGAGTGTCAGGCCGTAATGCTGCTCCAGTAGATACGTTAAAAGTTGCTGCCAGACCTGCACAGGTGACAGGCGTGACGAAACCGGCAACGTGGCCGGTACAGTTGAGGTTTGCATGAGTTGAGTCTCATAAAGAAAGGAACGACAGATTTGATGGCTTACAAAGCTAAGTTGATGCAGAGGATCAGTCTTTAACCTGATTTGATGGATAAATTGCGATATATACATACCCATAACTGCCCAGCGTATCGGCTTCACAGGTCAGCCCGTTACGGTACAGCGTGACGCAGTGCGCGCACCGGGGATTCAACTCACCGGAGAGCAGCATCAATTCCATATGTGCGACAAAATGCGGAAAAGCTTCATCCAGATCTCGGGCCTGCATCTCGCTGAACGAACCGTTGAATTCTGCCCGGTCTGCCAGAAAATGCAGACGATGACCTTCCTGCACCAGCCGAGCTCCAAAACACGGTGTGATATCTCGTTTAAGACCCCAGTTTTGAGTAGCATCTTTATTCATAATTTTATTCCTGTTAAAGAAGACCATGCTCCGCGAAGGAGAATATATGTCTGCCGCCTACAATCAGGTGGTCTGGTACCCGGATTTCCACCAGCATCAGCGCCTGTACCAGTCGTTGGGTGATGGCTTTGTCTGCCTGGCTCGGAGCAACCTCCCCTGAGGGGTGGTTATGGGCAAATATCACTGCTGCCGCGTTAAAGTACAGAGCGCGTTTCACCACCTCGCGGGGATGAACTTCAGTGTGACTGAGGGTGCCGGTAAAAAGCGTTTCGTGGGCAAGCAGCTGGTTCTGGTTACTGAGGTACAGCACGACAAATTCTTCACGCTCAAGGGTTCCCATTTTCAGCCTGAGCCAGTCGCGAGCGGCTTGTGTGGAGGTGAATGCCACACCCGGTTCGCGCAGGTGTTGGTCAAGCAGACTGAGGGCACGTTTGATGATGCGCAGTGAGGTCAATGGCAGTTCCGGTGTAAAGAGAGTCAGTTGTTTCTCCATGACAAAACTCCTTAATCAATGATGGCAAGAATGGCATTGTATTCAGGGTGCTGCAGGGCGTAATCACGCAGTCGGTAATAATGCTCTGTCATGGCATCGCACTCCGTACGACAGGCGTGATGGCTGTACTCAATCAGGCAGACAGCAATGCCTGCGGCTTCGCCACTCATTCTCGCGCTATTGCCATTCATATTGTTGAACAACGTCCATTTCTCGTCATCCTCAGATTCGGGTGCCATAAACGCGCCACCGTTGCTGAGTGTGTGGAAATGCCAGATACCGCCGCGGTAGTCTTCGCAGAAACGGTCCATCCAGACGAAGATGCGCGGCTCTAAGGTTATCCACTGTGGGATCGTGCCAAAGTGTTGTGGCCAAAAACCGATGCGCTGCTCATCGGGTACCGGCGTGGCGGTGAGAATTAGCTGTGGCTCGTTATCTGGGGTAAAGGTGTGCATATTCATAGTGTTCTCCGGGAATAAAAACGCCAGCGTGTCTGGCTGGCGTGATGGGAAATAATTAATGTGCGTGCTGCGTGCTCACGGGTTTTGCGTGAGAAATTAATATGCTGATGTCTCATTCAGAATGCCGTACTGTCGGATATACGGGTTAAGCCCGGCTCCGGCGTCTGGTTCAAAATTCCATGCCCGCCAGGCCATCCGGCCTTCGCGATCACGAACGACCAGGCGGAAATGGCTGTGCTGGTCATCTTCAATGGTAATATTGCGGTACGTTGCCGTGACAGCTTCCGCCTGTGCCCGGGTGAAAGGACCCGGTGGCAGTAACACTGACTGGAACATTTCAGGCTCCTGATAAAAGAAAACCCCGGCAGCCTGGTGGCTGTCGGGGTTGGATTGCATGTCGAAAATGAATGTATCAGTCGTTAGTGCAGTCCGCTAACGTTGGCAGGACCTTTTGTGCATTCTGCACATCAGGGTTAAACGTTCCAACTTTCCGGTCATTGACGTAGACCTCGAATCGCGAGGCCTTACGGATATCCATGATGAAGCCGTACCAGGCGTTATCCCCGTTACGCCAGCCCAGGCTGGACGGAATGGCGTATTGCTGATGGTCCATCACCACCGTGATGTCGGTACCGTCATCATGCGAACTGACCGTTTTGTCTCCCGCGAGGGTAAGAAAAACCGAGTGCTGGTAGATACCATTCTGGTCCGGATTGCCCGTACAGTTGATGGTAAACATCTTCCCACTGGCGTCCGTCACGCTGTATTCCGCATTGCCCTGGCCGTAACCCTGCTGCCAGAGTCCGGGAACCGCAGAGGCATTAAAGCTCGCGAGCAGTACGCCTGCCAGTACAAACCGGCTGAGTGAATGTGTTTTCATTCCTGTCTCCTTTATCTTTGTTTTTATTCCTGATTATCAGGATTTGACGGTATCAGCAGCCGCCCCATCAGTTTGCCGTCATGGGAGTATTCGAAGTATTTTTCCTTCGTATACGGGTCCGTGACCTCGTGGTATTCCAGTTTGATATTGTCGGCAATACACAGCGCATTCATCAGCGGCTGCACGGTTTTTTCCTCCATATCCACCAGATAGTAGTAACTGCCGCCCTCGCAACCTTCCGGCGACTGACGGGTACGTAAGACCTGCAGGGTGATACCGGTGGAAAAGCCAATCTGTGTCCATTCCTCACTGACATCATCCTGGCGGCTGACTACGTCACTGAAGCGCGGAGGCGTGAGGTCTTTGAATTTGCTGATGGCTTTCAGGTCATCACTCCTGTCATCGCAGGCGCTCAGCAACAGGGTGGTGGCAACCAGTGCCAGCACAGTGAGTGTTTTACGTTTCATTATTTTTTTCCTGAAATCAGACGAACGACTTTGGCAAAAACATAAATCCCCACGAAAATGCCTACCGGAACACCGACGAACGGCGTCAGCGCAACACTGGCAGCACCGGCTGCGCCACCGCCTGTCAGCAGTGCGGCAACGGTGCCAAGTGTCAGGGCCGTGAGACTGTCGGACACCCCGGTTTTGTTCAGAATGATGACGATGACAACAATGGCGATAATGGCAATTACGGGCATAGGGCTCCTCCCTGTTGCCGGGTTGATAACAAAGCCTGAGCTATTCCGGTGGGCAGTCAGCCGGAACAAACGCAAGCAGTGACTGCTGGATAAAGCGAAAATGGGGTAAGGCCTGAATGAACACCGGGTCTTCTGCCAGACGGCATAGACTGTCATTACGGCGGAACGTCTCCTGCAGGGGTTGAACCAGATGGATTTCATCCAGGGTGAATACGGCAATATGCCCATCGTGTTCGGCCACCAGGTACCAGGCCTGCTGGTGGATGAGCAGCCGACAGGGAGCCAGTCGCTCACAGCGCCGACCCTCTGCAATCAGCATCACCCGCCTGCGCCGCGTGATGGCCTGCACCAGCCGCCAGAAGGACAGCCCGGTGGAGGGCGATGTAACCGGCCCGGCCGGAGCTATCACGCAGGGGGATTCATCGCACATCAGCAGGGTGCTCACCAGACGGCGGTCAAGCCCCGGGAAGAGGCCTGCCACCCCGGTACGGTGCACAAAGGTCAGCACGTCCAGCTCGGCCTGTGGGCCACCCCCGGTCCGCAGACGATAGCAGCCGTTATGGCAGTCCAGGTCGAGGTATATCAGCCGCTCGCGAAAGTCCCTGTACAGGGTGCGGACCGACACGCCAAACTCAGCAGAGAGCCTGCGCATATCCAGCGTTTCCCCCGCGATCAGACGGCTGATTATCAGCGACAACCTGACAGCCAGCCGGTCATGGCGACGTACTGTCGATGGCATGACGGTGTCTCCGTTGTGATTAACTGTCTGAAAGAAGAGCGATTCTAAAGGAGGGGTCTGACAGGGTATGTCCGGGCAGCAGGTATCCGCCAGTCAGCAGGAAATCACGGGTTAATAAGGTCTGCGAAGATTTGTGCTCAGTAAACTGGCAGTCCGCGCCCCGGAAAATGACAGGTTGTGTCACTTGTTAACATCTCCGTAACCAAAAGGGATGAAAAATGTGACCTCACGCAGGCTGAAAGCCGCTGAGCATGGCCTCTGCCATCACCCACAGTGCCCGATTGAGCTTCACATCGCCGTCAATGCCGCGCACCGCACGGGTATGCGTCCGCCCGCCTTTCGCATTACGTCCACTGAGCCCTCCCTTAATCAGGTTTTCCTGCACACGCTGATAGGTGGTCCACAGGTCATTGCTCTCATCCTGCCAGCGGCGCGGGGAGAGTATCTGCGATTCGGTCACGGGCTGATGGTCCTCACCAAAGCGATAGGTGAGCGCAGCCTTTGCTAGTGCCTGCTGCGCGGGAGGCGGCAACAGCAGAGACTGCATGGCATCCCGCTTTTCTTCCACCCTGTCAAAAATCCCCAGCACCTCATAGGCCCCTTCAATCACCTGACTCACCACGTCCCCTTTGTGCGGCACCCTTACTTCACCAAATGACTCGCCGCAGACGAGGCCGTTCTGACACACGGCACGGAATAACCCAGGCAGCATCTGATACGAACTGGTGCCATCGTGAGAGTTGAGCAGGATAATTTCCGGTACCTGCTTACCGGTAATCTGTCCCTCACGACGCAGGCGAAGCATCTGTTTAGTGTGGTCCCGACGGCCGGGGTCACGCACCCGGGTCTGACAGGCAAAGAACGGCTGAAAGCCTTCCCGCTGCAAGCTATCGAGAAGGGAGATTGTCGGTATGTACGTGTATTGCTCACTGCGGGATTCGTGTTTGTCCTCGCTGAATACGCTGGGCACCACCCGAAACAACTCTTCACGGGTTAACGGACGGTCACGACGGATAAGGTTTGCTGCGCCAAAGCGCGAAGCCAGACGGGTCATAGGTAAACTCCTCATTACTGGAAAAATAGATACAGGAAAATCCCGTCACATAAGCGACAGGGCCTGGGGGATCACAGGAAAGGGTTAAATACTCAGAAGAAGAAATCCCAGACGGCGCGGGCCATGGACACCACGGTGGTGCGTACGGCCTGAATGATGGCCCGCACCGGGGCGGGTATCAGGGGAAAGGCACTGACGGTATCAAGCACCACACCAACGGTTTCACCGAAATCGTCTCGGGCCAGCTCCTTTACCTGTTCAGTGCGAAAGGGGCATTGGAGTTGCGCCACAACCGGGCTGCTGGCCTCCCGTGGCAGGCACTTAATCATCTGCTCTGCCATCACCCGTACTCCCCACTGCAGGCGGACCGATATAGCGCACACCGGATGCACGGGCTGGAACAGTTCGTGCAGCATGCAGATTTTACGGCTGATATTTTGTTTCTGCTCTGTGGACAATTTATCTCCACCGCTGCCAGGCTCGGCCTTGTCCGACTGACTGATGACGAACAGCAACTTATGCCGGTATGCCTCACCAATCACCTGTCGGTAAAAATGCTCATCCACCGCCAGTGCCCGGTCATCAGCCTTAATCAGCCACAGCACCATGTCCAGCCGGGGAAGCTGTTCACGGTACAGCGCAACATACTCAGTATCGCGAGCGCCACTTTCGCCTACACCGGGCAGGTCCACCAGTGTCATAAACCGTTCGCCAACCTCAAGGCGAAAGCGCAGGGGTTCTCGAGTACAGGCCACCACATCGCTGACCGGTGATACTTCACCGGCAAACAACGCATTACAGAGTGACGATTTCCCCGCCCCGGTTTTTCCCATAATGCCGATCACAGGTTCATAGTCGGTAAGCAAGTGAATGTGTTTCAGGATTGTGTCAGACAGTTGTGCAGGCAGCACAGCCATCGCCCTGCTGATGACGTTGATGCCTTCTTGTTTATTCATGATTTTTCCAGACATAAAATAAAACAACAACGGCGAACCTGTGGGGTCGCCGTATGGATAGTAGTGTTCGGGAAGATGATATATGTCTGAAATTATTTGGATTACCTGATGTAACTTGGTAGTGAGAACCGCGTTTCATGCATGCCGGTAATAGCCTGTAGCGCCCGGTTTTAGGATCGATGAAGTCGTTGATTAGTGTTAATATTACCGCTAATTTTTCAGCGTTCTGATTCCGTCAATGAATCAACGTATTGGGGGCTCCTACGAGCCAAACGTTTAGAACCTGCAATGCTTAGAATCGATAAGAAAAAAGGAAAATATGTCCAGGCTGACTGATCTAATAGCTAAAGCGAAGGCCAAAGACCCACAGTTGGGCGCTGACCTGGATCGAGAAATCAAGATCCTATCATCACGACTTCCCTTTGGTCTTAATTTCGAACGACATAGCCCTGAAGTTGTTGAGTTGCCATTGCGGCCTATTCGCAAGGGAGACAAGGTTCGCGTTCTGCCGGAGCGTGGCTCACCTAAGAAAGGCGATCAGCGGCTATGGCAGGTGAAAGCCATCAATAAGGCGAAAAAGACCGCTGATCTCGAGTTGCTGGATGCAGCTGATGTCGAGACTCAGACTGTAGCGCTGAACGATCTTGTGGTTATAGCTGAATTTCGTGACACCATCTGGCCAGGTCTGGTCAGTACGGGAAAAGTACAGCGCGGTGGTGATAAGCCTTTTCACTCGGTCATCAATGGCGAAAACTATCATGTGCTGAAAGCGTTAACCTACACGCATAGAGGCAAGGTGGATGCCATTTATATCGATCCTCCGTATAACTCGGGGGCGAAAGACTGGAAATACAATAACGATTACGTTGAGAAGGACGATTTATATCGCCACAGTAAATGGTTGGCCTTTATGGAACGCCGCTTGTTGGTAGCTAAAGAGTTACTAAATCCTGCCGACTCAGTTCTCATCATCACTATTGATGAGAAAGAATATTTACGACTTGGGCTATTACTCGAACAAGTGTTCCCAGAGGCTAGTATTGAGATGATAACGTCTGTGGTAAATCCCCGTGGTCGTCATCGCCCAAGAAGGTTTGCCCGGTCGGACGAATATGTCTTTTTTGTTCTGTTTGGAAACGCAACAGTTGGACAAGAGTTAGATCCAGACTTTGCCGGAGGCAGCCAAGTTCCATGGAGGACCCTGAGACGAAGTGACGCTGCGTCGGCACGAGGTAAGCCAAAAGGCGGTACGGCTCAATTTTATCCGATCTACGTAAACAGCAATGGAGAAATTGAAGAAATAGGTACGCCACTACCGCATGGAATTCCACGTAATACAGTCCCAGAACGTGAAAATTGTGTTGCAGTATTTCCAATACGCGACTCAGGACTTGAAATGAACTGGGGATTAACCTCTTCAGCTCTTAAGGCAATCCACGCTAAAGGCTATGTACGCGTTGGTCGCAGCACGCCTAATAAGCCACAAAAATGGGAAATATCATATCTGACATCTGGCAAAATAGATGATATAGAGGGCGGGCGTGCGACTATTGTTGGGCATAATTCTGATGGAAGTGTTAAAGCGGAATACATTGCGGATAAGTTGAAGACGCCAACGTCAACTTGGATGAGAATCTCTCACAATGCAGAAACAGGTGGAACAAACCTGCTGAAAGCTCTGTTGCCTGATCGTCGATTTCCTTTCCCAAAATCACTGTATGCAGTTGAAGATGCACTCCGTTTTTTTATTTCAGCAAAAAAAATGCCGTAGTAGTAGATTTCTTCAGTGGCTCAGGAACAACAGCCCATGCAGTAATGCGTCTGAACAAACAGGATGGTGGTCGCCGCCAGTGCATCTCCGTCACGAACAATGAAGTCGCTGCCAGCGAACAAAAACAGTTGCGCGAACAGGGTTTACGCCCCGGAGATCCCGAATGGGAAAAATGGGGGATCTGTGATTACATCACAAAGCCGCGTGTACAGGCCGCTATAACAGGCAAGACACCTGAAGGAGAACCGATTGATGGCGACTATAAGTTTATCGTCGAGTTCCCAATGTCTGAAGGCTTTGAGGAAAACGCTGAGTTCTTCACCCTGACCTACGAAGCTGAGAAATCGGTTAGCTACAACCTAGCATATGCGCGCATTGCGCCGTTGCTGTGGCTACGTGCAGGCGCACGCGGCAAACGTATTGACACACTGCCCGCGGAAGGATGGGTAGTAACTGATGCCTATGGACTGCTGTCAGCGGTTGATCAGGCTACACCTTTCATTGACGCTATTAGCGATGCAAGTGAAGTGCGCGTGGCCTTCATCGTCACCGACGATGATCGGCACTTCCAGGCTGTCACCAGGCGTCTGCCAAAAGGTGTTGAGCCGGTACGTTTGTACGAATCGTACCTGACCAATTTCAGCTTCACCAGTGGGGAATTAACAGAATGAAGTTCACTCTAAAAGACTATCAGCGCGATGCGGTGCGTGATTCGCTGGTGAATCTCAGAAAAGCTCGCCGTTACTGGCATAACGAAAATGACAAGAGCGCCTTCTCTTTAACGGCAGTGACCGGTGCGGGTAAGACCGTCATGGCTGCCGCTGCGTTTGAAGCATTGTTTCATGGCGACGACGAATTTAATTTCGATGCCGATCCCGGCGCGGTAGTGATCTGGTTCAGTGACGATCCTGCACTGAACGAGCAAACCCGCTTTCGCTTGATGGAAGCCAGTGACCGTATCAACTACAACGATATGGTGGTGGTTGAACATCCTTTCAGTCGACGCAAATTTCAGGCTGGAAAAATCTATTTCCTTAACACGCAGAAGTTTGGCAAAAAAGCCTGCTGGTGCGCGGGTTTGATGATAAAGGCGGGCTTTTCGAAGCAGCCCCAGATGCACAGGCTTATACGCTGTGGGATACCATCCAGAACACCATCGAAGACCCGGATCTGACACTTTATTTGGTACTGGACGAAGCGCACAGGGGGATGGGTTCGTCAACGACTTCCAGCGAAGCAGCTAAAAGTACCATTGTACAACGGCTCATTAATGGTTCGGCTGGAGTGAAGGGTATTCCAGTAGTGTGGGGGATCTCCGCCACAGTTGAACGTTTCGACAAAGCCATTGCCAACGCTGGCCATCATGTCAAACTGCCGAATGTGATGGTTGACTCGGCTAAGGTGCAGGAATCGGGACTTATCAAGGACGATATCATTCTTGGTGTACCAGATGAAGCCGGTGACTTCGATACCGTGTGGGTACGCCGTGCTGCCGACAGACTCAGGGAAGTGACCGATGCCTGGGCAGAGTATGCAAAACAGCAGGAAACTGTGCGCGAAGTAGTGCCGCTGATGGTATTCCAGGTACCCAATACGCCTGACCCGAATGAAGTGGGGCGTTGGCTGGATACGCTATTCTCTCGTTACCCCGAATTGCCCGTTGACAGTGTTGCTCATGTTTTCGGTGAACATACCACACAGCGTTTCGGCCAACACCAGGTACCTTATATTGAACCGCAGCGGGTGCAGGAATCAACCTGGGTGCGTGTACTGATTGCTAAAGATGCCATCAGCACTGGCTGGGATTGCCCGCGTGCCGAAGTAATGGTTTCCTTCCGCGCTGCTACCGACAGGACGCATATTACGCAATTGCTGGGGCGTATGGTGCGTACTCCACTGGCAAGACGTATTCCGGGTAATGAGCGCTTAAACTCAGTAGAATGCCTGCTGCCCAAGTTTAATACTAATACCGTGAGAGATGTCGTCAATACCTTGTTTAAGGGCGATGATACCTCTCCTCCGAGCGGACGCATCCTGGTTAACCCTGTGGAGATGAAGCCTAACCCGGCGGCTTCAGCTTCCGTATGGGAAGTATTTGAAGCGCTACCTTCGCAAACCCGACCACAGAAAGGAGCCAGACCCGTCAGACGCCTGACTGCGCTGGCACAGGAACTGGTTGATGACAGCATTCTTGATGGGGCAGTCAGAAAAGCCCATGCTGCATTGCACACTGTCCTGGACAAGTTCCAGACAGAAAATGCTGAAAAAATCAAAAACAAGCGCAATGCAGTGCTCGTTGTGGATGGTAAGACTGTGGTTGCCAGCCTGAAGAACAAAGCAATGACCTTCAACGAATTCTGGGAGGAGGCGGACGTAGCGGTGATTGATGACGCCTACCGGCGTGCAGCTCGAATCTTCAGCCCGGATGTTTCACGTACCTATGTCGAATATCTGGCCGATAAGGTCGCGGATCGAGAAGAGGATGCAGAGGAGTACCTGGAGGCAATCATGGAAGCTCGTGTGACCGTTGCTGGCCTGGGACTGGTGATGGAGGTGCAGGATTACTTCGATGCCGAGGCCGATAAACTGGCGAAGGCGTGGCTGGCCGAGTACACACCGCAGATCAAGTCTTTGAAAGATGAGCGTAAAGAGGCTTACCGTCAAATCGTCGAAATGAGTACCGAACCGCAGGATGTGGATCTGGTCAGACCGGAGAACAAGTTTGAAATGACCAAGGTGCGTGAAGGTGAGAAGGAAACTGACCTTCCAGTCTGGAAACACCATTTGTTGTGCGACGAAAGCGGAAACTATCCGGCTCAGTTGAACCATTGGGAAACCAAGGTTTTTGAGATCGAAACCAAACGTGAAGGATTTGCTTTCTGGTATCGTAATCCACAGTACACAGGGCAGTCGTCACTAGGAATCGCCTATGTTGAAGCCGAACAGTACAAGATTGTTCGTCCCGATTTCCTGTTCTTTGCCAAACAGGATGGCAAAATGGTTGTGGACCTGGTAGATCCACATGGCCTGCATCTGGCTGATGCTTTGCCCAAACTGAAAGGGCTGGCATTGTATGCTAAGCATCATTCTGATGTTTACAGACGAATCGAGTCCGTCGCCGAAGTGAAGGGCAAATTACGGGTATTAGATTTGAAACGACAGGATGTGCAGGATGCTGTTGCTATCGCTGAAAATGCAGAGACGTTATTCAGTAGCGGACTCGCTGATGACTATCAGTAGCCTATAGGAAATTAAGAAAATGGCCTTTTTATAAATAGAAAGGCCATAGTTATATAAAAACTATTTATATACTGTTTTTCACTCGCACTAACAAAATTGAATAAATAGGTGATAGCTATGAATTTAGGATTCTTTTTTGGCGCTGGGGCAGAAATTGGGTATGGATTGCCAAGTGGCGGAAAATTTGCCATTGACCTTTTTAGACAAGACCCAAGCCAGTATAAAACGGAGCTTCGTCAGCAACTGAGATTAGTAGATTCACGCTCGCCTTATGCCAATGATTGGCTGCCTCAGGGATATGCTGATAAAAGTATTTATGCTTTTGGGCGTAACGAATTTACTAGTATTATCGAATCATCTATCGAATATAAACGTGAGGAAATAATTCGACGTCTCAACCGTTTTGATCAAGAATGCGACGATGCGATATTGGCACTAGGAATCGATAGGGCCACACTAGAAAATGTATTTTCAGAGTTGACAGGTAACGTTATTGGTGAGCGTTTGTACACACACGACATTCGCCTTAACGAGTTATTGGCGAGAGATGTTAGATTATTTGAGTCAGAATACTACTCAGCCATGTTGGATGTAGTAAGACAATCAGACAACAACGATGATTTAAAAAGATATGTTACATCATTTTTGCAATTATTAGTCGGTGCACACGGTCAAGCCCTTGTGCAACGCCTAAACCAAGAGTTGTTTGAAGCTGCGCCGGATGATTTACCAATCTTCGATGATATTACCGGCATGTTCCGCCTAGAATTTAACCGCATAGGCTCAACAGCTTTGGAATTATTGCTGGAAGAAAATAGAAACTTCAATATTGATGAAGACGCAACAGCTCTTACACTTTTCTGTGCGATAGCCCAAAAAGTATTAGAGAATCTGTTTACGACAGTACTCGACTACCAGAAATTGATAGATGACCATTTTCGCTATCTCTTCTCGCCATCCACCGAATGGGCTAAATTCACTCGTATGGTTATTTTTCTTAAGATAGCTCGCGATTATATCAGTGCCCAAGCACCATCTGTCGAAGATCTTCCCGATCATGGCTATTATCATGACTTAGCTACATTCGCTGGTGACCTAACAATTTCAGCCATTGGAACAGCCAATTACAATAGCCTTCTAGCAGAAGTTTTCCGTGGTATGAATATGGAATTACCGCAAATTATCCACCTGAATGGTAGTGTGCATGACTATTATAATCCCTATAAAAATGCGGTTATCACTTGTGAAAATCCAGGTGACGTAGATCAAAGTCAGATCCATGTTCCCTTCATGCTGACGCAAAGTGGACTCAAGCCTTTAACATCGGTAACCATGTCAAGACGGTACGTTAGTCTATTCGATGCTTATGCTGAATCTGACGCTATTGTTGTTGTAGGCTTTGGATTTAATAAAGATGATAGTCATATTAATGGACTTTTTCGTGAATTGGTCGAAAATCAAGGACGGAAGTTAATACTTATTTCGAGAAGCGTAGATGGAACTGTTGAAGAACAGAAACGACGGCTGCGTAACAAATTACGTATTTCCCACGCATTTAATCACTTGCTAACAGTAATTCCTGTAGATGATCACACTAGACTTCACGATGGACAATTATGGTTGGAGCTAGTCTTAGCGTCATTGAATGAAGAATAATTGATAATACACTTTATCGCTCGCCATCGTCTTGATATAAGATAAATGGCCTTTCCATCCATAAGAAAGGCCATTATTGTAAAAAATAACTCATCCTCGACTACAGCCGAAACTACGATCTCCATCACCGAATATTTTTGTTCTTACTTTGGTCATGTAATCCACTCTATTCATCAAGTCGTTATAAGTTTTCTCAAAGTTGTCCCTTTTACGGTTGAGAAGATATTTCCCATTTGACGGATAATTAACTAACTTCCCTGAGCCATCTATCGGGATACCAAGCGCACTGTACCATGCCGTTGTTATCATTGTGCGTAACGTGTTACGATTCAAGTCGTAATCTCCCAGATGATAATAAGCATCCTGATTGAAGCACAGTATCAAATGGTAATGCCGCTTTTCATTTTGGGTATACTCTCTGACCCAAGCGTAACGTAGGGCTGAATGTCGGCTTTCAGGCCAGTCTTTCCTTTGTGTTTTAATATGCTTATCGTGCCCAAGCTTTGCTTTTAGCGCACAGGTAAAACGAGATATAGCACCAGAATCTACTCTGGGTTGAAAGAATGGGTTATCCAGATTGTCTGTATCTATTGGGTCATGTAGATCAACACGTAGAATCATTGTATTAGGATGTTCATTGAGTGAATCATCAATAACCTGTTTGATTCTATCCCGATATAGAGATATATGTGATCCGAACTCACTATCGTATGTCATATAGTATCCTGTTTGATGATATTGGAGTAAGTAATGGAACTAATATATATTACCTATCATGATAATAGACTGTTGACCAAACTGGGCTCAGTATTAGTTTTTACTCCTGAATTAAGTCCTTTAACACGAAATCAAACTTAAAATGCTGAAGGGGTTATGCTTATTAACTTTGTCTTACCCTTGATAGTTATAAATACTTTGTTTTGTGCAATTAAAATTCTAATTAATTCATTTGCTTTATAACGATTCCTAAATTTATTAGGTCCAAATTGTAAAATAATATTTTTCTTGATGCAGAAAGAAAAGTTTCGCATACAGTAATCTTTTAACCAGTGATAAAGCTCATCTGCTTCAGAAAATTCCAAAGAAAATTCTTGTGTTTTGGAGAACAAGCGGATGTATTCGTCAATATACCAAGCAATTATATCCACTGCGGCCTTTACTGCGGTAAGGGATATATCACCCTCATCACCATTGAAGTAATGCAGCAAGGCAGCAAGCCTCGCCATATTCTCAGCCATTTTAGAAGCATAATCCTTAAAATCTGATAGGTAGCGAGTCAAGCCCATTTCAGACTCGACCTGGTTATAAAATTCGATCCAGTGTTTTTCTGCTTCTGCAGAGAATCGGAGACAAAGACGATCACTTTCATTATTTTTGATGATGTTCTCATTAACAATCGCCATCAGCCGTTGATGGAATACCGGCAGATGTTCACTTGAAACAACAGGGCTGGCAATTTGTCTGTTTCCTTGTGTTGAAGCAGGCTGGCAAATGAGGCATCGTGCAAAAAATCCAATCCCCTTTGCCATATCTCCTTTCCGATCAATATAACCCTTAAAAACATCCGGCTGAACCATCAGCGACAGCGTCATTCTTGCATCTCTAATTAATTTCTCGGGCTCGCTTTTCCTTTCCACGGGAAACATTGCACCATCCCACATCTTATTGATGAACGGTAGCTCGTTCAGGGTGTAACCATTAAAAATGGTGCCAGCCTCATCAGACATTATGCCGACAGATCGCCAGTGCCCACAGAGGTGATCTTTAATAGCTGCAGGCGTGGCATCGTTGAATATTAGTTTGAACCTCACCGGCGCTTTCGGGGGCAATGTTAGAAGCGCTTTAAGCTGTTCATTTGTTGCAAAATGATCTTTGTTACGCCGGATATCTGATTTGAGTTTTGACATCAGGGCTTTTTTTCAATATTAAAAATTGCTTCATCATTTCGCCAGACGGCAAGATCATGGATGTATTTTTCAAATAAGTTTTCCTCCAGTTGATATAATGGTTTCATCAGCAGTTTATCAACCGTACTCTTACGTTCACCGGATTCTGCCAGTGTCAGTAAGAAAAGTGATACCGGGCCACGTAGACTATTCAGTCGGCAAACATCAATCCGGTTCTGACAGGCAAGAGAAATAACTCCCAGAGCAGAAGCAGCAATCAAACCTTGGGGGGCCTGTGTATGCTGCTCCACTTCATAAATTGCGTTTCTTATAATCTGAGGAAACGCATCTACAGGGAAAGGACGACCGTTAAACATATAACACCTCTAATACAATTCACGTTAAAAATTCCCGCACAAGTTGCTATTCCGCTATTAATGGCAGAAATAGCAGAATGAACACGAGTCGTTCAGGAAAAAATGCACAAAATCTCCGAATGTTAGCGTTCGTTAATCCAGCAAAGTAGGTCGCTTAACAGCCAGCCACAGGACTTCAATCCAATAGACTTACGCAACGGAAATTGTCCGACTTGCTCCAGTTTCCAGGCCGTTGAACGAGATATAGATGTGATGTATTGACGCTCTTTTTCACGCACCAAGCGATCTGAGGATTCGCCATAATTCTGCAAAACCTTTAAACGCTGTTCGGCGGTGGGGTGAGTATAAGACTTGTTCATGATTGCCTCCTGTTGTTTCGCTGGAAGCAATCATGTTTCAGAGCGTAAGATTTGTGAAGCAATGAACTTTTGGATAAGGGCTTAGTAAGACGTTAGCTAAGAGGGAGTTGCAGCCAAGGTTTTATATCGTCTTCAGTGAACTGAATGTCGAATAGGAAAGTCTCCAGCGCAGCCAGCCTATTGAGTTCGACAGCGATATTAGACGCCTTTTTTTAGTGTTTTTAATATTATTTTTCTTGCAAAAAAGTGAAAGGAATAAATATATGCCCTTCATTTTTTCTGTAGTAAGCCTTTGCCTTATATCTGTATATGCTCCTGGTTTTGCAAACCATTCACAAAGTGTACTTTCTGAGATATTCGCATTCCACATGGCATCGTATTCCGGCTTCAGCTTGCTGATAATAGGAATGCCATCACTTTCTACAACAATCTCTCTCATTACTATACAGAGTGCAAAATTATATTTTTTAGTTTCATATTTTCTTTCACAAGGGACTTCATTGTTGGGAAGAGACTCTGAATATTTACTATTTATTGAAGGGGAGATTATCTCAAGGGCCTTTGCCATTATATACAAATCATTATTAACAACATAGACATCCTCATCAAAAACCAAATAATCCTCACTGTAAAAGCTATGGACATATACAGAGCCTGAAGGGGAAACTTGGATGTTAAATGAGCCTTTATCTTTAAGAATATATCTCCCATAATTGAATATTGATAGCTGAGTAGGGACAATTTTCCAATACCCTAATGCTAGTCCAGAGTACTCATAATTAAAATACCTCCCTTTAATTGAGTTCGAGAGCTTAAAACCTTCGTTAACTTTCAAGTGAGGGCTCAATGGCAACTCAGGGATGAATTTCAAGAATGAATGACCTGGACTTTCTTCTGATGTATAGAACTCTTCTCCATCGCTAATTAATTTCTCACCCACAATGTGTAAAGAAGGTGAAATACATCGTGATAACCGACATTTTTTACCATCCCCACCAAAATACAAAAATAAATCTAGCTTCTTAGCGAACCATTCATCAAGAATTTTCTCGACAACTGCCTCATCTGAAATTTTTGATAAAGAAACAAAACTAGAGTTCATCAAACCCACCATTAAGAATAAATTAACTTATTGAATAATAAA
This sequence comes from Serratia sp. L9, assembly GCF_050632285.1. Lineage (NCBI taxonomy): Bacteria > Pseudomonadati > Pseudomonadota > Gammaproteobacteria > Enterobacterales > Yersiniaceae > Serratia > Serratia sp. L9. Next base: position 1,878,391 of record NZ_CP192591.1, on the reverse strand, counting down.
TTAAATCATCTTTAACATCACTTATGATAATGAAGAGGATGTGATCTTGGTCAAAAATTAGTACAGCTCCGAATTCACCTCTCCGACCACCTCGGATAACCAACGGCTGAATTATGCATTTGGTGAGCAGATAACAGTCTTGCTAGCCCCCCTATCCGCACTAGAATCAGGACTGAAACAGCGAGGCTTTCACGATGACAAAAAAAACAGCACATACTCAGATTACCAGAACTCAAATCTACCGCTCCGTTGCCAGCTCAACCGCAATAGAAACCGGTGTTTCTGTGCAAAAAATTGAGCAGCAACTCAAACAAAATCAGGCACAGGCGAAAGCCGTGGGCCTCGCCCGTTAATCTGGCAAGATGTCGCTCACCAGTTGCATCATAGGGCTATAGTTCCCTGATACGCCAGCCTGTATTGCCTTGAAGTAAAACACCTTGTGCTCATCCCACAGGCTGTAATCAAGTAAGCCCTTCCCTGCTAGAACCGACAGCACATCGCAAAGTAGCCGCGACAGACGCCCGTTACCTTCTCTGAATGGGTGGATCAAAATAAACTCTACATGGCATTCAGCCAGATAACTTACCAGCTCCGGACGAGCCAGGGATTTCAGTTCACCAGATCGGGAGAGAAACTGCCTCTCGAAACCATCAAGAAGCAGCGGAATCCTGTCGGCAGCAGCAAACTGGAAGCCATCCTTAGTGAGGTTAGCGTTACGCAATCTCCCTGCCCAGTCATACACATTCCCCAGCCATTGGCGATGCCACCCACTGATGTGCTCAAAAGCCAGCACCGCAGGCGGCTGGCCTTCGATAAATAGCTGTTCATACAGCATCAGCAGCAGGCCAGACTCCAGCGCATCCATTTCCTGCTCATCAATAATCCCCAGTTTATTGGCAAGTACCAGGTCACCAGAACCAGGCTGATACCGCTCTTCTGCTGAATTAAGCTCGTATTTTGACAAGCCCTTACCTCCGCCCAAACAAGTTCACAACGTTGTTTTCTTGCTGTCGTTGATAGTTGTTAATCCGATCTTCCCAGATCTCAAGCGCCCTGCGCTTTTCAGTCAGGTAATCATAACGATCATAGTGTTTCGAGCTAACGTCGTTCAAAGCGTGATTCTGGATACGGTCGCGGATCTCTTTGCTGATCCCCGCCTCCCCCATCAACGTTTTACAGGTGCGACGTAAATCTCGCGCCGTGAAAACTTTAAACTCAGGATTAAAAGCCCGGAAATACATGATGGAACGCGCCAGACTATCGGTACGAACCGGTCGTTCGCCGTTGGTCGAGAGCGGGAAGATATAGGGGCTGTTACTTTCCTTAGTCAGTTCTTTCACTGAGGCTAATTCACTTAATGCCGATTCAGTCAGCGGGATCAGGTGCTCCCGTTTGTTTTTCGATACATCGGCAATTACCAGCAACGTCTTTTGTTGCCAGTCAATCGCGCACCACTGGCTGGCAATCATTTCAAACGGACGCTGCCCGCCAGCATAAACACAGAAGCGGATTAGGTGCTGCATCAGTGGCCCAACGTTAGTTGCCTGAGCGAACTGCTCCATGACAAAACGTAGTTCTTCCAGCGTTAACCATGTATCACCCACTTTTTCCGCCGAAGACTGTTTCGGTATGGCCGATACCGGATTTACTTCAAGACCGAACGTAATACCCACGCTGGTATTCATCGGATCGTTATCGGCTTTTAAGCCGTAGTTAAATGCTGCCATCAGATACGAGCGAATCCGGTTAGCATGCACCACCGCATCACGCTGGATAATGCCTGAGAGGATGGTTTTGATCTGCAGAGGTGTTACATCTTTCGCTTTGGTTTCTCGAGGGATAACCGTGTAGCACTCTTTTTCAAGACGCTTCAGAACATCAGCCCAGGTCCGCTTATTGTCGAGCTTCATCTTGTTAACGTAGCCATGCACCAGCTCATCAAACGATCCTTGAGAGCGATGGATCTGCATAATGTGCTCTTCGGCCAGGCGTTGTTGCTCAAGCTCTTGTTGGGGCTCTTTTCCTTCAACAAGCCAGGCTCCATACTTTTTCGCCAACTCATTGGCCGTCACCAGTTTCATCTCAGGCCAGATGCCCAACTGGATGAACTTCTCTTTCTTCCCTTTCTCAACGTAGTAACGGAAATAAAAAACTTTGCTGCCTGAAGGCTGAACCTTAACGCCAAGCCTGCCAGTACCACGCTGAGCACTGTTGCTCCACACGTAGTACGCCGTGCTTTTTGTCTTCAATCCACGTATAGCAGTCTCGGTAAGATTAGCGGCCATAAGTTTACCTTTCTAAGAATATGCGTTACCTGACCCGATGCCCATTTCGGGTCAGGTAACGGGTCAGGTAAGAATAGTACAATGGGGAAATGAGAGAACCAATCAGAAACAAAAATAACTTCATAACTGATTGATTATAGACAATTAAAAATACAAATAGAGACAATGACGAACAATTAAAAACATGCCAATTTTATGACTCATAATCGCTTGGTCGCTGGTTCAAGTCCAGCAAGGGCCACCAAATTTTAGCTTTAAAATCATATTATTAAACCACCTCATTGCAGGTGGTTTTTTCGTATCTAGCCGCCAGTGTCGCAAAAGGGTCGCCCTATTCTCTGGCACCCTACTCCCTCTCGAATCAATCCCTGCGTCACCAGTGGTGGTTTACCTTAATCAAGCCAACAACAAACCCGCTTTATCGCGGGCTTTCATTAAATCCAAAGAGTGCCTTGATTACCCCTGGTGCGATGCGGCGGCCAGCACATCGGTGATGAGTACCAGGATATTGAGGGGAAACAGCGTGGCATAGGCATCATCCCCGGTGCAGACCATACCGACGATGGCCGTCGAAACAGTAGCGATTACGCGGGTACTGTCGTTGATTTCGACACGTGATAATAGTCAGCCATAGATGGCTTGCTCCGTTGTGATTAGGTGCCGACAGCATGCCGCCGGGCGGACAACGCTGCACACGATGGCGGGAAGGCCAGCCAGACAACAGAGAGGATGAAGGATAATGCAGAGCAACGATCGTTTTCGCCGATCAATAGCTGATTATTGATCTAGCGAATCAATTGGACGGGTTTTAGCCAATCCTCTAGGGTGAATGGGCTTCTTGTGGCAACATCAGGGAAACGCCACAACCTGCGAAAGCCCGCGTTTTTATGCGGGCTTTATTCTGGACGTTTATGTTACATTCTGCAGGCTTGCTTAATTATTTGGGTAATGGGGAAACATACGCTACCTGATTAAAAACCGTTTTACTCTGGCCTACTGGGCAGCACCTTACAAATCAAATACACGACTACTACAGATAAAGTGATGTAAATAAATCGCTCATGCCAGGTGTCAAAGTGAAAAAACCAATATGCGCAGACAAGAACCAATGCACCGCCTAAAATTGATACCATGGTTTCTAAAATAGTGTGCATGAACCGTTTCATAAGGTTCTGCTTTATCTCAGGGCCTTTTTGATTTTTTGAGTTCATTCTCTACGATATCCACAATTTTATTAAACTCCGGCTGCCATTGAGTTCTTTTCACTCTCAGGGCTTCTACGAAAGGCTACAGCACAGGCTCCACCAAGAACTAAATAAGGTCATAATTTTTGCGATGCAATGCATAATATATTTCAGGATCGCTTTGCTGTAATGCTCGGGATGTATAAATGCTGCGCTCCGCCATTCCCCCCAAAAGATGACGTTCGACGGTAATTCACTTATCAACCATTTCATTAATTAATCGTTCCAAGAAAAAACCACTCCCTCATCTATCAATTATCTCTTAGCATTTTAGTTTGTATAATTCATAAGCATTTCTAATGTTGCACGTGCGTGGCGCGTTGAGGGTCATCATCACGATACTTTCATCCAAAGTGTGGTGCGGTGTACATGGTTGGTGGCATTCATGTTTCCCATGCAACACCAGGTATTGGGTAATCCTCCCCGCACAATCAGACCGTCCGCTGTTGAAGCGCGCAAATCCGAACCCACAACCACCACATTCGGGCCCACATCCCCTGTATTGCTTCTCGTCATAATATACCCCCTGTCTGGTATAAATCGGGGGACGCGGCATACCATTCTGGGCGGCCCGGGCTTGCGCCGCATTCTGTGTTGCAAAAACGCCCGCTTTGCTCGACAACAGTCCGGCTTGGGGATCGGAATCCCAAGTACAGTCAAAATTGTTGTCACCGCGTACGTGGATCACCTGAACGCCTCTATTTCATCTACATCTGTAATCCCTAATTTATTCACCAACACCAGGCATGTTGAGTAAAGAGGAACGCAATGAGCTTTTGATGGCCCCTGGCAAATGTGAGCCAGAAGTTACCTTTGGAAAACACCTTGCGGATATTATCACTGATGGGATCGCGACATGGACCCACATCCTGATACAAAGTGCCATCATTATTACCGGGGCAACCTATTATCTGTGTTCAAAAAAACGGTCAATACCATTATCCATTTGTTTTATTTGACATTTCACTTTAATTCCAAGCCACATAAGCTACCCGGGAAATAATGATAGCCGCTGGAATAAAACAGAATCCAATATTAACGTTAAAACCGATTTGGACATCGGTCAACTGCATGAAAATAGAGCACATAAAAAATAAAGACATCACTAAAATTAAATTTATCATGAAATAACTGACTGAAGAAATACGAAAAGTGCAGAGTAACACCGGATAATAATTGCCAATCATAAATATCGACTATTTTCTGATGGATGGATCCTTGCCGATTAAATCCAGCTTTTGCTGCTTAAGAGTAAATTGAACGATGTAGTTCAGATTCTCCTCTTCGCTACATCGTCCTGCTTCGAAAGGCTTGCTCGCGCTAAAGATTGGGCTGAGAAACAGGGTTGTATCCTGATGGGCTCTTTTGTTCCAGAACATTTGCCGGGGGATGTGTGCTGGCTTGGTTTAGCAAACCTTTATTTCGAGCGTATCAATATGATTTTATTATGAATTTACTAAATGTATTCACCAAGAAATTAATTAATTCAAGAAAAATGGGCAGAATCAGAGCCAGCATCAGAGCATCACAGCGACTGCAATACCTTATAAACGTCTCTGTGATAGGTGCAAAAAACTCCACCAAACAAAAAATCATGGGTTCTAATGTGTTTGGCCAGCTTATTGACACATCCTGTCAGATATGGGAAAAATATAAACCAGGATTTTATTTAGACACCGCAATAGGGTTTGCCTCCTGCCTGAGATCGCGATCAAGCTCCTCAAAATTGCAGAGACCAAGCCAGAAACCAGCAGCTAAAGAACGCTTCAAGACGTTAAAATAATGGATTGAACCAACTATAAAGCAGGAATTTTCCTAATATCACAGCGATGGTTTTATGTGAATAATATCAATTCAATGATATGATAATTGCCAATATCACCGAGCTTTACTGGTTGTTTTTAAAACAACACAAAGTAATGTTGTAATAACAAAAAAAATTATAATCGGCGGATCAACCAACAATTCTTATTGAAATATAACTTTTAAACAAAAGGAAATTGTATTATGAAAAATATCTTCAAATGGTGTGTTGCCCTTGCTGTTATTGCTACCCTGACAGGCTGTGTCCGTACAGCGCCCATAGATCAAATCAACAGCACGGTCAGTGCCGGCCATACAGAAGCTCAGGTTAGAACCGCCATTCTGAAAGCAGGTCAGCAGCGTCAATGGATCATGTCGCAGGCGGGTCCTGGCGTCATTAACGGCCGCCTGCAGTCCCGCGATCACGTTGCTGAAATTCGCATCACCTACACCGCATCAAGTTATTCCATTAACTATTCCAGCAGTCTCAACCTGTTAGCATCAGGCAGCAAAATTCACAAAAGCTACAACCGTTGGGTACGTAACCTCGATAAAGATATTCAATTGAACCTGTCCGCAGCAGCAGCCGGTCTGTAATTTTAACGTTGATTGAATTTTCGCCGGGTATGAACTGGCAATGCCATTTTGTATCCGGTTAAGAGGTTGTACCAAAATGTATGAGCAGGACACTCTCAGCGCACTGGATGCTATCACTGAGGCGCAACGGATTGCCTTTGCGCCTATGTTGTTTCAAACCGCACTTTGTCTGCGCAACACTGGCGTATTAGCTTATCTGGATGAACAAGGAAAGCAGGGTGCCCTCCTTGAGGATATCACTGCTAACAGTAACGTTAATGAATACGCTATCAGCGTTTTGCTGGATATGGGGTTAAGCGGGCGTATTGTGACTCATAAAAACGGGCATTACTTCATCGCCAAGATTGGGCATTTCCTGCTTCACGACACCATGACTCGTGTGAATATGGATTTCACCCAAGATGTCTGTTATCAGGGGCTGTATTTTTTAGCAAATGCTCTCGAAGAAGAAAAACCCGCTGGATTAAAAGTGTTTGGTGAATGGCCAACCATCTACCCGGCATTGTCACAATTACCCCAAGCCGCCCGCGAAAGCTGGTTTGCTTTTGATCACTATTATTCAGATACAGCGTTTAACGCAGCATTACCGCATATATTCAGCAACAAACCAGCAACACTTTATGATGTCGGGGGCAATACCGGTAAATGGGCGCTACGCTGTTGCCAATATGACGATAATGTCAGGGTTACCTTATTGGATCTTCCGCCGCAAATTGCCCTGGCACGTGAGAATATCGATAAGGTTGGGCTATCCCACCGCGTAGATTTCCATGCGGTAGACATGCTAAGCGATGCGCCGCTACCCGGTGACGCAGATATCTGGTGGATGAGCCAGTTTCTTGACTGTTTCTCCCCAGAGCAAATCATTACTATGCTTACAAAAATCAGACGGGTGATGAAGCCCAACGCTCGGCTCTGCATAATGGAGTTGTTCTGGGATGCCCAAAAATTTGAAGCAGCATCATTCAGCCTCAATGCTTCCTCACTCTATTTTACCTGCATGGCTAACGGCAATAGCCGCTTTTACAGCGTCGGGAAGTTTTACAACTACCTTGAGACGGCTGGTTTTCGAGTAGAAAAACGCGTGGATGACCTTGGAGTGGGGCATACCTTATTGATATGCCAAAGCCAACAAGGCCAGGGTACCGTTTAATATGCCCCCGAGTTTACGCCTCGCAAACCGAGTCGCCGATTTACCGCGGAAACACGTTGATGAGATTTGCATTAAAGATAATCGACTGGCAGGCCAGGGCCCCAGGATTAAGTGAAGCATCACAGTGGCGCCAATGGGCGCAGATGCCTCATGAGATCCTGCCCTCGGCACCACAGTCGAAACTGACCGAACTTTCCATGATGACAGCGCGCCGCCTGAATTCCGGCAGCAGGCTGGCTGTGGAATGCGGTTTAGCAATGCTACGTCGTCAGCAAGTAGATGCCGTGCTCTATACCAGCCGCCACGGTGAACTGGAACGCAATTACCGAATTTTGCAGGCCCTCGCTACCCAACAAGCCGTTTCACCCACGGACTTCGCGATGTCGGTACATAACTCAGCTGCGGGCCATTTGACCATTGCAGCACAAAAAGACGTGGCGGTGTCTTCGCTTTCTGCCGGTATCGATACCTTTCAGCAGGGATTGTGCGAGGTGGTGTGCTTACTGCAGGCCGGTTACCAGCGCGTATTGATGGTAGATTTTGATGGGTTGTTGCCCGAGTTTTATCATCCCTACCTGCCAAAGCAGATGCCAACCTGGGCATATGCGGTGGCACTGGTATTTGAAGCCGATGAAATATTGCAGTGTGAGAGCAAGCCGGAAGGCCAAAGTGAAGAGCCTCCGCTGCCGCAAAGTTTACAATTTTTGCAGCACTACCTGAATGGCACATCAACGTTTACCATCACGGGCGAAAGATTAAAGTGGTATTGGAGCCACGCATGAACAGCGTATATGCGCGTATCAACTGGGCTTGGCGGCTGGTGATGACGGGTTTTTGCTTCGTTCTGTTTGGCATGGGTGGGCTGCTGTTATCGCTTGTGTGGTTTAACCTGCTGTTAATATTACAGCGGGATAATGCCAAACGCCGGCGTCTGGCACGGCGCAGTATTGCCGTCAGTTTCCAGTTTTTTTGTCGGTAGCAAAGACGTTGGGTGTGTTGGATTATCGGATTAATGGTATTGATACTCTACGCAGGGAGCGTGGCTGTCTTGTGGTGGCCAACCATCCGACACTGATTGATTATGTGCTGCTGGCATCCGTCATGCCCGAGACGGATTGTCTGGTCAAAAACGCTCTCTTGCGTAATCCCTTTATCGGCGGGGTGATCCGCGCTGCAGATTATCTGGTTAATAGCCAAGCGGACGCGTTACTTCCAGCCAGCCAACAACGCCTGGCGCAAGGTGATACGATTCTTATTTTCCCCGAGGGCACACGTACCCGCCCGGGCGAAAACATGAAGCTACAGCGTGGTGCTGCCAATATTGCGGTGCGATGCGCCAGTGATTTACGCATAGTCGTCATCCACTGTAGCGAACATCTGCTTGATAAACAAAGCAGATGGTACGACATCCCTCCCAGGAAACCCCTGTTTCAGGTAGAAGTGCGTGAGAGGGTACAGATAAAACAATTTTATGATGCAAAATTGCAGGAACCCGCGCTGGCGGCAAGGCAGCTCAACCGGCACCTTTTGCATCAATTATCACCAGGTCTTATACCTTTGTCAGGAAATAATGATGCAAGAGCTCCATCTTGAAATTAAAAATCTCATAATAAACACACTGAATCTGGACGAACTGTCCGCAGACGATATCGACACTGAAGCAGCACTGTTTGGCGAGGGGTTAGGGCTGGACTCCATCGATGCTCTTGAGTTGGGGCTGATGGTTAAAAACCAGTATGGTGTCATGCTCTCTGCAGAAAGTGAGGAGATGCGCCAACATTTCTACTCAGTGGCAACACTGGCCTCTTTTATTCATGCGCAACGTGGCTGAGAACGAGCTTGCTATGACAGAACAACAAACCATTTATCAGGAAGTGTCCTCACTTCTGACCAAGCTGTTTGATATCGATCCCCAGAGCATCAAACCTGAAGCCCGTTTATATGAAGAGCTTGAGCTCGACAGCATCGATGCCGTCGATATGGTTGTACATCTGCAAAAGAAAACCGGTAAGAAAATCAAGCCGGAAATCTTTAAACAGGTGCGTACCGTGCAGGATGTTGTCGATGCGGTAGAACAACTGCTGAAAGAAGAATAGCTCTTCATGTACGCAACACGATCACTGAAAGGTGTTCAGTGGGTGACAGCCATGATACTGCTGGCCTGGCCATTTATTGTCTGGTTCGGCCTGGCAAATAACAGCCTTCACTGGCTGTTGCCGCTGATTGCTGTGCTGCTGATCTTTCGCGTATGCCAGATACGAAGTAAGCCTGGCCCAATGCGTCTGGTGATGCAGAGCGTGGCGCTGGCAGGTATCGCACTTTGCATAGTGAGCTACCTACTCAAAGCGTACCAATTGCTGCTGTTTTATCCGGTGGCGGTCAATCTGGTGATGCTGATCGTATTTGGGGGCTCACTGTGGAGCGCCATGCCCATAATCGAGCGTATTGCTCGTTTGCGTGATCCGCAACTTCCTTCTTCTGGCGTGATTTATACCCGCAGGGTGACACAAGTATGGTGCGTGTTTTTCATTCTGAACGGTTCGGTCGCCCTATTCACCGTTCTTTACGGTGATGTTCGGCTATGGACGCTCTGGAACGGCATGATTTCCTATCTGCTGATGGGGATGCTGATGGTCTGCGAATGGTTGATGCGGTGCCGGATGATAAAACGAGAACAACAATGAATCAGGCTCTCCCTCTGGCTCAGTGGCTAAGCGCCCCCGCCCAAGCGCAACCCCAATCGCATGGCTTGGTGAACATACCTGGACGCTGGGGCAGTTGCGCCATGACGTTGCACAACTGGTAGACAGGCTGCAACAGCATGAAGGTGAGCGCTGGGCGCTCTGCTTTGAAAACAGTTATCTGTTTATCGTCGGGCTTTTGGGAACGCTACATGCAGGCATAACACCGGTTATCCCGGGGCATAGTCGTGTCTCGCTGATGGAAGAGCAGCAAACGCTCTTCAACGGCGTATTAACCGACCAAGCGCTGGCCTGGAACGGCTCGTTAATCGTGATTGAGTCTGCCTATCAAAGCGCAGAGAACAATAAGCCGCTGCCCGCAATCGATCCGGCAAGCTACATCGAATTATTTACCTCCGGCTCTACCGGGCAACCTCGCCGCATAGTGAAACCCATCGCCTCTCTCGATAGTGAAGCCACATTATTGGCAAAGCGCTTTGGCGGCAGGCTCACCGATTGTCGTATTGTCGCCTCTGTCGTCCCGTTGCACCTTTACGGTCTCACCTTCCGTATCTTTTTGCCAATGGCATTAGGATTGCCGTTACATGCGGCGATGCTCAGTTACACCGAACAGTTGGCTGACCTGGCTCATAAACACAAATATATCTTTATCAGCAGCCCGGCGTTTCTAAAACGGCTGGACCACCAGCTCACGCCACCTCCAGTCACAATGATCATCTCCGCAGGCGGTATGTTGCCGTGGGAGGACGCGATTCAGACCTCCGGTTGGTTAGGCGTCTGGCCAGATGAAATCTACGGCAGTACTGAGACCGGGATCCTGGCCTGGCGCCAGCGCCAGCAGAATGATCCGGCCTGGCTGCCCTTCCCTGGCGTGCAGTTCACTATTGAAGCCGATGAAATTCGCGCTCTTTCACCGCTTATCAACGATGAAAGTGGTTTGATACTTGATGATATTTTGCAGTTTGACGATAACGGCAAATTTCGCCTGAAGGGGCGGCGCGGTCGGATAGTGAAGATAGAAGAGAAAAGAGTTTCGCTATGCGAAATCGAGCAACGCCTTCTGGAGATAGACGGTATACGCGAAGCCGCTGCACTCCCGGTGACACGCAGGGGCCGCCAAGGAATAGGCGTATTATTGGTGCTTGACGACAATGCGCGGCAACAATGGCAACAAAGTGGGGGTAAAGCGCAGGAGTTGTCTTGGCGGCGTGCGCTGCGCTCCTGGCTGGAGCCAGTCACGATCCCGCGATATTGGCGCATTATCGACGAAATACCGGTCAACAGCATGAATAAACGTGCCTACGCGCAATTACAGGAATTTTTTCATGAAGCCCCATGAAATTTCTCGCCTTCAGGCGCTGCCCCAACAGGCTGAAATCGTTTTACGGCTGGATCCAGACTTGTTCTGGTTTAATGGTCACTTCAGTGTGCAGCCAGTGCTCCCAGGCGTTGCACAGCTGGAGTGGGTTATGCATTACGCCACCTTATTACTGGCTCCCGATTTTCGTTTTCACAGTATCCAGAACGTTAAATTCCAACGTCCTTTATTACCGGAAAACATCGTCACAATGACGCTTGGCTGGCAAGAGGAACAGCAGATATTGACCTTCCGCTATCAACGCCATGAGGGTGAGGCGCGTAACACCGCCAGCAGCGGGAAGATTCGGTTATGCCGTTAACGACCGATGCCTTTGCCCCTTGTGTGGTGATCCCCTGCTACAACCACGGAGCCATGATGGCTCAGGTACTCGCCCGCCTGCTGCCCTTCGACTTACCCTGTTTTGTGGTGGATGACGGCAGTAACGCGGCCACCCGCCGGGAGCTGGAACGCCTGGCTGGCATACATACCAAGATGACGCTGGTGCGTCTTGCAGACAATTCAGGCAAAGGCATAGCGGTCATTCGAGGGCTGGAAGAAGCCCTGAGTGCAGGATTTACTCACGCGGTGCAGGTCGATGCCGACGGCCAACACGCTATTGAAGATATCCCCAAATTGGTGGCTTTAGCACAACAGCACCCCCAGGCTTTAATCTCTGGGCAGCCTGTTTATGACGATTCCATCCCACGTTCGCGCCTGTATGGCCGATGGATAACTCACGTCTGGGTATGGATTGAAACGCTTTCCCTCCAGCTAAAAGACAGCATGTGCGGTTTTCGGGTTTACCCGATAGTGCCAACCTTACATCTGGCGCAGCAGGTGGCACTCGGTAAGCGTATGGATTTCGATACTGAAGTGATGGTTCGTTTGTACTGGCAGGGGAACACCAGTTACTTTGTGCCAACCCGCGTCACCTACCCTCAGAATGGGCTATCGCATTTTGACGCATTAAAAGATAACTGCCGTATTTCGCTGATGCATACCCGTCTTTTCTTCGGCATGCTGCCACGCATCCCGTCCCTGCTTTTTCGCCCTGCCAATCAGCACTGGGCGCGGAAGAAAGAGGTAAAGGGTTTGTGGGGTATGCGCATCATGCTGATCATTTGGCGCTTGCTGGGGAGAAAAGCCATTTCGCTGTTTTTGTATCCCGTGGTGGCCGTTTATTGGCTCACCGCGCACCAGGCCCGGCAGGCATCAAAAAGCTGGATCAGGCGAGTGCGCACCCAGTTAGCTTCACGTTCACTACCAATTCCTGCACATTTAAACAGTTATAGCCATTTCCTGCGCTTTGCTGACGCCATGCTGGATAAAATCGCCAGTTGGCGTGGTGAAATGCGGCTGGGGCACGACCTGGTCTTCGCACCCGGAGCTGAAGCCGCGCTAGATGTGGAGTCTTCAAAAGGCAAACTGCTGCTGGCCTCACATTTAGGTGATATCGAAGCCTGCCGCGCGTTGGCCCAACTGCAGGTTCACAAGACTATCAATGCCTTGGTATTTAGCGATAACGCCCAGCGCTTCAAGCAGATCATGGCGGAGGTAGCCCCGCAGGCCGGTTTGAATCTGATCCCGGTGAATGATATCGGCCCAGATACCGCCATATTGCTTAAAGACAAGCTGGATCGCGGCGAGTGGGTAGCCATTGTCGGCGATCGCATCGCGGTTAATCCGCAACGCGGCACTACCCGCCGGGTTATTTGGAGCCGTTTTATGGGCCATCCGGCACCTTTCCCACAAGGGCCATTTATTCTGGCTGCGATATTACGCTGCCCGGTGCTATTGATTTACGCGCTCCGCCAACAGGGAAAGCTGCGTCTACATTGTGAGCCTTTTGCCGACCCTCTGCCCTTACCACGCGCCGATCGTCAGGCCTCACTTCAAAAGGCAGTCGATCGTTATGCTGAACGCCTTGAGCATTATGCTTTGGAGTCGCCACTTGATTGGTTCAATTTTTTCGATTTCTGGCAACTGCCTGACCAACACATACAGGAGTAAAGGGTGCTAAACGATCCCTGTTTTACTACCGAAATAGAACTGACAGTTCCCTTCCATGATGTCGATATGATGGGGGTGGTGTGGCATGGAAATTACTTCCGCTACTTCGAAATTGCCCGTGAAGCATTATTGAACCAATTCAACTACGGGTATCGGCAAATGAAAGCATCAGGCTATCTCTGGCCAGTGGTGGATACTCGCGTGAAATACCGCGATTCGCTCACCTTTGAGCAACGTTTTCGTGTCCGCGCCACCCTTGAAGAGTATGAAAACCGGCTGCGAATCGCTTATCAGATTTTTGACGCCGCCAGCGGTAAACGCACCACGACCGGTTACACCATTCAGGTAGCAGTAGAAGAAAAGAGCCGTGAAATGTGCTTCGTCTGCCCACCAATATTGTTTGAACGCATGGGAGTGACGCCATGAGAGCCTGGCCCCTCCTGATCCTGCTTATCAGCCCTTGGGTCAGCGCTGTGACGCTCGATGAGTTGCAGCAGCGTTTTACCGAACAACCGGTGGTTCGTGCCCATTTTGAACAGACCCGTGCCATTAAGGATCTGCCACAACCGCTGCGTTCACAGGGTGAAATGCTGATCGCCCGTGACCAGGGATTGCTGTGGGACCAGAAAGCCCCCTTTACCATGACCCTGATGCTGAACGAATCACGCATGGTGCAAATCGTTAATAACCAGACGCCACAGGTCATTACCGCTGAAAATAACCCGCAGATGTTCCAGCTCAATCATCTGTTGCGTGCGCTGTTCCAGGCGGACCGTAAAGTGCTGGAGCAAAACTTCCGTATTGATTTCCAGGATAAAGGTGAAGGTCGTTGGGTACTTAACCTGACACCCACCACCACGCCTCTGGACAGAATTTTTGCCACCCTCGTGCTAACCGGGCAAACCTATCTGGAAACTATCCATCTGAACGATAAGCAAGGCGATCGTACAGAGATCACTTTATCTCAACACCGGCTAATACCTGCAACTCTGACAGATGAAGAACTCCAGCGTTTTGCCACATACTAATGCCAAGCGCCCCGCGCTGCTGTGGGGGCTGACATGCCTGATATTGCTAGGCGTGCTGCTGGCCCTGCTGCCGCAGGCCAGGATAAACAGCAGCGTATTGGCTATGTTGCCCAAACAGGCTTTGGGTAGCATCCCCCCGCGCTGAATGATGGGTTCATGCAGCGCCTGGATAAACAACTGGTCTGGCTGGTTAGCCCAGGGAAACAAGCCAGTCCTGAAATTGCGCAATATTGGCTCACCCAACTGCAAAACGCCGGGATGCTGGATACGGTGAAAGGCCCGATGGATGCCACAAACCAGCAGGCCTGGGGGATTTCTTCTGGCAGCATCGCAATGGCCTGGTTGATAGCGCCACGCGTGAACGCCTGCAAAATGGGGGCGAAGCCCAAGCACAGTGGATCCTGTCCCAACTCTATTCCGCGTTTTCTGGTGTGAGCGGCAAGGAGTTACAGAACGATCCACTGATGCTGATGCGCGGCTCTCAATTGGCACTGGCGCAAAACAGCCAGCGTTTACGGCTGATGGAGGGCTGGCTGGTCACTCAGGACGACCAAGGCAACTACTGGTATTTTCTGCATGGCGAGCTTTCAGGATCGTCATTTGATATGCAGCAAACCAGCCATGTCGTGACGACCCTCACCGCAATGGGAAATCAGCTAAAAGAGCGATATCCCCAGGCACAGCTCCTCTCACGCGGTACTCTGTTCTACAGTGATTACGCCAGTCAGCAGGCGAAGCAGGACATATCCACGCTGGGCGTCGCTACCCTCTTTGGCGTCGTGCTGTTGATTGTGGCGGTCTTCCGTTCACTGCGCCCATTACTACTGTGCCTGATCTCTGTGGGGATCGGCGCTTTAGCCGGCACAGCGGCCACCTTGCTCATTTTCGGTGAATTGCACCTGATGACCCTGGTGATGAGCATGAGCATTATCGGCATCTCGGCCGATTACACGCTCTACTACCTGACGGAGCGCATGATACACGGCGGCGAAGTTTCCCCGTGGCAGAGTTTGATCAAGGTACGCCAGGCGCTGTTTCTGGCGCTGCTGACTACCGTAGCGGCGTATCTGATCATGATGCTCGCCCCTTTCCCGGCGATCCGCCAGATGGCCGTGTTTGCCGCCGTAGGCTTAAGCGCTTCATGCCTGACGGTTGTCTTCTGGCATCCCTGGTTATGCCGCAATTTACCGGTACGCCCCATTCCGGCAATGGCATTACTGCTGCGCTGGCTTGCCGCCTGGCGGCGGAACAAAAAGCTGTCGCTGGGGCTCCCCATTTTATTGGCGCTTATCTCGCTGAGAGGGATTGCCACGTTGCACGTCGATGATGACATCGCCCAGTTGCAGGCTTTGCCGCAGGATATTCTGGCGCAGGAAAAAGCCATTACCCGGCTGACCGGGCAAAGCGTGGATCAGAAATGGTTTGTTGTTTATGGTGCCACGCCGCAACAAACCCTGGAACGGCTTGAAGCCTTCACCCCCGCATTGGAGCAGAGGCGTCAGAACGGCACCCTCAGCGGCTTTCGGACTATCCCGCTGAACTCGCTGGCACGCCAGCAGCAGGATCTTGCTCTGTTACACAATGCGGCACCGGCAGCGATCAGCACATTAAAAAATGCAGGGCTAACCGCTGTCACCCCGGATCTGCAAGCTATGCCCGTCACGGTTGAGGAATGGCTTGCCAGCCCGGCCAGCGAAGGTTGGCGTCTGATGTGGTTGACGTTACCCAATGGTGAAAGCGGTGTGCTGATCCCGGTAGAAGGCGTGAAAGACAGCGCCACACTGAACTCACTGGCGCAAGCACACCAGGGCGTAGCCTGGGTTGATCGTAAAAATACCTTCAATGAGTTATTCGCCCTCTATCGCCTGATACTTACCGGCCTGCTGATAGTCGCACTGGCGGTAATTACCTGCAGCGCGGTAGCACGCCTGGGTTGGCGCAAAGGGTTGATCAGCCTTGTGCCTTCAGTATTGTCGTTGGGTTGCGGGATGGCTGCTTTATCCTTGAGTGGGCATGCTGTGAATCTGTTTTCGCTGCTGGCTCTGGTGCTGGTTCTGGGGATTGGCATCAACTACACGCTGTTTTTCAGCAACCCACGCGGGACACCACTGACATCGTTGCTGGCGATCACACTCGCCATGATGACAACATTATTAACGCTAGGCATGCTGGTCTTCAGCACCACTCAGGCAATCAGCAGTTTCGGGATTGTCCTGGTCAGCGGGATTTTTACGGCTTTCCTGCTCTCGCCGTTAGCCATGCCTGCCCGTAAGAAGAGAAAAATATGATAAACCGCGACTTCTGGCGCATTGTTCCCCTGTTTGCCGTGCTAGTAATCACTGGCTGTAGCCGCTCAACACAGAATGAAGAGGGTACGCGGCCTCAGGCCTGGCTTGAGCCTGGAGTGCGTGTCACGCTGCCCGCACCCGGCATTCAGCCAGAGGTGAAATCCCAGCAATTATTAACGGGCAGCTTTAACGGACAAACTCAATCTCTGCTGGTTATCCTGAACGCAGATGCCAATAAACTCGCCCTTGCCGGGCTGTCTTCCGTCGGCATTCGGTTATTCCTCCTCACCTATGACGAAAAAGGCATTCATACCGAGCAGTCGATTGTGGTGCCACAGTTACCACCAGCCAGCCAGGTATTGGCTGACGTGATGCTCAGCCACTGGCCGATTTCTGCCTGGCAAAAACAACTACCGCAGGGATGGACGCTGACCGATAAGGGAGACAAACGTGAGTTACGCAATCCAGGCGGTAAGTTGATAACTGAAATCACGTACCTACAACGTAAAGACAAACGTGAGCCGATTAGCATCAAGCAACATGTCTTTAAATACCACATCACCATTCAATATCTGGATGATTGATATGATTTATATTTCTGCCTTAGGCATGATTAACGCGCTTGGCCAATCGGCGCAGGAGATTGCGGCCAATCTGACCCGCGGGGTTGCTCCAGGTATGCGCAGCCGTGAAGGTTGGTTGCAGAACCAACCCGCAGCGGTGTTTGGTGGCGTGGAAGGAGAATTACCCGAAATTACCGCTAGCTTTACCGCGCACCGCAGTCGTAACAACCAACTGCTATTGGCAGCCCTGGCTCAAATTCAACCCGTAGTGGATGAAGCCATCCTTCGCTTTGGCTCCGATCGCATCGCCGTCGTGCTGGGAACCAGCACTTCCGGGCTGGATGAAGGCGATCGGCATGTTAATCATATAATTAACGGCGAAAACAGCCCCAGTTGGCAATATTCCCAGCAAGAATTGGGCGACCCTTCGCGTTTCCTCAGCGGTTGGCTGGGGTTGAATGGCCCCGCATTTACCCTGTCCACCGCCTGTTCCTCCAGCGCCCGCGCCATTATCAGTGGACGCCGCCTTATCGAAGCAGGCCTGGCGGATATAGCGATTGTCGGCGGGGCAGATACCTTAAGCCGCATGCCGATCAACGGTTTTCACAGCCTGGAATCTCTTTCCACTGAGCTTTGTCAGCCGTTTTGCCGCGGCCGCTGCGGTATTACCATTGGCGAAGGTGCAGCATTGATGGTACTGACCAGCGAGCCACAACCCATCGCGCTGTTAGGTGTGGGAGAATCAAGCGATGCCTACCATATTTCGGCCCCACATCCCCAGGGGGCTGGAGCTATACGTGCCATTAAGCAGGCCTTGCAGGATGCCGGGCTGAAACCTGATGATGTGGGTTATATAAACCTGCATGGCACGGCTACTTTACTCAACGATCAGATTGAATCCAAAGTGGTACATGACCTGTTCGGAGAAAGCGTTCCTTGCAGCTCTACCAAGCATCTAACCGGGCATACCTTGGGTGCCGCAGGGATCACCGAAGCCGCTCTGAGCGCACTGATCCTACAACATGACTTACCATTGCCACCGCAGGATTTCAGTCGCTCGCCGCTGGACCCGGCATTACCGCTCTGTGGCGTATTGCAGGCGCCGCAACCGCTGACGCGCCCAATCATTCTGTCTAATTCTTTCGCCTTTGGCGGTAATAACGCCAGCATCCTGTTGGGGAGGGTTACATGAGCCAATACTTGCCACCAGCGGAATACCTGCCGCACGACGCTCCCATGCTGCTGCTGGCAGAAGTCATTAGCGTGACTGAAGATAGTGCACATTGCCAGGTTGCGATCGGTGCCGAAAGCGTGCTGGCACCGTTTATCAATGCTCAGGGGGAGTTGCCTGGCTGGTATACCCTGGAGCTGATGGCACAAACCATAGGTGTCTGGTCGGGTTGGCATCGCCGCCAGCAAGGGCAGCAGCGTATCTCGCTGGGAATGGTTCTCGGAGCCAGAGAGTTAATCTGTGCTGCTGGCAGCCTGCCGGCCGGGGCAACACTTGATATCCAGGTCAACCTGCTGATGCATGATGAACGTGTAGGGAGTTTTGATTGCACTATCTGCGCGGAAGGGGACCTGCTGGCTACGGGCCGGGTCAATACCTTTCAACCCACGCAAGACGAATTAACCATACTTTTTAATCAGGGATCTACAGCATGAGCCGCTCAGTTCTCATCACCGGAGCCAGTAAAGGCATCGGACGCGCCATCGCCTACCAGTTAGCGGCTGATGGGTTTGTCGTCGGGGTGCATTACCACCAGGGTAAAGCCGCTGCACGAGAAACGCTTGAGGCCATTATTGCTGCAGGCGGTCAGGGCCGACTGCTGGGTTTCGACGTCAGTAATCGCCAGCAATGCCGGGAAATCCTCGAACAGGATATCGCAGACAATGGCCCTTGGTATGGCATCGTCAACAATGCAGGAATAGCCCGCGATGCCGCCTTCCCAGCGCTAAGCGATGATGACTGGGACTCGGTGATCCACACCAATCTGGACAGTTTCTACAACGTGATCCAGCCCTGCATCATGCCAATGATAGCGGCACGTAAAGGGGGCCGTATCATTGCGCTTTCTTCCGTTTCTGGCCTGATGGGGAATCGTGGCCAGGTCAACTACAGTGCGGCAAAGGCCGGCATTATTGGCGCAACCAAAGCGCTGGCCGTCGAGTTGGCAAAACGCAAAATTACCGTCAACTGTATTGCTCCTGGGCTGATTGATACTGGCATGATAACCATGGAGGAGACGGCGTTAAATGAAGCCATGTCCATGATCCCGATGAAACGTATGGGCCAGGCAGAAGAAGTCGCCGGGCTGGCAAGCTATCTGATGTCAGATATAGCAGGCTACGTGACTCGTCAGGCTATTTCCATCAATGGAGGGATGTTATGAACCGTCGGGTAGTTATTACAGGTATGGGCGGTATCACCGCCTTTGGTGAAAATTGGCAGGCGATATCAGACAAGCTGCTGGCTTATAAAAATGCCGTTCGGCAAATGCCGGAATGGCAAGTCTATGATGGTCTGCATACCCTGTTGGGGGCGCCAATTGATGACTTCGCGCTGCCAGAGCACTATACCCGTAAACGCATCCGCTCCATGGGCCGGGTGTCTTTGATGTCGACCCGCGCAACGGAACTGGCGTTGGAGCAGGCAGGGTTGATTGGCGATCCGGTGCTGACCCACGGGCAGACAGGTATCGCCTATGGCTCATCCACCGGCAGTACCGGCCCGGTGAGCGAGTTCGCCACCATGTTGACCGAAAAACATACCAACAACATCACCGGCACCACCTATGTGCAAATGATGCCGCATACGACTGCGGTCAATACCGGATTGTTCTTTGGCCTGCGCGGGCGCGTGATACCGACTTCCAGTGCCTGTACTTCAGGTAGCCAGGCTATTGGTTACGCCTGGGAGGCCATTCGCCATGGTTATCAGACGGTTATGGTTGCCGGTGGAGCAGAGGAACTGTGCCCTTCCGAAGCCGCCGTGTTCGATACGCTATTTGCTACCAGCCAGCGCAATAATGAACCGCATCTGACACCTTCACCGTTTGACCGGCAACGTGATGGCCTGGTTATCGGTGAAGGCGCTGGGACGCTGATCCTCGAAGAGCTGGAGCATGCGCAAGCGCGCGGGGCAACCATCTACGGTGAAATTATTGGCTTCGCCACCAACTGTGATGCTGCACATATCACCCAACCTCAGCGCGAAACCATGCAGATATGCATTGAACAATCCCTGCAGATGGCCGGTTTACAGGCTCGTGATATCGGATACATTTCTGCCCACGGTACCGCCACCGACAGAGGGGATATCGCTGAAAGCCACGCAACGGCCGCGATCTACGGTGATAACGTGCCTATCTCATCGTTGAAGAGTTACTTTGGCCACACGCTGGGAGCCTGTGGCGCACTGGAAGCCTGGATGAGCCTGCAGATGATGCGTGAGGGCTGGTTCGCTCCAACACTGAACCTGCATAACCCCGATGAACAATGCGGTGCTCTTGATTACATTATGGAGGAAGCACGCCACATCGATTGTGAATTCCTGCAAAGCAATAACTTTGCTTTTGGGGGTATCAACACCTCGATTATTATCAAACGCTGGGCATAAACCAAAGAATGAAAAAATCCTTTAAATCAGTGCCCTGCCTGAGGCTACCCCCTCTCCCTTCGGGAGGGGGCGTGAGGATCTGGCTACCCATAACTGACCAGCATTTCCCCTTACTCCGGCTTGTGCTGAACCTCTTTCCATACCTTAAGCGCCAACAACACCAGAGCGCCAGCTCCTAACACCAGGCATAGCCAAAGCAGGCCTTTTTTCCACAGGCTGGCTTCTTCAGTAGCATCCAGGGCACTCAAACGTTCGGTGCCACCCAGCACGACTTTGGCTTGGAAATCAACCGATGGCAACCCGTCCACAGACACTGTTTCACGCAGTGCTTGCGGGATCAACGTGTCCAAAGGGATCGCCTGAGGCTCGGCCGCTTTACTTCCCCAGGCCAGCAGGAACGGGGGCTTCCTTGAGCATTGAACACCAGCGTTTGCCTGTCACGCTCTGCGGTGACCTCTGGCAGCCGATCGCCCCACTGCTGGTTGATGCCCTTCAAGCGAATACCTTGCACCAATAAACCCTTCAACGGGATCGCTTCTGCCGTGCGCCCGTTCACCGAGTAAACCACCTGCTTGGTCAGCGGATGCCAGCTGTCATTCGCTGCACTGCGGTAGTCAATCTCGAGCGGCAATACGGTATTGCTTTGCGCAGGGCTGATGCTGATATTGTTCAACGGCTGGGGATTTGGCCAAGTGTATTCTGCCTCGCTGGCAGAAATGGCTTTATGGTCAAAGGATAAAGCGATCCTCTGCTGCTCCGTGCGGCTGGAACTGGCAATGCCTTGTACTGAGTTGATCTTCAGATCCGGCGCCATTTTGGCATCGCTAAACACCAATAACAGATAACGGGTACTGGAGTAGCCGCCGTCATTATCCAGATCGACAGTATCCAGCAACAACCGATCGGTACCAGAAACCAGGTCCATCAAGGGAGCATCAACCACGCTACTTGACCAATTTTTTAAATCTCTGCTGTACAAAACACTGACGCGGGCCTGCCAGTTTTCGGGTAGACGATCCCAGGCCAGTTTTAACTGGGTCAAACGGGGATAGCTGCCTTCATGCTGTGGCACTTCCAGCAAATAGGTCGGCCCCATCTCCTGCCCACTCTCCACGGGCAGGGTGATCTCTACTCCACCCGCCGATTTCAGCGAAAACATTTCCCGCTCCTGCCGGGTCACTTTTTTGCCGTTCATCGGGAACAGGCGCAACGGATAGGTTTGGCTATCATTCTGGGTGGTGATATTCCCTGTCAGGGCAAACGGCACCGCCAACCCCTGATTGTTGAACACGCGCACATCTCGCAGATCCGGCCAGACACTCCCGGTATACACCTCTTCCGGCAAATCTATGCGGAAAAACGGTTCGTTACCTTCAGTGGTTAAAGGGAAGCCATAAGCGAAATCTTGAGGTTTCTCTGTAACGGCAGCCGGTTGAGCACCCGCCATACCTGCCAGGAAAAGCGAGCTCAACAACCACCAGCTATTCAGTTTTACTTTCATACATTCCCTCGTTCGCTTTCCACATTGGACTCCTTGATGCGCTCGGTTTTGGGGGTAATGGCGAAAAATAGCCCACAATCAACACCAGTATCGCTACGCCAATAAACGCAACGGCCCGGGCTAATCCCCCTCCTCTTGCACTATCCACCAGCATCAACTTGATAATCACCAGCCCCAGTAAGGCGGCCCCGCTGAACCAGACTTCACGCTGCCGATGGCGGGTTGACCACAACATGACAAACAGCGCCGTCAGCATCCACACTAATGCGAAGGTAGTCTGCACCAGGCGGGAACCCCAGAGGATATCTGCCCGCCAGGCAATATCGGCATAATAAGCTAACGCACGCAGGATCAGACCGTTGCCCCACCAGAACAGAGCGGCTGCGGTAAACAGCGGCAGCCCCAGTTTCAACCCTGCGGCGTATTGCGGATATTCCCGGCGAGCAAACCGCCCCAAAATAATCAGCGCCAGGATCGCAAAGCCAGCGCCTTCCTCCAATGGGTTCAGCAAAGGCAAATATTGCCAGCCGGTAGTCACACCATCGAAGACGTTGCCCACGACCAGGAACAGCAAGGCCAATACCGCCAGCGGAACCATGGCAATGGCTCCATAAAGTTGGCGATGCGCGGCAAACGGCCAAAATTGCCTACGCAGTGCACCGTGGGTGGCCAAAATGATCAGCGCGATAAAACCAACCTGCAGACCAAGCCGCCACTCGTCCATCCCCCACGGCAAGCGCGTCGTGCGCCAGAAGACCTCATAACCCAGAGCCAGCAGCGCCATCCAGAACAGCGACAGGTGCAGGCCCTGATCCAACAAGCGTAGCGGCAGAGCACCCGCATCCCGCTTCAACAGCCAATAGGCTACCGGCAGGGCCAGCAACCAGGCCAGATTCAGCCAGCCTGATGCCAGTAATGAATCCCAGCTCGTCAGTTGGAAAAGCAGCATGGCTAACATACCCGGCCATAGCAGCCAAACGCTATAGCCCAATTCCAGCCAGGCCAGCCTTTGCGCTGCCCATCGCCACAGCACTACCGACAAGGTCACCAGCACCAGAACCAGGAACGCGGCCTGATCGGCGATTAAATGCAGCCTGGCGGCAAAGCCTGACAGGCAGACCAGCCACAGGAAAATCCCCCGGCCAGGAAAGCACGGCTGACTATCAACCGCAGTTCTGCGGCAGCTTCAAGATCGCGCCAAAGGAAGGCCACCGCGAGCCAGGTTAAAGCCAATATGGCGAAGACCAGCGTGAAGGACAGAGTAGACATTCCCGCATTAAAGGCCACCACCGCAGAAGCCAGGGCCAGCACTAATAACCCGGAGCCGCTGAGGCTCATACGGATTTGCTTTTGCGCACGCCCCAACCAGAGGATACCGACCCCTTCCAGAGCCCAGGCCATGGAGGTCCACTCGGCGGAGAGCGCCAGTGGGATCGCCAGCGTGGTAAACACACCGCCCAACGCCAGCCCGGATATGGCCAGCATCTTGCCCAATGAGGGATAGCGCTTCAGCGCAGCCCAGGCCAACAGCAGATATGCCAGGCCAAAACCGAGCGCAGAAAACGCCGGGCCGAATTCCCACTGGCGAGTGATCAGATACTGCATGCCAAAGCCTATCAGCGGCGGGCCAAACAGCAGTACGCCATCAATAACTTTCTCACCAGGGAGCTGTGAGCGCAGGGTCAGGGCGAGGCACAGCACGCCAAAGATCACAATATTGGCAATCAGGAACAGTTGGCAGCCCAGGTAGTCCGCTGGCAGATAATTGTCCATCCCCCAAAGCCCGGCGACACCGAACGAGAAGATAAAACCCAGCAGATTGAGCGGCCGCCATGGTTGCCAGACACTGATCGCCAGAATGCCCAGCGAGAGCAATAAATAGTAGGAAAATAGCGCGATATAACTGCCACCGCCGGTAGAGAGCAGCAACGGCGAAAGGTAACCGCCGAGACTGGCAAGCATCGCCAGGCTGAGCGCCCGTTGTAATACCGCCAGCCCCACGCTGGCGGCACAGATAACCAGCATCAACCCGAAGGCCAGCATATGTGGCAAGAGCTGGTAAAGCCGGAAGGCACCGAACACGGTGATATAGAGCGCCCCCACCGCGCCACCTTGGAGGATCAGCGCATACAGCGTCTGCTTAAGACGCAGGCGCCAGCCAAACCACAGTAAAATACCACTGGCCGCCGCCGCACCCATCAGCCTGAACTCAATGGGCAGCATGTCACGTTCAACACTGTATTTCATGAGATAGGCCAGCCCGAAGAACAGCAGCAGGACCCCCAGTTTAGCCAGTGGATTACCTTGCATAAACCAGGAAATCAGCCCACTTAGCAGGACGTTTTTCTTCTCTTCAGGCGTATCAGCAACGGGTTGAGTCGCAGATGACCAAGGGTTGACCGTTACCGGAGCCACGGATCCAGCAGGGGCGAACACCTCCGATGGAGGGGTGAGGGGTTGTTGTGGAGCCACGCTGCTGGCAGGAGCAGGTTGTGGCGTAAAATCATCCACTGTAGGCACCGCCGCCACCGGTTGCGCCACGGGAGCAGAAACCACCCGAGGGGGCCCGGTTTTGGAGCTCGCAAGGCTATCCACCTGCTGACGTAGCTGGGTGATGGTGAGTGTGAGTTGTTCAATTTCCCGCTGGTTGCGTTTGCCACGCCCGAGCGCTATCACCACCGAAATGGGTAATACCACCAGGCATAACAACAACGCCAGTCCGGCGATAAAAATTAATCCGTCCATGGTACAGCCTTCAGCTCATGTGTCGTGACGATAGTCTTACACCAAAAGATAACTATCGACAATGGATCGATAGCCTCCACAGCGTTCTGATTACGATTTTTCCTGATCTGGCGCAACGGGCTGTACCGGCTTGATACGTGGGTATTTCCATAGCCAGCGTCCACTCACCATACGCCAATAGAAGAAGGCTCCACGTACCGCCCAGTCAAAGAACATGCCCAGCCAAACCCCGATAACTCCCATGCCAAGCACCACACCCAGGGTATAACCCGCCACCACACGGCAACCCCACATGCCCAGCATCGACACCCACATGGCAAATTTGGCATCGCGTGCCCCTTTCAGCCCGGCGGGCAGCACCCATGAAGCGGCCCAAATTGGCATAAAGGCGGCGTTAAGCCAGATCAGGATTTTGACTACCTCTTTAACATCCTCTTCCTGGGTATAAAACGAGGCAAACAGCCCCGCAAAGGGAGCGGTTCCCCAGGCCAGCACCGTCAACCCAATAGTAGACAACCAGAACACGTGGCGCAGTTGCCGCTCAGCCTGAGCAATCTGCCCTTTCCCCAAACGCTTGCCGACGATGATGGTCGAAGCCGACCCCAAGGCGTTACCCGGCAGGTTAATCAGTGCCGCAATGGAGAAGGCAATAAAGTTACCGGCGATGACGTTAGTGCCCATTCCGGCGACAAACATCTGCGTCAGCAATTTGCCGCCGTTAAACAGCACTGACTCAATGCTGGCCGGAATACCAATCCCCAACACTTCCTTCAGGATATTGCTGTTTAACGGCGTGAAATAGCTCTTTAGCGAAATCCGCAGCGCCGGGTTAAGTCCCACCATAAGGACATAAAGAATGCCGATAGCACCGAGATAGCGGGAAATAGTCAGCCCCAGCCCGGCCCCCATAAAGCCCAACCCGCTCCAGCCAAACACCCCGTAAATCAGCGTACTGCTGATCAGGATATTGAAGATATTCATTCCACCGTTAATCAGCAGCGGGATTTTGGTATTGCCCGCGCCACGCAAGGCACCACTGCCGATCAGCGCAATGGCCGCTGCCGGGTAGCTCCACACGGTGGTTTGCAGATAAGAGAGCGCCAACGCTTTGACTTCAGGCGTGGCTTCACCGGCAATCACATCGATTATCTGCTCCCCGGCCAGATGGATCCCCGCGGCCAGCACCAGCGCCACGGCCGTCATCAGCACCAACGATTGGCGCGCTGCCGCCCGCGCCCGGTTACGATCCCGGGTGCCAAGGCTAAAGGCCACCACGACCGTGGTGCCCAAATCCACCGCGGCAAAAAAGGCAATAATGACCATATTGAAACTGTCTGCCAGCCCCACACCCGCCATCGACTCTTTGCCAAGCCAACTCACCAGGAATGTGCTCACCACTCCCATCAACAGGACGCAGGTATTTTCCAACAGGATTGGGATTGCCAACGGCGTGATCTCACGCCAAAAAAGCACTCGATAGCTTTTTCGCTTGGCATACCAGTGCGTTTTGGCAACGCTCTGGCGCAGTACTGCGGGTAGGTTCAAGGTTGGCCTGTAGCAAGGGAGTGAAACATCGTTTCAAATGATGGTTTATCGGCGCTTATTCTGCAAGGTATTTTTTCTCATTACGCATATTGAATGTTAATATCGTTATGCAGGTATATTATTTTCATAAATTTTATTTTAAAACTTTGGGATGTCAGTTTTGGAATTTATAAATTTAATGAGTCGTGACTTGTAATTATTACAAGAAGGAAATAGAGTGGCTATTTTAGCTAGCCACTCATCGTAAACTAATTATAACTTTCTGCTGTGGATTTAATATGATCAGAATGTAAATAAATATCATCTAAAACTTCTATTGGGTAACGGGTTTCTTTCTTATCAACATCAAACAAGCCAATATACATTTGATTCCGATTAAAATGAAGCCTACAAATAGGTTTTCTATTGTTATCGTCAAGTAATATACCGAAATAGCTTTTCGTATCCCTATGAGAAATCCTACTAGGCTCAACAACAGTACGAATTATGGATTTTACAATATGGAATCCCTCAATCTCATTTTCCGTGGTAACAATGGCCTCAGCTTCTGGAGCTACAGTTATTGTTTGCTCCGTATCATCCTCTTTCGGCTCATTAATTGTTGAAATTTGCGCGGTACCGCTTATTGCAGATTTAAGACGCTCATTTACTTGATCATTTAACCACTGAGTAGCGGCTTTTTTAGTTAGTGTAGCAAACAACTCTCGAACTTTTTGAGTCAGAATTCCATCATAAACTCGGGATGCAAAAAATTTTACAAAGTCCTCCTCAGGATTATTAAACTGAGTTGAAAATATTTTCTTAATTTGGCTAACATATTTCAGCTCACCAGCGGCATTTACTATTGACTCTACATCAAACGCTGACTTGGTTAACTTAACAATTTCTGGAACGACATTTTCATCAATATCTAACAAGTCGAGTTCTAAAAATGGTTTTTCATCCATCTTATTAGGAGCGTCAAGATCGGTGAAAAATTTATATACCTGCCCATTAGTCAAAATAGATATTCTTGCATTGGTAACATGGAAGTATCTAAATAACTGTGATGCATGGTTGACATTGAGTGGCTCGCCGATTTTTTTACACTCGACAAGTATTTGTATTTCATTGCTTTTTAAAATAGCGTAGTCAATTTTTTCGCCCTTTTTTGTACCAACATCACAGATAAATTCTGGAGTAACTTCTGTTGGATCAAAAACATCATAGCCAAGTACCTTATTTATGAAAGGCATGACAAAAGCGCTTTTTGTAGCTTCTTCCGTTTGAATGATAACGGCTTGTTGTTTGATCTTAGCTGAAAGACTATACAGCTCGTCTAAAAGCCCCATAAAACTTCCTCCATGTCAAATAGTTACAATTATTCACTATACATAATCTATATAAAAAAAACTGTTGTTGAATTTTTTCTTCTCAGAACAAGACAACGATCACTTAATTTCAACATAAACGAATCACACCAATTTAATTAAGTTAAAAAATCAAAAGATCTCCTAACCCAGCTTAATGTAAGTCGGTTTAAGTAGACTAATTTCCTCTTCTTTGGGAGGGAAGGTTTAAGGTAAGGGGAAAAACTATGCGCCCTCACTCCGCCTCTACCACTTTGGAAGAGAGGTGGAGTGATAAACATAGTGCTAATTTTTAAGTATTTATTTTCTACTACCTGAAGTTACCCTTAGCGCTCTTCATCAATTAAAAAATCAATTTCTAGTTTAATCCCTTTAAATAACTCTGATTTATAATTAGCTTGTAAATAATTCACAATCAATACTAGATTGATATGCAATTATATAAAAGTACCTGATCCTGTTTAATTTTATATGCCGAAAACTTCAATACCGACAACTAACACAAACTTGGTAATGCCGAATTTCCCTTTACCTCGCACCTCGGGTACCATCATCACTGGCTGTATAAAAAAACAGGTAAAAAGATGCAACCCTTACTTCTGCGATCCAGCAAGATAGCGCGTGACCAGTTCCGTGGTGAAACCATCCATAACGGCAAATTCCTGAATTGTGATTTCTCTGGTGCGGATCTGACCGACACCCAGTTTATTGGCTGCGTTTTCTATGATGAAGAAACCCAGCTCGGCTGTTGTTTCAACCGGGCCGTGCTGAAAGATGCCAGCTTCAAAAGCTGCGATCTCTCCCTGGCAGACTTGCGTAATACTCAGGCCCTCGGTCTGGAAATCCGCGAATGCAAGGTGCAGGGTGCCGATTTCCGCGGGGCAAATTTTATGAACATGATCTCGCAGCGCACCTATTTTTGCAGCGCCTTTATCACCAAAAGCAACCTGAGCTACGCTAACTTTTCCAAGGTGGTACTGGAGAAATGCGAACTGTGGGAAAACCGCTGGAATGGTGCCAACGTGCTTGGCGCATCGTTTATCGGTTCGGATCTGTCAGGCGGGGAGTTCAACCATTTTGACTGGCGCTCCGCCACCTTTAACCACTGCAATCTTACCGGCGCGGAACTGGGGGAATTGGATCTCCGCCAGGTTGATCTGGAAGGAGCGCAGTTAGATAGCCAACAAATCGTCGGGTTGATCGACCGGTTAGGGATTATATTGGTCAGTGACTCATAAACTGTCATCAGACATTATCTTGATTTTGTTTGATTGTTAGCCAATGATTTCACACTCCCTTTTTTCTAAGGAAGACATCATGAACCAAGCGGCCACCGTACTCTACACAGACGCAAACTTTTTCAGCCCTTATGCCATGTCGGCTTTTATCACGCTGACGGAAAAAGGTATCCCTTTTACCGTTAAACCGGTGGATCTGTCACAGGGTGAAAACCGCTCTCAGGCTTATGGCTCCCTGTCGTTAACGCACCGTGTACCAACGTTGGTGATGGATAATTTCCAGCTTTCCGAATCCTCAGCCATTGATGAATACTTAGAAGAGATCCACCCCGCTCATCCAGTCTATCCACGTGATGTCAAACAGCGTGCCAAAGCCCGTGAAGTCCAGGCCTGGCTACGCAGCGATCTCCTGGCGTTACGGGCAGAGCGCCCAACCGAGGTGATTTTTTGCGCTGGCAAATTTGCCCCGTTGAGCGAAGCGGCTCAGCAGGCTGCGCAGAAGTTGATTGCCGCCACCGAAAGGCTGTTAAGTCATGGGCAGGATCACTTGTTCCGTGAATGGTGCATCGCCGATAGCGATCTGGCGCTGATGCTTAACCGGTTGGTCATGCACGGCGAAGAAGTCCCTGAAAATATCCGCCATTATGTACAAAAACAGTGGCAGCGCCCGTCGGTACAGGCATGGTTGGCCTTGCCGGAAAAAATGCGCGGTTAAAAAGCCGGCGGCCACGACGCCGCCGTTCTCAAGGCTGAGAAACAACATCACTTCTTGCAGAGAAGGGGGATACCCTCTGGCAGCCGGGGCCACCGGGGGTATTCCCTATGAATTTCAAATTGCAGCCAGCACAGGTAACAGCGCTGCAGCTTGAAAGGCGATGGGTTTTTTCAGGTTCTGGGGATTAGCAGCTCACATCGATACACAAGTATTTCAGTTCCAGATACTCTTCAATCCCGTAACGCGACCCTTCACGCCCAAGCCCAGATTGCTTGATACCACCAAAGGGGGCGACTTCATTGGAAATCAGCCCGGTGTTGATGCCCACCATGCCGTATTCCAGCGCTTCGGGTACTCGCCACTGGCGGGAAGCGTTCTGAGTGAACAGGTAAGCGGCCAGGCCAAATTCAGTATCGTTAGCCATGGCGATAGCTTCTGCCTCGTCATGGAAACGGAACAGCGGAGCGACCGGGCCAAAGGTTTCTTCTTTGGCAAAGCGCATTTGCTGCGTTACGCCAGTGACCACCGTCGGTTGGAAGAATGTACGGCCCAACGCGTGCGGCTGGCCGCCGGTGGCGATTTGCGCCCCTTTGATCAGCGCATCATCAATGTGGCTCTGCACTTTATCTATGGCTTCTGCGTCGATCAGCGGCCCCTGTGTTATGCCTTCCTGCGTGCCATCGCCCACCTTCAGTTGCTCTACCGCTGCCACCAGTTTCTCCACCAGGCGCTCATAGATGCCGTCCTGCACGTAGATGCGGTTGGCACAAACGCAGGTCTGGCCGCTATTACGGAATTTAGAAGCCATGATGCCAGCAACGGCTGCGTCCAGATTAGCGTCGTCGAACACGATAACCGGCGCGTTGCCACCCAATTCCAGTGAGAGCTTTTTAATCGTTGGAGCACATTGGGCCATCAGGATACGCCCGACTTCGGTTGAGCCAGTGAAGCTCAGCTTACGGACTACCGGGCTATCGCACAGCACTTTACCGACCTGGGCCGCTTCACCGGTGACCACCTGCAATACACCTGCCGGGATCCCGGCATCCTGAGCCAGTTTTGCCAGTGCCAACGCGGTTAAAGGAGTTTGTTCTGCCGGTTTGACAATCATGGTGCAGCCTGCCGCCAGCGCGGGAGCGGCTTTACGGGTGATCATGGCCGCCGGGAAGTTCCATGGAGTGATCGCCGCGCAGACGCCGATTGGCTGTTTCACTACCACCAGGCGCTGTGAAGCTTGCGGTGCCTGCAACACGGCACCGTCAATCCGTTTGGCCTCTTCGGCAAACCAGGTGATAAACGAAGCGGCATAGGCAACTTCACCACTCGCTTCCGCCAACGACTTGCCTTGCTCAGCCGTCATCAGTTGTGCCAAGTCTTCCTGGGCCGCCATGATTTTATCGGCCCAAGCCAGCAGCAGCACTGAACGCTGCTTGGCGGTCTGTTGTTTCCAGCCAATCTGCGCTGCTGCGCAGCATTGATAGCCTGTTGGGTTTCTTCGGCACTTACCAGCGGCACGGTGGTCAACTCAATACCGTTGGCTGGGTTGATCACGGCTTCACGTTTGCCACTTTGTGCGTCACACCACTCGCCGTTGATCAAACACTGGCTGCGTAACAGATCGGGATTTTGCAATTTCATCGTTATAGCTCCTTATTGGCTCAGTGCGCGGGAAAGGATCGCCAGCGCCTGATTAAACTGGGCATCGGGAATGGTCAGTGGATACAGGAAACGGATCACGTTACCGTTCACACCACAACTGAGCAACAGCAGCCCTTCTTCCTGCGCTTTTTGTTGTACCTGACGGGTAAATTCCGGCGAAGGTTTGCCGGTGGCCGGATCGTTAAACTCCACTGCCACCATCGAACCCTGGGCACGGATATCAACAATGGCCGGGCAGAAGCTGCGGGCCTGTTGCAGCACTTCCACCAGGTGTTGGCCCAAACGCTGCGAGCGCTGGCAAAGCTGTTCTTCTTCAATCACATCCAATACTGCCAGGGCGGCAGCCACAGCGAGTGGGTTACCGGCGTAAGTCCCACCCAGCCCGCCCGGTGCCGGGGCATCCATCACCTCGGCACGGCCTGCCACGGCAGACAGCGGCATACCGCCAGCCAGGCTTTTCGCCATGGTGATCAAGTCTGGTTTTACCGCGTAATGATCCATCGCGAACAATTTGCCGGTACGGGCAAAGCCAGTCTGCACTTCGTCGGCAATCAGCAGGATGCCATGGCGATCGCACAACGTACGCAGCGCCTGCATAAACTCTGGCGGAGCAACGTTAAAGCCGCCCTCGCCCTGCACCGGCTCCAGCACAATTGCGGCCACCTGCTGCGGATCGATGTCGGCTTTAAAGATGCGCTCCAGGCTGTTCATGGCGTCTTCAGTGCTAACACCATACAGCGCATTAGGATACTGGCCGTGGAATACCGAGCCAGGGAACGGGCCAAAACCCAGTTTGTAAGGGGCCACTTTGCCGGTCAGCGCCATGGTCATGTAGGTTCGGCCATGGAAGCCGCCACCAAAGGTGATCAAACCGGGGCGGCCAGTATGAGCACGGGCGATCTTCACCGCATTTTCTACGGCTTCGGCACCGGTAGTGAAGAAGGCAGTTTTACAGGTGCCTTCAATGGGGGCCACCTGGTTGATGCGCTCTGCCAACGCAATATAGCTTTCGTAAGGGACAATCTGGTAAGCGGTGTGAGTGAACGACTTAAGCTGTTTTTCAATCGCGGCGATCACTGTCGGATGGCGGTGGCCGGTGTTAAGCACGGCAATGCCCGAGGCGAAGTCGAT
The DNA here is from genome assembly GCF_050632285.1 of Serratia sp. L9. Taxonomy (NCBI): domain Bacteria; kingdom Pseudomonadati; phylum Pseudomonadota; class Gammaproteobacteria; order Enterobacterales; family Yersiniaceae; genus Serratia; species Serratia sp. L9. The sequence goes on along the minus strand of NZ_CP192591.1, from coordinate 1,845,856 downwards.
GACTTCGTTACCTTCCACATCCCACAAAGTGGCATTCTCTGCACGCTCGGCGTAAAAACCACACATCACGCCAATCCCACGTGGGGTAGCGGCCAGACGACGTTGATTCAATTCTGCGTTTTTCATGCTGTTCTCTCCGGGCGGTGCCAGTTGTCAGTTTTGTTCACAAGTATGAAACAATGTCGTTTATTTACACAGGATGTGGCCCTATAATCTAGTGCCAGTTACGATTAATTAAGGGATCCAATTGCGTTCATTAAGCGGTGACCTGTTGCTACAGCGTCTGGGCGAACAGCCCGATGATAAACTGCATAAGCGTTTGTATAATGCGATCCGCACCAGCATTCTGGACGGCAGCCTGCCCCCCGCCAGCCGCTTGCTTGCCTCACGCGATCTGGCGCAGGAGCTAGGATTGTCACGCAACACGGTGCTAACCGTTTATGAACAATTACTGGCTGAAGGATATGTGTTTTCACGCCAGGGAAGTGGAACTTTCGTCGCAGAAACGGTGCCCGACAGCTGTTTATCCACTTCCAGCTATCCCATTAGCGGTTACGGTGAGCAACGGCAGGTTGAGCTGTCGCAACGGGGCGCACAGCTGTTGCAACATGCCAGCGCCAGCCCGAAACAATGGGGAGCCTTTATTCCTGGAGTGCCCGACGTTAATGCCTTTCCCCATCATATTTTCAGCAAGATCCAGACCCGCCTCAGCCGCCGCCCGACATCGCAACGCCTGACTTACAGCAATCAGGGCGGTAGCCCGGAACTGCAACATGCACTGGTGGACTATCTGCGGGTGTCACGTTCGGTACGCTGTTCGCCAGAACAAATCCTGATTACCGAAGGTATTCACCAGGCTATCGATCTGGTGACCCGTATGCTGTGCAATCCTGGCGATAACGCCTGGATCGAAGAACCGGGCTACTGGGGCATCCGCAATATCTTGCGGATGAACGATGTGAATATTTGCCCGTGGGAAGTGGATGAAGCTGGCATGGTGCCGCCGGAACAACCGGCGGGGTTACCCCGGCTGATTTTTGTCACCCCTTCGCATCAATATCCCTTGGGCTCGGTAATGAGCCTGGCCCGTCGGCAACGGCTGCTGGCGCTGGCCCGGGCCGCCGGTGGTTGGATCGTGGAAGATGATTACGACAGTGAATTCCGCTTCTCCGGCCAGCCGATCCCCGCCTTGCAGGGGCTGGAAGCCGATGCACCGGTGATTTACATCGGCACTTTCAGCAAGACGCTCTATCCGGCCCTGCGATTAGGTTACGTGGTATTGCCAAAACCCTTGGTGAGCCAGTTGAAAACGGCCCACGCCGAGCTTTACCGCGGCGGGCACCTGATTATGCAGGCAGCACTGGCGCAGTTTATTCAGGAGGGCCACTACACCGCACATATTCGCCGTATGCGCCTGCTGTATGCCAAAAGACGGGGGTTCCTCACCACATTGATCGAGCAACATCTGGGGAAACAGGCGCTCAACGAGTTCAACAGCAACGCCGGGCTGCATTTGATCCTCAATCTGCCTGATGATACCGACGATGTGGCTATCGCTACAGCCGCAAATCAGCGTGGGGTATTGGTGCGGGCATTATCGCGTTATTACATGCTGCCCAATGCCCGACGTGGCCTGCTGATGGGGTTTGCCTGCGTGCCTGAAGAGCAGATGGCGGCAGCATTCAGCGTATTGCTGGAATGCATTAATCCGCCAGAAAACACCTGAGATTTACGTTTACCTCTGCCCGCTCCGATAAGAGAGCAGAGGTTTTAGCGCGGCTGGAAAAAGAGTTACAGCAGGTGGGAAATATCATCATCGCCAACGGCAGGAGGCGCCTTGCGCATCCCCTTGGTCAGCCACAGCAGATAGAGAAAACCGGCAAACAGCCAGGCAAAACCGACCTTCAGCGCTTCAGGATCGAGGTTGAACCACAGCCACACCGACATGCCAAAACCGATCAGCGGCAATAGGCCGTATTTGAACATGGCGTTCAGACCACGGCGCTTTTCGTTAATCAGGAAGTGTTTGATCACGCTGAGATTAACAAAGGTAAATGCCCCCAGCGCTCCGAAGCTGATCATCGAAACCACCATGCTCAAATCCATCCACAGCGCCAGCAGTGAGATGATGGCAACAAAGACAATCGCACGCCACGGCGTACGGAAACGAGCATGAAGATGGAAGAACACCTTACGCGGCAGCACGCCCTCACGCCCCATGGCGTAAAAGATACGTGAAACACCGGTCTGCGCACTCATGGAAGAGGCATACACTCCGGTCAGGTAAGTGGCCATAAAGAAGTTGTACATCCACTTGCCGCCAACATGTTCCGAGATAATCAGGCTGGAGGTGTCCTGATAGGGGATCAGTGATTGCCAATCCGGATAAGCCAGATGCGCGGCATAAGAGACGGCGACAAAGATCGCACCGGCACTGATCACGGTGATCAGGATCGCGCGGGGCAGCGTGCGTTTGGCATCGTCGGCCTCTTCTGCCATGGTGGCAATGGCATCAAACCCCAGGAATGCCAGACAGAGCACGGCGGCCCCGGCAATCAGCCCCGAGAAGTCACCGGCATCCACCAGCAGTGGCTTCATCAACGCCTCCGGGCTGAGATCGGCATCGCTAAATGCCAGCACGATAAACAGCACGATAAATACCATCTGCAGGGCAATCAGCGTGAAGTTGACCGAACTTAACAGACGTACACCGAGGATATTCAGCGCACTGACGCTGCCGATGGAAGCAAGAATAAACACGTAAGCCGGGATCGACGGGAATGCCTCGTGCAAAAAGATACCTAAAACCAAATAATTAAGCATAGGCAGGAACAGATAATCGAGGATCTGCGCCCACCCCACCAGGAAACCGGTTTTACCCCCAAAGCTGCGCTGCACGTAAGAATAGGCCGACCCAGCCAACGGCATGGCGTTGGTCATCCGGCAATAGCTCAGTGCGGTAAACAGGATGGTAACGATGGTAACCAGGTAAGCGACGGGCAGATGGCCCTGGCTTAGAACGGTAACCTGCCCGTAGGTGGTGAATACACCGAGCGGCACCATGTAGGCGAGACCAAACGCGACCAGGGCAGGGGTTTTAAGAACTCGTTGCAACTGAATGTTTTGCGGCATTACCGTATCATCTCCTGGCGCAGCTCAGCTCCACTAAGGGCCAATCCCAATAGGCTATTTATTTGCTGCGGAAAAAATCAAGGGCACGGATTCTGGCACAAGAAAGGCTACCGGGGAAGCGAACAATCGACTTTCACTCCCGCGCACGGCAATAGGTAACGAGCTGGATCCCAGCCCGTTGAATTATTGTTTAAGTCATACGTTAGAGACGTTGCAATGCAACGCCTCTAACATCCCACGGGAAACAACCTGGATTAAGCCTGGTATATGACCTGGCCACCAACCAAGGTCCGCTCAATGCGGGTTTGGTACAGTTTTTCTGCTGGTTGCTCAAACAAATTATGGTGCAGCACAATCGCATCGGCAAATTTGCCCACTTCCAGAGAACCAATGTACTGCTCTTTGGCAATCATATAGGCCGCATCAATGGTGGCTGCACGTAGCGTTTCGAGCAGTGTCAGGTCGCGATCGTTATCCAGGCGTGGCCCGGCGGGGTTGCCTTCGCTATCCCAGGCACGGCGAGTCATTCCGACCTGCAGGTTATACCATTCGTCCAGGCGGTCTATCGGCCAGTCACTGCCATAAGCCAGGCGCGCACCGGCATCCAGGAAGCGGGCCGCAGGCTCCAGATGAGGGAAACGTTCTTCCCCCAGCATTTCCCGTTCCTCATCAATCAACACCCCCGGCAATCCGGCCCACTGGAATGACAACACCGCAGTGGCTCCAAGATCGGCAAAGCGCGCATATTGATGGGGCGCAACCAGCTCGTTATGCGCCAGCCCTGGGCGGATATCTTTGCCGGGGCAGGCGGCACGCATCAGCTCAACAGCGTCCAGCACCTGCTCGATTGCCCCGTCACCCACCGTGTGAGTATGCGGGTGCAGACCGGCACGGCCACATTCGACCATCAGCGCGTTCAGCACCGGCGTTGTGAAATAGAGATCGCCATAGCGTTCACTCTTTTCACCATGATGTTCCAGATAAGGCTCTAACAATGCCGCCGTCATGGTCGGTGGTTGCAGAACTCCATCCACAAACAGCTTGAGATGATTGACCGCAATACCGGCTCGTGGCGTCCAGGCTTGGCTGCTCCACTGCCTGGCGAAAGCAACCACTTCCTGCACCGCGCGGGCGGCATCTTCCGGCCCTTGCACGCTGTCTGGGGTCACTTCTTTGGCACCGAGTACACGCAGCGTCAGTTCACCGCGTTCGCGCAGCGCAGCAAAGGCTTCAAGCTGCTCTGCAAAAACCCGGGTATCCATGACCGTGGTCACGCCCTGGGAATGCAGTACCTGCTGAACATGGGCCGCCACCTGCACGTTCTGTTCTGCCGTGCCGGAAGGGATACTGTCGAAAGCACGCATCGCCGGGGCGTCTTCCAAAATGCCAGTCAGCTTGCCTGTGGCATCGCGGGCGATCTTACCGTCTGTCGGCACGGGGGTATGTTCATCAATCCCCAGCATCTCCAGCGCACGGCTGTTGGCCGCCAGCGTGTGGCAATCATTGGCAAATAATGCCACCGGGCGTTTGGTGTTCAGGCTATCGAGCAGTTCGCGGCTCATGTCTGCCCCCACCGGCATCATCGCCTGACGCTGCCAGGCGCGTACCGTCAACCATTCGTCATCCTGAGCCGGGTATTTATCCAGGTGCGCCTGAATATGCTGCAATGTCTGCTCTACCGTCAGCGCCGCATAATGCAGGCTGCAACCTTTAAGCTGCTTGCCGCCCCAGAACGGATGCATATGGCTGTCGATCAGGCCCGGCATCATCATTTTGCCGTTCAGATCGACCCGTTCGGTCGTCGGCGTTGCCAGAGCAAGCAACTGCTCATCATTGCCTACAGCAAGAACGTATCCCTGCCCTATCGCCAACGCGCTGCAAATGCTGTCTGCCGCATCCGCCGTGTAGATAGTGCCGTTGTAATAAATTACGTCGGCGGCTTTTGCTACTGCTGTCATATCAAAAGTCTCAAAACCTCACAAAATGACCCTAAGTATAGATCTGAGTCGTGCCAAAACTGAAATCCTTCGCCCAGTTCCCGTTCTCTCAATGCAGGCGGCGAGTCAGTTTCAACGCACACAGGAAATCCTCGTCATGCGCGACCACCAGCCCACAATGTTGTTGTTCAAAAACCAGATTAAGTGGGCCAGACAGCGTTTCGCCATTGGCAAACTGACAGGTTAATTGATGTAGGACGAAATAAGGGGACTGCGCAAAATAAGCCATAAGCACTCCTGAACGAGATCAAACCATTCCCAGGCAGCATTGGCTTGCTCGGCATGGGGCCCGATATCAACAGGGGGAGTTGTTCATTCTCGGTCATGATTCCGCAAAGAGAGTAGAGTGAATGTTTACCCTTTGGCGATCAGATTGCCGATAGGCAACGGGTAAAAATCGGGTAGATATTAGCCAATCTTATGCATCAATAGCCAGCGGCAACACAGATCCATGAGGTCTATCACATTCAGCACATCCGCGTTTCCCAAGTGCGGCGACAACGGCTAAATTGATCTCATCCGACCACTTCAAGGTCGTTTATAATTATAACAACTCATCCCCTATGGATTTCACGTTGCAGCTAGGCGACAAGCTTGCTCATCCCCAGGAACTTGCTTTTGGGTAAGTGACTGGGGATGAGCAAGTGCAGGTAACAACGCTGCAGCTTGAAAGACGACGGGGATACGATTTGGAGACTGCAATGAGCGCTTACCCTCACCTACTGGCCCCGTTGGACCTCGGCTTCACCAAGCTGAAAAACCGGGTGCTGATGGGGTCGATGCATACCGGCCTGGAGGAACTCCCCAATGGCCCGGAGCGCATGGCCGCATTTTATGCCGAGCGCGCCGCTGCCGGTGTCGCCCTGATCGTCACCGGCGGTATCGCACCCAATGAAAAAGGGGTGGTTTATCGCGGTGGATCTACCCTGAGCCAGCCGCAGCAGGTAGCTCATCACCAGATCGTAACCAATGCGGTCCATCGGGCCGGGGGCAAGATTGCCCTGCAAATCCTGCATGCCGGGCGCTACAGCTACCAGCCGCAGCCCGTAGCCCCGTCTGCGCTACAGGCTCCTATCAACCCTTTCAGCCCGACAGCGTTGAGCGAACAGGAGGTTGAGCAGACCATCACCGATTTCGCCAACTGTGCGGCCTTGGCGCAACAGGCCGGTTATGACGGTGTGGAAGTCATGGGCTCTGAAGGTTATCTGATCAACCAGTTCCTGGTGGCACGCACCAACCAGCGCAACGATCAATGGGGTGGCAGCTTCAGTAACCGCATGCGTTTCGCCGTTGAGATTGTACGCGCCGTACGCCAGGCAACGGGCCCGGAATTTATTCTGATCTATCGCCTTTCGATGCTCGATCTGGTGGAGGATGGCTCCAGTTGGCAGGAGATCGAACAGCTTGCTGTTGCTATCGAACAGGCTGGCGCCACGCTGATCAACACCGGGATCGGCTGGCATGAAGCGCGGATCCCCACTATCGCAACTATGGTGCCGCGCGCCGGGTTCAGTTGGGTGACGCGCAAATTGATGGGTAAGGTGCGGATCCCGCTGATCACCACCAACCGTATCAACGACCCGGCAGTGGCGGAGCAGGTATTGGCTGATGGCTGTGCCGATATGGTTTCCATGGCACGCCCCTTCCTGGCCGACGCGGCATTTGTGCAGAAAGCGGCCGAAGGACGAGCAGATGAAATCAACACCTGCATTGGCTGCAACCAGGCCTGCCTGGACCAGATTTTTGAAGGCAAGCTCACCTCTTGCCTGGTGAACCCACGCGCCTGCCGCGAAACCGAAATGCCGCTGGTTGCCACGGCAAAACCGAAAAAACTGGCTGTGGTGGGAGCCGGGCCTGCCGGGTTGGCTTTCGCTACTACTGCCGCCAGCCGTGGGCACCTGGTCACCCTGTTCGACGCCGCCGATCAGATTGGCGGTCAGTTTAATATCGCCAAACAGATCCCCGGCAAAGAAGAGTTCCACCAGACATTACGCTATTACCGCCGCCAGTTGGCACTCAATGAAGTAGAGCTAAAGTTAGGGCAAAAGGTGCAGGCTCAGGATCTGGCCGATTTCGATGAGGTGATCCTCGCCTGCGGCATAGTGCCGCGCATGCCAGCAATACCGGGTATCGAACATGCCAAGGTGTTGAGCTACCTGGACGTTCTGCGTGATAAAAAACCGGTTGGCCAGCGGGTAGCCATCATCGGAGCCGGCGGCATCGGCTTCGACACCGCCGAATACCTCAGCCAGCACGGTACCTCCAGCAGTCTGGATCAGGAAGCGTTCAACCACGAGTGGGGAATCGACCCGCAGTTTAGCCAGCGTGGCGGCTTGAGCGCACAAGGGCCAACGGTAACCACGGCACCGCGCCAGATATTCCTGTTACAACGTAAAACCAGCAAAGTGGGTGAAGGCTTGGGGAAAACCACCGGGTGGATCCATCGCGCCAGCCTGGCGGCACGCGGCGTAAAAATGCTTAACAGCGTGAATTATCAACGTATTGACGATGAAGGTTTGCATATCCTCCGAGCCGAGCAGGAGAGCTGCTTGCCGGTAGATAGCGTGGTGATTTGTGCCGGGCAGGAGCCGCGTCGTGAATTACAGCAACCGCTGCTGGAGATGGGGAAAATTGTACACCTGATTGGCGGTGCCGATGTGGCCGCCGAGCTGGATGCCCGCCGCGCTATCGATCAGGGGACGCGGCTGGCGATGGCGATCTGAATAATTGGGCGCAGCCTGATTCAGCTGCGCCCCTTATTATTCATTAATACCGCGCACCAGATTTGGTCGCTTTGAGGATCAAAAACTTCTGGTTCGAGGCCACCGTGGTGCAGTTGCCGAACAGGCGCCGCAGCTTTTGGTAGTAATCCAGATGGCGGTTGCCGACGATATACAACTCGCCCCCCACTTGCAGGCAACGCTTGGCATCGCAGAACATTTGCCAGGCGGTGTGATCGGTGATCGCATGCTGCTGATGGAACGGCGGGTTACACAGCACCGCACGCACGCTCTCACGCTCAATGCCTGCCAGCGAATTGTTCACTTCAAACTGGCAGCGATCCATCTCTTGTGGCAGGTTATGTGCCACATTCAGCTCGCTGGATGCCACCGCCATATAAGACTCATCGATGAAGGTCATCTGCGCTTGCGGGTTCTGCACCAGCGCTTGCATACCGAGAATGCCGTTGCCACAACCGAGATCGACAATATGGCCGCTTAAATCATGCGGCAGATGTTCCAGGAACAGACGCGCCCCGATATCGAGACCGCCCCGTGAGAACACGTTGGCATGGTTGTGGATCATCCAATCGGTGCCATCAAGCAGCCAGTCGGTGGTTTGCGGTACCACCGGTGGCACGATGTCGGCTACCTGGCAATAAATCAGGCGGGCTTTCTTCCAAGCCAGGCTGGTGCGCGTTGGGCCAAGCACCCGCTCAAATACCTGCATGGTCGAGGTGTGGACGTCGCGCGCTTTGGCACCGGCCACGATCAGCGTATCCGGCGCGACGACTTCACGCAGCGCCCGCAGTTGCTGCTCCAGCAATGCCAGCGCTTTTGGAATACGCATCAGCACTACCGCCGGGTTGGCAGGCAGGCTGGCCAGGCTGTCTTGTAGAGTGACCTGCTCAACGTCCAGTTCATTCAGCACGAGATTATGGCGGGTTGCCAGTTGGCTCATGTATGAATCACTGATGCTGTAAGGTTTAAAACCGTGCAGGGCACAGGCCAATGTGCCGAAGTTGTCATTGAAAATCAGCACCGGGCGCTCACCGATAGCTACATTTTCAAGCTGTTGCAGAAGATATTCGTCTGCCGCTTCCCACGCCTGTAATTGGGTGGATTCTTCCTGTTGGGGATAACGCTCCAGCTCAAGTTGCTGTGTTCCCAGATCGAGTTGGCTCATTGCCCCTCCTGACTGATAAATTTGGGCTGTTTATCCCCTAAAAACGCTCATCAGTAAAATGTTTTTTGGGATTAATTACCCTTTACGGGATTTGAATGAAAAAACGTCATACAATACCCGCCCCGGTTTAGCACTGAATACTGAACAACATGCCCGATCTGACCTACCTGCAAGGCTATCCAGACCACCTGCAAACGCAGGTGCAGCAACTGATCAAACAGCAACGGCTGGGGGAGGTGCTGTTGCAACGCTACCCGCAGGTTCATGACTGCACCACTGACAAATCGCTTTATCAGTTTACCGTCGATTTGAAAAACCAGTATCTGCGCAATGCCCAACCGCTGAGCAAAGTGGCCTACGACAGCAAGATCCAGGTGATGAAACACGCACTGGGCATGCATACCGCCATTTCCCGGGTGCAGGGTGGCAAACTGAAGGCCAAAGCCGAGATCCGCGTGGCAACGGTATTTAAAAATGCTCCGGAACCCTTTCTGCGCATGATCGTGGTTCATGAACTGGCTCATCTGAAAGAAAAAGACCACAACAAGGCATTCTATAGCCTGTGCTGCCATATGGAACCCCGCTATCACCAGTTGGAATTTGATACCCGCCTGTACCTGACCCATTTATCGCTGTTTGGCCAACTCTATGAATAGGCAGCTTTTTTAATCAATTATTCGCCTAATGATTTCGGCGTGATAATCTGGTTCTCCAAGCTATTTCCTCGTGGGAACCGGAGTGACCTATGATTCGCTTTGCCGTTGTTGGTACCAACTGGATTACCGAACGCTTTATCGATGCTGCCCATGAAAGCGGCAAAATGAAACTGACCGCTATCTACTCGCGTAAGCTGGACCAGGCACAGGCGTTTGGCGTGAATTACCCGGTTGAACACTTTTTTGACTCGCTGGAAGCCCTGGCGCAATCCGACGTTATCGACGCGGTATATATCGCTAGCCCCAACTCTCTGCATTGCCAACAATCCCTGCTGTTCCTCAGCCATAAAAAGCATGTGATTTGCGAAAAGCCGCTGGCTTCCAACCTGCGCGAGGTGGAAAAGCTGGTGGCCTGCGCACGGGAAAACCAGGTGGTGCTGTTCGAAGCGTTCAAAAGTGCCCACTTACCAAACTTTATAGCTTTGCAGCAGGCGTTACCCAAGCTTGGCAAGCTGCGTAAAGCCTTCCTCAATTATTGCCAGTATTCATCCCGCTATCCGCGTTATCTGGCAGGTGAAAACCCGAACACCTTCAACCCACAGTTTTCCAACGGTTCGATCATGGATATTGGCTATTATTGCCTGGCCAGTGCCGTGGTGTTGTTTGGTGCACCAAAAACCGTGCTGGCCAGCGCAGCATTGTTGGATACCGGGGTAGATGCCCACGGCAGCGTTTGCCTGAACTACGGTGATTTTGACGTTATTATCAGCCATTCCAAGGTCAGCAACTCGGATATTCCAAGCGAGATCCAGGGTGAAGAAGGTACGCTGGTGATTGAAAAGATCTCCGAGACCCAAGAGGTGGTGCTGACGCCGCGTGGCGAAAATCGCCAGGTTCTGACCCAGCCGCAACATATCAATACCATGCTGTATGAAGCGGAAGTGTTTGCTGGCCTGGTGGAAAAACAGCAGGTTGAGCATATTGGGCTGGAAAACTCGCTGATCGTCGCCAGTCTGTTGACCGAGATCCGCCGCCAGACCGGCGTGATATTCCCCGCCGACGGAGAATAAGATGAAACCGCTGCTCTTGATGCAAACCGGTGACGCACCGCAGGCTATTCAGCAGGAATTGGCCAACTTTGACCAAATGTTCCTGCAACAAGGTAATATCGCCACCGATCGCGTGCATATCGTGCATCTTCCTGCCGGGGAAGCGTTATTGCCGCCGGAAAGCTACTGCGGCGTGGTGATCACCGGCTCCCCGGCGATGGTGACCGAACGATTGCCCTGGAGCGAGCAGGCTGCAGAGTGGCTGCGCCAGGCAATGCACATCAGGCTACCTATCTTTGGCGTATGTTACGGCCACCAGCTTCTCGCCCACGCCCTGGGCGGCGAAGTGGGTTACCACCCGCAAGGGATGGAAGTGGGCACGATTGAAATTGAGCTGCTGCCAGCAGGCAGCAGCGATAGACGCCTGGCAATGCTGCCCCCACGTTTCAAAGCCAACCTGATCCATTCGCAAAGCGTGCTGACCCCCCGCCTGGGGCCGAAACGCTGGCCAGTTCGCCGCAGGATGCCAATCAGATCCTGCGCTATGGCGATAATGCCCTGACCACCCAGTTCCATCCAGAATTCAACGGTGCGGTGATGCAACGCTATCTAAGCTGGCTCGGCGAGCTGGATCCTGCCAACCAGCAGGTTTATCGCCTTAAGCAGCAACAGGTTAGCGATACGCCGTTCAGCCAGTTGCTGCTGCAAGGCTTTGTCGTCAGTCTTGGGGCGCAGCAATCATTAGCCGGGTAGCATTTTAAAAAGTTGACCGCCGACACATTTTGCATTACTTTCTGCGCTGCAAAGGGGAGTAACTTCATTGCCGGTTAATCGTCATTACGATGCGCAAGCATCCGGTTACCGGGCAACCTGATGTTCAAGGTGTCATCACCTTCATCAACGTTGTAAGTGAGACCTTGCCGGAAGGCGAGGTTTGCTTGCAGCGTTCACAGAGCGGCTAGCGTCTTCCGACGTTGGCCGTTTTTGTTTTTTGAAGGATACCCCTGATGATGAATACCGTTGGCACACCTTGGTTATGGGGCAGTTTTGCCGCCATCATAATCGTGATGCTTGCCATTGACCTGCTGCTGCAAGGCCGTAAAGGCGCACAGACCATGACGCTCAAGCAGGCTGCCTGCTGGTCACTGGTGTGGGTGAGCATGGCGTTGCTGTTCAATCTTGGCTTCTGGTATTACCTGAGTGAAACCGCCGGACGCGCAGTGGCAGATACTCAGGCGCTCGCCTTCCTGACCGGTTACCTGATTGAAAAAGCGTTGGCGATCGACAACGTCTTCGTCTGGTTGATGCTGTTCAGCTATTTTGCCGTGCCAAACAATTTGCAGCGCCGCGTGCTGATCTACGGAGTATTGGGCGCTATCGTCCTGCGTACTATCATGATCTTCGCGGGTAGCTGGCTGATTTCCCAATTTGCCTGGTTGCTGTACCTGTTCGGTGCGTTCCTGCTGTTTACCGGTATCAAGATGGCCATGGCAAAAGAGGATGGCGCAGCTATCGGTGATAAACCGCTGGTGAAATGGCTGCGCAGCCACCTGCGGATGACCGACAACCTGGAAGGTGAGCGTTTCTTCGTGCGCCGCAACGGCCTGCTGTTTGCTACGCCGCTGGTATTGGTGCTGATCCTGGTGGAACTGAGCGACGTTATCTTTGCCGTCGACAGTATCCCGGCAATTTTCGCCGTCACTACCGATCCGTTTATCGTGCTGACTTCCAACCTGTTTGCCATCATGGGCCTGCGCGCCATGTATTTCCTGCTGGCTAACGTCGCAGAGCGTTTCTCGATGCTGAAATATGGCCTGTCGGCGATCCTGGTGTTTATCGGGGTCAAGATGCTCATCGTCGATTTCTACCACATCCCGATCGCTATCTCTCTGGGCGTAGTGGCGGGTATCCTGGTGCTGACGTTGCTGATCAACGCCTGGATTAACCACCGCAATGACGTCAAATCCAACCAGACGTCATAATGTATTATCCGGGGCGCTAGCCGCCCCGCGATTGTTTGGCAATTAGCCAGGATCGCCAAATGTTATTGCGATCACACAAATGTAATCGATATGTTATATAGAGTTAATCCGCGCACGTAATTTCATCTTCCCCTCTTTTCAAGCCTCATCGTTTGCTGAATACTGGCAAAGCAAACACACTTAGTTACAGACACGACTATAAATTACCCGGCAGCGTTCCTGCCGAGGTGCAATGTTCTGTATGTCATTTTTAGGGAAGCGGAAACGCAAGAGCACATGAATAAACTATTAGTAAGAATCACTCAGGGCAGTCTGGTTAAACAAATAATGGTCGGCCTGGTGGCTGGTATTGTGGTGGCACTGGTGTCACCCGCAGCTGCCACTGCCATTGGCCTGCTTGGTGCACTGTTCGTCGGTGCATTGAAAGCCGTCGCTCCACTGCTGGTTCTGGTGCTGGTAATGGCCTCCATCGCCAATCACCAACAGGGCCAGAAAACCAATATCCGCCCCATCCTGTTCCTGTATCTGCTGGGAACGTTTGCGGCGGCTCTGACAGCGGTGGTATTCAGCTTTATTTTCCCTTCAACGCTGGTGTTGGTCGTGGGCAACACGGATATCAACCCGCCTGGTGGGATTGTTGAAGTGCTCAAAGGCTTGCTGATGAGCGTGGTGGCCAACCCATTCAATGCGCTGATCAACGCCAACTACATCGGTATTCTGGCTTGGGCTGTCGGCATGGGCCTGGCACTTCGCCATTCATCTGACAGCACAAAATTACTGATCAATGACATGTCGAATGCCGTTACCTTAGTGGTTCGTGCGGTGATCCGCTGCGCCCCGCTGGGTATCTTTGGTCTGGTAGCCTCCACGCTGGCAGAAACCGGCTTCGGCGCACTGTGGGGTTATGCACAGTTGCTGATGGTGCTGATCGGCTGCATGCTCTTTGTCGCTTTGGTGCTCAACCCGCTGATCGTGTACTGGAAAATCCGCCGTAACCCTTATCCGCTGGTATTCACCTGCCTGCGTGAAAGCGGCGTCACCGCCTTCTTTACCCGCAGTTCCGCCGCCAATATTCCGGTGAATATGGAGCTGAGCAAGAAGCTGAATCTGAACAAAGATACCTATTCGGTTTCCATCCCGCTGGGGGCAACCATCAATATGGCCGGCGCGGCGATCACCATCACCGTGCTGACGCTGGCGGCAGTGCATACGCTGGGTATTCCGGTGGATGTGCCAACCGCACTGCTGCTGAGCGTGGTAGCGGCGATCTGCGCCTGTGGTGCCTCGGGCGTCGCTGGCGGCTCCCTGCTGCTGATCCCGCTGGCCTGTAATATGTTCGGTATTCCAAACGACGTAGCGATGCAGGTCGTTGCCGTCGGCTTTATCATTGGCGTGTTGCAGGATTCGGCGGAAACCGCGCTGAACTCCTCCACCGATGTGCTGTTCACTGCAGCGGCCTGCCAGGCAGAAGACCAGCGTTTGGCCAATGAAGATCCACTGAAGATGCGTTAAGGGTTAGCCCTCTTTCGCCAGGCGCCCGACGGGCGCCTTTTTTCGACCGCAAAAGGGTCGATACCCCGTAACTGCAAGCGGCGGAAGCGGATAATGTTGAAGCCGTTCATCAGCAGGAAACTGCCTTCGATCAATGAACCGCCAATCGAGCCCAGCCAGATGTTGTGTGTTACCCAACAGGCGGTTGAGCACCACATCACGCAGCGAGTAGTTAAACCGCGGGTGCGGAACAAGGCCCAGGTGCTGACGGTCGTGCCGCAGATCGGCAGCAGTTCAATCCAGTATTTGAAATGGGATAAACCGATGATCAGCGTGAGGGTGATGAATATCCACATCACCCACAGGCTGCGGGTCCGCATGGAGATCAGGTTGCGGCAGGCGCTGAGCAGTGCGCTGCTCCCTGCTGCACTGGCCCCCATCATCAGGAAATGGATGCCGATAATCAGGCTGTAGCCCGACAGTTGCAGTTTGAAGCGCTGGTCATCGCGATTGAAAAAGCTGGTGATGCCAACAAAAAAGCCAGCACGCCAACGGCCTGCGCAAACCAATAAAACGTCATTAGGGGATCCTGGGACGGCAATAGCAAGGCATCGGAAGTAAAACGCCGTTTTATGCTACTCCTGCCCGCAATGCTTTACAACGTGACCCCGCTTTTAAAAATGGCCAATTCGCGGAAGTCATTCACTTCATTGCGCGCCGGTTTGCCATCGGCAATGTCCACGATCATATCGACAAATTCCGTCAGCATCTGTGGCATCGGCAAACCGTGGATCAGGCGGCCCGCATCAAAATCAATCCAATGGGGTTTTTTAGCGGCCAATTCCGAATTGGTTGCCAGCTTCACCGTCGGCACAAACCCGCCGTAAGGCGTCCCTCGCCCGGTGCTGAATAACACCATGTGACAACCCGCTCCAGCCAGCGCACTGGTGGCAACCGCATCGTTGCCTGGTGCGCTAAGCAAATTCAACCCCGGCTGGCGCAGGCGTTCGCCATACTTCAAAACATCCACTACCTGGCTCTGCCCGGCTTTCTGGGTACAACCGAGGGATTTCTCCTCCAGCGTAGTAATGCCCCCGGCTTTGTTGCCCGGTGAAGGGTTTTCGTAAATCGGTTGGTTATGAGCAATAAAGTACTGTTTGAAATCGTTAACCATGTCGACGGTTTTTTCAAAAGTGCCTTCGTCGCGGCAACGGCTCATCAGGATCCGCTCGGCGCCGAACATTTCAGGCACTTCTGTCAGTACCGTAGTCCCGCCATTGGCGATCACATAGTCTGAGAAACACCCCAGCAAAGGGTTAGCGGTAATGCCCGACAAACCGTCAGATCCCCCGCATTCCAAACCGAACTTCAGTTCACTCAGCTTGCCCGATTGGCGACGATCATCGCGCATGATCTGATATAACTCATGCAACTGCGTCAATCCGTCGGCCACTTCATCATCCTGCTGCTGGCAGACCATAAAACGCACCCGCTGTTCGTCAAACTCACCCAGCGTACTGCGGAAGGCATCCACCTGGTTGTTCTCACAACCCAGCCCAATCACCAATACCGCGCCGGCATTCGGATGGCGCACCATGTTTTGCAGCATGGTGCGGGTATTCTCATGATCCTGGCCCAGTTGCGAACAGCCGAACGGATGGCTGAACAGATGCACGCCGTCGATCCCTTCCGCTTCACCGGTCTCTTTCAGAAAACGCTGCAGGATCTGACGTGCAATTCCGTTGACACACCCCACGGTCGGGATTATCCACAATTCATTGCGGATCCCGACCTCGCCATTGCTGCGCCGATAGATCTGCACTTCACGATCGGCCGCCTGCGCCGGTAAGGTCTGGAATTCCGGCTGATACTGATAACTATCGAGGTCGCTCAGGTTGGTTTTGGCGTTTTGCGAATGAATATGCTCACCCGGTGCGATAGCCACCAAGGCATGCCCGATGGGTAAACCATACTTGACGATCATGCCGCCAGCCGCGATCGGTTCAAGAGCAAACTTGTGCCCCCGTGCGACGTCCTGCGCCAGCATAATTACCTGGCCATCCCATGTTGGCTGCTCACCGGCGGCCAAATCACGCAGCGCTACCGCCACATTATCTGTTGTATGGATCTTTATGATGCTTTGCATAAACCAACCTTGAGCAATAACTACGCTAATTCGATAGCGAAATAGTGTTTGGCGTTGTCGAAGCAGATGTTTTTCACCATCTCACCCAGCAAGGCAATATCTGCCGGTGCCTCGCCATCTTCCACCCAGCGACCTATCATCTGGCAAAGAATACGGCGGAAGTATTCATGTCGCGTATAGGAAAGGAAGCTACGGCTGTCGGTCAACATGCCGACAAAACGGCTGAGTAACCCGAGCTGGGCCAACTGGGTCATCTGGCGCTGCATGCCGTCTTTCTGATCGTTAAACCACCAACCAGAGCCAAACTGCATCTTGCCTGGCGTGCCTTCCCCTGGAAGTTGCCGACCATGGTGCCGATCACTTCGTTATCCCGTGGGTTGAGGCAGTAAAGAATGGTTTTTGGCAGGGACCCCTGTTTGGCCTGAGCATCCAGCAAACGTGACAGTGGCTCCGCCAGAAGCTGGTCGTTAATGGAGTCAAAACCAATATCCGGCCCGATGTTGTTAAACATCCGGCTGTTGTTATTACGCAATGCGCCAATGTGATATTGCTGTACCCATTCGCGGCGCTGATATTCAGCGGCCAGCAACAGCAGGACGGCGGTCTTGAGCTGCGCTACCTCCTGTGGGGTCGGCAGCTTACCGCTGAGGCGTTGTGCCAGAATGTTATCCAGCGTGGCTTCATCGGCTTCGCCGTAAACCACCACATCCAAAGCGTGATCGGCAACCTTGCAGCCGTGTGCCGCAAAATGATCCATGCGCTTTATCAGCGCATCCCGCAGATCGCTAAAACGGCCAATGGCAGTATCCGCAGCAGCTTCCAGCTGTTGTATATAGTCATTAAACCCTGCGGCTTCGATGTTGAATGCTTTGTCTGGCCGCCAGCTTGGCAACACCTTGATATCGAAACTGCCATCCTCAGCAATGGCTTTATGGTGGCGCAAATCGTCGATCGGATCGTCAGTAGTCCCCACCATTTTCACTTTCATCTGCTGCATGATGCCACGGGCGCTGAATGCGTCCTGAGCCAGTAACTGATTGCCACGCTGCCAGATTTCATCCGCTGTGGTTGGAGAAAGGAGCTTGCCGGTGATACCAAACGGGCGGCGTAATTCCAGGTGAGTCCAATGATAAAGCGGGTTGCCAATGGTATGCGGCACCGTCGCAGCCCAGGCATCGAATTTCTCACGATCGGTTGCATCACCGGTACAAAGCCGCTCCGCGACGCCATTGGTACGCATCGCACGCCATTTATAGTGATCCCCTTTTAGCCAAATATCGTACATATTCTGGAAACGATAATTTTCGGCAATCTGTTGTGGTGGCAGATGGCAGTGATAGTCGAAAATCGGCTGATCTGCCGCGTAATCGTGATAAAGACGGCGGGCAAATTCACTGTCTAACAAAAAATCATCGCTCAAAAACTGGGCCATATCGGGTTCCTCACCTTATATCCTGGCTTACCTTGCAGTTAACTCACCAAAGTTATTACACCAATTAAGCGCAACGTCTAATACTTTATCACCTTGGCTTATCCCTTGAATAGGCATTAAAGCGGACTTTACCGGCAAAATCTGTTTAAACCATTGCTGCATGCGAGGCTTCATTATCACTTAATAAAATAATGGCTTTTGTGATGTCACTCAACTTTTAAATCTGTATGACAAGTTATTGTCCTGCCACCCTGCTAGTGGTTTTCAGCAACTCACTACGGCAACGCGCAGGGCAGCGTCGATAATCGAAATATCGGCAATATGTTGAAGGAAACCACCACGACCGCCACGGGCCAACCGGTGGCACGAATCAAGACTGGGAGAGATTTGGGATGCGTAAAATTAAAGGGTTACGCTGGTATATGATCGGCCTGGTGACCATCGGCACCGTGCTTGGTTATCTGACCCGCAACGCGATGTCCGTCGCAGCCCCCACGCTGGAAGGAACACTGGGGATCACGACACAGCAGTATTCCTATATTGTTGCCGCTTATTCGGCCTGTTATACCCTGATGCAGCCAGTAGCAGGTTATATACTTGATGTGCTCGGCACGAAAATCGGTTATGCGATGTTTGCCATCCTGTGGGCCATATTCTGTATGGGTACCGCGCTGGCTAACAGTTGGGTTGGTCTGGCCATGGCCCGTGGTGCAGTCGGTATGGCAGAAGCCGCCATGATCCCCGCAGGTCTGAAAGCCAGTAGTGAATGGTTCCCGGCCAAAGAACGCTCCATCGCCGTAGGCTACTTTAACGTGGGTTCATCGGTTGGCGCGATGCTCGCTCCCCCTTGGTGGTCTGGGCCATTGTGGCGCACAGCTGGGAAATGGCGTTTATCATCACCGGGGTCCTGAGCCTGATCTGGGCCATCTGCTGGCTGATCTTCTACAAACATCCGAAAGACCAGAAGAAACTCAGCAACGAAGAGCGCAGTTACATTCTGGATGGTCAGGAAGCCCATCATCAGACCAGCAACTCCAAAAAATGTCTGCCTGGCAGATCCTGCGTAACCGCCAATTCTGGGGGATCGCCCTGCCACGTTTCCTGGCAGAACCCGCTTGGGGGACCTTCAACGCCTGGATCCCATTGTTTATGTTCAAGGCTTATGGCTTTAACCTGAAAGAAATTGCCATGTTCGCCTGGATGCCAATGCTGTTCGCCGATTTCGGCTGCATCCTTGGCGGTTATCTGCCACCGTTCTTCCAAAAGCACTTCAAGGTCAACCTGATCGTTTCCCGTAAACTGGTCGTCACTATGGGCGCAATTTTGATGATTGCCCCAGGCATGATCGGTTTGTTCACCAGCCCTTATGTCGCAATCGCCCTGCTGTGTGTGGGGGCTTTGCCCATCAGGCGCTTTCCGGCGCGTTGATTACGCTGTCATCAGACGTGTTTGGCCGTAACGAAGTCGCCACCGCCAATGGCCTGACTGGCATGGCCGCATGGACCGCGAGCACCATGTTCGCCCTGGTGGTCGGCGCCTTGGCCGATACCATCGGTTTCAGCCCACTGTTTGCCGCCCTGTCGGTATTCGATATTCTGGCCGCAGTGGTGATCTGGACCGTGCTGCAAAACCGGCCGGTTTCAGAGCTGGAAGAGGAGCGATTACAAACGGCAAATGCCAGCAGTTAATCCCCGTAGCCCGGCCTCTGTGCCGGGCTTTTTACATCGGACTCACTGGCAGCAACTGCGGATAAGTGGTATAACAGGTCTTATGGCATTACGCCCTCCTACCGCAGAGCATTCACTATGGAATTCACTGAAACCAGACGCCTTTATCAGCAATTGGCAGCCGAACTTAAACGGCGCATTGAAGGGGAGTTTATCCAGTTGGAGAGAAGCTGCCGGCCGAACGTTATATTGCTGAAGAGATGAACGTCAGCCGCACCGTGGTGCGTGAAGCGATTATCATGCTGGAAGTAGAAGGTTACGTAGAGGTGCGCAAAGGTTCGGGGATCCATGTAATTTCCAACCAGCAGAAAAACCTGGTAGTGCCGGGCGACAGCATCGAATTCGCCACCGCCGGGCCTTTTGAACTGTTGCAGGCACGCCAGTTGATCGAAAGCAATATCGCCGAGTTCGCCGCCACCCAGGTGACCAAGCAGGATATTGTTCATCTGATGGAGATCCAGGAGCAGGCACGCAAAGAAGACCGTTTCCGCGATTCGCAGTGGGATCTCAAATTCCACGTTCAGGTGGCACTGGCGACCCAAAACACCGCCATGGCAACTATCGTGGAAAAAATGTGGGTTCAGCGCATCAGCAACCCATACTGGATCAAGCTGCACGAGCACATTGATGAGCGTTCGATCGCCAGTTGGTGTGACGACCACGATGAGATCCTCAAGGCGTTGATGCGCAAGGATCCACACGGGGCCAAGCTGGCGATGTGGCAGCACCTGGAAAACACCAAGCAAATGCTGTTTAACGCCACTACCGACGACTTCGAATACAACGCCGATCGCTATCTGTTTGCCGAGAATCCGGTGATCCATCTGGACAACCTCGCCACCAGCGTCAAATAGCGTTTAACCGTCAGAAAATCTTGTCAAATGTCAGGTATTGTAAAAACGGCTGAATCGATCCTGATACAGCCGCCCATCGCGTAACATTTCACCTTCAGCAGCGTAGATTTCCCTGTTGCCAATCCTGCTATTTTGGTAGAGTTAGAGCTCTTTTTTACCTGCTGGCTTTGGGGGCGGAACGCGAATACATGCGCTGGTTGTTTGCCATGCTTATTGCTCTTTTTTGCTGGGCCGGTTCGGTCTCCGGCCAACAGCTTTACGCCGAACAAACCGCCGCCGTTCCCACCGTGTTGACAGCCCAGGTATCAAATGGTGAGTTGGTCATTTCCTCTTACGATCACGCTTACCGCTCACCCAGTGCCCTCCAGCGCAAGCCCCCAGGCAAGTTACTGCTGCTGTTACCCCGGGTACACTCCTGCCCCGGCTCGTTGCTTGCTCCTTCTCTGCTGGTTCCGGCCTATACTCTAGCTACGGATCTGGGCTATCCCCTGCGCCCTCAATGGCTGCCAGCGACTCCGGCCCCCAACCGGCTTCAGCAGGTCAACTGGACGCTGCACTCCCCACAGCAACAAAGCAGGCTCGGAGGTTGGAAAGAAAGCAACATACTCTACCGTGGCTCGCTGACGTATTACTCATAACCCGGTGTCGCACCCATGAGAACTAACGAATAAAGCAACACCGTTTCATCATCTTCAGCAACTTGGCCCTTAGCGAGCTTACCGCCGCCCTGCCGCTGAACGAAAATAAACAATGACGTTTTTTTAGGAACACCGGATGGACATCATTAAGCAACTGTTGGATGCCTTATGGCAGCAAGACTTCGAAACGCTGGCTAACCCCTCGCTGGTCTGGACGCTTTATGTCTTGCTGTTTATGATCCTGTTTTTGGAAAATGGCCTGCTACCCGCCGCTTTCCTGCCTGGCGACAGCCTGCTGATCCTGGTCGGCGTGTTGGTAGCCAAAGGCACCATGAACTTCCCCGTCACCATCTTTATCCTGACCACTGCAGCCAGCCTGGGGTGCTGGGTCAGTTACATACAGGGCCGATGGCTAGGCAATACGCCAACGGTACAGAGTTGGTTATCACACCTGCCGGCACATTATCATCAACGCGCTCATCAATTGTTCCACCGCCACGGCCTTTCAGCGCTGTTGGTCGGGCGTTTCCTGGCGTTCGTGCGTACGCTGTTGCCAACCATCGCCGGTTTGTCCGGTCTGAGTAATGCACGTTTCCAGTTCTTCAACTGGGTCAGCGGATTATTGTGGGTATTGATCCTGGTATCTGTTGGTTTTGCCCTGGGGAAAACCCCCATGTTCCGTAAATACGAAGACCAACTGATGTTTGGCCTGATGATGTTGCCGCTGGTGCTGCTGGTGGTCGGGCTGGTTGGTTCCCTGGTGGTGCTATGGCGTAAGAAGCGTTCCGGTGATCAAGGAAAAGGCGTGTGACAAGCAAACGCCCACGCTGGCAATTCGCGGTGATGTTGACCTTGGCACTGATGGCAATAGCCGCCATTCTGTTGCCGTACCTCTTACGTACGGAAAACGAGCTGCGTATTCGCGTAGCTCAACAGGGCCTGTCGTTACCTGATGGGTTTTATGTCTACCAGCGCTTGGACGAGCGCGGTATCCGTATCAAAAGCATCACACCGGCAGCCGATGGTCTGGTGATCCGCCTGGACTCACCAGAACAGCAATTATTGGCCCGGGAAGCCCTGCAAACCATTTTGCCGCCGGGCTATACCATTGCCCTGAGTGACACTCCGGCACCCAGCAATTGGGTACGGAAATTTGCACGCGCCCCACTTAATCTGGGATAATTCTTTCTTATTGAAGGGATTACCCCACTCCACACCATTGGCCAATTATTCAGCAGTCAATCAACAATCCTGATTGAATTTTTGGGGTTAGCCGCAATTTATGACTAAGCTGTATACCAGCACGGGTCAGCCACCTGTCGCACTGCCCTTCGGGCAGCAGGAAACCGGGAGACATAACGTTGTCTCCCCGCAATAAGGAATTGAAACCATGAAATTACGCCACTCGCTGTTACTGGCACTTCCCCTGCTTACGCTTTCCGCACTTTCACAGGCGGCAATAGAAACCTGCGCAGGGAAAGCTCAAGAGATCCAGACACAGATCGATTACGCCACTCAGCACGGTAACAACCACCGCGTAGCAGGCTTGAAAAAAGCCCTGAACGAAGTACAGACGCACTGTACCGAAGCCAGTTTGCAGGCCGATCGCCAGCAGAACATCGCGGATAAACAGAGCAAGGTTGCCGAACGTGAGCAGGAGTTGAAAGAAGCCCAGCAAACCGGCAAGGCGGATAAAATCGCCAATAAGAAGAAAAAGCTGGCTGAAGCCCAGGCTGAGTTAAAAGCGGCTCAGGCGGAATAATTTTTACCTTAGCGGATTTATCGATGTTCTCCCCACCTCGCGGGATTTTTGTGGCAAATATTTGTATTGGTTAGTGATAAATACCGGGTATAAGCCCTTTGCTCAATCGAATAAATCCGCTATGTTGAATAGTCTGTCGAAGTTAACGTTAAGGAGATATCGAAATGGCACATGATTCAAATGCAGAAAACTTACGCGCTGAACTGAAGTCCCTGGCCGATACGCTGGAAGAAGTGCTGAACACTTCCACCGATAAATCTAAAGCTGAACTGGACAAACTGCGTACCAAAGCAGAAGGCGCACTGAAAGATACCCGTGCCCGTCTGAGTGATGCAGGCGACAAACTGGCTTATCAAACCAAGCAGATTGCTGGCCAGGCTGATGAGTATGTGCGTGACAACCCGTGGACCGGCATTGGTATCGGTGCTGCGGTTGGCGTGGTGTTAGGCGTCCTGCTCGCGCGCCGCTGATTATGGCTGAGCATCCGCAAACCCGCGCACAGGGCCCCGTCAAAGGGGTCCTGGATATCGCTCAACGCATCATCACCATTATTGTCAGCATGGTGGAGACGCGGGTACGTCTGGCCGTTATCGAACTGGAAGAGGAGAAAGCCAACCTTGTCCAACTGCTGATGATGGCCGGGCTCACCCTGTTATTCACCGCGTTTGGCCTGATGAGCCTGTTGATCCTGATCTTCTGGGCAATTGACCCCGCTTACCGCCTGGTTGCCCTGGGCAGCACTACCGCGGTTCTGCTGTTACTGGCCATTGTTGGCGCCATCTGGACATTGTCCAAGGCACGCCGCTCAACGCTGTTGGGGGCAACACGTAAGCAATTGGAGCTCGACCGTTCTGATCTGGAGGGGGATCAATGAATCACCGCCAGTATCGCGAATGGCAAAAGGAGCAACTGATCCGGCAGATCCAGCAACAACGTCTGGATCTGGCCGCCAGTAAAACCCTGTGGCTCGAAAAGACCGAACCCCTCGATCGTGGCTGGCAAAAGGTCTATGGCCTGCGTAAATATATGGCCGTCGGTTCCAGCATCATTGCCCTATATGGTATTCGTCACCCCAGCAAGCTGATCCGCTGGTCACGCCGGGCGCTTGGCCTATGGGGGACTATCCGCCTGTTTCGCAAAACATTTTCCCAGCAATAACCCCCGCCAGTTCATTCAGTAATCCCGTTGGTTAATCCCTATTTTTGACACGGAATTTGTGGTGCTGAGGTGATTTTGTCAGCAATAGCCTGATTCACCTAAGTTTATTAGCAGGCTAAAGGTTCATATTTTTTGAAAAATTACGACAGTATTACTTGCTAACAACCTGGACCATTCCCATCTAACATTCACTCCATCAACCAGTCTGGGGCGGCAACATCCGCCCCAGGCGGAACAGAAGCCAAGATTGGCGCACAAAACACTTTTTGGAGTTAATGATGAAAAAATTAGAAGATGCAGGTTTGCTGGTTGCTCGTATTCTGATGCCAATCCTGTTTATCGTTGCAGGTTACGGCAAAATGGGCGATGCCTATGCAGGCACCCAGCAATACATGCAGTCGATGGGCGTACCTGGCTTCTTGTTGCCACTGACCATTTTACTGGAGTTCGGTGGTGGCCTGGCGATCCTGTTCGGCTTCCTGACCCGTACCGTGGCGCTGTTCACTGCCGGTTTCACCATCCTGACCGCGTTGCTGTTCCACACTAACTTTGCCGAGGGTGTCAACCAACTCATGTTTATGAAAAACCTGACCATTGCCGGTGGCTTCATCGTGCTGGCGGTTGCAGGCCCAGGCGGCTTCAGCATCGACCGTATTCTGAACAAAAAGTGGTAAGCTTATAGTTACGCCAACAGGCTCGGCTCATAGCCGGGCCTTTTGCCTTTCTAACTCCAACCTGCAGGAGATCCCATGGGACAACTCATAGATGGCGTTTGGCAAGACACCTGGTATGACACAAAATCCACCGGAGGCCGCTTCAAGCGTTCAACCTCTCAGTTCCGCAACTGGATCACGGTGAACGGAGAAGCGGGTGAGCATGGTAAAGAGGGTTTCAAGGCGCAGAAAGATCGCTACCATCTGTATGTTTCCCTCGCCTGCCCCTGGGCACACCGCACCCTGCTGATGCGCAAGCTAAAGGGTCTGGAACAGACCATCCCGGTTTCAGTTGTGCATCCCTTAATGTTGGAAAACGGTTGGACCTTCGGCCAGGATTTCCCTGCGGCAACCGGCGATGAGCTGTATCACTCCGATTACCTGTATCAGCTTTATCTGCGCGCCGACCCGCAATACAGCGGCCGCGTTACCGTGCCGGTGTTGTGGGATAAGCAACAGCAGACCATCGTCAGCAATGAATCTGCAGATATCATGCGCATGTTCAACACGGCCTTCGATGCCTTGGGCGCGCGGGCAGGTGATTATTACCCTGCGGCGCTGCGCGAAAAAATCGATACGCTGAATGGCTGGATTTACGATACGGTGAACAACGGGGTGTACAAGGCCGGTTTCGCCACCAGCCAGGAAGCCTACGATGAAGCCGTAGCAGGCGTGTTTGCTTCATTGGAACGTTTGGAGCAAATACTTGGCCAGCACCGTTATCTGGCGGGCGACCAACTGACTGAAGCCGATTTACGCTTGTGGACCACGCTGATCCGCTTCGATCCGGTTTATGTTACCCATTTCAAATGTGATAAGCACCGCATCAACGATTACCTCAACCTGTACGGGTTCCTGCGCGATATCTATCAGATGCCAGGCATTGCCGCAACGGTGAATATGGCCCATATCCGTAACCATTATTACCGCAGCCACGGCACCATCAACCCGCACGGCATCATCTCGATCGGGCCCGCGCAAGATCTGGATGAACCCCACGGGCGCGATCTGCGTTTCCGTTGATAATTTATCCCGTTATCCGCGCCCTCTCCACCGAAGGAGAGGGAACGGCCTTGTCGTCGGGGGATGAATTGCGGCAGTTATTTGTTTTCCAGATGGGCAAACAAGCGCGGTATCTCACGCAGGAACCATGATTTGGCCTCGCCCATGCTATCGCGCCGCCAGGCCATGATGATATCCGCTTCACGGTTATATTCCGGCCCTACTACGCGCAGGCGTCCTTCCTCAATATCTTTTTCCACCATCGGATACGGCATGGTGGCCACACCTAACCCGGCAAGCAATGCGCGGCGTTTATCTTCCATGCTGCTCACCGTCAGGCGCTGCTGTTTATCCAGCAGTTGCACCGTCAGCACCGGCCTTTCGCGAGCAGTATCCGCCACCGCAATGCCACGGTATTTCACACGGGTAAATTCCGAAAGGGGTTCCGGCTCCAGATGGATCGGATGATCCGGCGCAGCCACATAAACACTCATCACTTTATACAGCTTACGCGTGTTGATCTCGGATGAAGCGCGGAAATGCATGTCCGGAGCAATAACGATATCAGCCCGCCCTTGCTCCAGCCGCTCCCACGCCCCGGCCAGCACTTCGGTGAAAATCGAAACCTGGGTATTGGCTTTCAACGCCAGTTTGTCGACCAGCGGGAACAGTTTATAGGCTGGCGACAGCGCTTCACAGACGATGGTGATATGGGTTTCCCAACCTCGCGCCAGCGCTTCTGCATCGGTGGTCAGCTTATCGGCCGCTTCAAGTAATACGCGCCCACGTTCCAGCAGCATCCTCCCGACATTGGTAAATTTGGTGCGATGCCCAGAGCGATCAAACAGCACCACATCCAGCTCTTCTTCTAATTTTTGCATGGTGTAACTGAGCGCTGAAGGCACCCGGCCCAGTTCATCGGCGGCGGCGGCAAAGCTGCCACGGCGGTCGATCGCATCCATTACTCTAAGCGCTTCAAGCGTTAACGCCCGATCTCTGGCCATCGAATCTCTCTTTCAGGAAATTTGAATATGCCGACCAGATTAACTGGCTAACAATCCGTCGTCCAGATGCTTACCATCTTGATAATGAATTTTGAGAGCCAATTGCCATGATTACATGCAGAACAGCACAACAATGCGGGCAAGCTGACTTTGGTTGGCTGCAGGCTCGTTATACCTTTTCCTTTGGCCACTACTTCGATCCGAAGCTGATGGGCTATGCCTCTTTGCGGGTGCTTAATCAGGAAGTATTGGCTCCGGGAGCCTCATTCCAACCCCGCACCTACCCCAATGTGGATATCCTTAATCTGATTTTGCAAGGTGAAGCAGAGTACCGGGATAGCGAAGGCAACACCGTGCGTGCCGGTGCCGGGGAAGCATTGCTGCTGGCCACGCAACCGGGGCTGAGTTACAGCGAGCAGAACGTCAGCAACAGCACGCCGCTTACCCGGATGCAATTATGGCTGGATGCCTGCCCAGAACGCAGTAACGAGCGGGTACAACGCCTGAACCTGACAACACAGCCCGATACTTTGCTGGCATCACCGGATGGGATGCAAGGCAGCCTGCAACTGCGACAACAGGTTTGGGCTCATCATCTGAATTTACAGCCCGGTGAGCAGCAGACACTGACGCTGAATGGACCACGCGCTTACCTGCAATCGATCCACGGCACCATTGAAGTGCATGGCGAGCATCACCCTAGCCAGCACCTGACCTGTGGAGACGGCGCGTTTATCCGCGACGAAAACCAACTGACCATCCGGGCAGAAACTCCGCTACGTGCATTGCTGATTGATTTACCGGTGTAGGGACAAAGAAAAACCCCGCGTGACTTTCGTCACGCGGGGTTATCTGTATAGAGGGAGTTGACCGGTAAGCCGGGTTCTGTCGTGGACAGTCATTCCTCTAGGCCAGCAATCGCTCACTGGCTCAAGCAGCCTACCCGGGTTCAGTACGGGCCGTACCATGCGAACCCCTATTTGGCCTTGCTCCGGGTGGAGTTTACCGTGCCACGGACTGTTGCCAGCCGCGCGGTGCGCTCTTACCGCACCCTTTCACCCTTACCTGATCCCGCTTGCGCGGGCCATCGGCGGTTTGCTCTCTGTTGCACTAGTCGTAGGCTTGCGCCTCCCAGGCGTTACCTGGCACCCTGCCCTATGGAGCCCGGACTTTCCTCCCCTCCATCTGTCTCCCCCGAAGAGGACGGCAATGAAGCGGCGACTGTCTGGTCAACTCCGGCGCGGATAGTAGCGTCGTGGCTGCGGTAGGTCAACCGCTTTACTCTTCCTGATGCTCCAGCGCGTGTTTATACAACGCATTTTTCTTCACGCCGTGGATCTCTGCAGTTATCGCCGCCGCCTTTTTCAAAGGTAATTCTTTTTGCAGCAGGGCCAGCGTGCGCAGCGCTTCGAGTGGCAAATCGTCTTCCTGCGCCTTGTGGCCTTCGACAATCAGCACCATTTCCCCCGGCGGCGCACTTCGTCTTCCTGTACCCAGGCCAGCAGCTCTCCCACCGGCGCACCCTGGATGGACTCCCAGGTTTTGGTCAGTTCTCGGGCCAACACCACATAACGATCTGGCCCCCACACGGTGACCATGTCTTGCAGACTTTCCAGCAAGCGGTGGGTTGATTCATAGAAAATCAGCGTACGCGGTTCCTCTGCCAGCGCCAGCAGGGTATCCTTACGGCCTTTGGTTTTTGCTGGCAGAAACCCTTCGTAGCAGAAACGGTCAGAGGCTACACCGGCGGCACACAACGCCGTGGTGGCTGCACAAGCCCCAGGCAATGGCACTACGCGGATCCCCGCTTCGCGGCAACGGCGCACCAGATGGTAGCCCGGATCGTTAATCAGTGGCGTGCCAGCGTCGGAAACCAATGCTATGCTCTGGCCTTCCTGCAGTTTTGCCAGCAGTTGGTCCGCCTTCTGCTGTTCGTTATGGTCGTGCAGCGCAAACAACCGCGCGCTAATAGCAAAGTGTTGCAGCAGCAACCCGGTATGGCGCGTATCTTCCGCCGCAATCAGATCGACGCTTTTCAGTACCTCAAGTGCCCGATGAGTCATATCCCCCAGATTGCCGATGGGGGTGGGCACCACGTACAGCGTCGATGCAGAAATAACTGATTGTTGGTGTTGATTCATTGTTTCATCCGGATTGCCGATTTAATATTGAGCATCTTGAAAAAAACATCACTGGATACAGTATGCTTTCCTCAACGTTCGTTCGCCCTACTGTTGGGCGTCTAGTGCCAGTTATACTGGCGGCCCTTCTGTTGGCTGGCTGCCCAAGTCGGGCCCCACAGACTCCGCCCTCGAATATCCAGGACGAAGCAAGCGCCAACTCCGATTACTACCTGCAGCAGTTGCAGCAAAGCAGCGATGATAACAAGGCTGACTGGCAATTACTCGCTATTCGCGCATTAACTCGCGAAGGCAAATTGCCGCAAGCCGCTGCGCAGCTCAATGCGTTGCCACAAAATATGACTGACACGCAGCAGCAGGAGCGCCAGTTATTGAGTGCGGAACTTCAGGTCGCCAACAAAGCTTATGGTGCTGCCCGCGATGCGTTGAATAAAATCGACACCAGCGCGCTTTCCCCCAATCAGTTGGTTCGCCTGTATCAGGCGCAGATTGCGGCTAATCAGGGCCAGGCTTCACTGCCGCTGATCCGGGCCTATATCGCCCAGGAGCCGCTGCTGAGCGCCAAAGCCCATCAGGAAAACCTCGACAACACCTGGCAAACTCTGCTTGGCCTGAAACCGGCCGAGATGAACAGCATCGTGATTAACGCCAATGAAAATGTGCTGCAAGGCTGGCTGGATCTGTTGCGTGTCTATCAGGAAAACCGCCAGGACCCTGACCTGCTGAAGGCCGGGATCAAAGACTGGCAAAACCGCTACCCACAGAACCCGGCGGCGAAGAGCCTGCCAACCCAGTTGAATCAGGTGCTGAACTTCACCCAGGCCTCTACCTCGCACATTGCATTGCTGCTGCCATTAAACGGCCAGGCCAAGGTGTTTGCCGACGCCATCCAACAAGGTTTTGCCGCGGCCCAGAGTGGTATCACGCTTACCGCACCGGTTCAACCAACGTTGCCAACCAGTAATCCGGAACCGGTCGCGACAACACCAGAAATGAACGCCGACGGTGCAATAAGCCCTTCTGCACCCGATGCACAGAGCGTTCCGGCAACCGCAGAACCGCCGGTAGTTCCAGCACCAGTAACGCCAGCACCGGCAACCGGTGGGCAGGTGAAAGTTTACGATACCACCAGCCAACCGTTACCAGCCTTGCTGGCACAAGCGCAGCAGGATGGAGCAACCCTGGTGGTCGGCCCGTTACTGAAAGCCGATGTCGATCTGCTCGCCACCACGCCAACCACGCTGAATGTGTTGGCGCTCAACCAGCCAGAGCAGATAACAGACAGCCCGAATATCTGCTACTTCGCCTTGTCCCCGGAAGACGAAGCCCGTGATGCCGCCCGGCATATCTGGGAACAGCAAAAACGCCAGCCGTTGCTGCTGATCCCACGCGGTTCGTTTGGCGATCGCATCGCCAAAGCCTTTGCCGATGAGTGGCAAAAAATGGGTGGTCAAACCGTGTTGCAGCAAGCCATCGGTTCCGCAGGCGAACTGCGCCAGATGGTTAACAGCGGCGGTATCCGTATGAGCGGTACTCCAGTGGCTGCAACCGCACCGGTGCAGCAATCAGTCACCATCGCAGGTCTGACTATCCCGGCTCCTCCGAGCGATATCCCAGCCGCTAGCGGCGGCAATATTGATGCGGTTTACATCGTCGCCACGCAGGATCAACTGACGCTGATCAAGCCGATGATCGACATGACCACCAATTCTCGTAGCAAACCAGCCATGTTTGCCAGCTCCCGCAGCTATCAGGCTGGTGCAGGCCCGGACTTCCGTCTGGAAATGGAAGGGCTGCAATTTAGCGATATCCCGCTGCTGGCAGGTGCCAACCCGCAATTGCAACAGCAGGCGAGCGCCCAGTTCCGCAGAGATTATTCCCTGGTGCGTCTCTATGCCATGGGCATGGATGCCTGGACATTGGCCAACCACTTTGCTGAAATGCGCCAGTTGCCAGGGTTCCAGATTTCGGGAACCACCGGTGTGCTAACATCTTCACCTAATTGCGTGATCACCAGGAAGCTGACTTGGCTGCAATACCGCCAGGGCACGGTCGTTCCGGTCTCCTGAGCCAACGCGCCAAAGGGGCGGGCTTTGAAGCACAGGCCCGCCGTTACCTGGAGCGTGCCGGGCTGACCTTCACCGCCGCCAACGTGGCGGTGCGTGGTGGTGAGCTCGATCTCATCATGCGCGATGGTCAAACCTGGGTGTTCGTTGAAGTGCGCTACCGGCGCAGCGCCGCCTTTGGTGATGCTGCTGCCAGCGTCACTTACCGCAAGCAACAGCGGTTGCTGCATGCTGCGGCCGTTTGGCTGGCGGGGCGCGGAGCCAGTTTTGACACATCATCTTGCCGTTTTGATGTTTTGGCCATTACCGGTAGCCAACTAGAATGGATACCGAATGCCTTCAATGCGGATTAATCATGGTTTACCGGTGCAGACCGGCCTTTTGACTTGTGGATTAAAACAACGTGCTGGATAGAATCAAAGTCTGTTTTACCGAAAGTATCCAAACCCAGATTGCAGCAGCGGAAGCCTTGCCTGACGCCATATCCCGAGCGGCGATGACCTTAGTCCAATCACTGTTGAACGGTAACAAGATCCTGTGCTGCGGCAACGGCACCTCGGCAGCCAACGCCCAGCATTTTGCCGCCAGTATGATCAATCGCTTTGAAACCGAACGCCCCAGTCTGCCGGCCATTGCGTTGAATGCCGATAACGTGGTGCTAACGGCGATCACCAACGATCGACTGCATGATGAAGTGTATGCCAAGCAGGTGCGCGCGCTCGGCCACGCCGGTGACGTGCTGTTGGCGATTTCCACCCGCGGTAATAGCCGTGATATTGTGAAAGCGGTCGAAGCCGCCGTAACGCGCGATATGACCATTGTTGCGCTTACCGGTTACGATGGCGGTGAACTGGCTGGTTTACTCGGCCAGCAGGATGTGGAAATTCGCATTCCGTCTCACCGCAGTGCACGCATTCAGGAAATGCATATGCTTACTGTAAATTGCCTATGCGATCTGATTGATAACACATTGTTCCCCCACCAGGACGATTAAAGGAACTGAGATGAAGCTAAAAGCCACATTTGCAGTGCTGTTCAGCGCCCTGCTGTTACAAGGCTGCGTCGCTGGCGTTGTTGTTGGTAGCGCAGCCGTAGCAACCAAGACAGCCACCGATCCACGAACCGTTGGGACGCAGGTTGATGACGGCACGCTGGAAGCCCGTGTCGAAAATGCCATAAGTAAAGATCAGCAACTGAAAAAAGAAGCTCGCGTCGTGGCAACCGCCTATCAGGGCAAAGTGTTGCTGACGGGCCAGGCGCCTAGCACCGAACTTGCCAGCCGTGCGAAGCAAATCGCCCTTGGCGTCGATGGCGCCGCAGAGGTATATAACGAAATCCGCCAGGGCACGCCGGTTAGTTTGGGTACTGCTTCTTCAGATACCTGGATCACCACCAAGGTTCGCTCGCAGATCCTGACCAGCGATAGCGTCAAGTCTTCGAACGTGAAGGTGACGACCGAGAACGGGGAGGTTTTCCTGCTGGGTCTGGTGACACAGCAAGAAGGGCAATCCGCAGCGCAAATCGCCAGCCAGGTTAGCGGCGTCAAGCACGTCACCACCGCCTTTACCTACGTGAAGTAAGCTCGAACACTTGGGTGAGATGGGCATAGGCTCATACCCTCACCCTGGCCCTCTCCTACGGGAGAGGGGCATATTCTCACGCTCTATACCGATTAATTCAGTTCATTCGCCTTAAGAAAGTCTTGCCCGCCCAGTTGACGCATCTGGCGCAAAATCCACTGCTGGCGCTGAATCACATACCCGGAAGGGGCTCCGGCTTTAAAACGATGCGGGTTAGGCAGAACGGCTGCCAGTAAAGCGGCCTCGGAAGCCGTCAGGTGTTTTGCCGGCTTTTTGAAAAACCGCTGCGCCGCAGCCTCCACGCCAAACACCCCATCGCCAAACTCCACGATATTCAGATACACCGTCAAAATCCGGCGTTTGGTCCAAACCAGCTCAATCCCCGCCGTTAATCCAGCCTCCAGCCCTTTACGCAGCCAACTGCGCCCATCCCACAAAAACAGGTTCTTTGCCGTTTGCTGGGAAAGGGTGGAAGCGCCACGGATACGCGTCGGTCGCTTCTCATTGTGGCTGATCGCCTTTTCAATGGCCGCGACGTCAAACCCCCAGTGATCCGGGAATTTCTGATCTTCTGCCGCCATTACCGCCAGGGCCATATAGGGCGAGATCTCATCCATCGAAACCCAGTCGGAGTGGGCGACATAGCTGAAATCGCCGCTCAACCAGGCACCGAGCTGCCGCTCCACCATGACGGCGGAGAACGGCACCGGCAGAAAAGCAAACAGGATAATACCCGCAACCCACAGGCCAACAATAGCCAGAATGCCGCGTTTTACCCAAAACCACAGGCGGAGAAAAAGCGATTTAGCTGAAAACTTTCTCATTCCACCAAATCCAGCACCCGTAATACCAGCTTATCAATCCCGCGCGCTGCCTCACCGATCGACTGGGCTAACATATAGGCTGGCGTCGTCACTACCTTGTTGTCGATATCGACAACAATGTCTTCTACCGGACAAATTACGGGCTCCCCGCCCATGGCATCAATCACTTCACCGAGATCGGGATCGTTACCAATGGTCAGCCGCAGCGGTTGATTGAGGATTTTGGGCAACATGACCGGGGCAATACACATAAAACCAATTGGTTTACGCATCTTATGCATTTGTTGAACCAGCTCAGCCAGATCTTTATCCACGGAGCAATCCGCCCCTTCTTTGGCAAAGTTACTCAAATTCTTGGCGGCGCCAAACCCGCCGGGAACTATCAGGGCATCCAACAGATTGGCATCCGCCTGTGAAAGGGGTTGGATTTTCCCTCGCGCAATGCGTGCCGACTCCAGCAAAATATTGCGCTCTTCAGGCATCTCTTCGCCAGATAAATGATTAATAACATGCAGTTGCTTACGGTCAGGTGCAAAGCAAACCGCTTGAGCACCAGCCCTGTCCAGTGCCAGCAAGGTGAGGACAGCCTCATGGATTTCGGCACCGTCATACACACCACAGCCACTCAGTACTACACCTACCTGTTTCATAGATATTCTCCTAACCAAGACAACCAGCCAGGGCAGGCCTGGAACCGACAAACACTAAGTACATCACATATTTTAATGAATCTTCTAACAAGAGCGCTTACATTTGCTATGTTGTTCGCTGTATGATGTTCACGAATTAACGACAACCTGCCCGACCAGAACACTGAAAACCAATACGCAGGTCACGATTTCCCTGGTGTTGGCGCAATATTCGCGCACCCCGGCCTAGGTCGGGGTCATTTTTTTCAGCGTTCTCAACCCAGGCGCGCAACACTGCCACATCGTTACGCCACTCCAGTTTCAACTCATCAACCCAATCCTGCACGTTATCCCACCAGGCCGGCAAGGTAGGGGTCTGGATTTGCTGAGCCAACTGTTGCAGATGTTTTAGCCCCACAGAACCCGCAGCGCCTTTGATTTTATGGCCTTCCTCGGTGATCCCTTTCTGGTCACGCGCAGTCATATTGGAATCCAGCACCGCCAGGTAACCCGGCATCACCTGCTCAAACATTGCCAGGCTCTGATGAATCAATTGCGGCCCCACCAGTTCCATGTACTGCTCCAGCATTGCGGTATCCAGTAACGACTCATTGATCTGCATCGACTTTTGCTCCGTTTTCTTTGTGGTATGTAAGGGTTGATGATCCCAGTAATGTTTAATCATTTTGGTCAAAGCCGGCACTGACAAAGGCTTGCTCAGCACATCGTCCATGCCCGCATCGAGGTACTCTTTCTTGTCTTTCAATACGTTGGCGGTCAACGCTATCAACGGCGGCAGCGTGCGATCGGCATAACGCTCACGCAGCTCACGGGCGATATCCAGACCGGTCATATCCGGCAGTTGGATATCCAGCAGCGCCAGGTCGAATTCGTCGGGATCAAACATGTCCAACGCATCATGGCCGTTCATTGCCACTTCTACGCTGTTACCCAGTTTTTCCAGCACCGAGCGGGCAACAATCACGTTCAGTTCAATGTCTTCCACCAGCAGGATATGCAACGCCGGTAGCGGCAACTCTTCCACCACCTGCGCCTCGTTCACCTCTTCTTCCACCGCCGGTGCAGTGATGCTCAAAGTAAAGCAAGAACCCTGCCCCTGCGCACTTTTCACGGTGATATCCCCGCCCATACTTTGCGCCAGACGCTTGGAGACCGCCAGACCGATGCCGGTGCCGGTGGCAGGACGCCCACCGTTCTGGTCTTTAACCTGATAGTACATGGCAAAAATCTTGTCCTGTTCGTCCTGTGGGATCCCCATGCCCGAGTCTTCCACCTCAAACACGATCCGCTCCTGGTCTTCGCGCCTTACGCGCACCACAATCTGCCCCTGCTGGGTGAATTTCACCGCATTGCCGATCAGATTCCACAGGATCTGGCGCAGACGCGTGCCATCAGTGATGATTTTTGCAGGCAGCGGCAGTTGCGGTTCCATCAAGAACTGCAACCCTTTCGGCTGAACCAACAGGCCGGAGAGATTCTCCAGATCCGCCAGGAAGCCGGTAAAATCAATCGGTTGGTTATCCAACTGCACCTTGCGCCGTTCGAGTTTGTCCATTTCGATAATGTCATTGAAAATATTGCCCAGGGTAATGGCGCTGACATGAATGGTTTTGAGGTATTTCAGTTGTTCATCGTTCAATTCGGTATCGAGCAGGATGCGGCTTAAACCAACAATGCCATTAAGCGGCGTACGAAGCTCGTGGCTGATCGTTGAGATAAATGTGGTCTTGTCCCTGCTGGCATTCTCCAGCGCGTCCTGGTAACGCTTACGCTCGGTTATATCGCGGCCAAAGCCCATTAGCCCATGACGTTTACCCACCCGGTCGTAAAATGGCACCTTGCGCAGCTCAAAACAGGCCTTGCGCCCGTCCGGATACACCAGCCATTGCTCATAAGTCAGGGAGACATTATGGCGGAACACTTTCTCATCGGTTTCAATGACTTTCTCAGCGATATCTTTACTGTAAACATCGAAAGGAGTCAGGCCGATCAGTTGCTTTTCGCTCTTGCCAGTGAGCAGTTCCATCGCCCGATTACAGCCGGAGAACTCTTTTTCTTCGTTACGGTAGTAAACCAAATCCGGTGAGGCATCCAGAAAGGAGCGCAGCAATACCGACTGTTGGCCCAGCTCAACCTGTGCCAGCTCGCGCTGCTCCATTTCTTCCGTCAGTTTGTCCATCACCTGCTGGCGATCTTCTTCCGCCTTGATGCGGTCGGCAATCTCCTGATTAAGCTGGGTAATGTTGTTTTTCATCTGCTGGTTCAGGGCAAGATCGCGGTTGCGCATTTCTTCAAGTTTATCCACCAACCGTGCCAGACGCTGGCGCGACTCCTCCAACTGTTCGACCACCACCGACAAAAAATAGACCGCCCACGGCGTGATCAGCAGGCCAAAGAAGATGGAGCGCACCACGTCGATGCTCTCGACTTCGCCTCTCAGCAGCATGGTAACCGCCATCTGAACCACCATCGCCAACACGACCAGCGCGGAAGCCAGCAACAACGAAAAGCGCACCAGTCCCAGTTTTACCATTAAATCAACGTAGTACTGGGCTAACACCCGGATTTGCTTCATGAGCTATTCCCAACAGATATAATCTTTTAAATCATACCGTAAAACGCCGTTGAGATAAGAGACCTTACTGGGAAGTGTGGGAATGATTGCAAATCCCCACCGGAGATCGAGGCTTTAAAGGTGGTAGTGCTGGCTCGCTGCCAGGGCCGAACCTTGTCCGCCATGGCGCTGGAGATACCCGCCGACGGCCTGCATGCCATTCCATCGGTTTTCGCACCATAAGGGTGCCAGCAAGGTTGGCCGCCGTGCGCTGGCCGAAATGCGGTGATAAATAATCTCTTTCGGCGTATGGCGGATCATTTCCCCTGCGCTGGATGCATAATCTTCCAGCGAGAGCTCCGGCAAACGCCCCGCCTGCCAGGCCCGGGCCATGATGCTGCCAGTAACGATATGCAAAGGGTGCAGCTTGATGCCATCCACCCCGCTGTCCACCACGGCCTGCAGCGTTGCCAGATGCTGCTGATGGGTTTCCCCAGGCAGCCCAACAATAAGATGACTGCAAACTCTCAGCCCGCGTTCACGTGCCAACTTTGCAGTCTGCTGATAACAGGAGAAATTGTGGCCACGGTTAATGCGCTTTAGCGTTTTATCGTGTGCGGTCTGCAACCCCAATTCAAGCCACACTTCAAAGCCTTGTTCACGGTAGCCAGCCAGCAGATCGAGCGCAGCTTGCGGCACACAATCTGGCCGGGTGCCAACACAGATACCGACGATTGCCGCCTGTGACAGCGCCTGCTGGTACATGTTGGCCAGCAGTTCAACTTCGGCATAAGTGCTGGTATAGGCCTGGAAATAGGCCAGATAGCGTTTCGCCCGATTAACCTTTTGCGCCTGAATAGCCAACTGTTCTGTGATGCTCTGGCGTTGCATCTGTTCATCGGCAAAAGAAGCCACGTTACAGAAAGTACAGCCGCCACGCCCTAGCGTACCGTCGCGGTTCGGGCAGCTAAACCCGCCGTGCAGCGTCAGTTTATGGATCTTCTCACCGTAGCGGCGCTGAAGATCGCTGCCAAACATATTGACTAATTGCGGCAACTGCATAATCTTGTTCTTTCTCTGTATTCAAAGCCGTGATGCTAATAAGAAACGGCTTTTCCCGCGATGATAGAGATCAACGCTTTTCTCCTAAGGCCGCCGCAGGCATAACTATTCATTATTAGTGCAAATAAAATCACTTTCTCTACGATGAATTTTTCTTATCTTCACCGCTCTGTTAACGTCTTTATGACAAACCAATGAAAAATAGTTATAAACAACAATAAATAGACATTTATTAGAATAAAATTCCGGCATTCCCAGCAGCACTAGCATGGTGCAGAGATTCAGGAGTTGCACTATAGTGAGACAGCTCACATTTTTCTGGACCTCCCCCGCCTTTCCATCGCGTTAAAAAAGCCTGAAAATTGTTATTTTTCAAAAAAATAAACCTCATCAAAGCCACAAAAATCCTTGTTCAACCCATATTTGACCTGCGTAGGCTTTCTCGCTAAGTTGGAAGTCCGCTGGAAGCTTTCTGGACGGGCAAACGTCTCGTCATAATTATGCAGTAATTTAAGACTCCCTCTTAAAACAAGTCTTTTACCACTTGTGAAACCTTCACGAGAGGCCATTGATGGAGGGCGGAAAAGCAGATTGGCGATATTAACCTTGCTGATTGGACTTCTGCCTGAAGTTGGGAAGCCCCCTCGCAGTTGGTTGTAAGAGTCACGCAGAGCCTGGGGAGGTTCACTGATATGTTGTACGACAAATCCCAAGAGAGGGACAACTGTGGTTTTGGCCTAATAGCCCATATAGAAGGCGAGCCGAGCCATAAGGTAGTGCGCACCGCTATTCACGCACTGGCCCGCATGCAACACCGTGGCGCAATCCTTGCTGACGGCAAGACTGGCGACGGTTGCGGTCTGTTATTGCAAAAGCCCGATCGTTTTTTCCGCATGGTGGCGGAAGAGCGGGGCTGGCGTCTAGCCAAAAACTACGCCGTTGGCATGATTTTCCTCAGCCAGAACGAAGAGGAAGCGCGTGCCAGCCGCCGCATTGTTGAAGAAGAACTGCAGAACGAAACGCTGTCGATCGTCGGCTGGCGTGAAGTTCCTACCAACCCCGACGTTCTGGGTGAAATAGCGCTCTCTTCCCTGCCGCGTATTGAACAGATTTTCGTCAACGCCCCTGCTGGCTGGCGCCCTCGGGATATGGAGCGCCGCCTGTTTGTGGCACGCCGCCGTATTGAGAAACGGATCCAGGATGACAGCTTCTATGTGTGCAGTTTCTCTAACCTGGTAACGATTTATAAAGGCCTGTGCATGCCGGCCGACCTGCCACGTTTCTATCTGGACCTGGCGGATCTGCGTCTGGAATCGGCTATCTGCCTGTTCCACCAGCGCTTCTCAACCAATACCGTGCCACGCTGGCCGCTGGCGCAACCGTTTCGCTATCTGGCGCACAACGGCGAGATCAACACCATTACCGGTAACCGCCAGTGGGCACGCGCCCGTACCTATAAATTCCAGACCCCGCTGATCCCGGATCTGCAAGCCGCCGCGCCTTTCGTGAACGAAACCGGCTCCGATTCCAGCTCATTAGACAATATGCTGGAGTTGCTGCTGGCAGGCGGTATGGATCTGATCCGCGCCATGCGCCTGCTGGTGCCGCCAGCCTGGCAGAACAACCCGGATATGGACACCGATCTGCGTGCTTTCTTCGACTTTAACTCGATGCACATGGAGCCGTGGGACGGCCCGGCAGGCATCGTGATGTCCGATGGCCGCTATGCTGCCTGTAACCTGGATCGTAATGGCCTGCGCCCGGCACGCTATGTGATCACCAAAGACAAGCTGATCACCTGCGCTTCAGAGGTCGGCATCTGGGATTATCAGCCGGATGAAGTGGTCGAAAAAGGCCGCGTCGGGCCAGGCGAACTGATGGTGATCGATACCCGCAGCGGCAAGATCCTGCACTCCGCCGAAACCGACAACGATCTGAAAAGCCGCCACCCGTATAAAGAGTGGATGGAGAAGAACGTCAAGCGCCTGGTGCCGTTCGAAGACCTGCCGGAAGATCAGGTGGGCAGCCGCGAGCTGGACGATGCCACCCTGGAAACCTACCAGAAGCAGTTCGGTTATAGCAGCGAAGAGCTGGATCAAGTGATCCGCGTGCTGGGTGAAATTGGCCAGGAAGCTACCGGTTCGATGGGTGACGATACCCCCTTTGCCGTACTTTCAAGCCGCCCACGTATTATTTATGACTACTTCCGCCAGCAGTTCGCGCAGGTTACCAACCCCCTATCGATCCGCTGCGTGAAGCCCACGTCATGTCTCTGGCAACCAGCATCGGCCGCGAGATGAACGTTTTCTGCGAAGCCGAAGGCCAGGCACACCGCCTGAGCTTCAAATCCCCGATCCTGCTGTATTCAGATTTCAAGCAGTTGACCACGCTGGAAGGCGAATATTACCGCGCCGACACGCTTGATCTGACCTTCGATCCGGCCGCGCAGGATCTGGAGCAGACTATCCATGCCCTGTGCGAAGAAGCGGAACGTAAAGTCCGTGACGGTGCGGTAATGCTGGTGTTGTCTGACCGTGCCATTACCGAGCAACGCCTGCCGGTCCCGGCACCGATGGCGGTAGGAGCCATCCAGAGCCGGTTGGTGGAAAAAACCTGCGCTGTGATGCCAACATCATTGTTGAAACCGCCAGCGCCCGCGATCCCCACCACTTTGCGGTGCTATTGGGCTTTGGTGCCACGGCAATCTACCCGTATCTGGCCTTTGAGACACTGGCCAAGATGGTAGACAGCCAGGCCATCGACAAAACCTATCGCGATGTGATGCTGAACTACCGTAACGGCATCAATAAAGGGCTGTACAAGATCATGTCCAAAATGGGCATCTCGACTATCGCCTCTTATCGTTGCTCCAAGCTGTTTGAAGCCGTTGGCCTGCACCGCGATCTGTCCAACCTTTGTTTCCAAGGGGTGGTCAGCCGCATCGGTGGTGCCAGCTTCAGTGACTTCGAGCAGGATCTGCAGAACCTTTCCAAGCGTGCCTGGTTGAAACGCAAACCGCTGGAACAGGGCGGCCTGCTGAAGTTCGTTCATAATGGCGAATACCACGCTTATAACCCGGACGTGGTGAATTCACTGCAAAAAGCGGTACACAGCGGTGAGTACAGCGATTATCAGACCTATGCCAAGCTGGTGAACGAACGCCCGGTAGCCACGCTGCGCGACCTGCTGGCGATCAAACCGCAAGGCACGCCGATCCCGGTTGATCAGGTTGAACCTGCGCAATCGCTGTTCCAACGCTTCGATACCGCAGCCATGTCCATCGGGGCATTAAGCCCAGAAGCGCACGAATCACTGGCTATCGCCATGAACAGCCTTGGCGGTTTCTCCAACTCCGGTGAAGGCGGCGAAGATCCGGCCCGTTACGGCACCAATAAGGTTTCCCGTATCAAGCAAGTAGCCTCTGGCCGCTTTGGGGTGACTCCTGCTTATCTGGTCAACGCCGATGTGATCCAGATTAAGGTCGCGCAGGGTGCCAAACCGGGTGAAGGTGGGCAGTTGCCAGGGGATAAAGTTACGCCGTATATCGCCAAGCTGCGTTATTCGGTGCCGGGCGTGACCCTGATTTCGCCACCACCACACCACGATATCTACTCGATCGAAGATTTGGCTCAGTTGATTTTCGATCTGAAACAGATCAACCCGAAAGCCATGATTTCGGTGAAACTGGTTTCCGAACCGGGGGTGGGCACCATTGCCACCGGCGTCGCAAAAGCCTATGCCGATCTGATCACCATTGCCGGTTACGATGGCGGTACCGGTGCCAGCCCGCTGTCATCGGTGAAATACGCCGGTTGCCCATGGGAACTTGGCCTGGTGGAAACTCAACAGGCGCTGGTTGCCAACGGGCTGCGCCATAAGATCCGCCTGCAGGTGGATGGTGGCCTGAAAACCGGTGTCGATATTGTCAAAGCGGCCATTCTTGGTGCGGAGAGCTTCGGCTTTGGTACCGGCCCGATGGTGGCGCTGGGCTGTAAATACCTGCGTATCTGCCACTTGAACAACTGCGCTACCGGTGTTGCTACCCAAGATGAAAAACTGCGCCGCGATCACTATCACGGCCTGCCAGAACGTGTGACCAACTACTTCCAGTTTATCGCCCGCGAAACCCGCGAGATTATGGCAGAGCTGGGCGTAAGCCAGTTGGTTGATCTGATTGGCCGCACAGAGTTCCTGCACGAACTGGACGGGATCTCCGCCAAACAGAACAAACTGGATCTGTCGCCGCTGCTGC
Source organism: Serratia sp. L9 (assembly GCF_050632285.1). NCBI lineage: Bacteria > Pseudomonadati > Pseudomonadota > Gammaproteobacteria > Enterobacterales > Yersiniaceae > Serratia > Serratia sp. L9. Next base: position 1,804,078 of record NZ_CP192591.1, on the reverse strand, counting down.
ATACCGCTACGCCACATGCGGGTAAAGCTCTGCACTGCACCGAAGGCAGTAACCCACCTTTCGACCAGGGCTTGCTGAACAAAGAGCTGTTGGCACAGGCCCAGCCGTATGTCGAAGGGAAACAAAGCAAAACCTTCTACTTCGATATCCGCAACACCGATCGTTCCGTGGGAGCCACCTTGTCGGGGGCAATTGCCACGCTGCACGGTGACCAGGGGATGGCGGCCGATCCCATCAAGGCGCATTTCTCCGGCACCGCAGGTCAGAGCTTCGGCGTCTGGAATGCTGGCGGCGTTGAACTGACCCTGACCGGTGATGCCAATGACTACGTAGGTAAAGGGATGGCCGGTGGCCGTATCGCCGTGCGCCCCCCATTGGCTCAGCGTTCCGCAGCCATGAAGCCAGTATCATCGGTAACACCTGTCTCTATGGCGCTACCGGCGGCAAGCTGTTCGCCGCTGGCCGTGCAGGGGAACGTTTTGCCGTGCGTAACTCCGGGGCTATCACCGTTGTTGAAGGCATCGGCGACAACGGTTGTGAATACATGACCGGCGGTATCGTCTGCGTCCTGGGCAAAACGGGCATCAACTTTGGTGCAGGTATGACCGGTGGCTTCGCCTACGTGCTGGACGAAGACGGTGAGTTCCGTAAACGCGTTAACCCAGAACTGGTGGAAGTGCTGGATGTCGATCAACTGGCGATCCATGAAGAACATCTGCGCGGCCTGATCACCGAGCATGTGCAGTTGACCGGATCATCACGCGCAGAAGAAATCCTGGCGAACTGGCCGGAATGGGCGCCGAAGTTCGCTCTGGTCAAACCGAAGTCCAGTGATGTCAAAGCATTGTTGGGTCACCGTAGTCGAAGCGCCGCCGAGCTGCGGGTTCAGGCACAGTAAGAGGTCATATTGAATGAGTCAGAACGTTTATCAATTTATCGACCTGCAGCGTGTTGATCCGCCAAAGAAACCGCTGAAGATCCGCAAAATCGAGTTTGTAGAGATTTACGAACCCTTTTCGGAAACTCAGGCGAAAGCGCAGGCCGATCGTTGCCTGTCATGCGGTAACCCTTATTGCGAATGGAAATGCCCGGTTCACAACTACATTCCGAACTGGCTGAAGCTGGCTAACGAAGGCCGCATCATGGAAGCGGCCGATTTGGCACACCAGACCAACAGCCTGCCTGAAGTCTGTGGCCGCGTCTGCCCGCAAGACCGTTTGTGTGAAGGTTCCTGCACCCTGAACGACGAGTTTGGTGCAGTGACCATCGGCAATATTGAGCGCTATATCAGTGATAAAGCGATCGAAATGGGCTGGAAGCCGGATATGTCCCATGTGCAGCCAACCGGCAAGCGCGTGGCCATCATCGGCGCGGGCCCGGCGGGCCTGGCCTGTGCCGACGTATTGACCCGCAACGGTGTCAAAGCGGTGGTCTACGATCGCCATCCAGAAATCGGAGGTCTGCTGACTTTCGGTATTCCGGCCTTTAAGCTGGAAAAAGAAGTGATGATCAAGCGCCGCGAGATCTTCAGCGAGATGGGTATCGAATTCCAGCTCAACACCGAAGTTGGCAAAGATATCGCTATGGACGCCTTGTTGAGCGAATACGATGCGGTATTCCTTGGCGTGGGAACCTACCAGTCAATGCGTGGGGGCTTGGAGAACGAAGAAGCGCCAGGTGTCTACGATGCATTGCCTTTCCTGATCGCCAACACCAAACAACTGATGGGCTATGCTACAGAGCAGCACGAGCCGTACGTCAGCATGGAAGGCAAGCGGGTGGTGGTTCTGGGTGGGGGCGATACCGCCATGGACTGCGTTCGCACTTCTATCCGCCAGGGCGCGACTCAGGTCGTCTGCGCCTATCGCCGCGATGAGGCCAACATGCCCGGCTCCAAGCGTGAAGTGAAAAATGCGCGCGAAGAAGGCGTTGAGTTCAAATTCAACCTGCAACCGCTTAGCATTGAGCTAAATAGCGCAGGCCGCGTTGCCGGTGTCAAAATGGTGCGCACCCAGCTTGGAGAGCCTGATGCCAATGGCCGCCAGGTAGCCGAACAGGTGGCGGGCTCGGAACATGTGATCGATGCCGATGCGGTAGTGATGGCCTTTGGTTTTCGCCCGCACCAGATGGACTGGCTGGCAACGCACGACGTGCAGCTCGACAAACAGGGCCGTATCCTGGCGCCGGACGCTATCGATAACGCCTTCCAGACCAGTAACCCGAAAATCTTCGCCGGTGGCGATGCGGTACGCGGTTCCGATCTGGTCGTCACCGCCATTGCCGAAGGGCGTAAAGCCGCTGAAGGCATTATGAGTTACCTGGAAGTGTAATTTATAGCCCAGGATCATCTCAGGGGTCGGCTTGCCGGCCCCTGTTTTTTGGATTTGTGCCCACTAACGCCGATCTGCAAGCAACAAAAAAGGCACAGCATCTGCTGTACCCTTTTATCCTGCCTGCCGCTGATTATTTCACGACACGCAACGCTGGCCGGCCACCACGAGGCGGTGGAGGCGGCTCGTCATCAGAGCCATTGTCATCATCGGCATTATCTGGACGATCGCCATCAATCACGGACATCAGGCTCTCGGCAGGGCCGGTTTCGCTGCCAAGCTCGGCAAAAGTTCCCTCGGCTTCATACCCGGCTTCCGGTTCGAACATGGTGCCCGCCCCGTTTTCCCGCGCATAAATTGCCAGTACGGCTGCCATTGGCACCAGAACCTGACGGGGCACCCCACCAAACCGGGCGTTAAAGCTCACGTCTTCATCACCCAGTTGCAGATTACCTACGGCGCGCGGCGCAATGTTCAGCACTATCTGACCATCACGAGCGAACTCCATAGGCACCTGAACGTCAGGACGCATAACGTCCACCACCAGGTGCGGAGTCAGTTGGTTGTCCAACAGCCAGTCATAGAATGCCCGCAACAGATAAGGACGGCGCGGGGTCATCTGAGACATATCCATGATGCTTAGCCCCGAGTCTGCAGGCGCATTTCACGCTCAGGTTCGGTCAGAGAGGCCAGGAATGCATCACGCTCGAAGACACGGGTCATATAGCCTTTCAGCTCTTTGGAACCGGCACCGCTCAGTTCAATACCCAACTGCGGCAAACGCCACAACAGCGGGGCCAGGTAGCAGTCTACCAGGCTGAATTCTTCGCTCATAAAGTATGGGGTCTGGCCGAAGATGGGTGCGATCGCCAGCAGTTCTTCGCGCAGTTGGCGGCGTGCTGACTCCGCTTCCTGCCCGTTGCTCTGCTCGATTTTGTACATCAGCGAGTACCAGTTTTTCTCGATACGCAGCATCATCAGACGGCTTTCACCGCGCGCGACCGGGTAAACCGGCATCAACGGTGGGTGCGGGAAACGCTCATCAAGGTATTCCATGATGATACGGGATTCATACAACGTTAACTCGCGATCGACCAGCGTCGGTACCGTTTGGTAAGGATTGAGGTCAATCAGATCCTGTGGCAGGTTATCAGGTTCAACCTGCTCGATCTCGACGCTGACGCCTTTTTCCGCCAGTACGATACGTACTTGATGGCTAAAGATGTCGGTCGGGCCGGAAAACAGCGTCATTACCGAACGTTTGTTGGCAGCGACAGCCATGAAAACCTCCAAGTTTTATCTAGAAAATACGGCGAATAGCCAAATACCCATCATCTGGCAAACCATTGCGTTGTTGCGCCTGGCTGCGACGTGAAATTATTGGGTATATCAGGCTGCTATCCTGAATAATCGTGACCGCAAGCCCACAGATTACAGATAAACCTTAGGTCTGGAAAACAGCCCCGGAGGTAGACTGATAACAACTGCACGGCCAACAGGCGCAAAAGTGGGTGATAGTTTACCAGATTTAGACAGTTTTGTGGGGGCTAAGTATTGATTTATCCGTTAGGCCACGGATTTTGCTGAAGTTTAGTTTATTGCAGGCATAAAAAAACCCGGTGAAACACCGGGTTTTTCGCGTAAATCGCACTGCCGAAGCAGAAAAAATTAACGCTTGGAGAACTGCGGACGGCGACGTGCTTTACGCAGACCGACTTTCTTACGTTCAACCTGACGGGCGTCACGAGTGACGAAGCCAGCTTTACGCAATTCAGCACGCAGAGTCTCGTCGTACTCCATCAGTGCACGGGTGATACCGTGACGGATAGCACCAGCTTGACCAGAGATACCACCACCTTTAACAGTGATGTACAGGTCAAATTTACCAACCATGTCGGTCAGTTCCAACGGCTGGCGAACTACCATGCGGGCAGTTTCGCGACCGAAGTACTGTTCCAGGCTGCGCTGGTTAATTACGATGTTACCACTGCCCGGCTTGATAAAAACGCGAGCGGCGGAGCTTTTGCGGCGACCAGTGCCGTAGTATTGATTTTCAGCCATTGCCTATAATCCCGATTAGATGTCAAGAACTTGCGGTTGCTGTGCCGCGTGAGTGTGCTCGGTGCCCGCGTAAACTTTCAGTTTACGGAACATTGCACGACCCAACGGACCCTTTGGCAGCATGCCTTTAACCGCGATTTCAATCACGCGCTCAGGACGGCGGGCAATCATCTCTTCAAAGGTCGCTTGCTTGATACCACCGATGTGACCGGTGTGATGGTAATACACTTTGTCTGTACGCTTGTTGCCGGTTACAGCAACTTTTTCTGCGTTCAGAACGATGATGTAATCACCGGTATCAACGTGCGGGGTGTATTCCGCTTTATGCTTGCCGCGCAGACGACGAGCCAGTTCAGTAGCGAGACGGCCTAAAGTTTTACCGTCTGCATCAACAACATACCAGTCGCGTTTTACGGTTTCTGGTTTAGCTGTAAAAGTTTTCATTAGAAAGCTTACCCAATAATTAGTTACACGTTGGTGAACACCCAAACGCTCGAAAACAGCTGAGGCTCACACGACCATCAAGTCCAGCAAACCTACCCCTTCGAATAGCCATTGCCGGCACTATAAAGTTTTTGGGAAAAAAACTTTGTTGTAACGTGGGGTCGCAAGATTATAGAGAAGTCACCCACAAAGATCGAACAGTTTTTGAATTGAAAACAGATTTAGCGCCAAAGGGCCATTTGACGGCAGCCACAGGCTAAATTGAAGGGCCTGGCAGCCAGGCCCGATAAGCGTTTATGGCAGATGAGGCAACTTCAGATACTCTTCGCTTTGCATTTCCTGCAGGCGTGAAAGGCAGCGCTGGAACTCAAACTTCAGTTGCTCCCCCTGATAAATCTCGAACATCGGCACTTCGGCGGCGATCACCAGCTTGACGCGCCGCTCATAGAACTCATCCACCAGAGCCAGGAAACGGCGGGCGGTGTTTTCCTTCAGAGGCCCCATCACGCGCACATTATATAGCATCACGCTGTGATAAAGGCGTGACAGGGCGATGTAATCCAGTTGGCTGCGTGCGTCTTCACACAAAGTATGGAAATCGACCGCCAATACGCCTTCCACCGCACGCAAAGTAGGCAGTGGCCGGTGATTGATTTGCAGCACCGGTGCCTGTTCCCCGGCTTTGCCCGCCAGCTTTAGGAAAATATGATCCATCGTTTCCTGCGTCTGTGGATTGAGCGGGGTCAGATAGAGATGGGCCTGCGTCAGCGTGCGTAGGCGGTAATCAATGCCCGCATCCACGTTCATCACATCACAATACTCTTTGATAAGATCGATAGCGGGCAGAAAACGCGCGCGTTGCAGACCGTTACGATACAGGTTATCCGGCACAATATTGGACGTTGCCACTAGCGTAATACCGCGGGCAAACAGCGCCTGCAGTAAGGTAGCCAACAGCATGGCATCGGTGATATCAGAGACAAAGAACTCATCAAAACACAATACATCGGTTTGCGCTTTGAAGCCGTCGGCAATGATTTCCAAAGGGTTTTCCTGCCCTTGCAGTTCAGTCAGTTCTTCATGGACCCGCAGCATAAAGCGATGGAAGTGCAACCGCAGTTTGCGATCGCCAGGCAGGCTGTGGAAGAACAGATCCATCAGCCAGGTTTTACCCCGGCCAACGCCTCCCCACATATATAAGCCCTGCACCGGCCGTTGCTTCGGGTTTTCTTCTTCTTTGCCTAACCAACGCTGGAGTTTGTACCGTAAGCCACTGTTATTGTTCGTTGGCGTGGGTGTCTGCTGCAATGCCTGATAAATACTATCCAACTGCGTAACGGCCTGGCGCTGAACCTCATCGGCCTGATACTCCCCCGCATCCAGCGCCTGCTGGTAGCGTGATAATGGTGACTGTGCCTGCATTTCGTTGAAGATCCTAAGAACGCTGAGAATTTATTTAGCAAATTTTAGCGGCGGATAGCGGCCGCTTCGCACCCTGTTCGCTACTTTTATCGGCGCTGTGCCCAGAGAAAAACCCTGCAAACATCAGGTAATGGTTTATCAGGATTCCACTCGGACAAGGTTAACGGTTATAGTGGATATTATTAAGTGAAAAATTCCTGCGGAACAACGAAGTCAAAATAGGAGTCATCATGACCTGGGAGTATGCGCTGATTGGTTTGGTGGTCGGTATCGTGATTGGTGCGGTAGCGATGCGTTTTGGTAACAGTAAATTACGTCAACAACAAGCGCTGCAAAGCGAACTGGATAAAAGCAAAACCGAGCTCGAAGAGTATCGTCAGGAGTTGGTCGGCCATTTTGCCCGCAGTGCCGAACTGCTGGATAACATGGCGCGTGACTATCGCCAGCTGTATCAGCATATGGCGAAAAGCTCCAATAACCTGCTGCCGGATCTGCCGATGCAGGACAACCCATTCCGCTATCGCCTGACCGAAGCAGAAGCGGATAACGATCAAGCACCGGTAGAAATGCCGCGTGACTATTCCGAAGGGGCATCTGGCCTGTTGCGTGGTGCACCAAGCCGCGATTAACCCCGGTAATCACAACCCGTGGGCCATCCCACGGGTTTTAAACCATCCCAGCCCTCTGCCCCACTTCCTGAACTATGCTTACATTGACGTTTAAGTGAACTTTTCACGCAAATTCACGGTCTTACACTTCACTATGATTTTATCATCAATATTTCACCGGCAGGTTTTGAGAGAGTTATTATCAATGAAGAAAAAATCTTTAATTCTTAGCGCATTAGCAATGAGCATTAGCCTGACACTCGCATCCGTACCGGTGGCTAACGCAACCATGCCTGTGGCCGCAGAAGGGCAAGCATTACCAAGCCTGGCACCGATGCTGGAAAAGGTCCTGCCCGCCGTGGTGAGCGTGCGAGTAGAAGGCACCCAGGTACAGCGCCAAAAATTACCGGAGCAGTTTAAATTCTTCTTTGGGCCGAATATGCCTTCAGAGCAGGAAAGCTCACGTCCTTTTGAAGGATTGGGCTCCGGTGTGATCATTGATGCGGCGAAGGGCTACATCCTGACCAACAACCACGTTATCAATAACGCCGATAAAATCAGCGTGCAGCTGAACGATGGCCGCGAATACGATGCCAAGCTGATTGGCCGTGATGAACAGTCCGATATTGCCCTGCTGCAAGTCAGCGACGTCAAAAACCTGACGGCGGTGAAAATGGCGGATTCCGACAAACTGCGCGTCGGCGATTTTGCCGTTGCCGTCGGTAACCCATTCGGTCTCGGCCAGACCGCCACTTCGGGGATCATCTCCGCATTGGGCCGCAGCGGCCTGAGCCTTGAAGGGCTGGAAAACTTTATCCAGACCGATGCCTCCATTAACCGTGGTAACTCCGGCGGCGCGCTGGTTAACCTGAACGGCGAACTGATCGGCATCAACACCGCGATCCTGGCTCCGGGCGGCGGCAATATTGGTATCGGCTTCGCTATCCCAAGCAACATGGCACAAAGCCTGAGCAAGCAATTGATCGAATTTGGTGAAGTGAAACGTGGCCTGTTGGGGATCAAGGGCAGCGAAATGACCGCCGATATGGCTAAAGCCTTCAAATCGGACGCTCAGCGCGGGGCGTTTGTCAGCGAAGTGCTGCCAAAATCGGCCGCTGCCAATGCCGGTATCAAAGCCGGTGATATTCTGGTCTCCCTGGATGGTAAACCGGTCAATAGCTTTGCCGAACTGCGTGCCAAAGTCGGCACTACCGCACCGGGTACCGTCATTAAAGTGGGCCTGCTGCGTGATGGTAAACCGATGGAACTCTCCGTCACCCTGGATAACAGTGAAAGCGCATCGACCAATGCAGAAACGCTGTCACCTTCGCTGCAAGGCGCCTCCCTCAGCAACGGGGCATTGCCAAACGGGGATAAGGGCGTGAAGATCGATAGTGTCGATAAAGGCAGCCCTGCGGCACAGGTTGGCCTGCAAAAAGATGATGTGATTATCGGTGTCAACCGTGAGCGCATTGAAAACGTCACGGCGTTACGCAAGCTGCTTGAAGCCAAACCGGCCGTCATGGCGTTGAATATCGTACGTGGCGGTGAAACCATTTACCTGCTGCTGCGTTAATTTGTTTGAAAACCGGGCTCAGTGACATACTGCGCCCGGTTAACTCGTGCTATCCTCCGTTCATCTTTCCTCTCACCTACTAAAACTCTATGTTTGCTAAGCTCTTGCGTTCTATTGTTATTGGTTTGATTGTCGCCGGCCTGCTGTTGGTTGCCCTACCCGTGCTGCGTTCTCCCAATAATCTGTTCGCCGATAAACTAGAGAATACCAGTGATGAAACCCCGATCAGTTTCAATGATGGCGTACGTCGTGCCGCCCCTGCCGTAGTCAATATCTATAACCGCAACATGAGCGGTGCCGCTAACGTGCTTTCTTTGGGTTCTGGCGTGATCATGAACGATCGCGGCTATATCATCACCAATCGTCATGTGATCAAAGACTCCCAACTGATCACCGTTGTGCTGCAAGATGGCCGCCGTTATGAAGCCCTGTTGGTAGGTTCCGATAGCCTGACGGATCTGGCCGTGCTGAAAATCGATCCCGGTAATTTGCCGGTGATCCCCATCAACAACAACCGCTCGGCACATATCGGCGATATCGTTCTGGCGATCGGTAACCCCTACAATCTGGGGCAAACCGTTACCCAGGGGATTATCAGCGCCACTGGCCGCATCAGCCTGAGCACCACCGGGCGACAAACCTTTCTGCAAACCGATGCCTCAATCAACCGTGGCAACTCAGGCGGGGCGCTGGTCAACTCTCTGGGCGAATTGATGGGCATCAACACGCTCACCTACGATAAGGTGACCGACGGAGCAACGCCAGAGGGTCTGGGCTTTGCGATTCCAACGGAATTGGCAACCAAAATCATGGATAAACTGATCCGGGATGGGCGGGTGATCCGGGGTTATTTTGGCATTCAGGGGAAAGAGATTATCCCGGCGCGCGCTACCAACTCTGGGATTGATCGCCTACAGGGGATCATCGTCACCGAGATCACCCCCAATGGCCCAGCCGCTAGCGCAGGGTTCCATATCAACGACATTATTATCAACGTTAATAACAAACCGGCGGTCGCCGTATTGGAAACGATGGATCAGGTGGCAGAAATCCGGCCAGGTACCGAGATCCCGGTCGTGGTGGTACGCGATGGCCAGCGCATCACGCTGAATATGACGGTGGGTGAATTCCCGGAAGATAATAGCTGAACAGTAAAAAGCCCGGCAAGCCGGGCTAAAAAAACTTCGCGTAACGCATTGAGAGTAAAGCTGATTACTCGCCTTTCACACGTTCGATATTCGCACCTAACGCACGCAGCTTGTCTTCAATACGCTCATAACCACGATCGATATGATAAATACGGTCAACCATGGTTACGCCTTCAGCGATACAACCGGCCAGCACCAGGCTGGCGGAAGCACGCAGATCCGTTGCCATGACCTGAGCACCAGAAAGCTGCTCTACGCCGTGGCAGATCACGGTATTACTCTCGATTTCCGCGTGAGCGCCCATGCGGATCAATTCAGGAACGTGCATAAAGCGGTTTTCAAAAATGGTTTCGGTGATCACACCGGTGCCCTCAGCCACCAGGTTCAGCAAGCTGAGCTGTGCCTGCATATCGGTTGGGAATCCTGGGTGTGGAGCCGTACGGACAGTCACCGCTTTTGGGCGCTTGCCATGCATATCCAGGCTGATCCAATCCTCACCGACTTCGATATCGGCTCCGGCTTCACGCAGCTTGGCCAACACCGCATCCAGAGTTTCCGGGCGGGTATTACGGCACAGCACTTTGCCACCTGAAACGGCGGCGGCAACCAGGAATGTCCCGGTTTCAATACGATCCGGCAGTACGCGATAAACCCCACCGCCCAGGCGCTCAACACCTTCGATGGTGATTTTATCGGTACCCGCACCACTGATTTTAGCGCCCAGTGTGTTGAGGAAATTGGCAGTATCCACAATTTCCGGCTCGCGTGCCGCGTTCTCAATTATGGTGGTGCCGGTAGCCAAGGTTGCCGCACTCATGATGGTGACAGTTGCGCCCACGCTGACTTTATCCATCACGATGTGCGCGCCTTTCAAACGCCCTTCAACGGAAGCCTTGACGTAACCCTCTTCCAGTTTGATTTCGGCACCCAGCTGTTCCAGGCCTGTAATGTGCAGGTCAACCGGGCGAGCCCCGATGGCACAACCACCAGGCAGGGAGACCTGGCCACGGCCAAAACGTGCCACCAGCGGACCTAACGCCCAGATAGAAGCGCGCATGGTTTTCACCAGATCGTAAGGGGCGCAAAACTCGTTCACACCGCTGGCATCAACAAACACCGAGCCATTACGCTCGATCTTGGTGCCTAACTGGTTAAGTAGCTTGATGGTGGTGTCAATGTCCTTCAGTTTCGGGACATTCTGCAGCTCGACAGGCTCTTCCGCCAACAGGGCGGCGAACAGGATTGGCAGGGCGGCGTTTTTCGCCCCGGAAATAGTGACTTCACCGCTTAGACGAGTCCGGCCCTGCACACGAAATTTATCCATTTGACTATTCTCTGTTATCTGTTCTGAGCTGCCTGCCCGCCGGGCAAACAGCCTTAAAATCCGCTGAGTTTGCGATCTCTCCGCCACTCTTCTGGGGTGTATGCCTTGATGGACAAAGCATGAATGCGGTTGTCTGCGATGTATTCCATCAGCGGCGCATAGACAGCCTGCTGCTTTTTGACCCGGCTCATGGTGGCGAACAGTTCACCCACGACGATCACCTGAAAGTGACTGCCATCGCCAGTAACATGCGCTTCTTCCAATGCCAATGCTTTCATCAGCACGTCTTTAATTTCGCTATTTTCCATAGTATCCAGTTCTGTATCGGGGGCTGATGTTAATCACTTGAGGCTGTGCCCTATCTTAGTGGAATCCGGCCCTTTCTTAAACTAAAGAAAAAGCCCCTGGGCAACAGGGGCTTTTCGCACTCAGCCAGCCGATATTCAGGCTAACTGTCGGTTTCAACAGGCATTATCGCTTGCAGATTGTAGAGTGTAATCAGCGTTTGTAACCGTTCGGTCACACCGGTAATTTTTATCTCAATCCCCTGCTGGCTTCGTTGTTCACGTAAATGCAGCAACAATGCCAGGCCAGAAGAGTCAACGCGCTGCAATTGCGCAACGTCAATGGTGGTTTTATCCGCCAGCAATGTCTCACGTTGCTGCCACAGCGGCAGTAACGTTTCGCGATCAAGCTCACCGCGCAGCACCAGCGTCTGCTGCTGTGAAGCCCAGCTCAATGCTTCGGCCATCAGTTTTTCTGATCCAGAGTGATCGGCTGCTTCGCCGCCGCTTGCAGCTGTTGGGTCAAGCCCTCCACCCCTTTGAGGCGCAGAGTCGATGCCCACTCATTCTGTTTGGTGGTGATCATGCTGACACCTTCGGCAATCATGTCATAGGCCTGCCAGTTGCCTGTTTTACTGTTTTTACGCCATTGGAAGTCCAGACGCACTGGCGGGCGGCCCCCGTTATCAATGATGGTCACGCGGATCGCGATGATATCGGCACTGCCCAGCGGCTGCTCTGGCTCAATCTGATAGGTCTGGCCGTGGTACATGGCCAGCGCCTGACCATAAGCCTGCTCCAGATAAGCCTGGAAAGCGGTGAAATAGGCTTCACGCTGCGCCGGAGTCGCCTCTTTGTAATAACGGCCCAACACCAGGGCACCGGCGTATTTCACCTGAACAAACGGCATCAGTTCTTCATGCACGATGGTACGCAGATAGTTGGGATCCTGCTTGATTCTTGGCTGCTCGGCTTTCAGACGCGTGAACGTTTTATCAGCGGCGTCCTTCATCAGGCTGTAGGGATTGGTCTGATCAACCGCATTGGCCAGCGGCGCAACCACCAGCAGAGCCACCATCAGTAAACGTTTAAACATGCAGGCTTCCTCTATTAATGACTTGGAGCGGTATGTGGAACAGCATCCGTTGCTGGAGCTGCGGCGGTATCACCCGATTTATCCGCGCTATCCTGGCCGCCGCTCTTGTACAGGAACTGGCCGATCAAATCTTCCAGAACCATGGCTGATTTCGTGTCCTGAAGGGTCCCACCGTCTTTCAGGATAGCGGTGCCCATCTCGGGATCTTCAAAACCGACGTTCAATGCCAGATACTGCTCCCCCAACAGGCCGGAGGTGCGGATAGCCAGCGAACTGGTATCTGGGATATTGTTGTATTTATCCTGAATATCCAGTGCAACACGCGGCGTGTAAGTTTTCGGATCGAGGGAAATTTCGGCCACCCGGCCAATCATCACCCCACCAATCTTCACTGGAGAACGCGCTTTCAAACCGCCGATATTATCGAAGGTGGCGTAAATACGGTAAGTCGGTTCATTACCGATCGATTTAATATTCGCTACCTGGAGGCAGAGGAAGACGACGGCGCACAGCGCAATCAGCATGAACGCCCCAACCCAGATTTCACTCTTCTTCGTTTGCATCGAATCAATTCCCAAACATCAGTGCAGTCAGCACAAAATCCAATCCCAACACCGCCAGTGACGAATGTACCACGGTCCTTGTTGTCGCACGGCTAATGCCTTCGGAAGTCGGCACCGCGTCATAGCCGTTGAAAATTGCAATCCAGCTAACAGTAATGGCAAACACCACGCTTTTGATCAGGCAGTTAAGTAAATCCTTGCGCCATTCAACCGCCCCTTGCATTGCCGACCAGAAGAAACCGCTATCGATCCCTTTCCAATCCACGCCAACCACCGAACCGCCCCAGATACCGACGGCAACGAAAATAATCGTCAGCAGCGGCATGCTGATAAGGCCGGCCCAGAAACGTGGGGCAACAATACGCCGCAGCGGATCGACGGCCATCATTTCCAGACTGGATATCTGCTCGGTGGCCTTCATCAGGCCAATCTCGGCGGTCAGGGCTGAACCGGCACGCCCGGCAAACAGCAGCGCGGTAACGACCGGCCCCAGTTCACGCAACAACGATAATGCCACCATCATGCCCAGGCTGGCTTCCGCGCTGTAGGTGGTCAGGACAATGTACCCTTGCAGCCCCAGCACCATACCGATAAACACGCCTGAAACCATGATGATCAGCAGCGACTGCACACCAACGCTGTACAGCTGTTTGATCAGCAGCGGCCATTGCCTGCGCGGCTCCGGGCGGCCAACCAGCGCGTGGAACAGCATCAGTCCAGCGCGCCCAAAAGAAGCGCTGGTATTGATGCCACGGCGCCCTAAAGACGCTAACGCCTGTAAAAACATGTAGTTATTTACTCCCTTCCCCTAAAAGCTCCGTCTGATAATCGCTGGCAGGGTAACGGAATGGCACCGGCCCATCAGCAATACCATCCAGAAACTGGCGCACGCGCGCATCAGGATTGTTCTGTAATTGCTGCGCGGATCCCTCGGCAATCACACGATGATCCGCCACAATATAGGCGTAATCCGCGATACTCAACACTTCCGGCACATCATGTGACACCACGATGCAGGTGATACCTAGCGCATGGTTCAGTTCATCAATCAACTTCACCAATACGCCCATGGTGATCGGATCCTGGCCAACGAAAGGTTCGTCGAACATGATCATCTCCGGATCCAGCGCAATAGCGCGCGCCAGAGCAGCACGCCTCGCCATCCCACCAGAGAGTTCGTTTGGCATCAGTTCTGCGGCACCACGCAGGCCCACAGCTTCCAGCTTCATCATCACCGTACTACGCAAGATAGGCTCCGGCAGGCGGCTATGCTCACGCAACGGGAAAGCCACGTTCTCAAATACCGTCAGATCGGTGAACAGCGCCCCCGACTGAAACAGCATGCTCATCTTTTTGCGTGACTCATACAACTGGTTGCGCGACAAGGCAGGGATATTGTCACCATCGAACCAGATCTCACCGCGATCTGGTGTCAATTGGCCGCCGATCAGGCGCAACAGCGTAGTTTTACCAATGCCGGAAGGCCCCATGATCGCCGTCACCTTGCCACGGGGAACCGTCAGATTGATGTCTTCGAATATCAGCCGACCACCGCGAGAGAAACTCATGCCGCGCACTTCGACCAGATTATCTGTCTTCTGATGCATGTTTGTTGATCCTGTACAGCTCATTTCTGACAAATCACCCTGTGTTGGTAAGGTAATAGGCGCAAGGCATCTTATTTTTACAGAAGCTTATCGTCAATTCGCTACCAATGATGCCATTGGTTTTACTTTTAGGCTCCGGACAGTCAAAATTAGGAAATAACGCAAAAAAATGAAACTGTTCGACTTTTAGCCGGGAAAATCCGTTGCTGCTGCACCTTGGTGCAATGAGCGGCAAACAAGATGGCCGATTACGGCATTCATACCCAAAATCATTGGCGTTGCAACTCACCACGCTGCAACTTCAAGGTAAGAAGGGTATAACCAACGAACCGGGATTATATACCTTAATAGATGGCAAGATGCAGGTAACAGTGCTGCAGCTTGGCAGACGACGAGTATACCCAATAAAGGACCCTGAATGTTTCTCGCGATAGTGCTGTTAGTCGTTGGTTTGTTTTTACTGGTATATGGGGCGGATAGGCTGGTTTATGGCGCAGCAGTGATCAGCCGCTCCCTGGGTGTCCCCCTCTGATCATAGGCATGACGATCGTCGGTATCGGCACTTCGTTACCGGAATTGATCGTTTCGGTCTCTGCCGCGCTGAATGGCCAAACCAACATGGCAGTGGGGAACGTTTTAGGCTCTAACATCACCAACATTTTACTGATCCTGGGGGTGGCCGCCCTGATCCACCCGCTGTCGGTCCGTTCCGGGGTCCTGCGGCGTGAACTACCGCTGATGCTGGCAGTCACAGTGCTGTGTGGCTTTGTGTTGATGGATAACACGTTGAGCCGCCTGGATGGGGTCGTCTTGTTGCTGGCGGCCACCGGGTTTATCCTGCTGATGTTGAAAATCGCCCGGCTGGCACAGCGAGAAGGCAGCGACAGCCTGACGGTGGAGCAACTCGCCGAACTGCCACAGGACAGCAGCAACACCGTAGCGATACTCTGGCTGGTGCTGGCCTTCATTATTCTGCCGCTTTCTTCGAAGATGATTATCGATAACGCCACGGTGATTGCTCATTACTTTGGCCTGAGTGAGCTGGTGGTGGGCCTGACGATTATTGCCATTGGCACCAGCCTGCCCGAACTGGCAACCTCCATCGCCGGAGCACTGAAAGGCGAAGATGATATGGCCGTAGGGAATATCATCGGATCAAACATTTTTAATACGGTTATTGTGCTGGGCGTTCCCGCTCTGCTGTCTCCGGGCAGTATCGATCCCGCCGCTTTCCAACGGGATTACTGGGTCCTGCTGGCGGCCAGTATCCTGCTAACCGCCCTGTGTATTGGCCGCACACATCGTATCGGCCATCTGGCGGGAGCTCTGTTATTATGTGGCTTTATTGCGTATCTTGCAGTGCTGTTCTTTAACACTTTCAGTACGTTCGGCTAACCGATGGGAATGAGTATGTCGACTATCCAGTTGCAACCGGGCTTTGATTATCAGCAGGCCGGCAAAGAAGTGCTACAGATTGAGCGCGAAGGCCTGGCCCAGCTCGATCAGTACATCAATGCAGATTTCACCCGAGCTTGTGAAGCCATCGCCGGATGCTGCGGTAAAGTCGTGGTCATGGGGATGGGCAAATCCGGCCATATCGGCTGTAAAATTGCCGCCACGCTGGCCAGTACCGGCACCCCGGCGTTCTTCGTGCATCCGGCGGAGGCCAGCCATGGCGATTTGGGGATGGTTTCTGCACAAGACATCGTGCTGGCGATCTCCAACTCCGGCGAGTCCAACGAGATCCTGGCCCTGATCCCGGTGTTGAAACGCCAGCAGATCCCGATGATCTGCATGACCAATAATCCCGAAAGCTCGATGGGCAAAGCGGCAGAAGTCCATCTGTGTATCAAGATACCGCAGGAAGCCTGCCCGCTTGGCCTGGCCCCCACCACCAGCACCACGGCCACATTGGTCATGGGCGATGCACTGGCCGTCGCACTGCTGAGAGCCAGGGGGTTTACACCGGAAGATTTTGCCTTGTCACACCCAGGTGGAGCACTGGGCCGCCGCCTGCTGTTGCGCGTTAGTGATATCATGCACAGCGGTGACGAGATCCCCCACGTCAGCGCCGAAGCTTCCCTGCGCGATGCCCTGCTGGAGATCACCCGCAAAAACTTGGGCATGACGGTGATCTGCGACGATCTGATGAAGATCGCCGGTATCTTTACCGATGGTGACTTACGCCGGGTATTCGATATGGGTATCGATCTCAATAACGCTAAAATCACCGATGTCATGACGCTGGGCGGTATTCGGGTGCGCCCTAACATGCTGGCAGTTGATGCGCTCAATCTTATGCAGCAACGCCACATCACCGTGGTGCTGGTTGCTGATGGCGACCAATTGCTGGGTGTGGTACATATGCATGACATGCTGCGTGCCGGTGTCGTTTAAGCTTTCAGGCTATTTTACTTGCCAATTTGGCATTGAGCTGTGCTCGCAACCAAAACTGGCTACGACAATAACGCCTGATTTGTTAAACATCTGAGGAAAGTGAATGAGTCTGGTTGAAACCTGCTACGGGCCGGTACCTGAAGACGTAATGGCACGAGCCAGGAAAATCCGCCTGCTGATTTGTGATGTCGACGGCGTGCTGTCAGACGGCCTGATCTACATGGGCAATAACGGCGAAGAGCTGAAAGCCTTCAACGTGCGCGATGGCTATGGCATTCGCTGTCTGAAAACTTCGGGTATCGAAGTTGCCATCATCACCGGTCGCTCGGCCAAATTATTGGAAGACAGGGCAAAAACCCTCGATATCACCCATCTGTATCAAGGCCAGTCCGATAAGCTTTTGGCCTTCCGCGAACTGTTAGATAAACTGTCTCTAAGCGCGGACGAAATAGCCTACATCGGTGACGATCTGATCGATTGGCCGGTGATGGCCGAAGTCGGTCTGGCCGTGGCGGTGGCTGATGCGCACCCGCTGCTGTTGCCGCGAGCCCATTATGTCACCCGCATTGCGGGTGGCCGTGGCGCAGTTCGTGAGCTGTGCGACCTTATTCTCTTGGCTCAAAACAAGCTGGAGGACGCCAAAGGGCTGTCGATATGAGTAAAACCAAACTTTGGATCACCGTCGTTTTGATGGTGATCGTGCTGGCGTTGATCGGCTGGAATATGACCGACTTTGGCGATGACGACAGCTCGGTACCGATCAATAATGAGGACCCGACCTATCAGAGCCAGCATACCGTCACCATCGTTTACAGCCCAACCGGTAAGTTGAACTACAAGCTGGTGGCAGAAGAGGTGAAGTATTACGCCGCCGATGAGTTAAGCTGGTTCACCCAGCCGGTAATGACGCTGTTTGATGAAAATGCCGTGGCCACATGGTCAGTGCGTGCCGATCGCGCCAAGTTGACCAAAGATCGCATGCTTTATCTGTATGGGCACGTTGAGGTGAACAGTTTGACGACCACCTCGCAGCTGGAAAAAATCAAAACAGAAAATGCTCAGGTTAATCTGATCACCCAGGATGTCTCTTCCGATGATGAAGTGACCCTGTTCGGGACGAATTTTACCTCTAACGGCATGAAAATGCGTGGCAATCTGCGGAACAAAACCGCTGAGCTGATTGATAAGGTCAAGACCAACTATGAAATTCAAAACCAAAAAACAACTCCGTAATCTGTTGATCGTCAGCCTCGTTTTGACCGCCAGCAGCCCGGCCCTGGCGCTGAAATCCGACTCTGACCAACCGGTGAGCATCAACTCGCTGAAACAGTCGCTGGATATGCAAAGCAACGTCAGCACCTTTACCGACGAGGTGGTGATCAAGCAGGGCACCATCGAGATCAAAGCCGATAAAGTGGTGGTTACCCGCCCAGGTGGCGATCAGAATAAAACCTATATTGAAGCCTTCGGCAATCCGGTAACCTTCTACCAGATGCAGGACAACGGCAAGCCGGTGAAAGGCCACGCGCAGAAAGTACGTTACGACGTCGCTACGCAGTTGGTTACGCTCACGGGTAATGCCTACCTGGAGCAGCTCGACAGCAACGTGCAGGGCGACCGTATCACCTATCTGGTGCAGCAGCAGCAGATGCAGGCGTTCAGCGATAAAGGCAAACGCGTGACTACGGTTCTGGTGCCATCACAGTTGCAAGACAAAAACGGTCAAAAGAAGAGTAACTAAACACTTATGGCAACACTCATCGCAGAAAACCTGGCGAAAGCCTATAAAGGCCGCAAAGTCGTTGAAGACGTGAGCCTTAACGTGAAATCGGGCGAAATCGTCGGCCTGCTGGGACCAAACGGGGCCGGTAAGACCACCACGTTTTACATGGTTGTCGGTATCGTTCAGCGCGATGCCGGGCGCATTGTTATCGATGAAGAAGATATCAGTATCCTGCCGCTGCACGCTCGTGCTCGCCGTGGCATCGGCTACCTGCCGCAGGAAGCATCAATCTTCCGTCGCTTGAGTGTTTACGACAACCTTATGGCAGTGCTGGAAATTCGCCCGGATCTCACCAGCGAACAGCGTGACGATCGTGCGGTTGAGCTGATGGAGGAGTTTCACATCTCCCATCTGCGAGACAACCTGGGCCAGTCGCTCTCCGGCGGGGAACGCCGCCGCGTGGAGATTGCCCGTGCACTCGCCGCCAATCCGAAATTTATCCTGCTGGATGAGCCCTTCGCCGGGGTTGACCCGATTTCTGTTATCGATATCAAAAAGATTATCGAACACCTGCGTGACAGCGGTCTTGGCGTACTGATCACCGACCATAACGTGCGTGAGACGCTGGACGTCTGTGAACGCGCCTATATCGTCAGCCAGGGCAAACTGATCGCACACGGTACGCCGGATGCTATTTTGGCCGATGAGCAGGTGAAACGCGTTTATCTGGGCGAAGAATTCCGCCTCTAAGCTCCAGCGGCGTGCCAATTGGCAATCCGTTAACGGAAGTAAACACAAGATATGAAGCAAGGTTTGCAACTCCGGCTCAGCCAACAGCTGGCCATGACTCCCCAACTCCAACAGGCGATACGCCTGTTGCAGCTGTCCACGCTTGAGCTCCAGCAGGAGATCCAACTGGCGTTAGAGAGCAACCCGCTGCTTGAACAGTCTGAAGACCAGCACGAAGAGATCGAGGCAAAAGAGAGTACCGATACTGAAGGGCTGGATACCCGCGAAGCGTTGGAACAAAAGGACATGCCTGAAGAGCTGCCCCTGGATGCGACCTGGGATGAGATCTACACCGCAGGCACGCCTTCCGGCACCGGTACTGACTACGGCGATGACGAACTCCCGGTCTATCAGGGTGAAACGACGCAAACGCTGCAAGATTACCTGATGTGGCAAGTGGATCTGACGCCGTTTTCCGACACTGACGTGGCCATTGCCACCTCGATCGTCGATGCCGTGGACGATACCGGCTATCTCACCGTACCGCTGGAAGATATTCTGGAAAGTATGGGCGACGAGAATGTGACCATGGAAGAAGTTGAAGCGGTTTTAAAGCGCGTGCAGCGTTTTGATCCCGTCGGCGTTGCTGCCCGCGATCTGCGGGACTGCCTGCTGATCCAGCTTTCTCAATATGCCAAAGAGACACCTTATCTGGCCGAGGCCCGCCTGATTGTCAGCGAGCATCTGGATTTGCTGGCCAACCACGACTTTCGCAGCCTGATGCGAACAACTCGGTTAAAAGAAGATACACTGAAAGAAGCGATGGAGTTGATCCAATCGCTCGATCCTCGCCCTGGGCAATCGATCAATACCGGTGAGTCAGAGTATGTCATACCGGATGTTCTGGTACGCAAGGTGCAGGATAAGTGGACGGTGGAGCTAAATGCAGACAGCATCCCGCGCCTGAAAATAAACCAGCAATACGCAGCCCTCGGCAACAGTGTACGCAATGATGCCGACGGCCAGTTTATCCGGA
Organism: Serratia sp. L9; assembly: GCF_050632285.1. Lineage (NCBI taxonomy): Bacteria > Pseudomonadati > Pseudomonadota > Gammaproteobacteria > Enterobacterales > Yersiniaceae > Serratia > Serratia sp. L9. The sequence continues at coordinate 1,783,730 of NZ_CP192591.1, read as the reverse complement.
GCAATCTGCAGGAAGCGAAGTGGCTGATTAAAAGTCTGGAAAGCCGAAATGACACTCTGCTCAAGGTGACCCGCTGCATTGTCGAGCAGCAGGAAGCGTTCTTTGAGCAAGGGGAAGAGTTTATGAAACCCATGGTTCTGGCAGATATCGCCCAGGCCGTGGAGATGCATGAATCGACAATCTCGCGCGTCACTACGCAGAAATTCCTGCACAGCCCGCGTGGTATTTTCGAATTGAAGTATTTCTTCTCCAGCCATGTGAATACCGATAGCGGTGGCGAAGCCTCCTCTACGGCGATCCGGGCGTTAGTGAAGAAACTTATCGCGGCTGAAAACCCCGCGAAGCCGCTTAGCGACAGCAAGCTGGCTACCCTGCTTTCCGATCAGGGGATCATGGTAGCGCGGCGTACCGTTGCCAAGTACCGAGAGTCTTTGTCCATCCCGCCGTCTAACCAGCGTAAACAGTTGGTTTGACCTCAATAGAGAAGGAAGACATTATGCAGCTCAACATTACCGGACACCACATCGAAATCACCGAACCAATGCGCGAGTTCGTCAACAACAAGTTTGCCAAACTCGAACAGTATTTTGACCGCATTAATCAGGTGTATGTCGTACTAAGTGTGGAAAAAGTGCAGCAGATTGCTGAAGCAACGGTGCATGTGAATGGAGGCGAGTTGCACGCCACCTCGGAAAAAGAAGATATGTATGCCGCAATAGACTGCCTGATCGACAAACTGGCTCGTCAATTGAACAAACATAAAGACAAACTAAAACAACACTGACATTCTGGGCCTTCACCCCATGTGGTTATGGCCCTTACCGTAGTCTACTTGGCTACACGGCAACCATCGGCGCGTCACCTGGATGGGTACGCGCCGTTAAGCCATCAGGGTTAAACAGGCGAAAAACCGTGCTATAAACGTTACCAGTGCCGGTCTGCAACCGACCGTAAAGGTAGCTGAATAAGACGGTTTAAGTGAAGATGAGATGAACAACGAAATAATGCAATTAAGCTCGGTGTTAAACATCGAGTGCACCAGAAGCTCGGTACACTGCACCAGCAAGAAACGGGCTTTGGAAATTATCAGTGAACTGGCAGCTAAACAGCTTAATCTGCCTTCGCAGGTGGTGTTTGACGCCGTTCTCACCCGGGAGCGCATGGGCAGTACCGGTATCGGCAGCGGTATCGCAATCCCGCACGGGAAATTGGAAGAAGATACCCTGCGAGCCGTTGGCGTGTTTATCCGTCTTGATCAACCTATCGCCTTTGATGCCATTGATAACCAACCGGTCGATCTGCTTTTCGCATTGCTGGTACCGGCAGATCAATGTAAAACTCATTTGCATACGCTGTCGCTGGTTGCCAAACGGCTGGCCGACAAAACCGTTTGCCGCCGCCTGCGTTCAGCGCAAAGCGACGAAGAGCTGTATCAAATTATCACCGAGTAACCATTCGCTGGCGTGACTTCCAGCGATGAAAACGCTACTGTTTTACTTATGATATCTCCGGGTTACGGCCTGGGTAATAGAGACTCTAACAGTGGCGATAAACGCCATTAAGATGCCAGGGGAGTTACCACATGGTGCTGATGATTGTCAGCGGCCGTTCCGGTTCAGGGAAATCCGTCGCCTTACGGGCGTTGGAAGACATGGGTTTTTACTGCGTTGATAACCTGCCCGTGGTGCTGCTGCCGCAGCTTGCCCAGACGCTGGCTGAACGCAATAGCTCCGCCGCGGTAAGCATCGACGTACGTAACATGCCGGAATCGCCGGAAGTGTTTGAATATGCAATGACCCAGTTGCCGGAGAGCTTCTCGCCGCAGTTGTTGTTCCTCGACGCCGATCGAAACACGCTGATCCGCCGTTACAGTGACACCCGGCGTCTGCATCCTCTCTCCGCTAAAAACCTGTCGCTGGAAAGTGCGATTGATGAAGAAAGCGATCTGCTGGAGCCGCTACGTTCACGCGCCGATCTGATCATCGACACTTCAGAGATGTCGGTACATGAGCTGGCTGAAATGCTGCGTACTCGCCTGTTGGGCAAACGCGAGCGCGAACTGACCATGGTGTTCGAATCCTTCGGCTTCAAACACGGTATCCCTATCGATGCCGACTACGTGTTCGACGTACGTTTTCTGCCAAACCCGCACTGGGATCCCAAACTGCGTCCAATGACCGGCCTGGATAAACCCGTTGCTTCGTTCCTAGATCGCCACACCGAAGTGCATAACTTCATCTATCAGACCCGTAGCTACCTGGAACAATGGCTGCCGATGCTGGAAACCAACAACCGCAGCTATTTAACCGTAGCCATTGGTTGTACTGGCGGTAAGCACCGTTCGGTTTACGTGGCAGAGCAGTTGGCAGACTATTTCCGTTCGCGCGGCAAGAACGTGCAGTCACGCCACCGTACGTTGGAAAAACGTAAACAATGACGGTCAGACAGACGGTAGAAATCAAGAACAAGCTGGGTATGCATGCGCGCCCAGCGATGAAGCTGTTTGAGTTGGTGCAAAGTTTTGACGCCGAAGTGCTGCTGCGAAATGACAGCGGCACCGAAGCGGAAGCCAGCAGCGTGATTGCGCTGCTGATGCTGGATTCCGCCCAAGGCCGCCAGATCGAAATTGAAGCCACCGGACCAGAAGAACAGCAGGCGCTGGTGGCGGTCATCGAACTGTTTAATTCAGGGTTCGACGAAGACTAACGTCAGCCTTCTACTATCGCCAGATAATGCTTCACAAAGCGATCCGAGGTAATTTCCCAGCGCACGGGCGTCCCTTTCTCGACAAACCAGGAATCCCCAGCCTGATACTGTGTTGATTCACCGGTATTCTCATTGGTCAGCGTCACGCTGCCTTCCCACACGGTGGCATGCTCGGTAAAGGGGTATTCCATAACGAAAGTGCCACGGGTACAGCTGAATACGCCGCAGTTCAGGTTATCCGTCGGCGCGCCAAAAATCATCGCGACACCAACGTCAGGCTCACCCGCAACAACCGTCGCCCCCAGATTGCTGACGCTGCCAATCTGTTGCAGCTCAGGTAGCGCTTGCTTAAGCAGTAATGGTTTCATGGTATTTTCCTTTTAGATTGGTGGTAAACGTTTCCCTCCCTCTATCCTTCCGGGAGAGGAGGAAACCACAATTGCTGGACTAACGGCGGCCTTTCCAGTACCCAGAAGTCTGGTGCCAGACCTTGCCTGCGGTGGTCATTACGCGGCGCAGATTTTCTTTGCCAAAAATATTAACGTGCGGGATCGAGCTCATCAGATCGTAACGATCGGACCCTTCACTCATTCCTTCAGCCAGCACCTTGCAAACGATATGGCTTGGCGTTACGCCAAAGCCGGAATAACCCTGCACATAAAATACGTTATTGTGCTGCGGCAACGTGCCGATTTGCGGGAACAGGTTGGCGCTACAGCACAGCGGCCCGCCCCAGGCCAGGTCGATCTTCACGTCTTTCAGATACGGGAAGACTTTCAGCATCAGGTTGCGGTTCCAGGCTTTCAGATCCGCTGGAATATATTCGATCAGTCGGGTAGCGCTGCCGAACAGCAGGCGGTTTTCGTTGGTGACACGGTAATAATCGATCACCGGGCGGATATCACTGTAAGCGCCACGGATTGGGCTTATCTGGTTAATCAGCTCATCGGACAGCGGCTCGGTAGCCAGTTGGAAGGCGTAGGTATTGATGGTCTTTTTATATATATAAGGATCCAGACCGTTGAGGAAACCGTTGCACGCCCACAGCATCTTATTGGCACGCACCGAGCCCATAGCGGTGCGCACGGTTATGCGCGATCCATATTCCACATCCAGGACGTTACTGTTCTCGAAGATCTTCACCCCATAGCTGCTCAGCGCCTGCGCTTCACCCAGCAGCAGATTGAGCGAATGAACATGACCGCCGCCCATGTGCTTCAAGGCGCAGGTATAGGCGTCAGAACCGACGACCTGCTTTACCTCTGAACCGGTATAAAGCTCGATATCCTCCTCAGGCGATACGGCCTTGAACTCTTTGAGCCAGCTACGCAAGGTCTTTTCTTGGCGAGCATTGCTGCCCAGGTAGCCATAGCCGAAGCAGAAATCGGCATCGATTTGGTATTTTTTGATGCGCTCGCGGATGATCCCTGCCCCAAGGTTACTGATCTTGAAGAGGGTTTCTAGACCGGCTGGCCCGACGTGGCGTTTGATCTTTTCCAGATCGTGACCGATCCCGGCCATCACCTGCCCGCCATTGCGGCCTGTCCCGCCGTAGCCCAGATAGCGGCCTTCCAGAATCGCGATATTGGTGATGCCTTGTTCCGCCAGTTCCAGCGCAGTGTTGATACCGGAGAAGCCACCACCGATAATCACCACATCAACATCCAGATCCTCTTCCAGCGTCGGGAAGCGCAGATCGTATTTCTTGGTCGCTGCGTAGTAGGTTAATGATTCGATTTCATTGTTCATTACTGCACTCCCGTTTCCCAATGCCGTAGTCTCGATTATCAGGAAAGTGAGTGCGGGCGACTATGTCCCCTTAGGGACATTTGCAACAGTTTTTTAACATTATGCCGTGCGGCGCAGGGGCGCATTCAGGAACAGGCTGAACAGCTCGGCCTGAGAGCCAATATTCAACTTGCCGTAAATATTCTTGCGGTGATTTTTTACCGTTCCCAGGCTGATAAATAGCCGTTCTGCTACCTGCTGTGAACCATTGCCGGCCAGAACCAGATCGACAATTTCGCGCTCACGCGGAGTCAGTGCATAACGCGCCTGAGCGGCGCTATCCCCCGGAGGAGCGCTGGGTACAGAAACCTCCGCCACCACGACTTCGCCATGCAGGCGCACTACGCTTTTTACCAGCTTCAGCGCATCACGCAAATCGGCCAGATGGGGGAAACATACGCCAACCGTCTGCCGTGCAGAACCGAAAAATACCCCTATTCCCCGCGCCGGGGTCAGTTGCAGCAAGACACCCGCTTCGTCACGCCAGCCGGTTTTACGGTAAAAATTCCGATAGTAATCCGTCTGGTAAAAACCGCAGGGAGCCAACTGGCGCAAAGTAAACACATCGCCATGACCGCCGCCGTTCAGCGTCTGGTAAAAGGGATCTTCCAGATAAGCACCCTGCTGATAAATCTGGTTTACCGCGTCACTGTTTTCTCTTTCGGTTTTCAGCAGGCAGCGCGGGGCTTCCCCGTGTTCAAAGGCATAAACAATGGCACTATCGAAGGCAAAGAACCCTTCCAGATAAACCAACAGATTGGCATAGAATTGGCGGGTAGCCACTGCATCAATCACCGCCGATAGTTTTTCGACCTGAATACCCATTCCCGCCCCGAAATCATTAATAAATTAACAATCAGTTTATCCCAGGCTGCACTCGGCAAAATGGGAGCCATAGGCTATAAAAAGCATCCAACCAATAAGAAAGCAAGGGCGAAATTGTTTACATGTTAAACAAATCACAAGTTCGCCAGTTTGGCTTCGCGCCTGCTCATAACGAGGTAGTTAATATATTAACAATTTCGGGTTAGTGTAACGAAAAGCATTGGTTCGCATCTGTTGGCTGAATTATGCTGGGGCTCTCAAGCTTATGTGCACCAAGGAGAGAACATGACCCCGAGCCTGATGATCGCTAACCGGCAAACCTGGTTTGGTAATGGCACTATCCAGCGGCTGATCCCTCTGCTGCAGGCCGAACCTCAGACTACGCTACTGTTCACCTGTCGATCCTTCCTTAATGGTGCCATCTATGCTTCATTGGCTGGCGCATTAACCCCACTGTTGGCTGGCTGTGAGGTTGTCTCCCATGAAGCGTCCCCACAGGAAATCGATCTCTGGGTAGAGCGCTGGCGTGGCAAGGTGCAAAGGGTGGTGGCAATCGGCGGTGGCAGCGTGTTGGATGCCGCCAAGGCGTTCGCCGCTCTGGTTGAGCACCCGCTGCCGGCCATACGCTATATGGAGAAAGTGGGTGACAGCCAGATCAGCGGCGCTACGCTACCGTTGATCGCCATCCCCACCACCGCGGGCACCGGCAGCGAGGTGACGCAAAACGCGGTGATCACCGATACCCAGGTTACCAAGGTGAAAGCCTCTTTGCGGCACCCTAACTTTGTCCCACAGACGGCGATCCTTGACCCCGAGCTGCTGAAAGGGGTGCCGGATAACATACTGGCCTATTGCGCCATCGATGCGTTCACCCATCTGTTTGAATCTTATCTGTCTAACGCCTCCAGCAGCCTGTCCCGAGAGATGTCGTTGACCGGCATTCGCCATTTCCTCAATGCCTGGCCTGCGCTGAAACACAGCGATAATGCCCGCGAAGCTATCATGCAGGCTTCCTATCTGGGTGGGCTGACGCTAAGTATCGCAGGCCTGGGCGTGATCCACGGAATAGCTGGCGAAGTCGGTGCGCTGCGTGATTACCACCACGGGCAGATTTGTGGTCGTCTGTTGCTGCCATTCCTTGAACTGCTTGATGATAGCGTTCATCCGCTACAGCGAGCGTTGATGGCAGAGCTTGCCCAGCGGTTGTTCCCAGATGTGCAGGACAGCCCGGAGCGCCATTTGATTGACTTTATTACCCGCAATGCCGTCGCACCTTTCTGGCAGGATGAACTTCCCCTCACCCATCAGGAACGGGCAATCGTGCTGGAGAAGTCCAACAGCAAGAACTCGTGGCTTACCTATTCGCTAGAACAGCGGCAATTACTGATCGATGGGGCGTTCTTGATAGAATGATAATATAATCAGATCAATAGAATAGCGGGGGGAATGAAAATGAGCTTTGTCGATTGGATATTAGCTGGCGTGGCCTTGGGCCTGATTATCGGTGCGGTGATCAAGATATTCGGCAAAAAGAAAGAGAAGTAATTAACGGCTTTCCCCTCTCGCCCGAGAGGGGAAACGATTAAATCCGGCTCAGACAATCCAGGGCAACCGCTTTAAAGCTGTCGAAATTATCGCTGCCCAGCAGGCGGGTCATCGAACGTTCGCGTACAAAGGTAACGAACAGATCGTAGATCGCCATCGCCTCTTCGTAATCGCTTTTGCTGATCGCCAGCAAAAAAATAACGTGCGCTACCTCCCCTTCCCCCACGCAATACCCTGAGGAGCCAGTAACGTGACCACGACGGTCTTTTTCGCCAGCAGGCCAAGTGAGTGCGGTAACGCGATCCCTTCCCCCAACAGAGTGGAGACGATCGCTTCACGCTCGACCACGGAAGGATAGAAATCCTCACCCACGTAACCTTCCTGCTCCAACTGAGTGCAAACCTTCTTGAACAGCTGCTCTTGCGTCAGTGGTTGGTTGACTACCATGAAATGGCTGGCGTCGAAGAACTTTTCCAGCATGTAAGGCTTGGTGCGGTCCACCAGCACCAACTTACCCAACTGTTCCAATTGATATTCGGTCGGGAACGGCGACATCACCACAATGGGTTTGTTCTTCTCGCTGATACGCGCATTGGAAATAATAAAATCCTCTTCGATGCTTTCGAGGATCTCATAATCACGTAGCGAAACGATGCGTGTCATCACCAGTTGTGGATACTTGCGTGCGATTTGTGCCTGGATCATCCGTACCGTGGAGTTGCCGGTATCGCACACCAGCATCACCTGCGGGTGGCGTTCATAACCAATGTTGTAGTGCCGCTCCAGGCCAACCCCAATGTGCAACACCAAATAACCGATTTCGTTCTCGCTCAGGGTATATGGCGTGTGTTTGCCCCAACTGGAGACCGCCGCCAGCGTCACATCATAGGCCATCGGATAATGCTGTTTGATATTTGCCAACAGCGGGTTGGGGATATTGATCTGGTATTTCACCCTGGTGATCATGGTCTTGATATGGGTGAGCAGATCGGCCCGCAGCTGCTTATCGCCCTGCAGGTTGTAGTTATAGTGCGAGTTGATGTAAGACAGGATGTAATCCACCAACGCCTCTTCATCATCGGCGTTGATTTTAGTCGGCTGCACGTTTTGTACCCGGCGTGCGGCAATATTGACCCGTAGATAGGCCTCTTCTGCCGACGAAATCTCTTTCCCCGCCGCCTTGCGTAATTCGCCAGCCAGCCAGGTCGAGGCTTTGCGCACCGCATCGTCACCGTCTTCCACATCGAAATCCTGTAACGGATAACCATCGGTGATACGCCGCAGCGCTACCGCACAATAGAAGATCAGGTATTGCTCACCTTCGTCGGTCAGGCGGATGGCGTACTGCGAAAGCAACGGATGCAGCAACCCGGCAAAGGTCGCCACCTGGGGCTGATGCAGGATGTCATTGTTCAACAGTGGGTTTTCCGCATCGGCCAGATGCAGCTGAAACAGCAGATCGGTCAGGCAGGCGCGGATCGCCATCTCCGAGCCAAACAGCTTCATACCGTAACGCGGTTTGGTTTCAATGGTCAGTTGGTAATGTGCCAGGCGCTCTCTCACCTCAGCCATGTCGTTTTGCAGCGTACCGCGGCTAACAAACCATTCATCGGCCAGATCTTCCAGCTTCATAGAGAAGGCTGAGGTCAAAAAACGAATCAATAGGTAATGCACCCGCTCCTGCGCACTGCGCGGCGTGGCATGTTTTTTACGTTCCTGGTGCTGTAGCGCGCTGAACAGTGTTTCATCATCCACTTGCAAGCGATAACCGGCACCGCGGCTATGCACAAACTGCGCGCCATAACTTTCCAGTATGTCGTTCAGCGCGGTAATATCCGCACGTACCGTTCGGGTAGACACGGCAAAACGCTTCGCCAATTCGTCCTGCGGTAACGTCTCGGACTGCAAAGCATCAAACAGGTATGCCAAACGTGGGTAGGGGAATCTTACCATTCTTTTTCCGTTATCATTATGCCCGCCAGGCCGCGCCAGACGGGCAACAGGTTACTTCGCAACAGGCAGAAATACCATTTGCGAAGGGCTACCCACCGGGGTATAGCCTTCAACAAAGCTTAGCTTACCGCTGTGCTTATCCACACTGAAACGGGTTACGTTATCGCTGCGCTGGTTCAGTGCATACAGATAACGGCCGCTCGGATCCAACGTGATGGTGCGCGGGTAGTCACCACGCGTCCAAATCTCAGCTACCGGCTGCAACTCACCTTCGTCGTTCACGCTAAATTGCGCAATGCTGTTATGTAACCGGTTGGCAACATACAGGTTTTTACCATCTTCGGCCAATGCAAGGCCAGCGGCAAAGTTGGTGCCCCGGTAATCGGCAGGCAAGCTTGAGACGGAGTGCAGCTGTTTAAGGGTCCCTTGCTGGTTGTCGAAGCGATAACTGGTCAGCGTCGAAGCCTCTTCATTAACCAGCAGGACGGTTTTCCCCCTGGATGGAACACAAAGTGGCGTGGCCCGGCCCCGGCGGATGAAGCGGCAATCCAAGGTGGATCGTTCGGGGTCAGCGTGCCGGTGCTGCCGTCAAAACGCCATTGGTAGATACGATCCAGCCCCAGATCGGTAGAAAAGACAAATTTCCCGCTCGGATCGCTGGCGATCATATGCGCATGCGGACCATTGTGATCGCTGATGGCAAAGCTCCCCTCCACCGCAGCGGCGGGTTTGCCTGCGCCAGCGGGACCTTCATCCTGCTGTACAGAACTGGCAGCGCCAAGCTTACCTTCGCTATCTACCGGGAACACCGCTACGCTGCCGCTGATGTAGTTGGCGACCAACAGATGGCGGCCATCCGGCGTCAGAGAAAGGTATACCGGCCCGGCACCTTGCGAATCCACCTGATTAAGCGGCTCCAGGTTACCGTCTTGCGGGTTTATGCGGTAAGCGACAATGCCACCATGCCTGGTACCGTTAAAATCCGCCACCTCGCTGGCCACGTATAGCGTCCGGCCTTGGGCATCTACCACCAACTGTGCCGGATTTGGCAGCTTGCTGACCAGCGTTTTACCGCTCAGCTCACCGCTTTTCGCATCGATTTTTACCCGGTAAACCCCCTCACCGTTCGGGTTATAGGTACCAATATAGGCAAAATGGGACGATGTGGGTTTCATTGTATCCTCAGCATGCAGCGCCGGGCTGGCAAAGGCCAGCAACGCCAGGGACAACGCGCTCCACAGTGGAGCCATGGGTAAAGTTGAAGCCTGCCAGTTTCGCATAGTTATCCTTTTAACAGATAGAGGGGCGCAACAGGTATCGCCCGCGATTGGAAAAGACGTTAACTCCTGAGCACGGTATACAACGCCCCTCACCCTGTTCCACAAGGAGAGGGTGAGGGGAAAAACAACGCCCGGCTAACCGGATTTAGCCCACCAGTTTTTTGGTCATCTCAAGCAAGGTTTTGACATCCTGCGGGCGGGTATTGCCACTGGCAGAATCAATGATGGAACTGTAGATATGCGGTATCACCTGCTTCACACCCGCTTTCAGCGCGATCTCGAGGATCGGTTCAAAGTTTTCCAGATCGATACCGCCGGTCGGTTCCAGCATAAAATCATGCTCAGCACAGGCCTTGGCCACATACTCGTACTCGTCCCGGTGCTTCAAGCCACCCATAGGGAAATATTTAATCGAGCTGCCTCCCATATCCTTCAGCAAGGCAATGGCGGTTTCTACCGGCACGATGCCGTCCGCAGCCAGGGCGCTCAGTGGCCCGGTGGAGATCTTCACCCAGCCCACGCGCCCAGTGGGTGATACCAGGCCATTAACCACGGTTTCGCTTTGCCCCAACAAGGCGCGGCTGGCACCTACGCCGGTAAATACCTGGTTCACATGCTGCGGTTGGACATGCTGTGAGATCAGGCTGACCATGTTCGACTGTTTTGGATCGCCAGCCCCCAGGCCAACGGAGAGTGCGTTCTCGATCAGACGTGCATAGCGCGCCATATCCGTTACCGCGCTTTCAACATCAGGGTAATTTTTTGAAAGAACGCCCACCAGCACATGCCCCTGTGCCGCATCATAAATTTGCTGCGCGTTATCTTTCGAACCGGCCAACACGTTCAGACAAACGCGATCTTTATAGTAATTAGGCTTCAGCTTCATGCTTGTTACTCCGTAAACAGATTTTTAATACAGGTAAAGACGGTCATCAGTTGCTGTTGGTTAACGCTGCGGACATCTACCTCGATCTTGCCTTCATTGGCCTTGTAGCCACGGAAATAGATGGCGATATCACCGGTTTTCAACCGCTGCACGATGTCGGCGGTCGACATCCCCAATACCGCTTCATCAAAGGTAATTTCTACGCGGGCAATATCGCGACCTGCGCTGTCCCAGACGGTTTTGGCGCTAATCCCATTCAGGGTATTAAGCTGAGTGATAAACGGCGTCATACGCTCCACCATCTGCGCACCCGTGGTTTTTTCCGCCGTCAGGTAGCTTTCAATCGCCTGTGCCAGGCCCAGAATACCCTCTTTACCCACTTTCATGGCGCGACCAATGCCGCTGGACTGCTGTTTCACCCATTCCACGTATTGCTTCTTGCCGATCACCAGTCCGCTGGTTGGCCCTTCGATAGCCTTGGCACCGCTGTAAATTACCAGGTCAGCGCCCATCTGGTAGTAGCACATCAGGTCTTCTTCGGCTGCGGCATCAACGATCAGCGGCAGATTATGCTTACGCGCCACCACCGCCGCCTGCTCCACAGAGAGAATGCTTTTTTGCACACAATGGTGGGATTTCACATACAGAATGGCTGCGGTCTGCGGGGTAATGCAGGCTTCAATCTGCTCTGCCGAGCATTCATTGGCATAGCCCGCCTCGACCACCTTGCCGCCACCAAGCGCCACCATGGTGTTGACTGGCGCACCAAAGTTAACGTTATGGCCACGAGGCAACACGATTTCGCGCGGCTCGTTGACCGGGGCCGAGTGCAGGTTAACCAACAGATTGGCGTTATCTTTGATGATGATCCCAGCCACTGACTGGGCAATACCGGCAGAGGCGCAGGACACCACCACCGCACCTTCCACATTCAGCAGGTCGGCAATATAGGCCCCGGTCTTATCCACCAGATCCTTGATTTCAAAATAATGATTCAGGCCGTAATTCACGACATCAACCACGTCCTGGCGTGGCGTAGAAACGCCTAAAGCGGTCATGCGACCAGAAGTATTGATAACCTGCTTTAAATTATATTTTTCATAGATTGAAGACATGAGCGGCTTTCCCTTCATCAGTTAATAGGACTTCCCCGGCCACTACGGCGGCCAGCGGCACCAGCAGTTGCTCTCCATTGACCGATTCCCCTTCAGAATCAGCAAACACCTGCGGCCCTTGGCGGATATCAAAAATAGTCAGGTCGGCATCAAAGCCGGGTTTCAGTTGCCCCTTGGTGGTCAGACGCAACGCCGCAGCGGCATTCTCCGTGACGCAGTCAATCACCTGCGTCAGAGAAAGCCCGACGGTAAAGAATTTAGACATCACCGTCGCCAGGCTGTGTACCGGGCCGGTCATGCGGTTACGGCAGTAGATGTCAGAACTGATGGTATGCGGGAAGACGCCCAATGCGATCGCCTGCCGGGCAACGTCGAAGCAGAAACTGGCAGAACCGTGGCCAACATCGAGCAGCACTCCGCGTTGTAACGCACGCTGGATCGACTCACGCAGCGTACCTGCTGGCGTCAGAATGCGGTTGGGCTTGCCGTTGTAACAATGGGTGATGATGTCGCCTTTGGTCAGCAGATCGGCGATCTCGTCCAAATCCGGTGGATTGTTGCCAATATGCACCATCAGCGGCAAATGGTGATTTTCCTGCTGGATTTCTTTCGCCAGTACCAGCGGCCTGGTGCCATTCAGGCCCACCACGCTACTGCTCATCCGCGCCTTGATGCCGATAACAAAACCCGCTTTGCCATCGATGGCCTTTTTAACCTCCTGCTTGTTGATATCCGCCATATCTGCCAGCTCATTCTGTCTTAACAGACCGATGCGGGAGATATTAAGAAAGGCAAACACGTTGGTTTTTGCACTTCGCGTCAAAGCATAGAATTGGTCAATGTCATCGGTGCCGGTACTGCCAGCATCGACTACCGAGGTCACTCCGCTGGCAACGCCCACCAGATCCGGTTCATCATGATAAATCGGTGAAGAGGGATAACAGTGTACGTGAGAGTCGATCCAGCCAGCGCTCAGGCGGTAGTTCCCCGCCAGATCCAGTTGCTTATGGGCACTGGCGTCTGCAGCCAGTTGCCCTAACGCGGCAATTTTTCCCGCCTCGATAGCCACATCGGCCAGGGTGCCGTCCACCAGTCTGGCGCGCCGGATGATTAGGTCATACATACTTCGCTACTCCTTTTCAAACCCTGGGCAATCCACCCAGGGTTTGAACGCTTTATTAAGAAATGGCCACCGGGAAAATCGCCCCTAAAATCATCGCCCCCAGGATTGCGCCACCGGTGATTGGCTTGCCCCAGATATAGAAGAGCAGAGCGCCCAGCAGAGAGCCGACGCCGATCGGAATCGATGCGGCCATGGCTGACAGGATGATCAACGGCCCAAGGAAACGCCCGGAGGAGTTACCGGCCCCCATCATCACGTCGGCCCCGTAGGTGGAGTTGCTCTGATTGATGGTAAATTTACGCGCCAGGATAATCAGATAACCAATCGCCAGGCCAATAACCAGGCCGGTGACCAGCGAAGCGGCAAAGTTGGCGACCGGGAAAACAATCCCTGCCCCCAGCAGCAATGCTGGCACCCCCAGACCCACCCCGGTCTGGATCGCCCCACCGATATCCAGGATCCCTACCAGAGAACCTTCGATGATACGGGCAAACAGGAAGCTGGCGCCGAACGCCGCCACCGCACCGTAAACCCCGGTGTCCATCCCGGCACGCAGCATGGAAACGAAAGCCACTTCGTTAAATGCGCCAATGCCATACAGGTAATACATATGTGTCCCGGCGAACACGCCGGACGAGAGCAGGCCTACAAAAATCGGGAATGACCAGTCGGCATACCAGAAGCCTTTTTGGGCTTGTGCATCCATCATTCAGCTCCTTATTTACCGCTCAGGGTGTTATGAATGGCATCCAGCCAGCCAGGAACGCCCAGGCTGAAGGACTCGAGAAGTTTCATATCAAAGCCACGGAAGAAACCACTCAGCACGAACAGCAGCACAATTACCGCCATCATGATCTTGGTGACCTTGTTCCAGCCGCTCTCTTCAACGCCTTTACCGATCAGGATCCCCAGAACCAGACCCGGTACGGCGTTACCCATAATCAACTGCGCCAGACCACCAAAGATGGTGCCCCAGAAGCCAGAACGCTTGCCCGCTTCGATCGCCGCCAGCCAGAAGATAACCGGCATCACGGTGTTTACCAGCAGGTTTGCCGCCGGTACCAGCACCTTGATTGCCGTCACCTGCAAGGCTGCAGGTACAGCCGAAGCCGTGGTGTTGAGGAATGCGACCACAAAGATGCCGATGATCCCGCAGGCGATCGCCATTTTTTTCGGGTTGTGCATCGTTTCGGCTACGTTGCGGTTCTTGATCATCAAGGCCGCCGCGCCCCAGTTTGGGATAATGCGGTGATCGACGTCCTGCGTGAAGGCACCCGCCGCCACGGAAGACGCCCAGGCGTTGAAGAAGAAGCCCAGACCGAATGAGAAGTGAGAAGCTGGATCGCCTTCGCAGGAATTCAGCTCGCCCAAGGTACGGAAGGCGCCCATACCCTGTGTCGTCGGGGCATGGAACATACGTGCAGCACCGGCCCCTACGCCGACACCAACCAGCCCGCCGATAATAATCGACTTAAATAAGATGATTAGAAACATCAGTCTACCCTTCTTATACCCTATCCTTGGTATTTCAAACCGTAGCCAACAATGCTGCGCTTGAAAGAGGATGGGGATAACGTTTTTATTTCGTGGTGAAAACCACCTTTTCTGTATTGATGATCGTCACATTCACGGTTATTTCCAAAGAAACGGCATAGCTTTTTCTTTCACGCGGCAGAAAGAAGAAAAGAAATTTTTCTTTGGTGGTTTTCTCTTCCGCCTTTAATATTTTGACGTCCTGCGGTTCGATGCGCAGCAGAATATTACTGGTGGATTTTAAAATCACGCCCTGCACATTGGCTAATGCAGCAGCAAAGGCTTTGGCCTTGCTGTCACCTTTGCCCTCCACCTTTACCGACGTGGTATAATTTTCTTTCATTACGGGTTGCCGTGTTTTTTGATATACGCTTCCACCAGTTTCTGGCCTAACTCTTCTTTATCCATAAAGCCAAAGCCTAAAACATTGAAACCTTCATTAATTGCCGTAACACCTTCTTCAATCGAGCGCATACCATATTTGGCTTTATAACCATGCTTGGTTTGCGCAGTAATGGCACCGGCGCCACCGCTGCCGCAGAAGGAAATACCCAGCTGCGCATTTTCTGCTTTCATCACGTCACCCAGTTTCATATCTGCTGCAACGCCTGGAATGACAATCGCCTTTGCGCCTGCATTTTCAATGCCCTGGCCGACTTTCTGACCCTTACCCAGACGATCGCCAATCACTACAGTAATTTGACCCATGGTATTCTCTCCTGATTAAATTTAATTCGTAAAATGCTATTGGTTGTTATCTTTAGCTACTTCAAAATGTACAGAAAGCAGGTAAGCCTCTTCAATTGGCAGCGTGGCGAATTTATCTACCACCTGCTCTGCCAGTTGCATTGATTCGGCAGAAATTTCGTCGAACAGTGATTTATCAACTTCCGGTAAAGGTTCACCGGTTATTGAGCGCAACACCATGGCGCGAATATGTGATTCCAACATTTGCTGTTGCACCGCATTGGTATAAATATCCTCAGCGCTCAACATTGCGGTAATATCTGCCAACACCTGCGTGGTTATCGCGTCGGCTTGGTTGATATCGGCCTGTTCCATTTTATTTACCGAAGCAGTTCCTTCATTCACTTTTCAGTCACCTCTGGATCCGGATATTTATCTGTTAATGGTAAGGCACCTTACCTTTACCCACATTCTTTGATGCCTTTACCCTAACCTTTGGGGGATTTCCTGTGTAGCGCGTTTTTTTCCAGTTCGAGCTGGAAATTAAATGACGATGAGGGATCCATTTCGCAAAAATGCACGTTTTGCTGCTAAGTTGATGAGATTAAAAAAGAGTTTGCAACCAAAAGTTTCCAGTTGGCGCCGTTGCAGAAAAAACTTCGTGATCGGGATCTCTTTCTTTTCGCTGCTTAAGAGCCTACTATCATCAGGACAAGCCGACATTTTTCGCACCCCCGCACCCAAAGGCGCGGGGGTGTTGCTTTTGTGTTGTTTTTCCGAATTTATTGGCGCAGAAAGGGCGCCCTTTGATTGGACTGGAGAGTGGAATGACCAAACCAACCATTACCATTAATGAGCTGGATGCAGAACGCCTGGATGCGCTGCTGGCACAGCCAGCCTTTGCCAACACTGACGTCGCCGCCGCGCTGAACGCCGAGCTGGATCGTGCCGACATTGTGCCAGCATCGCAGATCCCTGCACACGTCGTGACCATGAACAGCCGTGTACGTTTTCGCGATCTGCATACCTCAGAAGAACACGTGCGGACGCTGGTTTACCCAGCCTCGCTGAAAGACAGTAATGAACAGCTGTCCGTGATGGCGCCACTGGGTGCGGCGTTGCTGGGGATGCATGTAGGTAAACAGATTAACTGGCAGTTGCCGAACGGCGAAGAAGCACGGATTGAAGTGCTGGAGCTGTTGTATCAACCGGAAGCGGCGGGTGAATATCACCGCTAAGCCTGGTTGTGGGCGGCTATCAGGCCGCCCTTTTTGTACGATTAGCGGAATTTCTTATGATAGGTATCGCGGGTTTGTTTGAAATCTTGCGCCACCTTACGTGCCTCTTCCAATTTGCCCTGATTCGCCAACGCCAGTGACTGATCGATCTGCCCAATCAGCGTTGACAGGCCATGACGAAACTCCTGCATCTCCGGGCCATCCGGTGCCTTATTCTCCAGTTTTGGTGGCGTGCCTTTCTGGGCATCCGTTGCTGCCGCGCGCATATTCTGCAGGCTCTGCTTGAAGGTATCGGTAGACTCGGTTTTCAGTACGGTTTTGTAATTGGCAGAAATAGTATCCATATCATCAGCCAGATCCGCCGCCATCGCCCATGTACTGGCCCCCAGCAGCGTCAGTGCCGCCAACACTTTCAATGTCTTTCTCATGCTCACCTTCCCATTATTGTTTTTAATTAACTACAACTTAACATAGGCAAGGAACGGCAAAACCGATACTGAATATTTGTAAAGAAGGTTGAAAATAAAGGGGATGGACGATCGGCAAATCAAAAAGTACGATGCTGAGGACTACAGCAGCCAGCTTAAAAGAACGCTTCTCTTTCAAAAGGCATAATGCCTACCGAGGGGAGAGGGGAAAAGAGCACTCAGCCCCCTCCCGAGGGAGAAGGGCTGTATTGCATCACTGGCCGGCAATTTTCATTTCTGGCAGCAGAACCGAACCGCATTGGATATTACTGCGGGTTTCAATATCGCTGCCGATGCTGACAATATTACGCAGCATATCTTTCAGGTTACCGGCAATGGTGATCTCGCTGACCGGGTATTGAATTTCACCGTTTTCTACCCAGAAACCGGCGGCACCACGCGAATAATCGCCGGTAATACCACTCACGCCTTGCCCCATCAGCTCAGTCACCACCAGACCGGTGCCCAACTGCTTGAGCATGCCAGCAAAGTCATCCCCCTGCCCGGCAATACGCCAGTTGTGGATCCCACCCGCATGGCCGGTGCTGTGCAGCCCCAGCTTGCGCGCCGCATAGCTGGTCAGCAACCAGGTTTGCAGCACGCCGTCTTTAACGATGTCACGGCGCTCGGTGCGCACGCCTTCGCTGTCGAACGGCGTAGAGGCCAGCCCTTTCAGCAGATGCGGATGTTCTTCGATAGTCATCCAATCCGGCAGGATCTGCTTGCCCAACGAATCCAGCAGGAAGGTGGACTTACGGTAGACACTGCTGCCGCTGATGGCTCCAACCAGATGGCCAAACAGACCCGTCGCCACTTCCGAGGCAAACAACACCGGCGCTTTCATGGTAGACAGCTTGCGCGGAGCAAGGCGTGCCAGCGTACGGCGGGCACACTCCTGACCGACCCACTCCGGGCTGGCCATATCGCCCATCGCACGGCCAATGGTGTAGGCGTAATCCCGCTCCATATCGCCATCATGTTCGGCGATCACACAGCTTGAGAGCGAATGGCGGCTGGAGCAATAGCCTTGCAGCATGCCGTGGCTGTTGCCGAAGACCTTGATACCATAGTGGCTGTTGAAGCTACCACCTTCAGTATTGGTGATCCGTTTATCCGCCGCCAGCGCAGCCTGCTCGGCACGGGCCGCCAGCTCAATGCCACGTTCGGCATCCAACTCGGTCGGATGGAACAGATCGAGGTCTGGCGCTTCAAACGCCAGCAGATCTTTTTCGGCCGGGCCTGCATGAGGGTCTGGCGAGGTATAGCGGGCAATATCCAACGCCGCCTGCACGGTGCGTGCAATGGCATCCGGGCTGAGATCGGTGGAAGAGGCACTGCCTTTGCGGCTTTGATAATAAACGGTGATGCCTAACGCGCCGTCGCTGTTGAATTCGACGTTCTCCACTTCACCAAAGCGGGTGCTGACACTGATACCGGTGGTCTTGGTCACAGCAACTTCTGCCGCATCGGAACCGGCACGGGCCAGCTCCAGAGCCTGTGAAACGGCTTGTTCCAGCGCCTTGCGCTGTTCTGCAACTTGAGTGACTACTTTCATCAATCTGCCATACTTAATCAGAAAATCGTTGAGAAAAGTGCCGTGAAGGCGTGGTTTTGCGCGAGGTAACGCGCCAAAATAACGTTGATTATGCTTTTGAGTCTAACAGGAACCGCGTGGAATTTCGCATAAAGCCGGCAACCTGTTAGGATTAGCCTCTTTTTAACGGAGCCTACCATGAACAAACAGCCTGAAGACTGGCTCGACGATGTCCCGGAGAATGAAAACGAGGACGATGACGAGATTATCTGGGTCAGTAAAAGTGAGATTAAGCGTGATGCCGAAGCGCTGAAAGACCTGGGGACCGAACTGGTCGAACTGGGTAAAAATGCCATGGACCGCATCCCGCTGGACGAAGATCTGCGCGCCGCCATCGAATTGGCGCAGAAGATCAAGAAAGAAGGTCGCCGCCGCCAGATCCAACTGATCGGGAAAATGCTGCGTGCCCGTGATGTCGAACCGATCCAGACCGCACTCGACAAGCTGAACAACCGCCATAACCAGCAGGTTTCGCTGTTCCACAAGCTGGAAGCGCTGCGCGATCGCCTGGTTGAAGAAGGTGATGATGCCATCCCAACGGTGCTGGATCTGTATCCAGAAGCCGATCGCCAACAGTTGCGCGCACTGGTGCGTAATGCGCAGAAAGAGAAGGCCGCTAACAAGCCGCCAAAATCATTCCGCCAAATCTTCCAGTACCTGCGCGATCTGGCCGAGGCGCAACAGTGACCGCCAGCGGCATCATCATGATGGGATGAACCAGGTTCATCCCCGGTGATGCACCGCTTTATGGCTCGTTTCGCAGATATTGAACCGCAGGTTACCCTCCAGTTCCTCTTCCGCTTCCTCAAACAACAAAATTATGGCACCAAAGCGGCGTTTGCTGCGGGCGTTGAGATTGAGAAACTCAATCTCGACCGGCAGTTTGATATCGCCGGTCACAACGTCCCATAGCGCATCCAGATTGGCACCAAAACCTTCACCCAGTCCGAGCTGCTCGGCAAAGTCGCGATAGAACGCTGGCAAGTCAGGTATCTGGTTAAAATCGAACTCTATTTTCCCCATCAACTCACTCCATCCGAATGAAGTTTTTATAATGGTCACGCGTGACATAAATCAGACCGTCACTGGAATACAACAACCGGTCGGCACCACGATGGCCGCATTGGTAATTGATATCCGCTTCGCGCCATACCCGGTTGTTCGCGGCCGGTAATTGCCCTTCACGGTTTGAAAAACGATCGCCGCCAATGGCTTTGCCCGGCAATACCGAGCACAGATTCCCCTTGCCCGCATCCCAGCCCTGCTCACGCGCCTGCTTTTTGGTGAGGTAGTAATCCGGTAACCGCTGATGTTGCTGCAGATAGCTGACCACGCGATTCTGTTGTGTCAGCTTATCAATAGTCTCTTCCGCCGCCGGCGTAGAAACATGAGGGATGGCTCGATCGTTGTTATTCCCATACAAAGCACTGTAACCAGCCACAACAACGGCGATCAGCATCGCTATAAGCGTACGTTTGTTCATACTTTCCCTGAATCTATAGCAAAATTTAATGAATCAAAGATTACCGATGTGTAACGCTTTTACATTCTGGCCGTTGACTCGCCCCCAAATCATGCCACGTTCCAGCGCGCCTGACACGTCCAACACCTGATTTAAAAGGGGAAATAATGCTCAGTATAGCCTTTGATGCCGGGTACGTGCCCGGCGATGGGGGATTGATGGTGGGTTAGGGCTTTAATCGATCAACGCATGACGATAACGGTGCAACATGTCCGCCAGGCGTTTTACCGGGGCGGTGACGCTGATGGGTGCGCGGTTATCCACCAGCTTTTGCTGGTATTCATTCATCTCTTTAAGCAGACGATCGTAATAATAGGCGCGTTTTACATCGCTTTTGGCACTCACTACGTGATCGGCCGTACTGCGGATCTGTTTATGGAACACTGAAAGCTCTTCTCTCTCCGGGATCTCAGTCTTCTGCATCCGCTGATGGGCGATAATCAGATTCAGCCCCAGCCGATATTTGGCGATGTCGTTGGGGAACATCATCAGCAACTGGTTAAGACGCTGGTAGAGTGCAGGCAGATGGTTCTCCCGGCGGCGGGCCGCTTTGGTGGTCAATGCCGAAACGGCACTACTGACCAACTGATTCATCAGCGTGCGGCCAGTGCGTTCGCGCGAGGTATCGCGGATCAGGAACAACACGATCATGGCCACAAAACAGCCGATAATCTGGCCAATGGCACTGTCGATAAAGGAGGTGACGTGGAAGCTCATCGGGTTGCTCAACACCAGAATATTGATGGTGCTCGCCAGCGTCCCCAATGACCCCAAACGCCGTTTCTGCACTTCGATACCGATAACAAAGGCCATAATACCCAAGCTCAAACACAGCAGGAGCATGCTTTGCTGGGTTTCTGGCAGGATAAACATATAAAACAGCGCGCCAAGCGGGAAGGCGACAAGCACCCCTAACAGGAAATCGAGCGCCGTCATTTTCGGGTTTGGCGTACGCATCGCCAGCGAGGTAACCACGGCGATCATCACCATAAAACCACTGCCGGAAGTCCAGCCGGTCCACAGCCAGAACAGACAGCCAATCGAGGTTGCCGCCCAGGCACGCAAGCCGTTAATCATGGCGTGATGGCCTTCTGCCGAAGACCTTTTCACCACCACCTCACCGGTCAGTATTTCGTTTTCCACCGCATTGATGCCGCTGTTGGTATGCACACCTTTCGCTAACAACAGATAGCGAGTTGCCGCCCCCACCCAACTGGTCACCGTCTGCAGAGTTTCTTCGCTATGGTTAGTGGCCAGCACCCGACGAACCTGCTTCAGGTGCTTATGGACGTCCTGCGGTGTTTCCACTGAAACCATCAACAGCTGGCGAATGTTTTCCTTCACCGCGTCCGGGTAATTAAGCAAAATCAGGTAAGTTTCACAGGCCTGGGTAATCAGCGTCAGAGAAAGGGTGTGTAACGCCAACATGCGGCGGTTAACCCGCTGCCAGCGTGACGACTCCAGCATCAGGTTGCTGCGCATACCATTAAGCGCGGTGGTGCTTTTCACCAGATCGCTCCAGGTACGGTCGATAAGCTCTTTGTCGGCGTTGCTGATACACAGCTGCATCAGTCTGTACTGACCAATCAGTAATTGATCCACCGCACGATCGATGTCCTCCTTGATCGAGCGAGGTGAAAACAGCAGGTCGGCCAATACCGCGCTGATAATACCGAGCACAATCTCGCTACAGCGTTCAACGGCATACTGCGGCGCGGCCAGCAACGAGGTAGACGTCGTGATCGAAGTGACGATGATAATCAGGGCCGTATACCCTGCCAGGCTCCACGCATAGGAGTTCTCGACTTTGACCAGTGAGGAAATCCAGGTACAGATCCCCAGCCAACCGCAACACAGCATCAGCATGACCACCGGCGCACGAGCAGAGATCACGATAATCACCAAACCCACAAAGCAACCGACAAAAGTACCGATAATCCGCAGCCAGCCACGATAGCGAATGGCCCCGGAGAAGGGTTCCCCACCGGCGGCGAAGGCCGGACCCGCCACCACCAGCGCCGCCGTCAGCACTGACCAACGGGGGTTTCCAGGTTAAGGTGAAAACCGACAAACAGCGCGAAAACAATCGCGAAGCTAAGCTTGAAGGCAAACCTGAGTCGATTAAAGGTTAGGCTGTTCATTAGCCGAACTCACGCAACCGATGCATCAATCGGGTAAAAGGTGAACCGTTGTCGAGATTACGATCGCTCTTGCCAGTGATCACCACGGTAGCCGTAGTCCCGGCCGGATAAGGGTGTTGCTGATCTTTCTCATCCAGAATGATTTTCACCGGCACGCGCTGCGCCAACCGCACCCACTCCAGATTGCTGTCGATAGCTGCCAGCCCTTTGCTGTCTACGGTGCTGCTGCTGTTATTTACCGCGGCAGCCAGGCTGTCGACAGTGCCGTGCATAATGCGGTTACTGCCCAGCGGAGTAATTTCTGCACGGTCGCCTTTGTTCAGGCCGGCAAGTTTGGTTTCTTCCAGATAGGCAATAATATAGAAGCTGTTTTTCTTCACTAGCGCCACCGCAGTGGAGCCACGGGTGATAAACTCCCCCGCATGGACGTTCAGGTTGGTTACCCAGCCGTCGGCTGGAGCACGCACCGTGGTACGTTCAAGATCCAACTTGGCCAGATCGCGCACCGCCATCGCCTTCGCCAATTGGTGTTGCACGGTCTGTAACGCGTTACTGGACTGGTCGATCTCTTCTTGGGACATCGCCTGGATCCCCAGGCGCGTACGGCGGCCGGCCTCACGCTGCTTCTCTGCCGCCAGCGTCTGGTAATAGGCCACATCGGCGTTGGCTTCCGCCAGCGCCTGTTGATAGCGGGGCTGGTCGATCACCAGCAGGATCTGGCCCTGTTTCACCAGTTGGTTATCAGTAACCGGCACGTCCGTCAGCAAGCCGCTAACGTCCGGTGCGATCGCCACCACATCGGCGGTGAATTTGGCGTCCCGTGTCCACGGTGATTCGGTGTAAAACGCCCAGGTTTTAAACACCCCAATAGCCGCCAGCAGGATCACCACCAACGTGATGGCAACCCGGGTTATTTTTAATGAAAAAGTTTTCACTGCGACCTCAAACGAAAAGACAAGAAATCAGATAAAACAGACAGCAATACAGCGCGGTATTAAACAACGCCGGATGCCAGACAAAATCGTAAATTCCTGTCGGTTGCAGTAAGCGTTGCAGGATAAAAAACAGTGCCAGCGACGCTAACAGCTCAAAAAATACCGGCGGGAACGACAGTCCAAAAATGACCATAACCGGAAGCAAACTCATACTTTTTCCTTGATTGTTTACTGCACCGGGATTGCGCCCTTCTTATTTAACACTTCATTTACATTATCTTGAGCGGACGTCAAGCGCACCCTGCTAAGGTCTCAAACCTGAAAAAGGGGTAAACTCAGAACATACGTCCGCGAAAGGAAATGCAGGATTACCGGAGGGATCGTTCGGCCACGGCAGAGTACCGAGACATAGCTGACCACGCCCAAGCGTTCAGAAGGTCTTTTATCCACTGAATTTCTCGTTACGACGAGAAAGACGCAGGATATACCCGACGCGTTATATTAGCCTGCTTACTATCAACTCATCAACAATCTGTGATCTAAATCACTTTTAAGCCAGAGTGAACAATGGAAAGACTAAAACGTATGTCCGTGTTTGCCAAAGTCGTTGAATGCGGTTCATTTACTGCGGCGGCACGCCAGCTCGACATGAGCGTTTCATCCATCAGCCAGACAGTATCCAAATTGGAAAATGATCTGCAGGTGAAGCTGCTTAACCGCAGTACACGTAGTATCGGCCTGACCGAAGCCGGTAAAATCTACTATCAGGGTTGCCGCCGCATGCTGCAGGAGGCCACCGAGGTACATGAACAACTTTATGCGTTGAACAATACTCCCATCGGCACATTACGCATTGGCAGCTCTTCTACCATGGCGCAAAACGTCCTGGCGATCATGACCGCTGAAATGCTGCAAGAGTACCCAGGCCTGAAGGTAAACCTGGTCACCGGCATCCCGGCGCCGGATCTGATTGCCGATGGCCTGGATGTGGTGATCCGCACCGGCGCCCTGCGCGATTCCAATCTGTTCTCCAAACGCCTGGGCTCAATGCCGATGGTGGTTTGCGCCGCCAAGAACTACCTTGCGCTGAACGGTACGCCGCAAAAGCCCAGCGATATGGTGAACTTCTCCTGGCTGGAGTACAGCGTGCGGCCAGACAGTGAGTTTGAACTGATGGCGCCAGAAGGGATCAGCACGCGTATTTCTCCCCAGGGGCGCTTCGTGACCAACGATTCACAAACCATGATCCGCTGGTTGAAGGCCGGGGCCGGGATCGCCTATGTGCCATTGATGTGGGTAATAGAAGAAATCAAAAACGGCGAGATAGAGATCCTGTTCAAACGCTACCATTCTGAACCGCGCCCGGTGTATGCCCTGTATACTGAAAAAGACAAACTTCCGTTGAAGGTTCAGGTGTGTATCAACTATTTGACCGAGTATTTCACACGGGTAGCAGAAGTTTATCAGGGCTATCGTTAATTCCCCCTAAACCCTGGAGCTTACTCCAGGGAAATAACCAAAGATGCAAAACGACATATATAGCTGTTCACGCTATAAAATCGATTTCTCATTTCTTTCATATCAATTATCGCAAGTAATAACTTTCATTTGATTCCCGTTCTCTCCTGATAACAATGCTGTTTTCTTTCTGATCAACCGATCGGTTATGCGGAAATAAATGCCACATTTAAACGTAAAAAATCGTGGCGATAATACTTTTAAGAATTTCCTGCCAAGGCGGTCGAAATACCCGTTATGACGGTATTTTCCGGTGCTTGCTTCCGCCCCTGCGGGTGTGATTAATTGATTCTGGCAAGGAGATTGGCATTGGATCGCCAAATTGAAACTAACGCCGTTAATAATAAAAACTCAGCACAACATCAGGAATCCCCATGGAAAAAATTCCCCGCACGAACGTGGTCTATACCATGTCGCGTGATAATGCCCCTGTGGCCAGTATTGTCAGTGGTAGCGACGTTTGTTTTGAAACCTGCGACTGCTTCGAAGATCAGATTGCTTGCGAACAGGCGGCCTTTACCGAACTGGATTGGAGCCGTATTAATCCGGCAACCGGGCCGGTTTATGTGCAGGATGCGATGCCTGGCGATGTACTGCGCGTAGAGATTAAGCGCATTACGCCCCGTAGCCATCAGGCAGTCATGGTCACCGCGCCAGGTCTGGGCGTGCTCGGTGATGAGCTGCAACACCCGCAGATCCGTACCGTGCCGTTAGAAGATGGCTTCGCATTGCTGCCCGGCGGCGTGCGCTGGCCGTTAAAACCCATGATTGGCGTTATTGGCGTTGCCCCGGCTGACGTGCCGGTGTCTTGTGGCACACCGGATGCACACGGCGGCAACATGGATTGTAAAATCATCACCGAAGACAGCACGCTCTGGCTGCCGGTTAACGTTCCCGGTGCGTTGTTTGCACTTGGCGATCTGCATGCCGCGATGGGCGATGGCGAAGTTTCAGTCTGTGGGCTGGAAATCCCTGGCGAAGTGGTGGTGAATTTGACGGTGGTAAAAAACCGCGCGTTGCCAACCCCAATGATAAGCACCCCAGAGGCGCTCTACACCCTTGCCTCAGCCGAAACTCTGGATGAAGCCGCTCAACTGGCCACCCGCAATATGGCGCACTTCGTCGCGGATTACAGCAATGTCTCACTGGCCGACGCCATCAACCTGATGAGCATTACTGGCGATCTGCAAATCTGCCAGGTGGTGGATCCGCTGAAAACCTGCCGCTTCGCTCTGCCACGCAGCGTTGCAGAGCAATTAAATATCCAGCTGGATTAGGAGCCAAACCATGTCTGTAGAACAATTTGGCTATAAGCAGGAGTTGCACCGTACTCTGACCCTGAAAGATCTGGTGATTTACGGCATGATCTTTATGGTGCCGATCGCGCCATTTGGCGTATTCGGCTATGTCTGGGAAGGCGCACAGGGCATGGTGGCGCTGGCCTACCTGATCGGCATGGTGGCAATGTTCTTCACTGCCATGAGCTATTGGTCGATGTCCCGCGCATTCCCGGTTTCCGGCTCGGTCTACGCTTACGCACAGCGTGGCATCCATGAAACCGTCGGCTTCTTTGCCGGCTGGTTGATACTGCTGGATTATATTTTGGTTCCTTCGCTGCTGTATATTGTCAGCGCGGCGGCGCTAGGCCCGATCTTGCCAGACGTCCCGGCCTGGTTATGGATCGTGACGTTTATCGTGATCAACAGTGCGATTAACCTGGTCGGTATTCAGTTCACCGCCAGGGCCAACCGCTATATTCTGGTTGCCGAAATCGTGATCCTGACCCTCTTTGTCGTTATGGGTCTGACTGCGCTCTATTCCGGTGAAGGTGCCGGCGGCCTGACAATGAATCCGCTCTACAATGCCGAGAAATTCAGCCTGCCGCTGGTGATGGGTGCCGTTTCGATCGCGGTGCTGTCGTTCCTGGGCTTTGACGGCATTTCAACGCTGTCTGAAGAGAGCAAAGGGGGAGCCGATGCGGTGGGGAAAGCCTCGCTGTACGCACTGCTGCTGGTGGGGACGCTGTTTATCCTGCAAACCTGGATCGCCGCCGATCTGGCAGCAGGCAAAAACTTCACCAATCTGGATACCGCATTCTATGACACTGCCAGTCTAGCGGGCGGTTCCTGGCTAAAACAGGCCACCATTTGGGCGACCGCACTCTCGTGGGGGATCGCCAATGCGCTGGTCGCACAGGCCGCCATCTCACGGATCCTGTTCGCCATGGGCCGCGATCGCCAATTGCCGAAGATCCTGGCCAAGGTGCATCCCCGCTTTAAAACGCCTTACGTCAGTACCCTGCTGGTGGCGGTTATCTCACTGGGGTCTGGGCTGTACTTTAATGGCAGCATCGACAACCTGAGCCGTTTGGTGAATTTCGGTGCGTTGATGGGCTTTTTAATTCTGCATCTGTCGGTAATTAACCATTATATCATCCGCCAGAAATCCACCGCCTGGGTGAAGCACCTGCTGTTCCCGCTGATCGGTCTGGCCATCATCGGCTTTGTGCTGTACGAAATGGATATTGAAGCCAAGACCCTCGGCCTCAGTTGGCTGGCAATCGGCATCGTCTATTACTTTGTCCTGCGCGTAATACTCAAGAGAAAACCCGTGCTTGAGCTGGAAGGATAATTCATACCGCCCCCTCTCTCTGTATAATTTCGCAGAGAGAGGCATATGACTCCACCATGCTGTTTTCTGTAAAAATAAGGCGTGGTGAAGAATGAAATAGTTGCACAAATTGAACATCAACAGTCACACCTAATTTACAACGCCTCATTAACGCTCTATTAACCTGGTTCGATCTCTTATTATTCCCAAAACAGCATTTCATTTCACAGGTATTG
This sequence comes from Serratia sp. L9, assembly GCF_050632285.1. NCBI lineage: Bacteria > Pseudomonadati > Pseudomonadota > Gammaproteobacteria > Enterobacterales > Yersiniaceae > Serratia > Serratia sp. L9. Next base: position 1,756,028 of record NZ_CP192591.1, on the reverse strand, counting down.
TGCTGCAGGCCTTTCACGCATAAATCCTGCGCCCAAAAACACTCACTTTGCTATTAATCAACCTGCTGACATTTATTGGGCAATTAATGCTCAGCGCTATTTTTAAGAAAGAGAGTTCTTTTTAATAAATTCAGATAATGATTAAATAAGGCCATAGGATATTTAAGATCTTTCCTTAAATGGAAGGACAACACAACAGATGGGTTTATCTCCTACTAACAACGAGTGTAGACTCGAAAATTGTTGGGGATGGCATTATTGTGAATTATCAACATCTTCAACCATTCATTTGAAGAATTATTCATAATGACTTCATTTGTTTGTAACCTGTATTACAACATCATCCACCTTAAATAAAAGAGATTAATCATGAGAGAATTATCTAAAACAGAAATGGCTGAAGTATCTGGTGCTGGCCTGTTAGGCGGCCTTGCCAATATCGCTGGCACAATCGTTAACTCTGCTGTGCATGGTATTGCCGGCACAATAGGTGTTTGGGTCAGCGGCATCGGTTATGCCGTTGGTGCAACCGTTGGCCTGGGGATGTCTTTCCTTGATAGCATCGCCAATATCTTTACTGGCAGTAAGACCACGACGACGACTCCTAAAGAATAATATCACTCTATACGCTCAATAGATGTTATTAGGTAACTTATTTACATAAGCAGTTCAGTTAATAAGGATATTACAGTGAAAAAAATCAATACTCAAAAAGCCATGACTATTATCGGTGGCGAAATGGGTTGCCTGCAGGTGTATAACAAAACCTTGGTAGACGGTAAGACGACCTGTAACATCACCGTTGTTTGCCAAGACAAATGGGGCGATACCACCACTTCAAGCAAGCCTACCGACCTGGAAAAGTGCGCTTAAATAATATACCCGTCGCCTTTCAAGCTGCAGCATTGTCAGTTGCAACTCGAAATTCATGGGGTATACAACATATCTTGATTAAGGATAAATCATGAGAGAATTATCTAAAGTAGAAATGAACGAAGTTTCCGGTGCGGGTTTTTTAAGCGACCTGCTCGGTAACATCAGCTCGGGTGCCAACGTTGCATTTGGCAGCATTGCGAACGTTTTTGTTGAAGGTGCAAAAATCTTTACCGACACCGTTTTCAATGTGGTCAAAGGCTTCTGGGAAGGCCGTTACACCAAGTAAATCCAAATTGATGTCATCAGGTTATATTGAACAATCAATATAATACCCTCGCTGATGCTACATTTGGCTTTTAAGAGCAAATCCTCTTTTCTCAATCAGGATTTGCTCTTTTCTCCTTCGGAAAATTGGCTGTTGGGTGAATATCCGGTTGGCATTTCTGAGCTACCTCTAAGCGTTATCATAAGTTTGCTATGGAAAGAAAAGGAATTTTTCGTCCGGAAGTTATTGAAAATCAGAAACAGAAATGGAAAGGGAAAGTCCTGCTGAAAAAAGGGGCTCCTGCTTGGCTGATCGCGGTCTTATCCAGCCTTTTCGTCGTTGTGCTGTGTTTTCTTGCCTATTATTTTGAATACACCAGAAGGGTCGACGTGAGTGGTGAGGTTATTACCTATCCCCACTCCATCAATATTTACACACCAACACAGGGCTACGTGAAGAAAAGCTATGTGCAGATTGGTGATAAAGTTAAACAAGGCGATCCTTTATACGAGATCAGTACCTCGCGCATTACGCGCTCTGGCGATCTCACTGCCAAGCGCAAAACGGCACTGGAAGATCAGATAGCGAGTATCGAATCTATTATTTCCAAGCTCAAAAACTCCAAAGAGGTGACCCTGCTTAACCTGAAAGGACAATTAGGGCAGTACATTTTCTCGCATGAAGATACCAAAAAACTGGTTGCCAGCGCGCGTGAAGGGGTTGAGCACATGCGTGCCGGAATGTCGAGTTATGAAAAGTACCGCGAAAAAGGGCTCATTACCAAAGACCAACTGAATAACCAGCGTTTCTTATTCTATCAACAGCAAAACGGCTTCCAGGGGCTCAACAGCCAGAGCATTCAGGAAGAGCTGCAAATATCCACGATAAGAAGCGATATCCTCACGCAATCTGCCAGCTTTGACAATCAGATCTCGGAATATGAGTACCAACTGAGCGAGCTGAAAAGAAAGATTGTCGAGTCTGATGCGGAAGACGCCATCATCATCAGCGCACAGATAACCGGCGTGGTGGAGTCATTGAGCGTTACCGATGGGCAAATGGTCAACAACGGTGCCAGCCTGGCCAAAATAAGGCCGACTGAGGATGTCAAATATTACCTGGTGATCTGGCTGCCGAACAACAGCCTGCCTTACATCAAGAAAGGGGACAGCGTAAATATTCGTTATGACGCATTCCCTTCCGAAAAATTTGGCCAATTCCCAGGCCGAGTAAATTCGATCTCGAGTATCCCGGTCACCAACCAGGAAATATCCGAGTTCAACATTCCCGCCGTAAACAACAATGGCGTGGTGATGGATAATTATTACAAGGTCTTGATAGCCATGAAAGAGACGGAAATCAGCGATAAAGGTAAGCAGATGAATTTATCAAGTGGACTAAAGGCCCACGTTATTGTCTTCCTTGAAAGCCGGCCTCTGTATCAATGGATGTTTGTTCCATTCTATGGCATTAAAAACAGCGTATCGGGGAAGATAGATGAGTGACGGTGTTTTCGAGCATATTTCCCGGAAATTGAATTTTGGGTTGTTCCGGCGAGTGCCCCTGGTTTTACAGACCGAAACCTCTGAGTGTAGCCTCGCCAGCCTGGCCATGATTTGCGGCTATTACGGCATGAACATTGATATTTTCAACCTGCGCAGCCATTTCAGCGTCTCAAGCCAGGGGGCAAACCTGAACACGCTGGTGCAGGCCGCCACCATGGTCAACCTGCAAAGCCGTGCCCTGGCGTTGGATCTGCACGAAGTCAAAGAGCTTAAACTCCCGTGCATCCTGCACTGGGACATGAGCCATTTTGTGGTTCTGGTGGCGGTAAGGCGCTCTTCTGTGGTGATCCACGATCCCGCCAGCGGCAAACGCATTATCGGCATTAAAGAGCTCTCTAATCACTTTACCGGCGTGGCATTGGAGCTATGGCCAAGCAGTGAGTTCAAGAAAGTAAAATTAAAGAGCAAAGTCAGGTTATTGGATCTGGTCAGAAGCGTTGTCGGACTAAAAGGCACCCTGGTCAAAATATTCTTCCTGTCGGTGGTGATTGAGGCGATCAATCTGCTGATCCCCGTGGGGACACAGCTGGTTACCGACCACGTTATTCAGGCCAAAGATACCAATCTGCTTTCAATTATCTGTATCGGTTTACTGTTCTTCCTGATTTTCCATGCGTTTGTCAGCATGATCCGCGGTTGGATATCGCTGGTGACGGGCAGCCTGATCGATCTGCAATGGAAATCGTCTTTCTTTGATCACCTGATGAAGCTGCCGCTGTCGTTCTTTGAAAAACGGCATTTAGGCGATATCCAGTCACGCTTTTCCTCGTTGGAAGTGATCCGCAATACTTTTACCAACAACATCATCGGTGGGTTGATAGACAGCATCATGGCGGTCGGTTTGATTACCATGATGGTATTTTACGGTGGCTGGCTGTCTTGGGTCGTGATGGGCTTTACCGCGTGTTATGTCATTCTCCGCATGGCGACCTACGGTTTTTACCGCCGCATGTCGGAGGAGAAAATCGTCAAAGATGCCAAGGCCAATTCGCACTTTATGGAAACGCTATACGGCATCGCAGCGATTAAAGCCCTGGGATTATATAAGCGGCGCGCCGGTTTTTGGCTCAATTTGAATGTGGAAGCCGCTAACACCAACATCAGGCTATCGCGTTTCAACATGATGATCGGTGGCATCAATACCTTTATCACCTCGTTGGATCAGATCGCCATTCTCTGGCTAGGTGCGCTGATGGTGGTTGATAACACCATGTCATTAGGGATGTTTATCGCCTTCAATGCCTATCGCGCCCAGTTCTCGCAGCGGGCAGCCAACCTGGTTGATTTGTTTATGCAATTGCGGGTGCTGTCGTTACACAATGAAAGGATCTCGGATATTGCCTTTACCAAACCGGAAGAGGAAATCCCGGCGCGTAAACTGTTTGCGGCAAACGAGCCTGTGCGGTTTGAAATCCAGGATCTCAGCTATCAATACGACAGCGTGACGCCCCCGATCTTCGACAAGCTCAGTTTTACCGTCGAAGCAGGGCAAAGCATTGCAATTATTGGCCCTTCCGGCGTAGGTAAAACCACCTTGCTGAAAGTGATGGCCGGTTTGCTCCCGCCAACCAGCGGTACGGTGAAAATCGAAGGGATGGATATCAAGAAAATCGGCCTGGACAACTACCGCGACTGCGTCTCCTGCGTGCTGCAGGATGACAAACTGTTCTCCGGTTCGATCGCCGATAACATTTGTGGTTTCGACCTGACGCCGGATTATGAACTGATTGAGGTCTGCGCCAGGCATTGCAATATCCATGATGAAATCGCCCGCCTGCCGATGGGTTATGAAACACTGCTGGGCGAACTGGGTACTGGCCTTTCTGGCGGGCAGAAACAGCGGTTGCTGATTGCCAGGGCGCTCTACAGAAAACCCAACGTGATCTTTATGGATGAGGCCACCAGCCATCTGGATCTGGATAACGAAGCGATCGTCAACGAATCGATATCACAGCTAAAGATCACCCGGATCATCGTGGCGCATCGCCCTTCAACCATCGCTTCGGCAGAGAAAGTGATCCGTTTGGCGGGGCTGGAGGAACCCACGGTCACTGGCTGACCCTGCGGCCAGGAAATCAGTTCTCAGAGGTGGCCGCTGGCAGGTCCGGCAGCGGCGCCCCCTGATAATAGTAAAGTGAAATCATCAACTGGCTCAGCTCCTTGAAATTAAAAGGATCCAACGACGTCACTTCTTTGATCTGGTTCAGCCGATAGGTGAGCGTATTACGATGCACCCCCAATTCCCGTGCGGCGTTAGCCAATTCGGCATTATGGGCAATGTAAGTGCTCAAGGTCCTGAGCAACATCTGCCCGGTGCTCAACCCCAGTAACTTGTCGATCCTCTGTTTGAAATAGAGGGTAAATGAGCTGGATCTGGCTTCATTCAACAGCCCGCTGAATGCAAACTGCTTGCCATTGATCACCCGCTGCTCCGGCAAAAGTTCCCGACCCTGCTCGATCATCTCTTTGATCATAAATACCGATTGGCGAAAAATATCGGCAGAATCCGACTCGGCACCGACCCCGATGGTGTAATGGCTCAACTGGGTTTCCATAAAGCCGTTAATATCCTTAACCGTAACGTCAGTCTGTTTGATATCGGTAATAATTAACAGGATTTCATCATTACTGAGCAATATAACCCGCTGTGATTTTAAAATATGCGAGAGTTTATTAAGAATATGATCAATGGTCTGCCCTAATAAGTGCCCACCGGTTTCAATATTAATCAATACGGGTAGCAACGGCTGTGACAGATTTATTTCCTGCTGGGCCAACTGGTGAATAATTTCCTTACCTTTTTCGGTGCTGCCCACTTCAAGATACTGTTTAAGCAACAGATCCCTGATGCGGTATTGCCAGTTCATTTCCCGGATATCTAAAGACTGCTTGATCAACAGCTCCGCCGCCAGGAACGCCAGTTCCGCGTAACGCGCGATCGCCGCAGGATTGCCACTGACGCCAATCACCATAACCACTTGATCATCAACGATGATAGGGTGATTTATTCCTGGCTGGACATTTTTATACCGCGCCGCCTGCTGGGTGTTTTCAATCGTCATACGCTGGCGGCTCTTAATCACCTCATACGCCACCTCATGCCGTTCACCAATTCTGTGCGATTCACCAGAGGCAATAACTATCCCCCGGTGATCGATAACATTAACGTTATAATGGATAATACTCATCGCACGTTTCACAATAGTATTAGCCAGTTCAAGAGTGATCAGCATACTTATACCTTGACGATATTAAACCTCTATTATAAGTAGGAGCTCGTAATATAATACCGGTAATTTCTTATCTTTAAGCTGATGCTAACTCAACCGATTAATAAATAAAATCCGGTAAATTGGGGGGTATTAACCCCCCGTTAAATATTACTTTTCCCGTTCAAACAGCATAGAAATCCCCTGCCCGCCACCGATGCACATGGTGGCTAAACCGGTATCCACGCCACGGCGTTCCATCTCATACATTAGTTTTACAGAGATAATGGCCCCGCTTGCCCCGACCGGATGCCCCAGCGCAATGGCTCCACCGTTAACGTTCACCTTGGCCGGATCCAACGCCAGATCGTTTATCACCGCCAGAGACTGGGCGGCAAAGGCCTCATTCAGCTCAATCAGATCGATATCATGCACCGACATATTCAGCTTTTGCATCAGCTTGCGGGTAGCCGGTGCCGGGCCAAAGCCCATGATTTCGGCCTCGCAGCCTGCCACCGCCCAACCCCGGATCACCATTCTGATGGGCAATCCCAACTTTTGCGCGTTCTCACGGGTGGTGATAACCAGTGCGGCGGCCCCATCGTTGATGCCGGACGATGTAGCTGCCGTCACCGTACCGTCTTTTTTAAACGCGGGTTTTAATTGGGCATACTTCTCTTTCGGCGTGTCTCTGGGGTGTTCATCGGTGGCAAACAGGCGGCTGCTCTTGCCTTCACGGACGTCGAGCGGCAGGATTTGTGACGTGAAATAACCCTCTTTGATCGCCGCCAGCGCTTTTTGCTGACTGCACCAGGCAAACTCATCCATCGCCTCACGGCTGATATTAAAACGCTCCGCCACAAATTCGGCGGTCATGCCATTGTGATAGGGCCCTTCCGGCCAGGTCAGGATGGAGATGATGCCGTCTTCCAAATCTCCGTGCCCAAGGCGATAACCGTAGCGTGCCTTGCGGAGATAATGGGGAAGCTGGGTCATATTCTCGGTACCGCAGGCGACGGTTATCTGTGCATTGCCGGTTTGCAACTCCATCATACAATCGACAATGGCCTGCAGGCCCGAGCCACACTGGCGGTTCACCGAATAAGAGGTTGTTTCGTTGGGTAAACCGGCGCGCAGTTGGCAGATACGGGCAATAAATCCGCTCTCGGCAATCTGCCCCACGTTGCCCACCACCACTTCATCGATTTGCGCCGGTTGCAGCCCGGCCCGGGCTACGGCCTCACGGATCACCGCCGCCCCCAGATCATGCTGATGCGTATCTTTAAAGCTGCCGCCCATAGTGCCAATCGCCGTGCGTACACCGCTGACGACGACAATGTCATTTGCATTTTTCATTCTGTTCTCCTCACAGCACCATGCCGCCGCCAACGTTGATCACTTCGCCATTGATATAGCGCGCCTCGTCGCAAGCCAGGAAGGCCACGCAATGGCCGACATCCACCGGGTCGCCAGCATAGCCAGCCGGGATTTTACCAATCATGATGTCCCACACTTTTTCCGGCACCCCACGGGTCATGTCGGTTTCGATAAACCCTGGGCAGATGGCGTTAACGGTTACCCCTTTTTTAGCCAGCTCACGGCAAGCGGTCTTGGTCAGGCCGATCACCCCGGCTTTTGAGGCGGCATAGTTGGCCTGCCCCACATTGCCCAACCAACTGGCAGAGGAAATATTGATGATTCGCCCGCTGGCACGTTCGCGCATCCGCACGGCGGCCTCCTGCATGCAGTGGAAAGTGCCTTTCAGGTTGATATCCATCACCAAATCCCAATTCTCTTCGGTTAATTTATGCAGCATGGCATCGCGGTTAATCCCAGCGTTATTGACCAGAATATCCACCGGCCCCAGTTGCTGTTCGGTTTCTATAAATAACCGATTAACGTCTTCGCGGTTGGCAATATTACAAGGGACAAAAATCGCTTTATGGCCTGCATTGAGCAATGCGGCAACCGTATTATTCCCACCTTCCTGGTCGACATCGCAAATCACCACGGCGGCTCCCTTTTCGGCCAATACCTGGGCAATACCTCGCCCCAGACCACGGCTGGCACCGGTCACGATAGCTACTTTGTTGGTTAAAGACATTGGGTACTCCTTATCATTTTAATTCTTGGCTACGCCGGGTTGGCGCAAAGATAAAAACGTCCCCTCTCCCTGAGGGCGAGGGTATGGATTAGCGTCTGCATTAACGCCCAGCCAGTATTTCTTTCAGGCCAAAGTGGGCGTCGCAAAATAGCGCGGCATCCATTTGCTTTAATGAGCTGGAAATAATCGGCATAAACTCCATTTGTTGCAGAATGTCCCGTTCCAGATCTACACCAGGGGCTATTTCTATCAGCATCGGGCCCTGCGCCGTCAGCTCAAATACCGCCCGTTCGGTGACCAAATGCATTTTCTGTTTTTTCTGGCGGGCTATTTCGCCGTTATAGGAAATCTGGTTAATCGACTTCACCAGTTTTTTAACCGAGCCCTCTTGCAGGATATTTAATTGCCCATGCTGGCATTCCACCGCCAAGCCTTTGGCCGTAAAGGTAGAGCAGAACACCACGTGGTGCGCATTTTGGGTAATATCGATAAACCCACCGGCGCCGGTACAGCGATCGCCCATCCGGGTGGCATTGATATGCCCGTTGGCGTCCATTTCCCCCGCCCCCATATAGGTGATATCCACGCCCGCCCCGTTGTAATAAAGCATCTGTTCCTGATGGTTGATCATAGCGGTCAGGTTTTTGCCGATGCCAAAATCAATCCCACCCGCCTGCACCCCGCCATAAATACCGGATTCAACGGTGATGGTGACCTCTTCGCTCACACCTTCTTCATAAATGATGGCGCCAATAACATCGTTCGGGATACCGGTGCCCAAATTGATCACACAGTCCGGCGATAAGAACTGGCAGGCACGGCGGCCAATCACCTTGCGGATATTGAGCGGCAGTTTTTCCACTTCACTGGCGGGTGCAATCAGGTTGCCGCAATAGGCGGGATCGTAAAACCAGGATGAAGTCTGGCGATGGTCTTGCTCAGGGTTTTCGCACACCACAACCGCATCGATAAAATTACCCGGCACCACTATCTGTTTCGGGTGCAAACTGCCCTTTTCCGCCAGGTTTTTCACCTGAGCAATAACCTTGCCGCCAAAGCGTTTCGCTGCCAGCACTGCCTGCAGGATCTCCAGCTTCATGGCTTCTTCTTCACAGGTGAGGTTGCCCGCGGTATCAGCCGTGGTGCCGCGAATGATCACCGTATCCAGCGGGATCGCCGGGTAAAACAGGTATTCCTCATCACGCAGGTTGACCACTTCAACCAAATCCGGCAGCGAACGGGTCAGGGTATTCATTTTGCCGCCTTCCAGACGCGGATCGATAAAGGTCCCCAGCCCCACCTTGGATAAATACCCCGCCTGCCCGGCCGCCATGGCCGTATACAGATGGACAATCTGCCCCTGCGGTAAACAGAATGCCTCCACCTCGTTACCGGCAATCTTTTCCATCCACCTGGGCGCCAACCCCCAATGCGAACCGATAATGCGCTTCACCATGCCTGGCGGCGTGAAATGCTGGTTGCCGCGTTCGCGGTTCGACTGCCCGGCAGAGTGAACATAGGTCAGCCCACGCGGCATTCCGGTCTCAACAAAGCGCCGCTCCAGCGCCTTCAAGACCGATTCCGCCGCCCCAATCAGGGTCATGCCGATGGTGCACAGGGTTGAACCGTTATCCACTAACTCTGCGGCCTGCTGAGCCGAAATCACTTTATTTCTCATACTGCCTACCTTACGTCTGTGCAGCGGCACCCGGTGGCACCGCGTCTAGGCTCTATTTCTCAATGACGGTATTCATGTCAGGTGCGGGGCTATCCTTTACTGGCTTGTCGTTACTGCCCGCAGGTTGCTTTACCCGTGCAGCACCAATGGTGGCCAGGACCAGCAATGTGATAGCGAACCACAGGCCCGCGCTGGGTGAACCGGTTTTATCTTCCAGGATGCCGAAGACATAAGGCCCGAAGAACCCACCGGTGATCCCCAGACAGGCCAGTAACCCCAGCCCACCGGCCAGCATTGGGCCGCTCATCAGGGTGGCCGGATAGGTAAAGATGATGGACTGCACCACGAAGAACATCGAAGCACCGATACAAAAACCGACCAGCCCCAATACCGGGCCACCCAGCACGCCAATCAGGAAACCAACGGCCATCGACATAAAACCGGAAACCAGCATGATGCGTGAGCGCGAAGCGGTATTGGCATATTTGGGCAGGAAGAAACCGCCCAGCGCTGCCGCGATCCACGGAATGGCAGTGAGCATACCGAGCGTTAAGGTGCTCATTTTGCCGTAGCTGTTGATAATGCTCGGCAGGAAATAGGTGAGGCTGTAGACCGAGATCTGATGGGTGAAATAAATCGCCACGATCAGCATAAAGGTTTTATTGCTAAACGCCGTTTTAAAGGAAAACTTCTGGTTTTTATCCACTCCAACCGGTTGCTCTGCGGCCAGCTTGTTTTCAATATATTCAATGTCGGTTTTGGTCAGCCATTTTGCATCGCGCGGCTTGTTGGGCAACACGGCATACACATAAAACGCCAGCAGCACCGCAGGAAGGCCTTCCACAATAAACATCCACTGCCAGCCGTGCATACCGCCGATGCCATCGAGCATCAGCAACGCGCCGCCCAGCGGAGCACCGACAATATTGGCAATACAGACACCAAGCAGGAACATACCCACTGCTCTGGCACGCTCTTCACGGCCAAACCAATAAGTGAGATACAGGATGATGCCGGGGTATAAGCCAGCTTCTGCCGCCCCGAGCAACAAGCGCATGATATAAAACGAGGTTGGGCCGGTAACAAAGGCCATACCGGCAGAAATCACCCCCAGGTAAACATGATACGGGTGATCCAGAAACGGGCCCCGACCCGTGCCATGATCAGGTTGCTGGGGATCTCCATGGTGGAGTAAGTCAGGAAGAACAGACCAGCGCCTAACCCATAAGCGGTCGCGGAAAGCCCGAGATCGATGGACATGGAGGCGCGTGCGATGCCGATATTGGTTCGGTCGATAAAACTGATGATATAAACAATGATCAGTAACGGCATCAGGTGTTTATATATTTTTGCATTGGTTATCGCCGCCTGGCTTTTCGCTGCAATGGTTAACTGCGGATTTGACATGATAGATACTCCTCCTCGCGATGAGGAATTAAATAGGGTAGAGTTCTTTGCCTTATTATTAGAGGTATAAACACCCTCTATTATTTTTAATGTTTACACTTCACGTTTCCTGATATTGGCGTGTTATTCGGCACCGCTTATTGTGACGTTAGCTGTGTCAATTTTTGTCTCAATGCCACCTTGTCGGTTTTACCATTGGCATTTTTGGGTAACTCCGTTGTAAAAACGATTTTTGACGGCACTTTAAATTTGGCAATCTTGTTGGATAACCAATGTAATATATTGTCACTCACCAAGGGCTTATTACGGTGCGCCACAATAAAGGCCACCGCTTCTTCACCATAAATTTCACTGTGGCTTGGTACGATGGCGATTTCCTTTACGCCGGGGTAATTCGAGATCAGATTCTCTATTTCTATGCAGTATATTTTTTCGCCACCACGGTTGATCATGTCCTTACTGCGATCTTTGATATACAGATAATTATCCTGATCGAGGCAGGCGATATCCCCGGTATAGAACCAGCCATCATGAAAGAACTGCTGATTGGCCGCCGGGTTCTGCCAATACTGGCTCACCACCACCGGCCCTTTCAACCACAGGTGGCCAATCTCTCCAACGGCAAGTACCTGTTGGTTATCATCCCGGATTTGGCAACTCAGCTCTGGGATGGGCAAACCCGAGCTCCCCATTTTGTCACTGCTGCGCACATCTACCGGGAAGATGCTGGCCGGCGAAGAGGTTTCGGTCAGCCCATAAATCGGCCGGATTTCGGTCGCCGGGAACAGCTGCGCCAGCCTTTCGATAATCCCCACATTTAAATGCCCGGCACCGCAGGCGATCATCCGTAAACTGGCATAATCCCCCACCTGCGGATGTTTTTCCGCTGCCTGGAGCAGCAGGATAAACACCGTTGGCGAACCATGCAGGAAGGTGATTTTATGGTGACTGACGGTTTTTAAAATCTCTTCTGCATTGAATCTTGGCTGTAAATAAAGCGTACCGCCAATATGAATAAACAGACAAAGCAGGGCCGATAGCCCGGTTATATGGCAGATAGGGATCGGCAAAATGGCACTGTCCTGCTCGGTTAGCTGCAGGGTATGTTGGTAAGCGGTGAGAGCCGCAATAAAGTTACCGTGGGTCAGTGCCGCCCCTTTAGAGGAGCCCGTGGTGCCGGAGGTATAAATAATCGCAGCGATATCATCTGCAGCCACCGTAGCGACCTGCACCGGTTGGATCACCTTTTGGTCATCTGCATTACTGAGCATCAGTTGCCAGTCGGCCAGCGACACCAAATGGCTAGGCTTGCCAACCTCCAGCGTTGCCATCCACGGTTGGCTGGTGGGATCGTAGAACACGGCTTTGGCGTTAACACTGGTCAGAATGGTATGGCTGTCTGCCGATTTTAACTTGGTGCTTAAGGGCACCACGATAATCCCCAACGCCATCGCGGCATAAAACAGTGAGCAAAACTCTGGCCGATTGCCCAAAGCCAGAACAATCACATCACCTTTGCCGAGGTTAAAGCTCTCTTTCAGGCAGGTGGCACATAAATTAACATTTTGATTTAACTGGTTATAACTGTATTTATGCCCCTCAAAGAAAATGGCGGTATGCTCACCCCGGCGGTTAACGCTCTGCTGTAAGCTCTGATAGAGATGCGTGATTTTTGGCTGCTGCATAGTTGCCCCTACACCGACATTTACTGATATTGGTGAGTATAGGGACAGGTAACGATGCAAAAATGCGCAAAATTTCACATCTTTCTATGGCGAAAGCGTCTGGCGCTTTGTGTAAAACGCCAACCCAATGGCGGCAAAAAAATCGAAGTTATGACGGTTTGGTTAGCAAATGTTATCAGAATTGATAAAAATTGTAGTGAACAAGATGTATTGGCGGATTTGTTTTTATGCAGATGCATAAAAGATTGGGGGAGCTTTGCAAATTTACAACATTGAGTTGCCAACCAAAGCCCCTCCTCCAAAGGAAGAGAGGCGTTTCAGTATGCTGCTTAATTATTGGGGATTTTATGACTTTGCCGGCAAATACTATGCCGCGTTTCTTACGCCGTGCCGCCAACGGTCAATGAATCCAGCTTCAAGGTCGGCTGGCCAACGCCAACCGGCAGGCTTTGCCCTTCTTTACCGCAAACGCCCACGCCTTTATCCAACGCCAGATCGTTACCCACCATCGAAACCTGTTGCATCGCCTCAATACCGGAACCAATCAGCGTGGCGCCTTTTACCGGTTTGGTAATACGGCCATTTTCTATCAGATAAGCTTCGGAAGTAGAGAACACAAACTTGCCGGAGGTAATATCCACCTGGCCACCGCCAAAGTTCGGTGCATACAGGCCATATTCCACACTGGCAATGATATCTTCCGGCTTGGATTTACCCGCCAGCAGATAGGTGTTGGTCATGCGCGGCATCGGCAGGTGAGCATAAGACTCACGGCGGCCATTACCGGTAGGCGCAACGCCCATCAGGCGCGCATTGAGTTTGTCCTGCATGTAGCCTTTCAGAATACCGTTTTCAATCAGAACGTTGTACTGGCCCGGCACCCCTTCGTCATCGATAGACAGCGAACCACGGCGCCCCTGCATGGTGCCGTCATCCACCACGGTACAAAGCTCGGAAGCCACCAATTTACCCATCTGGCCACTGAATACCGAAGTACCACGGCGGTTGAAGTCACCTTCCAGCCCGTGGCCAACCGCTTCGTGCAACAGTACGCCCGGCCAGCCCGCACCCAGCACTACCGGCATGGTTCCAGCCGGTGCCGCAATGGCAGAAAGGTTGACCAGCGCCATACGCACCGCTTCTTTCGCATAGGCATCGGCACGCACTTCGCCGTCTACGCTTTCCAGGAAGTAATCGTAGCCGAAACGGCCACCGCCACCGCTGGCACCACGCTCACGCTTGCCATCTTCCTCTACCAGGACACTGACAGAAAAACGCACCAGCGGGCGAACATCCGCCGCCAGGGTGCCGTCAGTTGCGGCAACCAGTACCTGCTCATACACGCCGGTGATGCTGGCGGTCACTTCCTGCACGCGGCTATCCGCAGCACGCGCCACTTGATCCACCCGGTGCAGCAACGCAATTTTCTCTTCACGCGGCAGGCTCTGCAGTGGATCGAGCAATGGATACAGCGCCTGATGGCTGATTTCACCCAGGGTATGCACTTTGCCATTACCCGCATCACGTACAATGCTGCGCGCTGCTTGGGCACTTTGATGCAGGGCATTCAGGGTTATCTGGTCGGCATAGGCAAAACCGGTCTTTTCACCGCTAACCGCGCGCACGCCGACACCCTGATCGATATTGTAGGAGCCATCTTTGATAATGCCGTCCTCAATCACCCAGGCCTCGTGATAGCTGGACTGAAAATAGAGATCGGCATAATCGAGGCGGCGTTCGGCCAGTTGACCCAGTACGGAGAAAAGGTCTTGATGACTCAGCTTATTCACAGCGAGTAACTGCTCACTGACAAACGTCAGGCTCATAATTTTTTCACTTTTTATTGGAATAGGAAGTTTCAACCGGAGCAATCAGCGTCGGCTGGAATCGATTGTGCTGCATCACTGGCATCTGGATCCGCACCGTTTTCAGCTTACCGGTATCCACACGCACTTTCAGTGCTGAAACCGCATCGGGGTTTTCTGCCAACACGTTGCCCCAACTGTCTACCACCATGGAATGCCCCCAGGTTCTGCGGGTGGCGCCGTGTCGGCCAACCTGCGCGGGAGCCAGGATCACACACTGGTTCTCGATAGCGCGTGCGCGCAGCAGAATTTCCCAGTGCGCCTCACCGGTCACACGGGTAAATGCCGCTGGCACAGAAATCAGCTCAGCGCCTTGCGCACGCAGTGCCTGATACAAACCAGGGAAGCGCAAATCGTAGCAAATGGTCATGCCCAAACGCCCGACCGGCGTGTCGACCACCGTCAATTGCTGACCATGTTGATAGGTATCAGATTCCCGGTAATGTGCGTGTATATCATTGATATCCACGTCAAACATATGCATTTTGTCGTAACGGCCACGGATTTCGCCCTGATCGTCAAACAACAGGCTACTGGTGGTAATGCGCTGGGGATCTTCGCGGCTGATCAGCGGCATGGAACCAACCAGCAGCCACACCCCGTAACGACGGGCCATCTCACGCACCGCCTGTTGCAGCGGCCCATTGCCCTCCTGTTCCGCATGCTCTCGATAGGCAGGGGCATTAGAGAACAGCAATGCGTTTTCTGGCGTCATCACCAGTTTAACTCCGGCGTTGAGCTGCTTGATCTGCTGCTCAATCTGGGCCAGGTTGTCCCGCACCTGCTCACCGCTACACAGTTGTAACAACGCAACGTTAGCATTTTTCATGGCGCCTTCTCCTCCTTTGGCTTACGCAACACCTCATTAATACTTGGGTGATCCAGACTACCGGTGATGTTGTAACGGATCAGTGAGATCCTGTTCCACAGCGGTGCCAACGCTTTAGAAGCGGCAAACACTGCGGCACCCACAATCGGGTTGATCACGAAAGCGGTGGCAACACCTACCGTAGCTGAAATCTCTGGTGCAATCACGGCTTGCATATCAATCTCTCGACGCACCAGATCGACCTGACCACTCATGGCAATATCGGCGGCCAGTCCATCGATCAGTAAGTTATCCGTATGCATTATGCCATCTTTCGTCCAGATGGTGCCGCGTATGGAATCAAAGTAAAAACCGTTGCCAAAAGTATCTCTGAAATCGAACTGCAGTTTGCGCAGCAGCGCGTCAAAACTGACCAGACGCAACAACTGCCCGGCCCGGCCACCACCAACATTATCAATCTCACCTCTACCCAGGTCGATCTTCATGGTGCCATTTAGCATCGCGGGTTGTGGCCTCCAAGGTTGCCCACGCCAGTGCAGATCAAAATCAATGTTGTAAGGGGCATCTTTTAGCGGGATAGCCACGCCAAAGAAGCTGGCAGTCTGATCAATTTTGCTGCCCAGCAACTTACCTTTCAATGCGCTGCGCTCTTCCTGGCCGTTCTGTTTCCACAGGCCGGTAGCGCTCATGCGGCCATAGCCGGTGTCTACCAGGCCATGCTCCAGCACCAGGGAATCCCCCGCGTGCTTGATATCAGCTTCCACCGTGCCCAGGTTCTGCCCCATCATCCAGCAGGATTTACAGCGCAATACCATTGAAGGCCAGTCCTGGAACGAAACATGGTCGACCTTGGCTAACGGGTTGCTGGCCCCAGGACTGTTTTTGTCTGCCGAGAACTGCGGGTTGTAATAAAGATAGCTGAGATCTGCCCGCCACGGGCCGTTATCAGGCATCGACAGGCTGCCATCAATCTCTTTGCCCTTGGCCGTGACGGTCATCCCCGCCAACTGTTGTTGCACTGCAAGTTGCAGGTTGTGCCACGCCTGCCCACCCACGGTTAACTGCGGGGTGTTGAGGGCAACGGTAGTGGGGAAGCTGAAGTTACCCACTTTGCCAGCACCGCTGCTTTGCTTCATCGCCGGAGCTAACAGCCCTAACCATTGTTCGCCATCCAACGCCGGCAGGTTGAGAACCAGCGCTTTATCTTTAGGTAATTCCGGGGTACCGGTACTGTTGATTTTCCAGACAGCACGGGCCAGGTTCACCTGCTCATTGCCCAGCAGCCATTCACTGTTGAAGTGGTTTTGCTTGCCAGCGCTACCATTAAGCATAAACCCATGCAGCCCACCCTTTACCTTAACACTGACCGGTAATGCTTCCCCTGCGGGTTTAGTCAGCGGTGAAGGTAAGTGACTGCTCACTTTTTTCAGATCGGCATTCACGCCAATTTCGTAGCTGGGGTCACCTTTATGTGGCAGATTGATCGCTACCTGGCCCTGTAAGCTGGCACTGCCCTTGAGCGCTTTGGCGATCTCCGGCGGCAAACCTTCAATCTTGGCGGGTTGCCAATCGCCTTTCAACCCCACGTTGACCTTATAATCCTGCTTACCTTCCAGGGTATCGAAGTTGATCGCCAGCGGCTGCCCAAACCAGTTTGCCGTCAGGGTATCGCTTTCCAGATTGCCATTATTGAAGCGGAATTTACCACTCACGTTTTCTAACTGGCTTGCCAGCGGCTTAATCATCAGGGAGTTGTTGTTCAGCGTCACTTCGCCTGTGGCGTTGACTGGCTCGCCGTTCAACGGGATATCCAGATGTAAGCGCCCACTGACATCACCACCTACCTGCAGTTCCTCCAGCGCCGCGCCGACGGAATCATCCAAAGGCGTTTGCATGAAATAGTCATGTACATCCTGCCCACGCCCCGCCACCTCGGCATCGACAAACAGCCGCTGTTTCCGGTAATCCGGGATCACCGCGCTGACGTTCCTGCCTGCGACATTACCCAAACGGGTCTGAGGTGCATTCATCCACAAGCCGTTGTTGGCAAAATCAAGATCGATCGCCAAGTCGTTCAGCGCAGGCCATTGAGGATCAAATTGGAACGTTGCGTGGCGCAGCGGAACATAAACCTGGAATTGCCCCTCATTTTTCTCGAAGGGGAAATGTTGCGGGTTACCCGCAAAGATCAGTGAGGCAGTGTCTACCTGCCCCCTTGGATCGCCGCGCTGAGGTAATCCACCAGGTGTTTGCCCATCAGCGGTTCAGGGAAGTAACGCCAGGCATCGGCCCCGTCATACAGGCGAATACCGGCCAGGATATCCAACCGGGGTTCACCTTTGGCCGGTTGCTGGTAATGGAAATCGCCATTAATCCACAGAGATTTGGCTTTCACATCCAAATTCTGGCTCGCCAGTTGCCAGCCCTTGTCATTGTATTGCCAGCTCAAGGCTCCCTGCCCATGGCTGATTTCCAGCGGAGCGCGGAACATATCGCCATAAGGCAGCGTGCTGTTGTTCAGCCCCACCGTCAGGCGGCCATTTTCCACGCCCCCCGTCAACGCGCCAGAAAAGTGATCCACGCCCGGAAGCAGTTTCCAGTGTTGCCAGCTCAGCCCCTGCCACAGCGCCTGAAAACGGGTTTTCTCCGGCTGCTGCAACGGAATATCCAATGCCAAGGCCTGAAGCTGGCCGCGCGGTTGCAAATCCTCCCAACGCTCAAGCACGTTCGGGCTGAGGAACGAGAAGGTGGGCAGCAACGCTTCAAGCCGCTCCAACTGAATGCCAGTGGTGCGGATGCGCAATTCTTCGCCCTGATCCGGCCCAATAAACTCGGTGTTTTCCGGTAGCCATAAAGCGGTAAAGGTTCCAGGCGGCCAGGCTTGCCCATCCGTTTTCAAATTCAGCTCCGGCACACTCACCTGCCAGCCGTTACCTTGGCGGCTCAGCGCCAGCGCCAGGTTATCCACATCCAAACGGTGCTGTTCGCTACCCACCGACCAGTTGGCAGTGCCTTGTTTTAGCAAGGTATTGCCGCTATAAATCGCACCGTTTTTGATATTCAACCAGGTTGCCAGACTGAAGTCGGCACTTTCCAGGCCGGTGTTGGTCTCCAGCCAACGGCTGAACCAGGGCTTCATATCGATATTATCGGCCTGCATATAAATGGTGCCGGTATTGAGCAGCCCGTGCTCATCACGCAGATCCAGACGCAGCTGCATCGCACCGTGCTGACCATTCAACGTCGACAGGCTGATCTGGCCCTCGGCACGATGGCGATTGTAGCTGTTTAGCCAGGTCAATTGCGGGATATGGAATTCAGCACGCGATCCGGACGGCGTCAGGAAAGAGACGCGGCTATTGCGCAGATCAAAGTGATCCAATTGATAAAGAAACAGATCGCTGACTTTGTTGGGCGTAAGGGTATTGCCATTATTGCCCTCGCCGCCGAGCGTGGTATTGAGATCGAACTGCAGTTGATAGAAGGTAAGATCGCGGAATTGCCAGCGCCAATGCAGCAGAGATTGCCACACGTCCAGCGCCAGCGTTACGCGTTCGATTTGCATCTGGCTCTGCGGCAGAGTCAGGCGGATATTGCGCACTTCCAGCGTTGGCCCAAAGGTTTCCCAGCTACCCTGGATAAAGCTGGCCTCAACTGGCATACCAGCCAACGCCTGCACTTTTTCCAGCAGTTGCGGACGGTAGCGGTTCAGCTCAGGCAGCGCCAGACGCAATCCGCTGATCAGCAACGCCACAACAACAATCAAAATGGCGCCTGTTGCTATCAGGATCCCGGGCAGTCGCCTCACGCATTTCTCCTTGCTTCCGTTGCCTGGCAACGGGAAATTCTCTGCACTAGCGGGCTCAGCTTGCTGAACCCCTACGATATATTGAAGGCCTGCAACAGCGGACTACATCATCACGACGTCGAACAGCTCCTGGCTATACAAAGGTTCAATCTGCACCTTGACCTGTTTACCCACGAAGATTTCCACCTCTGCCAGCGCGTGCGACTCTTCTCCCTTCAACGCTTCCCCTACGGCGGCAGAGGCATAAACCAGGAAACGATCGGAATCATAGGCGTGATGAACGCGGACAATCTCGCGCATGATCTCATAGCAGACGGTTTCTACCGTTTTCACCGTTCCACGGCCCTGGCAGGTAGGACAATCGTTACATAACACATGTTCAATGCTTTCACGCGTACGTTTACGCGTCATTTCCACTAATCCTAGCTGAGAGAAGCCGTTGATCGTGGTTTTTACGCGATCTTTACTCAACGCCTGTTCCAGCGAGTGCAATACCCGGCGGCGGTGTTCATCATTGTTCATATCAATAAAATCAATGATGATAATACCACCCAGGTTACGTAGCCGCAGTTGGCGGGCAATGGCCTGTGTCGCTTCGATGTTGGTATTGAAGATGGTTTCATCAAGGTTACGGTGGCCGACAAACGCCCCGGTGTTGATATCCACGGTGGTCATGGCTTCGGTTTGATCGATGATCAGATAGCCACCGGATTTCAGTTCAACCTTGCGCTCCAGCGCACGCTGGATTTCGTTTTCGACGTCGTAGAGATCGAAAATCGGCTGGCTGCCGGTATACAACTCCAGCTTGCTGGTGATATCCGGGATGTACTCCCCGGTGAATTCTACCAGTTGGTCATGCGTCAGGCGCGAATCGACACGGATACGATCCAGCGCAGCCCCGGCAAAATCACGCAAAATACGGTGCGCCAGAGCCAGCTCGCCATACAGCTTATACTTGGTCTGGTTGCGCTTTTTGCGCTCCATGACCTTGGTCCATAAGCGCTTGAGGAAAGCGGCATCCTGCGCCAGTTCTTCTTCGCCGATCCCTTCCGCCGCCGTGCGGATAATAAAGCCACCCAGATCGTCGCAATAGCCCGCCACGGCACGCTTGAGGCGATCACGCTCGGCTTCGCTTTCGATGCGTTGGGAAACGCCCACATGCGCAGCGCCTGGCATAAATACCAGATAACGCGAAGGCAGCGTGATGTCCGTTGTGAGGCGTGCGCCCTTGGTACCCAGGGGATCTTTCACCACCTGCACCATGAGATCCTGCCCCTGGCGTACCAGTTCGGCAATATCGCGCACATGGAAGTTTTTTTGCTCATCGCCGGCGACACATTCGGTGTGCGGCATGATATCGGAAGCGTGCAGGAAGGCCGCTTTATCCAGGCCGATATCGACAAAGGCCGCCTGCATGCCAGGTAACACACGGCTGACGCGCCCTTTGTAGATATTGCCGACGATGCCGCGTTTGGCTTCGCGCTCGATATGGATCTCTTGCAGGATGCCCCCGTCGATATAGGCAACCCGAGTTTCAGACGGTGTAATATTAACCAATAGCTCAGCTGTCATTCTTTCTCCTCAGAGCCGGTGTAACGCCTGCCCCTTAGCTTTCACGCTGCGATAGTGAAACGACAACATAAAAGCTAATGGTGCTATCAACCGGTTCTTACCTCTCTTAATGCGACAAAATTACTGAGCAGCTCATGTGTTTCGACCAGTGGCAAACCCATCACCGCATGATAACTTCCGGTTATCGTTCTGACGAAACAACCACCCTTTCCCTGAATCCCATAGGCACCCGCCTTATCCATTGGCTCACCAGTTGCAATATAGTCGCGGATATCTTGTTGCGATAGCGTGCGGAAAGTCACGTCAGTCACTACCAGTTGGCATAAAACGTCTTGCCGATCGGCAATCGCGACTGCAGTCATGACCTGATGCTGTTTACCGGACAACGCCGCCAGCATTTTTGCCGCATGTTGTTCATCGCGTGGTTTTTCCAGCACCTGGCCGTTCAGTACCACAATGGTGTCTGCACCCAAAACCGGCCAGTCCTGCGGCACCAGCGATACGCCAGCCTGGGCCTTATCTTGCGCCAGACGGCGAACGTAGTTTTCCGCCGTTTCACCTTCCTGACGCTGCTCTTCAGTATGCGTCAGAATGATTTCAAACGGGACGCCGAGCAGGGTCAATAATTCATGGCGACGGGGAGAACCGGAAGCAAGATAAAGCGAATTCACTGGTATCCCCCTCGCCTTTCAAGGCGCACCTGCACTCGTGCACGCCAGTCACTTACTGAAGCAAGCTCCAGGGGATGAACGGCCTTGTCACCTCGCTGCCACTCGAAATTCATGGGGTATCATCCTTATTATTGAACGGCAAACTGGCGGCGGATTTTACGCATCAGCAGGAATAACCACGGCCAAAGCACGCCGTTTACCACACTGCTCCAGAACACCTCGGGGCGGAAAGACACGTTGATCACCAAAAACTCAGCCCAGAAGACCACAACATCCATAGCTAATGATAGCAACACGACGATCAGCGCTTGCTGCCATAGGGCCATATTGCGGAATAGTTGGAATTTGAACGCGACCAGATAGGCGATAAGGCCCATTGCCAGGGCTCGCACACCCAACGTTGAACCGAGGATAAGATCCATGATCAGCCCGAGGATAAACCCGGTACCGACGTTGACCCGATGCGGCAGCGCCATCACCCAATACGTCAGGATCAGCAACAGCCAGGAGGGCCGGAACATGTAGATTTGCTCCGGCCACGGCATGATTTGCAGCACCAGTGCTACCAAGAATGACAGCCAGATTATCCAGCGCCCATGGCTGCGATAGCGGTTCATCTGGTGGCTCCAACGCCCGCAGGCGTGCCGGTGGCAGCCTGAGGCAATGTTGTACCGGTCGCAGGCTCCGGCAGCGGTGCCGGTGGGCCCATGGCATCCGCCGGTGGCAACACCTGAGGCATCATCTGCATCAGACGTTCATTGGCAACGCGGTGAACTTCATCCGGTGGCAGCGGCATTTCGCCGTTGCGATCGGCCCCCCACAGCAGTAACAGGTAACGCAGGCGTTGCAAGCCGGCGGTTGGACGCGCCTGGATCACGGTGTAAGCGCGCTGGTTATCCACCTTCACCGAAGAAACTACCGCGACCGGATAACCTTCAGGGAAGCGGCCACCCAGGCCAGAAGTCACCAGCACATCACCTACGCGGATATCTGTATTGCCCGGCAGATGCTCCAATTGCAGATCGTCCGCACAACCACTGCCAGCAGCAATCACGCGGATATCATTACGCAGCACCTGGATCGGCAACGCATGGGAAGCATCACAAATCAGCAGGACGCGGCTGGTCATTTTCGCGACCGCCACCACCTGCCCGACCACGCCTTTATCACTGATAACCGGCTGGCCTTCGTAGACACCGTTATCTGAACCTTTATCGATCACCACCTGATCGCTATAAGGGTCAGAGCCGGTCGAGATCACCTGAGTGACCATTTTGTGTTCGTCCTGGCGCAAGGGCGAGCCTAACAGCTCACGCAAACGGGCATTTTCCTGTTTGAATTGGCCAAGAAGAAGAATATCGCTGTTCTTCAGCAGCAATTCCTGCCGCAGAGCACGGTTTTCCAGCTTTAACTGTTGGCGGGTAGCCAGCGTTTCCGAAACGCTGTCCAAAACTTTACGCGGCCCATTGGCCAAAAAATAAAAGGGACTGACGGCGGTATCCATGTAGTTTCGTATTTTTACGAACGTACCGAGCCGGCTGTCAGCAACGATCAGGACGATAGCCACGATCACTGCCAGGAAAAGTCGTAGTTGCAGGGAAGGCCCCCTGCTAAAAATCGGCTTCATAAATTATGCGCGTTCCTCGACAACAGAAAGGGGTCGCACCAGATGCCATACCGTTGCCGCCATCCGCTACGATCCCACCGTTCTGGGGCTGCTGACTATTCTTCGCTGAACAAATCGCCGCCATGCATGTCGATCATTTCCAACGCCTTACCACCGCCACGAGCCACGCAGGTGAGGGGATCTTCTGCAACCACGACCGGGATACCGGTCTCTTCCATCAGCAAGCGATCCAGGTTGCGCAGCAAGGCGCCACCACCGGTCAGTACCATACCGCGTTCGGAGATGTCGGAGGCCAATTCTGGTGGGCACTGTTCCAGCGCAACCATCACCGCGCTGACGATACCGGTCAGTGGCTCTTGCAGGGCTTCGAGAATTTCATTGGAGTTCATGGTGAAGCCGCGTGGCACACCTTCAGCCAGGTTACGGCCACGAACTTCGATTTCACGCACTTCATCATCCGGGTAAGCGGAGCCGATACCGTGCTTGATACGTTCTGCAGTGGCTTCACCAATCAGTGAACCGTAGTTACGACGCACATAATTAATAATGGCTTCGTCGAAACGATCACCACCGATGCGCACGGAAGAGGAGTACACCACGCCGTTGAGCGAGATAACCGCGACTTCTGTCGTACCACCACCGATATCAACCACCATGGAACCGGTCGCTTCTGATACCGGCAAACCGGCACCGATAGCCGCAGCCATAGGTTCTTCGATCAGGAACACTTCACGAGCGCCTGCACCCTGAGCGGACTCACGGATGGCACGGCGTTCAACCTGAGTGGCACCAACAGGTACACAAACCAGGACGCGCGGGCTTGGGCGCATGAAACTGTTGCTATGAACCTGTTTGATGAAATGCTGCAGCATTTTTTCGGTCACGAAAAAGTCGGCGATAACGCCGTCTTTCATCGGACGGATAGCCGCGATATTGCCAGGCGTACGCCCCAGCATCTGTTTGGCGTCATGACCTACGGCAGCAACGCTCTTGGGTGAGCCTGCACGATCTTGGCGAATGGCAACCACTGACGGTTCATTCAGTACAATGCCTTGTCCTTTAACATAAATCAGGGTATTGGCTGTACCCAAGTCGATGGACAAGTCATTAGAAAACATGCCACGAAATTTCTTAAACATAACGAAAGGATAATCCTGCAAGCTGGGGGCGGAAAATAAAATCCGCCTACTTTACCAACCACACGAAGCAGCGACAAGGCGCAAAAACGTTCTACTTCGGTGAAAAATAGTCTGCGTTGTTTCTTACCGATTGTACGGAAAGCGAATGGGGCCTGATATCCCTCAACAAAGGCTCAGTTTTCCACCAAATCAACGTACCACGCGGCGTAACACAGCTCATAAAATCTAACATTTCTCCTGATTGCCAGTGGTGGTAAGCACCTACTGACGCCCACAGGAAAAGACGGACCATTCTACGTTAATTTTTGCCCGGTCATCAGGTTAAACACGATAACGACGCGAATATTTTTTGCGACCCACGTCAATAGGCTCCGGCGAAGCAAAAACTCACCCTGCCCACCGAGGATCCCGCGTTCTTTCAGCGTCTGCCATTCGTTGCGCGTACGCACGCTCGCGGCAAAAACCTTCACATTTGTCCCTTCGCAAGCGCTCGTCAGGCTCTGAACGAACAGTTGGTTTTCATCGCGCCGGTCAATACTCCGCACCAGGCCGGGGTGAAGCTTGACAATCTCCACCGGTAACGACTTGATATAGGAGGTACTGACGACGGTCAGTCCCGCCTGAGAAACCGCCAGGCGGCACCCCAATCCGGTAAGTAACCGCAACGCCGGGCGCAAACGGTCGATATGTTGACACACATCTGCCTCAGCAAGTTCAATCAGAATTCGCCTGCGATGACTTTTTTCACACTGTAACAGGGTATCGCGCAGCCAGCGTTGAAAACTGCGCTGTAATAATGAATCAACACACATCGGAAATGCCAGTGTCTCTTCGGGCCAAAGGGCCAATAACGGAATAATCCGGTTCATCTGCTGGCGATCGTAGTTTTCTGCCAGACCCAGCTGCTTGATCAACGGCATATATTCGGCAGGCAGCAATTCTTGCTCACCGTCATAAATCCGGCTCATTATTTCGCGGTGATGCACTTCCCCTTCAACCGTGACCGCCGGTTTCTGATACAAGCGCGGCCCGCCGCGTGCCAGTACCAGTTCAAGCAACGTGCGCCACTTAACGCTGCCACGCCCTTTTTCTGGTACTTCGCTGTCATAAACATACCAACCGTTTTCCCCCTGCAACACGGCATGGCGAGTCGCCTGTTCGGCATAATCAATGATCTGTTCCGTGGTCTGCCCGCTTCGATAGGCAACAATACCAATGTGCAGGAAGGCTTCACGCTCGATAAGCGCGGTCGAAGGCAGGGAGTCGATGGCGTTAACCAGCTGCGCCGCAATGCCATCCGCCTCTTTCAGCGTGCGATGGGGCAGCAACACGGTAAAGTCGCTGTGAAAATAGCGGGCCAGCAAGGCGGCTGGGTAACGCATGACAAAGGTGGACAGCAGGTTGACCAGCGAGTACATCAGCTCCTGTACCGCCGCATTGCCATGAACCTCACGCAAGGTGTCGAAATCCGGCAGGCGCACCATCATTACAATGCCGTGTGACCCCTCTTCTTCCAACTGCGTGGTGAGCTGATTATCGAAGAACAATCTGTTGTTGAGGCCAGTTTTTGCATCTTGCGCAGCAAAGGCACGGATCAGGGTATCGACCCGGCTGCGCTCCTCACGGGCCTCAGCCAGATCGGCCAACAGGCGATCCAGCGCACTGCTGACGCTGGCAGGCCATTCGCGCACATCGCCTTTAAGCACCGCTTCACGCTCGCCGCTGAGAATGCGCCGGGCCCGATGTTCAAGGCGGTCTTCCCCAACGGCCTGCTCCCGCAGCCAGCGCAAGCTGAGCAGCAAAATTACCAGCATGATAATGATCGATACGGTCACGGCTCCGGTGGATTGCAATGAGCGCACATCACTGACGACGGGATCAAGATACGTCACATTCAAACGGGTGCCGGGGTGGTGCATCAAGCCCAGCGAGGCCTGGCGGTAGCCGTTAAGCGATTCCCAGGGAACCGACATCGACGGCAGACGATAAGAAAAGAGATTACTGGTTTCGGTGTCCACGCTAATGGCAACAATGCTCAATGGCCGCATCACCAGCGGGATCCACACCTCCTGCTCTTCCAGGGATTCAAGTAGCATCGCCTGATCCAATGAGGTTGCCAGTGCGTCGAAGCGGCGTTCCATGCGCTCTTGAGTGACAAAAAAGAAACTGAATGAACACCCCATCAGCATTAAAAACATGGCCAATGCGACGAGCAGGGTGATTAATGCAGAGAGTTTGGTTGTGAATCTCATCCCTGTGCCTTGTGCGCGATAATTAAGTAAAGAGTCACCCTTTGATAAATAAAGGCCCCGTTCCTGCTCGAATAAGTACAACGCAATACCCTGATTTTAAAAAATTATGGAGGAATTTCCTTTTCCTCGCCAATTATCAGGTTATTTTTAACAACCTATCAAGCATAGACAATGAAGAAAACCATTAAGCAGCAATTTTTTGTCCTTTATCAGGACATCCTATTTTATTATGCATATAGTCAAATAAAACTGACTTAAATATTCATTTATCCTATGAATTTCAAGTTACCGCGTTGTCACCTACCGCTTGAAAGGCGACGTGGATAGATAATATGAAAACAAGGGGAAGAATCACATGCGTGCATTGTTATTAGAACTACGTGGCGATCAGACCTTGGCGCAGGTCCAAGAGATCGACAGCCTTCAATTGCCGGAAGGCGACGTAACGGTTGACGTCAACTGGTCAAGCCTGAACTATAAGGATGCCTTGGCGATCACCGGCAAAGGAAAGATCGTACGTAACTTCCCCATGGTGCCAGGGATCGACTTTGCAGGCCTGGTCCGCAGCAGCTTGGATCCCCGCTTTAAAGAAGGCCAGAGCGTAGTGCTTACCGGCTGGGGCGTGGGGGAAAATCACTGGGGTGGCCTGGCCGAGCAGGCCCGTGTTTCTGGCGAATGGCTGGTACCGCTGCCAAAAGGGCTGTGCGAGCGTAAAGCGATGATCCTCGGTACCGCCGGTTTTACCGCCATGCTGTGCGTAATGGCGCTGGAAGAAGGCGGCGTGAAACCGGGGGACGGCGACATTCTGGTCACCGGAGCCAGCGGTGGCGTAGGCAGTACGGCTATTGCCCTGCTTACCGCTCTGGGTTACAGCGTGACCGCCATCAGTGGCCGGGATAGCAATACCGATTACCTGAAATCCCTGGGGGCCAAGCACGTCTTGCCACGCAGCGACTATATCTCCCCTCCGCGCCCGTTAGAGAAACAGCTGTGGGCTGGAGCTATTGATACCGTTGGCGACAAACTGCTGGCACGCGTGCTGGCGCAGATGAATTACAACGGCATCGTTGCCGCCTGTGGCCTGGCGGGGGGTATCAGCTCCCAACAACCGTGATGCCTTTTATACTGCGTAACGTTCGTTTGCAGGGCGTGGATTCGGTGCATACTCCGCTTCATCGCCGCCAAACGGCCTGGGAGCGTCTGGCCGGGATCCTGCCAGAAAGCTTCTACGAGCAAGCCACGCAGGAAATCCCACTTGAGGATGTGCCCGCTGCGGCAGCCGCGCTGATGGACAATCAAATCACTGGCCGTACGTTGGTGAAAATCCGCTGAAGCAGGCATGGGTTCTCACCTCCTGAATGCGCGGCTCATGCCGCGCTTTTTATTAGCAGCCATAACGCCTTGCCTACACTCCATTTACATTCTTGACACTCTTTCCCTCGCATAACCTTGGCTTTCACGCCATGCTTAAAGCATCACTTTTGGAGAGAAAAAATGAAACAGCAGCGGAAATTGACGGAAGCCGATGTCACGCCGGAGAGTGTGTTTTATCAGCGGCGTAAAGTGCTGCAGGCGTTGGGGATCACCGCCGCTTCGCTAGCTTTGCCCACGGGTGCGCAGGCCGATTTATTGTCCTGGTTCAAAGGCCACGATCGGCCTAAAGCACCGCCGGGTAAAGCGCTGGAATTCAGCCAACCCGAAGCCTGGCAGGCCAAGCTGGCACTGACGCCTGAGGAAAAAGTCTCTGGCTACAATAATTTCTATGAGTTTGGCCTGGATAAGGCCGACCCTGCTGCCAACGCAGGCGATCTTAAAACAGCAGGCTGGAAGGTGAGCATTGGCGGTGAAGTCGGCAAACCCATAACCCTGGATATTGACGATCTCATCAAGCGCTTCCCCCTGGAACAACGAATTTACCGTATGCGCTGTGTTGAGGCCTGGTCGATGGTCGTGCCCTGGATTGGTTTTGAGCTGGGCAAACTGCTCAAGCTGGCTGAGCCCAATAGCAACGCTCGCTATGTAGCGTTTCAGACCTTGTACGATCCAGAACAAATGCCCGGCCAAAAAGACCGCTTTATCGGCGGCGGGCTGCAGTATCCCTATGTGGAAGGTTTGCGTCTGGATGAAGCAATGAACCCGCTGGCCCTGTTGACCGTCGGCGTCTATGGCAAGATGCTGCCGCCACAAAACGGGGCCCCGCTCCGCCTGATAACGCCGTGGAAATACGGTTTCAAAGGCATCAAGTCCATTGTGCAGATCACCCTGACCCGTGAGCAACCGCCCACCACCTGGAACCAGTCGGCCCCAAACGAATATGGCTTTTACGCCAATGTGAACCCTCACGTCGATCACCCGCGCTGGTCGCAGGCTACCGAACGTTTCATTGGTTCAGGTGGCATTCTGGATGTGCAGCGCCAGCCCACGTTGCTGTTTAACGGCTATGCCGAGCAGGTTGCCTCACTGTATCGCGGCCTCGATTTAAGGGAGAACTTCTGAGTGCGCTTAACCCCAAAGCAGATCGTCTGGTTAAAAGTAGCCATCTATCTGGCGGCGTTCCTCCCCTTTCTATGGTTGATCCTGGCGGTTGACCAAGGGTGGTTCAGCGCCGATCCGGCCAAGGATATCCAGCATTTTACCGGCAGGATGACGCTAAAGTTGCTGCTGGCTACCCTGCTCGTCACCCCTCTGGCCCGTTACACGCGGCAACCTCTGTTGATCCGTTGCCGCCGCCTGCTGGGTTTGTGGTGTTTTGCCTGGGGAAGCCTGCATCTGGTAAGCTATTCAACGCTGGAGTTGGGGCTGAACAACCTGGGCTTGCTGGGGAGTGAACTGTTAACCCGCCCTTATCTGACACTGGGCATCCTGAGCTGGCTGATACTGCTGGCACTGGCCGCCACCTCAACGCTCTGGGCACAGCGCAAGCTGGGGTCAAAATGGCAGAGGTTACACAACTTCGTCTATCTGGTGGCGATCCTGGCACCGATCCACTACCTGTGGTCGGTAAAAACCTTTTCACCTCAGCCGTTCATCTACGCCGCGTTGGCCCTGCTATTGTTAGCGCTACGTTACAAAAAATTTCGGGCGTGGTGGCGGTAAACCGCGGACAAAGCAGTCAAATTGACAGGAAAAATCCCCTTCTTCGGCACGGAACTTTTCTGTGTTCTATCCCTCATAATCCGATAGCAGCATGATCTGTTTGCCGATTTGGGGTTGAATATCTTCGCTGATAAGACCAGTATTTAGCTGCGAATTGCTACGATATCGTTATAATGCCCGACCTTGTTCCTGTCGCTGGTGCAAAATAATCGTGTAACAGGTGACAAATCGGTGACATCGGGTTATTTTCTACGATGATGGTTTTATTGCCGGAGATACCAGCATAATGGCGGATAAGTTTCACATTTTGCTTCTGAACGGCCCCAACCTGAATCTACTGGGGGCGCGTGAGCCGGAAAAGTACGGTAGCACGACGTTGGCAGAGATTGTTAACGGATTGGAAAACCAGGCGCTCGCGCTGGATGTCACCCTGAGCCATCTACAGTCCAATGCCGAACATGCGTTAATCGATCGCATTCATCAGGCAAGCGGTAATACAGATTTTATTCTGATTAATCCCGCCGCGTTCTCGCATACCAGCGTGGCGCTGCGCGATGCTCTGCTGGCGGTACAGATCCCGTTTATCGAGATCCACCTGTCCAACGTGCATGCCCGTGAACCTTTCCGCCAACACTCTTACCTGTCTGATATTGCGGTAGGCGTGATTTGCGGCCTCGGCGCGGATGGCTACACATTTGCTTTACAGGCAGCGGTTCGCCGTCTGTCAAAAATCCACTAATAGCTTCACAAAAAGAGTACGGAATCACACTCATGGATATTCGTAAAATCAAGAAACTGATCGAGCTGGTTGAAGAATCAGGTATTTCTGAACTAGAAATCTCTGAAGGCGAAGAGTCGGTTCGCATCAGCCGTGCCGCACCGGTGCAGTCATACCCAATGATGCAACAGTACGCAATGCCGGCCCAGCAGCAACCAGCTCTGGCTACCGCTGTTGCCCCTGCTGCCGCAGAAACCCCTGCAGCACCGGCGGCCGTGAGTGGCCATATCGTTCGTTCACCAATGGTAGGCACTTTCTACCGCACGCCAAGCCCAGACGCGAAATCCTTCGTGGAAGTGGGCCAGAAAGTGAACGCAGGTGACACCCTGTGCATCGTTGAAGCAATGAAAATGATGAACCAGATCGAAGCGGACAAATCCGGTGTGGTTAAAGCTATTCTGGTAGAAAACGGCCAACCGGTTGAATATGACGAGCCGTTGGTCGTCATCGAATAACGAGGCGCACCATGCTTGATAAAATTGTTATCGCCAACCGTGGCGAGATCGCGCTCCGTATTCTGCGTGCTTGTAAAGAACTGGGCATCAAGACCGTTGCTGTCCACTCAAGCGCCGACCGCGATCTGAAACACGTTCTGCTGGCGGATGAGACCGTATGTATCGGCCCTGCGCCTTCGGTCAAAAGTTATCTGAACATCCCGGCAATCATCTCCGCCGCCGAAATTACCGGCGCTGTGGCGATCCACCCGGGCTATGGCTTCCTGTCTGAGAATGCCGATTTCGCCGAGCAAGTTGAACGCTCTGGCTTCATTTTCATCGGCCCACGCGCCGAAACCATTCGCCTGATGGGCGACAAGGTTTCTGCTATCAGCGCCATGAAAAAAGCTGGAGTACCTTGTGTACCAGGCTCCGATGGCCCGCTGACCGATGACATGGATAAAAACCGTGCCTTCGCCAAGCGCATCGGTTACCCGGTGATTATCAAGGCTTCGGGCGGCGGCGGCGGTCGTGGCATGCGCGTTGTGCGCGGCGACAAAGATCTCGAACAGTCCATCACCATGACGAAAGCGGAAGCCAAAGCGGCTTTCAACAACGACATGGTATATATGGAAAAATACCTGGAAAACCCACGTCACATCGAAATCCAGGTGTTGGCTGATGGCCAGGGCAACGCGATCTATCTGGCTGAACGTGACTGCTCCATGCAGCGCCGCCACCAGAAAGTGGTCGAAGAAGCTCCTGCACCAGGTATCACCCCGGAACTGCGCCGCTATATCGGCGAACGTTGTTCTAAAGCCTGTGTGGAAATCGGCTACCGCGGTGCAGGTACCTTTGAGTTCCTGTATGAAAACGGCGAGTTCTATTTCATCGAAATGAACACCCGTATTCAGGTAGAACACCCGGTTACCGAAATGATCACCGGCGTGGATCTGATCAAAGAGCAGTTGCGTATCGCTGCCGGTCAACCGCTGTCGATCAAACAGGAAGAAGTGAAGGTTCAAGGCCATGCGGTAGAATGCCGTATCAACGCCGAAGACCCGAATACCTTCCTGCCAAGCCCGGGCAAGATTACCCGTTTCCATGCGCCTGGTGGTTTCGGCGTGCGTTGGGAATCTCATATCTACGCCGGTTATACCGTGCCGCCGTACTACGATTCCATGATCGGCAAACTGATCACTTACGGTGAAAACCGTGATGTGGCGATAGCCCGCATGAAGAACGCCCTGGCTGAGCTGATCATCGATGGCATCAAAACCAACGTTGAGCTTCAGCAAAAGATCATGAGCGACGAAAACTTCCAACATGGTGGTACCAATATCCACTATCTGGAGAAGAAGCTGGGTCTGCAGGAAACCTGATCACCGGTTAACGGTTTGGGTTAATAAAAAACACCGTATGAGATCTTCTCTGCGGTGTTTTTTTATATGTCAAGCCGGCTCGTTACTGCCATTGGCCGGTTTTTTGTCGGCTTTAACCACATAACGGCTTGGCAAAACCGTCCCTTGTCGTAAAATCCCCTCCTTTGTAATCCATAACCGTAAACCCCCTGGAGGCACGGATGGAACAACGCTTTGTTCAAGCCCACCGCGAAGCTCGCTGGGCATTGGGCCTGACGCTATTTTACCTGCTGGCCTGGTCGCTGGCGGCCTACCTGCCAGACAGCGCTTCCGGCATCACCGGCCTGCCGCACTGGTTTGAAATGGCCTGTCTGCTGGTACCGCTGCTGTTTATTGGCCTGTGTTGGTTGATGGTACGCGGCGTCTTCCGCGATATTCCGCTGGAGGACAGTGATGCAAATTGAAGTCATTCTGCCGCTGGTCGCCTATCTGTTGCTGGTATTTGGCCTCTCGGTTTATGCCTACACCCGACGCCAGAGCGGTAATTTTCTGAGTGAATACTTCCTCGGCAACCGCTCAATGGGCGGTTTTGTTCTGGCAATGACGCTTACCGCCACCTATATCAGCGCCAGTTCGTTTATCGGCGGGCCAGGTGCCGCCTACAAATACGGCCTGGGTTGGGTGCTGCTGGCGATGATCCAACTGCCTGCCGTGTGGCTTTCGCTTGGCGTATTGGGCAAAAAGTTTGCCATTCTGGCACGGCGTTACAACGCGATTACGCTTAACGACATGCTGTTCGCCCGTTATCAGAGCCGCCTGCTGGTATGGCTGGCCAGCCTGAGCCTGCTGATCGCCTTCCTTGGGGCGATGACGGTGCAGTTTATCGGTGGGGCACGCCTGCTGGAGACCGCCGCAGGCGTTCCTTACGATACCGGGCTGCTAATTTTTGGTATCAGCATTGCGCTGTACACCGCGTTTGGCGGCTTCCGGGCCAGCGTCCTGAATGATGCCATGCAGGGATTGGTGATGCTGGTGGGCACGATACTGCTGCTGGTTGCAGTCATCCATGCTGCCGGGGGTTGCACAGCGCGGTAGATAAACTGCAGCACATCGATCCGGCGCTGGTAACACCGCAAGGCGGCGATCAGATCCTCAGCCTGCCGTTTATGGCTTCGTTCTGGATCCTGGTATGCTTCGGGGTGATTGGTCTGCCACACACTGCCGTGCGATGCATCTCCTATAAAGACAGCAAAGCCGTACATCGGGGCATTATCCTCGGCACTATTGTGGTGGCGATCCTGATGTTTGGCATGCATCTGGCAGGTGCCCTGGGCCGGGCGGTGATCCCGGATCTGAAGATCCCCGATCAGGTGATCCCAACGCTGATGATCACCGTGCTGCCCCCGTATGCCGCAGGGATCTTCCTGGCGGCCCCCATGGCGGCCATCATGTCGACCATTAATGCTCAGTTGCTGCAATCTTCCGCCACCATCATCAAAGACCTGTATTTGGGGGTTCGCCCACAGGAGATGCAGAACGAGAAGATGATCAAACGCTTCTCCAGCCTGACGACATTGATCCTCGGGTTGCTGGTGCTGCTGGCTGCCTGGCGGCCACCGGAAATGATCATCTGGCTTAACCTGCTGGCGTTCGGCGGGCTGGAAGCGGTGTTCCTGTGGCCATTGGTACTGGGCCTGTACTGGGAGCGAGCCAACGCACAGGGCGCCCTTAGCTCAATGGTCACCGGTGCGTTATGCTATACGCTATTAGCCAGCTTCGGCCTGCAACTGGCAGGGCTGCACCCTATTGTGCCTTCGCTGATACTCAGCCTGATGGCGTTTTATATCGGTAACGTCTACGGCGACAAACGCCGGTTGGCGTCGTCCTTATCCTCTTAAGAGAATTGTTATGCCTTGGATCCAACTAAAACTGAACACGACGGGCAGCCAGGCAGAAGACCTGAGCGATGCATTGGTTGAAAGCGGAGCCGTGTCGGTGACCTTCCAGGATACCCACGATAATCCGGTATTTGAACCCTTGCCGGGTGAGACCCTGCTGTGGGGCGATACCGATGTGATTGGCCTGTTTGACGCCGAAACCGAGATGGCCGAAGTGGTGGCCATGCTGGAGCAGCACCCGTTGCTGGGTGCCGGTTTCCGCCACAAAATCGAACAGTTGGAAGACAAAGATTGGGAACGCGAATGGATGGATAACTTCCACCCGATGCGCTTTGGCGAACGCCTGTGGATTTGCCCAAGCTGGCGCGATGTGCCCGATCCAGATGCAGTGAATGTCATGCTGGATCCAGGTTTGGCGTTCGGCACCGGGACTCATCCAACGACGGCGCTTTGTCTGCAGTGGCTGGATGGTCTCGATCTGGTCGGCAAAACCGTCATCGACTTCGGTTGTGGTTCAGGCATCCTGGCAATTGCAGCGTTAAAACTCGGTGCAGCCCGCGCCATTGGCATCGATATCGATCCCCAGGCCATTCAGGCCAGCCGCGATAACGCACAGCGTAACGGCGTTTCTGAGCGCCTTGAGCTGTATTTGCCAAAAGACCAACCGGCCAACCTGTCAGCTGATGTGGTGGTGGCCAACATCCTCGCAGGCCCGCTGCGCGAATTGGCGCCATTAATCAGCGATCTGCCAAAATCCGGCGGCTATCTTGGCCTCTCTGGCGTGCTGGCAACCCAGGCCGCTGGCGTAGCCGAAGCCTATCAGGATAAATTCAATCTCGATCCGGTTGCCGAGCGCGAAGAGTGGTGCCGTATTACCGGCCAACGTAAATAGTTACATTTTCTTCTCTGGTAAAAAACCATCGGAAATTTAACCACTTCCGATGGTTTTCCTGTTTTCGTAGGAATACCCCGGTTTATCCTGACAAAAGCTGGGCGTAATCTTCTGCACCAGCGATGGCGGCCCGTAACACATGAGCTACCCGCAAGGGATTATTGGTATTTTCGTTTGAAAAGGATCAGGAAATGAAAGGAAAAGTGTTGCTTGCTGCCTTAGTGGCCGCCAGCTTCTCAATCAATGCAGCAGAACATGCACATTGGAGTTATGAAGGCCAGGAAGATCCCGCACATTGGGGCAAACTCTCACCCGATTTCTCGCTATGCGAAACCGGCAAGAACCAGTCACCAGTCAATATTCAGGGCGCACTGAAAACCCACCACGGCAATCTTGGGCTGGCCTTCCGGCCAGGCAAGCAGCAAATCGTCAATAACGGTCACACGATCCAGGTCAACGTTAGCGAAGGGAACACTTTGCGGTTGGATAACGCCACCTTCACGCTGCAGCAATTCCACTTCCACGCACCAAGCGAAAATGAGATAGACGGTAAACAGTTCCCTCTGGAAGCTCACTTTGTCTACAAAGATAAAGACGGCGCCCTGGCAGTAATGGCTCTGATGTTCCAGGAAGGTAAAGCCAACCCACAACTGGCGCAGGCCTGGCAACAAATGCCCACCGCTGTTGATCAAACCGCCGTGCTGAACAAGCCGCTGGATATCAAAGCACTTCTGCCGCAAAAATTTAACTTCTACCGCTTCAGCGGTTCACTGACCACGCCGCCATGTTCTGAAGGCGTCAGTTGGCTGGTGCTGGAAAAGCCTGTAAGCGCTTCTGTCGAGCAAATCAACCAATTCCGCTCAGTAGTCCACCATAACAACAATCGCCCGGTACAGCCGCTCAATGGCCGCGTAATCGTCGATTGATATCTACCTGTAACCCATCGTTGCGCCATCACAGCGGCGGTGGGTTTCACCTTGGATTCTCCCTCTGGTTTTGTTTATAACTTTTTTGGTTTTGTCAAAGCATTACTCTAACAATGTTGCAATTGGCCTGCAGTTACGCGCTCACATCCACATTGCCTAAAGATAAAATCCTGTAGATCGCGGAATATTTTATTGCATACAAATTAAGCACTTTAAGCCAAGACATTGTTAAATAACTATAATATTTTCACTAATCGCTGTGAGTCGCATTTTTATTGCTCATTAACCGCCAATTGCTCAAAGTTTGGCCTTTCATCTGAGAGAGAAAATGCGTAATATACGCGCCCTTGCGGACACAGTATGGTCATTCTTTGTCTATGCGCATTGGACACCACCAGTTAACAAATTGCCTGATTGCGGCCCCGATGGCCGGCATCACAGATCGCCCATTCAGAACCCTATGTCATGCAATGGGTGCTGGGATGGCTGTATCCGAAATGCTCTCCTCCAATCCGGAGGTGTGGCGAACGGATAAGTCACGTCTGCGTATGGTACATAGTGATGAACCAGGGATCCGCTCCGTGCAGATAGCCGGATGCGATCCTGATGATATGGCTGCCGCGGCGCGCATTAATGTGGCCAGCGGTGCGCAGATCATTGACATCAATATGGGGTGCCCAGCCAAGAAGGTGAACCGGAAGCTTGCAGGGTCTGCGTTACTGCAGTACCCGGATCTGGTTAAACAGATCCTCCTCGCGGTAGTCAACGCGGTGGATGTGCCGGTAACACTGAAGATCCGTACCGGCTGGGAGCCAGAACACCGTAACTGTGTAGAGATTGCCCAACTGGCCGAAGATTGTGGTATACAGGCCCTGACTATTCATGGCCGAACCCGTGCCTGCCTGTTTAACGGCAACGCGGAGTACGACAGTATTCGGGCAGTTAAGCAGAATGTTTCCATTCCGATTATCGCGAATGGCGACATTACTGACCCGCATAAAGCCAGAGCAGTGCTCGACTACACCGGGGCTGATGCCCTGATGATAGGACGTGCTGCTCAGGGGAGACCCTGGATCTTCCGGGAAATCCAGCATTATCTGGACAATGGGGAGTTGCTGCCACCGATGCCACTTGGCGAAGTGAAGCGCTTGTTGATAGGGCATATTCGGGAATTGCACGGCTTTTATGGCCAAGGCAAGGGATTCCGGATTGCTCGAAAGCACGTCTCCTGGTACTTACAGGAGCATGCCCCGAGTGACCAGTTTCGGCGCACATTCAACGCCATAGAGGATGCCAGCGAACAGCTGGAGGCGTTGGAGGCATATTTCGAAAATCTTGCGTAACAAAAAGAGCTGACAGAACTATGTTCGAACAACGCGTAAATTCTGACGTACTGACCGTTTCAACCGTGAACTCACAGGATCAAGTGACTCAAAAGCCTCTGCGTGACTCGGTTAAGCAAGCACTGAAGAACTATTTTGCTCAACTGAATGGTCAGGATGTTAATGATCTGTATGAGCTGGTACTGGCTGAAGTTGAACAGCCACTGTTGGACATGGTGATGCAATACACCCGTGGCAACCAGACCCGCGCAGCCCTGATGATGGGGATCAACCGCGGTACACTGCGTAAGAAATTGAAAAAATACGGCATGAACTGATACTAGTCAGTCAGGTTGTTGAAAAAAGGCGCTTTTACCTCATTCGGTAAGCGCCTTTTTCTTTAAAATGACTACACCATAGACTACACCGTCACTTGAACGATGCTACCCTTTGGCGAACATAGACAAACAAAAAGGCCGCATAAGCGACCTAATTACGGAGTGCATCACATCTGATCTTCACCAAGATTTATTTCAGCGCTCGAAGCTCAGAAAGAATTTTTCGCCCAACCGCCCCTGATGCCTGATAGTCACACGGCCACCAGAACCAATCCGTTCAGCTAAATCTGCCAGTTCTTTTGCGTTACGCTGATGCCTTATTGTCTCGTTATCTTGCCTGACAACCTTCGGTACTCACAGGTAATGATAGTGCTTGCAACATCCTCCCCTTGAGTAATAATGTAACCATTAGGTTTATCTAATAAATAAAAACAACGAGGAAACCTGTGACGAAGGATACTTCCATCACTCACGGAGAACACAAATGACCGTTTTTGCTGTCGTTTCAAGCACTGAATACGAACTCATGAAAGCGGCTATCATCCGGAAAATACGGCCAGAGAATTTTTACATGGTGCATCAAGGGTTCTGGTTTATTGATAGCCAATTTGCCACTTCGAAGGAGTTATGTAGTTTATTAAGCCCAGACCAAAACATAGGTTCATATGTTATCTTCCCGGTCAATGCCTACTATGGATACCATGATAAAACAATATGGGAATGGCTAAGTGGTAAGGGCATCTAATGGTAAATAGCGATAGATTTACACCGCCAGAGCAATCAACACCGAACACGACTAACCAGCACCCAGGTGAAGCAGAATCGCGTCATGATCAGCATCAGTGGATCGTCCGTTCCTTTAACGAAATGAAGGAGGATAATCGACACGTGAACACTCGAATTGATCAGGTTTATGATCATCTATCAGATGTCAAAAACGATGCGTCATTGGCATGCGCTATCTCTCGTATGGAGGTTACTCTGTCCAATAATGTAACAAAGTTGGATGACGTGAATAGAACTTTATCAGGACATACCCAGCAGCTTGGCAAACTGACTGGTATCGAAAGTAAGCTTGATAAATTAGAAAGCATCGAATCCGCCATCAGTAAGGTAAAGATCGCTGTTGGCATTGGTAGTGTGATTATTGCTGGTGCTATAGGTATTGTGTGGTTCTTGTTTGGTGCCTACCTAAGCAAAATCCTCGAGGCGCTTAACGCCCTAGTTCTTAAGTAACGCCCATCACTGTGGGCTTCTTGAATATTAATACCCTTTAACGAACTCAATTAAAAAATGCTACCAATACAACCAATTACTAATTAATGTGGCATCAGACATTGACTGTTTTCTAGTTTAAACCGCTCCGTAATTTGCGGATATTTTGAGTACGCTATAGGGTAGTATGCTGATCTCCGGTTAGATCCCCTTGAACGCCGCTAGGCGCTGTTGTTGTTCTTCGCTCATGTCGAAGGCAAATTCTTCATGTTGAAGCTGGTAAGTGCCAAAACTCATCAAGAATGCAATCGCTGGGTCTATCTTGTTGGCCGCCTTCTTCTTGTTCGGCTTGATATTGGCGTTCGCGTCGGTTTCCATCACTACGTTAGCCATCGCCCAGGCCAGCACTGGATCGCCGTTGTGCTCGATCACCTTGCGGTTAACGAATACCTCCGCCGATTTCGCTACCGGGCTGAACTTCATATAGGTTTGCGGGAAAGGCTCCACATCGAGGCCGGCCCCCTGCAATTGGGTGCGGATTTGCGTAGCGTTCCAGGTGTCGAAACCCACCAGCTCGATACTGAACCGCTCGGCATCGGCCAGCACATCATCTCGGATGCGGTCATAATCGATACAATCCCCCGGCGTGGTGCGTAACCAGCCCTGTTTCACCCACTGGCGGTACAAGGTGCGGTTTTTATTGGCAGGGTTTTGTAGTTGAGCGTCAGGGATATAGTGGCGCGTCAGCAGGCGAACAGACCGCTCCAGCGGGAACGTATAGCAAACACTGGTAATATCACTGGTAGACGACAGATCCAGACCGGCATAGCACTGCAATCCTTCCAGGTCGTCTTCGGTATACTCAGCGGCGCAGGCTTTCCAGGCACCTTCCCCCATCCACGGTGTTGCACCCTGGCACCAGATATTGAAACGCTTGGTGAGCATTTCTACCCACTGCGAGGGAATGCCGCGGGCCTTCTGGATGGTATCAGCCAGCGCAGCCACATCGACGGACACCGACAGGTTAGGATTGGCCTTCACCCATTGGTCCGGGTCGTCTACTTCGGTTTCGTCGTCCAGCTCGTAGATCAGCGCAAACAGGGATTCATTCTCTTCTTCCCCGGCCAATATCTGGCAGCAGTAATCATAATGTTGCTTGCAGGCCGATACGATGTTGCTACCGGCTGTCGTGATGGCAAACAGAATGCCTTCAGGGCGTGCACCCATCCCCAGTTCGAGCGCCGAATACACGCCGTTATCCGGGTGCAGGTGGTATTCATCGACCACCGCCAGGCTCGGGTTAGTCCCTTCAATGGTGGATGCCCTGGCCGCCAGCGGTTTTAACAGGCTGTTGGACTTGGCGTAAATCAGCTTGTGCTGCTGGATAGCCACCCGCTTGCGCAGCGGTTTGGAGAGCAGGCACATCTGCCGGGCATCATCAAACACGATACGGGCCTGATCGCGGCTCACGGCGGCGGTGTAAATGTCCTGCTGGCCGTGCTCCATCACCAGGAACCAGTTAGCCAGCATCGCGGCGACCGTGGATTTGGCGTTCTTGCGCGGTACCTGAATGTAGGCGCTGCGGTATTTGCGGCGACCGGTGGCCACCACTTTGAACCCCAGCAGGTTGGCAAAGGCAAATTGCTGCCACGGTTCCAACTCTATCGGCTGGCCGCGCAGCGGGCCTTTGACGTGGGGACAGAGGCGAGAAAAAGCGACAAAACGCTCTACCGTGGCCGTATCGAACACGTAAAGGGGGTTGTTGAGGTCGGTAAAGTACCGATCCACCGCCTGCTTAAGCCGTTCACAGGCCGGGATTTCACCGCTTTTTATCGCTTCTGCGTATTCATGCCAGGCGGTCAAGTTCGTCATCCTCGTCAGTTTCCACCGGGTTACGGCGGCGGGATACCGGATCAAAGCCCATCAGAGAGGACATTTTGATCATGATTTTCTCTGCGTCCGATTTGGCTTTCAGAGCGGGGTTGGTGGTGGTGGCACCGCGTGAACCCTCGACCGAAAAACCACGCGCCGCAAGGTCTGCCACGGCTCGGCGGTACATTGAATAATTGAGGCAATACAATTCCAGGTTGCGCCAATCGGCATCAATCAAGTCGCCGCGATCCATCAAT
Source organism: Serratia sp. L9 (assembly GCF_050632285.1). NCBI lineage: Bacteria > Pseudomonadati > Pseudomonadota > Gammaproteobacteria > Enterobacterales > Yersiniaceae > Serratia > Serratia sp. L9. Next base: position 1,715,087 of record NZ_CP192591.1, on the reverse strand, counting down.
TGCTTGGCTCTCGTTTTCCACTCGGCTGTAGCAATCTCATCTAGATAAGCGGGTGGTTTGGGTGGTCGTGCCATAACTTTCTGTTTCCTATGCCTTACTGCTGTGAAAAAAATGCCGCACGTAAAAATTTGAGGAGGCGGGTGGTGCCAGCGATAGGGGCTTTCGTCCTGAAAACTCCCCCACCCTGCCTGTACAGTTCACTATCGGTTTCTGAACGCCTCGGCTAATTCCCGGTCACGCTGTGATAGGCGTTTGCCTGTAACTTGTTCGGGTGGCTTGCCGTGACGCTTGATGAATCCATCACGGCTACTCTGCAAGCCTTTAACCAACTGATTAATCTCTTCTTCACGCATTTTTGTTGTACTCGTGTATCCAATCGTTGCGGTGGCGGGCGGCTTCTTCCTGCTCACGGAACATACCGGCCTTGCGCTGCTGCTTGGTGATCGGGTCTTGGGTGGTGGTCTTGCGGCTGTGATGGCTAACGCATAGCCCCTGGTGGTTGCTGGCAGGCCAGAACAGCACATCGCTGCCACCTTCGATCGGGATGATGTGATCGACTATCTTGGCCGGGGTGTAGATCCCTTCCTTCTCGCACATCACGCAAAGCGGGTGCGCCTTGAGATAGAGCAGACGGTACTTGTCCCACTGTGGGGTATAGCCACGCTCACGCCGTGATCCACGTTTTGCATCTTGCTGGCGATCTGCCTGGCGCTTGTGTTCAGGGCAACGACCGGCCTTGACGCGATTCCGACAGCCTGGATAGGTACAACGCTTCAATGGATGGACGGGCATTTAGTACACTCCTGGCTCGCGGTAGTAGTTCCACAATGAGGTCGTGGTAAAGGGCAGCTCGGCGGTCTTCTCTGCGGCTATCTCGCGGTTCTCGTACCAGTGACTTATCAACAACAGGCAACCCACCTTGATAGCCGGGTTAAGCTCCAGCTCATTACCGAAACGCCTACCGATATGTTTCTGGCAGATCTCCAGCGCCGCAGCGATATAGCCCTGTAGCAAGGTGTCTTCCTCGCTGCCATCGATACGACAATGCAACTTGACTTCTTCCAGGTCGATTGAGGCTTCACTCATAGCTCAATACCTCCCTTGCATAACAGTTCTAACCGGCTGGCTTTCGGGTCAGGAATAGCTGAGGCAATGCTGTAGGCCAGTTGCCTGCGTCCTTTCTGTTGCCATAAGATACGGCTGGCACTGCCCACATCGGCCCGGTAGCGCAACCACACCCGGAGGGTGATCTCCGACATCTCCGCACCCGAGGCCAGCAACTCGCGACCACTGATCGCTTTCACCTCGGCCCACACGGTAGCCGCATCAAACCAAACCTCTTTCTCTTCGCCCGATGGAAGCTCAATCGTGGTGAAGTTCTGGATGGTGATCCGGTGGCGCATCTGTCCAGCTTTCATTCTGCCCCCTTACCGCTATCTGTTTTCACCTGGACAGTTTGTTTCCACGCCTGGCTAAACTCTTCACCACCCTCGCGTGGCGGCATCCCTTCACGTTCGCGGGCTTCGTTCGGGCACATCACGCCAGACTTGATCGCCGTCTCGTAACTCGTGAAGCGATCCTGTGGATTGGCGCGTAACAGGTCGGCGGTGTCGAACTCCACCTGGTAGCGGGAACCGGCAGACGGGGAACTCAACAGCAAAGCGGCTTTAAGCTGTTGCTCAAAGTTGGTCAACCAGGGGCGCATTGTCATGGTGAGGAAGGCGCGGCTGGCTTCGCTAAAGTTGCTGTAGGTGCTGTTGGAATACTCTTGCAAGAAGATCGGGCTGATATTGAATATCCGGGCAATGTCTTCAATGGTGAAGCGGCGAGAACCCAGCCACTCGGCATCCTGGTTACTCATACCTAATTGCTGGTATTCCATGCCACCTTCAAGGATGGGCGTCTTACCGGCGTTCTTGGCCCCTTTGTAACGCTCCAGGGCATCCATAGCTGTCTTGCCTTTGGCCTTGTCGAACCATTCACCTGACTTGATGATACCCGCGGCCATCAAGCCATCTCGCATAATGCTGGCACCGTGGCGCTGTTGAGCCATACCCAGCCCCAGGGTTTCCCGGCAGATGCTGACAGGTGAACGCGAAATAAAACCATCATCGGTGGAATAGCGCAGGTGCAGAATTTCTTCCTGCAGGTAGGTACGCACACGCCCGCTAAAGGGTTCGGTAATGGTGTAGGCATAGCGGTGTTCGTCCAGACGCTTCGGTACAACCGCCCTCGGCGGGTACGGGTGTAATGATTGCGGCTGGCCGTCTTTGCCCCATTGGATCACCGCGTAGGCGTTACCGTTCAGCAGGCAATGGCGCATCAGGGTGCGCTTGAACTGGTAAGGGGTCTGGCAGTCATTCGGGCGCTCATTGAGCAACACGTCAACGGGGTGATCTGCCAACCAGGCGCGGGCCTCAACACCGTTGGTACGTGTTACCCGGTACAAATAGCAGGGCATGGAGGCTACCGCTTCGCTAATCACTGCCACGGCGTTGAGTACCGCTGGCAGGGTTTCAGCATTGCCCGATGAGATATGCTCACCTGATCCTGTGTTAGGGATACCGGCCATAGCCAGAAACTCATCAATGGTCATGCTGCGGGTTTCGGTCTTGCGTTTCCACGGCCACATATCACAACCCCGCCAGATAAGCCCAATGGGAGCGCAGATCCATCAGCTCCGGGTGTTGGGCCAGCAGTGAACGTTTGGCGATCTGAATGTCGGTTTCACGGTAGGCCGGTAAGCTGGTCACGGTGATTTCGCGTAGCTCGGCGGCCAACACGGTACGGACATACGGCTGTTGGGTGCTGTCCCACTGGTCTTTCAATGCCCGGAACCCGAAGGACATGCCGGAAATGTCGCCACGCTCGACCAGTGTCAACACATCACGGCCCAGTTGGGTATCGGGTGGAGTCAACTCAAAACGCAAGCCGGTGGCGTCTTCAATCAGTACCAGGGTGCCGGAGGTATTGCGGCCCAATAGCGCGGTATAGTCATGCTCGTACAGGGCGCGAACATCTGCACCGCCTGCCAGACTGTCTTTGAAGGCGTTGGGGGCAAACTGCTCTACAAACTCGTCCCATAGCACTTCCGAACGGCTGTTCCATTTCACGGCATAACCCACCAGCTTTTTATCGGTGGCGGAAAGCGTGGCGGTGCGGATTTCAAAATCATTATTTTTCATCGGTGGATTCCCTCAGACAGAAAAGGGGCCGCAGCCCCTCTACTGATACTTACTTTTTGATTTCCAAAACCTTGATCGCGTTGGAGTCCACCAGCCCGCCGCCCAGGTACTTATCGGTATGCACCTTGTAGAAGCCAGGCTCGGTGATGTTGTCCGGGCGGGTCCGGGTACCAGTGTCGTGATCCACGATGAAATAGCCGCGCTTGAAGTCGCCTACTGCAATTACTGGCAGACCTGCGGCGGCGTCGGGCATATTCTCTAGATAGTGAACCGGGTGGCCCAGCAACATATCCGGATCTCCGGCTTGCAGGCGGTCGCGCCAGATGTAATCTCCGTTGCCGTTCTTCAGCTTTTGCAGCATGGCAGCGGTGTTAGAGTTCATCGCCCATACGGCATTCTTGCGGTAACGACGGCGCAGCTTGAAGACCAGATCGATCAGCTCATCAGCGGTAGGCGTGGTGCCAACGGTAACCATTTTCTCCAGGGTGCCGAACGGGCGAGCGCGGTCACCTGTCGCGACGCGGGGATAGGCCAGGAAACCTTTGGATTTTTTCGCCCCGTCACCGCTCACCAGGTCGGTTTCTTCGGTTTCGGCAAAGGTGTCGCTGATCTCTTCGGTCAGCCAGCCCAGGATATCTACATCGCTAAAGTCGAGGATTTCCTGGGTGGTTTTCGGGTAAGCGTAGATAGGGTTCAGCTTGATACTGACCTCTTCCAGCTTAGGCGTCGCGGTTTCGGTACGGGCTTCACCTTCGGTGCCACGTCCTACCGCCGCGCCGCCTACGGACACGAGTTTTTTGTATTCGTTGGATTTGGTGGTCTTCACCGTACAGATCTGGCGCATCACGCTTTCATCCGCCAGCATGCGCATGATCTCGGTGTCCAACTCTGGAATGACAGAATAGCCGCCGCTCTCATTGACGGTGGTAGATAACATGCGGGTTTCACCGGTCATGATGTAGTGACGCAGCTCTTCATTGGTCACGGTCTTGCCGTCTTTGGCTGGCTTGGCCTTGCCACCTTGGGCGCGTTCTTCATCGGCCAGGGATTCATAGCGGACAATATCAGCCTGTAAGGCGTCGGCCTGGGTGCGGAGTTCGTCAAACTGGGTAGCTTCTTCGGTGGTAAGGCTGCGTTTCTCTTCTTCGGCCTTGGTCAGCAGGGAGCGCATTTGGGTGGCGAGTTCGGCTTTCTTCTGGCGGAGTTCAATCAATTTCTTCATAGCGGTTTCTCGTTGAGATAAATAACGTGACGTGAAACCAGCACTAAAGGAGGGGTGGCCGTTTATTCTTTTTCTGCCTCTCGCAGGCTACTTCTCGCAGCTTGATTAAACGGCCAGTGGCGGCTCACGTCTGAGTGCCACTTATCAACATATACAGCAGAATAAAATAGTAAACAGGCTATTTTTACCCTAAACAACGACAAACAGCAGCGGACAAATAATTTACAAAATAAGTGGATTTTATGACCGACATCAACCTGACATAGCTAACTTAGTTTGATAGTGGATTCGCACGTTATATTTTTATCTCAAAGGAAATGAATATGGCACGATATGCGAATCTTGGTGGGGACTCTGGTGTAGTTGCGTTCGAAATTACTGCTGATTCTATAACGGTTGAATTTCGAGATGGCTGGAAGTATGTATATGATAATTCAATTCCAGGCGCAGCAGTTGTGACACAGATGAAAACTCTTGCTCAGTCTGGCCGTGGGCTTAATAGCTATATCAGTCGTGTAGTAAAAAAGAGCTTTGCGCGTAAGTACCGCTAGTCAAATCATAAAGGGCGGAATTATCATCCGCCTTTTATTATCATTTATCACTCATCCATTCAGCTGGTGAAGGCATCTTTTCCCTGTACTTTTGGAGATGTTCGATCATGGCATCCAACTGCTCACGGTTGGTAGCAAAAATCTCCCCTGAAAATGTACTACGAACAAAGTCATGATGATCGATCCAGAAGAAGGCACCATCAGATAATGCTTGTCGATACTCAGTGGTATGCATTGAGTCCAGGTCATGAATACCGAACTGATCTTTGTGTTCTTTGATTTCTTTCACGGTGATAGGCATGTCGCCCCCTTATAAAAATTTTAAAATATACGTTTAACTGTCCACCTCTCCACTTTCGTGATTTTTACCAATTAAATCATTATGTTGAAAAGTGGTTAGTTTCTTTTTAAGTGTCCGTAACTCACCACCCCAACTCACCACCCTTTTTTAAAATAGGTGGAGAGGTGGATACTTAGTGGAGAGTTAAAATTAAACTATCCACCCATTAACTGTATGTTTTTAAATACATATTCTAGTGGGTGGATAGAGGTGGACACTTATTGAATAACTTTTACGCTGTACCCCCTGCTGCTGTTGGTAGCCATTCCTCGGCTTCATCACTCAGGCTGACATTGGAACGGATATTTCCCTTGGTGCTTTTCTTCCTGAGATACTCCTTCCCATACTCAGCCATCGCCCCCGGCATATCGGTACCAAAACGGGTCAGCGATACCGTGGTCTTGCTCAAGCCATAACTTTGCATATATGCCATATAGGCGTGATACAGATACTTGCGAGGGCTGAATGGGATCACGCTGGCGTTACCGACGAACATGCCATCACACTGCACTGACGCCATCAGGTAGCCGCAGAAGTCCACCAGCGAATCCCCCTCACGCTTGATAGCCAATGCCTCTTCTGATTTCTGTTGTTCGAACAGTAGCCGCTTGGCTTCGCCCTGGTCAGCAAACCGGGTCAACAGGTGGCGAATGATGACGGCCAGCTCTGCCTCAATCTTTTCTGCCAGCATTGGATCACGGTCATTCTCCGGTACCACCTCGGCGAAATTGAAGATAACCCGCCTTCTGCTGATCCCACCGCTGCGGTCACTAAAGCTCATGGCGTTGTTGTTGACCGCCAGGATCACCGCAGGAATTCGGGTGGAGTAAGGCGCTTTGTGTTTAGGGTCGATGGCAACCTTATCGCCACCCGTGATCGCCTTGATACCAGCACCATCACCGGCATAGCGCGACATATCCGGCATAATGATTAAAGAATACCCAACCACCAGCGCCCGTTCCCTTGGGTTTTCCAGCGCCGCCATACTGGCTGATACGGTATTGGCCTTACCCGCCAGCATGGTACAGATCTCTGCCAAGACACTTTTACCGCTGCCCCCTGGTCCGGTGATTTCAAGGAACAATTGCCAGTCATAACGGTTAGCCATCACCATATAGAGTGCCGACAGAACCCGATCGGCTTTGCGGGCATGGCCTCCGGTAGAACGGGTTAGCCATTTCCAGAAGCTCGGCGCATGACTGGCCAGCGTTTCCCCCTCTTGGGCCTGATTGAATTCAACCGTACTCGCAATCATTAGCCAATCATCACGGCGGTGTGGCCGGAACTCCCCCGCCTTGGTATCGAATACGCCATTGCTGAAACCGATCAGATTACGGGCCGTGTTGCCCATCAGTGGCAGGCTTAGTTTCATGGTATCCACGGCTGACTTGATGCCGTTCTGGGAATAGGAGATCTCAGACTCGATAAAGATTGCGGCCATTTCCCGCTGTAGCTCCTTATCGGGCACTGGCTTCCAGATCACCCCGTCATAATGGTGAACGGTGTCTGAGTCGCCATGTATCGCCAGCGCTCCATCGTACCGTGCCAGAAGTACCTCCCCTCGCTGGCTGGCCCCCATCTGGTTAAGGGCCGGGGTTGCTGCGTGTTCGACGGGGGCGGGACAGCGTTGAACAGGCTATTAATCCGGTCAGCATCGGCCAGCACGGCCACCAGCTCTTTACGGTCGATAAACTCCAGCACCACCGCTTCGCGCTTCTCCCTTGCAGGTTCAGGAGCAAGGTTGGAGGAAAAACCGTTATCAGCTAACCATTCAGGGGTGACATTCCCGATAGCAAAGGCATGTAGCTTTCTTGCCAGTTCGTTAAGTGGCGTCCCTGCTGTGGTTTGCAAAATGGCTTTTGCCGCTATGGCCTTCTCTATCGGGCGACCGTTAACCCAACGGTAGACACAGGAAAACAGTTCATTCGGCCATTGGCTGGTATTAACCTTCTGTGGTTTGTTCATACCTGTGGCCTCACTGTCATGATGAATTTACCGATCAGCGGGTGATACCAATACTTGCTGCCGTATTTGCGCTTGGCACCCTTAATGACGATCAGCGCGGCTTCCCGGAATTTCGCCTCATGCACAATATGGCCGTTACCCTGGCGAACGATCATCACGCCACAGTTACGCGCCAACTCTTCCGCCTTGCTGGTGGACAAGCCCATTTCAGCGGCTATTGAGGTTAATTGGGTCATGCCTTCCGGTATGGTGTCTTTACGTAGCAGGGAGGACAAAGCCAGCTCAAGTGATTGGACACGCTTTTCCAGTTCGTTAAATTTCAGTTGGCTGTTCATTTGGCTGCCCCTTTACGCTTTTTCAATTCAAATTCAGCATTACTGCTGTTTTGATCCAGCGCCTGACTCATGCGCGGAAATTGTCTGAGCACCGAACCAATTAAAAACAGGTCGCGCTTTGCATCCTGATCTGAATATTCTTTATCCCCCTGTAGTTCTTGTAAAAGATTACCGATAACCTGCATTGCAAAATTAATGCCCATACTGGCATCGCCATAAATATCCCGTGTTTCCGCCAATGTTCTATCGGATACCTTGCTGAAATCATGGGTTACAAGTGCATGGTAAATATCACGCATGGAGATCCCCTTTCTCGTATGCCTCTTTAATTTCGCGCAGGCGGAACAGGACTTTATCGAGCAACTCGAAAGATATTTCACGTTCATCATCAGGCCCGCCGTGTAATTCAGCAGCGGCAGTAAGAAGCACCTCAGCCCGGCGAAGTTCATCGTCAATCGAGAGGGTTATTTTTTTAGCCATGAGTCACCTCCAGCCGGGTAAATTCACGAATAAAACCACTGAGTGAATAATCGTGACTAGCCTCCGGATACCTCTCGTAGGAGAACACCACTTGGTCACTATTCTGCTCTCTGACAATAACCACGCTTCCCTTGTCGTTTTGCGTGTAGCGATCGCCTACTACGGGCAGTTCACTGCATATCGGGCATTTCTCCGGCAACATCTCATAAAGCGTGTCTGCTCTGTCCAGCAGGATAAATAACAACGCTTCTGTTACTGCGACCTCATCCGAAAATAAGGCGGCATGAGTCAGTGCCAGGCACTGAAACGCCACCTCTGCGGCGGTGAGTGGAGTTTTATCAACAAGGTTAGACATGCTCACCCCCTTGCACTGGCAGACGGCCAGCGAACAGCAAGACATAATCAGAGGCATAGCGGCGGCGGGCTGACTGTTCATCCAGCGCGGTAACCCGCAACATAACAGGCTTAACTTTCTTCTGGGTGCGGTTGATCGCCGCAAAGATGTAGGTACACTTTGACGTAGCCATAGCGTTAGTCCTTCTAACGTGGTGGTTAGACGCCTCGGTACTGCTCCAACAGTCCGGGGCGTTGCTTTTTGTAAATACGACGTGTTAACGTACGTACATAACAAAAACCATACTATGAGGTTACGTACGTACATGTCAACCATCAGAAGAGATAAAACTCCAAAAGGCGAGGGTCTGTCACCAACTTTCCAGATCCGCATTACTCCTGAATTACGCCAGCAGCTGAATGAGGCTGCCAACCGGGAGGGGTTAGCCTCGGCAATTGGTTAAAGGCTTTAGCTCGCGCAGAATTACGCCGGCAGGGCATTGAACCCAAAGGTTGACTGTTAGGGGTATGCGCCAATGCCGGATACCCCCTAATCACTGCTACCGATACCGGATTCCCGGTAACGTGATCGAACTGCGCCAACGGCGCGGTTACCACCAAAGCATTATTTAGTGCTTGGCTCAAAGCGTGTCTGATATCGAACTCAGCCAATGGCGGGGTTAACTTGACCAGATCGATCAGTGTGATAAGCTGACTTGGCTTAAGTTTTATGCTTTGACACTGGCGGCCCTGCAAGGCCGCTTTTGTTTTATATGCCCTCATTCCAGCACCTCCAAACGCACTCTCTTAGCCGTATAGCCTGTTACCTGCTTGCCATCGACACGGACACGCTTCTTGGTCAGAAAGCGAATGTGATCGTCGTACACGAACAGCCATTTTCCATCGACTGCGACACGCTTAAACGCTTTTCTTGGCTTCTCAGATGCCTGCACAAAGTGACACAACTCATTGTTTTTAGTCTTTTTCGTTGTGCCAACCCCCTTATCATTCCCGCCCTTGCGGTACAACCAAAACCGATCAAGGTTTCCGGTAAGCTGACGAGTGCGAACCGGCACATAACCAGCCTCACGCATAGCCTTACCGAATGCAGCAGCATCAGGATAATACTGGCGGCGTAATTCAGTTGGCACCGACACAGCAAAACTTTGCTTAGTCCAGAACTCCACCCACTGGCGAACTAACTCGATCGGTAAACCATTTACCAAAACACCGTTAACCGTGGCCGCTGGCTTGGTTTTCATATTTCACCTCACGCCGCTTTATTGGAGGTTACTTTTGGCTGGCTTTGCTGCCATGCCTGGATCTCAGAAAGCATCCAGCCAACGGCGCGGCCACCTAGTTTTCGGCGTGCAGGGAATTTCCCTTCTCTTTCCATCAGGTAGCGGGTGGTGCGGCATAAGCCGGTAATTTGTCGGCACTCTGGTTCACGGATAGTGCGATCAGTGAAGGTTGTTTGATTGTTCATCAAGATATGTCCTCGTTCGTTTTAGTTCGAGGACAATTCTTGTCTATATGCTGCTTCCGTGTAATAGAAGCAAAAAACTTATTTTTTATTGATAATTTCTCTTCTGTATTTTTCTAGAGAAAAATCCTTCATCAAATTATCTATAAATAGTTTTATGGTTTGCGTTATGTTCGTATAGCCATAACGACCATCAGGAAACAGAGTGACCGCTAAAACATCTTTTGTTATGGTCTTACCACTCCAAGCAGCCCAAGTAAGCAGATCAATCATTGGAAAAATGTTGTAGTCAAAAATTTTCCGCTTTACAACGTCCCATGATTGAGAGGTGAAAGCCTGAGATTCATTTGTTTTAGATAAACTCTCCCTCCATAAAGGCAAAAGTTGCATCATGTCTTTTAAAATTAAATCATCAGGCCAGTCCAAATTAATACTAAGATGCATCATATTGCCACTTTCAATAGTACTGGCCACAGATCTTTTCTGTCCTCTCAGTGAGCGACCAATATCATTTTCTGCTATGTAATGCTGTGCCTTATCACTCAAACGAGCCAAGGAAATAATACTTAAAGGCTCAACTCCCCCTTGGCATGAAGTTGCAAATCAGAGTATTTCTTTACAAACTCCCCATCAGTATAAGAATAGAAAAATTTATCCCTTTCCTTTATTACTCCCTGGGAAAAATAATAATCAATAACTTCCTGACAATTCATTTCCTTGCAGTCTCTGAAAGTTCCCCTTCGTCCAATAAGCTGGAATATTATTTCATCATCGCTTAATGATAATAGTTTCTCGTAATCATCTATGCAAAACCAATCTGGTAGCTGGTCTTTTCTGTTAATCCGCTTAGTCATTTTCTCACCTGCAACAAAATAACATTATCGTGTTCACCGGCCAGCAGTTCCAAGCGCTCACACCACATATTCAGCGCCACCAGCTTTTCCGGCATATATTGGCTAAGGTTATACACCGCCATCACTCCCGGCATAATATGGCCGAGTAACTGTTCAACCACGTGCGGGGCAACACCCAGATCATTAAGTTTGGTGGCGAACGTGCGCCGGATATCGTGAAGTGACCAGGGTTCGACGTGGCCTAAACGCTTCCAGACAAGACGGCCCCAGGCGCTTACCGCGCTTGATTCTTTTATCTCACCCAGTAGCAAGCCGCTGTCTTTATGCTGGCGGTGTAAATTCTCGATAAACGGCCTCATGGCTTCTGGCACAGGACGAACTATTTTAGCTCCACCCTTGCTGTGTTCCTTGGGTACCGTCCATACCCACTTTTTCAGATCCCATTCTGACCAGGTAGACAACCTAACTTCCTGAGAACGGCAGCCGAACACCACCAGCAGACGCAACATGGCGGCATAGTAGGGTTTAAATTTTAATTGCTGGCTGGCCTGCCATAGTTGGCCGATCTCGTCGTCCGTATGGCTCCTATCACCTTTGTCCTGTTTACTGCCCACATCGGGTATGGTCAGATCGTCCAGTACATTACTAATGGCATAACGGCGCACACGGCAGAACTTCAGAGCCTGCTTGCTCATCTGGAAGACATAACCGGCAGCCACGGGGGCTTCTTTCTTCATCCGGTCGAAGCATTCAAGCCAATGGTGCGTTTCACACTGCGACAAAGGTAGATCACCAATGTAAGGGTAAATATGCTTTTCGAGTTGGGCCTTGTGCCGTTCGACGTTGGCGCGGTGATCTTCGGCATACTCCCTAATCCAGTATTTCAAGGCATCTTCAACGGTGACCGGCTTTAAGGTTTCGGCTGTCGCAAGGTTTAACTGGTATTTGGGGTCTTTGCCTTCGGCTAGCCAGGAACGACACTGATCGCGCCTTTCTCTCGCCACCTTAAGACTCATATCCGGGTAGTTCCCCAATCTCAAGCGCTGAGGTTTGGTTTCGCGGCCACCGAGACGATAGGCAAACAACCAGGTCATAATACCAGACTTGGTTACTTTGATACTCAGGCCGTCACCGTCAGCGTAAAAGTTATCGCTTGGACTCTCCCGACCTATCATTTTTCTCAGCGTAGCATCGCTAAGTTTGTTCGTTCCACTAGCCATAGAAATCTCAGTTCATACGTTGCACTGACTACACCATAGACTACACCGTTCTCCGCATCTCAATAAACAAGCATGAACAGAAATGAACCAAAATAGGTCATTAACCAATAAATATCATAAGGTTAAACAACCATCAATGAACCATGATAAACTATAAAAAACGGTGCTTGATAGAATACGGCATGAGCTGATACTAGTCAGTCAGGTTGTTGAAAAAAGGCGCTTTTACCTCATTTGGTAAGCGCCTTTTTCTTTTCTAAAGCGCTTTTTCGTATCAGCCTTCCTGGTATGCAAAAAGAGGAACAATTTCCTCTTCAATAAAGAGTCACATCGGGGCTCAATAAAGCATAAACAAATCAAATAAGTATCGATGCGATACCTGAATAAAAAGAGAACCGCGGATTTTTTCAATCATTTGAAAATGATGGCATTTTATGCTGAACAGGGAGATTTTTATCGCCAGCAGGTAAGTTTAAATCAGGTAAGGATCTTTATCTTCAATGCAATCCTTAACACAGGCCGCCAAGTGCAATTTGCTTGTGTGAAACAAGAGCAAGGTGAACAGGGATCTTGATGCGCCACTCTTTATTTCACCTATCTATTATGTGGTAGAATACTTTTTTCAAGAGCCCATTTCGCTGGCAAACAGCCGCTCTCCCAAGCCTGATAGCAGTGCGAACCGCCCTTCGAATGTAAAGGTTTCGTCAATTTTATAATCTGTCCAAACGATCGCCATGGCTGGGGGTCTGAGTATTGTATCGCTATCGAGTCGCTCCTCTATGCGCTACAGGTTTCTATCCAAAATCGCATAAGAGTTAATATGAAGCGTCCCAAAAGTTTCCAACGTGCATTATTGCACCCACGCTACTGGCTAACCTGGTTCGGTCTGGCTGTCCTGTTCCTGCTGGTTCAACTTCCCTACCCGGTGCTGTACAAGCTCGGAGGCTGGATGGGCCGCACATCGATGCACTTCCTTAAGCGCCGTGTCTCGATCACACGGCGTAATCTTGAACTGTGTTTCCCTGATATGGATGAAGCACAGCGCGAGCGCAAAATTATCGGCAATTTCGAATCTCTTGGCATGGGGTTGCTGGAAACCGGCATGGCCTGGTTCTGGCCGGATAAACGTGTAAAGCGGTGGTTTAACGTTTCTGGCCTCAATAATTTGAAACTTGCCCAGCAGAATGGTCGTGGCGTGCTGGTGATTGGCGTACATTTTATGTCGCTGGAACTTGGTGGCCGGGCGATGGGCCTGTGCCAACCCATGATGGCAATGTATCGCCCGCACAATAACAAAGCGATGGAGTGGGCACAGACCAAAGGCCGTATGCGCTCCAACAAAGCCATGCTGGATCGCAAAGACCTGCGTGGCATGGTGCAAGCTTTGAAGCGCGGTGAAGCCGTGTGGTTCGCACCCGATCAGGATTACGGCCCACGCGGCAGCGTATTTGCCCCGTTGTTTGCCGTCGAACAGGCGGCCACAACCAGCGGGACTTTTATGCTGGTGCGTATGGCAAAACCCGCGTTGATCACCGTGGTGTTAATTCGCCGCCCGAACGGTTGCGGTTATGATTTGCTGATCCAACCAGAGTTGGAAGGTTACCCAATCGACGATGAAGTGGCTGCTGCTGCCTATATGAACAAGGTGGTAGAAAAAGAGATCATGCGCGCCCCAGAGCAATATCTGTGGCTGCACCGCCGCTTCAAAACACGCCCGGCTGGTTCACCTTCTCTGTATTAAACCGCGCCTGCCGGGAGGCCTGATTGCCTCCCGGTAGCTGTTGCCACATCCCTCAAGACAATATCTGCCCAGTTCTAACCCCACCTGAGCCCAGGCATTCTTAAATATCCCCACCCGGTATCAATTGCACCAAAAATTCAGGCAACGCCACGCGCTCTTCTTCAACTAATATTGGTAGAAACCCGCTGATTCTCTCCTTTACCGGCCACCAGCTGAAGGGAGGGACAGCAAGATAATAACGTTGCCATTATGATGTTTGAGGGAAAAATCTATGCGCTGGAAAACCCTCCAGGGGCTCACCCCCGGCCTGATGAACCTGCTCGCTTATGAGCGTAGTTGGCTGAAACCTGATATTCGGGCAGGCCTCTCAGTTGCGGCAGTTGCACTGCCAGTCGCCATTGCCTATGCCGAACTGGCCGGTGTCAGTGCCATCGTCGGGCTTTATTCCTGTGTTCTGCCGATGATCGCTTACGCAATTTTTGGTTCATCGCGCCAACTGATCGTCGGCCCCGATGCGGCAACCTGCGCGGTCATTGCTGCGGTAGTTACTCCGCTGGCTGCCGGCAAAACCGAACTCCACTGGCAATTAACCATCGTTATGACTCTGATGATGGGGACCTGGTGTCTGATAGCCAGCCGTTTCAAGTTGGGAGCGATAGCGGATCTGTTGTCACGTCCGATATTGAACGGCTTGCTGAACGGCGTGGCGTTAACCATTATCGTCAACCAGATCAGTAAGGTATTCGGATTTGCATCCCCCTCAAGTGAGTTGATTGAACGCATTTACGCGCTGCCAGTCAGTTTGCTTAGCAGCCACTGGCCAACGATGGGTATCTCACTGTTTACGCTGCTGATCCTGTTGGGGGTGCATTATACCCGACCAAATTGGCCTGCACCGCTGTTCGCCGTCGTGTTGGCTACCGGGTTGACCTGGGCGGCAAACCTGCCTCGCTTTGGCGTTGAAACCGTCTCTGGCTATACCGGTGGCAGTTTGCCTATGGTGTCCTGGCCCGATTTTAAACCAGGACTGCTGCGCGATCTGGTTATCCCCGCATTAAACCTGGCGGTAGTCAGTTTTGTCAGCATGATGCTGACCACCCGCAGCTTTGCGGCAAAAAATGGCTATGAGGTTGATGCGGACAGCGAGTTTCGCGCTCTGGGGCTGGTGAATATTGTCTCTGGGCTTTCGCAGGGGTTCGCCATCAGCGGTGCCAACTCCCGCACCGCGGTTAACGATGCCAATGGCGGTAAAAGCCAGTTGGTCTCGATAATTGCTGCACTGGTGATAGCGTTGGTGGTGTTATTCCTTAGCGAACCCTTGCAGTTCATCCCCATTGCGGTATTAGGTGTGGTGCTGATTTATGCTTCCTGGTCACTGCTGGATATGCGCAGCATTTTCCGGCTACGTAAACGCAACCGTCCCGCATTCTATCTGGCGTTGTTTACTTTCCTGAGCGTACTGCTGGTGGGGATTATTCCCGGTATTGGGCTCGCGGTGTTACTGGGCCTGCTGCAGTTTCTGCAGACGGTTTTCCGGCCTACCGAGCAGTTACTCGGGGTAAAAGAAGACGGCATGATCCATTCGATAAGCAGCACTAACGGGGTCAAACCGGTCGACGGTGTCATTATGTACCGCTTTAATTCGCCATTGACCTATTTTAACGTGGCCTACTTTAAACGGCGGATCGTCAATCTAGTGACCGGTACGCCCCTCCAGCCACGTTGGGTGGTGATTGATGCGGTAGCCAGCTTCACCCATGCCGATATCAGCGTGCTCGCGGCTATCGAAGAATTAAAGCAGGATCTTGAACAACGAGGTATCAGCCTGGTGCTCGCAGGCCGCCGCACCGAGTTGACACGTTGGTTCCGCATGCACCGCTCCAGCAGTAATAAGCGCGATCTTATCCTGGTTCCCGATCTTTATCTGGCGTTGAAGCTGATTCAAAGCAAAGAACGCAAGGCAGAAGCAGAGCAAAATGCAGACGCTTTACCATAAGTAACAAGGGCCGCATCGCGGCCCCTATCTATAAGTTTTATTACCCTTCCCGCTCAATCAGCAGAGCTTCCAGCAGGTCGAGATCGTGCAGCAGCTTCTGCAGGGTCTCGTTGCTGATTTTCTGTGTGGCGCGCAAATGATATAACTCACCACGCTCAGCCCGCAAAGCGGTCAGGCGGAAACGCCGCTCCAGGTTTTCCAGCTCCAGCGCATTTTCGATATCATCTTTGCTGGTGATGCGCCGCCGCAACGTGCCGATCACCCGTGAACTGATCTCTTTAAGCACCTGCGGATCGAAGTTTTCCTCGGTGTCCGCAACCAATCGCTCCTCCATCTTGTTGATGCTCTCGATCGCCACTTCCGCTGCCATGGCAATCGCCATACGTTCTTCGCTTTTACTGACGCTTTTGTCTACCACATGCACACCGCGCAGCAACAATGGCAAGGCCAACACACCAACAATTAGCGACAGCAAGATAACCCCGGTGGCGATAAACACCAGTTGGTAACGTGCCGGGAAGGCGCTGCCATCACTGAGTAGCAGCGGAATGGAGAGCACACCCGCCAGGGTAATCGCACCACGCACGCCAGCGAAAGACGCCACCCACAACTCACGCGTGCTGTAATCACCAAACTGCAGAGGGCGTTTTTTCATAAAGCGCTTGCTGGCGTTTTTCATCAACCACAACCAGGTAAAACGCAATATCAGCAGCGCGGCGTAAATAATGGCCACGTCGGTGAACAGGTACCAGGTCTCAATGGTCGGATCCAGCTCGGCCTGCACGATTGAGACTTCCATAATGCCCGGCAACTGTAGCCCCAACATGATGAACACCATGCCGTTGAACACAAATTCCAGCATCGCCCAAACGCTGTTGGCGCGTAAACGCATGGCCAGCGGCGCGTTGCGGATCACCCCGGACTGGCTGATAGTCATCCCCGCCGCCACCGCAGCCAAAATGCCAGACACGCCGATATGTTCAGCAATCAGATAAGAGGCAAAAGGCAGTAACAGCAAGAACACAATCTGCGTGGCCGGATCGTCCCCGCTCCAACGGCTCATTACACGCAACGATTTACTGTAAGTCCAGGTCACGGCCACGCCGGCCAGCAGGCCACCGATCGCCACTTTGAGGAATTCCATGGTAGCGCCGCCGACGGTGAACACCATGGTCCCCATCGCCACTGCGATGGCAAACTTCAGTGAGACCAGGCCGGAAGCGTCGTTCATCAGCGCTTCACCTTCCAGCACGCCCATGATGGACTTGGGGATACGCCCTTTACCGACGATGCCACCCAACGCCACAGCATCGGTTGGTGACAATACCGCCGCCAGCGCAAACGCCGCCACCAGCGGGATCCCTGGAACCATCATATAGATCAGATAACCCACACCCACCACGGTAAGCAGTACCAGCACCAAGGCCAACCCCAGGATTTCACGCCCATGGTGCAGGAACTCGCGCGTTGGGGTTTTCCAGCCATCAGCAAACAGTAACGGTGGGATAAACAGCACTAAAAACAGTTCGGGATCAAAATCGACATGTAACCCGAAATGTGGCCAGGCCAGCAAAGCCCCGATAGCTATCTGCATTAACGGCAAGGGGATCTGGAACGGCAGCATGCGCGTCACGACCCCTGAAAGGGAGACCACCAAGATCAAAATGAGGATTGTAAAAAAGATTTCCATGCTTTCCTTAGACTCTAAATCATCAAAGCTCACTGACAAAGTATGCCGAATAGTAGATCACTTTTTTTAGTGCGGATAAAGCTTGTTGTGCCTTTCAAAATGCAGCACAGAAGAGAAAAAGATTTGTCTTAACGGGAATAAAACAGTGGGGCCGAAGAACCGGCCCCATGAGAAACCGTATTAGATTGCCCAACCACCGGCATAGAACGCCACCAGTGCCACCGCAATCAGCACGGTGCCGATATTTAGCTTGCGCCATTCACCAGAGAATACCCGGCCAATCACCAGCGAACTAAAGCCCAGCATGATGCCGGTAACGATGTTACAGGTCAGCACGATAAACACCGCACACAGCAAACCGGCCATTGCATCAACAAAGTCGTTGAAGTCCAGTTTGGTGACGTTACTCAGCATCAGCAAGCCAACGTACATCAGCGCTGGCGCAGTAGCATAAACCGGCACCAGATAGGACAGCGGCGACAGGAACAGGAACAACAGGAACAGCAGCCCAACCACGGTTGCCGTCAGGCCGGTTTTACCACCTGCCGCCGTACCCGCCGCAGATTCGATATAAACCGCCGCAGGTGCGGCCCCTACCAGCCCGGAGAAAATGCTGCTCAGCGAGTCTGAAGTCAGCGCTTTGCCCCCGTTGATGATCTGGCCATCTTTATCCAGCAGGTTCGCCTGCCCGGCGACCGCACGGATGGTGCCCGTAGCGTCGAACACTGCCGTCATCACCAACGCCAGCACGCTTGGCAGAACCACGGGCTGCAAAGCACCCATAATATCCAGACTGAAGATTAATGATTTGCCATCTGGCCCCGCCAGGCTTGGCATGGCAAACAGCCCCTGGTATTTCACCGCTGGATCAAAAATCAGGCCGATGATGGAAATGGCAATAATCACCAGCAGAATACCGCCTGGCACACGCAATTTTTCCAGGCCGAAAATCACTGCTAACCCAAGCAAGGTCATCACCACGGGGAATGAGGTGAATGCCCCCAGCGCCACCGGCAGACCATCCAGCGGGTTTTTCACCACCAGGCCGACACCGTTGGCGGCAATCAGCAGCAGGAACAGGCCGATACCAATACCGGTGCCATGTGCTACCCCCATCGGTAAGTTACGCAAGATCCAGGAACGGATGCCGGTCACAGAAATAATGGTAAACAGCACCCCCATCAGGAATACCGCGCCCAGCGCGACAGGAATACTGATCTGTTGGCCAAGCACCAGGCTGAAGGCGGTGAACGCCGTCAGTGAAATGGCACAGCCAATCGCCATCGGCAGGTTAGCCCACAGCCCCATCAACAGAGAACCCAAACCGGCGACCAGGCAAGTGGCAACAAACACCGCCGTGGGTGGAAAACCGGCTTTACCCAGCATGCTGGGTACCACGATCACGGAATAGACCATCGCCAGGAAGGTGGTTAACCCTGCCACCACTTCCTGACGCACGTTGGTACCACGCGCTGAAAGTTTAAAATACGCATCAAGCCCGCCCTTTGGTTTCACGGCGTTATTCGCTTGAGAATTCGACATGTTGCTGTCCCCTGTTTTCATTACCAGCCCGTATGAAAAGGCTTGTTATTCCACTTATGCATGGTCATTACGAAACCGTTTCCGTCACGTTCGCTTCCTTACCCTTAAGGCAAACGTTTAACTCTCATTGCATAAAGCGGGTGATTTATGGTGGTGGCGCCCAAAGATCCCAAGCAAAAATGACAACATCAAAGCTTGAGCCATAAGGGGCATTTTTTAAGGCAAACGATTATCTAGCCTTCTATGCCGTCTGATCAACTAAAGATCGCGACATTTATGCGAAAACACCTGAGGAGCAATCACGTTGAGGAGGCGAGATCGATAACATCCAGAATGACGGTAGGAAACCGCCCCCAAATCTGAGGGCGGAAAAAGTTACTGCTTCTGCATCGCTTGTTCATCCATGTACATCAATTCCCAGATGTGTCCATCCAGATCCTGAAAACCATGGCCGTACATAAATCCGTAATCCTGCGGTTGATTGTAGGTATTGCCCCCGGCAGCAATCGCCTTGCGTACCAACGCGTCTACCGCAGCACGGCTGGGTTGCGACAGGCAAATCAGCACTTCAGTGGCTTTTTTGGCATCACCAATGGGATTTGGAGTGAACATTTTGAATTTTTCGTGAGTCAGCAGCATCACATAGATGGTTTCACTCACTACCATGCAAGCCGCAGTTTCATCGGTAAACTGGGGGTTAAACATAAACCCCAGTTGGCGGAAGAAATCGGTGGAAGCAGGCAGATCGCTGACGGGCAGGTTAACAAAAATTTGCGTAGCCATGGGCTACCTCCAATAAAAGTGACCGCAACAATTATAGTTCACCCAAGTACGTTGAATGGCCCCCCTGTTCCAACGCCCGCTGATAGGCTGGGCGGGCGTGAATACGCCCCAGATAATCCTGCAGTTTCGGGCACCCTTCCAGCCCGCCGCGCCCGGCCAGAGCCTCTATTGGAAAGCTCATCTGGATATCCGCTGCGCTGAATTCATTGCCCACAAACCAGGTGCTTTTATTCAGATGTTGTTCTAAATAGTCACGGTGAGTCGCAATCTGCTTATCCAGATACTCTTTCTGTACCCCTTTGCCAATAGCTCCGGCAACCGGGCGTATCACCCACGGGATCGGCGGATGCCCCAAGCGGCTGAACACCAGCTTCATCACCAGCAACGGCATCAACGAGCCTTCGGCATAGTGCAGCCAATAGCGATATTCCTGGCGGGCGTGGAAATCGGTGGGCGTGAACAGCCCTTGCGCGTCGTAGGCTTCCTGCAGGTATTCGATAATGGCCCCTGACTCCGCCAATGTCAGATCGCCATCAACCACCACCGGCGATTTACCCAACGGATGGATTTTCTTTAATTCCGGCGGTGCTAGCATGGTGGTCTTGTCACGCTCATAGCGCAGTACCTGATAGGGCACACCCAGTTCCTCCAAAAACCACAGGATGCGCTGCGAGCGCGAGTTATTCAGGTGATGGACGATAATCATGCGTTTTCTCCAGTAATAACCTCCCGTTAAAGGTAGTTGCGATCCGGTTCCCTCGCCAACCCTCCGCTGGCAGACAACAAACTGTCAATTTATTTGAATGAGATACTCAAAACTCTCCGATTTTCCATTCCACCACTGTGGCCTATCATTCATTTCATCGAGAGAAAACAGCCTCTCACCCAACAAAAACCTGTGAGGATTGAATCATGAAAAACATCAAAATTTTTGCTACTGCCATTCTGTTGACTACCGCTTCTTTCGCCACCATTGCTGCTGACCAGGCCACCAGCCAACCCGCAGCCGACGCACAAAAAATCGGCGTTGTCAGCGTAAGCGGTGCAAGCAACCTGAGCGCTCTGGAAGCAGAACTGGCGAGCAAAGCAGCCGCATCCGGTGCCAACTCCTACCGCATCATTTCCGCCGGTGGCCAGAACAAACTGTACGGCACGGCTGAAATCTTCAACTGATCATCAGGTGATGCCCTGCCAGAAGAAGCCCCTCACGGGGCTTTTCTGGCTTTGGCGGGCAGCAAAATGGCGGCTAAACGGCTCGGCCCGAACCTGGTAAATACAATATTTTCAGGCAATCCTCAGCTACCTTTATCACTGGGTCTGATTGCTTCGACTTACTCACCTTCCTTAGTTCTGGAGACACATCATGTCTACAACTCAATCTCTGCAAGGTAAAGTGGCCTTTATTCAGGGTGGTTCACGCGGTATCGGCGCAGCTATCGCCAAACGTCTGGCAAGCGAAGGCGCTGCCGTCGCCCTCACCTATGTTTCATCCCCGGATAAAGCAGATACCGTGGTCAATGCCATCACCACTACCGGTGGCAAAGCCGTCGCCATTCGTGCTGACAGCGCGGACGCAGCCGCATTGCAGCAAGCCATTCGCCATGCGGTAAGCAGCCTGGGCAAACTGGATATTCTGGTCAACAACGCGGGCGTATTGGCAATGGGGAGTCTGGAAGCGCTATCCTTGGCGGAGTTGGATCGCACGTTGGCCATTAACGTGCGCAGTGTGTTTGTCGCCAGCCAGGAGGCAATACGCCATATGAATGACAACGGCCGTATTATCAATATCGGCAGCACTAACGCCGAACGCATGCCGTTCGCCGGTGGAGCGCTGTATGCCATGAGCAAGTCGGCACTGGTCGGCCTGACCAAGGGTATGGCTCGTGATCTTGGCCCACGCGGTATCACCGTCAATAACGTACAGCCTGGCCCGGTGGACACCGATATGAATCCGGCAGACAGCGACTTTGCCGAGGTGATGAAATCCATGATGGCCGTTGGTCGCTATGGCAAGGATGAGGAGATCGCCAGTTTTGTAGCTTATCTGGCAGGCCCAGAAGCGGGATATATTACCGGTGCCAGCCTGATGATTGACGGCGGTTTCTCGGCTTAAAATGATTTTCATTTATAATACATCGACACGTTATAAATCGTGCCGATGTATTATGCGGCTAATCTATTAACTGCAAGCAACGCCTGCTGGACTGACCCCACTTAGGTTCCACTTACGTTCAATTGCCACTCTCACCGAGTAGGTGCCAATATTGTTGGATATAGCGGCCTTCTAACAATAACCCCTATAAATACTGATATGACTCCTGAATAACCGTGAGTCAAAGGTATCCCGAAACCCACTATGAACTATGATTCAACCAATCAGGCTTAACCATATGGGACTTGCAATGGCTGGCGCAAAGTAGGTTATTTCCCCGCAACCAGCCTTTTCCTGACATGCTGCACTCCCCTTCCTCTTTCGAGGTTCAAACCCATTACTGGGTAAGGATAAGTCAGGCTTGCAATAGGCACTCCAACAGCCTATGGTTATTTCGAAAAAACGAGATAACCACTTGATTTGCAAAGAAAAATGGCGCAATCAGAACGGGATGTCGTCGTCGAAATCCATTGGTGGTTCGTTGCTGGTCGCTGGCGCGTTGTTTTGCGCTGGACGAGCCTGCTGCTGGCCGCCGCTGAACTGATTGCCACCTTGTGGCTGCTGAGGCTGGCCCCAACCGCTCTGCTGGCCGCCTGCTGGCTGACCACCGCCTGCTGGAGCACCGCCGCCCTGGCGGCCACCCAACATCTGCATGGTGCCACCCACGTTTACCACGATTTCGGTGGTGTATTTCTCTACGCCAGCCTGATCGGTCCACTTACGGGTCTGCAGTGCGCCCTCGATATAAACCTGGGAACCTTTACGCAGGTATTCACCCGCGACTTCGGCCAGCTTGCCGAATAACACCACGCGGTGCCATTCCGTTTTTTCTTTCTGCTCGCCAGTAGCCTTGTCACGCCAGCTTTCGGAGGTCGCCAGGGTAATATTGGCAACTGCGCCGCCATTAGGCATGTATCGGACCTCAGGGTCTTGGCCCAGATTCCCGACCAGAATTACTTTGTTTACGCCTCTGCTGGCCATGTTCAATCTCCTGATGAGTCGTTTGTTAAGTGGATACAGACCACATTTTAGATAGTCTAAACCACAAATTGTAGCATGCCACCTGCTTAGATTATACCTGCGAAGTGCCTTCCAGAATTGTCGCTGCTATCGACCTGTTTGCATTCGTATACTGGATATTCATTCAGGTTTTTTTGTGCCATAATTATGCGTTTCGTACTGCCCGTGCCGTTTTTTTGCGCATTAGATCACAAAATCCTTAGCAAAAGAACGCAGACAGGTGCGGTGTATCATCAAGACGGGAAGTGTAAATGGACAATATCGAAGTTCGTGGTGCTCGAACCCACAATCTGAAAAACATCAACCTGATTATCCCGCGTGACAAGCTGATCGTCGTCACCGGCCTGTCGGGTTCAGGCAAGTCCTCACTGGCCTTTGATACACTGTATGCCGAAGGGCAGCGGCGGTATGTCGAATCGCTCTCTGCCTACGCACGCCAGTTCCTTTCACTGATGGAAAAACCGGACGTCGACCATATTGAAGGTCTGTCGCCAGCGATTTCCATCGAGCAGAAATCCACCTCGCATAACCCGCGTTCTACGGTGGGGACCATCACCGAGATCCATGATTATCTGCGCCTGCTGTTTGCCCGCGTCGGCGAACCGCGTTGCCCTGATCACCACGTCCCGCTAGCGGCACAAACCGTCAGCCAGATGGTGGATAACGTGCTCAACCAGCCGGAAGGCAAACGCCTGATGCTGTTGGCCCCGGTGGTGAAAGATCGTAAAGGTGAACACACCAAGACGTTGGAAAACCTGGCCACACAGGGCTATATCCGGGCACGTATCGATGGCGAAGTGTGCGATCTCTCTGATCCCCCCAAGCTGGAACTACAAAAGAAACACACTATTGAAGTGGTGGTGGATCGTTTCAAAGTGCGTGAAGATCTGGCACAGCGCCTGGCCGAGTCATTTGAAACCGCATTGGACCTTTCCGGAGGCACCGCCGTGGTGGCCGATATGGACGACATAAAAGCGGAAGAGCTGCTGTTCTCTGCCAATTTTGCCTGCCCTATCTGTGGCTACAGCATGCGCGAGCTGGAACCGCGCCTGTTCTCGTTCAACAACCCGGCCGGTGCCTGCCCGACCTGTGATGGCCTTGGAGTGCAACAGTTTTTTGATCCTGAGCGTGTGGTGCAAAACCCAGAGCTCTCTCTGGCCGGTGGCGCCATTCGCGGTTGGGATCGCCGTAACTTCTATTATTTCCAGATGCTGCGCTCGCTGGCGGAACATTATGAATTTGATGTGGAAGCCCCATTCAGCAACCTGAGCGCCAACGTTCAGAAAGCGGTGCTGAGTGGCTCAGGCAAAGAGACCATCGAATTCAAATACATTAACGATCGCGGTGACACCACCGTGCGCCGCCATCCATTTGAAGGCGTGCTGCATAATATGGAGCGTCGCTACAAAGAAACCGAATCCAGCGCGGTGCGCGAAGAGCTGGCCAAATTTATCAGCAACCGCCCTTGTGCCTCATGCAGCGGCACCCGTCTACGTGAAGAAGCGCGTAACGTGTTTGTGGAAGACACCACGCTGCCGGAGATCTCCGATCTCAGCATCGGCCATGCCATGACATTCTTCCAGAATATGAAGCTGAGCGGTCAACGTGCCCAGATCGCCGAGAAGGTGCTGAAAGAGATTGGTGATCGTCTCAAATTCCTGGTCAACGTCGGATTAAACTACCTTTCTCTGTCGCGCTCGGCGGAGACGCTGTCGGGGGGAAGCTCAGCGTATCCGCCTGGCTAGCCAGATCGGGGCTGGGTTGGTTGGCGTGATGTATGTGTTGGATGAGCCTTCCATCGGCTTGCACCAACGCGATAACGAGCGCCTGCTGGAAACCCTGATCCATCTGCGCAATCTGGGTAACACGGTGATCGTGGTAGAACACGACGAAGATGCGATCCGCGCGGCTGACCACGTCATTGATATCGGCCCTGGCGCCGGTGTCCACGGTGGGCAGATAGTGGCAGAAGGCACCGTTGACGACATCATGGCGCAACCGGAATCGCTGACCGGACAGTTCCTGAGCGGCAAACGCGAAATCGCCATCCCGGCCGAGCGCGTACCCGCCGATCCGACCAAAGTCCTGAAGCTGAGCGGGGCGCGTGGTAACAACCTGAAAGACGTGACGCTGACGCTGCCCGTCGGGCTGTTTACCTGCATTACCGGGGTTTCCGGTTCCGGTAAGTCCACGCTGATCAACGATACGCTGTTCCCGATTGCCCAACGCCAGCTTAACGGGGCGACCCTTGCCGAGCCAGCACCTTACCGCGAAGTGACCGGCCTGGAGCATTTCGACAAGGTGATCGACATCGATCAAAGCCCGATTGGCCGTACACCGCGCTCTAACCCAGCCACTTACACCGGTATCTTTACCCCGGTGCGGGAATTGTTTGCCGGTGTGCCAGAATCGCGCTCCCGTGGTTACACTCCAGGGCGTTTCAGCTTTAACGTGAAGGGAGGCCGTTGTGAAGCCTGCCAGGGCGACGGGGTGATCAAGGTTGAAATGCACTTCCTGCCGGATATTTACGTGCCGTGCGATCAGTGCAAAGGCAAGCGCTATAACCGCGAAACGCTGGAAGTGAAGTACAAAGGCAAAAGCATTCACGAAGTGCTGGAGATGACCATTGAAGAAGCCCGCGAATTCTTCGATGCCGTACCGGCCCTGGCGCGCAAGCTGCAAACCTTGATGGAAGTGGGGCTTTCTTATATTCGTCTTGGTCAATCGGCCACCACCCTTTCCGGCGGTGAGGCGCAGCGGGTAAAACTGGCGCGGGAGCTGTCGAAACGCGGCACCGGCCAGACGCTGTATATTCTTGATGAACCCACCACCGGCCTGCATTTTGCCGATATCCAGCAGTTGCTGGCGGTGCTGCATCAGTTACGCGATCAGGGCAATACCATCGTGGTGATTGAGCACAATCTGGATGTGATTAAAACGGCGGACTGGATTGTCGATCTGGGGCCAGAAGGTGGCAGCGGCGGTGGTGAGGTCCTGGTGTCCGGCACGCCGGAAACCGTGGTTAACTGTAAAGAGTCCCATACCGCCCGCTTCCTCAAGCCGATGCTGGAAAAGTAACTCTCTAATGCATGCGGGTCGTTCTGCGGCCCGCATCTGCTTTAAACGCGCAGCGCCTGGCGCACCTGCTCGGGCAACCCTTCCAGCACCAGTTGATAAGAACTGTCGATCAGATGGTAGAACTGCGAGTCTGGCAGATTGCCGTCCAGGAACACCGTGTTCCAGTGAGCTTTATTCAAATGTTCGCATGGGACAATGTCAGAGTGCTGCTCGCGCAGGCTTTCCGCCAGTTCCGGGCTGCTTTTCACCGCCAATGCCTGGCGGCCTTCCACTTCGCACAGCATAGCAAACATGACATCGCCAACCTTGATCTGGCTGGCCTGCCACTGGTTTTGCTCGCTTTGCTCCGCGCCCGGTTTGGCCATGCAATATTCCAATAGTGTTGAATTGTTCATTCGTTGACTCCCCTATGAAAATAACCCCGTCTGCGTAACCAAGCAGATTATCTGGTTACGGGGTCAAAAACACTGACAGTGGCATCAATTATAGCAGGGGCTGTGTGTACCACAGGTCTGCCCGGCCAGCCAACTATTGGACATTGGCGATGATGATAGTGTTGCCCGCAAAAGGGCCCGGTTGCGGGTTAGATGCCGCGAGCGTCGATTTTATCGTCACGTTAGTCGGATTATTAACGCTAACAACAGGCGATAAGCTGTCATTAATTTTGACAGTAGACGTGATGCCATTCCCCAGTTCAACCGGTTGGTTCAAGACCCTGAACTCTACGGTGGCCGGCTTTGTGCAAGATAGAGTGGCAGTCGCGGTCGCGGTGTGCCCGTTGACAGCCGATTCGTTTAGAGTTTCATGGTCCAGGTTGTTCGACCCGATGATAGCGATATCGCATACTGCCGGATTTTCTACTTCCGGAATGTTGTTGCAGGATAACGGGTCAGGCATAACGTTGTCACGTGTATACCCGACGTTTTGACGGGTGACAACGGTGCATGCTCTTACAAGCGCGTAGTGATTAGCCACCGTGCTATGGGGCCAAATACTTGTCCCGCTGGCACCAGCTTTGTCAGCATACTTGGCCGCCAAAGTTGCCCATGTATCTGTGGGGGTGATGTTGATCATGATTCTGTTATTGGCGTATAGGGTGTCCCAATACTCGGTATAGCTGGTGTGTGTAGCATCGCTGTATTCCCGGGCCTGGAGAGCGGGCCCGTAGGAGCGATAGCCTTCATCGTAGGGATGCAAGCTGGTTGGGTAAACCGCATTGGATTCTATGGTGGTCCAGCTTGCTGATACAGTAGACAGGATGGAGCCTTTAGTGATTAAGGATGCGCTCGTGACAATAAGGCGCGGTTCTGCATGAGCCAGGCTTGTCAGCACTGACGCAAACAGTAGAAAACCCGTGAGAGCTGTGTGTTTTTTGTTCATTTTTGCATCGATGTTTTAAATAGGATGATCTTGCGGAGGTTCACTGCTGCTAGGTGCAACAACCTCTCGCTCCCTGGATACGGCAGAAGCCCCACATCATTATCAGCGTGACAGGCCTGATGACATGTCGCGTCTTGCCAAGGGCAACCTGGGCTGCTACTGATATTCCAGTGCAAAGGTTGCCGTGGCGGTAAATGGCCCCCGCACTATCCCCTGATTTGCCTTCGCCGCTGGCTCTGCTTGCACATAGGCCTGAAACGCAATCGTCATATCGCCCGGCGTCAGTGGGGTAGTGGAACTCTGAACATTGAGCGGCAACGACTGACCCGCACCGGTTTCTATCCCTATCGCCACCCCACGGGCCATGCTCGCCCCGTCCAATGCCAACAACCCTGGCAACGGCAGGCTTTCGGTTCCGATAAACGAGACTTTCACGCCTGTCGCCACCGCCGTATTACAGTTCTCGAGATGGAGCGAGAACGGCTTGCTGGGGGTTCGTGTGTAAAGGTAAAGGTACTTGTCAATTATCGTGTCAAAATCCAGCGTTATCGCCTCATCACCCGGGCGCAGCGTACAGGGCGCATCCAACAATACCCCCGGAAAAGCACATTCTCGACGGCCTGCACCGGGGGCAGAACAAAAACGGGCCGGTTAGCAAAAGCGCCAGACTTGTGCGCACAAAACCTTGCCATTGGTTCATCACATACTCCTATTGGTACTCGGCCAACAGCATGGCCCGCGCCGTAAACGCTCCTGGGCTCGGTGGCTGCGCCGGGTTCACTACCGGCACAGCCATCAATTGCGGCGGGGATTGCACGTCAATTTCGGTAAGATACGCGTCTGGCAACACAGAGATCGGAACGCCATTTGACGTAATGCGGATCCCCAGATCTGGCGAACTGGTCTGAACGACCCCGATATCAAAACTGCTACCGGTAGCCCGAAAACTCAATCGAACCGCGCCTGCGGCGCTACAATCAATCTTGTAAGGTATCGGCTTGCTGTAGCGTACCCCGTCGATATCACGGATAACCATATCGTTAAAATCCACCTCGATCAGTTCACCATCACTGATGGTACAAGGTATTGCCTCTATCAGACCGCCCTGAAAGTTTACCTGCACGGCCTGCGCCGAAGGGACTATCAGGCCCATCATTGCCAGCCCTGCGGCCAGCGCGATGTCTTTTCCTTTCATTGGTAATTCCTTACTGATAATCCACGACCAGTGTTGACGTCGCGGTAAATACTCCACCATTCAGTTTGTTACCCTTCACTGGAACAGCCGTCAGCACCGGACGGGTCGGATCGGTAAAATTAATCCAGGTGTTCAGCGGTAACTTGACGCCGTCACTGCGTAACTCCAGCCCTAGAGCCGGCATACTTGTGGCCAGCACGCTGGCATCAAATACCGTGCCTGCCCCCTGAAATTGCAACTTCAGTGCCGTGGATGTCGCCCCGTTACAGTCCAGCGTATAGGCGATAGTTTTTTCATAATTGACCCCATCGACTCGCTCGGTCAGCATATCGTTACCAAACACCACCGAGATGGCATTATCGCTGTTGATTTCGCAAGGGGGCGGCACCACCAGATTGCCGCTGAAGATGACATCCACCGCCACCGCCTGCGCCGGTAACACACTCCCCAAACTGACCAACAAGGCCAGCGCTGGGCGTATCGCCTTTAGCTGTTTCATAGCACTTCCACCAGCAGCGTGGCCGAACCATTGAACGCTCCGCCCGGCAGAATGGTGCCTGGCCGTTTCACCGGTACTGCCTTGATGGCGGGCGGGGTAACCGAATAGGTGAAAGTAAACCAGTCACCCACATTCAGCGCACTGTTGTTTGGCCGCAGCAGTTTTATACCCAGGTCTGTCACGTCGGTCGCCAATACGTTGGGGTCAAAAGTGCTCCCTGTGCCCTGGAACCGCAGGCGCAGGCTGGACGGGTTGCCGGTACAGGTCAGGGTAAACGGCACCGGGGTAGCATAGTTGCTGCCATCTATACTGGTGGTCTGTAACGCGATGCCGTTGTTAAACTTCACATTGATGGCGCTGTTGCCATTTAATACGCAAGCTGGGGGCACCACCAGGGTGCCACTGAATTGGACATCCACCTGCACCGCCTGCGCCGGTAACACACCGCCCAAGATGGCCAGTAAGGCCAGGGCAGGACATATCACGTTTAGCTGTTTCATAACACTTCCACCAACAGGGTTGCAGAACCGTTAAATACGCCACCCGACAAGGTGGCACCTGACCGTTTCACCGGTACCGCCTTGATGTCGGGCGGGGTTGCCGAATAGCCGAAGGTAAACCAGTCACCCACATTCAGCGCACTGTTGTTTGGCCGCAGCAGCTTTATGCCCAGGTCCGTCACGGTGGTCGCCAAAACGTTGGGGTCAAAGGTGCTGCCTGTCCCCTGAAACCGCAGACGCAGGCTTGATGGGTTGCCGGTACAACTCAGGGTAAACGGCACCGGCGTGGCGTAGTTGCTGCCATCAATGCTGGTGGTCTCTAACGCAATGCCGTTGTTAAATTTCACATTGATGGTGCTGTTGCCATTCAATACGCAAGCTGGCGCGCTAATCACTGTGCCTATGATTTTGATCGGCAGTATGTTGCTGGCCTGTGCCGATGCCAGGCATAGCATCAGGCCACTGGCCGCGCCAATCAGCGAGCGACAGACTACGCTGCCTTGAGGAAACTTATTCATAGCTCAACCTGAAGTTGACGTGGGCCAGATAAGCCCCCACCTGCAGCGGTGCCCCGGTACGTTCCGGCATGATGTAATAAGTCAGTACATTACTGCCCGGCGTCAGTAGTTGCGGTTTTCCTGCCAAACCCGGCAGCACGTCATGTCGTGCGCCATCGGTCATACGCAGCCCCATCCCGCTGACACCGCGCGCCATGAACAACTGCGGGTTACTGTTATCCTGTTCGCCAGTAAACGTCAGTGATACTGCCGGCTGGAGGATTCCCCAGGTCAGGTTACCTTCGATATCACGATTGCTGGCCGCACTACGCAGGCAGTCCTGCAAACGCAGTTGTACCGCCACCGGCGTACCTCGCTCACCGAAGTGCTGTAGACGGCCGGTCCCCACGTCCCCCAGCAAGACAGACTGATCGGCACTACTCATCTCCAGGCGGCAGGCGCTCTCGGTCAACGCCCCCGTCACGTGCAACACCCCATGTTCGCCGTCAATCTGCCCCGCATCCGCCTGTACCGCCGGGGAAAGCAAGGCCGCCAGCATCAGGCCAACCAGGCCTGAATACGATGCCGTCTTGCCAGTCAGTCTTCTCTTTTCCATGATTGTTTCCCTCGTTCTTCCGTTACGGCACATGCCTAGGGGCAACGTCCAACACTACCGTCATCTCCGGTGACTATTTGTCGCGTTTGCTTTCATCCACCTGGCAACTCGTGCCACCACAGCGGAAGGTCAGTGCCGGTTGGCCGCCGTAGTCATTCACATACACCAGTACCGGGGTAGCCCCCAGTGCCGCAGCGCTACCGCCCAGCTTGGCGCTGCCCTTCGGCGGTACCATCAGCGGTTCAAAGCCCTGTACTACCTCACCCCCTTCTTCGCGCTGGCACCAATCAGCGTGACAAAATAAGGTGTCGGGTTGTTGACGGTGTAACCGTCACCGCTTTTACTCAGCGTCAGTTGTTCCTGATACGGGATCGCCTGCTGCTTCGCAGCAGCATCCGCCAGCGCCGCCGGGCGGTAGAACATCTTGATGCGCGTCTGTAGCGCTATCTGCAACACGTTGGCCTTATCGCTCTTCGGCGGGATTTCCCGCAGGTTGAAGAAGAACAGCGACTCCCTGTCTTGCGGCAACAGACTGGCACCCGGCATCGCCTGGATTTTCACCTGAGTCTGCCCTTTAGGTTCAACACGTTGCACCGGTGGCAACACGGTAAAGGCGCTGCTGCCCTCCAGTTTGGTGCCCTGTGCATCCTCCAGCCAGCCCTGCGCCAGATAGGGCAGTTCCTGGTTCTGGTTGCGCACGGTCAAGCTCACTGACTTCTCGTTACCTGGGAATATCACACGGGTCCGATCCAGCGCGATGGCTGCCTGCACGGCCGGCACCAGTGTGGTCACCGCGGTGCCTGCCAGCAGACTCATCAAAAAAATACGTTTCATGGTCATGACTTGCTTCTCTTGTTCATGGGCGCTCTCGCGTTGGCTGTCAGGCCTTCGTCAATAGCGCCCCTTACTGTTCAATAGGATTAATTCTGCTGTTACCCTTTCACACAGGGCAGCAGCAGGTTGGCAATCAAGCCTGCCGGGAGTTCTTGCGGCAGGGTGATCCGGCACTGCTCTTGGTTGTTCCAGTGCACCGTCATGGTCTCGCCGCCCTTAAGACCGCTGAGGTAGACATTGCCTGCATCGGTCACCATGCCGGTTTCCTGCTTCTTAGCATTCAGAACCGTGGCGCCGAACGGCGGTACCGACCCGTCAGCCAGACGTATCACCGCCATCGCCTTCTCACCAGCCACCACTTCAAAGTGGCGGTAGCCAATCGCGCCTTCAGTCAACGTCCCCTGCACCACCGAGGTAGTGGCCTGGGCGTTCTCCGCCAGCTTGTCCACGTCAATACGCACACTGTTGCGGTAATAACTGTTCACATCCGCCACCACCGCTTTGCCGAAGATGTTGGAGTTAACCGTACTGCCATAGCCACCTACCGGCACCCCGGCCACGCCGTCGGTGTCAATCAGCATTCGCGTTCCGCCCAACACGCCCGCACGGTGTATCGCTCCGCCTTCTCCAGTCAGAGTGGCGCCCCCATCAACGACATGCCAACCGAGCTGAACTGCCCGGCGCGATAGCTGGCTATACCGTTAACTTGCGCCAGAGAGCCACGGTGCGAGTAATAACCACTCATGTCGGCATCGCTGCCCGCCATACCGGCCCGCAGCGTATAGTTGCCCGTGTCACCGACCCGATCGGAATAGCTGATCGCGTTGGTATTGCTGCCTGCCGCATAAGAACCGGAGAAGCTCACCGTTCCGGCGTTCCCCCACGGCATTGATAACGACAGGTACATGCCGTCATCTTTGGTGTTGTTGAAATTGTTGCGGTACGCCGTCAGCGACAGGTTGACGTTACGCAAACGCCCAATGTCGAAGTAACGTGCCAGCGACAGGTTGTAACGATCACTGGTGGCCTGGTTCCAGTAGGTCTGGTGGTCGTAATTCAGGTAAGCGCTCAACCCCAGCGACGTGAGCTGCTGATTAAAGGAAACGGTATACATCTCCTTACTACGGCCAGGGGCGACACCGTTGTCGTTCTGCAGGGTACTCAGGTAGTCAGCCATCGACAGGAAACGACTATCAGAGAACCGATAACCAGCAAACGTCACCTGGCTATTGGTCTGGTCAAAACGCTTCGAGTAGTTCAGGCGATAAGATCCGCCCTGCTGCGAGCCCTGTTGTGGCAATCGGGCACGCGACTGCGTCACATCCGCCGACAATGCACCAAAAGCCATCAGGTCCCGTCCAAGCCCCAGTGACAGGGCCGAATAATCGTCGCCCCCGACCCCGCCGCCATACAGCGACCAACCGTTACTTACCCCCAGGAGAACTCACCGGTAGCAAACAGCGGTCCGTTGACCTGGTGTTGCCAGTCCGAAGGGCGCCCCGCCGCCAGCTTGAAGCGCACTTGCCCAGGCCGGGTCAGGTACGGAATAGTGGCGGTATCGACCTGGAAGCTCTGCACGCTGCCATTGGCCTCTTCCACCCGCACATCCAACGCACCGGAGACCGCACTATCCAGATCCTGAATGCGGAACGGCCCGGCAGCGACCAGCACCTCCTTGATAACCCGTCCTTGCTGGCTGATCACCACCTTGGCGTTGCCCCGTGCCACACCGCTCACTTCCGGTGCATAACCACGCAGGTTCGGTGGCAACATATTGTCATCAGAGATAAGGCTGGCCCCGGTGAAACGGAAGCTGTCAAAAATATCGGATCTGAGGAAGTCTTCCCCCACCGTCAGTTTGGCGCGCAGCGGGGCAATCGCCCGGTAAGCGGTGTACTGCGTCCAGTCAAAACTCCGCTCGGTCGGTTGACCGGAAGCGGTGCGGTGATCGACACGCATCTGCCAACTGGCACGCAGCCGCCAGGAACCCAGATTGGCCCCGGTTACCCCGTTGCCACTGAGGTTATAGTTCTGGTTACCTTCCTGATGCTGGTGTTGTGCCTGGGCATTGAGGTTGTAATCCAGCAGAATGCCGGGAATGCCCTCTTCCCAACGCGACGGCGGGTCCCAGTCCGTGCTGCTGTATTCCAGATAAGCCTGTGGCACGCTGAGGTACAGCGTGTTGGTACCCAGATCGCCACGGGCTTCCATCCCAGGCAGGCTGGCAACCTCCAGACATTGTTCTTGATGCCACCAGGTCAGCCCTTTTAGAGCCGTGTTGGTGAGCCCCAATTGATCAACCAGTTTTTTGCTCAGACAGGCCTGGCTACCTTTAGGATCATTGTCCGGCGCCAGAAACACCACCGGACGCGCAGGCATCACATGCGTATTAAGGTTGATGGCCAGGTCATAGGTCCCCGGCAGGATGAACCCCTTTTGCGTAAACTGGCTTAAATCGAGGTTGCCTCGATCCTTGAGATCCAGGATGTCCGTATTGAGCTGAATATCTTTCGCCTGGGCCACGCTCATCGCCCCGAGCAATACGCTGCTGCCCAGGCTGGCCTGACAGAGGACGGCAAGGAGGGAGCGGGAAAAATAACGCACCATGAAGAAATTCCCTTTAGTAATAATCCATTCTGAATCGTATTGCCGAACGGTAATCCCCTGCCTGCAAGGTGTCCTGGTTGCCCACCAGACTCAGTGTGTAACGCAGATGGCGCTCTCCCGGAGTGATGACACTGACTGGCAAGGCATCGCCCGGTATCGCCACCTCTCCCTTGATATCGCGGATCATCAACGCCACGCCGCGAGCCTCTCCGGTCACGCCGAAGTAATTGCTATCACGGTCACCATCAAAAGTTACCTGAAACAACTGCCAATCAGGTTGGGCCGGGTTGAGACGGGTCAGTACGCAATCCACCAGGTGGATTGCGAAGTCCTTTTCCGGTCCTCGACCATCACGGATCAACTGGCTGATGGGTAAGGTATCCATCACCAGACTCTGGTCACGATCGCCGACATCAATCGCACACGGCGTCTCAACGATGGTGCCTTCCATGCTGACGCGCCCCTGCCCCGAAACGCCAGCGGAAAAAACACTCTCGGAAAATACCAGGGCACAACACATCAGCAGGGAAGGCGCCACACAAGGTGAAGCGTCATGAGTCCATTTCATTGACCTACTCCATGGGGATAAAAAACCTACGGCAGGAGCGCCGCAGGTTGGCTAACATGTCGCAAAAACTTATTGATAAGTCATTACGAAGTTGGTCGGTACCTGGAAGCTACCTGGTTTGATCGTCGCGCCAGTACCGCCACCTTTCAGAGCAGCAGTGAAGCTCAAGGTGTTGTTACCATTGATTACAGTCTGAGCGCTGGTTGGCGTGTTCAGTGCTACCTTGGTGCCGTCTGCCTGAGACATCAGGATGTAGGCACCTTCAGCGGAACCGATCAAGCCCAGGCTGTCAGAGTCATAAGTAGAAGCTGCACCGGTAAAGGTCACGGTCACGTTGTCTTTTGTACCCGCAGTGGCAATCACACAGTCTTTCAGCTCAATGTAGAAGGGCTCTGGAGAAGACACACCGGTATTGCCGTTAGCCGCCAGAACCACGTTAGAGATAGCGCCCAATGGGATAGTCTGGTCAATAGAATCACTTGAGAGAGAGCAAGGTGCATCAATGATAGAACCGGTGAAAGTGATTTTGCCTTCACCTTGACCTGCAGCAAACGCAGAACCAGCCATCAATGTGGTACCCACAAACAAAGCGATCGTTTTAAAGTTCATGAAATCCGTTCCTATGATTTAATTATAAAAAAGAAATTTTCAGCGCGCTGTGAAATACACTAAGCGCGCTTTAATCACTATCCACGATACTGCCTCCGGGCTAGGATTGGTGTATGATACTTAGCCAGAAAATTACTTATATAGGACGTTCCTCTTTGTTTCTTCTTCTTGTCTTATAAAGCGTTACCGGCAAAAAAATCAAACGCAACCCAATGTAAGCACTAGGAAAAATCCGTATTTATTATTTTAATCAGTCGTATTTTCACGCAAAAAATAGCAAGAAATATCTATGTAAGGGGATTAAAAACCACTTCGCAATTCAATTTTAATCGAGTGCGGTATTTTAAGCGTTTTTATACTGATTGCCTGCTGGAGTGCACGACGCATGAGTCAGTAATACTGAGGTGTAAACTATAATCCCTCAAAAGGGCTGTGCTCTGTGGTTGAGAGGGTTTGATGATGTGCAAGTCGGCTCAGGCGTGGTATCTGGATACAACACAGCAATACCTTGGATAATTTATTGGTGTAGAATCAAGCAATAACCCGCGAAAGGGGAGCAAAATGATTTTTACGATTTCTAATATGATTATGTTCAGAAGCGAAGATGATGCGATGTGGAACATTGCGTACCCCGACAGAAGGCTCTCCCTCACCACCATACCCGCACGACTGTTCACTTACCTGCTTGAAAATGCCGACAAAATGATTAGCAGGGAGGAACTGCTCAATAACATATGGGATAAATATGGATTAGATCCTTCCAACAACTCGGTAAATCAGTATATTTCTTTGATCCGCAAGTCATTAAATGAATTGGGCTGCGAAGAGGAAATTATAAAAACCATCCCTAGAGCAGGGTTTTATATTAGTGGAGAACGGGTATCTGTCAGCAAAGCAACAAAACAGGTAGCTGAAGCCAGAAATATTGAGTCAGTCTCCACTAAATGGGAACAAACGCTGCAACGAAGTTACCGGCCCATACTGCTCGGAATAAGTTTGGTTGTCGCAATTTTTCTGGTTATCCAACCTTTTCACCTCACCTCTGCTAGCCAGGACGAGCGCTTCCCTACATCTATACTGTATAAAGTGGGTAATATCGGGACTTGCCCAGTTTATAGCCTGAATAAGAACCCCTCAGAGAATGCGCTGCGAAAGGAACAAATCGCGCGCGATCTGGCCGCTGATAATGCAGCTTGCTTTGACAACAATATGTATATTATTCAAATAGGTGAGCATTATAGCTATAAGAAGGAGGGCAGAGCTTTTATGACCCGTTGCACCTACAGTGACAATACGTTGACTCATTTTGCTGACTGCAAGGATGTCTATGTTTATGCTAAATAATCGTAATAGATCCTTTATTTGGCTTATTTCTTTTGCCCTCATCGCAGGCGCTCTGCTGTTCAACATCCTTATGCACAAGTTCGTTGTCAGAGAAAGGAGTCCCTACGTCAGTTGCACCTCGTTTTTCACGGTACAGAGTGATTTTAAAACAGAAGGTGTCATGTCCTTGGATCTTGACGGCAACGGCCAAGGCAGAATGAGTATTTCTGGCAATGTTCTCGGCAGTGCCGACTCAAAAAAATTGACGCTTTTGCGCGACATAAATTTTCAGTATCGCTATGAAGGTAACGGTTACCTCACCCTGCAACAGGTGACCGTACAAAAGAATGCACGCGATAATATTCCTGATGCCTTGCTTAATGAGTCAATTTTCGACTTTTCACTTGGCTCCCGGCGATTGAGGCTCACAAAGGTGGAAAATGGTTACCTGCTGTGGAATGCCTTTTCACCGGTGCTGATGTGCATTAGCAACATATAAATGTTCAATGGAGCTTAACTCCAAAGGCCTGCCCTCCTGGGGAAAAACCTGCCTTGATGCTATTGAAGCAGGAGCCTTTACCTTGATAACCGTCTGGTTGGATTAAAAGTTATTACTAAACTTCAGCATATAAAGCTCATTGAAATTTCTTGCGCCATATCTTTTTACTGCTTTGATCTTATAGCCACTGACCGTCTTTATCGACAAATGCAGCATCTTTGCTATCTGGTATTGGGAGTAGCCTTCCAGCAGCAGTTTCAATACTCGATGTTCTTTCTGAAAAGACGTCAAGATCCCCCCAAATATCGCCAAAAACATTATCAGCGAGAGCCTTGGGCTCCGAAGCGACCATCATTCTCACCAGGTTTTCCAAGGCAGCATAGCGGATTTGTTTATCGACCACCAGATCGGATAAATGTCTGATGACAGTAGAACACTCATTGCCTTTAGACAAAAACGTGATGGTATAGACAACTTTGTTCTCTTTTCTCAAATCATAAATGCTCTTTACCATGCTGGGAATATCGGCCGAATCCCCATCCACAAAAGCAATGTTGCTCTCACTATAAAGGAAGCAAGGGTTTACTTCGCTATTTAAAGACTCAACGATCGAACCAAAAGCAACAATGCTCAGTGGGCAAGGGTAATTCGTGTCAGTCAAAAACATAGATATATTCCTGCCGTAATACTCATACTTTTTGGAAAATACCTGGCGTGAAGTTATCCAGGATAACTCCTCATCTTGTTATCGGCGCTAAGGGTCTTCTATCCCCCGAGAGCCACAGATGCCTGCCAGATACGTAACGATATTTAAGTGGTTTTGCTGGTTCAACGTTCATCTAATGCTGAACTCAGCGTCACCACACCATTGATTGAAGTCTGATCTGTATGACCAGTGTCATTTCTGTATAAAGGCATAATGTCTGTCACCATATCTGCTGGCTTATTGCGTAAAAGTATCGTTCCAACAACCAGCAAGGGAGCCTTCACAAGCTCACGGGTGAATCAGAGTAAAACCGTCAACAATGGGCCCATATCAATATTCAATCCAATCTACATACCAGTGAGCATTTAAGATATTTATAACTACAAAAACGCAATTTATAGATAAAAATTCTTAATTATTACTTATTGATGTCACTTAAAAGCATTTAATGCCATTTTTATTGAAGAGAAAAATCATACCAGGAGGCCAGCGGCGTAAAGCGCAAGCTCTGGAATACTGAAGTTGTAGTGAGGCAGTGTGATCAGGGCCTTCTTGCATGATTGTGGCGATGGCGGGGAGCGTCTGTCAAAACTGTTATGGCTAAGAGGGATTAAGACTCAACAACAATGCGGCCACAGAACATGGCCGTATGAAGGGATAACAAGACC
This sequence comes from Serratia sp. L9, assembly GCF_050632285.1. Classification (NCBI taxonomy): domain Bacteria; kingdom Pseudomonadati; phylum Pseudomonadota; class Gammaproteobacteria; order Enterobacterales; family Yersiniaceae; genus Serratia; species Serratia sp. L9. The sequence continues at coordinate 1,676,616 of NZ_CP192591.1, read as the reverse complement.
TATTTAATGCGGGTCATTGAAGCGATAAGCTACCTGCCAGTTGCGATTAGATTAAAAATAATTATGCAATTTCAGCATATATAGCTCATTGAAATTCCTTGCGCCATGCCTTTTAATCGCTTTGACTTTATAGCCGCTGATCGTTTTTACCGATAAGTTTAGCATCTGTGAAATTTGGTATTGGGAGTGGCCGTCCAACAACAGTTTTAACACACGATACTCTTTCTGAGAAGATTTGAGGATCTCCCCCAAACATCGCCAAAAACATTGTCTTCTAAAACCTTGGGCTCTGATGTAAGCATCAATTTGACTACCCTTTTCAGCTCACTATAAGTAATTTTCTTATCAACCATATAATCAGATAAGTGCCAAATTACAGATGAGCAATTTTTATCTTTTGATAGTAGCGTCACCATATAAACAATTTCGTTTTTTTTCTTAGCTCGTAAACATGCTTTACTATGTTGTGTATATCAGTTGAATCACCATCAACAAAGGCAATAAAAACATCATAATAACGAAAGTCTGGGTTTGGCTCACTCTTTAACGATTCAACAAGTGAGTTAAAAGTTATCTTACTCAGAGCACAGGAATAATTTGAATCTATTAGAATCATTGGAAAAATACCTCCTGGTAAAAAACAATCCCTTATTTTTGGAACGCTCTGATTTATGGTTTCCCAGGCTAGGGTAAACAGACATCATCTCTAATAGGCAACCTTGTACCCACTCGGCGACCAGAACATATCCAAAATAGTGTCAAACACATGATTAAAAACATGCGGTATCCTTACCAAAAAGCAGATGAATTATATTGGCAGTAGAACCTGCTGCTATCGTGAGAAAACGATGCGATATAACACCGCCATCCGTCCTGAAAAGCCATACTTAGCAACCTTCATCAACTAAGTATATTCTTATAAAATTATTATCGTCAAACGCTTTTACTGTTCAAAGTAACAACTTGAGAAAGTTGTAAAATATTCCGGATTTTTTATTTCCGCTTATAGATGAATTTATTGAGAATATATTAATTCATCAGACAAAAATGAAAAACAAAGAGAAAAATCTCATTTAATTCAGATGAGAACCTCAATAGAATGATGTAGAAAAAACCTATCAACATCAGGGAGCAATGAGTTACCAGTAACACCTGCTATATACGGCATTTTCTTAGCCTCAATTCTCAGCGTGAAATTAAGATTATTTTTCGTCAGAAATAGCCTTTCTTAAATTGTGCGTTAATATAAAAATTACCAAGGCCAAATCCCATAAAAAGAAAAAGGCCTTACTCTCTGGTCTACAGCTTCTGACCCGTCCCGTCGTTCCTGTTGGGTTGTCTTGGAGATCGGCTCTGTAATCTGCAAAGAGGCAGTATGATAAAGCGCACAATGTCTATTTTAATAGCCGATGATAACCACTATTTTGTTGATGGCTTACGCCACATGCTCAAGGTTTTCAGCCAGTTACGGGGAGTATCCCTGCGCTTGCTCGACAGGAATGCCCTCTTCAAGGGTAAGATAGATATCATTTTTCTGAGCAATTGCCTTACCTGCCCTCCTTGGCTGCAGGAGTTATACCAACAAGGTTACACGCCGCAGGTCTTTTTCATCCAGGAGCAGGTACGCAATACACTTAACCCCAGAGGGCCGACGCACAACTCGGAATGTGGCGCAGGCGTTCTGTACCGTCATCAAACGGCACAATCTATCGAAGTCCTGCTCGACAACGTATTGTATTCAAATAGCCAGGCTGGTCCTCCTCTGGCAGATACATGCCGTTGTACATCACCGTTAACCCCCGGGAAACTGAGGTGCTACAGTGCCTGGCTACGGGGATGTGCGTGCAGGATACGGCCGATTACCTCGCCATCAGTAACAAAACCGTCAATGCTCATAAACGAAGTGCCATGCATAAACTGCATTTCAGGCGTAACCAGGAACTGCATAAGTGGTTTCTACAAGGAGGGGCTGTCAGCTTGGCTCAGCGGCCTGAGAAAAAGGGAACTGAGGTCAAACATGCGGTAAACAGCACTGCCGATAGGGTACTGCGGTAATAAAAACACAGGGGCGATATCACTATCCCCCTGGCAAATCATGTAATTATCATTACAGCATTTACTGAACTGCCGCAAAAGCCTCAGCCACCTGACGCACATTGTTATGGTTCAGGCCAGCGACGCACATACGGCCGCTGTGGATCAGATAAACACCAAACTCTTCACGCAGGCGATCGACCTGCTCTGCACTGAAACCGGTATAGCTGAACATACCGCGCTGTTCCAGCAGATAATCAAAGTTACGCTGCGGCAATGCGCTCTTGAGCGTCTCGACCAGCGCTTTACGCATTTCCAGAATACGGCTACGCATGGATCCCACTTCTGCCAGCCACTGCGCCTTCAACTGGGTGTCATTGAGCACTTTTGCCACCACCTGCGCACCAAAGTTCGGCGGGCTGGAGTAGTTACGGCGCACGGTGGCTTTCAGTTGCCCAAGCACACGCTCGGCGGCTTCGCTACTTTCACATACCACGGAAAGCCCACCAACACGCTCACCGTAAAGTGAGAAGATTTTCGAGAATGAGTTACTTACCAGACAGGGTAAACCAGCAGCAGCGATGGCGCGAATAGCATAAGCATCCTGCTCCATTCCGCCACCAAAGCCCTGATAGGCGATATCGAGGAACGGGATCAGCTCACGCTCGGCAATCACTTCAATCACTTGATCCCACTGGGCAGTAGTAAGATCGGAACCTGTCGGATTATGACAGCATGGGTGAAGCAAGGTGATGCTCTTGGCGGGGAGCTGTTTAAGCGTGCTCAACATCGCCTCAAATTTCACACCCAGGTTTTCACTGTCGAAATAAGGGTAGGTATTTACCTTAAAACCGGCACCACCAAAGATGGCCACGTGGTTTTCCCAAGTCGGATCGCTAACCCAGACCTGCGAGTCCGGGAAATAGCTTTTCATAAAATCGGCACCGACTTTCAACGCGCCAGAACCGCCAACGGTTTGGATAGTGGCAATGCGCCCCTGTTGCAGCATGCTGTGCTCGGCACCAAACAGCAGTTGTTGGATGGCACTACGGTAAGGCTGCAGGCCCTCCATCGGCAAATAGACCGATGCGCCATGTTCACTACTGTTAATCTGGGCCTCTGCCGCCGCAACGGCCTTCATCTGCGGGATAATGCCCTGCTCGTTATAGTAAAGGCCGATACTCAGGTTCACCTTGTGCGCACGGGGATCTTTTTTGAATTTTTCCATCAGCGACAGGATCGGGTCACCTGCATAGGCATCAACATTCTGGAACACGGGTTGGTTCTCCTGATTTTTGGTTGTTAGGGCGGGTACGCACCTAATATAGACATAATTCAGCGTTTGGTTTTAGCTTTATCTCGCAACCGGCAGTAAACCATTTTCTTTAATCCGGCCTAACACCACGGCCGTTTTGATATGGGACACACTTTTATGTCGTGAAAGCGTCTGGCTGATGAAGTCGCTCAGGGCTGGCAAGTCTGCTACCGCGACTTTCAGCAGGTAATCCGCATCACCGGTAGTTTTATAAGCATCAACAATAGCGTCCACTTCTTCCAGCATCTGGTGAAAGCTGTCGATCAGTTCCTGGGCATGGGTGATCAGGCTTACCTCAATCAGGCCCACCAACCCCAGCCCTACCGCTTCCGGAGCTAATCTGGCGTGATACCCTTTTATCAGTTGAGCCTGCTCCAGGCTGATACGACGCCGCGAACATTGGGAAGCGGAAAGCCCGACCAGTTCACTCAGCTCCTGGTTGGTCAGACGACCATTGGCCTGTAACAGCGTCAGGATTTTCATATCAAAATCATCAATGTTGTACATAGCCACCTGTAAAGTGTGTTAAGAAATGTTGACGTTACAGACTATCAGTTTTTTTAGCCTTGCAACCATGCTTGCTGTCCCGGTTGTAGGAGCCACAGCAGCAAAGCCAGCTTCGTTGCTCATCAATGGCATAAAAAACGGGCAAATCACGCAAACCAACAACAATTGACGGCTAAACAGCGCATAAAACCATTTAAATATAAAAAGGACATTGTATGAAGAAGCTATTACCTCTCGCTTTGCTGGTTGCCACCGGCAGCGCCAGCGCCCAATCCAATCTGGACAAGGTCCTGCAGCAAAAAACGCTGACCGTCTGCACCACCGGCGATTACAAGCCTTATACCTTCCTGAAAGAAGACGGGAGCTATGAAGGCATTGATATCGCGATGGCGGAGTCACTGGCTAAAAGCCTGGGTGCCAAGGTGAAATGGGTAAAAACGACCTGGAAGACCCTGACGCCAGACTTTGTATCTGGGAAATGCGACATCGCCATGGGCGGGATTTCTGTCACGCTGGAGCGCCAGAGACAGGTGTTCTTCGCAGAACGGCTGGATACCGACGGCAAGATCCCGCTGGTGCGTTGTACCGACGTGAAGAAATACCGCACCATCGCGCAAATCAATAAGCCTTCGGTACAGGTGATCGAACCGGCTGGCGGCACCAACGAAGCCTTTGTGCGCGCCCATCTGCCAAAAGCCAACCTGACGCTGTCCCACGACAATATGGGCATCTTCCAGCAGTTGGTAGACCGCAAGGCGGACGTGATGATCACCGATGCTTCCGAAGCGTTATATCAGCAGAAACGTTATCCGAAACTGTGCGCAGTAAACCCGAACAAGCCAATGCAATACGGTGAAAAGGCTTATATGCTGCCACGCGATGATATGAGTTGGAAACTGTATGTCGATCAGTGGCTGCACCTGAGCAAGGCGACCGGAGAGTACCAGAAGATTATCGATCAGTGGCTGGCGGTAAAGAAGTAACCAAAGGTTTGGTTTAGCCCCTCTTCTCTCGGCCGAGAGAAGAGGTAAAAGGTAGGTTATTCGCCAATATATTCCATCGCTACGCGCTGGGTAAGCTTGGTGATCAGCTCATAGGCACTGATGCCGCTGAAAGCAGCGACCCGTTCAACCGGCAGTTGATTGCCCCAGAGTACCGCTTCGTCACCGACTTTGTCGGTGGCTCCCGGCCCCAGATCGACAGAAATCATGTCCATGGAGACGCGCCCAGCAATCGGCACCTCACGGCCATTGATCCAAACCGGCGTGCCAGAAGGCGCACTGCGTGGATAGCCATCGCCATAACCCATAGCCACCACCCCCAGCCGAGTATCCCGCTCGCTCACCCAGGTGCCGCCATAGCCCACGGGCTCACCGGCTTTATGCTCACGCACTGCAATCAGGCTGGATTTAAGCGTCATGGCCGGTTGCAGACCAAAGCGATCGGCGTACTGCGTTTCCAGAGGTGATACACCGTACAGAATAATGCCCGGCCGCACCCAATCGCGGTGGGCCTGTGGCCACAGCAAAATCCCGCCGGAAGCGGCAATCGATTTGTGGCCCGGTTTGCCATTGGCAAAGCGCTCGAAACAGTCGATTTGCTTCTCGGTGGCGCCTACTTCCGGCTCGTCGGCACGGCTGAAATGGCTCATGATATTTACCGGCTGTACCACATTACGGCAGGCACACAAACGCTGGTAAAACGCCTCAGCCAGCTCCGGACGAACACCCAGGCGATGCATACCGGTGTCCAGCTTCATCCATACCTGCACCGGGTGCGTCAGTTCAGTCTGCTCTAACGCTTCGAGCTGTTCGATACTGTGCACGGTGGTTTCGATATTATTCGCCACCAGGGTTGGCAAATCTTCGGCACAGAAGAAACCTTCCAACAGCAGGATCGGCTTGACGATGCCGCCAGCACGCAGCATCAGCGCTTCGCCGATGCGTGCCACACCGTAACAATCGGCATCTTGCAGGGTATGGGCTGTTTCCAGCAAGCCATGTCCATAGGCGTTTGCTTTCACAACGGCAATCAGGCGGCTTTGCGGAGCCAGGTGGCGTACCTGTTGCAGATTATGTCGCAGAGCGCGGCGGTCGATCACAGCAGTTGCCGCTTTCATTTTCAGTTCCTTAGCTGATTATTCATCATCATATTGTGGCCCCGCATAGTTATCGAAGCGCGACCATTGGCCGTTGAAGGTAAGACGCACCGTGCCGATAGGGCCGTTACGCTGCTTACCCAGAATAATTTCAGCAATCCCTTTCAGATCGCTGTTCTCGTGATAAACCTCATCACGGTAGATGAACATAATCAGGTCAGCATCCTGCTCAATGGAACCAGACTCACGCAGGTCAGAGTTGACCGGGCGTTTATCCGCGCGCTGCTCCAGGCTTCGGTTCAGCTGCGACAGTGCAACCACTGGCACCTGTAGCTCTTTTGCCAGCGCTTTCAGCGAGCGGGAGATTTCGGCAATTTCCAGCGTACGGTTGTCGGATAGCGCTGGTACGCGCATCAATTGCAGGTAGTCGATCATGATCAGGCTAAGCCCATCATGTTCGCGGAAAATACGGCGCGCACGCGAGCGCACTTCGGTTGGCGTCAGGCCTGAGGAGTCGTCAATATACATATTGCGCTTCTCCAGCAGGATCCCCATGGTGCTGGAGATACGCGCCCAGTCTTCGTCGTCAAGCTGACCGGTACGGATCCTGGTCTGATCCACACGAGACAGTGAGGCCAACATACGCATCATGATCTGGTTGCCTGGCATCTCAAGGCTGAAGATCAGCACCGGTTTTTCCTGCGTCATCGCGGCATGTTCACACAGGTTCATTGCGAAGGTGGTTTTACCCATCGAAGGACGCGCAGCAACGATGATCAGATCCGATTTCTGCAAGCCCGCAGTTTTCTTGTTGAGATCCTGATAGCCGGTGTCAACACCGGTTACGCCGTCATGTGGCTGCTGATAAAGTTGCTCGATACGCGCAACGGTATCTTCCAGAATGCGTTCGATCCCTTTGGGGCCTTCGTCTTTACTGGCTCGGTTTTCAGCGATCTGGAAAACGCGCGACTCGGCCAGATCGAGCAGATCTTCACTACTGCGACCCTGCGGATCGTAACCCGCATCGGCGATCTCGTTGGCGACGGAGATCATTTCGCGCACCACCGCACGCTCACGCACAATGTCGGCATAAGCGCCAATATTGGCGGCACTTGGGGTGTTCTTCGACAGCTCCGCCAGATAGGCAAAACCACCGACCGAGTCCAGTTCACCCTTTTGTTCCAGTGATTCGGACAGCGTGATCAGATCGATCGGCCGGCTCATCTCCAGCAGGCGCTGCATTTCGGTAAAGATCAGCCGATGCGGGCGGCTGAAGAAGTCGTTGGCGACCACCCGCTCGGCTACATTATCCCAGCGTTCATTATCCAGCATTAAACCGCCCAACACGGACTGTTCCGCCTCCAGCGAATGTGGCGGCATCTTCAGCCCTTCCATCTGGCGGTCTCTGGGTTCGTACGTATTTGGTTTATTGGTTGGTTTTTTGCCTGCCATGAAGCGTATTCTTTATCCAGTTGCGAAAGATGGATCCTGACGCGAGAGTATACGTGATTTTTAGCCACGATTCCTGCGCATCATCATGGCGAAAAAGGATTAATCTCTGGGCTGCAAACTGGATAGTTGATGGTGAAAAGCGTAGGGTAAAACCAGGTATTTTAGCGAGGTAACAGCATGGCAAAGCGCATTCAATTCTCCGCCGTCGGCGGCCCGCAAGTACTGCAGTATGTTGATTTTACTCCTGCCGACCCTGCCGCTGGCGAGGTTCAGGTTGAGAATAAAGCTATTGGTATCAACTATATCGATACTTATGTCCGTAGCGGCTTGTATTCTCCAGCTCAGTTTCCTAGCGGGTTAGGCACTGAAGCTGCCGGGGTTGTCATCAAGGTTGGAGCAGATGTCAGCGCAGTCAAGCCCGGCGATCGTGTGGTTTATGCCCAATCTGCACTGGGTGCCTATAGCGAAGTTCACAACGTGCCGCTGGAAAAAGTGGCGATCCTGCCGGATAACCTGAGTTTCGAGCAGGGCGCAGCCTCTTTCCTCAAAGGCCTGACCGTGCATTATCTGCTGCGTCAAACCTATGAGGTTAAGCCTGGTGAAATATTCCTGTTTCATGCCGCAGCCGGTGGCGTTGGGTTGATAGCCTGCCAATGGGCCAAGGCGCTGGGGGCCAAACTGATTGGCAGCGTGGGCTCAGACGAGAAAGCCGAACTGGCAAAACGTGCTGGGGCTTGGGCCACCATCAATTATCGCCAGGAAAATATCGCCCAGCGCGTAGCGGAACTGACTAACGGTGAGAAAGTCAACGTGGTGTATGACTCGGTAGGGAAAAGCACCTGGCAGGATTCCCTGAACAGCCTTAAACGCCGCGGATTGATGGTCAGCTTTGGTAACGCATCTGGCCCGGTTACTGGCGTCGATCTGGCGTTGTTGAACCAGAAAGGTTCGCTGTATGTCACCCGCCCTTCCCTCAATGGCTACATCACCACCCGCCAGGAGTTACAGTATGCCAGCAATGAGCTGTTCTCGTTGATCGGTAGCGGTGCGATTAAGGTTGAGGTAAAGCAGGAACAGAAGTTTGCGCTGGCAGATGCGCAACGGGCACATCAGGTGCTGGAAAGCCGCAAAACCAGCGGCTCCAGCCTGCTGATCCCCGGGCTTTAGGCAAAAGAAAAGGGCCCCGTAAGGAGCCCTTTCCAGATACAGCACTTTGTAGGGGTAGAGCAGAGTCCGCTAGAGATGGGGGTTGCTTTTGCAACACTATTATCAGCTCTCGCGGTGATGAAATCATTAGCATCACTGCTGCGGGAGCCATCCTAGCAGCCGCAAAAAGTAAAAAACATGCTTAATGTGCCGCATTCGCATTTAAAACATCAGGTTGTGATCCCTGCCGCATTAAGAAAGTAACCCGGTGCATTAATTTCAGCGTGACTGACTGAAAATTCAGCAGAAAATATCAATAACGGCGTATCTGCGGTTTCTGCATTGAACGGTATATCCACACGCCGACCACTGCCAGGATCAGCCAGGGCAACAACTTGATCACCATGGCAAACAGTCCGCCTAACAGCATAAAGGCCGCGGCCGCAAACAATGCAGCTATCACACCCAGCAATGAAATACCGGTTACCATCAACATGATGACAAAACCAATAATAAAGAAGAGTTCCAACATAGAGGGCTCCTTGGCTAAACAATGTCTCTGCATTGCTATTTACAAGAAGCGTGCCAACTTGGCAGTGAAGATAACCTGTTGAAATGCTATAAAAAGGGCACCAGATCCCGTGGCGCCCTTAGTCAAAAAAACCAACTTTTAGTCAATTTTTTTGCAGATTACGCCAATTCGGTACGCGGTGATCGTACCAACGCCAATGCTTGCTCAACGGTACGCACGTCGGCGCCCGGTTTATGGGCATTCTCGCTCAGGTGGCGGCGCCATTGCCGTGCTCCAGGAACCCCTTGGAACAGGCCGAGAATATGTCGGGTGATATGGCCCAGATAGGTTCCATTCGCCAGTTCACGCTCGATGTAGGGATACAGCGATTCGATAATCGCCACGCTGTCCAGAACTTCGGTCTGAGAGCCGAATATTTCGCTATCGACCCGCGCCAGAATGCCGGGATTTTGATACGCCTCGCGGCCCATCATCACCCCATCCAGATGCTGCAGGTGGTGTTTCGCCTCTTCCAGAGTTTTCACCCCACCGTTGATTGCAATGGTCAACGCCGGGAAATCACGTTTCAACTGGTAGACTCGCGGGTAGTCAAGTGGCGGCACTTCACGATTCTCTTTCGGGCTGAGGCCGGACAGCCAGGCTTTACGGGCATGAATGGTGAACATATCGCATTCACCCCGCCCCGCCACGGTGGAGATGAAATCACACAGAAATTCATAGCTGTCCTGATCGTCGATGCCAATTCGGGTTTTCACCGTCACCGGGATCGACACCACATCGCGCATGGCCTTGATACAATCGGCAACCAGAGTGGCTTGCCCCATCAGGCAGGCACCAAACATACCGTTCTGTACCCGATCAGACGGGCAACCTACATTGAGATTGATCTCATCATAACCACGCTGCTCGGCCAATTTGGCACAGTGCGCCAATGCCGCTGGATCGCTGCCACCCAGCTGCAGCGCCACAGGATGTTCCTCTTCGCTATACGCCAGATAGTCACCTTTACCGTGGATAATCGCGCCGGTGGTCACCATCTCGGTGTACAGCAGGGTTTCCTTGCTCAGTAAACGATGGAAATAGCGGCAATGACGATCGGTCCAGTCGAGCATCGGCGCGATGGAAAAACGATTAGCAGCGTATTTGTTGGTTCCGCTTGGCTTTTGCACTGATTTGGCAGGGATTACTTTTTCCTGGTTTTGGTTCATGTTCGCTCGTTCTATGTATTTTCTCATTCTTCCCCACGCTGAAAGCCCCTTCTGTCTATGGAGGGCCGGAGCTATAGGGGGAGACGCATGACTTACTATAACATAGAGCAGCGAACGAAGTCTGACCGGGCATAGGCGGTGAAAGCGCGGGGGAATGCATCTGCATAAAAATCATATAGTCATAATGCATTCAGTAAAATATTTGCTGATACGGAACAACGGCATCTTGGTGCTGTGATGGAACCTATATAGGTTAACGCTGGCCGATTGAGCTTATATTTAAAATAGAATGGGCTAAAAATCGAAACAAATTCCTATTTTTTTGCGCTCACTTGTCTTGTTACCCGCGTTTCAAGATAATCTTGCCACCATCATTGGGATGGAATATTGATAGCAGGATGCTCTATGAAAAAGTTAATTTTTATTTTCAGTATGTTAGCCATTTCCTCCTCTGCTTTAGCGGGTGAGATGACTGATACTTGTAAAAAATACGTAGAAGAAGTTGACGCATTAATCGTGAAAGGCTCTGAAAATGAAGCTGCCAAGCCCCAGATGGATGCGTTAAAAACTCAGATGGAAGAAGCCAAGAAACAAATTTCTGCGCTGCCAGAAGCCCAACAGGACGCTTCTTGCAAGCAAGGGATTGATATGATGAGCCAGATGAAAGCCTCCATGGGCATCAAGTAAGTTTTTAGTCGTTATCTCTACGGGCCTCATCCGCCCGTATTCGAATAAAGCCCCTCATAAAAGCCAGCCCTTTCCAAGGACCCATTTTTTATCCAGATAATTTTTCAATAAAATAACCCTGGATAAAGAGCTTAAAGGCTAACAAATTAATTAATGGTGCAGGTCATTAATTCTTGTAATACCGTTCTCTGCGTTTATCTGTAAACACTCATTACCAACGCATGGGTATACTCGCCAGCCTATTCCACTAATCCCTGGCGAGCTTAGAGAATTACGCCAATTCTCGGATCACCCGGCACGGTTGTCCCAGCGCCAATACGTTAGCCGGGATATCGTCGGTGACGATGCTGCCTGCGCCAACGGTGGTACCATCGCCAATAGTCACTCCGGGCAGGATCACGACGTTGCCGCCAATCCAGACGTTGCTGCCAATGACCACCGGCTTGGCCGAAGTGCGAAACGGGAAAGCAGGATCACCGGTAAACCGTTCGCTGGCCTTGAGAGGATGGCTCGGCGTATAAATCTGTATGTTCGGCCCAATCAGCGTGTTATCGCCAATAGTGATGGTATTGCAGTCGAGAAAAACCGCATTCACGTTGATAAAACTGTTCCTGCCGATACTGATATGCTGGCCGTAATCGCACCAGAACGGCAATTCTATCCAGCTTTCATCACCCCAGGCAGCAAACAGTTCACGCAGCAGGCATTTCTTCTCTTCTGCCTGCAGCGAGTCGAGCGCAGCCAACTGTTTCGTCAGGCTCCGCGCCCGGTGGTACATGGCAATCAATTCATCATCACGGCTGTTATACAACTCACCACGCAACAATTTCTCTCTTTCTGTCATCCTCAAGCTCCTGAAAAGGGTTTGGCTCGGCTACGGGTTATACCGCCGCGCTACCCAGTGGCCTATACCAGAAAGCCGCAAAGATGATTTACTCCGGCAAAACAGTACTGGATCGTGAGATACCTCTCATTTCTGACACAGTTAACCGGTTCATGCCGCGTAATCCTGGGAAAACAGGGCAACCCTCGGCGATTGCACTTAAACATGATAAAATCAGTTTCTTTGCGTACCGGGATAGTGCTATGAACCCAACCAACCAGCAAAAGCTACTCGCGCAGGCGGAACGGCTCTGTCAGCAACGTAACGTGCGGCTGACACCGCAACGGCTGGAAGTGTTACGCCTGATGGCTGAGCAGCCCGGTGCCATCAGCGCTTACGATCTGCTGGATCTGTTGCGCGTAGCGGAACCACAAGCCAAACCCCCACGGTTTACCGCGCGCTGGATTTCTTGCTGGAACAGGGTTTTATTCACCGCGTGGAATCAGCCAACAGCTATGTGCTATGCCATCACTTCGAGCAACCGATGCACACCTCGGCATTGTTTATCTGCGATCGTTGCGGGCAGGTGACAGAGCGCACCACCGAAGGGGTAGAAGATACGTTGAAGAAACTCGCGCTGGAGTCAGGTTTTGTATTACGTCACACCGTGGTAGAAGCCCACGGCCTGTGTTCGGCTTGCATAGAAGTAGAAGCTTGTGAGAACAAACACGATTGCGACCATGATCACAGCATTGTGATAAAGAAAAAATAAGCGGATGGTCTAAGAGGACGGGTACATCCTTGTTCCCGCAGCCTTGGCATCAGGGGATAACTGCCAAGGCCGGATGGTGCCGTAGCGCCGCGATTATGGGCGGCTCATCGCGCTACCAACGATACTTGCTGTGATCTTCCCAGGCTTTAACTTCCTTCTCGGCTACCTCTTTCTGATAACCATAGCGTTCCTGGATTTTACCGACAAGCTGTTCACGTTTCCCTTCAATGACAGTCAGATCGTCATCGGTCAACTTGCCCCATTTTTCCTTCACTTTACCTTTAAACTGCTTCCAGTTACCGTCGGCTTGATCTTTGTTCATAATCTCTCCGTTACCAGTGTTAGTCAGTTTTAGATAAATCTGGCTGGGCTTAACTGAATAAGATTTGAGGGTAATAAATGCACCCTGTTGCCAATTAAGCGCGGGCTTAATTCGCCAGCCACGTGATTAACTATAGCGGTTAATCACGCATCCAGCCAAAATCACAGCATTAAACATGGATAGGAAAAATCTTAATAGCAAAAAACTCTGCTAAAACAGGGAGAAAAAGCCCTGAAAACATCGACAGCACTTGTAACAAAATATAAATTCCGCACCAGATCCATCAGTTAATCTGATAAATACGCAGAATACCTATCTGCCACTCACCGGGGATTGGAACCAGGTGCCTTGCACGCTATGACGATGCCATATCCAACCCAAAGCGGCCCCGCGTAATGCTAAAAACACTGCCAACGCCAACCATAGACCGTGGTTGCCCAGCACCGGCAGGGTGAACAGAGTCAGACCATAGCCTGCAGCAGCCACCGCCATACTGTTGCGCATTTCTGCGCCACGGGTGGCACCAATAAACATGCCGTCCAGCAGATAGCACCAGACCCCTACCAGAGGCAGCACCACCTGCCAAGGAAGATAATGATTTGCCAAGGCACGCAGTTCTGGCAGCGAGGTTAAACCCGCGATAATCTGCTGCCCGGCAAAGATATAAATGACGGCAAAACCACAGGCTACCAGACCCGCCTGACGGCAGGCAGCACGCCATACTTTCTGCAATTGGCGACTGTCCCGTGCGCCATAGGCATGGCCGGAGTGCGCCTCTACCGCATAAGCAAAACCGTCCAGGGCATAGGCGGTAAAAGTCAGCAGATTCATTAGCACCGCATTCACCGCCACCACTTCCCCCCATGCGCGCCCCTAAAATGGTTAATGAAGCAAAGCACAGTTGGAGTAATAGCGACCGCAGCATAATGTCACGGTTAAGTGCCAGCAGGCGGCGCAGATTACCGCGCCAGGCGGTACGCAACATCGCCAGTGAGATACCCCGCAATCGCAGAACCCGCCATGAAAGCCACAACCCCAGCAACAGCGTAGCGTACTCGGCAATCACCGTGGCAGCGGCGGCGCCCTGCACATTCCAGCCCAGCCCCATCACCAGCCAGATATCCAGCACAATGTTCAGCAGGTTACCGACAATCAGCAAGGTTACCGGTGCACGCACGTACTGCACGCCAAGCAGCCAACCGAGCAGCACCATATTGGCCAATGCCGCCGGGGCGCTAAGCCAGCGGATCTCCAAAAACCGTTTTGCCTGCGCCAACACTTCCCGATCGCCACCGACGATGTTCAATGCCAGGGTGATCAGCGGGGTGCGCAACAATACAATTACCAACCCGGCCACTAACGCCAGCAATAGCGGCTGCATAAAAGCACGGGCCAGCCGCTGCGGATCCTTTGCCCCCAACGCCTGTGCCGCCAGCCCGGTGGTGCTCATGCGCAGGAACAACAGCAGCATAAACAGAAAGCTGGTCGCCATCGAGCCTACCGCCACTCCGCCCAGATAGACCGGGCTGTCGAGATGACCGATGACAGCGGTATCCACCAGACCTAGCAAAGGAACGGTAATATTGGAAAAAATCATCGGCAGTGCCAGACGCCACAGAGCCTTGTCGGCATCACTGGTGAAGGCTGAAAGCAGGCGCATAGCAATATGTTCCGTAACTAGATAAATAGAGGGTAGTGCAGAAATGACATCGCCCCAGAGCTGGGGCGATATACCCATTGATTATCAATGGGTAGCGGTACTGGGAGTTATGTTTAGATCCAGTCGCCGTTGCGGATCACACCCACCGCCAATCCTTCGATTGTGAAGTTCTGCTGACGCAGATCGACCACAATCGGCTGAAATTCGCTGTTTTCTGGGAGTAGTTCAACGACATTACCGTGTTTTCTCAAACGCTTGACCGTGACCTCATCTTCAATACGTGCGACAACCACCTGCCCATTACGCACATCCTGAGTTTTATGCACTGCCAGCAGATCGCCGTCCAGAATGCCGATGTCACGCATTGACATGCCACTCACGCGCAACAGGAAATCGGCGTTAGGCTTAAACAATGAGGGATCCACTTTATAGTGCCCTTCAATATGTTGCTGTGCCAGCAGCGGCTCACCAGCAGCCACCCGGCCTACCAGCGGCAAACCCTCTTCGTCTTCCATCAGCAGGCGGATGCCGCGTGAAGCGCCGGAGATGATTTCGATCACGCCTTTACGAGCCAGCGCCTTCAGGTGCTCTTCTGCAGCATTTGGTGAACGGAAGCCCAGACGCATTGCGATCTCGGCACGCGTCGGTGGCATGCCCGTTTGCGAAATATGATCGCGAATCAGGTCGTAGACCTCTTGCTGCCTGGTAGTTAGTGCTTTCATTCCGCCCCCTGTTTGTTTATACAGTCTTGCTGTGAGTATATACAGGTAAGTCTGGATTGGGAACCGAAGAATAAATAAAAATCAGGGATTAGCGCGCCGGTTCGCAACATTAATAGCTTCATTTTCAAACAAAATGCTGCCAAAGCACCGATCCCCAGACAAACAGCGCCAGAATAATCGCCAGCATGACTGCCGCCGACCCCATATCCTTTGCCCGCCCCGAAAGTTCGTGATATTCCGACCCCACGCGATCGACAATCGCCTCAATGGCGCTGTTGAGGATTTCGACAATCATCACCAGCAGCACCGATCCGATCAATAAAATGCGCGCTATGGCACCCACATCCAGCCAAATCGCCAGTATGATGGCCACCACGGTTGCGACCAGTTCCTGGCGGAATGCAGCTTCGTTCTGCCAGGCCGCGGTTAATCCTTTATATGAATAGCCCGCAGCTTTAATGATGCGTGTCAGGCCGGTTGCTTGATTTGCCATGTTTAATCTCAAAAGGTGAGTCATAATTCGAATGTGTATTTCCATTGCCACTTCAGGCGCTGGATTTGCCAACACCACAGATCTGCTACCCGGTTTCTGGTATGCTTGCGGCGCATTGCTAACAAGAGGCTACACGTTGTTATGTCAGGTTGGCGTAAAATCTATTATAAATTATTGAATTTACCACTAAAACTGTTGGTAAGAAGTAAGGTTATCCCTTCAGACCCGGTAACGGAGTTAGGGTTGGATCCCTCACGGCCGATTCTGTACGTTTTACCTTATAATTCCAAGGCAGATTTGCTCACCATGCGCGCCCAGTGCCTGGCGCAGGATTTGCCCGATCCCCTTAACCCGCTGGAAATCGATGGCACCATACTGCCAAGCCACGTGTTCATCCACGATGGCCCACGCGTATTCCGCTATTACACACCGAAAGAAGAATCGGTAAAACTGTTCCACGACTATCTGGATCTGCACCGCAGCAATCCGGATCTCGATATCCAGATGTTACCGGTGTCGGTCATGTTTGGCCGCTCACCGGGCCGCGAAGGCCACGGCACGCCGCACTTGCGCCTGCTGAACGGTGTGCAGAAATTCTTCGCCGTATTGTGGCTGGGGCGCGACAGCTTTGTCCGTTTCTCCAACACCGTTTCCTTGCGCCGCATGGCGACCGAACACGGCACAGATAAAACCATAGCGCAGAAACTGGCACGCGTGGCACGTATGCACTTCTCACGTCTGCGTCTGGCCGCCGTTGGGCCTAGTCTGCCAGCCCGCCAGGATCTGTTCAATAAGCTGCTGGCTTCCAAAGCGATTGAAAAAGCGGTCGAAGACGAAGCGCGCAGCAAGAAGATCTCGCACGAAAAAGCCCAACAGAACGCTATTGCGCTGATGGAAGAGATTGCAGCCGATTTCTCATATGAAACGGTGCGCCTCTCCGATCGCGTGCTGAGCTGGACCTGGAACCGGCTGTATCAGGGTATCAATGTCACCAACGCCGAGCGCGTGCGTCAATTGGCGCAAGATGGTCACGAAATAGTCTATGTGCCTTGCCACCGTAGCCATATGGATTACCTGTTACTGTCCTACGTGCTCTACCACCAAGGCCTGGTGCCACCGCACATTGCTGCGGGGATTAACCTGAACTTCTGGCCTGCCGGGCCAATCTTCCGTCGTCTGGGCGCCTTCTTTATCCGTCGAACCTTCAAAGGCAACAAACTCTATTCCACCGTTTTCCGCGAATATCTCGGCGAGCTGTTCACCCGTGGTTATTCGGTAGAGTATTTTGTCGAAGGTGGGCGTTCCCGCACGGGTCGTCTGCTGGAACCGAAGACCGGTACCCTGTCGATGACTATTCAGGCCATGCTGCGCGGGGGCACTCGTCCTATTACGCTGGTGCCGATTTACATCGGTTATGAGCATGTAATGGAAGTGGGCACTTACGCCAAAGAGCTGCGTGGGGCGACCAAAGAGAAAGAGAGCCTGCTGCAGATGTTGCGCGGCTTGCGTAAGCTGCGCAATCTGGGTCAGGGCTACGTGAACTTTGGCGAGCCATTGCCGCTGACCTCGTATCTTAACCAGCATGTTCCGCATTGGCGCGAGTCCATCGACCCCATCGAAGCACAACGTCCAAGTTGGCTGACGCCCGCGGTCAACGATCTGGCGGCGCAGATTATGGTGCGTATCAACAACGCCGCCGCTGCCAACGCCATGAACCTTTGTTCAACCGCGCTGCTGGCCTCACGCCAGCGTTCGCTCACCCGTGAGCAGTTGCTGGAGCAGTTGGATTGCTACATGCAACTGATGCGCAATGTGCCTTACGCGCGCGATGTCACCGTACCGACACAAACGCCGGACCAGTTACTGGATCACGCTTTGAACATGAACAAGTTCGAAGTGGAGAAAGACAACATCGGCGATATCATCATTCTGCCGCGCGAGCAGGCCGTGCTGATGACGTACTATCGCAACAACATCCATCACATGCTGGTTCTACCGTCACTGATTGCATCTATTGTTATGCATCATCGCCGCGTATCCCGTACAGAACTGTTACGCCAGGTCAGCCTGATTTACCCAATGCTGAAAGCAGAACTGTTCCTGAGTTACGAAAAAGAACAACTGCCAGAAGTACTGCAGCCGCTAATCGATGAGCTGGCACGCCAGCAGTTGATTTGCGATAAAGGGGATGATCTGGTGCTGAATCCGGCGCGTATCCGCCCACTGCAACTGTTGGCGGCCGGGGTGCGTGAAACCTTGCAGCGCTATGCCATTACCATGTCGATCCTCAGTGCCAACCCAAGCATCAACCGTGGGGCATTGGAGAAAGAGAGCCGCATTATGGCCCAGCGTCTGTCGGTACTGCACGGCATCAACGCGCCAGAGTTCTTTGACAAGGCGGTGTTCTCCACACTGGTGGCGACGCTGCGCGAAGAAGGTTACATCAATGATATTGGCGATGCGATCCGCGAGCACACCATGGAGGTTTACAACATGTTGAGCGATCTGATCACGCCAGAAATCAAACTGACCATCGAAAGCGTCAGCATGCCGGAAGAAACCAGCGCGCCACCGGTAGCGGTAGAAGAGACAAAAGAAGACGAGTAATCAGCAGGCTTCAACCAATAAGGCATCCGATGGATGCCTTATTTAATCAGACATAGTTGAGCGCAATACCGATAAACAGCACCAGACCAACGTAGTTGTTATTCAGAAAGGCACGGAAACAGGCGTCGCGATCGCGGCTGGCCACCTGCTTTTGCTGGTGGATAAACAGAGCCCCAGCCAACAGCAGCGACCAGTAAAACGCCATACCCAAGTGCATCAGGTAACCGACCCACAGCATCAGCAACAGCGTAGCAAACTGCAGCAACCCAACAATCAATTTGTCATAGCGGCCAAACAGCACGGCAGTAGATTTGATGCCAATCTTCACATCGTCATCCCGGTCAACCATGGCGTACAGAGTATCGTAGGCCACCGTCCAGCAGATGTTGGCCAGAAACAGCAGCCAGCAGCTCAGAGGTAACGACTCGCTGACGGCGGCATAGGCCATCGGGATCGACCAACCAAAAGCAGCCCCAAGCACCACCTGCGGCAGATTGGTTACTCGTTTCATAAACGGGTAAACCCAGGCCAGAGCCAAGGCCGCCAGTGACAGCCAGATGGTCATGGCATTCAGGGTCAGTACCAGCGCAAAAGAAATCAGCACCAGCGAGACAAACAGAATTTTGGCTTCTTTCTCGCTAACGCGGCCACTTGGTAACGGACGGCCTGCGGTACGCTTCACATGCCCATCAAATTCGCGGTCGGCATAGTCATTAACCACGCAGCCTGCAGCACGCATCAAAAAACACCGAGCACAAAAACCAGCAACACCGGCAGCGAAGGTATCCCTCTCCCTGCCAGCCACAAAGCCCACAGCGTGGGCCACAGCAACAATAGCGCGCCGATGGGTTTATCAATGCGCATCAAATGGGCATAAGCCTGCCATTTGCTTTGAATCACGCTCACTTCCAAGATTTTTTCTCCCCTAATTATGCCGGGAACCTCTTTTCCACCGCATACAGTGGAGAGTCCGGTAAAAACAGTTCAGTCAGCAGCAGAGGCTTGCCGGCCAGGCGCAGACGGGAACGCCTCGCCCATAAACCTTTCTGCTGACCTATGTCGATATAATCACGGGTCAGATTATTGCTGCTGAACAGATAACGGCCCAGCGGCAAGGTGCCCAGATCTACCAGCGCTTGATCAGGCCCGCTCAGGGTTTCTTGCGGGATCACGGTGCGCCCCAGCAACCAGGGTTGGTCATCACCCAGCAACACAATCTCACGCAGCCAATAGCGCTCACTGTAGGGTAGATGCGCCGCCTCTTCGGGCAACCGATCGCGGGTGACGAAGCACTCGCGCTGTGGTTCAACATGCACGCGGCCACAGTGGCGCTCAAAACGGCGGGTCATGGAACCCAGCTCCATCAGCCAATCGCTGACGGTGGCAGGTATTGGGGAATGCTCAGCTAACCACTCAATGGGCGGCAGGATAGAATCCTTGGTGCCAGACATTGCTTCACTCCATGCAGGAAACCGCAGCGGGCTGACAGCTCCAGACAATACAAATCGTTAACAGATGGCCATTGTAACGCAGAAATTCGAAAGCGGCAGACTGATTCGTGGTGAAATCCGTGGGGTTTTAACTGGAAGGTCGTTGGTAAAACAAAACCAGAGTCACACATTCTGGGATAAAAAAGGTGCGCCGAGGCGCACCAATCATCAAGCCAGCATTGGCAGCGTGGGGGTTACCCCTTGCCTTTCACACTCCCAATAAACGTTTCTCGCGCGGTGGTAGAACCCAGTTTTTCAGCCTCATTCATCAGTTTCAGTGCTTTATCGATATCGCCCGCCTTAACCGCCTGTTTGATACCGTTATTGAAATAAGCCTCGGTGTCGTTGAGCATCGGCTCTGCCGGAGCGGCAGCTACCGGCGCTGGTGCGGCAGTGGCCGGTGCAGCAGAACCCACCACGACCGGTGGCGTTGCCGGAGCTGGTTGCAACATACCGATCATGATATTGCTGCTCCCTTGCTCAGCCGTCACTTTCAGCTTCAGCAAACCATAGGGGCTGTGACTGGCGACCGGATCCGGAATATCCGGCACCGCGTTACCCACCCCTTGCGCATAAGCTTTAGCTGGGTTCGTCAACATGGTGGTTTTGGCCAGATCCTGTTCAGTGGTGTACACCAGCATATAAATCTGTTTCTGACCCAGCGCCGGGGTCAGTTTTAACGTGCCTTCCAGCCGATCGGCAGACATTACGCCCGGCGGCTGATAAGCGAAATAACTACTCGGATAATAGGCGGCTGGCCGCAGATGCTCATCCAGCACCAATACGCTCGGCGCATAGATGGCGTTTTTATTGGCCAGGCTGCTCATTTTTATTTCCAACGCACCGCGATCGGCGGGTAGCGTAAAGGCCGCAACGGCCCCCTGGATTTGCCCCTGATTAATTTGCGGGCTGACATTATTCAACTCCACATCCTGGCTGATTGGCGGCACTAATGGTTGCCATGGCAGGCTTTGCAGGGTGGCACTACTGATGGCTGGAGCTACAGAAACGTTGGCCGGCGTATCGGCATTGGCGGCTAGCGGTGCTCCGATAGTCAACGCCAGAGACAGGCAGAGTGACAGCAGATTCTTTTTCATTGTTATACCCTCTCGCTTAGAGCGTGTATTCCGGTGGTGGGCAGGCAAGAGCACCGCAACCGGTGAAACAGGAGAGGGAAGGCGTGCAGGCGCCTTCCCGTCATGCTTTTATTACCACCAGATTTCCATCTGGGCACCGAAGGTAACTTCGCTGTCTTTACCACGGCTGAAGGTATGCGTGCTGGTGTCGTTATAGGCAGTACCTGCGTTATAACCGACGCCAGAATCGTTGTTGGCATAACCCCACTTCTCGTCCCAGTTGGCGTAGGTAGCGAAGACACGGATAGCCGGACGTGACCAGATGCTGTTACCCGCCTGCCACTGTTGCGCCAGAGTGACTTTATATTGGCCGTTGCGATCGCCGGTACGCTGGGATTTCACGTTGTCATAACCGGCTTCCAACAAGGTACTCATGATTGGCGTCCATTTGTACATCGGACGTATGCCCACGGTGTACCAGGTGGTGCCGTTGTCATTGTCGCGGTTGATATCCTGATACATGGCAACGTACATCAATGCCCAATCGTCATTGAAGTCGATGGCGCCGTGATCCAACACGCGGATCATCTTGCCGTTGTCATCAATGGTAGAGCCCTGGCTACGACCGTTATTTTGAGCGGTCATGGAGTCGGTGGCATATTGCACAGTAAATTTGTTATAGCCGTTCAGGATGCTTTGAGTATGTTCCGCAGTAAACAGCCAACCGTCTTTGCTTGCCCCGTCGGCCAGGTGGTAGCCATCTTGCTCATTGGCACGGCCATAATCCACACCCAGTTCCAACGTACCGCCTGGGTTCAGCTCAAGACCCGCCAAACGCAAGTCGTAGGTATCGTTGACGGTTGGACGCTCATCACGTTGGTTATCGATATAGCCTAAAGAACCACCGGATTCGGTGTTACGGGTCACGGCAGCAGACAGCTTACCGAAGCCCAGATCGATATTTTCCAGACCGGCACCTGGGCCAGAGATATCCCAGTAGTAGAAGTCGATCATATGGACGTCATGGCGCTGGTAGAAACGTTTACCGGCCCACATGTTGGCACCTGGCAATGCGTCAATCAGGTTTTTACCCTGCACGTTCGCTTCACGGAAGGCCGGGCTGGTAGACTCCCAGTCATTCTGCTGTGAGACGGAATAAGCCACGTTAGTGTCGAAATAGAAGCTCTTATCGCCCTCTTTCCACACTTCCTGGCCCAGTTTGATTTCAGCATAGGTTTCACATTCGTTACCGAGACGGTATTTGCTGCTGGCACCGGTAGTCTGGAAACATTGTTGTTCACCGCCGCTCCCGGTCCAACCGATACCGGAACGCGCATAGCCGTGGAAATCTACCGCCATGGCTTGTGATGATAAGACACCGGCGGCGACAGCCAGTGTCAGAGGAAGTTTGCGCAGAGTAGTCATCATTATTCTCCAGTTATACAGACCTTGATGCTTTAAACGCCCGGTTCCAGATGCAGCCGTTTGCACGCCGTACCGTCCTCGCGGAACAGATGACAGCGGTGCGGCGGCAGGCCGATTGCGAATGTTGCACCTTCTTCTACCAGCACCACGTCGTTCTGGCGGTAAACCAGGTTTTGACGAATTGCCGGGATTTGGATGTGGATTTGCGTCTCGTTACCGAGTTGCTCCACCACCTGAACCTCGCCCATCAATGCCACTTCTGATTCGGAGCTCGGTAACAGATGTTCTGGGCGGATGCCCAACGATAGATTGGCCCCAACCTCAATGCCCTGGCCTTCAACAGGCAGCCACACCAGTTGGCTATTGGGCATCGGCAGTTCAACCTGCACGCGTTGAGGTTCCACACCGGTGACTTTCACCGGCAGGAAATTCATTTTTGGTGAGCCGATAAAACCTGCGACAAAACGGTTGGCTGGATAGTGGTACAGCTCCAGCGGCTTGCCGATCTGGGCAACGCGCCCAGCGTCCAGCACCACGATTTTGTCGGCCAGCGTCATCGCTTCGACCTGATCATGGGTGACGTAAATCATGGTGCGCTGCAGACGTTTATGCAGGCGTGAGATCTCAATGCGCATCTGCACGCGCAGCGCGGCATCCAGGTTGGAAAGTGGTTCATCCAGCAGGAATACATCAGGCTCCGCCACCAGCGTACGGCCAATCGCCACACGTTGGCGCTGCCCGCCGGACAGGGCTTTCGGGCGACGATCCAGTAAATGCGCCAGTTGCAGCACTTCTGAAAC
Source organism: Serratia sp. L9 (assembly GCF_050632285.1). Classification (NCBI taxonomy): domain Bacteria; kingdom Pseudomonadati; phylum Pseudomonadota; class Gammaproteobacteria; order Enterobacterales; family Yersiniaceae; genus Serratia; species Serratia sp. L9. The sequence goes on along the minus strand of NZ_CP192591.1, from coordinate 1,653,447 downwards.
CTGGTTGACACGCTGGGTGATTTCCGCTTTCTTGGCCCCGGCCAGCTTAAGACCGAATGACATGTTGTCTGCCACGGACAGATGCGGGTACAGCGCATAAGACTGGAATACCATGCCAATGCCGCGCTCAGATGGCGGCACTTCATTCATGCGTTTTTCACCGATAAACAGATCGCCGGAGGTAATATCCTCCAGCCCGGCAATCATACGCAGCAGCGTCGACTTGCCGCAGCCTGATGGCCCGACAAACACCACGAACTCACCGTCATCGATAGTCAGATTGACGTCTTTTGAAATCACAACCTCGCCAAAGGCCTTATAAACGCTGTGCAGTGTGACGCTAGCCATGCGTTACTCCCTGCTTTCGCAGTCAATATTCCGTGTAAAAATGGCGGATGCAAAACCCGCCAATGCCCATTGATGACCCTCTTGCTGCGCGCCGTACTGCCATGCCAAAGGAGTGGTCGCCTCAGACGGCGCGGCCGGCTGAGTATAAGGCTGCAGGTTAATAAGAGCTTCAAGGCATTGATCCTGATGAGTAATAAGTAAGCGAAGCACGCCATTTTCCTGGCTGACCAGGCTCAATTCCCCGTTCTGGATCACCGATAACTGGCGCAGGGCAAGCAGGGCTTGGCAGTAACGTAAGGTTGAATTGCTGTCGTGCTGTTGGCGGCTGATAGCCAAAGCGCGATGTTCAATAGCTACCTGCTGATACCAGTGGATTTCCCCGGCGGTGACCTGTTCCGGTGCTTCATGCCAAGGCATCGGCGTTTGCGCGCCACGGGGTTCCTGCAGGCTCGCGGCATGGGGTAGCCCCAGTTCTTCGCCCTGGAACAGGCAGATCGGTGCAGGCAGCAGCGCCAACAGGGTCAAATAGGCCTGGGCAGATCGCAGGTCACCCTGCCCCCAGCGGCTGACGACCCTTGGCTGATCGGCCTCCCCGGTGCTCCAGACGTTTTCAGCCAACCGGCTGCGATGAGCATTCAATACCGCCACCAGCTTCTCTGTACTGAATGGCACCACCTCCAGCGCCAGCGCACTGCGTGCATAGTGCTGCCCCGGCGCGGCACTACGGCAGATACGGTTAGTCCCTTCACCGTGCCAAAGCGCCAACCCGTGGCCAGCCAATTCCGCCCCAGTTTCCGGTGACAACGCCTGTGGTAACAGCAGGCCATCCACAGTCAGCGTTTTCAGATACGGCAATGCCGCCATCATGCCCTGCACATCACCCACACCATCGCCGTTTCCATCGCGGAAACTGACCGGATGGATCCGGTACAATGTTGGGTGAGTGGCGGTACGCATCGGCAACATAAATCCAGGTTCCTGAAGCTCTTGACGGAGAAAAATCAATGTTGCCGATAGTGAGGTAATGCCAGGAAGGGGTAATCATCCGTAACAGGATTTTTCATGGGGGAGGAGATGGGAGGATGAGAGAACGACGGTACCCGGCGAAAGTTCCCTGCATAAGTCAAATCTGTGATCTTACTTGCAAAAATAGCCCCCCTTTTTGTGGCTGACGCCACAGAATAGGGCACTTTGCTAGCTGGATCACACTACTCAGGGCAGGGGCGTAGAGAGGGGGAGGATGAGAATGTATCAGGTTGTGACCCACTATGAGCGCGAAACCGCTCTCCTTACCGCAGTGCCCACAGAAGGATTGGATTATGAATCGCAGAATGACAACAACCGTACGCCGGCTTGCGCTTTCAACATTAGCAACGCTGGTGCTCTCCTCCTCTGCCTTCGCCAAAATAGAAGAAGGCAAACTGGTTATCTGGATCAACGGGGATAAAGGCTATAACGGCCTGGCCGAGGTGGGTAAAAAGTTTGAGAAAGACACCGGCATTAAAGTGACCATCGAACACCCGGACAAGCTGGAAGAGAAGTTCCCGCAGGTTGCTGCCACCGGTGATGGCCCGGATATCATCTTCTGGGCTCACGACCGTTTCGGCGGTTATGCACAATCTGGCCTGCTGGCAGAAATCCATCCTTCCCAAGCTTTCCAGGAAAAAATTTACCCCTTCACCTGGGATGCAGTACGCTTTGACGGCAAGCTGATCGGCTACCCGATCGCGGTTGAGGCCCTGTCGCTGATTTATAACAAAGACCTGATCAAAGACGCGCCAAAGACTTGGGAAGAGATCCCGGCACTGGATAAAGAACTGCGGGCCAAAGGCAAGAGTGCCATCATGTGGAACCTGCAAGAGCCGTACTTCACCTGGCCAATTATCGCCGCCAATGGCGGTTATGCCTTCAAGTTCGAAGATGGCAAATACAACGTCAAAGACGTGGGTGTAGCGAATGCCGGTTCACAGGCTGGCCTGCAGTTCATTGTCGATCTGGTTAAGAACAAGCACATCAACGCCGATACCGATTATTCCATTGCGGAAGCCGCCTTCAACAAAGGCCAGACGGCGATGACCATCAACGGCCCATGGGCCTGGACCAACATCGAGCAAAGCAAAATCAATTATGGCGTTACGCTGTTGCCAACCTTCCAGGGTAAACCTTCCAGGCCTTTCGTGGGTGTTCTGACTGCCGGTATCAACGCCGCCAGCCCGAACAAAGAACTGGCGACCGAGTTCCTGGAAAACTACCTGCTGACCGATCAAGGCCTGGCTGATGTTAACAAAGACAAACCTTTGGGTGCCGTCGCGCTGAAATCGTTCCAGGAACAACTGGCGAAAGATCCGAAGATTGCCGCCACCATGCAGAACTCGCAAAACGGCGAAATCATGCCAAATATCCCGCAGATGAGTACCTTCTGGTATGCGATGCGTAGCGCCGTGATCAACGCCATTACTGGCCGCCAGACGGTGAAAGCCGCCCTGGAAGATGCTCATACCCGTATCACCAAGTAATACCCGGGCAATGCGCGGGCTACCCAGCCCGCTTTTGCCCTGCTGTGCGGGATGCAGTCGGCATCCCGCGGTAATACCCCTGAAAGGAACACCCTATGCAATTAGCTCACGCCGGTTCCGCCGCGCGAAAAAATCGAAGTGGTGGCAAAGTGACATACTGAAATGGCTGGTCGTCGGCCTGTTCAGTCTGTTTACCTGCTATCTGATTGTGTTGATGTATGCACAGGGAGAATATCTGTTTGCCATTTTGACGCTGGTATTGGTCAGTGCCGGGCTCTATGTGTTCGCCAACCGCCGCGCTTATGCCTGGCGCTATGTCTATCCTGGTGTCGCCGGTATGGGGCTATTCGTCCTGTTCCCGCTGATTTGCACCATCGCTATCGCCTTTACCAACTACAGCAGCACCAACCAACTGACTTTTGAACGTGCACAATCGGTGCTGATGCAGCGCCAGTTCCAGGCTGGCAAGACCTTTACCTTCGGTCTGTATCCGGCAGAAAACCAACAGTGGCGCCTGCAGTTAACCCACCCGGACACCGGCCAATTGCTGATTTCCACACCGTTCAGCCTCAACAGCAGTGAATCGCAAACGCTGAAACTGGCGGTGGAAAGCGCTGAACCTGCCGGGGAGCGTGCGACGTTAAGGGTGATCACCCAGAACCGCCAGGCCCTGAGCCAGATTGTCGCCACCTTGCCAGAGGGCGGCGAGCTACGCATGAGCTCTCTGCGCCAGTTCTCCGGCACCAGCCCGTTATACCGGCTTGCCGAAGATGGTAAAACGCTGGTGGATAACCGGACCCAGGTGCAATACCGCCCCAACTCAGACACCGGTTTTTATCAGGCCATCAATGCTGAAGGCAATTGGGCTACCGACACCCTCAGCCCTGGCTTCACCGTCACCATCGGTTGGAAAAACTTCTTACGCGTGCTGAACGATGAAGGTATCCAGAAACCATTCGTCTCCATCTTTATCTGGACCATTATTTTCTCGGTGATGACCGTGATCCTCACCGTCGCCGTTGGTATGGTGCTGGCCTGCGTGGTGCAATGGGAGGCGTTGAAAGGTAAAGCGGTGTATCGGGTGCTGCTGATCCTGCCCTATGCCGTGCCTTCGTTTATCTCCATTTTGATTTTCAAAGGGCTGTTCAACCAGAGCTTCGGTGAGATCAACCTGATGCTCAGCGCACTATTTGGCATTAAACCAGCCTGGTTCACCGATCCCATCACCGCCAAAAGCATGATCCTGATCGTTAACACCTGGCTGGGGTATCCGTACATGATGATCCTGTGCATGGGCCTGCTCAAAGCGATCCCCGACGATCTGTACGAAGCCTCGGCGATGGACGGAGCCAGCCCGATGCAGAACTTCTTCCGCATCACCTTCCCACTGCTGATCAAGCCGTTAACACCGTTGATGATTGCCAGTTTTGCCTTCAACTTTAACAACTTCGTGTTGATCCAACTGCTGACCCGCGGTGGGCCGGACATGATTGGCACCACCACACCGGCCGGTTATACCGACCTGTTGGTGAGCTATACCTACCGCATCGCCTTTGAAGGCGGCGGTGGCCAGGACTTCGGGCTGGCGGCAGCCATTGCCACGCTGATCTTCCTGTTAGTAGGCGCACTGGCGATCTTGAACCTGAAAGCCAGCAAGATGAACTTTGACTAAGGGAGAACGATGATGGCCATGGTGCAACCCAAATCCCAGCGCGTACGCCTGTGGATCACCCATATTCTGATGTTGAGTTTTATCGCCCTGATTATGTTCCCATTGCTGATGGTAGTGGCGATCTCCCTGCGCTCCGGTAACTTTGCTACCGGTAGCCTGATCCCGGATCAGATCTCCTGGGATCACTGGCGGCTGGCGCTGGGGATGAGCGTCACTCACGCAGACGGCAGCGTTACCCCACCGCCTTTTCCGGTGCTGCTATGGTTATGGAACTCAATTAAGGTTGCGGCGATCACCGCCGTGGGCATTGTGACGCTCTCCACCACGTGTGCCTATGCGTTTGCCCGCATGCGCTTTCGCGGTAAGAGCACTTTGTTGAAAAGCATGCTGATCTTCCAGATGTTCCCGGCGGTGCTGTCTTTGGTGGCGTTGTATGCGTTGTTCGATCGCCTGGGACAATACATTCCATTTATCGGCTTGAATACTCATGGCGGCGTTATTTTTGCCTATATGGGCGGCATTGCACTGCATGTCTGGACAATAAAAGGCTACTTCGAAACCATCGATAACTCGCTGGAAGAAGCCGCCGCGCTGGACGGAGCTACGCCATGGCAAGCGTTCCGCCTGGTGTTGCTGCCGCTCTCGGTGCCGATATTGGCGGTAGTGTTTATTCTGTCGTTTATCGCGGCGATCACCGAAGTGCCGGTGGCCTCATTGCTGCTGCGTGACGTGAACAGCTACACCCTGGCAGTGGGGATGCAGCAATATCTGAATCCACAAAACTACCTGTGGGGTGACTTTGCCGCCGCCGCCGTACTGTCCGCCATCCCGATCACCGCGGTATTCCTGCTGGCGCAGCGCTGGTTGGTGGGGGGGTTGACCGCCGGTGGAGTGAAAGGTTAATTATGTGCCGGGCTCGCCTGGGCCCGCTGAGCGTAAGGTTTTCGTTTAGGCCACTGCAATACGTTTGATGTACTTGGTTTCTCTCTGATCGATACCTGTGTCTTTGGCGGCCTGCGCGGGCCGCCATTTTTATGCTTTATTCTCGCTTCAACCGATCGGTATTGGCCAGGTACAAAGTGATAACCAATACCAATATCGCCCCGGAATAAATCAGCGTATCGAAAGGATTCTCATGATCAACGATGATCAGGCGAATAATCGCGGTGATCCCAATATAGATAAAATAACGCAGTGGAAAGTGATATCCCGACTCAAAATACTTGACTATCAGGGCGATAAATTCGAAGTAGAGAAAATAGATCACAATTCCCTCTATCAGTTGATATGAAGAAGATTCCTCATTGCTAACAAATAATACCTTCGCCAGATGGAAAGTTTCCTTGATTAAAAAAACCACCAGAATCGCAGCCAGCAATAGCAAACCCACGTTCAGAACCCGCTGTAACCCTTTCGCTATCATCAATGAGCGTGACGTTTTTGCCATGAGAACTCCTATCAATCAATCACATATAATTTTAGATGATTTATAATAAGCTTTATCCTAAAGTTGCCCCAGTTCTATTTCCCTGAATTAATCCCTTTACTTTCAAGTTGTTGAAGAAATTCGTTACGCTTGTATATATTTGTAGCAAATTGAAATGTCCTCTATCATGGGGGCAGATTCTGGCACAATGCCTATAAATTCCAGTCATTAAGAAAGGAACTTTCATGCAAGCTAAACTTCACGCACTGGTAGCAGCAGGCCTTTTCACCTGTTCGTTCGCCAGTTATGCCGGCGGACTGGTCACTCCTGATAATGATTTACGTAATGATCTCGCCTGGCTATCCGATCGTGGTGTGATTAACGTCAGCTTGTCTACCTGGCCACTGAGCCAGGAAGAGATCAATTCGGTATTGGCCCAGGCCAAACCAGTGACCAATACCGAAAAGAACATCATCGACCGCGTACAACGCCGCGTTGGTGATTTGAAAGCCAATATCCGCGTGAGCGGCTATGCCGCCACCGACAAGCCAGGTACGCCACAAGGCTTTGGTCAAAACCAGTATGCCGATAGCAGCCTGACCATCGGAGCAGGTGCTAACGGTGAATTCTGGGATGTGCGCCTGCAAGGTTCTGTAGAAGGCGATCAGCGCATCACCGATGGTTCCAAGTTCAATTTGAATGGTTCTTACGGTGCGATCAAAGTGTGGAACCAATGGCTGTCATTTGGTGAAGTCTCCCAATGGTGGGGCCCTGGTTATGACGGTAGTCTGATCCGCTCCGACGCCGCCCGCCCAGTAGCTGGTTTTATGCTGCAACGTGCCGATCAATCGCCGTTTGAAACACCCTGGCTGTCCTGGATTGGCCGCTGGCAGTACCAGATCACCGCTGGCCAACTGTCACAATATACCGCAGTTCCAGACACCAAACTGTTTGGCGGGCGCTTTACTATGATGCCAACCAATTTCCTTGAGCTGGGTGCATCTCGTGTCATTATGTGGGGTGGCGAAGGGCGTCCACAATCTTGGCACTCCTTCTGGGATGCCTTTGTCGGTAATGATAATACTGGCGACAGATATAATGACCCTGGTAACCAGCTTGGGGGCTTTGATTTTAAACTTAAGCTCCAGCCTCTAATTGGTATGCCTGTTAGCCTTTATGGTCAGATTACCGGTGAAGATGAAGCGGGGATGTTGCCATCCCACAACGCATATCTGGTTGGGTTAGAAGGCCATCCAGAATGGGGTCCGACCATCATTAACTGGCATATTGAAGGGACAGATACGCGCTCGAACGGCAAAGCGAATAATGTAATGTATACCCATTACATCTACAAAGACGGCTACTACCAGCAGGGTTACCCTCTGGGCCACGCCATGGGCGGTGACGGCCAGATGCTGTCTGGCCGCGTAGAGCTGGTGCTGGACGATAACCAACGCTGGAGCACCCGTTTGGTCTATGCCAAGGTCAATCCAAACAGCCAGAGCATCAACCAGGCGTTCCCGAAATCCGACACGCTGAAAGGCATTCAGTTGGGCTGGGGCTATACCTTCCCGCACCAGGTGAAGTTTGATACCAGCCTGTGGTACACCGATAACAACCACAGCACCGCCGATGACGTGGGTGCCGGTGTCAGTATGGAAGTGCCGATTAATCTGTGATGCCCACGGAAATCAAAAAACCCGCCGAGGCGGGTTTTTTATTGGCTTCAGAACAGCTTAACGCCAGGCTTTAAAGCGATTGATCAGGCCGTTGGTTGAAGTGTCGTGGCTGGTTACCGCCTCTTTACCCGCCAGTTCCGGCAGGATACGGTTCGCCAGTTGTTTGCCCAGCTCTACGCCCCATTGGTCAAAGGTGAAGATGTTGAGGATCGCGCCCTGGGTGAAGATTTTGTGCTCATACAGCGCAATCAGGCTACCCAGGCTGAACGGCGTGATCTCACGCAGCAGGATGGAGTTGGTTGGGCGGTTGCCTTCAAACACTTTAAATGGGGCAACGTGCTTAACCTCTTCCGGCTTTTTACCCTGTGCGGCGAACTCTTCCTCTACCACTTCCAGCGATTTACCAAACGCCAGCGCTTCGGTCTGCGCAAAGAAGTTCGACAGCAGTTTGGCGTGATGATCGCTCAATGGGTTATGGCTGATGGCCGGCGCAATAAAATCGCAAGGAACCAGCTTGGTGCCCTGATGGATCAACTGATAGAACGCATGCTGGCCGTTAGTGCCTGGTTCACCCCAGATAATCGGGCCTGTCTGGTAATCCACCGGGTTGCCGTTACGGTCAACGTATTTGCCGTTAGATTCCATGTTGCCCTGCTGGAAGTAAGCGGCAAAGCGGTGCATATACTGGTCGTATGGCAGGATCGCTTCGGTCTCTGCGCCAAAGAAGTTGTTGTACCAGATACCGATCAGCGCCAGCAACACCGGCAGGTTTTTCTCCGCAGGGGTCTGTGCGAAGTGCTTGTCCATCTCATGCGCACCACTCAGCAACTGCTCGAAGTTTTCAAAGCCCAGCGACAGCGCGATAGACAGACCGATGGCGGACCACAGAGAGTAACGGCCACCCACCCAATCCCAGAATTCGAACATATTGTCGGTATCGATACCGAACTCGGCCACCGCTTTGCCGTTGGTAGACAGCGCAGCAAAATGTTTAGCTACGTGTTTTTGATCGCCAGCGGTGTTCAGGAACCAGTCACGCGCACTCAGGGCGTTGGTCATGGTTTCCTGGGTGGTGAAAGTTTTAGACGCCACCAGGAACAGCGTAGTCGCCGGGTCCAGCGGTTTTAACGTTTCGGCGATATGGGTGCCGTCCACGTTGGAAACAAAGTGCATGTTCAGGTGGTTTTTATATGGGCGTAACGCCTCAGTGGCCATATACGGGCCAAGATCCGAGCCACCGATACCGATGTTGACCACGTCGGTAATCGGTTTGCCGGTATAACCTTTCCAGTCACCGCCAATCACGCGGTCACAGAACTGTTTCATCTTCGCTAATACCGCATTCACTTCCGGCATCACGTCCTTGCCATCGACGATAATTGGCGTGTTGCTGCGGTTACGCAACGCGACGTGCAACACGGCGCGATCTTCAGTGCGGTTGATTTTCTCACCGGCAAACATCGATTTGATTGCACTTGGCAGGTCGGTTTCTTTCGCCAGTGCCTGTAGCTTCTCCAGGGTTTCTGCGGTGATGCGGTTTTTAGAGTAATCCACCAGCATCTGATCGTTGAAAGTGGCAGAGAACCTGGAGAAACGCTCGCTATCCTGAGCAAACAGATCGCGGATCTGGACGTCTTTCATTTGTTCAAAGTGTTGCTGCAGGGCTTGCCAAGCAGCGGTTTGACTAGGATTGATATTTTTCATAGCAGCGCTCTTATGCTTGAGGATAAATGTGACGTGATGGACCGATTGTAGCCTGTTAGGCTGTGATTATGATCTCTTTTCTTGCGATAGACGTTAACTCTCAAACCCTGACGTTGCGTTTTTACCTTTCCACAACAAACTCCCTGTAAATCAGCTAACAGACTGTTATCACCACGGCACAACTCTGAAAAAAACTCTTTTTATGCCCGCCGCAAGGCGGCAGTTTGCAGCCAATTGAGCCATGGCAAGCTCTGTACAAGGATGGAGCATCGGCAAGATGAAAATCCCTCAACGACTGCCCGTTGACAGCGGCACGTAAACCCGTTATTCCTAACATCCTACTTGCGCACCTGGTGTGCAAGCCAGAAGAGGCGCGTCGCCCAGGTAAAGTGTCAGAGGAGCCGAGATCCGAAGATGGCACTGGAGGGGAGCGACGCCGAGGTGTGATGAAAGCGGCAATCATCATATCGGCTACAGGGGCTGAATCCCTTGGGTTGTCACCATGGACTGTCCCGCAAGGACGGTCAGCAAGGTGGGGCGCTTCTGGGTGTATCGTAGTCTTAACCTCTACGCCTGCCCCCTGTTTACCGCTCTTCCCTTGTGCCAAGGCTATGGAAATAAAATGCCATGTTGAAATGGTATCCCTGACACGAGGTTTTACATGAATCAAGCAGCACCCCTGAACTCAATCGTAGTGGCAAAATTCGGCGGCACCAGCGTGGCCGATTTTGAGGCGATGAACCGCAGTGCCGACGTGGTACTTTCCAATCCCAATGTGCGTCTGGTGGTTCTCTCCGCCTCAGCCGGGATCACCAATCTACTGGTAGCGCTGGCCGAAGGCTGCGAAGCCGAAAAACGCCTCCATCAGCTCGACGAAATTCGCCGTATTCAGTATGCCATCCTTGATCACCTGGAGAACCCGGCGGTGATCCGTGATGAAATCGACCGCATGCTGGAGAATATCAGCATGCTGTCAGAGGCCGCGGCTCTGGCAACCTCCAACGCGCTCACCGACGAACTGGTGAGCCACGGCGAACTGATGTCCACCCTGCTGTTTGTGGAAATTCTGCGTGACCGTAAGGTGCAGGCAGAGTGGTTCGACGTACGCAAAGTGATGCGCACCGATGACCATTTCGGCCGTGCCGCGCCGGATAACGCTGCACTGACAGAACTGACCCTGACGCTGTTAAAACCGCGCCTGCAGGAAGCCCTGGTGATCACCCAGGGCTTTATCGGCAGTGAACCCAAAGGCCGTACTACCACGTTGGGACGTGGCGGCAGCGACTATACCGCCGCCCTGCTGGGTGAGGCGCTAAGCGTCAGCCGCGTGGATATCTGGACAGACGTGCCAGGTATCTACACCACCGATCCACGCATAGTTCCTGCCGCCAAACGCATTGATAAAATCGCCTTTGAAGAAGCGGCGGAAATGGCGACCTTCGGCGCGAAAGTGCTCCATCCTGCCACGTTGCTGCCTGCGGTACGCAGCGATATCCCGGTCTTTGTCGGCTCAAGTAAAGATCCCGCCGCTGGCGGCACGCTGGTATGCAATACCACAGAAAACCCACCGCTGTTCCGTGCACTGGCCTTGCGCCGCAAGCAAACCCTGCTGACGCTGCACAGCCTGAATATGTTGCACGCACGCGGCTTCCTGGCCGAGGTGTTCAGTATTCTGGCCCGCCATAATATCTCGGTAGACCTGATCACTACCTCTGAAGTCAGCGTTGCCTTGACCATGGACACCACCGGTTCCACCACTACCGGCGGCAGCCTGCTGACCACATCGTTATTGACCGAGCTTTCTTCGCTGTGTCGGGTGGAAGTGGAAGAGAATCTGGCGCTGGTCGCCCTGATCGGCAACAAACTTTCTCAGGCCTGTGGCGTCGGTAAAGAGGTGTTCGGCGTGCTGGACCCGTTCAATATCCGCATGATCTGTTACGGTGCCAGCAGCTATAATCTGTGCTTCCTGGTACCGGGCGATGATGCAGAGCGTGTGGTTCAAACGCTGCATCACAATCTGTTTGAATGATCCCCAAAGGCGCGGCTTTGCTGTCGCGCCTGACAAGCAGAAACCTGTTCATAATCCATAGAGGCTCAGCCCACTGGGCCCATAACAACGCACACCGCTACCCTCCCGTTCAATTCAGGCAAAGGATAACCCCTCTCATGCTGGCAAAAATCACACGTTTATTCCCCTTATGGGCCGTGTTGCTTTCCATTGCGGCCTACTACACCCCCTCGACTTTTACTGGTCTCAGCCCCTACGTCAGCATACTGCTGATGTTGATCATGTTTGCCATGGGCGTCACCCTGCGCCTGGATGACTTCAGACGCGTGCTGTCGCGCCCCGGCCCGGTAGCTGCGGGGATCTTCCTGCATTACCTGATTATGCCGCTGGCCGCCTGGCTGCTGGCGATGCTGTTCCGTATGCCGCCGGATCTCTCCGCCGGTATGGTGCTGGTGGGCAGCGTAGCCAGTGGCACGGCCTCCAACGTGATGATCTATCTGGCGAAAGGTGATGTCGCCCTGTCGGTGACCATTTCGGCCGTTTCTACACTGGTAGGCGTTTTTGCCACCCCATTGCTGACCCGGCTGTATGTCGATGCCGAGATCAGCGTGGATATCATGGGGATGTTATTAAGCATTCTGCAGATCGTGGTGATCCCGATTGGGCTGGGCCTGATCGTCCACCACAGTTTCACCAAAACCGTCAAGCGGGTTGAGCCTTGTCTGCCAGCCTTGTCGATGGTGTGTATTGTGGCAATCATCAGTGCGGTGGTTGCGGGTAGCCAGAGCCATATTGCCTCGGTAGGCTTTGTCGTGATCATTGCGGTGATCCTGCATAACGGCATCGGACTGCTGAGCGGCTATTGGGGAGGCAAGCTGTTTGGCTTTGACGAATCCACCTGCCGCACGCTGGCCATTGAGGTCGGTATGCAAAACTCCGGGCTGGCGGCAACGCTGGGCAAGATTTACTTCTCACCGCTGGCCGCGCTGCCAGGTGCGTTGTTCTCGGTGTGGCACAACCTCTCCGGCTCACTGCTGGCAGGTTACTGGTCAGGCCGCCCGATCAAGAAAAGGGATTAAACCCCACCAAAAAATGAGGGTGCCCGAGCCTCGTTATAAAGCCGGGCCCCTCTTACCACCAGCTAGCGACACTCCTGCATGGCGCGGTGCCTTTATTTCACGGGTAACGTGACATCATTCTGTTTAAAGCCATAACGGCCCAGCGGAGTAATGGTTACGGATGTCACCTTGCCCACCACATCCACTTTCTTTTCTTCACCCGACATCAGATAGTAATTCTCCAACTGCACATTTTTCTTTGAGGGCAACAGAGTTAGCTGGGGGGCCAGACGTACCACATGTAATCCGCTATTCTTCACCACCAGGGTTGTCCCTACCTGGCTAAAGCGCAAGTCTTCCCAAGGAGATTGGCTTACCGCCACCGCTTTAGGTTGCACAATCAGCCCAATGCTCTGGCGTACTGGTATGCGTGCGCTGTTATCCACCGCCTGACCCACCCCTTCAAAGGAAGCCTTCAGCATCACTTCGTGGGGAAGCACCGCTCCCTGTTTCAGCACAAAATTCACCTGCTGACTCTGCCCGGCATCAATCCGGGAAATCGGCGGCGAAATCATTACCATCTTGCTAAACGCCTTGCCATCCAGATCTTCAACCCTGGTTGCCAGCAACATCGGCTCCGAGGTCGTGTTCTTGATACTGAAGTTTACCCGTCCGGTACTTTCCTCTAGCACTATTCCCATACTTTCTAACTGGAAAGAGGCCAGGGCCGATGGCATTCCCGCCATAACCAGTAAAATACTGGCGACAATCTGGCCAATGAACCACGTTATATTTCTCATCTTTTATCCTATTTCGTTACGCTTGATTATTTTGTGCCAGGGTGGCCTAACGGCAGACAGCATCCCGCTCTTCATACAATACCAACGGGTCAAATTCCGCCGGAACTTCATAACTCACCAGGCATTCATTCCTATTGACGCGACGCACGCGCAAAACTTTGCCAATATCTTCATTCACCAGCATCAGGTTGCCTTCCCCCATCAGGGTGCCCACCAGCCGTCCTTTCTCATCATGTACCGATGATCCGGTGGGTAAGATGTCTCCTTGCTCATCCCGCAAGGTCAGTAATAATTGGCGGACCTCGGTAACCCGAAATTGCCTTTTCACCACGGTACCACGCGCCAGTTCCAGCTCCAGAGCCGTGCTGTTCAGCCGCAGGTTTAACGGTAGTGATAAGGTATCTATTTGTGCCTTTAACGGCATATAGGGTGTGGCCGAGGGCAATAACACATCACCGGCAAAATCGGTGATACCCTCACCCGCGCCAGTCACCCTGGCGCCTGACTGCCCTGGCACGCTCACCACCACTAACGTATCGCCCGCCCGTTGGGGTGACATTACCCAGGTGTTATTGGCTACGCCCAACGACCCCGAAGAGACCAAAGACTGCGAGAGGCTCCCCTGGCTGGAGCGTGATGCTCCCAGCGACAAGCGGGTGTAGGCGGTATTGCCACTCAGGTTGCCACTGGTCTGATACTCACCGTGGCTATCGCGAGCGATATCAAGATAGCCATTTAATGGCCCCGCGACGGTACCCTGCCAACTGCTTCCTAGCGTCATTTGATTGTTTTTGCGCAGTTGCAGGCGGCTGCTAACGCTCCCTCCACCTAGGGGTAAGTTCAGCCCAGCATAGACAGCAGCCCGATCGTGGGACGAGGATTGTAAATTCAGACTCAACGTCGCCGATCCGAGCCTTCTCCCGTAGGCCAGTGTATGCATCAAACTTTGTGTGCTGTCGTAGTAATACCGCTCGTGCGACAGACTATAGGCAAACGCTCCCCATTTCGGGGTATTCCAGGACAGAGCCAACCCCCCGAATAATGCGGCCGTGAGTCCGAATCATTTTCGGCATCATCCGCAGACGGGTGAAACGATGCATCCGCTTCCCGGTATCCCAAGGTGCGATATTGCGCAGACAGGGATAACGAAACGTTGCGGCTCAAGGCCAGTTGCCCCTGCATATCCAGTTGAACACCCTGCTGCCGCCCCCGACCGTACACGGCACTCCCGGATAACCAATTACCCTGCTCACTGCCAAAACTCCCCTGCCAGGCCAGCCGCTGGTATTTTGCCGAAGCCATCCCCCCAGGCCAACCTGCCGGGAGCCGCTTGAACTGAACCTTTTTTCTCCCATCAACAATGCTGGCGGGGAAGCTGTACCTTGCTGCCCACCATAAGTACGATAGCGCCCCAAGGCGAACTGATAACCGCTTTGCCGCCCTTGCTCATCACCGAAGCCCGGCGTCACAATAAAGTGCTGCTGAGCCCCTCGGCATCAGTAACCGTGACCTGAGTTTCAACCCCCGTAGCGGCCTGACCCAGATTGTCCAAGGTAAAAGGCCCCGCAGGCAGCAGCGTACGGTACATCACCTGCCCACGCTGTTTGACTTCCACCGTCGCCTGGCTTGATACGCTGCCCTGTATGGGAACCACCAAGGTTGCATGAGAAAGTTGAAAACGTTCACTGGACAGTTGCAAACCGGTGATAGGCAAACCGCCGCTTAACGCCCCACCAGCACTAAACTCCCCAAGCTGTACCAATGCTCCCCACTGCGGGAAATCACGCGTTGCAGAGGTCTCATACACATTCAGTTGACTCCCGAACTCATTCATACTGTAGTTGGCGCGATTACGAACCACCCAGTTACTGATATTCAGACCAGGCTCCAGCATGGCCTGCCACGTTTGCTGGTTGCCATAGCTTCCCTTCATCCTATTGCCGTACAAATCATAATTCAGCATCACGGCATAGCCCCCACGCTGCTCACTACGCAGTTTGTCTGGATCAAAAGCCTCTTCCGGCAATGTGAGCTCTACGCGGAAGGTGCCAGGAAATACCCGCATCTGCGCCTGTGGCCAACGGGATCCAATACGTTCACAGTCGCCAAGAGGCGAGGTCAGTTGCAAACGCAGCGTTTCGGCCAGACGTGCATCCAGGCACAGCTCCCCTTCCTGTCCAAAACGAACCTCTTCCTGATAGCGTTGCGCAGCATTTACCTCCAGCTCGACCTGGTGAACCCCAGGTAAAAACCGTGAAGTCGAAAAAAACTCCGCAATATCAGCGTTATATCCCAGTTGCTCAAGGGTTTTCACATCAAATCCGGTCGCCCCTGCACGCGTCATCAGCAGGATCGACAACCCCCATGCCACCGATGCCTTTTGCCTCATGGGCGGTTCCATTCCCTTGATTGCCCGACCTGCGTCGACATAAGACATACACAGAGGGGGGATACCCCCTCTCAATTAACTTAAGACAGATTTACAACCCGAAGCCAAACTCCATGGTGGCAGAGCCATCCAGGCTTGCATCTTCAGGGAGGGGACCTTTCATATCACTCTTGGATGCCAGGAAAACATTTGCAGTAATATTGAAAGCAAAATCTTTGCCGATAGACATCTCTTGCGCACCCGAGGCTGGTGCCCAGCCAGTGCGTTGACCCAGCTGGATCGGCACGGTATATGCCGTTGTTCCGACAGTTGCGTTATCCAGCGACGTAAATAACCGGCTAGTTTCACCATCTACCGTCGCGTCATTGATATGTAATTGGTAAAAGCCCATTTTCCCGGTCCCGTTCACATTACCAAGACCTAAACTCCGGCCTAACCCGCCGTAGCTCGCGGTACCCGACCGGTTGTCTGAGGTAATGAATGACAGCGCAGTAGGCGCACTGCACTTCACATGTACACCGCCATTACTGACAGTTTTCAGATCGGTCACTTTACTGTCTGAAACTTGCGACTGTCTGATTTCGCCGAAATCAAACACGCCGTTATTCTGCATTGTCACTTCACAGGTTGACGTAGAAATTTCACCAACAACCTTGATTTCTGCACTAATGTCTGACGCCAGTGTTGCAGCAGAAAACAGTAGCGATGACAGAGCCGTTAATTGCAATACATTCTTTTTCATCAATATATATCCTTATGTATATTCGTCTCCCTGAATATCAGGAGGCGTATTTATCCGTAATAAAAATCAGAGCCCGTAACTGAAGTTCAGCGTGGCTGAACCATCCAGTTTGGTATTTTCCGTAACTGAGCCAGCCATATCCTTTATTGAAGCCAACACGGGTTCGATGACCAAATTAGCTTGGAATAATTTGCCGCTAATCTGAGCATTGTTGTCATCTGCCCAACCGGTTACCTTGCCTTTATCAATAGTGGCAGTTGAATATGCGATAGTTGAAGTGTTGCCTTTCTGCGTGCTGTAGAGCCCGGATTCAGCACTATCAACCTTGGCAGTCGACAGTTTCATGGTGTAATAGCCTAATTTACCCCTGCCGTTCACATTACCGAGACCGAAATGCGTGCTCCCGGCCGAACTGGCAGTGCCTTCACGGTTATCAACCGCGCTAAATTTCAGATAGGTATCGGCATCGCATAAAACATTTAGCGAGCCCATGATTTCTCTCATTGGCGTAGCTTCGGAAGACTTGATTACACCATGAGAGATTTTACCCAAATTAAAAACGCCACCATCTTTTAAATAAACCGTACATGAAGGTATTGCCATCTTCCCCTTCACTGATAATTCAGATGACATAGCTCCCGCCATTGCAGCACCCATGCTCAGCATCATGACAGACATGACAGCACCTGAAATAATTGTTTTTTTCATAAATATATCCATATAGTTTTCGAATAAAACCCGCCCCCATTCTTGAGCGCAGGCAAGCTCTGAGAGTAATATCCCTCCCATTTCACTTTATTACCACACGGGTTTACCTTGAGGTAATAAAAATAAAAATTTTACGTCCCATCAACAAAGATTAATAAGGGGATCGAACCGACATTTATATACCGAAAGTGAAATCCAACGTCGCTGAACCATCCAGTGACATTGCTTCCGTCGCAGCATTTTCAGGAAGAGTCAACTGTGGGTAAACCGTAATATCCAGGGAGAAAATCCGCCCCGCCTGCGGCCCCGCACGCATCATTACGTTTGCCGGCATTTCCCAACGAGTGCGTTTGCCAGGGAGCAGTGACATGATGCCAGCACGCGCCATAGGACGACCGGCGGTTTGTGGTACTACCGCCGTCCGGTCAATGCGAGCATTGCTTATTCCCAATCGGTAATTCCCCATAGACTGAGAGCCACGTCCACCACCAAGGCTAAAGTAGCCAGCCCCGTGATTGCCGGTGGATTGGCTCCGGTTATCTTCCGGGATAATGTCCATATACGCCGCACTGTCGCACTTCACGCGCCATGATTGCGTCAAGGCTGGCAAGCTATTTGAATTTTCTGGCAGTTTGATTTTCCCAAAATCATATACCCCATTATTGGGAGCAATAACCTCACAACGGGGCAATATTATTTCGCCAACTACCTTAACTTCACCGGGAGACATTCCTGCCAAACAACTTGCTGATAAAAGCATTGTTGCTCCGGCTATTTTCTTGAGCATTTGAGCCTTCAGTAAACCACCTCCATTTTATTTCACAATCCCTAATCGCAACACTATTAAAATCAAACAGGCTCATAGTTTATTGCCGCAATAGTCTAACAAAGCCATTTAAAAATTAAAACACACTTTCACGCCTGCAAAACACCAAGTGAAATAACGGAATAAAAATCCAATTATTTATTGACAATGCAGATTGAATTAATTAATAAAAATATAACAAACCTAATAAAAATAAAATAACGATATATAATATTATTAATTATAGAATTATCCAAACGATACTCTGGTCAACCCGCCCCTGCATAAAATATTCTTCATGATGCGGGAATAATAAACCTAAGATACCGGTCTAATTTTCTGGAATCGCTCATGAGTTTGGGACGAATTTCTTAGAACAAATCGGCAAAACCAGCAAAAAAACTGTTTTATAGGACATCGTTAATCCAACATTTGCCCTCTCAGGCACACTATCGCATTAGGATTTGGATTATAAAATGAGAGGATTGTGAACCTGCGGTAAGCTGGAGGAGTTAGGTTATCGGGCACAGGGCACCCATACAGGTGAAGAGCTCCAGCTTACTTCACCCAGCCTATCTGGTGCCCTGCATCGTTCGTCAACGCCCAGGGGTTAAAGCCTGCCGGGCATTTCCTCCCAGTCACGGTCGTCGTCTTTCTCATCCTGATCAAGCGCGTTATAGGCCACCGCGCAAAACAGCGAGTTAAGCCGTTTCATATCCCCCAATAGTGCCAGGTGGAGCGAGCTGGTTTCGATACTCTGCACGTTTTGCTGATGCAGACGATCAACGTGCGCGTGGGCATAGCGACGATCCAGGATGCGGAAACGGTGCTTGGCACGGCGTAACCGCTTGGCACTGGTGATATCCCCGGAGAGAAATACCGACAGACTCAGGCGTAAATTATCGGTCAGTTTTTCATGTAACTGGTCGAGTTCGGCCAAACCTTCAGACGAGAATGATCCGCGCGCACCATGCGATTGATCCGCCACATCGCTGGCCATACGCTCGATGATATCGCCTGCCTGTTCCAGGTTGAGGGCCATTTCAATGATCTCCGCCCAGCGGCGCGAATCCTCTTCCCCCAGATCTTCCCTCTGGATCTGTGCCAGGTAGAGCTTGATGGCGGTGTACAACACGTGGACATCATCGTCCAGACGGCGAACTTCTTTGGCCTGGATACGCTTACCATGCAACACTTCATGGTGCAGGATCATCATATGCTCAACCACATCCCCCATCCGCAGGGTTTCCCGCGCCGCGTTGACCAGTGCCAGGCTTGGCGTATCCAGGGCGCTGACGTCGAGGTGGCGTGGCCGCAAACGCGGATCTTCAGAAGGCGCATCGACGATCCACGTTTCGCATAGACGCGCCATCGGCCCGGACAACGGTATCTGAAGCAGGCAACGCACCAGGTTGTAGAACATGTGGAAATAGATCACCAACTCTTCTGCATTTCCAGGCAGCCGCTCGATACCGTGCGCAATCAAGGAAACAAACGGCAGCACCAACGCACTACCCAGCAGTTTAAACAGCAGGCTACCCAACGCCACGCGACGACCTGCGGCATTCTGGCCGCTGGTGTTAAGCATCACCAACAGGCCGCTACCCAGGTTGGCACCGATTACCAGGCACAGCGCCACCTGTAAAGAAATCACGCCTGAAGCTGTCAAGGTCGCGGTCAACAGTACCGCCGCCAGGCTGGAATAACTGATGATGGCAAACAGGGCACCAATCAGCGCATCAAGCATCACGTCGCCGGTCAGCGACGAGAAGATAACCTTAACGCCATACCCCTGCGTAATTGGCGTGGCTGCGGCTACGATCAACTCCAGCGCCAGTACAATCAGGCCCAGGCCAATGGCAACACGCCCCATCTGGCCAACGCGAGTCTGCTTACGGCTGAGGAATAAAATCACGCCGACAAAAATCAACAGCGGCGAAAGCCAGGAGAGATTGAAAGTCAGTACCCGCGCCATGATGGCAGTACCCACATCGGCGCCCAGCATGATCACCAGAGCAGGCCCGAGCCCCACCAGTCCTTGTGCAACAAAAGAAGAAACCAGCAACGCGGTCGCGTTACTGCTTTGCACCAGCGCAGTCACACCAATCCCGGCTACAAAGGCCAAAGGTTTTTTCTATACTGCTGCTCAAGACCTGGCGCAAATTGGCGCCATAGACCCGCATGATCCCGGTACGTACGATGTGAGTTCCCCACACCAGCATGGCGATGGCAGAAAGCAGGTTCAGAAGGGTCAACACGGAAGGAACGCTCCATTAACGCCCGGCTGGATATAACAGGCTATCCCGCCTGCCAGGCGTCAATTCGGCAGGATAGCGGGAACGGGCTGCTGACCGCTGGAACCTTTCAAAAAAGTGTTCACTTGGTTGTTATCGAGAAATACCTCAGCGAAATCATGCAACTTCCCGTAAAGCAACAGTCTCCAATTGTAGCGCAATTTCATTGCCACCGGGCGTCAATCGGCCGCAGGGGGTTAAGCACGCAGACTCACGGCATAAAAACTGTGCGGAATCAATGAACCCTGGAGCGCAACTGTTATCCTGCTTGGCATACCAGCCCAGGAGATAGAATGCCGATGGAACAACTTGGTTTTGAGACCATTATCGTTGGCGGTGGCATCGCGGGCTGCACTGCCGCTTTGCTGCTGGCTCGGGCTGGCATCAACACCCTGTTATTGGAGCGTGGCAGCCAGGCGGGCAGTAAAAACATCAGCGGTGGCCGTTTATATACTCACGCCCTGGCGCAGTTGATCCCGGATTTTGCCGCTACAGCTCCGCTTGAACGCCATATCACGCAGGAAAAACTTTCGCTGATTAATGGCGATAGTGCAGTGACGCTGGATTACCGCCATACCTTGCCCTGCTCGCACAGCCTGTTGCGCGCCCGCTTTGATCCCTGGCTGATGGAACAGGCGCAAGCCGCGGGTGCACAATGCCTGACAGGCGCACTGGTTGATGAGCTTATCGTGCGGCAAGGCCGGGTTGTGGGCGTTATGGCGGCAGGTGAAGCGTTATTTGCCAAAACGGTGATCCTGGCGGAAGGGGCCAACACGCTGCTGAGTGAACATGCGGGGTTACAGGCCAAACCAGCAATATCAACGATGGCTATCGGCGTTAAAGAAGTGTTGGCCTTACCCCGCGAGCGGCTGGAAGAGCGTTTCTTACTGGAAAATGACCAGGGTTGCGCCTGGCTATTCGCTGGCCAACCCACGCAAGGGAAAGTCGGCGGAGGTTTTCTGTATACCAACCGCGATAGCCTGTCGCTCGGCGTGGTGTGCAACCTTTCCAGCCTTACAGACAGTAAAATAGCCCTGCCGCAGATGCTGCAACAATTCAAGCAACACCCGGCGGTGCAGCCATTGCTGAAAAATACCGAACTGCGCGAATACAGTGCTCATCTGATACCCGAAGGTGGCGCACACAGCATGCCGCCACTGTGTGGCCCGGGTTATCTGCTGGTTGGCGACGCTGCGCGCCTGTGTATCAATACCGGTCATACCGTGCGGGGGATGGATCTGGCGATGCTGTCAGCGCAAACGGCGGCCGAAACCCTGATTGCCGGGCAAGAACCGCTTCACTATCCACGGCGATTACAGCAAAGCGCGCTCTGGGCGCTGATCCAACAATATCGCCGCCTGCCGGAAGTGATGTTGCAGTCGCCACACTGGTTCACCCGCTACCCACAGTTGGCAGCCGCTGTGCTGCAAGAGATGTTTGAAGTCAATGGCAGTGCCCCCACGCCACTACGCAAGCTGCTGTGGCGCCATGCTCGCCGTATCGGCCTGAGGCAATTACTGAAAGATACCGTCAATGGAATGCGCAGTTTATGAATAAACCGGATTTGAGCCACAACCATTATCAGGTGGATACTGCCAACCCGCACATCATCCTGGCCGATGCGCAGGACCGCCTGATGCTGATGCGCTTGGTGATCGCCTGCCCAGCAGGACTGTATCAGTTCCAACCGGACGGCAGCCTGCACTTTGACGTGCATGGTTGCCTGGAGTGCGGCACCTGTCGCCTGCTGTGCGGGGAGGCGGTTATTGCCCGCTGGCGCTATCCCGATGCAGGCCAGGGAATTGAGTTCCGTTTTGGCTAAAGGACATTGGCTAACGCTTCTAACACTTCGTGCATATCACCAACAATACCTACGTCTGCCTGTGCAAAAATAGCCGCCTGCGGATCCTGGTTGACCGCCACAATCAGCTTGCTGTGGCGAATACCCATAATAAACGCTGGCGCACCGGAAGCCCCGGCGGCAATACAGACCTCGGGGGCGATGATAGCGCCGGACATCCCCAGCAAACGATCCATTTCGCACCAGGCATTCATCACTACCGGCCTGCTGGCGGCCAACTCCGCGCCCAGTCGCGTGGCCAACTGCTGCAAATGGGCTACGTTCTGAATACTGCCAGCCCCTTCCCCGATAGCCAAAACATAGCGAGCCTGATTAAGTGGTGACACTTGCTGTGCAGGGGCGCTGGTTGATGCCAGCACCCAGGGTGCCTCAGGGAGTTCTGCTGGTTGAAAGCGTTCCACGAAGACGGGCCCCGGCAATATTTCCGCACTGGCGACACCGTTACGGGCCACGCTCAGGCACCACGGCGCCCGCGCCATCATCAATTCTGCTGAGAGATGGTTGCTGTAGGTCGCCTTCGTTACCCGGCATTGATCAGCGGAGACCTGCGCCTGTTCAACCGCACAGCAGGCCGCCCCCGCGCTCCGGCACGCCAGGCGCGTTGCCAATTCCCCGCCCTCATCGCCCGCAAACAGCAATAACTGCGGCGCGAAGGCCTGCTGCATCTGTTCCAACACCGCGAGCCTCACCTCCGCCAGGCGAGAAGCGGCAACCCAGCGTATTTGCCCCAGCTTACCCTCCAGGCGTGGCAGGCTCTGCGGCGTTTCACGACTGAATAACCACAGTTCCAGGCTCTCGGCGCTAAGCTCGCTCAATTGCAAAAAACGATTGATCTGGCCAGCCTGCACATAAAAATCGGCGATATCAGCATCCAGGATCACCGCAATATTCATGATGACCACCGTTCGCTGAGATAATCCTGGCACAGCCGCTGCACTTTCTGCGCCACCGTGTCCCCCTCAATCAGCACCCCGGCACGCCGGTGTTCCATCGGCGTCAAGTCACATAAGCGCAGATTACCGGGCGGTAACATCGTTACGCCCAGATCGGCAGGCGACAAACGCTGGATCTGCCGTCTGCCTGCCGCCAATTTTTGTTTCAGCGTAGGCACTCTTAATGCACTCGCCTGTTGTGAGTTACCCACCACCAGCACCAAAGGGGGTTTCACGATCATCACCTCCAGGCCATAAGCGCTTTGCCGGGTCACTTGCAAAGCCCCGGCTTCGGCAGCCGGAGCAAGCTGGCAAACACCGGTAAGGCAAGGCCACCCCAGTCGTTCCGCCAGCATCAAAGGAGTCTGGCCGCTTTGCCCCTCAATACTTTGTGCCCCCATGACGATCACCGACTGCGCCCCAACCTTTTCCTGATAAGCCGCAGTCAACGCGGCAATCGCGGCTGGGTTAAAGCGCAGATCCCAATCCGCAGGGAGTTCAATGCGCACCGCTTGCTGATACTCCAACGCCAGCAGTTGCTTCAGGACGGGTTCAGCCATCGCATCCGCTACCGTCAGCACGCTGAGGCTGAGTTCCATCTTTTCGCGCAGCATCAGTACCATTTCCGCAGCACATTCGTCATAACCACTCAGCAACCGCCGGGCAAAACTGGTGTCTATCTGCAACTGTTCATCCGGCTGCCAGTCAGACTGCGCCAGCATGCCCAGATCCGGCGCGACCTTAATCGCCAATAGCAGGTTCATCCGTTCCTCCTGTCAGTGGACACTTACCGGCTTTACCGAGGAAGCCCCCACCAGCGTCATATCTTTGGTTTCCGGTGCCCATAAGATGGATACCACCGCCCCCAGCACCAGTACCCCCGTCAAGATCAGCATGGTGCTCTGCAAACCCAGAGAGATCATCGACATCGGCAACAAAGCGGTGCCAATGGCTGACCCCAGACGGCTCATCGAAGTAGCAAAACCGACGCCTAATGAACGGATATCGGTCGGGAAACTCTCAGCAGGGAATACGCCAACCAGATTACTGACCGCGGAAATAGTCAGGGTAAACAAGGCAAACAGCAGCAGCATCGCCCCCTGCCCTGGCGGCACAAACGCCAATACCCCTAAACTCAGCGCCAGGATCCAGAACGCACCGATCAGGAAACGGCGGCGTGGCAACCATTGGGTGAAAACAATCCCCACCAAGGCTCCGACCATGAGCAAGCCGTTAAGCAGCAGGTCGGTAGCAAAATTCTGACTCTGCCCCAGGCTGGTAAGGATCGAAGGCAAGAAGGTGTAGATGGCAAAATAGGGGATCACCAAACAGACAAAGAACAGGCTGTTAAAGGCAGTGCGCCGCCAGTAGCGCGTCGAGAATAAGGTGTGAATATGGCGTGCGGTTTCTAGCGGGATTTCGTCATTCAGCACCACATGCGGGCCAAAACAGCGCCGCACCACCCGATGAGCTTCGGCTATCCGCCCTTTGCGCATCAACCAGCGAGGCGACTCCGGCGTACCGATGCGCAACAGCATAATCAGCAATGCCGGAACGGCGCTGGAGGCCAGTAACCAACGCCAGGCATCTGGCCCCAGATCGGTAAGTAAATGGCTGACAAAACCGGCTGCGACATAGCCCAGTGTCCAGATCACACTGAACGATCCCAACAGGATCCCCCGGTGTTTGCGCGGCGAGAATTCGGCCAGCATGGTATGGCCGACGGCGTAATCACCTCCCAGCCCAATCCCCACCAGCACCCGCAGCCAGAACAACTGTTCCGGAGTGGTAGCAAAAAATTGCATCACCGAGGCCAGGGTGATGATGACGAAACTGAAACTGAAAATTTTCTGACGGCCTATATGGTCAGAAATCCAACCCAGTATCAGGCTCCCCAGGAACAGACCAATCAGTGCCGAGCTGCCAATCATCCCTTCCCAAAACGGCGTCAGTGCCATCTGCGGTCTTAGCTGGGCCAGCGCAAAACCAATGACCCCCAGCACATAGCCGTCGGTAAGATGAGCGCCAAAAGTCAGCCCCGCCATTTTCAGATGGAAACCGTTAAGCGGAATATCATCCATGCGCACTTGTTGAGGCGGTCGAGGTGCCATCGTTACCCCCTTATTTCAGCGCGAAAACGCATTGCATAACATGAGGCCTTTTCCTTTATAAGGATCGCAATGAGAGGTTCAGCTCAAGTGATATGCCCCTCGCCCTAACCTTCCTCCTGCGGGAGCGGGTTAGGGTGAGGGACATACCGATTTGCCGAATCACTGACAAGAGGGCATTTCCCTACACCGAGACAGGCTAACCATCAAACGATGGTTATAAATGATGATTATTTTTCAATCGGATAAATAGTGCCCGCGTTCATGATGCCATTAGGGTCGTACACTTCTTTCAGCGCCTTGAGGATATAGTAAGCACTGCCGTGTTCATCCTTGGTCCAGTGTACCCGGTGCTTACCGATACCGTGGTGATGCACCATCGAACCGCCCTGTTTGATGGTTTCTTCCACTATGATTTTATTCAGTGGGTTATGGTATTTGTCGATCTCCTCTTCCGGCTTGCAGCCCACCACATTGTAGTCATACACAAAGTACATATTGGTGCCGTTGATGTAACTGTGTGACGAGTGGCCACCAAGCATAGTGATATCATCGGCATGAGGAAACTCTTCACGGATACGGCGGATCACATTCTCGTAAATGGTATTGATGCTGCCCCAGTCGCCAGACACTTCGGTGGTGAAGCCCATATTGTTGGTCTTCATAATCTGCACGCGCTCTGCGGCAACTTTATCCGGTCCCCAGTTAAGGTTGTTGAACCAGGTTTCAATCAGCTTGCTGTCGACCCGCTTACATTCCGGGTAACGCTGCACAATCTCTTCAATACCGGCACCGGTGGCCTGCGCGATCCCTTTCGCCCCTTCGGCCATAAAGATCATCACACATTTGCCCTCGGCAAAATGGGTAAAGTGTTGGGTTCCGTCTTCTGCGTCATACAGGCGGGCAATCGAAGGGCGATAACCTTCAACCATCACTTCACGCAGGATGTTGAAACCGGTTTGCATGTTGTCGAGGATATAGCCGTAGAACAGGTTGTTTTCCGGCATATATTTGAAGATTTTCACCGTCACTTCGGTGATAAAGCACAGTGCGCCTTCGTTGCCGATAATCACATGGCGAATATCTGGCCCAGCCGCACGACGCGGCACGTTTTTAATGCGGGTGATATTGCCATTCGGGAATACGGCCTCCAACCCAACCACCATGTCCTCAATCGCCCCGTAAAGCGTGGAGAACTGGCCAATACTGCGCGTCGCTACCAGGCCGCCCATTTGCGCCAACGGTTTGGATTGCGGAGAGTGGCCGGTCGTATATCCTTGGGCACGCAATTGATTTTCCAGCACTTCTAGCGGTACTCCGCACTGTGCCGTCGCCTGCATATTACGGATATCGATGCTGATGACTTTGTTCATTGCGGAGCCATCCAGCACCACCGAATTCTTCACCACCGTCTCCAGTCCGCCTTCGGTAGCCGAAGCCCCGGTGCGCGGCACGCCGTTGATACCGTGCTGATTCATAAACGCCAGCACAGCAGACACCTGTTGGGTATCAGCCAGTTTCACTACGGCGGCTGGCAACGGCTGAGTAAATACACCGTGAATATCAGCATATTTCCTGAAGCGGTCTACGCTGTTTTTTTGCAGCACTTTTTCGTCGGTAATAACCCGCTCCGGACCAACAATTTCTTTCAGCTGAACAACAATTTCTTCACGAGATAAAGACATAATCAACCCTTCTTGATATAAGAATAGATAAAGGAAATGCAATTAAAATTAAAAGGAACCCCTCCTCTGACTTAACGAACCAAATAACCACCATCGACAACCAATAAATGACCGTTGACATAATCGGATGCGCGACTGGCTAAAAACACCATTGCGCCCATCAGGTCCTGTGTTTCACCCCAACGGTTGGCAGGAATATGATCAAGCACACGCTTATTGGTTTCTGGGTTTTTACGTGTTTCAACCGTAATATCAGTCGCATAATAACCCGGTGCAATACCATTCACCTGAATATTATATTGCCCCAACTCATCACAATAGGCCTTGGTGAAACCGGCCAACGCATGTTTGGTTGCCGAATAAGCCGGTGACCACTGGCCGCCAAGATAAGAGAATAAAGAGCAAATATTAATTATTTTCCCCTGCTTTTTCGGGATCATGATTTTCGCTGCTTCATAGCTCAATTCAAATGCGGCGGTCAGGTTGATGTCAATCATCGGATCCCAATCATCGCGGCCAAAATCCAATACCTTGTTCAGCTTACAGATCCCGGCGTTGTTCACCAGAATATCCACTGAACCAAAGGTCTCCAGACACTGGGCGATCACTCTGGCAGGGGCGCCTTTTTCCGTGATATCAACCTGCATGAACTCAACCTTAACCCCTTGTTGTTCAATGAGTTCGCGGGTTTCCCCTTATCCATAATAAAGCTAGGAATAAACAGATTGGCACCAGCCTTGGCCAGCGCCATGGCAAATGCCTGACCCAGACCACTGTTGCCACCGGTCACAATGGCGGTTTTGCCTTTCAGCGAGAAGAAATCTAATGAGAACTCATTTAACGCGTTTAATGACATGGTCCTGCCCCTTGGTCTGAAAAAAACGCAAAAAAAGAGAAAAGCAACCTTCCCCACACTTGGCAGAGAAGTTACTTTTCTCATTGTCTCTAGTAACTGGCAAAAAAAGTAACACAACCGCTCAGTATTATTCCGTGACACTAATCACAATTTCATTTCCTGGTGATTTTTGCTGATAATTATCACTTATTTACTGCAAATTAACCGATGAATTAATGCGCAATCAGATTTAAGCCAGTCGGTCTCCCTTCATTTTGTGATAACTCTCACAGATGAATTGAGCAGCAACATGTTATTTATTACCGCAGTTACTGAAAGAGACGAAGAGAAAAGTAACTTCCTGCCTGGCGGGAAGATTGCTTTTCTCTTTTTTTGTTTAACGCGATTTACCCAATAAATGTTAATTTCAGTTAAAAAAACTGAATATTGACAATAACCAAGGTAAATCCATGCGGAACTTCACCATGGAAAAATCCAATTCCCACCGTTGGTTAACGCTCGCAATAATAAGTATCAGCGGCGGAGTAAGTTTCGATCTGGCCTATCTGCGTTATATTTATCAGATACCCATGGCCAAATTTATGGGATTCTCTAATACCGAAATCGGGTTAATTATGAGTACATTCGGTATTACCGCAATTATTCTGTATGCCCCCAGTGGGGTCATTGCCGATAAGTTCTCCCATAAGAAGATGATGACCTTCGCCATGATAGCTACCGGTTTATTGGGGCTGGTGATGGCGGTTTACCCTCCATTCTGGGTGATGATCCTGATCCAGGTTGCCTTTGCTGTCACCACCATCCTGTTGCTGTGGTCCGTTTCCATCAAGGCGGCATCGCTGCTCGGCAACCATGAAGAGCAAGGAAAGATCATGGGGTGGATGGAAGGGTTGCGCGGCGTTGGCGTGATGGCCCTGGCGGTATTCACCATGTGGATTTTCTCGCTGTTCGCACCGGAAAACCCGAATAGCCTGAAGGCGGTGATCCTGATCTACAGCGGCGTTTATATTCTGCTGGGTATTCTGTGCTGGTTCTTTGTCAGTGACGGTTTTACCACCAGCGCCACGGAAGAAAAACCACGCCAATTCAGCCTGAGCGATATCGTCTCGGTGCTTAAAATCAGTACCACCTGGTATTGCAGCATGATCATCTTCGGCGTTTATACCATTTACGCCATTCTCAGCTACTCCACCAATTACCTGACCGAAATGTACGGTATGACCCTGGTTGCCGCCAGTTACATGGGGATCGTCATCAACAAAATCTTCCGTGCCATATGCGGGCCGCTGGGTGGGTTGATCACCACTTACACGAGGCTGAAATCGCCAACACGTGCCATTCAGTTACTGGCTCTGGTGAGTATCGCGACCCTGGCCGTCCTGCTGATCACCAACCAGAACCCAACCTCGGTAGCCGTTGGTATCGGCCTGATCCTGCTGCTGGCATTCACCTGTTATGCCTCACGCGGGCTGTATTTTGCCTGCATCGGTGAGGCCAGAACGCCGAAATATATTATGGGTACCACCGTGGGGATCTGTTCTGTTATCGGCTTCCTGCCCGATGTGTTTGTCTACCCCATTATCGGCCATTGGCAAGACACGCTGCCCGCCGCCGAGGCCTATCACAATATGTGGCTGATGGGATTAGGCGCGACCAGCCTGGTGGTGGTGTTCACCTTCCTGCTGTTTAACAACATCAAACGCTCCGGTGCCAAAAATACAACCGCACTGCCGGTGACCGAATAATTATCTCAAGGAGTTGGCGACATGAAGAGCAAGTACCTGATGGGTGTGGACGTCGGCACCCAGAGCGCAAAAGTGGTTATTTTTGATCTGGACGGCAACGCAATTTGTGAAGGGAAGCAGCAACTACGGAAAATGGATATCCCGGCACCGCTGCTGGCAGAACACCCGGATGACGATTTGTGGGATTCGCTCAAAGTGGCATTCCGCCGGGCTATGCAGCGTTTTGGCGACCGTGGCGGCAAGCCGCAGGACATTCTGGCAATGGGTATTTGCATCGTGCGGTGCTGCCGGGTACTGCTGAAGGCCGACGGTGAGCTGGCCTACCCGGTGATTAACTGGATGGACAAGCGCCTGAACAAGCCTTACGAATATATCGATGCCTATCAGGGCATGCGCTATGTGACCACCACTTCCGGTTACATTACCCATCGCCTGACCGGTGAGTTTAAAGACACCTGCGCCAACTACATTGGCTGGTGGCCAATGGATAATGACACACTGGATTGGAGCACCGATCCTGCCGCTTGGGAAAGCTGTAATCTCACCCACAGCATGGTGTTGGACGTGGTGAAACCGGGTGAAGTGCTCGGGCATATCACCCAACAGGTTGCCCAGCAGCTTGGTGTACCTGCCGGTATTCCGGTTGTCGCTACCGCGCATGATAAAGCGGTGGAGGCGCTGGGTGCAGGCTCGCTGGATGAAGGCGTGGCACTGATTTCTCTCGGCACCTATATCGGTGCGATGGTACACGGCCATGCTAACGTAAAAGATGCACAGAATTTCTGGCCTTTCCAGGCCTCCATCCCTGGCCGCTATCTGTATGAATGCATGGGTGTACGCCGTGGCATGTGGACCATCAGTTGGTTCCGCGATCAATTTGGCGCAGCAGCCATGTCAGACGCTCATGATGCCGGCGTCAGTATTGAGGAATTGTTGAACCAGGAAGCCGAACGCATCCCGGCCGGTTGTGAAGGCCTGATCACCGTCCACGACTGGGCACCGCCATCAGAGGCCGAATTCCGAAAAGGGGCCATGATTGGCTTTGATGGCCGCCATACCCGCGCCCATATGTACCGTTCGGTGATGGAAGGCATCGCCTTCACCATGAAAAATCACATGGACAAGATGGCGTTGGAGCTGAAAACACCGTTCAAAAGCCTGATAATTTCCGGTGGAGGCGCCAATAGCGATCTGTTTATGCAGATTTTTGCCGATGTGTTTGGCATCCCCACCAGCCGTAATCTGATGAAAGGCTCGGCAGCGGTGGGTTGTGCTATCAACGCCGGGATGGCGGTGAATGTCTTCAGTGATTATGAGCAGGCAGCGCAGAAGCTGGTACACATGGGGGACAGTTTTGCACCTAATAATGATAATCATCGGTTCTACAATCAGTTGAACCAGCAGGTGTATCAGCAAGTGAACAAACACCTGGACCCGCTGCTACAGGCGCTAAGTCCGTTGGTCGACTAAAAGAGAGGGGGCACCTACGTGCGGTGCCCCTTGATTACAGCTTCAGCTTCCATACTTCGTGATTAGTGGTCGCTACGGCTATCGCCCCAGCCCCCAGCGCGGTTTGCGCATCATCTTCATCACATACCAGGCCACCGGCAATAATCGGCAAATCGATTTTTTCCGCTACCCAGCCTAACACCTTTGGCATGCAACCCGGCAGGATCTCAATGCAGTCCGGCGTCGATTGCGCCACCTGTTTGTCGATATTGTGAAAGGAAATTGAGTCCATGATAAACAGCCGGTGGATGGCGTAAAAACCGTGCTGACGCGCCGCTTTCACCATGGAGGCCTTGGTGCTGATGATGCCATCGGCCGCCGTGACAATTTTCAGGAAATTAATCACGATCTCCTTGTTGGAGCTGCCTTCCAACAAATCAACATGCACAAAAGCATATTTCCCGGCTTCCTTGATCTGCTGCACGATACGGCCAATATTGCAGATATTGCCGTAAAGTACCGAGATGATCTGGCAGTCCGACTTCACCGCAATCTGCAGGCTCTCATTATCTTTTACCGCTGCGATCACCGGATGCAGCGTTAACAGTTCGACGATAGACACGCGATATATTCCCTTGGATAAAACCCGATCCAACACCGGCGTTACCGGCCCCTCTCACTCCATTCTTTCTTGCAGCAGCCAACAACGCTGCCGCTTGAAAGACGGCGGGTATAGCAATTAATCCGCATCGTAGCCCAGATTCGGGGCCAACCAGCGCTCAACGTCGCCGATCTTCATTCCCTTACGCTGCGCATAGTCCTCGACCTGATCGCGTTGGATCTGTGCCACGGCAAAATACTTGCTCTGCGGATGGCTGAAATACCAGCCAGAAACCGCAGCGCCCGGCCACATGGCGAAGGATTCTGTCAGTTTCATGCCGGTATGGCGGTTAACATCCAGCAATTGCCATATTTCCGCTTTTTCAGTGTGTTCCGGGCAGGCAGGATAACCAGGCGCCGGGCGAATACCTTGGTAATTCTCCCGGATCAGCTCTTCGTTACTCAGATTTTCATCGGCGGCAAAGCCCCAGTGCAGCTTTCGTACCTGCTCATGCAGGTATTCGGCAAAGGCTTCCGCCAGGCGATCGGACAGGGCTTTGACCATGATTTTATTATAATCATCGTGCCTGGCATCATAGGCCGCTGCCAGTTCATCTTCTTCCAAGCCGCCCGTCACGGCGAATGCGCCAAAATAGTCGGCCTTACCGCTGCTTTTTGGCGCCACAAAGTCGGCCAGGCAGTAATTCGGGAAGTCGGTTTTTTCCGTTTGCTGACGCAGATGGCGGCTAACCACCAGCACCTCTTCGCGGCTTTCATCGCGGTACACTTCCACATCATCCCCAACGCGGTTGGCCGGGAACAGGCCATAGACGCCACGCGGGTTGAGGCTGCCGGTGGCGGCCAGCATATCCAGCATCTGATTGGCATCCTGGAACAACTTCTTGGCTTCTTCCCCCACCACTTCATCTTCCAGAATGCGTGGGTATTTGCCCGCCAGCGACCAGGTCATAAAGAACGGTGTCCAGTCGATGTAGTGACGCAAGGTATTGATTCCAACTTCCACCGGGAATACGCCCAACTGGTTCGGTACCGGTGGCTGGTAGTTTTCCCAATCCAGCACCATGGCGTTATCCCGCGCTTGTTGCAGGCTGACCGGCGCTGTTCGCGGTTTTTTACGTGCATGCTGGATACGCACGGTTTCGTACTCTTTGCGTGTGCGGGCGACAAACTCATCCCGCTGGCTATCTGACAGCAGCGCAGAGACTACACCAACGGTGCGTGAGGCGTTCTGCACATAGGTGGTCGGGCCGCTGTAGTTCTGTTCGATCTTCACTGCGGTATGCGCTTTGGAAGTGGTGGCACCGCCGATCAGCAGCGGCAAGGTAAAGCCCTGGCGCTCCATCTCTTTCGCCACGTTCACCATCTCATCCAGCGACGGGGTGATCAGGCCAGACAGGCCGATGATGTCCACTTTCTCTTCGCGCGCGGTTTTCAGGATTTTGTCCGTCGGCACCATCACACCCAGATCGATAATTTCGTAGTTGTTACATTGCAGCACCACGCCGACAATATTCTTGCCGATGTCATGCACATCCCCCTTCACCGTCGCCAGCAAAATTTTACCCGCCGTTGTGCCTTGCTGCTTGCTGGCTTCAATGTAGGGCTGAAGATAAGCCACTGCCTGTTTCATTACGCGGGCCGATTTTACCACCTGCGGCAGGAACATTTTGCCCTCGCCAAACAGGTCACCTACCACGTTCATCCCGGCCATCAGCGGCCCTTCGATCACTTCGATCGGGCGATCCGCTTGCTGACGCGCCTCTTCGGTGTCTGATTCGATAAATTCGGTAATGCCTTTGACCAGCGAATACTCCAGGCGTTTTACCACCGGCCAGCCACGCCATTCGGCCTGCTGCACCGCTATTTCACTGTCTTTGCTGCCACGGTATTTCTCTGCCAGCTCCAGCAAACGCTCGGTGCCGTCCTGGCGGCGATTGAGGATCACATCCTCTACGGCTTCACGCAGTTCGGTG
This sequence comes from Serratia sp. L9, assembly GCF_050632285.1. NCBI lineage: Bacteria > Pseudomonadati > Pseudomonadota > Gammaproteobacteria > Enterobacterales > Yersiniaceae > Serratia > Serratia sp. L9. The sequence continues at coordinate 1,620,068 of NZ_CP192591.1, read as the reverse complement.
CTCAGATCGTCGTAGATTGCCAACTGGCCGGCGTTGACGATCCCCATATCCATACCGCTGCGGATCGCGTGGTACAAGAACACCGCGTGGATCGCCTCGCGAACCGGATCGTTGCCACGGAAAGAGAATGAAACGTTGGAAACGCCGCCGGAAATCATGGCGTGTGGCAGATGGGCTTTGATGTCGGCGCAGGCCTCGATAAAGTCGACGGCATAGTTGTTATGCTCATCAATACCGGTGGCGACGGCAAAAATATTGGGGTCAAAAATGATGTCTTCCGGCGGGAAGCCAACACGTTCGGTCAGGATCTGGTAGGCACGACGGCAAATCTGGAACTTGCGTTCACGGGTATCGGCCTGGCCGACTTCGTCGAAAGCCATCACCACCACAGCGGCCCCATAGCGGCGCACCAGTTTGGCGTGATGGATAAAGGCCTCTTCGCCCTCTTTCATCGAGATAGAGTTGACGATGCCTTTGCCCTGAATGCATTTCAGGCCCTGCTCAATCACGCTCCACTTGGAGGAGTCGATCATGATCGGCACGCGGGCGATATCCGGTTCACCTGCAATCAGGTTGAGAAAACGCACCATCGCCGCTTCGGCGTCGAGCATCCCCTCATCCATATTGATATCGATGATTTGGGCGCCACTTTCTACCTGTTGGCGCGCAACATCCAGCGCCTCGTTGTATTTCTCTTCTTTGATCAGCCGTTTGAAACGTGCTGAACCGGTCACGTTGGTACGTTCACCGACGTTGACGAACAGCGATTTGGCATCAATATTCAGCGGCTCCAGGCCGGACAGACGGCAGGCCACCGGTAACTCTGGCAACTGTCGTGGTGTCACGCCCTCCACCACTTTGGCCATCGCAGCGATATGTGCCGGAGTGGTGCCACAGCAACCACCGATGATATTGAGGAATCCGGCCTGCGCCCATTCCCCGACCTGTTTAGCCATTTCTTCAGCATCAAGGTCGTATTCACCAAAAGCATTGGGCAAACCGGCGTTCGGGTGCGCCGTCACATAGCTTTCAGAAATACGCGCCAGCTCCGCCACATATTGGCGCAGTTCATCTGGGCCAAGGGCACAGTTCAGGCCAAAGGTCAGTGGTTTGACGTGACGCAGTGAATTGTAGAACGCTTCCGTGGTCTGGCCGGAGAGGGTACGGCCAGAGGCGTCGGTGATAGTGCCGGAAATCATGATCGGCAATGTCACGCCCAACGCTTCAAACTCGGTTTCCACCGCAAAGGCCGCCGCTTTGGCGTTCAGGGTATCGAAGATGGTTTCGATCATGATCAGATCGACGCCCCCTTCGACCAACGCGCGGGTTGATTCACGATACGCGTCTACCAGCAGGTCAAAGGAGACATTACGGAAGGCCGGGTCGTTAACGTTCGGCGAAATAGAGGCAGTGCGGTTGGTCGGGCCAAGCACGCCAGCGACGTAACGAGGTTTGTCCGGAGTACGCGCGGTCCATTCGTCGGCGCAGGCACGGGCCAGTAAAGCGGCCTGATAGTTAATCTCGGCGGACAGCGACTCCATGTGGTAGTCGGCCATCGCGATGGTCGTCGAGTTGAAGGTATTGGTTTCGAGGATGTCGGCACCCGCCTCCAGATAGGCATTATGGATCGCCGTGATCACTTCGGGTTTGGTCAGCACCAGCAGGTCATTATTGCCTTTAAGATCGCTTTGCCAGTCCGTAAAACGCTCACCACGAAAATCCTGCTCCTCCAGGCGATAGCTCTGGATCATGGTGCCCATGCCGCCGTCCAACACTAAAATGCGCTGCGCTAACTGCTGACGCAGTTGTTCCACTCGATTCACCACCACTTATCCCCTTTATCCTGCAAGCCACTGCGGTATTGTTCACACAATGAAACGACCCGATACTATTTCACCACCACCCAAATGCTGCATACCCTATGGATTTCAAGTTGCAGCCAGGCGCCCAGCACGTTCCCCCTGAACTTACTAAGGTCAGTGGCTGGGATAAACGAGTGCAGGTAACCACGCTGCGGCTTGAAAGACGCCGGGTATCGGTCATCCTAGCACAGGTTATGACCGCAAAGATGTTAGCGGGTATTGAGAGTTTTTCAGGTTCACTCGCTAACAGATCCGATGAGCGGATAAGCACCTTGCAATTCACACTCAAAAAACGAAAATGAATTCCATCATACGGAAAATAGAAGGTGAATCATGGCCACACCCGTACCCGCCAAGCGAGGCAAGAAGCCGCGCACAGCAGCACCGGCCGCCGGGGCCGCAACCGGCCAGGTCCAGTCACTGACTCGTGGCCTGAAATTGCTGGAGTTTATTGCCGAAGCCCATGGCAACGTCGCGCTGACCGATCTGGCCCAGCAAGCCGGTTTACCTAATTCCACCACTCATCGCCTGCTTACCACCATGCAACAACAAGGGTTTGTGCGCCAGGTCGGCGATCTTGGCTTGTGGACCATGGGCGCACATGCTTTTGTGGTTGGCAGCAGTTTCCTGCAAAGCCGTAATCTGCTGGCAATGGTGCACCCAACACTACGCCGTTTAATGGAAGAATCCGGTGAAACGGTCAACCTGGCGGTGATGGATAAAGCTGAAGATCAGGCGGTGATTATCGATCAGGTGCAATGTACCGCACTGATGCGTATGTCTGCGCCGATTGGCGGCAAACTGCCCATGCATGCGTCCGGCGCAGGCAAAGCCTTTCTGGCAACGATGACTGACGAGCAGGTCACCAGGTTGCTGCATAAAAAAGGTATGCATACTTATACCCCGCACACGCTGACGCCACATAACCTGAAAGAAGGGCTGGCGCTGATCCGCAAACAAGGGTTTTCCTTCGATGATGAAGAACATGCCCTTGGCCTGCGCTGTCTGGCCGCCTGCATCTTTGACGAGCATCGCGAAGCCTTTGCGGCCATCTCCATCTCAGGCCCGGTTTCGCGCATTACGGACGATCGTGTTACGGAACTGGGCGCGCTGGTGATCCATGCTGCCAAAGAGATCAGCCTGGAATATGGTGGTGTGCGCTAAGATCCACCCTGCCCTCATCTTGGCCAGGCGGCCAGGATGAGCCCTCTGTTATATTTCTGTGACGCCCGGTAGACAGTTTGTTTAGCTCCCCCTCAAAAGTATGAAATCGATCACAGTTAACGATCCTGACGACTAAAGCCGATTGCAACTTGAATAACTTCCCCGACAATGTTACCGATAACATGTTACCGGTAACATTGCAATACAGCGCAGGAGGGGAGTAACAAGCCATGACCAACAACCAGAACCGAATTTACGTCATTATGGGCGTTTCCGGCAGTGGTAAATCCGCCGTCGCCAGTGCTGTTGCCCAGCAGTTATCCGCCAATTTCCTTGACGGTGATTTTCTACATCCACGCAGCAATATTCAGAAAATGGCATCCGGCGAACCGTTGAATGACCAGGATCGTGCACCTTGGCTGGCCGCATTGAACGATGCCGCCTTTGCCATGCAGCGTACCAATGCGGTGTCAATTATCGTTTGTTCTGCGCTGAAAAAGCATTATCGCGATCGGCTGCGTGCTGGTAACAGCAACCTGTCGTTTATCTATCTGCATGGCGATTTAACGGTGATTGAGGCGCGCCTGGCGGCCCGCAAGGGGCATTTCTTCAAACCGCAAATGCTGATAACGCAGTTCGCTACGCTGGAACAGCCGGGTAACGATGAGAACGACGTGAAGAGCATCGATATCGACCAACCTCTGGATGCAGTGATTGCCGATACCGTTCGATATATCCAAGACTGTAATGTGAGGACGGTATGATTAGCCACACCCTGGCCCGAGTTACACAACGCATTATTGAACGTTCGCAACCCAGCCGCACTGCCTATCTGGAGCGTATCGACGCTGCCCGAACGCAGACCGTACATCGCTCACAGTTAGCCTGTGGCAATCTGGCACACGGCTTTGCCGCCTGTCAGCCCGAAGATAAAAATGCACTAAAAAATATGGTGCGCAGCGATATCGCCATCATTACCGCCTACAACGATATGCTCTCCGCCCACCAGCCTTATGAAAGCTATCCGCAACGGCTGAAACAGGCGTTGCACCAGGTCGGGGCGGTGGGCCAGGTTGCCGGTGGCGTCCCCGCCATGTGCGATGGCGTGACGCAAGGGCAGGACGGTATGGAACTTTCGTTGATGAGCCGCGATGTGATTGCCATGTCAGCCGCCATTGGGCTTTCGCACAATATGTTCGATGGGGCATTGTTCCTGGGGATCTGTGACAAGATTGTGCCGGGGTTGGTGATGTCGGCCCTGTCCTTCGGCCATCTCCCCGCAATATTTGTGTCCGCCGGGCCAATGAGCAGCGGGTTGCCAAATAAAGAGAAAGTGCGGGTGCGCCAGCTGTATGCCGAAGGCAAAGCCGACCGCCACGCCCTGCTGGAAGCAGAGGCCGCTTCTTACCACGGTATAGGTACCTGTACCTTCTACGGCACCGCCAACACCAACCAGATGATCATGGAGGTCATGGGGCTACACCTGCCCGGTGCCTCCTTCATCCACCCGGATACACCACTGCGTGAGGCCCTGAATGATGCCGCAGCCCGCCAGGTGACGCGCCTGACCGAAACCGCCGGTAATTATCTGCCAATAGGCCAACTGGTGGATGAAAAAGTCGTGGTCAACGGTATCGTATCGCTGCTGGCTACTGGAGGGTCAACCAACCTGACCATGCATATGGTAGCGATGGCGCGGGCCGCGGGAATCATCATTAACTGGGATGATTTCTCTGAGCTTTCCGATGTAGTCCCTCTGCTGTGCCGTATCTATCCCAACGGCCCGGCGGATATCAACCAGTTCCAGGCTGCAGGAGGCGTACAACTGGTGGTACGTGAACTGCTGAACAACGGCCTGTTGCATCAGGATGTGCATACCGTTGCCGGTTTCGGGCTGGAGCGCTATACCCAAGAACCCTGGCTGAACAATGGGCAGCTAGCCTGGCGTGAAGGGGCGGAAAGTTCTTTAGACGACAACGTTATTGCCAGCGTCACCTCCCCTTTCGAGCATCATGGTGGGACCAAGTTGCTTTGCGGTAACCTTGGGCGGGCAGTTATGAAAACTTCGGCGGTGCCTGCCAATAACCAGATTATCGAAGCCCCGGCGATAGTGTTTGAAAGCCAGCACGATATCGTGCCCGCCTTCGAAGCCGGTAAGCTGAACCAGGATTGTGTGGTGGTGGTGCGCTTCCAGGGCCCACAGGCCAATGGCATGCCGGAACTGCATAAACTGATGCCACCGCTCGGCGTGTTGATGGATCGTGGTTTCAAGGTAGCGTTGGTGACCGATGGCCGCCTGTCTGGCGCTTCTGGCAAAGTCCCTGCGGCGATCCACGTCACCCCGGAAGCCTACACCGGCGGTCTGCTGGCAAAAGTACAACCAGGTGACGTAATCCGCGTGAATGGCCGCACTGGCGAGCTGCAACTGCTGGTTGATGAAGCAGAGCTTGCACGACGTGAATCAGCCCAGCCAGACTTGAGCAATCAACGTGTCGGAAGTGGCCGTGAGTTGTTCGGTGCTTTACGCAGCCAACTTTCCGGTGCGGAACAGGGTGCTTGCTGCATCGCCTTTTAACCCAGTCGGGGCCCAGATTGCAGGGCCCCACTTTCAACCGGCCTGCTCAATGGCAGCCGCCACATAACCTGAAGGCAACCGCTGGCTGAATCGGCGTTTTTTACGGTAGGCGAATACATCTTCTACATGGCCATCCTTGATGCGTTGCTGCAGCCCTCGCCAATAATCCGCTTCAAACAGATCGCTATGCATTTCTTCAAAGACTTTCCGAATACGCCTGTCACCACAAAGGAAATGGCGGAACTCTTCGGGGAAGACGTCGTTAGGTGAAATGCTGTACCAGGGTTCACTGGCCAGTTCATCCTCCGGATAGCGCGGTGGCGGGATATCACGGAAATTCACCTCGGTCATATAGCAAATTTCATCATAGTCGTAGAACACCACACGGCCATGGCGAGTCACGCCGAAATTCTTGAACAGCATATCGCCGGGGAAGATGTTGGCGGCAGCCAGCTGTTTAATCGCATTGCCATACTCTTCAATAGCATCATGCATCTGCTGCTCGTCGGCCTGCTCCAGATACAGGTTCAGCGGCGTCATCCGCCGTTCCATATACAGATGTTTGATAACTATGCGATCGCCAAGATCCTCCAGCTTCTCTGGCACTTCACGCTGCAACTCCGCCAGGAGTGCCGGGCTGATGCGCGCCTTATCGACCACAAAGTTCTCATACTCTTGGGTATCGGCCATACGGCCAACACGGTCATGTTCTTTCACCAACTGATAGCAGGCCATTACCTGCGCCTGGGTGACCTCTTTCTGCGGAGCGAATTCATCTTTGATTATTTTAAAAACCCGATCAAAAGACGGCAGGGTAAATACCAACATCACCATTCCCTTCACCCCCGGTGCAATAATAAATTGCTCCTGAGACTGCGCCATAAAGGTCAGGTATTCGCGGTAGCATTCGGTTTTGCCATGCTTCTGGCAACCAATTGCCATATACATTTCAGCGGTGGTTTTACCCGGCAGAATTTCCCGCAACCACTCAACCATCGCGGCTGGCAGTGGCGCGTAAACCATAAAATAAGAGCGGGCAAAACCAAACACGATACTGGCTTCAGCCTTGCTGGTCAGGCAGGTATCAATAAACAGTGCGCCAGAATCACTATGATGGATCGGCAGCAGGAACGGATAAACACCGTCGGCCAAACGCAACTTCCCAACCAACCAGGCCGCTTTGTTACGGTAGAACAGTTCATTGGCGATTTGGAACGTCATCCCGGCCAATTGTTGCGAACTGAAGGTTTGCAGCAGAGCCTGGGAGATAGAGCGGATATCACGTGGCAGATCTTCCCAAGGCAAACGCAACGGTAAATCGGTCAGCAAGCTGTGCAGCATGGCCGCCAAATCACCATTGGGGGTAAAGTTGCGGGCCAAAGGCCGTGGAATATCACGAAAACGCCTTTCCGGCTGCGAACTGAAGACGAACAGTTTTTCCGGGGTTAAATCCCGGTGCTTGAACAAACGGCAGTAAACCGAGTTGAAGAAGCTTTCGGCAATCTCAAAACGTGGATAGTCCGGCAACAGGTCGGTATAAACCGCTTTTACCCGGTTTGGGAAATCCGTATCGTAAATTTTCTGCCCGGTAATGCAATTCAATTGTTCGACCACCAGACCGACATGGTGATCGTAAAGATGGATACGCTGTTTCATCGCCTGTTGCACAGCGGGCCAGTCTGCCTGCTCAAAGCGCTGTTGCGCACCGGCGGTCACTTCAAGAAAGCGACCATATTGTGCATCAAAGCCCTGCAGGATCGTTTGTGCAATCAACAGTTCCAGTTTTGCAGCCATCTTTGCCTCTGCCATCAACACGCGATGAAACAAGGGCTTGGCATGCCAAGCCCTGCATAAGTTCTCTCTGAAAAATCAGAACTGCTGTTCTTCGGTGGAACCGGTCAACGCCGTTACGGAAGAAGCACCGCCCTGAATTATGGTGGTCACTTTATCGAAGTAACCGGTCCCCACTTCCTGCTGATGCGAGGCGAAGGTATAGCCACGCTCGACTGCGGCAAATTCCGGTTGCTGCACTTTTTCCACATAGTGCTTCATGCCTTCACCACGGGCGTATGCGTGGGCCAGATCAAACATGTTGAACCACATGCTATGGATCCCGGCCAGCGTGATGAATTGATACTTGTAGCCCATGGCAGACAGCTCATCCTGGAAACGGGCGATGGTCTGATCGTCCAGGTTTTTCTTCCAGTTAAAGGACGGCGAGCAGTTATAGGCCAACAGCTTGCCCGGGAATTTGGCATGGATGGCATCGGCGAAACGTTTGGCCGCTTCCAGATCTGGTGTTGATGTTTCGCACCAGACCAGGTCGGCGTAAGGGGCATAGGCCAGACCACGGCTGATCGCCTGCTCAATACCGGCATGGGTACGGTAGAAACCTTCCGCAGTGCGTTCGCCAGACACAAAGGCGCTGTCATATGGATCGCAATCAGAAGTCAGTAAATCTGCTGCATCAGCATCAGTACGGGCAATCAACAGAGTTGGCACGCCGAGCACGTCTGCGGCCAATCGTGCTGCAACCAGCTTCTGAATAGCTTCCTGAGTCGGCACCAGCACCTTGCCGCCCATATGGCCACACTTCTTCACCGCCGCCAGTTGATCTTCAAAGTGCACCCCCGCCGCACCGGCTTCAATCATCGCCTTCATCAGCTCAAAAGCATTGAGGACACCGCCGAACCCGGCTTCTGCATCTGCCACTATCGGCAGGAAGTAATCGGTATACCCCTTGCTGCCCGGTTCAATCTGATTCGCCCACTGGATCTGATCGGCCCGGCGGAAGGTGTTGTTGATGCGCTCTACCACTACCGGAACGGAATCTACCGGATACAGAGACTGGTCTGGATACATGGCGGCGGCAGTGTTGGCATCGGCGGCGACCTGCCAACCAGAAAGATAAATCGCTTCCACCCCGGCTTTCGCCTGTTGCAGCGCCTGGCCACCGGTCAACGCTCCAAGGCTGTTGACGTACCCTTTGCGGGATTTACCGTGCAGCAGTTCCCAAAGCTTGGCGGCACCATTTTGTGCCAGCGTGCAAACCGGGTTTACCGATCCACGCAGATTGATCACATCTTCGGCGCTATACGGGCGGGTAATCCCTTCCCAGCGTGCCGATTTCCATTCCTGCTCCAGTTGTTGGATCTGTTGGGTACGAGAGGTCGTCATATTTTTTCCTTTTCAAGACTTGTAGGGTTGATGTTCAGGAACGGTTTCAGGCCAGCAATTCATAGCCAGGTAGAGTCAGGAAATCGATTAATTCATCTTGTGTGGTGATTCGTTCCATCAGGCACGCGGCCTCATCGAACCGGCCTGCGCGATAACGCGCCTCGCCTACTTCCTCACGGACGACCAACATCTCTTCCTTCAGCATCTGACGGAACAGATCTTTGGTGACCAGTTGACCATTGCTCAGGCTTTTCTGGTGGTGGATCCATTGCCAGATAGAAGTGCGTGAAATTTCTGCGGTAGCGGCATCCTCCATCAGGCCATAAATGGGTACACAGCCGTTGCCGGAGATCCAGGCCTCAATGTATTGCACCGCTACGCGGATATTGGCGCGCATACCAGTTTCGGTACGTTCACCATCACAAGGTTCCAGCAACTGGGCCGCAGTGATGTGAGCGTCATTTTCACGCAGCACGTCCAATTGATTCTGGCGATCGCCAAGGATACGGTTAAACACTTCCATCACCGTATCTGCCAGCCCCGGATGCGCAACCCAGGTGCCGTCATGGCCATTAGTCGCTTCCAGCTCTTTATCGGCACGAACCTTGCTCAATACCACCGCGTTTTGTTCTGCGTCCTTACTTGGGATAAATGCCGCCATCCCCCCATCGCAAAGGCACCGCGTTTGTGGCAGGTTTTGATCAGCAAGCGTGAATAGGCGCTGAGGAACGGTTTGTTCATGGTGACAGACTGGCGATCCGGCAAGACGCGATCGCCATGGTTCTTCAGCGTTTTGATATAGCTGAAGATGTAATCCCAACGACCACAGTTCAGCCCGACGATATGGTCACGCAGGTGATACAGGATCTCGTCCATCTGGAATACTGCTGGCAGGGTTTCGATCAATACGGTGGCCTTGATGGTGCCGCGTGGTAGCTCGAAACGATCTTCAGTAAAGCTGAATACCTCACTCCACCAGGCCGCTTCTTGCCATGACTGGGTTTTCGGCAGATAGAAATACGGGCCACTACCTTTTGCCAACAGTTGGCGATAGTTATGGAAGAAATACAGGGCAAAGTCGAACAGCCCTCCCGGAATGGCCTCTCCCTGCCACTGCACATGCTTTTCTGGCAGATGCAGACCGCGCACACGGGCGATCAGGACAGCCGGATTTGGCTTGAGCTGGTAAATTTTGCCGGCTTCATTGGTATAAGAGATGGTGCCATTCACTGCATCGTGCAGGTTGATTTGGCCATCAATGACTTTGTCCCAGCTTGGAGCCAGCGAGTCTTCAAAATCGGCCATAAACACTTTGACGTTGGCGTTCAGGGCATTGATCACCATTTTGCGCTCAACAGGGCCGGTAATCTCTACCCGCCGGTCGCGTAAATCGCTGGGGACACCGCGGATCTTCCACTCACTATTACGAATGGAATCCGTTTCCGAAATAAAATCGGGAAGTTCGCCCCGATCGATTTTCTCCTGCCCACAGGCACGTGCAGCCAACAGCTTATTGCGCTGAAGGGTAAATTGCCCCACCAGTTCCGCCAGGAAGTCGACTGCATCATCCGTTAATACCTGCCGCTCAGCTGCGCCGAAAGCCTGTGTAAACGTTAATTCCGTGCCTACCATCTGTTGCGTCATTATGTTAATCCTTTCCATCATTTCGCCCCGTTCTAGCTGGCTGGGCGAAGTATTGTTTTCAGAAATCACGGCAATTCAGCGGTGAAAAAGCGACCTCGGACTGGTCAGATGTCATCCCGATTACCCCTAGAATAACCAACAAAAATTAAAAATCAAAAACGATTTCCATTTTTTTATTAAATATTTTATTAACCTTTTATTATCAATCAATTAGAATATTTATCATGCATAACAAACCAGGAAACCGGTTCCACTACAAAAACGATGGGTTTATAGCTGGTTGTTTTTAAAAGAATTGTTTCTGCTGAAACGTTGCAGGGAAGGGAGGGAAAACAGGAAGGGATTACAAGGCGGCCTCGATTCAGCCGCACCAGGTAAGAAAGAAATGTTACTCGAGGGTAGGATTCATATGGCGCAGATCGAATGGCGTGATCTGATACACGTAGTAGTTTAACCAGTTGGAAAACAACAGATGACCATGGCTGCGCCATGAGGCTGCTGGCGTCAGTTCGGGGTTATCATCAGGGAAGTAATTTAGCGGTATGGCCGGGTTAAGGCCTGCATCATTATCACGACAATACTCACCCGCCAGCGTTAAAGTGTCATATTCCGGATGCCCGGTCACAAATGCCAGACGCTTGTCGCGACTAGCGAATAGATATGCACCAGCCAGCGCCGACTCGGCCAGGATCTCCAGATCGGTATACTGGCGGATAATATCCGCTGGGAAGTCAGCATAACGTGAATGTGGGGCCAGGAAGGTCTCATCAAACCCTCGGGTCAACAAGGCATGTTGCTGCAGTGTCTGATGCTGGTAAACGCCAGAGAGCTTGACCTCGCGCGTCTGCTTCGGGATCCCGTACAGGATGTTCAGCGCGGCTTGTACTGCCCAACAGACAAACAGCGTGGAAGTCACATGTTCCTTGGCCCAGGCGATAACACGTTCGATCTGCGGCCAATAGGCAACATCACAGAAATCGACCAGGCCGAGCGGCGCACCGGTGACGATCAACCCGTCAAAGTTCTCTTCCTGAATATCTTCAAAGTTACAGTAGAAATTATTCAGGTGTTCTGCAGGTGTGTTCTTCGACTCGCGGCTATCAATACGCAGCAGTTGGATATCGATCTGTAGCGGAGAGTTGGAGAGCAAACGCAGAAACTGATTTTCAGTTTCGATCTTTTTTGGCATCAGGTTGAGGATTAGCACCTTTAACGGCCTGATTTCCTGTGTTTTTGCACGTGAGGATGTCATGACAAAAACATTCTCATCACGCAAGAAATTGACCGCAGGTAACTCATCAGGAACACGAATCGGCATTGCTTAACCCTCACACATCCGTTTATACGTTTAGACTTCTAGATGCCCGAAGATAGCTTTTTTTAGCCTGATGTCGAGGATTCAACGGAAAGGTGAAAATGTTTCATTGCCGGGGATGGGATTAGGATTGGGATGGCGTTTGCGCAGGCAATTTTGTTGGCCAGAAAAGCAAAAAGGCCATCCTTACGGATGGCCCCTTGGCCGAGTTGATCTTGGCAGTGCCCTACATTATTCGTCTCGTCCTGAGACGCCTCATTAGGTATAAAACAAAAAGCCCTACGCTTTCACGTAGGGCTTGTTGCTTTAATTGATGCTTGGCAGTGTCCTACTCTCGCATGGGGAGACCCCACACTACCATCGGCGCTACGGCGTTTCACTTCTGAGTTCGGCATGGGGTCAGGTGGGACCACCGCGCTATTGCCGCCAAGCAAATTCTTTAATTCTTTTTTTGCCGAACTTCTAAACCACTTTAAATAAAGTGGTGCTGATACCCAGAGTCGAACTGGGGACCTCACCCTTACCAAGGGTGCGCTCTACCAACTGAGCCATATCAGCACACTAATTTGATGCCTGGCAGTGTCCTACTCTCGCATGGGGAGACCCCACACTACCATCGGCGCTACGGCGTTTCACTTCTGAGTTCGGCATGGGGTCAGGTGGGACCACCGCGCTAAGGCCGCCAGGCAAATTCTGTTTTATCAACCCGCATCACTTCCGTCATGCCAGCCAATCCAATCTCGGAACTTCGCTGAAAATCAATTCTCATCTCTCTAAAACACCTTCGGTGTTGTAAGGTTAAGCCTCACGGTTCATTAGTACTGGTTAGCTCAATGCATCGCTGCACTTACACACCCAGCCTATCAACGTCTTAGTCTTAAACGTTCCTTCAGGGACCTTAAAGGCCCAGGGAAGACTCATCTCGAGGCAAGTTTCGCGCTTAGATGCTTTCAGCGCTTATCTTTTCCGCACGTAGCTACCGGGCAGTGCCATTGGCATGACAACCCGAACACCAGGGGTGCGTTCACTCCGGTCCTCTCGTACTAGGAGCAACCCCTCTCAATCTTCCAACGCCCACGGCAGATAGGGACCGAACTGTCTCACGACGTTCTAAACCCAGCTCGCGTACCACTTTAAATGGCGAACAGCCATACCCTTGGGACCTACTTCAGCCCCAGGATGTGATGAGCCGACATCGAGGTGCCAAACACCGCCGTCGATATGAACTCTTGGGCGGTATCAGCCTGTTATCCCCGGAGTACCTTTTATCCGTTGAGCGATGGCCCTTCCATTCAGAACCACCGGATCACTAAGACCTACTTTCGTACCTGCTCGAGCCGTCACTCTCGCAGTCAAGCTAGCTTATGCCTTTGCACTAACCTCACGATGTCCGACCGTGATTAGCTAACCTTCGTGCTCCTCCGTTACTCTTTGGGAGGAGACCGCCCCAGTCAAACTACCCACCAGACACTGTCCTCACCCCAGATTATGGGGCCGAGTTAGAACATCAAACATTAAAGGGTGGTATTTCAAGGTTGGCTCCATGCAGACTGGCGTCCACACTTCAAAGCCTCCCACCTATCCTACACATCAAGGCTCAATGTTCAGTGTCAAGCTATAGTAAAGGTTCACGGGGTCTTTCCGTCTTGCCGCGGGTACACTGCATCTTCACAGCGAGTTCAATTTCACTGAGTCTCGGGTGGAGACAGCCTGGCCATCATTACGCCATTCGTGCAGGTCGGAACTTACCCGACAAGGAATTTCGCTACCTTAGGACCGTTATAGTTACGGCCGCCGTTTACTGGGGCTTCGATCAAGAGCTTCGCCTTGCGGCTGACCCCATCAATTAACCTTCCAGCACCGGGCAGGCGTCACACCGTATACGTCCACTTTCGTGTTTGCACAGTGCTGTGTTTTTATTAAACAGTTGCAGCCAGCTGGTATCTGCGACTGGCTTCAGCTCCAGGAGTCAATCCTTTCACCTACGCGCCAGCGTGCCTTCTCCCGAAGTTACGGCACCATTTTGCCTAGTTCCTTCACCCGAGTTCTCTCAAGCGCCTGAGTATTCTCTACCTGACCACCTGTGTCGGTTTGGGGTACGATTCAATGTTACCTGATGCTTAGAGGCTTTTCCTGGAAGCTTGGCATCAACTACTTCTGCACCGTAGTGCATCGTCATCACGCCTCAGGGTTAATAGCATTCCGGATTTACCAGGAACACCCCCTACACGCTTAAACCGGGACAACCGTCGCCCGGCTAGCCTAGCCTTCTCCGTCCCCCTTCGCAGTAACACCGAGTACGGGAATATTAACCCGTTTCCCATCGACTACGCCTTTCGGCCTCGCCTTAGGGGTCGACTCACCCTGCCCCGATTAACGTTGGACAGGAACCCTTGGTCTTCCGGCGAGCGGGTTTTTCACCCGCTTTATCGTTACTTATGTCAGCATTCGCACTTCTGATACCTCCAGCAGACCTCACAGTCCACCTTCAACGGCTTACAGAACGCTCCCCTACCCAACAACGCCTAAGCGTTGCTGCCGCAGCTTCGGTGCATGGTTTAGCCCCGTTACATCTTCCGCGCAGGCCGACTCGACCAGTGAGCTATTACGCTTTCTTTAAATGATGGCTGCTTCTAAGCCAACATCCTGGCTGTCTATGCCTTCCCACATCGTTTCCCACTTAACCATGACTTTGGGACCTTAGCTGGCGGTCTGGGTTGTTTCCCTCTTCACGACGGACGTTAGCACCCGCCGTGTGTCTCCCGTGATAACATTCTTCGGTATTCGGAGTTTGCATCGGTTTGGTAAGCCGGGATGGCCCCCTAGCCGAAACAGTGCTCTACCCCCGAAGATGAGTTCACGAGGCGCTACCTAAATAGCTTTCGGGGAGAACCAGCTATCTCCCGGTTTGATTGGCCTTTCACCCCCAGCCACAAGTCATCCGCTAATTTTTCAACATTAGTCGGTTCGGTCCTCCAGTTAGTGTTACCCAACCTTCAACCTGCCCATGGCTAGATCACCGGGTTTCGGGTCTATACCTTGCAACTATTCGCCCAGTTAAGACTCGGTTTCCCTACGGCTCCCCTATACGGTTAACCTTGCTACAAAATATAAGTCGCTGACCCATTATACAAAAGGTACGCAGTCACCCAACAAAGTAGGCTCCCACTGCTTGTACGTACACGGTTTCAGGTTCTATTTCACTCCCCTCGCCGGGGTTCTTTTCGCCTTTCCCTCACGGTACTGGTTCACTATCGGTCAGTCAGGAGTATTTAGCCTTGGAGGATGGTCCCCCCATATTCAGACAGGATGTCACGTGTCCCGCCCTACTCATCGAACTCACACCTTGTGCATTTTAGTGTACGGGGCTATCACCCTTTGCTGCGCGACTTTCCAGACGCTTCCACTAACACACAAACTGATTCAGGTTCTGGGCTCCTCCCCGTTCGCTCGCCGCTACTGGGGGAATCTCGGTTGATTTCTTTTCCTCGGGGTACTTAGATGTTTCAGTTCCCCCGGTTCGCCTCGTATGGCTATGTATTCACCATACGATAGTGCAACGGATTGCACTGGGTTTCCCCATTCGGGTATTGCCGGTTATAACGCTTCATATCAGCTTACCGACACTTTTCGCAGATTAGCACGCCCTTCATCGCCTCTGACTGCCTAGGCATCCACCGTGTACGCTTAGTCACTTAACCTCACAACCCGAAAGTGTCTTTTCTTTATTGGTGTGGCTGCGAACACACTCTGCTGCGTTGTTCCGTGCGCGCAATCCTCATGGACCTTAAGTCCACTGCGGTTGCTGTGCGCGGTACGCCTTGCCGAGTATCTTCTCGCTCACACTGCAACAAGGAAGATGACCTTCGCATTGCAATTATTTGAGAGACTCTATGACAGGTTACTGCTTACCCCAATAGTTCTACGGAGGGATAAGTTTCAGCTGTCATGTTTCAATTTTCAGCTTGTTCCAGATTGTTAAAGAGCAAAATACTTCGCAGCATACTGTCACCAGTACACTCTGAAGTATTCTTCGAGGACTATATGGTGGAGCTAAGCGGGATCGAACCGCTGACCTCCTGCGTGCAAGGCAGGCGCTCTCCCAGCTGAGCTATAGCCCCATACAGTCACTGGCAGAAACCTTTATTTACCACTCGGAGAGTTACATTCGCCTTAAAATGCAAATGTAATTTCTTTTCAGGCAAGGCATGTGAAAGGGCAGTTTACTTCGGTAAACGACCGCGCACATCACGCAGCATGAGAAGAAATTTGGTAGGCCTGAGTGGACTTGAACCACCGACCTCACCCTTATCAGGGGTGCGCTCTAACCACCTGAGCTACAAGCCTATAAAGGGTTTCCTGCTCGTTACTTTTTCATCAGACAATCTGTGTGGACACTGCACTCAACCAATATCTTTAGGTAAGGAGGTGATCCAACCGCAGGTTCCCCTACGGTTACCTTGTTACGACTTCACCCCAGTCATGAATCACAAAGTGGTAAGCGCCCTCCCGAAGGTTAAGCTACCTACTTCTTTTGCAACCCACTCCCATGGTGTGACGGGCGGTGTGTACAAGGCCCGGGAACGTATTCACCGTAGCATTCTGATCTACGATTACTAGCGATTCCGACTTCACGGAGTCGAGTTGCAGACTCCGATCCGGACTACGACATACTTTATGAGGTCCGCTTGCTCTCGCGAGTTCGCTTCTCTTTGTATATGCCATTGTAGCACGTGTGTAGCCCTACTCGTAAGGGCCATGATGACTTGACGTCATCCCCACCTTCCTCCGGTTTATCACCGGCAGTCTCCTTTGAGTTCCCACCATGACGTGCTGGCAACAAAGGATAAGGGTTGCGCTCGTTGCGGGACTTAACCCAACATTTCACAACACGAGCTGACGACAGCCATGCAGCACCTGTCTCACAGTTCCCGAAGGCACTAAGCTATCTCTAGCGAATTCTGTGGATGTCAAGAGTAGGTAAGGTTCTTCGCGTTGCATCGAATTAAACCACATGCTCCACCGCTTGTGCGGGCCCCCGTCAATTCATTTGAGTTTTAACCTTGCGGCCGTACTCCCCAGGCGGTCGACTTAACGCGTTAGCTCCGGAAGCCACGCCTCAAGGGCACAACCTCCAAGTCGACATCGTTTACAGCGTGGACTACCAGGGTATCTAATCCTGTTTGCTCCCCACGCTTTCGCACCTGAGCGTCAGTCTTTGTCCAGGGGGCCGCCTTCGCCACCGGTATTCCTCCAGATCTCTACGCATTTCACCGCTACACCTGGAATTCTACCCCCTCTACAAGACTCTAGCTTGCCAGTTTCAAATGCAGTTCCCAAGTTAAGCTCGGGGATTTCACATCTGACTTAACAAACCGCCTGCGTGCGCTTTACGCCCAGTAATTCCGATTAACGCTTGCACCCTCCGTATTACCGCGGCTGCTGGCACGGAGTTAGCCGGTGCTTCTTCTGCGAGTAACGTCAATGCCCAGTGCTATTAACACTGAACCCTTCCTCCTCGCTGAAAGTGCTTTACAACCCGAAGGCCTTCTTCACACACGCGGCATGGCTGCATCAGGCTTGCGCCCATTGTGCAATATTCCCCACTGCTGCCTCCCGTAGGAGTCTGGACCGTGTCTCAGTTCCAGTGTGGCTGGTCATCCTCTCAGACCAGCTAGGGATCGTCGCCTAGGTGAGCCATTACCCCACCTACTAGCTAATCCCATCTGGGCACATCCGATGGTGTGAGGCCCGAAGGTCCCCCACTTTGGTCCGAAGACGTTATGCGGTATTAGCTACCGTTTCCAGTAGTTATCCCCCTCCATCGGGCAGTTTCCCAGACATTACTCACCCGTCCGCCGCTCGTCACCCAGAGAGCAAGCTCTCCTGTGCTACCGCTCGACTTGCATGTGTTAGGCCTGCCGCCAGCGTTCAATCTGAGCCATGATCAAACTCTTCAATTAAAAGCTTGATTTGCTGCAACTCGTGCAGCGATGCTCGAAAATTAACTTTCGTAATAATTCATTCGCATGAATTACTGCTTGGTCACTCTTCAAGACTTGATATTTTTTTGCCACCGAGGTGGCTGGATATCGTCTTGTGAGTGCCCACACAGATTGTCTGATAAATTGTTAAAGAGCAGTGAGTTACGCGCTTTCGCTTGCTAACTCGAGGTGGCGTATAATACGCTTTCCTCTTTCAGAGTCAACCTTAATTTCAGGTTTTTCTCTGCGACCCCCGGAGACTCTGTGAAGTTGTTCACATGTTCCGTGTCGATGGAGGCGCATTATAGGGATCCTTGTTTTTTCCACAACCCCTTTTTAGATCTTTTCTCACTGACTGCGCACTTTTCAGCCCTTTCGTGTGGATCTTGCCCGATCGAGGTCATTTAACAAGGGATCCGCACGGTAGAACGATTGTAATTCCACCATCAGAGTCTAGTATTGCCGGTAATATGATCCTGATGTGAGGCTTTACCATGTCCAATAATGTGCGTTCTTATCTTCATTACTCCCCTCAAATTGGCCTGCGCGTCATGATCGATCCTTCCAGCGTAGTGATCGGCAACGTTGAACTGGCTGATGATGTGAGCATCTGGCCCCTGGTAGCCATCCGCGGTGATGTTAATGCGGTGAAGATCGGCGCACGCAGCAATATTCAGGACGGCAGTGTTCTGCATGTCACACATCAATCCAATTATAACCCGGCGGGTTTTCCTCTATTGATTGGCGAAGACGTCACGGTTGGGCACAAAGCGATGCTGCACGGTTGCAGCATCGGTAATCGCGTTCTGGTTGGGATGGGGTCAATTCTGCTTGATGGTGCAATAATAGAAGATGATGTGATGATTGGTGCAGGTAGCCTCGTCGCCCCCGGCAAACGCCTGGAAAGTGGCTACTTATATGTTGGTAGCCCTGCACGCCGAATCCGCCCTTTAACCCCAGAAGAATTAGAGGGTTTACTCTACTCCGCCAATAACTATGTCCGTTGGAAAGACGAATACCTTTCCGAAGATATCTGACCACCCGCCCTGCTTAACAGAGCGGGGCAAATCTCAAACCGCCATTTCCTTACGCAGTTGCTGCAACACCGGTTCGATCTCCGGCATAACGCCGTGCCAAAAAAGAAAGCATGTGCAGCCTGCGCCACCAGCATTCCCAAACCATCGGCGTACTGTTGCACACCCAGTTGCTGTGCCCAAGCCAAGAAGGGAGTAATGCCTTGCTGGTAGAACATGTCATAACAGCGGGTTGAGCTATTCACGATGCTGTCAGGCAGAGCCGGGATCTCGCCGTTGATCCCAGCAGCGGTAGCATTGATCACTAAGTCGAAATGCTGTTGATCAAGACGATCCATCGGCAAAGCGACGATCTCCCCCAGATGTTGGAACACCTCGGCCAATTTCTGCGCCCGGCTAAATGTCCGATTAGTCAGTACCACCTCACAACCAAAAGATAGCAACGGTAAAATAACGCCTCGCGCAGCACCACCGGCCCCAATCAGCAGCACACGGTCGTTTGGCCGTATAAGTTGCTGACATTCCAGATCCGACAGTAAACCAATGCCATCGGTGTTATCTCCTGACAACTGCCCACCTGGCAATATCTTGAGCGTATTTACCGCACCGGCCATTGCAGCCCTTTCACTCAGCTCGGTGGCCAACTCATAGGCACGTTCTTTAAACGGCACGGTGATATTGGCCCCTTTGCCACCAGCAGCAATAAACTGTTGTAAAGTGGAGTCGAACTCTTCTAACGGGGCCAACACGGCGCCATAAGGGTGCTCGATCCCCGTTTGCTGTGCGAAAAGCGCATGGATACGGGGAGACTTACTATGAACAATGGGATTACCTAATACCGCGAACTTCTCCATACACCTAACCTCTAGCCCTGTCGGATCAGCTCACCGGTCAAAGCATCTTTTATTTCAGAAGGGTTCAATCTCCCCCACGTTACCTGCCAATATCGGGAAAGAACCACCAAACTGCTGCATCACTTCTGCAACGGTACGGCATGGCTCCTTACCACTTAGGTTGGCACTGGTAGAAACCAGTGGTTTGCCAAATTGACGACAGAGTTGCTGCACCAGAGGATGATCGCTGACGCGAACCGCCAGCGAACTGAACTGCCCGGTAAGAAAACGTGGCGTTTGTGATTTGGCCGGGATCACCCAGGTTACCGGACCGGGCCAGGTAGCAAAAATTGCGCTACGCTGCCGATCACTCAGCAAGCTGTCGTCAATATAAAGCGTTAGCTGCGCATAATCAGCAGCTATCAGGATCAGACCCTTTTCCCAAGGGCGCTGTTTCAAGGCCAGCAACTCCCTGACGGCCTGTTCGCTATCAGGATCACACCCAAGGCCAAATACGGCTTCTGTGGGATAAGCGATAACTTGCTGATTTTCCAGCGCGGTAATAATTGGGATGAATGAGGAAATGTGTTCTGAGCTCATGGCGTGATTATTCTGTGATTGCGACGGGTTTTCCGCACAGTTTACTGGCGCAACAAAGCGTCGGGCCTTTTGCCGTGCGCTTTTCCATCAGTAACGGATAGTGACAATAGGCACATTCACCGGCGACAGGTTTAAAATTGAGGACAAATTGGCATTCAGGGTAGCGATCGCAACAGTGGAACACTTTGCCAAAACGGGACTTACGCTGCAGCAGTTTGCCTTGACCACACTGAGGACAAGCGATGCTGGTTTCATCCGGTTTGTCGATCACTTCAGTATGATCGCATTCAGGATAGTGGCTACACCCGATAAACATCCCATAACGCCCTTGGCGCAGCACCAGAGTCGCCTGACACTTCGGGCATTCCTGGCCCTCCAGAACTTTGACAATATGGCCGTCAGCCTGCGCTTTTAAAGGCCGAATATATTGGCATGCAGGATATTGGGAACAGCCAAGAAAGGGGCCGTGGCGACCACTACGGATCACCAGTTCGGCCCCGCATTCCGGACAAGGTTCATTTTGCCTGGCGGCAAAAATCGCGGTTTTTGTCATAACTTCTTCATATGTTTGTTACCGGCTCAGTGCAAGTAACCTTCGTTTACTTCAAATAACAGTTCTTCCATCTGCTGATAAGCGCTCTCATACCCAGGGATATTGAACAACACCATCAACACGACCCATTTCAGATCTTCGAGATCGAATTCCGTATTATCTAACGCCATAACACGATCGATAACCATTTCACGGGTTTCGAGGTTCAATACCTGAATCTGTTCTAGGAACAGGAGAAAACCACGGCAACTGGCATCTAAACGCACGCCCTCTTCTTCGGTGTAGATCCGCATAGCCAACGGATCGGCATCCATAAAATAAGGTGCATTCTCACCTTCCTGGAGGTCTGCAAGCTTTTCGAGCCAATTCAATGCATTGAAGATATCATCTCGGTCAAATCCTGCTTCGGCAAGATCGTCGGTCAAGGTATCTTGGTCAACCCGCATCTCTGGCTCATTGTGGATATAAGTTTCAAACAAATACATGAGTACGTCGAACATGGCCTGCCCTCCTAATTCGGACATAGCCGCCGGGTACAGCTGCGATCCACCCTGCTAACTCCAGATCGAGTAACTTGATTACCACCTCTGGCACAGGTTGGCCGGCACGTTCAGCGACGACGTCAACAGGTGTCACCTCATCTCCTACGTTAGCCAACACATCAGCAAATGGCAATTCAACTTGAGCCTCTGATGCAGAAATAGTTGTATTTTCGCTCACACGCAACCAACTCAGGCCACTTCCCAGCTGTTCCGCGATATCTTTTGGCCCGGTCACCAGGCTGGCTCCCTGCTGGATCAGCCAATGCGTTCCTTCGCTCATTGGATTCCCTAACGCGCCCGGCAATGCAAACACTTCGCGTCCTTGTTCCAACGCGTAGCGGGCGGTAATCAGTGACCCGCTACGCAAAGAAGCCTCTATGACCACAACCCCCACACTTAACCCGCTGATAATACGATTACGGCGTGGAAAATGCTCAGCCAAGGGTAAATCCGTCACTAAATACTCCGAAATAACGGCCCCCCTCGCTCAATGATGTGTTCAGCAAGATGCCGGTGCCGACGCGGGTAAATATTTGCCAGGCCGCTACCCAGCACGGCAACCGTAATCCCCTGAGCGGCTAATGCTGCACGGTGGCAGAAGCCATCAATACCCATGGCCAGGCCGCTGGTTACGGCAAAGCCGCAATGGACTAGACCGGTAGCAAAATAAGTGCCCCAATGTTCACCATAGTGGCTGAACTGGCGGCTACCGACCATGGCGATCTGCGGTAGCTGTAAAGCCGTAATATCGCCCTTTATCATCAGTAATAACGGCGCATCATCGATATGCAGCAAGGATTCGGGGAAACCCGGTTCACCGTAAAGCACCATCTGGTTCCCCGGTTGTTCCAGCCACTTAAGCGTGGCTTTTAGATACTGCCCATGCCCCTTCTGGAACTGTGTACATTGTTTGTCATTCAACCCCAATGGCCTTAGCAACGGGTAAGGATCGCCACTTTCAGTAATCAGTTGCTTGATAATATGGCTGGCCCGCTGCGCGTTTATCCCTGTCACCGCATGCATACGTAAACCGATTTCTTCTGGCTGCATCCTGCATTCCCTCGCTAATTATGGGTATTACCAATTCGTGCAATTGGGTATGGATGCTGTCAATCAGGCCAAGAAATGTCTAGAATAGATACTAATCACCCTTTATCACTCGGATACAGATCTAAAGATATATGTCAGTCTTGCAGGTATTACATTTCCCAGACGAGCGGCTACGCAAAATTGCGGCCCCGGTAAAAGAAGTCAATGCAGATATCCAGCGCATCGTGGATGATATGTTTGAAACCATGTACGCAGAGGAAGGCATTGGCTTGGCTGCGACACAGGTGGATATTCATCAGCGCATTATCGTCATCGATGTTTCTGAAAATCGCGATCAACGCCTGGTGTTGATCAACCCGGAACTGCTGGAAAAGAGCGGTGAAACCGGTATCGAAGAAGGCTGTCTTTCCATTCCTGAGCAACGTGCGCTGGTGCCACGCGCAGAGAAAGTGAAGATCCGCGCTCTTGATCGTGAAGGACAACCTTTTGAACTTGAGGCCGATGATCTGCTGGCTATCTGTATCCAGCATGAAATGGACCATCTGGTTGGCAAGTTGTTTGTCGATTACCTCTCGCCTCTGAAACGCCAGCGTATCCGTCAGAAACTGGAAAAAATGGCCAAGCTTGAAGCTCGCGCCTAACCGATCAGGAAATCAACGTGTCTGACTCTTTACGGATTATTTTTGCCGGCACTCCGGACTTCGCAGCGCGTCACCTAGACGCGCTGTTGTCATCTGGGCACCAGATTGTAGGAGTATTCACTCAGCCCGATCGCCCGGCTGGCCGTGGAAACAAACTGACGCCAAGCCCGGTTAAAGTATTGGCCGAACAACACCAAATCCCCGTTTTTCAGCCTAAATCTCTGCGTCCGCAAGAAAATCAGCATCTGGTGGCCGATCTCAATGCAGACGTTATGGTCGTGGTTGCCTATGGCCTTATTCTGCCAAAAGCCGTGCTGGATATGCCGCGCCTGGGTTGCATCAACGTTCATGGTTCTCTTCTACCACGCTGGCGTGGTGCTGCCCCGATCCAACGTGCTTTATGGGCAGGTGACAGCGAAACCGGCGTGACGATCATGCAGATGGACGTGGGTCTTGATACTGGCGACATGATGCATAAAATCGCTTGTCCAATCGAAGCCACAGATACCAGTGCCAGCCTGTACAATAAGCTGGCTGAGTTGGGGCCAAAAGGGTTGCAGGCTACTTTGCAACAATTAGCCGCCGGAACGATCAAGCGGGAAGTCCAAGATGAAGCACTGGTTACCTACGCAGAAAAATTGAGTAAGGAAGAAGCCCGTCTCGACTGGGGCCTTTCTGCTGAACAGCTGGAGCGCTGTATCCGAGCGTTCAACCCGTGGCCAATCAGCTATTTCACCATTGAAGATCAGCCAGTGAAAGTCTGGCAGGCAACCGTTATTTCCGAAACCGCCAACGCAGAACCAGGTACCATCGTGCATGCCGACAAGCACGGCATTCAGGTTGCCACTGCAGAAGGTATTCTGAACATGACGCAATTACAGCCTGCGGGTAAAAAGCCAATGTCGGCGCAGGATTTACTGAATTCACGTCGCGAATGGTTCATACCGGGTAACCGGTTATAAACCACACCTATTGCCCGGCTGCCTATGCCGGGCTGTTTCTTTCTTAATGCCGATCGTTATCAGCTTCAGCCTATGAAAAATAATTACAATCTCCGCAGCATTGCAGCCAAAGCCATCGGCCAGGTTCTGGATCAGGGGCAATCACTCAGCACCATTTTGCCGGTATTACAAAAGAACATTTCTGACAAAGACCGGGCGTTATTGCAGGAGCTTTGTTTTGGTACGCTGCGCGTGTTACCGCAACTCGAATGGTGTATTCAGCAACTGATGGCAAAACCAATGACCGGCAAACAGCGCACGTTGCACTATTTGCTGATGGTTGGACTTTATCAGTTGTTATATACCCGCATTCCCCCACGCGGTGTTGGCAGAAACGGTAGAAGGCGCCGTCGCTTTGAAGCGCCCACAGCTGAAAGGGTTGATAAATGGCGTGCTGAGACAGTTCCAACGCCAGCAGGAAGAGTTGTTAGCGCGTGCAGCCAATAACGAAAGCCGCTATCTGCACCCAAGCTGGCTGCTTAAACGCATCAGACATGCTTACCCTGCCCAGTGGGAGCAAATTGTTGATGCCAACAACCAGAAACCTCCCATGTGGTTACGCGTCAATCGTTTACACCACACACGCGAAGATTATCTGCAGTTGATGCAGCAAGCGGGTATTGCTGCCGAACCTCATCAAGAATATCGCGATGCCGTGCGTTTGCTTTCACCTTGCGCTGTGACAGATTTACCTGGCTTTGCAGAAGGTTGGGTGACCGTACAGGATGCTTCGGCCCAAGGCTGTGTTGATCTGCTGGATCCACAGGATGGCGAACAGATCCTCGATCTGTGCGCGGCCCCGGGCGGAAAAACTACCCACATTCTTGAAGCTGCCCCCAAGGCCCAAGTTATGGCCGTAGATATTGATGAACAACGTTTGAGCCGCGTGAAAGAGAACCTGCAACGCTTGCGGCAGCACGCAGAAGTTCGGCAAGGTGACGGCCGGACACCACAGCAATGGTGTGGCGACAAAATGTTTGATCGTATTCTGCTGGATGCTCCCTGCTCCGCCACCGGTGTTATTCGCCGTCATCCCGACATTAAGTGGTTGCGCCGTGAAAGTGATATCGCGGAGTTGGCAGCCTTGCAGGGCGAAATTCTAGAGGCTATCTGGCCACGCCTGAAGCCTGGTGGCGTGTTAGTCTATGCAACCTGTTCCATTTTGCCGCAAGAAAACAATGAGCAGATAGCCGCATTCTTGCAACGCCACAATGATGCCAAGCTGGTTGAAACTGGCGATATCCAATCACCTGGTAAACAGAATCTTCCTCATCCTGAGGATGGCGATGGTTTCTTTTACGCTAAGCTGATTAAAATATAAGTGTAAGAGGGTACCTTTGTTATCGGTGCTCTCAACTATCGGCTGCGGCCGTTGCAGATCGAGCAGAGAATTCGATGAAAATAATTATTCTTGGCGCTGGTCAGGTGGGCGGAACACTGGCGGAGAACCTGGTTGGCGAAAATAACGATATTACCGTTGTCGATACTGACACCGGGCGTTTGCGCCAACTGCAAGACAAGTTTGACCTGCGAGTCGTTCAAGGGCACGGTTCTCATCCCCGCGTATTGCGCGAAGCTGGTGCCGAAGATGCCGATATGCTGGTAGCCGTCACCAATTCTGATGAAACCAATATGGTTGCCTGCCAGATTGCCTATTCGCTGTTTAATACCCCGAACAGAATTGCCAGGATCCGGGCACCGGATTATATCCGCGAATCAGAGAAGTTATTCCATCC
Source organism: Serratia sp. L9 (assembly GCF_050632285.1). Taxonomy (NCBI): domain Bacteria; kingdom Pseudomonadati; phylum Pseudomonadota; class Gammaproteobacteria; order Enterobacterales; family Yersiniaceae; genus Serratia; species Serratia sp. L9. Next base: position 1,594,357 of record NZ_CP192591.1, on the reverse strand, counting down.
GGAAGCTGTGCCGATCGACCACTTGATTTCACCAGAGCAGTTGGTCATCGATTACATCTATAAATTAATCGAATATCCCGGTGCGTTACAGGTGGTCAACTTTGCCGAAGGTAAAGTCAGCATCGCCGCGGTCAAAGCTTATTATGGTGGCCCACTGGTGGGTAATGCCCTGTCTTCTATGCGCGAGCATATGCCGCATATTGATACACGTGTGGCTGCCATTTTTCGACAGGATCGGCCAATTCGGCCGCAGGGTTCGACCATCATCGAAGCAGGGGATGAAGTCTTCTTCGTGGCTGCATCCCAACATATTCGCGCGGTAATGAGTGAGCTGCAACGCCTTGAAAAACCGTATAAGCGTATCATGATAGTCGGTGGTGGTAACGTTGGTGCAGGGCTGGCGCAGCGGTTGGAAAAGTCATACAACGTGAAGTTGATTGAGCGAAACCAACAACGAGCTGCCGATCTGGCAGAACAGTTACACGACACTATTGTGTTTTACGGTGATGCCTCCGATCAGGAACTGTTGGCTGAAGAACATGTTGAGCAGGTGGACGTATTTATAGCTATCACCAACGATGATGAAGCCAATATCATGTCTGCCATGTTGGCCAAACGCATGGGGGCCAAGAAGGTCATGGTGTTGATCCAGCGCCGCGCCTATGTCGACTTGGTGCAAGGCAGCGTGATTGATATCGCTATTTCGCCACAGCAAGCCACAATCTCTGCACTGCTGGGCCACGTGCGTAAAGCCGATATTGTCAGCGTCTCCTCATTGCGCAGAGGGGTTGCCGAAGCCATCGAGGCTATTGCTCACGGTGATGAAAGCACTTCCAAAGTGGTAGGCCGCAAGGTGGAAGAAATCAAATTACCGCCAGGCACCACCATTGGCGCCATTGTACGCGGTGATGATGTGATTATTGCCAGTGGCAATAGCAGAATTCAGCAAGGCGACCACGTCATCATGTTTATTACCGATAAGAAGTTTGTACCGGACGTTGAGCGCCTGTTCCAACCAAGCCCGTTCTTCCTGTAGACACATTAATCATGTGAATGCTTCTGGCATATCATCGGCTGCTGAGATAGGAAAAACGCAAAACTTTTCTATACTCATTATGTCAAAGGGACGTTGCTTTGTTAAACTTGTGTTATCAATTTCTTAAGGGGTGTTCTGATGGGTATGTTAAAAGAGTTCCGCGAGTTTGCCATGCGTGGCAACGTGGTCGATCTGGCAGTCGGTGTGATCATTGGGGCTGCATTCGGTAAAATCGTTTCCTCTTTGGTTGCCGATATCATCATGCCGCCATTGGGTATGCTGCTAGGGGGAGTCGATTTCAAACAGTTCCATCTGGTATTGCGTGAAGCCAAGGACAATATTCCGGCCGTTGTGATGAATTACGGTTCGTTCTTGCAGAATATTTTCGATTTCGTCATTGTCGCCTTCGCTATCTTTATGGCAATCAAATTAATGAACAAAATGCGCCGTAAAGAAGTTGAGGAGCCGGCTGCACCGCCAGCACCAACGGCAGAAGAGAAGCTATTAACCGAAATCCGCGACCTGCTGAGCCAGCAACAGCAACCAAAACTGTAATTGGTTCTTTATAATAAAGTAAGCCATCTTGCGAGATGGCTTTTTTGTGACTTAAAACCAGAAGGCCAGTGGTAAATTGCTGTTGGATAATTTACCACTGGCCTCCCAGTTACCCCCTTTTGCGTGTTTGCTCTTACGCTGGTAGCTGCCCTTCCCTTTATTGTTCTTCTCAATGCGTTGGCGGAAGAGAGGATCGTGTAGCAACGCCTCAATGGCATTGTCCTGTATCTGGCCTTTGGTATGGCGGTATTTGGTCATAATAGTCTTCCTTTAGTTGATGATAATAACCGCGCTGATAATACTGCTGGAAAGGTCAAAATTAAAGCCCGCGAGCATTCAAACCGCGCTTTTTGTTTTCTCTTCACTCGCTCCCTGCTCCAGCGCCTCCAGGATAGAACAATAATTGCTGGCGTGAGCGCTCCCGCAACAGGCATCGCTGAGTCGTTTAAGCGATTCCCGCATTCTGGTTAATTCAGTCAATCTATCTTCAACCTCACGCAAGCGTGCATCAACGATAGATTTAGATTCCTGGCAAGTATGATGTTCTGGATCTACACGGATCGATAATAGCTCCGCGATAGTCTCCAGCGTAAAGCCTAACTGCTTGGCATAACGAATGAAACGCAGGCGCTGCAAATCCTGATCGTTATACAAACGATAGCCACCTTCCGTACGGACATTATGATCCATCATGCCCTGCTTTTCGTAATACCGCACCGTATCTGGTGTTACATCGGCAAGTTTGGCTAATTGACCAATCTTGAGCATAGCGACTCCTCCGAAGGGAATTTATTACTTAGCGTCTTTTAATATTCTCTATATAAGCCCACATACCACAAGCAACGCTTCATCAACACTTTAACAAAAAAACGTACTTTCAGAGCATCAGGAATATGGCAACAAATAAATATCCAGCAAACATACAGCCGAACAGATTGTAGCCTTAGCATAGCGGATATAAGGAGGGATTTGACCGTGGTCGGGGGAAAAGCATATTTGCTCTGTGGCAGATGTAAAAAAACCGGGCAAGCCCGGTTTTTTTACGCGTCTACAGATTACTCTGCAGTTGCCACTTCTGCTTGAGACTCAGCACGATCAACCAGCTCGATGTATGCCATCGGCGCGTTGTCGCCTGCGCGGAAGCCACACTTCAGAATGCGAGTGTAACCACCGGCACGGCTCGCGAAACGCGGGCCTAGCTCGTTAAACAGTTTTGCCACGATCTCGTTATCACGAGTACGGGCGAATGCCAGACGACGATTAGCTACGCTGTCGGTCTTGGCAAGAGTAATCAGCGGCTCAACAACGCGACGCAGCTCTTTCGCTTTTGGCAGGGTCGTCTTGATGATTTCATGACGAACCAAAGAGCCGGCCATGTTACGGAACATAGCCTGGCGATGGCTGCTGTTACGGTTCAGTTGACGACCACTCTTACGATGGCGCATGACCTTATCCTTCTCAGTAAAACCTTAACCTGTGATCCGGTTACTCGTCAGCAATGCTTGCCGGTGGCCAGTTTTCCAGGCGCATGCCCAGTGACAAACCACGGGAGGCCAGCACATCTTTAATCTCAGTAAGAGATTTTTTACCCAGGTTAGGCGTTTTCAACAGCTCAACCTCGGTACGCTGTACCAGATCACCGATGTAGTGGATAGCTTCTGCCTTGAGGCAGTTAGCAGAGCGGACAGTCAATTCCAGATCGTCAACAGGGCGCAGCAGGATCGGATCAAACTCTGGTTTCTCTTCTTTCACTTCCGGCTGACGTACATCACGTAAGTCAACGAAAGCTTCCAGTTGTTCAGCCAGAATGGTTGCCGCACGGCGGATCGCCTCTTCAGGATCGATCGTGCCATTGGTTTCCATTTCGATTACCAGCTTGTCCAGGTCAGTACGCTGTTCTACACGCGCTGCTTCAACATTGTAGGCAATACGCTCTACAGGGCTATAGCAGGCGTCAACCAACAGACGACCAATCGGGCGCTCATCTTCTTCCGAATGAATTCGGGCAGAAGCCGGCACATAACCACGACCGCGCTGAACTTTGATACGCATGCTAATAGCAGCGTTTTCATCGGTCAGGTGGCAGATAACGTGCTGCGGCTTGACGATTTCGACATCACCATCATGGGTGATATCGGCAGCGGTCACAGGGCCAATGCCAGATTTATTCAGGGTAAGGATAACTTCATCTTTCCCTTGAACTCTCACCGCCAGCCCTTTCAGGTTGAGCAGGATCTCCAGGATATCTTCCTGTACGCCTTCTTTGGTGCTGTACTCATGTAGTACACCATCAATCTCAACCTCGGTCACCGCGCAACCCGGCATAGATGAAAGCAGAATACGGCGCAGTGCGTTGCCAAGAGTATGGCCAAAGCCACGCTCTAAAGGCTCAAGGGTCACCTTGGCGTGCGTCGAACTGACTTGCTCGATATCTACCAGGCGCGGTTTTAGAAACTCTGTCACAGAACCCTGCATTGTGTCCTCTCTTTGAAACTCAAGCCTTACTTGGAGTAAAGCTCGACGATCAGGTGTTCGTTAATGTCGGCGGACAGATCAGTACGTTCAGGAATACGTTTGAACACACCTTCCATCTTCGCAGCATCAACTTCCAGCCAAGTCGGCTTTTCACGCTGCTCAGCCAGCTCCAGAGAAGCCTTAACACGAGACTGCTTTTTAGCTTTCTCGCGGATGCTGACTACGTCATTCGGAGATACCTGATAAGAAGCGATGTTAACAACGCGACCATTTACCATAACTGCTTTGTGGCTAACCAACTGACGTGATTCTGCACGAGTGGCGCCGAAGCCCATACGGTAAACTACGTTGTCCAGACGACCTTCCAGAAGGGCTAACAGGTTTTCACCAGTGTTACCTTTCAGGCGGGTTGCTGCTTTGTAATAGTTACGGAATTGACGCTCCAGAACACCGTACATACGGCGAACTTTTTGCTTTTCACGCAACTGCACACCGTAGTCAGACAGACGCGGTTTACGCGCACCATGTTGACCAGGTGGTTGTTCAATTTTGCATTTTGAATCTATCGCGCGAACGCCAGACTTCAGGAACAGGTCTGTGCCCTCGCGGCGGCTAAGCTTGAGCTTAGGACCCAAATATCTTGCCATTTTCTTTCTCCAACAATCCGAAAAGCAGGGGCGTTACACGCGACGCTTTTTCGGCGGACGACAACCGTTATGAGGGATCGGAGTCACATCAGTAATATTAGTGATGCGGAAACCAGCCGCGTTCAGAGCGCGGATAGTAGACTCACGACCAGGACCAGGTCCTTTAACCATAACTTCCAGGTTCTTGATACCGTATTCTTTTACTGCGTCAGCACAACGTTCGGCTGCAACCTGAGCTGCAAACGGAGTTGACTTACGAGAACCACGGAAACCGGAACCACCGGCAGTTGCCCAACCCAAAGCATTACCCTGACGATCGGTAATAGTCACAATGGTGTTGTTGAAAGAAGCATGGATATGAGCCACGCCGTCAGAGACTTGTTTTCTTACACGCTTACGTGTACGAACAGGTGCCTTTGCCATTATTCAATCACCCCGATTATTTCTTGATCGGTTTACGCGGACCCTTACGGGTACGTGCGTTGGTCTTAGTACGCTGACCGCGCACTGGCAGACCACGACGATGACGCAAACCACGGTATGTACCAAGATCCATCAGACGCTTGATGCTCAGGGTAACTTCACGACGCAAATCACCTTCAACAGTGAATTTGGCAACCGCTTCACGCAGTTGTTCAATTTGCTCTTCAGACAGCTCACTGATCTTAACATTTTCAGCAATACCCGTTGTAGCACAGATAGACTGTGAACGAGTTTTGCCGATTCCGAAGATCGACGTTAACGCGATAACGGTATGTTTATGATCAGGAATGTTAATGCCTGCTATACGGGCCACTATGCACTCCTACTAATTTTTACGGCAACACCATTCTGAAAAGCCCGTTTTCAGGATACTCAAATAATGTTGCAGCTACATACAAAAGATTGGCTGGCTAATCTAGCCAGCTCAACCCAACTTTGCAAGAAAAATATGCGAGATAATCAGCCTTGACGCTGTTTATGCTTCGGCTCGGCGCTGCAAATCACACGAACGACACCGTTACGCTTAACGATTTTGCAGTTACGACATAATTTCTTGACGGAAGCACGAACTTTCATTTTTACTCTCCGTAACTTCTCAAACGCACCAGATTAGCGGTTATAGCCTTTCAGGTTTGCTTTCTTCAATGCAGACTCGTACTGACTTGACATCATCAGAGTTTGCACTTGAGCCATAAAGTCCATGATGACGACAACAACGATCAGTAGCGAGGTACCACCAAAGTAGAATGGTACTTTCATCGCATCACGCATGAACTCCGGGATCAGGCAGATGAAAGTAATGTACATCGCGCCCACCAGGGTTAAACGCGTCATTACTTTATCGATATACTTCGCCGTTTGCTCTCCCGGACGAATTCCTGGTACGAAGGCACCGGACTTCTTCAGGTTATCTGCTGTTTCACGCGGGTTGAAAACCAACGCCGTGTAGAAGAAACAGAAGAAGATGATTGCAGACGCATAGAGTAACACATAAAGCGGTTGCCCAGGCTGCAAATACAGCGAAATCGTTGTCAGCCAGTTCCAACCGGTACCGCCCCCAAACCATGATGCAATCGTGGCAGGGAACAGAATAATGCTGGAAGCGAAGATTGCCGGGATAACCCCTGCCATGTTCACTTTCAACGGTAAGTGTGTGCTCTGTGCTGCGTAAACTCGACGACCTTGTTGACGTTTCGCATAGTTAACGACGATACGACGTTGACCACGTTCGATGAAAACAACGAAGAAGGTTACTGCAAACACTAATACTGCAACCAACAGCAACAGGAGGAAGTGCAGGTCGCCTTGCCGAGCTTGCTCAATAGTATGGCCAACTGCCGGCGGAAGACCCGCCACAATACCCGCGAAGATAATGATCGAGATACCGTTACCGATACCACGTTCAGTAATCTGCTCACCCAGCCACATCAGGAACATTGTCCCGGTGACCAGACTCACTACCGCAGTAAAGTAGAATGCAAAGCCTGGATTTAACACCAGGCCCTGCATACCAGGCATATTCGGAAGACCGGTAGCAATACCGATCGACTGGAATATGGCTAATACCAGCGTACCGTAACGGGTGTACTGGCTAATCTTGCGACGGCCAGCCTCCCCTTCTTTCTTGATTTCTGCTAACGCTGGGTGAACCACCGTTAATAGCTGGATAATGATCGACGCCGAAATATACGGCATGATCCCCAGAGCGAAGATAGAAGCACGGCTGAGAGCACCACCAGAGAACATGTTAAACATTTCAATGATAGTGCCCCTCTGCTGCTCGAGCAATTTGGCAAGCACAGTGGCATCGATACCAGGAATCGGAATAAAAGAGCCGATGCGGAAAACAATCAGCGCGCCGATAACAAACAAAAGTCTGCGCTTCAGCTCGCCGAGTCCGCCTTTAGCACTTTGAAAATCTAATCCTGGTTGCTTAGCCATCTGCTACTTATTCCTCAATTTTACCGCCAGCAGCTTCGATAGCAGCACGAGCGCCTTTGGTGACACGCAGACCACGCAGAGTAACCGGACGAGCGATTTCGCCAGAAAGCATAACTTTCGCGAACTCGATCTGGGTACCAACAACGTTAGCGGCTTTCAGCGTGTTCAGGTCGATTACGTCGCCTTCAACAAGAGCCAGTTCAGACAGACGAACTTCTGCCGTGATCATAGCTTTGCGAGAGGTGAAGCCGAATTTCGGCAAACGACGATATAAAGGCATCTGACCACCTTCAAAACCACGACGTACGCCACCACCAGAACGAGAGTTCTGACCTTTGTGACCACGACCAGCGGTTTTACCCAGGCCAGAACCAATACCACGACCTACACGCTTCGGCGCATGCTTGGCACCTTCAGCCGGAGACAGAGTATTTAAACGCATCTGTTACTCCTCAACTTTAACCATGTAGGAAACCAGGTTGATCATACCGCGTACAGCAGGAGTATCCTCGCGCTCTACAGTGTGACCAATACGACGCAGACCCAGACCGAGCAGTGTAGCTTTATGCTTCGGCAGACGGCCAATGGAGCTGCGAACTTGTGTAACTTTGATAGTCTTAGCCATGGTCAATTACCCCAGAATGTCTGCAACGGATTTACCACGCTTGGCAGCGACCATTTCAGGAGACTTCATATTTGCCAAAGCGTCGATAGTTGCACGAACCACGTTGATCGGGTTGGTGGAACCATAAGCTTTAGCCAATACGTTGTGCACCCCAGCAACTTCGAGAACGGCGCGCATTGCACCACCCGCGATGATACCGGTACCTTCATGAGCTGGCTGCATGAACACACGGGAACCCGTATGAGCACCTTTAACAGGATGCTGCAGGGTGCCGCTGTTCAGCGCGACATTCATCATGTTGCGACGGGCTTTTTCCATCGCTTTCTGGATCGCTGCTGGAACTTCGCGTGCTTTGCCGTAGCCAAAACCAACGCGACCGTTACCATCACCAACAACTGTCAGTGCGGTAAAGCTGAAAATACGGCCACCTTTTACGGTTTTAGATACGCGGTTTACCGCGATCAGCTTTTCCTGCAGTTCGCCAGCTTGTTTTTCGATGTGAGCCATCTTAAACCTCTTCCTTAGAACTGAAGGCCAGCTTCACGGGCAGCATCTGCCAGTGCCTGGACTCGACCATGATATTGGAAACCGGAACGGTCAAAGGATACTTTCGCAATCCCTTTTTCCAACGCGCGCTCAGCCAGAGCTTTACCTACGGCTGCTGCTGCGTCTTTGTTACCGGAGTACTTCAGTTGCTCACTGATAGCTTTTTCTACAGTAGAAGCGGCTACCAGTACTTCAGAACCATTTGGAGCAATTACCTGTGCGTAAATATGACGCGGGGTACGATGTACCACCAGGCGGGTTGCACCCAGTTCTTTGAGCTTACGGCGTGCGCGGGTCGCACGACGGATACGAGCAGATTTCTTATCCATAGTGTTACCTTACTTCTTCTTAGCCTCTTTGGTACGCACGACTTCGTCGGCGTAACGGACACCCTTGCCTTTGTATGGCTCAGGACGGCGGTAGGCACGCAGATCTGCAGCAACCTGGCCAATAGCCTGCTTATCAGCGCCTTTCAGCACGATTTCAGTTTGGCTTGGACATTCAGCAGTAATACCTGCTGGCAGCTGGTGATCGATTGGGTGAGAGAAGCCCAGGGCTAAATTCACCACGTTGCCTTTAACGGCAGCACGATAACCAACACCTACCAGTTGAAGCTTCTTGGTGAAGCCTTCGGTAACACCGACAACCATTGCGTTCAGCAGAGCGCGCGTGGTACCCGCGAGGGCCCATGCGTTGGCAAAACCTTCGCGCGGTGCGAAAGTCAGTGCATTAGCTTCTTGCTTCACTTCAACGGCGTCATGGACTGTACGAGTCAGCTCGCCGTTCTTACCCTTAATCGAAATAACCTGACCGTTGAGTTTTACCTCTACGCCGGCAGGAATGACGACGGGTGCTTTTGCAACACGAGACATTCTTTCCTCCCGAATTAAGCTACGTAGCAGATAATCTCGCCACCAAGACCAGCTTGGCGAGCTGCACGATCGGTCATAACACCTTTAGAGGTAGAAATAACAGCGATACCCAGACCGGCCATAACTTTTGGCAGCTCATCTTTTTCTTATAGATGCGCAAACCTGGACGACTGATACGCTGAATGCTTTCTACCACTGCCTTGCCCTGGAAGTACTTCAGTACCAGTTCCAGAACAGGCTTGGCATCGCCTTCGACTTTGAAATCTTCAATAAAACCTTCTTCCTTCAGCACGTTGGCAATTGCCACTTTCAGCTTGGAGGAAGGCATGGTGACCGCAACTTTGTTCGCGGCTTGACCGTTACGGATACGGGTCAGCATATCCGCGATCGGATCTTGCATGCTCATCTGTCTTTACTCCCGTGATTCAATTGGTAATTACCAGCTAGCCTTTTTCAAGCCTGGTACTTCACCGCGCATAGCGGCTTCACGTAGCTTGATACGGCTCAACCCGAATTTGCCCACATAACCATGTGGACGGCCAGTTTGGCGGCAGCGTTTACGCTGACGAGACGGGCTGGAATCACGCGGCAGAGTTTGCAGCTTGAGAACAGCATCCCAACGATCTTCGTCGGATGAGTTCACACCAGAAATGATAGCTTTCAATTCCTCGCGTTTCGCGCGGTACTTGTCAGCCAGTTTCACGCGAACGACTTCGCGTGCTTTCATTGATTGCTTAGCCATCAGTAACCCTGCCTTACTTGCGGAACGGGAAGTTAAAAGCAGCCAACAGCGCGCGGCCTTCATCATCAGATTTCGCAGTAGTGGTAATGGTAATATCCAAACCACGAACGCGATCGACTTTGTCGTAGTCGATTTCTGGGAAGATGATTTGCTCACGCACACCCATGCTGTAGTTACCACGGCCATCGAATGACTTAGCGGACAAGCCACGGAAGTCACGGATACGTGGAACAGCAATGGAAATCAGACGCTCAAAGAACTCCCACATGCGTTCGCCACGCAGAGTTACTTTACAGCCGATCGGATAGCCCTGGCGGATTTTGAAGCCTGCAACAGATTTGCGTGCTTTGGTGATAAACGGCTTTTGACCGGAGATTGCTGCCAAGTCAGCTGCTGCATTATCCAGCAGTTTCTTGTCAGCGATCGCTTCACCAACACCCATATTCAGGGTGATCTTCTCGACCCGAGGGACTTGCATGACAGAGTTGTAATCAAACTGAGACATCAGTTGTTTGACTACCTCGTCTTTGTAGTAATCATGCAGTTTCGCCATCGTCATACTCCAAATTACTTGATAGTTTCGCTGTTAGATTTGAAGAAACGGACTTTTTTGCCGTCTTCGAATCTAAAGCCTACACGGTCAGCCTTACCGGTAGCCGCGTTGAACAGTGCAATGTTGGAAACCTGAATAGAAGCTTCTTTTTCAACAATGCCACCTGGTTGGTTCAGGGCCGGTACAGGCTTCTGATGTTTCTTAACCAGGTTGATACCTTCAACAATGACCTTACCAGCAGACAGGACATTTTTTACTTTACCGCGCTTACCTTTGTCTTTCCCGGTAAGAACGATAACTTCGTCATCACGACGGATTTTCGCTGCCATGGTTCGCTCCTTAGAGTACTTCTGGTGCCAGAGAGATAATTTTCATGAACTTCTCATTACGCAGTTCACGAGTTACCGGCCCAAAAATACGCGTACCGATAGGTTGCTCGCTGTTATTGTTTAAAATAACGCATGCATTACCATCGAAGCGAATGACAGAACCGTCCGGGCGACGTACACCCTTCTTGGTGCGCACCACTACCGCCTTCAGCACATCGCCTTTCTTCACCTTACCGCGAGGAATTGCTTCCTTGATGGTAATTTTGATGATGTCGCCGACGCCTGCGTAGCGACGGTGCGAGCCACCTAGAACCTTGATACACATTACGCGACGTGCACCGGAGTTGTCGGCCACGTTCAGCATAGTCTGTTCTTGGATCATGTTAGTGCTCCGCTAATGTCAACTACAACTTTAGGACCCATTACTAGGTCGTTGAAAAGCCCCATAACCGAGGGCGCAGCATTATAACACCGCTTCCAAAGTATGGGTAGAAAAAATAAACGGCTCATTTTCTGAGCCGTTTATTAAGTAAGAGCCAGCTACTCTATTACAGAATCGCTTTCTCTACAACGCGAACCAACGTCCAGGACTTACTCTTGGACAGTGGACGGCATTCGCGGATTTCAACCACGTCACCGATACCACATTCGTTGTTCTCGTCATGTACATGCAGCTTAGTCGTACGCTTGATGAATTTCCCATACATTGGGTGCTTCACCGTGCGCTCGATAGCAACAACCATGGATTTCTCCATTTTGTCACTAACAACACGACCTTGCAGAGTACGGATAATATCAGTCATTTACGCACCCGCCTTTTCAGTCAGTAAAGTCTTAACGCGTGCGACATTACGGCGCACTTGTTTCAACAGGTGAGTTTGTTGCAGTTGGCCACTCGCCGCCTGCATGCGTAAGTTAAATTGCTCACGCAGCAGGTTGAGCAGCTCAGTGTTCAGCTCTTCAACACTTTTTTCACGCAGCTCTTGTGCTTTCATTACATCACCGTCTTAGTTACAAAGGTGGTTTTGATCGGCAGTTTCGCTGCTGCCAGCTTGAATGCTTCACGGGCGACTTCTTCCGGTACACCGTCCATTTCGTACAGGACTTTACCAGGTTGGATCAGGGCAACCCAATACTCCACGTTCCCCTTACCTTTACCCATACGCACTTCAAGCGGCTTCTCGGTGATCGGTTTGTCCGGGAATACACGGATCCAGATCTTACCTTGACGCTTAACTGCACGAGTCATTGCACGACGAGCTGCTTCGATTTGACGAGCAGTCAGACGGCCACGGCCAACAGCTTTCAGACCGAAAGTGCCGAAGCTAACATCCGTACCTTGCGCCAGACCACGGTTGCGGCCCTTGTGCACCTTACGGAATTTTGTACGCTTTGGTTGTAACATCAGCGACTCTCCTTACTTGCGGCCTTTACGCTGCTGCTTTTTAGGTTGAGCAGCCGGTTCCGGTTGTTCAACTGCAGCCATACCACCCAGGATCTCACCTTTGAAGATCCATACCTTAACGCCGATTACACCGTAAGTGGTGTGCGCTTCAGATGTGTTGTAATCGATATCCGCACGCAGTGTGTGCAACGGAACACGACCTTCACGGTACCATTCGGTACGCGCGATTTCAGCACCGCCAAGACGGCCGCTTACTTCAACTTTGATACCTTTAGCGCCAAGACGCATTGCGTTCTGTACAGCACGCTTCATAGCACGACGGAACATAACGCGACGTTCCAGCTGTGAAGTGATGCTGTCAGCAACCAATTTTGCGTCCAGTTCCGGTTTACGGACTTCGGCGATGTTAATCTGCGCAGGAACGCCAGCGATATCCGCTACGACCTTACGCAGTTTTTCGACATCTTCACCTTTCTTGCCGATAACGATGCCTGGACGAGCAGTGTGAATAGTCACACGGATGCTCTTCGCAGGACGCTCGATAACGATGCGAGAAACGGAAGCTTTCGCCAGTTCTTTAGTCAAGAATTGGCGAACTTTAAAGTCGCTGTCCAGGTTGTCAGCGAATTCTTTGGTATTCGCATACCAAGTAGAGTTCCAAGGTTTGACAATACCCAGGCGAATACCATTAGGATGTACTTTCTGACCCATTGCTAGTCTCCAGAGTCTCAGCGATCGGACACAACCACAGTAATGTGGCTGGTGCGCTTCAGGATGCGATCTGCACGACCTTTTGCACGCGGCATAATGCGCTTCATGCTTGGGCCTTCGTCTACGAAGATTTTCGTGACTTTCAGATCATCGATGTCAGCGCCATCGTTGTGTTCTGCGTTAGCAATGGCAGACTCCAGTACCTTCTTAACCAGACCAGCAGCTTTCTTGTTGGTGTAGGTCAGAGTTTCCAGAGCTTGCGACACTTTCTTACCGCGGATCAGGTCTGCAACAAGGCGAACCTTCTGAGCAGAAGAACGAGCGTGGCGATGTTTAGCGATAGTTTCCATCTCTTCCTCCTACCTTAGCGCTTTTTAGCTTTTTTATCAGCCGCATGGCCGCGATAAGTACGAGTCGGCGCGAATTCACCCAGTTTGTGACCGACCATTTCATCGGAAACGAACACTGGTACGTGCTGACGACCATTATGGACAGCGATGGTCAAACCGATCATGTTAGGAAAGATCGTTGAACGACGGGACCAAGTGCGCAAAGGCTTCTTGTCACCGCTTTCCACCGCTTTCTCTACCTTCTTCAGCAAGTGCAGGTCAATAAAAGGACCTTTCTTGAGAGAACGTGGCATGGCTTATCCTCTAATTATTTTTTACTACGGCGACGTACGATGAACTTGTCAGTACGCTTGTTGCTACGGGTCTTCTTACCTTTGGTCTGAACGCCCCACGGAGTTACCGGGTGCTTACCAAAGTTACGACCTTCACCACCACCGTGCGGGTGATCTACTGGGTTCATCGCCGTACCGCGAACGGTAGGACGAACACCACGCCAACGTGCAGCACCTGCTTTACCCAGAACGCGAAGCATATGTTCAGCGTTACCGACTTCACCCAGGGTGGCGCGGCAATCAACTGGAACTTTACGCATTTCGCCAGAGCGCAGACGCAGAGTTACGTAGGAACCATCACGTGCAACGATCTGAACGTAGGCACCAGCAGAACGAGCCATTTGGCCGCCTTTACCTGGTTTCATTTCTACGTTATGAACCGTTGAACCTACTGGGATGTTGCGCATAGGCAGGGTGTTACCCGCTTTGATTGCAGCATCAACGCCAGATTGGATCTGGTCACCAGCTTTCAGGCCTTTCGGCGCAAGGATATAACGGCGTTCGCCGTCTTTGTACAGAACCAGCGCGATGTTCGCGGAACGGTTCGGATCGTACTCCAGACGCTCAACCACAGCAGGGATACCATCTTTGTTGCGTTTGAAGTCAACCAGACGATAATGTTGCTTGTGGCCACCACCGATATGACGGGTGGTGATACGGCCATTGTTGTTACGACCACCACTTTTGCTCAATTTCTCAAGCAGTGGGGCATAAGGTTTACCCTTGTGCAGCTCAGGGTTAACCACTTTAACAACGTGGCGACGACCCGGAGATGTAGGTTTACATTTAACAATTGCCATTGTTCTTACTCCTCCGACTTACTCTGCGCCGCCGATGAAGTCCAGATTCTGGCCTTCTTTCAGGGTGACGTAAGCTTTTTCCAGTCGCTACGACGACCAACACGCTGACCTTGACGCTTCACTTTGCCTTTAACCAGCAGGGTGTTAACGTCTTCGACTTCGACTTCAAACAGTTTCTGCACTGCAGCTTTGATTTCTGCTTTGGTCGCGTCTTTGGCAACTTTGAGAACGATGGTGTTGCTTTTTTCCATCGCAGCGGATGCTTTTTCAGATACGTGCGGTGCACGCAGCACTTTCAGCAAACGTTCTTCACGGATCATGCCAGCATCTCCTCAACTTGCTTCACAGCATCAGCAGTCATAACCACTTTGTCGAAGGCGATCAGGCTAACTGGGTCGATACCTGCTACATCGCGCACGTCAACCTTATACAGGTTGCGAGCTGCCAGGAACAGATTCTCATCCAGTTCACCGGTCACGATCAGCACATCTTCCAGAGCCATATCTTTCAGTTTCTGTGCAAGCAGCTTAGTTTTAGGCGCTTCTACAGAGAACTTCTCGACAACGATCAGACGATCTTGACGTACCAGTTCGGACAGGATGCTTTTCAGCGCGCCGCGGTACATCTTTTTGTTTACTTTCTGACTGTGGTCTTGTGGCTTAGCAGCGAAGGTTACACCACCAGAACGCCAGATCGGGCTCTTTACAGAACCTGAACGCGCACGGCCAGTACCTTTCTGGCGCCACGGTTTTTTACCGGAACCAGTCACTTCAGCACGGGTCTTCTGAGCACGGGTACCTTGACGGGCACCTGCTGCATAAGCAACAACAACCTGGTGTACCAGCGCTTCGTTGAAATCACGACCGAAGGTAGTTTCGGAAACAGTCAGCGCGCTTTGCGCGTCTTTCAATACTAATTCCATTGCTATCCCCTTACGCCTTCACAGCTGGTTTAACGATCAGGTTGCCACCGGTTGCGCCCGGTACCGCACCTTTAACCAGCAGCAGGTTGCGCTCAGCGTCAACACGTACTACGTCCAGGCTTTGAACGGTTACACGTTCGTCACCCAGGTGGCCAGCCATTTTCTTGCCTTTGAACACTTTGCCCGGAGTCTGGTTCTGACCGATAGAACCCGGAACGCGGTGAGACAAGGAGTTACCGTGGGTAGCGTCTTGGGTACGGAAGTTCCAGCGCTTTACAGTGCCAGCAAAACCTTTACCTTTAGAAGTACCGGTAACATCGACTTTTTTAACTTCAGCGAAGATTTCTACGCTGATTTCTTGACCTGCAGTGAACTCTTGACCTTCTTCAAGGCGGAATTCCCACAGACCACGGCCAGCTTCAACGCCAGCTTTAGCGAAATGGCCCGCTTCCGGCTTGGTCACACGGTTAGCTTTTTTGCTACCGGTAGTGACCTGAACGGCACGGTACCCGTCGTTAGCCAGGTCTTTAACCTGAGTCACGCGGTTCGCTTCAATTTCAATCACGGTTACTGGGATAGAAACGCCATCTTCAGTGAAGATACGAGTCATGCCCACTTTTTTACCGACTAAACCAATCATTGTTTCAACCTCTCAATCGCTCAATGACCTGATTAACCCAGGCTGATCTGCACGTCTACACCGGCAGCCAGATCCAGACGCATCAGAGCATCAACGGTTTTCTCGGTTGGCTCAACGATGTCAACCAGACGCTTGTGAGTGCGAATCTCGTACTGATCACGCGCATCTTTGTTGACGTGCGGAGAGATCAGAACGGTAAAGCGCTCTTTGCGAGTTGGCAGCGGGATCGGACCACGGACTTGCGCACCAGTGCGCTTAGCAGTCTCGACGATTTCCGCAGTTGATTGATCGATCAGGCGATGATCAAACGCTTTCAGGCGGATACGGATTCTTTGGTTCTGCATGAGACCAGAGCTCCAATTATTTATAAACGTAAATAATTACTCCTCACACCCATTTCGATTGATGGGGGAGTGTAATCGTCAACATATAACCCCCATATCGGGAGTATTGTTCGAAAGACAAAAAGGTCTTGTCAGTCGACTGATTCGCTAAAATCAGGCTTACCAAGATTAGGTAAGCCCGCGCATTATACGCAAAATGGGGCAGGTTGCAAGCCACGGATGGAAATATGCTCAAAATGAGCGGCAATTTGGCGGGGCATGGGATTCAGCTGAGGGAAATACGGCGAGAAAGAAAACCGGCTCCCCCGGCCCTAGCGCTTTAAGGGGCAAGCATGCGGGGGAGCAAATGGGAGATATCAAATCAGTCTTTGCGTTCCAACACCTGTGCTTGCGCATAGTTTTGAATACCCAGCCGCTCAATCAGGCTCAATTCGGTTTCCAACCAATCGATGTGCCCTTCCTCATCGGCCAGTATCTCTTTCATCAGATCGCGGCTGACATAATCATGGATAGAATCAGCATAGGCGATACCTTCCCGCAGATTTTTGGCTCCTTCCAGCTCGAGAACCAAATCAGATCTCAGCATCTCTTCAATATCTTCGCCGATATTCAGTTTACCGAGATCCTGCAGGTTAGGTATCCCTTCAAGAAATAGAATACGCTCGATATAGCGATCGGCATGTTTCATCTCATCGATAGACTCGTGGTATTCCTTGTCGTTGAGACGCATCAAACCCCAGTTTTTGAACATTCGCGCGTGCAGGAAGTATTGATTGATGGCAACTAGCTCGTTACCGAGCAGTTTGTTTAGATGAGCAATGATTTTTTTATCGCCTTTCATAGGTAAATCCTCCTGGGCAGTTCTAACAGTGTAGAACCTGTAGACCAAGAGTCAAAAAATAACCTTACCTTTAGTTAGGCAACTTCGTGCATATGAATAATGGTTCCGCTTTCCTCCACCATAATCTGTCTTGCCTGGCGAATGCATTTTCCACAATCAGTACCAATCGGCACAAGTTCACGCAGTTGTTTCATGGTATGAGGATTATGCTGACGCACGACTTTACGAATAGCGCTGTCAGTCACGGCATTACACAGGCAAACATACATAGAGAGACTCACTTCTTAACCAATGCTGTAAGTCTAAATAGGAATGCTTTTTATTTCAATTAAGATTTGAGGGAATTGCATAAAAAAAGGGCACCGAAGTGCCCTCTTTTTGTGTCGAAAAATTATCAGCGATTAAGCGATAACTTTAGCAACAACACCAGCGCCAACAGTACGGCCGCCTTCACGGATTGCGAAACGCAGACCGTCGTCCATCGCGATTGGGTGGATCAGGGTAACAACCATGTTCACGTTATCGCCAGGCATTACCATCTCTACGCCTTCTGGCAGTTCGATGGTACCGGTCACGTCAGTGGTACGGAAGTAGAACTGTGGACGGTAGCCTTTGAAGAATGGCGTATGACGACCACCTTCTTCTTTGCTCAGGATATACACTTCTGAGTCAAATTTGGTGTGTGGCTTGATAGAACCTGGTTTGGCCAGAACCTGACCACGTTCGATATCTTCACGCTTGATACCACGCAGCAGAACACCAACGTTCTCACCCGCACGGCCTTCGTCCAGCAGTTTGCGGAACATTTCTACGCCAGTACAGGTAGACTTAACGGTGTCTTTGATACCAACGATTTCAACTTCTTCGCCAACTTTAACGATACCGCGCTCAACACGACCGGTAACAACGGTACCACGACCAGAGATGGAGAATACGTCTTCGATTGGCAGCAGGAACGGCTTGTCGATAGCACGCTCTGGTTCTGGGATGTAAGAATCCAGGTGACCAGCCAGCTCGATGATTTTAGCTTCCCACTCAGCTTCGCCTTCCAGTGCTTTCAGCGCTGAACCACGAACAACCGGCAGGTCATCACCAGGGAAGTCATAAGCAGACAGAAGTTCACGAACTTCCATTTCTACCAGTTCCAGCAGCTCTTCATCATCAACCATGTCACATTTGTTCATGAATACGATGATGTAAGGAACGCCAACCTGACGACCCAGCAGGATGTGCTCACGAGTCTGAGGCATAGGGCCGTCAGTCGCTGCTACAACCAGGATAGCGCCGTCCATCTGAGCAGCACCGGTGATCATGTTTTTCACGTAGTCGGCGTGCCCTGGGCAGTCAACGTGCGCGTAGTGACGAGTCGGGGTGTCATATTCAACGTGAGAAGTGTTGATGGTGATACCACGAGCTTTTTCTTCTGGTGCGTTATCGATCTGGTCGAAAGCACGTGCAGAACCACCGTAGGTTTTAGCCAGAACGGTAGTGATTGCGGCAGTCAGGGTAGTTTTACCGTGGTCAACGTGGCCGATAGTACCAACGTTAACGTGCGGTTTGGAACGTTCAAATTTTTCTTTAGACACGGCTATATTCCTTAACTCTTATGCTCCCCCTCATGGAGAGAGCACTGGATCAATGTTTTAAACCCGAAAGCTTATTTACCACGGGCTTCGATAACGGCCAGAGCGACGTTGTTCGGCGCTTCAGCATACTTCAGGAACTCCATGGAGTATGAAGCACGGCCCTGGGTCTGAGAACGCAGGTCAGTAGCATAACCAAACATTTCAGACAGCGGAACCTGAGCGCGGACGGTTTTACCGGTGGCAGTATCATCCATGCCTTCGATCATACCGCGACGACGGTTCAGGTCACCAATTACGTCACCCATGTAATCTTCAGGGGTTTCGATTTCAACTTTCATGATTGGCTCAAGCAGAGCTGGTTTAGCTTTCTTGAACGCTTCTTTAAATGCCAGAGAAGCGGCCAATTTAAACGCCAGTTCAGAGGAGTCAACATCATGGTAAGAACCGTAATGCAGACGGACCTTGATATCAACAACCGGGTAGCCAGCCAGAGGACCAGACTTAAGCTGTTCCTGCATGCCTTTATCAACGGCCGGGATGAATTCCTTAGGAATCGTACCACCCACGATATCGTTGACAAATTCATAGCCAACACCGCCTGGTTCCAGTGGCATCATATCGATCACAACGTGACCGTACTGACCACGACCACCAGACTGCTTGGCGTGTTTACCTTCAACGTCTTTAATCGTTTCACGGATCGTTTCACGGTAAGCAACCTGCGGCTTACCGACGTTCGCTTCAACGTTAAATTCGCGACGCATACGGTCAACCAGGATATCCAGGTGAAGTTCACCCATACCTGCGATGATGGTCTGACCTGATTCTTCGTCAGTCCATACGCGGAATGATGGATCTTCCTTCGCCAGACGGCCCAGAGCCAGACCCATTTTTTCCTGGTCAGCTTTGGTTTTTGGTTCTACCGCAACGGAGATTACCGGCTCAGGGAACTCCATACGCTCCAGAATGATCACATTACTTGGATCACACAGAGTGTCACCGGTAGTTACGTCTTTCAGACCGATAGCCGCAGCGATGTCGCCTGCACGAACTTCTTTGATCTCTTCACGCTTGTTAGCGTGCATCTGAACGATACGGCCCAGACGCTCGCGCTGCGATTTTACTGAGTTCAGCACGGTATCACCGGAGTTAACCACACCGGAGTACACGCGGAAGAACGTCAGGTTACCCACGAATGGGTCGGTAGCGATTTTGAACGCCAGTGCAGCAAACGGCTCTTTGTCGTCAGAATGACGAACCGCCGGAGTGTCTTTACCGTCGTCCAGGATACCGTTGATGGCTTCAACGTCATTCGGCGCTGGCAGATATTCGATAACCGCATCCAGCATTGCCTGTACGCCTTTGTTCTTGAACGCAGAACCACAGGTAACCAGAATGATTTCGTTTTTCAGCACACGCTGACGCAGAGCTTTCTTGATTTCTTCCTCGGTCAGCTCTTCGCCGCCCAGGTATTTGTCCATCAGCTCTTCTGAAGCTTCAGCAGCAGACTCAACCAGATTCTGGCGCCATTCATCAGCCAGATCCTGCATGTCAGCCGGGATGTCTTCGTATTCGAAGGTCACGCCCGCGTCAGCTTCGTTCCAGTTGATGGCTTTCATTTTCACCAGGTCGATAACACCGGTGAATTTCTCTTCTGCGCCGATAGCCAGTTGCAATGGAACTGGGTTGGCTGCCAGACGAGCTTTGATCTGACCAACAACTTTCAGGAAGTTAGCACCCATACGGTCCATTTTGTTAACGAACGCGATGCGTGGAACTTTGTATTTGTTAGCCTGACGCCATACAGTTTCAGACTGTGGCTGAACACCACCAACAGCACAGTAAACCATTACCGCACCATCAAGAACACGCATAGAACGTTCTACTTCGATAGTGAAGTCAACGTGCCCTGGGGTGTCGATGATGTTTACGCGGTGCGGCTCAAACTGTTTGGCCATACCAGACCAAAAAGCAGTGGTCGCTGCAGAAGTAATGGTAATACCACGCTCCTGCTCCTGTTCCATCCAGTCCATGGTGGCAGCGCCGTCATGAACTTCACCGATTTTGTGGTTTACACCGGTGTAGAACAGAATACGTTCGGTAGTGGTAGTCTTACCGGCGTCGATGTGAGCACTGATACCGATATTGCGGTAGCGCTCAATGGGTGTTGTACGAGCCATTTGATTCCTCTATTGCCTTAGGCGTTCAAGTTCAGTTAAGCCAAGCGGGTTGGCTTTTAGAAGCGCCCACCTGGTTAGCATAACTACAGCAGGATATTACCAGCGGTAGTGGGCGAACGCCTTGTTGGCTTCTGCCATACGGTGAACGTCTTCACGCTTCTTAACAGCAGAACCTTTGTTCTCTGCTGCATCAGACAGTTCGTTCGCCAGGCGCAGAGCCATGGATTTATCACCACGTTTACGAGCAGCATCAACGATCCAACGCATTGCCAAGGCATTACGACGAACCGGACGAACTTCAACTGGTACCTGGTAAGTAGAACCACCAACGCGGCGAGACTTAACTTCTACAGTCGGGCGTACGTTGTCGAGAGCGACTTCAAAAGCTTCCAGGTGACCTTTACCAGAACGCTGAGCCAGGGTTTCCAGCGCGGTATATACGATCGTTTCTGCAGTAGACTTCTTACCATCTACCATCAGAATGTTTACAAATTTGGCCAACAGCTCGGATCCGAACTTAGGATCTGGCAGGATTTTACGTTGGCCGATTACGCGACGACGTGGCATGGAAATACTCCGTTGTTAATTCAGGATTGTCCAAAACTCTACGAGTTTATTTTGACATTAAAGTGAAAATGTTTGGCCTTACTTAACGGAGAACCATTAAGCCTTTGGCTTCTTCACGCCGTACTTGGAACGAGATTGCTTACGGTCTTTAACACCGGAGCAGTCAAGTGCACCACGGACGGTGTGGTAACGCACACCTGGCAAGTCTTTAACACGACCGCCACGGATCAGGATCACGGAGTGTTCCTGCAGGTTGTGGCCTTCACCACCGATGTAGGAAGTCACTTCGAAACCGTTAGTCAAACGCACACGACATACTTTACGCAGTGCGGAGTTTGGTTTCTTTGGAGTGGTAGTATATACGCGGGTACATACGCCACGTTTCTGCGGGCAAGCTTCCAGCGCTGGAACGTTGCTTTTAGCAGCCTTCACAGAGCGTGGTTTGCGAACCAGCTGATTAATTGTTGCCATTAAAAAGCTCCTGGGTTTTGCTTCGTTTCTTGCTTCGTAAACATGTGATAAATCCCCCGTATGCACTACTGGCAAAGTACGAGGACGCAGAATTTTAGGGCTGACCAGTAGAGGTGTCAAGAAATATACAACATTACACTCATTACCATGCCATTTGGCTGCGGTGCTTTTCGGTTAATTCGACGAAATGAGTATAACCGATGACCGCTATTTTGTGCGAAATATGACCAGCCAACCCTCTGGCATCCAGGTCATCCTGCAATGCAAAGAGAGAGATGGGGGCATTTAGCAGTAAATCAAGACTGGCGCTGCCGGTCAGGCCAGCCAGTACGCCATCCTGCAACAGCAACAAAGCGTCACCTTGTGCGGTGAGCCTTAATAACGCGGGTAAATCACATTGAGTTGGGGAATGGCTGAGGGTATACAGCATCAAAATATCCTAGAAAGTCATCACCACATCGTAGCTAGCCAGTTTTTGACGTAGGGCATCCGCTGGCAGAATCTCTGCCTCCAGCACCCAGTCAGTAACCTGCTGCAAGCCGCGCTCCTGCAAGGCGACTTCACAAAGGTAGCGATTTTCGATGTCATACAATGGCAACACGCCGAAAGTGGCGATGTAATCGCGGGCCAGGATCTTTTCCGGCTGCTGCCCAGGCAGCAATTGCAGTACGCCGTCGCCGATAAAGAACGCACCGATGTCCTCGCTCAGCGCCGAAGCCGCAAGCATTGCATCCAACCCTTCCCTGCCCGCAGCATTGCCATGCGGCCCCTGAGTAAAAACAAACGCAATTCGTTTCATCTTGCCCACTTAAAACTGCACCAGACGATCGCAGCTCAGCGCCGCTTCGGCCAACGCACCCAAACCACTGAGGGTAAACCCCGGCTGTAGATTGGCCGCCAACAGTTGAAGCTGCGACGCCTCTTGTCTGTCGGCCACGCCACGGCGCAAAGCCGCCGCCACGCAGACGTTCAGCTCAACGGTGTGTTGCTGCGCCAAGGTAACCCATGCGCGCACCAAATCGAACTCATCGTTTGCCGGAGAGGTCAGCTGATTGGCGTTCAGTACCCCCTCGCGATAGAAAAAGACGCTGGTAATGCGATGGCCAGCGGCCAGCAGAGACTGGGCGAACTGCCAGGCGCTGCTGGCTTGCTGAGTCCCATATGCAGGGCCGGTAACCAACAGACAGTAATTAAGCATTAGCGTTCATTACCCAGCAGATCGCCGCTTTTAAACTGGCGGATATACAGGTACACGGTGTGTTTGGAAATATTCAGGCGGTCGGCAACTTGGTTGATCGCATCCTTGATATCAAAGATGCCTTTTTCGTAGAGATTGAGCACGATCTGGCGATTTTTGGCGTTATTGGACACGTTACGATCGGCGTTAACCTCTTCAATGGTGAACTCCAGCGTCTGCGCTACCAGGTCGTCCACCGAAGAGGCAAAGTTGACCGAGGAGGCCACTTCTTGCGTCTCTGGCGGCATGAAGGTCTGTATTATCTGTGAGAACGGAACATCAAGGTTCATGTTGATACACAACAGACCGATAACCCGCTGCTCACGGTTACGGATGGCGATCGTCACCGACTTCATCAACACGCCACTTTTGGCCCGGGTAAAATAGGCTTTGGATACGCTGCTGTCATCGCCTGCCATATCGTGCAGCATACGTAGCGCCAGGTCGGTGATAGGCGAACCGATTTTACGCCCGGTATGCTCACCATTGGCGATGCGCACGGCAGAACATTTCAGATCTTCCAGTGAATGGAGCACGATCTCACAGTGCCCGCCAATCAGCATAGCCAGCCCATCGACCACGGCTTCGTACGATTTCAGGATTTCATGGTCCGTCTGACTAAACGGACGCTCATTCAGCAAATCAAGTTCGCTGGCTTCGCCGGATAAAAGCGAATTAGACATCGAAGATACCACCCTCATAGATCGTCTGAGCCAGGGGACGCAGCTAAAACTGCTCATGTAGCCGCTTCTGGAGGATAAACACAATCCGCCGACGGGGCAAAGAACAGTTTTAGGTACACGCCCTAAGGGGCAGACGCATGATTTATAAGCACGGACCGAGGATCTGACGAAACAGCCAGATCAGAGCCCATGCATTTACACATGACAATGACGTTAAGCCCGATGCCCCGCAGGCGTCAAGTAATCAGTAGGAGGGAGAAATAAAAGTTTCAGGAAATGTTGCCGTCTTGAGGTTGGCATAAATGACAATCGCCGCGAAGAATATCCGCGGCGATTGGGAAAACTACGGACTTATTTGGCTTTGGTATCAACTGGCGCTTCATCAGCCGCTTTTTCTGTCTTGTCTTCAGCTTTTGCAGCTGGCTTCACATCCAGCAGCTCAACTTCGAAGACCAGCGTAGAGTTCGCAGGGATACCTGGGACGCCAGTTTTGCCGTAAGCCAGGGCCGGTGGAATAGCCAGCTTGATTTTGCCGCCTTTCTTGATGTGCTTGAGGCCTTCGGTCCAGCCTGGGATCACACCGTCCAGACGGAATGACAATGGCTCGCCACGATCGTAAGAGTTGTCAAATACGGTGCCGTCGGTCAGGGTCCCTTTGTAGTTCACTACCACGGTATCGCTGTCTTTTGGCGCTTCACCCGTACCTTCTTTCTCTACCAGATACAGCAGGCCAGATTCGGTTTTCTTCACGCCTTTCTCTTTGGCGAAGGCGTCACGATATTTGGTGCCTTTATCTTCGTTCTCTTTCGCGTCCTGCTCCATCTTGGCCTGAGCAGACGCCTTCACGCGCGCTTCAAAACCTTGCAGGGTTTTCTCGATATCTGAGTCATTCAGTTTGCTCTGGTTGGCAAACGCGTCCTGAACACCAGCGATCAACTGATCTTTATCCAGCTTGATGCCCAGTTTTTCTTGTTCTTTCAGCGAGTTTTCCATGTAACGGCCAAGAGATGCGCCCAACGCGTAAGCAGCCTGCTCGTCATCATTTTTAAACTTGCCAGTGCTTGGTGCTTCTGCTGGCTTAGCCGTTTCAGCAGCGGCAGCGGCATCAGCAGGTTTAGCAGCATCTGCCGCCATAACGTGGGTCGCATTCAGAGCAAAGGCCATAGTGGTTGCCAGAAGCGTGACTTTAAACAAAGATTTCATCCATTTCTCCAGTGTCTGAAGCGGTGCCCCAAACAATTATCAAGTAAGTTAACCAAGCTACTATAGCTGCCTGAAACAAAACAAAACAGTCACACAGGTAACCAATCGCGCTAAGTTGTGACCGCGTATTGGCGCAGAAGTTTCCAATCTTCTTGCAGCCGACTGATAATTAATAGTTTTATTCACTCGTGGGCGCTATTAAATGTTTATGAGACGCCGCTTTGCGAAATAGCGCAGCACAAAACCAACGGCGACTGCTAACATAGCGCCAGAATTCACGGTTTAACAGTGCCAGAGGTAACGCCATGCACAACATAGACAACGAGAGCTTGCTACGGCGGCTGGAAGAGTTGGAAAGTCGCCAGGCTTTTCAGGAAGTAACGATTGAAGAGCTCAATCAAACCGTCGTGAAATATCAGCTCGAGATGCTGAAACTACAGGAGCATCTGCGCCTGCTGACCGACAAACTGCGCGCCACCCAACCTTCGATGATCGCCTCGCAATCGGAAGAAACGCCGCCTCCTCATTATTAAAAAAGGCCGCCGAAGCGACCTTTTTGCAGTAGCAGCACCAGATTAGTGGCAACCGCAACCACCGTTACCACCGCAACCGCCTTTCTTACCGTGCTCGTGGTCATGATCGTGATCGTGGCCATGACCGCCGCAGCAGCCTTCACCGTGCTCGTGGTGATGATCGTGCTCACCGTGGACATGCCCATGAGCCAGTTCTTCTTCCGTAGCTTCACGGATCGCAATCACTTCTACGTTGAAGTTCAGGTTCTGACCAGCCAACATGTGGTTGCCGTCAACCACAACGTGGTCGCCGTCCACTTCCGTGATCTCGACAGGAACCGGGCCCTGATCGGTATCAGCCAGGAAGCGCATGCCTACCTGCAGTTCGTCAACGCCCATAAAGACGTCTTTTGGTACGCGCTGCACCAGGTTTTCGTCATAGTTGCCATAAGCGTCATTAGCGCCCACGTTAACGTCAAAACGATCGCCAACATCGTGGCCTTCAAGCGCTTTCTCAAGGCCTGAGATCAGGGAACCATGCCCGTGCAGATAGTCCAACGGTGCACTCACCGGAGACTCATCAACCAAAACACCGTCTTCTGTACGTACTTGGTAAGCCAGGCTGACCACCAAGTCTTTTGCTACTTTCATGATATCTCCTACCGTTGGATACCCTTCTTACTTGAAGCTGCAGGGGTATTGGCTGTGGACGCTCACCCCAATCACTGACTTGAGCAAGCTCATGGGGACTCACGCCCTTGCCGCCTATCTGCAACTGCAAGTACTTTGAGTAAAATATAAATCGGTGGAGATTGTATCGGAAATCTACACCGCTGTACCCTTCAGCATAAAAAATCGCGGCGGATAACGCTACTCTGGATTGAAAATACCGATCACCTGCTCTTGCGGGCGAACGTGTTTTTCTACCTGTTGCTCGGTCTGGCGCTGATGGTGGCCGCACTTGACGCACTCGACCACCTCCACCTGATCTTCACGCCAAACTGCCAGGGTATCCATAGCGTTACAGCTCGGACAAACCGCTCCGGCAATAAATCTTTTACGTGTTGCAGACATCGTTATGCTCCGAATTATTCGTATTCATCCCAACCGTCAAATTGCCTTTTTTCTTTTTGCATTTCACGGTGGAAAAGTTCTTCCAGTTCGCGCCGGGCCTCTTTCACACGGGAAATCTGGGCCACATCGCCCTGATGCGGTGGCATCAGCTCACGCAACATGCGCATATCCAGCCGGCGGAAATGTTGCTGGGCACGATAAGCCTGATGAGGGTGCATTCCCAATTCAGCTAACGCCTTACGCCCCAGTTCCAGCGCACTGGAGAAAGTCTCCCGGCTGAACTGTTTCACCCCGGCCTGCAGCAGTTCATGAGCTTCTACACGCCCCCGCGCTCGCGCCAAAATGGAGAGATTGGGGAAATGCTGCTGACATAGATGGACGACAGCCAGGGTATCTTCCGGCTCGTTACAGGTAATGACAATGGATTTGGCTTTCTCCGCGCCCGCCGCCCGTAACAGCTCCAACTCGGTGGCATCCCCGTAGTAAACCTTGTAACCATAACGGCGCAGCACGCCGACTGCGCTAACATCGCGCTCAAGCACGGTAATACGCATCTTGTTGGCCATCAGCAGCCGGCCTATCACCTGCCCGAAACGGCCAAAGCCGACGATAATCACCTGCGGATCATCATCCTCCACATAGGGTGTTTCTTCGTCCTCATCTTTGGCGTTGTAGCGACGAGCCAGAATACGATCGACAATCTGCATCAACAGCGGGGTAGTCATCATCGAAAGTGTGACGATCACCAGCAGCAAGGCCAGTTGTTCGGAGTCCAAGACATGTTGCACCGAAGCGGCCGAAAACAGTACGAAGGCAAATTCACCGCCCTGGCTCAGTACGCTGGAAAACTGCAGGCGAACCGAACGCCGCAGGCCAAACACACGTGCCAGAGAATACAGCACACCTGACTTGACCGTGACCAGGATCAGTACACCCAGCAGCACTTCTGCCAGATGGGTGTAAAGCACCCCGATATTCAGCGCCATCCCTACCGAAATAAAGAACAGCCCAAGCAACAGCCCTTTGAAAGGCTCGATAGCAATTTCCAGCTCATGGCGGAATTCACTTTCGGCCAATAACACCCCGGCGATAAAGGTACCCAACGCCATCGACAGGCCAAGGGCATCCATAAACAGCGCGGCGCCCAGCACCACCAGCAGGGCTGCGGCCGTAAAAATCTCACGTACACCGGAAGAGGCAATATAACGAAACAGAGGGCGCAGCAGGAAGCGGCCACCAATCAGCATCCCGCCAAATGCCGCGACTTTCAGCGCGATTTTCGCCCAATCATCGCTGGTTCCCCCGCCTCCGGCCAAGATTGGGATCAACGCCAGCGCCGGGATCACCGCCATATCCTGAAACAGCAGCACCGAGAAGCCTAGCTGGCCGCCTTCGTTGCGGTTCATGCCCTTCTCGCGCATCATCTGCAATGCCATTGCCGTCGAAGACATCGCCAGGCCAATCCCGCCTATCACTGCCGCCTGCCAGGCAAAATGGCTGAAGTAAAGCAACGCACCCAGCACTGCCGCCGTGATCAACACCTGCCCGGCGCCCACGCCAAAGATCGAGCGGCGCAGTTCCCATAGCTTGCTCGGGTTCAGTTCCAGCCCGATGATAAACATCAGGAACACCACACCCAATTCGGAGAAATGCAGGATCTCATCCACGTCACGGATGAACCCCAACCCCCAGGGGCCGATAGCAATACCGGCAATCAGATAGCCTAAAACGGCCCCGATGCCCAGGCGGCGGGCAATTGGCACCGTCACCACTGCGGCAAACAGGAACAACAGTATGGCGGTCAGTAACGTTGAGCCTTCCATCACGGCCTCCCGATATGCGGCAATGGGTTACGCAGCCAATCCCCATAAGCGCTGGCATGGCTGCTCAGCACCTCCGGTTTCTGGCGGCGCGCCCAGTAAATAATGATTGGCGTCAGCCAGTGCATATGGCACATGGCGGCGGTAAGCTCAAAAGGGCGCAGAATATCTTCTATCGGATAACGGTTATAGCCCCCGGTACGGTAAGCCCCTTCCGGTTCTCCGGTGGTGATCACCGAGCGCCAGTACTTACCGGCCAGCGCATTACCGCCAACCCCACTGGCAAAACCACGGGACAAAACCCGATCCAGCCACTCTTTCAGCAAAGCCGGGCAGCTGTAGGTATATAAAGGATGTTGGAAAACAATGATCTGATGGTCGCGCAGCAGTTGTTGTTCGTGATGGATATCAATAAAAAAGTCAGGATAGTGCGCATACAAATCGTGCACGGTGACATGTTCCAACTGCTGTGCCGGTTGTAACAAAACCCGATTTGCTACCGAGTCTTGGGATTCCGGATGGGCATACAGCAGCAAAACCTTGGGCGGCTGCGACATCATTCCCCTCCAAAGCGTCGTCAGGGTGGCGGATTTCCGTTACCATGCAACGCAAAGACTAATAATAGGGCCGCATACCCGTCGTTTTTCAAGCTGCAGTGTTGTTACCTGCACTCACTCCCCCAGTCACTTACCTAAGTAAGTTCCAGGGATGAGGAAGCCGGGTGCCTAGCTGCAACGCGAAATCCATAAGGGATAGTGCCCTGTTAACTTAAACTCCATCAATTTAACATACTCTGAACATACGGCGCTTTATGATTGTTTTCTCCTCGCTACAAATCCGACGCGGCACCCGCGTCCTGTTGGACAACGCCACGGCGACGGTTAATCCAGGTCAGAAAGTCGGCCTGGTGGGCAAAAACGGTTGCGGTAAATCCACGCTGCTGGCGCTGCTGAAAGGCGAGATCGCCGCAGACGGCGGCAGCTTTACCTTCCCTGGCAACTGGGCCCTGGCCTGGGTCAACCAGGAAACACCGGCACTGGACGTGCCCGCCATTGAGTATGTTATCGATGGTGATCGAGAGTTTCGCCAGCTTGAAGCCGAATTGCAGTTGGCAAATGACAACAACGACGGCCACGCCATCGCCACGCTGCATGGCAAACTGGATGCCCTTGATGCCTGGACTATTCGCTCCCGCGCCGCCAGCCTGCTGCATGGCTTAGGCTTTTCCAATGAGCAGTTGCAAAGCCCGGTGCGAGCCTTCTCGGGTGGCTGGCGTATGCGTCTTAATCTGGCACAAGCTCTGGTTTGTCGCTCAGACCTGTTGCTGCTGGATGAACCCACCAACCACCTGGATCTGGATGCGGTTATCTGGCTGGAACGCTGGCTGAAAAGCTACCCGGGCACGCTGGTGCTGATTTCGCACGACCGTGATTTCCTCGACCCGATTGTCGATAAAATCCTGCATATCGAAAATCAGACCATCAACGAATATACCGGTAACTATTCGTCGTTTGAGCGCCAGCGCTCAACCAAGCTGGCACAGCAGCAATCGCTGTATCAAAGCCAGCAGGAAAAAGTGGCGCACCTGCAAAGCTACATCGATCGTTTCCGCGCCCAGGCCACCAAAGCCAAGCAGGCGCAGAGCCGTATCAAAATGCTGGAACGTATGGAGCTGATTGCCCCGGCGCACGTCGATAACCCGTTCAGCTTCAGCTTCCGCGAGCCGGAAAGCCTGCCAAACCCGCTGTTGCGGATGGAAAAAGTCAGCGCAGGTTATGGCGACAAAGTGATCCTGCAGTCGATTAAACTCAATTTGGTGCCTGGTTCGCGTATTGGCCTGCTGGGGCGCAATGGTGCCGGTAAATCGACGCTGATCAAAATGCTCGCCGGGACGCTGGAGCCGCTGAGCGGGGAAATCGGCCTGGCAAAAGGCATCAAGCTGGGTTATTTCGCCCAGCATCAGTTGGAATTCCTGCGCGCCGATGAATCGCCGCTACAGCATCTCAGTCGCATCGCTCCCCGCGTGCTGGAACAACAGTTACGTGATTATCTTGGCGGTTTCGGCTTCCAGGGCGATAAGGTCACCGAAGTCACCGAGCGTTTCTCTGGCGGTGAAAAAGCACGCTTGGTGCTGGCGTTGATCGTCTGGCAGCGCCCAAACCTGCTGCTGCTTGATGAACCGACCAACCACCTGGATTTGGATATGCGCCAGGCACTGACCGAAGCGTTGATCGATTTCGAGGGGGCGTTGGTGGTTGTTTCGCACGATCGTCACCTGCTGCGCTCCACCACCGACGACCTGTACTTGGTTCACGACGGCCAGGTGGAAGCGTTCGAAGGCGATCTGGACGATTACCAGCAGTGGCTTAGCGATTTGCAGAGGCAGCAGGCGCAGCAGGACGCCGCACCAAAACAGGACAACGGCAACAGTGCCCAGGCGCGCAAGGACCAGAAGCGCCGTGAAGCCGAGTTCCGCACCCAAACCCAGCCGCTGCGCAAACAAATCACCAAGCTGGAACAGCAGATGGACAAGCTGGGTGCCGAGCTGGCCGTGATAGAAGAAAAGCTGGCGGATTCGGCGTTGTATGACATCAGCCGCAAGGCGGAACTCACCGATTGCCTGCAAAAACAGAGCCAGACCAAATCCGCCCTGGAAGAGACGGAAATGACCTGGCTGGATGCGCAGGAACAGTTGGAAACGCTGACCCAGGCGTTTGAATCCGGGGAGTCACTCACTCAGTAATAACTTATCCGCGATAAAACGGCTTATCTCCCAAGATTGTCGCACGGTGCATAATGCGCCGCTGCGGCAGATAATCCGCGTTGGCGTAATGCTGCGTCACGCGGTTATCCCATATCACAATATCATTGGCCTGCCAGCGCCAGCGCACCTGAAACTCCGGCTTGGTGATATGCGCAAACAACATGTTCAGCAATGCGTCACTTTCCTTGCTGCTCAACCCCGTAATGCGGGTAGTAAACCCTTCATTGACGAACAGGGCCTGCTTGCCCGTCACCGGATGAGTACGGATCACCGGGTGCAACAACGGTGGGTTATTCCGTACCGCCAACTGCCAGCGCTGATGTTCTTCTTCACTGCCGCGATGTTTGTATTCCGGGAAGGATTTGGTGAAATCATGCTCCGCCTGCAACCCCGCCAACAACTGCTTAAACGGCTCGGATAATGCCTCATAGGCGGCGATCCCGCTGGCCCAGAGGGTATCACCGCCGGTGGTTGGTAACTGTTTGGCGGCTAAAATCGCCCCCAGCGGCGGGTTTTCAATAAAGGTGACGTCGGTATGCCAGTTGTCGTTATCCGGCGGGTTATCGTCATGGGTATCCAGTACAATAATCTCTGCTACATCGGGGGCCTGCGGATACACCGGGTGAATATGCAAATCACCAAAACGCCCAGCCAGTTCACGCTGCTGCAGTGGCGTGATAGGCTGCTCGCGCAGGAACAGCACCTGATGCTTAAGCAACGCATGGTAAAGTTGCTCAAACTGACCGTCACCCAGTGGGCGAGCCAGATTAACGTTTTCAACCAGCGCACCGATATAAGGCCCTAACGGACTAATCACCAGACGTTCATTCATTGCTGTACTCCATGCCAGGGGGTCAACCGACGCTGCAAGGCGCGCAGCCCCAATTCCAGACCGAATGCAATTATCGCAATCACGCTAATACCGGCTATCACCACATCGGTGGCCAAAAACTCTCCGGCGGACTGCACCATAAATCCCAGGCCACGCGTGGCGGCAATCAGTTCGGAAGCCACCAACGTTGACCAGCCAACGCCCAAGCCAATACGCAGACCCGTCAAAATTTCCGGCAATGCACTTGGCAGCACCACAAAGCGCAACAACTGCCAGCGACTGGCTCCCAAAGCCTGGGCTGCGCGAATTCGCACCTGCGCCACGCTGCGCACACCGGCCAAGGTGGAAAGCGCCACCGGGGCAAAAATCGCCAGGTAGATCAGCAGAATCTTTGAGGTTTCACCAATGCCAAACCAGATCACCATCAACGGCAGATAAGCCAATGGCGGCACCGGGCGGTAAATTTCAATCAGCGGATCAAGGATGCCGCACACCGTCTCACTCAGCCCCATCGCGATCCCCACGGGGACACCGATGAGCACCGCAGCCAGCAATGCCACCAGGATCCTGCCGAGGCTAGCAGCTAGATGCTGCCACAGCGTGGCATCCATAAACCCCTGCGGGCTGGCGATCACCATCAACTGATGTAACACCTGCTGCGGCGCAGGCAGGAATAACGGGCTGATAAGCTGCAATGCGGCCACCGCCCACCAAACCGCCAGTATGACCAATACGGTAACCGTACTCAGCCAGAGGCTGCGTGGCAGGGTGACACGAGGCCGCCGCACCGCCAATGGCAGCGAGGCTTTCAAAACGGAATGCAGGCTCATAGCAATGCCTCGCGCTGTTGGAATACCTTGCCCAGCACATATTCACGCTGTGCGATAAATTCAGGATCGGATTTGATTGATCGGCAAGCCTCGCCAGCGGCATAGCGCTGGCCAAAGTTCAGTGATAGCCGCTCGACCACCTGCCCCGGGCCAGGGAAAGTAGCAGCAGCTCGCTGGCAAGAAACACCGCCTCTTCAATATCGTGGGTGATCAACAACACCTGCTTGCCGGTATCACGCCAGATATTCAGCAGCAGTTCCTGCATCTGCTCGCGGGTGAATGCATCCAGCGCGCCGAAGGGTTCATCCAGCAGCAATAGACGTGGATCGGCGGCCAAGGCGCGGGCAATACCCACACGCTGGCGCATACCGCCGGAAAGCTGCCAGATGAACTGCTGCTCATAACCTGCCAGCCCCACGCGCAGCAACATCTGCTGCGCCACCTGGCGGCGCACTGGTTTGGACACTCCGGCCAACTGCAGGCCAAACTCCACGTTATCCACCACGTTGCGCCACGGCAGCAAACCTTCATGCTGGAACACCACTCCACGCTCGGCACCTGGACCGCTGACGGGCACACCATCCAGCGTAATGCAGCCCGCTGTCGGCGCAATAAATCCGGCGATCAGATTGAGCAGCGTGGTTTTACCGCAGCCCGACGGCCCCAGCACCACAACCAACTGCCCTGCGGCAATCTGGAACGACACATCGCGCAGTGCCGGGCGCCCCTGATATTCGGCGCAAAGATGGCTAACGTTCAGCATTCCAACCCCTTACGACTGCGGCGCAGCCTGTACCTGTTTGACAAAGCGGTCGGTCACATAAGCACGGTAATCACTGTCTACCTGGGGGATCTTGCCCTGCTGCTTAAGGAACTCGGCGGTATCGCGAATGGCTTTATCAACCGGTTGGCCCAGTTGCGAAATCTGCTCTGCCACGGGCAGATAGCGATTACCCTTCACCAGTTCCGGCACCTGCTCCTGCGGCACTCCACTGAGGCGAGCCAGCGTGTCGAGATTCTGTTGATCCTTCAGCCAGCGGTCTGGCTGGGCCAGATAGGCTTTCTGTGCATCAAGCGCGCTGGTTGCAAAAGCGGTCACCACTTCCGGGTGCTGCTCAGCAAAATCTTTACGCACCACCCACACATCCAGCGTTGGTGAACCCCATTGGCCGACCTGTGCGGAATCGGTCAGCACCTTGCCTTGCTTGGCCAGTTCATTGACCACCGGAGCCCACACGTAGGCTCCATCGATATCGCCACGCTGCCAGGCGGCCGCAATCGCCGGGGGTTGCAGATTGAGGATCGTCACTTGCTCAGGTTTTATGCCCCAGTGTTTCAAAGAAGCCAGCAGACTGTAGTGAGTGGTGGAAATGAACGGCACCGCAATGCGCTTACCGATCAGATCCTGGGGTGATTTGATGTCCTTCTTCACCACCAGCGCTTCAGAGCTACCGAGCTGTGAGGCAATCAGAAACACTTCAATGGGGAGCTTCTGGCTGGCAGCGACCGCCAGCGGACTGGAGCCGATATTGCCAATCTGCACGTCACCGGAGGCCAGCGCACGCAGCACGCTGGAGCCGCTGTCAAACTTGCGCCAGTCAACGGTAGCGCCAGACAGCTTGGCAAAGCTGTTTTCCGCCTGTGCCACTTTGGCCGGTTCGGCGGATGTCTGGTACGCCACGGTGACGTCCACTGCCTGGGCACTGGCCGCACCGAGCGATAAAGCCAACAGCACTGCACTGCGTAATGAGAAAAGTTTGCTCGCCATGATCCGCTCCGTTGATAAAGTTCTGCTCTGTGGCTAACAGTTTTATCTGAGCGAATCACGGCAATAAAGGAATAAAAAATTATTCTTTATTACTTATTGCGATAAAAATTCAACCCATGCCCCTCCGGCGGCACTGCTGCGCTGGGCGGCGTCGATAAACGCCATGCCTTGTACGCCAGTTTCAATCCCGGGCAATAAAGGCGCGGCTAACGGCCCCTCCCGCAGACGCTGGGCGGCTTCACGGTAAATCTGGCCGAACCCTTCCAGATACCCCTCAGGATGTCCCGCTGGCACCCGTGCCAACTGGCGATTCTCGCTGTACTGAAATGCAGCAGCCCGGGTAATACAGTAAGCCGGGGCATCAAAAGGCCGCATCCAAAGCTGATTGGGGTTTTCCTGGCAAAATTCCAGGCTGCCCTCACTGCCATAAACCCGCAACTTCAGGCCGTTTTCATGACCGCAGGCTACCTGGCTGGCCCACAGGCGGCCCTTCGCCCCATTGCCGTAGCGCATTTGTACCCGCACATCATCGTCCAACCTGCGCCCGGGAATAAACGACGTCAGCTCGGCACTAATCGCCTCCGGCAGCATACCGCTGACAAACTGCGCTAGCTGCCAGGCATGAGTCCCCACATCACCAATGCAGCCAGCACCGGCCTTTTCTGGCTGAGCGCGCCAACCGGCCTGCTTGTTGTCGGTCAATTCTACCGGCACTGCCAGCCACTGTTGCAGATACTCCACCTCAATAAAGCGGATCTCCCCTAACTCCCCTGCCAATACCCGGCTGCGGGCTTCGCGCACCAACGGATAAGCGCTGTAGTTATGGGTCAGGATCAGTTGCCTGCCGCTTTGGCGTACCGTTTCCGCCAGTTGCAGCGCCTGCTCATAGGAAGTGCATAACGGTTTATCGCAAATCACATCAATGCCAGCATTGAGGAACACCGTGGCTACCGGAGCATGCAAATGATTGGGAGTGACGATCGCCACTACGTCTATCCCGTCGGCTCGGGCCGCTTCCGCCGCGGCCATTTGGTTGAAATCTGCATAACAACGTTCCGGTTGCAGATGCAGTAAGGCCCCGGTACGTCTGCCATTTTGCTCATCGGAAGAAAAAGCCCCGGCAACCAGTTCAAACTCATCGTCCATTCGTGCTGCCAGCCGGTGCACTGCGCCAATAAATGCCCCCTCGCCGCCGCCAACCATACCCAGTTTCAATCTCATGATACGTCCTCCACGCCCAGCATAGCCCTTACCCGTGCGCGATCGGTGTCCACAGCGGCAAAGTCATCAAATGCCCGTTCCGCTACCGGAATAATATGGCGGGCGATAAATGCAGCACCTTCTCGAGCCCCAGCTTCCGGCGATTTAATGCAACATTCCCACTCCAGGGTAGCAACGCCAGGGAAACCGTACTGCGCCAACTTGCTGAAAATGGCCGGGAAGTCGATCTGTCCATCCCCCAGCGATCGGAAACGCCCTGGCCTTTCCAGCCACGGCTGATACCCGCCGTAAACCCCGCTGCGGGGGCTGGGATGGTATTGCGCATCTTTAACGTGAAATGCGCGGATGCGCTGGTGATAGCAATCGATAAAGCCCAGATAGTCCATCTGCTGCAAATGCAGATGGCTCGGGTCGTAAAGAATATGGCAACGCGGGTGATTGCCAACCTTGGCAAGGAAACGCTCAAAGGTCACGCCATCATGCAAATCCTCCCCTGGGTGTAGCTCGTAACAGACATCCACACCGGCGTGATCAAAGGCATCAAGGATCGGTAACCAGCGCTGCGCCAACTGATCAAAGGCCTCTTCCAGCAGCAATGCATTATGCGGTGGCCAAGGATAGAAATAGGGCCACGCCAACGCACCGGAGAAGGTGGCATGCGCGGTCAGCCCAAGCCGTTGCGAAGCCTGCGCCGCCAGCAATAACTGCTCCGTCGCCCAGGCTTGCCGCTGCTGCGGCTTTCCTCGCACAGCTTCGGGAGCAAAACCGTCGAACGCCAGATCGTAAGCCGGATGTACCGCCACCAGTTGCCCCTGCAAATGCGTCGAAAGCTCACTGATGCGGATGCCATGTTGCGCCAGCCGGTTTGTTATCTCATCGCAATAATCCTGGCTACGCGCCGCCAATGCCAGATCGAAGATCGCCGGCTCCAAGGTGGGGACCTGGATGCTGGTAAATCCAAGCCCGGCCGCCCATTGCGCCAACCCGTCCAACGAATTGAACGGAGCCTGCTCACCAATAAACTGGGCCAGGAACAACCCCGGCCCTTGCAGAGTTCTCATCCTTCTCCTCCCAATACCACCGTTCGTTGAGTGCGTACCGCTTCGTCCGCAGCCAGCACTACCCGCAAGCTGTTAAGCGCATCCTGCAGGTGCTGGTGCAGATCCGCCCCTTCCGCGATCGCCTGCAGGAAATAACGCTGTTCACTGAGGCAAAGAGCCAGGTGATCCGGTTCATCCTGGCAATCAATCCAGCGATCGCGCTGCTTAAAGCGGTTTTCTTCGTCTAGCTCGGCATAATGCACCCGCAAAGATTCGGTTCGGGTATGCCCCCCGACATCATCCGAAGCCCCCTCGGCGTGGCGAGCCACGATCGAAACCGCCCCACGTGGCCCGATAACATCCTTCACAAAATAGGCGGTTTCACTGATCATTGGCCCCCAACCGGCCTCATACCAACCGACCGAACCGTCGGCGAAACGCACCTGCAATTGGCCGTAGTTATACATGGCTTCCGGTAAGTCATCCGTCAGCCGGGCACCAATGGCGCTCACACTGACAGGTTCTGCCTGCGTCATCTGACACATCACATCCAGGTAATGCACCCCGCAATCCACGATGGGTGACAGCGACTGCATCAGGTTGCGGTGTACATTCCACATCTGCCCGTGGCTTTGCTGGTTGAGGTTCATCCGCATCACCAAAGGCTTACCTAAATCCCGCGCCAGCGCGACAAACTGCTGCCAGGATGGGTGATGGCGCAGAATATAGCCCACCACCACCTGCCGCCGTGCCAGCCGGGCAGCAGCAATGACGTTTTCGGCCCCCGCTACCGTGGTAGCAAGCGGCTTTTCGATAAACAGATGACACCCAGCGGCCAAAGCAGCCAATGCGTAAACGTCGTGGGTGTCTGGATAGGTCGTCAGGCACACAGCGTCTGGCATCGTTTGCGCCAACGCCTGCTCAAAATCGCTGAACGTAGGATAACCGCCGCCCAAACGCTGGTTAAGCACATCACGCGAAGCCCCTCGGGCCACCAGGCCGCAGATCTCAACGCCAGCCATGTGGTGATAAGCCTCCGCATGGGAAGCGCCCATATTGCCGCAACCCACCACCAATACCCGCAGATCAGCCATCTCGTTTCTCCCCTGCCGGAATATCCCGGTAATTGAAGGTGAAGAAGAACAACGCGGCAATAACCAGTGCGCCTATCGCCGGGAACCACCAGAAGTGCTGCCATTGTGGCAGTGCCGCTGCGCCCTCCGCCGTGACCCTATCGTTGAACAGCGCGCCGCTGATCTGCGAACCTATCAGCATGCCAAGGCCGTAGGTGAACAGCACCAGCAGGCTTTGCGCCTGGCCCTTCACTTTCTCGCCCGCCACTTTATCGGTATAGATAAAGCCGATAACAAAGAAGAAGTCGTAGCACATGCCGTGCAGGATAATGCCGATGTAAATCATCCAGCGCAGTTCTTCGGTAATGCCCAGTGCAAACATCAGATAGCGCAGAGACCAGGAAAGCATGCCGATCAGCAGCATCACCTTGATGCCCAGACGGGCAAACAGGAACGGGATCAGCAGCATGAAGAACAGCTCAGACATCTGCCCCAACGACATTATGCCGCTCACGTTGGTAAAGCCGGTCGCCGCCACGAACGGTGCGGCATAAGCGTAGTAAGCCGCCAGCGGGATCGAGATCAACATCGCGCAGATAATAAACACCAGGAAATGGCGCTGTTTGAGCATCGCGAAGGCATCGGCACACAGCAGATCGCGCATCGCTACCGGCTTGCCACGTTCCGGGGCCGGAGTATGGGGCAAGGTGAAGCTGTATATTGCCAACACCAATGAGGCAAAGGCCGCCAGCGTGAAAATGCCGGTGCTGTCAGAAAGACCGCTGGCACCGACGATCAACCCGGCGACAATCCAGCCAATGGTGCCAAACGCCCGCACCACCGGGAAAGCTTTCTCGCTGTTGCTCAGGCTGTAAAATGCCACGTTGTTGCTCAGGGCAATGGTTGGCATATAGCACAGCATATAACCGAAGATGATCCACAACAGCCCGCTCTGCCCTTCAGCAAAGAAGCCTGGCATCAACCACAGCAGCCCAGCCCCAATCAGGTGTAAAACCCCAAGCACTTTTTGCGAGGCAAAGAAGCGGTCAACCACCATCCCCAGCACAAAAGGCGACAGGATAGAAGCGATCGGCCCGGTGGAGTAGGCATCACCAATGATGGCGGCCAAACCGTACTTGCCCATCACCACGCCGAGCGTGACGTACCAGGCTCCCCAGACAAAAAACTGCAGGAACATCATCAGTGCCAACCGCGGCACCACCCATTTGAACGTGGTGCTTTTGGCCCCCTGGGCCAGGCTATCTGTTTGCATAACTCCCCCATCGGTACTTGTTGTTGTGTCTAACCGCTTTCCGGCAAGAAAGATGGCATAACCACCCCGCCGGGTTGCTGCGCCAGGCCTTTCACCTGTGCAAGATGTAATTCACAAATCCGTCCCCCCAGCGCAGCAGAACCTGGCTAAGTGCGGAACGTTGCGCTGGCACCAGCACCACCGGCGTCGTGCCGCGATGGTGGTGATCCAGCATCCAACTAAGTAATTCGAGGGCAATCTCTTCTCTATAGCAGCACCCAGGGCCCAGCATGCGTGAGGCCGGGTGCGCCACTGAAGCCAGATAACCGCCAATACGCCCATCCTGCTCCCACACGGCAACCCGCCATAATCCGCTGGTATCATTGAGGAAATAGTCAATATCGCACTGGCGCTCGATGCCCAGCAGTTCGCGTTCGAGCTGCAAGATGGCTGGCCGATCGGCCAGTTGGGCACGGCGCACCCGGCCCTGCGTCAGGCGCGGAAAAGTAAATCCCTGTGCAGGCACCGGGATCGCCATATCCTGATAAATCGCATAAGGGGTAAAACCTGCGCGGTGATAGAGCGAATAAGAATCCAGATTCAATGCGCTGGACAGCAGGCGCACCGGTAAATCACCTGCCAGTTCCTCGGCCTTGGCCAATAATCTGCTGGCGATACCTTTGCCAAAGTAATCGGGATGAACATTCATGATGCCCAGCCCCAGATGAGTTTCACGCGGGTGGAAGAAACAGGAACCGCAAATGACGCCCTGTTCATCACGGGCAACCCAGTGGTACCCGGCATCCAGTTGCTGGTAAACATCAACAAACAGGCCGCAGCTTTCCGCCTCGGCGGGGAATATCGCCCCCAACCCATGGCGCTGATACCAGGCATTGGTTGAACGCTGGATCAGAGTGGCGATCTCACTGCGATCGCCCGCTTGTGCTACCTGCAGCCATATGTCCATTTGCCACCTCTCTCGGGTAACTATTCGCTGAAATGTGGTTACAATCTAAAATGTAATCGATTTCATTTTAGTCATGAGCAAAATGTAATCGATTTCTTTATTTCGGCAACCGGATTAAGGGAGATAAAAGCATTCAGAGGATGAATTTGTAATCGCGGTCACAATCTGCCTGCGGGGATCGTACTTTTTATTGTGTTGCCGCATACTGTGCGTGGCAAACGGGCAAAAGGAACAGCAAACCATGTCGATTGAAAAGGTGGCGAAAATCGCTGGCGTCTCTGCCGCCACCGTCTCCCGGGTATTGAATGGCCAACAGATCGTCAAACCGGCAACGCGCGATAAGGTGCTGGCGGCCATCCGTGAATGTGATTACCAGCCAAACCTGCTGGCACGCCAGCTACGCACCTCCCGCAGCCGAATGTTGCTGGTGCTGGTTTCCAATATTACCAACCCCTTTTGCTCACTGGTGGTACGCGGTATTGAAGAAGAGGCCGAACGCCACGGTTACCATATTCTGTTATGTAACTCTGAATCCAACCCTACCCGCGAATCCGCCTACCTCAGCCTGCTAAGCGGCAAAGTGGTGGATGGGGTGATCACCATGGATGCCATCAGCTGTTTGCCAGGGTTGACCGCCATGATCGGTGACTTCCCTGGGTGCAATGCGGCGAGGGTGACACCGAATTCCGAGCCTCCTCCGTGACCATAAATAACTATGATGCCGCCAAAGCCTGCATACATCATCTGGCTGCCAAAGGCCGAACACGTATTGCGCTGATTAACAGCGATATGCGTTATCTCTATTCACAACAGCGGGAACAAGGCTACCGGCAGGCATTGGCCGATCTTGGGCTGGCTTATTGCCGGGTGGAGTATATCGAAGAGCTGGATTATACCGCTGGCGCCGAGGCTATGACCGTTCTGCTGGCAGACGGGCCACGGCCAGATGCCGTATTTGCCATCTCGGATGTGATTGCCGGGGGGCAATGAGCACTTTGCATCAGCAGGGTTTGCGTATTCCGGCGGATATCGCAGTAATGGGTTTTGACGGCGTGCCATTCGGCAGCGTCACCATCCCGCCACTGACCACCGTTGTACAACCGATGCACCAGTTTGGCGTGCGGAGCGTGCAGTTGCTGCTGGCTAAAATCAAAGACCAGCAGTTGCCTCCTTGCCACGAAATGCTGGATTGGCAACTGCTGGAACGGGGCTCAACCTGAATTACAGGGTGATTTCACCCCGTAAGAAGACTTGTGCGTCGCCGCCCAAAAGCGTGCGTTCCCCCTGCAGCTCGCAGAACAGCTCACCACCGCGTGATGATATCTGTTTGGCATGCAGTTGATGGCGGCCAAGGCGTGCCACCCAGTAAGGCATCAGCGTGCAATGTGCCGATCCCGTCACCGGATCTTCACTGCGATCCAGCGAGAAATAACGCGAGACAAAGTCCACCTCGTCACCCGATGCAGTGACGATCACACCGCAGCCAAAGTGGCCGATCAACGCCCCAATATCTGGCTGCAATGTTTTAACCTGCGCCTCGTTAGCCAACACCACCATCAATGCGTTAGCCTGCCACACTTCCTGCGGCTGGGCACCGAGCAAAGCGGCCAATTGGGCCGGTTCGGCGATTTTTTGTGGTGGCCGAGATGGGAAGTCCAGGATCAGGCGCTCACCGTTGGTTGCATCACGTCTGACGTACAGCTCACCGCTGGCAGAACGAAAGCGGATATCGCCTAACGCCGGATTGATCACATTTAACAGCACATGCGCCGTTGCCAGCGTGGCATGCCCACAGAGATCCACTTCCCGCGTTGGCGTAAACCAGCGGATCGCATGCATATCGCCATCTTCCCAGACAAAGCTGGTCTCCGGCAGTGACAGCTCATTGGCGATCGCCTGCATTTGCGCCGTTTCCAGCGGTTGTTTCAGCAGGCAGACACCCGCCGGGTTACCCCGCAGCCCGGCACCGATAAAAGCATCAACGTGAAAATAATTCTCTCTCATCCGCGTACCCTCAGTGCCAAATCAGTAAGACGCAGGCCGCCGTTAGCAACCCCATCGAAACGTTAAAGATAATCCAGGCTTTCTTGCTGCGCAGCAGGCGGCCAATCACCGTACCAAACCCCAGCCAAATCACGCCGGCCACGATATTCACCACCAGGATCCCAAAGGCGATCGCCAGAATGGAGTGATTGTATTTGTCACCTGCCAGGCTAAAGCTGGCTACTGCCCCCAGCGCCATCAGCCAGGCTTTCGGGTTCAGAAATTGCAGCAACCAGCCCTGGTAAAAGCGAACCGGCTTTGGCGGGGCGATATCGGTTTCCAGCTTTTCATAGGCCGCCGTAGCCACTTTCCACGCCAGCCACAGCAGATAGAGGCTGCCGAGGATTTTCAGGATCAGGTGCAAAGAAGGGTAAATCAGGATCAGGCCGCCGACGCCAAACGCCACCAGCACCAAGATGCTTTGCATACCAAGCATAATGCCGATCATCAGCCACAAAGAGCGCATAAAGCCAAAGTTGGCTCCGGAAGTGGTGAGTAACATATTATTTGGGCCAGGTGTAATGGCGGCAACCCAGAGGAAACCTAACATCGAAAGAAATAAACTCAGTTCCATGAAGCGGGTGCTCCTCACCCAAATGATTTTTTTGCAGTATGATTGTTAGCACATGACTTTGAAGCTAACAGTGTGGTTCTGATCACACAATAGCCGCCAACAAGATTTTTTTCACTATGTATGAATCCTTTCGCCCCCTGACCGGGGCCAGCAATCCCCACCTGCAAACCCTGCTGCCAAGGCTGGTGCGCCGCCGCGTGCTGCTGCAACCCTATTGGCAACGGCTGGAATTACCCGACGGCGATTTTATCGATCTGGCCTGGAGTGAAGATCCGCAACTGGCAGGCGAAAAACCGCGTGTGGTGCTGTTCCACGGGTTAGAAGGCAACTTTTACAGCCCCTACGCCCACGGGCTACTCAATGCCTGGCGCGAACAAGGCTGGCTGGGCGTAGTGATGCATTTTCGCGGCTGCAGCGGCGTACCTAACCGCAAGCAACGCATCTACCATTCTGGCGAAACTGAAGATGCCCGTTTCTTCCTGCGCTGGCTGCGTGAAAACTTTGGCGACGTGCCAACGGCGGCGGTGGGGATTTCTCTGGGCGGCAATATGCTGGCTTATTATCTGGCTCAGCAAGGGAATGACAGCCTGTTACAGGCGGCGGTGGTGGTTTCCGCCCCGCTGATGCTGGAACCTTGCGCGATTCGAATGGAACAGGGCTTCTCACGCATTTACCAGCGCTACCTGCTAGGCCAGTTGAAGCAAAACGCCACGCGCAAGTTATTGTATTACCCCGGCTCGTTACCGCTGGAGTTGTCGCAGTTGAGCAAATTGCGGCGTATTCGCGAATTTGACGATGTGATCACCTCACGTATTCACGGTTTCAGCGATGCGGTTGATTATTATCGCCGTTGCAGCGCGTTACCGCTGTTACCGCAGATCACTACGCCACTGCTGATCATTCACGCCAAAGACGATCCCTTTATGACCGATGAGGTGATCCCCGATCTCACCAGGCTACCCGCCAATATCGAATATCAGTTGACCGAGTGCGGGGGCCACGTCGGCTTTGTCGGCGGCAGCTTGAAAAAACCACAAATGTGGCTGGAACAACGTATTCCTGCCTGGCTATCCCCTTTTCTGGAACCGAACAAGTGATTATTCCCTGGCAAGAAATTGAGCAAGAAACCCTGAACAACCTGATCGAGTCCTTTGTATTGCGAGAGGGAACCGACTACGGCGAGCATGAACGTTCACTGGAACAGAAAGTGGGTGACGTGCGCCGCCAACTGAAAAGTGGCGAAGTGGTGCTGGTTTGGTCTGAGCTGCATGAAACCATCAACATCATGCCACGCGGGCAGATCCGTGCCGGGCAGGAAGAAATTTAGTCGCAATCCGGCCTATGACTGGCGCAAAAAATCAGGTAACAATGCAGTATTGCTAACTCACGCGCACAGTTAATACGGAGTGACACCCCATCATGTCTGCCAAACATCCCGTTATCGCGGTGACCGGTTCGAGCGGAGCTGGCACCACCACCACCAGCCTGGCGTTCCGCAAGATTTTCCAACAGCTGAATCTGCGGGCGGCCCAACTGGAAGGTGATAGCTTCCACCGCTACACCAGACCTGAAATGGATGCGGCAATCCGTAAAGCACGCGATATGGGTCGCCATATCAGCTATTTCGGCCCGGAAGCTAATGACTTTGGCC
This sequence comes from Serratia sp. L9, assembly GCF_050632285.1. Lineage (NCBI taxonomy): Bacteria > Pseudomonadati > Pseudomonadota > Gammaproteobacteria > Enterobacterales > Yersiniaceae > Serratia > Serratia sp. L9. The sequence continues at coordinate 1,549,860 of NZ_CP192591.1, read as the reverse complement.
TGCTTGAGCAGAGTTTTATCCAATACGGCAAGAACGGCACTGGCCGTTCACGCAAATACCTGCACACCTACGATGAAGCGGTACCTTATAACCAGGTGCCTGGCACCTTTACCCCCTGGGAACCTCTGCCTGCGCCGACGGATGTGTTGTTCTACGAAGGGCTGCATGGCGGCGTGGTGGCCGAGCAGATTGACGTGGCCAAACATGTGGATCTGCTGGTCGGCGTGGTGCCCATCGTTAACCTGGAGTGGATCCAGAAACTGATCCGCGATACCGGCGAGCGCGGCCACTCCCGCGAGGCGGTGATGGATTCTGTAGTCCGTTCAATGGAAGATTACATCAGCTACATCACACCACAGTTTTCACGCACCCACATCAACTTCCAACGCGTTCCTACGGTCGATACCTCTAACCCGTTTGCCGCCAAAGCCATCCCCTCTCTGGACGAAAGCTTTGTGGTTATCCACTTCCGTGGATTGGATCAGATTGATTACCCCTACTTGCTGGCGATGCTGCAAGGGTCATTTATCTCGCATATCAATACGCTGGTAGTGCCTGGCGGCAAAATGGGATTGGCGATGGAGCTGATCATGGCACCGCTGGTGCAGCGCTTGTTAGAAGGCAAGAAGATCGAATAATCCCCCACACCGTGGTCTTTCAAGCTGTAACGTGAAGCCTGGAGGGTACAGGCGCGGTTAGGGATCACCACCGCGCCCGTGTTAATCAGCCCATCAGCAGATGGTGAATAAAACCAACGTGCAGCTTCACGCCAATCTGCAATGCCGCTTCATCGAGCTTAAAGCGTGGATTATGCACACCGTAAGTCGCACCTATCGCCTCATTGCCGCTGCCGATAAACAGGAAACAGCCGGGCACTTTCTCCTGATATGACGAGAAATCCTCACTGCCAAACATCGCGCTAGTCAATTCCCGCAATGCCTGCGGCCCCACGGCTTCTGCCACCACCTTACGCGCAATGCTGCAGGCATCGGGATGGTTATTGCCGATGGTATAGCCGCGCGTCCAGTCAATCTTGTAGCCTGCCTCATGCGCCTGGCAGATCCCAGCAACGGTCTGTTCGACCAAACGTGGCACTTGCTCCCGCACTTCCGGGCTATGGGTACGCAGGGTTCCGGCCAGCCGAGCGCTGTCTGGAATAACGTTATAGCTATCACCAGCCTGAAAGGTCGCCACCGTCAACACCGGCGCATTTAACGGGTTCAGCTTGCGCGCCACAATCTGCTGCAATGCGGTGACCACCTCCGCACCAATAGGGACCGGATCGATACACAGATGCGGCATCGACCCGTGCCCCCCTTGCCTTGTAGCACAATGTCGAAGTTATCGCTGGAACCGCTGAATACGCCCTGTTTTATCGCCACTTCACCGGTAGGGAAATTGGGCAGTACATGCAGGCCGAAGATCATTTTCACGCCATCCAGAACGCCCAGATCCACCAGTTGCTGGGCACCTCCCGGCGGGACTTCCTCGGCATGCTGGAAGATAAAGCGTACCGACCCCTGCAGTTGTGATTGCAACTGGCACAGCACGCTGGCGGCACCCAACAACATGGCGCTATGGGCATCGTGGCCGCAAGCATGCATCACCCCTGGCCTGGTCGAGCAGAAAGATTCGTCGCTTTCTTCCTGAATGGGCAACGCATCAATATCGGCACGCAAGGCGTAACATGGCCCTGGGGCCATACCGGTTAATTCAGCGACCACGCTATTGGGGGTTGGGCGGGTTATCTTCAACGGGCCAAAACTGGCCAGTTGTGCAGCAATATAATCGGCGGTCTGCGCCTCTTGGAAGGACAACTCCGGGTTGGCATGCAAATGACGGCGCCATTGCACTACCTGCTGTTCCACGCTGGCGATCAGCCTTTCAATGTTCATTTTCACACTCCTTAATTCAATGCCGGTTGGCGTGGCTTGCCAGCCAACGGCAGGATCACCAGCCCGGAAACCACCATAGCCAGTGCTAAAAAGATAAAGGTTGTCATATAGTCGTGACTGAGAGTGATCAAATACCCCATGGCGATCGGGGCGACAAAACCCCCCAATGTCCCGCCGGTATTGATCAGCCCCATCGCGGCTCCCATCACTTCCGTAGGCAGGCGCTTCATAGGCAGAGTAAACACCGTGACGAACGACGCCATCAGGAAGATATAGCCGAGGAACAGGAACAGGCTGGCGGCCAGCGCCGACTCGCTGGTAAACACCAGCCAAATGCACAGTGCGCTGAGTAAAGAGCTGAAAAAGATAACCAGGGGCTCACGCCCTTGCAGATAGCGCCCCACCAGCCAGCCGGTGCCGAGCGAAGAGATCCAGATCCCCAAACCGCCGGCGGCCACCACCATGCTGGAAATGCCAATCGGCATTCCACGCTGCTGGACCAGGAATTTCGGCAGCCATGCCATCAGGCCGTATGAAGGGATGTTGATGCAAAAGATCGCCACAAACAGCAGCAGGACAATCGGGCTTTTCAGCAAGGCTTTATAAGTGACTCCCGCCGCTCCCGGCTGAGCACGTTCCGCCTGAGGGGGTTAGGCACCAGCCACAGGATGCAGGCTGCAATCACAAAGGCCAGCAGGCCAAGGGCTGAGAACGAACCGCGCCAACCGATATGATCCAGGCAGTACACCGCCACCAGCGGCCCAAGGGTCATCGCCAACCCGGCGGAGGAAAGCAGAATAGATTGCGCAAACGTCCGCTCTTCCAGCGGGAAATTCGCCACCACCGCCTTGGCGCAGGAACATGGATAACCGGAATGGCCAATGCCGGACAGGAAACGGAAGGTGACCAGCAGCCCCAGGCCGAAGCCCAACACGCCGAAGCACAGGGCAAATCCCCCTAGCAACAATAGCGAGCTGCACAACACCTTCTTAAAGCCAAAGCGGTCATTAAGCCAACCCGCCGGTATCTGGAACAGCGAATACGCCAGGAAAAACATGCCGGTGATATAACCCAGCTGTTCCGCCTGCAAATTAAACTCACGCTCGATGGGCAACAGTGCAAAACCCATCACGGTTTTATCGATGTAAACCACGACATAACCTACAAACAGCAAAAAAATCATCAGTGAACGATTTTTCATCGCTGATATTCCTTTAAGTTATCACCCAGGTAAGCCTCCGGCAGGGCAGGCGTATTATGATAGTGTGATCTGAATCACTTTATATTTTTAATAACAATCACTTATATCAACAACATCGAAACTAGCGGCTTTTTAATGGCGGCATAAGATACAATTTTGTAAGGGGTGATACTTTTTACTGATAGGGACAGGAATGCGCTACTTACCGAAGTTACAGCAGCTAAAGGTATTCCAGCAGGTGATCCGCAGCGGCAGTATTCGCGGGGCTGCGCGTGCGCTGGGGCAATCTCAACCGGCGGTGAGCCGTACCATCCGCGAACTGGAACAGATCCTGGAAACCCAATTGATCATTCGCAGCAGCCAGGGGATGACGCTGACCGAAACTGGCCGGGCATTTGCCCTGCGGATGCAGTTGATTCTGGAAGAATTACAACGTGCCGCCGACGAGATCCAGCAGTTGAACCAGCATTCGCAAGGCAGCGTGGCTATCGGTTGCTCTTCTTTATTGGCACTCACGGTATTACCCGCACTGGTCGAAGACTTTAAACAGCCGTTCCCGCAGGCCAATGTGCTGATCCGCGAGGCGCAGCTTTCCACCTTGCTGCCCGCCCTGCGCGAAGGGCGTCTGGATTTTGCCGTAGGCACCGTAAGCCAGGAGCTACCCCTGGAAGATTTGGTTCGCGAACCGCTGTTCAGCGCATCATTTTGCATCATCGCCCGCCAGGGCCATCCGCTGGGACAGGCGACATCGCTTGATGAGCTTTGTGAGGCCAAATGGTTATTACCGGAAACTGATATGGGGTATTACCAGCAACTGCAATCGGTGCTCGGCTCGTTCTATCAGCAATTGATCCACGCGCCTATACGTTCAGACTCGGTGGTATGTGGGTTGAATATGGTTATGCAGACCAACTATCTGACCATCGTGGCACGGGCGATGAGTGCGCCGTTTAATTTGCAGCACCAACTGGTGACGTTACCTATCGACAGCCTGCCGCAGGCACAGTATTGCGTGTTGTATTCGCAGAAATCGCCACTGACCGTAACGGCGCGGCGATTTCTGGATTTATTGCGCCTTCATTGCCAGCGCTACGCCTGGTAAGGCTCAGGCTACTTCGCGGATTTCAAAGCTGTGGGTGATGTTGGCAGCTTTGCCCAGCATCAGCGAAACGGAGCAGTACTTCTCGGCAGAAAGGTCAACCGCGCGCTCTACAATCTTATAGGTCAGCCCTTTGCCGCTAACAATAAAATGCAGGTTGATATGGGTAAACAAACGAGGGGCTTCCTCACGACGCTCAGAGGTCAGCTTCACCTCGCAATCACGAACGTCGTTACGGCCTTTTTGCAAAATAGCCACCACATCGATGGCGCTGCAACCGCCTACGGACATCAACACCATCTCCATTGGGCTGGGTGCTTTATCACCAGCGTTTCCATCCATCAAAATCTGATGGCCAGACGCAGATTCACCCAAGAATGTCAGTCCTTCCACCCACTTAACTCTTGCCTGCATTTTGTACACTCCGGTTAATTTCTCAAAAACAGGGTACGCTTTCGTATAGAAACTGGCAACGGAACCTGACGCTAATCATGCTGAAGCGAGACAACACAAGACACCCGCCTCACTCTGTGCTACAAACAGAGCCGCAACAACTCTTTCCAGGTCACCGATTTCAGGGAAATGTCCAAGGAAAGGCCCCTATATTGGTATGTTAACAGAATGTAGCTTGCAGCACTTCGCGCAAGTTAATATGCTAGAGCACAAGCGTATTTCTATAACACGCCTCAAAACCTGTTGATAGCCACAACTAAAACCCCAGGCTATAAGCACGTTTTACAGGGAACTCTGACCCCTGTGATACAAGGCAGCGATAACAACAGAGGATAACAGCGAATGGTTCTCGGCAAACCGCAAACAGACCCGACTCTTGAATGGTTCCTGTCTCATTGTCATATCCACAAATATCCATCAAAGAGTACGCTGATTCACCAAGGTGAAAAGGCCGAAACGCTTTACTACATCGTGAAAGGCTCCGTTGCGGTGCTGATTAAAGATGAAGAAGGTAAAGAGATGATCCTGTCCTACCTTAACCAGGGGGATTTCATCGGCGAGCTTGGATTATTTGAAGAAGGCCAGGAACGTAGCGCCTGGGTAAGGGCAAAAACGGCCTGTGAAGTGGCTGAAATTTCCTACAAGAAATTCCGCCAGTTGATCCAGGTTAACCCGGATATTCTGATGCGCCTGTCCGCTCAGATGGCAAACCGCCTGCAAATTACCTCAGAGAAAGTGGGTAACCTCGCCTTCCTTGATGTTACCGGCCGCATCGCGCAAACCTTGCTGAACCTGGCAAAACAGCCTGATGCCATGACTCACCCAGATGGCATGCAGATCAAGATCACCCGCCAGGAAATTGGCCAGATCGTCGGTTGTTCACGTGAAACCGTTGGTCGTATTTTGAAGATGCTCGAAGATCAGAATCTGATTTCCGCTCACGGCAAAACCATTGTCGTGTACGGTACACGTTAATCCCTGAAGAAGCGGCGCATCAATGCGCCGTTTTTTTGCCTGCTGAATAGCAAACCATGTGGCGCCGCCTGATTTACCACCCGGAAGTCAACTATGCACTGCGCCAAACGCTGGTGCTGTGTTTACCGGTGGCTTTTGGCCTGCTGATTGGTAACCTGCAATTGGGCATGATGTTCTCGCTGGTTCCCGCCTGCTGTAATATCGCCGGGCTGGATACGCCTCATAAACGCTTTTTCAAACGCCTGATGGTTGGCGGTTCGCTATTCGCCATCAGCAGCATTTTGCTGCAACAGGCTCTGCTTTGGCACCTCCCACTCCCCTTACTGATGCTGGTTATGGCGCTGCTGCTTGGTGTCAGTGGTGAAATTAGCCCACTGCATGCCCGCCTGCTGCCTGCAGCACTGGTTGCCGCCATCTTCTCTCTCAGCATGGCCGGTACCGTCCCGATATGGCATGCCCCCTTGCTGTATGCCGTAGGCACCGCCTGGTACGGGCTGTTTACCTGGTTCTGGTTCAAATTGTGGAAAGAGCAGCCGATGCGCGAATCCCTGAACCAGCTCTATCGGCAGCTAGCCGACTATTTTGAAGCCAAATACTCGCTGCTGACTCAACACACCGATCCAGAAACTGCTCTGCCACCGCTGCTGCAACGCCAGCAGAAAGTGATGGACCTGATTAGCCTGCTGTATCAGCAGCTCAACTTTCTGCCCCATACCAATAATCTGGAGCAAAAACGCCTGCGCCGCACTTTCCAGGTAGCGCTCGATCTGCAGGAGCACATTACCGTCAGCCTGCATCTGCCGGAAGAAGTGCAAAAGCTGGTTGAGCAGAGCCAGGCCGAAGCAATTATCCGCCGTAACGCCCAGGTGATCGCGGCACGCCTGCGCATAGTGGCCGACGATATTCTCTATCATCGGCACTCTGCCCGTTTCAGCATGAAGAACGAGCTGGCCGCGCTGGAGAAAGTGGCCGCTCAGCATGCCGATAATCCGGTTGGTCAGTTCTGTTATTATCACTTCAGCCGCATAGCGCGCCTGCTGCGCACCCAGCACCCGCTGTATCGCCGCAACCTGATGGCCAACCAGACACGCCTGCCGTTCTGGCCTGCGGTAGCCAGCTACCTGTCGTTTAAATCCAACGCCCTGCGTAATGCGGCCCGGCTAGGGGTGATCTTGGCGGTAGGCAGCAGCCTGGGCATGATTTTCAACCTGCCGAAACCCTATTGGATCTTACTGACCATCATGCTGGTCAGCCAGAACGGCTATAACGCCACACGGGTAAGGATCCAGCACCGTGCGCTCGGTACGCTGGCCGGGCTGGTGATTGCCGCCGGGCTGTTACAACTGCAACTGCCAGAGAATGTAACGCTGAGCATCATGCTGGCAATGACTCTGGCGGCCTATCTGATCTTGCGTAAGAACTACGGGTTGGCGGTAATGGGGTTCACCGTTACGGCGGTCTACACGTTGCAAATATTGGCACTCGACGGCAGCCATTTCCTGATCCCCCGGCTGATCGACACCCTTATTGGTTGCGTGCTGGTGTTTGGCGGCACCATCTGGCTATGGCCCCAGTGGCAGAGTGGCCAACTGCGTAAAAACGCCCATCAGGCGCTGGAGCAAGAACAGACGGCATTGCGTTTGCTGCTCAAAGAACAGGAACCGGACGCCACCCAGTTGGCCTATGCGCGTATGCAGGTCAATCAGGCGCACAATGCGCTGTTTACCTCGCTCAATCAGGCGATGCAGGAACCGGGGTTTGAATCGGACTATCTGGCAGATATGCGGCTGTGGATCACGCATAACCAGTTTATTGTCGAACACCTGAATGCAATGACCATTTTGGCCCGCGAGCACTATATGCTGACGCCGAAACTGGCGCAGGAGTATCTGCAAAGTTCTGAAATTGCACTGCAAAGTTGCCAGCAGCGGCTGGAATATGATGGCCCGAGCACCAACAACAGCATTATGCGTTTACCGGATCTGCACCCGGATATGCCAGTCACCGAAATGGAGCGCCACCTGCGGCGTATTCTTTCGCACCTGAGCGTGATGCATACCATTTCGTCACTGGCCTGGCGCCAGCGGCCGCACCACGGGATCTGGCTGAAGCGGAAATTACGGGAAAGCTGATAGTGCAGGAGCGTAATCCTTGAAGATGCTGGCTTATACTCAAAGTAAGTCGAGTTGGCGGCTCTTGCGCATCCCTGCGCTCGCGGCATTTATCCCTCCCTGTCCAGCAGCGGCAGGCGGCAAGTCTGGGAAACCCCAGGAACAGAGATAAACGCGGTGACTGGGGTGACCAATCTGTCGGGCAAAATCGGTCAGGAACCGAGTTGAGTGCCGCAGGCGATTCGTAAAAATATGATTTATAACAGATTTAAACGCTGATTGCGGCGCCCCTGACAGGATCAGGTCCACGGATGGACCTGATAGCCAAGCGTCGCCAACACGCCTGCGACTTGAAGTATGGCGAGCAGACGCCTGCACATTTCTCAGACGTTGATCACATCCTGTACCGCCAGTTCGAACAGTGCCATGCCTTCATCAATATCTTTCAGTTCCACCACCAGCGAAGGAGCAAAACGGATCACATTCGGCCCGGCATTGAGGATCATCAAGCCACGCGCAGCGGCAGCGGTAAGGAAATCACGCGCCTTGCCGTGATAACCCGCTTTCAACTCTGCGCCAATCAGCAAGCCCATGCCGCGAATATCGCTGAAAACATCATACTTCTTGTCGATCTCCTGCAAGGCCTGGACAAAAACCCCACGGCGCTGCTCAATACCGCTTAAGACTTCCGGCGTATTGATCACGTCCAATGCCGCCTCTGCCACCGCACATGCCAGCGGATTGCCGCCATAGGTGGTGCCATGCGTGCCAACCTGCATCACCGAAGCGATCGCTTCCGTGGTCAGCATCGCACTTACCGGGAACCCACCCCCCAACGCTTTGGCGGTCGTGAGGATGTCTGGCGTAATGCCGTAATGCATATAGGCAAACAGCTTGCCGCTGCGGCCCATCCCGCTTTGTACCTCATCAAACACCAGCAATGCCTGATGCTTGTCACAAAGCTCACGCACTCCCTTGAGGAAGGCAGCATCAGCCGCAGTGATCCCGCCTTCCCCCTGGATCGGCTCCATCACCACCGCACAGGTGTGATCGTCCATTACCGCTTTCACTGCCGCCAGATCGTTAAAGGGTACATGCACGATATCGGCAGGTTTTGGCCCGAAGCCGTCAGAGTATTTCGGTTGGCCACCGACAGAAACGGTGAACAGCGTGCGGCCATGAAAAGCGTTGTTGAAGGCAATTATCTTGGTTTTATACGGGCTGTGGCGGGTGATGGCGTAATGACGAGCCAGCTTGAATGCGGCCTCATTGGCTTCCGCCCCCGAGTTGGCAAAAAATACCCGGTCGGCGAAGGTGGCGTTGATCAGTTTGGTGGCCAGGCGCAGCGCAGGTTCATTGGTGAATACGTTACTGGTATGCCACAGCGTTTCGCCCTGCTGCTTTAAGGCTTCTACCAGCGCCGGATGGCAGTGGCCTAACGCCGTCACCGCAATACCCCCGGAGAAGTCGATATACTCTTTCCCCTGCTGATCCCATACGCGGCTGCCTTTGCCCTTCACCGGTACAAACTGGGCCGGTGCATAAACAGGCAGGATAACCTGATCAAAGGTACTGCGCGTGACTGCGGTTTTTTCGGTCATTACTGGCTCCAGACTGATAGCTATTGAATGAAAATATAATCACAAAATATGCATAAAAATCCATTCAATGGCAAACCTAAATCACCACTTCCAATAAAAAACTAACTTTTAAGGAAATTACCCAGCAGTTGATGCCCCTGCTCACTGAGGATGCTTTCCGGATGGAATTGCACGCCTTCCAGCGCCAGTGTGCGGTGGCGAATCCCCATGATCTCATCCCGCTCGCCGTTACGTTCACTCCAGGCGGTCACCTCAAAGCAATCAGGCAACGTGGCAGCATTCAGTATCAGCGAATGGTAACGGGTCACGGTCAACGGATTATTAAGGCCGCTGAAGACACCCTGGTTATTATGCCGAATGGCGGAGGTTTTGCCGTGCATCACCTCGCGGGCGCGAACTACCTCGGCACCAAAGGCCTGGCCGAGCGCCTGATGCCCAAGACAGACCCCGAGGATCGGTAGCTTACCGGCAAAATGGCCAATAGCAGCCAGTGATACGCCTGCCTCATTCGGCGTACAGGGACCAGGGAGATCACCAGGTGCTGCGGTGCCAACCGTTCAATATCGGCCAGTTGCAGTTCGTCGTTACGCTTTACCAGCACTTCTGCACCCAACTCGCAGAAGTACTGGTAAAGGTTATAAGTAAAAGAGTCGTAGTTATCGATCAGCAGCAGCATATTATTTCCAACAGGCATCATTGCAGGGGCACATAGCTTCTCCCCGATTTACACCGGCGCAGTATACAACGCGCCTACAATATTGCCGCTGTCGATAATTCCAGCCTACTTTTTGCGGCCACCCATGATCGAACCCAGGACACCGCGCAAGATCTGACGCCCCAGGTCGCGTGCCATGCTCTTGGCGGCGGTCTGGACGATACCGTCATGCTTGCCACCGCGTGGGCCGGTAGAACCAAACAAGATCTCATTCAACCCACCCATCAACCCCCCGCTTTGCTGCCCTGCGGCTGGCTTTTGCTCTGGCTGGCCTGGTTGCTGAGCACCCACGGTGGCAAATCCCCCGCAGAAAGCTTCTCGTACGCAGATTCGCGATCCACCATATCTTCGTAGCGCCCGTAGAGCGGCGATTTATTGATCGCGCTGTTTAACCCTTCGGCCCCCAGCATCCCCATTTTCGATTCAGGCGCGATCACCATCGCACGCTCCACCACGTTTGGCCGCCCTTTCTCATCCAGGAATGAGACTAACGCCTCGCCCACCCCTAATTCAGTGATCGCCGTTTCCGCATCAAACGCCGAGTTGGCCCGCATGGTTTGTGCCGCAGCTTTCACCGCTTTCTGGTCACGCGGCGTAAAGGCACGCAACGCATGCTGAACACGATTGCCCAACTGCCCCAAGACACTGTCGGGAATATCCAGCGGGTTCTGGGTGACAAAGTAGATCCCCACCCCTTTAGAACGGATCAAACGCACCACCTGCTCGATTTTAGTCAACAATGCTGGTGGCGCATCGTTAAACAGCAGGTGAGCTTCATCGAAGAAAAACACCAATTTTGGCTGTTCTGGATCGCCCACTTCCGGCAAATGCTCGAACAGCTCTGCCAATAACCACAGCAGGAACACCGCATACAGCTTCGGCTGGTTAATCAGCTTGTCCGCGGCCAGCAGGTTGATGATACCGTGACCATTACTGTCGGTTCTCATCAGGTCCTGGATATCCAGCATCGGCTCGCCAAAGAACTGGTTGGCCCCCTGCTGTTCCAAAGTCAGTAAACCTCGCTGGATCGCGCCGATCGAGGCCGAAGAAATATTGCCGTATTGGGTCTGGAACTGTTTGGCGTTATCACCAACGAACTGCAATATCGCGCGTAGATCTTTCATATCCAACAGCAGCAGCGCGTTGTCATCGGCGATCTTGAACACCATTTGCAACACACCGCTTTGCACCTCATTGAGATCCAGCAAACGGCCTAGCAGCAGCGGGCCGAGATCGGAAATGGTGGCGCGGATGGGGTGGCCTTTTTCGCCAAAAATATCCCAAGGGATGATCGAACAGGCCTGGGGCTGCCAGTCGGTAACGCCGATACCGGCCAAACGCGCCTGCAATTTTTCAGAAGGGACGCCCTCTGCCGCAATGCCTGAAAGATCGCCTTTCACATCAGCCAGGAATACCGGAACGCCAATGCGCGAGAACTGCTCTGCCATCTTTTGCAGGGTGACCGTTTTGCCGGTGCCCGTTGCGCCGGTGATCAACCCGTGCCGGTTGGCCAGAGCGGGCAAAATCACCAGATCCTGCACCGGTTTCCCGGCATTCATCGCTTTGGCTATAATCCGTGCTTCACTCATCTGTTTTTCCTTTAACCCTATGCGACGCAAAAGCGCCCGTTGATGTCATAAAGCTATAAGCGAGATGTAACCCCGTCAAGGGCCAACAAAAAGGACATTGCCAGGGTGCCCTGATGCCACACTGCCGAGCTGAAAATTACCCGCGTAACCCCAGCTCTTCTTTCAATGATTTCAGATAACGGCGGCTAACTGGCACCGGCTCGCCCACCGGCATGATCATTTCTGCCGCGCCGCTCTCTTCAAAACGGATCTCTATTACCTGTTCAAGATTAACCAGATATTGCCGATGGCAGCGCACCAAAGGAGTGCGGCTTTCCAGGGTGCGTAGCGTCAGTTCGGTGAAGCACTCCATTCCGTCATTTCGCACGACATAAACGCCGGTGGACCGCGAACGAATGGCTATCACCTCATCAAAGCGCAGCAGATAAATACGGCTGTGACCAGTGCAAGGGATGTACTTGAGGTATCCAGCACTTTCTTCCAATGCCGCAATGTTCTGCGGCGCGCGGCGCTGGTGCAGACGCTGTAGGGTTTTATTCAGTCGAGTGGGTTCTGCCGGTTTCAGCAGGTAATCGAAAGCATGCTCTTCAAAGGCCTGCACTGCGTATTCGTCATAGGCGGTCAGGAACACGATGTAGGGCATGCGGTTGGGATCGAGCATACCGACCATTTCCAAGCCGCTGATGCGTGGCATCTGGATATCCAGAAATACCACGTCCGGCTGCAGGCTATGAATTTGGCTAATGGCCTCAATCGCATTGGCACATTCACCAATAATGGTGATCCCTTCCTCCGCTTCCAGCAGATGGCGTAGGTTATCGCGGGCCGAAGGCTCATCGTCAACAATCATTACGCTCAACATCAGGCGGCCCTCGCCAACGGCACGTGAAGGGTGATACAGGTAAATGCCTCCGGTTCGCAGGCCACTTGCACACCATAATCATCGCCATAACGCACGCGGATGCGCCGGTCTACCAGGTTCATGCCCAATCCGCTGCCGCCAACCTGCTGGCTGAATAGCCCGGCATTATCCGTAACCTGTAACAGCAAATGATTGCCCTCCAACCTGGCACCAATATCGACACGGCCAATCCCCAGCAAATGCGAAGTCCCATGCTTGATGGCATTTTCAACAATAGGTTGCAGCGAGAAAGCGGGCAACCGCACCGCCAGCAGCTCTTCCGGCAGCGAAACCGTAATCTCCAGCCGATCGGCAAAGCGTGCCTTTTCAATTTGCAGATAAGCGTTCACATGCTCAATCTCGTCCGCCAGGCTCACTTCATCATCGGAGCGTTTCAGGTTTTTACGGAAGAAAGTGGAGAGATACTGCACCAGCTCACAGGCGCGATCGCCATCGCGCCGGATCACCGCCACCAGAGTATTGAGGGCATTGAACAGGAAGTGTGGATTGACCTGAGCATGCAGCAGCTTGATTTCTGATTGTGCCAGCAACTGTTTGTGACGCTCATATTGCCCGGCCATAATCTGCGCCGACAGCAGGCTGGCAATCCCTTCGCCGAGGGTACGGTTGATGGTGCTGAACAGTTTGGTTTTGGGTTCGTACAATTTGATGGTACCGATGACCCGTTGGTTCTCGCCGCGCAGCGGGATCACCAGCGTCGACCCCAGTTTACAATTGGCATGAATGGAACAACAGTAAGACAGCTCATTACCGTCGGCATACACCACTTCGTTATTATCGATGGCCCGGTGGGAATGCACCGAGGAGATTGGCGTGCCAGGCAGGTGGTGATCGTCGCCAATGCCGATAAAGGCCAGCAGCTTGTCACGGTCGGTGATCGCCACGGCACCAATACCCAATTCCTGATAAATCACCCGCGCCACCTTCATACTGTTTTCCTGATCGAACCCTTGGCGCAGAATACCTTCGGTACGTTCAGCGATCTTCAAGGCCTTGGAAGAAAAGGCGCTGGTGTATTTTTCGAACATTGCCCGCCTGTCCAACAGGATCTGCATAAACATGGCGGCACCGACCGTATTGGCGATCATCATCGGCAGGGCAATATGCTCCACCAGCAGCACCGCTTCCGGGAACGGGCGCGCAACCAGCAGAATAATGGCCATCTGCAATACTTCGGCGGCTAACGCCACGCCCGCGACAAACAGAGGATTGAATAGCAGATCGATACGCCCACGCCGCATGGCAATGCTGTGCACAATCCCGCCCACCAATCCTTCGGTTACCGTGGAGATGGCACAGGCAACGTCGGTCATCCCACCCAGCGTATAGCGATGCAATCCGCCGGTCAGCCCCACCAGAAACCCGACGGAAGGCCCACCCAGCAGCCCGCCCAATACGGCACCAATAGCGCGGGTATTGGCAATAGAATCCTGAATATGCAGGCCAAAATAAGTGCCCATAATGCAGAATACCGAGAAGATGACATAACACAGTAGCTTGTGCGGCAGGCGGATGGTCACCTGCATCAGCGGGATAAACAGCGGCGTCTTGCTTAATAGATAGGCGATAACGAGATAAACGCACATCTGCTGTAACAGCAGTAAAACCTGGTTAAATTCGTACATAACAGCAGCTCTTCCTGAACGGCAGGGGCAAAGATTAGTGCCGGATACCCGGTCTGGTTATATACCCGTCGTCTTTCAAGCTACGCTTGAAATCCATAGGGGTTAAGGTGGGCAATTAAATCATGCGAGGCGGAAAAAAACAGTGATGCAGGCAAAGCTTCAAAGAGGATAAAACAGGCCAGCCCCGTGCAGGGGCTGGACTCAATCGCTTTATGGCAGCACTTTCGCTGACAGGATCACGATCGGTTTGCTTGGTACATTCTGGTAAGGGCCCACGTTACCGGTCGGCACCTGGGACATTTTGTCTACCACATCCATACCTTTTACGACCTTGCCAAACACCGCATAGCCAAAGTCACGCTGGCCGTGATCGAGGAAGGCATTGTCTGCCACGTTCAGGAAGAACTGGCTGGTTGCGCTGTCTTTATCCGCGGTACGCGCCATGGAAATAGTGCCACGCAGGTTACGCAGGCCATTGTCGGCCTCGTTTTTAATCGCTGCATTGGTGGTTTTCTGCTGCATGTCTGCAGTAAAGCCGCCGCCCTGCACCATAAAGCCCGGGATCACGCGGTGGAAAACGGTGTTGTTGTAGTAACCGCTGTTCACGTAGTCAATAAAGTTCTTGGTGGAGACTGGTGCCTTCTGGCTGTCGAGCGCTAATTCGATATTCCCTGCCGAGGTAGTCAGCATGACGTGTGTTTCACCGGCTGCCAATGCAACGGGTGCCATTGCTGTCAGGGAACACAGCGCAACGAAGGTCACTAAAGTACGTTTGAACATGAACGGGTCCTTTCTCTGAGAGACAAACAACGGAAAAGCGCTCCAATTCTAAAGAGCTGCATCCGGTAGCGCCAGCCATTTACCTATATTTACTTAATTGCGGACATTTCTGAATACGGCCAGCTTGTTCCTGCCGACAGTATGATCGCCACATCCATTTTTGCCAAGCCGATCACGCAATATTTACCCGTTTATCCCTTTCATCATTTTTTGCGATACAAATCCCGGTTTGGTTCTACAATCTCGTTACATTTACCAAATGAGAGCGCTCTCATTTTGCACTGACCACCCTAACAATACTGGAGAGCAATAATGAAAAAGATTGTGCTGTGCTGTGCCGCGGGAATGTCCACCAGCATGCTGGTCAAGCGCATGCAAACCGAAGCGCAAAAACGCGAGCTGGCCATTGAAATCGTGGCGGTGCCCGCTGCAGATTTTGAAGCCCAACTGACCAGCGCCAGTGTGGTGCTGTTGGGGCCACAGGTGAAGTATGAACTGACACGCTTTAGTAAACTCGCCGAGCCGCATGGCCTCCAGGTTGCCGTCATCGACATGATGGATTACGGCACCCTGCGCGGTGACAAGGTATTAGACAAAGCCCTCAGCCTGATAGCCTGACTCTGCGGAGAAAACCATGAGCCTATACGCTTCCCTGATGCGCGTGGTGGAAAGCCATATCGCCCCCTTGGCTGGCCGTATCGGCAGCCAGCGCCATATCATCGCCATTCGCGATGGCTTTATCAGCGCCATGCCGTTTCTGATCGTCGGCAGTATCATGTTGATCATCGCCAACCCACCGTTTGACGCGACGACAACATCCAGCTTCGGGCAGGCCTGGATCGGGTTCGCCAAAAAACACTGGGACACCATCACCATGCCGTTCTTTATGACCATGGGCCTGATGAGCGTGTTCGTCTCTGTTGGTACCGCCTACAGCCTGGCAAAACACTACGGTTTGGATGCTCTGACCGCCGGGTTGCTGTCGCTGATGGCGTTTCTGCTGGCCGCAGCGCCGCAGATTGATAACAAGATGTCCCTCGATTTCCTGGGCGGCCAAGGGGTATTTACCGCCTTGATCTGCGCCATCTGGTCGGTTGAACTGATCCGCCTGCTGAAAAAATACAACATTACCATCCGCATGCCGGAGCAGGTTCCACCCGCTATTGCCCGTTCGTTCGAGCTGTTGTACCCGGTGGTGGGCATCCTGCTGACGGTCTACCCCATCAGCATCCTGATGCAAAGCGAATTCCAACTGCTGCTGCCTGCAGCCATCATGCAGGTGTTCCAGCCGCTGATCTCCGTTGGCGATACGCTGCCGGCCATCCTGTTGGCGGTGCTGATCGCCAACCTGCTGTGGTTTGCCGGTATTCACGGTGACAATATCGTTACCGGCCTGTTGAACCCGATCTTTATGGCCAACCTTGCTACCAACGCCGCCCTGGTAGCCCAGGGTGACGTCATGACGCAAACGCTCACCGCACCGTTCTGGTCGTTCTATGTCTGTATCGGCGGTTCGGGATCTACGCTGGTGCTGGCGTTCCTCTATCTACGCAGTCGATCCATCCACTTGCGCACCATTGGCAAGCTGAGCGTGGTGCCAGCCGCCTTCAACATCAACGAACCGCTGCTATTCGGCTCGCCAGTCGTGATGAACCCCACCCTGTTTATCCCGTTGATTGTTGTGCCGATGGTCAACGCTACCCTGGCTTACTTTGCCCTGCACTGGGATCTGGTGGAGAAAATGGTGGCCCTGGCACCCTGGACCGCACCGGCGCCGCTGGGGGCGATGATCTCCGCCTCTTGGGACATCCGTGCCGCCGTGCTGGTGCTGGTCTTGATGGCCATTGACCTGGCGATCTGGCTACCGTTCTTCAAAGTGTATGAAAAACAATTATTGGCGCAGGAACATGAGCAGGCAGAAGCAGAACGTGAAGCTGCCAACGCCGCCGCTGCGCAGTAACGGGAGAAAAGACGTGACTGAGCTGATGGCTGAAGTCAGCCAGGATTTTGAAAGCACCATCATGGAGCTACTGGTTTTCGCCGGTAGTGCCCGCAGCAGCGCACTGATGGCATTGCAACAGGCCCGAGCCGGTGATTTCACCGCCTCTGCCGAGCATATGGCCGAATCAAAGCAAGCGGTGAAGCATGCTCACCATATTCAAACCCAACTGATTGGCATGGACGAAGGTGGCGGCAAACTGACCATCACCCTGATTACCGTCCACGCTCAGGATCACCTGATGAACGCCATGGTCATTCAGGATCTGGCCGATGACATGATTGAACTTTATCGCCGTCAGGCGCAACTGGAGGCCCACTCATGAGCTCATTAAAAATCGCCATCATTGGCGGCGGCAGCAGCTACACGCCGGAACTGGTGGAAGGGTTGATCCAGCGTATTGAAGCGCTGCCGGTGACCGAACTGGCGTTGGTCGATGTTGAACCAGGCCGCGAAAAGGTGGAGATTATTGCCGCCCTGACCAAACGTATGCTGGCCCGTAACGGGTTGGAACAGGTGAAAGTCAGCATACATTTTGAACTGGACGAGGCGATTCGCGGGGCCAGCTTCGTACTGACCCAACTCCGTGTTGGGCAGTTACCTGCTCGGGCTGCCGATGAACGTCTGGGCCTGAAGTACCATCTGATCGGCCAGGAAACCACTGGCGTTGGCGGCTTTGCCAAGGCATTGCGCACTATTCCGGTGATGCTGAATATTGCGCGCAAGGTAGAGCAACTGGCGCCAGAGGCCTGGATCATCAACTTTACCAACCCGGCAGGCATCGTTACCGAAGCCATCTCCCGCCACACCAAGGCAAAAATCATCGGCCTGTGCAACGTGCCTATCAGCATGCATCACATGATCGCCAACATGCTGAAAGCCCCTTATGACGAGGTGCAGTTACAGTTCGCCGGGCTGAACCACATGGTGTGGGTACACCAGGTGCTGCAAAACGGTAACGACGTGACTGGCAAGGTGATCGACATGCTGTGCGACGGTGCGACACTGACCATGAACAACATCAAAGAAGAACCCTGGCCGCCCGAGTTCCTGCGCGCCGTTGGGGCAATCCCATGCCCATACCACCGCTATTTCTACCAGACCAAAGAGATGCTGGAAGAAGAAGTGGCCGCCGCGGCCGAGCGCGGAACCCGCGCCGAACAGGTGATGAAAGTCGAGAA
Source organism: Serratia sp. L9 (assembly GCF_050632285.1). Taxonomy (NCBI): domain Bacteria; kingdom Pseudomonadati; phylum Pseudomonadota; class Gammaproteobacteria; order Enterobacterales; family Yersiniaceae; genus Serratia; species Serratia sp. L9. Next base: position 1,531,714 of record NZ_CP192591.1, on the reverse strand, counting down.
GGAACTGTTCGAACTGTATGCTGACCCCCATCTCGACAGCAAACCTGAGCAGCTCAGCTTCCGGGGCGGTTCCTTCTATTCTGAGGTCGCATTGGAGCTGATCCGCGCCATTCATAACAATCTTGGCACGCAATTAGTGGTGAATACCGCAAACCGTGGCGCTATTCGCGGTTTACCAGACGATGCTGTGATAGAAACTAACTGCATTGTCGATGCGCAGGGAGCTCATCCTCTGGCCTTTGGTCAACTGCCAGAAGAGATGCATGCCCTGACCCAGCAGGTGAAAGCTTATGAGCGCCTGACGATAGAGGCCGCTGTCCATGGCGACCGCCGCAGTGGTCTGCTGGCGCTGGTCACCAATCCATTGGTCGCCAATGCCAAGATTGCCCACCCGCTGCTCGACGAAGTGATTAAGGTGAATCAAGCCTATCTGCCACAGTTTCATTAATAGCGACCAATCCGGGATCCGGTGCGCCGGATCCCTCTTATCTTTCCCCGTCTTTCTGTCTACAATCTGAAAAGCGAAAGGGATAACCCCGTTAATCAGGAGCCGGAAAAATGGTGACTCTGGAAGATGTTGCAGCGATAGCCGGAGTATCCCGCGCAACTGTGTCACGCGTGGTAAATGGCGACAGCAACGTTAAAGCCCTCACCCGCGAGAAAGTCGAACGGGCGGTAGCCGAACTGGGCTATACCCCTAACCCGGCAGCCAGAGCCTTGGCCTCGAGCCACAGTAATACCCTGGGCTTGGTGACGACCTCTTATCGCGGTGGTTTTTTTGGTGCGCTGATGGACTTTGTGCAAACCGAAGCAGAATCACACGGTAAGCAACTTCTGGTGACCCAAGGCCGTAATAGCGCCGAAAACGAACTGCTGGCGATCCAGCGCCTGTTCAGCCTGCGTTGTGACGGGGTGATCCTGCATGTTCGCTGCCTCAGCGACGAACGGTTACGTCAGTTGGCCGCAGAATCACGCCACTTCGTGCTGTTGGACCGCCAGGTGCCCGGCCTGGAAGATCGCTGCGTCACCTTCGATCACGTCTATGCCAGCCAGATCGCCACCCAATACCTGATCAACGCTGGCCATCGGCGCATTGCCTGTATCAGCGGCCCGGCGCAGCGCGCCTCCAGCCAGTTACGCCTGCAAGGTTTTCTCAGCGCAATGCAGGCCGCCAACCTGCAACCGCTGGACTGCCCGGAAGGGGTGTACGACTTGGAAAGCGGCTATCAGTGTGCCGATCGGTTACTGCGCCGCAAAGTACTGCCAACGGCCATCTATTGCTGCAACGAGGAAATGGCCATTGGTGCCCTGCTGGCCATAAATGAACAACATCTGCGCGTACCGCAGGACATCTCACTGATTTGTTATGACAGTGGCGAACGGGCGCCTTTTGTCCGCCCCGCGCTAACCAGCATCCATTTTCCGATCACCGAGATGGCACAATATGCGGCTCGCCTGTTGATAGACCCGCACACGCCGCCGGTTAAGTTTGAACCAACAATTGTACACCGTGATTCAGTCGCGACCATTAGTCATTAGATCACAGGAATACTTCACAGCCTTTCATTCATTGCATTAAAAAATCGACACCCGTCACAAAAACTCCCGTTGTCTATGCTAGGATCCGCCTCCTGATGGCCTGCTCGGGATCTTTTTCTGTTTTTACCAGAAGAAGCCAGCGGCCTAAGACCAGTGCTATAGCCAAAGTAATTGGAGTTGCGGCCAGACTGCAGCTTCAAGCACCAAGGATATAAATCTCAACTGACATAATCAGGCTAATTACATGAATGACAGCAACCGCATCCGGCTAACGTGGATCAGCTTCTTCTCTTATGCGCTGACCGGTGCATTAGTTATCGTCACAGGGATGGTGATGGGAAACATTGCAGAATATTTTAATCTGCCGGTTTCCAGCATGAGCAATACCTTTACTTTCCTTAATGCCGGTATTTTGATTTCAATCTTCCTCAACGCCTGGCTGATGGAAATCATCCCGCTGAAACGTCAGTTGATCTTTGGCTTTATCCTGATGGTGCTGGCAGTCGCCGGGCTGATGGTAGGCAAAAGCCTGACGGTGTTCTCGTTGTGCATGTTTGTACTTGGCGTGGTCAGCGGCATCACCATGTCGATTGGTACCTTCCTGATCACCCATATGTACTCTGGCCGTCAGCGCGGCTCACGCCTGTTGTTTACCGACTCGTTCTTCAGCATGGCCGGGATGATCTTCCCGATTATCGCCGCAATGCTGCTGGCACGCAGCATTGGCTGGTACTGGGTTTATGCCTGCATCGGGGTGCTGTATCTGGCCATCTTCGTGCTTACGCTGTGCTCTGATTTCCCGGTTCTGGGTAACAAAGGGGCTGAAAGTGGTGAGCCGGCGGTGAAAGAGAAGTGGGGCATCGGCGTGCTGTTCCTGGCCATCGCCGCCCTGTGCTACATCCTTGGCCAACTGGGCTTTATCCAGTGGGTTCCAGAATACGCCACCAAATCCTTCGGCATGGATATTGGCCAGGCGGGCAAAGTAGTCAGCGATTTCTGGACCTCATACATGATTGGCATGTGGGTGTTCAGCTTTGTTCTGCGCTTCTTCGATCTGCAACGCATCGTTACCGTGCTGGCGGCTCTGGCAACCGGCGCCATGTACCTGTTTATCAGCACCGATAACCCGGAGCACCTGAGCTATTACATTATGGCTCTGGGCTTTGTTTCCAGCGCTATTTACACCACGCTGATCACGCTGGGTTCGCTGCAGACCAAGGTTTCCTCACCAAAACTGGTTAACTTTATCCTCACCTGCGGCACTATCGGCACCATGCTCACCTTCGTGGTTACCGGCCCGATCGTGGCCAAAGGCGGTGCCCATGCCGCACTGACTACGGCTAACGGCCTGTATCTGGCGGTGTTTGTGATGTGCCTGCTGCTCGGCTTTGTCACCAAGCACCGCAGCCACGGGCATGCAATGCATTAAGTTTAAATAATTCAAGCATCAGGGTTCTGCCAACGCAGAACCCTTTTTTATCCTTAACGCCGGAAATCGACCTGCTCTTCCTGTTCCAGATATAAAGTGGTTTGCGCTGGCTGAGTCGCGGCGATCACCGCACCCTTGCGAATTGAATAGCGTACCGGCGTCTGGCGGCGTACCGCGTCAAAACCGCTTTCTGCCGGCAGGATCACCAGATTGGCACTCTTGCCCGCACTCAAGCCATAATCCTCAAGATGCATGGTGCGCGCACTGTGGGTGGTGATCAGGTTCAGCCCGTCATTAATCTGCCCGTACCCCATCAGTTGGCAGACGTGCAGCCCCATATGCAGTACCTGCAGCATGTTGGCGGTACCCAGAGGGTACCAGGGATCAAACACATCGTCGTGACCGAAGCAGACGTTGATATCAGCCTCCAGCATCTCTTTCACCCGCGTAATACCGCGCCGTTTAGGGTAAGTATCGAAGCGCCCCTGCAGGTGAATATTCACCAACGGATTGGCCACAAAGTTGATGCCAGACATTTTCAGCAACCGGAACAACCGCGAAGTGTAGGCACCATTGTAGGAATGCATCGCGGTGGTGTGACTGGCGGTTACTTTTGCCCCCATTCCCAGCTTCAGTGCCAACGCCGCCACGGTTTCAACAAAGCGGGATTGCTCATCGTCAATCTCATCACAGTGTACGTCCACCAGCCGATCGTACTGCTGTGCCAGAGAAAAGGCTTTATGCAGTGACTCCACACCATATTCACGGGTGAATTCAAAATGCGGGATAGCCCCAACCACATCGGCACCGAGCCGCAGAGCCTCTTCCAACAGCGCTTCACCATTGGGATAAGACAGGATCCCTTCCTGTGGGAAAGCAACTATCTGCAGCGTAACCCAGGGGGCCACCTCCTGTTTAACCTCCAGCATGGCGCGCAGGGCGGTCAGCGTAGGATCGGAAACGTCAACGTGGGTACGGACATACTGCACCCCGTTGGCAATCTGCCATTTCAACGTCTGCCAGGCACGCTGCTTCACATCTTGATGCGTGAGCAGAGCCTTACGCTCTGCCCAGCGCTCAATGCCTTCAAACAACGTACCAGACTGGTTCCAGGCGGGTTGCCCGGCAGTTTGCGTGGTATCCAGATGGATATGGGGTTCAACAAAGGCTGGCAGCGCCAACCCACCCTGGGCATCCAAAACATCGCTGCGCCACTCGAGCCCTTCAGGCTGTGGAATGATATGCGCAATACGCCCTTGTTCAATGGCCAGTTGCCATAATCCTTCATGCCCGCTCAAGCGCAGGTTGTCGATAAACTTCACCGGATTGTTCGCCAATTTTCACCTCTGCAAGGTCCGCCGTTTTATTCATCATACAGCTCTGCTCGCTGTCATCCCTCTCACTACTCCTCAATGGTTACAATTTTTATTGACTGTATCGATTCAGCTAAAGTCGAATAAAAACCGCAACTTAACAAATAACGATATAAATCATGGGAATACCACCTTTTGGGTATATAAGGCCTATCTTGATTTGCATCAATAAACTGCCCTCAAGGAAGAATAAGGTACACCCAGGAAATTAGAATTTTTGAGGCAATAATGAGCAGAGTCCAACTCGCTGTCATCGGTAACGGTATGGTCGGCCACCGTTTTATCGAAGACCTGCTGGAAAAAGCAGATAAAGACCAGTTTGAAATCACCATCTTTTGTGAAGAACCGCGCATCGCCTACGATCGTGTCCATCTCTCCTCCTACTTCTCTCACCACACCGCTGAAGAACTTTCGCTGGTCCGCGAAGGCTTTTACGAAAAACATGGGGTGAAAGTGCTGGTAGGCGAACGCGCGATTACCATTAACCGCGCAGAGAAGGTGATCCATTCCAATACCGGCCGCACGGTGTATTACGACAAACTGATCATGGCGACAGGTTCTTATCCGTGGATCCCGCCCATCAAAGGTTCTGAGAGCCAGGACTGCTTTGTTTATCGCACTATTGAAGATCTGAATGCCATCGAATCCTGCGCCCGTCGCAGCAAGCGCGGTGCGGTAGTCGGCGGTGGCCTGCTCGGCCTGGAAGCCGCCGGGGCGCTGAAAAGCCTGGGTGTTGAAACCCACGTGATCGAATTTGCTCCGATGTTGATGGCCGAACAGCTCGATCCGATGGGAGGCGATCAGTTACGCCGCAAGATCGAACGTATGGGCGTCAAAGTCCACACCGGCAAAAACACCACCGAGATCCTCAACGGCGGACAGAGCGCACGCAAGACCATGCACTTTGCCGATGGCAGCGAGCTGGAAGTCGATTTTATCGTGTTCTCCACCGGCATCCGTCCGCAGGACAAACTGGCTCACCAATGTGGGTTGGCAACGGCGCCTCGCGGCGGTATTGCGATTAATGACAGTTGCCAGACTTCCGACCCGGACGTTTACGCCATTGGTGAATGTGCCTCTTGGCAACAGCGCACCTTCGGCCTGGTGGCCCCAGGCTACAAGATGGCACAGGTTACTGCCGATCATCTGCTAAACCGTGAAAACAGCTTCCAGGGTGCAGATATGAGCGCCAAATTGAAGCTGCTGGGCGTTGACGTTGGCGGGATTGGCGATGCGCACGCACGCACCGAAGGGGCCCGTAGTTACGTCTATCTGGACGAAAGCAAAGAGGTGTATAAACGCCTCGTCGTTAGCGCAGACAACAAAACGTTGCTCGGCGCAGTGCTGGTTGGCGATACCAGCGACTATGGCAATCTGCTGCAACTTGCACTGAATAATATCGAACTGCCGGAAAACCCGGACAGCCTGATCCTGCCAGCCCATGCAGGCAACAAACCGGCGATCGGCGTGGATTCACTGCCAGACATCGCACAAATCTGTTCCTGCTTTGACGTCAGCAAAGGCGATATCATCAAAGCGGTAGGTATGGGTTGCCATACCGTGGCCGCCATCAAGTACGAAACCAAGGCCGGTACCGGCTGCGGCGGCTGTATTCCACTGATTACTCAGGTGCTGAATGCGGAGCTGAGCAAGCAAGGCATTGAGGTCAACAATCACCTGTGCGAGCACTTTGCCTATTCCCGCCAGGAGCTTTACCACCTGATCCGGGTTGAAGGCATCAAAACCTTCGAGGATCTGCTGGCGAAATACGGCAAAGGTTACGGCTGCGAAGTGTGCAAACCCACCGTGGGTTCCCTACTGGCTTCCTGCTGGAACGAATATATCCTCAAACCACAGCACACGCCGCTGCAAGACACCAACGACAACTTCCTGGGCAATATCCAGAAAGACGGGACCTATTCGGTGATCCCTCGCTCTGCCGGTGGTGAAATTACCCCGGACGGACTGATCGCCGTTGGCCAGATCGCCAAAGAATATAACCTGTACACCAAAATGACCGGTTCAATGCGTATCGGCATGTTCGGGGCGCAAAAAGGCGATCTGCCTGCTATCTGGAGCAAACTGATCGCTGCCGGTTTCGAAACCGGGCACGCCTATGCCAAAGCACTGCGTATGGCGAAAACCTGCGTCGGCAGCACCTGGTGCCGCTATGGCGTTGGCGATAGCGTCGGCTTCGGGGTTCAGCTTGAGCACCGTTACAAGGGTATCCGCACCCCGCATAAGATGAAGTTTGGCGTCTCAGGCTGTACGCGTGAATGTGCCGAGGCCCAGGGGAAAGACGTGGGCATTATTGCTACCGAAAACGGCTGGAACCTCTATGTCTGCGGCAACGGCGGCATGAAACCACGCCATGCAGACCTGCTGGCGGCCGATCTTGATAGCGAAACGCTGATGCGTTACCTCGATCGCTTCATGATGTTCTACATCCGTACCGGCGATAAATTGCAGCGTACTTCAGTCTGGCTGGAAAGCCTGGAAGGTGGCATCGATTATCTGCGCAAGGTGATTATCGACGACAAACTGGGGATCAACGCCCAGTTGGAAGCCGAAATCGCCCGTCTGCGTGAGACAGTGATCTGCGAATGGAAAGAAACCGTTGAGCATCCTGGATCGCAGGTGCGCTTTGCCCACTTTATCAACAGCAGCCAACGTGACCCTAACGTTCAGGTTGTCGCTGAACGTGAACAACATCGCCCTGCACGCCCTGATGAGCGCATCCCCGTCACCCTGCTGGAAACTGAGGAGAACAACGCATGAGCCAGTGGATCACCGTTTGCCCGCTTGCAGATATCCTGCCCGGTACCGGCGTATGTGCGCGAGTGGGTAACCAACAGGTGGCGGTATTCCGCCCCTATGCCGATGAACGACTGTTCGCCATCAGCAATATCGACCCCTTTGCCCAGGCCAGCGTGCTTTCTCGTGGCCTGATCGCCGAGCACCAGGGCGATCTGTGGGTCGCCAGCCCGCTGAAAAAACAGCATTTCCGCCTGTACGATGGCCACTGCCTGGAAGATGAGAGCCGCTCCGTGGCCAGCTTCACCTGCCGGGTGGTCGACGGTAGGGTCCAGGTGGCTGACAGAACGGACTAAGTTATTGCTACGTCATAGTTTCTAAAAACTCACTAACACTTTTATCTGCTACCCAATGGATTTCAGATTGTAGCCAGGCAGCAGGCGAATGAGTTCCCTGGCGCTTACTCAGGTAAGTGACTGGGGTGAGTTCGTGCCGCTAACAACGCTTCGATCCGAAAGACAGAGGGTATAATTTCCAGGGAAATCCATGTTCACCGACACCATCAACAAATGTGCCGCCAACGCGGCGCGCATCGTCAAACTGGCGAAAGAAAGCCCACTTGGCTTTTGGATCAGTTCAGCCATGGCCGGGGCCTACGTCGGCCTTGGCATCATCCTGATCTTCACGCTTGGCAATCTGGTCGATCCTTCTATCCGCCCGCTGGTTATGGGTGCCACCTTCGGCATCGCGCTGACGCTGGTGATCATCGCGGGTTCCGAACTGTTCACCGGCCACACCATGTTCCTGATGCTAGGCGTAAAAGCGGGTACCATCAAACAGAGCCAGATGTGGGCCGTATTGCCGCAAACCTGGTTGGGTAATTTGGTAGGTTCAGTGCTGGTCGCGCTGATGTATTATTACGGCGGCGGCAGCTTGCTGCCGGTGGATACCAGCCTGGTGCATACCGTGGCATTGGCAAAAACCACGGCCCCGGCAGAAGTGCTGTTCTTCAAAGGCGTGCTGTGTAACTGGTTGGTTTGTCTGGCAATCTGGATGGCATTGCGCGTTGAAGGTGCCGCCAAATTTATTGCCATCTGGTGGTGCTTGCTGGCGTTTATCGCTTCTGGCTATGAGCATTCCGTTGCCAATATGACGCTGTTTGCCCTGTCCTGGTTCGGCCATCACAGCGAAGCCTATACCCTGAGCGGGATTGGCCATAACCTGCTGTGGGTGACGCTAGGTAACATGGTGTCCGGTGCCGTCTTGATGGGCCTCGGCTACTGGTATGCCACGCCGCGTGCACAGCGCCCGCAGCCAGCGATAGCCGCTGATCGCCAAACCGCATAATCAATCAGGGGGAGTTATCCCCCGTTAGCCACTTCCCCAAGGATTGCCGATGGATTACTTACCGATTTTCTGCCAACTGCAACAAAAAGCCTGCCTGCTGGTAGGGGGTGGGGAAGTCGCTGAGCGCAAAGCTCGCCTGCTGTTGGATGCCGGTGCACGGTTAACGGTCAATGCCCTCCAGTTCACTCCACAATTCCATATCTGGGCCGAGCTTGGCCAGGTGACGTTGGTGGCCGGTGAGTTCTCGGCCGATCTGCTGGCAGAAAAATGGCTGGCCATTGCCGCCACTGATAGCGTGGAAGTTAACGCCCTGGTCTATCAGTTTGCCAATCAACAGCGGGTGTTCTGCAACGTGGTGGATGACCCTAAACGCGCCAGCTTTATCATGCCTTCGATCATCGATCGTTCGCCGATTATGGTTGCCGTCTCCTCCGGTGGGAAAGCGCCGGTGCTGGCCCGCCTGCTGCGGGAAAAACTCGAGGCAGTCCTGCCCCAACATCTTGGGCAACTGGCTCAATTGGCTGGCTCTTTGCGCCAACGGGTGAAACAGCAGTTCGCCAATATCGGCGCGCGCCGTCGCTTCTGGGAAAAGTTGTTCGCACACGACAGGCTGGCACAATCCCTGGCTAACGCTGACAGCGTGCTGGCTGACCAGCAGGTCGAACAGCTGTTTGCCGATCGGCCTGAAGAACAGGGTGAGGTGGTATTGGTCGGTGCCGGGCCAGGGGATGCCGGGTTACTGACTTTGAAAGGCCTGCAGCAGATCCAGCAGGCTGACGTTGTGGTTTACGATCGCCTGGTCTCTGATGAGGTAATGGCGTTGGTGCGCCGCGATGCCGAACGCATCTTTGTTGGTAAACGTGCCGGATACCATTGCGTCCCACAGGAGCAAATCAACCAAATCCTGCTAGCACAGGCCAGACGGGGTTTGCGCGTCGTCAGGCTGAAAGGCGGCGATCCCTTTATCTTTGGCCGTGGGGGCGAAGAACTGGAAACGCTGGCTGAAGCAGATATCCCCTTCTCGGTGGTTCCGGGGATCACCGCGGCATCTGGCTGTTCAGCCTATAGCGGCATCCCCCTTACCCACCGCGATCATGCCCAAAGCGTGCGGCTGGTCACCGGCCACGCCAAAGCCGATGGCGGGCTGGATTGGGCACAGCTTGCCGCTCAGCAGCAGACACTGGTGTTCTATATGGGGTTGACCCAGGCAGCAGAGATCCAAAAGCAGTTAATGGCCTATGGTATGGCTGCCTCCATGCCCATCGCCCTGGTTGAAAACGGCACCTCAACCCGCCAGCGGGTGATTGAAGGTAAGCTGGAGCAGTTAGGCGCATTAGCGGCACAAGCCGCCAGCCCAAGCCTGATCATTGTGGGTAGCGTAGTCAACCTGCGCAGCAAACTGAACTGGTTTGCCAGCGGTGAAGGTTCGGCAGAACGCAGTAAAATGGCGTAATTGGCGATAAAATAATCAGTGCCATTCGTTGCCACCAGGCGCGCCAGCCCATGACGAAGAACTTAAACGTCAGTTAAACAGTTGCCCGTTACTGACCTGTCGGCTCGCCGCGCGCAGGTCACAAAACGTACTGACGTACAATGAAAAACCCGCTTATCCCACAAATAATCAACAATTCACCAACAATTTAGATCTTGATCTGCCAAAGCGAGCTGGTTATTTTTCACCCTCTTTTTGCTTAGTATTTAATCTCTATTATTGTTATGAAATTGAAATCTCTCGCTACTTATGCCCTGCTTTTATTTATGATTCTGCTGGTAAACCCTGCATTCGCTTCTCCTTTCAGAGATGGGGGTTCGGTAAGCCCGAAAACGTCCTTGCCTGATGAAAAGGAAATGCGCGATAAAATCCTCGCCGAGTTCGCCCGTTGGGAAGGCGTAAAATACAAGCTTGGCGGGACATCGGAAAAAGGCATCGACTGTTCGTCGCTGATGCAGGAAATCTATCATACCGCCTTCGCGGATACGCTGAATGAGCGCCTGCCGAGAACCACGGCACGACAGATAAATCACGGCGTCGGCACAATGCGTGCCAACCTGCGGCCTGGCGACCTGGTCTTCTTCCGTATGGCATCTTCAGAGCGTCATGTCGGCGTTTACATTGGTGATGCGCAGTTTATTCATGCCTCAACCAGTAAAGGGGTCATGATTTCCAGCCTGCAAAATGATTATTGGGTGAAACGCTACACCACCGCACGCCGCATTATTGTGTAGCCTGTGCCGGCGAGGCTGTGGCCGCGCTATCTAACAGATCGCTATCACCCACCTGGCAAACCAGCGTATCAGGGAAACGTTTACCCAACTTAAACGCCAGATTCAGATTGTCGCTGTCGTTTTCCACAACCTGCCCCGGCTGCATACAGTTTATGGCTCGCGATTTCATCAGGCTCCAGCCCCCGTCACGTTCCGGACGCTTGCGCAGACTGGAGAACGTGACAGCAATAGAAAAATCGTCAGCCAAATGCCATTCCTTCAGCGGGGCCAGTTGGTAAGTAAACTGCTCAATTGAGCGGCTGTCAGTAAAGTAGCCGTAGGACCTCTCTAATATCATCAGCGGCTGATCGTATTTAATATTGATGATATTGCTACCCGCAGCGATTTTTCCGCTAAAAGCAGCCTGGTAAAGTGGGAGTTCGCTCTGATCCCAGATCGGTGATCTCCAGGTATGGCTCTTATCTACTGTCACGATCGTGGGTTGCAGCGTCCCCGCGACTCTCGCTTCAACCGGCGTGTTGGCTGGCATAACAAAAACAAACGCCAGCTCCGCTGGTTTATCAGACGTAATGTAATAAATCGCCTGAACTTTGCAGCGCTGATAGTCGCAATCAATATTCAGTTTTTCTTTCTGCACGGTCAGTTGGCGGTCTGGTGGGGTGGACAAAGAAAATGAGGGAGCTTGTAAAATATGCATCGGCGCACGCATATTGGCTTGCACCATAGAGGAAAAGGTCATTATTGCCGCAACAAGCACAACTCCAGGTATCAACATGAGAACTCCTTTTCAGATCGGCTTTATACCCGCGTTATCAGCAATGCAGGGTGGGAGTGCGGGCGGGAAGTAGACAGTTAATGCCTTAGCGTATAAACCCCCTTTGTCCACACGGATTAAAACAGAAGTTATATTCCATACCTGCACAGCTACCCGAAAAACCGGCGTTTCAAAATGCCTATAAGCAAAAAGCGACCAAAGGCCGCTTTTTGCTGTTGCGCAGTATCTCTGTTACGCGTGTGGCACAAAGCCGACGGCTTCATACACTTTCGCCAAGGTTTCCTGCGCACGGGCGCGGGCCTTCGCCGCACCATCACGCATAACCTGTTGCAGGAAAGCCTCATCACTGCGGAAACGGTGATAACGCTCCTGCAGTTCGCCCAGCATGCCAGAAACGGCTTCTGCCACCGCGCCCTTCAGATGGCCATACATCTGGCCCTCAAACTCGGCCTCCAACTGGGCAATGCTCTTGCCAGTAACACCAGAGAGGATATCCAACAGGTTGGAAACCCCCGCTTTGTTCGCCACGTCGTAACGAATGACGGGTGGCTCTTGCGAGTCGGTCATCGCGCGTTTGATTTTCTTGGTCACCGCTTTCGGATCTTCCAGCAGGCCGATCACGTTGTTACGGTTTTCATCCGACTTGGACATCTTCTTGGTCGGTTCTTGCAGCGACATCACGCGCGCGCCAGATTTTGGAATAAACGGCTCAGGCACTTTGAACACGTCACCGTACAGCGCATTGAAACGCTGGCCGACGTCACGGCTCAGCTCCAGATGCTGCTTCTGGTCTTCACCTACCGGCACCTGATTGGTCTGGTACAGCAGAATGTCTGCCGCCATCAACACCGGGTAGCTGAACAGACCGGCGTTGATGTTCTCCGCATAGCGCGACGATTTGTCTTTGAACTGGGTCATGCGGCTCAGTTCGCCAAAATAGGTGTAGCAGTTGAGCACCCAGCTCAGTTGCGTATGTTCAGGCACATGGGACTGAACAAAAATGGTGCTTTTTTCCGGATCGATACCGCAGGCCAGGTATAGCGCCAGCGTATCCAGCGTGGCCTTACGCAGTTTCTGCGCATCCTGGCGCACGGTGATGGCATGCAGATCAACGATGCAGTAGATGCAGTCAAACTCATCCTGCAACTGTACCCACTGGCGCAATGCCCCCATGTAGTTGCCAATGGTCAGTTCACCAGATGGCTGCGCGCCGCTGAATACGATGGGCTTACTCATGTTTAAATTCCTGATTCTCTAAAAATGACAGCCCGAGAGCGGGCAACAAATCGGCAAAGCGCTCCAACACGCGGTCGGGATGGCTCAGGGCGATCGCTTCACCGTAGTTATATCCGTAAGTCAGGCCAACGCTCGGGCAACCTGCCGCCTGCGCCGCCTGAATGTCGTTACGTGAATCACCGACGAACAGCACCTCATTGGCTCGCAAGCCAAGTTTGCCGAATACCAGATACAGCGGAGCAGGATGCGGCTTTTTCTCCACCACATCATCACCGCCAATAATCAGCGAGAAATAATCGATAATGCCAAGTGCCTGTAGCAAAGGGGCGACAAAGGGCGTCGGCTTATTGGTGACCAGCGCCATCGGGTAGCCATGTTCGGCCAGGCGGGCAAGGGTGGCTTTCACTTCGGGGAACAGGCGGCTGCCGCTATCAACGGTTTGTGCATAAAAATGGTCAAAACGTTGGCGTACTTGCTGGCAATGTTCTGCGGTGGCATCCACTTCCGCCCAACGCAGAGCACGTTGCACCAGCACATCGGCGCCATTGCCAATCCAGGTTCCGACAAGCGCTTCACCAGCCTGCGGCAACCCCATTTCAGCCAAGGCCAGATCGATAGCCGCCGCTAACCCTGGAGCACTGTCTACCAGCGTGCCGTCCAGATCAAAGGCCACGCCCCGGATAGCACTGAAATCAGCCACGGCTCACCTTCGCCAACTCACTGCGCATTTCATCGATCACGGTCCGGTAATCCGGCTTGCCGAAGATGGCAGAACCCGCAACGAACATGTCTGCGCCCGCGGCTGCGATCTCGGCAATGTTGTCCACTTTGACACCGCCGTCGACTTCCAGGCGAATGTCACGGCCGCTTTCATCGATAAGCCGGCGTACCTGACGCAGCTTGTCTAAGGTGCCGTGGATAAAGGATTGCCCACCAAAGCCAGGGTTGACTGACATCAGCAGGATCACGTCGATTTTATCCATCACATAATCGAGATAGCTCAACGGTGTTGCCGGGTTAAATACCAGGCCTGCCTTGCAGCCGTTCTCTTTGATCAGTTGGATGGTACGGTCGACATGTTCGGAAGCTTCGGGATGGAAAGAGATATAGGTTGCCCCGGCTTTGGCAAAGTCCGGCACGATGCGATCAACAGGTTTTACCATCAGATGGACGTCAATCGGCGCGGTAATGCCATAATTTCGCAACGCTTCGCACACCATTGGCCCGATGGTCAGATTAGGCACATAGTGGTTATCCATTACGTCAAAATGCACCACATCGGCGCCAGCGGCCAACACCTTGGCAGTGTCTTCGCCTAACCGGGCAAAGTCTGCCGACAGAATGGACGGGGCAATCAAAAACTTTTTCATCCGCTTTCTCCAAACGTAGGGTTCAAATTGTTATACCCGTCGTCTTTCAAGCTACAGCGTTGTTACCTGCACGAACTCACCCCAGTCACCGACTTAAGTAAGCTCCAGGGGATGAGTGAGCTGAGTGCCTAGCTGCAACTCGAAATTCATAGGGTATATACCCGCCGGGACGCACCTAGCGGTACAGAGCCAGAAGCTCATTCACCTTACTGCGGCCTAGAATATTCCGGCTGATGGTGCGGCGAGCCTTCACCACATACAGCGAAGCGTGCTGATACCAGTCACGCGTCAGTTCGGTGTCATGGTTGGAAATCAATACTGGCACCTGGCTCTCTACCGACAGTTGGTGCGCAATCCGCGCCAACCCCTGCTGATCGGCCAAGCTGAAGCTATTGGTGTGGTAAGCAGTAAAATTCGCCGTAGCCGAAAGGGGGGCATAAGGCGGATCGCAATAGACCACCGCACCTTGCACTGCCTTCACCATGGTATCGTGGTAATGCTCACAGACAAAGGTGGCATTGCGCGATTTTTCCGCAAACCAGTACAATTCTTCTTCCGGAAAGTAAGGCTTCTTATAACGCCCAAAAGGGACATTGAACTCACCACGCAGATTATAGCGGCACAGGCCGTTATAGCAGTGCCGGTTCAGATAGAGGAACAACAGTGCGCGCCGATAGGCGTCGGCGCTGCTATTGAACTCTTCGCGCAGCAGGTAAAACTGGTCTGAATTATTAAATTCATCAGTGAAAAGCATGCGGGCATCGCGCACGAAATCATCCGTGCGCAGCTTAACGATGTCATACAAATTGATAAGATCGCTATTGATGTCGGCGAGAATATAGGCGTCATAATCAGTGTTCAGGAATACTGAACCTGCCCCCACAAAGGGTTCGATTAAGCAGTCACCCTCTGGCAAATGACGACGGATCTCATCTATCAGCGGGTATTTTCCACCAGCCCATTTTAAAAAAGCGCGGTTTTTCTTCATGCCGTCAGTTAGCTACTTATACAATTCAGAGCGGCGGATTGTACTCTGTTTCAAACAGCACATCAGCGCACAAAATTTAAATGATTTATTTTTTAAGATCTTGCTGTACTTGATGTACAGGGCGGACCCACGGTTTTTTCGCCTGAACATCCGCCGGTAACGTAGCAATCGCGCGCTTGGCATCCGCTGAGGAAGCATAGTTACCACTCACCAGCACATACCACGGCTTACCATCACGCTTGGTTTCGTACACCATATAGTGTTGCAGATTCTGTTGCTTGGCATAGGCATTCAACGTATCGGACCGTGAAGCACTGCTCAATTGCAACGTGTAATGGCTACCTGGCGCGGTCTTTAGAGAACCTGCGCTACCGCTCACCACGCCACTTTTGCTGGCAGCAGGAGGAGTATAAACCGTAGTGGAGGTTGAAGACGGCTTAGAGGCCGTCGCCGGTTTAGAGGCTGCCGATTTGGTCGCTGGTGTCTTTTGCTGCTGTGTGGTTGAAGCCGTGTTGCCATGCACCGGGCGCGTTGCTTCACGCGCGGCGGCACCGCCCATCACGGTAGCGGGAGCGGTTGGCAAACTGGAAACCGGGGTGTTCATGTTCTGTGCTGCAGCATCAATCTGGCCCTGTTGTGATGACAGTGCATCGGCCATGTTGCCAGGCAGATCGACACGCTGCTGTGCACCACCGGGGGCAGGCTGCGGTGACGCCTCGGTCGGCGTGCCGGAAATTGGCGGGACGCTGATGGTCTGCGGCTGCTGTGGTTGAGAATTACTCACACCGTTATTGTCGTTGGTATCGGTAACACCGCCTGCAACACCAGTGTTACTGGTCGTCAGCGATGACGAACCCGACAGATTGATGTCACGGCTTGCCCCCTGTTGCGCAGCTTCATGCTGGGTTGGTGCCTTCAGGGCCGATCCAATGCCGATAATCAGCAACAGCAGCACCAGAATACCAATACCAATCATCATATGCTGGCGCGAGACGGCAAAACGCGGCCCAGTAGCTTGCCGGCGCGCACGGGTAGGACGCCGATCGCTGGTGTCAGGCCTGAGATCGTCTTCCGGTTTAAACTCATCCATCTGAAACCCCTCCAACTAGAGGCAAAAGCTCACCACCCAGGATCCGGTATGGTTCGAGACTATTAAGCCGATGATGGCAAGGCGACGTCTGCCTCGCTCTGCACATTAATTACTATAGATACTAACAGCAGCCAAGCCACTGTTATACCCCTCATCTTTCAAGCTTATGCGTTTGCTGGCTTGGTTAACGTGATGGCGGCAGGCAATCGGTTATCGATGCCAGCACCATGTCATGGGCTATGCCACCACGCACTTCAGCCTCACCGATTGCCGTTGGCAATACCAGACGCAATGCCCCGCCCAAGACCTTCTTGTCACGCAGCATGTGTGGTAAATAGGCCTCAGCCGCCATTTCCTGCGGCCCGCATACCGGCAAACCAGCACGCAACAGCAGCGCTTTGACTCGTTCTATATCGTCCGCAGAGAATTGGCCCAGGCGATGAGCGGTTTGTGCGGCCATGACCATACCCGCCGCCACGGCTTCACCGTGCAGCCATACGCCATAGCCCATTTCCGCCTCAATGGCGTGGCCGTAGGTATGACCCAGGTTGAGCAATGCCCGCAAACCGTTTTCGCGCTCATCGGCGGCAACAACTTCAGCCTTCAATTCGCAACAACGACGGATACAGTACGCCAGCGCGTCCATATCCAAGGCAACCAGGGCATCAATGTTGTTTTCCAGCCAGACGAAGAAATCGCGATCGAGAATAATCCCGTACTTGATGACCTCCGCCAAACCAGAGGAGAGTTCACGCGCCGGTAAGGTACGCAGGCAGTCCAGATCCACCACCACCGAAGCGGGTTGGTAGAAGGCGCCTATCATGTTTTTACCGAGCGGGTGGTTGACGGCAGTCTTGCCACCCACGGAGGAATCCACCTGCGAAAGCAGCGTGGTAGGAACCTGAATAAAACGCACACCGCGTTGATAGCAGGCTGCGGCAAAGCCGGTCAGATCGCCAACCACACCGCCGCCGAGGGCAAGCAGTGTGGTGTCGCGACCATGGGGCTTTTCCAACAGCGCCGAGAACACCTGCTCAAGCACAGCCAGAGATTTGTACTGTTCGCCATCAGGCAAAATCACCTGATCCACCACAACGCCACCCTGCTCCAACACCTTCCGGATAGGCTCCAGATATAGCGGCGCCAGAGTGTGGTTGGTGACCAGCATGACCTGTTCACCCGCCTTTAGCGGCATAAAAGAAGCCGGATCGTTGAACAATCCGGCGGCTATGGTAATCGGGTAGCTTCGCTCCCCAAGCGTTACGGTAATTCTCTCCATGTCGCGCTCAGTTCTCGGTGTGGTTTATCCCCGCCAACGCGGGGAACACAATCAGAATTTCCGCATTTGCTCGCGGCTAACACGGAAACCGCTATCAGTTACTTTCCAGCATGTTGATAATCTGGTTGGCAACTACTTTAGCGCTTTGATCGTCTGTGCGGATAGTGACATCTGCGATTTCTTCATACAACGGATTGCGCTCTCTTGCCAGCGCTTCCAGCACCTCACGCGGAGGAGAGTCCACCTGTAGCAGCGGACGTTTTTTGTCGCGCTGGGTACGGGCCAACTGCTTCTCGATGGTGGTTTCCAGATAGACCACGACGCCACGTGCCGACAGGCGGTTACGCGTTTCACGCGACTTAACCGAGCCACCGCCGGTAGCCAGTACAATCCCTTGTTTTTCCGTCAGTTCATTAATGACTTTTTCTTCACGATCGCGGAAACCTTCTTCGCCTTCCACGTCGAATACCCAGCCCACGTCAGCTCCGGTACGTCGCTCAATTTCTTGATCGGAGTCGAAAAACTCCATATTGAGTTGCTGAGCTAACTGACGGCCAATAGTGCTTTTGCCGGCACCCATAGGCCCAACCAGAAAGATATTGCGTTTCTCTGCCATGTTTTTCGGTATTACTAAGACAATTCGTTAATGATAACCCGCCCCGCCAATCAAATCAGCGACGGGACCTAAACTGAAACCTCATGAGCGATAGTGCGAGATCAGACGGAAAATTATCTCAACACTCTTGGTAGTTTGGCAACCGATTAAATCGCTATCCACGCCGCAGGAGGGAAACCATACGTTTTTAACGGCGTCTTAGCATTACAAAAAAACCTCGGAGCTCAATTCGGTAACCCTTGTAAGCTAAATCGGTCGCAGCGTCAAACGCAGATACCTCCAAGGCGATAAAAAAGTGCTTCTGCGCATCAACTTTTAAGGCTTTTCAACGGGTAGGAAATTTAACCAATACCTAATCAACCGGGCGCTCCAGCAGGCGATAACCCCTGGAGTTTATCTGAAAAAGCAATGGGATGACGAGATCCGCAGGATCAGTGGCAGTTTAGACCTTGATCAGCGTCGGAGTGATGAAAATCACCAGCTCGCGCCTTTTGTGCTGTTTAGTGCTGTGTTTAAACAGCGATCCCAGTATGGGAACCTCGCTCACCCCGGGAACTTTATCCGCCCCCTGAGTGCTTTGCCGCTGGAATATGCCCCCTAATACAATGGTTTCACCGTTCTTCACTGTCACCTGAGTTTTAATTTCCTGCTTGTCGATGGCCAAAGCCTCCCCAGAGCCCTGTTTTATTGAACGCCCCGGCATGTTCTGGCTGATCTGCAGCGTCAGGGTGATGCGGCCATTAGGTAAAATCTTTGGCGTCACTTCCATCCCCAACACGGCCTCCTTGAATTCGACTGAGGTGGCTCCGCTGGCACCGCTCGATACTTCATAAGGGATTTCCGTGCCCTGTTTGATGCTGGCAGTTTGCTGATGCGCGGTAAGCAGACGTGGGCTGGCGATAATCTCCACCTCGTTCTCCTGCTCCAGTGCCGACAACTCCAGATCAAGCATGCGCCCGCTGATGCGTGCCAGATGAAAACCTGCCGTCACCGGGCTGTTCTCCAGCGGTAAGCCCACGTTGAAGTTATCGATTCGCAGTGCCCGTGCTGGTCTATCTTCTGTACCTAGCCCCCAGCGCACGCCTAACTCGCGCAGGTTTTCACTGCTGATGGTCACAATATGAGCCGCCAGCTGAACCTGTTCCATCGGCGCATCCATCTCCAATACCCAGGATTTCATCTGGGCAAGAGCCTTTGCGGTGTCACGCAGCAACAGTGCATTGGTCCTTTTATCCACCATCACGATGCCACGTTCGGTCAATAATTTACCCCGCTGATTATCCAGGCTTTGTGCTATTTCGCTGGCTTCTGCGTGGTGCAGTGTGATTGTCAGATTGTGCAGCGGCTGCTGCTGCACCAAGGCCTGTTGCCGCCGTTGCAGCTCCTCTTCATCCGGTTCCGGGAAAACCATCATGACGTTCCCTTCAATGGTCATCGTCAGCTTGCCCATACGCAGGACCACCGCTAACGCTTGCTGCCAGGGGACATCCTCCAGGCGCAGCGTCAGGTTGCCATCAACGCCTTCACCTGCCACCAGATTCAACTGCTGGTACTCCGCCAACGCCTGTAAAATCAGGCTTACCGGTGTATCGTGAAACGCCATCGACACCGGTTTTTCTTTCTGCACCGCCCCCATCACGACCAAAGGAAGCCATAACACCCCAGCCCAAAGCCAGCGGTATCCTTTCATTTCATTGTCCTTTCCTGAGGTTTTTTGCCTAATGTGAGTACGATATTGTCCGTAAACTGCGGACAGGCACTGCCCACATCCTGAAAGCCAAGCTCAAGTTGCCGGGGCTGGATCTGTACCACCTGCCACTGCCCATCCAACAACCGCTGCTGGGGCAATAGCCCCAACCACTGGCCCTGCGGTGTTTCTACCCAGCCGTAACGTAAATCCGGCGTACCGATAATACCTTTCAGCCGCCAGCCTTCTGGTGATGAGGCTGAGCGGTTACAGGGCACCACCTGAGGAGGCTGGAAGGGATCGCGGTAATGCTCAGCCCAAAGCGAGGTGGAGAGCATCAGCCAAAGCCATCCGGCTTTATTCATCTTCGGCCTCCGCGGTAGCCAGCAAGGTCAATTGGATGACCAGCCCTTCGGGTTGCCGCTCAATCTTCATCTGGCCAATCTGCCTGGAAGGTGGCATCCTCGCCAGTAAACGCAGTAACCCTTCAAAGCCCAGTTGCAGGCTTACCTTTTGCTGTGCCGGTTTTTCCTGCTGTTGCCAGCGTAGCAATACCCCTCCAACCTGATAGAGGTGGCTACCGATATCCTCCTGCCCCTCGGGCCGCTTTACCCTTTGCTGCTGCACGCTTTTTGCAATTCCTCGAGCGCCGGTAGCTGGCTCAATTGCTGCCGACGCTCGGTTATTTGCCGCTCGAGTTGCTGCCGCTGCTCATACAATTGCTCACGCAGTTGCCACTCACCCGACACCAACAGCGTGCTGGCTAACAACACCACGCCCGCCAACACCAGCCATTGCGCAGCTAATAATTGCCAGCCAGGCCGATTGAGCCAGGGGATTAGCCAATCCGCCAAAGGTTTATCCATCCTGCCCCCAGCGTGCCGTCAGGGTGAATGCCAACCCCCTCTTTATGCTGTGTCACTTCAGCCAAGCGGCTACCCTGCAACAATGGCGAGGCGGCCAACCGCTGTTCAAAGATGGCGATCTCCGCATAATGCCTGCCAATTCCGCGCAGCGAGATCCCCTTGGCGCTCTCTTCAAACCCGGTAAGCCATAGGGTTTCGGGCAACGCACGCGATAGTTGCTGTAACAATGCAAGATAACGCTGGTTATGCGCATGATTCTGCCGGTAACGAGCCTCCTTTGCGCCGAGACGTGCCAGCTCGCCCATAATTTGCTGCCTCTGCTGGAGTTGCTGGCCAATATCGCTGTATTGCTGCGCAAGAGCTTGCAGAACCTGGCGGTGCTGATCTTGCTGATAACCCAGCACCCCGAAGGTGAGAACAAGAATAAGCAGCGTCGCAAAAAGCTGAACGCAGAAGCAGCATAGCCAGAATAGGTAACGCTGCCGCTGCCGCCGGATGCGCCAGGGTAGAAGATTGACCTGATACATCAGCCATCCTCGCGGCGCAATGCCAGCCCACCGGCAAGAACAAACGCCATCGGTAGCGCGGGCAATGGCGGGTGTAACTGGCTGAAAGCGGTGAGCGGCGACCAGGGTATAACGCCTTCGGGTAAGGCTTCGTCCAGCACACTGCTGTAATACACCTCTTTTACCCCCAATGCCGGGCAGGTTAAGCGCATGTTGGCCAGTGCCTGCTTCACGCTGCCTGCTAGCCCACAAGGCAGAACACCGTAAGTGAATGGCACCGTGCGGGGAGCCACCCATAACCACTCTTGCTCCAGCCGGTGCAGCAGCCCCGCCTCAGGAGCCAGGCCAGCAAACTCTGCCATCATGCACAAGGCATTAGGGGCAATATCAATCACCTGTGGTTGCAGATCGGCCTGTTGCAAGCACCGCAACCACTTTTGAATCTCCTGCTGACGGGCCGCAGTTAGCAGCAACTGGTGGGTATTGGGATGGGCCTGACGGTAATCCATGACCAACGTCTGGCTGTCTAACGGAAACTGTTTCAACCCTTGGGTGGTGATATAGTCATGGCGAACCGACTCCCGCAGCCGGTCATCCGGCAGCGGTAACGTCTGTTGCAAAACCCGCTGAGCAGGCAAGGCAATGCGTAAGGAAATATGTCTTGGTAACCGGATACGCCATTGCTTTAGCACCGCCACCAGCATTTCAGATTCTGCCATAACCCCTTCATGCAACACCGGTTGCGCCAAGGCCTGTTGCCACCAGTGACGTAGCTGCCAACCGTTACGCCGACGCTGCACGGCCAATGCCATGATGCAGTTGTTCTGTATATCCAGCCCCACCTGCCATGCTTGAGAAAACATATTTCAGCCCGCCTCCATACCGTCAGATGACAAAAGAACATATCCATGTTGCAGGCTTGCCTTTATACTACCGCGCGGTTGTTTATAAACTGCCCAATTGACATGAAATGGGAAATCTCAGGTGAAGTTCGTAAAGTATTTTCTAATCCTTGCAGTGTGTTGCATCTTGCTGGGAGCAGCCTCGGTTTTTGGCTTGTACAAATATGTCGAGCCACAGTTGCCCGACGTGGCAACGCTCAAAGACGTGCGACTGCAAATCCCGATGCAGGTTTACAGCGCCGATGGCGAGTTGATCGCCCAATTCGGTGAGAAACGCCGTATCCCACTCAAGCTGGATCAAATCCCGCCGGTGATGGTGCACGCCTTCATCGCCACAGAGGACAGTCGTTTCTATGATCATCACGGGATCGATCCCGTCGGTATCTTCCGTGCTGCGTCAATCGCGCTGGTCTCCGGCCATGCTTCGCAGGGTGCCAGTACCATCACCCAGCAGTTGGCCAGAAACTTCTTCTTGAGCCCGGAACGCACCCTGATGCGAAAAATCAAGGAGGTCTTCCTGGCGATCCGCATTGAGCAGATGCTGAGCAAAGATGAAATTCTTGAGCTGTATCTGAACAAAATCTATCTGGGTTATCGTGCTTATGGTGTTGGTGCTGCTGCACATGTCTATTTTGGTAAAGATGTCAGCCAGCTTACGCTGAGTGAAATGGCGACCATTGCCGGGTTGCCCAAGGCCCCTTCCACCTTTAACCCGCTTTACTCTCACGACCGTGCCGTAGCGCGCCGTAACGTGGTGTTGTCGCGCATGCTGGATGAGCACTACATCACTCAGGCGCAGTACGACCAGGCACGTAGCGAAGATCTGGTAGCCCATTATCACGCGCCGGAGATCAGCTTCTCCGCACCTTATCTGTCAGAAATGGTGCGCCAGGAAATGATCAAGCTTTACGGTGAGAATGCCTATACCGACGGTTACAAGGTGTACACCACCATCACCAAGAAATTGCAGTTGGCGGCACAAGAGTCATTACGTAACAACGTAATGAACTACGATATGCGCCATGGCTACCGTGGCCCGTCGAACGTGCTGTGGAAAGTGGGCGAGGCGGCTTGGGCTCAGAAACAGATTGTCGATTCCCTGAAAAATCTGCCTAGCTACGGCCCACTGTCTCCGGCGGTGATCACCCAGGCGGATGCAGAGCAGGCGACGGCAATGCTGGCCGATGGCAGCAGCATCGCGCTGCCAATGTCCGGTATGCGCTGGGCACGCCCGTTCAGGAGTGATACCTCACAAGGTCCAACACCGAAACGTGTCACCGACGTAGTTCAGGCTGGCCAGCAAGTCTGGGTTCGCAAGGTGAATGAGGTCTGGTGGCTGGCACAGGTGCCGGACGTCAACTCTGCGCTGGTGTCTATCGATCCCAACAATGGCGCAGTCAAAGCGCTGGTCGGCGGTTTCGACTTCAACCAGAGCAAGTTTAACCGTGCCACCCAGGCGCTGCGCCAGGTGGGGTCCAACATCAAGCCGTTCCTGTATACCGCCGCGATGGATAAAGGCCTGACGCTGGCCACTATCCTCAACGATCTGCCGATCACACGTTGGGATGCTGGTGCCGGCACCGACTGGCGACCAAAGAACTCCCTCCCACCTACGACGGTCCGATCCGCTTGCGCCAAGGCCTTGGGCAATCGAAAAACGTGGTGATGGTTCGCGCAATGCGCGCCATGGGCGTTGATTACGCGGCAGAATATTTGCAACGTTTCGGCTTCCCGGCACAAAACATCGTGCATTCTGAATCGCTGGCACTGGGTTCCGCTTCGTTCACCCCGCTGCAGGTTGCGCGTGGTTATGCCGTGCTGGCAAACGGCGGCTACCTGGTCGACCCGTACTTTATCACCAAGATTGAAGACGATACCGGCAAAGCGGTATTTGAAGCCAAGCCGAAAGTGGTTTGCGATAGCTGCAACCTGCCAGTGATCTATGGCGACACGCATCGTTCGGCAGTGCTTTCTGAAGATAACGTTGAAAATGTTGCGGTCTCGCAGGAAGGCAGTAATGCCAACGTGCCCATGCCACAACTTGAGCAGGTAACCCCTGCCCAGGTGCAGCAGGATAACGATCAGCAATATGCACCACATGTGATCAGCACCCCGCTGTCATTCCTGATCCGTGATGCGTTAAACACAAATATCTTCGGCGAGCCGGGTTGGATGGGGACGGGCTGGCGCGCTGGCCGCGACCTCAAACGCCGTGATATCGGCGGCAAAACCGGTACCACCAACAGTTCGAAGGATGCCTGGTTCTCCGGCTACGGCCCGGATACCGTGACGTCGGTCTGGATTGGCTTTGACGATCATCGCCGTAATCTTGGCCGTGCGAGCGCCTCTGGCGCCATCCCGGATCAAATATCTGGCGGCGAAGGGGGGCGAAGAGTGCGCAACCAGCCTGGGATGACTTTATGAAAGTAGCGCTGGAAGGCCTTCCAGAGCAGAAAGTCACGCCACCACCGGGGATTGTCAGTGTGACCATCGACAAGAGCACCGGCAAGCTGTCCAATGGCGGCGGCGGGAGCCGTTCAGAGTACTTTATCGAAGGCACTCAGCCGACCGACTACTCAGTCCACGATGCAGGCACTACGCTGACGGACCCAGGTGGTGAGAGCCACGAGCTGTTCTAAAAACGACAATGGCCAGAGCAATCTGGCCATTTTTTTATCTCATGTTAGCCTAACCTTAACGCGAACCGCGAAGGAACGCCTCGGTCAGGAACAATGCACTGACGTTACGTGCCTCACGGAAATCCGGTTCTGCCAATAAGGCCATCATGTTGGCTATCGGCCAGCGCACCTGCGGTAGCGGCTCGGGTTCATCCCCTTCCAGGCTTTGCGCATAGAGATCGTGCGCCAGTACGATATTCATCTGGCTGGAAAAGTAGGAAGGCGCCATGGTCAGCTTACTGAGGAAATCAAAACGCCTGGCCCCAAAACCAACCTCTTCCATCAGTTCGCGGTTAGCGGCTTCCAGCACCCCTTCACCAGGATCGATCAACCCCTTAGGGAACCCCAGTTCATAGGATTCGGTACCCACGGCATATTCACGGATCAACAGCAAATCATCCCCGATAACGGGCACAATCATCACCGCTTCACGTTCTGAAGGGCGCATACGCTCATAGACCCGCCTCACACCGTTACTGAATTCAAGATCGACCGACTCTACGTTAAATAAACGCGAGCGCGCGACCGTTTCTACTTTCAGAATTTTAGGTTTTTGCAGGTGTTTATCCATGATTGCCTCAAAGAGGTTAACCGCAATCTCTCTGTATAATCAGAGCTGGCATGCGGATAACCTGGGTAATTATGTGCTGGTTGCGCCAGGCAGGAAATTGTTCAAACGCTGGCTGAATTCGATCTTGATCACATTGTGCGTTAATGGGAACCTTTGCCGCAACGAGCTTTGCTAGTAATTTACTTTTATTTAACAAGCGTAGCCAGCGCGACACCATTTTTCCTACCAACCGATCTAAAACTGTATAAGAAAATAGGATAACGCTGATATCAGGCCCTAGGGGGGTTGCTATGATTTCATAGATAGATAGAAGAATGTGCGATCATGTGTTGTCAGGCGCTTGAATGAGAGTTATCTAACGCCGCTCTATCTCTGGGTCGTTAACTCCGTATAATATCTCTTGTTTAATAAGGTCGGCGGTTTCATGGGTTCAAGATGAGGATAGCATGAGCACAATAGCGTTAATATTGGCCTTGGTGCTAGCCTGCCTGATCGCCGCAGGCATCTATTTCTGGTTTAGGCTGCGCAAGCGCCTAGCCTTGGCAGGCTCACTGCCATTCATCAAACCGACGCACCGAAAGCTGACTGCGCAAGAGCGCTCGGCAATTGAGTATTATCTCAACCAGCAAAACCGTCTGGGTAACAAACTGTTGCCAGGCTCCTCTGCACTGCCTTCAGCCAAACTGACACTGTCTGCGCACAGCGATAACGTCTACCCTATCACCCATGCCATTACCCGCTATGGCCTGGCAAGCGATGAACCCAATAACTGGCGCTACTACCTCGATTCGGAAGAGATCCATTTGCCGCCGTTTTGGGAGCAATACATCAGTGCCGATAACCATGTGGAAGTGATCAAGACCCAAACCTTGCCGTTGGTGATCTCCCTCAATGGCCACTCGTTACTTGATCATATTCACGATAGCCCACCTTCGCCGGTAGTCACTGCTGCCCCAACGAGGAACGCCTCCATTCGCAAGGAAGAAAGCGAACATATCGAGCTAGTGAATATCCGTAAAGAAACACGCGAAGAACACGCTCTCAATTGTCCGAACGGCATCAAGGAAGCCGCCATCATTTCTGTTGCCCTGCTGCTGCTGTTTTTCAGTTTGATAAGCCCGGTGGTGGTTATCCCCTGGATGATTTTCATCGCGGTGCTGATGATCGCCTGGGGGACATGGAATCTGTTTCGCCGCCCAGCTGAAAGCGAACTCAAAGAAGTGCACTGCCTGCGCGGTACGCCAAAGCGCTGGGGGCTGTTTGGCGAGTCCAATCAGGGGCAGATCAGCAATATCTCTTTGGGGATTATCGATTTGATTTATCCCCCGCACTGGCAGCCTTACCTCACTTCGGATCTGGGCAAGACTACCAACGTGGATATCTATCTCAACCGCCAGGTAGTTCGTCAGGGGCGCTATCTCTCCTTGCATGATGAAGTGAAAAACTTCCCGCTACAGCAATGGGGCAAGAATGCCGTGCTGGTCGCCAGTTCGCTGGTGGTGCTGTTATTGCTGCTGACCTACATCCCCCTCAGCCTGCCCGCGAAATTAAGCAGCGCATGGTTGCAAGGGGCGCAGAAAACCGAAGTCACCAACGTACAGGCATTGGAAGCAACGCCGCTGCATATCGGCGATACGCTAAAAGTGCAAGGAAATGGCATGTGTTACGTTCCTTCGGGCAATAGCAGCACCGCACCAAGCTTTATGCCCTTCGATTGCTCAGGCATCTACTGGAATACCGCAGCGCCTCTGCCACAGCCGGAATCAGAGGTGATCGACAAAGCTACCGCGCTGATCACCACGATCAATAACCAACTGCACCCAAGCGGTACCGATCAAAAGATTAACCCGCAGTTGGCCAGTGCGATCGAGAAATCAGGCATGATCCTGCTGGACGATTTTTCAGATATCGTTTTAAAAACACAGGATTTATGCGAAACAGAATCCGACTGTGTCCGTTTGAAGAATGCCCTGGTTAATCTGGGCAACGCTAAAAACTGGCCTAGCCTGGTGAAACGGGCCAAATCAGGCGCGCTGAAAGGCGTTAACGTCCTGCTGAGGCCAGTCAGTGCCGAATCACTGGAAAACCTCAGCAATGCGGCAACCTCAGCCTTTGTCACCCGGGAAACCCGCCAGGCCGCAGCGGCCCTCAACAGTCCGCCACCGGGCGGTTTTCTGATCACCAGCGACGAAGGCAAGCAATTAGTTGACCACCCGTTACCCACCCAGCCATTGAACGAGTTCAACGCGCTGGATCAATGGAACGAGTTACAGCGCCTTAGCAGTATGTTGCTACACACGCCATTCCGGGCGCAGGGGGTAATCACCAATATCTTTGTCGATGCCAACGGTACTCGGCATATCGCCCTGCACAGCGAGCCGGATATGGTCACCCTGTGGCGTTACCTCGGCACCAGCTTGCTGCTGCTGGCACTGGTTGCCATCTTTAGCCACAACACCTGGCGGCTGGTACAGCGCTGGCGCAGAAACCAACACCGCCTGGCCGATATCCAGCGTTACTATGAAAGTTGCTTCAACCCGCAACTGACCCCGATATCAATACGTCCGATGACGTAGTCTTCCTCCTGCCATCCAGTATGCTAGGCTAACGCTATTATCTGCGGGCCTCGATCCGCCTATGGAGTTTTCACATGGTTCCTGAGTTTGACTGGCACGATATTGATACCGTACTGCTGGATATGGATGGCACCCTGCTGGACTTGGAATTCGACAACTATTTCTGGCAAAAACGGGTACCGCAGGCATTAAGTGAGCAACGAGCCATCTCTTTCGATGACGCCCGTAAAATCATTTATGACGAATACCTGGCCGTGCAACACACGATGAATTGGTACTGTTTTGATTACTGGTGTGAACGGCTTAATCTGGATATCTACCAGATGACCAACGAAGTCGGTAACCGCGCACGCTTGCGTGAAGATACCAAGCCTTTTTTACAGGCATTACGCGATGCAGGGCAGCGGACTATTCTGCTGACCAACGCCCATCCGCATAGCCTGGCGGTGAAAGTTGAACACACGGGTTTGGACCAGCACCTTGATTTATTACTTTCCACCCACACATTTGGTTATCCGAAAGAAGATCAGCGGCTGTGGCAGGCGGTGCAACAGCAAACCGGTTTTGATCCGCAGCGCACGCTATTTGTGGATGATGGTGAACCTATTCTGGACGCTGCCCGCACGTTTGGTATCCGCTACTGTCTGGGTGTGCAGAACCCGGATTCCAGCATGGCGAGTAAAACTTTCCAGCGTTATCCTTCAATGAGCGATTACCGCCAGTTGATACCCGCGTTGGAACGGAGGGAGCAATGAAAGCCAAAGCAACACCGGATGACGATGCCGTACGCCTGGATAAATGGCTATGGGCAGCCCGTTTTTATAAAACTCGCGCGTTAGCCCGCGAAATGATTGACGGCGGTAAAGTGCATTACAACCGCCAGCGTGGCAAACCGAGCAAGGTGGTCGAGGTTAATGCCGAAATCAAGCTGCGCCAGGGCAACGAAGAACGCACCGTGATTGTGCTAGCCGTCACCAGCCAGCGGCGGGGAGCCAGTGAGGCTCAACAGATGTATCAGGAAACACAAGACAGCATCGCCAATCGCGAGAAAATGGCGCTGGCACGCAAGATGAATGCGCTGACCATGCCTCACCCGGATCGCCGGCCGGACAAAAAAGAGCGGCGCGATTTGATTAAATTTAAATTTGGTGAGCCGGAATAAACCCTCACCTCGATGAGAGAAAACTATGTCCAACCATGACCAATTGCACCGTTACCTGTTCGAAAACTACGCGGTGCGCGGTGAGCTGGTTACCGTCAGCGAAACCTATCAGCACATCCTGACCAATCATGACTACCCCGCTCCGGTACAGGCGCTGCTTGGTGAGCTGCTGGTTGCCACCAGCCTGCTGACAGCAACGCTGAAGTTTGACGGTGACATTACCGTACAGGTTCAGGGCGATGGCCCGCTGAAGCTGGCGGTGATCAACGGCAATAATCGCCAGGAGATGCGTGGCGTTGCTCGTGTCGAAGGGGACATTGCAGCAGAAAGTACCCTGCACCAGATGCTCGGTAACGGCATTATGGTGATCACTATCAGCCCATCTGAGGGTGAGCGCTATCAGGGGGTCGTTGGCCTGGAAGGTGACACGCTGGCCGAATGTCTGGAAGGGTATTTCCGTCAGTCAGAACAGCTGCCAACGCGCCTGTTTATCCGTACCGGTGAAGCCGAAGGTAAACCAGCCGCCAGTGGCATGCTGCTGCAGGTGCTGCCAGCCCAGGACGGTAATGCCGATGATTTCGACCATCTGGTGCAACTGACCGCCACCATCAAGAATGAAGAGCTGTTCACCCTGCCAGCTAACGAAGTGCTGTATCGCCTGTACCACCAGGAAGAAGTCACCTTGTATGAGCCGCAGGACGTCATCTTCCGTTGCACCTGCTCGCGCCAGCGCTGTGCCGATGCCTTGATCACGCTGCCCACGGAAGAAGTTGCCGAAATGTTAGAAAAAGATGGCAACATTGATATGCATTGTGATTACTGCGGCAATCATTACGTATTTGACTCAGTGGACATTGCCAGCCTCTATGCGGGTACAACCGACAGCAATCCACAGTTGCACTAAGTTATACCCACCCCTTGGCGTGCGCCATAAGGCGCACGCCAACCCACACCGTTTGCAGGCTTGCTTTTTTCCGTGTGCTACATCTCATAACGTAACTAAAAAACGTTTAAAACGTTAAATATTTGATACCTATCGCTGTTACTGTGGGCTGATTCCCTACAATTGTCGCCAGAAATTCTGTGATCAAGGAGCAGTGACATGCGTGTTAAAGGTATAACCCACCAGGATCTTGCCGCTTATGGTATTCATAACGTTGGTGAAATCGTTCACAATCCAAGTTATGAATTACTGTTTAAGGAAGAAACGGATCCTTCTCTTGAAGGATTTGAGCGTGGTGTAGTAACCCAATTAGGGGCCGTGGCCGTTGATACCGGCATCTTTACCGGCCGTTCTCCAAAAGATAAATACATCGTCCGCGATGATATCACCCGGGACACCGTCTGGTGGGCCGACCAAGGTAAAGGCAAGAACGACAACAAACCTCTCAGCCCTGAAGTCTGGGCAGACCTGAAAAAACTGGTTACCGAGCAACTCTCTGGCAAGCGTCTGTTTGTCGTTGATACCTTCTGTGGCGCCAACGCAGATTCCCGCCTGAAAGTACGCTTTATCACCGAAGTGGCTTGGCAGGCACACTTCGTGAAGAACATGTTTATCCGCCCAAGCGAAGAAGAACTGCAGGATTTTGAGCCTGATTTCGTGGTGATGAACGGCGCCAAGTGCACCAACCCGAACTGGCAGCAGCAGGGAATGAACTCCGAAAACTTCGTGGCATTCAATCTGACTGAACGCATGCAGCTGATCGGTGGCACCTGGTACGGCGGCGAGATGAAGAAGGGTATGTTCTCAATGATGAACTACCTGCTGCCATTGAAAGGCATTGCCTCTATGCACTGCTCGGCCAACGTGGGCGAGAAAGGCGATGTGGCGGTATTCTTCGGCCTGTCCGGCACAGGCAAAACCACGCTTTCCACCGACCCGAAACGCCAGTTGATCGGCGATGACGAGCACGGCTGGGATGACGACGGCGTGTTCAACTTCGAAGGTGGCTGCTACGCCAAGACCATCAAGCTGTCTGAAGAAGCTGAGCCAGATATCTACCACGCCATCAAACGCGATGCACTGTTGGAAAACGTCACCGTGCTGGCCGACGGCACCGTGGATTTCAACGACGGTTCAAAGACCGAGAACACGCGTGTTTCTTACCCGATCTATCACATCCAGAACATCGTCAAGCCGGTTTCAAAAGCGGGCCATGCTACCAAGGTGATCTTCCTGACAGCCGACGCCTTCGGCGTACTGCCGCCAGTATCACGCCTGACAGCCAACCAGACCCAGTACCACTTCCTGTCCGGTTTCACCGCGAAACTGGCCGGTACTGAGCGCGGTGTTACCGAGCCGACACCTACCTTCTCCGCCTGTTTCGGTGCCGCATTCCTGTCACTGCACCCGACTCAGTACGCCGAAGTGCTGGTCAAGCGCATGCAGGCCGCTGGCGCCCAGGCTTATCTGGTCAATACCGGCTGGAACGGCACTGGCAAGCGTATCTCGATCAAGGATACTCGCGGTATTATCGATGCCATTCTCAACGGTGAAATCGATAAGGCAGAAACCATCACGCTGCCAATCTTCGATCTGGCCATGCCAACCGCCTTGCCTGGCGTTGATCCTGCCATTCTTGACCCACGCGCTACCTATGCCAGCATAGAGCAATGGGAAGAGAAGGCGCACGATCTGGCGAACCGCTTTACGACCAACTTCGACAAGTACACCGATACACCGGCAGGCGCGGCTCTGGTCAGCGCAGGTCCGAAACTGTAACACCCTCTGGCAGGGGCAAATATCCCCTGCCCAAGCCATGCCAAGACGCGGTTAGCCGCGTCTTTTTTTATGTTCTTTCCGGGAGCCGTTCAGTTCTATCGGCAATCAATAATGATAGCGCTGCACAAGGCAGCACTATCCGAAGGGAGAAAAACTAGGCGTTATCTTTGGCAGTCTGCTGCCCGCTGGAGGCTTCTTTCTTCTCGATGGGTAACGGGATATAAGCACGGATGCGCAATCCACCACGTTCACTGGTGCCGATCTCCAGCATACCTGCATGCGCATCGATAATTCGTTGTACGATCGCCAACCCTAGTCCGGTACCGCTGGTGCTGCGCGCACTGTCACCACGCACAAAAGGCTGGAACAGGTGCTTGAGCTCTTCCGGCTTGATACCGGGGCCATCATCCTCCACCTGGAACCAGCCGCGTTGCAACTCGCGCCCGCTGCTGACCTTGATCCAGCCGTTGCCATAGCGGGTCGCATTCACCACCATGTTCACCGCAGCACGTTTGATGGAGAGCGGGTGAACATTCATCATCAGCTCACCCGGCAGGATATCGGTTTCAATCACTCGCTCGTAACCGCTTTCTGCGGCAACCACTTCGCCCAGAATGGCATTCAGATCGCTGATTTCGGTCTGCATTTCCTGGCCGGTGCGCAGGTAATCAATAAACTGCTCGATAATAGCGTTACATTCTTCGATATCTTTATTGATCGACTCCGCCAGGTAGCCGTCTTCGGCACTCATCATTTCCGTTGCCAGCCGGATACGCGTCAATGGAGTCCGCAGATCGTGGCTCACCCCGGCCATCAGCAATGTACGATCGTCGGCAAGCTGCTTCACACCTGAGGCCATCTGGTTGAAGGCCCGGGTGACGGAACGCACCTCTGAAGCACCATATTCACGCAGCGGTGGCGGGATAATACCTTTCCCGACCTGCACGGCGGCATGCTCCAGCTCTACCAGAGGGCGGTTCTGAATGCGGATAAACAGCCAGGCCCCGCCTATCGCCAGCAACATAATCGCCAGGGTATAGCGGAACAGCGGCGAGAAATCGCCCTGATGAATTTCAGTCAGCGGCACACGTACCCAGATGTCTGGCTGCAACCAGGTTTTCAGCCAGACCACCGGAGTATTTTTATTTACCTCGACTCGTACTTCGGTTGGCCCACCCAGTTGCTGCGCCATCTGCTGGCTGAGGAACTGGTAGTGTTGCGCCCAGCGCAACCCACTCTCTTCCGCAGCCGCGTTGGTGTAAAGCGAAATCCCCAGCTCACGGTAGATCTCGCGCCGAAACGCTGGCGGCACCTCAAGCAAAGTGCCATCTTCCAGCTGCAGCCGGTCAGTCATCAGCATACGGACTTCATATGCCAGGACCTTGTTAAACTGCTGCAGACTGGGCAGGATAGCGAAGTTGAGCACCACCAGATAGGTAGTCACCAGGCTGACGAACAGCAAGGTGACAATCAACAGCAAAGTTCGGGCAAACGAGCTACGCGGTGAAAAGCGTAATCGTCTCATGCCTTGGTGCCATCCGGCACGAAGACGTAGCCAAGACCCCATACGGTCTGGATATAGCGTGGATGAGCCGGATCTTCTTCAACCATGCGGCGCAGGCGCGAAATCTGTACGTCGATGGAGCGCTCCATCGCGCTGTATTCACGGCCACGGGCCAGATTCATCAGTTTATCGCGTGACAGCGGTTCGCGAGGGTGGCTGACCAAAGCCTTCAACACGGCAAACTCACCGCTGGTCAATGGCATAGGTTCATCTTCACGGAACATTTCGCGCGTGCCGAGGTTCAGTTTGAATTTACCGAAGGCAATCACGGCTTCTTCCTGAGAAGGCGCTCCCGGCAATTCATTGGCCTGGCGGCGCAGTACCGCGCGGATACGGGCCAGCAACTCCCGTGGGTTGAACGGTTTGGGAATATAGTCGTCAGCACCAATTTCCAGCCCGACAATACGATCTACCTCTTCACCCTTGGCGGTCACCATAATGATCGGCATCGGGTTGCTTTGGCTACGCAGACGACGGCAAATTGACAACCCGTCCTCCCCCGGCAACATCAGATCCAGCACCATCAGATGGAAAGACTCACGCGTCAGCAAACGATCCATTTGCTCAGCGTTGGCTACGCTGCGTACCTGGAAACCCTGTTCGGTTAAATAACGTTCTAAAAGCGCACGCAGGCGCATGTCATCATCGACGACCAGAATCTTGTGATTCTCTTGCATTGTCTTACTCCCAAAGGCTGTATTGCCTGATTCTAGGCTGTGGCCCGCACTGATGCGTTGATCCCGCTGGCGGCTATTTGGCAACAGCCTCGTATTGTTAAAAAACCGCATCATTACTGACAGCGTTTAATGGTATACATTCTAGACGAAATTGTTACAAAGCTTATTCTTTTGCCCAAATATCAACAATTTTCACTCAAATCAGGGCTATTAAACTGCGGTGATTTAACACCGCCCACAGAGAAAAGATTACCTGCCCGAGGGATTTCATGTTGGCCGCTTTAGCGCATTCGTGTGCCCGCGTCATTTGTACATCCCTGTACAGCACAGCCAGGCACCCACCCTGGCGCTTCCTTAAGGGGTGACTGAGCGCTGCTGCTTGAAAGACGACGGGTACAGGAGGTTACTTTATGCGAGAATCCCCCTAAGACCAACAGCAATTGCCCCCTGTGACTTGATGGATCGATGATTGATGAAAACAATGCTGATCACCCGAGAGGGTTACAACAAACTAAAGCAAGAACTGGATTATCTCTGGCGGGAAGAGCGCCCGGAGGTCACCAAAAAAGTGACCTGGGCGGCCAGCCTGGGGGATCGGAGTGAAAATGCCGATTACCAATACAATAAAAAGCGTCTGCGTGAGATCGATCGCCGGGTGCGTTATCTCACCAAGTGCCTCGAACAACTGAAAATCGTCGATTACTCGCCGCAGCAGGAAGGCCGTGTATTCTTTGGTGCCTGGGTAGAGATCGAAAACGATGACGGCGATCTCAAACGTTTCCGCATCGTCGGCTACGACGAAATCTTTGGCCGCAAAGACTATATCTCCATCGATTCCCCGATGGCCCGTGCGCTGCTGAAAAAAGAGGTTGGCGATACGGCCACGGTACAGACACCGGCTGGTGAAGCCTTCTGGTCGGTCAATGAGATTGAATACGTCAAAGAGCGCGAATAATTCGGGCTTTTCCGAATGGCTTTCCCTGCTTGAAAAACCACGGGTGACTGGCATTTTCTCCCTGCAAACCGTATAACTGTCCCCCTATTGATTATCGTCCCTAACAGATACCTGACCTATGACTGACCCACTGAGCCGCATTATTGCAACCGAACTACAGGCCCGACCGGAGCAAGTTGACTCCGCTATCCGCCTGCTGGATGAAGGTAATACCGTGCCGTTTATCGCACGCTATCGTAAGGAAGTCACCGGGGGCCTGGATGACACCCAACTGCGTCAGTTGGAAACTCGCCTGGGCTATCTGCGTGAACTGGAAGATCGCCGCCAGACCATCCTCAAATCGATTGAGGAGCAAGGCAAGCTGACCGATCAACTGGCAGGGGCGATTAACGCCACCCAAAGCAAAACCGAACTCGAAGACCTCTACCTGCCATATAAACCCAAGCGCCGCACCCGCGGGCAGATTGCTATCGAAGCCGGTCTGGAACCGCTGGCCGAATCACTGTGGCAAGACCCGCAACAGCAGCCAGAACAGCTGGCCGAGCAGTTTGTGGATGCCGAAAAGGGCGTTGCCGATGTCAAAGCAGCGCTGGACGGCGCGCGCTATATCCTGATGGAACGCTTTGCCGAAGATGCCACCCTGCTGGCCAAGGTGCGCGACTACCTGTGGAAAAACGCCCATCTGGTGTCCCGGGTTTTGGAAGCTAAAGAAGAAGAAGGCGCGAAATTCCGCGACTATTTCGATCACCACGAACCTATTGCGCAGGTGCCTTCACACCGTGCACTGGCGATGTTCCGTGGCCGTAATGAAGGCGTACTGCAACTGGCGCTGAATGCCGACCCGCAGTTTGAAGAAACCCCGCGTGAAAGCCAGGGTGAGCTGATTATCATTAATCATCTCAACCTGCGCCTGAACAACGCACCGGCCGATGCCTGGCGCAAATCCGTGGTTAACTGGACCTGGCGCATCAAGGTGCTGCTGCATCTGGAAACCGAACTGATGGGCACCGTACGTGAGCGTGCAGAAGATGAGGCCATCAACGTCTTTGCCCGTAACATGCACGATCTGCTGATGGCCGCACCTGCTGGTATGCGTGCCACCATGGGCCTCGATCCCGGTTTGCGCACCGGGGTCAAAGTGGCGGTTGTCGACGCGACCGGCAAGCTGGTTGCCACCGATACGGTCTACCCACACACCGGGCAGGCGGCCAAAGCCGCCACGGTGGTCGCTGCGCTGTGCATCAAACACCAGGTTGAACTGGTGGCCATCGGCAACGGCACCGCCTCACGTGAAACCGAGCGTTTCTTTGCTGAACTGCAACAACAGTTCCCGGAAGTCAAAGCCCAGAAAGTGATCGTCAGCGAAGCGGGTGCTTCGGTGTATTCCGCCTCTGAACTGGCCGCGCTGGAATTCCCGAACCTTGATGTTTCCCTGCGTGGCGCAGTTTCCATCGCCCGCCGTCTGCAGGATCCGCTGGCGGAGCTGGTCAAGATCGATCCTAAATCCATTGGCGTTGGCCAGTACCAGCACGACGTCAGCCAGAGCCAATTGGCGAAGAAACTGGACTCGGTGGTAGAAGACTGCGTGAACGCAGTCGGCGTTGATCTCAATACCGCCTCGGTTCCCCTGCTGACCCGTGTAGCTGGCCTGACAAAAATGATGGCGCAGAATATCGTCACCTGGCGCGATGAAAATGGCCGGTTTAACAACCGCGAACAGTTGCTGAAAGTCAGCCGCTTAGGGCCGAAGGCCTTCGAGCAATGTGCGGGCTTTCTGCGCATCAACCACGGTGATAACCCGCTGGATGCCTCAACCGTTCACCCGGAAACTTACCCGGTAGTTGAGCGCATTCTGGCCGCGACCCGCCAGGCGTTGCAGGATCTGATGGGCAACCCAAGCGCGGTACGCAGCCTGAAAGCCAGCGACTTCACCGATGAGAAATTCGGGGTGCCAACGGTAACCGACATTTTGAAAGAGCTGGAAAAACCAGGCCGCGATCCCCGCCCGGAATTCAAAACCGCCACCTTCGCCGAAGGCGTGGAAACGCTGAAAGATTTGCAGGTAGGCATGATCCTGGAAGGATCCGTCACCAACGTCACCAACTTTGGCGCCTTTGTCGATATTGGTGTTCATCAGGACGGCCTGGTTCATATCTCTTCATTGGCTGACAAGTTTGTGGAAGACCCACACACCGTGGTGAAAGCGGGCGACATCGTCAAAGTGAAGGTGATGGAGGTCGATCTGCAGCGCAAGCGTATCGCACTGAGCATGCGCCTGGACGAACAGCCGGGTGAAGGTTCCCCACGCCGTGGCGGTGGCAACAATAACGCCCCGGCACGCGACAACACTTCTCGCCAGCCAGCCACGGCCAATAAAGCCAAACCACGCAACAACGCCCCGGCAGGTAACAGCGCCATGGGTGACGCGCTAGCCGCCGCGTTTGGCAAAAAGTAATAAAAACACCAACCCGTTCCTTCTCCTTCGGGGGAGGGAACAGGTGAAAGGCATCACCTCCAGCATCCAATTTTTGATGTGCAGCAAGAAAAAGACATATTTTTGTACCGAATAATTTCGCATTAGGCCCACCCGATCATTAATTGCCTTTCAGTCAGTCTCTTCCTCTTTTATTAACATGGCGATTAACACTGGCTTTGCCGCTTGATGATTCTGCCTTAAACACAAATAGTTACCCCTCTCATTTACAGAAAGAGATGTTATCGGATCCTTAACAGGAATATTTCAAGCGATCCTACAAGGTCAGACTTGCTTAAAAAATGTTTCAGAACGCCAGTCAAACGTACAAATTTGCAACCTTATTAACTTATTGCGCCCATTTGCACTGCTTTTGGCTTAATGCTAAAACTATGCCATCAAACAGCCGCATGCCAAATGTGACTGCACTTACAATTTTTGACCAATGCCCACACTTCTTGTATTGAATACGATAATCGTTATCACTATGATTCTGCGTGTATGCTGAACGACTTTTAGGGTCGGCGATCCAGGCCCCATTTACCGTAATTCGCAGGTAGTCTGGGCGGCAAATAGTTCTGAAAGCGACGTTCCAACTCAGCGTCCAAATCACGAGAAGGCAACATGCGGCTTTTTCCTAAAAAGACATACAAGATCACCGGCTTCTCCAGCGAAATCAGCCCGGCCTATCGCCAGAAGTTGCTGTCGCTCGGCATGTTGCCCGGCTCGACGTTCGACGTGGTGCGCGTTGCACCACTTGGTGACCCGATAGAAATTAGAACGCGCCGTGTCAGCCTGGTGTTACGCAGAAAAGATTTGGACCTGATCCTGCTTGATGGCCAACCCTAATTCGCCATCCCTCGACTCAGGCTTTTGCCATATACCACTCATGGCCGCTATTAATTGACTGATATCACGTTGGATTATGAAAAAAATCACTGTTGGCCTAATCGGTAATCCGAATTCAGGGAAAACCACGCTGTTTAACCAGCTCACCGGATCGCGCCAGCGGGTAGGTAACTGGGCCGGGGTAACGGTCGAACGCAAGGAAGGCCAGTTTAGTACCCCGCAATCTCAGGTCACGCTGGTGGATTTACCCGGCACTTACTCGCTAACCACCATCTCTGAACAAACCTCTCTGGATGAGCAGATTGCCTGCCACTATATCCTGAGCGGCGATGCTGATTTGTTGATCAACGTGGTCGATGCCTCCAACCTGGAACGAAATCTCTACCTGACGCTGCAACTGCTGGAGCTTGGCATTCCGTGCATCGTAGCGCTCAATATGCAGGACATCGCCAAAAGCCAGCATATCGAAATTGATATCTCCGCCCTTTCTGCACGCCTCGGTTGCCCGGTGGTGCCCTTGGTTTCTACCAAAGCCGACGGGATTGGCCCCTCAAGCAAGCGGTTGACCACCATCAGCTCAATGAACTGAAAGCGCTGGTCAATTATCCGCCGTTGCTGTTGAACGAAATAACCCGGCTGACCGATGCTATGCCGCAGAATTTGCCAACCGAGCAGCGCCGCTGGTTGGCGCTGCAAATGCTGGAGGGTGACATCTACAGCCATCAGTTAGCCGGTAACGCCAGTGAAATGCTGCCGCAGGCCAGGCTGGCCCTGCAACAGCAGCAGCAAGAAGAACCCGCGTTGGTGATTGCCGATGCACGTTACCAGTCTATCGCCACCATTTGCGATGCGGTCAGTAACTCCCAGCAGGCGTTGCCAAATCGCCTGACCGAAATACTCGATAAAGTGATTCTCAACCGCTGGCTGGGGGTACCTATCTTCCTGCTGGTGATGTATCTGATGTTCCTGCTGGCGATCAATATCGGCGGTGCGTTGCAGCCGATTTTCGATCTCGGCTCGGCCGCCATCTTTATCCAGGGTATCCAGTGGATTGGCTATACCTTGCACTTCCCGGATTGGCTGACTATTTTCCTGGCCCAGGGCGTAGGTGGCGGTATCAATACCGTGCTGCCTCTGGTGCCCCAGATCGGCATGATGTACCTGTTCCTGTCATTCCTGGAAGACTCCGGTTATATGGCTCGTGCGGCGTTTGTCATGGACCGCCTGATGCAGGCTCTCGGGCTGCCGGGTAAATCCTTCGTTCCGCTGATCGTCGGCTTTGGCTGCAACGTACCCTCGATTATGGGCGCACGCACGCTGGATGCGCCCCGCGAACGCCTGATCACCATCATGATGGCGCCTTTCATGTCCTGCGGCGCGCGTTTGGCCATCTTTGCGGTATTTGCTGCGGCCTTCTTTGGCCAGGACGGCGCCAGCGTGGTGTTCTCGCTGTATATGCTGGGTATCGTCGTCGCGATCCTCACCGGCCTGATCCTGAAGTACACCATCATGCGTGGCGAAGCATCGCCATTCGTTATGGAACTGCCGGTCTACCACGTGCCGCATATGAAGAGCCTGCTTCTGCAAACCTGGCAGCGTCTGAAAGGCTTTGTACTGCGCGCCGGTAAAGTTATCGTGATAGCCAGCATCTTTATCGGCGGCCTGAACAGCTTCTCGTTTAGCGGCAAACCGGTAGACAACATCAATGATTCGGCGCTGGCGTCGGTTTCAAAAGTACTGACTCCACTGTTGCAGCCAATGGGTGTGCACAGCGATAACTGGCAGGCTACCGTCGGCCTGGTTACCGGGGCAATGGCGAAAGAAGTGGTGGTTGGTACGCTTAACACGCTGTACACCGCAGAGCACATCACCAATGAACCTTTCGATGCAGAAAACTTCAACTTGCTGGATGAACTGGCCGCCGCCGCACAGGAAACCTGGCAGGGCCTGAAAGAGACCTTCAGCCTCAGTGTGCTTTCCAACCCAATCGAAGCCAGCAAGGGCGATGGGGAAATGGGCGCTGGCTCTATGGGTATGATGAGCAGCAAGTTCGGCACCTCGATTTCTGCTTACAGTTACCTGATTTTCGTGCTGCTTTACGTGCCTTGTGTCTCGGTTATGGGCGCTATTGCGCGTGAATCCAGCCGTGGCTGGATGACCTTCTCAATTCTGTGGGGGCTGAATGTGGCTTACTCGCTGGCGACATTGTTCTATCAGGTAGCCACGTTCAATCAGCACCCGCAATACAGCATGATAGCCATTGTGTTGGTGTTACTGTTCAACGCGTTGGTGTTACTGAGCTTGCGTAAAGCCCGTAGCCGCGTAACCATTCGCCTGCGCAGTGCAGCACCGGCAGCCTGCTGCCAGAAGCCGCAAAGTGACTGCCACTGATGGCCAGCCTGCTGCAAATTCGTGATGCGCTTACCCTACAGGGCAGCGCTCAGGCACAGCAGTTGAGCCGCCAGTTGGCTACGCCCTTGCCGTTGGTGGAGGCGATGCTGGAGCGTCTGACTGCGATGGGGAAAGTGGAGCGTATTGAGCAGGATAGCCGTGAATGCCTGAGCGGCAGTTGCAAAAATTGCCCACAAGGTCAGGCTTGCAACACCGTGATTTATCGTTGGAAAAACTGAAGACAGGGGCGCGATACGCAGCTGCGCCCCTTGCTTGCGAGGGTATTACTTATCTTTGTACACTTCAGCTACAGCGCTGAACTTACCGTGCTCACGAGCTGCCAGCACAACATAATACTGACCACCTTTTTCATCAGCCAGTTTGGACAGTTCTTCTTTCAGATCCATGGGATCGGTCGCTTGGGCCGTTGAGGTTACGGTACCAATTTTCTCGTACTTACCCGGATTCTTATCCAGATCTTCTTTGGTTAGCAGCGTTGCGGCCATCGCGCTGAAAGACACCGAACCTACAATCAATGCTGCAACTATCATCTTTAATGATTTCATGACCATACCTCTTAATGGATAAATTAGTTGTTATGAAAGCTCCTGACAAATAAATGCGTAATCAAATCTGGCTGCCGCGATATCCAAGAGCCCCGTTGCTTTCCATGACGAAGCTCTTTTCCCAGAAAAAACCGCTAAAGAGAAAAAAACATTCAGCTTTTTTCACTTTTCAGCCACGCATTTACCCCTTCAAGTATTGAACAGGTTTGATTTTTATCCACCTATTGGCTAATGTTTTAGCGCTCTTTTGTGCTTTTCTTTACTGCAATCAATACGATATTCCCGCCACTCCCTGCCCCTGCTAGCTTGCCGCGAATTGGCAAATAGTGCGGGAGAACTCCTCTGGATGAGAAATGAAAGGTGCATGGGCCGCTTTTGCTATCACGATCGAAGAGGAATTTGGCCACAGCTCGTCCAACAAGTTGGCCACCTTGCGCGGCACCAGCCCATCAAGATAGCCATAAATACGCAACACCGGCAGCGTCAGGGCCATTAATTGCTGGCGTTGATCGACGGTTCGCAGCATCTCCAAGCCACCATTCAGCACCTCGACGCTCGGCATAGGTTGGTTGAGAACCACGTTTTTCAACAAGCGCGCATCCTGACGGGCACTCTCTGTTCCCAAAGTTTGTAACGCCAGGAAACGTTCTACGGTGCGTTTGAAATCATCGCTAAGCTGCTGCTGAAAACCACTCAGCACTTCTGGGCGGATCCCCGGCCACTGTTCTTGCGCCGTAAAACAAGGGGAAGAAGCCACGGTAATCAGCCCTGCCACCCGCTCAGGTTGCATAAGCGCTATTTGCCCGGCCACCAACCCACCTAGCGACCAACCTAACCAGTAGGCTCGCTCAGGCGCTGCTACCAGCAGTACTTCGGCCATCTGCGATAATGAGAGGGCACCGTACCCCTGACTGCGACCATAGCCGGGCAGGTCCACCAGGTGCAGACGAAAATGCGGGGCCAATCGCTGCAACATGCAACCCCACACTTCAGCATTCAGCCCCCATCCGTGCAGCAACACAAGATCGCGATCGCCCTCTCCCAGGGTGTGCCAATAAAGCCCTATCATCAGTTAATGTCCTTCTTACTTGTGATCTTTCAAACTACCGATAAGCGGAAGCAAAAGACTATGCTACCAATCTACAGCTGCTGTTGGCTATGCCAGCAACCCTTAGTACTGCAACCACAGGGTTTATG
Organism: Serratia sp. L9; assembly: GCF_050632285.1. NCBI lineage: Bacteria > Pseudomonadati > Pseudomonadota > Gammaproteobacteria > Enterobacterales > Yersiniaceae > Serratia > Serratia sp. L9. The sequence goes on along the minus strand of NZ_CP192591.1, from coordinate 1,489,350 downwards.
CAGTTACTGCCTGCGTTCGTTGCCCGCCAAACCCTGCTGCTGCCCACGTTGCGGTCTGCCGAGCGGCGATCCGCACCAAGCCTGCGGGCGCTGCCTGCAAAAACCCCTCCCTGGCAGGCACTGGTTTTCGCCACCGACTACCGCCCGCCAATCAGCACCCTGATTAAGCGGCTCAAATTCCAGAAAATGCCGGCACTGGCCCCTACATTGGCACGCCTGCTGCTACTGCACTGGTTACAGGCTCACCGAGAGCAACATCTGAACAGACCGGAAATCGTTTTAGCAGTACCCTTACAGAACAAACGTTGCTGGCAGCGCGGCTATAATCAAAGCGATCTGCTGGCCAAGCCGCTGGCCCGCTGGCTGGGCTGTGAATATCGCCCCGCCGCCTTGTGCCGCATCAGGGCAACGTTGCCGCAGCAGCAATTGATAGCGCGCCTGCGGCGGCGTAATCTGCGTGGTGCTTTCCATTGTGAGGGAGACCTGACTGGGCGGCATGTGGCACTACTGGATGATGTCGTAACCACTGGCAGTACGGCGGTGGAAATAGCTACACTGTTACATAAACAGGGCGTCGCATCGTTACAGATCTGGTGCGTCTGCCGCACGTTGTAGTACCAGGGCAATGGGCGTATTATAACCTACTATAGAAGTCAACTACTGAGCTAATGCTATGATTCGTATAACAGATGCTGCACAGGAACACTTTTCCAAACTGCTGGCAAACCAAGAAGAAGGCACCCAGATCCGCGTTTTCGTGATCAACCCGGGCACGCCAACGGCCGAATGCGGCGTTTCTTATTGCCCGCCTGATGCGGTAGAGGCAACGGATACCGAACTCAAATTCGAAAAGCTGTCTGCTTACATCGATGAGTTGAGCACGCCTTATCTGGAAGATGCCGAAATCGACTTCGTGACCGATCAGCTCGGTTCACAACTGACGCTGAAAGCCCCGAACGCCAAAATGCGTAAAGTGGACGAAAATGCGCCACTGATGGAGCGCGTAGAATACGTACTGCAATCACAGATCAACCCACAACTGGCTGGCCACGGTGGCCGCGTAACGCTGATGGAAATCACCGAAGACGGGCTGGCTATCCTGCAGTTTGGCGGCGGTTGCAACGGGTGTTCCATGGTTGACGTTACGCTGAAGGAAGGGATCGAGAAAGAGCTGTTGCAGAAGTTCCCTGAACTGAAAGGGGTACGAGATCTGACCGAGCACCAACGCGGCGAACACTCTTACTACTGATAAATCCGCCGTGTTTCAAACGGCAGCGTTACTACCTGCGCTTGATTACCAGGTCCATCCTTGGACCTGGCCCTGTTAGGGCCGCTGCATGCCGTGTGCTACAGGTCCGTATTGAAAAAACTGCGCGGCTGGCACGATCACCCAACCGAAACCTTGCGCCGCCGCTTATCCAAATCCTTCAATAAGCGATTCACCTGCCGATCGGCGAACATCTCTTCCAACGTATGACTCAGCTTGCGCCGCCAGTTGGGATACTGCTCGCTGGTCCCGGGAATATTGACCGGCTCCGCCATATCCAGCCAATCCTCCGGTTGCAGGCCAAGCAAGGCGCTGGCGCTGTCGGCGACGTAGCGCTGAAGCCCACGATTCAGTTGCGGGCTCATACCCAGCAATGCAGCCTTCTTACCAACTTTCTGTGGCACACAGCCGTAACGATGCAAGCCATCCAGCAAGCCTTGTTTGGCCCGTTCACGATCGGCAAACAACGTTTTGAGCACCTCTGCATCGGGATACAACCCCAGCTTATTGCCAAGGGTCAAATCCCCGCTTTGCCAGTAGCCACGCAACGTTGGCAGATCGTGAGTGGTGATGGTCGCCATAGCCTGCACCGGATAAGACTGCGGCGCACGGAACTGATTCTCCGCATCGTGCTCGAAATACAACACTTTGTAAGAGTAAACACCGCTGTCACGTAGCTTGCCGATGATCTCCGCCGGCACGGTGCCAAGATCTTCACCAATGACCATGCAGTGATGGCGTTGGCTCTCTAACGCCAACAGCGCCAGCAGATCATCCACCGGATAGGCCACGTAAGCCCCCTGATCGGCGGTTTCACCGTAAGGTATCCACCAAAGACGCAGCATGGCCATCACATGGTCGATACGCAGGGCCCCGCAACTGGTCATATTGGCACGCAGCAGATCGATAAAGGGTTGATAGCCACGCGCCGCCATTATATGCGGATCCATCGGCGGTAATCCCCAGTTTTGCCCCAGCGGCCCAAGGATATCCGGCGGGGCACCTACCGAGGCTTTCAGGCAATACAGTTCCCGTTCACACCAGGTTTCCGCGCCGCCCTCTGCCACGCCCACCGCCAGATCACGGTACAGGCCAATAGGCATCTGCCGCTGCTGGCTTTGGCTAAAGCACAAGGCAAACTGGCTGGCAGCCAGCCATTGCAGCCACAGGTAAAAAGTGACTTCGTTCTCATGTTGCTTACAGAACGCCTCCACCTGCGGGCCGTTACCTTGCTGGTACTCTTCCGGCCAGGCAGGCCAGCCCCACATACCCTCGTCTTTGGCTGAAAGGTGCGCATGCAGCGCATCATAAGCCGCCTGCTGATACAGACTGCTGCCCCCTTCGCCAACGAAGTGTTCAAACTGCTGCTTCAACACATCTTTGCCGTTACGGGCCTGAAACTGCGGAAAAGCCAGCTTCAGCGCCGCCAGTTTCAACTGCATAACAGCGCTGTAATCGACCAAATCACTATTACGGGCTTTCGCCAACAGCTTTTGCGTCGCCGCCTTGTTCCACCATTTCTGCGCGGCCTGGTTGAGCTGAAAGTCCTCCACCGCGTTGACGTCGATGTACACTACATTCAGCCAGCGCCGCGAAGAAGGGCTATAAGGGCTGGCACTTTCCGGGCTGGCGGGATACAACGCATGGACCGGGTTAAGCCCGACAAAAGCACCGCCACGCGCTCCAACTTCGGCAACCATGGCCTGCAAATCGCCAAAATCGCCAATACCCCAGTTACGATCGGAACGCAGGGTATAAAGCTGCACGCAGGCACCCCACAGCTTCTTGCCGGTCAGCAGGGCATCCGGTTCATAACAACGTCTGGGGGCGATAATCAGCCGGCAGGCCCATTGCTGCTCGCCCTGAGTCAAGGTAAGTTGGTGATAACCCAGTGGCAATTCCCCCGTCAGAGTCAAGGTTTTACGCGCACTGGCGCGGCCCTGCTGCTGGGTGCCATCTTCCAGGCGCAAAACCCAATGGAACTCTCCACTGCCACCCAGCGGCAATGCCACCGGGTGATCGTGATAAAAGACTTTAACCAGCGGTAAAGGAGCCGTTTGCAGATGCAATGGGGTGCTGTTCATTGCCTCCAGCAGTTTGCGTTTGGTCTCTGGCGAAATAGCCTGCCGCTGTCCATGGGCATTGATGTAATCGGCAGCAATCCCGGCCTGGGAGGCTGCCTTATCGATACCTTTACTCATTCGCTCTCCTTAACGCTTGGCTTGCCAGATGCGTTGCTGGTAGTCACGGATCGAACGATCCGAACTGAACATACCCACGCGTGCGGTGTTAAGGATAGTGCGACGCGTCCACTCATCGCGGTCACGGTACAGTTTGTCTACCTGCCGTTGGGCTTCGCAATAGGAAGCAAAGTCCGCCAGCACCAGATACGGATCGCCGCCTTCCAGCATACTGTGCAGCATCATGTCGAATGCGTGTTTATCGCCGTGGCTGAATGCGCCACTGGCCAGCTCGTCCAGGATAGCCTTCAGATGTTTGTCTTTCTTGCGATAGCTCAGCGGATCATAGCCTTTGGCCAACAGCGCCTTAACCTGGTCCACGGTGTTACCGAAGATAAAGATATTGTCTTCACCCACCTGCTCGGCGATCTCAACGTTAGCCCCATCCAGCGTACCAACGGTAAGCGCACCGTTCAGCGCCAGTTTCATATTCCCGGTACCCGAAGCTTCTTTACCGGCCGTGGAAATCTGCTCGGAAATATCAGCCGCCGGGATCATCAGTTCAGCAACAGAAACGCGGTAATCCGGAATAAAGACCACTTTCAAACGATCCTTGACGATCGGATCGTTATTGATCTTCTCTGCGGCCTGATTGATCGCATAGATGATATTTTTCGCCAGGTAATAGCCGGGTGCCGCCTTGGCGCCAAACAGGAACACGCGTGGCACCATGTCCAGGTTCGGGTTATCACGAATCTGGCGATACAGTGAAAGAATATGCAGCAAATTCAGGTGCTGGCGTTTGTACTCGTGCAAACGTTTGATCTGTACGTCGAAGATCGCATCCGGGTTGAGCGTCAACCCCATTACGCTGTGAACGTAGTTGGCCAGCTTTACTTTGTTATCACGTTTGATCTGCTGGTACTGCTGGCGGAAAGCGGCATCATCGGCGTATTTTTCCAGACCTTTCAGCGCATCGAGATCGTTGGCCCACTCCACCTTCAACTGGGTGTCGATAAGCTGTGACAACGCCGGGTTACATTGCTTGAGCCAGCGGCGTGGCGTGATCCCGTTAGTCACGTTGTGGAATTTATTCGGCCACAGCTGGTGATATTCCGGGAACAGGTCTTTTACCACCAGATCCGAGTGCAGTTGCGCCACACCGTTGACCGCAAAACCACTGACCACGCACAGGTTCGCCATGCGCACCTGCTTGTTATGATGTACCGCCAATTTGGCCCATACGGCGTCATCACCCGGCCAGTGTTTGTCCACCAGTTGCTTAAAGTTGGCGTTGATCTGCTTGATGATAGAGAAATGGCGAGGCAGCAGGCTGCGCACCAGCTTCTCATCCCAGCACTCCAGCGCTTCCGGCATCAGCGTGTGGTTGGTGTAGGCAAACGTCTTGCTGGTGATCGCCCAGGCAGCTTCCCAATCCAGTTGATGCTCATCCAGCAGGATACGCAGCATTTCCGGAATGGCGATGGTGGGGTGGGTGTCATTCAGTTGGATCACTTCGTACTTCGGTAAATCTTTAATTTTGCGCCCGGCCTGATGGTGCTTACGCAGAATATCCGCCACCGAGCAGGCGCATTGGAAGTACTGTTGCATCAGGCGCAGGCGTTTGCCAGCCTGATGATTATCATTCGGATAGAGCACCTTGGTCAGTTTGGCCGCTTCAACGCCCTGTTTCTCCGCCTGCAGGAATTTACCGTCGTTGAAATCCCCCAGATCAAACGGATGAGAATGCGTTGCCTGCCACAAACGCAGCGGCTGGGTCACACCATTACGGAACCCAAGTACCGGCAGATCCCAGGCTTCTCCACGCAGGGTCAACGCCGGGTGCCACAACTCGCGGCCATCGGCCAGTTTTTCTACTTTGCCACCAATGCCGACATCCACCGCCAGCGCCGCATTATGACGGAACCACGGGTAGTTCTCACGCTGCCAGTTATCCGGTGCTTCCTGCTGATGGCCCTCTTTGAACGATTGGCGGAACAGCCCATATTGGTAATTGAGGCCATAGCCGGTAGCCGGTTGCTCCACCGTGGCCATAGAATCCAGGAAACAGGCGGCTAAACGCCCCAAGCCCCCGTTGCCCAACGCCGGGTCGGTTTCCTGTTCCAACAGGTCCGCCAGCTTGATGTCCTGCTCTGCCAACACGCTTTCCACCGTCTCATACCAGCCGAGGTTGATCAGGTTGTTGGCGGTCAGGCGGCCAATCAGGAATTCCATTGAGATGTAGTTCACATGACGCAGCGATTTACCGCTTTTACGCGGCGCTGGCTGCGCAGCCAGCTGTTCGGCAAGCGCCGCGCTCACCGCCTCCCACCATTGATGCTGAGTCATCTGCTGTGCGGTGCTGAGGCCAAAACGCTGCCACTGACGAGTCAGCGCAGCCAGAAAAACATCCTTTTTAAGCATAGGCTGTGACATAGGAAAAACTCTCTATCAAATAAATGGGCCAATTTTTTCACTATCGTGCCGGGGAGAACACACAACAGCATCATCCCGCCTAGGGATTAGCTGGGGAGGAGGGTTGGGGCGTAGCTGAAACTGTGATCCCGGGCACTTTTTAATACTCTTCCATGAAGCAAAAAAGCCCGCCGACCAAGCCGGGGACCACTGGATACAATCCCATGACGTTAACATAGGCTATTTGAGTCGATGAAGATTTGTACTTAGCTTCAAATAACATAAAAACATTGCATTCACTATCGCAAATCTGGCTATGCTACAAAAATGGCCAGGGGCGAATATCTGAGCAATCGCAAAAAAGTGTGATCGGCAGCAATTTAACTCCAAGCCAAAGCCTAAGCTTGTTGCAATAAGTTTAATGATGTTCGAAGTTAAACAGGGGGATTAATTACGAGCTACAAAATAATTAACTCATCCTGGTTATTGGAATAGCTTCACGGCAAGATTTGCTCTTTGGGGCAATCCTTCGGCGGCGGGAACCGCACTTTACATCTGGAATATTATGCTGATCCCATCAAAACTGAGCCGCCCGGTACGGCTGCAAAATACCGTGGTACGCGATCGCCTGCTGGCGAAGTTGGCCAGCACTGCAAACTATCGCCTGACATTGGTCAATTGCCCGGCAGGATACGGTAAGACGACGCTGATAGCCCAATGGGCGGCGGGCAAATCTGACCTGGGGTGGTACTCGCTGGATGAGAGCGATAACCAGCCCGAGCGCTTCGCCAGCTATCTGATCGCCGCAATACAGCAGGCCACCGCTGGGCACTGTGTGAAAAGTGAAGCACTAAGCCAGAAACACCAGTACGCCAATCTGTCGGCATTATTTGCCCAGCTGTTTATCGAACTGTCCGACTGGCACCAGCCTTTGTACCTGGTGATCGATGATTACCATCTGATCACCAATGACCAGATCCATGAAGCCATGCGTTTCTTCCTGCGCCACCAGCCAGAACACCTGACGTTGCTTCTGCTTTCCCGCACATTGCCACCTCTGGGGATCGCCAATCTTCGCGTACGCGATCAGCTATTGGAGCTGAACTCGCAGCAGTTGGCATTCACCCATCAGGAAGCCAAGCAGTTCTTTGATTACCGCCTGAGCTCGCCGCTGGAGCAACATGACAGCAGCCGCCTGTGTGACGAAGTAGAAGGCTGGGCGACGGCGTTACAGCTGATCGCCCTCTCCGCCCGTCAATCCACCTCTTCCCCTCAGCAATCCGCCAAGCGTCTGGCCGGGCTGAACGCCAGCCACCTTTCTGATTATCTGGTGGACGAAGTGCTGGATCGCGTCGATGCCGATGCCCGGGCATTCCTGTTACGCTGTTCGGTACTGCGTTCGATGAACGACGCGCTGATCGTGCGCCTGACAGGGGAAGATAACGGCCAGCAGCGCCTTGAAGAACTTGAACGCCAGGGGCTGTTTATCCACCGCATGGACGATAGCGGTGAATGGTTCTGTTTCCATCCGCTCTTTGCCTCGTTCCTGCGCCAACGCTGCCAATGGGAACTGGCCCTGGAGTTACCAAATCTGCACCACGCCGCCGCAGAAGGCTGGCTGGCATTAGGCTACCCAGCAGAGGCGATCCACCATGCGCTAGCGGCCAGCGACGTCAATATGCTGCGCGATATCCTGCTGCAACACGCCTGGTCACTGTTCCACCGCAGCGAATTGGCCCTGCTGGAAGAGTGCTTGAATGCGCTTCCCTATGAACGGCTGATCCAGAATCCGAAACTGGCGCTGCTACAGGCCTGGCTGGCACAAAGCCAGCACCGCTACAGCGAAGTGAACACCCAGTTGGAGCGCGCAGAGCAGGCCATGCGCAATCAGCAGATTTCCATAGACCAAACCCTGCATGCTGAATTTGAGGCGCTGCGCGCCCAGGTGGCGATCAATGCAGGCAAACCGGAAGAGGCCGAACGGCTGGCAACCGAAGCGCTGAAGTTCTTGCCTCTTTCCAGCTATTACAGCCGCATTGTCGCCACCTCGGTCATCGGCGAAGTCCATCATTGCAAAGGTGAGTTAACGCGGGCGCTGCCAATGATGCAGCAGACCGAACAGATGGCACGCCGCCATCAGGCTTATCACTATGCGCTGTGGGCGCTGTTGCAACAGAGCGAAATCCTTATCGCCCAAGGGTTCCTGCAGGCCGCCTATGAAACCCAGGATAAGGCCTTCGAGCTGGTGCGTGAACAGCATCTGGAACAGCTTCCGATGCACGAATTCCTGCTGCGCATCCGCTCGCAAATCCTTTGGTCGTGGTCACGGCTGGACGAAGCCGAAGAGGCGGCCCGTGAAGGGTTGAAGATTCTAGCCAACTACCAGCCACAGCAGCAGTTGCAATGCCTGGCGATGTTGGCGAAATGCTCGCTGGCGCGTGGCGATCTGGATAATGCCAATACTCACTTGCTGCGCAGTGAAGCCCTGCTGCACGGCTCGCAATATCATCGTGACTGGATAACCAACGCCGACAAGCCACGGGTGATCCATTGGCAGATGACCGGCGACACCGCGGCGGCAGCTAACTGGCTACGCCATACTGAAAAACCGGGGATGGCGAACAACCATTTTATGCAGGGCCAATGGCGCAATATCGCTCGTGTCCAGATCCTGCTTGGGCAGTATGACGAAGCCGAAGTGGTGCTGGACGAGTTGAATGAAAATGCACGTCGCCTGCGCCTGGTGAGCGATCTCAACCGTAACCTGCTGTTGAGCAACCAGCTCTATTGGCAGATGGATCGTAAAAGCGACGCACTGCGGGTATTGATTGAGGCGCTTTCGCTAGCCAATCGTACCGGGTTTATCAGCCATTTTGTTATCGAAGGGGAAGCGATGGCGCAGCAACTGCGCCAACTGATCCAGCTCAACACACTGCCAGAGCTGGAACAGCACCGTGCCCAACGAATTTTGCGTGATATCAACCAGCATCATCGGCATAAATTCGCCCATTTTGACGAGAACTTCGTCGATAAACTGCTGACGCATCCGCAAGTGCCGGAGTTGATCCGCACCAGCCCGCTGACGCAGCGTGAATGGCAGGTGCTGGGCCTGATTTACTCTGGTTACAGCAACGAACAGATCGCCAATGAGCTGGCCGTGGCCGCGACCACTATCAAGACGCATATCCGTAATCTGTACCAGAAACTGGGCGTCGCCCATCGGCAAGAAGCGGTTCAACAAGCCCAGCAGTTGCTGAAAATGATGGGCTACGGCGCCTGAATCCCCTCTCGCCGACCCTCTTCCAAAGGGAGAGGGTTAGGCGTCGCCATCCACCAGAAAGGTTACAACTGCCCATAATAAGCATTTGGCCCATGTTTACGGGTGAAGTGCTTTGCCAGCAAATGGGCGTCGATATGGCTCAGCGCCGGGTTAATACCACAACTGATCCAGGCCATTCTCGCCACCTCCTCCAGCACCACCGCATTGTGAACCGCCTCATCCGGTGAGGCTCCCCAGGTGAATGGCCCATGCTGATAAACCACAATCGCTGGCGTGTGCATCGGATTATGTTCACCCAGCGTCTCCACAATTACGCGCCCGGTTTCCAACTCATAGTCTCCTCCAACCTCCTCAACCGTCAGGCTGCGGGTGCAGGGGATATCTCCGGCAAAATAATCGGCATGCGTGGTACCCAGCGCCGGAATTGCCCGGCCCGCCTGCGCCCAGGCGGTGGCATGTGTGGAATGAGTATGCACAATGCCGCCCAATTGCGGATAGCGCCGATACAACGCCAGATGGGTTAGCGTATCTGATGAGGGCCGGAAACGCCCTTCCAGCACCTTCCCTGCCAAATCCACCACCACCATATCGGCAGCCTGCATTTGCTCATACGGGACGCCGCTGGGTTTGATCACCACCACCCCAAGCTCGCGATCTATGCCGCTGACATTACCCCAGGTATAAGTCACCAGCCCCTGCGCAGGCAGCGCCATATTGGCAGCAAACACCTGCTGTTTAAGTTGTTCCAGCATCACTCGGCTCCTATTGCCAGCCCGGCATGGCGCATGCGCTCCACGACCCAGGCCCGAGCGGCCCGCACTTCCTGCAGCGGATCCGCCGCCTTTTCGCTCCACATCTCGATCAGATACGGGCCGCGATAGCCACTTTGCTGCAAGGCGGTAAAGCAACGTTCAAAATCCACCACGCCTTCACCAAATGGCACATTCTTGAAGACCCCGGGCCGGGTGTCTTTCACATGCACCGCCACAATGTGCCCACGGCCCGCCATCAACTCCATCGGCACGTCGTTATCCCAGGCGGAAAGGTTGCCGATGTCCGGGTAAAGCTGGAACCAGGGATTATTGAGGTAATGGGCGTAACCCAACGCCTTGCTGATGGAGTTCATCAGCGGGTAATCCATAATCTCCATGGCCAACGTCACCTGCGCACGGCTGGCCATTTCGATCGCCTGCTGCAATCCATCGCGGAATCTTTCGCGTGTATTATCATTGGCCTGCTGGTAGTAAACGTCATAACCTGCCAGTTGGATCACCCGGATGCCGGTATCCTGCGCCAGCCGGATGGCTTTTTGCATGATCTCCAGCCCCTGCTTACGCACCAGGTCATCCTCACTGCCCAGGGGAAACCGCCGGTGAGCACTCAGGCACAAAGAAGGGACGCGCACGCCGCTCTTGGCCACGGCATTCACCAATGCCAGACGCTGTTCGCGGCTCCAGTCCAGGCGGGCTAAACGGCTGTCGCTTTCATCGACCGACATCTCGACAAAATCGAACCCCAACTCACGCGCCAGTTGCAGGCGTGCCAGCCAGTCTTCCCCACCCGGCAGCGCTTTTTCGTAGATGCCCAAGGGCACGGCTTGCTGCAACATGATGGTTCCTCAGCCCCACAGTTGGGCGATTGCACGTTTAAACTCGCGGGCAGCGGCCACCGGATCGGCAGCATCACGAATACTGCGGCCAGCAATAAATACGTGGATAGGGATGCCCTGGAACAGCGGCAAATCCTCCAGCGCCAGCCCGCCGGTGACGGTCACTTTAAAGCCCATGCTGGCAAGACGTTTGATGGCTGTGATATCCGCATCGCTCCACGCTACCCCTGCGGCCTGCGCGTCGCGGCTACGGTGATAAACCACCTGTTGAATACCCACCTCACGCCACTGCTGCGCCTGCTCCCAGGTCCAGAAACCGGTCAGTTCGATCTGCACGTCGCCACCAAATTCTTTTGCCACTGCCAACGCGCCTTTGGTGGTGTTGATATCGGCACAGCAAATCACCGTGATCCAATCCGCATTGGCTTCAAAGCACATGCGCGAGAGAATGTGGCCAGCGTCGGCGATCTTGGCATCCGCCAGCACGATGCGGTCTGGGTACAACGCCTTCAGATCACGCACCGCACGCACCCCTTCGGCCACGCACAGAATGGTGCCAACTTCGATAATATCGACCTCATTGGCAATTAAGCGCGTGGTGCGGTATGCGTCATCCATCGACTGGTTATCCAGCGCCACCTGTAACATCGGTAAAGTGTTTGCCATCTTGTTCTCCTTAATGGGTTGCCGCGGCGGCAGTAGTTTGGTTAATCAGATCCAGCACCTGCTGCGGCGTGCGGCAGGCCCGCAGACGATCGAAGTTGGCTTCATCCTCAAACAGATTAACCACTTGCAGGATGCCCACCTCCTGATGCGTTTTGGCATCTACCGCCGCCATGGTGATCAGAATGTCGATCGGGTCGTTATCGTCGTCTCCAAAGCAGACCGGTGTTTTCAGCGTTACCAGGGCGAAACCGGTTTTCAGCACGCCCTCCTCCGGCCTGCCGTGGGGCATCGCCAGCCCCGGTGCCAGCACAAAGTAGGGGCCGAACTGCTCAACACCCGCCAGGATGGCGTTGAAATAGCGCGGTTCCACCACGCCAGCCTTAACCAGCAGATCGACACCTACCTTCACCGCCTGCTGCCAGTCCTGTGCTTCAGCCTGCAACAGAATTGAGTTGTTGTGCACCAGCGAATCACTAAGCTTCATTGCCGCTGCCTTATTTAATATCTTTAGGGAAATGGGCCCCGATCACTTCCATCAGCTTGGGGCCAAAATCGGCGGCGGAAAGCATATTGCGCACTCCCACCACATATTTGTTACCACTGACGGTGATTTCATCCGCCACATGGGTAGACGCGATGATGATGTCAGCGCCGCTTAACTCGGATTTGTATTCCCCCACCGCGCAGCTGTTCACCGTATGATCTACACCTTGCTGAGTGAGGAATTGGTCGACTTTCATTTTCATGATCATGGAACTGCCTTGCCCACAACCGCATACCGCCAGAATTCGTACCGTCATGATGTGCTCTCCAGTTAGTTTGAAGCCGATTCAGTCAATTGTTTTTCCGCATCTTCTTGCGCGCGCAGCGTGCGCCCGGCAAAGAACATGTACAGCAGCGCAATAACGATCACCACGCCCATAAACCACAGGCCAAAGCTCAGGCCCTGCATCAGCGGCGGTGCCAGAATTGACCAGTCCGCCATCCCCATCCAGGCGCTCAAGCCGGTCAGTTTGATGGCCCACACGCAGCCAAAGATTTCGATCATGCCCATCACCAGACAGATTTTCATCGCCGCGCGCCAGCCGCCGAAATGGTTGGCAAATACGCCAATGGTGGCATTGGAGAAGAACATGGGGATAAAGCCGGGGATGATCATGATTGAGGAACCGATGGCCAGCAGAATGCCGACGGCAATCAATTGCCCGATGGTGCCCCACATAAAGCCCCACACCACTGCATTGGGGGCGAAGCTGTAAATGGCGGCGCAGTCGATGGCCAGCACGGCGCCTGGGATCAGGCGCTGGGAAATACCGTTAAAGGCCTCGGTAAGCTCGGCAACGAACATCCGCACGCCCTGCACGATGATAAATATCGCTACGGCGAACATCAGGCCGGTTTGCAGGATGTAGATTGTCCAGTGCGTTTTCCCGGCCATCTGCTGCAGGGTGTCTAGCCCGAACGAGCAGAGAATGATGCCGAAAAACACCGTCATCACGATGGCGGTAGAAACGATGTTGTCGTGGAAAATATTCAGCCAGCCAGGCAGCTTGAGGTCTTCTACGCTGTCTTCTTTTTTACCGAGATATGGGGCTATTTTATAGGCAACCCAGGAGGCAAACTGCTGCTGGTGACCAATGGAGAAACCGCTGTTTTCGGTCACTGCCTGGGTCGGTTTGAACATCATGTTGGAGGTGATCCCCCAATACAGCGAAGCTATCAGGGCGCTGCACAAGACGGTGGTCCACATGTCATAACCGGAAATGTAGAAGAACACCGCAATCAGCCCCACCTGCTGAAACATGATGTGACCAGTCAACATGATGGTGCGGATACCGGTCACCCGCCGCAGCAATACGTAGATAATGTTGAGCGCCAACGCCAGCAGCACCGCATACCCCACCCAGCTATAGGCATCCCCCATCCGTTCGATGGTCGCCATCATTGAGGCATAGGTGTCGGAGATGGCCCCGTTGATGCCATACACCTCGGAAAGTTTGGCCACCACCGGCTTGAAAGTACCGGTCAAAATGCCGGAGCCGGCTTGTAACAGCATAAAACCGATGATGGTCTTGATGGTGCCTTTGACGATCACCGCCGCGCTTTTGCGCAGCAGTAAATAGCCCAGCATCGTAACCAGGCCCAACAACAGCGGCGCGTTGGTCATCACCTGATTAAAAAATACGGTGAAGATGGTGTAAAGGGTTTCCATACGGCTCTCCAGGTAGCGTTTGGCGATATCTGATGCGCTAAGGGGCGCTGCTGGTATCTGGCCAGGGCGTTAGCATTAACGCAGGGATAGCATCACCATACCAATCACAACGAATCACCAAAAGATCACAAATGATTATTTGTGAGCGACCTCGCAAGTTATATGGAAATTTTCTGTGCATTCAATAGGCTGCATTTTTAAATCAATTATTACCCATTGAATTAATTACAAGTTAATTCTGAACGTGGCGAGGTTAAAGCGTTTTTACCTGCCAGATTCGCGTGGTTTTGGTCGCTATTACCAGGTTGTAAGATGAAATAAACGGTGCTAGATTCAAGCAAAAGGAATCACAACAAATCATTAAATGACAAATTGTGATTACATCTGATACTAAACGCCCTGATTATGAGGACTGAATCATGAGTAAAGTCACTACCATCACGCGAGAATCCTGGATACTGAATACCTTCCCGGAATGGGGTTCATGGCTGAATGAAGAAATTGAGCAGGAGCAGGTCGCACCGGGCACCTTCGCCATGTGGTGGCTGGGCTGTACCGGTATCTGGCTGAAATCAAAAGAAAATGCCAACCTGTGCGTCGATTTCTGGTGCGGCACCGGCAAGCAGAGCCACGGTAACCCATTGATGAAAACCGGCCATCAGATGCAACGAATGGCCGGCGTTAAAAAACTGCAGCCCAACCTGCGCACCACGCCGTTTGTCCTCGATCCCTTTGCGATCAGACAGATCGATGCGGTGCTGGCCACTCACGATCATAACGACCATATCGACGTCAACGTCGCGGCTGCGGTGATGCAAAACTGTGGGGCTTCAGTGCCGTTTATCGGGCCACAAAGCTGTGTGGATATCTGGCTGGGCTGGGGCGTTCCACGCGAGCGTTGTATCGTGGTGCGGCCTGGGGATGTAATAAAAATCAAGGATGTGGAGATCCTTGCGCTGGATGCCTTCGACCGCACGGCCCTGATCACTTTGCCGGTAGAGCAAAAAGCAACGGGCATGCTGCCAGACGGCATGGATGAGCGGGCGGTCAATTACCTGTTCAAGACGCCGGGCGGTAATCTCTACCACAGCGGCGACTCCCACTACTCCAATTACTACGCCAAACACGGCAACGATCACCAGATCGACGTGGCACTCGGCTCCTACGGTGAAAACCCGCGCGGCATTACCGATAAAATGACCAGCGCCGACATCCTGCGGATGGCGGAATCGCTGAATGCCAAGGTCGTGATCCCGTTCCATCATGATATCTGGTCGAATTTCCAGGCCGATCCGCAAGAAATCCGTGTGCTGTGGGAGATGAAGAAAGACCGGCTGAAATACGGCTTCAAGCCCTTTATCTGGCAAGTTGGCGGTAAATTCACCTGGCCGCTGGACAAGGATAACTTTGAATATCACTACCCTCGCGGCTTTGATGACTGCTTTACCCTCGAGCCGGATGTGCCGTTTAAATCCTTCCTGTAACGGCTATATACATAATCATTCAAGAGGCTTGTTAATACTGTGAATAATGCGAGTTGGCCGCTCTTGCACATCCATGCATTCGCGGCAGGCGTACATCCTTGTACAGCACAGGCAGGCGGCGAGCTTGGGAGGCCCCAGGCGCATAGATAAACGCGGTGACCGGGGTGACAAACCTGTCGGGGCAAATCGGCCAGGAACCGCTTTGAATGCCGCAGGCGGCAGCCCGTAGACGGAATCACAATAGATTGATTTCTAACAGATTTGAACACTGCTTGCCGCAGTCCTTACAGGATCAGGTCCACGGATGGACTAATAGCCAGGCGTCGCCAACGCACCTGCAACCTGAAGTATGACGAGTATATATGCGCACCTTTGCACACAGATGATTCAAATCGTCAGCAAGTGCGCATATAATCCTGGAATAACGTTCTTATTTCCTGATGGAGCTCACATGACCGAATCACAACGCCATAATGCCATCCTCGATCTCTTACAGCGTCAGGGGCAAATTTCTGTGGCCGACGTGATTGCAGCCTTTGAGATCTCACCTGCAACGGCCCGCCGCGACATCAACAAACTCAACGAGACTGGCAAGTTGCGCAAGGTGCGTAACGGCGCCGAAGTAACCAGTACCCCTCGCCCTGCCTGGACCCCCTCAATATCCACCAGACTCAGCATCTGGATGAGAAAATGCGTATCGCCAAAGCGGCCGCACAGCTTTGCCAGGCGGGGGAAAGCGTGGTAATCAACTGTGGCTCCACCGCGTTCCTGCTGGGGCGTGAAATGTGCGGTAAAGAGGTGCAGGTGATCACCAACTACCTGCCGTTGGCCAATTACCTGATTGAACGTGAGCACGAAAGCGTGGTGATCATGGGCGGCCAATACAATAAAAGCCAGTCCATCACCCTGGCCCCACAGGACGGTGATGCCAGCCTGTATGCCGGGCACTGGATGTTCACCAGCGGCATTGGCCTCACCACCGATGGGTTATACAAGACCGATATGCTCACCGCCATGGCCGAACAGAAAATGCTCAACTATGTCGGCAAACTGGTCGTGCTGGTTGATAGCAGTAAGGTCGGCCAACGGGCCGGGATGCTGTTCAGCCGCACCGAGCAGATTGATATCGTCATCACCGGGCGCGATGCCGATCCCGCGATAGTAGAACAACTGCGCCAACAAGGTGTTGAGGTAAAACTGGTTTGATCAGCAAATTAACCTGGGGGTATATCCCCTCAGGATAATTCCTGATTCCGTTAATATATTGACCGATGCCCTAACTATAATATCGTTAATTTCACTCATTTGGTTAATACTTTGCGAGTAATACATCAACTAAACATATATATTTGCAAATAACCCTCTTCGTTATATCTCATATCCATAAGATGTATTCTTATTTGGTGCTTTTCTCCATGACTTTAGCCTTTCATCTCAGTAATATTGCGCCAAATTTCCATAGGAGTTGGGATAGTGGCAATAAAAAGGATTTTTCTTACCCTGGCCGGTTTATATCTGGTCGTTCCCCCAGCAATCGCAGCCAGCGCTAATTCAGCCGTGGATTACCACAATCGGGCCGATGCCGGTGCTTATCTGGGTAATCAGTTCGCCGCGTCGTTATTATTTACTCAAACTCTGCATCAACGGATAACCGCCCCAGGCGATAGCCAATTCTGGATGCGCGGTTCGGCTTACCATACCAAGAACCTGAGCGTATCCGAAGGTGACCTGCCGATAGATATGGATCGCCAGGTATTTATTCTGGGTGCGGACCTGCTGTCATTACAAGGTGGCACCCAGGAATGGACCATGGGGCTGATGAGTGGTTACGGCCACGCCAAGAGCAGCGCCAAAAATGCCTTGACCACCTCAGACGGTGAAGTGAATGGTTATTCTGTCGGTGCCTATAGCACCTGGTATGAAAATATCCAGGATCATTCCGGCGCTTATGTCGATTCCTGGCTGCAATATGCCTGGTTTAATAACAGCGTGACCCATTCGCCGGCCAAACAGGATTATGACAGTACCAACTTCAGTATTTCACTGGAGGCCGGTTATGCATTCCTGCCTTTTTCAAATCGCGAGCTGGTTATCGAGCCTCAGATCCAGGTTATTTATAATACCTTCGATAGTGATGATTATTGGGATGCCAACGGGGTAAAAGTTCACCAGGGTGAAATACCAGACTTCACCTCACGCGTCGGTATTCGTTGGTACAGCGATCAAGACGATAATACTACCGCTTATCTGTCAACCAACTGGTGGCATCGCAACGGCAGTAATTCCGTCTATTTTAATAATACGCGGGTAGAAACCAACGCCCTTGACGATCTGTTTGAAGCGAAAGTCGGCATTCAGTCCCCTTCAAGTTACAGCATGCAGCTGTGGTTTGAAGGCGGAGCCACTATGGGTTCCAACCGCTATCAGGACTATGGCGCTTCGTTGGGCTTGAGCTATCGCTGGTAATGTCGCTGGCTGCCGTGACCTGGAAGACGAAAGGGCTAAAAACCCTTTCGTTGCTCTGGTCTTAATCGTGCCACAATTGGATACAATGGTCATAACCCCCAATTACGAGGCACTTTGACGTTATGGAACAATTTGAGGCGATCAGCGTTGAGCAGGCACACCTTCGCTTGAAAGAAGGCAGTGCCACGCTGGTCGATATTCGCGATCCACAGAGTTTTGAGGCTGGGCATACGCCGGGCGCATTTCATCTGACCAATGCCACCCTACCCGCGTTTATGCAGCAAAACGAGTTTGATCGCCCGGTGATGGTCATGTGCTATCACGGCAATAGCAGCCGCAGCGCTGCGCAGTATCTGCTGCATCAGGGGTTTGATGCCGTGTATAGCATTGACGGGGGTTTCGAAGCTTGGGCCCGCCAGTTCCCACAGGAAATAGCAACCTCTTCATAATCCCGCCAGGCCATCTGCATGGGTGGCCGCCATCGAATTTTCCTGGTTTTTATCAGAAGTTGCCTCTGCTCAGGATTTCAGCGGTATAATCAGCCATCAACGCCGCCGGTACTCAAGCTCGTGGCTAACGTCATCAACCTAAACGGAAAACCTATGGTTCGAGTGATCGCCGTATCCAACCCTCGCCTTGCGCAAGCCTTTGTTGATTATATGGCCACGCAGAGGGTTGCACTTGAAGTCCGCGCAACCGGCGAGGCAGCCGAAATCTGGCTGGCGGACGAAGCCCATCTCGAGCAGGTACAGCACGAGTTACAGCAATTTTTGCTCGATCCCCTCAACAGCCGCTACCAGGCGGCCAGTTGGCAGGCTGGCAATACCGACGCCGGTTTGCATTACCAACAATTTTCTTATCTGCAAATCATCCGCAGCCAAGCCGGGCCGCTGACACTCACGGTAATGACCCTGTGCATTCTGATTTACATTCTGATGCAGGTGCTGGGTGACGACACCGTGATGTTCTGGCTCTCCTGGCCGCAAAACAGCTCGCAATACGGTCAACTGTGGCGTTGGGTCAGCCATGCATTCCTGCACTTCTCGTTGCTGCACATTACCTTTAATCTGCTGTGGTGGTGGTATCTGGGTGGTCCGTTGGAAAAACGCCTCGGTGCCGGCAAGCTGTTTGTCATTGCCGTGGTTTCGGCCTTCTTCAGCGGTTGGGCGCAGTCTCTGTTCAGTGGCGCATTGTTCGGCGGCCTATCCGGGGTGGTCTACGCTCTGATGGGTTACGTCTGGCTGAGCGGTGAGCGCGCACCAGAACGAGGCCTGAATCTGCCACGGGGCCTGATGGTATTTTCGGTACTCTGGCTGGTTGCCGGTTATTTCGATATCTTAGGAATGTCGATCGCCAATGCGGCACACATAGCCGGTTTAGTGATAGGGTTATTGATGGCATTCTGGGATACGCGACATCGCGCGCACAACGAACAATAACAACCAGGTACTTATAAACCTGTATACCGCTGTATTAGGGGATTATCGTGAAGCAAACACAGCGTCATGACGCAATTATCGAATTGGTGCGCCTGCAGGGTTATGTCAGTACGGAAGAGTTGGTGGAGCATTTTGCAGTCAGCCCGCAAACCATTCGCCGTGATTTAAATGACCTGGCCGACCAGAACAAGATACAACGCCATCATGGTGGTGCCGCCTTGCCTTCCAGCTCGGTCAATGCCGCCTATCACGATCGTAAAGTGATGTGGTCGGAAGAGAAAGCGCGTATAGCTCAACGCGTCGCTAGCCAGATCCCTGATGGCGCAACGCTGTTTATCGATATCGGCACCACGCCGGAAGCGGTCGCCCACGCGCTGATGGGCCATAAGAATCTGCGCGTCGTCACCAACAACCTGAACGTTGCGACCCTGCTCACCGCCAAAGAGGATTTCCGCCTGATCCTGGCCGGTGGCGAAGTCCGTACCCGCGATGGTGGCATCATGGGTGAAGCTACTCTGGATTTCATCTCCCAGTTCCGTCTTGATTTCGGCATTCTCGGTATCAGCGGCATTGATATGGATGGCTCATTGCTCGAATTTGACTATCACGAAGTGCGCACCAAACGCGCGATTATCGAAAATTCCCGCTGCGTCATGCTGGTTACCGATCATTCCAAGTTTGGCCGCAACGCGATGGTTAACCTGGGCAATATGAATCTGATCGACTACCTGTTTACCGATCAGGCTCCGCCGCCAAGCGTAATGAAGATCATCGAACAGTACGACGTGCAGCTGGAACTCTGCTGATCTCTTCCCCTCACTGCAATCCTCTCCCGTGCGGGAGGATTGGAGTGAGGAGCTTTGCTTGCCGCGACGTCTCTCGCCCCCCAAAACCCACTCAATAATATCCCTCCTATTTGTATAACTACTATCACCGAACTGTTACCTCTATCACGCAAGAATGTTTTTGTTTGGTTAACTCTTGGCTTGTCTGTGGGTTTTTGATTACAATCATGAGCGAAAACGAACATGAAAGAGCTATTTCGAACATCTGGAGGAAGTTGACGTGGAAACCAAAGACTTGATCGTTATCGGTGGCGGTATCAACGGTGCCGGCATCGCAGCAGATGCGGCCGGGCGCGGGCTGTCCGTCCTGCTGCTGGAAGCGCAAGACTTGGCCTGCGCTACGTCTTCCGCCAGCTCAAAACTGATCCACGGTGGCCTGCGCTACCTGGAACACTACGAATTCCGCCTGGTCAGCGAAGCGCTGGCCGAACGTGAAGTTCTGCTGAAACTGGCTCCGCATATCGCCTTCCCAATGCGTTTCCGCCTGCCGCACCAGCCACACTTGCGCCCAGCCTGGATGATCCGCACCGGTTTGTTCCTGTACGATCATTTGGGTAAACGCACCAGCTTGCCGGGCAGCAAAGGGTTGCGCTTTGGACCAGAGTCGGTCTTGAAACCGGAATTAAAGCGCGGATTCGAATATTCTGACTGTTGGGTAGACGATGCGCGTCTGGTGGTGTTGAACGCTCAAGCCGTAGCTGAACGCGGTGGCGAAGTGCGCACCCGCACCAAAGTAACCCGTGCCTGGCGCGAAAACGGCCTGTGGATGGTCGAAGCCACTGATATCGACAGCGGTAAAACCTTTACCTGGCGCGCCAAAGGCCTGGTTAACGCCACCGGGCCTTGGGTGAAGAATTTCTTCGATGACGGCCTGAAGCTCAAATCTCCTTATGGTATCCGCCTGATCAAAGGCAGCCATATCGTGGTACCTAGGGCGCATAATCAGCCACAGTCTTACATCCTGCAGAACGAAGACCACCGTATCGTGTTTGTTATCCCGTGGCTGGATGAGTTTTCCATCATCGGCACCACCGACGTGGAGTACCACGGCGACCCGAAAGACGTGAAGATCGACGATAACGAAATCGACTATCTGTTGAAGGTGTATAACGATCACTTCAAAAAACAGCTGGGCCGTGACGACATCGTCTGGACCTATTCCGGCGTGCGTCCGTTGTGTGATGATGAATCCGACTCGCCGCAGGCAGTGACCCGCGATTACACCCTGGATGTTCATGATGAGCAGGGTAAAGCCCCGCTGCTTTCGGTGTTCGGTGGCAAACTTACCACCTACCGCAAGCTGGCAGAGCATGCGATGGAAAAACTGGCTCACTATTACCCGGGCTGCGGCCCGGCATGGACCAAAAACGGTTCTCTGCCAGGTGGCAACATCGGTGGTGACCGTGATAGCTATGCCGCCAAGCTGCGCCGCCAACACGGCTGGTTAACCGAGTCACTGGCACGCCGCTACGCCTGCACCTATGGTAGCCACAGCGAACTGATCCTGGCCAATGCAGGCAGTCTGAGCGATCTGGGTGAGGATTTCGGCCACGATCTGTACGAAGCGGAGCTGCGTTATCTGGTTGATAAAGAGTGGGTTACCGAACTGGACGATGCTATCTGGCGCCGCACCAAGCTGGGTATGTGGCTCAGTGAAGCTCAGCAGGCGCGGGTGAAAACCTGGCTGGCAGAACACGCGAAACCCAAAGCATTGTCATTGGCTTCTTAAACGAAGCAGGCCCAGCATGCTGGGCCCGAAGAGCATGAGATGCCGATCCGAGGGCCGGGTAACCGGCCCTTGGCTATTACAACTTTATCGGTTTGATATCCCAGATCTCGTCTGCGTATTCCTGGATCGTGCGGTCAGAAGAGAAATAGCCCATATTGGCGATATTCAATATCGCGCGCCGGGTCCAATCATCCTGATTGAGATACACCTCATCCACCTTGTCCTGCGTATCCACATAGCTGCGATAATCCGCCAGCAACTGGTAGTGATCCCCCAGATTGACCAATGAATCAAACAGGCTGGTGTAACGCTTTGGCTCTTCAGGGCTGAACACACCGGTTGCGATCTGCGTCAGAGCCAGATGCAGTTCTTCATCCTGCTCATAATACTGACGTGGGTTGTAGCCATTGCGGCGCAGCGCCTCCACCTGTTCGGCGGTGTTGCCGAAGATAAAGATATTCTCTTCACCTACATGCTCCAGCATCTCGACGTTGGCACCGTCCAGCGTGCCGATGGTCAAGGCACCGTTGAGCGCAAACTTCATGTTACTGGTCCCTGACGCCTCGGTCCCCGCCAGCGAGATCTGTTCGGAGAGGTCTGCCGCCGGAATGATCATCTGTGCCAGGCTCACCCCATAGTTAGGGATAAACACCACTTTCAAATCATCATGCACCCGTGGATCGTTGTTGATCACCTTCGCCACATCGTTGATCAGGCGGATGATCTGTTTAGCGGCATAATAGGCCGAGGCGGCTTTCCCGCCAAAAATCACCACGCGCGGTACGCGTTTGGCTTGGGGATCCTGCAAGAAGCGGTTATATCGCGTGATCACATGCAGTACGTTGAGCAACTGCCGCTTGTATTCATGGATACGTTTGATCTGCACGTCGAACAACGCATCCGGGTTGACCACCACATTAAGCTTTTTGGCAATGTAGCTGGCCAGCCGCTCTTTGTTCTGCCGTTTAGCGGCCTGAACCGCCAGCAGGAAGCTCGGGTAATCCACATTAGGTTTGATTTCGCCGAGTTGGCTGAGGTCGGTACGCCAGTTATGGCCGATGCTGTCATCCAGCACCTTCGACAGTGGCCGGTTGGCCAATCCAAGCCAGCGGCGCGGTGTCACCCCGTTGGTTTTATTACAGAAACGGCCTGGGAAGATACGGGCAAAATCGGCAAACAGGGATTGCACCATCAGTTCGGAGTGCAATGCTGATACGCCATTCACCTTATGGCTGGCTACCACGGCCAGCCACGCCATCCGTACCCGCCGCCCATTGATTTCATCGATCAGGGATACCCGCGCCAGCAAGGCATTATCGCCCGGGACCACCTGTTTGACGTACTTGAGAAAATGATCGTTGATCTCGAAAATAAGCTGCAAATGGCGCGGCAGGATCTTGCCGAGCATATCGACCGGCCAGGTTTCCAGCGCTTCGCTCATCAGGGTATGGTTGGTGTAGGAGAACACCTTTTCCACCACCGCCCAAGCGTCCAGCCAGCTGAATTTGTGCTCGTCGATCAGCACATGCATCAGCTCGGGGATAGACAACACCGGATGGGTATCATTGAGGTGGATGGCAATCTTGTCGGCCAGATTGTCGAAGGTTTTGTGCATCGTCCAATGGCGATTGAGAATATCCTGGATGGTCGCCGAAACCAGGAAATACTCCTGCCGCAAGCGCAACTCCCGCCCCGAATAGGTGGAGTCATCGGGATAAAGCACGCGCGAAACGTTCTCGGAGTGGTTTTTATCCTCTACGGCGGCAAAATAGTCGCCCTGGTTGAATTTACCCAGGTTAATTTCGTTACTGGCCTGGGCGCTCCACAAGCGCAGCGTGTTGGTGGCGTCAGTATCAAACCCAGGGATCACCTGATCATAGGCAATCGCCAGGATCTCTTCGGTCTCTACCCAGCGGGCCTTGGCTCCTTCCTGCTGAATGCGGCCGCCAAAACGCACTTTATAGCGGGTATTGTGGCGCGGGAACTCCCACGGGTTACCATACTCCAGCCAGTAATCCGGTGATTCCATCTGCTGGCCATTAACCATGTTCTGCTTGAACATGCCGTATTCGTAACGGATCCCGTAGCCACGCCCTGGCAGTGCCAGCGTCGCCAACGAATCCAGGAAGCAGGCCGCCAACCGGCCCAAGCCGCCATTGCCCAGGCCTGGATCGTTTTCCTCTTCAAGCAATTCGCTCAGGCTCAGGCCCATTTCGTCCAGCGCATCTTCAATATCCTGGTAAATCCCCATGGATAACAATGCATTCGACAGCGTGCGGCCAAGCAGAAACTCCATCGACAGGTAATAAACCTGACGGACATCTTGCGAAAGCTGAGCGCGGTTAGAGCGCAACCAGCGTTCCACCATCCTGTCGCGCACCGCAAACAACACGGCATTAAGCCAGTCGTGCTGGGTGGCGATAGCCGGATCCTTGCCGACAATAAACATCAGTTTATAGGCGATAGAATGTTTCAGCGCTTCAACACTGACCGTGGGTGAGGTGTAACTAAACGGTGAAGTCATAGTAATTCAATCCCAAGTGCGTGATTACAACAAGCGTTGATAAAGCGACAGATATTCCTTTGCCGCGACTTGCCAGCCAAAATCCAGACCCATGGCGTGGCGTTGTACGTGATGCCAATGTCTTGGCCTGCTCCACAATACCAGGGCACGCCGAATGGCATTGCCCAGGGCTACGGCATCACAATCATCAAACACAAATCCACTGGCGGTTCCGTCGGCCAGGTTTTCCAGCGCACAATCCACCACCGTATCTGCCAGCCCACCGGTGCGGCGCACCAGTGGCAAAGTGCCATATTTCAGGCCATAAAGCTGCGTTAACCCGCAAGGCTCGAAACGGCTTGGCACCAGGATCACATCTGCTCCGCCAATAATGCGGTGGGAGAAAGCATCGTGGTAGCCAATCTGCACGCCGACCTGCTCTGGATAATCGGCCGCAGCCGCCAGGAAAGCTTGCTGCAATACCGCATCACCGGCCCCCAACAGCACCAGTTGACCTCCTTGATCCAGCAAGGCTGGCAGCGCCTCCAGTACCAGATCCAACCCTTTCTGGTTGGTCAGGCGGCTGACCACAGCAAATAGCGGCAACGACTCATCCACCGTCAATCCCATCGCTTTTTGCAGATGGACTTTGTTCTTGGCTTTATTTTTCAGGTTATCGGCATTGTAGCGCGCTGGCAGGCGCGCATCATGTGCCGGGTTCCAGATCTTCTCGTCAACTCCGTTGAGAATACCGCTCAACCGGCCCTGCCGCTGGCGCTCCTGCAGCAGCCCTTCCATGCCGTAACCGAACTCCACCCGCGTGATTTCACGCGCATAGGTTGGGCTGACGGTGGTGATATGGTCGGCGTAAAACAGGCCGGCCTTCAGGAAGGACATCTGCCCATAAAACTCCAGGCCATAGATATTCAAAAACGACGACGGCAGCCAGAGCTCTTGCATATGATGAGCAGAGAACAGCCCCTGGTAGGCCAGATTGTGCACGGTGAAGATCGAGCGAGCCGGGTGACCATTGGCCGCCAGGTAGGCGCAGGCCAAGCCGGCATGCCAGTCATGGGCATGCACCAGTTTTGGCCGCCAGTAATGATCCAGCCCCTTCGCCAGCTCACATGCCATCCAGCCCAGTAAGGCAAAGCGGCGGTGGTTGTCCGGGTAAGCATTCATCGACTGATCATGGTACGGGCTGCCCGGCCGATCATAAAGCCAGGGGGCATCGATAAGATAAACACCCACCCCATGATAGGTGCCGTAACGCAGGCCAACCCGCCCGGCAAAAGAATCGATCTCGGCCACCAACACGGTATCCGGGATACCATTACGCACGTCTGGGAAAGCCGGTAACAGCACCCGAACGTCCACTCCCTCGGCAATTTGTGCTGCCGGTAATGCGCCAACCACGTCTGCAAGCCCACCGGTTTTAAGCAGCGGAAACATTTCAGAACATACGTGTAAAACCTGCATTATCACTCCTGGAATTCGGCAAAAACTAATTTGCAGAGATAGAGGGCGCACTGGCTGCGCCCTCGGTTTGGCATGCGTAATAACTACAGTTTCGACAACATCTCACGCGTGACCAACACAATGCCCTCTTCCGAGCGATAAAAACGCTTGCTGTCATCTTCAGCGTTTTCACCAATCACCATCCCTTCCGGAATATGACAGGCACGATCAATGATGCAGCGGCGCAGACGGCAAGAGCGGCCAATATTCACATCTGGCAGTAATATGGAAGAGTCGATAGTACAGAAAGAGTTCACCCGCACCCGCGAGAACAGCACCGAATGCACCACCACCGAGCCGGAAACAATACAGCCACCAGCAACCAGCGAGTTCATGGTCATCCCGTGGCTACCGGAACGGTCCTGTACAAATTTGGCTGGCGGCAGCGGCTCCATATAGGTACGAATCGGCCAGGCGCGGTCATACATATCCAGTTCTGGGGTAACCGAAGCCAGATCGAGGTTGGCTCGCCAGTAGGCTTCCAGCGTACCAACGTCACGCCAATACGGCGGAAGATCGGCATTGGAAGTCACGCAGGAAATCGTAAATGGATGAGCCCAGGCAGCTTTTTGCGCAGTGATTTTAGGGATCAGATCCTTACCGAAGTCATGGGTGGAACCCGGCGTCGACATGTCCTCTTCCAGCAGCTTATACAGGTAGCTGGCGTTGAAAATATAGATGCCCATACTGGCCAGCGACATATCAGGATCGCCAGGCATGGCCGGTGGATCCGCCGGTTTTTCAAGGAACTCGAGGATCAGGTCATTATCGTCAACCTTCATGACCCCAAACTCGCTGGCTTCCTTACGCGGTACCGGAATACAGGCGACAGTACATTCCGCGCCCTTCTCCACATGGTCGATCAGCATGCGCGAGTAATCCATTTTATAAATATGGTCGCCTGCCAGGATCACCACGTACTCCGCTTCATAGCGGCGGATAATATCAAGGTTCTGGTAAACCGCATCTGCGGTGCCTTTGTACCAATGCTCGGTGCTCAGGCGTTGCTGGGCAGGCAGCAGATCGACAAATTCGTTCATCTCTTCGTTGAGGAACGACCAGCCGCGCTGAATATGCTGCACCAAGGTATGAGAATGATATTGGGTGATCACGCCCATACGGCGGATCCCTGAATTCAGGCAATTCGACATGGCAAAATCAATGATGCGGAACTTACCACCAAAGTGCACCGCGGGCTTGGCCCGGGTAGACGTTAAATCTTTCAAACGCGAGCCACGGCCACCTGCCAGAATCAAGGCAACGGTTTTATTCGGCAATTGGCGCGCCAACATCAGAGGGTCTTTATTTTCAAATCTAACCATAGCTGACTCCTTTTAATTTTTATCTACCAGCACGCAAAGAGAATGCGCAACCTGGCACCAGGCAGGTAAAACCGCCTGCGAATTGTCCTGAGTAAAGGGGGCTACAACCTGCCAATCGCCCTCGGGTAACGTCATCTCAACGGCTTGCTGCGTGGCATTGAAAACCAGCAACCAGCGTTGCGACAGGCGGATTTGCATATAGCGCCCCCCTGTTCCCACTCTTGCGCACTGAGCGGTTGCCCCTGCGCGTTCAGCCACTGCACGCTGCCGTCCCCCTCCTGCCACCAGCGGTCGCCCTGCAGAGCAGGGATCTGCTGGCGCAAGCGGATCAGCGCGGCTGTGTATGCGGTGAGTGAGTCATCCGCCTTGGCCCAGTCGAGCCAAGTGGTTTCGTTATCCTGACAGTAAGCATTGTTGTTACCTTGCTGGCTATGCCCGTGCTCATCACCGGCCAGCAACATCGGTGTTCCTTGAGCCAGGATCAGCGTGGCAAGAAGCACCCGCTGGCTGGCCTTGCGGTGTCGCAAAACGGCATCGTCAGCAATCAGGCCTTCAATACCGTGGTTAAAGCTAAAGTTTCGGTCACTACCATCGCGGTTTCCTTCGCCATTGGGCTGATTATGCTTCTGGTTAAAACTCACCACATCCTGCAGGGTAAAACCGTCGTGGGCCGTCAGCATATTGATGCTGGCATAGGGCGCGCGCCCACGTTGGTTGAATACCTCACTGGAGGCGGCAAAACGCTGGGCAAACTGGCCAAGTGACAGCTCGTTCTGTAGCCAGAAACGGCGGATATCATCACGGAAATGGTCATTCCACTCAGCAAAACGGCCAGGAAACGCCCCAACCTGATACCCCCTGGGCCAATGTCCCAAGGCTCGGCAATCAGTTTGCAGCGCCCCAGCGTATCGTCCGCCAGCATCGCCTGAAACAGCGGTGCATCGCGGTCAAACTCCGGCGTGCGGCCTAAAACAGTGCCAAGATCGAAACGGAAACCGTCGACATGGCATTCGCGCACCCAAAAACGCAGACAATCCATCACCCACGCGACACCCGCTGGCCGATCCAGCCGCAACGTATTGCCGCAGCCGGTAACGTTATCGTAGTCACCATTGTCGGTTAGCCAGTAGTAACTCGGGTTATCAATCCCCCGCAGCGACAGCGTTGGCCCATCAACATCCAACTCTGCACTGTGGTTAAACACCACATCCAGGATCACTTCGATCCCCGCCTTGTGCAGTGCTTTTACCGCATCGCGAAATTCACGCAGTGGGGTCATGCCGGTGGTCAGGCTGGTGTAACGATTGTCCGGCGCAAAAGGCGCCAGCACGTTGTATCCCCAGTAATTGATCAGCCCGAGACGCTGCAGACGCGGTTCGGTGGTGTGCTGCTGAACCGGTAGCAATTCAAGCGCCGTAATACCCAGCCGCTTGAAATAGGCAATCATCACCGGATGACCCAATGCGGCAAAACTGCCACGCAATACCGTCGGGATATCCGGATGCAGCAGCGTCAACCCGCGAACGTGTGCTTCATAAATAATAGTCTGTCCCCAGGGGGTAGCAGGCGGCCGATCGTCCTCCCAGTCGTAACGTTGGTCGATCACCACGCATTTTGGCACCAATGGGGCGCTGTCCTGGGGATCCGGCTGATCATATCCCCCATGCAGATGCAGGTGGTCCGCAACCGGCCCCTCTACCGCCCGAGCCGCTGGATCGAGCAACAGCTTATTGGCGTTAAACCGCAAGCCTTTTTGCGGTTCGAACGGGCCATGCACCCGAAAACCATAACGCAGCCCCGGTTCTCCCCCAGGTAAATAGCCGTGCCAGATATCACCGCTGCGGGCGGGCAGCGGTATGCGTGTCTCACGATGCTGCGCATCAAACAGGCAAAGTTCGACCTGTGTGGCATGGGCGGAAAACAGGGTAAAGTTGATGCCATTGCCGTCGTAATAAGCCCCTAAAGGCGCGGCGAGACCCGGCGTCAGCTCTATCATCAAACCTCCCGCCGCAGGTAAACCGTGGCCAACGGCGGGACCATCACGCTGATCGAATGCTCACGGCCATGGCTGCCTACCGGTTCAGAAATCACCCGCCCCTGATTACCGGCATTACTGCCGTGGTAGTGGTGCGAGTCGGTATTCAGGATTTCCTGATATTCACCGGAGCGGGAAATCCCGATGCGGTAATTAGGGCGAGGCACCGGAGTAAAGTTGCTGATAGCGATCAATTCATTCCCCTGTGAGTCGTAACGGGCAAAGGCGAATACCGAGTTTTCATGATCGTCTACCACCAGCCATTCAAAGCCGTCTGGGCGATAATCGCGCTCATACAATGGTGCATTATTCTGATAACAGTGGTTAAGATCGCGCACCAACCGCTGGACACCGTGATGCCAGCCGTCCAGCCCTTCCACCAGGTGCCAATCCAGGCTGCTGTCGAAATCCCATTCACGCCCCTGAGCAAACTCGCTGCCCATAAACAGCAGTTTCTTGCCCGGATGCGCCCACATAAAACCGTAGTACGCCCGCAGGTTGGCGAATTTCTGCCAGGCATCACCCGGCATCCGATCCAGGATAGAACGTTTTCCATGCACCACTTCGTCGTGGGAAATCGGCAGCACGAAGTTTTCGGTATAGGCGTAGAGCATGCCGAAGGTCATCAGGTTGTGATGATATTTACGGTGCACCGGATCGCACTTCATATAGTTTAGCGTGTCATGCATCCAACCGAGGTCCCACTTGTAGTGGAAACCTAAACCGTTGGCATCCGGCGGCAAAGTCACCCCCGGGTAATCCGTCGACTCTTCCGCCAGCGTCACCGCCCCAGGCAGCTCTTTACCCAGCGTCTGGTTGGTGTAACGCAGGAAGGAAATCGCCTCCAGGTTCTCATTACCGCCATAGTAATTCGGCACCCACTCGCCTTCGGCACGGCTGTAGTCGCGATAGATCATCGACGCCACCGCATCGACACGCAAAGCGTCGATACCAAAACGCTCCAACCAGTAAAACGCATTGCCCGCCAGATAGTTGCGTACCTCATTGCGGCCATAGTTGTAGATCAGCGTATTCCAGTCCTGATGGAATCCTTC
This sequence comes from Serratia sp. L9, assembly GCF_050632285.1. Taxonomy (NCBI): domain Bacteria; kingdom Pseudomonadati; phylum Pseudomonadota; class Gammaproteobacteria; order Enterobacterales; family Yersiniaceae; genus Serratia; species Serratia sp. L9. Next base: position 1,459,325 of record NZ_CP192591.1, on the reverse strand, counting down.
GCGGGGATCGGCATATTCATACAGCGCGGTGCCGTCGAAGTTCGCCAGGCCGTGGGCATCGCTGGGAAAATGCCCCGGCACCCAGTCGAGGATCACGTTCAGCCCGGCCTCGTGGGCAGCGGCCACAAATGCCTTGAACTCTGCCGGGGTGCCGAAGCGGCGCGTGGGCGCATACATACCCAGCGGCTGATAGCCCCAGCTACCGTCGAACGGATGTTCGTTGATGGGCAGCAGCTCAATATGGGTAAAACCCATTTCTTTAACGTAAGGGATCAACTGCTCAGCCAATTCTTGATAGCTGAGCCAGAAATTATTGTCGGTATGGCGGCGCCAGGAACCCAGATGCACTTCGTAGATAGCGATCGGACGGTCAAAATCATTGGCCCGTCGCCTTTCAGGGGTGCTTTCGACCACGGCTGGCAGCGGCGTAATCAGAGATGCCGTTTCTGGCCGCATCTGCGCTTCAAAGGCATAAGGATCGGCTTTCAGCTGTATATTGCCGTAGCAGTCGATAATCTCATATTTATACAACTGCCCGGCCTTCACGCCCGGTAAAAACAGCTCCCAAATACCGTTTTCCTGGCGCAAGCGCATCGGATGGCGCCGGCCATCCCAGAAGTTGAACTCACCCACCACGGAAACTCGCTGGGCGTTCGGCGCCCAAACGGCAAAACTGACACCTTCAACACTATCCAGCACGCCGGGATGCGCGCCCAACCGCTCGTAAGGCCGCAGATGGGTACCTTCGGCCAGTAGCCAGCTGTCGATATCCTGCAGCAAAGTGCCAAATCGGTAGGGATCTTCCAGCAGTTGCTGGTGGTCGCTCCAACTGACTTCAAGTTGATAACGGAAAGGAGTTTTACGGCGAGGCACGATTGCGCTGAAGAAACCACGGGCATCTTCGCAATTAAGCTGTACCAGACGTTTACCTGTCTTACTCTCTATAAGCCACACGGTGCCAGCATCTGGTAACAGCGCACAAATCTGCAGCCCGCGTTCAGTAACATGCATGCCAAGCAATGCAAAAGGATCGGCATAGTGACCGGCGATTATCTGGTTAATCACGTCACGTTCGGGAAGTACAGGCATGGCATTCTTCCTTTGATTAAGAGCCTGATTCTGTTAGGGCTACGTAGAGCAAAAAAGCAGCCGTTGCACCATCATGCTATTCATTTGCTACCTAAAGCGTGATTTCGGTCGGTAATTGATTAATCGATCACCGCCCAGGTCATAATTTCGCTCTTTATGGTTGTTTTTCAGGCAAATCTTCAGCCTTGATGGGAATTTATTTCCCCACCCTGTAAGCATAGACAAACCAGCCAAAAGCACTGCCTTGTCGAGAAGGAAAATTTTTCATCTAAACGCTTGTGGAAAGGCCAACCATGACGGTTGTTATCGAATTGATATCATCATGTTATAGGTGGGATTTATCCCGGTTTCATCGCCTTTATCCAAAGCGAGATCGAAAGGGGAAAATTTTAAAAACAAGGCTTTAGAGGGCTGAAAGAGATCAGCCCTCAGGAAGTTTAGCTTAAGCTTAGAGCAGGATACGCAGCATGCGGCGCAGCGGTTCTGCCGCGCCCCACAATAGCTGATCGCCCACGGTGAAGGCGGAAAGGTATTCCGGCCCCATATTCAGCTTGCGCAGACGGCCAACTGGCGTGTTCAGCGTGCCCGTTACGGCTGCAGGCGTCAGTTCGCGCATGGTCAGTTCACGGTCGTTCGGGATCACCCGCACCCAGTCGTTATGCGCTGCCAGCAATTGCTCGATCTCCGCCAACGGTACATCTTGCTTCAGCTTCAGGGTAAATGCCTGGCTATGGCAGCGCAGTGCCCCGACGCGAACGCACAAACCGTCTACCGGAATAATGCCGGAAGTATTGAGGATCTTGTTGGTTTCCGCCTGGCCTTTCCACTCTTCGCGGCTCTGGCCATTATCCAGCTGCTTGTCGATCCACGGGATCAGGCTGCCAGCCAAAGGAACGCCAAAGTTATCGGTTGGCAGTTTGCCGGAGCGGGTGGCCTCTGTGACTTTACGTTCAATATCCAGGATCGCCGAAGCCGGATCCTGCAGCTCTTTTGCCACATCGGCATGCAGCATCCCCATCTGGGTCAGCAGTTCACGCATATGCCGCGCGCCACCACCGGATGCCGCCTGATAGGTGGCAACAGATGCCCACTCCACCAGATTGTTGGCAAACAGACCGCCCAGCGACATCAGCATCAGGCTGACGGTGCAGTTGCCGCCGACAAAGGTCTTGATCCCCTTGTTCAGCCCTTCCTGGATCACTGCGTGGTTTACCGGATCGAGGATAATGATCGCATCATCTTTCATACGCAGTGAAGAAGCGGCATCAATCCAGTAACCCTGCCAGCCGCTTTCACGCAGCTTTGGATAGATTTCATTGGTGTAATCACCCCCTGGCAGGTAATAATGATATCGAGCGCGCTCAACGCCTCAATATCATAGGCATCCTGCAGCGTGCTTTGTTTGCCGCCAAACGCCGGAGCGGAAGCGCCAAGTTGTGAGGTAGAGAAAAATACCGGGTGAATAGCGTCAAAATCGCGCTCTTCAGCCATACGCTGCATGAGCACGGAGCCGACCATGCCACGCCAACCAATGAAACCAACGTTTTTCATATTTACAGTCCTGCCTTGGAGGATGACTATACTCAAAGCCTTTCAAGGAAGGGCAAGAGATAGAGTTAAGTTATACCCGTCGCCTTTCAAACTGCAACGTTGTTACCTGCACCAGCTGCAACTTGAAATTCATAAGGTATATAAGTTATGTGACTATCTCCCCACCTTACAAAATGTCGGCGCGGGCGCAAAGTGAATTTATTCGATAGGCGGGCAATTCTAAGCAATGCATCTAATGGGCCGGGGTTTTAGCTCGTTTTTTCTGGTTTTGAGGTAATGATGACTGAGATGATTTCGGCAACGGTGTTGCTGTTTTTAATCATGGATCCACTGGGCAATCTGCCGATTTTCATGTCGGTACTTAAACATCTGGAACCCCGCCGCCGCCGGGTGGTGCTGATCCGCGAGCTGCTGATCGCCCTGCTGTTGATGCTGGTGTTCCTGTTTGCCGGTGAACGTATTCTGGCCTTCCTTAATCTGCGCACCGAGACCGTTTCAATCTCCGGCGGGATTATCCTGTTCCTGATCGCCATCAAGATGATTTTCCCTACTCAGGAAGGGAGCAGTAGCGGCCTTTCGGCCGGTGAGGAACCTTTTCTGGTGCCACTGGCTATTCCGTTGGTGGCCGGGCCTTCAATTCTGGCGACGCTGATGCTGCTTTCGCACCAATACCCGAACCAGCTTTCGCATCTGGTGGGGGCATTGCTGATTGCCTGGGGGTTGTCTGCCGCCATCCTGTTGATGTCGAACCTGTTCCTGCGGTTGCTGGGCAACAAAGGCGTCAGCGCATTGGAAAGGTTGATGGGATTGATTCTGGTGATGCTCTCTACCCAGATGTTCCTGGACGGAATTCGGGCTTATCTGAAACTGTAACCGCAGGAGCGCAGCATAGTGCTGTACGGTGCTGCGCTCCACGGCTCAGGCTTAAATCACCATCGCCAACAGCAGGCAGCCAATCAGGCCACAGACCGAAATGATGGTTTCCAGCACGGACCAGGATTTGATGGTTTCCATAATGGTCAGGTTGAAGTATTCCTTGAACAACCAAAAACCAGGATCGTTAACGTGAGAGAAAATCACGCTGCCCGAACCGACTGCAATCACCATCAGCTCAGGGCTGGCACCGGTAGTGGCGATCAGCGGAGCCACGATGCCCCCGGCAGTGATAGCGGCTACGGTAGCGGAGCCCAGAGCAATACGCAGTAATGCGGCAATCGACCAGGCCATCAGGATAGGTGAAACGTTGCTGCCATGCATCATTGCCGCAATGTACTGCTCTACACCGCTGTCTACCAGCACCTGTTTGAATGCACCACCACCGCCGATAATCAACAGCATCATGGCAATGATTTTGATGGAGTCACTGATGGTGCCCATCACTTCATCCATAGTACGGCCACGGTTCAGGCCGAAGGTGAAGATGGCAATCAGCACCGCGATCAGCGTTGCCATAACCGGGTCACCAAAGAACTCGGCATAAGGCAGGAACACATGCCCCTTGGGCAAGATCATTTCTGCCACGGCGCGCAGCGCCATCAGGATCACCGGCACCAGAGCGGTCGCCACGCTGACACCAAAGCCTGGCATTTCTTCTTCGGTAAAGGTTTTCGGGTTGTACAGACCAACCGGAACCGGCTTATCGATCCCTTTCAGGAAGCGGGCATAGACCGGGCCTGCCAGGATCACCGTTGGGATCGCCAGCAAAGTGCCGTACAGCAGGGTTTTACCCATATCGGCATGGAAGATGGTCGCGATAGCGGTCGGGCCCGGGTGCGGCGGCAGGAAGCCGTGGGTTACAGACAGGGCTGCGGCCATCGGCACCCCGACATATAACAATGGGATACGCGCAGAGGCCGCAATGGTGAACACCAACGGCAGCAACAGCACGAAGCCCACTTCATAAAACAGAGCAAAACCGACGGTGAAACCGGTCAACACGATCGCCCATTGGATATGCTGTTTACCAAATTTGGCAATCAACGTGGTGGCAATACGCTGCGCACCACCGCAGTCCGCCAGCAGCTTACCGAGCATGGCGCCGAAGCCCATAATCAGCGCCAGGCCACCCAGCGTACCGCCAACACCGGCCTTGATAGAACTTATCACCTTGTCTACCGGCATGCCTTGCATGACACCGACCGCCAGAGCGACCAGAATAAGCGAGATAAAGCCGTTCAGTTTAAAGCGGATCATCAGCAGCAGTAGCATGGCTACGCCGACGGCAACAATCACTAATGGCATAATTTTTCTCCAACTCTTTTTATCACTTGGCCTCTTCGCAACACAGCGGCGAAAGTGGGTATTTTGTTTGGCCCTATCCTGGTGTTTTAAATAGGCAGTTGAGTACAGCGGTAACCCAATGGAACCAGCTCACAACTCACAACGTAGCAGCCCGAAAGATGAGGGTTCTCCCCTTGGTCTATCCTTTGTGATAACAGTCACATCTCCATTTGTTACCCGTATCATGATACCGGTAACATGATAAGATTCGGAACCATCGACCAAGGCAAAATTCGTATTCTGAGATAGAGATCAAACTTATGGCGGGAAAAAGCATCATCTTGATGGGCGTCTCCGGCAGTGGTAAATCCACGATTGGCGCGGCTGTAGCAAGAGAAATCCAGGCAAAATTTATTGATGGCGATGATTTGCATCCCAGAGCCAATATCCAGAAGATGGCCAGTGGGCAACCGTTGAACGACGATGATCGCGCCCCATGGCTACAACGCCTTAACGATGCGGCATACAGCCTGAACCATAAAAACGAAACCGGGATTATTGTCTGCTCGGCGCTGAAACGCCGCTATCGCGATCTGCTGCGCCAGGATAACGACAACATGGTTTTTGTCTATCTGAAGGGCAGCTTTGATGTGATCCTGGCCCGTCTGCAGGCCCGCTCCGGGCACTTTATGCCTACCGAGCTACTGAAGAGCCAGTTTGACGCGCTGGAAGAACCCGCCGCCGATGAACAAGACGTGATTTGCGTTGATATTGATACTGATATCGAAGGGGTGGTCAGCCGCTGTGTTGCCGCACTGAAGCCATAAGCTGATGGCCCTGGGCGCAGCCAATGCCGCGCCCAGCTTTAGATGCTGCCGCCAGGTGCCACGGTAAAACCAACGTCCACCATGCGAGGGGAAACGGTTTCTCCACGCAGACGTGCCAACAGGCGCTCCGCTGCAAGCTGGCCCATATGCTCACGCGGCGTCAGAACGCTGGCCAGCTTCGGCACCATCACCTGGCCGATATCATGGCCGTGGAAACCGGCAATCGCCATATCCTGCGGGATCGACAACCCCTGACGCTGGCATTCAAACGCCGCGCCGATCGCCAGATCGTCGTTGGTGCAAAAATACTGTCGATTTGCGGGTAATCCCGCTGCGCCTCACGCAACATTTCACTGCCAGCAGAATAGGAAGAAGAACGTGCGGTCATGACGCTGTAGGTTTCAAGGCCCGACTCACGCATTGCCTGTTCGTAACCCTGCTGCTTGATAATGGTACGCTCATCCTGACGCGCACCAAAGTACACCACGTGGCGATGGCCACGAGCGATAATTTGCTGGGTCATCTGGCGTGCCGCTTCAAAGTTGTTGAACCCTACCGCCAGATCGATGCAGGGCGATACGCAGTCCATCAGCTCAACCACCGGGATCCCCGCGACTTCGATCATCTTCAGTGTACGTGGCGTGTGGTGTCGTTCAGAGAGGATCAGCCCATCGATATTATAAGAAAATAGCGACGTCAGGCGCTCTTCTTCACGCTCCGGCAAATAACCGTAGTGCGCCAGCATGGTCTGGTAATTATGCGCATCGGTCACGCTCTCGATCCCACGCAGCACTTCGGCGAAAACCTGGTTGGTCAGCGAAGGTAATAACACTCCGATCGCACGGCTGGTGGCGTTGGAAAGAATATCCGGCGCGCGGTTGGGAATATAGCCAAGTTCATCCAGCGCCAGCGCAATTTTTTGCTGCAAAGCGGCGGAAACCTGATCTGGGTTACGCAAATAGCGGCTTACCGTCATCTTGGTAACGCCAACCTGATCTGCGACGTCTTGAAGTACCGGCCGTTTTTTCTTCATTATCAATGAACTGGCTAACCGTGATTGGGCGCTCAGTTTAACAAAAAAACGGCTTACCGGTATTGTTGGTTATACGGCAACCAGGCTCAAAAAAGGGCTCAGCATGCTGAGCCCTGGCTACCCTCCGCAAATCACACCGGCGGCAGATCAAACAGTAAAATCTCGCTGTCTTCATCGGCATGAATCGACAATGCACTCTCATCCCAAATCGCCAACGCATCGCTAATACCGGCTTTCTGCCCGTTGATCGTCACGTTACCGCGCACCACCTGGACCCAAATGCGGCGCTGTGCCTGGATTGGATACTCAGACTGCTCATCTTTATTCAGCGCCCAACGCGACAACGTCATGTCCTGGAACACTTTCAGCGACCCTTCTCTGGCATCCGGGGACAACACCAGTTGGCGGCCCTGCGGCGCGTCGAACATACGCTGCTCATAACGAGGCTCCAGCCCGACCTGATCCGGGATAATCCAGATCTGATAGAGATGCAACGGACGATCGCTGTTGGCGTTGTACTCAGAGTGACGCACGCCAGTACCTGCGCTCATGATCTGGAACTCACCGGCATTAATCTGTTCTTTATTGCCCATGCTGTCCTGATGTTCCACCGTACCGCTAAGCACGTAGGTCAGGATTTCCATGTCTTTATGCGGGTGAGTACCAAAGCCCTGGCCTGCATCGATCACATCTTCGTTGATCACCCGCAGCGCCGAGAACCCCATAAAGTCTGGATCGTAATAGTTGGCAAATGAGAAGGTGTGCCAGCTGTCCAGCCAACCATGATTTGCATGACCGCGATCTTGTGCCTTACGTAAATAAATCATATTCAACTCTCCTCAACGTTTTCTACAGTCTAGCCCTGGCAGCAGAATATGAAAGCGTAAAAATCTAACCCCTCTGTTCAAAAAATTAGATGAAGTTTTAAGAGGAATTGCAGGGAATTTGTTTAATCGGCAGGCACAGAATTCAGGCAAAAAAAGCCAGCACCCGAGCTGGCTAAGTAAATACTGGAAGCAATGTGAGCAATGTCGTGCCTTCAGAAAACAGTATCAAAGGTTGAAACTCTCTCTGAACGCATGACAATAATAATCATTATCATTCTCACCTGTAAAGCGTTTTTTTGACCAATTGGAAATAAAATTGGCTCGGCAAGGTAAACAGATAATTTTAGTGGTTATTCAAAAGGTAAACGCAGAGGAGAAGAAAAAGTGGGCGAGATTGTGGTCCGTCACGTGGAAAGTAAAGATGCGGAAGCCTTGTATCAGCGAATCTCGCATCCTGCCGTTTACCGCGACACGCTACAACGGGCTCTGTCGCATTAGCGTTAAGACGTTAGCAAAAAAAGACAGCCGATAGTCTGGCCGACAGGGTCAGATAACAACGAAATAAAACAGCCTATTATCTGACAAGCTCTTAATGCGACAGCCCCCAAAACCTCATTCCCCCAGTAAGCCGCTCACTGATAGGTCATAGTGAAAGACATCATGCCGTTGGCCTTACCCGAAGTGATATGATCTCCCGTCTGGTAATACCGCGCTTTTAATGGCACCGAAAAAGCGCCATTGGTGGAAATCGAGCCCAACTCAATATCTTCACCCAATGGCATCGGTTGATCATTGCGCAACAGTTGGATCCCAACCCCGGTCGCCGCGCCAGCGCCGCTGGCAACGTTCACCACACCTTTTGCCGCATCGAAAATATCCCCCTCCATTCTTATTTTGACTTTTATACCGGCGTCGCAGTTCATGGGCAGGTTGAAGGATTTCGTATGGTTGTCTCCCGGAGTGGAGTTCTTGCCGTTAAAATTCTTTTTCGGCACTTCTTTCATATCGACCGGAATGTTGGTGGTGTTCAACGTGCAAGCCGCGGAAGTGATATTAAACGCGTTAATGCTGACGACCGCTTCCGGCTCCGCCATAATGACCAAGTTGTTGAGCAGTACGAAAGCGCCAACCGGGCCGCCGGAAACGGTCCCCGAGCCCGTCACGGAGGCGGTTTTAAAATAAGCAATCAGCAGGTTCCCCACCAACTGCGGCGCGACCATGCCCGTTGAACTCTCACAGAGCTTCAGTGTATCCGCCTGGCCACGTATGGTGTTGCTGCCGGAGATGAAACCCGTGCCCCCTGCACAATGTGAGGTTATCCCGCTGATGGAATATCCCACGCCCGGCACGTTGGTTTTATAGATCCGGCGGCCATTGAGCATGGAATCGAAAGTCCCGTAAGCCTTGATGCCAAAGGTTTGACTTGCAATCACACCGTCTTCATGGTCAACACAATTGTACGTATTGATAGGGGGTGACAATTTGGGTACCAATGAGCGAGCCAATGGGCAGGTCACGTCCGATCGTCACATTCTGCGGTGACACGACAGTAGAGGGTTGCATCGTGGTGCAGTTCCATGCCTGCGCGACACCGGCAAACATCCACAGCGACAGTAACGTTAATAGTCTGTACATCATTGATACCGGCAATAAAAATTGTCATCAGAGATGACGGAGTGTGATAAATCCATAAAGCTGTCCTTTTTTGATGTATTCTCTGTCATCGTTCCGTGTCTGTGATAAGCCTCATGCTTTTTTAAATCTACAGAAGATCCAGAATGACGGCATTAAAAAAAACATAGCATTCTCTCGACAGAATAATATCAATCGCACACTCTGTTTTTTGTTAAAAACAGATGCCAATCTGAAAGTTCCCAACACAAAATGGTGTCATACACCACCAAACAAGCAGAAATAGAGATTAATTATCCGTGTTGATATTGCGTGAAATTTTTCTTATCCGCGGGTTTTTGATAGTTGAAAACTATAAATCCATAAAAAATGGAATTCTCTTAGGAAATATAGATTAAGAAAATCTACCAATGTATCGCGTTAAGAGGACTATATTATTACCCTGTTAATAGGAGGTTAAAATCAGAGAGTCCTTATATTGATGTCGGCAAATTCCTTCATCTGTAGGACGAGAGTTTATGAGGGCAATTTTGAATATCGCTCTCCGGACGTTCATCGAAGTGCAAGAATGCTGCCGTTCTTATAGTTGCTGGCGAATACGACAAGTGGAGGGTTCTTTCACATTAGCGCCGAGAAGTTAGCAAAAATAGACAGTCAACGACAATGCCGCACTCTGCCATCACCTCTTCGAGGTTGCGCAGGCTCAGGGCATAGGCCGGATACCAGAGAACACATTGCGCGATAATATCAACGGGATCATAGAGCCGTTTTAAAAGCGCATAAACCAAAAGGGGGCGATCCCAGGTTCACCCCCTCTCATACACACCGCAATACCCATAAAATGACTTACAGCCCGGTAGTTTCCCGGATATAGCAACGTGCTTTCACTGCGTACTCAAACGGATTGGCCAGTGCCGGATCCTGCTCGGCCTCTACCACCATCCATCCTTTATAGCCCCGTTGGTCCAGCAGCTTGAACACTGGCCGGAAATCGATCGCGCCATCTCCAGGCACGGTGAAAGTGCCTTTTTTCACCCCATCCAGGAAACTCAGCTTATTGGCCTTCACCTCTGCCACTACTTCGTCACGCACGTCTTTCAAATGCACATGATTGATACGCGGCAGATATTTCTCCAGGATCGCCAGCATCGCCTGTTGGCTACCTTCAGAATAATAGGCATGTCCGGTATCAAAAAGCAGGTAAACATCGTCATTTACCATGCTCATATAGCGGTCGATCTCTTCGGTAGTCTGGATACCGGTTCCCATATGGTGATGCAAACAGACTTGCATTCCCTTGCCCGCGGCAATTTTCGCCAGCTCATTGTACCCTTGCGCCACCCACTGCCACTCTTCATCACTGAAGTTAGGCTTCTCTGCAAATACTGCCTTGGCAGTGCCCTGAATGCTCTTGCTCTGCTCAGAACAGCCAATCACTTTCGCCCCCATGGCATGCAGGAAGTTCATATGATTAACGAATTCATCGATGGTTTTTTCCTTCAGGCCATCGGCAAAATAGGTGCTGAACCAGGCATTACAAATCTGGATGCCGCGGATATCCAGCATCGGTTTCAACACCTTGGGGTCGCGTGGGTATTTGCTGCCCACCTCGCTGCCGGTGAAGCCAGCCAATGCCATTTCACTGACGCACTGCTGGAACGTATTTTCTTTACCTAGCTCAGGCATATCGTCATTCGTCCAGCCAATCGGGGCGATAGCCAGCTTTACGTGGTCTTTATTCATTTTCAGCCTCAATCATTCAGGCGCTGCCGGCCCTCTTCCTCGCCGGTCTGGCCAGGGAAATTATTTACCGTAGAAACCAGGGCGGACAGGTAACGTGATCGGTACGACTTCGCCGCTGAGCTGTGCAGCAATACAGGCATCCGCCGTTACCGCAGCCGCATAACCATCCCAGGCAGAAGGACCGGTTAGCCTGCCTTCCTGCACATCGTTGATAAAGGCTTGCAGCTCAACATCATAGGCATCAATAAACCGGTCTTTCCAGTCGACCAGGATCTCGGTGGAAAGCTTGGCGCCACTGCGCATTTGCACCGACGAAGGTTCTGGCAGTTTGGCAATGCCGCTCTCCCCTACCACTTCGCACTGAATGTCGTAACCGTATTGGCAATTCACAAAGATTTCGACGTCGATACGGGTGCCTTTGGCCGTTTCCATCAACACAATCTGCGGATCTCTAAGATGCGGAAAGGCCTTGGTGCTTTTACGCGGGAACACCACCTGCACCGAGACATAATCGTCATCCAGCAGCCAGCGCAGCACGTCTATCTCATGAATCAGCGTGTCGGTAATGGCCATATCCGTGGTATAGGCTTCGCCCACCCTTGGGTTGCGGTGGGCACAGTGCAGCATCAGCGGTTCGCCGATCTGGCCGCTTGCCAGCACCTGTTTCAGTGCCCGATAACCTTGATCGTAAGGGCGCATAAAGCCTACCTGCACCAGGCGTTTGCCGTGTTTGGCTTCGGCTTCGACGATGTTCTTGCAACCCTGCGCCGTCACCGCCAGCGGTTTTTCACAAAATACCGGCTTGCCAGCGGCAATGGCGGCAAGCACAAACGCTTCATGGCTTGGCCCCCATGATGTAACCAGCACCGCCTGCACGTCTGCGGAATTGATCAAATCATGGCCGTTGTCATACACCTTGGCATCCAGCTTCAGTTCACTGACAACCTTGGCGGCACTTTCCTTGTTGATGTCATTTACCGCCACCACACGGCTGCCCTGCAGCACTTTGCTACAACGGCGAATGTGATCCCTGCCGATGGCTCCGGTACCAATAACTCCAATATTCAATGTCATGTTCGCTATCCTCGTAGACAGTAGACGTTTGTTATCAGTAGTCGCGGGCTTTATCGATGTTCTCTTGCAGCTTGCGGGCGACTGCGATGATTTTTTCACTTTCGGCCACCTGGGCACCGCCCACGCGCCACCAGCTGAGATAGTTGTGCACCATGGTTTTCGGCAGCACTTTGATATCCAGCAGGGTAGAAACCGTTTGGTTACGGGCATCTTCCAGCGCTTCAATCAGTTGCTGTTCGGTGGTTACGCGGTAGGTTTTGCAACCGTAAGCGGCTGCCAGCATGGCGAAGTCGACCGGCACAAAATTGCCATCCAGCTTGCCCCCTTGCGGGTTGCGGAAGCGGAATTCGGTGGTGTAACTGCCCATACCGTGCCCCATCTGCAGATTGTTGATGCAACCATTCGTCATGTTGTCAAACAACACCACGTTGATTTTGCAACCTTCCTGAATGGCGGTGACCAGTTCGGAATGCAGCATCATAAACGCCCCATCCCCAACCATCGCGTAGACTTCACGCTGTGGTTCCGCCAGCTTGACGCCTAACGCGGCGTTGACCTCATAGCCCATGCAGGAGTAACCGTATTCAACGTGATAACCCTGTTCGCCCCGGTTTTGCCAGACACGCTGCAAATCCCCCGGCAGGCTGCCAGCAGCGGCGACGATGACGCTGTCCTGTGGCAGATGCTGATTGAGTACCCCCAGCACCCGGCTTTGGGTTAAAACTGAGCCGGTCTTTTCAATGAATTCGGCGAATACGCGCTCCCGATCGAGGCTATCGTCGATTTCAGGCACAAAACCTTCCCCGGAATAGGTCACCTGATAGACGCGTGAGGTTTCTTTTTGCTGCTCCTCGAGCGCCTCAGCGATGGACTCTTGCCAGCCGGAGCGGTAATCCGCCTGTGCCAACAGCGTACCGAGAGAATCCAGAGCCGTACGGGCATCCGCCAAGAGCTGTAAGCCGTCCAGTTTGCCCGCATCAAACGCGCTGACGTTGATGTTAAGGAAGGACACATCCGGGTTTTGGAACAGCCATTTGGACGAGGTGGTAAAATCGCTATAGCGGGTACCGATACCAATCACCAGATCGGCCTGCCTGGCCAACATATTCGCCGCCAGACAGCCAGTTTCGCCAATGCCGCCAACATTATAAGGATGAGCTGAAAGCACCGTGCCTTTCCCGGCCTGGGTTTCGGCAAAGGGTATATGGAACCGTTCGGCAAACTGCTGCAGCGCCTGCCCGGCCTGCGAATACTTCACGCCGCCCCCGCAGATCAGCAATGGTTTGCGCTTGCCTACCAGCAATGCCAGCGCGTCCGCCAGCATGCTTTCGCTTGCCGGGCGGCGTTCAAGACGGAGTAGCCGCTTATGGAAGAAATAGTCTGGGTAATCGTAGGCTTCGCCCTGCACGTCCTGCGGCAGACATAAGGTGACGGCACCGGTTTCTGCCGGATCGGTCAGTACGCGCATAGCATTGATACAGGCGCTCATCAGCTGTTCCGGGCGCACAATGCGATCCCAGTATTTGCTGACAGCGCGGAAAGCGTCGTTAGTGCTGATGCTGAGATCGTAGGATTGCTCAATCTGCTGTAACACCGGATCGGGCTGGCGCGAAGCATAAACATCGCCAGGCAACAGCAGTAAAGGGATCCGGTTAGCCGTGGCGGTGGCCGCCGCGGTGATCATATTGGCTGCACCAGGGCCGATGGAGGAAGTACAGGCATAGATCTGCTGGCGGAGCTTCTGCTTGGCAAAACCGGTGGCGGCATGCGCCATGCCCTGCTCATTACGCCCCTGATGCACCAGCAGGCTGCCACAGTCTTGCTCCAGCGCCTGGCCCAGGCCGAGTACGTTACCGTGGCCGAAAATAGCAAAAATACCCTTTACGAACTTGGTTTCAACACCGTCGACCAGCAGATACTGGTTATCTAGAAACTTGACGAGTGCTTGTGCCATAGTCAACTTGTTCTTACCCATTTACTCACCCTTTCAAATAGCGTTATCCCTTCCCACTTCCTGGCCGTTGCTTGAAAGCGGGTGGGGTAAATCTTGTATGGGTTGTTACGGACTGTACATTCAATAAGCAACTTGAAACGTGCTTCGATTATAAACAAATATTTTTTTCATAAAATATGATTACAGAAAAAACATTTCATTTTGAGATAAAGATCCCATAACAGCCAAAGCCATAATCCCCATATATCTTTCTGATTCAATGAATTGACCAAAAACCAGGCCACAGCAACTTTTGCCATCAGACATTCCAAAGCGGGCGGTTCCCTCAGGACTACGCCAACGCCAGCATAGCGTCTGTATGTCAATAATAGAGGCGGTTCAACCCGTTACAGCGCCGTTTCACTGCCCTTTGGCCTAGGGTAAGGCGGTTTTAAATGCATCACATTTTCGGGGTGTGAATTTCATTTAACATTGAAATTGAAATTTTTATTCCTCATAATTCGCCCATGCTTCCTGCTTACCTCCTTTATCGGGTCGCAATCGGGTTTTGCTTAATGACATAAGGAAACGGGTATGGCTACACAACGAAAGCGGCTTGATGTCATTTGCCTTGGGCGAATTGCCGTCGACTTCTATGCTCAACAGATTGGTGCACGCCTGGAAGATGCCAGCACATTCTCCAAATACCTTGGCGGCTCTTCCGGCAATGTGGCTTATGGCACGGCGATCCAGGGCTTGAAGTCTGGCATGCTGGCCCGTGTCGGGGATGAGCATATGGGGCGCTTCCTGCGGGAAGAACTCCAGCGTGTCGGGGCCGACACACAAAGCCTGATTACCGACCGGCAACGGCTGACTGGCCTGGTGATCCTGGGTATCAAGGACCAGGAAACCTTCCCGCTGATTTTCTACCGTGAGAATTGCGCCGACATGGCCCTCACCCCCGAAGATATTGATGAAAGCTACATTGCCTCTTCACGCGCTTTGGCGATCACCGGCACGCATCTTTCCCATCACAATACCCGCGCAGCGGTGCTAAAAGCGCTGGAATATGCCCACCGCCATGGGCTGCGTACCGCACTGGATATCGATTACCGGCCGGTACTTTGGGGTTTGACCTCATTAGGGGATGGCGAAACCCGCTTTGTTGAGTCGCAGAAGGTCACCCACGAGTTGCAGGAGGTTCTGCACCATTTCAACCTGATCGTGGGTACCGAAGAAGAATTCCATATCGCCGGTGGCAGCACCGATACCTTGCAAGCGCTGAAAAATGTGCGCCAGGTGAGCCAGGCCACTCTGGTATGCAAACGCGGGGCACAAGGGTGCTCGGTTTTTGAAAGTGAGATCCCGGCAAGCTGGCAGCAGGTTAAACTGCATTCAGGGGTTCGGGTTGAAGTGCTCAACGTACTCGGTGCCGGGGATGCATTCATGTCTGGCCTGCTGCGCGGTTATCTCAATGATGAAGGTTGGGATCAGTCCTGCCGTTATGCCAATGCCTGTGGCGCACTGGTGGTATCGCGCCACGGTTGCGCCCCGGCAATGCCGACCAAACAGGAGCTGGACGACTACCTGCTGCGTGAACAGGCAGTGAAACGCCCGGATCGCGATGCACGGCTGAATCATCTGCACCGAGTTACCACGCGTAAACAACAGTGGCCTGAGCTGTGCGTCTTTGCCTTTGATCACCGTAAACAACTGGTGGAGATGGCGCAGGAAGCCGGGGCCAGCACCGAACGCATACCCCAGTTAAAAACCCTGCTGTTAACCGCAGCCCAGGCCGCCGCGGATGAGGCCAAGCTCCAGGGCAACAGCGGTATTCTGGCGGATACCACCTATGGCCAACCGGCATTGAATGCCATTACCGGCCAGGGTTGGTGGATTGGCCGCCCGGTGGAATTACCCGGTTCCCGCCCTTTGCGGTTGGAACACGGCAATATTGGTTCACAGTTGATCGATTGGCCGCAGGAGCATGTGGTGAAATGCCTGGTGTTCTACCACCCGCAAGATGCCGAAGCATTGCGCCATGAGCAGGATGAACTGATCCTTGATATCTATCGTGGCTGCTGTAAATCGGGCCATGAGCTGCTGCTGGAGGTGATTTTACCAGAAGGCAATGCCGACGAAGATCAGCGTAACTATCTGGAGATATTGCAGCATTTTTACCAGTTGGGAGTACAGCCAGACTGGTGGAAACTGCCGCCGCTGAGCGCTGCCAACTGGCAGAAAGTAGGGGAGTTGATTGAAACCTATGATCCTTTCTGCCGCGGGGTGCTAATCCTTGGTTTGGATTGCCCGGAAGACACCCTGAAAGCCGGTTTTGCCGCTGCCGCAGATGCCCGTTGGGTGAAGGGTTTCGCGGTTGGCCGCACCATTTTTGGCGCACCTTCGCGCCTTTGGTTGCAGGGTAAAATAGACGACGCCGGGCTAATCGAACAGGTGAAACGGAAATACCTGGCACTGATTGGTTTCTGGCGGCAGTATCGCCCCTGATCTGTTGCAAAATAGATCACGTCTCAATTCCCCCTTAAGGTGATTTTCTCCGCTTTAAGGGGATTTTTTTGCCGATTTTCTGTGAACTCACGCAAGGTGTAATGGAATAAATCGCTTTTTGATGAAATGAAATTTCCACTCCATCTGATAGAATGAACAAACAATAATTCAAGCGTATAAACCGATACGCTTCAGCCAATACTGCGAGCCGAATGGATGAATAACCCAACTCAACTTTCGCTGTTACAAGACGAGATCCGCCGCCGCTATGAAACGCTGAGCAAGCGTTTAAAACAGGTGGCGCGTTACATTTTGGATAACAGTAACAGCATTGCTTTTGATACCGTTGCTTCCATTGCCGCACAGGCCAGCGTGCCGCCCTCTACCTTGATCCGTTTTGCCAATGCCTTTGGCTTTAGCGGTTTTAACGAAATGAAACAGGTCTTCCGCCAGCACTTGATGGAAGAGACGGTAAACTACACCGAACGTGCGCGTCTGTTCCGCCAAACTTCTACCGACGATAGCGTCGCCCCGGAAAAACCAGCGGAAATCCTCAACGTCTTCACGATGGTTAATGCGCAGGCGCTGCAGCAATTGGCGATGCAAACCAGCGCAGAACAGCTGGATCGGGCGGTAGAACTGCTGAATAACGCGGATAATATTTACGTGATTGGCCTGCGCCGCTCGTTCAGCGTGGCCTCTTACCTGACCTATGCCCTGCGCCACCTGGAAAGGCGCGCGTTCCTGATCGATGGGTTGGGGGGATGTTTACCGAACAGCTCAGCATGGTGAAGCCAAGAGACGTGGTGATCGCCATCAGCTACTCGCCTTATGCCAAAGAAGCCGTAGAACTGGTGGAACTGGGGGCCAAGCAGGGGGCGCAGCAGATCGCCATTACCGACAGCCAGGTCAGCCCGCTAGCCGCCTTCAGCGATGTCTGTTTTGTGGTGCGCGAAGCCCAGGTCGATGGGTTCCGCTCGCAGGTCGCTTCAATGTGCCTGGCACAAACGCTGGCGGTATCTTTGGCCTTGAACAATGCGAAAGACCTCTGATTCGCTGCTAGAAAAAAGGCGCAGCCCTTGTTGCGCCATCACTGTTTCGCCCCCGCCTCAATAACTCTCGCTATTGATCCAGGCGTGATCTTTTTCCCAGGTAAACTTCCACAAGCGTACCGGCCCGGCCATGACATTGAGATAGTAACTATCATACCCAGCCAGGGTGGCTACCGGGTGATAACCACGCGGGACCTTCACCACGTCACGGTTATAGACCGCCATGCACTCATCCAGTGAACGATCGTCGGTATAAACGCGCTGCAGGCAGAACCCTTGCTCAGGGTTAAGGCGATGATAGTAGGTTTCTTCCAGGTAAGTTTCGTTAGGTGAATTTTCCTGATCATGCTTATGGCTCGGGTAGGAGCTGGTATTCCCCTCGTCGGTATAGACCTCCACCACCAGCAGGCTGTCCGCTGGCTGGCTATCCGGCAAGATATTATGTACCAACCGCTGGTTGCGGCCTTTACCCCGCCGCTCTACACCTACTTCTGCCGGGGTGATCAAGCGTGAAGGCAGATGGCTTTTAGCGGGGGCGCTGCACACCGCCAATTCCAGCTCCGTTTCTGCCGTGACCTCAACCCGATCGTGGTGTGGCACATAAACGGCATAAGGGGGAGTACGCTCGAACGGGCTCATGCGCTTACCAATCTGCGGGTACTGCGCATGCAAAGTTGCCACAGAAGCCCTCCCCGCTACCAGAACCAGGCATAGCTCGTTATCGCCGCTGTCCAGTTGTAACGATTGCCCGGCCTGTAACCGATAGGCCTCAAACCCGACATAACGCCAGTGGGCATTCTCCGGGGTGATGGATTGTATCAGCCCCTGGGCATCCGGTTGCTGGCATTTGGAAAGCAGTGAAGACATAACAATTCTCCTTTTTAACCCCGTCGTCTTTCAAGCCGCAATGGCCGCGATACCCATGAAATAACGGCCACATCTGCCGAATGCAGGTCAGTTAAGCAAAACAACGCCTGATTAATGAATACCCTGTTAACAGTAACGCCGCCTCCGTTTGGGAGAGGCCGGGGCGGGAGCTTTACTGGGTCCGTTTTCCCCTCCCCATGATCCCTCCCCGAAGGAGAGGGACCCGCTTAGTGGTAACTGACCATCTTTACCGCCCTGCCTTGGCGAAGGTTTAGCCCAGCGTAGGCATGCTGTATTCAGATACCGTTTGCTGCCCGGTTGGCCAACGCGCGGTGGTGGTCTTCATGCGGGTATAGAATCGCACACCATCACTGCCATGTACGTTAAGCGCACCGAATACCGAACGTTTCCAGCCACCAAAACTGTGAAAAGCCATCGGCACCGGAACCGGTACGTTAACCCCCACCATCCCTGCCTGAACTTCATGGACAAACTGGCGGGCATAATGGCCATTGTTGGTGAAAATGGCGCTACCGTTGCCAAATTCGTGGCTATTCACCGTTTCGATGGCGGTGTGATAATCCGCTACGCGAACAATACCCAGCACCGGCCCGAAGATCTCTTCGCGGTAAATACGCATGTCGGGCTTCACGTTATCAAACAGGGTGCCGCCAACATAATAACCTTGTGGATACCCCGCTACCTGATAATGGCGGCCATCAACGACCAGCGTCGCGCCTTCTGCCACGCCAATATCGATGTATCCCAGCACTTTTTTCTGATGGGCGGAGGAAACCAGCGGCCCCATTTCATTTTCCTCACCGCCCTGCTTCATTCCGGGGCCAACACGCAGTTGGGCAATCAGCGGTTTCAGTTTGGCGATCAGTTTATCTGCCGTGCTGTCCCCCACCACCACCGCCACCGGTAGCGCCATGCAACGTTCACCCGCAGAGCCAAATGCACCGCCCATCAAGGCGTTGACCGTGGCATCCAGATCCGCATCCGGCATCACTATCGCCTGATTCTTCGCGGCACCAAAGGCTTGAACGCGCTTGCCATGCGCACTGGCAGTCGTGTAAATATGCTCCGCCACGGTAGAAGAGCCGACAAAGCTCACCGCCTGGATCCGTGGATCGGTACACAATTGCGATGCCTCTTCGTTACCGCAATGAACCACGTTGAACACCCCGTCTGGCAAACCGGCTTCTTTCAGCAGCTGCGCCAGGCGCACCGAGGCCGAAGGCACCAACGCCGGGGGTTTAAGCACGAAAGTGTTACCGCAGGCCAGTGCGATAGGGAACATCCACATCGGCACCATCGCCGGGAAGTTAAACGGGGTGATGCCTGCCACCACGCCCAACGGCTGCATCAGCGAGAAGCTGTCGACTCCGGTGCCCACATCCGCAGAATATTCGCCCTTAATCAGGTGCGGGATCCCGCAGGCAAACTCCACCACCTCCATGCCTCGGGTCAGTTCGCCGAGCGCATCGGAGTAAACCTTGCCATGTTCGCTGACGATCAACTGCGCCAGTTCTTCCCGGTGCTGTTCCAGCAGCGCCTTGAAATTAAACATAATGCGTGCCCGGCGTAGCGGCGTGGTATTCGCCCAGCCGGTAAACGCCTGATGGGCAACATCAATAGCCTGTTTCACCTCGGCGGCGGTGCTTTGTGTTACGCAGCGTTCAACCTGACCGGTTGCCGGGTTATGCACGTCAACGGTCTGATTACTGCTGCTCAGGCAAACCTGCCCACCAATAAAGTTACCCACGGTTTTCATCTCTCACCCTCTTTTAAGTCTGCTATCGCCTCAATTCCGGCACCGCCACCTATCGTGGCATTTATCCCCCCGCAGGCTGAGGCTCGCAGGCAGGCTAAATCCTGACCAGATGAAGCAAACTCTATTTCATTGAAAAAAAGTTTCAAATAAAATATTTTAGAAAATTTGTTTTTATAGCCAGCGATCGCAAATTTACTCTGCCGGATAGCGCTTTAAACGCGGATCAGCGCACAGCAACGTTATCCAGCCTGGGCACAAACCAATGCAATAACCCCTGACTTATATACGAAAATTGATTGGGCAATGAGCGAGACAATGTTTCTGTCAGCGACACGGGTTGTGGTGGCTCTTTCACTTAATTATAGTGAATTTTTTGAACTGGATCTAAAAATCAATATTTCATTATTCACTAAATATGAAATAAATGTTCTTGTTCAGAGAAGAACAACTCGAGACAGGCACGGTTCACCCCTCTGCCCCAACCCTACAAGTCACCCGGTGAGCAGAGGCCAGGATAAAAATCGGAGCAACCTATGTCACATCAGCGTAAACACAATACTGGGTATATTCTGCGTATCTGCGGGATTGCGGCACTCGGTGGCATTTTGTTTGGTTATGATACCGCCGTGATTTCCGGCGCAATCGAAGCCCTTAAAACCTACTTTGATCTCAGCCCGGCACAAACCGGCTGGGCCGTTTCCAACGTGGTGGTCGGTTGTGTGGTGGGGGCATTTGCCGCCGGGCCGCTGGCCGGGCGCTTTGGCCGCAAAAAGCCCTGATGCTGGCAGCGCTGCTGTTTACCCTCTCTGCCGTTGGCTCTGCTCTTGCCCCGACCTTCACCTGGTTTGTTATCTATCGCATTATCGGCGGCCTGGCGGTGGGGATCGCCGCCACCGTTTCACCAATGTATATGTCAGAAGTTTCGCCAAAAGATATGCGTGGCCGGGCGCTCAGCATGCAGCAATTCGCTATCGTATTTGGTCAGATCCTGATTTTTTACGTTAACTTCAAAATTGCCAGCATGGCCAGTGAGGCATGGCTGGTTGAAATGGGTTGGCGCTGGATGTTCGCTTCCGGCGTTATCCCCTGCCTGCTGTTCTGCGTATTGGTTTTCATTATCCCGGAATCACCTCGCTGGAGCGTGATGGTGGGTCGTGAAGATCAGGCCTTGGCCATGCTGACCCGGGTCTCAAACGCGCAGCATGCACAAAGCGTCTTGGCAGAGATAAAGGAATCGGTTCGTCAGGATGAGCAGAATCATAAGCAAAAGCTCAACTACGGTGATGTGCGGGTGCGTTTTATTCTGTTTGTCGGCTGCATGATAGCCATGCTGCAGCAGGTCACCGGGGTTAACGTCATGATGTATTACGCCCCTGTGGTGCTGAAGACCGTCACCGAAAATGCACAGGAAGCCCTGTTCCAGACCATCTGGATCGGCGTATTACAGCTGGTCGGTTCGGTGATTGGCGCGATGCTGATGGATCGCCTGGGCCGTATCCCACTGATGCGCTGGGGCACTCTGGGCACCATTGTCGGCCTGCTGATCACCTCTTATGCCCTGTATACCCAGGCTACCGGTTACTTTGCGCTGTTTGGCATGCTGTTCTTTATGGTGTTTTACGCCATGTCATGGGGTGTGGGTGCCTGGGTGCTGGTCTCCGAGATCTTCCCGAACCGGATGCGTTCTCAGGGGATGAGTATTGCCGTCGGCTGTATGTGGCTGGCCAATTTTGTGGTATCGCAAAGCTTCCCAATGATCAATGACCAACCTTATCTGTTCTCGACCTTCCATGGTGCCTTCCCGATGTGGATATTTGCCGCCTGCTGCCTGTTCAGCTATTGGTTTATCGGCCGCTATATTCCGGAAACCAAAGGGGTATCGCTGGAAAGAATGGAGGACGTCGTCATGGCGAAACGCTATCGCCAGCCACCACAGCAGGAAGTGAACCCCGCGCCGGTAGAGCATGGCAAATCCTGAAAACTGCCATCAGCGAACCCTGGAGGGATGCACCATGGCCATTGCCTTAGAGCGTTTTTGTATCAACCGTAAGATTGCCCCCAATTTGACGCTGGAGAAATTTTTGCACCTGGTAAAAAACTGCGGGCTCAGCAAAATTGAGCTGCGCAACGATATGCCGGGCGGCAAAGTGACCGATAACCTGAGCACAGAACGGCTGAATGCATTAGCGGCGGAATATGGCATCGAGATCGTTACCATTAACGCTCTGGGGATATTCAATCTGCTGAAAGATAAATCCAGGCTGATGGAAAATGCCGAAGCGTTGCTGGCGCAGGCCAGAGCGATCCATTGCAAGGCGCTGGTAATGTGCCCCTCTTGCAACGCGGATGACCGGCGCAGCGAGGCACAAAAAAGAGAAGATACGCTGGTTGCACTGCAGTTGCTGGCACCGCTGTTCCAGCAATACGGCGTCGAGGGTTATGTGGAACCTTTGGGTTTTGGTCTCAGTTCTCTGCGCTCTTCCTTACTGGCACAGGCAATCATTGGCGATTCCGGCATACCTTACAAGATAGTGATGGATACCTTCCATCACTATCTGAGCGATGTACCTCAGCAGGATTTTGACTCACAAATCCAGGTTGAAAACATTGGCCTGGTGCATCTTTCCGGCGTTGAAGACCCGCGAGTCAAAGGTGCGCTGACCGATGAGCAACGTATTATGCTGAGTAATAAAGACCGGTTGGCGAGCCGTAATCAGGTACAGAATCTAGAACGCCTCGGCTATCAGGGCATCTACTCCTTTGAGCCGTTCTCTTCACAACTGAATCAATGGACAGAAGGCGATATCGAGCGCGAGATCCGCCAAAGTATCGCGTTGCTGCAACAATAGCCGCAAAGCTCCCCTCTCAGGTTTTCTGCAAGGGGAGCTTTGTGTTATGAAAAAACGCGCAGGCGAATGCCTTTGCTGGTGTTAGCCGACTGAACCGCCGTTAAAGCCAGCGTAACAAATTGAATTTTAATGACTAAAAATTCACTCACTTCTCAGACCAGCCCGTTCGATGCTGATATACCAGCGCAAAGAGTTATTAATACTGCGATGGGTGCAACGAACCTTGCCTTCCTTCTCTAATGCCAGAAGCAGCGTGCGCGTGACATAAATGTTTTCACCGCACCTATCCGCCAATTCCCGCGTTTTCGGCCACTGCTCCGGTGGTGGCGGCTCCTGCATCATGTCTGGAGCCCTACGCTCCGAACACAAACCTTGTAACACGTTTAGCATATGTAACTTCCTGACTTCATATGTTAGTGGCGTCTGTTCCATGGTTTTTCTCCTGATTGTTACTCTTGAGTTCCCTATCCGGCGGCATCAACTGGGGCCGCCTGGCATCACAAAAACGGACAAAATATACTGGCGACTTTTGCAGACTTTGGGTTGCCCCTAGGCCCGAGCCTGGAGATCAATCGCAGCGCAGCAGGCAAATCAATTAAAAAAACTGCTTCAACCATCGCCCTGCAGATAAATAGACTTAAGGGAAATAATCCTTTCCAAACTTGGTACCTCCGCTTTTTCACATAAATTCATTAAGAATTTTCCGTGAAAATTTTTTCACGAAAAGTTATTTATCACCGTTTTTACCCTTTCAACCTCTGGCTATAAAAAGTTATTTTGAATGCAACATTTATAGCGCACGCGACTCTACAGGCAAGACCAGGTTCCGCTATCAATGCTCTCAAGCCACAATACCTCACCCCTAAAAATATTGTGGAAAACAATTTTCCTCAGAACAATCCCATACCTATAATCTATTAGATTTGCTACTACTATGACCAGAGATAAATAATAATTTTCAAAACTCGAAATTGTTATCACTTTGTTAAATAAGAAGAAATTCATGAAGCTCTATCAGAGTGTTTTATTCATTGAATTCACATTAAAAACAATAAGTTAAATTTGATTTTCGGTTTTGTATTCACATCAGAAGATCCGCTATCCGAAGAGAATTACAGCCACACGATATTACGAATTGTAGCGTGACAAGTTGATTCTGCGATCTAATATCTCGCATATTATATTTTTTATAGTTAATTATACTAAGATATGTTTGTATACGATCTATTGATTTTCAGGATTATATATTTCTATTTATATTTGGTTTTATATTCTGAATATGATGTTATTTAATAAAACAGGTTTTCAATCGCCTCATTTATTTGCAAGAATATTCCCAGCAGGACGCTATGGTGATATTCATATTTTGCATTCCATGCAGGCGGCTTTTTATGCCTAACAACGTCTTGCGTAATTCATAGCTGAATTATGCAGGTCGTGTATTGCCCGAGCCCAGGGAAGCGGCTCCGACTGCGGTAGCAGTGACATGACGTTGCGGTTATCGCAGGTGATTTAGATGTGTTCTTCTTTTTATTTAAATAATCTCTACAGGAAATTGAGAAATGAAACTGAATAAATTAATGCTGGCAACTGTGATTGCTTTCTCTACTGCATCTGTTGCTCAGGCCGCATCTAACCAGGGCAGCGGTACCGTAACCTTCAACGGTGACATTATTGATGCACCATGCAGCGTAGCGCCGGAATCGGTAGATCAAACCATCGAAATGGGCCAGATCAGCAGCCGTGTACTGGCCAACCAGGGCAAATCCAGCTCACAGCCATTCAGCATTGAGTTAAAAGATTGTGATATTGCCACGCAGAAAACCGTGAAAGTCGCTTTCACCGGTACCGCAGTGGAAGGCAACAACGACCTGCTGGGCCTGGTGGGTCTGGCGAAAGGTGCAGGTATCCAACTGGTTGACGGTGCTGGCAAGAAAGTGGATCTGAACGGCGTTCCAACGGATGCCACCACTCTGCTGGCCGGTAACAACACGCTGCAATTCGCCGCTTACCTGCAAGGCAGCACCGCGTCTGGCGCAGTCGAACCGGGTGATTTCACCAGCGTGGCGAACTTCACCCTGGCTTACCAGTAAGACCCCGATGGGGATGCCTGCCCGGCATCCCCCGCATGACGCTCGAAGGCTAACAGCGAGAGAACAGGCCACAACAGGGAGATGCCAACATGACAGCCCGGTTTTGGGGGTGCTGCTTGTCACACTCAGTGCCTGCAGCGCCACAGTAGCAGCAAAGGATCAAGGCTCTGGCATCGTGCATCTGGGGGAGAGATCGTGGAGACCCCTTGTGGGATCGCCAGTAACAGCCTGGATCAAACCATTGATTTTGGCCTGATGTCGATGGCCGATGCGGCTCCTGGTTCAGAGCCGTTACTCATCAGCAGCCGCCAGTATTTTCAAATCGAACTGGTGAATTGCACGTTGGCAAGCCAGGTAAAACCCGGGTTTTTCTACCGCGCAATGAACGTCGTTTTTGATGGCATGCCAGATAACGAAGAACCCGAATTATTGGCGATCTCCGGTGATGCCAAGGGAGTTGCCATCGAATTACTCACCGATGAGGGAAGCCGATTACCTCTGGGCAAAAGCACGGCGGATTATCTGCTGGTTGACGGCCACAACAGATTGAGCTTCAGCGCGCAGCTGAAACTCCACCCAGATTATGCACGGGCTGGCGGGTTCAACTCTTTGGTGAAATTCACCCTGTCTTATCTTTAGTTTTATTTTCTGCCAGTGCCGTGAACGCACTGAAGGACACCAGATTACGTATCCAGGTCGTACGGATGACCTGTTATCAGGCGCGGATTTGCCATGAGTGATTATTCTATGACGTCATTAATGACACGGAAAAAAACACAAACTATCGTCATTCTATCTTTCCTCTGTGGGCATCCGGTCTTTGCAGATACGGAATTCAATACCGACGTATTGGATATCGGCGATCGTAGCAAAGTGGACTTATCACGTTTCTCAGATGCCAATTACGTCATGCCCGGCACCTATCTGCTGGATATCAAGTTCAACCAGAAACCGCTGCCACAGCGCAGCATCCAATACCTGCCAACAGCAGATAAAAAGAGCAAAGTCTGCCTGCCGCCAGATCTGATTGAGAAAATGGCATTGAAAGAGAGTGCCGCGAAAAAGGTCACCCTGTGGCATGACAGCCAATGTGCCGATATCAGCGCCATCGAAGGAGCAACCATTTCCGATCGCATTGGCGGTGGCGTATTGGCGATCACCATTCCGCAGGCCTGGATGAAATACTCCGATCCTGACTGGACGCCGCCGGAACAATGGGATGACGGTATCCCTGGCCTGTTACTGGATTACAGCGTCAGTGGGCAGGTTGGCAAGCAGAGCCATAACGGCAATACGTCACAAAACTTCAGTAGCTACGGCACCGTGGGGGCAAACCTCGGCTCCTGGCGTCTGCGTGGTGATTATCAGAGCAATTTTAATCAGCAGGCTGGCGAGCGCACCCATAATTTCGACTGGAACCAGATTTATGCCTATCGCGCTCTGCCGATGCAGGCCGCCAAACTGACCGTGGGAGAGGTCTTCCTCAACTCCAACGTTTTCGATTCTTACCGCTTCACCGGGATAAACCTGGCCAGCGATGAACGCATGTTGCCGCCGAGCCTGCAGGGCTACGCGCCTGAAGTGCGCGGCATTGCCAAAAGCAACGCAAAAGTGACTGTCTTACAGGAAGGCCGCACGCTGTATCA
Organism: Serratia sp. L9; assembly: GCF_050632285.1. NCBI lineage: Bacteria > Pseudomonadati > Pseudomonadota > Gammaproteobacteria > Enterobacterales > Yersiniaceae > Serratia > Serratia sp. L9. Next base: position 1,432,604 of record NZ_CP192591.1, on the reverse strand, counting down.
GACGACGGTGCCAGCCGGGCCGTTTGTGATCCAGGATCTCAACAGTTCGGTACGTGGCCGGTTGGAAGTCCGGGTTGAAGAGCAGGACGGGAGCATATCCACCTTCCAGGTTGATACCGCCACCATCCCTTATCTGACCCGTCCTGGCTATGTGCGCTATAACATCGCGCTGGGCCGCCCTTCCAACTATAACCATAACCTGCAGGGGCCATTCTTCTCAGCCAGTGATTTTTCCTGGGGGATGAGCAATGCCTGGTCGCTGTATGGCGGTGCATTGCTGGCCGGTGACTACAACGCCTGGGCGCTGGGCCTGGGCCGAGATCTCAGTATCTTTGGTGCCATGTCAGTAGACATGACCCAGTCCTTCGCACGCCTGCCAGATGAACCAACGGCCACTGGCATGTCATTCAAAGTCAATTATGCCAAGCGTTTTGACGACTACAACAGCCAGATCACCTTCGCGGGTTATCGCTTCTCTCAGCGCAAATTCATGAGCATGGCGCAGTATCTGCAGACGCGTTACAACAACTATGAAGATCAGTACAGCGGGCGTGAAAAAGAGCTGTATACCATTACCGCCAGCAAAACCTTTATGGCACAAGACAGCGTCAAAGCGATCACCGCCTATCTGACCTATTCGCACCAGACCTATTGGGATGCCAGTGCACAGAATCGCTATGGGCTTTCTGCCAGCAAAATGTTCAGCATTGCCGACTTCAATAACGTGACGGCGTCTCTGGCAGCGTTTCGTACCACCTATCATGGCAAAACCGACGATAGCGTCATGCTGAACTTTACCGTGCCGATCGGCGATCGCCGCCGCATAGGTTATTCACTGCAAACCAATAACAGCGATGTCACTCAGGTGGCCTCTTATAACGACTATACCGATCCGAACAATACCTGGCAGCTCAGCAGTGGCTTCAACCAGGACGGCAAACCTCTGGCACGTGGCTATTACACCCACAATGCCTCCTTCGGGTCGCTCAATGCCAACGCCTCTTATCAGCAGGATAACTACTCTTCGGTGGGCGGCACCTTCCGCAGTGGCATTACCGCCACCCGGTACGGCATCGCGGCGCATCAGAACTCCAGCAATGGCGGCACCCGCCTGATGCTGGATACCGGTGGTATCGCCGGGGTACCTATCAATAACGGTCGCGCCTACAGCAACGGTTTGGGTTTGGCGGTTATTTCAGACATCACCAGCTACTACAACACCGATACGCGAATTGACGTCAATAAACTGGCGGATGACGTAGAGGCAACCCGCTCCGTGGTTCAAGGCACATTGACCGAAGGGGCCATTGGCTATCGCCGTTTTGAAGTGGTGAAAGGCAGCAAACTACTGGCGGTGATCAAACTGGCCGATGGCACTGAGCCGCCGTTTGGTGCCGCGGTGTTGAATGAAAATGGCCGTGAAATGGCGGTGGTGAGTGATGAAGGGTCGGTGTACCTGACCGGCGTGCAACCGGAAGAGAAACTGGACGTCGCCTGGGAAGGTCAGCGCCAGTGCCGTATCACCATTCCTGGCACCGCCAAGCCGCTGGACCTACTGCTGCTGCCATGCAGCAAACTGTAATCCGTAACAACACTATGAGAGTTGATGAGTATGAATAAGTCTGTGGTAGCAAAAACAGCCGTTGTCAGCCTGGCTTTGATGGCTGCCCTGCCCGCCGCCAATGCAGCGATATCGCTGGATCGTACGCGTGCGATTTATGTGGGTGACGCAAAATCCATCAGCCTTAACGTGATTAATGAAAACAAAGAATTGCCATTCCTTGCCCAGTCATGGCTGGAAAATGAACAGCATCAGAAAATCACCGCCCCTCTGGTGGTATTACCACCGTTGCAGCGGGTGGAGGCCGGTGAGCGCAGCGTGGTGCGTATCACCAAGACTGCTGGCGCCGAGCGTCTGGCGCAGGATCGCGAAACCCTGTTCTATTTCAACCTGCGTGAGATCCCGCCGAAAAGCAGCAAAACCAACGTGATGCAATTGGCATTGCAGACCCAGATCAAGCTGTTCTACCGGCCACAAGCCATCGTGGTCCCTAAAGGGCAGATTTGGCAGGAGAAACTGGTGTTCCGCAAAAGCGCCAATGGCATGACGATTGAAAATCCAACGCCATTTTACATCACTCTCACCGGCATGGCCCGTGCTAGCCAGAAACAGGGGGCGGCGCGATTGACGATTTCCAGGCCATGATGTTGGCACCAAAATCCAGTGAAACCGTGAAACTGCGCGACAGCAACCTCAACAGCTTTGTCGTGACGTATATCAATGACTACGGCGGCCACCCGGAACTGCGTTTTCAGTGCAATGGCAATCTGTGCAACGCCGCACCAGACGCTGATAAATAAGGAGAAACGGCATGGAAGTATTTACCGCTAGCCGCTTGCGGCCCCGACTGCTGGCCACCTTATTGCCCTTGCTGTTCCTTGGCAGTAACGGTGTGCAGGCGGTTTCGATGCTTGAGGCTATTGAAGGCACCAGCGGCACCGTCAGTTTTTACGGCGGCCTGCTGACTTCTCCCTGCAGCCTGACGCCAGACAGCCAGGATCAGGCGATCGACCTGGGTGAAGTTAACGCGGCAACCTTCCAGCATGCGGGGGATCAAAGCGTGCCAGTTCGTTTCCGTCTGTCGTTTCGTAACTGCCTGCTGGGAGCACGGGCGGTGATAGCGAGCCCGACCGGGCAGCGGGATGGCGAAGCTACGCGCCTCTATTTACAGGGTGAACAGGCCGCCACGCTGGTTTTTCTGGGTGACAGCGATGTGCATAACCCGGGCCTGCTGAAGCTCAATGGAGGCGTACAAGGGGTGGGCCTGCGCCTGAAAGACGATCAAGGCCGGATCTTATCGCTTAATCAGCAAAGCCGGCCCTACATCTTACAGCCAGGCAACAATACGTTATGGTTCAGCGCCCAGTTGGAATCAACGCAGAGATACACCCAGGCAAACCGGTTTGGAGGCATCGTTCATGTCCAGATTGTTTACTTATAAACGTACATTGACCTTGCTGGCCTGCCTGAGCGCTTCATTCAGCGTGCAGGCACTGGAATGCCATCTAAATACTTCCAGTGGCATCACCGAAGAGAACGAAGATATTGGCCAGTTGAAAATCCCCGCCACTTTGCCGATGGGCAGCCGGTTATGGACCTCACAACCGATGAGCCGTGATGTGATGTGTTGGGGGTATAGCAGCGTACCCGGTGGCGAATGGGTTTACTTCTATCCCAATCCCGATGAACGGCAGATTGCCGCTGGGATTTCCATGGGGGTCATTTATAACGGGGTTGATTTGGGGATACTGAACACCAAAGCACAGACCGATATGTTCCGTTATCCAGACAAGCCACAGCTCGGCCACGTCAACTATCAGGTCTATCTGCAAAAAACCGGGGATATTACCACCGGCGGTGCCAGCCAGATTTCGGTATTCCAGCTCGACGGGGTGCTGGGGATCAACAACAAGCCGGGCAAAAACTACCGGTTTACCCTGACCGGGATGGACAAGATCCAGGTGATCCAGTGTTCCGCCTCCGTGGAGTTGACCACGCCGGAAGGGGTGGATTTTGGCGAGATCCCTTCCTGGCGCGCCGGTGAAGGTACGGTCGCCAGCAAAGATTTCACCGTGATCATCCGCAAAAATGGCTGTAGCGATAATTTCAGCCTGAATGCCAACTTTATGGTGAAAAACGGCTCCTTGGTCGATACCACCGGCCTGGATATGGGCAACGGATCAACAATGCGTATTTACGACAACTCCAACCCCAAATGGATTAAATATAATCAGTTCGACAGTTTTGCTGATATGACCGGCAAAGATCAGGTGCAGAAATCCTATACCGCCTCTCTACAAGCTTCAGGTGAAGGACAAGAAGGCGATTTTAAAAAGACGCTCATTTTGCTGATTAACTATATTTAACGGGGGGAAAGATGAAAAATCACCTATTCCTGACAGCCTTATTCAGCATTGCCAGTTTATTTTGCCTGCAGGCCAATGCCGATGATAAAGAAATTGATTTCTTCGGCACCGTGGTTAATCGCCCTTGCAATATCGACTCACAATCTGCCGATCAACTGGTGGATATGGGAACGGTGATCATTAAAACCCTTTACCGTTATGAGCACACCACGCCGGTGCCGTTCAGCATTGTGCTAACTGATTGCAAAACCAATGTTTTCAATGCGGTCACCGTTACCTTTAGCGGCGCTGAGGATGGTGAGTTACCGGGTAAACTGGCCATTAACAACGGAACCAATGGTGCCGCGATAGCGCTGTTTGACGCTAAAGGGACAGCAATCAATTTAAATCAGGCCACGGATGCAACCGCAATACAAACGGGCACCACCACCTTGAAATTTTCCGCTTACGTTCAGGGGCATCCTTCAGCAATAAAAAACCGAACCATTACCGAAGGCGAATTCAGTTCTGTGGCCAATTTCGTACTGGCTTATCAGTAAAAAAATCCTTCGCAGGATAGCGTTATTATGCCAAATAAGAGTGCAGCCTGGTTATTCGGGCTGCTGACGTTTTATTTTGTTTTTGCCATGCACATTTACTGGCCTAATCGGGGCGGTAGTGGATTTTATTTACCTTGGAATATGGTGGGGGTCATCCTGCTGGCCGTTATTACCCTGGTAACCCTGGTAATGGCACGGCCACCGCTGGCTGGGTCACACTTTTTTAATTACCTGGCGTTGGGAGCGGTCATTCTGTTATTACCGCTGTTATGGACCAAAGCGCCTTATTTCGGGGAAGCGTTACCCCGATTTATCGGGCTGTCGGTTGGCGTAGCTGCCTATTTTTCCCTGCTGCAATATCCATTGAACCGCCAGTGGCGTCATCGGCTGTTGGTCCTGCTATTGGCAGCTACCGTCATCGAAGGCTGCTGGGCACTGCTGCAATACTTCTGGCTAATGCCGGATAACGCCATTCCTTACGGTATTTTCCAGCAGGTTAACATGCTGGCCAGCTTTATGGCCTGCGGGCTGGCCCTGGCGCTCTATCTGCAATGCGGTCCTGCCAGCCGACATCTGCAATGGCTGAGCGGCCTGATGCTGCTGATGGCTCCTTTTCTGCTGCTCATCTCATTTTCGCGTATTGGGTTACTGGCTTTTGTCCTGCTCACACCCTGGCAATTGGCGATTATGTACCGTGTTTCCCGCCCCCGCTGTGCTCTGGCCGCGTTGCTGATCCTGGCCGGTGTGCTTGCCGCGTTACTGATGATTGAGATCAAGGGAGCGCCACGCGCGATCACGACCTTTTCAACCCTCAGTTACCGGCTTATCGGCTGGCAGGAAGCCTGGGTAATGCTGTGGGGAAACCGTTACTGGGTTGGGGTTACGGCAGTTTTCAATATCAGTTTCTGCATCATATTCATCTGACACAACCTGATTTGCCGTTGAGTTTCAACCTCTCTCATCCCCATAACGAATTATTGCTCTGGGCGGTGGAAGGCGGCCTGCCAAGCCTGTTGGGGATAGCGCTACTTGGGCTCGGGTTATGGCGATTGCTGCGCCGCCGCCTGCGGTTCCCGCGAGAACCTGCGCCCTGGATCGCCATGCTGCCGATTGCATTGCATATGATGGTGGAATACCCGCTTTACCTTTCCGCCGCACACGCCATCTTCCTGTTGGTGATCCTGCGGGTCAGCGACGTACGGCTCACGTATCGGCGGGCCGCAGGAACACAGCGGTTCGCACGCATTACTGCCGGCGGCCTATCGTTGCTCACTCTTCTTTATATGGTCAACGGTCTGCACAGCGCTCTGATTATTAACACCGTCGAAAAACAAGGGTTAAAACCTTTCGATACCCTGCAGCGCGTTATTACGCCCACCCCTTGGCAGACGCGATACGACTTCGATATCCACCTTCATCAGTTACTGCAATACCCGCAATCAAAGGATATTGCCGCACTGCGGGGATATCAGCGGTGGGCAGAAAATGAAATCCGCGTACGGCCAGAGGCCAATATTTACTTCAACCTGATATTGGTCAGTCGATTATTACTGCAGCCGCAACGGGCAATAGATTTACTGTTTGAAGCCCAGCGACTGTTCCCGGAAGACATGCGCTTTAAGGAAGAATGATGCTTAATATCCGTTTCACTTTGTTAGACAGTAATAACTTCTTTCAACAGGGGCTACTGCACGTTTTAAAGGATTTTCACGACTCTTTGAATGAATGCTATCGGCTTTATTCTCCGTTGACGCCCGTGGAACTCAAAGCCGTTGAGAACATTGAGATTATTTTCCGTTCTCAGGAGGAGCGCTGGGGTTGCGCCCGCTGCTATCATAGCGCCTATCAAACGCCACACCATCGGCAAATGACGGTCATGATCCTCGATGAAAAAGAGTGTTGTACGCTTAAAAGCCCGGCGCAATTCAGCATTAACCGGGAAGATTCTGTTGCTATGGTGCGCCAGAAACTGCGGCTGGCGGTGGAACATTTTGGCCATCATCCCTGGGCTTCGCTGCATGCCAGTGGCCTTTACTATTGCCAACGGTGCCGGATTGCCAGACTCAGCAGTTGTGAAAAGAAAGTGTTGAAACTGATGAGCACCGGGATGTCGGCCTCGACTATCGCTGATATGCTGCATCGCAGCCAAAAGACCATCAGTTCACATAAACGCTCAGCGATGCGCAAACTGAATGTCAACAAAAGCACTGAGTTGAATAAAATGCTGCTGAGTCAGATGGGATTGGGATGAAATCGCCAATATCAAAAGGCCAGTACAGGACGGCTGGCTCTATACCCGTCGCCTTGCAAGCTGCAGCGTTGCTATCCGCACTCAATGGCCAGGTCCATCCGTGGAGCTGGCCCTGTCAGGCCGCTGCATACAGCGTTCAGATCTGTTAAAAATCATATTCCTTACCGGCTGCCGCTGGCGGCATTCAAATTGGTTCCTGACCGAATTTTCCCGGCAGATTTATCGCCCCAGTCACTGACTCCAGGAGATGCACCAGTTGGCCGCTTGGCTATAACTTGAAATTCATAGGATATATTAATTTATTGAGTCTTTAAGAACGGGTTTTATTAATTTGCTAAATAATATATCTATCCAATCTCATCATCACATATGAAATATTATTAAGAAGAAATCCAGATAACAATATTAATTGCAATACGCGCCATCCAGCCATAGCTGAATTTATGATGCCACTTGAGCGCTCAAATAATCTAGCGCACTTTGGCTGTAGCTTGCGCCGGGTTCCAGCTTTTTGATCAGACCTTTAGCCTCCAAGATTATGCCAAGTCGATGTAATTCCTGGTGCTGCGGCAGCACATCGGCAAAAGCATTCAACAGGATAATCGACGGCATAATTTTTTCTGCACAGGTGCCAACAGCGTTGGGTTCATCACCCCTGGCAGGGCAAGGTAAATTATCAGCATGACGATGCTGACATGCCTGCAACAAGGTAAGCGCCTGTTGAATTTCATGATTCCATGGCATGACTACATTCCTCTAAAGCTTATTTTTACCAAGATATGAATAATAAACAATATGTTAGCGTGTGTTATCTACTCATAACGGAGACAGCACAACCCTAAGACCAAGCAAATCTCCTCTAACAAGATAGATTTTTTCAGGGACAACGCTTTGATGTAGGTCACATTGCATAAAGATAGCCAAGACTTTCATATTGATTATCCAGAGGTTCCGGCATTAAAACATTTTTAGGTTGATTCCTGCGCTATTCCATTTTTACTGGAGTAGCACAAAATTTCTCAGCGTATTACGCAGGCTTCATCCCTGTGGCAATACAGGGAAAATGACGGTTATCTTCAATTTCTGAAGCGGTTTGAGTAGTCAAGAAGATACTTACTGAATACGAAATTGTCCTGACCAGAATCCGCCAGCCTTCCATTCGATTAGCGGAAAAGCCCACGATCGCCGTTTCGCTGCACGACGCAAAATGCTCCCGGTATAGTCTCTTTGCCTGTTCTGTCAAAAGAGGGCGACCAAGCATTCACACACCACCGCAAATGCCGATAAGAATACCGGCCATCGGCATCATTATTGGGTTTGTGCGGCAGCCAACGCCTGCGCGCAAGCCCAGGCAGAACTCCAGGCCCATTGGAAGTTATACCCCCCAACCACCCGGTCACATCCACCACCTCGCCAATAAAATACAGGCCCGGCACCTTGCTGGCTTCCATGGTTTTGGAAGACAGCTCTTTGGTATCCACGCCGCCTAATGTCACTTCTGCGGTACGGTAGCCTTCGGTGCCGTTGGGTTGCACACGCCAGTTTTGCAAACTTTCGGCCAAAGCGGCCTGCTGCGTCGGGGTTAACTGCTTCAATGTGGCTTCCGGCAACTGCCCGAGCTCTTGGAGCAATTCCACCAGGCGTTTCGGCAGGTGCAGAGCCAAGGTGTTTTTCAGGCTTTGGTTAGGGTGCCCCTGCCGCTGCTCATTCAGGAAGGCCACCAGATCTAACGTTGGGAGTAAGTTAATGCTTACAAACTCACCTGGCTGCCAGTAGCTGGAAATTTGCAGAACTGCCGGGCCAGACAGACCACGGTGGGTAAACAGGATGCTTTCGCGGAAACAGGTACCACTTTCCGCAGTGATCACTGCGGGAACCGAGACGCCGGAAAGCGCCTGAGAGTGCTCGAGCAGCGGTTTATGCAGAGTAAAAGGCACTAAAGCTGCCCTGGTGGGTAATACTTTGAGGCCAAACTGCTCCGCCAACTGGTAGCCGAACGGGGAAGCCCCCAGGCCGGGCATTGAAAGCCCGCCGCTAGCCACAACAAGTGAGTGAGCACTCACCACATCTCCATTCAGCGCCAGCTCAAAACCCTTATCTGTTTTTTCTACGCTGAGGACTTCACTGCGCAGGCGGGTGGTCACCTGACCCAGTTCACACTCCTTGACTAACAGATCGACAACCTGCTGCGCGGACTCATCGCAGAACAACTGACCCAGCGTTTTTTCGTGGTAGGCAATGGCGTAACGATTGATCAGATCGATAAAGTCCCACTGGGTGTATCGCGCTAATGCCGACTTACAGAAATGTGGGTTGCTTGAGAGGTAAGCCGCCGGTTCGGCGTACATATTGGTAAAATTACAACGCCCACCCCCGGACATCAGGATCTTGCGGCCCGGCTTTTTGCCGTTGTCGAGCAGAAGCACCCGGCAGCCGAGTTGCCCTGCCTGAGCAGCACAAAACATCCCTGCGGCACCCGCACCAATGACGACAACATCAAACTGTTCCACCTGAGCCTCTCTTTGCAATAAACCACAATAATAGCGGCAAGAAGCGCACATTTTACGCCAAATACCCCTCAGCACGCCGTTAAATCAGCGGCGGACGATTGTAAATGCATCCGCTTATCAAGCCAACGTAAGAAAATGTTAATGCAGGTAAATGCTGGTAACACGCTGAAATTACTTTGATTACCAGCGCGTCTTGTCCCCTCTGTAACATCGAAATCAAAAAAACGTCATATTTTCCTTTTCCCCGACACCTGTTGTCACCGATAATGCGCCGCGTTCATGTCCACAAACCTGGCGTAACGCTTATGCTACATTTGTTCGCTGGCCTGGATTTCCATACCGGCCTGATGTTAATACTCGCATTGTTATTCGTGTTATTTTACGAAGCTATCAACGGCTTCCATGATACGGCCAATGCGGTTGCTACCGTAATTTACACCCGTGCTATGCGCTCGCAGATTGCGGTCGTGATGGCAGGCGTATTCAACTTCCTTGGCGTGATGCTCGGCGGTTTGAGTGTTGCCTACGCCATTGTTCACCTGTTGCCAACCGATCTGTTGTTGAACGTCAGTTCAGCTCACGGATTAGCCATGGTCTTTTCCATGTTGTTGGCAGCGATTATCTGGAACCTCGGCACCTGGTATTTGGGTCTGCCAGCCTCCAGCTCCCATACGTTGATTGGTGCCATCATCGGTGTCGGTCTGACCAACGCGCTGGTAACTAGCACGTCCGTGGTCGACGCACTGAACGTGCCTAAAATGATCAGCATCTTCCTGTCATTAATCTTCTCTCCGCTGGTCGGGATGATGATTGCCGGGCTGATGGTGTTTATGCTGCGCCGTTATTGGAGCAGTACCAAGAAACGCCAGCGTATTCATATGACGCCAGCAGAACGTGAGAAGGTCGATGGCAAGCGTAAGCCACCGTTCTGGACACGTATTGCGTTGATCCTCTCCGCTGTCGGGGTGAGCTTCTCCCACGGTGCCAATGATGGTCAGAAAGGTATCGGCCTGATTATGCTGGTGCTGATTGGCGTTGCTCCCGCAGGCTTCGTGCTCAATATGAACGCGACCGGTTATGACATCACCCGTACACGGGATGCCGTAGCTCACCTGCAGCAATTCTATCAGCAGCATGGCGATTCCCTGGCTCATGTGATCGCGCAGACACCACTGGTACCAGCACCTGAAGATGTCCCGCCAGCGCCAAATCAGCCCGTGGAGTTCCACTGTGACAGCTCGCGTGCTCTGATTGCCGTAGAGCGTTCTCTTGGCTTGCTGAACAATCTGCAAAGTTACGATCAACTGACGGTAGAACAGCGCAGCCATCTGCGCCGCCTGCTGATGTGCGTAACGGATACCGCAGATAAAGTGGCAAAACTGCCGGAAACCTCCGTAGACGATCAACGCTTCCTGAAAAATCTGCGCTCGGACCTGTTGCAAACCGTTGAGTATGCACCGATCTGGATTATCGTGGCAGTGGCCTTGGCGCTGTCCCTCGGTACCATGGTGGGTTGGAGACGTGTTGCCACGACCATTGGTGAGAAAATCGGTAAGAAAGGCATGACCTACGCACAAGGGGTGTCGGCACAGATGACTGCCGCACTGTCTATTGGCGTGGCCAGCTACACCGGTATGCCCGTTTCTACCACGCATGTACTGTCTTCGGCGGTTGCCGGGACGATGATCGTGGACGGTGGCGGCGTACAGAGTAAAACCATAAAGAACATTCTGCTGGCCTGGGTGTTGACCCTGCCGGTGTCGATTGTCCTTTCCGGCGGCCTTTACTGGTTGGCGCTAAAAGTGATTTAAGCGTTTCACAGCATAAAAATGGCGGCCCATTAATCATGGCCGCCTTTTTTTGCTCTGAAAAACCGGGCGCTAATACCAAATTGCCATCGCTACCAGGCTGATAACCACCAGCCCACACAGCGAGGAAGTCAGTACAAACTGGCTACGCACACGCTGACAACGACGGATAAATTCCGGATCGTGGTGCTCAACATAACGCTGCGCAAAGATATAGCGCACCAGCCGTATCTGTTTGCTCGGTTGGCCGTGCGAAGTAAAGAACCCCCGCCATCGACGTATTGGTACAGTAACGGGTCGCAGCCGCGTAAAACAAATAGCAGCGCACGCAGAGAAGAGAAATACCGAGCCATGTTAACCACACATACCACACACAAAGCCCAAAACAGCGCGACGGTACTGATCATGATTGCCCCCTCAAGGCGTTGTTATCCCGGCCAACCGCCGGGCCAACGGCCCTACCTCTTACCCAATGCTGCCGGAGCTTTCAGCTCCCATCCCCCTAGCACCTTACAGGCCCTGGCTCCCCTCTGCAGTGACCGGCCCGGCATCGATACGCAAAGTTGCCTGGCGGCTGAAGAGGAGAGAGTGAGGCCTACATTCACTATTGTAGGATAATGAAACGCAAACCGACCCAGGCGTTATATAAAATTTACCGTAATTGCTAAATTTTTCGCCCGACAGGCTGCGGACCCCCCGCGCTACGCCCAGGGGTATTTAGACTATACTTCTAACAAGAATGCTTATAATTCAATCGGTCAAGCAGCCATTTAGCGCATATGCCCGATGAATTTCTAGTTGCAGCGCTGTTACCTGCAGCTTGCAAGGCGACGGGGATAAGCAATAGGCTTTTTCGCCGCACCGTGTAAAACTAAAGAGGTAGCGGTAAACAGGGTATTTTGATGCAATGCATTGTGATCTCCCCAACAATCACAGTGTTATCTGGATGGTACTATGCAGGTAAGGCGAAAGCGCCAAGTTGGAACACCGAATGCCTGCCCCCTTTAATCGGCATATATGGAAGGAGTATTCTCATGGCTTATAAACACATTCTGATTGCGGTTGACCTATCACCGGAAAGTAAAATCCTGGTCGAGAAGGCCGTATCAATGGCGCGGCCATACAATGCGAAAGTCTCCCTGATCCACGTTGATGTTAACTATTCCGATCTGTATACCGGCCTGATTGACGTTAATCTTGGCGATATGCAAAAACGTATCTCTGAAGAAACCCACCATGCGTTAACCGAGCTGTCGCAAAATGCCGGTTATCCGATTACCGAGACCCTGAGCGGCAGCGGCGATCTGGCGCAAGTGCTGGTAGATGCCATCAAGAAATATGATATGGATCTGGTGCTGTGTGGCCACCATCAGGATTTCTGGAGCAAGCTGATGTCTTCGGCACGCCAGCTGATTAACACCGTGCACATCGATATGCTGATTGTGCCGCTGCGTGATGAAGAAGAAAAGTAAGCACTCGCAAACCTGCTTTACCAACGCCCGCCTGTTGCGGGCGTTTTTCATGGAATAACCCATATTTATTGCTTGTTAAACAACCGCCCCCCAGTGATATAGTCGATACAGACACAACATCCTCCCCAACTGTGAGATACATCATAAAAACAGGGGAACCCAAATGCTAAACAGGAGTTATCCATGGAACAGGCTGTATCGCTAGAATCCTTTCTAAAGTCATTACAACGTCATAATTCGCACCAACCAGAGTATCTGCAGGCAGTTCGGGAAGTTTTTACTTCGCTGTGGCCATTCATCGAACGCAACCCACATTATCGCGATCACGCCCTGTTGGAACGCCTGGTAGAGCCTGAGCGCATCATTCAGTTTCGCGTTAGTTGGATAGACGATCAGGGCAAAGTGCAGGTTAACCGCGCTTACCGTATTCAGTTCAACTCGGCAATCGGGCCTTACAAAGGGGGAATGCGCTTCCACCCTTCGGTCAACACCTCTATTCTCAAGTTCCTGGGTTTTGAGCAGACCTTCAAGAATGCTCTTACCACGCTGCCAATGGGCGGCGGCAAAGGCGGTTCGGACTTTGATCCGAAAGGCAAAAGCCAGGGCGAAATCATGCGTTTCTGTCAGTCATTGATGACCGAACTGTACCGCCATCTGGGTCCGGATACCGACGTACCTGCCGGGGATATCGGCGTTGGCGGTCGTGAAGTGGGCTTTATGGCTGGCATGATGAAAAAACTATCCAACAATACCAGCTGTGTGTTTACCGGTAAGGGTCTGTCTTTCGGCGGCAGTCTGATCCGCCCGGAAGCAACCGGTTACGGTCTGGTTTACTTCACAGATTCCATGCTGCAACGCCATGGTCTGGGCTTTGAAGGGATGCGTGTCGCGGTTTCCGGTTCCGGTAACGTAGCGCAATACACCATTGAAAAGGCGCTTGAACTGGATGCCCGTGTGATTACCGTTTCCGATTCGGGCGGTACCGTGGTTGATGAAGCGGGTTTCACTACCGAAAAACTGGCACATCTGGCAGAAATCAAAAACCAGCGTTATGGTCGGGTGGCCGATTACGCCCGCGAACGCGGCCTGACCTTCCTGGCGGGCGAGCAACCGTGGAATGTGCCGGTAGATATCGCCCTGCCATGTGCGACCCAGAACGAACTGGATCTGGAGGCGGCACAAGTGCTGATCCGCAACGGGGTTAAAGCCGTGGCAGAAGGTGCCAATATGCCTACCACCATCCAGGCTACCGATGCCTTCCTGGAAGCTGGCGTCCTGTTTGCACCGGGTAAAGCAGCCAACGCAGGCGGTGTGGCAACCTCTGGGCTGGAAATGGCGCAAAACGCCGCACGCCTTAACTGGAGAGCCGAGAAAGTGGATATTCGTTTACGTCATATCATGTCGGATATCCATCAGTCTTGTGTCGAACACGGTGGCGAAGGCAAGCAAACACATTACGTTCACGGGGCCAATATTGCCGGGTTCGTTAAAATTGCTGACGCAATGCTGGCTCAGGGCGTGCTCTGATCCCTATTTTGGGGGAATGTGTTCACCGTTTTGCCCTATAAAACTATGCCGGCCCACCAGCCGGCATTTTTTTGGCCCAATTTATAAGAGAGGTGGGGTGAAGGGTACTCAGTTAATCGCCTCGATAATCACTGCCCGATCCCGCAAACGCTGTTTGATAACCGGATCGGTCGCCGCTTGTGCCTGTTGTTGCAACGCCGCCACTTGCTGTTGTTTGGTTTGCGGATCGCTAAACAGCAATTCTTTGACATTGATGGAAGCCACATTGCTGTAACGCCCATCGTCAGTGGTTGGCACACCGATCTTGCCTTCATTCAGCAGTTTTTCCACTATCTGGCGTTCACGTTCGAATCCTTCCAGCCCCACCAGTTCCCAACGATGCATCGCCTTACCCTGATACTCGCCGTTCTTCACCTCGCTCAGATAGCGAATGGTGAGATTACGGATAGTCCCAGCCTCTTCACCAAACTCCGCCTTGGTATCGGACAGCACCGGGAACTGCATTCCTTCCAACACACCGCCTTTTTGCGTCAGATGCCCCATGCGGTAACTGTTCATCCCCAGGCGGACAGGCATATCATCAGTCACTGGCGTGCCGTCATTGAGTTTAAGATTGGTGATACGTTGCCCGACGGGCTGGCGCAGATCGATGCGGTAGGTCACACCATCAAAAAAGTCATTGGTAGAATATTTTGAAGCCCGGCGCTGCGGATTAAAGCTGTAGGTCACATCCCCATCCTGTTGCTGATTGAAATAATCCCCTACCCACTCCATATACTTCTTCAACTCTTTGCCGGTAAGCTGATAAACGGTGATTTCACCGCCAGCATATTGATAATTGAAGGCGATATCCTTCGCAGTAATGGTACCCACATTCAGCTTTGGCCGATCGTTATCAATCTGCAACGCAATCACCTGCGCCTTGGGGGCATAGTAACGGGCGGCTTCCTGATACAGTGCGCTGATGCCGGTATCCTGAATATGTACCTGCGGGATGCCTTTCACCGCGTCCGGCGGCACCAGATCCTGGCCGGTCAGTTGGGCAATCGGCCGGTTGGCATTAGCCCGCAGGAGGGTATGGAATGGCTGGTAAATCTGCTCCAGCTTTTTGTCAGAGGCCATCCCGTTGATTGGGTAGGTATAGCTGTCTTTATTGATCAGCACATACTTGCCATTTTGCTGCTCAAATTGCAGATCGATACGCGATAGTGCACGGCCATATTTGTCCGGCTCGGTGACAATCACACCATTAATCACCTCTTTATCTACCTTCACGTGCATATGCCCGGCCACGATAGCCGCCAGCTCCGGGTTAGCCCGTGCAATATCCCCGACACCGGTGCCTGGCCGCTGGTTCTCATTATCGATCCCCATATGAGCCACCAGCACGATGGCGTCCACCTGGTCGTGGATCTGCCGGATAACATGGTTAACCGCCTGCACCGGATCGGTAAATTTCAGGCCGTCAATGCGATCGGTTCCTTTGGCAAACTCGGCGGTCATCGGCGTGTCCATACCAATAATGCCGATCTTAACCCCTTGGCGTTCAACAATCTTATAGGCAGGCAGATAAGGCTTGCCGCTTTCCCAGAAGATATTGCCTGCCAGCGCAGTGCCCTTAAATTGGTTTAACGAGGTCGATAGCGCTTTCAGGCCAAAATCAAACTCGTGGTTGCCCATTACCCACACGTCATAGTTGAGTGCGTTAAAACCAAGGATCATCGGACTGGTTTTGTCATTCTTGAAGGTTTCGACAAAGTTGCCCTGAATGGTATCCCCGGCATCGACCAGGATCACGTTCGGCTGCTGGGCACGCACCTGATGCACCTGAGTGGCAATCTGGCTCAGGCTACCTGCCAGGTTTTCAGTATCGGTGGAGTAATCCCAAGGCACAAAGGTGCCATGCAGATCCGAAGTGCCCAGAATGGTGATATTTACCGGTTCGACAGCCATAGCAGAGGTACTCAAGCAAAGCAGCAGGGAAAGCAGCGTCTTTTTCATAATTATTTAATTATAGGTGATTGTAATTAAATCGAATTATGAGAGGTGCATCTCAGGCTTACCAGCAACATTGCAGAAGGGGCATGGAAATTGTGAGGCAGCTCAATGTATGACCATCATGCTTGCCCCGCACCTAATGTTTTGCTGCGGGGTGAGGGGCAAATCTGATGGATAAAGATTACAGAGGCATATAAATATCGAAGCGGTGATTCTTGGTAGTGCTGGCCGCGTGCGCAGCAACATTTGCCAGAGGTGGCGCGTAGTCCGGGCGTTTCACCACGACTCGTTTGATCGCCAGCCTGCGGGCCGGTTCTAGCAGACCATCGGCATCGTCATCACTGCCCACCAGCGATTGGAATACCCGCATCTCTTTCTTGACCAGCGCGCTCTTCTGCTTATGTGGGTACATCGGATCGAGGTATACCACCTCCGGGCGCGGGTCGAGATTCGCCAGCGCCGTCAGGCTGGAGGCATGCAATAGCGTCATGCGCTCACGCAGCCACGAGCCAATCTCCGGGTCCTGATAACCACGCTGCAAACCGTCATCCAGCAAGGCGGCCACCACTGGATTACGCTCCAGCATACGCACCTGGCAACCCAGCGATGCCAGCACAAAAGCATCACGCCCCAACCCAGCGGTAGCATCCACCACGCCGGGCCGGTAGCTGCCCTTAATACCCACCGCTTTGGCTACCGCCTCACCACGGCCACCACCAAAACGCCGCCGATGCGCCATCGGGCCTGCGATAAAATCCACGTAGATCGCCCCGAGTTTTGGCTCATCGCGCTTACGTAGCTCCAATCTTTCTGGCGTCAGCACCAGCGCCATCAGCGCGTCCGCATCGGACACCAGTTGCCAGCGCTCAGCCAAAATAGACAAGGCGCCGGGATCGGCGCCTGCTTCACACAATAAAAACACGCTCACGAGGCGGGTTATCCTTTAATACCATAATGGCGCAGCATAGCATCCAGCTTGGGTTCGCGGCCACGGAAGCGTTTGAACAATTCCATCGGTTCTTCGGAACCGCCACGGGACAGGATATTATCCAGGAAGGATTTACCGGTCTCGGCGTTGAAAATTCCCTCCTCCTCAAAGCGCGAATAGGCATCTGCCGACAGTACTTCCGCCCACAGATAGCTGTAGTATCCCGCAGCGTAGCCCCCGGCGAAGATATGGCTAAACGCATGTGGGAAGCGGCCCCAGCTAGGCGAAGGCACTACCGCCACCATTTTCTTCACTTCAGCCAGCGTTGGCAGGATCTGCGCGCCTTTTTCCGGGCTGTATTCAAAGTGCATGCGGAAATCAAACAGGCCAAATTCTAATTGGCGCAGGATAAACAACGCCGCCTGGTAGTTTTTCGCTTCCAGCATCTTGTCCAGCAAGGCTTTCGGCAACGGTTCACCGGTCTGATAGTGGCCAGAAATAAACGCCAGCGCTTCCGGCTCCCAGCACCAGTTCTCCATAAACTGGCTTGGCAATTCCACCGCGTCCCAAGGCACACCGCTGATACCAGCCACACCGGCGGTGTCGATTTGCGTCAGCATATGATGTAAGCCATGGCCGAACTCATGGAACAGCGTAGTGACTTCGTTATGGGTAAACAGCGCAGGCTTGTCACCCAGCGGACGGTTGAAGTTACAGGTAAGGTAGGCAACCGGTTTTTGCAGTTCGCCGTTGGCTTTGCGCAGGCTGCCGACGCAATCGTCCATCCATGCACCGCCCCGCTTATTCTCGCGAGCATACAGATCCAGATAGAAGCTGCCACGCAGTTCGCCGTTGGCATCGAACAGATCGAAGAAGCGCACGTCTGGATGCCAGGTATCCACATCCTTACGTTCTTTGGCGGTGATGCCGTAAATACGCTTCACCACTTCGAACAGCCCTTCTACCACCCGCTGTTCCGGGAAGTACGGGCGCAGTTGCTCATCGCTGATCGAGAACAGGTGCTGTTTCTGCTTTTCACCGTAATAGGGGATGTCCCAGGCTTGCAGCTCGTCAACACCGTAATGCTGTTTGGCAAAGGCGCGTAACTGGGCCAACTCTTGTTCTGCCTGCGGGCGAGCACGTTTCGCCAGATCGTTGAGGAAGCCGATCACCTGTTCCGGATTTTCTGCCATTTTGGTGGCCAGCGATTTGTCCGCATAGCTGTCGAAACCCAACAACCGGGCCAGCTCATGGCGCAGCGCCAGCGTTTCCGCCATCACCTCACTGTTGTCCCATTTGCCGGCATTCGGCCCCTGATCGGAGGCTCGGGTAGCAAAGGCACGGTACATTTCTTCTCGCAGAGCCTGATTATCGGCATAGGTCATCACCGGCAGGTAGCTCGGCATGTCCAACGTCAACAACCAGCCTTGCTGTTCTTTGGCCTGGGCCATCGCCTGGGCTTGCGCCAACGCACTTTCCGGCAGGCCGCTCAGTTCATTGACATCGGTGATCAACTTGCTCCAGCCCATAGTGGCATCGAGCACGTTGTTGCTGTAGGTAGACCCCAGTTCGGACAGCCGCGCGACGATTTCACCGTAACGCTTTTGTTTTTCTGCTGGCAGACCAATGCCCGAAAGCTCAAAGTCACGCAGCGCATTTTCCACCGACTTGCGCTGAGGAGCCGTCAGTTTGGCAAAGCCTTCACCCTCTTTCAGGTTGCGATAAGCCTGATACAACCCTTCATGCTGCCCCACCCAGGTGCCGTATTCGGAAAGCAGCGGCAACGCTTGCTCGTAAGCTTCACGCAATTCAGGGCTGTTTTTCACCGAGTTCAGATGGCCGACAGGCGACCAGATGCGTGACAGACGATCGTCAGATTCAGCCAGCGGCTGACACAGATTTTCCCAGGTAAACGGCCCAGGCTGAGCCACCACGCGCTCCACCGCAGCACGGCAATCAGCCAGTGCGGATTGCACCGCAGGCACGATATCTTCAGGGCGAATAGCCGAAAACGGCGGGAGGGAAAACGGCGTCAGCAACGGATTTGTCATAAAGAAAGTCCTAATTGGGGTTATGGCCAGATGTTCGTATCGGGCCAGATAAAGTTAAAGTTCTAACTAACATGGTGCCAATTGGTTGGAAAATCAATGGCAATACTTATGATTCGCTCCCCCTCAGGCATCATTCGTCCAAGAGCTGGTGCACAGAGCAAGCGAGTACCTACTATCCGCCATCCCCCAGATGAATTATCCTTGCTGTAATTAAGGACAATCGGCCTTTTCGCCATTAGAGCCGTGGCTGACTCGCATGCAAAAGAACCGGCGCAAATTTTGCCGGAAAACAAGGACTCTCAATGCAGCAATCTTTTCGTTATCAGAAGCCTCGCTGGATGCGTGACTTGTTGCGCTTTTTACCCTTAAAAAGCCAGTTCGTGCTCTCGGGTAACGTGCGCGATCTGCAAGCCTGTGAGATTAGCCCAGAGATAATCACCCCGCTTCCCTTTAATCAGTCTTTGCATAGCGCCCTGCGTGAGGCGGGTTATCAGCATGTGGTGGTGTTTAATCCGCTCAACGGTTTTGAGCCGATGGTGGCTCCGGGAGAAGACCCGGCCCCGGCGCAAAAGCGGTTAAGCCAGCTGGGCCTTACGGTGGTAGAAGGCCGCGCCAACGGCGGAATTGACCTGTTGAACACCACACTTGAACGGCTGGTAGAGCTCCCCGGCGAACCTATTGCGCTGATTATTGATTTCGCCTCCTGCCTGATTAACCACCGGGATAACCTCTCACCGGTAGAGCACAGTCTGTTTACCCGCGCATTAGTGCTCTCTCATCAGGCCCGTGCCCGCCCCTACGGTGAGCAACGTCAGGCCTTTTTTAATAGCGTATTGTGGGTGGTAGAAAAAGAGGGTGATTTGCCGGATTGGTTTTTGATCAATAACCCACTCATTCGCCATATCCCGGTTGCCAAGCCCGATCGCATTGCCCGCCATGCGTTAGCACCAGCGCTGTTACGTTCCCTTGCGGGGCAACCTGCTGATGTCGCCCTACAACAGAAAGCCGCCCAGGAGTTTGTTGACGAAACGGAGGGATTACTGCTGCTGGATATGAATGCAATTGCACGCCTGGCTCGCATTGAAGGCGTAGCACCAGACCGCATCAGCGATGCGGTTCGTCGTTATAAAGTGGGGATTACCGAAGATCCCTGGCTGAAAATTGAAAAAGATAAAATTCGCCAGGCCGCAAACACCATCCAAAAAAGAGTCAAAGGACAGACGCACGCGGTTACCCATATGCTGGATATTATCAAGCGTGCGGTGACTGGCGTCGGTGGCGGCAAACAAGGGGGCGCCCTCGCGGTGTAGTCTTCCTGGCCGGGCCAACCGGGGTAGGCAAAACCGAGCTGGCCAAAACCGTCACCGAGTTACTTTTTGGCGATGAAAGTGCCTATATCCGCTTCGATATGTCCGAATTTAGCGCCGAACATGCCGACCAACGGCTGGTTGGCGCGCCACCGGGATACATTGGCTATAACGTGGGTGGTGAACTGACTAATGCCATCAGGGAAAAACCGTTCAGCGTGGTGCTGTTTGATGAGATTGAAAAAGCGCATCCCCGGCTGATGGATAAGTTCTTACAGATTATCGATGATGGTGTATTGACATCCGGCCGTGGGGATCGGGTCTACTTCTCCGAAGCCTTGATTATTTTCACCTCCAATCTGGGCATCTACCGTCTGGATAATCAGGGAGAGCGAGTGGCCAACGTGCGGCCAGAAGAACCCTTCGAAACGGTGCAGAAGAACGTGAAAGCAGAGATTGAGCGCCATTTTAAACTGGTTCTCAACCGCCCCGAACTGCTTAACCGTATTGGTGAAAATATTATTGTCTTCGACTTTATACGCCCCGATGTTGCCGAGCAGATATTTAGCCAAATGACCGAGAACATGCTGACCGGGCTGACTAAATTAGGGCTGAAGGTAACGATAAACGAATCCGCCTTGACGCTTCTACGCCAACTTTGTCTGGCGGATTTATCCAACGGCGGGCGAGGTATCCGAAACCATCTTGAAGCGCATCTGGTTAACCCGCTTTCACGGGCGTTATTTGATATGGACGCGCAGCCGGGCAATAGCTATCAGATTACAGGGCTGCTGTCCGGCGCATCCACACAGTTGGTTTTGGCCAGGCAACAGGAGCCGTAAAACTGATGACCGTGGGTTTATCACGTTTGCATTTCCCGGTGACCACGCTGGGGCCAGGAAAACGCATTGGCATCTGGTTTCAGGGATGTTCGCTGCGCTGCACCGGATGCCTCTCGCCAGAGACATGGCGTTTTACCCGGGACAAGGTAGCGATTGAAGCGCTGATGGAACAACTGCGACCATGGTTTGCGCAGGCCGATGGCATCACTATTTCTGGCGGTGAGCCTTTCGACCAGCCTCAGGCATTAAGCAAATTGCTGGCCGCCATTCGCCAGGATTTTAACGGTAATATTCTGGTATTCAGCGGCTACACCTATGCTGCAATCCACGCTTTTCTACCGCCGATGGCAGGCTTGATTGATGCGCTGGTTTCCGGCCCGTTTGAGCAAGACAGCCCACAAACCCTGAAGCTGCGGGGAAGCGATAACCAGGTTTTACATTTGCTGACCGCCGTGGGTAAAACGCGTTTTAGTGTTTTCCACCAGCAGTTAAATGATCAAGAAAAAGTCTTGGATATGACCCTTGATCGGCAAGGGAAAGTCAACCTGATAGGGATCCCTCGCCGTGATGATTTGATTCGCTTAAGAGCGATCCTTGAACAACAGGGACACTCCTTTACTCCAGTAACCAAATAATTCAGCGCCCGGAACTTACCGCTATGATGCGTTTTTGCCCAAATTGCCACACGGAACGTGCATTAACAGAGATTTTCTGTGAGGGCCACATCAACGATTCGCCCTGCAGTTGGGATCTCTCTTCCGAGCCTATTCACGCCAAGGGATGGCGACCCATAGCGGTGATCAGCGCTGAAGATATTGTGCAGGAAGCCACTGATAACCTCGCAGCATTACAGGAAACAGCGCATTGCCAGAACGGCCACCCGATTGAAGAGGGGGATCTGATCTGTATGCAATGCGGCGCTGATGCTGCCGATGCCACCATCCCCCCACACCACACCACCACACCCTTGATGGATACCGGCGTGATAACCCAGATTGGCCACTGGAAAATCCTCCGCCGAATTAACCATAATGACAGTATCCGCGAACGCTATCAGGTGCAGCATCAGCAAAGCGGCCAGCAAGGGATACTGACGCTGTATACCTACGGTGCAGAGCCCGATATGGCGGTCTATCAGGTGATCCGCAACCTGCCGCGTGAGCATGTTCCCGAGATCCTTGAGACAGGCCGTTGGAACGCCAGAGCCTGGCAAGTGGCAGAGGAAATGACCTTTGGCTCTCTGGCCGATTCTGCAACCACCGGGGACTTCTGGCAACCGGAAGAAATCCCGCACATCGTTAGAGAGCTGGGCAGCGCCTTGTCCAGCTTTGCCGAACATGGGTTACGCCACCGGAACCTCCGGCCCGGCAACCTGCTGATTCGCACCCGCCACCCGCTGGATATTGTGATTATCGAGTTTGGCTCTGCCTGTCTGTCCGAGTTCGATCTGGATATCGTTTCGCCATTAGAGATCACGCGTTACAGCGCGCCAGAAACGTTAGCCGGTGGCGTAGCCGCAGCCTCTGACTGGTGGAGCCTGGGGATCATTGTGCTCGAGCAGATCACTCAGGGCAGCTGCTTTGAAAATATTCATCCTCATGCATTTTTAATCCAGGTGCTGGCTAATGGCGTAACGTTGCCCGAGCAGCTCGATCCGCATTTACGGCTGTTGTTGCGTGGGTTATTAACTCGCGATCGCCACCAGCGCTGGCAGTGGCCGGAAGTACAAGCCTGGCTGGATGGCCGGCCAGTAACCGTCGCGGATATAACGCACCCAGCCTCTGACAACCAACATGTGGGTATTACGCTTAACCTTCAGCGTTACACGCAGCCCGCCATGTTTGCACTGGCCGCAGCAGAACAGCATCACTGGCAGCAAGCGTTAGAACTGATGCAGCGGGGAACCCTTGTTTCATGGGCTCAGCAGGCCGGTTTAGACACTGCGCTACTCACCCGGCTGCAGCAGGCCATTGAGCTGGCGGATCTTAATGATGACTCACGCCTGATGCTGGTGTTAAAGCTGCTCAATCCCAATATGCCTTTGATTTTGCAGGGGAGATTGTAACGCCTTCCTGGCTGCTGGAACATCCGCTGGAAGGCTATGCCCTGCTGCTCAGCCCATTGCCTGATTTCCTGGGCAAGATGGAGGCCGGGCATTGGCTGTTCCAGTTAAAAGCACGGCAGGAGAAGGTTCGTTTACGCGGGGAAAACCTGAAGATAGCGTTTGATGAAGACACCTTGCGCATTCATTTACTGGCTACCTCACGGGCCCGGTTGCTGGCAATTTGGGAGGAACAGCGCAAGCTCTTCCCGGAGACACCACACAGTGGGCTGAGAACGCTTATCGACCGGCGTAATCTAAACGAAGATGACCTGATCCTGCTGCTCAGCGCCGATATCGGGCAATTCACCCCGGCAGAAATCCTGCTGGAACAGGCCAGCGCCCTGGCGTCACTCTACGAGATAACCCATTTTGATCTGGAACGGGCGCAGGCATGGCTGACGCAACCCCGCACGGAGATTTATCAGCTGTTAGCTGAACGTATCAATGGCTTTAACCGCTGCAACATCGCCGATATCGACGGTTGGGCGGAGCACTTTCTGCTGACGCGTCGCCTGCCGCTGGAGCAGGCGCTGGTAATGCTGGCCATACCGCCAGAACGTTGGAGGGTGCCAGAAAAACAACGCTATATCCGCCAGGTTCTGGATTTCTTCCAGCGTAAAATTAGCGCCGCGACGATGCGCGGTTCCCTGGTTCGCATGAGCATCAGCCCACATGCAGGGCGCGTCGATCTGTTTGAACTGGGCGGAGAGAGAAAGAGCGCCGAAGCGCTACTTAATCATTTATTGAGCCGCAATCGTCAATCGATCTCCGTTGATAGCCAAACCCTGCTGGATAACGACCTGGTAAGCGGGCGGTTGCGAACTTTGAGTGCGCAAACCCAACTCTATACGCGGGATACCGGTATTAACGGCATGTATCTCGGGTTCCCTTTTATACTGGTTAATACCCAGCCCAAGCAGATGAAACCGCGTATTGCGCCATTATTGCTATGGCCGGTAAATATCAATATGGAAGCGGGTATTCGTGGGGTTGCCAGCCTGCGTTTCGATCACGATCGCGGGGCCGTGTGTTTGAACCCGGCGCTGGAGAATTTTGTTGGTATCCCCGCAGTAAAACAATGGCAGGCAGTTGTCGACCAACTGCTGAGCCAGGCCGCCCTGAGCGCCGAAGAGATTATTGAAAGCTTGATGACCCTGGTACCCGCCCGGGAAAACCAGTTGGTTCGTTTACCACCATTGCAGGTTGAAGTCCCGGAGAACGCCAGCCAGTTGGTTTGTTCTGCCGTGTTGTTCCACGCGTCATTTATCGGCCAGGCTATTAGTGAAGATTTACGTCAGTTGAGCCACCAGTCGCCTGGCGGCACATCCCTGGAAACCGCGTTAGGCCTGAAGGATGATGTTAGCGCCGACGTTCAGCCAATCCAGGCAGCAGGGTGCTATTTTACCGCCGCCAGCGATCCCTCTCAGGAGTCTGCCGTCCTGGCGGCCCGCAATGCCCCAGGATTGTTAATTGAAGGCCCTCCGGGCACCGGGAAGAGCCAGACAATCGTTAACATGGTCGCGGATGCCATTGGCCAGAAACGCAGCCTGTTGATTATCTGCCAGAAACCGGCGGCGCTGGAGGTGGTGTTTAAACGGATTATGGCAGGCGGCCTGGGCGACAGAATTGTGATGGTTAAGGATGCCCAGAAGGATCGCGACACCATTATCCGCAACGTTCGCACCCAGCTCGAGACGCTGTATAAACCCGCAGATATCAGCACGGTTAACCCTTGGGTAACCTCCAGAGAGAAGACGGGCCGCCACCTTGACCAGTTAGAGCAGGAACTGGATGGCTATTACCACGCCTTATACCAGCAAGATGGACCAACCGGTATGAGCTACCGGGATTTGCTAAGCGAACTGATGCAGCTTGAGACGCATGCCGGACGTCTGGAACTTCCCGCTCTGCAACCGGTACTGAAAGATTGCACTTTCGAACAAATTGAGGAAATCAAACGGGCCATTATTCCCGTGATGACAATCTGGCTGGAAGCCGGTTACGAGCAAAGCCCCCTGGCACAACTCAGCCCATTCTTGTCTAACCAGGCCACGCTGCATGATTTTACCCGCCGTTTCGCGTTGTTTTGCCAGATTGAACAACAAAGGGACAGAGCACTGGCTAACCCACACCACGCCTTTGACGTAGAGGAAAATGCCAAACACCAGCGCAGCCTGGCAGAATGCCAGGCGGCACTGGCATCATTGACGCCGGCAGAATGGCTCAATCTGGCACAATGGCTACCGTTGTTTTACGCTCATAACGGCAGCATCGTTCAGGGTGGGCAAGTTTTAACTCAGTTGGAGCAACTGTCTGGCCGGCTGCAAGAGATCGACTCTTCTGGCAGTGACCCCTTGATGTTTGAGCCCTTGGCAAATTGCGATAGCCAACGGCTATTGCAGTTAACCGCAGCGGCTGCAGAAGCACAGCAACGTGGGTTGTTACAGGTGATTAATCCCTGCTATTACCTGCGCCGCCGCAAATTAAGGTCTTTCCTGCTGCAGCAAGGCCTGCAAAGCAACCCAGATGACGTGGCTCGCCTACTGATTTCCGCTCGTTCAGAACACCAATGGCGTGGCGTCAGAACGGAACTGAACCGTTTGCATCAACGCCTGAATTTACCGGCCATAGGGCTTCTCGACAGCCTGGGATTAACCAACCGATTAGGTAGTACGCAGCGGGATCTCCGCCTTGTCGCCGGGCTCTATCAGCGGTTGTCTGGCTCGCCAGATATTCATCGCTTAGTACCGGCGATTGTTGAGCATCAACAAGCCGGTTTTATACAGGAGTGTGAAGAGATCGCCGCCGCGGTTGAACGTTGCCAAGCTCGTGTGGCGAGTTCAGATGCGCTGGAAAATCTGCGCGATTGGCTGGAAGTATCGGCCACGCAGGCGTTCACCAGGGCTATTCATCACCACCTCCCTTTAACCGCTACGCTTGAAGCCATTACCGCAGCGTTACCTTCACTGGCAGCCTATCAGAAATTCCGCCCCTTTGCGGCCCAGTTGACCCCTCTCAGCCTGACGATCCTGGGGGTTTTGCGCCAGCAGGAAACCCTGCTGGCTGGCGTCAATCCGCAACAATTGCAGCGGGTGGTGGCCCAGGCGCTGGATCGTGAAGTGCGTTTACTTTGGAAACAACAATTGGAGTGGCGCTCGCCGAATTTGCTGCAGGATCAATCGGCTATCAATGACAAAATTGAGCAGTTAGCCACGGCCGACAGCCAGATGAGAGCGTTGAACAAACTGGAACTGACGGAAGTTATCAAGACGGGCAGTATCAGCCCACTGCGGGAATGGGAAGAAATTACCCGCCTTACCGGCAAGCGTGCTCGTCGGTTACGGGAGTTTATTGAACAGGGCAGCACGCTGGGGCTGATGCAGCTAAGGCCTGTGTGGCTAATGACCCCGGATGTTGCCAGCCAGGTATTGCCGCTAAAGGCCGGATTATTCGATACGGTGATTTATGATGAAGCTTCACAGATGCCCGTGGAATACGCCTTGCCTACTCTGTTTCGCAGCCGGAACATGGTCGTCAGCGGGGATGAGAAACAGATGCCGCCATCGGCTTTCTTCTCCGGTAAAGGCATTATTGATGACGACCCTGACGACGATGAAAACGAGTTTGAAGGAAATAACAGCCAGCAAGAAGAAACGGCGGTGAGTTGGAACTATCGGCAAATCAGCGATTGCCCTGACCTGTTACATCTGGCCCGAACCGTATTACCGATACAAACTCTGGCAATTCACTATCGCTCTGCTTATCGCGAACTGATCAATTTCTCCAATCATGCCTTCTATGAGCGTCGGCTAAATATTCCGGTCCAGCATTCCGGCAAGGTTATTGGCGCGGTTAAACCGATCTCCCTGATGATGGTAAACGGGCTATATCAAAACCAGAGCAACCAGCAAGAAGCCGAGCAGGTCGCCACCCTACTGGCGGAAATTTGGCAGCAGCCTTATGCAGAGCGCCCTTCGGTTGGCGTGGTGACTTTTAACCAGAAACAGGCGCAGCTTATCCAGAATGTGCTGAACGCCAACGCTGAAAAAAATGAAGCCTTCCGCCTGGCTTATTACCAAGAGCAGCAACGGGTGGAAAATGACGAGGATATGTCTTTCTTTGTGAAAAACGTGGAAAACGTGCAGGGAGATGAACGTGACATGATTATCTTCTCCACCACCTTTGGCCGTAACCAGCAAGGCACTTTCCGGCGTAATTTCGGCATTCTTGGCCAACAAGGGGGGAACGGCGCTTAAACGTGGCAATCACCCGCGCCAGAAAGCAGGTGATGATTGTTTCCTCCATGCCAATTGAAGAGATTTCCGACCTGCTCTCTACCCGTCGCCAGCCGGATATCCCCCGAGACTTCCTGCAAGGGTATCTGGAGTATGCCCGCAACTTATCGGCTGGGGAGTTTACCCGGAGCCAGACGCTGCTGACGCGCATGGACCGTACGGAATTAGCCAGCAGCGCTCAGACCGAGCAGCAAGATGGCTTTGTGCAGTCTGTCGTTGAATATATCCGCTCGCAGGGCTGGTTAATTGCCGCGTCCCAGCAGGATGGGGCGTTCTATTTTGACTGTATTATTGAAGATCCGCTCACGGGCCGATATTTACTGGGTATTGAGTGCGATATGCCGCGCCATGCGCTGTTACAACGGGCCAGAGCGCGTGAACTCTGGCGCCCTTCTGTATTAAAACGGGTCGCGCCGTTGCGCCATCGCATCTCTATTCAGCGTTGGTATAACCATGGCCCTGAAGAACGCAGCCGCTTGAAACAGGCCATTTTGCAAGCCATTGGCGTGGAGCGGGCCTCCGTCGCTACGACCAAACCTACAATCAGCGAGGAAAGCGCATGAGTTCGTCAGTCCATATTATTCGGGCCAGAAGTGAGGACATTGCCGAATACCGTCGTTCGATAGCTTGTCTGAGCGCGTTGATGCAACAGTGGGATGCGCTTAATCAACAGCATAGCGATGCCGACCCGGTGAAGATCGAGCAGATACGCCAGCGTTATCTGGAAATGCAGCGCTATGGCGCCGACATTCGCCGCCATAGCGCCGAGGGATTCGCCCATTTGATCGGGCAAATTCCAGGTATGATTGAGTTTGTCCGCCAAGATATCGAGCAGGTGCAGGAAGCGCTGATTGAGCAGCATACCGAGCAGCGTCAACGGCTACGCGCGCAACAGGGAAGCGCCAATACAGGGCAGATTTTAAGTCAGATCATGTTGACCATAGATAAACAACCAACGCGTTTGACCGAGCAGCAGCAGGCGCTGGCGCAACGCCTGAAGGAGCCAGAGCCAGCGGTTTCGCCCCATCCGTCAGGGCATCAATACAATCAACGTTTACAACGCATCGACAGACATATTGCCGAGTTGGTCGTACTGGATCCGCAACGGGATATGGCTTCATTTACCCAGCGAGTCGCGGAGTTGGAGCGGCTACCACAACTGCCAGACTGGAATATGCTGAGTGACTCACTGACGCTGGATTTGGCTGACGCCACCCGTGCCACCCGAATGCTGGTGGAAAAAAGGCAGCAGCTCAGTCTGTTGGCAAACGGCCTTGCCAGCTATAACCACCCCGACGTTAGCGCAATGATTGAGCGTATTAATCGGGTGCTGACTTCCCGCGAATTACCACTCCTGATCGAAGCGATCGCTGCGGCTCAGGCCGAAACAGAGCAACAACAGCTGAAAATTGCCGCCTTGGCCAGACGTGAGGCCGTTCTCGATGGATTGGCAAAACTGGGGTATGAGGTGCATGAAAGCGATGCCGGAGCCTGGCTGGCTGAAGGGAAAGTGGTAATACGTAAACCGGCAACGCCAGGTTACGGCCTTGAGTTAGCTGGCGCACAAGGGAGTGAGCGCTTTCAGGTTCGGGCAGTGGCCTTCTCTGAACAACGAGATACTCAGCGCGATGGGGATATTGAGTCGATCTGGTGTGGAGAACATCAGAAACTCCAGCAAATACTGGCAGAAACCGGTGATACGCTGACCGTTGAACGTGCGCTGGTGGCAGGAGCCTCTGCGCTCAAGGTTGCCAGACCAGCCAACTCATCGGTAGAGCAGAACGAATATCGCCATCATGTGGAGAGAAGCCGTAGCCTGGATTAAGGGGCCGTTACCGCACATCAAGACGAAAATGCTTTTACCGTTTTATCGGTGAGACAGTTTATACTCGACGCCATATAAGGTTGAATTCGCTTTCTGCGATCTACAGCTCACCACCAAGTCTCAATATAACTCATTGATTTTAATGCATAGTTAAAAATCAGGATACACAAAAACGCCATGTTAAGTTACCGCCACAAAAACAACAACAATATTTAATACATTGATTTATATTGGTTATTTTTAAATTTAGCATAAATAAATTCTAATTCGTGATCCACTGTGTGATTAACGTTTCGGGATGATCACGCGATGCGTCTGTAGTCACTCAAGGGGTCATTCATATATGTTCATTACTACCATCAGGAAGGATAAACGTGCCAATCAACACGGAGCAGAAACTACGCCAGCTAAGACTTGCACAAGGACTGACACAAAAAGAGTTTTCGGAACTACCAGGACTGAAGCTTGGGTCGGTAAAAAACTACGAAAGCGGTCATAGCACCGTAGGATTGATGATCGTTACAACCATTTTGCGGCATGAGCGATTTCGCAAATATACATTATGGGTAATATGTGATGAAGCTCGACCAGACTCAGGTCAAATTGGACTTGAATAAACTACGTTGCGCTCCTTTTCGGTGCTTTCCCCGGTTCGCAACATACTCAAGACTACCAGCAAGATACTACCTGTGATCGAGCAATCAGCAGCATAATCGCTTGTGCCTATACCTGATGGCCCCTATTCTATATTCCCTTCCCTGAGCCTTACCCCTCAGCGATTCCGTTGTCCCCTTGCAACGAGCGTACAATGCAGCATCCAAGGCACCAACATTGCCGATAGCTATCGGTTCCTGATCGTTTCTGCCGCAGAGCATCCTTAAACTGCTAGCTCCCCCTTATGTCTGCCTAGTGTGACTGTAAGCCACAGATCCCATCAACCAAACAGCGCGGACTGACGGGCGGCGGGTATCACCCTCCCGGTGACTCACTCGCCCTGCGGCACCTGTCGCCGCCTCTCCCGATGAACGGGGCGGGGCTGATGTGGCCCGTCTGTTCCGGTGCCCCCTGTACCACCCAGAACACCCTACGGCTGGTGCCCAGGGTGGCACCTGCTGAAGCAGCTCATCGACCAGGCAGCTCCAGGATAACGTGGTATCTGGGGGCAGATCTGCCCTGCTGGCCCCGCCCTATTGAGGTAAACTACAGACGAGTAGCAGACAAAGCCACAGGTCGCGCCAGTATTCTCATGTGGAATATATTCAGTTAACACACGCGGCGTATTGTCCCCAGAATGACCACCACCAGTAGACAATAACCACAATCAGTCCAAAGCCATAGAGGACCGCCTTGAAGACATTCCTAAATATGATGTCTCGTACCAGAGCTATCAGGAGCGGCGTTCCCAGGAAGAACAAAAACAGCGGAGCTGTGATGTCTCTCGTGTCATCCGGGTCAAGGGGTACGCTGCACACGCTGTCGCCTGGTTCCCGCATCCAGTCATATTCGCCTATGCTAAAAACCTGCATGCATAGATAAACGAGGATAAAATATCCACCTAGGGAGAGGATTTCGACCAGCCTTTTTTGGTACGTTTTCACCAGTTTATTTCCAGCAGCCTTTTGATGTGGGGGCGGATAGACAGCAGGCGCTCGCCGTAGGAGATGTAGGGCCAGTTGGGATCACCTTTTTGGAGGTTGCCACTCATCCACCGGATGAAGTCATCCCGCTGGCGTTCAATCCCCCGGTTGTAGCGGATCCCGGCCATTCTGTACTGTATATCTGTTGGGTGCAGTGTGGCGGCATCCGGGTAGTCATAGAGGATCAGGTCTCTGAGATGTTGCGCGATCTGGTATTTGTTTCCGATGGAGTCAAGGGTGCAGCATCCCGCGGAGATGAGTCCCTGTTTTTGCCCTTGATAGTGAGGTAGATGTTATTTGCCATGTCAGTCTTGTCCTTGGGTAGTTTTCCCCCGAAAGGCCATTCCTTGCCAGGGTACGTTCGGTACAGCTCAATTCGACTGGTGGGAAGGTGGGCAAAAGTGGTGCAAGGATGGTCGCCTGTTTGTATGAATGATTTTTACTGGCGCAATGACTGCTTTTTATGCTCCGGATTCTAGGTAAGTCTCGAGAATAATTCAATTGAAAGGTGAGGGTTATTTATGCAATTTAAGCGAGACTCGTAATAGGTGGATGGAAACATTGCTTCGCCTGCAGTAGATCGTATGCCCACTGATCCGTCATATACTGGCGTACCTGTCCTACGGGGGCGCTTGGCTACGTTGGCGCGCCTGAGCAGTGTGGCTGGGTAACTATCCCGTGACTCGCCCGCCCCAGTAGCCCCCATGTGGGGTCAGTCCACCCAAGCCTAGGCCGAGAAACCTTTGAGATACGCCCTTCCAGCTTGTACTGGTAGAACCAACTTATAACGCCGTTTTTGCTAACACGAATCATCAACCCACCACCGTCAGATAGGGTATATTCCCTGTCATGCCCTCCCACCGTGAGAGCTTTTAACTTTTTATCGGTAAGACGGTTTATACTTGAATATTCCGGATTTCGTGATCAACCACGTGATCTACGGTTTACCGCAAAAACCCGAAAACATCAACAAACACAAAGACATCATGCAACACAAAAACTCTATAATTTGTTGATATTAATAGAAATAAATAAAACATCAGGATACACAAAAACGCCATGTTAAGTTACCGCCACAGTTTTCACGCTGGCAACCACGCCGACGTGCTCAAGCACACCGTTCAGAGCCTGATCATCGAAGCGCTGAAAGAAAAAGATAAGCCACTGCTGTATCTGGATACCCACTCCGGTGCCGGGCGTTATCAACTGAGCAGTGTGCACGCCGAGCGTACCGGGGAATACCTGGAGGGCATCGGCCTGCTGTGGCAACGTGACGATCTGCCAGAAGAAATGGCGGCCTATATGAGCGTGATACATAACTTCAACCGGTCGGGTACCCTGCGCTATTACCCAGGTTCGCCGCTGATCGCCCGCCAGTTGCTGCGCCCACAGGATAAGCTCCATTTGACCGAGCTGCATCCGAGCGACTTCCCGTTGCTACGCGGTGAATTCCAGAAAGATGAACGCGCCAAAGTGCAGCGTGCCGACGGTTACCAGCAGCTTAAATCCCAGTTGCCGCCGCCATCACGCCGTGGCCTGATCCTGATGGATCCGCCTTACGAGATGAAAACTGATTATCAGGACGTGGTCGCAGGCATTCAGGAAGGCTATAAACGTTTTGCCACCGGCACCTATGCCCTGTGGTATCCGGTGGTGCTGCGCCAGCAGATCAAACGCATGCTTAAGGATCTGGAAGCCACCGGTATCCGCCGTATTCTACAGATCGAACTGGCGGTGAAACCCGATAGCGACCAACGTGGGATGACCGCTTCAGGCATGATTGTGATCAATCCCCCTGGAAGCTGGAACAGCAGATGAACAATGTGCTGCCATGGCTGCACAAAACCCTGGTGCCAAGCGGTATCGGCCATCACCTGGTGAACTGGGTAGTGCCAGAATAAGTTTTTATTATGGTCGCCTGCCAGGGCGACCTTTTGCTTTTCCCTTGTTGAAGCTCCCTTCCCAACGGCATTCTGCCTCGATCTTTTTCCGATCCGCATCACAGCGGTAAAATAACTGTTTGCTTATTTTAACTTTCGATTAGATGATGCTTATCGAAAGTTATCGTAAATAAAGAAAACCGGAGGCATGCGGTGTACATCATCTCAACCAAAAATATGCTGCTGAAAGCGCAACAACAAGGCTTTGCCGTACCAGCCTTTAATATTCATAACCTGGAAACCATGCAGGTGGTGGCGGAAGCTGCAGCAGAAATGCGCTCGCCGGTGATCCTCGCAGGCACCCCAGGCACTTATCTGTATGCGGGTACCGCCAACGTGGTGGCGATTGTCCAACAACTGGCTGCCGAATACAGCATCCCGTTGGCGGTGCATCTGGATCACCATGAAACGCTGCCGGATATTGAAAATAAAGTGAATGCCGGGATCCGTTCGGTGATGATTGACGGCTCCCATCGGCCATTTGCTGAAAATATCGCACTGGTGCGGCAGGTAACCGAGTATTGCCATCGTTATGATGTCAGCGTGGAAGCAGAACTGGGGCGGCTTGGCGGCGTTGAAGATGGTATCAGCGTCGATGCCAGAGATGCATGCTACACCTCTGCGGAGCAGGCCGAGGAGTTTGTTCGAGCCACCGGCATAGATTCACTGGCGGTGGCGATCGGTACGGCTCATGGGCTGTACCAAGGCACGCCAGAGCTGGATTTCACCCGCCTTGGGCAGATCCGCGATCGGGTTAGCGTGCCGCTGGTGCTGCACGGGGCGTCGGGTTTACCAGACAGCGATATTCAGCAGGCTATCCGGCTGGGAGTTTGTAAGGTTAACGTGGCGACCGAGCTGAAAATCGCCTTTTCGGATGCGCTGAAACAGCATCTGGTGCAGCACCCGCAGGCCAATGATCCACGCGACTACATGCAGCCAGCCAAGCGGGCAATGAAGGCGGTGGTTAAAAAGGTCATTCAGGTCTGCGGCTGCGAAGGCAGGCTTTAGGCGGTAAGCATGTGTGATTTCCCCTCGCCCTGACGCTCTCCCGAAGGGAGAGGGGATTGACCGCACAACCTTTTGGCGTCTGCACCCAGGGAGAGAACGAGCCTCCGTTGTCTCTGCCCCAACCACCACGGCACACGGCCCCCTGCTCTTCGTTATGAGCTCCTCAGCCATGCTGTATTTTCACTCCAATCCTAATCACGACACCGCACGGCTCCCTCTCCTTTGGGGTGTGGATTGGGATCAGGGGACAGCGAAGCTTGAAAACCACTTTCACTTTATTGCGTATCCCCTTCCCTGATTTTCCAGAGTAAATTTAATAATATGATTTTAATCATAAAAAATAAAAATTCATGCGTGTCATCCCCAACACACTGAAAGCTGAAGGAGTCAAAAACCGCAGCAAAGATTTCGATCTTGATCACGAATAATACAAAATAGCATTGCTAACCTTTCGAAACATTACGATTATATTCGTAAGAAAACGGAGGGTAGTATGAAAAATATTATAGCAAGACACAAAGCGGGCGAGCCGATCGGTATCTGCTCTGTCTGTTCGGCACACCCGTTAGTGATTGAAGCCGCATTACGCCTGGATCTGAACAGCAATCGCCAGGTGCTGATCGAGGCCACATCCAACCAGGTCAATCAGTTTGGCGGTTACACCGGTATGAAACCGACAGACTTCCGCCAGTTTGTCAGCGATATTGCGGCCACCGTCGGTTTCCCGCTTTCCCGGCTGCTGTTAGGGGGCGATCATCTGGGTCCCAACTGCTGGCAAAATGAACCCGCGGCCAGCGCAATGGAAAAAGCCGAAGTGCTGATCGCCGACTACGTCAAAGCCGGATTCAGCAAGATCCATCTGGATGCCTCCATGTCCTGCGCCGACGATCCGATCCCGCTGGATCCGCACACCGTAGCTGAACGCGCCGCACGCCTGTGCAACATTGCCGAACAGGTTGCCACCCCGGAGCAAAAACAGCAGTTGACCTATGTGATCGGTACCGAAGTGCCGGTCCCCGGCGGTGAGTCTTCCGCCATCGGTCGCGTGCATATTACCCGCGCGGAGGATGCCGCAGCCACGCTGGAAACCCATTATCAGGCGTTCCGTCAGGCCGGATTGGCAGCGGCAATCCCCAGAATTATCGCCGTAGTAGTGCAGCCCGGCGTGGAATTCGATCATTCACAGGTGATCGCTTACCAACCGGAACTGGCCAGCGAGCTTTCGCAGTTTATTACCACCACGCCATTGGTTTATGAGGCGCATTCAACCGATTACCAAACTCGCGAAGCCTACCAGCAGCTGGTGCGCGATCACTTCGCCATTCTCAAGGTCGGCCCGGCTCTGACGTTCGCCTTGCGCGAAGCGATATTTGCTCTGGCCAATATCGAACAGGCCTTGGTTGCCCCGGAAAAACGCAGCCAGATCCTGGCGGTGATTGACGCGGTGATGCTCGACGAGCCGGATTACTGGAAAAAGTATTATCACCCGACGTTCAGCCGTTCGCTGATCGATCTGCACTTTAGCCTGTCGGATCGTATCCGCTATTACTGGCCGCACCCACGCATCGCACAAAGCATGACCATTCTGATGGATAACCTCGGGCAGCAGGAGATCCCCGGTGGCCTGCTCAGCCAATATTTCCCGTTGCAGTATCAGCGGGTGATGGAGCGCAAGCTGGCGAAAGCGCCTCACGCGCTGATTATCGACAAAATTCAGGATGTGCTGCGCGCCTACCGCTTCGGCTGTTCCCCGGCCGAACAGCAAACGGTTTCCCTGGAGGCAAGCCATGCATAGCAGCCAGTTATTTGTCCGCACCGGCATCAGTTTTGCCGATGCCCAACAGGCGCTGGAGCATATCGGCGTCACCATGCTCGATGCCGGGGTAGTGCATAACAGCTATCCGCAGGCGTTGCTGGCCCGTGAGAGCGCTTATCCCACCGGTATCGCCCTTGAGCAGCACGCGGTCGCCATTCCTCATTGCGAAGCGGAACATGCGCGGGTTCCGGCTATTTATCTGATCCGCCCTGACCGGGCCGTGCCCTTTGCGCAGGCGGATGATGACGGGACGATCGACGTTTCGCTGATTATCGCGCTGATCGTGACCGACCCGGCCGCACAGTTGGTTTTACTGCGCACGCTGTTTGGCCAGTTGCAACACCCCGAATTTATTAATGCGTTACTGACCGCACCGGAAAACGAATTGGGCGAAATTTTTGCGCAACAGGTTTTCAATTCGCCCTCCACCTCCCGACCACAACAAAAAACAGAACCTGAAGGAGCAACACTGTGAAGCGAAAAATTATCGTTGCCTGTGGGGGCTGTAGCCACCTCAACCCTCGCCGCAGAAGAAATCAAAGAACTCTGCGCGGAACACCATATCGAGCTGGATCTGGTGCAATGCCGCGTGACCGAAATTGAAACCTATATGGATGACGCCGATCTGATCTGCACCACCGCGCGCGTCGACCGGGAATTTGGCGATATCCCCCTAGTCCACGGCATGCCGTTTGTTTCCGGCGTCGGCATCGACGCGCTGAAGCAAAAAATACTGACCATTCTGACGGAGTAGCCCCATGTTTACCGACATCATGCGTTACATCCTCGATCTTGGCCCGACGGTGATGCTGCCAATAGTGATCATCATCTTCTCATTGATTCTGGGCATGAAACTGGGGGATTCGTTTAAATCCGGCATCCATATCGGCATCGGCTTCGTGGGGATCGGGCTGGTTATCGGCCTGATGCTGGACTCGATTGGCCCAGCGGCAAAATCAATGGCCGAGCAGTTCCAGATTAACCTGCACGTGGTAGATATCGGCTGGCCCGGTTCGTCACCGATGACCTGGGCCTCCCAGATTGCGTTGATCGCCATCCCGGTAGCAATTGCGGTGAACATTGTGATGCTGCTGACGCGCATGACGCGCGTGGTTAACGTAGACATCTGGAACATCTGGCACATGACCTTTACCGGTGCCATGGTGCATCTGGCGACCGGTTCCTACTGGCTTGGCATATTGGGTGTGGTGGTTCATGCCGCTTTCGTCTACAAGTTGGGGGATTGGTTCGCCAAAGACACCCGTGATTTCTTCGGGCTGGAGGGGATTGCCATTCCGCACGGTACCTCTGCCTATATGGGGCCGATCGCCGTATTGGTGGACACCATTATCGAGAAAATCCCAGGCCTGAACCGCATTCACTTCAGCGCAGACGACGTGCAAAAACGCTTTGGCCCGTTCGGTGAGCCGGTGACCGTCGGCTTTGTGATGGGGTTGATAATCGGTGCTTTAGCCGGTTATGACCTGAAAGGCATCCTGCAACTGGCAGTCAAAACCGCCGCCGTAATGCTGCTGATGCCACGGGTGATCAAGCCGATCATGGATGGCCTGACGCCAATTGCCAAGCATGCCCGCAAGCGCCTGCAAGCTCGCTTTGGTGGCCAGGAGTTTCTTATCGGCCTCGATCCGGCGCTGCTGCTGGGCCATACCGCCGTGGTTTCAGCCAGCCTGATTTTTATCCCACTGACCATTCTGATCGCGGTTATCGTGCCGGGCAATCAGGTGCTGCCGTTCGGCGATCTGGCTACCATCGGCTTCTTTGTCGCTCTCGCGGTTGCGGTGCATCAGGGCAACCTGTTCCGCACGCTGATCTCGGGCTTCATCATCATGAGCATCACCTTGTGGATTGCCACCCAGACCATCGGGCTACATACCCAACTGGCCGCCAATGCCGGGGCGCTGAAGGCGGGTGGCGTGGTGGCCTCGATGGACCAGGGCGGCTCACCGATCACCTATCTGCTGATCCAACTGCTCACCTGGCAGAACGTGATGGGTCTGCTGGTTATCGGCTTTATTTACGCCCTCGGGGTATTTCTCACCTGGCGCCGTGCCCGCCGATTCGAACAGGCTGAGGCAGCCGCCAAACAGCAGATAGCAGCAAGCCTTGACGCTGTGTCCTGATCCTCTGGGGGGTTGCCCCCAATTCTTTTGATTACGGAGTTCAAGTTATGCAATCAGTCGTGATCCACACGGAGGGAGCAGTGCGCGTTGAACAACGCCCAGACCCTACCATCCAGGCTGCCGATGAAGTATTGGTTCGGGTAGCGTATTCGGGGTTATGTGGTTCAGATATTCCACGCATCTTCGCCCAAGGTGCCCATTTTTACCCGATTACGTTGGGGCATGAATTCAGCGGGCGCGTGGTAGCCTGCGGCGATGAGGTCACCGACCTGCAACCGCAGGATGCTGTGGCTTGTGTCCCGTTACTACCCTGCTTTGACTGCCCTGAATGCCAACGACACTACTATTCGCTATGTAAGCATTACCAGTTTGTCGGCTCCCGCAGCCATGGCGGCAACGCCGAGCTTATCGTGGTGAAACGGGCCAATCTGGTGAAATTACCCGCCAACGTCAGTTTGCTGCAGGGGCTTTTATTGAGCCAATCACCGTCGGTCTGCATGCTTTCCAACTGGCCGGTGGCTGCCAGGGCAAAGAGGTGATCGTGATCGGTGCCGGCACTATCGGCCAACTGGCGATTCAATGTGCCAGAGCATTGGGCGCATGCAGCGTCACGGCGATCGATATCAACGATGAACGGCTGCAACTGGCACGTAAAATCGGTGCTGACGAAGCCTTTAACAGCGCAGAACTCAGCCCACAGCAGATAGCGGAACGCTTGCAGGAAAAGCGCTTCGATCAGTTGATTCTGGAAACGGCAGGCGCACCGCAAACGGTCAGCCTGGCGCTGGAGATCGCGGGGCCACGCGCACAAATCGCCTTAGTGGGTACCCTGCATAAAGATCTGCATCTGTCTTACAGCACGTTCAGCCAGATCCTGCGCAAAGAACTGACGCTGCTGGGCAGTTGGATGAACTATTCAGCCCCTGGCCTGGGGAAGAGTGGCGACAGGCTTTGAAGCTGTTCCAATCGGCAGCGCTGGCGCTGGAACCGTTGATTGCCAGCGTTGATCGGCCACAACAGTATGCCGAAAGCGTTGCCGCCCTGGCCGGTGGGCCCATGCAGGGCAAAATCATGCTCAAACTTTCTGAAGACTGATCGCCCGATGGCTGCCCCAGCGCAGCCATTATCCTGCTCCATCTCTCATCTCCCCGATCTTAATGCTCCCCTTTCATATCCCTTTCGCATAAAATAAAAGCAAAACATTTCGATAGGTCAGAATGATGAACTCTTTTGAAAGACGAAACAAAATTGTCGACTTGGTTCAGCACAATGGCAGCATATTGGTCAGCGATCTTTCGAATTCCTTCGGAATTTCTGAAGTGACTATCCGCGCTGACCTGCGCCTGCTGGAAGAAAAAGGCTTGCTGATCCGTTTCCACGGCGGTGCCGCTAGGCCGGGCAGCCCGTTAGAATCAGAAACCGAAGCCCCTAAAAGCAGCGGTGAAGTTATCCTCGAAGAGCGCTACCAGTTGGCGAAAGATCCGAAGAAGCGCATTGCGTTAAAAGCAGCGGCGTTGGTCAATCCCGGCGATACAGTGATCCTCGACAGCGGCAGCACCACCATGTTGATTGCCGAAGAACTGGTGAAAATGGGCAATATCACGGTGATCACCAATAACCTGCCCGCGGCCTTTGCCCTTTCCGACAATAAAGACATTACGTTAGTGCTGTGTGGCGGCACGTTGCGCCATAAAACCCGCTCGATGCACGGCTCCATTGCCGAGCTTTCCCTACAGGGCATTGCCGGTGACGTGATGTTCGTGGGGGCCGATGGCCTGGACGCCACCAACGGCATTACCACCTTTAATGAAGGCTACTCCATCAGCGGCGTGATGGCCCAGGCAGCCAAGCGCGTGGTGGCGGTGGTGGATTCCACCAAGTTCGGCCGCCGGGGCTTTAACCTGGTATTGCCGATGAGCAAGATCGATATGATCATCACCGACACCGGGATCAGCAGCCAGGATCGTCAGGCGCTGGATCGGGCAAAACCGGAATTGGTCATCGTATAAGGCCTGACAGGCAGAGGATCACACCGCTGCCTATTGCAGCCATCGACGCAATCTTTGCGACAACCCCCATCAGGCGTTAAACTCTTACGCTCTCGATTCACGCAACTCATGGAAAACCCAGATGACGAAACATTACGATTATCTAGCAATTGGCGGCGGCAGCGGCGGTATCGCATCGATCAACCGGGCAGCCATGTATGGCCAGAAATGCGCACTGATTGAAGCCAAAGAGCTTGGCGGCACCTGCGTTAACGTGGGTTGCGTACCGAAAAAGGTGATGTGGCACGCGGCGCAGATCGCCGAAGCTATCCATCAATACGGCCCGGATTACGGTTTCGATACCACCGTGAACGCCTTTGACTGGAAGCGGCTGATCGCCAACCGTACCGCCTACATCGATCGTATCCACACCTCCTACGACAACGTGCTGGGTAAAAACAAGGTCGACGTAATCAAAGGATTTGCCCGCTTTATTGACGCGCATACCGTGGAAGTCAACGGCGAGAAAATCACTGCCGACCATATTCTGATTGCCACCGGTGGCCGCCCAAGCCATCCGTCGATCCCTGGTGCAGAGTACGGCATTGATTCCGATGGTTTCTTTGAGCTCGAAGCGATGCCTAAACGTGTCGCCGTCGTGGGCGCTGGCTACATCGCGGTTGAAATTGCCGGCGTGCTGAACGCGCTGGGTGCCGAAACGCACCTATTCGTGCGCAAACACGCCCCACTGCGCAGCTTTGATCCGATGATTGTAGAAACCCTGGTTGAGGTAATGAATACCGAAGGGCCAAGCCTGCATACCGAATCCATTCCAAAAGCCATCATCAAAAACGCCGACGGCAGCCTGACGTTGCAGTTGGAAAATGGTAACGAGTTCAACGTCGACAGCCTGATCTGGGCGATTGGTCGTGAGCCAGCAACCGACAACCTGAACCTGGCAGCCAGCGGTGTGAAAACCAACGCCAACGGCTACATTGAAGTCGATAAATTCCAGAACACAAACGTGCAGGGCATCTACGCGGTAGGCGACAATACCGGCGCAGTTGAGCTGACCCCGGTGGCCGTTGCCGCTGGCCGTCGCCTGTCTGAGCGCTTGTTCAACAACAAGCCGGACGAACATCTGGATTACAGCAATATCGCCACCGTGGTATTCAGCCACCCACCGATCGGCACCATTGGCCTGACCGAACCTGAAGCGAAAGAGAAGTTTGGTGAAGACCAGGTAAAAGTCTACAAATCTTCTTTCACCGCAATGTACAGTGCCGTGACCCAGCATCGCCAGCCGTGCCGCATGAAGCTGGTATGTGTGGGTAAAGAAGAGAAGATCGTTGGCCTGCACGGCATTGGTTTTGGCATGGACGAAATCCTGCAAGGCTTCGCCGTGGCGATAAAAATGGGTGCGACCAAGAAAGACTTCGACAATACCGTGGCGATCCACCCAACCGCTGCAGAAGAGTTTGTTACCATGCGGTGATTGGGTAGAAAACGCGCAGTTGCGGTAGAAATAGATAAAGATGGCCGTGTGGTTTACCCTGCGGCCATTTTTTTGCTGTTATTCAGCGCGTTTCTATTTTGAATGTGGTGCCGGTCATGATTCCAATTTACTGAACCTGTTTTAGGGTCAGATAATGCCCGGTAACCTTGCTATCAAGTTGTATCGATTTTGAGTACGACAACGACGTTCTCTCCAGCCTTGCCCGATGCTGCCTCAGGTTCAGATTATGCCGCTCAATGCGCTGTGCCTATCGCTTGCTGATGACGTGCAGTTTCCCTTCAGACGTGACTCGTACAATGGCCAGCCCTCTGTCATCACACCGTCAGAAACAGAACAGGAAGGACACAAGACGGAAGCCACAGGAATACCTCAAAAACCCCCTCATGCACTCAATCAGTCAGTTGGAATCATCACCGGCCTTGCCTACCAATAGTGGACACGTTACTAAGTGAGCAACTGAGTTATAATGCGAACCTGTTTGCGACGAGGTTTAAACGGAACTGGCAATGATGACATGGACAGTCTACTGCAATCCGGTTGCCGATATGGTCGGCCCCTGGTTTCTGGCGTTTTATCTACTCTACTGCCTACTGCTGATGTGGTTGGTGTCGCGTGCCCGGCGCCGCTATCTTCGGTCTTATTCCCCTTACGGTTCAGGCCCGGTTTCGCTGCCGGCAAAAGTTGATCCTTACTATGTTGCCTGGCTAAAAGGCGGTATCGACCAGGTGCTGATGCTGGTCATGATGCGCCTCTCCTATAAAGGGCTGTTAACTGCCGGGAAGAGTAAAGAGAAAACTTTTACTCGCCCTCAGGGCGATATCCCAGAACAGCTTAACCGGTTAGAGCGATGGGTGCTTTCCTGTTTTGAATCAGGGCATGGGCAAAAAAAGGGCGAGCGTTTTCTGCCCTTCGTCCGCTCTATCAGGAATTTAATGCCCAGGCGCAGCGAGATGGCTATACCTACCCGGCAAATTATCAGCGCGCCAGTCTCGGCATTCTGTGGGTCGGTTTAGTATTGATGCTCGGCATGGGGGGCTACAAGCTGACCATCGCTACATTGAAAGGCCACCATAACATCGTGTTGCTGATTGCCATGATGCTGATTTTCGGCTGGATCTATTATGCGATTTTCCTGCGTAATCGTGCTGGAAAAGCCAACGTCACGGCCAAAGGGGAAAAGTTTCTCAGCCGCTTAACCGCCTGCTTGCCCCAGGATGAAAAATCCCTTAAACAGCTGGATATTGCCATGGTAGCCATTGCGTTGACGGACGATCGTGAAATCTATTCGCGCTGTGCTTTGGGGCGCCAAGCCTATGAGCTGGGGTTAATCTACCCGCTCAGTGCGGCGGCGGTAGCTTCTCATCATTCATCAATGGGCAACTACGATTCTGGAAGTAGCAGCAACAGTGATTCTGGCAGTTCAAGTGGATGCTCAGGCTGTGGTGGGTGTGGCGGTGACTAGCGGATTACTTATCCCCATTCGCCTGATTGACTCCGTTGACCCCGTCAGGCTTAGCCGTTTAACGGTGCAATGGCATATTACCGACCGGTGCAATCTGCGCTGCCAGCACTGCTATCAGGATAGCTATCGTCATCACGGGCCGGGCATGTCAGGCCTCAAGCAGATTGCACAACAGATTTTTGAGCTGCACCGCCAGGTGGGGGCGATAACCCGATACCTTTACAGTTAACACTGACCGGTGGAGAACCCTGTTCACACCCAGATTTCTCCGCGTTGCTTGAATATCTGGCGTCCCATCCCGGCGCGCCGTCTTTAGCCATCTTGAGCAATGGTTCCGCTATCGACGAACGCTGGGCCGCGCAGTTCTCCCGGCTAAAGGTGAAGTTTGTTCAGCTTAGCGTAGAGGGCACAGAACAGACGCATGACGAGATCCGTGGAAGAGGCCATTTTCAGCAGGTGCTAACCGCGACCAAACATCTGACCGATGCCGGGATCAGAGTGCTGTGGTCTTTCACCGCCCACAACCGGAATAGCCAGGAATTCGTGCAGGTTGCCGAGCTGGCCCACCAGGCGAAAGTAAACCGACTGTGGTCTGATCGGCTGATACCAAACGATCATCGGGATAGCCCCTTAACCCTGAATCCTCAGCAAAGTTCAGATTACTTCCGGCAAATGGGGCTGGCCAGAGAGCAGTTGCAAGCTAAAGCGGATAATCAGACCGAGATTGCCATGATCCGCGCGCTACAGTTTCAAGAGGCAGGGGATCAGCCTTATCGCTGCAGCGCCGGGGCAGAATTGATTACCATCATGCCCGATGGCAGCGTGCTGCCTTGCCGCAGATTGCCGATTAACGTCGGTAATCTCTGGCAGAGGCCACTGACAGAAATCTATCATCAGGCACCGCAGTTACGTGAGCTCAGGGGGTTTTCCGCACCGCAAGAATGCCGCTCATGTTTATATCGTACCAACTGCCGGGGCGGTCTGCGCTGCCTGGCCTATGCCCGGTATAAAGACCCCTATCGCGCCGATCCAGGCTGTGGCTATCGGGCAGCAGACTAAGCTCATAACGGGTTTCGGCGTTTCCTTCGTCCGTTGTGCATACCCTGCCAGCCCAGCTCACAGACAAAACCCGCCATTTTCTATATTCTCAGAGACCTGACTCCAGACCCGACGTTGAGACCCATCGTGAACAGCTTTGATCTGTCCTTGTTAAAATATATCCAGGAACACAGCCCGGTATTAATCGAGGATGTTACCTCCAGGTTTGGCAAAACGATGTCGACGCTAAAGCGCTCCATGAAGGAGATTAACGAATTTCTGGAGCCTGATTTCCATCTGCATCTCGATGGGCCTTCGATCGTTACCGCCATCACCTATCGGGAATATATTGCCTTTCTGGAGCATATTCCGTTTAACCGCTATATCACTACCGCAGAAGAACGCATTAAAGACCTCAGCGTGGCGCTTTGCCTGCAAGAGGTGGTGAATAAGAGCGAGTATTACCGCA
This sequence comes from Serratia sp. L9, assembly GCF_050632285.1. Classification (NCBI taxonomy): domain Bacteria; kingdom Pseudomonadati; phylum Pseudomonadota; class Gammaproteobacteria; order Enterobacterales; family Yersiniaceae; genus Serratia; species Serratia sp. L9. Next base: position 1,388,205 of record NZ_CP192591.1, on the reverse strand, counting down.
AGTTCAACGTCAGCCCGACCACGCTTAAAAACGATAACCAGGCGCTGTCAGCATTTTTAGAGGCAAATCATCTCGCCGTTACCGCCATCCCCAAACAGGGATCGCGGCTGGAAGGTGACGAAATTCTCCTGCGTATCGCAATCTGCCTGACAATCCTTAAAACCGTGGAGATTGGTGCGGATCATCTGCTGGTGCCGCACAAGGCCAACGAGCCGATTAATAAATCCATTGCCACGCAGTTTCTAAAGGCGTGCCAACAGGACATCAGCGCCGCCGCCGAGCTGTATCAACAACGCCTGAGCCACAAGGTTACGCTGGGCTATAACAGCAAAAAGTACTTTCTGGTGTATATGAGTATTGCGTTGCACCGCATGAGGCGCGGGCACCAGCTTACTCACAGCGAAAACTTGAATTTTATTCAATCCGGCGACTTTGCGCTGCTTGGCAGCGAACATGAAAATCGCTTTCTCGACCTGCTGATCTCATCACTGACCTACACGTGGAGACCCTTTGATCTCTATGACCCCACTCTGATTACGCTTGTTGGCCGCCTGTGTAGCTCCCTCACTCCGCTGCTGCGGGCAAAAATACACAACGCCTCGCCCTTCTTCGCGGAAGTCTATCAGTTTGTTTACTCAACCATCGTGCAAAACAAGTTCAATCTGTACTTCGACGATAAAAAGCTGCACCAGGTTCAGACCCGGCATGCTCTGCTTTATCAGGGTGTTACTCAAGCCACCGCGCCCATAGCGCAGCATTATCAGACCACATTTTCGACCGTACACCTGTCAACGCTGGTGCTGATCCTGAAGAAATACGAGTTGCAGAACCGCGCTTACAGTGAAGATAAGAAACGCGTGATTATTGTCACCAATTCATCCGAAAGTAAGGTGGGTTATTTTAAGGAAGTCCTGAAGTCGCACTTTCATATCGAGATTGTCGGCTACGTAAATATCAATGAATTGCACCGGCTCGAACAGGCGTCGTTTGATTTACTGATCACCTTTACCAATAAAATATCCAGTTATCTGAAGTATTATCAGCTTGATTACATCAAGGTGAATTTCTATTTGAGCCGGGATGATATCTCGCTACTCAGCAAACACGGGCTTTCCCGCGCCAAGAAGAAAATCCCCGCAGGGGAGTTTATCCAGGAGACCGAAGGATTGGATCGCGAGCAACTGCGTGCCCTGTTAGAACAAAAATACCCCGACTTTTTCATTTGACCAGAAACAACCACCAGCCTTGGCCAGTGGTTGTTTTATCATGAAATAACCCACCCCAACTTTAGAAGTCGATCTTCAACTTGGCGTAAATGCCGTTTGAGGTGATATCGCTGTTATAAGCACCGGTGTAGGACACACCGAAAGTGGTCGCTTTACTGAGCTTGGCTTCAATACCCACGCCGACACCCAACAGGTTAGACAGCTTGCCACCCTCGATTTTAGCCACTCCGTTATCAGCAAGGTACATGGTCGCTTCTGGGGTGGTGTCACCGAAGAAGTGCATACCATACAAATCACCTTTCAATGCCATATCCATATTACCCAGGGTAAATGGCACAGAGGAGCGCACGCCAAGGGTGGTGATTTGCAGATCCTGGTTATCAACCTCGGTGGTAAACGTCATGTTGTTAACCGTTTCCGAGTAGCCATCAGATTTGATATGCATCCAGCTGAGGCCGAAATAAGGCTCAACGGAATAGCTATCCGTGTTGAATCCTGAATAGGCCGCCTCTGCAAACAGCTGGGTAATATCCACATCCTGGGAAACGGAGTTTCTGCCGACCTGATCGATCACCCGCAAACTACGATTAGCATCACGATCCTGCTTGGTATACATGGCACCATAATTCAGCGAAGCCACATCGGCGATTTTGGAAATGCCGTAAACCCCAAAGTGCAGGTCGTCGCTGTCGATTTTACCGCTATTACCCCCTTTGAAGTCAGTGCTGCCTGCCCCGAAATACAGCCCCAGTTTAGTGCTGTCGCTGACATCGATTTCACTACCGATCAAGGCTGCGAAGAAATCGACATCCATGCTGGATTGGTTGTAATCCACCGTGGACCAGCTACCTATCGGTGCCATCCAGAAGCGGCCCGAACCGTCGGCCATTTCAACAGAACGCCCACCCCCAAGCCAACCGCTTGATCTTTGATAACCCGCGACATCGTCATGGAATTAACGATGCTGGCATTTTGCGCATTCAGGTACATGTCATTGCCAAGGGAGTCGAAAGTATTGCGAACCCCCTCACCAGACGCCATGAGCAAGGAATCGAAAAGCGTACCGGTGCCGGTGCCTTCAATCGCATTGGCGATGGAACGCCCATTGCGGTTTGAAGCGTAGGAGGCAAAGTTCACGTCATTATTGCGGCCAAAGCTGGCAGTAATGGCATTACCGGAGATATCGACCTTGGTGGTGAAGAAGGCATACTGAGGCGTGGCAATGGCCTTATCAGCATCGGTTAATGTGTCTGCCATGACGCTCCCGATAGCAACAGTGCCATGGTTAAACACATCCGCAAACACGTCTTTATCGTTGGAACCCACGGTAATCATCGAACCCTGGTTAAAGGTTAGCTGACCCACGTTGACATGTTCATCCGTGCTGACCACATAAGTACCACCAGCGTTGACATCAATGTTGGCCTTATGGCTTTCAGTGGATGCCAGTGGACCCTGCAGCGTAAACGTATCGTTATAGCGGCCGATTACCCCGAACTTGCCGCCGTTTACCGCCACGGTGCCACTGCCAAATGATTCTGTGAAGCCATACAGGGCACCGCTCTCCACGGTGGTGTTACCCTGATAACTGTTATCGCCGGTCATAATCAGCGTACCCGCACCAAGCTTGACCAGGGAACCGGTATAAAGATCGGCGTCAATCTTGGCCTGAATAGCAGCCGCGCGCGCCACGTAATATTCTTGCCGCCATTTTTCCGCATCTGCCTGGCTGACAATGTGATCCGTCGGATCGCTGTTGCCGTCAATGACGACGAAGCTGTTACCCAGTTCATAGTCCCCACCGGCCGCAATCCCCTGATCTTTATAATTCTGCAACCAGGCGAGATCTTCTTGCTCACGCGCATCCAGCGCCTTCTGGCTGATGCTGTTGCTCCAGACATCCAGCGGCGTATTGGCCATGTTGTATTCAACCTTGCCAAGGAACTGGCCAGGCCCATACATGCCTTTATCAAGATCCGGCACCCCCAGCCGTAGCGGACATCTGGCACGCCGTCGGCGGCGGTCCAACCGGCCAAGGTGCTGCCGTCCGGGTTCTGGTGGCTGGCGGTGGTGAACATCACGTCACGAACCTGGATAGCATTCATATCCTGGTAACGAGAGAGCAGGACGCCCATGGCACCCGCCACGTGCGGAGCAGACATGGAGGTACCGGATGAGTTACCCCAGCCAGCCGCACCGGTCGTCGCGTTCACCGTGGTTGAGTAGATGCCATTTCCCGGCGCAGCAACGGTCCACCATTTGGCCTCGCCAGCCTCGTTCCAGGTATAAGAGAGTGAATACTCATCGGTGGTCCCCGCCACTCTTTGCAACCCTGCCACAGCAATCCAGTGCTGCTCGGCTTCAGGATGATAGTAGGGGTAAAGTGCGCGATAGAATGGGTTGGCAAAATCACGGTTGCCGGTAGTAAATATTTGCACCACGGTGGTCCCTTTCACCGCATCATAGGCCGCATCGACAAAGGAAGGATTCGATCCGTAGACCTGGTTGAAATAAAAATACTCATATTCTGACTGGGTCATGTTATTGGCCGGTATATGCACCCCGGTGTTGCCACCATCGCTACCGGTCGAGCCGTTATCAACAATGCGGATATTGGTACCCCAACTGTTGTTAATCACCTCGGCACCGGAATCAACCAGCGCTTTCCATCCCGTGTAGAAGAACTGGTAATCCTGGAATGGGCCATAGTTATTGCCGTCGGTACCGCCAGTATTACCGACATAAATATCTGCCCCCCAAGCGACGCCATGCATGCCTTCGCCGTCACGATTAGCGCCAACGGTGCCGGTTACGTGGGTTCCATGCCCATCGTTAACACCCGCTACCCATTGGCCGGTAATATCGAATGCTTCACCCTCGGTATATTCGCCCTGCGCCCCCACGGCCGATTGCGGGTAACGTAAACCGGAAGAACCATAGGTACCAGTAGCTTCAACCGCATGGAAGCGATCGCCGTTGAGGTCCGGATGGATAAACAGCAGAGCACCGGAATCCATCACGCCAATCTTAACCCCCTGCCCCGAGTAGCCCAGCGCATAGGCGCTGGAGGCTTTCATCGCCGTTATGCCCCAATCCTTACTGTACTCTTCGCTTTCCCAACTGGCTTTATCACCAATCTGCCCTGCTTCTACGTAAGCGGCGGTAGCTACACCGGCCATCGGCAAGGTCGCGGCGGTAATCGCCAAAGCAATGAGTGACTTGTTGAGCTTTACTTTTTTTGTCTGGTTTAGATTTATTATATTTTGTTCTTGATAAGCCCTATTAAAAAATACCTTTGAAATCAAGTTCATGTCGATATTCCTTGTTATAATGCTCACAGAGATATTTCTTTGTGCCAAGTTGGCCACATCTTTTTTATTGATTTTTATACCCTTTCAGACAAGCACGATTAGTTTGCTCGCTTTTCAACCTGACACATATTGATAAATATCAACATAATTTTTTACAGACCTTCAAAAAATTAGATTATGTGATGGCCTTCATCAATCAAGTCACTGAAATTTTTTGAGGTTGGCACGATGGAGGAGTGAGCAGGTTGGGGGGCTGAGCGGCTAGCGAATGTGGCCGCTCCTTGGCAGTGGTTTACAGCGCCTGGCGAAGGCCCCGGCAGTAAACTTCCAGCAGGTTCAAATCGTCATCCAGCACCAGAATATCGGCATCCTTGCCAGGGCATAACGAGCCTTTCCGCTCTTGAGCACCCGCGAGCAACGCCGGGTTTTCACAGGCGATGCTGGCTACCGAAACCAGCCCGTTATCCAGACGATCGACGATGTTTCTCACAGAATCCAGGAAATTCATCTCCAACTGCTTTACCGCGTCATAATCGCAAGGGCAGACATGGCGCGTGTCGCCACCGTCTGAGGCGATCTCCAGTTGCCCCTGCCTGATACGAAATGTCTCTTTGCGCAGATAATGATAAAACTCATAGCCTTCAGGGAAATCCACATAGCCCATACAATCGCTCATCAACACCATGCGGCGATCGCCTTTCAGACGATAGAGCAGATCAAATGCCTCGGGTTTAATGGTGATTCCGCTCTGTTTCGCCACTTCGGCGTAGGTATCCTGGTAGTACATCAAGGCCCCCACCACACCAAGCTCACGGTGGTGAAAGCCGCGCATCCCGCTGTAGGCATGCGTAAAATGGTTTAACCCCGCCTCGACTGCGGCCGTGATTTCGGCAAAAGTGGCATCGGTATGCCCTGCCGAAGCGGTAACGCCCTGCGCACGCAGGTAGCGGATTAATTCCAGCGCCCCAGCCAGTTCCGGGGCCAGCGTCATCAGGCGGATATGGTGGCCCGCCAGCCGATTGAATCGCTTAAACCCTTCAATGCTTGGCCGCTGCAAGCAATCGGCCCGTTGCATGCCCAGGTGCTTCTCGCTGATATAAGGGCCTTCCATATGAATGCCAATGGCTTCGGCCCCTTCTGCCGGTGTCGCCGTGGCGATATAGTCGGCAGCCGCCACTAGCGAAGCCTCAAGAAAATCATTTGGCATGGTGCCGGACGTCGGCAGATAAGAGGTAACGCCAGCCTTGACCAGATCCTGGCTCATCCACTGCAAAGAGGCGGCGCTGCCTTTGTAGGCAAAGGACCCTCGCCCCCAGCCATGCACATGAATATCGACAAAGCCGGGCATGATAATCCGCTCACTATGGTCGATGCAGCTCGCGGAAAAATGGGTTTCAAACCCAGTGATTTTGCCTTCCGTTACGATGAGGTAACCGGCCTTGATGCCATCAGGGAAGACAATCCTGTTGGATTTTATTACCCCGGAGCACAGGCTATTCATGATTTCGCCCCAGCACCCGATCCGCCATTTCATCGGCCAATACCGCACACAGCCCGGTATAGCAGGCAGGATCAAGCAGTTCCGCGATCTCTGTTGGGGTAAAGCTAGCGGCAATTACCGGGTGGTTGCTCAACACTTCACTGTATTTAAGATGCTCGTGGGTGCTGCGCATTGCCATGTCGTAAACCAGTTCGTGAGCCGGGTCTTTGCCCAGCTTATCCACCAGTTTCATCATGATTTTCTCGCTGTTGATCAGCCCCTGCGTCAGCATTACATTGTCGTGCATCCGTTCAGGGTTAATCACCAGCGTCCGCGTCAACTCCTCGGCGCGCAGGATAATCTCTGCCATCAGTTCGATACTTTCCTGCAGGCTGGCATCGAAAATAAAGTAGGCGGAACTGTCTGCCTCAAACGGCCTCGGGCAGACGTACAATGCCGCCGTCAGTACTGAATAGAGTTTCTGCGCGTTGGCAATAATGCCCTTTGCCAGCTTGGGATTAACCTTCTGCGGCATGGTGCTGCTGCCCACCGTGCCTTTGGTGAAAGCCTCTGAGACCTCGCCAAATTCCTCACTTGAGGTCTGATAAACCTCTTCGGCGATTTTATGCAGGGTGGTTGCCAGCAAGCATAAATTGCTGATGTACTCGGCGCGGAACACGCTGATATTGCGCGAAGGTACCAGCATCGAGTGCATGCCAAGCTGTTCGGCAACCAAGTCCTGTACCCGGCGGCCTGGCTCACCCATGGCGTGGAAGCCGCCAACTGCGCCCCCCATCATCACGCTGAATACTCTCCCCTCCGCCTGCTGCATGCGCTCTACCGCCGCCAGCAATTCATAAATCCACACTGAGACCTTATAGCCATAGGTGATTGGCAATGCGTGTTTGCCATGCGTGCGCCCTGCCATCAGGGTGTTTTTATAGGTTTTCGCCACATGAGCCAGGTTCACCAGCGTGTCATCCACGAACTTCATCAGTTTCTGGTGGAATTTTTTCACGATCAGCAGGTGAGCGGTCTGCTGAATGTTCTGGGTGGTCACGCCGTAGTGAACATACTTGCCACTTTCCGCATCACAAGCCTTGACCAGCACCTTGATCACCGGCACAAATCCGTGGCCAATCTGGCGCATTAACCGGTCAATCTCGGCAAGATCGATGCATTCCAACCGGCAGTTGGCGGCGATATTTTCTGCCGCAGTAGCCGGGATCATACCGACCTTTGCCTGCGCCAGTGCCAAAGCGCCTTCTACATCGAGCCAGGACTGCACCCGGGCTTCGTGGGTGAACAGGTCTTTCATGCCCTGATGGTCGATGGTTTTGCTTTTAGAATCATAAAGTGCGCGCATGCTGTTTCCTCTTAACGTTGCTGGATGCCAGCGAGATGATCATCCACCGCATTACGGACAAACTCGACGTGTGGCCCGAAGACGACGTGAATATGGTTACTGGAGGGAATAAAGGTGCCCAATGAACCCGCCTCCTTCAGCAACTCCATGTTCATCAGCTTTTGATCCCCGAGATCGATACGCAGCCGCGACACACAGTTTTCTACACGTTTTATATTCTGCTTGCCGCCCAGCCCCTCGACGACCAGCTCCGCGACTTTGTCGTACTCCTTGTTATTAAGCAGCGCACTGTCGGCCATTTCATTTTCACGGCCTGGTGTTTTGATATCAAATTTACCAATCGCGTAGCGGAATACGCCGTAGAACACCACAAAGTTAATGACGCCCAGCATAATAAGATTCACCCAGTGGGTGTTTTCGTACATCAGCCCGAAGATGCCGAAGTCAAATATAGTGCCGCGAATATACCCAATCGAAACTTCCAGGATTTGCAGCGGAATGGTTAACAGGCCGCATAATATCGCGTAGATGATAAACAGCTTGGGCGCGATAAACAGGAAGGAGAACTCAAGCGGCTCGGTGATATTGCCGAGGAACGCTGTCAGCACCACAGTCAGGATCATCCCTTTGGCAAATTTCTTGTTCTTGAAATAGGCCATATGGTACATCGCCAGCCCGATGGCCGGGACACGGAACAACGTGGTCAGCATCTGCGAAGAAGCCAGGTAGCTGGACAGCGTTGGCATAAACTCATTCCAGGCCGGATGATTTGGCCCCAGCTCAAACAGGATCTTGTTCATGGCTGGCAGAATGCCTACATAGGTTTGCCCATCAATCAGATAGGTGCCACCCGCCTCGGTAAAACGCACCGTTGAACTCAGCACATGGTGTAAACCGAACGGGATCAGCAGCCGGTTTAGGGTCATATAGATCCCGGCCCCGATATTGGGAGCCATCATAACGGTCGAGATGCTTCTCATCCCATAGGTGAAGACATCCCAGACAAAGGGAATAAGCAGCCCCACCGGAATGGTAAAGGCAATTGATAAGATGGCGACCGACTTTTTACCGCTGAAGAAGGCAAATGCCAGCGGCAGTTGCAGCCGATAGAACCTGTCTGTCACCTTGGCGGCAAGCAAACCGGCAATGATCCCCCCAGGGCTTCAATTTTCAGCGTGTGGATACCAAGCACCATTCCCTGGCCGACAAACGCCATATTTTCTGTGACCAATTGATCCATTAATTTCAGATGCACATGCATTGAAATCAATAAGGTCAAATAGGCGATTACCGAAGAAAAAACCGCAATACCCTTTTCTTTCTTCGACATCCCATAAGCCACCCCCATGGCAAACAGTAATGGGATGTTCTGGAACACGACGCTGCTGATTAATCCCACCGAAGACAGGATCGCCTTACAATAGACATTTCCCAGAAAGGGCAGCTTGTCTATCATATACGCTTGCCCCAGCGCACTGCAGATGCCCATTAACATCCCTACCGGGGCTAAAACAGCAATCGGCAATAATAGGGAGCGCCCAAATGTTTGTATTTCGTTTTTAAAATTGGATTTCATAGTCTGGCCCCTGGTTCACTTAACACCGCTATCAGACTATATCGGCGTAGTTACCATCAAGGCCAAATACTGGCCAATTCAAAGCTCACTTTTTGGCCGTCAAAATGCGGAGGGAAATCACTCAGGATTAACCCGGTATTTTTATATAATTCACTGGTAGCCTTAACAAGTGAAGGCTCTGTAACCGCCCACAAATAACCAGGCTGAGCTAGGTACATCTGCCGATAGCTGCTACGCTTGGATCGTTGATAAGCTACTGAAAGTCAGGCAATCGTTTCATTGTAGACTAAAGTTAAACGTTTAAACTTGGTGTCAAACATGCCAGTAGAATCATAGATATGATTATTTTAACAACGGACGACGTGTTATATCACCGAGGAAGCTTACTGACGCATGACGGCCTGATGATGGCCTCATGGGATCTCGAACAGCAGGACGGCTTTTCCGGTAAGTATTTTAGCCTGGCTGGCCATCGCGGTATCCTCAACGCGGCAGCCACCCCTTTCAACGTTGATTACCGCAGCGAATCCGTCGTGCATATTATAAATGGCATGGGCGTTACTCTGGGGGACTCAATTATTGGTCTGACAGCCATTGAGGCTCTGCGGGAGCTTAATCCGTCTCTGCGCTGTGTTCTCTACCGGCCAGGGCGCGCACCAGGCTATGTCGACAAGCTTTATCATCTGGCGGCAGGCGTGATCGCGGAAATGCGCTGGCTACCCCAGAAGGCCGAGAGTATTCCAGAGCAGGAACTGTGCATTGATGTAGGTAACCAACTGTTCTGGCCTGCCTTTGCCACTTTGCCGATGATTGATTTTTTCTGCAGGCATTAGGGGTAGAACCCTCGGTTATTCCTGCAACGGCCAAGGCTAACCGCTGGATGCAAAAACTGTGTCTGCCCGCCCTGCCGCAATATTGGCAAAATAGAAAGTATGTGCTGTTTTGCCCACAGGCCAGCACACCGCTGCGCAGCATCCCTGGCAGTTGCCATGCCACCTTGGTGAATGCCCTGTGGCAGAGATTTGCCTGCCCGGTGCTGGGGTTTGGCCAGGTGGACCATCCACATTATGTGAATATCCAGCCCTTTTCACCCGACAGCAGTGATTTCCTGGCATGGGTGAAGCACGCCAGCTATGTTATGACTGCAGACACTGCGGCCGTGCATATTGCGGCCGGTTACGATGTGCCAACCACGGCCTTTTTTACTTCTATCGCCCCAGAGTTGCGGGTGCGGGATTATCCATTATGCCAGCCGGTGTATTTCGCGCTGCCAGCGCTGAATAATCTGCAGGCAAGCGCAAGAAAACATGACCTGGATCTGGTCGAAAAAGCATTTACTACCCTGAAGCTGAACGAAATTCCGTGGGCTTGACCCACTGCCTGGAGACATACTGATGCTGTTGACCGTAATGAGAAATACCGCGTTCGCTCTGCTTGCTTTGGTTATTGCCCAATCGAGCGCGCTCAGCTTTACCCTGGAGATCGCTGGCAAGATTAAAAACACCACCGACGCAGAGAACAAAACCTTTGTCTTTACGGATAAAGAGCTGTTTGCCATGCCGGTTCACAGCATTACCACCACCACCTCATGGACGCCACGAGAAAAGTTCGACGGGGTTTTGCTGGGGGATATCCTGGCCAAAGTGGGTGCAGAAGGCACCATGATGACGCTGTACGCGCTAAACGACTATTCCATTGATGTGCCGATCTCCGATGTGGCCAAATACAATATGATCCTGGCCTACAAGATGGGGGGAATCTGTTAAAAGTACGCGATTTCGGGCCGCTTTTCCTGATATATCCCCGGGATGCCGGTGGTGCAGAACTCAACTCTCCGTTGTATAACTCGCGCTTTATCTGGCAGATCAACAGGATCGTGATTAAATGAAGTTAGTCCGATTTAAAGACAGCAAGCTGGCTATTCCGGCGATTTTTGCCGCTCTATTTTTGCTCGCGTCAACCGTGACTCTGTATTACTACAGCGCAACCTTATCCAAAAAAGGGCTATATGCCGTTGCCGGGACACAGGAGAACTACTCTTGGTCGATCGCAAAATTCGCCATCAAGCTGGCAGAATTTGAAACCTTGGTGGAACAGCAAAAAAGCGCTAATCCGCCAGATATCGACAATCTGCGATTAAAATTCGATATTCTCTACTCACGCTATTCGGTGCTCGCCCGCCCTTCTGAATCAACCTTGCCGCTGTATCACGAGCCGGGTTATCCCGAACTCGTCGAACGCATGCGTGATGAAATCAACCTGCTGGATAAGCTGGTAAACAATTCGAAGGTCGATCTGGAGGTCATCTCGCAGGCCATGCAGCAAGTCAAGCCTTCGGCCATTATGATGGCCAATCTGGCTGACCACGCAGAAGTCAAACAGCGCACGGGCGCCTACGAAGATTTTATCGAGAAAAGGCACATCATTTTCTACGGCCTGGTGATCATTATGTTCTCGGTGATTACCCTGATCGCGATAACGCTGATCGTTATCCGCCAGCAGCGCCAGACCATCAGCCAGCAGTCGAAAGCCATCCGTGCGGAGCAAAAGGCTATCCGCACCAAAAATGCCTTCCTGGGCGCCATCGGTCATGAATTGCGCACCTCGCTGCAAAGCATTATGTCCGCCATCGATGTGCTAACCAATACCCGCGTGTCATATGAGCATAGCGATACCTTCCACCGGCTGGAAACCGCTGCCGAGCAGATAGAAAGCCAGATGAAGGATCTCACTGACTATGCGCGTCTGGACAGTGGCATGATGGAGTTGCGTATCGTGCCGTTTAACGCACAGCAGGTGATTGATGAAGTGGCAGATGAAATCACCATGCTGACCCATAAAGTGGGGGTTAAGCTGGTGCGTGAGGTGGAATTCAATCATGCGCAGATTTATTCCGACCCGCAACGGTTGCGGCAGATCGTGGTTAACCTGTTGACCAACGCCTTTAAATATACCGAAAGTGGCACCATCACCCTGCACAGTTGCCTGCGCAGCCAACCGGCGGGCAGCTCGCTGATTATCGAGGTCACCGATACCGGTATCGGCATCGACAATAATTTGCTGCCGCAAATTTTTGAACCCTTCACCCAGTTGGATCAGTCACATACCCGCCAATACAGCGGTGTTGGTATGGGGTTGGCAATCGTCCACGGCCTGGTCGAACTGCTTAATGGCACCATTACGGTATATAGCGAAGTGGGGAAAGGCAGCACCTTTATCGTCAGCATTCCCGTTGAAATCAGCGAGTCACAGTTGCCGGATAAAAGCCCACAGCCTGAACCAACGCAGTTGAAAAAAGAGCAGCGGCTCCTGGTGGTTGACGACAATCATGCCGCTGGGCAGGCATTTGCCGCCTTACTCGACAAGCTAGGCTATCAGCATGAGTTGTGTGATTCCTCGGAGCGGGCGCTACAAAAGCTGTTAAGACGCCCCTATGACGCCTTGCTGCTGGATTTGCAGATGCCGGGTATTGATGGCGTTGCCGTAGCGACACAGTTACGCAGCCAGCGGGGCCCGAATCGTGACATCCCGATTATCGGCATCAGTGCCTACACCCCGGAATTGTTGCCCGCCGAACAACGGGCCATGTTTGACGACTATCTGATGAAACCGGTTCGAATGGAGGTGCTATCCACCTCATTAATCGCTTTATTTACCCCCAAAGTCATTGATGCGGCAACCAGGCAGCAAGAGCGTTAATCCCCTGGAGCTTACCAAGGTCAATGACTGGGGTTCACTCTCGCGGCCAACAACGCTGCGATTTCACATCGGAAGGGGATATACCCAAAGTAATTGGAGTGGCAGCCAGGCGGCAAGAGCGTTAATCCCCTGGAGCTTACCAAGGTCAATGACTGGAGTTCACTCTCGCGGCCAACAACGCTGCAACTTCAATTAAGAAGGGTATAGTTATAGATTGAAACAGCGCTGCAGTGCGGCTTCAATCACATGCAGCCGCACCGGTTTTTCATAAGGCCCAAGCACGTCGTAATCTCGCATCGCCCTGGCAATCTCAGACTCACGCAAGTCGGTACCCAATTGCCCGGTCAGAACCAATATCGGTGCGTCTGGATGCTCTGAGGTGCGGATAGTTTCAATACATTGTTGCGCTGTTTCCTGGCCAATCAACCAATCGACGACATATCCATCAAATGGGCCCTTGCTTACCGCCTGGCAAAAACGGCTAACGTCATAGAAAGCCACGGCGTTAAATCCCTGGCTATTGAGATACTTGGTCAGCTCATCGGCCGCCTGGTGCGCATCATCCAATACCGCAATGCTCAGGCGCTGATCTTCGATATGGCCGGGGCGGATTTCGATCAGTTCCACACAGTGGCGTTTACCCTGCGGAGCTTCATCGCAACGGTAGATAATCCACTGTCCATCCTGTTGCAACCCCATGTACTCCGCCTGCCTGCCAACCGGCAATTCATGGCCGATGTGCGCAACGCAAGGCAGCGCGACACCCGCGACAAAAAAGATGGCATCCTGCACCATCATTTGCCCTGGAGGATCGCTTTCGGGGAGAATATCGACAATGGCTGCCGGGGTTTCACCCAGAGCACCAGCCACAGTGTTGATTTGCTCTAGCGTCCACGGGCTCTGCCCTTTCAGCTTGCGGTGAGCATGGGAGAAACTCAGATCCAAAATGCGGCTGAGCTCCTTTGCGTGTTGACGCTTGCCGATCCCATGATGCAAAAATAGTTCTCGGACTTTTGCTGCAATCGACTGCGAATCGAATTTTTGATGGTTGTTATACATTTTATCCTTCGATCTTTTTCACTGACTTATCAGTCGCTTTGATGCACTTTTATCTTGAAACGTTAACGAAAACTCACATATTATGCAATCTCAACTGAATAGCTTGCTTGACATACCACCTTTTATGGTCAAACATGGTATCAGAAGCAACATATTATAAAAACGATAGTAGACCTTTAAAGCAATAATAACCATCACGACACCAGGGAATTTTAAAAGCGGCGCAGTACCTGAATAAGCAGTTTCTCAGGATATGCTGTCAACCGCGCAAATTTAGCCGTAGCGCTACGAGTTTTACCCGTTGTTAAACCGGACCCTGCAAGGGGGCCGGTTTTTTTATTTATATCACCATGAAAAAAGGCCGGGGAGAAACCCCCGGCCCTTCAGACCATGAAAAATGTCAGCCAATACAAGATTATGTTACAGCTGATGCCCCACCACCGTTCGCATCTTCTTCTGCCTGCCTGATGATGGCTTTTGCCATCCACTGGGTCACTTTCTGAATATCATCAAGCTGTAAGCCCCAGATATCTTTCAGTACCAGAAACACTTCCGAGCCATAAATCAGCGAAAAGGCATGGATCACCTGTTGCAGAGCCTCAGGTGGCAATTTATCTTGCAAGGGTTCCACTGCCAGCTTTAGCAACCGCTTACGGTTACCACGCACAAACTTTTCACCGGGAGTAGCATGAGCCCACTGTTGTAATGACAGTTGCAACGCCGCGCGCAATGCGCCTTCATGCTGCTCCATCTGCGGGTAGGCAAATGCCAACAACTGATGAATACGCTTCAGCGCATCGTTATCCTTCGGTTGCCATTCCAGGATCGGCCCAAGGCTTTGCGCCACTACGGCAGAGATCAACGCACTTTGAGTAGGAAAATAGCGGTAGGCTGTAGCACGGGAAACTTGTGCATGCGCTGCCAGCTCGGTGATGGAGGGGAAAATGCCGCCATCGTAGAGTTCCATCGCACAGGTCAGCAACAAATGGCGGGTACGGGCCCGGGTATGCGTCAAAGATTCATCCCGTGGTTCGGGAAAAGCGGATATTGGCACGTCGACCTCAAACTTCCTCGTATCATCCAACCCGGGGATCAATACGATAAAAAACGTAACCGGAGGCTCCTGGCCCACTGGCAGCGTAAAAAATCTGGCGGAAACCGCCCAAAACGAGACACAGGCTTACTTTAAGCGATTTAATGCTTGCAAAAATGATACGGCAGTCTCAATATGTCTACAAAATAAACGGCTGTACCATATTGTCCGACACCAGGGTTCCAAACTTAAAATAATAATTAGTAGTATTATCAAACTGTTCGGACATTTGTCCGAACCTTTTTCAGGAACAGACCATGAGAAACACCCCAACTTTTGTCTATATTGCTACCACAGCAGATACTAAAGGACAAGAGTTGGAATATGTTCGTGCCCGAATTGCCAACCTATGTTTGACCCCACTTACCTTAGATCTTTCCACTTCAGGCATACCGACTCATTATAAGACCGACATCTCGGCCATCGAGATCGCCCGTTACCATCCACAAGGCGAACAGGCCGTTTTTTGCCCCAATCGCGGCCAGGCCATTGCCGCCATGGCGATCGCTTTCGAACGCTTCATGCTGTCACGTAACGACGTTGCTGCGCTGCTTGGCCTTGGCGGTTCGGGTGGAACGGCGATCATCACACCGGCAATGCAACAATTGCCTATCGGCCTCCCTAAACTGATGGTTTCGAGCATGGCTGCGGGTGATGTCTCTGGCTATGTCGGCTCAAGCGATATCGCCATGCTGTATTCGGTTACCGATATCGCTGGCCTGAATCGTATTTCACGCAAGGTGTTGAGTAACGCGGCCAATCAGATTGCCGGTGCCATACGTTTTCATATTGATGATGATGCTGACAGCTTGCCTGCCACCGGCCTGACCATGTTCGGTGTTACCACGCCCTGTATTAAAGCCATCACCAGTGCTATTGAGGCCGAATGGGATTGCCTGGTCTTTCATGCCACCGGCAGCGGTGGCCGGGCGATGGAAAAACTGATCGACAGCCATTTACTGAATGCCGTATTGGATCTGACGACTACCGAGGTATGTGATTATCTGTTTGATGGCGTTTTAGCCTGCAACGAAGATCGTTTTGGCGCGATTGCCCGCACCGGGATCCCGTGTGTAATGTCTTGTGGTGCGCTGGATATGATTAACTTCGGCCATCCTAAAACCGTTCCGGCCCGTCATGCAAATCGCCATTTTTATAACCACAACACCCAGGTGACGCTGATGCGTACCACGGTGGCAGAAAATGACCATATGGGCCGTTGGATCGGGAATAAACTTAACGCCTGCGCAGGGGAAGTGCGTTTTGTGATCCCTCTGGGCGGCGTGTCGGCACTGGATGCGCCAGGGCAACCTTTCTGGGATCCCGGTGCGTTGAACGCTTTTGTCCACGCGCTGGAACAGACTCTGGTGCAAACGGAAAAGCGCAGGTTAATCAAAACACCGTACCATATCAACGATCCCTGCTTTGCCAATGTTGTTATCGAACAATTTCATGCCATTACAGCAATGGCTAAATAACGTGGATTAACGCGTTTTATCAAATAAAAAATGCCGGATATATCATCCGGCATTTTTTATTATTATACCTATTTACATTATTGAGCAGCGGGTTGCTGATCGCGCATTTTCTTCATATGCTCCATCATTTTCTGCTCACGTTTCTGATAATTCTCATTGTATTGTTTTTTCTGTTCTGGTGTCAGCAGGTTATACATTTTGTTTTCAGCTTTGGCACGTTCCAGCATGCGCTCAGATTGCGCTTTGCTGATAGTATCAATTTGCGCTTTTGCCTTGGCTTCATCGAAGCTGTCTGAAGCGACCATGTTGTGCAATGCCTGGCGCTGATCTTTGGCACCTGGGCCACGATTCTGATGCGACTCTTTCATAATATCGCGCATCTGTTGGCGTTGCTGCTCAGTCAGATTCAGCCCGGCAAATGGGCCTTCTTTACCTGGGCCTTTATGATGCATCATTTTTATCGGGGCGGCTGCCGGGGCAGTGGTGGTATCAGCAGCAAAGGCTGCAGAAGCCGAACCCAGGGCTAAAGTAGAAGCGACAAATAAAGCGATCAGTTTACGCATAATCATTTCCTTAAAAATTACTTTTTATCAGGAGCGCTGTACGTTAACAGGCTCATCCGGTCTTCGGAAATAATAATATGCGGAAAAATATATAGTAATGCCTTGGAGTGTAAATATTTTAAAATCGAAAATGACCTTATTCGTCAATTATGAACAAATTATGGAGATGACGTCGGGTATTTGGAAATTTGCATTTCGCCACTATCGCTATTGGTCTTATTTAACCCGGCTATTTATTCTGATCTCATTTATTAGCCAGATTAGCAACCATTGAACAACACGAGAAGAAACGGTTTTTCGCACAGTTTGCAGTTCTCTTTTACACTCTATAGGAGTCGCCGCTAAAGCGAAATTTTGAGGAAAGATCATGTTCGCAGACCAAGGCCCTATGCTTCTTAACACCCATTTTGGCACCAGCAGCCCCTATTGGCACCTGGCGTTTGACAGCAATGCCTTGGAGTTAACCGCAGTGAAAGGCAAAACGCACCTCGCGGTGGCGCTCAGCGAAATACAGGCGGCTAAAATCCGCCGCCTGACCGGGGTCACCGCCAGCCTGGATCTCACCATTCAACTCGGCGACCAACCCATTCATTTGCATCTGGTAGGCCGACGGGTCAATAAGCTTGAATGGGCTGGCACCGCCTCGGCTTATACCGATACTCAGGCCGTAGCGCGCGATCTGGTGCATGGCCTGTCATTTGCCGAACAGGTGGTCTCAGAAGCCAACTCGGTGATTGTGATTGTTGATCAGCATGGCCGTATCCAGCGCTTTAATCGTCTTAGCGAAGAGTACACCGGCCTGCAAGAGCAGGACGTTATCGGCAAAAATGTCTTCAAGATGTTTATGAGCCCGGCAGAAGCCGCCGCTTCACGGCGAAATATCGCCGGTTTCTTCCGCAATGGCTCGTCCTATGAGGTGGAACGCTGGATAAAAACGGTAAAGGGTGAGCGATTATTCCTGTTTCGCAATAAATTCGTTCACAGCGGCAGTGGTAAAAATCAGGTTTTCCTGATCTGCTCCGGTACGGATATCACTGAGGAACGCCGCGCGCAGGAGCGCCTGCGGCTGCTGGCAAATACCGATGTCATTACCGGCCTGCCAAACCGTAACGCCATCCAGGACGTCATCAACCAGGCCATTAGCGAACGCGGCGACAGCAACATCGGGCTGGTCTATCTCGATCTGGATAACTTCAAAAAGGTAAACGATGCCTATGGCCATATGTTCGGTGACCGTTTGCTGATTGAGGTTTCCCGCGCCATTCTCACTTGCCTTAACCACGGGGAAATGCTCGCGCGCCTGGGGGGTGATGAGTTTTTGGTTCTGGTGTCCCAGGCCGACCGCATCCTGTTGCAGGAACTGGCCCAACGGATTATCGATCGGCTGAAAACACCGTTCCGCATTGGCCTTATCGAAGTGTATACCGGTTGTTCAATCGGCATTGCGCTGTGCCCGGAGCACGGTAAAGATCTCGACAGCCTGATCCGCAGCGCGGACACCGCCATGTATGTCGCCAAGGAACAGGGTAAGCGAACTTTTATCGTGTTCTCGCCGGAAATGAATCGGCGTGTAGCTGAATATATGTGGCTGGATACCAACCTGCGTAAAGGGCTGGAACAGAACCAACTGGTGGTCTATTACCAGCCGAAGGTCAACACGCGCAGCGGAAAAGTCTACAGCGTGGAGGCCCTGGTTCGCTGGGACTCCCCAGAGCGTGGGTTGATCCCCCCGCTGCAGTTTATCTCTTATGCTGAAGAGTCGGGGCTTATTACCCCACTTGGCCGTTGGGTGCTGCAAACCGCCGCCAAGCAGGCCGCCAAATGGAAACGGCAGGGGCTGAATATACGTATCGCGGTTAACCTTTCTGCCAGACAATTGGTAGATGATAGCGTCGTTAACGATCTGGTTGAGGTGTTGCGGGAGAACCAGCTTACCCCTTGCCTGCTGGACTTTGAGCTGACAGAAAGCAGCCTGATAGAAGATGAAAACCGGGCACGTGAGGTGATCGGCCGGTTAAGAGCAATGGGCGCGCAGGTGCATCTGGATGATTTTGGCACCGGTTATTCTTCCCTGGCACAGTTGGCGCGTATCCCACTGGATGCCATCAAGTTGGATCAAAGCTTTGTGCGCGGCGTAAACCTGGCCCCGGTGTCGCAATCACTGATCCGCGCCATCGTGGCGGCCGCCGAAGCGCTGCAATTCCGGGTGATTGCCGAAGGGGTTGAAACGGAAAGTGAAAACCAGTTTCTGGATTGCGTAGGTGTTGATGAAAAGCAAGGGTTCCTGTTTGCACGGCCCATGTTGCCAGAACAGTTGGAACGCTGGCTGGAAGCATATCGCCCGCAATCACCAGCACAGTGATGCGGGCGGAATTAAGCGTTACCCTGCGTGGCGCAGATTAAGCGCATGCCGATCCTGCAGCATGACCAGCCGCTCAATATACAGGCGATCTTTCTCCTCGATGGTAAACGCTGAATGCACCCAATCCTCAGTAATATCCATCAGCTCAGAGCGGGTCAGTTGCAATACCCGTTGGCGGGCACGCAGCATGGCACGCATACCGTTCAGCTTGGGCCTGATGGTATCAATGAAGGTTCGGGTAGCCATATAGGCATCACCAGGTTGGAACAGCTGATCCACCAGCCCGCGGCTTTCAAACCATTCGGCGGTATGGGATTCACCGCTCCAGATCAGTTCTTCAGCCAGGCGCATCCCCGCCCTGCGCGTGACCAGTGAATACCCCCCATACCTGGGAACAGATTGAAGGCGATTTCCGGGAACCCCATCCGCGCATTGTTCTGCGCCAAAACAAAATGGTGCGCCAACGCTGCCTCAAAACCGCCTCCCAGCGCACTGCCCTCCACCATGGCAATGCTGACTGCGCCGGTATCAAAACCCCGGGCTGCCGCATGAACGCAGTCAATACAGGCTCTGGCATAGGCCATCATGGCTTCACGCTTGCGGTTTTTGATCGCTTGCGCAAAGAAGCTCAGATCCCCGCCGACGTTGAACATGTTCTGTACCAGCGAGCCCGTGACCCAAAAGTCGAACTGCAATGTCGACTCTTTCGCTGCCTGCGCCAACGACATAATGTCTTCGATCAATGCCTGGTTGAAACAAGGACGTGGTTCTGCCCGCAGCAGCATCCACATGATGTGGCGATCTTCCTCATAATAAGCGGAAATTTGCGACAGGTTGCCCGCTTCAGTGAATGGGCGGCAGGTTGGATGATTGAATAATTTCATAAGACCTTCCATTTATCTATGGATAACTGTTCCAGCCCCTACGGCTGCAATAGGCGCAGACAGCTCGAAAAACACTGCGCCATAAGATGAGTAAAAGCCTTCCTGGCGGTTAGATAGATAAAAATTGAAGGTCTCAGGTGAAAAGAATATGTATGGTGAATGGTACAAAATGAAACGAAGCGGCTCTCGCCGTTATCAGAATTGACCCAATCTGGCCCCACTACGGTCAAATCGGGGGCGCATTTAGCTATAATCAAGGACATGCTATTTTTTATACCCTATGAATTTCGAGTTGGCCGCTCAAGCGCATCCCTGCGCCCGCAACATTTGTACCTCCCTGTACAACACAGCGTTAGCTTGAAAGACGGCGGGTATATCGTTAAGGACATCATTGCGTAATGCCTACTGGAACAGATAAAGAAACCGCACAGCAGCAACCTGAGAACACAGAGAAGCCGCTGATTGCCATCAAGACCGGCCATCAGAAACTGGATAACGGCATCTCTGGATTTTCCCGCCTGGTGGCACGCATTCAAGCCTGGCCAAGCATTGCCCATTTGCTGCGTGCCACCGAACGCTTTAACGATCGCCTTGGCAGCCAGTTTGGGGCAGCTATCACCTATTTCTCGTTTCTGTCACTGATCCCCATCCTGATGGTTTCGTTTGCCGCTGTGGGTTTTGTACTGGCCTCCAACCCGGACCTGCTGGCCGAACTTATTAATAAAATCGTCAACAGCATCAGCGACCCCGTCCTGGCCAGCACGCTGAAAAACACGGTGAACACCGCCATTCAACAGCGCACCACCGTTGGCCTGACCGGTTTGGCGCTGGCGCTCTATTCCGGTATCAGTTGGATGGGTAACCTGCGTGAAGCAATCCGCGCCCAATCGCGGGACGTCTGGGAACGTAATCCGCAGGATCAGGAGAAATTCTATTTCCGCTACACTCGCGACTTTATTTCACTCACCGGCCTGGTGGTGGCACTGATCGTCACACTGTCGCTGACCTCCATTGCCGGTTCTGCCCAAGCGGCGATTGTCCGAGCACTGGGGCTGGATGGTATTGAATGGCTCCGACCCGCGATGACGCTGATTGCGTTGTCCATTTCCATCTTTGCCAACTACCTGCTGTTTTTGTGGATTTTCTGGATGCTGCCACGCCACAAGCCGAAGAAAAAGCGCTGCTGCGCGGCACGCTGATCGCCGCCATTGGCTTTGAAGTGATCAAGTTTGTGATGACCATGACGCTGCCACAGGTCGCCAGATCGCCTTCTGGCGCTGCTTTTGGCTCGGTGATTGGTTTGATGGCGTTCTTCTACTTCTTTGCCCGCCTGACGCTGTTTTGCGCCGCCTGGATCGCAACGGCACAGTATAAAGGGGATAAAACCCTGCCAGAGGTGAAGTGATTTACGGCCGCAAGCATTGCATTCATGCCAGTCGTGACTTTACGACTGGTTTTTTATTCTAAAAATAAAACCAAAAGCAGTTTATAATTTCAAAAATGAAACTGTCACACCTAAAAACCAGCATAACAAACTACCCCATGACTTTTCTTTAGCTATTTCCCAGTCTTTATCTCTGAATATTAGCGATTTAGCCACGTTTAAGACCACAGAAAACGATCCAACTAAAACATTAATCTTTTTAAAGGGTTAATCACCAGATTGCCCCACGGTTGCTCCGTTGAAAAGGCATTTCGCTATGACTAAGATGGATTTTTACACATTCAAAATATAAGAAATATCTATGCACGCCTCCATCGCAACAACTCTGGACGCCGAAGAAGCGTCAACCCCGGTTAACTCCCGGGGAAAAGTCATTGTCGCCTCTCTGGTCGGTACCGCCATCGAGTTCTTTGATTTCTATATTTACGCCACCGCCGCAGTGATCGTATTCCCCCATATCTTCTTCCCGCAAGGCGATCCTGCGGCCGCAACGCTGCAATCGCTGGCAACCTTTGCCATTGCTTTTGTGGCACGGCCAATCGGTTCTGCGCTGTTCGGGCACTTTGGCGATCGTGTCGGGCGTAAGGTCACTCTGGTTGCCTCGCTGCTGACCATGGGGATTTCCACCGTGCTGATCGGTCTGCTGCCAAGCTATGAAACCATCGGTATTTTTGCCCCGATCTTGCTGGCGCTGGCTCGCTTCGGCCAAGGTTTGGGCCTGGGGGGCGAATGGGGTGGGGCTGCCTTGCTGGCCACTGAGAATGCACCGGCGAACAAACGCGCGCTGTATGGTTCGTTTCCGCAGTTAGGGGCACCAATCGGCTTCTTCTTCGCTAATGGCACCTTTCTGCTGCTCTCCTGGCTGCTAACCGATCAACAGTTTATGACCTGGGGCTGGCGCGTGCCGTTTATTCTGTCTGCCGCGCTGGTACTGGTTGGCCTGTATGTGCGTATTTCTCTGCATGAAACACCGGTGTTTGCCAAGGTCGCCAAAGCGGGTAAGCAGGTGAAGGTCCCGCTCGGTACTCTGCTGAGCCAGCACAAGAAGGCCACCATCCTGGGTACCTTCATTATGTTGGCCACCTATACGCTGTTTTACCTGATGACCGTTTACTCAATGACCTACGGGACCGCCGCTGAACCCTTGGGTTTGGGCTATTCACGCAACAGTTTCCTGTGGATGCTGATGGTGGCGGTCATTGGCTTTGGGGTGATGGTACCGGTTGCCGGCCTGCTGGCAGATGCCTTTGGCCGCCGCAAAACCATGATTGTGATCACCCTGCTGATGATCGGTTTTGCGTTCCTGTTCCCAAGCATGCTGGGCTCCGGCAACCAGATGCTGGTTATGGCTTTCCTGCTGCTGGGGTTGAGCATTATGGGCCTGACTTTTGGCCCGATGGGCGCCTTGCTGCCAGAACTGTTCCCAACCGAAGTACGCTACACCGGCGCGTCGTTCTCT
This sequence comes from Serratia sp. L9, assembly GCF_050632285.1. Lineage (NCBI taxonomy): Bacteria > Pseudomonadati > Pseudomonadota > Gammaproteobacteria > Enterobacterales > Yersiniaceae > Serratia > Serratia sp. L9. Next base: position 1,365,205 of record NZ_CP192591.1, on the reverse strand, counting down.
TACAACGTCGCCTCGATCCTGGGGGCTTCGGTAGCGCCTTACATCGCAACCTGGCTGGCCAATAACTTTGGGCTGTTCTACGTTGGCATGTACCTGGCGGCAATGGCCAGCCTGACGCTGATCGCGCTGTTGCTGATGAAAGAAACCCGCCATAAAACACTGTAATATCTCCCCGGCCCCTGCCTGCAGGGGCCGGTTGTCTGCTGTCATATAATACGTCTATGCTGACTCGTCTTATGTTACGGGATACCCGTTATGTCTTTGCGCCGTTGGCTCTGCTTGTGCGTTGCGTTGCTGGCCATTATCGCCATTACTCTCTATTTCTGGCTGAAACCGGCCAATCCGAATGCCTTGTGGTACATCATCAGCCTGCAGTGCCTGCCCAATCAGCAGCAAAACCGCAACCCGGCCCCTTGCGCACAAGTCGATGAACAGGCTGGGTTTGTGGTTTTGAAAGATCGTAACGGGCCGCTGCAATACCTGCTGATGCCAACGGCCAAAATCACCGGCATAGAAAGCCCGCAGGTTTTACAACCTGATACCGCCAACTTTTTCGCATTAGCCTGGCAAGCCAGGCATTTTATGACGGATAAATACGGTAAGCCGATCGATGATGCCGCTATCTCGCTGGCAATAAACTCTGAATATGGCCGGACGCAGAATCAACTGCATATTCATATTTCCTGCCTGCAACCGCAGGTAAAAGAGCGGTTGGCGCAATTGCGAGGGGATTTCAGCGAACAATGGCAACCACTGCTCGGGGGTTGCGGGATCACGCTTATCTGGTCCGCCGCGTCACCGTTACCGAGTTGAAACAACAAGGTGCATTTAGATTATTGGCTCAGGGTGTCGAAGGGGCCAAAGACAATATGGGCAGCTATGGCATGGCGATGACCGCCTTGCCGGAAGGTGATTTCCTGCTGCTGGCCGTCAAACGTAATCTGTGGCAATTGAATCTGGCTTCTGCCGAAGAGATCCAGGATCACAGTTGCCAGATATTGCGGTAAAAATCGGGGCAACCCCAGGGTATGTTTTCAGCTGCGCCCCGTCAGTTCTCTCTCCTTCGGGAAGAGGGTCAGGGTGAAGGGAACGCCCCTCTCCCAAAGGGAGCAGGGCATTCCCACAAACAGGGGGATGCCTTATTGAGCCTTTTGATGCGTAACTGCCGGGCATGCCGTCATGCTGCCCCAATAGGCTACTTCTTGTTTTTCATCTGCTGCAGGATCTGGCCACACTGATTTTCTTGGCCACCGTCACTCGGTGAGACCAGAGCCAGCAACGCCGCCGCCGGTGCAACTACAATGCCCAGTGCCACCGCTGCAGCACCGCGGGCAATCAATGGCCCAGGCTTCACCCCGGCATCCGGATGTTTAAACGTCCCTTTGACGTACAGTGGTGAGCGCAAGGTCAGCACCCGCATCCCTTTGCTTTCAGGGTCGATTGACAGATCCAGGCGCTCGGTGGCGAAATTGGTGTTGCCGGTGATGTTGATAACGGCATTTTCTGTATCAAAGATAAACAGGCGCGGCGTGGCCACCCCGCTATGAATACCCACATCCGCCGCTGCGCAGTTGATCCCCACCTCATCATCACCAAACAACTGCGCCACCAGATAGTTACCTACGTTAAGGCCGAGGATTTCCATCAGGCTGCGGCTGATCACTCCGTCATTGATCAACAGGCGCATATCACCGCTGCTGGTTGCCAGTAAATCGGCCACCGAGTTACCCTGGCCGGTCAGTTTGGCATCGCCATTCAGTTCGCCAAGGCTGCGTTGCATCGACTCGACATTGGGCAATAGCTGTTTGAGCTGGAATTTACGCGCATGCATATCCACCCGCCCCTGCATGGGGCTCTTGCTGCCGTCGAGGCGCACGGTGGAGTTGAGATTACCGCCGGCGACACCGAAACGCAGCGGATCCATCAGGAGCACCGCATTCTCCAGTTGAAGGTGGGTATACAAATCACTCAGCGGGAGCGAACTGCCATGTTCTATACGTTTGGCGGTAAATTTGACATCGGCATCCATCACCCCCCAGCTTTTGGTTTCAAACTTCTCAACCGGTAACACTTTGTCGCTCGGCTGGCGGGTTTTCTCACCGCGATTGGCTTTCTGCTGGTTGGAATCCGCACCAATCAAGGGTGCCAGATCGGCGAAACGCAACTGCTTGGAAACCACCTCACCACTCAGCTTTGGCCGAGGGTGGCTGGCAACGTATTTCAAGCTGCCGTGAATATCACTGTCGCCAATTTTCCCACCAAACTTCTGATATTCAAATACTGCGCCACCCGGCTGGTGCAACCGGGCAATAAGATGGCCATCGGTGGAGTAAGGAGGAGTATTAGGCAACAGCACGCCAGTCAGCGCATACAGATTCCCCAGGCTGTCACCGGAGAATTTCAACTGCAGATCCAGGCCGCCCAGGTTCAGCGGATCGGACAGGGTTCCAGCCACTTGCACCCGAGTACTGCCAGAACGAACGTCGGCTTGCAGCGGGAACGGAATATCTGCGTTTTGCAAAGACAGCATCCCGCCAATCTTGCCGCTGCCAGACAGCGCTTCGCCATGGTATTTTCCCTTCACCTTCCAGCCGAAGACATAATCCGGCGCCTGTGCTTTGCCCTCCTGCGCTTTGCCGGTGACTTCGCTAAAGGGCAGAGGTTTACCGAGTGGGTCGATCAACGCCTGGAAATCGGCTTTTAGCGTGGCATCTTTAAAATCAATCTGGCCACGATCGAATACGATATCGTGAATATTTACCGACCAGTCCGATTGTGGCTTATTGGGATCTTTATCGGCACTGTTGGCCAGGTTAAAGGTCCAGTTATTCTCGCCATTCGCCAACCGCTGCAATGAGGCATTCGGCTGCTTCAGCCAGATACGTGGGATCAGCACCTCTTTACCCAGCAGCGCCAGCGGCGCGATGGAAGCATCAACGCGCAGCAACGTGACCATCTCATCACCCGGTATCGTCTCCGGGTTGCCAAGCACAATATCCTCGGCATGAATATGTGGCCACGGCACCCAGGCACGCCAACCGCCTTCATCCTTTTGTCGCGCCCAGTCAACGCCCAGATTGCCACGAATAGCAAAAGGCCGCTGCAACTCTGCAGTGACTTTGCTATTGATGGTAGGTTTGAGACGGTTCCAATCGAAGGTGGCGATAAACACCGCCAGAACCACGATTGCCAGCAGCACAATGCCGCCAACCCAGCTGAAAACCTTGCCTGTTCTTGTCATAACGGCTCCCTTGAAGCGATAGCTGGCTGCCAAAATTGATAAGCAGCCTTGGTAAAAGCCTAGCCGAGGATGGGCCAGAGTTCACGCTTTACCGCGGGATGAATCAGGTCATGGGGCAATAAACAGCATAGGCAGGGTTTTGAGCTGGTCGAAATATGCGGGGCGGCGAAGATAATACCCTTGGGCAGCAAACGCGCCAGAACGCTGCACAAGCAGCCATTCCTGCTCAGTTTCCACCCCTTCAACAATCACTCCATCGCTGTGCTGACTCATCAATCGCACCAGGGTGAAAAACAGTTGGATCCCTTCTTCGTTTTGCTTAAGCAACGTAAATAGTTCACGCGCGATTTTAATATGCTGATATCGCCAGTTACTGACCGCCGAGAAGTTTGCCAACCCGCTGCCAAAATCATCGAGCCACAGGCGTTCTGCCCCTGGGATTTGCCGTAATGGCTCATTGATTGCGTTATCCGCCTGCTCCACCAGCTCAAAACGCAGATAAGGCATAACGCTGATTTGCCGTTGCATGGCCGGGTGCCGCTGCAATGCCTGTAACGCTTTGCCGTCAATGTTGATCGAGACCATCAGCCTATGGCGGATAAACATTGCTTGCCATTGCTGCAAGAGATTGAGCTGCTCGTGAATAATGGCCAATCGCTGGCGCAACCCTAGCGCGGCAAAATAGTGCTCAGGTGACAAAGGAGTGCCCGGTGTGGCCGGGTGATGGACTGCCGTCAGCAATTCTATCGCCAGTAGTTTGCCGCAGGTGCGGTAAATGGGTTGAAAAGTATATAAACGCTGGCACTGCCGCCAGTAGCGGGACACTTTGGTACGCTGCCAGACGGCAAAAAATGGCGTCAGTAGACCAGAGATGGTGTTGGTTATCATCGGTACTATTGCCATTAGAGAATGAAAACGATACCACTGTCGGTATTTCATCTTTCCGATTATCGGCAACGCACATTAAAACTTTAAGCCACGGCAAAAGCCCTCTACATTCAATACCACTATCAATTAATAAAAGAGGAAAAACAGATGCCTTACGTCAATATCAAAATCACCCGTGAAGGTGCAACAGCCGAACAGAAAAAGCAGCTTATCGCCGGCGTGACTCAATTGCTGGTCGATACGCTGGGCAAAAACCCGGCAACCACCGTGGTGGTGATCGATGAAGTGGAAACCGATAATTGGGGTATCGGCGGCAAATGCGTTACCGATCTCGCGTGCCGCAGCCAAGTAACCCCCAGAACTTCGACGGGAAACTTCAGGTTTCCCGATCGCGATCATAAACTAATTAAAACGGCGTTTTATTTCTATTGACTCACCCCGCCCTTGCGTTGAGACTGGATGCAACTCGCATCAACCAGACTCATTGTTAGCCAGGGATTATCATGAACAGCAAAAACCTCGCCGTGATCGGCGAATGCATGATCGAACTGTCGCAGAAAGGCGCAGATCTCAGCCGCGGATTTGGCGGCGACACCCTCAACACCGCCGTTTATATTGCCCGCCAGGTTCCCCAAAAGGCGCTGAATGTCCATTACGTTACCGCACTGGGCACCGACAGCTTCAGCCGGGAAATGCTGCAGGCCTGGCAGCAGGAACAGGTGAATACCGACCTGATCCAGCAAATGGAAAACAAACTGCCGGGGCTATACGTCATCGAAACCGACGATACCGGCGAGCGCACCTTTTACTATTGGCGCAACGATGCGGCTGCCCGCTACTGGCTGGATAGCCCGCAGGCAGAGAGCATATCCGCACGGCTGGCGCAGTTTGATTATCTGTATCTGAGTGGCATCAGCGTTGCTATCCTCAACCCGGGCAGCCGGGTAAAACTGCTGGCCTTGCTGCGCCAATGCCGGGCTAACGGCGGGAAAGTGATCTTTGATAACAACTACCGGCCACGCCTGTGGCAGAGCCAGGAAGAAACCCAGCAGGCCTACCGCGACATCCTTTCCTGTACCGACATCGCCTTCCTGACGCTGGATGATGAGGATTTGCTGTGGGGTAAGCAGCCGGTTGAGCAGGTAGTCAGCCGTACTCGCGACTTTGGCGTGACCGAGATTGTGATTAAACGCGGAGCAGATTCCTGCCTGGTCTTCAGTGCAGAGGGGGAAACCCATGACGTTCCGGCGGTAAAACTGCCGAAAGAGAAAGTGATTGATACTACTGCCGCCGGTGATTCTTTCAGCGCCGGTTATCTTGCCGTGCGCCTGACAGGTGGAGATGCGGTGAGTGCCGCCGAACGCGGCCACCTGACCGCCAGCACGGTGATCCAGTATCGTGGAGCCATTATCCCACGCGAGGCAATGCCGCAGTAATTCCTGATCGCCAGAAATGAGAAAGGCCAGCAACGATGCTGGCCTTTCTGGTTGGTTCCATACGTCGAGTTTATTGGACTCGAAAACCAATCTTAATACCCTATAGATTTCACGTTGTAGCCAGGCGCCAAACTATCTCATCCCCAGGAGCTTACTCTAGTCAGTGACTGGGGTGAGATAGTGCAGAGACGACGGGTATTTAGCCTGCTACCGCGATACGTTTCATATCGGTCATATAACCACGCAGTTTGCGGCCAACGGATTCGATCGGGTGGTTACGCACGGCTTCGTTCACGTCACGCAGTTGCGCGTTATCAACGGAAGTGCCAGCGACGGATTTACCCAGATCGCCCGCCTGCAGAGTGGTCATAAACTCTTTCAGCAACGGAACTGCAGCATAAGAGAACAGGTAGTTACCGTATTCCGCCGTGTCAGAGATAACCACGTTCATTTCATACAGACGCTTACGCGCGATGGTGTTGGCGATCAGCGGCAGCTCATGCAGTGATTCGTAGTAAGCCGACTCTTCGATGATGCCGGAATCCACCATGGTTTCGAAGGCCAGCTCAACGCCCGCTTTCACCATTGCAACCATCAGAACGCCGTTATCGAAGTATTCCTGCTCACTGATTTTGCCTTCAAACTGCGCGGCGTTCTCGAAGGCCGTTTTACCGGTCTCTTCACGCCAGGTCAGCAGTTTCACATCGTCTGCCGCCCAGTCAGCCATCATTCCGCTGGAGAATTCACCAGAGATGATGTCGTCCATGTGTTTCTGGAACAACGGTGCCATGATGCCTTTCAGCTGCTCTGATAGGGCATAAGCGCGCAGTTTCGCCGGGTTGGACAGACGATCCATCATCAGGGTGATCCCGCCCTGCTTCAGCGCTTCGGTGATAGTTTCCCAGCCGAACTGGATCAGTTTTTCTGCATAAGCCGCGTCGGTGCCTTCAGACACCAGCTTGTCAAAGCACAGCAAAGAGCCCGCCTGCAGCATACCGCACAGAATGGTCTGCTCGCCCATCAGGTCGGATTTCACTTCAGCAACGAAGGAAGATTCCAGCACGCCTGCACGATGACCACCGGTGGCTGCCGCCCATGCTTTGGCAATCGCCATGCCTTCGCCTTTTGGATCGTTTTCCGGGTGAACCGCGATCAGCGTCGGGACACCGAAACCACGTTTGTATTCTTCACGCACTTCAGTACCTGGGCACTTCGGTGCAACCATCACCACGGTGATGTCTTTACGGATCTGCTCGCCCACTTCAACAATGTTGAAACCGTGGGAGTAACCCAACGCAGCGCCATCTTTCATCAACGGCTGTACGGCACGGACAACAGAAGTGTGCTGCTTGTCCGGAGTCAGGTTAACCACCAGATCGGCCTGTGGGATCAGATCTTCGTAGGTACCTACTTTGAAGCCATTTTCGGTCGCTTTACGCCATGAAGCGCGTTTCTCTGCGATCGCTTCTTGACGTAATGCGTAGGCGATATCCAGACCGGAGTCACGCATGTTCAGACCCTGGTTCAGCCCCTGCGCGCCACAGCCGACAATCACCACTTTTTTACCTTTCAGGTAGCTGGCTTCATCCGCAAATTCGTCACGCGCCATGAAACGGCACTTACCCAATTGCGCCAACTGCTGACGCAGGTTCAATGTGTTGAAATAGTTAGCCATGGTGATACTCCAGTCAGATGTTATTTTCATCCCCGCCTTATCTGTGCGGGATTCGTTAAACTCAATGTATAACAGGAATTGCGTTGCTTAAATTGATATATTACGAATGTGACATTGCAATTTTTGCAACACTCCTGCTGCGAGCGTACTGATATGGATTTGCGTGATCTCAAGCTGTTCCTGCATCTTGCTGAAAGTCATCACTTTGGCCGTACCGCCAAAGCTATGCACGTCAGCCCTTCCACGCTGTCCCGCCAGATCCAGCGGCTGGAAGAAATTCTTGGTCAAACGCTGTTTCTGCGTGATAACCGCACCGTGCAACTGACCGATGCTGGCGAACAACTGAAAGCCTTTGCCCAACAAACCCTGTTGCAATATCAGCAGTTGAAACATGCGCTTGGCCAGCATGGCCCTTCGCTCAGCGGTGAACTCCGCCTGTTCTGCTCGGTAACTGCCGCTTACAGCCATTTACCGCCGATCCTCGATCGCTTCCGGGCTCAGCATCCGCTGGTGGAAATCAAGTTAACCACTGGCGATGCCGCCGATGCGGTGGATAAAGTGCAATCCAACGAAGCCGATCTCGGTATTGCCGGGCGGCCAGAGATGCTGCCCACCAGCGTGGCCTTTACCCAAATCGGGGAGATCCCGTTGGTACTTATTGCCCCAGCGTTGCCTTGCGCAGTGCGCACGCTGGCGTTTGCCGATCAGCCCGACTGGGCCAATATGCCGTTTATTTTGCCGGAGCATGGCCCTTCACGAAAACGCATCGAACTGTGGTTCCGCCGCCAGCGCATCAGCAATCCGCTGATTTACGCCACCGTTGGCGGCCACGAAGCCATTGTTTCGATGGTGGCATTAGGCTGCGGCATTGCGCTGATCCCCAGCGTAGTGGTAGACAACAGCCCGGAGCCGGTACGCAACCGGATTTCCCTGTTGGAGAATATCTCGCTGGTAGAACCCTTCGAACTGGGTGTTTGCGTACAGAAAAAACGCCTTAACGAACCGCTGATCGAAGCGTTTTGGCAGTTGCTATAAACAACGGCGCTATTGCCGCAACGAATTCAATGAACCCGTTTATGACAACTCGAAAATATCCTATGGATTTCAAGCCGTAACCAACAGCGTACGGTTTGAAAGACGACAAAGTAATACCCTATGGATTTCAAATTGTAGCTAGGCGGCAAGTGCGCGTATTCCCAGGAGCTTACTCAAGTCAATGACTGGGGTACGCGAACGCTGCCAACAACGCTACGGTTTGAAAGACGACAACAGTAAATACCCTATGGATTTCAAATTGTAGCTAGGCGGCAAGTGCGCGTATTCCCAGGAGCTTACTCAAGTCAATGACTGGGGTACGCGAACGCTGCCAACAACGCTACGGTTTGAAAGACGACAACAGTAAATACCCTATGGATTTCAAATTGTAGCTAGGCGGCAAGTGCGCGTATTCCCAGGAGCTTACTCAAGTCAGTGACTGGGGTACGCGAACGCTGCCAACAACGCTATGGTTTGAAAGACGACAACAGTAATACCCTATGGATTTCAAATTGTAGCCAGGCGGCAAGTGCGCGTATTCCCAGGAGCTTACTCAAGTCAATGACTGGGGTACGCGAACGCTGCCAACAACGCTACGGTTTGAAAGACGACAACAGTAAATACCCTATGGATTTCAAATTGTAGCTAGGCGGCAAGTGCGCGTATTCCCAGGAGCTTACTCAAGTAAGTGACTGGGGTACGCGAACGCTGCCAACAACGCTACGGTTTGAAAGACGACGGGTATTAGAGGTCTTCCGGATCGACCTGCTTCATCGCTTCTACCTGCATCAGCCAGTGGTAGAGCGGCTCCAATTGCTGAAAACCCTGTACCAGGATGGCGATCAGATTGGCGCTGAACAGTTTTTCTACCTGGGTATCGGAGGCCATGACCGCAAAGGATTTGCGGTTGTACCAGGTGGCAATTTCTGCCGCCTGCTCTTTCACCAACGGGCGTTTGTAGCTCTCGCCAACCAGTTCAAATGGCGCACGGCAGCACCCGGCCACCTCTAAAAACGGCTGGGGCCTGCGCAGCAGCGTGTGGCGGAATAAATCCATCGTCGGCTTGTTGGCGCTGTAATACCCCAGGCCATAACGCAGCATGTCTGGCCCCAGTTCAAAGAAATAGACCGGTGCATCTTTCCAGTCTTTGCTTGGCCGTTTGAAGGTCAGCCACATCCGGCTGCGGTAGCGGGATTTGTCGTGGGAGAAACGCGTGTCACGATGGATGCGTGACAGCGTTTTGCCAATTGCCGGGCGCGTTTCGAACTGCGGATCAATCTGCAGCATCGCCGGGCTCAGTGCGTCCACCAGCATACGAAACGGGGTTAACAGCTCACGGTCATAGACGCCCCGATTGGCATCAAACCATTCCTTGTCATTTTCGATCCGCACTTGCTGAAGAAAATTCAACCCTTGCTGGCTGAAGCCGGTGAACTCATTAGCCATATGCTGTCCTTGTCGCGAGTCTTAACCCTGCAGGAAGAAACGGAACGCCGGGTTATCGGTTTCATCGTGGCAATCGTAACCCAGAGCCTTAAGGTGTTGCTCAAACTCGGGTTCGATCTGCGAAAGCTCAAAACCTGCCAGCACACGACCAAAATCGGTGCCGTGGCTGCGGTAATGGAACAGAGAAATATTCCAGTGAGTCCCCAGCGTTTGCAAGAATTTGAGCAAGGCACCCGGTGATTCCGGGAATTCAAAGCTGTACAGACGCTCATGCAACGGTTTCGAAGGCCGCCCGCCAACCATGTAGCGCACGTGCAGCTTCGCCATCTCGTCGTCAGACAGATCCACCACCTGATAACCGCCACGGTTCAGTTCATCGAGGATTTCCAACCGTTCGGTATGGCCTCTGGTTAACCGCACACCCACAAAGATGCAGGCGTTGTCAGCATCGGCATAACGGTAGTTGAATTCAGTTACCGCCCGGCCACCCAACAGTTGGCAGAACTTGAGGAAGCTGCCTTTCTGCTCTGGAATGGTCACTGCCAGCAGCGCTTCACGTTGTTCGCCCAATTCACAGCGTTCAGACACGTAGCGCAGGCCATGGAAGTTCACGTTGGCGCCGGAAAGGATATGCGCCAGCCGTTCGCCCTGAATATTGTGCTGCTGCACGTATTTTTTCAGCCCCGCTAACGCCAAAGCGCCAGAAGGTTCAGCGATTGCCCGCACGTCTTCAAACAGATCTTTTACGGCTGCGCAGATGGCATCACTGTCGACGGTGATCACATCATCCAGGTATTCACGGCACAGACGGAAGGTTTCATTACCGATGCGTTTCACCGCCACGCCTTCGGCAAACAGCCCGACGCGAGCCAAATCCACCGGTTGCCCAGCATCCAGCGCCGCTCGCAAACAGGCTGAATCCTCAGCTTCCACGCCAATCACTTTGATTTGTGGCATCAGTTGCTTGATCAGGACCGCGACTCCTGCCGCCAGGCCGCCGCCGCCGACCGGCACAAAAACCCGGTCCAGATGCGCGTCCTGCTGCAGCAGTTCCAAGGCCAAAGTGCCTTGCCCGGCAATCACCGCAGGATGATCGAATGGGGGTACGAAAGTCATGCCCTGCTGTTGCGAAAGTTCGATCGCCTTGGCTTTGGCTTCATCAAAATTGGCACCGTGCAGTAACACTTCCCCGCCGAAACTACGCACGGCGTCAATCTTGATATCAGCAGTCGCCACCGGCATCACGATCAGGGTTTTGATCCCCAACCGGTTGCCCGAAAACGCAACACCTTGCGCATGATTCCCCGCAGATGCGGTGATCACGCCACAGGCTCTCTGTTCTTCATTCAGGCTGGCAACCATTGCATAAGCCCCGCGCAACTTGAAGCTGTGCACCGGCTGGCGATCTTCCCGCTTCACCAGAATGGTATTGCCAAGGCGTGAAGAGATCTTGTCCATCGCCTCTAATGGGGTGACTTGAGCCACCTCGTAAACCGGCGAGCGGAGAACCGCCCGCAAATATTCCGCGCCACCGGGGGCTTCGGGTAAAACTTGCGATACCGCCATGACGTTTAGCCTCCCAGCTTGCTCTTGTCGCGCACTGCGCCTTTATCGGCGCTGGTAGCCAACGTGGCGTAAGCCCGTAACGCATAAGAAACCTGGCGCTCACGTGCTGTTGGTGTCCAGGCCAAATCACCACGCGCCAGTTCGGCTTCACGTCGTGCTGCCAGTACGCTCTCTGGTACATCCAGCACCATGCTGCGTTTCGGGATATCGATGTCGATCATGTCCCCTTCTTCGACCAGCGCAATCAGGCCACCGCTGGCCGCTTCCGGAGAAACGTGACCAATGGATAAACCGGAAGTACCGCCGGAGAAGCGGCCGTCAGTGATCAACGCACAGGCTTTACCCAGGCCCATGGATTTCAGATAGGTCGTCGGGTAGAGCATTTCCTGCATGCCCGGCCCGCCTTTTGGCCCTTCGTAGCGGATCACCACTACGTCGCCTGCGACCACTTTGCCACCCAGGATCGCTTCAACCGCCGTGTCCTGGCTCTCATAAACTTTTGCCGGGCCACGGAAGGTCAGGTTGTCCTGGTCGACACCGGCGGTTTTTACGATGCTGCCATCTTCCGCCATGTTGCCGTACAGCACTGCCAGGCCACCCTCCAGGCTGAAGGCATTCTCCAATGAACGGATGCAGCCATCAGCACGATCGTCGTCCAGCGTGTCCCAGCGGCAATCCTGCGAGAATGCCTGGGTGGTGCGGATGCCTGCCGGACCCGCGCGGAACATCTTCTTCACGGCATCATCTTTGGTCAGCATGATGTCGTATTTTTCCAGCGTTTCGGGCAGCTTCATCCCCAGGATGTTATCGACATCGCGATTCATCAAACCGGCGCGATCCAACTCGCCCAGAATAGCCAGCACGCCACCAGCGCGATGCACATCTTCCATATGGTATTTTTGGGTGCTTGGTGCCACTTTGCACAGATGCGGCACCTTGCGGGACAGGCGATCGATATCTTCCATGGTGAAGTCGATTTCACCTTCCTGTGCGGCCGCCAATAAGTGCAACACGGTGTTGGTGGAGCCACCCATAGCGATATCCAGCGTCATGGCATTTTCAAAGGCCGCCTTGTTGGCGATGCTGCGTGGCAGTGCGCTGAGATCGTCTTGCTCGTAGTAACGCTTGGTCAAATCAACGATGCGCTTACCGGCGTTCAGGAACAGCTCTTTACGATCGGCGTGGGTCGCCAACAGCGAACCGTTGCCCGGTTGGGAGAGGCCCAGCGCTTCAGTCAGGCAGTTCATCGAGTTGGCGGTAAACATGCCGGAGCAAGAACCGCAGGTTGGGCAGGCGGAACGTTCGATCTGCGCACTGTCGGCGTCGCTGACGTTCGGGTTCGCGCCCTGGATCATCGCATCGATCAGATCCAGTTTAATGATTTTATCGGAAAGCTTGGTTTTACCCGCTTCCATCGGGCCGCCGGAGACAAAGATCACCGGGATATTCAGGCGCAGCGATGCCATCAGCATCCCTGGGGTTATTTTGTCGCAGTTGGAAATACACACCATCGCATCGGCACAGTGGGCATTAACCATATACTCCACCGAGTCGGCGATCAGTTCGCGTGATGGCAGAGAGTAAAGCATGCCGCCGTGGCCCATGGCGATACCGTCATCCACCGCAATGGTGTTGAACTCTTTGGCAACACCGCCAGAGGCTTCAATCTGTTCTGCAACCAGTTTGCCCAGATCGCGCAGGTGCACATGGCCCGGAACAAACTGGGTAAATGAGTTAACCACCGCAATAATCGGTTTGCCGAAATCGGCGTCGGTCATCCCGGTCGCGCGCCATAATGCGCGGGCACCCGCCATATTACGGCCGTGGGTGGTGGTGGCGGAACGGTACTTAGGCATGCTTTTTCACTCCAAATGTATTATTTACAGGCGGCGAACGAACCGCCCGTTTAGTCTTGTCTAATCTGCTCTTTTTACCCTATGGATTTCGAGCTGGCCGCTCTTGCGCATCCCTGCGCTCGCGGCATTCGTACATCCCTGTATAGCACTGCTAGGCGACCCGCTATCTCATCCCCAGGAGCTTACGTTTTGTAAGTGACTGGGGTGACAAATCTGTCAGGAACAGATTTGAACGCTGTACACAGCGGCCCGTAAGGGGTGAGGCCCACGGATGGGCCGAATAGCTGTGCAGATAACAACGCTGCAGCTTGAAAGACGACGGGTAAATTACTGATTAACCGGATCCAGCCACCCGTACTTGTCTTCGGTCTTGCCGCTAAACAGGCCAAAGAACGCCTGTTGGATCTGTTTGGTGATGGGGCCGCACTTGCCGATCCCCACCTGAATGCCGTCCACGCTGCGCACCGGCGTGATTTCCGCTGCGGTACCAGACATAAACACCTCATCCGCCAAGTACAGAGATTCGCGGGAAAGTACCTGCTCGCGCACTTCAAAGCCCATATCCTTCGCCAGCTTGATGATCGCGTCGCGAGTAATGCCCGGCAGTGCAGAAGAGGTGAAGGGAGGAGTAAACAGAACACCGTCTTTCACTTCAAACAGGTTTTCACCCGCACCTTCAGAGATGTAGCCGTGAACATCCAGCGCGATGCCTTCCTGATAGCCATGGCGGCGTGCTTCGCTGCCCACCAACAAGGAAGAAAGGTAGTTACCACCAGCTTTGGCTGCGGTAGGAATGGTGTTTGGTGCCACACGGTGCCAGGAAGAAACCATCGCATCGATACCTTGATCCAGCGCTTCTTCACCCAGATAAGCACCCCAAGGAAACGCGGCGATAATCACGTCGGTTGTATAGCCAGCGGGTGGGTTAACGCCCATACCAACATCACCAACAAATACCAGCGGACGAATATAAGCGCTGACCAGATTGTTCTTGCGCAACGTGGCGCGGCAGGCTTCCATCAGTTCATCGATACTTTGCGTCAGCGGCATACGGTAGATTTTTGCCGAATCATGCAGGCGTTGCATGTGTTCACGGTGGCGGAAGACAACCGGCCCCTTATGGGAGTCGTAGCAACGTACGCCTTCAAAGACCGAGGTCCCGTAATGCAGGGCGTGTGACATCACGTGTACTTTGGCATCGGCCCAAGGAACCATCTCACCATTGAACCAAATATAATCGGCTTTCTTCGTCATTGTTCTGTTCCTTACTGCGCCATCAGGCGCTTATTTGTTGTGATGTTTGCTGCTGGATCTCAACGCTGGAGACATCCATCAACTTACTTAACTGGGATGACAGTAAATCTACAGGGCGCTGGCTGGCAACGGTCAATTCAATATTAATATCGTCGGTGTTGATACCCATCGCCATATTCATAGCACAGACCTGGAAGCCACGGTGACGTACAACGCGCAATACGCGCTCTAACATTTCAGGGCGGAAGCGGGCCTGGATCGAGACTTGATGCTGCATCATGATACTTTCTCCAACATGGTTTCGTTGCCTGCGCCCGGCGGCACCAGCGGCCAGACGTTCTCGAGTTCATCAATGGAAACCTGCAGCAGATAGGGCCCCTCGCTGTTGAGCAAGGCATCGAGCGCGTCTGCAACCTGGTCTTTACGGGTAATGCGTTGGCCGGGAATGCCGAAGGCACTGGCCAATATCAGAAAATCGGGGTTATCGGAGAGGTTGGTTTCGCTGTAACGTCCATCAAAAAACAGTTGCTGCCATTGGCGAACCATCCCCAAGCGCTGGTTGTCCACCAAGACGATCTTCAGCGGCAGCTGTTTTCGTTTTATGGTGCCCAGTTCCTGAACGTTCATCATGAAGGACCCATCCCCGGACACGCAGAAAACCATGTCCTTCGGGCGCGCCATTTGGGCCCCTATTGCTGCGGGTATGCCAAAGCCCATCGTCCCCAGGCCGCTGGAGGTAATGAAGTTTTCCGGGCGTTCAAAGGTCATGTGCTGGGCTGCCCACATCTGGTGCTGCCCCACATCCGTTGTCACTACGCTATTGGCAGGCTTACGTTCAGAAAGCTGTTTGAGCAACAGCGGGGCGTAAATGGGTTGGCCAGGATGATCGTAACGCCAAGGGTGGATTTCTTTCAGTTCAGCCACCCGTTGCTGCCAGGCGGTGATATTCAGCGGTTGCTGCAACGCCGGTAGCAGCGTTTTCAAATCCCCCTGCAAGGCAACATGTGCCTGACGCAGCTTGCTCATTTCGGCCGGGTCAATATCCATGTGGATCACCTTGGCCTGCGACGCGAAAGCGTTCAGCTTACCGGTCACCCGATCGTCAAATCTGGCCCCCACGGCGATCAGCAAATCGCATTCCTGCACGGCAAAGTTGGCGGCTTTGGTCCCGTGCATGCCAAGCATACCCAGATAATAGGGATGGCTGGCTTCCGGTGCGCCCAACCCTTTCAGCGTGGCCACCGTGGGCATCTGCGTGCATGCGACAAATTCACGCAGTTCCGTTACCGCCTGCGCCATCCCAACGCCACCCCCTACATAAAGCATTGGTTTTTTCGCCTGTGCCAACAATTGCGCTGCCGCCGCCAGTTCTGCAACCGGGTGCGCCAATTCGTCTTCCACCGGCATCAGATGAGGGGGTAAATCGCCATGGGCCAGTTGGATGTCTTTCGGGATGTCGATTAATACCGGGCCTGGGCGGCCGCTGGTGGCGATGGCAAATGCTTCCGCCATGATGCCTGGCAGCGCTTCCAGAGATTCCACCAGGAAGCTATGTTTGGTACAGGCCAGGGAAAGGCCCAGAACATCGATCTCCTGAAAAGCATCGGTACCGATAAGCCCAGAGCCTACCTGACCGGTGATGGCCACCACAGGCACCGAATCAAGCAGCGCATCGGCCAGCCCGGTGATCAGGTTGGTCGCTCCCGGGCCGGAAGTGGCGATACAAACGCCCACTTTACCGCTGGAGCGGGCATAACCAATAGCCGCTATCGCTGCGCCTTGTTCATGGCGGCACAGTAGGTGTTCTACTCCGCCGTCGTACAACGCATCGTAGACCGGCATGATTGCGCCGCCCGGATAGCCGAAAACGGTGTCTACCCCTGCGCACGCAACGCTTGAACTACCCACTGGGCACCATTCATGATTATTTCCCCGCCTGGCTGTGGAAAACGCAGGATTTTGTTCTGTTACTCATGCACTGCTCCTTGTTTCACTTTTCTCTTGGCATAAAAAAACCCCGGACCTTAGGGTGCGGGGGTTATCTTGCGATTCCGGCTTGTTTTCTAAGCCTTTATTCGTCCAAGTGCAGCCCCGCACGGTGGGATAATAATCACCACCACGCTAATCACGACTAGGCTAATCACTTGGGCTAGGGCTTTCATAATAGGGTTGTTCACTGTGCTCGTTTCGAACTAATGCCTACAGAGTTACCATAGCAGCGGGTAGAATGACAACACTTTTTTTGCGTTATTATTCGCCGCGTTCTGGTCATACCTCACACAAACTACATATAAATCTAAACGTTAGCTTGTATACCCGGCGTGCTGGCATCCACCGCTATCGCTTTACCGCGCGTATCTTTGCCAAAGAACACCAGCACCGCGATCACTAGCGCCACCGTCCCGGCGATCATCGCCATGGCCAAGCCGTAATTTTGCCCATGGTGCTCAGCGATAGTCGCCTGCAACGTCGCATTCACGGAGGCAATCAGGTTACCTAACTGGTAGACAAAACCAGGCAACACCGCACGGGTATTCGCTGGCACCAGTTCGTTGAGATAAGTCGGGATCACCCCCACGCTCCCTGCACCATAAACTGCATCATAAACGCCCCGATCCCCAACATCAGCGACCCGCTTGAGAATGCCCACAGCGGGATCACCGGCAGCGCCAGCAATGCGGCAATGATAATGGCTTTCTTACGGCCTATTTTTTCTGACAGGGTTCCAAAGAAAATGCCGCCGATAATTGACGCGATATTGTAGCTAATTGCGATGATACTGACGGTCTTAGGATCGAAACCATGTTGGATCTTGAGGAAGGCCGGATACATGTCCTGCGTGCCGTGAGAGAAGAAATTGAATGCCGCCATCAACAACACCAGGTAGACGCATAGCTTCCAATGGCTCTTCAGTACCGGCAGTAAAGCGGTGCTCTCTTTGCGCGCTCGCGCTGCCAGCCACACCGGTGATTCCTGCACACAATAGTGAATAAACGGCAACAGCAGGATGGGGGCAGCCCCGATCACAAACATGCCCCGCCAACCGATGATTTCAAACAACAAACCATAAGCCACCGCTGCCAGAAGATAACCAAATGGATAGCCTGCCTGAAAGACCCCCGACATCAGGCCACGGGAACGATCTGGGATAGTTTCCATAGCCAGCGAAGAAGCTACGCCCCAAATCCCCCCATCGCCACGCCGTAAAGAACGCGCAGCAACAGGAAAACCGTCAGCGAAGGTGCTGCTGCGGACAACAATTCAAATACCGAGAAAAACACGATGTTCAGCATCAGGATCGGTTTACGGCCATATTTTTCCGCCGCACGGCCAAAAATAAGCGCTCCGATCGGGCGTACCGCCAGCGTCAGCAAGATAGCCAACGTGACCTCTTCCATCCCGACCTGGAAGGCCTTGGCAATGTCACTGAGCAAAAATACCAGTACAAAAAAATCAAAAGCATCGAGCGTCCAGCTTGAAAAGCTGGCTATTGCCGCGTTGCGTTGCAGCGGAGTCCAACCAAACATAATGTTATCCCTACCGTAGAGTAGAAAGTCATAAGATTAGCGGCGGCCGCAACAGGTGCGGTAGCGGTCGGGGCTTTGTTAATGAAGTGATTTTTATTTTAACTAATTGTTAAATACACCCATTAACTCTCTGGTTGCAACTTGCTTAGCCTGCTAATTTGTTGCGATTATCCGGTAATTGTTAATGGTTATTACTGTAAAATGCGTGCCAACACGCAAAATCAGCAGTAAGTAACTGAAATAAATTAATTTTAACTGCCATCCGCCGCGCAAGTTGCTTATTCTCCAAGCGCGGTAACCTGTGACATCCCGCATCATGTTGCCTTCTGTAAGGAGAGCAATATGTCACTGGCGGTAATCTATACCCGTGCCACAATCGGCGTTCAGGCCCCTTCCGTTATGGTAGAAGTCCATATCAGTAATGGGCTGCCTGGTCTCACGCTGGTCGGTCTGCCGGAAACCACGGTGAAAGAAGCTCGCGATCGGGTACGTAGTGCCCTGATCAACAATGGGTTCACCTTCCCGGCCAAACGCATCACCGTCAACCTGGCCCCTGCCGATCTACCCAAAGAAGGCGGCCGTTATGATTTACCCATCGCCCTCGCCATTCTGGCGGCCTCGGAGCAGTTGCCTGCAGATAAACTGGCGAACTACGAATTTCTCGGCGAACTGGCCCTTTCCGGCGCGTTAAGAGCCGTCCACGGTGCGATCCCAGCGGCGATAGCGGCTAGCGAAGCAAAACGTGAACTGATCCTGGCTGCGGCCAATGGCAAAGAAGTTGGGTTGGTTCCCCACAGCAAAACCTGGGTGGCTGAACATTTGCTGGATGTCTGCGCGTTCCTGCAGGGCAAGAGCGATTTGCCGTTCGCTGTTACCCCCGAAGCTGCAACCACGATCGAAACCGCCGATCTGCATGATGTCATCGGCCAGGAACAGGCAAAACGGGCATTGGAAATTGCCGCTGCCGGTGGTCATAACCTGTTGCTGCTTGGCCCACCAGGCACCGGTAAAACCATGCTGGCCAGCCGCCTCAACGGCTTGTTGCCACCGTTAAGCGATCGAGAAGCACTGGAAAGCGTCGCCGTTGCCAGCCTGTTGCATCACCCGGATGAAACCCTGCCTTGGCGCCAGCGGCCTTTTCGCGCGCCACATCACAGTGCTTCGATGGCCGCCCTGGTTGGCGGTGGGACTTTACCCCGGCCAGGGGAAATCTCCATGGCGCACAATGGGGTATTGTTTCTCGATGAATTACCCGAATTTGAACGGCGGGTTCTGGATGCGCTACGTGAACCACTGGAATCCGGTGAAATCGTTATTTCACGCGTCAGTGCCAAGGTGCGCTTTCCTGCCAGAGTGCAGTTGATTGCGGCAATGAATCCGAGCCCAACCGGGCACTATCAGGGAATACACAACCGCACGCCCCCCAACAGATTTTGCGCTATCTGGGGCGGCTTTCTGGCCCGTTTCTCGATCGGTTCGATTTATCGATCGAAGTGCCGCTATTACCGCCCGGTATGCTCGGCAAACAATGCAATACCGGGGAAAGCAGCCTACAGGTACGCCAGCGGGTATTGTTGGCTCGGGAACGGCAACTGGCTCGGGCAGGGAAGGTAAATGCGTTGTTGAATAACCGCGAAGTGGATCGGGACTGCCATTTGCCTGCGGCAGAAGCAGACTTTCTGGAAAAAACACTCAATAAGTTGGGGTTGTCGGTTCGTGCCTGGCATCGGATCCTGAAGGTAGCGCGCACGCTGGCAGATTTGGCCGGGGAAAAAGACATCGATAAACGTCATCTCGGCGAGGCACTCAGTTACCGCAGTATGGATCGTCTATTGCTACAGTTGCACCGCAGCCTGGGCAGCGTGGAATAAAAAATGGGGCCCACAGGCCCCATGATGATCAATCGTCGCTTTCAGTGTAGTCTTCTACCGCATCAGCTTGCGGCTTGCCACCTGACAGCGTATGGAATTTTTCGGGCGGCGGGTGCGCGCCAGATATTTAGACCATACTTTTTCTTGCTCGGTTACCGGTTCACGTTCACCACGGCACACTGCAACGAACAACTGTTCTTCTTCAGTGGCTGGCTGGCGTTTACCTGCATCCAACTCGTTGAACGCAGCCCCGAAACGCTCTAGCAATTGCGCTTCTTTAATGGTGAAATCGCCGTGACGGGAGAACCCGCGAGGATAGTGTTTATTATCAAAAAAACGATTATTGGTGTTGAAGCTATCCGCCATCTGACACGCTCCTAATTCTCTCATGGCCGTGCTGTTTATGGCGCGGAGTATTAGATAGGCTTGACATTGTGTAAAACAAAACATTTAAATCTTAACGACAAAAAATTTTGGAGACAGGTGTGGACACCGAATTACTGAAAACCTTTTTGGAGGTCAGTAGAACGCGTCACTTTGGCCGAGCAGCGGAATCTCTGTACTTAACGCAGTCTGCGGTGAGTTTCCGCATCCGCCAGCTTGAAAATCAATTAGGTGCGAATTTATTCACCCGTCACCGTAATAACATCCGCCTGACACCTGCGGGAGAACGGCTGCTGCCCTATGCGGAAAGCCTGATGAACACCTGGCAGCTTGCCAAGAAGGAGGTGGTGAGGTCGCTACAAAACACCGAACTTTCCATCGGTGCTACCGCATCGCTATGGGAAGCTTATCTGACCCCGTGGTTGCAATCACTCTATCAGCAGCGGGAAGCCCTGCAGCTTGAGGCCAGAGTGGCGCTACGCCATTCGCTGGTGAAACAGCTACATGAAAGGCAGCTCGATTTGCTGATCACTACCGAGCCGCCAAAAATGGATGAGCTGGCAAGCCAGCTGTTAGGTAATTTCTCGTTACGCTTGTTTTCCTCATCTGTGCGCGAGAAGCAAGCGCCAATGCCTTATATCAAACTGGAATGGGGCGCCGATTTTCACCAACAAGAGAGCCGTATGCTGGACAGCGACGGTATGCCGGTACTGACCACCACTTCGGCACACCTGACTCGTCAACTGCTGGAAACAACCGGTGGCTGTGCTTTTCTCCCCAGCCAATGGGAAAAAGAGTATTCACAGCTTACCGCCGTAGCCGATATACAGCCCATCATTCGCCCTCTCTACGCCGTCTGGCTGCAAAATAGCGATCAACAGCCGTTAATCCGCCAACTGCTGAAAATACCTCTAAATACCGCAAGCTAAAGCGCTATGAGGGCTTCAGCCGCGGATGGCGTGGTTTTTCCCGTCTGGTCTGCCAAAAGGCGCTCATCGCCTTCTGGAGGCCGATAAAGCAGAACAACAGAATACCGATGACAATTTTTGTCCACCAGGAACTGAGCGATCCGTCGAAAGTGATATAGCTCTGGATTAACCCCTGGATCAACACGCCAAACAAGGTGCCCAAGATAGTGCCGACGCCACCGGTCAGCAGCGTTCCCCCAATGACGACTGCCGCAATGGCATCCAACTCGACACCGCTAGCGGCCAGTGCATAACCTGCGGAGGTGTATAACGAAAAAATAATGCCCGAGAGCGCGGCCAGCGTGCTGGAAAGCATGTAAATCTTTATCGTAGTGCGCCGCACCGGCACCCCCATCAGCGCAGCGGAAGCCGGGTTGCCACCAATGGCGTAAACGTTATGGCCAAAACGGGTACGATGCGCCAGGATCATGCCGATCGCGACCACCAACAGCATCACTAAAGCCAATAAGGTAAATCGCCCACCGCCAGGCAGCTTCCAGGCATAGTTCGCCAACGTGGCGTACAGCGGGTGATCGATCGGGATTGACTCTTCCGAGACAATAAAGCTCATACCACGCACGAAGAACATGCCAGCAAGCGTGATGATAAACGCCGGCAGCTTCAGTGCATCAATGATCCAGCCCATCAACGCACCAAACGATGCCCCCATCAGCAATACAATGACAAACGCATAACCCGGAGCAATACCATAAGCGCCAATCAGTTTGGCCAACAGCACGCCGGTAAAGGCGATCACCGAGCCGACGGACAGATCGATCCCTCCGGAAAGGATCACGAAGGTCATCCCCACCGCGACAATGCCCAGAAAGGCGTTGTCAGTCAGCAGATCACACCAGACACGGGTTGAAGCAAAGCTGGGAAACTGGCTGAGACAAAAGGCATAGCCCAGCAGGAAAACCACGATGGTAATTAACAGGGGAAGATTGCGTTTCATCATGATTTTCGTCTCCGCCACAACCGATGTAATGAAACGCTTGGGGATTGCACCATCAACACGGCTAACACCACCACCGCTTTCAACACCAGATTAAATTCTGGTTTGTAACCCGAAAGCAGAATCCCTGTATTCATACCTTGAATGATTAAGGCACCCACCACGGAAAGCAGGAGGTTAAAACGCCCTCCCAGTAGGGAACCGCCACCAATAACCACGGCCAGAATCGCATCCAACTCCAGCCACAGGCCCGCATTATTGGCATCTGCGCCACGGATATCCGCCGTCACGATAATCCCTGCCACTGCGGCACACAGACCACAAATGACATAGACCGCGATAATCACCCAGCGAGTACTGACTCCAGCATTGCGTGCCGAACGTAAATTGATGCCGACAGCCTCAATAAACAGTCCCAACGCAGTTTTGCGCGTCAGCAACCAAATCAGCAACAACATAATGGCGGCAATAATCACTGGCATTGGCAGATACATCAGCGCACCGCTGCCAAGCTTGGCCAACCCTTCATTCTCGAAGGTGACAATTTGCCCTTCGGTAATCAGTTGCGCGATCCCACGCCCGGCCACCATCAGCATCAGGGTGGCCACGATCGGTTGTATCTGCAGCACCGCCACCAGAAAACCATTCCACAAACCGCACAGCGCCCCCACTGCCAACGCAGCACCCAACACATAAGCCAGAGGGTATCCGGCACTGGTCATGGTTGCCGCGGTCGCTCCCGCAATGGCCATCACCGCCCCGACGGAGAGATCAATCCCCCCGGTAGCAATCACCAACGTCATGCCCAATGCAAGTAAGGCGACGGGAGCGCCGCGGTTAAAAATATCAATTACGCTGCCGAACAGGCGGCCATCCTGGATATGGATGGAAAAAAATGGGGGGCAACCAGGCTGTCAATGATCAAAATTGCCGCCAGCGCCCCCAGTTGTGTCGCCCCGGCGGGCATCACCCACCTTACTTTGCGCGGTCCACCGGTCATGTCAAAACTCCTTTGGCTCATCCTGCCCCCTGTTGCACTGCAATGGCCTGCATAATGGCGGGAACCGTAATGGCATCATGATCGAGCTGCGCCACATGTTTTCTATCACGTAATACCACGATGCGATCGGCATAACCTGCCAGTTCCTCCAGTTCTGAGGAGATCACCAGCAGCGCCAATCCTTCATCACAGAGTCGTTCAATCAGGCGGATGATTTCCGCGTGGGCACCAACATCAATACCACGCGTTGGCTCATCCAGGATCAGGAAGCGGGGTTTAGTCGCCAACCACCTTGAAAGCAATACCTTCTGCTGATTGCCGCCTGACAGGTACTGAATTTGCTGCTCCGGCCCTGGCGTGCGGATCCCCAGCAACTGGATAAAATTTTCGGCAATCCTGGTTTGCTCCCGCAGCGGTAAAGGCCTTAACCAGCCGCGCTGCGCCTGCAGTGCAAGAATAATGTTCTCTCTAACCGTGGCCGCTCCAACAATACCGTCGGTTTTACGATCCTCAGGGCAATAGCCAAAACCCAAACCTGCCGCTTTGCGAGGAGAAGAAATAGCTACCGTTTTGCCTTCAACTTTTGCCGTGCCTTTGTCCCGGGCTTTGATGCCGAAGATCAACTGCGCGGTTTCGGTACGCCCTGAACCAAGTAAACCAGCCAGGCCGACAATCTCCCCTGGTCGCAGAGCCAGATCGAAGGGTTCAACCATGCCACGCCGACCATAACCGCTAAACTCCACTAACGGTGGCGCTTCCACGGCTTGGTGTTCAGTGCGTTTAAGCAGGGTCTCATCGAAACTGTGGCCAAGCATCATCTGTACTAACTCTAGCCGAGGTAATTCGGCGGTGACACGGGTTCCGACCAGCTTGCCGTTACGGAGCACCGTAATACGATCGCTGATCCGATAAACTTGTTCGAGAAAATGGGTGACGAAGATCATGCCCATGCCTTGAGAACGGAGCTGGCTCAGGATATCCAGCAGCATGGTAACTTCCTTGGCATCCAGGCTGGCTGTAGGCTCATCCAGAATCAACACCTTGGCTGAGAGATCGACAGCCCTGGCAATGGCAACAATTTGTTGAATCGCGATCGAGTAATTACCCAGCGGCTGGCTGACATCCAGCTGTAAGCCATAACCTTCCAGCAATTTCCGGGCGTTGCGCAACATGGTATTTTGATCGATCAACCCAAAGCGGGTGGGTTCGCGGCCGATAAACAGGTTGGAGGCTACCGAGATGTTGGGTAACAGATTAACTTCCTGATAGACCGTGCCAATCCCAAACGATTGCGCCTGAGCCGTACTCTGCGGCGCAATCGCTTTTCCTTCAAGCCAGATTTCACCGGCGGAGCGTTGGTAAACACCGGTCAATGCCTTGATTAATGTGGACTTCCCTGCACCATTTTCCCCAAGCAACGCCACAACCTCGCCGCGCTGTAGTGTGAAATCAACCTGCTCCAGCGCCTTTACACCTGGAAACTCAACGGATAGCCCGCTTATTGCCAACAATGTTGCCTGAGGTGTGGCCATCATCTGCTCCGCCAGTTACCTATCAATAACCCATGCTTTTCTTCATCTCAAATTCCTGCTTGGCAGTATCAGGCTGCAGCAGTTTCGATTCTGTCTGGATAAATTTTTGCGGTTGAGTGCCGTCTTTTTTCAATGCAATCAAAGCATCAAAGGCAGGGCCTGCCATATTTGGCGTCAATTCAACCGTAGCGTTTGCTTCCCCGCTCATCATCGCTTTAAAGATATCAGGTACGCCGTCGATAGAAACAACCTTGATCTGAGAACCCGGCTTCAAACCAGCCTCTTTAATCGCCTGGATTGCGCCAATCGCCATATCGTCGTTATGTGCATAAACGGCACAAATGTTTTTACCGTTCTGCTCAGCCTTAATGAAGCTTTCCATCACTTCTTTACCCTTGCTGCGAGTAAAGTCGCCGGACTGCGAACGGAGGATTTTGATGTTGTCAGCGGAGGCAATACCGTCTGCAAAGCCCTTCTTACGGTTAATGGCCACACTGGATCCCACAGTGCCTTGCAGTTCAACCACATTACATGGCTTGCCAGCGACCTCTTTTTGCAGCCATTCCCCTGCAACCTTGCCTTCATGAACGCTATCTGAGGCAACGGCAGCGGTATACAGCGAGGGATCATTCACTTCAATCATGCGATCCAGCAGAAAGACCGGTATTTTAGCCTCTTTCGCTTCCTGCAATACCGGGGTCCAACCGGTTGCTACCACTGGCGCAATAAAAATGGCATCGACACCCTGGGCAATAAAGGATCTCACCGCCTTGATCTGGTTTTCCTGTTTTTGCTGTGCATCGGCGATTTTCAGCGTAATACCACGTTTTTCCGCTTCCTGTTTTGCCACTTTGGTTTCTGCAGAACGCCACCCTGATTCAGAACCGATCTGAGAAAAGCCGACAACCAAGGGGGCAGCCTGAGCCGCTCCCATCAACACACCGCTTATGGCGGCCGCTAACAGTAAACGCTTATACATGTTTTTCTCCTCGCTCAGCCTGAGCCAGTCAGGCAGAGATGGCTGTTGGTGTATTCGCTTTAATGGAATGTGCGTCCAGATACTTGGGCGCTTATAAGGTGTAGCTGAAATTCAGCTTGGAATGATGAGCAGTATCACAGCACGGGATTACAACCATTTTGTGCATAGATACAGCTAGAAAAGTCTAAATTGGGAACGATTTCAGTGTGAGTTTTGAGCAGACATATTGAGGAAATGAATACTAAGAGCAGTAGAAAGCAAAAAAGCCCTTCGCTTTCGCGAAGGGCTTTTAATATGGCAGGGGCGGAGAGACTCGAACTCGCGACACCCGGTTTTGGAGACCGGTGCTCTACCAACTGAGCTACGCCCCTAAACTACGCTTAACATTATGCCTGCTAAGATTAGCAGGCATAATTTAAATAAGTGGCGGAACGGACGGGGCTCGAACCCGCGACCCCCTGCGTGACAGGCAGGTATTCTAACCAACTGAACTACCGCTCCACCGATTCTTTCACGTTGCATCTTCCGATGCCAGCAAAACCACCTTGGTGATTTCGCTCATTATCAGGTGTCATGCTGATAACGTTTATTTGATGCCTGGCAGTGTCCTACTCTCGCATGGGGAGACCCCACACTACCATCGGCGCTACGGCGTTTCACTTCTGAGTTCGGCATGGGGTCAGGTGGGACCACCGCGCTATCGCCGCCAGGCAAATTCTGTTTCATCAACCCGCATCACTTTCGTCATGCCAGCCAATCCAATCTCGGAACTTCGCTGAAAATCAATCTCGTCTCTCTAAAACACCTTCGGTGTTGTAAGGTTAAGCCTCACGGTTCATTAGTACTGGTTAGCTCAATGCATCGCTGCACTTACACACCCAGCCTATCAACGTCTTAGTCTTAAACGTTCCTTCAGGGACCTTAAAGGCCCAGGGAAGACTCATCTCGAGGCAAGTTTCGCGCTTAGATGCTTTCAGCGCTTATCTTTTCCGCACGTAGCTACCGGGCAGTGCCATTGGCATGACAACCCGAACACCAGGGGTGCGTTCACTCCGGTCCTCTCGTACTAGGAGCAACCCCTCTCAATCTTCCAACGCCCACGGCAGATAGGGACCGAACTGTCTCACGACGTTCTAAACCCAGCTCGCGTACCACTTTAAATGGCGAACAGCCATACCCTTGGGACCTACTTCAGCCCCAGGATGTGATGAGCCGACATCGAGGTGCCAAACACCGCCGTCGATATGAACTCTTGGGCGGTATCAGCCTGTTATCCCCGGAGTACCTTTTATCCGTTGAGCGATGGCCCTTCCATTCAGAACCACCGGATCACTAAGACCTACTTTCGTACCTGCTCGAGCCGTCACTCTCGCAGTCAAGCTAGCTTATGCCTTTGCACTAACCTCACGATGTCCGACCGTGATTAGCTAACCTTCGTGCTCCTCCGTTACTCTTTGGGAGGAGACCGCCCCAGTCAAACTACCCACCAGACACTGTCCTCACCCCAGATTATGGGGCCGAGTTAGAACATCAAACATTAAAGGGTGGTATTTCAAGGTTGGCTCCATGCAGACTGGCGTCCACACTTCAAAGCCTCCCACCTATCCTACACATCAAGGCTCAATGTTCAGTGTCAAGCTATAGTAAAGGTTCACGGGGTCTTTCCGTCTTGCCGCGGGTACACTGCATCTTCACAGCGAGTTCAATTTCACTGAGTCTCGGGTGGAGACAGCCTGGCCATCATTACGCCATTCGTGCAGGTCGGAACTTACCCGACAAGGAATTTCGCTACCTTAGGACCGTTATAGTTACGGCCGCCGTTTACTGGGGCTTCGATCAAGAGCTTCGCCTTGCGGCTGACCCCATCAATTAACCTTCCAGCACCGGGCAGGCGTCACACCGTATACGTCCACTTTCGTGTTTGCACAGTGCTGTGTTTTTATTAAACAGTTGCAGCCAGCTGGTATCTGCGACTGGCTTCAGCTCCAGGAGTCAATCCTTTCACCTACGCGCCAGCGTGCCTTCTCCCGAAGTTACGGCACCATTTTGCCTAGTTCCTTCACCCGAGTTCTCTCAAGCGCCTGAGTATTCTCTACCTGACCACCTGTGTCGGTTTGGGGTACGATTCAATGTTACCTGATGCTTAGAGGCTTTTCCTGGAAGCTTGGCATCAACTACTTCTGCACCGTAGTGCATCGTCATCACGCCTCAGGGTTGATAGCGTTCCGGATTTACCAGGAACACCCCCTACACGCTTAAACCGGGACAACCGTCGCCCGGCTAGCCTAGCCTTCTCCGTCCCCCCTTCGCAGTAACACCGAGTACGGGAATATTAACCCGTTTCCCATCGACTACGCCTTTCGGCCTCGCCTTAGGGGTCGACTCACCCTGCCCCGATTAACGTTGGACAGGAACCCTTGGTCTTCCGGCGAGCGGGTTTTTCACCCGCTTTATCGTTACTTATGTCAGCATTCGCACTTCTGATACCTCCAGCAGACCTCACAGTCCACCTTCAACGGCTTACAGAACGCTCCCCTACCCAACAACGCCTAAGCGTTGCTGCCGCAGCTTCGGTGCATGGTTTAGCCCCGTTACATCTTCCGCGCAGGCCGACTCGACCAGTGAGCTATTACGCTTTCTTTAAATGATGGCTGCTTCTAAGCCAACATCCTGGCTGTCTATGCCTTCCCACATCGTTTCCCACTTAACCATGACTTTGGGACCTTAGCTGGCGGTCTGGGTTGTTTCCCTCTTCACGACGGACGTTAGCACCCGCCGTGTGTCTCCCGTGATAACATTCTTCGGTATTCGGAGTTTGCATCGGTTTGGTAAGCCGGGATGGCCCCCTAGCCGAAACAGTGCTCTACCCCCGAAGATGAGTTCACGAGGCGCTACCTAAATAGCTTTCGGGGAGAACCAGCTATCTCCCGGTTTGATTGGCCTTTCACCCCCAGCCACAAGTCATCCGCTAATTTTTCAACATTAGTCGGTTCGGTCCTCCAGTTAGTGTTACCCAACCTTCAACCTGCCCATGGCTAGATCACCGGGTTTCGGGTCTATACCTTGCAACTATTCGCCCAGTTAAGACTCGGTTTCCCTACGGCTCCCCTATACGGTTAACCTTGCTACAAAATATAAGTCGCTGACCCATTATACAAAAGGTACGCAGTCACCCAACAAAGTAGGCTCCCACTGCTTGTACGTACACGGTTTCAGGTTCTATTTCACTCCCCTCGCCGGGGTTCTTTTCGCCTTTCCCTCACGGTACTGGTTCACTATCGGTCAGTCAGGAGTATTTAGCCTTGGAGGATGGTCCCCCCATATTCAGACAGGATGTCACGTGTCCCGCCCTACTCATCGAACTCACACCTTGTGCATTTTAGTGTACGGGGCTATCACCCTTTGCTGCGCGACTTTCCAGACGCTTCCACTAACACACAAACTGATTCAGGTTCTGGGCTCCTCCCCGTTCGCTCGCCGCTACTGGGGGAATCTCGGTTGATTTCTTTTCCTCGGGGTACTTAGATGTTTCAGTTCCCCCGGTTCGCCTCGTATGGCTATGTATTCACCATACGATAGTGCAACGGATTGCACTGGGTTTCCCCATTCGGGTATTGCCGGTTATAACGCTTCATATCAGCTTACCGACACTTTTCGCAGATTAGCACGCCCTTCATCGCCTCTGACTGCCTAGGCATCCACCGTGTACGCTTAGTCACTTAACCTCACAACCCGAAAGTGTTTCCTTCTCGGTCTGGCTGCGCCACACAAATCCCGCGTTACGCAGTGCTCGGAATGCTCATGGACGTTGTGTCCACTCCGCGTCCTCCGCGCTGGGCGCCTTGGCTTTGTGCTGCTCGCTCAGTCCTCATAAAGAGAACTTCAGATTGCAAAAAATTTGAGAGACTCTATGACAGGTTACTCCTTACCCCAATAGTTCTACGGAGGGATAAGTTTCAGCTGTCATGTTTCAATTTTCAGCTTGTTCCAGATTGTTAAAGAGCAAAATACTTCGCAGCATACTGTCGCCAGTACACTCTGAAGTATTATTCGAGGACTATATGGTGGAGCTAAGCGGGATCGAACCGCTGACCTCCTGCGTGCAAGGCAGGCGCTCTCCCAGCTGAGCTATAGCCCCATACAGTCACTGGCAGAAACCTTTATTTACCACTCGGAGAGTTACATTCGCCTTAAAATGCAAATGTAATTTCTTTTCAGGCAAGGCATGTGAAAGGGCAGTTTACTTCGGTAAACGACCGCGCACATCACGCAGCATGAGAAGAAATTTGGTAGGCCTGAGTGGACTTGAACCACCGACCTCACCCTTATCAGGGGTGCGCTCTAACCACCTGAGCTACAAGCCTATAAAGGGTTTCCTGCTCGTTACTTTTTCATCAGACAATCTGTGTGGACACTGCACTCAACCAATATCTTTAGGTAAGGAGGTGATCCAACCGCAGGTTCCCCTACGGTTACCTTGTTACGACTTCACCCCAGTCATGAATCACAAAGTGGTAAGCGCCCTCCCGAAGGTTAAGCTACCTACTTCTTTTGCAACCCACTCCCATGGTGTGACGGGCGGTGTGTACAAGGCCCGGGAACGTATTCACCGTAGCATTCTGATCTACGATTACTAGCGATTCCGACTTCACGGAGTCGAGTTGCAGACTCCGATCCGGACTACGACATACTTTATGAGGTCCGCTTGCTCTCGCGAGTTCGCTTCTCTTTGTATATGCCATTGTAGCACGTGTGTAGCCCTACTCGTAAGGGCCATGATGACTTGACGTCATCCCCACCTTCCTCCGGTTTATCACCGGCAGTCTCCTTTGAGTTCCCACCATGACGTGCTGGCAACAAAGGATAAGGGTTGCGCTCGTTGCGGGACTTAACCCAACATTTCACAACACGAGCTGACGACAGCCATGCAGCACCTGTCTCACAGTTCCCGAAGGCACTAAGCTATCTCTAGCGAATTCTGTGGATGTCAAGAGTAGGTAAGGTTCTTCGCGTTGCATCGAATTAAACCACATGCTCCACCGCTTGTGCGGGCCCCCGTCAATTCATTTGAGTTTTAACCTTGCGGCCGTACTCCCCAGGCGGTCGACTTAACGCGTTAGCTCCGGAAGCCACGCCTCAAGGGCACAACCTCCAAGTCGACATCGTTTACAGCGTGGACTACCAGGGTATCTAATCCTGTTTGCTCCCCACGCTTTCGCACCTGAGCGTCAGTCTTTGTCCAGGGGGCCGCCTTCGCCACCGGTATTCCTCCAGATCTCTACGCATTTCACCGCTACACCTGGAATTCTACCCCCTCTACAAGACTCTAGCTTGCCAGTTTCAAATGCAGTTCCCAAGTTAAGCTCGGGGATTTCACATCTGACTTAACAAACCGCCTGCGTGCGCTTTACGCCCAGTAATTCCGATTAACGCTTGCACCCTCCGTATTACCGCGGCTGCTGGCACGGAGTTAGCCGGTGCTTCTTCTGCGAGTAACGTCAATGCCCAGTGCTATTAACACTGAACCCTTCCTCCTCGCTGAAAGTGCTTTACAACCCGAAGGCCTTCTTCACACACGCGGCATGGCTGCATCAGGCTTGCGCCCATTGTGCAATATTCCCCACTGCTGCCTCCCGTAGGAGTCTGGACCGTGTCTCAGTTCCAGTGTGGCTGGTCATCCTCTCAGACCAGCTAGGGATCGTCGCCTAGGTGAGCCATTACCCCACCTACTAGCTAATCCCATCTGGGCACATCCGATGGTGTGAGGCCCGAAGGTCCCCCACTTTGGTCCGAAGACGTTATGCGGTATTAGCTACCGTTTCCAGTAGTTATCCCCCTCCATCGGGCAGTTTCCCAGACATTACTCACCCGTCCGCCGCTCGTCACCCAGAGAGCAAGCTCTCCTGTGCTACCGCTCGACTTGCATGTGTTAGGCCTGCCGCCAGCGTTCAATCTGAGCCATGATCAAACTCTTCAATTAAAAGCTTGATTTGCTGCAACTCGTGCAGCGATGCTCGAAAATTAACTTTCGTAATAATTCATTCGCATGAATTACTGCTTGGTCACTCTTCAAGACTTGATATTTTTTTGCCACCGAGGTGGCTGGATATCGTCTTGTGAGTGCCCACACAGATTGTCTGATAAATTGTTAAAGAGCGTTGGTTACCGCCATCTTTCTCGGTAACGCGGGAGGTGCATATTACGCTTTCCCGCTGAAGAGTCAACCTTTTTCTCTTGCGAGAGGCGGTGTTTTCACCGGGTTGCTTCTTCCTGGCTGGGCGACATTCTTTGCTATCAAGGAGTCGTTGTTCCCGGTCAGTGGAGGCGCATTATAGGGAGTTCTGAGAACGCCGCAACCCCTAAATTCATTTTTTTGCTGACCGCCGAATGTTTAATCAAAAGCCACTTTAAGCGGCAATTTTTTCAACGATTTGAAGCCATAACCCTGCAATACGGGCAATAAAGCCTCGGTATCTTCATTTAATGCCATGCAATAGGCCAGATTCTCTTCCTGAGTAGAAACCAGATTCTCTTGGGTAGAGATAAGCCAGGCAGCCCTGCGGGCAATAGCCGCACCCGAATCCACCAGCCGCGTCCCTTCGGGCAGCACCTGCATCAGCTCTTCAGATAAAAGAGGGAAATGGGTACAACCCAGAACGACAGTGTCGGGAGGTTCGCGCATGCTCAACCACGGATGCAGTATTTTTTTGAGCGTTGCCAACGGCACCGGTGCACCATGCAACTTAGCCTCTGCCAGCTCCACCAGCTCAGAAGAGCCTAACAGCTCGATTTTACAATCCGTGGCAAAACGCTCAATCAATTCACGTGTATAGGTACGCTGAACCGTACCACGCGTGGCTAACAGGCCGACAATACCATTAGTGGTAAGTTTGGCTGCAGGCTTGATGGCGGGCACAACACCGACCACCGGGAAGGTAAAATGCTCGCGCAATGCAGGCAGAGAAACTGTGCTGGCGGTATTGCAGGCGATAATGACAATCGCCAGAGGGTGACGCTGCTGAACGGCAGTGACAATCTCCAGCACGCGCTCAATGATAAATTCTTCGGATTTCTCGCCGTAGGGAAATGCCACGTTATCGAAGGCATAGATATAGTGGAGATCCGGCAGCAGTTGCCGAACCTCCTGATACACTGACAGCCCGCCGACACCGGAATCAAAAACCAGCGCCGTCGGACGAGGGGCCGCCGTGCTGTTAGAAGGTATAGCTTCCAGTGAGGTAGTATTCTCTTCCTGGAGTAACGTAGCCATAAGCCGTCTCATAATCTTTATCAAACAGGTTGGCAATTCTACCACGAACTGTCAGCTGAGAGGTGATTGGATATGATGCTGCCGCATCAACAGTGCTGTAACTCGGCAATACACGCTGCTCAGGATTATAAGTAGAGGAGATGTTGTCGTACCGCTTGCCGTAATACTGATATGAAATATCCATATCTACGTTGAACATCGTCCAATCCAACTGATATTTGGCTTGGCGTTTCGAACGGCGCGCCAGCACCTCATCCGTCTTGTCGTTACGAGGATCAATATATTGCAATGTCACCTGATGGGTGAAGATCCCGGTATCAAAGCTCCCCGTCCATTCCACACCTTTAATCGTTGCCGCATCCACATTGTAATACTGGCCCTGATAGGTAACCGGGTCAGAATCATAGTTGATCAGGTTTTGGATTTTGTAATGGTAAGCCGACAATCGCCAGTCCAGCGGCCCGGTCAAACCTTCCAGACCGGCTTCCCACTGCTTGGACTCTTCCGGCTTGAGGTTGCTGTTTGAATCAATACCGAAGCGTTTTGAACCATATTGCTGGCCCAGCGATGGCGTCAGGAAACCGGTGCCATAAGATAAAGTCGCCCGATAGCCATCAATAAACTCCCAACCCGCAGCGGTCTGCCAGGTACCATGCCAACCAAAATCACCGGCTTTGTCTTCACGCCCAGAGGCCTCAAGCGTCACGCTGCCAAACTGTTGCTGGCCACTAAGGTATAGACCGGTATTGTCTCTTTTATAGCTGTCAGCGAAGAAGTTATCAGAAGAGGTCAGACGTTGTTGCTGGAAATCGGCACCGGCTGTAACGCTACCCTGTTCGAAAGCATAGGTATTACCCCACTGCAAATTGCGCTGGTCCATATCATCCAGCGTAGTGCTAATACCATAACGACCATTCTGGCTGCTGTAGTTGTAATCTTTCTGTTTCTGATAGCTACCGGTAAGTTGAGATGAGAACGCTCCAGCAAGATACCGCAGTCCCATATCATAGGTGTGGCTATAAAGACGGTCTTCATCATTACTGTATTGCGGGCTGAAAGGCACACTGCCAACATCGTAATCCGAGTTGTTGGTGTAACCATAACCGCGCACGAAGCCAGAGAAGTTTTGGTTGAACGAGTGTTCCAGCCCCCCAGAAGCTTTTATTGCGGAAACCATCACGATCGCTGTCAACCGAATAAGGTGAGTCGGGTTGTACATTGAAGCCGTTGGTCATCTGATAGCTGCCCGCGACGGTAGCCATGGTGTTGTCGAAGCGCTGGCGCACCGCACCATCGTACTGCTGGTATCCGTTTGAGCCGATACCCACCTGAACTTTTCCACCTTCTTGATCGGTCTGGGTAATGACGTTAATCACCCCGCCGATAGCGCCAGAACCATAAATGGCTGAGCGCGGGCCACGGATAAACTCCACACGCTGAACCAGCGCCAGCGGGATCTGGTTAAAATCAACACCATTGGTGATCCCCAGACGGGCTAACGGCACACCATCGATCAACACCAATACGTGGCGTGCTTCGGTGCCACGAACTGAAAGAGATGAGCCCTGCCCCATTCCCCCGTACTGCGCGATGTCCACGCCCGGCAAACGGCGCATAACATCATTGAGGCTTTTAGCCTGCCAACGGTTGATTTCATCACGGGTAACAACATCGGCAGGTGCCAGCACGGAAGAGACTGGCTGAGGGAAGCGGTTGGCGGTTACCACCAGATTATCGCTGTCATTGGCAGTGGTGTTGTCTTGCGCCCATCCAGAAAAGGCCGTCACGGAGGAAACCACCGCCAGCAGTGTTTTTTTATCATTGTCATTAAAAAAGCATCCAAACTTCATTGGGGATGCCGCAGGCCACAGCCGATAATTCGCGACGGCGATGGATATTGCGACGTACACCGGCAGGTTTTCGGGCTTGGGATTTGCCGATTGCCATTGGCAACCCGCACCGAGCGATGACTTCCCATCCAGCAGTGGACAGTGTCTGCGTAATTCGATCTGTTAAATTCCAGGCCGAAACGCTATCGCCGTGACTTCCCCATACCGCTGCGCGTCAGCTCCAGATTTGCACTGGATTCCCTTTTCACTCGCTGCTTGAGGCCGGACGGTAATGCTACAATCAATGAAAATAGATGTCTAGACTGCTAATAATGTTACCAACATTAAACACAACAAAACTGGACTTCACAGACTGATTCCCTACAATCCCCGCTGATCCAATTTGACTGACGAGAAGAGCCATGACGCCCGAGAATTTGCCCATTGAACGCTATGATGACCAACTGGCAGAGAAAACTGCCCGTCTGAAGACGATGATGTCACCGTTCACGGCGCCTGAGCCGCAAGTGTTCCGCTCGCCAGTCAGCCACTACCGTATGCGTGCGGAATTCCGCATCTGGCATGATGAGGACGAGATGTACCACATCATGTTCGATCAGCAGACCAAGCAACGTATCCGCGTCGATACCTTCCCAGCAGCCAGCGAGTTGATTAATCGCCTGATGAGCGCGCTGATGGCCGCGATCAAACCCAATCCAGTCCTGCGCCAT
Source organism: Serratia sp. L9 (assembly GCF_050632285.1). Classification (NCBI taxonomy): domain Bacteria; kingdom Pseudomonadati; phylum Pseudomonadota; class Gammaproteobacteria; order Enterobacterales; family Yersiniaceae; genus Serratia; species Serratia sp. L9. The sequence continues at coordinate 1,329,762 of NZ_CP192591.1, read as the reverse complement.
AAGCTGTTCCAGATAGATTATCTTTCCACGCAAAGTGGCAAAATCATCGCTTCTTTGCTGTACCACCGCAAATTGGACGAACAGTGGCAGCAGGATGCCATTGCGCTGCGTGATGCATTACGCACACAAGGTTTCGATCTGCAACTGATTGGCCGTGCTTCAAAGATGAAAATCATGCTGGATCAGGATTACGTCGATGAAGTACTGCCAGTTGGTGGCCGCAATATGATTTACCGCCAGGTAGAAAACAGCTTTACTCAGCCAAACGCGGCAATGAACGTGCAAATGCTGGAGTGGGCGCTAGATGTCACCCAAGGTTCCAAAGGTGACCTGCTGGAGTTGTATTGCGGTAACGGCAACTTCTCGCTGGCACTGGCACGCAATTTCGAGCGTGTGCTGGCCACTGAGATCGCCAAACCCTCAGTCGCAGCGGCGCAATACAACATCGCCGCCAACCAGATCGATAATGTGCAGATTATCCGTATGGCCGCAGAAGACTTCACTCAGGCAATGAATGGGGTGCGTGAGTTCAACCGCTTAAAGGGCATCGATCTTGGCAGCTACAATTGCGAGACGATTTTCGTCGACCCACCGCGCAGCGGGTTGGATGAAGAAACGGTGAAGATGGTGCAAGCCTATCCCCGCATCCTTTATATCTCCTGCAATCCGGAAACGCTGTGCGCCAACCTTGGCACCTTGCAAACCACGCACAAAATCACCCGCCTGGCGCTGTTCGATCAGTTCCCCTACACCCACCATATGGAGTGCGGTGTACTGCTGGAGCGCCGCTGACCGGTTGAACGGCGGGCCAATGCCCGCCGGGTTCCTAAAGGTAGACCCTGAGATATTCCGACAAGCATAAAATCGCCATCGCCTGGCCGTAGGGCATTGAAGTCAGGGGGATCTGGCGATAATAATCCAGCGCCGTACCCATTGCAGTGCCAAAAGAGACCTGCATTAACTCCCCGGCCGGATTGATGTTGGCAATCACACCACGCACGGCTTTCTCTGCCACTGGCGCATATGCCGCATCGATATAACGTTTACGTACCGCTTTTAATATGCCGTAGGCGAAACCGGCGGTGGCTGAACTCTCCAGGTATGAATGCGGATCGTCTAGCAAGGTATGCCACAAACCACTCTCATGCTGGCATTGCGCCAGAGCGCTGATCTGGCTTTCCAGAACCTGTAATAAATAACGCCGGGTTGCGTTTTGCTCCGGTAAATCCAACAGCTCTAAAAATTCAGGAATGACTATCGTTAACCAGCTGTTCCCTCTGGCCCAGCGAGCCTGAGCAAAGTTGTGGTTCCCCTCATATGTCCAGCCATGGAACCACAGGCCGGTTTGTCGATCCATCAGGTACTGAACATGTAACAGGAACTGGTAGATTGCCTCCTCCACAAATTCAGGCCGGTCCAGCAGCTTACCGATTTTCGCCAGGGGCAGTACGCTCATCATCAAAGTGTCATCCCACATTTGCTGATGATTTTCATTGTTGTAGACGATGTGTTGTAACCCCTGCTTTTCAGTACGCGGCATCTCGTACATCACCCACTCCGCCCAGCGTTCCAGATAAGGCCGCCAAATCGGGTTAGCGGTTTCTTCATAGCGGTATGCCAGGGTCAAAAATGGGCAGACGGTATTCACATTTTTAGTGGGTGTGCCCTCAGCCAACCGGGCACTGAACCAGTCATCAATCACCGCTTGCATACCGAGATCGCCGGTCTGCTGGTAATACTGATAAATACCGTAGAGCCCAATGCCATGTGTCCACTCCCAGCCAGCCCATCCTTTGGTATCGATAACGCGGCCATCATCAAGACGTAACAGGAATTCCCCCGTCATATCCTTGATGTTCACCAGATTCTCCGTGACTTGGTGGATCAATCCCTTCAGTTCACTGCGTGAAATGAAATGCTGCGGCTGGCGCAATAACGCGCTGTGCTTGACCTCAAAAACCTTCATGATGCTCTCTTGTCATGGCTGGCAGTTCTCTCGCCGCGTTACGCACCGGTTTTTCAGGCGGTGGATTGTGGCGGTGTAAATAACCGATATTGTTATTACCCCAAAGGGATTCGTATCTGATGCCGGTCAGTACCTCAACGACGGTACGGGCCTGGGGAGTGATAAGGTCGGGAACCGGCCGATTGGCAGTACGCATTTTCTGCGTTTCCTGTATCAGTATCCGGTGGGTATTCAGGTTAAGACGGAAATAAAGCGAAATGACAAAGCCGAGGGTGAGCATCACCAGAGAGCCGCAAACCAACACGCCCAAGATGGTATGCCCTACCGAAGGCGCCTGCTGACTTTGCCCGGAAACAAAGCCTGACAACTGCAAGATAATGCCAACCAGCATGACCGCCCCCGCCTGTGAGGCTTTGCGCGTCAACGTCATCACACCGGCAAAAATCCCTTCCCGACGCTGGCCGGTAATGGTTTCATCCACATCGGCAATGTAGGTATAAATGTTCCAGGGAACATAATTGATACCGCCACGGCCCAAGCCTGCCAGCGCCGAAATCAACAACAGCATCGACATGGAATCACTCATATCGGTGAAGTACAGAATGCCGTAGGAAATCACCGCCAGGGCAAACAGACTGACCGCCAGCCGATAAGAAGGGGCTGGCCCAAAGCGGATACACAATGGGATCATGCCAATCACCGCGACAAACTGCAGGATTGCCATCATTCCCATCAGGTTGGAAGCCACCGTGGCCGTCTGCATCAGCACAAACACCACGTAATAGGTAAACACGGCGTTAAACACGTCCTGAGCAATATAGCCGCCGAGATACAGCCCAAGATGCTGGCGGAAAATACGAACACGCAGCGTCGATGTCAGTTCGGTGTTGAGGCGCTTGAGGCTTTGCCACAACGTCAATTGCTGGCGTTCCCGCTCAAGCTCACGCATCGCCTCAGACTTCAAGGCGGCCGGGCGCTCCCAGGTAAAGAAATAGACCAATGTGAGCACCAGTGAACAGATCACGGCAAACACCAGGCTCGAGTAAAAGAATGAGACAGCATTATCCTTACCGAAGTGCTGCAACAGGACGCCCGGCAGGAAAGCGGCCAGGATCGCTGACAGCTGCGCCATGGCAATCCTGGCACCAGAAAACTTGGTTTTCTGTTTGAAGTCGTCGGTCATCTCCGGCACCAGCGTTTCATACGGCACCAGGATCATGGTGTAAACAATGTCGAACAGCAGATAAGTCAGCAGATAATAGAGATACCCCATATCGCCAACCCACATCAGGCTGTAACTGAATACGCAGGGGATCCCCAGTAAGATAAAGAATTTGCGCCGACCAAACCGCTTGCCGAACCAGGTGCTGCCAAAGTTATCCGTGAGATACCCCATCAGCGGGCTAAGCACCGCATCCGCGACGCGGGCAATGGCAAAAATGAACGTCGCTTCAATGGGCGTCAAATGACAAAACGTGGTGTAGAAATAGAGTAACCAAGCAGCGGTGAGTGCGGTGGTACCTGCGCCGAGAAAGTCTCCCGAGCCGTAGGCCAGATAATTGAGTAACCCGATCTTTCGTATCTTCATTACCGTCGTGTCCCTGTTGAGTCATACAGAAAGCGGGCAATGAATGCCCGTTCGGCCTTGAGCCAAACTAGCAACAGGGTTGGGGGAAACCTTTGTATTTTTGCCATCCGGCGCTAGCCTATGGCAATCAGGCAAAGAACAACCAGATCAATGATCGATTATTGAAAATACGTTATTTTTTAAATGAAATATCGTTTCATTTAGTTGGTGAGTGATTTGAACCCACTAAAAACAAAAAGGCACCCCGAAGGATGCCCATGACATAGCGCGGGTTGTTACTGCACCGCTGTATGACGTTTCTTTAAATTAAAGCCAATCCAGAACACTAACGCCACGCAGAGAATCGAAGGCAGGAAGTTAGAGCCAATCTGCGGATATTCTACGCGCACTACTGCACTGTATCCCAGAATCCCCAGCAGGAAACAGCCAGCAGCCAGTTTTGGCATGCCTTCAGGCATCGGCTGGCTCAAATAACGCTGATGTAGGCAATACACCGCCAGCACCAATGCAATCAACGGAAAGGCAGAAAACGGCACCACCGAGCTGAACAGCGCGGCAAAAGAGCCGTTAATCGACAGGCCAGCGATTAACGCCAGCAGTAAAGTACTCTTCTCTCGGCTTGGTTTTTCCATTACTTTCACCTTGTTATACGTGGGATACAGACGCTTTTTCTTGCTCGCGGCGATACCAGTAATAAGCCCCTTTGGAAATCATCCGCAATTGCAACACTAACCGTTCTTCAAGCTGGCGCCGTTGCTCAATATCAATATCCAGTGCTTCCGCACCAGCACTGAATACAATCGTCACCATCGCTTCCGCCTGCGCTTCGGTAAAGCTGCGCGGCATGTGGTTTTCGAGCTCGAGGTAGTCTGCCAGTTCGGCAATAAAATGTTGAATTTCGCGTGCTACCGCGGCACGGAACGCCGCAGAAGTCCCGGAGCGTTCACGCAACAATAGCCGGAAGGCATTGGGATTATTGCCGATAAATTCCATAAAGGTAGAAACCGACGTGCGGATCACGCTACCGCCTTTGGCAATACGTTGGCGTGCCTGGCGCATCAACTGGCGCAACATCAGACCGCTTTCGTCTACCATGGTTAACCCGAGTTCATCCACGTCACGGAAATGACGATAAAATGAAGTGGGCGCGATACCCGCCTCGCGTGACACTTCGCGCAGGCTCAGGCTGGCAAAACTGCGTTCGGCACTGAGCTGGCTGAAAGCCGCCTCGATGAGGGAACGACGCGTCCGTTCTTTTTGTTGTGCTCTGACGCCCATATGCATATCCGGATAATTCCATTCTCTCAGTCTAACGTCGCAGAACTGGCAATATAGCAAATTTATTGCAACAGCATTTACACAAACGCGCTTTGTCACAGTTCCGAACCGCACTGATTGTGCTTTGCCTCAAAAAGCCTAATGGTGATTGGGCACGCAGCGCTATGATGTTAAGATACCGTTGTAATTTTGTATAAGAACAGGTCTCTCCTACATGCAACAGCACTATCAATTTGACGCCATTATTATTGGCTCGGGCCCTGGTGGTGAAGGCGCCGCTATGGGGCTGGTGAAACAAGGTGCCCGCGTGGCCGTGATTGAGCGGTACAATAACGTGGGCGGCGGCTGTACTCACTGGGGAACCATCCCCTCCAAAGCTCTCCGCCACGCCGTCAGCCGCATCATCGAATTCAACCAGAACCCGCTTTACAATAACTCCCGCACGCTCAGTGCAACTTTCCCTGACATCCTTCGCCACGCCGATAACGTCATTAATCAGCAAACCCGCATGCGCCAAGGTTTTTACGAGCGTAACCAATGCAAACTGTTTGCCGGTGATGCCCGTTTTATTGACGCTAATACCGTCAGCGTAAGCTATATGGACGGCACCCAGGATACTGTCCGCGCCGACCATATCGTCATCGCCTGTGGCTCACGCCCTTACCACCCAAACAGCGTCGATTTTAAACACCCGCGCATTTATGACAGCGATTCCATCCTTGAGCTGAGCCATGAACCGCGCCATGTGATTATCTATGGTGCGGGGGTGATTGGCTGTGAATATGCTTCGATCTTCCGTGGGTTGAACGTAAAAGTCGATCTGATCAACACCCGCGATCGCCTGCTGGCGTTCCTCGATCAGGAAATGTCAGACTCCTTGTCTTACCATCTTTGGAATAACGGTGTGGTGATCCGTCACAACGAAGAGTTCGAGAAGATCGAAGGCACCGATGACGGCGTTATCGTTCATCTCAAATCCGGTAAAAAAGTGAAGGCCGATTGCCTGCTGTACGCCAATGGCCGCACCGGCAATACCGATTCGCTGGGGTTAGATAACGTGGGCCTGGAAGCAGACAGCCGCGGCCTGCTGAAGGTCAACAGTATGTACCAGACTGCCGTGGCCCATATTTACGCTGTCGGTGACGTCATCGGCTACCCAAGCCTGGCTTCAGCCGCTTACGATCAGGGGCGTATCGCTGCACAGGCCATTTCTTCCGGGGAAGCTAGCGGGCATTTGGTCGAAGACATTCCAACGGGCATTTATACCATTCCGGAGATCAGCTCAGTGGGTAAAACCGAGCAGGAGCTGACGGCGATGAAAGTGCCGTACGAAGTGGGCCGAGCGCAGTTCAAGCATCTGGCTCGTGCGCAAATTGCCGGGATGAGCGTTGGCAGCCTGAAGATCCTGTTCCACCGCGAAACGCTGCAGATCCTTGGGATCCACTGTTTTGGTGAGCGTGCGGCAGAGATCATTCACATCGGCCAGGCGATCATGGAACAGAAAGGTGAAGGTAATACGATCGAGTACTTCGTAAATACTACCTTCAACTATCCGACCATGGCCGAAGCCTACCGTGTTGCAGCACTAAACGGTTTAAACCGCCTGTTCTAGCACCGTGCCCAGGTAATTCTGCATATGTTCGCGAATTGCCTCGGCCAGTTGCTCGTAACGGCTACGCAGCGGGGAACCGGGGCGATACACCAAAGCGATGGTGCGCTTCGGTTCCGGCTTGTAACAGTCCAGATAGCAAATGCCGTCGCGCTCACGTTCAGGCGGTACCGCAAGCTTTGGCAACAACGTAATGCCACTGCCTGCAGCTACCATATTACGCAGCGTTTCCAGACTGGTCGCGCGGAAATGGGTATCCTCATCCGCCCCGGCCTGGAAGCAAAAGCCCAACGCCTGATCCCTTAGGCAGTGGCCATCTTCCAGCATCAGCAGTTTTTCCCCCGCCAAATCAGGCATTGCTACGCGATCGCGCTGTGCCCAAGGGTGATCGGAATAAACCGCAAGCTTCATCGACTCATCAAACAATGGCACTTCAATGAAAGCTTCGGTCTCTTTCACCAGCGCCAGGATGGCGCAATCGAGCTTGCCGCTGTCGAGTTGTGCCAGCAATTGATGAGTTTGCGCTTCGTGCAGATACATTTCCAACTTGGGAAAGGTTTTATGCAGCGTAGGGATAATTTGCGGCAGCAGGTAAGGCCCCACGGTGGGGATCAGGCCGATATGCAGCGGCCCGGACATCGCCTCGCCCTGCTGGCTGGCCATTTCCTTGAGGACTTTGACTTCGCGCAACACGGTACGCGCCTGTTCCACCAGCAATAAACCCGCCTGAGTGAACAACACTTTACGGCTGGTTCGCTCGAGCAACATCACGCCCAGTTCGTCTTCCAGCTTGCGGATCTGCCCACTCAACGTGGGCTGGCTGACATGGCATGAATCTGCAGCGCGCCGGAAATGGCGGTGCTCGGCCAAGGCGACCAGGTACTCTAAATCACGGATATTCATTGTTTCCCTCCATACCATGATAGCTCATGGCGATAGATAAGATAGCAATGAGCGATTAGATCTATCAAGCCCCGATGTGAATAATGTCCAACAACAAAGCGAAACACTGCGAACACTAAAAATTTATTTTCTTAATTAAGGGGTTAATCCATGTTTACCAGCCAAGAAGGCAAAAAAGTCCCTCAGGTTACTTTCCACACCCGTCAGGGCGACCAATGGATTGATACCACCACTGATGACCTGTTTAAAGACAAAACCGTAATCCTGTTCTCTCTGCCAGGCGCATTCACCCCAACCTGCTCTTCCAGCCATTTGCCGCGCTATAACGAACTGTCCAGTGTGTTCAAGCAGCATGGCGTTGACAGCATTCTGTGTGTCTCCGTAAACGACACCTTTGTGATGAATGCCTGGAAAGCAGACCAGCACGCTGAAAATATTACGTTCGTACCAGACGGTAACGGCGAATTCACCAAAGGCATGAACATGCTGGTTGAGAAAGCCGACCTGGGCTTTGGCCCACGCTCATGGCGTTATTCCATGCTGGTGCGCAACGGCGTAGTGGAAAAAATGTTCGTAGAGCCCAACAAGCCGGGCGACCCGTTTGAAGTATCTGACGCAGACACCATGCTGAAATACCTGGCGCCGGAGTTCAAAGTGCAGGAATCGGTTTCCGTGTTTACCAAACCGGGCTGTCCGTTCTGCGCCAAAGCCAAACAAATGCTGCAAGAGCGCGGTATCCAGTATGAAGAAATTGTGCTCGGCCAGGACGCTACCACGGTCAGCCTGCGCGCTGTAACTGGCCGTGCGACCGTGCCGCAGGTATTTATCGGTGGCCGCCACATTGGTGGCAGCGATGACCTGGAAACTTTCCTGTCAGCTTGAATTATAAAAAAACCCCGATGGACATCATGCACAGTTCAACAATCTGTTGTTTGAAAACATTGGGTTAAATGCCAACGTGAACTTTTTGGCGGGCACTAGCCCGCCTTTTTTTACATCAAGGATCTTTCCAGGAGCGGATATGAAACTGTTGAATGTGGATATTGCCGTGATTGGCGGTGGCACCGCCGGATTAGGTGCCTATCGCGCAGCCAAACTTTCGACCCCCAGCGTAGTGATGATCGAAGGCGGGCCTTTTGGCACCACCTGCGCACGCGTTGGCTGTATGCCATCCAAATTACTGATTGCCGCTGCAGAAGCGGTGCACCAGATAGAACGGGCCCCAGGTTTTGGCGTCCACCCTGCGGGGAAAACCACCATCAATGGCCGTGAGGTGATGGATCGTGTCAAACGCGAGCGCGATCGCTTTGTCGGCTTCGTACTGGAAGGGGTCGATAGTATCCCGGCCACTGACAAAATTCAGGGCTATGCCCGTTTTATTGACGACAATACGTTACAGGTGGACGAGCATACGCGCATCGTGGCGCAACGTATTGTGATCGCTACCGGTTCACGCCCGAGCTGGCCAGCCCCTGGAACTCGTTGGGAGATCGCCTGATCGTTAATGATGATGTCTTTAACTGGAGCGATTTACCCCAATCCGTCGCGGTATTCGGCCCAGGCGTTATCGGGTTGGAACTGGGCCAAGCGCTGCATCGTCTTGGTGTTAGCACCAAAGTGTTCGGCGTTGGTGGTGCGGTTGGTCCATTGACTGACAGCGTGGTTCGTGAATATGCCGCTAAAACGCTAGGGGAAGAGTTTTACCTCGATCCAGATGTCAAAGTGGACATCATGCAGCGTGAAGGCGACAAGGTGTTTATCCGCTACCAGGATCTACAGGGTCAGATGCAGGAAATAATGGTGGATTATGTGCTGGCCGCCACGGGCCGTCGCCCGAACGTTGACAACCTTGGGTTGGAAAACACCACTCTGGCGCTGGACGCCAAAGGTGTACCGCAGGCCGATCGTCTGACCATGCAAACCAACTTGCCGCATATTTTCATCGCCGGAGATGCCAGCAACCAACTACCGTTGCTGCACGAAGCCAGCGATCAGGCACGTATTGCCGGACAAAACGCCGGCAGTTTCCCGGAAATCAATCCTGGCCTGCGCCGCAGCGCGATTTCCGTCGTGTTTTCAGATCCACAGATCGCTATGGTGGGGGCGACCTTCCGCGAACTGAGCCAGAAATTCAGCGCCTGTGGCTGTTTTGAAACCGGTGAAGTGTCGTTCGAGAATCAGGGCCGTTCCCGCGTGATGCTGCGTAACAAAGGTATCTTGCACGTCTATGGCGAGCAAGGCACTGGCCGCTTCCTGGGAGCCGAAATGATGGGCCCGGATGTGGAGCACATCGCTCACCTGCTGGCCTGGGCACATCAACAGCAGATGACCATCGACCAGATGCTGGACATGCCGTTCTATCATCCGGTGATCGAAGAAGGCCTGCGCACTGCGCTACGCGATCTGCAGTCCAAATTGAAACTGGGTGAATCCGAGGCGGAACGCTGCCAGCGTTGTCCTGGCGAATAAACCTTTCGCGATGCAGTTAGTCATCACAGCCGGGCCTTGCGCCCGGTTTTTTGCGTATGGCATTCCAGCCTTGAACCATCCTGCTTGCCGAATTTTGATTCCAGCGTCATTTTTATATTCCTTTAGCTTGAAGTGATATCAATATTGATACTAATACTGAGGAGTTAAATGAAAGGACTCAGGGAGACCATTGACGATCTGCAACAGCGGCAAACCAACATAAAATTCAACGCATTGGTAAAGATCTGCACCTACTGGTTTGGCCCACCTCGCTTGAACGTGGCCAGGAGACCCACGGGTCAATATCCAACGGCATGGCAAAGGTCTATCAGGCTAAACAAGTCATCTCTGCATTGATCAAACTGGAGGAAGAGCATGGAAAGACATGAACACTCGACCTACCGTATCACTTGGTCAGCGGGGGACAGCGAATATGTCGGCCTCTGTACAGAGTTTCCCTCACTGTCATGGCTGGCCACTACCCACACGGCTGCGCTAGACGGTATTGAAAAACGGGTCTGCGAGGTGATTGCGATATGCTCGCTCAAGGCGAAACACCGCCAGAGGCGCTGGCAGAGAAAACTTCAGTAGCAAGCTGGTGTTGCGGATGACTCCAAAACAGCATCGCCGCTTGGCGATGAATGCCATGGATGAAGGCATCAGTTTGAACCGTTATCTGTGCGCACGGCAGGCAGGATAAGCGGGTGCGGCAGGCAGCGCCCCTGCAAATAAATTCGAAGGGCAGCATTGCTGCTGCCCCTGGCAGAGTTTAATACAGGCGTTTTTTGGCTTCGGCAATCGCGCTGGCGACCTGCTGAGGAGAAACGCCGCCTTTGGCCGCACGCTTATCCAGGCAAGATTGCAGCGACAGGATCGGATAAACGTCTTCGCCAATCACGCTGTTGAATTTCTGCAAATCGCTCAGCGGCAGGTCTTCCAACGGTTTGCCCTGACGGATCGCTTCAACCACCGCTTCACCCACAATGTGGTGCGCTTCGCGGAACGGCACACCTTTGGCCACCAGATAATCAGCCAGTTCGGTGGCGTTGGCATAACCCTGCTGCGCCGCTTCCTGGCAACGCGGGCGCTTCACCTGAATGCCGTCCAGCACCAGAGCCGCCATCTGCAAGCAATCCATCCAGGTATCAAGGGCGTCGAACAGCCCTTCTTTGTCTTCCTGCATGTCCTTGTTGTAAGCCAGCGGCAAGCCTTTCAACGTCATCATCATGCCGGTCAGAGCCCCCTGAACACGGCCAGACTTGCCACGGATAAGCTCTAACGCATCCGGGTTTTTCTTTTGCGGCATCAGGGAGGAGCCGGAAGTTACACGGTCCGAAAGCTCAACAAACGCCGCTTCACCGCTGTTGAAGAAGATCAAATCTTCGGCAAAGCGCGACAGATGCACCATGCTGATGGCGGCATTCGACAGCAATTCCAAAACGTGGTCACGGTCAGATACGCTATCGAGGCTGTTACGGGTAGCACTAGCAAAGCCCAACCACCCAGCAAGCTGCTCGCGATCGATCGGATAAGCCGTACCGGCTAAGGCACCGCTACCCAACGGGCTAACATCAAGGCGCTTTAGCGTATCCTGCAAGCGAGTCTCATCACGCGCCAGCATCTCCACATAGGCCATGCACCAGTGGGCAAAAGTTACCGGTTGCGCGCGCTGCAAGTGGGTGTAACCAGGCATCACAGCGTCCTGATTGGCTTCGGCGGTTTCTACCAACGCTTGCTGCAACTGGATAATCGCCTGATGCAGTTCACTTACCTGATGCTTGCACCACAGTTTCAGATCGGTAGCCACCTGATCGTTACGGCTACGGCCGGTATGCAGTTTTTTACCCAGATCGCCCACTTTGTCGATCAGCTTCTGCTCTACCCAGCTGTGGATATCTTCCGCGTCGCTTTTGACGATCGCCTGGGGATCGGCCTGCACTTCTTGCAGCAGCACATTCAGTGCCTGCTCAAGTTGCTGTTGTTCTGCTGCCGTCAGTACATTGACGGTTACCAGCGCTTTTGACCAGGCAACGGAACCCACAATATCCTGTTCCGCCAGGCGATAGTCGAAGCGCAGAGAATCATTTAATTGTTTGAACCGCTGGTCTGCTGCCTGACTGAAGCGTCCGCCCCAAAGTGCCATAATCTTGCTCCTGAATAAGTATGCGAAAGGGCGCAGCATGCTGCGCCCCTCAATTTGACGCTAAATTGCTATTATTTTTGCTTCTCGTCGTTCAACGCACGAATACGGGAAGACAGCGAGAACAGACGGATAAAGCCACCAGCATGGCTGTGGTCGTAAACCTCGTCCTCGCCAAAGGTAGCAAACTCTTCCGAGTACAAGCTATTGGCGGATTTCTTCTGGATTGCCGTTACCTGGCCTTTATACAGCTGTAACACGACTTCGCCGTTCACCTCTTCCGCCAGCGCTTGCGCAGAAGCCTGGATAGAACGACGCAGCGGAGCAAACCAGCGGCCATCGTAAACTACATAGGACATTTCCAGGCCCAACTGCTCACGCCACTTAAAGCTATCACGATCCAGAACCAACTGCTCAACTCCGCGCAGTGCGGCCACCATTATGGTGCCCCCTGGGGTTTCGTAGCAGCCACGGGATTTGATACCTACCAGGCGGTTTTCCACAATATCAATACGGCCAACGCCGTGTTTGGCACCCAGCACGTTGAGGGTTTCCAGACATTTGTATGGGCTCATCGCCTCGCCGTTCACCGCAACCACACGGCCTTTCTCTACAGTGACCGATACCTGCTCTGGCTGATCCGGCGCTTCCTGCGGATCAACAGTCCATACCCAGCAATCTTTATTCGGGGCATTCCATGGGCTTTCCAGCACGCCACCTTCAGTGGAGATATGCCAGGCATTTTCGTCACGGCTGTAGATTTTCTCCAGTGAGGCGGTGGTGGGTATATGACGCTCTTTCAGGTAATCCAACAGTGCTTCACGGGAACGCAGGTTCCACTCACGCCATGGCGCCACCACTTTCAGGTGTGGTGCCAACGCGGTATAGGTGGTTTCAAAACGCACCTGATCGTTACCTTTGCCGGTTGCCCCGTGGCACAGCGCGTCTGCGCCGACTTTCAACGCCAGATCAACCTGTGCTTTGGCAATAATCGGACGCGCCATAGAGGTACCCAGCAGATAGCTGCCCTCGTACAACGCACCGGTTTGCAGCACCGGATAAACATAGTCGCGGATAAACTCTTCACGCAGATCGACAACGTGGCACTCAGAGGCACCGGATTGCAGAGCTTTCTGCTCAACGCCTTCCAGATCGCTGCGCTCCTGGCCGATATCCGCAACGAAAGCCACGACTTCGCAGCCATCGTAGTTCTCTTTCAGCCATGGAATGATGGCCGAAGTATCCAGACCGCCGGAGTACGCCAGAACGATTTTCTTGATGCCTTTGTTTTGCATTGTGTTATTCCTTGTTAATTCTTAAATTTAAGCGAGGATCCGGGTGCCAATCGACACACCATTAAACAGAGCAGGAAGCTTTTCGGCATTGCGCCAGCTGGCGATATCCACCGGGCGGCCAAGCGTGCGGGCCGCATCCAGTGCCGCATTCACCTTCACAACCATACCATCGGTAATGATGCCTTGAGCAATCAGTTGCTCTGCTTTTTGTGCTGTCATTTCCGCGATACGCTGCCCTTTCCCGTCGAGAATGCCACTGACATCCGACAGCAGGATTAAATCCGCCTCCAGCGTGGCGGCCAGGGCCGTCGCAGCCTGATCGGCGTTCACATTCATCAGTTGGCCATCGTTAGTGATCCCAATGGAACTTACCACCGGCAGGTAACCGGCACCCAACAAGGTATTGAGCAGCACGGGAGAACCTGGTTGTGCGTTGCCAACGTGACCTAATGCTGGGTCCAACTGCGTGACAGCAACGCTGCCACCGTCTGCCAGGCTCAGACCAACGGCGTTGATTTTGTGTTTCACTGCCCATGCCAGCAGGGTTTTGTTGGCAGTCCCCGCCAGCGCACCGGTAATGATGTCGATCTGTTCGGCTGGCGTGACGCGCAGGCCGTTTTTCTTCACCACCGGCAGGGAGAGCTGTTTCATCAGTTCATCCACAACGCAACCGCCGCCATGGACAATCACCAGCGGGCGCTGATGCTCTTGGCGATAGACATCCAGCGCGGTAAACAAGCGCTCCAGCGCTTCTTCACTGTCCAGTAATACGCCGCCTAACTTGATAATCAATGGATTCATCGCTGTTTACTCACGCTGATTTAAAGTAATGACTGGGTTTCCGGGAACCCGAAACGGATATTCAGGCATTGCACCGCCTGGGCGGCTGCACCTTTCAATAAGTTGTCTTCTGCTGCCACGACGATCAGATGCTCGCCCTGCACGGCAAAGCCGATATCGCAAAACGGCAGGCCCACAACGGATTTCAGGGCCGGCACTCCTTTGTCGTACAACCGTACCAGCGGTTTGCCGTCATATGCCGCACGGTAAGCCGCCGCCACGTCCTGGGCAGTAACGCCGGCTTTCAGACGGCAGGTGATGGTTTCCAGAATACCCCGAGGGAAGTTGCCCAAATGCGGCGTAAAGATGACCGGCACCCCCAGGTGGGCAGAGATTTCTGGTTGATGACGATGGGCGAACAAGCCGTAAGGCTGAAGGCTGACCTCACAAAAACTGGTGGTGATGCTGGCTTTACGCCCGGCGCCGCTCACGCCGCTAACGGCGTTGATGACCGGCCATTGATCCCGATTCAGCAGTTGTTGATCGATCAAAGGTTTCAGCGCCAGTTGCGCAGCCGTCGGGTAGCACCCCGGCACGGCAATCAACTGCGCCTGTTTGAGCTCTTCACTGTGCCACTCTGCCAGCCCATAAACCGCCTGCGCCAGCCAATCGGCATGCTGATGCTTAAAACCATAATATTGGCTGTAAAACTCAATATCCTGAACGCGGAAAGCACCGGAAAGATCGAACACCACGCAACCGGCTGCCAGGAAGGCTGGCGCGATATCATGGCTCACCTCATGGGCAGTGGCGAGGAAGACAACATCAATGCCTTTCGCGGCTTCGACCACGTCAACCAGAGGCTGTAAAGGCAGATCGATGACACCTTTTAAATGAGGATGCAGCTCAGAAAGCAATTTTCCTGCATCTGCACTTTGCGCTGAAACCGCTAAAGCGGTTATGTTCATGTGTGGGTGGCGATTCAGGTAAGCCGTGAGCTCTGCTCCGGCATAACCGCTGGCACCAACAATCAGCGTATTCAACATGTGGCCTTTCACCTTCTTGGCTGGCAATACGAGTCACTTGCGACTCCGGTAGCAGGGCTTGGTCGCGTTGTTGCGCGCTTCACCCATATGGTTGAGCGTTGATGTTTTTATAAACACCTGGGCATCGTTTCCCTTACGCTCCAGCTTACTGTATTTTTATTCAAAATAAATGCATGAATATTGATACTATCCTAACCAAAGGCTGTCAACAGTGAAGATGAAATTACCTCCATTTATTGAGCTGTACCGGGCGTTGATCGCCACTCCGTCGATCAGCGCCACCGATGGTGCCCTCGATCAGAGTAATGAAGCATTAATCAACTTGCTGGCTGGCTGGTTTAACGATTTGGGTTTCCGCGTCGACGTACAACCCGTGCCAGATACCCGCAATAAATTCAACCTGCTGGCAAGCCTCGGCGAAGGCAGTGGTGGGCTGCTGCTGGCAGGCCATACCGATACCGTGCCCTACGATCAGGGCCGCTGGACGCGTGACCCCTTTACCCTGGCCGAACACGATAACAAGCTGTACGGGCTGGGAACCGCCGACATGAAAGGCTTCTTTGCGTTTATTCTGGATGCCCTGCGCGACATTGACCCCAGTAAACTGACCAAGCCACTGTACATTCTGGCCACCGCAGATGAAGAAACGACGATGGCCGGTGCACGTTATTTCGCCGCCTCCACCAAAGTCCGCCCGGATTTTGCCATTATTGGCGAACCCACTTCTCTGCAGCCGGTACGCGCACACAAAGGCCATATCTCCAATGCAATCCGCATCGTGGGTCAATCGGGCCACTCAAGCGATCCGGCGCGAGGCGTGAATGCCATCGATCTGATGCATGAATCCATCGGGCATCTGATGGAATTACGTAAAACGTTGCAGGAACGCTACAATAATCCAGCGTTCGCGGTGCCTTATCCAACCATGAACTTCGGCCATATCAGTGGCGGTGACGCAGCCAACCGCATCTGCGCCTGTTGTGAATTGCATATGGATATCCGCCCGTTACCGGGCATGACGCTGGATAATATCAACGCGCTGTTGCATGAAGCGCTGGCGCCGGTCAGCCAACGCTGGCCAGGTCGTCTGACTATCGATGAACTGCATCCGCCAATCCCGGGCTACGAATGCCCAACCGATCACCAGATGGTGGCGGTAATTGAGCAGTTGCTGGGGTCACGTACCGAAGTGGTCAACTACTGCACCGAAGCGCCATTTATCCAGGAAGTATGCCCAACGCTGGTCCTGGGGCCAGGCTCGATTAACCAGGCACATCAACCAGATGAATATCTCGATACCGCATTTATCGAGCCGACACGCAAGCTGCTGGGCCAATTGGTTGACCATTTCTGCCAGCAATAAACCATTAATAAAAGCAGGGGAATGAGTTACCATTCCCTACCTCTTTAGGCGTACAAACTGAAGCCAATAAGCCAGACTGATAACCGGCAGCCCGTAATTAAATTTCAGAAAATACGCCGAATTTGATGTTTTTTTGCTAAAAATAGTGTCAATTGATGATTGGACAGGAACGTGGCTTGCTAAAACTGGCGGACTTCGCCAGGCACGTGAAATTTACTTACAAGATGAAAAATCACGTACTCACCGCGCTCAGGTGGTGGTTAACAACGCCATAACCGGGGGGATGATGGGTATGCAGAGAACTGGGTCAGGGGTTATATGAACGAACAATATTCGGCAATGCGAAGTAATGTCAGTATGCTCGGCAAATTGCTCGGCGATACCATCAAAGAAGCGCTGGGCGAGCATATTCTCGATCGCGTTGAAACTATCCGTAAGCTTTCCAAATCTTCACGTGCCGGTAATGAGGCTCATCGTCAGGAGCTGCTATCGACGTTGCAGAATCTGTCCAATGATGAATTGCTGCCAGTTGCCCGCGCCTTCAGCCAATTCCTTAACCTGACCAACGTGGCCGAGCAATACCACAGTATTTCGCCCCATGGCGAAGCGGCCAGCAACCCGGAAGCGATGGCCCAGCTGTTTGCCCGGCTGAAAGATAAAAAACTCAGTAACAAAGAGCTGCAAAAGGCGGTGGACGATCTCTCCATCGAACTGGTACTGACGGCCCACCCGACGGAAATTACCCGTCGCACACTGATTCATAAACTGGTTGAGGTTAACCACTGCCTCAGCCAGCTAGACCATAACGATCTGGCCGACTACGAGCGCAATAAAATCATGCGCCGCCTGCGCCAACTGGTCGCACAATCCTGGCATACCGACGAAATCCGCAAAAATCGTCCTTCGCCGGTCGATGAAGCCAAGTGGGGCTTTGCCGTGGTAGAAAACAGCCTGTGGGAAGGTGTGCCCGCATTCCTGCGTGAGTTTAACGAACAGTTGGAAAACTCCATCGATTACCGCCTGCCGGTGGAATCCGTGCCTGTCCGCTTCACCTCATGGATGGGGGGCGACCGCGACGGTAACCCGAACGTCACCGCAGAAATCACACGTCATGTGCTGTTGCTGAGCCGCTGGAAAGCCTGCGATCTGTTTACCCGGGATATTCAGGTGCTGGTCTCCGAACTGTCGATGACCGAATGTACCCCCGAACTGCGCGAACTTGCCGGTGGTGACGAGGTACAAGAACCTTACCGCGAATTGATGAAGCAGTTGCGCAGCCAGTTGATGAGTTCTCAAGCCTATCTTGAAGGCCGCCTGAAAGGCGAGCGCGTCCTGCGCCCGCACGATCTGCTGGAAAATAACGAGCAGTTGTGGGAACCGCTGTACGCCTGTTACCAGTCACTGGTAGCCTGCGGCATGAGCATCATTGCCAACGGGCAACTGCTGGATACACTGCGCCGCGTGCGCTGCTTCGGCGTGCCATTGGTTCGTATTGATGTACGTCAGGAAAGCACCCGCCATACCGAAGCCCTTGCCGAGCTGACCCGCTATCTGGGGCTGGGTGATTACGAAAGCTGGTCAGAAGCCGACAAACAGGCATTCCTGATCCGTGAACTGAACTCCAAACGCCCACTGGTGCCGCTGAAGTGGGAGCCAAGCGCCGATACCCAGGAAGTACTGGAAACTTGCCAGGTTATCGCTGAAGCGCCGCAGGGTTCGATCGCCGCCTATGTGATTTCAATGGCCCGCACACCGTCCGACGTGTTGGCCGTGCATCTGCTGCTGAAAGAAGCAGGTTGCCCGTTCGCCCTGCCGGTAGCTCCGCTGTTCGAGACACTGGACGATCTGAATAACGCCGATGATGTGATGACCCAGTTGCTGAATATCGATTGGTATCGCGGCTTTATTCAGGGCAAACAGATGGTGATGATCGGTTATTCCGACTCGGCGAAAGATGCCGGTGTGATGGCCGCTTCCTGGGCACAATACCGTGCACAGGATGCTCTGATCAAAACCTGCGAGAAAGCTGGCGTAGCGCTGACGCTGTTCCATGGCCGTGGCGGTTCGATTGGCCGCGGTGGCGCTCCTGCCCACGCCGCCCTGCTGTCACAGCCGCCGGGAAGCCTGAAAGGCGGCCTGCGGGTAACCGAACAGGGTGAGATGATCCGCTTCAAGTTCGGCCTGCCAGAAGTCACTATCAGCAGCCTGGCGCTTTACACCGGTGCCATTCTGGAAGCTAACCTGCTGCCACCGCCAGAGCCCAAGAAAGAGTGGCGCTCACTGATGGACGAACTGTCCGAAACTTCATGCAAAATGTATCGCGGCTACGTGCGTGAGAACCCAGAGTTCGTGCCCTATTTCCGTGCCGCCACGCCGGAGCTGGAACTGGGTAAACTGCCATTGGGATCACGCCCGGCCAAACGCAAGCCAAACGGCGGCGTAGAAAGCCTGCGGGCCATTCCGTGGATCTTTGCCTGGACACAGAACCGCCTGATGCTGCCAGCCTGGCTGGGTGCCGGTGCCGGCCTACAAGAAGCGGTGAAGGCTGGCAAACAGGATCAACTGGAAGCCATGTGCCACAACTGGCCATTCTTCTCTACCCGTATCGCGATGCTGGAAATGGTATTTGCCAAAACCGACCTGTGGCTGGCGGAATACTACGATCAGCGCCTGGTTGATAAAGCCCTGTGGCCACTGGGCCAACAGCTACGCGATCAGTTGGAAAGCGATATCAAGGTTGTACTGACCATCGCCAACGACGATCATCTGATGGAAGACCTGCCGTGGATTGCCGAATCTATTGCCTTGCGCAACGTTTACACCGATCCCCTCAACGTGCTGCAGGCGGAGCTGCTGCACCGTTCACGCCAGCAGGAACAACCGGATGCCCGCGTTGAGCAGGCGCTGATGGTCACCATCGCAGGCGTCGCCGCCGGGATGCGCAATACCGGCTAGGTTCGATGAAGTCTTTAACCCGAAAGCACTGCCGAGACGCAGTGCTTTTTTTATGGGGAACAGGCATAAAAAAAGCGCCGTGATAGCACAGCGCTGTTCTCTTGAAACGATGCGATCTTACGCCGTTACTGGGCGAACCCCCAAGGTATGGCAAATGGCGTAACTCATTTCCGCACGGTTCAAGGTGTAGAAGTGGAAATCTTTCACCCCTTCGCGGCTCAGGATCTTCACCATGTCCATGGCGATATTGGCGCCGACCATTTTGCGGGTTTCCGGGTCCTCATCCAGCCCGTCAAACATGCTGGTCATCCAGCTTGGCACACGCACGTTGGTCATGGTGGCAAAGCGTTGTAACTGCTTGAAGTTGGACACCGGCAAAATACCTGGCACGATTTCCACATCAATACCGGCAGCCACACAGCGGTCGCGAAAACGCAGATAGCTTTCTACGTCAAAGAAGAACTGGGTGATAGCACGGTTGGCACCGGCATCGATTTTACGTTTCAGGTTGATCAGATCCGCCTGAGCGCTTTTCGCTTCTGGATGAACTTCCGGGTAGGCTGCTACCGAAATATCAAAATCACCAACGTCTTTGAGCAGCGTCACCAGATCGGCTGCGTACATTTCCGGCTTGCCACCGCCCGCAGGAAGATCGCCACGTAGTGCAACGATATGGCGGATACCGCTATTCCAGTAGTCGGTAGCGATATCACGCAGCTGTGCCGGGCTGGCATCAATACAGGTGAGATGTGGTGCCGCTTCCAGGCCGGTACGCTCTTTAATTCCTTTGATGATGCTGTGAGTGCGATCGCGCTCGCCCGAGTTGGCACCGTAGGTGACAGAAACAAACTTGGGTTTAAGGCTGCTCAGGCGATCGATTGACTGCCACAAGGTATCTTCCATTTCGCTGGTACGCGGCGGGAAAAACTCGAACGACACATTAATCTGGCCGCTTAACTCTGCCAGACTCTGATTCAGCGCTTCCCGCTGGTTTGCGTGAAAAAAACTCATACCCTGTCCGCCTCTTATCGATCGCTGTTTTGCGTTTTGCTTTATTTTAATAAGCGTCTATACGTTTAGACGTCTAGATAGAAAATGCCGGATGTTGCCCGAAGAGTCAACAGTAAAGTGAGGGTAATGTAATGATTAATCCTCACGCTGGATGAGAGAATTTCATGATCGTCTTGGCAGGGAATGAGGATGGCAGATTAAGCAGGGGCAGCATACCGCCGCCCCCTGAGGTTAACTCAAAGATTTAAAGCAACTGCGCCAAACGGTTAAGGTCTGACTGGATCGCCCCGGCGGTAACATCACGCCCGGCCCCTGGCCCGCGGATCACCAGCGGATTATCGCGATACCAGCGGCTTTCAATGGCAAACACGTTGTCGCAAGGCAGCAGCGAGGCCAGTGGATGCTCCGGCCGCACGGCCTCAACGCCAACCCGCGCTTTACCATTGGCATCGAAACGCGCCACATGCCGCAGCACCAGCCCCATTTCACTGGCCGCTTCAAAGCGCTGCAACATCTGCTGATTCAGCGCATCGCCGTTCTCAAAGAACTGGTCGATAGAGCCATTCTCCGCACCGGCGGGTACCAGCGACTCAACACGCACCTGGTTGGGTTCAATATCATAACCCGCCTCGCGAGCCAGGATCACCAGCTTACGCATCACGTCCTGCCCAGAGAGATCGACGCGAGGATCGGGCTCCGTCAGCCCTTGCTGCCAGGCCTGATCGACCAGGTCGGTAAAGGGGATCGTGCCGTCAAACTGCAGGAAAAGCCAGGATAGCGTGCCGGAGAAAATACCGCTGATCGCCAGGATACTGTCACCGCTGTCACGCAGATCGCGTACGGTATGGTTCACCGGCAGCCCAGCGCCCACCGTGGCGTTATACAGCCAGTGGCGACCCGTTTTGGCAAAAGCATCACGGATCTGACGATAGTTGGCGCTGCACGACGCCCCCGCCAATTTATTGGCACTGATCACATGGAAGCCATAACTGGCAAAATCCAGGTATTGCTCTGCCAGACTCTCGCTGGCGGTAACGTCGAGCACCACCAGATCGTCAAACGGGTGCGCGCGCATCCACAGGAACAACGATTCTTCATCCAGTTCCTGGGCTTCTTCTTCAAAGAATGCCAATGCGCGACTCGTATCCAGCCCTTCGTAATCCAGCAGGCTGCGGCGGCTGTCCACCACCCCGGCCAGGGTAAATTCAAAACCACTGCGCGCCGAGATATTCTTCTGTTCGCGAGCAAACAGCTCCAGCCAACGTGAACCGATATTTCCTTTACCAAACAGCACCAGCCCAATGCGTTTTTCTGCACGGAACAGCGTCTGGTGCAGGCCCTGGATCAGCAGACCGGTTGGCCCCTGACGCAGCACGGCCACCAGGCTGATACCATCTTCCGCCTGCCAGATAAACTCCACCGGCTGGTCCTTCAACTGCTGATAGAACCGATGGCTGTGCAGCGGATTCTTGCAAACCCCGGCACCCACCAGCGCCACCAGCGCCAATCCTTCACGCAGTTGCAACTCACCGGGGAGCACGGTCTCCTGCAAAATACGCAATACGCTGCCCACCACTTCCGAGGTGTAGCACAGTTGGATCAGGTTACGGTCAGGATGAACGCCTACGGCCAGCGGCTTGATCTGCGCGCGCTTAAGCACCAGTTCCAGTTCTTTCTGCGCCAACTTGAAATCATGCTGGGGAGCTACGCTGAGTTCGATCAGGCAGACATCATCATGGCTGGTGACAATTTTGGCACCGGTGCCTGAAGCCAGCACGCGCTCGATGCGGGTAGAACCTTGTTCTGGCTGGTAGCTGCAACGCAGTTGCAGATCGATATCGCTGCCGGATACCGGCTGCAAGGTACGGGTATGCAGCACCGGAGCCGCCAGGCGAGCCAGTTCGCTGGCTTCATCCAGGCGCAACAGCGGCAGCAGGCAGGCATCTTTCACTTTACGGGGGTCGGCACTGTAAACCCCGGCCACATCGCTCCAGATAGTGACCCGCTCCACACCGGCCAAGGCACCAATCTGTGTTGCTGAATAGTCACTGCCGTTACGCCCCAACAGCACGGTTTCACCGTCGTCGTTGCGCGAAATAAAGCCGGTCACCACCAGGCGCTTGCCCGGATGCTGAGCCATCAGCTGTTGTAATAAAGGATAGGAGCGGCCTTCATCCACCTGCGGCTGTGCAGCACGCTCGGCCCGCAGGAAATCACGCGCATCCAGCCATGCCGCCTGCATGTCCTGCCTGTTCAGCACCGCGGCCATCAAACGGGCTGACCAGATCTCCCCGTGCCCCACCACTTCGGCATACACCGCATCGTCAACTTTGCCGTCCAGCAATACCGCCAGGCGCTCAAGGTCGTGGATAAATTCGGCAATCAGCGGCTCTGCGGTTTCCGGCGGTAATAAACCACCGATCAGTTCGCTGTGATAACGGCGCAGTGTCTGCTGCACCTGATGCGCGGAAAGGCGATCGTTCTGGCTGAGCTTCAGCCAGCTAATCAATTGGTTGGTGGTGCTGCCAGCCGCCGAAACCACCATCATATCGCCAGGCTGGCTGTACTCGGCCATGATCCCGGCCACCCGCAGATAACACTTCACATCGGCCAGGCTGCTGCCACCAAACTTGTGCAGTTGACGCCCGCTTACCGGCCCTGCTACCGCAATTGCATTCATGCTTACCTCGTTGCCGCCGCCTGGAAGGCTTGTTCCAGATCGGCAATCAAATCTTCGCTGTCTTCAATACCCACGGAAACACGCAGCAGGCTTTCGGAAATACCGGCGGCGGCACGCGCTTCTGGCGCCATGCCAGCGTGGGTCATGGTCGCCGCATGTGAGATCAAGCTTTCTACGCCACCCAGTGATTCCGCCAGAGTAAACAGCTCCAGAGCGGACAGGAAACGGCGCAGCAGCGCTTCGTCACCATCCAGTTCAAAGCTGAGCATGGCACCGAACCCGCGTTGCTGACGGCGCGCAATCTCATGGCCAGGGTTTTCTGGCAGAGAAGGATGATACAGCTTTTTGACCAAGGGTTGCTGCTGTAAATAGCTGACAATTGCCTCGGCATTGTGTTGGGCCGCCTTGATGCGCGGAGACAAAGTGCGCATCCCACGTAATAACAGATAGCTATCGAAAGCCGCGCCGGTGACGCCGATATTATTTGCCCACCACGCCAGTTCCACTGCCAGATCTTTATCTTTGGCGATCACCGCCCCTGCGACGACGTCGGAATGGCCATTGAGGTATTTGGTACAGGAATGCACCACCAGATCGGCACCCAGTTCGAGCGGCTGTTGCAACGCCGGGCTGAGGAAGGTGTTATCCACCACCGCCAGCGCGCCCGCTTCATGCGCCGCGTTACAGATTGCAGCAATATCCACCACGCGGAGCAACGGGTTGCTTGGGCTTTCAATCAGTACCAGCTTGGGTTTTTGTGCCAATGCCTGTTGCAGCGCGGCTTCATTCCCTTGATCGACAAACAGCACCCGGTACGCGCCACGCTTACTCAGGCTGTCGAACAGACGGTAGCTGCCACCGTAACAATCATGAGGAGCCACCAGCAAATCACCTGGCTTGAGCAGCACCGTCGTCACCAGATGGATCGCCGACATACCACTGCTGGTCATTACCGCCCCCTCGCCCCCTTCCAGCTCAGCCAGCGCACGCTGCACCACATCACGCGTCGGGTTTCCACGGCGCGAATAATCATGGGCCCGGGGCTGGTTGAAGTCGGTGAAATTATAGGTACTGGAAAGATGGATCGGCGGGACGACACAACCGTACTGTTCGTCATCGTTCAGACCGCTACGCACGGCAATAGTGGCAGGTTTACGCGTCATAGGGTGGCTCGGCTCTCGGAAAGTGGGAAAATGAGGCCTAAAGATTAACCGCAGGAGATATGGACGTCAATACATCTGGACATCTAAACTTCTTTGCGTATAGATTGAGCAAAGAGACAATACCCGCTAAAATTATAGCGGTTTGTTATGACGATAAGATTTTAATCCGCAACCTAGAGAAACTGCCTGTTAATCGAGCAGATTCAGTGATTCGAGTCGCGTAAAATGGACATTTACTTAGTGCGAACAGTGAAGATCGGGCATAATTGGCCGGTTTTTAGAATTTTGTAATTTCAGACAAATTTTAAGGTGTCCCATGGCTGAGTGGAACGGCGAGTATGTCAGCCCTTACGCTGAACACGGTAAAAAAAGCGAGCAAGTAAAAAAATCACGGTATCCATTCCGCTGAAGGTCCTGAAAATTCTGACTGATGAGCGGACCCGTCGCCAGGTTAACAACCTGCGCCACGCCACCAACAGCGAATTGCTGTGCGAAGCATTCCTGCATGCCTTTACCGGTCAGCCGCTGCCAAATGATGAAGACCTGCGCAAAGAACGCAGCGATGAAATCCCGGAAGCCGCGAAAGTGCTGATGCGTGAATTGGGTGTTGATCCCGATACCTGGGAATATTGATCTGCCTGCCCAGAAGGCAAAAACGAAAAAAGGCGCCGAAGGCGCCTTTTTCATCTGACGATAAGAAATCTTATTTCTTAGCGCCTGGTACGCTGAAACGCTTGTTGAAGCGGTCAACGCGGCCACCGGTAGCAACATCACGCTGCTTGCCAGTGTAGAACGGGTGGCATGCGCCACAAACGTCCAGGTTCAGATCGTGACCCACGGTAGAGCGGATTTTGATCACGTTACCGCAAGAGCAGTTAGCAGTAACTTCTTCGTATTTTGGGTGGATACCTTGTTTCATGGGAAACCTCAGTTAAGGCCGTGTCGCTATCCAGCCCTGTTCCGCCAGACACCACACGTGGTTGATAATAGGTTTTGATATGGAATTATACCAAAGGCGGCAAATTATACAGAATAAAATGTACTGCGCAATCGGATCCGTACATTTGCCGGCCCGCAGTGTAAACTAGCCGACACTTTTTTCCACCTGGATAGCCACATGCCTGTTGTACACGTTGCTCTACCGGTTCCTCTTGCCCGCACCTTCGATTATCTGCTGCCTGAAGGCCTGCAGCCGGTCACTGGCGCGCGCGTTAGCGTGCCCTGGGGAAAGCAACGCGTAATAGGTATCGTCACCGGTTACAGCGAAACCAGCGAACTGCCCCTGGAAAAGCTCAAACCTATCGACAGCCTGCTGGACAAAGGTTCACTGTTCTCTGCCAGCTTATGGCGCATCCTGCTGTGGGCCAGTGAATATTATCATTACCCCATCGGTGAAGTGCTGTTCCATGCGCTGCCCATTCTGTTGCGCCAGGGTAAACCGGCGGAAACCGCCCCACTGTGGCAATGGTTTGCCACCGAGCAAGGGCGCGCAACGCCGCCGGAAAGCCTGAAACGGGCACCAAAACAGCAGCAGGCATTGGCCGCGCTGTTGCAACGCCCGGTGTACCGTCATCAGGTCAGTGAGCTGGAACTGACAGAAAGCGCATTGCAGGCGTTACGTGCCAAAGGGTTGATCGACCTGCGCACGCAGGAGGTGGCAACACAGGACTGGCGGCCCGGCTTTAAAATCCTTGGCGAACGGTTACGCCTGAATACCGAGCAGGCCACCGCCGTCGGGGCTATCCGCAGTGAGGACGATCAATTCGCCGCCTGGCTGCTGGCCGGGGTCACTGGCTCCGGCAAAACCGAAGTTTATCTCAGCGTGCTGGAAAACATCCTGGCAAAAGGCAAACAGGCTCTGGTGCTGGTGCCAGAGATCGGCCTGACCCCGCAGACCATTGCCCGTTTTCGCGAACGCTTCAACGCCCCGGTCGAAGTGCTGCATTCTGGCCTGAACGACAGCGAACGGCTTGCCGTTTGGCTACGCGCCCGCAGTGGTGAAGCCGCAATTGTGATCGGCACCCGCTCAGCATTGTTTACCCCCTTCTCGCGTCTTGGGGTGATCATCATCGATGAAGAGCACGACAGTTCTTACAAACAACAGGAAGGTTGGCGCTACCACGCTCGAGATCTGGCCGTCTTCCGCGCCCGGGAAGAAGACATCCCGATGGTGATGGGCTCGGCGACCCCGGCGCTGGAAACGCTGCACAATGTGCAACTGGGCAAATACCGCCAGCTCAGGCTGACCCAACGGGCGGGGAATGCCAAACCCGCCAATCAGCACCTGATCGATTTGAAGGGCTTGCCGCTGAAAGTTGGGCTCTCTCAACCCCTGCTGAAAAGCATGCAACACCATCTGAAAAACGGCAATCAGGTGATGCTGTTCCTTAACCGGCGCGGATATGCGCCAGCGTTGCTATGCCATGAATGTGGTTGGATTGCCGAGTGCCAGCGCTGCGACCACTACTATACATTCCACCAGAATCAGCGCCAGTTGCGTTGCCACCACTGTGATAGCCAACGCCCGGTGCCGCATCAGTGCCCGCAGTGTGGCTCCACGCATCTGGTTTCCGTCGGCGTCGGGACCGAGCAGTTGGAAAACGAACTGGCTCCCCTGTTCCCGGAAACGGCAATTACCCGTATCGACCGTGATACCACCAGCCGTAAGGGATCGCTGGAACAGCATCTGGCAGATATTCATCGGGGCGGCCCGCGCATCCTCATTGGCACGCAAATGCTGGCAAAAGGCCACCACTTCCCAGATGTGACCCTGGTTGCGCTGCTGGACGTAGATGGTGCGCTTTTCTCGGCCGATTTCCGTTCTGCCGAACGGTTTGCTCAGCTCTATACACAAGTTTCTGGCCGTGCCGGGCGCGCAGGTAAGCAGGGCGAAGTGCTGCTGCAAACCCATCACCCGGAGCATCCTTTACTCCAGATTTTGCTGCAACAGGGTTACGACGCCTTTGCCAAACAGACGCTGGCCGAGCGCAACAGCGTATTCTTACCGCCCTACACCAGCCACATTATCGTGCGTTCAGAAGACCACGATAATCAGCAAGCACCTCTATTCTTGCAGCAATTGCGCAATCTGCTGGAAGCCAGCCCGCTAAAGGATAATTCGCTGTGGGTCATGGGGCCGGTTCCAGCTTTGCAATCAAAACGCGGGGGCGATTCCGCTGGCAATTGCTCTTGCAACACCCTTCCCGGCGTTTATTGCAGCACCTGATGAAGAGCACATTGCCGCTGATCGGTACCTTACCCCAAGCCCGCAAGGTGAAGTGGACGCTGGACGTCGATCCCATTGACAGTTGATTAAGAAATTTCTTGTTTTTGCCGCTAAAGGCAAACGTTTACCCCATAATTTGCGATAGAACACGAAAAAACCTTCCTGCGTCACACTTTTTATGCAAATTAGGTAACAAAAGCGGTCCGTAATCTGTTTAGAATATCTGCGAAGGCTTTTTATACCTGAATACCGCAATGGGATGTTTGAATGTGGATGGCGCTAATAATAACAACACCACCGCAGACAGAATTGATGAGCACACTGAAGTAACCGCGTTAGCATGGCCTAACGCAAGGAGACAGGCGTTGGAACACAAGAAAGAATTAACCATGGCGACCATGAAGGATGTTGCCGAAATGGCCGGCGTTTCAACGGCAACCGTATCGCGTGCGTTGATGAATCCGGAAAAGGTGTCAACGCCGACGCGCCAGAAAGTGGAACAGGCCGTGCTGGCCGTAGGTTACTCCCCTCATGCTCTGTCCCGTAATATCAAACGCAACGAATCTCGTACCATTCTGGTGATCGTCCCCGACATCTGCGATCCATTTTTTGCCGATGTGATCCAGGGGATCGAGCAAACGGCAGCGCAACAGGGATATCTGGTGCTGATCGGTGACTGTGCGCAACAAAACCAGCAGGAACGCACCTTCGTTAATCTGATTATCACCAAACAAATCGACGGTATGCTGCTGCTCGGTTCCAATCTGCCTTTCGACGCCAGCAAGGAGGAACAGCGCAACCTGCCGCCGATGGTGATGGCTAACGAATTTGCGCCAGAGCTAGAGCTGCCAACGGTGCATATCGATAACCTGACCGCTGCATTTGAAGCGGTACATTATCTGCACCAGCTTGGCCATAAACAGATCGCCTGTGTGGCTGGGCCGGAGCATATGCCTCTCAGCCATTATCGGCTGCAGGGTTACATTCAAGCACTACGCCGTAATGGCATTAACGTCGAAAGCAGTTATATTACCCGTGGTGATTTCAGCTATGAGGCTGGCGCGCAAGCCTTGGCATCACTGATGGCACTGCCGAAACCGCCGACGGCGGTGTTCTGTCATAGTGATATCATGGCAATCGGTGTGTTGTCCCAAGCCAAAAAAATGGGCTTGCGGGTACCGCAGGATCTTTCCATTGTCGGCTTTGACGATATTAAACTGGTGCAATATTGCGATCCGCCGCTGACCACTGTCGCTCAACCCCGCTTCCAGATTGGCCAACAGGCGATGTTGCTGCTGCTGGAACAGTTGCATGGCCAGGTAGTGAACAGCGGTTCCCGGCTGTTGGACAGCGAATTGATCATCAGAGGCAGTACCGCGGCCCCTAAACGCTAGTCAAACATTTTTGGGTTAAGTAACATGGCTGACCCGACGCCTGCCTGGCAGGCGTAATGATTATTGTTGTGGCCATTTTGCCAGAACGGCTCCCCAGAGCGTGCTCACCCGGCGTTCATCATGGGCACAAGCTGATGCGAAATGGCCGATAAAGTAGCCTATACCTATTGATTTCAATGGGTTAATTTGAAATACCACCAGCAAGTGGATAGGCTCTAACCTCATTAGAACACAGCGGAATTATAGTGGCACAGAGAGACTATGTAGGCCGCGGGCGCTCAGGAGCAGCGCGGCGCAAGACCCCCAGCCGTAAAAAACGCAGTTCTCCGAAGGTCTCCAAAACCGTGGTGGCGCTTGCCGTCGCCCTTCTGGTTGTCTTTATCGGTGGCCTCTATTTCATTACGCACAACAAGCCGGAAGATACGCCGCTATTGCCTGCGCACGGCACACGCCCAGGTAACGGCCTGCCACCGAAGCCGGAAGAACGTTGGCGTTATATCAAAGAGTTGGAAAACCGCCAGATCGGCGTTCAATCGCCAACCGAGCCAACGGCCGGTGGTGAAGTGAGCTCCAAAACCGAACTGACCAATGAGCAGCGCCAACTGCTGGAACAGATGCAGGCCGATATGCAACAGCGCCCAACGCAGCTGTCCGAAGTGCCTTATAACGATCCTTCGCAGTTGCGCAATAATACGCGCCAGCAGCAGATACAGCCGCCAGTGCAACAACAGGCCCAACAGCCGCCGGTGCAGCAACAGGTAACACAGCCGCCGCGCAACCCGTTCAGCAACGGAGCCGCACCGGTGCAACAATCCAAACCGGCAGTGGTAACGCCACCGGTTCAAACCCGGCAGCCGGAACCAAAACCCCAGCCGAAGCCTGAAGTGAAGCAACCAGAAACGGCTAAACAGGAAACCAAACCTGAGCAGAAACAGAAATGGATGGTGCAATGTGGTTCGTTCCGCGCCACCGACCAGGCCGAGTCGGTCCGGGCACAGCTGGCGTTTGAAGGTATCGAAAGCCGTATTACCTCCGGCGGAGGCTGGAACCGCGTTGTGCTTGGTCCATACAGCAGCCGTGCGGCGGCAGACAAAGCTTTGGCCCGTCTGAAAGGCACAGGCATGACAAGTTGCATTCCCCTCTCCGTTGGGGGTTGAAAAGCGCGAATCCTCCCCCCATCTATACTCTCAATATGCCCCGTAGTCTCTGCCCCCGCAGCGGCTGCGGGGGCTTCTTTCCGTCCGCAACGAGGGTCTGCTCGTGACAACAATTGTAAGCGTACGCCGCAACGGCCAGGTAGTGATCGGTGGCGATGGCCAGGCCACACTGGGCAACACGGTAATGAAAGGCAACGTCAAGAAAGTCCGTCGCCTGTATAACGATAAAGTGATTGCCGGTTTCGCCGGGGGTACCGCTGATGCCTTCACCCTGTTCGAGCTGTTCGAGCGTAAGCTGGAGATGCACCAGGGCCATCTGGTGAAAGCCGCCGTTGAGCTGGCGAAAGACTGGCGTACCGACCGCATGCTGCGCAAACTGGAAGCATTGCTGGCCGTGGCAGATGAAAACGCATCGCTCATCATCACCGGTAACGGTGATGTGGTACAGCCAGAAAATGATTTGATTGCGATCGGCTCCGGTGGCCCTTATGCCCAGTCTGCCGCCCGTGCGCTGTTGGAAAATACCGAGTTAAGCGCCCGCGAAATCGTGGAGAAATCCCTCAGCATCGCTGGTGATATCTGTATTTACACCAACCATTTCCACACTATCGAAGAATTGCCTTCCAAAGCGTAAGGATCGAATACCATGTCTGAAATGACACCGCGCGAGATTGTCAGCGAACTGGACAGCTACATTATTGGCCAGAACAAAGCCAAACGTGCTGTCGCTATTGCCCTGCGCAACCGCTGGCGCCGGATGCAGCTCAATGAGATGCTGCGTCACGAAGTGACCCCAAAAAATATTCTGATGATTGGCCCAACCGGTGTCGGTAAAACCGAGATCGCCCGCCGTCTGGCCAAACTGGCTAATGCGCCGTTCATCAAGGTAGAAGCCACCAAGTTCACCGAAGTGGGCTATGTGGGTAAAGAAGTGGACTCCATCATCCGCGATCTGACGGATGCCGCGGTAAAAATGGTACGTCTGCAATCGATCGAGAAAAACCGCACCCGCGCGGAAGAAATGGCGGAAGAGCGCATTCTCGACGTGCTGATCCCGCCGGCCAAGAACAACTGGGGCCAGAACGAAGAGCAGAGTGAGCCTTCTGCTGCACGTCAGGTGTTTCGCAAGAAACTGCGTGAAGGCCAGTTGGACGATAAAGAAATCGAAATCGATCTGGCCGCAGCGCCGATGGGCGTAGAAATCATGGCCCCTCCGGGCATGGAAGAGATGACCAACCAACTGCAATCGATGTTCCAGAACCTCGGTGGGCAGAAACAAAAACCTCGCAAGCTGAAGATCAAAGAAGCCTTCAAGCTGTTGATCGAAGAAGAAGCCGCCAAGCTGGTAAATCCGGAAGAACTGAAGGAACAGGCAGTTGAAGCCGTTGAGCAGCACGGCATCGTATTTATCGACGAGATCGACAAAATCTGTAAGCGCAGTGGCCAGAACTCCGGCCCAGATGTCTCACGCGAAGGGGTGCAGCGCGACCTGCTGCCTCTGGTAGAAGGCTGCACGGTATCGACCAAGCATGGCATGGTGAAAACCGATCACATTCTGTTTATCGCCTCCGGTGCTTTCCAGACCGCCAGCCCTTCCGATCTGATCCCGGAACTGCAGGGCCGCCTGCCGATTCGCGTTGAGCTGCAAGCGCTGACCACGGAAGATTTCGAGCGTATCCTGACGGAACCGAGCGCATCACTGACCGAGCAGTATAAGGCGTTGATGGCAACCGAAGGGGTCACCATTGATTTCACCGCTGACGGCATCCGCCGCATTGCTGAAGCCGCATGGCAGGTTAACGAAAGCACAGAAAACATCGGCGCACGCCGTCTGCACACCGTGTTGGAGCGGTTGATGGAAGATATTTCGTACGATGCGAGTGAAATTAACGGTCAATCCATTACAATTGACGCAGAATACGTGCGCAATCATCTGGATGAACTGGTAGCAGATGAAGATCTGAGTCGTTTTATCCTATAATCGCTCTATCACTGCCCTGTCAGTTATCTATGTGGGAGGCATTGCCTCCCACATCTGTTTTTGGCAGACACCGCCTTTTGACTTACTGAAGCGAAAAATGAGCTTATCAACCACCACCACCCCGGCCAGAGCCTGGCTGGAAAGTTTACGACCACGAACCTTGCCGCTGGCCTTTGCCTCCATCGTGGTTGGTTCCGCGATCGCCGCCTGGCAAGGCAGCCTCAAGCCGGGTGTGGCACTGTTGGCCCTGCTCACTGCGGGCCTGTTGCAGATTCTCTCCAACCTGGCCAATGACTATGGCGATGCGGTAAAAGGCAGCGATAAAGAAGACCGGATTGGCCCCCTACGCGGTATGCAAAAAGGCATGATCACCCAAAGCCAGATGAAACGTGCGCTGGTGCTGACGGTGATCCTGATTGCTATTTCCGGCTGCTGGCTGATAGCCGTTGCCTGCGAAAAACCGAGTGACGTGCTGGGCTTTCTGGTGCTGGGTGGGTTAGCTATCGTCGCGGCCATTACCTATACCGTCGGCACCAAGCCTTATGGCTATCTGGGGTTGGGCGATATTTCGGTGTTGGTGTTCTTCGGCTGGCTCAGCGTAGCAGGCAGTTACTATCTGCAAACGCACACTTTTGACAGCATCGTAATGCTGCCCGCGACGGCCTGTGGCCTGCTGGCTGCGGCGGTACTGAACATCAATAACCTGCGCGATATCGAAAGCGACCGCCTCAACGGTAAAAATACCCTGGCAGTCCGCCTTGGCCCGCAGAATGCACGCTACTATCACGTATTGCTGCTGATCGCCGCCGTGACCTGCTTCGCCCTGTTTACCCTGATCAATTTACAAGGCCTGTGGGGCTGGCTGTTTGTATTAGCCATTCCGTTACTGTTCCGCCACGGTCTGCGCGTACTGCGCGATCCAACGGCTATCGGTATGCGCCCAATGCTTGAGCATATGGTCAAGGCAGCATTGCTGGCCAACGTTCTGTTCGCCATCGGTGTCGTACTCAGCTAACCATTGCATCAGTGGCCGGGAAGCCTCCCGACGCTGATGATTTTGCCAACAGGGCGAATAAAGGGATATACTGGTTATTCCAGCGGCAAACAGACGTAAAATCCTATGAAATACGATACTTCCGAACTTTGCGATATCTATCAGGAAGAGGTCAACGTAGTTGAGCCTCTGTTCTCCAATTTTGGCGGGCGTACTTCATTTGGCGGGCAAATCACGACGGTGAAATGCTTTGAGGATAACGGCCTGTTGTTTGAACTGCTCGAAGAAAACGGCCGTGGCCGCGTGTTATTGATTGATGGCGGCGGTTCCGTACGCCGTGCACTGATCAACGCAGAACTGGCTCGCCTGGCAACTCAGAACGAGTGGGAAGGCATTGTGGTTTACGGTGCAGTGCGCCAGGTGGACGATCTGGAAGAACTGGACATCGGCATTCAGGCGATGGCCGCCATTCCGGTGGGCGCAACCAGTGAGGGTGTGGGTGAGAGCGATATTCGCGTCAATTTTGGCGGTGTCACTTTCTTCTCTGGCGATCACCTGTATGCCGACAACACCGGCATCATCCTTTCCGAAGATCCGCTCGACATCGAGTAACTGCAGAATATGACAAAGGGCGCCTAGGCGCCCTTTTCGATCTTGGCTTACGGATCAGACTTCTTCCATTTTGCCCAGCAATGCCCGCAGGCGGTCTTGCCACACGTGCTGCTCTTCTTTCAACTGTTGGTTTTCACGCACCAGTGATTCGTGATTGCCAGCTGCACTCTGAACTTCCTGAGACAGGGAATTATTCTTCTCTTTAAGCTCTTCAATTTCCATCTGTAACAGAGTGATGGTATCGATCGCCTGCTGAACTTTTGCTTCCAGTTTTTCAAATACTTCAAATGACATTCTTCAGTCCCCTCATGGTAGCAAGGCGTACATCTATAAGTAGCGCCGCAACTTTGGTTGCGGCGGCTGCGAATATGCTCGCGCCAAGTGACAGGAAAACGCGCCTGTCTTGATAAAACGCTCCTACAATAAAAACGATTGTAAGTAGCCTGCCTCTCAGTGTCTAGCAACATACCGGCCCAAAGCGCAGTCTGTTGCAAATTTCCTGCTGCTACTATCAGCCAAAACTGAAAATCCCTGATGGACAGCTCAGTTTTTGTTAATAAAAGGAAACCAGAATACTGGTCAGATCACAGTTTTATGATGCAGAAAGAACACAGAACGACGCGAAATCGCTCAATTTTATGACGAAGGACACACATTTTGATTTCGCTATTTCTCGTTTATGTTCGTTAACGATAAATTCACATCACGCCTTCAATCGATAAGAAGGCGAAATGAAAGAAACTGTAATCCTGGGCCAAACGCGCAACATGCGCCTGGCCTGCATACCCGAGAGGGTATGAATCTATAACCGTCGTCTGCAGGACAAAAATTTTATGAGCCAAACCATCAGTCCGACCTTGAAAGGCCAGTGCATCGCAGAATTCCTCGGCACCGGTCTGTTGATCTTCTTTGGCGTAGGTTGTGTTGCAGCGCTGAAACTGGCAGGGGCCAGCTTCGGTCAGTGGGAAATCAGTGTCATCTGGGGTCTGGGCGTCGCCATGGCCATCTATCTGACAGCCGCCATCTCTGGCGCGCATCTGAACCCGGCAGTCACGCTTGCCCTGTGGTTGTTTGCCTGCTTTGATGGACGCAAAGTATTCCCTTATATCGTTGCGCAGATTGCCGGCGCCTTCTGCGCAGCAGCGCTGGTCTACGGACTCTATTACAACCTGTTCTTTGATTTTGAAGCTGCCCACCAGATGGTGCGTGGCAGCAACGAAAGCCTGGAACTGGCTGGTATTTTCTCCACCTATCCAAACGCGCATATCTCCGTCGGCCAGGCCTTTCTGGTTGAGACCGTAATCACCGCTATCCTGATGTGCCTGATCCTGGCGCTGACCGATGATGGCAACGGTATCCCACGTGGCCCATTGGCGCCGCTGTTGATCGGCATTCTGATTGCCGTCATCGGTGCCTCTATGGGGCCATTGACCGGTTTTGCGCTGAACCCGGCACGTGACTTCGGCCCGAAACTGTTCGCCTACCTGGCAGGTTGGGGCGAGGTTGCCTTCACCGGAGCTCGCGATATACCTTACTTCCTGGTTCCTATCTTCGGCCCTATCCTCGGTGCCGGTCTGGGTGCCTTTGGCTATCGCGCGCTGATTGGCCGCCACCTGCCTTGTGACGTTTGCGCTGAGGAAGAACAACCCACCGCCAAAGCAGAACAGCATAACGTGTGATTGGCACAGTTTTAACGGTTAACAACAGCAGGATTAAACTTATGACAACCGAAAAAAATATATTGTTGCTCTCGATCAGGGAACCACCAGTTCGCGTGCCGTAGTCCTCGATCATGACGCCAATATTGTTGCGGTTTCGCAACGTGAGTTCACGCAAATCTACCCGAAAGCCGGCTGGGTAGAACATGACCCGATGGAAATCTGGGCATCGCAGAGCTCTACGCTGGTGGAGGTGCTGGCCAAGGCCGATATCAATTCCGATCAGATAGCCGGTATCGGCATTACCAACCAGCGTGAAACCACCATTGTCTGGGAAAAAGAGACCGGTAAACCGATTTATAACGCTATCGTCTGGCAATGCCGCCGCACTGCCGATATCTGTGAAAAACTCAAACGTGATGGCCTGGAAGAATATATCCGTCACAACACCGGCCTGGTGGTTGACCCTTATTTTTCGGGCACCAAAGTCAAATGGATCCTCGATCACGTTGAAGGTTCCCGCGAACGCGCCAAGCGTGGCGAACTGCTGTTCGGTACCGTAGATACCTGGCTGGTGTGGAAAATGACCCAAGGGCGGGTACATGTGACCGATTACACTAACGCCTCTCGTACCATGATGTTCAACATCCACCAGTTGGATTGGGATGAGCGCATGCTGGAAGCTCTGGATATTCCACGCGCCATGCTGCCAGAAGTGCGTCCATCTTCAGAAGTGTATGGCCAGACCAACATCGGGGGTAAAGGCGGTACGCGTATTCCTATCGCCGGGATCGCCGGTGACCAGCAAGCGGCGCTGTATGGCCAACTCTGTGTCCAACCGGGCATGGCAAAAAACACCTACGGTACTGGCTGCTTCCTCTTGATGAACACCGGTAAAGAAGCGGTGCGTTCCAGCCATGGCCTGCTGACCACCATCGCCTGCGGTCCACGCGGTGAAGTGAACTACGCGCTGGAAGGTGCCGTGTTTATTGGCGGTGCGTCTATCCAGTGGCTGCGAGATGAATTGAAATTGATCAGCGATGCCGCTGATTCCGAATACTTTGCTACCAAGGTAAAAGACAGCAACGGTGTGTACGTGGTACCTGCTTTTACTGGCCTGGGTGCTCCTTATTGGGATCCGTATGCTCGCGGTGCTATTTTTGGCCTGACCCGTGGTGTGAACAGCAACCACATCATCCGCGCCACGCTCGAATCTATCGCTTATCAGACCCGAGACGTGCTGGATGCCATGCAGGCTGATGCCAATACCCGCCTGAAGTCGTTGCGAGTGGACGGGGGTGCCGTTGCCAACAACTTCCTGATGCAGTTCCAGTCTGACATTCTGGGAACTCGCGTTGAGCGTCCAGAGGTGCGGGAAGTGACCGCACTGGGTGCCGCTTACCTGGCAGGGCTGGCGATTGGCTACTGGAGCGATCTGGATGAAGTGAAGAGCAAGGCCAACATCGAGCGTGAATTCCGCCCTGGGATCGAAACCACCGAGCGTAACTACCGTTACAGCGGTTGGAAAAAGGCCGTGGCTCGCGCCCAAGCCTGGGAAGATCACGAATAAACGACGTTGTCGTTTTATCCGGTTGATGCGCTGCCTTCGGGCAGCGTTTTTTTGCCCCGCCCTGCCGCTATGACCCTGTGGTAAACTTTGCCGATATTTTCTTCCTTTTCATCACTGACAGGTTTGCCATGAAACGTGAATTAGCCATCGAATTTTCCCGCGTTACCGAAGCCGCCGCTCTGGCGGGGTACAAATGGCTGGGGCGCGGCGACAAAAACGCTGCCGACGGTGCCGCCGTCAATGCCATGCGCATTATGCTTAACAGAGTAGATATCGATGGCCGTATCGTGATCGGCGAAGGTGAAATCGATGAAGCACCGATGCTGTATATCGGCGAAAACGTCGGGACCGGGCAAGGAGACGCTGTGGATATCGCAGTCGATCCGATCGAAGGCACCCGAATGACCGCCATGGGGCAATCCAACGCGCTGGCGGTACTGGCAGTGGGCGATCGTGGCACCTTCCTGCACGCCCCCGATATGTACATGGAAAAGCTGGTGGTTGGCCCACAGGCACGCGGCGCTATCGACCTTAATCTGCCGTTGGCTGTGAACCTGAACAATATCGCCATCCGTCTTGGTAAGCCGCTGGCTGAATTAACGGTGATCACGTTGGCAAAACCGCGCCACGACGCAGTGATCGCTCAAATGCAGCAGCTTGGGGTGAAAGTCTTCGCTATTCCCGACGGCGACGTCGCGGCCTCAATCCTGACCTGTATGCCAGAGAGCGAAGTGGATGTCATGTACGGCATCGGTGGCGCTCCGGAAGGGGTGATTTCCGCAGCGGTGATCCGGGCGCTGGATGGCGACATGCAAGCCCGCCTGCTGGCTCGTCATCAGGTGAAAGGCGACAACGAAGAAAACCGCCGCATCGGTGAGCAGGAACTCGCCCGTTGTAAAGAAATGGGCATCGAAACCGATAAGGTGTTGGTGTTGGATGAAATGGCCCGCAATGACAACGTAATCTTTGCTGCAACCGGCATCACCAAAGGCGATCTGTTGGAAGGTATTACCCGCAAGGGCAATATGGCGACCACCGAGACCTTGTTGATCCGTGGTAAATCTCGCACCATCCGCCGCATCCGCTCAACCCATTATCTGGATCGCAAAGACGCCGCGCTGCACGAATTCCTGCTGTAAACTGACAGGGCTCAGCCTGCTGAGCCCATCCCTGTCATGCCGCATGCCCCTGATGCTGCATGCGGCTGGATAACGGCCACCAACACAGCAACATCAACAGCGCCATAGCAAACATCAGCAGCCCCAGACTGAATTGCCCGGTTTGCGGCAACATGGCCGAAAGCCAGGTTGCCAGGCCTGACCCCATATTCTGCATGCCCCCGACCAGCGCACCCGCAGCACCGGCCAGATAGGGGAATGGCTCCATTGCGCCAGTGGTGGCCAAGGGGAATAACATCCCGGCACCAAAGAAGAACAGGGAAGCAGGCACGATCAGTGTCCAGATGTTCATCACACCGAACCAGCCGGGGATCCACATCATTACCCCAGCTAACAGGCAACTGATCACCGAATGCCACATCAGGCTGTGAAATGATTTACCCTCGCGGCCAGCATACCAGGCTCCGAAAAACGCCGCCGGGATTGGCAGGATAAACAGGATACTGACCGTCAAACCGCTCAGCCCCAGCACCCCGCCCATCAACACCCCACAGCTGGCTTCAAAGACGGCGATCCCGGCCAGAGCACCGATCAGCATCACCAGATAGCAACTGAAGGTGCTATCTGCCAACAACTGGCGGAAACTGGCAAGCATGCGCCGTTTTTCCGTCAGCTGTGGCCGGGTTTCCGGCAACCAGCGGAACATGGCGAAGGCCACACCGGCACAAAGCACCAATAAAAAGGCATAACAGGCCCGCCAGCCAAACACCATCGCCAGCGCTCCCCCATCACCGGGGCCAATAACGGACTGACCAGGATCCCCATATTCAGCAAACTATTGGCATAACGCAGGGCCGTGCCGGCATACAGATCGCGTGGCATGGTTCTGGCCATCACGCCAGCAACGCCGGTTCCCATCCCCTGAATGGCGCTCGCGGCGACCAACATAGTTAAACTGCTCGCCAGCAAAGCACCCGTAGCTCCCAGCAGGAAAATCACCATCCCAGCCAGGATCACCGGGCGGCGACCAATACGATCGGAAAGCGGCCCATAAATCAGCTGCGAGAAACCATAAGTCATCAGATAAGCCGCCATCACGCGCTGCACGGCACCGGTTCGCACCGAAAGATCGTGGGCAATATCAGCAATGGTGGGAACATAAATGGTTTGTGCCATCTGCCCGACTGCGACCAGCAGGATCAGCATCACCAACAGGTGAAAGTTTTCAATTTTTCTCATTATCTTCATTACGTATCCGTCTTAACAACGCTCATTCACGCCCATATCTCAGGGGGAACCACATAGCGTCATCCTTGCGGCGCATAAGCTAACAAATCTGCTTTTTTTAGCGAGCTTCAGACAAATATAGATCGCCATCACACTGGCATTAATCGCGACCAGTCTCGTAAATTAAACTGTACGTATAACAAGAAAGAGTTAAAAATGATAAGCTTGCAATAGCGTCGCTTTAGCATTTAATCGATAATTATTTCCATCAACTTGCAATAAGATACCGCCACAGGGATTGGGTTTATGAAGACACCAGAGCTGATTTTATTACAGTTAAAAACCTTGGGTCCCCATTCTGCCAAAATGCTGGCAGAGCGGCTCGAAATCACGCCGATGGGTATCCGCCAGCATCTGCAATCCCTTGAACAACGTGAGCTGGTTTGCTACGAGGAAGCGCGCACCAAAGTAGGCCGCCCAACACGCTTCTGGTCGCTTACCCCGCAGGGTCATGCCCAGTTTGCCGATCGCCACGACCGGCTTTCATCGGTGTTGTTGGAGTCGGCACATGAGCTGTTCGGTGCTGAAGGCCTGGAGAAGTTGATCCGTGCGCGGGAAGATAAACTTTACCAACGCTATGCCAATGAGCTGGCTGAGGAAGAAAATCATCTCGGCAAGCTCGCCCGCCTGGTTCGCCTGCGCCAGCACGACGGTTACATGGCGGAACTGCTGGATCATCCGCAAGGTATGCTGCTGGTAGAAAACCACTGCCCAATCGGCGTTGCAGCACATACCTGCAGCAACCTGTGCAACTCCGAAATGCAGCTGTTCCATCGCCTGCTCGGCAGGGGTTACCGGATAGAGCGCACCGCGCATGCCATTTCCGGCTCACGACATTGTGCTTATTTGATTCGACCGCGGGAGCATTAAAAGTATGGCTGAATGGGTTAATGGCAAAGTGACACAGGTGCAACACTGGACTGATGGGTTGTTCAGCATCACCGTCAACGCCCCGATCGACAGTTTCACCGCCGGGCAATTTGCCAAACTGGCGCTGGAAATCGAAGGCGAACGCGTTCAGCGTGCTTATTCTTACGTCAATGCCCCCAGCGACCCTAATCTGGAGTTTTACCTGGTCACGGTACCCGAAGGGAAACTCAGCCCAAGGCTCAACCTACTGCAGCCCGGCTCAGAAGTTTTGGTCACCAAAGAGGCGGCAGGGTTCTTTGTGCTGGAAGAAGTGCCTGATTGCGAAACCTTGTGGATGCTGGCGACGGGTACGGCGATCGGCCCTTACCTGTCTATCCTGCAGGAAGGCAAAGATCTGGAGCGGTTCAACAATCTGGTGCTGGTTCATGCCGCACGCAAGGCTCAGGATCTCAGCTACCTGCCACTGATGCAGCAACTTCAGCAACGCTATAACGGCAAACTGCGCATTCAGACCGTGGTCAGCCGCGAAGAGGTGGCCGGTTCATTGACCGGGCGTATCCCGGCCCTGCTCGAAGATGGGCGGCTGGAAGCAGCGGTGGGCCTGACCATCGATGCCGAAACCAGCCATGTGATGCTATGTGGCAACCCGCAGATGGTGCGGGATACCCAACAAACGCTGAAAGAACATCGCCAAATGCGCAAACACCTGCGCCGCAAGCCCGGGCATATCACCAGCGAACATTACTGGTAATTCAGCGGAATTTTACCGGTTTGGCCTCAGGGCCGAACCGGTTATCCCCTTCGGTACCCACAAACGCCCCCAGATCGATAGCCATCATCACCATAATCAGCGTAGGGATAAAACGCCCGACGCCCCACTGCCATATCGGGGCCAACATTTGCCAATTTCCGGCCGCCAACATCCAGGCCAGGATCAACAGCAACGCCCACCAACCCTTTTTATTGCGATCGTGCAGGCGTTTGACTATCACCGCCGCCGTTGGCCACATCAGTGCCACAATGAAAAAGGCAATGGATTGGATCGCGACAACATCGTAGTTAGCCAATGTGAAGGCTGCGGCCATCAATACCACCCACGCCCCCATCCAGATCCAAAAATCACGCCGCCCGATACGACCATTTAATGAAAAACACCACTGCTGTAAAGTCATTGATTCATGCACTCTTGGCCTGCCCATATTCTGCGCCGCAGTGTAACATAGGCGATGCCGTGTTGAGTTACCCCGGCAGAACGCAAACCATCGCACGACTTGGTCTTTCAGCAAACGGGAGCCAGCAGGAATTTTTGACAATTCCCCCTGGTTATCGTTTTAATCGGAGCCATCTTTGTTACCGATACTTTATGCCATGCTGAGAAAATTCATCGTTATTGCCTGCCTGTTTTCCGGCATCAGTTGCGCCCTGGCCGATCCACCAGATGCGATAACCCCGGCGCCAGCGAACGCGCCTTATCTGCTGGCCGGAGCACCCACATTTGATCTGACGGTGGTGCAGTTTCGCGAAAAATACAATCGCGACAACCCGACGTTGCCGATTGGCGAGTTTCGGGTTATCCCTTCCAGAGAGGATGACTCGCCTCTATTAACCCGCGCAGCCAGCAAGCTTAACGAAAACCTGTATGCCTCCACCGCACTGGAAAAAGGCACCGGTAAAATCAAAACGATGCAAATCACTCATTTGCTGTTACAGGGCAATGAAGAGAAACCAGCACGAGCTATTGCGATCAATTATATGGCCGCCCTGAT
Source organism: Serratia sp. L9 (assembly GCF_050632285.1). NCBI lineage: Bacteria > Pseudomonadati > Pseudomonadota > Gammaproteobacteria > Enterobacterales > Yersiniaceae > Serratia > Serratia sp. L9. Next base: position 1,287,883 of record NZ_CP192591.1, on the reverse strand, counting down.
GCGCCAGTTTGAACCAGCGCTAACGGTAGAAGAAAGCATCATCAAAGTGAGCAATCTGCTGGAAAAAGGCAAAGGATCGTACTTTTATCAGCAACAGGTTGGGGCGATTCGCTATGTGGTGGCAGATAACGGCGATAAGGGCATTACCTTCGCTGTTGAACCGATTAAGCTAGCGCTTTCTGAACCCTGATTGCACCGTAATAAATGACAAAAAGCAAAGCCTTTGCATCGATTCATCTCTATACTGTTGGGCAGGTAAACTGCCGGTCCGGCAGTTGTCATTTAGACTCTCGCGTCCCTTTGTTGGAGAAAAAACATGCGTCATCCATTAGTTATGGGTAACTGGAAGCTTAACGGCAGCGTTCACATGGTTAACGAACTGATTGCCGCCCTACGCAAAGAACTGAGCAGCGTTGACGGTTGTGGGGTTGCTATCGCGCCTCCGGTCATGTACCTGGACCTGGCCAAGCACGAACTGGGCGGTAGCCGCATCGCACTGGGCGCACAGAACGTTGACATCAACCTGTCTGGCGCATTCACTGGCGAAGTCTCTGCCACCATGCTCAAAGATGTGGGCGCACAATACATCATCATTGGCCACTCAGAGCGTCGCACTTATCACAAAGAAACTGATGAAGCGATCGCTGAGAAATTCGCCGTGCTGAAAGCTGCTGGCCTGATCCCAGTGCTGTGTATCGGCGAAACCGAAGCCGAGAACGAAGCAGGTAAAACCGAAGAAGTTTGCGCTCGCCAGATCGACGCTGTACTGAAAACCCAGGGCGCTGAAGCGTTTAAAGGCACCGTTATCGCTTACGAACCAGTTTGGGCGATCGGTACCGGTAAATCCGCCACCCCTGCGCAAGCCCAGGCGGTACACAAATTTATCCGCGATCATATCGCCAAACAGGACGCTGCGGTTGCTGCTGAAGTCATCATCCAGTACGGCGGTTCTGTAAACGATAAGAATGCCGCAGAGCTGTTTGCTCAGCCAGACATCGACGGCGCGCTGGTTGGCGGCGCATCGCTGAAAGCAGACGCTTTCGCCGTGATCGTCAAAGCCGCTGCATTAGCGAAAAAAGCCTGATTTAATCTGGCCTGAAATAGCAAAACCCCGGCACGCCGGGGTTTTTTATTGCCAAGCTAATTGGCTCAACGTTTGCTGATTTCGTCAAACACGCCGCCAGTAGCAAAGTGCACCTTCTGCGCCTGCGTCCAGCCGCCAAAAGTATCATCCACGGTAAACAGTTTCAGTTTGGGGAACTGCTCGGCAAATTTGGCTGCCACAGCCTCATCACGCGGTCGGTAGTAATTTTTGGCCGCGATAGTCTGGCCTTCGGTTGTATACAGATATTTCAGGTAAGCAGTAGCCACATCACGGGTGCCACGCTTATCCACCACCTTGTCAACTACCGAGACCGTCGGTTCTGCCAGGACAGATTCACTCGGGGTGATGATTTCAAATTTATCTTTGCCCAGCTCTTTTTCCGCCAGCAAAGCTTCGTTTTCCCAGGCGATCAATACATCACCAATGCCACGCTCCACAAAGGTATTGGTTGCCCCACGCGCTCCTGAATCCAGTACTTCCACATTCCTGTACAGCTGTTTGACGAACTCCTGAGCCTTGGCTTGATCGCCATTATTGTGGCGCAACGCATAGCCCCAGGCGGCCAGATAATTCCAACGGGCACCGCCAGAGGTTTTTGGGTTCGGGGTGATGATCGATACACCGGGTTTTACCAGGTCGGCCCAGTCATGGATCTGCTTCGGGTTGCCCTTGCGCACCAGGAAGACAATGGTTGAGGTATAAGGCGCAGAGTTGTCTGGCAGACGCTTGATCCACTCTTTATCTATACGCCCACGCTCGGCAATGGCATCCACATCATAGGCCAGCGCCAGCGTGACCACATCGGCTTCGATCCCGTTAATTACCGAGGTCGCCTGCTTGCCGGAACCGCCGTGTGATTGACGTACCGTGACCTGATCGCCGGTTTTCTGCTGCCAATATTTACCGAACGCCTGGTTATATTCCTGATAGAACTCACGCGTTGGATCGTATGAGACATTCAGCAATTGAATATCTTGCGCCACAGCGCCCGATGCCAGCAGCAGTAAAGTCAAACCCACACCCCATTTACGCATTGCAAGTCCCCTAGAAAATGACGCAACCTCAATCGGTTGATTAAGCATCAGAGCCTGCCAGAAATTTTCATCGCAATTAAAGAATAAAAAATGTTGGGATAGACCATTCTGGAATATAGCGGCCTCAGACATAAAAAAAGCCTCCGAAAATGGAGGCTCTTTGGCAGCAATCCGATAGCGTATCAGTACAGCTTTTTCGCCGTGTCCAGCCAATCGCCCTTGAACGGACGCTTCATGTTTTCGATCGCGTCAACGATGTCATGATGCACCATCTTTTCGTTCTGAATACCGACACAACGGCCGCCGTAACCTTGCAGCAGCAACTCGATGGAATAGGCACCCATGCGGGAAGCCAGGATGCGATCATAGGCAACCGGTGAACCGCCACGCTGGATATGGCCCAACACGGTTGCACGCGTTTCACGCTTGGTTTCCTGCTCAATATGGCGTGCCAGCTCATCGATATCACAGATGTGCTCGGTGATCGCCACGATGGCGTGCTTTTTACCTTTGGCAATACCGGCTTTGATTTCTTTAACCAGATCGTCACGGTTGAAGTCAATTTCCGGCAGCACGATAAACTCACAACCACCAGCAATGGCTGCAGCCAGGGTCAGGTCGCCGCAATAGCGCCCCATCACTTCTACAATGGAGATGCGCTGGTGCGACGAAGAGGTGTCACGCAGGCGGTCAATTGCTTCTACCACGGTTTCCAGCGCGGTGAAGAAACCAATCGTGTAGTCGGTACCTGCTACGTCGTTATCGATGGTGCCCGGTAGGCCAATACATGGGAAACCTTCTTCGGTAAGGCGTTTTGCCCCCATGTAGGAACCGTCACCGCCGATGACAACCAGAGCATCGATGCCACGATTTTTCAGGTTTTCAATTGCCTTGGCTCGTACGGTGTCATCTCTGAACTCAGGGAAACGCGCAGAGCCCAGGAAGGTGCCGCCGCGGTTGATCATGTCAGACACGCTGTAGCGGTCTAATTGCTCCATGCGATCTTCGTACAAACCAAGGTAGCCATCGTGAATACCAAACACTTCCAGACCTTCTGACAGCGCAGACCGCACAACACCACGAATGGCCGCGTTCATACCTGGGGCGTCGCCGCCACTCGTCAGTACACCGATTTTCTTGATCATGACTACCTCTAAACTTGTAGATACAATTTTTTAAGAATTCTGTATTCACCGATCACCCTGGCACTTTACGACGGTGAAAAACCAGTTTTACGGCTTTTATTGCTGGATATTATAACAAAAACACCCAGCTGAATTGATTCAGGTCACGCAATAACTAGGTAAAAACGCCACATGGCACGCTGAGCTAACTCAATATCCATCTATCCATAAAACATTGGACCATGTTGCTTGATTATAGCTCCCAATGACCCTGCCGACCTGAAGGAACAACAGAACAAGGATCCTGGTGAATAATGACGTCCGCACCAGGAAAACGGTGCAATAGCGCTTGCTCCACCTGTTCCGCCAGAATGTGCGCCTGCATCAGCGGCAAAGAGTCTTCCATTTCCAGATGTAGCTGAATAAAGCGCGTTGGCCCAGACTGCCGCGTACGCAGATCGTGTGCCCCTTTCACCCCCGGCCAGGATGTGACAACATCGATAATCACCTGGCGCTCTTCATCCGGTAAAGCGCGATCCAGCAAAGATTGTACCGCTTCATACCCCATACGCAGCGCACTGTAGAGAATATAAACCCCAATCCCCAGGGCAAACAGCGCGTCCGCACGGTGAAAGCCATACCAGCTTAGCCCAAGCGCGACCAGAATAGCACCATTCATCATGACATCTGACTGATAATGCAGCATATCGGCTCGCACCGCCTGGCTACGCGTTTTTCTTACGACCCAGCGTTGATAGGTCACCAGGATCAGGGTACTGATCAACGCAATCACCGTAACACCCATCCCGATACCGGGTGCATTAAGGGGTTGTGGAGCATAAAGGTGTTGGAAGCCGGTAAGGAAAAGGAACAGGGCAGAGCCGGAAATAAACATGCTTTGTGCCAGCGCGGCCAGCGACTCGGCCTTACCGTGGCCGAAAGTATGTTCTTCATCCGCCGGTTGCAGCGAGTAGCGCACCACCAGCAGGTTGGTCAATGAAGCGGCAATATCAACCAGTGAATCCACCAATGCTGCCAACAGGCTCACCGAGCCGGTGAGATACCAGGCCACGATTTTGATCAGTAGCAAAACGGAAGCCATGGCGGTGGCCGCTAAAGCAGCGGATTGCACCAGACGTGCATATTGCTGTTCCATAAAGGGTCCCAAAGAAAGTTTATGGGCCTAGTATAACGGAATGTCAGACAAAAAAGCCCCGCCATCATGGCGGGGGACAACGAGAACTCAGCCACACCGCGCTGTAACTTTTCCCACTTGGCCTGTGCGGCACGCATGGCGGCGGCCTGGGTGCCTTTCTTACCGGCCTTGCCACTGGCAGCCAACACATCGGTGATGAGTACCGGGGTATCGAGGGGAAACAGTGTGGCATCGGCATCTTCCCCGGTGCAGATCTGCACACGATGGCGGGTGGAGGGCCTACCAGACAACAAACCGCATGAGTGAGGTAACGCAATGCAGGGGTAACGATCGTTTTCACCGTTCAATATTTGATTATTGATCTGGCGAATCGGTTGGGCGGGTTTTAGCCCTCCCTCTAGGGTAAATGGGCTTCTTGTGGCAACACCAGGGAAACGCCATAACCGCCGAAAACCCGCGTTTTTATGCGGGTTTTATTATGGGCGCTTATGTTACATTCTGTAGGTTCACTTAATGATACAACGCTGTCCGTCTGGTGGCACAAAGTCATATTGTTAATATAAGGATATTGAATAATGGCTAACGTAATCTATTTGACGTTGAAAGGTAAAAAGCAAGGGCTTATTTCTGCAGGATGTTCCTCCATGGACTCCATTGGTAATAAAGGGCAGGAAGGTCATTTAGACCAAATACTGATTTATAGCCTTCTCCATTCGATGACCAGGGAACAGAATGTCAGCCATCACCCTGCCGTACTGACCAAGCCTATCGATAAATCCTCGCCATTGTTGGGTGTGGCTATTTCCAATAATGAATCTCTTGAAGCCTTGTTTGAATTTTACAGAACCAATGCTTCCGGTGCTCAAGAGCTTTATTTCAGTATCTTACTCACTGATGCCACCATTTCGGATATCTCGGCTTCGCACCCCCATTCTATTACCCACACCGGCGCGCAACCGCAAGAAACCGTCTCTTTGAAATACAAAAGTATCACATGGAGCCACCACATCGCAGGCACCAGTGGTTACAGTATTTGGGATGACAGAGTCTATTGATGTTCGTAGGGATGGTTAACGCCATCCCAAACAGATTTTTAAATAAGTCAGCATGCTTTCAGTTAAAAAGAAATGCAGTGTTATTAATTGTAACTTATTTTCTATCTTTACCATGTGCCAACATGCTGACTATTACGCTTAAGATGGCATAGAGCAGTGGACCATAGTACATAAAATCATCATCTTCTGGGACTGAAATACCCAAAATAGGGATCACATGCAACCTTAAAACTATCATATGGAAAAGCACAAATAAGAGAGATATCATTATCCATAAAAAATATGAAGAGGATAAGGTGATGATGTTAGTTTTTTATTTGCGAAATATAAAATAATTAGGGTTAAAATAGAAAACGCAGAGTATGCATAACTCATAACAAGCTCCTAATAGGCTTCGTATTGAGAAATTAAGGTATTCATACTGCCAACAAACTCCGAATACAATTCTTTTTTGACATCATTTTAATACCCATTTCCTTTAAGCCCCAAAGCAGATCAGTATCAATGTAACGATATAGCCTTACTGCATCCTCGTCTAATCGCAGGCCAAGTAAGCCATTTATGGATATGCTTAAATCAACAAAAGCATAGATAACATCAGCATCTTTCTTCTCTATACCGAACAAAGCGCCCACCCCTTCATAAATAAACTTAAGAGGCCCGGTATAACTTTCTCGATAAAGCAGGAAGTAGCCATTCTCAACGATATTATTTATACCGTGAGCAATTAACAAGAGCCTGTCCATAATTCTGTGTAACTGCCAGCGTATTAAAGGTGCTCGTTTAGACGGTCACCAAACTCGATAATAAAGCGGCTCATCGCCAACCGCCAGTTCTGGATTGGCATACTCCATTTTTTCGATGCTGCCTGGATCGCCAGATAAATCACTTTTCGCACTGAGTCGTCTGTTGGGAACACCTTACGTTTCTTTATCGCCTGCCGGATTACGCTGTTCAGCGATTCTATAGCGTTGGTCGTGTAAATGGCCTTGCGGATATCCGCAGGGTAACCGAAGAACGTGTTGAGATTTTCCCAGTGGGTACGCCAGCTTTTGCTGATTTGCGGGTATTTCTCATCCCAGATACCTGCAAACTTATCCAATGCCATCAGGGCGGCTTCCTCTGTCGGGGCCTGATACACCGTTTTCAGCACGCTAGTCACCGCTTTGTAGTCTTTCCACGAAACGTATTTCAGGCTGTTACGCACCATGTGGATAATGCATAACTGGATGTGGGTTTGCGGATAAACGCTGTTTATCGCCTCTGGAAAGCCCTTCAAGCCGTCCACGCAGGCAATCAGGATGTCCTGAAGCCCCCGATTTTTCAACTCGGTCAACACGTTGAGCCAGAACTTTGCTCCCTCATTCTCGGCTAGCCACATGCCCAGCAGTTCTTTTTACCTTCGGTATTAATCCCCAGAGCCAGGAAGACGGCCTTGTTGATGACACTACCATTTTGACGCACTTTCACCACGATACAGTCAAGGTAAACAATGGGATACAGTGAGTCGAGGGGGCGATTCTGCCACTCGGTGACCTGTTCTTTGACGGCATCAGTGACTTTGGATATTAGCGTGGGTGACACATCGGCATCGTACATCTCCTTGAATGTGGCAACGATTTCCCTTGTGGTCATTCCTTTGGCATACAAGGATAAAATCTGGCTGTCCATCTGCGTGATACGTGTCTGATTTTTCTTGATTAACTGAGGCTCGAAAGTGTTTTCGCGATCACGGGGTGTATTCAGTTCGACCTCGCCATCATCAGTGAGCAGCGTCTTTGATGAGTAACCGTTGCGGGTATTCGAACCTGTTTTAGGGGCATTTTTTTCATGACCAAGGTGTTCGGTAAGCTCAGCATTCAACGCCGTTTCGACGGTGAGCTTGGTCAGCATACGAGAAAACGCATTAAGATCGGCTTCGGTTTTGAGGCCTTTAGCCAGTTCGGCAGCCAGTGCCTTAAGTTTCTTTTCGTCCATAATTTGCCTGTCTCCATTGTCAGGAAGAACATATCAAAAACAGGCAATTACACAATTTAAATTACAGTCTCCATTTCATATATTACATCAAATCTTCTTATTGGCATTGGCGGTATGTTTGGCACATTATCACTTGGCTACCTGCTTTATCTACTATTAAGCCCATCATTCGACAATGAAATATTTCATGTGATAATATCGATGCTCATTATAGCGTTAGGGTATATCATCTATGTAATGGGTGAAAAAATGCGATTGCGTCGTCAACATCACCATAATGACCAATAGGCTAGTAATATGCTCTGATTTATATTGTTAATGTATAGCTTTGATTGCTATCACCTCATCCCTCTTGTAGAGAGGAATAAAGTGACTGACAGTTATTATGATTGTAATAAATACTCAAGCACTGCAGATTCAATAATAGGTATATCGTTGTGACCATATCCAAGTAGGGGTCTTACTTCATACTTAACCTCTGGACCCACACCGAAGACCGATCCCGCAACCCATAGTGATGCACCTCGGCCATACGTTTAACCCGTCCAACAAACCCCACCACGGCAGCATCCCTGTTGCCTTGGGCCGTGCCGTGCGCAGCTTGGTAAACATCACCCGCTTAATTCCCCCTGCTTAGGCAACCCACGTATTGCGGCATACCTTTGTGAGCCATTTCATGATGAATGGCGGCAACATTATTGCGCTGCAACAAATCTTGGGGCACGCCAACATACAGCAGACTATAGCCTACGCTCATCTAGCGCCGGACTACCTGCAAAATGCGGTGATGTTAAGCCCGCTGAGAGGAGGGTTAGGTATTTGAGAGTGTCCACATAGTACCCACGCTCAAACGTTTTTGAAAACGCCCCAGCCCTTTGTAACTCTGCTAACAGCCTGTTTTTTTTAAGGATACAGATTATACAGGGTTAAAAAAACCCCCACATCATGTGGGGGAAGACAGGGATGGTGTCTATGGCAAGGAAAAACTGGAGACTACTCGGTCATACTTAACTTCTGGGCAGAAGTTTGCTGCAAACCAGAAATTTGTTGCTGCACCTGCTGCATACGCTGCTGATGTTTCTGGTCTAAAATACTTTTTGCTCTGGCGTCAGCAGGTTATACATTTGGTTGCGTACCCGGGCCATTTCGACCTGGCGCTTAACCTGTTCCTGAGCCATCTTTTCCGCTTGAGCATACACAGCGGATTCATCAAATTTGTCTGCGGTCACCAGCTTATGCATGGTTTCCATTTCAGCTACGTTGACTCCTGGCACATCGTAGCGAGCCTGGCGCATCAGATCGCGCATCTGCTGGCGTTGTTGTTCGGTAAGGCTGACGCCATCGAACATGTGATTCTGACCAGGCGTTGGCAGTAAAGAATCATTAGCAGGAGGCAAAGTAGTTTCCGGTGTAGTATCAGCAGCAAAGGCAGCGGTAGAACCTATTGCCAACATTGATGCCATAACTACTGCGGTAACCTTAACCATTTTCACTCCTCGAGCTTTCTCACTTTGCTAATCAACGAGGAGCAGTGTATCGCTGCACCTGCAAACATGCGTCAGTGCATGTAAAACTACGTAAAGTCATGGAATGCCAACAGTTGATGACGTATTTTGCCTCAGGAGGTAAATCACAATGAACAAAATTCTGTTAGTTGACGACGACCGCGAGTTGACCTCGCTATTGAAAGAACTGCTTGAAATGGAAGGTTTTAACATCGTCGTAGCCTACGACGGTGAACAGGCGTTGTCGCTGCTGGACAGCTCCATCGATCTGCTGCTGCTCGATATTATGATGCCAAAGAAAAACGGCATCGATACGCTGAAGGAATTGCGCCAGCACCATCAGACTCCGGTGATTATGCTGACCGCGCGCGGCAGCGAACTGGACCGGGTGCTTGGCCTGGAACTGGGCGCCGACGACTATCTGCCGAAACCCTTCAACGATCGCGAACTGGTTGCCCGCATCCGTGCCATTCTGCGCCGTTCCAACTGGAGCGAACAGCAGCAGAACGTGGATACCAGCGCCCCTACGCTGGACGTTGACGGCCTGCAACTTAACCCAGGCCGCCAGGAAGCCAGTTTCGATGGGCAAGTGCTCGACCTGACCGGTACCGAATTTACCCTGTTGTATCTGTTGGCACAGCATCTCGGCCAGGTGGTTTCCCGCGAATTGCTTAGCCAGGAAGTGCTGGGTAAGCGTCTGACGCCATTCGATCGCGCCATCGATATGCATATCTCCAACCTGCGGCGTAAATTGCCGGATCGCAAAGACGGCCACCCGTGGTTCAAAACCCTGCGTGGGCGGGGCTACCTGATGGTATCTGCTACATGATCAATAGTTTAACGGCACGCATCTTCGCCATTTTCTGGTTCACATTAGCCCTGGTGCTGATGCTGGTGTTGATGGTGCCCAAGCTAGACTCCCGCCAGATGACCTCGCTGCTGGACAGCGAGCAGCGGCAGGGGCTGATGCTGGAACAGCACGTCGAGGCCGAGCTGCAAAACGATCCGGCCAACGATCTGATGTGGTGGCGCCGCCTGTTCCGCGCCATTGATAAATGGGCACCACCGGGCCAACGTCTGCTGCTGGTGACCAGCGAAGGGCGAGTGATCGGCGCGCAGCGCAACGAAATGCAGATTGTGCGCAACTTTATCGGTCAATCCGATAACTCAGACCAGCCACAAAAGAAGAAATATGGCCGCGTCGAGCTGGTTGGGCCCTTCTCGGTTCGCGATGGCGAAGACAACTATCAGTTGTACCTGATCCGTCCAGCCAACAGTTCACAATCCGATTTTATCAACCTGATGTTCGACCGGCCGCTGTTGCTGCTGATTGTCACCATGTTAATCAGTGCCCCGCTCTTGCTGTGGCTGGCCTGGAGCCTGGCCAAACCGGCACGTAAACTGAAAAATGCTGCCGATGATGTCGCACGCGGCAACCTGAAACAGCATCCGGAGCTGGAGGCTGGGCCGCAGGAGTTCCTCGCCACCGGAGCCAGTTTCAACCAGATGGTGAGCGCGCTCGAAAGGATGATGACAGCCCAGCAACGGCTGATTTCCGATATCTCCCATGAATTGCGCACTCCCCTGACGCGCCTGCAACTGGCTACCGCACTGATGCGCCGCCGCCACGGCGAAGGCCATGAACTGGCGCGTATTGAAACCGAAGCTCAACGGCTGGATTCAATGATTAACGATCTGCTGGTGCTGTCTCGTGGGCAACAAAAAAGCGAACTGGTGCGCGAGCTGCTGAAAGCCAACGAACTGTGGGCCGATGTGCTGGATAATGCCGGCTTTGAAGCCGAGCAAATGGGTAAGCAGTTGGAGGTGACCTCTCCGCCGGGCCCATGGACCCTTTATGGCAACGCAGGGGCCCTGGACAGCGCGCTGGAAAACATTGTGCGTAATGCCCTGCGTTATTCCCACACACGTATAGCGGTGGCATTCAGCGCCGATAATCAGGGGATCACCATCGTGGTGGACGATGATGGCCCAGGCGTCAGTCCGGAAGACCGTGAACAGATTTTCCGGCCATTTTACCGTACCGATGAGGCACGCGATCGCCAATCTGGCGGCACTGGCCTGGGGCTGGCCATTGTTGAGGCTGCCGTCAACCAACATCGTGGCTGGGTGAAAGCAGAAGACAGCCCGTTGGGCGGCCTACGTCTGGTCCTGTGGTTGCCACTGCATCAGCGCTAATCGCCAGCACGCAAAGATTTTGCTATTCTGCGCCCCTCGTCATGAGGGGCTTTTTACATGCTGAATATCGTCTTATTTGAACCTGAAATTCCACCGAACACTGGCAATATCATCCGTCTGTGCGCCAATACGGGCTTCCAGTTGCATCTGATCGAGCCAATGGGTTTTCCGTGGGATGACAAACGCCTGCGCCGTGCCGGGCTGGACTATCATGAATTTGCCAGCATCAGGCGCCATGCCGATTATGCCGCCTTTCTAGCCAGCGAAAACCCGCAGCGGCTGTTTGCCCTCACCACCAAAGGCACTCCAGCTCACAGCGCGGTCAGTTACCAGGCTGGTGACTATCTGCTGTTTGGCCCAGAAACCCGTGGCCTGCCAGCCTGTATTCTTGATGCATTGCCCGCGCAACAGAAAATCCGTATACCCATGCAGGCCCAGAGCCGCAGCATGAACCTGTCAAATGCTGTCTCCGTGGTGGTTTACGAAGCCTGGCGGCAGTTAGGTTATGCAGGAGCATTGCTCAAAGAGTAGAACGCCATCGGGTGATACCAACATCACCCGAACACTGCCCTGCCAAATCTGTGATCGTCGACATACCCACCCACTGAATTTTGCCATGCTCGGTAATCACCCGGCAGCCAATTGAAGGTTCCTTCATCTGTGTCTCTTTAGACTTCCTGTTCATCCGTGGTTTCAGCGTTTTACGCCACTGCGCCAACAACAACGAAGGATAACAAGATGAACAATGCTATTTTGCTAGGGATACTCTGGCACCTGGTCGGGGCAGCCAGCGCCGCCTGTTTTTACGCGCCATTCAAACAGGTAAAAAGTTGGTCCTGGGAAACCATGTGGTCCATTGGTGGCTTTGTATCCTGGCTGATCCTGCCTTGGGCTGTCAGCTATGTACTGCTGCCGGATTTCTGGCAATACTATGGTTCATTCAGCGCAGCGACGCTGCTGCCGGTGTTTCTGTTCGGGGCCATGTGGGGTATCGGCAATATCAACTATGGCCTGACCATGCGCTATCTCGGTATGTCGATGGGGATTGGTATCGCCATCGGTATTACGCTGATCATCGGTACGCTGATGACCCCACTGCTGCAAGGCCGTTTTGCCGTCCTGTTCGGAACTGCCGGTGGCCAAATGTCTCTGGCGGGGGTATTTGTTGCCTTGATCGGTGTGGTGATCGTCAGCTACGCAGGCTTGCTGAAAGAACGGGCCATGGGCATTCGGGCCGAGGAGTTCAACCTCAAAAAAGGGTTGGCGTTGGCGATAATGTGCGGCATTTTCTCCGCCGGGATGTCATTTGCCATGGACGCCGCCAAACCCATGCACGAAGCGGCAGCCACACTGGGGATTGACCCACTTTACGTCGCACTGCCGAGTTATGTGATCATCATGGGCGGCGGTGCCCTGATCAACCTGGGTTATTGTTTTATCCGTCTGGCTACCATGAAAAATCTCTCGGTCAAGACAGACTTCTCTTTGCCGAAGAAACTGCTGGTCGCCAACGTGCTGTTTTCCATGCTCGCCGGGCTGATGTGGTATCTGCAATTCTTCTTCTATGCCTGGGGCCATGCCAAGATCCCGGCGCAGTATGATTATATGAGCTGGATGCTGCACATGAGCTTCTACGTGCTGTGTGGCGGTATCGTCGGGTTGCTGCTGAAAGAGTGGAAATGCGGCACCAGAAAACCGGTGGCCGTACTGTGCATCGGTTGTCTGGTGATCATCTTGGCGGCCAACATCGTGGGTCTGGGTATGGCGTCCTGAGGGTTGGAAAACCCTACGCGACAAATCGCTGGCGGTATTCGCGTGGGGTCATACCAGCCTCGCGCGTAAACACCACAGAAAAATAGTTACTGTCTTCAAACCCGCATCGGGCAGCAATATCACTGATGCGGAACTCGCTGCGGCGCAGCAAGCGCTTGGCCTGGCACAGGCGTATCTGCCGCAGATAATGGTTGATGGTCATGCCGGTTTGCTGGCGGAATAAGAGCTTCAGCGCCCGTTCGGTAAGGTTATGCTGCTGGCAAAATACCGGCAGATCAAAGTTCCCTTCAATGCCACCTTGCAGCGCCGCCATCAGTAAATCCAACTGCTCACCATCTGGCAGCATGTGCGCACAATTTACCGCATAGCGGTAGCGCTTGAGCACGATGGCCAACTGCAACAGCAAGGCTTCCGTCAGTTGAATTGACAGCGAATCAGTTTTGCGGCTCTCCTGCGAAAGCTGGGCGATAATTGGCCGTGCCTGCGCCATGCCCTGGGTAGACAGCCGCCAGTATTGTTCGTGTGACACGTCAAACGGCGGCAACAGGTTTTCCCATTGGGCATTGAGCCGCAAGCGTTCCGGGCAGTAGATAATATTATCCAGCACCAGATCGTTCACCGACTCATAGCTGTGGCTATCGCCGGCACGGATATAAAAAATATCCCCGCAGGTAATTCGGTAGGGTCGATCGTTCAGAACCTGTAGCCCGTTGCCGCGCCAAACGATCACAATCTCGCAAAACTGATGGGTGTGTGTGGCAAACCCCTCCTGGGGATAGCGCTCTGCAACGGCCACTGGCATCTGTTCAGAGGGCAGATAGTCTCGGCTCTCTAACAGTAATATCTCCCTCATCTGCACACCTTTTGTTTTTATCACGACCGAGCATTATTGCCGAACTTAAGCCGGGGGAAGTTGACAGGGTCGCGATTTCCACACTTCTAGCGCAACCCCCTCAACGCACGAGGTGGACAGGTAAATTCACGTTTGAACAGGGTTGAGAAATGGTTGCTGTCACCAAAGCCGCAGCGAAAAGCGATATCGGTGATGCTGCTGTCGCTGTGACGCAGCAAATGGCGAGCCTGCAGCAGGCGCAGGTGAGTCAGATAACGCTGGGGCGTCATGTTGGTGTGATGTTTCAACTGCCGGTGCAGCGTACGCAGCGGGATGGCAAAACGCTCTGCCAGCTCGGGCCATTCAATCTGTTCAGCATAATGCCCTTGCAGCCAATCCAGCAACTGATGCAGGCGCCCCTCCTGGTCGTCCCCTTGTCGGGCCAGGCACCCTTGCCACAGCTGCACCAGCAGTTGCATAAACCAGCTTTCATGCAACGCGATATCCTCTGGCCGATCGCCTGTCGGCGCATTTGCCAGTAACGAGATCAACCCTTTTACCTGTTGCAACACCTGCTGACTGACGCGCCAATGGGCGGGATAAACCCCGTCATGCTCACGCGGCAGGAATTGCTCAATGCCGGAGACAAAGCGAAATGCGTCCGGTGCCCGGAACAGGATATTGGTCAGTGTCAGGCCATCGGTCTGTTCAAACAGGTGGCGATCGTGATCGCGCACAAAACAGACGCAACCACTGTTCAAAGTATAAGGATTACCATTAAAAACATGGACCCCAGCCCCTTGCTCGACAATCACAATTTCATAAAAATCATGATGATGCTCAGGGAAAGCCTGCTGCGGCTCGCGGGGTTCGATCACCACGGGGGCGCTGCAGGAAGGGAAAAAGTCACTACTGTGCAATAGATTCATCTTACCCCCCGATGCTTTGGCGCGGCGGGATTACCGCGCTACGTCGGTTATCGATAGTAAGAGAAGCATCAGGGAAGATACCTTAAAGTTTTGACCAAAAACCGCGCTAAAACTGTGCGTTTTTTAAGAAAGACAGGGCAATGTCAAGAAATGCGCACAAGGTCACAACCCGTAGAAAAACGACCCGAATAACAAACTGTGAGCTACTTCACCTTTACCTTTGCCATTTTGCCAATCCCCTCCCGGCGCTGGCAGTGGTGAGAAGGCTTGGCTATCCGCAACTTCCTACACTGCTCGCATCAAGTAATTACGGGCTTTCTCTCATGACTATTCGCAACACTGTCGCCATCGATCTTGGAGCCTCCAGCGGGCGAGTGATGCTGGCCAGTTATCAACCGGAACAGCAACAGCTCCAACTGCGTGAAGTCAGTCGCTTCACCAACCGTTTGCAACATCGGGCCGGGCAAGACTGCTGGGATCTGGACGCGTTGGAACTCAATATCCGCCAGGCACTCTCGCAGCTTGATGAAGAAGGCGTCCATCTCGACAGTATTGGTATCGATACCTGGGGCGTGGATTTTGTCCTGTTGGATGCGCAAGGCGAACGGGTCGGCCAGGCGGTGTCTTATCGTGATGCCCGCACACAGGGGGTGATGGCCAAAGCGCAGCGGGAGCTTGGCAGGCGCAATATCTATCAGCGTACCGGCATTCAGTTCCTGCCTTTTAATACGTTGTACCAATTGCGGGCCTTGCGTGAGCAACAGCCAGAACTGCTGGAGCGCGTGGCCCATCTGTTGATGATCCCGGATTACCTGCATTTTCGTCTGACGGGTGAGCTGAATTGGGAATACACCAATGCCAGCACTACGCAGCTACTGAATATTGAAAGTGATCAATGGGATCAGGAACTGCTGGCCTGGGCAGGTGTGCCAACACGCTGGTTTGGTAAGCCGACCCCACCGGGCAACCGCGTTGGTTATTGGGCCAGCGCCAGCGGCCAGCGGATCCCGGTAATTGCGGTGGCCACTCACGATACCGCCAGCGCGGTTCTCGCTACCCCGTTACAGAATGCCGATGCAGCCTATCTCAGCTCTGGCACCTGGTCACTAATGGGCATTGAAAGCCCGGTCCCGGTAGTTCACCCCGCAGCCCTGGCGGCGAACATCACAAACGAAGGTGGGGCAACGGGTTACCGGGTGTTAAAAAACATTATGGGCCTGTGGCTACTGCAACGAGCCACTCAGGAACTGAACATCTGCGATCTCCCTGCGATGATCGCCCTGGCAGCACAACAACCGGCCTGCCGTTCATTGATTAATCCCAATGACGATCGTTTCATCAACCCGGCCAACATGTGCCAAACCATTCAGGACAGTTGCCGTGAACAAGGTATGCCCGTGCCGGAAACCGCGCCGCAGCTGGTGCGTTGCATCTTTGACAGCCTTGCCATGCTCTATCGCCAGGTTGCACAACAACTGGCAACGATGCATGGCCGCCCGCTCAGCCACCTGCATATCGTCGGTGGCGGCAGCCAGAACCATTTTCTTAATCAGCTGTGTGCCGACGCCTGCGGGCTGGCGATCAGCGCCGGGCCAATCGAAGCCTCGACACTGGGCAACGTTGGCTGCCAATTGATGGCATTGGATGCCGTCACTGACATCGGGCAATTCCGCCATATCGTGGCGCAGAATTTCCCACTGCAACATTTCACCCCTCGCGACAATCCAGACTTTGCTGCCCATTGGTCGCAATTTCAGTCGTTGAGTCAATTACCTGAGGAACTTTGCATATGAAAAGCTCTATCGATCAAGCCTGGGAACTGGCAAAACAGCGCTTCGCTGCCGTTGGCGTGGATGTTGAGGCCGCCATTAGCGCCATGGATACCCTGCCAGTGTCGATGCACTGCTGGCAAGGGGATGACGTGGCGGGGTTCGAAAACCCGGAAGGTTCACTGACCGGAGGTATCCAGGCCACCGGTAACTATCCTGGCAAGGCGCGTAACGCCAAAGAGCTGCGTGCCGATCTGGAGCAGGCGCTAGCGCTGATCCCTGGCCCAAAGAGACTGAATCTGCACGCCATTTACCTTGAGTCCGATGCTCCGGTAGCACGCAACAAGATTGAACCTCGTCATTTTAAAAACTGGGTGGAATGGGCAAAACAGCACCGCCTTGGGTTAGACTTCAACCCTTCCTGCTTCTCACACCCGCTGAGTGCCGATGGGTTTACCCTTTCCCATGCCGATCCAAAAATCCGCCAGTTCTGGATTGAACATTGCCAGGCCAGCCGCCGCGTTTCCGCCTATTTTGGTGAGCAGCTCGGTACCCCTTCGGTCATGAACATCTGGATCCCGGATGGCATGAAAGACACGCCGATCGATAGATTGGCACCACGCCAGCGTCTTTTGAGCGCGTTGGATGAAGTGCTCGCCGAGAAACTCGATCCGGCACACCACATCGACGCGGTGGAAAGCAAACTGTTCGGTATCGGTGCAGAAAGCTACACCGTGGGATCCAACGAGTTTTATCTCGGCTATGCCACCAGCCGCCAGACCGCGCTGTGTCTGGATGCAGGCCACTTCCACCCAACCGAAGTGATCTCCGACAAGATCTCCAGCGCCATGCTGTATGTTCCACGCCTGCTGTTACACGTCAGCCGCCCAGTGCGTTGGGACAGTGACCACGTGGTGCTGCTGGATGACGAAACCCAGGCCATTGCCGGTGAGATCGTGCGCCATAACCTGTTCAACCGCGTACATATCGGCCTGGACTTCTTCGACGCCTCCATCAACCGCATCGCCGCCTGGGTGATCGGTACCCGCAACATGAAGAAAGCCCTGCTGCGTGCGCTGCTGGAGCCAACCGACATGCTGCGCAAGGTCGAAGAGAGTGGCGACTACACCGCACGCCTGGCCCTGCTGGAAGAACAGAAATGCCTGCCATGGCAAGCGGTGTGGGAAACCTACTGCCAGCGTAACGATGTCCCGGCTGATGCCAGCTGGCTCGACAACGTACGCAACTACGAACAACAGATTCTCAGCCAACGTTAAGGATACGCCGCAATGCAACGCATACTTTCTTCCTGGTTTATCCAGGGCATGATCAAAGCCACCGGTGATATGTGGCTCAAAGGCTGGGACGAACGCAACGGTGGCAATGTCAGCCTGCGCCTGATGGCGGAGGATGTTGAACCCTTCCGCAGCGACTTTGTCGCCGAACCACGCTGCGTGGAACTGACACAACCGGCAACCGAACTGGCCAACTGCTGGTTCCTGGTCACCGGTTCCGGCAAATTCTTCCGCAATGTTCAGTTGGCCCCGGAAGAAAACCTGGTCCTGCTACAGCTGAACCACAACGGTACGGCCTACCACATCCACTGGGGGCTTTCGTTGGGGGGTTGCCCACCTCGGAACTGGCCGCCCACTTTCAGTCTCACATCGTGCGGATGAATGCCACTGATGGCCGCGATCGCGTCATCATGCACTGCCACGCGACCAATCTGATCGCACTGAGTTTTGTGCAGGAACTGGATAATGCCAGCTTTACCCGCCTCTTGTGGGAAGGCAGCACCGAATGCCTGGTCGTGTTCCCGGACGGCATCGGCATCGTGCCCTGGATGGTACCGGGTACTGACGGCATCGGCACACAGACTGCTGAACAAATGCGGGAACATAGCCTGGTGCTCTGGCCATTCCACGGCATCTTCGGCTCCGGCCCAACGCTGGATGATGCGTTCGGCCTGATCGACACCGCTGAAAAATCGGCCGAGATCATGGTGAAAGTGCTGTCGATGGGCGGCAAAAAACAAACCATTTCCGGTAGTCAGTTAAGCGCGCTAGCCAAGCGCTTTAACGTTACCCCACTGGCCGCCGCGCTCAAAGATTGAGAAATCGGTGCCCTGCGTCCGCTACGGCGGGCGCATCACAACGCTTTCCCACTTCAGGAGCAATAACATGAGTTTTATGCTGGCATTACCGAAAATCAGTCTGCACGGCAGCGGTGCCATTGAAGATATGGTCAAGCTGCTGGCACAGAAGCAATGGGGCAAAGCGCTGATCGTCACCGACGGCCAATTGGTTGAACTTGGGCTGTTGGAAGGATTATTCAGCGCGATGCAGCAGCACAATCTGCCCTACACCCTGTTCAGCGACGTTTTCCCTAACCCCACCGAAGAGCTGGTACAGCTTGGCTGGCAGGCGTTCAAACAACAGCAGTGTGACTATTTGATCGCCTTCGGTGGCGGCAGCCCGATAGATACCGCTAAAGCGATAAAAATTCTTACCGGTAATCCTGGCCCTTCCACCGCCTACTCCGGCGTTGGCAAAGTCAAAAGCACCGGCGCTCATCTGGTGGCCATCAATACGACCGCCGGAACGGCAGCCGAGATGACCAGCAATGCGGTGATCATCGACAGCCAGCGTCAGGTCAAAGAAGTGATTATCGACACCAATATCATCCCTGACATTGCCGTAGACGATCCGCAGGTGATGTTGAATATTCCTGCCAGCGTTACCGCTGCCACCGGCATGGATGCACTGACGCACGCGATAGAAGCCTACGTTTCTGTAGGAGCTCATCCACTGACCGACCACTCGGCGTTAGAAGCGATCCACCTGATAGGCCGCTGGCTACCCGCCGCCGTGGATGACGGCAAAAACCTGCAAGCCCGAGAAATGATGGCCTACGGCCAGTATCTGGCGGGTATGGCGTTCAACAGCGCCGGGCTAGGCCTGGTGCACGCACTGGCCCACCAGCCAGGCGCTACCCATAACCTGCCTCACGGCGTCTGTAATGCCATTCTGCTGCCGGTGATCGAAGAGTTTAACCGGCCTAATGCGATCGCTCGCTTTGCCCGTATTGCGCAGGCTCTGGGCGCAGATACACAGGGAATGAGCGAAGAACAGGCCAGCCATCAGGCGATTGCCGCCATTCGTGCGCTTTCGTTACGCGTGGGTATCCCGGCCGGGTTCTCGGCGCTGGGTATTAAAGAAACGGATATTGAAGGCTGGCTGGATAAAGCGCTCGCCGATCCATGCGCCCCTTGCAACCCACGTCAGGCCGATCGCGAACAGATACGTACCTTGTATTTGGCCGCCCTGTGATCCCAGAGGAGACCCCATGATCCGTAAAGCTTTTGTGATGCAGGTAAATCCGGAGGCTCACGCCGAATACCAGCAGCGCCACAACTCCATCTGGCCCGAATTGGAACAGGTGCTGAAAGACCACGGCGCGCACCACTACTCCATTTTCCTGGATGAGGCACGCAACCTGCTGTTTGGCTATGTTGTGATCGAATCGGAAGAGCGCTGGAATGCCGTCGCCAATACCGCCACCTGCCAACGCTGGTGGCGTTTTATGGGTGACGTGATGCCGAGCAACCCGGATCACAGCCCGGTTAGCTCGCCACTGCGTGAAGTGTTTTATCTGGAGTAACGCTATGGCGGCGGTTAAATCCCGTCGCCGTATTCAAACCCGTGATTCGCACCGTTAAAGTACTGATCCATATCCATCGAGGGCGTATCACTCTCTGGGCGACCGACAATACGCGCTGGCACACCGGCGGCCGTGGTATGTGGAGGGACGGGCTGCAACACCACTGAACCGGCACCGATTTTTGCCCCTTTACCCACTTCGATATTGCCGAGGATCTTGGCCCCTGCGCCAATCATTACCCCTTCACGGATCTTGGGATGGCGATCGCCACTGGTCTTGCCGGTACCGCCGAGAGTTACCGACTGCAAAATGGAGACGTTATTCTCCACCACGGCGGTTTCACCGATCACAATGCCGGTGGCATGGTCAAGCATGATGCCGCAGCCGATGGTGGCTGCCGGGTGGATATCCACGCCAAAGACGACGGAAATTTGATTTTGCAGGTAAATTGCCAAGGCCTGACGGCCCTGCATCCACAACCAATGGCCAATACGATAAGCCTGCAAAGCATGAAAACCCTTCAGATACAGCAAGGGGGTTGAGTATTTATCTACCGCAGGGTCACGCAGCCGTACCGCCAGAATATCGCGGGCCGCAGAGACAATCATTTGCGCGTCGGAACGGTAGGCTTCTTCTGCCACTTCACGAACGGCAATTGCGGGCATGATTGGGTTAGCCAGTTTGTTCGCCAGAATATAGCTCAGTGCGCTCCCCAGGTTTTCGTGCTTAAGCAAGGTCGCATGGAAAAAGCTAGCCAGCATCGGTTCACAATCAGCCAGTGCTCTCGCCTCTGATTTAATGCTGCTCCAGACCTGCTCTAACTCTTCTGACGACATTGCATTTCTCCTGCCTCACAAAACAAGCCACCTCACCAGCGTGCTGGCAAGGTGGCCTAATCCAATCGTAGGAGCACGTTAAACTGCCCTACAGGTGCCTAAGGTCAAGCACTGTGTTTCTCATCTTTCTTGGTGCGACCAAGTAGACTCAACGCTGCCTCGCGGGCATTTTTATCACAGTACAACACCTGATAGATCTGCTCGGTAATCGGCATTTCCACGCCGTGGCGCTTGGCCAGTGCCAACACCTCTTTGGTATTGCGATAGCCTTCGACCACCTGGCCAATGCTATCCTGCGCTTCCTGCACGCCCAAACCTTGCCCCAGCATAATACCGAAACGCCGGTTGCGCGATTGATTATCCGTGCAGGTCAAAACCAGATCGCCCAGCCCGGCCATGCCCATAAAGGTCGAAGGGTCGGCCCCCAGAGCAGAACCGAGGCGGCTCATTTCTGCCAGACCACGGGTGATCAGTGCGGTGCGCGCGTTAGCGCCAAAACCGATACCATCTGACATCCCCGCGCCGATGGCAATCACGTTTTTCACCGCGCCGCCCAGTTGCACCCCGATAAAATCCGGGTTGCTATACACACGGAAACTTTTGCCACAGTGCAGCAGTTGCTGCAAATCTTCAGCAAACTGCTCGTCGGTTGACGCCAGGGCGATTGCCGTTGGCAAACCTGCCGCCAGCTCTTTGGCAAACGTCGGCCCCGAGACTACCGCCAGTGGGATATCTGCCCCAAGCGCTTCGCGAGCGACGTCTTGTAACAGACGGCCCGTTTCGGCTTCCAGGCCTTTGGTGGCCCAAACAATACGCGCATCCGGGCGCAGATGGGGTTTCAACTGGCGCAGCACGTCACCAAAGACATGGCTGGGCACCACCACCAGCACATCACGGCTGGCGGCCAACGCACGGGCCAAATCGGTTTCGAGCAGCAAGGTATCTGGGAAAGTGACGTCGGGTAGAAACGCCTGATTACAGCGATCCCGCTGCATAATCTGAATCTGTTCGGGGTTATGCCCCCACAGCACTACCGGGTGGCCGTTACGCGCCAGCGTAATGGCTAATGCGGTGCCGTACGAGCCGGCACCGATTACGGTCATTGAAGCATTGACGGTGTTCATCAGGCATCCTGATGTGGTTCAGCACCTTCGCCTTCCGCCTGCTGTTGCAAATAGCTCATGAACAGTGCGTCAAAGTTTACCGGTGCCAGGTTCAACTGCGGGAATGTACCGCGTGAAACCAGGCTGGTGATGCACTCGCGTGCATACGGGAACAGAATGTTCGGGCAGTATGCACCCAGGCAATGTGCCAGCTGTGTACCTTCGATACCGGCTACAGAGAAGATACCCGCCTGCTGAACTTCACACAGGAATGCAGTTTCTTCGCCCAGAGAGGCCGTTACGGTAACACGCAGTACCACTTCATACACTTCGTCAGCCAGGTGGCTGGAAGCGGTATCCAGATCAAGTTTAACTTCTGGCTGCCATTCCTGCTGGAATACCTGCGGAGCGTTTGGCGCTTCGAAAGAGATATCTTTGGTGTAGATACGTTGGATCTGAAAAGCCATCTCGGTGCTGTTTTGTTCTGACATGTGTGTAATACCCTTGGTTAAATATCCTTATTGACACTCAGTGACCGTCATCCCCCCGTTACCGAAGCAGGGAATAGACAGCCAGCTTAAAGCAGTGGATCCAGCCCACCGCGAGCATCGAGTGCATGTAAATCATCACAGCCGCCAATGTGTTGGCCGTCAATGAAAATCTGAGGCACAGTGGTTCGCCCACTGCGCGCAATCATCGCTTCACGCTTCAGGTTGTCGCCATCAATGGCGATCTCGCTGAAAGCGGCCCCCTTGCTGTTCAGCAACGCTTTGGCGCGATGGCAGAACGGGCAGGTTGCCTTGGTGTAGATCTCAATGTTAGCCATGGGAACCCCTCAACGACACTAAAATTTACTTACCACGAGCCAATGGCAGGTTCTCCCCGCTCCATCCGGCAATGCCGTCTTTGAGGGTATAAACGTTTTCAAACCCGGCTTTGCTCAGGTTTTCTGCTGGCTCGCGTGACGTGGTGCCATTGGCACAGACTACGATAACCGGTTGAGCCTTGTGCTTTTCCAACTCGCCTAGGCTGCCACTTTTGATCTCACTCGCCGTCAGGTTGATCGCGTTGGCGATATGGCCCCTACGAAAATCGTCACGGCTGCGGGTATCAACCACAACAGCGTCTTCTTTGTTAATCAAGCGTGTTGCTTCGCCACGGGCGATTTCTTTCACCTTGGAGAAACGGCTTTTAAAGGTCATGACGATCACCGCAACCAGCAGGGCAACCCAGGCCAGGCTTAGTATCGGGTGCCGGCTAACAAATGGCATAATTTCTTGCAGCATGGGGTGTAACAACTCCCGTCAGTTAAGGGAAAATAAGTCAAGGTTTCAGAGTATACCTGCCGAATGCGTCAAATACAGCCAATAAGCAAACGGGATTGCAGAAACTGCGGCGTACAGCGGAAAATTACCGCAGTGCCATCACGAAAGTCGCCGCTGTTAACAGCATATTTGATCTTTCTGGGCTCTTTTTCGCCTGCCACGTTGTAGAATCATCAGGTTTTGGAGAGTGAATAGCCATCATTCCAACGGGCTGATGGCTATTCACAACTTAAGCGATCATAAAGAGGTTACAGCAATGTCGAGTACGAAAAAGCCCATGGTACTGGTGATCCTGGACGGTTACGGCCACCGGGAAGAGCAACAGGACAACGCGATCCTGAATGCCAGAACGCCGGTTATGGACCGTCTGTGGCAGCAACAGCCGCATACCCTGATTGCCGCTTCCGGCCTGGATGTTGGCCTGCCTGATGGCCAGATGGGTAACTCGGAAGTAGGCCACGTCAACCTGGGTGCCGGGCGCATCGTCTATCAGGATCTGACCCGTCTGGATAAAGAGATCAAAGACGGTGACTTCTTCACCAACGCCACGCTGACGGCAGCCGTCGACAAAGCCGTGAAAGCGGGTAAAGCGGTGCATATCATGGGCTTGATGTCCCCTGGTGGTGTTCACAGCCATGAAGACCATATCCTGGCGATGATCAAGCTGGCCGCCCAGCGCGGAGCCAAAGCCGTTTACCTGCACGCCTTCCTGGATGGACGTGACACTCCACCGCGCAGTGCTGAAAATACACTGAAACGTTTCAGTGATGAGTTTGCCAAACTGGGTGCCGGACGTATTGCTTCAATCATTGGCCGTTACTACGCGATGGATCGTGATAACCGTTGGGATCGCGTGCAATTGGCTTATGACCTGATGACTCAGGCGAAAGGCGAATACACCGCTGATGATGCCGTTACCGCGCTGCAGGCTGCCTATGCCCGCGATGAAAACGATGAATTCGTCAAACCAACCGTGATCCAGGCCGCAGGCGAAGCCACTGCCGATATGAATGACGGCGACGCGTTAATCTTCATGAACTTCCGTGCCGACCGTGCACGCCAGATCACCCGCGCCTTTGTTAACGCCGATTTTGACGGTTTCCCTCGCGCCAAAGTGGTCAAATTCTGTGATTTCGTGATGCTGACCGAATATGCTGCGGACATCAAAACTGCCTGTGCCTACCCACCGGCGTCATTGGTAAATACCTTTGGTGAATGGCTGACGAAGCACGACAAGACCCAGTTGCGCATCTCGGAAACCGAAAAATACGCTCATGTCACCTTCTTCTATAACGGCGGTGTCGAGGAGCCGTTCAACGGTGAAGACCGCATATTAATTAACTCGCCGAAAGTGGCTACCTACGATCTGCAGCCGGAAATGAGCTCCGCAGAACTGACCGAAAAACTGCTGGCGGCCATCCACAGCGGCAAATATGACACCATCATCTGTAACTACCCGAACGGCGATATGGTGGGTCATACCGGTATTTATGATGCGGCGGTCAAAGCGGTAGAAACGCTGGATAACTGCATCGCGCAGGTAGTTGATGCAGTGAAGGCCGTCGATGGCCAACTGTTGATCACCGCCGATCACGGTAATGCCGAGCAGATGCGCGATCCGGCCACCGGCCAGGCACATACCGCGCACACCAGCCTGCCAGTACCGCTGATCTATATCGGCAGCAAACCGGCTAAAGCGGTGGAAGGCGGCAAACTGTCAGACATTGCCCCCACCATGCTGACACTGATGGGAATGGAAATCCCGCAAGAGATGACTGGTAAGCCGCTGTTCATCGTGGAATAATCCTTCTCCATGAGGGAGAAGGCGAATTTTGCACTATCAAGGGTAACCCGAAGCGCAAACTCAGGCAGCCAGCCGCTGTCTGAACGCTCTGTGCCGCGGAAGTTAACCACCGTCTGCGCCAGCGTTTTTTCGCTGGCGCATTGCTGTTGCCATTAACTGGCAGTGCTGCTGAAGATAGCAAGTCTCAGCTCAAAGACATTCAACAGAGCATCGCCGAAAAAGAAAAAGCGGTTAAACAACAGCAGCAACAGCGCAGCTCGTTGCAGGATCAGCTCAAACTGCAGGAAAAGACCATCGCGCAGGCCAGCCGTGCGCTGCACGATACCCAAGGCACACTCAACATCCTGGGTAAAGACATTACCGGCCTGAACGCCTCCATCGCTAAACTGCAGACCCAACAGACAACCCAGCAGGATATCCTCGCCAAACAGCTGGATGCCGCATTTCGACAAGGGCAGCACAGCGCATTGCAACTGGTGCTCAGCGGTGAGGAAAGCCAACGCAGTGAACGCATTCTGGCCTATTTTGGCTATTTGAATGAGGCACGTCAGCAATCCATTGAGCAACTCAAACAGACCCAAACCCAACTGGCTGAGCAAAAGAGCTCACTGGTAGCCAAACAGAGCCAGCAGAAATCTTTGCTCGGCGAGCAGCAAACCCAGCAACAAAAGCTGGAACAGGCACGCAGCGCGCGCAAAAAACCCTGACCGCACTGGAAGCTTCGCTGGAAAAAGATCAGCAGCGGTTGGTGGAACTGCGCCAGAACGAAACCCGTATGCGCGATCAAATCGCCCGGGCGGAGCGTGAAGCCCGTGCCCGGGCCGAACGCGAAGCGCGTGAAGCCGCCAAAGTGCGTGAACAGGTCCGGGCCAAAGAACAGCAGGCAAAGAAAACCGGCTCCAGCTATAAGCCAAGTGAAGGTGAACGCTCACTGATGGCCCGAACCGGTGGATTAGGCCAGCCAGCAGGGCAAGCCGTGTGGCCGGTACGAGGCAGCATCGAGCATCGCTTTGGCGAACAGCTGCAAGGTGAATTGCGCTGGAAAGGGATGGTGATCTCCGCCGCCGAAGGCAGCGAAGTGAAAGCCATTGCCGATGGCCGCGTACTGCTGGCCGATTGGTTGCAAGGTTACGGCCTGGTCATCGTTGTCGAACACGGCAAGGGTGACATGAGTCTGTATGGTTATAACCAGAGTGCCTTAGTCAGCGTCGGTGCCCAGGTACGCGCCGGCCAGCCAATTGCTCTCGTCGGTACCAGCGGTGGGCAGGGAACGCCATCGCTCTATTTCGAAATCCGTCGCCAGGGTCAGGCGGTTAACCCACAGCCGTGGTTGGGAAGATAGATTTGCACTATACCAAAACGCGCACTGGCCTGTTGTTGGGTGCAGTGCTGTTAGCCAGCGCGGCACAGGCAGGAAAGCTCTCTATTGTGATTGATGATGTGGGTTATCGCCCACATGAAGAAAATGCCGTACTGCAAATGCCGACAGCCATCTCCGTTGCGGTGTTACCCAACGCGCCCCACGCTCATATGATGGCCACCAAAGCCCACAGCCAGGGCCGTGAAGTGCTGATCCACATGCCTATGGCCCCACTCAGCAAACAACCGCTAGAGCGTGATACCCTGCAACCGTCCATGAGCAGTGAAGAAGTACAGCGCATCATCCGTAACGCGGTGAATAACGTGCCTTACGCCGTGGGGATGAATAACCATATGGGCAGCGCCATGACTTCCAGCCTGCCAGGTATGCAAAAGGTCATGCAGGCACTGGAAGGTTATCACCTCTACTTTCTTGACAGCATGACCATCGGCAATAGCCAGGCTACCCGCGCAGCCTCTGGCACCGGAGTCAAGGTGATCAAACGCAAGGTGTTCCTTGACGATACCGCCAATCCGGATGATATCCGCCGCCAGTTCAACCGTGCCGTCGATTTGGCTCGCCGTAACGGCTCAGCCATCGCTATCGGCCACCCGCGCCCGGCTACGGTAAAAGTGTTGCAACAGATGCTGGCCACCTTACCTGGTGATATCGTGTTGGTGAAACCCAGTTCGTTGCTCAATGAGCCGCAACAAAATGGTGGCGGCTATGTACCTGTGCCTAAACCGAACAAAGGGCAGTCAAAAAATCCGTTTACCGGAGCCATCAAGCAGTGCAGGGTCAAATTGCCTAAGGAAGGCATGAACGCCAGCAGGGTGCTGAACGTGATCGAAGAAAGTGTGGCGCAGTCGCCGGTTGTGGTGGTGATCAAACGCCATTGGCAAAATTGGATGGGCTCGGCGCAAACCAGGTCGTAAATTAATTGGCGGAGCAAAAGCTCCGCCAATCATATCAATCCCAGCTCAGCACCACTTTCCCGGACTGCCCTGAGCGCATGGCGTCAAAGCCCTGCTGGAACTCGTCAATCGAGAAACGGTGGGTGATGATAGGCGTCAAATCCAGACCTGATTGAATCAAGGCCGCCATCTTGTACCAGGTTTCAAACATTTCGCGGCCATAAATCCCTTTGATAAACAGCCCTTTGAAGATCACTTGATTCCAGTCGATAGACATATCCGAAGGTGGGATCCCCAGCATTGCAATGCGGCCCCCGTGATTCATGGCATTGAGCAGCGTACGGAATGCCGGTGGTGCACCAGACATCTCCAGACCCACGTCAAACCCTTCCGTCATGTGCAGTTCGGCCATCACATCGTTCAGGTTTTCTTTACTGACGTTCACCGCACGGGTTACGCCCATTTTGCGCGCCAGATCCAGACGATATTCATTTACGTCGGTGATCACCACATGGCGTGCGCCAACGTGTTTACAGACTGCTGCCGCCATAATACCGATCGGGCCAGCACCAGAAACCAGCACATCTTCACCAACCAGATCGAAAGAGAGCGCGGTATGCACGGCGTTACCGAAGGGATCGAAGATAGAGGCCAGCTCATCCGAAATATTGTCCGGGATTTTGAAGGCGTTAAATGCCGGGATCACCAGATATTCAGCAAATGAGCCTGGGCGATTAACGCCCACGCCGATGGTATTACGGCACAGATGAGTACGGCCACCACGGCAGTTGCGGCAATGACCGCAGGTAATATGCCCTTCTCCAGAAACGCGGTCACCAATAGTGAATCCTTTGACTTCCTGGCCGATGGCCACCACTTCACCAACATATTCGTGGCCAACAACCATCGGAACCGGGATAGTTTTCTGCGACCATTCGTCCCAATTATAGATATGTACATCTGTGCCGCAGATGGCGGTTTTGCGGATCTTAATCATGACATCGTTATGGCCCAGCTCAGGCTGAGGCACATCGGTCATCCAAATACCTTCTTCCGCTTTCAGTTTTGATAATGCTTTCATGGAATTACCTTATGCAAATACCCTTCGTCTTTTAAGCTGGCGCGTTGTTACCTGCACTCACATACCCCAGTCACTGACTTGAGTCAGCTCCAGGGGAGCGGTGAGCTGGCGGCCTCGCTACGACTTAAAATCCATTGGGAATGACGCCGAGTGTCTTACCAATGCGGATAAACGCCTCAACAGCACGTTCAATCTGCTCCGGTGAGTGATCGGCAGACATCTGGGTGCGGATACGTGCCTGGCCTTTCGGCACGACCGGGTAGAAGAAACCAGTGACGTAGATGCCTTCCTTAAGCAATGCGTTGGCAAAATCCTGTGCCAGTTTAGCCTCACCCAGCATTACCGGGATGATGGCATGATCGGCCCCGGCAAGTGTGAAACCTGCAGCGGTCATTTTTTCACGGAACAGACGAGCATTGGACCACAGGCGATCGCGTAACGCGTCCCCTTCTTCGAGTAATTCCAATACTTTAATAGAAGCCGCCACAATCGCCGGTGCCAGCGAGTTGGAGAACAGATAAGGGCGTGAACGCTGACGTAGCCACTCCACAACCTCTTTCTTACCTGCGGTATAGCCACCAGAAGCCCCACCTAATGCCTTACCCAGAGTGCCGGTAATAATATCGACGCGGCCCATCACTTCGCAGTATTCATGTGTCCCGCGCCCGTTCGCCCCGACAAACCCCACCGCGTGGGAATCATCGACCATCACCAGCGCGCCGTACTCATCCGCCAAATCGCACACGCCCTTCAGGTTGGCGATCACACCATCCATGGAGAACACTCCGTCAGTGGCGATCATGATGTGGCGCGCACCGTCTGCCTTGGCCTGCTTGAGCTGTTCGGCCAGTTGGCTCATGTCGTTATTGGCATATCGGTAACGTTTGGCCTTGCACAGACGAACACCGTCGATGATCGAAGCATGGTTCAGCGCATCGGAAATAATGGCATCTTCCGGGCCGAGCAAGGTTTCAAATAACCCGCCGTTGGCATCAAAACAAGAGGAGTAGAGGATCGCATCTTCCATTCCCAGGAAGCTGGCCAGCGCCTGCTCCAGTTGCTTGTGGCTATCTTGCGTACCGCAGATAAAACGCACCGATGCCATACCAAAACCATGACTGTCCATCCCTGCCTTCGCAGCGGCAATCAAAGCGGGGTGGTTGGCTAGCCCCAGATAGTTATTGGCGCAAAAGTTGATGACGTGACGACCATCAGCAACGGCAATATCAGCCTGCTGCGCAGAAGTGATAATACGCTCTTCTTTGAACAGCCCTTCGGCACGAGTGGTAGCAAGCTGTTGTTCCAGTTGCTGATAAAAGGACGCAGACATACGGTCATCTCCAGGATAAGGACATTTCCGGCATATTTTACTGATTTGTTAGCAAACTGACGACAATGCACAGCAGAGAATATGAAAATTGCAGCAGATATCACGGCAAACCGCCACACTTGATAGCTCGGCGGGATATTAAGACCCGTTCAGATGTTCCCCGTGGCATGAAATGCTATTATAGGCTGCATATAGGGTGGGGCATTGTGCGCCACCGGGTAGAATACAGGGGTAAACCCAATGATTATCGTCACTGGCGGCGCTGGCATGATTGGCAGTAACATCGTTAAGGCACTGAATGATAACGGGTATCGCGACATCCTGGTGGTGGACAACCTAAAAGATGGGACTAAATTCGTCAACCTGGTCGACCTTGATATCGCCGACTACATAGATAAAGAAGATTTTATCGCCAGCATCATGGCGGGCGACGATCTGGGTGATATCGAGGCCATCTTCCACGAAGGTGCCTGCTCTTCCACCACCGAGTGGGATGGCAAATACATGATGGACAACAACTATCAGTATTCCAAAGACATCCTGCATTACTGCCTGGATCGCCAAATCCCATTCCTGTATGCCTCTTCTGCGGCAACTTACGGTGGCCGCACCGATAACTTTATCGAAGAGCGCCAGTACGAGCAGCCGCTGAACGTCTACGGTTATTCCAAATTCCTGTTCGACCAGTACGTGCGTGAAATCCTGCCAGAAGCGGATTCGCAGGTTTGCGGTTTCCGTTACTTCAATGTTTATGGTCCGCGCGAAGGCCATAAAGGCAGCATGGCCAGCGTAGCGTTCCATTTGAATAATCAGATCAATCGCGGTGAGAACCCAAAACTGTTCGCAGGCAGCGAGAACTTCAAACGTGACTTCATCTACGTCGGTGACGTAGCAGCAGTTAACCTGTGGTTCTGGAAAAATGGCGTATCTGGCATCTTCAACTGCGGCACTGGCCGTGCTGAGACTTTCCAGGCCGTCGCCGATGCGGTGGTGGACTACCACCAGTCAGGTGCCGTGGAATATATTGAGTTCCCGGAAAAACTGAAAGGCCGCTATCAGGCGTACACCCAGGCCGATCAGACCAAGCTGCGCGCAGCGGGTTATGACGCTCCGTTCAAAACCGTCGCCGAAGGCGTTAAAGAGTATATGGCCTGGTTGAACCGTACCGCTTAAGCGCTGAAGGAATTTATTAACGGTATGAAAATACTGGTCATTGGCCCTTCGTGGGTTGGCGATATGATGATGTCGCAAAGTCTCTACCGCACCCTGAAGGCCGAACATCCCTCAGCAGAAATTGATGTGATGGCACCAGCCTGGTGCCGTCCACTGCTGGCGCGGATGCCCGAAGTCAACCAGGCGTTGTCGATGCCGCTAGGGCATGGCGCTCTGGCATTGGGCGAGCGCCGCCGTCTTGGCCATGCGCTGCGCGCGAATGGCTATGACCGCGCCTATGTGCTGCCCAACTCATTCAAATCCGCACTGGTGCCGTTCTTTGCCAACGTACCGCAACGCACTGGCTGGCGCGGCGAAATGCGTTACGGCCTGCTCAATGATATACGTATACTGGATAAAGCCGCATTTCCGCTGATGGTGCAACGTTACGTGGCGCTGGCCTATGACAAACAGCGGATACAGCGTGCCGAAGACCTGCCGCAACCGTTGCTGTGGCCACAGTTGCAGGTTAGCGATGAAGAAATTGCCGAAACCACCTCTGCGTTTAACCTCACCGATCACCGGCCGATCATTGGCTTTTGCCCAGGAGCGGAATTTGGCCCGGCCAAACGCTGGCCGCACTACCATTACGCCGCATTGGCACAAATGCTGATCGATGAAGGCTATCAAATCGCCCTGTTCGGTTCGGCCAAAGATAGCGAAGCCGGTGAGCAGATCCGTTCGGCCCTGGCAGAAAATGCCCGAGATTTCTGCTTTAACCTGGCCGGAGAAACCCAGCTTGAACAGGCAGTGATCCTGCTTGCGTCCTGCCAAGCCGTGGTGAGTAATGATTCCGGATTGATGCACGTTGCCGCTGCGTTGAACAAACCGCTGATAGCCTTGTACGGCCCAAGCAGCCCGGATTTCACACCCCCATTGTCCCATAAGGCCAAAGTGATCCGTTTAATTAGCGGCTATCATAAAGTCCGTAAAGGTGATGCCGAGCAGGGATACCATCAGAGTCTGATCGACATTCAGCCACTGCAGGTGTTGGACGCGCTGAAGCCGTTACTTGCCGCCAGCGAGGAATAAACATGCAGGTTCTGATCGTTAAAACCTCCTCGATGGGGGATGTGCTTCATACGCTGCCAGCCTTGACCGATGCCATGCAGGCCGTTCCCGGCATCCGCTTCGATTGGGTAGTGGAAGAAGGGTTCAGCCAGATCCCTACCTGGCACCCGGCTGTAGATCGCGTGATCCCGGTAGCCATCCGCCGCTGGCGTAAAAACTGGTTTGGTGGGGAAGCGCGTCAGCAGCGCTGCGATTTCAAACGCAAAGTGCAGGAACGCAGTTATGATGCAGTCATCGACGCGCAAGGCCTGATCAAAAGCGCGGCGCTGGTAACGCGTATCGCCCATGGCCCCAAGCATGGCCAAGATTGTAAAAGCGTACGCGAACCCTTTGCCAGTTGGTTCTATAACTACCGTCATGAAATTGACAAGCAGCAACACGCAGTGGAACGTATCCGCGAGCTGTTCGCCAAAAGCCTGGGTTATGAAAAACCCCAGAGTACGGGCGATTACGCCATTGCCGCCCGCTTTCTCAGCCACCTTCCGGCGGATGCTGGGCAATACCTGGTTTTCCTGCACGCCACCACGCGTGATGAAAAACACTGGCCAGAGCAAAATTGGCGTGACCTGATTGAGCTTATCGCCCCAACCGGGCTGAAAATCAAACTTCCCTGGGGTGCAGAGCATGAGCGCCAGCGCGCCTTACGGCTGGCAGAGGGATTCCCGCACGTTGAGGTGTTGCCAAAACTCAGCCTGCAACAGGTGGCAGAAGTATTGGCCGGAGCAAAAGCCGTGGTATCGGTTGATACCGGGCTAAGCCACCTGACGGCCGCGCTGGATCGCCCTAATATCACCCTGTTCGGCCCAACCGATCCTGGGCTTATTGGGGGGTATGGACAGAATCAATATGCCTGCCGCCCTGAATCGGGAAATCGCATGGCCGGTATTTCTGCGCAAGAGGTTGCTGCGCTAATTCAAAACAGGATGCTGTTGTAATGGGAACTCTGTTCAAGCAGATTTACCGCTATACCCATGCTCGTCCCTTTCGGCATAATGAGAATCTTTGGCCCTACGTAAAAATTAAACGTGCCGCCAGCGGGGAAATCGTCGAACTGCGTTACAAACGGCAGTGGGTACCGATTGTGCCATTAGCCAGCCTGCAGGGGAATTTTACCGGTGACCTTCTGTTGACTGCCACGGGTCCCTCAGTAAAGCATCTTTGCCTGGATAAATTCCCTGCTATGCCGGCAATGGGGGTCAATGGGGCCTACTTCCTGCATGACCGCGTTGATTTTAAATTCTATGTCATTGTTGATATGGGATTTATTGACCAAAAACCAGAGATTATCCGCAAAATTATCGATAATCACGGGCTAACACTCTTCACCACGGTACATGGCGTTGCCAAAATCATCGACAGGTTCAGCCTTGAACAGATCCAATGCCGTTTTGCGGTGATTGAAGACGCCGCATTTAAGATCTATCAACCCAGGGTTGCCAACGACGCACTGTGGCCAACCTACCGCGACAATCGTGATGTGGTTTTTGCAACTGACCGCAAAGACATTGCCTTTAATACCGACATTCGCAACGGCATCTTTGATGCTGGTACGGTCGTTTACTGGGCATTACAGATCCTGACTTTCCTTGGTTTCAAACGCCTGTATATCATAGGGTTGGATATGAATAACTTCCACCAGCCCCGCTTTTATGAAGCAGCAGATAATAAATTGCCAACCAATTTGGAAGATAAAGTTGCCAGCCTGGTTATGCCCTCCTTCAATCATGCCAGCAAAATCATGAAGGCCAGGAATATCGCTGTAAAAAATCTTTCAGTCACCAGCGCCATCAGCAATGACATTTTCGACAAGGTTGACCCCGATGAAATATTCAAATAACGCTTTTCATCCGAAAAAGCTGTATGTGACGTTTTTTTCTTTTTTCATTTTTTAGCGCTATTTTTTGTGGCTTTACAAAGGTCAACAACCTGTTCCATCTCTCAGCCATTCTTTTTATTATCACTCTGTATCTTGATAAAGACCTCAGGCTGTCTTTTTTTCGCAATCGTGAGATCCGCCGTGGCTTGGCGCTTATTGCTGCAATGCTGCTCTACTTCGCCTGCAGCAACCTCTGGTCAAGCGAGCCATTCAATATCGAATCCACCCTGACGCACAGCATTTATCTGCTGTTGTATCTGGCGATGCTGATCACCGTGCTCAATGGCCGGCAACGAAATCTGTTGTTCACCATAATTGCTTTAGGTTTAACCCTTCTGTGTTTGTACTCAATAATATTTGATTACAACGAAATGCTGACCATTCGATTGTTATCGAAAAGCAATCCTGGCCCGGATAATGTCATCGATTTATCGGGATTGGCGGGTGTTGGCGTCATCCTCAGCCTGATCGTATTTCGCGAAAAACAGAGCAAGCTGATACTGCTCACCATTCCGGTTCTCTTTGGTACCATGCTGCTCACACAAAGCCGTGGACCGGTACTTTCTTTACTGATTGCCCTGATAATAACGCTGCCTTACAAGCATTTGAAATTGAAGCATCTCAGTTATTTCCTGCTGGTTTTGATCGGGATAGGCATAGCGATTTCTTTCACCGAAATGGGGCAGTTGCTGGTTGCCCGCTTCGAAGAAATGTACGTTCAAAGTTTCCTGCGTTTGAGCATCTGGAACCATACATTTGATCTGGTAAAGCAGGCACCTTATTTCGGCTATGGCTTCAACTATGAGCTGGATTTCACCAATTATTCTGGCGAACAGATCCACACTACACATAGCCTGTATTGGGGGGCGTTGCTGAAAGGTGGCATCGTGGGGCTGGGTATGTTACTCGCGGTATTAAGCTATTGCGCTGTTCTGGCTAAACGCCATCTACGCAATGGCAGGCAATTGGAGGCAGGATTATTCATTTTCGCACTGCTGTTTTATACCTCGCAAGGCATGTTCATGATCGGTAATCCGGCTGAATTCTGGTACCTGTTCTGGTTCCCCTTGGGCGTCCTCATGACCACCAACTTGAATTCCCGCGTTTATTGATGACCGATAGAGCCACTCATTCTGTGGCTCTGTTTTATCTTCTAAGACGTTATTTTCCGTGTTGCAGACGCGTCAACCATCATCGTAATCTGCTCACCAATCAACAGGGTGATCTGTTCAATCGGCACATCACTCACGTTTTTCTGATCCGTCACAAGCTGCACGGCATTTTCATAATTGGGTGACCATGTGA
Organism: Serratia sp. L9; assembly: GCF_050632285.1. NCBI lineage: Bacteria > Pseudomonadati > Pseudomonadota > Gammaproteobacteria > Enterobacterales > Yersiniaceae > Serratia > Serratia sp. L9. Next base: position 1,252,551 of record NZ_CP192591.1, on the reverse strand, counting down.
CATAACCAGGCAACCCGGTATCCTTGAGTAATCGTTGGTTATAAATAGCAACCAGCCGCTTGTTAAAAGCACAAGCCATGTGAACCACCGATGTATCCGGAGAAATAATCAAATCTGCTCTTTTCACCATTTCTACCGCAGTGTTTACGGTACTGCCGGGGATATAAATGCACTCGGCAATGTTAAGAGAGGCGACCTTTATTTCCTGGCCAATGAGGAGCACCTGAGCGTGAATATTAAAAGATTTAATAAAATCAACGATATTCACAATTTGTGCGTGAGACAGATCCTTGTCCTCAGAGCCGGTAAAAGGGTTGATGGCGATCAGATAATCATAGCGAAGCCCTGCCAGGGCCGCGTCGACCTCATCCATTGACGACTGTGTGGGTTTTAAGGCATAGCGATATTCTTCACAACCAATTTCCAATAAATTCAACACTCGTTTATGCCGTTCAGTAACGTGCTTTTGGGCGTCAAGGAAATCAATCGAAGTGTCATACATGGAAAAATCTTTCTTGTTAAAACCAATAACGTGTTTAGCGCCAAGCTTATAAATTAACCGGCAGCGTTCATAGGTCGTGACATCATCAAAATCGATGATAATATCAAAACCTTCGTTCTTGAGCCGACTCAGCGATGCGCGACGCTGATATAAATAGCAATGGGTGATGTACTGCACACCAGAAAGTAAATTTGCGCAGGCAGGCCCGGATAGAACAGACACCTCATGACCGGCGTCGACAAGCTTCTTGATGGTTCCGGTAGCAACCACCATATCCCCGATTTTATCGTCCAGACGCAGTAGCAAGATTTTTTTGGCATTGACCCGATCGAAATTTTTACCGTTCTTTTTTTAGACCAATCACACCATGATAGAAGAAGTTGTAATTTCAGCTTCCTCAGTGCGGCGTTTTTCTGCCTGATAATCTTTCCAAATGGCGTCATCGTCAATAGCTCACTATTTCGGCAGAATAACGTTAAATTTGCTTATATTATTAAATATCCGGTGGCCCGGTTATTCGGTAATTATTTTCATCATCCTATCCATTACTTCATCGCTGGAAATAATGCTCAAGGGTTGATGACGCTGCTCATCACCTAGGGTGTTCGATTCTATCGGCACATATATCACCTGGTGACACTCGATATTCTGATAAGGCCCGGTTTGTTGTGGATCAGCGGTAACAAACAGGCTGACGGTCTTGGTTTTCAACGCAATGGCAAGATGCAACGGCCCGGTATCACCCGTAACCAGCACATCCATATTTTTCATCACCGCCAGCAGCTGTGGGAGCGTCGTTTTGCCAATATGGCTGACAACCCGGCCCTGTTCTTCCACCGTTAACCCAGCCATGAACTCTCTCTCGATCGTCTGCTCTTTTGGCGTTCCGATCAGGACAATCAGGTAATCCGGTGAACGTGCCAGCACCATTTTCGCCAGGCTGACAAAGTGGCTTACGGGCCAGCAACGCAACGGCTCGGAAGCCCCCATCTGGAAACCAACCAGGATTTTACCCGGCTGTTTTTGCTGCAGCGGGAATTCTATCGGGATAAACATTTCCCGGTTTTGTGTATCGCAACCCAACTGACCGACTAAATCCAGTTTACGCTGGATCAAATGACCTCTGCCTCGCACGCTAGTGCCGGTAAGCCATTGATCCACGCCGATCAGCTCATTTTTATACACGTCTTTAAATAGATACTCGCAACCGGAAAAAATTGCCGTGATGATGTCATACGGGGCTTTTGAATGCAGTATTACCGCCAGTTGCGGCCGGTTTTTCCTTAGCTGGCAGATAACGCTGAGCATATCTTTGGCTTTGTGATCCCAATAAATCACGTTGTCAAAATAGCGGCTAGTGCCGACGAGACCTCCGTTTTTATAGCTGGAGACCAAGGTGATTTTAGCTGCGGGATAGCGCTCGCGGATCGCGCGGATCGCCGGCGTGTTAAACATCAAATCGCCTAATGCGGTGGTAGAAAAAATAGCAATGCGGTCAAACTCGCGGCTTTTATCGAACGAGTGTATATCTTTAAAATTACTGCCAAGTTTTGTATAAAGCCGGAGACAAGTATTCGCCAGCTTTACCTTCCATTGCTTCGACATGTTAATTCACTTTAAGTTGATAATATTCAGCCAACGTCATGCCAACCGTGCGTGTCTGCAACCAATCAAACAGCTGTTCTAAATCGCGGTACAGCGCTTCAATATCCTGCTCAGTTTTAAACGTCGGGCTGCCTCCGGGCATGAACTCGGAGGAATGCAGCATAAATTCGACATAATCATGCCCTTGCGCCAGAGAACGTTCGGCCACAAGTTTCATTTTGTCCAGATTATTGCCGGTAGGTCGCAACCAATGCACCGACGGCGAACGCTGTTTACCACGCAAGCTGTCATAGCTTTGCTTGGCCAGGTTCATCAGCGCAGAGTGTTTATACTGGATACTCATTGGCACTTCCAGCAGTGTCGAATTACCAGGTTTGGCAATGTTAGCCGGATCGATAAAATAAGCCTGAGACGGGAAGTCTCGGTAATCGGTGCCGCCCTGCCCCTGCGGATTGCCCGGCGAATACTGCCAGTTAACCCGAGGCGTGACAGAGCAATCGACCTGATACCCATATTCCAGCAGTAATGAGGCGTAAAACTCATTAAACGCCCAGCGGCCAGCGCGATGGCTGAGCATCTTGGTCTGAAAAGCATCTTCCAACAATTTGGTCATATGATCGACCTTGGCGCGAATTTGCTCGGCCGGGTATTCAATCAGATAGGGTTTATGCCGCCAGTCATCGTCGGTTAGCGGGGTCAGCGGCGGGCTGTTCCAGGCATGCAGATGCATCCCTACTTCACCGGTGCCCCGTGCAATCACATCACGGGCAAATTCGACGTATTGCGCGTCTACCGCCATTTCATAATTGGTCAGGTAAACCGGCTTGAAGGCATACCTTTCACACAGCGCCTGAAAGCGTGGCAGGAAGCGTGCGTTCTCGGTCAAAATACGGTCGTGATTTTGCCAAAGGTTGTCGCCTTCAGTATCAATAGTGATAAGAAATGCCGGTTTAGTCATAAATATTGAGCCTGATATCAACAGATAAACATTATGTTACGCAGCCCGTTTGTTAAGGGCAAATGACTTTGCTGCCTCGTTTGGACAACATTGCATCTCATTTGTCACTACGAGTAATTATTTTTTTCGTTACCGGCAAGAAAACCGAGCAACAGTAGCCACATCCGATCGGGTCATTTAGAATCAAAGATTGGTTTCCCTGAAAGCGACTCATCATGAACGACGCGCCAGTCTTAGCTTCTGCCACGCCAGTACAGCGTATTCTGATCGTTAAACTTCGCCATCATGGCGATATGCTGCTGACCACACCGGTCATCAATACTCTGCGGCAGAACTACCCCGACGCACAGATCGACATACTACTGTACAAAGAAACACAGGATATGCTGGCGAGCAATCCGGCGCTGTCGCAAATATTTGTTATCGATCGCCAATGGAAAAAACTGGGTACCAAAGCTCATCTGAGCCACGAGCTGCACCTGATCCAACAATTGAAGTCTCAACGCTACGATCTGGTGGTGAACCTTGCCGATCAGTGGCGCAGTGCGCTGATTGCTCGCCTCACTGGCGCCCCCATGCGCCTGGGATTTGATTTCCCCAAACGCCGCGGCTTACTGTGGCGTTTTTGCCACACTCAGTTAGTCCCGGTGACCGGGCATGGGCAACTTCATACCGTTGAGCAAAACCTTTCATTACTGCAACCTCTTGGTTTACCTGCCCTCAGCCAGCAGGTCACCATGAGTTACAGCCCGCAGGACTGGCAAACCAGCCGCCAGCTTTTGCAACAAAATGACGTCATCGGCAGTTATATCGTGGTACAACCTACTTCGCGCTGGTTCTTTAAATGCTGGAGTGAAGAAAAAATGGCCATTACCATCAGCGCATTACAGGCCGAAGGCCACCAATTGGTGATCACCTCAGGGCCAGATGCCAAAGAGCAGCAGATGGTGGCACGGATCCTGGAACAGTGCCCACCGCAAGGCGTGGTCTCTTTGGCAGGCCAGTTGACCTTGAGACAACTGGCTGCACTGATCGACCACGCCAAACTGTTTATCGGGGTCGATTCCGTCCCTATGCATATGGCAGCGGCGTTACAGACCCCCTGCGTGGCGCTTTTCGGGCCCTCCAAATTAACCTTCTGGCGCCCCTGGCAGGTTATTGGCCAAGTGATTTGGGCCGGGGATTACGGCAACCTGCCAGACCCCGATGCGATCAACACCGGTACCGATGAGCGCTACCTCGACCTTATTCCTACAGACGTGGTGATTGCAGCCGCGCGGAGCACGCTTGCATGAAAGCATTTCGTTTGGCTATTGTTCGCCAAAAATATCGCCCGGACGGCGGGGCAGAGCGTTTCGTTTCCCGTGCCCTGGAGGCTCTGGAACAACAGGATCTGGATCTGAATGTCATTACCCGCGAATGGCAAGGCGATACCAATCCCAACTGGCACATTCACCTGTGCAACCCCATAAAAATCGGCCGTATCAGCCGCGAACGCGGTTTTGCAGAAGCGGCCAGGGAATTATGGCAGAAAGAAAATTTTGATCTGGTCCAGAGCCATGAGCGTATTGCCGGTTGTGATATCTATCGCGCTGGCGATGGCGTGCACCGCCGCTGGTTGCTGCAACGGGCGCGTTTGCTGCCGGAGTGGCGCCGTAAGTGGTTATTCTCAAACCGCTACCATCGCTATGTGATGTGCGCCGAACGGGCCATGTATGCCGCCCCGGAGCTGAAAGCGGTGATCTGCAATGCAGAGATGATCAAGCAGGAGATTATCGACGATTTCGGTGTTCCTGCGGACAAAATCACCGTGATCTACAACGCCATCGATAACCAGAAGTTTTCACCGGTAAATGAACAACAGCGGCAACTGTTGCGAGCTCAATATCACATCCCCCAACAAGCGCACTGTCTGATTTTTGTTGGCTCAGGCTTCGAACGTAAGGGATTGGCAGCCGCAATCCGTGCTGTAGCCGCAACCGACAGTTATCTGCTGGTCGTCGGCAAAGATAAAGCCGAGAAGCGCTATCGCTCAATGGCTCAGTCGCTGGGTTGCGGTGACCGGGTGTGCTTCGTGGGCGTACAGAAACAGACACTGCCGTTCTACCAGGCCGCAGATGCGCTGATACTGCCGACGCTATACGACCCATTCCCCAATGTCATTCTGGAGGCGATGTCCTGTGGGCTACCGGTGATCACCAGCACCACCTGCGGTGGCGCTGAGTTTATTACACCTGGGCAAAACGGTTTTGTCTGCGATGCGCTGGACGTCAGCGCTCTCACCGACGCAATTTTCGCGTTGCCACGGCAAGCTCTGGGTTCGGGCATGGGAGAAGCCGCACGGTTGCGCATCATGTCGGCCACTCCAGCGCACCTCTCAGCACAGCTTATTTCGCTCTATAACCGACTGCTGGACTAACTATGCGTATTCTGATGATTATCGATGGTCTGCCGGGCGGCGGTGCCGAAAAGGTCGTACTCACTCTTTGCCAGGGTATGCGGCAATCGGGGCATGACGTCAGCCTGATCTCACTGCGCAACGTATGCAACTATCCCATCCCGCCCGGAGTTGATTATCAGGTACTCATCGACAGTTGCCGCAAACCTTGGCGTAAACTGACCGAATTGGCACGCCGCGCTGCAATGTTGGATCGGGCGATTACCGCCGCCGAACAGCAAAAAGGCGGTTATGACCTGATATTCTCCAACCTGCATAAGACCGATCGTATTGTCAGCCATAGTAAAGTTATCGATCGCGATCGCTTATGGTTTTGTATTCACGGTATTCTTTCAACCTCCTACCTCGGTCATAGAGCCGGGCTGGGGCGCTGGCTGAAACGTCGCAAGATCGCGGGTGTCTATCAACAGCAAAATATTGTTGTTGTCTCACAGGCGGTGGGCAATGATCTGCAGCACAATCTGGGGATTGAGCCACATCGGTTGGAGGTGATCAACAACCCGTTCGATATCGCTGCAATCGAACGGCTGGCGGCAGAACCTTGTGAGCTGGCAGGCAAGGATTATCTGGTGCATGTGGGCCGTTTTCATCCGCATAAACGCCATGATCGCTTGCTGAAAGCCTATGCACTTTCCGGGATACAGGCGCCATTGGTGCTGGTAGGTACCGGTGATGAGCAGCATATCGAACAGATAAAATACCTCGCTGAACAGCTGAGCATCAGCGAACGCGTGCTGTTTCTCGGTTTTCAGGCCAATCCATATCCGTTGATCAAACATGCCGCGATGCTGGTGCTGAGTTCTGACAGCGAAGGGTTCGGTAACGTGCTGGTTGAAGCCTTGCTTTGTGATACCCCAGTGGTCAGTACCCGCTGCCCGGGAGGGCCTGAGGAAATTCTGGAAAAAGCGGGAATGCAACACGCTCTGGCAGAGTTAAATGAGAAATCACTGGCGGAGAAAATGGCACAAGTTTATGCGCAACCACCGGAGATTAATCACCAGCAGTTGTTAAGCTATTGTCTTAAACCTATTTGTGAAAAGTATTTGGCATTAAGAAATAAATAAAGGCAGGTTAATCCTGCCTTATTTTCAATTAGTTTAGTTCCTGTATTTTTTGCCAGACCTCTTCTACAGAAACATCCACGCAATCGCCAGAGTCGGTTTGCAGAATATGATAACGCCCGGACCACGGGTGCCATGACTCTTTATCGGTATCACCAAAAAACACCACCATGTCCTTATTCAGCGCCGCAGCAAGATGCATCTGCCCGCCATCGCTGCACAGCACCCTGTCGCATAGATCCAAGCCTGCCAATAACTCGCGTACCGAGGCCGTTGGATAAAGTGCTACCCGTTGATTCTGGCAGGAGGCCAATAATTGCTCCGCCCGTTGTTGATCGCCAATATCATCAGGGGTCAGCGTGCCCTGTGGTGACCAGAAGATCAGTACACCGTGACCAGGTTCGGCGATTAACCGGTTGATAATTTCCGCATAGCGCTCAATCGGCCAGCGCCGCTTGGGGCTGCGGCTGCTGATATGCACGGCAAAAACGCGGCTAACAGGGGGTAAGAGCTTATGCAAACGCTGCGCTGCTGCCTGCTGCTCTTGCGGGGTAAGAAATACCCTGACAGGAGGCGTGGGAATGGTTTTATCGGTAATCGCCGATAAATAACTGTAAGTACGTTCTACCTGATGTTTACCGCGAAAGTCGGCCCTTGTAAAAGGGCGCTGGATTTCACTGGTGCCTAAATCCGCACCGATAATATGTTTTGCCCCGGCCATTTTTGCCAGACGCAAGCTGTACTTGCAAGGCACCGGGTTAGCCAGGATCACCGCATCAAACTTTATTTTCCTAAGCTGCAGAAATATCATCAACCGCTCAAGATAAACGCCTAAGGTAGTTTCATTTTTGGCTTTGTGTTTTGCCTTTTTATAAACAAAAACCTTTTCAAGATGGGGGTTGTTTTTCACCACATCCTGACTGATTTTATTGATCAACAGATAAAGCTTCGCGTCAGGGTAGGCAATTTTCACCCCTTCAATTAATGGAGTGGTACAAACGAGATCGCCAATATTGTCACGGCGGATAATTAAAATATTCTTCATTCCAAACCTATCGGCGAAATCTCTCGCCTGTTGCCCCACCTGCTCCCGAGCTACCAAATTAGCGCCTTTCCCTTCCGGTTATGGTACTATTCTGGTTAACCCATATAAATGAAATTGATAGAATGCTGCTCCGTTTATATCAGGTACTACTCTACCTTATCCAACCCCTGATCTGGCTCCGCTTACTGCTGCGCAGCCGCAAAGCACCAGCCTACCGTAAACGCTGGGCAGAACGCTATGGTTTCTGCGCCGGTAAGGTGGTGCCAGGTGGCATCATGCTGCATTCTGTTTCTGTTGGCGAAACGCTGGCGGCCATCCCGTTGGTACGTGCACTGCGCCATCGTTACCCTTATCTGCCGATTACTGTGACCACAATGACGCCAACGGGTTCCGAGCGCGTGCAATCAGCTTTCGGTAAAGACGTACATCACGTCTACCTGCCTTACGATCTGCCTGGCTCTATGCGCCGTTTCCTCGATCAGGTGAACCCCAAGCTGGTGATCATCATGGAAACCGAACTCTGGCCAAATCTGATTAACGCCCTGCATCAGCGCCAAATCCCTTTGGTGATTGCTAACGCACGCCTTTCTGCTCGTTCGGCGGTGGGTTATAAGAAAATCAGCGGTTTTATCCGCGATATTCTTCGCCGTATTACCCTGATCGCCGCACAGAATCAGGAAGACGGTGAGCGCTTTATCGAACTGGGCCTGAAACGTTCACAACTTACCGTCACCGGCAGCCTGAAATTCGATATCTCTGTTACGCCAGAACTGGCGGCTCGTGCCGTCACGTTGCGCCGTCAGTGGGCACCGCGCCGCCCGGTATGGATCGCAACCAGTACCCATGAAGGTGAAGAAAGCATTTTGCTGGCAGCACACCGCAAATTATTGGAAAAACACCCTGATTTATTGCTTATCCTGGTGCCACGCCACCCTGAGCGCTTCCCAACCGCCAAGGATCTGACGCAAAAAGCGGGGTTCAGTTATACCACCCGCAGCAGCGGTGAAATTCCTTCCGGCAGTACTCAAGTGGTGATCGGCGATACCATGGGTGAGTTGATGCTGTTGTACGGCATTGCCGATCTGGCCTTCGTCGGTGGCAGCCTGGTTGAACGCGGGGGGCATAACCCGCTGGAGGCCGCAGCCCATGCCATACCGGTACTGATGGGGCCGTATACTTTCAACTTCAAAGATATCTGCGCCAAGCTCTCTGAAGCAGGTGGGCTGATCACCGTCAGCGATGTGGATTCACTGGTAAAAGAAGTAGACACATTGCTGACCGATGAAGATTACCGCCGCTATTACGGCCGCCACGCGGTTGAAGTGTTGTATCAGAACCAAGGGGCGTTGCAACGCCTGCTGCAACTGCTAGAGCCACACTTGCCGCAACGGAGCCACTAAATGAGCAGCCGTAAGAGCCTGTCGGTGGTGATGATCGCCAAAAACGAAGCCGAATTACTCACCGAGTGTCTGCAGTCGGTCAGTTGGGCCGATGAAATCATCATGCTCGATTCCGGCAGCACTGACGGCTCTGTCGCTTTGGCAGAAAACCTCGGGGCTAAAGTCTTTACACACACTGACTGGCAGGGCTTCGGCAAGCAGCGCCAGAAAGCGCAAAGCTACGCTACCCAGGATTACGTTCTGATGATCGATGCCGACGAGCGCGTCACGCCTGAACTGCGCCAATCAATCGAGCAGATACTGACATCCGCAGACGACAACGTTGTCTACAGCCTTGGCCGCAGCAACCTGTTCCTCGGCCGTTTTATGCGCCACAGCGGCTGGTACCCCGACCGGGTCAATCGGCTGTATGCCAATTCGCGTTACCACTACAACGACGATCTGGTACACGAATCGCTCAATACCCAGGGCGCAAAAATCGTACCGTTAAAAGGCGATCTGTTGCACCTGACCTGCCGTGACTTTTTTGCTTTCCAACGCAAGCAACTGCATTACGCCGAGCAATGGGCAACCCAACGCCATCAGGCTGGCAAACGTTGCGGTTATCTGTCTATCCTCACTCACACGCTGGGGGCTTTCTGCAAAACCTGGCTACTGCGTGCTGGCTTCCTTGACGGTAAACAGGGCTTGCTGTTAGCCGTGGTTAACGCGCAATATACCTTTAATAAATATGCCGCATTATGGGCATTGGGCCGTAACTATTCAGAGAAGTGAATCATGAGCAGCAAAGCCATTTACCCAGGAACCTTCGATCCACTGACCAATGGCCATCTGGATCTGGTAACCCGCGCATCACTGATGTTTGATAATGTGATTCTGGCTATTGCCGCCAGCTCAAGCAAAAAGCCGCTGTTTACGCTGGAGGAACGCGTTGCCTTGGCCAAGCAGGTGACCTCTCATCTGGATAATGTGGAAGTGCTGGGTTTCAGCGAATTGATGGCGCATTTTGCCGCCCACCAGAACGCCAATATTCTGGTGCGAGGCCTGCGTGCCGTGTCTGACTTTGAATATGAATTGCAGTTGGCGAATATGAACCGCCATCTGATGCCAACGTTGGAAAGCGTCTTTCTGATGCCCTCAGAAGAGTGGTCGTTTATCTCTTCTACGTTGGTGAAAGAAGTTGCACGCCATGGCGGCGACATTGCACCATTCCTGCCAGATGTCGTCACCAAGGCGCTGATGGAAAAGCTCGCAGCACGGTAATCAATGCTGGCAGCGGCGGCAAAAGAAGGTACTGCGCTGCCCGTGCTTTACGCTTTCAATCGGAGTGCCACATATGCGACAGGGTTCCCCTGCCCGGCCATAGACCTGCAGTTCCTGCGCAAAATACCCCGGTTTACCGTCTGATTGCAGAAAATCCCGCAGTGTCGTGCCACCTTGCTCAATGGAACGCAGCAAAACCGCCTTGATGGTCGCCACCAGGAGCTCCGCTTCAACGTTATTCAATGACCCGGCCTGTCGATCTGGCAGGATCCCGGCGGTGAACAGCGATTCGCTGGCGTAGATATTGCCAACCCCGACCACCAGTTTGTTGTCCATCAACCAGGGCTTGATCAACGTGCGCTTGTTGCGGGATTTCTCATAAAGATAGGTGCCATTGAACGATTCGCTCAGCGGCTCCGGGCCAAGATGGGCCAAAACGTTGCTGGCGGCCAGGTCTTCACACCACAGCCAGGCGCCAAACCGGCGTGGGTCGGTATAACGCAGGGTAAAGCCGTTGCTCATGACCAGATCGACGTGGTCGTGCTTACCCGCTTCGGTTTCTTCTGCCAGCATACGCAAACTGCCAGACATCCCTAAATGCACGATAATCCAACCATGGTCCAGCTCGATCAGCAAATATTTGGCTCGGCGCTGTACGCTGCGCACCGGCCGGTCACTCAACGACAGGATCTGTTCAGAAACCGGCCAACGCAGACGAGCATTACGCACCACCGCATACTGAATGTTGTGGCCAACGAGATAAGGCTCAATACCGCGGCGGCTGGTTTCGACTTCGGGTAATTCAGGCATACAGTCAGGCTCCTTCTCCAGTTTCTATACCCGTCGCCTTTCAAGTTGCAGCGTTATTACCTGTACTCATTCATCCCAGCCACTGGCTTAAGTAAGCGCCTGGGGATGAGTGAGCGGCTGTGCTGTACAGAGATGTACAAATATCACGGGCGCAGGGATGCGCTTGAGCGGCCAACTTGAAATTCATAGGGTATATACCCCTTATAACGAAAAAACCCGGCCGAGGCCGGGTTTCATTAGTCCACTAAAATTACTTAATTTTAGCTTCTTTGTAGAGCACATGTTGACGGACAACTGGATCGAATTTCTTCAGTTCCAATTTTTCCGGCTTAGTACGCTTGTTCTTCGTAGTGGTATAGAAGTGACCAGTACCAGCAGAAGAAACCAGCTTGATCTTCTCGCGAACACCTTTAGCCATGATTCAGTTCCTTAATACTTCTCACCACGGGCACGCAGATCGGCCAAAACCGTCTCAATACCCTTCTTATCGATAACGCGCATACCTTTAGCAGATACACGCAGAGTTACAAAGCGCTTCTCAGCCTCAACCCAAAAACGGTGTGAGTGCAGGTTAGGCAGAAAACGGCGTTTGGTCGCGTTCATTGCGTGGGAACGGTTGTTACCGCTCACCGGGCGCTTGCCAGTAACTTGGCAGACTCGGGACATGTCTATTCTCCAAAAATCAAATCAGCTCGAGCTTCGTATAGGGTATGGCCGCCTCGTCAGGCTTATAGAGCCCATCTCAGCAAACTTCATACTGAGGAGACTCCCGTCATCAGGTCAGAAACTACACATCAGGTCAGAAACCTGCTGAGATAGGCTCTTAACGCCAAACCCAAGATTCTCAAAGGTGGCGTAGTATACGCTCTGAAGCGTAAGTGCTCAAGTCCCGAACAGCTAAAGATCCCTCAAGGATCGCGAAAAAATTGCTTAAAGCCATCCGCGCTCGGCAAAAGAGACGCATTCACCCCGGCCGATAACCAAATGATCGAGCACTCGGATCTCCAATAACTGGCAGGCATTGACCACTTTCTCGGTTATCAAACGATCGCCATGGCTGGGCTCTGCCTTACCCGAAGGGTGATTATGCGCCAGAATGATGGCGGCTGCATTAGCCTTCAACGCTTCACGCACAATTTCTCTTGGGTGTACTACGACGCTGCTGATGGTACCAGCAAACATCTCTTGATGGCGAATAACGCGGTGTTGATTGTCTAAAAACAACACTAAAAACACCTCTCGCTCGTGATTAACCAGCAAACTATGCAGGTAATGCTGGGTAATTTTCGGATTTAGCAGCGCGTTCTCCAGTAAATGTGGCCCGGAAAACAACCGGAACGCCAATTCAGAAATCGCCTGCAACTGCGCATAAGTGGCATCCCCCAACCCTTTGTGGCTGCGAAATTGTTCGTAGTCCGCCGAAACCAGATGATACAGCGAGCCAAAATGCGCCAATAGCTGTTCGGCTCGTTGCGAAACATGGATCCCAGGCAAGCCGGTTCGCAGGAAGATCGCCAACAGTTCCGTATCGGAGAGTGCCGCTGCCCCATCACGCATTAATTTTTCTCTGGGAGCCAAGGCTCCTGACCATAAAGACCTATCCTGACTGCTCATCGCCTTCTCCCTGTAAGCCTACCAGCATGCCACGGCAGATTTCATCCCGCGACAGGTGGTTGATAACATTGCGAAGTATTACGAAAATCTCAATGTAACTGGGTGCATACACAGTTGAATCACTCACCCTGCCAGCGGTTATGCTAAAATGTCGCATCTTTCGGTTTTCAATCGGACACTCATGATGACGGGACTTTCTGGCAAGCATATTGTGCTTGGCATCAGCGGCGGTATCGCGGCTTACAAATGCCCTGAGCTGGTACGCCGCCTGCGCGACAGGGGCGCCGAAGTAAGAGTGGTTATGACCACCGCCGCCAAAGCATTCATCACCCCACTGACGCTACAGGCCGTCTCCGGTTATCCGGTTAGCGACGATCTGCTGGATCCTGCGGCAGAAGCCGCCATGGGCCATATCGAATTGGGCAAATGGGCCGATCTGGTGATTCTGGCACCGGCAACGGCCGACCTGCTGGCCCGCGTTGCCACTGGCATGGCCAACGATCTGCTGACGACGGTCTGCCTGGCAACCGATGCCCCTATCGCAGCGGCCCCGGCCATGAATCAGCAGATGTACCGCGCAGCCGCCACCCAAGCCAACCTGCAAACTCTGCAAGCGCGTGGTTTGCTGCTGTGGGGGCCTGACAGCGGCAGCCAGGCCTGTGGCGATGTAGGCCCAGGGCGCATGCTGGATCCGTTAGAGATCGTCGAACTGGCCAACAGTTATTTCTCTGTGCCACAGGATCTGAAACATTTAAAGATTATGATCACCGCCGGCCCCACTCGCGAGGCGCTGGATCCGGTACGTTTCATCAGTAATCACAGCTCAGGCAAGATGGGCTTTGCAATAGCCCGTGCCGCTGCCGCTCGTGGCGCACAGGTAACGTTGATAGCCGGGCCAGTCAGCCTGCCAACTCCGCCCTGGGTCACTCGTGTCGACGTCATCAGCGCGCTGGAAATGCAGCAGGCGGTGCAGCGGCAGGCCGCACAGCAGAACATTTTTATTTCCTGTGCCGCCGTAGCTGATTATCGTGCCGAGCAGATTGCCGATGAGAAAATCAAAAAACAGGGTGATGAGATCACCCTCAAGATGGTAAAAAACCCCGATATCGTCGCTGGCGTTGCCGCGATGAACAAAAATCGTCCTTTTGTCGTCGGATTTGCCGCCGAAACCCAGAATGTGGAAGAATACGCCCGTCAAAAACTGACGCGTAAGAAACTGGATTTGATCTGCGCTAACGATGTATCGCTTGCAGAGCACGGTTTTAACAGTGATACCAATGCCCTGCATCTTTTTTGGCAGGATGGAGAAAAGCACCTTGCGCATAGCGACAAGGCACTCCTTGGCCAACGTTTAATAGACGAGATAGTCAGCCGTTATGATGAAAAAATCGACGTTAAGATCCTCGACCCGCGCATCGGTCAAGATTTCCCATTACCCACTTACGCTACCCCTGGCTCCGCAGGTCTTGATCTGCGTGCCTGTCTGGATAGCGCGATTGAGCTCGCCCCGGGTGAAACCACCTTGCTGCCCACCGGCCTGGCAATCCACATTGCCGATACCGGACTTGCTGCGGTGATCCTGCCGCGCTCAGGTCTGGGCCACAAGCATGGGGTGGTGCTGGGTAACCTGGTTGGCCTGATCGATTCTGATTATCAGGGCCAGTTAATGGTGTCTATGTGGAACCGCGGCCAGAAATCTTTCACCATTGAGCCGGGCGAGCGCATCGCACAGATGGTGTTTGTGCCGGTGGTGCAAGCCGAGTTCAACCTGGTGAATGAGTTCGATAGCAGTGAACGTGGTGCCGGTGGCTTTGGCCACTCTGGTCGCCAATAGGTCTACCTCGTTAACAGGATAGTTGACAGGGAATGTTGCGTGAAAGCTTGCTGCCCCAAAGTAGTGGGATACCCGGCAATGAGAATACCGCACACCAGGTAACGCGGAGAATGATGGTCTTAGAGACCATATACCCTATGGATTTCAAGTTGCAGCCAGCCGACAGGCCTGTTTATCCCCAAGCGCTTACTTTTGTCAGTGAACGGGGTGAAAAATCTGTCGGGACAAATCGGTCAGGAACCGATTTGAATGCCGCCAGCGGTAGCCCGTAGGGGAATCACACGGCGGTGATTTCTGACAGATTGGCACACTGCTTGTAGAGCCCTTACAGGGCGAGCTCCACAGAGGCCCCGGGTAATCGGGTTCAGGTAACAAGACTGTGGCTTGAAAAACAACGGGTACGGCCCAAACATCGTACAAAAGCTATCACATAAGCCGCACAGAGCTTGCTCTGCAGCGGCCGGTGCACGGGTTTTCGAGAATCTATACCCAAAGAATGACCAAGGGTATAAGCCGTTTTAGCAAGGGTCTAACAAACATGGCAGAAAAAGAAAATACGAAAAGGAATCGGCGCGAGGAGATATTGCAGGCGTTAGCCCAGATGCTGGAATCCAGCGACGGCAGTCAGCGTATTACCACAGCAAAGCTTGCCGCCAACGTTGGTGTCTCTGAGGCTGCCCTTTACCGGCACTTTCCCAGCAAGACACGGATGTTTGACAGCCTGATCGAGTTTATTGAAGACAGCCTGATAACGCGTATCAACCTGATCCTTCAGGATGAAAAAGAAACCTTCAATCGTGTGCGCCTGATCATCTTGCTGGTTCTTGGGTTTGCAGAACGCAATCCGGGCCTGACACGCATCATGACCGGGCACGCGCTAATGTTTGAACAGGATCGCCTGCAGGGCAGAATCAACCAACTGTTCGAACGTATTGAGGCGCAATTGCGTCAGGTATTGAAGGAACGTAAGTTACGCGAAGGCAAAGGCTTTATCGTGGATGAGACATTGCTGGCCAGCCAGCTGTTGGCCTTCTGCGAAGGGATGCTGTCACGCTATATTCGCTCTGAATTCCGCTATCGTCCAACGCAGGATTTCGATGCCCGCTGGCCACTCCTGGCGGCTCAGTTGCAATAACGCCACACTCGAGAGGCACGCGCAATAACGTGCCAGCGATAAATAACGCCGGGTTTTATCCCGGCGTTTTCATTTTAAACGCCGTATTGCTCGCGATAGGCCCGCACTGCGGCCAGGCTATCGGCCATTTCCGGTTTCTCTTCCAGATAAGCAATCAGTTCCTTGAGCGTAATAATAGAGATCACTTTGCAGTGATAATCGCGCTCCACTTCCTGAATCGCAGAAATATCAGCCAGGCCACGCTCCTGACGATCGAGGGAAATCAGCACGCCAGCCAGGCTGGCATTGTGGGCGCTGATGATCTCCATCGATTCACGGATAGCGGTACCTGCGGTGATCACATCATCCACCAGCATCACACGGCCTTGCAGCGGGCTACCGACCAGCGTGCCACCTTCACCATGGTCCTTGGCCTCTTTACGGTTGAAGCAATAAGGCACATCACGCTCATGATGTTCTGCCAGTGCGACTGCTGTGGTGGTGGCGATTGGAATACCTTTGTATGCCGGACCAAACAGTAGATCGAAATCGATGCCAGAATCTACTAACGCCTCGGCATAGAAGCGCCCTAACAACGCGAGGTCACGCCCGGTATTGAACAGGCCGGCATTGAAGAAATAAGGGCTGATACGGCCGGATTTCAGGGTGAACTCACCGAATTTCAATACCTGCTTGTTAAGCGCAAACTCGATAAACTGGCGCTGATAGGCTTTCATTACTGCTTCTCCTCGTCTTACCTATAAGGTTGGATCTACTACCGCCCGATCTCCAGGCGTAAAAAAGGCGACTTCTCAGTCGCCTTGAAAAATCAGTCTGCCAGCGCCGCTTTCTGCGCCTGGAAGATAGTTTCGATGCCCCCTCGGGCCAGTGCCAGCAACGCCAGCAATTCGTCATGGCTGAACGGTTCGCCTTCGGCGGTTCCCTGCACCTCTATCATGCGGCCATCTTCCATCATCACAACGTTCATATCGGTTTCTGCGGCGGAATCTTCAACATATTCCAGATCGCATAGCGCTTCACCTTTGACGATACCCACCGAAACCGCAGCCACCAACCCTTTCATCGGATTGGCTTTCAATTTGCCGGCAGCTACCAAGGCATTAAGCGCATCGGCCAATGCGACACAGGCGCCAGAAATAGAAGCAGTGCGAGTGCCACCGTCCGCCTGCAATACATCGCAATCCAGAGTGATGGTGAATTCGCCCAGTTTTTTCAAATCTATCGCTGCACGCAGTGAGCGGGCGATCAGACGCTGGATTTCCAGAGTGCGCCCACCTTGCTTGCCTTTGGCCGCTTCACGGGCATTACGGCTGTGGGTGGAACGCGGCAACATGCCATATTCTGCGGTGACCCATCCCTGCCCCTGGCCTTTCAGAAAGCGCGGAACGCCCTCTTCTACCGTGGCGGTGCACAAAACTTTGGTATCGCCAAACTCAACCAGCACTGAACCTTCAGCGTGTTTCGTGTAGTGACGGGTCAGTGTCAGGGGGCGAACTTGTTGTGGTGCTCTGCCTGCAGGACGCATGGGCTCTCTCCGGCTTCTTATTCAACGATTGGCTGCGCATTATACGGGCTTCGTGACGTTATGCCTATCCTGCCTGCGGGTGCAACGCTATAATCATTTCATCTTTTCCTATTACGGGTACGCATCAATGATCCGCAGCATGACCGCCTACGCCCGGCGTGAAATCAAGGGTGAATGGGGCAGCGCAGCTTGGGAGCTGCGTTCCGTTAACCAGCGCTACTTAGAAACCTACATCCGCCTGCCAGAGCAGTTCCGCAGCCTTGAACCGGTGATCCGCGAGCGTATCCGTGGCCGTCTGACGCGCGGTAAAGTGGAGTGCAACCTGCGTTTCGAGCTGGATCCGAGCGCCCAAAGCTCAATGATCCTGAACGAAAAACTGGCTAAACAGCTGGTTGAAGCCGCCAACTGGGTCAAAATGCAAAGCGACGAAGGGGAAATCGACCCGATCGACGTATTGCGGTGGCCAGGTGTCATGTGCGCCCAGGAACAGGATCTGGACGCTATCAGCACGGAGCTGATGCAGGCGCTGGAAGGCGCACTGGATGATTTCATAACCGCACGCGAGAGCGAAGGCACCGCGCTGAAAGCCCTGATCGAGCAACGCCTCGATGGTGTGAGCGCCGAAGTGGTAAAAGTACGCGCACAGATGCCAAATATCCTTCAATGGCAGCGTGAACGCCTGGTAAGTAAGCTGGAAGAAGCGCAGGTGCAGTTGGAAAACACTCGCCTGGAGCAGGAACTGGTGCTGATGGCGCAACGTATCGACGTCGCCGAAGAGCTGGATCGCCTGGAAGCGCATGTGAAAGAAACTCACAATATCCTGAAGAAGAAAGAAGCCGTTGGTCGCCGTCTCGACTTTATGATGCAGGAGTTCAACCGCGAATCGAATACGCTGGCCTCCAAATCGATCAATGCCGACGTGACCACTTCAGCCATTGAGCTGAAGGTGCTGATAGAGCAAATGCGAGAGCAGATCCAGAATATCGAGTAACGTTGCATAGCATCGCACATCATCGCAAAAAACCAGAAGGCCCGCATAACAGCGGGCTTTTTTAATGTCATCAACTAGCATAAGGAATCAAGAAAGCGCACCATTGCCGTGTACATAGTGGTATTTATATACATAGCTTTATGTACACACCCATATTCAATGTTCAGGTATACACAATACCAAAGCTTACAGACATGCAGATCCGCGCCTGGATAAAGACCGCTGAACGTTTTGCAGGCCGCGCCGATGGTGGCGGGTTGTATCTGTGTTTCCCCAAAAACTACTCATCCCCATTCTGGCGGTTCCGGTATAAATTCGCCGGGAAGGCACGGGCAATGGTTATTGGTTCCTATGCCGAGCTGTCGCTCGCCAAAGCACGTGAAACTACCAAAGAGTTATCAGCGCGGGTTTCTTTGGGCTATGACGTGGCCGGAGAAAAGCAGGAACGTAAATCCGAAGCGCTGGAGAAGATGGAGCAGGAGAAACACGCGATGCGAGTATCAGCGCTTGCCGCTGAATACTTTGAACGCCAGATCCTGCCACGCTGGAAGCACCCCGACATTTTGCGCCGCCGCATCGACAAGGATATAAACCCGCACATTGGTAGCATGAAGGTGGAGGACGTTAAACCGCGCCACATTGACGACATGCTAAAAGCTATCGTTGATCGTGGAGCACCGACCATAGCAACCGACGTCTTAAGATGGACGCGCCGCATATTCGATTACGGCATTAAACGGCACGCACTGGAGATTAACCCCTGTTCGGCCTTTGAGGTTTCCGACGCTGGCGGGAAAGAGATAGCGCGTGACAGGTGGCTAACCCGTGACGAACTGATCCGACTGTTCCAGGCTATGCGAACCGCCAAGGGGTTCAGCAGACAAAACGAACTCACGTTCAAGTTATTGCTGGCCCTATGTGTGCGTAAGATGGAGCTATGCGCCGCACGGTGGGAAGAATTCGACCTAGACGCTGCTATCTGGCATTTACCAGAGGAGCGTAGCAAGAACGGCGACGCTATCGACATTCCATTACCGCCACCAGCGGTTGAGTGGCTGAGAGAGCTTCACACGTTCTCATGTAATAGCGCCTGGGTACTGCCAGCCAGGAAGATGCAAAACAGAATGATCCCCCACATACAGGAAAGCACCCTGCCTGTTGCTCTGACAAAGGTGCGGGCAGAAATGCCGGATGTACCGAACTACACAATTCACGATTTCCGGCGCACAGCACGTACTCACCTTGCAGCGTTAGGCGTTGATCCGGTTGTGGCTGAACGCTGCTTGAATCACCGCATTAAGGGTGTTGAGGGCATCTACAACCGGCACCAATACTTTGATGAGCGTAAAGCCGCACTGGCGCAATGGGCGGCGTTGCTGGTGGCCTTGGAACATGGTGAAGGCTACAACGTGACACCAATTAATAAAAAACTGGCAAGGTGATATATGGTTAGCTTTATAAAAATGGGTTTATTCGAAAGAGAAGCGAAGGCACCAGAAATTAACACAAGACAGTTGGCGCTTCTATTATGTGGCCTTGATCCAGAACTAAAGGCATCCGAAATTCCAAGTGAACATTCGGATGCTTATGGGATATTTTATCGTCACATCAGTAAGTGGATAAGCGCATCTAAATTATTCCCAAGAGGAAACGCAACTCCATTACGTTCCGATTATATGTTTGCTTTGGCGTACCCCCTAATCGATGACGAGATCACACCAGAGCCAATCCAGAGAAGATGCCTTCAAGCCGTAGCCGACCTTGCCGTAAGGAACGGAGGGAAGGACATATTGAACAATTTGCACGGGGAACTTTACCAAGCGTCGCACACCGGTTTTTCAGTCATATTCTAGGGGCTAGCGGTAGTTGTTATCTCGAAAGGCGCAGCGGTAAGTTCATAGAGAAGGATCCGGGTAATCAGTTTTTTGATATTTACGTTCGTGAGGGGACTGCATACCTGCTGGACTTATTGCCCGAAGAGCAACCGCTGGGATATGAGATCCACGGGAGAATCATCGAATGACCGCACAAATCGCAGCCCATGGCCGTCTGGTGGCCGATGTGCAGAGCAAGACCACCAGCAACGGCAACACAATGGCGTTCACGCGCATGGTGGTATCACTGCCCTGCCATAAGGCGGAGAACGGAGAAGCCCCTTTCTGGCTGGCTGTGGTGGCATTCGGCAAGCAGGCGGAGGCGCTGGCCCGTCACAGTAAGGGTGACATGGTGAGCGTATCGGGCAACATGCAGATCAGCCAATGGACGGCGCAGGACGGTAGTGCGGCAACGGGCTATCAAGTGGTGGCTGATTCGGTGGTCAGCGCCAGAACGGCACAACCAGGCGGTAAGGTAGCCGGTCAGAGCGGTGCCTCAAATCAGAGCGGGAAACCAGAGGCGCAGCAGGCAACAAACCAGGCACCGAGAGGCTGGGAGGTTTACCAGCAGCCGGACGATTTCGACCAGACACCGCCGTATGACAAGCCACTCTAACGGAGGGCACCCCCCGACCTAGAACGAGCGGGACAACCGACACAAGATTGCGAATTCCCAAAATCAAAGTGCGAATGAAACTGCGAATTCGCAAAGTAAAATTGCGCAGAAGAAATTGCGCACTGCGCAGATTGAAGAAAGCGCCGAAGAGCTGGTTAATGGTGAGTTAAGCGCAAAACAAAAACTCTTTGTTGCTGAATATCTTAAAGATTCCAATGCAACACAGGCAGCCATCCGGGCGGGATATAGCATAAAGACGGCTGAGCAAATCGCTTATCAGTTATTTCAGAAAACTTCAGTTCGCAATGGCAACTCCTCACGATTCCTCACGCTTGTTATCAATTGTTATTGTTGCTCCGAGCTACTGGGAAAAACCGGGGTTGCGCAGGTGTACCACGATGAGAGGCTGAAAAATGGCAAAATCGAACCAACAATCAAAATCGGGCTGGGGTGGCAAGCATCTAGGCGCGGGCGCTCCATTGGGTAACACGAACGCGGTGAAGCATGGCGAACGAAGCAGGCGGGCATTCTCGTCGCTGGTCGGTAGCGGGCAATTACCGCCGCTGGTGTCCCTGCGTGCCAGTAACCTGATGATTGCCGAGCGTGTGGGGGAATTATCGCGCCTGATGCCTTCTCCCGCTTTTGGCCCGGCAGCCTACCGCGAATTGATGTTGTTGGATGGCATTATGTGGCAACGCACCCGACGCATGGCCCGCATTGAGATGGATAACGCCAAGACGGCGATTAATCTGGCAAGCCTGGGGCGTGATCAGGCAAAGGCAACGTTACGCCTTGCTAAAGAGGTGTCCGCGGCTTTGCGCCCCTCTTTGTGTGGAGTGCAAAATACGCCAGACAGTAAGAAATAGTAAGGTTCAGGCCCCTGCGTAGGTGTGGGCGGTCACTGTGACGTATCCGCTTGATAGCGACAAATATAGACATTTGAGCGGCACGGATGGTAACAAATGGTAACGTTTCAAGCTGTTCACGGCAGCTTCTCGGATGTATGCAAATGTTAACGTTCGGGTGCTTTCCGTTCCGGTACCGGATGATAACATTTGATAAGGTTCGGAGGGTTTCGCCATTGCGACAAATTGCGACGTTCAAGCCCTCCCCGCCAGTACACGCCACACCTGCAGGTAACGCCATGTTAGACCATCAAGCTATAGAGCAGACGCTAATCAGCGCAGCCCGCCAGCAAGGTCTTACCCTGGACGGCAAAGACCTGCTGGATCTCCGCACCAGCGTAGCGGCATCACTGGCCGCCAAGGAACGACACAAGCAGCGTATGACCGCACCAGCCCACCAGTGGAAGAAGCCAGCGCCGAGGCGGTAGCTACCCTACCAGGGCGACAGTAATTAGACTGGCGTTATTGCCCTGCCGCTTCCAGGCGCTGTAAATATCCTTATCCCATAGCTTTACCGGCTTTGGTCTGATATTCGGCACCATTCAGCCGCTGAGCGATGATCCGGCCATTGTCCAACCCTTCCCCGATGGTCTGCGCCACAATGGCAATCACGGCCTCTTCACTGTACGGATGTGGAGGTATGCCAGGCTTATCGGCAACTAATGCCGCCACGGCCTGATTAAAGGCAGCCTGTAAATCTGCCGGAACCCGGAACGCCACTAAGTTGGATTTGCTCACGTTCGCACCTCGATAGCTTCTTATCTTGGTCAGTGATGCTAAAATTCAGGGATAGACTTATCATGGCTATAATTACATTCTGCTACGTGTAACTGCTTAAGTTTTAAATGGCATAGGCCCGCATTTGTTATTTTTTGCTATGATGCGGGTACCATGCCAAACAATCATAAGGAGTGTGAATGGATGGACTACAATCAATCAGCCCATGAAGTGTTGGCCAAATATTTTGAAGCGTTTATAGACAAGGCCAGCGGAGCTTTGCATGAAAGTGTAAGGGATATTGAAACCGGCGCAATTAGAACTCTCGCATTTATCTCACCACCTACTCCATTTGTGTACTCTAGCCCGCAATTTGCGTCTCTAATCGCAGCGTATAGAGATAAAGTTCGACAGGATGATTTACGAATGCTTTACTCCATCCGCTCCTTAATAATGAAACCTTTTGTAATTTATGATATGACACATGCTATTGTTAGCTTCATTTTTGCAACAATGCCAGAAAAAACAAAGAAAGACTTTGCAGAAAGACGCTCTGAGATTGAAGATAAAGTAACGGATACGATTGCAAAACAAGCCATAAAAGCAGCGGCTAAAATTGCTCTAATAGAAGTTATCGTGCAATTGATATCATTGCAAATTTCAAGATCTCCAGATGTTCTTTTAATGTCTAGGAAAGTAGTGGCTAGAATGCTAACAGCATTTCAAATTTATAGTTACTTCGATAAAGCATCTAGAGCCGCCGGTAAGTTAAGGCGGGAGAGTAGACTTATTTATAATATGTTATACGGTCAAGAGGTTGAAATGCTTTACTTTATCATTGCTGGAAAATTAGACCCATTAATAAAAGTTTCTGCCTCGAATGACCATGCGAACGCAGATGCGTTGATGTATGCTTTGGGTGACGTGTTTTACAAGAGGTAATGGTTATGCTTAAAGCGCTCGGTTCGGTGGGATTGGATATCTTAAGCTACATCTTGGCCTTTGTTCTTTCAGGGCTTTGTATATTTTTAGCTGGTTTTTTCTCTGATAGATTCTTCCTTGCGTTTTCTGTTGTCGGGGTTATATGTTCATTCTATTTCAGCATTAAGCTGATAGATAAACTCAGATAATTTTAAAACAGTCTTAACTTAAATTGCCTGCAAATTTGCAAGCAACTTAAGTTGTAGTTATATGGTTCAATAAACGCGATCATCCCAGATACTATAGCCAGAAGTCCCCGCTATTTTGTGCGCCCATGTAATCGACTCGTATTTTAATGAAAGTGATTCATATGGCATTACCCCAGAGCTATTAACCACATGCGGGTAAGTTGAATTTAAGCTTATAATGGTCGCATTAGTTAATTTTACTTCGTAGAACACTTCCAATACACCTGATTGATTGAGCCAATAGACTTGAAAAATAGCGGTGAGTTTTTCATTATTGGATACTGCAAGAGCGATTAATGGTGATGATTTATCTATAGGCTTTACGACATCAACAGGCAAGTGGTTGTGTAAGCACACCTGTTTTAGTTCCACACACTTTTTGAGATTTCCAGGTTTTCAGCCATCAGCCGATATTCTTCCGGCGTCAGGTTATTCAAGGATTCATGCGGACGCTCGCTGTTATATTCACTCAGCCAGAGCTCCGTGATTTCCCGCACTTCATTCAGGGTTCTGAACAGATAAAAATCCAGTATTTCTGTTCGGTATGTCCTGTTAAACCGTTCGATAAACGCATTCTGTGTTGGCTTTCCCGGTTTGATAAATTCCAGCATCACGCCATGAGCATGAGCTTCTGCCCATTGTGCCAGCGCCAGCGAGACCAGTTCCGGGCCGTTGTCCATCCGCAGTTTCAGTGGATAACCCCGGTTTGCCACGATCCTGTCCAGTACTCTGACCACCCGCTGTGCCGGGATATTCAGATCGATTTCTATTGCGAGGGCTTCGCGGTTAAAGTCATCCACCACGTTGAAGGTCCGCAAGCGTCTGCCACAGACCAGCGCATCATGCATAAAGTCTATCGACCAGCTCTGGTTAAGTGCCTCAGGTGTCACCAGTGGTGCCGGGTTACGGACTGGCAAACGCTGCTTTCCCTTGCGGCGAAAATTCAGTTTCAGCAGGCAGTAAATCCGGTGAACGCGTTTATGGTTCCAGGCATTACCCTGCCTGCGCAGCAACTGGAACAGCTTCTTAAAACCGTATCGCGGGTAGCGCTCTGCCAGCTCAGTCAGCACCTGGATCACCGGTTCATCGCGCCGGGTATCGGGCTGATAAAAATAGACCGTCCTGCTCAGCGATAACGTCCTGCATGCCTGGCGTATGCTCATCGTAAACTGTGCCGTCAGATAGCTGACGAGCTTACGCTTTATCGCTGGTTTTAAAGCTTTTTTCGATAACATCTTTGAGTGCCCGGCACTCTAGACTCAGCTCGGCAAACATCTGTTTCAGCCGTCGGTTTTCGTCTTCAAGATCTTTCATCTTTTTGATATCAGACGCTTCCATACCACCAAATTTCGCTTTCCAATTGTAGTACGAGGCCTCAGATATCCCTGCTTCACGGCAGACATCTTTGACAGTACGTCCGGCTTCAACGGACTTCAAAACGGCGATGATCTGGTGTTCGGTGAATCGAGCTTTGCGCATAGCGATCTCCTCAATGGGACATAATCAGTATGTCGGAAGATCTCTATAAGTGAATGGTTCGTTTTGCCGGGATACTTACACTGCCCTCGGCACTATTTTCTGCCGCCGTTCTTCAGGTGAAAACGTTGTTTTTTTACGCGTTCTGGCTCAGCGTAAAAATCATCTGCAAACTAAACAGCAACCGAATGGCCTCTGGATTCTGGACGATAGAGGCCAAATTCAATACCCGCCGTTTGCGGGTTTATTCCCTTCGCCAAAGCACGTAATCTCTGGTGGTTCTTCCTCGCGCCTCCCACAGTGAGCAATGCAGCAGCGGGTCCTTTTGCCTTTTCTCGCAATAACCCAGGTAGTTCAACCCGTTAAACGTGGAAAATAATAGTGTCGCGAAGTAAGTTCCAAATTAAAGCTTAAAAAATAAATAGTCCCGGCAAAAATAACGCCTGTCAGGAAATAAAACACCCCCCTCTCTTTCGATGAGTAATATTGCGCATAATCAGAAAGGTGTATTATCTCAAATTATTACCAAGCCCTTGGGAAAGTCTTTTATTCTAATTAATTAGCTTAATTAACCATTTTTACCCGTCCCCCGTTGGCCCCGATAAATTCAGGATGAGAAACGCCAGAAAAAACTACTTATTAAGGAGTATTTTTACGCTAAACCTGCGCTATTTTGATTTCCCTCAATAATCCCCCGGTTATTGCTGTTAATTTGCCATCAATAAAAAACCACTCACGTGAAATAGGGAAAACAATGGACGTCAATCGCAGACAGTTTTTTAAAATCTGCGCTGGCGGAATGGCTGGTACAACGGTGGCAGCTTTAGGCTTCGCGCCCAAGGCTGCACTAGCGGAAACGCGCAACTATAAGCTGTTGCGCGCCAAAGAAACCCGTAACACCTGTACTTATTGTTCCGTAGGCTGCGGTTTATTGATGTATAGCCTGGGAGATGGGGCGAAAAACGCCAAATCATCGATTTTCCATGTTGAAGGCGATGCGGATCACCCAGTCAACCGCGGTGCGCTCTGCCCGAAAGGGGCGGGCCTGCTGGATTACATCCACAGTGAAAATCGCCTGCGCTACCCAGAATATCGGGCCCCAGGTTCAGACAAATGGCAGCGCATCAGTTGGAACGATGCATTAGATCGCCTTGCCAGACTGATGAAAGATGACCGCGATGCCAACTTTGAAACCACTAACGCCGCTGGCGTTACGGTAAACCGTTGGCTGTCTACCGGTATGTTGTGCGCCTCTGCGGCCAGCAACGAAACCGGTATGCTGACACAAAAGTTTGTCCGCTCGCTGGGCATGCTGGCAGTTGATAACCAGGCGCGCGTCTGACACGGACCAACGGTAGCAAGTCTTGCTCCAACATTTGGTCGCGGTGCGATGACCAACCACTGGGTTGATATCAAAAACGCCAACGTTGTTATGGTGATAGGCGGCAACGCCGCTGAAGCGCATCCAGTGGGATTCCGCTGGGCGATGGAAGCCAAGAACAACAACGATGCCACGCTTATCGTGGTCGATCCACGCTTTACCCGTACGGCTTCGGTCGCTGATATCTATGCGCCGATCCGCTCCGGCACCGACATTACTTTCCTGTCGGGCGTCTTGCTGTACCTGATTTCCAACAACAAAATCAA
This sequence comes from Serratia sp. L9, assembly GCF_050632285.1. NCBI lineage: Bacteria > Pseudomonadati > Pseudomonadota > Gammaproteobacteria > Enterobacterales > Yersiniaceae > Serratia > Serratia sp. L9. The sequence goes on along the minus strand of NZ_CP192591.1, from coordinate 1,225,946 downwards.
TGCCGAATACGTCAAGCATTATACCAATGCCAGCCTGCTGGTAAGGGACGACTTCAGCTTTGACGATGGGTTATTCAGCGGTTATGACGAAAGCAAGCGTCAGTACGACAAGACCAGCTGGAACTACCAGTTCGACGAGGACGGCTACGCCAAGCGCGATGACACACTCCAGCACCCACGCTGCGTATGGAACCTGCTGAAAACACACGTCAGCCGCTATACGCCGGAAGTGGTGGAAAATATCTGCGGCACCCCGCAGGAAGACTTCCTTAAAGTGTGTGAAGTACTGGCTTCGACCAGTGCCGCAGACCGCACTACCACCTTCCTGTATGCCCTGGGTTGGACACAGCACACGGTTGGCGCGCAGAACATCCGCACCATGGCGATGATCCAGCTGCTGTTAGGCAATATGGGTATGGCAGGCGGCGGCGTAAATGCCCTGCGTGGCCACTCCAATATTCAGGGGTTGACCGATATCGGCCTGCTGTCCACCAGCCTGCCGGGTTACCTGACGTTGCCTTCTGACAAACAGGCGGACCTGGACACTTACCTGCAAGCCAATACGCCGAAGGCCACCCTGCCAGGCCAGGTTAACTACTGGAGCAACTACCCGAAATTCTTTGTCAGCCTGATGAAGAGCTTCTACGGTAACGATGCCCAGAAAGAGAATAACTGGGGCTTTGATTGGTTGCCTAAGTGGGATCAGTCTTACGACGTGATGAAATACTTCCAGATGATGGATCAGAATAAGGTCAATGGCTATATCTGCCAGGGCTTTAACCCGGTCGCGTCATTCCCGGACAAGAATCAGGTCGTCGCCTCATTAGCCAAACTGAAGTATCTGGTGATCATCGATCCGTTAGTCACAGAAACCTCCAATTTCTGGCAAAACCACGGTGACATGAACGATGTCGACACGGCTTCGATTCAAACCGAAGTGTTCCGTTTACCATCCACCTGCTTTGCCGAAGAGGATGGCTCGATTGCCAACTCAGGCCGTTGGTTGCAGTGGCACTGGAAAGGCGGCGATGCCCCAGGCGAAGCGATGACGGATGGCGAGATCCTGGCCGGTCTGTACCATCGTCTGCGCCAGATGTATCGCAGCGAAGGTGGCAAAGGCGCAGAGCCGTTACTGAAGATGGGTTGGCACTACGAGCAACCGGATCACCCAGAGTCTGAGGAAGTCGCGAAAGAGAGCAACGGTTTTGCGCTGGCAGATCTCTATGATGCCAACAATAACCTGCTGGTGAAGCAGGGGCAGTTGCTGGATTCCTTCGCCCAGTTACGCGATGACGGCAGCACCGCTTCCGCCTGCTGGATTTATGCCGGTAGCTGGACCAGCAAGGGCAACCAGATGGCCAACCGTGATAACAGCGATCCTTCTGGTTTGGGGAATACGCTGGGCTGGGCTTGGGCATGGCCGCTCAACCGCCGCATTATCTACAACCGCGCCTCTGCTGACCCAATGGGGAAACCTTGGGATCCAAATCGCATGCTGATTGAATGGAACGGCACCAAGTGGGTCGGGAACGATATCCCGGACTACAACACCGCCGCACCAGGCAGCGGCGTTGGGCCGTTTATCATGCAACCGGAAGGGCTTGGCAGGCTGTTTGCCATCGACAAAATGGCCGAAGGGCCGTTCCCGGAACACTACGAGCCGTTTGAGACGCCGCTGGGCACCAACCCGCTGCATCCGAACGTTATCTCGAACCCGGCGGCTCGTCTCTATCCGTCTGATGCCAAACGTATGGGTGATAAATCCGAGTTCCCTTATGTGGGCACCACCTATCGCCTGACTGAACATTTCCACACCTGGACCAAGCACGCGCTGATTAACGCAATCGTGCAGCCGGAACAGTTTGTAGAAATCAGTGAAGGCCTGGCGAAACAGAAAGGAATTGCGAATGGCGACACCGTCAAGGTCAGCAGCAAACGGGGCTTTATCAAGGCGAAAGCCGTGGTGACACGCCGTCTGAGGACTTTGAAAGTGAATGGCCAGGACGTCGAAACTATCGGTATTCCGCTGCACTGGGGCTTTGAGGGTAAAACGCAAAAAGGCTATCTGGCCAACACCCTGACACCGTTTGTTGGCGACGCCAACTCGCAAACGCCAGAGTACAAGGCGTTTCTGGTTAACGTGGAAAAGGGTTAAGGAGCCGAATTTATGTCCATGCAAACACAAGACATTATCAAACGTTCGGCCACCAACTCCCTGACGCCGCCTGCACAAGCGCGTGATTACAAGGCAGAAGTCGCCAAGCTGATCGACGTTTCAACCTGTATCGGCTGTAAGGCGTGCCAGGTTGCCTGTTCCGAATGGAACGATATCCGCGATGAAGTGGGCCACAACGTCGGGGTTTATGATAACCCCGCCGATCTGAGCGCCAAATCCTGGACCTTGATGCGTTTCTCTGAAGTCGAGCAGAACGGCAAGCTGGAATGGCTGATCCGCAAGGATGGCTGTATGCACTGCGCCGATCCGGGCTGCCTGAAAGCATGCCCGTCTGCTGGTGCGATAATCCAATATGCCAATGGCATCGTGGATTTTCAGTCCGACCACTGTATCGGTTGTGGCTACTGCATTTCCGGGTGTCCGTTCAACATCCCGCGTCTGAACCCGAAAGACAATCGGGCGTACAAATGTACCCTGTGCGTCGATCGTGTCAGCGTAGGCCAGGAACCGGCCTGTGTGAAAACCTGCCCGACAGGAGCTATTCACTTTGGCACCAAGGCAGAGATGCTGGATGTGGCGCAGGAACGGGTCGAAAAGCTGAAGAAGCGTGGTTTTGATAACGCAGGGGTGTACAACCCGCAAGGCGTTGGCGGTACGCATGTCATGTACGTGCTGCATCACGCCGATAAACCCGAGTTGTATAACAATCTGCCAAAAGATCCCCATATCGACCTGTCTATCGGGCTGTGGAAAAGCGTACTCAAACCGTTATCTGTCGCAGGCTTCGTTGCTACCTTTGCCGGTCTGATTTACCACTACATCGGCATTGGGCCAAACAAGGAAGTAGATGATGAGGACGAGGAGGACCATCATGAGCAAAAGTAAAATGATTGTTCGCACCAAGTTTATCGATCGGGCCTGTCACTGGACGGTGGTCATCTGCTTCTTTATGGTGTCGCTGTCGGGCATTGCCCTGTTCTTCCCAACGCTGCAATGGCTGACCGAGACCTTCGGTACGCCGCAGATGGGCAGGATCCTGCATCCTTTCTTTGGCGTGCTGATTTTTATCGCGCTGATGTTTATGTTCTTCCGCTTTGTGAAGCACAACATTCCAGAGAAAGAGGATTTGCCGTGGATCAAGGGCATCGTGGAAGTTCTGAAAGGTAATGAGCATAAGGTCGCTGATGTCGGCAAATATAATGCCGGTCAGAAGATGATGTTCTGGAGCATCATGAGCATGATTTTCGTGCTGTTGATCACCGGTATTATCATCTGGCGCCCATATTTTGCTCAGCACTTCCCGATTCAACTGGTGCGCTATTCTCTGCTGATCCATGCCGCCTCGGCGATTGTCCTGATCCACGCCATTCTGATCCATATGTATATGGCTTTCTGGGTAAAAGGCTCAATCAAAGGGATGGTTGAAGGCAAAGTCAGCCGCCGCTGGGCGAAGAAACATCACCCACGCTGGTATCGCAAGGTCGAGGCTGAAGAGCAAAAGGACGAGAAATAATTCGTTCTGGTTAATCGCATCCGCCCTCTTACCTTGCGGGAAAGAGGGCGGATTTTTCACGTCAAACTTCGGCACCATTTGCACCAGCAAACATCTGCTGCATGTTTTCGATAACCTGCAGTAATTCGCCATCGGCTCCCGGTGTCCATAGCGCCACCATCGGGTGCATCAAACCCTGTTTCCCCAGTTCCGTATCGAGCCTGCTCACCTGTGGCAAATGCTGTATTTCCAGATGCGTTGGCAAGAAGGCCCACCCCATCCCGGCATTTAACAACGTTTGCAGCAAATCCAGCTCATTGACAACCTGAATGCGATCGGCAATCTGCAGGCGTTTCGCCATAGGTTCAGGCAGGTCATTAAACGGGATGAGTTGATTGCTGGAGGCCAGGGATAATAACGTTACCGGACCAGTTGCAGGGAAAAACCCCTCGGCTGCGTAGACTGCCAGCTCAATGGCCCCCAAGGCTCGCCATTTGAACTTCTCGCTGATCGAACGGTTCACGGCCTGGTAAACGCCAATATCGGCAATGCCGCTTTCCAACGCCTGCTCGGCATCAGCACGCTCCATCATCAGCAAATCAAGCTGGATGCCACGCTGGCCCAGCCAAACCGCCAGCTCAGTTAAAAAACTACGGGGAGTAAAAGCGTCGTAGCACAGTGTCAGTTTTTGCCTTACCTGCTGCGGGATATGCTGTGCCAACAGGCTGAAGGCTTCGGCTTCCTGTAAGAACAGGCGCGCTTGCCGATAAAGGCGCTGACCGGCTTCGGTCAATTGCAGCGGGCGCGTGCTGCGATCAAACAAGGCATACCCAAGATCCAGCTCCAGATATTCGATCAGTTCACCGATCGTGGTGCGATCCTTGGCCAGGCGTTTGGCTGCCCGTGTCAGGTTGCCAGTTTCACAAACGCTGGCGAACGCTTCAATTTGCGCCAATGAAAATCGTATCTGCCCCATTTGTGCTCCATATCATTACGGGGGATTTCCCCCAGTGATGCACTCTGCATCATCGCAAAGCAGGCTTACCATCGCTTCGTTCACCTAAAAATGGTAAGGAAAATCAGATGAAAAAAATGACACATACCCTATCGGCCCTGATGCTCGGCGCTGCCTTCAGCGCCAGCCTGACTACCGGCGCGCAGGCCTGCACCCGCGCCTTTATGAACATGTACCCAGGCTATATGATCAGCGCCCGTAATCTGGATTTCTTCGGACCGGTGGATCCTTCGCTGGTGATCACGCCACGAGGCATTGCTCATAACGGTGGTGACGCGAAAAACGCAGCCCAGTGGCAGACCCAATACGGCAGCGTTGTCGTTTATGCCGACGGGGTATTCCCGATGGACGGCATGAATGAAAAGGGGCTAGCGGGCCATACGCTGTTTTATATGAATGGCAGTCAGGTACAACAGGATAACCAGGACAAACCGGTGATCGAAAGCCGTGCCTGGTTAAGCTACATTCTAGATAACTACGCAACGGTAGATCAGGCGGTTAATGCTATTCGTAACGACGTACGCCTGGCCGCGGCGCATATGCCCATCGATTACGCCTCTGATACCAAACATATTGCGATCGAAGACGTTAGCGGTGACTCAGCCATCATCGAAATCGATAACGGCAAAGTGAACGTCTATCACGACAAAAACTATCGCGTGATGACCAATCCGCCTTCATACGATAAGCAGCTACAGAACCTGATGAAATATCAGAATGCCAAGCGCAGTGAGATCCCAGGGGGGTTAGAGGCCGACGAACGCCTGGTACGTGCCAGCTACAATCTGAAAAACCTGCCGCAACCGGACAACAAAAATCAGGCTCAGGGCTTTATCTTGTCGGTGGTGAATAACGTCGCTTACCCGATCGGCTCACCGGCTGAACCCAGCGAGCAAAAAGTCACTGATATGTATGCCAAATACAGCAAACGCCCGGATCAGAATAAAGGCATTGGCACCTATTGGACGGCTATCTCGGATCTTAGCCATGCGGAATACCACTTTAAGTCGGCTTTTGCCGCCTCACAGGTGTGGGTATCGCTGCAGGATATCAACTTCAACCAGGGCCAACCGGTACGCAAAATCGCTCACCTTAACGACTATGCGCAACAAGGATGGGAAGGAAACGTGCTGGCTCAGGCCAAATAACTCGCCTTCTCCAAATGTTTGTCTATTAAGCAATATCATGCCCGGTAAGTGAGTACCGAGTGGGTAGCAAAGCCCCCTCTACCGCAGGGAGAGGGGGCTTTGGCGCGGTACTCTCTTCCCCCTCACCTTCTCCCCGAAGGAGAGAAACTGGTGAGTCTCAGCGGACAGATATTCCGTCTGCCATAAGTATTTTGTTCTAATTATCACTAAGGATAATGAAAGGTGCAGCCTGCTGTGGCTAAATGTCATTTTTACTCGCTTGCAAGCTGTTCGGACTGTTTATGTCGCAAATTCTGCAATTTATTTTAGCCTTGGTTGTTATCCTCGCTCTCGCATTATTGGTCAGCAATGACCGCAAAAAAATCCGCCCACGCTATGTTATCCAGCTTCTGGTGATTGAAGCCGCGTTGGCCTATTTCTTCCTGCACTCAGAAAGCGGCTTGGGCGTGATCAAACACGTAGCCGGTTTCTTCGAGACATTGTTAACTTTTGCTGCTCTGGGTTCCGATTTTGTTTTTGGCGGTATGAGCAAAGAGGGGCTGGCCTTTATCTTCCTGGGCGTTCTGTGCCCGATTATCTTTATCTCTGCGTTGATCGGCATTCTGCAGCATTTTCGTATTTTGCCGCTGGTGATCCGCGCAGTAGGTACTGTGCTTTCCAAAGTGAATGGCATGGGCAAGCTGGAATCTTTCAATGCGGTCAGCACGCTGGTATTAGGCCAATCAGAGAACTTCATCGCCTATAAAGGCATTATTGCGGAAATCTCCCCACGCCGGATGTACACCATGGCAGCCACAGCGATGTCGACGGTATCCATGTCGATAGTGGGAGCCTATATGGTGATGATCGATGCCCAATACGTGGTGGCCGCATTAATCCTCAATATGTTCAGCACCTTTATTATTCTCTCTATCATTAACCCCTATCAGGTGGCAGATGAACCAGAACTAAAGTTGAATAAACTGCATGAAAATCAGAGCTTCTTTGAAATGCTGGGGGATTACATTCTGGCCGGTTTCAAGATTGCGATGATCATTGCCGCCATGCTGATCGGCTTTATTGCCTTGATCGCCGCAGTGAACGCCATTTTTTCCGCCATTTTCGGCATCAGTTTCCAGCAAATCCTGGGCTACGTATTTTACCCGCTGGCCTGGCTAATCGGTATTCCTGCACAGGATGCGCTTCACGCAGGCAGCATTATGGCCACCAAGCTGGTCGCCAATGAGTTTGTCGCAATGATTGAACTGAAAAAAATCGCGGCGGATATGACCCCGCGTGGATTGGGGATCCTATCGGTGTTCCTGGTCTCCTTCGCCAACTTTGCTTCCATCGGTATCGTTGCTGGTGCCATCAAGGGGTTAAACGAGCACCAGGGCAATGTCGTCTCCCGTTTCGGTCTTAAACTGGTCTATGGCTCCACGCTGGTTAGCCTGCTTTCGGCGGCAATCGCCGGGCTGGTACTTTAAAGGGCACCCGGCTTGCTACTTTTTTGCCGCAAGCCGGGAAATGGTCAAAACGCCACGCACACTGGCATATCGATACGCATCACCGAATCTTGCGCAAACTGTTGGATGTACTGGCTCCTCAGCGCTTCAATATTTTGCTCACTGGCAGCTCCAGGAACATGAATTAGCATCAGCGCTTTGCTGTTTTCCCGCGCTAATTTCCCCTCTTTCCCCAGCCATTGCCCTTTGGCATCAAAGACGGATAACCCCTCTTTAAAGCGCGGAGTTACCTGTTGATCGACATAGCTTTGCCACTCGGTAGCCGTAATCACCGGCCCTGCCGGTCGGTTCAGCCCGAAATAGAGCGTGGTTTGTGTCATAGGTTCACCGACGCTGCATTTCAGCGGTGTGGTTTTTTGGGTAGGTGCCACGCAGCCGCTTAGCAGCAAGGTCATGGTGACGGCAGCCACCGCCAGTACCGGGATGCTTTTCATCTTGTTTTCATGTTCCTTAATTTTAGTGGTTGCCTGGAGCAGGGCGGGAAGCAGAGTATAATCACTCAGTGCAATTAACCATAATTTTCTAATGAATCCGTTAAATCGAAAACAACAGTAATGCACCTATAAATGGGTTAATCGCCGAGTAATCATTAGATAATATAATTCGAAAGCGGATACCTCAAAAAACTCAGTGGTGATATTACCCGATGATAGATACCCTGCGCCGCTATCCCTGTCACAGGCTATTTTGTGGATCACCTATGTTACTGAGCATTCTTTATATCATCGGCATTACCGCAGAAGCCATGACTGGAGCATTGGCCGCTGGCCGCCGCCAAATGGATATGTTCGGCGTGATTTTTATCGCTTCGGCAACTGCCATTGGTGGAGGTTCGGTGCGTGACATGTTGCTTGGGCACTTCCCTTTAAGTTGGGTAAAACACCCTGAGTATATTGTTATCGTGGCGATAGCGGCGATTATCACCACCCTGCTTGCCCCCTTGATGCGCCATTTACGCCGCCTGTTTCTGGTGTTAGATGCCATCGGGTTGATTGTCTTTTCGATTATCGGTGCCCAGGTGGCTTTGGATATGGGCCATGCTCCGCTTATCGCTGCCATTGCCGCCGTGATCACCGGCGTATTCGGCGGTGTGCTGCGTGACATGTTCTGCAACCGCATTCCGCTGGTTTTCCAAAAGGAAATCTACGCCGGGATCGCCTTTGCCGCCGCCTGGCTGTATATCGGCCTGCAACACCTCGCTTTACCGCATAACATGGTGGTAATCATTACCCTGGTTGCAGGCCTTGGCGCCCGCCTGATTGCATTGCGCTTTCGCCTCGGCCTGCCGGTATTTAATTACCAACACCCCGACCATTAATCCACTGCCGCACTGCCAGGCAATGTGGCAATAACGGCACGATCCGGCGGCGGACTAAAACCGCTGATGTTGTGTTGCTGTAAGGTCTTGACCAATGCCAGAAACGCGGGGTTTTGCAGAAAGTCCTGCACAGCTTTAGCTTTTCTGGCCCCGACACCAGCAACTTTTTGCCACTGTTCCAGCGTGATTTGCCGGGTCTGTGGCCAACTTTGTAAAGCGGCGGACTGTAAGGGTGAGAGAGGGATGCCAAGTGCTATCAGCCAGCGGTTGAAAGGCTGTTGCCGGGCAAGGATCAATTGCTGGTAAAGCGCCCTTGCACGTTTTTCCCCTAAACCAGGCACCTGGCTGAGCGACTCCGCGGTTAAGTTCATCCAGCTCAATAAATCATTCACCAGACCCTGGTCGATCAGGGCCTGCCACCCTGCTCTATTTAGCCCAGTGATGTTTAACCCATTGCTGCTACTCAACCAGATCAACCGCGCCAGAAACTGCTGGCGGCAGCCAGGTTGCAAAGTAAAGCAGCTCAACGGGTGGTAATGCTCTGGGATGGGCGCTATGGGGACGGCTCTTTCTACCGCTCGCCAGACCACGCGATTCAGATGGGGAATACCGTGCCCCATCAAATTGATGGCAATATGATCGCCAGGCACGATATCCCATTTCTGCCACAGGGCCAGTGAACCCAGGTTAACTCTGCGGATCCATTTGTCGTCCATGCGAACCGGCTCCAGGCGCAACACCACGGCGATCTTTCCGGTGCGACCAATGGCAAACTCCACCCCCGTGACTCTGGCCACTTGCTGAACCGGAGGATATTTCCAGGCGACAGCCCAATCACTGGGTTTAGCCTGCCAGTAACGCCCCTGGGGCACCTGCCCTTGATGAATAACAATGCCATCGGTCACGAACGGCAAAGGGCCCTGATGCCAGAATGCTCGCCACTGTTCCACCTCAGCCAGCGTTTTAACCGGTTTTGAATATTGCTGCACAACTGCAAAACCCATAGCACCAAGCTGCTGCAAACGCTCGGCCATAGTTGGTGGGCCATCGGGCCATGCCCAGACAAACAGGCCAAGCCGTTTGAGTTCTGGCGAGAGCTGATGGCGCATCAGTATGCCAGCAACTTTTGAACGCGCGTTTACCCCTCCCTGAGCTTGCTGGCGATGATCGTTCACCATCAAAAACAACTCCCCCTGTAGCACCAATTCTGCCGGAGCCCCCGGTAATTCAATGGGCACAGCGGGAATAGCCTTGACCTTTTCCAACCAGTTTTCACCTTTCTGGCCATCACCCCGGCTGATGGCGCGGACCAAAACCCCTTTCGGTAGACCAGCGTTACCGCCACACCGTCCACCTTGGGTTGCACCCACAGATCGCCGCGCCCCTGTATCCATTGCCCCACAGCAAGACTGTCAGCCAGTTTACGCAACCCGGTTTGCACCACCGGATGCTGAACTTTGCCCGCAGGTAACGGGCGTTGAATTCCCTGCGAATACATGCCACCCGCACAGCGTTGCCAATTTTGCAATTGTTGCAGCAGGCCGTCGTAAACCTCATCTTCGATCAGGCTGTTACCTTGGCGATAATAAGCCTCATCCCAGCGCCCCAACTGGTTATCCAGGGCCTTTATTTCCAGCTGCAGCCGTTCTGGTGACCAATCCGGACAGTTTTTGGCCCATGCGGTGCCGCACAGCAAACCTATGGTCACCAGCACATGACACAACCCGTTAATGTATCCCCACATTCAGCACCTCCTTGATGCAAGGCAGTAAATACCCCATCGCCCGCGTTGGCTATTACCGCAATCTTGGGATGCAAAGTGGTTTCCAAAAAGAATGGGTATGTGCTGAAAACGGCAAAAATTCCCAGATCCGCAGCGCAAATCGGCCATTTCCCGCTGTTTTTGCCAGAAAACGGCGGCCAAAATGCGAGCTAACGCTGCATACCGCACGTTAGCCGTGTATACTGTGCGGAGAATTTACACATCCGCTGTAACTGGCTTATCAACCGCTATCAACGAACATCATCATGGCTCAAGGCACGCTTTATATTGTCTCTGCCCCCAGTGGCGCAGGGAAATCAAGTCTGATTCAGGCTTTGTTAAAAACGCAACCGCTGTACGACACGCAGGTTTCGGTTTCACACACCACGCGCGATAGCCGCCCGGGTGAAAATCACGGCGAACATTACTTTTTCGTCTCTAAAGACGAATTTCGCCGTATGATTGAGCAGGATGCGTTTCTTGAGCACGCAGAAGTGTTCGGCAACTATTACGGCACGTCCCGCGCAACCATCGAGCAAGTGCTGTCGACCGGCGTTGATGTCTTTCTGGATATCGACTGGCAGGGTGCCCAACAGATCCGGGCCAAAATGCCTCAGGCGCGCAGCATCTTTATTCTGCCGCCGTCAAAGGAAGAACTTGGCCGTCGCCTGCGTGGCCGTGGGCAAGACGCGGATGACGTGATCGCCAGGCGTATGGCGCAAGCCGTTGCAGAAATGGCGCATTACGCCGAGTATGATTATTTAATCGTGAATGACGATTTCGATCTGGCTTTATCTGATTTGAAAACCATTATTCGCGCCGAACGCTTGCGTTTGGGCCGTCAAATGCTGCGGCATGATGCTTTAATCAGCAAACTATTGGCAGACTGAAGACAGTTTCAGTATTATGCCCAGTCTTTTCGTCACCTGTGGAGTCGCACAAATATGGCACGCGTAACTGTTCAAGACGCTGTAGAGAAAATTGGTAACCGTTTTGACCTGGTGTTGGTCGCTGCTCGTCGGGCACGTCAAATCCAGACCGGTGGTAAGGATGCACTGGTACCTGAAGAGAATGATAAGTACACCGTTATCGCTCTGCGCGAAATCGAAGAGGGCTTAATCAATAGTCAGATCCTCGATGTGCGTGAGCGCCAGGAGCAGCAAGAGCAGGAAGCCGCAGAGATACAGGCGGTTACCGCAATTGCTGAAGGTCGTCGTTAATTAGACTGCGAGTCTGCCTTGTACCTGTTTGAAAGCCTGAATCTGCTGATTCAACGTTACTTGCCTGAGGAGCAGATTAAGCGCCTCAAACAGGCATACCTCGTTGCACGTGACGCTCACGAGGGACAGACACGCTCCAGCGGTGAGCCCTATATTACTCACCCGGTCGCCGTGGCCTGTATTCTGGCGGAGATGCGTCTCGATCATGAGACGCTGATGGCAGCCCTGCTGCATGACGTCATCGAAGACACCCCGGCCACCTATCAGGATATGGAACAACTGTTTGGCAAAAGCGTTGCCGAACTGGTTGAAGGCGTATCCAAGCTTGATAAATTAAAATTCCAGGATAAAAAAGAAGCGCAGGCGGAGAACTTCCGCAAAATGATCATGGCGATGGTGCAGGATATCCGCGTCGTATTGATCAAGCTGGCTGACCGCACCCACAACATGCGGACACTAGGCTCGCTGCGCCCTGATAAACGGCGGCGTATCGCCCGCGAAACCCTGGAAATCTATAGCCCACTGGCCCACCGCCTGGGTATTCATCATCTGAAAACCGAGTTGGAAGAGCTGGGTTTTGAGGCGCTTTATCCAAACCGTTATCGCGTAATCAAAGAAGTGGTGAAAGCCGCTCGTGGTAACCGTAAGGAGATGATCCAGAAAATCCTCTCCGAGATCGAAGGGCGTCTGACTGAAGCCGGTATCCCTTGCCGCGTCAGTGGCCGGGAAAAACACCTTTACTCCATCTACTGCAAGATGCACCTGAAAGAACAGCGCTTCCATTCCATCATGGATATTTATGCGTTCCGGGTGATCGTGAAAGAGGTAGATACCTGTTATAGGGTGCTTGGGCAGGCTCACAGCCTGTATAAACCCCGCCCGGGCCGGGTCAAAGACTATATTGCCATCCCCAAGGCCAACGGCTACCAATCGCTGCATACTTCACTGATCGGCCCGCATGGTGTACCGGTTGAAGTACAGATCCGTACCGAAGATATGGATCAGATGGCAGAGATGGGGGTTGCCGCACACTGGGCCTATAAGGAAAAGGAATCGGGTGAAACCACCGGTACCACCGCACAAATCCGTGCCCAGCGCTGGATGCAGAGCCTGCTGGAATTACAGCAAAGCGCAGGCAGCTCGTTTGAATTTATTGAAAGCGTAAAGTCTGACCTGTTCCCGGATGAGATTTACGTTTTCACCCCGGAAGGCCGTATCGTCGAGCTGCCTGCCGGTGCGACACCTGTCGATTTCGCCTATGCCGTGCACACCGATATCGGCCATGCCTGCGTCGGCGCACGTGTCGATCGCCAGCCGTATCCGTTGTCGCAATCCCTTAGCAGCGGCCAGACTGTCGAGATCATCACAGCCCCAGGCGCACGGCCAAATGCGGCCTGGCTGAACTTTGTGGTGAGTTCAAAAGCCCGCGCCAAGATCCGCCAGATGCTGAAAAACCTCAAGCGCGATGATTCTGTCAGCCTGGGTCGTCGCTTGCTCAATCATGCGCTCGGGGGCAGCCGCAAGCTTTCTGAAGTGCCGCAGGAAAATATCCAGCATGAGCTGGATCGCATGAAGCTGGCCACGCTGGACGATCTGCTGGCAGAAATCGGCCTCGGTAATGCCATGAGCGTGGTGGTAGCTAAAAACCTGCAAGGCGATCAGTCCAGCCTGGGAGCCTCTTCCGGTGTGCGTAATCTGGCTATCAAAGGCGCCGATGGCGTGTTGATTACCTTCGCCAAGTGTTGCCGCCCGATCCCAGGCGACCCCATTGTTGCTCATGTCAGCCCAGGAAAAGGGTTGGTGATCCACCATGAATCCTGCCGTAATATCCGTGGTTACCAGAAAGAGCCAGAGAAATTTATGGCGGTGGAGTGGGATATGGAAAGTGAACAGGAGTTCACTGCCGAGATCAAAGTGGACATGTTCAACCATCAGGGCGCGTTAGCTAACCTGACGGCGGCTATCAACGCGGCCGAATCGAATATCCAGAGCCTGAATACTGAAGAGAAAGATGGCCGGGTCTACAGCGCCTTTATTCGATTAACCACTCGCGATCGCATCCATTTGGCAAATATCATGCGTAAAATCCGTATCATGCCGGATGTGATTAAAGTTAACCGTAACCGAAACTAGCGCTTATGAGCCCTGAACGCTATGCGCGGATTTGTGAAATGCTGGCCACCCGGCAGCCCGACCTGACGGTCTGCCTGGAACAGGTTCACAAACCGCATAACGTCTCCGCAATTATCCGTACCGCCGACGCCGTTGGTGTGCATCAGGTGCATGCCGTGTGGCCGACTCCCCGCATGCGCACGCTGGTCTCCTCCGCTGCGGGCAGTAACAGTTGGGTGAACGTAAAAACTCACCGAACCATCACCGATGCAGTCTCTCATATGAAAGATCAGGGGATGCAAATCCTGGCAACTCACCTTTCTGCCCGGGCTGTCGACTTTCGCGAAATAGATTATACCCGCCCCACCTGCGTGCTGCTGGGGCAGGAAAAACCGGTATTACCGAAGAAGCCTTAGCCTTGGCGGATCGGGACATCATTATTCCGATGATCGGTATGGTGCAATCATTGAACGTTTCCGTGGCTTCGGCGCTCATCCTGTATGAGGCCCAGCGCCAGCGGCAAAACGCGGGGATGTATCTCCGGGAACACTGCGCCCTGGATCAAGAAGAACAGCAGCGTCTGCTATTTGAAGGCGGTTACCCGGTGCTGGCCAACGTGGCCAAGCGCAAAGGGCTGCCGCGCCCGCATATTGATGAGCAGGGCCAGGTGGTTGCCGATGCCGAATGGTGGGCAACCATGCAGGCGACGACGGTACGCCGATGAAAGGCCGCCTGCTGGATGCCGTCCCGCTTACAACACTTTCCGGGGTTGGAGCCAGCCAGGCAGGGAAACTCGCCAAAATCGGCCTGAATACCATTCAGGATCTGCTGCTCCATCTCCCTTTACGCTACGAAGATCGCACCCGCCTCTACCTGATTAATGATCTGCTGCCCGGCATTTTTGCCACGGTGGAAGGGGAAGTGCTGCGCAGCGATATCAGCTTTGGACGCCGCCGTATGCTGACCTGCCAGATCAGCGATGGCACGGGTATACTGACCATGCGTTTCTTCAATTTTAACGCAGCAATGAAGAACAGCCTGGCCACTGGCCGCCGTGTTACGGCCTATGGGGAAGTCAAGCGTGGTACCCACGGTGCAGAAATCATTCACCCGGAATACCGCATTCAGGGTGAGAACAGTGACGTCGAGCTGCAAGAAGCCCTGACGCCGGTATATCCCACCACCGAAGGTATTCGGCAAGCCACGCTGCGCAAATTAACCGACCAGGCTCTTGAGTTGCTGGATACCTGCGCGATTGCTGAACTGCTGCCGCCAGAACTGAACGGCGGTTTGATGAGCCTGCCGCAGGCGCTGCATACTCTGCATCGGCCACCGCCAGATATTCAATTGGTTGATTTGGAGCAGGGGAAACACCCCGCACAGAAGCGCCTGATCCTGGAAGAGTTGCTGGCGCACAACCTCAGCATGCTGGCAGTACGCGCCGGAGCACAAAGCTATAAAGCGTTATCACTAGCCCCGGACGACAGCCTGAAAACCCGCTTCCTCGCTCAGTTACCGTTCTCCCCTACCGGCGCGCAAAACCGGGTAGTCGCAGATATAGAAGCAGACCTGCAGAAAGGTTTCCCGATGATGCGTCTGGTTCAGGGCGACGTTGGTTCAGGTAAAACGCTGGTTGCGGCGCTGGCGGCTTTGCGGGCCATTGCCCACGGTAAACAAGTGGCACTGATGGCCCCAACCGAACTGTTGGCTGAACAACATGCCAACAACTTCCGCCAGTGGTTCGAACCGCTTGGGATCGAGGTAGGCTGGCTGGCCGGGAAGCAAAAGGCAAAGCGCGTCTTGCTCAGCAAGAAGCTATTGCCAGCGGCCAGGTAGCCATGGTGGTTGGAACCCATGCCATTTTCCAGGAACAGGTGCAGTTTAACGGTCTGGCACTGGTAATTATTGATGAGCAACACCGCTTTGGCGTGCACCAGCGGCTGGCACTATGGGAGAAAGGCGAAGAGCAAGGCTTCCATGCCCATCAGTTGATCATGACCGCCACGCCAATCCCACGTACCCTGGCGATGACCGCCTACGCCGATCTGGACACCTCAGTGATTGACGAGTTGCCGCCGGGCCGTACCCCGGTGACCACCGTAGCCATACCTGACACTCGCAGGGCGGATATTATCCAGCGGGTAAAAAACGCTTGTATCGAAGAAGGCCGCCAAGCCTATTGGGTTTGTACAC
The DNA here is from genome assembly GCF_050632285.1 of Serratia sp. L9. Taxonomy (NCBI): domain Bacteria; kingdom Pseudomonadati; phylum Pseudomonadota; class Gammaproteobacteria; order Enterobacterales; family Yersiniaceae; genus Serratia; species Serratia sp. L9. The sequence continues at coordinate 1,210,005 of NZ_CP192591.1, read as the reverse complement.
TGATTGAAGAGTCTGATCTGCTGGAAGCCCAGGCAGCGGAAGCAACCTGGGAAGAATTGAAAATTGCACTACCGGAATTGAAAGTGGCGCTGGTGCATGGCCGCATGAAATCCCAGGAGAAACAGGCGGTAATGCAGGCATTCAAACAGGGTGAGTTGCAGTTGCTGGTAGCCACGACGGTGATTGAAGTCGGTGTCGATGTACCAAATGCCAGCCTGATGATTATCGAAAACCCAGAAAGGCTGGGCCTGGCACAGTTGCACCAATTACGTGGCCGGGTTGGCCGTGGTGCAATTGCCTCGCATTGTGTACTGCTGTATAAAACACCGCTCAGCAAAACTGCCCAGAAGCGCCTGCAAGTGCTGCGCGACAGTAACGATGGGTTTGTGATTGCTCAGCAGGATTTGGAGATCCGCGGGCCCGGTGAGTTATTAGGCACGCGCCAAACCGGCAGTGCAGAATTCAAAGTGGCGGATTTGTTGCGCGATCAGGCCATGATCCCAGAGGTTCAGCGCGTAGCACGCCATATTCACCAGCAATATCCGCAGCACGCTCATGCCCTGATTGAACGCTGGTTACCGGAAACCACCCGTTACTCAAACGCCTAAGATAGCCCCTTTTCTCCAGAAGAGGGGCTATCACATCCATTTACCTTAGCCAATCGCCGGGAACACCGGCAGCATCAGATACAGCTTGATTACGATGGCATTGGCGATATCGATAAAGAACGCCCCAACCATGGGCACCACCAGAAACGCCAGATGCGAAGGACCGAAACGATCGGTAATCGCCTGCATATTGGCAATCGCCGTCGGCGTCGCACCCATACCAAAACCGCAGTGGCCAGCAGCCAGCACAGCGGCATCATAGTTTTTACCCATCACGCGATAGGTCACAAAGATGGCGTACAGCGCCATCACCAGCGTCTGTACCGCAAGGATTGCCAACATCGGCAATGCCAACGAAGCCAACTCCCACAGGCGCAGGCTCATCAACGCCATCGCCAGGAAAAGCGAAAGGCTCACGTTACCCAATACCGAAACCGCCCGCTCGAACACCTGGTAGAAACCTGTTGCCGATAGGGTATTACTGAGGATCACACCGACAAACAATACGCAGACAAAGGTTGGCAGTTCGAAGGCAGTACCGTTCAATAACCCGGCAATAAAGTTGCCGATGCTCAAACAGATGGCAATCATGGCAATGGTTTCCACCATCACCAATGAGGTGATCATTCGGGCACTTTCCGGCTTTTCAAAACCGCTTGGCTGCACGCTGTCTTCCGGCGTTCCCTCTGGCGTAGAGGAGTGTTTCACCAGGTAGCGGGCCACCGGGCCACCAATCAACCCCCCAGCACCAGGCCAAATGTGGCACAGGCCATCGCCACTTCGGTGGCATTTTCAAATCCGTAGCGTTCAATGAACACCTTGCTCCAAGCAGCGCCAGTGCCATGCCCGCCGGAAAGCGTAATTGAACCGGCAATCAATCCCATCAAGGGATCCAGCCCCAGCATCTTCGCCATAGCAATACCAATGGCGTTCTGCACCAGCAGCAATCCCAGCACCACAAACAGGAACACCATCAGCGCCTTGCCCCCGGCACGCAGGCGCGCCAGATTGGCATTCAGGCCGATAGTGGCAAAAAAGGCCAGCATCAACGGGTCTTTCAGCGACATATCAAAGCTGATTTCCCAGTTGGCAGTTTTTTTCATAACCAGCAGCAATAACGCGACCAGGAGGCCCCCGCCACAGGGGCCGGGATCGTGTATTTTCTAAGCAGAGGAATGGAGCGCACACATTTGCCCCCGAGGAGCAAAACCAGTGTGGCAGCGACTAAGGTGCCATAAGTATCAAGATGAAACATCCAGGTACTCCGTGTAGAGGAAAACATCCAATAAAATAATAAGTTATAAAATTTACTCAGTTTTTTAACTTAGTGAATGCTGGATTAAAAGTAAAAACGGCTAATAACACAAGAAAAAATGAACGAAAATGCGACATTAAAGGACCGGGTTAGCCAAAAATATAAATGCGCAACCGTTTGCTTTTGTGAACTGGATCATTAAAATGCCTTCTTTGCCGCCTTTGGGAATGCCACACCATGACCATCCAATCCGCCGAGCTCGAAGCCGTACAACGAGCATCTGCAGCAGCGCCAAGCAACAGTGAACTGATTTATCGCCTGGAAGATCGCCCGCCGTTGCCGCAAACCCTGTTTGCCGCCAGCCAGCATCTGTTGGCAATGTTCGTTGCCGTGATAACCCCAGCCTTGCTGATCTGCCAGGCGCTTGGTTTGCCTGCGCAAGACACCCAACACATCATCAGCATGTCACTGTTTGCTTCCGGTCTGGCTTCTATTCTGCAAATCAAAACCTGGGGCCCGGTGGGTTCTGGCTTGTTGTCGATTCAAGGCACAAGCTTCAATTTTGTCTCTCCGCTGATTATGGGCGGCTTGGCGTTGAAAAACGGCGGCGCCGACGTGCCAACCATGATGGCTGCTTTGTTTGGCACCCTGATGGTCGCTTCATGTACCGAAATCTTGCTGTCACGCGTGCTGCATCTGGCGCGCCGCATTATTACCCCGCTGGTATCCGGCATTGTGGTGATGATCATCGGCCTGTCATTGATTCAGGTTGGGCTGACCTCTATCGGTGGTGGCTATGCGGCCATGAACGACCATACCTTCGGTACCCCCAAGAATTTGCTGCTGGCCGGTGCGGTTCTGGTGGTTATCATTCTGCTTAACCGCCAACGTAACCCCTACCTGCGCGTCGCCTCTTTGGTGATTGCCATGGCCGTCGGCTATCTGCTGGCCTGGGTAATGGGCATGCTGCCCGAAACTCAGCCAGTCACGCAAACCGCCGCTATCACTATTCCTACACCGCTTTATTACGGCCTGGGTTTTGACTGGAACCTGCTATTGCCGCTGATGCTGATCTTTATGGTCACTTCTCTGGAAACCATCGGTGATATCACTGCCACCTCTGACGTATCCGAACAGCCGGTCAGCGGCCCGCTCTATATGAAGCGCCTTAAGGGAGGCGTGCTGGCCAACGGCCTGAACTCGATGCTGTCTGCCGTATTCAATACCTTCCCGAACTCCTGCTTCGGCCAGAACAACGGGGTGATCCAACTGACCGGCGTTGCCAGCCGCTACGTGGGTTTTGTCGTGGCGCTGATGCTGATCCTGTTAGGGTTGTTCCCGGCGGTCGCCGGTTTTGTGCAGCATATCCCTGAGCCGGTACTAGGCGGTGCCACCATTGTGATGTTTGGCACCATCGCCGCCTCTGGCGTGCGTATCGTTTCCCGTGAGACGCTAAACCGCCGTGCGGTGATGATCATGGCACTGTCGCTGGCCGTTGGCATGGGGGTTTCCCAACAACCCCTGATCCTGCAATTTGCACCAGACTGGCTGAAAACCCTGCTTTCTTCCGGTATCGCAGCCGGCGGGATCACTGCCATTGTGTTGAATCTGGTGTTCCCACCTGAGAAATAAGCGCTTTAACGCGGTTAGAAAAAAGGCCGAAAGCAAACCGCTATCGGCCTTTTTTTATTGTCTTTCAGTCTATTGCACTTGAGCTGGCGAGCTAGTTGCGGCATAAACAAGGTATCTTTTCTGACCGCTACGGACTCCAACGATGAAATTTATCGGAAAACTGTTGCTGACATTACTGCTGCTGGTAGTGCTTGCGGCGGTATTGCTCTATGTTGTAGGGCAAACCCGCTGGGCTGCAGGCACCTTGAGCCGTTGGATCAGCGATAACAGTGAATATCGCCTTTCGCTGGAAAAAATCTCTCACTCGTGGAGCAAACCTGGGCAAATCAGCCTGGAGGGCGTTGCTTTTACCCGAGCCAACCAACCGCAGATTCTGGCTGCCAAGCAGGTCAACCTGGCATTCAGCCTGCGGCAGATCACCGATTTCGGCTATTTCGACAGCATAACCTTGCGCGATGGCACCCTCAACCTGCAGCCACAGCAGGGTGCCGTTCTGCCCATCCAGGCTGATGTACTGCAACTAAGTAATATGGCGCTGCACTATAACGATGAGACCTGGCAATTAAACGCCGAGAAGGTGAATGCCGGTATCAATCCGTGGCAACCCAAAACCGGCCATCTGCTCGGTGAAAACAATCAGTTCCAACTGAGTGCCGGTGTCATGGTATTGAACGGCATTCCTGCCTCACAAGTGTTGGTGCAGGGTGAAATCAAGCAGAACCAATTGATATTAAGCGACTTCGGTGCCGGGTTGGCGCAAGGAGATCTGACGGGCGTTGCCAGCCGGGCAGCCGATGGCAGCTGGTTGGTAGAACGCTTACGGCTGAGCAATGTACGCCTGCAAACGCCGTTAACGCTGGAGCAGTTCTGGGATCGCTTCACGGCACTGCCACCCATCACGGTGAAACGTTTTGATCTGATCGATGCTCGCCTGGAAGGGAAAGAGTGGGCGGTTAACGATCTCGATCTGTCGCTGCAAAATGTCACCTTCCAGCAGGGGGACTGGAGTAGCCAAAACGGGTTGCTCGACTTCAACGCGGGCGATCTCATCAACGGTAGTTTCCATTTAATCGATCCGATCATGAATATGCAGCTCTCCCCGGCGGGTATTGCCATTGGGCAATTCACCACCCGTTGGGAAGGTGGGCTATTACGAACCTCAGGCAACTGGCTGCGGGCCAATAAGCGTTTGCAGTTAGATGAGGTGGCCGTAGCTGCGCTGGAGTACACATTGCCTATCAACTGGCGTACGTTGTGGCTACAACCGCTGCCAAGCTGGCTGGCCGAGGTGTATATCGGCAAGATGACCACGAATCGTAACCTGATTATCGATATCAACCCGGATTTCCCGTTCCAAATCACCGCGCTGGACGGTTATGGCAGTAACCTGCTGTTAGCCAAAGATCATCAGTGGGGAGTCTGGTCGGGTTCGATGAAATTTAACGGCAACGATGCCACCTTCAACAAGGTCGACATACGCCGCCCTTCGCTGGCATTGGATGCCGATGCCCAGCAGATCAACGTTACCGAACTGAGCGCCTTTATGCCCGATGGCCTGTTGGATGCCAAGGTAAACGTCAGCCAATTGCCCGGCAAACCGTTCACGTTAAACTTTAGCGGCCGCTCGGTACCGTTGAACACTTTGCAACAATGGGGATGGCAGCACATTCCATTGGAAGGAGAGGGTAACCTGCAATTGCAGTTAAAAGGGCTGCTGAACAGCGATGGGCCATTCAAGGCTTCACTGCAAGGCCAATTACAGGCCACCAGTAAAGAGGGGCAAACGCTGGAACAACAGTTGCCATAATGAAAAAGGGTTCGGCATTACCGAACCCTGCATGTTAAGTCGGCGGTATTCAGTTAGGGATTGCTTCTGAACCGCCTTTGTCCAACGGCTCATCCGGTTCGGCAGGCAGCACCATATAAGTCCCTTCAAATACCGCCCCTTTGTCATCATCACCGAATAAATGCACCTCCGCCTGCACTCGCGCCCGGCGGCCACGCGCCAAACGGGCAAGATCGCCACTGAGTGAACTGAGATCGGCAACCGCTCGCGGCCGCCCGGTGATGGGTTTGCTATAACGGATATGCGCATCTGCCAGAATAATCGTCCCACCCAGATGGCGTTCACGCAGCAGCAGCCAGATCAATCCCCAGGCGGTCAGTGTCGCCAAGGAGAACAGGCTACCGGCAAACAGCGTATGATGTGGGTTCTGGTTGCCGACTTCCGGCATGGTGGTAACAAAGCGCTGGCCAGTATACTGGCTGATGCGTACCCCCATTTTTTCACTGAGCGGAATATGTTCATACCAGGCTTGCTGTAACTGCCCGCACCAGTCGGGGCGATGCAGGATATCGTCCAGTGTTGCCACCGGCTTGATCATCAGATAATGGCGGATAGGCGTCGTTTGTGGCGCAGTAATCTCACCCTGATTGATAAACCCGAGTTTGGCAAAGAAATCCACAGCATCTTCACGGGCGCTACACACCACCCGTTTGACTCCTTCCTGGCGTGCTACCGATTCCAGGGTCATCGCAACCAGCGTTCCCAACCCTTTGTCCTGCACCGTAGGATCAACGGCCAGGAAGCGGATAGCGGCTTCGTTATCGGCATTGATATATAAACGACCAATAGCCACAATGCGGCTATTCTCATCCACCACCATTTGATGGTGCGCCATGGCGTCGTAGGCATCCTTTTCCGAACCCACTGGCTGGTGCAATGGCTTACGCAGCATTTCCCAGCGAAACTGGTAATAATCCTTCAGTTCTTGCTCTGTAACGGGTACTCGTAGGTGATACATAGACGCCTTCTCTCTCGTATTGCTTAAACTTGAAGCCAGAATGTTACCGGCCCGTCGTTCACCAATGACACTTTCATATCGGCGGCAAACTCACCGGTCTGGGTTTCAACACCGCGCTCACGGCACTGGCCAACAAAATAGCGATACAACCGATCTGCCTCTTGTGGCACGGCACCGCGCGAGAAGCTCGGGCGCATGCCTTTCTGGGTATCCGCTACCAAGGTGAACTGTGACACGACCAGCACGCTTCCACCCGCTTGCCGGACGTTCAGATTCATCTTGTCATTCTCATCACCGAAAATACGGTAGCCTAAAACCCGCTCGCACAAACGTTCGGCTTTCTGTTCATTGTCATCCTGCTCAACGCCCAATAACACCAACAAACCCAGGCCGATCTCGCCGACTATTTTCCCTTCTACCGTGACGTTGGCATTTGATACCCGTTGAATTAACGCAATCATAAAGGCCCTTCCTGCTCCTGTTTTGGCTGTTGTTCTGCTTTTTGTTGCCGGTAAACACGATACTCACCGAGGGTTACGGTGATTTCGGCACCGAGTAACACGATACACCAGCTCCAATAGACCCACAGGAATAAAATCGGGATCACCGCCAACACGCCATAGATCAGCTGATATGACGGGAACATGGTGACGTACAGCGCAAACCCCTTCTTGCCCAGTTCGAACAGTGCCCCCGCCACCAGCGCGCCGATCAGGGCATCCTTCGGGGGGACACGCACCGTTGGCACCACGCTGTATAACAACCAGAAGGAGACCCACGACAGGATCAGCGGAAAAATACGTAACACTTCATCCACCAGGCTGTTTACGCCGGTTTGCGTTAACCAGTTCAGCGATAACAGATAAGAACTGATGGCCATACTGGCCCCCACCAGCAGCGGGCCCAAGGTCAGCACCATCCAGTAAACGGCAAAGGAAAACACGATAGGCCGTTTATTTTTGCTGCGCCAAATGGTGTTCAACACGCTATCTACCGAGGAAATCAGCAACAGCGCGGTGACAATCAGACCGCAAATCCCCACTGCAGTCATCTTGTTGGAATTGGCAACGAATTGTTCCAGGTAACGCTGAAGTACGTTACCAGCAGCAGGCATAAAGTTGGAGAAAATAAAGCTTTTCAACTGGACACTGATGTCAGCGAACATAGGGAAAACGGCAAATAGCGCAAACACTACGGTGATCAATGGCACCAGTGAAAGTAGCGAAACGAATGCCAGATGGCCCGCCAACATGGTCAGGCCATCGTCATCAATACGTTTAAACAGCAACCGCCCGAAGGTAATACCGGGCGTGATCGACGTTGGCAGCTTTTTGCGGCGGAAAAACGACATATCTTCTTCCTCTGATGTCAGTCTTTACCCTATGGATTTCGAGTTGCAGCTAGGCGACAAGCTATCTCATCCCCAGGAGCTTACGTTTAGTAAGTGACTGGGGTGAGATAGTGCAGGTAACAACGCTGCAGCTTGAAAGACGACGGGTACGCCTTAAGCTTAACGTACGGTGATTATTGAGCAAAATAAGCCGGCACAACCTGGCGATCGGTGACGTGCACCGCTTTGATCCCAAGTGCTTCAGCTGCTGCAACGTTAGCTGCCACATCGTCAAAAAATACCGCCTGCTCCGGCGGCATGTTTTCCTCGTTTAGCACATGCTGGTAGATATTGGCATCGGGCTTGCGCATGCCGATATCTTGCGAGAGGTACATATGATCGGCGGCCTCTGCTACCTGTGGGTAATGTTGCGGCCAGTAATTACAGTGCAGGCGGTTAGTATTTGATAACACTACGACGCGATGCCCCTCGCTACGCAGGCGATGCATAATGTCGATCACTTCCGGGCGCAGGGCGACAAACACCGCCTGCCAACCGGTAGCAAACTGCTCGAAACTGAGCGCAATCCCCATCTCTTCACACAGTTTTGCCGCAAACTCTTCGTCGCTGATCTCACCGCGCTCATGCTGCTGGAAAACCTCGCCCATGCTAAAGCGATCGGACAACATCGCCAGCGGTGTACCGCTAAGGTTGCTCCATACACCCAGTACACGTTTGAAATCGATATCGACAATCACATTACCTAAATCAAAGATATACAGCATAGTCCTCTCCCGATGGGCCAGTAAGATTTCACTGTAACGGGAAAAGTTAAGACTGAACAGGGAGCGGAGTGAAAATCGTTTGGCACGCCGTAGAAACGGGGAAAGGCAGAGGAAAAAACTCAGGGCGCTGTTACACGCCCTAAGCATTGCGGTTTAAATCGGCTGATTAAGCTTCTTTAGGACCACGGTTTGCACGCTTACGATCGTTTTCCGTCAGGTGACGCTTACGGATACGGATCGAGGTTGGCGTGACTTCGACCAATTCGTCATCATCGATGAATTCCAGAGCCTGCTCCAGAGACATCTTGATAGCGGGTACCAAGGTGGTGGCTTCGTCAGTACCGGAAGCACGCATGTTGGTCAGTTTTTTACCGGTCAGGCAGTTCACGGTCAGGTCGTTAGAACGTGAGTGAATACCGATGATCTGGCCTTCATAGACTTCAGCACCGTGGCCCAGGAACAGCTTGCCGCGATCTTGCAGACCAAACAGCGCGAACGCTACCGCTTTACCCTGACCGTTGGAGATCAGCACGCCGTTCTGACGCTGGCCCACTTCACCTTGACGGACATCGTCGTAGTGGCTAAAGGTGGAGTACAGCAGACCGGTACCCGAAGTCATGGTCATGAATTCGTTACGGAAACCGATCAAACCACGGCTTGGCACCACATAATCAAGACGCACACGGCCTTTACCATCTGGATCCATGTTTTTCAGGTCAGCTTTACGCTCACCCATCGCCTGCATCACAGAACCCTGATGCTGTTCTTCGATATCCAAGGTGACGTTTTCGAACGGCTCTTGTTTGCGGCCATCGATTTCACGGAAGATAACTTTCGGACGGGAAACGGCCAGTTCAAAACCTTCACGACGCATGTTTTCGATCAGCACAGACAGGTGAAGTTCACCACGGCCTGAAACACGGAACGCATCAGCATCTGCAGTTTCTTCAACGCGCAACGCAACGTTGTGTACCAGCTCTTTGTTCAGGCGCTCAAGGATCTGACGTGAAGTCACATACTTGCCTTCTTTACCGCAGAACGGAGAGGTGTTGACGTTAAAGAACATGCTTACGGTTGGCTCATCTACAGACAGTGCTGGCAACGCTTCTACTGCGCTCACATCACAAATGGTGTCAGAGATGTTCAGTTCGCCCAGACCGGTGATCGCGATGATGTCGCCCGCTTCGGCCACGGTCGCTTCGATACGCTCCAGACCCATATGAGTCAGCACTTTACCGACTTTACCGTTACGGGTTTTGCCTTCACTGTCGATGACGGTGATCTGCTGGTTAGGCTTAACTTTACCGCGCTTGATACGGCCGATGCCGATAACACCAACATAGTTGTTGTAGTCAAGTTGAGAGATTTGCATCTGGAACGGAGCTTCCAGCTCAACCTGCGGTGCAGATACGTGGTCGACGATCGCCTGATACAGCGGGGTCATGTCTTCAGCCATATCGTTATGGTCAGCACCCGCGATACCCATCAAGGCAGATGCATAGATGATTGGGAAATCGAGTTGTTCGTCGGTTGCATCCAGGTTTACGAACAGGTCGAAGACCTGATCAACAACCCAGTCCGGGCGAGCGCCAGGGCGGTCAACCTTGTTGATTACCACGATCGGTTTCAGACCATTAGCAAATGCTTTCTTGGTCACAAAACGGGTTTGCGGCATTGGGCCATCCATTGCATCCACAACCAGCAACACCGAGTCGACCATTGACATCACACGTTCTACCTCGCCGCCGAAGTCGGCGTGTCCTGGGGTATCTACGATGTTGATGCGGTAGTCTTTCCAATTAATGGCGGTGTTTTTTGCGAGGATAGTAATCCCACGCTCTTTCTCCAAATCGTTGGAGTCCATTACACGTTCAGTGGCTTCTGCACGCTCTCCGAAAGTACCGGATTGTTGCAGCAACTTGTCAACCAGGGTGGTCTTACCATGGTCAACGTGGGCAATAATGGCGATGTTACGCAAATTTTCGATCACAGCTTTGCCTCAGGCATTAGAAATAGCGCGCTATTGTACACGTATTAAGCGAGGGACTAAACAAGATCACAACACTCTCTTATAAACAACTGTGTACAGGTTAGTTTGTGATCCCTTTCACGGTGCAAAAAGCAGCAGCCGGACTCATTTTGCACCATTTTAGTGCTTGGCATCGATAAATTGCACTATCTTAGTGCGTTAGATCATTAATGGTGCATACTGGCCATGAGTAAAACCCGCGCAAACAGGCGATTTTTTCGCTTTTAAAAAGTTGGCACAGTTTTCGCTTTAGTCTAATCAAGGCGAAATCAAGCCAGTTACACAGATTCGTTCCACGACGACGACAATGATAAATCCGGGAGAGTTAAGTATGTCCGCTGAACACGTTCTGACGATGCTGAATGAGCATGAAGTGAAATTCGTAGACCTGCGTTTCACCGATACCAAGGGTAAAGAACAACACGTTACTATCCCAGCTCATCAGGTAAATGCCGACTTCTTCGAAGAAGGTAAAATGTTTGACGGCTCCTCAATCGGTGGTTGGAAGGGCATCAACGAATCTGACATGGTGCTGATGCCAGACGCCAGCACGGCAGTTCTGGATCCGTTCTTCGAAGAGTCTACCCTGATCATTCGTTGTGACATTCTCGAGCCAGGCACCATGCAGGGCTACGATCGTGACCCTCGTTCGATTTCAAAACGTGCGGAAGATTTCCTGCGCTCTTCGGGCATCGCCGATACCGTGCTGTTCGGGCCAGAACCAGAATTCTTCCTGTTTGATGACGTGCGTTTCGGCAGCAGCATCCGTGGTTCTCACGTAAGCATCGATGACATTGAAGGCGCCTGGAACACCAGCACCAAATACGAAGGCGGCAACAAAGGCCACCGTCCTCCAGTAAAAGGCGGTTACTTCCCAGTGCCACCGGTTGACTCTTCACAGGACATCCGTTCTACCATGTGTCTGACCATGGAAGAAATGGGTCTGGTGGTTGAAGCTCACCACCACGAAGTGGCAACAGCAGGTCAGAACGAAGTGGCCACCCGCTTCAACACCATGACCAAGAAAGCCGACGAAATCCAAATCTACAAATACGTGGTTCACAACGTGGCCCACGCGTTTGGCAAAACCGCAACCTTTATGCCAAAACCGATGTTCGGTGATAACGGTTCCGGTATGCACTGCCACATGTCATTGTCCAAGAACGGCACCAACCTGTTCGCTGGCGACAAATACGGCGGCCTATCTGAAATGGCGCTGTTCTACATCGGCGGCATCATCAAGCACGCTAAAGCAATCAACGCCCTGGCTAACCCGACCACCAACTCTTACAAGCGTCTGGTCCCAGGTTACGAAGCCCCGGTCATGCTGGCTTACTCTGCCCGTAACCGTTCAGCTTCAATCCGTATTCCCGTGGTTGCCAGCCCGAAAGCGCGCCGTATCGAAGCCCGCTTCCCGGACCCAGCGGCTAACCCATACCTGTGCTTCGCTGCGCTGCTGATGGCTGGCCTGGACGGCGTCATCAACAAGATCCATCCTGGCGATGCCATGGACAAAAACCTGTATGACCTGCCACCGGAAGAAGAAGCGGAAATTCCAAAAGTTGCAGGCTCGCTGGACGAAGCGATGGCTGCGTTGAACGAAGACCGTGAATTCCTGACCCGTGGCGGCGTATTCACCGACGACGCGATCGACGCTTACATCGACCTGCGTAAAGAAGAGATGGATCGCGTTCGCATGACGCCACACCCGGTTGAATTCGAACTGTACTACAGCGTTTAAGTCATACCCGCGTCCTCTGCGGAGGGCGCGTCGTTTTTTGTTGCCGTGGAAACTTTTTAGCCCATCTTCGGATGGGCTTTTTCTCCACCCTATCTTCTATAAAACTATTTCATACCGCGACGGATGAAGTAGGATGGATGCACTAAAACGGTGCAGTCGTCTGCTATGCTCAAGAGATTTCCAGGCGCAGCGAGACGGCAACCGAGCGAACCAACCGGAGCTTGGTCTGCCAAGTGACAGGTGTGAGTAAGGGCAGCCAACAACGCTGCGTCTTGAAAGATGAAGGGCATATATGGCAACTGGCAAGCTGCCCGAAGCAGGGCAGATCCTCAATTCTCTTATCAACAGTATTTTGCTGTTGGACGATCGGCTGGCCATTCACTATGCGAACCCGGCGGCACAGCAACTGTTGGCGCAAAGTGCCCGTAAACTTTTTGGTACGCCACTGCCCGAGTTGCTCGGTTATTTTTCGCTGAATATCGATTTGATGCGTGAGAGCCTGAATGCAGGCCAAGGCTTTACCGATAGCGAAGTGACCCTGGTAGTCGACAGCCGCGCACATATTCTCTCATTGACCGCGCAGGCGTTACCGGAAGGCTTTATCCTGATTGAACTGGCCCCGATGGATAACCAGCGCCGCCTGAGCCAGGAACAGCTGCAGCATGCCCAGCAGATTGCCGCACGCGATCTGGTGCGCGGGTTAGCCCATGAAATCAAAAATCCCCTTGGTGGCCTGCGTGGCGCAGCACAATTGTTGGCTAAAGCTCTGCCTGACCCGGCATTAACCGAATACACCAAGGTGATTATCGAACAAGCCGATCGGCTGCGTAATCTGGTAGATCGCCTGCTCGGGCCACAGCGCCCCGGCCAACATATTACCCAGAGTATTCATCAGGTGGTGGAGCGAGTCTGCCAACTGGTATCACTGGAAAAACCGGATAATGTCACGCTGGTACGTGATTACGATCCCAGTCTGCCTGAACTGGCGCACGATCCGGACCAAATAGAACAGGTGTTGCTCAATATCACCCGCAACGCACTGCAGGCACTGAGTGAAACCGGTGGAACCATCACGCTACGCACACGTACTGCGTTCCAGATTACTTTGCATGGCACCCGTTATCGGTTATCAGCACGTATCGATATTGAAGATGACGGCCCCGGCGTAGCGGCACAACTGCAAGACACCCTGTTCTACCCCATGGTGAGTGGCCGTGAAGGCGGTACCGGCCTGGGATTATCCATCGCCCGCAGTCTGATCGATCAGCATTGCGGAAAAATTGAATTTAACAGTTGGCCAGGGCATACCGAATTCTCGGTTTACCTGCCTATTCGGAAGTCGAGGTAGCTATGCAACGAGGGATAGTCTGGATCGTAGATGACGATAGCTCCATCCGTTGGGTGCTTGAACGCGCACTCACTGGAGCCGGCTTAAGCTGCGCCACCTTCGACAATGGCAATGCCGTGTTAGCTGCATTGGCTACGCAAACTCCCGACGTATTGCTATCTGATATCCGCATGCCGGGTATGGATGGCCTAGCACTGCTAAAGCAGATAAAACAACGCCATCCGATGCTTCCGGTCATCATAATGACGGCGCATTCGGATCTGGATGCGGCGGTGAGTGCCTATCAGCAAGGTGCTTTCGATTACCTGCCAAAACCTTTTGATATTGATGAAGCCGTGGCGCTGGTAGAGCGCGCCATCAGCCATTATCAGGAACAGCAGCAACCCGCACGCAGCCAACCCGCCAGCGATCCTGTCGCGGATATCATTGGCGAAGCCCCGGCAATGCAGGATGTTTTCCGTATTATTGGCCGTCTGTCGCGCTCCTCTATCAGCGTGCTGATAAACGGGGAGTCGGGAACCGGTAAAGAACTGGTCGCACATGCATTGCACCGCCACAGCCCACGGGCCAAATCCCCCTTTATCGCACTGAATATGGCCGCCATCCCTAAGGATCTGATCGAATCCGAACTGTTTGGTCACGAGAAAGGAGCCTTTACTGGCGCCAACCAGATCCGTCAGGGCCGTTTTGAGCAGGCCGATGGCGGTACGCTGTTCCTGGATGAAATCGGTGACATGCCGTTAGATGTGCAAACCCGTTTGTTGCGCGTGCTGGCTGACGGCCAATTCTACCGGGTAGGAGGTTATGCGCCGGTAAAAGTGGATGTGCGCATCATCGCCGCCACTCACCAGAACCTGGAGTTGCGCGTGCAGGAGGGTAAATTCCGTGAGGATTTATTCCACCGCCTGAACGTGATCCGCGTTCACCTGCCGCCATTACGTGAGCGCCGTGAAGATATCCCGCGTCTGGCGCGCTACTTCCTGCAGGTGGCAGCAAAAGAGCTGGGTGTGGAAGCCAAGAATCTGCATCCGGAAACAGAAACAGCCCTCACCCGCTTGCCCTGGCCTGGCAACGTGCGTCAGTTGGAAAACACCTGCCGCTGGTTAACCGTGATGGCGGCCGGGCAGGAAGTCTTGATCCAGGATCTGCCGGGCGAACTGTTTGAAACAACCACACCGGAGTCCAGCAGCCAAGGCCTGCCGGACAGCTGGGCGACCCTATTGGCACAATGGGCCGATCGCGCACTGCGTTCCGGTCATCAAAACCTGTTGTCTGAAGCACAGCCAGAAATGGAGCGTACCCTGCTCACGACCGCGCTAAGGCATACCCAAGGACACAAGCAGGAAGCCGCGCGTTTATTGGGATGGGGCAGAAATACCTTAACACGTAAGCTGAAAGAATTAGGGATGGAGTGATTTAGTGCGCTGATTATTAAAAATACAATGGAGCGCACAAAAAATAGACGAATTGAGACTTTACAGGGTTACCGGCGGCAGTATGATCGAGTCGCAAACATGGGAGGTTACGATGCTGGACTCACTCATCGTCTTTATTAGTCAAGGTGCAGACGTCGGCTCTGCGATCAGCCACACGCCGCAGGCAGCCGTTGCTGCTGTGTTGTGCGTTGCACTGATCAATTTCTTCAGTTAAAACCACAGCTGCCAATGCGGCTGTGGTTTTATAAATCAAATCACGCGTGAGAACTGTTGGGCGCGAGCCTGTTTACGCAGATAGATATCGAAACACATACAAATATTACGGATCAGCAAGCGCCCACGTGGTGTTACGCGAATGCTATGTTCATCACGTTCCACCAGCCCGTCACGCTCAAACGGTGCCAACAACTCCAGATCCGAAGCAAAGTACTCCGCAAACGTGATCCCATACTGCTGCTCGACGGGTTGATAATCCAATTGAAAATTGCAAATCAGTGTCTTGATGACGTCACGGCGCAGGCAATCGTCTTCCGTCATTGCCAAGCCACGCCACAGCGCATTACCCTGCTCTTCGATACTCGAGTAGTACACCTTCAGCTCTTTCTGGTTCTGCGCATAACTGTCGCCAAGCATACTGATGGCGGAAACCCCCAGCCCCAGCAGATCGCTGTCCCCTTGCGTGGTGTAACCCTGGAAGTTGCGGTGCAACCTGCCTTCGCGCTGAGCGATGGCAAGTTCATCGTTGGGCCGAGCAAAGTGATCCATACCGATAAACTGGTAGCCGGATCCCGTCAGTGAAGCGATAGTTTGCTGCAAAATATCGAGTTTCTGTTGGGCGCTAGGCAAGTCGGCATCTTTGATTTTGCGTTGAGCGGCGAACAAACTCGGCAAGTGTGCGTAGTTGAAAACGCTCAGACGATCCGGGTTAAGCTCGGCGACTCGTTGCAGCGTGAAGGCGAAACTCTCAGGCGTCTGCTTGGGCAGGCCATAAATCAGATCAATATTGGTCGAGTTGAACCCCAGCGCTTTTGCACGGGCGATCAGGGCAAAAATAAACTCCTCATCCTGCTCGCGGTTAACCAGGCGCTGCACTTCCTTATTGAAGTCCTGCACGCCCATGCTGAGGCGATTAAAGCCTTCTGCACGCAAGTGATCCAGCACATCCAGCTCGATTTCCCGTGGGTCGACTTCAATCGACATTTCCACCTCGGGCTGAAAATCGAAGTGCTGGCGCAGCATGGCCACCAGCCTGCTGATTTGTTGTTTATCAAGGTAGGTCGGTGTACCACCGCCCCAATGCATCTGGCTGACCTTACGCCCAGCAAACAGCGGTGCACGAGCGACAATCTCTCGCTCTAACAGGGTCAGGTATTCGTCCGCCTTGTGCGTCTGGCGCGTCACCAACTTGTTGCAACCGCAGAAATAGCAGAGCTTGTGGCAGAAAGGAATATGGACATACAGCGAAAGCGGGCGCTCAGGATAACGTGCCGCGGCACGTTGGAACGCGGCTTCGTCATAGCTCTGGCTAAACTCCAGTGCTGTGGGGTATGAGGTGTAACGCGGGCCTGAATAGTTATATTTTTGGATCAGGGCCAAATCCCAGACAATGCTCTGTTCTGACATGCTTACTCACTCCTTCCGATATTTTTTCCTACCGGGCCGGGAAATGGGCAGTTGTCTACGCTGTCTGGCCGCGGAAGCGCCGCGAAAACGCGCTTTGCGCTTCGACAGCCGCCATAGTTTACCGAATAACCACAGCAGATAACATGTCAACAGTAAGGCTATTACTGGGATCAGCCACATAACCGGTTAAAATACTTCTTTTGGGTTACCGCCTTTCAGCAGTTTCAGGATGTCTTCTTTCTTCTCTTCTTCTTCTTCGTCGTCTTCATCACCCAATTCGATACCTAACTGCTCCATCAGGGCATCGATACGATCCAGGGTTTGATCGACGTAAGCCTGATCTTCAGCATTAAGGGTTGCACCCTCATCCAGGCGATCGAGCAATGCATCCAGACGCTCATCGTTTTCCAGCTTGGTCAATTCTTCTTCTGGGGACAGGCGCGGCTTTTCTGCAACCTTAGGTTTCGGCTGTGATTTTACCTGCGCTTTAGCTTCGACCAACAGTGCAACCGGCACTTTACTGCCGATACGTGGATCCTTGGGTTGCGCCCCAGTTTTATTTTTCTGGTTTGTGGCATCGACCTGGGTACGGGAACCGGAAGCAAGACCACGGCGTTTTTTAAGACGCTTGCGCTCACGAGCTTCCTGATCGAGCTCCACACGACTTTTCTTTTACTTTTTGACGTCGCCGCGCTGTTGCGTGGGGCGCGAGGTGCTTTTGATGGCTGGTTCATAGCTTATGCTCTTAGGTATGTAAGTTCAGTATAGAGTTGCTATACGATTGCGGCGGAATCTAGCAGAAAGCAGACAAAGAAAAAAGGCGGCAGGTTAAACCTGCCGCCTATTTCGCACCTTCAGTCGAAGGATATTCTTGCTTCGCGCTCCATGCGCACACTCAACATCCCGGTCTTTCCATCTGCAATAACCGCATTCCCTGCAACTACGTCTTTCATCCTGAAAGGAAAATCGTCCTTGGCGCAATCCATATACATCCACTCTTCCTGAGTGCGCTTCCCGCGTGCATCCAAATTGCCGTTACTTCACCATCCGTAAGCTATTTATACGCTCCGATATAAATAGTCTCAAATCCCTCTGACATCATCCTGGTACTCATCACACATCCTGTGTGTTCCCTGAGATTTTTCACCCTTCCTGGATGTTCCTGATTCCTTCGCGTCCTGCGTTGCAACCTACTTTACGCTTTTATGGGTTGCACTCAAGGTACCTACAGTTGGCTTACGGCAATATCTTTAATATCGAAAATTCAACTTATTGTTTTATAAAGAAAACAATAATATCGGCTTTCGAATAAAGCGACATTACCCTCAGTTCGAATGGTCAATGTCTCACACGGCAGGTGCCGGTTTGCCACAAAAACTTTGTGGGCAAACGCTTAAAAACGGAGAAACACACCCTTTTATCGCTGATGCAGTTATAATCGCCAACCAGATAGCCATCCTCGCGGAGACGAAAGATTTTGACCAGCAAGAATTACAATTATCACGTGACCCACTTCGTCACCAGTGCGCCCGATATTCGCCACCTTCCGGGGGATGAAGGTATTGAAGTTGCGTTCGCCGGTCGTTCCAACGCCGGTAAATCCAGCGCACTAAATACCCTGACCAATCAGAAAAGCCTGGCGCGTACCAGTAAAACGCCTGGCCGTACTCAGCTAATCAACCTGTTTGAAGTAGAAGAAGGTATTCGCCTGGTCGACCTGCCAGGTTATGGCTATGCCGAAGTGCCGGAAGAGATGAAGCGTAAATGGCAGCGGGCGCTGGGTGAATACCTGCAGATGCGTAACTGCCTGAAAGGCCTGGTGGTGCTGATGGATATCCGCCATCCGCTGAAAGACCTCGATCAGCAAATGATCCAGTGGGCCGTAGACGTCGGCACCCCGGTGCTGGTTCTACTGACCAAAGCCGATAAGCTGGCCTCTGGCGCGCGCAAGGCACAGCTTAATCTGGTGCGTGAAGCCGTGCTGCCGTTTATGGGTGATATTCAGGTAGAAGCTTTCTCATCACCAAAAAAGATCGGTGTCGACAAACTCAGCCAGAAACTGAACACCTGGTTTAACGAAATCCCACCGGAAGTACTGCCAGAAGACGACATCGGCGGGGAATGATTCCCCCTGATGTAAAAAGAGCCGATGCAGAGACATCGGTTTTTTTACGTCTGTCCTACGCTGCGCTGTGTTTTCTGTTATCTAATTACAGTTTTGAAAGGAAACGACCAGAGAACACCGATGAAAGTCGGGGGCTTAACTGAAAGGTGGATGTTGCAACTATTGACATCGCGCAGGAAAACCAGGCTTCGATAAGAGAATGCGTTGGTTTCAGGGTGCTTTTACCATAAAAAACGCCCCAGTCAATACTGACTGGGGCGGCTAAATATTCAGCCAAATCCGATTACGTGAAGTAAAAGGTCTGAAAGATAGAACATCTTACCTCTGTACCCTACGCCGCTAACTCTACATCATTTTTTCGGGCTGCAAAAGAATTTTTTGTAGTTTACTTACATACTTTAGGCAGTAAGAACGGCTATTTTGCGGAAATAGTGGCCGATGCATGTTGCTCAATTACCAAAAGTAGATGACGGTTAGTGAGCCTCATCCCAGTTCTTGCCTACCCCAATATCCACCTTAAGTGGCACCGCCAGTTGCATGCTGCTTTCCATCAGCTCGTGAATGCGCAGGCTGGCAGCCTCAATAGCCGACTCATGGATTTCAAACACCAGTTCATCGTGTACCTGCATAATCATGCGCACCAGAGGCTTCTCTTGCCCTTGCAGCCAAGCATCCACCTCTATCATCGCACGCTTGATGATATCCGCGGCAGTGCCCTGCATAGGCGCGTTAATCGCCGCTCTTTCGGCTGCTTTGCGACGCATGCCATTACTGGAGCGGACATCTGGCAGGTACAGCCGGCGACCATCCAGGGTACTGACATAGCCCTGCTCGGCAGCCTGTTGCCGGGTTCGCTCCATATATTCCAGCACACCAGGGTAGCGCTCGAAGTAAAGATCCATATAGCGCTGTGCTTCACCACGCGGGATCCCCAACTGACGCGCCAGGCCAAATGCACTCATACCGTAGATCAGACCAAAGTTAATCGCCTTGGCGCTACGACGCTGTTCGTGGGTAACTTTGTCCAATGCCAGACCAAATACTTCTGCTGCCGTTGCACGGTGAATATCTTTACCTTCCGCGAAAGCCTTGAGTAAACCTACATCCTGTGACAGATGGGCCATGATACGCAACTCAATCTGGGAGTAGTCCGCGGCGACAATGCGATAACCTTCCGGAGCAATAAACGCCTGCCGAATACGACGGCCTTCATCGTTACGCACCGGGATATTCTGAAGGTTTGGATCGCTGGATGACAGACGACCCGTTGCTGTTACGGCCTGATGATAAGAAGTATGTACCCGACCGCTGACCGGGTTGATCATCAGCGGCAGCTTGTCGGTATAGGTGGTTTTCAGTTTTGCCAACCCGCGGTATTCCAGGATCACCTTGGGTAATGGGTAATCCAGGGCCAGCTCGGCCAGGACTTCTTCATTGGTTGAAGGAGCGCCACCAGGGGTTTTTTTCAGTATTGGCAGCTTTTGTTTTTCATACAAAATGGCCTGCAGCTGTTTGGTTGAGGCCAGATTAAACGGCTCTTCTGCCAGTTCGTGCGCCTGCACCTCAAGTTCCGCCAGGCGTTTGGTCAGCTCTTTGGAGTGTGCAGCCAGAATATTGGGATCGATCAGAACCCCGGTTCGTTCGATATGGGAGAGCACCGGCAACAATGGCATTTCAATCTCATTGAATACCGTCAGCAGGCTCTGGCTTTCTTTCAGCTGCGGCCACATGGCCAAATGCAGCTGTAGTGTAACGTCCGCATCTTCCGCCGCATAAGGAGCAGCCTGCTCAAGAGCAATCTGGTTAAAGGTCAGCTGTTTTTTGCCTTTGCCAGCAATCTCTTCAAAGGTAATGGTTTTATGACCAAGATAACGATCGGCCAGGCTATCCATATCATGGCGGCCACTGACGCTGTCCAGCACGTAGGATTCGAGCATGGTGTCGTAGGCAATACCGCGCAGGTTGATGTCATAACGTGCCAGCAGGCTCTTATCGAACTTCAGGTTCTGGCCCACCTTCAGCGCTTTTTCATCTTCCAGCAGCGGTTTCAGGGTGGCTAGCACCTGGTTACGATCTAACTGTGGTGGCGCATCCAGATAATCGTGCGCCACTGGCAGATAGGCAGCAACACCCGGTTCGATGGCGAAGGACAAGCCAATCAAATTGGCTGTGAGGGTATCCAGACCATCGGTTTCGGTGTCGAAGGCGAAAACTTCAGCTTTTTTCAAGCGTTGCATCCAATCTGCCAAAGCCTCCTCATCCAGGATTGTCACGTAACCTTCCTGCGATAAAGTAGCTTCTGATGCGGCTCTTGGTGCCTGCGGTTCAACGGCTGTCGGTTTTGCAGCAGAGCTGGCCTTACGGACTGCACCTTTGCTTTCTAGCCAGGTACCCGCTTCAACATCGGCCATCCAGCGTTTAAATTCATAGCGTTTAAACAATGCCTGCAGTTGGTCGATATCCGGTGAGCTGACTGCCAGTTCACTGCAGCTTAAATCCAGCTCAACGTCGGTTTTAATCGTGGCCAGTTTGTAAGAGAGGTAGGCCACCTCTTTATTCTGCTCCAACTTGGCTGCCATGGTCTTGGCACCACGGAAGCTTAACGTCGCAATGCTTTCAAGATTTGCATAGAGCGCATCCAGGCCGCCCAACCCTTGCAACAACGCCTGAGCGGTTTTCTCACCAACGCCCGGCACACCTGGAATGTTATCCGATGAATCGCCCATCAACGCCAGGAAGTCGATAATCAACTCTGGGGGAATGCCATATTTATCGCAAACTTCCTCGGGACCCAGAATGGTGTTGTTCATGGTATTGATCAAAGTGATATTAGGCGTTACCAACTGCGCCATATCTTTATCACCCGTGCTGATCAATACGGCATGGCCCGCTTTTTCTGCCTCTTGCGCCAACGTACCGATAACGTCATCGGCCTCTACGCCCGGCGTCACCAAGAGCGGCAGCCCCATGGCTTTTACCATCTGGTGCAGTGGCTCGATCTGCATACGCAGATCGTCCGGCATCGGTGGCCGGTGAGATTTATATTCGGCAAACAGGTCATCGCGGAAGGTTTTCCCTTTTGCATCAAACACCACCGCAACATGGCTGGGAGTATACTGCAGCAGCAGGCTGCGCAGCATGTTCAGCACACCGTACATCGCTCCGGTCGGCTCACCGGACGAGTTGGTCAGCGGTGGGAAGGCATGGTAGGCGCGGTAAAGGTAAGAGGAACCATCCACCAGGATTAATGGGTTTTCTGCAATCTGGGCCATAGCGTTTCTTTTTTGAAAGGGACTGGGGTAAGCATGCCATAGCTAGCCGCTGGTGACGAATCTTAGCGTGCATTACGACTAAATTAGATCTGATTATGCGAAGCGATCTACAAGATCCTGCCTGTGGATAACTTTGTGCATAGATTAGATACCGAATTATAACAATAGAAAAGTTGTTATAGCGGATAAGAAATTTTCTATTTGAATCAATCCGTTAATAAAGGCTATTTTCTTGCGGGGTATTTATTGGCCGTCAGATAATTTGTGGATATAACTGGCACCCAATTTTAGTAGCACAAATAATCAAATTTAGAGCCTCAATTAACATAGCACAGGATTAAAAACTTGCACGAAAACACTCCGGGGAACTATTTGTGCCCGGTTAAAAAACGCTTACTTTTAACTGCGTTAACTTTCCCATGATTCTGTTAAAATATTTTTTTGTTCATACGCTGTAATGTATGTAACGATGTTCTCATCAACCTTCAGCGCTTAACTCATGCCAAAATTGTTAGCCCCTGTTATTTTTATCTTTTCTGCGCTGCTTGCCATTGTTGTGACGGTACTGTGCTCTATCCCCATTGTACTGGCCGGTATCATTAAGCTGCTCATCCCGGTGCCTGCCGTTTGGCGGAACATTTCTGCTTTTGCCGATTTAATGATGAGATGCTGGTGCCAATGTCTGGCAATACTTTTAAGAATTAACCAAGGTTTACAATGGGATATTGTTGGGTTGGAAGGGCTGGAAAAAAGAAGTGGTATCTGCTGATCGGTAATCATGGAAGCTGGGCAGATATTGTGGTGCTCTGCGTATTATTCCGCAACTATATACCCATGAATAAGTACTTCCTCAAGCAACAGTTGGCGTGGATACCTTTCGTTGGTCTGGCTTGCTGGGCGCTTGATATGCCTTTTATGAAGCGTTACTCCCGAACCTATTTACTCAAGCATCCGGAAAAACGGGGCCAGGATATCGAAACCACCCGACGCTCTTGCGAGAAGTTCCGCATGCGTCCGACGACTATCGTCAATTTCGTCGAGGGCTCTCGTTTTACTGAAGCCAAGAAAATTAAAACCCGCTCCCCGTACCGCAATTTACTTGCACCCAAAGCGGCGGGGATCGCCTTTACGCTCAGTGCGCTCGGCCAGCAATTTGATAAAGTCCTGAACGTTACTCTGCTTTACCCGGATAACCACGAGCACCCTTTTATGGATATGCTGTGTGGGCGATTGAAACGTATTGTTGTCAGGATTGAATGTCTGCCTATAGATAAAACCCTGCACGGAGACTACTTCAATGACAAACGTTTTAAGCGTAAATTCCAGCTTTGGTTGAATACGTTATGGCAGGAAAAAGATCGTCTGCTTGATAAGCTCAAGCGCCAGTACAGCTAAAAAAACGCCGGGCATCAACCCGGCGTTACGATATAACCAGATTACTTTTTCTCGCTCAGGAACTTAACCACGTCAGCAAATTGCTTCACGTAACCGTCCATTGAGCTGGTATCCAGGCCTTCGTTTCTAACCATGTATTTGCCGTTAACAAACACGGCTGGAACACCGCGCAACTGCAAATCTTCAGCCGCTTTCTCTTGTTGAACCACCAGAGATTTCACCACGAAGCTATTTAACGCTGAATCATAGTCTTCTGCGGGTACGCCAGCTTTGATAAATACATTGCGAATATCATCCGGAGTTTGCACCGTCTGAGTCTTCTGAATCGCTTCAAACATTGGTTGAGTAATTTTGTCTTCCACACCCAAAGCCATTGCAACCGCCCACGCCTGAGTCAACTGTTTGCCCAATGGGCCCAGGAACTCTACGTGATACTTGGTCATCTTGGTCCCTTCAGGCAGCGCTTTCTTCACTGCATCAGAGATATGATAAACCTCTTCAAACTGATAGCAGTGCGGGCAGTAGAAAGAGAAAAACTCCAGCACCTGTGGTTCACCCGTCACCGGTTTGTCCAAAGTGACGTATTGTGTACCGTCGCTATATTGTGCAGCAGAGACACTGAATGCCATCACCATGCCAGCAAGTGCCAACCAGATTTTCTTCATAAGACTAAACTCTCCATTGTGTTAAAGCTTCAATACATTGGCATTAGCTGCAGAGGAGGTTCCTGCAACAGCTTAACCTGTTCAGTAAATGCAGCAGTCTGTGATAACCAAAAATCAGACTCCGCCATCCACGGAAAACTTTTTGGAAACGCAGGATCTTGCCATCGCCGCGCTACCCATGCCAGGTAATACACCATACGCATGGCCCGCAATGGTTCAATCAGCGCCAGTTCACGCTGATCGAATTCAGCAAATTCACCGTAGGCTTCCAACAAGATATCCAACTGCATAAGTTGGTCACGGCGTTCACCGTGCAGCAACATCCACAAATCCTGTATCGCAGGCCCGTTACGTGCATCATCCAGATCGACAAACAGTGGCCCATCGCGCCACAATATGTTGCCCGGATGACAATCACCATGCAAACGCAGTGGCTGCCAATCCACTTGCCAAAGCGGCTTGATTGCCGCAATCAGCGTATCTGTGGCACGCAAAAAAGCATCGCGCTGTGCTTTGGGAACTAAATTACAGTTTTCCAGAACCTGTCGTGGTGTCGTGAGGTATTCCTCCACGCCAATCGTGGGGCGCTGTACAAACAAACTCTCACTGCCCACCTGATGGATACGGCCAAGAAAACGCCCAACCCACTCCAGTTGCTCGAGATTATCTATCTCATACTGACGGCCGCCAACGCTCGGAAATACGGTAAAAAGAATCCTGCGTGGGTGTGCAGAGTATTTCCCTGCAACACCAGTGGCGCAACCGCCGGAATTTCGTTTTTTGATAAATCGAGAGCAAACTGATGCTCTTCACCGATTTGTTCTGCATTCCAACGTTCTGGCCGATAAAACTTCACCACATATCGCTTACGATCTTCATCCATAAACTGGTAAACGCGGTTTTCATAGCTATTTAACGCCGTAAGCCCTGAATCAACACGCAGACCTATCCCTTCCAATGCATCCATAATCAGATCGGGAGAAAGGGTGTCGAAATTAAATGCTGAGTTGTTCATAACAACCGCTCAGTTAGCCAGGTGACAACAACGTGCCAGGAATGAGAATAGTAGCACCGATCATCATCACTGGATGACTACACCACATGAATACTAATCTTTTATCACCCCACGGGCACGCAGCAACGCCGTTTTGAAGTCTTCTTCATAGTCTTTCTTCAAACCCGGGATCTGCTCAGTGCCAGCACTGCCACGCATTTTAAGATGATAGATCAAAATGTCATCGCTCAGATCGGCTAACTCACCCTGAAAACCCGCTTCCTGCGCCAGCTTTTGCAAAAACTGCATCAGATTTAGATCCGGATCCTGTTGCCAGGCTGGGTGCAGCAACTCAATCAGCTCGTTTACACGATGCGTTTTCATACCAATATCATCCAGTAAATTGAATAAGCCCACAAAGTAGCAGGCTTGTTCACACAGTGAAAGAACCTGCGTGTCAATAAAGGTAAATCCTGATGTCTAGAGAGCTTTAGCGCTACAATCTGGGCATTGGCAATAAGGCAGGATAATGATTATGCATGCACAAATAACCGGGGTTATTCTGGCCGGTGGGCGCTCTACCCGCATGGGGGAGAAGATAAGGGATTAGTTCAGCTAGGTGATAAAACCTTGTATCAATATGCACTAGCCCGATTAACGCCACAGGTTAGCCAGATTATCATCAGTGCTAACCGCAACCTGCAATGCTATCAAGAGAGCGGTTTACCCGTATTCAGCGATATGACTGCGGGTTTCCCGGGTCCTTTGGCCGGCATATTGGCAGGACTAACTCATGCCAGTACAGAATGGATAGTCTGTATCCCTTGCGACGTGCCGGGTTTCCCACTCAACCTGGTCGAACAACTATGGAAGCAGAAGGGTAACGCTCTGGCTGCCTATGCCAGTGATGGCGAACGGGCGCATCCAACATTTGCGCTATTGCATACCAGCCTGGCAACAGACTTAGCCAACTACTTGGCACAGGGCGAGCGCAAGCTGATGCTGTTCATGGCGGCAGTAAATGCACAGCAGGTAGTGTTCAGCGGCCAACAAGAGGCATTTCGTAATTTGAATACACCAGAGGATTGCCACCAATGGCTGCTGGAAAGGGGAAGCAACAATGACCAGCCGATTGCCACCGTTACTGGCCATCGCTGCCTACAGCGGTACCGGTAAAACCACTCTGCTTAAGCAGCTGATCCCAAGGCTAAAACAACACCAGGTGCGAGTTGGCCTGATCAAACATACCCACCATGATATGGACGTAGACACGCCCGGTAAGGACAGTTATGAACTGCGTAAGGCTGGTGCAGACCAGACACTGGTCGCGAGCGATAATCGTTGGGCATTAATGACCGAAACACCAGAGCAACAGCCCTTGGATCTCCAGTATCTGGCTAGCCGATTCGATCATGACAAGGTGGATTTGATCCTGGTAGAAGGGTTTAAACATGAGCAGATCAGTAAAATCGTGCTCTATCGTGAGGAGGTGGGCAAACCTCTCGCAGATATGCTGGATCAATATGTGATTGCAATAGCCAGTGACAGGAAGGTTGAAGGTAGCGCACCACTATTAGATATAAACCAACCCGAAATGATAGCGTTATTTATTACTCAGTGGCTGGCACGGCGAAAAGCGTAGGCTTACATTGGCCCTTTCCCATACCGTTAACCTGCTGGGCTACCCGGCAGGTTTATTGATTGATAACTCACTTATCTGCCGCCTTCCCCTTATATTCTGACAAAGATAAACTGACCAGAACGGTATTTGGCACAAAACAAAAAGCCCTACGTTTTCACGTAGGGCTTTTTGTTTTATTTGATGCCTGGCAGTGTCCTACTCTCGCATGGGGAGACCCCACACTACCATCGGCGCTACGGCGTTTCACTTCTGAGTTCGGCATGGGGTCAGGTGGGACCACCGCGCTATTGCCGCCAGGCAAATTCTGTTTCATCAACCCGCATCACTTTCGTCATGCCAGCCAATCCAATCTCGGAACTTCGCTGAAAATCAATCTCGTCTCTCTAAAACACCTTCGGTGTTGTAAGGTTAAGCCTCACGGTTCATTAGTACTGGTTAGCTCAATGCATCGCTGCACTTACACACCCAGCCTATCAACGTCTTAGTCTTAAACGTTCCTTCAGGGACCTTAAAGGCCCAGGGAAGACTCATCTCGAGGCAAGTTTCGCGCTTAGATGCTTTCAGCGCTTATCTTTTCCGCACGTAGCTACCGGGCAGTGCCATTGGCATGACAACCCGAACACCAGGGGTGCGTTCACTCCGGTCCTCTCGTACTAGGAGCAACCCCTCTCAATCTTCCAACGCCCACGGCAGATAGGGACCGAACTGTCTCACGACGTTCTAAACCCAGCTCGCGTACCACTTTAAATGGCGAACAGCCATACCCTTGGGACCTACTTCAGCCCCAGGATGTGATGAGCCGACATCGAGGTGCCAAACACCGCCGTCGATATGAACTCTTGGGCGGTATCAGCCTGTTATCCCCGGAGTACCTTTTATCCGTTGAGCGATGGCCCTTCCATTCAGAACCACCGGATCACTAAGACCTACTTTCGTACCTGCTCGAGCCGTCACTCTCGCAGTCAAGCTAGCTTATGCCTTTGCACTAACCTCACGATGTCCGACCGTGATTAGCTAACCTTCGTGCTCCTCCGTTACTCTTTGGGAGGAGACCGCCCCAGTCAAACTACCCACCAGACACTGTCCTCACCCCAGATTATGGGGCCGAGTTAGAACATCAAACATTAAAGGGTGGTATTTCAAGGTTGGCTCCATGCAGACTGGCGTCCACACTTCAAAGCCTCCCACCTATCCTACACATCAAGGCTCAATGTTCAGTGTCAAGCTATAGTAAAGGTTCACGGGGTCTTTCCGTCTTGCCGCGGGTACACTGCATCTTCACAGCGAGTTCAATTTCACTGAGTCTCGGGTGGAGACAGCCTGGCCATCATTACGCCATTCGTGCAGGTCGGAACTTACCCGACAAGGAATTTCGCTACCTTAGGACCGTTATAGTTACGGCCGCCGTTTACTGGGGCTTCGATCAAGAGCTTCGCCTTGCGGCTGACCCCATCAATTAACCTTCCAGCACCGGGCAGGCGTCACACCGTATACGTCCACTTTCGTGTTTGCACAGTGCTGTGTTTTTATTAAACAGTTGCAGCCAGCTGGTATCTGCGACTGGCTTCAGCTCCAGGAGTCAATCCTTTCACCTACGCGCCAGCGTGCCTTCTCCCGAAGTTACGGCACCATTTTGCCTAGTTCCTTCACCCGAGTTCTCTCAAGCGCCTGAGTATTCTCTACCTGACCACCTGTGTCGGTTTGGGGTACGATTCAATGTTACCTGATGCTTAGAGGCTTTTCCTGGAAGCTTGGCATCAACTACTTCTGCACCGTAGTGCATCGTCATCACGCCTCAGGGTTGATAGCGTTCCGGATTTACCAGGAACACCCCCTACACGCTTAAACCGGGACAACCGTCGCCCGGCTAGCCTAGCCTTCTCCGTCCCCCTTCGCAGTAACACCGAGTACGGGAATATTAACCCGTTTCCCATCGACTACGCCTTTCGGCCTCGCCTTAGGGGTCGACTCACCCTGCCCCGATTAACGTTGGACAGGAACCCTTGGTCTTCCGGCGAGCGGGTTTTTCACCCGCTTTATCGTTACTTATGTCAGCATTCGCACTTCTGATACCTCCAGCAGACCTCACAGTCCACCTTCAACGGCTTACAGAACGCTCCCCTACCCAACAACGCCTAAGCGTTGCTGCCGCAGCTTCGGTGCATGGTTTAGCCCCGTTACATCTTCCGCGCAGGCCGACTCGACCAGTGAGCTATTACGCTTTCTTTAAATGATGGCTGCTTCTAAGCCAACATCCTGGCTGTCTATGCCTTCCCACATCGTTTCCCACTTAACCATGACTTTGGGACCTTAGCTGGCGGTCTGGGTTGTTTCCCTCTTCACGACGGACGTTAGCACCCGCCGTGTGTCTCCCGTGATAACATTCTTCGGTATTCGGAGTTTGCATCGGTTTGGTAAGCCGGGATGGCCCCCTAGCCGAAACAGTGCTCTACCCCCGAAGATGAGTTCACGAGGCGCTACCTAAATAGCTTTCGGGGAGAACCAGCTATCTCCCGGTTTGATTGGCCTTTCACCCCCAGCCACAAGTCATCCGCTAATTTTTCAACATTAGTCGGTTCGGTCCTCCAGTTAGTGTTACCCAACCTTCAACCTGCCCATGGCTAGATCACCGGGTTTCGGGTCTATACCTTGCAACTATTCGCCCAGTTAAGACTCGGTTTCCCTACGGCTCCCCTATACGGTTAACCTTGCTACAAAATATAAGTCGCTGACCCATTATACAAAAGGTACGCAGTCACCCAACAAAGTGGGCTCCCACTGCTTGTACGTACACGGTTTCAGGTTCTATTTCACTCCCCTCGCCGGGGTTCTTTTCGCCTTTCCCTCACGGTACTGGTTCACTATCGGTCAGTCAGGAGTATTTAGCCTTGGAGGATGGTCCCCCCATATTCAGACAGGATGTCACGTGTCCCGCCCTACTCATCGAACTCACACCTTGTGCATTTTAGTGTACGGGGCTATCACCCTTTGCTGCGCGACTTTCCAGACGCTTCCACTAACACACAAACTGATTCAGGTTCTGGGCTCCTCCCCGTTCGCTCGCCGCTACTGGGGGAATCTCGGTTGATTTCTTTTCCTCGGGGTACTTAGATGTTTCAGTTCCCCCGGTTCGCCTCGTATGGCTATGTATTCACCATACGATAGTGCAACGGATTGCACTGGGTTTCCCCATTCGGGTATTGCCGGTTGTAACGCTTCATATCAGCTTACCGACACTTTTCGCAGATTAGCACGCCCTTCATCGCCTCTGACTGCCTAGGCATCCACCGTGTACGCTTAGTCACTTAACCTCACAACCCGAAGGTGTCTTTTCTTTATTGGTGTGGCTGCGAACACACTCTGCTGCGTTGTTCCGTGCGCGCAATCCTCATGGACCTTAAGTCCACTGCGGTTGCTGTGCGCGGTACGCCTTGCCGAGTATCTTCTCGCTCACACTGCAACAAGGAAGATGACCTTCGTATTGCAATTATTTGAGAGACTCTATGACAGGTTACTCCTTACCCCAATAGTTCTACGGAGGGATAAGTTTCAGCTGTCATGTTTCAATTTTCAGCTTGTTCCAGATTGTTAAAGAGCAATATCTTAAACACGACTCGTGAGAGTCATCTTTAAGATTTTTGGGTTATAAATAACCGGTGATAATGTCTTTCACTCATTATCGGATGGCGTCCCCAAGGGGATTCGAACCCCTGTTACAGCCGTGAAAGGGCAGTGTCCTAGGCCTCTAGACGATGGGGACACGAAAATCCGATCAGACATTATGTCCTAATCGGTTCGTATCAGCATGAGTCAGGGACTCATTACATCAACAGGTAGCGCTTTGCTCGTTACTTTTTCATCAGACAATCTGTGTGGACACTGCACTCAACCAATATCTTTAGGTAAGGAGGTGATCCAACCGCAGGTTCCCCTACGGTTACCTTGTTACGACTTCACCCCAGTCATGAATCACAAAGTGGTAAGCGCCCTCCCGAAGGTTAAGCTACCTACTTCTTTTGCAACCCACTCCCATGGTGTGACGGGCGGTGTGTACAAGGCCCGGGAACGTATTCACCGTAGCATTCTGATCTACGATTACTAGCGATTCCGACTTCACGGAGTCGAGTTGCAGACTCCGATCCGGACTACGACATACTTTATGAGGTCCGCTTGCTCTCGCGAGTTCGCTTCTCTTTGTATATGCCATTGTAGCACGTGTGTAGCCCTACTCGTAAGGGCCATGATGACTTGACGTCATCCCCACCTTCCTCCGGTTTATCACCGGCAGTCTCCTTTGAGTTCCCACCATGACGTGCTGGCAACAAAGGATAAGGGTTGCGCTCGTTGCGGGACTTAACCCAACATTTCACAACACGAGCTGACGACAGCCATGCAGCACCTGTCTCACAGTTCCCGAAGGCACTAAGCTATCTCTAGCGAATTCTGTGGATGTCAAGAGTAGGTAAGGTTCTTCGCGTTGCATCGAATTAAACCACATGCTCCACCGCTTGTGCGGGCCCCCGTCAATTCATTTGAGTTTTAACCTTGCGGCCGTACTCCCCAGGCGGTCGACTTAACGCGTTAGCTCCGGAAGCCACGCCTCAAGGGCACAACCTCCAAGTCGACATCGTTTACAGCGTGGACTACCAGGGTATCTAATCCTGTTTGCTCCCCACGCTTTCGCACCTGAGCGTCAGTCTTTGTCCAGGGGGCCGCCTTCGCCACCGGTATTCCTCCAGATCTCTACGCATTTCACCGCTACACCTGGAATTCTACCCCCTCTACAAGACTCTAGCTTGCCAGTTTCAAATGCAGTTCCCAAGTTAAGCTCGGGGATTTCACATCTGACTTAACAAACCGCCTGCGTGCGCTTTACGCCCAGTAATTCCGATTAACGCTTGCACCCTCCGTATTACCGCGGCTGCTGGCACGGAGTTAGCCGGTGCTTCTTCTGCGAGTAACGTCAATGCCCAGCGCTATTAACACTGAACCCTTCCTCCTCGCTGAAAGTGCTTTACAACCCGAAGGCCTTCTTCACACACGCGGCATGGCTGCATCAGGCTTGCGCCCATTGTGCAATATTCCCCACTGCTGCCTCCCGTAGGAGTCTGGACCGTGTCTCAGTTCCAGTGTGGCTGGTCATCCTCTCAGACCAGCTAGGGATCGTCGCCTAGGTGAGCCATTACCCCACCTACTAGCTAATCCCATCTGGGCACATCCGATGGTGTGAGGCCCGAAGGTCCCCCACTTTGGTCCGAAGACGTTATGCGGTATTAGCTACCGTTTCCAGTAGTTATCCCCCTCCATCGGGCAGTTTCCCAGACATTACTCACCCGTCCGCCGCTCGTCACCCAGAGAGCAAGCTCTCCTGTGCTACCGCTCGACTTGCATGTGTTAGGCCTGCCGCCAGCGTTCAATCTGAGCCATGATCAAACTCTTCAATTAAAAGCTTGATTTGCTGCAACTCGTGCAGCGATGCTCGAAAATTAACTTTCGTAATAATTCATTCGCATGAATTACTGCTTGGTCACTCTTCAAGACTTGATATTTTTTTGCCACCGAGGTGGCTGGATATCGTCTTGTGAGTGCCCACACAGATTGTCTGATAAATTGTTAAAGAGCGTTGGTTACCGCCATCTTTCTCGGTAACGCGGGAGGTGCATATTACGCTTTCCCGCTGAAGAGTCAACCTTTTTCTCTTGCGAGAGGCGGTGTTTTCACCGGGTTGCTTCTTCCTGGCTGGGCGACATTCTTTGCTATCAAGGAGTCGTTGTTCCCGGTCAGTGGAGGCGCATTATAGGGAGTTCTGAGAACGCCGCAACCCCTAAATTCAAAAAACTTTTCAAGCGCGGGTTTTTTCGGCAAAACGCTGTCTTGTTCAGCGCTTTTGCCACTATTTCCAGAAAACAGAGGTAAAAGCTGGCGTTCCCTAGAGTAAAATGAGGGATAACAATGCAGTTAAAGGAAACCGCAGCCATGCAATTTAATGCTCAACAACAGGCCGCACAGCGTAATCTTTCTTATCTGCTAGCAGAAAAACTCGGCCAACAAATTCTGGCTGGCGAATATAAGGAAGGCAGCATTCTGCCCGGTGAGATGGAATTGGGGGAACAGCTCGGGGTCAGCCGTACCGCGGTACGCGAAGCGGTAAAAATGCTGGCGGCCAAAGGTATGCTTCTACCCCGCCCACGTATCGGCACTCGGGTAATGCCACAGAGCCAATGGAATTTCCTGGACCAGGATTTACTGACCTGGTGGATGACAAAAGATAACTTCGATCAGGTAATGCAGCATTTCCTGATCCTGCGAACGTCACTTGAACCCCAAGCCTGCTCGCTGGCCGCAGCCCATGCAACCCCACAACAGAAAGCGCAATTGACCAGTTTGATGGCAGAGATGCGGGCACTGCACGTCAATTTTGACCGCGAACGCTGGATTGAGGTCGATACCCAATATCACCAGTTAATCTATGAGGCCAGCGCCAATCCGTTTTTGACTTCGTTTGCCAACCTGTTCAGTTCGGTCTATCAAAACTATTTTCGGGCAATCACCGGTAATGAGGTGATAAAACTGCAGCCTCATCAGGCCATTGTGGATGCCGTGGTGGCAGGTGACAGCATGGCGGCGCTCACCGCGTGCCAAACTTTGTTGCAGGATAACGCGTAAACTCATTACTGCTTATATATAGAAGAAAGACAAGAGACAGTTAATCAGGAAGAATAATGACAAAATCTGCACGCAGCATGGCCGGGTTACCCTGGATCGCCGCGATGGCGTTCTTTATGCAGGCACTGGATGCCACCATCCTCAATACCGCCTTACCGGCGATAGCCCACAGCCTCGATCGCTCACCTTTAGCGATGCAGTCAGCAGTGATCAGCTATACCTTGACGGTGGCTATGTTGATCCCGGTCAGCGGCTGGCTGGCAGATCGCTTTGGAACCCGGCGGGTCTTTATTCTGGCCGTTTCTCTGTTTACTCTTGGTTCGCTGCTGTGCGCGCTGTCACCTACGTTGGGTTTCCTGGTAGCGTTCCGAATATTGCAGGGGGTTGGCGGGGCAATGATGATGCCGGTGGCACGTCTGGCACTGTTGCGTGCCTATCCGCGCAGCGAGCTGTTACCCGTATTGAATTTTGTCACTATGCCCGGCTTGGTGGGGCCAATAATGGGGCCACTGCTTGGCGGCTGGTTAGTCACCTATGCAACCTGGCATTGGATCTTCCTGATTAACATCCCGATCGGTTTACTTGGCATTATATACGCCCGTAAATACATGCCAGATTTCACTACGCCAAAACGTCCGTTTGATTTCACTGGTTTTATCTTGTTCGGCCTCAGCCTGGTGTTGGTGTCTACCGGTTTGGAGCTATTTGGTGAACAGGTATTGGCCAATTACATTTCGCTTGGGGTGCTACTCAGCGGCTTTGTGATGCTATTTGGTTATATCGCCCATGCACGCCGGCATACTCACCCGCTGATTGGATTAGATCTGTTTAAAACCCGCACTTTTTCCGTCGGCATTGCGGGTAACGTCGCCTCGCGGCTGGGTACCGGATGCGTTCCATTCCTGATGCCATTAATGCTGCAGGTGGGCTTTGGTTATTCGGCGATCGTTGCCGGTTTTATGATGGCGCCAACGGCTGTAGGTTCCCTGATGGCAAAATCCACCGTCACCCAGGTGTTACGTTGGTTTGGTTATCGTAAGACGCTGGTAGGTATCACTATCATCATCGGGATATTGATAACCCAGTTTTCACTGCAAAGCCCAGGTATGCCGCTATGGCTGATGATTTTGCCGCTGTTTATTCTGGGGATGGCAATGTCGACACAGTTTACTGCCATGAACACCATCAGCCTGGCTGATTTAAATGATGGCAATGCCAGTTCCGGTAATAGTGTTCTGGCCGTTACCCAGCAGCTTTCCATCAGTTTTGGCGTGGCAATCAGCGCAGCGGTATTGCGATTTTATGGGGCAATGGAGATCGGCACCATGATCGATCACTTCCACTACACCTTTATTACCATGGGGATAGTGACCGTGGCCTCTGCCTTGGTGTTTATGCTGTTAAAAAGGAAAGATGGTAATAACCTGATTACTGGCAAAGAGAAACAACGTAAAGCTGTGAAAACCACGAGTTAACGTTGGCCAACGGAGGCTCGCTCCACCAGCTCAGGTGTTAGAACCAGGATCTGGGCAGCACGCTCGGGATTTTGCAGGCGGTTGATTAACGCATCAATCGCCAGTTCCCCCAGCGAATCCTTAGGCTGATGGATGGTACTGAGCGGCGGTGCCAGATATTTAGCCAGTTCGATATCGTCATAACCCATAACCGCCATATCCTGTGGCACAGCCAGCCCTGCCTGATACAAAGCCTGATAAACACCAACCGCAACGGCGTCGTTCCCCGCAAACACCGCATGAGGGGGTTGCGCCAATGCCAGGAGTTGCTTCATGGCATTCACTCCCCCTTCAAACTCAAAGTCGCAATGCACTTCGTAACCCGGTGGAATCTCGAGACCTGCACGCTGCATGGCACGGCGATAGCCTTCCAAACGATGACGTGCAGTGGTTTTATCAGGCGGCCCGGCAATGCAGGCAATTTGGCGATAACCCCGGGCTATCAGATGATCGGTGGCCATTTCGCCCCCCAGCAACGAGTTATCCTGAATAATATCGTTGGCCCCGGCAAACGGCGACCAGTCCATCATCACGATGGGTAGAGAGGGATAACGACGCAGCGCATCCTGTGAAGGGCGATGATTCTCAGTACACATCACCAAAAGGCCATCAACACGCTTTTGCAGCAGCGTTTCCATACTGCGATTCATGCGCGCCTCGTCCTCTTCGGTATTACAAAGGATCAGGCTGTAACCCCGTTCATAGCAGCTACGTTCAACACCGCGCACCACTTCGGCATAAAACGGGTTATTGCTGGATGTCACCAGCATACCAATCGTACGCGTAGTATTAAGCTTCAAACTGCGGGCCAGCGCGGAAGGGGCATAGTTGAGTTGTTCTACGGCCACCATGACTTTGTCACGCACGCTATCGCTGACAAAACGATTGTTATTGATCACATGCGATACGGTTGAGGTAGACACTCCCGCCAGGCGGGCAACATCTTTCATGGTAGCCAAAAGTTTATTCCTGTTGCTGCAAGAAGGCGTCAATCTCTTCACGCCAAGGCACGGAGGGCTGCGCACCAGGCCTGGTGACGGCAATTGCCGCAGCCGCATGGGCGAAACGCACTGCATCACTCATCGCTTTGCCTTCGAGCAATGCCGTTACCAACGCACCATTGAAGGTATCACCAGCCGCAATGGTATCCACCGCTTTAACCTTAAAGCCCGGCACCAGTTTGCCATTCCCGTTTTCGCTCAGCCATACACCACGGCTACCGAGGGTGATGATCACGCAGCCGATGCCCTTATCGTGCAATACCTTGGCAGCACGATCGGCATCGCTATCGTTATTGACCGCAATACCCGTCAGCCGCTGGGCTTCGGTTTCGTTCGGGGTGATCATGTCGATCATCGCCAACAGTTCATCGGGTAATTCGCAGGCCGGGGCCGGATTGAGGATCACCTGCGTATGGTGTTGTTTTGCCAGTTTGGCGGCAGCAATCACCGTTTCGAGCGGTGATTCAAGCTGCATCAGTAACGCATCGGCATCGATAACATTTTGTTGATAGCGATTGAGATATTCCGGCGTAACGGCAGCATTGGCACCCGCATCAATACCGATCACGTTCTCGCCTTCGGCATTCACAAAAATCAATGCCACGCCGGTGGTATTATCGGCAATGGCTTCAATCGGTTGAGTATCAATGCGATCGGTAGCCAGCTGTTGGCAGATACGTTTACCGATATCATCAGCACCAACGCAGGCAATAAACGCGATATCCGCGCCACTGCGCCCAGCAGCGACCGCCTGGTTGGCACCTTTGCCACCAAAGGCAACGTTATACTGCTTCCCGATCACCGTTTCGCCCGGTTGGGGAAATTGTTGGATATTGAGGATATGGTCGGCATTGATACTGCCCAAAACCACCAGTTTTCCTGTTTCCATCACATTGATTCCTGTAAAAATTGTGCGCCATCGTAACGCCCGTTCCAATGGCGCGGAAATGACTTACTTGGTAACCAGTTTCAGATCAACCGGGATAGTGGCTGGAACCTTCTCGCCTTTGAGGATTTTATCTGCAGTTTCGACGCCAATCACACCGATTTGATCTGGGCGTTGTGCCACGGTAGCGGCCAACTTGCCCCCTCAACCGCTTTCACACCGTCATCAGTGCCATCAAAGCCTACCACGATCACATCGGTTTTACCGGCCGTTTGCAGCGCACGCAGTGCACCCAGCGCCATCTCGTCGTTCTGTGCAAATACCGCCTGCACGCCTGGATGCGCTGTCAGCAGGTTCTGCATAACGTTGAGACCCTTGGTACGATCGAAGTCCGCAGGCTGGCTGGCCAGCAAGGTAAACTTGTGCTGATCCAGAGACTGTTTGAAACCTTCGCCACGTTCGCGTGCTGCAGAAGTCCCGGCAATACCTTCCAGTTGAATAACCTTGGCGTCAGCACCCACTTTCTGGGCGATAAAGTCACCGGCCATTTTGCCGCCAACGCGGTTGTCGGAAGCGATATGGCTGACCACGTCACCTTTAGCCGCCATACGGTCCAGCGTAATCACCGGGATTTTGGCCTGGTTAGCCATTTTAATAGCGTTACCCACCGCATCGGAGTCAGTCGGGTTAATCAGCAGCAGTTTCGGGCTCTGCACCATCAGATCCTGCACGTTAGCCAGTTCTTTTGCCGGGTTGTTCTGGGAGTCCAGCACCACCAGGTTATACCCCAGCTTGTTGGCTTCCTGCTGTGCCCCTTCCTTCATCGAAACAAAGAACGGGTTGTTAAGGGTAGAAACCACCAGCGCGATGGTATCTTTTGCCAATGCGTTCGCACTCAAAGTGGCGGTTAACGCGAAGGCTGAAACTAAAGTTGCCAGTTTTTTCATTTTCATGGTCGTGATTCCTGTAGGGGAAAGGTTATTTGTTGCTTTTGTTGTCTACCAGAACCGCCAGCAGAATAACGGCTGCTTTCACGATCATTTGGTAGTAGGAAGAAACACCCAGTAAATTCAAACCATTATTCAGGAAGCCAAGGATCAGCGCCCCGATCAATGTACCAACGATACGCCCTTTACCGCCAGCCAGGCTGGTACCGCCCAGAACAACCGCGGCAATAGCATCCAGCTCATAACCCGTACCGGCAGTGGGTTGTGCCGAGGACAGGCGCGCTACTTCGATAACCCCCGCCAATGCCGCTAACAGGCCACACAGGGAGTAAACGATGATTTTAACTTTATCGACGCTGATACCGGAAAGCCGGGTCGCAGATTCGTTGCCACCTAAAGCATAGATATAGCGGCCAAGACGGGTGTGATGCAGCATATACCAGGCGGCGATAAACACGATCGCCATAATCCAGATCGGGGTCGGCACCCCCAGCGGGCGGCCGATGCCGAACCAGCCGAACGTGTCGGCAACGTCGGTAAAGCCGGTATTAATTGGGCTACCGTTGGTGTACACCATGGTCACACCACGCAATAACAGCATCATCACCAGCGTGGCGATAAACGCCTGAACTTTGCCTTTGGCAACGATAACCCCGGTGCAGGCCCCCACCGCAGCCCCCAATGCCAACGCTGCCGCTACGGCTACCACCGCATTGACTTCAAAACCCACAATGGAAGCGGCTACCGCTCCGGTCAGCGCCAGTAACGATCCCACGGACAGATCGATGCCGGAGGTGAGGATAACTAACGTCATGCCAACCGCCATAATGGCGTTCACCGACGTTTGCTGCAGAATATTGAACAGGTTATTGACGGTAAAGAAATTCGGGCTCATTGAAGAGACCACGGCAATCAGCACCAGCAGCGCAATCAGCGATTTCTGCTCCAACAGCCACTCTTTACTGAACCAGCGCTTTGCGACACTCTGTGAACTCATATCTGATTACTCCTGCTTTACGCCGTATTGCTTGCCGACGGCCGCTGCCATCAGCACTTCCTGGGTGGCCTGTTCAATCGGGAATTCACCGCTGAGGTGGCCTTCGTGCATCACCAGAATGCGGTCACTCATCCCCAGCACCTCCGGCATCTCCGAAGACACCAGAATGATGCTCAGCCCTTCCTGTTTGAACTGGTTGATTAACTGATAGATCTCTTTCTTTGCCCCCACGTCGACACCGCGTGTCGGTTCATCGAGGATCAACACCTTTGGCCGGGTCATCAAGCCACGGGCGATAGCCACTTTCTGCTGATTCCCCCGGACAGCAGGCCGATAGGCTGCTCCATCGAAGGCGTTTTGATGTTGAACAGGCGAATAAAATCGCTCACGGCTACCTGTTCATCCGCATGTTTCAGGCTGCCACCGGCACGGCTGAAGTAGCGCAGAGCGGTCAGAGACATGTTTTCCTTCACCGACATCCCCAGCACCAGGCCATCGCGCTTACGGTCTTCAGAGATATAAACGATGCCATGTGCCAAACCGTCCTGGGGAGAACGCGTCACGACGTCGTGACCATCGAGGTTCACAGTGCCGCTTTTACATGGCGCGGCACCGTACAGAATTTTCATTAACTCGGTGCGGCCAGCCCCCATCAGGCCAGCAACCCCCAAAATCTCACCGCGATACAAAGTGAAACTGACGTCATTCACGCCAGGGCCAGAAACATGGCTGACCTGCAGGCGCTGCTCACCCCGCGGCAGGTTCAAGCGCGGATACTGCTCTTCCAGCTTGCGGCCTACCATCATTTCAATCAGCGTATCTTCCTGTAGCTCGGCAACCGGGCGTTCAGCAATAAACTGCCCGTCACGGAACACCGTAACGTCGTCGCAGATTTCAAAGATTTCCTTCAGGCGATGGGAGATATAAACGATGCCACGGCCTTCGGCTTTCAGCTCGTTAATCACTTTAAACAGCGAGGCAGTTTCGGTATCAGTCAGCGCGTCCGTCGGTTCATCCATAATGATGACTTTGGATTCAAAACTCAGCACCTTGGCGATTTCCACCATTTGCTGATCGCCGATCGATAATTCTCCCACCAGCCGGTGGCTGCTGTAACGCAGGTTCAGGCGTGCCAGCAGTTTATCCGCTTCGGCATACATGCGTTTCCAATCAATTCGGCCAAAACGGTTAACAAACTCACGGCCAAGAAAGATGTTTTCGGCAATGGTCAGTTGCGGGATCAGGTTCAGTTCCTGGTGGATGATGCCGATGCCGGCTTCCTGCGAGTCTTTCGGCCCGTTGAAAAGGACTTCTTTACCCAGAAAATACTGGCTGCCAGCGTCTTTGTTGTAAATGCCGGTCAGCACTTTCATCATGGTGGACTTCCCGGCGCCGTTTTCCCCCACCAGCGCCATCACCCTGCCGGGATAAACGCTTAGGGCGGCGCCAGAAAGCGCCTTAACGCCGGGAAAGGCTTTATCGATCCCTTTCAGTTGCAGTAAAGGTTGCATAAATGCCTCAGAAAGTTACGCCGGCGCACAGGATCACATTCGCGTAAGGCGAACATTCTCCACTGCGGATAACGCACCGGCTTTGTTCAGTTTGCGCTTTAAAAGCGCTGTGGCTGATATAGCTTATGCTGATGGTGTTTCCCTGGAGTTGGCCAAGTTGTGTCAGTTGAGCCAGCAACGCTTCATGGAGTGGCGGATTATGTTTAACAATCTCTTGTGCCAGAATAGCGCTTTCTACCTGCATTTCCTGCGTCACCACCCCGACCACTTGTAAAAACGTCGGCACTCCTTGAGTCAAAGCCAGATCGATGCGCTGCGTACCCGCCGGGATGGGCAGCCCCGCATCACCAATAGTGATCTGATCGGTATGACCGAGGCGGGAAACAACTGCGGAAACTTCAGAATTCAGTAGTACGCCTTTTTTCATGATTTTACTCCGACAGCGAAACGTTTCGCTCATTAAGGAGTTTAAAAAACACCGGAGGAAGGCAACTGCGAAATAACGAAAATGTGATCGCCATCGAAACGTTTCGCTCGCGTTCAACAACGGGATAAAAAAAGGCTCAGCCAATGCTGAGCCCTTAATTTATATCTCGACCTGGGTTCCCAGTTCGATCACACGGTTTGGCGGGATCTCAAACTGATCCGGAGCACGCAGTGCGTTGCGGCTCAGCGCGATAAACAGTTTGCCGCGCAGGAACAGATA
Source organism: Serratia sp. L9 (assembly GCF_050632285.1). NCBI lineage: Bacteria > Pseudomonadati > Pseudomonadota > Gammaproteobacteria > Enterobacterales > Yersiniaceae > Serratia > Serratia sp. L9. The sequence continues at coordinate 1,169,093 of NZ_CP192591.1, read as the reverse complement.
CCATGGCCGTTTGGTGAGGATCAGCGATTCATGGGACATAAAGAACGAAGTTTCCATCATCCGGCAAGGTAATCCTTCCAGACCACAACGGTGGAAGACTTCCTCGACGTTTGGCGTTTCTCGCCAACCATAACTGGCCACCACGCGCCAGAAGGTCGGCGACAATTGTTCGATAGTTACCCGGCGAACATTATGCACATAGGGAGCATCTTCGGTACGTAAGGTCAGCAACACTACCCGCTCATGCAACACCTTGTTGTGCTTGAGGTTATGTAACAGCGCAAACGGGATCACATTAATAGCCCGCGACATAAACACCGCAGTGCCAGGCACGCGAACCGGCGGCGATTTTTCCAGCGAGGCAATCAATGCCTCAAGGGAATTACCGTGCTCGTGCATCCGGCGCAGCAGGCGGAAACGTTCGCTCTTCCAGGTAGTCATAATGATAAACATGACCAATGCCAGCGTCAGCGGCAACCAACCACCAGAGAACAATTTCAAGGCGTTGGCCGAGAACATCGGCAGATCAATAATCAGCAGGATAACCAAGATACCTACCGCCAGGAAGCGGTTCCATTGCCAGTTTTTAATTGCTACCGAAGTGATAAGAATACTGGTCAATACCATGGTGCCGGTAACCGCTATACCGTAAGCCGCTGCCAGATTGCTGGAGTGTTCGAAGCCAACAATCACCAGCACCACCGCGATGTACAGCGTCCAGTTAATCATTGGGATATAGATCTGGCCAGATTCCATTTCCGAGGTATGAATGATACGCATCGGCGACAAGTACCCCAGACGCACGGCCTGACGGGTTAAAGAAAAGACGCCGGAGATCACCGCCTGCGAGGCGATAACCGTCGCCAATGTGGCCAGTATCAACAGCGGGATCAGTGCCCAATCGGGTGCCAACAGGAAGAACGGGTTTTTGATCGCCTCTGGATTTTTCAGCAACAAGGCCCCCTGCCCGAAGTAGTTGAGCACCAGCGAAGGCAGCACCACGGTGAACCAGGCCAGGCGGATCGGGAATTTACCAAAATGGCCCATATCCGCATACAGGGCTTCCACACCGGTAATAGAAAGCACCACCGCGCCCAGGGCGAAGAACGACACCTTCTTATATTCGACAAAGAAGTTGAATGCCCATTTAGGGTTCAACGCCTGTAATACTTCCGGGTTGGCGATGATGCTGCGCGCACCTAGTACCGCCAAAACGATAAACCACAACAGCATCACCGGGGCAAAAAGTTTACCCACGCTGCCGGTACCGTGCTTTTGGATAGCAAACAGTAAGGTCAGAACCAGAATAGACAAAGGAACAATATAGGTATCCAACGACGGCGCCGCGATTTCCAGCCCTTCTATCGCCGACATGACCGATATCGCCGGGGTGATAACCACCTCACCATAAAAGAAGCTGCCGCCAATCAGGCCGAGGATCACCAGTAATGAGGTCGTGCGCGGCGACGTATTGCGCCCAGCCAATGACATCAATGTCAGTATCCCCCTTCACCGGCGTTATCTGCACGCATGACATAGGTGAGATACTTTAGGGAAACGATGACAATCAGCATCCAGAAGATCAGAGAGAGGAAGCCAAACACCACATCAGGGCGAACATCAAACCCATAATGACCCGAAAAGCACTCTCTTAAGGTGTAAAGCGGGCTGGTACCAATATCACCGTAAACGACCCCAATGGCCGCCAGCGTAACCGCTGACAATGACTGTTTATGTTCTGTGCTCATAATTTATTTCTTTTGCTGGATCATCCGGCAGCCGATGTATCCGCATCAGGCTAAAGATACGGGCTCTAAGTGCCGTTACGCCTTCTTAAGGGCGCTCAGTATGCACCAATTATGGTACTTGCCTACTCTTATATCTGCCCCGAAAAATAAACAAAATGTGAACCAGCACCCCTTTTGATAATAGAAAATTTTTACTAATCAACAAGCTATACTGGTAAAAATAATGGTGGTTTATCATTAGATTCTCCAGCAAGATTGCCTGACAGCCTGATTAACAGGCGCTAACCCACGGACAACGCGGACTATTTTATGGCGTCATCTTCACTTCTGGCAGAACGGATTTCCCGCCTCAGCAGTGCGCTGGAGAGCGGCCTCTATGAACGGCAAGAAGCTATCAGGCTTTGTTTGCTGGCAGCACTGTGCGGCGAAAGCGTTTTCCTGCTCGGCCCGCCGGGCATCGCTAAAAGCCTGATAGCGCGCCGGTTGAAATTTGCCTTCCGCAATGCCCGTTCATTTGAATACCTGATGACGCGCTTTTCCACTCCGGAAGAGGTGTTTGGCCCGCTATCTATCCAGGCCCTGAAAGATGAAGGCCGCTACCAGCGTTTAACCGCCGGTTATCTACCTGAAGCAGAGATCGTTTTTCTTGATGAAATCTGGAAAGCGGGTCCGGCAATCCTCAATACCCTGCTGACCGCGATCAACGAACGTCGCTTTCGCAACGGCAACAGTGAGGAACCTATCCCGCTGCGCCTGCTGGTCACCGCCTCGAATGAATTACCTGACGCCGACAGCAGTCTTGAAGCGCTGTATGACCGGATGCTTATCCGCCTATGGCTGGATAAGGTGCAGGATAAACAGAACTTCCGTTCTCTGCTGGTCAGCCGCCAGAGCGAAAGCGAAAACCCGGTGCCTGAGGCGCTGAGCATCAGCGATGAGGAGTTCCACCAGTGGCAACCACTCATCGATAAGGTCAAACTGCCGGAAAACTGCTTTGAATTGATCTTCGTACTGCGCCAGCGGCTGGATGCGTTGGAACAGGCACCTTATGTTTCCGACCGCCGCTGGAAAAAATCCTTAAGGTTACTGCAGGCCTGCGCATTTTTCAGTGGTCGTGAGAGCATTGTACCGCTGGATTTGATGCTGCTGAAAGATTGCCTGTGGCACGATCAGACTTCGTTAAAACTGTTGCAACAGCAAGTGGACCAACTGCTGACCGAGCAGGCTTACCAGCAACAAACCCTGCTGATCCAGTTACAACAGACTCATACCCGTTGGATGCAGCATCAACAGCAGCAAAGCCATCGTCAGGCTATCCAACTGGTGAAAAAAGGCGGCATGTTCAGCCGCAAACCACAATATGCTCTGGCGCAGCCCTTTGGCGGCACCACCTTGACGCTATTGCTGCAAAAACCGCTGCAGTTACACGACATCCAGGTTAACCACTTGAGTATCGAAAACAGCATGCTGGAAAACTGGCTGCAAAAAGGCGGCGATGTGCGCGCCAAGCTTAACGGCATCGGTTTTGCTCAGCAGATCGAGCTAGAAGTTGACGAGCAACTGCACCTGACCGTGCTGGATGTCAGCCGCCAACCTGCCTTGCTTACCCTGCCGGGTAATCCCACCGGGGGTACGCCACAGGAACTGCTGGATGAGATCGAAGCGCTGAGCCAACGCCAGGCAGAACAGCGGCGATTATTCAGCCAGCATCAACCTTGCCTGTTCACTCCCGCAGGTGGTTTGTCAAAGATTGAAGCCAGCCTGTTGCAGGTTGCCGATCAAATCAAACAGCAACACCAGCAGATGCGCGGCCAATAAGCATGCTCAGCCTTGAAACGCTCGATTTACTGTTGTCGATCGCCGAAGGGGAACTGATCGAAGAGATGATCATTGGCATGTTGGCCACCCCGCAGCTGGCGGTATTTTTCAATAAATTCCCGGCAATACGCCGGGCGTTGAACCGCGATCTGCCCCGCTGGAAGCTGCAATTAAAGGAACGCCTTCATCAAGCCATGGTGCCCCCGGCACTGGCGCAAGAATTTTACCGCTACCAGCAATGCCAATTAGAAAACCCTTCTCAGTTCTTCCATAACCTCAACGATACGCTCGATCTGTTGCGCCAGTTGATTTCGCCGTTCTACGAACAGGCGCAAAAGCTGGTGGATGCCGCCGATCTGGCTAATTATCCGATTAATAGCAGCTTCCAGACCCTGTTCCTGCAGCGCTGGCGGATTAGCCTGACATTACAGGCCACCATGTTGCACCATCAGTTACTGGATCAAGAGCGTGAACAATTGATGGCCGAACTACAGGAGCGGCTGGCATTAAGTGGAGCGTTAGAACCGGTGCTGGCAGAAAACGACACCGCAGCAGGCCGATTATGGGATATGAGCAAAGGCCACCTACAGCGTGGTGATTATCAACGGTTGCTGGAATATGGTGACTTCCTGCAACAACAGCCGGAACTACAAAAGCTGGCACAGCAATTGGGACGCAGCTATGAGGCCAAAGCGGTACTGCAACAAGACGCGCAGCCAGAACCTTACCGGGTAATGGTACAGGTACCCGCTATCCAGCCGGAAGAAGTCAGCGGGATACACCAGAGTGACGATATTCTGCGGCTTTTGCCGCCGGAGCTGGCGGCACTGGGTATTGAAGAACTGGAATTCGAATTTTACCGGCGCTTGCTGGAAAAGCGGCTCCTGACCTATCGCCTGCAAGGGGATGCCTGGCAGGAACAGACCCTGATGCGCCAGGTTACCCATCAACAGCAGGATCAGCAGCCTCGCGGGCCATTTATTGTCTGTGTTGATACTTCCGGTTCAATGGGCGGCTTTAATGAACAATGTGCCAAAGCCTTTTGTCTGGCGCTATTGCGCATTGCTCTGGCCGACAACCGCCGCTGTTACATCATGTTGTTTGCCAACCAGATTGTTCACTATGAGCTGACTGCAGCCAGCGGTATCGAGCAGGCGGTCCGGTTTTTAGGCCAGCATTTTCGTGGTGGAACAGATTTGGCAGCCTGCCTGAATGCTACGGTCAGCAAAATGACGGAAAGCGGCTGGTTTGATGCCGATGCGGTGATCATTTCTGACTTTATTGCCCAACGGTTGCCGGATGAGGTAATAAAAAAAGTGAAACAACAGCAGCAAAGCCACCAGCAACGTTTTCATGCGGTGGCAATGTCGGCTTATGGCAAACCCGGCATCATGCGCATCTTCGATCATATCTGGCGCTTTGATACCGGGTTAAAAAGCCGTTTAATGCGCCGCTGGCGGCGCTAGTGTGCAAGACCTAATAGTCGTTGATAGTAAATACAGCTTTGCCATCTGCCCGGCCAGGCGTGATATCCGGCGCCGTTTGTATATATCTTGCAACTAATGGAATGGTAAACGTCGGTGTGTCATCAGTCGGTGGCATATAGCGATTTGGTCCAGCAAAATTGAATGCAACCGGCGAACCAGAGACCACTCCTCGGCCAAATTGTATCCCTACACCGGTCGCCGCCAAGTTGTTATCTGCCGAGCTTACGGCCATCACACCATTAGCGTTATCAATGATTTCCGTAGTTGGCTGAATAGAGAAATCCAGGATGTTCGCCGTTGCTGTGGGGGATATTTTGCTCCCCTCCCTCAGTGATGGTGATTTCTTCACCACCAAAGGCATAGTAGCCATGGAACCGAGGGCAATGGGTTAAATGAATCGAGGCGTCCTTCCAGGCGGTAACTGAGCCCTGACCTTTAAAATACCTACTTTTTTCATAAACCCCCAGGTCAACTTTCACGCCAGGCGTGGTACAGGTCTGGGAAGTGACATTGGTTACCCCATTAAAAGTGATAAGAGTGGGTAAGTTAGGTATAAGATTTATACCTATCCCCTTTCAGGAGGGAATAAATAGATTTAATTTCAAACTAGAAATTAGCGTGCTTGAATTATGCATAGTTTATCTGAAACCCTAACGAAAAGTTGCACCCGTGGTTAGCCCACCGGCCCCGGATGCACGATATAACGATGCAACTGGGAAAGGCAGGCGAACACTCACGTCTGCAACTTGCTTTCGAGCGGGTCAAATCACCAAGGATTACAACAACCCATCCACACTTTCACGGACTTCTGATCCCCATACGCCACATTGTACCTGGCCGATATGTGACAGTTGCAGTAACAGCATCACCAAACGTGATTGACCAATACCGCCGCCAATCGTCTGGGGCATTTCACCGCGCAACAGCGACTGATGCCATTCCAGTTTCAGGCGTTCCAGATCGTCGGTCAGCGTCAGTTGATATTGCAATGCTGCTGCATCGACACGGATCCCCATAGAAGAAAGCTCAAACGCATCCTGCAACACGGGGTTCCATACCATGATGTCACCGTTCAGACCCGCCAGCCCTTCGGCACCCTGCGTAGTCCAATCATCATAATCAGGTGCACGCACGTCGTGCGATTTACCATGTGACAGCTTGCCACCGATACCAATCAGGAATACCGCACCCAATTCTTTGGCGATGGCACGCTCACGGCCTTTGGCATCCAGATCTGGATAACGCTGCAACAGGGTTTCGCTGTGAACAAAGTGGATCTGTTCTGGCAGGAACGGTGCCAGGCCAAATTCACGACTCACTGCAGCTTCTGTTTCTTTGATAGAAGCATAAATACGCTTAACGGTATCTTGCAGGTAAGCCTGGTTGCGTTCGCCATCCCCCATGACACGTTCCCAATCCCACTGATCGACATACACCGAATGGATCGGCGTCAGGCGATCTTCATCCGGGCGCAGCGCTTTCATGTGGGTATAAATACCTTCGCCTGCGCTGAAGTCGTTGCAACCAAGCGTTTTACGTTTCCATTTGGCCAGTGAATGCACCACTTCAAACGTTGACTCTGGCAAGCTTTTTACTTTTACCTGAACGGCCTTCTCGCTGCCGGAAAGGTTGTCTTGAGTGCCGTCACCCAGACGACTGAGGATCGGTGCCTGAACTTCGATCAGGCCAAGCTGTTGCTCCAGCTGGCGGGAGAAGAAAGATTTTACGAAGCTGATTTGTTGTTGTTTTTGGATAAACTGCTTTTTCATTGCCGTATCTCTTAAATAACCTGTCTTGTTGCCAGTGATTAAGCAACAGAATGGCATCACAATTCAATATCCATCAATCAATATTGCCTTTTCACTTTTAATCGTTCATTTTTAAGCGGTGAAAATTCAATAATCCGCAGTTAAAGGGGGATTTAATGGCAGAAATTTATCAGATCGATAATCTCGATCGCGGCATCCTCAACGCCTTAATGGAAAATGCCCGTACGCCTTACGCCGAGCTGGCAAAGAACTTTGCCGTCAGCCCTGGCACCATTCATGTGCGGGTGGAAAAGATGAAACAGGCCGGGATCATCATCGGTGCTCGGGTAGACGTGAACCCAAAACAACTGGGTTATGACGTCTGTTGTTTTATCGGCATCATATTAAAGAGCGCCAAGGATTACCCTTCGGCGCTGAAAAAACTCGAGAGCCTGGAAGAAGTGGTTGAAGCCTACTACACCACTGGCCACTACAGCGTATTTATCAAGGTAATGTGCCGTTCGATAGATGCGCTGCAACAGGTGCTTATCAACAAGATCCAGACTATCGACGAGATCCAGTCAACGGAGACCCTGATCTCGCTGCAGAACCCGATTATGCGCACCATTACGCCCTAGACCCCCGCTCTTGATGAACCCTGCCTTCTCCCCCGGAGTTTACTCAGTAAGGGGCCGGGGGATGAGTTATGCACAACGCTGCGGCTTTAAAGGCTATGGGGATATACCCCTATTATCCACAGGTAGATCCCAATCAATTCACAGCGTACAATGCTGCCTCTTCAGAAAGCTTGGGATCATTTATGGCAGACATTACTCTGATCAGTGGCAGTACGCTTGGCAGTGCAGAATACGTTGCTGAACATTTGGCTGAAAAGCTGGAAGAGGCTGGTTTCTCAACTGAAACGCTGCATGGTCCTGAATTGGATGAACTGACGCTGTCCGGGCGGTGGCTGGTGGTTACTTCCACTCATGGTGCAGGCGATTTACCAGATAATCTGCAACCGCTGTTAGAACAGATAACCGAACAGCAGCCTGATTTATCCCAAGTAGAGTTTGGAGCCGTCGGTTTAGGCAGTTCCGAGTACGATACCTTCTGTGGGGCGATCAAACAGATCGACGATCTTTTGTTGGCTCGAGGAGCAAAAAGGATCGGTGATCGCTTAGAGATCGACGTGACCAAACATGAAATTCCAGAGGATCCAGCAGAAGAATGGATCGCAAACTGGATTAATTTACTCTGATTCGTTTAAAGATTGAGCGAACGATTGTGGATAACTAAGCTTATAAGCAGGGTAAAACCGGTAGTTATCCCAATAACAACTGCAGTACGCTTTTCATGCTGTGCATAACATGCCATTTAGATCCCAGCTTATACGGTCCAGGATCACCGATCACTCACAGCAAACGATCCTCGTTAATCTACTGATCTTCATCTGGAATAATCACTTATCCACAGAGGATCGCGATCCTAATAAGAGATCTAATAAAGAGATCTTTAAATAAAAAAGATCTTCTTTTAATTACCTACGATCCTGACCGCTTGGTCGATCGTCTAAACTTGAGTAGAATCCCCAACCTTGGGCAAATAACGATCGTCCGTAAGTACTTCGAGGTGCAGTTCCATGTTTTATCCAGACCAATTTGACGTCATTATCATCGGTGGTGGCCATGCAGGTACCGAAGCAGCGATGGCTGCGGCACGCATGGGGCGTCAGACTTTATTACTGACCCACAATATCGACACGCTGGGGCAAATGTCCTGTAATCCGGCGATCGGTGGTATTGGTAAAGGGCATCTGGTTAAGGAAATTGATGCACTCGGCGGGCTGATGGCCAAGGCTATTGACCATGCAGGGATCCAGTTTAGGATACTAAACGCCAGCAAAGGCCCTGCTGTCAGGGCTACCCGTGCTCAGGCAGACCGTGTCCTGTATCGCCAAGCCGTCCGTACAGCGTTAGAAAATCAGCCAAACCTGATGATTTTCCAACAGGCAGTCGAAGACTTGATTGTGGAAAACGATCGCGTAGTCGGTGCTGTGACCCAGATGGGGCTGAAATTCCGTGCCAAAGCGGTGGTACTGACCGTTGGTACCTTCCTGGATGGCAAGATCCACATCGGGCTGGAAAACTACAGCGGTGGCCGTGCTGGGGATCCTCCGTCGATCTCTTTGTCACAGCGTCTGCGAGAACTACCGCTGCGCGTCAATCGCCTGAAGACAGGTACACCACCGCGCATTGATGCACGAACTATCGATTTCAGCGTATTGGCTGAGCAGCATGGCGATACACCGATCCCGGTGTTTTCTTTCCTGGGTAACGCGAGCCAGCATCCGCAGCAAGTAGCGTGCTACATCACGCATACCAATGAAAAAACCCATGATGTGATCCGTAACAACCTCGATCGTAGCCCGATGTATGCCGGGATCATCGAAGGGATCGGGCCGCGTTATTGTCCATCGATCGAAGACAAAGTGATGCGCTTTGCCGATCGTAACGCTCACCAGATCTTCCTTGAGCCAGAAGGGTTAACCAGCAACGAAATTTATCCAAACGGTATCTCGACCAGCCTGCCGTTTGACGTACAGATGCAAATCGTTCGTTCGATGGAGGGGATGCAAAATGCCCGAATCGTTCGGCCTGGTTATGCCATCGAATATGATTTCTTCGATCCACGCGACCTGAAACCTACGCTGGAAAGCAAATTTATTCAGGGTCTGTTCTTTGCTGGTCAGATCAACGGCACCACGGGTTATGAAGAAGCTGCTGCGCAAGGCTTGCTAGCCGGGCTGAACGCTGGGCGCTATGCCAGCGAAGACGAAGGATGGTCACCTCGCCGCGATCAGGCTTATCTGGGCGTGCTGGTGGACGATCTCAGCACCTTGGGCACCAAAGAACCCTACCGCATGTTTACCTCAAGGGCTGAATATCGCCTGATGCTGCGGGAAGACAACGCCGATCTGCGCCTGACGGAAAAAGGCCGTGAACTCGGGTTGGTGGATGATATTCGTTGGGCGCGTTACTGTGAGAAACTCGAACACATCGAGCAGGAACGCCAGCGCTTACGTGATATCTGGGTGCACCCGCATTCAGAAAACGTCGAGCAGGTTAATCTGTTGCTGAAAGCGCCGCTATCGCGTGAAGCCAATGGTGAAGAGCTGCTGCGCCGCCCGGAAATGGATTACGCCCTGTTGACCAGGGTTGAAGCTTTTGCGCCTGCATTGGCTGATACCGAAGCTGCGGAGCAAGTGGAAATCCAGGTGAAATACGAAGGGTATATCGCTCGTCAGCAAGATGAGATCGATAAACAGCAGCGCAACGAAAACACCGTACTGCCGTTGGATCTCGATTATCGACAGGTTTCTGGACTATCGAACGAAGTGATCGCCAAACTTAACGATCACAAACCCAACTCGATCGGCCAGGCGTCACGTATTTCCGGTATTACGCCTGCAGCGATCTCTATTTTGCTGATCTGGCTGAAAAAGCAGGGATTACTGCGCCGCAGCGCCTAAATCTGTATTCTGAGCGGTCGTTTGCCTATCTCCTGAGCAAATGACCGCTGACATCACATTCTGCCTGAATTATCATAGATTGCCTTAGGGAACAGCGTCGGGGTGGCCCACTGTTTCGCGCCAGTCAGAGGATCAAGCTGTGCAAAAAAACTGGATTCACTGCTTTCAGTGGCAGGAATTACCCTTTCCGATCAGCAAAAACAGCAACTGCTGGGCTATGTCGGCATGCTCGACAAGTGGAACAAGGCTTACAATCTCACCTCTGTCCGCGATCCCCAGCAAATGCTGGTGCGCCATATCATGGACAGCATTGTGGTTAACCCACATCTGACCGGTTCACGTTTTATCGATGTTGGCACCGGTCCTGGATTACCGGGCATTCCGTTGGCTATCGTGCGGCCTGATGCGCATTTCACTTTGCTAGACAGCCTGGGCAAGCGCGTCCGCTTCTTACGGCAGGTACAGCATGAGCTGGGTCTGAAAAATGTCGACCCGGTGCAAAGCCGTGTCGAAGCGTTTCCTGCGGAGCCGCCATTTGATGGCGTGATCAGCCGTGCTTTTGCCTCGTTGCAGGATATGTTGGCCTGGTGTCACCATCTACCCAAGCCATCGGTGGGGCGTTTTTATGCGCTGAAAGGGATTTGCCCGGATGACGAACTTGCCCAGTTGCCCGAGGGGATATCTCTGGATTCGGTGATTCGTCTGCAGGTACCGGAACTGGAAGGTGAGCGGCATTTGGTGATACTAAAGCGAAACTAAGTTTGCTCGGAATCAAATAATTAGGAATTAACGCAAGACGTGGAAGGTAAAACCAAGCAAGCTAATCAATTAAGCCTTCAGTGGGGTTTGTTTACCTTTTTTAACAAAAAGGGCATCGCAAGCCACTAATTGCACAGGGTAATAGTCACGTTGGCAATGATATGTGAATGATTCAATCTTGCTGTTAGTGTTAATTCTCGGTTGCAATATTACTTGTGTAAATGTCAATAGAAGGTTTTTATCGAGTATAAGTATTGTTTTTGAATGGTTACTCTGTAATGTTTTGATTTATAAAATTTTTTAACCGCTCAAATAGCTAAAGACGTCGGTTGTTAACTTGGGCTATAAATCAGAAATATTCATTACTGTGATCGGTTGCACGTTTCATAGCGTAACGATGGAATAGTCAGACAATTAAATGCGATGGATTATTCCGACCGTTTTCTTGTGAAAATAGCCCTAAAAGGGGAAATTTAAATAATTGTTCACCTTTTCGCTACTTATCCATTGAATTCGGTGGAGTGGCCCGTATAATTTGCTCGTTTTTTGCTGCTTGACTCATGGTTGCAAAAACAGTTGTATACGTCACTCAGCATACCCCCTGGGGTAGGGAGAGAACAAACGTCATGTCTGTGTCCCTATACAGCGGAAAAGTTGCACGCAAGCTGCTGTTTCTGCAGTTAATGACTTTTGTTTTGATCAGCGCTGCATTCGGCCTGAAAAGCCTGGAGTGGAGCGGCTCGGCATTAGCTGGCGGCCTTGCTGCCTGGTTACCGAATGCCATGTTTATGCTGTTTGCCTTGCGTCATCAGGCGCAAACGCCGGCACCCGGTCGGGTTGCCTGGTCGTTCGCCATTGGTGAGGGGCTGAAGGTCGTGATCACCATAGTTTTGCTGATCGTGGCCCTTGGGGTGTTCAAAGCGGCGTTTGTACCGCTTGGCCTGACCTATTTAGCGGTGTTGATTGTGCAGATAGTGGCACCAGCCGTGATTAACAGTTACCGAACTTAACTAAAAGGGTAAGAGGCATCATGTCTGCATCTGGAGAAAATGGGACTGCAAAGGACTATATCAGCCACCATCTGAATAACCTTCAGTTGGATCTGCGTACTTTTCAGTTAGTTGAACCACACTCTGGTAACCCGACATTCTGGACGTTGAACATTGACTCATTGTTCTTCTCTGTTTTGTTGGGGGTTGTTTTCCTGTTTATTTTCAGGAGAGTAGCGAAAACAGTAACCAGCGGTGTTCCGGGGAAACTTCAAACTGCCGTCGAACTTATCATGGGTTTCGTCGACAGCAGCGTGCGTGATATGTATCACGGCAAGAGCAAAGTGATTGCTCCGCTGGCACTGACCGTGTTTGTCTGGGTATTCCTGATGAACATGATGGATCTGTTGCCAATCGATTTACTGCCACTCATTGGTGAACATGTCTTTGGTTTGCCTGCGCTACGTGTGGTACCCACTGCCGATGTCAGTATTACGTTGTCGATGGCGTTGGGCGTGTTTGTCCTGATCCTGTTCTATAGCATCAAAATGAAAGGTGTTGGTGGGTTTGTTAAAGAGTTAACCATGCAGCCGTTCAACCACCCGGTATTTATTCCAATCAACCTGATTCTTGAAGGTGTCAGCCTGCTGTCCAAACCTGTTTCTCTGGGTCTGCGACTGTTCGGCAACATGTATGCGGGTGAGTTGATCTTCATCCTGATTGCCGGCCTGTTGCCGTGGTGGTCACAGTGGCTTCTTAATGTGCCTTGGGCCATTTTCCACATCCTGATTATTACGCTTCAAGCCTTTATTTTCATGGTTCTGACGATTGTCTATCTGTCGATGGCATCTGAAGAGCACTGATTTTCTTAAAACACTTGCACTTTATAACTGAAACAAACTGGAGACTGTCATGGAAAACCTGAGTATGGATCTGCTGTACATGGCTGCCGCTGTGATGATGGGTTTAGCGGCAATCGGTGCTGCGATCGGTATCGGCATCCTGGGTGGTAAATTCTTGGAAGGCGCAGCACGTCAGCCTGATCTGATTCCTCTGCTGCGTACACAGTTCTTTATCGTTATGGGCCTGGTTGACGCCATCCCGATGATCGCTGTTGGTCTGGGTCTGTACGTGATGTTTGCTGTCGCGTAAGTAGAGTTCGCACTCTGCAAACAAACCACATTATTAACTTTTATAGAGGCATTGTGCTGTGAATCTTAACGCAACAATCCTCGGCCAGGCTATCGCGTTTGTCCTGTTTGTCTGGTTCTGTATGAAGTATGTATGGCCGCCGATTATGGCTGCCATCGAGAAGCGTCAGAAAGAAATTGCTGATGGCCTCGCTTCTGCAGAGCGTGCCAAAAAGATTTGGACTTAGCGCAAGCTAATGCGACCGACCAGCTGAAAACTGCCAAAGCGGAAGCTCAGATGATCATCGAGCAAGCAAACAAACGCAAAGCTCAGATCGTGGACGAAGCGAAAGCGGAAGCCGAGCAGGAACGTAGCAAAATCGTGGCACAGGCTCAGGCTGAGATCGAAGCCGAACGTAAACGCGCTCGTGAAGAGTTGCGTAAGCAAGTCGCGATGCTGGCGATTGCCGGCGCCGAGAAGATCATCGAACGTTCCGTGGATGAAGCTGCTAACAGCGACATCGTTGATAAACTGGTCGCTGAACTGTAAGGAGGGAGGGGCTGATGTCTGAATTTGTAACTGTAGCTCGCCCCTACGCCAAAGCAGCTTTTGACTTTGCCGTTGAGAACCAAAGCGTAGAGCGCTGGCAGCAAATGCTGGCGTTTGCTGCTGTTGTCACCCGCAACGAACAGATGGCGGAGATGCTTTCCGGTGCAGTCGCACCAGAAACATTGTCCAACACGTTTATTGCGGTATGTGGCGATGAGCTCGACGAACATGGCCAGAACTTTATCCGCGTAATGGCCGAAAATGGACGCTTACTGGTTCTTCCTGCGGTACTGCAACAGTTCATCGAACTGCGTGCCGCGCTGGAATCCACCGTCGAAGTCGACGTGCTCTCTTCGAGCGCACTGAGCGATGAACAGCAGACCAAAATTGCTGCTGCGATGGAAAAACGTCTGTCACGCAAAGTTAAGCTGAATTGCAAAATTGACAAGTCTGTACTGGCCGGCGTAATTATCCGCGCTGGTGATATGGTGATTGATGGCAGCGTTCGCGGTCGTCTAGAACGCCTGGCAGACGTCTTGCAGTCTTAAGGGGACTGGAGCATGCAACTGAATTCCACCGAAATCAGCGAACTGATCAAGCAGCGCATTGCTCAGTTCAATGTGGTGAGCGAAGCTCACAATGAAGGTACTATCGTTTCCGTCAGTGACGGGATCATCCGCGTACACGGTCTGGCCGACGTAATGCAGGGCGAAATGATCGCACTGCCAGGCAACCGTTATGCAATCGCATTAAACCTGGAGCGCGACTCTGTAGGTGCTGTGGTAATGGGTCCGTACGCGGATCTGGCCGAAGGCCTGAAGGTTAAATGTACTGGCCGTATTCTGGAAGTTCCGGTTGGCCGTGGCCTGCTGGGCCGCGTGGTCAACACCCTGGGCGCACCTATCGATGGTAAAGGCCCGGTTGAACATGACGGTTTCTCTCCGGTTGAAACCATCGCACCTGGCGTTATCGAACGTCAGTCTGTCGATCAGCCTGTACAGACCGGTTACAAATCGGTCGACGCCATGATCCCAATCGGCCGTGGCCAGCGTGAGCTGGTGATCGGTGACCGTCAGACGGGTAAAACTGCACTGGCGATCGATGCGATCATCAACCAGCGCGATTCCGGCATCAAATGTGTTTACGTGGCTATCGGCCAGAAAGCGTCCACCATTGCTAACGTGGTGCGCAAGCTGGAAGAGCACGGTGCACTGGCTAACACCATCGTGGTTGTGGCTACCGCGTCTGAATCCGCAGCACTGCAATACCTGGCCCCCTATGCCGGTTGCGCAATGGGCGAATACTTCCGTGACCGTGGTGAAGATGCGCTGATTGTTTATGATGACCTGTCCAAACAGGCCGTTGCTTACCGTCAGATTTCCCTGCTGCTTCGTCGTCCACCAGGCCGTGAAGCTTACCCAGGCGACGTATTCTATCTCCACTCCCGTTTGCTGGAGCGTGCTGCGCGTGTTAACGCCGAGTACGTTGAAGCCTTCACCAAAGGTGAAGTTACTGGGAAAACCG
This sequence comes from Serratia sp. L9, assembly GCF_050632285.1. Classification (NCBI taxonomy): domain Bacteria; kingdom Pseudomonadati; phylum Pseudomonadota; class Gammaproteobacteria; order Enterobacterales; family Yersiniaceae; genus Serratia; species Serratia sp. L9. Next base: position 1,153,808 of record NZ_CP192591.1, on the reverse strand, counting down.
GTTCACTGACCGCTCTGCCGATCATTGAAACCCAGGCTGGTGACGTTTCCGCGTTCGTTCCGACCAACGTAATCTCGATTACCGATGGCCAGATCTTCCTGGAATCCAACCTGTTTAACTCCGGTATCCGTCCGGCGGTTAACCCAGGGATTTCCGTATCCCGTGTGGGTGGTGCAGCACAGACCAAGATCATGAAAAAACTGTCTGGTGGTATTCGTACCGCGTTGGCACAGTATCGTGAACTGGCTGCGTTCTCTCAGTTCGCTTCCGATCTGGACGATGCGACCCGCAAACAGCTGAGCCACGGTCAGAAAGTGACCGAACTGCTGAAGCAGAAACAGTATGCGCCGATGTCTGTCGCACAACAGTCTCTGGTGCTGTTTGCCGCCGAGCGTGGCTACCTGAACGACGTTGAAGTCGCGAAAGTCGTGAGCTTCGAAGCCGCTCTGGTTGCTTATGCGGATCGCGAGCATGCCGAACTGCTGAACCACATCAACCAAACTGGCGCTTATAACGATGAGATCGAAGGCAAGCTGAAAGGCATCCTCGATAGCTTCAAGGCAACCCAGTCCTGGTAACGCATAGTGGCCTGACGTTGAAAGACGGCAGGCCGCTGGCAATGAGGAGAAGCAGAGATGGCCGGCGCAAAAGAGATACGTAGTAAGATCGGCAGCGTGCAAAACACGCAGAAGATCACTAAAGCGATGGAGATGGTCGCCGCCTCCAAAATGCGTAGATCGCAGGAACGCATGGCGGCCAGCCGTCCTTATGCAGAGACTATGCGTGAGGTGATTGGTCACCTGGCGCTAGGTAATCTGGAATATAAGCACCCGTACCTGGATGAGCGTGATGTCAAGCGCGTCGGGTATCTGGTGGTGTCTACTGACCGTGGTCTCTGCGGCGGCTTGAACATCAACCTGTTCAAGAAGCTGTTGGCAGAGATGAAACGCTGGTCTGAAAAAGGCGTCGAAGCTGATTTGGCGTTGATTGGCTCAAAAGCGGCCTCTTTCTTTGGTTCCGTGGGCGGCAACGTAGTTGCTCAAGTGACCGGCATGGGGGATAACCCTTCCCTGTCGGATCTGATCGGGCCGGTGAAAGTGATGCTGCAAGCCTACGACGAAGGTCGTTTAGACAAGCTGTACATCGTCAGCAACAAATTTGTTAATACGATGTCCCAAGAACCGCAGTTACTGCAACTTCTGCCATTGCCACCTTCTGATGACAGTGAACTGAAGAAAAAATCCTGGGATTACCTGTATGAACCCGATCCTAAAGTGCTGCTTGATACCTTGCTGCGCCGCTATGTGGAATCGCAGGTTTATCAGGGCGTCGTGGAAAACCTGGCCAGCGAGCAGGCCGCACGAATGGTCGCGATGAAAGCCGCAACCGATAACGGCGGTAGCCTGATCAAAGAGCTGCAGTTGGTATACAACAAGGCGCGTCAGGCCAGCATCACTCAGGAACTCACCGAGATCGTTTCGGGAGCCTCCGCGGTTTAACCAGGTTATTACCCTAAATAGTTCAGATTGCGGGAAGGCGACAACTGAGCGAGTCCCCAGGCGCTGACTGAAGTAAGCAACTGGGGTGAGAGAAGGCAGTCAACGCACCAGCAATGTGAAATATGCCGGGTAAACGAATTACGTAGAGGATTCAAGATGGCTACTGGAAAGATTATCCAGGTAATCGGCGCCGTGGTGGACGTCGAGTTCCCTCAGGATGCCGTACCAAAAGTGTACGACGCTCTTGAGGTTGAAAACGGCACCGAAAAACTGGTGCTCGAAGTTCAGCAACAGCTGGGTGGCGGCGTGGTTCGCTGTATCGCAATGGGGACCTCAGACGGTCTGCGTCGCGGTCTGAAAGTGACCAACCTGCAACACCCAATTGAAGTCCCGGTAGGTAAAGCTACCCTGGGCCGTATCATGAACGTATTGGGTCAACCAATCGACATGAAAGGTGACATCGGCGAAGAAGAACGTTGGGCAATCCACCGCCCGGCGCCAAGCTACGAAGAACTGTCCAGCTCCCAGGATCTGCTGGAAACCGGTATCAAGGTAATGGACCTGATCTGCCCGTTCGCCAAGGGGGTAAAGTAGGTCTGTTCGGTGGTGCTGGTGTAGGTAAAACCGTAAACATGATGGAGCTGATACGTAACATTGCGATCGAGCACTCCGGTTATTCAGTGTTTGCGGGCGTGGGTGAACGTACTCGTGAGGGTAATGACTTCTACCACGAAATGACCGACTCCAACGTACTGGACAAAGTTTCCCTGGTTTACGGCCAGATGAACGAGCCACCAGGTAACCGTCTGCGCGTTGCGCTGACCGGTCTGACCATGGCTGAGAAATTCCGTGACGAAGGTCGTGACGTTCTGCTGTTCGTGGATAACATCTACCGTTATACCCTGGCCGGTACCGAAGTGTCTGCACTTCTGGGCCGTATGCCATCGGCGGTAGGTTACCAGCCAACGCTGGCGGAAGAGATGGGCGTTCTGCAAGAACGTATCACCTCGACCAAGACAGGTTCTATCACTTCCGTTCAGGCCGTTTACGTTCCTGCGGATGACTTGACTGACCCGTCACCAGCCACCACCTTTGCGCACTTGGACGCAACCGTGGTACTGAGCCGTAACATCGCTTCTCTGGGTATCTACCCGGCCGTTGACCCGCTGGATTCCACCAGCCGTCAATTGGATCCGTTGGTGGTTGGCCAGGAGCACTACGACGTAGCGCGTGGCGTGCAGTCTATTTTGCAACGCTATCAGGAACTGAAAGATATCATCGCAATCCTGGGTATGGACGAGCTGTCAGAAGACGACAAGCTGGTGGTATCCCGTGCGCGTAAAATCCAACGTTTCCTGTCTCAGCCGTTCTTCGTGGCCGAAGTCTTCACCGGTTCTCCGGGCAAGTTCGTATCGCTGAAAGATACCATCCGTGGTTTCAAAGGCATTATGGACGGCGACTATGACCACCTGCCGGAGCAGGCGTTCTACATGGTTGGCACCATTGAAGAAGCAGTGGAAAAAGCCAAGAAACTGTAACGCCTTGAGAGGAGGGTGATATGGCTATGACTTACCATCTGGATGTTGTCAGCGCGGAAAAACAGATGTTTTCCGGCCTGGTACAGAAGATCCAGGTGACAGGCAGCGAAGGCGAACTGGGGATCTTCCCTGGCCATGCGCCGCTGCTGACTGCCATCAAGCCTGGCATGGTGCGTATTGTTAAACAGCATGGTGAAGAAGAGTTCATCTACCTGTCCGGCGGTATCCTTGAGGTACAGCCGAGCGTGGTAACCGTGCTGGCGGACACTGCCATCCGTGGAACGGACCTCGACGAAGCGAGAGCGCTGGAAGCCAAGCGTAAAGCTGAAGAGCACATCCGTAGCTCTCATGGCGATGTCGACTATGCCCAGGCATCCGCTGAACTGGCGAAAGCGATCGCGAAATTGCGCGTTATCGAGCTCACCAGAAAAGCGATGTAATTTCCTCGCGTGGCACTTAGCGTGTGGAAATAAGAAAGCGGCCCCTGTGGGTCGCTTTTTTTGCTTTAAAATAAGCGTTTCAACCGGGCTGGCATTGTGCTGTATTGGTGCCACTCATGATTTAAAACGTCTCCGATCGCCGACAGTTTTTTCGGTGGCTGAATAGGAATGCTCCGGTTATTGGCACGCCTTGAGCCACGCGGCTTGTACTGGATTCGTGTAGAGAAATATGTAGTAATTCCGTCTGCAAACGGTTTTACTTTCGTCCATCAAAATGGAGTTATCAGGTTGCTTATGTCTAACAGCGCAATGAGCGTGGTTATCCTCGCCGCGGGCAAGGGAACACGCATGTATTCCGATCTTCCCAAGGTGTTACATCCGCTGGCGGGTAAGCCAATGGTGCAGCACGTCATTGATGCTGCCATGAAGCTGGGGGCTAAAAACGTTCACCTGGTCTATGGCCACGGCGGTGAGTTGCTGAAAAACACGCTGAAGAACGATGCGCTAAACTGGGTATTGCAGGCGGAGCAGTTGGGGACTGGCCATGCGATGCAACAGGCGGCTCCCTATTTTGCAGATGATGAAGACGTGCTGATGTTATATGGCGATGTGCCATTGATAGCCGTCGAAACGCTGACCCGGTTGCTGGCGGCAAAACCGCAGGGGGCATTGGCCTGCTGACGGTGAAATTACAAGATCCGAGTGGCTATGGCCGCATTGTGCGTGAAAACGGCGGAATTGTAGGCATTGTCGAGCATAAAGATGCCAGCGATGAGCAACGCCAGATTAATGAAATCAATACCGGCATTCTGGTCGCCAATGGGCGCGATCTGAAGCGCTGGCTAGGGATGTTGAACAACAACAATGCGCAGGGTGAGTTCTATATCACCGATATCATTGCCTTGGCTCATGCTGACGGTAAGAAGATTGAAGCGGTGCATCCTTCGCGCCTGAGCGAAGTTGAAGGCGTCAACAACCGCTTACAACTGTCGCAACTGGAACGCGTCTATCAAGCCGAGCAGGCAGAAAAACTGCTGTTGGCGGGGGTCATGCTGCTCGATCCCGCACGTTTTGATCTGCGTGGCGAGCTGGAACACGGTCGTGATATTTCCATTGATACCAACGTGATCGTCGAAGGTAAGGTCACGTTGGGCGATCGAGTAAAAATTGGCGCTGGCTGTGTACTGAAAAACTGTGTGATCGGCGACGATTGCGAAATCAGCCCGTATAGCGTGCTGGAAGATGCGGTGCTGGAAGCGGGTTGCACAGTGGGTCCGTTTGCCCGTCTGCGCCCAGGTGCCGAACTGGCTGAAGGCGCACATGTCGGCAACTTTGTAGAAATCAAAAAAGCGCGTCTGGGCAAAGGCTCCAAAGCCGGTCACCTGAGCTATCTGGGTGATGCCGAGATTGGTGACGATGTGAATATCGGCGCTGGCACTATCACCTGTAACTATGACGGTGCCAATAAGCATAAAACCATTATCGGCGACGGGGTGTTTGTTGGTTCGGATACTCAGTTGGTTGCCCCAGTCTCAGTGGGTAAGGGAGCGACTATCGCTGCGGGTACTACCGTCACCCACAATATTGCAGATGATGAACTGGTGCTGAGCCGCGTGAAGCAGGTACATATTCAAGGCTGGCAACGCCCAACCAAGAAAAAGTAACAGATTTATACTCCCTCTCTTTTGGCAGAGGGTTGAGGTGAGAAGGAACATATAGCTTCTCACCTCTGTTTTGCTCTGTGCTTTCGTCAAAGAGTACAGAGCAAAACATAATAATCCCCACCGTCTACAGGCTCGGGGAAGCACGGTAAAACCGGCAAAAATCAGGTCGAGGCATCGAAAGCGCCCCGAAAGGCGTTTAATTAGGAATACAACAAATGTGTGGAATTGTAGGCGCAGTAGCGCAACGTGATATTGCTGAAATCCTGTTGGAAGGTTTACGCCGTCTGGAATATCGCGGCTATGACTCAGCGGGCCTTGCCGTGGTTGATGGCGCAGGTAATGTCAGCCGTTTGCGTCGTGTGGGTAAGGTACAAAAACTGGTCGAAGCCGCAGAGCAACATGCTTTGCACGGTGGAACCGGTATTGCGCACACGCGTTGGGCAACGCACGGTGAACCTACCGAAGCGAATGCGCATCCCCATGTTTCAGATTACATCACCGTAGTGCATAACGGTATTATCGAAAACCACGAGCCGCTGCGTGAATTGCTGATGGAACGCGGTTACCACTTCAGCTCAGAAACCGATACCGAAGTTATTGCTCACTTGGTGCATTGGGAGCAAAAACAAGGCGGTACTCTGCTGGAAGTGGTTCAACGTGTGATCCCGCAGTTGCGTGGCGCTTATGGCACCGTTGTAATGGACAGCCGCGATCCTAGCGTTTTGGTTGCTGCCCGTTCCGGTAGCCCGCTGGTGATTGGCCGTGGCGTGGGTGAAAACTTTATCGCCTCCGACCAGTTGGCTTTGCTGCCGGTCACCCGCCGCTTTATCTTCCTGGAAGAAGGCGATGTGGTAGAAGTTACTCGCCGTTCTGTCAGCATTTTTGACAAGCAGGGTAATGCGATTGACCGCCCAGAAATTGAATCTCAGGTGCAATACGACGCTGGTGACAAGGGCGCATACCGTCACTACATGCAGAAAGAGATTTTCGAGCAGCCAATGGCGCTGAAAAACACTCTGGAAGGGCGTTTCAGCCATGGTCAGATTAACCTGACCGAGCTGGGCCCGCGTGCAGACGACATTCTGGCAAAAGTTCAGCACGTACAAATCATCGCCTGCGGGACTTCGTACCACTCAGGAATGGTTGCGCGTTACTGGTTCGAATCTCTGGCCGGTGTACCTTGTGATGTTGAGATCGCCTCTGAATTCCGTTACCGCAAATCTGCGGTGCGCCCAGGCAGCCTGATCATCACCTTGTCTCAGTCCGGCGAAACCGCCGATACGCTGGCGGCGCTGCGCCTGTCCAAAGAACTGGGTTATCTGGGTTCATTAGCCGTATGTAACGTGGCGGGTTCTTCGCTGGTGCGTGAATCGGACCTGGCGCTGATGACCAAAGCCGGTACCGAAATTGGTGTGGCATCCACCAAAGCCTTTACTACTCAGCTTGCCGTGTTGTTGATGCTGGTGGCTCGTCTTGGCCGTCTGAAAGGGATGGCGGAGAGCGTTGAGCATGACATCGTGCATGGCTTGCAGGCGTTACCTGCACGTATCGAGCAGATGCTGTCGCTGGATAAGAGCATTGAAGCGCTGGCGGAAGGTTTCTCTGACAAGCACCATGCGCTGTTCCTTGGCCGTGGCGATCAGTACCCAATTGCCATGGAAGGGGCGCTGAAGCTCAAAGAGATTTCCTATATTCATGCGGAAGCTTATGCTGCCGGTGAGCTCAAGCATGGCCCGTTGGCATTGATCGATGCGGATATGCCGGTGATTGTGGTTGCGCCAAACAACGAACTGTTGGAAAAACTGAAGTCCAACATCGAAGAAGTGCGTGCGCGTGGCGGCCAGCTGTATGTGTTTGCCGATCAGGATGCCGGTTTCACCAGCAGCGAAGGTATGACTATCATTCCATTGCCACACGTTGAAGAGATTGTTGCACCTATCTTCTACACCGTGCCGTTGCAACTGTTGTCTTACTACGTGGCGCTGATCAAAGGCACCGACGTGGATCAGCCACGCAACCTGGCGAAGTCTGTTACCGTAGAATAACTGCGTTAAGGTTTCTCCCCTCAGTCCAGATTGGGGGAGAAACATCATCAGAATCTGATCTCCACTTCCAACCCAACCGAGTAGGCTTGATCGCTACGGGGGCTACTTGGCTTTCTGTCCGAGGCGAAGCGTCTGGAAGGTGTTAACTACCTGCTATGGCTCCAATCTTGGTATTGTCTGTTGTCTTCCATCCAAACACCATATCTGCCTCTGAACCTCAATAGCGGGTGTTTTGGCGATCGTATCGGCTATTAGGCCAGGCTTCGCAGGGGAGAATTCGCCGCTGTCATATAAATGTCATATTTCGTACATTTTATTGTCACCAAACTGTCCTATTTTCCCTCCTGCAACAATACTTACTCTGATGAAAACGACTCAAAGTCGATTTTTAAATATCCCATTAGGAGGGATTATGAAACTGATGCGTACCACCGTCGCCAGTATTGTGGCAGCGACTTTCTCCCTGGCCTCTGTGTCTGCGTTCGCTGCTGCTAGCCTGACCGGTGCAGGTGCGACATTCCCCGCTCCGGTTTATGCCAAGTGGGCAGATTCTTATCAGAAAGAAACCGGCAACAAAGTTAACTACCAGGGGATCGGTTCTTCTGGTGGTGTGAAGCAGATTATTGCCAACACCGTTGACTTTGGTGCTTCCGACGCCCCGTTGTCTGATGACAAACTGGCTGCTGACGGCCTGTTCCAGTTCCCTACCGTGATTGGTGGCGTGGTGCTGGCCGTGAACATTCCGGGCATCAAATCCGGCGAACTGACTCTGGATGGTCAAACCCTGGGTGACATCTACCTGGGTAATATCAAAAAATGGAATGACCCGGCGATCGTTAAACTGAACCCTGGCGTTAAGCTGCCGGATCAGAATATCGCTGTGGTACGCCGTGCTGACGGTTCAGGTACCTCTTTCGTCTTCACCAGCTATCTGTCCAAAGCCAACGCGCAGTGGAAAGAGAAAATTGGTGCGGGCTCTACCGTTAACTGGCCAACCGGCCTGGGCGGCAAAGGCAACGACGGCATCGCCGCCTTCGTCCAGCGCCTGCCTGGTTCAATCGGCTACGTGGAATACGCTTACGCCAAGCAGAACAATCTGGCCTACACTAAACTTGTATCTGCCGATGGCAAACCGGTGAGTCCAACAGAAGAGAGCTTCAGCGCCGCCGCTAAAGGTGCGGACTGGAGCAAAACCTTCGCTCAGGATCTGACCAACCAGAAAGGCGACAACGTTTGGCCAATCAGTTCTACCACCTTCATCCTGTTACACAAAGAGCAGAAGAAGCCTGAGCAGGGCGCAGAAGTGCTGAAGTTCTTTGACTGGGCTTACAAGACCGGTGCCAAGCAAGCCAGCGAACTGGATTATGCCCCGTTGCCTGCTGAAGTGGTTGAGCAAATCCGTGCTGCCTGGAAGACCAATATCAAAGACAGCTCCGGTAACGCACTGTTCTAAGAGAACGCAGGGGGTGCGAAATATCGCGCCTCAGCCTGATGTGTCAGGGCTCAGTTCGCTGAGCCCTCCAAGCTTTAACAGAAGAGTAATCTATGGCTGAGTACAAGCCGACCATTAAAGCACCGGGTAAAAACGGTGACATCATCTTCAGCGCGCTGGTAAAACTGGCGGCGCTGATTACCTTATTATTGCTGGGCGGTATTATTGTTTCGCTGATTATTGCCTCCTGGCCAAGCATGCAGAAGTTCGGGTTCGCTTTCCTGTGGACTAAAGAATGGGATGCGCCTGCGGAACAATTTGGTGCCCTGGTCCCGATCTACGGCACGGTAGTGACCTCACTGATTGCGCTGATCATTGCTGTTCCGGTCAGTTTTGGCATCGCGCTGTTCCTGACTGAACTGGCTCCCAACTGGCTCAAACGCCCGCTGGGCATTGCCATCGAACTGTTGGCTGCGATCCCAAGTATCGTTTACGGCATGTGGGGCCTGTTCGTGTTTGCCCCGTTGTTCGCTCAATATTTCCAGACCCCGCTGGGGGATGTGATGTCCGGTATCCCGATTGTTGGTGAGCTGTTCTCTGGCCCGGCTTTTGGTATCGGCATTCTGGCCGCCGGGGTGATCCTGGCCATCATGATTATTCCTTACATCGCTGCGGTAATGCGCGATGTGTTTGAACAAACCCCGGTGATGATGAAAGAGTCGGCCTACGGCATTGGCTGCACCACCTGGGAAGTCATCTGGCGCATCGTGTTGCCGTTCACCAAAAATGGGGTGATTGGCGGCGTGATGCTTGGTTTGGGCCGTGCTCTGGGGGAAACCATGGCGGTAACCTTCATTATCGGTAACACCTACCAGCTCGACAGTTTCTCTCTGTTTATGCCGGGTAACAGTATCACCTCGGCACTGGCCAACGAATTCGCTGAGGCGGAATCTGGGCTGCATACTTCTGCGCTGATGCAGTTGGGGCTGATTCTGTTTGTTATCACCTTTATCGTCCTGGCACTGTCGAAATTGATGGTTATGCGCCTGGCCAAGAATGAGGGGCGCTAACGTGGCGACGATGGATATGCAAAACCCTGTAGAACTGGCCGAAAGCCGCCGCAAAATGCAGGCCTGGCGCCGCCAGAAAAACCGTATTGCCCTGTTCTTGTCAATGGCGACCATGATCTTCGGCCTGTTTTGGCTGGTGTGGATCCTGTTTTCCACCATCACCAAAGGTATTGATGGCATGTCGCTGGCGTTGTTCACCGAAATGACGCCACCGCCGAATACTGCGGGTGGCGGTTTGGCTAACGCCATTGCCGGTAGTGGCCTGTTGATCCTGTGGGCCACCATCTTCGGGACTCCGCTAGGCATTATGGCGGGGATTTATCTGGCGGAATATGGCCGTAAATCCTGGCTGGCAGAAGTAACCCGCTTTATTAACGACATTCTGTTATCCGCACCGTCGATCGTTGTGGGCCTGTTCGTCTACACCGTGGTGGTGGCGAAAATGCAACACTTCTCCGGGTGGGCGGGGATTATTGCGCTGGCCTTGTTACAGATCCCGATTGTGATCCGTACCACCGAGAACATGCTCAAACTGGTGCCGGATACGCTGCGAGAAGCGGCCTATGCGTTGGGGACACCGAAATGGCGCATGATTTCTGCCATCACTTTGAAAGCTTCCGTGTCCGGCATTATTACCGGTGTGCTGCTGGCGATTGCGCGTATTGCCGGTGAAACTGCCCCGTTGCTGTTTACCTCACTGTCTAATCAGTTCTGGAGCACCAACCTGATGCAGCCGATCGCCAACCTGCCGGTCACCATTTTCAAATTCGCCATGAGCCCGTTTGCCGAATGGCAACAGTTGGCCTGGGCTGGGGTGCTGTTGATCACCCTGTGCGTCCTGTTACTGAATATCCTGGCGCGTGTGATTTTCGCCAAGAAAAAGCATTCATAAAAATTTAAGCGCCAGCCAGGCTGGCGCTGTGAAAAGAGAGAAGTCTTGATGAGTATGGTTACTGACGCTTCCAGCAGCAAAATTCAGGTACGCGATCTGAACTTTTACTATGGCAAATTCCATGCGCTGAAAAACATTACGCTGGATATCGCCAAGAACAAGGTTACCGCGTTTATCGGCCCTTCCGGCTGCGGTAAATCGACTTTGCTGCGTACTTTCAACAAGATGTACCAGTTATATCCGGAACAGCGTGCCGAGGGCGGGATCCTGCTCGATGGGCAAAATATCCTGACCGACAACCAGGATATCGCTTTGCTGCGCGCCAAGGTGGGCATGGTGTTCCAAAAGCCAACGCCGTTCCCGATGTCGATTTACGATAACATTGCCTTTGGCGTGCGCCTGTTCGAGAAGTTGTCACGGGCGGATATGGATGAACGCGTTCAGTGGGCGCTGAGTAAGGCGGCACTGTGGAATGAAACCAAGGATAAGCTGCACCAGAGCGGTTACAGCCTCTCCGGTGGCCAGCAGCAGCGCCTGTGTATTGCCCGCGGCATAGCCATTCGCCCGGAGGTGCTGTTACTGGATGAGCCATGCTCGGCGCTCGATCCCATTTCAACCGGCAAGATTGAAGAGCTGATCAGCGAGCTTAAGTCTGACTACACCGTGGTGATCGTTACCCACAATATGCAGCAGGCGGCGCGCTGTTCTGACACCACCGCATTTATGTATCTGGGTGAGTTGATTGAGTTCAGTGATACTGACACTCTGTTCACCGCACCGCAGAAAAAGCAGACTGAAGATTACATTACTGGCCGTTATGGTTGATTAGGATGCATCATGGATAATCTGAATTTAAACAAACACATTTCCGGCCAGTTCAACGCAGAACTTGAGCATATCCGCACCCAGGTGCTGACCATGGGCGGGCTGGTGGAACAGCAACTGACCGACGCCATCACCGCGATGCACAACCAGGACGGTGAGCTGGCCAAGCGCGTGATCGAAGGTGATGCCAAGGTCAACATGATGGAAGTGGCGATCGATGAAGCCTGCGTGCGCATTATTGCCAAACGCCAGCCGACCGCCAGCGATCTGCGTCTGGTGATGGCGATAATCAAAACCATTTCCGAACTGGAACGCATTGGTGACGTGGCGGATAAAATCTGCCGCACCGCGCTGGAGAAATTCTCGCATCAGCATCAACCGCTGTTGGTCAGCCTGGAATCCCTGGGCCGCCATACCGTCCAGATGCTGCATGATGTGCTGGATGCCTTTGCGCGTATGGATCTGGATGAAGCGATCCGTATTTACCGTGAAGACAAAAAGGTCGATCAGGAATATGAAGGCATTGTCCGCCAGTTGATGACCTACATGATGGAAGACACACGCACTATCCCAAGTGTGCTGACCGCGTTGTTCTGCGCCCGTTCGATCGAACGTATCGGCGATCGCTGCCAGAATATCTGCGAATTTATCTTCTATTTCGTCAAAGGCCAGGACTTCCGCCATATCGGCGGCGACGCGCTGGAAAAATTGCTGGCAGACGGTAAAGACGCGTAATTCTCCCCACGTTTTATCTCCTGAAGGTGCAGTTTTCTGCACCTTTATCCTTTCTAAAATCCGTAAAGATAAAAAGGTTATAAATATAGCTTTTTATATTATTTCCTGACCTAAGTGAGGCTTGCTAGCTTAGCAGCCAGTAAAACATCAATCACTTGGGAGCCTTTTATGAATCAGCGCGTTCTAGCCTTAACGTTGTTAGCTAGCCTTGCCACTGGCGCGGCACATGCCGACAAACTTGACGACATTAAAAAAGCCGGTGTGGTTCGTATCGCGGTGTTCGACAGCAACCCGCCGTTTGGCTATGTTGATCCCCAAAGTAAAAAGCTGGTGGGCTACGATGTGGATGTAGCTGATGCTATCGGCAAGGCGTTGGGTGTCAAAGTTGAACTGCGCGCCACCAACCCCGCTAACCGTATTCCTTTGCTGGCTTCCAATAAGGTTGATCTGATCGCCGCCAATTTCACCATCACCGATGAACGGGCCAAAGCGGTGAATTTCAGCGTGCCGTATTTCGCCACCGGCCAGAAATTTATTGCCCATAAAGGTGTGCTGAAAACGCCGGAAGATATCAAAAAGCTGCGCATCGGAGCAGACAAAGGCACGGTGCAGGAAATTACCCTGCGTGAACATTACCCAACCGCCAAAGTGATTTCTTACGACGATACGCCGCTGGCTTTTGTCGCATTGCGTAACGGCAACGTTCAGGCCATTACCCAGGATGACGCCAAACTGGTTGGTCTGCTGGGTAACCTGCCAGCCGCACAGAAAGCCGACTTTGAAATATCCCCGTTCAGTATCACCAAAGAGTATCAGGGGGTTGGCATTCCCAAAGGTGAAGAGCGCCTAACGGCGACCATCAACGACACCTTGATCAAACTGGAACAAGACGGCGATGCGGTGAAGATTTACGATCGCTGGTTTGGCCCGGAAACCAAAACCGCTCAGCCGCGTGGTGAATTTAAAATCGGCCCGTTGGATCAACAACCCAAAGCCTGATTCTGCGGGTAGTTAGATAGTAAGTTTAGGGCGCAGCATGCTGCGCCCTTGGTGCATTCTGTCATCGAAGGATAAAGCATGAATCTGGACTGGTTGCTGGCGCCGCAATATCTGGGCTGGCTATGGAATGGCTTCCTGATAACGTTATGGCTGTCGGCCTGTGCCGGGCTGGCGGCAACGCTGTTGGGATTCGGCCTGGCGGCCATGCGGGACAGCACACTGCGCCCTTTGAGTTGGCTGGCGGTGGCTTACAGTTCGCTATTTCGCAATACTCCCCTGTTGGTGCAACTGTTCTTCTGGTACTTCGCCGCCGGGCAGATATTGCCTTCTTTCGCCATGCAATGGCTGAATACGCCCCACCAGTTAGGTTTTCTTGCGTGGCCCTCCTTTGAGTTCCTCGCTGGCTTTTTGGGCCTGACGCTTTATTCCACGGCGTTTATTGCCGAAGAGATCCGCTCGGGCATTCGCGGCGTCGCCAGTGGGCAAAAGCATGCGGCCAATGCGCTGGGGCTGACCGGCTGGCAGTCAATGCGTTATGTCATATTGCCCCAGGCGCTGAAAATTGCTTTCCCTCCCCTGTTGGGCCAATACATGAACGTGATTAAAAACTCCTCGCTGACCATGGCTATCGGCTTGGCGGAGCTGTCCTACGCTTCACGCCAGGTCGAGACTGAAACTCTGCGTACTTTCCAGGCATTTGGCGTGGCGACGGTGTTGTATATCGCCATTATTGCCTTACTGGAAGGCTGGGGCATGTGGCGACAACAGCGTAAACCGCTGAGAGGACAGTAAGATGGACTTTACCGTTATTCAGGAAAACCTGGGCTACCTGCTGTGGGGTACTTTCCCTGATGGACCTTTGGGGGCGCAGCCCTGACGTTGGCGATAAGCCTGATGGCCGGGGTGGTTTCGGCTATTTTAGGCACGTTGCTGGGTGTGGCGCTGGCGATGTCTCGTGGCGTGTGGGCTGGGCTGCTGGCAATGGTGCTGGGGTTTTTCCGCGCTATCCCGGTAATTATGTTGATTTTCTGGACCTATTTCCTGCTACCGATGGTGTTTGGTGTCGATATTCCAGAAATTACCACCGTGGTGTGCGCATTGGCGCTGATCGCTTCGGCTTATCTGGCACATGCGGTAAAAGCGGGGATTATTGCAATCGGTGCCGGGCAGTGGCAGGCAGGGCTATCACTCGGATTGAACCGTTGGCAGGTATTGCGGATGATCGTATTGCCGCAGGCGCTGCGCATGATGGTACCTTCGTTTATCAACCAATGGATCTCACTGATCAAAGATACTTCGTTGGCGTATATCGTCGGAGTGGGTGAATTGACCTTCCTGGCAACACAGGTTAACAACCGCAGCATGGTTTACCCGATGGAAGTTTTCCTGTTTGTGGCATTGGTGTATTTCATTTTTTGCCTGGCGCTGGAGGTGCTGGCGAATGGGTTGAACCAGCGCTTCAGCCCGCAGGCCAAGGCGCTGAAACGCAGTTGGCGCGGGTGGTTAGCGGGTAAGTTGCCAGCCACGTTGTTGCCACAGCGCCGGTAACTGTGCCAGATCGTCAAACATGGTTACCAGTGGGTGATCGATAGGCTTATTGTGAGGATCGGCGCAGAAGTAGAATACCGGGATCCCGGCGGCAATTCCCGCTTGCGCACCGGCTGCGGAATCGTCCACCAGAATGCAACGCTCAACGGGGACCTGCATTTGCTCGGCGGCATGGAATACGATCGCCGGATCGGGTTTCCAACGTTGAATATCGTAGCCGCTGAACAACCGGTCATCAAAATAGGACAGCATGTCGGTCAGCCCCAGCGAATGCTGCATTTTGCTCACCGGGCCATTGGATACGGTGCACATCGGGGTTTTCATCTGTGCCAGCAACTCACGCGCCCCTGCAATGGGTTGTAGTTCAGCATCAAACAGGCGCGCCACTTCCTGGCGATAGACCGGTTCCAGTTCACTGGCGGGTAAATTGATCCCTTGCTCGGCGTTAACCTGCTCGATGATTTCGTAGAGTTTTACCCCTTTGTACTTTTTGAAGACCTCTTCTAGCGAAAGTTCGATGCCGTAATGAGCAAACATATGCACATACGCTTTGCTGCACAGGACTTCGCTGTCTACCAGTGTGCCGTCACAATCAAATAAAACACATTCAACCTGATTCATTCGGGTAAGCGCCCTCGGTTAAGTCAACGTTGTTGTCACTTTAACCGGATCGTGCAGGATTGCGACCCTTTAATCCCTGTTCGACGATGAATATCAATAAATACAGAATGTTGGAAATATTAGCCGTAAAGATGGCGAAAAAAAGCGATGGGCGAGGCCAAAACCCAGCCTTTTTGTTATAGGATAGCCAGCGAAAGTCCATTCCCCTCTTCGGAATTCTGATAATGACCAAACAAGACATCAGCCTTGATGCAAAGCAAGGCTTGCTTGAGCGCGTGTTTAAACTCAAGCAGCATGGAACCACGGTGCGTACGGAAACGATTGCCGGGATCACCACTTTTTTAACCATGGTATATATCGTGTTCGTTAACCCCCAGATCCTGGGCGTAGCGGGTATGGATACTCAGGCGGTGTTTGTAACAACCTGCCTGATTGCGGCTTTTGGCAGTATTCTTATGGGCTTGCTGGCTAATTTGCCAGTGGCTCTGGCACCCGCGATGGGCCTGAACGCGTTCTTTGCGTTTGTGGTGGTTGGTGCGATGGGCATTTCTTGGCAAGTGGGTATGGGGGCTATTTTCTGGGGAGCCGTCGGCCTTCTTTTGCTGACGGTTTTCCGTATCCGCTATTGGATGATTGCCAATATTCCGCTGAGCCTGCGTGTGGGGATCACCAGCGGTATCGGCCTGTTTATCGCCATGATGGGGCTGAAAAATGCCGGTATTGTGGTCGCTAATCCAGATACGCTGGTGGCGGTAGGGAACCTCACTTCTCACAGCGTGCTGTTGGGGGCATTGGGCTTCTTTATCATCGCGGTACTGGCTTCGCGCAATATTCATGCTGCGGTATTGATTTCGATTGTAGTAACCACGCTTATCGGCTGGGCGTTGGGCGATGTGAAGTATGGCGGCGTATTCTCACTGCCCCCGGATGTGACTTCCGTTGTGGGTCAGGTGGATATCTTTGGCGCGCTGAATATCGGCCTGGCAGGAATTATCTTCTCCTTTATGCTGGTAAACCTGTTTGACTCTTCGGGCACGCTGATTGGGGTGACCGATAAAGCAGGCCTGACGGATGAAAGCGGGAAGTTCCCGCGTATGAAGCAGGCCTTGTACGTTGACAGTATCAGTTCGGTAACCGGTTCGTTTATCGGCACCTCTTCGGTCACGGCTTATATTGAAAGCACCGCCGGTGTTGCTGTTGGTGGGCGTACCGGCCTGACCGCCGTAGTGGTAGGGATCCTGTTCCTGCTGGTTATCTTCTTGTCGCCGTTGGCAGGTATGGTTCCGGCCTACGCCGCAGCCGGGGCGCTGATCTACGTAGGGGTATTAATGACCTCCAGCCTGGCGCGGGTGAAGTGGGAAGACATGACCGAAGCGGTTCCTGCTTTTGTTACCGCCGCCATGATGCCATTCAGTTTCTCTATCACCGAAGGGATTGCCCTGGGCTTTATCTCTTACTGTGTTATGAAGCTGGGTACTGGCCGCTGGCGTGAAATCAGCCCCTGCGTGATCGTTGTGGCGCTGCTATTTGTACTCAAAATCGTGTTTGTTGACGGGCATTAATTGAAAAGGGGCGGTTCAATTTTGAACCGCCCCTTTGCTATCTGGCACCTGGCGATGCATCCGGCGCCTTACCCATCACCCAGCGTAGTGGTCGGTTAAAGCGCTCTTGCCAGCCTCCGATCTCATCCTCCCCCTGAGAAAAATGCTCTATCTCGACCTGATTTTTGTCATTGAACAGGTTGGCAAAATAGAGCGCTAACGCCTGTTCGTTGAAGTTTTGCCGATCGTAATAGGCGATCATAATCCGTTTGTTTTCCGCCATGGAATGCTGTGCCTTGTTGATATCTCCCTGCGGGGCAATCAACAGAGCGCCTGCGTAAAACTGCGGGTATTTGGCCATCAGATTGGCCCCGTGCAGTGCCCCTTGCCCGCGAGCGGTCAGGTAGACCTGATTAGGGTTAAGCTTTAGCTGCGGCGTTAATTTCTGCAGGGTGCGTTGAATGGCACTTTGGGTGCTTACTTCACTGTAATTTGACCACCGGAAACTGTCCTCGGCCAGCATTTGGGTACCGTTCAACTCAATGTAGGCAACACCCGCCTCAGCAAACAGCAATCTGTCTTCCGGCGTGATGATGGCGGCTTTGCCATAAGCGTGCAGGTAGATGATGGTCGGCCAACCTCCGGCCGGGGGAGTGCCATTAGGAACCGCATAGAGGGGTTTGCCTTCAAACCTTGAAGCATGCAGTTGATAACGCACTTTGGTTTCTGCCAGGATCGAACGGTAAGTGTCACTTTGCTGGATGCTGTTGAAGGCATTATCCTCCAGCAGATTGTAGTAATACCATAATCCGCGTTTGGCACTGAGTTGCAGATAGCGCTCCGCCAGCTCAGTCTGGCCTTGCTCTGCAGAAGTGGCTGCCAGTTGGAAGGGAGCCCATACGTTGCGCGCATCTTCGCGCATCAGCGTCAGATACAACGACATGGCCTCGGCCTTTTTATCCTCTTGGCTATAGACCGAGCGCGGTAATTGCGCATTCAGCGGGCTATGGATTGGGAGTTCTACCGGCTCCTCTCCGGCAGGGTAAAGCATTTCTGCGGCAAGCAGAGAACTGGTGGTAAAAACCATTAAAATGGTAAAAATAAAAAAATGCATAATTTTAACGCTTTGTTTATTAATAATATTTATAGATCATATTAGGAAAAAAATCGGCGCCCTCTGTTTTTCGTATCAAGGCGCCTGAAATCGGCTTTAATTCACTCGGCGGATATAGTCACTGAACGCAGACAATTGACCACTGAGGAAGTCCAGTGTGCCTTGTTCTATCAGCTCCCCCGCTTGCTCATCGACCTTGTTCTGGATCACTCCCCCATAAATTCAGGTTTGTTCATCACCATCGCATCCAGGAACACCAGGATTTGACGCAGGTGATATTGGCAGCGTGCGCCACCAATCGGCCCCATGGAACTGGTCTGGATAGCTACCGGCTTACCGGCCAAAGGCTGGTTCGGTAAACGAGAAAGCCAGTCGATGGCATTTTTCAGGCCGCCAGGAACCGAGTAGTTATATTCCGGCGTAACGATTATCACGCCGTCTGCCTGGCGGATCTGTTCGGCTATAGCTTCTATTTCGGCGGGGAAACCGTCTTCTTGCTGCAGATCGGCGTCGTACAGTGGAATATTACGAATGGAAGGAAGTGCTTCGATGGTTACCCCGTGTGGGGCTAGTTTAGGTAATGAACGGGCGACCATGGCGTTATAAGAGCCTTTACGCAGGCTGCCCAATAACGTGACGATTTTTAATGCTTGGTCTGACATGATGACTCTCCCTTTCTAATGAACAGATTCAGCTTAGAACAATCGACAGATAGTAGGGTAAATATTCATCAGATAACAGGCTAATCCTGCGTATTTATCTGTTTTTACAATTCCATACAGGGATTAATGTTTTAAAGAAAGTTTTCTTTTGATGATTTCACTCTGGACAGATGTTCAGTCGGTACTTTTAGCTTGCCACCGTGGTGAGGTTGTCAGCTTCAAAAAATGTGTGGAAGGCGGCAGGCTCTGCTTTGATATTTCACGACATTTTTGTAATCCCTGACTCTCGTCATACTGCCAGCAAATCAGACGATTTAAGCCTGGTTCATGTGCGCAAGCCCAACAGAGATACTCTTCCGCATCGCTCATTACCTGGACATTGGGTGCGATGCTAGAGCGTAAATGGCCGGAAAAAGGGTGCAGATGCAGCGATCCCTGCTCACTGTTACTTAAACCGGAGAGTTTCAGCACCGACTGGCGGATACTCCATAGCTGAGTTTCCGCTTCCAACCGATCATACTGCGCAGTGATCCAGGCATTCTCCGTGGATGAGAGGTACTGACGCAGCAGATTTTGGCCGCGGGCACGCATCACTTCTATATCCAGCCCAACCTTGCCTTCCAGGCTTAGCAGAACACCGATGGTATTCCCGGCATACGCCAGGCTGAAGTCGGGTAAATGGCTATCGGCAAAGCAGGGGCGCCCGGTTGGAGTGGTGGCGATAGCAGGAAGCTGAGGGATGCCATACAGATAAAACATCATTTCAGCCAGCAGGATGCGGCCCTGCAAAAAGCGCCGACGGCGCTTGGCAGAGAAACCCGAGGTTTGTTCAATCACATCGCTGGATAGCCGGTGGGTTCTTAAACTGTCTGTCGTGGCATCCCATCGGATAAAATGACAAGCCATTGTTCACTCCATGATCGCGGCTTATAACAAACTGGAGTGCTAGAGTAAGCATTACCTAAGAAATTTTCATCAAAAAAAGCATGAGTTTTGTCTTAATTATTCGATTTTAAAATATATTAAGTTGGGGTTACTTAGGGGCTTAATCTGGGAGCAGAACTTAGAAAAAGATGAAATGATTATTTATGTTTATCTAATTGATAAATATATTTTTTAAGTTGAAAATAACGCATCCCGGGTGATGGGATGCGCTGAAAAAATCTTATTTACCAATACAAAAACTGGAGAAGATACGGCCAAGCAGGTCATCAGAGGTAAACTCACCGGTGATTTCGCTCAATGCCTGTTGTGCCAGCCGCAATTCCTCGGCAAGCAACTCCCCCGCGTAAGCGCTCACTAACTGTTCTTTTCCCTGAACCAGATGTTGCGCCGCTTGTTCCAGAGCCTGCAAGTGGCGGCGACGAGCCAGAAAACCGCCTTCCATATTGCTGGTGAAACCCATGCTCTGCTTCAGATGATCGCGTAACTGCTCAATCCCTTCACCGGTACGCGCCGAAAGGCGAATAAGTGAGTGGCCATTTACTTCGGTTATGCCCAGGGTTTCACCGGTGATATCGGCTTTGTTACGCACCACGGTGATCGGCAGGGTGCCAGGCAGGCGTGCCATAAAATCTGGCCAGATCTCTGCGGGATCTGTTGCGCCCGTGGTGGTGCCATCAACCATAAACAGGACACGATCGGCCTGTTCGATCTCGTTCCATGCACGTTCGATACCGATACGCTCAACTTCGTCACTGGCTTCACGCAGGCCTGCGGTATCGATTATGTGCAGCGGCATGCCATCGATATGAATATGTTCACGCAGCACGTCGCGGGTGGTACCGGCAATATCGGTAACAATGGCCGCGTCCCGCCCTGCCAGGGCATTCAGCAGGCTGGACTTCCCGGCGTTTGGCCGCCCGGCAATCACAACTTTCATCCCTTCACGCAGCAGGCTACCCTGGCGTGCTTCTGCACGGACATTGTCCAGATCGGCCATGACCCCATTAAGCTGCGCCTCAATCTTCCCATCGGAAAGGAAGTCAATTTCTTCATCAGGGAAGTCGATCGCCGCTTCTACGTAGATGCGCAAGTGAGTAAGTGCTTCCACAAGATGATGGATGCGGGTGGAGAAAACCCCTGTAATGAGTTCATTGCCGAGCGAGCTGCCTGCACGGAACTGGCATCGATCAGATCGGCAATGGCTTCTGCCTGGGCCAGATCCAGCTTGTCATTGAGGAAGGCACGCTCCGAGAACTCGCCAGGGCGGGCAATACGCACGTCTGGCAGCGCCAGCACGCGTTGGAGTAGCAAATCGAGGATCACCGGCCCACCATGGCCTTGCAGTTCCAGCACGTCCTCACCGGTAAAGGAATTAGGACCGGGGAACCACAGAGCGATACCTTGATCCAGCGTGGTGCCTTCGGCGTCACGGAATGGCAGGTAATCGGCATAGCGCGGTTTTGGCAGTTTACCAAGTACCGCCTGAGCGACGTCTTTTGCTCCACGACCTGAAATGCGCAGAATGCCGACACCGCCGCGTCCGGGCGGAGTGGCAACAGCAGCGATGGTATCGGTGGTATTCATAACGGCTTATCTCTCTGACAATATGCAAAAAGGCGGTCAACTGACCGCCCTTGGCATTTTAATAGGAACCCGGCTCGCGGTTTCTTATCAAGTGCTTATGATGTTTTTTCTTGTCGCGGCTGTGCAGACCACGTTTTTCCAGCCCGCGATAAATCAGCTGCTGCTGGATGATGGTCACCAGGTTACTGACGATGTAGTACAGAACCAGACCAGACGGGAACCACAGGAAGAACACTGTGAAGATCACCGGCATGAAGGTCATGATTTTCTGCTGCATCGGGTCAGTCACGGTGGTTGGTGACATCTTCTGGATGAAGTACATGGTCACGCCCATCAGCACTGGCAGGATGTAGTACGGGTCCTGCGCTGACAGGTCATGGATCCACCAGATAAACGGAGCATGACGCAGTTCAACCGAGCCCATCAGCATGTAGTACAACGCCAGGAAGATAGGCATCTGGATGATCAACGGCAAGCAGCCACCCAGAGGGTTCACTTTCTCAGCTTTGTACAGCGCCATCATTTCCTGGCTCATACGCTGCTTGTCATCACCGATACGCTCACGCATGGCCTGCAGCTTTGGCTGCAACATACGCATCTTGGCCATCGAGGTGTACTGCGCTTTGGTCAGCGGGTACATGATGCCACGCACGATAAAGGTGATGATGATGATTGAGAAGCCCCAGTTGCCGATGAAACCGTGAATGAACTTCAGCAGTTTGAACAGCGGTTGGGAAATGAACCACAGCCAGCCGTAATCCACGGTCAGGTCCAGATGCGGAGCCAGTTTGGCCATCTGATCCTGCAGTTCCGGGCCAACCCACAGGGTGGCGTTCAGTTGCTGCTCGGTACCAGGCTGCACGATGATCGGCGTAGATTTGAAGCCGATGGCAGACATATTATCGCCAGGCTTAGCGGTATAGAAAGTATTGTCACCTTTGGTCTCTGGCACCCACGCTGTTGCAAAATACTGCTGCAGCATGGCAACCCAGCCCCCTTGAGTGGTGACATTCAGGTTCTCATCCTTGTCGAACGCATACTTCTGGTATTTGTCTTCGCTGGAAGAGTAAGCCGCGCCACGGAAGGTGTGCAGCGCAAAGTTGTTGCTGCCGGTATCACGGTGCTTTGGCAACTCGGTGTTCTGCTTCAACTGACCAAACAACATCAGCTCCAGCGGCGCAGCACTTTTGTTGACGATGGAGTAATCCACACCAACAGCATAATGGTTGCGCTTGAGCACGAAGGTCTTGGTGAAGACTGAGCCATCTTTACCGGTAAAGGTCAGAGGAATACGCAGTTCATCCTGGCCATCTTCCAGCGTGAAGGTATCTTGCGCTGCTTCAAACAGAGGGCGTTCGCCGTTTGCCGGGTTATCCGGGCCGTCTCTGCCAGTCAAGCCACTTTGTGCCTGGTAGACAAACGCCGGGGTCGTTTCCAGCAGTTGGAATGGAGTCGATGAACCCAGAGTATCCGGGTAGGCCAACAGTTTAGCCTGCTCGATATCGCCACCACGGGTGTTGATGGTCAACGAAAGCACATCAGTGTTAACGGTGATCAATTTACCCTGGCCGCTGGCTGGCACTGCCTGGCTTGCGGCATCACCGGTAGCGGTGTTCGATGTCTGTTGCGTGGTCTGGGTGGCTGGTTGCGGAGCATTGTCCGTTTGCCAGGCCTGCCAGATCATGAAAGACACGAACAGTAGAGCGATGAGGAGAAGATTGCGTTGCGAATCCATCGTTAGAGTTCTCTGTTATCGTCGGTTTTCGGCGGCACGGGATCATCGCCACCTGGGTTCAAAGGGTGGCATTTTAATACGCGTTTCAATGTTAACCAACTGCCTTTTAACATGCCAAACCTGCGTAATGCCTCAATTGCGTAATGAGAACATGTCGGCTGGAAGCGACAACGTGGCCCAAGCAGCGGACTGAGCACGAGCTGATACGCCCGTACCAGTCCGATCAGGATGCGGGAGCCTGGCGACAGTGGCGACGCCATAATTTTTCCAAAGCTTCCGTCAGTGCACGGTTATCCAATTCCGCTATCCCTTTTTTAGCCACCACAACAAAATCCATCGCCGGTAACTCGTGTTGACGTAAACGGAAGCTTTCGCGGGTTAAGCGTTTGATCCGGTTGCGTTCATGCGCGCGTTTGACGTGTTTTTTGGCGACAGTAAGACCGATGCGGGGATGCCCCAGCTGGTTCAGGCGGCCGAGGATGGTGATTTGCGGCGTGCCAGCCCGTTGTGGCTGCTGGAAGACGAAAGTGAAATGAGTGGGAGTTAACAAACGTAACTCCCTAGGAAAAGCGAGCTTAACCACTCAGCGGGTTAGCTTTTATTACTTAGAAACGGTCAGACGAGTACGGCCTTTCGCACGACGGCGGGCCAGAACTTGACGACCATTCTTGGTGGCCATACGAGCACGGAAACCGTGGCTACGGTTGCGCTTCAATACGGACGGTTGGAAAGTGCGTTTCATAGCGATTTCTACCTAAACTTAAATGAATTACTGCTAAGTCAATGCGTTTGGCTACTCGGCGTGAAAATGACCGACGCCTCAATCGCAATACATAAAGAGGCGGGATTGTAATAATTGTACAGTCCTGAGTCAATTCACATCGCGCTAGCCTACCTGGTTGTCTGCCAATACGGAGTAAAATCCGGTTTTGGCCCGTGGTCACCGCAGAATCCTGTCTGGCTATTGACGCACCATTAAGGAACCAGGTATCACACGTAGGGCGAAGATTATACGGACTCGCAGGCAAATCGCAAGGATCCCGGAGCGATCCTGGGTGGTTTATGCAAGGATCCCCGTGGATAACAAGGTATAACTTGCTTTTTGTGTAAAAACCTCGTGCTACAGGCTCAGATCTCATCGGTGCTGGCAGGATAATGATTAAAATATCGTCGCTTACCGATGGCTGTGGATAAAATGGATCTAATCTGTGATGAAGGGGAGGATCTCTTGCGCGGATTGCGCTATGATCCGTCATTCCGATCGCGATCCAAAACCGGGATCGTCAGGGACATAAACCGTGAAAGGCGGTTCGCATGCTCTACGGTTTTTCAACCGATGCCGGGCGTGTGTCAAAAATCATGAGTTATAAAAAAGTAGCCTGATTCTTTTCTTTTTATTGATCTTGTTCGAGTGGAGTCCGCCGTGTCACTTTCGCTTTGGCAGCAGTGTCTTGCCCGATTGCAGGATGAGTTACCTGCCACAGAATTTAGTATGTGGATACGCCCATTGCAGGCGGAACTGAGCGACAATACCCTGGCGCTGTATGCACCCAACCGTTTTGTGCTGGATTGGGTTCGCGATAAGTACTTAAACAATATCAATGGCCTGTTGAATGACTTCTGCGGTACGGATGCGCCGCTGTTGCGTTTTGAAGTGGGCAGTAAACCACTGACACAAACCCTCAGCCAGCCCGTGATGGCCAGTATCAACCATAACAACAGCGCTCCGGTAGCCCCGGTGGTACGTACGGCTGCACCGTCTCGCCCAAGCTGGGACAACGCGGCGCCACCGCCTGAGCTTTCCTACCGTTCTAACGTTAACCCCAAGCATACTTTCGATAACTTCGTTGAGGGTAAATCCAACCAGTTGGCCCGCGCTGCGGCCCGGCAGGTAGCGGATAATCCTGGGGGAGCCTACAACCCGCTGTTCTTGTATGGCGGTACAGGCCTGGGTAAAACTCACCTGCTGCATGCGGTGGGCAATGGCATCATGGCGCGTAAAGCCAATGCAAAAGTGGTTTACATGCATTCGGAGCGCTTTGTACAGGACATGGTCAAGGCGCTGCAGAACAATGCCATTGAAGAATTCAAACGCTACTACCGTTCGGTGGATGCGTTGCTGATCGATGACATTCAGTTTTTTGCCAACAAAGAGCGTTCGCAGGAGGAGTTCTTCCATACCTTCAACGCGCTATTGGAAGGCAATCAACAGATCATCCTGACTTCGGATCGTTACCCGAAAGAGATCAACGGGGTAGAAGATCGTTTGAAATCCCGTTTTGGTTGGGGCCTGACGGTGGCGATCGAGCCACCGGAGCTGGAAACCCGCGTAGCGATCCTGATGAAAAAGGCCGACGAGAACGATATCCGTCTGCCAGGCGAAGTGGCGTTCTTTATTGCCAAGCGTCTGCGTTCCAACGTGCGTGAGCTCGAAGGGGCATTGAACCGCGTGATCGCCAACGCGAACTTTACTGGCCGTGCCATTACCATTGATTTCGTGCGTGAAGCGCTACGGGATCTGTTGGCGCTGCAGGAAAAGCTGGTCACCATCGACAATATCCAGAAGACGGTGGCAGAGTATTATAAAATCAAAATCGCGGATCTGCTGTCCAAGCGGCGTTCGCGCTCCGTTGCCCGCCCGCGCCAGATGGCGATGGCATTGGCAAAAGAGCTCACCAACCACAGCCTGCCAGAAATCGGCGATGCGTTTGGTGGCCGCGACCATACCACGGTGTTGCACGCCTGCCGGAAGATCGAGCAGTTGCGTGAGGAAAGTCACGACATCAAAGAAGATTTCTCTAATTTAATCAGAACATTGTCGTCATAGCGCATATGAAATTTATCGTTGAACGTGAGCATCTGCTAAAACCACTGCAACAGGTGAGCAGCCCACTGGGCGGCCGCCCGACGTTGCCCATTCTGGGTAACCTGCTGTTGCAGGTGACGGAAGGTTCCCTGCTGCTGACAGGAACCGATCTGGAGATGGAAATGGTGGCTCGTGTCGCCTTGTCCCAGCCGCATGAAGCGGGCGCGACGACCGTCCCCGCACGTAAATTCTTTGATATCTGCCGTGGTCTGCCGGAAGGCGCGGAGATCGCCGTGCAGCTGGAAAGCGAACGAATGCTGGTGCGCTCTGGCCGCAGCCGTTTCTCGCTTTCCACCTTGCCAGCAGTAGATTTCCCTAACCTGGATGACTGGCAGAGCGAGGTGGAGTTTACCTTGCCGCAGGCCACGCTTAAGCGCCTGATTGAAGCTACCCAGTTCTCGATGGCACATCAGGATGTGCGCTACTACCTGAACGGTATGCTGTTTGAAACCGAAGGGGAAGAGTTGCGCACCGTGGCCACCGACGGCCACCGCCTGGCGGTATGTTCAATGCCTATCGGCCAGCCGTTGCCTTCGCATTCGGTGATCGTGCCGCGTAAAGGGGTGATGGAGTTGGTACGCCTGCTGGACGGTGGCGATACCCCGCTGCGGGTGCAGATTGGCAGCAACAATATCCGTGCGCATGTGGGTGACTTTATCTTCACCTCCAAGCTGGTCGATGGCCGTTTCCCGGATTATCGCCGCGTATTGCCGAAGAACCCGGATAAAACGCTGGAAGCAGGTTGCGATCTGCTCAAGCAGGCCTTTGCCCGTGCGGCGATCTTGTCGAACGAGAAGTTCCGTGGTGTACGCCTGTACGTCAGCCAGAATCAGCTCAAGATCACCGCCAACAATCCAGAGCAGGAAGAGGCGGAAGAAATCCTCGATGTCAGCTATGACGGCACCGAAATGGAGATTGGCTTTAATGTCAGCTATGTGCTGGACGTGCTGAACGCGCTCAAGTGTGAAGATGTACGCCTGCTGCTGACCGATTCGGTCTCCAGCGTGCAGATCGAGGACGGCGCCAGTAAGTCTGCCGCCTACGTCGTCATGCCAATGCGACTGTAAAAATTATCGGGCTATCTTACTTGCCCCTTTGCGATTGGGCAGTGCTCGCAATCCTCACGTACTTTAAGTACGCTGCGGTTGCTGTGCGCTGGCCGCACGCAAATGACCTGCGACGATAACGCCCTGGATGGTTCGATGATTAAGATAACGACAGCATGGCATTAACGCGTTTACTGATTAAAGATTTTCGCAATATAGAAGATGCCGATCTGGCGCCTGCTCAGGGGTTTAACTTCCTGGTGGGGCCAAACGGCAGCGGAAAAACCAGCGTGCTGGAAGCGGTTTACACCCTTGGCCACGGGCGTGCGTTTCGCAGCCTGCAGGCTGGCAGAGTGATCCGCCACGATCGGCCGGAGTTTGTGCTGCATGGCCGAATCGAAGGTGCAGAGCGCGAATTATCGGTGGGGCTTAGCAAAAGCCGTCAGGGTGACAGCAAAGTGCGTATTGATGGCAGTGATGGCCATAAAGTAGCAGAGCTTGCTCAGCTATTACCTATGCAGTTGATTACCCCCGAAGGTTTTACCCTGCTAAATGGCGGGCCGAAATATCGGCGCGCTTTCCTGGACTGGGGTTGTTTTCACAACGAACCCGGTTTCTTCACCGCCTGGAGCAACCTGAAAAGGTTACTGAAGCAGCGCAATGCCGCGCTGCGCCAGGTCAATCGCTATGCGCAGATCCGCGCCTGGGATCAGGAACTGATCCCGTTGGCTGAGCGTATCAGCGAGTGGCGGGCAGCTTACAGCGACGCAATTGCCGCGGATATTACCGCGACCTGCGCGCAGTTTTTGCCCGAATTTGCCCTGAGTTTCTCTTTCCAGCGTGGCTGGGACAAAGAGAGCGACTACGGAGAATTGCTGGAGCGCCAGTTTGAGCGCGACAGGGCGTTAACCTATACCGCGCTCGGGCCGCATAAAGCGGATTTCCGTATCCGTGCCGAAGGTACGCCGGTAGAGGATTTGTTATCGCGTGGTCAGCTTAAACTGCTGATGTGCGCATTGCGCTTGGCGCAGGGTGAGTTTCTCACCCGCCAGAGCGGGCGGCGTTGCCTGTATCTGATTGATGATTTTGCCTCCGAGCTGGACACCGGCCGTCGCCGGTTACTGGCCGATCGCCTGAAAGCCACTCAGGCTCAGGTTTTTGTCAGCGCCGTAAGCGCTGAACAAGTAACCGACATGATGGGTGAAAAGGGCAGGATGTTCCGCGTGGAACAAGGTAAAATAGAGGTTCAACCACAGGACTAAAATGAGCGAGAAACGTTGATGTCGAATTCTTATGACTCCTCAAGTATCAAGGTATTAAAAGGGCTGGATGCGGTGCGTAAACGTCCGGGCATGTATATCGGCGATACTGATGACGGCACCGGTCTGCACCACATGGTATTCGAGGTCGTGGACAACGCTATCGACGAAGCACTCGCTGGCCACTGTAGTGTCATTCAGGTGACCATCCATGCCGATAACTCCGTTTCGGTGCAGGATGATGGCCGTGGTATTCCAACCGGTATCCACGAAGAGGAAGGGGTGTCTGCGGCGCAGGTCATCATGACCGTTCTGCATGCCGGCGGTAAGTTTGACGACAACTCCTATAAGGTTTCCGGCGGCTTGCACGGCGTGGGTGTTTCAGTTGTTAACGCGCTGTCCGAGAAGCTTGAGCTGGTGATCCGCCGTGAAGGTAAAGTGCATGAGCAAACCTACAAGCACGGCGAACCGCAAGGCGCGTTGAAAGTCGTAGGTGAAACCGAACAGACCGGTACCAGCGTGCGCTTCTGGCCTAGTTACCAGACCTTTACCAATAACACCGAGTTTGAGTACGACATTCTGGCCAAGCGCCTGCGTGAACTGTCGTTCCTGAACTCTGGCGTATCCATTCGTCTGAAAGACAAACGTAACGACAAAGAAGACCACTTCCACTACGAAGGTGGTATCAAGGCGTTTGTTGAATACCTGAACAAGAACAAAACCCCAATCCACCCAACGGTGTTCTACTTCTCTACCGTGAAAGACGATATTGGTGTAGAAGTGGCGCTGCAGTGGAACGATGGCTTCCAGGAAAACATCTACTGTTTCACCAACAACATCCCGCAGCGTGATGGGGGGACTCACCTGGCCGGTTTCCGTGCCGCGATGACCCGTACCCTGAACACCTACATGGATAAAGAAGGCTACAGCAAGAAGTCCAAGATCAGCGCGACCGGCGACGATGCGCGTGAAGGCCTGATTGCCGTGGTTTCGGTGAAAGTTCCGGATCCGAAGTTCTCTTCACAGACCAAAGACAAGTTGGTGTCTTCTGAAGTGAAAACCGCGGTGGAATCGCTGATGAACGAGAAGCTGGTGGATTACCTGATGGAAAACCCATCAGACGCCAAAATCGTCGTCGGCAAAATTATTGATGCAGCTCGTGCCCGTGAAGCTGCGCGTAAAGCGCGAGAAATGACCCGTCGTAAAGGCGCGTTGGACTTGGCTGGTCTGCCAGGCAAACTGGCGGATTGCCAGGAACGTGACCCGGCGCTGTCTGAGCTGTACCTGGTGGAAGGTGACTCTGCGGGCGGCTCTGCCAAGCAGGGTCGTAACCGTAAGAACCAAGCGATATTGCCGTTGAAAGGTAAAATCCTCAACGTTGAGAAAGCGCGTTTCGACAAAATGCTGTCTTCACAGGAAGTCGCCACGCTGATCACCGCGCTGGGCTGTGGTATTGGCCGTGATGAATACAACCCGGACAAACTGCGTTATCACAGCATTATCATCATGACCGATGCCGACGTCGATGGCTCGCATATCCGTACGCTGCTGTTGACTTTCTTCTATCGTCAGATGCCGGAAATTATCGAACGTGGCCACGTGTTTATTGCACAACCACCGCTGTATAAAGTGAAAAAAGGCAAGCAGGAACAGTACATCAAAGACGATGAAGCAATGGATCAGTACCAGATCTCGATTGCTCTCGATGGTGCTACCCTGCACACCAATGAAGTTGCACCACCGTTGGCGGGTGAACCGCTGGAGAAGCTGGTGGCTGAACACTACAGCGTACAGAAACTGATTGGTCGTATGGAGCGCCGTTATCCGCGTGCGTTGCTGAATAACCTGATCTACCAGCCAACCCTGCACGAAGACGATCTGAGCGATCAGGCCAAGGTGAAAGCCTGGATTGAATCGCTGGTGAAATTGCTGAACGATAGTGAACAGCATGGCAGCAGCTACGATTTCGTGATCAACGAAAACCGTGAGCGTCAGATGTTTGAGCCAGTGTTGCGTATCCGTACGCACGGTGTAGATACCGACTATGAACTGGACTTCGATTTTGTTCGCGGTGGTGAATATCGCAAAATCTGTCAGCTCGGTGAAAGTCTGCGTGGCCTGCTCGAAGAAGATGCCTTCATCGAACGTGGTGAGCGCCGTCAGCCGGTAGCCAGCTTCGAACAGGCGCTAGAGTGGCTGGTGAAAGAGTCTCGTCGCGGCCTGTCTGTACAGCGTTATAAAGGTCTGGGCGAAATGAACCCGGAACAGCTGTGGGAAACCACCATGGATCCAGAGCAGCGTCGTATGCTGCGTGTGACCGTGAAAGACGCTATTGCGGCCGATCAACTGTTCACCACCCTGATGGGTGATGCGGTTGAACCCCGTCGCGCCTTTATTGAAGAGAACGCCTTGAAAGCGGCGAACATCGATATCTAACGCGTTAAATGAGCAATTAAAAATCCGCGCCGGTCTTCCCGCGCGGATTTTTTTATGCCGTTTTTGCGCTAACATGCCAGGCTGAAACGCGTTAGCATGAGGAAAAACCTTTGGGAGAGGCTCGAATGGCTATTGAACTGATTGCAATTGATATGGATGGTACGCTGCTCAACCCGCAGCACCAGATTACACCAGCGGTGAAGCAGGCTCTTACTGCCGCGCGCAACCAAGGGGTACATGTGGTGCTGGCCACCGGGCGGCCTTATGTCGGCGTGCAGGACTATCTGCGTCAGTTGGATATTCAGGGCAGCGGCGATTACTGCATCACCTACAACGGTGCGTTGGTGCTGAAAGCGGCGGACGGTACCTGCATTTTGCAAGAAACGCTCGGTTTTGAGGATTACCTCTATTTTGAACAGCTGGCGCGAGAGTTTGGCGTTCATTATCAGGCTTTTGACTTCGATACCCTATACACGCCCAATAAAGACATTGGTAAATATACCGTCCATGAGTCAGAGATGACCGGTATTCCGTTGAAATACCGTAGCGTGGAAGAAATGGATCGCTCAATCCGTTTCCCGAAGGTAATGATGATTGATGAACCTGCGTTGCTGGACAGTGCGATTGCTCGCCTGCCGGCGGAAGCACTGGATCGTTACACCATTATGAAAAGCGCCCCCTATTATCTGGAGATCCTGCACAAGCGGGTTGATAAAGGCGCCGGGGTAAAAATGTTGGCCGATCACCTGGGTATCCAGCAGGAAAATATCATGGCTCTGGGTGACCAGGGTAACGATATTGCGATGATTGAGTACGCCGGAGTGGGCGTGGCAATGGGTAATGCCATCCCAGAGCTGAAAGCGATTGCCCAGTTTGTGACCACGACCAACATGGAAGACGGCGTAGCGCGCGCGATAGAGAAGTTTGTACTGAACGCTTGATGTTGTGCTGTCTGAGTGCTCTTTTTTGTGGGGAGCGCTCGCCCTTCAAGCTGCTGCCGGCACCGCAGCAGCTTGAAGGGCTATGGGGAGCAAAGTGCGCTGAGTTATCCTGTTAAACGGTAAACCCCAGATAGAGATAGATCGCCAGTACAATGCTGGCGGTGGCAATGGCATAAGGCATCTGTGTTCGAATATGCTCAATATGATCGCAATCCGTTGCCATCGAAGCCACAATGGCATCCCCGGATATCGGTGATGTCATATCCCCAAAAATAGAACCCGCAATGGCTGCACCGATCATATATTCCACCGGTATTCCAACAGAGACGCCCAGCTGTACGCCTATGGGGATCATAATGGCAAAAGTGCCCCATGACGTTCCTGTCGCTAACGACATGACCGCACTGATAATAAATATAAATCCAATAGAGAACCCTGGTGAGATGACTCCGGAAGTGATCGTGGCAATATATTGCCCAGTGTTCAGCTCAGCCGAAACGTCACCCATTAAAAATGCCAGAACCATGATGGAACTGATTTTAACCATGCTGGCATAGCCGATATATAGTTCTTTAAAGAATGATTCTATATTCATAATTCTGCGGCCCCAGAACCATAAAAAAGAAACGGCGGTGCCAAACATAACGGCGCTATAAACTGACATCGAGCCACTGCCTTTGGTGAAATCGCCATCTCCTGTTATATAAAGCGCGGCGGGTACGGCCAGCACCGTTGAAAGGATAGGAATAAGGAAGTTTAACAGTGAATTACAGGCCGGATGGTCAATAACCTCGTCTGCGACTTGCTCTACATCGAGATGCTGTCTGCTGGAGAAGTTCACCTCGGCTTTCTTCATTGGCCCCCAAGATGCGCCAGAGAAAATATAAAAGAGCACTGACGCTAATGAAAACCATGCCATCAGGTTCCACACCATAGAACTGGCAAGAATTCCAAATGGCTGGCCTTCGATATAACCCTTCGCTATTTGAACGCCGATGACACCCATCATGGCCGCCCCCCAACCGTTAATCATGGCTGATGAGCAGACTGATACACAGGATGTCTGTATTATGTACGACATTTTCTCGGGTGACAGGCCGTATCTTTTTGCTAAATCCTTGGTTGAGGCACCGGCAATGAGCTGGTTAATTGAGCTTTCTATGAAAATAATGGATGTAATGACCATTGCCAGCAGTTGTACTGCTTTTTTGTTAGTCACAAACTGGGTTTTTTCTGTTAAAAATCGCACTAAACTTCTTACGCCGCCAGTGACGACAATCAAACGCATGATCCCGCCAATCATCACCATAAAAATAATGGTGCGAGTATTTCCTGAAGAAGAGAAGGTATCAATAATTCCATTTAATGTGCCACTTAAACCATGAAAAATATTGTGGCCATTAATCACCGTAAATCCGACCACTATCCCCATGAGCAATGAAAGTATTACCTGTCGAGTAAAAATCGCCAAACAAATAGTTACCATTGGCGTTATGATGGTCCATACACCATAATCATGCATGTTATTACCCTCTTAATTATTGTAAAAAGGAAAGGGCCTGCTTTGCGTCATCGATTAAATCATTGATATCTTCAATCCCTATTGAAAGGCGAAGTGTTGTATCGAATACTCCTATTTTTTCTCGCTCTTCTTTAGACATCGAGCCGTGAGACATGGATGCAGAATGGTTAATCATGCTTTCTACGCCCCCCAGGGATTCTGCTAAAACAAAATAATTCAGGTGTGCAATAAAGGTTTTAACCTCGGAGATATCTCCTTTTAGCCGGATGCTGACTACCGCACCACCAGAGCGCATTTGTTTTTTGCATAGCTGATATTGGGGATGGGTAGGTAACCCGGGATAATGTACCTCAAGCACTTTTGGATGCTGCTCTAAAAAACTGGCGATTTTTAAAGCATTACTGCACTGGCGTTCCATACGTACATCAAGGGTTTTCATACCGCGTAACGCGAGATAGGCGTCAAATGGAGAGGCTATGGCCCCGACGGTGGTTTTACAAAAATCGAGCCGTTCCGCGATATCCTGGTCATGCGTTACCACCGCCCCACCAATCAAATCAGAATGCCCACCAATATATTTGCTGGTAGAAAGCATGACTAGATCGGCGCCAAGGGTGAGAGGCCGTTGATTCCAGGCGCTGGCAAAGGTGTTATCCACACAGGTCATGATACCCCGGCTTTTTGCCACCTGGCATACCGCCTCAATATCGACCAGCTCTAAAAGTGGGTTAGTCGGGGTTTCAATCCATATCAGTCGGGTATTTTCCTGAATATGGCTATTTACGGCCTCAAGATCGTTCAAATCGACATAGCTGAATGTGGCGCCTGATGTCTGTGTTCGCAATCTTTCGAACAACCGATAGGTACCGCCATAAACTCCCTTCATCACCAATACGTGGGAGTTTTTGGGCAGTAATTCCATTATTAATGCCGTTGCAGCCATACCTGAGGCTGTTGCTGTGGCATAGATCCCACCTTCCAATTCTGCCAGAGCTGTTTCGTAGGCATATCTTGTCGGGTTGCTGCATCTGGAATAACAAAACTCGCCTTCTTCTCCCAGGTTGGGCTGAATGAAGGAACTGGCAGTAGTAATCGGTGGAAAGATAGCATTATTGCTACGGTCAACTTGATTTCCGGCATGGATCACCAGCGTGGCGATTGATTTTTCTTTCTTCATGATTTTCCCTTTTAAATGTTGATTACCTGTAATTCATCATTATTAATAATGAATTCTGGTGTAACGGTTAAAATGGCATATTTATTTAAGCGTCATTATGCTGATGATTTCTTTATCAGTTTTTCTCATTGGAGATAACGCCAGCTGACATAAATTATTGATAGAGTTCTCGACGTTGCTGGATACAATCCCGTCACGTTCTCCTGCTGTACTATTTTGTTGAGCCATCAACACGGATTTAAAGGCACAGGCTGTCGCGGTAGAAACTTTCATGGCACAACTATTTGATGCCCCATCACAAATGATGCCGCTGATATCACTGATCATATTACTAATAGCATAGGAAATGGTCTGGTCATCCCGGGTCAGTAGCCAACTCATGCCTGCTGCTGCCCCCATAGCTGCCGTAGAGACTGCACAGAGTGCGGACAAACGGGAGTAACGCGCGTGGATTGAAATGGCTACCAGATGGGCTAATGCGAGTGCCCGGGTCAGAGTTTCGTCATCAGTATCAAGATGCCTGGCGAGCGTCACTACCGGCATCGTCACGGTAATCCCCTGATTGCCAGAACCATAATTCGACATGGCGGGTAAAGGTGCCCCGCCCATGCGGGCATCTGAAGCGGCGGTGGTATTGATCAGCATTTGGCTCAGTAAATCTGTGCTGATAAAACCGTTTTTTCTGGCCTGCGACAGCGCGCCATTAACGTTTAAACCATAGTTTTTTCTTTGGCCTTCATCAGACAATGCCGTATTCACTTCTGCGCTTTTCAGTATAAAAGCGATGTCATCAATCGGTACGTGATTAACAAAATCGGAGGCCTCTTTGAGAGAGAAATGGGGTAATAGATTATCATCACTCTCTCTAACCCATTCTCCCTTGAGTGTTTGCTTGATATTATTCACATAAATATCTGTGACGTTGGTATGATTTTCCTGGATAATAACTCTGCACCGGTTATTAAGGCTATAGAGAGTAAGATCGATAAAGATAAAATTATCCGCTTCCACGGCATCTAAATGTACTTTGCCAGATTCATTAAGCGCATAGGCTTCAGCAATTTGCGCAGCCGTAATTCCCTTCAGGACCTCCAGACCCGCATCGGAATTACCACCAATAGCCCCGGCCAGATTCACACCGCAATAGGATGTTCCGGGTATGGTTACACCCATCGCATTTTTATAAAGATTCTCAGATATTTGCCCGGTTATTTTTAATATAGGATCCTTGATATATTTTGCTGCCACCGCAGCTGCGAAGGCGATGGCGATTGGTTCAGTGCAACCCAATGAAATTCTTACTTCTTTTTTCAACCAATCTAGAAATTGAGGGTGAGTAATTTTTTGCATTTTTATTATTTATATTTTGGTTTGTTTATTTTTTAATATTATTACTTTGCAGAGAGAAATACTTTTCATTTTTTCTTTTACTTTGCGTTTTATGGAGAATTTTTTTCTCTTTATGCAAACATTAAAAATTGAAATTAAATATAAAAAATCAAATAATTACAATGAGTTGAAATCAGTATTTTGATTTTTTCAATCATAAACGAGATACTAATCACAAAAAGATAAAGAGAATAATTTTCTCAACGCTGCGCTACTCACCCTATATTATGAAACTGTAGTGTTGAAATCTGTTTCAGCCAGATTTGTAACCCCAGTTGCTTACCTGAGTAAGCTTCTGGGGCTTAGGTTCTTGGGTTATCTACAGCCCAGCCAGGATCCCCTTCACAATCTGCACATCCTGGATCGCCAATCCGGTCAGGTCAGCCAAGGTGATCTGGTTCTCTTCCTTACGCACGTTTCCACCGCTGGCCAGGATTGCGCCAAATTCGACTATTGGCACCGATGCCAGCAAATTTTGCCGGTAGGCCGTTGCAATCTCACCATATTCGCTACATTGCCTGAAAGCGTCCACCAAGATAGCATCCGCTTTGGCCACTAATGCCGTGGCCAACTCCTGCTTTCCTGTCGCGTCTGCCCCTACCGCCGTGATATGGGTGCCGGGGCGGATGTCTTGTGCCTGCAAGAGCGGTTCACGGCTTGGCGTGGTGGTCACGATCAGGTTGCAGTATGCTGCCAGCTCGGCGGTATTCTGCGTGGTGTGAACCTGAAAACCAGCCGCTTCGGCTTCCCGGCAAAAATCTGCAAGGTGTTGCGGATGGCGGCCCCAAACCCAGACCTCACGGCAATCGGTCACCGCTTTCAGCTGTTGTAACTGCAGTATCGCCTGCATGCCGGTGCCGACAATACCGATGGCTTCTACCTTGTTCGGCGCGCAAAGTTCGGCAGCAATCCGCCCGGCCAGTGCGGTACGTAACGCCGTTAGCCAACCTTCATCCATCAAAAGTGCCTGTGGTTCACCCGTTAGCGCTGAGAAGGCCATCATCAGCCCTTGGTTACTTGGCAAGCCTTGTTCTGGGTTGCGATAAAAACCGGTGGATACCTTCAAGACAAACTGGTCGTCCCCTTCCAGCCACGCCGATTTAATACAGCAGTCACCCTCGGCCGCGTTAAACAGGAAATGCTGCACCGGCGGCATCTGTACCTGGTGCGCCGAATAGGCGATAAACCCGGTTTTCAGCAGCTCGGTGATGCGCTCAGCATCAAAAACAGCAAGAATTTGCTCCTTATCAATGATTTTCATGGCTGACGGCCTTCAGGTACTTTTCCAGCACGATGTTTTTCCCGCAAAGAACCACGGCAACTTTCTTACCCTGAAGCTCTGGGGCCAGCTTGCAGGCGGCAGCCAATGCCACCCCGGCGGCGCCTTCGATAATCCAGCGGTCGCTGGCGGCGATCAGGCGCATGGCCCGTTTGATTTCATCTTCGCTGACCCGCACTTTACGGTCGATCACCTGCTGGCAAATCGGGAAGGTGATAGCGCCGGGCTCAACGCCGCCCGCCGTACCATCAGATAGTGTTTCCTGCTCTTCTATCTGGTGGATATGCCCGGCTTCCAGTGCGCTGTACATGCTGGTGGCATTCTCCGGCCAGCAGGCAATAATCTGCGTTTTCGGCGACAGTTGCTTCAATACGGTGCCAATACCGGCAATATACCCGCCGCCCCCCACGGCAATGAAGACCGCGTCCAGCTCTGGTTGTTGTTCCACCATTTCCATGCCGCAGGTGCCTTGGCCAGCCACCACTTCGGCGTCGTTATACGGGGAGATATAGGTTTTATGCTGCTCGCGGGCGGCTTTTTCGCCGGCTAATTCGGCATTCAACGCATCGCCTGGCACCAAATTGACGGTTCCCCCAGAGCGCGAATGGTGTCCAGCTTAATGGCTGCCGCACTTTCTGGGGCATAGACAGTGACGTTGACGCCCATCAACTTGCCTGCAAGCGCTACCGCTTGGCCATGGTTGCCGGTGGAGGCAGCAATCACCCCTTGCTGGCGTTGTCGATGACTCAGCAGGCGCAGTTTGTTGCTTGCTCCACGGAATTTAAAGGAGCCGGTATGCTGCAGATGGTCACATTTCAGGTACAAATCGCAGCCTAATTGCTGGGAAAGCAGCACGCTGTGTTCCAAAGGGGTAACGCGCACCTGCGGGCGTAATTCCTGGTGGGCGGAAACGATCTCATCAAATAGCTTACTCATACAGGCTCCTTTATATTTTTCAGATAGTTGTAGACCGTTGCGCGGCCAATACCGAGGATTTTTGCCACATAGCCCGCCGCGTTCTTTCCTTTAAACGCCCCTTCGTGATACAGCGCCTCTACCAATACCCGACGGCCAGCAACGTTGAGTGTGCCCAGGGTTTGCTGGTGCTGCTGTAACCATTGGTGGATAAAAGTATTGATGCGCTCCTGCCAGTCATCCTGAAACAGCACTTCGGGTTGTGGTTGTAAAACGTTACCCGCCAGGAACAGCTCCAGCGCCGTTCTGGCACTCTCCAACACGGAAATATCCAGATTGATGCACATCAGGCCAATGGGGTTTCCCTGGTCGTCGCGCAACACCGCGCTGATTGAACGCAGTTGGCTGCCATCCCAATTACGCTTCAGGTATGGGCCGATAACCTGCGAATCATAGTCATCCTGCAGATCGTTCAGATTGGAATCTTCACCTAACTCACGCTGTGAACGGTTGTTGGCAATATAAACCAGCGTCTGGCTGGCGAGATCGTGAATAGCGATTTCAGCGTAGGGCGCAAACAGCAGCGCAATGGCATCGGCGATGGCGTGATAGCGGGTGAGCATAGATTAGCTTTCTAGACATAAAAATCCACTTTGTACTATTTATTCTAATTTGTAAACCTTATCGACCAAAATAGTCATTGCCTGTTTTGTGATCTAGATTGTAGTACAAAAATTTAAAATAGAACTACAATCGTGACAGGTTTAAAGATGAACAGATAAAGATTGTGCTGCAACCCTGAGACGCCACGATAAGACGCGAGGTAAAGTGAAGTTGTTATCCCGACATGGCGAACGACGGAGAGCTTATGAAGCAGCAGATCAGTAAAACCGACCGCATCATCATTGAGATTGGCCAGCAGATCGTTGGCGGAAAATATGTACCAGGCTCGGCTCTGCCAGCGGAGATTGACCTGTGTGAAGAGTTTCAGACTTCACGCAACATAATCCGTGAAGTGTTGCGCGCCTTGATGGCAAAACGATTGGTGGAAGTGAAACGCTATCGTGGCGCGTTCGTCACGCTACGTAACCAGTGGAATTACCTGGATACCGACGTTTTGAATTGGGTGCTGGCACAGGATTACGACCCGCGCCTGATCGCTGCGATGAGTGAAGTCCGTAATCTGGTGGAGCCGACCATTGCCCGCTGGGCTGCTGAACGAGCGACCTCCAGCGATCTGGCGGTGATAGAAGCGGCATTGAACGACATGATCGCCCTGCACCAGCAGCGGGAGCTGTTTAACGAAGCCGATATCCGTTATCACGAAGCGGTATTGGCGGCGGTGCATAACCCGGTCTTACAACAGCTCAGTGTGGCAATCAGTTCACTACAGCGAGCGGTGTTTGAACGGACTTATATGCCGGATGAAGACAATATGCCGCGCACCTTGCGTGAGCATCAGGATCTCTATGACGCTATCCGTCATCAGGATGCGGATGCTGCAGAACGGGCTGCGCTGACGATGATTGCCAGTTCGACCAAACGCCTGAAGGACATTACATGAGTGACAGCTTTATCGCGATTGACTGGGGTTCCACCAACCTGCGTGCCTGGCGCTATGAGCACGGAGAGTGCGTAGACAGTGTGCAATCAGAAGCGGGTGTTACCCGTCTGGAGGGGCGGTCCCCTCGGCAGGTTTTCACCGAACTGATGGCGCGTTGGCAAGAGCCGCTGCCGGTGGTGATGGCGGGGATGGTTGGCAGTAACGCCGGGTGGTTGCAGGTGCCTTATCTGCCTTGCCCGACCCGCCTGACGCAAGTGGCCAAACGGTTAACCGAGGTGAAGCAGGTATTACCGCTAAAAGCCTGGATAGTCCCAGGAATTTGTGTCGAACGTGCAGACAATTGCAACGTTATGCGTGGCGAAGAGACTCAGTTGATTGGCGCTTATGCCGAATTGCCAGCAACGCTCTATGTGATGCCCGGTACCCACAGCAAATGGGTGCAAATGGAGGGGGATACCCTGGTGGATTTCCGTACCGTCATGACCGGCGAACTGCATCATCTGTTACTCAATCATTCACTGATTGGCGTAGGGCTAACCGAACAACGGCCAGATCCCCAGGCTTTTACCCAGGGCTTGGAAGCCGGGCTTGACGAAGAGCATCTCGTCTGCCGCCTGTTTGAAACCCGGGCGGCGCATGTGCTTGGCAAATTGGAGAAAAGTGCCGTCAGTGACTGGCTATCCGGCCTGCTGATCGGCAATGAAGTTGCCCAAATGCAACGTAAGTATCCGTTGCCAACCGGGGCCGCCCTCACGGTGATCGGTAACCCGAAACTGGGGGAGCGATATGCGCAGGCGCTGAATCTGGCCGGAATACGTCACCGAATGTTGGATGGCGATCGGGCTTTTCAATCCGGGATAAGGAGTATTGTGAATGAACTGGAAGACTGAGCTGCCGCTGATCGCCATTCTGCGTGGGATCACGCCGCATGAAGTGCATACGCATGTGCAGGCATTACTGGATGCCGGGTTTGACGCCATCGAGATCCCGTTGAATTCACCACAATGGCAACAGAGCATTGGCGATATGGTGCAAACTTTCGGCCAACGGGCCTTGATTGGTGCGGGCACCGTATTGCAGTTGCAACAGGTGGAGGAACTGGCGGAATTGGGTAGCAAACTGGTGGTGACGCCAAATACGCAACCGGCAGTGATCGCTTGTGCCGTGCAGCATGGGATGACGGTCTGTGCCGGATGTGCCACGGCTTCCGAGGCATTCAATGCTCTGGAGGCGGGGGCGCAGGCGCTAAAAATCTTCCCGTCGGTTTCCTTTGGCCCGGACTATATCAAAGCGTTGAAGGCGGTATTGCCGCCGCAGATACCTGTTTTTGCCGTTGGCGGTATCACACCGGAAAACCTGCATCTCTATTTGGCTGCTGGTTGTGTGGGTGCAGGATTGGGCAGCGATCTTTATCGTGCTGGTCAATCGGTCGAACGTACCGCGCAGCAAGCCGCCGCTTTTGTTCAAGCTTATAAGGAAGCGACACGATGAAAATAACCAAACTGACGACCTATCGGCTGCCGCCGCGCTGGATGTTCCTGAAGATTGAAACCGATGAAGGCATTGTGGGCTGGGGGAACCGGTGATTGAAGGCCGTGCACGCAGCGTTGAAGCGGCGGTGCATGAACTGTCGGAATATGTGGTTGGCCAGGATCCGGCCCGAATTAACGATATCTGGCAAACGCTATATCGTGGCGGTTTTTACCGTGGCGGTCCTATTTTGATGAGCGCCATTGCCGGTATCGATCAGGCGTTATGGGATATTAAAGGCAAGGCGCTGGGCGTGCCGGTATATCAACTGCTGGGCGGATTGGTGCGCAACAAAATCAAGGCTTACAGCTGGGTGGGAGGCGATCGCCCTGCTGACGTGATTGACGGCATCAATAAATTGACGCAAATCGGCTTCGATACCTTTAAGCTCAACGGCTGCGAAGAGATGGGAATTATCGATAATGCGCGCAAAGTCGATGCCGCCGTGGCGGTGGTAGCGCAAATCCGTGAAGCCTTTGGTAACAGCATTGAGTTTGGCCTGGATTTTCATGGCCGCGTTGATGCGCCAATGGCGAAGGTGTTGATCAAAGAGTTGGAACCCTATCGCCCGCTGTTTATTGAAGAGCCGGTATTGGCTGAGCAGGCAGAGTATTACCCTCGCCTGGCGGCCCAGACGCATATCCCCATTGCTGCCGGTGAGCGTATGTATTCACGTTTTGATTTCAAACGTGTGTTGGCGGACGGGGGATTGGCGATTATACAACCCGACCTTTCCCATGCCGGGGGTATCACGGAATGCTTCAAGATTGCAGCGATGGCGGAATCTTATGACGTGGCACTGGCACCACATTGCCCTCTGGGGCCAATCGCTCTGGCTGCCTGCCTACATATTGATTTTGTCGCACGTAACGCGGTGTTCCAGGAGCAAAGCATGGGTATTCATTACAACCAGGGTGCCGAACTGTTGGATTACGTGCTGAATAAGGACGATTTCAAAATGAGCGACGGCCATTTCTACCCGCTAAACAAACCGGGCTTAGGCGTGGAAATCAATGAAGAACTGGTGATCGAACGCAGCAAACAGGTAACTGACTGGCGTAACCCGGTATGGCGATATCCTGATGGCGCCGTCGCGGAATGGTAAGCCTGATTTAAATTATTAATACCTAACCTGATAATACACGCTTTTGTATCGCCTTATTGCGAGGGGTCAACTTGTCGATTAAATAAGAGTGATCTATTGCATTCCTTTTTATTAATGAGTCAATGACTAACGCGTAGTCATGATATTACCACCTGTTTTTTAAAGACAAATGCATTATGGATTTCAAACTGCAGCTCAGTGTTTTGCTGCAGTTTGAAAGACTCTGAGTATATAAGCCATCTTCTGGCAGGTGCCCTACATAACACTCCTGCCGATATTAAATCCGAAAATAACGGAATAATAATTATGGAAATGACATTAACCTCAACGCCAAAAAGCAAACGCCGCTATCTGACATTATTAATGATATTTGTCACCGTGGTGATTTGCTATGTCGATCGCGCCAATCTGGCGGTAGCCTCTGCCCATATCCAAGAGGAATTCGGCATCAGCAAAACGCAGATGGGCTACATCTTCTCTGCCTTTGCCTGGACTTATACCCTTTGCCAAATCCCGGGAGGGTGGTTCCTCGACCGGGTCGGCTCAAAAATGACCTATTTCATCGCCATTATGGGCTGGTCGATTGCCACATTGCTGCAAGGATTCGCCAATGGTTTGGGCTCGTTGATAGGCCTGCGGGCTATTACCGGGCTGTTTGAAGCCCCTGCGTTCCCGACCAATAACCGCATTGTCACCAGTTGGTTCCCAGAGCAGGAACGTGCTTCCGCCGTTGGCTTCTATACTTCGGGCCAGTTTGTCGGGCTGGCGTTTCTTACCCCGTTGCTGATTTGGGTACAGGAAGTCTTGAGCTGGCATTGGGTATTCATTATTACTGGTGGCATCGGCATTGTCTGGGCGTTGATCTGGCACTTTGTTTATCAATCACCACGCAAGAGCAAAGGCGTTAACCGCGCTGAACTCGAATATATTCAAGCCGGTGGCGGCATCATTGATGGCGATGTTGCCGCGGAGAAGAAAACCCGTGTCGCGATGACCGCTGCCGATTGGAAGCTGGTATTCCACCGTAAATTGGTGGGTGTCTATCTCGGCCAGTTCGCCATCACTTCCACGCTGTGGTTCTTCCTGACCTGGTTCCCGAACTATCTGACACAGGAAAAACACATTGCCGCGCTGACCGCCGGTTTTATGACCACCGTGCCCTTCCTGGCGGCCTTCTTCGGCGTGTTGCTTTCCGGGTTTGTCGCCGATCGCCTGTTACGTAGCGGTAAATCAATAGGTTTTGCGCGCAAGACCCCGATCATCTGCGGGTTGCTGCTTTCCACTTGCATTATGGGAGCCAACTATACCAACGATCCGCTATGGGTAATGATATTGATGGCCTTGGCTTTCTTCGGTAATGGTTTTGCTTCCATCACCTGGTCGTTGGTGTCTTCATTGGCCCCGGTGCGCCTGATCGGCCTGACCGGTGGGGTATTTAACTTCGTGGGGGGCCTGGGGGCATTACCGTACCGTTGGTGGTGGGGTATCTGGCGCAGGATTATGGGTTTGCACCTTCGCTGATTTATATCTCTGTCGTTGCTCTGTTAGGTGCCTTGTCTTATCTGCTGCTGGTGGGTGATGTGAAACGGGTTGGCTGATCGGGTACTATGGCGGTTCTATGCCAGCCTGTGCACAGGAGCCGCCATGCGCCATCGGGAACAACAACTGACTTTTGACCCACGTGGTCATCAACTCACCAATATCAACGTCTGGACGCCGTGCAGCCAATGGCTGGCATATGATGTGCGCCCGAACGGGGCGACCTTTAGCGGGCTGACCATTGAGCGAGTAAACGTAGCCAGTGGCAAGGTGGAGGTGGTTTACCAGGCGCAACACGGTGCCCATGTCGGGGTGGTAACGGTTAGCCCGGATGCCCCGGCACGTTACGCGTTTATTCACGGCCCGGAACACCCGGACAGCGCCTGGCATTACGATTTTCACCACCGCCGTGGCGTGATTGTCAGCGAGCCGGATCGCGAGTTGGCGATCACCCTCGATGCGATGGATATTACCGCTCCCTACACTCCTGGCGCCCTGCGTGGTGGTACGCATGTGCATGTGTTCAGCCCAGATGGCAGCCGCCTGAGTTTCACGTATAACGATCATGTCATGCATGAGCGGGACCCGGCACTGGACTTACGCAATGTCGGTGTTGCTGTGCCATTGCACGGCGTGAACCCTCCCAAACAGCATCCGCGTGAGTACGACGGCAGCCATTATTGCGTGCTGGTCAGTGCAACCACGCCAGCTCCGCAGCCCGGTAGCGATCAGATTAACCGGGCCTATGAAGAAGGCTGGATTGGCCAGCAAGGCTATTGCAAACCCGATGGCCATCGTCAGCGTTGGGCGCTGGCGTTTATCGGTGATACGCTTGGCGCGCAGGGAGATAGGTTGCCAGAGGTTTTTGTGGTCGACCTGCCTGAAAATGATGCCGATTATGCCAAGCCCGGTAGTGAACTCTTACAGGGAACCGAAAGTACTTTGCCAGCCCCCCGTTGGGCGTTCAGCAGCGTAGGTTGACCAACACCAGCCAACGCCGTTATCCCGGGGTTG
Source organism: Serratia sp. L9 (assembly GCF_050632285.1). Classification (NCBI taxonomy): domain Bacteria; kingdom Pseudomonadati; phylum Pseudomonadota; class Gammaproteobacteria; order Enterobacterales; family Yersiniaceae; genus Serratia; species Serratia sp. L9. The sequence goes on along the minus strand of NZ_CP192591.1, from coordinate 1,109,337 downwards.
CCACTACCCCACGCCATTGGTTGCGAAGTTCCCCTGACGGCAGCGCGATTGCTTTTCTGATGAAGGATGAACGGGGTATCGTGCAATTGTGGTCAGTTTCCCCTAATGGCGGTGAACCACGTCAGATAACGCAGGCAAAACAGAGTATTCAATCGGCGTTTAGCTGGCATCCGCAAGGTGAGCGGATCGCTTTTGTCTGTGATAACAGTGTGATGTTGTGCGAGGTTGCCAGCGGCAAAATGCAGCGCCTGACCCGACGTACCCCGCACCCCCGTTGGGTGACGCAGTGGTATTTTCACCAGACGGCAAAAGCGTGGCGTTTATGCGCGAGATAGCAGGTTTCAGCCAGATTTTTGTGGCAACGCTTCTTGACTGAACAGGATCGCCTCAAGGCGCTGGCGGTGTCGTCATGCCCTGGCCAGGATTACCGCTGGCAGCCAGATTCTGTTCTTCATCGTGCTGGATGCGGGCTCTGGGGGAACTGGCCGTTTTATCTGAGTCCGATCGCAGGTAGTCATAAGGCAACAAGACGGTATCCATCACCGCCGAGAAGGGCAGATCGATCGCCAACAGTGGCATCATTGCCCAACTGGTATCATCATTTTTCATCATGTTCACGTTAGCACGCGTGCCGGCATAATAACCCTGATCGGCGCCGGTATGGCTCATCACGCTGGAGCAGCCGCTGGCGCTCAGCAGCAGGCAACTGGTGGCTAGCATTTTTACTGATTTCATTTATCCATCCCGAGGCGTTACTCCTCTGAAATTTGCTGATTTATCCCGCCGCCTTTCAAGCCGCAGCCTGGTTACCCGCACTGGCCGAAACTTGAAATTCATAAGGCTGTATAACATTCAATGAACCAGTGAAAAGATAAAAAAAGCCAGCTCTGTGGCGACCTTCTCACTTTATTGTATGTGATAAACAAATTTTCGCCGTTCCGATTGGCAATTTTTTGATCATCGACTGTTGAAATGCGGAAATCAAACCCCATCTTATTTACAAGGCCAAATTAAGAATTTGCCGCAAGGGAGTTCTGGCCATATAGCCTGTCCATAATGGAAGGCTCGGATATTAACCTCGCTAAATGCCTTAGGAGGCTGTTTTATGCGCAACTTTGATCTTTCTCCATTATACCGCTCCGCAATTGGTTTCGATCGCCTGTTTAATGCCCTTGAAGCTGGCCAAAGCCAGGGTAACGGTGGTTATCCTCCGTATAACGTAGAGCTGGTCGATGAAAACCATTATCGCATCGCCATTGCGGTTGCCGGGTTTGCCGAGCAGGAACTGGAGATTACTACCCACGATAACCTGTTGATTGTGCGCGGGGCGCATAATAATGAACCTGCAGAGAGAACCTATTTATATCAAGGCATTGCCGAGCGTAATTTTGAGCGCAAATTCCAACTGGCCGAACATATTCAAATTAAAGGCGCCAAACTGGAGAACGGTTTGCTGTATATCGATCTGGAACGCATCGTGCCGGAAACATTAAAGCCGCGTCGGATCGAAATTAAATAATTCTTGTTTAATCTTTGCCTGCCGTTAGGGGGCAAAATTTAAGTTACCCTATGAATTTCAGTGGCGGCTTGGTAGCAACGCTGCGGCTTGAAAGATGACGGGTAGAAATCTCGCTTCTTAGAAGGAGTTTATACTATGCGTAACTACGATTTATCCCCACTTTTGCGTCAATGGATCGGTTTTGACAAACTGGCCAGCTCAATGGGAGGCCAGGAACCACAAGGGTTCCCGCCTTATAACATTGAGAAAAGCGACGACAACCACTACCGCATTTCCCTGGCTCTGGCCGGATTCAAGCAGAGCGAGCTGGATATTGAGGTCGAAGGCCCACGCCTGACCGTACGTGGCAAGCCAACACCGCCGGAAAAACAGGTGGAGTATCTGCATCAGGGGTTGGTGTGCAAAGAGTTCACCCTGACGTTTACCCTGGCAGAGCACCTGCAGGTTTCCGAAGCCAAATTTGAAAACGGCCTGCTGCATATCGATCTGGTGCGCCATGTACCAGAAGCTTTGCAGCCACAACGTATCAGTATCGGTAGCACTCCGGGGCTGGAAGCTAAATAACCGGCTGAAAAAAGAAAAACTCACGGGGGAGGTCCATTCGGGCCTCCCCCGTTGCATTCTGTGGTACACCCCACATTCCCCCTCTGCGCCTTATGTCAGAATCCCTTTTAATTGCACAGTTTTATGCGCATACCGATTGTTAAACTTATGGTAAGGATGTGACGTATGAGTGATATTGCCCTGACCGTCAGCATGTTGGCGTTGGTGGCTATTCTCGGGTTATGGATTGGAAACTGGAAAGTGTATGGCGTGGGTTTAGGGATAGGCGGCGTCTTGTTCGGCGGCATCATCGTCGGGCACTTTGCACAGACTTACCAAATCAGCCTCAACGGCGACATGCTGCACTTTATTCAGGAGTTCGGTCTGATCCTGTTTGTTTACACCATCGGTATTCAGGTTGGTCCTGGTTTCTTCTCATCCCTTCGCGTTTCCGGTCTCAAGCTGAATGGCTTCGCTATTTTGCTGGTGCTGATCGGTGGGGTGGTGGCAGCAGTTGTCCACAAACTGTTTGCCGTGCCGTTGCCGATTATTCTTGGCGTGTTCTCCGGTGCGGTCACCAATACCCCGGCACTCGGTGCTGGCCAGCAGATCCTCACCGATCTGGGCTCTGATCCATTATTGGTTAACCGCATGGGGATGGGCTATGCGATGGCCTACCCGTTTGGTATCTGCGGCATCCTGCTGGTGATGTGGCTGATCCGGCTGTTCTTTCGCATCAATATCGAACAGGAGGCGCAGGCATTCGAAAACAGCCTGGGTAACAATCGCGAATTGCTGCAGACGATGAACGTGGCGGTACGTAACCCCAACCTGCAAGGTATCGCGATCAAGAACGTGCCGATGCTCAACAGCGACGACATTATCTGTTCGCGCCTTAAACGAGGCGATTTGCTGATGGTGCCAGCCCCGCACGAAAAGCTGGAACTGGGGGATTTCCTGCACCTGGTCGGCAAGCGTGAAAAGCTGGAAAACGCCCGCTTGGTGATCGGCGAAGAGGTGGACGTTTCGCTCTCCACGCGTGGCACCGCGCTGCAGGTGGTACGTGCGGTGGTGACTAACGAAAAGGTGCTGGGCAAAAAAATCCGCGATCTGAACCTGAAGCAGAAATATGACGTGGTGATTTCGCGCCTCAACCGTTCCGGGGTTGAGCTGGTGGCTGGCAGCAATGTTACGCTGCAGTTCGGGGATATCCTCAACCTGGTAGGGCGGCCTGAATCCATCGAAGCGGTGGCGGCGATCGTCGGTAATGCCAAGCAGAAGCTGCAACAGGTGCAGATGCTACCGGTGTTTATCGGTATTGGCCTAGGGGTGTTGCTGGGGTCCATTCCGCTGTTTATTCCCGGTTTCCCGGCGGCGTTGCGGCTGGGCTTGGCCGGTGGCCCGCTGGTGGTGGCGTTGATCCTGGGGCGTATCGGCAGCATCGGCAAACTCTACTGGTTTATGCCACCGAGCGCTAACCTGGCTTTACGCGAGCTGGGTATTGTGCTGTTCCTGGCGGTAGTCGGCCTGAAGTCTGGCGGCAACTTTATCGACACCCTGCTGCATGGCGAAGGGCTGGCCTGGGTAGGCTATGGCGCGTTGATCACCGCGATCCCGCTGATTACCGTGGGTATTCTGGCCCGAGTGGTAGGCAAGATGAATTACCTCACGCTCTCCGGCATGCTGGCGGGGTCAATGACCGATCCACCGGCGTTGGCCTTTGCCAATGGTTTGCACCCAACCAGCGGCGCTGCAGCACTGTCCTACGCCACGGTGTATCCGTTGGCGATGTTCCTGCGGATTATGTCGCCGCAACTGCTGGCGGTACTGTTCTGGGCGATGTAGTGATAGAAAATGGGGCTCTGCTGGCAGAGCCCCTGCTGATTTAAACCATTTCCTGATGCGCCCGCTCAACCTCTTCGGCCAGGATCATCACGCCACGCTCAATATCTTCCGGATTAGGTACATAGTTCATACGCATACATTGGTGCGTATGCGGCCATTCATGCTCCAGGCCCGGGAAGAAGTAATGGCCAGGCACCATCAGCACACCACGCTTTTTCAAACGTTGATACAACAGCTCGGTAGTGATCGGCAGATCCTTAAACCACAGCCACAGGAAGATTGCACCTTCCGGCTTGTGGATCAGGCACCGCTCCGGTGAAAGATAACGGCGAATAATATTGATGGTCTGTTCGACACGCTGTTTGTAGAACGGGCGGATAACCTCATTGGACAAACGCAGCAGATCGCCGCGTTCAATCATCTCGGTGGCCAAGGCCGGGCCGATGCTGCCAGGGGACAGGCTGATGATGCCGTTCATATTGGTGAGCGCGGTAATGGTTTTCTCGTCGGCAATCACGATGCCACAACGTGAACCCGGCAGGCCGAGTTTGGACAGGCTCATGCAAAGAATGATGTTCGGGTTCCACAGCGGCGTAGCTTCGCTGAAGATAATGCCCGGGAACGGCACGCCATAAGCGTTATCGATCACCAGCGGAATATCTCGCTGTTGTGCCAACAGATCGAGCTTCATCAGCTCTTCGTCAGTGATCACATTGCCGGTAGGGTTCGTCGGTCGTGAGACGCAGATCATGCCGATATCATCACCGATATTGAGGTGTTCAAAATCGACGTGATATTTGAACTGGCCGTCTGGCAGCAGTTCGATATTGGGTTTGGCAGAGACAAACAGCCCTTCATCCAGCCCGGAATCGGCATAGCCAATGTATTCCGGCGCGAGCGGGAACAGCACGCGCCGGCGGCTGCCATCCGCGTAGCGGCCAGCGAACAGGTTGAACAAGTAGAAAAATGCGCTTTGGCTACCGTTTGTTAGTGCAATATTCTGTGGTTCGATCTGCCAGCCAAGCTGTTCTTGCAGCAGCTTGGCCAGCGCTTTCAGCAGGGCATCTTTGCCCTGTGGGCCATCATAGTTGCACAGCGCCTCGGTCAGTTTGCCCTGATCGAGCATCTCCTGGCATAGCTGCCTGAAGTAGCTCGCCATCTCTGGGATTTGCGCCGGGTTACCGCCGCCAAGCATGATGGCGTCTGGATTACGCAGGCCTTCATTCAGATCGTCCATTAAGCGGGTGATGCCCGCGTAACGGGTAAATTTGTCGCCGAAAAGTGAAAAAGTCATAGATGCAGCAGTATTGTTATTGGCAGGTAGATGCCCACCATACCGCCAGATAAAAGCTGGCGCAATGCGTCAGAGATTTCATCCGCCGGGCATAGATATCGCCCGGCGTTTACTTTACAGCATAATGCGCTGGATTATTGTGACCGATCGCCAGCCCACACCACCATCACCTTATCGCCGTCATGCTGGCGGCTGAAAGCATAATAATGCGCGGTTTGCTGTGATTGCTGTGTCCCTGCGCCAATGGCGGTGTGGCGGGCACGGAACAGGCCTAACACCTGCCAATGTGCCAGCAAGGGGGCTTTGGCCCCTTGCAGTTCACCCCAGTTCATATCGGAACGGGTTCCCTGCAGGGGATCGGAACCCGTTGGGCCAAAGGGGCGACCGCTTTCATCGCCGTAATAAATCTGTACCGCCCCAGGCGCCAGCAGCAGCAAGTTTGCCGCCCGCTGCTGTAAAGGCAGGGAGCCTTTGGCATCGTTGGCGAAAAACAGGCGCGTATCGTGCGAGGAGATATAGCTCAGTACGTTGAAGTCCTGCAGCTTGTCAGCCATTTGCTGATAGGTGGTATCGATATTAGAAAAACACCCCAGCGCCTGTGAGGCCTGATCCTGAAAATCGAAGTTGATCATCGCATCGAAGCCATTCTGGTAATAATCACTCTTCATCACCCCGTGGCCCCAGGCTTCGCCGGTCATCCAGAACGGGGAGTTATCCAGCGCCTGCTTAGGGTTAGCGGCCTTCCATTCAGCCAATGCCTGGGTTGCGCGTTGTTTTAGCAGAGCCAGCGTCGGTTTATCGACATGCTTGGCCGTATCGACGCGGAAACCATCAATGCCATAGTCACGTACCCATTGGCTGAGCCAGAGGGTCAGGTAATCACGCGTGGTGGCTCCCGGGATTTCGCGTGCGGCGGTATCCGGTTTATTACGGAAGAACAGCGGCAGGCCGCTGGCACCGGGGGCTTCGGTTTTGATATCCGGTAAGAATGCCAATGACATGGTCAGATCGTTAAAACCCGGAGAGTCGTAATCGCCGATATCGGTGCGGATCCAGTTTTTCCCCACCATTGGCTCCAGCCCTGTTTGTCGCTGAAGTTGATGTAGTCGTTGAAACTGTGCCAGCTCTGGCCTGCTCCTGGTTGCCAGTCCCCCCAGTGTTTGCCCAGGGTCTTTTCGGCTTCGCTGCCCTTCAGGTACAGCGAACCGAACTGGAATTGCTGCATATCCGTCAGCGTGGCGTAGCCGACATGATTGACCACCACGTCAAACAGAATGCGGATCCCGCGCTGGTGAGCCTGTTCCACCAGATTACGCAGATCCTGCTCGTTACCCATATTGGCGTCGAGTCTGGTCCAGTCCAGATGATAGTAACCGTGATAGGCATAATGCGGGAAGTCGCCTTTGGTGCCGCCGCCGACCCAACCGTGGATCTGCTCCAGTGGCGAGCTTATCCACAGCGCGTTGACCCCCAGTTGTTGCAGATAATCCAGCTTTTGCGTCAGCCCGGCGAGATCGCCACCGTGGAAGGTCCCGATCTCCTGCATACCGTCGCTACGGCGGCCATAACTGTGATCGTTGGCGGGGTTGCCGTTTTCAAAACGGTCAGTCAGCACAAAGTAAACCGTGGCATTGTGCCAGTTGAAGGCGGCCTGTGGTGATGTGTTGGCAGACTCGAGCAAGAGCAGGCCACCGCTGTTGGCGGCCGGTTGCAGCCGGATCTGGCCCTGAACCACGGTGGCGGTTTGGCCGGAGTAAAAATCACGCACCGTTTCGCCTTCGGCAAAAGTCCCCTTAACCGCTACCGTGATCGGTTGACCATCCCAGCGTTGGCAAGTCCGCGCCACGGCGGCCACGGTTTTTTCCGGTTCGGCTTTCAGGCTGAGCTGCAAGGTGGGAGTGCCGCTGCGGGTATCGATACGTACCTGATAATCACCATCACGAAACAGCCGCCAACTGGCTGGGGCGTTATCGGCACAAGGCTGTAATGAGAGAGTCTGGTTCAGCTTTATCGCCCCGATGGGCTGCCAGCATTGTTGGTTCTGATACAGTTGTAGCGGCAGTTGGCCCTTGGGCAGCGTGGCCTGGCTGGTAAACAGGCCGCTGGTGGATTCACTGAAGGCCGGGAAGTTTTGCAGTGTCCAATTGGCCAGCGCTGCGGGTGAAAGCAGCATCAAAAGGGGAAGGGTCAGGCGTTTCATGGCTCTCCTTACTCGTGGCAGGAAGCGTTTTTATCCTAGGGTAATGCCAGTTTGATGGATAGTGAAAAAACCGCCTCATCCCACGGCAGGAAATTGAGGGCGGAGGGAGAAGGGGGAGAGGTTTGTGGGGTTTTATTGACGCGAGAGATGAGCGTTTGCACTCTTGGCAGAGAACAACCCGCGCAACTATCGGCGAGCAGCCTGACGCTTTCGCCAGCCGATCAATTGAAGCGGTTGTGGCAAACGGATTGCCCGTATTCTGCATCAGCAGATGAACCCCCGCGCCATTTCTTGTTATGGCGAAGCGATGCCAGCCCCCAACAAGCTGGCATCGGATAAACCTTACTTTTCCAGTAATTGCATATTTACGCAGTTTTCTTTTACCGTGCCGGTCAGCGCAGCAATCAGGTTATCCACGGCGCATGCGGCCATACCATAACGGGTTTCATGGGTCGCGGAACCAATATGCGGCAGGGCAACCACGTTAGGCAACTTCAGTAGCGGCGAGTCGACCGGTAATGGCTCCTGCTCGAAAACATCCAGCCCGGCGGCGTGAATAGTGCCATTCTGCAAGGCGTCGATCAGCGCTTGCTCATCCACCACCGGGCCACGGCCCGCGTTGATCAGAATGCCGCTCTGCTTCATTTTCGCCAGTTGTTCACGGCCAATCATATGGAAGGTTTCGTCGGTCAACGGCAGCGTAATACAGATAAAGTCAGATTCGGCCAGCAGCGTATCGAGATCGCAGCGGCGGGCGTTGAAGCGTTGCTCGGCCTCTTGATGAGTGCGGCGTGCGTTATACAGCACCGGCATACCAAAGCCAAAGTGTGCACGTTGCGCCAGTGCCAGGCCGATGCGACCCATGCCGAGGATACCCAGAGTTTTATGGTGCACGTCAACACCGTACCAATCCGGCCCGATACTGCCCTGCCATTCGCCCGATTTCACCCGCTCAGCCACTTCTACCACCCGGCGCGCGCTGGCCAGTACCAGGCTCATGAGGGTGTCGGCCACGGTTTCGGTCAGCACGGTGGGGGTATGCATCAATAACACGTTGTGGGCGTTGAGCGCTTCGACGTCAAAGTTGTCGTAACCCACGGAGATGGTTGAAGCCGCACGCAGTTTAGGTGCCCGTTGCAGAAAGGTTTCGTCAATCTTGCCGCCGGAACCGAGGATCCCTTCGGCCTGTTGCAGGGCCTGTTCCAAGGCTGCCGAGTTATCTGGATGCAAGCCATCAAAGGCATGCACGGTGAAGTACTGGTCCAGCCGTTCACGCAGATCGTCAGGAATAGTTTTGTACAACACAATGGATGGTTTCATCACAAACTCCAAAATCCCCTTCGTCTTGCAAGCTGCAGCGTTGTTGGCTATCAGCACACCCCCAGTCACTGACCTTAGTAAGCTCCGGGGGATGTACGTATCTGCCGCCTAGCGGCAACTTGAAATCCATTGGGCATTATATTCAATAGAACACAAAGTATAACGAGATCAGGCCATTTTTGGCTGAGCTTCGTTGCTAGTGGGCTTAACGATCAGCGTCAGTCCTACGGCGGCCAACAGCGCAATCGCCATAAACATGTAAGAGGCTGCCGGGCTGCCGGTGGCCCCGTTCAGGTAGCCGACAAACCAGGAACCGAAGAAGGAACCCAGCGCACCCATGCTGTTGATCAGCGCCATGGCACCGCCAGCGACGTTTTTCGGTAGCATTTCAGGAATGATGGCGAAGAATGGGCCATAAGGGGCATACATGGCGGCACCGGCAACCACCAACAGGCCGTAAGAAATCCAGAAGTGATTTGGCCCAATGGCATAAGAACCAAAGAACGCCAACGCGCCAATCAGCAGTAGCGGCCAGACAAACAGCTTGCGGTTCTGCATTTTGTCCGATGCCCAGGAAACCACGATCATCGCAATGGTCGCCGCCAGATAAGGCACAGAAGAAAGCCAGCCGGCTTCGACCATGCCCATCTGCATGCCGCTACGTAGAATGGAAGGCAACCAGAGCACGAAGCCATACACACCGATGCTCCAGGCGAAATATTGCATGCACAGCAGGATCACGTTGCGGGAGCGGAAGGCTTCGCCGTAGTTACGCACGGCTTTGATGCCTTTCTGCTCTTCCTCCAACTGTTGTTGCAGCGCCAGCTTCTCTGCATCACTCAGCCAACCGACCTGGGCCGGTTTATCTTTCACCAGTACCCACCAGCAGAATGCCCAGATCACCGCTGGAACCCCTTCAATGATAAACATTTCACGCCAGCCAAAGGCGTGGATCAGGTAGCCGGAGACCACCGACATCCACAGCACCGTTACCGGGTTGCCGAGGATCAGGAAGGTGTTGGCACGCGAGCGTTCAGACTTGGTAAACCAGTTGCTGATATAGATAAGCATCGCTGGCATCACTGCCGCCTCGACCACGCCGAGCATAAAGCGAATGGCCGCCAGCATCGGGATATTGCTCACCATCCCGGTTAATGAGGCGCAGCCACCCCACAGGATCAGGCACCAGAAAATCAGTTTTTTTACGCTACGGCGTTCGGCATAGATGGCGCCGGGGATTTGGAAGAAGAAGTAGCCCAGAAAGAACAGGGCACCGAGCAATGACGACATGCCCTTGGTGATGCCGAGATCGTCATTGATACCGGCAGCGGAGGCAAAGCTGAAGTTAGCTCGATCCAGATAGGCCAGGCTGTAGGTAATAAACACGATGGGCATGATGTACCACCAGCGTTTTGCCGCAACGGTTGCTGTATTCATGTTCAGGTTCCTATAGATGTTCTCCTGGCGAACCTGGTTGTAGGGCCAGAGGCGTGCGCCGTGTGGAGAAGCCGGTTATGTTGGATTATTTATTCCGCCAGTGTGGCCCGGGTTGGCAGCCCTTCGCTGTCGCCGATGGTCTGGATTGCCAGCGAGCCGATCTTATTGCCGCGTTGCACCGCCTGTTTCAGCGTTTTGCCTTCCAGCAGGGCGCTCAATGTACCCACAGCAAAGCCGTCCCCGGCACCCACGGTGTCAACGACGTTGGTCACTTTAACCGCCGGAACCGTAGCACGATCGCCTGCCGCCGTTTTATACCAGGCGCCATCCGGGCCAGTTTTAATGATGACCGCCTGCACCCCACGCTCCAGATAGAAATCGGCGATACCTTCGGCGGTAGATTGCCCGGTCAGGATCTGGCCCTCTTTCAGCCCTGGCAGCACCCAATCGGCGGCATAAGCCAGTTTGTTAAGTTGGTCGATCATCACCTGCTGGCTAGGCCACAGTACCGGGCGCAGGTTGGGGTCGAAGGAGATGGTTTTGCCCATGGCACGCATCTCTTGGGCGGCGAAATGGCACAGCTCCAAAGACTGGGGGGATAAGGCCGCAGCCACGCCGCTCAGGTGTAAATGGCGCGCGCAGGCAAAATAGTCGCGGTTAAAATCGGCAGTGGAAAGATGGCTGGCCGCTGATCCCTTACGGAAATACTCTACAATGGGATCGGTTCCATCGGTGTTTTTAGATTTGAGCTGAAAACCGGTTGGAAAATGACCATCAACGCTAACCTGGCGGGCGTTGATGCCCTCCTTTTGCAGCTGTTGCAGCGTAAAGCGGCCAAAGGAATCATTGCCAACCCGGCTAACCCAGCCGACGCTCAGGCCCAGGCGGGCCAGCCCGATCGCTACGTTCAGTTCGGCCCCGGCAATACGCTTGGTAAAGTTCTCTACCTCGGCCAGATCGCCGGTTTCTGCTGCCACAAACATCGCCATGGCTTCGCCCAGTGTCACCACGTCTAACGGGGGATATGCTGTCATCATGCTTGCTCCGACCGTAAAAGTTCGACGTAGTGACGAGTGACCGCTTCCAGATTGTCGCCTTGTAGCGGGAATTCGATGCCACGTGGCACATCCTGCGGCAGGCGGGCCAGCAGCTTGCGCCAGCTACCCTCGGTCTCATCCAGTGCAATCGCCCGCCAGCCGCGAGGGCCTTGGGTTGCGGCTTTAACATGAATATAGCCAACCTGATGCGCCAGCTTTTCTGCGGCGGCCAAGGCGTCTTGCCCCACCCAATGCCAGTTAGCCATATCGAAAGTCATGCCAACCGGCAGTGAGTTCTCTTCGACCGCATGGAAAAAGGCGTTCAGCAGCGGCAGAATGCCGCAGTCTGCAGTTTGATCGTTTTCGACCATCAATTGGGTTGGGTATTGCTCCAGCACTATTTTCAATTCGGTAAAATCAAAGCCTGGCCGGTAATGGCCCAGAGATAGCTTGAGCCGGCTGGCGCGCAGAATTTGCGCTTCTGCCAAAAAGGCTGGCAGGTTGGGGTTCAGGGTATGCTGAGGGGTAAACAGCGCCTCAGGCGCTGAATAGACTGCACAGAGCTGATGCTGTTCTAGTGCCTGTGCCAGGGCTGGCAGGCAGTCCAGTTCCTGCGGAGAAAGCAGTTCACGGCGGATCTCCACGCCATCTGCTCCTGCGTTGGCGATAAGCGGCAACAGCGACGCCTGGCCACCCAGTTGCTGGACTTTTTCGCTGCCGTAGGCGTTGGTCACTACGATGATTTCTTGCTTCATATGGGCTCCTGAGGTGGGAGGATCGCCACCGCTATTGATGCCATCACGGTAAATGGAACCGGTTCCATTGAGAAGTGGCAGAATGAAGAAGTATGATCGCAGTCACGGAGTTGGCTGAAAAATAGCCGATATGAGGAGCCCCATCTGGGGACAAGGTTAGCGCTGGGTTGAACCGCGCACGATCAGTTCGCCGGAGAAAACCTGCTCGCTAACCGGTGCATCCATCCCCTGGATACGCTGCACCAGTTGTTCCAATGCGGCGTGGCCTATCTGGTAAGTGGGTTGTTTCAGCGTGGTGATACCGACGCCCGCCAGCTCTGCCCAGTCTAGTTCATCAAACCCCAGCAGGCCGATATCGTTGCCCCATTGCATGCCTAGGCGGCGCATGGCGCGCGCAACCTGCAACGTGAGAGCGCCGTTGGCGGAGATCACCGCTTTGCGCATACCCCGGTGGCGCGTACTGAAAGCCTGCAATACTTCTTCCAGGTTTTTACCGTCACTGAGCGGGGTTTCTGCCTGTTCGGCGGATAAATCCGGATGCTTGGCCATGGTCTGGCGAAAAGCATCCAGCCGTTCGAGGCGAGTATTAACGGTGCCAATCGGTTCACTGAGGAACAAAATGGCTTCAAAACCTTGCTGCAACAGGTGCTCCGTGGCGGTAGTTGTTGCCTGCGGATTATTCAAACCCACCACATCACAGGCGAAATCCGGGATTTTGCGGTCGATCAGCACCATCGGCAGCATCGATTGTTGCAGCATGAATAGTGCATCCTCACGCATGCCCACCGCATTCACCACAATACCTTCCACCCGGTAACTGCTGAGCAGTTGCAGGTAATGCTGCTCCTGATTGACCTCGTTATTGGTGTTACAGACCAGCAAAGTAAAACCGTGCAGGCGGCAGGCGGCTTCGATACCCCGCATGACGTCGACGGAGTAGGGGTTGGTGATATCGGCAATGATCAGTCCAATCAGCCGCGTTTGCCCACCTTTCAGGCTGCGGGCCATCTGGCTTGGGCGATAATCGAGCTGCTGGATCGCGGTTTCGATACGTTGCTTCAGAGCGTCGGAGAGCAAATGTTTTTCACCATTGAGATAGCGCGACACGCTGGTTTTACCCGTTTGGGCGTGCTTTGCTACATCGCTGATGGTGGCGCGTACTGAAGTGCGCGTGGTTTTATCATTGCTCACAGCCGATCTCCCCGGTGTTTGATTGCCAAGGAGACTAACACACCCGGTGCAAAGCCGGGAATGACCGATGTCAGGATGTGGGCCGGCGTGGCGGAAATGAAAATGCGGGGCCAGGCCCCGCAGGGTATTACTGCAGCGGGCTGAGGGTTATTTCAACGCGGCGGTTTTGTGCTTTGCCTTCCGCGGTGTTGTTAGAGGCAATCGGGTTATCCGGGCCAGCACCGGTAGCGCGGATACGGTTGGCCGCTACCCCTTGGGTGATCAGTGAGCTGGCCACTCCGTCTGCACGCTGTTGCGACAGCGTCATATTATGTGCGCGTGCCCCGGTGCTGTCCGTGTAACCCACCACGTTGACGGCGGTTTTTTCATATTCTTTCAAAACCATCGCCACGCCGGTCAGGGTATTGGCGCCCGCCGGTTTCAGCGTGCTGCTATCGGTATCAAAAGTGACGTTATTGGGCATATTCAGCACGATATTATCGCCTTGGCGGGTCACACTGACGCCGGTCCCTTTCATCTTGTCACGCAGTTTGGCTTCCTGCACATCCATATAATAGCCGGCACCACCACCCAGTGCGGCCCCTGCGGCGGCACCGATCAGTGCGCCTTTGCCGCGGTCTTTTTTCGATGAAGAGAGCACGCCGATACCGGCACCCAGAGCTGCGCCAACGCCAGCGCCAATACCGGATTTACCGGCTTCTGATTCCCCGGTGTAAGGGTTGGTGGTACAGGCTGACAGCGCCATGGTTACGGCTACTGCACCAGCAATAATCGCAATGCGTTTTTTCATTGTTTCTTCCTTAAGTGGCAGTGAGATCTGCGCGCGCAAACCCAATATGGGTGTGCTAAATCATCGGCATTCTACAGCGAGCGCTCAAAGTACAGCGCTAATAAGACGTGCTTTCTGGTCGGCAGTTCCGGGAAAAGCGTGACAAATTATGTACCTGTAAAAAAGTACGCGTTTCCGGCAGGGCAAGTTAGCCATCAAATGACAGAAAGGGAACCAGAGAAAACTGAATCAGCAGGGAGAGAGCCGGACTTTCGGATAAGTAGCCCCTCTCAAAGGTTGAGAGGGGCGTTAACAACGATTAGGTCAAACTTTCGCCGTTGCTGGCAATCACGCGGCGATACCAGTCAAAGCTCTGCTTCTTGGAACGGGCGAAGGTGCCGCTGCCATCGTCGTGCTTATCCACATAGATAAAGCCATAGCGTTTGCTGTACTGGCCGGTGGTGAAGGACACGCAGTCGATGCAACCCCAAGGGGTGTAACCCATCAGTTCGACACCGTCTTCGATCACTGCTTTCTTCATCTGCTCAATGTGGGAACGCAGGTAGGCGATGCGGTAGTCATCGTGGATTTTCCCTTCAGAATCGGGTTTATCCACCGCGCCAAAGCCGTTTTCAACCACAAAAAGCGGTTTCTGATAGCGTTCATACAGAATATTGAGCGTATAGCGCAGCCCAACCGGATCGATCTGCCAACCCCAGTCAGAGGCTTTGACATACGGGTTCGGTACGCTGCCTTCAAAGCCAGCCAGCGCGGTGCCAACGCCAACGGCATCGGCCTGCACCGCGTTACTCATGTAGTAACTCAGGCCGATATAGTCGGCACAGCCTTCGCGCAGCACCTGCTCATCTTCCGGCTCCATCTGGATGTGATACCCCTTGCGTTGCCACTCGTTAACAATGTACGAAGGGTAATAGCCCCGCATATGCACATCGCCAAACAGGAAGCGTTCACGCATGGCTTCCTGCGCGCGCATCACATCGTCCGGGTTACAAGAGAACGGATACAGCGGCACCATGGCAATCATGCAACCGATCTGCAGTGCCGGGTTGATGGCATGCCCCAACTTCACCACCTGAGCGCTGGCGACAAACTGGTGATGCAGCACCTGATACATACACTCTTCCGGATTGGGCTCTTGTGTGAAGATCACTCCTGAGCAGCAATAGCCGAACAGCGGGGTTTTCCAGTTACGCTGGTTGTTAATTTCGTTGAAGGTCATCCAGTACTTCACTTTGTGCTGGTAGCGTTTGAGCACTACCTCGCTGAAGCGCACAAAGCAATCCACCACTTTTCGGTTCTTCCAGCCGCCGTACTCTTTCACCAAATGCCACGGCATCTCGAAGTGTGAAAGCGTGATCACCGGCTCGATGCCGTATTTCAGCAACTCGTCAAACAGGCTATCGTAGAACGCCAGCCCAGCCTCGTTTGGCTCAAGCTCATCCCCCGCGGGAAAATGCGCGACCAGGCAATCGAGGTACGAAAACATTTGAAACCCATTTCGGCAAACAGCGCGATATCGCCTTTATAGCGATGATAGAAATCCACCGCGTCGTGGTTGGCATAGAGATAACCCGGCTCAATACCGTCGGTGATGGTCCGATCTACACCGTGAGCACCGCTGGCAAGTACGTCAACAATGCTTGGGCCTTTGCCGCCCTGATCCCAGCCGCCTTCAACCTGATGCGCCGCCACTGCGCCGCCCCACAGGAAATCTTCCGGTAACTGTTTCTTCATAACTCTGCTTCTCTTGTGTCGATGAATTTATGCCATTTCAGGCTTGGTGAGCGGTGTCGCTTTGGCCGGTAAGTCTTCTTTGAAACCAGCCAAATAGGTAAACACGGCCCCCAGAACAAAGGCCACGCTGATCGACAGCAACAGCCCAAGGAACTGTGGCATGTGCCCCTCTTTAAAGAATACCGGTAGCACGGCAATGCCCGGCAGGCAGTAACTCCAGGACACTGCATTGAAAGCCCCGGCAATCGAACCGCCTATTGCCCCGGCCAGGCAGCCGCAAATCATGGGCCGTTTGAGGCGCAGGGCCACGCCGTAAATCGCGGGCTCGGTGATGCCAAACAGACCGGTCATGCCCGCAGACAGCGCCACGCGCTTCATTTCCGGGTCTTTGGATTTCAGATAAACGCCGAGCACGGCACCGGCCATGGCAAATACCGGTGAGGCTTGCAGGCCGGTAAAGGTGTCATAACCCAGGGTGGCATAGTTGCCCACGGTGACCGGGGTGATCCCCCAATGAACGCCTAGCGTCACCAACGGCATCCACATTGCACCAACCACAAAACCGGCAATGGATGGGCTCAGGTGATACAGAGTGTTGTAGACGCCCCCGATCGCGCCGCCAATCATGTTGCCGATCGGGCCAAAGGCCAGCAGCGTCAGCGGCACCATAATTGCGATACAGAACATCGGTGTGAACAGGTTACGGATCACCAGCGGCAGAATACGTTCAAAAAAACGCTGCACGTAGGACATGATCCAGACCATCAGGATGATGGGGATCACCGAAGCGGTATAGCTGAGATATTGTATCGGCATGCCCAGGAAGGTGAGCGGATCGGCGTTAATCGGAATACCCGCGACTTCTGCCAGCACCCGGGCAATCTGCGGGTTATTAACGGCCTCCTGCATCAGCGCCTGCATGGCCGGATCGGCCGAGTTCACCAACAGGATTTTATTGGCGGTGAGCATGTTCATATAGTCTGGTGAGACCAACGCACAGGCGGCAATGACCGCGGTGAAAGGGTTGACGTTGAATTTTTTTGCCGCTGTAAAAGCCACCATTACCGGCAGGAAGGTGAAACCGGTCCAAGAAACAAAGTTCAGGATACGATAAGTACCACTGGCCGGATCCATCCAACCCAGGGCGGCAAACAGCGAGATTAACCCCTGCAATACCCCGCAGGCGGCCAAGGGATAGAGGAAAGGGGCAAAGATGCTGGAGATGATATCCATCAAGCGGCTGACGATACCGACATTCGGTGCGCGGGTGTCCGTATTTTCATCCACGTTGATAAGCTTGAGCACTTCCTGATAGGCATCACCGACGTGGTTACCGATCACTACCTGCAATTGGCCACCGGATTCGATGACGGTAATAACGCCTTTAACGCGTTTAAGAGTGTCTTTATCTGCCTGGCTATTATCTTTTAATACAAACCGCAATCGAGTAGCGCAATGTGTGATATTAATCACATTATTATCACCGCCAATCAGGCGCACGATCTCTTTTGCTGAATCAGCATAATTAATTGCCATCAACGTAACTCCATCTGTGGGGGGACAGAAAAAAGGCTTTTTATAAGACATCCGGTGAGTTCAATTCAGGATAGTAGCAAAGTGGAAAGGATTGTCACTATATAACAAAATAGCACCAAAGTGATTTGTCACAATTAAAAAACAGCATGTTATTTTGGTGTTTTTTAAATATACAATTAGTGCCCGAGATTTTTGGCCAGCTTTTTTCCAATAGCTTCCAGCATGTAAATTACCGGTACCTGAGTGGTAATATCATACTCGCTGGCAATCCGGATCTGCGGCATATGATAAG
Organism: Serratia sp. L9; assembly: GCF_050632285.1. NCBI lineage: Bacteria > Pseudomonadati > Pseudomonadota > Gammaproteobacteria > Enterobacterales > Yersiniaceae > Serratia > Serratia sp. L9. The sequence goes on along the minus strand of NZ_CP192591.1, from coordinate 1,091,844 downwards.
AGAGATTGAAATCCGCCATGCGTGCCAGTGAAGAGGTTTCGCTATTGGTGAGGCTGACTATTTTACAGTTATGCAGGCTGAACTGGCTGGCCAGTTTGAGGATCTCCGGCGTTTCTCCGGAGACGGATAAAATAATCGCCACTGCGTTCTTATACATATCGGTGCTTATCGGGTAATAGGGATCATCAATATAATTGCTGAATTTGCCCACGTTAGAGAAGAAACGTGCACCATACTTACCCAAAGTACCAGACGTGCCCGCCCCGACAAAAATTATACGGTCTGCTGCGGTGATATGTTCAGCGGCACGAGTAATTAACTGCTCAAACTCTTCGTTATTAATACTTTTGAAAAAGCTGACAATTTCGCTGACGCCGGAGGTTGGCAACAATTTATCCTCTTGCTCCAGATATAATTTAAAGCGAATACGGAATTCTGAATAACCGCTGCAGTTCATTTTTTTACAAAAACGCAATACCGTGGTGGTGGATACCTTGGCGCCATCCGCCAGTTCACGGATGGTCATATACATTACCTGGTCTTTATTTTTGATGACGTAGTTATACACCATCAATTCGAGTCCGTTGAGCGTGGATAAGGCGATATGGGTAAACATGCGGGATCCCGTTGACAAGGTAAGCCGCCAAAGTACCAGAAGCGGGCAGGGATGACAAAGCCTGCCCGTTACGGCTCGGGGGGTTGCAGTTCGGCACTGGCCCAGTTCATGATCAGCGTATAGGCCTGGGTCTCCTGGTTGAACTGGCGCTGCATTACACGAAAGCCGTGCTTGTGATAGAAACCGCAGGCCCGCAGATTCTGCTCGTACACTTCCAGACTCAACCAGGCGTGGGATTGCTGCACGTACGCCATCAGCGCTGCTCCCACTCCCTTGCCGTGGAATAGGTGCTCTACAAACAGTGCGCCAACAAAACGCTCATCCAGCACGCTGATAAAACCGACAATCTGCCCGTTATGCAGGTAAACCCAGGTTCTGGCGCGTGGCAGATAGCTTTCACGCACCACCTGGGCACTTTGTTGCCAGTAATCTGCTGCCACATACGGATGGGCGCGGGTGGTGCTTGCCAACCACAATGCCATCAGCGGCTCAAGGTCTGCCGGGCAGGCAATGCGGATCTCGTCTTTCACTGTTTTGGATAGCACAGGCAATTGGTAACGTGATCGTTCACCAACCCACTGGCCTGCATAAAGGCATAGCAGATGGTCGAGCCGATAAATTTGAAACCGCGCTTTTTCAGCGCTTTGGACATGGCATCGGAAAGTTCCGTTTTGGCAGGCACTTCGCTCAGCGCCTGCCATTTATTCAGCAGCGGTTTGCCTTCGACAAATTGCCAGATAAAGGTAACAAAGTTATCGCCCGCCGCTTCCATGGCCAGATAGGCTCTGGCGTTGGTGATGATGGCTTCAATCTTGCCGCGATGGCGGATGATCCCGCTATCTTGCAGCAGGGTTTCGACGTCCTGTTCGGTCATCGCCGCGACGCGCTGTGGGTCGAAGTTATGGAAGGCGCGGCGGTAGTTTTCACGCTTTTTCAACACAGTGATCCAGGAAAGGCCAGCCTGCTGGCCTTCCAGGCACAGCATTTCGAATAGTTCGCGCGAGTCGGTGGTTGGTGTACCCCATTCCTTGTCGTGATACTCAAGATACAACGGATCGGTGGTCACCCAACCGCAACGTTCACTGTTCATATTGCTGTTCCTTATGCTGTGTTTATTTACAGCTAATATCACCTGAAGCTGCCAGCTTGGCAAGTCTATGGAGGGTTTTCTCATCAGTTGGCTTGACGTTGTGTGAAAGCCCGCAATATTTACTAGATGGCTGCGGTGATAACGGCCAACGATAAGAAAGGTGCTTCTTTTATTTTCTGGCTCTCAGGAGTCTATTAATGCCTCTGATAAAACGATGCGTGCCTCGCCCGGCGATGCTTACCGTAGTGTTAGCTTTTTGCCTCAGTGCTCCGGCGCAGGCTTACGATCAACTTTACGTGTTTGGTGACAGCTTGAGTGATACCGGCAACAATGGCCGATTCACTTATGACAGCAATCAACATCTGTTGTATGACGAAATCCTGGGCCAGCGGATTGGTGCCGCGCTGATTGCGTCGGACAACGAAGGCTATAACTATGCTGCTGGCGGCGGTGTGGCCGTACCGGGGCTTAACCCGGCGGACAATACCCAGGATCAGGTGCAAAATTATCTTGCGCGGGTCAATGGCCAGGCCGGGGCGGAAGGGCTGTATATTCATTGGATTGGCGGCAACGATCTGGCTGCTGCTGCCATGAACCCGGACACCGCACCGGAAATGGCTTATACCAGCGCTGCTGCGGCGGCTAGCCAGGTTCGTTCTTTACTGAATGCCGGTGCCGGGACGGTGATAGTCCCCACGGTGCCAAATATCGGCTCGACTCCCCAACTGATGGAACTGATTATCCAGCAGGCGCTTGGCCCGGTGCAGGGGGCGGCGATCCAGGCGGCTTACGCCAGGCTCAATGCCCTGGCGACGCCGGATACTGCTTCGCGCCAGGAAGCGATTCACCAGGCGCTGAGTGCCGCTGCGCAATTCGGCAGCATCAATCCGCTGGAACAACAGGCGATTGCTGCGCAACTGATCGCCGCTTTTGACACTTTCAGCGCTCAGGCAGGCCAGCTTACCGATTTCTATAACCAGAACGAGGATCGCCTGCTGGCAAAGGGCGGCGGCAATATCGTGCGGGTAGATATCAATAAACTGTTCAGTGAGGTGATCGCCAACCCTGGGCAGTTTGGTTTTACCAATACCGCCGGTATGGCCTGCCCGGCCGGTGTTTCTTCGGCGGTGTGCAGCTCAGCGATGCCTGGTTTTAACACCGAACAGTCTTATCTGTTCGCCGATCATTTCCACCCCAGCCCGCAGGCCCACCAGTTGATTGCCGACTATATGCAGGCGGTTCTTGATGGCCCGGCACAGGCGGTGGCGCTTAATCAGGCGACAGCGGCCTTCGCACGTGACAGCCGCGCCACTCTCGACAGCCGTTTTCAGCAGTTGCGATCCGGCGGTAACCCGCCAGGGTCTCTGGGAGTATTCGGCGGTTATGCCGGGCAACATTATGACTACTCTGCCAATAAGGTGGCAGGGGATGGTAATGCCACCACGCATAATCTAACGGTAGGCGTGGACTATCAACTGAGCGATGAATGGTTGATTGGCGCGTTGGTGTCCGGCTCCAATGACGATCAGCAACCTTCCAGTCGTTACGAATACCAGGCGCGCGGCCTGATGTTCTCCGCGTTCAGCGCCCTGACGTTGTTTGAGCAAGGATGGGTAAATGCCGATTTGCACTATGCCAGCGTGAACTACGATGATATTCGCCGCAGTATGCAGCTTGGCTCACTGACGCGAACGGAAACCGGTGACACAAATGGTAAACAGTGGGGCGCGCGCGTTACTGCTGGCTATGATTTCCCGCTCACGTCATACCTGACGACCGGACCGATGGCCCAGTTCGCCTGGGATTACAGCAATGTCTCAGGATATAGCGAAAATGGTGATGACAGCACCGCGATGCGTTTTAACGATCAAACTTACCATTCGCAGATTATGGCCTTGGGATGGCGGCTGGATACCCAGCTTGGCAGAGTTAACCCGTATGCCGAGGTGAGCTATCAGCACCAGTTTGGTGATGATGTCTACCGGGCCGGTGGTGGTTTGAAGTCGACACAAACGTCATTTACCCGCGATAGCGCAGGCCAGGATAACAATTGGGTGGATGTGACTTTAGGGGCGAATATGCCACTGACCGAGCAGGTGGCGGCCTTTGCAACCGTTTCGCAGACCGGCGGTTTGAGCAGCGGTGAACAGTTTATGTATAACGTTGGGGTCAGTGCCCGGTTCTGATGCTCTTTTCCAGCGGGTCTGAAGCACCAGGCCTGGTGGATAGGGTTTTGTTAAGCCTGTTTAATCCTTTGTCTACGTGACGGGAATCACAAAACAGCCAAAAAAATACGGCGCTGCAGCAGACGGAGCAAGCCCAGGCGCGACCAAAAAATAAACCATTTCATTTCAATTGAGTAAGGTAATTTTCAGGTGTATATCTGTACTGGACATTTCGCCTGTTTTTGGCTGAAATTGCAGATTTTTCTTAGGAATCAAAGGTTATAAGCAAAAGCTTACTCTTATGGTTATTTACATGCCCTAGGAAAAAGTATAGTGTTCGACTGTACTTTAGTAGGGGGATTTACGGGGGCTAAACCAGATGTTAAAGAAAAATAAAGCCGCCGCGTGATTTATTTGCCAACACCAGGGAATCCAGTTTAATCAATACGATAGGCTTACCATAACCCCCGCCCCCCGCTCTTTCCAACAAAAACGTTTGCCGTGAAGCGCTCGCTTTTTCTTGGTAAGCCTGTACTTTCCAGCCAAGTAAAATCGTATTCATCTTTCTTTCTCGGGTCCAATGAATCAACTTATCTGTTACCTGAATGGGTTGCTCAATGTGACTATATTATTTCCTGCTTTATAGCAATTATATGGATGGTTATATCGAGTTATTGCCAATGTAATTAAAATCCCTCCCTCAGGGCAGGTTGACAATTAGTCGCCGTTACATTCGGCAAGCAGGCTATGTTATACTTCTCCTTTCTTTCAAGGAGATGTATCGTGTCCAGCCCATTTTTCGATAATGAATATATCAATGAAATTGTAAAGGAAAAATTAAGGAGCAGACTCGTTAAGTTTAACGGTGTAAAATACGCTTATGCGATAATGAATAAAAGAAATCCGGCCAACTTTTCAATTATCTCCGATGGAATTAGCTGGTTCGAAATCTACAAAAAGAATAACTTCCAGTTTATCGACCCAGTACTGATCACCGCAGCGAATCGAGTCACTCCCTTTCCTTGGGACGAAAATATCAAGGTCAAGTCGGGGGTTAAATTTTCGAAACTCTTTGAGGCTGCCAAAGAGCATGATGTGGTTAATGGCTATACGTTCATTCTTCATGATGCTCATAATAACCTGGTGGTATTGTCTTTCCTGTTGGATAACCCAAGTGCCGACAAGATAGAAGAAATAGAAAAAAACAAAGACAAGCTGCAAATGTTATTGATGACGACGCATGAAGAATTAACCACCCTTTATCAGGAACTGAACAGCCCCGCCTATTTTGACAAAATAAACGACAAGGAAATTTTCTCCGCTCGTGAGAACGAAGTGCTCTACTTGGCAAGTATGGGGAAATCCTATCAGGAAATTGCGCAGATATTAGGCGTGAAGCTGACGACAATAAAATACCATATGGGTAATGCAGTGCAAAAACTGGGTGTCACCAACGCCAAACATGCCATCAGGCTAGGGGTAGAGTTGCAGCTTATCCGCCCTACCCTCAGTGAGGCATCACAATGAGGCTGTTTGCTGCAAACCACCGGCGCCAACTGGCCATTTCTGCCGAAGATTACACTTGTTGCGGGATTCTGGCTGTATATCTTACGGTCAACGGGTATACTGGCCCATTCTATTAAATCCACTTGTATCGCGTGCGAATTCAACATGCAAAAGTTTGATACCAAGACCTTTCAGGGTCTGATCCTGACACTGCAGGACTATTGGGCGCGCCAAGGCTGCACCATCGTTCAACCCTTGGACATGGAAGTTGGCGCGGGGACCTCTCATCCTATGACGTGCCTGCGTGCACTGGGCCCAGAGCCAATGGCTACTGCCTACGTGCAACCTTCACGTCGCCCGACCGACGGTCGTTACGGGGAAAACCCGAACCGGCTGCAACATTATTATCAATTCCAGGTGGTGATTAAGCCATCGCCAGAGAATATTCAGGAACTGTACCTGGGTTCGTTGAAAGAGCTGGGCCTGGATCCGACCATTCACGATATCCGCTTCGTAGAAGACAACTGGGAAAACCCGACGCTCGGCGCATGGGGTCTGGGTTGGGAAGTGTGGCTGAACGGGATGGAAGTCACCCAGTTCACCTATTTCCAACAGGTTGGTGGAATGGAGTGCAAACCGGTCACCGGTGAAATCACCTACGGCCTGGAACGTCTGGCGATGTACATCCAGGGCGTGGACAGTGTCTACGATCTGGTATGGAGCAACGGCCCATTAGGGGTGACCACTTACGGCGATGTGTTCCATCAGAATGAAGTAGAGCAGTCTACCTATAATTTCGAATACGCCGATGTCGACTTCCTGTTCACCTGCTTCGAGCAGTATGAGAAGGAAGCGCAAACCCTGCTGGCCTTGGAGAAACCACTGCCGTTGCCTGCTTACGAACGTATCCTCAAGGCTGCCCATACCTTCAACCTGCTGGATGCGCGCAAGGCGATCTCGGTTACCGAGCGTCAGCGTTATATCCTGCGTATTCGCACATTGACCAAAGCCGTTGCCGAGGCCTACTACGCTTCTCGCGAAGCGCTGGGCTTCCCGATGTGTAATAAGCCAGTTTTAGAAACAAAGAGCAGAGGTAGCCATGACTGAACAGACTTTTCTGGTGGAAATCGGCACCGAAGAGCTGCCACCGAAGGCTCTTCGCTCACTGGCTGAAGCCTTTGCCGCGAATTTTACCGCTGAACTGGATAACGCTGGCCTGCAACATGGCGAAGTGAACTGGTTTGCCGCTCCACGCCGTTTGGCGCTGAAGGTGGCTCATCTGAGCGCTGCGCAGGCTGATCGCGAAGTCGAAAAACGCGGCCCGGCGATTGCCCAGGCGTTCGATGCTGAAGGCAAACCGAGCAAAGCGGCCGAGGGGTGGGCACGTGGTTGCGGTATCACGGTCGATCAGGCCGAGCGTCTGGTGACCGATAAAGGCGAATGGTTACTGTACCGCGCCCATGTGAAAGGCTTATCTGCACAGCAACTGCTGGCCGGTATGGTCGGCACGGCACTGTCCAGGCTACCGATCCCGAAACTGATGCGCTGGGGCGATAAAGAAACCCAGCTCGTCCGTCCGGTGCATACCGTGACAATGCTGCTGGGCGAAGAACTGATCCCAGGCACCGTTCTGGGTATTGATTCAGCCCGTACCCTCCGTGGCCACCGTTTTATGGGCGAGCCAGAATTCACTATTGATAGCGCCGATCAGTATCCGCAACTCCTGCTGGAGCGTGGCAAAGTGGTCGCCGATTACCAGGCGCGCAAGGCCTTGATCAAGCGTGATGCCGAATTGGCCGCACAGCAGATGGGCGGTAAAGCCGATCTGAGCGAGAGCCTGCTGGAAGAAGTGGCTTCATTGGTTGAATGGCCCGTGGTGCTGACCGCGAAGTTCGAAGAGAAATTCCTGGCGGTACCGGCGGAAGCGCTGGTGTACACCATGAAGGGCGACCAGAAGTATTTCCCGGTGTACGACGCCGCGGGTAAGCTGCTGCCGAACTTTATCTTCGTGGCCAATATCGAATCAAAAGACCCGCAGCAAATCATCTCCGGTAACGAGAAGGTGGTGCGCCCGCGCTTGGCCGATGCTGAGTTCTTCTTCAATACCGACCGCAAGAAACGCCTGGAAGACAACCTGCCGCGTCTGGAAACCGTGCTGTTCCAACAGCAACTGGGGACCTTGCGCGACAAGACAGACCGCATTCAGGCGATGGCAGGCTGGATCGCTGGCCAGATTGGTGCCGATGTCACCCACGCCACCCGTGCTGGGTTGCTGTCGAAGTGCGATCTGATGACCAATATGGTGTTCGAATTCACCGACACCCAAGGCGTGATGGGGATGCACTACGCGCGTCACGATGGTGAAGCTGAAGACGTCGCTGTTGCGCTCAACGAGCAGTATCAGCCACGCTTTGCCGGGGACGAACTGCCGCAGTCGCTGGTGGCTTGCTCACTGGCTATTGCCGACAAGATGGACACCCTGGCTGGTATCTTCGGCATCGGGCAACATCCGAAAGGCGATAAAGATCCGTTTGCTCTGCGCCGTGCCGCACTGGGTGTGCTGCGCATTATCGTTGAGAAGAACCTGCCGTTGGATCTGCAAACCCTGACCGAAGAGGCCGCGCGCCTGTACGGCAGCAAGTTGACCAACACCAATGTGGTGAATGATGTCATCGACTTTATGCTGGGCCGTTTCCGTGCCTGGTATCAGGAAGAAGGCCATGCGGTGGATACTATCCAGGCCGTATTGGCGCGCCGCCCAACCAAACCGGCAGACTTTGATGCGCGGGTGAAAGCCGTTACTCACTTCCGTACTCTCGAAGAAGCGGCTGCGTTGGCTGCTGCCAATAAGCGTGTTTCCAACATCCTGGCTAAATCCAGCGATGTGCTGCTGGATCATGTTCACGCTTCGGTATTGAAAGAACCGGCGGAATTGAAGCTGGCAACCCATCTGGTGGTGTTGCGCGATAAGCTGGAGCCTTTCTTTGCAGAAGGCCGTTATCAGGAAGCATTGGTTGAGCTGGCTGCCCTGCGCGAAACCGTAGATGCGTTCTTCGACAGCGTAATGGTCATGGCAGAAGACGAAGCGGTGCGGGTGAACCGCCTGACGCTGCTGAGCAAGTTACGTGAGTTGTTCTTGCAGGTTGCGGATATTTCCGTGCTGCAGTAAGGCTGAGAAGCTTAGAAAAAAGCGCCTGCGGGCGCTTTTTATCTATGGCGATACCCGCGAAACGCTCTGCCTTTCTGGGGCCGAAAGTGGAATCGCGTATCGTATCGCAGGCAGTTGATCTATTCTTATATACCTTATGGATTTCAAGTTGCAGTCAGGCGCCCAACTTACTCATTCCCTGGAGCCGACTGACGTCAGTGATTGCGGGATGTGTGAGTGCCGCTGTAGCTTGAAGGACGATGGGTAGAGTCGCACGGAGTGCAGCAGGGGGCATGGAGCCTGATAAAAAGTACGTTTATAACAGGAGTTATGTCACATGGCGGTAGGGATCCAGAGCAGAGGCTTCGCGCGTTGGTTGGCACCGATATTGGCATTGTTGGTGGTTATGCAATTGACCGCCTGCGGCGATAAAGAGCCGGAACAGCGCAAGGCATTCGTAGATTACTTACAGAATACGGTCATGCGTAGCGGCGTACATATTCCGACGCTGAGCGAAGATCAAAAGCAGAAATTTGGTGCCTATGCGGGTGATTACGCCATTCTGGTGGGCTTTTCCCAGCAGTTGACGAAATCGGTCGAGGCCAGCCTGATCCCGGCGCTGGATCAGATTAATCAGATCCGTACTGCGCAAGACTACATGAGCAAGCGCGATACCTTGCAGCAGTCAGTGGGAGCATTGAACCTGTTGGGGCAGCAGATCCAGTCGGCGAAGTCACAGGCGGATACCGCTCGTACAGCGTTGAAACAGCCGGACGATCTGAAGGCAGTGTATAACCAGGCGTATGACAAGATTGTCACAGCACCGGCCAATGCATTGATGCCAACCATCCCCACCACCGCAGGGTTCGTGCAAGAACTGGTGCAGGTAGGGGATTACCTGCAGGCTCAGGGTAATCAGGTGAGCTTCAACAACGGCGGCGTACAGTTCCGTACGCAGCAGCAGGCGGTGCAGTACAACACCATGATGTCTAATCTGGTGGCCAAACAGCAGGATTTGTTGAACGCACAGAAAACCGTGCAAAATGTGATGCAGTAACCTTGCGTTTAGACGGGTGCAGTTAATTGCGCCCGTCTGTTTAATTAATTGCCAAATAGCCAAATCTACCTATTTTTTCGTTTCTTCCTAATGCGGTATCAATGCGGGCCTCACCTTTATTCAACCCTGCCTGTACGCGTCGACGCAGGGAAGGATCCCGGAAACAGTCCAGCATAAACAATGCATCTTTCGATGAGTCCAATCTCTCTCTGCGCCTTTGCCAGACCATTTTGTTTCGGATAGCTGGCCAGCTTTTTCATCATCAGTGATGCTGTTACCGTTCCCTGCTTTATAGAACTTGCCAGACGCAGCACCTCATGCCAGTGGGTTTCAATTTCCTTTAGATTCAGGCTGGTTGTGGAGATAATTGACTGAAGCCTCGGATACAACTCAGTTTTCCATGAATAAACAGCCGCTTGTCATGAAGATCACGGATCCTTGGCGCAAAAGCGAATCCGAGCAGATGCATTAGCGCGAAAACATGCTCAGTGAAACCTGCGGTATCAGTGTAATGCTCTTTAATTTCCACGCCTTTATCCGATATATCAACATCGGGCAAATCACCGGACAGCGCCATCGCATTCACTTCCTCCAGGCGCAATGACAGAAGCGCCATACGGTTCTCGATGTATTCATGGCAATCGGCCGCAATAGCAAGGGGAGCTGGTTATCCCGGAGTGATTTTTCAAAATCGCCAGATGAGATCAGATAATCATCGAAGTTTCTGTAGCGGCGTGATCCCTATACCCAGATGTCTCCTGAACATAAGGCTCCCTTCAGTTCATTCAGCACGCAAAATTCGTAATATTTCCGGTCAATGCCGGTAGGGTGATTACAACCTTTCTCCAGCTTTCCTGGATTAACCCGACTGCTTGATCGCCTGGAAAATGGCGATGTACTGATTGTCACTAAACTTGACCGGCTCGGACGCAACGCGATGGATATCAGAAAGACGGTTGAGCTGCTGGCTGATTCTGACATACGGGTTCATTGCCTGGCTCTGGGTGGTGTTGATCTCACCAGTCCCGCAGGAAAGATGACGATGCAGGTGATTTCAGCTGTGGCAGAATTTGAGCGGGATCTGCTGCTTGAGCGCCCCCTTCGGGTATTGCGAGAGCAAAAGCAGCAGGTAAGCGGTTCGGGCGTCCTTCCACACTAAACGAAGAACAGCAACTTACTGTGATTGCGCGTATTGATGCCGGAATTACTATCAGTGTCATTGTGCAGGAATTTAACACCACCCGGAAAACCATACTCCGGATAAAGGCAAGACAGCAATAATAATACTGGGTGGCAATACAGCGACAAAGCTCCCTGGCTAATAGAATGGATAAGCCATCGAATTAGTAAAATTTCAAATAGAAAAACCTCCGGTTATACCGGAGGACACTTACTTAAATTAATCGATTTCAGAATGGCCATGTTCAAAATTAATCTAAATCCTTTCCATCTGATTCAATACATTTTTTGTACCAGTAGAATGAATCTTTCTTCACTCGGTGAAGATCCCCTTCACCTGCGTCATTCATATCTACATAGATGAAGCCATATCGCTTATCCATTTGACCAGTGGTAAACGAGACTAAATCAATAGGTGCCCAGGAGGTATAGCCAAAAATATCAATTCCTTCCTCCCGGGCCTTCATCAGGCTCTTGATGTGGCTTCTGTGATAATCAATTCGATAAGTATCATGGATTTTTCCATCAGCATCAATTTTATCATGGGCCCCTAATCCATTTTCTACGTCAAATAATGGAATCTGATAACGGTCATAGATGAAATGCAGGAAATATTCATAACCCGTTGGATCAATTTGCCAGCCCCAGTCACTTGCTTTTAAGTAGGGATTTACAATTGAATGCTGTACACCCGCACCGCCTAATGCATCCCCTTCATCTTTATGTGTGGTGAACACATTAGACATATAATAGGAGTAAGCAAGGAAATCTGATTTACCTTCTGATAAATTCTTCTTGTCTTGCTCACTTATAGTTAAACTGACCCCATTCTCCTTCCAAATGCGTGAGGCATATGAAGGATAATATCCTCTGACCATTGTGTCTGCACAATACCCAAATAAATTCTGGAATATCTTGTAATTGGCAATTACATCTTCGGGATCACAAGTATAAGGATATGAGCAGTATCCAGCAATCATACATCCTACTTTGATATTCGGATCTATTTCATGGGCGACAATTGTTGCTCTGGCAGATGCAACCATTTGATTATGTAGTTCTGTATAAGCAACTTGTTTCCCTTCTTTCACATCGAAGTGTAGAAGGATATTAATTTCATTAAATGTTAACCATTTATTTACAAGGCCTTTGTATTCAGTAAAGCAAACTCTCGCAAACTCGACAAACTGATTGATCATCTCCCTGTTTGTCCAGTCTTTATACGTTTTCTCTAAATAAACAGGCTCGTCATATTTGTATAATGTAATAACTGGGTCCATGCCATACTTACGACATTCTTTAAAGAGATTGCGATAGAACTCCACACCGGATTTATTCACTCCTCCCTCAACGCCCTTGGGGAAAATTCTCGCCCAGGAAACGGTAGTATTAAAGGTTGTAAATCCCATCTCGGCTAATAATGCAATATCTTCTTTATATCTGTGATAGAAATCGATACCAGTATGATTTGTATATCTGATGTCATCAAATAATTGATACTTAGCGCCTTCTGGCAAATGATCAAACTGCCTCATTTTTCCCCGGGATCCATCTTTATTAAGATAATGGATGTAACGTCTGTCGTTTGTTGACCCTGGATCACCAAAATCGACTTGTACCGGGCTTTTACCATCTTCATCCCAGGCACCTTCACACTGAGCAGCTGATAAAGAGCCACCCCACAAAAACTTTTCTGATAAACTCATTTCTTTCTCCTGCAGGCAGGCAACATCAGAATAGAAACAGCATGTTACCTGAAGGGGGTTTAATAGTGCACCAACATTACCTGTGACTGCCACTCAACGTGAAGCAGATCAAAACCTCAGATATTCTCTGCAGCTTCTGCTGTTGCCTGACCCGATAAATTAACCTGTTCGCGCAGAACGGTCATCGCCTGTGAGTAAGACATATCTTTGCGGAATAACCCCGCGGTGCCTAAAATAAACATGTCGACATCAGTGCCCAGCGTTCTGACCACTTCAGGCGAGATAGCCCCATCAATAGCAATCTGAGTTCTGCTCTGATGTTGCTCTAGCATTGCTTTCAACCGCCGAATTTTGCTCACCGAAGCAGCAATAAAAGGCTGGCCGGCAAACCCCGGGTTAACGGACATAATCATCACCACATCCACTACATCCAGCACTTCTTCAAGCATGTTCAGCGACGTTCCGGGGTTGATCGCAACACCCGCTTTAATCCCTTTGCTGCGAATATTAGTCAATGTACGGTGCAAATGAATCGGTGCTTCGGCGTGAACATAGATGATGCTACAGCCCAGTTCAGCAAAGCGATCGATATAAGGATCCGGATTTGTCACCATCAAATGAACGTCGTAAGGGATTGTCGCCAGTTTTGATACGGCTTTAATATCTTCCGGACCAAGAGCAAAATTGGGTGCAAAATGACCATCCATGACATCGATATGGAACAAAGCTGCGCCAGCTGATTCAAGATTTGCCAGTTCCTCGCCAAGGCGAGAGAAGTCGACACACATTAGCGACGGGCAAAATTTAGGGCTCATTGCTGCTCCTTTTCAACTTCAGCGATCATTTCTAGACGAGTCTGATGGCGCTCACCTTCAAAGCTTGCACCCAGCCAGGCATCGACGATCATTTTTGCCAGCTCAGCGCCAATCACGCGGGATCCGAAAGCAAGTACATTGGTATTGTTGTGAGAACGGGATAATTTTGCAGAGTAGGGCTCACTACACACCACCGCCCGGATCCCATTGACCTTGTTGGCGGTAATTGAGATACCAATGCCTGAGCCGCAAATTAAAATTCCCAGGTCGGCTTCGCCAGAAACGACGGCTTCAGCAACGGCTTTACCGTAGAGGGGATAGTCGGTACGTGTGTCGCTGTGTGCGCCTTTATCAATAACAGTAATGCCGCGTTGTTTCAGATGTTCTGTAATGGCAGGCTTTAAAATAATTCCGACGTGATCACAGCCAATTGCAATTTTCATATCATTTCTCTCACTTTAAAAAAGGATTATCAGGAGACATTCTCCACATTGATTTATGCGGTACCGCCGAGACAGTCTTCGAGGCTGGACTTAATCAGAGTTACGTATGGCCCATAAATGACCTGAACACCTTTACCTTTACGTACCACTCCTTTGGCACCAGATGATTTCAGTAGCGAGTCATCAACAAGGCTTTCATCCAGCACAGTGATACGCAAGCGGGTTGCACAACAGTCCAGGTCGGAAATATTGTCAGCACCGCCAAGCCCGGAGATAATTAAGGCCGACACGTCATCGCGAGATTGACTCTTTTCGCTCTCACCACTGTTCTGTTTTCTCGCATCAAGATCTTTACGGGTATAAAGCTTGGTTTCGTCCGTATCGTCTTCCCGGCCAGGTGTTTTGAAATTAAAGCGGTTGATACAGAAACGGAAACTGAAGTAATAAACAGGAAACAAGGGGATCCCAATTAAAATCGCATTTATCCAGTGCGTTTTTGCATTGCCCTGCATCACACCAAACAACACGAAATCAATCAGACTGCCGGAAAATGTTTGCCCTACGCCCACGTTAAAAATATGGCAGAGCATGAAAGAAATACCCGCTAGGACACAGTGAATCCCATAGAGCAGCGGTGCAGCAAACAGGAAAGAGAACTCAATAGGTTCAGTGATGCCCGTAAGTACGGCAGTGAGCGTAGCCGACAGCAACAGACCCAGAACCAGTTTACGTTTCTCTGGCCGCGCGGTGTGGTAAATAGCCAGTGCAGCGCCAGGGATGCCAAACAGGAAAAATGGAAATTTACCGGCCATAAATCGGGTCGCTTCAACAGAAAACTGCTGGGTGTCCGGGCTGGCCAGCTCGGCAAAGAAAATATTCGTTGCGCCGGATACCGCCACTCCATTTATCAGTTGCGTTCCTCCCAGACCGGTTTGCAGGAAGGGCATCGCAAAAACATGGTGCAGGCCGAAAGGGATCAGCGCACGCTCTGTAAAACCATAAATGAAGGTTCCTGCATAGCCCGCGTTATTGACCAGGTCGCCTAAGTGCAGAATGGCATTCTGTACAGCAGGCCAGATGAAGAACATCAGGATACCTACGCCGGTAAAGACGATGGCTGAAATGATGGGGATAAATCGTGTTCCGCCAAAAAATGCGAACGTCGTAGGCAGTTCGATACGATAATAACGGTTATGGAGTGCCGCAACGCCTAACCCGGCAATCACCCCACCGAAGACACCCATTTGCAGGGAGTTGATGCCGAGCGTCATCCCCAGAGCCCCATCAGGAAGAGCGCCAGGCGCCAGCAGCCCGTGAATATCGAGCATCGCACTGATGGTGGAGTGCATAATCAGAAATCCGATAGCACCCGAAATTGCGGCCACTTCTTTTTCTTTTTTAGCCATTCCCAGCGCGACACCAATAGCAAAGATGAGCGGTAAATTGGCAAACACCACGCTGCCGGCACTTTTCATTACAGTCAGCAAGGTGTGAAGTACTGTTCCATCCCCCAGAAGAGACTGGATTCCATAGGAATCAATGGTGGTCTGGTTGGTAAATGACGCGCCAAATCCCAGCAGCAATCCTGCTACAGGCAGTAGTGCTATAGGTAGCATGAACGAGCGCCCTGTGCGTTGAAGAATTCCGAATATCGTTGTTTTCATAATGTTTTCGACCATGTCAGGGGACAATGAGAAATTTAAAGTGAACAACTAATCGAAGTTTTGCATGTCCGCTCCCTGCATCAACTTCACGAAATAAATTATTACCGTGAAGTTTTTGTTTGGTCAATCTGATGTTTGAGTGAAAATCACAATACATCACAAAAATGTGAAGTTGCTAGCATTCTTGATGTGTCGAGGGGGAAGGGTATTGCGGTAATCAGCCGAGTCTTAGATGGGTAATCTGAATTGCTATTATGAATTATTCACGGTTAGGGATCATGATGTGAAAATTTTTAGCTGTGTGCTGAACGTGTGCGGGATAGTGTGCTACTCTATGAGTACTTTTTCCGACACAGAAACGATAGATATCTTATAAAATGACAGATAATCACTTTGCAGTTCAGGACGCAGACAGCCCGCTGGCAATTGGTGCACGGATAAAAATGTCCCTGTCACAGTTGAACCCGACTGAACGCAAAATTGTTGAGTGGCTTATCGCTAAAGGAAACATTTCGGAGAAAACAAGCCTGCGTGAAGTTGCTTGTGCGCTGAATGTCTCTGAACCTCTGCTCGTGAAGGTTGCAAAAAAGATTGGGTTCTCGGGTTTTAGAGAGTTACGCAGCTCTCTTATTAGCTATTTTGATTCGCTGCCGTTTGAAAAGGAGGAGGAGGTCACTGAGCATGACAGCCTTGATACTGTTCTGGATAAAGTTTTTTCAAGCAGCATTCAGGCACTGAAAGAAGCGCGTTCGGTAGCAGAGTCCAGAACAATCGGTAATGCCGCAAAGCTGATATTTAGCGCCAGAAGGGTCATCATTTTTGGCGTCGGTGGATCCGCGTCGGTAGGCGAGGATTTCGAACATAAGCTTCTGCGTCTCGGCATAATCAGTCATTCCTACAGTGATTTTCACTTAATGCTAATGGCTGCAAGCCAGCTCAATGAACATGACGTGGTAATTGCGATTTCGCAGACTGGTGTTACCCAGGAAATACTCAATGCAGTAAATACGGCCCGGGCTCATAAAGCGAAAATAATCTGCATTACCAACAATGATGGTTCCCCACTTTCTCAATGCTCAGACATGTCAATTTTCAGTCCGGCAATGAGCGGTCCTCTGCTTGGACAAAATGCCGTAGCGCGTATAGTCCAGTTAAATCTTCTTGATAGCCTGTTTATCGCCATCCTCCTGGTGGATTATCAGGGTAACAAAGAAAAGTTAGCTAATGGAATAAATATTGTTGGCCCGTTGCATGGTCGCAAAGGCTTTCTAGAATAGCGCAAAGCAGAAGTAGCACTTATGATCAACAGTGGTTTGCATCAACCAGCATCAGGCCTAAGTTTCGGACGAGCTCTGCAAGAGCTTTTCATCGTTGCCATGAGCACGGTCTAAATAAGAACATGTTACGGCCGCCTGAGCTTTACCGCCCGTAAGGCAGCATCAATAGTTGAATCGTCACCACCTCAGTAGCAGTCTTTTTGTGTTGGCAGCACCTGCCAGCTAACCTCAACCAGCAGAAAAAGCAGGCTTAGTGTCGGACAATTTCCAGACCCCTCATTGAAGTCATCCATACAGATGCTGGCGTGTTTTGCATGTTAAATGGCGCCATTCGCATATCCTCAGGTTGAAGCAGGCAGATATACTGTTGGTATGTTGGGCATCACCGTTGATGCTTGCGATTTCAACCCGAACAGGTAAACCTCATGAAAACCAATGTGTATTTCAAAAGTAATGGTTTGAACATCGCCGCGCATCTGTACACGCCAGAGAGTCTTAACACAGAAAAATATCCGGCAATTATCGTCGGGCATCCCGGTAGTGGTGTGAAAGAGCAGACGTCAGGGTTGTATGCGGCGCGCCTGGCACAGGCAGGATTTGTCACATTAGCGTTTGATGCCGCATATCAGGGAGAGAGTGAGGGCGAGCCGCGCGGCCTCGAAGAGCCTGCTCAGCGTGTTGAAGACTTTAAAGCCGCCGTGTCGTTTCTCAGCACAATAGAATGTGTGGCGATCGATCGTATTGGCGCATTGGGGATTTGCGCCTCCGGTGGCTATGTCGTGACCGCCGCCGTAGGCGATCACCGCATTAAAGCGACCGCGACGGTGAGCGGCGTTGATTTGGGGAGTATTTACCGTGAAGGGCCAGATGGAAAGCAGGATCCTGCTGTTTTTCAGAGTATGCTCGACGCGGCGGCGGCGGCACGAACTGCCGAGGCACAGGGTGAAGCCGTACAGTATTTTCCGCTGTTTCCCCGCTCGAAAGAAGAAGCGGCCCAATCTGGAGTATTTATGTCCGAAGGGTATGATTACTATTGCACGCCTCGTGCGCAGCACCCACGTTCAGCTAAAGAGTTGACCTGGAGTAGTGTGGATCGCATCGCAAGTTTTGATGGTTTCCAGTTCGCTCATTTACTCGCGTCACGCCCATTGCTGGTCATTATCGGACAAAACGCGATCACAACCGCAAACAGTTCACGCGCCTTCGACAATGCACAGGAACCTAAAGAGATATTTTGGGTAGAAGGTGCCAGCCATCAAGATCTGTACGATAGAGAACCTTTTATATCGACCGCGGCTACGCGATTGACTGATTTCTTCTCATCCTGTTTATGAAGCGAAATGAGAATAGGATATTGAAACGCATTGGAAGTCGTCATGACAGATAGTCTTCTTGAAAGCATCAGTGCCCTCATTCCAGACAGGATCAAATTGCCTGATGTTGTCTGGAAAAGCATCGCTCAACAAGGCCTCACACAGATAGATATCCTGCATAAGGCAAATATCAATCCTGTGGAAATTGTTCGCAAAGGGTATTATTCCACGGCAGAATTTTTTGCCCTGTGGAATTCGGTGCAGCACCTTGCTGGCGAACCTACAGTTGGGTTGCGTATTGCGCAAGGCATTGAGGGAACGGCGATGCCACCTTCATTCATGGTGGCTTATCATGCTTGTGATTTTTACGATGCCCTGCAACGTATTTCGCGCTTTAAGCGGCTCTGCTCGCCCGAAACGGTGAAGATAGATGCGTTCGACGACTATTGTGACGTTTACGTCAACTGGGCATATGCAAACAGCATGAGAACGCCGCCTGCACTGGTAGACATCACCCTGGCTTCTTTTCTGGAACTGGGCCGTAAAGGCACCCATCAACCACTGAGTGCACTCCGGGTAGAGTTGATCCGTCCAGCAGACAAGGCACTAAAAATAGCCTTCGAGGATTATTTTGGCTGTCCGGTACATTTTGGCGCGGGGCGGGATTGCCTGCGTCTCCATCGAGACACGCTCCACACGACATTTGTGGCTTACAATGCTGAGCTGCTGAACATTTTGCTTCCGGCATTGGATAATCAGCTTGAGCAACAAAGACAGGAAACGAGTCTAAAAGAGAAAGTTTGTTGCTTGATAAAGCACCGGCTTACGCTGGGGCGGCCCGATATCCGAACGATTGCCACCGAATTAGCCATGAGTGAGCGCTCTTTGCAACGTAAGCTGGCAGGGCTTGGAATGACATTTCAGGGTTTGCTCAATGAAACCCGACATTCTCTGGCGCTCAATTACTTAACCGACCCGAAACTAACCCTGACCGAAATAGCCTTCATGTTGGGTTATGAAGATCAAAACTCCTATTTCCGTGCTTTTCATCACTGGGAAAATTTAACGCCTAGCGAGTGGCGATCACGGCAGTTTAATCCATAAGTCCATCACGGTGAGCCGAAAAAGATTCACCATTTGTCAGGTTTTAGTCCGGATCGATACCACGATCTTTACGAGCCAGCAGGATACGTTCGCAGGCCACGATATACGCGGCGGTGCGTGGGGAACTGGATTTCTCTGCCGCTTTTTCCCTGACGTGAACCATCGTGTCGGCATGACCTTGATGGTATCGCAGGTAGTCAGCGGGAATACATTCAGTGGCTGCTTGCGAGTTGTTCAGAGCAACAGAATAGCGACAACGCCATACTGACGCAGGAAGCCATCGATCTCCCGGCAACAAAATTACGTACGCCATTGCAGGTACAGCAATATATAACTCTCGCTCTGGAAGTCGGTTATCTCACCGGAGTGCGCCCTATTACCGAAGAACTGGTTGACAGCGTATTGTCTCGAAAACTCGATGATCTGGAACCCATGCTCACTCGTCATGATTACCGCCTGAAGTGTATGGTTGAACAGTTTGATGCCAAACCTGCGGAAATCTGGGAACTGTTCAATCACCAGTTAGATACGACGCGTAATGCGGAATTACGGGATCAAATTCTGGCTGCCAGCTTACTGATTTAACCTTTATTTCTTAATACCATCAGCCATTCTGAATGGAGGCTGATGGCGCATTTTTCATTTTCGGCTAATTGAATGGGATTACGTCCGCCGAACTAATCATAAGCTGGGCTCAGGGATGTGCCGTTCGTTACGCTCTGTGGATAGTGGTCTGAACAAAAAACAGGCTTAGTGTAGGATATTTTACTTTTCCAAGCGGACCCCATTACGACTCTTCCTATACAGATAGGGGATTAACAAGGTAGAGCTAGTCATCTTGTGATCGCTTTTTGAGCAGGATGAGCGACGTTTATTTCTAATAAAAACTTAATTAATAAAAACGTTGCGTGTATAAAAACTAATTATTTCTAATATATTATTTAAATTTAATAAAAAAATAATATTAGGGTGTTTTTTTGCCTGAGCATGAAAAAAACATTTCTTTCCCCGAAAGGAGAATATATAAATGTATTTCTAGAATTGAATACACAAAAACACCACTCATCAAAGCTTCTAATGTTTATGTAAGGATTAAAAATGTATAAAGGAGAAAAAACAGTAACGATTTTTCTGAAGGATAAAAATTTTTTCTTTGTACATGGTGTAAAATGCATATTAACAGAGTTCTTGTCGAAAGAAGGTATGCATGTAGTTTTTGAGGACACTCTAGACAACATTAAAAAATGTCAAGTGGCAATTATAGGAATGTCATTCTTCCTTAATTACAAGCTTGGAATGGTGAGTGATTATAATCTGCCCACTATCTTTTGGATGGAAACAGCAGATGAGAAAAGCATAGGGTATGTAAGGGGGTATACTCTAAGTTTTCAGGTGCCGGTTAACGATTTTTTAAGTCAAGTTAAGAATATAAATGCCAATAAAAACCCTGGCTCAAAAAAAGAGTTAAAGACAAAAGAAAACTTACTCAAATTGAAAGCAAAGTTATGCGTTATTATGTGGAAGGTGTAAACAATAAAGTATCTGCTGAGAAACTAGGTATCAACGGTAAAACACTAAGCCGATATAAAAGGAATGCGATGGTAAAGTTGAATATTAATAATAATAGAGATTTTTTTCGTTGGCTTCCTAAGTCATATGACTACGGAAATAATGGAGATTGTTTTATATAAGTATTAATACGAATCATTTTCAACAAAAAGCTTTTTTCATGTGTATAGTGTAAACATTGTGTTTATTTATGATTCGTTTATAGTCCGTGATGGATTATTCATTATTATGTGTACTATTGCATTAAAAATATCATATCTTACTATAGTCGAGTTGCATGAAGATGAAATTCATTATTGATAAAAAGCTAGTATTAAATACTGATGAAAATGTCATTTATCATTTTGAAGATAATGAAAAAGCATTATACATCAGTGCAATAGCGACTCGTCTCTTTACCGAGATTTTAATTAATCCTTCTGGTGTCACCCGGGTTTACCTGCTGGAAAAAGTATGGTCAGAGCATGGATTAACACCTTCTAGTAACAACCTTAATAATCATATAAGCATGTTAAGAAAGGCCGTCTTTAATGTTACAGGGGATAGGGATTACATTACAACCTTGCCGAAGAAGGGATTTATATTTAACAGAAAGTACGTCATTGAGTTAGCAAACCCCGATGAAATAAAGAGTAAATCTTCAGTTGGAGTTGCTGCAACCGAAAAAAAGACATACTCAAGAGTCTTAGTCATGTTGCCTTACGCAATGACCTTGATGCTTGCCTGTTTGTTTATGCTATCTTCTGATAAAACCCATTATGATCTTATTGGTGAATCTGTTTTTTTTAAGTATAAGCGGTGTGATTTAAAACCATTAAAAGACATTTCTTTCAATAAAAAAAGTGAAGCTATTAGTATGGTTGAAAATGCTATAAACAAAAACAATATTAATTGTGACACTGATAATTATGACATTTACTTTTATCTAAAAAATAAAAGTGAGAATACCACGGAAATTATAGATAATTATAACATATTCTACTTTTGCAAAAGAGAAAGCAATGGTGATTACTCATATTGTCGTAATGTAAAGTCTGTCTAGGATTAATAATCTCCAACAATAGCTTTCAGATCGAATGGAGATAAATTTTCTATGACCAAGGAAATAAAATGACTCAGGAAGTGTATAAAAACGACCACGCCACGCCTTTTTTCAGCCGATCATTAACTATTCAACAGGTGAGATTATTGCTTACGAAGTGCTTGCAAGATGGCTGAACGAAGATAAATGGCACAGCCCGCCAAAAGATTTCAATTTACAAAATAATCCTAATAGCGAAATGCAGCATCTTTCTAACATGATGGAAAAAGTAAAAGACAATATCACGTTGCACCCCCAGATTTTCAATGACATACACTATCTCAGTTTCAATCTTAATGCTAATAATACAGATTCGAGAGTGTTAGCTTTATGCCTGGATCTCATGGCATCCGGATATAAAGGAAAAATAGTGCTTGAGATAAATGAATCTCAAAAAATATCGAAAAATGCGGCGCTATCACGTTTATTTAGTGAGTTAAACGCAGTGGGTGTAATGCTGGCTTTAGATGATTTTGGCCACGGTTATTTATCCTTTTCAGCCTTGATAGAATTTAATGTGAGCATTATTAAATTAGACAAGTCACTCACGTCTAACGTACTGGATTGCAAAGGGAAAACGATCATCACTCACATCAATAAGATGGCAAAACAGCTGGGGCTGACCCTAATTGCCGAAGGTGTCGAGACATATGAGGTCGCAGAAGCACTCAGCGCTATCAACATTTCTCATATGCAAGGTTTCTTCTTCGCTAGAGCCGGTCAGTTTTGAGGGCGAGTTGACCGTCAACGTATCCCCTACTTCCGGCATTTAAGTAATGCGTGAATGCCTCATATAAATCCATCAATCTCTCCTTATAAGTCAAATTTTTGCTTTTTTAAGGTGGTTATTGAGTACACAGTTGCGCAGACGTGGCGGTTCCCTGACAGAATGTTCATCAAAACAGAGTATTTGTCGTAATTATGGCGCTCCAGAGGTGACTAGCAATATAAAACTTCGATTTTTATAAAGTAATAGTTATGGGATTTACGCCGGAATCCCACATTTTTTTCGGCGGCTAAAACTATACCGAGGTTTTAAATTCCGCTTGTGTAACAAATTCACAAATTTAACTGATGATAACAGGTTCAGACCTGAGCATTGCGCTTACTTGATTTCCCATTGCCGAAATGAACGAAAATTTGTTCGCTTCGGCCCAGTAATTCAGTGGTTGGTAGTAAACATCTTCCAGTCAAGCCCAAAATAATTTACGAGTGTTGATCTGAGTAAGCTGTATCGAATCATAAAAACCATCGTGCGTACTGAGCGCATTGAAATATACACGTATTGCTGAGTCTGTATCAGAGGTTATCCATTCAGTTAATTCGGCAGCAGTACTTTTTGCGTACGCAAAAAAATTGATCAAAAAACAATTTCCCATTTGGTTGAACTGCTCCGGTAATGCGGAGGCTAAACTCTTTGAGCAAGAGGTACACAGGATGACTAAAAATACGCGTTTTTCCCTGAAGTTCGTTAGTGGGCCGTGCGCATGGTGCTGGATAGTCAGAACGAATACGACTCACAGTAGGCGGCCCTCAGCTCCATTGCCCGAAGATTAGCTGCACCCCGAAGACCTTACGCATCTGGATTCGCCAGCATGAGCGAAATGCCCGTGACGTTGAGGGTGGTCTACCGCCGAACGCCAGCGTCTGAGGGATCTGGCGGCCAGAGCTCCCTACTAAAATACTCTTCAGGAAAATTGGGGCGATTCACCCCTAATTATTGGGAATGTCGCGCTTGTCCATCACCGTGGCCGGTTCGTCAAAGCAAAAAATTATGCTCTTCTGTGAGTCATTCTGCGCTGCAAGTTTTTTATCCTGCGTTTTTTTGCTGATATCGGTACATCAACTAAATGGATTTCATTTGTTTGCCGGAGGCGGCGATCTGCGGCCCGTTGATTGATACGTGTAGCGACGTCAACGCTCACAGATCGACCTCATCCGGGAGATTTCAGCGTTAATTCAACTTAATCAAGCTGAGACTGGTCAATGGTTATGGTTGCCAGCTTTACTGCCAGTAGGTTGCTTTTTTGCTGTTTATTTCAGTATTTGTCGTACATAGGGCGCTACCGAACCAGCAACCTTCTGACAGAATGCTCATCAAAACTGAGCGTTTACGAGGCCATGTTTCGCTCGAGATATAGAACGATATAAAATATCGTTATATATAAATAAATAGTCATTTACTTTGGTTGTGAAAAATAAACGTATGATAATACTAACCTGATATCAGATAACGTGCTGAGTTAAGTTTTTTTAGAATTGCCCCCCATTTTGTTAATCTAAAATAATTAATCAGTATTTTTTTATTTATTTATTTAAGTTTATGATGATAAAAAATGGTGTTTAAAATTGGTGATGAATAAGTAAAAAAATTGACCTTTCATTTTTTTAAATAAAGTTAAATAGCGGTAACGCTCGTTGAAGATGAATCGCCGTTTTAGACGGATATTTAATTTATACATAAATATGGAAATTATCGTGAATAAAAAACTGCTTGTATTAACATTATGCACAGGTACATTCTTATCTAATATTTCTTATGCTATTGATGGTACTGTAAATTTTACCGGGAATATTATAGCTACGACTTGTTCAGTGGATCCAGCCGAACAAAACCAAACTAAATTACTAGGTAACTATGATGCCAGTAGTTTCAAAAATACCGGGGATGTAGCCGGCAGCGTGGCTTTTAGCATCCACTTAATGGATTGTGATACTTCCATTACTCAGGCTGGGGTTCGCTTTGATGGCGCACGTGCCAACGGTAATAATGATATTCTGGCCGTTACCGGTGGTGCTGCCGGTATTGGTGTTGCTCTGTATGAAAAGGATTCATCGACTTTTCTTCCTTTAAGTAAGACATCTACTCCTATTACTATTTCAAACTCTGTTGGGGAGTTGAGTTTCGTTGCTAAATATATGGCAACAAATACAACTGTCACTCCTGGTCAGGCAAACGCTGTTACCCAGTTTAGTATTGATTACAATTAATTTTCACACTCTGCTCTGGTTACCAGAGCAGAGTATATCATTACTTTTTTGTATCTTCTATTACCGTTATCCGAATGTATTATATCTATATAGGAGCTTTATGCATTTTATAAATTTCATTATTTTTTGCATGCTGACAATTATTAGTGGGGCAACTTATGCAGGCGTTATTGTCGGTGCTACACGTGTCATCTATGACGGTAATAAAAAAGAAGTTTCTTTGTCAGTAAGAAACCCGGAAAAAAACACTAATTACCTTATTCAAAGTTGGTTGGACAATTATTCTGACACTGATAACAAAAAGGTACCTTTTACTGTCACTCCACCATTGTTTCTATTGAATAGCAATCGGGAGAATTTATTACGCATTATTAAAATCGCAGATAATTCGCCCACGGATCGTGAATCTGTTTATTGGTTGAGTGTTAAATCAGTGGCTGCTGTACCCAATACTACGGCTAATCG
This sequence comes from Serratia sp. L9, assembly GCF_050632285.1. Classification (NCBI taxonomy): domain Bacteria; kingdom Pseudomonadati; phylum Pseudomonadota; class Gammaproteobacteria; order Enterobacterales; family Yersiniaceae; genus Serratia; species Serratia sp. L9. The sequence continues at coordinate 1,066,655 of NZ_CP192591.1, read as the reverse complement.
TTTACAGATTGCTGTTCGTACCCGTATTAAACTTTTTTACCGCCCAGAAAATCTGACAGGTAAACCAGAGGAAGCTTATAAGTTTTTGCAGTTTTCGCAGAGTGGCTCTCAATTAAAAGTGACAAATCCCACGCCATATCATGTGTCGTTCTTCAATCTGAGCGTTGGTGGATACTCGATCAAAGAACCAGGAATGGTAGCTCCAATGGGTTCCCAAATATTATCCTTGCCTTTAGGGGTAAAAGGCGCAGTGGAGTGGCAAGCAATTAATGATTATGGCGGGCATAGTGATATATACCGTCAATAAATATTATCTTTTAATTTTATGGACTGCCATTATACAGGATGTATTATGTATTTTGTTTTTTCTCGAAAAAGGTCGGGTGATTTCCTCAAGGTTCTGTTCTCGCCACTGAGGTTGTTGCTTGATACGCAATTACCTTATTCTGTTTTTTTGGTCACGTGCTCTTTGTGCCAGCATTACAGGCGGAGGAGTTTTTTGATCCCTATGCGATAGAACTTAAAAACACGGGCCAGGAAATGATAGATTTAAGTGCTTTTGCGCGAGGGGAGCAACTACCTGGGATTTATGTTGTTGATATTTATTTAAACAATGACTTCATTGAAACTCGAAGAGTGAAATTTGTTCAGAATGCACAGGCATTAGTCCCTGAAATCACTGTCAAACAATTGCAAGACTTTGGTGTTAATACCCCGGCGTTTCCAAAAATGAATATAATGCAGCCAGATGCGATAGTAGATTTGCTGGAGGATTATATCCCGGAAGCATTTACGCATTTTGATTTTAACAGCCAGCGCTTAGATATCAGCATTCCTCAAGCTGCATTACGTTTTCACGCGCGCAATTCAGTAGACCCTGCATTGTGGGATCAAGGAATAATGGCGGTGTTGATGAATTACTCGGTTAGTGCAAGTAATTCGTGGCAACGTGAAAACGGTGGGGATACCGATAACCTATTCTTGAATCTAGGGTCAGGTGCGAATATCGGTGCCTGGCGTATACGAAATTACTCCACTTATTCACGCTCCAACACAAATATAAGGACGAGTGGAGATACAACGGTTGTCAGCAATCAAACGCAGCAAAACCGTTGGCAAAGTATTAACACTTATGTACAGCGTGACATACAATCCCTTGGAGGACAGCTAACGATCGGGGAGAACTCCACCCCGGGTGACACTTTCGTCAGCGTCCCATTCCTTGGTATTCAATTATCCAGCGATGATAACATGTTACCAGACAGCCAGCAGGGTTTCGCGCCGGTTGTGCGTGGAATAGCGAACTCTAATGCCCAGGTCACAATTCGTCAAAATGGGGTGATTATCACCCAAACTTATGTGCCACCAGGAGCGTTTGCCATCAAAGATTTATACCCTACGGCGAGCAGTGGCAACCTTGATGTAACTATACGTGAATCTGATGGCAGAGAGCGCAGTTTTGTCCTGCCATTCTCTGCGGTTCCCGGTATGCAACGTGAAGGCAGTTTCCGTTATGCACTGACCGGGGGGCAGTATCGTTCACAAAATGAGCATGCTGCCCAAACGCCAGGTTTTGTGCAAAGTAGTCTGCAATATGGGGTCAGCAATACACTGACCACTTACGGGGCGGGATCGTCGCAGAGAATTATCTTTCAGCTCTGCTGGGGATTGGGCAGGGGCTGGGGTATTTGGGTTCGATATCTCTGGACGTTACTCAAGCTAACGCGACGCTGAAGGGCGGCAGCAAACACTCTGGGCGATCGTATCGTGTTCAGTATGCCAAGGATGTTTTTCAGAGTGGTACGACCTTTACATTGGCGGGATATAGGTATTCCACACGTAATTTTTATGACTTTAATGAAGTCAATGAAATTAATTTGAATGACACTGAAAATTGGCTGAATCGTTATAACAAGCGTTCACGTCTGCAAATTCAAGTGAATCAGAATTTGGGTGATTATGGCAACCTTAATTTGACAGGCTATCAGCAAGATTATTGGCAAAATAATGGTAAGGAACGTACTGTCTCGGCGGGATACACCCTGAATATTGCGAGTATCAATTATAATCTGAACTATGCGCAAACTAAAGTGGCGGGTTTGGCTTCAGACCAGCAATTTTCTTTTAATGTGCAGATACCATTAAGTCGCTGGATGCCGAACAGTTATGCTAGTTACAACGTTACGACCGATAACCAGCATAGAACAAGTAACGAAGTAGGCGTGTCAGGTATGCTATTAGAAAATAACAGCATAAATTATAGTGTGAGAGAAAGTTACGCTACTGGTGGTGTGGGTAATGGGGGGGGCGACTTTAGATTACCGTGGTTCACAGGGACGAGTGAGTGGCGGGTATAACTACACGCAGGAAAACCAACAGGTCAACATCGAATTGAGTGGCGGTATTGTCGCGCATGCTAACGGAATAACTCTGTCTCAACCGCTCGGGGATGCAGTCACGCTCATTAAGGCAACTGGTGCAAGTAATACTTCAGTACAGAATCAGGTAGGTATACATACTGATGCAAGGGGTTATGCCGTGGTGCCAAATATTTTGACATATCGGATGAACCGGATTGCGCTGGAACCTGGCAGCCTTAAGGATGATGTTGAACTGGATTCTGCAGTGCAGACCGTAGTGCCGACGAAAGGAGCGGTTGTTTTGGCGGAATTCCAAACACGTATCGGAGCTCGCGCCCTTTTATCACTGCGACACAAGGGGAGACCCGTGCCATTTGGCGCTACAGCTATTGTGAGTTATCAGGGAGCAACCGTCAGCACAGGGATTGTAAGCGCTAACGGTGAGGTCTATCTGAGCGGTATTCCTGCTAAAGGGCGTTTGCATGCCATATGGGGGAATGAATCATCGCAGCAGTGTCTGGCTGATATCAATATGCCCCCAGCCGGAAATACGACATCGTCAACTGTGTTATCACTGAATGTTTTATGCGATTGAGGTTGTTATCATCTTACTGCAATTTTTGTCTTCCTCTGTGCAGTATGAACTCTGAAAGCGAGATATACACTCTCAATTGGGTAATACCTCCAATTAATATAACATCAATTTTTCAATGAATGCACCGATGACTTTTTCTTGCAACTCAACAGAGCGTGAGAAAAAGTGGGTTTTGCTGGTGAGCCCTTTGATGTGTATCCGTAATGTCGGGTTGTTACGCTTAATCCGCTGAGTGAATACTATCAGGTTAGTTACTTAACAGTTGGCACATCTCTAGCTCAGCAATATGTTCTTTAATTATCGATTTTGCGAGCTTGGTCGGTGTATGTGAGCTGGAATATCCGATACCAGTCACGACAGTGAAACCTGTCATGGCCTTTGGTGTTCTGACCATGATGATAAACCAAAGAAGAAATACAAAGGAGGCAATGAATATTATTGGGCAGGGGCAAAACGTCAAGAGCCTGCATTGTACACCAGATTCAGCAAGTTGAAGGTATTACCCTCAACGGTTAGAAACAGTTCGCATCCTCTAAAAGGATTAACAAGATAAGGCGGTGCATGGAATGAAAAAATACGGCAAACATCTTCTCGTTGGGGCAATACTACTATTGGTTAGCCAGAGCGTGGTGGCACTCTGTACTGCACCTAATGCCACAATAAGCCTCCCTAGTAATATTATTGTTCAGCGTGATGCTGTTGTTGGAAGCACGATAGCCAGTGGTCAGGTAATCATTAATATTGTTTGTACTTCTCAGGGGGCGAATCAACATTATGATGGTTCATGGTCCGTTTTCCCTGGGCCCAATAATATTGATGCCGGCGCAACATCAATAGGTGATGTAAGGGCAACTGGAACGCCAGGGATTGGTATCCGCTGGAAAAACCTTAGCAGTGCTACCGGCACAGCAGCAACCTGGACCTCAGCCGCGCTCAATTCGTTCTCAAAAAATAGTGGTCGTGGTATTAACTTTAACGGCACTACAAGGTTTACAGATACCTTTGAACTGGTAAAAACAGGGAATATCACTAGTACGGTACTCCCTTCAAGGGCATTCAATTATTATTTTGGGACACCGATATCAAATTATATACCGGGATCCCCTTTAAATGCCCTCACTATGCCGTCAATCACTGTGACAGCAGTTGCTTGTTCAGTGACTAAGCCGGTTATTAATGTGGTATTGGGGAATGTTTTCGCCAATAGCTTTAGGAGTATAGGTTCTACAAGTGTGCCAGCATACTTTACTATCCCGCTCGACTGTGATGCCAATGCCCGCGTCAATATGGAACTAAATGCGACAGCTGTTTCTGATTTTAAAGGGGTCATTAGTGTGAATCGCGTTACGGGAGCAGCCACCGGGGTAGGTATTCAACTGCTAAGTGGGCCGACCTCGGGTGCACAGACACCCGTGACGTTCGGTTCCCCACAATTTATGACTACCGTTGCAAAAGATGGGCCGCTGAATTTTAATTTTTCAGCCCGCTATTATCAGATCGCAAACAAAGTAACGGGGGGTAGCGAATGGAACCGCTACCTTCACCATGACTTATAGGTGATTCATACCAATGATATTATCTGATTTTTTAGCTAAGCAACCGGGCGTGGACTGACTCCGCGTCCATAGACAAATCTGGCCTATAGTTTGAGCCTAAGAGGCGTTTATGGGCACTCCACGATTTACCCCGGAATTTAAGGAATAAGCTGTTCATCAGATCACCGAGCGCGGCTATTCCGTTACCGACGTTTCAGAACGCTTCGGCTATAAATGGGTTCGGGCGATAAAACCTGACAAGAGCGAGCACCAGACGCAGGATTTACTGGATGCAAGAACGGAAATTCTCAAACCATAATGGTTTTGCAAAGGCATTGAGAGAAATCGGACGCATCGAACGGGCATTGTTTATTCTGGGCTGGTTCCGCGATCCGATTCTGCGCCGACGGGGCAGGCGGGATTAAATAAAGGTGGGGTCTGCAATGCCCTTGCGCGAGCGGTCTTCATGCATCGGTTAGGCGAAATCAGAGACCGTGGACTGGAGAATCAGAGCTACCGTGCGCGTGGGCTCAGGGAAATACCGTTCGTTACGCTCATTGGATAGTGACCTGAACAAAAAACAGGCTTAACGTAGGATATTTCCTTTTTCCAAACGGACCCCATTTACCCCATTATTTCAATGTTGTTTTTTTGTGTTTAAAATTTCGCTTCATTATGTTTCTGACTGTTTCGATAAAATTGAAATATAAAAAGCGATATATAAATAAGATGTTTTTAAGCCCTTTCTAAGGATGATCGTAAAAGTATGCGATTTGTCTGTTTTTGCATTGAATTATCTCATTACTCCGTTAAAGTAATTAATGAAAGAGAAAGGCGGTATCATGTTTTGATACATATCAAGACTGTTCGCTTATTTTCTTTTTTTCTGGGGTAACCCATTAATTTGTTAATCAATATAAATAGAGGGAATTATGAGAGAATTAAATACAAACGAAATGGTAGCTGTTTCTGGTGCAGGCCGCGTAGCAGACGCAGCCAAGGCTCTGGGTGAAGGTATTGGTGCGCTGATCGAGAACTTTGGCGTTACTGGTGCTAAAAACGCAGCGGGTAGCCTGGGTAATGGTATCGGCTTAGTCGTAGAAGCTGGCATTGATTTTGTCAGCTCAATCTTTGGCGGTATTTTTGGCCGTAAAAAATAAGTTGGTATTTTAGTCGTAACATAGGCCTTGGTATTTTGGGCCTATGTTTTTTATTTCTTATAAAATATATATACCCTATGGATTTCAAATTGTCGTCAGGCTCAATCATCCCCAGTCCCTGATGTAAGTCAGTGGTAGGGGTGTGTGTAAATCTGCCGGGACAAATCGGTCAGAAACCGATTCGAATGCCGCCCGCGGCAGCCCGTATTAGAAATCACAAGCACGTGGTTTCTCACAAATTTGAACCCTGCGGCTTGAAAAACGACGGGTATAAAAGGCTTTTGACTTTATAGTATAAAAATAAGGCGATATCACATGAACTCTATAGATAGAGTCATCAGTGAATTTTTCCCGGACAGAGACGTTCCTGGTTGGCAACGTCGCTTAATAGAATGGGTTTTTGGGGAAAATAAAATTTCTCCGCTTTTACAGGCAGCGTCGGGCCAGCAAGGGGTTGAATGGGTTGAAGCCATCGTTGATGCCCTGCAGCTGCGTTGTGAAGTCCACTGTAGCGATTATGACAATATTCCCAGCCAGGGCCCGGCTATCATCATTTCAAACCATCCGACCGTCGTTGATGGTCTGGCATTGATGAACACGGTTGCGAGGGTAAGAAAAGACGTCAAGATCATTGCCAACCATGTCTTGACCAGCATTTTTCCACAGATAGAAGGCATTTCTATCGGCATTAGAAATATGCATGGAAAAATGAGCCATAGGCAGTTTAAAGAAATGAACGACCACCTGAAAAACGGTGGGGTATTGATCATTTGCCCGGCAGGCCGCCTCGCCAGCGTGACCTTGACGGGGTTACGTGAGTCACGCTGGAATCCAGGGTTTATCCAACTGGCGGCTAGAAACAACGCTGCGTTGGTCCCCGTTCATATTTCTGGCTCAAACAGCCTATGGTATTATTTCGCTGCAACAATATGGCGCCCGCTATCTAATCTGATGATTTTCCGCGAAATTGCCAGACATCAAAGCAATACATTACGTATGAAAATCTGCCAGCAGATTAACTTGTCCAGTTTGAACAGGCAGAACTCAAATAACGATCAGATTGCAGCAGACTCCCGTAAACACCTGTTACTGCTTGGGAACGGGAAGCCCGGCTTTATTCCAACGCAACCGCCTTTGGCAAAGCCGGAAAAAAGACGTCTGCTGGTAAAAGCGCTTAATCAATGTAAAATTTTAAAAACGCTCAACGATGGTAAAATTCTTTTTCTCTACCGCCCTCAAGATGACTCTTACTCGCCAATCCTGCAGGAACTGGGGCGGTTAAGGGAGATCTCATTTCGGGCGATAGGCGCCGGCACGGGAAAAAACGGGATAATGATTGTTATGATCATGAATATCACCATGTGATCCTTTGGGAACCATACGATCTGGAAATAGTAGGGGCATATCGGATTACGCCAGCAGGAGAGCAGATCGATAAAAAAGGGATTGAAGGGCTTTATAGCTATAATTTATTCAAGTATCGCGAAGATTGTCTTAAAACGATAAAAACCAGCTTTGAAATAGGGCGGGGTTTTATTCAGGAGCAGTATCAGAAAACCAATGCGCTCGATACCCTATGGAAGGGGATATTTTGCTTTATGGGTAAATATCCAGAGTATAAAAACCTGCTGGGAGTGTTAACTATTCCCCGGTCGTTTTCGGCTTATGCACAGGGATTGATTATCAGTTTTTATCAACTGTATTTTTCCGGGCTGCCTCAACTCCGCACTTCGTCGGAACCTTACAGGTTAGGGTGCGATAAAATTATTGATTTTTACGACGGTAGCGACTTTGAGCAAGACTGGAAAAAACTGAACAAAACGCTGCGTGAATTGGGGTATGAACTGCCATGGCCTTACAAACAGATGGCGCGTTGGTTTAACCCTGGCGGCTCAACCTTGGTCGATTTTATAGAAGACAGAGGGTTTAATTCCATTGCTGGCCTGAGTATCTGTGAAATAGCCAGTTTGAAAAAAGCGTATTTTTCGCACTACATATCTAAATCGGCTGGGATAGGCTCTGTTAGCTGAATAGAAGGTTTTTGTAATGAACATTGTCAATAACAAGCTTCTTTCCCTTGCTTGCTTTCTATGTTTGAGTGGGTGCGATAATTCAGAAAAAAGTGAATTCTCTGGCTATATCCAAGGGGAGTTTATTTATCTCTCGTACAATACCACGGAAAAAATCGAGAATATCCTGGTTCATAAAGGGGATAAGGTAACCAAAGGGCAGAGCCTGGTAAGAATGGACTCTTTTACCGCTGAAAATGCCCTCAATATTGCAGAAAAAACTACCATGCCGAGAGTGCGTTACTTCAGGATTTAGAATCCGGAGAGCGCCTTGAGGAGTTGAATATTGTGCGTTCCCAACTTGAACGTGCCCGATCTGCCGCCAAACTGGCCGAAAGCCAACTGGGCAGATACCAGCAACTGTATGCGAGCCTGGCAATCTCGGCAGCCGAATGGGAGAAGTTCAAGCAGGATCACGTTCAAAAAGTGGCTCAGGTTAAAGAGCTGACGCATCAATTGGCCGCCAAGGAGCTACCCGCTCGCCAGGCACAAATCAATAACCAGACACTGCGTGCCGAATCTTCAAGATTTAAATGGGACAAGGCACGTTGGGATCTTCAGCAAAGCCTGATTGTCGCCCCCCAGGACGGGCGGGTTTATGATGTTATCTACCGTCCGGGTGAAAGGCCTTTGGCGGGCAAACCCATTATTAGCTTACTTCCTCCAGGCAACATCAAAATCCGCTTTTTCGTGGCGCAAAAGAATCTGGGTGCGCTGCATATTGGCCAGACCATCAAAGCGTCTTGTGATGGCTGCCAGCAACCTATTGTTGGCACAATCAACTACATCAGCCCCCAGGCTGAATACACACCTCCGGTAATTTACAGCACCGCACGCCGTGAAAAATTGGTTTTCATGGTGGAAGCCGTTCCGATGACAGAACAGGCCGACATGATCAAGATTGGGCAGCCTGTCGAAGTTGGGGTGATGGCGGATGAGTGAGCTGTGTATTGATGTCCGGGGGCTAAACAAGCACTTCGGTGAAAAGCACGTGGTGAAAGATTTTTCGCTGCAGATTGGTAAAGGTGAGATCCAGGGTTTTCTTGGGCCGAACGGCAGTGGGAAAACGACGTCGATCCGCATGATGTGCGGTTTGATAACGCCAGACTCTGGAAGCGGGCACTGTCTGGGGATGGATATTTTTACCCAGCGTGAGTTAATCAAACAACGCATTGGCTATATGACCCAACATTTCACCCTGTGGGAGAATTTAACCATTCGGGAAAACTTGCTGTTCCTGGCGCGGCTTCACAATATTAAACAGCGGCAACAGCGGGTTGAAACAATGCTGGCGGAACTTGGCTTAACGTCACGGCAAAATCAACTGGCCAAATTTCTTTCTGGTGGCTGGAAGCAGCGGGTCGCATTAGCCGCCTGTATGTTACATCAGCCCGCGCTGCTTTTTCTTGATGAGCCAACAGCTGGCGTGGATCCCAAGGCGCGCCGGGAATTCTGGCAAACGTTGCACCGGTTGTCAGATGAAGGCATTTCGATTCTGGTAAGCACTCACTATATGGATGAGGCGCAGCGCTGTCATAAAGTCGCTTACCTTTCTTATGGCAACCTGCTGGCTAGCGGGACGATTGAGTCAATCATCAAGGCTCAGAACCTGACCACGATGAGCATCCGTGGCAATGGATTAACTGAACTAGAGAATAAATTGCAGCGTTTCTCTGCCATCGAACAGACGGTCATTTTCGGCAATACGCTTTATGTCACCGCTCGGGATAAACAAGGATTAGCTGGCATCTTGGCCCAGGCGGTTCCCTCCGGGCATCAAGTCTGCAAGGTGGAAACCAATCTTGAAGATGCCTTTACCTATTTGATGAAAAGCCACGATGATAAGAATAACAGCTAACTTCTCCCTGACACGCTGGCTCGGCGTAGTGATTAAAGAGATACATGAGCTGCGGCGGGATAAGATCAGTATTGTTATGGTGTTTCTGACCCCGTTGTTTCAGCTGATTATTTTGGGTTATGCGGTGAATATGGATCCGCGAAATGTCCCAACCGCACTGTTGAATTATGACACTGGGCGATTGAGCCAGGTCTTTATTACGGCTGCGCAAAATACCGGTTACTTTGCCATGTATAAAGCCGAGTCAGAGGCCGAAGCGGAAAAAGACTTTATGCGTGGAGAGGCGATTTTCATCGTCACCATACCTGATGGCTTTACCCAGGGCATGTTACGTGGTGAGAAACCAAAGATTTTACTTCAGGGTGATGCCATCGATCCGCTGACTACCGGTAATGCGATAAGTGCGCTCGCATCCGCATCAAAAACCATGTTCCAGAATAACCTGCCTCAGGCAGTGGAAACGAGCGGGGAGGATAGTTTTGAGTTGGTGATCCATCGTAAATTCAACCCTGAAGGTATCACTCAATACAATACTATCCCGGGGATCATTGGCTCAATACTGAGCACCACACTGATTTTGATGACGGCACTGGCGATCACCAGAGAGCGTGAAAAGGGAGCGATAGAGAATCTGCTGGTTTCTCCGGTGACCGGGCTTGAGGTCATTCTCGGCAAAATCAGCCCTTATATCGTCATTGGATTATTCCAGGCCATTACTATTATTCTGTGTGCGGTCTATTTGTTCAATGTGCCGCTGATGGGCAGTGCATTTTTGTTATTAATGGTGTTGGCGGTCTATATTTTCCTCTGTTTATCAATAGGTATTACCATCTCAAGCGTTGCTCAAAACCAGCTCCAGGCACTGCAGATGTCCTCATTTTATTTTATCCCCTCCGTCATGCTGTCGGGTTTTATCAGCCCGTTTATTAGTATGCCGCTATGGGCAAAGGTGATTGGCTCTTGTTTACCACTGACCTATTTTATCCGGTTGATAAAAGGAATTATGCTGAAAGGGTACTCGGTAATGGATTTGCTACCTGACCTGTTGCCACTCATCGGGTTGGCCTTCCTGGTGATATTTATTGGTTTGAGTTCTTATCGCAAGACGCTGGACTAAAGGTCTGTGTGGCTTATACCCGGTGTCTTCCAGGCGCCAGCGGATGCGCTTGAGCAGGCAACTTGAAATTCATAGGGTATCGTTAGAAAAACTAACGGGCTATGGCCAGCAGATCGCTTCCGCTTGCGCGCCTGGTTCGCTTTCTTCGGGGAGGGGATCAGGCGTATTTACGCATTCAACTGCCACACTTCTCCTACCGGCTTCTGTACTACACTTCTATTAATCATCCCCTTTTTGCTTGAAGTTGCAGCGTTGTTGAGGACGAGAGTGAGCTCCAGTCACTGACCTCAGTCAGCTCCTGCGCATTAACTCTCTTGGTGTCTGGCGGCAACGCCAATTACGTTGGGTATATCATTTTTATTAATGTAATTTTCTTTCATCCACTCCCTGTTATTTCCCGTCGGAATGGATGCTCACAGGGAAGATCCGATGAAAGGCCACGGCCCGGTGGACGTAGGTAAAATAAATTGTGATTTAAATCACAATTTGAAAACAAATCGACCGGTGTTTTATGTGACAAATGTCACGTTTAGTCGCCGTTTTGCCGATTTATCTGGCCATTGTATTTTTTACACTGAATATTTGTGATCTGAATCACTATAATCACCGGGTTTTAGGGTTGTTATTGGTGATGTGTGTCACAAAATTTATGCGAAGTTCGCGTAGTAAAAAGAGCGTGGTAGAGTCCATTTAGCAAACAGCAACAACACGGCTGGAACGTTACAACAATAATCACGCGCTCTTATTGTCAGCGCGTAACAATAGGGGTGTGTTTTATGTTCTCACCAGATATGAAGGTTAAAGTGCAAAACTTTGGCCGCTTCCTGAGTAATATGGTGATGCCCAACATTGGCGCCTTCATCGCCTGGGGTATTATCACTGCGTTATTTATTCCTACCGGTTGGTTGCCAAATGAGACGCTAGCCAAACTTGTTGGCCCAATGATCACCTATCTGCTGCCACTGTTGATCGGTTATACCGGCGGTAAATTAGTGGGTGGCGAACGCGGTGGCGTGGTGGGTGCAATCACCACCATGGGCGTGATTGTCGGTGCAGATATGCCGATGTTCCTCGGCGCGATGATTGTTGGCCCGTTGGGCGGTTGGGCGATCAAGCATTTTGACCGTTGGGTCGATGGCAAGATCAAGAGCGGCTTTGAGATGTTGGTGAACAACTTCTCCGCCGGCATCATCGGTATGCTGTTGGCACTGCTGGCCTTTATGGGCATCGGGCCGTTGGTCGAAGCGCTGTCCAAGATCCTGGCGGCTGGCGTGCATATCATGGTGGTCAACAACCTGCTGCCACTGACCTCAATCTTCGTTGAACCGGCGAAAATCCTGTTCCTGAACAACGCCATCAACCACGGTATCTTCTCGCCGCTGGGTATTCAGCAGGCCACCGAAACCGGTAAGTCGATCTTCTTCCTGATCGAAGCCAACCCTGGCCCAGGCTTGGGCGTGCTGATGGCCTACATGTTCTTTGGCCGTGGCAGTGCCAAGCAGTCTGCCGGTGGTGCGGCAATCATCCACTTCCTGGGGGTATCCACGAAATTTACTTCCCGTATGTGCTGATGAACCCGCGTCTGATACTGGCGGTTATTCTGGGCGGTATGACCGGTGTCTTCACCCTGACCCTGCTGAACGGCGGCCTGGTGTCTCCTGCTTCTCCAGGTTCTATCCTGGCGGTATTGGCGATGACGCCGAAAGGCGCCTACTTCGCCAACCTGGCGGCGGTCTTTGCGGCCTTCCTGGTTTCATTCCTGGTTTCTGCTTTCCTGCTGAAAACCTCGAAAGTGAAAGAAGAAGACGATCTGGAAGAAGCCACTCGCCGTATTCAGGACATGAAAGCGCAGTCCAAAGGCGGTAAAGCGACTAACGCAGCGGTAGATGGCGATCTGAGCACCGTGCGTAAAATCATCGTGGCTTGTGATGCCGGTATGGGGTCCAGCGCCATGGGGGCCGGTGTGTTACGTAAAAAAGTGGCTGACGCGGGGCTGAAACATATCTCGGTGACCAACACCGCGATCAACAACCTGCCGGAAGATGTGGACCTGGTGATTACGCATCGCGATCTGACTGAGCGTGCGATGCGCCATGCTCCGCAGGCCCAGCATATTTCTCTGACCAACTTCCTCGACAGCCAACTGTACAACGATTTGACCGCACGCCTGGTCGCCGCCAACAAGACCAGCGAAATCGAGCAAAAGGTTATCACCACGCTGGACGACAGCTTTGAAGCCAGCGAACAGAATCTGTTCAAACTGGGTGAAAATAACGTATTCCTCGGCTTGCAGGCCATCGACAAAGAGCAGGCTATTCGCTTTGCCGGTGAGCAACTGGTAAAGGGCGGTTACGTAGAGCCTGAGTATGTGCCGGCGATGCTGGAGCGTGAGAAGCTGACCTCCACTTATCTGGGCGAGTCGATTGCCGTGCCGCATGGCACCATCGAAGCTAAAGACCGCGTGCTGCGCACCGGCGTGGTGTTCTGCCAATATCCGCAGGGCGTACGTTTCGGTGAGGAAGAGGACGAGGTTGCGCGTCTGGTTATTGGTATTGCCGCACGCAACAATGAGCATATCCAGGTGATCACCAGCCTGACCAATGCGTTGGATGATGAGAACGTCATCGAACGGCTGGCCAATACTACCAGCGTGCAGGAAGTGCTGGAGTTGCTTGGCGGCAAGAAAGCCTGATAGCAGGCCATTTTAAAGGGTGCAGCTTGCTGCACCCTTCGACATTAAGAAAGGTAGAAATATGAAAGCATTACACTTCGGAGCCGGGAATATCGGCCGTGGCTTTATCGGCAAACTGCTTGCTGATGCACATGCCGAACTGACTTTTGCTGACGTTAACCAGACGGTGCTGGATGAGCTGAACCAACGCAGAGGCTACCAGGTACACGTGGTGGGTGAGCAAGCACGCGTTGAACAGGTGAAAAACGTCAGTGCTGTTAATAGCGGCAGCGAAGACGCGGTGGCCCTGATTGCCCAAGCCGATATCGTGACCACGGCTGTTGGCCCGCAGATCCTCGGTAAAATCGCCGGGACTATCGCCAAAGGCCTGATCAAGCGCCACCAGCAAGGCAATTCCCAGCCACTGAACATCATCGCCTGTGAAAACATGGTACGGGGGACCAGCCAGCTTAAGCAGCACGTTTTCGACCTGTTGCCACAGGATGAGCAGGCTTGGGTTGAGCAGCATGTCGGCTTTGTAGACTCTGCCGTAGACCGTATCGTGCCACCAGCAGAGGCTGGCAGTAGCGATCCGCTGGAAGTGACAGTGGAAACCTTCAGTGAGTGGATTGTTGATCAGACCCAGTTCAAGGGCCAGCCTCCGGCGATTGCCGGTATGGAACTGACAGACAACCTGATGGCGTTTGTTGAACGCAAACTGTTCACCCTCAATACCGGCCATGCGATCACCGCCTATCTGGGCCAACGCGCCAAGCTGTTGACCATTCGTGATGCGATTCTCGATTCGGCCATCCGCAGCGTGGTGAAAGGCGCAATGGAAGAGAGCGGTGCGGTATTGATCAGGCGCTATGGCTTTGATGCCGACAAGCATGCGGCCTATATCAACAAAATTCTGTCACGCTTTGAAAACCCCTATCTGCATGATGATGTCGAACGTGTGGGCCGTCAGCCACTGCGTAAGCTGAGCGCTGGCGATCGTCTGATCAAACCGCTGTTGGGAACGCTGGAGTACGGCTTGCCACATGCCAACCTGCTCAAAGGGATTGCTGCCGCCATGCGTTACCGCAGCGAGCAGGACCCACAGGCGAAAGAGCTGGTAGAACTGCTGGAAAAACTGGGGCCAAAAGCCGCGCTGGCGCAAATTTCCGGTTTACCGGCTGACAGCGAGGTTGTGGAAGAGGCGGTAGCTGTGTATAACGCCATGCAGTAAACACTGTGATATCAAATCAGTGCAGGCAAAACAGTTCCCTTTCTCCTCGGATAAGGGGTAGGGTGAGGGGCAAGGCATCTTTGCCCCCGCTCAGGTGAAAGCACCTCCCACGCCATTCGAAAAGCGACGATGGAAGAAGCACAGGCATTTGAAAACAAGGTTCTGGAAAAGCTGAACGCAGGCAAGACGGTGCGCAGCTTTCTGATTGCAGCGGTCGAGCTGTTGGCAGAAGCGCTCAACGTATTGGTGGTTCAGGTTTTTCGTAAAGACGACTACGCGGTGAAATATGCCGTCGAACCCCTTTTGTCTGGCGAAGGGCCGTTGGGTGAACTTTCGGTACGCCTGAAGCTGATGTATGGGCTGGGCGTGATTTCACGCCATGAATATGAAGATGCCGAGCTGCTGATGGCGATGCGTGAAGAGCTGAATCACGATGGTTCGGAATATCGCTTTATTGATGATGAAATACTGGGGCCATTCGGTGAACTGCATTGCGTAAGCGCGTTGCCGCCGGTACCTACGTTTTTACAACCTGGTGAAGCCGATGAATCGCTGATCGCCATGCAACATCAGCGCTACCAGCAGATGGTTCGCTCCACCATGGTGTTGTCGATTACCGAGCTGCTGGCCGGTATCGGCGCAAAACAGCCCTCCCGGCTCTCTCCGCTCGGTGCCCAAAAACCTTAGGCAAATGCCGCCCGCCATTCATCAAACAGCAGCCATAAGGCGGTTGCCGCCATCGATCCCGCCATCACACCGTTAAATAGCCGCAATTTCCAGGTCACACGCAGGGCATGACGCAGCCAATCACCCACCAGCGCCCAGACTAAAATGCAGGGAATATTCACCGCGCTGAAAGCCGCGATGGTCAGCAGGGTCTGGCTAAGTGTCACCCCCGTATGTGGAGTGAACAGGATCGCCACGTTAATCGTCATCAACCAGGCTTTCGGGTTCACCACCTGGAACAGGGCACCCCCGATAAGGCGCATGGGGCGTGTCTGCTGTTTGGCATCTGGTGAGGCCGCTTTAAACAGCTTCCATGACAGCCACAGCAAGTACGTGCAGCCCATTGCCGCCAACGGAAAACGAATGGCGCTTACCCAGCTAAGGATCAGCGCCAGCAGCACGGTGGTTAGCGCCAATTGCGCCGCGCAGCCCAGGCTGATACCAAATATCATCGGCAGGGTGCGCCGCAGGCCGAAGTTGACGCCCGATGAGGCCAGCAGCAAATTGTTGGGGCCGGGGGTGATAGACATCACGGTGACGTAACTGACAAAGGCTGAATCCAGCATAAAAAGATCCTTGCATACCCGCCGTCTTTCAAGCTGGTGCGTTGTTACCTGCACTCAATGACCAGGCCCTGTAAGAGCCACTGCAAGCGGCATTCAAATCGGTTTCTGGCCGATTTATCCCGCCCCGTCACTGACTTACGTCAACCCCAGGGGATGAGATAGCTGGTGCTTAGCTGTGCTGTACAGGGAGGTACACATGTCGCGGGCGTAGGGAAGCGCTTGAGCGACCAACTAGAAATCCATAGGGTATAAATTAATGGTGTCCATCAGCATAAAGGGCATCGGTGGATGGTGACAGAACCAGAAATCAGCTATTGTCATGGTTACAGTTGGCTTTATTTTAAACTGTACCCATTGCCTGGAGAGAAACTGTGACCCTGCTTGATCAGATCCCCGAAACCCGTTACCTGCAGCTGGCGGAGACTCTGGCGGCGGCTATCCGCCAGGGTACTTTGCTGCCCGCCAGCCGCTTACCTTCGGTACGCCACAGTGCGCAGGCTCATGGGGTCAGCATCAACACCGTGGTGGCGGCCTATCGCCAATTGGAAGACCGGGGGCTGATTGAGGCGCGCCCGCAATCCGGGTTCTATGTGCGCGCCACCTTGCCTGCGCTGAAGACGGCATCAGCGCCCAGTAGCCGGGTAGCGAAACCGGCGGATGATGTATTGGCATTGATCGACACGGTGTTTGCTGCCCAGCAAAATCCAATCTTCACAAATCTGTCTCTTGCCTGCCCGCAAACCGTGGATTTTTACCCTGGCGGTAAACTGGGCCGAATGCTCTCTTCACAGTTGCGCCGCCAACCCCAGCTTATTGGGCAATATGCATTGCCACCGGGCAGTCTGCGCCTGCGCCAACAGATTGCCAGGCGTTCGCTGACGCTGGGGATGCTGCTGGAGCCGTGTGATATCACTTTGACCCACGGCTGCATGGAGGCTTTACAGCTGGCTCTGCGTGTTACCACCAAGCCGGGCGACTGCGTTGGTCTGGAATCCCCCACATATTTCTATCTGCTGCCGCTGCTCGCCAGTCTGGGATTGAAAGCGTTGGAAATTCCAACCGATCCGCAACATGGCTTGTCGCTGGATGCGCTGGAGCTGTTGTTGCAGGAAAAACGGCTCAATGTGGTCATCGCCATGCCGACGGTACAAAACCCGCTGGGATGCACCATGCCGCTGGCGTCGAAAAAGCGTCTGGCCCGCCTGATGAACGATCATCAGGTGCCGTTGATCGAAGATGGGCTGTATGCCGAACTGCAATTCGGCCCTGCGTTGAGCCCGGCGGTGAAGGCGTTTGATCGTGAAGGTTGGGTGTTATTCTGCTCCAGCTTCACCAAGACTCTGGCACCGGATTTCCGTATTGGTTGGGTGGCCGGAGGGCGCTTTAATGAGGCACTACGCAAACTGAAGGCGGTATCTTCGATGGCGGAATCGCACCTGCTGTCGGAAACGCTGGCTATGTTTCTGGAAGCGGGGGTTACGACCATCATCTGCGGAACTTGCGCAAACGCTATGCATCGCAGGTAGAAGAAGCTCGGGCACTGATTGCCCGCCATTTCCCTCGCGGGACGCTGGCGACGCAACCGGCTGGTGGGTTTGTGTTCTGGGTTGAGTTTCCACCGGCGGTGGACACGGTGGTTTTGTTCCATCAGTTGCTTGATGAGCAGATCTGCCTGACCCCTGGCACGCTATATTCTCCCAGCGGGCGTTACCGCAACGGGTTAAGGCTTTCTTGCTGTTATCCGTTTAATGCGCGTTACACCCAGGCGTTGGTCCGCGTGGGGGCAAAGGCCTGCGAGATGAGCGGCCTGCCGCCGGGCTTTGCGCAAGTTGAGTAACCTGATGTGCATTTTGATATACTGGATAAAATTTCTTAAGCAATTGAGCAAAACAGGCCAAAGACAATGAAAGAGAAAGAAAAGGCAGAGATTAAGCGCCTGAGCGACCTGCTGGACGCACTGAACCATAAAGATGCTGTCGTGATCCAACAGGGCAACCCCGACCTGATTGCGCAACACATGAAAGAAAAAGAGAAGCTGGCCGCCGAAATTGAGCGTCTGAAAAACGTGCGAGTGGAGAAACTGAGTACGGAAGCGCAGAAGTTGAGCCAACTGCCGTTCAGCCGTGAGATCACCAAGAAAGAGCAGGCAGATATGGGAGCGCTGAAGAAAAGCGCCCGCGGCCTGATCGTGGTGCATCCAATGACGGCCTTGGGGCGCGAAATGGGCCTGAAAGTGGTGACTGGCTACGCAAAAAAAGCGTTCTGATTACCGTTTACGGTTCCCTTTCATCGGTGCGTTGAGGGGAACCTTTCAGCCCCAGCCGAGCGGTGCATTCTGCACCCGTTTTCACTCCAGCAAGCTACCTCAGCGGCCAAGCAGACGGCGATTAAAGTCTTCTACTTTGCCGGTGGTCAGGCGTGCCAGCATGGTCTTACTCCAACTGGCGGAAAGCCCCGCGACCGCTAACAGACGGCGATACTGCTCTTCATCGAACGGCATATGCCAGGCAATCCCGATCGCCTCGGCAACGGAAACATCGCTATTTCTGGCTACCAACTCAAGCGGCTGAGCACGACTGACGGCTCCGGCAGAAACCACGCGATAGAGCCAACCGCAGCGGCCTGTCTGTTGCATCAGAACTGACATATCCACGATATCAAAATGGTAGTTGAGCTTGTAGCAGGGGGAGCGCGGTTGCGTGACCTGGATCAGCGCTTCACCCCAACGGAAGATATCCCCCATAAATACGTTGTGCTCAGTGAGCCCTAGAGTCGAAATATTTTCGCCAAACGCCGGGGAGTAGAACTGTTCTGCCTGAACCGGGAACTGTTGGCGCCAATGGTCATAATGCTCACGCGGATAGTGGCACAAGGCGCGATCCGGCCCACCGTGATAGCTTTTTTCGGCCTGTTCATCCCCTGCCAGACCCAGCGGGGTGAGATGCACTGCACCTTCCACCAGATGTTTGGCGATGGCGCTTGGCCGCCCACCCTCATAGGGCCGGATTGAACCGAGATATACGTCTGGGTAATGCATGCTAGCCTCCTGTACCTGCCGTCTAGCGATATCTGGCCCTGTTAGCGGGCGCGGTGGTCCTTAGAATAGCCTGAGTTGGTTGGCAGGAACAGAATAACCCACCCGGAAAGTACCGGGCGGGTGAGGGGGTCAGAAGGTGGTCCAGTTGTCTTCGTCGGCGTTGGTGCTTGGCTTGGCTGGGGTAGCGGTTTTGAGTGGGGCAGCCTTCACCTCAACCGGCGAGCTGTTTTCTGCCAGGCGGAATACCGCCACGCTTTGCAGCAACATTTCAGCCTGCTCTTCCAGTGAATCGGCGGCGGCTGCGGATTCTTCCACCAGCGCCGCGTTTTGCTGGGTCGTGTGATCCATTTCCACGATTGCCTGGCCGACCTGTGCGATACCCTTGGTCTGTTCGTCCGAGGCGGCGGCAATTTCGGTCATGATATCGCGTACATGAGTGACGGCGCGGACGATCTGTTCCATCGTGTTACCCGTGTCTTCCACCAGCGCGGTGCCGGTCTGCACCCGGTTGACGGATTCGGCGATCAGCCCTTCAATCTCTTTAGCTGCCTGAGCGCTTCGTTGCGCCAGGTTTCTTACCTCACTGGCTACTACTGAGAAGCCACGCCCTTGCTCACCGGCACGGGCGGCCTCGACGGCGGCATTCAAGGCCAGAATGTTGGTCTGGAAGGCAATCCCATTGATCAAGGTGGTAATTTCGGCAATCCGCTGTGAACTGCTGGAAATATCACGCATGGTGCTGACCACGCTACTGACCAGTTTACCGCCCTGTTGTGCCGTCTGTGAGGCATCAGTTGCCAGTTGGTTGGCATGGTGGGCGTTGTCGGCGTTCTGTTTCACCGTGGCAGTGAGCTGCTCCATGCTGGCGGCGGTTTCTTCTACCGCTGCGGCCTGCTGTTCGGTTCGCGAGGAGAGATCGGTGTTACCCGCAGCGATTTCACCCGCGGCAGTGGAAACCTGGGTCACCCCCATCTGGATTTTCTCAATCATATCGCGCAGGTTCTGGCTCATCGCTGCCACAGCATTGAGCAACTGCCCCAGTTCGTCGCGGCGGGTGCTGGTTTGCGCCTGACGCAGGTCGCCGGTGGCAATGCGTTCCGCCAGCTCCAGCGTGCTATGTAATGGGCGGGTGATCTGCAACGTGATACGCCATGAAACCAGCAAACCGGCAATAATCGCAATCAGGGTGGTGATGGTCATCTGCAGTTGCGCAGTATTGATATTGTTGTGGGTCTGATCCAGCTCATCTTTCATAAAGGTGGTGACCAGGGTGCCGATCTCCTGGGCACGGCTGCCTAACTGCCGGCTGATTTTCAGCTCTTTTTCATAGGCTGGCAGATAAGCGGCAATACGCTCTTCATAAGTTTCCAAGGCACTTATCAGGGGTTGTAACAGCGGTTTCTGGCTTTCACCCAGGCGCTGGTTCAGTTCGTTGGCCAGGCTTTGGGCGTCGGCGATGGCGTTCATCAGGGGAGCTTGTGCTTCACTGTTCAGGCTCAGCAGCAGGCCGCGTGCGCCATAACGGATCAGGGTGAGTTTCTGGTTCAACTGGATAAAGGCCAGTTGCAGATCGCTATTGGTCAACTGGCGTTCAACCTGGCTGAGGGTATCCTGTACTTCGGACATATTCCAACTCGCCCGTACCGCATCTTTCTCTGCTACGGCTTTTTCGAACTGTCGCTGCTGTTGCTGGTATTCCCCTATCAGGGTAACCAGGCGCTCAAGATCCTTGCGGCTCTGCCGGTCCCAATCCATATTCTGAGCGTGGGTGATCAGTTTCACCGCATTCTCGATATGGGTACGGTTGCTATTGATATGCTCGGCCTGGTAAGTCTGGCCATACATGGCGCGGCTATATTTGGCCTGGTTGATTTCTTCATTCAGCTGATAGCTGAAATCGATACGGTTGGTGCGTGATTCGATAAGATTAAGGTAGTAGATCCCGGTGCCAGCGATAACGATCGCCAGTAACAACATCAGAAAAAATCCGAGACCGAGTTTTTTACCCACGGTGAGATGAACGAATTTTCCTGCCAATGCCTTCAGTGCCGCCATGATATTTTCCTTCTTTAGGCGATGGTCAATTGAACAAACCATCGGCAAAAATTGGTTAAACTTTAGCGGTGAATAGGCAAAAAAATGCCCGCATCAGCGGGCATCATCAGGGAGAAGCGAATTACTTTTTGGCTTCGGTGAAGCGTTTTGCTGCTTCGTCCCAATTGACCACGTTCCAGAATGCCTTGATGTAGTCTGGGCGGCGGTTCTGGAATTTCAGGTAGTAAGCGTGTTCCCACACGTCCAAGCCAACGATCGGGAAGCCTGAAGCGCCAGAAACGGCTTCGCCCATCAGCGGGCTATCCTGGTTGGCGGTAGAAACTACGGCCAGTTTGTCGCCTTTCAGTACCAGCCAGGCCCAACCGGAACCAAAACGGGTGGCTGCGGCTTTCTCGAACTCTTCCTGGAATTTCTCAACGCTGCCGAAATCGCGCTCGATAGCTGCTTTCAGATCGCCACCCAGCGTGGTGCCGGTTTTCAGGCCTTTCCAGAACAGGCTGTGGTTAGCGTGGCCGCCTGCGTTGTTACGCATAAAGGTGCGTTTGTCAGCAGGAACTTTATCCAGATCCTGGATCAGCTCTTCTACGCTCAGCGAAGCCAGCTCAGGGTAAGCTTCCAGCACGGTGTTAGCGTTGTTGACGTAGGTCTGGTGGTGTTTGGTGTGATGGATTTCCATCGTCTGCTTGTCGAAATGCGGTTCCAGTGCGTCGTATGCGTAAGGCAGGGATGGCAGTGAATAACTCATAATCATCATCTCCAGTGGTTTTGGGCGGCGCAAAGTGTGAGCACCGCGTAAGCAGTATGATGCATTATAATTAATTAAATGATATTGAAAATGATTATCAATGCCCTACTCATTGTGAGGTTTATACGTTAATCGGTAATGCGCTGCGGATGAGTAAACACCGTTGCCCGGCCAGGTTTACTGAATCCCACCAGTGTCAGGTTGCTGCGTTCGGCTATTTCCACTGCCAGCGAGGTGGCAGCAGAAACCACAAACAGGATCTCGGCGCCGCACATGGCGGATTTTTGCACCATCTCGTAGCTGGCGCGGCTGGAAACCAGAATAGCCCCTTGCTGCCAACCCTGTTCGGCGCGCATGCCGAGCATTTTGTCCAGAGCCACATGGCGGCCAACGTCTTCACATCCCCCCATCAGTTCACCTTGCGGCGAGATCCAGCTTGCCGCGTGGGTACATCCGGTAAGTTGGCCAACGTTTTGGATCTGGCGCAATTGGCCGAGGGCATGGTCGAGATTGCTCAGCGAGAAGTTCTGGGTGAAGGGTAAAGGCGTCACCGGGCGGAAGATGTCTGCCAATTGCTCAATGCCACAAACGCCGCAGCCAGTGCGGCCTGCCATAGCGCGTCGGCGCTCTTTCAGGCCGGTAAAACGGCGGCTGGAAAGCTCAATCTGCACCTCCAGACCGTTACAGGTCGGATTAGTCTCTATACTGTAAATATCTTGTGGTGATTCGATAATGCCTTCTGACAGGGAGAAACCCAGGGCGAACGCCTCCAGATCCTTTGGCGTACACATCATCACCACGTGGGAAATACCGTTATAGACCAGAGCGACGGGCACCTCTTGTGCCAGCCAATCGTGCTGCGCGGTGTCCAATTGCCCGCGTTGGTATACCGGGGCCTTGATCAAGCCTGTGAGCTCGGTCTCATTCAGGGTCTGTTCTTGGTTAAATTTGTTCACTAAAATGGCACCTGTTTGTAACAACCACACGTATGTTATGGTAATATTGCAGCGTCGTTACGGCCTTTTGGCCAAACCAAATAAGAATTTTAGTGATATTAGCGCTTCCCGCTTTGAGGGGAAAGCGCCATTTGAAACAATGTGACAACCAGAGTGAAAGGAGACCTCCATGCAGGTCAGCAGAAGGCAGTTCTTTAAGATCTGCGCTGGCGGTATGGCAGGGACGACGGTAGCCGCGCTGGGTTTTAACCCGGCGGTGGCGTTAGCGGAAACCCGGCAGTACAAACTGCTGCGCGCCCGTGAAACCCGTAATACCTGTACATATTGTTCCGTCGGCTGTGGGCTGTTGATGTACAGCCTTGGTGATGGCGCTAAAAACGCCAAAGAAAGTATTTTCCACATCGAAGGGGATCCGGATCATCCGGTAAACCGTGGTGCACTTTGCCCGAAAGGTGCTGGCCTGGTGGACTTCATCCACAGCGAAAGCCGCCTCCAATACCCAGAATATCGCGCTCCCGGCTCCGACAAATGGCAACGGATCAGTTGGGACGACGCCTTCACCCGTATCGCTAAACTCATGAAAGAAGACCGTGATGCCAACTTCGTTAAAACCAACGAACAAGGCGTTACCGTCAACCGTTGGCTGACGACCGGCATGCTATGTGCTTCAGCCTCCAGCAACGAAACCGGATACCTGACCCAAAAATTTAGTCGCGCTCTCGGCATGCTTGCCGTAGATAACCAGGCGCGTGTCTGACACGGACCAACGGTAGCAAGTCTTGCTCCAACATTTGGTCGCGGTGCGATGACCAACCACTGGGTTGATATCAAAAACGCCGATTTGGTTGTTGTTATGGGCGGTAATGCGGCAGAAGCGCATCCAGTGGGATTCCGCTGGGCGATGGAAGCCAAAATCCATAATAAAGCCAAGTTGATCGTGATCGATCCGCGCTTTACCCGTACCGCGTCGGTGGCGGATTTCTATGCGCCGATTCGTTCCGGTACCGACATTGCTTTCCTGTCGGGCGTCTTGCTGTACCTGATCACCAACAACAAGATCAACGCCGAATACGTCAACGCCTATACCAACGCCAGCCTGCTGGTGCGGGAAGATTTTGCCTTTGACGATGGCCTGTTCAGCGGTTACGACGCAGATACCCGCAAGTACGATAAAACCACCTGGAACTACCAACTGGATGAGAATGGCTTTGCCAAGCGCGATCTCACGCTCCAGGATCCCCGCTGCGTATGGAATATGCTGAAACAGCATGTCAGCCGTTATACGCCAGAGGTGGTGACCAACATCTGCGGCACGCCAACCGAAGATTTCCTCAAGGTTTGCGAATATATCGCAGAAACCAGCGCCCACAACAAGACGGCGTCGTTCCTGTATGCCCTGGGTTGGACACAGCACTCGGTGGGTTCGCAGAACATCCGTACCATGGCGATGATCCAGCTGCTGCTCGGTAACATGGGCATGGCGGGCGGCGGTGTGAACGCACTGCGTGGCCACTCCAATATCCAGGGGTTGACCGATCTCGGCCTGCTGTCGCAAAGCCTGCCGGGCTATCTGACGCTGCCCTCCGAGAAACAGGCCGATCTGGACACCTACCTGAAAGCCAATACGCCGAAGGCGACGCTGCCAGACCAGGTTAACTACTGGGGCAACTACCCGAAATTCTTCGTCAGCCTGATGAAGAGCTTCTACGGTGATAAGGCACAGAAGGAAAACAGCTGGGGCTTTGACTGGTTGCCGAAGTGGGACAAAGGCTACGACGTCCTGCAGTATTTCGAGATGATGTCGCAAGGTAAGGTCAACGGCTATATCTGCCAGGGCTTTAACCCGGTTGCTTCGTTCCCGAACAAGAACAAAGTGGTGGCCTCGCTGGCCAAACTGAAGTTCCTGGTGACCATCGATCCACTGAACACCGAAACCGCCAACTTCTGGCAGAACCACGGTGAGTTCAATGAAGTCGATCCTTCGAAAATCCAAACCGAAGTGTTCCGCCTGCCATCCACCTGCTTTGCTGAGGAAAACGGTTCGATCGTCAACTCTGGCCGTTGGCTGCAATGGCACTGGAAAGGGGCCGATGCCCCGGGTGAAGCGCTGAATGACGGTGAAATCCTGGCAGGGTTGCTGATGCGCCTGCGCGCGATGTATACCCAAGACGGCGGTGCGGTGCCTGAGCAAGTGCTGAACATGAGTTGGAATTACCAGACGCCAGACAACCCGGCACCGGAAGAAGTGGCGATGGAGAGCAATGGCCGTGCGTTGGCCGATGTTCTGGATCCTGAAGGCAAAGTGCTGGCGAAGAAAGGCGAGCAGCTCAGCACCTTCGCACACCTGCGCGATGACGGCACCACCTCAAGTGGCTGCTGGATCTTTGCCGGTAGCTGGACGCCTGCGGGCAACCAGATGGCACGCCGCGACAATGCCGATCCTTCTGGCCTGGGCAATACGCTGGGCTGGGCCTGGGCATGGCCGCTCAACCGCCGCATTCTGTATAACCGTGCCTCTGCCGATCCTTCAGGCAAGCCGTGGGATGCCAAACGCCAGTTGCTGGCGTGGGATGGGGCCAAGTGGAGCGGGGCGGATATCCCGGACTACAGCGCTGCCGCACCGGACAGCGACGTTGGGCCGTTCATCATGCAGCCTGAAGGGATGGGCCGCCTGTTCGCCATCGACAAAATGGCCGAAGGGCCGTTCCCGGAACACTACGAGCCATTTGAAACACCGCTCGGCACCAACCCGCTGCATCCGAACGTGGTGTCTAACCCGGCGGCGCGCGTGTTCAAAGACGATCTGGCCGAGATGGGTAAATCCGACAAGTTCCCGTATGTCGGCACCACTTATCGTCTGACCGAGCATTTCCACTACTGGACCAAGCATGCGTTGCTCAATGCGATCACCCAGCCGGAACAGTTTGTGGAAATTGGCGAAAAGCTGGCAGAGAAAAAGGCATCAAACACGGCGATACGGTAAAAGTCAGCTCCAACCGTGGCTTTATCAAAGCCAAGGCGGTAGTGACCAAGCGTATTCGCACGCTGCAGGTGCACGGTCAGGATGTAGACACCATCGGTATCCCAATCCACTGGGGTTACGAAGGGGTGGCGAAGAAAGGCTTTCTTGCCAATACGCTGACGCCGTTCGTTGGCGACGCCAATACGCAAACGCCGGAGTTCAAGGCGTTCCTGGTTAACGTGGAAAAGGTGTAACGGAGACGAATTATGGCAATGCAATCTCAAGACATCATTCGTAAATCCGCGACTAACGGCTTCACACCGGCACCGCGTGCGCGCGACCACCAGGAAGAAGTGGCCAAGCTGATTGATGTCACTACCTGTATCGGCTGCAAGGCCTGCCAGGTAGCCTGTTCCGAATGGAACGATATCCGCGATGAAGTGGGCTACAACGTCGGGGTTTATGACAACCCCGCCGATCTGACCGCCAAGTCGTGGACGGTGATGCGTTTCTCTGAAGTCGAGGAACACGGCAAGCTGGAGTGGCTGATCCGCAAGGATGGCTGCATGCACTGTGCCGATCCGGGCTGCCTGAAGGCCTGCCCGGCGGAAGGGGCGATCATCCAGTACGCCAACGGCATCGTGGATTTCCAGTCTGAACACTGTATCGGCTGTGGTTACTGCATCGCAGGTTGCCCGTTCGACGTGCCGCGCATGAACCCGGAAGACAATCGGGTGTACAAATGCACCCTGTGCGTTGACCGTGTGGGCGTTGGCCAGGAACCGGCCTGTGTGAAAACCTGCCCGACCGGAGCGATTCACTTCGGCACCAAAGAGGCGATGAAAAATATCGCGGCTGAGCGTGTCGGCGAATTGCAAACCCGTGGCTTCCAGAATGCGGGTCTGTACGATCCTGAGGGCGTGGGCGGTACTCACGTGATGTATGTCTTGCATCACGCGGATAAACCGCAGTTGTATCACGGCCTGCCGGAAAACCCGACCATCAGCCCGGCGGTCACCTTCTGGAAAGGCATATGGAAACCGCTGGCCGCGATCGGCTTTGCGGCCACTTTTGCAGCCAGTATCTTCCACTACGTCGGCGTGGGGCCAAACCGCGTCGAAGAGGAAGAGAAGGAAGACTTGCATGATGAGGAGACGCGCAAATGAGGAAGGAAAAGCCAATTCAGCGCTACAGTGCGCCGGAGCGGATTAACCACTGGATTGTGGCGTTCTGCTTCATTTTTGTCGCCATCAGCGGGTTGGGGTTCCTGTTCCCTTCCTTCAACTGGTTGCTGAATATCTTCGGTACGCCGCAACTGGCACGCATTCTTCACCCCTTCACCGGGGTGATCATGTTCGTGGCGTTCCTGCTGATGTTCCTGCGCTACTGGAAGCATAATCTGATCAACCGGGAAGACATCGTCTGGGCCAAAAACATTCATAAAATAGCTATGAATGAAGAAGTGGGCGATACTGGGCGCTATAATTTCGGTCAGAAATGCGTATTCTGGGCGGCGATTATCAGTCTGGTGCTGTTATTGGCCAGTGGTGTCGTTATCTGGCGGCCATACTTTGCCCCGTCATTCCCTATCCCGCTGATCCGCATTGCGCTGTTAGTGCATTCGCTGGCTGCAGTGGGGTTGATCATCGTGATTATGGTGCACATTTACGCCGCTCTGTGGGTAAAAGGCACCATTACCGCGATGGTGGAAGGTTGGGTGCCGGCTGCCTGGGCCAAGAAGCATCATCCGCGCTGGTACCGTGAGGTCCGCGAGAAACAACAGGAAGATAAACCCTGATGAGTATCCGCATCGTTCCTAAAGAAGAGTTAGGGGCACAGCGCGAGAAGTCCACAACGGCGGAAACCATTCCGCCGTTACTTTTCGCCAATTTGAAGAGCCTTTATACCCGCCGAGCCGAGCGTCTGCGCCAACTGGCGACAGATCACCCGCTGGGCGATTATCTTAACTTTGCCGCCAGCATTGCGCAGGCTCAGCACAACGCCTGCCACGATAACCCGTTGGTGCTGGATCTCAGCGAAACGCTGGCCCAAAGTGCCGCCAGCGGCAAGCCTCCGCTGGATGCGAGCGTCTATCCACGCACTGAACACTGGCATAAGCTGCTGGTTTCGTTGATCGCAGAATTGCGCCCACAGGCACCGGAACACGTGCTGGCGGTGCTGGATAACCTGGAGAAATCCTCAGCCCATGAGCTGGAACTGTTGGCCAGCGCCTTGCTGAAAGGCGAGTTTGCGAAAGTGGGCAGCGATAAAGCCCCGTTCCTCTGGGCTGCACTGTCGCTGTATTGGGCACAGATGGCCAGCCAGATCCCTGGCAAGGCGCGTGCCGAATACGGCGAACACCGCCAGTTCTGCCCGGTCTGCGGTAGCATTCCGGTCTCAAGCGTGGTGCACATTGGCACAGTAAATGGCCTGCGTTATCTGCACTGCAACCTGTGCGACAGCGAATGGCATGTGGTGCGGGTGAAATGCAGTAACTGCGAGCAAACGCGCGATCTCAACTACTGGTCACTGGAAAGTGAGCAGGCAGCGGTGAAAGCGGAGAGCTGTGGTGACTGCGGCACTTACCTGAAGATCCTCTATCAGGAAAAAGACCCGCAGGTTGAAGCGGTGGCTGACGATCTGGCTTCGCTTATCCTGGATGCCAAGATGGAAGACGAAGGTTTTGCCCGTAGCAGCATCAACCCGTTCCTGTTCCCAGGGGAGTAACATCTTCCTCCCACCCTCACCCTGACCCTCTCCCACGGGGAGAGTTGGAGTGAGGGGCATAGCGTTAATTTCGGATTACACATCTGGCAAACCCCGGGACGAGTTGCTACGGTTACGCCATAACGAGCAACGTGAAAGGAACGGGATGATGTTGAAGACCTTTGCCAAATGTACGGTGCTGGCTGTTTTGCTTGCCGGGCTGGTGGCCTGTGATAACCAGGACAGCAAAAAACCGGAACTACCCAAGCCAGAGCCCAAGCCGGTGGTTACGCAACCGGTAGCGCCAGCTCCTCCACCGCCTCCAGCGCCTGTGGAACCCCCTAAACCCGTCCCCGCACCCGGCCTTAGCGTCTCGCTGCAAAAAGGCCTCATTACCTTTGAATTGCCACCGGGTTTTAGCGATCAAACCAAGCTAAGCGGGATTATCAACGACAACAAATCGACCATTCAGCTGTACCTGGACGGTAAAGCGCGCCAGCGTACCGTGACTTCGGAAGTGATCCCGCCGGAAGGCATGAAGCTCAATACCAGCGATGCGATGCTGAAAGAGCTGACGCAAAGCATTATTACCGAGTTGTCAGACCGCTATCAAAACATCAAGAAAACCAAAGAAGAGAATTTCACCGTCGGTAAGCAGAAGTTCCACCGGCTGGATACTGAGCAGAGCGTAAGCGGGCAGAAAGTGATTTCCACCATTCTGCTGACGGTGTTCAATAAACGGGTTGTGACACTGCAGATGCTATCGCCAGCGAAAACACCGGAGTTACATCAAGCTTTGGTAGGGCGGATAATTGATACCATGCAGGTAAAATAGCGTAGCGCCCCTCTCCCCGAGGAGAGGGAACAGATCAGCGTCAGTGTTCGAGTTGCAGCCCTGCAGCTTGAAGTGGAATACATCGGGGGACGGATTGATGAAGCTTATTGGCAGTTATACCAGCCCTTTTGTACGCAAGATTTCGGTCATGCTGTTAGAGAAGGGGATCGTCTTTGAGTTTGTTAACGATCCGCCCTATGAACCGGGCAGCCGGGTGGTGGAATATAATCCGCTGGGCAAAGTCCCGGCGTTGGTCGCCGACGATGGCGAGGTGTTTTACGATTCACGCGTGATCGCCGAATATCTTGAACTGCTGGCCTGCGCTCCGGCCTTTCTGCCAATCGATCGCCATGCCGCGTTACCTGTCCGCCAGGTTGAAGCCCTGGCAGATGGCGTAACCGAAGCGGCGAGTGCGCTGTTCCGTGAAAGCCAGCGCCCGGCAGAAAAGCAGGATGAGAGTTGGGTATTACGCCAGCGTGAAAAGGTCCTACACGGCCTGGACGCGCTGGAAGCGTTGGCGCAGGAGAAAAAATTACTTAACGCAGAACAGATTACGCTGGCGGATATTGCCACCGGTTGTGCGTTGGGTTATCTGAATCTTCGGCGTATTATCCCCAATTGGTGCGTCGGGCGTCCAGAATTGGTCAAATTGGCGGAACGCTTGTTCGCCCGAGAAAGCTTTGCCCGTACAATGCCTCCCTGATGAGGCAAATCGAGCGCACCCGATAAGGCGCCAATAAGCCAGCTTGCCGATAACCGGACACTGAAAACCGAGCGACCATGAGCACTGAATCCCAGCAACTATACAGCCAGTTACCTGCCATCGACCGCCTGCTGCGCGATCCTGCCGTTGAGCCTGCCGTAGCCAAACACGGCCAGACGTTAATCAGCGAGCTGCTGCGCCAGATGCAAGCGCAGGCACGTGAAGCCATCAAGACGCAGCAACAGTTGCCTGCCTGGTGCCAGGATTGGCCGCAGGCGCTGCATGCACGGCTGAACCAACAACAACGCCTGGCGCTGCAACCGGTGTTTAATCTCAGCGGTACCGTGCTGCATACCAACCTGGGGCGCGCTCTGCTGGCACAACCGGCGATTGAAGCCGTGGTCAGCACCATGGGCACTGCCGTTACGCTGGAATATGATTTGGACGGCGCAGGCCGTGGTCATCGCGATCGGGCCATCGCAGATTTGCTGTGCCAGCTTACCGGGGCGGAGGATGCCTGCATCGTCAATAATAACGCAGCGGCGGTGCTGTTGATGCTGGCGGCAATTGCGCCAGGCCAGCAGGTGGTGGTGTCACGTGGCGAACTGGTGGAGATTGGCGGCGCGTTCCGTATCCCGGACGTTATGCGTCAGGCTGGCTGCCAACTGGTGGAGGTCGGCACCACCAACCGCACCCACCTGAAAGATTATCGTTCTGCCATCAACGAGCAAACCGGGCTGTTGATGAAGGTACATACCAGTAATTACAGCATTCAGGGGTTTACTGCATCGGTAGAAGAAACCGAGCTGGCGCAATTGGGCCACGAACAGGGCATTCCGGTGGCGACCGATCTGGGGAGTGGCTCATTGATTGACATGGCACGCTATGGCCTGCCAGCCGAACCGATGCCGCAGCGTTTGATCGCCGCAGGGGTCGATTTGGTGACCTTCTCCGGCGATAAACTGCTGGGGGGCCACAGGCCGGGATTATCGTGGGTAAAAAGGAGCTGATTGCGCGCCTGCAACAGCATCCACTGAAGCGTGCTTTACGCGTTGGCAAAATCACGCTGGCGGCGTTGGAAGCCACGCTGCGCCTGTATCAACAACCTGAATTGCTGGCAGAACATCTGCCGACACTGCGGTTACTGACCCGCCCGCAGCAGGCAATGCAGGATGCCGCAGAGCGCTTGTTGAGCCAGTTGGCCCCGCAGTTTGCCGGCCACTTCGAACTGCGTAGTGAGCCGTGCTGGTCACAGATTGGCAGCGGCTCCCTGCCGGTGGATCGCCTGCCAAGCTATGCCCTGACCTTTACCCCGCTCGATGGCCGTGGCGCAACCTTAGAAGGTTTGGCACAGCGCTGGCGCAGCTTGCCACAACCGGTGATTGGCCGCATCAACGACGGCAAACTGTGGCTCGATCTGCGCTGCCTGGAACAGGAGGGCGCACTGGTTGAGGCGTTGAGCGCATGATTATTGCTACCGCAGGCCATGTCGATCATGGCAAAACCACTTTATTACAGGCGATAACCGGCATCAATGCCGACCGCCTGCCGGAAGAGAAGCGCCGTGGCATGACCATCGATCTTGGTTATGCCTATTGGCCGCAGCCCGATGGCCGGGTGCTGGGATTTATCGACGTTCCCGGCCATGAAAAATTCCTTGGCAATATGCTGGCTGGCATTGGCGGCATCGATCATGCGCTGCTGGTGGTGGCCTGTGACGACGGCGTTATGGCGCAAACCCGCGAACACCTGGCGATCTTGCGCCTGAGTGGGAGAGCGCAATTGACGGTGGCGCTGACCAAAGCCGACCGTGTAGATAACGTGCGCGTGGCTGAAGTCAGTGCTCAGGTGCTGGCAGAGCTGGCGCAACAGGGCTGGCAGGATGCGCCGCTGTTTGTCACTGCGGCGGCGCAAGGGGAAGGCATTGATGCATTGCGCCAGCATCTGTTGGCGCTGCAACCCGGCGAGCACCTGCAGGCACGCCGTTTTCGTCTGGCGGTAGACCGTGCTTTCAGTGTGAAAGGCGCAGGGCTGGTGGTGACCGGGACGGCACTTGGCGGCAGCGTGGCGCTGGGGGATACGCTGTGGCTGACCGGCGCAGAGCGGCCGGTGCGGGTTCGGGGCTTGCATGCGCAGAATCAGCCGGTTGAACAGGCGTTTGCCGGCCAGCGTATCGCGCTTAATATCAGCGGTGATGTCAGTAAAGAGCAGCTAACGCGTGGCGACTGGCTGCTGGAGCAACAACCACCAGGCGCAGCAGAGCGCATTTTGGTGGAGATTGACGCTGACGTGCCGTTACAACATTGGCAATCGCTGCATATTCACCATGCGGCCAGCCATATTACGGGCCGCATTGCGTTACTCACTGGCAATCTGGCGGAGTTGATCCTCGATCGCCCGCTGTGGCTGGTGGAGAACGATCGGTTGGTGCTGCGCGATATCGGCGCTCGCCAAACCTTGGGAGCCGCACGTGTGCTGGTGCTCTCGTCCCCGAAACGGGGGAAGCGCCAACTGGATTACCTGGCCTGGCTGGCCGCGCTGGCTCAGGCACAAAGCGATGGGCAAGTGCTGGATTTGCGCCTGCCGGGTGGCGCGCTGGATCTGGCCGCATTTGCCTGGGCACGGCAATTGACCGATCCGGGCCTGCAACAACTGCTGGCTGGTTATGCCCTGCTCATCGCCGGTCACATGGCCTTGGCCCCGGCCCAGGTGCAGGAAAAAGAACAGCATTTGTTGCAGGTGCTGGCTGAATACCACCAGCAACATGGCGATCAGCTTGGGCTGGGCCGCGCCAGGCTGCGCCGCATGGCATTGCCAGCGTTGGATGAAGCATTGGTATTTATGATGATCGATCGGCTGCTGGCGGCAGGTTTACTGCGCAATACGCGCGGCTGGCTGCATCTGCCGGAACACGGTTTGGCGTTTAGTGGTGAGCAACAGGCGCTCTGGGGGCGTATCGAACCGCTGTTTGGCGAAGAGCCGTGGTGGGTACGCGATCTGGCAGCTTCGCTGGGCGAAGAAGAAAACAGCGTTCGCGCCACATTACGTAAAGCGGCCCAGTTGGGGCATGTCACCGCAGTGGTGGTGGATCGTTACTACCTGAGCCAACGCATTGAACAGTTTGCTACGCTGATCCGTGAGCTGCATAACACACAGGGCAGCACCAATGCCGGTGATTTCCGCGATCGGTTGGGCGTAGGCCGTAAGCTGGCGATCCAGGTGTTGGAGTTTTTCGATCGCAGTGGTTTTACCCGCCGCAGGGGGAATCAGCACCTGCTGCGGGACAGTGGGCTGTTTGGTGGTTGAAATTATGGATGCAGAATGTTGCACCCAGTTTAAAAGATTGTGACCACCCTCGCGCATGTGACTATTATTTCGCCATTGCTCCCGCTATTCACCTATCTTTTGTGTAGCGATATTTTCCCAGATTCAGCTTCTTACGTTTTTCACGGATTGGCGGCCAACTGGCTGCGAACCTGCTTACCGCCCACCGGCGGTAAGGTTGCTGCTGCGTAAAAAGGAGATAACAATGGCGAATACCACTACGGCAAGTCACGTCACGCCTGAAAATACCGGGTTCCCCCTCAAGTTGAAAAAACGCTACGATAACTTTATTGGTGGCGCATGGGTGCCGCCGGTACAGGGCGAATATTTTACCAACCTGACGCCGATCACCGGCCAGGCGCTGTGCGAAGTGGCCAGCTCTTCTGCACAAGATATCGAACTGGCGCTGGATGCGGCCCACAATGCCAAAGGCGCCTGGGGCAAAATGTCGGTACAGGCGCGTGCCAACCTGCTTAACCGGGTTGCTGACCGCATGGAGCAGAATATCGATCTGCTGGCGGCGGCAGAGACCTGGGATAACGGCAAACCTATTCGTGAAACGGCTAACGCCGATGTCCCGCTGGCTATCGATCACTTCCGCTACTTTGCTGCCTGCGTCAGGGCCCAGGAAGGCGGTATCAGCGAGATCGACGCCGAAACGGTGGCCTACCATTTCCACGAACCGCTGGGTGTGGTGGCGCAAATTATCCCGTGGAACTTCCCGCTGCTGATGGCCTGCTGGAAGATGGCCCCGGCACTGGCGGCGGGTAACTGCATCGTGCTGAAACCGGCCAAACTGACGCCGCTGTCGGTGCTGATGTTGATGGAACTGATCCAGGACATTCTGCCGCCAGGGGTGATCAACGTGGTCAATGGCGCGGGTGGAGAGGTAGGGGAATATCTGGCGACCTCCAAGCGCATCGCCAAAGTGGCCTTTACCGGCTCCACCGAAGTCGGCCGCCAGATCATGGGCTACGCGACTCAGAACATTATCCCGGTGACTCTGGAGCTGGGGGGCAAATCGCCCAATATCTTCTTTGCCGACGTGATGGATAAAGAGGATTCTTTCTTCGACAAGGCGCTGGAAGGCTTTGCGCTGTTTGCCTTCAACCAGGGGGAAGTCTGTACTTGTCCGAGCCGTGCGCTGGTGCAGGAATCCATCTATGAGCGCTTTATGGAGCGGGCTATCAAGCGGGTAGAGAGTATCCGCAGCGGTAACCCTCTGGATGCCAGTACCCAAATGGGGGCGCAGGTCTCCGAAGGGCAGATGAAGACCATTCTCAATTATATCGAGATCGGTAAGCAGGAAGGGGCACGGGTGCTGACCGGTGGGCGGCGCAAAGCGCTGGATGGCGGGCTGGCAGAAGGCTATTACCTTGAACCGACCATCCTGTTTGGCAAGAACAGCATGCGAGTGTTCCAGGAGGAGATTTTCGGCCCGGTGCTGGCGGTGACCACCTTCAAAGATATGGATGAAGCGCTGGCGCTGGCCAATGATACCGATTATGGCCTGGGGGCCGGGGTGTGGAGCCGCAACGGCAATATTGCCTACCAGATGGGGCGTAACATTCAGGCGGGCCGCGTCTGGACCAACTGCTATCATGCCTATCCGGCCCATGCGGCGTTCGGCGGGTATAAACAGTCCGGTATCGGGCGTGAAACCCATAAGATGATGTTGGAGCATTATCAGCAGACCAAATGCCTGCTGGTGAGCTACTCCGAAAAACCGATGGGCCTGTTCTAAGCCCTGAATAGGGGATAAGGGGGCGGCCCGATGCGGCCGCCCCGCTGTATTAATCGATATTACGTAACTGCCATTCTCCTGCCATCACCGGATCAAGCAGGAAGAATGGCATCAGTTCCCGCCACTCGTGGTTTTTTACCGGACTGGCGTACTGGCATAAGCGGTTGCCCTGCTCATCAAGCACCTCCCAACGTTGTATCTCACCGTCGTTTTTCTGGCTTGGAGTGCCGGCCAACTGATAGCTGGCATTGCTGCCGATATGGAATTTATCTGTCTGCCAACGGATCGGCGGGTGGGCAGGATAGGGTTGGGCATCATGGAAGCCAAACAGCTCATCGTGATTGAGCAGGCTCTGCTTGAGGGTGGGCCAAAGATACTGACGCAGGAAATATTGATCGACAAAGCGCCGGTGCCCTTCCTGTTGGCTCAGATAGACACGGGTCTGATCGATGATCGAAGGCAGGTTTTCATTACGGCATCCACCCCACATTCCCGCCAGTAACAGCTCGGTATGAGTAAAGTAATCGCGCATATGGTGATACCAACGATCGCTCTGCAACCAGGCTTCTACTGCCGCCTGTTCCCGCTCTGAGAGCAGTGAGTCGGCATCCCGGATCAGGTAACGTTTGACCTTGGGATCGTCAAGTACCAGGAATCGCCACATCAGCGGTGGGATGCTCTGATGCTGTTCCCCCTCAACCTTGATCACTTGCGCCCCTTCCGCCAGCAGGCGTTGCTGAATTTCCTGCGGCACGCTGTCATCCAGATAAAAACGGCATTGCCAGGCAGGGAACAGCGTTTTACTGGCTCTGGCATTCACCACGGCACTTTCGCAGTAACGCACCAGCGCGCCAAACAAAGTGAAGGCGATGACGTTCTCTTGCGGGTTCTGCGGATTAAAGGCGGGTGGCCGTGGTGCTGGTAACGGGTAAGCAGGCCCGGCCCCGAATTTTTTATCGCCGTGCTCCAGTGAGAGCAGGCCATAACGGCGCACTTCTTCTGGTCGATTCAACCACCCGCAGACCTCTGCCAAACCGTCGATCATCGTCTCTGGCAACTGTTCGAACGGCAGGCTTTGCAGCAGCTTCTTATAGGTTTTATAGGATTTCTGATACTCCCCGGTGCGCATCAGGCACAGCGCATAGCTGGCAAGCACATCGGGGTTGCGTGGTACCAGGCGCAGCGTAACTTCTGCGATGACTTTACCGGCGGCAAAATCATTTTGCGCAATAGCGTCACGATACTGCTGGGCCAGCAGATTAAGGCGCTGCTCTTGCAGGGGCGGGTTGGTCTTTTGAAAAGGGTGCATCGTAGCTAGCCTCACATTGATATACCTTTCTTACTTGAAGTTGCAGCGTTGTTGGCTGCCACTCCAATGACGTGGGGTATACATGATCGAAATGTGGGGGCCTGAGCAAAACAGGGCGATCCATGCCCCCTTAAAAACAGCTTGCCGGTTAAGCAAGCCAGCGTGTATCCATACTGCTAAAAGGCTCTGTGGCTCAATCAACTCCAAAAGCCCTGATTCTATAATGAAACTATTGCGCCGTACTCGGGGTGGGTGTTACTCCGCCACGGTGTTTACTGAGGAACAAGACGGTTAACGTCAACCAGCACAGGCCACTGAGCAAATTGAACAGACTGAACAGCCCGTTGCCGCCCCAGACATAAGCCAACTTTGCCAGCTCAATCCCCACGGTGAAAACCGACATGCTCAGCATGCCCATAACCGCCGATACCGCCCCTTTGCTGACGTTACTGGAAAACAGCGTCAGACGGTATAAACCGGCGTTTGCCAGGCCGATGCCATAAGCATACAAGCTCAGGCCGGCGGTCATCCACAGATAGGCATGAGCGGAAAATACCGTGGCCAATGCGGCGATCAGCAGGCCCAGCAGCATCGGCCAGGCACCCAGCTTAATCGGGCGTTCAATGCTGAATTTGCCAGCCAGGCGCGCCAGCGTCAGGTTGCCGAGGATCAGCGCGCCAAACACCGGGATCTGCAACAACCCATAGTCCAAGGCGGAAAGTGACTCGCCTTTGATCAGGATCACCGGCGATTGGGCAATCCACGCCAGCAGCGGCAGACTGGCAAAACCGATGGCCAGCGAACCGCAGATAAAGCGGCGATTAACCAGCACCTGGCGATAATCTCGCCACAGGTTGGCTGCCGAGAAGGCTTCTCCCTGCAGCGTGGCGGTTTCCGGCATCGCTTTGTACAAACCGACAAAGGCGATAGCTGCCAACACCGCAAACAGCACAAACATACTCTGCCAGGGGGCGACGTGAACCCAGGCGGCACCGGCCAGCGGGCCGAGCAACGGGGCGATCAACGCCACGTTAGCCATCAGCGCGGTTATCTTGATACAGGTTGCTTCTTCAAACGATTCCTGGATGGTGGCATAGCCGACCGCGCCGATAAAGCACAGGCCAATCCCCTGCAGGAAACGCATAATGATAAATTGTTCAATGTTGGTAACCAGTAAGATCGCCAGACAGGTCACGATAAAGAAGGCCACCCCGGCCAGCATGACCGGGCGGCGGCCACGGCGATCTGACAATGGTCCCAATAGCCATTGCAGGAAAATACCGCCAGCCAGATAGGCGGTCATTGAGGTCGGCACCCATTCCACACCGGCGTTGAAATCCGCAACCACGGCTAGCATACCGGGCTGAATCATATCGTTTGCGATATAGGTCGCAAACTCGAACAGCACCAGACAAAGTGGGAATAAAAGCGCCTGTCGGCCCAAACGTGCCGCAGGTGGTAAAGAGATTTTCATTTTTATTTTACTGATAGCAAAGAAGAAATAAGGAACTGCCAGGGCGGGAGCGCAATCTGAGCGAGTTATGGCGGCTATTTTGCCGCCAATTGTCACCCTTGGCAATAATAAGGTTATGTTTAAGCACATTCTGATATTGCGCTCAAACGTTGTGCTCCGCTTTCTGGCGCTATAACCTTTGGTTAACATTTTTCTATGACAGAATTATAGGCGTTAATGAGCAATAAAATTGGTTGGATAGATAATCTGCGTGCGGTGGCGTGCATGATGGTGGTGATGATCCATGCCACCACCTATTACGTCACCACCGGTATCCAAGTCGGTGAGCATAACTGGGATATGGCTAATGTATTAAACTCGCTTTCTCGCGTGGGTGTGCCGTTGTTCTTTATGATCTCCGGTTTTCTGTTTTTTGGTGAGCGCAGTGCCAGTAAAAAACATTTTATCCGCATCGCCTGCTGCATTGTTTTCTACAGCGTTATTGCCCTGATTTATATTGCCCTATTTACCCGTATTGGGTTTTGGCCTTCGCTGCAGGCCATTTTACAAAAGCCGGTGTTTTATCACTTGTGGTTTTTTTATGCGATTGCGGTTATCTACCTGCTTTCTCCCCTGATCAGCGTCAAACCGGTGTCTGGCCGTTATCTGGCGGGGGTGATTGTTATCCTGGCGATTATTGCCAACCCCAATACCAGCAAGCTGACGGTGGAGCAGGTGCGCCTGCTGCCGGTAAACCTGTATATCGTTGGTGATACCTTCTATTACCTGCTGTACGCCCTGGCGGGCCGGGCGATTGGCCTGCTGGAAACCCAGCGGCGCAGCCTGAGCCTGTTGGCGGCCGCGGGTTTTGCGCTGAGCGTGATCCTGATTATCCGTGGCACCAAGAGCCAGATGTTTATCAACGGCAGCTTTGCGGATACCTTTTATATTTATACCGGCCCGTTGGTGTTTGTGGCTGCGGTTTCTCTGCTGGTGTGGGTTAAGAACTGCTTGCCGAACCCGATCGGCTGGCTTGGTGTTATCTCCCGCCATTCGCTGGCGATCTACGGTTTTCACGCCATGATCGTCAACCTGATGCGTAATAGGCATTGGGAGTTCCCTGCGCACCCGCTGCTGGATATTTTCTGGGTGTTTGGCATGGCGCTTGGCCTCAGCCTGCTGTTGTCGATGGGATTGCAGAAGCTGGATACCCGGCGGCTGGTTTCCTGAAAGTCACCGCTGCCAGCGCTGTTGTGCCCGCCGCAGTTGGCGGCCCGACGAGAAGCCTGCCGTCAGCGCGGCCTTTTCCAGGCCGTAACCCTGCTGCAGGCGCTGTTGAGCTACCGCCAGCCGCAGTTGTTCATGATATTCCCGTACGCTGATCCCGATATGGATACGAAATAACCGTGCCAGATGGCGGCTGCTGACGTGGGCCTTTTCTGCCACCCGGGGAACCGACCATTCGGCTTCGGGTTCAGCGGCCATCACATCCTGCGCCCGGTGTACGGCTGGGTGCAGATGGTTTCTATAGCGTAACCAGGGCGAAAGCTGCGGATCGTCGCCGGAACGGCGGAAATAAACCACCATCTCGCGGGCGATATCCAGCGCCCGGTCGGCGCCGCAATATTGATTTACCAGGTGCAAGGCCAGATCGATACCGGCAGTGATCCCGGCGCTGGTGAACACCCCGCGATCCTCCACAAAAATCCGGTTTTCTTTCACTTGTGCGGCCGGTGCCTGCTGGCGAAGGCGGTCGAGTAGATCATGATGGGTGGTGCAATGGTAACCGTCCAGCAACCCTGCCTGCGCGGCCAATAGGGCGCCGGAACAGACACAAACCAGCCCGATCTGCCGCTGTGCCAGGGCCGGGCGCAGGGCCCGCAGCCAACGACGGGCCAGTTCTGCTTCCTCATTGGCCAAGAAGCGCTGCGAGTCTGCTACCCCTGGTATCACCAAAATATCCCCGTCTGCCCACTGCTGCGGTAATGGGGCCAACTGGCCGATGGTCATGCCGATGGAACAGGTAATCTGCGGCACCGGGCTGACATAGTGCAATTGGAACTGCCCGGAGAGCCGCAGTACTTCCGCCGGGCCACTGACATCCAGTGACAGCACGTTGGGGAGCATCAGAAAGTATACGGCTCTGGGCATAACACCGTCCTGTTTAGCAGCTAAATGTATTGTGAGGGGGATGGCGACTTATTTATTGATTTGAGCTTGCTGTGCAATCTGCGCCAACGCCTCATCGACACTGGCAATGGTGGCAAAGCGGTCAACCAGAACAGTTTCAGTATGCCGTTTTAACTGATCGGGGGTGAAAAGGCCACCGTCTGGATGATGCATGGGGAAGGTGAGTGTGGCTTCGGTCACGAAAGTGACCTTATACCCTAAATCAGAGGCGACGCGGGTGGTGGTTTCGCAGCACTGCTCGGTGCGGATCCCGCTGATGATCAGATGGTCGATCTGGCGGTCCCGCAGCCAGTTATCCAGGCCCGACTCGGTCAGCGCATTGTGCACCCGTTTATGTACCGTAATATCGGCCTGATGGTTGAGGAAAGGCAGGTGTTGTACATAGCCGGATGCCAAAGAAAACGGCCCTTCGGGTGAGACGTGGAATACATCAACCAGTGCCACTCCCTGTTGCTGGCAACCCGCAATCAGGCGTGTCAGTGCCTGTTCAAATGCAGGCAGTTGGTCTTCCTGCCAGAACGGGCGATGTTGAAAGGATTGTTGAACATCGATGATCAATAACGCGCTATGTGACATTTTCGGCCCTCCTTCAGTTAGGTGTAACACCATACTGC
Organism: Serratia sp. L9; assembly: GCF_050632285.1. Classification (NCBI taxonomy): domain Bacteria; kingdom Pseudomonadati; phylum Pseudomonadota; class Gammaproteobacteria; order Enterobacterales; family Yersiniaceae; genus Serratia; species Serratia sp. L9. The sequence continues at coordinate 1,026,134 of NZ_CP192591.1, read as the reverse complement.
GCCAACAGTAGGCCTAAAAGAAGGTCAGAAACGGCCATGATTAGGGCAATAGCGGACCGAATTGGGAGGACGGAGCGCAGCCCCCATCCATTGCGTGAGGGGCTGGCGAAGGGTCACATCAGCGGCAGCAGGCAGCGATACAGCTCGCGGAAGGTGTTGCGCCGTTGCGCGTAGTATTGGTGCCGTTCTGTATCCGGTTCGTGCACCTGCTCCAACGGCAGTTCAGGCAGCAGAACGTTGAGTGGCTTGCTGGGGTTCATCGCAATCTGTGCCAGGCGCGCGGCACCCAGGGCTGGGCCAACGTCACCGCCGGTACGGTATTCCAGCCGCTGGCCGCTGATATCTGCCAGCATCTGACGCCAGAACGGGCTACGTGCGCCACCGCCAATCAGGGTAATGGATGAGGGCTGCAAGCCGCTGGCATGCAGCACGTCCATACCATCCGCCAGTGCAAAACCCACGCCTTCCAGTACCGCTCGGGCCAGATCGTTTGGCCCATGCTGGTGGGTAAAGCCCCAGAATGCCCCTTTGGCATTCGGGTTATTGTGTGGCGTGCGCTCACCGGAAAGATAGGGCAAGAACCACAGCGGCGCTTCGGCAGGTTCGGCCTGTTCGACGTTGTGCAGCAGGGTGGCGACACTGTCTACGTGGGTTAGCTGGCAGGCCCAATCCAGGCAGGACGCTGCGCTGAGCATCACCGACATCAGGTGCCAGGTCTGTGGCAGCGCATGGCAGAAGCTGTGCACCGCGCTGGCCGGGTTGCTGAGAAAGCCGTCGCTAACCGCGAAGTAAACCCCGGAAGTGCCAAGCGACAGCATGGCCTGCCCGGCCTGATACAACCCAACGCCAATGGCTCCGGCGGCATTGTCACCGCCGCCAGCGACCACCGGCACCGGGGCGATCCCCCAGTGTTTGGCCAGCGTGACATTCACCTGCCCGATCCTCTGGTTGCCTTCAAACAGTACCGGCATCTGCTCGCGCGTCAGCCCGCAGGCACTGAGCATCACATCGCTCCAATCGCGTTGTGCGACGTTCAGCCATAGCGTGCCAGCGGCATCGGACATATCAGTGGCGAACTCGCCGGTAATGCACCAACGCAGGTAATCTTTCGGCAATAACACCTTATCAATCTGGCGGAAGATCTCGGGCTCATGCTCTTTAACCCACAGCAATTTGGGGGCGGTAAAGCCGGGCATCATCAGGTTGCCGGTTATTTCGCGCGAATTGGGCACCGCTTCTTCCAACATCTGGCATTGGGCAAAGCTGCGGCCATCGTTCCAGAGAATTGCCGGGCGTAATACCCGTTGCTGTTTATCTAACAGCGTTGCGCCATGCATCTGACCCGTCAGGCCGATGGCTTTTACCTGTTGCAGATCGTGAAGCTTTGCCAATGCCAGCATGGCGCGATCGGTAGCCTGCCACCAATCCTGGGGTGATTGTTCAGACCATAAGGGATGGGGGCGCGAGATGGGCAGTGGTTCGCCGTGGCTGGCAAGCAGTTGACCTTGCTCACCTAACAGGATGACTTTCACACCGGAAGTGCCTAGATCGATTCCAATATACATGAGCGCGAGTCCTTTAAAGAGCGGTGAGCTCCCACCCACCAGCAAGCAGGTTCCCCCTCCCTTGCGGGGAGAGGGGCTGCAACAGAAGTGTTAGCCAAACAGGTAGCGGTTAACCAGATTCTCCAGTTTTTCCTGATGTCCGCTGACATGCTGTGGCGCCAGAGTCTGTTGCTCAGCGTACTGCGCCAAGGCTTCCAACGACAGCTTGCCCTGCAAAATTTGCTGGCCCAGCTCACCGTTCCAACCGGCATAACGTTTGGCGACCTGCTGATGCAGTTTGCCGTCTTCTACCATGCGAGCGGCCACTTTCAGCGCCAGTGCCATGGTGTCCATCGCCCCGATATGGCCATAGAACAGGTCATATTTATCGGTGCTCTGGCGGCGTACCTTGGCGTCAAAGTTCAGCCCCCGGTGGTAAAGCCCCCAGCCTTGAGGATTTCGAACATGACCAGCGCGTTCTCTTCCACGCTGTTCGGGAACTGATCGGTGTCCCAGCCCAGTTGCGGATCGCCACGGTTGGCATCGACCGAGCCAAAGATCCCCAATGCGATGGCGGTGGCAATCTCATGGTGGAACGAATGGCCAGCCAGCGTGGCGTGGTTGGCTTCAATGTTGACCTTGATCTCTTTCTCCAAGCCGAACTGTTTGAGGAACCCATACACCGTCGCAACGTCGTAATCATACTGATGCTTGGTCGGTTCCTGCGGTTTAGGTTCGATCAGCAGTGTGCCCTGGAAGCCGATTTTATGCTTGTGCTCAACCACCATCTGCATAAAGCGGCCAATCTGTTCGCGTTCCTGGCGCAAATCGGTATTGAGCAAGGTTTCATAACCTTCGCGCCCGCCCCACAGCACATAGTTTTCACCGCCCAGTTGGTGGGTGGCGTTCATGGCGGTAAACACCTGGGTGGCGGCCCAACTGAAGACTTCCGGGTCCGGGTTGGTTGCAGCTCCTGCCCCGTAGCGCGGATGGGTGAAGCAGTTGGCCGTCCCCCACAACAGTTTTACGCCGCTGCTTTGCTGCTTTTCGGCTAATACTTCGGCCATGACGGCAAAGTTGTTCTGATACTCTTTCAGCGTGGCTCCTTCTGGCGAAACGTCGATATCGTGGAAGCAGTAGTAAGGAACATTCAGCTTGTGGAAAAACTCAAACGCCACATCGGCTTTGCGTTTGGCTAACTCCAGCGCATCGCCCGGTTGCTGCCAGGGCCTGTCGAAAGCGCCCACGCCGAACATGTCTGCCCCGTTCCAGCAGAAGGTGTGCCAGTAGCAGGCGGCAAAACGCAGATGATCGGCCATGCGTTTACCAAGGATGATTTCATCGGGGTTGTAGTGGCGGAAAGCCAAAGGATTGGTGCTGCTGGTACCTTCGTAACGAACCTGCTCAAGCTGATCAAAATAGGATTGCATTGGTGACTCCTTGGTAACGGTGCGGTGACGTTATCTTCGGAGTAACTCGGGAGTTGCTCAATTACGTTATTTCACACTTAAATTCACAGAATTATTAAATGTGCGCGGGATCTCATAATTCGCTTTATTCATGACACCGCTCATTTTTACTGAGGCTGTTGTTATTTCATCTGTGCAAAACATGATCGCTATCATAAAAAAACATAAATCTAACATTAAACCAAAAATCATAATTAGCCGGTAAAAATCTGTAATTGCTGAATAGGCAGCAAGCGATAACAATCCACTGGAAGTTTCGCAATCTATATCCATCGCTAAGCAATTTATGCACGATGAAAACGATGGGTATCACTATTTCCCTACACAACTAAAGGGTCATAAGATGAAATTCAAACCACTTCTTCTTTCTGCTTGTGCACTTGTGCTGCTGGCCAGCCAACCGGGATACAGTAAAGACATTAAAATCGGTATGGCTATCGATGACCTGCGTTTGGAACGCTGGCAGAAAGACCGCGATATCTTTGTTAAAAAAGCCGAATCCCTGGGGGCTGACGTATTCGTTCAGTCGGCCAACGGCAATGAAGAAACCCAGATGGCGCAGATTGAGAATATGATCAACCGTGGCGTTGATGTGCTGGTGATCATTCCTTATAACGGCCAGGTGCTGAGTAACGTCATCAGCGAGGCGAAGCGTGAAGGGATCAAAGTGCTGGCCTATGACCGTATGATCAATAACGCCGATATCGATTTCTACATCTCGTTTGATAATGAAAAAGTCGGTGAGATGCAGGCGCAAAGCCTGGTGCAGCGCGTGCCGCAGGGTAACTATTTCCTGATGGGTGGTTCCCCGGTGGACAATAACGCCAAGCTGTTCCGCAAGGGCCAAATGACCGTGTTACAACCGCTGATCGACGGCGGCAAGATTAAGGTGGTGGGCGACCAGTGGGTCGACGGCTGGCTGCCGGAAAATGCGCTGAAGATTATGGAAAACGCCCTGACGGCCAACAATAACCATATCGATGCGGTAGTGGCTTCCAACGATGCTACTGCCGGTGGGGCGATTCAGGCATTGGCGGCGCAGGGGTTGGCGGGCAAAGTGGCTATCTCCGGCCAGGATGCCGATCTGGCGGCGGTAAAACGCATTGTAGCGGGCACCCAGACCATGACTGTGTATAAACCGATCAGCAAGCTGGCTGACGAAGCGGCGGATATCGCAGTGCAACTGGGTAAAGGGGAGCAGCCAAAATCTAACGCCAAATTAAATAATGGCAGTAAAGAAGTGTCTGCCTGGTTATTAACACCGGTTCAGGTAGATAAATCGAATATCGACAGCACCATTATTGCTGATGGCTTCCATAAAAAAGCCGATCTTAATTAATTCCTGGTGAAGCCATCTTGGGGGAGTGAATAATGCCCTGCCTGTTAGAAATGAAAAATATCACTAAGCAATTCGGCGTAGTGAAAGCCGTGGATAATGTCAGTCTGCAATTAGAGGCCGGCCAGGTATTATCCTTGTGTGGTGAAAATGGCTCAGGGAAATCTACCTTGATGAAAGTGCTGTGCGGAATATATCCGCACGGCAGTTATCAGGGCGATATTTATTTTTCGGGCGATATCATCACGGCGAAAACCATTCGTGATACCGAGCAGAAAGGCATTGCCATCATTCACCAGGAACTGGCCCTGGTAAAGCAGATGACGGTGCTGGAAAACATGTTTCTCGGCAATGAATGGGGCCGCTATGGGCTGATGGATTACGACAATATGTATCTGCGCTGCCAGCGTATGCTGGCGCAGGTCAAGCTGGCGGTAGACCCCAATACCCGCGTGGGCGAGTTGGGGTTGGGCCAGCAGCAACTGGTGGAGATCGCCAAGGCGCTGAACAAGCAGGTGCGCCTGCTGGTGCTGGATGAGCCTACGGCCTCGTTGACCGAAAGTGAAACGGCTACCCTGCTGGCGATCATTGCGGATCTGCGCGATCACGGTATTGCCTGTATCTACATCTCCCACAAGCTGAATGAAGTGAAAGCGATCTCGGACTTTATCTGCGTGATCCGCGATGGCAAGCATATCGGCACCCGGCCAGCTTTGGGCATGAGCGAGGACGACATTATCGCCATGATGGTTGGCCGTGAGCTGACGGAACTGTATCCGCAGGAACCCCATGACATTGGTGAGGTGATCCTGCAGGTGGAGAACCTCACCGCCTGGCACCCGGTCAATCGGCATATCCGCCGGGTGGATGACGTGTCTTTCACCCTGCGGCGTGGGGAGATCCTCGGTGTGGCCGGGCTGGTGGGGTCTGGGCGTACCGAAACCATGCAGTGCCTGTTTGGGGCCTATCCAGGACGCTGGCAGGGCAACATCCTTATCGAAGGGCAACCCGCCACCATCAGCAACTGCCGTCAGGCGATGGGGTATGGCATCGCCATGGTGCCGGAAGATCGCAAACGCGACGGCATCGTGCCGGTGATGGGCGTGGGGGCCAACATGACGCTGGCAGCGTTGGGGGATTTCAGTGGGCCGTTAACCGTGCTGGATGATGCGCAGGAACAGGCCACTATCCAGCAATCGCTGGCGCGGCTGCGGGTGAAAACCTCTTCCCCTGAGCTGGCCATTGCCCGCCTGAGCGGCGGCAACCAGCAGAAAGCCATCCTGGCCAAGTGCCTGCTGTTGAACCCAAAAATCCTCATTCTGGATGAGCCGACGCGCGGCATCGATATTGGTGCCAAACAGGAGATTTACAAGTTAATCAACCAACTGGTGCAGCAAGGGATTGCGGTGATTGTGGTGTCTTCCGAACTGCCGGAAGTGCTGGGGTTAAGCGATCGGGTGCTGGTGATGCACCAAGGGCAGATCAAAGCTGATTTGGTGAACGCCGGTCTGACCCAGGAACAGGTAATGGAAGCGGCCTTGAGGAGTGAGACACATGTCGAAAAGCACGCAATCTGAAGCAAGCCTGCCACCGGTAGTGCAGAAAAAACCCTTGTTCGGGCTCAAGTCCGTCAACTTGCAGGTGTTCGTCATGCTGGCGGCGATCGTCGTCATCATGCTGTTCTTTACCTTCACCACCGAAGGGGCCTATCTCAGCGCCCGTAACATCTCCAATCTGCTGCGCCAGACGGCGATCACCGGCATTCTGGCGGTGGGCATGGTGTTTGTGATTATTTCGGCGGAGATCGACCTTTCCGTCGGCTCCATGATGGGGCTGCTGGGGGGCGCGGCGGCGATTTTCGACGTCTGGTTCGGCTGGCCGTTGCCGTTGACCATTGTGGTCACGCTGGTGGCGGGGTTGCTGCTGGGGGCATGGAATGGCTGGTGGGTTGCCTATCGCAAGGTGCCTTCGTTTATCGTCACTCTGGCGGGCATGTTGGCGTTTCGCGGCATTCTGATCGGCATTACCAATGGCACCACCGTCGCACCAACCAGCGGTGCCATGTCGCAGATTGGCCAGAGCTACCTGCCTGACGGGCTGGGGTTCGGCATAGGTGCCGTTGGTCTGATGCTGTTTGTGGCCTGGCAGTGGCGGCGGCGCAGTAAGCGGGCGCAGCTTGGTTTGCCAGTAACGCCAGCAGGTGGCGATGTGACCCGGCAGAGCATCCTGGCGATACTGGTGCTGGGTGCGATTTATCTGCTCAATGACTATCGCGGTGTCCCTACGCCGGTGCTGATCCTGACCGCCTTGATGCTGGCCGGGATCTTTATGGCGACACGTACTGCCTTTGGCCGGCGTATTTATGCCATTGGCGGCAATATCGACGCCGCACGGCTTTCCGGGGTTAACGTTGAGCGCACCAAGCTGGCGGTGTTTGCCATCAACGGCCTGATGGTGGCGATTGCCGGGCTGATCCTCAGCTCACGCCTGGGGGCCGGTTCACCTTCCGCTGGCAATATTGCCGAACTGGACGCCATCGCCGCCTGCGTGATCGGTGGCACCAGCCTGGCCGGGGGATCGGCAGCGTGGCGGGGGCAGTGATGGGGGCATTCATCATGGCTTCGCTGGATAATGGCATGAGTATGCTGGACGTGCCGACGTTCTGGCAGTACATCGTCAAAGGTGCAATTCTGTTGCTGGCGGTGTGGATGGATTCTGCGACCAAACGCCGGGTATAAGTGCTGCCTCACAATTGCGGCGGCATTTTTCCAGCTCTCTGAAAGGTTGTGCTATTCAGAGAGCTGTATTCATTCTTGGGGAGTTCCCATGTTCAAAAAGCGCTACCGTATTACGCTGCTATTCAACGCCAATAAAGTGTATGACCGCCAGGTGGTGGAAGGCGTAGGGGAGTATTTACAGGCGTCGCAGAGTGACTGGGATATCTTTATCGAAGAGGACTTTCGTTGCCGCATTGATAACATCAAGGATTGGCTGGGGGATGGTGTGATCGCCGATTTCGACGATCGGGATATTGAGCAACTGTTGCATAACGTCAAGGTGCCGCTGGTCGGTGTCGGTGGCTCCTATCATCTGGAGCAGGATTACCCGCCAGTGCATTACATCGCCACCGATAACCATGCCTTGGTGGAAGCGGCGTTTATGCATCTGAAAGAGAAAGGGCTCAACCGCTTTGCCTTCTATGGCCTGCCGGTTGAGGGGGTAAACGCTGGGCGCAGGAGCGCGAACATGCCTTCCGGCAGTTGGTGGCGGCGGAGCAATATCAGGGTGTGGTTTATCAGGGGATGGAAACCGCGCCCGAGAACTGGCAATACGCGCAGAACCGCCTGGCGGACTGGGTGCAGACATTGCCGCAGCAAACCGGGATTATTGCCGTCACCGATGCGCGGGCGCGCCACCTGCTACAAGTGTGCGAGCATCTGGACATCCCGGTACCGGAAAAACTGTGCGTAATTGGCATCGATAACGAGGAATTGACGCGATATCTCTCGCGTGTGGCCCTCTCCTCCGTGGCCCAGGGCACGCGCCAGATGGGTTATCGTGCCGCCAAGTTGCTGCACCAGTTGCTCGATCGGCGGGAGCTGCCGCTGCAACGCATTCTGGTGCCACCGGTGAAGGTGATTGAGCGCCGTTCTACTGATTTCCGCTCGTTGCGCGACCCGGCGGTGATCCAGGCCATGCACTATATTCGCTACCATGCCTGCAAGGGGATCAAGGTGGAGCAGGTGCTGGACGCGGTGGGCATGTCCCGCTCAATCTGGAAAAGCGCTTCAAGGATGAAACCGGGCAGACCATCCATAACGTGATCCATGAAGAAAAACTCGATCGCGCCCGCAATTTACTCACCGCAACCTCGTTGCCCATCAACGAGATTTCCCAGATGTGCGGTTACCCTTCACTGCAATATTTCTATTCGGTGTTCAGGAAAGGCTATGACATGACCCCCAAAGAGTGCCGCGATCGCTATGGTGAAGTAGGGTATTAATCTCTCTGTCATCGCTGCCACAATGTTATTTACCCCTGCGCCTTCGCTATCCCGTGAAGGCTTTTTTATATCGGTTAAATCGTTACTTTAAATATTACCTATTCAGATTTACCTTCTGTTAGTCTGCTCCGGGCGTTTTACACTCTGTTGCCGTCTGTTGGCATCAAGGATTGAAGGTGAAAAAATGTCTCGTGTTGTTATGGAAAATATTATTGCAAAATTAAACTTGTTAGAAATTGCTATTCCTTTGGAGGTTTTAATTGCGTGGGAGGCAAGCGATGAGGCATGGTGTTTAAAGGACGCTCATAAAGGCCTTGTCTATGCCAATGCCAGATACGGCTTATTACTCAAACCGATTAAAGAGGGGAAACCTTCTGCATTGGCACCATTTAAACTTTTTATTATTGCTCATGATCAGCGTGTGATTAAGGAGAGAAAAAAGTAGAGGCAATAGGCATCCTCCCCATAGGCGCTAACAGAATACTCAGCGTTTTTTATTGTGAACGTATGCCTTACTATGACAAGCATGCCAATATCTGCGGTGTTATCAGCCATATCAAGCCGCTCAACGCTGTCACACCCCGCTTTTTTGTCTCTCGGGATGACATGGGTAAGTTAACCACTATTTGCCCCTCGGATATTTTCTCTGAAAAGGAGTGGGTGGTGGCATTCCTTCTACTGCAAGGGCTAGCGGAGAAAGAAGTTGCCAACATTTTAAACAGGACGCTAAGGACGGTAAAATTCCACAAGAGTAATATACTGGCTAAAACGCAGTGTGAAACTACCAAAGAGTTTATTTTATTTGCCAGGGCGCGCCAATGGCAATTCTATATTCCGCCTTTATTTTCTAAACCCTGCTATATCATAAGGTAAATGACGCTATAAAAACTGTACCTTTGGTACAGTTTATTTCTGGCCTCCGCCGAGTAAGCTCATGATCGTCATCTGGTATCGCCAGTTGATAATCAAAAAAATGCAAGCAAGGAGAGGCAATACCATGAGTTATGCAAGTAATCTTGAATTTCCAATATTGATCATCTCTATCAGCAATGATGAAATACAGGTTGACAACCCTCTGCAAGAGATAAAAGAGGCGCTGACGCTAAATAACTACCACTTTATTCACGCCGAAACGAGAGAAACCGCGTTGGCGATGGCCAGAAAAGAGTCTGGCATCGGGTGTATTATTATTAATGAGTGCGGTGCAGGTAATAACCACAATGGCACAACATTTATCAAGAATGTCATAAGCATCATCCGGGCTAAAAACGGCCGGGTGCCGATATTCTTTTCTTCTCAGCAACCCTTATTAGGCCGCCTGCCGGTAGATTTCATCAAGGAAATCCATGAGTACATCAATATCAGCCAGGATACACCCCGATTTATTGCTGGCCGCATTCACCTGGCTACCCGCCAGTATATTGAAAATCTGCTGCCACCCTATTTTTCTGCGCTTAAAAATTATGCTCAGGATAGCCCCTATTACTGGGATTGCCCTGGCCACCAGGGGGCGTTGCTTACCTTAAACACCCGGTAGGCCGTGAGTTCATCAACTACTTTGGTGAAAACCTGATGCGGGCGGATATTGGCATTTCCACGCCGGAAATGGGGGACTGGCTTGAACACAAGGGCGCACCGGGTGAATCAGAAAAGCGGGCGGCCACGTTATTCGGCGCGGACAAAACCTACTATGTGACCGGTGGTTCTTCACAGTCGAACCAGATTGTGGGGCACTCGATTAATCTAAAAGATAAGATCATCCTGGTTGACCGCAATTGCCACAAGTCGGTTAACCATGAGCTGACCATTACTCAGGCTACACCGGTCTATTTCCAGCCCGCACGTAACGGACTCGGTATTATTGGCCTTATCTCGCCCGATCAGTTTGAAATCAGGGTGATCCGGCAAAAAATCGACGACAGCATTCTGGCCTATCAGGCCGAAGATCCGTTCCCCGCCTATGCCGTTATCACCAATTGTACTTACGACGGTTTGATTTATGACGTGACCTCCCTTACCCAAAAGCTGGGTAAATCGGTGCCACGGATAAAATTTGATGAGGCCTGGTACGCCTACGCGAAATTCCATCCTTTGTATCGTGGGCGTTTCGCCATGGACGTGCCGCGCGACAGAGACAACGGCCCGACGCTGTATGCTGTGCAATCGACTCACAAAATGTTGGCGGCCTTTTCTTCTGCCTCGATGATACATATCCGTAATAGCAACCGTGCCCCGGTGGATTACGAGATTTTTAATCAGGCGTTCATGATGCATGGCACCACGTCACCCTTTTACCCGATTATCGCCTCAATGGATGTGGCTGCGGCCATGATGGAAGGGGAGGCTGGTAAAACCTTGGTGGCGGAAGCTATTGCCGATGCCATCAGCTTTCGCAAAACGTTGGTGACCGTTGCAGACAAGCTCAAGGCAGAAAACCCGCAAGGATGGTTCTTCGATGTCTGGCAGCCGGTCACCTTACTGCAAGAGGGTAAAAAAATACCCTTCACTCAGGTTCCCGATGAGGTGCTCGCCAACGATCCCACCTGTTGGCAACTGCGTTCAGACGATGCATGGCATGGTTTTGGCGACTTGCCCGCAGGTTATGCAATGCTTGATCCCATCAAGGTGACCATCACTTGCCCGGGCCTGAACGCCCAGGGGCAAATGAGCGATTTTGGTATTCCTGCCCCGGTGGTCGCCAAATATCTGGATACGCAACGCATTATCCCGGCCAGAAATGGCGATTACACCATTCTGGTGTTGTTTGCGTTGGGCTCTACGCAGGGTAAATGGAATACCCTGATCGATATGCTGATGATGTTCAAACACCATCATGATGACAACACGCCACTGGCCACCATTCTTCCTGAGGTTGCCGCCAGCGCGCCTGGCTATCAAGACATGGGGCTGGGCGATTTATGCCGGGCTATCCATCAGGCAAATATTGAACTGAGGATCTCTGAACTCTCTGAATTGGCCTGCTCTATGGAGGCTATTCCCGTCCTTACCCCCTCGCAGGCCTATGAATGCCTGATTGCGGATAAAACCGAGCGGGTAAAAGCCGCCGAAATCAACAACCGCACGCTTGGTGTCATGATCACGCCTTATCCACCGGGTATCCCGCTGATCATGCCGGGCGAAAAAGTCACAGTTGAATCGCAGGCCATCGTCGATTACCTGGTTGCATTACAGACCTTCGGCCAGCGTTTCCCCGGCTTTGAACACGAATTACAGGGCGTGGAAGTTGATGAGGAGGGCATTTACTGGGTGCGCTGCATCAAAGAAACCCCCACCAACGTGCTTAAGGATCCCGCCGAAAAGAACCCTATCTACGCAATGTTTTAATCGCGCGCGTGTTTTATCCCAACGGGTGCGACATGCACCCCTTTTCAACATCTGAATCCACTCAATAATGATGGGGAATATTATGGCTAGTAGCGTCTCCGTGAAAAAAATGGGGCTGGTTGCCCTGACATTGGTTACCGCTTCCAACATGATGGGGTCCGGCGTTTTTATGTTGCCGACCAACTTGGCAGGCATCGGCTTTATCTCTCTGTTTGGCTGGGTGATCACCATTGTCGGCGTGATTGCCCTGGCGTTGGTATTTGCAAAAAACAGTATGGTCACGCCGCGTGATGGCGGCATTATCGCCTATGCCAGTGATGCTTTCGGGCCGTTTATCGGCTTTCAGACCACTATCTGTTATTGGATCAGTGCCTGGGTGGGCAATGTGGCGCTATTGGTCGCCGGTGTCGGCTACCTCAGTTACTTCTTTCCCGTTCTCAAGGACCCGCTGGTCAGTTCGATTACCGCCATTGTCATCCTTTGGGGATTTGTAGGTTTGGCTTCGTTAGGGGCCAACGTTGCCGGGCGTTCCCAGTCGTTTACCGCCTGCTGCATGCTGGTTGTGGTGCTGGGGATTGGTTTTGTCGGCTGGTTCTGGTTTAAGCCCGCTTTGTTTACTGAAGTTTATAATGGCACCAAGGGCAGCGACGCTTCGGCTATTCTCTCGGCAGCCTCTCTGGCTCTGTGGGGATTTCTGGGCGTGGAGTCTGCTGTGGTTTCCAGCGGGCAGGTGGAAAACCCCGAATCCACCGTCCCCAAGGCGACGGTGCTGGGGTTGCTGATTGCCGCCGTGTGCTATGTCACCAGTTGCTCGGTGATCATGGGGTTGGTGCCGCACAGCGAACTGGTGAATTCTGCCGCGCCATTTGCCGATGCAGCCCGTTACATGTTTGGTCAGTTCGCCGGAGAAGTGGTTTCCGCACTGAGTGTTATCGCCTGTTTCGGTTCGATCTCCGGCTGGTTGATCTTACAGTCTGAAGCGCCTAAGGCAGGGGCTAAGCAGGGGTTATTCCCGCAATTCTTTGCCGTGGTGAATAAGAATGATGTGCCAATGAAGGGGCTGATTTTTACTGGTGTACTGATGACTCTGGTCTTACTGACAACGGCTTCACCTAATCTGGCAAAACAGTTCCAGGTCATTGTGCTGATGTCGGTGTTTGCCTCGCTGCTGCCCTATATTTACGCGCTGGTTGCGTTGCCGATCATTATGGTGGCCAAGTCATTGAATAAAGGCGGCGGTTTTATTTTCTACTGCACCTTGGCGGTGATCGGCATTCTTTACAGCCTGTTTGCCCTGTTTGGATCGGGCAGTAATGCCATGTTCTGGGGGGTATTGATGATGATGCTCACCATCCCGTTATATGCGCTGGTGGCCGCAAAGCGCAGCAAGAGTGGGGTGAAAACGCTGTATCTGGAGAGTGAGGAGTAGGCTAAAAAACAGAAAGCGCGGTAACAATTGCCGCTCCCGGCGTGGGGCCGAAGAGCGCAAACTGTGCCGCGCCTGATTAGCAGCAGTGTGGATTAATGCACTGCCTGTGGGACTTGCCAGTTTTCGTGATAGATGTGTGCAGCTTGTTCTTGCGTGGTCAGGCGATCGCCAGTCAGACGGTAAGCGATGGTCAGGGCAAAATCAAACGCTGCCCCCAGCCCTTGGCCACTGATCAGGTTGCCATCTTCGACAACCTTTTCTGCCACATAGGTTCCATCTTCGATCTCCAGGTGGAGATCGCCCGAACAGACATAGCGGCGGCCTTGCAGCAGCCCATTGGTAGCCAGCACGCGTGCGGCGGCGGAACACAGCGGGCAGATCAGCTTGGCAGCACGATCGTGGCGACGGATAAACTCCACGGCCAGCGGGTTTGCTGCCATATCGATGGTCGCTTGTGGCCCACCGGGGATCACCACGGCGTCGTACACTTGGTCCATGCGGCGTTCCAACAGAGCATCGGCGAACATACGCATCTGGTGATAGCTGCGTAGCTCCAGCCGATCCAGACAGGACAGCAGCTCCACTTCAATCTCCATACGACGCAACACGTCGATCACGATAACCGCCTCGGCCTCTTCAAATCCTTCGCTCAGCAGGACGGCAACTTTCTTGGTCATAGCATCTCCAGCAATGGACGGGTTAATAACCCGGGCCCGGTCAGACTAGCAGATATCTACATGGATTTTTTGCCTGGAGGTGAAGTGTAAGAAGGGGATCGCGGAAACTTTAATTCCCCCTTAGCGCCAAGGGGGATTCGCGCTATAATCGCTTCTTGCTTCCGATTCCCAGAGGAAGATCTTCGTCCCCGGTGGGGCGGCTGGACTTCAAATCCAGTTGGGGCCGCCAGCGGTCCTGGGCAGGTTCGACTCCTGTGATCTTCCGCCAAATATCATCTCCCAATGTCCGATAAAGTCCTTTAAAACCATTATTTACAGCAAGTTATCTAATAATGCCATCCGTATCATTCCGAGGGAATCTCCCTAAATCCACGAAAAATATGTATAGTGTTGTGTATAATTTTTTTATACACAGATTTCACTTATACACATGCCACTTACAGACATACAAATCCGACGCGCTAAGGCACAAGACAAGCCCTACACCCTCAATGATGGACAAGGCTTATCCTTGCTCATAAATCCCGACGGGAGCAAAGGATGGAGGTTCCGCTACCGGCTTGCAGGTAAAGCCCGGTTAATGTCATTTGGTTCCTACAGTCTCGTCTCGCTTTCAGAGGCTCGCGACAAACGCGATACAGCACGCAAGCAGGTAGCAAATGGCATTGATCCAGTCGAAGAACGCAAAGCTCAAAAGCTGGCACAGCAGCTCTCAACAGAAAACTCATTTGAAGCTATATGTCGGGAGTGGCACTCAAATAAAGCCGATCGCTGGACAGTGGCCTACCGCGAAGAAATCATTAAAACATTTGAGCAAGATGTTTTCCCGTTCATTGGCAAGCGTATTATAAGTGAGATTAAACCGCTGGAACTACTCGAGGTGCTACGACGAATAGAGAAGCGTGGAGCGCTGGAGAAGACCAGAAAAGTGCGCCAAAGATGTGGAGAGGTCTATCGCTATGCAATTATAACTGGCCGGGCTGAATACAATCCTGCGCCTGATTTAGCCATCGCTCTGGCCGTACCAAAGCAAAAACACCATCCTTTTCTTACCTCAGAAGAGTTGCCTCACTTTATCCGGGATTTGGAAGCGTATACCGGTAGCATCATCACGAAAAATGCAACGAAGATAGTTATGCTAACTGGAGTAAGAACTCAGGAAATGCGCTTTGCTACGTGGGAAGAAGTAGACCTTGAAAAGGGGATATGGGAAATACCCGCAGAACGGATGAAAATGCGTAGGCCTCACATTGTGCCTCTATCTACTCAGGTGATCGATCTTTTCAGGCAGCTCAAGCCTATTACCGGCCATTACCCCTACATTTTTATTGGTAGAAATAATCGTAGTAAACCGATCTCTAAAGAAAGTGTGTCACAGGTAATTGAATTACTAGGCTACAAAGGACGTGCGACAGGTCACGGATTCAGGCATACAATGTCGACAATTTTACATGAAAGAGGATTTGATAGTGCATGGATTGAAATGCAACTAGCGCATGTTGATAAAAATAAAATTCGCGGTATTTACAATCATGCTCAATATATTGAAGATCGAGCAAATATGATGCAATGGTATAGTGATCTTTTCACTGAACATCAAAGGTGAAAATTATGAGCGCAAGTTTAGATGATGTAAGAGATTTTGACTTTATTATCTCAGAGGCATATAGAATAGATGTTGAATTAGGCTCACCTAACTTTAGGGAGTTTTATAATCAAGAGTACAACAGGAATTTTGGTTCACTCGGAATGACAATAAATGCACCGACTGAATTAATTCCAAAAAATATAAGAGTCCCTAAACGACAAATACATCTTTCATACGCCTCAAATGAGAAATTACATTTAATATCTGAAAGGTTTATAAAATCAAATAGATTGGAAATGCTTATCACTGTTGATGAATTTGTGGAAAACTTAAAGAAATTTCTTTATATTCATGTTTTCATCGATAACGGTGAAGATGGTATAAAAGGATACACCCAACTACTCAATAAGGCACTAAAAATAACAAAGAGAGAAATGGCGCAAGAAGATTTCTTCTTCCCAATTTTAGCCCATGGTCTTGATAAAGAAAAGATATCCATTGGTCGCGCTGAGATTATATCAGCACAGCATATGTACTCAATGATTAATGATACACTTACAGAAGAACAAATATCATTATCCAAAAGATTTTGCTCTGCACATAAATATCACTACGAACATTTTTTACGAATTCCAGTTAGCAAGCGCTCTAAGAAAAGTCGAGAGAGAATTGCTAAAAACATTGCAGGATTTGCAGTTGGAATACTCCAATTGTTCAGTGAGCATTATCACATATCACCTTATTTCTTGAGTCTTTCAACGAGTCCATATCCTAATTATGAAGGTTTTTACTTCACAAGAATATCAAATAATGATTTCAACTATAATCATTCCTCCAAAGGAAGAATAACTTGGAGCGACAAATTCTGGGATAAGTTTGAAAGCGATTATAATTCAGACTTAGGGACGGTGCTGTCTCGTCTAATAGATCTAGCCATAGAACCCAATGAGAGAACAATAATTGCTGACCGATTGATTGATGCCATTTATTTATTTAGCAGCGCCCAACAAGATAAAGATGATAGTTCACGTATAGTAAAATTAGCAACAGCTTTAGAACGATTAGTAAGCCTTCCAAGCGAGAAAAAGGACGAGTCTACAACAAAAAACTTCGTAAGCCGTGTATCGTCGTTAGTCTCCATTTATTACCCTGATGAAAAAGACTGGGCTAAGGTTTCGAAAGAAATGTATGAAATCAGGTCTAATATTACTCACGGCGCGTGGTCTTTATATCGTGGGGTAGAGCCATTATATTCTTCAAGATATAGCGAATTAACAAGCAGAGCCATTTTCTCTGCATGTATTGGATTTTATAAACGCAGCTTCACTAGCGATAACAATGATCAGTTAGTAAAAGAGTTCTTCGACTTTTTAGAAAATGCCATAAAGGATAAATAAATTGTTGTCGCGATCTTAGCGCGCAATGCTATCCCCGCCTCGCCTGCCCGCTTCATGGGGCGCTTTTAATGCAGTTGCATGGATGCACCAAAGCCGCGCCAGGATTGGCACGGCAGGATACAAAAATCACGTCATTACCCAGGCAAAACCATGCACGGTCATGCAGGGATTAATTACGCCGATTATTGCAGATTTATGGTCGGTTTTTCGCGTTCGAGTGCCGCTTTTCTGTTGGCGTAAGTATGGGATTGCGCCGGGGTATAAAATCGCCGGTTATCGTTCATCGCGGTGGTGTCAGGATACAGCCCAACGGCGGTGAGAATGTCGCTATCCTCGGCCACGTAGTGAATGTCAGGGTGTACCGCCAGATAGGCCAGCAACGCCTCCTGAATAAATCCCAATGCATCGCGGATAACCTCATTGCGTTTGGTGCCTGAACTGCGCGACAGTTTCATTAGCACCGGGGCTAACGCGCTTGTCAGCGCTTCTCCATTCTGCTGCATAAAGGTATTGAGCTGTTTCCTCACACTGATGCACTGAACGCTGTCATGGGCGCGCAGGACGCTGCCAGCGGAGAGCGTGATATTCCATTGCATGACGTCAATAAACTCACGCAAGTACCGCAATTGCGCGTCATCATAAGGTGGGCCATTTTCGAGCTGCTCGGTAAGCTGCTCGTGTGCTTCTTCACGCTGTTCTTTTTTGTGCTTCCAGGCCGCTTCCGTAGTCTGGTATTTATCGTAAGCGCTTTGTAATTGCGAGGATGACATTATTTCTACTCCGTTAAAGCGGGTTATTCCAGACGCATTGAATAACGCCTGATGGGCTGCGTAAGGGGCTGCTGTGCAGACTCCTGAATAGGGAGGTCTGGCTTTATAGTCGGGTCTCTGGTTGTCGTAATGAAATGCTCAAAACATTCATAGGTCTTGAATGTGCATAAGCACGCGGGATTATGGCAGCGATAATATTTCTCTTTGATGTGTGCAGACAGCGTCCGTGAGGTTCGCGCTTTAGCCTTATTATGGCACGCCGGGCAGGGGTACATGATTATCATGATGCTTTCCTGTCGGGTATGCGAATAAAGGTTTCCAGTCCCTCAAGGGTTTTAAATGCCATCAAACAGGCCTTGTTGTGGCAGTAATAATATTTCTCCTTGGTGTTCTCGGTCAGCGTGCGCGTACTTTTGGTGTTTATTTTGCGTTTGCAGGCAGGGCAAATAAACATAGTGATAACCTTTTTAAAACGGGGGAGGTGTTACCTCCCGGTGGGTTAATGTGGTGCGGGCTGTGTTACCGGTTCGCGGATAACCCGATAAACAGTCTCTTTTGTCCGGTAGGTGGCAGAGCATTCAATATTCTGGCATTGAATATCACTGTCTTTGCTCCCGTCAGGTTGGTAGCGAATGGCATGCGTTTTTGCTGTGCCTTGGCATAACGGGCAATTAATCATGACAGGGAGTCCTGTTGTTTAAATTGTGCTTCTCGCTCACGTAATTCATTAAATGCGCGATTACGTGCGCACGGTGATGACAGGAATTTATCATTGGTGTAGTTGACCTGCGGTGTGCTAATGCCTATCTTGGCCAATTCAGGTGCATTATTCACATCAAAGGGATAAATGTCGGCCAGTTGTTTAAGGTACTCATTGACCTCTCTAAAGATATCTTTCTCGATATCTCTGTTATATTCGCTGAACCTCCCGTTTTGCGTAACGAAATATTGTTCCAGCTCCAGCGCATGACGTTTCAATTTAAAGGCATGGGCAAATCCGGCCAATAGCGGCAGTGCGCGAGTAAACTCCCGCTGTGCATAAATGACCAGCGCCTCTTTATGAGCAAGGCGTAATGTACTGGCAGAAGCGGAGCATTCAAGCGCTTTGCGGTCTTTATTGAGTGCCAGCTCGGCAAGCAGTCCGTCAAGTTCTCCGGCCAGCTCACGCTGGGCGATACGCTCAAGATGTTGCTGTTTCATTTCGTCGGTTATCGCACCGCGTAGCTGGCGAAAGCGTAAACGCCAATCTCCCTCGGCTTTCTGACCCTCTTCCTTTGCAGCCCGCTTCTGTTGCTGGCAGTTTTCAATGGCCGTGAGGATATTGCCCATCTCTTCGCTGTCAGCTTGATGTTTTGCCTTGGCATCGAGAAAGACCTGAACGGCGTCGGACAGTTTTTTATCCTGTGACTGTTCGCTCTCAATATCGATATTGAGGGCTTTGGCTATCGTTCCGGCCAGGACATCGGCATTCACTTGCTCAGTTGGCGTGTTTTGAAAGTATTGCTTGATGCTGTGAACGGCGTTATCGATATTCATGGGCTTTTATCCTGCGAGTCTCGTGGTGTTGGTATGCCCCTATTATGTGAGGTGCCAGACAACACCACCATTGAGGGCGGAAGTCTGGTCTAAGGCACAACGGCAGCGCCTAACATCTCTTTTTCAATCAGGTAATCTGAAGGTGTTGTTTAAGACCAAAACCAAACATATGAGGAATAGCCGTGCTGACATTAAAACTCAATAACGAACACATCATCCTGAATGAACGCGACGCCTGTCTATTAGCGGAGGGCATAGTGGTGGCGCTTCGCAACCCGCAGAAATCAGGAAAAAACGAATTCCGTGTCGGGCAGTTGGTGCTGTCTTCGGAAGGGGACCCCGCAACACCGGCAGCAAATAAATTCACTACAATCCCGTCTATGCTGACTAACTGCTAACCCGCCAGCATTACGCGCCCAGGCCAGGGAAGCCCACTTGACTCAATGCCCTTGTAAAAGACGGCTTGCCAGAGAAAGGTCTCAGAACCCCTTTCTCTGATTATTTTTATATATATAACTGTTCACTACTCTTCACTTAGAAGGAAAAAATAAGTAATACAGTAAGTTAAGTGGTGAATAGTGGATGCAAAAGTATTCACCCACTGTTCACTACTGTTCACCTAAAAAAGAATCCGTATTATTAATTTATTCAATGTTTGTATCATTTAATTTATTCACTTTAATAGAATTCACCTATCAATCATTTTTCATGAATGTCTCAGCGCGTCGTGTGGCGATTATTTTTTATTATTTAATCTCAGTGTTTAAATAACAAACAGAGTCGCTCTACGACGCGTCTTTCATCTGTTGCATTGGAGGAAAATATTCACAAAATAGAGAGCTACTCGAAGCCGGACGAACACGATCGGCACCGCATGGACTTTATGAGGTAGCTCAATGCACACCACGTTTTCTTCTTCGTCTCCTGTACCTGTAGCCCCACCGATGCTGGTTTCCAGCGGCGTTCCTGAACGTTTTTTGCGCCTGCCTGAAGTCATTCACCAATGCGGGCTTTCTCGCTCCACGATTTATCAGCTTATCAAGGATGATGCCTTTCCGACCCAGGTAAACCTTGGAGGGAAAAACGTGGCCTGGCTTCAATCAGAAATCACGGCATGGATGGCCGACCGCATCGCTGAACGTGGCCGAGGGTACGATGCATGAAACAGGCTATTTCGCCAAAAGCCCCTTTTTCTGGCTTGCATTCTTTCGTGATTTGCAGCTATAGTTTTCCCGCTGTCGCAAAATCGGCAGCCGGGCGTAGGAACCCGTGTAATTCACAGGCGACACCAGACGCGCCATGCGTCTTTTTTACGTCGTAGCTCAGGTACACCCATTTTTCGGGCTGTGGTGTTTACACCGTAGCACTGGTCAGATAATGGTGGCCCGGGCGGGGCAGTCTTCGGGCTGGCCGGTATTCTGTGAAGCCGGTATTCCTACCCCCGTTCGGGTCACCACCCATGAGTGTAGGAACTCCGGTGGTGGCGTTAACCGCTATTCACAGGAGTTTGCCCTTATGGCTACAACCCTCACCCTGTCTCATTCGCAGTTTGTCTTTGTGTTCGCGGCCATTCGTCGCACTGACCGTAAGCCCCGCATCTGTATGCTCCGCACCGTGGCCGGTGACGAGAACACCGCCCGCCGTTCCCTTGTTCGTGATTATGTGCTTTCCCTGGCGGCCCGCCTGCCAGTTGCGGAGGTGTCACATGCACACTAAAAACACCCCGCAAACCGCCTTGGCGCGTAGTGACGCTCCCGCTAACACTCAGGCACACCTGAGCATTGAGGCTTACCATAAACTCAACCGCGCCAATGCAGTCTCACAGTTTGTCGGGCTGGATGTGGCGCAGCGAGAAACGGCGGGTCTGCATCAACTCTGTATGCCGCATATTTTAAGCTACCTGCATGACGACATCAGCTTTGTTCTGGAGGAGCTTAAAACCAAAGGGTTGTGCCGCGATTTTCTTGTCCAGCATTCTCCAATGGGAGGTGAACGCCATGTTTGACTTTCCTCAACCGGGTGAGAACTACCGCTCTACGGGCTTTCCTGAAGTGGCGGTGGTGGGGGTATTGGCTGACGGCATTCCGTGGGATTTACCGTACCGCTGTCCGGATGTGGTCTGGAACCCTTACCGCCGGAAATACACCATTCTTATTCGTCTTATTATTGATGGTCGTATTATCGACATACCGCTCAGTCGTTTTTTACGGGAATATACCTGTGTGCGTCCGGACCTGTTTAAACGTAATCCGGAAAATCGCCATGTCGTTCTGAAAGAAATAACCATTGACCCGGTATTACAGCAATGGCGGGCGAAAAATATCGATAATTACCCGACAGAACGCCCCCCGGTGAAACAGTCTTTACCTCTGGCGCGTCAATGGCGGGACATTCAAAAAACAGGAAAGGAATTAACACCGGATAATCATTATCGCCATTATCTGTAATTAACAACAATAACGAAAAATACATGTGCGTATTCGCGCAGGGATACGCACGTGCTCAGGAGACGAATGATGTCTATGCCTATTATTACCGCACGAACATTGTCACAGAATAAACACCCGCACGTTATCAGTCAGGCTGAACTCGAATGCCTGGAGCATTTGCGAAACGTCGGCCAGTTTGTCGGCACCTTGATGCAAGAACAGGACTGCACCACCGTTCGCCGTGACCCGGCGCAACGGTTACAGCTCACCTCGGTGATTTACTTGATGACCACCCAGCTTGACGGCATGGTCGAACGCTGTCACCAGCGCTGGCTGACCGGGGAGGGCAATGTATGAAACAGCCGTTCCCCCTGTCCTGCACGCGGCACTCTATCGCCGCGCCGTGGCCTGTGCCTGGCTGGCCCTGTGTGAGCACCAGCACAGTTACACGCCGTTAACCCTTGAGGCGTTGGAAAGTGCTATCGCCGGTGAGGTAGAAGGTTTTTACCTGCGCCAGCACGGCGAGGAGAAGGGCCGACAGATTGCTTGTGCCTTGCTGGAAGATTTAATCGAAACAAGCCCGCTCAATGCCGTGCCGTCGCTCTCCTTGCTTGGGCTGGTCGTGATGGATGAATTGTGCGCCCGTCACCTGACAACGTCGGTGCGGCACTGAGGGAAAACCACCATGAAAATGAACGTAACGGAAACAGTAAAACAAGCGTGCGGCCATTGGCCGCGCATTCTCCCGGCGCTGGGGGTGAAGGTGGTGAAAAACCGTCATCAGGCTTGCCCGGTCTGTGGTGGCTCAGACCGTTTTCGGTTTGACGATAAAGCAGGGCGCGGCACATGGTTCTGTAATCAGTGTGGCGCGGGGGATGGGCTTAAGCTAGTTGAAAAGGTGTTTGGTGTGAATCCGGCAGAGGCCGCCAGCAAGGTGAACGCCATCAGCGGCCACCTGTCACCGGTCGCACCGGAGGCGTTGGCTGTCACTGCGGCAGAAAGCGACGCCAGCCGGAAAGCGGCCGCCGCGCTGGCGGCCAAACTCCTCGCGAAAACCCACGCGGCCACCGGCAACGCCTACCTGACCCGCAAAGGTTTCCCCGGTCGGGAATGCCCGGTGC
The DNA here is from genome assembly GCF_050632285.1 of Serratia sp. L9. Classification (NCBI taxonomy): domain Bacteria; kingdom Pseudomonadati; phylum Pseudomonadota; class Gammaproteobacteria; order Enterobacterales; family Yersiniaceae; genus Serratia; species Serratia sp. L9. Next base: position 1,003,490 of record NZ_CP192591.1, on the reverse strand, counting down.
TGACGGCCACACACAAAACTGGCGGCGTCGCGTATCAGGCCGGTGATATGGCCGTACCGCTGCATAATGAAGCGGGCGCACTGGTGAACCTCCAACTTATCAACGCCGAGGGGCTTAAGCGCACCTTGAAGGGCGGTCAAGTTTCTGGGGCCTACCACACCCTTGAGGGGCAGAAACAGGCGGGAAAACGCCTGTGGATAGCGGAAGGCTATGCCACGGCGCTCACCGTGCATCACTTGACCGGGGAAACCGTGCGAGTGGCACTTTCTTCCGTGAACCTCCTTTCTCTGGCAAGCCTCGCCCGCAGTCAGTGTCCGGGCTGTCAGATTGTGCTGGCCGCCGACCGTGACCTCAATAGCGACGGCCAGAACAAAGCCACCCTGGCCGCCGAAGCCTGTGACGGGGTTATCGCCCTGCCGCCGGTGTTCGGTGACTGGAATGACGCCTTTATGCAGCACGGTGAGGAGGCCACCCGCAAGGCGCTGTATGACGCTATCACGCCCCCGGTCGCCAGTCCGTTCGACTCCATGAGCGAAGCCGAGTTTACCGCCATGAGCACCAGTGAACAGGCGATGCGGGTGCATGAGCATTACGGCGAAGCGCTGGCCGTAGACGCTAACGGCCAACTCCTTTCCCGTTATGACGCAGGGATATGGAAGATTATTTCGCCCTCAGACTTCAATCGCGATGTGGCCGCGCTTTTTCTGCGTCTGCGTGCCTCGTTCTCGTCCGGTAAAATTGCCTCCGTGGTGGAGACACTAAAGCTGATTATTCCCCAACAAGGCAGCCCGGCACGGCGTCTGATTGGCTTTCGCAACGGCGTACTTGATACCGTCACCGGAACATTCAGCCCGCACCAGAAATCACACTGGCTGCGCACGCTCTGTGATGTCGATTTTACCCCGCCGGTGGAGGGCGAAACGCTGGAAACCCATGCACCGCATTTCTGGCGCTGGCTTGACCGGGCCGCCGGTGGCCGGGCAGAAAAGCGCGACGTGATACTCGCAGCGCTGTTTATGGTGTTGGCGAACCGCTACGACTGGCAGCTCTTTCTCGAGGTGACCGGTCCCGGTGGCAGCGGGAAAAGTATTCTGGCCGAAATTGCGACCTTGCTGGCCGGTGAGGATAACGCCACATCGGCCACCATCGAAACGCTGGAATCCCCCGCGAACGCGCTGCGCTGATTGGTTTCTCGCTGATACGTTTGCCTGACCAGGAGAAGTGGAGCGGTGACGGTGCAGGGCTTAAGGCTATTACCGGAGGTGATGCGGTTTCAGTCGACCCGAAATACCGTGACGCCTATTCCACGCATATTCCGGCGGTCATTCTGGCGGTGAACAACAACCCGATGCGCTTTACCGACCGTAGCGGTGGCGTTTCCCGCCGCCGGGTTATCCTGCATTTCCCGGAACAGATTGCCCCAGAGGAGCGCGACCCGCAGCTTAAGGACAAAATCGCCCGCGAATTGGCCGTGATTGTGCGCCAGCTTATGCAGCAGTACAGTGATCCGATGATCGCCCGCACACTGCTCCAATCGCAGCAAAACTCCGACGAGGCGCTCAGCATCAAGCGAGACGCTGACCCGACCTTTGATTTTTGTGGCTACCTGGAGGCGTTACCGGGGCCCGATGGGATGTATATGGGGAACGGCAACATCATTCCGCGCCAGCCGCGTGTCTACCTGTATCACGCCTATCTGGTCTATATGGAGGCCCACGGCTATAAGAACACCCTCAGCCTGACGATGTTCGGAAAAGGACTGGCGGCGATGTTGAAAGAGTACGGGCTGAATTACGAGAAGCGGCGAACAAATCAAGGGATGCAGACCAATCTCGCGCTCAGGGAGGAAAGCAACGCCGATTGGCTCCCGAAATGTGATGACCCGACAGCGAAATAACCTACCCAGACCGGCGTTCGCCGGTCTTTTTTACCTGAAAATCGCCAAAAGTGAAGTGTTCACTGTTCACTGTTCATAGACCATTCACAGCTTAACATTATGAATATATTAAATAAAAATCCTCAGTGAACAGTGTGAACGGTTTTCTATAAAAAAGTTTTTTTGGTTTCCGTAGTCATTACTTAACACTCTCGATGTCGAGGTTATTACATAGTCATGCACTCAACTCTTTGACAAATATCTCAGTTAAAAAATTATATATTCGTATAATTCGATAACAGTATTATTAATCACAAAGGGAATAAAATGGAAAAAGATGATTTTTTTGATGTTGTTAATGTTAGGGATGAGATAGATAGTCTAAATCCCTCAAATAAAAAAAGACTTGCTGAAAATTTCGCTTTAGCAGCAGTAGGGAGTATTCCATGGGTTGGCGGTTTTATTGGCGCAATGGTTACGTATAAAAATGAAGGTGGTAATATTAAGCTCAATGCATTACAGACTAAATGGCTTGAAGAGCACCATAAGAAATTAGAGCGGCTTAATCAAACACTTAATGCAATAGCCTTGCGATTTGAAAATCTTGGTGATGAAATCAGCGAGCGTCTTGAATCAGAAGAATATCTCGATCTGGTAAGGAAAAGCTTTAGAGTATGGAATGAAGCAGATACAGAGGAAAAGCGTAAGTTAGTATCTAATATGATAACAAATGCAGTGAGTGTACAGTTGTGTTCTGATGATATAATAAGATTATTTATTGATTGGTTAAACAATTACCATGAAATACATTTCCATGTAATGCGTATAATATATCAAACACCTGGTGTGACGCGTTATGACATTTGGACGAATTTATATGCAAGCATACCTAGAGAAGATTCAGCGGAAGCTGACCTGTACCGTATGTTAATTAGAGATCTGTCAACGGGAGGGGTAATACGACAGGCTCGGAATACTACCGAAGATGGCCGTTTTATTAAACAAAAACAAGTGGCACATGTAAAGAAAACCTCCTCAACAATGGAATCAGCATTCGAGGACACTAAACAATACGTTTTAACTGAGTTAGGTAAGCAATTTGTACATTACACAATGAACGAGGTCGTGACGCGGCTTGACTAATAAGAAAAAGCATTGCTGTACACATCGAGTAGGTTATGTGTATAGCAATGCGTATAAATTTCTTTTAATCTGAAACAATAACAATGAGTTAGATTGTAATTGCGACTCCTGTGATCTTCCGCCAGTTTGCCTCTACTGAACTCCACAGTCTCAAGTAAATCCCCTATAATACCCGCAATTACCGTTAATTATGTTCTCCCGAGGTCAACTGTCTCTGTAGTCCCTCCAGTTTTTAGTACCACCGCCAATGAGGGTCTCCGGCCAGTTTTTGCCTCGCATAGATAACCGGTGGCATATCACCCAGTGAGCTATGCGGGCGTTCCTCGTTATATTCTGTGCGCCAGTCTTCTGTTAGTTCACGTACTTCAGACAATGTTCTGAACAGATACATATCAAGTATTTCTGTTCGCAACGTTTTGTTAAATCGCTCGATAAATCCGTTCTGCATCGGCTTTCCGGGCTGAATAAAATCGAGTATCACTCCATGCATCTCTGCCCACTCGGATAAGGCCGCGGCAGTGAGTTCTGGCCCGTTATCACTTCGTATATAAGTCGGGTAGCCGCGTTCTGCACTTAATCGCTCCAGAATGCGCACAACACGATGGGCCGGTATATTCAAGTCAACTTCGATTGCCAGTGCTTCCCGGTTAAAGTCATCAACTACGTTAAATAACCGGAATCGCCGCCCGTCGCTCAAGGCATCACTCATAAAATCAACTGACCAACAGTGGTTCATTTTATGTGGAATAACCAACGGCTGTGGATGCCTGTTCGGTAAGCGTTTTTTCCTTTGCGTCGGAAGTTGAGTTTTAACAATCGATAGATCCGGTAAACCCGCTTTGCATTCCACAGTAATCCTGCTTGGCGTAACTTATTGAACATAAGTCCAAAACCATAGGCCGGATACTGATGTGCCAGTTTTTGTAGCGCCTCGACCACAGGCAGATCCCGTACTGTGTTCGGGCAATAATGCAACAGGCTTCGACTGATACCGATAATCCGGCACCCGCGTCGTTCGCTGGCCTGATGTTCCGTCATGACGTAACGCACCAACTCACGCTTTTCGGGTACCGTTAAAGTTTTTTGAAACAACATCCTTAAGAATTTCATGATCTAAGCTCAAGGAAGCATACATCTGCTTTAACCGACGGTTTTCCTCTTCCAGCTCTTTCATTCGTTTGATATCAGAGGACTCCATGCCGCCGTATTTAGATTTCCAGTTGTAATAGCTGGCTTCCGACACACCGTTTTCACGGCACACATCCTTCACATGCCGACCCCCTTCAACTTCTTTCAGGACCCTCAGGATCTGAGTTTCAGTGAAACGCGCTTTCTTCATGATGAGCCTCCGTTGGTTGTATTTTAACCAGAGAACTCCATTAAGCGGTAAGACTAAATTCAGGGGGGACTACATCTTCATCTGGACGCGAGCAGGAAATGTCCACCGAAATTGCCCGCCTTAAACGCCAACTTGCTGAAAAGGATGAAGAGTTGGCCATTCTCCAAAAGGCCGCGACATACTTCGCGAAGCGCCTGAAATGAAGTATGTCTTTATCGAAAAGCATCAGGCTGAGTTCAGCATCAAAGCCCTGTGCCGGGTGCTCCGTGTTGCACGCAGCGGTTGGTATGCCTGGCGTCTGCGCCGTCATCAGATAGCCCCGCGTCGGCAGTTCCGTCTTATCTGCGATAACGCTGTCCGAAAGGCATTCAGTGACGCAAAACAGTGGTATGGCGCGCCGCGTCTTGCTGATGAGCTTCCGGCGTACAACGTCAAAACCATTGCAGCCAGCTTGCGCCGTCAGGGGCTGCGCGCAAAGGCCTCGCGCCGGTTCAGCCCGGTCAGTTACCGTGAACATGGTCTGCCGGTGTCTGAAAACCTGCTGAAGCAGGACTTTTACGCCAGTGAACCGAATCAGAAATGGGTGGGAGACATCACCTATCTTCGCACTGATGAGGGCTGGCTTTACCTGGCAGTGGTCATTGACCTGTGGTCGCGAGCCGTCATCGGCTGGTCGATGTCATCGCGGATGACGGCACAACTGGCCTGCGATGCATTGCAGATGACGTTGTGGCGGCGTAAGCGCCCGGAAAATGTGATTGTTCAAACTGACAGAGGCGGCCAGTACTGTTCAGGGGATTACCAGGTCTTACTGAAACGTCATAATCTGCGTGGAAGTATGAGCGCAAAAGGCTGTTGTTACGACAATGCCTGTGCGGAAAGCTTCTTCCACTCGCTGAAGGTGGAATGTATCCACGGCGAGCGCTTTGCCACCCGGGAAATAATGCGAACGGCGGTGTTTAATTATATCGAGTGCGATTACAATCGCTGGCGTCGCCACAGTGCCTGTGGCGGACTCAGCCCGGAACAATTTGAAAACCAGACCCTCGCTTAGTCGTGTGTCCATTGTTCGTGGGTAAGATCAAAAAACCATTAACAATCAAACATAGCGTCACTTGATACCCGTAGCAAACCCTACAAGTTTTCGATCGGTAAGGGGCTCAATCTGCTGGTCGTGCCTACAGGCTCAAAATACTGGCGTTTGGCGGAATCGGCGATGTACCGAGTCAAACAGCTGTTCGGCGGACACCTTACGATGCCCAAGTCGGAGAGGCTATGGCCATGATCCGTGGCTTAAACAAAATGACGCGTGCAGGCATGCCAGAAAGTGTACAAATTGCCTGAGGAAGAGGCTGACAAGCTGATGTTTTATCTAAATTCGATTTATTCAACAAAGCCATCACATCAGCTGTCTAAAATTAATAACCCCGCAGCACCTCAAGAGAGAATCAGGCTCTAAAAAATTAACTTATGCTGCAATTTTTTAATGCGTTGCTATGCTCTGATAAGCCTTGTATTTGCTCTCACATACTGGATAATGAGAAAACTCTCAAGGCTGCATTTTTTAATAACATGCTGATTTAAAATACTACCCCTCAATAACAACGTTAATGGTTATACCGTTAACGTGATAATGCCTCGCATTAAGATAACTATTACCCTAAAGGACTGTTCCTATGCACTATCAGTATGTCATTAACGATAGCATCGTTTTCTACCCAGATAACAACCTGTTGATGCAGGTAAATGATTCGACTAAAACCCTTACTTTACATGAATCTAGTGCACGATGTTTGCAACTGTTACTTGAAAATGATCATGATACTGTTTCTCAGCGTGATTTTTATCCTTATGTCTGGGGGGATGCGAAAGAAGTTGCCCCCAATACGCTGTATCAAAGTATTCATGTCTTACGGAAATCATTAACGATCATCTCACCCGACTCTAAGAGAGATATTATCATCACCGTCCCAAAAATAGGTTTTAAAATCAATGATGAAGTAAAAATAAGCTACACCATTGAAAAATCACCACGCGTAAAAACAAAACCCGCGTCTGAATGCCTGAAAGTAGCATCAAAGACCCTCCTTATTGTTACCGGAAAATACAAAGCAATGATGATTATTTTCGCCTTAGTGCTACTCATCAGCAACGTACTACTGATTAACTATGAAACTAATAGAAGCCACACCAAACTGTTCAATAGTTATATCATTTCATTTAAAAAACAAAGCTGCACAATCTATAGCCATCAGGAAGCCTCAACCCTGGCACCTGCCCTGGTCAATCAAAGCACCGGGAAAGTGATCGATTGCGCAGGTCACCCGGTTATTTACATCGCGAATTTTAGCAGTATTGCTGCCGCCACCTCAATTATCTCTTGCAGTCGTCATGACGAAGCTTCAGCGTTACCAACCTGCATCTCAGTTTTCTCCTCAGACATCATACCGACTCAAAACTCCTTCTAAACATGCTGATTCCCTACGCTTATCTTAATTTCTATGACATCAAAAAAGAAATAAACCCCCTCTTGATTTAAGAATAATCCCGGAAATTGAATTAAATATTTACCGCCTATTATCTTCCGGGTAACAGTAGATTAATTCAGATAAATCCGAACCTCCAGTTTATATTATTTATTTAATGGGCATTAAATAAGCATAAAACACTATAAAAAAACACAAAACCAGGCTATTAACTTGATTTATTGGTATTGACCAGATGAAGATTTCAAGTACTATCCACCTCATGGTTTAAACAAGAGCAAGAGTAGATAGTGGTGAACAGCAGTTCATCGTTATTAAAAATGGAGTTTTCACAAGGTTATAAAAAATAACCTTGGCTTAATCAATGAAAGCACATTAGCCAGCCAATAACGGCTAATGCTGAATGTTACCTCCATGATTTTTTGTTTTTAAAATCATTCTACATTGTAGAAGTACCCTTGCATGTCATAAAGCACTGCATTTTTTAATAATGATTTACCTTCAAGAAAATAAAGGATTATTTATGTCTAGTTTCAAAATGAACGTACTGGCCGCAGCACTGATTTCTGCTTCAACATTTGCTGTACACGCAGCTGACCAAGGTTCAGGTACTGTTACCTTTACCGGCTCTATTATTGATGCACCATGCTCAATCACCCCACAGACTTCTGATCAGGTTGTTCCATTGGGCCAGGTTTCTGCAGCGCTGCTGGCTGACGAAGGTTCTTCAACCCCACAGAACTTCTCTATCGATTTAGAGAAATGTGATACTACCACGCTGAAAAACGTAACTATCACCTTTAACGGTTCTAAAGATGCCACTAACCCTAACCTGCTGGGTATTACTGGTGATGCCAAAGGTGCTGGTGTTGTAGTCACCGACGGTAGCGGCACAGCAATTACGCTGGGTACGGCTTCTACTCCTCGTCTGCTGGGTACTGGTAACAACACTCTGTTGTTCTCCGCTTATCTGCAAGGCAACAGCGATGTTGCTGGTAGCGTAATCCCTGGTGAATTCACCAGCGTAGCCAACTTTACCTTGGCTTACCCATAAGTCTTACACTAAGCATACGGCCTCGCCGTATGCTTTATCTCTCATCAAATTAATCATGGTGTCAAAGATAAGCATGTTGAGACCTCTATTATTGCTATTCAGCCTGACATTCTCTTTTGTAACTTCGGCTGCACGGGAAGAAAATGGCAGAGTGAATATGAACGGGGTCATTTTCAATTCGGCCTGTAACATATCTTCTGATAATACAGAGCAAACCGTCGACTTAGGTGTTATCACCCTACAAAGCCTTGCCCAAAGCAATACGGCAACTATTTTCCCGTTTACAATAAAACTCATAAGCTGTGTGTTAACCAGCCCAGAAGATAAAGCATTACAACAACGCCTGTTCAGCCTGAAGTTCGATGGGCCGAGCGAGCCGGGCAGCAGTTGGTTCACGCTGGGGGGCGAAGCTCAAGGATTGGTTTTTGAGATCCACGATGAGCAAGATAACACCATCGTGCCTGGCACCGTAATCAATGTTCATGAACTCTCAGCAGAAAATAAAACACTAAATTACTCGCTACATCTTAATAAAAAATCGCTGCAGGTAACCTCCGGGCGTTTTCACACGGCTGTGAATTTTACGCTGGTTTATCAATAAATACCTTCACGGACAGATAGCATTCTTATTTTTTCCGGTCCGTAAAGGGTTAAGTAGAGCTATTTAAATGAGTCATACAATGGACTGTATCAGGGTACTGTGCGTTACCGTTGCAACGTCATTGATAGGATTCAATGAGGCTGCTCATGCCGTTGAGTTTAATACTGATGTGCTGGATACCGAAGATAAGCAGAATATCGACTTATCACGTTTTGCCAAGTCAGGTTACATCATGCCTGGCCAGTATCAGTTAGTGGTCAGAGTTAACCAACATGATTTACCCGAGCAGAATATCTCTTTTCTGGCCCGCGAAGGCAAACCAGGCAGCAGCGACGCCTGCCTGCCGGAAAACGTGATCGCACAGTTCGGGCTAAAACCCGCCATCGCCGAAAAAGTGCGTTACTGGCATCAAGACAGCTGTGCGGATATCAGCGCACTTGAAGGCGTCACACTCCGTACCGATCTCGGCACCGGTATTCTGTATCTGTCCATCCCACAAGCGTGGTTGGAATACACCGATCAAAACTGGCTGCCGCCTTCGCGTTGGGATGACGGTATTCCTGGCCTCTTGTTGGACTATAACCTGAACACATTGGTTAGCCGCCCGGATCAAGGCCCCGCAATGCGCAACGCCAGCTTAAGCGGCACCGCCGGCGCAAACCTTGGCCCATGGCGGTTCCGGGGTGATTTCCAAGGAAACTATCACCAGTTAAGTGGTGATAACGGCCAGACTCAACGTAATTTCGACTGGAGCCGGGTGTATTTATTCCGTTCCGTACGTTCACTGGCCTCCACATTAACGCTCGGAGAGAACTATTTTAGCTCCGATATTTTCAGCACCTTCCGTTATACCGGACTGAGCCTGGCCAGTGACGAGCGGATGCTGCCACCGAACCTACGTGGCTATGCACCAGAAGTTAACGGCATTGCCAGGACCAACGCCAAGGTCACGGTCAGCCAGCAGGGGCGGCAGATATACCAGACCACGGTGCCCTCTGGGCCGTTCCGTATACAGGATTTGAACAGTTCAGTGAGCGGGTTGCTGGATGTGCGGGTAGAAGAGCAAGACGGTAGCATTCAGACCTTTCAGGTCAATACCGCCACTATTCCTTATCTGACACGCCCCGGCGCCATACGCTACAAAACCGCCGTCGGCCGCCCTTCAACCATGAACCATGGTACCGAAGGGCCAGCATTTGCCAGCGGCGAGCTTTCCTGGGGGATGAGCAACAGTTGGTCGCTGTACGGCGGGGGTATTGCTGCTGGAGACTATAACTCGCTATCCGTCGGTATTGGCCGGGATCTTTATGCTTTGGGCGCCTTGTCGGCAGATATTACCCAATCCCGCGCCAGCGGTTTACCACAACAGCAAACGCAACAAGGCAAATCCTTCCGCCTGAGCTATGCCAAGCGTTTCGACAAACTGGACAGTGAGGTGACCTTTGCCGGCTACCGCTTCTCACAGCGCCAGTTTATGACGATGGAACAGTATTTGGGGAGCCGCTACCGCGGTAATGACAACGGGCGTGATAAAGAGATGTATACCATCACCGCCAGCAAAAACTTTGCCGATGCACGCGTCAGCCTGTACCTGGCTTACAGCCATCAGACTTACTGGGATCAGCGGGCCGCAGACAACTATAGCCTCACGCTCAGCCGCTATTTTGACGCGCTGAATATGAAAGATCTTTCGCTCAACCTGTCTGCCAGCCGCAGTAAGAATAACGGCGCGAATGACGATACGCTGTTCCTGAGCCTGTCGGTGCCGCTAGGCAATCAGCAAAGCCTGAGCTACAACGGGCAGCATAGCCAGGGCGGCTATAACCAGAATGTCAGCTATTTCAATAATAACGGTGAAAACAGCAATTATCGCCTGAATGCCGGAACAAGCACCAACCGTGGGGAACAGGACGGCACCAATGCTCAGTTTAGCGGCTTTTACACCCAGAGCAGCAGCATGGCAGAAGTCAGCCTGAACGCGTCCTATGAACAAAACAATTACACCTCCTACGGCGCCTCAATCAAAGGCGGGGCCACATTAACCCCTAAAGGGGCTGCGCTGCACACCAATAGTGGCAATGGCGCAACACGGCTGATGGTCAGCACCGACGGTATCGCTGGCGTGCCGATTGAAGGACGTGGCTTAAAAACCAACGCCTTTGGCATCGCGGTGCTGAATGACTTCACCAGCTATTACCGCATCGATACGCGAGTAGATATCAACAACCTGGCCGACGATGTTGAAGCCCGTCAGCCCGTGGTGGAATCGGCCCTGACTGCCGGAGCCATCGGCTACCGGCGCTTTGAGATGGTTAGAGGTGCAAAAGCTATCGCTACGCTACGCCTGGCTGATGGCAGTTATCCCCCTTTGGCAGCAGCATCATGAACGCTAAAGGCCAGGAGTTGGCCATTGTCAGTGATGACGGTTTTGCTTACCTGAGCGGCATTCTGGCTGGTGAGACTTTAGATGTCGTTTGGAATGGCAACACGCAGTGCCAGGTTGATATCCCAGAAAAATTGCAGGCCCAGGCGCAGTTGTTGCTGCCCTGCCGCCTGATGAAATAGGTATATATTCATATGAACATCAGACAAAAAATCATCTTAGCCACCGTATTGTTGCTGGGGAGCCAAATGGCTAATGCGGCGATTGCCCTGGATCGCACGCGAGTGATTTATAACGGTCAGAGCAAATCGGTCAGCCTCAACCTCAGCAATGAGAATAAAGAGCTGCCTTATCTGGCACAGGCGTGGATCGAAGACGCCCAACACCAGAAAGTCACCACCCCACTGGTAGTAACCCCACCGGTGCAGCGGCTGGAGCCGGGCGCCAAAAGTGCCATCAAGGTTTCCGCCATGCCGGAAGCGATGAAATTGCCACAGGATCGCGAATCCTTGTTCTACTTCAACCTGCGGGAAATCCCACCGCGCAGTGAGAAAACCAACGTGATGCAGATTGCGCTGCAAACGCAGATCAAACTGTTCTATCGGCCAGAGGCGATCACCCCGAAAAAGGGGGTGATCTGGCAGGAGCAGACCACATTGCAACAAACAGCACAGGGTTATCGCATTGAAAACCCGACACCGTATTACCTGATCGTGATTGGCTTGGCAGAAAAAAACAGCGCCGCGGCGGTTGATGAATTCCAGCCGTTGATGATAGCTCCGCAGTCCAGTGCCGAACTGAAGTCACCCGCCTTCAGCAAGCCGGTGGTGACCTACATTAACGATTACGGTGGCCGCCCGACGTTGGATTTTAATTGTAACGCTGGCAACTGCCAGGTGGTGAAATCCACCTAAGCCTTCTTAGATACGCCAGGGAGAATAAACAATGAATAGGGATAGCGTCATGCACTTCACACGCTTTATGCGCCAAATCGGCCTGCTGATGGGCTTGGCTTGCACAGGGTTATATAGTTCCCCAGGAATGGCCATCATAACCGCTGGCAGCTGCGCAGCAGCTGCGATGGATACCAGCCCTTATATTTTCACACCGCTGCCCGTTACCTTGACCAATGGATTTGTGTTGGCTTCACGCACAGTAACCTCCAATTACACCTATAAGAAAACCGGCACAACATCAGATGTCTTGTATACCGGGGCTTCATATGCCACTGGGACCATGAATACTACTTATAATACCCTGCCAGTAAACGGGCCAAAGGGTGTCGTGCAGGGTGTCGGGTTCCGTATGACTAGCCAGGGTGATCCTGGCGGCATTGTTGTTATAGGTAGCCCCTTTGGCATCCTTAACTCTCGTACTACTACCATCGCAGGGTCCGATCTTCGCGAGTCTGACGAATGGTTACAAGAGTTGGTTGTCACTAATGCCAGCATTTATCAAGGTGGCCAAATTATCGGGCTCAATGGTGTCGCCTTACAAATAATTTTTGGTAACCAGGCCACTTGGACCGCGCAAAACGCTCAACCAGGGGGTACCCGTTGCACCGCACTTCAACTTGTTTCAAGCTCTAACATTTTGACACCAGGAGGCGGCGGCGGGCTCCCCGAATTACCGATACCCAAAACCCCAACCTGCGATTTAGGCGGGGTCAATATTGAAGTTGATTTACAGAATGTCGAGAGCAGCGCCCTGAAAAACAGCGGCGATATCAGCGGCGGCAAAGAGTTTTCGATCTCTTTGGGCAACTGTGGCAAAAATGCCAAACCCTATATCACCTTTACTGATGGCAACAATAAAGCCAACCGCACCACCACGTTGGGGCTGGCCGCTAGCAGCACGGCTACCGGGGTCGGGGTTGTGATTGAAAAAAGTGGCGGCGGGTTGGTGCAATTCGGCGCGCAGAATACCAGCGTCAGTGCCAGTAACGCAGGGCAGTTCCTGGTCGGGACATCGGCAGCAGACGGCTCGTCAATCCCGTTAAAAATGACGGCGAGATATATTCGAACCGAGGGTGATATTAAGCCTGGGGAAGTTAAGTCTGACGCTATTTTTACGATAGCTTACCCTTGAGTTAACAGCAGTGAATTAAAAATTCCATTAATAATATTGGTAACTTTTATTACGAGATAAAACTTTAATTTAAGAACCGCGTTGTACCCAGGGGTATTAGTCCATCTGATTTCCTCCTAGTGAGATCGGGTGGATTTCCATTGCCGAATCACGGACTGGTTAACGTCAGACTGTTTTTCGGCCGTGCGTTTTTGTCTTTAAATTAATAAACAAGGTGATAACCGTGCTTGTTATCACTCTCTAAAATGAATGGAGTCATCACAATGAATAAAGTTTATCGTGTTATTTGGAATCATTCGCTGCAATGTTTTGTTGTCGCTTCTGAATTCGCTAAAGCCAAGGGTAAGGCTGCCAGCAAAGTTGCGGCGGCGATCGTCCTAAGCTCGGTGGCAACCGCAGGCTTTGCCGATGACAATCTAACTCCCGATGTCGTCGACAGCTCAGTAGAAGAAACCACTACCGATAGCAACACCCTGCCAGATTTAACCGAAATTGCAGCGATTGGCGCACAAGTGGCCGCGGTGATGGCGGATAACGATTTAACGTTGTTCGACGATACTGTCGTTGCTGAAACACCGGTATTTACCCCAGGGATGGGGCGTGCGGTAGGAACTAACCCGGTTATTAATATTGTGGTTAATGGCCCGGATGCTGCAACAGCATCCAGCTCAGGGTGGATAAGTGCATTGGCAGCAGAGCATCGGGCAGATGGGCTGGGCGTTCTAGTAACAGGTCAAGCTAATGGGCAAAGTATAGCAATTGGTTCTGGAGCAAACTCGTCTACTTCTGGGACAATAACACTTGGCTCGTATTCTTCATCTGCTGGAATAGGAGCAATGGCATTTGGCAACTGGGCATCGGCTGCTGGGCGTGCAGCTGTGTCAATAGGCCCTGGGGCCTACAGCTCAGATAACGCCATCGCTCTCGGGGCCTGGACTGCAGCTACCGGTGCCCGGTCTAATGCCTTTGGTGTTGTTGCCGGGGCTACAGCTGCTGATGCAACCGCGATAGGTACTTCTGCAATGGCATCGGGAGCCCGAGCAATAGCGCTTGGTTCATCATCTAACGTCGGTTCAGCCGCAGATCCGTTCCAAGATACCACCACGAATACTAAAGCCTCTGGTATTGACTCTATTGCTTTAGGCACCAACGCCAAAGCCAGCGCCAATAATACGCTAGCACTGGGGCTCAACAGTTCCGCAACCTTGGTCAATAACCTCGCCGTGGGTGCCAACGCCAGTGCAACCGCAGCCAACTCGGTTGCTTTAGGTGCATCTTCTGTGGCAAACCGTGCTAATAGCGTTTCTATTGGTGGCACCGGGGCAACACGCCAGTTGGTGAATCTGTCTGCAGGTACAACTGCGACTGATGCCGTCAGCGTTTCACAATTAACACCGCTGATTGCTGCCTTGGGTGGCGGTTCAGCCTTCGATAACACTACCGGGGCAGTTACCGGTCCGCAATACACTCTGAGACAAATCAATGCTACAACCGGTAGCAGCCAGTCAGTGTCTACCCCATTCAGCAACGTAGGGGATGCGCTAACAAGCCTGAGTGGCAGCCTGTCTAATCTTTCGGGCTCAGCACTGCGCTATGTCGATTCAGCGTCCAAAGCCTTGATTCAGTTAGGCGGCGAAGATGGTACTCGTATCACCAACCTTAGCACAGGTGAGCTATCGGCCAGCAGCACCGACGCCGTCAACGGCAGCCAGCTGTTTGCCACCAATAACGACGTGGCGGCAAACACCTCGGCCATCGCCATCAATACCAGCGCCATTGCCACCAACACCTCGGATATCGCCACTAACTCTAGCAATATCGCCGCCAACACGGCCGATATCACCCAGAGCAAAACCGATATCTCCAGCCTGACTACCAACATCTCCAACATCACCAATGACCTCAACAGCGGTGCTGTCGGCCTGGTGCAACAGGATGTGGATACGCTGGATCTGACCGTGGCTGCGGCAACCGGTGGCACGTCCGTGTCGCTGGCCGGTACCGACGGCGCTCGTACCCTGACCGGTGTGAAAGCAGGCAGCCTGGCGGCAGACAGCACCGACGCCGTGAACGGCAGCCAGCTGTTTGCCACCAATAACGACGTGGCGGCAAACACCTCGGCCATCGCCATCAATACCAGCGCTATTGCTACCAACACCTCGGATATCGCCACTAACTCTAGCAATATCGCCGCCAACACGGCCGATATCACCCAGAGCAAAACCGATATCTCCAGCCTGACTACCAACATCTCCAACATCACCAATGACCTCAACAGCGGTACTGTCGGCCTGGTGCAACAGGATGTGGATACGCTGGATCTGACCGTGGCTGCGGCAACCGGTGGCACGTCCGTGTCGCTGGCCGGTACCGACGGTGCGCGTACCCTGAGCGGTGTGAAAGCGGGCAACCTGGCAGCAGACAGCACCGAGGCCGTTAACGGCAGCCAGCTGTTTGCCACCAATAACGACGTGGCGGCTAACACCTCGGCCATCGCCATCAACACCAGCGCTATTGCCACCAACACCTCGGATATCGCCACTAACTCTAGCAATATCGCCGCCAACACGGCCGATATCACCCAGAGCAAAACCGATATCTCCAGCCTGACTACCAACATCTCCAACATCACCAATGACCTGACCAGCGGTACCGTTGGCCTGGTGCAACAGGATGTGGATACGCTGGAGCTGACCGTGGCTGCGGCAACCGGTGGCACGTCCGTGTCGCTGGCCGGTACCGACGGCGCGCGTACCCTGACCGGTGTGAAAGCGGGCAACCTGGCAGCAGACAGCACCGAGGCCGTTAACGGCAGCCAGCTGTTTGCCACCAATAACGACGTGGCGGCTAACACCTCGGCCATCGGCATCAATACCAGCGCTATTGCTACCAACACCTCGGATATCGCCATTAACTCTAGCAATATCGCCACCAACACGGCCGATATCACCCAGAGCAAAACCGATATCTCCAGCCTGACCACCAACATCTCCAACATCACCAATGACCTCAACAGCGGTGCTGTCGGCCTGGTGCAACAGGATGTGGATACGCTGGATCTGACCGTGGCTGCGGCAACCGGTGGCACGTCCGTGTCGCTGGCCGGTACTGACGGCGCTCGTACCCTGACCGGTGTGAAAGCAGGCAGCCTGGCAGCAGACAGTACCGACGCTGTGAACGGCAGCCAGCTGTTTGCCACCAATAACGACGTGGCGGCTAACACCTCGGCCATCGGCATCAATACCAGCGCTATTGCTACCAACACCTCGGATATCGCCATTAACTCTAGCAATATCGCCACCAACACGGCCGATATCACCCAGAGCAAAACCGATATCTCCAGCCTGACTACCAACATCTCCAACATCACCAATGACCTCAACAGCGGTACCGTTGGCCTGGTACAGCAGGATGCGGATACACTGGACCTGACCGTGGCAGCGGCTACCGGTGGCACTACTGTGTCGCTGGCCGGTACCGACGGTGCGCGTACCCTGAGCGGTGTGAAGGCGGGCAACCTGGCAGCGGACAGCACCGATGCCGTTAATGGCAGCCAGTTGTTCGAGACTAACAATAATGTGGCGACCAACACCGCCAATATTGCGACAAACGCAGCAAATATTGTCACCAATACCGCAGATATCGCCAAAAATACCGGCAACATCAGTGGGCTGGCAGGCAGTTTAGGCGGTGGCGCGGCGGTTGATGCGGACGGTAACTTTGTTGCACCAAGCTACAGCGTGCAGGGTCAGACCGTAGGGACTGTAGGCGACGC
This sequence comes from Serratia sp. L9, assembly GCF_050632285.1. Taxonomy (NCBI): domain Bacteria; kingdom Pseudomonadati; phylum Pseudomonadota; class Gammaproteobacteria; order Enterobacterales; family Yersiniaceae; genus Serratia; species Serratia sp. L9. Next base: position 986,745 of record NZ_CP192591.1, on the reverse strand, counting down.
ACTGAACGCCTTGAACGGTGGAGTTAATACCAACACTGCCGTTATCGCGCAAAACAGCGCCGATATTCTGCGTAACAGCGGTGATATCAACAGTTTGAGCACCAGCCTGACCACCATTACCAACGATCTGAACAGCGGTGCTGTTGGTCTGGTACAGCAGGATGCGGATACGCTGGACCTGACCGTGGCTGCGGCAACCGGTGGTACTTCCGTGTCGCTGGCCGGTACTGACGGTGCGCGTACCCTGAGCGGTGTGAAGGCAGGCAACCTGGCAGCGGACAGCACCGAGGCCGTTAACGGCAGCCAACTGTTCGAAACCAATAATACCGTGGCGAGCAATACCGCCAATATTGCGACGAACGCAGCAAATATTGTTACCAATACCGCAGATATCGCCAAAAATACTGGCAACATTAGCGGACTGGCGAGCAGCTTAGGCGGCGGCGCGGCGGTTGATGCAGACGGTAACTTTGTTGCACCAAGCTACAGCGTACAGGGCCAGACCGTAGGGACTGTAGGCGACGCACTGAACGCCTTGAACGGTGGAGTTAATACCAACACTGCCGTTATCGCGCAAAACAGCACCGACATCCTACGTAACAGCGGTGATATCAATAGCCTGAACAACAGCATGGCTAGCATGACCAACGATCTGAACTCCGGTTCGGTTGGCCTGGTAAAACAGGATCTGGTGAGCAAAGAACTGACCGTAGCAGCGCTATCTGGTGGTGACAGCATTTCATTCAGCGGGTTGTCCGGTAGCCGTGTCTTAAGCGGTGTGCGTGCAGGCCGTGCTGATGAAGATGCAGTGAACATCAGCCAGTTGAAAGATCTGTTTGCAGAGTTGGGTGCAACAGATGCCTCAATTGATGCGGCAACTGGCAAGATCAGTGGGCCACGCTACAACATCCAGGGCAGCAGCTATAACCTGAGTGACTCGCTGGCCGCACTGGATACCCATATCGGTACCATGAAAACCAACATCAACAATGCTATTGCCTATGATCTGGATAACAACAATAAAGTGACGCTGGGTAATGTGAACGGCTTAACGCGCGAAGCGCCTGCTCCGGTCACGATCACCAATCTGGCAGAAGGCAACGTGGCAGCAGGCAGTACCGATGCGGTTAACGGCAACCAACTGTACGAAGTGAAAACCCAGGTAACGCAAAACACCTCGGATATCAGCGATATCAAAAACAATATCGACGGTATTACCAACGGCACCGTAGGTCTGGTGCAACAGGATGCAGAAACTCAAGCGCTGTCGGTGGGTAAAGACAAAGGCGGCACTACCGTTTCCCTGGCAGGTACCGAGGGTGATCGTGTGTTAACCGGTATTGCTAACGGTGTGGCAGATAACGACGCAGCCACGGTTGCTCAGGTGAAAGACATTGCCGTTGCATCAAGCACCGTAGCCACCAACAACAGCAGCAACCGTGTCAAAGCCGTAGCAACAGGCAAAGACAGCGCAGCGTTGGGTGGTGGAGCGCAGTCCTCTGGAAACAACAGCCTGGCGTTGGGCAGCAATGCTCGCGCAACCGCCAGCAATTCTGTCGCTCTGGGTAATGATTCACTGGCCGACCGTGCCAACTCGGTCTCTGTAGGATCTATTGGCAGTGAGCGCCAGGTCACCAACGTGGCGCGTGGCACCGCGGGTACCGATGCGGTTAACGTCGATCAGTTCAACGAGGGGCTGTCATCACTGAGTAACAGCACCAATCAGAACTTCCGCGATATGGGCCGCCGTATGGACGACATGAAAGACAAACTGAGTGCAGGTGTAGCGTCAGCAATGGCAATGGGCTCGTTGCCTCAACCATACAGCGCCGACGCAGGCATGATGTCGATGGGTGGCGGTAGCTATAATGGCGAATCCGCACTGGCCATCGGTGCGTCTAAAGTGTCTGAAAACGGCAAGTGGGTGACTAAAGTTCAGGGTAGCACCAACACCCAAGGCGACTTCGGTATCTCTGCGGGTGTGGGCTATCAATGGTAATAGGTTGTACTCAAGCGTGCCGGATATCGGCACGCTGCTTTAATGCAATCACACATTAATTAAGTCAGCAAACCCATGCTGTTAGGTGGGTTTGCTTTTTTATAACTATTTATGGACAAGCCGTTATGAAGAAAAAGATTTTCCTGTTCCTCGGTGGAATACTTCCTTGGGTACTTGCTGGTTGTGACGCCAGTAACACCAGCACCAATAGCATGACCATGGCTTCTTTACCATTAGTGCAGAACACCATTGCTTCGCTGGCACCAGTTTTTGGCGGTTCACGTAATGACATCATCATGGAGCAGGTCTGTGCGCTGGCTCAAGGGCAGAAAACCCAGGAGCAGTTTGAGCAGTTCTTTACCAACAAAGGCATTGCCTTGCAGAAACTGGCTGAGCAAGATGCCGGATTTGCCCTGCTTGCAGATAACAGCCTGGTCAAAAAACAGGTTGCCTGCATGGCTCACCTCACCTCGGCGGCGTTTTTACAGACTGTGAAAGCAACGGATGATAAAGCCACATTGACGCCCCAGCTTAGTCAGAAACTGCAGGTGATGGTGACCAATGCCGAGTTCTTCTCACTGATATCCGAACGGATTGAGCAGGCACCAGCAACCACTATCGTGCGGCATAAACAAGAGATTATTCGGCAGGCAACGGCAATGGCCCCACTCTACTTTGCTATCATGGCCAAAAATGCGCCGCATAATCTGCAATATACCGTGACCCAGTTACAGGGTAATCGCCTGGCATTCTCCAGCTCAAACGGCTATTTCTTTGCTCTGCAGAACAATATCGCAACATTACAGTTATTGAATATCAATTGGTATGGCGAGGGAGAATTGCTGGGTAAGCGGCATTTTATTCAAGTGCAACAGCCGTTATCTTGATGAAAAAAATTAATAATATTATCTGACAAAAACAAAACGGACGGTATCAAGCCGTCCAATGTCATACACTGACTACAAATTTGCATACGGCATTTATCTAAAGCAGGAGAGCTTCATCAGCCCCGAAAACAGTTCCTGGTTATAACGCGCAAAGAAATGATCAGAAGATTTTACGCCTAACTTCGCTAACGCTGAGTTTTTATGGCTGTACAGCGTCTTGGCTTCTTTACCGCTATATTTACTCAAGTAATGTATGCTCTTGTTTTCGGACAGGTTCATCAGCACCTCCTTTTCCGTTTTAGTAATATGCGGTCTTATGATCTTCACGTTATCACCTAAATAAATAATTTCCGTGATTTTTTGAATAAAAATATTAACTCTATCTTCTTTATTGTAAACACTTCTCGAATAAAAATTTAAAATCGTTATCGGCAACTGCCCCAACGGCGAACGATGGGTAAAGAGTATTTTTGGCCGTTTTCTACTGGATGCATAAATCTTATCAAGCCAAGTAAATACATCCAGTGCAGTAAAGTCAATACCGTTAGCGTCAATGATAATAAGATCCCAGTACAACGCGGGCATTTCTATTAACTCATCAAGCGTGTAAAAAGTTTCTACCTTTAGCAATGATGAGTATTCTCTGTTCAGTAAGGAGCTCATGCCCAGGCAAGAGATTTTATCTTCATCAAGTATTGCGATGTTTATTGCTTTTTCTATTATCATGTTACTTCCTTATCATTAATAAAAAACGAGATTCCTTCCCGTATTATTTAAAAAGTTAGCTAACAACTTCCTCGGTATTGAAATACAGGTAGAGCAATTGACTACAATTAAGACTGTATCCCTTACCGCGATCATAATTAATAAAGTCTGATGGTACCCCTAGGAGCTGTAAATCCTCTTTGAGTTTATTCACTACTTGCAACAGTCGCGGATAAGAAGAACTCAGACTACTGGCTTCCCAGACATTACTCAGCAATTCCTCTCTGCTGACAATATTATTTTTAGCCTTCTCCAGGAGGTAACACAGCAATTTCATCTTAGTGCTTCTTACCGATACTATTTTAAGCTCCTCATTTTTTGCCGTAGACATCCTGACCAATTGGTTATGCAGCAAATCAACCTGAAAATGGCTGCCACTGTCAAACTTGATAATATATCCAAAATGATTTTCTTTATTCAGCACCTGTGACTCCCTACTAAAATATACAATGTTTATCTGGCTCTAATAAATGTAATCACGATAAGAAATTAAATTTCACAGATGGCATTAATTAAGACCATTCTCTTATATAAAGTTAAAAAGGAGTATCCCAATCTGTTTCTGAACTTAGTTGACAAATTGTTGTTTGATTTAATATTTTTTACCATAAACTTAACAATACAAAGATTAAAAAGTGACTAATAGTTTAAAAGTCAGTGTTATAGACTAATTGCATCGCATTAAATAAAGTAAACGTTTTCTCCTTTTTTTCTCTGATTTATAGAGCTATTACCTATTATTGGTAACGCTTGCATGATGTCTCACCTCCAATAGTAGCTGCATGATGACCTGATTATCTAACCGTATTTAAATCAGGTAGCGCATCGGCACAATTTATTTTCTTAAGACAAATCTATTGAAACATCACTCATAATGAAACTTAAATCTATTTAGTGAGAATTTTCTTCTAAAAAAGGTTAAAGCAATAAGATTGTTAACAAATCATTAGCAAAATAATAATTAATCCTCTATTATCATACATATGTGATTCATTTCGTTTAAATACGAATTTTATTATCAATGATGAATTATATTGCAATAATGTTACAGCTAAGATCTAAGTAAAAAAATTAATAGCTTTAATGTTTTTTAATGTCATGAAAATAATAAATATTTTTCATACCAGAGAATGAGAAGCAACAAGTATTCTCGGAGTAAATATGTGCAAGCTAAAAACGGATAAACCATGATGAGATAATTCTATCTAGAAAGGGAACAGTGACAAATTCTTGGGGGTATGAAGGAGAACGTTACTGTAGTAACACTGGGGGATCGAACAAAAACTAAAAATAATAAGCATGGGTTGCTCGATATTAACCTGCATACAGCCCTATTTCATGCTAAGGCGATGCAGTGGCATTGACGCCTGGCATTGACGCCTGGCATAGAAGCCATCTGCAGTTGTTAATAATGCAGCACAGCCAGGACCAGCATGCGTTGCCTGGCGTTATTTATTTTTTTACCACGCCATACTTCAAACAAGCTATCCCACAGACAATCACTACAAAGCCACTTAGCTTCAGCACCGATATCGGTTTTTGAAACAGCAGATAGCTCAGTGGGGCAATCAGCAAAATACCGAGCCCTTCCCAAAGCCCATAGGCTACGCCCAATGGAATTGACCTGCTCCCCGTTGATTACTTCGATGAGATGCTGGAACGCATCCGCGATATCCGCGCCAGCGAACGCCGGGTTTATTTGCGGGTTCGGGAGATTTTTGCGTTAGCCGCTGACTATCAGCCATCACTCAAAGAAACCACGCAGTTCTTTCAAACCATCCAGAATAAGCTGCATTTCGCCTGTACTTATCGCTGGCTGAAGCGCGAGAAAAACGCGGGGAACCCGTAAGCAGGTTGCGAATGGCATTACCCAGTAGCCGGGAAGAAGGCGCAAAAGCGTGCTCAGAAACTTTCTGTCGAGCACTTCTTTGAAGCGATTAGCCGCGAGTGGCACACGAACAAGGCTGACCGGCGGACTCTGACGCTGGATAACATTCATGCCACGGAAAGCAATCAAGCGGGCAATTCACTGACCTGCAAGGCACGACTCATGGCGGTGCGTTCGGATAAGGAAAAAGCCCGGTTGAAACGTATTATGGATGTAATCGAAGATAGGGCAAAAGGCATGTCAAATGACGATTCTAGCTGCCTCATTATAGATAATGTAAATACCTCAGCCAGACGTATGACGGAAACCCGCAAGGTAGCAGGAACGGTGGAGTACGTCGTATATAACTTCCCCAGTTCCTGGCATAAGGCGCATCAGGTAGTCCTGGGCCCATTTGGAAATGGTAAAAAACCAGGCTGTTACAGCTAAGCCGAAAAAACGAGTTGCATTATGGGGTGGCATCCTTACGGGTGCCACCAAGCAAACTGGTCAGATTATGCCTTTTGGCAAAACGAGATACGGTAGTAATTTTCGTGCGTAGGCCGATAGATATAGGTGGTTTCCACCACGTGAAACCCGGCTCTATTTAAAATATCTGCAAGCTGATCATCACTGAAATAGTGGTGAATACGGGCATAGCTATCCTGGTAGGTCGGTTTTCTATCGTCACAGAACGTCGATAAAATGAAATGACCCTGCGGAGATAAAAATTGGTGCGCCTTCTCTAGATACTCCGCCCAACTTTCCTCTTTCTGATGATGGAAACAGCCGTTGTCCACGATGACCTGATAATGTCCGTTCAATGGGCAGGAAAGAAAATCACCATGATAAAAATTGACGTTATCATAGTGCCCGCTTATGGCTTTCCATTCGGGATGGGCGTAAATATCTACGCCCGTAACTCCGAGGCTCAGCGGGCTATAGACGTGGGTATCCTGCCCGCTACCACAGCCAATATCGAGTATACGTCCGTTGCCGGACAAACGCAGTTTTCCTTGAATGAGCAACGGTAAAATACGCATACCGATATCACCGGTCCACACATCGGACTGTTCCGTGTAATGGCGGTGAAAAGCTTTGGCAATGGTCATGGCGTAGTTGTCTGAAGTTTGCATGCGGTTACATTCCATACGGCCAAGTTTCAAAATCCAGTACCCCGCTTTGACGTACCTGATCGAGCCCTGGAATATAAGCTTTCAGCACGCTAAGCGCATAAGACAGACGTGCCTCGTCACCCGCACTATCTTCGTTACCATTGAACGATTTGCTACGCACATTGCGCACGATAACGTGGTCCGGAATGAAGCAAATCCGGTTGTTTTTTGCGCAGAATCCTTTAAGCTGCGCGACCGGGTTCGCTCCACCACTCCCACCTGAGATACTGACGATCAACGCTGGTTTGTGCGCCAGTTCATTCCGTTCAGCCAGGACCAGCAGGTTCATCAGCGCAGGCGGGACCATGCCATGCCATTCTGGTACAACGAAGATCACCGCAGAGCTTTCCGCAAGCTTATGGGAGGTTTTTTTCCAGTTGGAGCAAGGGATCTCTTTTTCCCAAAACGCATTATTCCACTCTTGATGCCGGGTTTCGGCTAAGTCGATAACATCGGTGTGCGCATCAACGTCCACCGCAGCAATCATCGTGTTAATGATGTGGGATAGCCTGGAGGATTGGCTGTTCTCGCGGGAACTTCCGCTGATAATGACGTAGTTATTCATTCAAATTTTCACCATTTTCATAACGTGTTGAGGAGAAGTGTGGATTCTGGCTGAGCATCAGGGCAACCAGAACCATCAGAATGATGATTAGAGCGATGTATTTGAAGCTGAGTACTGCTGCCAACGAGGTGAGGAAAATCGTTGAGAGCGAAATCATTGCGCTGTTGATAATGCGTAGTAATCCACTGATTCTGCCCAGCATCGCTTGCGGCGCGCTTTCCTGAATAATCAGATCCTGAGTGACGCGACAGGCGAAGATCCCCATGAACGTGAAAAGTTGGCCAGCAAGCAGGGCCGGAACGGAGCCATACTGAAACAGCATCACGCCGGCAGCGATCATTAACAAGGTGATAAAAAGGAAAGACTTCCTTGCCATGCCTTTAAAAACGGGAACGAGGATGGAACCTAAAAACATGCCGCCAGCGCTGACCGCATACATAAAACTGGCGAATTGATCACTGACACCGAGCTTGTTTTTTATGTAAAAGATGATCAATAACTCCAGTCCGCCCGTGGCGAGCGTTATGCAGATGATGAACATGATCAGCAGGCGCAGTGGCTTACTCTGGTGTACCCTAACCAGAGATTCTTTCAGCGAAAGGTTGGTTAGCACAAACTTCTCTCGCAGACCCTTTACCTGATGCTCCACCGCTTGCATCGACGGTATTTTTGTCCAGTAATTGGCGAGTAGTGGGGCAAGGTAGGTTAACGCGTTGATCAGCAGCAGCACGGTATAGCTGAAATATTTGAGCAACACGGCACCAATGATGGGGCCAATCATAAACATAGCCGTATGGATTGACGCCAGAGCCGTAGTCGCTTCCACGCGATCTTTGGCGAACAGTGCAGGGACGAGCGTCATTTCCGTCGTGCGCGATACTTCGAAAGCAACGCTGGTCGCTGCAGCTAAAACGCACAACAGCGCAAACGGAAGCGCATCAATGCTGTAAAGAAACGCGATCGTTAACCCGATAGCGAACTGAACAAGCAATGAACAAAAGAAAATATGTTTTTTATTGGAAATGTCGACGATGCTGCCGGCATAGATCCCCGGAAAAACACGGGGTAAAAACTGACTGATGGAAACAATGGCCATATTTTGCAGCGAAGCCGTCATATGGTAGACCATCAGCGGTAAGACCACGGTATACATGGCGTTGCCGAGGCGATCAAAAGCCAATCCGGTAGCCCATGCTGTGAATCTCGTATTATAGATAAGCGTTCTCACTCTTTTCTCCTTAGATCGAGGTGGCTTGCGCCACCTCTCTCCGGCCAGATTAAGGCCTTTACGATGTCAGGCAATTAGCCATTGCTCTGAACAATGCGGCGCTTAGGCTTGGTCATTGTGTATCCTCCCGTTTAATAGTAGCCAACTACGTTGGCAGTGAATGTCGAAGCCAGAGCCTCAACGTATTTTAAGTTAAATAGGTTTCCCGGATTTTATTCAGCTTGCCAGCCTCAACCCGATAACTGTTCAGGAAACCGCCACGCCCGCCGACAAACAGCACGACCTCATCATTGGTTCCGGGAAATGCGGCGAAGGCTTTGGTATAGTCGGGAAGGTTTTCTTCTAGATCGACAATTTCCCCGTCGGCGTATTGATAAACGCCAACCTGATAACCGTATCCGCCTGCAAAAATAAATCCGTTACTATACGCGCAGGTTTCTTTGGTACTGACAAGAAACTCACCGGTTTCGGATTTAACTTTCATATTGTTACTGTCAATTTCAAATACACCCCCGGGCCCAGTCACGAAAAGATGCCCATGTTTATCTGTAATTAACCGTTTCAGGCGGGCATTAAATGTTATGCTTCCTAAAATATCCTGAGACTCTGAGTGCATAAATATAACCTGCTGATGGAAATCGCAGGTAAATGCCCGGTTTCCTTCGCGGGTATAGGCACAGGCGTATGAAGGACCATTCAATTCAATCGTATCAATCAACCCACCATCATTAACGTTAAATTCGTAAACTTTATTTGCATCAGAAGACAGCAGGCAGCGGTTCTGTGCTTTATTCAGCGACAGCCCCCTTGGAACGCCAAGAACCTGTTTAACCCACAAAATATGCCCCTGCTCGCTGCAGTGAAATACGTCCCCTTTGCGGCTGATACCTATATAAGAACCGTCATTCAAGGGTTTGATATCTTTTACGATACCAAAACCGTGACGATGGTGTGCCAGTTGCTTAACCTGAAGGCTGCCGAATATCCCTTCTTCCCAAGTAAATATCGCTACACCAACATCGGTTCCCGCATAAAGATATTTATCATTTTCCGGATGTGGTTCAAGCATCCATATGCATTTATTAAGAAAATGAGTTCTGCCGACAATCTCACCGTCGCTGTTTAATTTAAAAATATCACCAGTCTGAAGCAAAGTATATATGTTGTTTTTTTCATCAACAACAGCGTGAATTATTTGAAACTCAAGTGGGCCAAAAATTTTTTCCAGCTTGAATTCTTTATTGCTATTGTCGAAAACAGATATCTTACCGTTGAAACCACCAATATATATTTTTTCATAATCAAAAGAGAACGTAATAAACTCATTATCTTCATGAGAAACCTTATATTCCTTTACATTCTCACCGTCTTTATCAATGGATATAATTCCGGTGCGTACGCATTTATCATCTCCTAGACCGCCATCCTGTGTGGTGCAAAAACGATCATGCCTACGATCATAAACCACGCCGTGAATCACGTTACTATCTAGTTTACGACTGATGGGAAAATAATTTTCCTCGAGATTACCGATATACACCGTGCCGTCAACGTCGGAAAGCATATGCGTTTCTTCATTTTCAACGCAAATCGCGTCAAAAAAGCTGGGTGACGGCGATTCCCTGATATCCAGCAGGCGGAAATCATTTACGTCAATCACCACGATCTGGCCGAAACCGTTATTAGTGTAGAGACGGTCATTTAAAACAGCAATGGCGCGATTGGGTGAGGGTGACGGCTCTTCACCATCGAACAATTTTTCGCGGTCACATAAGTTCTCCGCCTCATAAAAATCGATGGGTTCCAAGGTATCGCGCTGCCATTTTCCAACCGTGCCAAAACGATCTTTGGTGAAAATAAACGTTTTATATAGCACCACCGCATTGATAGGTTTGTTGTAGCCCAATGCCGGGGATGAACAAATAAGATTTAGTTCGGTGTCGAACTTATGTAAACGGCCTTTCACGTCGGAACAAATCAGTTCATTGTCTGCATAAAAGACACGCAGCAAGCGGTTTGGAATATTCACTACGTCACTCCTTATGGAATTATTTTTTCTGCCAGTCGAAAACCCATTACATAGAGTTCCGTATCGTATCTGCCGTGCCGCCTGCGTGTTCTACACAGGTCGCGAAAGCGGGTAAAGCTTCCGCCACGAGCCACAGGGTAATTTTCCCCCTGGGTCAGCCAAAGATCGTCTTTGATTTCGGGATACTTACCATAAGGTTGGTAGCTATCCTTGGTGTATTCTTCTACATTTCCCGCCATATCGAGATGTCCGAACGGACCTACACCCAGCGGGAACAATCCAACGGGCGTCGCGTCAATAATTCCGCTTTCCACCGAATTGCATCGATCCATCTCGAACCATTCTCCCCAAGGATATTCCCGCCCTTCGTTTCCAGCCGCCGCGTATTCCCACTGTGCCTCGGAAGGTAAATGGAATACACGACCCGTTTTCCTGCTAAGCCAAGCTGCATATGCGCTGGCTGCTGTGTGGGTAACGGAATAAACGGGATAGTTCGACCGTTGGCGCGGATATTCCCCGAATGGCCAACTGGTGGGTAGTTCTTCGTAGCCTGTATCATCAAGAAAAAAGTAATATTCCCGGTTCGTTACGCAATATTTCCCCAGCGCAAAGCTCTCCAGCGTTACCGTATGTGCCGGACACTCTTTGGCGATCCACTCCTCCAGAACCCCATACTGCCTAAAGGCGTCCGTCACACCAGCCACTGCGCTTTCATCTAGGCCGAGCGTTACTTCGGCCCCAGGGATCACGATCATTTCAGGGTCATAAACCCTGATGCGTGGATCGCCCTTAAGCGCCAGTAAATTTCCTGCCGCGTATCGACGGGAAAAGGGCGATGCTCCGTTAGAAATGATGTCGATCAGAGCTTCGCGGCCAAGAACTGACAACGTTTCATATTCTGAGTCAAGATTGTCCAGTTCGTTAATGCACACGTAGGGGGCAGGCCCATTGCTTCTCTGGCGCTCAAAGCATTAATCTGTTTGCCCGATAAATCAGCATTTTCCGTTAGCAATCCCGTTAAGGAGATACAGTTTGTTCGCATTTCCGTTTATCCCTGAAGTACGAATTCACATATGCCTTCGTAAGTTGAGAATACAAAATTATCGTCAGTGGCTTTAATGCTTGAAATACCTGAAAATGAACGCCGCTGCCAATATGACCATTGCTGCTCGGCAATATCGAAAATCCCTACCCACCCGGTGTAATTTCCGATGGAGACATGTCTTTTATCTTTGCTTAACGCTACACATTTAATGGAATTTAGGCTTGGTGTATCAATGACGGTTACGCCATCTTTATGCCAGAGACGTAGCTTGAGATCCCGGCTCACGCTGACAAAATTATCAGTACCGTTACCATCGCAGCCATTGGCAATTTTTCCATGGGCATTGGGAATATATTGGTGGCAACTTAAATCGTCAGTATTGTGAAATGCGGTTGAGCTGTCGGCGCAGACGGAAAAAATGAACACATCTGACAGCGCAACGCCTTTGATTGCATTGGCATGCAGCCCGATCACTTTGATAACCTGAACCTTGCCATCAACCTCGCGTAATACGATACCTTCACCGGTATAGGTGCCAACGACGCACATGGCATTGTCACCGCCGATACTGGCCGCACAGTTAAGCGGAGAATGATGTTGATAAACTATTTCACCCGTTTGGGCATTAAACAATGTACCCATCTGGCCGCCGGTAAGTAATATCCCGTTAAACTCGCAAATAAAGTTACAAAGACTGCCAATTTCTGTGACGATCTGCGATCCCCGATATACATTACCCGCGTCACCGACGCTCCAGAGCTCTCCATTAAACAGTTGTACTGCGTTCAAACCCTGCGTCGGTTTAATATGATCCAACTGCCAGGTTTTCGCAGAGATAATATATTGTGCATAGCTATCGCCGAATGAGGCGAAAACCAAGTTGTCTTCATTTAGAAAAGCACAAGAGCGTGGCCAAATAATGGCGGGCAAATCGGCGGTATGATAGTTTTCCAATACCCCGTCGCGCTCCCGCCACAGTTTCATTTTGCGGTCGTAACTCAGGCTGACCATAACCTGATGTTCCGCGTCATACACCAAGCGTTTGATGCCAGCCTCATGCGCTAGCGTCATGCGCATGGTGCCCTGCGCGATCGTAATGATTTCTCCGTTATCGTTACCGGCGAATATAGTTCCGCAGGGCGCAATCGCGATGGTGTCCGTTTCCACATTATCGAGATCAATACATTGAACCTGCTCGCCGCTGTCGGGATCCCAAACCCGGATTGTACCGTCGTCGCTGGAGCTGATAAGATTGCCACTCCGACCCCATTCGACAGAAATAACGTCTGCACAATGGCCTTTTAAATGTTGAATTGGATTGCCATTAAGATCGGAAATCACGATGGTTTTATCCCGTGAGCAGGTTGCTACCAACGGTTTTTCGGGATGAAAAGAAACTGACTCAACATCATCCTTATGCATCTTTATAATGCCGAACAGCATCAGTTCAGGGAATGTCCAGATTCTGCAACTGTAATCGCTGCTGACTGTCGCGACATAATGCCCACATGGGCTGAAGGTACACTGATTTGCCAAATGATCGTGGAAAACTCTATTAACCGGCATTTTATTTTTAGCATTCCATAGGATAACCCGGTTATCATAGCCTGCGGTTAATACCCAATCATTACCAATAGTAGCAACTCCGCTAATTGGCGCAGTGTGTTTATGCATAATCAGTGCCTTCACATATTAAGGAGATGGTTAGTTTTTTCTTTTTTGCCGATAAATAGTCTTTATTGAATTTATTCAGAAACGTCCCGGTATTCACCACTCTATTTACATTAATACCATGATGTTCGAGCTGTGTTTTTTTATCAGGATTATTACTCAATAAACAAATTTCAAAGATATCTAGAGCTTTTAGCATCATTGCAGCGATTGAAAACTCTCGCTCGTCATGAGAAAACCCCAGTTCAATATTTGCTTGATAAGTGTCCATGCCTGAGTTCTGTAATTGGTATGCATCGATTTTATTATATAAACCAATGCCTCGCCCTTCCTGCCGTAAATAGAGAAGTAGGCCACCTTGATCTTCCAGCAATGACATTGCTTCAGATAATTGTTCACCACAATCACAGCGCAGAGAATGAAATACATCGCCTGTCATACATTCAGAATGAATTCGTACCAGTGGCACGGGGTTATTCTCCCGGTGAGCGAAACGCAGCGCGATATGTTCCTTTTCTACAGGAAAACCACGGAAGGTTATAAACTCAACCGGTTTCGTTATCCCTTTCAATGGGATAAGGGTACGGTTTCTAATGCATAATTCATCCATAAAAAGTGGCCCAGTACCATAAAATTTTCTAATGTAACATTTATAAAAAACAGTACACAGAATGTCAATGTTTTATTAACAAAAAGTTCACATTAACATAATTATTTATCAAGTGTTTGATATTATTGTATATTTTAATTTGAGTGGACTATGCATAGGTAACAATCTGGATTGTTTCTTCAATGGAGCCCTTTCTACAACGTTAATGGGTTTACCAAACTGTTGGCCTGGTTGCCGACTTGAGACTGAGGTGATGTAAAAATCTGAGATTCCGGCTACAACTCCTGATCAAAGCTTTTGTGATGGGCTGGGTACGTCTGAAAATACACCCGTTGGAACATCGGGTGTACCTGACTATTGTGGCGAGACGCTGGAACGTTTCCGCGATCCCCGTTTCAGCGATGATCGGATTTATTTGTGGGTTCGGGAGATCTTTGCGCTGGCTGCCGACTGGCAATCCTCATCCAAAGAGACAACACGATTTCTTCAAACCTTGATTTGCGCCAAGCGTGAGCGGCGGCCAGGTTTCTAATGAATAAAAAGGCACCGGATATAAAAATATCGGGTGCCTTGCTGAATCAAGATCTATTCTTCACTTTCTTCGTTATATCGCTTTGCTTTATAAGCCGGGTGCATCAGGTTCTCTACAGAGAAGATATCGTCCAGTTCAGCTTCGGTTAGCAATCCACGCTCCAGTACTACTTCACGTACGCTCTTTCCGGTTTCTGCACAAATCTTGCCGACGATGTCACCGTTATGGTGGCCAATGAACGGGTTCAGATAAGTGACTATCCCGATTGAGTTAAATACGTAGTACTCACAAACTTCCTTGTTTGCTGTAATACCATTAATACATTTTTCCAGCAGGTTATAGCAGGCGTTGGTCAGAATGTGAATTGACTCAAACATTGCCTGGCCAATTACCGGCTCCATCACGTTTAGCTGCAACTGGCCTGCTTCGGCGGCCATGGTAACGCAGATGTCGTTGCCAATCACTTTAAAGCAAACCTGGTTAACAACCTCTGGAATAACCGGGTTCACTTTGGCTGGCATGATAGAAGAACCCGCCTGCAATTCTGGCAGGTTGATTTCGTTCAGGCCAGCGCGTGGGCCGGAAGACAGCAGGCGCAGGTCGTTACAGATCTTGGAGAGTTTCACTGCCAGCCGCTTGAGGGCGCTGTGTACCATCACATAGGCACCGCAGTCGGAGGTGGCTTCGATCAGGTCTTCAGCAGGAATGACCGGCAGATTACTGACTTCTGCCAGTTTTTGTACTGCCAGATGCTGGTAGCCTTCCGGGGTGTTCAGCGCCGTGCCGATCGCCGTAGCACCCAGGTTCACTTCCAGCAGCAGTTCCGCGGTGCGATGCAGGTTACGGGTCTCTTCATTCAGCAGGACGCTGAACGCATTGAACTCTTGGCCCAGGGTCATTGGCACCGCATCCTGCAACTGGGTACGGCCCATTTTCAGAACGGTTTCGAACTCTTTGGCTTTACGGTCAAAGCCTTCACGCAGTTGGTTGATGGCGTCGATCAGTTTCTGGTTGGAGGCATATACCGCGATGCGGAAACCGGTAGGGTAAGCATCGTTGGTGGATTGGCATTTATTGAGATGATCGTTAGGGTTAAGGTACTGATATTCGCCCTTCTGGTGGTCCATCAGTTCCAGGCCGATATTTGCCAGCACTTCGTTGGTGTTCATGTTCAATGAGGTGCCGGCCCCCCTTGGAACACATCCACAGGGAATTGATCCATGCATTTGCCTTTATCCAGCACCTCATCACAGGCCAGGATGATGGTATCGGCAATTTTACGCGGGATAGTTTTCAGTTCTTTGTTGGCCAATGCAGCGGCTTTTTTCACCATGACCATGCCCCGAACAAACTCAGGGACATCGCTGATTTTACTGTTGCTGATATAGAAGTTTTCAATCGCACGCAGTGTATGAATACCATAGTAGGCTTCTGCGGGGACTTCACGTGTTCCTAACAGGTCTTCTTCGATACGAATGTTGTTTGGCATAACAATCCTCTCTAATATTTTTATGTTAGATGGAATGACAGGAAATATCTCGAGTTAAAAACAATAACTACCCATGTTGAAAATCCAATGGCTTGGAAAAATAAATTAGGACAATTTTAAATTTGTAAGCCGGTATTTATTATTTGTAGTTCTTGCGGGGTAGAACCAATCAGTAAGCAATATTAACGTGTATAAGTTAATGCTTAGATGCTCTTGCCTGATACCAATTGATCGCCGATTTAACAAGTTCTTCAGTTGTATCAATATATTTATCTGGGTTGGCACTGACTTTGTCACTTAAGATTAAAGGAAGTTCAGTGCAACCCATAATAATGACTTCCACCCCTCTGTTTAACAAGGCGTTATGTACACCGTCAATGAGTTCTTTGGCCAATTCAATATTACCGGCTTTATATTCGTAAATGCTTTTCATTACGCTAGATTGTTCTTCTTTTGTAGGGAGAACACACGCAATTTTGTTATCCAATAGCCTGTTGTTATACAGTTGGCTGGAAATGGTTGCGTCAGTCGCCAATAATCCAACTTTTTTAACCTGGTTATGAACAAGCACTGAAAGAGTCGCATCAATGATACTTATCATTTCCATTTTCGTTACCGCTTTCAGTTCTTCGAACCAGTAATGTGCAGTATTACAAGGTATTATCAGGCACTGCGCCCCGGCATTCTCAATGAGCTTGGTGTATTGAATTAGTTTATTCAGCGGTGACTGTTCATGATTCAGTATACAAGCAGATCGATCAGGGATATCTGGTATAGATAAAGCAATAATGGGAATGTGTTCTTGATCCTTAGACGCATTAGTATTTCTTATTATTTTGGTCATTGCGTCAACCGTGGCCGCTGGTCCCATTCCGCCAAGAATTCCAATGATGTTATTCATAAAAACCCCTCTTTACTGCAAGTATGATTTTAATCTATACTTAATATCTCATAATTATAAAAAATGTGAATTGCTAAAATAAAATAGTTAATGTGAAAAATGCATAACTTTTCAGTCGATGATGTTAAATAGCACTTAATATCTACAGAGGTTGAACATGATGAAAAACATAGAAACTAAATGGCTTTATGATTTTCTGGCTTTAGAAGATAGTCGTAATTTCACCTTGGCAGCTGAAAGTTGTAATATTTCTCAATCAGCATTTAGTCGCCGCATCCGAAGCCTAGAAGAAGCCATAGGTTTTGATTTATTTGATCGAAACTCATCACCTCTTAGTCTCACAGAAAAAGGCCGTGTTTTTCACTCAAAAATAAGGAATATGCTGGATGAACTTGAGTATAGCTTGAGCACACTTCAAGGAGGGAGTAATGTGAAAAGCCAGGTTAAGATCGCTTCAGCACACTCTTTATCTATTTACATCATTCCGGCCTTATTTAAGCTCATCCCTGATATTAAAAATATGGTTTTTTTCGTTGAGGCTATTGATGTGAACGATACCATCATCAGCCTCAAGGAAGGGAAATCTGATTTCATTTTCTCATTTTATGATGAAATGCTAATGTCGGGACAATTTCAGCAATTAAAAATACTGGAGTCACACCTCTATCCTATTTGTGCATTAAACCAGCAAGGTGAACCGGCATTTAGCTTCGAGCAAGACTCTATTCCTTTACTGAACTATACTGATAGAAGTTATATGGGGCGCAAAGTCGACCAATATTTATCACGCAATAACCCAGAAAAATTTAATACTATCTTTGTCTCATCAATGAGTGGTCTGCTAAAAAGAATGGTGCTTCAAGGACAAGGTGTTGCCTGGTTGCCAGACTATTCAATTGAGCAGGAACTAGCAGATAATAAACTATGTATCCTGCCCAATTGTAACGCAGTAATCACAATGGAAGTCTATGCTTATCGTTTAAACTCCAAACTTAACCTGCCCTCTGAACGACTCTGGTCATTTATAAAGTCTGAATGCTGTAAAATTTTATAAAACTA
Organism: Serratia sp. L9; assembly: GCF_050632285.1. Lineage (NCBI taxonomy): Bacteria > Pseudomonadati > Pseudomonadota > Gammaproteobacteria > Enterobacterales > Yersiniaceae > Serratia > Serratia sp. L9. Next base: position 968,923 of record NZ_CP192591.1, on the reverse strand, counting down.
AAGGCGCAATAATAAACCCGGAGATAACACCACCAATGACACCTATAACACCAGGTAACATAAATGGATGGTTAAGGATATATTTCCCTACTCGTGTAGTCCCCGTGGTGTCAAATTCCATGGCCGCTAATGTTGTGGGATAAGTTGGCAAGACAAATACGCCAGTGACAGCCACATAGGATGCTAGAATAGCCCAATGAGGAACATCAAGAGCAATGGCTAAGGGGATAATTATTGGTGTTGTAGCGCCTTGAGAATAAAGCAGTGCGCAAGTCAGGAACAGTACCAAAGCTATCAGCATAGGGTAATCTTGCAGGATATCCCCAGCAACCAGTTTTATACCATCAAGATGTGCGTCAACAAAAGTAGTACCAAGTGTGACAATCCCCAAAATAACGGCTATTGAACTCATGCCAGCTCGAAAAGTTGGGGTAAGTACCACTGAGACAGCACTAATTTTGCTGAAAATGACCATGAGGCAGGAAACACTCAGCATACAAACTACAATAATATCCCGGGTCCCCATGGTTTTACCAATGTCAAAGCCCGGCCGTATTGTGGGGAACGCAGCCATAATGACAATGATGACGGTGGACAGAAGAAATAACGCCACAGACAATTTGGCGGTTTTAACATTGCTAACCGTATTTTCTTGATATTTTTTTACCAAACCATCCTGCAAACGCTGTAAATAAACTTCATCATCCTTAAGTTCACAGCCCTGCCGTGATGCCACGAAGGCAGCAATCATTGCGGCAATAAAGGATGTTGAAATACATACTGTAATTACTTGTATAAAGCTTACCCCTTGAGTTTCCATAATCACCAGCAATGCAGCCATCGCCGCGCTAATAGGTGATCCTGATATAGCCAACTGCGATGCGACGACAGAACCACTGAGCGTCCTCGAAGGGCGGATCCCTGCCTCCTTAGATACTTCAGCAATCACTGGTAATGTTGAAAATACAATAAACCCTGTACCTGCCATGATAGTCATGGACCAGGTAATAATTGGAGCTATTATATTGACATGTTTTGGGTTTTTCCTAAGTAATCGACCGGAGACTTGTACAAGATAATCCATTCCACCCGTCGCCTGGAGTACTGCGGCAGCCATGACAACAGCCATAATGATAAGAATAACGTCAACAGGAGGAGAACCGATGGGCAAACCGAAGCCAAAAGTCAGTATTGCAATGCCTAGACCACCAAAAAGACCGATACCAATACTGCCCATTCTCACACCACAATATATGCATGTAAGCACTACAAGCGCTTGTAGCCAAATCATAGTATTACCCCACTAGGATGAAAAAGTTAAGTATGTAAACAGAAACTCCACACTGGTTCGTATTATGTTAATTTATTGTTTTACTGATGGCGCAAGTATTAATAGGGTGAAATAACTGTCCTGAAATTTTTTACTAAAAACATCAGTTACTCTCTATATGAACAACTAGTGCAGAAAATGTGAAATGCAATTGTGGCTATTGCGATGCAAAAAATGCATACAAAATATTTTATGCAGGAAGGAATAACAGCATGGGGGAGTGACAGGCGATCCAAAAGAGAGAAACTCAATTCTTATGACATTGTTCCGACACAAGAAGAGGCTTTAACTATCCAGAACAAACCGCATGTTGCCTGTACCGGTTATACCGAGCTTATCCGCCGGCCTGCCCTATATAGAGGTGCAAAGTTGATGTCACGGTGGCCAAAAACTACCTCAATCGGGATGAGGTCAATGAGCTTAATCCTGTAATCAACATGTGGCTGGGTTTTACCAAAGATCAGGTTCGGCGTCGCCAGCAGGTGTTTTTGCATGGCTGTCAGGAAAAGCGGGAACCGTTGCTGCAATTTAACGGCCAAGGTGCGGGGACGGTCAGTAAAAAAGTGTTTCCTGCCTCCTCAACCAGGGACTTCGCCCGCTTTATGTCGCCTCAGAAGGAGGCTGCCCATCATCCAACTTGCTATAAAAGCTCTCCTCTAACTTGGTTTCCAATATTGAACGAACCTTAACCGCCAACCCTTTATAGAAGTCGGAGAGTTCATCGTCCATGCACAGCAAAACGATCTTACGCCTTTCTTTGCGGTTGTTGATTCTGATGATTTTCAACTGGTCAGAAAACGCCGGGATAGTGGTAATAAATAGCGGTGTGGTCAGCGTCCACCCATAGCCACAAGAGATAAGCTTCAAAATATCATCGGCATTGTCCATTTCGAACTGAATAGCCGGAGAAAGGTTGTTCCATTTCAACCAGTTGAGCGTTTGCATGCCCGTTGGTGTATTGTTGGTGTAGGCGATGTAATCCCGGTTTTTGCAGAGCTCTTCCAGCCGGGTTTCAAGCCAGGCTTTGGGGCAAACGCATAAGAACTCTTCTTCAATAAGCGGGTAGATCCTGACGTTGGGCGGCATCTCGGTATGCAACATGGTAATCGCCAGATTAATGCCACCGGTATTCAGTACGGATAATAGACCCGATGCGGTTCCCGTGATCTGGTAAATATGTTTCACTTGGGGCTGTAGGAATTTAAGAATGTCCAGCCCAACAGATTTGCTAATCGAATCAACAAAGCCGATTTTCAAATGCGAAATATTCCCATGGCCTATCGCGTTGATGTGTTCTTGCAGATGGATGCCGCTATCAATAATCTTTTTCCCTAAGGGATAAAGCGCTTGCCCGGCGATCGTCATCTGGATCGGGCGTTGGGAACGGTTAATCAATTCCGTATTTAAGCCATTTTCCAGGTTAGCGATCTGCTGGGAGATGGAAGATTGAGTAAGGTTGAGTTTCTTCGCCGCAGCCGTAAATGAGCCGGTCTCTATAACCGTTAAAAAAGCCTGTAACTGCTTAAAATCGAAGTTAATATCTTTCATTCTCACCTACACTATTATTTTTTTAATAATGATTATTTATCTTTCAAATGATATTTTTATTTGAACAACTTCAAGTTATCCACTCTTCTTGCGGGTTAAGGTGATTATACACCCTAATCCTGAAAGAGAGTCTGAGATGCGTGAAGAAAAGGATCTATTAGGAAGTTTAATGGTACCCGACGAAGCTTACTATGGTATTCAAACTCAGCGGGCGGTATTAAATTTCTCGGTATCGGGACGAACGGCGGGCGAGATACCGTATTTCTTATGGTCTATCGCTGCCATTAAGCAGGCAGCGGCGCAGGCGAATAGCCAGATTGGCGCCCTGGATGGTCAGAAAGCGGCCGCTATCGTCAAGGCGTCGCAGGAGGTGATGGCCGGTGATTTTGATGCCCATTTCCCTATCGATGTTTTTCAGGGCGGCGGCGGTACTTCGACAAATATGAACATGAATGAAGTGGTCGCCAACCGGGCAAATGAGCTCCTCACCGGAACGCGCGGGTATGACAGCGTGCATCCTAATACTCACGTCAATATGGGGCAGTCAACCAATGACGTGATCCCTGCGGCCATGAAGATGACCAGCCGTGCCAATATAAAGCAGTTGATCGTGCAATTAGAAAAGTTGGAAGCGGTGTTGGCCGATAAAAGCCGCCTATTTGCAGACAAAGTGAAGTTGGGGCGGACCTGCTTACAGGATGCGTTGCCGATGACCTTTGGCCAGCAGTTTGGCGCTTACCGCACGCAGGCCAGCAGGCTCAAAGAGAAACTGGCGTTGGTGAATGAGGAGGCGCTGCTTCTACCGCTTGGCGCGACGGCAATTGGCACCGGATTATCAACACATGAGGGGTATGTTCCGCAAGTTTATCAGTGTCTTGAGACCATAACCGGGGAAAATTATCGCCCAGAAGCGGATTTCTTTGATGGCCTGCAACACGGTGATTTCTATATTGAATTCTCCGCTCAGCTTAAAAAAATCGCCGCGTTTCTTTCCAAAATGGCGACAGATTTCCGTATTCAGGGATCGGGGCCACGCGCGGGATTTAATGAAATCATTGTTCCTGCCGTACAACCTGGCTCTTCCATTATGCCGGGTAAAATTAATCCGGTGATGCCAGAGTTGGTTAATCAAATCGCCTATCAGGTTATTGGCAACGATCTCACGGTTACCATGGCCGTTGAAGGTGGTGAGCTTGATCTGAATGTCTGGGAGCCAGTGTTGCTGAAAGCGTTATTTGAATCCTGTTCGCTACTGAGCCGGGTGATACCGCTGTTTATTGATAAGTGTTTGGTAGATATTGCAATAAATGAAGAAGTTAGTGCTCGCTACGCACAGGAAAGTACCGCTTTGGCGACGATCGTGGCGACCTTGTTTGGCTATCAGGTGGGGTCACGAATTGCCAAGGCGGCTTATGCACAAAAATGCAGCGTCAAGCAGGTTGTCTTGTCGGAAAAATTGCTTACACCGGAGCAGGCTGATTATCTGCTTGACCCGATGATCATGACCGATCCGAAAAAGAGTACGGCAGCGATTAAACGCTATCAAACTGAAATGAACGCATAATAGTCGTCCGATCTACTAAAATAGTTTTTAAGTGCAGGTAATGAATATTTAACATTCATTACCTTACTCCTCGTTGCCGATAAATATAATTTATATTATAGCTAATAGTAGGGTAAATATATGGTGATATTACATGTTATTCTTTTACTGGGGACCATCATGCTTGCCGCAAGATGGGGTGGAATCGGTGTCGGGTTTGCGGGTGGGGTCGGGTTAGCCATTGCTGTTTTTATCTTTGGTGTTCCGGCTGGTGCTCCTCCTGTCGATGTTATGCTGATTATTCTATCAACGATCATTGCTTTATCGGTTATGCAGCAAGCCGGTGGAATGGATTATTTAGTCATTTTAACGGAAAAATTATTACGCAATCATCCTGGTTATCTAAATATTCTTGCCCCTAGTGTCACTTTTATCTTAACGGTTTTATCGGGAACCGGTTATACCGCCATGTCGGTGATGAACGTTATCCAGGAAGTGGCTAAAGACAACGGTATCAGGCCCAGCCAGCCACTGAGCTCCGCCGTTGTTGCTTCGCAACTGGGGATTACGGCATCACCTATCTCGGCGGCAACGGCGATCATGTATGGTACCGTTGAGGTGATGGGGATCAGTTTCGGTGATGCCATGTTGGTGGTGCTACCCACCGCGCTTTTTGCCATGCTGGTTGCGGCATTTATTGCCAGCAGGCAGGGAGTAAGACTTGCCGATGATCCGATCTGCCAAAAAATAATGCAGGAGAATAAAACCGCTCTGAATAAACATACTAAACGCAGTATTCCGCGTGGTGCAAAATCATCCGTAGTGATATTCCTGCTCGGCGTTATGTTTGTAGTCAGTATGCTGTTGTTTAAATCGCTTATTGGTCATGCTATTAACTCCAGGGATTTAATTATTATTACGATGTTTATTGTCTCAACGATTATTATTTTCACCTGTAAGTTGGATATGAAGGAGATTAAAAACTCACCGATATTTAAATCTGGTGCTGAATCACTGGTTGTCGTGTTAGGTATCGTCTGGCTGAGTAGCACCCTTATTGGCGCTCATATAGAAGAGATCAAAATGGGAGCCAGCGAAATTCTGCGCACCTATCCGGTGTTGCTGGCTGCCGTATTTTTCTGTACCAGTGCAATGCTGTTCAGCCAGGGGGCAACCAGCGCGCTGCTTATGCCTATTGCGGCCTCTATCGGGATTAGTGCGGATGCGATATTAGCCAGCTTTGTCGCAGTGAGTGCGCTGTATATAACCAACATTTACCCAACGACAGCATTTGCGATTGCGACTGATGATACCGGATCATTCCTCAGCAAACGCTGGAATGGCTCCAGGATCGTTAACCATCCCTTCTTCTTACCTGGATGTCTGTCGATCATCTGCTCGGTGCCTTTTGGTTTTTTACTGGCAAAATTGGTTTTGTAGCGGCGAATGCAGCAAGGGGAGCACCAGGTTGCTCCCCTTGTTACAAGAGATTGATCCCCGAACTGCGCCAACTGCTTACCGCAAAAGGCCGTGCTGGCCGGGTAAAGGATACATATTTGGAAAATCGAATATGTATTTTACCTCTTTCTTTTTCAGTGTATGCTTTCATCACGCAATGATGGAGCGAACATGACACCGAATCCCCTGCAACTTTTCAAAAATCTGTCCGACGAAACCCGGTTGGGTATTGTGTTACTACTCAAAGAGATTGGGGAGTTGTGCGTATGCGATCTCTGCACGGCACTTGATGAGTCTCAACCCAAGATCTCCCGCCACCTGGCAATGCTGCGGGAGAGTGGTTTATTGCTGGATCGCAAGCAGGGGAAATGGGTTCATTACCGCTTATCCCCGCATATGCCTTCATGGGCGGCTCAGGTTATTGAGCAAGCCTGGCAGAGCCAGCGGGAGCAGGTTCAGGCTATTGCCCGTAAGCTGACATCCGCAAACTGCACAACTAACGGCAAGGCTATATGCCGCTAAAAATTTGCCATAACATATTCGAAAAATCATATATAAAAGGAGGTTTTATGTTACTGGCAGGAACTATTTTCGTCCTGACCCTTGTATTGGTTATCTGGCAGCCGAAAGGGTTGGGGATTGGCTGGAGCGCAACGCTTGGGGCGGTGCTGGCGCTGGCGTTTGGCGTGGTTCAGGTTGCTGATATTCCAGTGGTCTGGAATATCGTCTGGAACGCCACCGCCACCTTTATCGCGGTAATCATCATCAGCTTGTTGTTGGATGAATCGGGCTTTTTCGAGTGGGCTGCGTTGCATGTTTCCCGCTGGGGCAACGGGCGCGGGCGCCTGCTATTTACCTACATTGTTCTGCTGGGTGCAAGCGTTGCCGCGCTGTTTGCCAATGATGGAGCCGCACTTATTCTTACACCTGTCGTTATCGCCATGCTGTTGGCGCTGGGGTTCAACCAAGGCACCACGTTGGCGTTTGTGATGGCCGCCGGTTTTATTGCTGATACCGCCAGCCTGCCGCTTATTGTCTCGAACCTGGTCAACATTGTTTCTGCCGATTTCTTTAAACTGGGTTTTCGCGAGTATGCCTCGGTGATGGTGCCGGTGGATATCGCTGCGATTATCGCCACGCTGGTGATGCTGCACCTGTTCTTTCGCAAAGATATCCCACCGACCTATGATCTTGAGTGCCTGAAAGAGCCAGCAAAAGCGATTAGCGACCCTGCAACGTTCACAACCGGCTGGGTAGTCTTATTCTTGCTGCTGGTTGGTTTTTTGTGCTGGAGCCCCTTGGCATTCCGGTTAGCGCCATTGCTGCCGTCGGGGCATCAGTTTTGTTTGCGGTGGCCAAAAGGGGTCATGCGATTAATACCGGTAAAGTGCTACGTGGCGCACCCTGGCAGATCGTGATTTTCTCGCTGGGCATGTATCTGGTGGTTTATGGCCTGCGCAACGCCGGTTTAACGCAATACCTCTCCGGCGTGCTTGATCTGCTGGCCGCTCACGGGCTTTGGGCGGCGACGATGGGAACGGGCTTCCTGACGGCGTTTTTATCTTCCATGATGAATAATATGCCGACGGTACTGATTGGGGCCTTGTCGATTGAAGGCAGCACGGCCTCAGGGGTAATAAAAGAAGCCATGATTTATGCCAACGTGATTGGCTGCGATCTGGGGCCGAAAATCACACCGATTGGTAGCCTGGCGACGCTGCTCTGGCTGCATGTGCTTTCACAGAAGAACATGACAATCACCTGGGGATACTATTTCCGCGTCGGGATTGTCATGACACTGCCTGTGCTGTTTGTCACTTTGGCCGCGCTGGCGCTACGCCTTTCTTTCAATCTGTCATGAGATGCTGATATGAGCGACATTACTATCTATCACAACCCGGCCTGCGGCACTTCGCGTAACACGTTGGAGATGATCCGCAACAGTGGCGAAGAGCCAGCCATTATTTATTATCTCGATACGCCACCTACGCGCGATGAACTGATCAAACTGATTGTGGATATGGGAATTACAGTTCGCGCGTTGCTGCGTAACAACGTCGAGCCTTACGAACAACTTGGGCTGGGAGAAGACCCGTTTACGGACGATCAGTTAATCGAATTGATGCTGCAACATCCGATCCTGATTAACCGGCCGATTGTGGTTACTCCATTGGGAACACGTTTATGCCGCCCAAGCGAGTTGGTGCTGGACATCCTGCCTGGCCGGCAACAATCGGCGTTTTCTAAAGAGGATGGCGAAAGGGTGATTGATGAATCGGGTAAACGGGTTAACTAAGCTTTATACCCTGAGCCACTTTCCCGCAAGGCCACAACCACCAGCGAGAACGCCGGAGACGGCTGTTTATCGTACCGGGAGCGGGCCATATGGATCTCTACGACCGTACCGACACGAACCCTTTTGTGAAGCTGGCCTCATTCTTTAAAGTGAACTTGAAGTGGCCCCCAGCCAGCCGCTCCCTTCTGAGCGGCTTTTCCCCGTTCTGTCGCCTAACGCCCAGGCTGGTCAAACTCAAACCTGCGTAGTTGCAGATATCAGGACAAAACTAGGTTAATTCTGGGAAAGTTTTCTATCCTGTAAGTCACACACTTTTATAACATCTTCCTCATTTGTAAAGAATTGATCGTTTTCAACGATCAGTTTGATCTTATCGATCTGCACAACCGATTATCTTTACCTTTCACTCACCGATAAGATCGGGCTGGGTGCCGTTCAGCATTTCTATCAATCTTGTCGGTAATATTAATTTATTTCCGATTCCAGGGAGAGGTTGACGAATTATGACCATCATCACTTAATGAATTAATACCGACATCTGCCCTAATGCGACTAACAAATGCCCTCTCCTTCGGGGGAGGGGTCAGGGTGAAGGGGAATAACATAAGCTAAAGCCTCTCACCTCGCCCCTCTCAAAGGGAGAACGGGGCGTGACTATAAACGGGTGCTGACTTATTGGATGTTTTATAGCTTAACTGATAAGCATCAGGCATCCGCACGCCTTTATTTTTGCTTCCTCAATGACTATTTCGACGTCTGTTCGAAAGAGGGACCTTTGCACTTTTCGAGACAACGGAATATGACGATAACCAATACTTCTGCCGTATCAGCAAATACTCATTGGGCTGTATTACCGAATAGCCGGTTACCCAACCTGCTGTTACACCGCGATCGGGTGCAACGCATCCTGGTGATCAAGCTGCGCCACTTTGGGGATGTCCTGTTGACTACGCCGCTGCTCAGTACGTTGCGGGCCAACTACCCTAACGCCCTGATTGACGTTCTGGTCTATGACGGCACCGAAGCGATGCTGGCAGGGAATCGGGATGTCTATCTGACCTATAGCGTTGATCGCAGTCTGAAACGTCAAGGCTGCAAAGCACAGTATCGCGGTGAGCATGCCTTGTGGAACAGCCTGCGCACCGGTCACTACGATCTGGTGATTAATCTGTCCGACCAGTGGCGGGCGGCGCTGTATTGCCGTTTTCTCAAACCGACCTTCAGCCTCGGGTTTGCTTTCCCCAAACGTAGCAACTGGTTGTGGCGGGCTTGCCATTCGTTGCTGGTGCCGATGGATGGGCATGAACAGCAACACACCGTGCTCAACAACCTCTCCATTCTGGCCCCGCTAGCTTTACCGACTCAGATCAACAGGGTGACTCAGGCTTATCGGCAGTGTGATATCGATGAGGTTGACCGGCTTGGCCAACGCTATCAACTGGCGGATTTTGTGCTGGTTCAACCCACGGCCCGCTGGGCATTCAAAACCTGGTCGGTGGCGGGATTTACGCAGGTGATCAGCCATCTCATCGCCAACGGGGAAACCGTGGTGCTGACCGGTGGGCGCTCTGCTGATGAAACCGCCATGATCGCTGCCATTCTTGCGGGGTGTTCCCTGCCGCAACGGGTGATCAATCTGGCTGGGCGGCTTGATTTGCCGGAGCTTGCGGTGCTGATTGATCGGGCCAAGCTGTTTGTCGGTGTAGATTCGGTACCGATGCACATGGCCGCTGCACTGCAGACCCCCTCTGTGGTGTTATTTGGCCCCAGCAACCTGCAGCAATGGTCCCCTTGGCAGTCTTCGCACACCCTGTTGTGGGCAGGGGATTACCGGTCATTACCGAAACCCGACGAAGTGGATACTGAAACGCCGGAACGTTATCTGGAGGCTATTCCGGTCAGCGAAGTCATTGGTGCCATTGACTGCCAACTGGCGGGGCAGGCCGCAATTGCCTGAACCTATCTTGCACGGTGGCAGACACCGTGTTTAATCTGTCCTGATGTGAGCCATCACCATGTCATCAACGAATCTGTCTTCGGTATCAACATTCACTCCCGCCTGTTTTCGGTTATTCAGCTTCACGGCTTTTTTACTCGGTGTTTCTTTTCCCACTTCCAACGCGTTGATGAATACGGCGTTGGGTTTGGTTGCGGTATGCCTGTTGTGGCAGCGGGACTTCCGCCACGTGATGCCATTGCTCAGGCAGCCGCTGGTGTGGTTGCCTGCATTGATGTTTGCACTTTTGGCCATTTCACTGCTGACTCAATACCATGACTATGGCCCGAAGATGGTTGGCAAGTATCAGAAGCTGCTGTTTGTTTTGCCGCTGGCGTTGTTCTTCCTTGCCGATCCCCGGCTTATTACCCGCTTTATCAACGGCTTTCTGCTGGCCAATTGCGTGATACTGGCCATCAGCCTGACGTCGGGGGTTGGGCAGGTGACGCTGGGTGGCCTTGATCCACTGAACCCCACCGTATTCAAACTGCAGATAACACAGAACGTGTTTATGGCGTTTGCTGCTCTGGTGTGGCTGTCCCGAGCTTTTGCTCAAACGGGCCTGAAACGCTGGGGATACGGGGCTCTGGTCTTGCTGGCCATCGCCAACGTGTTGCTAATGGTGCAGGGGCGTACCGGGTATATAGCCCTTTTTGTTGGCGTGGGGGTCTGGCTGTTACTGACATTACCCCGTTGGCAGCGCGTAGGTGCTCTCGTGTGTGGCCTACTGATTATAGTGGCGCTGGTCCTGACACCGAATCGTGCCACGGAGCGCCTGGTTCTCGGGATTGAAGAGGTTCGTAGTTGTGTTTTGGCACCGGCTGGGCAGGCCTATCAGAACTGTGATAATTCGATGGGGCAACGCACCGCTTTTGCTCGTGAGTCTCTGCGCCTGATAAAACAGGCCCCGCTGCTGGGTAACGGAGCCGGGAGCTTCTGGTATGGCAACCTAGAGGTAGGCTACAGTGTGTATAACCCGCATAACGAATACCTGCTGGAAACGGTACAAAGCGGTCTGTTGGGGCTGGCGCTGTTTTTGGCTTGGATGCTGTGTTGTCTGCGGGTGGCCTGGGGCCAGCCAGCAACCTGCCGCAACCTGTTGGTTGCCGTGATTGGCAGCTATATGGCTTGCCATCTGTTCAATTCGTTCCTGCTGGATTCTGCTGAGGGGCACCTATTTATGGTGCTGACGGCTCTATTGGCGGGTTACCGCATTACTCCTCAGCAAGGCTGAGATCTGCCGGGGCGAGATTGCACCCGGCTGATTTTTTTGGCATTACTGGTTAGCGCCCCTCTCCTTGATGAGAGGGGGGCCGGTGAGTCTTAACCGCCAGGCATTACGGCTGATTGAGCCTGGTTTCAATTGCGCAAGGCTAAGCTGGCGCTGCTCGTTTCGCTTTCATAGCGCGCATCCAGACAGAGATCGAACGGCTGTGGCTGCCATTTCACCAATGCGCGGATCTCAAACTGAATTATGCCATTACACATAGGGGACTTCTGGTCCCCCTTCAGGCCGATCATAATCGATTCTGGTATCAACCGTGGCTCGAAGCGGAGCAGTGCTTCGCGGATTATACGCTCAATCAGGGTCCAGTTATGGGGGTGGAATACCCCCCAACCAGTGCTGAAATACCAAAGTTCATTACCGATGCGGCCACCTCTTTGTGCTTGTGCTTGCTAAGGCGTTCCTCAATATTGGCCGTATTGAGGATGTCGATGATGTTACGTTGGATCATGGTACGCATTGCGCGTGCATCAAAGTGATACTTGTCCCATGCCTCGGTGCTTTTTTCGGCTCATCATCAAGCAGGCGCTCTAACAAGCAGGGCAGGAAGGCTTTACGCTTGGCGTTCATGATTCAACGGGTCAAATTGGATTTTCCCCGCCTCAAATAGCGAACATTCGCCCGTATTGCTGATCCACATCTTGCGCCCTTGGCCAATATAGCGGCCTGACCCTTGCTGTTGCCACGTTGTTTTTAATCCTGTTTTGAACATCGGCTCGTCACTTTTTGGCGGCAGGGGATAACGTGCAGGCAAGTAGCCAGACCAGGTTTTACCCTTGACCTCAAGCTGCGCAGGTGCCCAAACCAGATCCATCAACCCCTGTGGGGCGTTAACCTGCAATGATTGCATATCGGCAAAGGGCACCCAGCGATAGCCCCCGCACAGATAAATTCGCACACCGGCCCCAATCGTTCATCACCATCGATTAACCAAAGGAAGCTACCGAGAACCTCGCAATGCCCGGCCTGAGCCTGAGCGGCCTCCAGTGCATGCAGACGTAGTGCCTCACCTTGCTCGTATTGCCCAGAGGTGTACAACGCATTGGCACGTTGCAATAACTGCGTCCATTCAGGTAATTGCCCTTCCAATGAGCCTGCCTCACGGTCGCCAGACAACACTGTTTCTCGCAGGCGTTCGCTTAATAACAGATTCTTGTACAGCTCGCATTGGCGCTGCAATTCTGGGTCAATTTTTAACAAGGTATCAAGCTGGTGTAATGCCCGATCCCAATCAGCCTGAACGCAGTACAGTTTAAACAGCCGTAGGCGTGCCTCGATATTAGCTGGCATGCGTTTGACCTCACTCACGGCCTGCGTGGTCCACTCATTCAATTCCAGTGTCTCTAAACCGATAGTGACAATGTTGGTGGTCATAGTTTTTCCTTCTTGAAATTAAAGGTGGCTATCCAGCCCCAGTTTATACAGCTCTCGATAGAGCAATTCCGACACCGTGCGCCGTTCAATCCTTGCCAGATGTTCAGGGGCCAGCATGGTCAGCAGATCGGGCTGCTCATCCTCATTGATTTCCGGTTGGTTAAAGGCCATCAGTTCTTCCAATACGCGTTCGATCAGGCTGCCCTCATCAAAAATGCATTCCACCATGGTTTTATCCTTAACCGTCTCAATAACGTTATCGAGAAAACTATCGCGCGCAGGTAGCAGGTTTTCCTGCTGATCCTCTTGCTGCAAAAACTCGCGGCTCTGATCGCCCCACAGTAAAAATCGTTTGTATTCAAAGGAGAGGCGCTTAAGAACATCATCCTGTGCGCCCTCCATCACCGTGTCCTGCCAAGGGGTGAAATGCCCGCCGTGTGTCAACAGGCTATCCAGTTCAGGCCACTCATTTTGCTCATCGGGCAGTGCCCCGGTGTCGTTTGCTATTACCTTCAGACAAAAGTGACCAGCCTGGATCACTGTGCCGTAGCGTAGAGGCGTTCGCGCACCGGGTTGCAATCGTTGGCCGTTTATCGAGCAGATATATTCGTTGCTGTGGTATTCCATTACCGGTTCCGACTTCATCCAGTAAAACCGCAGGAAGCCTTGCCCTCCTTCTGGGCAGTTATTGCCCAATGTCCCTTGCTGTAGGCAAAAACAGTATGCTCGTTCAAGCGTAAGTGATTCATCCAACGGATAGGTTTGAGCGATCGGCGGCCAACTGATTTGCAATTGCATCGTAATTAACCGCCAATAAAGACGTTGCCAGATCCGCAGACAATCGACGCACCGCAACCGGTGACATCACCGACACGCGCGGCGGGTAGGCTATTGATAAACACCGTTCCTGAACCGGTGGCAACCGGTGATCCTCCATGCAGGCTGCATGCGGCTACACTCATTCCGACCATGGCGGCAGGAATGCTGTTGGTAAACACATCACCCGATCCCGAGGTGATAGCACCGCCATGGCTGATGGCGTCACCTACTCTTGCTGCTGGTTGCATCGTTTTTCTCCTTGAAAATATCAATATAGGCCCTGCATTTGCGGGGCCTGAGTAAATAACGTTTAAGCCTCTGCCTCCTCACTTGGTGACGGCGTCGGCGTCACTGTCGGCGTAGGCGTTGGTGTCACTGTTGGCGTCGGCGTTGGAGTGACCGTTGGCGTAGGCGTTGGAGTGACTGTAGGTGTAGGCGTTGGTGTCACTGTCGGCGTCGGCGTTGGAGTGACCGTTGGCGTTGGCGTCGGTGTTGGAGTGACCGTAGGCGTTGGCGTCACTGTTGGCGTAGGCGTTGGAGTGACCGTTGGCGTAGGCGTTGGTGTCACTGTTGGCGTCGGCGTTGGAGTGACCGTAGGCGTTGGCGTCACTGTTGGCGTAGGCGTTGGAGTGACCGTCGGCGTAGGCGTTGGTGTCACTGTTGGCGTAGGCGTTGGAGTGACCGTAGGTGTAGGCGTTGGCGTCACTGTTGGTGTCGGCGTTGGAGTGACCGTCGGTGTAGGCGTTGGTGTCACTGTTGGCGTCGGCGTCGGGGTAACCGTAGGCGTTGGAGTGACTGTTGGCGTAGGCGTTGGAGTGACCGTTGGCGTAGGCGTCACTGTTGGCGTCGGTGTTGGAGTGACCGTAGGCGTTGGCGTCACTGTTGGCGTAGGCGTTGGAGTGACCGTCGGCGTAGGCGTTGGTGTCACTGTTGGCGTAGGCGTTGGAGTGACCGTAGGTGTAGGCGTTGGCGTCACTGTTGGTGTCGGCGTTGGAGTGACCGTAGGTGTAGGCGTTGGCGTCACTGTTGGTGTCGGCGTTGGAGTGACCGTCGGTGTAGGCGTTGGTGTCACTGTTGGCGTCGGCGTCGGGGTAACCGTAGGCGTAGGCGTTGGCGTCACTGTTGGCGTAGGCGTTGGCGTCACTGTTGGCGTCGGCGTCGGGGTAACCGTTGGCGTAGGCGTTGGTGTCACTGTCGGTGTCGGCGTAGGTGTCACTGTCGGCGTAGGCGTTGGAGTGACTGTAGGCGTAGGCGTTGGAGTGACTGTAGGTGTAGGCGTTGGTGTCACTGTCGGCGTCGGTGTTGGTGTCACTGTTGGCGTAGGCGTCGGGGTAACCGTTGGCGTAGGCGTTGGTGTCACTGTCGGTGTCGGCGTAGGTGTCACTGTCGGCGTAGGCGTCGGGGTAACCGTTGGCGTCGGTGTTGGTGTCACTGTCGGCGTAGGCGTCGGGGTAACCGTTGGCGTAGGCGTTGGTGTCACTGTCGGCGTAGGCGTCGGGGTAACCGTTGGCGTAGGCGTTGGAGTGACTGTCGGCGTAGGCGTCGGCGTCACTGTCGGCGTAGGCGTTGGAGTGACTGTCGGCGTAGGCGTTGGAGTGACTGTCGGCGTCGGCGTTGGAGTGACCGTTGGCGTAGGCGTTGGAGTGACCGTAGGTGTAGGCGTTGGTGTCACTGTCGGCGTCGGTGTTGGAGTGACCGTTGGCGTAGGCGTTGGTGTCACTGTCGGCGTCGGTGTTGGAGTGACCGTTGGCGTAGGCGTTGGTGTCACTGTCGGCGTCGGTGTTGGAGTGACCGTTGGCGTAGGCGTCGGGGTAACCGTTGGCGTAGGCGTTGGTGTCACTGTTGGAGTCGGTGTTGGAGTGACCGTTGGCGTAGGTGTTGGAGTGACCGTCGGCGTCGGTATTGGTGTCACTGTCGGCGTCGGTATTGGCGTCACTGTTGGCGTAGGCGTTGGTGTCACTGTCGGCGTAACCGTAGGCGTCACTGTAGGCGTCGGTACTGGCGTCACCGTTGGCGTAGGCGTGACCGTTTGTGTTGGCCATGGCGTGCTCGTCTGCGTTGGCTCTGGAGTCCCTGTTGGCAACGGCACGGAGCTTTCCTCCGGTGGCGGTGGCGATGACGGATCAGGTGGAACAATAGGCAACGGGGGTAAAGGTAGTGGTAAACCCACTCCTCCCATAAGCGCGCGCGGTGCAACCATCCTGCCTAATCCGGCAAGACCGGCCATGCCGCCCAAACCGACACCGCCACCGCCGCCGCCACCTCCGCCGCCGCCACCACCGCCACAGCCGCCGCCATCACCCGGGTTGATCTGTACTTCTCCCCCTGAATGATCACCTTTTCTTTACCGATGATTTTGACGATAGTTCCGGTCAGTAATAGCTCCCCGCCCGCGCTAATGGCGACTGCACCACCGCCCACGATGGTGGCAGCGCCACCAACGGTAACCTGCCAGGCACCGCCTACGCAGGTAGCCTGGTAACCACCGACGTTTGTCAGGTTAACTCCCCCGACGTTCAGCATGTTTGCGCCACCGATGCTCGTCATATTGACGCCACCGATGTTCGTCATATTGGCACCGCCAACGTTCAGCATGTTTGCGCCACCGATGCTGGTGGAGTTAACGCCACCGATATTCAGGGTGTTGGCCGCAGCTATGTTGGTTGTCGCCACCGCCCCTACGCTGACCGAGAGCATTCCCCCGATGGTTTCGCTGTGTTCGGCTCCTACCTGGAAGGTTGAGCTACCGCCAATCATCTTGGTAGAAACACCGCTGATGCTTTTGCTGTAGTTTGCGCCCACCACCACGCTGCGGTTGGCGCCGATACTAAGATCCGAATTTGAACCAATATTGTAGGTAGAATTAGAGCCAACATTCTTGGTGTAATCGGTGCCTACCACCACGTTACGGTTGTTGCCAATGCTCAAATCGGCATTGACCCCAATAGTCTGTGTTTCATTATTCTTGGTGAGGCGATCCATATCGCGCTCTGCCTGCTCCCAGTACTGCTCCAGACCGGGTTTATCTTCAAAGCGCAGGCCGTTGTAGTTGCTTTTCCCTCCGCCCACGGTGCGACTGATCAAGCCACTTTGCGTGGCGTTAGCTGGGAGATCCCAGGGGGAGCGTCACATTGTTATACAGGCTGCCGATAATCAGGGGGCGATCGGGATCTCCATTGATAAAGTCGACGATCACTTCATGGCCAATTCGAGGGATGTAGATCCCCCCAAAGCTGTTACCTGCCCACGCCTGGCTGACACGTATCCAGCAAGAATCAGCCTCACTGTTTTGTCCATAACGATCCCAGACAAAGCGTACCTTGACGCGGCCATATTCGTCCGTCCAGATATCCTCCCCTGATGGCCCGACCACGATGGCATTTTGTGGGCCATGGGTACGCGGCTTCAAAATGGTTTGTGGATGACGGTAGATTTTACTGGTCGGCTGTACGGTAAACTGGCACTGAACGCTGAACTGTTCCTGATGTGATAGCTGGTCTACCTCCTGCACGGTCAGGCGGCTGGAAATGACCATATATTCGCGATTGACCTTTTCAAGCGGGTAGCCTTGCAGCTCGAAATTGGTTCCACAGACAACGCCGCGCAGCTCGCCGCTGCCAATGGCCCGCGAGCCTAATGCACCACGTTCTTCGATGCGGATTCGCGCCAGTTGTTCACCGATGCCAGGCTGATCGTAATCCCCGGGCCAGTGGTAGACTTCCAACTCATTGAAACTGGTCTTGCGTGGCTTTACGTCAAGGGCGAGGATATCTGCGCGCGATTTGGTAAAGTCATAATCGTTGGTCACCCAGCGGCCGCTGGTCAGCATCTCCTGATGGTGGAGTTGCTCGATATATTCGGCTCCCGCCTTGGGGACATCTGGCGCATATTCAATAATGCGATAAGCCTCACTGGAGTAGGGCTTGTGGGCACCCACATGGTCGACCAGAACCAGCTTGTGCTTATGATCCTGATGTTCAAAGAACCAGTAGATACCCCACTCTTCCATCAGGCGCTCAACGAAGTCGAAGTCGGTTTCACCGTATTGCACCTGAAAATCGAGCTGTGGATACATCGCCGTCAGTCGTTTCTCAAACGAGAAGTGATATTCAGAGAGCACTTCTTCGATAATGTCGACAGCGGTTTTATTCTGGAATATTTTAAAATCACTGGTTAATTTGGTCAGATAGAGCCAGGGGCGGATAACGATTTCAAACATCGCCTGATTGGCATCGCGGCCGATATAACGCGCTTTTTCTGCCAGCCCGGAAATTTCACGCAGGCCTTTGCCTAATCCTCGGACATCGTCCAGGCCGTTGCCGTCCAGTTCCATCTCTATCGTCATTTCTTTACCGATCAGCGCCTTGAGATCGACATTTGACGCCGTCTGCCAAGGGATCAGCGGGTTGGCTGGTGTTTTCACCGTTAAGGTGTAGGTATAGAGAGTTGAAAAAGCTTCCTCGCCTTCCAACCGGTTTAATACCAGAGCGGGCTCGCCCAGTAATAGGGGCATCGCCGGGCTGTTCAGTGTTATGGTGCGCGACATAATTATATCCAGACTTTATTTATTGGTTAGTTCACTCAAATTTAAATTGGCTAATTTTTGAGACTCAATTACTTTTCCATGCCTGCTTTGCCTCCAGATCCAGATTATTTCGTCATTCTGAATGCAGCCAGGCCACTCCATCCATGGCATCGCATCCACTCCATGTTCACTGCCGAGAGCAAAGTCGGCGTCACATCTTTCCTCGCGCAAACCTTCCCGCGGCCTGAGGTGATTGGCAGAAATGGCGTGCTTTCGGCCCATCAGCATGCGTTGCAGCAACTTGCACCAGCGGTGTACTTCCACCTCGCAGCCAACAGAAAAGGGGGCCAGCACTCGTGCCAGCCAAAAGGGTAAACTGTCCCGCTCGTTCAACTGACTGAGCAGCCAGGCTTCGCTGACCAAGGCGTACAGCACCGGAGGTAACGCGGTGCTCGTCTGTGTTTCAGGGAGAAAGGCGCCAATAAAGTAGTGTTTCGCTCGTATGGCATTGGCCGGTGCAACAAAGCACCAGGGGTAGGGGGTAACTATCGGTGCCTTCATCCTTGAAGAGGCCATCAGTGGCAGGGCCTGTTGTAGTAGGAGGTGTAACGCCTGCTTTGTGCGACGATGTTGCCCGAAACGCCCTAACAGGCCTTGCCGATTGCCCGGTAAACAGGCGCGAATCACTATCCGGTTCAGCATTAGCCACGCCCTTTCGCCGGGCAGCGGAAACTGCGGAGCAGATCGCCCGGCGTCTGCCCTGAGGCGCGTAACCCTTCAATCTCCAGTTCAAGGCGTTCCTGGCCAAGCTTCCAGCCAAACAGCTGGGTGTCGTGGCCTGCTCCACGAACCGTATCGGCATCATCCAGCCAGCGCAGCAGCGCCCACGGGCCACGATAAACCTGATTGGGCAGCGCCGCCGCCAGTGGTTTACGTGCAGTGATACTGACCAGCCCACCACGGCGATCGCCCGGCCAGCTCAGCTCTTCAGGAATCACCGGGCCATGTGCGTAGCTGAATTTGTTGCCATCAATATTGAGAATGAGTTGGGTGGCGGTGGGTGACAGATAGCGCACCGATACGGAGAAGTTCAGTGCCATTTTTCGCCCTTCGCCACCGGCAAAAAAGACGTTGCGTATACGTTCTGCCCGTTCAAAAAACGCCAGGCCAGAGCTGTCTGCTGTGCCTTTGAAACGCCAGGGGTGGCCGGAGGTATCTACTTTTGCCGCCAGGTTCTGTTTAAACCAGCTGTCTGCCACCCCCCGGCAGCAAAAAAACGCTCAAAGTCCACGAGCGCCACGTTCTGCTCGCTGTCGGCAAAAGGGTAGCGCCCCTGCAGGCTGGTGCGGCAGATCTCTCCTGGCCCTTTGTCGATCGACTCGACATCAAGCTTGAGCAACCGTTGTTTGATTTTCTCGTAAGAGCGGGTTAGCAGCGGAGAGACAATATTCTTTACGGGTTCCGGCCAGGTACCGGATTCAGCAGCAATGCGGGCACTTTCTTCAGTCAGTGGCGGAATATCGCCATACTCAAAGGCGCTGTTGTACACCACAAAGCGGGTGTACTGGTCGCTGAGCAATCTCATCACATGATTCAGCGCGGTCCCTTGCACCTGCGCAAAGTCGGCAGGGCCACCCTGTTGCTCGCCACGCACAAAATGGCGCAATGCGCTGAAACGGTCATCAAGGTGTTGTCCAATCAAGCGCTGTTCACGAAAGTGCAGGGTCTGTTGCAGCTTTACCGCCTGCTGTAATACCCTCCCTTGGTTCAGATGGCTGTTTAACCCTTCGGCGATGGTTTTATCATTACTGACCAGGGTAGTTTCATCGACGCTTCGGTTGAGCAGGGCGCGCAACGGTGAGTTATCAGACACCAGTGCGCGCAGTAAGGCGATATTGAGGGAGGTGCCCCGGGAATTTGCCTGTTCTTCCCCGCCGACGGGGATCAGCCGTACACTGCTGAGCATACGTTGCCAGTAACCGGTATATTCCTGCAGATAGCGTGTAAGCACCTCTTCACGAAATGCTAACGGGTTAGGCGAGGTTGCCCCCGCCCCCATCACCCACCCATCTTCGTTTTGTAACGGCAGCAGAGAGGTCAGGAGTTTTTTTAACTTTTTGTTGCCAACCTTCCCGGGTATAAATCCCCGGGATCCCCTGTTGCAGCAGTTCAGCGTCGGTAAGGGTAAACACCAGCGGTGATTGCCCCCTGCCAGTGTTCGCAGCGTCAGGTTGGCCGGAGCCTCGGCCATCAACTCCGTTTTCAGGCGCTGCCAGACGCGGGCGCTTTGCGGTTTCTCTGCCAGCCTGGCACGTGCTTCTTTCACCAACGCTGGGTCCTGCGCCTGACCATATTGGTGCCAGCCGGGGTGAGAAAACAGGGCGTTCAGATGGCCAACAAACAGGCTCCTCTCCTCATAGGGACGGATAGCACCGCTGCGCTCAAAGTTTTCGGTAAGCTGTGCTACCAGCCAGGTCTGATCCTGTTTACCGGTACCATTTAGCATCAGATAGAGTTTTAACGCCTGCCAGACGGCATCATCATCAGCTGATCGCAAAGCGTTTTGCAGATCCTCTACCGCCTGCTTTTCCAACTGGGGCAGCAGATAGCGCTGTAAAAAGAAATGGTATAAAGCATCAGCCCCTTTAGCGACAGTTCCGCCGGTGTAGAGCCCATAACGCCAGTCCATCTCCGGGCGTTCGAGATCCAGGTTGTCATAGCGCGCCAGATTCTGCGCCCCGAGTAACACTCCGGGCAGCAAGGGAGCGCTGGGTTTTTTGACGTACTGTGTCACCTGCCCGCTCAGCACGCCGAGTTTACCCGCTAATGCCTGCAGATAGCCCTGGTTAAGCTGGTAACTGGTCAGTAAAGCGCAGAACAGCCATAGCCCCACGCCCCAGGTTGCCATATGCCCGGCGACAGTCTGCAAGCGATGTTTGGATTGCAACTGGAGGTTATAGCTGACCAGATTGCGATCCGGGGTAATAACATCACTGAACAGGCGGGTCAAAAAGTAGTGTTTTCCCCATGCCGCTTCGGTGATCAACCCTTCCTCATCCCCCTTGCTGGCGAGAGAAGCGGGGGTTTGCGGCCAGACCTGCCGGATCAGATTGCTCCATTTTTGCAGCAATGTGTTGTTATTGAGCAAACCGACTGTGCAAGGGTGGCAGTTACTTAGAAAATAGACGCCTCGCAACGTGGCGTGGAACTGGGTTTCGTCGTAGCGAGAAGCAAAAAAGATATTCTGCACCACCTCGGTAACGTTCTGCGATAGCAAGCGGAAATCCTGCGGTAGCGCATACATACGCTTACGGTCTCCGACGTCATACTCTTCTTGCTGGCGTAGATACATCACACGGCTAAGGCGATTTTCCAGCAGCGATAATTCTTGCTCCAGCTGTTCTTTCAGTGCCCCTGCCGTCATCGGCTGCTCGTTATCCCAAGGCAGGGTCACGCCCCATACCTGCTCTCTTTCCATCGCCGTCAGATTGCGGAAATACTCTTCGAACCCTGCCAACAGATCCAGTTTGGTGATGGTGACATATACCGGGAAGCGCACACCTAACTGCTGACGCAGTTCATCCAGACGTGATCGCAGCGTCGCGGCAATGGTCAGAAGCTCCGCCTTGCTTTTATTCAGAATATCCACGGTGGATAACGTCAGAATGACGCCGTTAATTCCCCTGACTGGGCGATGTTTTTTCAGCGCCTTGACCAGGCTTGTCCACTCCTCCTGCGCCAGCCGATCTTCACCGGCATACTTCCCTGCGGTATCAAGAAATAGCGCCTCATTGGTAAACAGGCACTCACAGTGTGCCGTGGGTGGGTTCTCTTTATCTTTGCGATTAAGTTGTTCCGGCAGTGGAAACTCTTGGCCGGACGAGAACAGCATGGCGGTTTTACCCGCCGCAGGCGTACCCATGACCAGAAACCAGGGTAACCAACTGCGGCGGTGATCGGTTGAAAAGAACCGCCGCCAAATAGGCACGGTGCGATGGATGCGGCGCATATAGCGCTCACCACCTTCAATGACCGCGTTGATCGCCGCATGCTCAATACGCTCTTCCTGCTTGGCCGGTTTTTTCTTGATAAAGTTATCCAGCAGCGCCGGATCCAACGCTAATGCGCGCATGAAACGCCATAGGCCATACAGCAGCGTGATTATCAGGATTGCCAACATCAGGATGCCGCGATGCCCGGCGCTTTCCAGCGGATGCTGCTTACCGATTAACAGATAAGGCCCAATAATCCACACTGTGGCTATTGCGATCAGCGCCAGGGAAAGAAACAGTGGCAGATAGAACCAGTAAGCCAATAGCAGCAGAAACAGCACCAGCAGCGCAATGATGCGCCCCTCGGCAGGTTCCAGTGGGCGTGCGTCGCCAAACCCCAGCCACGGCCCGAGAAACCAGATAGCGACGGCCAGCAGCCCAAGGGTGACGATCAGCAATAGGCGCTTTAATCCACGGCCTGAAAATAATTGATAAAACAATGACATGACGGGTCCATTAATAATTGACAAAGATTTCCACGCGGCGGTTCTGTGCCCGACCTTCCAGGGTCTGGTTACTGGCTCGCGGTTCGCGCTCCCCCGACCTTCGGAGTGGATATCACTGGCCGGAATACCCGCTTGTGGTAGCAAGCGGGCCACGCTGGCGGCTCGTTTCTCTGAAAGCACCTGGTTATTAGGTAAACCTGGCTTGTTGATTGGCATGGCATCGGTGAACCCCACCACCAGCACGCGTCCTTTCACCCGGTGGATCTCATCCGCGACGCGTTTGAGCACCGGTAACATTTCCGGGCGTACGCTGTCTGAGCCAATGTTAAACATCGAATCGCCCCGGAAGATCACCTGGCTGTGCCCGGCAGTTTCATCCACGCTGACCAGCCCTTGGGCAATTTCTGCCCGCAGCAGCACCGCCAGACGCAACCGTAATGGTGGTGTGGGCTGGTGTATCGGTAAGCGTGTCAGCGCCTGCATCTGTTTGAGCAAGCCGCTTTCCGGTACCACCAGCAGATATTTGCAAACGATAAAGGTGCTGATAGTCAACACCCCGGCAAACAGCAGGGAAACGCGGACCGGAACAAAAAAGTCGCGACGTTTTCTGACCCGTCGCTCCGGGATGGCGTGTGGTGCGAGCGCACCAGGTATGCCGTCGCGGGTGCTTTGCAACAGGGTTAACAACCGTTGACGGATTTTTGTCAGTTGGCGCTCACCGTTCTCGATAATGCTGTAACGGCCTTCGAAACCGAGCCCGAGGATGCGTAATAGAATTTCCAGCACATCGGCATATTCCTGAGGGCTCATCGAAAGCCGCCCGACCAGCAGGAAAAACTTGTTGCCGCCATCATTGTCGCCTTCGAAGTGGTTGAGCAGGTTACTCTGCGACCAACCTGCTTCTATCCCCCAGGGGCGGGCATGTGCCGCTTCATCCAATGCGGTACACAGGCAATAGCGGATAATGGCCATTTTCTTCCACGAAATATCTGCCTCGTCACATACCACGCTAAACAGCGTTATCTCGTTTTTCAGGCTCTGCTTTAACAGCCAGACCTGATCGCGTTCGCTTACCGCTTCAGGCATTTCGCTTAAGGCCCGCAGCAGAGGCTGTGCGGCCTCAAGCAGTGGCGTGGCTGAGGCGATTACATTTGCTACACGCTGTTGCACACTTTCACTGCGCAGTTGGCTTACGTCATAACGGCTATGGGTGTTCCCCGGTATTTCTGCGTTGTATGCCTCCCGGCCTTCTGCCATCGGAACCTGGCTATCCAGCAGAAAGTGGCCCAATGCCTGCGTATTGTCTTTGTCGTTGCCCAGCGGGGAAAAGGCGGCGAAATCCCCGGTCAGATTCAGTTCGCTGCTGTCACTCATCAGTCTCTAATTCCCCAGAGCTCCATCTTCAGCCCAGGGAAATCGCCCGCAACGTGCGTGGCAATGGCTCCTGTGCTGGCGATCTTTTCCCAGAAGGGCCCACTTTTAATCAGTTCGAAATAGACATAACCCGCGCTGTAAGGGATCTGGCGCGGCGGCACTGGCAATGCGTGAAGCTCCAGGCCGGGAAGGTGGGAGCGCACCAGCTCATGCAGTTGCTGCGGCGCGCTGAATTTAGCTTGCGCGGCATACTGATGTTGCAGCACATCCATGGGCAACTGGGCCGCAACTGCCAGTACCAGGCTTGAGAAGCTGCGCAACTCGCCCGGCAGTATGGTGGCCGACCACACGCCGTTACCGCGAGATTCCAGAGGGATCATCTGCCCGGCGCGTACCAGGATCTGGTTGAGTAATTCATGAATATCATCCACCAGTGGGCGAATGGAGGGATAGAGTTGGGCATGGTCATAGCCAGGCGCGGGACGAGGTCGCCGTGTCTTGATGCGGATAAAAGTGGAGAGCTCCCCGGCAAATTTCGCCAGCTCCTGGTACAACACAATCGGTGGCATTTCCGGAATGTGCCGCAAATGGTCGAGCACAGGCTCATATTTATTGAAGATCTGCAGCAGCAGATAATCGACGATTTCCGCGCTGGCGCTGGCTTTGCCATCGCTGTTGGAGAGGCGTTGCGCTAACATCTCCGCACGCATCTTGACCAGGCCATTCAGGTGGGTTAACCACTCGGTTAGCAAAGAGTTGGCGGCGTAGCCCGTCACCGGAGGAATGTAATCTTCGGTGTGCAGCAGCACACTGCCATCTGGCTGTATTGCCCGCACGCGCGTCAGCGGCAAGCCAATCCAGGATTCGGTCATCTCGCTTTCCAATACCAGACGGAGACGCAGCTGTGCCAGTTGCACCGGCTTTGGTCCCTGACGAATGGCATTGGTGTCGTTCAGCTCGGCTTCCTGTGCGCTAAAACGCGCCAGGGAGCCCAGGTCATACTCGTCAAAGATCGTTTCATCGCTATTATCCAGCCGTAGCGGTACCGCCAGGTAGATAAGCTTACCCAGGTGTTCAGAAGCGATTGTCAGGGGTTCTGGCAGAGCGGCATGGCCGGGAATATCAAACGGAGTGCCATCCGGTAAAACTCCCCGTCCAGAACGTAATACCAGCTTGCCATACGACAAAGCCTCATGATCGATTTCATATTGGGCGAATCCCCAAAAAAGGGAGTGATGGTTGCTGCGCGCTTGTGGGCGTAATACTCCAAATAGCGCTCTTGCTGCTGGAAAAGCTGCGGACGAAGAAAAAGACCCTCACTCCAGACGACTTTATTTGTTCTCACGGCTTAATCCATTTTTTTAATTGAGGTAGTCAAATGTTCCATACGAACCATCATTTTTGGTCGCCAGACTTCACTGCCTGGCCATATCTTTCGATACCAGCGCACTAGAGGCTTTTGTGAAATAATATAAAACGCTTTCCATTGCGCCTCAGAGATATTCCGATAGGCCGTCACCACGCCGATTGCCGTGATATCATGATTAACTGATAGCGTTATTTCTTTTTTCTCCAGGCACCATGATGACGTCATAACTTTTATGAACCTGTGCGTTTAATTCCACATCCTTACCTTCACTCAGGCTTAAATAATCACTGGCAAGAAATTCATCGCTCAGGGCTAATTTATATAAGGTCACGCGTACCGGACTTGCCTTGCCATGTACGTTTGGGTTCACATCGCTGGCCATTTGTAGCGTCACCTGCACGCTATCCACGCGGGTATCAGGTGGTGGTGAGCTACAGGAAATCACCGATAGGGCAATCAGCGTCATTAATAGCCACCGCCACTCCCCCTGAAAGCGAGCCTCGGTTTTTTTGTGCATGTCATTCATCACTGCTGCGTGCCTTTATCTCTGCATACTTCTCTGACGGTTAAACCCTGCCGCCCAAAGAGCGGCAGGGAAACGACAGAAAGCAGCGATTAACCGTGCTGGTTAGCTTTCACGTCATAACTGGCGGAAATAACACCAGATTTATGACCTTCCGCATTCTGCATCACATAATCCTGTGTCATTTTGGTAAAGGAGAAACGAACCTGCTCACGTGGGCGAGTTTCATCATCAATAGAACCCGCCATGTCGACCCGGGTAATAATGACGTCGATGAATTTAATGATCAGGTATTCCAGCGGATCGCCACCGGCCTTACGTACCACGAACTGAATGTTTTTAATATGCCGACCTGAAAGACAGTAATTCAGCAGGTTAGGGCTGGCTTTATCCATATAATGTTCGAACAGGAAATCCGTAACGCTAGCTTTACCGGAACCACCACCGGAACCGCTATGCATGTTTGAATGTTGTGCAACATCCCAACGCCATGACAAAACCTGGATTTCATTTTTATGGGTGGTATCTAAAGACTCCCCTTCGATACCATCGATCTTGATAAACATATCCTGTGCCATAATATCCTCTTTAAGCACGTTAAACATATTCCAATGCAAAGCATTGGGTTGTAAGCAACCCTGGCGCTGAAATCAGCACCGAATGTTACCTATGCGAGTTGTAATGGAGATCATTACAATTTTACCCGTCGTCTTTCAATTTGTAGCGTTGTTACCTACAAATTGAAGTCCGTGAAGTAAATATTTATTACATCAAGTTAAATAAGGTCGTTATTTACTCTTAAGCCACATCTTTGAGCGAAGGTAATTTAGCTACCATGCGCAGAGAAACGGTTAAACCTTCCAATTGGAAATGAGGGCGCAGGAAGAATTTCGCCTGGTAATAACCTGGATTCCCTTCCACATCCTCAACAATCACTTCTGCCGCTGCCAGCGGCCGGCGTGCTTTGATTTCCACCGAAGAGTTAGCCGGATCGCCATCGACGTAGTTCATAACCCAATCGTTCAGCCAGCGCTGCATCTCGTCACGCTCTTTGAAAGAGCCGATCTTGTCGCGCACGATGCACTTCAGATAATGAGCGAAACGTGAACAGGCAAACAGATAAGGCAGGCGCGCCGAAAGATTAGCGTTGGCCGTCGCATCCGGATCATAATACTCTGCCGGTTTTTGCAGCGATTGAGCGCCAATAAAGGCGGCATAATCGGTATTTTTACGGTGTACCAGCGGGATAAAACCATTTTTCGCCAGTTCTGCTTCACGGCGATCGGAAATTGCGATCTCGGTCGGGCACTTCATGTCCACGCCGCCGTCATCGGTCGGGAAGGTGTGACAAGGCAAGCCATCTACCACGCCGCCACTTTCCACACCACGGATCAGCGTACACCAGCCATGTTCTTTGAAAGAACGGTTGATGTTGACTGCCATGGCATAGGCTGCGTTAGACCAGGCATATTTACTGTGGTCGGCGCCGTCCGTCGTCTCTTCAAAATGGAAGGCATCTACCGGATTGGTTCGAATGCCGTAAGGCAAACGTGCCAGAAAACGTGGCATTGCCAAACCGATATAGCGGGAGTCTTCCGACTGGCGCAATGAGTTCCACGCCGCGTACTCCAGGTTCTGTGTGAAGATCTTGGTCAGGTCGCGCGGGTTGGACAGTTCCTGCCAGGATTCCATCTGCAACACATTAGGTGATGCCCCAGCGATAAAGGGAACGTGTGCCGAAGCGGCCACTTTACCGATCGATGCCAACAGATCCACATCGGGTGCGGTATGGTCGAAGAAGTAATCCGCCACCAGGCAGCCATAAGGCTCGCCACCAAGCTGGCCATATTCCTCTTCGTATACCTTTTTGAACAGTGGGCTTTGATCCCAGGCCACCCCTTTGTAGCGCTTCATGCTACGGCGCAGCTCCTGCTTGGAAAGATCCATAAAACGCAGTTTGAGTTTTTCGTCGGTTTCGGTGTTATAGACGAGGTGATGCAGGCCACGCCATGCGCTTTCCAGTGCCTGGTATTCTTTATGATGCAGGATCAGGTTGATTTGCTCAGAGAGCTTGCGGTCAATTTCCGCGATAATCGAGGCAATGCTTTTATATGCATCATCAGAAACGGTCACGCTGTTGCTCAGCGCCTGCTCTGCCAGCGTTTTTACTGCACCTTCAACTGCGGCTTTGGTCTGTTCTGATTTCGCTTTAAATTTTTTGGTCAGTAAAGAATTAAAATCGTCAAAACTTGCGGCCGCCGCCGCTGTATTTTTATTCATTGCTGCTTGCGATGTAGACATACTTCCCTCTTTACTTAATCTTCCAGGGGCAAATTAACTGCTGCCTGCTTATCTTTTGGCGCAGACGCCAAGGCTTTCAACAGGGATTTATCCTGCAGCAAAGTCATCACCAATTCTTCCGCACCGGCTTTACCATCCATATAGGTTTGTAAATTTGCCAATTGCGTACGCGCATCCAATAAGTGCGACAGGGAGTCGACCTTTTTCGCAATCGCATCCGGTGCGAAGTCATTCATGCTTTCAAAGGTCATATCAACCATTAATTGACCTTCGCCGGTGAGCGTATTAGGTACTGCAAAGGCAACGCGCGGACGCATGGCTTTCATACGCTCATCGAAATTATCGATGTCGATACTCAGGAAATGACGATCGGCAACCGACGGTAAAGGCTCAAGTGGCTTACCAGACAAATCTGCCAACACCCCCATCACGAAAGGTAATTCGACTTTTTTCTCGGCACCGTAAATCTCTACGTCATATTCGATTTGTACGCGAGGAGCACGGTTGCGCGCGATAAATTTTTGCGAGCTATTTTTACTGAACATAATACCCTTTTACTATGTCATTTTTTTAAAAAAACCCAGAGAGCACTCCGAGCTGGCGGAATAATACAGCGATGAAAAATAATCTTTACACCCCCTTATTTGTATTGTAATTCAATACCTGAAAAAGTATTCACCATACCAGGGGTGACACTCTTTGAACTTTTAGCGTAATAGCTGGCGCTATAATATTGCGTTACCTCATCACCATTTGACGGAATAAGGTATTGTTGGTAGCTGTTAATATCATCAATGCGCAACTGTATGCCGGAAGCATTACGCAACCGGACTTGTACCCCCTGGCTCATGCCGGTTCCTGTGCGGTTGGTCAGATTACCCGTGTCACTATCTGCCGCTATTCCATCGGAAATAAAATGCAGAGCAACCGGGCGGCCTGCCGGACAGGATTTGAGCGTAATATCAAATTGTCTACTGCCTGCTTCATCACCGCTACGCTGCAACTGTGCAGTTGCTATTTTGGGTAGTGTGACGAGGTTCTCGGATGCCCCGCCGTTGATGCTGATTTCACAGGTTTCTTCCTGATAAACACCGGTAAAGGTGACAGGGATCCGGCAGCTATCCGTTGCCGTGCAGGTTTCCGCCTGCGCTGCCAGACTGAGTAGCCCCAGCATTGCGCTTTGCCAGCGCCTTATTGACCGTTGCGTAAACATGTCACCTCCAACTGCGTAATCTGTGTTGCCAGGGTGTTGATTGTTCTGTTTGACGTACTCACACAGCGTCGTTTTTTACCCTCCAGTACCACGTAAAGCGGTTGTTCTGCCGGTTGCCAGCCACGGACAAAAGCTTGCCCGCCTTGCCCGATAATCCCCTGGCTCACGCCTGCGGCGTTTTGCAGCACGGTGCCAATCGGCAGGACATCCTGCTGCTCATCCCGTACCGTTAACACCTGCGGTGCACCAGTAATGGTTTGCATATCTACCGCAATCGCAGCCCCCATACCCGGCACCACCACTTTTTCATTTTCCAGCACGTCTACCGTATCGGGTAACCCGCGCGCATCCAGGGAAACCGTATTTTCACGGTAAGGTGACAGCGACGGCATAATCGCATAGCCATGGCTGTCAACCTTGGCACCACGGCCATTAAGTAAGCGTGCCCCGGTGGCTCCTTTTGCCCCAATGATGGCAAAAGGGGCATCTCCAATCGCAGGTCCAATGGTGATGCCGCCTTTATGTGCCACGATACTGCCATCGCCAGAGACCGAGAGCTGCTGTGAGCGACGATTATTCGCAGAAGCCGAAAGGCCAAACCGCCCGAGGCCGGATTGATAACTCAGATTACCCGTTACCGATTTCTCACTGTTTCTGTCGTTACGGTGGCCAAACGTTCCGCCGATCCCGTAAGACAACGCATCTTGCTCCCCCTGGCTACCGTTCATTAGCGTCTGCAACTGGGTGTCACCCCTGTTATTGTGGCTCAGCGTGCTATAGAGTGAGTTGAACAGCGGTTTACTCAGGTTGCGCTCCCCTAATGGGATGTTGACCGAGAGCAGCAGGCTGTTTTCATCACGGCCTTTTTCATTTCGTGCCCGTATCGCGGTCAACCCATAGCTGAAATTGCGCAGCGAATGGTTAATGGTCGCAGAATATTGCCGTGAGCTACTTCTGCCACCCCAATAGGTGTACAGGCTACCGTTCAATAACAGCGTCATGTTGTCCTGGATCCGTTGTGAAAGGGTGACGGATAAACGATGTCGCGAACGAAAATCTACGCTGTCATTTTCATCCTGCCCACCGGTTCGTATCTGGTTGGACTCACGGAAGGTATAAAATCCGCTTGATGAATAGCGGTACGCCGCCAGCGTCAGGTGAGTATCTGTATTCTCAAGATACTTGGTGAAGCTGACCTGCACGCTGTTACCCGATGCATGCTGGCGGTTACCTAACCCACTTTTTGCATGTGTGACGTCAACTGCGATGCCGCCAATTGGCGTATTGAAGGCATTGCCTACTGCTAGCGCCTGATATTTATCCGCCACCTGTGCTCCACCGTAGAGCGTCCAGGAATTGGTTGCGCCGTAGCGATAGCTCCCTTGGAGAATGCCGGGGTAATCTTTCACCTTTTCATCTTTCAACTGACCGGCAGATATTTCAAAGCGTGATACGCCCTCACGCAGCAATATCGGCGGCACGGAAAAGGAAATATTCTGTTGCTGCTGCCGTCCGTCCGCTTCGGTAACAATCATGGTCAGATCGGCGCCATATCCCATAGTGCCGATATCGCTGAGTTCAAACGGCCCTGGCGGTACCACGGTCTCAAAGATGGTCAACCCACGCTGAATCACTTTCACCCTGGCATTGGTTTGCGCAACGCCGCGCAACACTGGGGAATAGCTACGTAATGAATCGGGTAACATGCGTTCATCTGAATGCAGTAGCACACCGCGCAGGCCATAGCTGTCGAACATATCCCCGATGGTGTTGGTTTCGCCCAACACCAGCTCACTTTTCAGTGCGGCCACATCGCGTGCGATATAGCCATACAGGTTCTGTGTCGTCGGCGAACTGCCGTTCACCCAACCTAAATTAAGTCTTTTGCGTAAACGCCAGCGGCCAAGATTGATCCCTCCAGCCAGTAGCAAATTACTGGTATAGCTATTTTGTCGCTCCGATCCATCGTTCCCCCCATGGAATAGCGAATACACGTTGCCCCGATAATCCAGAAAACCCACTGTTTCACCGGCATCCCAGCGGCTGGGATCGATATAACCGCTTGGGATGGAACGCTTATAAAGCTGAGGTACGCCTAGATTCAGCTCAAAATCACTGCCGTTGTAGTTGCTGTTACCCTGGGCAATCCAGTCGCTGATAAAAGCGCACTGGCTCTGTGCCTCACGTGGCAAGGGCGATTGCAGCTCCTCAACCCAGATCCCTGCCTGCGACAACTGGTTTAAGGTGAAGCAAGGTTCAGCACTGACCTGCTCTGGGGGCAAGACAAATATCACTGTCTGTTTGCCACGGTTTTCACCATTAACGAATAAAGTAACGTCATATTTTCCTGGTAATACCGGATTACGTTCACTAAAGCGGGAAACATCAATACCGGAGCCATGGATAAACTGTGGATTAAATTCCATGCTTATGGCCTCGGGCTCTCCCTTAATTGGCAAAGCAGGGAGCGGGGCGGTCCATCCCCGGAGACAAAATAACACCGAACCCATCAGCACAAGCGTCAATGGTAATGCTGCCGGCGACCGCAGTCCCTTTTTCGTTTTGATGCTTCTTGCATTCAAACGTTTCACTGGCAAACTCCCTTTATTGCGGCGGACAGTTAGTTGTTATTCGCGATAAATCCCTTCCCTGCAGACCAGTTCAATTTTTTGCCATTAGAAGCACCGTAATCATTAATCAGCCGATACTCGAGGCTGGAAATTTTTTCAGTACCACTCAATTTGTTCTTCGGATAAAAAACACGCGAGCTGGCGGGAGCGACCATGTCGATATCCAAGGCAATCTTTCTTCCTTGATACATCACATTGATGGAGTCAAAGGAGAAATAATAAGGGGTCACATTGGTGACTTTAATTCCCAGGCCCTGCTGGTCATCGTTGACGGCTTCCCATTGCAATTTGTTTTTCTCAAATTCAGAATTGCTTTTCTCTATCGCGCTTGGGCGATAAAAAATCTTGATTCGGGTGCGGAATGCCAGTTCCAGTTTCTGACCGGTACCATCGTCGTTGGCTTTCGGCGGAATTTCCAGCATGTTAAACCAGAATACCGACTCCCGATCTTCCGGCAATGTCATACCGTTATAAATCATTCTCACACTCTGGCCTTTTCCGGGCTCTACGCGGAAAACGGGTGGTGTGACAAGAAATGGGACCTTCACCTGATTCAGGTTTGCGTTGGTATTACCATCATCCACCCACACCTGAACCAATGCGGGTAATTTCCCCTTATTATTGGTACGAACAATAACTTCTCGTTCCGTTCCGGGGAAAACAACCCTGGTGCCGCTAATGGTCATTGATGCAATAGCAGGGGCACAACCGGCCATTAATGCCGTTGCCAGTACAAATAATCTAAATGTCATTTTCAGCCCTATTCTTTTTTATTCTGGCAGATCCGTTGATGTTATTTATTTTCCTGCCAGCAACGAGAGAACCGTCTCTCGCGATATCCTTCAAGGGGCGGTCCGCATTATCGCGGACCGCAATGCTATATACCGGACAAGCTATTAAGGATAAGCCAGCACGTACTGCACCTGGGCACGCACCGGGCCTGCCGCTGTGGCGCCAGTCGCGTAGTAGCCACCTGCGTAGGTCATGGTTGATTTATGGGTGGTAGCGTCAATTGGGAAGAAATGGCCAGTTTGACCCATAGCAATTGGCTTGCTGTCATCGATGTTGTAGAGACGTACCTGTACGTTTTTGGCCGGGGCAGGCTCAGCCGGGGCGCTGTTTTTCAGGTTGCCGGTAGCGGGATCGAAACCTTCGTTGACGATCGCTTCAAAGTGGGCCGCGACTTTAGTAAAACCTTCCGGGCAGTTCTCTACCTGAATATCAAAGGTGGTTGAACCCGCCTGATCACCATCTTTCACCAGACGCTGAATAGCGATTTTTGGCAGAGAAACGGTAATATCTTTACTGCTTTCTACGACTGAGCAGGTTTCAGCAAGCAGAGCGCCGCTAAAGGTAACTTTTCCATCGGTTGACGCCTGTGCGCCCGCTGAAACGACCAGTGCCAGTGTGCAAATAGCACATTTGATTTTATTCATAGAATCTGTCCTTAATTAAAAAATCCGTTGATTAAAAATTAATTGCTACATTTTAATTTAAAAATAGTTGGGTGCTTCAACCTCCTTGGTAAATGTCACTGTAAAAGCATCGTTTTCGAGGTTAATTGCAATAATGTTCTCTGTTGGCGCCCGTGGGGTTTGCAAGATCGTTTTCCCCAGCAGTGGCGTAATATTCTGTTCAATGTAACGAATTAACAGCCGTGCACCGGTTTCTGCAATTGGGCACTGTGCAACTACATATTCCACCACCGCTTCGCTGTAGTGCAGCGATAACTGATGCTGCGTTTGCAGGCGCGAGTTAAGCCGTTCCAGATGCAGGCTGACAATATGATTAAGCGTTGTGGTATGCAGTGGTAAATAAGGGATCACCGTCACCCTGCCAAGAAAGGCCGCCGGGAACGCTTTCAGCAGTTCGGGTTGTAATGCGCTGGCCAGTGTCGTGCTGTCTGGCGCCGTTTCTTCATCGGCATAAAGTTGGCTAATCAGTTCGCTACCGACGTTGCTGGTCAGTAGCAGGATGGTATTTTTAAAGTCGATCTGCCGACCTTCGCCATCTTCCATCTGCCCCTTGTCAAATACCTGGTAAAAGAGTTCGTGGACATCCAGATGAGCCTTTTCAACTTCATCAAGCAGCACCACGCTGTAGGGTTTACGACGTACCGCTTCGGTCAGCACTCCTCCTTCGCCATAGCCAACATAGCCTGGCGGGGAGCCTTTCAATGAAGAGATGGTGTGCGGTTCCTGATATTCACTCATATTGATG
Source organism: Serratia sp. L9 (assembly GCF_050632285.1). Lineage (NCBI taxonomy): Bacteria > Pseudomonadati > Pseudomonadota > Gammaproteobacteria > Enterobacterales > Yersiniaceae > Serratia > Serratia sp. L9. Next base: position 934,621 of record NZ_CP192591.1, on the reverse strand, counting down.
GTGATCAGGTTCTGCTCACCGCCATACATGCTTTCGGCAATCGCCAGCGCTGTCTCGGTCTTACCTACGCCGGAAGGGCCTACCAGCATAAATACACCCAAGGGTTTACGTGGATCCGCCAGCCCGGCACGGGCGGTCATGATGTTCTCACTGAGCTGTTCCAGCGCGGTAGGCTGGCCAATAACGCGCCCGTTAAGCCGCTGCGGCAGTTCCATCACCGCCCGTAACTCATCTTTCAACATCTGGCCTACCGGGATCCCGGTCCAGTCACCGACGATGTTTGCAATTACTTCTGCATTGACTTCCGCCTGCACCAGCATTTGATCCTGGCGCAATTCACCCAACAGCGTTTCCTGAGCGATAAGTTGTTGGCGGATATCTTCCAGAGCCTGCGAAGAGGGGTCCTGTGCAACCTGTTGTGCGATCTGCTGGCGGCAAGACACAATCATTGCTACGCATTCGCGTTCCTCCCGCCAGCGGTGCACCAACGCATCGACGGCTACGCGATACTGGCTTATTTCTTCCTGCAGTTGAGCAATACGTTCCGCTTGTTCTTTGCCGAAGTGGCGCGCCTTTTCCAAGGCGAGCAACTCCGTTTGCGCCGTTTCCAACTGCCAGTTCAGCCGCTGCAGTTCAGCAGGCGGTGCAAATTGCGCCACCGCGATACGCGCGCAGGCAGTATCCAATAGGCTGATGGCTTTATCTGGCAATTGCCGGGCCGGAATATATCGATGAGAGAAACGAACCGCGGCCTGTATCGCTTCATCCATGATCCACACGCAATGATGCTGTTCCAATGACGGAGCAAGGCCACGCAGCATCGCGATGGCGCTATCCTCCCCTGGCTCCGCCACCTGTAGCACTTGAAAACGCCGTGTCAGCGCCGGGTCCTTCTCAATATGGCGTTTAAACTCACTCCAGGTAGTGGCACCGATAGTGCGTAGCTGGCCACGTGCCAGTGCCGGTTTGAGCAGGTTTGCCGCATCTCCGGTTCCCGCATTGCCACCTGCGCCTACCAGCGTATGGACCTCATCAATAAACAGGATCACCGGTTGTTCAGAACTCATGGCTTCATCGAGCACCGATTTAAGGCGTGCCTCAAATTCCCCCTTCATGCTGGCCCCTGCGGAGAGCGCCACCACATCCAGCGTCAATAAACGTACCTGGCTTAATGCGGGGGGACTTCGCCTGCGACGATCGCCAATGCCAATCCTTCGACGACGGCGGTTTTGCCAACGCCAGCTTCCCCGGTTAACAGAGGGTTGTTCTGGCGCCGGCGCAACAGGATGTCGGTCATCGTGGTGATTTCCTGGCTGCGGCCCAATACCGGGTCGATTTTGCCTTCGCGAGCCAGCGCGGTGAGATCGGTGGTGTAATTTGCCAGCGCGGTGGCGTTTTGGATAGAGATTGCCTGGCTAGCCTCACCCGGCAGCGCCCCTTGGTAGCCTGGCGTACCGTCACTGGCGATTTCATCGGCTTCCGGGGAGCCCCGGGTGATGTAATTCAACTCACTGCTGAGAACGTCAAGAGCCACTTTTTCCAGCCCAGGAATTATTGCCAACAGGGGGCGGCGCAATTCCATATTACTTAATAGTGCCAATAGCAGATGGCCGCCACGAATGCGGTTTTCCAGGCATTCCAGACTGGCGCACACCCACGCACGTTCAATGGCTAATTCGATATGGTATGAGAAATCAGAAATTGAGCTGGCACCGGTTGGTAAACGCGCCAATGATTGTGCGATACTCCGTTCGAGCATTTGTGCGTCAACTTCAAAATAGCGAACGATATGTTTGAAATCATTATCGTCATGATGCCAAAGCTGATTGAGCCAATGTACCAGCTCTACATAAGGGTTACCGCGAAGTTTACAGAATGTAGTGGCACTTTCAATGGTATTGAAAAGTGTATTATCCAGTTTCCCAAACAAATTCGTCCTGATAATTGCCAAAATTACATCCTTTTATTCGAATAACTTGATTTAGGTAAGGTTTATATTTCCCAAGAAAATCCTTACCTAATGGTACGCCAACCATTTTTCTCATTGGAAGGCTTTTCTTAATTTTAGGAATTAATTCTAATAAAGTTCCTAAAAATAATTCCGGCGCTCGAGATGCATTGAACTATTGGCTTTATTAAAATATAACTGTATGGAATTTGAAATGATCTTACTTATCGTTGCCAAAGTTTTACTCGATTAATGACGTTTATTTAGTCGTTTGAATAAGATGTATGTGGTATTGGAAATACGTTCAAATAAAAATAACAATGGAATTAAACTGGAAAAAACACTCGCGCCTTACTAGAAGATTATTCCCTCATCAAAGCAGTCAAATTCAGGCGCAGTGCTGGGCTATGACAGGCAAGGCAGGAACCCCCCATCACTTCAGGTAATGCTCGTGGATCATAAATTTCTTGATTATTACAATAAAGAACTCACCTTTATGCGGGAAATGGCGCGTGAGTTTGCAGACAAGCATCCCAAAATTGCCGGGCGGCTTGGTATGCGTGGCATTGAGGTCGCCGATCCTTATGTCGAACGCCTGATTGAGTCCTTTTGTTTTTTGTCCGCCAGAACGCAAATAAAACTGGATGCGGAATTTCCCCTTTTTACTCACCGTTTACTGGATATTGTTTATCCCAATTATACGGCTCCGACCCCTTCAATGGGGGTCATTCAGCTACAGCCTAATTTGAAAGAGGGCGACCTGACTCAGGGCTATTGTGTTCCCCGGCAGAGCGCCTTTTTCACACCAATTGCTCCTGGGGAAATTACGCGATGCGAATTCCGCAGCGGGCAGAATGTACAACTCTGGCCATTAGAAATTACCGAGGCGCGTCTTACCTCGATCCCTCCTGATATTCCCAATCTGGAGCGGCACCGTATTTCCGCTCACCGCCTAAAGGGCGCCCTGCGTATCAAACTGAAGCTGCTGGGGGATTTGACCTTCTCTCAATTGGAAGGGTTGGATCGCCTGCCGATCTATATTAACGGTGATGAACGGGTAGTTTCCCATATCTTTGAACTGATCCATGCCAGCCATGTTGCCACTATTGTTCGGGCAGGGTTGGGGGAGCAGGCGAAAGACACCATTATCAGCTCTGAACCTCTCGCCTTCGAAGGGTTGTCCCCAGACCAAAGTTTACTGCCCGTGGCGTGGAATATTTTTCATGGCCATAACCTGGTGCAGGAGTACTTTTCGTGTCGCCAAAGGTTCTATTTCTTTACCCTGACGCAACTTGGCCATAGCCTGAAACATAATGATTCCAATGAAGCCGAGATCATCATTCTGCTCGATCGGCTGGACCAGTCGCTGGCAGGGCATGTCAGTGCCTCACGTTTTTTGTTGTTCTGCACGCCGGTAATTAACCTTTTTCCACGGCGCATGGACAAGCTCGAGATTAACCGTGCGCTGAATGAATTTCATGTGGTCCCCGATCGCAGCCGGCCTCTCGATTTTGAGATCTACTCCATCAGCAAGGTGTTTGGCCAACAGGCTGAAACCAGTAAAGAGGTGGTATTTAACCCGCTTTATCAGACACGTCACAGTGATAACGGTAACTTCGGGCGTTATTTTTCTATTACGCGTAAGAATCGGCAGGGCAGCAACAGCACCCGGAAATACGACACCCGCACGGCTTACGCCGGTACGGAGGTGTTTCTGTCGCTGGTTGACCAACAAGAGGCGCCTTTCAGTGATGATATTCGTTACCTGTCCATTGACGCGCAGGTAACCAACCGTGATTTGCCCCGCCTGATCGCCGCCAGCGGCAATTTTTCATTGACCATGCCTGATTCTGCCCCGGTACATGGTGCACGCTTTGTTTTCCAACCCTGTGCCCCTCGTCCGCCCTTTGCCAATGGTGAATCGGCCTGGCGTTTGATCCGGCAACTGAGCTTTAACTATCTGCCACTCTCCGACATGCCCCACAGCCAGGGGGGAATCCCTGCGTAACATGTTACGGCTGTTTGTCAGTAGTTATGATCATGAATCCAACACCCAGATTGACGCCCTGGTCGGCTGTCAGAGTGAACCGGTTATCCGACGCCTGCCGGGTAATGGGCTACTGGTTTATGGTCGTGGTGTGCGTTGTACCCTCACCGTCGATGAAGAGGGTTTTTCAGGCATCAGCCCCTATCTGTTTGGCATGATCATGGAAAACTATTTTGCCCGCCATGCGGCAATTAACGTCTTTACCGAGACCGAACTGCTCTCCATGCAGCGCGGGCAAGTTGGTCAGTGGCAAGCCCGACCAGGACGGCGAGGGGTGTTGTAATGGCAACGGATCGATTCACCGATGCCGCAGGGTTGGAAAACGCCCCGTGGAAAAGCAGTTTTTTAAGCACCATGCGCACCTTGGCAGCACGCTCGCCGGAGCAGCCGCAACCTGGTACCGCCAGCCTGCCATCACAAGAGTGTTTCCGGCTTGGTCAATCGGCCCATATGATGTTTGCCCCCCGTGAAGTTGCTCACGTCAGCGAGCAAAACGGTAAGACGCATCTGCAACTGTTTGGTCTGGGTATATGGGGGCCGCAGGGGGCTCTGCCTCTGCATCTCACTGAACTGGCTTATACCCGCGCAGAAGGTAACGACAGCACGCTTAATGACTTTGTCGATCTGTTTCATCACCGTGCCATCTCACAGCTTTATCGCGCCTGGTATGTCTCTCAGGATACCGCTTCACTGGATCGCCAGCATGATGAAGTATTTTCGTTTTATGTTGGCAGCCTGGTCGGTCTGGCCCCCCATGAACTGGCGGGTAATGAGCTGCCGCTTCATCCTCGCCTTGCTTCATCACCTCACCTGATCCGCGAAGCACGCAATCCAGAAGGGCTGGTCGGTGCCTTGCATTATTACTTCGAAGTGCCGGTACAAATCTGCGAGTACGCCACCCAATGGATTTTTCTGCAGCCCGACGATCAGACCCAGTTGGGTACCAGTCGTGGCGCTATGTTGCTGGGTGATGGCGCGATCCTCGGCAACACGGTTCTAGACCGACAACACAAGTTCCAACTCATTTTCGGACCATTGAGCCTGCAGCAATATCTGCGCTTCAGCCCTTGGGGGCAAGATTTACCGGTGCTGCGTGAATGGGTGCGTAACTTTGTCGGTTTTGAATTTGCCTGGGAGGTCAAACTGGTGCTGGCTGCAGACCAGGTACCCTGCGCAACCCTGGGGGAAACTCATCAGTTGGGTTACACCAGTTGGCTGGAACGCTACGATCACCTTACGCCATTGGCCGGAATGAGCTTCGATCCGGAGATGCAAAGGGATCTTGGATAGGCCCACAGGCCACAACGTAAAAAGGGAAATAACGTGAGTGAATCAAGCCGCATACTTTGCCCCCAATGGTATCAAGCCGTGTTACACCCCTGTGTGGAGCACCCGCCCTGTGGTGAAAACCTAGAATATGATGCCAGCTTTATACTGCTGCAAAGCAAGCTGCAACCAAAGCAAGCCGCAGAATATGGCAACTTTGTTGAAGCCGTAGAACCGATGAACTGGGCCGAAATTGAACGTGATGCGATGGCTCTGTTAACCCGCAGCAAAGATATCAGGCTGATGATTACCCTGATGCGTTGCCGCCTGCGGCAAAAAGGTGTGCAGGCAATCTGCGAGGGGCTGGAAGCCTTACTCCTGATGCTGGAACAATGGCCGGATGAGCTCCATCCACAGTTGCTTGACGAGGGGGAGTTTGATCCGCTGATGCGGGGGAATGCCTTTGCCGAGATGGTTGCACCCGACGGGCTGCTTGCCGACCTGCGCCAACAAACGCTGCCCAAGGCGGCAGGGTTACAACCGAGCGTAAGGGATATTGAAAGGGCTTATGCCTCGCCGCGCGAAGAAGGGGCGCTGTCTGAATTGACCATGGCGGCAATCCAGCAGGCTTGGCAACAGCAGCAAGAGACTGCCATTACGTCATTGCAGCTTGCCAGCCAACGCTTAAATCAATTACAGGCGCAATTGCAGCAATCATTAGGGGATGACACCCCAGACTTTAGTCAATTGCAGGTCCTGCTACACCACTTTTGCCCGATTACCACATCCCCATCAGCCGCTGTTGCCGTCAGCGAAGGATCCACGGCGGCGGTGGTTATCGCGCAACCGCAGGTAGCGATAGAAACCGTCACACCTGCCCCTGTAGCCATTCCAGCAAGCGTTATCACCGCGAAGGAAATTGAGTGCAGAGCGGACGCCTTGAGCCGCTTACTTGAGGTACGCGCCTGGTTTACCCGCGTGGAGCCGAGCAGCCCGGTGATTGCGCTATTAGCCTTTACGGAACAAACCATTGGTAAAAGTTTTGTCGAGCTACTGCAATACCTCCCCGCAGAGCTTATCGCCAAGCTGGAAACTGTACAGGAGTCTTCGTCGTGAGAAAACTGCCGTTTTTGCTACTGATTTTAACCGCGTTGGCCAGTTTACCCTCCATGGCTATCTGTGTGCTGGATACCAAACCACCGTATGGGGGTAGCCCACCTGTCACTATGACTATTGCTCCGTTTACTATCAGGATTGACGCAGATGCACCTGCCGATCGCTCCCTGATGATCTCTGAACAAAAATCCACTATGGGTGCTCTTGTCAGTTACGAGTGCGTACCCGGCGATATATATGGAAAGGAAACACAGGCGCCGTTGGGCCCAACTACGCAGGACAAGATGTTCGCGACCGACATTCCCGGCATTGAAATCAGGCCCATTTTTTCCACAGGTAGGGCAACAGGTAGATTCCCTTCGACTTCAAAGGTGAGTACGGGGCGTGTTAACTTTCCTGCTACCTCGTCTTACAGCATTGAGGTTTACAAAACCCAAAAGCGCCTCAACCTGAGCAATCCAGCGGGAGATGTGGTCATTGGCAGCGGTATTATCGCCTACACCTGGATTAACACTATTTCGCCTGATACCTACTCTTTCCGGTTACAGATTGGTGAAATTCGTATCATCAGTACCCCGGTTTGCCGCCTGGACGGTGAGAAAAGCGTAGATTTCAATATTGTTTCCGCAACCAACGTCGGCAACGGGGTAAAGCGCCCGCTGGACTTCAGCCTGGTCTGTATCACGGACTACGGCAATTATACCGCCAGCGCCTCCTTATCGACACAAACGCCGACCAGCGATAACGCCTACATTCAGGTGGTGGACAGTGCTGGTAACAGTGACAGATTGAAAATCCGCGTAGATGACAGCAACGGTAATCCATTGCCTGTCGATGCCTCACGTGCGGAAGTTAAAAGCAATATCGCCACCGACACTCCCGCCAAATTCACCTGGAATGCGACGCTGTTGCGCGCCTCCGGCAGCGCTTTGCCTGAGAATGGCAAGTTCAATGCCCGCGCTGAAATTGTCTTGCAGGTAAATTGACGCCTGCGGTCGTTATTTTTTTGACATGGAAACGTTATGAAGCCAGATGCCACACTCTTTGTCAGCATAGCCAGCTACCGGGATCCCGAACTGATCCCGACCTTGATCAATTTGATCGAAGAGGCAAAACATCCACAACGTTTGCACATTGCCGTTTGCTGGCAGGATGAAGGTGACGTTCAACTTTTTCTCAACGCGGGTATGACTCCAGGAGACGAACAGCACTTCGATGGATATCGGCTGTTTCATTATCAGTACCAGGGTGCCGTTATCGAGGTGCTCTCCGTGCATTACTTTGACAGCCAGGGCGCTTGCTGGGCGCGCAATTGCGTGGAGTCGCGCTATCGGCAGGAGGATTATTTTCTGCAGATCGATTCCCACTGCCGGTTTGTCACTCACTGGGACAGCGAAATGATCGCGATGCTGGAAGGGTTGCGCGAGCAGAGCGTGCAACCGGTTCTTTCCAGCTATCCGCCGGGTTATACGCCAGGAGAAGATGAGCAGCGCACTGACTACGTCAGTCGGTTGGTCTTCAATGGTTTTACCGAAGAGGGGATTGTGCGGTTGACCTCTACCCCTTTTGACGCTAATGCCCCGCGCCGGTGTGGTTATCTCGCCGCAGGCTTTGTTTTTGCCGACGGGCACTTTGTCACACGGGTTCCGAACGATCCGCAAATCTTCTTTATGGGGGAGGAAATCGCCATGGCAGCGCGCGCCTGGACGCATGGATATGATATCTGGTCCCCCCACCGTATTCTGCTGTGGCATTTCTATATGCGTAATACTCACCCCAAGGTCTGGGGCGATCACTCCAACGAGGCGAAAGAAGAAGGGACTGTCGATAAAGCCTGGTGGGAGCGGGATAAAATAGCCAAGCAGCGTGTGCTCAGCGTGTTGAATACCAGTGATACTCCCTGCGACCTTGGGATTTACCGGTTGGGTAATCACCGCACATTGCAGGAGTTCCAGTACCGCATTGGCGTTGAGTTTCGTGAACAGCGGGTACACCCGGCCGTTACCGGTGTAGAGAAAACCACCTGGTTTGACGATTTACCCCCGCATCACCATCAATGGCGCCAACTGCTTCAGCATATCAACGAAAAGGCGCTGCAATTGAACGTTGAGGAAGCAGACTTGACCCGTACGGACATCGCCTGGTGGCATGTAGGGGTCTACAGCGCACATAACACCGCATTAAAGGTCTGGCAGTACACGCCCGAGGCAATGCGCAAAAGGGTGCGGCAGACCGATGCCAATACCCTGGAAATGAAGATTCATTTTATTACCGCCAACCGTTCACCGGCACACAACATCCGAATTTGCCCCTATTTCGCTCATGAAGGATGGGGGGATGTGGTGGAGAAATCCTGGTGAAGCAAAATACCCACGTTTTTACTGAAATCTTGGCGACCTGCACGCTGGTAGCCATGCGCGGCATTATCCCTTCACTGCTGGCATTTCAGGACCAACTCAAGCAACGCATCGAACAATTCTGTCAGGGGTTGGAGGCGGAAAAACAAGATGCCAGGACCATTGATGCCTTACGCCGATTAATTTGTCTGGTGGTGGATATTCATGCCCGGCAAGGTCTTGAGGCACAAAGGATGAGCTGGCATAGCTATGAGCTGGAACACGTATTTTATGGCCGCAACGATAGCCCCTTGCTGACCGAACAACACGTTGTGATGTTGTTTAATGCCAAGGATAAGGCTATTACCCACTATGCCTTGCAGCTTTTCGCGCTGTCGCCGGTGCCGCTACCCGGTGATGAATTGCGCCCCTCTCTGGAGTTAGCCAACCCCGACGTAGTGGTGGGGAACCCCATTCAGCCAGCCGAAGTGGCGCAAAGTTTTGAACCAGCTCCCCGGCGCGATCACGGAGTGCCGGTACTCGCGCAATTTTTAATGATTTCAACGGTGTTGGCTCTATTGTGGTTCATCTGTCGGCAGTATCTTATGGGGGGCTATAAATGCGCTGGTGGACAGGACGACGCACTCTTGTGGTGCCGCAATCGAAGCCGCTGACCGCGCCGCTGCTACCAGTGGTGTTGATCCTGGGCCCTTATGCGTCAAAGTGGTTCAGCCAGCAAGACCTTGGCGACAACGCCCGCTATGCTGGTCAGGTAGCCTGGCTGCTGATTTCAGAACCGCAGGACCTGGCCAAACGCCTGGCACATATTCGTCAACACACGCCGGGCGTGCCGGTGATGGCATTTTTCCCTTTGCTGCCCGATGGGCATGAGACCAGCGAACTGATGGTGAACAGCCTTATCAATTGGCAGCATCACTTTTCAGGGGAAGTGGATTTCCCAGCTTTGCCTTGCACTATCGCGCTCTATGCCCGTTTGAGCAATGAGCGCCGGAATAACAGCAGATCAAACACGACCTGGATCGGCAGCCTGGATATCAGCCAACGGAAACCGAAAGACTTTTCTAAGGTGCTTGAAGATTTACAACGCGCCATGATGCCGAATATGCAGTGCTCTGCAGACCAGATACAACGTGCGGCAATGGGGAAAAATCTCCTGGACTGGTTGCATGAGAATGGTGTTATCCAGGCATTGCAGCGGCTTTTCGCACATACCCCTTTGCAACCACAGAGCATGATGCTCTGTGACTATGGCAATGGATTTACCCGCCATGGTGCATGGGCCAATTGGTTGGAAGAGCATTACGCCATTTTACCTGCGCTGTGCTCCAGCCTCTCGTTTCCCCCATTGCCGAAGATGATTACTCCAACTTCCAGAGTATTGCCTCCGCCACCGCTTTTAGCGCCTCTTCCGAAGACGCGTTACTGGAGCATCGGGTTGTTCCTGTTGCTCAGTGCTTATATGTTGGGTAATACCTGGCTGGCAGGTCAGCAATTACGGCAGTTTCACCAGCAGATATTGCCCATGGCGCGGGTACAGGAACTGTCGGTACAGAAAATTGAACGATATATCTCCGATCTGAAGCAGTACCAGAAGCGGTTATCTGGCTGCGGACCTGCGCATTTGTTGCTGCGCTGGGGGCTTTCGTCCTGCTCAATATTAGCTAAACAAACTGAACGCCATATCGCCCAGTTGCAAGAGATCGCTACGCTCACTAGCGCTGGGCCTAATGCCATGTTTGATTCCAGTAGTACCAAGTTGCAGCCGGGGGCCCAAGAGATGCTGCAAAACATGGTCGCACTGGCCAATGCCTATCCGCAACATAACCTGTTAATCGTCGGACATTCGGATAACACCGGTAATGAGGAGCGTAATCTGTTTTTGTCTGAGCAACGAGCCAGGGCGGTAGGTGATTGGCTGAAACAACAACGCATCAACCCTGAGCGGCTGATGATTCGTGCGGCGGGCAGTGCAGAACCCGTCGCCACTAATGATACGCCAGCAGGGCGGCAGCAAAACCGTCGCGTAGAGATACTGGTTCTACCCTTAGAAAAAACTAACAAGGAATTAACGCACCAATGAGTATGCAAAATATCAGTTATAGCCTGTATGAAGGCTCGTTTATAAGTCCGCAACCAGTATTGGATCGCAGTATTAATCTGCTGATGTTTCGCGATCCCGATGCAAAGGAATATCAGATCATTATTAATCGTGCGACGTTGGCAGAAGATCAGGATCTGGAAGCCTGGTGTGAGGCAGAAATAAACAATCTGCGCAATAAATTACCAGGGTTTCAAACGGAGGGAAAATTACTTAAACATGAAATTGGACCGGCGAAGCTATCGGTGGTACAAATAGCAAATCGTTATCTGAATGATGGCGACACCATTCGTCAGGTTCAGTCTATTGTCAGACTGCCACAACACCCGCGCTATAATAGTATGGGATATGACATCTTAGTCTTCACGCTAAATGCTGCAGAAGAGTTTACCGATTATCAACGAAAGCATTATGTGCAAATGATCAACAGTTTTGCACCTGATATCGAGACCAGATAGTTATAGTTGTTCAATATTTAGCTTGGCGAATGCGATCAATGGATAAATGGTCTTCATTTATCCAAAATTAACTTAACAATAGTCATTACATTTCTAAAAATTTATCATTTTGATGGTTTTATTCTTTTAAAGTATCTTTTTTTATATACAAAATATTATCTATAAATAGAGCTAATAATGGAATGGATCGGTAAATTCATGGAATGGCAAGGAGTATAACATGATGTTGAATATTAATATCAGATCGCATAATGAATTTTATAAGCTTGGCTTGTTAAGCTTCTTGGAAGACAGTCTGCAAAGTGAAAATAATGGCCCCTATACGATAATGAGCGATCCCAATTCAGATATTATCAATGGTGCCAATATTATATTCACTGAACAGATGGCCATTTTAAATATCTTCTCTCCTAATAAGGTCACTGATAATGGAGCGGTCAATCATCCCCATATAACTATCCATATCACATTAAATACCAGTTGGCTTTTCCTGGAAGGTGCGTCGACAGTAGTAGGAAGAATCATTAATTGGGCTAGATTGAGTTACAAAGAACTCACTCTGGATGAATTCTATCGCAAAATGATGGCGCGTAACCATACGCAGTTGTCGAGAACAGAAAATCAAGTGGTGATGCTTATGAGCCAGGGGTATGACACTTTTAATATATCGAAAATACTCAACCGCTCTGAAAAAACCGTTTATACTCATCGGCGTAACGCAATAAAAAAGCTTGGCATGCATAATCGTCTCGAACTTTATAAATATACCCTTTTGCTTAAAGAGTTTTATTGTCGGAAGAACATTTTTCTCTGCCTTTGAGTGTTGACATCGGTGCTAACCTGTACGCTAAGGGAGCGGTGCAAACCCGCACAGCCGCTGCCTGATGAGGCACAGTGCGCGAGGGAGCAAGCCTACCAGCGTCAGCCCGTATTATCCCAGGCAGTCAATCTGCTCGCCCTTCTGTTGGCGATAGTTTTGTGTTTGTGATGTTAGAGCAATATCAGATCGCTTAGTTTTATCGGTTTATCAAAGGCAGACTCAGGAGTGATGTATGTTGAGAGACGATGTGTACAAGAAGCACCGCAAGCAGAATAATGATTTTTATCTGGCAGAATCTTCATGGCAAATTAGACATCATGCGGCTATTAAGGTTGTTTGAAAATAATTTTAATCTTTGGTGTGACAAGGTCAGGGAATGTATAATTTAAATTAATAAAACCCAGTTCAATAATGATGCCAGCCCTAACTTAGATGATTCTGTTATCTGCTTTTCTTCGATTTATGTAAGTGTTGTGGAGTTATAAAGAAAACATGGCATAATAGCAGGCGTTTATTTACTCAAATGTATTATCGGTGTGCTTATTATCTTCGGCAAGGTGCCAAGTAACTCAAAAATGTATAATCATTCAATTCTTAGTTAAGAACCTGCCTTTACGTTAATAAAATTAGCGATAATTTAATTGCAAGCCATCCGTGTTATTTAAAGACTACGATTAAACAGATTCACTATGGGTATGGCATTAGCTCCCTGTTCCAAAAACGATAAACCTTAGTAATCAAGAAATGACAGGCCAGAATGCACTGAATCTAATTGCCTTATCTCATGCGTCACATTATCTCGGCATTACCGAGATGTTTCCTGCTGTGTGGTATAGAGTATTGCTACTTGATGTGTAGGGGAGTATAAAACAAGACGGCTCTCAATTGTCGATATAAATTGCAGTTCAAATATTGAATGTATTTTTACTCGGTTCCTGATGCTGAGAGAACATTAATCTATAATGGCGAGGCTTATTTGAGTTTTGCAATCTATGTCGGGTTGTCAGATTTTTTAGCATAAAATGCCAGGTTGCCAAGGGCTGTGTGGTCGTCAGATTCGCCGGCACTCAGGCCATTTTTTCATTAGTGCTTCGGAGGATCTCGGGTCGAAGTAGGGTATTGTCTGAATGCTGCGTGATCCTGCGTTGTTCCACATGCTAAACCCTGCTCATAGTCTATAGTTAATGCCTCATCATGGATGGAGAACCACGCGATGCGCTTTATCGTTATCAGGCATGCTGAATCACAATGGAATCGGGAAGGGATTATCCAGGGCCAGTTGGATAGCCCGGTAACTCCGCAGGGGCACCGGCAAATCGCGGCGTTGATGGTAGCCTTGAAGGAAATGCCTTTCAGCCAGATTTTCAGTTCACCCTCCGGGCGAGCCATGACCACGGCGCAAGCCCTAGCTAGCCAAGGCCAGTGTGCGCTCAGCAGTGATGTGCGATTACATGAGCAGCATTTCGGCTGTTTGCAGGGGCAGCCTTATCACCAGGCGATGCGCAGCCATCCAGATATTATCCCGCGTATTTTTGCTGGCGAACCGGCAGCATCGGCCCCAGAAGGGGAGTCTGCCTTTGACGTTGCACAGCGCCTTTCGGCCTTCTTCTTAAGTTTCCCCTCCTCCTTGCGAGGGACCTTCGGTGTGGTAACCCATGGCCATGCTTTGCAGGCGCTGATTTGGCAGTTGAAAGGGGAGACTGGATGGATGACACCAGCCGATACGATCACCCCAACTGCGGTTATTCAGTGCTTGAGTTGGGTAATGGGCGGCTGCAATTACAAAGCTGGGGGTTGCCACGCATTTACGGGCGCTGCAGCCGGCCCCTATTTAGTGCGGGCGCGGCGGTAGGTTAAAATAATCGATAAGCATAACTACTTACTCTTTGTAAATTTTGGTAAAACTCCCTAATATTTATTCACTGTCTTGTCAGTGGGAGGCGCATTTGGCCTCTCTGGAATGGTTAACATTAACGAGGGAAGGATACACAGTGAAAAATATTTTCTTTTTTGACGCGATGCTGACACCTAAAATTATTACCGGTGTTTACTGGCTCTGCTTGCTGAGCATTCTCGTCGGCGGAATTGGAATGATGATTTATGGCGAGTTTTTCCGTGGTCTGCTGGGCATGATTGTTGGTGGTGTATTCACCCGTGTCTGTTTTGAAATGATCATCATTGCTTTCAAAAATAACGAATATCTGCGCAAAATCGCTGAAAAGCCGTAATTTTTTATCAGTAGAAGTACAGTTCCTGCGGTGGCGTGATTAACATTGTCGCGCCACCTGTTAATGTCAGGCAAAACCGAGGAGGGTGAACGCATCGTCTTCGGGGTAATACCCAAGCAAGCGCGTGGTTTCCTCCAACGACAACCTTTTATAGCGATTATTGGAGATGCCATGTACCACGGCGTACTCCACGTTTTCGATCCGGATACAGCGATCGAGCAGGTCGGCGGCGTCCCGGTGGCTAAGAAAAGCGCTCATATCTCTGGCGCTGATCTGCTGGCCGACTTCCAGCGTGGTGAAATTGGCAATCCGCACCGAAAGCGCTGAAAGCCCCTCCTGATAAGCGAAATAGGCGGCGATACCTTCGCCAAACGCCTTACTGGCACCGTACATATTCTTCGGTTTTGGTGCATCTTCCGGGCGCACCTGATAATCCAACGGGTAACCTTCTACCGCTTGCGCGCTGCTGGCAAAAACGACGCGTTTACAGCCGGCATCTTTTGCCGCCCGGAAAATATTGAACGTACCTAGAATATTGTTGCTCATCAGTGAGGAGCAGAAATCAGCATCCGGGGAGGGATCGGCCGCCAAATGTAACACTGTGTCGATATTGACGCAGGCGGCACGGCAGGCCTGAATATCGGTGATATCAAAGGCTAATGCCTGATCGTCAGGGCGTAGCCCATGCAGCATACTCAACTCTTTCTCTGCCAAACGAAAAGCGTATCGATCGCCAGCAAATTGCCTGAATGCCGTTGCTACCCGGCCAGCTGCGCCAGTAATCAAAACCCTTCCTAGCTCGGTACGTAATGGCATCGCGACAACTACCCTAAGTCAAATTCGCAGAGGGATAGTAATAATACTCTGGGTTATTTTTGTCCACATTTTAATTAGTTTTTCTGATGTATTTTTGCAAAAAAACTAAGATTAGTCTGGTGTTTGTTGTGGGCGGAAGCTTCAATCAACAAGAATTCTCTCATTTTACTCCCTAGTAATTATATGAATATATCGAAGTGCTAAAAACATCGAATCGATATAATTGTTTGTTATTTATTAGTTTTTTAATTTTTTTCTCATGCTTTATCATTAGGGTAAACGTATGCTTACCATAAATTACATTATGATTTTTTATTAGAAAAGTTAATGTTTTTCTTTGTCGGACTTCATGATTGGTAACCATCCGATTTGCCCGTTGGGTGAGGCGTAAATTTTGTATCCCAGATCACACTTCGGCAACTTTGCACTGGAAAACCTTGTCGCTCAGAAAAACAGGATGTTACTGTTATGGCTCAACCGATTTAGGGTTGTCACTGCTTCGGCAGGCAAAACCTAAACCTCGTGCTTCTGTCTCCCCCTGTTGGGTGTGCAGTGGCAACGAGGTTTAGGTTTTTTTGTGCTGAATTCCATTACGGCGATTGGCCATCACCGTTAGTTGGGGCAGCAAAGCCAAGCGTTAAGGACACAGTGATGAAATATCAGGAATTAGCCAGTGAGATCTTGGCCGGCGTCGGTGGCCGCGACAATGTGAAAAGCCTGGTGCATTGCGCAACCCGACTTCGTTTTAAACTGCGTGAAAGCAGCAGGGCGAATGCGGAGGCGTTGAAGAAAAATCCAGGCGTGATCATGGTCGTGGAAAGCGGCGGCCAGTTTCAGGTGGTGGTAGGCAATCATGTTGGCGAGGTCTATAAGGCCTTAAGCGCGCAGGTGGGATTGGGGGACGATGCACCAGACACCAGGGAGGAGAATAAAAAGGAAAATCTGCTCAGCCGCTTTATCGACATCGTTTCCGGCATTTTTACCCCGCTGCTCGGGGTAATGGCGGCCTCGGGGATCCTGAAAGGCTTCCTGGCGTTAAGCCTGGCCTGTGGCTGGTTGTTGGAAAGTAGCGGTACTTTCAAGCTGCTGTTTGCCGCCAGCGATGCGTTGTTCTACTTCTTTCCGATCATGCTGGGCTATACCGCAGGCAAGAAATTCGGCGGTAACGTTTTTATTACTATGGCAATTGGCGGGGCATTGACGCATCCGTTGATCATGAGTGCTTTTGAAGCCTCACAACAGCCGGGCGTTCAGCCGGAATATTTCCTCGGTATCCCAATAACCTTTATCAACTACAGTTCGTCGGTTATCCCGATCATTTTTGCTGCCTGGCTCTCTTGCCGGTTGGAACCCTTGTTTAACCGGGTGATCCACAGTGCGCTGCGTAATTTCGTCACGCCGCTGATGTGCCTGGTGATCACTGTGCCATTGACCTTCCTGCTGATTGGCCCTGCGGCTACCTGGTTGAGCCATTTGCTGGCCAATGGCTATCAAGCCATTTATGCCTTCAACCCGATCATTGCTGGGGCCTTTATGGGGGCCATGTGGCAGGTTTGCGTGATTTTTGGCCTGCATTGGGGGTTGATACCTTTGATGATCAACAACATGAGCGTTTTTGGGCGGGATACGCTGTCGCCGCTGTTATTGCCTGCAGTGATGGGGCAAGTGGGCGCGACTCTGGGGGTGATGTTGCGTACCCGCGATGCCAAACTGCGGGTAATGGCGGGATCTGCCTTCACCGCCGGGATTTTCGGCATTACCGAGCCTGCGGTATATGGGGTTACGTTGCCGAACAGGCGGCCGTTTATTATCGGCTGCATCGGCGGGGCGCTGGGCGGCGCAGTGATTGGTTACTTCCATACCGCCGTCTATTCGTTTGGCCTGGTAAGCATTTTCACCTTTGCCCAGATCATTCCCGCCAGCGGCTTTGATGCCACGGTGTGGGGGGCGATTGGCGGTACGCTGGTGGCGTTCCTGTTTTCCGCTATTGCCAGCTATCTGTTTGGCATCGTACCTGCGGTGGATCAAGAGGTTGCAGTGGCCCCGGCGGAGAATGCTCCGCTCAATCGCAGGCAGTTGGTCACCAGCCCGATTGCTGGGGATGTCATCCCGTTGGAACAGGTTGAGGACGCCACCTTTGCCAGCGGCCTGTTGGGTAAAGGCGTGGCCATTGTGCCGCATCAGGGCCGGGTGGTTGCGCCGGTCAACGGTAGCGTGGTGTCCCTGTTCAAGACCCGCCACGCTATCGGCATCGAATCGGATCAGGGGGCGGAACTGTTAATCCATGTCGGCATTGATACCGTCAAGCTTGATGGCCTGCATTTTACCGCTCATATCAAAGAAGGCGATCGCGTTAAACAGGGCGATCTACTGATCGAGTTTGACCTGGAGGCCATTCGCGCCGCGGGTTTTGATACCACTACGCCGATCATCGTCAGCAATAGCGACGACTACGTCGACGTGCTCAGCAGCGGCCACAGCCCGGTACAGGAAGTTGCGCCGCTGCTGACTTTATTACGTTAATCAGATCGTTGAGGAGAAAGCGATGAGTTGCAAATTTCCAGAACACTTTTTATGGGGCGGTGCGGTCGCGGCAAATCAGGTGGAAGGTGCGTACCTGGAAGAGGGTAAAGGCCTTTCGACATCAGATCTGCAACCACAAGGGATTTTTGGTGCACTGACGCCGCGTGTTGCGGGCGACAGCGGCATCAAAGATGTGGCGATCGATTTTTACCACCGTTACCCGGAAGATATCGCGTTGTTTGCCGAGATGGGCTTTAAATGCCTGCGAACTTCAATCGCCTGGACACGCATCTTCCCGCAGGGGGATGAGGAAGTCCCCAATGAGGCTGGGTTGGCATTTTACGATCGTCTGTTTGATGAGATGGCGAAATACGGCATTCAGCCGCTGATTACGCTTTCCCACTATGAAATGCCTTATGGCCTGACGCAAAAGTATGGTGGTTGGGGGAACCGCAAGACCATTGTGTTCTTCGAACGCTATGCTCGCACGGTGTTTGAGCGTTACAAGCACAAGGTCAAGCATTGGTTGACCTTCAATGAGATCAATATGTCTCTGCATGCGCCTTTTACCGGCGTCGGTCTGCCGGAAGACAGCAGCAAGAGTGAGATTTATCAGGCGATCCACCATCAGTTGGTAGCCAGTGCCAAGGCGGTAAAAGCCTGCCACGAGATTGTGCCGGGTGGGCAGATTGGCAATATGCTGCTGGGCGGCATTCTATACCCGCTGAGCTGTAAGCCGGATGACGTGCTGGAAACCCAGCGCCAGAACCGCGATTGGATGTTCTTTGGCGATGTACAGGCGCGCGGTGCTTACCCCGCTTACATGACGCGTTTTTTCCGTGAAAACGACATTACGGTGACTATCACCGAGGAAGACAAGCAGGCGCTACGGCAAACCATCGACTTTATCT
The DNA here is from genome assembly GCF_050632285.1 of Serratia sp. L9. Classification (NCBI taxonomy): domain Bacteria; kingdom Pseudomonadati; phylum Pseudomonadota; class Gammaproteobacteria; order Enterobacterales; family Yersiniaceae; genus Serratia; species Serratia sp. L9. The sequence continues at coordinate 916,033 of NZ_CP192591.1, read as the reverse complement.
CTTTCAGCTACTACATGAGCGGTTGTGTCACCACCGACGAAGAGCAGAACAACACCGCCCGTGCCAATATTCTCAATATGGTGCCAAACCCGCATCTGACAAGCTCGGAATGGGGCTGGCAGATTGACCCGGTGGGGCTGCGTTACCTGCTTAACGTGCTGTATGACCGCTACCAGAAACCGCTGTTTATTGTTGAAAACGGGCTGGGAGCGAAAGATCGTCTTGAGGCCGATGGCAGCATCAACGACGATTACCGCATCAACTATATCAACGATCACCTGGTGCAGGTGGCCGAAGCGATCGATGACGGCGTCGAGGTGATGGGGTACACCAGTTGGGGGCCGATTGATCTGGTCAGCGCCTCTAAAGCGGAGATGTCGAAGCGCTACGGCTTTATTTATGTTGATCGTGACGATGTAGGTAACGGCAGCCTGGAGCGCCGCCGCAAGAAGAGTTTTTACTGGTATCGCGATGTGATCCACAGCAACGGCAGCAGCCTGAAAATCAAGTAACCCCTTCAGGCCCCTCTTCTATCAGAAGAGGGGTCACCATCAAAACTGCCATTGCAGAGTGAACCCCAGACTAACCGGGCTGGTGGCGAAACCATCAGGTTTTGAGATGGGCACTCCGGCAAATGCGTCATAGCTGACCCGGCCTATTCCCCCTCTGATCCCGATCACGCCGCCAGTCAGATGGCCGGTGGTAAAACTGTTATTACTCCTGCTGACCTTGCCGTAATCAATACCTGCGTACAATTGCTGATTCAACTTGGGCAGATTCAGGTTAATGTCATTGCGCAGTGAATAGCCCTTGTTGGCCGACAGGTTGAACTCCCCGTCAAAGCCGCGCACTGTCCAGCGGTTGCCGATGCTGAACTGATCCTGAGTGGCCAGGCGATCGGGGCTGTATTGCTGTTGATAACGAGGTTGGTAACTCATCGATTGCCCAAACAGGATGAAAGGGACGAATGCGCTCACATCTAGATTGGCGATACGGCTTTTGGAACTGGTGCCAGCCTGTTGCTGCGCACCAAACCAGGACGTATTGCGCTGATAGCTCACCATCGCATCGACAATGGACTGGCCGATGTAGTGACGGTGGTTCAACCGGGTGATCAGGTTGGTGACATCGCGCTCCTGGTTATTGATTTCCGTGTCGTTCAGATAATAGTGCGAATTGTTTTTTAATAGTTGAACGCTGAGCGTGGTTTTCTGGCTGGCGTTACGGTACAGCAAGCGGTTTACCTTCAGGCTCAGGTTATCGCTTTTACCCTGATACTGAAAATCTGCCCAGATCCCGGAGATCTTTTGTAAATACTCGTTGTGGCTGGCGTACATATCCACCGACCAGAAACCGTAGGGAACGGAATAATACAGGGAGCTATTCTTTGAATTGTGTGAGTTGTGGAAATGCAAATCACGCCCGACCGAAACATAGAATAGATCGTTTAATGAAGTTGGGTTATCCAGATAGAGTGCCACACCGCTCTGGTAGCGGCCGGTATATTTGCTCCCCGCATCGTCAAACCAGCCACCTAGGCGCCAAAATGAGGGCTGAGTGCGTTCGATTTCAATGTCGGTGCCGCCAGCCTTTGCGCCAGGGCGGAGGATCACATTGGCATCAGCACCGGGAATGCGCTGTATATTTTCCAGCCCTTGCTCAATGGCACGCAGATCCAGAATATCGCCCTTATGACCAGGGAAAGTGGTGTAGAGATTGGCGTATTTGTCGCTGTGCTCGCTGAAGGTGATATTACCAATCACACCGGGCAAAACGGTCAATGTCAGTATGCCCTCATTCAAATCCTGGCGGGGAACCACGACCCGGGTAGTGATGTACCCGTGGCGGATTAACTTGTTTTGTACGGCGGTGGCCAGCGTGCGGATACCCTCGATGCCCAGGCAGCGTCCTTCAGCCTGTCCGGTGAGTTTATGCAAAGGCAACCACTGCGGAATTTTTTGGTCTTTATTGAGGATAACCTGGCGGATTTCAAAACAGTTGGGCTCCGCCGGGAATTCTAGCCTGGTGCTTTGTGGGCCGCTGTCGGCTGCGCGGACATCCTTACCTTGCGTTTCTAACTGGTGGTAACGGGCCTTTTCCTGCTCTTGTTGGCGGTTTACCTGTTGCTCAATGAGCTGGAGACTTTCCGCCCCCTTAGCGACTGGGATAAAAAAAGCTAATAACAGAGAAGCGGAAAAGCGAGCACGCATATTCTTTATATCCTTATATGAACTAGGGCATCCGTGAGAAGCTCAGGTGGCCCGGAGGCCACCTGTTATGACTTACTTGTTTGGGATGATTGTGATGTCACCGTCAATGGTGCCATTGTTGGTGAAGCTGCCAGGGGTACCCAGCACCAGTTGTACGCCAGCAGGGCTGTTGATCACCGAATTTCTCAGGTTAAAGAAATTACGGCTGTTAACGGTGGTCACGCCATTGGCAGAAGAGAGCGTGCCGTAGTTATAAACAGTGCCTTTCTCTGCGTTGATAGTGAGGCCTTCTTTACCGCTCAGTTTGCCTTGGTGGGAATAGCTGCCCGATAAAGACAGCGTCGCCTGGCCCTCGGCACTTATTTCACCGTTGCTGTTGGCAATAGAGTTGGCGGTAATCACGGTGTCTTCCACCGATTTGATGGTGCCTCTGCTGTTATCGAGATTTCTGGTGTTCATCACGATATTGCGGTCGCTTTCGATGATGCCGTTGGTGTTTCTCAGCGATGCTGAGGTATGGGTAACAATGTCGCCCTTCGATGAGATTTGCCCGTTGGTATTGGTGATAGTGCTGGCAATCAGCGTCATGCCGCCTTCACCACTGAACAGCCCGGCATCGTAGGTATCTTTAATCAGACCGGTGTTGGTGATCATCCCGCCGTTGGTGTTGATGTTCAGGTAATTCTCGGACAATACGCGGCCAGAGGTATTATTCAAACCCGCGCTGTTAATGTATACATTTTCACCACCGCGAATAGCGCCTTTGCTGTTATCCAAGGCTCTCTTGTTGGTGTTAATGGTCAGGTTATCCAGAGATTGAATTAACCCGGAGTTGTTATTCAAGTAACCCACATCCAGGTTAAGTTCACAGCAGGCTTCGATAGTCCCTCTGGTATTATTCAAGGTGTATCCGGCGGTGTGAATATCGAGATCGCCAGTGTTAGCGCTGATCAGGCCGTTAGTATTATCCAGGCTGTAAGAGGAAATTACGACACCTTGCTCACCACGAATAACACCACCATAGTTATTTAAGGTTCTGCCGTAACCATAATAATAAGGGTCATGGCGCATATTCACGGAGCCTTTACTTTCAATTTTGCCATACCTGTTGTCTACGTCGCTGCTGACAATATTGATATCGCCGTTTGCCTGGAGCGTTCCGCCGCCGTTACTCAGCCTGCTTTTCGCAATGTCGATATTGATATTGTTGCCGGCTTTGATGATACCGTTCGCGGAGTTGTTCAGGGCACGGCCATAGGCATAGTAATAGCCGGTGTAACCTTTGCGCGCGCGGGTGGTGTCGATAATCACGTCATTTTTTGCGGTGATAGTCCCTTTATTTTCCAGGATACCGTCACTGGTCATGCTGACATCACCAACGGCAGCGCCAATAGTGCCCGCATTACGCACACCAACGCCACGATCGGTGCTTACCAACGTAATTTTGTTGGCGTACATCCCGCCTAGCTTGGCGACGTCAATACCCACTGAGGATAGATTGCCCCTCGGCGTCAGTTCCCCAATCTGGGTATTATCCGCATTGACATTGTTGCGCCCGACGGTAACTTTCAGATCTTTGGCATGGATATCGGCGTTAACCTGTACCACGCGCGCGATAATGTCAGTGTAGTTGGCATCTGCGGTATTCAGGCCGTTACCATTTATGATAATGGTCCCTTTCTCTACGGTATAACCAAGCAGTTTACCGTTGGCCACCTGTGGTTTACCGGTGGTCAACGTTGCGCGATCGGTATTGATAAAACCACAACCGCTACAGGTGATCCCTGATGGGTTGGCCACGATAACCTGGGCTTGCTGGCCAGCAACTTCGATCATGCCGCTCAGTTGGCTGGCTTTGTTAGAGTTGACTTCATTAAGGATGATGGAGGCGGAACCGCCAGCCAGATTGACGTTCCCGGCGATATTCCCGGCCAGTTGCGATGTGGAACCCGCGGCACTGTTATTCAGCACTACGCCGCCTCTATCTACATCAAACTGCGAATAGATATTGTGGGAAACGCCGCCATTACCTGCCGCATTGATATTAACCACGGTGCTGCCATTGGCTCCGGCACTCACGGAAGGGCCACCGGCAACCGGAGCTGATGGAGTGATTGCTGCATGGGCCACGGCCCCCCAGGCGACCAAGCTAAAAAAACAAATTGGAGTTAATTTGGCGATGAGTTGTTTTTTTGTCTTATTCATTAAAAAACATTCCTTTTTCTTTATGAGATATAGGCAACCCATAATTTCATTCTATATGAGAAAGGGGGGAGGTTATTCTGCGCATAGTAGGAAATTGGGCTTTGAATGATTGCCCACTTCGTGGGCTAATAAGATGATAGCAGCTCGGTTAATTTCACGTAAACACAAGGCCAGTAAACTGGATTATTCTTGGTTTTACTAAGAATATAATGGGTGTGTGATTTGTGCTGATATTTAAATTTGAGTTTGTTGGGGTTGTTTATCTGTTTTTATCAGTTAAATATTTACTCATTTCGTTGTGTGTTATTTATTATTGTAGAATAAGTGTGCAGTTATTTAGCGGTGTAAGTAATATTCATTTTCCCCTGATTTTGTATCACGCCACCGCGTTTTTTAGTCGCGCTGCCGGGGAGGTTAAAGCCAACGTGCCGGATAGTTGCGCATCAGACAGGTTTTGGCGCCAGGCTACCCAGTGGTGCGGCTAATCCTTGACCTGACTTAATATTAATCCTGCGATTTAGGTCAAAAATGCAGGGCCCCGCTCCCTCATGGCCGTACCGTTCACTCATGTTGGCTGGCGGCAAAAATTAGCAAAAAGTGCTTATTTATTGCGATTTTTCTTGATTATGCTATGGGGAGTGGTGCTTATTGCCCATCGGCTGAACCTGACGGCACATCGACTGTCTGATTGGTTTCAGAACTTGTAAGCCCGGAGCTACAGCGTTACATGAACAAAGTTAAATCGCTATCACAGCAGAATTTATCGTTATTGTTAGCGATCTATATCGGCATATTTTTAAACCTTTCCGTTTTCTACCGTCGTTTTGATTCCTTTGCGCACGGCATTCAGGGGATCAAGGTTGTTTCTGCGGTGACTGAAGTTATCGCCATTGTCTTGTTCACCTTTTTTATCATGCGACTGGTGTCTTTGGGTGGCCGGCTGTTCTATCGCATCATTGCCTCTTTGCTGGTACTGATCTCGGTGGCTGCCAGCTATTACATGACGTTCTTTAACGTGGTGATCGGCTATGGGATTATCGTTTCGGTGATGACCACCGATATCGATCTCTCTAAAGAAGTGGTCGGGATGCACTTTGTGTTGTGGATGATTGTCATCAGCGCCTTGCCGTTGCTGTGCATCTGGCGCAACAATCTGAAAGATACTCTGATTGAACAGTTGAAGACGCCGGGTCATCGTATCAAGCCATTGCTTATTCTGTTGGCGGTGGTGGCGTTGGTATGGCTGCCTCTACGCACGTTGGATAAAGAGCAAAGCGCGCAGGAAAAGATAACCAATATTGACCTGCCAAGTTACGGTGGCGTTGTCGCCCACTCTTATCTGCCTTCAAACTGGATCTCGGCGCTGGGACTGTTTGCTTACACCCGTTACGACGAAAGCCAGGACGAAGCAAACATGTTCGATCCGGGTAAAAACTTCACCTATGTTCCCCCTGCTGGCATTGATGAGACCTATGTGGTGTTTATCATCGGTGAGACCACGCGCTGGGATCATATGGGTATCCTGGGCTATGAACGCGATACAACGCCAAAGTTGTCACAGGAGAAGAACCTGGTGGCATTCCGTGGTGAATCTTGCGATACCTCCACCAAACTTTCGTTGCGCTGTATGTTCGTACGCGAAGGGGGCACGTCGGATAATCCGCAGCGTACGCTGAAAGAACAGAATATCTTCGCGGTGCTGAAAGGGCTGGGGTTCTCATCTGAACTGTTCGCGATGCAAAGTGAAGTGTGGTTCTACAACAACACTGACGTGGATAACTACTCTTTCCGCGAAATGATCGCCTCCGAGAAGCGTAACGACGGCAAATCGGTGGACGATATGCTGCTGGTGGATGAGATGAAAGAGTCCCTGGCGCGTAATCCCGACGGCAAGCATTTGGTGATCTTGCACACCAAAGGCTCACATTATCTCTATTCGCAGCGTTATCCACGCAGTTTCGCCCGTTATCAGCCGGAGTGTATGGGGGTGGATGAGTTCTGCTCCAAAGAGCGTCTGATTAATGCTTATGATAACTCGGTGCTCTACACCGATACCTTTATTGACAGCGTGATTGACCAGGTCCGTGATAAGAAAGCCATCGTGTTTTACGCTGCCGATCATGGTGAATCGATTGGTGAAAACTCGCATTTGCACGGCACGCCGCGGGAAATGGCTCCGCCAGAGCAGTTCCGCGTGCCGCTGATTGTGTGGGCATCAGACAAATATCTTGAAGACCCGCAGCATCTGAGTGCGTTTGAGCAGTTGCAGGCCCAGCAGCGTATTGGCAAAACCCACCGCCATGTGGAGCTGTTTGACAGCATCCTGGGTTGCCTTGGCTATACCTCGCCAGACGGCGGTATTGTGGATAAAAATAACTGGTGCAATATCCCGCAAACTAAAGCCGACAGCGATACGCTGTAATGGGTCTGAAAGGCGGGTATCAGCTTGATGCCCGTCGTGTTTCAAGTTGCAGCGTTGTTACCTGCAGTCACTGGCTTAAGGCAGCGTCAGGGGATAAGTGATCTGGGTATTTGAGCGGCCAATTTGAAATTCATAGGGTATATACTCGCCTTTCTGGCGTTTTTACCATCACTTGGCAGTCTGGGCAGAAAAAGTGATTGACGCGTATGACCCCCAGCAGTAAGATGCGCCCCGCATCGGCGAGTAGCGCAGCTTGGTAGCGCAACTGGTTTGGGACCAGTGGGTCGGAGGTTCGAATCCTCTCTCGCCGACCACATTCAAGAAACCTGCTTTTTAAGCAGGTTTTTTTCGCCTGGAGTTTATGAGGATGAGAACCTCCGCGGAGGTCGACAAATCTGCCGGGAGCAGATTTGCATATCGCGTAAGCGATACCCCGAAGGGGCGAGCAGCAACGATGCAGGCAATAAATGAAAAAAGCCCTGACTGAAATAGCCAGGGCTTTTAGGTTACTGCAAATTTAAAATTTAACATTCATCAACTTAAACGCTTGGTACTGCTTGATACTATTTAAAAATGTACTCGTTTATCACAGATAATATTGGGTACTAAAAAGCTAGCTACATCCTCCCATATACTGACTGGTTATACGAATCCTACTGGTTCAGTAGGTTAAACTGGTACATCTCCCTCGCGATATGAACTATTGATGCGTGGCCTTACTTTCGTTACGCACTCAAATAACACCTACTTAACAATACGTAACATCCACAAACTAAAATCAGAGCCTTACATCATCGCGTTATCGTACACACCCTGCGATCGTCGATACTGACTACGTGGCCTGAAAGCATTATCGAGTGAGCTGTAATCTATGCTCCACTGCGATTGTCCCATACAAAAAATACTTCGTGGCCTTTATCGCAACACACTAAAAAACTTATTAAAGACTCTTTTAACTCAACAGCGAACTATCAAATCACCGCTGTTGAATACCAATCTACGGATTTATTATGCACTGTCAATACTGTTTTTAATAACATGTCTTTATGAGCAGTATTAATATATTTAATTTGAATAAATATCAATAATTTGTGGTGAAATTCACCTGCCAACTCTGCCAGTGAAATGTCCTTTTTATGCGCGAGTACTTTAAATCGCAAAGCCAGAGCTCAGCCTCAAGCGGCTAAGTGATTCTCAGAATCATCATGCAGCATGACAAATATTGATGCTTTGCCAGAAATAAATTCACATACTGCGTAGCCACGGGCGATTGTTACCTAAATGTAAATAAATTCATTATTGACCCCTAAAACCCGATTAATAGCACTATTGTGTTATAGATTTCTTTATCTATATTCTGTTGGTGCGGAACGGGAGTGATTATTCTCGCCGTGAATTGAAATTATATCCGATTATCCATTTTCTTTAATCAGCCATGATTATTGCGGGGCCGTTTTATCCGCGAATTTCGGTAGCTGCATTAAAGATATTTATCTTCTTTCTCTTGGAATTAAAGGAATCAGTTATGCGCAAATTTAATAAACCGCTGTTAGCGTTGTTGATAGGTAGTACGTTGTGTTCGGCGGCGCAGGCTGCCGCGCCGGGGAAGCCCGTGTTGGCCTGGGGTGAGACCAAGTTCGCCATTATTGAAGTCGACCAGGCGGCAACGGCTTATAATAATCTGGTGAAAGTAAAAAATGCTGCCGACGTAGCCGTTTCATGGAACTTATGGAATGGTGATGTGGGAACAACGGCAAAGGTTTTATTAAACGGCAAAGAAGTATGGACTGGGCCTTCTACCGGTGCTGCCGGTACGGCCAATTTTAAAGTGAATAAAGGCGGCCGTTATCAAATGCAGGTGGCATTATGTAATGCCGATGGTTGCACTGCCAGCGATGCCAAGGAAATTATTATTGCCGATACGGACGGCAGCCATTTGGCTCCGTTAGCAGAACCGCTGCGGGAGAAAAATAAGCCTTATAAACAGGATTCCGGCAAAGTGGTGGGGTCTTATTTTGTTGAGTGGGGGGTTTATGGCCGTAACTTCACGGTAGATAAAATCCCGGCCCAGAATCTGACCCATCTGCTGTATGGTTTTATCCCGATTTGCGGCGGTGATGGTATCAACGATAGCCTCAAAGAGATCGAGGGCAGTTTCCAGGCGCTGCAGCGTTCGTGCCAAGGGCGTGAAGATTTTAAGGTCTCGATCCACGATCCTTTTGCCGCCTTGCAGAAGGGCCAGAAAGGCGTCGGTGCCTGGGACGATCCCTATAAAGGCAACTTTGGCCAGTTGATGGCGTTGAAGCAAGCTAGGCCAGATCTGAAAATCCTGCCGTCAATCGGCGGTTGGACGCTGTCGGATCCGTTCTTCTTTATGGGGGATCAGGTAAAGCGCGATCGCTTTGTCGCCTCGGTGAAGGAGTTCCTGCAAACCTGGAAGTTTTTTGACGGCGTCGATATTGACTGGGAATTCCCAGGCGGCCAAGGTGCCAACCCGAATCTGGGAAGTGCGCAAGATGGCGCCACTTACGTCCAATTGATGAAGGATTTGCGCGCCATGCTGGATCAGCTTTCGGCAGAGACGGGTCGCAAATACGAGCTGACTTCGGCTATCAGCGCGGGTAAGGACAAAATCGACAAGGTGGATTACAACACGGCGCAGAACGCGATGGATCATATTTTCCTGATGAGTTATGACTTCTATGGGGCGTTCGATTTGAAAAATCTGGGCCACCAGACGGCGCTGAATGCACCTGCCTGGAAACCGGATACTGCTTATACCACCAGTAACGGCGTCAATGCACTGCTGGCACAGGGGGTCAAGCCGGGTAAAATTGTGGTGGGAGCAGCAATGTACGGGCGTGGTTGGACCGGCGTGAACGGCTACCAGAACAACAACCCGTTCAGCGGTACGGCCACCGGGCCAGTTAAAGGCACCTGGGAGAACGGTATCGTAGATTATCGTCAGATCGCTAATGAGAATATGAGCGGCGAATGGGTATACAGCTACGACGCCACGGCAGAAGCACCTTACGTGTTCAAAGCCTCTAGCGGCGATCTGATCACCTTCGACGATGCACGCTCCATCCAGGCAAAAGGCAAATATGTGTTGGATAAGCAGTTGGGCGGGCTATTTTCGTGGGAAATCGACGCCGATAACGGTGATATTCTCAACAATATGAACGCCAGCCTGGGTAATTCGGCCACGGGGCAGTAATAGGAGTGTCGCTATGCCGGGGGCGATTTATCCCCGGCTTATTTCCCCGGTGAGAGTTTTTTGCATCACACAAATTGTGGCCAACCCCCGTTCAAAAAACGTCCACTTCCCTCACTCTTTCGGGTGGCGCTTCAGCATTTCCTACTGTCTTTTACCTTGATCACAAAAATAACCGTTCAGATATTCATCATTCAGTAACAAACTTTTTTAGTTTTTTATCGGAGCTTAACGCTGGATGCGTTCTGTTACATAGCTCATTACCCTGAAAAATGGCGCTTAGCATAAATTTTAATGCTGTAACTGTTACGGAAAGGTTTTTTTTATGTTTGTTTGCTGTTTCTCACAGTCTATGTAAATCCCTACTGGTTATATTGACGACACTCAAAACAGTTGGCAATTTGGTAACCTCAGGGATAAGAGCGATAGGTGTATGAGTGGCTCACACGCGCTTAAAACGCCCAGCCGTGATGCGTTCCATCCGGCACTCTCGCACTTTTTTCCTCCTGCTCTCGGGCACCGACTGCACAGGCAGTGCAATAAAAAATATAGGGCCTGGCAGTAATTACACACATCACATCACATACGGAGCACTAGCGATGACAAGTTCCTTGGGTAAATCAGGGATTCTGAAATTCGGTATTGGGCTGATTGCGTTGACCGTTGCGGCCAGCGTACAGGCAAAGACACTGGTTTACTGTTCTGAAGGTTCTCCTGAAGGGTTCAACCCGCAGTTGTTCACTTCCGGCACCACCTATGATGCCAGCTCAGTGCCAATTTATAACCGTCTGGTCGAGTTCAAACTGGGTACCACCGAGCTGGAACCTGGCCTGGCCGAGAAATGGGACGTTAGCGAAGACGGCAAAACCTATACCTTCCACCTGCGCAAAGGCGTGAAGTGGCAAGACAGTAAAGCGTTCAAACCGACCCGTGATTTCAATGCTGACGACGTTGTTTATTCCTTTATGCGCCAGCTCGATCCGAACCACCCTTACCACAAGGTTTCTGGCGGTAGCTATGAATACTTCCAGGGTATGGGCATGGGGGAGCTGATCAGCAAAGTCGAGAAAGTGGACGACAATACCGTGCGTTTCACGCTGACACGTCCGGAAGCCCCATTCCTGGCTGACCTGGGTATGGACTTTGCTTCCATCCTGTCTGCGGAATACGCCGACAATATGTTGAAAGCCGGCACGCCGGAGAAAGTGGATCTGAACCCTGTCGGTACCGGTCCGTTCCAGCTGTTGCAGTATCAGAAAGACTCCAAGATCCTCTACAAGGCCTTTGAAGGCTACTGGGGCACCAAGCCGAAGATCGATCGCCTGGTATTCTCCATCACGCCAGACGCCTCGGTGCGTTATGCCAAACTGCAGAAAAACGAGTGCCAGGTCATGCCGTACCCGAACCCGGCTGACATCGCTCGTATGAAGCAGGACAAAACCCTCAACCTGATGGAACAGCCTGGCCTGAACGTGGGCTATCTGTCGTTCAACGTTGAGAAAAAACCGCTGGATAACGTGAAAGTGCGTCAGGCGCTGACCATGGCGGTGAACAAACAAGCCATCATTGACGCGGTTTATCAGGGTGCAGGCCAGCCTGCCAAGAACCTGATCCCACCAACCATGTGGGGCTACAACGATGCGGTGCAGGATTACGCATACAATCCGGACAAGGCCAAAGAACTGCTGAAAGAAGCGGGTATGCCAGACGGTTTCTCTATCGATCTGTGGGCAATGCCGGTACAGCGTCCGTATAACCCGAACGCTCGCCGCATGGCGGAAATGATCCAGTCCGACTGGGCGAAGATTGGCGTGAATGCCAAGATCGTTTCTTACGAGTGGGGCGAATACCTCAAGCGTGCCAAAGATGGTGAACACCAGACGGTAATGATGGGGTGGACCGGTGACAATGGGGACCCTGACAACTTCTTCGCTACGCTGTTCAGCTGCGCAGCGGCGAAAGATGGCTCCAACTACTCCCGTTGGTGTTACAAGCCATTTGAGGATCTGATCCAACCTGCTCGTTCCGAATCGAACCACGAAAAACGCGTAGAACTTTACAAGCAGGCTCAGGTGGTGATGCACGATCAGGCTCCGGCACTGATTATTGCTCACTCAACCGTTTACGAGCCAGTGCGTAAAGAAGTGAAGGGCTATGTGGTGGATCCGCTTGGTAAGCATCACTTTGAGAACGTTTCTCTGGATTAATCCTGCCCGATAAGGCCGGTTTTGGGACCGAATTTGCAGGGGCGCAATACGTTGCGCCCCTGCATTCCCGTCCCCAGAAGAATGTCGTGAAGAGTGTGAGTTTTAATAAGCCTGGCGGACGATGAGCTACCAGGCACTTTATACAGAGAGTTCGGGATATGTTGCAGTTCATACTCCGACGTTTGGGGTTAGTTATCCCAACGTTTATCGGCATAACATTGCTGACTTTTGCATTCGTCCATATGATCCCCGGCGATCCGGTGACCATCATGGCCGGGGAACGCGGGATCTCCGCAGAGCGCCATGCACAGCTCATGGCCGAGATGGGGCTGGACAAACCGCTCTATCAACAATATTTCCATTACGTAACCAACGTGCTGCATGGCGATCTGGGTACGTCCCTCAAGAGCCGTATTTCCGTTTGGGAAGAGTTTGTCCCCCGCTTTAAGGCCACCCTGGAGCTGGGTTTCTGCGCGATGCTTTTCGCGGTGATTGTCGGTATTCCTGTGGGGGTGCTGGCGGCGGTCAAACGCGGTTCGGTGTTTGATCATACCGCCGTGGGGGTCTCGCTGACCGGCTATTCGATGCCGATTTTCTGGTGGGGCATGATGCTGATCATGCTGGTGTCGGTGCAGCTCAATCTCACGCCCGTATCGGGGCGAATAAGCGATACGGTATTCCTCGACGACAGCCTGCCGTTGACCGGATTTATGCTGATCGACACCCTGATCTGGGGTGAGCCAGGCGACTTCATCGATGCCGTGATGCATATGATCCTGCCTGCTATCGTATTGGGCACCATTCCGCTGGCAGTTATTGTGCGTATGACCCGTTCCTCGATGCTGGAAGTGCTTGGGGAAGACTACATTCGTACCGCGCGCGCCAAAGGGGTGAGCCGTATGCGGGTGATCGTGGTACACGCACTGCGTAACGCCTTGCTGCCGGTGGTCACCGTGATTGGTCTTCAGGTCGGCACCATGCTGGCCGGGGCGATCCTGACCGAAACCATCTTCTCCTGGCCGGGATTGGGCCGCTGGCTGATGGATGCGCTGCAACGCCGGGATTACCCGGTTGTCCAGGGTGGCGTGTTGCTGGTCGCCTGTATGATTATTCTGGTTAACCTGCTGGTAGACGTGCTCTACGGCGTCGTTAACCCGCGCATTCGCCACAAGAAATAAGGGGCGCTCTGATGTCTCAAATTACCGAGTCTGTAGTGAAAGGTGCGCCGAAGCCAATGACCCCACTCCAGGAGTTTTGGCACTATTTCAAGCGCAACAAAGGGGCCGTTGTTGGCCTGATTTATATCGTTATCATGCTGATTATTGCGCTGGGGGCCGGGTTCCTGGCTCCGCATGCGCCAGCCGAACAGTTCCGTGATGCCTTGCTCAGACCACCGGTCTGGCAGGAAGGCGGCAGCTGGCAATACCTGTTGGGTACCGACGATGTGGGCCGTGATGTGTTGTCGCGCCTGATGTACGGTGCCAGGCTCTCGCTGCTGGTTGGTTGCCTGGTGGTGGTGCTCTCGCTGATTATGGGCGTGGTGTTTGGCCTGCTGGCCGGTTACTTCGGCGGCGTGGTCGATGCCATCATCATGCGTGTGGTCGACATCATGCTGGCGCTGCCAAGCCTGCTGTTGGCTCTGGTACTGGTGGCGGTATTTGGCCCGTCAATCGTTAACGCCTCGCTGGCGCTGACCTTTGTGGCCCTGCCGCACTATGTCCGTCTGACCCGCGCCGCGGTGCTGGTAGAAGTGAACCGTGATTACGTCACGGCTTCCCGCGTAGCGGGGGCCGGGGCAACTCGACAGATGTTCGTCAATATCTTGCCAAACTGCCTGGCACCGCTAATCGTGCAGGCTTCTCTTGGTTTCTCGAACGCTATCCTGGACATGGCCGCGCTCGGCTTTCTGGGCATGGGTGCGCAACCGCCAACGCCGGAGTGGGGCACCATGCTCTCCGACGTTTTGCAGTTCGCACAAAGTGCCTGGTGGGTTGTGACCTTCCCAGGGGTGGCAATTCTGCTGACGGTTTTGGCATTTAACCTGATGGGTGACGGGTTGCGTGATGCTCTCGACCCTAAACTCAAGCAGTAACGAGGAACGGACCATGGCGTTATTGAATGTAGACAAGCTTTCGGTGCACTTCGGTGACGAAGGCGCGCCGTTCCGCGCGGTAGACCGAATCAGTTATAGCGTGGAACAAGGCCAGGTAGTGGGTATTGTCGGCGAGTCCGGCTCCGGTAAGTCCGTCAGTTCGCTGGCGATCATGGGGTTGATTGATTACCCCGGTAAAGTCATGGCCGATAAGTTGGAGTTTAACGGCCAGGATTTGCGGAAAATCTCTGAAAAGGAACGCCGCCAACTGGTGGGTTCCGAAGTGGCGATGATTTTCCAGGATCCGATGACCAGCCTCAATCCGTGCTACACCGTGGGCTACCAGATTATGGAGGCGCTGAAGGTGCATCAGGGCGGCAACCGTCGCACTCGTCGCCAGCGAGCTATCGATCTGCTCAATCAGGTCGGTATTCCCGATCCGGCCTCGCGGCTGGATGTTTACCCGCACCAACTTTCCGGTGGGATGAGCCAGCGCGTGATGATCGCCATGGCGATCGCCTGCCGGCCAAAACTGCTGATTGCCGATGAGCCGACTACCGCGCTCGACGTGACCATTCAGGCACAGATCATTGAGTTGCTGCTCGAGCTGCAACAGCGCGAAAACATGGCGCTGCTGCTGATCACTCACGATCTGGCGCTGGTGGCCGAAGCGGCACATCACATCATCGTGATGTATGCCGGGCAGGTGGTGGAGTCCGGTAAGTCATCGGAAATCTTCCGTGCGCCACGCCATCCGTACACTCAGGCGCTGCTGCGTGCCTTGCCGGAGTTTGCTACCGACAAGGCGCGTCTGGCTTCACTGCCGGGTGTGGTGCCGGGTAAATATGATCGGCCAGAAGGCTGCCTGCTGAACCCACGTTGCCCGTATGCCACAGAACGTTGCCGTGTAGAAGAGCCGGAACTGCGTAGCATTCCTGGCCGTCAGGTTAAATGTCACACACCGCTGGATGATGCGGGGAGGCCGACCGTATGAGCCAGAACTACCCTTTATTGCAGGCTATTGACCTGAAAAAACATTACCCGGTCAAGAAGGGGTTGTTTGCCCCGGAACGGCTGGTAAAAGCGCTGGATGGCGTTTCCTTTACCCTTGAGCGCGGCAAGACGCTGGCGGTAGTGGGGGAATCTGGCTGTGGCAAGTCCACGCTGGGTCGTCTGCTGACCATGATTGAAGTGCCGACCGGTGGTGAGCTTTACTATCAGGGGCAAGATTTGCTCAAGCCGGACGTTACGGCGGAGAAGCTACGCCGCCAGAAGATCCAGATCGTGTTCCAGAATCCTTACGGATCGTTGAACCCGCGTAAGAAAGTCGGGCAGATCCTTGAGGAGCCGTTACAGATCAATACCGAGTTGAGCCGGGCCGAAAGGCGTGAAAAAGCGTTGGAGATGATGGCGAAGGTCGGTCTGAAAACCGAACATTATGATCGTTATCCGCATATGTTCTCCGGTGGTCAACGCCAGCGTATTGCTATTGCGCGTGGTCTGATGCTCAACCCGGATGTGGTGATTGCCGATGAGCCGGTTTCCGCGCTGGACGTGTCGGTGCGTGCGCAGGTGCTGAATCTGATGATGGATCTGCAGCAGGATCTGGGGCTGTCATACGTGTTCATCTCTCACGATCTGTCGGTGGTGGAACACATTGCTGATGAAGTGATGGTGATGTACCTCGGCCGCTGCGTGGAGAAAGGCAGTAAAGACGCCATTTTCAATAATCCGCGCCATCCGTACACTCAGGCACTGCTATCTGCTACGCCGCGTCTGAACCCGGATATGCGCCGTGAGCGCATCAAACTGACCGGTGAGCTGCCTAGCCCGATGAACCCGCCGCCGGGCTGTGCGTTTAACGCTCGCTGCCGTCGTGCCTTTGGCACCTGCACCCAGTTGCAACCACAGCTCAAGCAGTATGGTGACCAGATGGTGGCCTGTTTTGCTGTCGACCAGGAAGAAACGGCTGGGTCTTGAGGCCGCTCTCCAGGCTGGCAACTTACCTCAGCAACACTGCCATGTTGTTCTCAATCTGACGCCGGTAGCGATACCGGCGTTTTTTATGGGTGCGGCTCAGAAATCTGCTGTGTGCGATGCGGCGTTAGACGCTCAACGGCAGGCGGGTAATTTCGGTCATGGTTTTGTTAAACGCTGTTATTTTTTCGATCTCGCTTTGTCGTCCTGAAAGCCGCTGATGGCCCTTGGCTGTTGTCAATACACGTTGTTTAATGGCCTCACTCCTATTTCTTTTGCTCATCGAAATACTTCAGAATATATTTTAAAGTTATGCCGACTTCACGCAAACTTCACAAAAGGAAGATAGCTTAATTGAATTGCATCTTGCATTGCGTGCAAGAATATTATTATTACGTGAAGTTAATAAGAGAGAAAATTATGCAGTGGGTGAAAGTTTTTATGACACTTTACATTTTATCAACTTTTTCTTCGACTGTGGCAGCAGCAGAAGAATTTCAAGTTTGTAACTATGAAAAAGTAGATGAATTAATCAGTGTTGTTCAGGATGATTTCTATAAAATTAGAATGCCTCGGTGGGAAAAGGACTCCGAAGTTTTAGGGACACAAAAGCCAGACTTAATTTTTGATAAAAATAATATCACAGGTTCTGACGTGATCCTCTTGCCATTTATTGCTGGCGGTATACAGCATAAAAAGGAATACTTTGCACTTTATAAGTGCCGTGATGGGAATATAGAATATTCATCCGGAAATTTCGCCCCTTTAAAATAAAGGGGTGAACAGATATTATTATCTCTTACCACTATATTTTTCTGGGAGATCACCAGGAATGGTAATTGTATATGGTTTTCCGTTGATGGCAGGTAATATAGTGGTTGCTTTCGCCTAATGTACCTCCGATGCGAGCTAGGGTTTGCATCAAAGGTCTTATTATATGCTCTTATAACCCCATTGTAATTCCAGACACCATTTTGCTGTATGGATAGGATCCCCTCCGTTTTCAGCGTAATGTTACCAAGGTAGGCGGCATGGGATCATGCCATTCTTGGAAGTCTCTCTCGTGAAGTTGGATGAAATATCAAACACCCCGACTTGCCCACTATTGATAACGCTCATTACTGGAGGAATATCGGATGCTTTCAATTTCATTCTAATGTTTTCAATCTTAATCCTTCGCTCCTCCCCATTGCCAAGAATATAATAAGCAAGTGCGGCAACGGGGGTAACAACACCTCCTGTAAACTCTTTTACAGCATCACGCTTAAAATCAAATTGACCAGGAGCTTGACCAAATGGATAAGGATGATGCGTTGAATCATAATAATTCCACCAAATACCATTGCTTAACTTACCTTTCCACACAACTTGTTTTTCGCTATAAGCGGCAAAGTAAGAAGAGAGCCAATTTCATTTGCATCTTTATTAGCCAATGTGTTAATTAGGCTGACAAAAGCGTCATGAGTCCATCGTCACTCTGGCAATATGGCCTCACCGCCATAGTTATTATTTGCTCATTTGATGGGATATTTGGTGAAGATACGACTACGCCTAAACCGGCCATATTACCTGGTGTTAAAGGTTTAGCTGTTACAATCATTACGTCAGACATTTTATATTCTCCGTTTTCGGTTTTCGAAAATTAACCAAGCTTTAAAACTCATAATACACATAGCAATCATCTGTGTATAAACAGTGTTTTATTTTAGTGAGTTTGCCGAGTCGATAGAGATGTGTCGTGTGGATGTTGATACAAAAATTAAAAGAAATTTTCTAGATAAGGAGGGAACCGAAAAATGAATAGTGCTAGCGGAATTAGGCCACCGTTATCAGTATCTGCTTTCCGTTCCCTGTAAAATTAGGAAATCTGCTGACAGATGTAGTTCCAGTGTCCGGGGGATGATGCCAGCTGTCCGGTGAACAGGATTTTCCCCTGTGTTGTTCTCTTTCATACGCTTTTCTGCAGGGGGCAGCATCTTCGCATGGCTAGAATAGTAAAATAGAAACCAATGTGCAGGAGCAATGCGGGAGACGTGGTGATGACCAAGGCATTTTATCTAAAGAATGTAGTGTATGGTTCTCTGTGGGGGCTTGGCAGTGTATATCGATTACACCGGTTTCAATCAGGGCCATTCGGTAGGTATGTACCTCATCTTTGGGCTGTCAGCAGTCCTCTTTCCTTTCGCAAAATGCCTGATTGAAACGCTGGCACTCAAATACACTACGCGTGAGTTCTGGTCGCGGGGACTGTTTGTTGAAACTGCGGCAAAGAATGGCCTCTACGCCCTGTACCATATGGCTTGCTTCGTTGTTTCCATCCCTCAATGGATGACTATCGAAACCAAATGGGCGCAGCATGCAGCGCCCCTACAGCATGGTTTCTGCCTCTGGCCAGCTTCCCCACCGCTTACTGAGGATAAGGTACCCAGTCGCCACCGTTAAGGCGAATATATGGCTTGCCCTGATATTGCATCACGATGGCATTGTCGTTCTCGGAAATCACGGCGGTCTGAGGCAGGTCACGCGTTAAAGCTTGCCAATCGACGCTCGGCGCGGTGAATACCTTGCCATCAACCAGTCTCGAGATCAGCTCAGACATCGCCAGATAACTGCTCGGGGTCTTGATCTCCAGCGGGCTGCCCTGATGTGGAGCCTGCATCCCGATCAGTTTTATGCCAACTGGCGTATGGGTAATATTCGGGCTCGGAATATCACGCAGCCCGGACATCTGCATCTTGTCGCCCACCAGGGCCGCACCGTGTTCCGGCACCACCACTACCATCACTTTGCGCCCCGATTTCTGCAGCTCATCCAGGAAGGTGTTCAACTGATCGAACAGCTTTTGCGCCCTTGGCTGGTAATCGGCACTCTTGTTGGTGCCGACAAGCCGGTTGCCATCATGCAGCGGAATGGTATTGAAGAAGGTTGCGGTACGGGCATCACCCTCTTTTTTCTGTTGTTCAAGCCAGCGGTTGAGCAACTCCAAATCGTTATATATCGGTTCACCGTCGAACGAGGCCAACTGATTACTGATACCGGCCTGTGACATCAGCGGTGCCTGCATATCCCCTTGTTCGCGCAGCTCTTTCAGGAAATTACCGAATACGCCGGAGTGGTCCAGCATCAGTTGCTGTTTAAAGCCCAGCCTGGCCAGATTATCAAACAGGTAGCATTGCTGATTGGCCGGTTGATACAGATCGTGGTGCGAAGTCTGGCCACAGCTGGCGCGCAGCAGGCGGATTGCCGCCGGGCCGCTGTAGGCGGTAGCCGAGTTGAAGTTGGTGAACATGATGTCCATCTTCGCCCACAGCGGGTGGTTTTGCAGATTGACGGCATCCATATCGGCCCAGGCCAGCGAACAGATGTTAATGATCAACACATCAAACGGCTGCGCATCGGCGGGCAGGGCGGTTGGGAAGGTGGTCGTCCTGGCTTTCTCCTGCTCGTAAAACTTGTTCAGATAGGCGGTGAGATTGGCGCTGGTCGGAGGGCCATTGGCGGCGGGAAGATTGCCAGCCGGGGCTGCCGCCGTGGTTGGCGCGGGTGTCGCATCAGACGCCGCAACCTGGCTGGTCGCAGGCAATAACGACATTGCCGGGCCAGCAATAGTGATCAGGTTCAGCCATACCAGCGCCGCGACGGTAAACACCGTCACGCGGATCCATTGCGCCAGGAACAGATAGCCGATCAGCAACACAAAACCGGCACCTATCATCTGCCAGTTGATAAAGCGATCGACCAGTTCAAGCAGATACTGGGCGCTGAAACCGGTGAGTTGCGAGCCTTGGCTGAGGATGCTGTTAATCCCGGGCAGCCAGGTGTCGTGGTAGAACAGGCCGATACCGATCGGAATGGCAATGATATGCCGCCAGCGGTGCCAACGTGGCGAGGGGATCGGCATCAGCAAAAATGCCATAAACACCAGATTGGGCAGCGCATGGAAATTCAGATAGCCAAACCACAGCAGGCCGAATTTGGCCAGAAAATAGAAGTTCCAGCCACCGAGACCGCGCCAGTAGCGCCACAGAGTATTGCCGGTTTGCGTGTTGTCTTTATCCGTCATTGTGGTTTTTTACGCTTAATCTTTGAGGTGGAACCTTCGCGCACCCAGAGTCCAGCCGACTTTAAGTAGCGCGGTGATAACAACAGGTTTTGCCAAGCCTGGAACCCGTTGGGGAAACGGCGATGCAACGCATATCCCAATGGAATAAAGACGAGTGCACACAGGAAAACCAACTGGATAATATCGCCAAGGCCGGTCATGTTCGCTCCTCCAGCCCATAACTCAAGAGCGTGAAGGGCACAGGTTCACGGCGTTCTGCCTGATCTTCTGTTACCGCCGCGTGGGTTTTGACAGCCTCGGGCTGCTGCTTGGCCACCGGTAGTGACAGCTCGATATGTTGTGCCAGTAATCTGATTTTGGCGGTGATATCCACATCCTGATGCCAGACTACCCGGTTACTGAACGCCTCGCTGACTGGCAGGCGGAAAATAAATTTCAATGCGGTCTCCAGATCGTTAATCCTGCAGGTGGAGAGGAACAGGAACAAGCGGTTCTGCGCTACGGTCATGACATCGCCAAAACGGCGCAGATGGCACAGCGTCATTGATTGGCGGGCGGTTAACCCTGGGGCAGGGCGCAGGGCGATCATTACGCCCTTGCCATCTTCCGGCAACAGTGTGTTTTCCATCAGGGAAATCACCGCTTTGCTGAAATCCTCCAGCGGCATATAGCCTTTTAATGGCAAGGGGCGCAGCCCGGCCAGCAAGGCATCAATATCCGCCGGAACATGGCGTGATAGCCGCTGGCCCTGAATGCCCTCCAGCATGGTCAGGAAGCTGGAAAGAGGTGCCACATGGGGCACAATCAGGTTGGCTCCGCAGGCCAGCAGCAACCGCTCATCGCTGTAACGCAGGCTGGCGCTCATTTCGCGCACCACAATTTTCAACCCGTCACCCCGGCTGCGGCGCAGGCTGTGGATAAAGTGCGCCAGCTCATCAATTTCATCGCTCTGATACAGGGCGAAAATCAGCGTGGCGGCTATCGTCGCCATACCGCGCTGCATCAGTTGCTGATTGCTGTTGAACAGCCGCCAGTTGGCCGACAGCGGAGGGGCTCCCTCCAGAATACGCTGTTCGGCCAGGCATAGGCTTTCGTCGTTGCGTTCCGCCGTGGGGGAGGGTTTATTGCTGTCGTCCTCCCCTTGCCAGCCTTGCGCGCTCTGGGTCAGGGTAAACAGCTGGTTGGCGTTGATGCCGTTGGCCGTGCTCCACCAGTTCACCAGATATTGGGCGCTGTCCTGTTGCCATTGCAGGCTGGCCAGGCCGTTGAGGATACGGTGTTCGGCGCTCAACTGGCCTTTCAGCTTGTTGACACCGCTGCCGTGGCTGAGGATGAGCAGCGTGCACTGCTGTTGGTTCAGCCATTTGCCGAGCTTAGAGGCCCAGGCGCGCAGTTCCTCGCTGGTAAAGGTTTGCCACAGGCTGGCGTGAGCCAGCAGGATCAGCAATCGGTTTTCAGTTTTTAACGTGCGCATCAAATCGTCGCTGAGATGCCACAGCGCCGCTTTCTTTTCCGGCAAGGTATATAAAGGAAACTTTTTTAATGCGCAGGGAAAAGGTTCGGCCAGTAAGTTATCCGGTTGATCACCGCTGCAAATCAAAGCCAATGGGCTGTTTTCGGTTTGGGACGCAATAATTTGCCGGCAAAGCAAATTGGCATCGGCCTGACGATCGACATTGACCCAATAAAATCCTGGGGATTGCATTACCGATAATTCCTGCCAAATACGCCGGATACCTAATACAAAAGTTTGAGCCATGGATTTATTCTACTTTCGTTGAAAGTGAAGCAGACCAACCAACTTTCGTCACATTAAAAACGTAACGTTGAAATTATCATAGCAAATTTGGCGCAGTGATCGATTATATCCGTTTGGATTCATCTTATTGCCCCTGTTTTTTCTGAACGTTGCTATAGTCATTTAACATTAGCCTATATTTTAAGGCGGCAAGATGAATAATGATGAGTGGATGAGCTTTCATGCTCAGGTTCCGTTGGAAATTGAAGACGACCTGCAGGCATTAAGCCATGCTTTTTCTTTGCCCAAGCTGAACTATATCGATATTTCACGGCAGGAACGGTTAACGCAAATGATGACGCGTTGGCCGCTGTTGGCTGAGTTGGCGAAAAAAACGGGGAGTAGCTGAGTTATGCCAGTCATTGCGCTGCAAGGGGTGCGGGGCGGAATTGGCGCAACGTCGGTGACGGCGGCGCTGGCCTGGGCATTACAGCAATTGGGTGAGTCGGTGCTGGCCATCGATCTCTCGCCGGATAATCTGTTACGTTTGCATTTTAATACCCCTTTCAGTCTGAAGCGTGGCTGGGCGCGGGCGCAGTTGGATGGTGCAGACTTGCAGCAGGGGGCAATGCGCTACAGCAAAAGTCTCGATTTTCTGCCGTTTGGCCGTTTGAACCTGGTCGAACAGCGTCAGTTACAGCAGCAGACTCTGGAGGCGCCGGAACGCTGGCGGGAGTTTCTGGCTCAATTGCGGGCCTCAGGGCATTATCGCTGGATCCTGCTGGATATCCCGGCGGGCAATAATCCCCTGATCGAGCAACAGCTGGCGCTGGCAGACTGCGTATTCCTGATGCTTTCCCCCGATGCCAATTGCCATGCGCGTCTGTATCAGCAGCCCATGCCTGTTGGCTGCCACTTCCTGATAAATCGCTACTCATCGGCTAACCTGCTGCAACAGGATCTGCACCAGCTGTGGCTGCAAACGTTGGTGGGCCTGCTACCGCTGGTGATCCATCGGGATGAAGCCCTGGCGGAGGCGATGGCGGTGAAACAACCGCTGGGAGAGTACCGGCCAGAAAGCCTGGCGGCCGATGAAGTTCTGACGCTGGCCAACTGGTGCCTGCTTAATCTACAGGACCCGGCGCAATGAGCCGGGTACTGAACCTGCTACTGGTGCCCCCCGTTCACCGGGTGGTGCAGGCGCGTTATCGCGCTTACCGCCGTGCTGGCGCCTCCGCATTTACCGCTTTTCTCACCACACTGATGGTAGCCTTGGGCTGGCTGTTGCTGCGGCTGGAATCCCCGGCCTGGCAAAAAGTGAACGATGGCCGCAGCTATTGGTTCCCGCATATTTCGCCTAATCGTCCACGGCCAGCAGATCTGGTGCGTTACTTCTTGCAGGTAATCTGGCTGCTGGTGACGCGCAGCGGCCCCGCGCCGATGGGGCGTTACCATTTTGCCGGTTGGCAAAACCTGCAACTGCGTTATATCAATTGGTTGCAGCGCTTACCGCAACGCCTGCAGGAGGCCGGGATAGAGGCGCGTTCGGTGCAGCGCCTCAGCCGGATGAACCGATATGTGCGGCGCGCGTTGTTTATTCTCGCCGCAATGCTGGCCACGGTGCTGGCGCTGCTGTGTATTTCCCAACCTTTTGAGCTACCGGCGCAGTTTGTATTCGTGCTGTTGCTGTGGTGCATCGCCATGGTGGTGCGCCGTGTTCCTGGCCGTTTGCCGAGCCTGATGCTGATCGTATTGTCGTTGACCGTTTCCTGTCGTTATCTGTGGTGGCGCTATACCGCCACGCTGAATTGGGACGATCCCGTCAGCCTGGTGTGCGGTTTACTGTTGCTGATAGCGGAAACTTACGCCTGGGTGGTGCTGGTGCTGGGCTACTTCCAGACCGTCTGGCCATTGAACCGCCAGCCGGTGGCGATGCCTGCCGACAGCAGCACCTGGCCGGTTATCGACCTGATGGTGCCGACCTATAACGAAGATCTGGGCGTGGTGAAACCGACTATTTACGCGGCGTTGGGCATCGACTGGCCGAAAGACAAAATCAATATCTTCATCCTTGATGACGGTAACCGGCCTGAATTTAAAGCCTTTGCCGAAGAAGTGGGGGTCAGGTATATCGCACGACCCACCCATGAACATGCCAAAGCCGGAAACATCAACAATGCCCTGAAGTATGCGACCGGCGAGTTTGTCACCATCTTCGATTGCGACCACGTTCCTACCCGTTCTTACCTGCAACTGACCGTGGGCTGGTTCTTCAAAGATAAGAGTCTGGCGATGTTGCAGACGCCGCACCACTTCTTCTCACCCGATCCGTTTGAACGCAACCTGGGGCGTTTTCGCCAGACGCCGAACGAAGGCACCTTGTTCTACGGATTGGTGCAGGATGGGAATGATATGTGGGATGCCGCTTTCTTCTGCGGTTCCTGTGCCATCCTGCGCCGCAGTGCGTTGGATGAAATCGGCGGCATTGCGGTGGAAACCGTGACCGAAGATGCCCATACCTCATTGCGCCTACACCGTCTCGGTTACTCGTCTGCTTATATCCGTATCCCTCAGGCTGCCGGTTTGGCGACAGAAAGCCTGTCGGCCCATATCGGCCAGCGCATTCGCTGGGCACGCGGTATGGTGCAGATCTTCAGGCTGGATAACCCGCTGTTGGGCAAAGGGCTGAGGCTGGCGCAGCGCCTGTGTTATGCCAACGCCATGCTGCATTTCCTGTCCGGCATCCCAAGGTTGATCTTCCTGACGGCACCGCTGGCATTTCTGTTAATGCATGCCTATATCATCTTTGCCCCGGCGTTGGCGATCGCGCTTTATGTGCTGCCCCATATGATCCACGCCAGCCTGACCAACTCGCGTATTCAGGGTAAATACCGCCACTCATTCTGGAGTGAAATCTACGAAACCGTGCTGGCCTGGTATATCGCCCGGCCAACCACCGTGGCGCTGCTCAATCCGCATAAAGGTAAGTTCAATGTCACTTCCAAAGGCGGTTTGGTGGAGGAAGAACACGTCGACTGGGTAATTAGCCGACCGTATTTGTTCCTGGTAATGCTCAATTTTGCCGGTTTGGGGTTTGGTTTATGGCGTCTTTTCTATGGCCCGGCTGATGAGGTGATGACGGTAGTCATCAGTCTGGTATGGGTGATCTACAACATGACAATCCTCGGCGGGGCGGTAGCGGTGTCGGTGGAAGCCAGGCAGGTACGCCAATCGCACCGCGTGGAAATCGCGATGCCAGCGTCGGTGGCCCGGGCCGATGGGCATCTGTTCCCCTGCACGCTGCGTGATTATTCCGACGGCGGGGTTGGCATAGAGATGCGGGTGTCAGATCAGTTCAAAGAGGGCGACCGGATCGCCTTGTTGCTCAAACGCGGCCAGCAGGAATTCAGCTTCCCCTGCGTGGTGACGCGCGTTAATGGCCGCTTTGCCGGGATCCGCCTGGTGGAGCTATCTACACGCCAGCATATCGAATTTATTCAGTGCACCTTTGCGCGTGCCGATACCTGGGCACTGTGGCAGGACGGGTTCCCTGAAGACCGGCCTGTGGACAGCCTGCGTGACGTTCTGATGCTGGGTTTCCACGGCTATCTGCGTATGGCGGATTATGCACCGCCAGCCGTTCGCAAAATGATTATCGGCTTTACCACGCTAGCTACCTGGATTATGTCGTTTATTCCTCATGGCGTTGGGAGAGGCCGAGTTTCAGCAGCACAGGAAACAGTGGCATAGACTGTGTGTCGCAACCGCCCGTTCGCTTGCCTGGTGAACCGGCTCTAACATTGATGATGATACGATGACGAGAAAAATAAACTGGTTTACCGCATTGGCCTTGGGCATCAGTACATTGTCTCAGGCAGAAACTGCCAGCGCGCCAACGGCCATTGAGTCACCCCCGTGGCCACTGCGGCTGAAGCTCCGGTCAGCGCGCCTATCATTGCTCCGGTTGCGCAAGCGCCCAGTGCGCCGGTACGCGACGTTCAACTCCCCTTTGCCAAGATTGCTCCACCGCCGGGTACTTTTAGTTTGCGGGGGATCCGCCCTGAGGGGCAGGTGGAGTTTGGCGTGCGCAGCGATGAAGTGGTTTCGCAGGCGATGCTGGATCTGGAGTTTACCCCATCGCCTTCCCTGATCCCGGTGGAGTCGCACCTCAAGGTCTATCTCAATGATGAGCTGATGGGCGTCACTACCATCACCAAAGAGCAACTGGGTAAACCTAATCGCATCCAGATGCCGATCGATCCGCGCTATATCACCGATTTTAACCGCATACGTCTGGCGTTTGTTGGCCATTATCAGAACATTTGTGAAAATCCGGCCAACAGCACGCTGTGGCTGGACGTGAGCAAGTCCAGCTCGCTGAACCTGCGCTTCCAGACGCTGCCATTGAAAAATGAGCTTTCGCATTTCCCTGAGCCATTCTTCGACAGCCGAGACAACCGGCCATTAACTTTGCCAATGGTCTTTGCCGGTCAGCCGGATCTGACGCAACAGCGTGCCGCCGGGATCCTGGCCTCTTGGTTTGGCACCGTCGCGCAGTGGCGCGGCCAGTCATTCCCGACATTATTCAATCGATTGCCTGATCAGCACGCTATCGTATTTGCCACCAACAAGCAGCGCCCGGACTTCCTGAAAGACTACCCGGCGGTAAACGGACCAACGGTGGAGATGATAGGCCACCCCGATAACCCTTATGTGAAGCTGTTATTGGTGCTGGGGCGTGACGACAATGATCTGATTACTGCGGTGAAGGGGATCGCCCAGGGCAATATCCTGTTCCGTGGCCAGACCCTGACCGTCGACAAAGTGGAACAGTTGGCTACCCGCCAGCCGTACGATGCGCCAAATTGGGTGCGAACCGACCGGGCAATGAAGTTCAGCGAATTGCAGCAATATGCGCAACAGTTGCAGACCGATGGCGTTGAGCCTGGGCCGATCACGCTGTCGATGAATCTGCCGCCGGATCTGTTCCTGATCCACAGTACCGGCATCGATATGCAGCTGAAATATCGTTATACCTCGCCGCGTATCCAGGATGGTTCACGCTTGAGCATCAGCCTGAACAATCAGTTTGTGCAGTCTTATTCCCTGGTGCCGGAAAATGAAAAGGGGGCTCAGCTGCTACGTTTGCCGCTGGTGCAAGGGCTGATTGATTCGGACAAGGCGGTCAACATCCCGGCGCTGAAGCTGGGGGCGACCAACCAACTGCGCTTTGATTTCGATTACACCACGCTGCTGGCAAGCGGGGCCGAAGGGCGCTGTGAAACCTATTCGCTGGTACCTAACCATGCCGTGATCGATGGCAGTTCTACTATCGATTTCTCTGGTTATCGCCACTTTATCACCATGCCCGATCTGCGTGCTTTCGCCAATGCCGGTTTCCCGTTCAGCCGGTTGGCCGATCTTTCGCAAACGCTGGTGCTGGTGAACAAACAGCCGCAGCCAGCCCAGGTGAGCGCACTGCTTAACGCGCTGGGTAATGTGGGGGCACAAACCGGTTATCCAGCGCTGGCCTTCACGCTGGCGGATGACTGGTCGCAGGCCAAGGATAAGGATGCTGACATTTTGCTGATTGGTACCATCCCGCCAGAATTGCGGGATGACAAGAAAATCAGTCTGTTGGTGGAGGCGATGCTGAGTTGGGTGAAACAGCCGATGCGGCAACTGCCGCTGCCGGAAATGGAGATCCAGCAAGATGACGCCACGCCGGACAGCAAAACCACCATCAGTTCTGAAGGTGCCATGTCGGCGATTATTGGTGTGCAGTCTCCCTTCCACGATCAACGCAGTATCATAGCCTTGCTGGCAGACAGCCCTCGGGGTTATGAACTGCTGAATAACGCGCTGCTTGATAGCGGCAAACGTGCGGCGGTGTTTGGCTCGGTCGCGGTGATCCGTGAGTCGGGCGTCGATAGCCTGCGCGTCGGGGATATTTATTATGTCGGTCATCTGCCGTGGTGGGAGCGTATTTGGTACGCGTTGTCGACACATCCGGTGATTTTGGGTGTGATAGCCGCGCTGGTGGTGGTGATTGTGGCACTGTTGCTGCGGCGTGGCCTGAAGGCCTATAGCCGTCGTCGTCTGTCACCGGAAGATCGGGATTAATTAACATGGTGGCTTGTGGCCTGAAACGTCTGCTACCTGGCTTGCTGTTGCTGTGCGCTTTCAGCACGGCGGCGGCCTGTGAATGGCCAGCCTGGCAGCAGTACAAACAGTTTTATATCAGTGATGAAGGGCGGGTTATCGATCCCAGCAGCCCGAACCGGATTTCTACCTCCGAAGGGCAAAGCTACGGGATGTTCTTTGCGCTGGTGGCCAACGACCGGCCCACCTTCGACAAGTTGCTGGAATGGACAGAGAACAATCTGTCCGCTGGCGATCTGAGTGCGCATTTGCCTGCCTGGCAGTGGGGTAAAGACGATAAAAACCACTGGAAGGTGCTGGACAGTAACTCGGCCTCCGACGCCGATCTATGGATTGCTTACGATCTGATAGAGGCAGGCCGGTTGTGGCACAGCCGTCGTTACCAGACGCTGGGTACCTTGCTGCTGCAACGGATTGGCCGCGAAGAAGTGGCGGATATCCCCGGTTTGGGGCCAATGCTGTTACCTGGCAAGACTGGTTTCGTCGCGGAAAACCGCTGGCGGCTTAACCCCAGCTATCTGCCCCCGCAGTTGCTGGCGCGTTTTGCCTCATTAAACGGGCCTTGGCGATCCATGCAGCAAACCGGCCAGCGTTTGTTGCTGGAAACTGCGCCACAGGGTTTCTCACCGGACTGGGTAGCCTGGCAAGCCACCAAAGGCTGGCAGCCAGACCCGGTCAAACCTGATGTGGGCAGCTATGATGCCATCCGCGTTTATCTCTGGGCCGGAATGTTGGCAGATGACGATCCCCATAAAGCAGCGTTGGTCAAACAGTTCCAGCCAATGACTACTCTCACCGCACGGCTTGGCGTGCCACCGGAAAAAGCCGATACCGCCAGCGGGAAAACCACCGGCAATGGCCCGGTAGGGTTCTCTGCTGCGTTGTTGCCGCTGCTAGCCGCCCAGCCTGATGCCCTGGCGGTTCAGCGCCAGCGCATCAAAGACAATCCTCTGGGCAATGACGCCTATTTCAATGCCTCTTTGGTGCTGTTCGGCCAGGGATGGGATCAGCAACGTTATCGTTTTAATCGTCAGGGTGAACTTCAACCCTCCTGGGGCAGCCAATGCGTAACTTTAAACTAGGCTGGATTTTAGGCCTGGCCATGTTGCCGCAGGCGCAGAGCGCTGAAACCGTTGCTCCTGAGCAATGGCTGTTGGAGCAGGTGCGCATCGGTGAGGCCAGTAATAAAGACGAACTGGTTCGTCAGTCGCTTTATCGCCTTGAACTGATGGATCCGAACAACCCGGACGTGATTTCGGCGCGTATGCGTTTGGCATTACGCCAGGGCAATCTGGTGGTGGCACAGCAGCAATTGGACAAGCTTAAAGGCGTGGCACCGCAATCCCCGGTTTATCGTCAGGCGGAAATGAACATGCTTCTGACCCAGCCGGAAACCCGCCAGAAGCTGCAACAGGCGCGTCTGATGGCGACTGCAGGGCGCTTGACGGAAGCCAAAGCCCAATACGATGAGCTGTTCCAGGGCGATCCGCCTACGTTCGATCTGGCCGTGGAGTATTGGCGGCTGGTGGCCCGATTGCCCGGCCAGGAGCCCGCAGCAATACAAAAGTTGCAGGCACTGGATAAGCAATATCCGGGTAACGTAGCGCTGCGTATGGCGCTGGTGCGGCTGTTATTCAGCCAGGGTCAGGATGCACAGGCTTATGTGCTGTTACAGAAAGTCGCAGCCGATCCCGCTGGCCGTGGTGATGCGGCGGATCTGTGGCTGGAAAAAGTCAAAGCGATGCCCGTCAGCCCGCAGAGCGTAGCCGCGTTAAACCGCTTTCTTGGCGTGTTTGAAAGCGGTGAGCAGGCGCTTAACGCACAGCAGGAATTGGCCCGGCAACAAACGCTGCTGGCCGATCCGGCTTATCAGGCCCGTATCACCGGGTTGGCACAGGTGGACCAAGGCGGCAGCCGTGCCGCAATCCCAGAGTTGAAAAAGGCCTTATCTGGCGCGCCCAAGGATGCTGAAGTCCTCGGGGCGCTTGGGCTGGCCTATTCCCGTGCCGGTAACCGCCAGCAGGCGTTAAATCTGTTCCTGCAGGCACAAAAAGCGGATAAGGATAATTACGACAGCGACAAATGGCAGAGCTTAATCCAGAGCACCCGCTACTGGATGGCGATCGATGCCGGTGACAAGGCGCTGAAGGCCAATAACCTGCCGCTGGCGCAACAGAAATACCAACTGGCACGGCATATTGATAACAGTGACAGTGATGCGCTGATTGGCCTGGGTGACGTTGCCGTAGCCCGTAAGGATGATGTTGCCGCAGAACGTTATTACCAACAGGCGCTACGCCTTGACCCAGGCAGCGGCAGTGCGGTGCGTGGTTTGGTCAATATTTACCAGCGGCAGTCACCACAAAAGGCATTGGCCTACCTCAACAGCCTGTCTCGTGGGCAGCAGAACAAGATGCGCAGCACGCTTGAGGGCCTGCAACTGGACATGCTGAAGCAGCAGGCGGATGAGCTGGCGCAGCACCAGCAATGGCCACAGGCGGCGGAAAAATACCGTCAGGCGCATCAGAAAGACCCCGATGATGTCTGGCTGACCTATCACTATGCGCAGGCGTTGCGCCAAGCCGGGCAACCGCAGCAGGCCGACGAGATGTTCCGTCAGTGGGTCCAGAAAAAACCCAGCGACCCGCAGCAGATATACGCCTACGCTCTCTATCTGTCGGGCAGCGATCGCGATACCCAGGCATTGGCGCATCTCAATAGCCTGCCACCGGCCCAGTGGGACGACAATATGCGTGAAATGGCGCAGCGGCTGCAGATGCAGGCGACGCTCGATCACGCTGAACAGCTCCGGGCGGGCGGTGATGAACCTGCAGCCATCGCCTATCTGCGCCAACAACCGGCAAATACGCGTATCGACCTGACCCTGGCTGATTGGGCGTTGGAAAGAGGGGAGTATGACGCGGCATTGGCGGACTATCAGCGGGTTCGGACCCGTGAACCGAATAACCCGGATGCGCGGCTGGGGGAGGTGGAAGCCTATGTGGCGCAAGGCAAGCTGAGTGAGGCTCGCCAACGGTTGCAAGCGGCACCGCTGCAGCCGGATGAATCGATCAATGGCCAGCGCCGTATCGCTAATGCCTGGATGGCGGTGGGCGAACCTGCTAAAGCGACAGGTATTTTCACCCAGTTGAAAAGCGCTGCTCAGCAAGAGCCGCCAGGTCAGGCAAAAGCGCTGGTTTATCGCGATGCCGCCAGGCTTGAGCAGGCACAGCGGCAGCCGGTACTGGCGCAGCAGGATTACCGCCAGGCGATGGTTGCCAGCGGTATTGCCCCAAGCGTGCCCGAAGATAATGACGGTTACACTCGCCTGACCCGCAATAACCCGACGGATGACTGGCTAAAAAGGGGGATCCGTTCTGATGCCGCCGATCTCTATCGCCAGCAGGATGTCAGAGTTACGCTCGACCATGACTATTGGCGTTCGAGCGGGACCGGCGGGATCTCTGATTACCAGGCGCATGACACCATGCTGCAGGTGGATATGCCGCTGTATGACGGGCGTGCGTTCTTGCGCACTGACACCGTACAGTTAAATGCAGGATCGTTTTCTACCACTGGTGGTAAGTATTTCGAAACCTTTGGTACCTGTAATACCGTGGGATGCAGTGGTGACGAACGGCAGAAAACTACTGGCACCAGCGTGG
Organism: Serratia sp. L9; assembly: GCF_050632285.1. Classification (NCBI taxonomy): domain Bacteria; kingdom Pseudomonadati; phylum Pseudomonadota; class Gammaproteobacteria; order Enterobacterales; family Yersiniaceae; genus Serratia; species Serratia sp. L9. Next base: position 884,078 of record NZ_CP192591.1, on the reverse strand, counting down.
CGGCGGGTTGGGCAAACGACCATTGGCTAACCGATATTGGCACCACTCCGATGGGATTTGAGGTGGTGGATTGGGTCGGTGGCGTGGCCTACAGCGGTGACTGGAACCATATCGGCTGGACGCTGGGCGCATCACGGCGTCCGCTGACCAGTTCGCTGTTGGCCTTTGGCGGCACCCGCGATCCCAACACCGGTATTACCTGGGGCGGCGTACGGGCCACAGGTATCAACCTGAGCGCCAGCTACGATCGCGGTGAAGCCAACGGGGTGTGGGCCGATCTCAGTGCCCATCAACTGACCGGCAAGAATGTGGAAGATAACCAACGCCAGCGATTGATGGCCGGTTATTACTATAAAGTGATTAACGAAGATAACAGACGTGCCACCATTGGGCTGAGCACCATGCTCTGGCACTATCAAAAGGATTTGAGCAGTTACTCACTCGGGCAGGGGGCTATTACAGCCCGCAGGAATATGTCTCGCTGGCGGTACCGGTGAACTATCGCCAGCGTACAGAAAACTGGTCCTGGGAACTGGGTGGCTCGGTGTCAATTTCACACTCGAAATCCAACGATGAAAAGCGTTATCCCCTGCAAGGGCTTATCCCTGATTCTCTGCCGGACAAGTTTGCGGTGGAGAGTGGGGGTTCCTCCTCCGGTGTGGGTTACACGCTGCGGGCCATTATCGAACGCCGTCTCAGTTCCCATTGGACTTTGGGGGCAGGCATCGATATTCAACAGGCGAAAGACTACACGCCGAGTCATGCGCTGATTTATCTGCGCTATTCGCTTGCCGGTTGGCAGGGCGATCTTGACCTACCTCCGCAGCCACTGACGCCTTACGCTGATTTCAAGTGACAGGAATTGGGATATTCACAGTGTCGCCCACAGGGTAGTTTTGCTACCCTGTGATTATTCCGGTTCAGATAATACCGAAACCCGCGTTTTTCCTCCTGCAGTCAGAAGGTTGGTAAGGTAAAAACACGAAACAATCGAGTATACTCGGCCGGTTCGAGGGGAGAGCAGAAGTGACCTTCCATCTTTCAAACTACGGCGTTGTGGGTTTCACGCAGTAACTCGGTGGTTCATTGAGCGAGATTTTGAAAGTTATTGGGTATGGCTCTGGCCCTTTTTTGTTTCAGCCCGAATGAGCGGAGAGCAGGTTTGCGGGTCAGGCGTTCATTAACGATTAAACAGATGGCAGCGGTGTCTGGCGTGGCACTGGTGACAATCGCCATTTTTATCGTGATCCAGTTATTCCACTTTGTGCAGCAGCGCAGGGATGATTATGCCCAGCAACTGGAGAATATCGCTCAGTCCGTGCGTCAGCCTCTGGCAGAAGCGGTGCTGCGCATGGACGTACCGGAAACCAAACGCGTTCTTAATACCCTGCTGCCGATAGGCATCCTCACCCGGGCGGATATCGTCCTGCCAAACGAGTTCCAGGCGTTACATGCCAATTTTCCTCCGGAACGCCCGGTCCCCGCCCTGGCGGCGCGTATTTTTGAGCTGCCGGTACAGATTTCGGTGCCGCTTTATTCTCTGGAGCGGGTACCCGCCAATCCTCAACCGTTGGCTTACCTGGTATTACAGGCCGATTCGCATCGGATGTATCAGTTTATTCTCAGTACGTTATCCACCATGCTGTCAACCTACCTGCTGTTGGCGCTGATCCTGTCGATCTCCATAACCTGGTGCATGAACCGGCTATTGGTTTATCCACTGCGCGCCATGGCTCGGGAACTGGAAAATGTGTCTCAGGAGGATACCCCTTATCATCAGCTGATGCTTCCTGCCCAGCATCAGGATGACGAACTTGGCCAGTTGGTTCGCAATTACAACCGTAACCAGCAGATGCTGGCCAAGGCGCACAACGCCATGAACCACCTGAGTACCCGCAATTCGATAACTGAATTGCCTAACCCGGTGTTGTTTACTGCGCTGCTGGAGCAGCATATTGCCACCAGTATGCGGCCCGCGCGTTTTAACCTGTTGGTGGTTGGCATTGAAACATTGCACGAAGCGTCTGGCGTGCTGAGCCCGTCAATGCGGGAGTCGCTGTTGCTGACGCTGGCGAAGAAACTACGGCAGGTTATTGGCGCGGATTGCGTGCTGGCCCAGTTGAGCAACGCCGAATTTGCCATATTGGCGAAAAATGTCGAGCGGCCTTTCCAGGCCCTGCAACTGGCCCGAAGCATTATGGTGGCGATTAACGCGCCGCTGGATCTGCAACAGAAGATGCTGTTACGGCCAAGCGCCAGTATCGGCATTGCTCATTACCCGAACCCAGGGGAAAGTGCGGAACAGTTACTGCGCAGCGCCACCTCGGCGATGATGTCGGCGCATCGCGAGGGTAAAAATCAGATTTTGTTCTTCGAACCCAGCCTGACCGAAAAAACCAAAAAACGTCTGACGCAGGAGAGCGAGATCCTGCTAGCCATCGAGCAGCGCCAGTTTATGCTGTTCCTGCAGCCGCAATGGGACATGCAAACCAACCAGATCACCGGTGCGGAGGCTCTGCTACGCTGGCAGTTGCCCAACGGCAATATTATTCTGCCTACGGATATCATTTCTTTGGCAGAAGAGCTGGACGTGATTGTGCCGCTCGGCAACTGGGTGCTGGAAGAGTCATGCCGGATTCTGGCAGATTGGCAAACCAAGGGGATTACGTTGCCGCTGGCGGTGAATATTTCGGCGATCCAGATGCAGCACAAAAACTTTGTTCCTCATTTGAAACAACTGCTGGAGCAACAGCGTATCGACCCGCACAAGCTGCTGTTGGAAATCACAGAAACGGTGCGCATCAACGATCTCGACCAGGCATTGGCTCTGCTGCGTGAGCTGCATAGCCTGGGGCTGTCGATCGCCCTGGATGATTTTGGTATGGGCTATGCCAGCCTCAATTACCTCAATCGTCTTAAAAGCCTGCCGATCGATTTGATTAAAATCGATAAAAGCTTTATTGGCGGCCTGCCAGAGGACGATGCGATGGTGCGTATTATCAGTTCAATTTCGGAAGTGCTTCACCTGCCGGTGTTGGCGGAAGGGGTTGAAACGCAAGCGCAGCGGGACTGGCTACTGCAGCATGGCATTCGCACTGGCCAAGGCTTCCTGTTTGCCAAGCCAGCCCCTCGCGAAGAATTTGAGGCGCTATTTTGCCAGCCAGGCCGTTAACTATGGCAAGATTTTTGCCGATAATCTGCCGTTTTTCCCCTCTCCCAACAATGTCCGAAAACCGCTATTTTTTTCAAATTTTTTTGGGTTAATTCCAAGAAAACTCAGGGTAACGCCCAAACTTGCAATTGGACTGACGCGTTTCAGCTCTTAAATTCGTATCAATAGGCGTTTTAGGGGACAACAAGTTATTTCCATGTTGTTATCTGGGTGTTATTTTCCGCGCTAGCGATAAACAGGACGGACGAGTGAACGTCCTCCTGCCTCGTTGTCTCCCCCAAAGGATGTTATATGAAAACAACTATCTTCAAGAGTCTCTATTTTCAGGTACTGACAGCGATTACGCTGGGTATCCTGCTTGGCCATTTCTACCCTGACCTCGGAGCCCAGATGAAACCGCTGGGTGATGGATTTGTTAAATTAATCAAGATGATCATTGCCCCGGTTATCTTCTGTACCGTGGTGACCGGCATCGCAGGTATGGAGAGCATGAAGGCTGTGGGCCGTACCGGGGCGATAGCTCTGCTGTACTTTGAAATTGTCAGTACCATTGCGCTGCTGATCGGTCTGGTGATCGTTAACGTGGTGCAACCAGGTGCCGGGATGAACGTTGATCCTGGTACTTTGGATGCCAAAGCGGTGGCGGTGTATGCCGAACAGGCATCGCAACAGGGGATCGTGCCGTTCCTGCTGGATATCATCCCTGGCAGTGTGATTGGTGCCTTTGCCAGCGGCAACATCCTTCAGGTGCTGCTGTTCGCCGTGATGTTCGGTTTTGCCCTGCATCGTCTGGGTGAGAAAGGCCAGTTGATCTTCAACGTGATCGAAAGCTTCTCCCGCGTGATCTTCGGCATCATCAACATGATTATGCGCCTGGCTCCTCTGGGTGCCTTTGGTGCCATGGCGTTCACTATCGGTAAATATGGTGTGGGGACGTTGCTGCAACTGGGCCAGTTGATTGCCTGCTTCTACCTTACCTGTGTGCTGTTTGTGGTGGTGGTTCTCGGTTCTATCGCTCGCTACAACGGCTTCAACATCTTCAAATTTATTCGTTACATTAAAGAAGAGTTGCTGATTGTATTGGGGACTTCGTCTTCTGAGTCGGTGCTGCCACGCATGCTTGGCAAGATGGAGAATCTGGGTTGTAAGAAATCGGTGGTGGGGCTGGTGATCCCGACCGGTTATTCGTTCAACCTTGATGGCACCTCTATCTACCTGACCATGGCTGCGGTGTTTATTGCCCAGGCAACCAACACCCATATGGATGTTATGCATCAGGTCACCCTGCTGGTGGTCTTGCTGCTGTCGTCGAAAGGGGCTGCGGGGGTAACCGGCAGCGGCTTTATCGTGCTGGCAGCTACCATCTCGGCGGTGGGGCATTTACCATTGGCCGGTCTGGCCCTGATCCTGGGTATCGACCGCTTTATGTCTGAGGCGCGTGCACTGACCAACCTGGTAGGTAACGGTGTTGCGACGGTAGTCGTTGCCAAATGGTGTAACCAATTGGACGAGCAGCAACTCAAAGATGTGCTCAACAACCCAGGGGCGGTTCCTACAGACAAAACGCTGCCTTCTGCCTGATATTTCCTGCCCTGTCCAACGTCATTGGGGTGGTAGCCGATAACGCTGCAACCCCAGGAACGAAGGATATAAAAACATCGGCTGCCATCGCAGCCGATGTCATTTCCCCTTGCTTCCACGGCATTTTTTCTCCATAACACTTTGCTATGCATTATTTTTCACTCTGATGAGTGACATCCGTAAAGGCACGCGGTCTAACAGAATGGTACACTTTCCGCTTTCCGCCCCACTGTGAAACTCAGGGCGTCATTAGTAGACTGTGTCAGGTAACAGCCACAGCACAGCCTAATATTCCATTGAACGGAATATCCGCATTTGCATAGAAAAATTGGATAGTCATTAAGTAGGGGTTCACATGCAGGGCACCAGAATTCGTCTTTTAGTGGGTGGGCTGCTGTTGGTTGCGGCCAACGGTAGCGTGCGGGCTGAAGCACTACAACCTGATCCTGCCTGGCAGCAGGGGCAGTTGGATAACGGGTTTTCCTGGCAGATCCTGGATACGCCACAACGCCCGAGCGACCGCGTAGAATTGCGGCTGATGGTCAATACCGGATCGCTGGTGGAGTCTTCCCAGGAGATTGGTTTTGCGCATCTATTACCGCGTATAGCTATTACGCACAGTGAAAGTTTTACCGGGCCGCAGCTGCATTCGCTGTGGCAGCAGAGCGTGGACAGTGAACGGCCATTGCCGCCAGCCATCAGCTCTTATGATTTCACCATTTATAATCTGAGTCTGCCGAATAACCGTCCCGATCTGCTGAAAGAAGCGCTGGCCTGGTTGTCAGATACGACAGGTAAACTGGCGATTGACGAAAATACGCTGCATACCGTGATGAATGCGAACGTTGACCCTATAGGTGCTTTCCCGCCGAATCCTCAGGATCCCTGGTGGCGTTATCGCCTGAAAGGCTCAACCATGCTAGCTCACGATCCGGCCCAACCGGCAAAGCGGCCAGTTAACATCGATCAACTGAAGAAATTCTATGAGCAGTGGTATACCCCAGATGCCATGACTTTGTATGTGGTCGGTAAAGTGGATAGCCGTGCTCTTAGTGAGCAGATTAACAAGACTTTCTCACTGCTTAAAGGCAAGCGTGAAATACCGGCACCGATGCCCACTCTGACGCCACTGCCCCCGCAGCCGGTCAGCCTGATCAGCGAGCAGGTGAAGCAGGATACGTTGTCGATCATGTGGGACACACCGTGGCACCCGATCCGTGATTCACAGAGCCTGAGCCGTTATTGGCGTAGCGATATCGCCCGTGAGGCTTTGTTCTGGCATATTCAGCAGGTGCTGCAAAAGAGCGAGCAGAAAAACATACATCTGGGCTTTGACTGCCGGGTGCAGTTTCAACGTGCCCAGTGCGCGATCCATCTGGATTCGCCGAATGATAACCTGAACAATGGCTTGGCCTTTATCGCCCGCGAGTTGGCCAACGTAAGGGATAATGGGTTGTCCCAGGATGAATTCAAGGCGTTGCTGGAGCAAAAGGCCGATCAACTGAGCAAACTGTTTGCTACCTATGCTCGTACTGATACTGACGTGCTGATGAGCCAGCGCCTGCGTTCACAGCAGAGCGGGGTGGTGGATATTGCGCCAGAGCAATACCAGAAGCTGCGCCAGGCGTTTCTGTCGTCAATAACGCTGGAGTCGCTCAATCAGGAACTGAAGCTGCAACTGTCGCAGGATGCCACCTTGGTGCTGTTACAGCCGAAGGGGGAGCCGGAAATGAACATGAAGCAGTTGCAGGAAACCTACAACGGTATCATGACGCCCGCACCTGCGGTGGTGAGTGAAGACGTTAAACCCGCGGAGGCTGCGGCGGCAGCAGCGCCGGAAACCAGCGCTCAGTAATCTGAAGGGCGCAGTTTATTGCTGCGCCTTTAGTTTTAATTCCGATATAACACTTTGATAATATGGAAGCCAAACTGGGTTTTTACTGGCCCATAGGGTTTCAGTAATGGGATGCTGAATACCGCTTTATCAAAGGCCGCTACCATGGTGCCCTTATTGAACTCCCCAAGGAACCGCCGTTGCGTTTGGACGGGCAGCTTGAGTATTTTCGCGCCAGCGTGTCAAAGCTGACGCCGCGCTTTAGTTTAGCCAGCAATTCGTTGGCCAAGGTTTCGTTATCCACCAGGATATGCAGGGCGCAAGCCGTCTTTGCCATCATCTCGTCCATTTTCGTCATGCAAAATTAACCGCTATTATACCTGTTTTACCCAATGTATTTCGAGTCACAGCTACGCTCGCAGATAACAACGCTGTGGCTTGAAAGGCGACGGGTATCAATCTGATTGGCGCTTTCTGCTACAATCCTCCTCCACGTAATAAAGTCGAGCAACAAAGCGCCATGCGATTAAACCCTAGCCAACAACACGCTGTCGAATTCGTTACCGGGCCCTGCCTGGTGCTGGCCGGTGCCGGTTCCGGCAAAACGCGCGTGATCACCAATAAAATCGCCCATCTGATCCACCAATGTGGTTATCAGGCACGGCATATTGCCGCCGTGACCTTTACCAACAAGGCGGCACGCGAGATGAAAGAGCGTGTGGCGCAAACCATGGGGCGCAAAGAAGCGCGTGGCCTGATGATCTCTACCTTCCACACGTTGGGGTTAGAAGTGATCAAACGCGAATATGCTGCGCTGGGGATGAAATCCAATTTCTCGTTGTTCGACGATCAGGATCAGTTGGCGTTACTGAAAGAACTGACCGAAAAATGGCTGGAAAATGACAAAACTCTGGTGGCGCAGCTGATTTCCACCATTTCCAACTGGAAGAACGATCTGGTGGATCCTCCCCAGGCGATGGGGTTGGCGCGGACGGAAAGAGACAAACTGTTTGCCCATTGCTACGGGTTGTACGATGCCCATATGAAGGCCTGTAACGTACTGGATTTTGATGATTTAATCCTGCTGCCAACGCTGTTGCTGCAGCGCAATGAAGAAGTGCGTGAACGCTGGCAGAACCGTATTCGCTATCTGCTGGTGGATGAATATCAGGATACCAACACTAGCCAGTACGAACTGGTGAAGTTATTAGTGGGTAACCGTGCCCGGTTTACCGTGGTGGGGGATGACGATCAGTCAATCTACTCGTGGCGCGGTGCGCGTCCACAAAACTTGGTACTGCTGAAAGAAGACTTCCCGCAACTCCAGGTGATCAAGCTGGAGCAAAACTACCGCTCTAGTGAACGCATTCTGAAGGCGGCCAACATTCTTATCGCCAACAATCCGCATGTGTTTGAGAAACGTCTGTTCTCCGAACTGGGTTATGGCGAAGAGCTAAAAGTGGTGACGGCCAATAACGAAGATCACGAGGCCGAGCGGGTGGTAGGGGAACTTATCGCCCACCATTTTGTGAAGAAAACCAATTACGGCGATTATGCGATCCTTTACCGGGGTAACCACCAGTCGCGGCTGTTTGAAAAAATGCTGATGCAAAACCGCATCCCCTACAAGATTTCTGGTGGGACTTCGTTTTTCTCCCGCCCGGAAATCAAGGATCTGTTGGCCTATCTGCGTGTCTTGACCAACCCGGACGATGACAGTGCGTTTTTGCGCGTGGTCAACACGCCCAAGCGTGAAATCGGCCCGGCAACGCTGCAAAAACTGGGAGAGTGGGCAAACCTGCGTAATAAGAGCCTGTTCCGCGCCAGTTTTGACGTTGGTTTGAGCCAGCACCTCACCGGTCGTGGGCTGGAATCCTTACAGCGCTTCACTCACTGGATGGAAGGCATCGCGCAAATGGCCGAGCGGGAACCCGTAGCGGCGGTACGGGATCTGATCCGCGGCGTTGATTATGAAAGCTGGCTGTTTGAAACCTCACCGAGCCCGAAAGCGGCTGAAATGCGCATGAAGAACGTCAACACTCTGTTTGGCTGGATGACTGAAATGCTGGAAGGCAGCGAGCTGGACGAACCGATGACGCTGACCCAGGTAGTCACACGCTTTACATTGCGTGACATGATGGAACGCGGCGAAAGTGACGAAGAGCTGGATCAGGTGCAGTTAATGACCCTGCACGCCTCTAAAGGGTTGGAGTTTCCCTATGTGTTCCTGGTGGGAATGGAGGAAGGGTTGTTACCCCATCAGAGCAGCATCGATGAGGATAATGTCGATGAAGAGCGGCGCCTGGCCTATGTGGGGATCACTCGGGCCCAGAAAGAGCTGATTTTCACGCTGTGCCGCGAACGCAGGCAATACGGCGAACTGATGCGTCCTGAACCTAGCCGTTTCCTGCTGGAACTGCCTCAGGATGATTTGGCCTGGGAGACGGAACGCAAGGTGATTAGCCCGCAAGAGCGGATGCAGAAAGGGCAAAGCCATTTGGCCAGTGTTAAAGCCATGTTGGCCAAGGCTAAAGGCGAAAGTTAAAGCGCCGTAATCACCGCTCTCTCAGTTCTGTTCTTCCAGGAATAACGGCCAGTGGGCATAGCTTTGCCAATGGCTTTCCTGCTCAAGCGCTTCCGCGCGCAACGGATGTTGCTCCAACCAACCGTGCGGTAAAATGACGTGCAATTCTTCATCGTTGGCACGCAATCGTACAGCAGGCAGGGTGTCGTCACGGCGGCGGCTGGCAAAGATGATGGCCAGGCGCAGGATACGGCACAGCCGCTGAGCTATACGTGGCGGCACGGCATTTTGTTGGCTCAGCAGCGGCAAATCGAGCGCATTGCTCTGGTTTTTTAACAGGGTTGCCAACAGTTTTTTCTGCGCCGGAGTAAAGCCGGGTAAATCAAGATGGCGGATCAGATAGGCGGCGTGTTGCGGTGCCTGTCTGAAGTCGACGCTCAGGCCGATTTCGTGGATAAAGCAGGCGGCATGCAGTAGCTCACGACATCGCTCATCCAACTGCCATTCATTGGCCGTCTGCAAGCAGAAATTCGCCGCCAGTTGGCTGACGCGCTCTGCCTGGTCGGCATCGAGCAGGTAACGGCGTTGCAGATTTCGCAGCGTTCTGCTGCGGATATCCTGCTCTACCGGTAGATGCAGCATGCCATACACGAGCCCTTCACGCAGTGCGCCACCGGCCAGCGTCATGCTTTCAATGCCCAACTCCTGGAAAATGGCCAGCAGTATCGACAAGCCGCTCGGGAATACCAGGGCTCGTTCCAGTGTCAGCCCTTCGATTTCCAGCTCTTCCAGTTTGCCACACTGGATGGCGCGCTGTTTCAACTGGCGTAACTTGGGCAGGGTAATGCGCTCGTCCATACCTTGAGCAACCATGATCTCCTGCAGCGCTTGCACGGTGCCTGAGGCGCCGACGCAAATCTGCCAACCATGTTGGCGCAATTGCGGGGCTATCGGGCGCACCATTTCACGCGCTGCCAGCTCGGCCGCTTCAAAGTTATCCCGCTCCAGATTACGATCGCTGAAAAAACGTTCGAGCCAGGTTACGCACCCCATCGAAAGGCTGTAAAGCTGGGAGGCTTGCGCACCAATACCGGCAACCAGCTCTGTGCTGCCACCACCGATATCAACGACCAGGCGCCGATCGGGGCCACCGGTGGTATGGGCGACTCCGTGATAGATCAGGCGGGCTTCTTCCTCGCCGCTGATAACCTGCACAGGGCAGCCAAGGATCGTTTCGGCGGTTTTCAGAAATTCGTTAGCGTTACTTGCCAGGCGTAACGTCGCGGTGGCTACCACGCGGATTTGCTCCCGTGGGATATCCTGCAGGCGTTCCGAGAACAACCGCAGGCATTGCCAGCCGCGTTGCATGGCCTCATGGGACAAATGATTGTGCTGATCCAGCCCGGCAGCCAGACGCACCTTGCGTTTGATGCGTGCCAAAGTCTGGATACTGCCAGCAACCTCACGTACCACCAACATATGGAAGCTGTTGGAACCAAGATCGATGGCAGCATATAGGGTGCTGGAACCGGGCATAATTATCCCCTTTGCCTTTCAAGCAACATCGTTGTTGGTGGCGTTCGTTCACCCCTGTCACTTACCGGTGTAAGCTCCTGAGGACTCACGAGCTTGCCGCCTAGATGTAACTTGAAATTCATTGGGTATGTCAGCCTGAACGTTTGCGGTTATTACGAGGCGCACCGCCACGGCGTGGCGCGGAGTTACGGCGTGGGCCGTTGTTGCCTCTTGGGCGCACCAGGCGCTTAGGTGCTGGCAGATCGCTCATCAGCGCATCGCTATTGTACTTGCTCACAGGAATACTGTGGCCGGTATAAGTCTCGATAGCGGGTAGATTAAGCGCGTACTCTTCACATGCCAGACTGATGGAGTGGCCACTTTCGCCCGCACGACCGGTACGGCCGATACGGTGAACGTAGTCTTCACAGTCGTCCGGCAGATCGTAGTTGAAGACATGCGTCACCAACGGGATATGCAGGCCGCGTGCTGCGACATCGGTGGCGACCAGAATATCCAGGTTGCCTTTGGTGAAGTCGTCCAGAATACGCAGGCGTTTTTTCTGCGCCACGTCACCGGTCAGCAGACCGACGCGGTGACCGTCCGCAGCCAGATGGCCCCAGATATCCTCACAACGGTGCTTGGTGTTGGCGAAAATAATACAGCGATCCGGCCACTCTTCCTCGATCAGCGTCTGCAGCAGGCGCATTTTTTCTTCGTTGGAAGGGTAGAAAAGCTCTTCTTTAATGCGGTGGCCGGTTTTCTGTTCCGGTTCGACTTCCACATATTCGGCGTTGTTCATCTGCTCGAAGGCCAGTTCGCGCACGCGATAGGACAAGGTGGCGGAGAACAGCATGTTCAGGCGCTGATCGACCGCAGGCATGCGGCGGAACAACCAACGGATATCTTTGATAAAGCCCAGATCGTACATACGATCGGCTTCATCGAGTACCACAACCTGGATAGCCCCCAGATCGATATAATTCTGTTTGGCGTAGTCGATTAAACGGCCGGTCGTCCCGACCAGGATATCCACACCACTTTCCAGCACTTTAAGTTGTTTGTCATAGCCATCACCGCCGTAGGCCAGGCCAAGTTTCAACCCGGTGGATTGCGACAGAGCCTCTGCGTCGGAATGGATCTGTACTGCCAGTTCACGCGTTGGCGCCATGATCAAGGCGCGCGGCTGGTTGGTCTGGCGACCTTCTTTCGCCGGGTGGGACAGCAAATAGTGAAAAGTAGACGCTAAAAATGCCAGCGTCTTTCCGGTACCGGTTTGCGCCTGACCCGCAACGTCACGCCCGGAGAGCGTGAGCGGTAATGCTAACGCCTGGATGGGCGTGCAGTTGTGAAACCCTTTTTTCTCAAGGGCTTCAAGGACTAACGGGTGCAGGGCGAAGTCGGAAAACTTCTGTTCGGTCAAGTGTGTTTTGCTCATAGTGTGGTAGAATATCAGCTAACTATTGCTTTACGAAAGCATATCCGTTGAAATAAAAGCGGTGAAATAAAATCACCCTAAGTTGGTTTGACGCTACACCAACAAGGTAGACATAATCCTGTGGAGTAGAATATGAGCGATAAAATAATTCACCTGACTGACGACAGCTTTGACACTGATGTGCTGAAAGCCGAAGGACCAATCCTGGTCGATTTCTGGGCTGAATGGTGTGGTCCGTGCAAAATGATTGCTCCGATTCTGGATGAGATTGCCGAAGAGTTCGAAGGCAAACTGACCATCACCAAGCTGAACATCGATCAAAACCCGGCTACCGCCCCTAAATACGGTATCCGTGGTATTCCTACGCTGTTGCTGTTCAAAAACGGTGAAGTGGCCGCGACCAAGGTAGGCGCGTTGTCCAAAGGTCAGCTCAAAGATTTCCTTAACGCGAATCTGTAATCGGGCGGGAAGCCCTGTGACGGGCGTCTGGAGGGGGATGTTTCATTCACCGCTAGACGCCTGCCAAGAAGCGTGTTAAGTTTAACCATACTGCATATAGAACTTGCCCTAAGTATTAAATCTAAAGAGTCTGAATCTAAGCTTTACTCTGTGTTGAACCATCGGCGTTACAAAAGAAATGTGAACCCAGCCCATGTTTTAACAATCAAGCGGTTTTGCAAAAATCAGTTTTAAGGCACCTTCGATCTTAAACCGTAAGCTCATGCGTCCCGTGTAAGCCATTTCTTGCCGCGACGATTCAGTGACCCGGTGATCGAACGTCCAGTAACAGGCACGTATACCCAATGAATTTCGAGTTGCAGCTAGGCAGCGAGAGTGTGAATTCTCTGGAGCTTACTCTGGTAAGTGACCGAGATTTGTGTTCGCAAGTAACAATGCTTCAGCTTGAAAACCGACAGGTATATCACGCTGCCATACCATTCACGATATAAGTTCGAGACATACCCCGAGTTTAAGAACCCCCACTATGAATCTTACCGAATTAAAGAATACGCCGGTTTCTGAGCTGATTACTCTCGGCGAAAATATGGGGCTGGAAAACCTGGCCCGCCTGCGCAAACAGGACATTATCTTCTCTATACTCAAGCAACATGCGAAAAGCGGAGAAGATATCTTCGGTGATGGCGTGCTGGAGATATTGCAGGATGGATTTGGTTTCCTCCGTTCCGGAGACAGTTCCTACCTCGCAGGCCCCGATGATATCTACGTTTCCCCCAGCCAAATCCGCCGTTTCAACCTCCGCACAGGTGACACCATTTCCGGTAAGATTCGTCCGCCAAAAGAAGGTGAGCGTTATTTTGCCCTGTTGAAAGTCAATGAAGTCAACTACGACAAGCCGGAAAACGCCCGTAACAAGATCCTGTTCGAAAACTTGACGCCATTGCACGCCAACTCTCGTTTGCGTATGGAGCGCGGCAACGGTTCTACTGAAGATCTGACAGCCCGCGTGCTGGATCTGGCATCCCCAATTGGCCGTGGTCAGCGTGGGTTGATCGTGGCACCGCCAAAAGCCGGTAAGACCATGCTGCTGCAGAATATTGCCCAGAGCATCGCTTACAACCACCCAGACTGTGTGCTGATGGTGCTGCTGATCGACGAACGTCCGGAAGAAGTTACCGAGATGCAGCGTCTGGTGAAAGGTGAAGTTATCGCTTCTACCTTCGACGAACCGGCTTCTCGCCACGTTCAGGTTGCGGAAATGGTGATCGAGAAGGCCAAGCGCCTGGTCGAACACAAAAAAGACGTCATTATCCTGCTGGACTCCATTACCCGTCTGGCGCGTGCCTACAACACTGTAGTACCAGCCTCAGGCAAAGTGCTGACCGGTGGTGTGGATGCCAACGCGCTGCATCGTCCGAAGCGTTTCTTTGGTGCGGCTCGTAACGTTGAGGAAGGCGGTAGCCTGACCATCATCGCTACCGCACTGGTAGATACCGGTTCCAAAATGGACGAAGTGATTTACGAAGAATTTAAAGGTACAGGTAACATGGAATTGCACCTGGCGCGTAAAATCGCCGAGAAGCGTGTATTCCCTGCTATTGATTACAACCGTTCCGGTACCCGTAAAGAAGAATTACTTACCACGTCTGAAGAGCTGCAGAAAATGTGGATCCTGCGTAAGATCATTCACCCGATGGGCGAGATCGATGCGATGGAGTTCCTTATTAACAAATTGGCGATGACCAAAACCAATGATGAATTCTTCGACATGATGAAGCGCTCATAATTAAGTAAAAAATTTGGGGAACGCCACGCCTAGTCGTGGCGTTTTTCGCTTTTGGCGGATACGATAAGTAACAGCAAAAGGAAAGTAAGTTATTCTTACGCCTAACTGAGAACTCATCTTATTTATGCCGATTCTCTGCGTTATTGCGCGCAAGCAAGGAACGACTGGGTATAGATAAGTGTGAATGTCTGTTGTCATAGGAAATGACTGAAAGGTTGCCTGGTCATGTGGCGCAGTTTTTTACCCATGATAAGCTGCCTCATCTTCTTCAGAGATTTGTTAACTGTGAACCTGCTCACTATGAGTACCGAAATTCTTTTTGTTTTTCTGTTTTCTCTGGCTTTTTTGTTTGTTGCCCGCAAGGTAGCAAAACGTATTGGTTTGGTTGATAAGCCCAATTATCGTAAACGTCATCAGGGGTTGATCCCGTTGGTGGGGGTATTTCCGTTTACGCCGGTATCTGCTTTGCCTTCCTGATTTCCGATCAAACGATTGCGCACGGTAAGCTCTACCTGGCCTGTGCAGGCGTTCTGGTGTTCGTCGGGGCACTGGACGATCGCTTCGATATCAGCGTCAAGATCCGCGCGACCATCCAGGCGCTGGTGGGCATTGCCATGATGGTATTCGCTGGCCTCTATTTGCGCAGCCTTGGCTATGTATTTGGCAACTGGGAAATGTTGCTGGGGCCTTTTGGCTATCTGGTTACGCTGTTTGCCGTTTGGGCAGCGATCAACGCTTTTAACATGGTTGATGGCATTGACGGCTTGCTCGGTGGCCTCTCCTGCGTGTCATTTGGTGCCATGGGCGTGCTGTTATATCAAAGTGGCCACACCGAACTCGCCTTCTGGTGCTTCGCCATGCTGGCAGCCATTGTTCCCTACATCCTGCTTAACCTCGGCATCCTGGGCCGCCGGTATAAGGTATTTATGGGGGATGCAGGCAGTACCTTGATTGGCTTTACCGCCATCTGGCTGCTGTTGCAGAGTACGCAAGGGCCAAGCCACCCAATCAATCCCGTAACTGCGCTGTGGATCATCGCCATCCCGTTGATGGACATGATCGCCATCATGTATCGTCGCCTGCGCAAGGGCATGAGCCCGTTCTCGCCAGACCGCCAACATATCCACCACCTGATTATGCGTGCTGGCTTTACGCCGCGTCAGGCCTTTGTGCTGATTACGCTGGCTGCAGCGCTGCTGGCGGCCATTGGTGTGATAGGTGAACGTTTGAGTTTTATCCCTGAATGGGTCATGTTGGCATTATTCTTGCTTGCATTTTTCTTCTATGGCTATTGCATTAAGCGTGCGTGGCGAGTGGCGCGATATATCAAACGTATGAAGCGTCGCCTGCGTAATTCCACGAACAATAAGCAAGTACCTTAACCTGAGGCTTTTGGGCAGTGATGATTCCTGAGACAACGTCTGAAAAGAATACCCCGGTGGTCGATAATGAACTCGATATCCGTGGTTTGTGCTGCACCCTATGGCGCGGTAAAAAATGGATTATTGGTTTCGCGGTGCTGTTTGCCGCTGTCGCTCTGATTTTTTCTTATCTGGTCAAACAGGAGTGGAGTGCGACGGCGATCACCGACAAGCCGACGGTGAATGCGTTGGGAGGATATTACTCTCAGCAGCAATTCCTGCGAAACCTGGATGTACGCAGTATGCCTGCGGTTTCTACCGATCAACCTGGGATTGCGGATGAAGCCTATAATGAATTCATCATGCAGTTAGCCGCGTATGACACACGCCGTGATTTCTGGCTGCAAAGTGATTATTACAAGCAGCGCCAGGAAGGTGATGCGCGTGCCGATGCCGCGTTGCTTGACGATATGATCAACAATATCCAATTCACGCCGCGTGACGATAAAAAAGTGCTTAACGACAGCGTGAAGCTGACTGCAGAGACGGCTCCGGATTCCAACCATCTGCTGCGCCAATACGTTGCCTTTGCCAGCCACCGTGCGGCACAGCATCTGAACGAAGAGATCCAGGGCGCCTGGGCTGCACGTACCACCTCGATGAAAGCGCAGGTAAAGCGTCAGGAAGCGGTTGCCGATGCGGTTTATCAGCGTGAGCTCAAGACGGTTCAGCAGGCGCTGAAAATTGCCGAGCAGCAAGGTATCAGCCGTACTCAGACGGATACCCCGGCAGAGCAGTTACCCGATTCCGATCTTTTCCTGCTTGGTAAACCGATGCTCCAGGCTCGTCTGGAGGGTTTACAGGCTTCTGGCCCAACTTATGATCTGGATTATGATCAAAACCGGGCTATGCTGGCAACCCTGAGCGTTGGCCCAACGCTGGATGCCAAATTCCAGACTTACCGTTATTTACGCACGCCGGAAGAACCGGTTAAACGTGATAGCCCGCGCCGGGTATTCTGGCTGATTATGTGGGGGGCGATTGGTGGTCTAGTAGGTGCTGGTGTTGCCTTGGCGCGCCGCCCTCGTCGTTAAAAATAATATTACCCATGGATTTCAAGTTGGCCGTTCTAGTACGTCCATGCGTTCGCGGCATTTGTTTATCCCTGTACAGCATAGCTGGTGCAGGTAACCACGCTGCAGCTTGAGAGACGACGGGTAAAATAATTTCGCTGATGGGTACTTAGGTACCCACTTTGCAGGTCCGCCTGCGGTTCACCGACCAAAAGAGATTCGCTGTGAAAGTGTTGACTGTTTTTGGCACTAGACCGGAAGCCATCAAAATGGCCCCTCTGGTACATGCTCTGGCTCAGGATGCAGCCTTTGAATCAAGAGTCTGCGTAACGGCACAGCATCGTGAGATGCTGGATCAGGTATTGCGTTTGTTTGAAATCGTGCCTGATTATGACCTCAATATCATGAAACCTGGCCAGGGGCTGAGTGAAATCACCTGCCGCATTCTGGAAGGGCTGAAGGGTGTGCTGGAAGATTTCAAGCCGGATGTGGTACTGGTGCACGGCGATACAACGACCACCATGGCAACCAGCCTGGCGGCGTTTTATCAACGTATCCCGGTAGGGCATGTGGAAGCGGGCCTGCGCACGGGTAATCTCTATTCTCCGTGGCCGGAAGAAGCCAACCGCAAGTTGACCGGGCATTTGGCGATGTACCATTTTGCGCCGACCGAAAATTCGCGCCAGAACCTGCTGCGTGAATCATTGATGGATGACCATATTTTCGTGACGGGCAATACCGTTATCGACGCTCTGCTATGGGTGCGCGATCGTGTCATGGGCGACGAAGCCCTGCGCACCAGCCTTGACCAGCGCTATCCTTTCCTTGATGCCAACAAGAAGTTGATCCTGGTAACCGGCCACCGCCGCGAAAGTTTCGGCGGCGGATTTGAGCGTATCTGCAGCGCCCTGGCGGAAATCGCACTGCAGCATCCAGAAGTGCAGGTGGTATATCCGGTACATCTCAATCCGAACGTCAGTGAGCCGGTTAACCGCATTCTGAAAGGCATTGATAACATCATTCTTATCGATCCACAGGATTACCTGCCTTTTGTTTACCTGATGACGCATGCCTATATGATCCTGACTGACTCTGGTGGTATTCAGGAAGAAGCACCGTCGCTGGGTAAACCGGTACTGGTCATGCGCGATACCACGGAGCGCCCGGAAGCGGTAGATGCCGGTACGGTGCAACTGGTTGGCACAGATGTAGCTAAAATTGTTGATGCGGTAACCCGGTTGTTGACAGATGAAAACGAATATCACGCCATGAGCCGGGCGCATAACCCATACGGTGATGGGCATGCCTGCCAACGTATCCTAGAAGCTTTAAAGAATCGTCAGGTGACACTATGAGTTTTAACACTATTTCAGTTATTGGCCTGGGTTATATCGGCTTGCCAACGGCGGCGGCATTTGCTTCCCGCAAGAAAAAGTGGTGGGTGTAGATGTTAACCAGCATGCGGTGGATACCATTAACCGTGGCGCTATCCATATTGTAGAGCCCGATCTGGACCGTGTAGTGAAGGAAGCGGTTGAAGGAGGCTATCTGCAGGCGGTAACCAAGCCGCTGGCGGCGGATGCGTTCCTGATCGCCGTGCCAACCCCGTTCAAGGGAGATCACGAACCCGACCTGGCCTATGTTGAAGCGGCTGCCAAGTCACTGGCTCCCGTGCTGAAAAAAGGCGACCTGGTGATCCTGGAGTCCACTTCTCCGGTGGGCGCTACCGAGCAGATGGCGTTATGGTTGGCAGAAGCACGCAGCGATCTGAGCTTCCCGCAAGATGCTGGCGAGCAGGCTGATGTCAATATTGCCTATTGTCCTGAGCGTGTGTTGCCGGGGCAGGTGATGGTCGAGTTGATCAAGAATGACCGCGTTATCGGTGGGATGACGCCGAAATGCTCTGAGCGTGCCAGCTCACTGTACAAGATTTTCCTCGAAGGCGAGTGTGTGATTACCAACTCTCGCACCGCCGAGATGTGTAAGCTGACAGAAAACAGCTTCCGCGACGTTAACATTGCGTTTGCCAATGAACTTTCACTGATCTGTGCCGATCAAGGCATCAATGTGTGGGAGCTGATTCGCCTGGCCAATCGCCACCCTCGCGTCAACATTCTGCAGCCTGGCCCTGGCGTCGGTGGGCATTGTATTGCCGTTGATCCCTGGTTTATCGTGGCTCAAAACCCTCAGCAGGCGCGTTTGATCCATACGGCCCGCCTGGTTAACGATGGCAAACCGCTATGGGTGGTTGATCGTGTCAAAGCTGCCGTGGCAGATTGCTTGGCGGCAACCAACAAACGCGCTTCAGAAGTAAAAATTGCCTGTTTTGGTTTGGCGTTCAAACCGAATATCGATGACCTGCGTGAAAGCCCGGCGGTTGAAGTGGCTCATCTGATTGCCGAATGGCATGTCGGAGAGACGCTGGCAGTAGAGCCTAACGTTGAGCAATTGCCAAAATCATTGACGGGGCACGTTACGTTGAAAAACCTTGCCGATGCGTTGCAGCAGGCAGATGTGATCGTGATGTTGGTCGATCATAAAGAATTCAAGGCGATCAAGCCGGAAGAGGTTAAGCAGTCCTGGATCGTTGACACCAAAGGAGTCTGGCGTTGAAACGTATTCTGGTCACCGGTGGCGCTGGGTTTATCGGCTCTGCCGTGGTAAGGCACATTATTGATGGCACAACCAACAGCGTGGTGGTGGTCGATAAGCTGACTTATGCCGGTAATCTGGAATCACTGGCAGGGGTTGCTGACAGCGAGCGCTATGCTTTCGAGCAGGTGGATATCTGCGATCGCACCTCGTTGGATCGCGTATTTGCGCAGTACCAACCAGATTTCGTGATGCATTTGGCGGCGGAAAGCCACGTTGACCGCTCAATTGATGGCCCGGCAGCCTTTATCGAAACCAATGTGGTGGGCACCTATACCCTGTTGGAGGCAGCCCGCCATTATTGGTTGGGGCTGGCAGAAGAGAACAAGCTGGCTTTCCGTTTCCACCATATTTCCACCGATGAAGTGTACGGCGATCTGCACGGCACGGACGATCTGTTTACCGAAACCACGCCTTACGCGCCAAGCAGCCCGTATTCTGCCTCCAAGGCATCGAGCGATCATCTGGTGCGTGCCTGGTTGCGGACCTACGGTTTCCCGACCGTAGTGACCAACTGTTCCAATAACTACGGCCCCTATCACTTCCCGGAGAAGCTGATCCCGCTGGTGATCTTGAACGCAATTTCGGGCAAACCGCTGCCGGTTTACGGCAATGGCGCACAGGTGCGTGACTGGCTATATGTCGAAGATCATGCGCGGGCGTTATATCAGGTGGTGACTGAAGGCGTAGTAGGCGAGACCTATAATATTGGTGGTCACAACGAACGCAAAAATATCGAAGTCGTGCAGACTATCTGCGAGCTGCTGGAAGAACTGGCACCAAACAAACCGCAGGGTGTGGCGAAATATCGCGATCTGATCACTTACGTCAAGGATCGCCCTGGCCATGATATGCGTTATGCCATTGATGCAGGCAAGATCGAGCGTGAATTAGGTTGGCGGCCGCAAGAAACCTTTGAAAGTGGGATCCGCAAAACGGTTTCCTGGTATCTGAATAATGAAACCTGGTGGCGCCGTGTGCAGGATGGTTCCTATGCGGGTGAACGCTTAGGGCTAAGCGATTAAGCCTTTAGCCAGAAGACGCGCGGAGGCTGGCAAGCACCGCGCGGTTAGCGTAATCAGGAGTGAAGATGAAAGGTATTATTCTTGCCGGTGGTTCGGGGACGCGTTTGCACCCGATTACCCGTGGTGTCTCCAAGCAGTTACTGCCAATCTACGATAAACCCATGATTTATTACCCGCTCTCGGTGCTGATGCTGGCCGGGATTCGGGACATTCTGATTATCTCAACGCCTGACGATCTGCCCTCATTCCGTCGTTTACTCGGCAGCGGTGAAGAGTTCGGTATTAACCTCAGCTACGCAGAACAGCCAAGCCCGGACGGGTTGGCGCAGGCCTTTCTGATCGGTGAAGAGTTTATTGGCGGTGAGCCAAGTTGCCTGGTTTTAGGCGATAATATCTACTTCGGTCAAGGCTTTAGCCCGAAACTGAAAAGCGTTGTCGATGGTCTGCACGGGGCCACGGTATTTGGTTATCAGGTTATGGACCCCGAGCGCTTTGGCGTGGTGGAGTTTGACGACAACTTCCGCGCGCTGTCGATTGAGGAAAAACCGCTTAAACCCAAATCCAACTGGGCGGTCACCGGTCTCTATTTCTATGATAATCAGGTAGTGGATTTTGCCAAACAGGTGAAGCCTTCCCCGCGTGGCGAACTCGAAATCACCAGTATCAACCAGATGTATCTGGAGCGTGGCGAACTGAGCGTTGAGTTGCTGGGGCGTGGTTTTGCCTGGCTCGATACCGGGACTCACGACAGCCTGATCGAAGCGAGTACTTTTGTGCAAACGGTTGAAAAGCGCCAAGGGTTCAAGATTGCCTGCCTGGAAGAGATCGCCTGGCGTAACGGCTGGCTGGATGACGATGGTGTAAGGCGTGCCGCTCAGGCACTCTCCAAAACCGGCTATGGCAAATATTTACTGGATCTTCTGCATGTCCGTCCACGCCAATATTGAGCCTTTAGGCTGGGAAAGCGAATTTTTCCATCTTGACAGCGCCAAGCTGAGTTTTGATGTTACTGCCCCGGCGATCGGCTTGGCCGAGCTGGGCGCTTTTTCGTTGGTTCAGGCCAAAATTCCGGCGCAGCGAGTTGACCTGGCGGATGCTTTGGCAGGCTTGGGGTTTCGGCTGGTTGAAGGCGAAGTGGATCTGGCCCTGGTGATTGGCACGGAAAGTGCATTATTATCAACGACGAGCCGCATTGCTCAGCCGGAAGATATTCCGTTGCTGCGTCAGGCGGCAGCCAGCGTATTTGCTGCCAGCCGTTTCCGTATGCCCTGGTATGGGCCACAGGATAGCGGGCGCTTTTACGCCACCTGGATTGAAAAAGCGGTGTTGGGGACCTTTGATCATCAGTGCCTGCTGGTGCTGGGAAGCGAGGGGGAACCCGAAGGGTTTGTCAGCCTGCGCGATATCGGCCAACAGGAAGCGCGTATCGGCCTGCTGGCAGCATTCCCAGGAGCACAAGGGAAGGGGACCGGTTCGCGGCTGATGGCTGCTGCAATAGCCTGGTGCCAGCAGCAACGGCTGCAGCGCCTGCGAGTTGCGACCCAGATAAGTAATATTGCCGCGTTACGGCTCTATCAACGGCACGGTGCCACCATAGAAAGCACCGCGTATTGGTTCTACAGAGGTTTACATGATTCCATTTAACGCACCACCGGTTGTAGGCACTGAACTCGATTATATGCAGGCTGCGATGGGCAGCGGCAAATTGTGTGGCGATGGTGGTTTTACCCGTCGCTGCCAGCAGTGGATGGAACAGCATTTCGGCAGCCCGAAAGTGTTACTGACCCCGTCTTGCACCGCCTCACTGGAAATGGCCGCCATCCTGCTGGATATTCAGCCGGGTGATGAAGTGATCATGCCAAGCTATACCTTCGTGTCCACCTCCAACGCCTTTGTGCTGCGTGGTGCGGTGGTGGTGTTTGTCGACGTGCGTCCAGACACCATGAATATCGATGAAACCAAGATAGAAGCGGCCATCACCGATAAAACCCGAGCGATCGTTCCGGTGCATTACGCAGGTGTGGCCTGCGAGATGGACACCATCATGGCGCTGGCTAAGAAGTACGATCTGTTTGTGGTGGAAGATGCCGCACAAGGTGTGATGTCGACTTACAAGGGTAAAGCCTTGGGCACTATCGGCCATATCGGTTGCTTCAGCTTCCATGAAACCAAAAACTACACCGCCGGTGGTGAGGGGGCGCGACGTTGATTAACGATCCGGCCCTGATCGATCGTGCAGAAGTCATCCGCGAAAAAGGCACTAACCGCAGCCAGTTCTTCCGTGGTCAGGTAGATAAATACACCTGGCGCGATATCGGTTCCAGCTATCTGATGTCAGACCTGCAAGCCGCCTATCTGTGGGCGCAATTGGAAGCCGCCGAGACGATTAACCAGCGCCGTCTGAAGCTGTGGCAGAACTATTACGATGCTTTCAAACCGCTGGCAGACTCCGGGCGCATCGCCTTGCCGGTGATCCCGGCTCATTGTGTGCATAATGCCCACATGTTCTACATAAAACTGAACGATGTGCAGGATCGCACAGCGTTTATCGATTACCTGAAAGAGGCCGAGATCATGTCGGTCTTCCACTACATTCCACTGCACGCCTGTCCGGCTGGGGAGAAGTTTGGTCGTTTCTCCGGAGAAGACCGTTTCACCACCAAAGAGAGCGAGCGTCTGGTACGCCTGCCGCTGTTCTATAACATGTCAGACGTCAATCAACGTACGGTGATCAATACCATCCTGAGCTTCTTCGCCTGATATGTCGCTGGCAAAAGCATCGATTTGGACCGCGGGCTCCACGCTGATTAAAATTGGCGTGGGGCTGTTAGTGGTAAAAATGCTGGCGGTGGCCTTCGGCCCCAGCGGGGTTGGGCAGGCAGGGAACTTCCGCCAGTTGATTACCGTGTTGGGTGTGCTGTCTGGTGCCGGGATTTTTAACGGTATCACCAAGTATGTGGCGGAATACCATCAGGATCCCCAACGGTTGCGGATGGCAGTGGGGACGGCTTCCAGCATTGTGCTGGGCTTCTCCACCTTGCTGGCGCTGGTGTTCCTGTTTGCTGCCGAGCCGATCAGCCGTGGCTTGTTTGGTCATAGTGATTATGTGAACGTGGTGCGGGCGGTGGCGTTTATCCAGATGGGGATAGCCTACGCCAATCTGTTCCTGGCGATCCTCAAGGGTTACCGCGATGCGATGGGCAATGCCCTGGCGGTGATCGCAGGTAGCCTGATCGGCGTACTGGCCTTTACGCTGTGCTTCAAGCTTGGCGGTTATGAAGGGGCATTGGCCGGGCTGGCGCTGGTTCCGGCGCTGGTTGTGTTACCTGCCGGTTTGATGCTGTGGCGTCGCAAGGTGCTGCCGTTGCGCTATCTGGCACTGGCCTGGGATAAAGCGCTGGCAAGCCATCTTGGCAAATTTACCATCATGGCGCTGATCACCTCCGTGACCTTGCCGGTAGCCTATGTAATGATGCGTAACCTGCTGGCGGAACATTACAGTTGGGACGAAGTGGGGATCTGGCAGGGGGTGAGCAGTATCTCTGATGCCTATCTGCAGTTTATCACCGCCTCGTTCACCGTTTACCTGTTACCGACGCTGTCGCGCCTGAAGGAAAAAAGCGCCATTTCGCAGGAAATTGTGCGCTCGCTGAAGTTCGTTTTGCCTGCCGTGGCCGCCGCGAGTTTTACCGTCTGGTTGCTGCGTGACTTTGCTATCTGGCTGCTGTTCTCCCATCAGTTCGTTGCCATGCGGGATCTGTTTGCCTGGCAACTGGTGGGGGACGTGCTGAAGGTCGGGGCTTACGTTTTCGGTTATCTGGTGATCGCGAAAGCGTCCCTGAGGTTTTATATTCTGACAGAGGTCAGCCAGTTTGCCTTGCTGACGCTGTTCTCGCACTGGCTTATCCCGCTGCATGGCGCATTGGGGGCGGCACAGGCCTATATGGCAACCTACATCGTGTATTTTGCGCTCTGTAGCTGCGTATTTATTCTTTATCGTAGACGAGTATGACCACACTGATTCACGTACTGGGATCTGATATCCCGCATCACAATCAGACGGTGCTGCGCTTCTTTAATGATGTGCTGGCAGAACGCCTGCCCTCTGAACAGGTGTGTCATTTTATGGTGGCCGCCAAAGATGTTGCGGCATTGGGCCAATTCCCCAACCTGAAGATCGACGCTTTTGCTGGCAAAAAGAGTCTGGCAGAGGCGGTGACTGCCCGCGCTCAGGCGGACCGTAATACCCGCTTTTTCCTGCATGGGCAGTTTAATGCGGCACTGTGGCTGGCCTTGCTGAGTGGCAAGATCAAAACGCAGCAGGTGAGCTGGCACATTTGGGGGGCTGACCTGTATGAAAATGCCACCAGTTGGAAGTTCCGCCTGTTTTATATTCTGCGCCGTATCGCCCAGGGGCGGGTTGGCCGCGTATTTGCGACGCGGGGCGATCTGATCCATTACCAACAGCGCCATGCGCGGGTTCCGGCTTCACTGCTCTATTTCCCGACCCGAATGGATCCGGCACTGACGGGTATCGACGTTGCCAAGAACCTGGCAGGGCCGATGACCATTCTGGTCGGCAACTCTGGTGATACCACTAACCGCCATATCGAGGCGCTGCAGGCCATCCATCAGCAATTTGGTGCCGACGTGCGGGTGATTGTACCGCTGGGCTACCCGGCCAACAACGAAGCTTATATCGAACAGGTTCGTGCTGCCGGGCTGAAGCTGTTTGCCGAGCAGAATTTGCAGTTGCTGACCCAGCAGGTGGCTTTTGATGACTATCTGAATATCCTGCGTGAGTGCGATCTCGGTTACTTTATCTTCGATCGCCAGCAGGGCGTGGGCACCTTGTGTCTGTTGATCCAGTTTGGCGTCCCCTTTGTGCTTAGCCGCAAGAATCCGTTCTGGCAGGATCTGGCCGAACAACATCTGCCGGTATTGTTCTATGGTGATTCGCTGGATGAAGCGGTGGTGCGTGAAGCACAGCGCCAACTGGCGACGTTGGATAAACAATCTATCGCCTTTTTCAATCCGAACTACGTCGATGGCTGGCAGCAGGCACTGGCGCTGGCCGCGGGAGAAAATCCATGACGCTGGCGCAGTTCGGCGGGCTGTTCGTCGTCTATCTGATCGGGGTGCTGTTTGTGCTCACCTTGACTTATCAGGAGTTCCGGCGTGTCCGCTTTAACTTTAACGTGTTCTTTTCCCTGCTCTATCTTCTGACGTTCTATTTTGGCTTCCCGCTGACCTGCCTGTTGGCCTTCCAGTTTGATGTTGAGGTGGTGCCGGTAGAATTCCTGCTGTACGCCATCCTCTCTGCGACCTGTTTCTACGCGATTTATTACGTCAGTTACAAGACGCGGCTGCGTAAACACAGCAACCAGCAGCGTAAACCGGTGTTTTCCATGAACCGGGTGGAAACCAACCTGACCTGGGTGCTGCTGGCATTGGTGGCGATCGGTACCGTTGGTATCTTCTTTATGCAAAACGGCTTCCTGCTGTTCAAATTAAACTCGTACAGCCAGATTTTCTCCAGTGATGTGTCCGGGGTAGCGCTCAAACGCTTCTTCTACTTCTTCATTCCGGCGATGCTGGTGGTCTATTTTCTTAAGCAAGATGTGCGTGCCTGGTTCTTTTTCCTGGCGGCCACGGTGGCGTTCGGCATTCTGACCTATGTGATTGTGGGTGGCACCCGGGCCAATATCATCATCGCATTCTCGTTGTTCCTGTTTATCGGTATTGTGCGCGGCTGGATTTCGTTGTGGATGCTGGTCGCCGCCGGGGTGTTCGGCATTGTCGGCATGTTCTGGCTGGCGTTGAAGCGCTACAGTCTGGATGTCAGTGGCCCGGAAGCCTTCTACACTTTTCTGTATCTGACACGTGATACCTTCTCACCGTGGGAAAACCTGGCGCTGCTGCTGCAAAATTACGACAAGATCGATTTCCAGGGGCTGGCGCCGATCGTGCGTGATTTCTACGTGTTTATCCCTGCCTGGCTGTGGCCGGGGCGGCCGGATCTGGTATTGAACACCGCAAACTACTTCACCTGGGAAGTATTGGACAACCACTCGGGGTTGGCGATTTCCCCTACGCTGATTGGTTCACTGGTGGTAATGGGCGGCGTGCTGTTTATCCCACTTGGCGCCATTGTGGTGGGTCTGATCATCAAGTGGTTCGACTGGCTGTATGAGCTGGGCAAAAACGAGCAAAACCGCTACAAAGCGGCTATCTTGCAAGGGTTCTGCTTTGGTGCGGTATTTAATATTATCGTGCTGGCACGTGAAGGGGTGGATTCGTTTGTCTCGCGCGTGGTGTTCTTCTGCATTATTTTTGGTGCCTGTCTGGTATTGGCAAAATTACTGTACTGGCTGTTTGACGCTGCCGGATTGATTAAGGCACGGATCATGCGTAAGCGTGCGCACGCACCAGCTGCCAACGCCCTTTTGCAAAGGTGAGAATGACGATGGAAGCAAAAATTTCGGTTCCCAAGTATGAGCTACGAGGCTTCAGCCTGTGGGGCTTTCGTGATATGGCTCAGTGCATGGATTTTCTGTTTGATGCTGGCCGGGTCAAGCAAGGTACGCTGGTGGCGATGAACGCCGAGAAAATCCTCAATGCGGAAACCGATCCCGCGCTGCACGCTCTGTTGGATGAGGCCGAGTATAAGTATGCTGATGGTATCAGCATGGTGCGCTCGATCCGTCGGAAATACCCTGGCGCACAGGTTTCCCGCGTGGCCGGAGCTGACTTGTGGGAAGCCATGATGCAGCGTGCTGGGCAGGAAGGTACGCCGGTGTTTCTGATTGGCGGTAAACCTGCGGTGTTGGCAGAGACCGAGCAGAAGCTGCGTAGCCAATGGAATGTGAATCTGGTGGGCAGCCAGGATGGTTACTTCAAGCCGGAACAGCGAGAAGCATTGTTTGAGCGCATTCGTGCCAGCGGTGCGGCGATCGTGACGGTCGCCATGGGGTCACCAAAACAGGAAATCCTGATGCGTGACTGTCGCAAAGTCCATCCACAGGCGTTGTATATGGGCGTAGGAGGCACGTATGACGTGTTTACCGGCCATGTGAAGCGTGCGCCCAAGGGGTGGCAGAATCTTGGCCTGGAGTGGCTTTACCGCTTGCTCAGCCAACCCAGTCGTATTGGCCGTCAACTCAAACTGCTTAAATTTGTAGGTTATTATTATACTGGCAAAATGTGACCTTCACGCTGGGGCGCTATAGCCGCCCCAGCGGCCGTCTCGGTATTAACGATCTTCTTCCTGGCCACCGCTGCATTTCCCCGCAAAAACTGTTCAGACCGTTCGTCGAGCTCTGCATTGCCTGGTTAGGGATGAATGACACTCTTTTTTCTAAAACAATAACGACCAGCCCAGGTTGGCAAACAAACACATTCATAGAAAGTATGATTGAGGATTTATGGCAAGCAAAGAAAAACCGCAAGGGCTACACCGGGGGCTAGAAGCCCGGCATATCGAGTTGATCGCACTGGGTGGGACAATCGGCGTCGGCCTGTTTATGGGCTCAGCCAGTACCTTGAAATGGGCGGGGCCTTCGGTACTGCTGGCCTATATTATTGCGGGCCTGTTTGTGTTCTTTATTATGCGTTCTATGGGCGAGATGCTGTTCCTGGAACCGGTAGCGGGCTCCTTTGCTGTCTATGCGCACAAGTATATGAATCCCTATTTCGGCTATCTCACCGCCTGGGGTTATTGGTTTATGTGGATTGCCGTGGGGATATCAGAGATCACGGCGATTGGCGTCTATGTGCAGTTCTGGTTCCCTGAAATACCCCAGTGGTTGCCCGCGCTGATCGCGGTCGCTATGGTCGCTTTGGCCAACCTGGCTGCGGTGCGCCTGTATGGGGAACTGGAGTTTTGGTTCGCCATGATTAAAGTCACCACCATCATTGTGATGATCCTGGTAGGCTTGGGCGTGATCTTCTTTGGTTTTGGCAATGGTGGGCAATCCATCGGTTTCGCCAACCTGACGGCCCACGGCGGATTCTTTGCCGGTGGCTGGAAAGGCTTCCTGTTTGCGCTGTGTATCGTTGTAGCATCCTACCAAGGGGTGGAACTGGTCGGTATTACCGCCGGGGAAGCCAAAAACCCACAGGTGACTCTCAAGCGGGCAATTAACAATATCCTGTGGCGTATCCTGATTTTCTATGTCGGGGCCATCTTTGTTATTGTTACCATCTTCCCGTGGAACGGGATTGGCACCGCTGGCAGCCCATTTGTGCTGACCTTTGCCAAAATAGGTATCGTAGCTGCAGCCGGGATCATCAACTTTGTGGTACTGACTGCCGCGCTCTCCGGTTGTAACAGCGGCATGTATAGCGGTGGCCGTATGCTTTATGCCTTGGCAAAGAACCGCCAACTGCCTGCCGCGTTAACCCGGCTTTCCGCCAGCGGCGTACCGGTAAACTGTATCGCCATCACCATTGCCTGCCTGTTGGCGGGGTCTGCACTGAATTACATCATCCCTAATCCCCAGCAGGTGTTCGTCTATGTTTACAGCGCCAGCGTGTTGCCGGGGATGGTGCCATGGTTTGTGGTGTTGATCAGCCAGCTCTATTTCCGCCGTGCCCATAAAGAAGCCATGAAAACCCATAGCTTCAAGTCGGTGATGTTCCCTTATGTCAATTACCTGACCATTGCTTTCCTGGTTTGTGTGCTGGTTGGCATGGGGATTAATCCAGATACGCGGATTTCACTAGTGGTGGGGGGATTTTCCTGGCGCTGGTCAGCCTGTGCTATTTCGCTCTGGGGATGTACAAAGCACACCATCAGCCTGAAAAGCGGACAGAAAGTCAGCAGTAATCTTGAGAAAAGGGCCCTGAAGGGCCCTTTCTGGTGCAGGAGTGAGCAAAGCGTAATAAAACACTACATTTCTGAGAAAAAGCACTAGACAGGATCGGTTTAAAACCGTAGTATCCCCACCCGCAACGGCGCTACGCGCCCGTAGCTCAGCTGGATAGAGCGCTGCCCTCCGGAGGCAGAGGTCTCAGGTTCGAATCCTGTCGGGCGCGCCATTAATTTTGTGCGCAGGAGCTGCGGTGGTATGATTACCGCGTGAAGTAAAGTAGTAATGGTGGCTATAGCTCAGTTGGTAGAGCCCTGGATTGTGATTCCAGTTGTCGTGGGTTCGAGTCCCATTAGCCACCCCACTTTACCTAGGGTAAAGTAAAAAATTGAAAGCGGTTTTGTGACTGTGCGAAGGTGGCGGAATTGGTAGACGCGCTAGCTTCAGGTGTTAGTGTTCTTACGGACGTGAGGGTTCAAGTCCCTCTCTTCGCACCACACAAAATGTCTAATAAATTATAATATTTACATAGACATAAGCTTTAATTTTGAGTAGCATCAGCAACAAGAAATCGGCGAGTAGCGCAGCTTGGTAGCGCAACTGGTTTGGGACCAGTGGGTCGGAGGTTCGAATCCTCTCTCGCCGACCACATTTAAGAAACCTGCTTTTTAAGCAGGTTTTTTTCATCTGGAGTTTATGAGGATGAGAACCTCCGCGGAGGTCGACAAATCTGCCGGGAGCAGATTTGCATATCGCGTAAGCGATACCCTGAAGGGGCGAGTATCATGGATGATACGAGTGAATCCTCTCTCGCCGACCACATTCAAGAAACCTGCTTTTTAAGCAGGTTTTTTTCATCTGGAGTTTATGAGGATGAGAACCTCCGCGGAGGTCGACAAATCTGCCGGGAGCAGATTTGCATATCGCGTAAGCGATACCCTGAAGGGGCGAGTATCATGGATGATACGAGTGAATCCTCTCTCGCCGACCACATTTAAGAAACCTGCTTTTTAAGCAGGTTTTTTTCGCCTGGAGTTTACGAACCTGTTCAACAATGAACGGGTTTTTTGCTTTTGGGATTTTAAACCTGATGATGATGTATGGTGATGCAGACCAATAGGGGCAGCCGGTAGGAGCGAGCGGGGAGGGAGTTATCGACTTCTGGAGCACTTCAACTTGGATGCAGTTTTGCTCCAGATACTAGTCGATTTATTTCAAGCGCACGTGGCAGTGGCGATTACAGATTGAAAGTACCGAATGAAAAGTTTACGTCGTTGAAAGCAGTGATGATTCTGTTAATCAGTTTCATTATGTCAGTCCTCATGGGGTAATTAATAGTGTGATGTTCGTCACGCAAATAGATTACTCCTGAGCGTGAGGCAGATCAATCATTTTTGTGATGAATCTCACAAAAATATTAAACCAGCGTTTTGACTTTAGCTCTCCTGCAATCAAAGCTAAATCACCCTGTGATGTGGATGGCTCATCACGCTGTCCGCCCATCCCGTAACGAAATTTTTATCTGTCTCCTTTTATCATTTACGGAAGAGCTTCATGTCGTCAGTTTGAGACATTTAACATTTTGATTTTAATCAATAAAAAACCATTCATGCTATCCCGTCGTTTTAAGGCGACAAAATTGGCGCGGGGTCAAAAAACGCTAAACGGATGGCCTGAGTTGTAGGGAACAGTGCGATAATAAATAAGTTATTAAAATTCAATATGATGCGTTATTTTTTCTTTTTAGCCTTTGATTGCCAGGAATTGGCACGCTAAGTGCAATATCTCTACTGTAGATGCTCATTCCACTTCTTATGTTCGCCTTAGGCCTCATAAACCCAGGAATGATGCAGAGCCGATTTTAGGGTGCCTATTGCCCACCAGAACGATGAAAGGGTTGCTTGCAACGGCTTCATCACACTCCGGGCATAACGTTGAGTGAGGCACCACCCCAGTTGTCCTAGACCTGATTGCTTCTTTATACACTTGCCTCGCGGCAAGTGTTTTTTTGCCTGTAGGAAACGCAGGCAAAAAAAGCCCAGCAACTTAGGCTGGGCTTGGGCAAACCAACGGGCGTCGGGGTTATTCGCCGTTTTGCTTCAGCGTTAACATTAGCCCTTCACGCCGCATCTGTGCGGCTTCCTCGGCACAGTGGAGCTTATCCAATGCGTCCGCCAGCCAGGCATAGTCATAAGCATCCGGGCGTTGTTTCAGCGCCTCACGGAACGCATCACTTGCCTGCTGCCACTCGCCGTGTTTCATCAGCAACTGACCCAGCGTGCTATTCAGTAACGGTGTCGCACCGTGTTGCTTGATCTGCTGGCGCAGGATTTTCTCTAACTGTTCCGGATTGCCGGATTTGAGGCGCGGGATCAGCAATACCAAACGTTCATCGTACTGACGTTTCAGACCGCCCATAACGATATCTTGTGCCAACTGGTGATCGTTACATTCAATCAGGTGCTCTACCATCGCCACTTGCAGCGGGATCTCATGGCGCGTTTTACGGTTTTGATCTTTCCACCAGCGTTTTAACCCTTCACTACCTTCATCAGCCATTGCCTGATTCATCAGGCCGATATAAGCCTGTTGTTGCAACGCCTGGATCTCATCTTCGCTGTGCAGGTCAATCTTGCTCATTGAAGGTAGGATTTCCAGCAGTGAAGCGTATGCGCCGGTACGCAGGTAAGCCTGCTCCGCCAGCCGCAGCACTTCAGGATGACGCGGTGCCTGATTGAGCAAACGGTCAACGCCATGCCGTGCAGCATGGGTTTCACCTTGTGCCAACTGAATACGCACGCGGGTAATATCCACCGGCAACTGATCGGTATCGGCGGCCTCAGCTGCGCGTTCCAGATACTGATTAGTGCGGAAATCATCCCCACGCTGTTGTGCAGCTTCTGCCGCCAGCAGATAGTTCACCACCGGTTGCTCAGCATGATCGGCATTGCGTGTCAGCAGCTTTTCGACCTGCTTGTAATCACCTTCTGCCAGCTTGATCAGCGCGGCTTTGGTTTGTTTGCGCGCACGGCTGCGTTTACGGCCAAGGAACCAGCCGCGTGTACGGGCGCCGGTGCGGAAGATACGGCGCAGGATCCATTCGATGACAAACAGCACCAGAAATATCAGCACAACCATAATCACCAGACCGGTGACGCTGGTTTCAACATTGTAATTGTCGGTCTGGATCAGCACATAGCCCTGATGACCAGCCAACATTGGCCCCACCACCACGCAGGCGATCAGCACCAGAAACAGGAATAACACGCGTAACATGGCTTATCCCTCCTGGTGGGTGGCAGGCGCCTGGGTCAGCAGGTTACGAACCCGGCTCTGCATCAGTTTTTCCAGCATTGGCTGGCTTTTCAGTTGATCCGGGACATCCATTGAGATGGATTGCTGGCTCAGGTTATCGAGTTCTTCCAGGAATGCCTTGGTGGCCGGATCTGTGGTATCAAAATAGGCACGTACCCAGGTAGATACCGTTTCCAGAGACTGTTTATACACCTCGTTTTGATGGCGAGGGATGGCTTGCGCAGCGATCAACAGGCGGGAGCGGATATTTTCACGCAGGTAGATATCCTGATTCGGCGCCAGCAAGGGTTCAGCACTGGTATCACGGCGGCGGATAGTGATGAAGTCCGCCATAAAGTTGTGCCAGCTTTTGGTCAGATTTTGGCGCCATTCGCTCAGGGAACTGGACAGCTCGCCATCGTCTTGATCCATTGGCCTTTCGTCTTGGTTGTTATCCGCCAGGCGCAGGTTATCAACCTGATTGGCCAGTTGGTCAACCTTCAGAATGATGCCGTCAAAATCAACCTGGGCTACGGCCGAGAGCGAACTGACATCTTCGGTAATAGCGCGGCGGATATCGATCAGACTCGGATCGTTCATTTCTGCCAGACTGGCATCGGCGCTTTTCAGCAGTGCGGCGGCGGTAGTGACATCCTGATCGCTCCACAGTTTGCGGCCAGCCATTTTCACCAGGAAATCAGCCTGTGCCAGTAACCAGGTTTTGGCATCGCTGCCGGAGAGAGTCGCAACCTTTTCCTGCAACTCATTTAACTGGCGGGCCAGCGTGCTTTGCTCACGATCGGCAGCGTCCAGCGTTTTGCTCTGCTGTTGCAGCAAACCTTCCAGCGCAGTTTTTTCCTGCTGCTGGCTTTGTCTCAGCTCAGCCAACTGTTGTTGCAAAGCCTGGTTAGCGGCAATCAGCGTCTGTGCCTGCTTGTGCGTGTGGTAATAGCCGCCAGCACCCAGTGCGATGACCAGCACGATTGCAATCGCACCTAATACCGGGCCAGTATTTTTACCTTTGCGGTTGTCAGCGTCTGGCTGCTGGGGGCTCTCTACCGCGGTGGTTGGCTCTTCAACCGGGGCGGATGGAGTGTTTTGTTCCGTCATAGTGGCACATCCCATAGTCAGGTTATTGTAGCGCGCGTATCAGCGCGTCATTATCTGCGTTGTCAGCTACCCGAATCGAATTCCAGCCCAATTCCTGGGCTAGGGTAGCCAGGCGTTCACTGACAACTATCAACCGGCAACGTAACAGCCAGGAAGAACGATAGTAATCAGGAACTAAAGTATAGAGCTGTTGTAACATTTCACCGCTGGTCACTACCAGCGTATCGATGCCAGCACGTTGCCAATGGGCGCTTTGCTCGCTGCCATCATAGTGAACCTGGCTGCGCCGGTAGCATTCATAATAGCTCACCGCAGCGCCACGCTCAGCCAGGCTATCCCCGAGCAGTTCACGGCCACCGTTACCACGCATGATCAGCACCT
Organism: Serratia sp. L9; assembly: GCF_050632285.1. NCBI lineage: Bacteria > Pseudomonadati > Pseudomonadota > Gammaproteobacteria > Enterobacterales > Yersiniaceae > Serratia > Serratia sp. L9. The sequence goes on along the minus strand of NZ_CP192591.1, from coordinate 850,063 downwards.
GCTTACCGGTAAGCCGCTGCAATGCGGGCATCAGCAACAGGTTCTCGCTGATTTCACGTTCACGCGGGTATTCTACCGGCAGGCTGCTGATGCGATGCATCGCCAGCGCGGTGGTACGGCCTATTGCATAATAGGATAAGTGAGCGGGCCAATGAAGCCCGGCTCGGTTGATCACGGAGTTGGCATAGCTGACGGCGTGCTGTGACAGGGCAAATACCAGGTCACCCTCGTTCAGTTGGGCCAGTGCCTGAGGCAGTTTGGCAAGATCGGCACCGGGGGCAAAATCGATCAACGGCGCATGATAGGCAACCCGGCCAAGTGCGCGCAGGCGGCTCACCAGTTGCTCCCCGGCAGGAGAGGGGCGGGTTACCAGAATGGTCATGCGGGGGATTTCCCTGATAAACCTCGCGCAGGATCTCACGAGCCCCGGCTGCCAGCAGCTCTTCCGCCAGCTCGACACCCATCTGCTCTGCCATGTTTGCTGGGCCACGGCGCTCGCCGCGTACCATCTGGCTTCCGTCTGGAGCGCCAACCAGTGCGCGTAACCACAGCTCATCACCCAGCAGTTCGGCGTAACTGCCGATGGGAACCTGGCATCCACCTTCCAGCCGGGTATTCATGGCCCGCTCAGCACGTACACGGATTTCCGTCTCGCGGTGGTTGAGGGGAGCCAGCAAGGCACGCGTAATGTCGTCATCAAGGCGGCATTCGATACCCACCGCGCCCTGGCCAACCGCAGGCAAGGATTCTTCTGCGCTCATCGGGCAACGGATGCGCTGTTCCAGCCCAAGGCGTTTCAACCCGGCAACGGCCAGAATAATGGCGTCGTAGTCGCCGTTATCCAGCTTGGCCAAACGGGTGCCGACGTTACCTCGCAGGTCACGCACGATTAAATCAGGGCGGCGTTGGCGCAACTGGCATTGGCGGCGCAGGCTTGAGGTGCCGACCACACTGCCCAGAGGCAGTTGATCGAGCGAGGCAAAGGTATTCGACACGAAAGCGTCACGTGGGTCTTCGCGCTCGCAAATGGTTACCAGCCCGAGACCTTCTGGGAAATCAACAGGTACGTCTTTCATTGAGTGCACGGCGATATCCGCCCGACCCTCCAACAGGGCCAGCTCAAGTTCTTTCACGAACAGACCCTTACCACCGACCTTGGCCAGCGGTGTATCCAGAATAATATCGCCGCGCGTGACCATCGGCACCAGTTCGACCTGCAGGCCAGGATGGCTCTCAAGCAGGCGTTGCTGAACATAATGGGCTTGCCAAAGGGCAAGTGGGCTCTGGCGAGTGGCAATTCGAACAATTTTGTCTGACATACTTGTTACCGTTTTTATAGTTCGCCGTCCATCCTACCACTGAGTACGAAAACTGTCAGTGCAAGAAGCCATAGGCGAGGAAAGGACAACGGAATCAATGGGTGACGGAGGAGTTTTGGCTGCGGCTAACGCTGCGGGTCAATCGTTTATAGAAGCGCTATGATAAGTGTGTCGCTTTACCTCCTTTACGGTCAATCAGCAAGGTGTTAGATTGATCACGTTTCCAGCAATAAGTCGTCAAATATTCTTCTAAACTAAAGACGCTTACGGAATACGGGTTTTTTTCAAGCATCGGGATAATCAGGCGAGACGTCTTGTACCTCTACATCGAGACACTGAAACAAAGACTGGATGCGATCAACCAATTACGTGTCGATCGTGCCCTGGCGGCCATGAAACCCGCGTTCCAACGGGTCTACAATCTGCTGCCTACCTTATTGCACCACCATCATCCTCTGATGCCGGGCTACCTGAACGGTAACGTTCCCCATGGCATCTGTATCTACACGCCTGATGAAGTACAACAAGATTATCTCAATGATTTAGAAGATAAATGGGGTAGCCCGTTTGAAAAAATGGCCTCTGGAGAGTTGCCGATCACCGGGCTTTACTCCATGGGCAGCACCTCCTCGATCGGCCAGAGCTGCACCTCAGATCTGGATATCTGGGTGTGCCACCAATCCTGGCTTGATAACGAAGAACGTAACTGCCTGCAGCAGAAGTGCAGCCTGTTGGAGAAATGGGCCGCGTCGATGGGGGTAGAGGTCAGCTTCTTCCTGATCGACGAAAACCGCTTCCGCCACAATGAAAGCGGTAGCCTGAGCGGTGAAAACTGTGGTTCAACCCAACATATTCTCTTACTGGACGAATTCTACCGCACGGCTGTTCGCCTGGCAGGGAAGCGTATCCTGTGGAACATGGTGCCGGGCGAAGAAGAAGCGCATTACGATGAATATGTGCTTTCGCTGTATTCACAGGGCGCTTTAACCCCGAACGAGTGGTTGGATCTGGGCGGGTTGAGCACGCTGTCTGCCGAAGAGTACTTCGGTGCCAGCTTGTGGCAACTGTATAAAAGTATTGATTCGCCCTACAAGGCGGTGCTGAAAACGCTGCTGCTCGAAGCTTATTCGTGGGAATACCCCAATACCCAACTGTTGGCGATGGGTATCAAACATCGTCTGCACCAGGGGGAGATTGTCTGCTTTGGCCTTGATGCCTATTGCATGATGCTTGAACGTGTCACCCATTATCTGACCGAAATCAACGATACCACCCGCCTCGATCTTGTCCGCCGCTGTTTCTACCTCAAAGTTTGCGAGAAGCTGTCGCTGTCCAACAACGCCAGCATCGGTTGGCGGCGTGAGATCCTCAGCCAACTGGTCAGCGAATGGGGCTGGAGCGAGGAGCGGTTGGCGATCCTGGATAACCGGGCGAACTGGAAAATCGAGCGGGTGCGCGAAGCGCATAACGAACTGTTGGATGCGATGATGCAAAGCTATCGCGATCTGATCCGCTTTGCCCGTCGCAACAATCTCAGCGTCAGTGCCAGCCCGCAGGATATTGGGGTATTGACCCGTAAACTGTATGCCGCTTTCGAAGCGCTACCCGGCAAAGTCACGCTGGTGAATCCGCAGATTTCGCCGGACCTGTCGGAAAACGACCTGACATTTATTCATGTCCCGAGTGGCCGTGCCAACCGCACTGGCTGGTATCTGTATAATCAGGCACCTGAGATGAGCTCGATCGTCAGCCATCAGCCGTTGGAATATAACCGTTATCTGAACAAGCTGGTGGCCTGGGCCTATTTTAATGGTCTGTTAACGCCACGAACCCGTTTGCATATCAAGAGTGGCAATATTTGCGACATTGCCAAGCTGCAGGAACTGGTGACGGATGTGTCGCACCACTTCCCGCTGCGTCTGGCGGCACCGACGCCTAAAGCCCTCTATAGCCCTTGTGAAATCCGCCACCTGGCGATTATCGTCAACCTGGAAAACGATCCAACGGCAGCTTTCCGTAATCAGGTCGTGCATTTCGATTTCCGTAAGCTGGACGTGTTCAGCTTTGGCCAGCAACAGCAATGCCTGGTTGGCAGCATAGATTTGCTGTACCGCAACTCGTGGAACGAAGTGCGAACCCTGCATTTTAGTGGTGAGCAATCGGTTCTTGAGGCATTGAAAACCATTCTTGGCAAGATGCATCAGGATGCGGCACCGCCAGAGTCGGTGGAAGTGTTCTGCTACAGCCAGCATCTGCGTGGCCTGATCCGCACCCGTATTCAGCAACTGGTTTCCGAATGTATAGAACTGCGCCTTTCCAGCACTCGCCTTGAGCCTGGGCGGTTCAAAGCGGTACGCGTCGCCGGGCAAACCTGGGGCCTGTTCTTTGAACGCCTGAGCGTATCGGTGCAAAAGCTGGAAAACGCGGTGGAATTTTATGGGGCCATCTCTCACAACAAATTGCATGGTCTGTCGATCAAGGTCGAAACCGATCAGGTACATCTGCCGCCGGTTGTTGATGGTTTTGCCAGTGAGGGGATTATCCAGTTCTTCTTTGAAGACACCACGGATGAAAAAGGCTTCAACATCTATATTCTGGATGAGTCGAACCGGGTTGAGGTTTACCATCACTGCGAGGGCAGCAAAGAAGAACTGGTGCGCGACGTCAGCCGCTTCTATTCATCATCGCACGATCGCTTTACCTACGGCTCCAGCTTTATCAACTTCAACCTGCCGCAGTTCTATCAGATTGTGCAGCTTGATGGCCGCACCCAGGTGATCCCATTTCGCAGCAATGCGCTGTCGAATCTGTGTGTTACCGTCTCTGGCAGCAATACCAATCAGCCCCTGAAGCAACAATTTCAACTGCACTGATCGCGTAAGGGCGCGAAGTTTGCGCCCCGCCAGACTTCAGCTAAAACTGACCACGGCACCTGCCTGTGTGCTGGCCGCTTCGGTAAGCAATGCGTAAAACTCTTGCCCGCTGCGATCGCAAAACCAGGCACTGTCACGATAGTCAAAGTGGTATCCGCCGGTTTTGGTCGCCAACCATATCTGGTGTAGCGGCTCCTGGCGGTTAATCACTATCTTGGTGCCGTTTTCGAAGCTGAGCGTCATTACGCCGCCATTGGTTTCGTAATCGATATCCGCGTCACCGTCAAAATCGTCCAATGTCTCTTCAATATTAAGCATCAATTGGTCGGCCAATTGATGAAACTCGCTATCGTTCATAATCGATTCCTATTGCTTTTCATGATCCACCTGCGATTATATACCCTTCATACTTGAAGCCGCAGCTGTGTTGGCTGCGTGCGCTTACCCCGGTCATTTACCAATGTAAACTCCTGGGGACTCACGCACTTGTCGCCTTGCTGCAATTCCAATTATTTTGGGTACAGTGAGCTTGGACGCATGAATTACAGGCATATTAATGCAAATGAAAAAACAACTACGCTATGCGCTGATGGCCGTTATGCTGGCCGGGCTCTCTGGCTGTGGCCTGAAAGGCCCGCTGTATTTCCCGCCGAGCGATAAACCGGCAACGAAACCGATGACCAATGATGATAGTGTCAGCAAAAACCAACAAGAACCCGCTGGTACTCAGCAACACCCGTCGATGAGCAGCCAGTAACGATAAATCCAGGGTGGCCGAGGTCACCGTGGATGCCAGACGGATAGCGCGTCCAGATAGCGGAGTATGATATGCAGTTCTCCAAAATGCACGGCTTGGGTAACGACTTTATGGTGGTCGATGCCGTCACACAGAATGTCTACTTTTCCCCAGAGCTGATCCGCCGTCTGGCCGATCGGCATTTGGGCGTCGGTTTTGACCAGATGCTGGTGGTAGAACCCCCTTACGATCCTGAACTCGACTTCCATTACCGCATTTTCAATGCCGATGGCAGCGAGGTGGCGCAATGTGGCAATGGCGCCCGCTGCTTCGCCCGTTTTGTGCGGCTGAAAGGGTTGACCAACAAGCGCGATATCCGCGTCAGCACCCAGACTGGGCGCATGGTTCTGAGCGTCACTGACGACGATCTGGTTTGCGTTAATATGGGCGAACCGAACTTTGACCCGCAGATCGTGCCATTCCGCGCCACCAAAGCGGAAAAAACCTACATCATGCGTGCAGCGGAACACACCGTACTGTGCGGTGTGGTTTCCATGGGCAATCCGCACTGTGTTTTATCGGTAGATGATGTGCTGACTGCCAAGGTAGAACTGCTGGGCCCGGAGCTGGAAGGGCATGAACGCTTCCCGGAGCGGGCCAATATCGGCTTTATGCAGGTGGTCAGCCGCGAGCATATCAAACTGCGAGTTTATGAGCGCGGTGCTGGAGAGACTCAAGCCTGCGGCAGCGGTGCCTGTGCCGCCGTAGCTGTGGGGATCCAACAGGAATTGCTGTCTGAAGAAGTTCATGTAGAACTGCCTGGGGGCAGCCTGCATATCCGCTGGAAAGGGCCAGGGAATCCGCTGTTTATGACCGGCCCGGCGACCCATGTTTATGACGGATTTATTCATCTATGAAGAGCGTTGAAGATCAGGCAATAACCGGCATAGAGCTTGATGATGATACGGTGATGCACTATTTGCTGCAGAATCCGGATTTCTTTATCCGCAATGCCCGGCTGGTTGAACAGATGCGGGTGCCTCACCCGGTGCGCGGCACGGTTTCGCTGGTGGAGTGGCATCTGGCGCGTCAGCGTAACCACATCACCCGGCTGGAAGAAGAGATCACCCTGTTAATGGAACAGGCCAGCGCCAATGAAACCCTGTTTGCCCGCTTGCTCAATCTGCAGGCCGATCTGGCCACTGCCAGCAGCCTGCAGGATATGTTGAACCGCTTGCAACGGTGGGCGCGTGGATTTGGTCTGGCAGGGGCGAATATCCGCCTGTTTGCCGATCGTTGGAATATCGGCGCACCGTCGGATTTCACCCATCTTGGCCTGACGCGTTCAACGTTTGAACCGTTGCGTATTCAGCGCTTGGGCGGCCAGAACCATTATCTTGGCAGCCTCAATGGCCCTGAACTGTTGCTGCTACTACCGCAGGCTAAACAGGTTGGCTCCGTGGCGCTGTCATTGCTCGGGGAGCAGGGCGATCTTGGCATGGTGATCTTCAGCAGTCGCGATACACAACATTACCAGCCAGGAATGGGCACCGTGATGCTCGGCCAACTGGCGTTAATGCTGCCAGCTTTGCTGGAACGCTGGATAGAACGCGCATGACTTCCTCAGCGGCCAGCCTGCAACAGCCGGTGGACGCTTTCCTGCGTTATCTCAAGGTTGAGCGCCAGCTTAGCCCACTGACCCAGATCAGCTATTCGCGCCAGTTGCAGGCGTTGATTGCGATGGCGGGCGAGCTGGGCGTGAGTGAATGGCCGATGCTGGATGCGGCAAGGGTGCGTCAGCTGGCGGCCCGCAGCAAACGTGCCGGGTTGCAGTCTTCCAGCTTGGCGCTACGCCTCTCGGCGCTGCGCAGCTTTCTGGATTGGCTGGTCGGCCAGGGTGTATTGAGCGCTAACCCTGCCAAAGGGATCCGTACGCCGCGCAGTGGCCGCCATTTGCCAAAAAACATCGACGTCGATGAAATGAACCAACTGCTGGATATCGATCTCAATGATCCGCTGGCAGTGCGCGATCGCGCCATGCTTGAGGTGATGTACGGCGCCGGGCTGCGTCTTGCCGAAATGGTGGGGCTGGATTGCCGCCATGTCGATCTGGCTGCAGGCGAAGTCTGGGTGACAGGGAAAGGCAGTAAAGAGCGAAAACTGCCGATTGGCCGCACGGCGGTAACCTGGCTGGAGCATTGGCTGGCGTTGCGCGACCTGTTCGGGCCACAGGATGATGCGATGTTCCTCTCCAATCAGGGCAAACGCATCTCGGCCCGCAACGTACAGAAACGTTTTGCCGAGTGGGGGTGAAACAGGGCGTCAACAGCCATATCCATCCGCATAAACTGCGTCACTCCTTCGCCACCCATATGCTGGAATCGAGTGGCGATCTGCGAGCGGTACAAGAGTTACTGGGCCACGCCAATCTTACTACTACGCAAATTTATACCCACCTCGACTTTCAACATCTGGCTAACGTGTATGATGCGGCACATCCACGTGCCAAACGGGGAAATCCTGATGCATTTTTACCGCCCGCTGCGTCCGTTGGCAGCGCTCACTTTCGATCTAGACGATACGCTGTATGACAATCGCCCGGTGATCAGACAGACTGAACAGCAGTCGGTAGCCTTTTTACAGAATTATCATCCAGGGTTAAGTCATTTCCAGTCGGCAGATTTTCATCGCCTGCGCCAGGAGCTGCGTGAGCAGGACCCTGAAATTTACCATGATGTTACCCAGTGGCGCTGGCGGGCGATCCATCTGGCGCTGAGCCGCCAGGGATTGCGTGATGCAGAGGCCTCCAGCGGTGCGGATGCGGCCATGCAGAACTTTGCCCTGTGGCGCAGCCGTATTGATATCCCGCCAGCGACTCATGCGACCTTGCAGGCATTGGGGCAGCGCTATCCGCTGGTGGCAATCACTAACGGTAACGCCGATCCTGCCCAGTGCGGCCTGGAGGGGTATTTCCAGTTCGTATTACGCTCCGGACCAGATGGCCGTGCCAAGCCGTATCAAGATATGTATCAGCTGGCCGCAGACCGGTTAGGGATAGCCCCTGGGCGTATTTTGCACGTCGGTGATGATCTGACCACCGACGTTGCCGGTGCGCTGCGTTCCGGTCTGCAAACCTGCTGGATCAACGACCGCCAACGTAACCTGATGCAGGTCGCTGATAGTCGCCTGTTGCCGCATATTGAGATTTCGCAGTTGGCATCGCTGACAGCATTGTTATAATCCCACCAGAAATCTGTATAAATCCCCAGTGGAAAGCGCGCGCAACATGGGTTTTCCCTTTACCAATTAATGGTGCTTATGGACGTTTCCGATCTGCTCGACAGCATGAATGATAAACAACGCGAAGCCGTGGCTGCGCCACGCAGCAACCTGTTGGTGCTGGCCGGTGCAGGCAGCGGAAAAACCCGGGTGCTGGTGCATCGCATTGCCTGGCTTTTGGCAGTAGAAAACTGCTCGCCGTATTCCATTATGGCGGTAACCTTTACCAACAAAGCGGCGGCGGAAATGCGCCACCGTATTGAACACCTGATTGGCACCAGCCAGGGGGATGTGGATCGGCACCTTCCACGGCCTGGCACACCGTCTGCTGCGTGCGCACCATATGGATGCCAACCTGCCGCAGGATTTCCAGATCCTCGACAGCGAAGACCAACTACGCCTGTTAAAACGCATCGTACGGGCGCTGAACATTGATGAAAAGCAATGGCCGCCGCGTCAGGCGATGTGGTACATCAACGGTAAAAAAGACGATGGTCTGCGCCCACAGCATATCGAAAGTTACGGTAACCCGGTGGAAGCCACCTGGCTGCGGATCTACCAGGCTTATCAGGAAGCCTGCGATCGGGCAGGGTTGGTGGACTTTGCCGAGCTGCTGCTGCGCGCTCATGAACTGTGGCTGAACAAGCCGCACATCCTCAATCATTACCGCGAGCGCTTCACCAATATCCTGGTAGACGAATTCCAGGACACCAACCGCATCCAGTATGCCTGGATCCATCTGCTGGCGGGTGATAAGGCCAACGTGATGATCGTGGGGGATGACGATCAGTCCATCTACGGTTGGCGCGGCGCTCAAGTTGAAAACATCCAGCGTTTCCTGAAAGATTTCCCGGGTGCAGAAACCGTGCGCCTGGAACAGAACTACCGCTCCACCAGCAACATCCTGAAGGCCGCCAACACGCTGATCTCCAACAACGATGGGCGTATGGGTAAAAACCTGTGGACCGAAGGGGCCGAAGGCGAGCCGATCTCGATTTACTGTGCATTCAACGAATTGGATGAAGCGCGCTTTGTGGTTAACCGTATCAAGGCCTGGCAGGATAATGGTGGCGCGCTGAACGATTGCGCAATCCTGTACCGCAGCAACGCCCAATCGCGCGTGCTGGAGGAGGCTTTGCTGCAAACCGCCATGCCTTATCGTATCTATGGCGGCATGCGCTTCTTCGAGCGCCAGGAGATCAAGGACGCGCTGGCCTATCTGCGCCTGATCGCCAACCGTAACGACGATGCCGCCTTTGAACGTGTGGTGAATACCCCAACGCGTGGGATTGGCGATCGTACGTTGGACGTGGTGCGGCAAACGGCGCGAGATCGCCAGTTGACGATGTGGCAGGCCACGCGCGCGCTGCTGCAGGATAAGGTGCTGGCTGGCCGTGCGGCGTCTTCATTGCAACGTTTTCTCGAGCTGGTCGATTCGCTGGCGCATGAAACTGCGGAAATGCCGCTGCACGTGCAAACCGACCGGGTGATCCGCGATTCCGGGCTGTTTATCATGTATGAGCAGGAGAAAGGCGAAAAGGGCCAGGCGCGTATCGAAAACCTTGAGGAACTGGTCACGGCAACCCGCCAATACAGCTATCAGGATGAAGATCAGGATCTGATGCCGTTGCAGGCTTTCCTGTCACACGCCGCGCTGGAGGCGGGAGAGGGGCAGGCCGATGCCTACCAGGACGCCGTACAGCTGATGACCCTGCACTCGGCCAAGGGACTGGAGTTTCGTCAGGTATTTATCGTGGGTATGGAAGAGGGCATGTTCCCAAGCCAGATGTCACTGGACGAAGGTGGCCGCCTGGAAGAGGAGCGCCGTCTGGCCTACGTTGGCCTGACCCGTGCCATGCAGAAACTGACACTGACCTATGCTGAGACCCGGCGGCTGTATGGCAAAGAAGTTTATCATCGCCCATCGCGCTTTATCGGGGAGATCCCGGAGGAGTGTGTGGAGGAGGTGCGCCTGCGGGCCAGCGTATCTCGCTCGGTGAGCCACCGCCGGATGGGAACGCCGATCAGTGAAAATGACACGGGTTACAAGCTGGGGCAGCGCGTACGCCATGCAAAATTTGGCGAAGGGACGATCGTCAATCTGGAAGGCAGTGGTGAACACAGTCGTTTGCAGATTGCGTTTCAGGGGGAAGGCATCAAGTGGCTGGTAGCCGCCTATGCCAAGCTGGAAACGGTCTGAACCAGGCAGGTGCCGTTTAGGCACCCAACTGGCGAATCAAAGGTGTTGCAACCACAAATCAGCCGCAGACAAAAGCACGATCCTTGTCCAGCAAATAGGGGCGTAAATAGGCCACGGTGCTGCACATAGGTAAGATATCCGGCGAAAGCTTAATCCCTAAGGTTTCGATCAGGTATTGCCTGCGTTGCTGCATCCGTTGCCATAACGGTGGATACTGCGTTTGGATAGCCCGCTTTAACGTCTCATCGGCCAGCAGTACGGTGCTCTCGGCAGAGACACCGCCAAAACCGGGCACTGCGGGAATAATATCAATTTGCAGGATCATACCGCTCAACAGTTGCTGCTGTGAGCCTTCATAAACCGGGGAGGACATCCACTCCTCTTCCGCTACCAAATGCCCAGGGCATAGCGACCAGCGGTATTTTGCGCGTGGCAAAACCGCTTCCACCTGATCAAACAGCTCACCGCCGCGCATACCCACGGTAATGACTTCAAGCCAATGCACGTAGGCGGAGAAATAGGGCCCGGCAACCTCACTCAGATACTGGGTCGTCTCGGTGGATAAGTTATCAGCGGAGACGACATAACCTGCTCGGCTGGAGGCCCCGCCGCGATACCCGACGGTCAGCGAAATCGTATCGCCGTATTTTACGGTATTGTCGGTGGGGAACAGATTGCCCTTGATAAAGCGCGGGCCACTGGTGGCAATGGTGACGATATTCGTGTGCTGGCCAGCACGCACCAGGCAATCTCCTAGCTGCTGCTCTGTAACACCAGGGGCGAGCTTGTTCATGGCATCCAGCATGCAGTCTGAGGCTAATGCGGCACCATATTCATAATGGGCAATTTCGTTCGCATTATTGACCGTTCTGACCCCGTTTTCGCCGATAAATAAGTCTGTCTCATTAGACAGGCAGGCTTCGTCACCCACAATGCTGCGAATGGCGTCGACGATAAATGAGGGGAGGTCATAGATTTTTTCTCGATCTCCGGCCCATCGGTAAACATCTTCCAGCCTACCAGACCGGTCCGGGTATTGCTTCGTATCCCGGCCTCAACCAGCAATTCCTTAATCGACTTATCGCTTCTGTTTGGCTGATTAGGTAAAGAAAATTGAGAAAGATGCACGGCTTTAGCGGCAATGCGCGCTTTGGCGACCTTATTGAGATTCTCATTCCCCAGCACCAAGGTCATCTGGCCATCGGCATTGATGACCAGCAATGATTCTTCAAAGCGGGTAAAAAAACCGACCAGATAAGCGAAATTGCCACCGTGTTCTACATCACAATAAATCACCAGTTGATCAAGCCCACGCTGTTTCATCAGGCTAAGGATGTTGTTTTTTCTTTCCTGGATGGTGTCGTCCGTTAACGCGACAGGAATGCCGGAACAATCCTTTTCCGGCTCATGGATTTTTTTAATCTCACCGCATGCCCAATCATAAGACCTCTCTCACCACCCAGTGTGGCCTTGCAGAACATTTATCGCAGGGGTGTTCGGCGTTACTTCACTGAAAAGCGATCGCCCACTTTGGCGGTGGCGTACCAGCGCATTACCGCTTCTATGCCTTGGCCACCTTCCGGTGGAGCCCATGGCATACAGTCCTCTTCCGCGAGTGCCTGATACGGCCCTTGCTTCACTTCAAATACCACGCCGCCCGGATCGACAGACAGTACGGCATGCCAGGTGGACGCAGGCATCTCCAGTACTTTGGTTTCTTCGCCCAGCAGGGTGCGCTGTATGACTACCCCCTGGTCGTCGAACTGTAACACCACGAAACGGCCACGTAGCGGGGTGAGCAGTTCCCAGGTTTGCGGGTGGCGGTGTGGGCGAATATAAGTTCCCGGTTCCATGGCAATTGCCAGGCGCTGTACCGGATCGCTGAGTTCTTCATGCAGTGTACGGTGGGAACGTAAGCGGGGAACTGTGGCGGCTTGTTCGCTCATGCTGGTTAAGTCGTGGGCGGTAATCTGTTTCATGTCGTCAATCCGCAATATTTTTGTGCGTTAATCTTAGCAATTTTCTGCTGACGGTTCAGAGATCGCGGCGTGTTTTTCTGCATCCTGTCACCCTGGTTGCGGCAATGTTATAAATCAGCAGTCACCGTGATGAATTGTTGTGCAATTATCCTGCCTAACGTGTTGACAGGCTTTTTCTTCTCGGCGTAACATGCGCCCACTATTATCAATGAGGACCTACGCCTTGGACACACCCAGTAGATACTGGCTCACAGACCTGGTTAACAGGTACAACTTCTAAGGCTATCCCATTGCGCTGATACCCTTCGTGGTTGTCGGCGACCCTCTCAAGTGTCGCTCTGAGTCAGATCTCTTCATGGTCTGGAACGAGCAGGTGTTTACATTCCCCCTCGATTTCTGTGCTTCAACGCGTTGTCTACCCCGTCACCATTAGGGAGTTTTGGCACATGCTAAGCGCTTTTAAATTAGATAACAGCCGCTTATCCCGTCTGGAGTTGGATGACTCAGATGATTTGACCTCGTCGCTGTGGGTTGACCTGGTTGAGCCGGAAGAAGGCGAACGCGAGCGCGTGCAAAACGAGCTGGGCCAGAGCCTGGCAACACGCCCGGAACTGGATGACATCGAGGCCTCAGCCCGCTTCTTCGAAGACGATGACGGCCTGCATATCCACTCCTTCTTCTATTTTGAAGATGCCGAAGACCATGCGGGCAACTCTACCGTGGCATTCACCATTCGTGATGGCCGCCTGTATACCTTGCGTGAACGCGAATTGCCCGCTTTCCGCCTTTACCGGATGCGTGCGCGCAACCTGAAAATGGTGGATGGCAACGCTTACGAGCTGCTGCTGGATCTGTTTGAAACCAAGATTGAGCAGTTGGCAGACGAGATAGAGAACATCTACAGTGACCTGGAGAAACTCAGCCGGGTGATTATGGAAGGCCATCAGGGCGATGAATATGACGAAGCTCTATCCACGTTGGCAGAGCTGGAGGACGTTGGCTGGAAGGTACGCCTGTGTCTGATGGATACCCAACGCGCACTGAATTTCCTGGTGCGCAAGGCGCGTTTGCCAACCAGCCAGTTGGAGCAGGCGCGTGAAGTGCTGCGCGATATCGAATCCCTGCTGCCGCACAACGAATCCCTGTTCCAGAAGGTCAACTTCCTGATGCAGGCGGCGATGGGGTTTATCAACATTGAGCAGAACCGTATCATCAAGATCTTCTCCGTGGTTTCGGTCGTTTTCCTGCCGCCAACGCTGGTGGCTTCGAGCTACGGGATGAACTTCGAGTTTATGCCTGAACTGCGCTGGTCGTTCGGCTATCCGGGCGCTATCGGCCTGATGATTGTGGCCGGGCTGGCGCCTTACCTTTATTTCAAACGCAAAAACTGGCTTTAAATACGACGCTGCCTACGGCGGGTGGTAGTCGGTATAACCACCCCATTTTTCTATCAACGACTCCTCTTTTGCCGGTTAAATCAGAGTAGAATAAAGCCCCCGCTTATCCGTTCGTAAGGCATGCGTTTTGATGGAGAATTTCCCCCGAGTCATTCAATGGCTGATCCTGCTGCTGGCTTCGCTGGTGCTGGGGTTTGGCCTGCAGGCCTGCCATATTCCCGCCGCGCTGCTATTGGGGCCGATGATCGTCGGCGTAGCAATGGGCCTGCTCGGGGCTTCGGTACGGATCCCTGCCCCGTATTTTATCGCTTCGCAAGCGGTATTGGGCTGCATGATTGCCCAAAGTCTTTCCCCCGATATCCTTACCCCGTTGCTTGATGACTGGCCATTGGTGCTGTTGGTATTGGTCGCCACGCTATTGGCGAGCGGCGTTTCTGGCTGGTGTCTGGTGCGTTTCAGCGGGTTGCCTGGCCCCACAGGCGCCTGGGGTTCCTCCCCTGGCGGAGCGTCCGCGATGGTGGCGATGGCGGGTGATTTTGGTGCGGATGTACGCCTGGTGGCGTTTATGCAGTATCTGCGCGTGCTGTTCGTGGCTACTGCGGCGGCAATGGTGGCGCGTATTGGGCTGGGGGATGAGGCCGGGCACGGCAGCGCTACGCTTGAGTGGTTCCCTGCGCTGGATTGGCGTTTCTTCGGGACCCTGGGTATTGCGGTGGTTGGGGCCTGGTTAGGGCCGCGCCTGCGTATTCCTTCAGGCGCACTGATGTTGCCGATGATCCTGGGGGCGGTATTACACTCCACCGGCACTATGATGCTGCAGATACCAGAGTGGCTGCTGGCGCTGGCTTATACCCTGATTGGCTGGAGTGTCGGGCTGCGTTTTACCCGGCCGATATTCTTGCTGGCACTGCGCACTTTGCCACAGATGGTGGTGTCTATTGTGGCGCTGATGCTGTTTTGTGGGGGATTGGCGTGGATGTTAACCCAGTTCCTGCCGGTCGATTTGCTGACGGCCTATCTGGCAACCAGCCCTGGAGGGCTGGATACCGTAGCAATCATCGCCGCTGGCAGCCGGGTCGACATGACTTTCGTGATGGCGATGCAAACGCTGCGTTTATTCACGATTTTGCTGACTGGCCCGGCAATGGCTCGCTTTATTTCCAACCATGCCATGCCGGCACAATCAACGTAGCTTACGTTGGTTGTACAGGGCATCAAGAGTGAACAGCACCAATGCCGCCCAGATAAAGCCAAAGGTGATCAGCTTATCCTGGCCGATGGTTTCACCGTAGAAGGTGACCGCCAGCAGGAACATCAACGTTGGGCCAATGTATTGGAAAAACCCCAGTGTTGAAAGGCGCAGGCGGTTTGCCGCAGCGGTAAAAAACAGCAGCGGGACGGTGGTGACTACCCCGGCGGCAACCAGTAACAGATTCAATGACCAGGCGTTGGCGCTCAGATGGCTGGTTGGGCTGTCGGCAATCAGGAACAGATAAATAGCGGCCACCGGCAGCAGCCACAGGGTCTCGATCAGCATGCCGGTTTGTGCATCTATGGCGATCTTCTTGCGCAGCAGGCCATAGAAGGCAAAGCTGAAAGCTAACCCCAGCGCGATGATCGGCAGTGAACCAAACTGCCACAATTGCACCAGCACCCCGGTCAACGCCAGTATCACGGCGACCCACTGCATACGGCGGAAACGCTCACCCAGGAATAATACCCCTAGCAAGACATTCACCAGCGGGTTGATGAAATACCCCAGGCTGGCTTCCAGCATATGATGGTTATTCACCGCCCAGATAAACAGCAGCCAGTTGCCCCCTACCAGCAGCGCGGTAACGGCCAGCAGCAGTAACCGCTTGCGGTTCTTGCACGCGGCCCGCACTTGAGGCCAGTTATTACCTAATGACACCAGTACCAGCATAAAGAAGAACGACCAGATCACCCGATGGGTGAGGATCTCATCGGCAGGCACCTGCTGGATCAATTTGAAATAGGCGGGGGCAATACCCCAAATAAAATAAGCGGCCAGGGCAAAGAAAATGCCCTGCCGCGTCTGTTGCGCGTCCATGACGGTTACCGGGTAGGAAAGGAGATGCCGTGATTTTACTCAAGATAACAGGCTGTGTCCCACAAATGTGCGGTTTACCGGGCACAACCTGTCTACCCGCCGTCTTTCAAGCTGCAACGTTGTTACCTGCGCTGTCTACCCCTTACTCCAGGCAATGAGATCGCTGGGCGCCGAGATGCGCTTGAGCGGCCAACGTGAAATCCACCGGGTATAGGTGCTTACCCCACCAGATAAGTGGCGGTTGCACTGGCAATATGCAGACCGTCGTGGTTATGCAATTCCACGCGGGCTACGGCGACTTTATTACCACTACGCAGTACGCTGGCGGCAGCGATAAAGTGTTCGCCACGGCCAGGGCGCAGATAGTCGACGCGCAGATCGATAGTGCCCATACGCGCAAGACGGGTTGCCAGTTCTTCTTCGATCAACGGATCCTGGCGCATGAGCACACTGCCTGCGCACGCCAGTCCGGCAGCCACATCCAGCACCGAAGCGATTACGCCGCCATGCAGGATATTCTGTGCGGCGTTGCCTACCAGTTTGTGTTGATTAGTAAAGCTCAGCTCCACGTATTCGTCGTCAAAGCGGCGCAGTTCCAGCCCCAACTCACGGTTGAACGGCATATGGTAGACAAAGATTTCGCCTATTTTCTGGCGGGCAGCTTCCAGGGTCATTGGTGTGTGCGACATAGTTCCTTTCTTCACTTAAGTTCGTTAATGAGATAACTGGTCTGTCCAGGTTAACTGATTGTAGATTTTATGCTTGTTTTTTGTTGCTTTCCAGGCCCGCCGGATAAATGTATTCCCTAGTGCTGTAAATCCCGCTTTGTGTGTAAAATGGCCTGCTTTTATTTCTGCGGTTTTCCTAATACTTCTGGAGTCAGCAAATCATGCGCGTTCTGTCAGTGGTGGTAATGTCGATGCTGTTTGCACCCATAGTGGTGCAGGCTGATGAGGCTACCGAAAAAAGAATCTGAATAAACCGGCGGTTCGTGGCAGCATCATCGGCAACATGCTGCAGCATTATGATAATCCGTTCACTCTCTACCCTTACGAGCCCAACTATCTGCTCTACACCAACACCAGCGATCTGAATAAAGAGGCGATCAGCTCTTACAACTGGGCGGAAAATGCACGCAAGGATGAGGTGAAGTTCCAGCTCAGTCTGGCGTTCCCAATCTGGCGTGGTATTGCCGGTGAGAACTCGGTATTGGGGGCTTCCTACACCCAGCGCTCCTGGTGGCAGTTCTCTAATCATGATGAATCTTCACCGTTTCGTGAAACCAACTACGAACCGCAGATATTCGTTGGTTGGGCAACGGCGTATCAGTTTGCCGGTTGGACACTGCGTGATATCGAAGTGGGTTTAAACCATGAATCCAATGGCCGCGAAGATCCTACCTCCCGCAGCTGGAACCGGGGTTATGCGCGCCTGATGGCGCAAAATGGTGACTGGCAGGTAGAGGTGAAACCCTGGTTCCGCTTTGCCGAAAAAGACAGTAACGACGATAACCCGGATATCACCAAATACATGGGTTATTACCGCCTGAAGGTGGGCTATGCCCTGGGTGAAAGCGTGTTAAGCGTCGACGGTCACTACAACTGGAATACCGGTTTTGGCGGTGCGGAACTGGGTTGGAGCTACCCAATTACCCGCCATGTGCGTTTCTATACTCAGGTGTTCAGTGGCTACGGCGAATCGATGATTGATTACAACTTCAGGCAGACACGGCTTGGTGTTGGTGTCATGCTTAACGATATTATGTAATCTTGATACCCGTTATCTTTCAAGCTGCACTTGCAGCTTTAAATCCGTAGGGTATGGCGCGGTGCTCAGTCAGGCACCGTTGCAGAGTAAAAATGGGGAAGTGTGTGTCAACCGCAGCTGTGATAAACCGAGAGTTGCTGGCTGAGCAGGTATTACGTGATACCTTCGGCTACCAGCAGTTCCGTCCGGGTCAACAAACCATTATCAACGCAGCCATCGGCGGCCAGGATTGCCTGGTAGTGATGCCGACTGGCGGGGGTAAATCGCTTTGCTATCAAATCCCGGCGCTGGTGATGGATGGACTGACGCTGGTGGTCTCCCCATTGATTTCGCTGATGAAAGATCAGGTCGATCAGCTGATGGCCTATGGCGTTTCTGCCGCCTGCTATAACTCGACGCAAACGCGGGAACAGCAGTTGGAAGTGATGGCCGGTTGCCGCAGCGGTAAGATCAAAATGCTGTATATCGCTCCAGAGCGGCTGATGATGGACAGCTTCCTCGATTTGCTGGATAGCTGCCAGCCAGCGCTGCTGGCGGTGGATGAGGCGCACTGCATCTCCCAGTGGGGCCATGATTTCCGCCCGGAATATCGCGCGCTTGGCCAGTTGAAACACCGTTTTCCGGCCATGCCGGTTGTCGCGCTGACCGCCACCGCCGATGAGGCTACCAGGGGGATATTGTCCGCCTGCTGGCGTTGCAGGATCCGCTAATCCAGATTAGCAGCTTCGACCGCCCCAATATTCGCTATACGCTGGTAGAGAAGTTCAAACCCCTCGATCAACTGTGGCGCTTTGTGCAGGATCAACGGGGTAAAAGCGGCATTATTTATTGCAACAGTCGCGCCAAGGTGGAAGACACCACGGCACGCTTGCAGAGCCGTGGCTTGAGCGTCGGGGCTTATCATGCCGGGCTGGATAACGAGCGCCGTTCCCAGGTGCAGGAAGCCTTTCAGCGGGATGATTTGCAGGTCGTGGTAGCTACCGTTGCTTTTGGGATGGGGATCAACAAACCCAACGTGCGTTTTGTGGTTCACTTTGATATTCCGCGCAACATTGAGTCCTATTATCAGGAAACGGGTCGTGCCGGGCGTGATGGTCTGCCAGCGGAAGCAATACTGTTATATGACCCGTCGGATATGGCCTGGTTGCGCCGTTGCCTGGAAGAAAAACCGGCAGGGCCGCAATTGGAAATCGAACGCCACAAGCTGAATGCCATGGGGGCGTTTGCACAGGCTCAGACCTGTCGCCGCCTGGTGTTGCTGAACTACTTCGGCGAAGGCAAGCAGCAAGCCTGTGGCAACTGCGATATCTGCCTCGATCCGCCCAAGCGTTACGATGGCCTGGAAGATGCGCGCAAGGCCCTGTCGGCGATAGGCCGCGTAGGGCAACGCTTCGGTATTGGCTATGTGGTAGACGTGCTGCGTGGCTCCAATAACCAGCGTATTCGCGAATTTGGTCATGAAAAACTGCCGGTGTACGGCATTGGCCGTGATCAAACCACCGAACACTGGACCAGCGTGCTGCGCCAATTGATCCACCTTGGGTTTATCACCCAGAACATTGCCATGCACTCGGCTTTGCAACTGACAGAAGCCGCACGCCCGGTGTTGCGTGGTGAGGTGGCGCTGCAATTGGCAGTACCACGCATCCAGAGTTTCAAGGTTCGCAGCAGTGCCAACCAGAAATCCTACGGTGGCAATTACGATCGCAAGCTGTTCGCCAAATTGCGTAAACTGCGTAAATCGATTGCCGATGAAGAGAACATCCCTCCTTACGTGGTGTTCAACGACGCAACGCTGCTCGAGATGGCCGAACAGATGCCGATCAAGGCCAGCGATCTGTTGAGCGTCAACGGCGTCGGGCAACGGAAGTTAGAGCGTTTTGGTGCGCCATTTATGGCGATGATCCGCGATCATCTCGACGATGACGATGAATAAGGGCAAGCAATCATGTTGATGTTGTTTATGACGGTAGCGCTGGTGCATCTGATTGCGTTGATGAGCCCAGGGCCGGATTTCTTTTTGTTTCACAAACCGCCGTTAGCCGTTCGCGCCGTGAGGCGATGATGGGCGTCGTGGGGATCTCCCTCGGCGTTATGGTTTGGGCCGGAGTGGCTCTGCTGGGGCTGAATCTGATCTTGCAGAAGATGGCCTGGTTGCATCAGATCATCATGGTGGGCGGTGGCCTGTATCTGTGCTGGATGGGTTGGCAATTGCTGCGCTCTGCCCGTAGCCAGAATGCGCAAACGGCTCCATCGCAAGAGGTGAAAGTCGTGTTACCCAAGCCGGGGCGCAGCTTCATTCGCGGTTTGCTGACCAACCTTTCCAATCCAAAGGCGGTTATTTACTTTGGTAGCGTGTTCTCGCTGTTTGTCGGTGAGGATGTGGGGGCTGGGGCGCGTTGGGGATTATTCGCCTTGATCACCGGGGAAACCTTCATCTGGTTTACCCTGGTAGCGATAGTGTTTGCGCTACCCGCCATGCGCCGTGGCTATCAACGGATAGCGAAGTGGATCGATGGCCTGGCGGGGGTGTTATTCACCGGTTTTGGCCTGCACCTGATTTTTACCCGCTAATACAGGCCGGTATACGGCGCCCCGATAGGGGGCGCTGGATCACGCCTTTCTTGCCGTTGCCAATAATCCCGCCACCAGAATAAACAGCGAGCCAAAAACGCGGTTGAGCAACTGCATTTGGCGTGGTGTTTTCAACCAACCGGCGATACGCGTTGCCAGCGTGGCATAGCCAATCATCACCAGTATATCGACCACCACCGTGGTGACACCAAGAACGACATACTGCTCGGTCTGTGGTTGATTTGGTACGATGAATTGCGGGAACAGGGCTGCCAGGAATACGATACTCTTGGGATTGGTCAGATTGACCAGCACGGCACGGCGAAACAGTCGGCGACGCGGCATGGTGCCGGCCAGGGTGTGTAAATCCAGCGCCCCGGCGGCACGCCATTGCTGGATCCCCAGCCATACCAGATAGGCCGCACCGAACCACTTCAGCAGTTCAAAGGCCAGCAGAGACTGGGAAACGACCGCACCCAGGCCAATACCCACCAGCACGATATGAATGCTCAACCCTACCTGCAGCCCGGCGATCGATGCCACAGCCCCACGATAGCCGTGGCTGATGCCGGTACTCATGGTGTTGATGGCACCGGAACCGGGGGAGAGACTAAGGATAATTGTTGTCAGCAGATAGGTTAACCACCAGTCTAAGGTCATAGCAAGGCTCCCTGAGTGCGCCAAATTGTGCCACAATACTCTTCACCCGTTGTCTTTCAAGCTGTCGTAAAGCGGTAACTTGAATTCCATAAGGTATAGTAATATTTATCACACTTTCCCCGCTAAAAGGCCGGTAATGACGTCGTTTACTCTCACTTGTGCTGAATGGTTAAGCCGTGAAAAGCAGTTTTCTGCTTTTGCCACCGGGCCATTGCTGGATTTTTGGCGTCAGCGTGAGGAAGGGGAATTCACTGGTGTCGGCGGTGTGCCCATTCGTTTTGTGCGCTTTAGTTCGCCGCAGCATCAGCGCGTGGTGGTGGTGAGCCCTGGGCGCATCGAAAGCTATATCAAATACCCGGAAGTAGCGTACGATCTGTTTCATTGCGGCTATGACGTAATGATCATTGATCACCGTGGCCAAGGCCGCTCGGGGCGCATGCTGACGGATAAGCACCGTGGTCATGTGGTAAACTTTACCGACTACGTGGACGATTTTGCCCAGTTTTACCATCAGGAAGTCGAGCCTTTGGGCTATCGGCAACATGTGGCGCTGGCTCACTCAATGGGGGGCGCGATTCTGGCGCAGTTCCT
Organism: Serratia sp. L9; assembly: GCF_050632285.1. Taxonomy (NCBI): domain Bacteria; kingdom Pseudomonadati; phylum Pseudomonadota; class Gammaproteobacteria; order Enterobacterales; family Yersiniaceae; genus Serratia; species Serratia sp. L9. Next base: position 828,617 of record NZ_CP192591.1, on the reverse strand, counting down.
GGCGCGGGAGCCGCAGGCATTTGTTGCAGCGGCGCTGTGCGCACCGATGTTTGGCATTTATCTGCCAATGCCGGGTTGGATGGCCAGGCGTATTCTAAACTGGACGGAGAAGCGCCCGGCGCTGCGTGATTATTACGCCGTCGGTACCGGGCAATGGCGGCCCTTGCCCTATGTGGTGAACGCATTAACCCATAGCCGTGAACGTTATCGCCGCAGCTTGCGTTATTACGCCGATTACCCAGAGTTGCAGGTAGGGGGGCCAACCTATCACTGGGTGCGGGAAAGTATTCAGGCCGGGCAGCAGATCATTGCCCAAGCCGCTAAAATAGTTACACCGATTTTATTATTGCAGGCCGGTGAGGATCGGGTGGTCGACAACCGTTCCCAATGGGCTTTTTGTCAGGCACTGTCAGATGCGGGACACCCTTGCGAAGGGGGAAAACCGTGGGTTATCAAAGGCGCTCGCCATGAGATCCTGTTCGAACGGGACGCGATGCGCGCCGAGGCATTGGACGCAATCCTGCGTTTTTATGCTCAGCACTTAGGTGGCGCTGCTGCTGCCGACCACTCCATCAGAGGTTAGAACATATCGCTATGTATCACGTCGTCGCTTCCGATTTAGATGGCACACTGCTATCTCCCGACCACACCCTGACACCCTATGCCAAAGAAACGTTGAAGCTGCTGACGCAGCGCGATGTGCACTTTGTTTTCGCGACTGGCCGCCACCATATCGACGTTTCCCAGATCCGCGATAACCTTGGCATCAGCGCTTTTATGATCACCTCCAACGGTGCCCGGGTGCACAACACGGAAGGTGAACTGATCTTCAGCCATAATCTGGACGAAGATATCGCCCGCGATCTCTACGGTATGATGCATGACAACCAGGATATCCTGACCAACGTCTATCGCAACGACGATTGGTTTATGAACCGTGAAAGCCCGGAACAGGAAGAGTTCTTCCGCGAGTCTATCTTTAAATATCAACTGTTTGAGCCGGGCCTGTTAGAAACGGACGGCGTGTGCAAGGTGTATTTCACCTGCGACGACCACGACAAGCTGCTGACGCTCGAAGAGTCCATCAATGCGCGCTGGGGTGACCGGGTTAACGTCAGTTTCTCGTTCCCTACCTGCCTGGAAGTGATGGCTGGTGGTGTTTCCAAGGGCCATGCACTGGAAGAAGTGGCCAAGATTATCGGCTATTCGCTGAAAGAGTGCATTGCCTTTGGCGATGGCATGAACGATCTGGAAATGCTGTCGATGGCGGGGAAAGGTTGCATCATGCGTGATGCCCATCAGCGCCTGAAAGACAAACTGCCGGACCTTGAAGTGATTGGTTCCAACGTTGACGACGCCGTGCCTCACTATTTGCGCAAGATGTTCCTGGCATAAACATTCGGGGTGCGGCCCTCCCGGCTGCGCCCCTGTTTTAAAATAGCAAGCCAGCGACTTGGCTCACATTCCATCAACGATTTTTTTGATTTTAATTCCCTCCTTTCATCAATTTAATTGCAGCTAAAAAGCTCGGCAATGGCAATCTCACACTTTTTATCTGGGTAATTATCTGCTGCAAAATATTCGTCGCTGGCGGCGAAATTGTTTATCTGTGATGCCTGATGCAGACATCTATACTTGGATCATACCCCAGGATTACTGGCCTTCCGGGCCTAAAAATACTGATTCAGGAGATATGCCATGACACAGAAAACTTTTCACGCAGAACCCTTCGACCTGCCGTTTGATATTGGCAGTACCGCGTTGGTGATGATTGATATGCAAAAAGATTTTGTTGAGCCGGGCGGTTTTGGTGAAGCGCTGGGTAACGACGTCTCTTTTGTTCGCAGCGCCATAGAGCCTTGTAAGCAGGTGCTGGCCGCCGCCCGCAGTAAAGGATTGTTGGTGATTCATACCCGTGAAGGCCACCGTGCTGACCTTGCCGATTGCCCACCAGCCAAATTGACCCGTGGTGGCCAGACCTTTATCGGTACCCATGGCCCGATGGGCCGTATTCTGGTGCGTGGTGAGGCCGGTCACGACATTATCCCCGAACTCTACCCGCAGGCTGGTGAACCGGTTATCGATAAGCCGGGTAAAGGCGCGTTCTACCAGACCGACTTGCACCTGATCCTGCAAAACCACGGTATTAAAACGCTGATTGTATGCGGTGTGACGACCGAAGTGTGTGTGAATACCACGGTGCGAGAAGCCAACGATCGTGGCTACGAATGCATTATTCCAGAGGACTGCGTGGGGTCTTATTTCCCGGAATTCCAGAAATACGCTCTGGAGATGATCAAAGCACAGGGCGCGATTTTTGGCTGGGTCAGCAACGCCTCCGCCATTGTAGATGGTTTGCAGAAATAACCGTGGCATAACTTATGGCCCTCTCCCCGCAGGAGAGGGTGAGGGGAAAATCACCTTGGCCTCCAGCCTGGGCATGAAGTCAGAAGGTGAAAATGACAACCTCAGCGTTTTCGGCACTTTCCGTCGGTTATCTTGCAGCAAGCAGGCTGTCAGACTGGGATCGCCTCCGGGTGCACAGCTGCTTTCAACGCTCGGTAAATCTGCATCACCCTGATGGTTATTTGCTGTCGCTGCTGAGTGGTGATTTTCAAGATTTGCCGGATGCGATCCGCATCCCGGTGGTGGGTGATTGGGACTGGCGTCATCATGCGCGAGTTGGGCAGTACGCCACTTTTCACCACGGAGTGTTACAAGGTGAAGGTTGGAGCGTGGTGCTGAGGCGGGCCCCCTGTTGGCGGCCAGAACGGTGGTTTTCGGATGAAGAGCCGCCGTTGCCAGAGGCTCTGCGCCATTACGCCACCTTGGCCTGGCAACTGGAACAATACTGCCGCCAGCAAAACAGTGAAAGCGACGTGCAGTTATTGCCTGGCGTGGAGCAAAGCCGTTATTCACGTCACTCTCCTCCACGCGTCGTGCAGCTTGAGCTTGGCGACAGCCTGGTGCGGTTGACTGGCGAAGTGACTGCATTGATCGGTTATGGCCGCGGGCTGACACCCGATGGTGATGACTACTTATTGGGCTACATGGCGGCGCTGTGGCCCTGGCGGCGGCAGTTGGCTATCGCAGCCCACGATGCTGCGCTGCGCAATCTTATCGGCAGCCAGTTGTCACGTACCAATGATATCAGCCGGCACTATCTGGCGCGGGCCGTAGCAGGCCACTTTTCAGAGCCGATCTGCCATCTGATGTCACTACTCGGTTCTGCCACTTCCAGCGCGCAGATTCAGGCAGCGGCTTTGGCGGTGATGCAGTTTGGTGCTTCTTCCGGCGTGGATTGTTTGGCCGGATTATTACATGGCCTGAGGACTCTAAGAAGTTCGCTTTGATCCCGGTCGATACTCGCCATACTTCAAGCTGTATGCGCGTTGGCTGAGTTCGTTCACCCCAGTCACATAGTTGTATCTATGCTCCTGGTGGCTCTCGGCCTTACTGCCTTCCTACAACTCGAATTATTTAGAGTAGATGAACCTATTGATTTTTAACGTGCTGAAAATAAAAAATTTTCAGCAGGGAACCCTTTTGCCCGGATCCCGCTGGCGGGCAAATCTCGTACAGGTAAATGCGATGAGTGTAATGCATAAAGTTTTTGCCAATCTCTATCAGGACTCGGTTTCGCTGATGCAGATTTCGGCGCAAATCAGCCAACTCCCCGGTATTGAACAGGCCTCCGTGGTGATGGGGACGGAAATGAACCTTGCTCAGCTGCGCGATGCCGGTCTGGATGATGGCTGCAAGGCTGGCCCCAACGACCTGGTGGTTGCCGTGCATGGGGAGGAGGCCGCCTGTCTTGATGCTCTGGAGATCGTGCATCAGCGCCTTACCAGCAAGCCGCAGGAAAATGGCACCGATGGTGGCCCGTGCGCGCCGCAGTTGGTCAGCCTGGAAATGGCCGCCGAACAACAGCCCGACATCAATCTGGCACTGATTTCCGTGCCAGGGGATTATGCGGCGGCGGAAGCCATCAAGGCGCTGCATTTGGGCATGAACGTGATGCTGTTCAGCGACAACGTCAGCCTGGAGCAGGAAAAACAGATCAAACTGCTGGCCCAGAGTAAAAACCGGCTGGTGATGGGCCCAGACTGTGGCACCGCCATTATCAACGGCTTGCCTCTGGGATTCGCCAACGTGGTGAAAGCCGGTTCGATTGGCATCGTGGGCGCATCCGGCACCGGCTTGCAGGAGGTGAGTTGCCGTATCGATCAACTTGGCGCGGGAATTTCACAGGCACTGGGCACCGGTGGCCACGATCTGCATGAGGAGATCGGTGGGATTTCCATGCTGCATGGGTTGCAGGCGCTGGCCAGCGATCCGGCTACCCAGGTGATTGTACTGATTTCCAAGCCGCCAGCTCGCCCGGTGGCCGAACGTATTCTTGAACGGGCGCAGGCCTGCGGCAAACCGGTCGTGGTTAACTTCCTGGGGGCGGCCCCTGAAGATATTAACCGCCCAGGGGTCACCGCTGCGGCTACCTTGGCCGATGCGGCAGGGATCGCCGTCGCGTTGGCTAATGGCAGTGCAGCCCCGGGTTCGGCGATGCTTATTCCGCCTCAGGATGTGCAGATGCTGCAGCAAGCCAGTGCGCCTTTAGCGCCCGCGCGGCGGGCCATTCGTGGCGTATTTGCCGGAGGTACCTTCTGCTATGAAGGGCAGCTGTTATGCCAGCAGCAAGGATTTAGCGCGGCTTCCAATACGCCGGTAAAAGGCAACACCCGGCTGGCGGATATCTGGCGTAGCCAAGGGCATACGCTGATCGACATGGGTGACGATGACTTCACCCGTGGCAGGCCGCACCCGATGATCGATCCGACCCTGCGCAACCAGCGCATTGTGGCCGAACTGAACGACGCAGACACCGCCGTGGTGCTGTTTGATCTGGTGCTGGGTTATGGCGCAGCGGCCGAACCTGCAACCGAACTTCTCGCGCTGTTAAGCCAACACGACAGGACCGCAGGGCCAGTTTTGATTGCTCATGTGTGTGGCACCGAAGCCGATCCCCAACAACGTTCACGTCAGGTGGCGGCCCTGAGTCAGGCCGGCGTACTGGTGGCTGATTGCAACGCCCAGGCAGCGCTGTGGGCCAGCCAGGTAGCCCATAATCAGGCTGAGAAAAACGGAGAAACAGCATGAACCCATTATTCCAGCAGCCACTGAAAGTGGTTAACGCCGGGTTGGCCGGTTTTGCCGATAACTTGAAACAGGCTCAGGGGGACGTGGTTGCTCTGCACTGGCAGCCGCCCGCCATGGGCAACGTCCAGGCCGGTCTGGATCTGGCAGCGTTGACTCGTCACCCGTTGGTGGAGCAAGCCAATCAGGTTGCCTTTGAACGTTACCTGAGTGCCCAACCGGTGCTGATTGATGTGATGAGCGCTGGCGAAGCTATCGCGGCAATGGCCCAGCGCAAGCTGATCCTGCACTCCGGGCCCCCGATTGCCTGGGCAGACATGTGCGGCCCGGTGAAAGGCGCAATTATTGGCGCGATCCTGTTTGAAGGCTGGGCTAACGACCATCAGGCCGCCGAGCGTTTGGTGATAGAGGGCCGGATTGAGCTGGAACCATGCCACCATCATCAGGCCGTCGGCCCGATGGCCGGGATCATCAGCCCGTCAATGCCGCTGTGGGTGATTGAGAATAAAACCAATGGCCAGCGGGCTTTCAGCAACTTCAATGAAGGATTGGGCAAGGTGCTGCGCTTTGGCGCCAACAACGATGAAGTCTTGCAACGCCTGCATTGGATGAAGCAAGAACTGGCCCCGGCGCTGAAAGCCGCAGTTGGCCAGATTGGCGAACTGGAGCTGAAGCCGTTAATGGCGCAAGCGCTGCATATGGGGGACGAGGTTCACAACCGTAACTCTGCCGCTACGGGCTTGCTGATTAAACGCCTGGTCCCTGCGTTACTGGCCTGCAACCTGCCGCTGGAAACGCTACAGCGCGTGGTGGCGTTTATTACCGGTAACGATCACTTCTTCCTCAACCTGTCGATGGCGGCATGTAAGGCGATGATGGATGCCGCCACCGGCGTGCCGTACAGCTCAATCGTCACCGTAATGGCCCGCAACGGGGTTAATTTCGGTATTCGTTTGTCCGGCACTGGCGACCAATGGTTCCAGGCGCCGGCCAACGCGGTGGAGGGGCTGTTCTTCCCTGGTTACGGCGTGGACGATGCCGCAGCGGATCTGGGGGACAGCGCCATCACTGAAACCGCCGGCGTGGGGGTTTTGCCATGGCGTCCTCACCGGCCATAGTGAAGTTTGTCGGTGGTACGCCAGCGGATGCCACTAATAACAGCCGCCGTATGCAGGCGATCACCGTGGGTGCTAACCCGGCCTTTACCTTGCCAGCACTGAACTTTGCGCCAACGGCGGCAGGGATTGATGCCCGCAAAGTGGCCGACCGCCAGATCCTGCCGGTGATTAATACCGGAATCGCCCATAAACAGGCCGGGGTGGGGCAGATTGGAGCCGGCATCACTACCGCCCCGATGCCTTGTTTCATTGATGCTATTCAGGCCCTGGCCAAGACACTGCCAGCAGGAGATCAACCATGAGCAGACCTTTAGCGGTGGTTGCCGTGGGTGGCAACGCGTTGATCCAGAGCGATCAACATAACAGCATCCCCGATCAGTATCAGGCGGTGATGGAAACCGTAGGGCATGTCGTCGAAATGATCGAAGCCGGTTGGGATCTGGTACTGACTCACGGCAATGGGCCACAGGTCGGTTTTATCCTGCGCCGCTCAGAGTTGGCGGTACAAGAAGTCGCGCCGGTACCGCTGGACTATGCCGTTGGCGATACGCAGGGCGCAATCGGCTACATGTTCCAGAAAGCCCTGCATAACGAACTGCAACGCCGGGGAATCAAGCGGATCGTGGTGGCCCTGGTGACACAAACCCGTGTCAGCATTGACGATGCTGCATTCCAGAATCCGAACAAACCGGTAGGTGCCTTCTTCGATCACCAGACAGCGCTGGAGCGCCAGCAGAAACTGGGCTGGACGGTGATGGAGGACGCTGGCCGTGGCTGGCGGCGCACGGTGCCTTCGCCGCAGCCGTTGGAGATCATGGAGCTGGAAGTGATCGGCCAACTGTTGGCGCAGGGCTGCATCGTGATCGCCTGTGGCGGCGGCGGGATCCCGGTGGTGCAGGACGAAAATCAACAGCTACGCGGCGTGGAGGCGGTGATCGACAAAGATCTTGCCTCCGCTCTGCTCGCCGAAAAACTGGGTGCCGACCTGCTGATGATCCCGACTGGCGTTGAGCAGGTTGCCATCAATTTTGGTCTGCCACAGCAGCAGTGGCTGGATACGCTGAGCATTGAGCAGGCGCAGGAATTACTTCAGCAGGGGCAGTTTGGCGCAGGCAGCATGCAGCCAAAGATCGAAGCCATCCTGCGTTTTGTCATCAACAGCAAGCAACAGGGTAAAAACGGTCAAGGCTTGATCACCAGCCCGCAGGCGATTAAAGCCGCGCTGAATCACCAGACCGGCACCTGGATTAAGCCATAACACAAAAGGAAACAACAATGAGCCTGACAACTTTGGTAGCGGTAAATGGCACCCTGATGCGCGGCCTGGAACTTAACGGCAACATGACCGCGGCCGGTGGTGTCTTTGTCCGTGAAGATCAAACCGACGCCCATTACCGGCTGTGGAGTATTAACGATCGTCACCCAGGCATGATCCGGGTGATGGAAGGCGGAGTTTCTGTCTCGCTGGAGATCTGGGCATTACCGATGGCTTCGTTTGCTACCCTGTTGCTGAGTGAACCCGCCGGGCTGGCAATCGGCAAGGTGAAGTTGCTCGATGGCAGCGAAGTGCTGGGCGTGCTGGCAGAGCCTTGGCTGGTAGAAGGGCAACAGGAAATCACCGATCACGGCGGTTGGCGGCAGTATACCGGCGAAGCCTTTACTGGTTGAGCTGATTGCTGGTAACTCACAAGGAGTCATGTATGCGTAAAACAGACGAAAACATCAATACAGCATCTGGTTTTCATATTGCGATGATCCTGCTGGGGATTGCGGTCACCCCAGTGTTGCTCTCTTCTTCCAGCTTGGGCAGTCAGTTATCCCGCTCGGGTTTGATCACCGTGGTGGCATTGGGGGGCTTATCCTGACGGTGCTGGCTGCCATCACCATCAGCGTAGGTGAAAAGGCCCGGCTACCGACCTACGGCATCGTGAAATATCCTTTTGGCGAGCGTGGGGCGGTTGCCATCAACATCCTGCTGGCGATCAGCCTGTTCGGCTGGATTGCGGTGACCGCCAATATGTTCGGCCATTCGGTTCACGATCTGCTGGCGCAACAAGGTATGAACGTACCAACGCCGCTGTTGGTTGCCGTCGGTTGCTGCATCTTTGTCGCTTCCACCGCCTTTGGGTTTGCGGTGCTGGGTAAAGTGGCGCAAATCGCGGTGCCGGTAATTGCGCTGGTGCTGTGTTATATCCTGTATGTGGCGACGCACGGCCAGGTGGAACTGGTGCAGAGCGTGGGCAGCATGGAGATCGGTGTGGCGGTGTCTACCGTGGTGGGGACGATTATCGTGCTGGTCGCCACCTTGCCGGACTTTGGCAGCTTCGTGCATAACCGCAAACATGCCTTGATTGCTGCCGCAATCACCTTCCTTGTGGCCTATCCTCTGCTGTACTGGGTAGGGGCAACGCCAAGTGCCCTGAGTGGTCAGGGCTCTCTGCTGGCAGCGATGGCGGCGTTTGGCTCGGTGTTGCCAGCGGCACTCTTGCTGATTTTTGCCTGCATCACCGGCAACGCAGGCAATATGTTCCAGGGGACGCTGGTGGTTTCAACCCTGTTGACCCGCTTCCCTAAATGGCAGATCACTCTGGCGTTGGGGGTACTGTCGGCGATCGTTGGCAGCATGGATATCATGGGCTGGTTTATCCCATTCTTGCTGTTCCTGGGCATTGCCACACCGCCGGTTGCCGGTATCTATATTGCCGACTTTTTCCTCTATCGCCGTAACGGCTACCAGGAAAGCGTGTTGGCAGCAGAACCGCAAATCAAACTGCTGACCTTTGTCGCCTGGATAGCCGGTTCTGCCGTGGGTTTTATGACCATCAAAGGCCTGTTTACCCTGACCACCATCCCTTCGGTGGACTCTATCCTGGTGGCTTGCGCGGGTTACATAGTGTTGAGCCGGATAGGTGCAAACAAATAATCAGGTATAATCCAGCATAATGAACAGACTGCCAGCGTGCTGGCAGTCTCTCCTCTCCAGGCCGCTTCAGGGAATCATTATGTTTATCTCCGACGAAACATTGCGAGTGGTACATCTGGTTGCTAAATACCAGAGTATTACTAGCGCCGCCGAGCACCTGAATAAAGTCCCTTCCGCGATTAGCTACACGGTAAAAAAGTTAGAGGAGAGTTTTGGCGTCGAGCTGTTCTTGCGTAAAGGCCGCTATATCGAACTTACCCCGGCGGGTGAATATTTTATTGAGCACAGCAAAACCATTCTCAACGACTTGGAGGCGTTACGGCGCAATACCGCCCTGATCCACGGTGGCGTGGAGCAGGAATTGACGATCGCAGTGAACAATATTATCCCACGCTCGGCCATCGTCGAGTTTGTCTGCGATTTTGAGCAGAGGTTTCCTTCCACCCGCCTGACCATTGATACTGAGGTTTACAACGGCTGTTGGGATGCACTGTATGGGAAAAGGGCCAACCTGGTGATCGGCGCGCCGCATGCGGTGCCAAGTACCGAAGGGATTATCAGCGAGTCTATCGGCCACTTGGAGTGGGATTTTGTCGTTGGGCCACAACATCCCCTGGCGATACAGGTTCAGCCCTTGCAAAACACCGAACTGCGGCAGTACCCGGCGATCTGTATCCGTGATACTGCGGTCAACTTTGTGCCGCAGCAGGCCTGGCTACTGGAAGGGCAAAAGCCGATGTTTGTGCCGGATTTTGCCACCGCCATTGAGCTTATCCAGCGTAATATCGCTATCGGTTATGTGCCACATCATCTGGTATTACCGCTGCTGAATGCGGGCTCATTGGTTAAAAAACCGATGCAGGAACACAAGCATGCCACGCAGATCTTTTTTGCGGCCCGTTCCGATGGCATGGGCAAGGTCTGCCGCTGGTGCATGGATTATCTGTTGGCACCGTCATTCCGCGCCCGATTACACGGGCAGTTGTGAGGCGTTATTCCTGCACCTTGCAGACCAAATCATAGGAAGATAATTGCCCGTCAGGGGTCCCCTGAATCAGCTCTATATCCTGATCCAGGCTGCAAAATAATGCAGCGCTGCTGCGAACCGGCGACGCATAACTGATATCGAAAAATAACCGGCTGGTGTTTTCAGCTTGCCTGTTTTTCATTTCCTTTTTTATCCACTGTTCCAATTCAAGCGCTATTTTTTGCAGATCGTCATTTTCCTTGAGCAGATGGACCGCAATATTGTTATCCCCTTCAAGCTTCGCCAGCTCGGCTTGATATTGTGGCTGTAAGGCTTGCGGTACCAGCAGCGATAATTTCTCTGCGGCGGCATAGGTTTGCAAAAAAGCGGCGAGTTGCCCAACCCCCGGGGTGCCGACCACATGAGGCCCGTGCAGCAACGGTTTTCTCTTGGTTATCCGGTAGAGATGCGGCTTTTTAACATGGTGTAACGTCATGACCGAAGCCAGCAATAACAGCAGCGTGGTGAACAGTAAGGGAATAAACCAGATGAAGAAGCTGACTAGATCGGTAAACGGGTGTGAATAACGCTCAACATCATCTGGGCGGAAGAAGCGTAATATCATCTTGAAAATCAACCCTTCATTCAGCGCATCGGTGACCCAACCGGTCAGCACTATCGCGGATAGGGCATAACATGATGTTTTAATATGATGCAGCAAGACAGAACGTTCCACGATCGCTATTCCTTATTAATCGCCGACGTCCGTATCCTTTCATCACGCAGGGTAATAATCAAGATGGGGGATCATTATTGCTGTTGCAGCAGCCTGGGTCGCTAGCGTCAGACGGAACCCCACCGGGTAAACCGGTGGGGAGGGGCGCAGAATTATTGATGTTGCCCCTGCTTTTGCAGGAACTGCACACCTTTATCCGGGAAGTCGGTAAACACCCCGTCAACGCCAGCCTGATTGTATATCGCATCAAAGAGCTGGTTCACATCGGTGGCATACTTCGGCAGCTTATCGGCGCGGATGGTGTAAGGATGCACCGCCATATTGCTGGCGTGAGCTTCTTTCACCATATTGGTCAGCACGATTTGGTTCGGTTTGGATTTCTCTTCAACGATCAGCATGTGATAGTCCGGCCCGATGCCATCGGCATATTTGGCGATCTTCTTCATCGCACCCGGCTTGAACATCCAGTCGTAGTCATAGTTCACCCACTTGCCATCGGCCTTCTGCTCGTAGGTTTCGTTCCAGTCGGTATAGGCAATCAGCTGTACCAGCTTCAGATCCATCCCCATTTTGGGTTCTAACTGTTCTTTGATGCGTTTCAACTCGTTGGCATCAAAGCACTGCAGGTAGACGTTGTCGCTTTTGCTGGTGTAACCATACTGCTTCAGCACTTCCAACACCTTGGTAGAGATGTCTTTGCCTTCCTGCTGGTGGAACCATGGCGCCTTGATTTCCGGATAGATACCGATGTTTTTGCCGGTTGAATGGTTCAGGCCCTGCACAAATTCGATCTCTTCCTGGAAGGTATGCACGCGGAAGTCGGATTTGCCCATCGGGAAGCGGCCAGGGTAGCTTTGTACCTGCTTACCGTCTTTAATATCAAAGCCTTCGGTGAACTTCAGCGACTTGATTTCAGGCAACGTGAAGTCGATGGCGTAGTAGCGCCCATCTTTACGTGCGCGATCCGGGAAACGTTCGGCGACATCGGTAACGCGATCCAGATAGTGGTCATGCAACACGACCAGCTCGTTGTCTTTGGTCATCACCAAGTCTTGTTCAAGGAAATTGGCACCTTGCGCATAGGCCATCGCTTTGGCTGGCAGCGTGTGTTCTGGCAGGTAGCCGCTGGCACCGCGGTGAGCAATAACAATTTTATCCGCAGCTTGTGCGGCACTGAGCATTGAAGTGGCAAGAATGATCCCCGTCAGCAGGGTTTTGGTTTGAGTCCGCATTCTGTGATTCTCCATGTTGTAGGTAGAGGCTATGAAAAAGGCCGCAGAGAGTGCGGCCTTGTTACCTGTCGTCTTTCAAGCTGCAGCGTTGCTACTTGAAATCCTTAGGGTAAAGATTATGCAAAAAGCGTTGTGGCGAAATTAGCCGCGTTTGGCCGCGATTTCTGCGTGGTGTTTCTTCTCGCTGAACATGGTCAGTATCAGCAGAAGTACTGCGCCGATGCTGCCGCCGATCATGACCATAAAGCCGCCGTCCCAACCGAAGTAGTCAACGGTGTAACCGACGATGGCGCTCGCTGCGACCGAACCGCCCAGATAACCGAACAGACCGGTGAAGCCAGCTGCGGTACCTGCCGCTTTTTTCGGTGCCAGTTCCAGAGCGTGCAGACCAATCAGCATGACCGGGCCGTAGATCAGGAAGCCGATGGTGATCATACAGGCCATATCGATGCCAGGGTTGCCCACCGGGTTCAGCCAGTAAACGACAGTGGCGATAGTCACCAGCGTCATAAAGAACACCCCGGTAGCGCCACGGTTGCCTTTAAACACCTTGTCCGACATCCAGCCGCACAGCAGGGTGCCTGGAATACCGGCATATTCGTACAGGAAGTAGGCCCAGGAGGACTTGTCCAACGCGAAGTGTTTCACTTCTTTCAGGTAGGTTGGTGACCAGTCCAGGATGCCGTAGCGCAACAGATAGACAAACACGTTGGCGATAGCGATGTACCACAGCAGTTTGTTTGGCAGCACATACTGCATGAAGATCTGTTTGGCTGTCAGTTCTTCTTCTGCTTCTTGGGTGTAATCATCCGGATAGTCGTTTTTGTACTCTTCAATCGGTGGCAGGCCACAAGATTGCGGGGTGTCACGCATCAATGCGAAGGCGATCAGCGCCACCAGGATCGCGCCGAAAGCAGGCATATACAGCGCCGCATGCCAATCGTTAAACCACGCCATACCCAGCAGGAACAGCAGTGGAGGCAGACCGCCACCCACGTTGTGGGCGCAGTTCCACACCGAAACGATACCGCCACGCTCTTTCTGCGACCACCAGTGAACCATGGTACGGCCACACGGAGGCCAACCCATACCCTGGAACCAACCGCACAGGAACAACAGCACGAACATCACGGCGATGCTGGAGGTTGCCCAAGGCACGAAGCCCATAAACAGCATTACGGCGGCGGCCAGGATCAGGCCGGCAGGCAAGAATACCCGGGGATTGGAACGGTCAGAAACCGAGCCCATGATAAACTTGGAGAAACCGTAGGCAATGGAGATCCCTGACAGTGCAAAGCCCAGGTCACCACGGCTGAACCCCTGATCGATCAGATACGGCATCGCCAGGGTGAAGTTTTTACGCACCAGATAGTAAGCTGCGTAACCGAAAAAGATCCCCATAAAAATTTGCCAGCGTAGCTTGCGGTAGAGCGGGTCTACCTTATCTACCGGCACACGTGAAATGTGTGCGGCTGGTTTAAAAATACTCAACATGAGCGCCTCCGATGGCTTTATCAGTTATTTATTGCATCAGCAGGAAACGGATATCCTGAAGATGGTCGAGCGGATGCCAGAAGTGTTGTCAAATTGTTCTATAACGAGCGTAATCCTAGTGAAAACCAACAAACGTCACTGTGATGGAAGGCGCATTTGTTACACTTTTATGAAACCGTGGCGGATTTTGAGCGATTGGTTAACGTTATGAAATAGGTAATCGCAAAAAACTCGTGATATTGATCACATTGATGGTTTTTTAAGGACATTTTGTTTTCGTTTTTTGTTCGTTATTGTTCCTTATCAAACAAAGACCCCAGTAACTGTGGCTAAATAAACTCATAACTACAGGCTTAGGGGGCGTGATGAGCAACAACTCACCAGTGACCGAAACGGATGTGATCATTATTGGCGGCGGAGCCACCGGCGCGGGGATCGCTCGTGATTGTGCGCGGCGAGGCTTGCGCTGTGTATTGCTGGAGCGGCATGACATTGCCACCGGTGCCACGGGCCGTAACCATGGTCTGCTGCACAGCGGCGCTCGCTATGCGGTGACCGATGATGAGTCGGCTCGCGAATGTATCGAAGAAAACCGCATTCTCAAGCGTATTGCTCATCACTGTATCGAGCGTACTGATGGTCTGTTTATTACCTTGCCGCAAGATTCGCTGGCCTATCAGCAACAGTTTATATCCGCCTGCCGCAACGCCGGGATCGAGGCCGAAGCCATCGACCCCCAACTGGCGCTGCGTCTGGAACCAGCGGCCAACCCAAGCCTGATCGGCGCGGTACGCGTGCCGGATGGCACGGTTGATCCTTTTCGCTTAACCGCGGCCAATATGCTTGATGCCCGTGCATATGGCGCGCAGATCCTTACCTATCATCAAGTTACCGGTCTGATACGCGTGGGCGACCGTGTGAATGGCGTGAGCGTTTTCGACCATCAAGCGGCGCGTCAATACGACATTTATGCGCAGGTAGTGGTGAATGCTGCAGGGATATGGGGCCAGCAGATCGCCGAATACGCCGATCTGCGCGTTCGCATGTTCCCATCCAAAGGGGCGCTGTTGATCCTGGGCCATCGCATTAACAACATGGTGATCAACCGTTGTCGTAAACCGGCGGATGCCGACATTCTGGTGCCGGGTGACACTATTTCGCTGATTGGCACGACTTCCACACATATTGATTACGACCAAATCGACAATATGGTGGTTACGCCTCAGGAAGTGGATGTGTTGATCCGTGAAGGTTCTCTGCTGGCCCCTGAGCTGGCTCAAACCCGTATTCTGCGGGCTTATGCCGGAGTCCGGCCACTGGTGGGCCGCGACGACGATCCTACCGGGCGCAACGTCAGCCGTGGCATTGTCCTGCTCGATCATGCGGTGCGGGATGGGCTGGAAGGTTTTATCACCATTACCGGCGGCAAGCTGATGACTTACCGGCTGATGGCGCAATGGGCCACCGATATGGTCTGCGCCAAGCTGGGTGTCGATAGCCCTTGCACCACCGCAGAAGAAGCCTTGCCGGGATCTCGCCAATCCGCAGAAGAAACCGTGCGT
This sequence comes from Serratia sp. L9, assembly GCF_050632285.1. Taxonomy (NCBI): domain Bacteria; kingdom Pseudomonadati; phylum Pseudomonadota; class Gammaproteobacteria; order Enterobacterales; family Yersiniaceae; genus Serratia; species Serratia sp. L9. Next base: position 813,434 of record NZ_CP192591.1, on the reverse strand, counting down.
AACGTGGTGGCTTTGCCAGCCAGTATTCGCGGTTCAGCGATATATCGCCACGGCGATCGCGCCAGTCTGGTGCCATCCGGTAACCGCCTGGACAACAGCCTGGTGTGTGAATGCGAAGCGGTCACCGCCGGGGAAGTCCGCTATGCAGTGAATACCCTGACCGTCAACAACCTGGTTGATTTACGCCGCCGCACCCGCGTGGGGATGGGCACCTGCCAGGGGAACTGTGCGCCTGCCGTGCCGCTGGCCTACTGACGCGCTTTAACGTGACCACACCGCAGCAATCCATCGCCCAGCTCTCCCACTTCCTCAATGAACGCTGGAAAGGGGTGCGGCCCATCGCCTGGGGCGATGCGCTGCGCGAGAGCGAATTCACCAGTTGGGTTTACCAAGGGTTATGCGGGCTCGATGCCCGTGATGACCGTAAGCAGGAGGCGGATGATGCAATTTGATGTGGTGGTGATTGGCGGTGGTCTGGCCGGTTTGAGCTGCGCCGTTCGTTTAGCCGAGCTGGGTAAACGCTGTGCGGTGGTCAGTTCTGGCCAGAGTGCGCTCTATTTCTCTTCCGGTTCGCTCGATTTGCTGGCTCAATTGCCCGATGGCACACCGGTAGCCTCACCGGCGGCTGCCTTGCCCGCTTTGGCACAACAGGCGGCACAGCATCCTTACAGCCTGATTGGTGCTACACAGGTGGCCAGGCTGGCCACCGAAGCTGAACAGCTGTTGCAGCGTTGCGGCTTGCAAATGCAGGGCAGCAGTGAACAAAACCATCTGCGTGTTACTCCGTTAGGGACTTCCCGAGCCACCTGGCTCAGCCCACAGGCGATCCCGGTTTTGCCGCTGGCAGGCAAACTGCCCTGGCAAAACATTGCGGTGCTGGGGATTGAAGGTTTCCTGGATTTTCAACCACAAATGGCCGCCAGCTCATTAGCTGAAGAGCAGGGCATTACGGCAGCGGTAGAGTTTCTGCATTTGCCGGTATTGGATCGTCTGCGTAATAACCCGAGTGAATTTCGCGCGGTGAATATCGCCCGCGTGCTGGATCTGCCAGAGCACTTGGCGGCATTGGCGGAAGAAGTGAAACGCCAGGCTGGAGAAGCTGAAGCGATCTTCCTGCCAGCCTGCCTGGGGCTGGAGAGTGATGAGCCGCTGATGGCGCTGCGCCAGGCCGTTGGCAAGCCGGTCTTCTTGCTGCCGACACTGCCTCCTTCCGTGCTTGGGATGCGGTTACACCAGGCTTTGCGCCAACGCTTGCAGCAACTGGGCGGGGTATTTATGCCGGGTGACACCGTGTTGCGGGCCCGTTTCGATGGGCAACGGATTACCGGCCTGTATACCCGTAATCACACCGATATTCCGCTGCGGGCGCAGCAGGTGGTATTGGCCAGTGGGAGCTTCTTTAGCAACGGGTTGGTGGCTGATTTTACTGGCGTTCGTGAGCCGGTGTTTGGCCTGGATGTCTTCAGCAAGACCGAGCGTGCCGACTGGTGCCAGCCGGATTTGTTCGCCGCGCAGCCTTATCTGCAATTTGGGGTGCAAACGGATACCCAGCTGCGAGCCCTTAAGCAGGGTGAGGCGATCGCCAATCTGTATGCTGTCGGTGCGGTGGTTGGCGGTTACGATCCGCTACAGCAAGGATGTGGTGCCGGGGTTTCGCTGATTGGTGCGCTGCACGTCGCACAGCAGATCGCGGCACAGGAGGTTTCAGTATGAGCCTGTTAAAAGATAACAGTTTCGAAAAGTGCATCAAATGCACCGTCTGTACCACTTATTGTCCGGTAGCCAAGGTGAATCCGCTCTATCCGGGGCCAAAGCAGGCTGGGCCAGACGGTGAGCGCCTGCGTTTGAAAGATCCGGCACTGTACGATGAAGCGCTGAAATATTGCACCAACTGCAAACGTTGCGAAGTGGCTTGCCCTTCCGACGTTAAAATCGGCGACATCATTCAGCGTGCCCGCGCCAATTTCAGCCAGCATAAACCGACGCTGCGCGATGCCATTCTCAGCCACACCGACCTTATGGGGTCACTGTCGACGCCGTTTGCGCCGATCGTTAACGCCACTACTGGCCTCAAGCCGGTGCGTAAACTGTTGGATAAGGCGTTGAAGATCGACCACCGGCGTGAGTTGCCGAAATACTCGTTTGGTACTTTCCGCCGCTGGTATCGACAGCAGGCGGAACAGCAACAGCGCTATGCCGAGCAGGTGGCGTTTTTCCACGGGTGTTTTGTCAATTACAACCATCCGCAGTTGGGTAAAGACCTGATCAAGGTGTTTAACGCGATGGATATCGGTGTGCAACTGCTGAAACGCGAAAAATGCTGCGGCGTCCCCCTGATTGCCAACGGCTTTATCGATCAGGCGAAAAAACAGGCCAAAGTGAATGCCGAATCGCTGCATGATGCGGTGCTGACACGCGGTATCCCGGTGGTTGCCACTTCCTCGAGCTGTACTTTCACCCTGCGTGATGAGTACCCGCATTTGCTGGACGTAGACACCTCGGCGGTGCGTGAACGGGTTGAATTGGCAACGCGCTATCTTTACCGCCTGATCAATCAGGGCCGCACGTTACCGCTGAAACCTACCCCGCTGCGGGTGGCTTATCATACGCCGTGCCATATGGAGAAAATGGGCTGGACAGCCTACACGCTGGAACTGCTACGGCAGATCCCTGGGCTGGAACTGGTGGTGCTGGATTCGCAATGTTGTGGTATTGCCGGGACTTACGGCTTCAAGTCGGAAAACTATGAGACTTCGCAAGGCATTGGTGCCTCGCTGTTCCGCCAGATTGAGGCGAGCGGCGTGGATATGGTGATTACCGATTGCGAAACCTGCAAATGGCAGATTGAAATGTCGACCAGCAAGCGCTGCGAACATCCGATCACCCTGCTGGCGCAGGCCCTGGCGTAAGCGTGTCAAAGGGGCCGGCATGCCGGCCCTTTCTATTACTTCTTGATTTTCAGTGTATTGATAATACCTTCAGCCTGGCTTTGCGCCTGCTGTTGGTTATCTGCTGGCAGAGTTATCTGAACGGTCAGCAAATTGCCATCCACTGAACCCAGTACGATGGAAGAGTATGCCTTCTGGCCACCGCTGGTGATGATGGTGTCCAACTGGCGCAACGGTACGCCGTTAACGTCGATGGCCTTATTGGTGATCACCTGCAGGTTGGCATCGCGGGAGCGCTGCTGTTCCTCCAGGCGCTTGGTCAGTACTTCCAGATTGTCTGGCGTTTTGTCGCCGACGATTACGATCACTGCGCGTTGGCCAGTGCTGTCAGCGTAGACATGCATATTGTTGGCCTGGCTACCCAGCTTGCCGCTCTGATCAGCCATGCCTTCCGGCAGGGTGAAGGCCAGTTTGCCATCCAACAAACTCACCTGTTGCCCAGATGGCGCGCTGGCTGCCGCGTCACCCGCTGGCGCTTTGCTGTCTTTGCTTTCACCGTCACAGGCCGCCAGACCAAGGACTAACAGGCTGATACCCATCAATTTAGTTACTTTACGCATCGGGATTCCTTATTCCTTACAGGTAGAGAGCTTCCGCCTTATGGCAACTGAAATCCTTAGGGCAGAAATAGTGTCACAAGGCTTTTCAAGTAATAGACGATACTCGGCTACTTTGCCTCACTTTTCCAGAGCGAAAATCTGATAATCGTTGCCTGGCAGGAGCAATCAAGAGGCAAGGTTAACTCAGTTGCAACCGCTTATCCGGCTGGTGTGAAGCCAGACGTTTAAGCAGCATATTAAGCAATACGCCGTACATTGGCAGGAAGAAAAGCAGGCAAATCATTACTTTAAAGCTGTAATCGACCAGCGCGATCTCCACCCAGTTGGCGGCCATAAACGGGTCGCTGCTTTTGTAGAAGGCAATAAAGAAGAAGGCCAGCGTATCGCTGATGTTGCCCAGGAACATGGCGGCAGCGGGGCTACCCACCAGGCGCTGCGTTGGCGCAGGCGGTTGAAGACATGCACATCCAGAATTTGCCCCAACACATACGCCATAAAGCTGGCGACGGCGATACGCGCCACGAACAGGTTAAAACTGGTCAGGGCGGCAAAGCCCTGCCACTCGCCCTGGAAGGTGACGGTGGAGATCACATAAGAGATAAACAGCGCCGGGATCATCACCGAAAGAATGATTTTGCGTGCCAGGGGAGCCCCGAAGATCCGCACGGTCAAATCCGTAGCCAGGAAGATGAACGGGAATGTGAAAGCCCCCAAGTGGTATGAAAACCGAAGATGCTGATCGGCAACTGCACCAGGTAGTTGCTGGAGGTAATGATGGCGATATGGAATAGCGAAAGCCAAACCAACGCGCTTGTGCGTTGTTGAGCGGTAAACGAATACATGTTGTAACCTTTTTAAGTGATGGGGTGAGGGAACCCATTTTTAACTGCGCGGCGGCATAATACGCGTTTGCGCAACCAATGCAAACGCCCTTGCGCAGAAAAACTACCGGCGTAAACTATGAGCTAATCAGATCCGGCGAGCCTTCGCCGATCGTTTTTGATCGAGAGAGATGCATGACTGACATTTTTGCCCAGGCGGACCAGACGCTTGACGCTCTGGGGCTGCGTTGCCCGGAACCGGTAATGATGGTGCGTAAAACCGTGCGCCATATGGATAACGGTAAAACGTTGCTGATCATTGCCGACGATCCTGCCACCACCCGCGATATCCCAGGTTTTTGCCGTTTTATGGAGCATACGCTGGTGGCGCAGGAAACTGAACAGGCTCCGTATCGCTATCTGTTGCGCAAAGGGCTTGAGCGTTAATCAGCGAGCGCTTGCCTGGCGTTTTTTGCCGTATCTGCTGTGCGTCCTGCTCACGCGCATGTAATGCCAACCCGTTGAAATCCTGTGGGCGATAGTTGTGTGCCGGTGGCGTCATCCCGCTTTAATACCAAAAATTTCTCTGGTACCCGGCGTTGGCTATCCCACCAGTCACCATCAATGCCGTCGAGCTGTTTCTGGGTTTCGTCGGCGGTATCGCGCACGTAGGCGATGTCGATAAACTCTCCGCGATGGGTGTAAATCAGCCCCAGATGTTCGCTACCTAATCCCAGCAGGTCGCCGATGGCGTTGAAAGCGCTGTCGTTATAATGATGGGTACCAAGCAGATCGGCATCCACCACGTTGCCCAACTGATAAAACGGTACCGGGATCCCCAGTGCCTGCACCTTGAGGTTATGACCAAAGGCGCAGCAAGGGTGTAGCCCATCCGGAGGTGCAAGCGGTTCAGTGACCGGTCAGGCCAGCGAAGGCTCGCGAGTTGGTTGAGAAGTTATCAGCGTTTCCAAAGCTTTGGCGGGTAACACAGGGCCAAGCAGCAACAAAAATACCAGCGCTACAATACGCAGTATAAAGGTGTCTGGAGAATATAATAAAGTCTTGCTGTCTATAGGGGCATTAAGTGCGCGTATCAAGGGCTGTTTTCCGCAAACAGCATCAGGACGCCATGGGTGACGTCCTGATGCCGTGGTGAGGTTACTGGCGCTTTTTCAACAACCTCAAGGCATTGGCCGTGACCAGCGCGGTGGCACCGGAGTCTGCCAGCACCGCCAGCCACAGGCCGGTCATCCCCAGCAGGGTGGTGACCAGGAAAATCCCTTTCAGCCCCAACGCGATGGTAATATTCTGGCGGATATTAGCGTGAGTGGCGCGTGAGATACGGATCATCTCTGCTACGCCAACCAGGCGGTTATGCGTCAGTGCGGCATCGGCCGTTTCCAGCGCTACATCGGTGCCGCTGCCCATGGCAATACCGATACTGGCGGCTTTCATGGCTGGGGCATCGTTGATGCCGTCGCCAATCATCGCTGTCCGTTGCTGTTTGCTCAGTTCGGTGACTGCCCGCACTTTGTCTTCCGGCATTAATCCGGCGCGGTAATCGATCCCCAGTTCATTGGCTATGGCTGCGGCGGCACGGGGGTTATCACCGGTGAGCATCACGCCACGGATCCCCAGTTGGGCCAGTTCCGCGATTGCCTGTTTGGCATCGTCACGTAACGTATCGCGCAATGCCAACAGGCCAATTGGCGTTCCATCGGCTAATACCACCACCGCCGTTTTCCCCGCGGTTTCCAAGGCTTCAACCCGGTTACGCCATGCGTTGTCCAACGAGTTTTCCGCCAGCTTACCCGGCGCACTGATCAAGATGGTTTTGCCCGCGACGACGCCTTCGACACCGATGCCAGCCAGAGCCCGGCGGCCTTCGGCCAGCGGCAGTTGTGCGCTGTTTTCCGCTGCCCGGCTGATAATTGCCTGTGCCAGCGGATGGTGTGAACCCGCTTCGACCGCTGCGGCTATGGCGAGCAGTTCCTGTTCGCTGATGCCTGCGGCTGGCAGCACGTCGGTCACCGTGGGTTTGCCTTCGGTCAGGGTACCGGTTTTGTCGAATGCGATAGTCTGTACCTGGCCTAATTGCTCCAGCGCTGCACCGCCCTTAATCAGCGCACCGCGGCGAGTGGCCGACGCCAGTCCGGAGGTAATGGCGGCAGGGGTAGAGATAACCAGCGCACACGGGCAACCTATCAGCAGCAGCGTCAGGCCGCGGTAGATCCAGGTTTCCCAAGGCTCGGCGAACATCAACGGCGGCACCAGGATCACGGCGACAGCCAACAGCATTATGGCTGGCGTGTAGAAACGGCTGAAGCGATCGAGGAAACGTTCAATCGGTGCGCGGCGTTCTTCGGCCTCTTCAATCAGTTGCAGAATGCGATCGATGGCGTTCTTGCCCGGCTCGGAGATGACCTTCATTTGCGCCGCCTGATCGACAGACAAACTGCCTGCGGCCACTTTCTCACCCTGTTGGCGCTCTACCGGCACGGACTCCCCGGTTAAGGCACTTTCATCAAAGCTGGCGAACGGGTTCAGCAACTCGGCATCGGCAGGCAGGCGGCCACCCGGGGCGATTTCTATCACATCACCGGGCTGCAGGCTGGCGACCGAAACACGTTTGCGTTCTCTGCCCTGAATAAGCAGAGCATCTTCCGGCACTAACGCCATCAGGGCTTTCACACCACGGCGCGCACGGTTGGCCGCGTAGGATTCCAGCAATTCCCCAACCATAAACAGCAGCAGCACCATCGCCGCTTCGGCGGTGGCGCCGATAAACAGGGCACCGATGGCGGCGACGCTCATCAGGGTTTCTATGGCGAACGGCGTGCCAGAACGGATGAGACGCAAAGCTTTGCTGGCCACAGGTGCCAGGCCAACCAGCGTGGTGGCGATAAAGGCAATTTCACCAAGCCTTGGGTTGAAGGCATTCAGGATCCAACTGACCGCCATCAGCGCCGAGAGCAGCAACAGGGGGCCAAACTCACCCAGGCGGGAGGGTTGTGGTTCTTCGGCTTTTGCCGCGGGGGCGACTCCCAGCAGGGTAAAACCAGCCTGTCTTACCGCATTTTGCACTTGCAGGCTGATGTCGGATTGGGCATCCACCACCAGTTTCTCCGTGGCAAACAGCACACGGGCGCTGCTTACGCCAGGGAGCGAAGTCACGGCATTTTCAATTTTTTCGCACAACTCGGGCAATCCATGCCGGTCACTTTCCAACTGAATCGCTGGCTGCCGGAAGAGGGGGCGGCAGCTAGCCTGTCGCTTTCCTCATCGGGATCGTCATGGCCGTCGCCACTGCAACAGTGGGCTCCGTGCTCGTGGGCAGTTTGGTTGGAATGGGGTTGAGTGTCTGCTGTCGCGGTTTTTTCGCTGCAGCAGCCTTGTTGGGTTTTGGCATGCTCATGACCACAGCCGCAGCCGTGATCATGGTTATGGTCTTGATGATTATGCTCTTTATGAGTATGCATATGGCCCCCTTCAGGCAATTTGCGGTCTATTCACTGCCGACTTTACACCTTGGAGCCAACTCCAGAGTCAAGCGCGGTATGAGAATTATTGCTAATTGAAGGGGAATGCTACGGGTTCGGTTGCCGAACCCGTAGCCAGATATCACAGATACAGCGAACGAACGATCAGGAAATGCCCCGCGAAATAGCAGAAGGCGACGATGGCGTCTGCCGCACGGAAAGTGAAACGATAGCGGTTTAGCAGCCAGACAATATTGGCCAGCAGCAGCAGTGAAGTCCCCGCCAGCAGCGAGAAACTGAAGTCGGTGCTACGCAGGAAATAGTGTTCCCCTGCCAACCAGACCATCAGCAACGTCATGGCGACCAGCGTCGCTATCGGCCAGCGCATCTCCTCCAACCGGGTCCAGATGGTGGCCATCAGCAACGCGCCAATCACCAGCAAGGCCAACGGCAATGGCCAGAACAGGCTGAAGGTCATCTGGCTGGCAAGACTCAGGGTATAAAGCAGATGTGAGAGGAAAAACGCACCAATCGCGTACAGCACCCGCTCGCGTGGCAACAGCAGCAGAGCATCGCCAGCCAATGTGGCTAACAGGCCAAAAACTATCAGATAGCCAGCGGCGCCCAGAACCGGAGCCTGCCAGGCCAGTAATAACAACAGCAATAACGTGACCGGTTTGAAGACCCAGCGCTGCCAGCGAGGGCCGCGGTAGGAGGCATCGACGAACAACCAACCGGAAAAAATACGGCAAGGAACGGCCAACTCATATGTCTTCCTTATTTATTATGGGAACCGGGGTAACCGGCTCCAGGTTGTCACTTTCTCAGTGTAAGCAGCGCGCCTACGTTCGACAATGCTTTCTTCAGAATGCTATGTTTACGCGGTTTCAGATGCGGGGACTCCGCTATGCCGAGAGGAATGAGAGAATATGAGTAAACCCCCATTATTTTTCATCGCGGTGATCGCGCTGATTGCCGTACTGGCAACGCGCCAATACCTCAACAAGCGGCGTCAGGATGCAGAAAACGATCGTTCACCGGTGCGCACAATGCAGGTGCAGGTGAGTGCCAAGCGTGAATTCCCTGCGCCGAACCGCCGTTCACGGCAGCGGGAAAATATCGTGGCGGAAGATATGCGCTACGAAGTAGTTTTCCGCCCATTAACGGGCGGTAGCGAGATCAAAATGCCATTGCCACAACAACAATACAATCAGATAGATAAAGGCGCTCAAGGGACATTGAGCCTGCAGGGCACTCGTTTTATCTCTTTTATTGCGCATAGCCAGTAAGAGCGTTATTTTTTCTTGAGCGGCGGCTGCTTTTTCTGCCAGGCTAACATTTCAAAGACGCCAAAAATAAAGATTTTAGCCTCCTGCCAGCGGCTGATTGGCTGGTCTTTCGGTTGGGTCGATTTAAGTAAAACCAACTGCAACCCGTGCATCACCACCATAAAGAACAGCGCGACGTCGATAAAATACTTCAGCGGCTTGGGGAACGGATGGAACAGGTTGGTGAGCAGAAAGCCCCATACGCACAGCATCAGCAAGCGGCCCAGATTAATCAGCATGTTCGGTTTTCTCTTCAATAGAACGGGTGTAAAGGCGGTAGGCCACCTGACCGGCAACTTTTTCGCGGTGTAACGTCCAGCTTGCCGGGACATCAGCGGCGGCACTTTCGGCCTCCGCCTCCACGTAAATCCACGCTTCATCGGCTAACCAGCCTTGTTGCTCCAGCAGCGTCACGGTTTCGGCCAGTAACCCTTTGCGAAAAGGCGGATCGAGGAATACCACATCAAAGGGTTGCCCATTGCCCGCCAGCCAGGTCAGGGCATTGGTATTGATGACGCTGCCATTGCCCTGCAGCAACGCCAGATTCTTCCCCAATTGCTGTGCCACCGGGCGCTCATATTCCAGTAGCGTCACGCTTTCGGCGTAACGGGACAGCGCTTCTAATCCCAGAGCGCCACTGCCGGCAAAGCAATCCAGACAGCGGGCCCCACGGATCACCGGGGCCAGCCAGTTGAACAGCGTTTCACGCACGCGATCGGTGGTTGGCCGCAACCCTTCGCTATTGGGGACCGGCAGTTTGCGCCCACGCCACTGGCCGCCGATGATGCGGATCTGGCCTGCAGAAGCAGCCTGCGGTTTTTTGAGCGCGCCGCGCGGTGATATTTTTGCCATAAATAGTCTTAACAAGTTGCGAGGTTAACGAAAAGTTGCCGCTATTCTATACCCAAAGTAATTGGAGTTGCAGCTAGACGGCAACAGAGTTAATCCCCTGGCGTTTACTCAGGTCAGTGACAGGGGGTCGCTCTCGCCGCCAACGGCGCGGCAACTTCAAGTAAGAAGGGCATATCCCTAATCGCCTGCAAGATGCAGCTTGTGGGCTGGGGGATCGCGGGATGGCACGTTGTTGCTTGATAAGCAGGATGAAAGCACGCCCGATGCGTGTTGCTGCGCGAGGGAAAGTGATAGACTCGGCGGATTAATTCTTCGCATTTGCAAGCCATTGGTACGGAGTAAGGTCAGAACATGGCAAAAGATAAAAAACGTGGGTTTTTCTCCTGGCTGGGCCTCGGCCAGAAGGAAGAACAGCAGCAACCTGAGCCAGCCACCGAATCGGCGGAACATCAGGCCGCAGCAACACCCGCAGCCCCCAAACTGGACGATAAGCTCCCCGCCCAGGAATCTCAGCCTGCTGAAACCAAAGACACCCCCGGGGAGTGGGATGCCAGCCTGAGCGGTGAGCCGATTGCCGAAAATATCCCGGCGCTGGTTGAACATCATGCCCCGCAGGAGCCCGTTACCCAGTTGGAACCGGTGGTTGTCGAGGCGCAAGAACCTGAAATTTTGGTCGCTGAGCCCCCAGCCATTATCGAACCTGAGCCCGTTGCCGAAGAGCCAGCCGAGGTTGTTGAACCCGCCCAGATGGTGCCGGAAATCGTAGAGCCGCAGGTTGAAGAGGTACCGGAAGCCGCTGAGCTGCAGGCACCCGCCGTCACGCAAGAGCAGGAACGCCCGACTAAAGAAGGCTTCTTTGCCCGCCTTAAACGCAGCCTGGTAAAAACCAAACAAAACCTGGGTTCCGGGTTTATCGGCCTGTTCCGTGGCAAGAAGATCGACGACGATCTGTTCGAAGAGCTGGAAGAACAGTTGTTGATCGCCGACGTAGGGGTAGAAACCACCCGTAAAATCATTGAATCCCTGACCCTGCATGCCAGCCGCAAGCAGTTGAAAGACGCCGAAGCGCTGTATGGCAAGCTGAAAGAAGAGATGTCAGAGATTCTTGCCAAGGTCGATAAACCGCTGGATGTCAGCGATAAAAAACCTTTTGTGATCCTGATGATCGGCGTAAACGGCGTGGGTAAAACCACCACCATCGGTAAGCTGGCACGCCAGTTCCAGGCTGAGGGTAAATCGGTGATGCTGGCCGCAGGCGATACGTTCCGCGCTGCAGCAGTAGAGCAGTTGCAGGTGTGGGGTGAGCGTAACCGCATTCCTGTGGTGGCCCAGCATACCGGGGCCGATTCCGCTTCGGTAATTTTCGACGCCGTGCAGGCCGCCAAAGCCCGTAACATCGATGTGCTGATTGCCGATACCGCAGGTCGCTTGCAAAACAAGTCGCACCTGATGGAAGAACTGAAGAAGATCGTGCGTGTCATGAAAAAACTGGACGAGCATGCCCCCCATGAGGTTATGCTGACTCTGGATGCCAGCACCGGACAAAATGCGGTCAGTCAGGCGAAACTATTTCATGAAGCCGTGGGCCTGACCGGCATAACGCTGACTAAACTGGACGGTACCGCCAAAGGTGGCGTGATCTTCTCCATCGCCGATCAGTTTAATATCCCGATCCGTTATATCGGCGTTGGTGAAGGCATCGAAGATTTACGGCCATTTAAGGCTGATGATTTTATTGAGGCACTTTTTGCCCGAGAGGATTGATACGGATGATTCGCTTTGAACAGGTCAGTAAAGCTTATCTGGGCGGACGGCAAGCTCTGCAGGGAGTAGATTTTCATCTGCGTCCGGCGGAGATGGCGTTTCTGACCGGCCATTCCGGTGCGGGGAAAAGTACCCTGCTGAAACTGATTTGTGGTATCGAGCGGCCAAGCGCCGGCCATATCTGGTTTAGTGGGCATGACATCAGCCGGTTGAAGAACCGCGAAGTGCCTTTCCTGCGCCGCCAGATTGGCATGATTTTCCAGGATCACCACCTGTTGCTGGATCGCACGGTGTACGACAACGTAGCCATGCCACTGATCATTGCCGGGGCCAGTACCGAAGATATCCGCCGCCGCGTGTCGGCCGCGCTCGACAAGGTCGGGCTGCTGGATAAAGCGAGGAACTTCCCCATCCAGCTTTCCGGTGGTGAGCAGCAGCGTGTGGGTATTGCCCGTGCGGTGGTGAACAAACCGGCGGTACTGCTGGCGGATGAACCGACGGGTAACCTGGACGATGCTTTGTCAGAAGGCATACTGCGTCTGTTTGAAGAATTTAACCGCGTTGGGGTGACCGTGCTGATGGCAACCCACGACACCGGGCTTATCGCCCGCCGTAACTACCGCATCCTGACGCTGAGCCAGGGCCGCATGGCAGGGGGCTCACATCATGGCGAATGACGCAAAAACGGCCAAGAGCAAGGCACTGCGCGGTGGCTGGCGTGAACAGTGGCGCTATGCCTGGATGAACGCCATTGCCGATATGCTGCGCCAGCCGCTGGCAACGCTGCTGACCGTGATGGTGATTTCCATCTCCCTGACGCTACCCAGCGTGTGTTACATCGTGTGGAAGAACGTCAGTACGGCGGCTACGCAGTGGTATCCGACGCCGCAGTTGACGGTGTATCTGGATAAGTCGCTGGATGATGACGCCGCAGTGAAAGTGCTGGAGGTCATCAAGGCCGAAGCGGGCGTGGAAAAAGTGAATTACCTGTCGCGCGAAGAGGCCAGGGGGAATTCCGTAACTGGTCTGGTTTTGGTGGTGCGCTGGATATGCTGGAAGAGAACCCACTGCCAGCCGTGGCGATTATCACCCCGAAAATAAGCTTCCAGAGTGCCGAAACGCTCAACACGCTGCGCGATCGCGTGGCGGCGGTGCAGGGCGTGGATGAAGTGCGTATGGATGACAGCTGGTTTGCCCGCCTGGCGGCGCTGACCGGGCTGGTAGGCCAGGTGGCTTTGATCATCGGCGTGTTGATGATCGTGGCGGTATTCCTGGTGATCGGTAACAGCGTGCGTTTGAGCATCTTCAGCCGCCGCGATACCATCAACGTGATGAAGCTGATCGGTGCCACCGACGGGTTTATCCTGCGGCCATTCCTTAACGGCGGCGCGATGCTGGGGTTCTTTGGCGCGTTACTGTCGTTAATCCTGTCTGGCGCGATGGTGTGGCAGTTGGAATCGATGGTGACTCACGTGGCGCAAGTATTCGGTACCACCTTTATTCTACACGGGCTGGGTTGGGATGAAGCGCTGCTGTTACTGCTGATCTCTGCCATGATCGGCTGGATTGCCGCCTGGTTGGCCACGGTGCAACATTTACGCCGATTTACACCACAATAATGATTTTTTGATATACTCTTCTCCTGCCGTATAGTGCGTATTGCGGGAGAAGAGCCCTCAAATACCCGGCCTTTTCTGAAACGCACAAATTCCCTATAAAAGTGAACCCTCGTGGCGTATGTTCATGGGCGCTACAGGCGAAAAATGGTGAACTTTTAGGGTGGAACGCGGTCAAAAACTGCGGCAAAATGTTTAGGTGCCCGGCGTGCGGAACCGCTTTTGCAACAGCAACTGCTGTAATATCAACCACCCTCGCCGTGAATTCACCAGCATGACCTGTTTTATCAAGAGAGGCTTTGAATGACCAAAGAAATGCAAACTTTAGCCTTAGTCCCACAGGGCAGCTTGGAAGCCTACCTGCGGGCAGCCAACACCTATCCGATGCTGACGGCAGAGGAAGAGCGGGAGCTGGCTGAACGGCTGCATTATCAGGGCGATCTGGACGCAGCTAAACAGCTCATCCTGTCACACCTGCGCTTTGTCGCTCATATTGCCCGTAACTATTCAGGATACGGTCTGCCGGTGGCAGACCTGATCCAGGAAGGTAATATCGGCCTGATGAAAGCCGTGCGCCGTTTCAACCCAGAGGTTGGCGTGCGTCTGGTTTCCTTTGCCGTGCATTGGATCAAGGCAGAGATTCACGAATACGTGCTGCGCAACTGGCGCATCGTCAAAGTGGCCACCACCAAGGCACAGCGCAAGCTGTTCTTTAACCTGCGTAAAGCCAAGCAGCGTCTGGGCTGGTTCAATCAGGATGAAGTCGAATTGGTGGCACGCGAGCTGGGCGTTACCAGCAAAGACGTGCGTGAGATGGAATCGCGCATGGCGGCGCAGGACATGACCTTCGATCCAACGCCGGAAGATGACGCGCATGATGGCCATGCGATGGCCCCGGTGCTGTATCTGCAGGATAAAAGTTCCGACTTCGCTGAAGGGATTGAAGAAGATAACTGGGAAAGTAACGCCGCAGACAAACTGGCCTACGCGCTGGAAGGTCTGGACGAGCGTAGCCAGCATATCATCCGCGCCCGTTGGTTGGACGATGACAACAAATCCACGCTGCAGGAACTGGCCGATCAGTACGGCGTTTCCGCAGAGCGTGTGCGCCAGCTTGAAAAGAACGCCATGAAGAAATTGAAAATGGCGATCGAAGCGTAACGGCAACGTCCAGGATCTGCAGAAGCGGCACCCAAAGGGTGCCGTTTTTTTACATCAATCCGCCCATTTTTGCCTAATGGCGATTAAAACTCCGGTGCCGGGCAGTTGTAGCCAAACTTGGCTCCCCACTCATACTGTGTCGCGTTCTTGATGTAACGTTGATATAGCGCCCGGCCGGTCTTGGCGTCGCGTGCAATTACCCAACTTGCGGCATTACACAGCACGGCGGCATAGGCCTGGCTTTTCGGTGGCAATAAATCGGCTGCTTTTTGTGCCAGATCCACTGCCTGCCAGCGGTAGTGCAGGAAGCGGTTATCCGCTGCTGGCAACGATTTGGCTGCCCTTGCCGCTTCGGCCGCGCTGATCCAGCTTTTGTGCTTGAGATCGTGAGTATCGAAGGCATCCCCCAGATAGGAATACCCCGCGCCGTAAATGGCATAATCCGGCGTCATTTCGTAACCGGTGAACTCCAGCCCCTGTGAACGTAACAACACAGCGGCCTGATAATAGGCTTTGGCGCGAGCGGCCTTGTCTGCCGTTTTATCCTGTGCGATTTTCAGGGTATCGGCAAAGGCCTGCGCTGCCTGACGATAGTTCGGAATGGCGAAGTAATCCACCGCTTCCTGATAGCGCCCGGCACGCATCATCCGGCGCGCCAGAAGTTCACGCAACTGGACTGCCGCTGTGATCTGCTGGCCGTTGTATTCGTCCGGATTTACCGGTTTTAATGGCGTTGCTGGCGCAGGTGCATGCTTATCCACAAAGCCTTTCAGTTCATCAATGGTCAGTACTCGTTCGGCGATATCGGCTACGTCAGACCAGTAGTTTTCTTTGCCGCGATACATCAGATCCATCGCCTGCAGATAATCACCACGATTCAGCGCCAGAATGGCCTGTTCACCAGAAACCCGGCAATCCGGTATGATCGTTTCTGGCGTGAAATCGTCATTACGCTGTTCGCCCCAGCTTTCATCAGAGGGGAAGGCTGCCGCCGCTTTGGCATAGGCGGCGGTGGCAGTTTTGACATCGCCCTCCCGCAGAGCCATCTTGGCGCGCAGCCACCACGCCAGGCCACCCTCGCCCGCGTTTTTCAGCAGGCTGTCTGCCATGGCATATTGCCCAGAGCGGTAGGCCAGCGCCGCCAGCCGATCGCTGCCGGTAAAACCGCTTTTCACCGAGTCGTTAAGCAGCTTCAGGGTTTGCCCGATAATCTGTTTGGCACCCGCACCGTTGTTATCGGTTTCGGCCATTTGCAGGTTGCTGCTGCGGGCGAACAGTTCGACAGTGACCAACTGCTGTACCAACGGATCGTGAATCGCCTGTTTTAGCGCCTCCTGATGCTGCGGGTTGATCAGGTAGCTGGAAATATACTGCAGCGAAAGCCCACCATCGGCATCACCCTGAGCGGCTTGCTGAGCGTAGAGCTGCACCGCTGGGGCAATTTCACCTAGCCACAAATAAATACGCGCTTGCTGCCCCAGGCTGCTCAGCGCCAACTGATCGGGATCGGCCGTGCCGCCTTTGACTTTATCGATGACCAACTGGAAGGCAGCCAGGGCTTGATCCAACTGTGCTTTCTCCGGGTGTGCCACCGCTGGTGCGGCAGAGTCGGATTCATTCTCCGGTGTGCCATGATCGTTCATCAACAGGCGGCCCAGAGAGTATTGGGCCCGCAGCCCCCATTCGTCCTGCTCAGCGGCTGGCAACGCCAGCACCTGTTTGAAGTATTCCGACGCCCGAGGATCCTGCGCCGCAAAGGCCACCGCACCAAGAGTATAAAGGCGTGCTGCATCAGACAGCCCCTGTGCGTTCACCGCGTCGGCTTCTTCTACGGTTTTGGCCGCCCGCATCTGCGTAATGGCTTGTTGCTCCGGCGAAAGCGGCATCGGTTTTGGTGGTGTTGCCGGCTCCGGTGCCTTCCAAAGCGGTAATTGTTTATCCACTGGCACCAGGCGGCTCGATTCAAAGGCGAAGTTGCCTTCTGGCATCGACAGCAGGGTCCCGTTGCGGTCTACCAGCAAACGGTTGGGGAAGTCTGGCCCGCAGGCCTGGCTGCTGAGTGGGGCAGCCAAGGCTGCCGCGATCAGTGAAACCAGAGGAAGGCATCGGTTATGACCCCTGGTGTATTTATTGCGTGACATTTGTGCCTCCTGGCTCGATCTGTTGGCAGCGCAACCAGCCCAATGGGCGAGATTGCCCGGCTCGTAACTGCTCGCCGCGAATGAGGATAAATCGCAGTTGTTCTGGTGTGTTTTCCAATTGGTAGTTACCCACCGCATCAGCGGCCAGGCAACCCTCAGCCTTCACAAGAACCTCGCGGGGTAATGGGGCATCTACCGGCCCATTATTCTTGATAATTAAATCATAGAGCTCATTTTGTTGTGGCTGCGGCAAAAATTCCACATGCCAATGAGCACTCAATGATTGCTGGCCGATCACCGCCCTCAGCGTAGCCATTGACCAAGCCCGGCGATCGCCTGCCAAGGGCAGGCGAAACCAGATAATGCCGCGCAGATCCGCAGGGGAAAGATGAGCAAGCTGCTGTAGGAAATCGGCGACCTGCTGTGGTGCTACCGCAAGCTCCTGAAGACTGCCAGCCACGCGCAGGGAGGCTTCGCTCTCTACCTGTGCTCCCAGGGCATCAAACCCTACCAGCCCCATCCCGTAGGCGGGCAATGCCACGCGAAAAGGGTGGGGGCTGATGTTGGCATACTGGCGAACCCAACCGAGCGCCAGTGAGCCATCAAACAGGCCCTTTTCTGGCGATAATACCGCATGCAGTTGCAGCACAGAGCTGTCGACCTGTCGCAGAACGCCGGGCAGATCAGGGGAGGCGATCCAGGCAGGCAGGGCGGTAATGCCAAGTTTTAAGGAGGCGGGGAGTTGTTGGCGTAGTTGCCGCAGGAAATGCTGATACTCTGGCAGCCGCGCGGTGGCGGCGTCGTGGTCGATCTCTATGCCTGTCACCGGCAAGCCGGCAGCTTGCCAGCGACGTAATTGTTGCAACAGGCGCGCAGAGATGGCGGTTTGATCCAATTGCGCCAGTTGCCCATCCAGCCGAGCTACCAGCCATAAGGGGCGGCCATCCTGCTTGAGCAAGGCGGTGTTAACCGGGATCTCCCGATACCCTTCACGGGGATGCACCTGCAAGCCGAGTACGCGAAGGGTGGAAAACAGGTCGTGGCTTTCGGCCAGCGCAGCATCATGCTGTGGCGTCCAGACCCGCTGCCAGAGATAAACCTGCTGATCCCAGGGGGCTGCAGGTGCAATGCCTGTTGGCGGCCAGCAAACCAGGCTGCCAGCACGAGCAGCAACAAGGCTGCCAGGGTTGCCCAACGTTTCATTTTTGCCAGAGATCGCCCTGTGCCTGAAAGCCGCAGGCGCGCATAAAGTTTTCAACTTCGCCGCGTTCACGAGGAGCCAGCCCGGCGGTAGAAAGCTGCCATTGCAGAACCTGAGGAACCTGGCGCTGTGCATCCTGCAGCAGAAACAGCCCCACGCCACGGCGACGGGTCACTTCGCGCACCATCAGGTCATGCAACTGGGCGGTAGCACCCTGTAACTCAATCTTCACCGCGCCTAACAGCCGGTCGTTGAACCGCGCAGCGAACAGTGCTTTGCCATTCTCTAACCAGCCTTGCCAATGGCTTGGCTGCTGATGTGGCCAGATTTTGCCAAGGTCGATGAGGTCTTGCGGGGAAAAGCTGGTTAAGCGCTCAATGGTCAGTTTCATGCCGGATTTCCGCACAGATATTTGATGGCAACAGTGTAATGGATCTTACCCTAGAGCGTTGTGTAAGTTTTTCTATACGACTACTGCGCAAAATGTTTTTTGCAGCTGGCGTTTTCCGAGTAAAAAATTAGTTAATGGCATGTTAACCAGCATATCGCGCTGTTCCTGCCCGGAATATCGCCAAATTCATCCGGATTTTATCCTGTTTACACCGCTTGTTCCTGAATGCAGGAGTTGCTTTGCAGAATAAAATTCCTGTTTAATAACATGAAAAATAAAGTCTTATTAGAAAATATTGTCGCAAAAGTACCTAAATCATTATTACTTATAGATAAAAGCAATCTTCCGTCGTTTTTCAGGCTGCAGCGCACTCGCCGTAACTTGCAATTCGCCGGGCAGAAACAATGATTAGATGCGGCAAACACAACAGGCACGCTCACAACGACAGATGGGGATTATGCGGATGAAATTAACAATGGGTAAAGCGCTGTTGGCTGGCTGTATCGCAATGGCAATCGGCCATACTGCTATGGCAAAAGACATCAAAGTGGCAGTTGTGGGTGCGATGTCCGGCCCGGTGGCACAATATGGTGATATGGAGTTCATCGGCGCACGTCAGGCGATTGCCGATATCAACGCCAAAGGTGGCATCAAAGGCGACAAACTGGTTGCAGTGGAATATGACGATGCCTGTGACCCTAAACAGGCGGTAGCGGTAGCCAACAAGGTCATCAATGACGGGATCCGTTACGTGATTGGCCACCTGTGCTCCTCATCCACCCAGCCCGCTTCTGATATCTATGAAGACGAAGGCGTGATCATGATTACTCCGGCAGCTACCAACGCCGATCTGACCACCCGTGGTTACAAAATGATCATGCGCACCACTGGCCTGGACTCCGATCAGGGGCCAACGTCGGCCAAATTTATCCTTAATGAAGTCAAGCCCAAGCGCATTGCCGTGGTACATGACAAGCAGCAATATGGCGAAGGCCTGGCACGTTCGGTACGTGACAGCCTGAAAAAGCAGGGCACCGACGTGGTGATGTTTGAAGGTATCACCGCCGGGGACAAAGATTTCTCTACCCTGGTGGCGCGGCTGAAGAAAGAGAACGTCGATTTCGTCTACTTCGGTGGCTACTACCCAGAGATGGGGCAGATCCTGCGTCAGGCCAAGCAGGCCGGTTTGACCACCCGCTTTATGGGCCCGGAAGGCGTGGGTAACTCCTCACTGTCCAATATTGCTGGTGCCGCTTCCGAAGGTATGTTGGTCACCCTGCCGAAACGCTACGATCAGGTGCCTGCCAACCAACCGATTGTCGATGCCTTGAAGGCCAAGAAACTGGATCCAACCGGTCCGTTCGTCTGGACCACCTATGCCGCATTGCAATCGCTGGTAGCGGGCATAGAACGCAGCGGTAGCCAGGAACCGGCAGATATCATTAAAAACCTGAAAACCGGCCAGCCGGTTGAAACCGTAATGGGGCCGCTGAGCTGGGATGAAAAAGGCGATCTGAAAGGGTTTGAATTCGGGGTATTTGAATGGCATGCGGACGGTTCATCAACGCCGATTAAATAAGTCATAACTCTATCAGGTATTGCCAATGCTTAAGGCAATACCTCCTCTCCCGTTGGGCGAGGGCCGGGGTGAGGGGTGATATTCCCTTCGCCTTCCACCTTTCCCAAAAAGGGGAGGGACTGTAAGCCAATAAAGTTCGCCTGCGCATTGCAGGCAATATATACAAACCGGGTTTCCCCGGCGCCTGCAACGCCAGCAGGCCGTTGGGCTACCGTTTGGTGGCCGCGACAACACCTTAGAAGGTCAGAGTATGTCAGAGCAGTTTCTCTATTTTCTGCAGCAGATGTTCAACGGCGTCACGTTGGGCAGCACCTATGCATTGATTGCCATCGGTTACACCATGGTTTACGGCATTATCGGCATGATCAACTTCGCCCACGGCGAGGTGTATATGATCAGCAGCTATGTCTCATTTATCGTTATCGCCGCCCTGATGATGATGGGGATCGACGTCGGCTGGTTACTGATCGGCACGGCATTCCTGGTTTCTATCGTCATCGCCAGCACCTATGGCTGGAGCATTGAGCGCGTGGCTTATAAGCCGGTGCGTAATTCCAAGCGCCTGATTGCGCTGATTTCCGCCATCGGTATGTCGATATTCCTGCAAAACTACGTCAGCCTGACACAGGGTTCACGCGATGTGGCGCTACCCAGCCTGGTCACCGGCCAATGGGTGTTGGGTGAAAGTAACGGCTTCGCCGCGACCATCAGCACCATGCAGCTCATTATCTGGGTCGTTACCTTCCTGGCGATGCTGGCACTGACGATGTTTATCCGCTATTCGCGCATGGGCCGCGCCTGCCGTGCCTGTGCGGAAGACTTGAAGATGGCCAGCCTGCTGGGCATCAATACCGACCGGGTGATTTCGCTCACCTTCGTGATCGGTGCCGTGATGGCGGCGGTAGCCGGGGTACTGCTTGGTCAGTTCTACGGCGTAATCAACCCCTATATTGGCTTTATGGCCGGGATGAAAGCCTTCACCGCTGCGGTGCTTGGCGGGATCGGCAGTATTCCGGGGGCAATGATCGGCGGGCTGGTATTGGGTGTGGCGGAAGCGCTAACCTCGGCTTACCTGAGCACCGAATACAAAGACGCGGTGTCTTTCGCTCTGCTGATTGTGGTGCTGTTGGTGATGCCTACCGGCATCCTTGGGCGCCCGGAGGTTGAGAAAGTATGAAACTCGGTCTGCTTAACGCCTGTATCTCCACGGTTGTCTTGCTGGTGATGGCCTCGTTCCTGATGGGTATGCAACTGAGCCTGGATGGCACCAAACTGGTGGTTCACGGTGCCGCCGAAGTCCGCTGGGCGTGGATTGGTATCGGCTGTGTGGTAGTGTTTTTCTTCCAACTGTTGCGCCCACTGATGCAGCAAGGGCTGAAGAAAGTTTCCGGCCCGTCCTTCGTCTTGCCCAGCTTTGATGGCTCTACTGTGCGCCAAAAGTTGCTGGGGGCCGTTATCATTATTGCGGCCATTGCCTGGCCGTTTCTGGTTTCTCGCGGTGCGGTGGATATCGCCACCCTGACGCTGATCTACGTCATGCTTGGGCTTGGCCTCAACGTGGTGGTCGGGCTGTCCGGTTTGCTGGTACTGGGCTATGCCGGCTTTTACGCCGTCGGCGCTTACACCTATGCATTGCTGAACCACTATTACGGCCTGGGTTTCTGGGAAAGCCTGCCGTTGGCGGGGATTATCACTGCCATCTTCGGTTTCCTGCTCGGCTTCCCGGTTTTACGCCTGCGGGGTGACTACCTGGCGATTGTTACGCTCGGCTTCGGCGAAATCGTGCGTATCCTGCTGCTGAACAATACGGAGATCACCGGTGGTCCGAACGGCATCAGCCAGATCCCGAAACCGACCCTGTTTGGTCTGGAGTTCAGCCGCAGTGCCCGTGACGGCGGTTGGGATACCTTCCATAATTTCTTTGGCCTGCAATATGATCCCAGCGACCGCATTGTGTTCCTCTATCTGGTCGCGCTGTTGTTGGTAGTCGTCACGCTGTTTGTGATTAACCGTCTGTTGCGTATGCCATTGGGCCGAGCCTGGGAAGCACTGCGCGAAGATGAAATCGCCTGCCGTTCACTGGGCCTCAGCCCAACCAAGATCAAACTGACCGCTTTTACCATCAGTGCCGCTTTTGCCGGTTTCGCCGGTACGCTGTTTGCCGCACGTCAGGGCTTTGTCAGCCCGGAATCCTTCACCTTTGTAGAGTCGGCTTTTGTGCTGGCGATCGTGGTGCTGGGCGGTATGGGCTCGCAGTTTGCGGTGATCCTGGCGGCGATCCTGCTGGTGGTCTCCCGTGAGCTGATGCGTGATCTTAATGAATACAGCATGTTATTGCTGGGTGCGTTGATGGTGTTGATGATGATTTGGCGGCCACAGGGCCTGTTGCCGATGAAGCGCCTACAGCTGAAGCTGAAAGTGGCAGATATTAAGACGGTGAAGGGGGAGCAGGTATGAGTGCGCAACCTTTACTGGCGGTTGAAGGGCTTTCAATGCGCTTCGGCGGTTTGCTGGCGGTAAACAACGTCGAGCTGGAACTGCACGAAGGCGAGATAGTTTCGCTGATTGGCCCGAACGGTGCGGGTAAAACCACGGTGTTCAACTGCCTGACCGGTTTTTATCGCCCGACGAGTGGCACCATCAAGCTGCGTGAACGCCATCTGGAAGGGCTATCTGGCCAGGCTATCGCCCGCATGGGCGTGGTGCGTACTTTCCAGCACGTCCGGCTGTTCCGTGAAATGACGGTGATTGAAAACCTGCTGGTGGCACAGCACCAGCATCTGAAAAGCGGCCTGTTTGCCGGTTTGCTTAAAACCCCGGCGTTCCGCCGTGCAGAAGCGGACGCGCTGGAGCGTGCTGCGGTCTGGCTGGAACGCATCGGCTTGCTGGATCTGGCCAACCGCTCGGCTGGCAACCTGGCCTACGGGCAGCAGCGGCGGCTGGAAATCGCCCGTTGCATGGTGACGCGCCCGGAATTGTTGATGCTGGATGAACCGGCTGCAGGCCTGAACCCGAAAGAAACCGACGAGTTGGATCGCCTGATCATTGAATTGCGCGACCAGCATAAGGTTTCGGTGCTGCTGATCGAGCATGATATGAAGCTGGTGATGGGGATTTCCGATCGCATCTACGTGGTGAATCAGGGAACGCCGTTAGCGAAAGGCCTACCGGCAGAAATCCGCAATAACCCGGATGTGATCCGGGCCTATCTGGGCGAATAAGCATATGTTGTCATTTAATCAGGTTTCCGCCCATTACGGCAAAATTCAGGCGCTGCATCAGGTGAGCCTGAATATTCAACAGGGTGAGATAGTCACGCTGATCGGCGCTAACGGTGCCGGTAAAACCACCTTGCTCGGTACGTTATGCGGTGACCCACGGGCCACCGAAGGCACCATCACTTTGCAGGATCAGGACATCACCCACTGGCAGACCGCCAGGATCATGCGTGAAGCGGTAGCTATCGTCCCGGAAGGGCGGCGTGTGTTTTCGCGCATGACGGTGGAGGAGAATCTGGCGATGGGCGGCTTTTTTGCCGATCGTGACCAGTATCATCAACGCCTGGAGCGTGTTTTCACCCTGTTTCCACGCCTGCTGGAGCGCCGCAGCCAGCGTTCTGGCACGATGTCCGGTGGAGAGCAGCAAATGCTGGCGATAGGCCGTGCGTTGATGAGCCAGCCGAAGCTGTTGCTGCTCGACGAACCCTCTCTGGGGTTGGCACCGATCATCATCCAGCAGATTTTCGACATCATCCAGCAGCTGCGGGAAGAGGGGATGACCATCTTCCTGGTGGAGCAAAACGCCAATCAGGCATTAAAACTGGCGGATCGTGGTTATGTGCTGGAAAACGGCCGCGTGGTATTGGAAGATACGGGGGCCGCATTATTGGCGAACGAAGCGGTAAGGTCGGCGTATCTAGGCGGCTAAAAATACCCGTCGTCTTTCAAGCTACAGCGTTGTTACCTGCACTGTCTAACGGACTTCAGTAAGTTCCAGGGGATGAGAGAGCTGGGTGCCTGGCTGTAACTCGAAATCCCCAGGGTATCTGATGGCTACATATCAGGGTGTATCACCCGTATTTAACGATTACGAGAATAAGCAATGAAGACAGAAGGATTACTCGCGCAGCGCATTGTAAAAGTAAAAAGCTCGGCAATCCGTGAATTGCTCAAGCACAGTAAAATGGAGCATGTCATTTCGCTGGCGGGCGGCATTCCCTCTGATGCACTGTTTGACTTCGAAGGATTGAGCATTGCCACCCAGCAGGCGATCACTGAGCAGCCAAAAAGCGCTTTCCAGTATGGCCTGACCGAAGGCAGCCTCCTGCTGCGTGAACGTATCTGTGCCTTGTGCGCGGAACGCGGCGTCCATGCCCAGGCGGAAGACGTGCTGGTGACGGCCGGATCCCAGCAGGCGCTGGATCTGGTGATGCGCGCGCTGATTAATCCTGGTGATGTTTTTGTGGTTGAACGCCCGACCTACCTGGCAGCGTTGCAAACACTGGAGTTGGCAGAAGCCAACGTCATGTCCGTTTCCTCCGACAGCAACGGCATGGTAGTTGATGAGCTGGCCGAATTACTGAAAACCCAGAAAATCAAAGGGGTTTACGTGGTGCCGAACTTCGGCAACCCAAGCGGCCTCACCCTGAGCGCCGAGCGCCGTGAACAGTTGGTCAAACTGGCGGCTGAGCATAATTTCCTGATTGTTGAAGATGACCCCTACGGCGAACTGCGCTTCACCGAAGAGCGTAATGCTACGCTGTATCAGGTTTCGCAGCAGGTACTGGGCCATACCGACAATATCATCTACACCTCGACCTTCTCCAAGATCCTGGCCCCGGGCCTGCGCCTGGGTTGGGCGATCCTGCCGCAGTTCCTGCTGCATAAGGTAGCGATCATCAAGCAGGCAGCAGACCTGCATGCCAGCGCGTTGTCGCAAAGCATCGTTGAATGTTATCTGGGGCTGGATCGTTTGCCGGAGCAGATTGATAAGATCCGCGCCGCCTACAAGCGCAAAGGCGAGATCCTGGCCGGGCTGGTGGAAAAAGAGCTGGGTGACGTGATCAGCTTTGATATGCCGAAGGGCGGTATGTTCCTGTGGGCACGTTTCCGTCAGCCGTTCGATGCGACCGAGTGGTTGAAAACCACCCTGCAACAAGGCGTGGTCTTCGTGCCTGGGGAATACTTCTTCTCCGATAATCCGGATCGTTCTACTTTCCGCCTGTCGTTTGCCACTGCCACTGAACAACAGATGCAAGAGGCCGTCGCCCGCCTGCGTCGCTCCCTGTAATCTCTCTGCGGCGGTAGGGGCTAACCTTACCGCCGACATCAAATCGCCATCTGCCCATCACCTCTGCGTCATCCAGTTGTCATCTAACGTCTATTTTTCTGTCATCCGCGCATGACATGTTATCCCCGTCATCTTTCAAGCCGCAGCGTTGCTGGCAGACCTGACGCACCCCAGTCACTTAGCTGACCAGGCTCCAGGGATGTGCCAGTTTGCCGCCTTGCTGCAACTGGAAAGCTATGGGGGAACTCCCCGAAAGTCAGTCTCTTTTCGCTCACGCGTTTTTACACCAGCTTTTTTCAGGAGTTAGGCATGTTTACCCAAGCGATTAAAAAAACCACGCTGTGCGTTGCGTTGACCCTGATGGTCAGCGGCCCTGCATTGGCGGTGACCGAAATCCCGTTTTGGCATTCAATGGAAGGGGAACTGGGCAACGAGGTGGATTCTCTGGCGGAACGCTTCAACCAATCTCATAGCGATGTGAAAATCGTGCCGGTTTATAAGGGTAATTACGAACAGAGCCTGGCGGCGGGTATTGCGGCCTATCGCTCCGGCAAGGCACCGGCAATTTTGCAGGTTTATGAAGTGGGCACCGCCACCATGATGGCAAGCAAGGCCATCAAACCGGTGTATCAGGTCTTCCAGGAATCGGGCGTTAGCTTCGACGATTCGGTGTTCGTGCCGACCGTCGCTGGTTATTACAGCGACAACCAGAGCGGCCATCTGCTGTCGCAGCCATTCAACAGTTCCACCCCGGTGTTGTATTACAACAAGGACGCGTTTAAAAAGGCGGGGCTGAACCCGGATCAACCGCCAAAAACGTGGCAGGAACTGGCGGCAGATGCAGCCAAACTGCGTGCGGCTGGCATGAAATGCGGCTACACCAGCGGTTGGTTAGGCTGGATCCAACTGGAGAACTTCAGCGCTTGGCATGGTGTGCCATTCGCTTCTGAAAACAACGGGTTTGGCGGCACCAACGCCAAGCTGGAATTCAACCAGCCGCTGCAGGTCAAGCATATTCAATTCTTGCAGGATATGAACAAGAAGGGGGATTTCACCTACTTTGGCCGCAAAGACGAACCTACAGAGAAGTTCTACAACGGTGATTGCGCGATGGCAACGGCCTCTTCCGGCTCACTGGCCAGCATCCGGAAATATGCCAAGTTTGATTTCGGCGTGGGCATGATGCCTTACGATGCCGAGGCTAAAAATGCCCCACAAAATGCCATTATCGGCGGTGCCAGCCTGTGGGTGATGAACGGCAAAGACGCCGCGACCTACAAAGGGGTGGCGGAGTTCCTGAAATACCTGGCCCAGCCGGAGATGGCGGCGGAATGGCACCAGAAGACCGGCTACCTGCCAATCACGACCGCAGCTTATGAACTTACCAAGCAACAGGGTTTCTACGACAAGAACCCCGGTGCCGATGTGGCCACCCGCCAGATGCTGAACAAGCCGCCGTTGCCGTTCACCAAAGGCCTGCGTCTGGGGAATATGCCGCAGATCCGTACCGTGGTGGATGAAGAGCTGGAGAGCGTCTGGACCAGCAAGAAAACCCCGCAGCAGGCGATGGATGCCGCAGTACAGCGGGGCGATGTGTTGCTGCGCCGTTTTGAGACTTCAACCCGGTAAATGTCAACCTGGGTTCAGCCCAGGTGAACGACACCGATCCATCCCCTCTCCCCTGGGAAGAGGGCTGGGGTGAGGGGCTCAGGCAGCCCTCACCCACATTAACGGTTAACTTTATGTCATCATCCCGTCCCGGTTTCGGCTGCAGCTGGTTGCCCTATGTTCTGGTGCTACCACAGTTGCTGATCACCGTCGTTTTCTTCCTGTGGCCTGCCGGCCAGGCGCTGTGGTACTCGGTACAAAGCGTTGACCCGTTCGGCCTCTCCAGCCAGTTTGTCGGGCTGGATAACTTTAAGCAGTTGTTTCAGGATCCCTATTACCTGGACTCTTTCTACACCACGTTGCTGTTCAGCTTCCTGGTGGCCGGTATCGGCCTGCTGGTGTCGCTGTTCTTTGCCGCGCTGGTGGATTATGTCCTGCGTGGCAGCCGCTTTTATCAGACGTTGATGATCCTGCCCTACGCGGTGGCCCCGGCAGTGGCGGCGGTATTGTGGATCTTCCTGTTCAGCCCCGGAATGGGCCTGATCACGCATTTCCTTGCCGGTTTTGGCTACGACTGGAACCACGCGCAAAACAGCGGCCAGGCGATGTTCCTGGTGGTACTGGCTTCGGTGTGGCAGCAGATCAGCTATAACTTCCTGTTTTTCCTTGCGGCCTTGCAATCAATCCCGCGTTCCCTGGTAGAAGCGGCGGCGATCGACGGAGCTGGCCCGGTACGGCGCTTCTTCAACCTGGTGCTGCCGCTGATTACACCGGTGAGCTTCTTCCTGCTGGTGGTGAACCTGGTCTATGCCTTCTTCGACACTTTCCCGGTGATCGACGCCGCCACCGGCGGTGGGCCGATGCAATCTACCACCACGCTGGTCTACAAGATTTATCGTGAAGGCTTTGCCGGTCTGGATCTTTCCAGTTCCGCAGCGCAATCGGTGGTGCTGATGTTGCTGGTGATTGGCCTGACGGTGATCCAGTTCCGCTTTGTCGAGCGTAAGGTGCGTTATCAATGATTGAGAATCGACGCGGGCTGGATATTTTCAGCCATGTCATGCTGATTATTGGTGTGCTGGTGGTGCTGTTCCCGCTGTATGTGGCCTTCGTGGCCGCTACGCTGGACGATCAACAGGTATTCCAGGTTCCCATGCGGCTTATCCCCGGCGGGCATCTGTGGGACAACATCCGACATATCTGGCAGGGCGGAGTGGGGACACTCAAGGTGCCGTTTTCAATGCTGTTACTCAACAGTGTGATCATGGCGCTGGCGATCACCTGCGGCAAGATCGGGGTGTCGGTGCTTTCCGCCTATGCCATCGTCTATTTCCGTTTTCCACTACGCAGTGTGTTCTTCTGGCTGATTTTCATGACGCTGATGTTACCGGTGGAAGTGCGCATTTTCCCGACGGTGGCGGTTATCTCCAACCTAAACCTGTTGGACAGCTACACCGGCCTCACCTTGCCGTTGATGGCTTCGGCCACCGCGACCTTCCTGTTGCGCCAGTTCTTTATGACCTTACCGGATGAGCTGCTGGAAGCGGCGCGGATCGACGGCGCCGGGCCGATGCGTTTCTTTTGGGACATCGTATTGCCGCTGTCGAAGACCAATCTGGCGGCGCTGTTTGTCATCACCTTTATCTATGGCTGGAACCAGTATCTGTGGCCGATCCTGATCACCAGCGATGCCTCGATGAGCACGGCGGTGGCGGGTATCCGCAGCATGATCTCTACCTCCGGCGCACCGACCCAGTGGAATCAGGTGATGGCGGCGATGATTCTGACTTTGATCCCGCCGTTGGCGGTGGTTCTTTTGATGCAGCGCTGGTTTGTACGCGGCCTGGTTGATAGCGAGAAGTGAAAGGGAGTCCCCGATAATGGCAGGTTTAAAACTACAGGCGGTCACCAAGTCTTATGATGGCAAAACGCCGGTGATCAAGCAGATCGATCTGGACGTGGCAGACGGTGAATTTATTGTGATAGTAGGTCCTTCCGGCTGTGGAAAATCGACGCTGCTACGCATGGTGGCCGGGCTGGAGCGCAATACCAGCGGCGATATCTACATCGATACGCAACGTGTAACCGATCTGGAGCCGAAAGACCGTGGGATCGCCATGGTGTTTCAGAACTATGCGCTCTACCCGCATATGAGCGTGTACGACAATATGGCTTACGGCCTGAAAATCCGTGGTTTTGGCAAACAGCATATCTGCCAGCGCGTGGAGGAGGCGGCACGTATTCTGGAACTGGAACCGCTGTTGCAGCGTAAACCGCGTGAGCTCTCCGGCGGGCAACGCCAACGGGTGGCGATGGGGCGCGCCATCGTGCGCGAACCTGCGGTGTTTCTGTTCGACGAGCCGCTGTCCAATCTCGATGCCAAACTGCGCGTGCAGATGCGCCTGGAATTGCAGCAACTGCATCGCCGCCTGAAAACCACCAGCCTGTACGTCACCCACGATCAGGTGGAGGCAATGACGCTGGCGCAGCGGGTGATCGTGATGAATAAAGGCGTAGCGGAGCAAATCGGCACGCCAAGTGAGGTTTATCAGCGCCCGGCTTCGCTGTTCGTCGCCAGTTTTATCGGCTCCCCGGCGATGAACCTGCTGCCTGGCAGGTTGAGTGCGGACGGCAGTCAGTTGCACTTGGTCGGTGGTCGGGCGCTGAACCTGCCTGAACCCCGGCCAGCGTGGGGCGGCCGTGAGTTGACGTTGGGTATTCGCCCGGAGCATATTCAACTGAGCACGCGGGAGCAGGGGGATTGCTCTGGAGCTGCAAACGCTTGAATTGCTTGGGGCGGATAACCTTGCTCACGGCAGATGGGGGGACGTGGGGGTGATCGCGCGTTTGAGCCATGAAACCTTGCCGCTGGCGGGCAGCACGTTATATTTACAGCTGCCTGCGCAGACGCTGCACTTTTTGATACCCATAGCGGTTTAAGGATTGAATGATGACCACAGCCTGGCCTTATCCTCATATTGTCGCCCATCGTGGTGGCGGTTCTCTGGCACCGGAAAATACCCTGGCGGCGATTGACGTGGGTGCGCGTCACGGCCACACAATGATCGAATTTGACGCCAAACTGGCGCAGGACGGGCAAATCTTCCTGCTGCATGACGATACGCTTGATCGCACCAGCAATGGCTGGGGCGTAGCGGGCCGACAGCCGTGGGACAAGCTGGTGCAACTGGACGCTGGCAACTGGTACAGTTCGGCCTTTAAAGGGGAGCGCCTGCCGCTGCTGACGGAGGTGGCAGAACGCTGCAAACAGCACGGCATGATGGCCAACATTGAAATAAAACCCACCACCGGGGCGGATGATGAAACTGGCCGGGTTGTGGCGTTGGCGGCCAGTTTGCTGTGGCAAGGGCAAACCGATCCGCTGCTTTCTTCGTTCTCTGTGGCAGCCCTGGCGGCGGCACAGCTTGCGGTTCCGGCATTGCCGCGCGGCCTGTTGCTCGATAAGTGGGATGACAATTGGCCTGAGCTGACCGAGCGACTTGGCTGTGTATCGCTGCATATTAATCATAACGAGCTGACTGCCGAACGGGTCGCTGCGCTGAAAGCTGCTGGGTTGCGTATTCTGGTGTATACCGTCAACCAGCCGGATCGGGCGCGTTTATTATTGAGCTGGGGCGTTGACTGTATTTGTACCGACCGGATAGATTTAATAGGCCCGGATTTTTCAAACGGTGAGTTCTTGATTTAAAGGCCAGGCCGTCGGTTGATGTTAGCAGGTTTATGACAGGGTTTTCCCCCTCACCCTCTTCCTGAAGGAGAGGGGATGCCAGGCTAACCGATAGATAAAATCCGCAGATACCCGTTAAATCTTGCGGCAACAACCAGTGGCTGCCGCGCCGTCGGAAGGGATGCGATGCCTGCCTTTATTATTTCACTGTGGCACCAGATAGTGCTTTCTTTACCGTTATTTGTGCTGATAGTGCTGGGATATGGCCTTATCCGCTGGGGAAAGTGGCCAGCCACTGTCACCGATGGCATGACCAGATTTGTCTTTTCCGTTGCGCTGCCTGCCATGCTGTTTCGCATGATGTGTGATTTCTCCCAGCGTCCGGCGGTGGATGCCAGGCTGCTGATCGCTTTCTTCGGCAGTTGCCTGATCGTATTTGTTATTGGCCGCATTGCCGCCCGGCGGTTATTCAAGCTGGACGGTGTCTCTGGTTCGGTGTTTGCGCTGGGCGGCATATTTTCCAATAACGTGATGCTCGGCTTACCGATAGCTACCGTGATGTTAGGGGAAGAGGCCATCCCGTCAGTGGCCTTGGTGCTGGTATTCAACGGCCTGATTTTGTGGACGCTGGTGACCATCTCCATTGAATGGGCACGTAACGGCTCCCCTACGCTGCAGGGCTTTATCAAAACCGCGCGCAGCGTGCTGACCAACCCGCTGATTATCGGCATCCTTTCGGGCACCTTGTTCAGCCTGACGGGGTTACCGCTGCCGGCGTTTGTCGAACAGCCGGTCAGTATGCTTGGCCAGGTAGCTGCCCCGCTGTCGCTGGTGGTGCTCGGCATGGGGCTGGCGGAATACCGTATCAGTGAGGGCTGGCAACTGAGTGGCGCTATCTGCTTCCTCAAGCTGATCGTCCAGCCGATGGTGGTCTGGCTGTTGGCCTGGTCAATGGACTTGCCGCCGATGGAAACCCGCGTGGTGGTGCTGTTGGGATCGATGGCGGTGGGGGTGAATGTCTACCTGATGTCACGCCAATTCAACGTGCTGACCGGCCCAGCCGCCACCAGCCTGGTGATGTCCACCGCGCTGGCGGCGATCACCACCCCGCTGATCCTGACCATTATGGGAGTGCGGATGTAGCCGGGAGCGCCACCTGCGGTACGGAAGGTGTGGCGCGATCGAACGGATTGCGGGGCTGAGTACCGCTTTGCAGCATACCGCCGCCCTGAGTCGTCATTGGCCGCATGGGGTTGTTATTGCCGTTATTGGGCAACATCCTGGGCTGATTGAACTTGAGCTGATAGTTCTGCTGCTCACGGCGCTGCTCCATCTGCTGATTGTTCAACATGCGCTGTTGCTGCATCTGCTGATCGCGCTGGTCAAGAAAGTGCTGCTGTTGGCTGAGGGTAGTGACGCCGTTTTCCGCCGCCGCCAGCCAAGGCATCAGCAGCAGAGTGGCGATAATAAAATGAAGTTTCATTTTCGATCTCCAGGTGCCTTCTGATAATAAGCCTAACTCAGTCAGTCAAAATTGCTCGATAGTTTACTTTGCATGCAGATGTAAACCGCCTTTGTGCCGCATCCGTGGCGACCTTCCGCTACAATCGCCTTTTCGAATCTTTTAGGGTGAACTTGCCGTGCTGCTTCTGGTTATTACCACCATTTTATGGGCATTTTCTTTTAGCCTGATCGGCGAATACCTGGCAGGGCATGTCGATAGCTGGTTCTCGGTGCTGATGCGCGTCGGGCTGGCGGCGTTGGTGTTTCTGCCGTTTCTGCGCTGGCGCAATATCCAACTGAAAGTGATCCTGCTGTATATGGCGGTGGGAGCTTGTCAGCTTGGCATTATGTATCTGATCAGCTTCCGCGCCTTTATGTACCTGACCGTGCCGGAGTTTCTGCTGTTCACGGTGCTGACACCGCTGTATATCACACTGATTTATGACCTGATCAGTGGCCGCCGCCTGCGTTGGGGTTATCTGTTCAGCGCTTTGCTGGCGGTGTTGGGGGCGGCGATCATCCGTTATCACCAGTTGAGTGATCACTTCTGGTGGGGGCTGTTTTTGGTGCAGGTGGCAAATATCAGTTTCGCAATCGGTATGGTGGGGTATAAACGCCTGATGGAAGTGCATCCACTCCCTCAGCATACCGCGTTCTCCTGGTTCTACCTCGGCGCGGCGGCGGTGGCGATCGTCGCCTGGTTCCTGTGGGGCAACCCCAACCAACTGCCAACCACCAGCCTGCAATGGGGTATTCTGGTCTGGTTGGGCGTTGTCGCCTTCGGGCTCGGCTATTTTATGTGGAACTACGGGGCGACGCAGGTGGATGCCGGGACGCTGGGCATCATGAACAATATGCATGTGCCCGCAGGCTTGCTGGTCAACTTTCTGATCTGGCAACAGCAACCGCACTGGGCCAGCTTTATCATCGGCGGTGCGGTGATTGTGGCATCGCTGTGGGTACATCGCCGTTGGGTCGCCCCAAAAGGCGTTAATAAATAAGCTCGGGGCCCGATAATCGGGCCCCTGCCAACCTTATCGTCTGCCCCCCATTCCGCCATTGAAGCGTGGCTCATAGTTATGGCGATCAAAATGGTTTTCTCGTTGCGGGTGCGGAGCTGGTGCTCTTTGCTGCATGCGCGGCTGGGTCTGTTGGCGCTGCTCCTGGCTTAGACGCGGCTGGGTTTGTTGCAACCTAGGCTGCTGGCTGGCGTTTGGTCGTGATTGCAACGTTTGAGCGCGTTCCGATTGGCGCTCATTACCACGCACCTGAGCTTGCTGCGCACTGCTTACCTCTGCTGGCGGTTGGCTTTTCTCAAACTTGCCGCTGGCGTTCATCTGTTCCCAACTGCCGTTGTTGTACTGATAGATATTACCGTCGTGCCCGGCATAAACGTTGTCTGGGCCGCGCATGACCCCGCCACGGTTAACCTCGCCAGTTTCCTTATTGTAGTGCACATAGCCTGCACCCTTCGCCACGCCATTTTTCCCGGCGTTAGTGAAGCTACCCACTTTACCTGCCCCCTGAGAGGTGGTTCCACTGACGCTCTGGCTGTGAGTCACGCGCCCGGTTTTTGTATTGACGCTATTACGTTCCCCTTTGGCGATGCCGTTGTCGGTATTCGGGTTATAGGCACCGGCGACGTTGGCAGAAACCGCCCGCCCGGTTTGCGGATTGAAACGCACACCGCCTGCTCCCGCGCCGGTGGCGCCATTATTGCCGTTAGTTTCGCGCCAGGCGTAACCAGTCCCATGGCCACCGGTGGCATTGTTGTAGAAACTCCCGCGCACATTGCTGCCGTAATGACCGTTCCACGGGTTGCTCCAGTCAGTACGCACGCCTTGTGCCACGGTATTTCCCCAGTGGTTGTAGACGTTATAAACCGAAACACCGCCACCCCAGTAGCCAGGGTGATAAGGCGGGTAATAGCCGTACCACGGGCCCCACCACGGCTGGCTCCAGGCGCTGCCCCAGATCCAGCCGCTGATAAAGCCAAAGCTCCAGCCGATAGCCGGATCCCAGGCAAAGCTGCTGCCGTAGCCGTAAGTGGCCGGACAGCTGTACCAGACATCACCCACCCAGGCGTTGCAAGGGTAGCCGGTACCATAGACCACCACGCCGTTGCTGACCACGGTGCCGTAATACCCCGGCGTATAGCCGACGTACACCACCTCGTTGGTGCTGCTATAAACGCGGACATAGGTGACATAATGCAAAGGTGAATTTGCCGGAATAGTGTAGATCACTGCGGGAACGTTGGTGGCTACCGCCCAAGGACCTTGTGATGAGGTGGCAGAGAACCACACGCCGTTTTTCACCGCAAAGAAGCTGTTACTGTCCACTTTGATCACCGGGATATCGGTATTCCAGGCATATTGCAGCGGTGTGCCGTCGATTGGCTTGAATTTGGCACTGCCACCGTCATAACTGACCTTAAGCGCCGCCTGGCTGCGTGATACCTGGGCCGTTTGCGGCACTGAGTTGGCAATCAGCGCTTCTCGGGCCTCTGGCGTGCCTGGTATTGAGGCCAGCACCGCGCTTTTCGGGCTATCGGGGGGAATATGGGCAAAGTCTTTCGGCAGCGCCTTGCCATCAACATACTGCCAGGGGCCATTGGTGGAGTCAGCACGGAACCAGCGGCCGGACACCAGCAGGTACCAGCTGTTATTTTGCCCGGCGTCGATAAACACATCTGAAGGGGTATTAGCCACGTAAGAGAGTTGGCTACCCGCAATCGGCACAAACTGCGGCTCGCCATCAATCTGCACCAGTTCTGCCGGTTGCGTGCTGACGTAGATTTCCGCCGGTTTGGTGATCGTGGTTTTACCCTGCGGGCCGGTAGTGACCAGCTTGCTTTTTACCGCACTCTGCATCGCCTGGGTCAACGCGGCCGGGACCGTTGATTTTTGCACCCACGGCCCGCTGAGGTCAGGTGCGGTATACCACTGATTGGCAAAGTAACTATACAGCGTCGCGTCTTCCCTTAGCAGTAACGAACGGGTATTGATCGCCCGCTCTACGCCCCGCTGGCCACTGGCCTGCCAGGCGGGTTGGCCGTCAAGCAATACCAGCGTGGCCGGTTGGAAAGCGAAAATGATTTTTGGTGGCGCATTATTAACCTTGACGCTCTGCTGTGGCCCCCGATCCTGGATGGCCAGATCGGACTCTAACTGATCGAGGTTGACGGTAAAGGTTTTTGACGGAATTTGCTGCAATAAGTTGAGATAATGTGCTTCGTTGCCGCTATCGGTCGGGAACTTCACTTTTTCAAACTTGATGTTATCCAACTGGACTTGCCGTTGTTCCTTGTCGGTGTCGGTACGGGCGCTGAACCAGGCCACGCCATAACTGATTTTGTCCTGTTTTTTCCCCTCGGCCTCGGTCAGGGTACCCGTTTTCACCGCCACCACCAGCCGCCCCTTGAGCAGGTTATCCTGCCAACTGTCGAGCTGTGGCTGGTGCAGCACCATTGAGGTACCGGAAAGGGTAACATTATGGGGCCAGGGGGCAACGGGCTCCGCCGCCCACGCCTTTGAGTTGCACAGCAGTGCCAGTAGTAACAACAATGGGTAAAAACAACCCGGTTTTCGCATAAGTGCCTCGGAAAAGCTGATGATTGCCATCAGGGAATTTCATCCTATGAAATTACTGTAATCACTTTTGCCGAGTTTGCATGGCGCTGTATGTGCTAAAAATGGGCTGGCCATCAGCCCGGAAAATTTAAACCAGAGGGATTAATGGGTTAACCCCAGAGGCGATGGCATTCGGCCGGGCGGCATCACGCACGAACGGCAGATGTTGGCAGGCATGCTGGCGTGCTGAACGGATAAAGGCCTCGGTCACCGTCTGGCGCTGTTCGCCATCGCGGGTTGCCGCATATAACCGGCTCCACAAGCCATCGCCAAGGGTTTTGGTGACGACCAGGCCCTGGCGTTCAAAGCTTTCCACCACCCAGTGTGGCAACGCGGCGATCCCCATTCGTGCCGAAACCATCTGAACCAATAACAGCGTGTTATCCACATTTTTCAACGCTGGGCTAACGCCTGCCGGTTGCAGGAAATGGCGCCAGATATCCAGCCGTTGACGCTGCACCGGGTAGATCATCAGCGTTTCGTCGCTCAAATCTTCGGGCTCGATGCGCGGTTTACTGGCCAACGGATGATCCGGGGCCAATATCAGCCGTACTTCAAAATCGAACATGGGGGAATAGTGCAACCCGCTGCGCGGCAGAATATCCGAAGTCAGCACCACATCCAGTTCGCCCTGTTGCAAAGCCGGTTGCGGATCGAAGGTGACGCCGGATTTGAAATCCATCACCACCTGCGGGAAACGGTTGCGGAAGTTATCCAGCGCCGGGGTCAGCCACTGGATACAGCTGTGGCATTCAATGGCGATGCGCAACGTGGCCTGATGCGGCTGATGGCAGGCTTGTAGCGCCTGTTGGATCTGCGGCAACACCTGTTCTGCCAGCTGTAGCAGGATCTCGCCCTGGGCGGTAAAGCGCAGCGGTTGGCTTTTACGAACGAACAGTTTGAAGCCCAGACGCTGCTCCAGATCGCTGAACTGATGCGACAGGGCCGATTGTGTCTGATGAAGTTGCGCGGCGGCGGCGGCCAATGAGCCGGTATTACGCAGCGCCTGCAGCGTTCGTAGGTGTTTCAGTTCGATCATGAGAGTCCTTCACAGTGACGGTGAAAATATTGCGCTTGTGGTTCATACAGTACCTGCGGATTATGGATGTGTAAACATCTGGACGGCTAAATGGGAAATATGACGATGACAATTTTAAATCACACTCTGGGTTTTCCACGCGTTGGTCTGCGTCGTGAATTGAAAAAAGCGCAGGAAAGCTACTGGGCAGGTAATTCAACTCAGGAAGAACTGCTGGCGGTTGGCCGCGAGCTGCGTGCTCGCCATTGGCAACAGCAGCAACAGGCCGGGGTGGATTTGGTACCGGTTGGTGACTTCGCCTGGTACGATCACGTGTTGACTACCAGCCTGCTGCTGGGCAACGTTCCGGCCCGTCACCAAAATAAAGATGGCTCAATCGATCTCGATACGCTGTTCCGTATTGGTCGTGGCCGCGCGCCGACCGGTGAACCGGCAGCAGCGGCAGAAATGACCAAATGGTTTAACACCAACTATCACTACATGGTGCCTGAATTCACCAAAGGCCAGCAGTTCAAACTGGGTTGGACCCAACTGCTGGATGAAGTTGACGAAGCGCTGGCCCTGGGTCACAAAATCAAACCGGTATTGCTTGGCCCGATAACCTATCTGTGGTTGGGCAAAGTGAAGGGCGAGCAGTTTGACCGCCTGTCACTGCTGAACGATATTCTGCCGGTCTACCAGCAGGTGCTGGCCGAATTGGCCAAACGTGGTATCGAATGGGTGCAGATCGACGAACCTGCGCTGGTGCTGGAGTTGCCACAGGCTTGGTTGGACGCCTTCAAACCTGCTTATACCGCGCTGCAAGGTCGGGTAAAACTGTTACTGACCACCTATTTCGACAGCATTGGGCATAACCTGGATACCTTGCGCACTCTGCCAGTGCAGGGTCTGCATGTGGATCTGGTTGCGGGTAAAGATGACGTTGCCGTATTGAATACCTCGCTGCCGAAAGCGTGGGTGCTGTCTCTCGGGGTCATCAATGGCCGTAACGTCTGGCGCGCCGATCTGAGCAGCTGGTTCGAACGCTTGCAACCGTTGGTCAACAGCCGCCCATTGTGGATTGGTACTTCTTGTTCACTGCTGCACAGCCCGATCGATCTGAGCGTGGAAAGCCGCCTGGACGAAGAGGTGAAAAGCTGGTTTGCCTTTGCCCTGCAAAAATGTGCCGAGCTGGCGTTGTTGAGCAGTGCTCTGAACACGCCAGGT
The DNA here is from genome assembly GCF_050632285.1 of Serratia sp. L9. Classification (NCBI taxonomy): domain Bacteria; kingdom Pseudomonadati; phylum Pseudomonadota; class Gammaproteobacteria; order Enterobacterales; family Yersiniaceae; genus Serratia; species Serratia sp. L9. The sequence continues at coordinate 775,628 of NZ_CP192591.1, read as the reverse complement.
GTCAGCAAACAGGCAGAACTGGACGCTTACAGCGCGCCAATCCGCGCTCGTCGTCAGTCCAGCCGTGTCCATAATGCACAGGTTGAAAAACGCCTGGCGGCCATCACCGCCAAAGACAGTGAGCGCCAGCGCCCTTATGAGCAGCGTGCGCAGGCACAACGCGATCGCTTCAACCTGCCTGCATGGCCAACCACCACCATCGGCTCGTTCCCGCAGACCACCGAAATCCGTGGATTGCGCCTGGACTTCAAACAGGGGCGCCTGGATAGCGGTAACTATCGCACCAGCATCGGTGAGCATATCAAGCAGGCAATCGTTGAGCAGGAACGTCTGGGGCTGGACGTGCTGGTGCACGGCGAAGCCGAACGGAACGACATGGTGGAATATTTCGGCGAAAATCTGGAGGGCTTCGTGTTTACCCAAAACGGTTGGGTGCAGAGCTATGGCTCCCGCTGCGTTAAGCCACCGGTCATTATTGGCGATATCAGCCGCCCGCAGGCCATCACCGTTGAGTGGGCCAAGTTTGCCCAGTCGCTGACCGATAAACCGGTAAAAGGCATGCTGACCGGCCCGGTGACCATTCTTTGCTGGTCGTTCCCGCGTGAAGACGTGACCCGCGAAGTGATTGCCAAGCAGATAGCGCTGGCATTGCGTGACGAAGTGGAAGATTTAGAGAATGCCGGTATTGGGATTATCCAGATCGACGAGCCTGCGCTGCGTGAAGGCTTACCGCTGCGCCAGTCCGATTGGGCGGCTTATCTCAACTGGGCGGTGGATGCCTTTAAACTTAATGCCGCCGTGGCGCAGGATGACACGCAGATCCACACCCATATGTGTTATTGCGAGTTCAATGACATCATGGATTCCATCGCGGCACTGGATGCCGATGTGATCACCATCGAAACCTCGCGCTCCGATATGGATCTGCTGGAAACCTTTAAAGAGTTTGAATACCCGAACGAAATTGGGCCCGGCGTGTACGACATTCACTCGCCGAACGTCCCTAGCGTGGAATGGATCGAAGCGCTGTTGCGTAAAGCTGCGCAGAATATCCCGGCAGAGCGTCTGTGGGTTAACCCGGACTGTGGCTTGAAAACCCGTGGCTGGCTGGAAACCCGTCAGTCATTGGCTAACATGGTGTTGGCAGCTCAGCGCTTGCGCGAGCAACAGGCCTGATCGCCAACAATGATGTGTTCAAGGGCGCTTCGGCGCCTTTTTTGTCGTTAAGCTTACACCCGCGCCATTTATTGTTCTGCTCGAGCGTTTTCCAGGCTGCTATTGGTTATCATCAGGTCTCGTTTTTCACCCGTTTTGAAGGATGGCTGTTGATGAAACATCCACTCGTAGCCGTGTTGGCTGCGGTTCTTGATGATGCGCAGGGGATCCGGCAGGTCTATTTTGCCGGTAACCAACATCCGGCGCCGGAGTTGGCCTATCAGGTGAGCTTTCCGCGTCTTGAACTGGTGGTGGAGGGGGAGCAGGAAATGGAGTGGGAAGGCAGCCAGGGGGCAGGGCAACAGCAACGGCTGCTGCCGGGAGATGTGCTTTTTGTTCCGGCTCATGGCTGGAACAGCCCACATTGGCAGCGGCCAGTGACCACGCTCAGCCTGCTGTTTGGCAAGCAGCAACTGGGATACAGCCTGTTAAGCTGGGATGGGGAGAAGACGCAGCCGCTAGGTAAGGATAACGTGGCTCGCCGTGGGCCTCGCGTGGGCTCATTTATGCTGCAGGCACTCAACGAACTGGCTTGGCATCAGAGCGATCAACCCACCGCGCGTTTTCTGGTGAAAGGGCTGCTGAGCCATGCGCTGGATCTGTTCGGGACTTCGGTGAAAACCGCCTCCCGCAGCCAGGCGCTGTTTGACGCGGTGCGTAATCATCTGGAAGAGCATTACCGTGAGCCGCTGACCCGTGAGTCGGTTGCCCAGGCGTTTTATATCTCACCCAATTATCTTTCTCATCTGTTCCAGAAGACCGGTGGCGTGGGATTTAACGAGTATCTGAATCACGTGCGGTTAGAGCAGGCCAAGCATCTGCTCAAACGTTACGACATGAAGGTGAAAGAGGTGGCGCACGCCTGCGGTTTTGTCGACAGTAACTATTTTTGCCGTCTGTTTCGTAAAAACACCGAACGCTCCCCTTCAGAATATCGTGGCCAGTATCACAGTGAACTGAAAGAGCGCGATAGTTAAACCACGCGGATATGTGTCTCCTGGGGGGATGCGGCGGCCTTGCGCACTGCGCTGAGCGCCTTTTCTGGCGTGCGCAAAAAGGTGTTGATGCCAATCTGCACGCAGCGGTGGTGTGCAAAACGCTCACTCTCCGCCAGCAGGATATCGCTGATCAGTAGCACCACGTCGGCCTGGGCAAGATCTTCTGGCGTCAGGGAGTTTTCAATCCCCAATGCGCCCTGGGTTTCTACCTTGACCGGCCATTTTTCCTGAGCACAGAGTTTTTCCAGCCTTTCGGCGGCCATATAGGTATGGGCGACTCCGCTGATACAGGCCGTTACCGCCACGAGTTTTATCGTCATACCTTCCCCTTGCTGATGTTTAACCGCCAATGATTACCCGCAAGCCTGCCTGCTGCGCCATAACCTGTAATGGTGCGATCTCCTGCTCGGTGGGCGCAGCCACCTCGTGCAACAGATATTCCCGCCCCAGCAGGGCATATTTTGCTTCTCCATACTGATGAAATGGCAACAGGTGGATCTCTTGTAGCCCGAAAGGTGCGAGGAATGCCAAGGCCTGCGCCATATTCTCTTTGTTCAAAGTGTAGCCGGGGATTAACGGCAGGCGTGGGATCAGGTTAATGCCGCGCTGCACCAGGGCGGTAAAGTTTGCCAGTACGCGCGGCTGATTGATGTTCAGCAATCGTTTTGCGGCCTCGGCGTCCATGATTTTCAAATCGAACAGCACCTGATCACAGTGATCCGCCAGAGCCAATACGCTGGCGATAGGGGCATCACCTGCGGTTTCTATCGCCGTATTGATGCCCAACGCTTGCAGACGTTGCAATAGTTGGCTGGCAAATTCGCTCTGCATCAGCACTTCCCCGCCTGAAAGCGTCACGCCACCGCCCGAGGTGCGGTAAAATACCTCATCCTTCAGGAGTTGCTTCAGCAGTGCCTCCAGCGTCATATTCTGGCCGATAAGCTCCATCGCCCCGCTTGGGCACTCCTGGGGATCGTTCAGGCAGGGTTGGCAATTGAGGCATTTGGCCTGGCGCCGTACGCGGTGGATTTTACCCGACATCGACTCCGGGTTAGCGCACCAGGGGCAGGTGTGCGGGCAGCCTTTAAAGAACACCACGGTACGGATGCCGTGCCCATCATTGAGTGAGTAGCGCTGAATGTTGAAGATGCGCCCCTGGGGCGCAGCCGCAGCAGCCCGGGTAAACCCGGGTGCGATCAGGTTACAGTTGATGCGCTGTTCGGCGGATGATGTCATCCTGGATCTCCTTCGACAACTCCACGAAGAATGCGCTGTAACCGGCGACACGAACCACCAGCCCGGCGAAGTCTTGTGGCCTGGCTTGCGCCTCCCGCAGCGTTTCGGCATTCACCACGTTGAACTGTACATGCTGCAGCTTGAGCTTGGTAAAGGCCCCAAGGAAGTCTGCCAGCTTATTCAGCCCTTGCTGACCTTCGAGAGTGCTTGGGGTGAATTTCACGTTGAGCAAGGTGCCGTTAGAAAGCAGGTAGTTATCCAGCTTGCTTACCGATTTGAGCACTGCCGTTGGGCCTTGGGCATCCTGGCCGAGCATCGGCGAAAGGCCGCCGTCCGCCAGTTGTTCCCCGGCATAACGCCCGTCTGGTGTGGCCCCGACTACCGCCCCTAATGGAACGTGGGCCGAAACGGTGTAACAACCCGGTGTAAACTGGCCACCGCGCGGATTACGGTACTGCTCCACTTCTTTACAGTAAAATCGCAGCAGATCGGCGCTGATCAGGTCAACATCATCAATGTCATTACCGTATTTATCGAAGCGGTTGATCAATCGTGCGCGGATTTTCTCCCCTTCCGGTGTGGCAAAGTTGGCTTTCAGCGTCGCCAGGAGCTCGTCAAAACTCAGGCGCTGTTGATCGAAGACCAGCCCTTTCAGGGCATACAGCGAGTCGCTCAGGTTGGCGATGCCGATCCCTTGCACCCCGGAGAAGTTATAGCGTGCGCCACCTTCGGTAATGTCTTTGCCCTTTTGCAGGCAGTCATCGATAAACGAAGACAGCAGCGGCACCGGTGCCCAATCGCGGTGGCCGATATCGCAGATATTGCTGCCCTGTGCCATCAGCCGGACGTAGTGGCGGATTTTCTCGCGGATCTGTTCCTGCAACTGCGGGTAGGTGAGGCTGGCATTACCTTCGTTATCCCACAGCGTCAGTTCCATGACTTTCAACAGGTTGAACATGGCAATATCGTGCAGGCCATAGGTGCGCCCCGGGATCGAAAGTTCAACACAGCCAACCACTGCATAATCCCGTGCATCCTCCAGCGAAACGCCACGGTTCAAAAATGCGGGCACCACCACTTCATCGTTGAAGATTTGCGGGATGCCGGTGCCAAGACGGATGGTTTCGGCGGTTTTCAGCAGGAAGGGACGGTCGATAAATTCATTTATCCGCACGCCCAGGTTCGGCTGTGGCAAACGGATATTCTGGTAGGCATCCAGGCACAGGAACGACAGCACGTTGACCGCGCTGCGGCCGGTTTCGGTCAGGCCACCCAGCAAAATGGTGTAACCGGTCGGGAAACCGGCAAAGTAACGGGCGCTGGAGGTTGAGCGCAGCAGCACAATGTCGTTGCACTTCACCCACAGGCTTTCCAGCAGTTCCTGCAGGAAGGCCGGATCTTCCCCTGATTTAGGGAAGCCTGATAAAACGGCAGCATGTACTGATCGAAACGGCCCAGCGATAACGAGCTGGCGTTGGATTCGTACTGCAAGATGACGTTCATGTACCAGAACAGTTGGCATGCCTGATAGAAATCCTGCGGCTTATGATGGGCTATCTGGGCAGAGACGTTGGCGATACGCAGTAACTCGGCGCTGCGGGTATCATCGCGGCATTCTGCCGCCATGCGACGTGCCAGGCTGGCGTAGCGCAGAATATGGCGTTGTGAGGCTTGCAACAAAAGCAGTGCCGCGGCGTAGAACGCGTTGTCCGGCTGCTGCTCTACATGGTGTTGTAGCTCGGTTAACAGGTTATCCAACCCGCTACCCAGCAGGCGCGGGTAATCGATGATGATATGCCCCTGGCCCTTGTCGGTCTGGTTAACGCTGAAAATCTGGGTTTTCGTGGCTGCTTTTACCTCTTCCGGCATCTGGTTGTTGATGAAATCTTTCATCGAGCGCTTTTCCCAATAAGGATAAAGCTGCTCGCGGTAAACCTGTTTGTCGGTTTCGGAAATGGCAAAGCGATCCTGCGGGCGCGTTGGGAAGGCATCCAACTCTTTCAGCAGCCAATAAGGATCCATTTCTGGTGAGATGATCCCGGCCCGTGGTTTCACGGTGCGGTTACCGGCGATCAGCTCATCTTCCCGCAGGGCGATTTCAACGTGATCCAGAATGTAGGCGCTGGCCTTGGCACGGCGGATAATGGTGGGTTCCCCTTCGGTCTGCCGATGGCTGGCGGTATAAAGCAGCGCGCGTTCCAGCGAAATTTCACGCGGGGTGGAGAACAAAGCGGCTTTCAGGCGTTCGATCCGGGAGGTCATCACATTTTCCTTCTGTGCAGTAACGGGAGCGGGGAAGCCCGGCACGGCGTGCCGGGTGGCTGGTTATGCCTTTTGCGCCAGGTGGGCGGCAATTTTTTCCATGATGGCATCGGCGCGTTTTACCGCGTCGCTGATACCTACGCGCACCACGGTTTTCCCCTTGAAGCGTTCTTCAAACTTGATGCCGATATCTTTGGTCAGGATCACCACATCGGCGGCGGCCACGTCTTCGGCGGTCAATTGGTTTTCCAGGCCGATAGAGCCTTGGGTTTCAACCTTGCACTGCCAGCCTTTGGCTTTGGCGGAACGCTCAATGGCTTCGGCCGCCATGTAGGTGTGGGCAACGCCGGAAGGGCAAGCGGTTACAGCAATGATAGTGGTCATAGTCAGTTCCTTAATTGACTGCCGTCGTCTTTCAAAGACACAGCGTTAAAACAGGTTAAAAATAAAATTGTTGTGATTTACCCGGTGGGCCGCCACTTGCGGCATTCCAATCGGTTTCTGGCCGATTTTCCCGACAGATTTATCACCCCGGCCATCGACTGAAATCAGTGACTGGGGGCGCAGTTGCAACTTGAAATCCATAGGGTCTCTATCTTTTTATTTTTCAAACCATTAATGGCTTGCGGCGTAGTTGTTCAGTTAATCTCGAAATCCAGATCCAGATCGCTTTCCTGTGCAATTTTGGCCGCCTGCTTCCTGGCGGCGAAGCTTTTTAGCAGGTTAACCAGCAGGGCGGTAACCACCATGCCTACCAGCAATGCGGCCACGAAGCCCAGCTTGCCTTCAACCACTGGCAGCACAATCAGGCCGCCCCAACCGGCGTAGCACTGGGCACCCACCAAGGCGGCGGTCACGGCGGCACAGGCAGAACCGATCATGATGGAAGGAATAACGCGCAGCGGATCGGCGGCGGCAAACGGGATAGCCCCTTCAGTGACGCCCACGCAGCCCATCAACAGCGCTGCCTTGCCGGCTTCACGTTCTTCAGGGGTGTAGTATTTGCGGCCAATCAGCGTCGCGAACCCCAGGCCTAGCGGTGGTGTGGCGATAGCCACGGCGGCGATGGCCACTACCGAGTAAACGCCCTGAGCCACGCAAATCAGCATAAAAGCGTAGGCCACTTTGTTAACCGGGCCACCCATATCAAACGCCAGCATCAGACCCATGATAATGGCCAGCACCACGATGCTGCCCTGCTGCATGCTTTGCAGCCATTGGGTCAGGCTGTTGGTCAGTGCCCCAACCGGTTCGCCCAGGCCCCACATCATGATGCCTGCGGTAAGCAGGGTACCGATAATCGGGATCACGAAGATCGGCATCACCGAGCGCAGGATCTTGGGCACTGGGATCTTCTTCAGATAAAACACGATGATGCCGCCCAGTAAGCCCGCGATGATCGCGCCAAAGAAACCGGCACCGAAAGACGCGCCGACCCAGGCTCCGATTGCCGAAGGCGCCAGCGCGGAACGGTCAGAGATCGAGTAGCCGATATAGGCCGCCAGGAAAGGCACCATCAGCGTCAGACCGGCTACGCCGATATCGAACAGCTTTTTCAGGTTGGGATCGGTGGCGGCATCGGGTACGGCACCTTTGCCGTACAGCATCACAGAGATGGCCAGCAGAATGCCACCGGCAACAACAAACGGGATCATATGGGAGACGCCGGTCATCAAATGCTGGCGCGTGTTTCTTAGAATATTGAGCAGATCTTTCATCGTTCACTCCCTGGCCGCAACCAGCGTGCTTCTGAGGACAAAACCACCAGATAATTACCCCTGATGGAGAAAGGTTGTTGGTTATCACAATAGGCATCTGCCTGGGTTATCAATAGTGGATAAAATTGCCATTTACTGGATTTTTGTAACGTCAGGATAAAAGTGGGATCAAACTCAAAGTGTGCGGCAGCATAAACCGTCCTTGGTGAGACTGGCTTTGTGAGCGGCATCGCATTTATGCCGTCAGGATACATTTGTCCAGTGTTTGGCATTTTTATCCGATAGCCGCAGCCCGCGCTGCGCTTTTATCCTTGTGACAAACCGGTGTTGTTCACCGCTGCTTTGGTATGAGGAGAGAGTGATGGCGAAAATAGTGACGTTTACCTGCGTGCTGCCCAATGGGGTACATGCCCGCCCAGCCAGCCATATCGAAACCCTGTGTAACGGTTTCGGTTCCAGCTTTGAATGGCATAACTCCCGTAGCGGCCTCAGCGGCGATGGCAAAAGCGTTCTGTCATTAATCGGTGCCGATATTCTGTTGGGTGATGAATGCCGGGTAACGATTGAAGGCGAGGATGAGCAGGCGGCATTTGAGCGCCTGAATCATTTTATCCAGCACGAGTTGCCACACTGCGATGAAGCGTTGCCCCGGGTGAACGACCAGGCGGAGCTGGAACCTATCCCACAATCTCTGGCCAATTTGAATCCAACATTGCTACGTGCTCGCTCGGTCAGCCAGGGCACGGCCAACGGCAAGTTGGTGCATCTGGCGCGGGTGGATTTGAACGCTTTGGATCTGCCGCCAGCCAAGGACATTGAACAGGAACAGCAGCAATTGGCTGATGGCCTGACGCGGTTCGGTAAGGCGTTGGATCTGCAACTGATGGGCGGTAATGGCACCACCACGGCGGTACTGGAAGCACACCGCTCACTGCTGCGTGACGCTGCATTCCGCCAGCAATTGCTTGACGCCGTCCTGGCTGGGGCAAGCTGCGCAGCGGCAATCGTGGCTACCGCAGCTCATTTCAGCCAGCAACTGGCGCAGTCTGCCAGCGCCTACCTGCGCGAACGCGAGCTGGATATTCGTGATGTCAGCTTCCAGTTGTTGCAGCATATCTATGGTGAGCAGTGCTTCCCGGCGCAACAGGCATTGAATACCGCCAGCATTTGCATTACTGATGAACTTACCCCCAGCCAGTTTCTGGAACTGGACAAGCGCTACCTGAAAGGCCTGCTGTTGGGCAGCGGCGGTAGCACTTCGCACACGGTGATCCTGGCGCGTTCATTTAATATTCCAACGCTGGTTGGCGTCGATGCGGCGGCGTTACTGCCTTATCTGCATCAACTGGTGCAGATCGACGGTGATCTTGGGCTGGTGGCTTGCGATCTCAGCGAGCCGGTGCGCCGCTATTACCGGCAGGAACAATGGCTGAGCGCACAGATACGCGACCAGCAAAGCGCCTATCTGGATCAACCGGGGCGCACTGCCGATGGCGTGCGGATGGAAGTTGCCGCCAATATCGCCCATGCGGTGGAAGCCGAGGCAGCATTCAGCAACGGCGCCGAAGCGGTGGGCCTGTTCCGCACGGAAATGCTGTATATGGATCGCCTGGCCGCGCCTTCAGAGGACGAGCTGTACAATATCTATTGCCAGGCGGTAGAGGCAGCGGCGGGTAAGGCAATCATCGTGCGTACTGTGGATATTGGTGGCGACAAGCCGGTGGATTATCTGAATATCCCGGCCGAAAACAACCCGTTCCTTGGTTACCGCGCGGTGCGTATTTATCAGGAATTTCTGCCGCTGTTCCGCACCCAGTTACGCTCGATCCTGCGCGCTTCGGCGCATGGCCCGCTGAAGATCATGATCCCGATGATCTCCTCAATGGAAGAGATCCTGTGGGTGAAGGATCAACTAGCAGAGGTGAAGCAATCGCTGCGTGCCGGGCAGATCCCTTTCGATGAAAAAATCCCGCTCGGCATCATGCTGGAAGTGCCTTCAGTGCTGTTTATCATCGACCAATGCTGTGAAGAGATTGATTTCTTCAGCATCGGCAGCAACGACCTGACGCAGTATCTGCTGGCCGTAGATCGCGATAATGCCAAGGTTATCAAACACTACAACAGCCTGAACCCGGCGTTCCTGCGTGGTCTGGATCACGCGGTGCGTGAAGTTCATCGTCATGGCAAATGGATTGGCCTGTGTGGTGAGCTGGGAGCCAAAGGTTCGGTGCTGCCGCTGCTGGTGGGGATGGGGCTGGATGAGATCAGCATGAGTGCGCCTTCCATTGCCGCCACCAAAACCAGGCTTGCCAAGCTCGACAGCCGCGAATGCCGCTTGTTACTGAACCGGGCGATGGCTTGTCGCACGTCATTGGAAGTGGAGCATTTACTGGCGCAGTTCCGCATGGAACAACGCGATGCGCCGTTGATCACGCCGGAGTGCATTGCCCTGGGCGCCGACTGGCGCAGCAAGGAAGAGGTGATCAAAGGCATGGCGGATAACCTGCTGCTGGCCGGGCGTTGCCGCTATCCACGCAAACTGGCGGCCGATTTATGGGCCCGTGAAAGCGTATTTTCCACTGGATTGGGCTTTGGTTTCGCCATCCCGCATACCAAATCCGAACATATTGAACAGTCCACCATCAGCGTTGCCAAGCTGGCACAACCGGTAACCTGGGGTGACGAGGAAGCGCAGTTTGTCATCATGCTGACCCTCAATAAACATGCCGCCGGGGATCAGCATATGCGTATTTTCTCCAAACTGGCGCGGCGCATTATGCACGAAGGTTTCCGGGATGCTTTGGTAAATGCGGCCTCTGCCCAGCAGGTGGAAGCGTTGCTCAAACTTGAGCTGGAACTGTGATCCTATTCTGGGTGCGGTGGTGATATCTGTGCCCCCTCTCCCCGAAGGAGAGGGGGCTGGTTACGAGCAGATATCGAGCCACTGCCCCTTCATCTTGGTCTTAAGGAGTCATCATGGAACTCTATCTGGATACCGCTGATATCCATGCGGTGAAGCGCCTGGCGCGAGTATTGCCATTGCAAGGGGTGACAACCAACCCAAGCATTGTGGCTGCATCACGCACCTCGTTATGGGAAGTGTTACCGGCGCTGCGCGATGCGTTGGGCGGAGAAGGGAAGTTGTTTGCCCAAGTGCTGGCTGCTACGGCCGACCAGATGGTGGAAGAGGCGGTCATGCTCAACCAGCGGGTTAGCGGCCTGGTGGTCAAAGTGCCGGTTACCACCGAAGGGTTGGCGGCCATCAAGATACTGCGGGGGATGGGGATCCCAACGTTGGGTACGGCGGTCTACGGGGCGGCACAAGGGTTACTTTCCGCCCTGGCCGGGGCGGAATACGTGGCTCCCTACGTTAACCGGGTGGATGCGCAGGGCGGTAGCGGTATCGCAACCGTGCAGGAACTACAGCGATTGCTGGAAATGCATGCTCCACAGGCCAAGGTGCTTGCCGCCAGCTTTAAAACGCCGCGTCAGGCTTTGGACTGCCTGTTGGCGGGTTGCGGAGCCATTACTCTGCCGCTGGATGTGGCAGAACAGTTTATCAGCGCCCCGGCCGTGCAGGCGGCAGTGGAGAAGTTTGAGTGCGACTGGCGCGGCGCGTTTGGCGCGTTGACGCTGGGCTAATCAAGGCAACAGGGGCAATCGCTGCCCCTGAGTTTTACTTCACACCCACGACACCGTGCTGGGTGAACCATTCCAACATGCGCCGCCAACCGTCGGTTGAAGCTTCGGCGTCATAACTTGGGCGGTAATCGGCATGGAACGCATGGCCAGCTTGCGGATATACCACGATTTCTGCATCGGCGTTGGCCGCGCGGATCGCCTGGCGCATGGTTTCCACCGTCTCCTGCGGAATACTGCTATCCTGGCCGCCATACAGGCCAAGCACCGGCGCGGAAAGATGGGTGGCAATATCAACCGGGTGTTTCGGCGAGTTCAGCGTTTTCTCACCCACCAGTTTGCCGTACCAGGCCACTGCCGCCTTGAGCTGTGGGTTATGCGCAGCATACAGCCAGGTAATGCGCCCACCCCAACAGAATCCGGTGATAGCTAACTTGCTGGCATCACCGCCGTGGCGCGTTGCCCAATGCGCGGCGTGATCCAAATCCGCCAGCACCTGGCTATCCGGGACTTTACTCACCAGTTTCAGCATCAGTTCGCTGATTTCGCTGTAATCCCTGGCATCCCCCTGGCGGAAATAGAGCTCTGGGGCGATCGCCAGATAGCCCTGTTTTGCCAGGCGGCGGCACAGATCCTGAATGTGTTCATGTACGCCAAAGATTTCCTGCACCACCAAAATGACCGGGAGTGGCCCCTGGTGATTGGCCGGTTTGGCGATATAGGCTGGTAAGTCATCCCCTTGTGAAGGGATGGTGGTTTCCCCGACATGAATGTCATGTTCATCGGTCAGGATGGTTGAGGTTGCCAATGGGGCTACGGCCGGGGTGAATCCCCCTTTGGCCTGTTTTAATGTCATCTCTTGTTCGGTTTTCATTGCAGGCTCCATGCGATATAGAGAAAAGCGCGACTGAGCTTAACTATAGGCAAGATTACCGCGTATTGGCACCGGATGGCGGATTTTCAGCCAAGTCTGCAAAGAATGGCTAATTATCTGGCTTGGCAGCATTTTTACTGCGTTTTTACCGTATTATGGCTGGGGTTTGGCCGGTTATAGGCTGGTCCGCACGGTCTGCAAAAGGATCCTCGACTAGACTTGTCGTGAACCTGGGTGCAATGAATTGTTAATTGTGATTATGATCACAAAAATAATGTAGATTCCCTTTTGTTTCTTTGCTCATAGTGATGTTAATCACGAAATTTTGGTGCACTTTTCAGTAGAGTACTTTTTTGTTCCTCCCATAAAAAACAGCATCCATGAGGAGTCTCCCATGTCTCAGTCTGACGTTTTCCACCTCGGTCTCACTAAAAACGATTTACAAGGGGCAACGCTTGCCATCGTCCCTGGTGATCCGCAGCGTGTAGAGAAAATTGCCAAGCTGATGGAAAACCCGGTACACCTGGCTTCCCATCGCGAATTTACCTCCTGGCGTGCAGAATTGGATGGCAAAGCGGTTATCGTCTGCTCCACCGGTATTGGTGGCCCATCGACCTCTATCGCCGTCGAAGAACTGGCGCAACTGGGTATCCGCACCTTCCTGCGCATCGGCACCACCGGCGCTATTCAGGCCAATATCAATGTCGGTGATGTTCTGGTGACGACTGCGGCAGTGCGTCTTGATGGTGCCAGCCTCCACTTTGCCCCGATGGAATTCCCGGCGGTGGCCGATTTCGCCTGTACCACGGCGCTGGTTGAAGCCGCCAAGGCCAGCGGTGCGACCACCCATATCGGTGTCACCGCCTCATCCGATACCTTCTACCCAGGCCAGGAACGTTACGATACCTATTCTGGCCGTGTGGTCAGCCGCTTTAAAGGTTCGATGGAAGAGTGGCAATCCATGGGCGTGATGAACTATGAAATGGAATCCGCCACCCTGCTGACCATGTGTGCCAGCCAGGGCCTGCGTGCGGGGATGGTGGCCGGTGTGATTGTCAACCGTACCCAGCAAGAGATCCCGAATGCGGAAACCATGAAAAAGACCGAGAGCCAGGCGGTTCAAATCGTGGTAGAAGCAGCTCGTCGTCTGCTGTAATTCCTGCCAATAACGGGCTGTCTGACGGCCCGTTTCGCCATTCGGTTGTAATCTGTTACGGTTGTACTCATCTGCGTCATGCTGTCGGCAGCCATTTTTCCCTTGTCGGCCAGCGTGGCGGCATATCCCAAGACAGTAAATATGAGGACGTCTATGACCGCTCAGATCTTGCTCCATCCTTCGTTAGCGCCGCTTGATGGCGGTATCAACTTCCGCGATTTAGGCGGTAACAGCGTGGCCGATGGCCGCCGTATCAAACGCGGGCTGCTGTTCCGTTCCGGCTCTCTGGAACGCCTGACAGAAAATGACTGCAGTTTCCTGGCGGGAGTGCCGGTGCGTTCGGTGCTGGATTACCGCGATGCTGATGAAGTGCAGGCCAAACCAGATGTGTTATGGCAGGGCGTGGATTATCACCATGTACCGGCCAATCCCCTCAGCAATGAAGTGAATGCCAACCTGGAAAAACTCACCAGTGAGACGCTGGCCGGGTTTGATGCACAGGCATTTATGCTGGAGCTGTATCGCCGCCTGCCGTTCAACAACGGGGCCTACCGCCAACTGGCGCATCTGTTGGTGCAGCCTGAAGGGGGAGCGATTGTGCAGCACTGTGCAGTGGGCAAAGATCGTACCGGGGTGGGGTCGGCACTGGTACTGTTCGCGTTGGGGGCAGATGAGGCTACGGTAGTTGAAGACTATCTGCTGACTGAAACCACGCTGGCGACCTTCCGTGAACATATGTTGGATCAGCTTTCCGTTCGCTTGAATGCCCCGGCGTTGGCGCAGTTTGCTCAGGTATTGAGTGCTCGCGAAGAGTTCCTGATGACCGCATTGGGCTGCATTCGGCAGCAATACGGCACCCCTGATCGTTGGCTGGAGGCCGAATACGGTTTGGGGCAAAGCCAGCGAGAAGTGCTGCAGGCGTTCTATCTGGAATGATGATTTGTTTAGCCAGAGTTTAACCAGTGAAGGCGGGTATTGCGTATCCTTGGAGGCGTTTTTTCTCTAAAGGAGCATGCATGTGACCCTCAATGACGTTATTCACTGGGTGAGTGAAGTGGTGCGCCAGCATGAAGGTTGGGCTATACCGATTATCTTCTTCCTGGCGTTTGGTGAGTCGCTGGCCTTTCTCTCACTGCTATTGCCTGCCACGGTTATTTTACTGGCCCTGGGGGCGTTGATCGGTGAAAGCGGTATCGCTTTCTGGCCGATCTGGGCGGCGGCGGCGGCCGGAGCCTTTTTGGTGATTGGCTCTCCTACTGGGTGGGTTATCACTACCAGGGCCGTGTCGCTCATATGTGGCCCCTGTCGCGTAATCCGCAATTATTGGTTCGGGGCCATGCGTTTTTTGAGCGCTGGGGCGTGCTGGGTATCTTCTTTGGTCGTTTCTTCGGGCCGCTACGTGCGGTGGTGCCGTTGGTGGGGGGATCTGCGCCATGCCGCAAACGTCGTTCCAGATTGCCAATGTAACCTCGGCCATGGTTTGGGCGTTCGGTATCCTGGCACCCGGCGCATTTGGCATCAAATGGTTCAGCCAGTGGTTAGGCTGAGCCTTATATCCGCCGATTTTCTGCATCCTGAAACACGGCGGATATAAACCGGATTAACGATAGAGTGAGAATCCGATCACGAATTTCCTTTTCTTTGAGATTTTTAATTCCTTTCTTTTTATAGCGGTGTTATTTTCCTAACAAGTGGATTGTTACTGTGAATAAACAGGCAAAACCCAAACCCGTCGACAAATACATGTCATGGGTTTGGGTTTTTTTTGCTCTTATTTTGGCAAACGATCTGCTGATGAATAAAAAATTAACGTATAGAAATTTACTTTTCACTAAGGAATTCCAAATGAAAATTAAAACCTGGCTATTGGCTTCTGTGCTTTCTCTTTCCTCGATATCGGCCTTTAACGTTGCTGCGGAGCAAACCGACAGCGTCAATATTTACTTCGCCCGCCACGGTAAAACCATGCTCAATACCTACGATCGGGTGCAGGGTTGGGCAGATTCGCCACTGACGCCAGCCGGGATTGAGACGGCTCGCTATTTAGGGGCCGGGTTGAAGGGGATCCCTTTCGATCGTTATTACACCAGTGACGCTGGTCGCCAGCGTGAAACGATGCAGGTGATCCTGAAGGAGATGGGCAAGTCAGAGGTTAAAGTAACGGAACTACCTGATTTACGTGAGATGTTATTCGGCGGTTTTGAAGGGTTGCCTAATGAGGATATGGCCAACGCGGCTGCGAAAAAACTGGGGATGGCTTCTGGCGCCGTTATGTTCCAGCAGATGAAAGAAGGCAAAGTAGGGCTTATCCCGATGGTGGATGCCATCAGTCAGAGTGATGACAAGAAAGAGGCAGAAAATGCCCTGCAGGTGAAGACGCGCATGCAGCGTGCATTGAATAGCATGGTGCAGGACGCCATAAAGGGCGGAGATAAAAATATATTGGCGGTCTCTTCGGGGTTATCAATGCAGATGATGATTTCAGATCTGACTGACAACCCGGACAAAAATAAACCGCTGGCCAACGCGGCGGTAGTTAAAATTATTTATGAAAATGGCAAATATAAGGTAACTGATATTGGCGATATGAGTTACGTCAACAAAGGAAAAGAAGTCATAAATAAAGCTCAGTAACGCTCACTTTATAAATAATAAATAACCCGGGGTAATATCAGATAACTCCGGCAAGGCGAAGCTATGCCTATTCGTCTTTCAAGTTGCAGCGTGGTTACCGGCTATGACGAAACCCATCCGTGGGTTTCACCCCTCACGGGCCGCTGTTCACCGCGTTCAAATCGATGAGAAATCACATCCTGGTGATTTCCCCTACGGGCTGCCGCTTGCGGCATTCAAATCGGTTCCTGACCGATTTGTCCTGACAGATTTGTCACCCCAGTCAGTGACTGGGGATGAGTGGCCAGGGGCCTGGCTGCAACTTGAAATTGATAGGGTCTATTTCTGGGGATGAATATAATGAAAAAATCGACGTCATGCTGTTTTATCGCTATTTCGCTATTATCCGCTAGCGTACAGGCGGCTGGTGCAAGCTTGCTGGAATCACCATTTTTCACTGATAGCCAGGCCGAACTGTCACTAAAAAACTATTGGAAGTACCTCAAAGAAGACGCCGCCAACCCAAAAGAAGTGCATAACGCTTGGGGGCAAGGGCTGGCACTGGGTTACCAATCCGGCTATCTGGCGGATACGATCGGCGTTAACCTCGATTACTACAGTGCGGTGAAATTGGGGGCCAGTGATTATTTCAATACCCGTGGCGTGCTGTACAACAATGGCCCTGGTAATAACAAACATAATGCGGCGGGTTACAGCAAGATTGGCCAGCGCTATATCAAGTTGAAAGGTGATGTAGGCGGCGCGGCCCTGAATGCACAGGGCGGTTGGCAAACGTTGCGTAACTATGGCGTGATTTCCAACTCAACCCGTCTTTCTCCTACGACTTACCTGGGATGGTCCGGCGGGGTGGCAGGTGCCGGGCTTGCTTTGCGCGGGGCCTATGTTGAACGATCCATGGATCGCAATTCCCCGGATAGCTTGCGTCTGCAGACCAATGACGGGCGTTACATCAACCATCTTGCCAGTGGCGAACTGGCTTATGAGAACAAAATGTTTAATGGCCAATTGGCCTACGGTGAATCGCAGGGCTACCTTCGCCGCCAGATCCTGCGCCTGGCGTACAAGCCCGATGAAAACCTCAGTCTGGGCAGCCAGATTTATACCACTCAGGCATTGGATGACTATAAAGAAATGGCGTTGAGCAAGCGTAACTTCGATCGTCACGCTAACCACTATGCTCTGGATGCCAAATGGCAGGAGCCGCTCTGGAGCGTCAAACTTGGCGTTGCCCACACGCGGGCGCCAAAGGGGGACGGTGAGCTCGGGTTTTATCCGCGCCATATGTCCAAGAACTCCCGGGGGACTTTTACCTCGATGGCCTATGCCGGTGAGGACTATATGCGCGATGGGGAAACCATGCTGGCCGCTCTGGCGGAGTACCGCTTTACTCCTGAATTCACCGCCGGGTTGGCAGGCAACGTGGGTCAATTCAGCTATCAAGGGGCAGCGGTACGCACCGGCGAAATTAACGTCTTTGGCCGCTGGGTGCCTTCTCACCCGACGTTGAAGAACTTGACGGTTTTCGCCATGGCTGGGCCAGGGTGGTCTTATAAAAACGTCAATAAAACGCCGGTGCTGGTCGATGGGCACTATCAGACCTCACACTCTTTGAGTGCTGAATTTATCGCCGAGTATCGTTTCAAACTGTTTTAACCCTTCTTAACAACGCGGTTAACTGCTCTGGTTGCCGCGTTCTCCCGATTAAAAACACGCTGGACATCCATACAGGCTCCCTTTAACGTGGCAGGCAACGGGCGCAAACTGCGCCGGAACCGCATGGGTAACAGGAGGCAGGGTGGATACCAGTTTGGTTTACGGTATTGGTGGCGTCACGATCGGTCTGCTGCTGGGGTGGTTGATCGTCAGCCTGCGGGCACAGCAACATAGCGCCCAACATGAAACCGATTTACGTCTGCTGGAACAATCCTTGCAGCAGGCGCAGCTTGAAACCACTTCCCGCCAAGAGATACTGCAACGCCACGAGCAGCAATTGCGGCAAAACGAGTTGGAATTGCGCACCTTACACGGCCAAGTGGCTGCCGGGCAGGAGCGGTTGCAGCAACTCAATCATTGGCGCCATGAATGCGAACTTTTGAATCAGGAGCTGCGGGCGCAGCGTGAAGTCAACAGCGCACAAGAAGCAGAGTTGCGTGAGGTGACGATCCGATTGGAAGAAACCCGCATAGCCGCAGAGGAGAAGCAGCGATTGCTGATCTCCAGTGAGCAGCGCCTGACCACCCAATTTGAAAACCTGGCCAACCGTATATTCGACAACAGCGGTCGCAAGGTGGACGAGCAAAACCGGCAAAGCCTGGATCGCCTGTTGTTGCCGTTACGCGAGCAACTGGACGGTTTTCGCCGTCAGGTACAAGACAGTTTTGGCCAGGAAGCACGCGAACGCCATACATTGACGCACGAAATCCGTAATCTACAACAATTGAACGCACAAATGGCGCGTGAGGCGATCAACCTCACCAAGGCACTGAAGGGGGATAATAAAACCCAAGGCAACTGGGGTGAGGTGGTTCTTAGCCGGGTGCTGGAAGCTTCGGGCCTGCGTGAAGGGCATGAGTATGAGACGCAGGTTAATGTGCGGTTGGAAAGCCAAAGCCGCATGCAACCGGACGTGATCGTGCGTTTGCCGCAGGGCAAGGATGTGGTGATTGATGCCAAGATGTCGCTGGTGGCGTACGAACGTTACTTCAACGGTGACGATGACATTGAGCGTGAAGCGGCGTTAAGCGAGCATATTGCTTCGCTGCGTGGGCATATCCGCCTGCTGGGTCGCAAGGATTATCAGCAATTGCCCGGCCTGCGCTCGCTGGATTACGTTCTGATGTTTATCCCCGTGGAGCCAGCATTTTTGCTGGCTATTGACCGGGAGCCGGAGCTGATCAGCGAGGCATTGCAACATAACATCATGCTGGTCAGCCCAACCACGCTGCTGGTGGCGCTGCGTACTATTACCAATCTGTGGCGCTATGAACACCAAAGCCAGAACGCCCAGCGAATTGCCGATCGTGCCGCCCGGCTGTATGACAAAATGCGCCTGTTCGTTGACGATATGTCGGCGCTGGGGCAAAGCCTGGATAAAGCGCAGGGCAGTTATCACCAGGCTATGAACAAACTGAGTGCTGGCCGTGGTAATCTTATCGGCCAGATTGAGGGCTTCCGGGCACTGGGGGTTGAGGTCAAACGACCCATCAACCCACTACTGGCGCAGCAGGCAGATGCCCAACACCAAGATGACGCTCCCGCCGAGCCAGACAATAATATTGCTGAGCTGCCCGGAGCAGAAGACGACGAATGCGCCGAAGAACCGCGTTCCGCATCGCAGGGGTAAAGCCGCTGCAAGGTGGGGTATTTCGTGGCTTTCTGGTACACTTCACGACACTAAATTGACTGAATAGCAGGCAGGACAATGGCAGATCAAGCGCAGGAAACCACCGACTTTGGCTTTCGTACCGTAGCCCGGGAAGAGAAGCAGGCCATGGTGGCAAACGTTTTTCACTCGGTAGCCGCAAAGTATGACGTGATGAACGACCTGATGTCGTTTGGTATCCACCGTATCTGGAAGCGTTTTACCATTGATTGCAGCGGTGTGCGTCGTGGGCAGCGCGTGTTGGATCTGGCCGGTGGCACTGGCGATCTGGCGGCCAAGTTCTCCCGTATGGTGGGTGAGCAAGGGCAGGTCGTGCTGGCTGATATCAATGACTCGATGCTCAAGATGGGGCGTGAGAAACTGCGCGATCTGGGCATTGTCGGCAATATCAACTATGTGCAGGCCAACGCCGAAGCGCTGCCATTCCCGGATAACTATTTCGATTGCATCACCATCTCCTTTGGCCTGCGTAACGTTACCGATAAAGACAAGGCGTTGCGCTCGATGTTCCGCGTGCTCAAGCCGGGCGGCCGCCTGCTGGTATTGGAGTTCTCCAAGCCGCTGCTGGAACCGCTGAGCAAAGCCTACGACGCTTATTCATTCCACGTGTTGCCGAAAATCGGTGAGCTGGTGGTGAAAGATCCCGACAGTTACCGTTATCTGGCCGAGTCGATCCGCATGCATCCTGACCAGGAAACGCTGAAGGGCATGATGAGTAATGCCGGTTTTGAAAACGTCACCTATTTCAATCTGACCGGTGGGATCGTCGCTCTGCACCGTGGCTATAAGTTCTGATATGGAAATGCCGATGCTGTTAACCCCGTTACTGACCGGCGTGCTGGAAATGTCGCTCAATAGCCTGCTGTTTCGCGATCGCAGCATGAAAGCTGCCCGCCAACGGTTGGTGGGTAAAGTATTGCGTATTGAGCTGCAGGAACTTTCTGCACCATTGGTGCTGGTTTTCAGCGAACGGCGTGTGGATGTGCTGGGTCAGTCTGAGGATAGCGCCGACTGCCGGGTACACACCCGGGTGCCGGTGTTGCTGAAGTTGCGCGATCGCCAGCAGCTTTCACCGCTGATGCGTAGCGGCGAACTGATCGTCGAAGGTGATATCCAGGTGGTGCAACAGTTGGTGGGGTTGCTCGATCTGGCAGAATGGGATCCGGCAGAATGGTTGGCTCCTTATATCGGCGACATCCCTGCGCAAGGGCTGAGCCAAATCGCCGGTAAAGGTATGGGCCTGTTGAAGTCCGGATTACAGAGTCAGCAGCGCTATGTGGCGGAAACGCTGACGGAAGAATGGCGAATGGCCCCAGGGCCGCTTGAAGTGGTGTGGTTTAACGAAGAGGTTGATGCCGCTGCCCGCAGTGTGGATGCACTGATTGCCCGTATGGACAAGTTGGAGGGTAACCGATGACCCCTGGCGAAATTTGCCGCCTGTATTTGATAGTTCGCGTTTTTCTCAGCTATGGTCTGGATGAACTGATCCCCAAGATGCGCCTGACGTTACCGTTGCGCATCGGCCGTCGTCTGCTGTTTTGGATGCCTAACCGCCATAAAGGTCTGCCTTTGGGTGAACGCCTGCGCCTGGCGCTGCAAGAGTTGGGCCCGGTGTGGATCAAGTTCGGCCAGATGATGTCGACCCGCCGCGATCTGTTTCCACCGCATATTGCCGATCAACTGACGCTGTTACAGGATCGGGTGGCTCCGTTTGACGGCGCCCTGGCACGCAAACATATAGAACTGGCGATGGGTGGCCCGCTGGAAACCTGGTTTGATGATTTTGATCAGCAGGCACTGGCTTCTGCTTCGATCGCCCAGGTACATACCGCCCGGCTGAAAACCACCGGGCAGGAAGTGGTGCTGAAAGTGATCCGTCCGGATATCGGGCCGATTATCAAAGCCGATGTGCGCCTGATGTATCGTCTGGCGGGTTGGGTACCGAAACTGATGCCGGATGGCCGTCGTCTGCGCCCACGCGAAGTGGTTCGTGAATACGAGAAAACTCTGCTCGATGAGCTGAACCTGCTGCGTGAAGCGGCAAACGCCATTCAGTTGCGTCGCAATTTTGACGGCAGCCCGATGCTCTATGTGCCAGAGATTTACTCCGATTACTGTCGTGAAAGCGTGCTGGTAATGGAGCGGATTTACGGTATTCCGGTGTCGGATATTGAGGCTCTGGAAAAGCAGAACACCAATATGAAACTGCTGGCAGAACGTGGCGTGCAGGTGTTTTTCACCCAGGTATTCCGCGACAGTTTCTTCCATGCCGACATGCATCCCGGCAATATTTTCGTCAGTTTCGAACACCCGGAAAATCCCCGCTACATCGGTATCGACTGTGGCATTGTCGGGTCGCTGAACAAAGACGATAAGCGCTATCTGGCAGAGAATTTTATCGCCTTCTTCAATCGCGACTACCGCAAGGTGGCAGAGTTGCATGTGGATTCCGGATGGGTGCCGCGCGATACCAACGTGGAAGACTTCGAGTTTGCTATCCGCACCGTCTGCGAGCCGATTTTTGAAAAGCCGCTGGCGGAGATCTCGTTTGGTAACGTGTTGCTGAATCTGTTTAATACCGCGCGCCGCTTCAACATGGAAGTGCAACCGCAACTGGTATTATTACAAAAAACCTTGCTGTACGTTGAAGGGCTAGGTCGCCAGCTGTATCCACAACTGGATCTATGGACCACGGCCAAACCTTTCCTGGAAAGCTGGTTAAGGGATCAGGTTGGCATTCCCGCAGTTATCCGTGCGCTGAAAGAAAAAGCGCCGTTCTGGGCAGAGAAACTGCCTGAATTACCTGAGCTGTTTTATGACAGCCTGCAGCAACATAAACTGTTACAACAGAGTGTCGATAAATTGACCGGGCAGATGCAGGCGCAACGCGTAAGGCAGGGTCAATCACGGTATTTGTTTGGCGTTGGCGCTACACTGTTAGTCAGTGGTACGATTTTGCTGCTGGGAGGCGTTGAGGTGTTTCCTGCCTGGCTGATGGCGACGGGCGTTGTTGCCTGGATCATCGGTTGGAAACGCACCGCTTGAGTTAAAAACCAGGTTTATAGCTGTCGTTGTAGCCCTACAATAAAACGGGGCATATCCAACATAAAGACGAACGGTATATAATGCGGCAGCTTGAAAAGCGACGGGTATAACCCCTTTAATATAGAGGTAATTGCAATGGGCGGTATTAGTATTTGGCAATTGTTGATCATCGCAGTGATCGTGGTGCTGTTGTTTGGTACCAATAAACTCCGCACTCTGGGGTCTGATCTCGGTGCATCAATCAAAGGTTTCAAAAAGGCGATCGGCGACGACAACAGCACTGCGCCGACCAACACGACTGAAAAAACCAGCCATGACGCTGACTTTACGGCTAAGCCTATCACCGATAAGCAGCCAGAAGTGAAACCCGAAGAGTCGAAGAACAAAGAGCAGGTATAAACCGTGTTTGACATTGGGTTTGGTGAACTGCTGCTGGTACTGATAATCGGCTTGGTTGTACTCGGGCCGGAACGGTTGCCGGTGGCGGTCAAAACTGTTGCGGGCTGGATCCGAGCACTGCGCTCTCTGGCAGCTTCGGTGCAGAATGAGCTCTCGCAGGAATTGAAACTGCAGGAACTGCAGGAAAGCCTGAAGAAGGCAGAGAAAGCGGGCTTGCAGAACTTGACGCCAGAACTCAAAGCGTCAATGGATGAGCTGAAAGAAGCGGCTGAATCGATGAAACGTTCTTATCATGCCGATGATAAGAACGAGCCACCGCATACTATCCATAATCCGCTGGTTACCGACCCCGAAGCCATACATGACGGTGTGACTCCGGCAGATGCGGCAACCACCGCTTCTGCACCGGCCGCAGCGCCGCAACCGGCGGAGCCAGTGCCTACCACGGCCCCGGCTCCAGCTCCAGCGGCGAAACCGGAGCAAGCCTCTGTGATGCAGGCCATTCAAGAGCCTGTAGCGGATAAATCTCCTGCTTCTCAACAACCTAGTGGCGAACGTTAAAACATGGCCGTTGAAGATACCCAACCGCTTATCAGTCATCTAATTGAACTGCGTAAGCGGCTGTTGAATTCGATCATCAGCGTGCTGGTGATCTTTATCGTGTTGGTATTTTTCGCCAACGATATCTATCAGTTGGTGTCTGCGCCTCTGATCAAGCAACTGCCGGCCGGGGCGAGCATGATCGCCACCGACGTGGCTTCACCGTTCTTTGCTCCGATCAAATTGACGATGATGGTTTCGGTGATCGTTGCTGCGCCCATTATTCTCTTTCAGATCTGGGCCTTTATCGCCCCTGCATTGTACAAACACGAACGTCGCCTGATGATGCCCCTGCTGGTTTCCAGCAGCCTGCTGTTTTATCTGGGGATGGCGTTTGCCTACTTTATCGTGTTCCCCCTGGCTTTTGGCTTTTTCGCCAAAACTGCGCCAGCTGGCGTCATGATTGCCACGGATATCAGTAACTATCTCAGTTTTGTCATGGCGCTGTTTATGGCCTTTGGCGTGGCCTTTGAAGTGCCGGTTGCTATTATTCTGCTGTGCTGGAGCGGGGTGACGACGCCAGAGGATCTGAGGAAGAAACGGCCATATGTGCTGGTCGGCGCTTTCGTGGTGGGCATGCTGTTGACGCCGCCGGACGTATTCTCGCAAACCCTGTTGGCGATCCCCATGTACCTGTTGTTTGAGGTTGGGGTGTTCTTTGCCCGGTTCTATGTAGGCAAGCGGCGTAAACCGGTAGAGGAAGAAGAGGAAGGTGAAGAGCCACCTGCTTCCTGATCTCCGTTTATCTTTGAGTTGCCCTCAGCCTCGCCCTCTCCCGCAGGAGAGGGGACAAATCGAGCCACAGATTGCCCCCGCATCGAACAGTAGCACGGCATCAGCTCCCTCTCCTTGGGGGAGTGATTGCGGTGAGGGGGATGATCGATTGCCGGGTAACCGAAAAGAGAGGATCTCCTCAACGGGAAGCCATTGACCTTAACTGACAGGCGCTACCCCGATGGGCGGCGCTTGCTTTGGAAAAACCATGTTCGATATCGGTGTCAATCTTACCAGTTCACAATTTGCCAAAGATGCCCGGCAGGTGGTTGAACGCGCCCGCACCGCAGGCGTTACGGGTATGCTGATTACGGGCACCAACTCACCACAAAGTGAAGCTGCCAGCCTGCTGGCACAACAACACAGCGGCTATTGCTGGTCTACGGCGGGCGTGCATCCGCATGATGCCAGCAGTTGGAATGATGAGGTGGCGCAGCAAATCCGCCAGCTCGCTCTGCGGCCCGAAGTGGTGGCGATAGGTGAGTGTGGGCTGGATTTTAACCGCAATTTCTCTACCCCTGCGCAACAAGAAACGGCCTTCAGCGCTCAGTTGGCTCTGGCCGCTGAACTTAATATGCCGGTCTTCCTGCACTGCCGTGAGGCTCACGCACGTTTTGCAGTACTGCTGAAGCCCTGGTTGGATAAACTCCCCGCCGCAGTAGTGCACTGTTTTACCGGCACTGCCGAAGAACTGGCAGGTTGTTTGGAACTGGGCCTGTCGATTGGCATCACCGGCTGGGTGTGTGATGAGCGCCGGGGCCTTGAACTGCGTGCGCTATTGCCGCAAATTCCCGCCGACCTTCTGCTGCTGGAAACCGATGCCCCTTATCTGTTGCCCCGGGATCTACACCCAAAACCTGCATCTCGTCGCAACGAACCCTGTTTTCTGCCCCACATCGTCCAGCAGGTTGCTGCCTGGCGAGGGGAAGACCCGGAGTGGCTGGGCAAGAAAACTGATGAGAACGCCCGCCGGATTTTCCGGTTGGTCTGAGTTAGGAGAAAATTATGAGCTATGCATTTCCGGGCACCTTCCCTGGTCGCCGTATGCGCCGCGTGCGCCGTCATGATTTCAGCCGGCGTCTGGTAGCTGAGAATCAACTGACGGTGAATGACCTGATTTACCCGGTATTTGTCATGGAAGGCAGCAACCGTCAGGAAGCCGTCTCCTCCATGCCTGGTGTATCGCGCATGACTATCGACCTGCTGATCAAAGAAGCCGAAACTCTGGCTAAACTCGGCGTGCCGGTGCTCTCTTTGTTCCCGGTGATTGAACCCGGCCTGAAATCACTGCACGCAGAAGAAGCTTATAACCCGGAAGGTCTGGTCCAGCGCACGGTGCGCGCGCTGAAAGATGCCGTGCCTGAATTGGGGATCCTGACCGACGTGGCGCTCGATCCTTACACTACTCATGGGCAGGACGGTGTGATCGACGAGCAGGGTTATGTGATCAACGACATCAGTAAAGATATCCTGGTACGCCAGGCGCTTTCCCATGCTGAAGCGGGGGCCGAGATTGTAGCCCCCAGCGATATGATGGATGGCCGTATCGGCGCGATCCGCGATCAATTGGAACTGCAGGGCAGCGTCAATACCCAGATCATGGCATATTCAGCCAAGTATGCTTCTTGTTACTACGGCCCGTTTCGCGATGCGCTGGGTTCAACCGGCAACCTGAAAGGCGGTAACAAGAAAACCTACCAGATGGATCCGGCCAACAGCGACGAAGCGCTGCAGGAAATAGCCCAGGATCTGCAGGAAGGGGCGGATATGGTGATGGTGAAACCGGGGATGCCTTATCTGGACGTAGTTCGTCGCGTAAAAGATACCTTTGGGGTGCCAACCTTTGCCTATCAGGTCTCTGGTGAGTATGCGATGCATATGGCGGCGATCCAGAACGGTTGGCTGCAGGAGCAACCGGCGGTAATGGAATCGCTGATGTGCTTTAAACGCGCCGGTGCAGATGGTGTGCTGACTTACTTCGCCAAGCGAGTTGCCCAATGGCTGCATGACGATGCGATGCGCCGTTAACCGGTTACGCGCTAGCAGACCAAACAGGCACCCTCGGGTGCCTGTTTACGTTATAGTTTCTGGAATTGCCGGTTATCAACGCTCTGATTAACCTGTTTGTTAATCAGGTTCAGCAACAGCATGGAACGAGCTTCACCGTCCGGCTCGGTATAGATCGCATGCAGGCCTTCAAATACCCCATCGGTAATCAGCACCGTATCGCCCGGCTGTGGTGTCTCCGGGTCGACATAGTGTTCATCACTATGCGCTTGCAGCTCTGAAATAACCTGCAAAGGGATCTGGATGGGTAAGGCACCAAATCGCACAAAGTGGCTGACTCCACGGGTTGCACTGATCGTGGTGGTATGGATACGCTCTGGATCGAACTCCACAAACAGATAGTTGGGAAACAGCGGCTCACTGACGGAAGTGCGTTTGCCACGAATGATTTTTTCCAACGTGATGATTGGGCTCAGGCAGGTGACCTCTTGCCTTACCAGGTGTTCCTGCGCTCGTAAGAGCTGGCCGCGCTTACAATAAAGTAAATACCAAGATTCCATAGTTTCACATGCCTTTCTATCAGCAGGTAAGCATACCAAAAGCCACTGCGGATACCTAGTGACGCAAGTTTCCCTCTGCCTGTACAAATGGTATCGATCCTCGGCAGCCAGCGTAAAATCACACACTTTTTTGCTCGGCTCGGGTATAAATTTGTCACTGATACAGTATGGTCGATAAACCAGACTGCCAATGCGACGTTATCTTCATTTCCTGGACTGAGGGAGAATTATGGAACTTTTTTTGTTGAGTAATGGCAAGCTTTCCGGTGAAGCCGAACTGCTCGGTTATGCCAAAAGCCAACTGCTGGCGATGATTGAACGCCGCAATATCACCTCCGCGGTACTCATTCCTTATGCTCTGCTCCGGAGTGATTACGATCAGCGTGCCCAAGAACTGGCGCAGACGCTGGAGATTAAAGTCACCAGTATTCACCATGCTGAATCCCCAGCCGAGGCGATTGCACAAGCTGAATGTATTCTGATCAGCGGGGGTAATACCTGGATGTTGAATCAAATGCTGCATGAAAATGGCCTGATTGTGCCGATCCAGCGTGCCGTGCGTGAACGTCAGGTGCCTTATATCGGCTGGAGTGCCGGTTGTAATGTGGCGACGCCGAGCATTCGCACCACCAACGATATGCCGGTGCGTAATAGCGTGGTGCTGCCAGCGTTGAACCTGTTCCCGGTGCAGATTAATCCGCACTATATCGACGCGCATATCAGCGGCCATATGGGAGAAACCCGCGATGAGCGCCTGGCGGAGTTTTGTGCTGTTAACCCAAGCGAGTCGGTTGTGGCATTACGTGAAGGTAGTCTGCTGCATGTCAGCGGCAACGATCTGCGTTATTTCAGCGCCAGGCAACAGGGTTTCAAAGTGTTCCGCCATGCAGTAGAAACACAGGAATATCAGGATACGCTGGCAATGCGCCAGTTGGTGCCGTTCACCTGTCACTGATCGGTTGCCAGAATGAGGTCACTAACGCCAGGCTGTGCTCCGTTAGTGACCTGGAATCGACATCATGCTGCGCTTGTTGAGAGTAAATGCAGACTTGTTGGTCGCTTAAGCAACAGGTTTTACTTAATGGCACCGCATGAGAATGACGTTCTCTCCCACTCATAAAGTGGCTTGGAACCCTGTTTTATTCTGTATGATTCTCAAAATCAGATTTTTATTAATTATGGCTTTTTTTTACTCAATTTTATTTTTTAGAACAGTTTTAACATTTATCGCTATTCCAAAGCTTATGCATTCCACAGGGAATTTACAAGAAAACTCCTATCGATTGATTTTTGTTAATTTCCTGTTAATTTCACTTCGGAATTAACCGCTGAAATATTATGTTACATAGTTAGATTTTAAATCACCATCCTAATGTTTTTAACTGGCAGTTCATTAGTTAGGAAATGGAATGTACGCACGTTTTCCCTCGGACTTTGATGAGTCCTGGAGCAATAAACAGGCGCTTTTTTGGTAGGGCAAGCCTTCTTTAATGATTTTCTTAGAACCTGCAGCATTAATTGATATTAAAACGGGACTCTAAGTGTCAAATGACGAAATGAATAGCTATTTTATCAATTTATGATGAAGGCGCAATGAATGATATTGCGTGTGGTTAATGTGCTAACCCGCATCATATTTATTGCTGGCTTGCTAGGCATCAGGGGTGTGGTCTAAACGCGCTGCATATTCGTAGAGAAGCTATATACATCTATTATCCTGCAAGTGGTAAGTGTGTTGACTATGTGCTTTCAATTCGATCGCCCATTCGTATTAGTCTCCTTGAGAACATAGAGTTTGTCTCTCTCCTGCAACTCAAATAACTCAGGGTATAAAATATTAGCACATACAAAGATAAAAATATCTTTTATGTTATTTGAAAATATTATAGAGGTAGCATGTTTAATAAAATCAAACTTAGCCCTGTTGAGCCATTTAATAATACCCCTGGCCTCAAAACAAAATTACGGCTTCTACATCTTTGCAGTTCAATCGCACTGTTTAGTTTACCGACTTTATTTGGAACCTCTGTGGTTTATGCTTCCACCGATATCGCTGTTGGTGCATCTGGAGCCTATGGTGGTGCTGGTATGGCCGGAGATCGCGGCAATAGCGGGCATTCAGGGCAGCAAGGCCATGCAGGCTTGAACGCCAATTTCGGACAGCAAAAGCCAATTAAGCCAGCACCGGGCAGTAGTGGTCCTGACGTTGGTGGAGTCAATCATGGAGGGGTCAACGGTAGCGGCCCGGCTGGGGCAAGTGACATCAGGACCGAAAATAATCTTAATGGCACCTTCAATATCACCGTGGGTGGCAAAGGTGGGGATGGTGGTAATGGCGGTAATGCTGGAGCGGCCGGCGCTTCAGGTAAAGGGGGCGATGGCAACCAAGGCGGCGTTGGCAGCAATGGCGGCCGAGGTGGCAAAGGGGGAACTGGCGGCACCGGCGGTATCGGCGGAACTGGCGGGGTTGGCAATGGTTTTGGTGGTGCTGGGGCAACGGGCAACATTGGCAGCGCCGGCGATGCCGGTGAGCAAGGTTTTTTGATGAAGACAGCCGTCCTGAAACACCGCCTTCAGGCCAGCAGCATGGGGGCACAGCATCATCTAATACCGGGGGCTCTGGCGGAACCGGTGCCGAAGGCGGGGCTGGCGGTAACGGTGGCAAGGGTTCTACAGGAGGAGATGCCAGTACTGGTGGCCATGGCGGCTCAGGAAGCCGAGGTGGCAAAGGCGGCAGTGGTGCCAATGGCCAGATTGGTGGCAAGGGAACATTGACGATTCAGGGTGGGGACGCCAGCCTGGGAAATGTTGCCATCGGTGGACAAGCTGGCCAGGGAGGAATTGCGGCTCAGGCCTCAGCGGGAGCGGCTGGTGGTCATGGGGGGAGCGGCGGTAAAGGTGGCAACGGCGGTTCCGGTGGGAACGGCGGCAATGGCGGCAACGGTGGTGTTGGTGGGACCGGCGGAACCGGCGGTAACGCAGTTCCTGGTGTAAGTGATACGGATGGAACCGCAGGAGGTTTGGGCGGGAGTGGTGCAGCAGGTGGTCTGGGAGGCGCTGGTGGTTTAGGCGGCCTGGGCGGAACTGGGGGGAATGGTTCTGCAGGCGGCCATGGTGCAATAGGCGTTAATGGTTCCCAAGGGGGTAATGCAGGGGCGGGAGGGGATGCAGGCTCCGGCAAATTAATCGTTAATAATGGCAGATTCACCGCTGCCAAAATAACCTTGGGCGGCAACGGTGGGAATGCGTCGAATGCCAGCCATGGCGCAGTCGGCGGCAATGGCGGCAATGGGGGGAATGCAGGGGATGATGGCGAAGAGGGTATTGCTGGCCTTAATGGCCTGAATGGTTCTTCAGGCGCTGCAGGTAACGGCGGTAGTGGCGGTGCCGGGGCTGGTGGAGGCGGCGGCACCGGTGGGGTTGGCGGTAGTGGTGGGATTAGTGGGGGCAATGGTATTTATGGTGGCCCGGGCGGCAGTGGCGGCCCTGGGGGTAATGGTGCGGTTGGAGGGACGGGTGGCCAGGGCGGAGAAGGGGGGACGGTGCCATTGGCGGCCTTGGCGGTAAAGGTGGCTTGGCGGGGCTCGGTGGCTCTGGCGGCAATGGAGAGGCTGGTGGCCTAGGCGGAGCTGGAGCTGATGGCGGGTTTGGTGGGCGCGGTGGCAATGGTTCAATGCTGCTGAATAATACCTCTGTGCAAGTAGCTGGCGATATTACTCTAGGGGCCAATGCTGGCAATGGGTCGCATGGTGGTTCAGGGGGTAATGGCGGTATGGGGGGAATGGTGCCTCGGCTGGCGTATCCGCCGTTGGTGGCCTCGGTGGTAATGGTGGCCTCGGTGGTGGCGGGGGTCAGGGAGCCCTGGGGGGAACGGTGGTAATGGATCACTTGAACTAAATAACAGCGCCTTGAGCGCCGAGTCTTTGGTTCTGGGTTTGAACGGAGGTAATGGCGGTAACGGTGGAAATAGCGGCATCAAGGGGGCTGATGGTACCGAATATTCTGCCGGAACAGGAAGCCAAGGGGGAAATGGTGGCCACGGTGGTAATGCTGGCGAAGCCGGGGGTGGCCTGCTTACTGTTGAAAAGAGCAGCCTGTCAATTCGTTCCGGGATGGTACTTGGTGGCGATGGGGGTAACGGCGGTAACGGTGGCAACAGCCATCAAGCCAAGGGTAGCGCAGGTAATGGGGGGAATGCCTCCGCTGGCGCATCGGGTCAGTTAACCTTTATGAGCGGTCATATCAGCAACACTGGCGGCCTGGTTCTTGGGGGTAAAGGCGGAAATGTTGGAGATAACGGCACGTCTGCCCAGGGAGTGGGAGCGAAGGGTGGCTACAGCGGTAATGGTGGTAAGGGTACCGCAATTTTTGAACAAGGCTATGGCCAGATTGCTACCGATATTGTCTTGGGTGGCGCAGGTGGCGATCGTCCAGGGGAGTTCGATCAGACAACACAAATAAACCAGACAGGGAACGGTGGGCAAGGTCATTTGGCCATTAACGGTGGCCAGTTCTATGCCAATACGCTGCAAATCGGCGGGGCCTCCAACGGGCAGCAATCGTCGGGCCGCTCTGCTTTTGCCACTACTTTGGGAGGCGAGGGGGTTTTCGCACAGTCGGGAGGGACATTTTCCGTTGATATCACGACGCTGGGAGGGCATCCAGCCAGTACCACCAGCCAAGGAACATTAAAAGTCAGTGGGGGTATTTTCGCTTCTGACCAACTGAATGCTTACAACGGCTTGCTGGACATTAATGGAGATAACGCTGCCATGTTGGTGGGTAGCACTGATATGAACGAGCAGCATTGGCAACAGGCTCGGCATTGGCTGGCAGAGGACAAAGCAGCTCTATTTAGCGGTACATTGGTTGCTGCAAATGGTCAAACGGTGGATTTATCCAGCGGGAGTCTGCATTGGGGTATCGGGGGGAGGCGACTAATCAACTGGGCGCGGGTTCTCTCACGATCATTGATGCCAAGTCATTTGTGAATAGCGGTGCAGCGGCATTGAACCTTGGTGCCGGCATAATTGACAGTAATGCCAAGTTAATGCTGATTAGTGATCATAACCTTAAAGCGGATGAGCACTTTATTGCGGTCCAGGCTGATACGCAGCAGATGTGGCAAAAGGAAACGTATGCCAACAGCAGCCGTCTGTTGAATGTCTCTGTAAATAATGACGGCGAAAGAACTACCGCATCAGTGTCTGCGGCTGATATGAACCGAACTTTGGGTAACATCAGTAATGCTACCGCAAGCCTACTGAATGATATGGTTAAAACAATGGGTGTTAACACTAACTCCGCTAATCAGGGGCAGCAGCTTATATCGCGTGCAGGCGATGTTCGCTATATTACCGATAACGTCTTGGGGGGCAAAATAATTGAGTCTGCGTTGAATATTGCCTCTGTTGTTGGGGTGCAAAACATTGCGGCCAATCTTGGCTTTGCTGCGGCTAATTCGGTGCAGCAATATCTATCGTCGCATCGTCATGTGAAAGCCAGTGACGATACCGATAACGTCTGGGTTGCTCCTATGTATGGACATCGTCGAGCCGATTCATTTGAGATGGGTGGCCGCGACGTTAATACTGATACTAACTATGGCGGGCTGATCATCGGTGCTGACCACACTTTCGCCGATAGCTTGGCGGGTGGAGATATCCGTTTTGGCCTGGCTGCTAATGTTGGTGGTGGTAAGAGCAAGACATCGAATGCTGTTTCACCGACGGAAAACAGTTTTGATTTCTGGGGGATGACGTTATATAGCGCCTGGAATAGCGATAATTTCAATATTACTGCTGACTTCGGTTTTTCTAAAACAAAACATGAGATGAAACAGTATGTCCCTGCTGCCTTAGGGCTTTCGGATTTAAAAGCGAATGTTGACACTAACCTGTTTTCTACCGGGTTACGTGCGCAATATGTGGTGAGTACCCCTGCTTTTGATGTGCTGCCACACGTTGGAGCACGTTACCTGCATTTGAATACGAATGACTTTAGTACGCGTAACGCCCAAGGGGAGTTGTTCTCGACAAAGGGAAATAGCCAAAATATCTGGAGTTTTCCGGTTGGGGTATCGGTATATAAGGATATGGTGACGAAATCGGGGCTGAATGTTAAACCTGTCTTCGATCTGTCTTATATTGCCAGTACCGGTGATGTGAGGGCAAAAAGTAAAGTGAGTATGGCCGGTCTAAATCAATCGGTAGATTCAGGTGCGCGCGTAATGGATCGCTCTGCATTGGAAGGCCGGGTAGGTATCGAGTTGAAAAAATCCAACTATTCCGTGGGGTTGAACTACTCTGTGCAATCATCTCCAAATGAAATGGAGCAGGGAGTTATGGCTACGTTAAACCTCTCATTTTAATTAGTTGGTCAAGCTCAATCGCTGCCATAGTGATTGAGCTTGCTTTCCAGCGTTCAAACAAACTGCCTCGACAGCATTTCAGCTAACTCCTGCCCCCTCAAATCCAATCGTTAGTAACCCACTTCACAAGGGGAAAAGGCTGTTTTGTGGCTATGTGGCCTTGCTGTGTGATGCCTGGCATTCTCAAGAAAAATCGAGGTTGGCGTGGCAGTTGCCCTTGATAGTGAGGAAATTCAAGCATTCTAATAGTGACAACCTTAAATCACTGGGGGTAAGCTAGGCGTGCTTTCTGGCATAAGGTAATCTATAATCAACAGTAAATACCTTAAAATCAGACAGTTAAAAGAGTGTAGGTTAAAATTGATATTTTCGCATTAACACATTTAAATCTACTATACCCTCTGGTTTTTCAGTTGCGGCGAGTGCAGGTAACAACACTGCAACTTGAAAGATGACGGGTAAATAAATCAATCAATGGTGTAATGGCTTGCATGAAATACCGTGACTTACGCGATTTCCTCTCGTTGCTGGAAAAGAGAGGGGAACTAAAACGCATCAGCCAGCCGATTGATCCCTATCTGGAAATGACAGAAATTGCCGATCGTACGTTACGTGCGGGCGGCCCGGTGCTGCTGTTTGAAAACCCGAAAGGCTATGCCATGCCGGTGCTGTGCAATCTGTTTGGCACACCCAAGCGTGTGGCGATGGGCATGGGGCAGGAAGATGTCGGTGCGCTGCGCGAAGTGGGTAAGCTGCTGGCGTTCCTCAAAGAGCCAGAGCCGCCGAAAGGTTTTCGCGATCTGTTCGATAAGGTTCCTAAATTCAAACAAGTGTTGAATATGCCGACCAAGGTGCTGGGTTCTGCCCCGTGCCAGGAGCAGGTATGGCAGGGAGAGGATGTCGATCTTGGCCGCATCCCGGTGATGCATTGCTGGCCGGAAGATGCCGCGCCGCTGGTGACCTGGGGTTTGACGGTGACACGCGGCCCGCATAAAGAGCGCCAGAATCTGGGGATCTATCGCCAGCAAGTGCTGGGCAAGAACAAGCTGATTATGCGTTGGCTTTCGCATCGTGGGGGCGCGCTGGATTATCTGGAGTGGTGCCAGGCACACCCTGGTGAACGTTTCCCGGTAGCCGTTGCGCTGGGGGCCGATCCTGCGACTATCCTGGGGGCGGTGACGCCAGTGCCGGATAACCTGTCAGAATATGCTTTTGCCGGGCTGTTGCGCGGCAACAAGACCGAAGTGGTCAAATGCCTTTCCAACGACCTCGAAGTCCCCGCCAGCGCCGAAATTGTGCTGGAAGGTTACATTGAGCAGGGGGAAATGGCACCGGAAGGCCCTTATGGTGACCATACCGGCTACTATAACGAAGTCGATCACTTCCCAGTATTTACCGTCACCCACATTACCCAGCGGCGTGATGCGATTTATCACTCGACCTATACTGGCCGCCCACCGGATGAGCCTGCGGTGATGGGCGTGGCTCTGAATGAAGTGTTTGTGCCCATTCTGCAAAAACAGTTCCCGGAAATCGTCGATTTTTATCTGCCGCCAGAAGGTTGTTCTTATCGTCTGGCCGTGGTGACGATTAAAAAACAATACGCCGGGCATGCCAAACGCGTAATGATGGGGGTTTGGTCATTCCTGCGCCAGTTTATGTATACCAAGTTTGTTATTGTATGCGATGACGATGTGAATGCCCGTGACTGGAACGACGTGATTTGGGCAATTACGACCAGAATGGATCCGGCAAGGGATACCGTTCTGGTTGAGAATACGCCAATCGATTATCTGGATTTCGCTTCACCTGTTTCCGGGCTTGGGTCGAAGATGGGCTTGGATGCCACCAATAAATGGCCGGGAGAAACCCAGCGTGAATGGGGCCGTCCGATTCAGATGGATGACAAGGTGCGTGCGCGTGTCGATGAAATCTGGGATGAGCTCGCTATATTCAGTGACAGAGAACCGACGCTCTAGTTAGCGCCAGGCTTTGTTCTCAGCTTTGCATTGATGACCCGATAGAGGGAACGCATGACAATATTGAGCTGTAAAGTGACCTCCGTAGAGGCCATTACCGATACCGTTTATCGGGTACGTTTAGTGCCAGAGGCACCGTTTTCATTCAAGGCAGGGCAATACCTGATGGTTGTGATGGACGAGCGCGACAAACGCCCGTTCTCTCTGGCCTCTACACCGGCGCAGCAGGAATACATCGAGTTGCATATCGGTGCTTCAGAGCTGAATCTGTATGCCATGGCGGTGATGGATCGTGTGTTGAAAGAGCAGGCCATTACCGTAGATATTCCACACGGTGAGGCCTGGCTGCGGGAAGACAGCAACCGTCCTCTGGTGCTGATCGCCGGTGGTACCGGATTCTCCTATGCGCGCTCTATTTTGCTCACCGCATTGGAACAACAGCCGGATCGCGATATCTCTATTTATTGGGGGGCGCGAACTGAAGCACCTTTATGACCTCAGCGAACTGGAAGCTATCTCGGTGCAGTACCCGACGCTGAAGGTGATCCCGGTGGTTGAGCAGCCGGAGGCCGAGTGGCGTGGGCGCAGTGGCACGGTGTTAAGCGCCGTGTTGCAAGACTTTGGCTCACTGGCCGAGCATGATATCTATATTGCTGGCCGTTTCGAGATGGCGAAAATCGCCCGCGAGCGTTTTTGCGCCGAGCGTGGTGCGCTAGAGGCACATATGTTTGGTGATGCTTTTTCATTTATCTGATTGAAAGCTGAATGCCAAAGGCGGGGTGACCAGGTGTCGCCCCGTTTTTATTGGGGCCGCGATGGATTTCGTGCAAAAAAAGCCCGCCCCTGACAGGCGGGAAGAACGGCAACTAAACCTTTGGTGATGCCCCGCAGGGCATCCAATCAGACACAGCTAAACACGTTCAAATACGGTGGCAATCCCCTGACCCAGACCGATACACATGGTGGCCAGACCGAATTGCACGTCACGGCGCTCCATGTTGTTCAGCAGGGTGGTAGAGATACGGGAACCGGAACAACCCAATGGGTGGCCCAATGCGATCGCACCGCCGTTGAGATTGATCTTATCGTCCATGCTTTCCAGCAGCCCCAGATCTTTGATGCAGGGCAGTGACTGGGCGGCAAAGGCCTCATTCAATTCAAACAAATCGATGTCCTGCACGCTCAAGCCTGCTCGTTTCAGCGCCAGCCTGCTGGCGGGAACCGGGCCGTAACCCATGATTGAAGGGTCGCATCCCACCACCGCCATCGAGCGGATGCGGGCACGGGCCTTCAAGCCGAGAGCGTTAGCGCGTGATTCGCTCATGATTAGCATTGCGGAAGCGCCATCGGACAGTGCAGAAGAACTGCCTGCCGTTACGGTACCGTTTACCGGATCGAACGCCGGGCGCAGTGCGGCCAGGCTGGCTACAGTGGTTTCAGGGCGGATCACTTCATCGTAATCATATCGAGTGAGCACACCGTCGGCGTCATGGCCACTGGTAGGGATAATTTCATTTTTGAAATACCCGGCTAGGGTAGCAGCGTGAGCGCGTTGGTGAGAGCGGGCCGCGAATTCATCCTGCATTTCGCGGCTGATATTATGCATTTTGGCCAGCATTTCCGCTGTCAGACCCATCATCCCAGCGGCTTTTGCCACGGTACGGCTAAGGCCTGGGTGGAAGTCTACGCCGTGATTCATCGGCACATGGCCCATATGTTCCACGCCGCCAATCAGGCTGACCTGTGCATCACCCACCATGATGGCGCGTGCGCCATCATGCAGAGCCTGCATGGAAGAACCGCATAAACGGTTCACCGTGACTGCCGGAACGCTATGCGGGATCTCGGCCAGCAGCGAAGCGTTACGGGCGATATTGAAACCTTGCTCCAGCGTTTGCTGCACGCAGCCCCAATAAATATCATCAATCTCGGCGGCATTCAGCGCCGGGTTACGGCTTAAAACGGCACGCATCAGGTGAGCAGAAAGATCTTCAGCGCGTACCTGGCGGAAAGCGCCGCCTTTTGAGCGGCCCATCGGCGTACGTACGGCATCAATAATAACTACGTTTTCCATCTTTATGACCTCATGCCGGTTGGCCAGTGGAGATATCAGACAGCGCCGCTGTCACCACTGGGTAGTAGCTTTCATTACGTTCCGCCTTGGCTCGCAGACCGGCTGGTACCTGGTACAACGGCCCTAAATGAGCGTAACGCTGTGCCATTTCAACGTAATTGGCAGTGCCAAGCGTATCCAGATAGCGGAATGCGCCGCCGTGGAACGGAGGGAAGCCGATGCCATAGACCAACGCCATATCTGCTTCTGCCGGGCTGGCCACGATGCCTTCTTCCAGGCAGCGTACCACTTCGTTGATCATCGGGATCATCATGCGAGCGATGATCTCTTCACCGCTGATGGTCAGTGCCGCTTGGCTCACTTCTGCCAGCAGGGCATCGGTTTGCTCATCGTTATCTTTACGCGGCTTGCCTTTGCTATCCTGGCTGTAACGGTAGAAGCCCAACTGGTTTTTCTGGCCGAAACGCTGGTTATCGAACATCACGTCGATTGCATCGCGGTAATCTTTACCCATACGCTCGGGGAAACCGCTGGCCATCACCGCTTGTGCATGGTGAGCGGTATCAATACCCACCACGTCTAACAGATAAGCTGGGCCCATTGGCCAGCCAAACTGTTTTTCCATTACTTTGTCAATCTGGCGGAAATCAGCACCGTCACGCAGCAGCAGGCTGAAACCGGCGAAATACGGGAACAGCACGCGGTTAACAAAGAATCCAGGGCAATCGTTGACCACGATTGGCGTTTTACCCATGCGAGTGGCATAGGCCACTACGGCGGCGATGGTGCTGTCACTGGTTTGTTCACCACGAATAATTTCAACTAGCGGCATGCGGTGCACCGGGTTGAAGAAGTGCATGCCGCAGAAGTTTTGCGGGCGCTTCAACGATTTTGCCAGGTGATTAATCGGGATGGTCGAAGTGTTAGAGGCAAGAACGGTGTCTTCACCGATCAGACCTTCCACTTCAGACAATACCGCCGCTTTTACTTTCGGGTTTTCCACTACCGCTTCGACAATCAGTTGGGCACGCTCAATACCGGCGTAATCCAGTGTTGGCTGGATGGTCGACAGCACCTGAGCCATCTTCAGTCCATCCAACTTTCCACGTTCCAACTGCTTGTTCAGTAACTTGGCCGCTTCATTCATGCCTAGCGTCAGAGATTTGTCACTGAT
This sequence comes from Serratia sp. L9, assembly GCF_050632285.1. NCBI lineage: Bacteria > Pseudomonadati > Pseudomonadota > Gammaproteobacteria > Enterobacterales > Yersiniaceae > Serratia > Serratia sp. L9. The sequence goes on along the minus strand of NZ_CP192591.1, from coordinate 737,532 downwards.
GTCTTTCATGATCACCGGCACACCTTTCAATGCCGATTGGTAGGCAATCCCACCCCCATGATCCCGGCACCCAGAACGGCGGCCTGCTTGGGAGCCTCAATGTTTTTTGCCAGTTTTTTCGCCTGGCCTTTCACGAATTGATCGTTGAGGAAAATGCCCACCAAGGCGCGTGCTTCATTAGAGCGTGCCAAAGGCACGAAGCTGGCCGTTTCCAACTTCAGCGCTTCGTCACGGCCTAACTTGGCGGCTGCTTCGATAGTTTTTACCGCAGTCATTGGGGCAGGGTAATGTTTGCCAGCGGTTTGCAGCACCATGCCTTTGGCTGTGGTGAAGCTCATGGCGGCTTCAATCGGGCTCAGTTTCAGCGGTTCCAGCTTCGGTTGGCGCTGGGCACGCCAGTCGAGTTGGCCGTCGATCGCCTGCTGCAGGACTTTCAGCGCGGCTTCCACCAGTTTTTCTGGTGCTACTACCGCATCAACCAGCCCGACTTTGAGTGCATCTTTTGCCCCGATATCTTTCCCGGCGGCAATGATTTCCAGAGCGCTATCGTTACCCAACAGGCGTGGCAAGCGCACTGAACCGCCAAATCCTGGCATGATGCCCAGTTTGGTTTCTGGCAGGCCGATACGTGCATCCGGGGAGGCTATACGGAAATCGGTCGCCAGGATGCATTCGCAACCTCCACCCAATGCATAACCATTAATGGCTGCAATGGTCGGCACCGGTAAATCTTCGAGGCGGTTGAAAATAGCGTTGGCAAATACCAACCATTCGTGCAGCTTTTCAGCCGGTGCGGCAAACAGCGAGAGGAACTCGGTGATATCGGCACCCACAATAAATGCGGCTTTAGAAGAGCGCAGCAGCAACCCTTTCAGCTCGGTCTGCTTTTCCAGCACGTCGAGCGCACCACCCAGACTGGCAACGGTGCTGGTATCCAGCTTGTTGATCGAGCCTGGTGCGTTGAACACCAGCTCGGCGATGCCGTTTTCGAGCCAGTGTACTTGTAATGTTTCGCCTTGGTAGAGCATGTCTATCTCCTGAATCAGCGCTTATGATCTGGTATGACCAGATGCTGAGGAGTGTGGTTTTTATGTTAACAATTTGCAAATAATAGATTGCAAATTTGCAAACTCGATCACAGGGTGAATGGCTAATTCATTGATATAAAGCAATGTTATTTTTCTGGCCTACGGCAGAGGATTTGGCGGTTTACCTCTTCCTCTACACTGTTACATGCATGATGAGATGGGCTTGGAGCGCAGAATCAGTGTGTTAAGATGACATCTTCCTTTCTGAGGGCATAAGGGTACTGTGATGGAAACGCTGGCTTCTTTGTATAACGACCACCTGGTAACGCTGCAAAAACGAGCTCGTGAAGTATTAGAGCGCAATAAACTGGATGCGTTGCTGATCCACTCTGGTGAACTGCAACGGGTATTTCTGGATGACCATAACTATCCGTTTAAGGTGAACGCCAACTTCAAAGCGTGGGTGCCGGTCACTTCAGTACCGAACTGCTGGCTGTGGGTGGATGGCGTTAACAAACCAAAGCTATGGTTCTATGCTCCGGTGGATTACTGGCATAGTGTTGAACCGTTACCGAACAGTTTCTGGACCAAATCCATTGAATTGCAGCCGTTGACCAATGCGGATGATATTGCCAGCCAACTGCCGCAACAGCGTGAGCGTGTAGGCTATATTGGTTATGCGCAACAGCGCGCTCTTTCTCTTGGCATTGCAGCAGACAACATCAACCCTCAGGCAGTGCTGAATTTCCTGGATTTCCATCGTTCGATCAAAACTGGCTATGAGCTGGCCTGTATGCGCGAGGCGCAAAAAACGGCCGTGATGGGGCATCGTGCCGCACACGAAGCTTTCCAATCAGGTATGAGTGAGTTTGATATCAACCAGGCGTACCTGACTGCGACCGGCCATCGCGATACCAATGTGCCTTACGATAACATCGTGGCTCTGAACGAACATGCAGCGGTGTTGCATTATACCAAGCTGGACCATCAGCCCCCGGCTGAAACCCGTAGTTTCCTGATTGACGCTGGTGCGGAATATAACGGCTACGCGGCGGATCTGACCCGTACTTATGCAGGCCAGAATGACAATGCTTTCGCCCATCTGGTGAAGGATCTGAATAACGAACAGCTGGCATTGATTGGCACGATAAAAGCTGGAGTGCGTTACACCGATTACCACGTGCAAATGCATCAGCGCATCGCCAAACTGTTGAAAAGCCACAAGCTGGTGAGTGGGATCAGTGAAGAGGCCATGGTTGAGCAAGGGCTTACCTGCCCATTCCTGCCGCATGGCTTAGGCCACCCGCTTGGATTGCAGGTACATGACGCTGCCGGTTTTATGCAGGATGAGAATGGGACCCATCTGGCCGCACCCGCCAAATATCCCTTCTTGCGTTGCACCCGCATATTGCAACCTGGCATGGTAATGACTATCGAGCCAGGCATGTATTTTATTGAGTCCCTGCTGGCTCCGTGGCGTACTGGCGAATTCAGTAAGCATTTTGCCTGGGACCGTATCGATGCGCTGAAACCTTACGGCGGGATCCGTATTGAGGACAATATTGTGATTCATGAGAAGCGTATCGAGAATATGACGCGTGATCTGAATCTGGCCTGATGCAGCCTTACCCGATCCCTGGCGCTGTTATCAGCGTGAGTGAAGAGATAAAGAAAAGCCGCTTTATCACCTTGTTGGCACCAACCTGTGGGGCGGAGGCGGCCAAAGCTTTTATCCAGCAGGTTCGAGAAGAACACCCAACAGCCCGGCATCATTGCTGGGCTTTTGTTGCCGGAGCGCCGGATGATTCGCAGCAACTGGGGTTTTCCGATGATGGCGAACCTTCGGGTACGGCTGGCAAACCTATCCTGGCTCAATTAATGGGCAGTGGTATTGGTGAGATCACTGCAGTGGTGGTGCGTTACTACGGTGGAGTCAAGCTGGGAACCGGCGGCCTGGTGAGAGCTTACAGCGGTGGCGTGCAACAGGCATTGAAACAACTGCTTGTCAGCTACAAGGTGCCGCAGGTCGAATATACTTTGCAGTGCGACTATGCACAGCTGGCACTGATAGAAAATCTTCTGCAGTAAAGTGAAGGGCGAATTGTGCATGGGGAATACGGTGCAGCCGTTAGACTGCACCTGGCTTTACCGGCCATGGGCATTGAGGCATTCGGGAATAAATTACGTGACCTTAGTCGCGGAAATTTGCAATTAATCCCTATATCGCAATAATTCCCACCAATTGAATTGCTAAGGATCGTGCTGAAATGCATTTTCGCGCCATAACCCGTATCGTGGGTCTGCTGGTCATCCTGTTTTCCGGGACGATGTTTATTCCTGGTCTGGTGGCATTGATATACCGCGACGGAGCGGGGCGGGCATTCAGCCAGACCTTCTTTGTGGCAGTGACGATTGGTTTGATGCTGTGGTGGCCAAACCGCAAGCAGAAACACGAATTAAAACCGCGTGAGGGTTTCCTCATCGTGGTGTTGTTCTGGACGGTATTGGGCAGCGTCGGGGCATTGCCTTTCCTGTTTTCCGAGCGGCCCAATTTATCTTTAACTGATGCCTTCTTTGAATCTTTCTCCGGTTTAACCACTACCGGCGCTACGACGCTGGTGGGTCTGGATTCCTTACCGAAAGCTATTCTGTTCTACCGCCAGATGCTGCAATGGATGGGAGGAATGGGGATCATCGTGCTGGCAGTTGCCATACTGCCTATCCTTGGTGTCGGTGGCATGCAGTTGTACCGAGCGGAAATGCCTGGCCCGTTGAAAGATAACAAGATGCGGCCACGTATAGCCGAAACGGCCAAAACCCTGTGGCTGATCTATGTGTTGCTGACGATTGCTTGTGCGTTGGCGCTTTGGGGGGCAGGGATGTCGGTGTTTGATGCTATCGGGCATAGCTTCTCTACAATTGCTATTGGTGGATTTTCCACGCATGACGCCAGCGTTGGCTATTTTGCCAGCCCGACCATTAACACCATCATTGCTATTTTCCTGTTGATCTCCGGCTGTAACTACGGCCTACACTTTGCCTTGTTGAGCGGGCGCAGCTTGAAAGTGTATTGGCGAGATCCCGAATTCCGTATGTTTATCGCGGTGCAGTTTACCCTGGTGTTGGTGTGTACCCTGATTTTGTGGTGGCATGGCGTATATAAAAGCGGCATGGAAACCATCAATCAGGCTTTCTTCCAGGTGGTATCTATGGCTACTACCGCAGGGTTCACTACTGACAGTATTGCCAAATGGCCGTTGTTCCTGCCCATGCTGCTGCTCTGTTCTGCTTTTATCGGTGGTTGTGCGGGGTCAACCGGCGGCGGCTTGAAGGTAATCCGTATCCTGCTGCTGTATCTGCAAGGCTCGCGTGAGTTGAAGCGGTTAGTGCACCCAAATGCGGTTTACACCATCAAACTGGGCAATCGCGCATTGCCGGAGCGCATTCTCGAAGCGGTGTGGGGCTTTTTCTCAGCCTATGCGTTGGTATTTATCGTCAGCATGCTGGCTATTATCGCTACCGGTGTTGATGACTTTTCGGCGTTTGCTGCGGTTACGGCCACGCTCAACAACCTCGGGCCTGGCCTTGGCGTTGTCGCTGATAACTTTACAACTATGCCACCACCGGCAAAGTGGATACTGGTATTGACCATGCTGTTTGGGCGCTTGGAAGTGTTTACGCTGCTGGTTCTTTTCACGCCGACGTTCTGGCGTGAATAACACTATAAAAGGAGTAACGCCATGAAGGCATTAATTCTCTATTCGAGCCGTGACGGACAAACTCACTCTATTGCTTCTTATATAGCTAACAAATTGCAGGGTAACCTGAACTGCGACGTTATCGATCTGCAACAGGCTGGGGATATCGAGCTGGATCAGTACCAGCAGATACTCATAGGCGCTTCGGTGCGTTATGGGCATTTTCAACCGGCATTAATGAAGTTTGTCAAAAAACATGCCGCGAAACTCAATCAAATGCCCAGCGCTTTCTTTGCCGTTAACCTGACGGCACGTAAACCGGAAAAACGTTCACCTCAAACCAATGCCTATACCCGCAAGTTCTTGCTTTCGTCACCCTGGCAGCCAAAGCAGTGTGCCGTCTTTGCCGGGGCTTTGCGTTATCCACGTTATCGTTGGTTAGACCGTGTCATGATCCGTTTTATTATGAAGATGACGGGGGAGAAACGGATACCAGCAAAGAAGTGGAATATACAGATTGGCAGCAGGTGGACCGTTTTACCCAGGAATTCAGCCGTATCCAGTACGAAAAGTAACAAAAACGCTGCCTTGTACAGCGTTTTGCCGAAAAAACCGCGCTTGAAAAGTTTTTTGAATTTAGGGGTTGCGGCGTTCTCAGAACTCCCTATAATGCGCCTCCACTGACCGGGAACAACGACTCCTTGATAGCAAAGAATGTCGCCCAGCCAGGAAGAAGCAACCCGGTGAAAACACCGCCTCTCGCAAGAGAAAAAGGTTGACTCTTCAGCGGGAAAGCGTAATATGCACCTCCCGCGTTACCGAGAAAGATGGCGGTAACCAACGCTCTTTAACAATTTATCAGACAATCTGTGTGGGCACTCACAAGACGATATCCAGCCACCTCGGTGGCAAAAAAATATCAAGTCTTGAAGAGTGACCAAGCAGTAATTCATGCGAATGAATTATTACGAAAGTTAATTTTCGAGCATCGCTGCACGAGTTGCAGCAAATCAAGCTTTTAATTGAAGAGTTTGATCATGGCTCAGATTGAACGCTGGCGGCAGGCCTAACACATGCAAGTCGAGCGGTAGCACAGGAGAGCTTGCTCTCTGGGTGACGAGCGGCGGACGGGTGAGTAATGTCTGGGAAACTGCCCGATGGAGGGGGATAACTACTGGAAACGGTAGCTAATACCGCATAACGTCTTCGGACCAAAGTGGGGGACCTTCGGGCCTCACACCATCGGATGTGCCCAGATGGGATTAGCTAGTAGGTGGGGTAATGGCTCACCTAGGCGACGATCCCTAGCTGGTCTGAGAGGATGACCAGCCACACTGGAACTGAGACACGGTCCAGACTCCTACGGGAGGCAGCAGTGGGGAATATTGCACAATGGGCGCAAGCCTGATGCAGCCATGCCGCGTGTGTGAAGAAGGCCTTCGGGTTGTAAAGCACTTTCAGCGAGGAGGAAGGGTTCAGTGTTAATAGCGCTGGGCATTGACGTTACTCGCAGAAGAAGCACCGGCTAACTCCGTGCCAGCAGCCGCGGTAATACGGAGGGTGCAAGCGTTAATCGGAATTACTGGGCGTAAAGCGCACGCAGGCGGTTTGTTAAGTCAGATGTGAAATCCCCGAGCTTAACTTGGGAACTGCATTTGAAACTGGCAAGCTAGAGTCTTGTAGAGGGGGTAGAATTCCAGGTGTAGCGGTGAAATGCGTAGAGATCTGGAGGAATACCGGTGGCGAAGGCGGCCCCCTGGACAAAGACTGACGCTCAGGTGCGAAAGCGTGGGGAGCAAACAGGATTAGATACCCTGGTAGTCCACGCTGTAAACGATGTCGACTTGGAGGTTGTGCCCTTGAGGCGTGGCTTCCGGAGCTAACGCGTTAAGTCGACCGCCTGGGGAGTACGGCCGCAAGGTTAAAACTCAAATGAATTGACGGGGGCCCGCACAAGCGGTGGAGCATGTGGTTTAATTCGATGCAACGCGAAGAACCTTACCTACTCTTGACATCCACAGAATTCGCTAGAGATAGCTTAGTGCCTTCGGGAACTGTGAGACAGGTGCTGCATGGCTGTCGTCAGCTCGTGTTGTGAAATGTTGGGTTAAGTCCCGCAACGAGCGCAACCCTTATCCTTTGTTGCCAGCACGTCATGGTGGGAACTCAAAGGAGACTGCCGGTGATAAACCGGAGGAAGGTGGGGATGACGTCAAGTCATCATGGCCCTTACGAGTAGGGCTACACACGTGCTACAATGGCATATACAAAGAGAAGCGAACTCGCGAGAGCAAGCGGACCTCATAAAGTATGTCGTAGTCCGGATCGGAGTCTGCAACTCGACTCCGTGAAGTCGGAATCGCTAGTAATCGTAGATCAGAATGCTACGGTGAATACGTTCCCGGGCCTTGTACACACCGCCCGTCACACCATGGGAGTGGGTTGCAAAAGAAGTAGGTAGCTTAACCTTCGGGAGGGCGCTTACCACTTTGTGATTCATGACTGGGGTGAAGTCGTAACAAGGTAACCGTAGGGGAACCTGCGGTTGGATCACCTCCTTACCTAAAGATATTGGTTGAGTGCAGTGTCCACACAGATTGTCTGATGAAAAAGTAACGAGCAAAGCGCTACCTGTTGATGTAATGAGTCCCTGACTCATGCTGATACGAACCGATTAGGACATAATGTCTGATCGGATTTTCGTGTCCCCATCGTCTAGAGGCCTAGGACACTGCCCTTTCACGGCTGTAACAGGGGTTCGAATCCCCTTGGGGACGCCATCCGATAATGAGTGAAAGACATTATCACCGGTTATTTATAACCCAAAAATCTTAAAGATGACTCTCACGAGTCGTGTTTAAGATATTGCTCTTTAACAATCTGGAACAAGCTGAAAATTGAAACATGACAGCTGAAACTTATCCCTCCGTAGAACTATTGGGGTAAGGAGTAACCTGTCATAGAGTCTCTCAAATAATTGCAATACGAAGGTCATCTTCCTTGTTGCAGTGTGAGCGAGAAGATACTCGGCAAGGCGTACCGCGCACAGCAACCGCAGTGGACTTAAGGTCCATGAGGATTGCGCGCACGGAACAACGCAGCAGAGTGTGTTCGCAGCCACACCAATAAAGAAAAGACACCTTCGGGTTGTGAGGTTAAGTGACTAAGCGTACACGGTGGATGCCTAGGCAGTCAGAGGCGATGAAGGGCGTGCTAATCTGCGAAAAGTGTCGGTAAGCTGATATGAAGCGTTACAACCGGCAATACCCGAATGGGGAAACCCAGTGCAATCCGTTGCACTATCGTATGGTGAATACATAGCCATACGAGGCGAACCGGGGGAACTGAAACATCTAAGTACCCCGAGGAAAAGAAATCAACCGAGATTCCCCCAGTAGCGGCGAGCGAACGGGGAGGAGCCCAGAACCTGAATCAGTTTGTGTGTTAGTGGAAGCGTCTGGAAAGTCGCGCAGCAAAGGGTGATAGCCCCGTACACTAAAATGCACAAGGTGTGAGTTCGATGAGTAGGGCGGGACACGTGACATCCTGTCTGAATATGGGGGGACCATCCTCCAAGGCTAAATACTCCTGACTGACCGATAGTGAACCAGTACCGTGAGGGAAAGGCGAAAAGAACCCCGGCGAGGGGAGTGAAATAGAACCTGAAACCGTGTACGTACAAGCAGTGGGAGCCTACTTTGTTGGGTGACTGCGTACCTTTTGTATAATGGGTCAGCGACTTATATTTTGTAGCAAGGTTAACCGTATAGGGGAGCCGTAGGGAAACCGAGTCTTAACTGGGCGAATAGTTGCAAGGTATAGACCCGAAACCCGGTGATCTAGCCATGGGCAGGTTGAAGGTTGGGTAACACTAACTGGAGGACCGAACCGACTAATGTTGAAAAATTAGCGGATGACTTGTGGCTGGGGGTGAAAGGCCAATCAAACCGGGAGATAGCTGGTTCTCCCCGAAAGCTATTTAGGTAGCGCCTCGTGAACTCATCTTCGGGGGTAGAGCACTGTTTCGGCTAGGGGGCCATCCCGGCTTACCAAACCGATGCAAACTCCGAATACCGAAGAATGTTATCACGGGAGACACACGGCGGGTGCTAACGTCCGTCGTGAAGAGGGAAACAACCCAGACCGCCAGCTAAGGTCCCAAAGTCATGGTTAAGTGGGAAACGATGTGGGAAGGCATAGACAGCCAGGATGTTGGCTTAGAAGCAGCCATCATTTAAAGAAAGCGTAATAGCTCACTGGTCGAGTCGGCCTGCGCGGAAGATGTAACGGGGCTAAACCATGCACCGAAGCTGCGGCAGCAACGCTTAGGCGTTGTTGGGTAGGGGAGCGTTCTGTAAGCCGTTGAAGGTGGACTGTGAGGTCTGCTGGAGGTATCAGAAGTGCGAATGCTGACATAAGTAACGATAAAGCGGGTGAAAAACCCGCTCGCCGGAAGACCAAGGGTTCCTGTCCAACGTTAATCGGGGCAGGGTGAGTCGACCCCTAAGGCGAGGCCGAAAGGCGTAGTCGATGGGAAACGGGTTAATATTCCCGTACTCGGTGTTACTGCGAAGGGGGGACGGAGAAGGCTAGGCTAGCCGGGCGACGGTTGTCCCGGTTTAAGCGTGTAGGGGGTGTTCCTGGTAAATCCGGAATGCTATTAACCCTGAGGCGTGATGACGATGCACTACGGTGCAGAAGTAGTTGATGCCAAGCTTCCAGGAAAAGCCTCTAAGCATCAGGTAACATTGAATCGTACCCCAAACCGACACAGGTGGTCAGGTAGAGAATACTCAGGCGCTTGAGAGAACTCGGGTGAAGGAACTAGGCAAAATGGTGCCGTAACTTCGGGAGAAGGCACGCTGGCGCGTAGGTGAAAGGATTGACTCCTGGAGCTGAAGCCAGTCGCAGATACCAGCTGGCTGCAACTGTTTAATAAAAACACAGCACTGTGCAAACACGAAAGTGGACGTATACGGTGTGACGCCTGCCCGGTGCTGGAAGGTTAATTGATGGGGTCAGCCGCAAGGCGAAGCTCTTGATCGAAGCCCCAGTAAACGGCGGCCGTAACTATAACGGTCCTAAGGTAGCGAAATTCCTTGTCGGGTAAGTTCCGACCTGCACGAATGGCGTAATGATGGCCAGGCTGTCTCCACCCGAGACTCAGTGAAATTGAACTCGCTGTGAAGATGCAGTGTACCCGCGGCAAGACGGAAAGACCCCGTGAACCTTTACTATAGCTTGACACTGAACATTGAGCCTTGATGTGTAGGATAGGTGGGAGGCTTTGAAGTGTGGACGCCAGTCTGCATGGAGCCAACCTTGAAATACCACCCTTTAATGTTTGATGTTCTAACTCGGCCCCATAATCTGGGGTGAGGACAGTGTCTGGTGGGTAGTTTGACTGGGGCGGTCTCCTCCCAAAGAGTAACGGAGGAGCACGAAGGTTAGCTAATCACGGTCGGACATCGTGAGGTTAGTGCAAAGGCATAAGCTAGCTTGACTGCGAGAGTGACGGCTCGAGCAGGTACGAAAGTAGGTCTTAGTGATCCGGTGGTTCTGAATGGAAGGGCCATCGCTCAACGGATAAAAGGTACTCCGGGGATAACAGGCTGATACCGCCCAAGAGTTCATATCGACGGCGGTGTTTGGCACCTCGATGTCGGCTCATCACATCCTGGGGCTGAAGTAGGTCCCAAGGGTATGGCTGTTCGCCATTTAAAGTGGTACGCGAGCTGGGTTTAGAACGTCGTGAGACAGTTCGGTCCCTATCTGCCGTGGGCGTTGGAAGATTGAGAGGGGTTGCTCCTAGTACGAGAGGACCGGAGTGAACGCACCCCTGGTGTTCGGGTTGTCATGCCAATGGCACTGCCCGGTAGCTACGTGCGGAAAAGATAAGCGCTGAAAGCATCTAAGCGCGAAACTTGCCTCGAGATGAGTCTTCCCTGGGCCTTTAAGGTCCCTGAAGGAACGTTTAAGACTAAGACGTTGATAGGCTGGGTGTGTAAGTGCAGCGATGCATTGAGCTAACCAGTACTAATGAACCGTGAGGCTTAACCTTACAACACCGAAGGTGTTTTAGAGAGACGAGATTGATTTTCAGCGAAGTTCCGAGATTGGATTGGCTGGCATGACGAAAGTGATGCGGGTTGATGAAACAGAATTTGCCTGGCGGCGATAGCGCGGTGGTCCCACCTGACCCCATGCCGAACTCAGAAGTGAAACGCCGTAGCGCCGATGGTAGTGTGGGGTCTCCCCATGCGAGAGTAGGACACTGCCAGGCATCAAATAAGCCAAGAGGCCATCCGAAAGGATGGCCTTTTTGCTATGCGAAAAATGCAAAGCCACAAGGCTCCCACTCCTTTTTGGCGCAAGATTGGTTTACCGGACCCGTTCGGGAATGATTAAATATAACAAAGATCTCAGCCGGTAATATTCATATGGTTTTTGGCTGTATACTCATAATCTATATTCATACATAAATTTAATGACTATAACTTTTATATAACCCAGGGTTTTTCTTGGATAAAAATAAAGTAAATATCTTATCTATATGATTTTTATAGTTGTTTATCTTAATTGATAAGCACCAGCGCTATTAGGTAACAATAAAAATTAAGCCAATAACAACAAATAATAGCCATAGATGACGAATCGAGTAGACTAGATGATAATTTATTGCGTATGAGTATTTAAATCATGTCTACTGAAAGCGCCTCTTTAAAAAATCACAATACTTTTGCGCTCCCGGTCAATGCTGCGCATCTAGTCATTGCTGAACAAATCGAAATGATGATCAAAGCTTGGCAGAAAGCGCAAAAACGCAAAGAGCCAATGCTGGTTCTTGGGGAAGGAAGTAACGTCCTGTTCCTGGAAGACTTTGCTGGAACGGTCATGATTAATAACCTAAAAGGTATTGAGATCCGGGAGCAGGATGACGCTTGGCATCTCCATGTCAGTGCAGGAGAGAATTGGCACCATCTGGTAAGTCATACGCTTGAATGTGGGATCCCAGGGCTGGAAAACCTTGCTTTGATCCCTGGTCTGGTTGGTTCAGCTCCAATCCAGAATATTGGGGCGTACGGTATTGAGCTGAAGCAGGTGTGTGAGTATGTCGATCTGCTGGATCTGACAACTGGTGAGATCGACCGCATAGATCATCAGGACTGTGAGTTTGGTTACCGTGAAAGTATTTTTAAGCATGAGCTTAAAGATGGTTTCGTCATTGTAGGAGTTGGCTTACGGCTTAATAAACAGTGGAGCCCGCAACTTAATTATGGTGACCTTACCAAACTGGATCCGCAAACTGTAACGCCGCTGCAAGTGTTTGAGTCAGTATGCGCTATGCGACGCAGCAAGCTGCCGGATCCAAGTATCACGGGCAATGCTGGCAGCTTCTTTAAAAACCCTCTAGTGAGTGGGGAAACTGCCAATGAGTTGCTGACCCAATACCCATCAATGCCACACTATCCGCAGCAGGATGGGCAAGTGAAACTGGCTGCTGGCTGGCTTATCGACCAGTGCTCGCTCAAGGGATATCAGATTGGTGGCGCAGCAGTGCATCGCCAGCAGGCTTTGGTATTAGTGAATGCCGATAATGCCTCCAGCCAGGATGTGGTCGCGTTAGCAAGGCATGTGCGCAATACGGTAGCGTCCAAATTTGGTGTCTGGTTAGAGCCAGAGGTTCGTTTTATTGGTGCCATAGGCGAACTGAATGCTGTAGAGGTGTTGTCATGAAAGACACCAGAGTCCCTTTAAAAATTATCTCGTTGCTGGCGGATGGTGAATTTCACTCTGGAGAGCATTTGGGTGAATCTCTGGGGATGAGCCGCGCGGCGATTAACAAGCATATTCAGACGATTAGGGAGTGGGGAGTCGACGTCTTCACTGTCCCTGGTAAGGGTTACAGCCTGCCAGCAGCCATTAATCTGTTGGATGAGGAACGTATCCTCGGCCTGCTGAAAGACCGACGGGTTACGGTGTTACCGGTGGTGGATTCAACTAACCAGTATTTGCTGGATAGAATTACAGAACTGACTTCCGGGGATGCTTGCATTGCAGAATACCAGCAGGCAGGCCGTGGGCGGCGCGGGCGACAGTGGGTTTCTCCTTTCGGCGCCAACCTCTATCTGTCCATGTTTTGGCGCCTTGAGCAAGGGCCTGCGGCTGCGATGGGATTGAGCTTGGTTATTGGTATTGTGATGGCTGAAGTGCTGCATCGCTTGGGGGCAGAAAAAGTACGTGTTAAATGGCCAAACGATTTATACCTTAACGATCGCAAGTTGGCAGGTATTCTCGTCGAACTGACAGGGAAAACCGGGGATGCTGCCCAACTGGTTATGGGGGCCGGTATTAATATGGCCATGCGGGAAAGCAATGCCAGCCAGATTGATCAACGTTGGATCAACTTGCAGGAAGCCGGGATTACTATCGACCGCAATGAATTGGCGGCAACGTTGCTAAATGAGCTACGCCAATCGCTACGAGAATTTGAAATAGAAGGCCTTGCACCGTTTATTCCTCGTTGGCGCGCTCTGGATAACTTTATAGGTCGTCCGGTAAAATTATTAATTGGTGAGCAACAAATTTTTGGTACTGCCCGAGGCATTGATCAGCAAGGTGCCTTATTGCTTGAGCAGGGTGGCGTCATTAAGCCATTTATTGGTGGTGAAATATCTTTGCGCAGCGCAGAATAATTTAAACAATAAGAGAGGCAACGGGCCTCTCTTATTCTCTTTACCTACTTACGAAGCCGAACACTTTCCACCGCATGATTGGCGCTTTTGGTCATAATTAAACTGGCTCTTTCACGTGTTGGCAGGATGTTTTGCTGTAAATTCAATCCGTTAATTTCATTCCATAATTGTGTGGCTATATTAACCGCCTCTGTCTCAGGGAGCTTTGCATAGTTATGGAAATAGGAATCCGGATTAGAGAATGCGCCCTGGCGGAATTTAAGAAAACGGTTAATATACCATGTCTGCAATAACTCTTCGGGGGCATCGACATAGATAGAGAAATCAACAAAGTCGGAAACAAATACCCGATGCGGATCATGTGGATAATCCATGCCACTTTGCAGGACATTCAACCCTTCAAGGATCAGAATATCAGGTTGCTCAATAACTTTATTCCCCTGGGGAACGACATCATAGATCAAATGAGAGTAGACCGGTGCGGTAACACGCTTGGCACCAGATTTAACCTCAGAGACGAATTTCACCAGGCTATGCATATCGTAGGATTGCGGGAATCCTTTTTCTTCATCAGGCCGCGTTCATTAAGCACCTTGTTCGGGTGCAGAAAACCATCGGTAGTGATCAGTTCCACACTACGATGTTCTGGCCAACGGCTCAATAACGCCTGCAGCAAACGTGCCGTTGTGCTTTTGCCCACGGCCACACTGCCAGCTATACCGATCACATAAGGAATGCGCTGGCCATCGGTTCCCAGAAACTGTTCCAGAACAGCCTGACGGCGCAGGTTAGAACTGATGTAGAAATTCAGCAGTCGCGAAAGGGGCAGGTAGATCTGAGCTACCTCCTCCAAAGAGAGATCTTCGTTAATCCCTTTGAGTTTAACAATCTCTTCTTCCGATAATGTCAGCGGTACTGAATCTCGCAACGCAGCCCACTGGGTACGATCGAACTGAAGGTAAGGCGTCGCTAAAGATTGATCTCTTTTTATCATAAGCCAAATTCTGCCTGTTAACGCAGGTTGGGAAAGGCGCTGGACGCCAACTCCAGATAATAAACAAGCTGCATATTATAGACAGCTTGGTTTTTGGCGTAGACTTTTTTCACAAATGTTATCGATAGGCATGAGTTTATGCCGATAGTGAGAACAGGCGCGCACTTGCTAAAAGATGTGTTGCAAGACGGTATCAATAAGCAATGATACCGCTCTCAGGTCAGCTGGCGATGGCTCGAGAAGGTTGGTTAACGGTAAACAGGCGTTTGTAATAAATTACCGTTGGATGATAGTAGCCATCGGGGGTGGCGGCATAATCCGGCATTTCGCCAAGGCAATGATAGCCCAATGAACGGTATAAACCTTCGGCTGCGGAACCTGCCTGCGTGTCTAGATAAAGTAGACCCCTCTGGAGAGCCTGGGCCGTTTTTTCCAATTCTTTCATCAACGCCTGCCCAACCCCATTGCGGCGTGCACGACTGTGGACAAGTAGTTTCTGTACCTCGGCCCGGTTGCGGCCATTAGGTTTTTGGCACAAATCGAGTTGCACTGTTCCTATGACACCGCGTTCGTCTCGGGCAATCCACAACAGTAGTGCCCCTTTTGCCAGGGCTGGGCGCAGACTGTGGAAATAACTCTCGGCATCTTCATGGGGGATGAGAGTATCGTAGCCAACGGAGGCTCCATGAGTCACTGCGTCAGTCAGTAACCGTGCCAGCTCTTCACGATAAATGGGTAGCGTAGCTGCATTAATCAAAACAATTTTCATTGGTCATTCCTCCTCGGGAAGGGGTAATGAAGCAAGCAATAAATGCGCCAATGTAGCAGTTCAGCGCTGCTGGGATTGGTTCGGGATTAAAAGTGTAGTAAATGCGCTTTCAAAGCGCACTCTCATCATTTTGGTGCATCGATACCGATCCCGATTTTCATCGGGATAATTGTTTTGGTGCCGCAGGCAGCCGAACTTGTTATTGCGCACTTGCAAGACGCGAATAAAATTGTTCAGAATGATGGGTGAAGTTGCTGTGTTATTGTCTCTTGGCTGCTAAAAATTGCGAGCTAAATGCGGAAATCGGCTGATTTGTGAGCGATAGTGCATGGAACGCAATTTTTTTGTTGCATAGGCCGTCAGGTCTACCTAGAATGCGCTGCACTTGATGCCGGCTTAGCTCAGTTGGTAGAGCAACTGACTTGTAATCAGTAGGTCACCAGTTCGATTCCGGTAGCCGGCACCATCAAGTAAATGTAATTCAAGGCTAAGAGTTAAAATCTGGTGGGGTTCCCGAGCGGCCAAAGGGAGCAGACTGTAAATCTGCCGTCACAGACTTCGAAGGTTCGAATCCTTCCCCCACCACCATTTTAGACCCAAAGTTCTGGGTCACACCGAACGGTAACGCTGAGTTTCGCGCCGATCGGAGAAGGTGAAAACCTTCAAAAAAGTTCGCGCAGGGTAACGGAAGTTGCCGGCACGAAGGGTGGAGAGCAAAGCGACGAACAATCCTTCTCTACGCCTATAAATTCTACAGAAAAGTCAGGTAGCCGAGTTCCAGGATGCGGGCATCGTATAATGGCTATTACCTCAGCCTTCCAAGCTGATGATGTGGGTTCGATTCCCACTGCCCGCTCCAAGATGTGCTGATATAGCTCAGTTGGTAGAGCGCACCCTTGGTAAGGGTGAGGTCGGCAGTTCGAATCTGCCTATCAGCACCACTTCTTAATTTCTCGCCCCCTGATTTTCTTTCTGTTCTGGATTCAACAAGCAAATGCTTGGTTGATGTGGTGATACCACCGATTTATCCGTGTCTTAGAGGGACTATCGATGTCTAAAGAAAAGTTTGAACGTAAAAAACCGCACGTTAACGTCGGTACTATCGGCCACGTTGACCACGGTAAAACTACCCTGACTGCCGCAATCACTACCGTTCTGGCTAAAACCTACGGTGGTTCTGCACGTGCTTTCGACCAGATCGATAACGCACCAGAAGAAAAAGCTCGTGGTATCACCATCAACACTTCTCACGTTGAATATGACACCCCGACTCGTCACTACGCGCACGTTGACTGCCCAGGGCACGCCGACTACGTGAAAAACATGATCACCGGTGCTGCTCAGATGGACGGCGCTATCCTGGTTGTAGCAGCGACTGACGGCCCTATGCCTCAGACTCGTGAGCACATCCTGCTGGGTCGTCAGGTTGGCGTTCCTTACATCATCGTATTCATGAACAAATGTGACATGGTTGATGATGAAGAGCTGCTGGAACTGGTAGAAATGGAAGTTCGTGAACTTCTGTCTGCTTATGACTTCCCTGGTGATGACCTGCCGGTTGTTCGTGGTTCAGCACTGAAAGCACTGGAAGGCGAAGCTGAGTGGGAAGCTAAAATCATCGAGCTGGCTGGTCACCTGGATTCTTACATCCCAGAACCAGAGCGTGCTATCGACAAGCCGTTCCTGCTGCCAATCGAAGACGTATTCTCCATCTCTGGTCGTGGTACCGTTGTTACCGGTCGTGTTGAGCGCGGTATCATTAAAGTTGGCGAAGAAGTCGAAATCGTTGGTATCAAAGACACCGTTAAGTCTACCTGTACTGGCGTAGAAATGTTCCGCAAACTGCTGGACGAAGGCCGTGCGGGTGAGAACGTTGGTGTTCTGCTGCGTGGTATCAAGCGTGAAGATATCGAACGTGGTCAGGTTCTGGCCAAACCAGGTTCTATCAAGCCACACACCAAATTTGACTCAGAAGTGTATATCCTGAGCAAAGATGAAGGTGGTCGTCATACGCCATTCTTTAAAGGCTACCGTCCGCAGTTCTACTTCCGTACCACTGACGTGACCGGTACCATCGAACTGCCAGAAGGCGTAGAGATGGTAATGCCAGGCGATAACGTGAACATGGTTGTTACCCTGATCCACCCAATCGCGATGGACGACGGTCTGCGTTTCGCAATCCGTGAAGGTGGCCGTACCGTTGGCGCAGGTGTTGTTGCTAAAGTTATCGCTTAATTGCGGATAATATTTGACGCGACATGCGCTAAAAGGGCATCATTTGATGCCCTTTTTCTACGCTGTGAACTAGAACCTATCTCATCAGCGATTTTGCAGTCATAATCATTGGTGAGATGGGCTCTTAAAGAGTATTGACTGAAATACGTCATAGCGTAAAACACCGAGATGCTGCCGAGCGGCATCTAATCGGTTTGGTTTGCCTCGCATTGCGAGGCAAAGTTGTTTGTTCGAATCATTAGTGACAGGTTGGTTTATGAGTGCGAATACCGAGGCTCAAGGGAGCGGGCGCGGCCTTGAAGCGGCCAAGTGGTCAATCGTCGCCGTTCTGTTGGTTGTGGCTATCGTCGGTAACTATTACTACCGTGATTTCAGCTTGCCATTGCGCGCGCTGGCAGTTGTCGTGGTCATTGCTGTGGCAGGTGTAGTGGCGTTGATGACCACCAAAGGCAAAGCTACCGTTGCGTTTGCGCGTGAAGCGCGTACTGAAGTACGTAAAGTGATCTGGCCAACTCGTCAGGAAACGTTACACACCACGTTGATCGTTGCCGCGGTAACAGCCGTGATGTCACTGATTCTGTGGGGCCTGGATGGTATTCTGGTCCGTCTGGTATCGTTTATTACTGGCCTGAGGTTCTAAAATGTCTGAAGCCCCAAAAAAGCGTTGGTACGTCGTTCAGGCGTTTTCCGGTTTTGAAGGTCGCGTTGCGCAATCGCTGCGCGAGCACATCAAACTGCACGATATGGAAGAGCTGTTCGGCGAAGTCATGGTGCCCACTGAAGAAGTGGTTGAAATCCGTGGTGGCCTGCGTCGCAAGAGTGAGCGTAAATTCTTCCCTGGCTATGTATTGGTTCAGATGGTGATGAACGATGCCAGTTGGCATCTGGTGCGCAGTGTTCCTCGTGTTATGGGCTTCATCGGTGGGACCTCCGATCGTCCTGCACCGATCAGCGATAAAGAAGTGGACGCGATTATGAACCGCCTTCAGCAGGCTGGTGATAAACCACGTCCAAAAACGCTGTTCGAACCGGGCGAATTGGTACGCGTCAACGATGGCCCATTTGCCGACTTCAATGGCGTTGTCGAAGAAGTGGACTACGAGAAGAGCCGTCTGAAAGTATCTGTTTCCATCTTTGGCCGTGCAACGCCAGTGGAGCTGGACTTCGCTCAGGTTGAAAAAGGCTGATCGAATAATCAGCTAGGCAAGAGGATTCGTGGCTTGTCAGAGGCGCGAAATTGAACTACAATTTCGCGCCTTTTGTTTTTAGATGTTCTGCTCTTAGGGCGGGACAAAGCACGGGGAGCCTCTAAAGAGGCGATACTACCCAAAACGAGGAAATATCAATGGCCAAGAAAGTACAAGCCTACGTCAAGCTGCAAGTTGCAGCCGGTATGGCTAACCCTAGCCCACCAGTTGGTCCAGCTCTGGGTCAGCAGGGTGTTAACATCATGGAATTCTGTAAGGCGTTCAATGCTAAGACTGACAGCGTTGAAAAAGGTCTGCCGATCCCTGTTGTTATTACAGTTTATTCTGATCGCTCCTTCACCTTCGTTACCAAAACTCCTCCAGCAGCAGTTCTGTTGAAGAAAGCGGCTGGTATCAAGTCTGGTTCTGGTAAGCCGAACAAAGACAAAGTGGGTAAAGTGACAAGTGCGCAGGTACGTGAAATCGCAGAAACCAAAGCTGCGGACATGACTGGTTCTGACGCTGAAGCGATGATTCGCTCCATCGAAGGTACTGCTCGTTCCATGGGCCTGGTAGTGGAGGATTAAGAA
Organism: Serratia sp. L9; assembly: GCF_050632285.1. Classification (NCBI taxonomy): domain Bacteria; kingdom Pseudomonadati; phylum Pseudomonadota; class Gammaproteobacteria; order Enterobacterales; family Yersiniaceae; genus Serratia; species Serratia sp. L9. Next base: position 718,335 of record NZ_CP192591.1, on the reverse strand, counting down.
ATGGCTAAGCTGACCAAGCGCATGCGCGTGATCCGTGACAAAGTTGATGCTACTAAACAGTATGACATCATCGAAGCTGTTGCTCTGCTGAAAGAGCTGGCCACCGCTAAATTCGTAGAAAGCGTTGACGTTGCTGTTAACCTCGGCATCGACGCTCGTAAATCAGACCAAAACGTACGTGGTGCTACCGTTCTGCCACACGGCACCGGTCGTTCTGTTCGCGTTGCCGTATTTGCCCAAGGCCCTAACGCTGAAGCTGCTAAAGCTGCAGGCGCAGAGCTGGTAGGTATGGAAGATCTGGCTGACCAGATCAAAAAAGGCGAAATGAACTTCGACGTTGTTATTGCTTCCCCGGATGCAATGCGCGTTGTTGGTCAACTGGGCCAGATCCTGGGTCCACGTGGCCTGATGCCAAACCCGAAAGTGGGTACCGTTACTCCGAACGTTGCTGAAGCAGTGAAAAATGCTAAAGCAGGCCAGGTTCGTTATCGTAACGACAAAAACGGCATCATCCATACCACCATCGGTAAGGTTGATTTCGACACAGACAAGCTGAAAGAAAACCTGGAAGCTCTGCTGGTTGCGCTGAAAAAAGCTAAACCATCACAGGCGAAAGGCATGTACATCAAGAAAGTTAGCCTCTCCACCACCATGGGTGCTGGCGTTGCTATCGATCAAAGCGGCTTGACTGCTGTAGCGAACTAATCATTTTGTGATTATCGCTTTGACTTGGGGTTAAGATTTGTCTAGAATCTTATGCCCCAAGGTTCTGCTATATGTGGAACAAAAGATTTTTCGGTTGGAGCCTGGCCTATCCAGGCCTCCGTCCAAGACCGCAGGTGTATCGAAAGATACTTAATTCTTCCTGCGTAGACGGTGACAGAGCCTAAAGAAAGTTTTCTTTTATAGAATGTCTTTGCTGGATTCTGCTCACCGTGTTAAGCCGCTCAACGCCGAGTGTTTACACAAGGTGTTGAGTGAAGTGAGTTCCGGGGAATTTTCCCGGCTAATCCAGGAGCAAAAAGCTAATGGCATTAAATCTTCAAGACAAACAAGCGATTGTTGCTGAAGTCAACGAAGTAGCCAAAGGCGCGCTGTCTGCGGTTGTTGCGGATTCTCGCGGCGTTACCGTTGATAAAATGACTGAACTGCGTAAAGCAGGTCGTGAAGCTGGCGTTTACATGCGTGTTGTTCGCAACACCTTGATGCGTCGCGTAGTTGAAGGCACTCCGTTCGAATGCCTGAAAGACACGTTTGTCGGTCCTACCTTGATTGCATTCTCTCACGAACACCCGGGCGCTGCTGCTCGTCTGTTCAAAGAGTTCGCGAAAGCGAATGCAAAATTTGAGGTTAAAGCTGCGGCCTTTGAAGGTGAGCTGATCCCTGCGGCACAAATTGACCGCTTGGCAACTCTGCCTACTTACGATGAAGCAATCGCACGCCTGATGGCAACCATGAAAGAAGCCGCTGCTGGCAAATTGGTTCGCACTCTGGCTGCACTGCGCGATCAGAAAGAAGCGGCATAAGCCCTTTTTCTTAGCCTTTGCTTACGTATTTAAACTATTTCTGAATTTTAGGAACTCTTGTTATGTCTATCACTAAAGACCAAATTATCGAAGGCGTTGCAGCTCTGTCTGTAATGGAAATCGTTGAACTGATCGCCGCTATGGAAGAGAAGTTCGGTGTTTCTGCTGCTGCTGTAGCTGCAGGTCCTGCTGCTGCCGCTGAAGTTGCTGAAGAAAAAACTGAATTCGACGTTGTACTGAAAGGTATCGGCGCGAACAAAGTAGCAGTAATCAAAGCAGTACGTGGCGCAACTGGCCTGGGTCTGAAAGAAGCTAAAGACCTGGTTGAGTCTGCACCAGCAGCACTGAAAGAAGGCATCAGCAAAGACGACGCTGAAGCACTGAAAAAAGCTCTGGAAGAAGCTGGCGCTGAAGTTGAAGTTAAATAAGCCACTGCTTTCTGAGTGCAGTCTGTTTTAACTAACAGACTGATGGCTGGTGACTTTTTGGTCACCAGCCTTTTTGCTCTGTAGGGCGTCAGTAGAGTTTCACGCTGTTTGGCTACTGGCTAACCCCAATATTTCTTTCTATCGACGACTTAATATACTGCCCTCCTTGCTGCAGCCGAATCTGTCGCAAAGGCAATGAAATGATTTAAGCGTGATAGAAAAGAGTATTGCGGAAAGTGTTCTCGCTTTCCGGTCGATAAAACGGTGTTGCATGATGAACTGTCCCATATCGGACGGACAGAGCGGTTCTACTTTTCAGCGAGCTGAGGAACCCTATGGTTTACTCCTATACCGAGAAAAAACGTATTCGTAAGGATTTTGGTAAGCGTCCACAAGTTCTGGACATACCTTATCTCCTTTCTATCCAGCTTGACTCGTTCCAGAAGTTTATCGAGCAAGATCCAGAAGGGCAACACGGCTTAGAAGCCGCATTCCGTTCTGTTTTCCCTATCCAGAGCTACAGTGGCAATTCGGAGCTGCAATACGTTAGCTACCGTCTTGGTGAGCCGGTGTTCGACGTCAAAGAATGCCAGATCCGTGGTGTGACGTACTCTGCACCGCTGCGCGTTAAACTGCGCCTGGTAATCTACGAACGTGAAGCACCAGAAGGTACGGTCAAAGACATCAAGGAACAAGAAGTCTATATGGGCGAAATTCCGCTCATGACCGAAAACGGTACCTTTGTAATTAACGGTACTGAGAGGGTTATCGTATCCCAGCTCCACCGTAGTCCTGGTGTGTTCTTCGACAGCGATAAGGGCAAAACCCACTCCTCGGGTAAAGTGCTGTATAACGCACGTATCATCCCTTACCGTGGTTCATGGCTGGATTTCGAGTTTGACCCGAAAGACAACCTGTTCGTGCGTATTGACCGTCGCCGCAAACTGCCAGCGACCATCATTCTGCGCGCGCTGAGCTTCACTACAGAACAGATCCTTGACCTGTTCTTCGATAAAGTTGTCTTCGAGATCCGTGATAACAAGCTGCAGATGGAGCTGGTTCCAGAGCGTCTGCGTGGTGAAACTGCGTCCTTCGATATCGAAGCCAACGGTAAGATTTACGTTGAGAAAGCCCGCCGTATCACTGCTCGTCATATCCGTCAGCTCGAAAAAGACGAAATTCACAGCATTGAAGTACCGGTTGAGTACATCGCAGGCAAAGTGGCCGCGAAGGACTATATCGATACCAATACTGGCGAGTTGATCTGCGCAGCCAACATGGAGCTGTCGCTGGATCTGCTAGCCAAATTGAGCCAGTCTGGCCACAAGCGTATTGAAACGCTGTTCACCAACGACCTGGACCACGGTGCGTACATCTCTGAGACCGTACGTGTCGACCCAACCAGCGATCGTCTGAGCGCACTGGTAGAAATCTACCGCATGATGCGCCCTGGTGAACCACCGACGCGTGAAGCGGCGGAAAGCCTGTTCGAGAACCTGTTCTTCTCTGAAGACCGCTACGATCTGTCTGCGGTTGGCCGGATGAAGTTCAACCGTTCTCTGCTGCGTGACGAGATTGAAGGTTCGGGCATCCTGAGCAAAGACGACATCATTGAAGTGATGAAGAAGCTCATCGATATCCGTAACGGCAAAGGCGAAGTGGACGATATCGACCACTTGGGCAACCGTCGTATCCGTTCTGTTGGCGAAATGGCTGAGAACCAGTTCCGTGTAGGTCTGGTGCGTGTTGAGCGTGCGGTTAAAGAACGTCTGTCACTGGGCGATCTGGACACTCTGATGCCTCAGGACATGATCAACGCCAAGCCGATTTCGGCGGCGGTGAAAGAGTTCTTCGGCTCCAGCCAGCTGTCTCAGTTTATGGACCAGAACAACCCGTTATCCGAGATCACGCACAAGCGTCGTATTTCTGCATTGGGCCCAGGCGGTCTGACCCGTGAACGTGCCGGCTTTGAAGTTCGAGACGTACACCCGACTCACTACGGTCGCGTGTGTCCAATCGAAACGCCGGAAGGTCCAAACATCGGTCTGATCAACTCCTTGTCTGTGTACGCACAGACTAACGAGTATGGCTTCCTGGAAACCCCGTACCGCCGCGTGCGTGACGGCGTGGTTACCGATGAAATCAACTATCTGTCTGCTATTGAAGAAGGCAACTTCGTTATCGCTCAGGCGAACTCCAACCTGGATGATGACGGCCGCTTCATGGAAGACCTGGTCACCTGTCGTAGCCGTGGCGAATCAAGCCTGTTCAGCCGCGATCAGGTTGACTATATGGACGTATCAACCCAGCAGGTTGTCTCCGTTGGTGCTTCACTGATTCCATTCCTGGAACACGATGACGCCAACCGTGCATTGATGGGTGCGAACATGCAACGTCAGGCGGTTCCAACTCTGCGTGCTGACAAGCCGCTGGTAGGTACCGGTATGGAACGTGCTGTTGCGGTTGACTCCGGTGTTACCGCCGTAGCCAAACGTGGTGGCGTGATCCAGTACGTGGATGCTTCTCGTATCGTTATCAAAGTTAACGAAGATGAGATGTACCCGGGCGAAGCAGGTATCGATATTTATAACCTGACCAAGTACACCCGTTCTAACCAGAACACCTGTATCAACCAGATGCCGTGTGTGAATCTGGGTGAGCCAATCGCGCGCGGCGACGTGCTGGCAGATGGCCCATCTACAGACCTGGGTGAACTGGCGCTGGGCCAGAACATGCGCGTTGCGTTCATGCCTTGGAACGGTTACAACTTCGAAGACTCCATCCTGGTCTCCGAGCGTGTGGTACAAGAAGATCGCTTCACCACCATCCATATCCAGGAACTGGCTTGCGTGTCTCGTGACACCAAACTGGGGCCTGAAGAGATCACCGCCGACATCCCTAACGTGGGTGAAGCGGCGCTCTCCAAACTGGATGAATCCGGTATCGTGTATATCGGTGCGGAAGTGACCGGTGGCGACATTCTGGTTGGTAAGGTAACGCCGAAAGGCGAAACCCAACTGACGCCAGAAGAGAAGCTGCTGCGTGCAATCTTCGGTGAGAAAGCCTCTGACGTTAAAGATTCTTCTCTGCGTGTACCAAACGGCGTTTCCGGTACGGTTATCGACGTGCAGGTCTTCACCCGCGATGGCGTGGAAAAAGACAAGCGTGCGTTGGAAATCGAAGAGATGCAGTTGAAGCAGGCGAAGAAAGACCTGACTGAAGAACTGCAGATCCTGGAAGCCGGTTTGTTCGCGCGTATCCACGCAGTGCTGGTTGCCGGTGGCATCGAAGCCGAGAAACTGAGCAAGCTGCCACGCGATCGCTGGCTGGAACTGGGCCTGACCGACGAAGAAAAGCAAAACCAGCTGGAACAGCTGGCAGAGCAGTATGACGAACTGAAATCCGACTTCGAGAAGAAGCTGGAAGCCAAGCGTCGTAAGATCACTCAAGGCGACGATCTGGCACCAGGCGTGCTGAAAATCGTTAAGGTTTATCTGGCAGTTAAACGTCAGATCCAACCGGGTGACAAGATGGCAGGCCGCCACGGTAACAAGGGTGTTATCTCCAAGATCAACCCGATCGAGGATATGCCTTATGATGAAAACGGCACGCCGGTTGACATCGTACTGAACCCGCTGGGCGTTCCTTCACGTATGAACATTGGTCAGATCCTGGAAACCCACCTGGGCATGGCTGCGAAAGGCATTGGTGAGAAAATCAACCAGATGCTCAAGCAGCAGCAGGAAGTCGCCAAACTGCGTGAGTTCATCCAGAAAGCTTACGATCTGGGCGACGACGTTTGCCAGAAAGTCGATCTGAACACCTTCACCGACGACGAAGTCTTGCGTCTGGCAGAGAACCTGAAAAAAGGTATGCCAATCGCAACGCCAGTCTTCGATGGTGCCAAAGAGACAGAAATCAAGCAATTACTGGAAATGGGCGGTATCCCGACTTCTGGTCAGATTACGCTGTTTGATGGCCGTACCGGCGAGCAATTCGAGCGCCAGGTAACCGTAGGCTATATGTACATGCTGAAACTGAACCACTTGGTCGACGATAAAATGCACGCGCGTTCTACCGGTTCTTACAGCTTGGTTACTCAGCAGCCGCTGGGTGGTAAGGCGCAATTCGGTGGTCAGCGCTTCGGTGAGATGGAAGTATGGGCCCTGGAAGCATACGGCGCAGCTTACACCTTGCAGGAAATGCTTACCGTTAAGTCGGATGACGTCAACGGCCGTACCAAGATGTACAAAAACATCGTGGATGGCGATCACCGTATGGAACCAGGCATGCCGGAGTCCTTCAACGTATTGTTGAAAGAAATTCGCTCGCTCGGTATCAACATCGAACTGGAAGACGAGTAATCGTTTTTCCGGCTCTGGCTCCCGGCCTTAGGGAGCCAGAGGGTGGTTGTTCAGGTCACACGGGCGCGCGATTTGTCAGCGTGCGCCCAACAGGTTTAACTCCGACAGGAGCCAATCCGTGAAAGACTTATTGAAGTTTCTGAAAGCGCAAACTAAGACCGAAGAGTTTGATGCGATCAAGATTGCTCTGGCATCGCCAGACATGATCCGTTCCTGGTCGTTCGGTGAAGTTAAAAAGCCGGAAACCATTAACTACCGTACGTTCAAACCAGAACGTGACGGCCTTTTCTGTGCCCGTATCTTTGGGCCGGTAAAAGATTACGAGTGCCTGTGCGGTAAGTACAAGCGCTTGAAACACCGCGGCGTGATCTGTGAGAAGTGCGGCGTTGAAGTGACCCAGACTAAAGTGCGCCGTGAGCGTATGGGCCACATCGAGCTGGCTTCTCCAACTGCGCACATCTGGTTCCTGAAATCGCTGCCATCCCGCATCGGTTTGCTGCTGGATATGCCGCTGCGTGACATCGAACGTGTACTGTACTTCGAATCCTATGTGGTTGTTGAAGGCGGTATGACCAACCTCGAGCGTCGTCAGATCCTGACTGAAGAGCAGTATCTGGATGCGCTGGAAGAGTTCGGTGATGAATTCGACGCCAAGATGGGTGCGGAAGCTATCCAGGCCCTGTTGAAAAACATGGATCTGGAAGCCGAGTGTGAGCAGCTGCGTGAAGAGCTGAACGAAACCAACTCCGAAACCAAGCGTAAGAAACTGACCAAGCGTATCAAGCTGCTGGAAGCGTTCGTACAGTCTGGCAACAAGCCAGAGTGGATGATCCTGACGGTATTGCCGGTACTGCCGCCAGATCTGCGTCCGTTGGTTCCACTGGATGGTGGCCGTTTCGCGACCTCAGATCTGAACGATCTGTACCGCCGCGTGATCAACCGTAACAACCGTCTGAAGCGCCTGCTGGATCTGGCTGCGCCGGACATCATCGTGCGCAACGAAAAGCGTATGCTGCAAGAAGCGGTTGATGCCCTGCTGGATAACGGCCGTCGCGGTCGTGCCATCACCGGTTCCAACAAGCGTCCTCTGAAATCTTTGGCCGACATGATCAAAGGTAAGCAGGGTCGTTTCCGTCAGAACCTGTTGGGTAAACGTGTTGACTACTCTGGTCGTTCTGTCATCACCGTAGGTCCATACCTGCGTCTGCATCAGTGTGGCCTGCCGAAGAAAATGGCACTGGAGCTGTTCAAACCGTTCATCTACGGCAAGCTGGAACTGCGTGGCCTGGCCACAACCATCAAAGCCGCCAAGAAAATGGTTGAGCGTGAAGAAGCGGTTGTCTGGGATATCCTGGACGAAGTTATTCGCGAACACCCGGTACTGCTGAACCGTGCACCAACCCTGCACCGTTTGGGTATCCAGGCGTTTGAACCGGTTCTGATCGAAGGTAAAGCGATCCAGCTGCACCCGCTGGTTTGTGCGGCATACAACGCCGACTTCGATGGTGACCAGATGGCTGTTCACGTACCGCTGACGCTGGAAGCCCAGTTGGAAGCGCGTGCGTTGATGATGTCTACCAACAACATCCTGTCACCCGCGAACGGCGAGCCAATCATCGTTCCTTCGCAGGACGTTGTATTGGGTCTGTACTATATGACTCGTGACTGTGTTAACGCCAAAGGCGAAGGCATGGTTCTGACGGGTCCTAAAGAAGCTGAACGTGTTTATCGCGCCGGTCTGGCCTCTTTGCATGCACGCGTAAAAGTGCGTATTACAGAAGAGATCAAAAATACCGAAGGCGAATCCGTTCACCAGACCACTATTGTTGATACCACCATTGGTCGTGCCATCCTGTGGATGATCGTACCAAAAGGTCTGCCGTACTCGATCGTTAACCAGCCTCTGGGCAAGAAAGCGATTTCCAAGATGCTGAACACCTGTTACCGCATCCTGGGCCTGAAGCCGACCGTTATCTTTGCTGACCAGATCATGTACACCGGTTTTGCTTACGCTGCCCGTTCAGGTGCTTCTGTAGGTATCGATGACATGGTGATCCCGGCGAAAAAAGCGGAGATCATCGAAGAAGCGGAAACCGAAGTTGCCGAGATCCAGGAGCAGTTCCAGTCTGGTTTGGTAACCGCCGGCGAACGTTACAACAAAGTGATCGATATCTGGGCTGCGGCGAACGAACGTGTTGCTAAAGCGATGATGGAAAACCTGTCGGTTGAAGACGTGGTTAACCGTGACGGCGTGGTGGAACAGCAGGTTTCCTTCAACAGCATCTTTATGATGGCCGACTCCGGTGCTCGTGGTTCCGCCGCTCAGATTCGTCAGTTGGCCGGTATGCGTGGCCTGATGGCGAAGCCAGACGGCTCCATCATCGAAACGCCAATCACCGCGAACTTCCGTGAAGGTCTGAACGTACTCCAGTACTTCATCTCCACGCACGGTGCTCGTAAAGGCTTGGCGGATACAGCACTGAAAACAGCAAACTCCGGTTATCTGACCCGTCGTCTGGTTGACGTGGCGCAGGATCTGGTAGTGACTGAAGACGACTGTGGTACTCACAACGGCATCATGATGACCCCGGTTATCGAAGGTGGTGACGTTAAAGAGCCACTGCGTGAACGCGTTCTGGGTCGTGTGACTGCTGAAGATATCATCAAGCCGGGCACGGCTGACATCTTGGTGCCACGCAACACTCTGCTGAACGAGAAGACGTGTGACCTGTTGGAAGAGAACTCTGTCGACAGCGTTAAAGTCCGTTCCGTTGTTAGCTGTGAAACCGACTTTGGTGTGTGTGCAAACTGCTATGGTCGTGACCTGGCACGTGGCCACATCATCAACAAAGGCGAAGCTATCGGCGTTATCGCGGCACAGTCAATTGGTGAGCCAGGTACACAGCTGACGATGCGTACGTTCCACATCGGTGGTGCGGCATCTCGTGCGGCGGCTGAATCCAGCATCCAGGTGAAAAACAAGGGTACTCTGAAGCTGAGCAATGTGAAGTTCGTTATGAACGCCGCAGGCAAGCTGGTGATTACTTCTCGTAACACAGAACTGAAGCTGATCGACGAATTCGGCCGTACCAAAGAAAGCTACAAAGTGCCTTACGGTTCTGTAATGGGCAAAGGTGATGGTGCAGAAGTTAACGGCGGCGAAACCGTTGCTAACTGGGATCCGCACACCATGCCGGTGGTTACCGAAGTGAGCGGTTTCATCCGCTTTGCTGATATGGTTGACGGCCAGACCATTACCCGCCAGACCGACGAACTGACCGGTTTGTCTTCTCTGGTGGTACTGGACAGCGCAGAACGTACCGGTAGCGGTAAAGACCTGCGTCCGGCACTGAAAATCGTTGATGCCAAAGGCGACGACGTATTGATCCCAGGTACTGATATGCCTGCTCAATACTTCCTGCCGGGTAAAGCGATTGTGCAGCTGGAAGACGGCATTCAGATCGGTGCGGGTGATACCCTGGCGCGTATTCCTCAGGAATCCGGCGGTACCAAGGACATCACCGGTGGTCTGCCACGCGTTGCGGATCTGTTCGAAGCACGTCGTCCGAAAGAGCCGGCAATCCTGGCTGAAATCAGCGGGATTATCTCGTTCGGTAAAGAGACCAAAGGCAAACGTCGCCTGGTTATCTCCCCACTGGACGGCAGCGACGCTTACGAAGAGATGATCCCGAAATGGCGTCAGCTCAACGTATTTGAAGGCGAAATTGTGGAGCGCGGTGACGTTGTTTCTGACGGCCCGGAATCTCCGCACGACATTCTGCGTCTGCGTGGTGTTCATGCGGTTACCCGCTATATCACCAACGAAGTGCAGGAAGTTTACCGTCTGCAAGGCGTTAAGATTAACGATAAACACATCGAAGTTATCGTTCGTCAGATGCTGCGTAAAGGCACCATCGTCAGCGCTGGTGGCACCGAGTTCCTGGAAGGCGAGCAGGCTGAAGTATCACGCGTCAAGATTGCTAACCGTAAGCTTGTTGCTGAAGGTAAGATCGAAGCAACCTTCTCACGCGATCTGCTGGGTATCACCAAGGCTTCCTTGGCGACCGAGTCCTTCATCTCTGCAGCATCGTTCCAGGAAACGACGCGAGTTCTGACCGAAGCGGCAGTTGCCGGTAAGCGTGATGAACTGCGTGGCCTGAAAGAGAACGTGATCGTGGGCCGTCTGATCCCAGCCGGTACCGGTTACGCTTATCACCAGGATCGTATGCGCCGTAAAGCGCAGGGCGAAGTGCCAGTTGTTCCGCAGGTGAGCGCGGAAGAAGCAACGGCTAACCTGGCCGAGTTGCTGAATGCAGGCAACCTGGGTGGCAGCGACGAGTAAGTGTCCCGACCTGATTAACTGCACGTTTTGCAGTGAATGACTAAAGCCCTGGCTATCTTAGCCGGGGCTTTTTGTTGTACAGTGCTGTAAAGTTAAAATAACGGGATAGGCATGGATACCTCAACAGCAATCAGTAATGCATCCTCTGCAAGCAGCGATGTAACCTTACAAACCCTGCAAAATGGCTATTCCCGTAGGCGAGCGCGCCGCGCCGCATGGGGGAGCTTTGTTGGTGCCGTGGTCGATTGGTACGACTTTCTGCTGTACGGAATAGTTGCCGCTCTGGTATTTAACACCGAGTTTTTCCCTCAGGTCAGTCCTACGATGGGAACGCTGGCGGCGTTTGGCACCTTTGGCGTCGGCTTCTTGTTCCGCCCATTGGGCGGCATGGTGTTTGGCCACTTCGGTGACAAGTTGGGTCGCAAACGCATGCTGATGATTACCGTGTGGATGATGGGGATCTCAACGGCGTTGATTGGCCTGTTGCCCTCTTTTGGTTCAATTGGCTGGTGGGCTCCGGTATTGCTGGTTCTGCTGCGGGCTATTCAAGGGTTTGCCGTCGGCGGTGAATGGGGGGCGCAGCCCTGCTGGCCGTAGAGAGCGCACCGAAAAAGAGAAAGGCCTTTTATAGCAGTGGGGTACAGATTGGTTTCGGTGTCGGGCTGTTATTGGCGACCGGGTCAGTTTCTCTGGTTAGCCATGTGACTTCAAATGAGGATTTTATCAACTGGGGCTGGCGTTTGCCTTTCCTGTTCAGCCTGGTGCTGGTCGCGATTGCCTGGTGGATCCGTAACGGCATGGATGAGTCGCAGGAGTTCGAAGCCAACAAGACTCTGCAGGACCGAGCTGACAAAATACGTAAATTCCCGATTTTTGAGGCGTTGCGGCAAAACCCCAAGGCATTTTTATTGATCATCGCCTTGAGATATGGCGAGTTACTGACGATGTACATCGTTACAGCTTTTGCCATGAATTACTCCACTACCCACCTTGGCCTCTCACGCGACATCTTCCTTAATATCGGTCTGCTGGTGGGGGCGGTAAGCTGTGTTTCTATCCCTTGCTTTGCCTACTTGGCAGACCGCTTTGGCAGGCGCAGGATATATGTGACGGGCGCATTAATCGGGTTTGCCAGCGCGATCCCGTTTTTCATGGCGCTAGAGAGCCGCAATACCTTAATGATTATCTTCTTCGCCATCATGCTCGGAAACGTCGCACACGATATGCTCGTCAGCGTGCAGCAGCCGATGTTTACCGAACTGTTTGGCACCGCGTATCGTTATAGCGGTGCAGGCGTGGGTTATCAGGTCGCTAGCGTTGTTGGCGGCGGTTTCACTCCGTTTATTGCGGTATTGCTGGTGGAGTTTATGGGCGGTTCCTGGCACCTGGTTGCCGCCTATCTGGCAACGGGATGCCTGCTTTCGGCAATAGTCGGCATGAGAATGAAGCCTCAGGCAGTAGATTGAAGCCGGTAAATAAGAAACCGGAGACGCATGAGGGATCTCATACGCTCCGGTGTTTGGTAAGGCAAGGCTACCCAGAGGGGGAGGTAGCCTTGGTTGGCTTCAGGTTTGATAACCAACACCGCCACTATAGCGGTGCCCATTTTCCACACCAGCCAACCTTGCTTGCTTTGCGCAATGCTTCCCGCGCTATTAAAGTGGCCCTGTAATCGTTGCAGAGGGTTGCGTGGTTCGTCCCAGATAATCATCCCAGTCTTTCCAAACTGGCTGCAATCCGGCGGCGCTGATGGCTTGGGCGACCTGCTGAGGTGTCCGGCTATCGTGCGGTTCAAATTGCTCCAGTTCTGGCGGAACATCGTCGGCGTAGCCGCCTGGCTGGGTTTTTGAACCTGCACTGACGCTATTGATAGCCACCGGGATCATATGATCGCGGAAGAAGGCGGATTCCCTGGTCGATAACGAAAGCTCAACGTCAGGTGCAAACAGCCGAAAGGCACAGATTAACTGTACCAACTGTGGCTCGCTCATCACCGAGGCCGGTTCAATACCACCGGCACAGGGCCGCAGGCGGGGGAATGAAATCGAGTAACGGCTTTGCCAGTAAGTTTTCTGTAGATAGAACAGGTGTTCCGCCAACAGATAACAGTCGGTACGCCAACTGCTGGAAAGCCCGATCAACGCCCCCAGGCCGATCTTGTCGATCCCGGCGCGGCCCAGACGATCCGGCGTATCTAGCCGCCAATGAAAATCCTGTTTTTGGCCACGCAGGTGGTGCTGCTGGTAGGTTGCTGGATGATAGGTTTCCTGATAGACCAAAACAGCATCCAGACCGAGGGTTTTCAGTTCGGCGTATTCTTCCTGTGCCAGCGGTTGAACCTCCATCATCACGGAGCTGAAATGACGCCGAATGGTGGGAATATGCTGGCGGAAGTAGTCCATACCGACTTTGCGCTGGTGCTCTCCGGTGACCAACAACAGATGCTCAAACCCAAGCGCCTTGATGGCCAGGCATTCCTGCTCGATCTCTGCTGCATCCAGCGTCTTGCGCTTGAGGTGGTTGCTCATCGAGAAACCACAGTAAGTACAATCGTTGGCACACAGGTTTGAGAGATACAGCGGGACGTAAAAACTCACTACGTTACCGAAACGCTGACGAGTGAGTTGCTGCGCACGCTGCGCCAGGGGTTCCAGATAAGCGGCCGCTGCGGGGGAAATCAACGCCATGAAGTCATCCTGCGACAACCTCTGTGCAGTAAGCGCATGTTCAACATCACGGGCTGTTTTGCTGTTGATACGCAGAGTGAGGTCATCCCAATCCCACTGTTGCAAGCGTTCACTAAAATCATCGGCCATCAGAGCATCTCCTCTGTTCGGCTGAGGAAGGCCGTTAGCGGGCTGGATGCCGCGGCGGCTTGTTGACGGCGGCCTAACCCGGCGTCACGTGCTAATTCGCCTGCCTCAACTGCCAACCGGAAGGCTTGAGCCATGTGTACCGGATCGCGCGCCACCGCAATCGCGGTATTGACCAGCACCGCATCGGCTCCCAATTCCATGGCCTCCAACGCGTGGCTGGGGGCACCGATCCCAGCGTCGATCACTACGGGCACCTTAGCCTGTTCAATAATGATCTCCAGGAAATCACGGGTTCTTAGCCCGCGATTGGTGCCGATCGGCGCCCCCAGCGGCATTACGGCGGCACATCCTGCTTCTTCTAATCGTTTGCACAGCACCGGATCTGCTCCGCAGTAAGGCAGCACGACAAAGCCTTCTTTAACCAGAATTTCTGACGCTTTCAGCGTTTCTATCGGATCCGGCAGCAGATATTTCACGTCTGGGTGGATTTCCAGTTTTACCCAGTTGGTCCCCAGCGCTTCGCGCGCCAACCGGGCGGCGAACACTGCTTCCCCGGCAGTTTTGGCACCTGAAGTATTGGGGAGCAGTTTCACTCCCAGCTGTTGTAACGGCGCCAGAATAGCGTCGTTACCGCCATGCAGGTCGACGCGTTTCATCGCCATCGTAACTAGCTGGGAACCGGATGATTGCAGCGCTGCCAGCATCAGGGCTGGCGTAGCGAATTTACCGGTGCCGGTAAACAGGCGGGAAGTAAAAGTGGTATCGGCGATTTGCAGCATGTCAGCCTCCGGCAATCGCTTGAAATAACAGGATATCATCACCGTCCTGCACCTGACGGGTTGCCCAATCGGTGCGTGGAATGATGGTCTGGTTTATCGCCAATGCACTGCCGGGCTGGTGGTGTTCCAGCCGCTCGAGTAAAGCCGCAACGCTTATCGGCTGCTCAAGTTCCAGCGGTTGGTCATTCAGCGTTATTTTCATGCTGAGCCCCCGCAGGCGGGGCAGTTGCTGGCCTTGCTCAGTTGCAGGGTGCGCCAGCTTTGCTGTTTACCGTCGAACAGGCGCAGTTTACCGCTGAGGGGGAGGGCATCCCGGCCAGCATTTTGATCGCTTCCAACGCCTGGAGCGTACCGATCACGCCAACGACCGGGCCAAGTACGCCCGCAGTGCGGCAGTTACGCTGCGGTTCAGTTTGTTCCGGGTAGAGGCAAACATAACAACCGTGGGCATAGGGTGGCTCGATAACCAGCAGTTGGCCGCTGAGCCCAACCGCGCTGCCGCTGATCAAAGGCACGCCTGCGGCTATACAGGTGGCGTTAACGGCATGGCGGGTTTCCATATTATCGCTGCAATCGAGTACCAGATTGGCACGAGCCACGGCGTCATTCAGCGTCGCCTTCTGTAGACGCTGCGCCAAGGCAACCGACTCCACCAGAGGGTTCAATGCCTGCAAATGGCGCTGTGCCAGCTGGGCTTTGCTGGTGGTGACATCACTGGTCCGATAGAGAATTTGCCGTTGCAGGTTGGAGATATGCAGCTTGTCATCATCGGCCAGCAGCAATGTACCTACGCCAGCGGCAGCCAGATACAGCGCGGCCGGGGAGCCTAGCCCCCGAGCCCGACGATCAGCACCGTAGCCTGTTTCAGGTTTTCCTGCCCCTCAGGGCCGACATCTTCCAGCAGCAGTTGGCGGCTGTAGCGCAGAAACTCTTGGTCATTGAGCATCGCATGGCTCCTTGCCTTCAATCAGATGCAGTAGCTGTGCCGTGGCTGCGCGCCAGTCTGGCGCCTGGGTGATGGCGCTGACCACGGCAACACTGCCGACGCCACAGGCCAGCACGGCAGAAACCCGATCGATACTGATCCCACCGATTGCCACCGTCGGGTAATCCTGTAATCCGCTGATGTGGCGTTTCAGTTCTGCCAGCCCTTGGGGAGCGGAAGGCATTTCTTTGGTTTGGGTCGGGAAGATGTGCCCCAGCGCAATATAGGAAGGCTTCACCGCTATCGCCCGCGCTAGTTCGGCATCGTCATGGGTAGAAACCCCCAGCCGTAACCCGGCCCGATGAATTGCCGCCAGATCGGTGGTAGCCAGGTCTTCCTGCCCCAGATGAACGCCGTAGGCCTGATGTTTGATCGCCAATCGCCAGTAATCGTTGATAAACAGCCGTGCCTGATAGCGCTTGCCGAGGGCGATGGCGGTAGCAATATCGGCTTCCACCTGCTCTTCTGGCAGATCCTTGATGCGTAGCTGGAGGGTGGTAACGCCTGCCTCCAGCAGGCGGGCGATCCATTCAACGCTGTCGACTACCGGGTATAGGCCCAGTTTGTGTGGGGTCGCGGGGAAGGGCGCAGTGATCTCAGTCATTGTTAACCTCCTCCTGCAGATTGGCGGCGCTGTGGTAGAGTTCGCTGCCGCGTGAGCGGAATTCCGCAGACATCTTCTCCATGCCGCTTAACTGCACTTCGATGGGTTTGGCTGTCTCAAGGGCGGCGGCATAGTCACGCACCTCCTGGGAGATTTTCATCGAGCAGAACTTCGGCCCGCACATGGAGCAAAAGTGAGCAATCTTGCCTGATTCCTGCGGCAGCGTTTCATCGTGGTAGGCGCGGGCAGTCTGGGGATCCAGCGCCAGATTGAACTGATCTTCCCAGCGAAATTCAAAGCGCGCTTTGGACATGGCGTTATCCCGGATCTGTGCTCCAGGGTGGCCTTTCGCCAAGTCGGCGGCGTGAGCGGCAATTTTGTATGTGATCAACCCCTGTTTGACATCTTCTTTGTTGGGCAGGCCCAGATGCTCTTTCGGCGTTACGTAACAAAGCATCGCACAGCCGAACCAGCCGATCATCGCAGCGCCAATACCGGAGGTGAAATGGTCATAACCCGGGGCAATATCGGTGGTTAACGGGCCGAGCGTGTAGAACGGCGCTTCGTGGCAATGCGCCAACTCTTCGGTCATATTGCGACGGATCATCTGCATCGGAACGTGGCCTGGGCCTTCGATCATTACCTGTACGTCGTATGCCCAGGCAATTTTGGTCAGTTCACCCAATGTGTGCAGTTCGGCGAATTGCGCCTCGTCATTCGCGTCCTGAATAGAGCCAGGGCGCAGACCATCACCCAGTGACAGCGAGACATCATAAGCGGCGCAGATTTCACAGATTTCACGGAAGTGTTGGTAGAGGAAGTTTTCCTGATGATGCGAAAGGCACCACTTGGCCATAATCGAACCGCCACGGGAGACAATGCCGGTCAGGCGCTTGGCGGTCATCGGCACATAGCGCAGCAATACTCCAGCATGGATAGTGAAGTAATCGACCCCTTGCTCAGCTTGCTCCAGCAGGGTGTCGCGGAACATTTCCCAGGTCAGGTTTTCGGCTACGCCATTCACTTTTTCCAGCGCCTGATAGATCGGCACCGTACCAATCGGTACCGGGCTGTTGCGCAGGATCCATTCACGGGTTTCGTGGATATAGCGCCCGGTGGAGAGATCCATCACGGTGTCAGCCCCCCAGCGGGTAGACCACACCAGCTTTTCTACTTCTTCTTCAATCGAAGAACTTACTGCTGAATTGCCGATATTGGCGTTCACCTTGACCAGAAAATTACGGCCAATAATCATCGGCTCGGATTCCGGGTGGTTGATGTTGGCGGGGATGATGGCACGGCCAGCGGCCACTTCCTGGCGCACAAATTCCGGCGTGATATTCTCGGGCAGGTTAGCTCCCCAACTTTGCCCTGGATGCTGTTGGCGCAGCACTTCACCGTGAATACGCTCACGCCCCATATTTTCACGGATAGCGATAAACTCCATCTCTGGCGTGACAATACCTGCGCGAGCATAGTGCAGTTGGGTTACGCATTTACCCTCCAGGGCCTTGCGTGGCTGCGGCAGGTGCTCAAAACGCAGATGATCCAACCCAATATCCGCCAGACGCTGCTGGGTGAAGCCGGAACTGACGCCGTCGAGGGTTTGTGTATCAGCACGCTCAGCGATCCAGCCAGCGCGCACCTTTGCCAGGCCACGGTGCACATCAAGGGTTGCCTGTGGATCGCCATAGGGGCCAGCGGTGTCATACACCGGAATGGCTTCATTTTGTTCATACTGAGGATGATCTTTATTGCTGCCAGTCAGCGTCGGACTGAGCTGAATTTCACGCATCGGTACCTGAATATCGCGGCGCGAACCTTCAAGGTAGATACGGTTTGAGTTAGGGAAGGTTACGCCTTGCAGAGAATCGATGAAATTCTGAGCTTGATCGCGTTGGTCTTTACGGGCACGGGGTTTATTCACATTAGACATAGCAAATTCCTATCAGTGTTGTGATGTTTGGAAAATTGCTTGTCTGGAGCTCGGAGGGAGTAACGATGGTGGCCGGTAAGGCAGATAGCCCGTTAGCGGGAAAATCTTGCCTGTGGCGATAGATTACTCTTGTTCCCTTCGCGGGTATTAACCCGATCAGGTTCCGCGGATCCCGAATTAACGGTCTCAGCCTGGCCAATTTGATGACAAATCAGCGCTAGGCACTCCGACAAGAGGCTTCAGTATATGAGTGTGGGTAAAAACTACAAGCTTACCCTTCATCTTTCATGGTAAGCCCGATCCATGGGCTCTCCCTTTAAGGGCGCAGTGTGCAGTTGCCGCAATATGAAAGTGACCGGGTAGGCTTAAATCAGGCGGGGTTTCCCAGGGTTTCTGAATGGGTCGTACCAAGGCTGCCCTGTTGCCAGGTTTCTGCGGCCAGTTGGATCAACTGATCTTCTAATGCGAAACGTGATGCCAGTGCTTCGCCGATATCGGAAAGGGCTTGATTGAGTTCCAGGCAAACATCCTGATCGATAACCACTTCGGTGTAGCGATCGTGGAACTCCATGATGGTTTCGGTATTGGCCTGTAACTTTGGATAGAACTTGGTAGCCAGCGCCATTTTTGGACTGGCAGAGCCTTCTACTTGTTTGATAATTTTGTCGTAGATGTGAAAATGCCCGGCGGAGAGATAATCCACCAGATTATGGCAAAAGTTCTCCAGCGCTTTTTCGTTCAGCGGCGTATGCTTTTCTTTGTTGGGTTTAATTCCGACCAACGCGCAATAGGCAACCAGCAATTGCTTGCGTGCCTGTAACCATTGATCGACTAATTCATTACTGCCACCAACGCGTTGAGTCAGGCTTTCTAACCGATTGAGCATATTTGACTCCGTGAGTAATAGAACGAATAAGTAAATAAAATGTAACAAGACCAATCCTAGATTGCCAGTGAAGCCGAGGTTGTGCAACAACATATGGAACTTACATTAACGGGTAACGAGAATGGCTGGTGGATCATCAGCCACGAAAGCAAAATTTGGTTACCAAAGGGTGAGCTGCCGTTTGGTTCTGCGGCATCATTTTCATTGCACGGCCAACTGGCCCGACAAATTGGTGAATGGGAGGGCGCAACCGTCTGGTTGGTGCGCCAGCCAATGCCGAGGGAAATGGGTTCGGTCCGGCAACTGCTCAGTCTCGATCGCGGCCTGTTTCAGCTGGCCGGGCGCGGTGTGCAACTGGCCGATTTTTATCGCTCTCACCGCTTCTGTGGTTATTGCGGCCATGAAATGCATCTCAGCCGTACCGAAAGTGCCTGCCTTTGTGATAACTGCCGTGAGCGTTATTACCCGCAGATTGCTCCCTGCGTGATTGTCGCTATTCGCCGTGATGACGAGATCCTGTTGGCGCAGCATGTGCGTCATCGTGGTGGGATACATACCGTGCTGGCCGGGTTTGTGGAAGTCGGGGAAACCCTGGAGCAGGCCGTAGCGCGTGAGGTGATGGAAGAGAGCAACATCGCTATTAAAAATTTGCGCTATGTGACTTCACAACCTTGGCCGTTCCCTCATTCGTTGATGATGGCGTTTATGGCAGAATACCAGGCAGGCGAGCTGCGTCACGATCCGAAAGAGTTGCTCAATGCGGGCTGGTACCGATATGACCAGTTGCCGATGTTGCCACCGCCAGGCACCGTGGCACGCCGCTTGATTGAGGACACTGTGGCACTGTGCCGGGCAGAATAATGTACAATGACGGCAGTTTATCAAGGGAACCCAATAAATGAATGAGTTGAAGAACGATCGCTACCTGCGTGCCCTGTTGCGCCAGCCAGTGGATGTCACCCCTGTATGGATGATGCGTCAGGCCGGTCGTTATTTGCCGGAGTACAAAGCTACCCGCGCCCAGGCCGGTGATTTCATGTCGTTGTGCAAAAATGCCGAACTGGCTTGCGAAGTGACGTTACAGCCTCTGCGCCGTTATGCGCTTGACGCCGCCATTCTGTTCTCCGACATTCTTACCATTCCCGATGCCATGGGGCTTGGGCTCTATTTCGAAACCGGTGAAGGTCCGCGTTTTTCTTCACCTGTCACCTGCCGTGCGGATGTAGAAAAACTGCCAGCGTTCGACCCGGAAGATGAACTGGGTTATGTCATGAATGCAGTTCGCACCATCCGCCGTGAGCTGAAGGGTGAAGTGCCATTGATTGGCTTCTCTGGCAGTCCGTGGACGTTGGCTACCTATATGGTGGAAGGCGGTAGCAGTAAGGCGTTCACCAAGCTGAAGAAAATGATGTACGCCGAACCGCAGACGCTGCATTTGCTGCTGGACAAGCTTGCAGACAGCGTCATTCTTTACCTCAACGCCCAGATCAAAGCCGGGGCGCAGTCTGTGATGGTGTTTGACACCTGGGGCGGCGTACTGACCGGTCGTGATTATCGCGAATTCTCATTGCACTACATGCATAAAATTGTCGATGGCCTGCTGCGTGAAAATGACGGGCGTCGGGTGCCGGTGACGCTGTTCACCAAAGGCGGCGGCCAGTGGCTAGAAGCGATGGCTGCTACCGGCTGTGACGCACTTGGCCTGGATTGGACCACCGATATTGCCGATGCGCGCCGCCGTGTGGGCGACAAAGTTGCTCTGCAGGGCAATATGGACCCTTCCATGCTTTATGCTTCGCCGGCACGTATCGCGCAGGAGGTAGACACCATTCTGGCTGGCTTTGGTCATGGCAATGGCCATGTATTTAACCTGGGTCACGGTATTCATCAGGATGTGCCACCTGAACATGCTGGCGCATTTGTGGAAGCGGTGCATGCGCTTTCAGCCAAGTACCATCGCTGAACCGTAAGGAGACGCTGTGATTGATACATCAGCTCTGCGTGCCGAGCAACTGCTGCGCGCCGGGGAAGTCATCCGTCACGATGATTTTTTACAGGATCCACCGGCGTTTATTGCCGGTGCCGATGTCGGTTTCGAGCAAGAAGGCGCGGTGACTCGCGCCGCCATTGCTATCCTGCGTTATCCTTCATTGGAGCTGGTGGAGTATCAGATAGCCCGTATCAACACCGTCATGCCTTATATCCCTGGATTTCTTTCGTTTCGTGAGTACCCGGCGCTGCTCGCCGCCTGGGAGCAACTGCAGCAAAAACCCAGCCTGATCTTTGTCGATGGCCATGGTATTTCACATCCGCGGCGCTTGGGGGTTGCCAGCCATTTTGGTTTGCTGGTCAACGTCCCCACCATTGGCGTGGCAAAGAAACGCCTGTGTGGCAAATTCGCCACGCTGGATGCTGCGGCTGGCGCACTGGCTCCGCTGGAAGACAGGGGGAACAGCTAGGATGGGTATGGCGCAGCAAAGCGCGCTGTAATCCATTGTTTATCGCCACCGGCCATCGCGTTGGTACCGACAGCGCACTGGCCTGGGTGCAGCATTGTATGGCGGGTTATCGCTTGCCTGAACCCACGCGTTGGGCTGATGCCATAGCTTCACGCCGCCCGGCCTTTGTACGCTGGTTAGCGCAGCATCCAGAGATGTCGCAATGAGCGATTTCGGGTACACTGCGCGGCAGATAACGAGTAAGAGAGTAGATAATGCTACGTAACCCGATTCATTTACGCTTGGAAAAGCTTGAGAGCTGGCAACATTTGACCTTTATGGCTAGTCTGTGTGAGCGTATGTACCCGAATTACCAGATGTTCTGCCTGCAAACAGAGTTTGGCGATCCTGCAGTTTATCGTCGTATTCTGGATTTGATCTGGGAGACGCTGGTGGTGAAAGACGCCAAGGTCAACTTTGACAGTCAACTGGAAAAGCTGGAAGAGGCGATCCCTTCGGCAGAAGATTACGATCTTTACGGTGTTTACCCGGCGATCGATGCCTGTATCGCATTAGGGGAACTGATCCATTCACGCCTCAGCGGGGAGACGCTGGAGCATGCCATCGCCATCAGCGAAACATCAATTCGCACCGTGGCGATGTTGGAAATGACCCAAGCCGGTAAAGAAATGACCGAAGAAGAGCTGAAAGTTCTGCCTGCCGTTGAGGAGGAATGGGACATTCAATGGGAGATTTTCCGCCTGTTGGCCGCATGCGAAGAGCGCGATTTAGATCTGATCAAAGGGTTACGATCTGACCTGCGTGAAGCGGCGGTAAGTAACATTGGGATAAATTTAACGCAATAAGGCAAGAAAACGTGATTTAACGCCTGATTTGTCATGCCTTAAGGCTTCACATCCGCACCCTGTCTGGTCTACATTTGGGGGGCGAAAAAAGTGGCTATCGGTGCGTGTATGCAGGAGAGTGCTGTCCATCGGCATATCCGTCGCACTCGATGCTTTGCAAACGATAAACACACTGTAAGGATAACTTATGAACAAGACTCAACTGATTGATGTAATCGCAGACAAGGCTGACCTGTCCAAAGCACAAGCTAAACTGGCTCTGGAATCTACCCTGGCTGCTATTACTGAGTCTCTGAAAGAAGGTGATGCAGTACAATTGGTTGGTTTCGGTACCTTCAAGGTAAACCATCGTAGCGAGCGTACGGGTCGCAACCCACAGACTGGTAAAGAAATCAAAATCGCAGCAGCTAACGTGCCGGCTTTCGTTTCTGGTAAAGCACTGAAAGACGCGGTTAAGTCCTAACAGCGTGTTGGTGAGATTTGACAGGGGGCGATAGCGCCCCTTTTGTTTATCCAACGGGTGCTCATGGTGGCCGCAGTTGTCGGCAGCCTGAGCGCCTGTAGTTTCCGTTCTGCCCCCCGGTTTTTACCGCCAGTGGTTTTGTGGCCGATCAAGGTGTGGTCCGGGTTTGGCGTAGGGATGATAGCCAGCAGCGCCCTCTGGTGCTGATGAGCGTCTATAGCCCTTATCGTGGATCGGGGACGATCTCCACGCTGTACGAATACCAGAATGGGGTGCTGTACCAGATTAAACGCAACGATGCCGATGGCGATCGCGACTCTATTCAACTGCGTTTTACCGAAAATGGCACGGTCAGCTTTATGCAGCGCCAACTGGCCACCCAGCGCCAGAAACTGTCCAATGATGATATCGCGCTCTACCAGTATCAGGCTCGTCGTATTCTGGAAGTGAGTGATGCGCTCAATGCAGGCCGTGTACGGTTGCTGCAGGGGCAATGGCAAGCAGGAACGGTCAAGTTGTGCAGTGGCGAAACAGTAAAACCAGGCTTGGATAAGCAGGCAGAGGACTGGATTGCGCAGCGTGCGGCCAATAGTAGCCAACCGGTGAGCGTTGCTTGGTTGGACGGGCCTGAAGGGCGAGAATTGCTACTGGTAGCTAACGACGACTTTTGCCGTTGGGAGCCAACAAAAGATACACTCTAGAAAAATCAACAAAAAAGGCCCTGCGTACAGAGCCTCCTCGTTTTGACGCTGTAGTGCAGTTACTTTTCCCGGGCAATAGCGCGGTAACCAATATCCTTACGGCAAAAACTGCCTTGCCACTGAATATCTGCGGCTAGCTGATAGGCTAACTGTTGGGCTTGCGCTACCGTGGTGCCTAATGCCGTCACGCAGAGCACGCGACCCCCGTTGGTCACTACCTCATTCCCCTGCATACGCGTACCGGCATGGAACACTTTACCGTTGGCGCTTTCCTGTTGCGGTAAACCATGGATTACATCACCCTGGCGATACTCCCCAGGATAACCACCGGCGGCCAGCACCACACCGAGAGAAGGGCGTTCATCCCACTCAGAGTTTTTCGTATCCAGCTTGCCTTCGGCGCCTGCCAGGCAGAGCTCAACCAAGTCTGAACGCAGGCGTAACATGATTGGTTGCGTTTCCGGATCGCCAAAGCGGCAGTTAAATTCAATCACTTTCGGCTTACCGTCGTCGGAAATCATCAGGCCGGCGTACAGGAAGCCGACATAGGTATTGCCTTCCGCCGCCATGCCGCGCACGGTTGGCCAGATCACCTGATCCATTACGCGCTGGTGGATCTCATCCGTTACCACTGGTGCTGGTGAATAGGCGCCCATACCACCGGTATTCGGGCCGGTATCGCCATCGCCAACACGTTTATGATCCTGGCTGGTGGCCATTGGTACCACGTTTTCGCCGTCTACCATGACGATAAAGCTGGCCTCTTCGCCTTCAAGGAACTCCTCGATCACGATGCGATGCCCGGCGTTACCAAAAGCATTGCCTGCCAGCATATCCTGGATAGCGTCTTCTGCCTCCTGCAGCGTCATCGCGACGATCACGCCTTTGCCAGCCGCCAGGCCATCAGCCTTGATCACAATCGGAGCGCCTTTGCTGCGCACGTAGGCCAATGCAGGTTCCACTTCAGTAAAGTTCTGGTACTCGGCACTTGGGATGGCATGACGTGCCAGGAAGTCTTTGGTAAAGGCTTTGGAGCCTTCGAGCTGGGCCGCTGCTTGCGATGGGCCAAAGATTTTCAACCCGGCCGCCTGGAAAGCATCGACCACGCCGATCACCAGCGGCGCTTCCGGGCCAACAATGGTCAGCCCGATAGCCTGTTCTTTGGCAAAGGCAACCAGCGCCGGGATATCGGTTGGGCCGATATCAATATTGATAAGGTTGGGCTCAAGCGCGGTGCCTGCGTTACCCGGCGCAACGTAAACCTTATCCGCCAGCGGCGATTGAGCGGCTTTCCAGGCCAGCGCATGTTCACGCCCGCCGTTGCCGATAATCAGAATATTCATCAGATGCTCCATAAACAGCGTGCGCGCCTGGCGCTCGCAGCAAAAAGGATTAATGGCGGAAGTGGCGCATATCGGTGAAGATCATCGCAATGCCGTGCTCATTGGCTGCGGCAATCACTTCATCATCACGAATTGAGCCACCAGGCTGGATCACGCAGGTAATGCCAACCCCTGCGGCAGCATCAATGCCGTCACGGAACGGGAAGAAGGCATCAGATGCCATGGCGGAGCCTTTCACTTCCAGACCTTCGTCGGCGGCTTTGATCCCGGCAATTTTTGCCGAATATACGCGGCTCATTTGACCCGCCCCTATGCCGATGGTCATGTTATCGCGGGCATAAACGATGGCGTTGGATTTAACGAACTTGGCTACCTTCCAGCAGAACAGCGCATCACGCAGCTCCTGAGTGGTCGGCTGGCGTTCAGAAACCACGCGCAAATCGGCTTCGGTCACCATTCCCAGATCGCGGTCTTGCACTAATAAGCCGCCGTTGACACGCTTAAAGTCCAGTGCGGCAACGCGTTGCTGCCATTGGCCACAGGCCAGCACTCGTACATTCTGTTTTGTAGCCAGCGCAGAGCGGGCTTCTTCACTGATGGCCGGGGCGATGATCACTTCAACG
Source organism: Serratia sp. L9 (assembly GCF_050632285.1). Taxonomy (NCBI): domain Bacteria; kingdom Pseudomonadati; phylum Pseudomonadota; class Gammaproteobacteria; order Enterobacterales; family Yersiniaceae; genus Serratia; species Serratia sp. L9. The sequence continues at coordinate 693,235 of NZ_CP192591.1, read as the reverse complement.
AACTGGCGGCTGATGATCGCTTTTGCCGTTTCTGCATCAAGTTCGCGGTTGAAGGCGATGATGCCGCCAAAGGCCGAGGTAGGATCGGTCTGGTAGGCGCGATCGTAGGCTGCAAACAGGTTTTCACCGATGGCTACGCCACAGGGATTGGCATGCTTGACGATGACACAGGCAGGTTCTGCAAACTCTTTCACACATTCCAGCGCCGCATCGGTATCAGCGATGTTGTTATAGGAGAGTGCCTTACCCTGCAGTTGTTCAGCGGTGGCGACGGAAGCTTCCTGCAGGTTTTCTTCTATATAGAAGGCTGCCTGTTGGTGGCTGTTTTCGCCGTAGCGCATATCCTGTTTCTTGATGTAGTTCAGGTTCAGCGTGCGTGGGAAGCGGCCGGAAGGCTGCTCGATATCCCCGTGATAGGCCGGGACCATGGTGCCAAAGTAGTTGGCGATCATGCTGTCATAAGCGGCAGTATGCTCGAAGGCCTTGATTGCCAGGTTGAAACGGGTCGGGTACAACAGCGACCCCTGGTTATTGTCCATCTCGGTGATGATGGCGGCGTAGTCGCTGCTCTTCACCACAATGGCGACATCCTTATGGTTCTTGGCGGCAGAGCGCACCATCGTTGGCCCACCGATATCGATATTCTCCACGGCGTCTTCCAGCGCGCAATCTGGGCGAGCCACGGTTTGGGCGAAGGGATAAAGGTTCACTACCACCATATCGATGGGTTTGATTTCATGCTGGCTCATGATGGCATCATCCTGGCCGCGGCGGCCTAAGATGCCCCCATGCACTTTCGGATGCAGGGTCTTCACTCGTCCGTCCATCATTTCCGGAAAGCCGGTGTAGTCGGAAACTTCGGTAACAGGCAGACCGGCATCTGCCAGCAGACGGGCGGTGCCACCGGTGGAGAGTAGTTCTACGCCTCTCTGGGAGAGTGCTTGGGCGAATTCAACGATACCGGCTTTGTCAGACACGCTGAGCAAGGCCCGGCGGATTGGACGAGGTTGTTGCATGGTTTTATCCCTTGGCTTTGAGTCGCAATAAAAGAGCGTTACGTGGATCTCCACCTTTTTGCTTCTTATATAGAGGGGATTTCTCACTATATAGAGAAGGGCAGGAACAGATTCAGGTAACGCCCCCGTAAAAGGGGGATTGTTTGAGCGTGGGGAATTGTAGCGAAAACGTTTGCGTGGCGCTCGTAAATTTTCCTGGCAAATGTGTTCTGTGGATAAGTTAGTGCATAACCAGGTATAAAGGCGGGTTTTGCTGTGGAAAGCAGCAAACGGTGATTTTTGTTGAAAATACCTGTTGCGGCCTGCGCGGAACTCCCTATAATGCGCCTCCATCGACACGGAACATGTGAACAACTTCACAGAGTCTCCGGGGGTCGCAGAGAAAAAACCTGAAATTAAGGTTGACTCTGAAAGAGGAAAGCGTATTATACGCCACCTCGAGTTAGCAAGCGAAAGCGCGTAACTCACTGCTCTTTAACAATTTATCAGACAATCTGTGTGGGCACTCACAAGACGATATCCAGCCACCTCGGTGGCAAAAAAATATCAAGTCTTGAAGAGTGACCAAGCAGTAATTCATGCGAATGAATTATTACGAAAGTTAATTTTCGAGCATCGCTGCACGAGTTGCAGCAAATCAAGCTTTTAATTGAAGAGTTTGATCATGGCTCAGATTGAACGCTGGCGGCAGGCCTAACACATGCAAGTCGAGCGGTAGCACAGGAGAGCTTGCTCTCTGGGTGACGAGCGGCGGACGGGTGAGTAATGTCTGGGAAACTGCCCGATGGAGGGGGATAACTACTGGAAACGGTAGCTAATACCGCATAACGTCTTCGGACCAAAGTGGGGGACCTTCGGGCCTCACACCATCGGATGTGCCCAGATGGGATTAGCTAGTAGGTGGGGTAATGGCTCACCTAGGCGACGATCCCTAGCTGGTCTGAGAGGATGACCAGCCACACTGGAACTGAGACACGGTCCAGACTCCTACGGGAGGCAGCAGTGGGGAATATTGCACAATGGGCGCAAGCCTGATGCAGCCATGCCGCGTGTGTGAAGAAGGCCTTCGGGTTGTAAAGCACTTTCAGCGAGGAGGAAGGGTTCAGTGTTAATAGCGCTGGGCATTGACGTTACTCGCAGAAGAAGCACCGGCTAACTCCGTGCCAGCAGCCGCGGTAATACGGAGGGTGCAAGCGTTAATCGGAATTACTGGGCGTAAAGCGCACGCAGGCGGTTTGTTAAGTCAGATGTGAAATCCCCGAGCTTAACTTGGGAACTGCATTTGAAACTGGCAAGCTAGAGTCTTGTAGAGGGGGTAGAATTCCAGGTGTAGCGGTGAAATGCGTAGAGATCTGGAGGAATACCGGTGGCGAAGGCGGCCCCCTGGACAAAGACTGACGCTCAGGTGCGAAAGCGTGGGGAGCAAACAGGATTAGATACCCTGGTAGTCCACGCTGTAAACGATGTCGACTTGGAGGTTGTGCCCTTGAGGCGTGGCTTCCGGAGCTAACGCGTTAAGTCGACCGCCTGGGGAGTACGGCCGCAAGGTTAAAACTCAAATGAATTGACGGGGGCCCGCACAAGCGGTGGAGCATGTGGTTTAATTCGATGCAACGCGAAGAACCTTACCTACTCTTGACATCCACAGAATTCGCTAGAGATAGCTTAGTGCCTTCGGGAACTGTGAGACAGGTGCTGCATGGCTGTCGTCAGCTCGTGTTGTGAAATGTTGGGTTAAGTCCCGCAACGAGCGCAACCCTTATCCTTTGTTGCCAGCACGTCATGGTGGGAACTCAAAGGAGACTGCCGGTGATAAACCGGAGGAAGGTGGGGATGACGTCAAGTCATCATGGCCCTTACGAGTAGGGCTACACACGTGCTACAATGGCATATACAAAGAGAAGCGAACTCGCGAGAGCAAGCGGACCTCATAAAGTATGTCGTAGTCCGGATCGGAGTCTGCAACTCGACTCCGTGAAGTCGGAATCGCTAGTAATCGTAGATCAGAATGCTACGGTGAATACGTTCCCGGGCCTTGTACACACCGCCCGTCACACCATGGGAGTGGGTTGCAAAAGAAGTAGGTAGCTTAACCTTCGGGAGGGCGCTTACCACTTTGTGATTCATGACTGGGGTGAAGTCGTAACAAGGTAACCGTAGGGGAACCTGCGGTTGGATCACCTCCTTACCTAAAGATATTGGTTGAGTGCAGTGTCCACACAGATTGTCTGATGAAAAAGTAACGAGCAAAGAAAACCTGTGGTAGGGGTAAGTGCCGAGGGGTTTGTGGCTGCCAGGTGCAGTGACAAACAACAATGGCGCTCGATTTTTCACGAAAAATCTCACCTTTACCCGAAATTATCGGATCGCTGTTCCGATAAGAAAATTTCGGGTCCCCATCGTCTAGAGGCCTAGGACACTGCCCTTTCACGGCTGTAACAGGGGTTCGAATCCCCTTGGGGACGCCAATCCGATAATGAGTGAAAGACATTATCACCGGTTATTTATAACCCAAAAATCTTAAAGATGACTCTCACGAGTCGTGTTTAAGATATTGCTCTTTAACAATCTGGAACAAGCTGAAAATTGAAACATGACAGCTGAAACTTATCCCTCCGTAGAACTATTGGGGTAAGGATTAACCTGTCATAGAGTCTCTCAAATAATTGCAATGCGAAGGTCATCTTCCTTGTTGCAGTGTGAGCGAGAAGATACTCGGCAAGGCGTACCGCGCACAGCAACCGCAGTGGACTTAAGGTCCATGAGGATTGCGCGCACGGAACAACGCAGCAGAGTGTGTTCGCAGCCACACCAATAAAGAAAAGACACCTTCGGGTTGTGAGGTTAAGTGACTAAGCGTACACGGTGGATGCCTAGGCAGTCAGAGGCGATGAAGGGCGTGCTAATCTGCGAAAAGTGTCGGTAAGCTGATATGAAGCGTTACAACCGGCAATACCCGAATGGGGAAACCCAGTGCAATTCGTTGCACTATCGTATGGTGAATACATAGCCATACGAGGCGAACCGGGGGAACTGAAACATCTAAGTACCCCGAGGAAAAGAAATCAACCGAGATTCCCCCAGTAGCGGCGAGCGAACGGGGAGGAGCCCAGAACCTGAATCAGTTTGTGTGTTAGTGGAAGCGTCTGGAAAGTCGCGCAGCAAAGGGTGATAGCCCCGTACACTAAAATGCACAAGGTGTGAGTTCGATGAGTAGGGCGGGACACGTGACATCCTGTCTGAATATGGGGGGACCATCCTCCAAGGCTAAATACTCCTGACTGACCGATAGTGAACCAGTACCGTGAGGGAAAGGCGAAAAGAACCCCGGCGAGGGGAGTGAAATAGAACCTGAAACCGTGTACGTACAAGCAGTGGGAGCCTACTTTGTTGGGTGACTGCGTACCTTTTGTATAATGGGTCAGCGACTTATATTTTGTAGCAAGGTTAACCGTATAGGGGAGCCGTAGGGAAACCGAGTCTTAACTGGGCGAATAGTTGCAAGGTATAGACCCGAAACCCGGTGATCTAGCCATGGGCAGGTTGAAGGTTGGGTAACACTAACTGGAGGACCGAACCGACTAATGTTGAAAAATTAGCGGATGACTTGTGGCTGGGGGTGAAAGGCCAATCAAACCGGGAGATAGCTGGTTCTCCCCGAAAGCTATTTAGGTAGCGCCTCGTGAACTCATCTTCGGGGGTAGAGCACTGTTTCGGCTAGGGGGCCATCCCGGCTTACCAAACCGATGCAAACTCCGAATACCGAAGAATGTTATCACGGGAGACACACGGCGGGTGCTAACGTCCGTCGTGAAGAGGGAAACAACCCAGACCGCCAGCTAAGGTCCCAAAGTCATGGTTAAGTGGGAAACGATGTGGGAAGGCATAGACAGCCAGGATGTTGGCTTAGAAGCAGCCATCATTTAAAGAAAGCGTAATAGCTCACTGGTCGAGTCGGCCTGCGCGGAAGATGTAACGGGGCTAAACCATGCACCGAAGCTGCGGCAGCAACGCTTAGGCGTTGTTGGGTAGGGGAGCGTTCTGTAAGCCGTTGAAGGTGGACTGTGAGGTCTGCTGGAGGTATCAGAAGTGCGAATGCTGACATAAGTAACGATAAAGCGGGTGAAAAACCCGCTCGCCGGAAGACCAAGGGTTCCTGTCCAACGTTAATCGGGGCAGGGTGAGTCGACCCCTAAGGCGAGGCCGAAAGGCGTAGTCGATGGGAAACGGGTTAATATTCCCGTACTCGGTGTTACTGCGAAGGGGGACGGAGAAGGCTAGGCTAGCCGGGCGACGGTTGTCCCGGTTTAAGCGTGTAGGGGGTGTTCCTGGTAAATCCGGAACGCTATCAACCCTGAGGCGTGATGACGATGCACTACGGTGCAGAAGTAGTTGATGCCAAGCTTCCAGGAAAAGCCTCTAAGCATCAGGTAACATTGAATCGTACCCCAAACCGACACAGGTGGTCAGGTAGAGAATACTCAGGCGCTTGAGAGAACTCGGGTGAAGGAACTAGGCAAAATGGTGCCGTAACTTCGGGAGAAGGCACGCTGGCGCGTAGGTGAAAGGATTGACTCCTGGAGCTGAAGCCAGTCGCAGATACCAGCTGGCTGCAACTGTTTAATAAAAACACAGCACTGTGCAAACACGAAAGTGGACGTATACGGTGTGACGCCTGCCCGGTGCTGGAAGGTTAATTGATGGGGTCAGCCGCAAGGCGAAGCTCTTGATCGAAGCCCCAGTAAACGGCGGCCGTAACTATAACGGTCCTAAGGTAGCGAAATTCCTTGTCGGGTAAGTTCCGACCTGCACGAATGGCGTAATGATGGCCAGGCTGTCTCCACCCGAGACTCAGTGAAATTGAACTCGCTGTGAAGATGCAGTGTACCCGCGGCAAGACGGAAAGACCCCGTGAACCTTTACTATAGCTTGACACTGAACATTGAGCCTTGATGTGTAGGATAGGTGGGAGGCTTTGAAGTGTGGACGCCAGTCTGCATGGAGCCAACCTTGAAATACCACCCTTTAATGTTTGATGTTCTAACTCGGCCCCATAATCTGGGGTGAGGACAGTGTCTGGTGGGTAGTTTGACTGGGGCGGTCTCCTCCCAAAGAGTAACGGAGGAGCACGAAGGTTAGCTAATCACGGTCGGACATCGTGAGGTTAGTGCAAAGGCATAAGCTAGCTTGACTGCGAGAGTGACGGCTCGAGCAGGTACGAAAGTAGGTCTTAGTGATCCGGTGGTTCTGAATGGAAGGGCCATCGCTCAACGGATAAAAGGTACTCCGGGGATAACAGGCTGATACCGCCCAAGAGTTCATATCGACGGCGGTGTTTGGCACCTCGATGTCGGCTCATCACATCCTGGGGCTGAAGTAGGTCCCAAGGGTATGGCTGTTCGCCATTTAAAGTGGTACGCGAGCTGGGTTTAGAACGTCGTGAGACAGTTCGGTCCCTATCTGCCGTGGGCGTTGGAAGATTGAGAGGGGTTGCTCCTAGTACGAGAGGACCGGAGTGAACGCACCCCTGGTGTTCGGGTTGTCATGCCAATGGCACTGCCCGGTAGCTACGTGCGGAAAAGATAAGCGCTGAAAGCATCTAAGCGCGAAACTTGCCTCGAGATGAGTCTTCCCTGGGCCTTTAAGGTCCCTGAAGGAACGTTTAAGACTAAGACGTTGATAGGCTGGGTGTGTAAGTGCAGCGATGCATTGAGCTAACCAGTACTAATGAACCGTGAGGCTTAACCTTACAACACCGAAGGTGTTTTAGAGAGACGAGATTGATTTTCAGCGAAGTTCCGAGATTGGATTGGCTGGCATGACGAAAGTGATGCGGGTTGATGAAACAGAATTTGCCTGGCGGCGATAGCGCGGTGGTCCCACCTGACCCCATGCCGAACTCAGAAGTGAAACGCCGTAGCGCCGATGGTAGTGTGGGGTCTCCCCATGCGAGAGTAGGACACTGCCAGGCATCAAATAAAGCAATAAGCCCTACGTGAAAGCGTAGGGCTTTTTGTTTTGTGCCAAATACCGTTCTGGTCAGTTTATCTTCGTCAGAATATAAGGGGAAGGCGGCAGATAACTGAGTTATCAATCAATAAACCTGCCGGGTAGCCCAGCAGGTTAACGGTATGGGAAAGGACCAAATCAGGTTTGGCCCAGGTTACCAGAGCTTAATGCGCACTTCCTTGTGAAATACCCAACCCGGTTTGCGAGCGTACAAACTGGGCACGGAACTTCACCCGCTCCTGCTGCCCGACTAAAGAGTTGTCGGTGACAGAGAAGAACCAGGTACCCACAAATGCAATCAGCATTGAGAATAGCGCCGGATATTCATAAGGATAGATAGGTTTGGCGTGACCCAGAATCTGCACCCAGATAGTTGGGCCCAAAATCATCAGTATCACTGCGGTTAACAGACCGAGCCATCCTCCGATCATTGCGCCCCTGGTTGTCAGACGTGACCAATACATGGAAAGAATGAGGATCGGGAAGTTACAACTGGCCGCAATGGAGAATGCCAACCCCACCATAAAGGCAATGTTCTGCTTCTCGAACAGGATCCCCAAGGCAATAGCAACTACCCCGAGTAATACTACGGTGATCTTGGAAACCTTTAGTTCATCACGTTCCGTCGCTTTGCCATCTTTAACGACGCAAGCATACAAATCGTGAGAAACCGCAGAGGCACCAGCCAGGGTTAACCCGGCGACCACGGCTAGAATGGTGGCGAATGCCACAGCAGAGATAAAGCCGAGGAAGAAGTTCCCACCGACAGCATTAGCCAGATGAACCGCCGCCATATTATTGCCGCCCAGCAGGGCCCCAGCGGCATCTTTGAATGCCGGGTTGGCGCTGACAAGCAAGATTGCGCCAAAGCCGATAATAAAGGTCAGGATATAAAAGTAACCGATAAAACCGGTGGCATAGAACACACTTTTACGGGCTTCTTTGGCATCGCTAACGGTGAAGAAGCGCATCAGGATATGCGGCAAACCTGCGGTACCAAACATCAATGCCAAGCCCAGAGATAGCGCGGATATTGGATCGGAAACCAGCCCGCCAGGGCTCATGATGGCAAGCCCCTTCGGATGCACTTTTACCGCTTCGGCAAACAGGGTATTGAAATTAAAGTTGACCGACTTCATTACCATCAGCGCCATAAAGCTGGCTCCCGATAGCAGCAAAACGGCTTTGATGATTTGTACCCAGGTGGTAGCCAGCATGCCGCCGAACAGCACGTACATCACCATTAATATGCCAACCAGGATCACGGCAATATGGTAGTTGAGGCCAAATAATAGCTGGATCAATTTACCTGCGCCCACCATCTGGGCGATGAGATATAACGCCACCACGACCAGTGAACCACAGGCCGAGAGGCTCCTGATGGGTTTTTGCTTCAGGCGATAAGAGGCAACGTCGGCAAAAGTGTAACGCCCGAGGTTACGTAACCGTTCGGCAATCAGGAACAAAATAATGGGCCAACCAATCAGGAAGCCGATGGAATAAATCAGGCCGTCATAGCCGGAGGTGTACACCAGAGCGGAAATGCCGAGGAATGAAGCTGCAGACATAAAGTCGCCTGCGATGGCCAAGCCGTTTTGCAACCCGGTAATACGCCCTCCTGCGGTGTAGTAATCGCCTCGGGATCGGGTACGCTTGGAAGCCCAGTAGGTGATATAAAGCGTGGCACCCACGAACAGAATGAACATGACGATAGCCTGGATGTTCAAAGGTTGGCGTTGTACCGCACCACCTATGGCATCGGCATAGCTCAGGCCTGGCAGTGCCAGCAGAGCAGCAGCTGAAAGCAAGCGCTTCATTGTTTCACCTCACGCAGGATTTCGGCATTAAGACGATCGAATTCGCCGTTAGCGCGATAAACATAGATGCCTGTTGAGACGAAAGAGATGACGATCAACCCCACACCGATCGGGATCCCACGGGTAATGGTTGATCCTGTCGCAACTGGAGTCCCCAGCCACTGAGGATCGAAGGCAATCAGAAAGATAAAGCTCACGTACAGCGCCAGTATGATCAGCGAGAGGAGCCAAGCAAAGCGGCTGCGTTTTTGCACCAGCTCCTTGAAGCGCGGGTTTTCTTCAATCCCTTGATAAATGTTGTCATTCATCCGAGTTTCTCCAATAGGTATTGAGCGATTACGCCGCGCGATACCCTTCCGGTTTTCAAAACGGCGCTCTGTAGGCCGCCTTTACCCCTCCCAGTCAAAGTGTCTGGGATAAGCGTTGCTGCATTGAAAACTTTCAGGTATACAGGCCGTTCAAATGCGGAGTGCAGATGAACGGCCGCAAGCGGCATAAATTAGGATGGAACTGTCATTGATTGTTTTTCTTCCAACAGCTTGTCGACTACAGCTGGATCTGCCAGCGTTGAGGTATCCCCCAGATTGCTGGTATCGCCAGCGGCAATTTTGCGCAGAATACGCCGCATGATTTTGCCGGAGCGCGTTTTCGGCAAAGAATCGGTCCAGTGAAGGACATCCGGCGTAGCGATAGGACCGATCTCTTTACGTACCCAGTTACGCACTTCAGCATAGAGTTCCGGCGTCGGTTCTTCGCCATGGTTCAGGGTGATATAGGCATAAATTGCCTGGCCCTTGATGTTATGAGGGATCCCAACCACGGCGGCTTCAGCAATTTTAGGGTGGGATACCAAGGCAGATTCAATTTCGGCCGTACCCAGACGGTGACCGGAAACGTTCAGCACGTCATCAACGCGGCCAGTGATCCAGTAATAGCCGTCTTCGTCACGGCGCGCACCGTCACCACTGAAATACATGCCCTTAAAGGTTGAGAAATAGGTTTGTTCGAAGCGCTCATGGTCACCGAACAGGGTACGAGCCTGGCCTGGCCAGGAGTCAGTGATTACCAGGTTACCCTCGCAGGCTCCTTCTTGCGGTGTGCCCATGTTATCGACTAACGCTGGTTGTACACCAAAGAATGGGCGTGTGGCTGAACCTGCTTTCAACTCGGTTGCGCCTGGTAGTGGGGTGATCATGAAACCCCCGGTTTCGGTTTGCCACCAGGTATCGACGATTGGGCATTTCGCGTTACCAATCTTGTTGTAATACCATTCCCAGGCTTCCGGGTTGATGGGTTCACCAACTGAACCCATGATGCGCAGTGAATCGCGTTTGGTTCCTTCGATGGCTTTGTCGCCTTCGGCCATCAAGGCACGGATTGCGGTGGGAGCGGTATACAGAATATTAACCTGATGTTTATCTACCACTTGTGACAGCCTGTTCACCCCAGGGTAGTTTGGGACGCCTTCAAACATCAGCGTGATTGCGCCACAGGCCAATGGGCCATATAGCAGATAGCTGTGGCCGGTAACCCAACCGACGTCTGCAGTACACCAATAAATGTCGCCATCGTGGTAGTCAAAGACGTATTTGAAGGTCAGTGCGGCATACACCAGATAGCCGCCGGTAGTGTGCACCACGCCTTTCGGTTTACCCGTTGACCCGGAGGTATAAAGTATAAACAGCGGATCTTCCGCGTTCATTTCTTCCGGTGGGCAGTCAGCAGAAACGCCCTCTGTCAGTTCGTGCCACCAGAGGTCTCGCCCTTCCTGCCAATAACCCGGTTTACCGGTGCGTTGGAATACCACGACGTTGTCGATGCTTTTCACCCCAGGGTTTTTCAACGCATCATCGACGTTCTTTTTCAGAGGCACGGCGCGGCCAGCACGTAAGCCTTCATCCGCAGTAATGACCAGTTTGGAATTGGAGTCGATAATACGACCCGCAACGGCCTCTGGGGAGAAGCCACCAAAGATCACCGAGTGCACGGCACCGATACGGGCACAAGCCAGCATCGCGACGACGGCTTCTGGCACCATTGGCATATAGATCGCTACGACATCACCTTTCTTCACCCCGAGCTTTTTCAGCACGTTGGCGAACTGGCACACGTCATGATGCAATTGTTTGTAAGTGACATTTTTCGATTGGGTGGGATCGTCACCTTCCCAAATGATGGCGGTTTGATCGCCACGCTCTGCCAGGTGGCGATCCAAACAGTTGGCAGCCAGATTCAGAGTCCCGTCCTCAAACCAACGAATGCTGATATGACCGGGATCGAAAGAGGTGTTCTTGACCGATGTATAAGGTTTGATCCAGTCGAGGATCTTGCCTTGCTCGCTCCAGAATGCTGCGGGGTCTTGCACCGATTGTTGATAATAATGTTGATATTGCGCTTCATTAATCAGGGCACGATCTGCAATTGCAGAAGGAATGGTGTGTTTATGCACTTGGCTCATGGTTTTTCTCCTTAGAATTGTTAATAATATGTCAACTTATGGTTAAGTATAGTTTGCGATGATTCTTTGTTTCTTTTTTGGGCGGCAGATCACGCAACGAAGATGTTGATTTGTAATAGTTACTGTCGTAATTGTGTTGTGCATCTGTTTGGTTGACGGTGGAAAATTGATAATGTGGCTATTTCCCTTAAAAAAGTTTTTAACTAACTAAAAATAATAAGTATTAAAATACCTATGGTGTCATTTATTAAATGAATGGCGTGAGAATAGACTGTTTAGGTGGGTTTTATTATTTTAAATCTGGAAGATATATTTTCGGTGGTTATTATTCTGGGTTTATCTTTACCTTATCAATAATGTTTTTATATGGATTATATTAAATACATACCTGAATGTTTGAGTGTCTATCCATTCTAAAAATTTATTGATTGGCGTGAGATCCCTTCTGGTTGTTGTGCAATAATTTTTCATTTGCAAAACCATTTTTTAACAAAATTCACACATTGAATTCGACTAAATATGCAAAGGTTGTGAAAAGTCACGCATATTAATTTTGTTTGAAAATTGTTCAGGTAAATTTGGTACTCATCCGGTAGAGCTAATATTATGTTTTTAAGAACAAGCAATTATGTAACAACTCATTTTTTTCTTGCTTATTCAACATTCCGGAAGGTCTGCCGGCCAGATAAAACAAGGCTTGCAGCAACCGGCCTCCAGATGATACAGATTTATACTGCGTTGCACGAAGGGCAGGCGAACGCATGGGTCAACTAACATAAGCCCGTATCAAGTGATTAAATATTCCATCTGGAGCCTAAAGTTTAGTTAACACTTTAGCACGGAGTTTTTGAGGATTTTTGGGTATGAAGAGTGTAAAAATCAGCCTTGCTTGGCAAATTCTGATTGCGTTGGTATTGGGTATTATCTTAGGCGCAGTATTACATAATCAAACGGAATCACGTGACTGGTTGGTTAATAATGTATTGAGCCCGGCGGGTGATATCTTTATTCGTTTGATCAAGATGATCGTGGTGCCTATTGTTATTTCTACCCTGATAGTGGGTATTGCTGGGGTAGGGGATACCAAAAAGCTGGGCCGCATCGGATTGAAAACCATTATCTATTTTGAAGTGATCACCACCATCGCAATAGTCGTCGGTGTGACATTGGCTAATGTTTTTCAACCCGGGCACGGCATTGATATGTCGGCTTTGACCGCTGTTGATATCTCACAGTATGAAAAAACTACCGAACAGGTGCAAAGTGGTTCGCACAGCCTGGTCGCCACTATCCTTTCGTTAATTCCTTCAAACGTGTTCTCCTCAATGGCCCGAGGCGACATGTTGCCAATCATCTTCTTCTCCGTGCTGTTTGGTCTCGGGCTCTCTTCTTTACCAAAGGATACCAAAGAGCCATTGCTGAAGGTGTTTAAAGCTGTTTCTGAGAGCATGTTCAAAGTTACGCATATGATCATGCGCTACGCACCAATTGGGGTGTTTGGCCTGATCTCGGTAACGGTAGCCAATTTTGGTTTCGCTTCGCTGTTACCCCTGGCTAAACTGGTGGTGCTGGTTTACTTCGCGATTGCCTTTTTTGCCTTGGTGGTTCTTGGGACGGTCGCGCGGTTATGTAAGCTGAGCATCTGGACGTTGATACGTATCTTGAAAGAAGAGCTGATCCTGGCTTACTCAACGGCCAGTTCAGAAACCGTGCTGCCACGTATTATCGAAAAAATGGAGGCCTACGGCGCTCCAAGTTCTATCACCAGCTTTGTGGTGCCAACTGGCTACTCTTTCAATCTGGATGGTTCAACCCTGTATCAGAGCATTGCCGCGATCTTTATTGCGCAGTTGTACGGCATTGAGCTGTCGCTGGGGCAAGAGATCATTCTGGTTCTGACCTTGATGGTGACTTCAAAAGGGATCGCCGGTGTGCCAGGTGTCTCTTTTGTGGTACTGCTGGCGACTCTGGGCAGCGTGGGCATTCCGCTGGAAGGCCTGGCGTTTATAGCCGGTGTCGACCGTATCCTGGATATGGCGCGTACCGCACTGAACGTGGTCGGTAATGCATTGGCAGTGCTGGTAATTGCCAAATGGGAACACCAGTTCGATAGTAAAAAGGCATTGGCCTATGAGCAGGAGTTCCTGGCCGGTAAGGTAAAACCGGTCAATCAAGCATAAACGGGCTAAGCCAGGGTTTTGTTTAACGGCTTCCATGATTGGGAGCCGTTTTTCATCTTGCTCCGTTTGATGATTTGCACCACCGGTTTGGCGCTTAATCATCAATGGCGCAGTATAGCTCTACGCAGCAGCATCATGGCTGTCATCAGGATCACCCCTGGCAACCATACCCATAACAGCTCTGAAATGATCACCGCATGCCCAGCGGGAGTAAGGTATTTTTCCAGGCCAAATGGCGCAACGCGGATCACCTGCCAAGGGGCGAAAAAGCGCTCATCGCTCCATGGCCACAACCAACCCACGCCTTTACCCCCGGTAGTCACCGAGTCCAGCAAGCTGTGCGATAGCAGCGAAATGAAGAGAAACAGCCAGGTCTTGAGCAGGTTGGCCTTAAAGAAACGGTAGAAAAGTAATGCCAATGTGGGCATCAGTAGGGCAAACAACAGTGAATGCGTGAAACCGCGATGGCCGAACTGATTGCCATAAGCCACACCGAATTTAAAGGCGAGCACATCGGCATCCGGCAGCATTGAAAGCACGATCCCGGCAAGTAGTAGACGGGGAGGGATGATCTTCTGGCCCAAGCCTAGGCCGAGACATAATGGCACTGCGGCGTGGGTGATAACAGTCGGCATAATTTTCTTCCATGATAGAGGCTCAAGCGTTCAAGATGGCAACACTGCGGGAAATTCTCCACATTATGGCATATCCGAATGTGCGTCATCCCCTTTGTCCCCTTGAGAGAATGCCGCTGCCTTTAGTCCGGAGATTCCGTGGTGCAGGAGGTATCGCTGGGGGAGTATAAGGCGGACGGGAAAACCCATTGATTGAAAAGTACGGCCCCAGAAATGAGAGGCCGCACAGGCCTCCATGTGGGCAAATGCACAATGCTCAACCGCTATATTGTCCCCAAAACGACCACCACCAGTAGGCAATAAACATCACCAACCCGAAGCCATAGAGGAGCGCCTTAAAAACATCTTGAAAGATAATATCCCGTATCAAGGCTATCAGGGAGGGGGCCATTGGGCGTAATCCCTATATCGATCGTTTATTTATATTGGCTAATCAACCAAAGCAATCAAAAGTTAACATACATGCTAATTTTCTCCATTATAAGCGGAGTATTGTGTCCATTTTCTAATAAAATAATGACGAAAATTGGACTGTTATTTGCCAAAAAGGAATTTTGGGAAATATTTTAAGCCACCGGTGCTGCATTATGTTAGTGCATTTCCACATCGAGATTTTTCATCTTCAACACGAATCAGGAAGAGATAAAGGGGGCTAACTGGGTAAAAGCGTCTGCCAGCGTATTCACTAACTGTGGCTTGAACAGGTCGGCAATATCATGGTTTTCTTTCATGACCGAGAAAGATTTTCGATTATACCAGGTGGCGATATCTTCGGGCTGATCGGGCTGCAACAGGTGTTTGTAAGTTTCGCCTGCCAATTCAAACATGGGTAAAAGATGCGCCGTGGCGTGTCGGAATTCATTTTCGCGGCGGAGAATATTTTCTCTGACGCGATCCATCGTGGCTCGTGTCGCAGCGTAATAGCCCAAGCCGTAATAAAAACCATCTGGCCTGATTTCAAAGAAATAGACCGGAGAATCAATCCAATGTTTTTTATCGCGTTTAAACGTCAGCCACATTCGGTTGCGAAAGCGGGATTTGTCTTTGGAGAAGCGCGTATCTCGATAAATACGGGATACGGTCTTACCTATTGCGGGACTGACTTCAATGTGAGGATCAATGCTTTGCATTGTCGGGGTAAGTGATTCTACAAGATTTTGAAAAGGCTCCAATAGATGCATTTTATATGCAGGCTTATTGTTGTCATACCACTCTTTGCTGTTTTGCCGTTTCACTTCGCTTAAGAAGGCAATGCTTTCTCTGCTGAACTGGCTGTGTGGTGCAGTTGTATCATCCATTGTTTCCTCCTTTTTTACCGCAAACAGTAAAGCTTATCTAATTAAATAACTATTATTCATTATTTCAATAAAAAGCCGAATTAAAAAGTTGATTATTGATCTATGTCAATAAAAGTCGATCTTTGTGCAAGAATTATATACATTTATCGATACGTAAAGCATTCTGTTTGTAACAAATCATTAGAAAGTATAATGAATGTTGCGAAGTAAATAGTTATTACTGGTTATTATAAAACCCCATCTATAAGGAAAGGTTTATGATGAGAGGGCAAGTTATTAATTATCAGGGTAATATATTCATACTCGACGTTCTCGCAAACGCTATTCATAGTTCGGTTTTTTCTTGCGGGCCATCCCATGCCGGTGTGAATAGCAAATTTCCGCTTCGCTCTCTGCGGTTTTCCCTGTGTTCTCCTCATCAGTTTCTGTCTTTTACCTCAGTTTTATTCTTTCTTGTGGTGATTAATTTCATACTTAATCATTTTCACTCGAAATACATCGAACGCTATTGAATCAATCTGACTTTAAGCCCTTTACAGGAGGAGTGGTATGTTCAAGCCTAATAGTGTGATTTTGTACGTTGACAACGTAGAAGCCAGCACCGCGTTTTATAAAGCTATTTTTGGCGAGGGTCCGATCGAGGCTTTCCCCGGTTTTTCCGTGTTCTCGTTAAAAGATGGTTTTATTTTAGGGCTGCAAACCAAGCACGATATCGAGCCGAAGCCCCAACCGGCATTCGGCGGATTTGAGCTGTGCCTGAGCGATATCTCGATCGAAGAGGTTGACGCCATTTACCGCGACTTTAAAGCGCGCAATGTTCCAATGGCGTTGCCGCCAAGCAGACTGGAGTTTGGCTACACCTTTGTGGCGCTGGATCCTGATGGGCACCGCATCCGTCTATGCGCAACGGACACCAGTGGGATCGAGAAGCTCTAATCGGCCTGGCCGATGTTGTCTTTACCGGCAGGTGGTATTAGCGATTTGCTTAGGGAGAGATGAACATCGGCCATGGGTTCGTCATAGCACTCAAGGAGAGGCATGTGAGAAAAATATGGTTGATCACCGGTGCGGCTCGCGGCTTTGGCCGCGTCTGGACGGAGGCGGCGCTAAAAGGGGAGATGGTGTCATTGCTACGGCGCGTGAGCCGGAGAAATTGGCCGATCTGGCCGCTGAGTACGGTGAGAGCCTCTTGCCGGTGAAGATGGATGTGTGCGATCGCGCTGCCGTGGCGGCTGCGGTGGAAACCGGCTTTCACGCCTTCGGGCGCATCGACGTTGTGGTGAATAATGCCGGTTACGGTCTGTTTTGCCCGTTGGAAGACGTGCCGGAAAAGGAAGCCAGGCAGATTGTCGAAACCAATCTGCTAGGATCGCTGTGGGTTATTCAGTCGGTGCTGCCGTATTTAAGGCGACAAGGGCATGGGCATATGATCCAGATCTCCAGCATTGCCGGTTTGCTGGCGTTGCCCGGCATGGCGATGTACAACGCGACAAAATGGGCAGTGGAAGGCATGGTCGAAACGCTGGCTCAGGAGGTCAAAGCGTTTGGAATCAATGTCACGCTGGTGGAACCTGGCCCCCACCTTACCGATTGGATCGGCAGCTCGGCTGTGCGCCCGGAACGCGGGCAGGCCTATCCCTCTCATGAGCAGATGATGCAGCAGAGCTGGCCGCGTTTGCTATTGGCCGCTCCCGATGCCGCCGTGGCGCCGATGATGACGCTGGTGGATTCGGATGCGCCC
Source organism: Serratia sp. L9 (assembly GCF_050632285.1). Classification (NCBI taxonomy): domain Bacteria; kingdom Pseudomonadati; phylum Pseudomonadota; class Gammaproteobacteria; order Enterobacterales; family Yersiniaceae; genus Serratia; species Serratia sp. L9. Next base: position 676,081 of record NZ_CP192591.1, on the reverse strand, counting down.
CCGTTGCGGCTGCTGTTGGGTGAGTCGTTAAATGCACTGATTATTCAGGATGGGCAACAACGCCTGGCTGGTATCGCATAATCTAATAAGCATGCTGTCTCATTTTATATGAAATGAAGGAGCAGTGATGATGGAAAGTAAAGTTCGCGCGAGCAATCGTAATATTGTCGAACAGTATATGAATACTTACGGACAAGCCCGTTTATCCAGGCACGAACTGTTTGACGAAGAGGGGTGTGGAGGGCTTTGGACTACGGATAGCGGCGAACCGGTCGTTATCAAAAGTAAAAAGCAGTTGGCTAAACATGCGGTATGGTCGTTGGCCTGCTTCCCCGATTGGCGCTGGTACAACGTGCAGATCTTCGATACACAGGATCCGGATATTTTTTGGGTTGAATGTGACGGTAAAGGAGAGATTAATTTTAAGGGCTACCCCAAAGGGTTTTATCAAAATCACTTTATTCATTACTTCCAGTTTAAAAATGGAAAAATCATCCTTCAACGTGAGTTTATGAATCCTTGTCAGCAATTCCGAGCACTGGGCATTGATGTGCCGGAAATAATCAGAGAAGGCATTCCAACCTAATATCCTTTTTCATTGATTCATCTTTATCTCGTTTTTATGTGATTCCTTTTTACGTCCTGATAAGACTGGGGATATAACATGGCTATACCTGATATTGAAGATTATGATCTCGGCTCGTTGGCATCGTCAATGCCAAATAAAGTGGACTGGCGTATAACTCCCGTAAGGAGTTTGCTTTTAGTTCACGACATGCAAAATTTTTCCTTAACCCGTTGCCTGAGTTATTACGCAATACCCTGTTGGCGAATTGCGCACAATTGTTAGCCTGGGCGAGAAAATATGCCGTTCCCGTGGTTTACACCGGCCAGAAAGGTAGCATGAGCGCCAAGGAACGCGGATTGCTTTATGATTTTTGGGGCGCGGGAATGGATGCCGATCCGTTGCACACGGCAATCACACCATTATTATCGCCTCAGCCGGGAGAGCCGGTATTAAAAAAATGGCGATATAGCGCGTTCTTCTCTTCGGAGCTTGCCAATATATTTTCTGACCAGCAGCGTGATCAAATAATTATATGTGGCGTCTATGCGCAAATTGGCATTTTAACCACCGCGCTGGATGCTTATTCCAGAGATATTGAGGTCTTTTTGGCGCGGGATGCGATAGCTGATTTTTCCCAGGCGGCCCATCAACGCATGCTGACTTACGCCGCTTCATGTTGTGCGTCGATATTATCGGTGGACGAGGTGATGGCATGAATACACATCCGGCAATCACCTCTTTGCTGCGGCATGGCAGCAACCATGAATCGTTTGCCTTGCTATTCAGATGCGGGCGCGGCGCGGTTCCCGAAATCGAAGTGATCACGGGGGAAGAACGGCATCTGAACAGTTTGCAAGATCTGGCGGATTTACCGGCGAATGCTGATGGCGGCGATGGGCGACAAACGCTGTTGGTCGCGCCTTATCGGCAGATTGCTGAACGGGGTTACGCTGTGAATGACGACGGTAAACCGCTCATTGCGTTCGTCAATGCGCGCAGCCATAAAGTGCCGCTCCATGAGGCTCTGGCTCTGCTGCCCGATGCGCCGTTGAAGGTGAACAACGCCGCGTTCGAGCCTTCCGACGATGAGTATGCGCACACGGTCGCCCAAGTCATTCAACAGGAGATCGGCACCGGTCAGGGGGCTAACTTCGTTATCCGCCGCGCCTTTACCGCTGCCTTCGCGGATTATGGCTGCGAAACGGGATTAACCCTCTTTAAAAACCTGCTGCTGCAAGAAAGCGGTGCTTACTGGACTTTTTTCATTCAGTGCCGAGATGTCACCTTGATAGGAGCATCACCTGAGCGGCATATCACCCTGCAGCAACAAAGGGTCTCCATGACGCCGATCAGTGGTACCTATCGCTATCCCGCCACCGGGCCGACCCGTGAAGGGCTGCTCGACTTCTTATCTAATGAGAAGGAGAAGGATGAGTTATCGATGGTGCTGGATGAAGAGCTGAAGATGATGACCCGTATCTGCGACGCCGATGTCAAAACGTTTGGCCCCTTCTTAACGCCGATGTCGCGTTTGGTGCATACAGGCTATCGGCTGGAGGGACATTCATCGTTGCCGATGCCGGAGATTTTGCGAACTTCCATGTTTGCGCCGACAGTCACCGGCAGCCCACTGGAAAACGCGACGCGCGTTATCGCCAAATATGAGTCATCCGGGCGAGGCTACTATAGCGGCTTTGCCGCCTTGCTGGACTCTGAGGGCGGTGAGCCGACGATCGATTCGGCGATCCTGATCAGGACGAGTGAAATTGATTCGACGGGCGCGCTGACCATAGGGTTGGGAGCGACGTTGGTTCGGACCTCGGATCCTGCCGCCGAAGCGGCCGAGACGCGGGCGAAGGCCGCCGCGTTACAGTGCGCCATGGGGTTGAATGGCGAATCGACGTCCATTTTTCAGGATGAACAGGTCGCCGTCGCGCTGCAAAAGCACAATCATCGTCTGGCCGCCTTTTGGCGTGATGACGCCGGTGCGAATGCGGGGGCCTGCCGGGGCGAGGTGCTGCTGATTGATAACGAAGACGCCTTTACCTCGATGATGGAGTATCAACTGCGGGCGATGGGATTCAACGTCCGGCTCGTGCATTACGCTTCTCCTCTCCAACCCAACCCGCATGAGCTGCTGGTCATCGGCCCCGGACCGGGCGATCCACGCGATCTGAACGACAAACGGGTGATCCGCAGCCGCAAGCTGATCCAGACCGCCATGCAACAAGGCCAGCCCTTTATCGCGATCTGTTTCGGCCATCAGATTCTGTGTGCTGCCCTGGGATATCCGATAGTCGCGCTGGCGTCGCCCAATCAGGGGATACAAAAAGAGATCCCCTTCTTTGACAAGGTCGAACGCGTGGGGTTTTACAACACGTTCACCGGGCTGGCGGCCAGCAATGCGTTGGCCAGCGAGTATGGCGAGATCCGCGTCGCACGGGATGAGGCGACCGGCCAAATTTATGGCCTGCGTGGACCGCGCTTTTCCTCCATGCAGTTCCATCCCGAGTCGGTGCTGACCATCGATGGGCCGCGGATCCTTTATGAATCAATCCAACAGGTAGTGACCTCATGATCATGGAATGTGTGTGGTGGGAGCTGGCGCCGGGCGAGCCGGACATCGGGCAACTGCAAGCGCAGCTTGAGCAGTGCGATCTGGCCGCCTGGCAGCGAATCGATGCGTTGCAGGCCAAATACTGGATTATGAATGAGGCACCGCCGCGCTGGGGGGCAGTGATGGTGTGGCGTGATGAGAAACCCGATCTCGCGGCGTTGCCGCTGAATGCGGCCGCCGAGGCGATCGGCCGGCCGCCGGATGTGCGGCTGCGGTTCACCGTCGCCGCATCTTGCCTGAATGAGTCGATTATCACGCCCTGGGCGTCTTTGCTGAATCGGGAGGAAACATGCACCACTATGTCATCGTAAATGCGTTCAGCGATCGCGTGCTGGCCGGCAATCCGGTCGCCGTATTTTTCGACTGTGACGATCTTGAGCCGGAAATCATGCAGCGCATAGCGGCGGAAATGCGGCTCTCGGAATCCACGTTCGTGTCGCGCCCTCGCAACGGTGGCGATGCGCATGTCCGCATTTTTACACCGGTAAATGAACTGGGGTTCGCTGGCCACCCGCTGCTGGGCACGGCACTGGCGCTGTCTTTCCGGCTGCAAAAAACCACCCTGAATATCGAAACTGCGAAGGGCGTTTTCCCCTTCACGCTGGAAGATGCCAAGTTGCACAGCGATCTCCCGGTCGCCCATGTCGATATGCTCCAGCCGTCCCCGATAATCCAACCTTATGCGCAAGCTGAAGCGTTACTGCTTGCGCTGGGGGTGAAACATAGCACTTTGCCGATTGAACAGTACGACGTCGGGCCGCGTCACGTCTTTGTCGGCGTCGCTGACATGCAGACGCTGGCGTCGCTCAATCCGGATCAGCGCGCGTTGGCGCAGCATGAAAACATGGCCGCGCTCTGTTTCTGCCGCGACGGCAATCGCTGGCGTCTGCGTATGTTCTCACCGGCATACGGCGTCGTGGAAGACGCGGCGACCGGCTCGGCAGCCGGGCCTTTGGCGCTGCATCTGGCGCGGCACGGGTGGAGTGACTATGGCCAGTCGTTGGAAATCTGGCAGGGGGTGGAAATGGGGCACCCGTCAAAAATGTACGGTATGGCGCAAAAGGATGAAGGGGCGTACCGGCTGTATGCCGGGGGGCACGCCATCCAGGTAGCGCAGGGCACCTATGCGATTTGAAGGAGGAGGGAAAATGGGAAACAGTGCGTTTGAAAGTGTCAGCGGCAAGGTAGATACGGACTTTTTGCCTTTCCATGCGCGGCTAAACCAGCCGATTGAGCTCGCCTGCGCCTGGGTACGGGAAGCGATGCGCGAACAGGTCAGAGAACCGCGTGCGATGGTGCTGACGACCGCCAATGCGCAGGGCGAAATGAGTTCGCGCGTTATGGCGATCCTCGATTTCGCCGAGAGCGGCATTCTGTTCGCCACCCACAGCTGTAGCCGCAAGATTCAGGATATCGACAGCCATCCCCACGCCTGCGCTCACTTCTACTGGAAAGAATTAGGGCGGCAGCTCTCGGTCAGCGGCAGGGTGGTCAAGCTGCCGCAGGCCACGGCCAGGGCGGTTTGGGAAAAGCGTCCGATTCCGTTGCATGCAATGTCGACGGCCTCTCACCAAAGTGAACCGCTGTTGGACAGCGAGATGTTGCGTCGGGCAGCCGAGGCTCTTGAGGGCGAGGGGGCATTGCCCTGCCCCGACCGTTTCGCTGTCTACCAACTGGTACCGCAAACGGTGGAGTTTTGGGCCGCCAGTTCGGATCGCCTGCACCGGCGCCTGCGGGCCGAGTATCACCGGAACGAATGGCGAAGCGTCTGGCTACAGCCGTAACCATGGGAAAATATGATGAATTTACCTGACTTTACTTCCCACCTGACGGGAATGATGAAATGGCATTTTTCACCGCAAACCGGCGCGCCGTTCTGGTTAGATATGCGCCAATCGCTCGATTTTGATCCGCTGCATGAGGTTAACACCTTCGCCGATCTGGCGCGTTTCCCCGATGTTGCCGATCGTCTGCGCGACGTTCCGATAGAAGCGCTGATCCCGCGTGGCCTGCATGGCTCGGCGCTGGCCGGCGTATTTGAAAGCGGCGGCACTACCGGCAAGCCGAAACGCATCGTGGTGTTTGAACAGTGGCTGGACGAATTGGTGAGCTGGCGTTTATCCGGTCAGCGGCCCGGTGCCGACGAACAGCCCGGCAATACCCTGGCACTGGTCCCCACCGGTCCGCATATCGTCGGCGCGATAAACGCCCGTCGCGCGAGGGCTAAAGGCGGGTTGTGCTTTACCGTCGATCTGGATCCGCGCTGGGTAAAAAGTGCATTCAGCGCAATGACATGGCCGGGATGCAAGCCTATGCCGCGCATATCGTCGAACAGGCCGAGGATATCCTGTACACGCAGTCTATCCAGTACCTTATCGCCACACCGCCAATTCTGGAGCGAATGGCGCAACGTCCGGCGCTGGTGGCGCAAATGAACCGGACGCTGAAGGAGATCACCTGGGGCGGCACCCAAATGGATCCCGATACCCTGGCGTTCCTGCAAACGGAGGTGTTTCCGGCGGTGCCGATCAACGCCAGCTATGGCAGCACGATGATCCTGGGGGAAGCGAAGGCGCGTTGCCCGGCGGGTGCCGACGATGCGGTGATTTTCGACAGTTTTGCCCCCTATATCCTGCTGGAGGTGGTCGACCCGCAAACGCTGCATCCCGTGCAGTTTGGCGAATGCGGACGAGTGATCATGCATCATCTCAGTCGTTACGCCTTCTTCCCTAATATCCTGGAGCGTGACACTGCGGTGCGCCAACCTCGCAACGACGATTTCCCCGGCGCGTCGGTTAGCGACGTCGGCCCGTTGGCGGCCATTGACGGACGCGCGGTCATCGAGGGGGTTTATTAACCATGAACTCTTCTGTTGGTTCGGCGGCGGTGGGGCGGATTGAGGCCGTGGCGCTGGGGCGCGAGTACGCTACTCGGCGGCGCGTCGCGATCCACGATCTACTCGGCGCTTCGGTAGCGGAAATGGCGGTTGCCCCGCCAGTTTACATCCATAGCACCATCGGCGCGATGAGAGAAGCCCCCGCGCTCTCCCTGGCGGAAATTCATGCCGCGATGGCGCGTGCGGCGAATAGCTTCCAATACCATATTGTCGCGGGGCTGTCGCCAGATGCGTATTGTCAACGGGTGCGCCACACCACCGGCTTACCGGCGGCGGTGACGCAAAACGCCCTGGCCGCGATCGCGCAGGCGTTGCGCGAGATGCCGCAGATTATCGATGCGGGTAGGCCGCAAGGCGCCTGCTGGTCGCGGCACGATGCACAGGCGCAGGCCGGATGCAGCTTATTCAGCCGCAAAGGCGACATTTTCGCCGTGCTGGCCGCCGGCAATGGGCCGGGCATTCATGCGTTGTGGCCGCAAGCGGTGGCGCTGGGTTACCGTGCGCTGGTCAGGCCTTCTACGCGCGAACCCTTCACGGCACAACGTGTGGTCTGCGCGATGGCGCAAGCCGGGCTGGCGCATTATGTGGCGCTGGTCCCCACGGACTATCGCGGGGCGGACGAACTGGTGGCGTCGGCCGACCTGACGTTGGCGTATGGCGGCCAGGATATTGTGGATAAATACCGTCTTCATCCCCGGGTACGCGTGCAGGGGCCGGGGCGCGCCAAGATTGTCGTCGGCGCCGACGCTTGCCTGGATGAAGCGGCCGCGTTGGTGGCGAGATCAATGACCGATCTTGGCGGCGCCGCCTGTGTATCGGCCAGCGCGGTGCTGGTGGAGGGTGATGCGCATGACTTTTGTCGGCGTTTAAGGCTGGCGCTGCAACGGCTGCCGCCGGAGACGTTGCCGCGCGCATCGCGGCAAACGGTGGATTGGCTGGGCAGCGCGCTCGCCTCACCCATTGAGGCGGACTCGACGCCGGAAGGCTACGTGCTACATCCGTTGATAACCGAAGTCACTGAACCTGACGATCCGCGGGTGCAGCGCGAGTTGCCTTTCCCCTGCGTGACGGTCGCGCCGTACCAGGCGATGCGCAGCGCACCGATGCTGTCGGGTTCCTTGGCCGTGACGGTATTTTCTCGACAATCCCGGCTGTTGGTGCCGATTTTGGCCGACGCCAGTATCAGCAATATTTATGTCGGTGATATTCCCACTACCTGGATGGCCCCCTCAGTGCCCCACGATGCCTACCTGAGTGATTTCTTGATGTGCAACCGGGGATTTCGCGTCGCGCCATCCTGGGCAGAAAATAAAACTAAAGGAGAGACATTGTGACCATCCCCTATGCGCTGATTTTTGGACCTGCGGATGTTTCCCACATGATGAAAGACATGCAGCGTCTTTACGATACCCATTCTCAGGTTCGTGCCCGCTTCGGGCAAGTTGCGCGCTCAGCCGGTATGGACGTCAACACGATCTTGCGTAAGACGCCGCTGCTTGATGATGCTTCATGCATGCAGGTGGTTTCGCTGGGGTTGCTCGCCGGCATGCTGGGCATCGCCGACGACATCATTGAACAACGCGGTGCGCCGAGCTGTGTAGGTGGCATCAGTCTTGGGGAGGTGGCCGCGCTCTGCGTGGCTGGCGGGTTGACCCTGGATGAGGCAACGGCACTGATCCGCCTGCGGGTCGATATGCCTGAGGCCGAGGACGAAACGGTGGGATTTGTCATGGTGATGGAAGAAGGCGGCCGCGCTTTCTACAACCAGCCGCCTGAAATGCGCATTGCCGTCGATTATGGCCAGATTCATCAAGGCATCGGCTCGCTGTTGATGGTCGCCGGTTTGCGCCGGGCGCTGGAGGGGCGCGGGCAGGAAGGTTCCGGCGTGCTGGAGGTGCTGCCGCCAGCGCTGTGCAACTCGGCGTATCACACCCCTTATCGCCAGCGGATCGCCGAGCAGATCGATGCGTATTTGCAGGGTTGCGCGCTGCCAGCGCCGCGTTATCCGCTGGTGACCTGTTTGCCGGAGATCGGCGTGGTTAACGATCCGCAGGGGATCAAACAGATGTGCGTGCGCGGCGAAACGGAAATGCTGTCCGTGCCGGCGATGATCCGGCAGATGCAAAGCTTCGGTGTGGCGGACGTCATCTGCATCGGACCTTTCTTGCGCAGCCTCAATATGGATTTCGGCGGCGTATCGACCTCATTTCGTGATGAACAATGGGTCGACGATATCTTGTCGTCTCTCTCGGCGGTTGAATAACGGCGCCCACGTGTTTCTCAATGCTTTGCCTACAGGAGCTCCTCATGCCAGACATGAAGACCGGAAACCGCAGTGTGAAAATCAGTGAAACCGGCAACGCGGCCGAGTTGATTCTACAGTCAATCGTGCAACATCCAGAGAAAACCGCGCTAATCAACGGCGGGATCCGCATGGATTACACCGAATTCGAACGGCGCGTGGTTGCCGTTCAGCGCCAACTGACGCAGGTAGGTGTTGGGCCGAATGATGTCGTCGGGTTGCTGTTGCATCGCGATCGGTGGCTGATCCCTGCGATGGTCGCCACATTGGCTCTCGGGGCGACCTTTGTCCCGTTGGATCCCGCCTATCCGCTGTCCAGACTGGAACGATATGTCGACGTCGCCAAGCCGAAAGTACTGCTCGCTCATCCGGACGAGACCGTTCTGGCGCGGCAGTTGCACCATAACGTGACGTATCCCGTACCTGGTGTGGCAGGAAAGGTGGTTTGCGTGGCAAGGCGGCGCGATGATATCGCTTACATCCTGTTTACCAGCGGTTCGACCGGGCAGCCCAAGGGCGTCAGTATCAGCCACCAGGCGCTGAGCAACTTCTTAACCGCCATTGCCGAACGATTGGAAGTGCGCTCGTCCCATGTCTTTTTGGCGCATACCACAGTAGCGTTCGATATTTCCATTCTTGAGCTGCTGTTGCCGTTGAGCGTTGGCGGGACGGTCCTGTTGGCGAACAATGATGAAGTGAGCGCCATCGAAGGCATTCTCCCGCTGATTGAACAAAGCCATTTCGTTCAGGCGACCCCGAGCCTGTGGAAAATTTTGTGGGCGACCGGCTGGCGTCCCGATGCATCCGTGACTTTGTTGGCCGGTGGGGAGGCGCTGCCGTTGGCGTTGGCGAAAAAATTGAGCCAGGCCTGCGGCAAATTATGGAATCTGTATGGCCCGACGGAAGCAACGGTCTGGACATCGTGCGAATGCGTTGAGTGGGACGCGGATTACATTTCAATCGGCGAACCGCTGGCGAATACCCATCTGCACGTGTTGAACGAAGCGCTTGAGCCGTGCGAACAGGGAGAACTCTATATTTCCGGGCACGGTCTGGCCCAAGGCTATTACGGCAATCGCGAGGGCACGGAAAAAGTCTTTATCACTCACCCGCAAACCGGTGTGAGGCTTTATCGCTCGGGGGATCGCGTTCACCTGCGCGAGCCGGGAAAAATCGAATGGCTGGGGCGCGGGGAAGGGGAAATTAAAATCCGCGGCAATCGCATCGGCGTGAGTGAGATCGAGCAAGAGCTGGAAAATATCCCCGGCGTCGCGGGCGCGATGGTCACCGCCAAACCGTTTGAAGGACAGGGCGACGATATGCTCACCGCTTATATCATCAGCCAGGCGTCATTGAGCAAAGCATCGCTGGAAGCCAGTTTGGCGAATAAGCTGCCCGCTTATATGGTGCCGGATCTGTTCGTTGTGCTGCCCGAGTTTCCTCTCCAGCCGAACGGCAAGTTCGACAGAAAATCCCTGCCCGATCCCTGTTGGAACAACACGTTGCATCACCATGCTGACAGCGCGTCTCCCGCGCAGGGCGGTGTCCAACGGCAAGCTATCGCGGAGACGGTTTGTCAGGTTTTCGCCACCACGTTGGGCCGCAAAGCGTTTGACGCCACATCAAGCTTCTTCGACCGCGGTGGCAATTCGGCGCTGGCCGTGATTTCGGCAGGCATTATCAGCGCTAAGTTGCAGCGCAAAATTCCGGTAGCGCTGATCGTCAGCGGCGAAAACCCCAATGCCATTGCGGAGCAAATATTGCAACACACCTGAGCGGCGGGTTGCAGGGAATATGATTAGCGCATCCAGAGCATCATCCGAGGAGCATGCTAAGGAGAGACCATGAATAACGAACAGCAATTACATGAAATCTGCCAATTCATTAATCAGGAGCGCGTATTAACGCTCAGTGTCGCTGCGGAAGGGGCAGTGTGGTCGGCAAGTTGTTTTTATCAATTCCAAAAAGATCAGATGGTGTTGTATTTGATGAGCGATATCAATTCACGCCATTCGCAGTTAATGCTCAAGGCGCCAACGGTTTCCGGCACCATTATTTCATCGGTTAAATCAATGATGTCTATGAAAGGGATGCAATATCAGGCCCATATCACCCCGTTGTCTGCGGAACATGAGGAGCAGGCGCGAAATTTCTATTGTGAACGTTATCCAATCAGTCGCGTTATGGCTTTGAAAATATGGAGGCTGCAATTGATAGAAATAAAATTTACCCAAAGACGCATGGGCGTGAAACGGTGTCTGCATTGGCTGCGGACGCCGAAGCGGGAGGCGTTGCCACAATGAAGAAAAAACATATCGCCATTATCGGTGGCGGCGCGGCGGGCACCGTAGCGGCCTGGCTGTTGCGCGACCGGCATCATGTGACCGTATTTGAAGCAAACAATTATATCGGCGGGCACGTTTATACATGCTCTGTTGACGCTGGTGAACAAGAACGCATTCCCGTGGATATGGGGGTGGAATACTTTAACGAACGGGTTGCGCCGAACGTATTTAATTTGCTGCGTTATTTAGGCATCGAAAATTACGTGGCGCCCTCATCGTTCCACGCCAGTTTTCCCGGAGAAGCGCAATACTGGAGCAATATTCACTACGATGGCACCCTGCGTCAGGGCATGCAGGACGAATTTAGCCGTTTTCAACTGGGCATGTCGGAGGTGATGAGTTCCGGCGACGCACGTTATAAAGCGATGACGATAGCGGATTACCTGGCGGAAAACGGCTATTCGCCGGGCTTTATTTATCAGGCGCTCTATCCGCTGATCAGTATTTCTACCGGCTGTAATGTCGACCTGCGTAGCTATCCGCTGATGTTTTTTGCGCTATCGTTCAACGCCAATCTGGTGTCGTTCTTTGCCCCCGGCTATTGGCGCAAGGTAGAGGGCGGCATGAATCGCTACCTGCAAAGTCTGGCCGACACGTTGGGGGAGCGCTTACGGCTGAATACGCCGGTACAGTGGGTAAAAGCCCGTGGCAAAGGCGTTGTGTTGTGCCATGTGGGCAAAGAGGAGATGTTCGATGCGGTGATTTTCGCCACCTCTGCGGAGGTGACCCTGTCGTTGTTGGCCGACGCGACGGCGCAGCAACGGGAGATCCTGTCCCATTTCGCCTATCACGATATCGAAAGCGTGGCTCACCATGATACGTGCTATCTGGGGGAGAAGGCGGTGCCGCACTACTTCAATTTTCGCCAGTTCACCGACTCGCCTGTGGGAACGCCGGCCGGTAGCGTCACCCGCGTGATTAACGCGTTAACACCGTATCGGCATCTCGCTACGCCGCTGTTGGTGACTCTCGATCCTAAAGTCCCCATCGATCCGCAAAAACGGGTAAAAACCTGCCGCTGGCGCGTGGCTAAACAGCAGCCTGGCGATTTATTGCATAAGACGCGTCTGAGGGAAATACAGGGCGGCGACAACATGTGGTTTTGCGGCGTCGACACCAGTCTGGGCGGGCATGAAGGGGCGGTGGTGTCAGGCATGGTGATCGCCGATCGGTTGGGGGCGCCTTATCCTTATAAGGATGACCTGCTGGCGTATATTCAATTCAAAGTAACCAAAGATATTATGGGGGTTAAAACTCGCGGTGAAGCGTTAAAAGACAGGCTGTCCGATCTGTTATTCATCACAGCCAAAAAATGCGCTCTTCATAAAAGCCTTTCTTACAAGTTTATTAAAGATTTCATCATGTAAACATGTACACCAGTGTACTAGGGAACATTATGTACAAAATAGATGAATTGCGTATCGACAGTTTAGTGACTCCCGATAAATTAGCGGGGCAATTACCGGCTTCCGCTGGCATTATCGATAATGTCATTGCGGCGCGTAAACGTATTAAACGCATTCTTTACGGGGAAGATAAAAGGCTGCTGGTCGTGATTGGCCCCTGTTCGATTCACGACCGGAGCGCTGCGCTAGACTATGCTGGGCTGCTGGCGACCCAGCGCGAGCTTTATCAGGATCGGCTGGAAATCGTCATGCGCACCTATTTCGAAAAACCGCGCACGGTGGTGGGGTGGAAGGGGTTAATCTCCGATCCTGCGTTGGACGGCAGTTGCCAGGTGAGCCGCGGCATTGAAATGGCGCGTCGGCTACTGCTGGATATCAATCAGCTTGGGCTACCCACCGCCACCGAGTATTTGGATGTGGTCGTGGGGCGTTATATCGCCGATTTGATCAGTTGGGGAGCGATAGGCGCGCGAACGACGGAAAGTCAGGTGCACCGGGAAATGGCTTCAGCACTGTCCAGCCCCATGGGGTTTAAAAATGGCACAGACGGCAATATCAGCATCGCTATTGACGCCATTCGGGCCGCACGCAGCAGCCATACGTTTTTCTCGCAGGATAAACATGGGCAGATGACGGTTTATCAGACCAAGGGCAACGCCTACGGGCACATCATTTTGCGGGGGGAAAGAGTCCGAATTACCATGCAACGGATATTGCAGCCGCGTGCGAAAAGCTGCGCATCTGCAACTTGCCGGAGTATTTGATGATTGATTTCAGCCACGGTAACTGCCAGAAAATAGCGCGCAACCAACTGATGGTCGCCGCAGAGGTATGCCAGCAAATTCGTGTAGGTTCGAGGGCAATAGCCGGTGTCATGGCGGAAAGTTTTCTGATTGAAGGCTCACAGCCAGTCGTTGCGGGGCAAACTCTGATCTATGGGCAGTCGATCACCGACCCTTGTCTCAGTTGGACGGACAGCGTGCAGTTGCTGGCTATGCTGGCCGAGGCAGTTGACGCGCGTTTCTGTTAACGATGATCCAATAGGTCCAATAAGGTTAATAAACAGTGATGCTCCATCGGCCATAAAGTTTGAGAATATCAGAATGAATGACATATCTATCTTATGTGTGTGATTCATAGACATCGTTTCAATTTTCTCAGCTCAAGTTTAAGCTTGTATTTCTGTCCCTGTATATGCTCTTCACTGGGCAGATAGTCGGTGTGAATGGCCATCAGCAGTTCCCTGCAACGCAGAGCGATCACCATGCTTTTCTGAGGGCATGGTGGATCACCTGCTCGAAACGGCGGGTTATGCAGCTCGGTTATCAAAAAATTATCTGTTACCGATCGGGGCACAACCGGAAGAGCAGGCCTCACAGAGTGCTGCCTGGAATGCGGTAATTGTCTTTGCGGTAATGGTGCAATCCTTCGACAGGTTATGCCAGATTGTGGCTGAGTTAGAAAGTGGACAACGTTGGATGCCGCTGAATGCAATGCCGGGCGAGCCCCACCGTTTCCGGCACAGTGTAGCGACCAACATGATGAAATCCCCGGATCATCATATCCAGGCGGTAAAGCGCCTCTTGGGACACTCCAGCTCGCGTTCTACGCAGGAATACATTGATGAAGATGTGGAAAGCTTGCGGGATATTATGGAGCAGGAGGGGGAATGAATGAGATACAGAATGAGGTTATGCCCTTGACACAATTTAACATTCGCATCCGGAAACTGTAAAAATTGCGCACAAAAAATCCCGCTTGCGCTAACAGGCGGGATTATCGAGAGCCTTTTTACAACAACCGGGTAATGGTATCACTGGTTGGAACCTTCTAACCACACCTTCGGTTATTGCGTATTCTGACTCATTTCGTACCTGTCAGGTTTCGTTTGGAAATCTTGACAAGCGCTTCTGAATGAGTGGTGCCCGGACTCGGAATCGAACCAAGGACACGGGGATTTTCAATCCCCTGCTCTACCGACTGAGCTATCCGGGCAACGGGCCGCATTAAACCGTATTGGTCGTACGGCGTCAACGGATTTATGGCAAAAAATGTGAAAATAGAGCCAATTGCTGGCTTTTCAGACAAAGGGCCCGGAATTCTGTATTTAATCTCGTCAGGCTAGCTTAAAGCTCCGAACTTGCGGCATTGGGCAATCTGCAGAATATCTTCGGCCAACCGCTTGGCGACAGCAACATCCTGCCATTGGCGTTTGACCAGCAACTTGCTCAGGCAACCTTCCTGTACCAATTCTATTTGTTGTGCCACCGAATCGGCGTCATCGGCATCCATCTCACGCAGCAGTTCGCGGGTGAAGCCCAGAGATGTCAGTTTCTGCTGTTCGGCCAACTGATGAATAGGGTGATCGCTTTCAGGGAAGAAGCTGCATGCGGCAATAAACAGGCAGCCTGGGTAGCGTTCATTCTGTACATACTCTTCCAGCACGTCATAACGCGCCAACAGTTTTTGCTGCGGGCTCAGCGTTTCATCTAACTGCAGCTGGCGGCGCCAGGTATCAATCTGCTGGCTATGATGGCGTAGGCAGTCATAAAGCAAAGCTTCACGATCGGGCCAGAACGGCGTGATGCTGGTGACGGGTACACCCAGCTTTGCAGCCAGCATTTCCAGGGTGGCGGTCGCCAGACCCTGTTTTTCCAACAGCTCCAAGGCTGTATTTAATACCTGTTCACGTTGCACTTATGCTCCCTCCCAAGAGTGTTCTAAACCTCAGCTCAGTGTCGTTTACCGAACTGTTTTCTGCAAATGCGCGTTGAATGCCGCGGCATCCATAAAGCCCGTGACGCGGGCGGATGGCAACTCTTTGCCCGTTGCGTTAAAAAACAGGATGGTGGGTAGCCCAAGCACTTGCAAATGCTTCAGTAAGGCCACCTGCTCGGCATTATTGGCCGTAACGTCCGCCTGCAGCAATACCGTGTTGGCCAACTGCGCCTGCACTGCCGGGTCACTAAAGGTGTATTTTTCGAATTCCTTGCAGGCGACACACCAATCCGCATACAGATCTAACATAACCGGTTTACCCTGTGCCTGTTGCAGGGCCAGCTCAAGCTGCTCAACGTTGCCGATCCGAGTGAAGTTCAGGTGTGGTTGAGCCGCCTGCTGAGACGTGGTGCTGCCAAATACCCAGTCTTGCAGCGGGCGTGCCGTAATCACCAATGCGGCCAGCAATAATACCTGCAGGGCACGTACATAGCCGCGGGATGACTTCAGGCTCAGTATGAATGCCCAGCCGAAGAACGCCAGGCTGAGCAGGCTCCATAAGCGCAGCCCCCAGACATCGCCGAGCACCCGCTCAAGCAGGAACACCGGCAGTGCCAGGATCACAAAGCCAAAGGCTTCTTTGACATACTGCATCCAGGGGCCACTGCGTGGCAGCAGGCGGTTACCGAACAATGTCACGATCACCAGCGGGATACCCATTCCCAGCGCGTACAGATATAGCGTACCGCCGCCTGCCCACAT
Organism: Serratia sp. L9; assembly: GCF_050632285.1. NCBI lineage: Bacteria > Pseudomonadati > Pseudomonadota > Gammaproteobacteria > Enterobacterales > Yersiniaceae > Serratia > Serratia sp. L9. The sequence continues at coordinate 660,467 of NZ_CP192591.1, read as the reverse complement.
ATTGCCGCTTTGGGCGATGTACAACAGGATGGCGCTGAGTGGCGCTGTGGTACATGGCGAGCAGATTAGGCCGGCCAATGCGCCCATAACAAACACGCCAAGCAGTGACCCACCCCGTTGGGTATTGCTCCAGTTTGCCAGCCGGGTTTGCAGCGAAGAGGGAGCTGCAGCGAATAACAGCCGAACATCGATAAGGCCAGGGCGACAAACAGCACCGATAGCCCGATCAACACGTAAGGGTGCTGAAGTGCGGCCTGGAACTGCAACCCGGCGGCAGCTACCACCAGGCCGAGCAAGGTATAGGTCAGGGCCATACCTTGCACATAAACCACGGCCAGCACCAGGATGCGTCCGCTACTGTGAGGCCGTTCGCGGCCCAGGATAATGCCGGAAATCAAGGGGTACATCGGTAATACGCAAGGAGTGAATGCGATCCCGATCCCGATCAACAGAGCCCACAGGGGCGAGAATGGCAGCTTGGCCGGTTCAGCGGTTACCGGCTCGGCCTGCGGTGGGGGCTCTGCGGTGGCGACCACGGCATCCAGTGGAATAATGCGTGTCTCTGGTGGGTAGCAGAACCCGGCTTCGGCACATCCCTGGTAGGTGACGCTCAGACTGGCACCGGCATCGGCTTGCAACAACGGAAGGGTCAGAACCAGTGGCTGTTTGAAAATAGCCACTTCACCAAAGAATTCGTCCTTATGCATTAACCCGGCGGGCAGCTCAAATTTGCCAAGCGTAGCCTGCTGCGGGACCAGCTTGATCTGCTGGCGATACAGATAATAGCCAGGGCGAATTTGCCAGCTCAGCGTCAGTTGGTGGTCCTGCTGTTTAAAATCGAAGGCAAATGCCTGATCGACGGGCACGAACTGGGTGCCACCGTTTTGGCCAAACAGGGAGGCCTGAACCGCTTGCGGCAGGAAAAACAGGCTGCAAAGCAGGAATATCAGTTTAATGAGGCGTTGATCCATGACAGGTAGTCTTTATCTCCAGCCATCACCGGCAGCACCAACAGCTCAGGGGTTTGATACGGGTGATGTTGTTTCAGGTAGGTGAGGAGGGCTTGTTGATGTTGGCGATTGCTTTTGAACAACATCTGTACTTCATATTCCTGTTCCAGTTTCCCTTCCCAGTAATACATCGATGAGGCTCCAGGCAGCAGCGTGGCGCATGCGGCCAGTTTTTCTCCCAGCACGCGTGCCGCCAGCTCTTGCGCCGTCGCTTCATCGGGTGCGGTACAGAGTATGACGATAGCTTCGCAATCAGACATCTTCGGCCCTCTCAACCAGGTTATCAGCAGGGACTATACCCTGAAGCCGGGTTGGCTAGAAGGCGAGATTATCAGCAAAGGGAAATGGAAAGGGGAAAGCGGGGCCGAAACCCCGCTGATGGATCACAGAATAACGCTGCCTAACAGGAAGCCGAAGACCACCGCAAATATCACGCCCAGGGTGCCAGGAATGAAGAACGGGTGGTTAAACACGAAACGCCCGATACGTGTGGTACCGGTATCGTCCATCTGTACAGCTGCCACCAGAGTTGGGTAGGTTGGCAGAATAAACAGGCCAGACACTGCCGCAAATGAAGCGATAGCCGTCAACGGGGTAACGTTCAGTGCCAATGCCATCGGCATCAGCGCCTTGGCGGTAGCTGCCTGAGAGTACAGCAGCGCCGAGCAGAAGAAGAAGATCACTGCCAGCAGCCAAGGGTGTGACTGGATAACCGTTCCTGCAGTCTCTTTAATCCAGTCAAGGTTGGCCTGCACGAAGGTGTCACCCAACCAGGCAACGCCCAGGATACAGATACAGGCACTCATACCGGCTTTGAAAGTACTGGAGTTCAGCACCATGTCGGTATCGACATTGCACAGGATGGTCGTCAGGGTTGCCACGCTCAGCATGATAATCAGGATGGCATTGGTGGTGTTCATCAGTGGAGTTGCCACCAGACCCATACTTGGGCTGTTGATGATGGCATATGCCACGACGCACAGAACGCCAGCCAGGAACAACAGAACGGAGGCTTTGGCACGAGGTTTGATCTCAACTACGCGGTCACCGCGCAGGGAGATCAGGCCCTCTTCCAGGCGCTTTTGATACACCGGATCTTCTGACAGTTTGGAGTCAAACAGCCAGGTGACCAGCAGTGACATCAGGATCACCGCACAGAAAGTGGAAGGGATAACCACCATCAGCAGATGCAGATAACTGACGCCATGCCCTTCCATCACCGAAGACATATACACCACTGCCGCAGAGATAGGCGAGGCGGTGATGGCAATCTGTGCGGAAACGACGGCAGTAGACAGTGGACGGCAAGGTTTGATGCCCTGTTCTTTGGCCACTTCTGCAATAACCGGCAGTGCAGAGAGAGAGATATTGCCGGTACCTGCAAAGATGGTCAGAAAATAGGTGACGATGGGTGCCAGGATTGTGATGTATTTTGGATTCTTGCGCAGCAGTTTTTCAGTTTGCTGTACCAGGTAGTCCATTCCGCCAGCGACCTGCATGGCGGCGATAGCGGCGATAACCGCCATGATGATTGAAATAACGTCAAAGGGAATACTGCCTGGCTTAACGCCAATCATGGCCAGAACCAAAACCCCAAGACCACCTGCAAAGCCTATCCCGATACCGCCCAGCCTGGCTCCTAAAAATATCGCCAGGAGAACGATTACCAATTCCACAACTAGCATAATGTTTACCCCTTCAAAATGAATATTTATGAAAATCAAAAGTTACAACTTTGTGGCGGCCTAAAGAAAAAAGGCACGCTATCCAGAGGATTAGCGTGCCTTTCAGGCTACCGGATGTTTCTATTATTGTTCATTTTCATCAGTATAGCGTTTCGCTTTGTAGGCTGGGTGCATCAGGTTCTCTACAGAGAAGATATCATCCAGTTCAGCTTCGGTTAGCAATCCACGCTCCAGTACTACTTCACGTACGCTCTTTCCGGTTTCTGCACAAATCTTGCCGACGATGTCACCGTTATGGTGGCCAATGAACGGGTTCAGATAAGTGACTATCCCGATTGAGTTAAATACGTAGTACTCACAAACTTCCTTGTTTGCTGTAATACCATTAATACATTTTTCCAGCAGGTTATAGCAGGCGTTGGTCAGAATGTGAATTGACTCAAACATTGCCTGGCCAATTACCGGCTCCATCACGTTTAGCTGCAACTGGCCTGCTTCGGCGGCCATGGTAACGCAGATGTCGTTGCCAATCACTTTAAAGCAAACCTGGTTAACAACCTCTGGAATAACCGGGTTCACTTTGGCTGGCATGATAGAAGAACCCGCCTGCAATTCTGGCAGGTTGATTTCGTTCAGGCCAGCGCGTGGGCCGGAAGACAGCAGGCGCAGGTCGTTACAGATCTTGGAGAGTTTCACTGCCAGCCGCTTGAGGGCGCTGTGTACCATCACATAGGCACCGCAGTCGGAGGTGGCTTCGATCAGGTCTTCAGCAGGAATGACCGGCAGATTACTGACTTCTGCCAGTTTTTGTACTGCCAGATGCTGGTAGCCTTCCGGGGTGTTCAGCGCCGTGCCGATCGCCGTAGCGCCCAGGTTCACTTCCAGCAGCAGTTCCGCGGTGCGATGCAGGTTACGGGTCTCTTCATTCAGCAGGACGCTGAACGCATGGAACTCTTGGCCCAGGGTCATTGGCACCGCATCCTGCAACTGGGTACGGCCCATTTTCAGAACGGTTTCGAACTCTTTGGCTTTACGGTCAAAGCCTTCACGCAGTTGGTTGATGGCGTCGATCAGTTTCTGGTTGGAGGCATATACCGCGATGCGGAAACCGGTAGGGTAAGCATCGTTGGTGGATTGGCATTTATTGAGATGATCGTTAGGGTTAAGGTACTGATATTCGCCCTTCTGGTGGCCCATCAGTTCCAGGCCGATATTTGCCAGCACTTCGTTGGTGTTCATGTTCAATGAGGTACCGGCCCCCCTTGGAACACATCCACAGGGAATTGATCCATGCATTTGCCTTTATCCAGCACCTCATCACAGGCCAGGATGATGGTATCGGCAATTTTACGCGGGATAGTTTTCAGTTCTTTGTTGGCCAATGCAGCGGCTTTTTTCACCATGACCATGCCCCGAACAAACTCAGGGACATCGCTGATTTTACTGTTGCTGATATAGAAGTTTTCAATCGCACGCAGTGTATGAATACCATAGTAGGCTTCTGCGGGGACTTCACGTGTTCCTAACAGGTCTTCTTCGATACGAATGTTGTTTGACATGAGAACCTTCTCTATGTTGCTGCCGAATTAATTATACGTATGTAAATGAAATTATGTTGCCGGGAGCTTCGAGCGCGGAAGTATTGACCGCCGCAATTGTTGCTACCCGGATCATATGCTGCTGGGTAATAAATGAATGAACGCAGATCACTATCTGGCGTTTCTAAAATTTTGGCTTTCGATTTATGTGATCGGCCTCACGCATATTAACCCTGACAATAAAAATTACCGCTCGGTTGAAATCGCTGGAGAATGCCCCCATTGTAATAAGGTCGGCCTGCTGCAGGCCCCATTATTTTACGTATGCGCCATCAGGCGTGTACGTCGACTCTACCGAGAGGAGAACCAGGTGCGCTGGTTACCACTACTGCTGATATTTCTGCTGGCTTATATAGAGATATCCTTATTTATCAAGGTCGCTGCCGTATTGGGTGTGGCGATGACGCTGCTGCTGGTGGTGTTTACTTCCTGCGTGGGTGTGTCACTGGTGCGCAATCAGGGCATGAAAACCTTTGTGCAGATGCAACAGAAGCTGGCGGCGGGTGAAAGCCCGGCTGCGGAGATGGTGAAAAGCGTATCTTTGGTACTGGCGGGTTTTCTGCTGCTGGTGCCGGGATTCTTTACCGATTTCCTGGGGCTGTTGCTATTGTTGCCACCGGTGCAAAAATCGTTGACGCTAAAACTGATGCCGCATCTTTCGGTTTATCGCCCCGGGGGTTGGGGCCACAACGGCGGGTCTGCCAATGGCAATACCTTTGACGGCGAGTTCCAGCGGAAAAACGACGATCGGTATACGCTGGATCACCAGCCAGACGATCACGATAAACGAGACGATCGCTAATCTTTTCCCCAAAACGCAGCCAAATGGCTGCGTTTTTGCTAACGGTTCCTTTCCCTGCAATCAAAATCGAAAATTTTTTTGTTCTTGCCCCTTGAAGGGGGATGGAACGCCCCCATTTCAAATCCCACGGAGCCGGTATCAACAATCCGGTGAGCAACCCTAAATCTGATAGAGACCTTCTTACAGGAGAGCGTTCAATGAGTATTCGTCCATTGCATGACCGCGTTATCGTCAAGCGCAAAGAAGTTGAATCAAAATCTGCTGGCGGCATCGTTCTGACTGGCTCTGCAGCGGGTAAATCTACTCGTGGTGAAGTGGTAGCCGTTGGTAAAGGACGTGTTCTGGAAAGCGGCAACATTCAGCCGCTGGATGTGAAAGTAGGCGACATCGTGATTTTCAACGACGGTTACGGCGTGAAAGCAGAGAAGATCGACAATGAAGAAGTGTTGATCATGTCCGAAAGCGACATTCTGGCAATTGTTGAAGCGTAATAACGCTTTATATCTTCTGAACTGAACGAGTTGAAGGGAAATACCAATGGCAGCTAAAGACGTAAAATTCGGTAATGACGCACGTGTGAAGATGCTCCGTGGCGTGAATGTACTGGCTGATGCAGTAAAAGTAACCTTGGGCCCGAAAGGCCGTAACGTAGTGCTGGATAAATCCTTCGGCGCTCCATCCATCACTAAAGATGGCGTATCTGTTGCTCGTGAAATCGAACTGGAAGACAAGTTCGAGAACATGGGTGCACAAATGGTGAAAGAAGTTGCCTCTAAAGCGAACGACGCTGCAGGCGATGGCACCACCACCGCAACCGTACTGGCACAATCTATCATCACCGAAGGCCTGAAAGCTGTGGCTGCCGGCATGAACCCGATGGATCTGAAGCGCGGCATCGACAAAGCGGTTATCGCTGCGGTTGAAGAACTGAAAAAACTGTCTGTACCTTGCTCTGACTCCAAAGCTATTGCTCAGGTAGGCACCATCTCTGCAAACTCCGACGAAACCGTGGGTAAACTGATCGCAGAAGCCATGGAGAAAGTGGGTAAAGAAGGCGTTATCACCGTTGAAGAAGGCACTGGCCTGCAAGACGAGCTGGACGTGGTTGAAGGTATGCAGTTTGACCGTGGCTACCTGTCTCCGTACTTCATCAACAAGCCAGAAACCGGTTCTATTGAGCTGGAAAGCCCGTTCATCCTGCTGGCTGACAAAAAAATCTCCAACATCCGTGAGATGCTGCCAGTTCTGGAAGCCGTTGCCAAAGCGGGTAAACCACTGCTGATTATCGCAGAAGATGTTGAAGGCGAAGCGCTGGCAACTCTGGTGGTTAACACCATGCGTGGCATCGTGAAAGTGGCTGCGGTTAAAGCACCAGGCTTCGGCGATCGCCGTAAAGCCATGCTGCAAGACATCGCGACCCTGACTGCCGGTACCGTGATCTCTGAAGAGATCGGTCTGGAGCTGGAAAAAGCGACGCTGGAAGACCTGGGCCAGGCAAAACGCATCGTGATCAACAAAGACACCACCATCATTATTGATGGCGTGGGCGACGAAACGACCATCCAGGGGCGCGTTACCCAGATCCGTCAGCAGATCGAAGAAGCGACCTCTGACTACGATCGTGAAAAACTGCAAGAGCGTGTAGCTAAACTGGCTGGCGGCGTTGCCGTTATCAAAGTTGGCGCAGCTACTGAAGTTGAAATGAAAGAGAAGAAAGCCCGCGTTGAAGATGCTCTGCACGCAACCCGTGCAGCAGTTGAAGAAGGCGTGGTTGCTGGCGGTGGCGTAGCGCTGATCCGTGTAGCAGGCAAAATTGCTGGCCTGAAAGGTGATAACGAAGACCAGAACGTGGGTATCAAAGTTGCCCTGCGTGCGATGGAGTCTCCACTGCGTCAGATCGTAATCAACGCCGGTGAAGAAGCTTCTGTTATTGCCAACAACGTGAAAGCAGGCGAAGGCAGCTATGGCTACAACGCTTACACTGAAGAATACGGCGACATGATCGCGATGGGTATCCTGGATCCAACCAAAGTGACCCGTTCTGCTCTGCAGTACGCGGCCTCTGTGGCTGGCCTGATGATCACCACCGAGTGCATGGTGACCGACCTGCCGAAAGAAGATAAAGGCGACATGGGCGCTGCAGGTATGGGCGGCATGGGTGGCATGGGCGGCATGATGTAATCCCTCCCTCCACATTCGTGTGTTAAGAACCCGGCTTCGGCCGGGTTTTTTTATCTCTAAAATCACCTATGAAGACGATTTGATGTTGATAGATTTATTTAATGAATGATTTTTGGTTTATTTTTCTTTCGACATAAATACTTCCTCCGTTAGACCGATATTAACCCTACAAGCAAAAGGCTTTTTCTTTTTGCGGTCTATGTCTATGACAATGGAGAGGACAAGTGTTGAAGAATATGAAAATTGCTAACTGGTTGATGATCATTCTGTTGTTGCTGGGGTTGATGCCGATGGGCACCAGCATCATTGCTTTCTACTTTATCGATCAGAACGGCGAAAGCATCGGTACCATGGGCACATTGTCAGAGGAAGAGGCGGCACTCAACCGGAGCTGGCAGGCACTGCTGCAAACACAGACGCTAATCGACAATCTGGCTTTTGAGCAGATGGTGAAAGACGATCAGGCTGATGTCAGACAAAGCCTGGCAGAAGCACGCAATGAGCTCGATACCGCTGAGAAGGCCTTCAACCTGTTTTGGAGCATTCCTGGTCTCACAGTCTCCAGCCCTGAATTGGGGGAAGCGATGAAGAAAGTCTATCTGGCGCAACAAGCCCTATTAAACCGGGAAATGTCGTTGGTGGAAACGACGCCCGTAGCCGCATTACTGGGTTCATTGCATCAGCTAGGCGCAGAGAAACGCCAGATACGACAGGATCTGGACAGCCAGTTCTCCGATTATATGGCAGCCACCCAGGCCAATCATCGTGCGGCGTTCAACAGTGCCAAACAGAGCCAACAGCAGTTTATCCGCTTGCTGGCGGGTACTTTAGTGGTGATTGTCGGGTTGTTCCTGTGGGTGCACCGTAGTTTCCGCAATCGTCTGGTAATGCCGTTACTGCAGGTGTCCGAGTATCTGCAAAAAATTGGCAGTGGTGATTTACGCCAGGTTATCGAGGTTAAAAACAACAACGAAATCGGCCAACTGTTCGCCAGCTTACAGAAGATGCAGCTCGAACTTACGGAAACGGTGCAACAGGTGCGTAATGGAGTGGAATCCATCAACCTCGGAACGCAGGAAATTGCGGCTGGCAACACCGATCTCTCCAGCCGCACCGAAGAGCAAGCCAGCGCACTGACACAAACCGCTGCCAGCATGGAACAGATTACCGCCACGGTCAGGCAGACGGCAGATAATGCCAATCAGGCATCTGACATGATTATCCAGACCGCCAATATTGCCCGTGAAGGGGGCAATATCATGAGTAACGTGGTCAGTAAAATGCATGTCATCAACAACAGCGCGCAGAAGGTGGGGGATATCATCAATGTTATCGACAGCATCGCTTTCCAGACCAATATTCTGGCATTGAATGCTGCGGTGGAGGCTGCCCGTGCTGGAGAGCAAGGGCGTGGTTTCGCCGTTGTGGCCGGTGAGGTCCGTAATCTGGCACAACGCTGTGCCCTGTCGGCTAAAGAAATCAGCACGCTGGTCTCCGGAGCGGCTGGCGATATCACCGAAGGTGTCCATTTGGTTGAAAAGGCAGGGATCACCATGACGGATATTGTCAACTCTGTCGATAAAGCCACGGTGATGATGGAAAGCATTTCCTGTGCTGCCGAAGAGCAAAGCAAAGGCGTGGTGCAGGTTGGTATAGCCATTACGCAAATGGACCAGGTTACCCAGCAAAATGCGGCACTCGTGGAGCAGGTAGCGACCACCGCCGCTAATGTCGAAGAGCAGGCCGTGTTGCTGACGCAGGCGGTTGCGGTATTCCAACTGACGGGGCTACGGCCTCAGGCGGCTGTAGTGGCTAAAGCTGATAATGCCCTGCAGGAAGAGGATTGGGTTTAATCTGTAACCCAGCTTTGCGCCACACCATCATGTTGTAGCGCTGAATTTGATGATATTTTTACAGACCGTATCGATTTACCGTGTAAACTGATACCTCATCAGCTGTCGCTCAAGGCGTTGACCAGGCTCCGGTGGCAACGGATGCTTAAGAGATAGCAACGCTTTCTGATAAGCTTTTGCGTAATTCTCAACATCAAATGGGGAACAAGATGCGGATTAAAGCCTTACTGGGTCTATCGGCAGCGTTGCTGCTGGCAGGTTGTAGCAGCACCAATGAACTGACCGCCGCAGGCCAGCAAGTTAAGTTCACTGACACCAAGCCCGCAGCAGAGTGCCAATTGGTAGGCGAAGTGACAGGTTCCCAAAGCAACTGGCTTTCAGGAACCGGTGGTGAAGGCAGCTCTATGCGGGGTGCGGCGAACGATCTTCGCAACAAAGCTGCGGCTATGGGAGGCAACGTAATTTACGGTGCAAACAGTCCTAGCCAGAACCTGCTTTCAAGTTTTGCACCGCTAGACAGCAAAATGGTAGGCCAAGTGTATAAGTGCCCGTAAATACCCGTCGTCTTTCATGCTGCAGCGTTGTTATCTGCACTTAATCACTAGGTCCATCCGTGGGCCTGGCCCTGCAGGGCCGCTGCATGCAGCATTCAAATCGGTTCCTGGCAGATTGGTCACTCCTGTCACTTGACGCTCTAAGTTCCAGGAGATGAGTGCTTGGTTGTGCTGTACAGCGAAGTACAAATGCCGTGGGCGCATGTGTGCGCTAGCGCGGCCAACGTGAAATCCATAAGGTATTACGTGCAGCTAAAGTAAAAAAAGAGGAATGCCAAGGCGTTCCTCTTTTTGCATTGGTAACCATCAGCTCTGCGTCAGGCGTAGATCCAGTGGTGTTTTGCTCGGCTCCCCGCCTATTTCACGCGCCAGGCGCGGCACCAGGTAGCCGGAAACCAGGCTCAATAACCCTTTCATAATCGCTCGGGCTTCATCGTCGCTGACCATAAAGTGTGCTGCGCCCTGCACTTTATCCAAGACGTGAATGTAATAGGGCAGGATCCCGGCATCGAACAGGGCATTGCTCAACGTGGCTAGCGTCTCGGCATGATCGTTAATGCCCCGCAGCAATACGCTCTGGTTCAGCAAGGTCACTCCGGCGCCGCGCAATTGCGCCATACTGGCACGCAGCTCCTGGTCAATCTCGTTGGCGTGATTGATGTGGGTGACCATCAGCACCTGCAGGCGTGATGCCGCCAGCCGCTGGCAAAGCGCAGAAGTGATGCGGGCAGGAATAACCACCGGTAAACGGGTATGAATACGCAGGCGTTTAAGATGAGGGATGGTTTCCAGCTCGCCTATCAGCCAGTCCAGCTCGTGGTCTTTGGCCATCAGTGGATCGCCACCAGAGAAAATAATTTCATCCAGTTCCGGGTGTTGGCGGATATACTCCAACGCCTGCAGCCAGTTCGCCTTATTGCCTTGGTTGTCCTGATAGGGGAAATGGCGGCGGAAGCAGTAGCGGCAGTTGACTGCACAGCCGCCTTTCACCAGCAGCAGGGCGCGGTTGCGGTATTTGTGCAGCAAACCGGGCACCACACTGCGTTGTTCATCCAGCGGATCGGTGGTGTACCCGGGGGCATTGATAAATTCTGCGCTGGCGGTCAGAACCTGAAGCAACAGCGGGTCATTGGCATCGCCGGGGCGCATGCGTTTTACAAAGGCGTGCGGTACCCGCAAGGCGAACAAACGGCGTGCTTCGTGCCCTTGTGATAGCTGTGGGTGAGTATTCAGTGACAAAAGCTGCAGTAATTCATCGGGATCGGTAATAACATCGGCGAGTTGATGCAACCAATCTTCTCTATGTGCCGTATTTCGGGTTATAATGTGTGCCATTTTTTTGGCTAAGCTACCAGTTTAAATATTCAGAGGGCCATCATGGCGACTTATTCTAGCAACGATTTCCGTCCGGGTCTTAAAATCATGTTCGAGGGCGAACCTTACGCTATCGAATCCAGCGAGTTCGTAAAACCAGGCAAAGGCCAGGCTTTCGCCCGTGTTAAAATGCGTCGTCTGCTGACCGGCACCCGCGTTGAGAAAACCTTTAAATCTACCGATTCCTGCGAAGGCGCAGACGTTGTAGATACCAACATGAACTATCTGTACAACGACGGTGAGTTCTACCACTTCATGCACCCTGAGTCTTTTGAGCAGCATCAGGTTGACGAAAAAACCGTCTCTGACGTAGCAAAATGGCTGCAGGATAATGCGGAATGTATCGTTACTCTGTGGGATGGCCGTGCCATCGCGGTTCAGCCACCGAACTTTATCGAAGCTGAAATCATTGAAACCGATCCAGGCCTGAAAGGTGACACCGCAGGTACTGGCGGCAAGCCAGCCACGCTGAGCACCGGCGCAGTCGTTAAAGTGCCATTGTTCGTTCAGATTGGCGAAGTGATCAAAGTTGACACTCGCTCTGGCGAATACGTCTCCCGCGTAAAATAAGTTTCAAGGCAGAGGAACCCCGGGGTTCCTCTGCTTTATCCCTTCCCGTCGAACGTTGGCAGAATCCACATAATGAAAAAAACTCTGTTGGCCTTGATCACCATGTTGTTGCTGATGTCCCTGAGCGGCTGCAATACTTTCCGTGGCTTTGGTGAGGATGTTCAACACCTTGGTGGCGCAATTTCCCGTGGCGCGAGCTGAATCCAATAAGCTTCATTAATCGAATAGTGCAGAAAAATCCGTTAATTTCGCCAAGCCTGCTGATTTTTACTACGCTTAGAGAGCCGTACTTTTTCATCAATAACAAATAAGGGTAATCTTATGCTGAAGAAAAGTATTATTGCGATTTTCTCTTTGCTGATTTTGTCATCGCTGGTGGGCTGTAATACAACTGAAGGCGTGGGTAAAGATGTTGAAGCGGGTGGCAAGGCTATTCAACGCACCGCACAGTAATTTTCCTTTAGGTTTTCAGCGGTATTCCACGGGAGATATTGGACGACTTCGCATTTCGCTTACCGTGGAATACCCCTATTCCTGAGTCTCGTGTATCCGTATCCTCAGTTGGTATATAATCAACTCCTTCAATCAGCCAGGCGGGACGACCCACCTGCGCTTCTGTTGTCTGGGGACGACCCCATCAGTTCTGGAGCCTGTCTCATGGCGTGGACCATCTTGATTTTTGCCGGCCTGTTAGAGGTCGTTTGGGCGATTGGCCTGAAATACACCCACGGTTTTACTCGTTTGACGCCAAGCCTGATCACCGTCGCTGCCATGGTGGTGAGCATGGTATTGCTGGCGCATGCAATGAAAACCCTGCCTGCGGGCACTGCTTACGCAGTGTGGACGGGGATCGGTGCCGTGGGCGCGGCGGTGATGGGAATGGTGTTACTCGGCGAATCGACCAACATCATGCGTATTCTCAGCCTGTGTTTGATCGTCGCCGGTATTTTGGGGTTGAAGTTCAGTAGTCAGTGAGAAGGTTGTTGATTAACCCAGATTAGCGCGTCGGTATCAAAGCCATAACCTTGGGCAATCTGCACCAATCTGTCGCGTGTGGCGGCGTCCAGCGTCGGCGTGCGCGACAGTATCCACAGATAGTCTTTGTTAGGGCCGCAAACCAGCGCATAGCGATATTGAGGATCCAGCTCGATAACGTTATAGCCACCATAAAACGGGCCAAAGAACGAGACTTTCAACGCGGCCGTCTGTGGTGAGCCGATAAAGTACGCCTTGCCTTCACTTTCCTTCCACTGTTGCCTTTTAGTATCGAAACCCCGGTTAACCACCTTCAGGCCACCGTCTTCGCGTGGGCTGTAATTGGCAGTAACCTGTTCCAGACCCCGCTCAAAGCGGTGGTCCAGGCGGGCAATTTCATACCAGGTGCCGAGATAGCGTTGGCTATCGAAGTTATCCACCACCTTGACGTCCTTCGGCGGCGTCACACTGCAGGCAACGGAAACAAAGGCGGATAACATGACACAAAGTTTTGACCAAAAACGCATGGTTTACTCCTGCTTACCGGTATCAGATAAACAGTGTAGTCGACAGGGAGGGAATTGGCGGCCAACGAAAGCTGGCCACCAGAGGTATTACAGAGTGACGACCCCGATCAGAGTAACGACGCTCAGGATAGCTGCCAGACCGTAAAATACCCATTTGCCAGCAGGCACGTGGATTTTCAGGTCATGCATGGCGTGGTGGATACGGTGCAGGCCACACCACAGTGGCAGGATAATCATCAGCAGCAGGAACAGGCGGCCGATCCAGCTTTGGCAAAACGCCAACACCCGCTCGTAACCCAGCGCTTCGCCAGGGAACAGGCCGAGTGGCAGCAGGATGCCGACCAGCAGCACGATAGCCGGTGCAACGATCGCTCCCCACATACCGCCAGCGCCAAATAATCCCCAGAAAACCGGTTCATCAGAGCGTTTAGGTGCAAGATTAGTCATGTTTCCTCCGGATTACAGTAACGCTACGGCGAGAATGATCACGGTGACGACGATGGTCACTGCCCACAGAGCCTTAACGATCGGCTCCGGCCCCATTTTCTCGCTGTTTACTACGATGTTGGCGGCTTTGGGTGCCAAATCGAACCAGGTTTTGGTATGTAGCACTGCGGCCAGCAGGGCGATGATGTTAATCAGCAGCACCACCGGGTTTTGCAGGAAGCCGACAAACCCGGCCCAGCTCTCAGCGCCACCTTTCAAGGCAAAGACGCCGTAGATCAGCACCAGGCTGAACCATACGGCCAGCACTGATGTCCCTTCACGTAGCATATAGAAACGGTAGAAACCCAGCTTTTGCCACCAGGTTGGCGTCATGGTACGCACATAGGGCTTACGTTGTGTTGTCATTGCTGTCTCCTCTCCCTTATTGCGGTTTCAGCATTGCGATCATGAAGTCTTTGGCACTCTCAACCTTGCCTTGCTGGATCGCAGCGGCCGGGTCGACGTGTTTCGGGCAGACTTCAGAGCAGTAGCCAACAAACGTACAGGACCAGACACCGTTCTGACCATTGAGCAGCGGCATACGTTCTTTTTTGCCATGATCGCGGGTATCCAGGTTATAACGGTGTGCCAGCGTAATGGCCGCAGGGCCGATAAACTCTGGGTTGAGGCCAAACTGCGGACAAGCGGCGTAGCAAAGACCACAGTTGATGCAGCCGGAGAACTGGTGATATTTCGCCATTTGTCCCGGTGTCTGTAGGCTCGGGCCATCTTCCAGCTTGCGAGTATTACCAATGATGTATGGCTTAATCGCTTCGAGGCTTTCGATAAAGTGGGTCATATCGACCACCAGATCGCGCTCGATTGGGAAGTTGCCCAGTGCTTCAACCTTCATGCCTTCTGTGTATTCACGCAGGAAGGTTTTACAGGCCAGTTTTGGTACGCGGTTAACCATCATGCCGCAGGAACCGCAGATAGCCATACGGCACGACCAGCGGTAGGACAGGTCTGGAGCCAGGTTATCTTTGATATAACCCAGTGCGTCCAACAGTGAGGTCTGCTCATCGTAAGGTACGCTAAAAGTCTCGAAATGCGGCTCTGCGTCGCGTTCCGGATTGTAGCGCATGACTTCGATTTTCAACGTTTTCATCTCAGCCATTCGCCTGCTCCTTATCCTTTTTCTCCTGTGCTTCGGCTTCAGCGCCATAAACACGTTTGGCCGGTGGCAGTTTGGTAATTTTCACGTCGCTATACTCCAGGCGAGGCGCACCATTCGGGTTATGGAACGTCAGCGTATGTTTCAGGAAGTTCACGTCGTCACGCTCGGTACAACCTTCGTCCAAACGCTGGTGCGCACCGCGCGACTCTTTACGGTTGATAGCGGAGTGTGCCATACATTCGGCAACGTCCAGGCCGTAACCCAACTCGATGGTGTACAGCAAGTCGGTGTTGAACACGTTGGTGGTGTCGGTGATCTTGACACGCTTGAAGCGCTCTTTCAGCTCTGCCAGCTTATCGATGGTTTTTTGCATCAGTTCCGGTGTGCGGTAGATTCCGCAGCCTTCTTCCATCGACAGACCCATTTCGTCGCGGATTTTCGCCCAGTTCTCATTACCTTCCTGCTTCATCAGGTTACTGAGACGGGTCTCCACGTCGCGGCCTTGTGCTTCGAGAGCACTGCCATTAGCCGGGCCGACCTCTTGTGCACGGCGGGCAGCGCTTTCACCCGCCACACGCCCAAAGACCACCAGTTCTGCCAGCGAATTGGAGCCCAGACGGTTGGCACCATGCAGACCAACAGAGGAACATTCGCCAACGGCAAACAGCCCCTTGATACGGGTTTCACAGTGTTGATCGGTTTCGATCCCGCCCATGGTGTAGTGCGCGGTTGGGCGTACCGGGATAGGATCTTTGACCGGGTCGACGCCGACATAGGCTTTCGACAGTTCACAGATAAACGGCAGGCGCTCCAGCAGCTTCTTCTCGCCCAGATGGCGCAGGTCCAGATAGACTACATCGCCACGAGGTGTCGGGATGGTGCGGCCAGCACGCCATTCATGCCAGAACGCTTGCGAAACTTTGTCACGCGGGCCCAGTTCCATATATTTGTTCTTAGGTTCACCCAGCGGGGTTTCCGGACCCATGCCGTAGTCTTGCAGATAGCGGTAGCCGTCTTTGTTAACCAGAATACCGCCTTCGCCACGGCAACCTTCCGTCATCAGAATGCCGGAGCCTGGCAGGCCGGTTGGGTGATATTGCACAAACTCCATGTCGCGCAGTGGCACGCCGTGGTGGAATGCCATCCCCATACCGTCGCCGGTGACGATGCCGCCGTTGGTGTTATAACGATAGACTCGTCCAGCACCGCCAGTAGCCATAATGACCGCATTGGCCCGGATTTGTACGCGGGTGCCTTCCATCATGTTCATTGCGACCACGCCACGTGCCTGGCCATCGTCGACCAGCACGTCCAGCACGAAGTGCTCGTCGAAGCGTTGGATTTGCGGGTATTTTAACGAAGTCTGGAACAGGGTATGCAGCATGTGGAAGCCGGTTTTATCAGCGGCGAACCAGGTACGCTCGATCTTCATGCCGCCAAAACGGCGCACGTTCACTGAACCGTCCGGCTTGCGGCTCCACGGGCAACCCCATTGTTCAAGCTGGGCCATTTCCTGTGGGCAGCTGTGGACAAAGTGATCGACTACGTCCTGCTCACAAAGCCAGTCGCCACCGGCAACGGTGTCCTGGAAGTGATAGTCGTAGCTGTCATGGGCCTGAGTTACGGCGGCGGAGCCCCCTTCGGCAGCAACCGTATGGCTGCGCATGGGGTAAACTTTTGATATCAGCGCGATTTTGAGCTTGGGATTGGCTTCTGCGGCGGCGATGGCTGCCCGTAAACCAGCTCCCCCAGCACCAATAATGGCTAGGTCGGCGTTAAAGGTTTGCACTGCACTCCTCCAATATTCTTCTTGTTGATCGATCTGCCCGTCGTCTTTCGAGTCGTAGCTTGAAAGCCAGAGGGATCTATACTTAATCTTTATCAAGATACTTCGGGTGTTAACGTATTCAGCGGTCCGTTTAACTAAAAGTTAAGGATAGATAACTCCTACCGAATATAGGGATATAACTATACCTAAAGTTAAGTAGGAGAAATTTGATGTGATCGATTGTTTTGCCTTTTATCTAAGGCACAAGACGCATTCCTGTAAAATTAACGGGTTTCCTCGTCTTCACCTTTGATTAATTTAATTAATGGAGGTTTATATGGCTAATATGTTTTTTATGATTTTAATGTAGACCATAAACCGACACCCCGAAGCATTTGTTTGCATGGCAGGATACGAGTAGACTGCACCCCCTGTTTGATTTCGGAGTAATTACCATGAGCGAAACGGCAAGCTGGCAACCAAGTGCTCCTATCGCCAATTTGTTGAAACGCGCAGCGATTCTGGCTGAGATCAGGCGTTTCTTTGCCGATCGGGGCGTATTGGAGGTTGAGACGCCGGCGATGAGCCAGGCGACGGTAACCGATATCCACCTGTTCCCGTTCCAGACGAGTTTCGTCGGCCCTGGGGCGGCAGATGGCCTGACGCTGTACATGATGACCAGCCCGGAATACCACATGAAGCGCCTGTTGGCGGCAGGTAGTGGCCCCATTTACCAACTTGGTCGCAGTTTCCGTAATGAAGAAGCGGGGCGGCATCACAACCCTGAATTCACCATGCTGGAATGGTATCGCCCGCATTATGATATGTACCGCCTGATTAATGAGGTGGATGATCTGATGCAGCAGGTGCTCGATTGCGACAGTGCTGAAACCCTGTCTTATCAGCAGGCATTCTTGCGTCATCTGGATATCGACCCACTCTCAGCAGAGAAAGCGCAATTACGTGAGGCAGCAGCCAAGCTCGATCTAAGCAATATCGCCGATACGGAAGAAGACCGCGATACCTTATTGCAGCTGTTATTCACCGTAGGTGTCGAGCCACATATCGGCCGTGATAAACCGGCGTTCGTGTACCACTTCCCGGCTTCCCAGGCCGCGCTGGCTGAAATCAGTACGGAAGATCACCGCGTTGCGGAACGGTTTGAGGTCTATTTCAAAGGCATCGAGCTGGCGAATGGTTTCCGTGAACTAACCGACGGCAACGAACAGCGCCAGCGCTTTGAACAGGATAACCGCAAGCGCGCAGCGCGTGGTCTGCCGGTTCACCCGATTGACAACAACCTGCTGGATGCATTGCAACACGGTATGCCGGAGTGTGCCGGGGTAGCGCTAGGGGTCGATCGCCTGGTGATGCTGGCATTGGGCGGGGAAAGCCTGAGTGACGTGATCGCGTTCCCGGTCGACCGGGCATAACGTTCTGGCTCAGTAAAAAAGGGGTCGGCTTGCCGAGCCCCTTTTGTTTTTACAGCCCGCCTGATTCGCGACGAGTATTTCGCGGTGGGGTTGACGGTGGTGTGCGCCCATTGCTGGTCATGCGCGACAGCGTTTCGGTACGTACCTGGAACGGTGGATACGGCAGAGTGATGCCATGTTCGCGGTAACCGGCCAGGATCAACTGGTGGATTTCGTGGCGCAGCGGCATGCGGTGGCCCATTTCGGCAGCGTAGATCCTCAGTTCAAAGATCTGAATACCCTGTTGCAGATCCACCAGATACACTTCCGGCGCCGGGTTATCCAGAACCAGTGTGCAACGTTCAGCCGCGTTGGTCAGGATCTTGGTCACTTCTTCACTGTTAGCCTCTGCTGGTGCAGGTACCGTGAGCACTACGCGGGTGAGGGTGTCGGACAGCGACCAGTTGATAAACTGCTCGGTGATAAACGCCTTATTGGGCACGATGATCTCTTTGCGATCCCAGTCTGAAATAGTCGTGGCGCGGGTGTTGATCTTGGTGACGCTACCGGTCAGGTTACGGATCGTCACCGTGTCGCCGATGCGGATAGGTTTTTCAAACAAGATAATCAGGCCGGAGATAAAGTTGGAGAAGATCTCCTGCATCCCGAAGCCCAAGCCTACGCTGAGTGCGGTAACTACCCATTGCAGTTTTGACCATTCGATACCGATCCAGGAAAAACTCAGGATCGCGCCAAACAGCAGCAACAGATATTTGGTAATGGTGGTGATGGCGTAGCCAGTGCCCGGCGTCAGGTCCAGGTGCTGTAACACCGCCAACTCCAGCAACGCAGGGAGGTTACGCACCAGCTGCATGGTGACGATCAACACCAGAATAGCGATCAGCACCGCCCCCATGGTGATCGGTTGGGCGATATCGACCCCGTTTACCGTAGAGGTGACATCCCAGAGCTTGATATTTTCCAGGAAGCCGAAGGCCGAATGGATCTCTGACCATAGGGCGATCACTGAAACCAGCGCGATCATCGTCAAGATCGAACGTACCAGCCGCAGTGACTGGGCGCTGATCACATCAAGATCGATCTCCGTTTCATCAACTTCAATCGATCCCTCGGTGCTGTTCGGCGTATGGGACGTCTCAACCTCGCCTTTGGCACGTTGTGCCAGGATATCGGCGCGGCGTTGCTTGGCACGGTCAAAAGCGATGCGCCGCCGCTGGATCAGCATCCAGCGACGGATAATATGGTAAACCACCAACAGCAGGAACCAGATGGCTACCGAAGTTTCCAGGCGGGCCAGCAGTTTCTGCGCTGTTGTCAGGTAGCCGACGGTGGAAGCCAGTGCTGCAATCAGCGGTGCGGAAAGCAGCAGCCCCCACAGCGCGGTGTTGATCAGGTTCTCGCCGGAGCCTTTTTTATCCAGATACAGCGGAATACCGGCGCGTTTCAGGCTATTGGTGACCAGCGCCAAGGCTAGACACAACAGGATGAAGCACAGGCGGCCAAGAGTGCTGGAGAATTCACGATCGTTAAGATTGTCGAAGGTAATCAGCGCCATGATCAACGGCACAATCAGCCAGATCGACATCTTGTAATACCGCATGGCGCGGGAAACCTGTTGTACCGGCCAACGGAAATGGGCAATGAACAGCCCTTGAGGATGGGCGAAGGCGGCACTGATCATGCACACCCACAGCACCGGCAGCGTGGCGGTCACGCCGTCGCCAATCGCGACAGCTACCGGATACGGCCAGGCATTCTGTAGCCCAAAGCCCAATGCGGCCCACAATACCGGTAGCGGCAAGGCCACCAGAATCGACCAGAATACGGTACGTAACGTCAGGAGAAACTCGTCCTGCGTCACCTTGCCCACTCTGCTGCTGGCGCGTGCCAGGAACGCCTGGTAATGCTTGCGTGAACTGATACTGAAGATAACCAACAGCACCGCACCAAACAACGGCACTAACGTTTCCCGGCTGGTGACCATCATCATAAAGGCACCGCTCAACTGGGTCAGCGTATCCAGTGACAGCAGGCGTGTCAGGTCATGTGCCACATTCAGTGGGTAAGACAGCGAGATAGGGCTGACGTCCGGTACCCAGAATAAATATCGGTGCGCGGCATCGCGAATTTCATTCAGCGCTTCCACCAACTGGGTGTTGGCAACTTTCAGCTTGGTCAGCTCAAGAATTTGGGTGTCACAGCCGGAAAGCAGCGAGTTCAACAACTCGCGCTGTGTACGAATCTGTGCATCAACAATGCGCTGTTCGGCAATGGTCAGCGGGGAACCATCGTCTTGTTTCAACTCTATGGCGCGTTGTGGCAGCTTTTCCAACTGGCTTTCGAAACGTAAGCGCTGAACGCGTAGATCGGCCATTGCGCTATCCAACTGCTGTGGCTTGGGCATGTCCGGCAATGTGGCAACCTGCGCTCGCAGGGTTTCGCCCAAGGCGGTAGAAGCACCCAGCCATTGGGCCTGCTCGATTATGGTACTCAGCGCCTGACGCACCTGTAGCGTTTGCGCTGCCGCCTGGCGTTGCTGGGACGAAATCAGATCCATCTGCTGCGCCTGGTTATTCAGGGCAGTAGAAAGCTCGCGGTTTATTTGCAGTTGCTGGCTGATGCTTTTTGGCAGGTCACCGTTCTGTTCTGCCAACTGTTCGGTTTTCTCCAGCGCACGCTCTGCTTCACGCTGGCGCTGGCTATTAAGATTGTTGCGCAGCGCCTGCAGTTGAATATCGGTCTTTTCGTGGCGTTTCTTGTAGACCTCGGCACGCATCCGCGCCAATTCCTGGCGGTTGTTGGCAGAAAGTTGAGCCAGTTCCAGCTCATCCACTTTCGCTTTTCTGGCTGCGGCTTCGGCCTGGAGCAGGGCCAACTGCGCCAGAGCCAAGGGGGTGCTTTGGCTGTTGCCTTGTAATTGCAGGCGACGCTGTACTTCCGTCAATGCACGCCGTGCTTCGGTTTGCTGCTGTGGCAGTTGGCTTAAGGAATCGCTGATCTCGCGTGAGCGATCCTGTTCTTGTTGTAAAAGGCGGGCCTGTTCCAGCAGTTGGCTGCTGGTCTGCAGGATCAGTTGCTCCAGGTCGCTGGCAGGCAGGTTGTCGCCATTGGGCAGGATTTTGGCTTCTTCAACGGTCAGTTGGCGGCGCAGCTCTTGCGTCATTTTCGGGAAATCGTCGATGACTCTCTGATACTGCTCAGAATTGTTCTTCGACTCATTGCGTTCGGCAAGCCAGTTAAGGGCGCTTTGCAGCGCCTCAACGGTTTCCGCCTGATTGGGCGCGTTTTTGTTGCCCTCAGCCTGCTTGAGTTCTTGCCGCAGTTGCGATTCATTGGGAATGCTGGCGGCCAGGACCGGTTGGATGAGTAACAGGCCAAGCAATAACGAGATTATCAGGCGCACGCGTCAGTTCCCTCAGGTCTGCGGGGTGTTGGTGGCATCTGGGGCGGCCACGATTTCTGCAAAAGCTTGGCCCATGCGGGTCACGCTACCGTTGTTCAACTGTGGGGCGAACTGTACGCTGCCAGGTGTAAACAAGTTAATCACCGTAGAGCCCAGTTTGAAACGGCCCATCTCTTGCCCTTTAACCAGTTGGATTGCTCCTTCCATGCCTTCGGCCGGATAGGTCCAGCGTTTGATGATACCTTCACGCGGTGGGGTTACGGTGCCAGCCCAGACGGTCTCAATGCTGCCTACAATTGTTGCGCCAACCAGGATCTGCACCATCGGGCCCAAAGCGGTATCAAACACGCAGATAACGCGTTCATTGCGGGCAAAAAGGTTAGGTACGTTGGCGGCGGTCAGCGGATTAACCGAGAACAGATCGCCAGGCACGTAGGTCATTTCGCGCAGTACGCCGTCACAAGGCATATGGACACGGTGATAATCACGCGGTGCCAGATAGGTAGTGGCAAACAGACCGTTACGGAACGGTTCCGCCAGCAGGTAGTTACCTGCCAACAGCGCTTCGAGCGTGTAATGATGGCCTTTAGCCTGGAAAATCTGATCGTCGCGGATCGCGCCGAGCTGGCTGATGGCGCCGTCGGCAGGCAGCGCCAGGAGATTCGGCTCCGCCACGATCGGGCGTGCACCTTCACGCAGTGGACGAACGAAGAAATCGTTAAAGGTGGCGTAGGAGGTCAAGTCTGGATTTTGCGCTTCTTGCATTTCCACGCGGTAATAACGGGCGAAGGCTTTCACCACCAGTTGCGTCAGCCAACCGGCCTTTTTCTCAGCGCCCCAACCGGCAAGACGGGTCAGTGCCAGTTTTGGCAGCCAATATTGTAATTTAATCTTGATGCTATCCAGCACATTAACCTCTTAAAAGTACATAAAGGGCACGCCAAGTAGCGGCGCGCACTGTTGAATCAATTATCTGCTTCCGGGAAGTTTTTGCGGGTTTTGACCTGCGCCATGCTTTCCAGGATGCGGTGGTAGTTGTCGAAACGTTCTTCCGCTATCGCACCACTCTCCACGGCGGCGCGAATGGCACAGCCTGGATCGGTATCGTGGCGGCAGTCTCGGAATTTGCAACCGCCTAAATAGTCACGGAATTCGATATACGCACGGGTGACCTGTTCCGGCTCCAGGTGCCACAGGCCGAATTCACGTACTCCCGGGGAGTCGATGACATCACCACCATGCTGGAAGTGATACAGCCGCGCCGCAGTGGTGGTATGTTGCCCCAGGCCGGAGACGTCGGAAACCTCATTTACCAGAATTTGCTTTTCCGTTTGTGGCAGCAGGGCATTCAACAGGCTGGACTTACCAACGCCGGACTGGCCGGCAAAGATGCTGATACGCCCGGCAAGCGCCTGCTCAAAGGCTTCCATCCCTTCACGGGTCTGGCTGGAAACTTCCAGAACGCGATAACCGATATGACGATAGATATCCATCATGCCATCAACCAGCTTGCGCGCTTCGGCGTCCAGCAGATCGATTTTGTTAAGGACGATCAGCGGCTCGACTTCCAGCGTTTCACAGGCAACCAGATAGCGATCGATCATATTGAGTGAAAGTTCAGGCAAGATCGCTGAAACGATAACGATCTGATCGATATTGGCGGCGATCGGTTTGACGCCGTCGTAGAAATCCGGGCGGTTCAGCACCGAAGTGCGCTCATGTACCGCTTCGACGATGCCTTTGACACCGGCGTGAGTGCCTACGCCAGGGCGCCAAACTACGCGATCGCCAGTTACCAGTGAGCGCAGGGTGCGGCGGATATTACAGCGATGCTGTGTGCCGTCTGCGGCTTCAACGTCGGCATGCATGCCAAAGCGGCTGATGACGATCCCGTCCTGTGGCTCCCCCAGTTGGGAATCATCCAGCTCAGGTTTATTGTCAGTGCGCTTGAGGCGACGCTGATGATTCGCCTGCACGCGGCGTTGCTGGCCTTTGGACAGTTTATTCTTAGTCACTGCGCCTCACTTGAGTCTTGAATCGGCTTTTATCGCTCAGGATGAGCAAAAAGGCTATGATACACACTATTTTATATGAAATAACCGTTGTATACCCGTCGTCTTTCAAGCTCAGACGGTATAGCCGCCATGCATATTGGCATTGGCAGCGGGTTTGCCCGTGGTTGGTTTTATCTTTCGGCTTTTACGCAGGAAATATCATGACAGGAAACGAAAATAACCTGATTTGGATCGATCTGGAGATGACCGGGCTGGATCCCGAACGAGATCGTATTATCGAAATTGCGACGCTGGTGACCGACGCCAATTTGAATATTCTTGCGGAAGGCCCGGTGATCGCCGTGCATCAATCAGATGAACAACTGGCGCTGATGGATGACTGGAACGTCCGCACCCATACCGGGAGTGGCTTGGTCAAACGGGTCAAAGCCAGCAAACTCGACGATCGCGCAGCCGAACTGGCCACTATCGCCTTCCTGCAAGAATGGGTGCCCGCAGGTAAATCGCCAATCTGTGGTAACAGCATTGGCCAGGACCGCCGTTTCCTGTTCCGCTACATGCCGCTGCTGGAAGCCTATTTTCATTATCGTTACCTCGATGTCAGCACTTTGAAAGAGTTAGCGCGCCGCTGGAAACCGGAAATCCTGCCCGGCTTCAAGAAGCAGGGAACTCATCAGGCGCTGGACGATATCCGGGAGTCTGTTGCCGAACTGGCGTATTATCGCGAGCATTTCATTCAGCTATGACCTCCGGTGCCCTTGAATGGCTGCCTGGCGCTTAATTCGCCACTTTGGCGTATAAAGCAGCAAACAAACTAAATTCGCGTTTTTTTGCTTTCAGGGGCTTGCGGCAAAAAGGATTTCTCGTATAATGCGCACCCCGTACCGATGAAGAATTTCGTAGTTTCAGCCATCGATACGCCGGGCGGGAATAGCTCAGTTGGTAGAGCACGACCTTGCCAAGGTCGGGGTCGCGAGTTCGAGTCTCGTTTCCCGCTCCAAATTCAACAATGCTGCTGATGTGGCATGATGAATAAAAAGCAGTGAAGTAGTACCCATGCGACGCGGGAATAGCTCAGTTGGTAGAGCACGACCTTGCCAAGGTCGGGGTCGCGAGTTCGAGTCTCGTTTCCCGCTCCAAAAATTTTCAAAGGCCATGCTGTATTTTTGTTGGCCGGATGCTCAAGCATCTCAATGCGGGAATAGCTCAGTTGGTAGAGCACGACCTTGCCAAGGTCGGGGTCGCGAGTTCGAGTCTCGTTTCCCGCTCCAATTTTATCTCCAGTTCAAACTCAGTTCTACGCCGCTCCTGGCGGGGCTTTCTATTGAGTTATTCATACTCCGATATAATGTTGTGAACAGAGTTATCCACAGCTTGTGTTCATAATACCTTCTGTACAATAAATCAACGCCACATAAATGAAATATTTATCTTGTTGATAATAATCAATATTTATTTCTTATAAAACGTTATCCCGATCACTTGCTCTTTTTGTTGCGGTTGAAAGACAACGCATTTTTATTTTTATGCACAAATCCACAGAGGGAGTCGGAAGAATTCAGGCATCCCTCGGTAATCCCTTTTCTATTGCTCGAACCAAACGTCTTTTCTGCGCGGTCTGCACCTCAATCCCCTGTGCCTCACGCCGCATAAGTTGTTGTGCCAATGCCCAGTCGATATGTTCATCCAGCATCGGGTCCTGGCCAAGGCGTGTTCGCAATGTGGCGACAACCTGATCCAGGTAAGGGGCATTGCCGAGTGCAACGGCGATATTGCGCAACCAGCGTAAATGACCAATACGCCGGATGGCCGACCCTTCGGTGATACGCAGGAATTTATCTTCACTCCATGCGAACAGTTCAATAAGCTGCGGGGTATGTAATACGGCGCGGGGGCTGAAATCTTCTTCATCCGTCAGTGGCGAGAAACGATTCCACGGGCAGATAAGCTGACAATCATCGCATCCATAGATACGGTTGCCTATCAGTGGCCGGAATTCCTGCGGGATGGCACCCTCCAGTTCGATAGTCAGGTAGGAGATACAACGCCGGGCATCGACGGTGTAAGGGGCGACTATCGCGCCGGTAGGGCAAGTCGTGATACAGGCGACGCAGCGGCCACACTGTTCCTCCTGCGGTTTATCCACCGGCAGGGGAAGGTCAATCAATAATTCCCCCAGAAAGAACCAGGAGCCCGCCTCGCGGTTGATGATCAGTGAGTGTTTACCAACCCAGCCGATACCGGCTTTTGAGGCCAGTGCGCGCTCCATGACTGGTGCCGAATCCACAAAGGGGCGGAAATTCAACTCACCGCAATAAGCCTGGATTTGATCGCCGAGTTTTTTAACCTCTGGCGTAACAGCTTGTGGTAATCGCGGCCTAAGGCATAACGGCTGACGTAACCTAACTCGGGGTTTTTCAGCGTGCTGGCAAACGCGGCTTTGGCGGGCAGATAGTTCATGCGAACACTGATGACCCGCAGCGTGCCGGGCAACAACTCGTGTGGCCTCGCGCGCAACATGCCATGACGTGCCATCCATTCCATTTCGCCGTGGTATTGCTTATCCAGCCACGCCTGTAATTTGGGTTCCTCTGCGCTCAGATCGGTATCGCAGATGCCTACCTGCTGGAATCCTAGCGATTGGCCCCATTGCTTGATATGTTGGGCAAGTTGATTGAGATCGAGAGGGTGTGTCATGACGAGCCATAGTGAGAAACAATACAGCTCCAGTTTACCACACTCTGTCTGGTCTGCAGACTGGATCAGGCGGGCAGAACCTGCGGCTGCCGCTGCACTGGGTATCCCTTTGTACACACTGATGTTACGTGCCGGTGCGGCTGCTTATGCTCTGGCTTGCGATCGCTATCCGGCAAGCCGCCACTGGCTGGTGCTGTGTGGTCATGGTAATAACGGAGGCGATGGCTATGTCGTGGCCCGTTTGGCGGCGGCTGAGGGAGTCAGAGTAACGGTTATCGCCTGCGAAGGTTCGCGTCCATTACCGCCAGAGGCGGCTTCTGCCCGGCAAGCCTGGTTGGAGAGCGGCGGCGTCATTGAACCTGCTAACAGTCGTTGGCCAGAAGATATCGACCTGATTATAGATGGCCTGTTAGGTACCGGACTGGGGCCGCACCGCGGGCTCCTTACGAGGGGCTAATCGAGGCGGTTAACCGGGCCAGCGCGCCGGTCATTTCTCTGGACATCCCTTCTGGCCTGCTGGCAGAAAGCGGTGCTGTTCCAGGGGCGGTGGTTCGTGCAGAACACACGCTGACGTTTATCGCCCTTAAACCAGGATTGCTGACCGGGCAGGCACGCGACTGGGTTGGGCAACTTCACTATAGTTCGTTAGGACTGGCTGACTGGTTGGTCAAGCAGCCTTCGCAGATCCAGCGGCTGACTGTAGATAATCTGGGGCAGTGGCTTAAGCGCCGCCGCCCTTGTTCTCATAAAGGGGAGCACGGCCGTTTGCTGGTGGTTGGGGGCGACCACGGATTTGGTGGTGCGATCCGCATGGCGGCAGAAGCGGCCTTGCGCGCTGGAGCCGGACTTGTGCGAGTGCTCACTCACATCGAGCATGTCGAATCGCTATTAACCGCCCGACCAGAACTGATGGTGCAGCGCCTGAGTGAGGATACGCTGCAGCAGGCTCTTGAGTGGGCTGATGTGACTGTGATTGGCCCTGGGCTTGGGCAGGGGGATTGGGGCAGGAATGCGTTGAAACTGCTGCAAGCCAGTGATAAACCGACCTTATGGGATGCCGATGCGCTTAACTTGCTGGCATTACATCCTGAGAAGCGTCAGAATCGTATTCTTAGCCCACATCCTGGCGAAGCCGCGCGGTTATTGAGTTGCCACACCGCTGATATCGAGAGTGATCGCTTACTTGCAGCTCGCAGGCTGGTAGAGCAGTACGGCGGGGTTGTGGTGCTGAAAGGCGCAGGTACGCTGATCGTCGGGCAACAGGGTGAAATGGCGATCGCCGACGTTGGCAATGCCGGTATGGCCTCTGGCGGCATGGGAGACGTGCTGTCAGGTATTATCGGTGGTTTGCTGGCGCAAAAGCTCTCACTGTATGATGCTGCCTGTGCAGGCTGCGTAGTCCACGGCGGTGCGGCGGATTATGTGGCAGCAAAACAAGGAACAAGAGGATTACTGGCAACAGACTTGCTGCCAATGATCCCTCATTACGTAAACCCTGAGTTGGCAAAATAGACATTATCGAATGAAAGAACTCGTTTTACCTCTGCCGGATGAGGCAGCGACAATCGCATTAGGCGCCGCTTTGGCCAAGGCCTGTGATCGTGCCAGCGTGATTTATCTTTATGGCGATCTAGGCGCCGGTAAAACCACCTTCAGCCGGGGTTTTCTACAATCGTTGGGCCATCAGGGCAATGTGAAAAGCCCCACTTATACGTTAGTGGAGCCTTATGCGTTGCAGCCCCTGGCGGTATATCACTTTGACTTATACCGGTTAGCCGATCCGGAAGAACTCGAGTTTATGGGGATCCGCGACTATTTTGCGCAGGACGCCATTTGCCTGGTGGAGTGGCCGCAGCAGGGAACCGGTGTGCTCCCTGAACCCGATCTGGAGCTGCATCTCAGCTACCATGACGAGGGCCGACAGGCGAAAATCCAGGCGGTTTCACCCTATGGTGCGCAGCTTCTAGATCAAATTCACGGGCAACAGGGATAAGGCAGCAATGATGTATGGATTAAGAAAATTTGCTGTTATTGCCTTGATTGCGCTATTGGGGCCAATGGGGGCGTGGGCGGCATCGTCCCTGTCCGATATTAAAGTGACCAATGCCCAGCGTGAGGCTACGGTGTCGGTGAGCTTCAATGGCCCTCCGGCGTATGCGTTCTCCTCTTTGCACGGGCCGGAGCGCGTAATTCTGGACGTGAACCAAAGCGGCAAAGTGGGTGGCCTGCCGTTGAATTTCAGCGGCCAGAATCTGGTAAAAAGCATTCGCTCCAGCAAGCCGAAGGATGCTCAGAGCGTGCGGCTGGTGTTTGATCTGACTCAACGAGCGAAGACCCGTGCGGTAACGCGTCAGGATGGCAATATTTACACCGTGGTATTCACCATTACCTCCGAAGGGGGCACACATACCAACACCGTGCGCAAAGCGCCAGCTCCGGTCGTTAGCGAGCCGGTACGTAAAGCGCCAGCAACGCCGAGTGGGTCTAATCCATTTACCAATAAACCGGTGGCAGTATCCGGTACGGCAACGGCCGTGACACCACGCAGCAGCCGCGTTTCCGCCGGTTCTGGTGATCGCGTGGTTGTGGCTATCGATGCGGGACATGGCGGGCAGGATCCTGGTGCTATCGGGCCCAACGGGCTGCAAGAGAAAACCGTGACCATTGCTATCGCCCATCGTCTGCGGGCATTGCTGGATGCCGATCCCATGTTCAAACCGGTGATGACACGTAACGGTGATTACTTTATCTCGGTTATGGGGCGTTCTGATGTGGCGCGTAAGCAGGGGGCCAACGTGTTGGTTTCCATCCATGCAGATGCGGCGCCGAACCGCAGTGCCAACGGGGCTTCGGTCTGGGTTCTGTCCAATCGCCGTGCCAACAGCGAAATGGCGGGTTGGCTGGAACAGCACGAGAAACAATCCGAATTACTGGGTGGTGCTGGCGATCTGCTGGCTAACAGCCAGGCTGACCCTTATCTTAGCCAGGCGGTGCTTGACCTGCAGTTTGGTCATTCGCAACGCGTCGGTTACGACGTCGCCGTGAAGGTTTTGCAACAGTTACAGAGAGTAGGATCATTACACAAACGCCGTCCGGAACACGCCAGCCTGGGAGTGCTGCGTTCACCGGATATTCCATCTCTGTTGGTGGAAACCGGGTTTATCAGTAATAGCACGGAGGAGCGACTGCTGGGCAGTAGCGCATATCAGGATAAAATTGCACAGGCGATCCACAACGGCCTGCGCAGTTATTTCCTGGCGCATCCGCTACAAGCCGACCCAAAGGTGGAAAACCGCCCGCTGGAGGTCGCAGCGGCGGTTAACTCGACAACACAAGACCTGAGGCAACCTGAGCCGGTTACCGACCGGAACACGCAGATCCACGTGGTGAAGCGAGCAGAGACGCTCTCCGGCATTGCCGACAGCTACGGCACCAGCATGACGGTGCTGCGTAACCTGAACAAGTTGAAAAAAGATGGCGTCTGGGTCGGTCAGCGGCTGAAGGTACCCGCTGGGAAAACAGCAGCGACACCGGTTCAGGCCAAGGCAAAAAGCGCCAGGCCGACCAGACATAAAGTCACGCGTGGTGATACGCTGTCGTCTATCGCGGTACGTTATGGCGTAAGCGTTAGCGAACTTAAACGGGTTAACAAACTAAAGTCGGATGTCGCGCCGCTGGATCGGACGCTGACTATTCCACAGGCTTGATGTCAAAAACAGAGGGATCCGTATGCCTATCCAGGTTTTACCGCCACAGCTAGCCAACCAGATTGCCGCCGGAGAAGTGGTCGAACGGCCTGCGTCGGTAGTGAAGGAACTGGTAGAGAACAGCCTGGATGCCGGGGCAACCCGTATCGATATTGATATCGAGCGTGGCGGTGCCAAACTGATCCGCATTCGTGATAACGGCTGCGGGATTGGTAAAGCGGATCTGGCCTTGGCATTGGCCCGCCACGCCACCAGTAAAATAAGTACGCTTGACGATCTGGAAGCGATTATCAGCCTGGGGTTTCGTGGCGAAGCGTTGGCCAGTATCAGTTCGGTATCACGTCTGATGTTAACCTCTCGCACAACAGAACAGAGTGAAGCCTGGCAGGCTTATGCGGAAGGGCGGGATCAGGACGTCACCGTCAAACCTGCTGCACACCCGGTGGGTTGTACGGTGGAAGTACTGGATCTGTTTTACAACACGCCTGCACGGCGCAAATTTATGCGCACGGAAAAAACCGAATTTGGCCATATCGATGAAGTGGTCCGGCGCATTGCGCTGGCACGCTTCGATGTGGCAATCAATCTGAGTCACAATGGCAAACTGATCCGCCAGTACCGCGCAGCTAAAGAAGAAAGCCAGCATGAGCGGCGCCTGGCCAGCATCTGTGGCCCGGCTTTCTTGCAGCATTCGCTGGCGGTTTCCTGGCAGCATGGCGATCTCGGCATCCGTGGCTGGGTGGCCGATCCGCAAGGAACTGCTCAGCTAGGCGAAATGCAGTATTGCTACGTTAATAGCCGGATGATGCGGGATCGTCTGATCAATCATGCCATTCGCCAGGCTTATCAGGATCAGTTAAAAGGCGATCAGCAGCCTGCCTATGTTCTGTATCTGGAAGTCGATCCGCACCAGGTGGATGTCAATGTCCATCCTGCCAAGCATGAAGTGCGTTTTCATCAGGCCCGGTTGGTGCATGATTTTATCTACCAGGCGGTCACGACGGTTCTGCAGCAGGCCGCAAATGCGCCCCTGCCGTTGGCAGAAGAAAGCACTACGCCTGAAACTCCCGCCTGGCAACCGGAAAACCGCATTGCCGCTGGTGGCAACCACTTTTCGCAGCCTGCTCCGCAACGTGAGCGGCAACCTGCAGCACCAACTTTGGCCCGCGAGCATGCGCAGCCAGCCTATCAGGCGGGTTCTGGTTATCAAAAGCGTGAAGGTGAGCTGTATGGCCGCCTGTTGCAGGCCACGCCTGTAGCAGAGGAACCCGTGGAAACGGCAAAACCGCCACTATTCCCACCGGTCAATGCGTTGCAGGAAACTCCGTTGTCCGGTAACCAGCATAGCTTTGGCCGGGTGCTGATGATTTATCCCCCCAGTTTTGCGTTGGTCGAACAGCGCCAGCAGTTGGCATTACTCAATCTGACCATTGCTGAACGTTGGCTGCGGCAGGCACAACTATGCCCACCGGAAGAAGGGCTACGTTCACAGCCGTTGCTGATCCCGATAAAGCTGACGTTGAATAAAAATGAAGCAGCTGCCTGCGTGCAGCATCAGGCTCTGCTGGTAAAAATGGGCCTGGAACTGCAATCAGATCGCGGGCGTGTGACGTTGCGCGCAGTTCCTTTACCATTACGCCAACAAAATTTACAAAAGTTGATACCCGAGCTGTTAGGCTATCTGGCCGAACACCAGGAGATGTCGCCAACGGTGCTTTCCATCTGGATCGCCAGCCAATTAGGCAGCGAGCATGAGCAGTGGAACAGCTCGCAAGCGATACAATTGTTGACAGACGTTGAACGACTTTGCCCGCAGTTGGTCAAATCCCCTCCTAGCGCTCTTTTACAACCCGTTGATTTACAGGCCGCACTGGCGGCGCTTAAGCATGACTGAAATTGAAATGAACTCTCGTCCTCCGGCCATTTTTCTCATGGGGCCAACGGCCTCCGGTAAGACCGCGCTGGCTATGGCACTGCGTGAACGCTTGCCGGTGGAGCTGATCAGTGTAGATTCTGCATTGATCTATCGCGGTATGGATATCGGTACTGCCAAACCGACGGCAGAAGAGTTGGCCCAGGCACCACACCGGCTGATTGATATCCGCGATCCCGCAGAATCCTACTCGGCGGCAGATTTCCGCGCCGATGCGTTGCAGGAGATGCGTGATATCACTGCTGCTGGGCGAATCCCGCTGCTGGTGGGGGGAACAATGCTTTATTTCAAAGCATTGCTGGAAGGTTTATCGCCATTACCCTCTGCCGATCCAGCGGTACGAGAGCAGATTGAACAGCAGGCAGCGGAGCTGGGTTGGGAGGCTTTGCACCGCCAACTGCAACAGATTGACCCGGTTGCGGCACTACGTATTCATCCGAATGATCCGCAGAGACTCTCCAGAGCACTGGAAGTTTTTTTATTTCGGGTAAAACTTTAACGGAACTGACTAAAATTTCGGGTGAATCGTTACCGTATCATGTTCACCAATTTGCGATTGCGCCGGTTGGCCGGGAGTTGTTACATCAACGTATCGAGCTGCGGTTCAATCAGATGTTGGCGGCAGGTTTTGAAGCGGAAGCGCGTGCACTTTTTGCACGGGGTGATTTGCACACGGATTTGCCTTCCATTCGCTGCGTCGGTTATCGCCAGATGTGGTCATATTTTTCTGGCGAAATTAGTTACGATGAGATGGTTTTTCGCGGTATTTGCGCAACACGTCAGTTGGCCAAACGTCAAATGACCTGGTTACGGGGTTGGGAGTCGGTTCATTGGTTGGACAGTGAAAAGCCGGGAGAGGCTTTAGACTCAGTGATACAGGTTGTTAGTGCATAGGTTGAGTGATTGTGTACAATTGATGAGTATTCAGCGCGCAAATTTTTTAGGTCGTTTATTTTAGAGCCAACAGGTTCTTAGTTACAAACAACAAACAAATAAGGAAAAGATAGAATGGCTAAGGGGCAATCTTTGCAAGATCCGTTCCTGAACGCATTGCGTCGTGAACGTGTTCCGGTTTCTATTTATTTGGTGAATGGTATTAAGCTGCAAGGCCAGATTGAGTCTTTTGACCAGTTTGTCATCCTGTTGAAGAACACGGTGAGCCAGATGGTTTATAAGCACGCTATCTCTACCGTTGTCCCGTCACGCCCGGTATCGCACCACAGTAACACCCCGAGCGGCGGCACCAGTAATTATCACCATGGTAGCAACCCGTCTGCGGCGCAACAGCCGCAGCAGGAAAGCGATGACGCTGAATAAAGCGCGTTGCGAGTCAACCATGACGGGGAGCATAAGCAGCCAAATGCTGTTTATGTTCCCCAAACTCGCGGTTTTTTCCGTTTGAGAGGTTGCACGCTTGTTTGACCGTTATGAAGCCGGTGAGCAGGCCGTACTGGTTCATATCTATTTCTCGCAAGACAAAGATACAGAAGATCTCAGTGAGTTCGAATCGCTGGTGTCCTCTGCGGGCGTCGAAGCTTTGCAAGTGGTTACTGGTAGCCGCAAAGCGCCGCACCCCAAATACTTTGTAGGCGAAGGAAAGGCCGAAGAAATTGCAGATGCGGTGAAAGCCAGTGGCGCGTCTGTTGTCCTGTTTGATCATTCCCT
The DNA here is from genome assembly GCF_050632285.1 of Serratia sp. L9. Lineage (NCBI taxonomy): Bacteria > Pseudomonadati > Pseudomonadota > Gammaproteobacteria > Enterobacterales > Yersiniaceae > Serratia > Serratia sp. L9. The sequence continues at coordinate 627,114 of NZ_CP192591.1, read as the reverse complement.
TTCCCCAGCGCAGGAGAGAAACCTCGAGCGCCTGTGTGAATGCCGCGTGATCGATCGCACCGGGTTGATTTTAGACATCTTTGCCCAGCGTGCCCGTACCCATGAAGGTAAGCTGCAGGTAGAACTGGCGCAGTTGCGTCACATTGCCACTCGCCTGGTTCGTGGCTGGACGCACCTAGAGCGTCAGAAAGGGGGCATAGGCCTGCGCGGGCCAGGGGAAACCCAGTTGGAAACCGACCGCCGTCTGTTACGCGATCGCATCAGCCTGATTCTGCGCCGCCTTGAGCGGGTAGAGAAGCAGCGTGAGCAAGGCCGCCGAGCGCGGACCCGTGCCGATGTACCGACGGTTTCGCTGGTTGGCTACACCAACGCCGGTAAATCAACCCTGTTTAACCGAATTACGTCTGCCGATGTGTATGCGGCGGACCAACTATTTGCCACCCTGGATCCCACCCTGCGGCGTATTGACGTGGCGGACGTTGGCGATACCGTGTTGGCGGATACCGTAGGTTTTATCCGGCACTTGCCGCATGATCTTGTTGCCGCTTTTAAAGCGACGCTGCAGGAGACGCGCCAGGCCTCTCTGTTGTTACATGTGATCGACGCTGCGGATCCTCGGGTGGATGAGAACATTGAAGCGGTGAATACCGTGCTGGCAGAGATTGAGTCAGATGAAATCCCTACACTGTTAGTAATGAACAAAATAGATATGCTGGATGACTTTGTCCCGCGTATCGATCGCAACGATGAAAATTTACCGATCCGAGTGTGGCTGTCCGCCGCCAGCGGTGAAGGTATTCCGTTGCTATTTCAGGCGTTGACGGAGCGCTTATCGGGGGAGATCGCGCAGTATGAATTGCGCTTACCGCCACAGGCAGGCCGTCTTCGTAGCCGTTTTTACCAGCTTCAGGCAATCGAAAAAGAATGGAATGAAGAGGACGGCAGCATCGGCGTGGTCGTGCGTATGCCGATCGTGGAGTGGCGTCGCCTCTGCAAGCAGGAACAGGATCTGATTAACTTTATCGTATGATCATATACTGTTACATTTGAGTGCTCGCTGATAGCCGAATGGGCTAAGCGTTAGCCTGAAGTACCCAATCACAGAATAATGGAGCTAAAACATGGCGTGGAATCAGCCCGGTAATAACGGACAGGACCGCGACCCGTGGGGGAGCAGCAATAATAATGGCGGCAACTCTGGCGGTAACAATAAAGGCGGTCGCGATCAAGGGCCACCGGATTTGGACGATATCTTCCGTAAACTGAGCAAGAAATTGAGCAGTTTAGGCGGGGGCAAAGGCTCCAACAGTAATAACAGCGGTGGCACCGGTTCAAGCGGGCCGAACTTAAGTGGCAAAGTCATCGGTATCGCTGCGGTTGCGGTGGTGGTGGTCTGGGCCGCAAGCGGCTTCTATACCATCAAGGAAGCCGAGCGTGGTGTAGTTACTCGCTTCGGTAAATTCAGCCATCTGGTGCAGCCAGGTTTGAACTGGAAACCGACGTTTATCGATCAGGTGCGTCCGGTCAACGTGGAGTCTGTACGTGAACTGGCAGCGTCCGGTGTCATGCTGACCTCCGACGAGAACGTGGTACGCGTTGAAATGAACGTGCAGTACCGTGTCTCTGATCCTGAAGCCTATCTGTTTAGCGTGACCGATCCTAACGATAGCCTGAGACAGGCGACAGACAGCGCATTGCGTGGTGTTATTGGTAAATACACCATGGACAAGATCCTGACTGAAGGCCGTACCATCGTCCGTAGCGACACTCAGCGTGTACTGGAAGAAACCATTCGTCCGTACAAAATGGGTATCACCCTGCTGGACGTCAACTTCCAGGCTGCACGTCCGCCGGAAGAGGTGAAAGCCGCGTTTGATGATGCGATTGCCGCACGTGAGAACGAGCAACAATCTATTCGTGAAGCGGAAGCCTACGCCAACGAAGTTCAGCCACGTGCAAACGGGGCTGCGCAGCGTTTGCTGGAAGATGCTCGAGCCTATCAGGCCAAGACCGTTCTGGAAGCTCAGGGTGAGGTGGCGCGTTTTGCCAAGCTGCTGCCAGAGTACAAATCCGCACCGGAAATTACCCGTGAGCGTCTGTACATCGAAACCATGGAGAAAGTCCTGAGCCATACCCGTAAGGTGCTGGTGAATGACAAGGGCAATAATAATCTGATGGTATTACCACTGGATCAAATGTTGCGTGGCCAGGCCGGTAAAGCGGTGAGCGAAGGCAGTAAAGACTCCAGCCTGATTCGTCTCAACCCTGCCCAGTCTTCTAGCAACTCGTCGGATGCGAGTACCAACAGCTCCAGCGGCAGTTCAGTCATGGACCAACGCCGGGCAAACACGCAGCGTAGCGACAACACTCGCGTAGGGAGAGAATAACCAATGCGTAAGTCTTTTTTAGTTATCGTCGCTGTAGTGCTGGTAGCCCTTTATGCCTCATTGTTTGTGGTACAGGAAGGCGAGCGTGGCATTGTGCTGCGTTTCGGCAAAGTACTGCGTGACAGCGAAAACAAACCGTTGGTGTATGCGCCGGGTCTGCATTTCAAGATCCCATTCATTGAAACAGTGAAAATGCTGGATGCCCGTATCCAGACCATGGATAACCAGGCCGATCGCTTCGTAACCAGCGAGAAGAAAGACCTGATCGTCGACTCTTACCTGAAATGGCGTATCAGTGATTTCAGCCGCTACTACCTGGCAACCGGTGGTGGTGATGTTTCTCAGGCAGAAGTACTGCTGAAACGTAAGTTCAGTGACCGTCTGCGTTCCGAGATCGGTCGTCTGGATGTTCGCGATATCGTCACCGACTCCCGTGGTCGCCTGATGTCAGACGTGCGTGATGCCCTGAACACCGGTACCGTTGGTGAGGGTGAAGAAGTGGCCACTACCGAAGCTGATGATGCTATCGCTTCAGCTGCAGCCCGTGTTGAGCGTGAAACCACTGGCAAACAGCCACAGGTTAACCCGAACAGCATGGCGGCGCTGGGTATTGAGGTTGTTGACGTGCGTATCAAGCAGATCAACCTGCCAGCCGAAGTGTCTGATGCCATCTTCCAGCGTATGCGTGCAGAACGTGAAGCGGTAGCCCGTCGTCACCGTTCGCAAGGCCAGGAAGAAGCGGAGAAGCTGCGTGCAACTGCGGACTACGAAGTGACCCGTACGCTCGCAGAAGCTGAGCGTCAGGCGCGTATCACTCGTGGTGCGGGTGATGCCGAAGCCGCTAAGCTGTTTGCCAATGCGTTTAGCCAGGATCCGGATTTCTATGCGTTCATCCGTAGCCTGCGTGCTTATGAAACCAGCTTCGCTCCGGGTAATCAGGACGTGTTGGTGTTGAGCCCGGACAGTGATTTCTTCCGTTATATGAAGTCGCCGGAACCTACGCGTAACCGATAATGCCAGAGCAATGGCAATACCCAATAGCTTTCAGGCTGTAGCCTGAAAGAGTTAGGGTAGACCAGGGCCCGTTTAATACGGGCCCTTTCTTTTTTGGGGGATAAATGAACTCAACGATCTGGTTGGCTCTCGGGCTGGTTTTGGTGCTTGAGGGGCTGGGGCCAATGCTGTTTCCGCAGGCCTGGCGCAAAATGATCCTGGCGATGACGCAGTTGCCGGATTCAACCTTACGGCGTTTTGGCGGCGGAATAGTGGTTGCGGGCTGTGTTATCTACTACATGTTGCGTAGCCAAACGGGGGTTTAAAGCTTAGTCGAAAAAGTAGGCAAACGTGTGCTAAAAGTGCTGAAACTCGTGAATTACGGTGGTAGAATCCATTTTTAAGCAACCGGTGATTTTAAAATGGGTAAGAACGTCGTCGTACTGGGCACCCAATGGGGTGACGAAGGTAAGGGTAAGGTCGTAGACCTGCTGACTGAACGGGCTCAATATGTTGTGCGCTACCAAGGTGGCCATAACGCTGGTCATACTCTGGTTATCAACGGTGAAAAAACCGTTCTTCATTTAATTCCTTCAGGTATCTTGCGTGAAAACGTGACCAGCATCATCGGCAACGGTGTGGTTCTGGCGCCAGACGCATTGATGAAAGAAATGGGTGAACTCGAAGCGCGCGGTATCCCGGTACGCGAACGTCTGTTACTTTCCGAAGCCTGCCCCCTGATCCTGCCTTATCATGTTGCATTGGATAACGCGCGTGAGAAAGCGCGTGGCGCTAAAGCGATCGGCACCACTGGCCGTGGTATCGGTCCTGCTTATGAAGATAAAGTTGCCCGTCGTGGTCTGCGTGTGGGCGATCTGTTCGATAAAGAAACCTTCGCCGTCAAGCTGAAAGACATCATCGATTACCATAACTTCCAGTTGGTTAACTACTACAAAGTTGAAGCCGTCGATTACCAGACGACGCTCGACTATGTGCTGTCTATCGCTGATATCCTGACTGCGATGGTAGTAGACGTTTCCGAACTGCTGGATGGCGCACGTAAGCGTGGCGATCTGATCATGTTCGAAGGCGCGCAAGGTACCCTGTTGGATATCGATCACGGTACCTATCCGTACGTGACCTCTTCCAATACCACCGCTGGTGGCGTGGCGACAGGCTCAGGCATTGGCCCTCGCTATGTAGACTATGTTTTGGGTATCGTTAAAGCTTACTCTACCCGCGTAGGTGCCGGCCCGTTCCCTACCGAACTGTTCGATGAAACTGGCGAATTCCTGTGCAAGCAGGGTAACGAGTTTGGTGCCACCACTGGCCGCCGCCGCCGTACCGGCTGGCTGGACGCGGTAGCGGTGCGCCGTGCCGTTCAGATCAACTCCCTGTCTGGCTTCTGCTTGACCAAGCTGGACGTCCTGGACGGTCTGAAAGAAGTGAAAATCTGTGTGGGTTACCGCATGCCGGATGGCCGCGAAATGACCACTACGCCGCTGGCAGCAGAAGGTTGGGAAGGTATCGAGCCAATCTACGAGACCTTGCCGGGCTGGAGCGAAACTACTTTTGGTGTGAAAGAGCACAGCAAACTGCCGCAGGCAGCGTTGAGCTACATCAAGCGTATCGAAGAACTGACCGGCGTACCGGTAGATATTATCTCTACTGGCCCGGATCGTAGCGAAACCATGATCTTGCGCGATCCGTTCGACGCATAATCTGCCGCTACGGCCTTCAAATAAACCGGGCGTTGTCCCGGTTTATTTGCCTCACTTATTCTCCCCGATCGCGCTTTTACGTCAAAAAATCCTTTTATTATCCCGGTTAAGAGCCTTCTCTGCGCTAAATAATTAGCTGCGAGCTCTCCGGCTGGTTTATTATCCAATGAGACATCTATACCTTATGCATTTCAGGTTATGGCCTGAAAGGTGACGCAGGTATAAAGAACTTCGCCGAGAATCGGCATATAAGACGGGTAAGCTGATACCCAGGGGTAGACGTGCAGTTAACAAGTTTTACTGATTATGGCCTGAGGGCATTGATCTACATGGCATCATTGCCAGCGGACAAAATGACCAGCATCTCTGAAGTTACGGAGGTGTACGGCGTTTCCCGTAACCATATGGTAAAAATTATCAATCAGTTAAGCCGTGAAGGCTTTGTCACCGCCGTGCGGGGCAAAAACGGCGGCATACGCCTGGGTAAACCGGCCGAGAGTATTCGCCTTGGCGACGTGGTGCGGGCCCTGGAACCTCTTTCGCTGGTTAACTGCAGCAGCGAGTTTTGCCATATAACTCCGGCCTGCCGCCTGAAACTGGTGCTTCAGAAGGCCGTACAAAATTTCCTTGAGGAGCTGGATAGCCATACTTTGGCCGAAATGGTCGATAGCAATCCACCGCTCTACAAGCTTTTGCTTGTCGAATAAAGCGTTACTGAGAAGACAAGGCTCAGCGACACCCTGCTGATGACAACGGAGGAACCTCAATGTCACAAGATCCATTCCTGGAACGAGAAGCAGAAAAATATGAATCCCCAATTCCTAGCCGCGAATTTATCCTGGCCCATTTGGCGAAACGTGAAACGCCTGCCAGCCGCGAAGAGTTGGGCAATGAACTGAATTTATCCGGTGAAGAACAACTGGAAGCCCTGCGCCGTCGTCTGCGTGCGATGGAGCGTGATGGTCAATTGGTATTTACCCGCCGCCAATGTTACGCCTTGCCGGAACGCCTTGATCTGCTGCGCGGCACGGTGATCGGCCATCGCGATGGCTATGGTTTCCTGCGTGTTGATGGCCGTAAAGACGATCTCTATCTTTCTGCCGAACAGATGAAAATGGCCATCCACGGCGATGTGGTTCTGGCACAGCCATTGGGCGAGGATCGCAAAGGTCGCCGTGAAGCCCGTATCGTGCGCGTGTTGGTGCCAAAAAACAGCCAGATTGTTGGCCGTTACTTCACCGATGCTGGTACGGGTTTTGTGGTGCCGGATGACAGCCGCCTGAGTTTCGATATTCTGATCCCGGCGGACTCCGTCAGTGGCGCACGCATGGGCTATATGGTGGTCGTCGAACTGACCCAGCGCCCGACGCGTCGTACCAAAGCTGTCGGCAAGATTGTGGAAGTTCTGGGTGATAAAATGGGCACCAGCATGGCGGTAGATATTGCGCTGCGTACCCACGAAATCCCGCATACCTGGCCACCTCAGGTGGAAAAACAGGTTGCCGATCTCAGCGAGCAAGTGCCAGAGGCGGCCAAAAAAGGGCGTGTCGATCTGCGCAGTTTGCCGCTGGTTACCATTGACGGTGAAGATGCCCGCGATTTCGATGATGCCGTATATTGCGAGAAAAAACGGGGTGGTGGCTGGCGTCTGTGGGTGGCGATTGCCGATGTCAGTTATTACGTGCGTCCGCGCACCGCGCTGGATGATGAGGCTCGCAGCCGTGGCACTTCCGTTTATTTCCCGTCGGAAGTGGTCCCGATGCTGCCGGAAGTGCTCTCCAACGGCCTGTGCTCGCTTAATCCTCAGGTAGACCGCCTGTGTATGGTGTGTGAGATGACTATCTCCGCACAGGGTCGCCTGTCTTCATATAAGTTCTATGAAGCGGTAATGAGCTCTCATGCGCGCTTAACCTACACCAAAGTCTGGCACATTCTACAGGGCGACCAGGATCTGCGTGAGCAGTACCATCCGTTGGTCAAACACCTGCAGGAATTGCACACCATGTATAAAGTGCTGGATCAGGCGCGTGCGGAGCGTGGGGGGATTGCCTTCGAGACTGAAGAGGCCAAGTTTATCTTCAACGCCGAACGCCGTATTGAGCGTGTGGAACCAACGGTACGTAATGACGCACACAAGCTGATCGAAGAATGCATGATCATGGCGAACGTTGCCGCTGCGCGTTTCGTTGAGAAGAGTAATGAGCCTGCGCTGTTCCGCGTGCACGATCGTCCAAGCGACGATCACATTTCGGCGTTGCGCAGCGTCTTGAATGAATTGGGGCTGACCCTGGCTGGTGGTATGAAGCCGCAGCCGAAAGATTACGCCACCCTGATGGATGAGGTGTCCGAGCGCCCGGATCGTGAAATGCTGCAAACCATGTTGTTGCGCTCAATGAAACAGGCGATCTACGATCCGGAAAACCGGGGTCACTTTGGCCTGGCGTTGGCTTCTTATGGTCACTTTACCTCGCCAATCCGTCGTTATCCGGACTTGGCGTTGCACCGTGCCATCAAATATCTGATAGCCAAAGAGCAAGGCCAGGTGAAAGAGCGTTGGACGCCAACCGGCGGTTGGCACAGCGAATTTGAAGAGATGCTGCAACTGGGGGCGCACTGCTCCATGACCGAGCGCCGTGCTGATGAAGCCACGCGTAACGTGGCGGACTGGCTGAAGTGTGACTTCATGCAGGATCACGTTGGTGAAGTGTTCAGCGGGATTATTGCCAGCGTCACCGGCTTTGGCTTCTTTGTGCGCCTCAACGATCTGTTTATCGATGGTTTGGTGCACGTATCCTCGCTGGATAACGATTACTACCGCTACGATAATATCGGCCAACGCCTGATCGGTGAATCTTCCGGCATGGTTTATCGCCTGGGTGATACGGTGGAAATCCGTGTGGATGCGGTGCATATGGACGAGCGCAAGATCGACTTTGCCCTGGTCTCCAGTACCCGTAAGCCGCGTGGTGAAGGTAAAACAGAACGCGATCGCGCCAAGAGCGGTGGCCAGCGTACGTTGCGCGATGGTGCCGGGGCTGGCCGTGGTCAGGCCCAGCGCAAACGTCGTGGTGGTAAACCACCGGCTAACTTTGAACCAGACAGCGCCTTTCGCAAAGAAGGGACCAAGCCTGCAGACAAGGTGAAAAAGGACAAAAAGGCGAAGACCAAGAGCGCGTCTGATAAAACCAAGAAGATAGCAGCGGCGACCAAAGCCAAGCGCGGCAGCAAGAAGAAAGGTGCAGAGCAGGGTTAACCTGCCGCACGTTATTATCACCGGCCGGGCACCCCCGGCCGCACAGTTAAAAGAGCATCATGAGCGAAATTATTTACGGCATTCACGCTGTCAAAGCCCTGTTAGACCGCGATCCGCAACGCTTCCTGGAAGTGTTTATCCTCAAGGGGCGTGACGATCGCCGCCTGCAGCCCTTGATTGCCGAGCTGGAAGCAACCGGTATTGTTATCCAGGTGGCTAACCGCCAGTGGCTGGACGATAAGGTGGAGGGGGCCGTCCATCAAGGCATTATTGCCCGGGTACGTGAAGGGCGTCAGTATCAGGAAAACGATCTGCCGAGCCTGCTGGAAAGCGTCGATACCCCATTCCTGCTGGTGCTGGATGGGGTTACCGATCCCCACAATCTCGGGGCTTGCCTACGCAGTGCCGATGCGGCCGGTGTGCATGCGGTGATCGTCCCACGCGATCGCTCTGCCCAATTGAATGCGACGGCGAAGAAAGTGGCCTGTGGTGCGGCAGAAAATGTGCCGTTGATCCGCGTTACCAACCTGGCGCGCACCCTGCGTTTGCTGCAGGAGATGAACGTGTGGGTCGTAGGTACGGCAGGTGAAGCAGACCATACGCTGTATCAAAGCAAAATGACCGGGCCGATGGCGCTGGTGATGGGGGCTGAAGGCGAGGGAATGCGGCGTCTGACCCGTGAACATTGCGATGAACTGATCAGCATCCCAATGGCGGGTACCGTTTCTTCGCTTAACGTTTCGGTGGCTACCGGCATCTGTCTGTTCGAAGCGGTGCGCCAGCGTAGTTGATCATTCCTGACGAGGGCGGGGATCTCCGCCCTTATCCTCCCCAATCTTCCATCTTGTGATCTCATCTCCGGCAGAAATCCCCTTAATGACCATAATTACTTCTGAAGCGTTAATCAGGGAGCAAGCTTATGGTCTGGAATACGCATACCGTTTTTAACCAACCCAAGCCGCTGGGTAACAGCAATCTGTTTCTTTCCGATACACCATTGCGTGAAGCCGTGCAGCGCGAGCATGCGGGTTGGGATGCTGACGTCCTGGCGTCGCTGGGGCAACAGTTGGGAACGCAGGAGTCCTTGGAATTAGGGCGATTGGCCAACGTCAACCCGCCGGAATTGCTGCGCTACGATGCAACCGGGCAACGCCTGGACGACGTGCGCTTCCATCCTGCCTGGCACATTCTGATGCAGGGCCTGGTGGCTAATCGGGTGCATAACTTACCTTGGCAGGAAGATGCCCGTATTGGTTCCCAGGTCGCCCGCGCCGCTCGCTTTGTATTGCATGCTCAGGTGGAGGCTGGAACGCTTTGCCCAATCACCATGACGTTTGGTGCCATTCCGCTGTTACAGCGTGCGCTGCCTAAAGAGTTTCAACCTTGGTTGGCTCCGCTGTTTTCCGATCGTTATGATCCCCATCTGCTGCCTGCCTCGCAAAAGCGGGGGTTGCTGATTGGTATGGGAATGACGGAAAAACAAGGTGGTTCAGATGTTCTCAGTAATACCACGACCGCGATGCCACTTGCTGGGCGTGGCAATGGTGAGGCGTATCGTCTGGTGGGCCATAAATGGTTCTTTTCGGTGCCGCAAAGTGATGCTCATCTGGTATTGGCGCAAACCGAAGGGGGCTCTCATGTTTCTTCCTGCCGCGGATCCTGCCTGATGGCACGCGTAATGCTATCCGTCTGGAGCGGCTTAAAGACAAACTGGGTAACCGCTCCAATGCCAGCAGTGAGGTCGAGTTTCAAGATGCCACCGCCTGGCTATTGGGCGACGAGGGTGATGGCGTCAGACAAATCCTTCAAATGGGGGGCAGAACGCGGTTTGACTGTGCATTGGGTAGTCATGGGTTGATGCGCCGAGGCTTGTCTGTTGCGTTATTCCATGCCTTGCAGCGGCAGGTGTTTGGCAAAACGCTCATCGAACAACCGTTGATGCGCCAGGTGTTGGCACGAATGGCGCTAAGGCTCGAGGGCCATACCGCCTTGCTGTTTCGCCTGGCTCGGGCCTGGGAAAACCGGGGGAATGAAGGTGAAACTATTTATAACCGTTTGCTGACGCCGGCGGCGAAATACAGCATTTGCCGTCAGGGTGCGCCGTTTATTGCAGAGGCGATGGAGGTGTTGGGGGGCATTGGTTATTGCGAAGAGAGTGAGTTACCCCGGCTTTATCGCGAAGTCCCGGTTAACAGTATTTGGGAAGGCTCGGGCAACATTATGAGCCTGGATGTGATGCGCAGCCTGCATAAGCTGCCGGGCGCGCTGGAGTTGTTACAATTGGAGCTGTCGTCGGTTCGTGGGCAAAGTCGGTTATTCGATCGCGCCTGGCGGCAATGGCAGCAGCAGATACGTCAGCCGCGTGAGGAAATGGGGCGGCAACTGACCCAGCAGTTATTTGATTTGTGCTGTGCCGCTCAGTTGCTGCAGCATGGTAGCCCGCTTTTGGGTGAAGCCTGGTGTCGTTTAACGCTGGATCATCGTGGAGAGACGATGCTACCCGAGGGAGTGTGTGACACTTTGCTCAACCGGGCAATTGGGATCTGAACCCCGAGCGTAGTGCTGCATCGCCATATTAGCGGCCTGTCTGGTCTTGGCGATGCAGTACCGGTTTGACTGAGGTTTATTCCCTAAGATAATACATTTGGTGCTTTATTTTTTTGATTGGCCATTTTTTCTGAATTTAATAATAGGAATAACTTGGCACTTATCTTTTTTCTATAAATAATTTAAATAGATCCTTTGGCTCTTTGGCGGAAGATTCTCATTTATTTAGCGGACGTTACCTGTTTTTGTGTTTGACTAGGTAATTGTCTGAGTCACGCGGTTTTTATATGCTATCTTTTTCCTGTTTTAATGAGTATATACCCGATGAATTTCAAGTTGGCCGCTCAAGCGCATCCATGAGCTCAACTCACTCATCCCCCGGAGCTCACTTAAGTCAGTGTCTGGAGTGTGTGAATGCAGGTAACAACGTTGCAGCTTGAAAAGCGATGGGTATAGAGGCACCAACCTTGGCAGTCAAGGCGTGTCTATTATTCGTTAAGATAACCTATTTTTCTGTCAAAGCCTGTTCTGGTTAATGGGCAGGTTTTCCTATTATGTAAAAGGAATTAACTGAATGGCATCTACCAAACACTTCCCCAAGCCTTCCTTATTGTTGTCAGGTAATGGAAAGAATAATTTCTCTCTGAGAGCCCGTCTTTCACCTTTGTACTTTGCCGGTCTGTTGGCCTCAGGCTTTGTGTCCGTGGCTAATGCGGCCATCGTTGCTGATGCCGGGCAGGCTTCTCGTCCTTCTATTAGCGTAGGGCAGAATGGTGCAACTATCGTTGATATTAACGCCGCAGGTAATGGCGGTGTATCACATAATATTTTTAATAAGTTCGATGTAGATAAAAACGGTGTGGTATTAAATAACAGCGTCGCAGGTGCCAATAGTCAACTAGCCGGGAATATTGCCGGTAACGTTAATTTAAACGGTGGTGCGGCTTCGGTTATTTTAAATGAGGTCAATTCTAATAACGCCAGTGTTCTTAATGGGATGGTTGAAGTCGGCGGGCAGCAGGCACAGGTTGTTATTGCCAACCCTGCGGGTATCGCCTGTAGCGGTTGTGGCTTTATCAATGCCAGTCGAGTGACGCTGACTACCGGCCAGGCAGAGTTCTCTGAGGGCAATCTGCAAGGTTACAGGGTGGAGAAAGGTTCGATTATTATTAATGGCGAAGGGATGAAAGGGGAGGATGCAAATTATACCGACCTGATTGCCCGTTATGTGAATGTCAGTTCAGAACTCAAAGCGAAAGACCTGAGGGTTATTGTTGGCCGTAATACTGTGAGTGCCGACACCAGTGAAGTCACTGCACTCAAAATGACGGGCAGTGGTGGCGTTAATGTCGGTCTGGATGTTGCGGCCCTGGGGGGATGTATGCCGGGAAGATCACCTTGATCAGCACTGAAAATGGTGTGGGTGTACGCAATAGCGGCACCATCGGTGCTTCGACCTCCGATCTGGTGATGGACATCAACGGCGTATTGAATAACGGTGCCGGTTCCCTGCGAGCCGCACGTAATATCGGTATAAAGACCACAGATTCTGTAGATAACACGCTGGGGCAGATCAGTTCAGGCAGCGGTATCACCATTGATACCAACAAGAAGCTGTTCACTAACACCAGCGGTAAATTGGCCACCAACGGTTCTGTGAATATTAACAGTGGCCAGATGAACAATACCAATGGCCTGGTCCAGGCTGGCCTGCTGGTCAATGTGGATACCAATGGCCAAACTTTGACTAACACCGGCCGTGATCGCGGTGCCGGTATCTACAGTGGTTTGGGAATAACGCTGAAGACTGGTCAATTGAACAACAATAATGGTCTGATCACCACCAGTGGCAAATCCACCATTACCAGTGGTGCACTGGATAACCGCAATGGGCAGATCTATGCATTTGGCTCTGCTCTATCCGACCTGTCGATGACGGTAGCCGGAACCCTTGATAACCGTGGCGGCGAAATGGCAGCTCAGCGTAATTTGAACCTGTCTACCACCGGCACGTTGAACAATAGCGCTAACGGTAAAATGAGCGCAGGCAGTGCTTTCACATTGGCAACCAACAAGACCACGCTTAATAACAGCAGCGGTTTGATTGAAGCCGGTACGGTTCTTGATATCAACAGCGGAGAGTTGAACAACGCCCAGGGTATCTTGCAATCAGCCAAAACGTTGGCTGTGGATACCAATGGCCGAACGCTGATTAACAATGGCCGCGAAAATGGCAAAGGGATCTTCAGTGGCACCAGTACCACGCTGACTACCGGGCAATTAACCAATAACGGTGGCCAGATCTCCTCCAAGGGTAATATCAATCTCTATAACACCAATGCGATGTATAACCGTGATGGCCGTATAGAAGGCGATGGCAAAATGATCCTGCAATCCAACAGCCTGGATAACAATACCGGTGGGATCACCATGGGCAGGGGAAGTGAAGTTCGCGTCAATACCATCAACAACAACCGTGGGGTGATTGCCAGCAAAGGCGCCACCGATGTTTATGCCAAGACACTCAATAATAATGCGGGTGTAGTTGGTGGGCAGACAGTGCATGTAGAGGCAGTCACGCTGCAAAACGATGCGGGTCTGATCTACGCAGAGAGCTCTGCAGATGTTCAGGCGACGACTATCTATAACCGCAATAGCGCGAAGTTTGGCAGCGAAATGGGGCAGTACATTGAAATGGCTGACGAAGAGGGCGGCATTGTCAGCAAGGGTAACCTGAGTGTCTCCTCCGATCGCTTATACAACAATGATGGTCTGGTTGCCTCGACCAGCGGCAATGTGAAAATGGAACACAATTCTGTGGATAATACTCGCGGTATTATCTCTGCGGTAAAAGATCTGTCTCTGTCTACGGGTTCCCTGAATAACAGCAAAGGCATTATCGCAGCCAAAGGTGCTAATACCCTTGGCATTAATTCGTCCTTTACCAATGCGGGGACTATCAGCGGTACCGAAGGGTTGAATGTTAGCGTCTATGGGGATTTAACCAATAGCGGCAATTTATCGTCTGATGGGGTGACCAGCATCAACAGCCAACATTTCAACAACCAGCGTGGCGCAGTGACCACTGGCCTGGAAGGTGTGAAGCTGAATCTGACCGGTAAATATACCAATAACGGCACGGTAAATGGCCCGGTAACTAAAGAGTAACAACGGAAAGAACACTCCACGGGTGCTCGTTCGGGCACCCGCTTTCGCTTCGGTTACAAGCTAGCGGTAAAGAATTGCCTGAGAATACCATTGGCCTGGCACAATGGTTTCGCTGTTCATGATTATCATGTAATAGCGAGCACCGCTGGCATTGGCTTTACGCTGGATTTCATCTTCGACATTCATCGGGCTGCCACGTACCAACGCGCTGATTGTCGCCATCTTTTCCAGCCCGAAGGTTTGTGCGCGGGTGATTTCCTGCGCCTGGTTGGTCGGTGGCGGCGGTGGTTTGGGAGTAGTGTTAAATACGCTACAGCCTGATAGCAGGCCAATCAGCAATAGGGTTATCACCGAACGGGAAAGTTTCATCGCCAGTCTCACGTCGTCCATTCTGATAGTCAGTGTAACGCAATCATTTGGCATATAGTGGAACCGATTGAGCTAATACCTGAGGCCGATTTTTGCCATTATAAGAAGGATTAGCCAAAGGGGAGAGTCAATGATCGAAATCCATGATGAGCGGGTAGGCGAGATTGCGGTGATTCATGCGGTACCTGCCGGGCACTATGAGAAGCCTTTACCGACGGTGTTTTTCTACCATGGTTACACCTCGTCAAAAGAGGTGTATGCCTATTTCGCCTATGCTCTGGCAAAGGCCGGTTTCCGTGCCGTGTTGCCAGACTGTGAGATGCATGGCGAGCGTTTTGATGGTGATGAAGCGCGAAGGTTGGCGCACTTCTGGGAAATTTTGCAGCGTAATGTCGATGAATTGCCCGCACTCAAGGCGCACTTTGAACAACGTGGATTAACCGCGGAGGGGCGAGTGGGGGTGGCAGGGGCTTCCATGGGGGGGATGACGACGCTGAGCGCTTTTAGCCGTTATTCCTGGGTGAAAGCGGCTGCCAGCCTGATGGGATCTGGCTATTTAACCTCGCTGGCGCAGACGTTGTATCCGCCATTGGATGCTCAGGGCAAATTGCTGGATAATATCGCCTTTGCGGAGCGGATTGCGCCTTTGGCCGCCTACTGTGTAGAGCCGCATTGGGAAAGTCTGGCCGGGCGGCCATTGCTGTTGTGGCATGGTGAAACCGATGATGTAGTCCCAGCGGCAGAAAGTGAGCGATTGGCCAATGAATTGCAGCGACGAGGGTTAAGCCAGCATCTGACTTATATCACCGAGCCTGATGTCCGGCACCGTATCACGCCTGGAGCATTAGCCGCCACGGCCGCCTTTTTCCAGCGTTGGCTATAAAAGGTGGCGCGTGGCCAGGCATTTTGGTTAACGGTACAGTTCAGCGCTGACGTGGATCGATGCTGCGCTGCCCGGCTCATGCAGAGTAATAATGTGGTAGGCAGTGGCGCCACGCTGTTCAGCGATCTGGTTTATTTGCGAAATAGCATCATCAGGTGAAACCACATTCTGATCCAGGGTGACAAACCCGATGCTTTGGCGTTGATCCGCCTGATGTGAGGTGATTTCCGTAGCGGCCATGGCATTAGCGGAAAGGAGTAACGCGAAAGCGGTAGCGATGGTGATACGTTTCATAAGTTCCTCTCTTAACTTTTGCTGCAACGGTAAGCAGCAAAAGTTATTTATCAGTATTGAATAACTTCGATTCTTTTTCGCAGCTTTATCTGCGGTGTATTGCTTAATTTTAGACCTTGTTATGGGATTAAATAGAGGGAGGTTTTGATGGAGTTATTCAAAAAAATGATAATGATTTGCGCCTGTCTGATGATTTTATTGAAAGATTTTTTATACTAATGGATCTGCATACATCGCTTTACCCAGCGGCAAATCGTGCTATTTACCGTGGCTGCCCGCACAAACATCAATAAATCCTACACAGTCCTTGAGTTTCCCCCTTGCGCCAGTATGATTACGCGTCATTTTTCAGCCGCACACACATACACGTTCCTTGCTTCCATGGGCCGCGGTTGACCCTGACAGGAGGCTGAATAATCCGTAAGGAGCAATTCGATGCGTCATTACGAAATCGTTTTTATGGTCCATCCTGACCAAAGCGAACAGGTTCCGGGCATGATCGAGCGTTACAGTGCTACCATCACTAACGCACAAGGTCAGATCCACCGTCTGGAAGACTGGGGCCGCCGTCAACTGGCTTACCCGATCAATAAACTGCACAAAGCTCACTACGTTCTGCTGAACGTTGAAGCTCCGCAGGAAGCGATCGATGAGCTGGAAACTAACTTCCGCTTCAACGACGCCGTTATCCGTAGCATGGTTATGCGCGTTAAGCACGCGGTAACCGAAGCATCTCCGATGGTTAAAGCGAAAGACGAACGTCGTGGCGATCGCCGCGAAGACTTCGCTAACGAAACCGCAGATGATGCAGATGCTGGGGATTCTGAAGAGTAATTGCCGCCGTGACCGCTAATCGTCTGGTGTTGTCTGGCACTGTGTGCAAGACCCCCGTGCGAAAAGTGAGTCCTTCCGGGATACCCCACTGCCAATTCGTGCTTGAGCACCGATCGGCGCAGGTGGAAGCCGGATTCAGCAGACAAGCATGGTGCCGAATGCCCGTGGTTGTCAGCGGACAACAGTCACAAGCTTTAACTCAAAGATTAACGGTCGGCAGTCAGGTAACCGTTCAAGGCTTCGTTAGCTGCCATCAAGGGCGCAACGGGCTGAACAAATTGGTCCTGCATGCCGAGCAGATTGAATTGATAGATTCTGGAGACTAGCCTAATGGCACGTTATTTCCGTCGTCGCAAGTTCTGCCGTTTCACCGCGGAAGGCGTTCAAGAGATTGACTATAAAGACATCGCTACGCTGAAAAACTACATCACTGAAAGTGGTAAAATTGTCCCGAGCCGTATCACCGGTACTCGTGCAAAATATCAGCGCCAGCTGGCCCGTGCTATCAAGCGCGCGCGCTACCTGTCTTTGTTGCCGTACACTGATCGTCATCAGTAATCGGCCACTGTCCATTAACGACTTTGAGAGGATAAGGTAATGCAAGTTATTCTGCTTGATAAAGTAGCAAACCTGGGCAGCCTGGGTGATCAAGTTAACGTTAAATCGGGTTATGCCCGTAATTTCCTGGTACCACAGGGCAAAGCTGTTCCTGCTACCAAGAAAAACGTAGAGTTCTTCGAAGCACGCCGTGCTGAACTGGAAGCCAAACTGGCTGACGTTCTGGCTGCTGCTGAAGCTCGCGCAACTAAGATCAACGAACTGGGTTCAGTGACTATCGCGTCTAAATCAGGCGACGAAGGTAAACTGTTCGGCTCTATCGGCACCCGCGACATCGCTGACGCAGTGACTGCGGCAGGCGTTGAAGTTGCCAAGAGCGAAGTTCGTCTGCCGAATGGCGTTCTGCGTACCACTGGTGAGCACGAAGTGCACTTCCAGGTACACAGCGACGTGTTCGCACAGCTGAATGTAGTTGTGGTTGCAGAAGCTTAATCGCTCCTGCCAGCCAAGTTAAAACGCCAGCCTCGTGCTGGCGTTTTGCTTTTCAGCGTTAGGCAAAACGCGCTACTCTGTGGCTATCTGTTGGCAAGGAGCAGCGAAAATGGCAGAAATCAATCTACAACGAGTCTACGATTTCAGCGCCCCGGCACCGGAGCACTGTTATTTGATTGACCGGCTATGGCCACGGGGTGTCAGTAAAGAAAGGCTGCAGGGCGTGGTGTGGTTGAAAGAAGTGGCTCCGGATACGGCTTTGCGCCAGTGGTTTCACCAGCACACCGAACGGTGGGATGAATTTGAATTGCGCTATCGCCAGCAACTGGCCAGTAATGACGCCTGGCAGCCGCTGGTGGCATTGTTGCAGCAGGGTAAGCCGTTGACTCTGCTATATGGTAGCAAGGACACACAGCACAACCAGGGGGTTGTACTGCGCGATTTTTTGCTGACTCAGGCTAAAGGCTAGCGGATACGCAGATAGCTGCCATCGGCCTGGCGGCGGAACAGAGCTTCGCTATTGTCCGCAGAGGTGACGGAGAGGGCGGTGATCACGCCGTTGGCATTACGCTCGATACGTACCTCCTGCCCGGCTTTAAGGTTACTGAGCGGCTTATCTCTACCTTCAACTTGCGCCATGGCAAACACTTCATTAACCGGCAGATTGTTGTCGCGGAACAGTTGCGCCAGCGTTTGACCTGCCTGGATCTGATAGCTCTGCCAATTGCCGCTTTCCGGCTGCTGTTGCTGTTGGCCATCATTTTGCAATTGGGCCTGCAAAGGTATGCTGTTCTCCTGAGCGGTGACCGGGAACGAGCGTGATGCGCTATTGTCAGAGTACGGCCAAAGCAGAGAAAGCAGTAAGATAGCACCAAAAATGATCACCCAACGGCGGTGAAAATAAGGCAGAGGCTCCATCCAGTGGAAGCTGTCTGGCAGGTGCCATATCTTCAGCAGTAAAGCTTTGAGCTCATGCCCTTTGCCGTTTTGCTGCGGTGGTTGCAAATCCGGTTCCTCGGTTGTCTCCGGCACTTCCGGTGCCTGGCCGAGTTTCAGACGCTGGCTCAGGTTTAACCAGATGCGCAGCAGCGGCTGATAGACTCGGGTGGTTTTCCTTCTCCTGGGCGCGATTCTGCCCATGGTGACCTCTCTTCAACTGCGTAAAATTGCCACGGTACAAACAGGGTATGAAAAAGTGTAACGCCAACCCCGTATACTTGTCGTCTTTCAAGCTGCAGCGCTATTGACTGCATTTCTCCATTCCGGGGAATGGTATCAAGCGTTAACAGAAGGTTATTGTTTCTTTTTCTACGACAAAAGTCATCATTCTCCACACAAGATTTTACCCGGCTTTCCAGCGCTGCTATGCTGCGCTTTCGACTTTTATACAGACTAAAGGAAAACCCCCATGACAACCCCTTCTTTTGACAGCGTTGAAGCGCAAGCAAGTTACGGGATTGGTTTACAGGTCGGCCAGCAACTGCAAGAGTCCGGCCTGGAAGGTTTACAACCAGAAGCTCTGCTGGCTGGCCTGCGTGACGCACTGGAAGGGAATGCCCCGGCGGTTCCGGTAGATGTGGTACATCGCGCACTGCGTGAAATCCACGAACGTGCCGATGCCGTGCGTCTTGAGCGCCAGAAGGCGATGGCCGTAGAGGGCCAGAAGTTCCTGGAAGACAACGCTAAGCGTGATGAAGTGTCGCTGACCGAGTCTGGTCTGCAGTTCTCCGTTCTGGAGCAGGGCAATGGCCCAATCCCATCCCGCCAGGATCGTGTGCGTGTGCATTACACTGGCCGCCTGATCAACGGTGATGTATTCGACAGCTCCGTTGAACGTGGCCAACCGGCAGAATTCCCGGTGAGCGGTGTGATCCCAGGTTGGATCGAAGCGCTGACGCTGATGCCGGTAGGATCCAAATGGCAGTTGTATATCCCACACAACCTGGCCTATGGCGAGCGTGGTGCGGGTGCCTCGATCCCTCCGTTCAGCGCGTTGATCTTTGAAGTTGAGCTGTTAGACATTCTGTAATCTGTTATAGCATTGCAGCAAGGGCGCCTTAACGGCGCCCTGGTTTTATCTGCCGCTCAGTGCGCGTGGGAACAACAGATTGTTCTCCAGATGGATATGCTCCATCAGATCGCTGATAAACGTATTGATGCCGTTATACAGGGCCAGCCAGGTATTGCAGGCGCCCTCCGGCGGGGTGACGTTGTTGGTGAGGAATTTCACCACTTCCAACTGCTCGCCAGCCTCATCATGTTCATGCTCCATCACCGAAATCGGCCCGGCCGCCTGTTGCCCCATACCTTGCTTAATCAGCGGGAACAGGATCTGTTCTTCCTTCATCATGTGATTTTCCAGATCGAGACGGATCAGGTTTAGCTGTTTTGCCAATCCGCGCGGGCAGGCAGGTTTATCACCATGAACTCGCTCAACCTTTTCCGCCATTAACACCAGCTCAGGCAGTTGTTCACGGTGGCGCTGGTGGAAGCGGGGCAGGATATAATCGATGATCTCAGCCAGCGGAGCCAGACGCCAATCGCGGGTATCCACGGAGTCTGCCGCCAGTGCAGCCAGCTCACTTTCCAACTTATCCAGATCCAGTTCTTTGCGGCTGGCAGCACGCTCCAGGGTTTGTTTACCCCCGCAGCAGAAGTCCAGATCATAATCGCGAAACAGCTTGCTGGCTCGTGGGATTGAGATGGCGAGTGCGCCTAGGGATTGATTGCGGTAATCCATGATGATGCCTCTTTAAAGGAAGAAAACTTTAACATGCATTTTAAATGCAATTTAAAGAGTGCGCTACTGTTAAAAGTGTCTAAGCCTAGCCTGGGCCGAACAATCACGATGACGACGTTCAGTTTGCTAAAATATAGAGATTTATTCGTAAAATCGACAATGTTGCAGGGTAATAACCTACAGCCTTGATAAGGTATTTTACTTTTCCTCTGAAGAAAATGGATATACCATGAAAACCTCTCATTCTTTCACGAAAGCGATAAGGATATTCTATGAGCTTTAATACTTATTTAAGTTTAGCAGGAAGCACACAAGGCTTGATTTCTGCCGGGTGTAGTTCTTTTGATTCAATTGGGAATCGCCATCAGAGTGGCCATGAAGACGAGATCCAAGTGTTATCATTAAACGGCGCCATCACAAGAGAGCAACACTGTACTCATCACCCTATAGAATTTATCAAACCTATTGATAAATCATCCCCCTTGTTGCTTATGGCGGTCTCAAATAATGAGATGTTGACTCCTATTTTCTCAATATACCGATTGAATCAATTTGGTGCATTGGAAGTGTTTTATGAAATGAAGCTAAGTAAGGCTACGATAATAGATATAAGCCCAAGCTTCCCACACATTATTAATAATCAGGGATCAATGCCATTTGAGAAGATCTCACTTAGATATGAATCGATCTCATGTCAGCATAAAATAGCTGGGACCTCTGGTTATAGCATATGGGACGATAGAGTTTATTAATGTAGTCTATTATATCGCCCGTACATTCAAGATGGAATGTACGGGGGTGAATAGAGTAGAAATCAGCGTTTAAATTTATTTTTTAAGTAATCCTGCAAAAGATAGGATAAGTAAAATGACAAAAAGAAGCCACCATACACAATGTACATCATAAAGGACTCAGGTACTTGCCAAGATAGGTATATGAAGAATGCGAAAAATAAAAGCGCTAAGGCAATAAATGACCACCCTGCCAGTATACTAATTAAGAGCTTCATAGAGTCCTCATTGTTGTAAAATATTATTCAACGATTGTATTACTTCATCGGCTGACTTCTCTTTGGCAGCACTGATGAGCGTATCCACTTTCTTCTCGATTAAGAAGTAAAGCATCTCTATTTTCATCTGATATAGTTGATTGTAAATAGCAGTATTCTCACGCCTCAATTTTCGCGCAGATCTTGACGCTTTTTCTACGATGGCATAAATTTGAAAGGCTGTAAGGGTGATAGTTGTTATTGTTCCGGCTTGCTTTAGCACATCAGGGTCTGAGGATAAAGCATATGAGACAATACGTATTATCGCTTCCGTTAACGTTATTTTCGTTGCCATTTTTGTTGCTGTGTTAGCGACAAGTGAAGATCCCTTTGGAGTAATTAAGCTAGGTAGTTTTTCAATAACTCTATCTTGTAATTCCGGCGGCATTGACATGAAAATTGTATGTATGGTTACTTTTATCATCTCTGAGATCGTGAGTGAATCTCTTGATAGCATCATAATCGCCATAACCATTCTTTTATTTTCTACAAGAATGAGTTCCCGGTTGGCTGATAAATGATTTTTAATGACCCGGTTGTACTGGGGAAACATCGTTAGTTCAGGAACAAGCTCAGGTGCAACGGTCATAAACGTTCTCTCAGCACCTAACCCCATAGTTTCAACTGTATCAATAATCACGGTCGATGACTTTTTGATAAACGCATCAAAATATCTTTCTAATACGGCATCTGCGGATTGTTTACTATAAATCATGTTAACAAATTCCTTTTTTAATCCCTATGTAACCAAGCAGGTTAACCATTGGGTAATCCTCATCATCCTGCCAAAAAGTTCATTCCTATGTTTCCGGCTATATAGACATACTATCAAGCAAAATCCCATGTAGCCAGATTGTTGTTAAGTTTTCTACTCCTCAAGCCTGTATTGAGGCATATTACGGATAAGGCGCGCCGTAACGCGCCCGGAAATTAATTACTTGCTCTGCAAATCAATCTGATATAACTCAAAGCCAATGCTGTCGTTACCCTTGGCGTTCATCGGGTACTGAGCGTTATCTTTAATAAATGCGGCTGCTTTCTCGCTAGGGGAAGTTTCAAAACGGATATCCAGCGGCTTAGCGCTGCTGATATTGGCCAGACGCCAGTTGTTATCTGCCTGGGGTTTTACCGCGCCATGTTTTTGCGTTTCCGCGCTGATATAGGCCGCTAATACCGAGCGGTTCTCATCGGGTGAAGCAAAGGCGATATGTTTATCGCCCGTACCGGCAAACTTGCCGCCGTAAGCGCGATAGTTATTGGTCGCAACCAGGAAAGTAGCATCCGGATCGATCGGTTTACCATTGAAAGTGAGTTGCTTGATGCGTTCAGCTTTTTCATTAATCAGTGCGCATTCCCCGTCATAACGCGCGGGTTGGCTGACATCAATCTGATAATTGACACCATCAATCACGTCGAAGTTATAGGTGCGGAAACCGTCCCAGTTGATCAGTTCCTGCGGCTTGCTGCTGTTAATGTCGATTTGATTGAACTGCCCGGCGGAGCATTCCAGCCACTCTTTGACTTCCTTGCCGCTGGCTTTGACCACCACCAGAGTATTGGGATAGAGATAAAGATCGGCGGCATTACGGAAGGTGAGTTGGCCTTTTTCCACTTCGACATAACTGGCGGGATCGTTCTTGCGGCCACCCACCTTGAACGGTGCGGCAGCGGTCAGCACGGGTAGATCTGCCAGGTCCGGGTCGCCCTGAATATAGTGTTCCACGTAGGCTTTTTGCGCATTATTGACAATCTGTACGGTAGGATCGTCCTGTACCAGGGCCAGATAGCTGTACATATTGCCGTCGGACTTGCCGATCGGTTTACTGACAAAATCACGCGTCCCCTTGTGCGCTTCTGCCAGCACTTTCACCAGTGCGGGGTCTTCTACTGCCAGCGATCTCTTGTTTTCTTTGTCATAAATAGGCCGGGCCTGCGCTTTTGCGGCGGTAACCTCCCAGCTACCCGCATCGTTATTCATTTGCAGATCCACGATGCCGAGATGATCGCCCCACTGGCCCGGCATCACTGCGGGGATGCCGTTCAGCAAGCCCTGGTCGATGTCTACGCCCTTGATATTGGCGAAATCCTTGCTTGGGAATACCGCATGGGCATGTCCAAACATGATGGCATCGATACCCGGAACCTGGCTGAGGTAGTAAACAGAGTTCTCTGCCATTACCTTGTAGGGATCACTGGAAAGGCCGGAGTGAGGGATCGCAATGACCAGGTCTGCCCCCTGTTTACGCATTTCCGGTACGTAATGCCTGGCGGTTTCGGTGATGTCGTTGACCGTCACTTTCCCCTGCAGATTGGCTTTGTCCCAGACCAGGATCTGAGGCGGTACGAAACCGATGTAGCCGATACGCAAAGTATGTGCCTTGCCGTCACGATCTTTTACCGGGGTATCGACAATAATATAAGGGGTGAACAGAGGTTGCTGCGTAGTGGCGTCGATGACGTTGGCGTTAACGTAGGGGAATTTGGCTCCGGCCAGAGCATTCTTCAGGTAGTCGAGACCATAGTTGAACTCGTGGTTGCCAATATTGCCTACGGCGTAATCCAGCGTGTTCATTGCCCTATAGACCGGGTGAATATTGCCAGGTTTTAATCCCTTGGCAGCCATATAATCGCCCAAGGGGCTGCCTTGAATAAGGTCACCGTTATCTACCAGCACGCTGTTGGTTACCTGCTGCCGAGCATCGTGGATCAGGCTGGCGGTGCGCGCCAGGCCGAATTTGTCGGTCGGTTTATCCTTGTAATAGTCAAAGTCCATCATATTACTGTGCAGGTCACTGGTTTCCATCACGCGAAGATCGACTGTGGCAGCCTGGGCTGAGGCGCACACTAACAGAGTGAGGGCGGATAATCGTAGGGTCATTGGTTATCTCCATTGCGTTATTGTTCGAGAGGTATCCCAAAAGAGTATGTAATTACCATTGGCTATCTCAATAAACTGTGAAGTTTGGCAGAAAGCAGCCGAATGTAACGCACAGATGTGCAAAGTTGTGACGACGAAGACTTGTGGAAATACCGCAGCTTAGCGAGTTGAGATGGATATTCTGCAGAAAAAAACTAGGCTGCAAGTTAGGCTATGCCCAACCATTACACCCTCCACCCTGATTATTAGCGGTTGTGGCCGCGACGGTACCTGGGTTAAAAGTAGGGCAAAGCCTGGAGCAGGGGGCAATTTCCCACGGAACAGAATGTCTGAGGTGCACTATGTTGGAGCAGATTTGCCAACTGTCCCGCGAAGCGGGAGCAGCGATCATGGCGGTATATAATGGTGAACAACCGCTTGATGTGGCGCATAAAAAAGACGATTCACCGGTGACTGCCGCCGATCTGGCCGCGCACCATATTATCAAACGTGGCCTGGCGGCGCTGACGCCGGAAATTCCTTTGCTGTCGGAAGAGGATCCTCCCGCCTGGGAGATCCGTCGCAACTGGACTCGTTACTGGCTGGTAGACCCACTCGACGGCACCAAAGAGTTTTTACACCGTAACGGAGAGTTCACGGTCAATATCGCATTGATTGAAGACGGTGAAGCGGTGATGGGCGTGGTGTTTGCACCTGTGCTGGATGTGTTGTATCTGGCTGAGCGTGGCAAGGCCTGGAAGGAAGAAGGGGGCGGCGCCTAGCGATTAGTGTCAGTAATGCCGAGCTGCCACTGGTGGTGGTCAGCCGTTCTCATAGCGACGATGAATTGCGGGATTACCTGCAGCAACTAGGCGAACACCAAACCATTTCGGTCGGTTCATCACTGAAGTTTTGCCTGGTGGCGGAAGGGAGAGCGCAGCTTTACCCGCGTTTTGGGCCAACCAATATCTGGGATACGGCTGCGGGGCATGCGGTGGCGGTAGCTGCCGGGGCGCAGATCCATGATTGGCAAGGTAAGCCGCTGCTTTACACGCCGCGTGAGTCCTTCCTTAATCCTGGCTTTAGGGTTTCTTTGTTCTAAGCGATGCCCGCCAACAAAAGCGCGGGCATCGTTTCAAGATTATTTCAGTAATTGGTGCAGCAGATCCATCACCTGCTGTACCTCTTGCGGTGTCAGTGCGCCATCTTTGGCAAACTGGATCTTGCCATCTTTATCCAACACCACAATCGCCGAACTTTTTGGCTGCAGATCCCAGGCTTTTTTGACGATGCCATTGCTATCGACAATAAACTGCGACCAGGGGAACTCTTTTTTGCTGTCTTCTATACTGTTACGTACGAAAACTGCGGTACCGATGATGGCATCGTCGGTATTGACGATTGTCGTCGTTTGGTAACGATCGTGCGGTAGTTTAGCTGCCTTGATCGCTTCGATTAGCGGCTCGTTCAGCTCTTTGGCAGAGGTTCGGCCAGCAATATGTTGCATCACTCGCACTTTTCCACCGAGCTGAGCGCTATTCCAGGCTTTGTAGCTAAACTTATCATTAGCGTAATCCAGTTCTCCTTTATCGCTGACGCCAATCGGGGCCACGCGCTGTTGGAGTTGGAAATTGTGAGCAGAGGCCAAAATAGGGGCCAACAGCAGCGATATAATTAGCATGCTAGTTTTTTTCATGCATTCTCCTGCAAAAGGGGATCAGTATTGATATGACTCTGGTGCCTAAAGCATAGGTGGTCATCGGAGGTCTGTCCTGTTAGCCGGATCGCAGTTTGCCTATCTGGCTCTAAACACGCTGTTTTTGAATGGATATACTGAAAAAGTTATAAATTATTATATACAATTCTGTCAAAAAGTGTAAATCCAGCGGGGAAACCCAGGCAGAGTTGAACGAAATAGTCTTTACTAGGTCTACTAGAAAGCAATCAAGTTGCGCTCCGAATGTCGAGGTAGCCACTTTTGGCCGCTCGCTGAGCGCATGGATCCAACGGGAGGAGAGTAAAAACGATGAGAATCTTCCAGCGTTATAATCCACTTAAAGTGGCCAAGTATGTAAAAACCCTGTTTCGTGGAAGGCTATACATCAAGGATATGGGGGCGTTTGAGTTCGACAAAGGCAAGATCCTGTTGCCGAAAGTGCGTGACAAGCGCCACTTCAACGTGATGTCCGAGGTCAACCGGCAGGTGTTGTTACTACAGGCAGAGATGGGTTAATGCGCGATACCCGAGGCTTTTCAGACCGCCGCTATAGATACTGCGAATCGAAATCCAGAGGGTAGACTGGAGTACCTGCAAAGCACAAATAACTGCGGCCCCACTATGGGGCCGCTGATGTTTCTGGCTCGGGGCAACGGTTATCCCAACTAGGCCTGAGTGGTTTCTTCCGGCGTTTTTGGCAGCACAATGGTTGGTTTGTCGATCAGTCTGGTGACCAGCAACTGGTCAATTTTGTAGCTGTCGATGTCGACGACCTCAAACTTGTACCCGGCATACTTCACGAAGTCGGTACGCTTCGGGATCTTGCGCAGCATATACATCATAAAACCGCCGATGGTTTCGTAGTTGCCTGCCTGTGGGAATTCATCGATATGCAGCACACGCATCACGTCTTCGATGGGGGTACCGCCCTCAATCAGCCACGAGTTTTCATCACGGGCCACAATTTGTTCTTCCTGCCCCTGGCCAACCAGATCGCCCATCAGAGTGGTCATTACGTCATTCAGGGTGATGATGCCAACCACTAGCGCATATTCGTTGAGGATCACCGCAAAGTCTTCACCCGCAGTTTTAAAGCTTTCCAGCGCTTCTGACAGCGTCAGCGTATCTGGCACGATCAACGCCGAGCGGATTTGCACGCCGCTGCTTAACACCAGACTCTGGTTGCCCAATACGCGGTTCAACAGGTCTTTGGAATCGACATAACCGACAACCTGATCGATATGGCCATCGCACACCAGGAATTTGGAGTGCGGATGGGTAGAGATCTTCTCTTTGATACTCTCTTCGCTTTCGCGCAAATCGAAGTAGATCACGCTTTCACGGGAGGTCATTGAAGAGGGTACGGTGCGTGATTCAAGTTCAAAGACGTTTTCAATCAACTCATGTTCCTGCTTGCGCAGTACACCGGCCAGTGCCCCGGCCTCCACCACGGCATAGATGTCATCGGAGGTGATATCGTCTTTACGCACCATTGGCAGTTTGAACATGCGGAAAATCAGATTGGCCATGCCATTGAAGAACCAGACCAACGGGCGGCAGATCATGATTGAGAAACGCATCGGGTTGATGATCCGGACGGCGACCGTCTCTGGTGCAATCATACCGATGCGCTTCGGTGTTAAATCTGCGAACAGGATGAACAAACTGGTGACCAGCACAAACGAACACATGAAGCTGATTTGCTCTGAGAGTTCGGGTGACAGGAAGCGATCGAACAACACTTTAAAGGTGGGGAGAACGCTGCATCGCCGACAATACCGCCAAGGATGGCCACGGCATTGAGGCCAATTTGCACAACGGTAAAGAAGATACCTGGTGTTTCTTGCAGTTTAAGGACTCTGGCGGCATTGACGTTACCTTCGTCGGCCATCAGCTTGAGTTTGATCTTGCGTGACGCAGCCAGAGAGATTTCTGAAAGCGAGAAAAACGCACTCACTGCAATCAGAAAAAGAATCAGTAAAATACTGTTTAACATAGTCTATCCATTCGTGCCGACGGGATGGCGGCGCTCTTTCGGAGGGGTAATACCGTATAAAAAGTTAATTGTTGGGGCGTTGAACACTACGCCCACCAGGGCTTTAACAAAAAGCGGGGGCCATGAAATATGGCCCCAGACAGTATAGCAGTTGCCCTGTGAGGGCCGCCAGTGGTTAAAAATTAGTAAGTTAACCTTGCGGTGGCAGGCAAACCCCAATGCCACCCAGGCCGCAATAGCCTGCCGGGTTTTTGTGCAAGTATTGCTGATGGTCGTCTTCTGCATAGTAGAAAGGCAGCGCCGGTGCGATTTCGGTGGTAATGGTGCGTTTATCGCCTGCTTCATCCATCGCCCTCTGGAAACGCTGCAGGCTTTGTTCAGCTTCTGCCTGTTGTTTGGCGTCGGCATAATAAAGGGCGGAGCGGTATTGGGTACCGATATCACCACCTTGGCGCATACCTTGGGCAGGATCGTGGTTTTCCCAAAATACCTGTAGCAGATTCCGGTAGCTGATGACTTTGGGATCGAACACCACCAGCACCACTTCAGCGTGCCCTGTCTGGCCGCTGCAAACTTCGCGGTAAGTAGGATTTGGCGTGTAACCACCGCTGTAGCCAGCCGCCGTGCTGTATACCCCTTGTTGCTGCCAGAACAAGCGCTCAACTCCCCAGAAACAACCCATCGCGAAGATGGCTGTTTCCATTCCCTCAGGCACGAAGGTCATCGAATGGCCAGTTACCAGGTTAGTGGTTGCCACCAGCATTGGCGTGGTACGGCCTGGGAGCGCACTTGCCTTATCGACGTTTTGAGACTTATCAAAAGATTGCACCACGGTTGACTCCTGTTGCCATAATAAGAATTGACCTAATAGAGGCGTGTGTCAGTTGTATCTGTCCACTTCTTTGCCCACAATAAGCCCTATCTTGTGTTTGTGTATAAGCTTAACGCAGTATTTTGAGCGTAAAAAGCCAAGAATGCGTCTTGTTTTCGGTAACAGAAAAACCGGATAGGCAGCATCTGGAGATCCGCTGTAAAGGGCGTTGTCCTGATAGCGCGGAGCCGCCCTGCACCAGAGCAAAGGTACTGACAGGAAAATAAGATAAATTAAGGAGAACGTGTGCCACGATACCGTGCCCTTTGCGTTTTATGTGCGCTATTCGTAACACAGTCAGTGTTTGCGGCGAATGTGCGGCTTCAGGTTGAAGGCCTGAGCGGCGAATTGGAGCAAAATGTCCGAGTGCGCCTTTCGGCGATCACGCCGGAAGAGGTCAATGCCGAGGGGCGTTTTCGCGCGCGGGTGGATGCGGCTATCCGTCAGGGGCTGCGGCCACTGGGTTATTATCAGCCGATTATTGATTTTACTTTTGACGACAGCCCGGAGCTTTCGCGGCCAATATTGCGTGCCAAGGTCAATCCTGGTGAGCCGATACGTATCGCCGGGGCTAATATCCAGTTGGAAGGTGGCGCCAGAACCGATGAAGACTACCTGAATCTGGTCAGAACGAGCCGGCCAACCATTGGCGAAATCCTCAATCACGGTAAATACGACAGCTTAAAAAGTTCGATGACCGGCCTGGCGCTGCGTAAAGGTTATTTTGACGCCAACATGATCAAGAGCCAGCTCGGCGTTGCTGAAGAACTGCATCAGGCGTTTTGGGACATTGATTTCGACAGTGGCGAGCGCTATCACTTCGGCAAAGTGAAGTTCCAAGGTTCCCAAATACGCGAAGATTATCTGCAAAATCTGGTGCCCTTTCATCAGGGGGATTATTACAGCTCAAACGATCTTGCCGAACTGAACCGGCGTTTATCCGCCACAAACTGGTTCAACTCGGTGGTGGTGTCCCCTGATTTCACCGACGCCAAAGAGAACAAGATTTTGCCGCTAGATGCGGTGGTGACCCCGCGCAGCAGTAATATTTTAGAGCTGGGTGGCGGTTTCTCTACCGATATCGGTCCACGCGTGCGGGGAACCTGGAGAAAACCCTGGCTGAACGATCGAGGCCATAGTCTGATCACCTCCGCCAATATTTCTGCTCCGGAACAGCAGTTGGATCTGACGTATAGAATACCTTTGTTGCGCAGCCCGCTGGAGCAATATTATCTGCTGCAGGGCGGTTTCAAGCGCACGGATCTGAATGACACCCAATCTGACAGTACCAAAGTGGTGGTTTCACGTAACTGGGATCTCTCCAGTGGTTGGCAGCGTGCGCTGAATCTCAGCTGGCGTTTGGACCACTTTACGCAAGGTACCGTGACTAACACCACCATGCTGCTTTACCCTGGCGTTACCATAAACCGCACGCGTTCACGCGGTGGCCTGATGCCGGTCTGGGGGGATAGCCAGCGTTATTCCATTGACGTGTCTGATACCACCTGGGGCTCCGGGGTCGATTTTGCGCTGATGCAGGCGCAAAACGTCTGGATCCGCACCCTGGCGGAAAAACACCGTTTCGTGGCCCGTGGGCAGATAGGCTGGATAGAAACCAACGACTTTGACAAGGTGCCGCCCGATTTGCGCTTCTTCGCCGGTGGCGATCGCAGTATCCGTGGTTACAAATTCCAGGGCATTTCCCCGCGTGATGACGATGGCAAGCTGACCGGTGCATCCAAAATGGTGACGGGCTCACTGGAGTATCAATATAACGTCACGGGCCGCTGGTGGGGGGCGATGTTTGTTGACTCAGGGCAGGCAGTCAACAATTTCCAAGACAGCAATTTCAAAACCGGTGCAGGGGTAGGGGTACGCTGGCAGTCGCCGGTTGGGCCGGTGAAGCTGGATATTGCTGCACCCATTGGGGATAAAGAAACCCACGGTATGCAGTTCTATATCGGTTTGGGGCCAGAACTATGAAACTGTTGAAAAAGATTTGTCTGGGATTTTTGATCCTGCTGTTGCTGCTGGTGGGGACGCTGGCGTTTCTGCTGGGGACGACCACCGGCCTGCATATGGTCATCAACGGTGCGGCTCGCTGGGTACCTGGCTTGGAGATTGCGGCAGTCAGCGGTGGTTGGCGTGATTTGACCTTAAAGGGCGTGAAGTATCAGATGCCGGGCGTGTCGGTTAACGCCGGACAGCTCCATCTCTCGCTCGATCTCTCCTGCTTGAAACGCAGCTCGCTGTGCGTCAATGCGTTGACCACACAGGATGTTGATGTTGTAGTAAAAACTGCCGAAATGGCCCCTTCTGCGCCGGTAGACGAGCAAAGCCAACCGCTTACTGAAATCAGCACTCCTTATCCGATTACCCTGCGTAAACTGGCGTTGAATAACGTTAAAGTCAGCGTGGACGATACCGCGATTTCACTTGGTGAGTTCAGCACCGGTGCGCAGTGGCAAGAACGATCCCTGACCCTGATGCCAACCACGATCCGTGCCTTGCTGATCGCGCTGCCAAAAACACCAGTGAATCCTTTGCCGCAAGTTCTGCAACCTGCTGCGGAGGTGGTGGCCGAGAAGGTGGCGGAGAAAGTCACGGTTGCGCCAGCGTTAGTACCACCGCCAGTGGAAGAGAAACCACTGGGTGAAACCTTGAAAGCGTTGTTTGCCAAACCATTGTTGCCGGATCTGCCTGAAATTCGTCTGCCACTTGATATTACCGTTCA
This sequence comes from Serratia sp. L9, assembly GCF_050632285.1. Classification (NCBI taxonomy): domain Bacteria; kingdom Pseudomonadati; phylum Pseudomonadota; class Gammaproteobacteria; order Enterobacterales; family Yersiniaceae; genus Serratia; species Serratia sp. L9. The sequence continues at coordinate 595,652 of NZ_CP192591.1, read as the reverse complement.
GGAAATCAGCGGTGAGCAGTTGCATTTGACCGGTGATACCGAAGTGGCGATCACCCGGCTATTGCTGCAGGCCAGTACCAAAGACCAGCACATCCAACTGGATCGTTTTGACGTGAGATCGCCACAGGGCATGCTTTCTGCAAAAGGCCAGGCCACACTGACCGGCAATTGGCCGGTAGAAATGACGGCCAACAGTACGCTGAATATCGATCCACTGAAAGGCGAGAAGATAAAGCTGAATGTGGCTGGCGGGCTGCGTGAAGAGCTGAAAGTGGCACTTAACCTCTCCGGGCCGGTCGGTGCGCAGTTGGATGTGCAAACCCGCTTGGCGGAGGCCGGCTTGCCGTTGGCAGTGACGCTGCAAAGTAAGCAGCTTAAATGGCCGCTGACTGGTGAGGCGCAGTATCAGGTTAATGATTTCCGCCTGCGCTTTAGCGGCAAGGCTGCGGATTATGCGTTATCTACCCGAGCCAATTTCAAAGGGCAGGATCTCCCCCGGCAGTGCTGACGCTGGACGGTAAAGGTAATCTTGAACAGTTTAGGCTTGAACGTTTACGGCTGGCGGCCTTGGAAGGCAATACCGATCTTACGGCATTGGTGGACTGGAGCAAGGCGATAAGCTGGACGTCGCAACTGACGCTGACTGGCATTAATACCGCCAGGCAATGGCCAGAATGGCCAGCAAGGCTGGAGGGTAAGATGACGACCCGGGGCAGCTTGCACGGCGGCAGTTGGCAATTGCAGGTCCCGGTGCTGCAACTTGACGGTAACGTGAAGCAAAACAAAGTTTCAGCGCGGGGATCGCTGCGTGGCAATGCGGCCGGGCAGTGGACGATCCCTGGGATCGATCTGGCGCTGGGGCGCAATACGCTCAACGTGAAAGGTCAGTTGAATGAGAAAAGCTGGGTGCTGGATGCTAATGTCGATGCACCGCAACTCGATGGCGCCTTACCGGGGCTTGCTGGGAATGTCAGAGGGCTGTTGAAGCTGCGTGGTAATCTCCAGGCGCCACAGTTGTTGGCAGATCTGACCGCGACAGGTTTGCAATGGCAGGCGCTGCACATCAATCGGGTGAAAATCGATGGAGATGTCCGATCCAGCGATCAGATCCAGGGGCAATTGGCCGTACGGGTTGAACAACTGAAACAGGATGCTCTGCAGATCAATCTGATGACGCTGGATGCCAGAGGCAGCGAACGCCAGCATCGGCTTCATCTGAATATTGACGGCAAGCCGGTTGCCGGACAGTTGGCCCTGGAGGGCAGCTTTGATCGCCAGCAGCAGCGTTGGCGCGGCAATCTGAATAATACCCGGTTTGATACACCGGTAGGCGAATGGCGCCTTACCCGCTCCATCGCGCTGGATTACCTGAATACCCAGCAGAAAATCAGCGTGGGGCCGCATTGTTGGGTGAACCCGAATGCCGAACTTTGTGTGCCGAGAACCATCGAAGCCGGTGCCAGTGGCCAGGCTAGCGTGGTGCTTAACCGCTTTGATTTAGCCATGATAAAACCCTTCCTGGGGCCAGATACCGCTATGAGCGGCGTCTTTAGTGGCCGGGCTGATGTCAGTTGGCAACCGGGGGGCGTTGCCGCAAGCGAGAGTTTCACTGGTGGGTAATGGCGTTAAAGTGGTGCAGCAGGTTCAGGGCAACGCCTTACCGATTGCCTTTGATACTTTGAATTTGAACGCGGGTCTGAATAATGGCCGTGCGCAGGCGGACTGGCTGATTAAGTTGGCCAATAATGGGCAGCTTAACGGCAACATTCAGATTACCGATCCGCAGGTGCGCCGCGCTATCAGCGGTAATGTGAATATCACCAATATTTCCCTGGCATTGCTCAACCCGATATTGACGCAGGGCGAGAAAGCCACGGGGATGCTGAATGCCAATCTGCAACTGGGGGGCAACGCGCAGAATCCGTTAGTATTTGGCCGCCTGGCGCTGGATAAGGTAGCCATCGTTGGCCACTGGATGCCGTTCGATATGACCGAAGGCCGCCTGACGCTGAACTTCAACGGTATGACCTCGACCTTGGAGGGGTTGCTCGCCACCACTCATGGGCAACTTAATCTGTCAGGTGATGCCGACTGGCGTGATATCAACGCCTGGCGGGCGCGTATTGCCGCCAAAGGCGATCGGCTGCGGGTAACGCTCCCTCCGATGGTGCGCATCGATGTTTCCCCGGACGTCGTGTTTGAAGCCACGCCGCAGCTATTCTCGTTAAACGGTTCGGTAAATATACCTTGGGCACGTATTACGGTGCAGGAACTGCCTGAGAGCGCGGTAGGGATTTCTCCAGATGAAGTGATGCTGGATAACCAACTGAAACCGATCCAGCCGGCGACGGCGGGCATCCCAATCAACAGTAACTTGATGATCCGTGTCGGCAACGACGTGCGCCTGGACGCTTTCGGCCTGAAAGCCAGATTGCAGGGTGATCTGCGGGTTGCACAGGACAGGAATGGCCTGGGGTTGAATGGCCAGATTAATATCCCTTCGGGCCGCTTCCATGCCTACGGGCAGGATCTGATCGTGCGTAAGGGCCAACTGCTGTTTTCTGGCCCACCGGATCAACCCCTGCTGAATATTGAGGCGATCCGCAACCCGGATGCAACGGAAGATGGTGTCACTGCCGGGGTTCGTGTGACCGGTATGGCCGATGCGCCAAGGCTGGAAGTGTTCTCCGACCCGGCAATGTCGCAACAGGAAGCGCTGTCTTATTTGTTGCGGGGCCAGGGATTGGGCAGTACCGGCGCAGATGGTAACGCCATGACCTCAATGTTAATTGGTATGGGGGTTGCACAAAGTGGTCAACTTGTGGGTAAAATCGGCGAGGCGTTTGGCGTAAGTAATCTGGCCCTTGATACCGAGGGAGTTGGAGACAGCTCCCAGGTTGTGGTGAGCGGTTATGTCCTCCCTGGCTTACAAGTAAAATATGGGGTGGGGATATTCGATTCATTGGCCACGCTGACGTTGCGATACCGCCTGATGCCTAGGTTGTATCTGGAAGCGGTGTCTGGCCTTGACCAGGCACTGGATGTGCTTTATCAGTTTGAGTTTTGAGCTATGCGAATAATTGTCTACGGCAGTTTAAGACGCAACCAGGGAAACAGCCATTGGATGACCAACGCCCAATGGCTGGGTGAACATGAGTTAGAAGGCTATCAGCTTTATAATCTGGGTCACTACCCGGCGGCGATCCCTGGAGAGGGCAAGATACACTGTGAAGTGTATCGTATTAACTCATCGATTCTGGCAGAGCTGGACGATTTAAAAAGCAATACCAAGGACTATAAGCGCGAGCTGATTCAGACGCCTTATGGTAGTGCGTGGATCTACCTGTATAAGCACAGCGTGGACGGTTACCCGCAGATTAAAAGCGGTGATTGGCTAAAGCGTCTTGACGAAAAGCAGTAAAAAAACACCGCTCATTGAGCGGTGTTTTTCCTTCCAGAACGGGCTGCTAATTACTTTTTGGCGCGTTCGAAAGAGGCGATGATTTCAGCTTTGGCTGCAGCAGCGTCTGCCCAACCATCTACTTTCACCCATTTGCCTTTTTCCAGATCTTTGTAGTGCTCGAAGAAGTGGGTAATCTGCGCTTTCAGCAGTTCCGGCAGGTCGTTCACATCTTTTATGTGATCGTATTCTTTGGTCAGCTTGCTGTGCGGAACGGCGACCAGTTTTGCATCTTCACCGGCTTCGTCAGTCATTTTCAGTACGCCAACCGGACGGCAGCGGATCACTGAGCCTGGCTGCAGCGGGTATGGGGTTGGTACCAGCACGTCAACCGGATCACCATCCAGTGACAGGGTGTGGTTGATGTAACCGTAGTTGCACGGATAGAACATCGCGGTAGACATGAAACGGTCAACGAACAGCGAGCCGGTTTCTTTGTCGATTTCATATTTGATCGGATCGGCGTTAGCCGGGATTTCGATAACTACATAGATGTCTTCCGGCAGGTCTTTGCCAGCAGGGACCAGATTCAAGCTCATGTCGGTTTCCTTTAATCAAACCAGAAATGGAGTGGGGGCTATTATAGCGGACTCTTTTGCGATTTCCTGTCCTTTTCATCGCTGACTCATGGCTTGAGTAATGAGGGGGTAATTTCCAGATTAATCTCCTACGGCATTAAGTTTTCTTCCCGGCAGCCGATAACTTCATCAAATAATAAGGGTTCAGCTTTAGCTGGCCCCGCGTTTTACCTCCTTACATCTGTTGTGACTTATCTTTTAAAGCCGGGAAGAACTCATGTTAAAAAGAATTACGGTCAAGGCCGGGCTGATTGCCTTGCTGAGTCTGATGACGTTGCTGCTGATTATCGTCAGCATCATTGGTGTGAAAGCGATTAACGAAGGCTCGCGTTCGCTGGGCACCCTGAACCAGATCCTGGGGGAAGAACTGGGCTCATTGGCCAATAGCTCAAACCTGACACTACGGGCCAGAACGGCCGCCGCGCTTGCGGTACACCAACGCGAGATAGGCCAGATTGACGTCGCCGATGCCACGGTCAAACGGATCGATGGCTATCTCGAACAGTCAAAAGGAGAAATGGCGCGCTTTGTTAACGTCGGCACCGTGACCGAGCGTGGCCGCCAGTTCTCTCAACGTATGCAGGCAAGCTATCGCGCTTATCTGGAACAGGGCGTTGAGCCGATGGCGGCAGCGATCAAGGCCGGCAAGCTGGATGATTACTACGCCATTCAGGAGAATAAAATTTCCAAGCTGAGCATCGCGTTTGAAGATGACCTCGGTGAGTTCCGTGCGTTTGCGATGGAGGTCGGGCAACAACATGTCCATGAAGCGCAGAGCAATGCTACCACCAAGATCATCCTGGTCGTCTCCGCCGGGTTGCTCAGCGTCTTGCTGGCGGTATTGGCCTGGTTCGCACTGCGTCTGATTATCCTGCGACCACTGGATGAGTCGATTGCCCAGTTGGAATATATCGCTGAAGGGGATCTGACCCACGATATTAGCGGTGAAGGGGATACCGAAATGGGGCGCCTGGTGCGGGCCATGCGGCGTATGCAGCAGTCGTTGGTCGTGTCAGTCAGCAAGGTGCGCGATGCCAGCAGCCAGATTGACACTGGCTCGCGCGAATTGGCGGCCGGTAACGTTCATCTGGCGCAACGAACCGAGGAGTCGGCTGCGTCTTTAGAGGAAACTGCCGCCAGCATGGAGCAACTGACCTCCACGGTGAGGATGAATGCCGAAAACTGTGAGCAGGCCAATCAACTGGCGCTGAGCGTATCGGATATTGCCGAACAAGGCAGTGAGGTGGTCAGCCAGGTCATGAGCAAGATGCAGGCCATTACCGACAGTTCCCGCCGTATCGCCGATATTATCAGCGTCATGGACGGTATTGCGTTCCAGACTAATATCCTGGCACTGAATGCAGCGGTAGAGGCCGCGCGTGCCGGTGAGCAAGGCCGCGGTTTTGCCGTGGTGGCCGGTGAAGTACGCAGCCTGGCTCAACGCAGTGCGCAATCGGCCAAGGAGATAAAAGGGTTGATCGAGGCCTCACAAAACCGGGTACAGGAAGGTGAGCAGATGGCGGGAACTGCGGCGAAGACCATGAACGGTATCACTGGGGAAGTGGGGCGTGTTACGGCTCTGATGCGAGAAATTTCAGCGGCAACCCGTGAGCAAAGCAGTGGGATTGAGCAGGTCAACCTGGCGGTGGCCCAGATGGATCAGGTGGCCCAGCAGAATGCGGCGTTGGTAGAAGAGGCGGCTGCGGCAACCCGTTCTCTGGAGGAACAGGCGCAGGCGTTGGCACAAAGCATGGCGGTGTTCAAACTGTAATGCGGTAGAGGGGCGGTATACCGCCCCTTCATTACGGCGTTATTCGTCTGGGTTTTCAGCAATAAAGCGTTCGGCGTCTTCAACCATCGACTTGGTGCCTACGAAGAACGGCGCACGCTGGTGCAACAGCTCTGGCACGATATCCAGAATGCGGTTTTTACCATCGCTGGCTTTACCGCCGGCCTGTTCTGCCAGGAAAGCCATTGGGTTGCATTCATACAGCAGGCGCAGTTTACCTTTCGGGTGGCTGGCGGTGCTTGGATAAATATAAATGCCGCCTTTGAGCAGGTTACGGTGGAAGTCAGCAACCAGTGAGCCGATATAGCGTGAAGTGTAAGGGCGGTGAGTCGCTTCATCCTGCTCTTGGCAATACTTGATGTATTTCTTCACCCCGAGCGGGAACTTGATGTAGTTACCTTCGTTGATGGAATACATATTGGCTTTTTCCGGGAAGCGAACTTTCTCGTGAGAGAGGCAGAATACGCCCAGAGAAGGATCGTAGGTAAAGGCATGCACGCCATAACCGGTGGTGTAAACCAGCATGGTAGAAGATCCATAAACTACGTAGCCGGCAGCAACCTGGGCGTGGCCAGGCTGCAGGAAATCTTCTTCGGTGACGGGGGTGCCAACCGGAGTGATACGGCGATAGATAGAGAAAATCGTCCCCACCGAAACGTTGACATCAATGTTGGACGAACCGTCCAACGGATCCATCAACACCACATATTTACCATTTTCAGCTCGCTCGCCGTCAAAAATCACGATCTCGTCTTCTTCTTCCGAAGCGATACCTGCAACTTCACCGCGTGCTTTCAATGCAGCTTTCAGTTTTTCGTTGGCGAAAAGATCCAGTTTCATCTGAACTTCGCCCTGAACGTTTGAAATGCCGCTGGTCCCGAGAATATCAACCAGACCGGCTTTGTTGATATCACGGTGGATGATTTTGGCGCCCAGTTTAATGGCAGAAAGTAATGCGGTCAGTTCGCCGGTAGCGTGTGAAAAGTCGTGCTGTTTTTCGACGATAAATTCGCCTAACGTTTTCATGACACAATCCCTGAATCTACGGATGGATAGCGGTTCGTTAACATACCGCCAACGTTTTCGCCAGCAGTGTAGCCCAAAGCAACTCGTGATTCATAGGCAAATCCATTTCTTCTGGACGATTCTGAGCGTTAGAATAGGCACTAAATCGATGCACTTAAATGAGAAACCTAATGCGCATACATATTCTTGGGATCTGCGGCACCTTTATGGGTGGGCTGGCAATGCTGGCACGTTCGCTTGGGCATGAGGTGACGGGTTCAGATGCCAACGTTTATCCTCCGATGAGCACCCTGCTGGAAAACCAGGGCATAAACCTGATCCAGGGTTATGATCCCGCTCAGTTGGATCCGGTGCCGGATTTGGTGATTATCGGCAATGCGATGAGCCGGGGTAACCCTTGTGTGGAGGCGGTGCTGGAACAGGGCATTCCTTACGTTTCTGGCCCGCAGTGGCTGCATGATTATGTGCTGCGCGATCGCTGGGTGCTGGCGGTAGCGGGGACACACGGGAAAACGACCACCGCCGGGATGGCAAGCTGGATCCTGGAGGCTTGCGGCTATCAGCCGGGCTTTGTGATTGGTGGCGTGCCGGGTAACTTTGATGTTTCTGCCCGTCTTGGCGGCAGCCCATTCTTTGTCATTGAGGCCGATGAGTACGACAGTGCTTTCTTCGACAAACGCTCCAAGTTTGTTCACTACAGCCCACGTACGCTGATCATGAACAACCTCGAATTCGATCATGCGGATATTTTTGACGATCTGAAAGCGATCCAGAAACAGTTCCACCATCTGGTGCGCCTGGTGCCGGGCAAAGGCAAGATTATCCTGCCGGAGAACGACGCGCATCTGAAGCAGGTCATGGCGATGGGCTGTTGGAGTGAACAAGAGTGGATTGGTGAAGAAGGTGCCTGGTGTGCGCATAAGTTGACCACGGATGCCAGCCACTACGAAGTTCTCCTCAACGGTGAGAAAGTGGGTGAGGTGAATTGGGTTCTGGTGGGTGAGCACAACATGCATAATGGCCTGATGGCCATTGCAGCCACTCGCCATGTGGGTGTACAGCCAGCCGATGCCTGCCGCGCACTGGGTGATTTTATCAACGCTCGTCGCCGCTTGGAATTGCGTGGTGAAGCACATGGTGTCACGGTTTATGACGACTTTGCTCATCATCCTACCGCTATTCTGGCAACGCTGGCCGCTTTACGTGGCAAAGTAGGTGGGACAGCCCGTATTCTGGCCGTACTGGAACCGCGTTCAAACACCATGAAGATGGGGATCAGCAAAAACGATCTGGCACCTTCGCTTGGCCGTGCCGATGAAGTATTCCTGTTCCAGCCCCATCACATTCCATGGCAGGTTGCTGAAGTCGCGGATGCCTGCGTGCAACCGGCGCATTGGAGTGCCGACCTTGATACGCTGGTGGACATGATCGTGAAAACCGCACAGCCAGGCGACCATATTCTGGTAATGAGCAACGGCGGTTTTGGTGGTATTCATGACAAACTGTTGGCTGGGTTGGCGAATAAGGCTGAGCCGAAAGAAACCTACTGAGGTTTAATTGCATCCCCAAGATAAGGCCGCTGCTGCGGCCTTTTTTACGCTCACAAAAAAGCCCTCGCGAAGAGGGCAATGGGGTTCGTCGGATAGGACGACGATTTTTTCAGGGAATGTGCATTTACCTGAGAACTCGGCAGTGGCAGTGACGAGGGTAATCAGTTCGGCAAATGCAGCCCTGAATTATTATTTATAAATTTCTGCAGTGGCGTGCCAGTTGCCGTTTTCATAGGCTTCGACAACGCGATAGGCTTTAGCGCCTTGCTGGTCAGCTTTATCAGACAGCGCCTGACGGATATTGGAAGGTGCGCCGGTCACACCGCTAGCGGTAATGGTGCCGATAGATTGCATATTGCTGGCCTGGGCATCTGTCACCAGGGTGGCAGCAGAGGCACCGAAAGAAACGGCAGAGAGCAGGCTAATTGCAGCGATGGTTGTTTTCATGTTCATGATACTTGGATCCTTGATGGCTCGAAGATAACGGCCTGGAAGGGCTTTACAGCGTTTTTTATACTTGAAGGCTGTTATCTAACGTGATTTTTACCAGAGAATTACTGTGCGAAAATCGCATAACACATTGTAATTATTTATAAATTTCCGCAGTCGCGTGGTAGTTGCCTTCACTGCGAGCTTCGATGACACGGTAAGCCGTCGCGCCTTGAGCATCGGCTTTGGCAGACAGTGCCTGACGAATATCTGAAGGTGCAGAGCCTACGCCGCTGACGGTAATGGTGCCGGCAGATTGCAGTTTTTGTGCCTGAGACGCGTCAATTGACTGTGCTGCAAAAGCACCGAAAGACAGCATAGAAAGCAGGCTAATTGTTGCTACAGTAGTTTTAATGTTCATGATTTATCCTCTTCGTATTCTTTTATCAGTTCCAATGAACTGTGATTTACGTCACGAAAATGAGTATACATCTAGTAACTGTAAAAATTAATAGGAAGCTAACAATTTCTAGTGAAACTTTATTCGGTTCAGTACGGTTTTTAATAACCGAATGGAATAAAAAGCGCTTATAAAACGTTCTTTCAATGTTAAATTTATGTAATATCAATGGGGTAAGTGTTTTTGACCAAAAGTGCGGAATTAACCAGTGACTCTCACTAGCCAGCTTAAATTGTCATTTAAATGTGCTGTGGGTGGGCTGATAAGCAGTTTTAAACATGGTAGGGGCGCAGTAAAAAAACTGAGGTGGTAAACAAAGGGTTAAGAAGAGGCTAATAACGTGCGGCAGAGAGTTATGGCTGCCGCCTGGTAAAAGCGGCTTGGCGTCTGCGGGCGCAAACCTTAAGGGCGCCGGATAACAGCGCTCCTGCAATGCTAACCTTGTCGCATAGCGACCGCTTCAAATCTAGCGGTATAGCTCAAGGCATCAGAGTTCCTGCTCGAACAACGAAAGAATGGCTTCATACAGCTGGCGTGCGGTAAAAGTGCTGGCCGGGGTAACAAAAATAGTATCATCACCAGCAATTGTGCCCAGGATCCCTTCCGATTTGCCCAGTGAGTCTAACAGGCGGGCGATCAATTGTGCTGCGCCAGGGCTGGTATGGATCACCACAACGGCATCATTATGGTCGACATCCAGTACCAGATTCTTCAACGGACTGGTGGTGGTTGGCACACCGAGTTCGGCCGGAAGGCAGTACACCATCTCCATTTTGGCATTACGCGTGCGCACTGCACCGAACTTGGTCAGCATGCGTGATACCTTGGATTGGTTAATATTCTCAAAGCCTTCTTCTTGCAGCGCCAAAACGATCTCGCCTTGAGAACTGAATTTTTCTTCTTTCAATAACGCCTTAAACGCCTTGATCAGATCTTCCTGTTTTGCGGGATTACGCATTTTGCACCGTAGACTGTTGGTAATGGAGTTCATTATTATGCATATAAATGAATTTTTATGCAATACAGATCAGGGCTGGGGAAATAGTAATGCCCTAGAGTCAAGGAAAGGGAGAGATTTTAACAAAATCCGAAGCTCATGAATATGCCCTTTCAATGAGGGAAGCGAGCCAGCTCTCTGGTAAAGAAGATGTTATTAAAATGATGTTGTTCTGATGTTATGTAAGGGTGTAATGTAACGGCCGGTTAACGCGAACGTGAAGTGTCTCGCACTATTTTTGATTAGTGTGCGCTATGCCCTTAATGCGTAAGCTTTTTAATTTAGAATGACCGCAACAACGATCATTTTATTGCGCCAGATCTAAAACCGACTGTTAAGAGGTTGTTTTTAAAGGTGTGATAAATTAAGGTCCGAGACCAAGAATTCACGGCGCTTTTATATTCAAGATAAAAAATAAAGGAGTATAGGATGAAAGTTGCAGTTCTCGGTGCTGCTGGCGGTATCGGCCAGGCGCTCGCCCTTCTACTCAAGACCCAGCTTCCTTCAGGTTCTGAACTCTCTCTCTACGACATTGCCCCTGTTACCCCAGGCGTTGCCGTCGATTTAAGCCATATCCCAACCGCAGTTAAAATCAAAGGCTTCGGCGGTGAAGATGCAACCCCTGCGCTGCAAGGTGCGGATGTGGTGCTGATTTCTGCTGGTGTTGCGCGTAAACCAGGCATGGATCGTTCAGATCTGTTCAACGTCAACGCCGGTATCGTGCGTAACCTGATCGAGCAAGTGGCTAAAACCTGTCCGAAAGCCTGCATCGGGATTATCACCAACCCGGTAAACACCACCGTTGCCATTGCTGCCGAAGTATTGAAGAAAGCTGGCGTTTACGACAAGAACAAACTGTTTGGCGTGACATCGCTGGATATCATCCGTTCCAACACCTTTGTGGCTGAGCTGAAAGGCAAAAAGCCAGAAGAACTGGATGTGCCGGTTATTGGCGGCCACTCTGGCGTGACTATTTTGCCTCTGCTGTCACAGATCCCTGGCGTAAGCTTTAGCGATCAGGAAGTGGCTGATCTGACTAAACGTATCCAGAACGCAGGTACCGAAGTCGTTGAAGCCAAAGCCGGTGGCGGCTCTGCAACTCTATCTATGGGGCAGGCTGCAGCGCGTTTTGGCCTGTCGCTGGTGCGTGCATTGAGCGGTGAAAAAGGCGTCGTGGAATGTGCTTATGTTGAAGGTGATGGCAAATATGCCCGCTTCTTCGCACAACCGCTGGTGCTGGGTAAAAACGGTGTTGAAGAACGTAAAGACATCGGCACCCTGAGCGCCTTTGAACAAAAAGCGTTGAACGAAATGCTGGATGTGCTGCACAAAGATATCGAGTTGGGTGAGAAATTTATCAATAACTGATCCCCAAACATAAGCCGTATTGGTATTGCATAAGCCGCCGGGGCAAACTCCGGCGGTTTTTTGTTTTCTCATGATTTCATTCGACCTTTTCGATCCAGCAGATGATGCGTGCGTGGATCAAAATATCTGCTTGGCCAGATCTCAGCGGGGTGCACATTCAGTGCATCAGCGATCAACCATTCTCCTTTTGGCCAGGGGCGTAACAGCGCGTTTGCCAGCGTGGATGAGCTCAGGCCAGCTTGGCGTGAAACCGCAGCCATTGTGGTACCTCTCTTTTTCAATGCTGCTATGACGTCTGCTGGATGCCAATCTGGATTCCGTGAATTCATATTTACATTCCTTTTTTTGATTAGTGAAAGTACTGTTAGTGGTATAACTAACAGGTCAGAGTTAATCGTTTGAACAACACGAAACGCTTACTCAGAAAGCAGGATACCATTAAGTTTCCCAAAAATATCTTATTGGTTTCTGAAAAATAGAAATTGTCACATTAGTGTCACGAGATAATGGCTATGAAAAACGAGTGGTTTGCCGCCAAGGAGCTTACAGGCATCGCAGGATTACCTTCCTCTACACAGGGAATCAACCTAATGGCTCGGCGTGAAGGCTGGATCAGCCGCCGCCGGAAGGGTGTGCAGGGAAAGGCGTTGGAATACCACCTCGACAGCTTGCCCAGTAACGTTAAAAACCTGTTGATACTGCGGGAAGAGCCTGCGTCTTATGAAGCAGAGCGTCAGGATCCCTTGTTGGCGTGGATTGAGTACTACTACCACCTTTCGGAGAGCGAACGGGTGAAAGTGATGGAATTTCTGATGCGGGAAGGTGTGGGCAGCCTGCTGACGTGGATTACTGAAAGAAATAAATAGCGGAAGCTGCTGTTTACTCCAGGCGCTTCAGTTTCTACCTGGCGTAAAGAATGCCAGAGCGGGTTCTAAGAATGGATAGGCCTGCTTGGCAGGCCTATGGAGATATATAGAAATCGTTGTTTCTTAAAAATCGCGTTGAACCGCAAGGTGTGCTAATCCTTCCAGTGCAGAACGATGTGGCGATTCCGGTAAGGCTTGCAAGGCTGCAATGGCCTTGTCGGCTTCCTCCTCCGCTCGTTGGCGCGTATAGCTGAGCGAACCGCATGACTGCATGGCTGCCAGAACTGGCTCCAGCAGATGACGGCCATTTCCCTGCTCTATCGCTCCACGGATCATTGCGGACTGTTCAGCATTGCCGTGATGCATGGCATGCAATAAAGGTAACGTCGGTTTACCTTCATTCAGATCGTCACCGGTATTTTTACCCAGGGTGACGCCATCCGCGCTGTAATCGAGCAGATCGTCGATCAACTGGAAAGCCGTGCCAAGGTAGCGGCCATAATCCTGCAGGGCTTTTTCTTCCGCTTCGCTCGCGTCAGAGAGAATGGCGGAAGATTGCGCCGCCGCTTCAAACAGACGAGCAGTTTTGCTGTAAATGACCCGCATATAGCTTTCTTCACTGATATCCGGATCGTTTACGTTCATCAACTGCAGCACTTCACCTTCGGCGATGACGTTGACCGCTTCTGACATCACCGCCAGCACGCGCAGTGATTCCATACTGGTCATCATCTGGAAGGCACGCGTATAGATGAAATCGCCGACCAACACGCTGGCAGCATTGCCGAACGCCGCGTTGGCGGTGGCCTTACCACGGCGCATATCCGATTCATCCACCACGTCGTCATGCAGCAGGGTCGCGGTATGAATGAATTCAATCAGGGCAGCAACGGTAATATGCTTATTACCTTGATAGTGCAGCGCCCGAGCCGCCAGAACGGCGATCATCGGACGAATGCGCTTACCGCCACCGCTGATAATGTAATAGCCAAGTTGATTGATGAGCGTGACATCGGAATTCAACTGTTCAAGAATTGTTGCGTTCACGGCCGCCATATCTTGCGCGGTTAACTCAGTAATTTGTTCTAGGTTCATTGTATTTTTTTCAGCTGTGTTTCTGTTCACCGCGATGAGATCGCTGCTCACATCGGTACATGGCGGTAACTGTCACCTTGATTGTACTTGAAAAACGGTCCAGATAAACGTCGGCAGAGAAACTGTGTTTTTTTCTTCTTTTTTCACCTTCTGGCCCTAATCTGCTCTTGTCATGTGCAGGATTATTGCGTAGAATTCGCGCCCTATTGTGAATATTTATAGCGCGCTCTGTACTGAACAGTTGGGCACGCGGAAAGCGGAGTTTTATATGTACGCAGTTTTCCAAAGTGGTGGTAAACAACACCGAGTAAGCGAAGGCCAGACGATTCGCTTGGAAAAGCTGGACATCGCAACTGGTGAAGCGGTTGAGTTTGACCAGATTCTGATGATCGCTAATGGCGAAGATATCAAAATCGGCGTTCCTTTCGTCGATGGCGGTAAGATCAAAGCTGAAGTTGTTGCTCACGGTCGTGGCGAGAAAATCAAGATCGTTAAGTTTCGTCGTCGTAAGCACTACCGTAAGCAGCAGGGCCACCGTCAGTGGTTCACTGACGTTAAAATCACCGGCATCAGCGCTTAAGTTAGGAGAGCGGATTAATGGCACACAAAAAAGCTGGCGGCTCGACTCGTAACGGTCGCGATTCAGAAGCTAAACGTCTGGGCGTAAAACGCTTTGGCGGCGAAGCAGTACTGGCAGGCAGCATCATCGTTCGTCAGCGCGGCACCAAATTCCACGCTGGTACCAACGTGGGTTGCGGCAAAGACCACACTCTGTTTGCTTTGAAAGACGGTAAAGTCAAATTCGAAGTTAAAGGCCCGAGCAATCGTAAATTCATCAGCATCGAAGCTGAATAATTTTTCGAGCCTTACGAAATAGATGTAAGCCCCGCAATTCGTTGCGGGGCTTTTTACATTTATGGGTTGCTTATGTTCAGGCCCATAGCGTGCAGGCATTAGGAATATGGAAACAAAACAGCAGGCTGGTGTTGGTATTTTTCTGGCGCTCACCACGGCAGTTTGCTGGGGCGCATTGCCGATAGCGATGAAAGAAGTGCTGGTAGTCATGGAGCCGTTTACCGTCGTCTGGTATCGCTTTACTATCGCCGCAATCGGTCTGGGAGCGATCCTGGCAGTGCGTGGGCGCTTGCCGCCGGTGAAAATGTTTCGCCAGCCACGCTGGTTGTTGTTACTGGCGATCGCCACCGCTGGGTTACTAGGCAACTTTGTCTTCTTCAGTTCTTCGCTGCAATATCTGAGCCCGACAACGTCGCAGGTGATCGGCCAACTGTCACCGGTTGGCATGATGTTCGCCAGCGTGCTGATCCTGAAAGAAAGGATGCGTGTCACCCAGGTCATCGGGGCAATGATGTTGATCTGCGGGTTGATGCTGTTTTTTAACGTCAGTCTGATTGAGATCTTCACCCGGCTGACGGATTACACCCTTGGTGTGCTGCTGGGCGTATGTGCAGCATTGGTTTGGGTGACTTATGGCGTGGCGCAGAAAGTGTTGTTACGACGATTAGCCTCGCCGCAGATTCTGGTAATGTTGTACACTTTATGTGCAATCGCGTTATTCCCGCTGGCCAAGCCTGCGGTGATTTTCCAGCTCAGCAGTTGGCAATTGGCCTGCCTGCTGTTCTGTGGTGCCAACACGCTGATTGGTTATGGTGCGTTGGCGGAAGCGATGGCGCGCTGGCAGGCGGCTCAGGTGAGTGCGTTAGTGACGCTGACTCCTCTGTTTACCCTGCTGTTTTCAGATTTATTGGCGCTGGCCTGGCCACAGGTATTTGCCGCCCCGACATTAAATATTGTCGGCTATGTAGGTGCTTTTGTAGTG
Organism: Serratia sp. L9; assembly: GCF_050632285.1. NCBI lineage: Bacteria > Pseudomonadati > Pseudomonadota > Gammaproteobacteria > Enterobacterales > Yersiniaceae > Serratia > Serratia sp. L9. Next base: position 580,197 of record NZ_CP192591.1, on the reverse strand, counting down.
GTAGCGGGCGCCATGTTTTCCGCAATTGGTCACCGTTGGTGGCCACGACGGGCAGAAACCAACCTGGTTGCTTCATTGAAGCAGCCCGGTGAATGATTTACGGAGACGGTAAATGAAGTTTGTAGATGAAGCGACGATCCTGGTCGTTGCAGGTGATGGTGGTAATGGTTGCGTCAGCTTCCGCCGCGAAAAATACATCCCGAACGGTGGGCCTGATGGCGGTGACGGCGGCGATGGTGGCGATGTCTATCTGCTGGCAGACGAAAACCTGAATACCCTGATCGATTACCGCTTTGAAAAATCTTTCCGTGCCGAACGTGGTCAGAATGGCCAAAGCCGTGACTGTACCGGTAAACGCGGTAAAGACGTAGTGATTAAAGTGCCGGTAGGTACCCGTGTGCAGGACCAAGGTACCGGTGAGATCCTCGGTGACATGACCCGCCATCAGCAGCGTCTGATGGTAGCAAAAGGCGGCTGGCACGGTTTGGGTAACACTCGTTTCAAATCCTCGGTAAACAGGGCTCCGCGCCAAAAGACGCTGGGCACCAAGGGTGAGATGCGCGATATCCTGCTGGAACTGCTGCTGCTGGCCGATGTCGGCATGCTGGGCATGCCGAATGCAGGCAAATCAACCTTTATCCGTGCAGTCTCCGCCGCGAAGCCGAAAGTGGCTGACTATCCGTTCACCACTTTGGTACCAAGCCTGGGTGTTGTGCGTATGGACCATGAGCAGAGCTTCGTCGTTGCGGATATTCCCGGCCTGATCGAAGGGGCTCACGAAGGGGCAGGTCTGGGGATCCGTTTCCTGAAACACCTGGAGCGCTGTCGTGTGTTGCTGCACCTGGTGGACATTGCACCAATCGACGAATCCGATCCGGTAGAAAATGCCAAGATCATCATCAACGAACTCCATCAGTACAGCGAAAATCTGTCGCAGAAGCCTCGCTGGTTGGTGTTCAACAAAGTTGACCTGCTGGGTGAAGAAGAAGCTGCCGAGCGTGCCAAGGCGATTGTAGAAGGCATGGGTTGGGAAGGTAAGTATTACATGATCTCTGCGGCGAACCGTGAAGGCGTTAATGCGCTGTGCTGGGACGTGATGAACTTCATCAATACTCAACCAAAAACCATGGCAATTGAAGAAAGCGCCCCGGAAAAAGTCGAATTCATGTGGGATGACTATCACCGTGAGCAAATCGCTGAGGTGGAAGCTGAAGCGGAAGACGATTGGGATGATGACTGGGATGAAGATGACGACGAAGGCGTCGAAATCGTCTACCAGAAGTAATTCTGCGGTGTGAATTTTAGGGGCTCAGTTCAATACTGGGCCCTTTTTATTTATTGGTTCAACAGATTATCTGGCAGCCAGCATTGTGCGTTCAGCCCGCTGGCGTCGGTACGGTTTTCCAATTGCAGAGAGCCACGGTGCAACTGCACAATACGAATAACTATATTTAGCCCAAGCCCGCTGCCGCCGTAGCGCTGATCCATCCGGCGAAATGCCTGAGTCAGAACGCCTGCCAGCTCCTGTTTAACCCCCGGCCCTTCATCCAGCACCTGCAAGCAATGCCCGTTATCTTTGGGGGTCAGTTGGACCCGAATGGTGCTGTTTTCCGGGCCATAGCGATGTGCATTCTCCACCAGATTACGCAACATCAGGCGTAACAAGACCGGATCGCCATGGATTGGCGCGCTGGCAGGTAATTGCCAGCTCATTTTTTGCCCACGCAGGGCGCAGAGCTCTTCCAACTCTTCCTTCAGCGGTTGGGTAACGTTGGCGATCCAGTCAAATTGCTGATAATGACCACTGGCAAAATCCTGCCCGGCGCGCGACAGCATCAGCAATTGCTCAACGACATGCATCAGTTGATCGATACGGGCGATCAGGATTTTGCTACCCTGGATCCCTTGTTGTTCCATCAGTTCCAGATGCAGACGGATACCAGCCAGAGGAGTGCGTAATTCATGCGCCGCATCGGCAGTGAACAGACGTTCTTGCTGGATGGTATGGTCAAGACGTGAAAAGAGCTGATTCAGCGCGGTGGTGACCGCCACCATTTCCATGCTGTCGCTGGTGATCGGTAATGGCGTCAGGTTGTCTGCTGAACGCTTCTCCAGCTTTTCTTGCAGTTGATTGAGCGGGCGGATAATCCAACTGATGGCCCAGAAAGAGGCCAGCAGGGTCACGATCATCATGATCAGCGAAGGGGCTAGCAATGAGGCAATAGCTTCGGCAATTTCAGTATCGACCCGCTCGTTGCGCATTTTGGCCGATAAGGTTTCATCCACCAGAAAACTGATTTGCTCCTGGCTTTCATGCCATAACCAAAATGCACTGATAAGCTGAGTGACCAACAGGATCAACGCCAGCATCAGCAACAGACGACGGCGCATGCTGATCATGATGTGGGTTCCAGGCGGTAGCCAATCCCGCGTACGGTGCGGATGCGGTTTTTACCCAATTTGCGGCGCAGATTATGTACGTGAACTTCGAGGGTATTCGAGCCCAGATCGTCGTTCCAGGTATAGAGATCCTGCTGGAGCAGCTCGCGGTTGACGGTTTGCCCGGCACGCATCATCAGGCGTGAAAGAATGGCAAACTCCTTCGGGGTAACGTCTATCGCCTGTTCCAGCAAATAAACCTGCTGGCTGGACAGATTGAGCGTCAGATCGTTTTGCTGCAGCAGGTTATCGCTGTGGCCCTGATAACGGCGAATCAATGCCCGTAACCGGGCCTGTAATTCAATCAGGGCAAAGGGCTTGGTCAGATAGTCATCGGCACCGGCATCCAGGCCTTCGACACGGTCTTGCAGAGCATCCCGGGCGGTGAGGATCAACACCGGGATGCTGATATGCTGACGGCGCCATTGCCGCAGCAGGCTGGCGCCGTCGAGATCCGGCAGGCCGAGATCGAGGATCACCATACTGTATTGGCTGGTGTTGATCAGGCTGTTGGCTTCAGCGGCGCTAGCCGCACAATCACAGGCATAGCCTTCATTGGACAGTGCCAACGCCAGGCCTTGCTGCAGCAGTTCATCGTCCTCAACCACCAGTAACTTCATGCCTATCGACCTCAATTGTTCTGATAAATATCCCGATATAACCTGCTCTCGAAACGTACCAGTGGAGCTCGGCGCTGTTTTTGATCCTCTGGGGGAACCGCGTAACCTGACAGGAATTGGACAAAAGCATAACGCTGCCCACTGGCAGTCGTAATAAAACCAGCCAGATTATAGACTCCCTGCAACGCGCCGGTTTTGGCGGAAACCTTGCCATCAACCCCGGCTTCGTGCAGGCCACCGCGATAGCGCAAGGTGCCATCATACCCAGATAGCGGCAGCATAGAGATAAAGTTGAGCTCGTTGTCGTGCTGGGCAATATATTGCAACGCCTGCATCATGGTGGCCGGCGCCAACAGGTTGTGGCGAGACAGACCTGAACCGTCCACCACGATACTGTTACCCAGGTCTACGCCAGCCTTCTGGCGCAGTACCTGGCGCACCGCGTCAGCGCCCGCCCGCCAGGTGCCAGGCACCCCGAAACGCTCGTGGCCGATGGTGCGAAAAACGGTATCGGCAATCATATTGTCCGATTTTTTCAGCATAACTTTCAGCAACTCATGTAACGGAGCGGACTGTGTCTGAGCGATCACATTCCCCTTCATACCAGGCAGGGTCTGGCGCTTGAGGTGACCGTCAATCTGGATACCGGCCTGGGTCAATTCATCTTTCAGAATAGCACCGGAATAGCTGGCGCCATCCTGAATAGCGAAGGCCAATGGCAATGGTTCACTGCGTTGGGTCAGGCATCCGGTCAGAGTAAAGCGGTTCAACTCGCCAGGAACGACATCCAGCTCACAATACTGTGCATCCGTGGAACCCCTTGCCAGCGTCCTCACCTGGCTGAACATATTGACCGGATAAAAAGATGCGACGCGGATAAACGCCATCTCTCCTGGGTTCGGAGCACTATAGAGCGAAACCGAGAAACAGTTGCGATCAACAATCGCCGCCGCCGGTGGCGCACTGAAACATTGGGTCAGATCGTTCCATGGCCAGCCTGGCGCTTTGTCGTGGCTGGCGAATACCGAAGTATCCACCAGAACATCGCCGGTGATCTGGCGCACGCCCTGTTTTTTCAACTCCGCCACCATATTGCGCAGACTCTGGCGTTTGAACGTGGGATCCCCACTGAACCGGGCGATAAGGTTACCGCGCAACACGCCATCCGTGATGTTGCCCTGGCTTTCCAATGTCGTCGTGAAACGATAATCAGGCCCGAGCTGTAATAATGCCGCCAGCGCGGTAAGTACTTTCTGAGTACTGGCCGGTAATGCCATTTGCTGTGAGTGATAATCGACAGTTGGCGCAGTTGCGCCAACCTTCTGAACAACCAGGGCAAGGTTGGCCCCATCAGGCAAATATTGTGTGTAATCTTCAACCGGGGCCGCATTGGCATTAAGGGTAAATGCGCAGGCCATTGCACTGACAATTCGTGAAAAACGCATAATCTCGGGGTAACAGCTGGATAACGTGTTGTCATACTACGGTGCATTAAGGGAGAAAGTAAACGATGACCCTTAAGGAACTCTACGCTAAAATGCATATCAAAATGCAAAATCGATACTGACTTGGAAGACATTCCGGGTTTGGTATCTTTTGTTTATCGCCTGGAGACGGGAGGCGCAACGCTTACCGTAATTTCATACGAATACGTCAGGATGACGGCCATACCTTTGGGTTTCAAGTTGGCCGCTCTAGCGCATTCATGCGCTTGCGGGCATTTGTACCGCCTGTACAGCACTGCCAGTACAGGTAGCAACAGTGCGGCTTGAAAGATGACAGGTATATTTGAACAGGAAAGATTTAGAGGTATTTAAACGATGAAACAGATTCCGATGACCTTGTTTGGCGCAGAACAACTGCGTGAAGAACTCGAATATTTGAAAAGCGTACGTCGCCCGAAAATCATTGCGGATATCGCTGATGCGCGCGAACACGGTGACCTGAAAGAGAATGCCGAGTACCATGCTGCCCGCGAACAACAGGGTTTCTGTGAAGGGCGTATCCAGGAGATCGAAGCTAAATTATCTAACGCGCAGGTGATCGACATCACTAAAATGCCAGATACTGGCCGCGTGATTTTTGGTGCTACCGTAACGGTAATGAATCTGGATACCGAAGATGAAGTGACTTATCGTATCGTGGGCGATGATGAGGCTGACTTTAAGAAGAATCTTATCTCGGTCAATTCGCCAATGGCACGTGGCCTGATTGGCAAAGAACAAGATGATGTGGTTGTCATCAAAACGCCTGGCGGTGATGTAGACTATGAAATTCTGAAAGTGGAATATCTTTAATTGCAATAAAGTTGGTCACATATTCAGCAGCGTTTTGTAAAGAAAGGAAAAAGGCCGCGTGCGGCCTTTTATCTGAGCCCGGTGCATGGCACCGTTTCAGCAAATTGAACGGTGATTAGCGCGGCAAAGTGATCTTGCGATCTTTCGAAGGGCGGTAAAGAATAAGCGTACTGCCGATCACTTGTACATTGCAGGCACCCGTTTCACGCACAATAGCGTCGGCGATCAAGGCTTTAGTTTCACGATCTTCGGCAGCAATTTTTACCTTGATCAGCTCATGATGCTCCAGAGCCTGTTCAATTTCAGCCAGCACCCCTTCGGTGAGACCGTTATTACCCAGCATGACAACCGGTTTTAACGGATGCGCCAAGCCTTTCAGGTGCTGTTTTTGTTTATTATTTAGATTCATTGTCTTTTTTGCTTAAGTTGGGATTGAAAACGGCACATTCTACCGCCATCTCATGTGTATCACCAAATCGGTCTGCACCGAATGGAGTCTATGTGAGTAGCGAACCTGGCTTACCCTATGAATTTCAAGCCGTAACCAGGCATACTGTCGCCCATGTCAATGGGGCGGGGTTTTCGCACCCTGCTGTGAACTGCACAGTCAACGGCATGACAGCTTGAAAGGCGACGGGCATAAGACTCTTTTTAGGATAGTTGGAAAACGAGATGGCAAATAAAAAGCGTTCGGCCAGTTCCAGTCGCTGGTTACAAGAACACTTTAGCGATAAATATGTGCAACAGGCTCAGAAAAAGGGGCTGCGTTCACGCGCCTGGTTTAAACTTGATGAAATACAGCAAACTGACAAACTGTTTAAGCCGGGTATGACAGTCGTTGATTTGGGGGCGGCACCGGGCGGTTGGTCGCAATATGTGGTAACCCAGATTGGTGGTAACGGGCGTATCATTGCCTGTGATATTTTGCCAATGGATCCTATTGTTGGCGTCGATTTCCTTCAGGGCGATTTTCGTGATGAACTGGTCCTTAAAGCGCTGTTGGAACGTGTAGGTGAAAGTAAGGTTCAGGTAGTCATGTCTGACATGGCTCCGAATATGAGTGGCACCCCGGCGGTCGATATCCCGAGATCGATGTATCTGGTGGAATTAGCACTGGAAATGTGTCGTGATGTCCTCGCACCAGGCGGTAGTTTCCTGGTGAAGGTGTTCCAGGGAGATGGTTTTGACGAGTACCTACGGGAAATTCGCTCCCTGTTTACGAAGGTTAAGATTCGTAAGCCAGACGCTTCCCGCGCACGTTCGCGTGAAGTGTACATTGTAGCGACAGGGCGGAAACTGTAGTACCCTAACGCTGTTTGTTAACACAGTTGTAATATGAGGTTAATCCCTTGAGTGACATGGCGAAAAACCTAATTCTCTGGCTAGTCATCGCGGTAGTGTTGATGTCTGTATTCCAGAGCTTTGGGCCCAGCGAGTCTAATGGCCGTAGGGTGGATTACACTACCTTCATGTCCGAACTGACCCAAGATCAGATTCGTGAAGCGCGCATTAATGGGCGTGAAATCAACGTTACTCGTAAAGACAGTAACAAATACACGACATACATCCCTGTCAACGATCCCAAGTTGCTGGATACGTTGTTGACCAAGAATGTCAAAGTTGTCGGTGAGCCACCGGAAGAACCGAGTTTGCTGGCTTCCATCTTTATTTCCTGGTTCCCAATGCTGTTGCTGATTGGGGTCTGGATCTTCTTTATGCGGCAAATGCAGGGCGGCGGCGGCAAGGGGGCAATGTCCTTCGGCAAGAGCAAGGCCCGAATGCTGACGGAAGACCAGATCAAAACCACTTTTGCCGACGTCGCAGGTTGTGACGAAGCAAAAGAAGAAGTCAGTGAATTGGTGGACTATCTGCGCGAGCCGAGCCGTTTCCAGAAACTGGGCGGCAAGATCCCGAAAGGCGTGCTGATGGTGGGTCCTCCGGGTACCGGTAAAACCCTGCTGGCGAAAGCGATCGCCGGTGAGGCCAAAGTGCCATTCTTCACCATTTCCGGTTCTGACTTCGTTGAAATGTTCGTCGGTGTGGGGGCTTCCCGTGTCCGTGACATGTTCGAACAAGCCAAGAAAGCGGCTCCATGCATCATCTTCATCGATGAAATCGACGCCGTAGGTCGCCAGCGTGGTGCTGGTCTGGGCGGTGGTCACGATGAACGTGAACAAACGCTGAACCAGATGCTGGTTGAGATGGACGGTTTTGAAGGCAACGAAGGCATTATCGTTATCGCGGCAACCAACCGTCCTGACGTGCTTGACCCTGCGCTGCTGCGTCCAGGCCGTTTCGACCGTCAGGTCGTGGTTGGCCTGCCGGACGTGCGTGGCCGCGAACAGATCCTGAAGGTGCATATGCGCCGTGTGCCATTGGCTACGGATATTGACGCCTCTGTAATCGCTCGCGGTACTCCGGGTTTCTCCGGTGCTGACTTGGCCAACCTGGTCAACGAAGCCGCCTTGTTCGCGGCGCGTGGCAACAAACGTGTGGTGTCGATGGTTGAGTTCGAAAAAGCCAAAGACAAGATCATGATGGGTGCGGAACGTCGCTCCATGGTGATGACCGAAGCACAGAAAGAATCAACCGCCTATCACGAAGCGGGCCATGCCATCATCGGCCGCCTGGTTCCTGAGCACGATCCGGTGCATAAAGTCACGATTATTCCTCGTGGACGTGCGCTTGGTGTGACCTTCTTCCTACCGGAAGGGGATCAGATCAGTGCCAGCCGTCAGAAGCTGGAGAGCCAAATCTCTACCTTGTACGGTGGGCGTCTGGCTGAAGAAATTATTTACGGGCCGGAAAAAGTCTCTACCGGTGCATCAAACGACATTAAAGTCGCTACTTCGATTGCGCGTAACATGGTGACCCAATGGGGCTTCTCTGAGAAGCTTGGGCCATTGCTGTATGCGGAAGAAGAGGGCGAAGTGTTCCTGGGCCGTTCAGTGGCCAAGGCAAAACACATGTCGGATGAAACCGCACGTATCATCGATCAGGAAGTAAAATCTCTGGTTGAGCGCAACTACACCCGTGCGCGTGCGTTATTAATGGAAAACATGGACATCCTGCATTCTATGAAGGATGCTCTGATGAAATATGAAACCATTGATGCACCACAGATTGACGATCTGATGAACCGTAAAGATGTGCGTCCGCCAGCAGGTTGGGACGACGCGGCAAAGAATAACAGCTCCGACAACGGGGGACTCCAAAAGCCCCTACGCCGGTAGATGAGCCGCGTACGCCAAACCCAGGCAACACCATGTCTGAGCAGCTCGACAAATAACATCGGCTGTGTAATAAAATCGAACCCCGGCCAGCCCGGGGTTTTTTATTGGCCGCAGGCAAAGAAACAGCAACACTAAGATGGAATTATCATGCAGTTAACCGTGCGCGACCAAATCCTTGACCTCAACCATCCTCAGGTCATGGGGATCCTCAATGTCACTCCAGACTCTTTTTCCGATGGTGGGCGGCATAATTCGCTCAATGATGCCCTGTTGCACGCTCATGCGCTGATTTCTGCGGGTGCGACGATGATCGATGTCGGTGGGGAGTCTACTCGTCCAGGCGCGGCGGACGTCAGTGAGGAAGAAGAGATGGAGCGCGTAGTGCCGGTGGTGGAAGCCTTGGCGCAGCGGTTTGAAATCTTTATCTCGGTAGATACGTCGAAAGCCGGGGTGATCCGTGAGTCTGCCAAGGTTGGCGCACATCTGATTAATGACATTCGCTCATTGCAGGAGCCAGGGGCCATGCAAGCCGCTGCTGAAAGCGGGCTGCCGGTCTGCCTGATGCATATGCAAGGCGAGCCGCGTACCATGCAACAGGCTCCGCAGTATGATGACTTGATGGGTGACGTAAATGCGTTTTTCCAGCATCATATTGACCGCTGCATTGCCGGTGGTATAGCAAAACAGAAATTGTTGCTCGACCCGGGCTTCGGTTTCGGTAAGAATTTAGCGCATAATTACCAGCTTCTGGCCCGGTTGGCGGAGTTTCATCACTTTGGTTTACCACTTTTGGTGGGGATGTCGCGTAAGTCGATGATTGGTCAACTGTTGAATGTGCCGCCCGCTCAACGGGTTATTGGTAGCGTTGCCTGCGCGGTGATTGCCGCCATGCAGGGGGCACAAATAGTCAGAGTGCATGATGTAAAAGAAACCGTCGAGGCGATGCGTGTCGTCGAGGCAACACTTTCAGCTAAGGGATAGTAGAGACATGAGCGAGCGCAAATACTTTGGTACCGATGGCATCCGCGGTAAAGTCGGTGACAACCCGATAACCCCAGAATTCGTTCTTAAGCTTGGCTGGGCGGCCGGTAAAGTATTGGCACGCCATGGCTCCCGTAAAATCATTATCGGTAAAGATACCCGTATTTCTGGCTACATGCTGGAATCTGCCCTGGAAGCCGGGCTGGCGGCGGCGGGGCTTTCTGCTTCGTTTACCGGCCCGATGCCAACCCCGGCGGTGGCCTACCTGACCCGGACCTTCCGAGCCGAAGCCGGGATCGTTATCTCTGCTTCGCATAACCCGTTTTACGATAATGGCATCAAGTTCTTCTCCATCGACGGGGCCAAGTTGCCAGACGATGTGGAAGAGGCTATCGAAGCGGAAATGGAAAAGCCGTTGACCTGTGTTGAGTCAGCAGAGCTGGGTAAAGCTACCCGCATTGTTGATGCCGCCGGGCGCTATATCGAATTCTGCAAAGGCACTTTCCCAAGTGAGCTGAGCCTGAACGGCTTGAAAATTGTAGTGGACTGCGCCAACGGTGCGACCTATCACATTGCCCCAAGCGTATTACGCGAACTCGGCGCTACGGTGATTGCTATCGGCTGTGAGCCGGATGGTATGAACATCAATGAAGAGTGTGGTGCTACCGACGTGCGCCAACTACAGGCGCGCGTGCTGGAAGAACAGGCACATGTTGGTCTGGCGTTTGATGGTGATGGCGACCGTGTGATGATGGTTGACCATCAGGGCAACAAAGTTGATGGTGACCAAATCCTTTATATTATCGCTCGTGAAGGCCTGCGTCAGGGCCAATTGCGCGGTGGTGCGGTCGGTACACTGATGAGCAACATGGGCCTGGAATTAGCGCTCAAGCAGCTTGGCATTCCATTTGCCCGTGCGAAAGTGGGCGACCGCTACGTATTGGAAAAACTGCAGGAGATGGGCTGGCGTATCGGGGCAGAAAACTCGGGCCATGTGATCCTGCTGGATAAAACCACTACCGGTGATGGTATTGTTGCTGGTTTGCAGGTGCTGACCGCGATGGTGCGCAACGACATGAGCCTGCACGATCTGTGCAGTGGCATGAAACTGCTGCCGCAGATCCTGGTTAACGTCCGCTTTGCCGGTGAGCACAACCCGCTGGAATCAGATGCTGTACTGAAAGTAACCGAGCAGGTAGAAGCCGAATTGGCCGGTCGTGGCCGAGTGCTGCTGCGCAAATCGGGCACTGAGCCATTGATTCGCGTGATGGTGGAAGGTGAGGACGAACAGCAGGTTATAGCCTTGGCACACCGCATCGCTGATGCGGTAAAGCTGGCGGGTTAATCCCCTGTTTTCACGCAGGCACGGTGCAAGTGCCTGCGTAAGTCACAGATTAACCCTGTTTTTGGTGCTTTTTTCCGCAAACGCATCAGAGGCTGTAAATTGCCCTTGCGTGCTCTGGCGGCTTTGGTTAGTATTCACACCCGCTTCAGTGGGCTGTTTAGTTACACGCCACGACTTCTTTAGTTTGGAAGCATCTGGGGTGAGAAGCATTTGGCACGCGGTGAACCCGCAAGGATACAGGTACAACTATGTACGAAGCTCTTCTGATAATTTTCTTGCTGATTTCAATCGGGCTTGTCGCTCTGATTATGCTGCAGCAAGGTAAAGGCGCTGATATGGGAGCCTCATTCGGAGCAGGTGCTTCTGGCACATTCTTCGGATCGACCGGTTCAGGCAACTTTATGACCCGCATGACGGCTGTTCTGGCGACGCTGTTTTTCGTCATCAGTCTGATCCTGGGCAACCTGAGCAGCAACCAAAGCAAGAAAGGCAGTGAGTGGGAAAACCTGGGTCAGCCAGTGAAAACTGAGCAGACTACAGCGCCGGTGGCACCAGCCAAACCGAGCAGCGATATCCCGCAGTAAGCAGAAAAGGTTTGAAAACGGTTGTTTGGTTTCAGCATAAACAGCCGTTAGCAGTAAGAATCAGTACCGAGGTGGTGGAATTGGTAGACACGCTACCTTGAGGTGGTAGTGCCCTAACGGGCTTGTGGGTTCGAGTCCCATCCTCGGTACCAAATCCCAGAGATAACTTGCGTTTTTGCGATTATCGGCGTAATATTTGCCACGTTTTCGGACGCGGGGTGGAGCAGCCTGGTAGCTCGTCGGGCTCATAACCCGAAGGTCGTCGGTTCAAATCCGGCCCCCGCAACCACTTTCCTTTAAGTGTTTATTTTCAAATACACTTTTCGATTGAAATCCGCTTTTCTCGAACAACATTTGAAAATGACACTTGTTAGAAAGTTGCACCGAAGCCGCATTGCGGCAAACAGGGTCCAGTTGCATAAAGCCCCGAATTTTCGGGGTTTTTTGTTATTTGGCAACAGAATCACTGGGCTATTAGGCCCTTTTTTTATGTCTTGGGGGTGGGCTTGTCCACGTTAGAGCAAAAATTAACAGAGATGCTTTCCGCACCAGTAGAAGCGTTGGGCTTTGAGCTCGTCGGCATCGAATTTATTCGGGCGCGTCAATCGACATTACGCATCTATATTGATAGTGAAAACGGAATCAATGTTGATGATTGTGCTGATGTCAGCCACCAGGTCAGCGCTGTAATGGACGTTGAAGATCCCATTACGGTAGCTTACAACTTGGAAGTCTCCTCTCCTGGCCTTGATCGTCCTATGTTCACCGCAGAGCATTATCAGCGTTTCATCGGTGAAGAAGTCAGCGTTGTGCTGCGTATGGCGATACAAAACCGTCGTAAGTGGCAGGGCATCATCAAGTCTGTTGAAGGCGAGATGATCACGGTTACTGTGGAAGGGAAAGATGAAGTGTTCGCACTGAGCAACATTCAGAAAGCGAACCTGGTACCCCACTTTTAAAGTTTGGATGAGGCAACTAGGATGAACAAAGAGATTCTGGCTGTTGTTGAAGCTGTTTCCAATGAAAAATCCCTTCCGCGTGAGAAGATTTTCGAAGCGCTGGAAACCGCATTAGCCACCGCAACCAAGAAAAAATATGAGCAGGAAATCGAAGTACGCGTCAGCATTGACCGTAAAACGGGCGATTTCGACACCTTCCGCCGTTGGGTTGCCGTTGAAGAAGTAACTCAACCAACGCGTGAAATCACGTTGGAAGCTGCACAATACGAAGATCCGTCCATGGAACTGGGCGGCTATATCGAAGATCAGATCGAATCTGTGACCTTCGACCGTATCACCACCCAGACCGCCAAGCAGGTTATCGTACAGAAAGTACGTGAAGCCGAGCGTGCAATGGTGGTTGACGCCTTCCGTCAGCACGAAGGTGAAATCGTCACCGGCGTGGTGAAAAAGGTTAACCGTGACAGCATTGCGCTGGATCTGGGCAGTAACGCCGAAGCGGTCATTGGCCGTGAAGATATGCTCCCACGCGAAAACTTCCGCCCGGGTGACCGTATCCGCGGTGTGTTGTACGCAGTACGCCCAGAAGCACGTGGCGCGCAACTGTTCGTCAGCCGTTCCAGCCCGGATATGCTTAAAGAGCTGTTCCGCATCGAAGTGCCGGAAATCGGCGAAGAAGTGATCGAGATTAAAGCGGCGGCCCGCGATCCTGGCTCCCGTGCCAAAATTGCCGTGAAAACCAACGACAAGCGTATCGACCCGGTCGGTGCCTGTGTTGGTATGCGCGGTGCCCGCGTCCAGGCCGTTTCAAGTGAGCTTGGTGGGGAACGTATTGACATCATCCTGTGGGATGATAACCCGGCACAATTCGTCATTAACGCGATGGCTCCGGCAGATGTTGCCTCGATCGTGGTGGACGAAGATCGGTGTACAATGGATATCGCCGTTGAAGCCAGCAACCTGGCACAGGCGATCGGCCGTAATGGCCAAAACGTGCGTTTAGCTTCCCAACTGTTGAAACAGCATCGTGATGACGATCGCTGGGAGCTGAACGTGATGACGGCGGACGATCTGCAAGCCAAGCATCAGGCCGAAGCTCATGCCGCCATTGATACCTTCACCAAGTATCTTGATATCGACGAAGATTTCGCCACCATTCTGGTCGAAGAAGGCTTCTCAACGCTGGAAGAGCTGGCCTATGTGCCAATCAAAGAGCTGTTGGAAATCGACGGACTGGATGAAGATACGGTCGAAGCGTTGCGCGATCGCGCCAAAGCTGCATTGACCACGCTGGCCCTGGCTCAGGAAGAAAGCCTGGGTGACCAAAAACCTGCTGATGATTTACTCAACCTTCCGGGGCTTGAGCGCAGCATGGCCTTTAAACTGGCCGCGCGTGGGGTTTGTACGCTGGAAGATCTTGCCGAGCAGGGTGTTGACGATCTGGCTGATATTGAAGGGCTTAGCGATGAGCAGGCCGGCGAGCTGATTATGGCCGCACGTAATATCTGTTGGTTTGGCGACAACGCGTAATAAACTGTAGCAGGAAGGAACAGCATGACGACAGATGTAACCGTAAAATCGCTGGCAGCAGAGATTCAGACTCCGGTTGATCGCCTGGTACAGCAATTTGCTGATGCAGGGATTAACAAGTCCGAAACCGACTCTGTTACCCAGCACGAGAAAGAAGCATTGCTGGCACACCTGAACCGTGAACACGGTAGTGCGCCTGGCAAACTGACGTTGCAGCGCAAAACGCGCAGCACCTTGAATATTCCGAGCACCGGCGGTAAAAGTAAATCGGTGCAAATTGAGGTCCGCAAGAAACGCACATATGTAAATCGCGATACGCAAGAAGCCCAACAGGCTGAAGCGGCAGAGCAGGCACAGCGTGAAGCGGAAGAGCAGGCAAGGCGCGAAGCGGAAGAGCTAGCAAAACGCGAAGCAGAAGCGAAGCGCGCAGCCGAAGAGCAAGCCAAACGTGAGGCCGCGGAGATTGCTAAGCGTAATTCAGCGGAAAAAGAAAAAGTGACCAATCAACATACCGACGAAATGACCAAGCCAGCTCAGGCAGAAAAAGCACGCCGTGAAGCCGAAGCCGCTGAACTGAAACGTAAAGCGGAAGAAGAAGTACGCCGCAAGGTTGAGGAAGATGCCAAACGCGTTGCGGAAGAAGCGCGCAAAATGGCTGAAGAGAATGGTGAGAAGTGGGCAGAAGCTGAAGCAGCAAGCGCTGCGGTTGAAACAGCGGACTACCACGTCACCACTTCTCAGCATGCCCGTGCTGCCGAAGACGAAAACGACGCCAAAGTTGAAGGCGAGCGCCGCAGCCGTACTCGCGGTGGCAAAGCGACCAAGCAGAAAAAAGGCAACAAGCTCTCTGAATCAAAAGCAGATCGCGAAGAAGCTCGTGCCGTTACCCGTGGTGGTAAAGGCAAGCGTAAGCCAAGCACTCTGCAGCAGGGCTTCAACAAGCCAGCTCAGGTGGTTAACCGTGATGTTGTGATCGGCGAAACCCTAACCGTTGCCGAACTGGCTAACAAAATGGCAGTTAAAGGTTCTCAGGTCATCAAAGCGATGATGAAACTGGGCGCCATGGCTACCATCAACCAGGTCCTTGACCAGGAAACCGCGCAACTGGTTGCCGAAGAGATGGGCCACAAAGTTATCCTGCGTCGTGAGAACGAGCTGGAAGAAGCGCTGATGAGCGACCGTGACACCGGTGCTGCAGCCGAGCCTCGTGCGCCGGTTGTTACCATCATGGGCCACGTTGACCACGGTAAAACCTCTCTGCTTGACTACATCCGCTCCACCAAGGTGGCAGTGGGTGAAGCTGGCGGTATTACCCAGCACATCGGTGCTTACCACGTAGAAACCGAAAACGGTATGATCACCTTCCTGGATACCCCAGGCCACGCAGCCTTTACTTCAATGCGTGCCCGTGGTGCTCAGGCGACCGATATCGTCGTTCTGGTGGTTGCCGCCGACGACGGTGTGATGCCACAAACCATCGAAGCTATTCAGCATGCTCAGGCAGCAAAAGTGCCATTGGTGGTTGCGGTTAACAAAATCGATAAGCCAGAAGCGGATCCCGATCGCGTCAAGCAGGAACTTTCCCAGTATGGCGTCATGCCAGAAGACTGGGGTGGTGAAGCACAGTTCGTTCACGTATCAGCCAAAGCCGGTACCGGGATCGACGAATTGCTGAATGCTATCCTGCTGCAGGCTGAAGTTCTCGAGCTGAAAGCGGTTCGCAGCGGTATGGCGAGTGGCGTAGTCATCGAATCCTTCCTGGATAAAGGCCGTGGCCCGGTCGCTACCGTACTGGTTCAGGAAGGTACACTGAACAAAGGTGATATCGTGCTGTGCGGCTTCGAATATGGCCGTGTGCGTGCGATGCGTGACGAGTTAGGCCGCGAAGTGGCTTCTGCGGGTCCTTCTATTCCGGTTGAGATCCTGGGCCTGTCCAGCGTTCCTGCTGCGGGTGATGAAGCGACCGTGGTACGTGACGAGAAGAAAGCGCGTGAAGTTGCGCTGTACCGTCAAGGCAAGTTCCGTGAAGTCAAACTGGCACGCCAGCAGAAATCCAAACTGGAAAACATGTTTGCCAACATGACCGAAGGTGAAGTTTCTGAGCTGAACATTGTCCTCAAAACTGACGTTCAGGGTACTTGTGAAGCGATTTCTGATTCACTGCAGAAACTCTCCACCGACGAAGTGAAGGTGAAGATTGTTGGCTCCGGCGTGGGTGGTATCACCGAAACCGACGCTACGCTGGCTGCGGCATCCAACGCTATCATTCTGGGCTTCAACGTTCGTGCCGATGCTTCTGCACGCCGCGTGATCGAATCAGAAAGCCTGGATCTGCGTTACTACTCCGTCATCTATAATCTGATCGACGAAGTGAAGCAGGCGATGAGCGGTATGTTGGCGCCTGAGTACAAACAGCAGATCATTGGCCTGGCCGAAGTGCGTGACGTGTTCAAATCACCTAAATTCGGTGCAGTTGCCGGCTGTATGGTTACTGAAGGTACGATCAAGCGTCACAACCCAATCCGCGTTCTGCGTGACAACGTGGTTATCTACGAAGGCGAGCTGGAATCCCTGCGCCGCTTCAAAGATGACGTTAACGAAGTCCGTAACGGCATGGAATGTGGTATCGGCGTTAAGAACTACAACGATGTGCGCGTTGGCGACATGATCGAAGTGTTCGAAATCATCGAGATCCAGCGCACTATCGCTTAAGCCTCGAATAACGCTTAAATTTGTTTTAGGGGGCCTTGTGCCCCCCGATTTGTCTGGAGGATTTCCAAATGGCAAAAGAATTCAGCCGCGGTCAACGCGTGGCACAAGAGATGCAAAAAGAGATCGCAATCATTCTGCAGCGTGAAGTCAAAGATCCACGGATCGGCATGGCGACCGTCTCAGGGGTAGAAGTATCACGCGATCTGGCCTATGCCAAAGTTTTCGTCACCTTCCTGAACGTTCTGACCGAAAACCACGATCCGGATCTGGTGACCAACGGCATCAAGGCGTTGCAGGACGCTTCAGGTTATATCCGTACTCTGCTTGGCAAGGCAATGCGCCTGCGTGTCGTGCCGGAATTGACCTTTGCCTACGACAACTCACTGGTTGAAGGCATGCGTATGTCCAACCTGGTGACCAACGTAGTGAAGAACGACGCCGAACGTCGCAACGCATCAGGCGATGACGAGGAGGCTTAATGAGTCGCCCTCGTCGCCGTGGCCGTGACATTCACGGTGTTCTGTTGCTGGACAAACCGCAGGGCCTGTCGTCCAACGACGCCCTGCAAAAAGTAAAGCGTATCTACAATGCCAACCGCGCGGGCCATACCGGTGCGCTCGATCCGTTGGCGACCGGTATGCTGCCAATTTGCCTGGGCGAGGCGACCAAATTCTCCCAGTACCTGCTTGATTCTGATAAACGCTACCGCGTGATTGCCCGCTTGGGGCAGCGCACGGATACGTCGGATGCTGATGGCCAGGTGGTGCAAGAGCGGCCAGTGAAGTTCACACAGGCTCAGCTTGATGCTGCACTGGACACCTTCCGGGGTGAAATCCAGCAAATACCTTCTATGTATTCAGCACTAAAATACCAAGGCAAGAAGCTGTATGAATATGCTCGCCAGGGAATTGAAGTGCCGCGTGAAGCGCGCAGCATCACCGTGTATGAACTGCAGTTTATCCGCTGGGAAGGGGATGAACTTGAGCTGGAAATCCATTGTTCGAAAGGCACCTATATTCGCACTATCACCGACGATCTTGGTGAATTGCTGGGTTGCGGAGCACATGTGATTTATCTGCGTCGTCTGCAGGTGGCGAAGTATCCGATAGCTCGCATGGTCACGTTGGAACACCTGAACGCATTGTTGGTACAGGCACAGGAGCAGGGTATCGCTCCGAGCGAGCTGCTTGACTCATTGCTGATGCCAATGGACAGCCCGGCAGAAGATTTCCCTGAAGTCAATCTGTTACCCGCGGTAGCAGGTTACGTCAAACAGGGGCAACCAGTGCAGGCGGCAGGTGCGCCAGCTTCCGGTCTGGTGCGTATTACCGAAGGCGAAGCGCGTAAATTTATCGGTATCGGCGAGATTGCCGATGATGGCCGGGTGGCTCCGCGCCGTCTGGTTGTTGAATATTTCGACTGACCTGCCTGCCTTGCGATCATTCAGCGCTAAGAGTAGAATGGCGCAGCTTATGCATTGGGTTGCTGAATTAGAGATCGGCGCCTGTATTTATTATCTATAATCTGGAGTATGACAATGTCTCTAAGTGTTGAAGCTAAAGCTAAAATCGTAGCTGATTTCGGTCGTGGTACTAACGACAGCGGTTCTACCGAAGTTCAGGTTGCCCTGTTGACTGCGCAGATCAACCATCTGCAAGGCCACTTCTCAGAGCACAAAAAGATCACCACAGCCGTCGTGGTCTGCTGCGTATGGTTTCTCAGCGTCGTAAGCTGCTGGACTACCTGAAGCGTAAAGATGTAGCACGTTACACCAGCCTGATCGAGCGTCTGGGCCTGCGTCGCTAATCGAGCAAGTTTCAGTGGAAAGGGGCCTAATTTGGCCCCTTTCTTCTAGGAAGCATAAGCAAATCAGGTTAATGTATTAACGAGGATCTTCCGTTACAGAGGTTCGCGCGGCTAATGAGAGGCTTTATCTCAGGCTGGGATAAGGATTGTCATTAGTCGCGAGGATGTAGGGTGAAGGTCAGTGAGTCACTGGCGTGTCGAGTCGTCAAAACGATTGCGCGCCGTCAATTAAGGGTTAAATTTTGCTGACACCGATTATTCGCAAATTCCAGTATGGCCAACACACCGTTACTATCGAGACCGGTATGATGGCACGTCAGGCCACTGCCGCCGTTATGGTGAGCATGGATGACACCGCAGTATTCGTCACCGTTGTGGGCCAGAAGAAAGCCAAACCAGGCCAGAGTTTCTTCCCACTGACCGTGAACTATCAGGAGCGTACCTACGCTGCTGGCCGTATCCCAGGCAGCTTCTTCCGTCGCGAAGGCCGCCCGAGCGAAGGCGAAACCCTGACTTCCCGTCTGATCGACCGCCCGATTCGCCCACTGTTCCCAGAAGGTTTCCTGAACGAAGTGCAAGTGATTGCGACCGTGGTTTCTGTTAACCCGCAGGTTAACCCAGACATCGTTGCGATGATCGGCGCTTCTGCTGCCCTGAGCCTGTCCGGTATCCCTTTCAATGGCCCAATCGGTTGTGCACGCGTAGGTTACATCAACGATCAGTACGTGCTGAACCCAACTACCGACGAACTGAAAGAAAGCCGTCTGGATCTGGTTGTTGCCGGTACTGCTGGCGCAGTGCTGATGGTTGAATCCGAAGCAGACGTGCTGAGCGAAGATCAGATGCTGGGCGCTGTGGTATTCGGCCACGATCAACAGCAAGTGGTTATCGAAAACATTAATGCTCTGGTTGCTGAAGCTGGCAAGCCTAAGTGGGACTGGCAGCCTGCTGCGATCAACGAAGCGCTGCATGCGCGCGTGGCCGAACTGGCAGAAAGCCGTCTGGGCGATGCTTACCACATCACCGAGAAACAAGAGCGTTACACGCAGGTTGATGCGATCAAAGACAGCGTAGTGGAAGCTCTGCTGGCACAAGACGAAACGCTGGATGCGTCAGAAATCAAAGACATCCTGGGCAGCGTCGAGAAAAACGTCGTACGTAGCCGTGTGCTGCGTGGCGAGCCACGTATCGATGGCCGCGAAAAAGACATGATCCGTGGTCTGGACGTGCGCACTGGCGTTCTGCCACGTACTCACGGTTCTGCACTGTTCACCCGTGGTGAGACTCAGGCGCTGGTTACCGCCACGCTGGGGACCACGCGTGACGCACAGAATATCGATGAGCTGATGGGCGAGAAAACCGACAGCTTCCTGTTCCACTACAACTTCCCTCCGTACTCGGTAGGTGAAACCGGCATGGTCGGTTCACCGAAGCGTCGTGAAATCGGTCATGGTCGCCTGGCAAAACGTGGCGTATTGGCTATGATGCCTAAACCAGAAGATTTCCCGTACACCGTACGTGTGGTGTCTGAAATCACTGAATCCAACGGTTCCTCTTCAATGGCTTCCGTCTGTGGCGCGTCTCTGGCGCTGATGGATGCAGGTGTGCCTATCAAGGCAGCCGTTGCGGGGATCGCGATGGGCCTGGTGAAAGAAGAAGAAAACTTTGTGGTTCTGTCTGATATTCTGGGTGACGAAGATCACCTGGGCGACATGGACTTCAAAGTGGCCGGTAGCCGTGAAGGTATCACCGCGCTGCAGATGGACATTAAAATTGAAGGCATCACCCGCGAAATCATGCAGGTAGCTCTGAACCAGGCCAAGGGTGCGCGTCTGCACATTCTGGGCGTGATGGAACAGGCAATCAGCACGCCACGCGGTGATATCTCTGAATTCGCACCACGTATTCACACCATCAAGATCAATCCAGACAAGATCAAAGATGTTATCGGTAAAGGCGGTTCTGTTATCCGTGCATTGACCGAAGAGACTGGCACTACTATCGAAATTGAAGATGATGGTACCGTCAAGATTGCAGCGACCGATGGCGATAAAGCGAAATACGCGATTCGTCGCATCGAAGAGATCACCGCTGAGATCGAAGTTGGTCGTGTGTATCAGGGTAAAGTAACCCGTATCGTTGATTTCGGTGCCTTCGTGGCCATCGGCGGCGGTAAGGAAGGTCTGGTTCACATCTCTCAAATCGCAGACAAGCGCGTAGAGAAAGTGACCGACTACCTGCAGATGGGCCAGGAAGTGCCGGTTAAGGTACTGGAAGTTGATCGCCAGGGCCGTGTACGCCTGAGCATCAAAGAAGCGACAGCGCCAGAAGCGTCTGCGGCTCCTGCACCAGAAGCAGAGTAACTGTATCAGAAGTTTTACAGCTCCCTGCCGCAAGGCAGGGGCTGTTCTTATCGCGTGGGTAGGATACTCGCGTATTAGCAAGCGGAGGACAGGACGTTCATCCAATGTTTGTCTTCGGGAGTGGGAAATGAAGCCTTTCTTGCGCTGGTGTTACGTTGCGACAGCACTCATGCTGGCAGGATGCAGCAACCATGATTGGCGTAAAGACGAAGTTCTGGCTATTCCTTTGCAGCCAACACTGCAGCAGGAAGTGATCTTGGCGCGCATGGAACAAATACTTGCCAGCCGGGCACTGACGGACGATGAGCGCGCGCAGCTTTTATATGAGCGCGGTGTGCTGTATGATAGCCTCGGGCTACGTGCACTAGCGCGCAACGATTTTTCGCAAGCGCTGGCGATACGTCCTGATATGCCGGAAGTTTTCAACTACCTGGGCATTTACTTAACGCAGGCAGGCAATTTTGATGCTGCCTATGAAGCGTTTGATTCTGTACTAGAGCTTGATCCAACTTATAACTACGCGCGTTTAAACCGGGGCATCGCACTGTATTATGGCGGCCGCTTCCCGTTGGCGCAGGATGATCTGCAGGCGTTTTATCAAGACGACCCAAACGATCCCTTCCGTTCGTTATGGCTTTACCTGGTGGAAAGAGAAATCGATCCCAAGGCAGCCATCGTTGCGCTTCAGCAACGTTCTGACAAAGCGGACAGAGGGCAATGGGGATGGAATATTGTCGAATTCTACCTGGGCAAAATCAGCGAAAAAACGCTGATGGAAAGCCTCAAGGCAGATGCAACGGATAACACTTCGCTCGCTGAGCATCTCAGTGAAACTGACTTCTATTTAGGTAAACATTACCTAAGTCTGGGGGACAAGGACACCGCTTCGGCGCTGTTCAAACTGACGGTGGCTAACAACGTTCATAACTTTGTTGAGCACCGCTATGCATTGTTGGAATTGGCGCTATTAGGCCAAGAACAAGACGACCTATCGGAATCGGACCAGCAATAGCTGACGGACACTATACCCAATAGATTTCGGGTTGCGGCAAGGCGGCAATCGAACGGATCCCTGGGAGCTTAGTTGACTAAGTGACGAGGGTGAGAGAGAGCGGCTAACGCAGCGGTAACTTGAAAAATTAAGGGTAATCAGCCTGATATACATTGGTTTTTAACCAAAGTAATCGCCTTAGCGGGCGAGGGCTTTTTTGTCTGTTTTATAATCTAATTTGAGCCGGTTCACACTTTTCAATGAAAATGACTGAAAATTTTCTCGACGAGTTATGTAGACTGGCAGCCATTATTAATGAGGCACGTGTACATGACTACTGAGATTGAAACCTCTTTTGCTGACCTGGGGCTGTCTGCTCCTATTATCGCTGCTCTGACCGATCTGGGCTACGAAAAACCATCACCGATCCAGGCTGAGTGTATTCCTCACCTGTTGAACGGCCGCGACGTGCTGGGCATGGCACAGACCGGTAGTGGTAAAACTGCGGCGTTCTCGCTGCCACTGCTGCACAATTTAGATGCAGCCCTGAAAGCACCACAAATCCTGGTGCTGGCACCTACCCGCGAACTGGCGGTTCAGGTTGCTGAAGCAATGACCGATTTCTCTAAACACATGCATGGCGTGAACGTGGTTGCCTTATACGGCGGCCAGCGTTATGACGTGCAATTGCGCGCTCTGCGTCAGGGCCCGCAAATCGTCGTAGGGACGCCAGGCCGTCTGCTGGACCACCTTAAGCGTGGCACCCTGAACCTCTCCAGCCTGAAAGGCCTGGTGTTGGATGAAGCCGACGAAATGCTGCGCATGGGCTTTATCGAAGACGTTGAAACCATCATGGCGGAGATCCCGGCTGAACATCAGACCGCGCTGTTCTCTGCAACCATGCCGGAAGCGATCCGCCGTATTACTCGCCGCTTTATGAAAGAGCCGCAGGAAGTACGCATTCAGTCCAGCATCACGACTCGTCCAGACATCAGCCAGAGCTACTGGACGGTGCACGGTATGCGTAAAAACGAAGCGCTGGTTCGTTTCCTTGAATCAGAAGACTTTGACGCTGCGATCATCTTCGTACGTACCAAAAATGCAACCCTGGAAGTGGCCGAAGCGCTGGAGCGCAGTGGTTACAATAGTGCGGCACTGAACGGTGACATGAACCAGGCACTGCGTGAGCAAACCCTGGAGCGTCTGAAAGATGGCCGTCTGGATATTCTGATCGCCACTGACGTTGCTGCGCGTGGTCTGGACGTTGAACGTATCAGCCTGGTAGTAAACTATGATATCCCTATGGATTCAGAGTCTTACGTTCACCGCATCGGCCGTACCGGCCGTGCTGGTCGTGCTGGCCGTGCGCTGCTGTTTGTGGAAAACCGCGAACGTCGCCTGCTGCGTAATATTGAACGCACCATGAAGCTGACCATTCCAGAAGTAGAACTGCCAAACGCAGAACTGCTGGGTGAGCGCCGTCTGGCCAAGTTTGCCGCTAAAGTACAACAGCAGCTGGAAAGCAGCGATCTGGATATGTACCGTGCGCTGCTGGCTAAACTGCAACCGGCAGAAGAGCTGGAAATGGAAACCTTGGCCGCAGCACTGCTGAAAATGGCTCAGGGCGAACGTCCTCTGATCCTGCCACCGGATCCGGTCTTCAAACCACGCCAGCGTCGTGAGTTCAACGATCGTGACGAACGTGGTAGCGACCGTCGTCGTGATTCGCGTCCAGACAGCCGTGACGGTGGCGCTGAGCGTCCACGTCGTGAGCGTCGTGACGTTGGCGAAATGCAGCTGTACCGCATTGAAGTGGGCCGTGATGACGGTGTGGAAGTTCGTCATATCGTTGGTGCGATCGCTAACGAAGGTGATATTAGCAGCCGTTACATTGGTAACATCAAGCTGTTCGCTTCTCACTCCACCATCGAGCTGCCAAAAGGCATGCCGGGCGAGATCCTGAATCACTTCACCCGTACCCGTATTCTGAACAAGCCGATGAATATGCAACTGCTGGGTGATGCGCAGCCGCATGAACGCCGTGAGCGTCGTGATGGTGGTGCTGGTAACGGTGGTGAGCGTCGTGGTAATGGCCGCCCGTCCAACGGTGGTGAACGCCGTGAAGGCGCTGGCGCTCCGCGTCGTTCTTTCGGTGATCGTCGTGAAGGCGGTAACGCCGGTGGCGAACGTCGTGGCGGCAACTTCAACCGCGATGGCAAGCCAGCACCACGTCGTGATGATGCAGCAGCACCAGCTGCTCCACGTCGCCGTTTTGGTGATGCATAATTGTTGAGTTGACCTTTTACGGTTAATCAAACCAAAAACCAGCTTTCGGGCTGGTTTTTTTACGTCTGAATAGCGGCTAACGGGGATAAATGGCGTATCATTCGCAAGGTTTATCTTACGGATGTAACGTGCAGGAGATGCCATGAGCTGGCAGCAATTCAAATCTCAATACCTGGTGCGCTTTTGGGCACCTTTACCGGCGGTAATCGCGGCCGGGATCCTCTCTACTTACTATTTTGGTATGACCGGCACCTTCTGGGCGGTGACCGGCGAGTTCACCCGCTGGGGCGGTCACGTTCTGCAATGGTTTGGCTTCCACCCGGAGCAGTGGGGTTACTTCAAAGTGATTGGCCTGCAGGGCACACCGCTGGAACGCATTGATGGCCGGATGATAATCGGCATGTTTGCTGGCTGCATCGCCGCTGCGCTTTGGGCCAACAACATCAAATTGCGCATGCCACAGCACCGTATTCGTATAGTCCAGGCGTTGTTAGGCGGCATTATTGCCGGTTTTGGCGCACGCCTGGCTATGGGATGTAACTTGGCCGCCTTCTTTACCGGCATTCCTCAGTTCTCGGTGCATGCCTGGTTCTTCGCATTAGCGACGGCGGTGGGCTCCTATTTTGGTGCCAAATTCACCCTGCTGCCGATGTTCCGTATACCTGTGAAGCTGCAAAAAGTTAAATCGGCATCTCCGTTAACGCAAAGGCCTGAGCAGGCGCGCCGTCGCTTCCGCTTGGGTATGGTGATCTTTTGTCTTACCGTTGCCTGGTCGTTATGGACGCTGTTTGATGCCCCGAAACTCGGCATTGCCATGCTGTTCGGGATCGGCTTTGGCCTGCTGATCGAACGGGCACAGATTTGCTTTACCTCGGCGTTCCGCGATTTGTGGATCACGGGCCGTACTCATATGGCTAAAGCGATAATTCTCGGCATGGCGGTGAGCGCTATTGGCATCTTCAGTTACGTGCAACTGGGGGTCGCACCAAAGATCATGTGGGCCGGGCCAAACGCTGTGCTGGGCGGCCTGCTGTTCGGTTTTGGTATTGTGCTGGCTGGCGGTTGTGAAACCGGCTGGATGTACCGCGCGGTTGAAGGGCAGGTGCATTACTGGTGGGTAGGTCTGGGTAATATTATCGGCGCGACCCTGTTGGCTTACTATTGGGACGATCTGGCACCGGCCCTGGCTACCAATTACGACAAGATTAACCTGCTGGATACCTTCGGCCCGATCGGTGGTCTGTTGGTGACCTACCTGCTGCTGGCCATCGCCTTTGGTGCGATGTTGTGGTGGGAAAAACGCTTTTTCCGCGCAAAACCGGATGCTCAGGTGGTGAACTTAAGGAGTGACGCATGAAACAGGCCGAGATAGTGCCGGATTATCGTCTGGATATGGTAGGAGAGCCTTGCCCATACCCGGCGGTAGCCACGCTGGAAGCGATGCCGCAACTGAAACCCGGTGAAATACTGGAAGTGATCAGCGACTGCCCGCAGTCGATCAATAATATCCCGCTTGATGCCCGCAACCACGGCTACAAAGTGTTGGATATCCAGCAGGACGGGCCGACCATTCGTTACCTGATCCAACGCTGAAAAATTGGGGCACCATTGCGGTGCCCCTGCCCTTTATCCCTTCACCAGATCGCCTTTCACACCGGCGACAATCTCAAATGACTGCAATCTTGCCTGATGATCAAAAATCTGGCCGTTAACCATGATTTCATCCGCGTCGGTTTCTCGCAACAGTGCCTGCAGGCCATGGCGTACCGTGCTTTCGCTACCCACAATCGACATACGCAGTGCCTGATCGACGCCATACTGCTCACCGGCGGTCCACAGAGCGTGAATATTATCAACCGGCGGTGGAAGTGGGCCCGGTGAGCCACGGCGCAGGTTGATAAATTGCTGCTGCATTGAGGTGAACAGGAAGCGTGCATCGTTATCGCTCTGGGCGGCAATCACGTTCACACACACCATGGCATGCGGTTTCTGGCACTGTTGCGAAGGCGTGAAATTCTCGCGGTACAGATTCAGCGCCTGGAACAGCATATCTGGCGCAAAGTGCGAAGCGAAGGCAAACGGCAGGCCGAGTTGTGCCGCCAACTGCGCGCTGTAAAGGCTGGAGCCGAGCAGCCAGATCGGTATGTGTAATCCCTGGCCCGGTACAGCCTGCACCGCTTGCCCAGGTTGCACATCGCCGAAGTAATGTTGCAGCTCCTGCACGTCACGCGGGAAGTTGTCTACCTCGCCAGAAAGATGGCGGCGCAGCGCCATCATGGTACGTTGGTCGGTACCCGGTGCGCGGCCAAGCCCCAGATCGATACGCCCAGGATAGAGAGATTCCAGGGTGCCGAACTGTTCGGCAATTACCAGTGGGGCGTGGTTTGGCAGCATTACGCCACCGGAACCAAGACGAATACTCTGGGTGCCCGATGCCAGATAGCCCAGTAACACCGAAGTCGCCGCACTGCCGATGCCGGTCATATTGTGGTGTTCAGCCAGCCAGTAGCGCTGATAGCCCCACTTTTCGGCGTGCTGGGCTAAATCCAGGGAGCAATGAAACGCATCGCGCGCTTTGGCTCCCTGAGGGATTGGGGATAAATCCAGTACCGAGAGCGGCACCCGTGTATTTTCAGTCATATTATCGTCCATTGTGCTGATACCCTCGGTTTTCGCCGGGTATTAGGTTCATCGCTTAAAGGGCGATTGCAGGAGTCTGCAATTTCAAAAGCATTTATGCTTTTAGTGTTAAAAGCATAATTCAATTTGCGGTTATAAAAGAGGATATACGTGCTTGCGTTATCCTTATAGACCCGTCGTCTTGCAAGCCGCAGCCTTTATTACGAACCCCATCGGTGGGTTTCACCCCTCACCAGGCGACAGATTTGTCACTTACCCCAGTGGCTTACTGGAGTATGCTCCAGGGGATGAGTGAGGTGGACGACGAGCTGCAACATGAAACTCATAAGGTATAGGAATAGTAGTTTTTACTGGGAGAAGGATCCGAAGGGGCCGATGTAATGAAAAAAGACGCTGTTTACACTGCTGCTGATAGCAATTGCTATTGCGATGGCGGTGTTGTTCCGGGCTCACAACCAGGATTTATTATTGCAGGGTGAGGTGGATGCCCCAGAAGTGATTGTTGTCTCCAAGGCCAAAGGACGGGTGATTGAGCGCCTGGTAGAGCGTGGGGATGATGTAAAAGCCGGGCAACTGATGATCCGGCTGGAAAGCCCGGAATTGATGGCGCAACTGCATGCGGCACAGGCCACGCGCGATGAGGCCAAGGCACAACTGGATGAATCGCTGCATGGCACCCGTGAAGAGAGCATCCGCAACTTGCGAGCCAACCTGGCACAGGCCGAAGCGGAATATCAAAATGCCCAGCACGATTACGATCGTAACCTGAGCGTCGCAAGTAAAGGCTACGTATCCAAATCCGAACTGGACAGCTCGCGCCGTTCGCGTGATACCGCCTATCAGCAAGTGCAGGCCGCCAAAGCCAATCTGGATGAAGGCATTAACGGCGATCGCATCGAGCTGCGGCAGAAATACCAGGCCGCGCTGCGCGCTGCAGAACAGAATCTGCTGGAAATTCAGGCCCAGACCGACGATTTGCAGGTTGTGGCACCGGTAGCTGGTGAAGTGGGGCCGATCCCGGCGGAGGTGGGTGAACTGCTGAACGCATCAAGCCCGTTGATGACGTTGGTTCGCCTACCGCAGGCGTACTTCGTGTTTAACCTGCGTGAAGATATTCTGGCGAATGTGCGCAAGGGCGATAAAGTCCAACTGCGTGTACCGGCGCTGCAAGACAAAATGATCGAAGCCGAAGTGCGCTATATCGCTCCATTGGGGGATTACGCTACCAAACGGGCCACCCGGGCTACCGGCGACTTTGATTTGAAAACCTTTGAAGTTCGTTTATATGCCTTGCAACCGCTTGATGGTCTGCGCCCAGGGATGAGTACCTTATGGCAATGGAAAGAGTAAGAGCAGGCTGGCGCTGTTTCAGCCACGCGTTTGGTAACGAATGCCGCATCGCTTTCCGCCAGCCGGTAGTGCATTGGCTGGGATGGATTTTCCCGTTGCTGCTGTTCGGCCTGATCAGCAGCAACTTCTCGGAAGGCACTTTGCTCGATCTGCCGGTATCGGTGGTAGATAACGATCACAGCTCATTGTCAAAAAACCTGACGCGCAGGCTGGATGCCGGTTCGCATGCTCACGTACAAGCCTATGAAGGCGGGTTGCCAGAGTCGTTACGCCGCCTGCGCAGCGCGCAGGATTTCGCATTACTCTCCATCCCGGTAGATTTCGAGGCGGATGCACTGGCGGGTAAGCAGCCGAACATCGTGCTGTATTACAACGCACTATTCTATGGCGCAGGGTTGTATGCTACGCAGGATTTCAGCGGCCTTATGGCCGAGGCCAATACCAATTACCGTTCGATCATGGCCAGTGCCATGGGGAAATCGCTGCCGCCGTTGGCGGATGTCACCCTCAACTATGGCAGCTTGTTCAATGCCAGCGGCAGTTACATTTACTATCAGCAGTTCGCCGCCACCATACATATGCTGCAACTGTTTGTGGTGACCTGCATGATTTACGTTATGGCACGCAGCAAGTCCTTGCTGAAGGCCAAACCGTTCAGCCTGGCCCTGCTGGGCAAACTGGCGCCTTATACCCTTTGCTTTACCGCATTGCTGATGGTTGAAATTGCTGCCCTGGTGGGCATTTTCGGCGCCCGCGTCAGCGGTAATCCGCTGTTCATGCTGATGATTGGTTTTTTCTATGTGATGGCGGCACAAAGTGTTGGCCTGTTGCTGTACACCTTTACCGGCAGCAGCATTACCGCCTACACCCTGATTGGGATGCTGGTGAGCATTGCATTGACCTTTTCAGGTCTGGCGGTGCCTGAGCTTTCCATGCCGCTGCCAGCGCGCATTATCTCGAATATTGAGCCGCTTACCCACGCCCTGTACGCCATGTTCGACGTCTTCCTGCGGCAGGTGCCTGCCAGTGCCATCCTCAGCGTATGTGCCCTGTTGTTGATCTACCCGCTGGTGACCGCCGTGCTGGTACGTAAAAGGCTGCCGCAGCGGTTGGCAAAAGAGGAGGCGGCAGCATGAAAAGTTACTGGCAAACCTTCAGCCGGGTATTGATCGGCATGCTGGAGCGGCCGATGTGGCTGATGCTGATCCTGTCGTTGTGCGTGATGAGCATGGTTTATGCCAACCGCACGGTGTGGGATTTGCCGGTAGCGGTGGTCGATCAGGATCACAGCACGGCCAGCCGCGAACTGATCCGCCAGTTGGATGCCACCTCAAAGATCTCCATTCAGATCTACGACGAACTAGATGAGGCCAAGCGCGATCTCGGTTGGCGCAAACTGTTTGCGGTGATCATCATGCCGGTGGATCTGGAGAAAAAGATCCTCAATGGTAAAAACCTCGAGATCCCGGTGTTCGGTGATGCCACCAATCGGCTGGCAAACGGCCAGATCCAACAGGACGTGGTGGCGGTGTACCAGCAGTTGCTAAATCAGTACAACGGTTCGCTGCTATTGCGCAGTGGTTTCAGTGAGCGGCAAGCGCAGGTGATCCTGACACCTATCCAGAGCCAGACGCTGGATGTGTTTAACCCTGGGATCAGCTTTGCGGCGATTATCTTCCCTGGCCTGTTGGTGATGTTATTGCAGCACTCCCTGCTGATTGCCTGCGTGCGCGTCAGCATTGTGCTGAAAGGGGCGCCGGGAGGTAAACCGTCGATCCCGGTTTATTTGGGGGGTTGTCGGCACTGATACCGATCTGGTTATTCCTGTCGATCGTATTGTTTGTGCTGTGGCCGTGGCTGCTGGGTTATCGCCAGACGGCGGCGATCCCAGAGATCCTGCTGTTGACGTTCCCTTTCCTGCTGGCGGTACTTGGTTTGGGTAAGCTGGTGACCGAATGCTTGCGCAGCGTGGAGATGATCTACCTGACGTTATCCTTTATCACCACCCCGGTATTTTACCTTTCCGGCACCATCTGGCCGTTGCAGGCAATGCCGCAATGGGTGCGGGCGGTTTCTTCAATGATCCCGTCAACCTGGGCGACCAAAGCTATAGCTGGGGTAAACCAGATGGGGTTATCGTTGCGTGATGTGGGCGGTGACGTGGCCATGTTGTTGCTGCTGGGGGCGATTTATACATTGATTGGCATTGGCGTGGGCCATGTGCGCAACCGCGTGGCGATGCGCAGCCTGTTCCGTAAACGCCGGGCTTCCTGATGAGGTTAAGGGGCCGCGAGCCTGGCCCCTGTCTAACGCGTTATTGCACCAACTCCAGCCCGGCTACGCGCCGCCAATAGCCGTTGCATTCGGCGTGATCGGTTAATGCCAGCGGTTGTGTGCCTTGCTCATTGGCACGGAAGCTGTCGATTAGCGCCAGGGTTTCCAATCCCTGTGGCGAAAGCCGCACAATATCCACCAACCCTTGCATACTTGCCAGCTCGTTACCCAGGTTATAGCAATAGCCACTCATGGTCTGAATGCCGTTGAGCACGAACACCTGCTGGTTCTCCTGCGAGTTGACTATGCGCCCCTGAGGATATTTGATGCAGCAGGTTTTGCATTCATCTTTGCCACGGTTTTCTGAGCGAGCGGTAAAGCAACGTGCAGAATAGGCCAAGGGCAGATGGCCATAACTCAACACTTCCACTTCAAACTGCTGGCGGAACCCCAACTCTTCGCATTGCTGCAGCAATGCGATCAGCCAGTCGCGGGAAAGCTCCACCGGCATGCACCAGCGCATCATGCCTTGCTTATGCAGCAGGCGCAGCGTGTAGGCGTTGTAACAGTTGAGGGCATGCCCGGCCACAAACGGCAGGCCACGGTCGGCGGCCATATTTACCGTGCCGAGGTCGTTGGCTTCGATCAGGAACTCCCCGTTTTCCACATAGCGCTTCAGTTCGTTCAGCTCTGAGGGCGCCTGCAACAGCGCCAAAGTGGAGATCACTACCTGTTTACCCGATTTGGCGATCTCCTGCGCCAGCGCCAGCCAATCAGCAACCTTCAGCTCACGCCGCTTGGTGCAGACGCTCTCGCCAAGATAAACGATCTCGGCGCTGCTGCTGGCGACCTGTTGGTAAAAGGCCTCCACCTCGGTTTTTGGCCAGTAGTAGAGCACCGGGCCTAATGCATATTTCATGGTTTCTCCTGCTACTGCCATTTGCGGTGATAAGCGCCAAGTGTGGTCTGGGTGCCTTCGGACATCGAGCCGAGCGTTTCCATCCAGGCAGCATCGGCCTGGTAGCTGGCCGGATTGGCCATACAGCGGTCGATCGCCTGGCGCCAGACGCGGGCCACCTGGCTGACATATGCCGGGCTACGTTGGCGGCCTTCGATCTTCACCGAAGCAATATTGGCGGCCAGCAGTTCCGGCAACAGTTCCAGCGTATTCAGGCTGGTGGGCTCTTCCAGCGGATGATAAAGCACGTTATCCACCAGATAGCGTCCTTTGCACAGCGTTGGATAACCGGCGTTTTCACCGTCCTGATAGCGATCGATCAGCACGTCATTCAGGCGCGATTCCATCCCTTGCGGTGTCTGCTGCCAGCGTACAAAACGGGCAGGGGAGCAGGCACCCACGGTGTTGGGGGATTCACCAGTCAGATAGGAGGAGAGGTAACAGCGCCCTTCGGCCATGATGCACAGGCTGCCAAAG
Source organism: Serratia sp. L9 (assembly GCF_050632285.1). Classification (NCBI taxonomy): domain Bacteria; kingdom Pseudomonadati; phylum Pseudomonadota; class Gammaproteobacteria; order Enterobacterales; family Yersiniaceae; genus Serratia; species Serratia sp. L9. The sequence goes on along the minus strand of NZ_CP192591.1, from coordinate 548,352 downwards.
GCAAACACCTCCAGCGGTACCGGGCTGGTGCGGGCCAACTGCTTCACCTGGTGCATGGAAAGCACACGCGGCAGCACCACGCGGGCGACATCAAAGTGGCGCTGATAAAAACGGATGGCTTCTTCATTAGTGGCGGAGGCCTGCACCGAAACGTGGCGTTCTACTTGCGGGTATCGTTCGGTGGCATACTCCAGCACCGCCAAATCCGCCAGGATCAGCGCGTCAGCCCCAAGTTGGGCCGCCATATCGACGGCGCGTTGCCAGCGGGCATAACCATCGGGATGAGCAAAGGTGTTGATGGCGATGTGCAGTTTACGGCCATGGCGGTGCACATAATCAGCCGCTTCCTGCAATTTTTTCTCGGTAAAGTTCAGCCCGGCGAAGTGGCGCGCATTGGTATCATCTTTCAGGCCGATGTAAACGGCATCTGCGCCATTATCCACCGCGGCTTTCAAGGCTGGCAGGTTGCCAGCGGGACAAAGCAGCTCCATAGGTCTATCCTGATTCAGTCGCATACCAGGCCAGGCATGCGCTGTAATAAGCGTTGCCGGGCAATTTCTTCGACCGGCAAAAATGTAAACGGGTGGGCAATTTTAGTAAACCCAAGGTTAACAAGCTTTGATTTGGGGCAGTTTCTGGCGTATTGGTATACCCATCGCCTTTCAAGCCGTACCCTGAGTGCCATAAGGTACAGAAGGGATAACACGAGCGTAAATTACACTATTTGTTGATATAGGCCGGTTACGCGTGGCATCAATGTGGCAAAATAGACTCAGATTGAGTCGAAAGGAGTGAATGACAGTGTTGGAAAAACTACGAGCACGTATTGTGCGTCAAGGGCCGTCGCTGTTGCGCGTACCGTTAAAATTCACGCCGTTTGCTCTGCAGCGCCAACTTCTGGAACAGGTGTTGGGCTGGCAGTTTCGTCAGGCACTGGCAGACGGCGATTTAGCATTTCTTGAATCGCGCTGGCTGAGGATTGAGGTCCGCGATCTGGCATTGCAATGGTTTATGACGGTTGAGAACGATAGGCTGGTGGTGAGCCAACAGGCTGAGGCTGATGTCAGTTTCAGTGGTGAAGCCAACGATCTGATCTTGATTGCAGCACGTAAACAAGATCCCGATACGCTGTTTTTCCAGCGTCGGTTGCAGATTGAAGGAGATACAGAATTGGGTCTGTATGTAAAAAATCTGATGGATGCCATCGATCTGGATGCTATGCCCGCGCCGTTACGCATAGGGTTGCTGCAGCTGGCAGATTTTGTTGAGGCAGGTTTGCAGGAGGGCACGGTGCAGTCTTCCCGTGTGCCGCAGCCATGCTGATCCGTGTAGAAATTCCGGTAGATGCCGCAGGCATTGATGCCCTGTTGCGTAAAGCATTTGGCCGCGATGACGAAGCCGAACTGGTGCAGCAACTGCGTGAAGACGGCTTGCTGACGCTGGGGATTGTCGCCACGGATGACGAAGGTGGCGTGGTAGGCTATGCCGCTTTCAGTCCGGTTGACGTTGCGGGTGTTGATCGCCAGTGGGTTGGCCTGGCGCCGTTAGCAGTAGAGGAAAGCCTGCGCCGCCAAGGGCTGGCTGAAAAGCTGGTTTACGAAGGGCTGGATGCGCTGAATGAATTCGGTTATGCCGCCGTTGTGGTGCTGGGTGAACCTGCTTACTACGGGCGTTTTGGCTTTAAAAATGCCGCCCAGTACGATCTGCACTGCCGCTGGCCAGGAACGGAAGCCGCATTCCAGGTTTACCCACTGGCGGAAAATGCGCTGAACGGCGTAAACGGGCGGGTAGAGTATTCGGCTCCCTTTAGTCGCTTTTAATCATTTTTAACTGCGGGCAGTAAGTAGGCCAATGAGAGAGGCCGGTCAATGACCAGCCTCTCTTTTTGTTTTTACCCAGTTGCTTAACCCGGTATTCCAGCCTCAATGCCGTAGAGCGATCCCCCACCAGGCAGTGAAAAACCAGATCCAGCTCCCCCTTCCCGCGCAGAGCTTTAGCCCCTTTGCCGGCCTGATGCTGTGCCAAACGCCGCGCGACATCGGTGGTAATGCCGGTATACAACATGCCGCTTGGCATCCGCAGCATATAAAGGTGCCAGACTGGTTCATTCATAACGGCCTGCGTAAAGTTTCGTGAGGATATCCGCCGCTATTTTTAAGGGTTACTCGCGACAGTTCAACTGATAAATGACGACGCTTATAATGGCATGAAACCCTTAAAAAACGCTGGGGTTCATCTCATTGAGTCAGGTGATCGCGTGAACGATCACCTGGGTGGCATAGGAATGATGGTGGGTTGTCTTAATCCTGCGGACCACTCGCCATTAATTATCGCTTATCATCGGCTCAAGACCCTGTTCAAAAATGACCTCTTGTACCGCCCCATTGTTGAGCACAATGGGCTTTGTTGAATAAATCATATTTGGAATAAGCATCCCCGTAGCAGGTCGGTGCCAGTCAGGCGATACGCACACTTTCAGGCATACCAGCCTTCGTTAGTCACATTATTCAGTGACAGGTCCGCACAGATGACTTCATGTGTTTTGCTGTCAACGGCCAGATGCAGCTTCCGCCAGATACGACGGCGTTCTTTACCGTGCTTTTTGACTTTCCACTCACCTTCACCGAAGACCTTCAGCCCGGTAGAATCAATCACCAGGTGTGCGATTTCACCCCGAGTGGGCGTTTTAAAACTGACGTTAACCGACTTAGCCCGCTTACTGACACTGGTGTAATCCGGGCTGCGCAACGGAACGCCCATCAGGGCAAAAATGGAATCAATAAAGCCCTGTGTGGCCCGCAGAGTCAGCCGGAATACGCGCTTAATCACCAGGACAGTCGTGATGGCAAGATCAGAATAGCGCTGAGGTCTCCCCCGTGATGAAGGTATTGCTGACTCATACCAGGCCTGAATAGTCTCGTCATCCAGCCAGAACGTCATGGAGCCTCGATTGATAAGGGCTTTGTTGTAAGTGCGCCAGTTGGTGATCCTGAACTTCTGCTTTGCCACGGGACTGTCTGCGTTGTCAGAGAATGCGTGATCTGATCCTTCAACTCAGCAAAAGTTCGATTTATTCAACAAAGCCCAAAAAAGAATAAATGTACTTCAATTTATAGCATAGTTAAGTGAGCATATTATGTATGTTAAAATACAAAAAAGTATCTTATAATCCTATTCTTTCTGCTTGTGATAATCATTGTTTTTGCAGTAATAAATCGCAACCACTTATTCCAATCGGATGTCATAAACTGCTCAACGCATATGATCATTAAAAATGGTCATACGCCTGATACTTGTATGGAAATCTATGTTAATTATAGAATGAAAAATGGAAAACTGATTGCTCGGATTGAGGGCGAAGTTCACCATCAAGGCAGGGAAAGTGGGCTGAGTCGGTTGGTATATCTTGATTATAAGAAAAATGGCAGCAACCTGAGTATTATCACTAATAAAATTGTTATTTCTCCCGTCGATAAGGTGAGTAATGATATATTAAAAGGCATGCTCCCACCGTTTTATCTCATGGTAGGAGCCAGTGCAGATATCTATATTTATCCATTTCATAACGCAGGTTATGTATTTTCTACGGGTATGACGCCGTCTTTAATTTGCCTAAATAAACATCGTTAGTTACAGAGCCCATACTGACATCGCCATATTATTTCCCCCAGAAAGGCCCATGACCAATCGAATCCCTGACGATAAGGTCTGAGGTAAAAAGATTGTCCTTCGAAAGATAACCGCCGTCGAGCATGGAAATCAGCCGGTTGATCACTTCGCTTATCATATCGCTAACCGGGTCTTTAACGCTGGATAATGCCGGGGACAGGTAGGGAGCCGTTGGCACGTTATCGAACCCGATAATAGAAACCTCGCCCGGCACGGCAATGCCCGCGTCGGTCAGTTTTTTAATGGCGCCAATGGCCATATCATCATTACTGGCGAGCACTGCGCTAAAGGCAACGTTATCCTTTAACAGAGATTCGATCGCTGCCGCGCCGCTGGCTGGCGTCCACTTTCCCTTGATGATGAGCTTATCCTGCAACTCGATCTGATGCTGATTTAATGCCTCTTTATAACCGGAAAGACGCTCGATCGCCGTCGGGGAATCCAACGACCCGGTAATAAAGGCGATATCCCGGTGGCCCTGCTTAATCAGGTATTTTGTCGCCATAAAACTGGCGCCTTTGTGGTCACAGCAGATGCAGTGGCTTTGGTTTTTCCGTAGCCTGCGGTTCGCCACCATAATCGGTTGTTTATGCTGTTCAATGATGTCATCCATCACGTCAACGGTTAAGAAACGCGGGTAGATGATTACCGCATCGCATTGTAAATCAAGAAGAAACTGAATCGCCTCCTGTTCTTCTTTGGCGCTGTGCTTGCCATCGACCAGAATAAGTTGTCGCCCGTTGTCTTCCAGTTTCTGGGCCGCCTGGGAAAGCAGCTCGCTGAAATAATTACCGTTGTAGAGCGTGTTGGTCACCACTATGCCAATACATTGAGATCTATTGGTTGCCAGATTTCTCGCCAGCAGATTTGGGCGATAGCCCGCCTCTTCAATGGCTTTATAAACCTGATCTTTAGTTGCCTGGCTGACGTACCCTTTGCCGGAAAGAACACGCGAAACAGTGGCTTTTGATACGCCTGCTTTGTTGGCCACTTCTTGCATGGTAGACATAGGGTTTTCCTGGCTCTTTGAAAATTAATCACATTCTATACCCAAAGTCATTGGAGTTGCAGCCTGGCGGCAAGAGAGTTAACCCCCCTGTAACCCATTTAGCCAAGAGACTGGGGTCCATCCCGCCGCCAATAACGCAGCAACTTCAAGTAACAAGGGTATCGGCATTCTGACGTGTCAGCGCAAATTATCGAGCGCGCCCATGTCGATCGTCATCACAAAATAGACAATAAATAAATTTATAGATTGATATTTAATCTGAATGTTTACACCATTGTGTGAAACCGGTTACTTACCTATGAGAGTTGGCCTCATGTCTAAGAATTATGCGGCAGTATCAGGATCGATTGTGGATGCACTTGGGGGCGTGAGTAATATCGCTGCGGTCACACATTGCATGACGCGTTTACGCTTTGTACTCAACGACGACACCCTTGTCGATGCCGCCAGACTAAAGGCGATCGGCGGAGTGCTGGGTGTGGTAAGAAGTGAAAACCAATGCCAGGTGATCATCGGCAACACGGTTTCACAAGCCTATGCCGAAGTGCTGAAATTGCTGCCTGAAGGGGCGCAGGCACAAGAGCCTGTACCGGCAAAAAACAAGATCACCCTGAAACGCATCGGGGCCGGGATCCTGGATGCGCTGATTGGCACCATGTCACCGCTTATCCCGGCAATTATCGGCGGTTCGATGGTGAAACTGCTGGCCATGATCCTCGATATGACGGGCGTATTCGAGAAAGGCTCCTCAACGCTGATCATTCTTAACGTGATTGGTGACGGGGCATTCTTCTTCCTGCCAGTGATGGTTGCTGCTTCTGCAGCGATAAAATTTAAAACCAATATGTCATTGGCTATCGCGATTGCCGGGGTGCTGGTGCATCCCAGCTTTATCGATTTAATGGCCAAAGCGGCGCAGGGGCAGCAGGTTGAATTTATGGGGTTATCGGTCACGGCGGTGAAATATACCTATACGGTGATCCCGGCGCTGTGTATGACCTGGCTACTCTCATATATCGAAAGATGGGTCGATCGCATTACCCCAGCCGTGACGAAAAACTTCCTCAAACCGATGCTGATCGTGTTGATCTCTGCGCCGATTGCCATTCTGTTGATCGGCCCGTTGGGTATCTGGATCGGTAGCGGTATTTCCGCGTTGGTGTACACCATCCACAGTTATCTGGGGTGGTTATCCGTGGCGATTATGGGCGGGTTGTGGCCACTGCTGGTGATGACCGGTATGCACCGCGTATTCACGCCAACCATCATTCAAACCATCGCGGAAACCGGCAAAGAGGGCATGGTAATGCCGTCAGAAATTGGGGCCAACCTCTCGTTGGGGGGCTCATCGCTGGCGGTGGCCTGGCGCACCAAAATCCGGAACTGCGCCAGACGGCGTTGGCCGCGGCGGCATCTGCTATCGTTGCCGGTATTTCAGAGCCTGCGCTTTATGGCGTGGCGGTGCGCCTGAAGCGCCCATTGATTGCCGCGCTGATCAGTGGGTTTGTCTGTGGCGGCGTTGCCGGGGTTGCCGGGTTGGCAAGCCATTCGATGGCCTCACCGGGCCTGTTTACCAGCGTCCAGTTCTTTGACCCGGCAAACCCGATGACCATTGTCTGGGTGTTTGGCGTGATGATCCTGGCGGTAGTGCTTTCCTTTGTTCTGACGCTGTTACTTGGCTTTGAAGACATTCCTGTCGCTGAAGATAATGAAAGTGAAAAAGCTAAATCGGCACCCGCGCTAACCGTATAACTTGTTGTAAAAATGCATAATTGAGAAGAGGTATCTTATGCCAGCATCTGTTTTCCCCACAGATTTTTTATGGGGTGGTGCGTTAGCTGCCAACCAGGCCGAGGGCGCTTATCTTGAAGGTGGCAAAGGGCTGACGACGGTTGATATGATCCCTCATGGTAAAGATCGGCTGGCGGTAAAGTTGGGCCAGGAAAAGCGCTTTACGCTACGTGAGGATGAGTTCTACCCAAGCCATTTGGGTATCGATTTTTATCACCGCTATAAAGAAGATATCGCCCTGATGGCGGAAATGGGGTTCAGCGTATTTCGTACCTCCATCGCCTGGAGCCGTATTTTCCCTAATGGTAATGAAACGGTCCCCAACGCGCAGGGCATTGCTTTTTACCGCGCGGTGTTCGCCGAATGTAAAAAACATGGCATAGAGCCGCTGGTGACCCTGTGCCACTTTGATGTACCGATGCATCTGGTGCGGGAATATGGTTCGTGGCGTAACAGGAAAATGGTGGAGTTTTTCACGCACTACGCCCGTACCTGTTTTGAAGCATTTGATGGGCAGGTGAAATACTGGCTCACCTTTAATGAAATCAACATCCTGCTGCACAGCCCGTTCTCTGGCGCGGGGTTGGTGTTCGAGAAAGACGATAACCAGGAGCAGGTGAAATACCAGGCTGCCCATCACGAGCTGTTAGCCAGCGCTTTAGCCACTAAAATTGCCCATGAGGTCAACCCGCATAATCAGGTTGGCTGTATGCTGGCCGGTGGCAATTTCTACCCCTGGTCGTGCAAACCCGAAGATGTGTGGGCCGCGCTGGAAAAAGACCGCGAAAACCTGTTCTTCATCGATGTTCAGGCCCGTGGAGCTTATCCCTCATACACAACACGCCTGTTCAAGGAAAAGGGCATTACCATCCAGATGGAGGAAGGTGATAGCGAGATCCTCAAAAACAGCGTCGATTTTGTCTCCTTCAGCTATTACGCTTCCCGCTGTGCATCGGCCGATATGAACGAGCACAACAGCAGCGCTGCCAACATCGTCAAGTCATTGAAGAACCCATATGTCCAAGCCAGCGAATGGGGTTGGGGCATCGATCCTCTGGGCCTGCGCATCACCATGAATATGATGTATGACCGCTACCAGAAACCGCTGTTCCTGGTGGAAAACGGTCTGGGTGCGAAAGACGAGATCAATGCGCAGGGCGAGATTGATGATGAATATCGCATCAGCTATTTGCGCGAACATATCAAAGCGATGGCGGATGCTATTGAGGACGGCATCCCGGTAATGGGTTACACCTCCTGGGGCTGCATTGATCTGGTATCTGCCTCCACCGGGGAGATGAGTAAACGCTATGGTTTGGTTTATGTCGACCGCGACGATCAAGGTAATGGAACATTAGCCAGAACCAGAAAGAAATCGTTCTATTGGTACAAAAAAGTCATCGCCAGTAACGGTTCAGATTTAAGCTAATCAAAAAGGGGATATCGGCGATACGGTATTCCCTTTTGTTTCGCACCTTCATTTATCCTCTTCTGCTGACCTTATTTTTGATAAGTTATCTAATACTCTGATTTTAAATAGATAAAAAATAGCCGTGAAAAAAAGGTATTTCTCCCTTTAACATAACGACGCTTGGCATATCAGAGAGTTATGGTTACTCTGCAACAGTTCACTGCCGTACAGGCAGCTTAGAAAAGGGAAGCCAGGAGGCTAAGGCAGAACTCAAGGTTCACTGCCGTACAGGCAGCTTAGAAACCTTTGGCATTACACCTGAACCCATACACAGCGTTCACTGCCGTACAGGCAGCTTAGAAACACAAACTGCGATGATGGACGCTGGCCAAATCGGTTCACTGCCGTACAGGCAGCTTAGAAATGGCTGCTGGTTTGAAAAATGTTGATGATAGTGTTCACTGCCGTACAGGCAGCTTAGAAACCGGTTTGCTACTTCTTCAATTGGCCTGTCGGTTGTTCACTGCCGTACAGGCAGCTTAGAAATGATGAAGCCCAGCGCGGATCGAAGTGATTTTGTTCACTGCCGTACAGGCAGCTTAGAAACATAGCGCGGCATTTCGATGATGGATTAACTCGTTCACTGCCGTACAGGCAGCTTAGAAAAATTGCGCCACCTCTAATGCGGATATATGGCCGTTCACTGCCGTACAGGCAGCTTAGAAATAAAGGCCGCATGAAAGACCTGCTGATGTGTAGTGGATCACAAAATTAGGACACCGGGATAACCTGTCTCCACTGTTCTTCATACGCACAAGGGGGTATACCCCCGTTATGCGTATGAGGACGAAAAACGTTGTAATAACCGTTTATCCAATTGCTGATATCACGTATCGCATTGCCAAAATCAACATAGCCTCCCTTTGGCAACCACTCACTTTTTAGACTACGAAATACCCTTTCCATTGGTGAATTATCCAGGCAATTCCCTCTGCGACTCATGCTTTGCATTACCCCATATAGCCAGAGTAACCTTCTATATTTATTGCTTTTATATTGACTGCCTTGGACGGAATGAAAAAGCAGACGACCATTGCGAGGGCGAGTTTCCAATGCATTACGTAAAGCCCTACACACCAGGTCAGCGTCAGCTGTTAATGACAGAGCTGACCCCACAATCCGGCGTGCATATAAATCCACAACCAAAGCGAGATAACACCATTTATCCTGTAAACGAACAAAACTGATATCGCCACACCACACGCGATTGGGGGCTGAAGGGGTAAATCTGCGACCCAATATGTTGGGTAATGCAGGACTGTTATTATCGTTTATTCGGTAATGGTGTTTACGCGGTTGACAGCTTGTCAGGCCGCACTCTGTCATCAAGCGTCGCGCCAACCATCGACCTACATCACATCCACTCTGGCGCAACATTTGGCTAAGTGTACGGCTGCCTGCCGCACCACGACTGAGTGCATGAAATGCTCTCAGTCGGCTACGTAACTCCACTCTACGAGCATCAAGGGGACGTCTTACATAAGCATAATAAACGCTGCGATGAACCCCCAGCAAACGGCAGAGTGTCACTATCGGCCATTTCACCTTTAGCCGTGTGATTAGCGGACAGATTTTCCGGGGATTTCGCTCATCAACACGGCAGCCTGCTTTAGTATTTCTTTTTCCATCTCAAGGCGCTTTATCTGCGCTTTAAGCTGCTGAATTTCCCGCTGTTCGGGGGTATAGCGTTCCCCATCGGCTCAATGCCGCGGAGTTCTTGTTGATAAAGCCGTATCCATTTACGCAGATGGTCAGGATTGAGTTCAAGTGATTGAGCAACCTCTCGAACATCGCGCTGATATTTAACGACTTGCTCGATAGCTTCAAGTTTAAACTCTGGGGAGAATGTGCGTTTGGTTCGCCGAGTTTTGAGCATGTATCACCTCATATTCACTGTTTTAACATTAACAGGTTTTAGAGATGTCCTGAATGACCGAACCACTACACTTCCATACCACCAAATTTCGCTTTCCAATTGTAGTACGAGGCCTCAGATATCCCTGCTTCACGGCAGACATCTTTGACAGTACGTCCGGCTTCAACGGACTTCAAAACGGCGATGATCTGGTGTTCGGTGAATCGAGTTTTGCGCATAGCGATCTCCTCAATGGGACATAATCAGTATGTCGGAAGATCTCTAAAAGTGAATGGTTCGTTTTGCCGGGATACTTACACTATCCCCTTGCTCTTGAACGGCATCACCATAGAACCCACATTATATTTCAATAAAGGTAAATGATTGTAACTATATAGAATGTGTATTGTTTCAGTGGGGGATTATTGGTACCTTTCTTCTCAATATCCATATCTTAATCAAGGGAATATCATGAAGAAAATCTCAGGCATTATCAGTTCATTACTACTGATTTCTAGCTCAGCATGGGCAGCAGCACCTGCTGCAGATTGTGTGAAAACAGACAAAACGAATATTGAAGGCCTATTTGACCGTTGGAATAATTCATTAAAAACTGGTGATGCTAAAAAGGTTGCTGATACATATCTTAGTGATGCAGTTTTATTGCCAACGGTCTCAAATAAAGTTCGCCTGACTGATGCTGAACGCATAGATTACTTTGAACATTTCCTAGAAAAAAGCCGGTTGGTAAGATTGACACCCGAACTATCCGCCTAGGTTGCAATAAAGCAATAGACACCGGTACGTACACCTTTACGTTCGCCGATAAAACAGAAGTTTCTGCTCGTTATACGTTCACTTACGCCTGGAATGGCAGTGAGTGGAAAATCTCCTCACACCATTCCTCAGCAATGCCTGAAGCTTGATGTTCATACGGCTTGATGTTCATACGGGTAGCAACAAAAGTCACCATCTATAAACGATGGATAACGCGCGGAGCGACCATTGCTGACTCTGACGTTATGGACAGAAAACCAAGGCATGATTCGTCAGCCGGGTTATGATGCAGCCCGAAGCAGAACTGACTCCTTGTTTCGTCTAAGCTTCTTGGCTATTTTCGTCAGGGACCTGACATTGGCTTTTTTGTGCCAGGTTCCTGACGTCATCAAAAGCAACATCGGCCTAAAAAGGTGCGCCAGATCCGATTGCGGCTTCAGTCTGTCTTCCCTCAGCCTCAAGGGCCAGACGCTGGCTTATACCCTGGAGAATAATCAGAGGGGAAAGAAAACTACGCATCACGGTTCATCGGGTTGATGTACGAAAAAGAGCCTCAGCTGAAAATAGCCCAGCAGTTGGCACTCGACTTCTACAGAATGTTGAAAACGAAAAATAAAACACTGTTAAATCCGTGGTTCATCAATGTACGCGAAAGCGGACTGGTTGACCTTCAACGGGTTGCAGCAGGAATTGAATCTGACGCAGCCGCAATAGTTGAAGTTGTTTATTGTAGGTGAAGTAGCTGAGTTGTTGAGGGAAATGTAAACCGACTGAAGATGTAGAAACGCCAGATGTATGGTCGTGCCGGGTTCGAGCTGCTGAGACGGCAGTCTTGCAGGATCAGATCCAACCAGTCGCGAAAGACAATCTAATACAAATCGAGATGATTGACACATCTGTTATGCAGCGCGATAGGGAGCAAACATGAAATACAATAATAATACATTCGCATTTATCAGCGTGATGTTGTGATCTGCTCTTTAGTGGTTATATATTCGACAATGACCTAACTAAGAATATGGATATAAAGTGAACGGAGTGCTTTTTCACCACACTCCATCTGCTCACAGATCATATTCCTCACCTATTTCTGTTGTTGGTGGAGGTTTGGATATAGAGAATTATCATCGGTAAGCCTGTTTTTTGAACAGGCTTACCGATGATAATAAAGTATAGGGCAGAATTGTCTATCGGGGCAAAGTCAGCCCACCTTACTCAGTTGAGTTTCCAACTTTTGGGCTGCAGTTCTAACTGGCGGGACGGTTGATTATACTGCTGGAAAAAAGCTTTAATCCCTAGTAGTAGGCTATAAGAAAAATAGTGGTGATATCTATTATCAAAATGGAGATAATTTTTTAGATATGAGCAGGATTTATCCTAATTCTAGGAATTAGCTTTTGATGTTCAGCTCGGTCATGCCATCGACGAATGTATAACTCCAATTGGTTATGTTGCGTGGCGTTGTGAAAAATTATTTAAGTTACTCGAAAGACAAATAAGTCTTTTAAGGACAATGTAGAAATAAGTCAGCGTAGGCTGTTGTTTATAGTCGTTTTAGTAACACTTATATCACCGGTGCTCAGTTGCTCACGTAGGTAATAGCGCGCAACATAAATATTCATGTCACAATAGTTAGCATCCTCTCGGCTTTTAGTCCAGTGATGTTGAAGTGGCATTTTTTCAGTCCTTAAACGGCGGCACAATGTCTGTTAATCCTGTCGTGCCTTTTATTTTCAATTGTTTTTATTGCCTTTTTCATGGTTAACCTTAAGTTAAGATTGAATTGGTGACAGGGTGACAGTAAAAAACTTATCATTCAAGCGCGGGAATGTGCACTCTTTTACCCACAAAATCCCAGTCGATGATACCCATCCTTCTTAAGTTAGTCTGCCTAGGCTTGTGCTCCATTATAGTTAAATTAAGCTATATTTTAAATATACTACAGCCAATATGCCGATTGTGTATAATTACATACCGATTTTTTAATTATTTATAATTATTATCTATAGTTATTCTATTAATTTGGAGTTGTCGCCTTCATGTTTAAATTATTCTTAAGTATTGGTGGGTGAATGGAAAATATCTGTATTTATGCTTTTAATTATTAATTGAAGTTGTTATAGTTATCGGCGTAAAGCGAGATTTATCCTGTTGTTGTGATTTTATTTTTCATGCATGAAGTGTTTTTTAATAAAACAATGTATGTCCACGTGTGGTTATTTATTGGCTTAATGTTCGCAAACTGATTATAGCATAGTGTGACTCACTTGATGATTTTTCGGAATGTTATTTCCTTTCTCCCCCGTTTTTTATAATGGGAGGGGGAAGGAAAAGCCTTCATTTTATTATCGCTGAAAGAAGCATGCTGTGGTTTTACTGATTTTGGGGCGGTGTGAGCAGAATAACGCTTTATATCGTGTCCAGAGCCCCTGTCTGTAACTGTGTTTCTGGCCTAAGGGGCGGGCCTACTCTCAACCAATGGAATTCAATGCCTAACTACGCATTTATTTTAATCAAGGAATAAGTACACATGAAAAAGAAAATTATTGCTGCACTGTTTGTTAGCGTCTTCTCTGCCTATGCTGTGGCGGATGATGGCCAAATCAACTTTGTGGGCTCTATCACCGATGATGCTTGCACAGTTACAAACAACATGAGCAATCCATTGACCGTGACGCTAGGCAATGTGGCCAGCGCCGCGTTCTCTAACGGTTCCCTGACCGCAGCACCGACTGCATTCACCCTTAAACTGGACAGTTGCCCGGCAAGCGTGGTGACCGCCAAAGTGGTGTTCGACGGTACCGCAGACGCCAACGATAACACCCTGCTGGCCCTGACACCGGGTGCTGACGTGGCAACTAACGTGGGTATTCAGTTGATGGATCATAACAACGCCGTTGTACCGTTGTACACCGCCTCTTCAGCATACCCGCTGTCAGCCGGTACCAACGATCTTGCCTTCGTCGCCCGTTACTTTGCAACTGCGTTGCCCGTGACGGCCGGTTCAGCGAATTCAACCAGCAGCTTCACCATCGTTTACAACTAATTACTCGTCACTTACCGACGAGTTCTGTGCCGGAAAGTAACGCCTGCGGGCCGACTCAGGTGGGCCCGTATTTTTAGGAGCTGTGCATTATTATGAATATCCGGTTTAAAGCTCTTTCTCTCTCCTTACTGCTGAGTGGCACGCTGGTGCACGCTGCCGAGACGGGCGGCGTGACCGTCGGTGGCACACGCGTGATTTACGAGGGCGGCAAGAAGGAGGCTTCACTGAGCGTCACCAACTCTGACATCCATCCCTATCTCATCCAGTCTTGGGCGGAGCACCCAAACGGCGGTGCTGAGAAAGCCCCTTTATTGTTACCCCGCCGCTGTTTCGCCTGGAAGGTAACGAGCAGAACTTGCTGCGTATCATCCGCACCGGCGGCAATCTGCTCGAGGATCGGGAATCGCTTTACTGGCTGAATATCAAATCCATCCCGTCTGACGGTAATCAGGAAAACGTCAACACCTTAAAAATCGCGGTGAAAACCCGCATCAAACTGCTCTACCGCCCGAAGGGGCTGAAAGGGGTCCCCGAAGACGTGACGAATAAATTGACCTGGTCACAGAACGGCACGCGTTTAAGTGTTACCAACCCGACGCCGTTTGTGATGAATTTCAATGGGGTCAAAGTAGGCGGACGTGACATTAAAGACGCCACCTATGTGCTGCCGATGAGCCAGGCCACCTTTACCGTGCCGGCGAATGTTAGCGGCAAAGTGAGCTGGAAATTGATCAACGATTACGGCGGTGTCGGGCCGGAGCACGTGAACGGACAGTAACATGATGTCTATGCGGAGCATGAATATTCAGGATTTTTGTGAGCAAACGGAGTAATTAAGGATGAAGAGTAATCGTTGCGTAAGGCTGCGTTTAAGACGAGTCGACTACTTTGTGGCGGCTCAGTTTGCGTTGCTGACCGGATCAATGATGAATGCGCAGGCGCGGGATTACTTCGACCCGGCGCTGCTGGAGCAGGGCGCTCCCGGGCAGAGGGCTGTTGATCTTTCCTCTTTTGAGAATAAAGGGGGCCAGATCCCCGGGACCTACCGGGTAGACGTTTTTCTCAATAATCAAAAGATGGAAACCCGTAACGTTGACTTCAGCGCGATCAGGGGCGCGGCAGGCAATACGGCTCTGTTGCCGTGTATCCCGGTCGACGATCTGGCCAACTGGGGTGTATTGACACAAAAATACCCGGGACTCGGCGCATCAGGTCACGTCTGCGCCAATTTGGCAGCCATTCCCCAGGCAAGCAGTGATTTCCGTTTTAACCGGCAAGAGTTACTGCTGAGTTTACCGCAGTCGGCGATGAATAATGCGGCTCGTGGTTGGGTGGATCCAAAACTGTGGGATGAAGGGATCCCTGCGGCCTTGTTTAACTACAGCGCCACCGGAGCTAACAATTACGCCAAACATGGGCGAGGTAGTAACAGCAGTAGCCAATACGTTAACTTGCGCCCGGGCATTAACATGGGTCGCTGGAGACTACGCAACTACACCACCTGGAACCGTTCTGACAGCGGCTCCAATGGGAAAGCCAAAAATGACTGGGATACAATTTATACCTACGCCCAGCGCGACATCATCGCCCTCAAGAGCCAGTTGACGCTGGGTGACAGCTCCACTGCGGCCGATATTTTTGACAGCATCCCGTTCCGGGGTGCACAACTGGCCTCGGATGACGACATGCTACCAGAGAGCTTGCGCGGCTATGCGCCGATTGTGCGGGGGATCGCACGCAGCAACGCCCAGGTCACCGTCCGTCAGAACGGTTATGTGATTTATCAGACTTATGTGTCGCCGGGCAGTTTTGAAATAAACGACATGTACCCCACCGGCGGCTCGGGTGACTTGAATGTGACCATCAAAGAGTCTGACGGCAGCGAACAGCTACTGATTATTCCTTTCGCCTCCCTGCCGGTATTGCAACGAGAAGGCCGCCTGAAATACGCTGTCACCACCGGGGTTTACCGTTCTTATGACAACAGCGTGGACCAGACTCCGCTGAGCGAGGGCACGGCGATTTACGGCCTGCCGGCCGGTTTTACCCTTTACGGAGGCGGGCAGTTAAGCAGCCAATATCAGTCACTGGCGCTGGGGCTGGGCAAAAACCTAGGTGATTTTGGTGCGTTGTCTACCGACGTCACCCAGGCCTGGTCTAAACAGCGTAATCAGGAGAGAGAGAACGGGCAGTCCTGGCGTGCGCGTTACAGCAAAAACTTCGTGCGAACGGGCACCAACGTTGCGATGGCCGGTTACCGTTATGCCTCGGATGGCTATTGGGGCATGCAGGAGGTGTTGGACACCTACACCAGTGGCAGCAGCTATTGGATGCAGGAGCGCAGGCGCAACCGGACCGAACTGACCCTGTCCCAGGATCTGTGGGTAGTCGGTGGCAACCTGGGGTTGACGGTAGCGCGAGAAGATTATTGGAATACCGACCGACGAATGGCGTCGTATAGCGCCAATTACAGCAACGGCTGGAACGGGATTAGCTACGGGCTCAGTTACACTTATAACCGCAATTCAAGCCAGAACTACGGTGCAAGCAGCAGTGGCCGTATTTATGACAAAGACCAACTGTTCGCCTTCAACCTGAGTGTGCCGCTGAGCAAACTGTTCGGGGAGACTTCTTCTACCTATGTGAACTACGCGGCCAATACCAGCAAAAACGGCAACACCACGCACAGTGCCAGCGTGAGCGGAACCACACTGGCGGATAACAACCTGAGCTGGAGTGTGCAGCAGGGTTACGGTACGCAAGGGCAGGGCAACAATGGCAGCATCAATGCCGACTGGCGTGCGACCTACGGCGAAGTCAATGGCGGCTATGCCTATGACAGTAACAACCAGCGTCTGAATTACGGTTTGCAGGGTGGGATTGTCGCTCATGAGAATGGCGTGACGTTGGGCCAACCGCTGGGTGAAACGGTGGTGTTGGTGGCTGCCCCGCAGGCCAATGGGGTTGCTGTTCAAGGGCAAACCGGGGTGAAGACCGATTTCCGTGGTTATGCTGTGGTGCCCTATGCCAGCCCATATCGTAAAAATGCGGTGACGCTCAATCCCGAGACTTTCAGTGACGATACGGAAGTGGTCATTACCACCCAGACGGTTATTCCCACTCGCGGCGCGGTGGTCAGGGCCAACTTTCAGACCAATGTCGGCAACCGAGTATTAATGACCTTGCTGCATGCGGGGGGCAGCCGGTACCTTTTGGTGCTATTGCTATAGAGACCGATCTGGTGGTCAACGATGCCCAGGGCTTTATTGTGGGGGAGGGGGGCCAGGTTTACCTGACGGGGTTGAGCCCGAACGGAAAATTAAAAGTGCAGTGGGGCAACAGTATTGATGAACAGTGCTCGGTCGCTTACAGCCTGTCAAATAATACCCAGGGTATTTTGAATATCACCGAGCAATGCCGATAAACATTCCATGTTACGTTGGTTACATCGAATTATTTTAAGGTGGGAAAATGAATATATTATTTATAATTGAAAGCTTTGCAAAATTGACCAGTACTAACAGTGTTTCAGTGTCTACCCCACCGAAATGGTTTCGACCAATGATTCGCCATTTATAGAGTAGTTTAATACAATGGTAACGGCATATTACAACTAATGCTATCAACCAATAATTATATCATTTAATTAAAACACACAGACATATGATAATTATCAAAAAAAGCTATTTCACTTGTAATGGCAGTGGCGATCTTATTTGTACTTTTGGGTGCCACTGCGGCTCCTGTAACCGTCAATATTACGGGCAATGTTGTTGCCGCTGCTTGTACTGTCGATAATAACGGTATTTATAGCGTTATTATGTCTGATGTTAACGCTGCGACTCTGAGCCCGGCTAACTCGTCGGGTATCTGGAAAAATTTTGACGTGACCCTGAGTAATTGCCCCGAAGGTACCTCTACGGTGACTGCTAATTTTGATGGTACAGCGGATGGCACCGATGCCAATAAATATGCTAATGCTATAGGGGTGGGCTATGCCACCAACGTCTCGGTCCAGTTGCAAAACCGTTCTGGCACAGTGGCCGACAAAGGGAAAAACAGCACCATGACGGTGAATGTTGATGCCAGTAAAAATGCCACTTTTGATCTGCAGACGCGCCCCTACAGCACTATGGGCGGTGTTACCGTCGGGGATATCAGCACCGTTGTGTCAATCAACTTTACCTATAACTGATGGCGCCATCATCAGGCGGGAGGGTAATTCATGTTAAAACGTCTTCTTTTTCTCAACATCCTGCTTTCCATTTTCGCTGTCCTGTCGGGCACGAAGGCCGGAGCTGCCGATGTGATTATCACGGGCAAAGTGACGGCGGCATCCTGTACTGTCAGCCATGTTTTGGTCGGTGGACAGGGGGTTAATCTCGGTACATTGGGAAGAACGCAGTTCCAGCATGCTAACGATACGGGTGACTGGAAGAACTTTAGCCTCGACCTAACAAACTGCCCGACAGGTACCAGCCAGGTCACGGCGGTGTTTACCGGCACAGCAAGTGGCCCGGGTGGCACATTATTTGCCAATACTGAACCGGTTGCCACCGCCGCGTCTAACATGGCAGTGCAAATGGCAAAAGACACCAACCCTGGCTCAGTATTATCCAATGGCAGCACCATGACGGCCAATGTGGATAGGACCACCGGGATCGCAACATTTCCTCTGATGGCCCGCCTTTACACGCCGTTAGGCAGCGTACAGGCGGGGCAGGTGTCCAGTAGTGTATTGGTGAATTTCACCTACCAATAATGCCTGACCATTTTCGTATTATTATAATGATATTATCATTTGATGATTCCAATGTATGGAAATATATAAGTGTCTTATTGTATTTGTGTGGGGTTTTAAATAACCCCCCCTCCTTTATTTTATGTTTTTGTAATTGACGGATTTGGAAAGGATAAATTAAATTTTAACGATCAATGAAAATCGTTATGGAGAGAAAATTAAATTATGATAAACCTAGCGTTGATATTGAGTATTTTATCTGCTCCGTATTAATTCTATAACTAGGCCTGCATGATCGACTTGGCAAAAATAGCATGTTGTAAGTTGAGCACGAAGGTTAGTTAAATATACTTTTAAGAATATATGTTCTCATGGGGAGGTAGTCAGTATCGATGGAAAAGAAAAAATAAAGGCTCATTATATTACTGTAAGCGTTAGTTATCTACGCCAATTTTATTTCATAAAGGATAAACAATGATTCATTTCATAAAAATGATCACTTTCTTAATTTTAGCAGGGTTTTCATTAATAGCTCAAGCGAATTGCACTATATCTAATGCTATGGCAGTCAACCCCGTCGGTCCTTTAACATATAAGGGGCAAGCAGATGGTGCTGTAATTGGATCTCAAATAGGTAGCGGGTGGGGAGGCTCTGTCACGCAGCCTACAGTTTTTGGTAACTGCGGAGGAGCGACTAAACAGAATGCCTATGTTAAACCAAGAGATATCCCGACAGGTGTTATATATAGCAACGCAGGTATAAATTATCCGATTTACCCAACAGGGGTTAACGGTATAGGTTACGTTATTGGAATTAAAGACCCCTATGCATCAGCTTACATATCGATTTCACCTCCACAGGTACAAACATTTCCCACAGCTGGTGTGTCTAATGATCCGAGGAGTTCTATAGGGTATACAGCGCAAGTTCTATATGTTATTACAGGGACTTTGAAAACGGGTACTTATGTTGTTCCAAGCAAAATTATTGCTGATTTGACAATTACAAATGCTATTACTGGTGCAATGTTTGCCTCTCCGACAACTCTTACATTGGGGGGTGACTATTAATGTCACTGCATATGCTTGTTCTTTAAATTCTAGCAATATTACGGTACCTCTTGGTGATACCAAAGTTTCACAATTTAAAACGATAGGCAGTACATCTGTACAAAACGATTTTAATGTGAGTATGAATTGTGATGCATCTGCAAGAGTAAATGTTTCAATGAGCGCTATAGCTAATACCGATGTCAGTAGTAACGATGTTATTGCATTGACAGGGGCTGGTGCTACAGATGTAGCTAGTGGGTTAGGGGTGCAAATTTTGTATAATGGTGATGCACTGAAGTTAAATAATAATATCGTCTTAAAGACATCTGCCGGTGGGCAAGAAACTTTCTCGTTCATTGCACGATATTATCAAACCAAAGCTACTGTTACCCCAGGTAAAGCTAATGCGGTTGCAACATTAAATCTAACTTATCAGTGATAATGCTTATGGCCAATATATTTAATTTGCTATTAATTAAGAAAAGAGATGGTGAAGTTTATCAGATAATGCTTCTGATTAGGTTGAGCTTGATGCATAATTCGGATTTTTGATATGGGCTCATAGCCCGCATTAATGTCGATTGTCTAAATAGCTGTTCCAAATAGTAGATCACTAGAAGGGAACTCAGTCCGATTTAAGCGATCTGATCAATCGCTGAATATCCCAAACCACTCAACCGGACTGAGTTATGCCGATAATAGCACCGATACCCCGAGACGAAAGACGCCTGATACTGAAAACTATTCACAAAACACGCGACAAAGGTCATGCCCGCAGACTGACCGCGATGCTTATGCTTCATCGTGGTGACAAAGTCAGCGACGTTGCTTTTATTGTTATTTATCAACCAGTCTACTCACCGTGGGTCAACCACGTAGAGCGATTCATCCGGTTTACGTCGCCAGACCGCCATTATCAGCGCATCCAGTGCCAGTTCGCGTGAGAGGGTCGGCTTTATCGACCAGCCCACCACGTTACGGGCGAAGAGGTCGATAACCACCGCCAGATACAACCAGCCCTGCCAGGTCCGGATATAAGTGATGTCGGTGACCCAGACCTGATTGGCCTGGACAACGGTAAACTGCCGCTGCACGCGATTAGGGGCAACCACTGAAGGTCGGCCGGCGATACGCCGTGGCGCTTTATAGCCACGCACGGCTTTAATCCGGTTCAGTTGCATAATACGGCCCACCCGGTTTTTGCCGCAGGTTTCCCCGATTTCGTTCAGATCGCCATGAACCCGCCGGTAACCGTATACGCCTCCGCTCAGTGAATAGGAATCACGGATAAGCGTCAGCAGACGCTGGTTATCTTTATCACTCGCCGAGACCGGGTTGTGCAGCCACGGGTAGAACCCGGCCCGGGCGACATTCAGTACCCGACACATCGTCATCACACCCCATACAGTGCGGTGCTCATTGATAAAGCGGTACTTCAGTCGGGCTCCCTTGCAAAGTACCGCGCGGCCTTTTTCAGGATATCCCGTTCTTCTTCGGTGCGTTTTAGCTGCGCGCGTAGTTTCAGGATCTCGCTTTTGGCTTCCAGTAAATCCTGGGCATGCTGTTCGCTGTTATCAGGCTTGATAGCCCGTAGCCACTTGTAGAGGCTGTACGCAGAAACGCCCAGACGGTCGGATACTTCGGCAACGGAATAACCGCGCTCCGTCATCTGACGGACGGCTTCTTCCTTAAATTCAGGTGTAAATCGTGGTGTGCCCATATACTCCCCCTATGCTCAAACTATAGGGCAGGATCGTCTACCGGGGTGGGGTCAGTCCAGTTTTTGAACCTGCTTTAGGTGCATTTTTCTTGTGCCCGAGGCGATCAGTTAACTTAACCTTTAGCGCCGTTTCAACGGTCAGCATACGGGAAAACTGATTGAGGCCGGTTTCGGTTTTAAGGCCTTTAACCAGTTCAGTTGCGAGGGCTTTAAGTTCCTTTTCGTCCATAATTTGCCTGTCTCCGTTGTTGGAGTGAACATATCAAAAACAGGCAGATACACAATTTTACTTACAGTCTCCCTCTAGAGGTTAGAATGAATAACGGCGCTTTTGCGCCGTTATTATAAGAAATAACCAAGGTTAGAAGTTGTATTTCACCCCCAACATCACACCCGTATCGCTGTAGCCTTTGTCACCCACCTGCTGGCCGACATTGCCCCAGACATTCAACTGCTTGCTGATTTGCCCTTCGATACCCAGCTTCAGCTCACCGATGTTCTTAGACCCGGCCTGCTTCACTTCTGCGCCATTCATTGTGGTGCCGAAGTCTTTGCTGTTGTGGATCCAGTTGGCCTCCACAAACGGCTGGAACTCACGGTCTTTACCATTATCCATAGCATGATGGCCTTTCATATAGGCACGCACGCCCAAACGCGTCTGGATATTGCCGTCACCCTGGCCGCTCACCTTAGTGCCGTTGGTTTCACGATGCTCGTCCGCCTTGACTCCCATCCAGGTTACCTGTGCTTTAGGCTGGACAAAGTATGTCTTGGTCTTGGCCGCATTTTCACCCAGGTTGAAGGTATAGCCGCTCTCCACCGAAGCCGTCACCCCTTTCGACTTGTACTCTTCGGCTGACAGTCCTTCGCCCTGCACGCTGTTGTTGAACCAACTGTATTGTGCCCAGCTGTCTACATACAATCCGGATTTATCTTCCTCGTTGGCATACCAGGTACCATACACACCCAGGTTGTAGCCATCAACCGAGCCATCAGAGCGGTATCCGGAACGGTTCGAACGGGTATTGCTCTTGCTGTTACCGTAACCGGCCATGACCCCCAGGTGGAAACGATCAAGATCATTGTTGCTCCATTGGGCAATATCACCCCCCAACTGCAAGACATAGCGGTTGCTTTGCGTTTGCAATTGACCAGAAGCGTCGCGTGAACGGGTGTGACCGCCTTCATTGCGCATCCACATGCTGGTCACTTTCCGCTCACCGGTCAGCATGTCGATATACTGGGTTTCACCCAGGCGATCGTGCAGACGCGTCACAAACATAGTGTTGGCCGCGGCCAGGTTGGCAGTGTAGCTACCAGCTTCCGGCCGCTGGGTTTCCTGCCCAGGATTGGCTGGGTTTTCCGGCTCTGTCGGGTTCTCGGGATCGGTCGGCGTTCCCGGTTCATCCACGTAATTGCTCAGGTACCAGTTGGCGGCATTGCTGCCTGCTCCCCGGATGAGGCTGTAATCATAGGCACCGGCGACAATACGCCCGCTCTGCTCGAACTCACCTGCTGACTGACCATTCACCTGGATCAGCTCGATACCGTTGAGGGTTTGTGCGCCCAGACCGCCGGCATTATCCACGCTGACACGCGTGGTGCCGCTGGTGTTGCCGTTGACCACCATGTGGTCGGTCAGTGAACTGTCATCGCCCAGCACGGTGTTGAAATGCAGCAGGCCGTTGTTGCCGTTATAGTTGCCCTCGACCACTAGTTGGTTGCCGACCGCACTGTTCGGGTTGCCAATAAACACCATACCGCTGTTGTTCAGGTTGCCGCCAACGGTAAATACCGGACTGCCCGCAGACTGAAGGGCAAAGTCTTGCACCTCGGCCGCCGTCGGGCTGCCGACAAACAACATCCCCTGGTTATCGATCGTCCCCGCAACGCCACCAAAACCGCCCATAAAGGCCCCGCTGGCAATATTCACCTGCTGGCTGGCCAACGTCATCGGCACCTCGCTGCTGCCCAGTATCAGGCCGCCCGCATTAATGTCCGTCTGGCCGGTGTAGGCCGCTGTTTCGGTCAAGGATACCGTGCCTGCGCCATTTTTAGTCAGGCTACCGGTACCGGACACGCTGTTTTCCAAGGTCCAGTCCGTGGCGGAGTTCAAGACCAGCGAACCGTTGTTGGTCACCGCCGCGCTGCCCAGATTGTCCGCCTGTGACACCGCCAGTTGGCTATCTTGGTTGATATCAAACAGGCCGCTGAACAGGCTGTTATCACCGCTGGCCGCCACGTCGCTGTTATTTTGCAACACCACACTGCCTGCATCACTGATGGCATTGACCAATTCACCGGTCGCACCTTGCAGGGTCAGCAAACCGGCGTTGACGATGTTGCCACTGCCCAGACCCGCCGTGTTGTTGAGCACGGCTTGTGCATCACTGGCAATGATGGTGGTGACGGTCAACGCGTTATTGGCTCCATTAACGGTCAAGATATCGGCGGCAAGGGTCAGCGTACCGCTGCCGGCCAGTTCACCGTCAGATACACCGCCCCGACTCAGGGTCAGGTTGCCGTTATTGACATTTAATAACGAGCCCGCCGTTCCATTCAGTTCACCCACCGTCTGGTTGCGACCGTTCATGTCAAAGGTGGTCTCTGCCGCCAGTGACAATAGCGAGGTATTGCCCAGCACGTTATCATTCAGCATCTGCAAGGTACCGTTGCGCACCTCGGTCATGCCGGTGTAGTCGTTGTTCCGGTTAGACAGTGAAACATAGCTGCCCGCTCCGGTATCAATCGCCAAATCACCGCTGCCGGTAATTCTGGCACTCAGATCGGCTGCCGCACCGGTTTTATTGGTGGCATACAGTGACAAGGCCTCTGCGCCGCTGCCCAGCAGGTCGACTTCCGTCAGGCCATAGCTCACATACAGACCATCATTACTCAGCCCACTGCTCAGACGGTAATCGTAGGTGCCTTTCGCCACCGTGGTGCCGTTCTGCACGATATTGGCCGTGGTGCTGTCGGTGATCACATTGCCATCCTGGTCTTTCAGTACCAGGTTACCGCCATTGCCCTGCACTGCCACATCACTCACCGCCAGTTGCAACAGGGTATTGCCATCATCCTGCTCCATGATGGGCAGTGCTGGATTGACCGGCGTCTGGCTGTTGTCGACGCTGTCGATGTCCACGACCACGGTACCGGTGCCCAGCAGGTTCATCTCTTTCGTGGTATGAATGGTGCTTTTCGCCACCGTTTCACCCGGGGTGCCGGTATCGAATTTCGCCGTCCCGCCATCAAAGATCAATCCGCCAATGGTCTGGATACCGTCCCCAACTGTGGTGAAGCTGTCCGCCCCCAGCTTCAAGGTGGCATTAATCAATGCTGCCGTGTTATCCGCCGCCAAATCAAAGGTGGAGTGGCCCAGCGCCAGCACCCCATTAAAGGCATTCTGAGCAGCATTGGCGGTAAAGTTGAACGCATTACCCGCTGTATTGACCGCAACCGTGCCCAGGCCGTTCAATTTGCTGTTAAAGTTCACGGCATTGAGGTTGTTGACCTGCAACAGGCTGCCATCCCCCAGGTTAAAGCCGGTATTCGCGTTATCATCCTGATTGTCCCCCAGTGCCAACAGCACATTGTCCAAAGTCAGCGTGGAGTTGTTGATCAGATTGATGTATTCCATATTCTGGATAGCATCCACATTGCTCAGGGTATACAGCGAGCTGTCCAGCGTCAGGGTGTCGCTGCCCGTGCCGCCGTTCAGTGAACTGAATACGCCAGTATCCGCCAGTGTCAGCCCTTTCAGAATGAAGGCATCATCACCGCTGCCGGTGGTGAAATCAGTCCCTTGACTGCCTTGCATCAGGGTGACGGTGTTGTTGCCCGCCAACAGGTTGACCTGGCCGACAATGCTGCCGCCCGTCTGGTTGGTAAAGGCAACACCATTGCCGGTGGTATTGGTTATCGCTTCCTGCGCCGCGCTATGGGCCTGTATAGTGCCGTTGTTGACGAAACCGGTGACAAACCCATTGTTGATGTCCACTACCGGGCTGGTGAGAGATTGTGAAATCAGTTTGCCCGACTGGACGACATGACCGGTGGTTCCACCAACAATCAGTGCCGCTCCACCCGCCGCATCGTTGACGTTCACGCTGGCACCGGTGTTCAGATCCTGGCGAGAATTGCTGACAATCCCTTTGCCCGCGGCTGAATTGACGTTAATCACTAAATCTGCTGAGTCGGACATGTCCAGAGTGTTGTTGGTAATGCTACCGTCGGCATTGGCAAACAGAATACCCGTGCCGCTGCCGTTGACATTGATCACGCCAGAGTTGGTCGCCGCCATAGACGTCCCGGTACGAACGCCCGCACCATCGCCAACGGTCAACGTGGTGTCTTTGAGCCGTATTCCGGCGATTTCCGCACTGTTTTCAATCGCATTACCGGTACCGCCTGCCATCATGGTGATGGTGGCGCCGTCAACCGTCAGCGCCGTGGCCCCGGTATCCAGCAGTACGCCATGCGCCGTGCCGCCCGCCTGGGTTTCGCCATTGCCGGACAGGGTCAGGCTCGCTCCTGCGCCCAACAGATAAGCAGCTGTACCGTCGGTGGCCTTCACGATTCCGGTGTTATTGACAACGGAACCCGCGCCCTGAATATTCACGGCAGTGCCGTTGACAGTAATACTGTTCTGGTTGGTCAGCGTACCCCCACTCACCAGCACCCCGGTGCTGCCCGCCTGGGTAAAATCAATTGAGCCGGTGTGGACCAGTTCGCCGCCGTTGCGGGCGATATAGCCATACGCGCCCGACGCCGTGTTGCCGGTGGTGAGCACAGCCGCACTGTTCAGTACGGATTTGCCTTTGGGCCCCGTGGGGTTGCCATCCAGGCCGTAGTAGTTTCCATCCACAATCCCGGCCGTTGCGCCGCTACCACTTAACGTCAGGCTGGCATCAGCCGTGATGGTACCGACAGCCCCACCTTCGACTTTCACGCCGCTGGTGCCATCCCCCATCAGGTTCATCGCCAGGGCACCGGAACTAAAGTTGCTGCCCGTACCGGTGACCTGAATAAGCGATGAGTCCTGGCCGGTGGCATTCATGGTAGACGCGTTTGTCCCCTCAAAGGAGGCGCCTCTATCAACACGATACAACGTAGAACGGTTCGTTGAGACCGTCTCCTCCCCAGGGCAGTGTTGTTAATGCTTGCACCCGCACCGTAGATCAGGTAGCCCACCTGTTTTTCGCCGGCAGTAAACGCCACCTGGCCGTTGCCGTTGACGTTGATGGTGCCCCTGTCTTCGGCAACCACACCGATAGCGCTGTCACCGGTAAGGCTCACCTTACCCGAAAGGTTAGCCACCGCGCCTGCGCCTATCGCTTGAATACCGTAGTTCGCTACATTAGTGGCAGTATCAAGCCCTTTATTGACATAAATGTTACCCGCATTCGTCGCGGCACTGTTGTCCAGCACTTTCATGCCTACCGTATTAATACCATTAATAATGATATCGCCATTATTGAAGACATTTTGGGCTCCAGAGCCAGAGGAAATACCGATATTCTGTTTGCTGACGACCCCAGGGACTGTGCCTGCGCCGTTCAGTTCGATGACCCCGTTCTGGTTGACCTGCGTCCCCGCCCCCTGAGCCAGGATCCCTGTTGCGCCTTCAGTTTTACTGCCAATTACGATTTTACCCGTGGCATTGTTGTTGAAGATCGCATTCTGAATCAGTTTTACTGCAAAAGAGGCTTGGCTGATCGCCAGATCGGTGGTGGCATCGCCCAAGAAGCGCTGGGCAGTACGGCCAATATTGATGGTGCCGTTGTTATCAAAGGTCGAGCCTTTTTGAACGTTGACCCCTTCAGTGGTCGCTCCTGTAGAGGATAAATCCGGCGTTGTGGAAATATTGATAGCGCCGTTATTCGTAAAGGATGAAGTATCGTCAATAATGGCAGCTTTGGTAAAACCACTGTTGCCGGGTGTTGCCGTATTAATTACGCCATTGTTAATCACCGTCGAGGCACCATTGGCCAATATTGCCGTGTGTTTGCCGTTAGCAACATACAGAGGTACTGAAGACGTGGGAGTGGGTTTAAAATCGGCCATCTCCGTGTTGGTGCCAGCATCCAGCACCCCCGTCGCCTCATTGATTACCGTACTGTTGGTAGCAGAAATGAGCCTCGTTCCACCTGTCGTTGCTGCCGCAGAACCCAAGGTTCCGGCGTTATTCAAGGTTGCACCATCCTCAAGACGCACAACAGAAATATCACTGTTGTAGGCCTGGATATTCGCGTCTGCAGCAATGTTGACTATGGCATGTTGCCCGGTGCCATGGATAAACGCGACCCGATCGGCATCAATGAGATGATAGATGGCATCGTTGGGGTCAATCCCCATATCAACGTATATGGGGGTAACCTTCGGTGATAAGTTGGAGCTACTTGCCGGATAGTAGGCCAGTGCCAGCTGTTTCTGATAACCTTTAGTGTCAAGCACAACCGTGCCGGTTCTAATGGCATTGATCAACGCGGTATTATAATTTTGGAAGTCAGCAAAGTTCTGTACGTTTTGCGGCCCTAAAAGACTGGTGAATGAACCCACGAAATTATCGAGTGGTGGGTTGGCAATGGCGGTACTTTGATCACGAATGTTATTATTTAGATTCCCCATGTCAACGACAGTCTTGGAATTATAGTTGAGCACCGTGTTCAGGGCTGAACTATTGTCGGAAGTAACACGGAAGGCGGAAGCGGTTGTCATCACGGGCTCGCCTGGTAAGCCTTTCTTGCTTCCCTTAAGAATAGCGCTAAAGCGGTTATCTGCACTATTAACCCAATCTGCGGCTACACTGCCGACATTGACATTTAAATCGCTACCGTCTTGCAACTGGAAGAAGTTGCGGTTTATATATTGTCCATTCTCACCCGCAGCGGTAGAGACCGTGACGTCAAAATTGGCAAGAGGTTTGATCGACATTTTGTCGTTGCTGTACACATCGATTGATATGTCAGCACCCGTTCCTTTGGGATCCGGGAAACTTGTGGTAACAAGAGAACCTATATTGAAAATATTCTTACTAATCAGGTTTTCCGCACCGTTAAGAAAATTAGCGGCGGGAATATTACCTAACTTGGTGTTGACAGAACCACGATTACCGCGGGCTATCGTGCTGAAACTACCTGTGAGGTTATTGCCAGTTCCCGAAATCAGCTGTTCAAAATCAACCTCTGGAGTAAACGCCGGGACATCAATATCGGCAGCAAATACCACGTGCCCGCTCAAGGCCAATAGCAAAGTCAGTGCTATCTTACTCAAGTGGGATGGGGCCGCTAAACGCAAGTCATCACTGACCGTCGACGTGGAACTTGATTGACATTTTTTTCCTGATTTAACGAACTCAGGTACCACATCGAAACGATTCAATGCGGCATTCCAAATAACTTTAAACACTCTGTTCATAATATTCCTAGGTTATAATTAAAGTAACATCGATGAAAATAGCAAATCTTCCTTAACAACTAAGTGGTTGCATAAAATTCCAAAAACCTGTGCAAATCATGTTTGTATTGGTATTCAGGATTCCTCTCTGTTCCTTGAGTTATTTTCAATAAAGTCACTAATCTGTTCTCCAATCCTAGTTTTCTAAAAAAACTACATTTATAATGACTAATTGTTTTTAAGCTTCTTCTTTTTATGAACGCGATTTCCGATAAAGAATGCCCAGCAGAAAGCATCCTGACAACCTCTATCTCATAAGAAGTTATCGCATTTTTATTTTTTTCTCACCATATATAGATTTTCTTTGTGATATGGCTGCACTGAATTCGTCAATGAGTATCTTCGTAGGCAAAGTGATATCAATATGTTTATATTCATGGCACGCAATAGCGTTGAATATTAAGTTATTTCTCTCATCGCCAAGTAAGATAATTTTCTCATACGGGATATACTTGCAATATTTGAGAAAAAACTCACTGTAGTACAGCAAATTACATTCATTGAGTATAAAAATAATTCTATCAGTATCTATCAAGTCAAGAGGATCACTTGCATCTGCATCTTTGATTTCAGCACCTGGATATAGGTCGATAAGAATAGAGTGTAATGCCGCACGCGAAAATGTGCAGTTACTGAAAATGACAATCCCTTTCATGGCTAGTTATCCTTTATTAACCATTTTCGTCAGAAAATAAAAAAGCCAGCAAAAACCAAAACGTTATTGAAAAAATAACGGCAAAAGCCCAAACAAAGCACCAACTTAAATGTGAAAAAATGGCGTTATCTATTTTCATTGAATAGCACACATTAGTTCATCTGAACAAATTGTAGTCAGAAAATTCCCGGCAAGATAATCGTTTAAAACGATCGATAATAAAATCATGATAGGTTTTTACTATCAATTACAAAATAACGATCGTTAAAACATATCAATGTATTTGATCTATAAGGGGTAACTAATTATCTGAAGCATATGAATTGCGTGATCGTTTTATACTGAAGAATTGTCACTGGAGAGCATAAAAAAGCGTGAGGCAGTCACCGAAAGAGTCGCTTGCCTGGGCAAGCAGTCCGGGCAGCAGAACGTCGTGTGGCGGAAGTCACCCGTGCTGCCGGTGAACAGACCGGAGACCGGGGAAACAGTGGCTATTGGCCCGGTCTTTTTGATGGGCAGCAAGCACGATTGTTGAAGATTAATATCAGGGAGGATTTTTTTCACGATATTGAACAAAGGGGGCTACCCTTGTCGCATAAGGTTCTGCGGCGCTGCCTGAAATCGATAACCCGATCACCAGGTTACTTGTCACGAATACTAACGAATGCCCCTCGATATGATCTCGACGGAGAGGTTCAGGGCTATGTAACCGAGCTTGAGTCCCAACTGGCATTAGAACGTCTTGCGCTTACGGAGGACCGATAAAAGTTGGCAGTTATCCCAGCAGTAACCCCAGACCGGTTGCTTCCATGTGCAACAGCACAGATAACAGCAACCCGCCGCTACGCATACGCGCTATAGATGTAATAATCCCGACTAGGAACATCTCGACCAGCGTGCTTAGGTTCTGGTACTGCGAATGTACAACAGCAAAGAGCAGTGAGGTGAACACTGCACCCAACCATAACGTCCATCGCTGCCGCGAATGGAACACGTTCGTCATGAAGCCGCGAAAAAGCGTTTCTTCATTCAGCGGCGCAAGCACAAAAATGGTGAGGGTCGTGGTGACAATCCCAGCCAGCGTTTTGCTATCATAGAGCGTCGTTACAAAAGTCTCAGTTGGCTGACCGGTCGTCTTACCCCAGATATATTCCGCTATGTACAGTACCGCCATTGCGCCAACAAGCCACAGTGCGCCGACGTTGTGCAGTTGGCCGACAACAGGTAGTGGAGCAACCCAGCGCCGGTACACGAAAAACACGGGCAACAGATAAATGAATACGACACCGTGGCTGGCAAACATCGCGTGCTGCCCTTCGCCGTAAAGAAGAACGGCTTGCCCCATGACAAAAAGCGTTCCCCAGATGATGGCCCAGGCTGACATCAAAACGAGTAGAAACTGAAGGTATTTGTTGCGCGTGTGAATCACTCTTTCTCCTGTCTATTTTAATAAGGATCGTTCATGACACATACCTCTATTTGTAAGGGCCCGCAATCGAAATCCCTTCGACTCGCAATCAGCGCCGATTTTGGTTCACATTAATTGAAAATGAAAAACACTACCGGCTCACATTACGTGATACTGAGCTCGCATTTAGCCTGCCCGGCTCGCAATCCATTGCCCCTAGCTCACAATAACTGCAAATGAAATTTACGCTGATTGTATAAGCCATACTATGATTTCCTCCATGTCGGGATAGCTGTCGGATTTGGATTGCATTGTGGCCTGACTACACACTACTTTTCATGTTATTGAGAGGAAATTATGATTAGATATATTTTTATGTGTTTTACTTTGATACCTTTTTTTGTGGCGCTGCTGAGAACGGCTTTAATCACTCTAGTGTCTTTGTAAGTTTAAAGCAGTTGCAATATGTTAAAGATAATCTATCCAGAGAGCCGTGGAAGTCAGCCTACGAAAGGGTTTTACAAGACCCTCTCGCTGACAAACATTATGAACCACCCTCTGGAGTACTGTTGAATGTGGTTCATCTTCTAATCCAAATAATGGATGTACGGATGAAGTAAGGGATGCTCAAGCCGCTTATACACAGGCGCTGTTGTGGAGGCTTAGTGGTGAGACTGTCTACGCTGAAAATGTACGCAAAATTTTTAATGCCTGGGCTAATACCCTCACGGGGGGACATACCAATAGCAATGGACCATTGCAGGCATCCTGGTCCGCAGCAATGTTCACCCGGGCTGCTGAAATTGTTAAGTACACTTACACCGGCTGGCCTCAATCAGAAAAAGACAAGGTGAATAAATTATTTGCGGAGCAGTATAGCCTCGATATTTCACGAATGTTTTCCGGTAGCTACGCTTGCTATAATAAGAGCTGGCATGCGAGTGCGATAGAGGCGATGTTAAATATTGCAGTTTTTAATAAAAATACGAAGTGGTTCAATGATGCCATTGAGAAATGGCACAGCCTTGTCCCGTCCTATATTTATCTATCGTCCGACGGTTCCAGACCTAAAAACGTCTCATGGTGTTCACGTAATGACTCACAAATAAATGCATACTGGAATAACCCCAAAAGCTATGTTGAGGGTTTGACACAGGAAAGTTGTCGTGATTTTGAGCATACTGCTTATGGCCTAGCGGCCATAATCAATACTACCGAGACAGCCAGGTTGCAGGGTATTGATTGATATCAGGATAACTCCAAAAATGCTCAGATGCGCATTATTAAAGCTATAGAATTGCACAGTGCATACCAGGCTGCTGTGTTATCTGATAAATTATGCCAAAACTATGATGGCTACAAACTCAATACTAAAGGTACATTTGAAGTCGGATTTAACCAGTACTCTGTACGTCAAGGACTTGACCTCCCTCACACTGCTGAATTTCTGGTAAGCACCAGGCCAACCAAAGGGCATTTTCATTACCTCTGGGAGACATTGACTCACGGTTTAGTTGGTGATCGTAACTAAGATAACTGACCTTCCCGTGGGCAAAGCCATATTAAACCCGTCCGTTTTAGGTAAACCCAAAGCAGTCAACCCGGTGAGACAGTTTTGGGTTACCCTACCTAAACACCTGGGAAATACCATGGCTAAAATTTAGTTACCCACCAGATCCATTATTGGTAACATAATAATTTTTATCTGCCTCAACGATTTTACTATCGATGACAGATATAAGATTTATTTTTTGCCTCTTCAGGGGTGTAAGTTATTCGATTAGACTCACTATAAAGAATGTTATTGATCATGTCATTAGTTAAATTAGTGCATGTTTTATATGTTTTTTTGAACATATTATTAAACCTTCTGCTTTCATTACTCATTTCATGAATGTTATTTGGCCTCACATCCCCATTGTAATTAATAAATGATGGGTGAAGGTAAATATATCCATCAGGTAAGGAACGTCTGTCCTCTGCTGCGCAAAGCATGATGGTCGCTGATGAGCCAACTGTTGACATGGCTATCGTGGTTACAGGGATTCTTGAACTTTTAATTACAGCTGACGCCATTAACCCTGCGTCCATATCTCCCCCATAGCTATTAATATATAGATAAATTTTCTTAGTGTCTGAGCTTTTATTGATTTCATCAAAAACACTGACCAATCGACTGATTGATGATGTATTCATATCACCAGAATAGTATATTTTTGCAATTTCATTAGCCGGGTATGATTTCTGAATAGAAGCAGCATTGACTACCGAAATTGATAATACGGCGCATGCCAGAATTGGTGATATGAAATTTTTCAGCATAATAACTCTTTGTATTTTAGTTTATGAGATGTTATTGAAACCACTGTTTATTTTTGCCATTCATAGCAAACGATGGATTCAAGTCCGAAATGCAACACTAAACTACCTGTCTTAGACCTGCAAACACTATCGAAGACCGCTGAACTCAGACACTTTTCAGTGCTACCTGATAGAGCTGTAACGCCGCATAAACACAGCCAGTTGAGATGAACAGCGCAACAGAATTCTGGCAGTTGGTTTGTCGATATGACAATGTCTATTTGCAGTTATTGTTAGCTCGGGGCAATGGATTGCGAGTCGAAGGGATTTCGATTGCAGGCTCTTACACGTAGGTAAAGCGATCGCCGATATCAAAACTAAAATCATCAATCACGGTCCGGAACGGATTATCCGGAAAGCCAGTGCCACCGTCGTAAGAGATACCGTAATCTTTGCCGTGAATATGAAACTGATGGAGGTAGTCATCTCCCCTGCCCTGCATGATCTGGAAAATGAAGTGAAGTGCGGCTAGCGAAGTATCAGCAGCGATTCTTAGCTGGTGCTAGACCATGGGACTTACGCCACGAACAGCGATTTTGATGACGTAAATCTTCGTGGCAGGCAACAGGTGAAATGATGGCAGTTATTCTACCTTCAACAGTAAGTTATTCGATGACGTGCCCCACGTTTTTTCATGCTCTCCATTAACCGTCAGCCGTAAAGCCAAATTATGCGGATAGGGGGCAAAGTATTTTTGCGTCAGCAGGTAGCTATCTGGGTATTCGCCCAAATAATGCTTAAGCAGTGTTAACGGCGCGAGTATTGGCAGCAGCCCCTCGCGATAGTGAAGGATCACGTCATGCAGTTCGCCGCGTTGACGCGAATTTAGTTGGTTACGAAAATACCCTTGAATGTGCATCAGTACGTTGGTGTGATTCTTGCGCGAGGCGGGTTTTCTGAGGATCGTCATCAGTTTTTCGCGATAAGCTACGAAGAATGCGTCCAGATCTTCCCACTCGTGCAACGAGGCGACAAACGGTCCAATTTCTCGATAGCCTTTTTGGTGGTGCGCCAGCAGTTGGAGTTTGTACCGGCTGTGGAAGTCCAGCAGCGCATGGCGGGTCAGACCGTTGGCCTTCAGGGTGTTCAACTCGTGCAGGGCGAAGATGCGCTCGACAAAGTTTTCCCGCAGTACCGGGTCGTGCAGGCGGCCATCTTCTTCAACCGGTAACCACGAGTATTTCTCCAGCAGCGCCCTGGTAAAGAGGCCCACGCCCTCCTTACGCCCGCGATTGCCCTTTTCATCGTACAACCGCACGCGTTCCATGCCGCAGCTCGGCGATTTGGCGCAGACGATAAAGCCCGATAGTCCGTCCAGACGTGAGAGATAGGAATCCGTGAATTCGGTCATTTTCTCCGTCACATCGTCGTGAGGCGCTTTGCTGAATTGCAGCCGAAAATCCCCTTCAGCGGTCTGAACCAGACGCAGGGTCGGATGGGGAGAGGGCAGGCCGATGGCCATCTCCGGGCTGACGGGTTTGAAGGTCACCCACTGCGCCAGCCCGTCCATGACAAAGCTCATGCGTTTATGTCCGCCGTCAAACCGAACAGTCGAACCGGTTAAACATCCGCTGATCCCAATGACGGGTTGCTTATTCATGTCGCGATCCTCTTACTGTTCTTTTCGGGTGAAGAAAAGCGTCACCTGACCGACAGTGATACCGAATTTCTTCATCTCTGTTTTATTAAAAAGATGCGTGTCATCCTGCAGGTACATCCAGTCATCAAAGTGAAGCAGCCAGGTACTGCCATTGGCTTTCACGTTCATGCTGTAACGCCAGTTAAAGGCATTGCCTTCGGCCACGCCGCTGGCCACACCTTCAATATCGCCCGCGGTGCCTTCGTAGCGATTGGCGCTGACGCGCCGGATATGCCACACCCGTTGCTGCTTCTCGCCATCGTCATAGACAAAGTGTTCATTTAGCGTCAGCGTGTCGCCGATGACGTTGCCAGTGATTTCCACGTGGAAGCGGCGCAGCTGTTTTCCGCTGCGGTCCTGTACCATGCCCCATGCCTCGGTTTTCCCCTGGAAGTAGTGGAAGATATCGAGCGGCGGTTCTCGATGCCGATAGTCGCTGATGTCTGTGCTACAACCCACCAGAAGCATCATCAGCGCCAGGCCAAGTGTCAGAATGCGTTTCATTTTTCACCTCCGATCAACTGCTGACGTAGTTCGGGATATTGCGTGCGTGGATCGAGCCAGATGGCCAGAAAGTTTGTACTGAAGGCTGCAGACTGGCTGGAGCCGAGCGGGGTAAAGCTTTTTCTGCCGCCGAGGCGCGATACCAGAACTGCCCCTGCTTACCCTTGAGAACAAAGGTAAGCTGCGAGCCCGGCGTGACGTCCGGCCAGAGGGACTGCAGCATGCGCAGCCAGGCTTCGCTCTGTGGTTCGCGCTCCAGGATCCCCTGCGCCTGCCACTGGTAACGGGTAGCTTCGACCAACTGGTCGCGATCGATGTCGCGTTTGTAGGTAATAATCAGCGCCTGATCCTGCTCCGGCCCATGATACCGACCATCCGGCGTGCTCAGTTGGGAGGTATAAACGGTAAACGGCCCCCATGTGAGGCTGGCATCACCCACTTTGCGCCAGCTTAACCAGTCGGCGGCATGGGCGACGGGCGCGATGGCCGCCAACCACAGCAGCATCAGTAAAGAGGTTCTCATTGTCGCCTCCCCGTCAGAATATGGAACAACAGCATCAGAACCAGCCAACCCGGTGCTATCCAACTGACGACGATCAAGGTCGGCTCCCGGAAGGTAATGGCACCCAGACGTTCGCCAATCACATACGCGACGGGACCGCCAACGGTTGCCAGCAGAGCCAGCATCCACCCCGGCAGCGTGGTCGTGTGGATCAAGTGGATCCAGACGGTGGCGAACATCAGCCACAGCGCCATCATCCACAGGGGCAACAGTGCGTCGCTGTTAAAGCCGAACAGCCCCGTCTGCACCCAGAGGGCATCCAGACTGCAGCCCGCTGCGGCCAGCAGCAGGGCGTAAACACGGTGTGCAGGCGACAGCATCAGACAGGCCAGGATCGCCAGGGCGAGCCACAGAAACAGGCCGCGCTCGCGAAACAACACTACCAGCGTCCAGTAGAGATCGAACGCGAGAGCCATCAGCACGATCTGCACAGAGCGGTTCATACGCGCTCGGCGGTCAGTTGCACCACGCTGATGGTGCGTGCGTTAAAACCGGCTTCGCAGTAGCCAAAGTAGTAGAGCCACATACGGCGGAACCTGTCATCGAAACCGAGCTTTTCAATGTCCTGCCAGGCGTGCAGAAAACGCTGCCGCCAGTGCGTCAGCGTGCGGGCATAGTCTGGCCCCATATCGAACAGATTACGGACGACAAAATCGGTGTGACGCGTCATCAGTTCACTCATTGCCGTGATGCTCGGTAGGAACCCGCCGGGGAAGATGTAACGCTGGATAAAATCGACGCTTTTGCTGTAGTCGCGGTAGCGCTGATCCTGAATGGTGATGGCCTGAATCGCCATTCTGCCGCCCGGGCGCAGGCGCGCCTGACAGGTGCGGAAGAAGTCCGGCAGGTAGCGTTTACCCACGGCTTCAATCATCTCAACCGATACCAGTTTGTCGAATTCTCCGGTCAGGTCGCGGTAGTCGCACAGCAGAATCTGTACTCTGTCTTGCAATCCCGCACGGGTAATCCGCTCTGTAGCCCAGATGTACTGCTCCTGCGACAGCGTCGTGGTAGTGACGCGGCAGCCGTAGTGACGGGCGGCGTATTCCGCCATTGCCCCCCAGCCGGTGCCGATTTCCAGCAGATGATCGCTTGCGGTTAGCGCCAGTTGTTCGCACAGACGCGCCATTTTTGCCTGCTGGGCCTGGGAGAGTGCCTGGTCGTCGGCGGTGAACAGCGCGCTGGAGTAGAGCAGATCTTCATCGAGAAAGTGCGCATAGAATTCGTTACCCAGGTCGTAATGGGCGGAGATGTTTTCCCGCGCCTGTTTGCGGTAGTTACGCCGCGTCCAGTGGCGAAGCCGCTCCAAGGGATTGCCCAGCAGGCGAAAGCCACTTTCCAGCCTTCCCAGCACCTTGCCGTTGAGGGCCAGGATCTGCAAAAGCGGGGTTAACTGATGCGTCTCCCACTCACCCTCCATCCAGGATTCGGCCGCGGCGAGGCTGCCGCCGGTGAGCAGACGCCAGTAAACACCCGGCGTGAGGATTTGCACTTCAGCACGCAGCGTGGAGGACTCATCACCAAAATGGAGGGGCTGCTGTCCTTCTCGCACGGTGAGCGAGCCCTCGCGGATACCGCTAAGCAAACGAAAGAGTAGCCAGCGCGCGATACGGGCGTTACGAGGGATATCGGATTCAAGCGCAAAGGCAGGATCGGTCATAAGCGCTAACTCCTTCTGACGGGATGGTTGTACAACGGCACGCGTTTAAGCCACAGCCGTAACGCTTGCCAGTAAATCGCCAGGATGGTTTTCAGGGTCATCAGCGGTATGCGCAGCAATATCGATCTCAGGGTCGCACGCGTTAGGTGCTCACGGCGAAGCGCGAGCGTGGCGTCGAACACCTTCGACTCCTGATGATTTTCGATATGCATATGCAGCGTTTTACCGGGGGCGTTGAAGCGCCAGTGATAGACCATATCCATCGGGTTAAACGGGGAGACATGGAAGGCTTTCGGCTGCGGGCGAGCCACCTGGCCATCCACCGCATAGTAATGGCGCTCGTTCCACGGGGTGTTGCGCACTTCGGCCAATATCCAGCGCAGGATGCCCGTACTGTCATAGCAGTAGTAGAGATTGATCGGATTAAAATGGAGGCCGAAATAACGAAGCTGGGTCAGGAGCATGACGCGGCCATCGGGACGTTCCCCGGTCAGGGTTTGCAGCCGGTCGAGGGCGTTCTCTTTAAGCGGTGCGCCGAGTGGGTAATCCGCGTCATGGAAGGTGGCCGCGGCAAATCGATTACGGCGGATCCCCGCCGACGGCAGCGCATCCAACTCGTCCAGATCGATCCAGGCCATAAACACGTTATAGCGAAAATGGTGTGATTTCGGCTGGAAGCGACGATGGCGTAACACACCCTGGTAAAGGCAGCTGTTCATCTTACAGGTCCTCCCCGGCAGCGATCCCTTTCACCACGTCCAACGCGCTACGTACCCCATCCTCGTGAAAACCGTTGTACCAGTAAGCTCCACAGAACCAGCTCCGTTGGTGGCCGTTAATCTCGCCGCGGCGCGACTGGGTGCGCCAGCTTTTCGGGTTGAACAGCGGGTGCTCGTAGACAAAGCGTTTCCAGACATAGCGCTCGTCCACCGGCGTTTCCGGGTTCAGGG
This sequence comes from Serratia sp. L9, assembly GCF_050632285.1. Classification (NCBI taxonomy): domain Bacteria; kingdom Pseudomonadati; phylum Pseudomonadota; class Gammaproteobacteria; order Enterobacterales; family Yersiniaceae; genus Serratia; species Serratia sp. L9. Next base: position 510,023 of record NZ_CP192591.1, on the reverse strand, counting down.
TGACGCAGAACAGGGGGCTACCCTCAGGTAACCCTTGTAAGATATTCATGTTGTAGGTGACGCCGGCGCTGGCCTGGTCCCGTTCGCTCAGGCGATAGTTCCAGCTTGCCCAGGCACGCTCGCGCACCGGCAGCCAGCGTGGATCGCTGTGCAAAACCACCTCGTTATGCTGCCAGCTAATATCGCCCAGAACCTCGCTTTCTGCAGGAGTAGGATGAGCAAGCATCGCCAGCGCCTGTGGGGAATGGCAGGCGAAGATCACTTGGTCGAACGTGTGGCTCGACTGCGCAAGCTGGATTTCAACGCCCCCGTTGTGGCGGATGACCTGCTGCACCGGAGCGTTGAGGCGCAGGGTCAGGCGGTCACCCAACTGGGCCAAAATGGCGCGAACGTACTCGCGAGAACCGCCGGGCACCACATACCACTGCGGACGGTGAGTAACGTCCAGCAGGCCGTGATGCTCAAAGAAGCGCAAAAACAGCGGAAGCGGGAAGCGGCGCATCTCCTGCAGTGACGAGGACCAGATGGCAGCCCCCATCGGCAGGATATAATGACGCGCGAAAAACGCGCTGAAGCCGTGCTGTTCGAGAAAAGTCTCCAGCGTGGCATTTTCGTTAACATCGCCCACCAACGCCTCTTTTGCCAGGCGGTTGAAGCGTACAATATCTCTCAACAGCCCCCAAAACGCCGGATTAACCAGGTTACGACGCTGTGCAAACAGCGAGGTGAGGGTGTGGCCGTTGTACTCAAGCCCGCTTTGCGGATTATGCACGGAGAAGCTCATCTGCGTTTTTTGCCCGCTGATGCCCAGCTCGCTGAGCAGACCCATAAAGCGCGGATAGGTACGGTCATTGTAGACGATAAACCCGGTATCGATGGCATACGTGCCCTGCGGCGTGGTCACATCCACCGTGGCGGTATGCCCACCCACAGTGGGTTCCGCTTCGAAAAGTGTGACCTGATGATGTCCGGCCAGCCTCCAGGCGCAGGTGAGCCCTGCGATACCGCTGCCGATAATGGCGATTTTCATGAGCGAACCATCCTGCGCAACAGCCTGCGCTGAAGGAAATTCGGGAGCCCTGAAAGCAGCTTCATGACCAGGCTGAATCCGGTGGGAAAGGCGATGTGCTTTTTCCCTTTCGCCAGCCCGCGACGGATCGCCTTCACGGCATCGTCGACGCTCACCTGGCTGGGCATGGCAAAATCATTTTTACGGGTAAGCGGCGTATCTACAAAGCCCGGTGAGACAACCGTGACGGCAATGCCTTTAGGCTCCCAGTCAAGGCGCAGGCTATTGGCAAACCAGGTGAGGGCGGCTTTTGACGCGCCATACGCCTCTGCTCGTGGGAACGGCAGCCAGTGCGCCATCGAACTGACCAGCGCCACGCGACTTCCTGGAAGAAGCAGGGTCTGAAGTGCGGCCAGACAGTTCACTGGCCCCAGGAAGTTGGTACTCATCACTCGTTCCACCAGAGCGGCATCCACCACACCCTGCTTCAGGTATTCGCAGGTTCCCGCACAAAGAACGATCAGATCGGCACTGCAATCTGCAAGCGCCAGACGGCAGGCCTCCCTGTCCGTCATATCGAACACGCGTAACCTGATATTCGGGCTGTACTGTTGCAGTGCTTCCAGCCTGGCCCGGTCTCGCCCGCAGGCAATGACGTGGCAGCCGTCATCGGCCCAGGACTTCGCGAGCCCGGCACCAATGCCGGAGCTTGCGCCGGTGATGAGGACAGTCATCATGAGCGCATTCTCCTTTTAACACTTCGCACCGCCCAGCCAAGAAGGGGAAGACGCTCGTAAATCATCTCCCCGGCATCGTAGTAATCGCGCTGGCGAATAATCAGGTTATCCTGCACATCGACGATTGAACATCCTGCGAGGACTAGTGTTTCTCCCCCTGAAATCCGCGGGTGAGACCAATGCATTGCCCAAGTTACGGCAAAACGATGGCCTTCGCAGAGGGGGTATCGATGGTAAAGCGGCAATGCTTTACGTTGGCCAATAGATGAGTGAAGTAACGCTGGATCGACAAAAGACCCTGATGCTCACCAAACGGGTCGCTCAGCCTGGCATCAGCATGATAGATCTCCGCCAACGCAGATGGCGGCTGGTTATCCAGCTTGCTGTAATAATCAACAAACCGGGTAATGATGGATGGCATAGAGCTCATGAGCCTCACCTGGAAGTGAACAACGTAGCGTTATTGCATAGTTAAAACTTACACAATTATTTATGTTTGTCCAACTTTGGAGGGGTGATAATTATTTTCTCAGTAGCTTCAACGTATTAAGTTTGCATGCTCATGCTGTTAACTGCGCAACATGAGCATGCTTTATCTTTAACTTCCTTTGTAGGTCGAGTATCCATACTGGCTTAACAGCAGTGGGATGTGCAGTTTTTCATTGGTCTTGGTGACGGTGAACATCACCGGGATCTCCGGGAAGAACGACGTTTGCTTCTGTTAGTGGAAATAGTCACCGGTTTTGAAGGTCACTTTGTAAATTCCCGGCAGCATATCCTTGTCCTGTGGATAGAGAGATTTGATACGTCCGTCTTCGTCCGTTTTACCGCTAGCCAGCGTGACCCTGCTGTTTTGCTGCTCTTTTTCAAGCGTGACGGTAACATTCGGCGAGGGAATACCTGTCTGTTGGTTCAGAATATGGACGCTCAGCGTGCCAGCAGGGGCACTGAAAGCGGCAGGAGCTGTTGCCAGAGAGGTTAACAGAATAAGACCGGTAGCTTTTATCATCATGATTTCCTGTAGGGGTTGAAACAAACAGGAAAAAGGTAGCATCCCGGTGAAAAATAAATATTCAAACTTTTATGATAATTAACGGAAGAACAACGTCAAAGTGTAATGACCTCAAGAGATATCACCTGTTGTTGCCACAGTTCAATCTGTTGTTTGCGGGCGGGGGTGAGTTTACCTGTCATGACAAGCAGCCATTTTCGTTCAGGAAACAGCTCCGGAGCCAGACTGGCAGGCGGAACGGGAAGGACATCAATGTGCTGTCCTTGACCAGTACGCCTGAGCGCTTCCAGCCAGATTTCGCACGGGTCTGACAGGTACCAGCCGGTGATCAGATAGTTATCCCCTGCCGCTTTTTTGTCCCTTTCGAGGCAAAATGAGGTGTAGGAAATGATAATGCCATCCAGGATCTCGCGCAGGGTCATCATCGCCGGAATATTGGCAGAGACTTTACTGCGCAGCGGGCGCAGCACTTCCTTGACCAACTCCGGGCGAGGATACTCGCGGCCAGAAGCGTAAATCTGCTGGCGCAGCGATTCGATTTTTCCCTCTTTAAGCAACTGCAGCATTCTCTCTTGCAGAGTGTGCCAGTTGTTTGTCTGACCTTCTGTCGGGCGAGCCAGCAGGGGTTTCACCTGGCTGATGGTGACCCCTTTTTTACCCAGTCGAGAATTTTGAGCGCCTGCTGGACATCATCATCACTGTACTGGCGATGTCCACCATCGGTGCGCATCGGTTTGAGCAGGCCGTAACGACGCTGCCAGGCGCGTAATGTGGTTGCGTTTATTCCGCAAAGCCGGGCAAATTCGCCGATAGAGTAAGCCATGAGAGACATCCGATAACAAAGAACACTTTCAATATACTACGCATAATGCCGGCTTGAATGAAGTGTCGGGCGTTTGCACGACACTTTACTCCCAACCGTGCCTCAAACCTCAACTTCACCAATTCTTTCCAACGTATCCACAATCAGATTGAACAGGCGGGGTATTATGAAACAGCCCACCATAAGAAGCTGATGAAAGACATTAAAGGGGCGATACGCGAAGGGCGAGTGATAGCCGTCTGTGGCGTGGTCGGGAGTGGCAAAACGGTCACCCTGCGCCGCCTACAGTAGCAACTGATGGATGAAAACAAAATTATTGTCGCCCGTTCCCTGTCGGTAGATAGGCACAGTGTCCGGCTCGCAACGCTGATTAACGCCCTGTTTTACGATCTGGCGCAGGATAAGCAGGTGCAGATCCCCAAACAAGGTGAACGCCGCGAGCGGGAACTGCAGGAACTGGTCAAAAAAGGTAAGCGCCGGTTGCACTGTTTGTTGATGAGGCGCATGACCTGAACGGTAATACGCTGACGGGTCTCAAACGGTTGATGGAAGTGGTTGAAGATGGCGGTGGCCGGTTATCTGCCGTTATACCGCATCCCTCGACCACAATCCCGACTCAATCAATGCACTACATGCCATAGCCCGGAAACCTCTGTCTTCATGTCATAGCTCATCACACGCAAAGCTTTGTTGACGGTATTCTCGCTCACCGCGTAAAATTTATTGCAAAAAATAAGCAATGGCATAATGCAACATCACCACTGGTGATAGTGGATTTGTAAGATCGGTTACTACGAAACAGGAAGGTTCGGAATGACTCCTCCATGTTCCAAGCTATCGATGTAATCGGCGTACCACTGCATCATATTTCGCCGTTGGTCGAGATACAGGGCGTGGTTATACGTACCCCGGATGCTGTTTTTATCCACATATGCTAACTGAAGTTCAATCCAGACCGAGTTAAAGCCTTTCTCATGTAAGAGGGTACTTCACGTATGTCGAAACCCGTGGCCGGTTGTTCTCCCTTTATACCCCAAGTCATAAAGCATGTGGTTAATGACCGCTTCTGCACGAGGTTTATCCAGGGCATCACGTCCCGGCAATAACAAACGGTGCCCGCCTGTTAGATTCTGAAGTTGCTTGAGTAACGCAATCACTTGAGAAGATAGCGGTACCAGATGAGGGCGTCGCATTTTCATCTTCTCTGTCGGTATAATCCATATCGCATTCTCCCAATCAAACTCATCCCATTCTGCCAGTCGTAACTCCATGGTACGAACTCCCGTCAGTAACAGTATCTTGGTCGCAATCTGCAATACCGGGTTGGCCTCATAAGCTGATAGTGTACGAAGAAACTCGGGCAACTCTTCTTCTTTCAGATGCGGCAGGTTGTCGGAAACCGGGGTTTTAAGCAGTTTGGCTAAATCACTGGCCGGATTGGAATTGACAAGTTCAAGCGCCATGGCGTAAACAAAGATTTGGTGGCAGTGCTGACGAACTTTACGTAAGCGAACAAACACCCCTCGTTTTTCCAGTCGCCGCAGTACGTCAAGTAATAGCCTTGGGGTGATATCTCGAATGGGGATTTTACCAATATGGGGAAAGACATCATTAACCAGCCCCGATTTGACATCATAGGCGTGAGTTGCTACCCAGTCACCAGACTGTTGTGATTTGTAGTTAAACCACTCCATGGCGATGGTTTCAAACGTATCTTCATGATGCTGTTTCTCAGAAATTCGAGTGGTCCGTTTCAGCGTGTTGGGATCTTTGCCTTCAGCGAGCTGTTTACGGGCATTCTCCCGTTCGATACGTGCCTGTGCCAATGAGATTTTGGGATAGACACCGATAGCCAGCTTTTTCTCTTTGCCATAGATTCGATACTTCATACGCCAGTATTTGGCTCCGTTGGGTTTGACCAACAGGTAGAGCCCGTTACCATCATAAAGCTTGTACTCTTTATCACTGGGTTTTGTGTTCCTGATATCCAATGCACTCAGACTCTTGGCAGGTTGTCATGACATGAGAACCTCGGGTAGAAATGATGTTTAGGGCCCCCATTTAGGCCCCCAGGTAGTTGTTGAAACAGGGTAACGCCAGTTGAACTTTGTTGACAATGAAAATTCATAACCAGTTATAAAATAGAGTTAAAATATCAGATGTGTTGAATTGTGTGGAGCTGTGTTGACTTGATGTTTGCTTCCGTACAGGCAGCTTAGAAAAGAATCAGTCACTCTTTTGAACCTGTCATGCGGTTCACTGCCGCTCAGCCCTGTTCCAGCGGCAATACATCCAGCGGTTTTACCTCGCGCAGGACAAAGCTGGTTTGCATCTCTTTAATGCCTGCCAGCCTGCGCACTACTTCCATGGCAAAAGTGGAGAAACTGTCGAGGTCTTCAGCAACGACTTGCAACAGAAAATCGGCATCGCCTGCAATCGCGTAGCAGGCGACTACCGGCTTCAACTCACCAACCTGCCGTTCAAACCGCTGAGCTTCTTCCTTGCTGTGGCTGTCAATTTTGACGCGGATAAACGCCATCAGCCCGAGCCCGGCTTTATGGCGATCTATCTTGGCCTGATAGCCGGTGATCACGCCACTTTCCTCCAACTGCCGGACTCGCCGCCAACAGGGGAAGTCGCCATGCCGATCTTATCTGCCAATTCCTGATTGGTCATGCGGCCTGCATGCTGTAATTCTTTGAGAATACGCAAGTCTACCGGTGCGATTTTTGAAATTGACATATTTTACCCAATTTAATTTTATTCCAGGTAGAGTCTACCAAATAACAGGGATTCTACACGCTAAAAGAAAGCACTTTTCAGTGAGCCATTGCTATGCTCGTAGGCAGAAAACACTCACAGAAAGGAACCGGCGAATGTCAGAAAAAATGCGGCTTGCCATCATCGTGAACCCAGAGCTTCCGTTGGGATTATTAGCTAACACCGTCAGCGCGATAGCCATCGGCATGGCGGCAAAATTTCCTATGTTGGCAGGGACAGCGCTAAGCGATACCAACGGCAACCGAATTGATGTCAGTTCTAAATATCCGGTGCCGATCCTGCAAGGTGATGCAATACAGATAAAGGCGCTCATGCTCAAAGCATTGCAGTCGGCAGGTGAACGCGCTGTCGTGCCATTCCCTGCTTTTGCCCGCTCCCTGCATGCTTTTGAACAATACGAACAGGCATTTCCAGAGCGAGATCTTACCGAGGAACTTATCGATGGGGTGGGTCTGGTGGGTCCGGATAAGTGGGTAAAATCTTTGACGGGTAACTTGAAGCTACTGCGCTAATTTGGGCCCCAATGGGCGCTTTCGCGCCCAGGGAGTTACTACCCAAATAAATCAGACTTTTTTATCGGCCAGCTCAAAACGAGGTGAGACGATGCCGTACAGTGTCCAACCAAGGAAGGTGGCAATCGCGCCCCACATCATCGCTTCTTCACCAGAACTGTAGAGCGCATAGAAGCTGTACAGAGCACCAATTCCGGCGATCACGTTGGCGATGCGTGCCTTGTTCTCCGGTACTTTTGCCACTTTCTGGATGATGACCAGCGCCGCCATCGACAAGATGTACGGGATGATATTGGTCACCACCGCCAGGTTAACCAGCACGTTGAACTGCTTGTTCAGCGATGGGCTGATGGTCATCAACGACATCACGCTCTGGATAATCACAATGGTCAGCATGCCCTTAACCGGTGCATCGGCTTTACTGACCTTGGAGAAGATTTTCGGGAAGAAACCGCTGTCGGCAGAAGATTTAAACACCTGTGCGATGGTGAACTGCCAGCCGAGCAGTGAGCCAACGCAAGACATCACCATCAGCGCCATGATGATTTTACCCACCGTCGGGTTGAACATATGCGAGAACGCCAGCCCGAAAGGCGCGGTGGAGTTGGCCAGATCCATATTCGGTACAATCCCGGCGATCACGTTGGTGGAAATAATGTAAATCACCGCTGCACCCAGCGTGCCGCCCAGTACGGCGATAGGCACGTTACGTTCCGGGTTCTCAACCACGTCAGTATTGGCGCAGGCAGATTCCAACCCCAGAAAGGCCCATAAGGTCATTGAGATAGACGCCCCGACGGCTTCAAAAGTCGGTACTGCGTGCGGGTTCCAGGCCGCCATATAGGCCGTGCCACTGAACCAGTACCAGCCGATAATAGAGATGCCGACCACCGGGATGATCACCCCCAGACGGTGATGCCACTGATCTGCCCGGTGATGCGTGCACCACCGAAGTTGGCCACGGTCGCCAGCCACAGCACGGCGATAGTGGCAATGCAGATGCCCAGTGGTGTCAGGGCTACGCCGAACAGCTCGGTGCCATAACCCACGGCAGAAATAGCGATGGCGATATTGGCGATCAGCAGCGAAACGCCATAGGTGTAGTTGGCCATAAAGTTGCCGGACTTACCGAAGGCATACTCGGCGTAACCGCCCATCCCACCGGATTTGCGGCTGAACATGCCGCATTTGGCAAAGGCATAGGCCAACGCCATGGAACCCACCGCAGTGACCAACCAGGAAACGATAGAAATAGTGCCGACTTCCGCCAGCTTGGTTGGCAGCATAATTATGCCGGAACCCATCATATTGACCGCAGTCAGGATCGTTAATTGAACGACCCCCATTTTATTATTGGATTTGCTCATGACAGTTTTCTCTTGTATACCCCGCGAATTATCTTCAATCTGATATTCGAGAGTATTTATATTTGCGGCGGCAGCATACTGCCGCCTCCCTGTAAGGTAATTAAGCTTTCATGACATAACCGTAAGCCCGGTTCCAGCCGTCTTCATCTTGCTGGATATAAACGCCTTGTAATTCAGGGGCGAATCCCGGTAATAAGTTGATGCCTTCTTCCAATGCCAGGAAATAGCGCTGCGCAGAACCGCCCCAGATTTCTCCAGGAACCACACAAAGCACGCCCGGTGGGTAAGGTAAAGCACCTTCAGCCGCAATTCGCCCTTCGGCTTTAGCCAGAGAAACTAATTCCACCTTGCCACGGACAAACTCGGTATTGGCCGTTTGTGCATCCATCGCCACGCGGGGGAAATAGCTTTTACGGAACATCTCTTTCTGCAGTTCTTTCACGTTATAGCTAACGTATAAATCGTGCATCTCCTGGCAAAGCTGGCGTAGGGTATAATTCTGGTAGCGCTGTTGGTTATTTTTATAGACCGTCGGCAACACTTCACTCAGCAAGGAATCTTGTTCAACGTGTTTTTCAAAGCGGGCAATCAGCGCCACCAGGTGCTGCATTTTGGCGTTATCTTCCGCCGGGGTAAGCAGGAACAGGATCGAGTTGAGATCACATTTTTCCGGTACTATGCCGTTCTCGCGCAGGTAGTTGGCCAGAATGGTGGCCGGAATACCAAAGCTGCTGTACTCCCCGCTGGCGGTATCGATCCCCGGCGTGGTTAACAGCAGTTTGCATGGATCGACGAAGTATTGTGATTCTTCATAACCTTCGAAGGCGTGCCACTTTTCGCCAGGGACAAAGTTAAAGAAACGCAGATCGTTGGCCATGATCTCAGTGCTGTAGGATTGCCACGCCTTGCCGTCGATCTGCTCTGGCACGAAGGGTTTGATCATTGAGCAGGTTTCCAGCAGCATCTTGCGTGCTTCAATACCGATGCGAACGCACTCTTTCCACAGGCGTTGGCCGCTTTTGCCTTGGTGCATTTTGGCATTGACATCCAGCGCGGCAAACAGCGGATAGAACGGGCTGGTGGAAGCATGCAGCATAAAGGCGTTGTTGAAACGCTTATGGTTGCAGTAGCGATCCTGCCCTTTGATGTGCTTGTCTTTTTTATGGATCTGCGACGTCTGCGAGAACCCGGCCTGCTGTTTATGCACCGATTGGGTAACGATAATCCCCGGATCGTTTTCATTCAGTTCCAGCAACAGCGGCGAGCAGTCTTTCATCATCGGAATAAACTGCTCGTAACCAACCCATGCGGAGTCAAACAGGATGTAGTCACACAGGTGGCCAATCTTGTCTACCACCTGGCGGGCGTTATAGATGGTGCCGTCATAAGTTCCCAACTGGATAATCGCCAGGCGGAATGGGCGTGCTTCCCTGGCGCGCTCCGGGGCAACTTCGCTGATTTGCTGGCGCAGATAGCGTTCTTCGAAGCAGTGAGCATCAATCCCGCCGATAAAGCCGAACGGGTTACGGGCGGTTTCCAGGTAGATCGGAGTCGCACCGGCCTGGATCAACGCACCATGATGGTTGGATTTATGGTTGTTGCGGTCAAACAGCACCAGATCGCCACGGGTCAGCAGGGCGTTGGTCACCACCTTGTTAGAAGCCGAGGTGCCATTAAGCACGAAGTAGGTTTTATCGGCATTGAACACCTTGGCGGCATGTTTTTGTGCATCGCAAGGCGCACCTTCGTGGATCAGCAAGTCACCCAGTTTGACGTCGGCGTTGCACATATCGGAACGGAAGATGGTTTCACCATAAAAATCAAAGAACTGGCGGCCAGCCGGATGCTTGCGGAAGAACTCCCCACCCTGGTGGCCTGGGCAGGCGAAGGTCGCGTTACCCATTTCGACATATTGGGTCAGGGTATTAAAGAACGGTGGCAGCAATTCGCTTTCATATTTTACCGCCGCGGCCTCTAACTGCTTGCCGTAAAACTGGATATTATTACCGCAAAGCTCAAATACCCCCTGCAGTGCCGGTAATACGGCGTTATCCAGCTCCTCTTCACAGCAGACCGCCACAAAGATCGGGATATTCAGGCCGGTTTCTTCCAACTGCGCCACCATACCCTGCTGCACGTCATCAACGGAAAGCACAATGGCGGCCACGTCATTGAAATCACTGTGATGTACATCGGTAATATCACGAGCGGTTTCAAAGCAGGAAAAGGTTTTCTGATTAGCAGCAATTTTTAATTTTTTCATTTTTCTCATTCTTCAGACGAAAATATCCCGTCGGCAAATAAATGCGTTGCCGAAAAATATTTCCGTTAAAATAAAGGTATGCAATATCGCAGTAATGTTTATCTGACATTACCCGGTTACGGATTTATTTTTACGAAATAGTTTTCGCTCTTATGCGAAGTTGCAGAGAGTTCGAATTAACCCTGTCTTGATTAAAGACAAAGTGATGCCGTCGCCATCAGGCGCATAAATTTATTTTTTGGCATAAGACGTTCTGCACTGCACAATAAGAACGCAGGAGAGGGGAAGGTTATCTGAAGTTAAAGAAGGCAAAGCTAAAGCAACTACGATGAGCCATCATCATAATATGCGTAGTTCGTCGGATGTGCGCCATTTTTCGATTATTGTTTTCCATTTCTAATCCACCTGTTTTAGTGAAAAGATGGCGCCATTCTAGCGAATAAAACCGCAAAAAATGTGATTTTTATCACGCAAATAGCGGATTTTATACGTAAATATTCACTTTATATTCATTGAGGTGAATAGATATGGCTTATGGCGTTATTTTGGAATGTGAATTAATTGATACAAAAGGATCTGCCGCCCAGGTAAATTTTGCTTAAGCTAACCCCGGTTTGGGAAACGGTCTGCCACTATGGGGAGGGAATAACCATATTATGGCTAAGATGTTTGTTATTTGTTATTGCGCGAATGTGGTTTGATTTGCATATTAATGCAGTAATCAATTATTAATATGCTACTTTGGAGTTAGTCCTAAATTGTCGCCAATTGTGACTGCCTTCAAATGCGGGGGTAAGATAGCGCAGGCGAAGAGGAGAACTTACGTTGAACCAGACCGAAGATCAGCTGCATATTATCCGTTTTCTCACCAGGCAGCATGTACTTACGCTTTGCGCCGGTAATGGCCTGGAGATGTGGTGCGCCAACTGCTTTTATGTGTTTGACGCCGAGCGCATGGCGCTGTGGCTGATGACCGAGCCGCACACCCGCCACGGCGGCCTGATGCAGCAGAACGGCCAGGTCGTCGGCACCGTTGCCCCGCAGCCAAAAACGGTTGCCTTGATTAAAGGGGTGCAATATGCCGGTAAAATCACGTTGCTGGAGGGCGATGAAGCGCTGCTGGCGCGTGCACGCTACTGTAAACGCTTTCCGGTAGCCAAGGTGATGAAAGCCCCTATTTGGCAGATCGGTTTGCAGGAAGTGAAAATGACCGATAACACCTTGGGCTTTGGCAAAAAGCTGCACTGGGTGCGTTCGCGACCGGATTAACCAGAAAAAATACATTATCTGTGGCCGAAATTAAGGGATTAGGGCATGCGAAACAGAGAGATAGCAGTATTCATGTTGATGGGCGCCTTTATTCCCTCCGCGCAGGCGCAAGACAGCGGCGTTTCTTTTAGTCATAAGAACTGGGAATTGGTTTGTGATAACACCCATACCTGCCGCGCTGCGGGTTACGCTGAGGATGAAGGGGAGTCCGGTGGTTCCGTCCTGCTCACGCGCATTGCAGGCCCAGGGACCGTGCCAACGGGTGAGGTGACCTTGGCAGATATAGAGTCTGATGGTTCAACCCCGGTGGCCAAACTGACGCTGTGGATTAATGATAAGCCGCTCGGCTCGCTCAAACTGGCAAAGGATGGCGATTGGCAACTGTCAAAAACCCAGACCCTGGCGCTGATCAACGCCGTCAAAGGCCGCGGCAAAGTCGAATTTAAAGGTGGCCCGGCTCCTTTTGTGCTCTCAGGTGAAGGGGCGTCGGCGGCATTGCTGAAAATGGACGATGTTCAGGGGCGCATCGGCACGCCAGGCGCAATGACTAAAAAAGGCGACCAACCGGAAGCCACAGTGCCAGCCGCGATTGCTGCCCCGGTTATTCAGGCGGTGAAGGTGGCTAAAGCGCAGGCGCGCCCACTTACTGCAGCAGAAATCGCCGCGTTGAAACCAAAGCTGTTGGCAACGTTGCAGCAGGATGATTGCGAACGCATGCAGTCCCCTCAGGATAACGGCGAGCAAGGTGAGGGTGGCATCACGCTGACTCCATTGGATAAAGACCATGCGCTTATCTCTGCGCTGTGTTGGCGGGCAGCCTATAACGAAGGCTATGGTTACTGGGTTATCGACAGCGCGTTGAACACCCCCCGGTATTGGTGACAAATTCCGCTTCGGACTATGGCGAAGGGGAGATTTCAATGGCCCAGAAAGGCCGGGGCCTGGGGATTGCTGGGGAATGGCCAGTTGGGTGTGGGAGGGGAGGTGTTCCGTAAAAGCAGAGAATCCACCACCGGTATGTGCCGTTATATCCGCTTGGGCGGAACCTGGGATCTACCGACCTTGGTTACCGACGTTAAACCCGCACGGTGAGGCGCCATGATCAAGCTAAAACCCCTCAGCTATTTTAAAGCGGTGGTCGAACAAGGTTCGGTTTCTGCGGCGGCAGACGTGCTGTATATCGCCCAGCCGCCGCTCAGCAAGGCCTTGTCGCAGTTGGAAGAGCAGTGGGGGTAAAGCTGTTTGAGCGCTCCAGCCGGGGGATGGCCCCGACAGAGGCTGGGCGTTATCTGTATCAGCGCGCCTGCCATCTGCTGCAAATGGCGGCGGACGTGGAAGAAGAAATGCAGGCCTTTGGTGAGGGGCAACGGGGCGTGGTGCGCATTGGTACCGTTTCGATGGGTATTCCAAGGGTTGCGCAGATGATGCAGAGGTTACGCCAACAGCGGCCTGAGCTCAGCTTTTCGCTGTACCAGGGGGATACACGGCATCTGGAAGAGTTGCTGGATAAGCAACGTATCGATCTGGCATTGGTCCACTTACCCCTGACCATCAACGAGGCCGATATCGCCATCACTCCCTTGGCCCATGCCAGCTTCCGGGCGTTGTGCCATCCGGATTCCCCCTTGGCGCAGCATGCCACGCTGAGCCTGAAGCAGTTGCAGGCCTGGCCGTTGACGCTGTTGCGGCGCAAATCGGGGTTCGGGGTGTATGAGCAGGTGCTGCAAAGCTTTGCCAAACAGGGGTTGCAGCCGCAGGTGTTTGCCGATGCCAGCGATGTACCGATGATGCGCTATCTGGCACAGCAGAATATGGCGATCGCGCTGTTACCCATGTTGCCAAAGGAACAGGTCTGGGAAGGGGTGGTGGCGATCCCGGTTCCGGAACTGGACGCGGTGGCCGACGATCTGGTGATGCTGTACCGCACGCAGCAGGAAACCCGTTCTGCACTACGTGCGGTGGTGGATTATTTAAAGCACACCGCCAGCTTACTGCCTGAAATAGCGAATAATTCAGGATAAAGCAACGGGTAACGCCGCCTCTCCCCGAAGGAAGGGCTAGCGGCGTTTACGTTCAGAGATCGCTGGCATGACCCCAAAATTCGCCATCTCTGCCGGGGCAAATTTAAAGTTGGGGGGTACTTGGCCGGGTCGGTAATGAAATCCGGCTCGGTGCTGCGCCAGGTAAAGAAGCAGGTTGGGCAATGGAACACCGTCCAGGCGCCCGCTACCGGTGAATGGCTGAGAGCTTCCGGCCCGGCAGACTCGCAGCGCGGGCATTTTTCAGGGTACTGATTCATGAGATTCTCCTTAATGGCCCGCTTTCGCCGTTTCAATCAGGGTTTGTAATTTTCCGACCCACTCGTTGGTGGTGATCGGATCGCTAAGCTCCTGTGAAAAGTGGCCGTGCTCCTCCGGCGTCTTTGGCGTGGTGGCATCAATGATCACTTTGCTGGTCATCCCGGCAGGTTGAGAAGCCGGATCCAACGGCAGGATCGACAACCCCGGCACCTTGAGCAGATCGTAATCCGGGTTGAACTTGGTCGAGATCGCCCACATCACCTGCGGCAGGTTAAAGGGATCCACCGTCTCATCCACCACGATCACCATCTTGGCGTAGCCCAGGCCGTGTGGCGTGGTCAACACGCGCATCCCCACCCCTTTGGCAAAGCCGCCAAAACGGGTTTTGGTCGCAACGATCACAATCAGCCCGTGGGTATAGAGCGCATTCACTGCCACCACTTCCGGGAAAGCCTGCTTGAGCTGCACGTAGAGCGGCGCACAGGTGTTGATCCCCATCAGATAGTCGATCTCGGTCCACGGCATGCCAAGATAGAGATGTTCAAAGATCGGTTTACGGCGATGAGAAACCTGGGTGATCTCCACCACTGGCATGCGGCGCCCGCCGGAATAGTGGCCGGTAAACTCACCGAACGGGCCTTCGGCTTCGCGCACTCTGGAGAGGATCTTCCCTTCCAGCACAAACTCCGATCCCCAAGGCAGATCCAGGCCGCTGAACTCACTGTAAACCACCGGGTAAGGCTGGCCGTTGAGCGCCGCCGCCATGGCATATTCAGACTGATCGTAGAGGATCGGCATCGCGCCAACCGTGCTGATCATCGGATCGTTACCTATGGTGATGGCGATCGGCAGATCGACCCCCAGTTCTTCCGCACGTTGCAGATGAATGGCAATGTCGTGGGCTGGTACCGGTTGCAGGCCAAGACGATTACGCCCCTTTACCTCAATGCGGTAAATGCCGACGTTCTGGCTTTTTTGGTTATCTTCAATAGAGGGATCGCGTGAAACCACGCTGGCTTTATCGATGTAGAAACCGCCGTCGCCGTGATTGAGGCGGAACAAGGGGAGAATATCGAACAGGTTGATGTCTTTATCAATCACCACTTCCTGCCAAGGCGCAGTGGCGCGATGCTCCACTTCACCGGGGTAGTTTTGGTAACGGCGGACAAACTCAAAGAACTGGCTTTTCAACGGCGTATTTTTGGGCATATCCATAGCGATCGCCAGATTGGGCCAGGAGCCATGGACGTTCATGGCGATGCGCGCATCGTGGTAACCGTGGATATTTTCGAACAGCAGCGCCGGAGAGTTTTCACCCAGCTTGCTGGCAGCACAGGCCGCTGCCGAAATATCCGGCTCGGGTTTAACCTGTTCCTCAATGTGTAACAACTGCTGTTGTTGCTCCAGCGCAGCCAAGTAGCTGCGTAAATCGAGATAAGGCATGGCGATCTCCGGTAGAGTCCAAGAAGAGATTTTCCCCATTGTCTGGCGTAGCCAGCGGCAGGAAAATGACTTAAAAAATATCGGGGTATAGCTTTTCGGTATGGCTATACTTTGGGCGAACAGCGTAGAGAGAAAGGAGATCACATGGCACGGGTATTGATTACGGGCGCCAGCGGGCTGGTGGGGGGCGAACTGCTGCATTTGCTGCAAGCGGATATGCAGATAACCGATATTGTGGCCCCCACACGCACAGCACTGCCGGTACATGCCAAACTGCAAAACCCGGTCGGCAACGATCTGCAACAGTTGTTAGCGCAGTTGGCACAACCGGTAGATGTGGTGTTTTGCTGCCTGGGCACCACGCGCAGCCAGGCAGGCAGCGCCGGGGCTTTCCGGCATGTGGATTATCAGCTGGTAATAGACACGGCACTTGCCGGCCGGCGGCTTGGTGCGCAGCACTGCCTGGTGGTGAGCGCTATCGGTGCCAATCCGCGCTCCAGGTTCTTGTATAACCGCACCAAAGGGGAGATGGAGCAGGCGCTGCGTGAACAAAACTGGCCACGTTTGACGCTGGTTCGCCCTTCAATGCTATTCGGCTCCCGCGCCAAACCTCGTTTACTGGAGCGGCTAAGCCAGCCGCTGTTTAGCCTGTTGCCTGGCAAATGGAAAGGTGTTGCCGCCAAAGACGTGGCGCAAACCCTGCTGACACAGGCGGTTAGCCCCGGCAGCGGGGAAAAGGTGCTGGAGTCTGATCGGCTGCATTGCTCGCACCGTTTATAGCCCGACGCTGAGATTATCGAAGGCCAGCTCCATACCGGGTGGCAGTTCGTTTGCCATCAGCCATAAATCAAGATGATGGCTGATGTGCGTCAGCAGCGTGCGTTGTGGTTGCAGACGCTGCTGGATCTCCTGGGCGCGAGGCAGGTCGTTGTGGTTACGTGGCGCGTGCGCTTGCGGCGGCAGGCTGCAATCCACCACCAGTAAATCGATATTTATCTGTTGCAGATAGCGTGCGGTTTCAGGCGGCAAGCCGACGGTATCGGTCAGATAGGCCAAGGCCTTGCCTGGGGTCTGGATCAGATAACCGTGGGTAAGTTTGGAATGTATCAAAGGTAAAGGCGTCACTTGCAGCCCGCCTAATTCTACCGTTTCAAAGGGTTGCAACGGGGGTTGGAAAGCCAGAATACCGGGGTGTTTGAACAGATCGTCACAGCCCTGTTCGTCTGCCGGGCCATAGACCGGAATGGAATTTCCGCAGCCCCAGCGTAAAGGAAATAACCCCTGAACGTGATCCATGTGGTAATGTGTCAGCAAAAAACGTTGAATTTCCCCCGCCGCAAAACGCCTTTCCAATGAGTTCAATCCCGCATCCAGTAACGTCGTTTCCCCCAGATAGTTAAGCATGGCGCTGCATGGCCGCCGTCGGAACGCAGGTTCACGCCTGGCACGCTGGCATACCAGACAGCCACAGCCAAAGACGGGCACCTGTTGAGCGCCGCCCGTACCAAGAAAGGTCAGTTGCATGATATTTTCCTCCTGCTGGTTTTCTCTAACCCCTTGTTTATTCGAGGGGAGCCCATTTGTTTCTCCGCTCCCCGTGGCGGAGGGTTTATAAAACAGCGCCTTGTTGCTGTTTCCCGGTCAAGATCAGCAACGCATTGAGCGTATGCGCAAGATCGCCGTTGTTATCCAACAGGCGACAACCGGCTGGCAGGGTCTGCTGATAGTCGGCTGCGCGCACCAGCCGTTGCTCGATCTGTATCGGGGTTTCCCGCCCGCGCTGTTCCAGCCGCTGGCGCAGCACGCCAGGGGAAACCTGCAGACAGACGGGCATCAACTGCGCACCATAGCGCTGTATCGCCTGGGGCAGGTGAGCGCGGGAGCCGTTCACCACCACATCGACCCCTTGCAGCAACCAAAGATCGACCTCAATGCCAAAGGCGTAATGTTGCCCGTGGGCCTGCCAATCCAGGGCGAATAGCCCTTTGGCCCGACGGCGCAAGAACTCCTGTTCACTCAGCGCAATATGATTCTCGCAGCCTGCATTGGCCGGGCGGGTAATGTAACGGTGCGCCACCAGCGGTCCGGTGCGGGTTTCTGCCCGTAACCGCTCGAGCAGGCTGTCTTTACCCGATCCTGACGGGCCCATCAGGTAGATAAGATAGGCCATCAGAATACCTGCTTGCCCTGGCGCCAGACGTTTTGCACATAGATATGCTCACCGTGCGGCTTTGCCAGCACCAGATCTGCCCGCAGCCCTTCGGCGATCAGGCCGCGATCCTGTAAACCTAACGCACGGGCCGGGTTACGCGTGATTAATCGTACTGCCTGCGGCAGCGTGAAGGTATTTCGCTGGTCTGCAGCGAGGCGGAAAGCCGCATCCAGCAGGCTGGCAGGGTAGTAATCAGAAGACAGAATATCCAATACCCCCAGGGCTGCCAGATGATGTGCCGCCACGTTGCCGGAATGAGAGCCACCGCGCACGATGTTCGGCGCGCCCATCAACACCTGCAAACCTTGCTGATGTGAGGCCCGAGCGGCGGTTTCGGTGGTCGGGAATTCGGCAATCGCGCTGCCCAACGCGCAGGACTCGGCAACGTGTTCGGCGGTAGCATCGTCGTGGCTGGCGAGTGAAATATTGCGTGCCCGGCAGTGGGCGGCAATCGCCGCACGGTTTGGCGCCGACCAGCGGCCAGCCAGCGCGATTTGCTGCTGTTCAAACTCGTTCATCTGCTGGTCATTGAGGTGATATTTGCCCTGGTAATATTCACGGTATTTGGCGCTGGAGGCGAACTGGCGCTGGCCTGGCGAATGGTCCATCAGCGAAACCAAAGACACGCCCGGTTTTTCCATCAGCTGTTCGAACAGCGGCAGGGTGCTTTCATGGGGCAACTCGCAGCGCAGGTGCAGCCGGTGTTCAGCCCGGTTTACGCCCGCAAGCTGGCTGTGGATCACCGCGTCGATCATTTTTTGCAGGTTTTCCAGCCGGTGCCCGCCGTCGCGTACGTCACCAATCGCCACCGCATCCAGCACCGTCGTGATGCCGTTGGCCACCATCAGAGCGTCGTGGCTGCTCATGGCTGAATGTGCTGGCCAGTCGACGTTTGGGCGCGGGGTGAAAAACTTGTCCAGATTGTCGGTATGCAGCTCAATCAGCCCCGGCAACAGCCAGCCCCCTTCGCCATCCAGCGCCTGCGGCAGCTGGCTTGGCTTCTCGGCAAAACTGCGGATCACGCCCTCGGTCATTTCCAGCGAGCCTGCAACAACCTGGTCTTCCAGCACCAGTCTGACGTTATTGATAATCATGGTGTCTCCAGAAGCTGTGGGGCCTGCATGGTATGTAAGCGGTCGGCGACCTGCTGGCGGGTACCTTCATCATGGAAGATACCGACGATGGCTGCGCCCCGCTGTTTGGCCTGTTCGATCAGGTTAACTACCGCAGCGCTGTTGCGGCTGTCGAGAGACGCAGTCGGTTCGTCCAACAGCAAGATGGGGTAGTCCTTGATAAACCCACGGGCGATGTTTACCCGCTGTTGTTCGCCGCCGGAAAAGGTCGAAGGGGCCAATTGCCACAGGCGTTGCGGCACGTTGAGCTGGCTGAGCAAGGCTGCGGCCCTTTCGCGGGACTCACTACGCTCGACGCCAGATTCCACCAGGGGTTGCATCACCACCTCTAAGGCACTGATACGCGGGATCACGCGTAGAAACTGGCTGACCCAGCCGATGGTGTGGCGGCGTACCGCCAGGATTTGGCGTGCCTCGGCCCGCACCAACTCCAGCCACCGATCCTGGTGCTCAACCCAGATATGGCCGCTGTCTGGCTGATAGTTGGCATACAAAGAACGCAGAAGGGTCGATTTTCCGCTGCCGGAATGGCCGTGCAACACGACGCATTCGCCGCTGTTGACGGTCAGGCTGGCATCATGCAGCACTGGCAGGCGGGTACCGTGCTGTTGGTGCAGCACAAAGGTTTTGCTCAGGTGTTCAACCCGGATTTTAATCGTCATCATGTCACCTGTGTTACGAAAGTACCGAAGAGACCAGCAACTGAGTGTAAGGATGATGCGGATCGTCCAGCACCCGATCGGTGAGGCCGCTTTCCACGACTTCGCCTGCCTTCATCACCAGCAAACGGTGCGCCAGCAGGCGCGCAACCCCGAGATCGTGGGTGACAATCACCGCCGCCAACTGCATTTCCACCACCAGATTACGCAGCAGATCCAGCAGGCGTGCCTGTACGGAAACGTCCAGCCCGCCGGTCGGCTCGTCCATAAACATCAGCTTCGGGTGCGTTACCAGGTTACGGGCTATTTGCAGGCGCTGCTGCATACCGCCGGAGAAAGTGGTGGGCAGATCGTCCAGGCGGGAAACCGGGATCTCCACGTCTTCCAGCCATTGGCTGGCCTGCTGGCGGATCTCGCCGTAATGGCGCTGGCCGATAGCCATCAGGCGTTCACCGATATTGCCACCGGCAGAAACCTGTGGCCGCAGGCCGTCGAGCGGGTGCTGATGCACCACGCCCCATTCGGTGCGCAACAGGCGGCGGCGATCGCTTTCCGCCATGGCATACAGATCTTGCTGCTGCCCGGGCTGCGGGCGGTAAAGGATTTGCCCCTGCTGCGGTGCCAGCCGGGCAGAAACTGATTTCAGTAGCGTGGTTTTACCCGAACCGGATTCGCCGACGATGCCCAGCACTTCGCCGGGATAGATATCGAACGACACATTACTAAAACCTTTGCCCGGTGCGTAAAGATGGGTGAGGTTGCTGACTGTCAGCAACGGCGTAGAACTCAACGGAACAGAAGTCATCAGCGCGCTACCTCTTGGTTTAATTGTTGCTGGCAGAAATCGGTGTCTGAGCAGACAAACATCCGGCTGCCTTGATCGTCGAGCACCACTTCATCCAGGTAGCTGTGGCGCGATCCGCACAGGGCACAGGGCTCATCCCACTGTTGTACGCTGAACGGGTGATCGTCAAAATCCAGGCTTTCGACCTTGGTGAAAGGGGGCAGGGCGTAGATACGTTTTTCGCGCCCGGCCCCGAACAGCTGTAGCGCTGGCATCATGTGCATCTTCGGGTTATCAAATTTCGGGATCGGCGAAGGGTCCATCACATAGCGATCGTTAACTTTTACCGGATAGGCGTAGGTGGTGGCGATATGGCCGTAGCGGGCGATATCCTCATACAGCTTCACCTGCATCACGCCGTATTCTTCCAGCGCGTGCATCTTGCGCGTTTCGGTTTCTCGCGGTTCGATAAAACGCAGTGGTTCCGGGATCGGCACCTGGTAAATCAGGATCTGATCCGTCTGTAATGCCGTTTCCGGTATGCGGTGGCGGGTTTGGATCAGCGTGGCCTCTGGCGTGCGCTCGGTGGTTGCCACACCGGCCACGCGTTGGAAGAAGCGGCGGATGGAAACCGCGTTGGTGGTGTCGTCTGCGCCCTGGTCGATCACTTTCAGCACGTCGGCGCGGCCAATGATGCTGGCGGTGATCTGGATGCCGCCGGTGCCCCAGCCATAAGGCATCGGCATCTCGCGGCCACCGAATGGCACCTGATAGCCGGGGAGCGCCACGGCTTTAAGGATAGCGCGGCGGATCATTCGCTTGGTTTGTTCATCCAGATAACCGAGGTTATAGCCGGTTAATACTTCACTCATGGCGGGCCTCCTGCACGGCGGCAGATGCCTGTTGCAGGCGTTTAAGCAGTTCCAGTTCGGCCTGGAAATCGACGTAGTGCGGCAGTTTCAGGTGGGAGACAAAACCGGCGGCTTCCACGTTATCGGCATGGGCTAACACAAATTCTTCGTCCTGCGCCGGTCCTGCCGCTGTTTCGCCGTATTCGGCGGTTTGCAGGGCGCGATCCACCAGCGCCATCGCCATGGCTTTACGCTCGGAGCGGCCAAACACCAGCCCGTAGCCACGGGTAAAGTGGGGCGGGCGATCCTGGGGGTCGACAAAGCCGTTGACCATCTCGCATTCGGTCAACAGGATCTCGCCGATATCTAGCGCGAAACCCAGCTCTTCCGGTACGATCTCCACCGAAACCCAGCCGCTGCGGATCTCCCCGGCGAACGGATGGTTACGGCCATAGCCGCGTTGGGTGGAATAACTCAGTGCCAGCAGGAAACCTTCATCCCCACGCACCAGCTGTTGCAGGCGTGCCGAGCGGGAACAGGGGTAAACCGGTGGGTTGCGGGTAATGTCGTCCGGCGTGCTGCCATCATCCACTTCCGCCGGTGCCAACTGCTGCTGCTCAAGCAGGCTAAATACATGGGCGCAACTGTCTGGCAATGGCTCATCGGCCTGTGGCGCCGGGGGCGTTTCACCTTCTGCCAGCAAGGTAAAATCCAGCAGGCGATGGGTATAGTCGTAGGTTGGGCCAAGCACCTGGCCGCCGGGCAAGTCTTTGTAAACCGCCGAGATCCGCCGTTCCAACCGCATATTTCCGCTAGCCAGTGGCTCGCTTATCGCCAGGCGGGGCAAGGTGGTGCGATAGGCGCGCAGCAGAAAAATGGCTTCTACCAGATCGCCGCTGGCCTGTTTGATGGCCAGCGCGGCCAGTTGGCGATCGTAGATACCGCCTTCGGTCATTACCCGGTCTACCGCCAACCCAAGCTGTTCACCAATCTGTTCTACGCTGAGTGCGGGCACACTGTGCTCGCCACGGCGCAGGTTTTCCTGCAATTGATGGGCTGCCTCAATGGCTTTTTCGCCCCCTTTTACCGCAACGTACATCAGTACTCCTCCACGTGGGTGGTTCTTGGCAACGCCAGCAGGCGCTCACCGCAGGTCAACACAATGTCCAGCCCTAGCGGGAAGCGCTGTGGCCGTTCGAGCAAGTAATGCAGTAGCGCAGGCGGTAGGCATGGGGCGATTTCCCGTTGATTTTCAATGCCGGGGCCGGAAAGACGCAGTTTTTGGCCTCCTTCCAGCGCGACAATCTGCACCACCAGCGTGGCGCTGAACTCCGGCGAGATTTCACTGCCGTGCGGCAATGTGGCCAAGTCAGCCGCTTGCAACTGGCTATCCCACAGGGCCAGGCAGATATCTGCTTGCCGGGTAGCCAGCGGGGCACCGGTATGGAAACGAATGTTAGTTAGCACTTGCTCACTTTTAAATGCTTCACAGAGCTGAAGCGGTGTTTCCTGATCTGCCAGGGTCAGCAGCATCGCAGTGCTGGCGGCGTTCAATGCACCCCAGACCGGGCTATCTGGCAACGTAACCGTCACGCCCGGTTCGCTTAATGCTTTTAAAATCAAACGGAAAGTATGTTGAGATTGTTCAATAGGTTGGTCAAAACCGGCCAAAAGCGTCATGGCTTAATCCCCTCGCACCAGCGTAAAGAAATCCACCCGGCTGGTCGCGATTGCGCGGGCACGTAACCGGTGCTGCTCCTGTTGTAATGCTGCCAGCGGTTCGATCAGTTGCTGTTGTAGTAACTCATGGCTGCCCGGCTGTTGCAGCAGGGCATCTATCAGCGCGCACAGCTCGGCATGGGCCTTATCGCGCCCGGTGATATAGCTGTAACCCTGGCCGCCATTTGCCAGTTGCACCACCGCACGGGTCACGGTCATATCACCCAGCACAAAGCGGCGGCCGGTGGCCCCCATTCTCCCCAGCAACTGCGTCAGGCCAATCTCCGGTGCGCGCAGGCGCTGGTAGACCGGGTTGAGGTTCAGCGCCTGCCAGTGGCTGCGCACCTCGGCTGGCTGGCTGTGCGCCAGTACCGACATCCAGCGCTGTCTCTGCTGTAAGCTTTGCATTCAGTGCTCCATCGTCAGTTCGAGCATATCGGCGCGGGCCAGGCTGACGGAGTATTCCGCCACCAAATCGCTGCCGGTACAGGTATTAAGGGTGCGCACGCAGATCAAGGGGGCGTGGGTCGCTATCTCCAGCAGACGACTCTCTTTGGCCTGCGCCCGGCGTGCGCTGATGCGGGTCTGGCGGCGGGTCAGAGGTTGGTGGATCTGCTGTTGGATAAATTCGTGCAAGGAGCCGCTGTGAAACTGTTGCAATGCGGGCCACCAGTCCAGATCGGGCAGATAATGGTCAATCACGCTCAGCGGTACGCCGTTCACCCGACGCAAAGTACGCAGATGAATCACGGTTTCGCCTTCTTCGCGGCAGAGCGCAGCGGCAACATGCCCATTGCACGGGCGTAATACTGCGAGTAAGCGCTCACTGGTGGGGTGGCTACCCTGCTCCAGCAGGTTCTGGCTGAAACGGGTATTAGCATGCAGCGGATAGTCGTATGGGCGCATCAACACCAGAATGCCGATGCCATGGCGGCGTTGTAGCCAGCCCCGCTCCACCAACTCATCTACGGCCCGGCGCAGCGTGTGGCGATTCACCTGATAACGTTCGGCAAGCTGTTGCTCGGAAGGCAGATAATCCCCAAAACGATATTGGCTGCGCAGTTCTTGTTCCAACTGGGCGGCGATTTGCTGATAACGTGCGGGGTAACTGGTCGGATGTCTAGATAAGTGCATCATAGCTAAAACCTCGACACTTCGGTCAGGGAAGAAAGTGAGAAAGCGATGAAAGGAATCATGATCGGTACTCGGTAACAACGTTGCGCTCATGGTGCCTAGGGCAGATGACAGTCTCGTGACGCGCAGGTGGCGGAGTGATGAACAATTTGGGTCAGGGAGATGATGCTTTAGCGTGCTGTAAAGAGGGGGTGCTGGTTCGCCAGAGTTGAGTGAAAAAACAGCAATAAGGCTTATTTTGTTGTCACAAACGTGCTAACGTTTAGGCATGTCGAAGACGGAGCATGTAGGAATTTTGAAGATGGAAAGCCGTATCCAGTTTCGCATTGAAAATGAAACTAAACTGTTGGCACAGAAAGCCGCCGAAGCGAAAGGGACAACCTTAAGTGAAGCCTGCCGACGTTTAGTGCAGCAAATGGCGGACGATCAGCGTGCTGCCGAAGAACACGAGAACTGGCTGAAAGATAAGGTTGATGCTGCCTTTGCCCGTTTGCATGAAGGAGAGGCGGTTTATCTTACCCAGCGGCAAGCTGAAGAGAGGATGGGCGACTTTAAAGCCAAAGTCAGGGCGAAATACGCACTCAAGTAAGGATTATTATGCGTATCGAATGGGACGACGTTGCGTTGCAAGATCGAGAACGCATTTTTGAATTCCTCTATCCAATCAATCCATTGGCGGCGGAACAAGTTGATGATGAGATTGAGCTTACCATCGAGTTGCTGCTAGAAAAGCCGGAAATGGGTAGGCCTTGGCATGGGGAGGCTCGCAAACTGGTGATCAGTAAAGCCTCCTTATTGCTGATTTATGTCATTTTGGATGAGGTAATAAGAATTTTAGCCATTGCCCACCAGCGAGAGAAATTTCCCAACTAGCGCAGCTTATGCACCACCTGGTTGCTGCTGCCGCGCCAAATCAGCGCCGGGTCTTTGAGATCCTGCACAAATTTGCCGTCTATCAAGACGTTTATCCGATCGACAATCTGCATCTGTTCGCTATCCAGCTCATCCAGCTTATAGCCGGTCCACAGCCAGATATCTTTGCCGGGGCATTCGGCACCCACGCGCTTTACCAGCCTTAATACGCCAGCGACGTTGGCCGGGTGTAGCGGGTCGCCACCAGAAAGAGAAAGCCCCTGGCGCGGGATACGCTGGTCGTTGAGATCCTGGATGATCTGGTCTTCCATCTGTTGGGTAAACTCCAGGCCGGAGTTCAGCCGCCAGGTGCTTTTGTTATAACAACCGGGGCATTGATGCACACAGCCGGAAACAAACAGCGTACAACGCGTGCCAAGGCCGTTGACGACATCGATAGGGTAATATTGGTGATAATTCATGTTATTACGTTCTTTTGTTTCTCCCCTGGCCCCAACCCTCTCTCCGAAGGCGAGAGGGTTGCTACAGCGCGGTGGTCAGGTACAGGAGCCCCTATGTAGCACGAGATAATCCCCTCTCCTTTGGGGAGAGGGTGAGGAGTGTTTAACCCATCTGCCCATTGCCCAAATGCTTCACCCGGCGTTTCACTTCTTCCTGCTTACCGGCGTTGAAAGGGCGGGCGTCCGGGCTGCCAAGGTAACCGCAAACGCGGCGGGTCACAGACACTTTTGCCGAATCATGGTTGCCGCATTTAGGGCAGGTAAACCCCTTGCTGGTGCAGGAGAACTCACCGGTATAGCCACATTCGTAACACTCATCAATCGGCGTATTGGTGCCGTAATAAGGTACGCGGGTGTAGCTGTAGTCCCACACGTCCTCCAGCGCCTTCAGGTTGTGCTGCAGGTTCGGGTATTCGCCGTAACAGATGAAACCGCCGTTAGCCAGTGGTGGGTACGGCGCTTCAAAGTCCAGTTTGTCGTATGGGTTAACCTTTTTCTCAACGTCCAGATGGAAGCTGTTGGTGTAATACCCTTTGTCAGTCACACCCTCGACCACGCCAAACTCGCTGGTATCCAGGCGGCAGAAGCGATCGCACAGGTTTTCACTCGGCGTGCTGTATAGGCTGAAACCGTAGCCGGTCTCTGCTTTCCATCTTTCGGTGGCGGCTTTCATATGTTCCACGATGGCGATGGCTTTGGCCCGCAACTGCTGATCGTCGTAAACGTGTTGCTCTGCGCCAAACAGGGCATTGATGGTTTCATGCACGCCGATATAGCCCAGCGAGATCGAAGCGCGGCCATTTTTGAAAATTTCGGCAATATTATCGTCGGCCTGCAACCGCACACCACAGGCTCCTTCCATATACAGGATCGGAGCCACGCGGGCCTTGATACCTTCCAGGCGGGCAATGCGGGTCATCAGCGCTTTTTTAGCCAGCAGCAGGCGTTCATCCAGCAGCTTCCAGAACCGGCTTTCGTCGCCCCGGGCTTCCAGCGCGATACGCGGCAGGTTAAGGCTGATCACGCCGATATTGTTGCGACCATCGTGGATCTGCTCGCCGTTCTCTTCGTAGGTGCCCAGGAAGCTACGGCAGCCCATCGGGGTTTTAAACGAACCCGTGACCTTGACCACCTGATCGTAATTGAGAATATCCGGGTACATGCGTTTGCTGGCGCACTCCAGCGCCAACTGTTTGATATCGTAGTTGGCATCGCCGAACTTGTGGTTCAGGCCATCGCGGATGGCAAAGACCAATTTCGGGAACACCGCCGTTTTACGGTTTTTGCCCAGCCCGGCAATACGGTTTTTCAGGATCGACTGCTGGATCATGCGCGATTCCCAACTGGTGCCAAGGCCGAACCCGAAAGTGACAAACGGCGTTTGGCCGTTAGCGGTATGCAGGGTGTTCACTTCATATTCCAGCGACTGGAAGGCGTCGTAACACTCTTTCTCGGTACGCGCCATCGCATAACCTGCCACGTCCGGGATCTGCCACTCCTGCGCCACTTTCTGGTGCTTGAGGAAGCTTTCGGTCACGAACGGGGCCAGGATCTCATCGATGCGGTTGATGGTGGTGCCGCCATAAATATGGCTGGCCACCTGGGCGATGATCTGCGCAGAGACGGCGGTGGCGGTGGAGATCGACTTCGGCGGTTCGATCTCGGCATTGCCCATCTTGAAGCCGTTGGTCAGCATGCCTTTCAGATCGATCAACATGCAGTTGAACATCGGGAAGAACGGTGAATAATCGAGATCGTGATAGTGAATTTCACCCCGCTCGTGCGCCAGCACCACGTCACGCGGCAGGATATGTTGCTTGGCGTAGTGTTTGGCGACGATACCGGCCAGCAGGTCGCGCTGGGTAGGGATCACTTTGCTGTCTTTATTGGCATTCTCGTTAAGCAACGCCACGTTACTTTGTTCCACCAGGCCACGGATCTCCTGGTTCAGCCGCCCACGCAATTCGCGTGAAACGTCGCGATCGTGGCGATACTCAATGTAGGTTCGGGCCAACTGCTTGTATTGGCCTGCCATCAGTTGGTTTTCGACCGCCTGCTGGATCTCGTGAATGTCGACACGCGGTTGCTGTTCCATCTGTTGAGCGACCACACGGGCGACGGTAGCGCAGTAGTCGGCATCGACCACTCCGGCGGCCAGCGCGGCCCGCTCAACGGCCTGCTTGATCCGCACTTCATCGAAAGATACCTGGCAACCGTCCCGTTTAATCACTACTGGTTTCACGTTGTTACTCCTGTTCCCATAAGGGAGCGTCGGCTTATCCACAGGGCAACACCGCAGGGCACAAGGGCTGCGGGGCGTGTGGATGAGTTTGTGGATAACTACTACATATAGGCGTCTGAAATTCTTAATGCACTATATATGGGTGTGGTAACGTTTTTTTTGATGTAGGACAAAGAATTTGGGAGGTAGTTTGAACGCTGTACAGCTGTTAATTTCACGAAGGTGGGTAGCCCTTGCTATCAGTGGGCTGAATACAAAACTACCGAGATTCTTAAAGATCGTCAAAGCGTGATAGCGATCGCATCACTCCAGACCGTGGCGAAAATGAGCCAGTAAAAAATCCACCCAGGCACGTACCCGGGGCGGCAGATCCGCAGAAGCATAATACAGCCAGATTTGCGTGGGTTTGGGCCAGTAATCTTGTAACACTGCCTGCAGTTGGCCTTGCTCAAAATATTTCTGCACATACCAGCGCGACAGGCAGGCAATGCCTAACCCGGCCAGTGCGGCGTCCAGCAGCATCTCTGGATTGCTGGCTGCCAGGCGACCACGCAGTTCCAGCGTTTCATGTGGCAATGGCCATTTGACGTTGCGCCCGGTGGCGGGGTTACGGTGCAGCAGGCACTCGTGTTGCAGTAAATCTTCCGGTACCTGCGGTGTGCCATGCTGGGCCAGGTAACCGGGGGTGGCGGCCAACAACATCTGCATCGGGTAAAGTGGGCGTGCCACCAGGCGGCTATCGGGATCGACCTGGCTACCGATACCGACATCAAAACCTTCTCCTACCAGATTCACTACCCGTGCATCCAACGACAGATCCAGGTCGATCAACGGATAGCGTTGTAAAAACTCCGGGATCAGCGGCATTAACATCTGGCGGCCAAAGCCAGGGATCATGCTGACGCGCACGGTGCCAGAGGGCGGTTGCTGTGCGCCTACTGCCGTTTCCAAGGTGGTAGAGAGCGCCTGCCATAAAGGAGCGACCTGATCCAATAACGCCCTGCCTTCGTTGGTCAGCACCACGCTGTGGGTATTGCGCTGGAACAGACGCAGTGCCAGCTTCTCTTCCAGTACACGGATATTTTTGCTGATTGCCGCTGGCGTCACACCCAACTGGCGTGCGGCAGCAGAGAAGTTTTGTGTCTGAGCCGCGCTAAGAAAGGCTGGCAACAGGCGGTGCACGTCAAGGGGCAAAGACATAATGGTTGATACTTCAGGTTGAAGTTAATGTGACTGTTAACAGACTACACCGGAAATGGCAGAAATGAAAAAATGAGGGCATCATCATTAAATAAGGAATTCCCAATGTCGCGTATT
Source organism: Serratia sp. L9 (assembly GCF_050632285.1). Classification (NCBI taxonomy): domain Bacteria; kingdom Pseudomonadati; phylum Pseudomonadota; class Gammaproteobacteria; order Enterobacterales; family Yersiniaceae; genus Serratia; species Serratia sp. L9. The sequence continues at coordinate 481,083 of NZ_CP192591.1, read as the reverse complement.
TTAGTGTTGGCTGCCCACCGCTTCCCTGACGATTCCCGTATCAATAAAGCGCTGATCGAAGCGCTGCGTCAGTTACCTAACGTTACCGTCCATGAATTGATGCGTGCTTATTCGGACTACCGGATTGACGTGGCCCGTGAGCAGGAACTGTTGCAGGCACACGATGTAGTGGTGATGCTGTTCCCGTTTTACTGGTACAGCTCACCGGCGATCCTCAGCGAGTGGCAGGATGCGGTATTAACCCACGGTTTTGCCTATGGTAGCGAAGGCACCCAATTGCAGGGCAAGCCTTTGCAACTGGTGGTGACCACCGGGGGCAACGCTCAGGCCTATTCGCCGACGGGGTATAACCGTTATCCGGTGGCTGATTTGCTGCGCCCGGTTAACGCCATGGCCAATCTGACCGGCATGGATTACCTGCCGCCTCATCTGGTGCAGGGGGTATTTGATATGAGCGATGAGCGTTTGGCGCAAGAAGTTGCCGGTGTGGTGAAGCTGGTGCAGGGGTTTTAAGCGCCCGATCCCTCTCCCGGCGGGAGAGGGATCGGCTGGATTACAAAATACCGGCCCCAAGTGGGAACAACGGATCAACAGAATCCTGTGCAACATCTTCTTTCTGATCGAGCACGGCTTGCCAGCTAGAGGGCAACTCGAATGGTAATTTACCCTGTGCCTTGCTCTTACCGGTGATCACATCCAGCACTGCCTCATCGGAAGCCCCGAAGTTGGCCAGCAATACATCGGTTTTATCCACGATATTGGTCAGGATCGCCGGGCGATCGAGGTACACCGAAATCACCGTTGGGATGTTGAGTGCCTTCACTTGCTTGATCAACTGGTAGTCTTCGCTGCCGCTATACGTACCGGCTTTCTGGTCCAGCACCACGGTATCGGCATCTTCAAAACCCAACTGACCGAAGTTGACTGAAACGCCAAACGGGTAGTGTGGATCGTTCTGATGCGGCGTATCCACACGCAGGATGGCGATTTCCGCCTCTTCTGGTGTCGCCACCGCTTCCAGCCCGTAGCGTGCCGCCACGCTGGCGTTGACGTTATGCAGGAATACCTTCTTACCACTCAGCGCCAGGGGTAACAGCGCATTGTTGTTTTGCAGCACGACCTGCGAACGGCGCTGTGCGTCATCGCCTTTCTGCTGGAATTCGCTGTTACCCACAATTTTCACCGCCTGGGTTTCATCCACATACGGTTTTTCAAACAGCCCCAGCTCAAACTTCTGCTGCAAAATACGGGTCACAGCAGCGTCGATGGTGGCGATGGGCAACTGCTGCTGGTTGATGGCGGCTATCAAGTCACCGGAGTCGGTGGTGCCGCCGAACTGATCGATACCGGCTAGCACCGCTTTGACTACGCGCTCCTGGCGGGTGAGGTTTTCAACCCCCACGACATGCCGATCCCGGCCGTCCAGGGAGAGACCCCGGCAGCAATATCGGCATCGCTGATCCCGGTGGCGCATTTACCTTCACAGCTTTCCAGGATGCCCCAGTCGCTCAGCACCACGCCGGTGAAGCCAAAGCGGCCACGTAACATCTCGGTCAACACCTGCTTGTTAAAGCCGAAACCGACCTCTTCAATCAGTTGATCCTTATACCAAAGGTTGATCGGCTGGCCGTAATAAGGCATCACCGAAGCCACATTGGCAGCAAAAGCACCTTCAAACGGTACCAGGTGGTATTCCAGGTTTTCCCCTGGGTAAACCTGCTCTTTTCCGTAGACGTTATGCGGATCCAGCCCGCCAAGCTGTGGGCCACCACCGGCAAAGTGTTTTACCACCGTGATGACGCTGGTAGGCACCAGCCCTTTGTCACCGTCCTGGAAGCCTTCGATGTAGGCTTGCACCAGCCGTTTGGCAAGTTGGTTATCCTCGCCGAAAGTGCCGTTGATCCGCCCCCAGCGTGGCTCGGTTGCCAGATCGGCTTGAGGTGAAAGTGCCATTTGGATCCCAACCGCACGATATTCCTGGCGGGCGATATCCCCAAAGGTTTTGACCAGGGCGGCATCGTCGATCGCCGCCAGCCCCAGGGGTTCTGGCCATTGCGAGAAACTGCCTGCCGCTACGCTGGTGGCGTTAGGATCGTTAACAAAGTGGTTACGCGGATCGGTGCTGATAGTGATAGGAATCCCCAGGCGGGTTTTCTCGGCCATTTCCTGCAACGCATTATTGTCGGCGGAAATATGCTGCGGATCGCCAGCCATGCGCGTAATAAAGGTATTAACGAAACGCTGATTAACGTCTTCTTCCGCAGCGCTGAAATCTACCCTCCCTGCATTGTTGAGAGCGACGGTACCGTGCATCATGGCCCCGGCTTTTTCCTCCACATTCATGCGTGCGGTCAAGTCTTTGGCACGGGTGGCGCTATCAAGACGCCAATCTTCATAAGGTTCAAGCTGGCCGTTTTTATTCAGATCTTTAAATTTAAGATTATCGACCGTGATGATCGGAATATTCTTACCTTCCAGTTCTGCCTGGTTATTAGGCGTCACGTGAGAGTCGTTATTATCACACCCGCTTAAACCGGCTGCTAACAAACCGCTTAATATAATTGCCGACTTCCTTTTAAAGGTCATAAAAATAGCTCCATATTGGTAGAGGTAAAAATGGCAAACAGAGGAAAACAACCCACAGCAAAGTGTGAGTAATATTTATGTTTAAATTTCAATTAGTTAAAGATTTTCATCCCATCTTTGGAACAATGTTTCAATCCTGGGTAAGACATGCGGTTCATGGGGTGTAATCCTATTTTTTAAAGTATTACATGTTTTTTTCACGGCGTGAAATAAATGTATTCCCAATTTGGGATTACCTTCACAGTTTGATCTTTATCGTGGTTCTTTTACGGCTTGAAATAGCGTAATAATGTTCTTAATAGTTTAATGGTGGAATTAAAGGGTGATCATAGATAGTGATTATAATAATTTTGCTGAGTGACTTATTTACGCGGAGAATATTAACCTTAAGTTACTCGGTGCTGAATATATGAATCTTGCGCAAGGAATCGCGGCTATTTTTATGCCCTCGCCAAGCCGTTTTATTTGGCTGGTGAATGGGGCGCTGGCGTTGGCGGCAGCCTGGTTATTGGCCTTGATCACCTGGCAGTTACTGCTACCTGCCGAAACCCTCCCTTTACCGGCTGTGCGGCCGGTAGCTGAGCCAGTTGTGGTACCGCTGGCGGGGCGTAGCGCCTGGTTTGGGGCCCCTGCAAGGCAGACCCCCGCCGCCCAGGATATGACCAACTTGCCTCTGACGCTAACCGGGTTGCTGGCCAGTAGCGATGAGCGTGCGGCGCTGGCGGTGATCCTCTATCAGGGCAAACAGGCCAGCTATGCGCCAGGGGATGCGCTGCCTATTGCCGGTGTCAGTGTGCAGGGGATCAATACTGAAGGCGTGGTGCTGGCAGAGCCGGGTGGGTTGCGTCTGTTAAGCTACCCAAAGCAGGCACGCAGTGCGGCACCGGTGGAGCGCAAGCTGGCGGCCAGCGTGGCGCAACATCCCCAGCAAATCTTCGATTACTTGAGTGTGTCGCCGGTGCGTGATGATAACAGCGCATTGCTCGGCTACCGCATCAACCCCGGCCGCCAACCCGCACTGTTCGGCAGCCTGGGTTTTAAACCCAATGACTTGGCGGTGGCGATTAACGGCGCCGACCTGCGCGATACCCAGCAGGCGCAGCAGATCTTGCTGCAGTTGCCGCAGCTTACTGGCGCTACGGTCACCGTGGAGCGTGAAGGGCAGCGGCACGATATTTTGGTTTCACTTGATGAGGGAACGCCATGAGGCCATTTTGCCTGGTGCTGACTTGTATGCTCTGCCTGGCGCTACCCGTACAGGGGGCAGAATTTTCCGCCAGCTTCAAAGGGGTTGAGGCGCAGGAATTTATCAACACCGTCAGTAAAAACCTCAATAAAACGGTGATTATCGATCCCAGCGTGCGCGGTACTATTACCGTGCGCAGCTACGACATGCTGAACGAAGAGCAGTATTACCAGTTCTTCCTTAGCGTCCTGGATGTCTACGGCTTTGCCGTAGTGCCGATGGATAATGGCGTTTTAAAGGTGGTGAAATCCAAGGATGCCAAGAGCGCCTCCGTGCCGGTGGTCGATGACAGCACCACGGCACGCGGGGATGAAGTCGTGACGCGGGTCGCCCCGCTGCATAACGTAACCGCCCGCGATCTGGCGCCGCTGCTGCGCCAACTGAATGACAACGCCGGGGTCGGCAACGTGGTGCATTACGATCCTTCCAATGTGCTGCTGCTCACCGGACGGGCGGCGGTAATTAACCGCCTGATGCAGATTATCGAGCGGGTGGATCGCGCAGGCGATCAGTCGGTGCAAACCTTGCCGCTGCAACATGCCTCGTCAGCGGAGGTCGCAAGGCTGGTGACGCAGATGGTACAGGAGAGCGGCAAAGGCGCCGCTCCATCCGGGCGTATCGTGGCGGATGAACGCACGAATGCGGTGCTGATCAGCGGTGATGCCAGCACGCGGGAACGCCTGGCGGCAATGGTGCGCCAGTTGGATAAACCACAGGTTAGCCGCGGTAATACGCAGGTGATTTACCTCAAATATGCCAACGCCGAGAAACTGGCCGCCGTGCTGAGCGGCATCAGCAGCGAGCTGGAAAAGGAGCCGTCGGCCGCAAAAAGCAATAATGCCCTGGCCAAAGATACGATGATCAAAGCCGATCCGCAGACCAATTCGCTGATCGTCAATGCTGCCCCCGGCGTGATGAACGAGCTGGAACAGGTGATCGCCCGCCTGGATATCCGCAGGCCGCAGGTATTGGTGGAGGCAATCATTGCCGAAGTGCAGAACGCTGATGGGCTGAACCTGGGGATCCAGTGGGGTAACAAGCACGCCGGAGTGACTCAGTTCACCAACACCGGTTTGCCGATCACCACGCTGGTTGCGGGTGCGCAACAGTATCAGCAAAACGGCACTATCCCCACCAGCATGGCCAGCGCGCTGGCTTCCTTTAACGGCATCGCCGCCGGGTTTTATTCTGGCAACTGGGCCATGTTGCTGACCGCACTGTCCAGCGACAGCCAGAACGACATCCTGGCCACCCCCAGCATCGTCACCCTCGATAACAAAGAGGCCACCTTCAACGTGGGGCAGGAGGTGCCGGTGCTGACAGGCTCGCAAACGACCTCGGGGGATCACGTCTTTAACACCGTCGAGCGCAAAACCGTGGGTATCAAGCTGAAGGTCAAACCGCAGATCAACGATGGGGATTCGGTGATGCTGGAGATTGAGCAGGAGGTGTCCAGCGTGGCGGATACCGCCAACAGCGCCAATGCCGAGCTGGGGGCCACCTTCAATACCCGCACCGTGAACAATGCGGTGCTGGTAGCCAGCGGCTCCACCGTGGTGGTGGGCGGGTTGCTGGATCACAGCAGCCGCGAGAGCGCCAGCAAGGTGCCGCTGCTGGGGGATATCCCGCTGCTGGGCAACCTGTTCCGTTCCAAAAGCAAAAGCCGTGAGAAGCGTAACCTGATGCTGTTTATCCGCCCGACGATCATCCGCGATCAACGGCATTACGACGATGCGTCGGCTGGCAAATACCGGCAGTTCAAAAGCGATAGCGCGCAGAAAATCAGCGATCGCAGCCTGTGGCACAGCGAAGGCGGGGAGCCGCTGTCGTTGCCGGAATTGCAATCTGCCCAAGGGTTTAATGAAGTGCGTAGCGCCATTGCGTTGTTTTACAGCACCCAAGGCGCGGCGAGGTGATCATGGAGCCTGTGCTTGCCCCTGCGTTTGCCCGCAAACACGGCGTTTTGCTGATGCGTAAATCCGGGGCTGACATGCTGCTGTGGTGCCGGGCAGACGTCACGGCGACAGCACTTCAGGAAGCGCGGCGTGTCGCAGCGGCCCCTTTACAGGTGTTGGTATTGGATGACGAGGAATTCGAAAGGCAACTGGCGGCCTGCTACCAGCAGGACTCCGACCAGGTGCGGCGCATGATGGCTGAGCTGGGCAATGAACTGGATTTCTACACCCTGGCAGAAGAGCTGCCAGAGCAGGGCGATCTGCTGGAAAGCGATGACGGTGCGCCGATAATCCGCCTGATCAACGCCATGTTGAGCGAGGCTATCAAAGAAGGAGCCTCTGATGTGCATATCGAAACCTTTGAACGCTACCTGAGCATCCGTTTTCGCATCGACGGGGTATTGCGTGAAATTCTGCAGCCCCAGCGCCGCCTGGCGGCACTGTTGGTCTCACGCATCAAAGTGATGGCGCGGCTGGATATCGCTGAAAAGCGCATTCCCCAGGATGGGCGAATCGCATTGCGCCTTGGCGGGCGGGCGATCGACGTGCGCGTTTCGACACTCCCGGCCAATCATGGCGAGCGGGTGGTGCTGCGCCTGCTGGATAAAAACGCGGTTCCGCTGGATCTGGCGGCACTCGGTATGACACCGGCGCTGTGCCAGCAGGTGAGTGCCTTACTGGCGCAACCACACGGCATTATTCTGGTAACCGGCCCCACCGGTTCCGGCAAAAGTACCACTTTGTACGCCGGGCTGAGCCAGCTTAACAGCAAAGAGCGCAACATCCTGACGGTGGAAGATCCCATCGAATACGATCTGCCCGGTATTGGCCAAACCCAGGTGAATGGCAAGGTGGATATGACCTTCGCACGTGGCCTGCGTGCCATTTTACGCCAGGATCCAGACGTGGTGATGGTCGGGGAGATCCGCGACGGTGAAACGGCGGCGATTGCGGTGCAGGCTTCCCTGACCGGGCATCTGGTGCTCTCGACGCTGCACACCAACAGTGCCGCCGGGGCAGTGACTCGCCTGCAGGATATGGGCATTGAACCCTTCCTGTTGGCTACCTCGCTGCTGGCGGTATTGGCTCAGCGCCTGGTGCGCGTACTTTGCCCGGCCTGCCGCCAACCCTGGGAGGTGGGCGAAGGCCAGCCGTTGCCTGTGGGCAGCCGTATTTATCGTGCTGCTGGGTGCCGCGCCTGCAATGCCAGCGGCTACCGGGGGCGCACGGCAATCCATGAACTATTACGTGTTGACGAGGCTCTGCGTGGGGCGATCCAACGGGGGAGAGCGAAGCGGCACTGGAACAGCATTTGCAGCAGGCCACCCTTTATCAGAGCGGGCTTGAGCTGGTGCTGGCAGGGATTACCACGCTTGAAGAGGTCACGCGCGTGACCCGGAGTGGTTGATATGGCGCAGTTTGACTACCAGGCACGGGATGCGATGGGCAAACCACGCCGCGGCAGGATTGAGGCGGAATCGGCACGTCACGCGAGCAAGATCTTGCGCGAGCAAGGCTTACTGGTGATGGCTCTGTGTGAACGTGCTCCCCACCGGCTAATGCCGCGCTTACGCCGCGTTGCCATAAATGGCAATGCGTTGGCGCTGGTCATGCGCCAACTGGCAACCATGGTGGCGGCCGGATTACCGCTGGCGGAGGTGCTGCACGCGGTAATGCAGCAAAGTGAGGATCGGCGCGTGGTGCAGGTTTTAACCGCGGTACGCCTGCGGGTGATCGAAGGGTTCACCCTGGCCGATGCGTTAAGAGAACATCCGCGTGCCTTCGGCCCGCTGTATTGCGCGATGGTGGCGGCAGGTGAGGCCTCGGGCCAGCTTGATGGGGTGCTTAATCGTCTGGCCGATTATGCCGAGCAGCGCCAACAGATGAAAAGCCGCTTAACCCAGGCGCTGGTCTACCCGCTGTTGCTGACGCTGGTGGCGGTGGGGGTGGTGACAACGCTGCTCAGCGCCGTGGTGCCGAAGGTGGTGGAGCAATTTATTCATATGAAACAGGCATTGCCATTTAGCACGCGGTTGTTGATGGCATTGAGCGATGCCGTGCGCCACGTTGGCCCCTGGATATTGTTGCTGGTCGCCTGCACCGGGCTGTTGGTGCTGGGGTTGTTGCACCGCCCGGCAAACCGGCTTGCCTTGCATCGGCGCCTGCTGGCGCTGCCGTTCTGGGGCCGCCTGATCAGAGAAATGAACACCGCCCGTTATGCTCGTACGCTAAGCATTCTCTATCACAGCGGGGTGCCTTTGCTGCAAGCCATGCAGATCAGCGCTCAGGTCCTCGGCAACCTGCAGGCCTGCCGCCTGCTGACCGCCGCCGGTGAGCGGGTGCGCGAAGGGGGCAGCTTACAACAGGCGCTGGAACAGACCGCGCTGTTCCCGCCAATGATGCGCCACATGATCGCGGCGGGCGAACGCAGCGGCGAGCTTGGCGATATGTTGCTGCGCGCCGCCGACAATCAGGATCGCCAGTTCAACGCCCGCATCACGCTGTTTTTCAGCCTGTTTGAACCGTTACTGGTGGTGGTGATGGCGGCGGTGGTGCTGTTTATCGTGCTGGCCATCCTGCAACCCATTTTGCAACTGAACAATATGATGACGCTGTAAGTACACAGGGGTAAATGCAATGCAACAACATGCGATAAAAATGCCGCGCCAGGCTGGTTTCACCTTGCTGGAGATTATGGTGGTGATCGTCATTCTCGGCATCCTGGCGAGCTTGGTGGTGCCTAATCTGATGGGCAACAAAGACAAGGCGGATCGCCAAAAGGCCGTCAGCGATATCGTGGCGCTGGAGAGTGCGCTGGATATGTATCGCCTGGATAACAGCCGTTACCCGACCACCGCCCAGGGGCTGGAGGCCTTGATTGCCCGCCCGACGCAGCCGCCGGTGCCACGTAATTATCCTGAAGACGGTTACGTGCGCCGTTTGCCAAAAGATCCTTGGGGTAACAGCTACCAACTACGTCAGCCTGGCGAGCACGGCAAGATAGATATCTTCTCTGCCGGGCCAGACGGTGAGGTGGGGACAGAGGACGATATCGGCAACTGGAACCAGGATCGCTGATGGCGAGGTATCGCAGAGAGCGTGGATTCACGCTGCTTGAAATGATGCTGGTACTGCTGTTGCTGGGGATTGGCACCTGGTTGGTGATCGGCAAACTGCCCAACTCGGCATATCGCGTGGAGCAGGAGAGCCAGCGCCTGGCGGAACGGCTGCAGCGCTTAACCTATCAGGCAACGCTGGAAGGGCGCACCTATGGCCTGAGGGTGGAACCTGGGCGCTGGCAGTTAAAGCGCTGGCATGCGCAAGGTTGGCAGGACGTGACGCTGCCGCAGGGAGCCGCAGCGCAAACCCTGCCTGCGGGGTGGCGGTTGGAGCTGTTGCCGCCCATGCAGGAAACAGCAGAGGGTGCGCCACAGGTGCTGATGCTGCCGGGCGGTGAAGTCACCCCGTTCCAGTTGCGTTATTTTTTGCGCAACGGCTGATGGCCGAGATCGTACTGGATGACGAAGGCAGGATACGTACCTTGGATGACATCGTTGAAGAATCATAAAGGGATGACGCTGTTAGAAGTGCTGGTGGCGCTGGCGATCTTCTCCCTGGCGGCATTGGCGCTGTTGCAAAGCCTGGGCCATTTGGCGCTGGGGCCAGCGCGATTGGCGGATAAAACCTACGCCGATTGGGTAGCCGAAAACCAAATGGTGGAATTACGGCTGCAATCTACCTGGCCGGCGTTGCATTGGACACAGGGCAGCAGTGAACAGGCCGGGCGTACCTGGTATTGGCGCTGGCGCGGGGTGGAGAGCGAGATGGCTGGCCTGCGGGCGCTGGAAGTAGAAGTCTCGGCCACGCCCTGGCAAAGCGGCGGTTTACCGTTGACCCTGTTACGTACCTACGTGGTGCAGCCATGAGCAGGCGCAGCGCGGGTTTCACTCTGTTGGAGATGATTCTGGCGTTGGCGGTTTTTGCCTTGCTGAGCCTGATGGCGAACCGTTTGCTGTTGCAGGGTTTGGAGCTGGAGCAGTTTTCTTCCCGCCATGCTCATCGATTAGCCCAGATCCAGCATGCGTTCGCGTTGTTAGAGCGCGATACCTTCGCCATGCTGCCCCGCCCGGTGCGTGGCAGCGGCACATTTTCGGGCGCACCGTTATTGGCTACCGAAGACCGCAGCGGTGGCGATAGCCTGATCTTCACCCACGCCGGTTGGCCAAATCCTGGCGATCGGCTGCCGCGCTCGGTATTACAGCGGGTGGGCTACCGGCTGGCGGAGGGATATCTGGTGCGCGAGTATTTTGATTACCCCGATGTGCCTGAGGGGGCACAACCTCATCGGCAGCGCTTGCTGGGCAAGGTCAGTGGTTTGCAGGTGCGCTATTGGCATCAGGGCCGCTGGTCACGCCAATGGCAAGGGAGCGAAGGCCTGCCGCAGGCGGTTGAAGTGGCGTTGACGCTGGCGGAGGGCGGCACCATCGTACGTCGTTTTCTGTTGCCGGGGGCACGATGAAACAGCGGGGTATTGCGTTGCTGGTGGTGTTGATGCTGCTGGCGGTGATGGCCGCACTGGCCGCCGTAGCCAGCGAACGGTGGTTTTTCAGTTTCCATTCCAGTCTGCAACTACACCAGCGGTTACAGGGCAAATGGGTTGGCGCAGGGGCGGAGACCCTGGCAGCGACACTACTGCGCCTGGATGCTGCGGATGATGGGCTGCACACTCATCTGGCCCAACGCTGGGCGACTGCCGGGCAGAGCTTCCCGCTGGAGGATGCCGAGTTACAGGCGCGGCTTACGGATGCGCAGGCCTGTTTTAATCTGAATGCCGTGGCAGGTAACGAAGAAATATCGCGTATTTTCATGCGTCTGCTGGTGCTGCTGGGCGAGGAGGACGGGCAGGCGCAACGTATCGGTGCCGCTCTGGCTGACTGGCTGGATGAAGATGACCAGCCGCGCGACGGTGGCGCAGAGGATGCCGACTATGCCGCATACTCCCTCCTTATCTTACCGCCCGCCAGCGCTTGCAGGACGTTAGCGAATTACGTCAGGTGCGTGATATCAGCGCCGGTTTATTACAGCGGCTACGGCCATTGGTATGTGCGTTACCGGATGGCGCGTTACGGATCAATATCAACACCCTGGCTGTTTCTCAGTGGCCATTGCTGGCGGCATTAGCGGAAGGGATAGATGAAACTACCGCCCGACAGTTGCTGACGCGGCGGCCACCAGCCGGGTGGGATACGCTGGCCCAACCGTTGGCGGACATGCCGCTATTGGCCCCCGGGCGACACCTTTTGACCTTAAATAGCGATTATTTCAGCCTGCGCATGGTCGTACGGTTGTCCGATACAAATTACCGGCAATACAGCCTGTTACAGCGCAGCAATGGCCAAGCCAGAGTACTGCGGCGGCATTGGGAGATAGAAGAATGAAACAGGGCGTGCAGGTAGCTCGGCCCATTAGGCCATGCCGATCCAGTCCCTTCTCCCTTTGGCAGAGGGTGCGGGGGATCTTCTCAAGCCAACCCCATGCGCCTGGGCCTACTCCCAGAGTCACAGGTGGCACGGCCTCAAACCAACAGGCGCAATGTTATCTGGTGCTGCACAGCGAAGCGAATAAGCAGGACAAGATGCTCTGGCAGCGTATTGATGCCGATGGAGAAGTCAGAGCAGAGGCCGGAGAGATCGCCCCCTCAGCGCTTGGTGAACTGGCTGCCCGCTATCCTCATGACCAGATTTGCCTGCTGGTGCCTGCCGCTGCGATTGGCCTGTATCAGGTCCATTTACCGGGGCGGCACGATGCCGCGGGGCTTAGGGCGCTGCCCTGGCTGCTGGAAGAACAGTTGGCCTGCGCGATAAAAGAGGTGGCTATTGTGCCGCTGGGATCGGCTGGGGAGGCGCTGTGGGTCGCGGTGGTAACCCAACAGCAGTTAGCGCAATGGCAGCAACCTTTCAACGCTGCGGGCCTTGTGCTCGATAAACTGGTGCCCGATGCGCTGCTGTTACCCTGGGCAGAAGGTGAAATAACCGCGCTGCAATGGGGCGGGTGCTGGTTGTTGCGCACTGGCTTTTGGCAAGGGGCACAAACGGAGGCCAACTGGCTGCCGCTTTGGGTCAGTGCCTGGCAACGCACCCAGTTGCAGCCAGCGAGACTATGCTGTTACGGCACGCCTGCGCCAGAAGGCGCGCAATGGCAGATCATCCCTCTGGAAGACCCCCCTTGGCGCTGTTGGCGCGCCAGGTGCCGCAGGCGGTTTCATTACTGCCACGCAAAAAATCCGCGCAACAAAAGGTCTGGCGTATACCGTTGGCGACTGCCGTTGCCGTGCTGGTTCTGCTGTTTTGCCAGCAGGGCCTGGTGTGGTGGCAATTGGCCCGGCAGGGGGATGCTATGGAGCAACAATTCTTGCAGCAGTTCCGCCAGCATTTCCCTGGGCAGCCAGAGCAGCATTGGCAGGCAACCCTGCGGCGGGCAGTGCAGCAGGATGATACCGAAGGAGTGGTTGCCTGGTTGGCCCAAATGCCCACCTTGCCGCAAGGGGTCAGGGTGCAGCAGTTGCAGTACCGTGCGGCACCCGGCCAGTTGCAATTGCGTCTGGAGGGCGAAACGCCTCAGTTACAACGCATGCGCCAGTTATTGGCCGAACGCTTTAGCGTGCGCAGTGAGCCTGATGGCAGTCTGACGCTTGAACCGCTGGGGGCTGAGCGATGACGGAGTTTTGGGCCGCATGGCGGCAACGTTCCGCACGAGAACGAGGATTGATGCTGGCTCTGCTGGGGATCGTGGCCGCCGTTGGCCTATGGCAGGGGGCGTGGTTGCCGTTACAGCAGGCGATTGCTGGCGAGCACCAGCGCCAGCAGCAATTACGCCTCCAGTGGCAGCAGTTACAGCGCCTGGTGCCACAATCGGTTGCAGAGGGCGATTTGCGTCAACGGTTGGCAACAACCGTCGCAAAGCGCGCGATTGTGCTGCAGAGCCTAACCGAACGGCAAGGCCAGATGCAGGTGGTGCTGGCAAAAGCCAATGCTGACGATGTGCTGAGCTGGCTTGCGCAATTGGAAAGCCAGGGGGTGTGCGGGTGGTGGAGCTGGGCCTGCAAGCCTCCACACCGCCAGATGGCCTGGTGCAGGTCGCACCGCTGATTGTGGAGCAACGATAAATGCGCCGTTGGCTACGGCGGATCTGCCTGTTTCTGCTGCTGTATATCGCTTGCCTGCTGGTGAGCTTGCCAGTGCGGTTGCTGATAGCGTTTTCCCCGGCGCAACTCCAGTTCAACTCGGTGTCGGGTACTTTGTGGCATGGAGAAGCCGGGCAATTGCAGTGGGGAAAACGGCTGCTGGGCAAGCTGAATTGGCATTGGGGCTGGCGCCACGGCTTACCGGTCTGGCGGCTATCGCTGGCGGAGGGTGAGATTGGCAGTGGGCAGGTCACGATAGGCTGGATGGGGCATTGGCAGCTTTCGGCAGGCCATTGGCAGTTGCCGGTTGAGCGCTTGCCCGCGTTGCTGGGTTATCCCCTTGCGCTGGAAGGGCGCGGAGAATTGGCGTTGGTTGTGGAAGATGCCCGGTTCAGCGCCACTGAATGCCTGGCGCTGGTGGCAAACGTTGAGTGGCGGAGCGCGCAAGTCACGCTGCTGGGGCAGACAATGCCGCTGGGCGAGCCACAACTGCGGTTACGCTGCGAGCCTGAACGCCTGCTGTTCGCATTCCAGCCGCAGCAACCGCCGCTACGCTTGTTCGGTGAAGGCCGCGTGGATCGGCACGGCAGCTATCATTTCAACGGTGGTCTAGGGGGATGGAAGCATTGCCCACGCCGTGGCGGCAGGCGGTTGAAGCGGCTACCCGGTCAGGTAGCGAAGGTCAACGGACGATCGAGGTTTCAGGAATATGGCCAATAAGATAAGCGGTGGTTATCGTCTCCCTCATTGGCTGCTGGTGGTGTATGCCTTGCTGTTTATGCTGCTGGGTTGGTTGGGGGCTGGCGTTTGGGCCGGTTATCACCCCGCCCCGGCGTGCGCAGCATCGTTACCCGCGCCTGCCGAGGCTGCGCCGCGTGTTGCGGCGGCGGATATCTGCCAGGGTAACGTACTGCCGCCTTTGCGCTACAGCGCGCATGTTTACGCCGAAGACCCCACACAACGGAGCATCACGTTTAATCGCAGGCAGTATCGGGAAGGGGATTCGCTACCCTGTGATGTTGTGGTAGCGCAGATCCAGCAAGACGTCACGGTATTGGAACAGCATGGCCGGGTGGTGGTGCTGGATGCATTGGAAGATTGGCCCGGTGGTTCACCGGATGAGGGAGAAAACCATGACTGACGGCTTGTGGCTGATGGTAATGTGTGGGCTGGGTTTGCTGGCAGGCAGCGTGCTGAACTGCGTGATCTGGCGCTTGCCGCTGATGCTGCAACGCCGAGTGCAGAGCGAAGCTTATCAACTGCTGGGGTTAACGCCACCGGAAGATGGCTGGCCTGCGCGCTTTAACCTGTTTTTACCCCGTTCCTGTTGTCCGCACTGTCGGCGTACCATCCCCTTTTATCACAATATCCCATTGGTGAGCTGGCTGTTGCTACGTGGCCGCTGCCACTCCTGCCAGCAACGTATCGGCTGGCGTTATCCGCTGGTGGAACTGACGGCGGCATTAAGCGGCGCTTGGGTGGCGTGGTGTTGGCCACCGGGTGAAACCGCTTTGGCATTGGCGCTGTGTGCCTGGCTGCTGATTGCCCTGATCGCTATTGATATCCAGCACCTGCTGCTGCCAGATGCACTGACGTTGCCCCTGTTATGGCTGGGGCTATTGGCGAATCTGAATGGCGCCCTGGTGCCGCTGAATGACGCGGTGCTGGGGGCGGCCATCGGCTATTTATCCCTGTGGTTACTTTTTTGGGGGTTTAAGCTCGCCACCGGCAAAGAGGGGCTGGGTTACGGAGACTTCAAGCTGTTGGCAGCGTTGGGCGCCTGGTGCGGTTGGCAGAGTTTGCCTTGGCTCCTGCTGTGCGCCGCGTTGCTGGGGATTATCGCCATCTTGCTGCTGCGAATGGCCGGGCGTACCGGGCGCGGCGAACCACTGCCCTTTGGCCCCTGCCTGGCGTTATCGGGTTGGATGACGTTGATCACGCCTTTGGCAATGTGGTGAGGAAAGGCTGCAGCAGTTGCTGGAACTCGGCGCATTGCGCGGCACGCGGCGTGCTGTCTTTTAGCAGTTGCTGATAAAGTTCACTGCTGCGCGCGGCAATGCCAGCAGGTGGCTGCCAACCACGCTGATGTGCTGCGGCGTAGGCCGCCTGCTCAATTTGCCCGTCGGTAGGAAGCGTGCTGTTACCGCATTGATACTTCAGATAACGGGTTCCGGCGATCAGTGAGGCGATTTGCTGAGCCTGGCCGTCGAGCGCCATCGGTGTGGTTTCTGGTGGCCTTGCCTGCTGGCAGGCGCCAAGGAATAGGGGAAGTATCACTAGCGCCAGTTTAGTTGCACGATCCATACAAAATCCCTTTGTTTTAATGCGATTTTGTACGGATTGTAACAAACAAAATTCCCAACACCAATCAGGATGCCAACAACCACCAGATTGCCTCAAAAGGCCGCAATATGCTGGCTCTGGGTTGTTCTGCCGCATCCGCATAGTTGCTCATCAATGGTCGCCACTGCTCGGAAATCTCCACGCCTGCGGCATCCCATGCCAGCAGCTCACGGCTCAGGTTGGCCACCACCAGTAGCCGTTGCCCATTCCAGCTACGTTGATAACACCAGAGTACCGGATGGGCTGGGGCCAGATCCTGATAGTCGCCGTGCGTCAGCAGCGGATACTGCTTGCGCAGGGTGATCAGATGACGATAGGCGTAAAACACCGAATCACGATCCGCCAACGCCGCTTCAGCATTAATCTGCGGGTAATTTTCCGCACAATCGATCCAAGGCGTGCCGCTGGTGAACCCTGCGTTGGCGCTGGCATCCCACTGCATGGGCGTGCGGCCATTATCCCGTGATTTGCTGGCCAGGATCGCCAACAGCTCGGCTTCACTTTTGCCCTGTGCGTGCAGTTCGGCGAACATGTTCAGGCTTTCCACATCGCGGTATTGGTCGATTTGGTTAAAGCCCGGGTTGGTCATGCCAATTTCTTCACCCTGGTAGATGTACGGTGTGCCCTGCATGCCGTGCAGCACCATCGCCAGCATCTTGGCCGCCGTTACCCGCAGTTCGCCTTCGTCGCCAAAGCGTGAAACGATGCGTGGCTGATCGTGGTTACACCAGAACAGCGCGTTCCAGGCGCGGTTGTGCATGCCTTGCTGCCAATGATGGAAAATCTGCTTTAGCTCGACATAATCCGGTGCCGCCAGCGTCCATTTCTGCCCGTTGGTATAATCCACTTTCAGGTGGTGGAAGTTGAAGGTCATCGACAACTCTTCACCACTCTGGGCGGCATATTGCTGGCAGTGCTCCAAAGTGGTGGAAGACATCTCGCCTACGGTCATCAGGCCGCGTGGCTGGAACACTTCTCTGCTCATTTCCTGCAAAAATTCGTGGATGCGTGGGCCATCGGTGTAGAAACGGCGACCATCGCCTTGCGTGTCGTCTGGGAAGTCCTGCTGCTTGGAAACCAGATTGATCACGTCCAGACGTAACCCATCGACGCCCTTATCAGCCCAGAACTGGCAGACTTTCTTCAGCTCTTCGCGCACCGGCGGGTGTTCCCAGTTCAGATCGGCCTGCTCGGTAGCAAACAGGTGCAGATAATACTGGCCGCTTTCGGCATGCCATTGCCAGGCATTGCCGCCAAACTTGGAACGCCAGTTGTTGGGCAGGGCATCGCCCTCACCCTCGCGCCAGATATAGAACTGGCGCATTGGGCTGCTGCTATCCTGCGCTGCTTTAAACCACGGGTGCTCGGTAGAAGTATGATTGAACACCATATCCATCACGATACGGATACTGCGTTGATGGGCCTGCGCCACCAGGTTTTCGAAATCGGCCATGGTGCCATAAGCCGGATCGATGGCGCAGTAGTCGGCCACATCGTAGCCGTTATCCACCTGTGGTGAGACATAGACCGGCGTCAGCCAGATGGCATCAACGCCTAACTCCTGCAAATAGTCCAGCCGCCGGGTCACCCCGGCCAGGTCGCCATAGCCATTACCGGTACTGTCCTGGAAGCTCTTCGGGTAGATTTGGTAGATGACGCCGTTCTGCCACCAGGGGATGAGGTTGTTCATAGTAATACCTTAATCGCAACACCCTCAATCTTCCAAGTTGCAGCGCTGTGGGCTGCAACTTGAAATCTGTCGGGTAAGAATGTGGAGTAAGTTTAGACCGGTAATTCGCCACGGCTGGCTTTACGTTTATAAACCATGATGGTCAACAGCAGCGGGATCACCACCGCCACCAGGATCGCCAGGGAGTAGATCAGCCAGAACTGCGGTTGGATAGATAAAATACCTGGCAGGCCACCAACGCCGATACCGTTGGCCATCACGCCGGTCAGGCCGCAGATCAGGCCTGCCATGGCGGAGCCAATCATGGCGCACAGCATCGGGAAGCGGTACTTGAGGTTGATACCGTACATGGCCGGTTCGGTGACGCCAAGATAGGCGGAAATGGCTGCCGGAACGGAAATTTCACGCTCGTTGGCCTTGCGGCTGACAATGATGATACCCAGCACCGCCGAGGCCTGCGCAATGTTTGAAAGGGCGATCAACGGCCAGACTGGGGTGCCGCCCATGCTTTGGATCATCTGCATATCAATGGCCAGCGTGGTCTGATGCACGCCGGTGATCACCAGCGGGGCATACAGGAAGCCAAACAGTGCCGCGCCGATAGGGGCGAAGCTGCCGGTCATCACCCATTTCACTGCCCAGGCTACGCCATCGCCGATCATGCGGCCAAATGGACCGATCAGCGTGTGCGCCAGGAAGACCGCCAACAATAAAGAAACTACCGGAACGATGACCAGATACAGGTAATCTGGCACGATCTTCTTCAAACGGGTTTCGATCCAGCCTAACGCCATACCGGCGAGGATCGACGGGATCACCTGCGCCTGATAGCCCACTTTCTCAATGGTGAACCAGCCAAAATTCCACACCTCTGGCACTTGCTGGCCCAGCAGGTAAGAGTTCATTAACTGTGGAGATACCAGGGTGATCCCCATCACGATGCCGAGCACCGGCGTGCCCCCCATCTTCTTCACCGTTGACCAACAGATGGCCACCGGCAGGAACATAAAGATGGCTTCACCGAGTAACCACAGGAAATCGTAAATGGTTTTCCAGGCCGGGTGCATCTGGGCCAGCGTCTGGCCACCGGACATGGGGATGTCGCCAATTACGTTGCGGAAACCGAGGATCAAACCGCCACTGATCAATGCAGGCAGCAGCGGGAAGAAGATTTCGGCAAAGTGGGAAATGCCCCGTTCGAACCAGGTCATATTCTGGCGAGCGGCCAGCTTGGCCTGCTCCTTATCGGCTTCGTTGATGCCGGTGGCGGCGATCAGCGCATGATAATAATCACCCACCTCGGGGCCGATCACCACCTGGAACTGCCCGGCGTTGGTGAAGCAGCCTTTGACCATCCGCAGTTGTTCAATCTCTTTCGGTTTGGCCTTGGCGGGATCGTTGAGAACGAAACGCAAGCGGGTAATACAATGGCTGACGGTGGCGATATTCTCGCGACCCCCCACCAGCTCAATCAGGCGATCGATGTCCTGCTGCTGAACTTTACTCATTAGGGAACCCTTTTTATCAGTGAGGCGCAGAGGTGTGGATACTCAAAGCTTAGCTACTCGCTGGTTTTTAGGAAATGGGAACGTTCCCAACTTGGAGCAGAGATCACAAAACGGATAATTAGTGACCTTTTTAGCCCGGTGGGCTTTATCTTCAGGCCAGTTTGCTGGGGATGATGATCTGACGAATGCTCTGTTCGCCGCTTAACTGGCCCAACAGCTGTAATGCTGCCTGTTGCCCAGCGGTGCCATAACCCAGTTCGACAGAGAATGTCTCGGGGAACAGGAAATTGAGCATCGGCGTATTACCGATGGCGCACACCTGTAACTGTGGGATGTGCTGCTGTTGCAGGTACTTCATCGCACCAAGGGCGATGGTATCAGACGCGCATACCAGCGCAGAGGTTTGCGGTTCAATCACGCTGGCGGCCAGTTGAAAACCGCTCTGATAGCTCAGCTCCCCCAGCGCGGCGAGAGGGGTGAGTTTCAGCCGTTGGCAAGTATCCAGATAGGCCTGATAACGGCGCATCCCGGTGGTGGCATCAGATTCCTGTACGCCGAGGTAGCTGATATGAGAATGACCCTGCTTGCGCAAACGTTGCATCAGCAGCTTCACGGCGCCGTCATCGTCATAACAGACGCTGGAGATACCCGGGTATTCACGGGCAACCACCACCATTTTGTTTTGCCAGGGTTTTAGCATATCAACGCTCAGGCCGGTGAAACCGAACAGGATCACGCCATCGACGTTACGCTGTTGCAGCACATGGAGATGTTCCTGTACCAGCCGGGTTTCAAACTGGCTTTCCATCACGATCGGGTCAAAACCCTGCTGATACAACAGCGGCAGCATGGTACGCACGGCCTGGTTTTCTGAAGGCGAATCGAGGCGGGAAACGATAATGGCCACCACTTTGTCACTCTGGCCACGCATCGCGCGCGCCGATTTTGACGGGGTAAAGCCCTGGCTGCGGATCACCGCCTCTACGCGTTCTCGGGTCTGTGGGCTTACGCTGCCTTCGTTGTTCATCACGCGTGATACGGTGGATTTACCCACGCCGCTCAGGCGGGCGATATCCTTGATTGTCAGCCGGTTTTGCATGGTTTATTTATCGTTTAGGTTAATAGGCTTAAACTTCGCATGCTTGTCACAATAGCGTATTTTACAGCACAGATCTTGATGCAAAGTCGCCATCGTGACGCAAAACGGAATAGCCGCAACTGCTGTTCCCACTTTTTCCTTACCGGAGGTTAATCCCTTAATGGACCCAGATCCGAGCCCGACAACATCCATTCGGCTCCCCGGTAAAACCTCATCGCTTTGCGCTGCTGTTTTACCGGTTTAGGTAAGCAGCGGCATTCGCCCCTGTTTTTATTGATAAAAAAGGATCTGCTCAGGCGGATGATTTTTTGGCGTGCCCGAAAATCGTACCCATTGGCAGCTTCACCATTCACCCATTGCCGTGAGGTATTGGGTGATGAGGTGCGAACTATGCAATTAAAAAACTCCCCCATCAGCTGCTGGGTCTGCTCAGCCGCAACTTGCCGCGCCGCCTGGTGCGGCGCGATACCCTGCTGGAAAGCGTTAGCGGAACGGCGCATGAGTTACCCGCCGGTTTGGCACAACAACGCCTGGAATGCGCGGCGGCCAGCTCAATGCAGCTTTATGAGCGTTTTGGCAGCCACCCGGAAGGGATCACCGAACATGAAGCGGCAACCGCACGTAGCCGGTATGGCGCCAACGTCATTGAAAACCAGCAGACCGAAAGCGGGTGGCTCCACCTGTGGCATTGCTATCGTAACCCATTCAACCTGCTGCTGACCGTATTGGCTTTAATTTCCTATGCCACCGAAGATTTGATTGGTGCGCTGGTGATTGGCCTGATGGTGCTGATTTCCACGTTGCTGCATTTTATCCAGGAAGCCCGTTCCAACAAGGCGGCGGATGCGCTGAAGGCGATGGTCAGTAACACCGCCACGGTGATCCGCAGCGATGCACTGACCGGTAGAAGTGAACATTGCGAACTGCCGATTTCGCAGTTGGTGCCGGGGGACATCATCAAGCTTTCGGCAGGGGATATGATCCCGGCAGATCTGCGCCTACTGTCGGCTAAAGACCTGTTTATCAGCCAGGCGGCGCTGACCGGTGAATCGCTGCCGGTAGAGAAAATGGCGCAACTGCGCAGCACAATCAGCGATCCGCTGGAAGGCCAGAACCTGTGCTTTATGGGCACCAATGTGGTGAGTGGCACCGCGCTGGCGATGGTGATCGGCACTGGCAGTGAAACCTATTTTGGTCAGTTGGCGCAGCGTGTCACCAGCCAGGATGAACAGCCCAATGCTTTTCAGAGTGGCATCAGCAAAGTGAGCTGGCTGCTGATCCGCTTTATGCTGGTGATGACGCCCATCGTGTTGCTGATCAACGGCTACACCAAAGGTGACTGGTGGGAAGCGGCGCTGTTTGCGCTTTCGGTCGCGGTCGGGCTGACCCCGGAAATGCTGCCGATGATCGTGACTTCCACTCTGGCGAAAGGGGCGGTGAAACTGTCGCGTCAGAAAGTGATCGTCAAACGTCTGGATGCTATCCAGAACTTTGGTGCCATGGACATTTTGTGTACCGATAAAACCGGCACATTGACGCAGGACAAGATCGTGCTGGAGCGCCATACCGATGTGTTTGGCACCAACAGCGAGCGCGTGCTGCGCTATGCCTGGCTGAACAGCTTCTACCAGACTGGGCTGAAAAACCTGCTGGATGTGGCGGTGCTTAACTGTGCCGATGAAAGCAAACAGCCAGATGCGTTGCAACATTACCGTAAGGTGGACGAGATCCCGTTCGATTTTGAACGCCGCCGTATGTCGGTGGTGGTAGCCAAAGAAATGG
This sequence comes from Serratia sp. L9, assembly GCF_050632285.1. Lineage (NCBI taxonomy): Bacteria > Pseudomonadati > Pseudomonadota > Gammaproteobacteria > Enterobacterales > Yersiniaceae > Serratia > Serratia sp. L9. Next base: position 459,691 of record NZ_CP192591.1, on the reverse strand, counting down.
AATATCACGAACTGATATGCAAGGGGGCGCTGGAGGAGATGCTGGCGATCTGCAGCCATGTGCGGCAGGAAGGGGAGGTGATCCCCATCAGCGAAGCGCTGTTGGCGCGTATCCGCCGTATTACCGACGATCTCAATCAGCAGGGATTGCGCGTGGTGGCAGTGGCTAACAAGATCCTGCCAGCCACCGGCCATGAATATGGCGTGGCGGATGAATCGGATCTGATCCTGGAAGGGTATATCGCCTTCCTCGATCCCCCAAAGAAAGCACCGCCCCGGCATTGGCTGCGCTGAAACAGAACGGCGTCACCGTCAAGATCCTCACCGGTGACAACGAACTGGTGGCCGCCAAAGTGTGTAAAGACGTCGGTCTGGCGGCGGATCAAGTGCTGCGGGGCAGTGAGATTGAACTGATGGATGACCAGATGCTGGCGCAGGCTGCGGCACGCACGACGGTATTTGCCAAGCTGACGCCGTTGCATAAGGAACGTATCGTGCAACTGCTGCGTAAGCAGGGCCATGTGGTGGGCTTTATGGGGGATGGCATTAACGATGCCCCGGCGCTGCGTGCGGCAGATATTGGTATTTCGGTGGATTCCGCAGTGGATATCGCTAAAGAGGCTGCCGATATCATTTTGTTGGAAAAAGCCTGATGGTGCTGGAGCAGGGGGTGATCGAGGGCCGCCGTACCTTTGCCAATATGCTGAAGTACATCAAGATGACCGCCAGTTCCAACTTCGGCAACGTTTTCAGCGTGCTGATCGCCAGCGCCTTTTTGCCGTTCCTGCCGATGCTGCCGCTGCATCTGCTGATCCAGAACCTGATGTATGATATTTCGCAGATCGCTATTCCGTTCGATCATGTTGATGACGATCAGATAACCCAGCCACAGCGTTGGAGCTCCGCCGATCTGGGGCGCTTTATGGTGTTCTTTGGCCCGATCAGTTCGATCTTTGACGTATTGACCTTCTGCCTGATGTGGTACGTATTCAAGGCCAATACGCCAGAAATGCAGACGCTATTCCAGTCTGGTTGGTTTGTGGAAGGGTTGCTGTCGCAGACGCTGATCGTGCATATGATCCGCACGCGCAAAATACCGTTTATCCAGAGCCGCCCGTCATGGCCGCTGTGTGTGATGACGCTGGCGGTGATTGCCACCGGTATCGGCCTGACCTTCTCGCCGCTGGCCGGGTTCTTGCAACTGCAGGCATTGCCACTCAGCTATTTCCCTTGGCTGGTGGCGATCCTGGCCGGTTATATGGTGCTGACCCAGTGCGTCAAAGGTTGGTTTGTGCGCCGCTATGGCTGGCAATAACGCCATCATTGCATTGATGTTTCCCCCTCCCTAAGTGAGAGGGGGAACATCTTGACCACACTCCCCAGCCCAAACCAATCTGTGATCTATCGCACTATTTTGCCCTTGCCGTTGGACATCTGTGGCTTGCTCAGTCTTTATCTACCTCATTGGCTTTATTGATTTTTTTCCTCTGAGGAATTTTTAATGCACAGATCCTGCCGTTATACATTACTGGCTTCTTCGCTGTTATTGCCCTTCAGTGCGCTAGCCCAACCGGCTGGCGATCTGCCTTTAATGCCTTGGCCGCAACAGGTTGAGTTGGCGCAGCCACAAGGTAAATTGGTGCTGGATCACCGCCTGGCGATCAACGTTCAAGGTGATGATTTAGGGGACGCGCAAGCTCGTTGGCGTGATCGCCTGGCAATGCAAACCGGTTGGACGCTTTCACCGCAAGGGGAGAAAAACGGGGCGGCAACCATAGATATCATCATCAAGCATCAGGTTGCAGCCCAGCCCCTGCCGGACAGCGATGAAAGTTATCGGATAACGGTGACGCCGCAAGGCGCGACGCTGAACGCCAATACCCGGTTTGGCGCGCTGCGTGGCATGGAAACGCTATTGCAGTTGGTGCAAACTGACGGTGAAAACACGTTTATACCCTTAGTCAGTATCACAGACGTTCCGCGTTTCCCCTGGCGCGGTGTACTGCTGGATTCGGCGCGCCATTTCTTGCCGCTTGAGGATATTCTGCGCCAGCTAGACGGTATGTCGGCGGCCAAACTTAACGTGTTTCACTGGCACCTGACTGACGATCAAGGTTGGCGTTTTGCCTCCGAGCGCTATCCAAAGCTGCAGCAACTGGCCAGCGATGGCCATTTCTATAGCCGTGAGCAGATGCAGCAGGTTGTTGCCTATGCTACGGCGCGCGGCATTCGTGTGGTGCCAGAAATCGATTTGCCGGGCCACGCTTCCACTATCGCTGTCGCTTACCCTGAGCTGTTGAGCGCGCCGGGGCCTTATCAGATGGAACGCCGATGGGGCGTGCACAAGCCCACCCTCGATCCTGCCAATGACCAGGTTTATCAGTTTGTTGATGGCATAATCGGGGAATTGACGGCGATCTTCCCCGATCCCTACTTACATATTGGTGGCGATGAGGTGGATGCTACCCAATGGAAAGAATCGAAAGCCATACAGGCGTTTATGCAGCAGAATCAGTTGGCGGATACCCACGCGCTGCAAGCCTTCTTTAACCAAAAGCTGGAAAAGATCCTCGAAAAGCACCAGCGCCGCATGGTGGGTTGGGACGAGATCTATCACCCGACCCTGCCGCGTACGATCGTCATCCAATCCTGGCAAGGGCCTGATTCTTTGGGGGCAAGTGCGCAGGATGGCTATCAGGGGATCCTCTCAACCGGTTTCTATCTTGATCAGCCCCAAAGTACCGCTTACCACTACCGCAACGAAATTCTGCCGCAGCCGCTGGGGCTAGACACCGGAGTGCAAACCGGGGAACGGGCACAAAGCTGGCAGTTCACCATGCCACGCCTGAAGGGCAGCCCGGTAGAAGGTTCTTTTACGTTGATCGAGGGCAAACAGGGTTGGCGTGGATTTATTGATTTCAACGGGAAATCCCGCCGGGCAGTACAGAATATTGAATGGCGTACACCGCAGCAGGTGACTTTCCGCATCGATACCTGGATGGGGGATACCCGCCCGGTATTCACTCTGCAACAGGATCAACTGAGTGGTTATACCCTGGTGGGGAACGTACGCTACCCGACCACTGGCAACAAGCTGGCGGCTATCCCGGCAGGCAAAATGCCGGTGGTACCGGATGAGCAGCATCAGGCCAATATTCTGGGTGGGGAAGCCGCTTTCTGGGCAGAAAATATTCGCGCACCGATCCTCGATCTCAAATTATGGCCACGTACCTTCGCCGTAGCGGAACGTTTATGGTCAGCGAAAGATGTCACGGATGAAAATAATATGTACCAACGGCTGGCCGCAGTCGATGCCTGGTCGGTGGTTTCGGTCGGGCTGCAGCAACACGCTGAAACGGCGCGTGAGTTTACCCGGTTGGCTAACAGCGTAGATATCACCCCGTTGCAGATCCTCGCTGAAGCCGTGGAGCCCGCGCAGTATTACACACGCCACCATTTGAAATTCAAAGCCGGAAATTACCATCAGTTTGAACCACTCAACCGGTTTGCCGATGCACTGCCTCCAGAAAGCCGTGCGGTGCGCAGCCTTGATAACCAGGTGGCGTTGTTGTTGCAGGACCGAAATCACCAGGCGGCGGCGCAGGCTATCCGTGATCGTCTGCAAAACTGGCAGCGCAATAGTGCCCCAGTGAAGAAAGTGATTGCTGCAAACGTGGTGATGAAAGACCTGGCACCGGTAGCGCAGGATGTCAGTGCGTTGGCGGATTTGGGATTAATGCTGCTGGAGCATTATCAGCAGAATAAACCGTTGACCCAGGCCGAAGCAGAACAGGCGCAGCAACAGTTGGATGCGGCAGCGCAACTGCGTGATGAAGTAGTGATTGCGGCGGTCTATCCGCTGGAAAGGTTATTACGCAGTATCGCAGTGCAGTAACTGGCGTGCCAGTTTCCGCTCCCGGAGTGCTTTCGGGTGCGAGGGTTTTAGCGGGTCACAGGGACGTGTTTCGTGGCCAAATAATGTCCGATAATTTTGCCGTGAAGTTTGGTTTTGTTGAGGCAATAAAAACGGCCAGCAAAAGCTGGCCGCAGGATCAGACATCGCTGCGAATTAACGGCGAACGGCGATGGCTTCGATCTCTATTTTCACGTCTTTGGGCAAACGCGCCACTTCAACGCAGGAACGGGCCGGGAAAGGCGCATTGTGTTCGGTGAAGAAGGTTTCGTAGGTGGCATTAACGGTTGCGAAATCGTTCAGGTCTTTGACGAAAACGGTGGTTTTGACAATGTCGGCCACTTTCAGGCCTGCAGCTTCAACGATCGCTTTAACGTTTTCCAGTGACTGGCGAGCCTGAGCAGAAACGTCATCGGCAACGGTGCCGGTTTTTGGATCGACCGGGATTTGGCCAGAAGTGATGATCATGCTGCCCAGGTCAACGCCCTGCACGTAAGGACCAATGGCGGCTGGTGCGAGTTCAGTGCTGATATTACGTGACATTTTCTCTCCTGATATCCCTTTGGGCTTTAAACAGGCAGTTTGAAACCCATCGAGTAGAATTATTTTCAGAAACTCCATTATAAGGAGTGGCCGCCAGATTAACAGCGGCATACCCGGCAAAACAGGCGATTTTAGTCTGCCTGTAAGACTACCTGATGTTCGAACTCTTTCTCGCAGTAGCGGCATTTCAGGTGAACTTCACCGGCATGGGATTTGACGCTGAAGCTGGAAGCCACCGGCTCGCTGCGGCTGATACAGTTGCTGTTCGGGCAGGTCAGCACGCCGTCGATATGATCCGGCAGGCTGAGGGTCAGTTTACGTACCACTTCATAGTTGTCGATGCGGTTTACCGTTGCTTTCGGCGCGTACATCGCCAATTGGTTGGCCTGCTGTTCGGTCAGGAAGGTGTTTTCGATCTTGATCAGATCTTTACGGCCCAACTCTTTGGAAGGCAGGTTCAGGCCAATGGTGATGCGCTGATCGGTGGCGGTCAGTTTGAACAGCGAAAGCAGTTTGAAACCGATTTGAGCTGGAATGTGGTCTATCACCGTACCGCATTTGATCGCTTCAACCTGGAGTTTATTATCGTGAGTCATGGCGGTTCCCCCTTAAAGAGCAAAATCTGCGTTTAAAACCAGTGCTAACAGCGCCTGACGGGCGAAAATACCGTTGCCCGCCTGCTGGAAATAGTGCGCGTACGGTGTTTTATCCACTTCAGTGGCAATCTCATCAATACGCGGCAGTGGGTGCAACACTTTCATATTGTCGCGGGCACCGGCCAGGTCTGGGGCGCGCAGGACGAACTGTGCCTTCACGTTGGCGTATTCGGAAGGGTCCAGGCGCTCTTTCTGCACGCGGGTCATGTACAGAACATCCAACTCCGGCACCACTTCCTCAATGCTGTTGTGGCGGCTGTAGGAAATGCCTTTTTCGTCCAGCATTTTCAGGATATAGCTTGGCATAGCCAAAGCATCCGGTGCGATAAAGAAGAAGTGGTTGCCTTCGTATTTGGCCAGCGCCTGGGTGAGTGAATGCACGGTGCGGCCATATTTCAGGTCACCGACCATGGCGATGTTGATATTGCTCAGGCGGCCCTGGGTTTCCTGAATGGTGAACAGATCCAGCAGGGTTTGCGTCGGGTGCTGGTTGGAACCGTCACCGGCGTTCAAAACGGGAATACCACCGGCAAATTCTGATGCCAGGCGTGAAGCCCCTTCCTGCGGGTGGCGCATCACAATGGCGTCGACATAGGTGCTGACTACCGAGATGGTATCGGCCAGCGTTTCGCCTTTCTTGCCGAGCGAGGTGTTGCTGCTGTCGGAGAAGCCTACCACCGAAGCCCCCAGGCGCTGAATAGCGGTCTCAAACGAAAGGCGGGTGCGCGTGGATGCTTCAAAGAAGCAACTGGCGATCACCTTGTGCTTGAGCAGCTCTGGCTGCGGGTTAGCTTTCAGACTGGCGGCGGTGCTCAGCACCAGCTCCAGTTCTTCACGGCTGAGATCGTTAATAGAGATGATGTTCTTGCGATACAGCGGATTGGCCATGTTCACTCTCCTCGGATCAACCCCTTGGCTCGGGGTTCTTTCAATGTAAAAGCAATTCTGCGGACAAAAAAAGCCCCTCAACGAGGGGCCTTAAATGATAGGTAATGCAACAGGGGAAATAACGGCAGCTGGCCGCCGATAGGCAGTCGGTTTTGTCGAGTATGGCGAACAAAACAAACGTCGTTTTTCATGCTTTCTCCTGGCAAATTGTCGCGCATTATACTCGCGCTTTTTTCTCTGCAAGCGTTAAAACACCCGTTTTTTACAATTTTCGCAATCGATTGGCTTGTAACCCCTCTCCCGGTGGGAGAGAGCAGGGTAAGGGGCGTTTACCTGTGCCGGGCTAGTCCTGGACATGCTCCCCGGCCTGAAGCGCTGCCCGGTGATAATGGCGCACAATGTGGCCGCTCTGCATCAGGGCGGCACGCTCGGACATATGGGCTACCACATCGCCATCATGGCTGACCAGCAGATAGGTCATGCCGTGTTCGCGCTTGAGGTGGTTGAGCAGGTTGAGGATCTCCGCCTGCACCGACATATCCAGCGCGGAGGTCGGTTCATCCAACAGCAGCAGTTTGGGCCGCAACAGTAGGGCGCGTGCAATAGCCACACGCTGGCGCTGGCCGCCGGAAAGCTGGTGAGGATAGCGCTCCGCCATGGCCGCAGCCAACCCCACCTGCTGCAGGGCCTGGCCGATCCGCTCCGGGATATGTTTCTCGCCATGGATCTTTAGCGGCTCCCCGAGCGTACGCATAATCCTGTGCTGCGGGTGCAGCGAAGCGTAAGGATCCTGAAACACCATCTGCACGTCACGACGCAACTGGCCGGTAAAACGCTGTAACGGCGCAATAGCCTGGCCCAACAGCCGCACTTCACCGCTCCATTCACGTTGCAGACCCGCCAATACCCGCAACACGGTAGATTTACCGCAGCCGGAAGCGCCAATCAGGCTGAAGGTTTCCCCGGCTTCAACGGCAAAACTCACCGACTCCACCGCGATCTTACGCCCGTTATCCTGCGGGAAACTGACCTGCAGGTTTTCAATTTCAATCAGCGCCATCTTCGCTCCGGGTAAAATCGATGCTGCGATCCAGCACCGGCAGATCCTGGCTATAGGTCGCCGCGTTGGGGCGGCAGGCCCACAGTGTGCGGGTGTAGGGGTGAGTCGCCAACGGCAGGTTGGCCGCGATCCCCTGATCCACCAGCTTCCCCTGATACATCACCAACACCCGATCGCAGCGTTCCGCCACCAGCGGCAGATCGTGGCTGATCAGCAACAGCCCCATGTTACGTCGGGTTGTTTGTTCAACGATTAGATCGAGGATCTGATTGCGCAGCCTGGCGTCCAGTGCTGAGGTGGGCTCATCGGCAATCAGCAGTTGCGGGTCGTTAACCAGCGCAATCGCCAGCATGGCGCGCTGGCCCATACCGCCGGAAAGCTGGCCGGGGTAACTGTGATAAGCGCTCTCCGGCAGGCCGACGGCCGCCAGTGAGTTCAGCACCCGTTCAAGGCGATCGGCCCGGGTAAGGGCGTTATGCAGCCACAGGGATTCTTCAATCTGTTTGCCGATGCTGCGCACCGGGTTCAAGGCGTAACGGGGGTCCTGCAACACCATGGCGATTTTTGCGCCGCGTATTGGGTTCCACTGGCGCGGTTTTAACGCCAGCAGATCGGTCTGGCGGTAGCTGAGTCTGTCGGCGGTTACGATGCCCGGTTTGCGCACCAGCCCCATCAGGGCACGGGCGGTCATGGATTTACCGGAGCCGGATTCCCCCACCAACGCCACTTTTTCACGACCGATATGCAGCGAAAGGCTATCCACCACCTTATGGCCGTTAAACTCGATGTTGAGATTGCGTGCGGTTAATAATGGCTCAGTCATGATGCGGATCCAGTAAGTCGCGCAGGCCATCGCCCAGCAGGTTAAACGCCAGGCTGCTGATCAGGATCGCACCCCCGGGATCGCGGCGATCCACCACTGATCGAAGATCACCTGCATACCGTCCGCCACCATAGATCCCCATTCCGCCATCGGAGGGCGAGCCCCCAGGCCAAGGAACCCCAAACCGGCGGCGGCAAGAATAATCCCTGCCAGATCCAGCGCCAGCCTGACCACGGCAGAAGGCAGGCACATGGGCAGGATATGGCCCCACAACAGGCGTGGCCCCTGGATGCCCATCATCTCGGCGGCGGCCAGATAGTCGCTTTTACGTAACAGTTGGATCTCGGCCCTTGCCTGGCGTGCGTAGGCAGGCCAGGTGGTGAGTGCCAATGCCAACGCGCCGTTGACCAATCCAGGCCCGAGCATGGCGACAAAGGCAAAGGCCAGGATCAACCGTGGCATCGACATGACCACATCGGTAAAGCGCATCAGTACGCGCTCCATCCAGCCGCCGTAATAGCCAGAAAGCACGCCAACCAGCAGGCCGAGCGGTAAGGTGATCGCCGTGACCAGCAACACCAGCCCAAGCATCGGGCGGGTACCATAAATCAGGCGGGAAAGCACATCGCGGCCATAGCTGTCGGTGCCAAGCCAGTGACCGGCACTGGGTGGCAGCAGGCGATTGGCGGCGTTTTGCCAGTTGGGATCGACCGGTGCCAGCCAGGGGGCGAACAGCGCAATCAATACCAGCAGCAGCAAGATAAAGGCTCCGCAGGTGGCGGAAGGTGAGCGTTTGAGTCGCGTCATGATCATTTAGCGCGCCCTCGGGTCAAGCAAACGCACCAGCAGATCGGTGAGGTTGTTAATGATAACAAAGCACAGGCCTATCAGCAGCGTGCCGCCCATGATGGCGGTGGTATCACCGGCAAATAGCGCGGTAGTCAGGTAGCGGCCAATGCCTGGCCAGGAGAATACCGTCTCGGTCAGCACCGCGCCTTCCAGCATACTGGTGTAAGCGAGGGCGATCACCGTCAGTAAGGTGCCGCTGATATTCGGCAACACATGGCGGAACATAATCCGCATCTCACTGGCGCCTTTGGCGCGGGCCAGCATAACGTATTCCTTGTTTAACTCGCTTAAGCAGGCGGAGCGCGTCAGGCGTGTGATGCTGGCCAGTGAGTAATAAGCCAGCAGGCAGACCGGCAGCACCAGGTGCGCCAACGCATTGCGTACTGCACCCATATCGCCGGAAAGCCAGGTATCGATCAGGACGAAGCCGGTTTTGGCCTCGACGCTGTATTGGTAGATATCATCCAACCGCCCCGGCCCGGCGCTCCACTGCAGCTTGGCGTAAAACAGCAACAGCATTAACAGACCCAGCCAGAAGATGGGCACCGAATTGCCGAGCAGGGTGATAAAACGCACGGAGATATCCAGCTTGCTGCCTGCAAAACGTGCGCACAGCACGCCGAACAGGACGCCGAGCGTGGCGCCGATCACCAGCGACAGCGTGGCGAGTTCCAGCGTGGCCGGAAAGGCATGCAGCAGATCCTGCAACACCGGTTGGCCGGTGGCGCTGGAGATACCCAGATCGCCGTGGACCAGCCGCTCCAGATAGTGCCAGAACTGCACCGGCAGGGAGCGATCCAGGCCAAGCTGGTGCTTGACCTGTTCATAGGTGGCGGCGCTGGCGTGATCGCCGACGATCTGCAACACGCGATCCACCGGTGAGAGTGCTGACAGCAGGAAAGTGATCAACAACAGGCCGAACAGGGTCAACGCCAGTTGGAGCAGCCCCTGTGCCAATCGCCAAAGAAGACGCCGGGTAGCCCCACCCGGCGTAGATTTTATTGCTACCGACATGACAATCCTGATTATTTGCTAACGCGATCGTAATAGACCATATCTGCATTCAGGCCCTGTTGGTAGCCTTTCACGTTATCGCGCAACACCACCTGCGTTTTGGCCTGATCGATAAACACATACGGCGAACTGCGCTGCAGTTCCTGCTGCATGGCGGTATACAGTGCGGTGCGTTTGGTCGGATCGGCCTGTGCCACCGCCGCCAGCGTCTGCTGGTTCAGTTCAGGGATCTGCCAACCGTTCAGCCCGGCAACCGTGCTGCCTTTACCGTCGTTATAGGCGAAGGCGCTGGCGTTGGAGTGGGCGTCAAAGTAATCCGGGATCCACAGGCGGATCGCCGCCTGATGCTGTTTGGCGCGCACGCGGGCATACACCTGGCTACCGGCGGCAGGCAACAGATCGAGCTTGACGCCACCTTGGGCGAAGCTGGCCTGTAGTGACTGGGCGATAGTGATAAACGGCGGTTTGTTTTCCACGTCCAGCGTCAGGCTGGCGTTGGTGATCCCGGCTTTTTCCAGGATTGCCCTGGCCTTGGCCGGATCGAAGCTGAATGGATTAGCTTCCAGCGCCCCCGGCAGGCCAACCGGCAGGAAGCTTTGATGGATGAAATATTGCCCTTTCAGCAGATCTTTGGTGATGCCCTGATAATCCACCAGATAACGCGCAGCTTCCCAGAAGGCCGGGTTTTTCAGCAGAGGATTGGCAGAATTACCGCTATTGAACACCAGGTAATTCTGTTCGGCGGAAGGGATTTCCAGCACTTTCACACCGGCCTGGCTCTTCAGCGCGGCGGTCTGATCCGGGCCGAGTTCACGCGCCACGTCGGCATCGCCTTGCTGGATCAGCAGGCGGCGCGCGCTTGGGTCCGGCACGTTTTTTATGATGATATTGCTGAGCAGCGGCTTATCACCCGGTGAGGTTGGGTTGGCATCCAGCACGATCGCCTGATGCGGTTGATAAACCCGCATCTTGAACGGGCCGCTACCGGCAGAGTGCATTTTCAGCCAGGCGTTGCCGAAGTCCTCGCCCTTCACATTGGGCTGCACCGTTTTGCTATCGACGATGGAGGCGATTGGCGTGGAGAGAATATTCAGCGCCACCGCCGGGCTGACGTCTGCCGTCCAGCTAAGTTGCACAGTATGATCGTCGATCTTCTTCAACTGTTGTTGGATATTGTCCGGTTGCCAGCCGAGCACGTTGAGAATAAATGCCGGTGACTTGTTCATTTTCACCGCGCGGGTATAAGAGAAAATCACGTCATCGGCGGTCAGTGGGTTGCCGGAAGAGAAGGCCGCCTGTGGGCGCAGTTTCACCGTCAGGGTCTTGGCGGCGGCATCATCCTGCCAGCTTTCCGCCAGCACCGGGATCACCTTGGCCGGGTTGTCCCGATCGGCCTGCACCAGACGCTGATAGAGGCTCGGCACGGTCTGGATACTGGAAAGCTCGTTGGCCTCCGCCGGATCCAGGCTGACGATATCATCCAGTGACTGAACCACCACCAGCGTATTAGGTGGCGTGGCGGCCAGTGCGGCAGTGGAAAGAGCAGCAAGAATTAACAGCGGCAAGACTTTGGCTTTCATAGACGTATCCCTTAAATGTGCCGGTAGACCAGAACGGAGAAGAGGTTGTTATCATTGTTTTTTACGGCTGTTCAGCCGTCAGAATGCCACGGTAGAACGTTCATAAAAAGCTGGCAAAGGCCATTGAGTTATTTGATATAGCGAAATCAACTATACCCGTCGTCTTTCATGCTGCAGCGTTATTGGCTGCAACGCCAGGATCAGGGGAAGGGGTTGGGGAAGGCTCAAAGAACCCTCCCCATTTTTTGCCTGTGCGTGACGCGCCCCGGCAATTTAAGTGAGGCTTACAGGGTGTTGCTCAGCGTGGCGACCATCACCGCTTTAATGGTGTGCAGGCGGTTTTCTGCCTGATCGAACACCACGCTGTGTGCCGATTCGAATACTTCATTCGTCACTTCCATGCCGCCATGCATGCCGTACTGTTCCGCCATCTGCTTACCCAGCGTGGTTTGATCGTCATGGAAGGCGGGCAGGCAGTGCAGGAATTTCACCTGTGGGTTGCCGGTCAGTTTAACCATGGCCATATTCACCTGATAAGGTCGCAGCAACGCAATACGCTCCTGCCACACTTCTTTCGGCTCTCCCATGGAGACCCAAACGTCGGTGTACAGGAAATCGGCCCCTTGCACTCCTTCGGCAATGTCTTCGGTGAGCGTTATTTTGCCACCGGTCTGCTGTGCCAACTCCTGGCACTGGGCGACCAGCTCGGCCTGCGGCCAGCAGGCTTTCGGCGCGACCAGACGCAGATCCATCCCCACCAGCGCCGCTGCCTCCAACAGGGTATTGCCCATATTGTTGTGTGCATCACCAAGGTAGGCGAATTTCACCTCATTCAAGGCTTTGCCCGGCAAGTGCTCACGCACGGTGAGCAAGTCTGCCAGCAACTGGGTCGGGTGGAATTCGTTGGTCAGGCCATTCCATACCGGTACGCCTGCATGTTCTGCCAGCATTTCTACCAGGCACTGGCCAAAACCCCGATACTGAATACCGTCATACATACGGCCCAGGACGCGGGCAGTGTCTTTCATGGATTCTTTATGGCCAATCTGGCTACCGCTTGGGCCAAGGTAGGTAACGTGCGCCCCTTGGTCGAATGCGGCAACTTCGAAAGAGCATCGGGTGCGGGTTGAGTCTTTTTCGAAGATGAGCGCAATGTTTTTACCTTGCAGGTGGCGGGTTTCCTGGCCCTGCTTTTTGGCCTGCTTTAACTCTGCCGCCAGTTGCAGCAAGGACTGGATCTCGCTGGGGGTAAAATCCATTAACCTCAAAAAGTGACGATTGTAGAACGGGTTCATCTGGCTCATCTCCGTATATCCTGATCGTTTAGAATGAATTAAAATTCACTTTATATGTATGAATATTCAATTTCAACCCCGGAAGAGAAATCTTTCACGTTTATCATGGCAGCAGTGGCGGTGGTGTGTGAAAATAGAAGTAATGAAGTCCATTTTATTGAGGATAGAGGAATGGCAAACCGCGAATTGCTGGAAGAACAACGTGAAGAAACCCGCCTGATCATCGAAGAACTGTTGGAAGATGGCAGCGATCCGGATGCGCTCTACACCATCGAGCACCATTTCTCTGCCGAAAAGTTTGAAGTTTTGGAGCAGGCTGCCGTTGAAGCCTTCAAGTTAGGCTACGAAGTGACCGATGCCGAAGAACTGGAAGTGGAAGATGGTTCCCTGGTGATGTGCTGTGACGTGATCAGCGAAGTTGCCCTGAATGCCGAACTGATCGACAGCCAGGTGGAACAACTGGTGGCACTGGCAGAAAAATGCGGTGTCAATTACGACGGTTGGGGCACCTATTATGAAGATCCGAACGGTGAAGAAGGCGACGACGAAGACGGCGACTTTATCGATGAAGACGACGACGGCAAACGTCATTAATTAAATCCTGAAGGCCGGTTCTCACCGGCCTCTGATAAGACCCGATGAAATACCAATCCTTACTATCTCCGATTGTAAACTTCCTGCACTGCGAAACCCCGGACGGCTGGATCGGCGCCCGGAAAACCTGCATCTGTTGCTGACCGACCATCTGGTGTGTGAATTAAAAGCGGCACAGACCGGCATGTGGCTGATCCGCCGCTATGTGGCAGACAAAGAGAGCGGTGACGCCTTGTTGGCGCTGCTCAAACCCTACGAGGCGTTTGTGCACGAGGAGCAGGATGTGCCGGAAGCGCTGTTTCGGCAAAGCGCGTTCACCAGGAAAATCCTGCCGAAAAATGGCTCGGCCTACGGCCAGGATCTGGTGGACAAGATGGTGTTGCTGATAAAAGAAGAACTGCACCATTTCTCGCAGGTTTTGGAGATTATGCAGGCCCGGCAGATCCCATATAGAAAGATCACCGCCAGCCGTTATGCCAAGGGAATGCTCCGTGAAGTTCGCACTCACGATCCGGCAACCCTGATCGACAAACTGATCTGCGGTGCTTATATCGAGGCCCGTTCCTGCGAACGCTTTGCCAAACTGGCCCCTTTTCTGGATGATGAACTGCACCGGTTCTATGTTTCACTGCTGCGATCCGAAGCGCGCCACTATCAGGATTACCTGCAGTTGGCAGAGCAGATTGCCAATGGCGACATCAGTGAACGCGTGGCGTACTTTGGCCGTATTGAGGCGGAGCTAATCCAATCGCCTGATAGCGAATTCCGTTTTCATAGCGGCGTGCCGGTGGCCTGATTTCTTGATGTTCAATCCTCTTTGCGCCTTCTTCTCCGGGCGCGATATTCACGCTAAGGCAGGAAATCGGCATACAACCGCTGGCCACGGTAGCCTATGCGCTGTGAGAGCTCCAAAGCCGTATCGGAGATCAGTTTCCCCAACGCGGCAATTTTTTCCGGTTGGTGGTTAATTTTGGTAAACAGATTGGCAACGCTGATGGCGGCATAGACCTTACCCTGAAGGTTGTAGATCGGCGCGGCAAGGCAGAAAACTTCTGCGTTATGTTCGCGATCGTCAACCGCATAACCTTGCTGGCGTGCCTGATTTAAAATGGCGAAGAACTTCGCTTCATCGGTCACGGTATAGGGCGTGATGGGCTTCAGCCCGCCAGTGCGTGCCAGAATGGCCCTGATTTCATCGTCGGGTAACGTAGCCAGGATAGCTTTACCCAGGCCGGTACAGTACAGCGGGTTATTTGAACCAATTCTGGCGGAGGTTCTGACAGAGTTGGGGCTTTCCACTTTATCGAAATAAACCAGCTCGTCATTATTGAGCAACGCCAGAAACACGGTTTCACCTGCGACTTCTGCGAGCTTTTCCAGCATCGCATGCGCCACATTGTGAAAAGGAGTCTGTTCAAGATAGCAGGCGCCCGTCTGGAACAATTTTACGCCCAGTTTAAACGACTTCTGCTTCTCGTTGGCTTGCTCCAGGTAGCCTTTATCGAGCAGGGTGTAGAGAATATCAAAGGTGGTGCTCTTTGGGATGCCCAGCTGTTTGCTGATTTCGGTAATGGTCAGTTCGTTTTTGCTTGCCGCGACCAGCTCCAGCATATCCAATGCCCGGGCAACCGAACGATTTATCTTTTCAGACACAGGCTTACCTCACTGTCATTTTTATAGCTGGCAGTATAACGAGGTAATGGGAGTGAATACAGCGGCCTGGGGCGTTGTGGATCATCAGCAGGCGACGGCCTTATACCCGTCGCCTTTCAAATTGCAGCGTTGTTACCTGCACTCCCCCCAGTTACTGACTTAAGGGCGCTGGATGCCTCTACAGGAAGCTCCTCATGCCGTGGGTGCAGGGCTGCGCTTGAGCGGCCAACCTGAAATTCATCGGGTATATATCGAGGCCTGCTGGTTTCAGCTCTGTCTGCTTTGTGCAAACGTCTGGATAAAGGCTTGCGCCTGGCTGGTGATAGCCCGCCAATCCCCACTTTCGATCCATTGCTTATTGGTCAGTGCGCTCCCGACACCCACGGCAAACGCACCGGCTTTGGCAAACTCGCGGGTATTTTCAAGCGTAATACCGCCAACCGGGATCATCGACAGGTTATCCAATGGCCCCAGCACCTCTTTCATATAATTTACACCCAGGCTATTGGCCGGGAACAGCTTCAATAAATCCACCCCCAGGCGGCAGGCCTGTAAAATCTCTGAGGTTGTCATTACCGCAGGGATCATCAGGCGTTGTTTTTCATGCACCATCATCACCACCTCGGGGTTGAAGTCGGGGGAGAGGACAAAATCGGCCCCGGCATCCAGAACCAACTGTGCCATCACCGGATTCAATACCGTACCTGCCCCCACCCACATTCTGTCACCCAGTTCCCGTTTAAGCGCGCTGATGCTTTCCAGATGGCGGGTAGAGTTACAAGTGACTTCAATTACCCGAATACCGCCGTCATACAGCGCGTTGGCCAGGGGTAAAATGCCCTCAGGCGCGACGCCGCGGACAATGGCAATTATGCCGGTTTCTTCTATAGCGCGAATCACGCGTTGCTTAATCATGGACAACCTCTTAGGGAAATATCAGGGAGTCGGCTCCCTGATTACATCAATCCGTTACGGTCACAGGTTCTTTGACGATGAACCAGTAACACAGCGCAGCACAGGCTGCGATAATCCCGCCGCTGACGAAGGCCAGGGTATATGACCCGGTGACGTCGGCGATTAACCCGGTTACCAATGGCGATAACGATCCGGCAAAATAGCCACCAAAGTTCTGGATACTGCCAACCGAAGCCACCATGGAGGCCGGAGCGACATCTCCCGGTAATGCCCAGCCGGTTGCTGAAAGCGAGGAAAGCAGGGCCATGGCAATCACCAGTAACACCAGGGTTGCCGCCAGACTGTCCACCATAGGCACGGCGATAACGGCAACGCCCGCTAATAGCGCGGAGACACTGATAGTGACGCGTTTGGCTTTTAAGGATTCGGTGAAGATCTGTTTATCAACCAGCCATTTGGAGATATAGCCACCGGCAATCGCACCGACAATCCCACCGAAATAAGGAATACTGGCGTAGATGCCCAATTCTTTGAACTGTATATTTTGGGTCTTCATTAAATACAAGGGCAGGAAGGTGGTGAAAATATTCATCATCCACACATAACAGAACCAGCCCAGGATCATCCCCCAGATACAGCGGTATTTAAATAAGCCGCCCCAACTGATTTTTTCCGCATCACCCGTTAATTTCTGCGCCGTGCCGCCACCGCCTTCTTTAATATAATCCAGCTCTTCTTTAGTAATATTGGGGTGTTTCTCTGGCTGGTGGTACGCGAAGATAAAGAAGATGACAAAAATAAAGCCTATTGCCCCGGCAATATAAAACAGCGCACGCCAGCCGAAAGGAACAATGATGGCGACCAGGATCGGCGGAGCGATGGCTGGCCCCCATTTGGACGCGGCATCCCAGAACCCGGTGGCCAAAGCACGTTCACTTTTAGGGAACCATGAAGCGGTAATTTTCGCCGCTCCCGGCCAACAGGGGGCCTCGGTAATACCCAACAGCCCCCGGGCAAAAATCAGGCTCATCATGCTGCTGCATGCGCCGGTCAACATAGTGGCGCCGCTCCATAACCCTACTGCCCAACCGTACACTTTTTTCGGGCCGAAGCGGTCAACCAGCCAGCCGGCCGGGAGTTGGCAAAGCGCGTAGATCAGCGCGAAAACCGAACCCAGCAACCCAATATCCGTATTGGATAAATTAAGTTCCTTCATCATATCCGGCGCAGCAATGGAGAGGCTGGCGCGGTCGAGATAGTTGACAATACCGCCAATTAATAACAGGAAAACAACAAACCAACGTTTATTTCCTCGTTTTTTAGTGATTGCTTGTTCTTTAACGATGGTATTCATATATCAGACCTTTTAATTATATGTAGGGTATACCCTTCTTACTTGAAGCTGGCGCGTTGCTGGTAGCGGAAATATCCCCCAGCCACGGGCTGAGTCACTGGGGATTAACGCCCTTCTGTCTGGCTGCAGATTCAATGACTTTAGGCATACAAAGGAATTAAATAATCTGTCGGCAGCGGGCTAAGGCAAATAATCCCGCACTGGAAAGCGAACGATTTACTGATGCCAGGGTTATTTTCCCGGTAAACCAGGGATCGTTTTCAATTAATGTAGCGAAAGCCATTTTAAGCTGATCTTTCCCGCAGACCACAACCTGGGTATCCGGCGTAATACTGAAGGCTTCGCTGTTTTTTACTGCCTGCAGGTCATCTTGCAGCACCGCCCCCAGCAGCACATTGGCTTTCTGATTGAGCGTCAGGTTGCTGAACATATCCAGAACCCGTACCGAGAAACAGGTGCGTGACAGGCCGGTCTGCAGGCATTGATCCGCTCCCTGAAGCAGGGCGGGTGTTTCAATCTCCTGAGCGAATTGCTGGTTAAGGGAGTTGGCCAGAATGGTGTGCCGGGTAATGACATCCAGCAGCTCGCCACCGATGGTCGTGACGCAACCTTCAATACGATTGTCTGCATCAATCTTGACGAACTTGGAGTGTGAACCAGGCAAAACGATCAATGCCGGGCCGTGAAGGCCAAGGCTTTCGAGAACGCCTATGGCTTCAGTCTCTTCGCCGCGCATCATATCCATCTGCTCGGCATTCTCGAGCGTGACCGCAGAATTATGATTACGAATTCCAGGTACAAACCAGATGGGGGCTTCGGCGATCTCTGGCAGGCGGGCGCTGACCATGCCCTGAGCCAGTTCGTTAAGCCCCGCAGGTGCCAGTAAATGGGGGATTTCACATAACCCGACGTTCGACGTGATCATTCCCGATGACAGGTAGACCACGCTTTCGCCTGCCGGTACAGCGGCTTGCTCTCTGGCCTCCTGAACGGCTTCACGCACGCCATTCATCAAGGTTGCCGTACTGCCGGTGATGGCGGTATCACGCACGCCGATGGGGCGCGCCGCCTCGGCAAGCTGTTGTTCACCCCGCCAGGCGCATACCCTGGTGTTGGTGGTGCCGGTATCGATAGTAATAATATACATTTCGTTCTCGCTCTTATTATCTGCCTAGGGTACGGAGCGTATTGGCAATAGCACTGGCGCCAGTAATCGCCAAAAGGTCTATTTGTTCTTCGTCGGAAATAATTTTCAGAGGGCTATCAATATTTAATTGTTTTTGAATAACATGTTGGTAGATCGCACAGCGTTTGGCATGGCCAATCAAGAAAATATCGCCGTGGAAATCAAACCCCTGGTGTTGGGCGCGGGTAAAAACTTTAATATCATCACCGGCCATGGCGCTTTCCAGAAACAGTTTGCGCTGCGGTGCGGTGGTCGGAAATGAAAATTGCAGGAAGCGAGTCATTAAAATAGTACGTAATAAACCGCTTTCCTGGACAGAGTGACAGGCGGCATCAATAATTTCTGGCTCAAAGTTTGCCACCGCATCTTCTTCTGGCGTAGGCGTCACACTGGCTGCGATGAAGGTCTGTTTGAGGATTGCCGCATATACCTGGCCGCTTAAGGAGGTCATGCTGCCGGCAATTTTCCCTTGTTGATCAATCGCAATCAGCTTGGTCGTCGAGCCTAACTCGATCAGGATACAGGGTAGCCTGGGCTGGTATCCCAGCAGCAAACCTACCGCCTGAGTCTCTTCACCGCGCATCAGATCAAGGCCGCTGAGATTTGCCCAGGAGGGGTCAGTCTGGTTACGGATGCCAGGGATCAGCATCACGGGAATATCCAGCGCCAGGAGTTCATTGGCCGCAAAGGGCAGGGTATGGCGCGCCAGGCTGTCAATTCCAGCCGGTGCAACCAGGTGGGGCACTTCATGCAGGCCCAGGTTTGAGGTGATCATCCCCGAGGCGATAATGAAGCTGATATCCTGTTGCCGTTTACCGTTTCTGGCCAATAACTCGGTGACGCCACGGGCCATCTCCTGACGTAATACATTATTATTGCCATTGGTAACCGTGGAGTTTACCCCTTCGGTAATCATTATCTTGTCAATAACGTTATTACTGGCGAACGCCAGTAAATATATACGTGTCGCAGACGAACCTGAATCAATGACAATAAACATATTCACTCCTTTAAATTTATGCGGATTAAAGGCTGCGCTGTAAAATGTCACGAAGGGTTTGGGCATCCGGCACGCGTGGGTTATTTTCCAACACCACTTTCATGGTGGTTTGCACGTTATTGATGATCCAATCGAAATGCTCTTCTTTAACGCCCAGCTCAGTCAAAGAAGGCAACATATTGACTGATGACAAGAAGGCGGTGACTGCCTGAACGCTGCTGTAAGCGGCTTCTTCAGTGGTCATATCACGAGTATCTACTCCCATCGCGCAAGCAATGGCGGCAAATTTCTCCGGCGCTGCCGACCAGGTGTATTCCATAAAGGCCGGGTAAACTGCGGCGATACCTTCAGAATGAACCACATCCAGCAGCCCGCCCATTGGGTGTTGCAGCGCATGTGGCAAAGCTGTACCGGCACAATCGATGGCCATGCCGGCCAGGGTGCTGGCAACGGTAACCTGCTCCCAGGCAGCCAGGTTGGTCACGTCGGTATAAACCAGCGGCAGGTTCTTGGCCAGCAGCTTAATGGCCCGCAGTGACAGCATTTCGCTGATTGGGTGAGCGTTACGGGAGATATAAGATTCCAGGGCGTGGAACAGAACGTCGGCACCTGGCCCGGCAATCACGCGTTTTGGCAACGTGAGCATCAGCTCGGGATCAACAATCGAGGCGACCGGATAGATTAATGGGTTAACCAGGCCTTTTTTGTCGTGGGTTTCGGGGTTGGTAAACACCGCAGTACGGTTCGCTTCGCTGCCAGTGCCTGCGGTGGTTGGCACCAGAATATTCGGCAGCGCATGCAGCGCCTGTTTTCTGCCAAACACATAATCCCAGATGCTGCCTGGGTTACAGGCGCAAAACGCGATACCTTTTGCCATATCCATCGCGCTGCCGCCCCCAATGCCAATCACCAGATCGCATTGCTCCAGGCGTGCCAGCTCAGCCCCTTCTTCCACCAATGTGGAGAGCGGGTTTTGCATAAATTTATCGTACACGGCAAACGTCATCCCGGCGGCGGTCAGGGTTTCTTGTGCCCGGGCGAGCTGGCCTGTGGACTTGGTGCTATCAGAAACGACTAACAGAGCCTTCTTGCCATATTGCTGTGCGATGGTGCCCAGCAGGGCAAATTTTCCAGGGCCGACGTGAAGTTTTACTGGGTTAGAGAAGCTAAAGCTGGTCATAATTCATTCCCATTGTTCGTATATTCGGACTGTGTTCGTATTTGTGATTATATTGGCCGTGTTTTATCCAAGATTCAACCTGTTTTGCCTGATTAATGAGCGCAGTCACATTTTTTCTGTGCGACGACCCGTTTGGTTGACCGGTGAAAAAGGCATGGGGGGAAAATCTGAGGCTGCAGGTGGCAGAAATAGGTTCCAGGTTTGGCCGTTCAGAGACCGTATAACCCAGGGGCAGGTGGAATATCAGCCCCTCGCCTTAGAGGAAATGCAACGGAGAGGGGGATGGGATTATTCTCTGGTGCCCAATAGCAAATCTACCGCCTTCTCTGCCAGCATAATGGTCGGGGCGTTGGTATTGCCGCTGGTCACCTGTGGCATTACCGAGCAGTCGATCACTCGCAGCCGTTCAATACCATGCACCCGCAGCTCGGGATCGGTGACAGAGTCCACGGGTGACTGGCCCATACGGCAACTCCCTACCGGGTGATACACCGTCTTGCAGAAGTTACGCACAAACTCCTCCAACTGCGCTTCATCGTTCAGCCATGCAGGTTGCGGCATCAGAAGATCTTTTATCAGCGGCTTGAGGGCGGCGGTTTGCAGGAATTGCAGGCCAAACTTTACCGCCCGAATGCTGCCAGCCAGGTCATCCGGGTGGCCAAGATAGTTGGCCTGCAGTTTGACCGGATCGGCGGGATTGCGGCTACGTAATTGCACCTGGCCGCGCGCCTTGGGTTGCAGATAACCCACTTTCAGCGACATACCGTGGATCGCCGGTAGCGGTTCGCCGGGGACGTCATCCCAACTGTCCAGGATCGGCAGAAAATGCACCTGCACATCCGGCCTGCCGCTGCCCTGGGAATCGGCGAAGGCAGCCCCTTCCAGCACGTTAGAAGCCAGAACGCCGCTGCGGAATGCCAGCCACTCGGCACCGTGGCGCAGCGCCTGCAACCCACGATCGGCACCGAACAGGCTGACAGGTTCGCGAGTGCTGACGTTGATCGACATATGCAGGTGATCGTGGAAGTTTTTGCCCACCGGCAGATCGGCCAGTAGCGTAATGCCGAGTTGTTCAAGATGCTCACGCGGGCCGATACCGGACAGCATCAGGATCTTGGGCGAGCCGACTGCACCCGCACTGAGGATCACTTCCTGATTGGCATGGGCAGCCACCTCGCTACCGCCATTGAGGCTATAGACCACACCAGTGGCCACATTATTTTCAAAGGTGACGCGATGCACCAACGCATTGAGTTTCACGACCAGACGTGAATTATCGCGCACGGCTTTCAGATAGGTGCGCGCGGTACTGGCACGTGCGCCATTGTGGGTCGTGGTTTGATAGAAACCCACGCCATGTTGGCTTTCTCCGTTAAAGTCGTTGCGGTAGGGCAGGCTCAGTTCTTGGCCTGCGCGGATAAACGCCATGCTGAGCGGGTGGCGATAGCGGTTTTCGCTGACCGGCAGCAACCCGTCGCTGCCATGATAATCCCCTGACAGACTTTCGTTGGCCTCGGCGCGTTTAAAGTAAGGCAGCACGTCCTGATAACTCCAGCCGGTGCAGCCATAGCGTTCGGCCCAGTCGTCGTAATCCTGTTTTTGGCCACGGATATATATCATGCCGTTGACCGAACTGCTGCCGCCCAGCACTTTACCTTGGGCGATCTGCATGCGGCGGTTATTGGCATGGGGTTCCGGTTCGGTTTCATACGGCCAACTTTTCTTGGCGATGATCTTCGCCACCCCGGCGGGCATCTGGATAAACAGATTTTTATCGTCGCCACCGGCTTCCAGCAGCAGGATGCGGCCCTGCGTGCGGCGGATTAACTGTGCCGCCAACACGCAGCCTGCCGAGCCTGCGCCAACTATGATGTAATCGAAGGTGTTTTCTGACATGACCGTTCCCTGTGCGTGATGGTTAGAGCCTGTTATGGCAGAGTACCCCAGGGGAGTGGGCGGTCAATTTCAGATCGTTAATTTGTTAATGAATGTCACAATAATTTTACATCATGCATTTGATAATCAATTTATCTGGTTTAAATACATAAGTTTGAAATGATTATTTGAATGATGTTGATGTTAATAATCTGGGGTTCGAAGTGATGTTTAGCGCGGCGGCTGGTCTTTCTCCCTGCAGGCGAGCGGGCTTGAGGGTTGGGATATCGCTGGTGCAGTTATATTTTCTGAAAAAGAGGGCGTTATTGCGGTGGGGGCAGGAGGGCACATTCAGCCCCCTCTCCTTTTGGCTGAGGGGGAGGGGCTGCGCAGCCTGCCGAGGTTATAGCGTTTTCAGCATGGTGACTTCGCAGTCGCCGTGGCCGGTACTGCCCATGGCATGGCCGATATGCTCAAAGCCGAGGTGTTCATACAGGCCAATCGCCTGTTGCAACGTGGCGGTGGTTTCCAGATAACAACGGCGGAACCCTTGCTGGCGAGCAAAATCAAGTGCCTGCAGCGCCAGTTGCTTTGCCAGGCCTTTGCCACGTAACTCCGGCAGGAAATACATTTTCTGTAATTCACATACGTCCACATCACCGCCTTGCAGCGGGGCTACGCCACCGCCGCCAGCAATCTGGCCATCCATTTCCACCACCCAGTAAGCGCTGCGCGGCTGGCTGTAGAGAAGGTATAAAGCATCCAGATTGGGGTCGGACACGGTATAGCCTTTATCCGCCGTCAGGCCATGCTCGGCGGAGACTTCGCGAATGACGTGAGCAATAGCGGCATTATCGTCAGCCGTTATTGGGCGCACCAGAAGACGCACTGGGGTTGCTGTTGTCATGTTTTTACTCGCCATTTGCCATTAAATGGAGCCTGCGGGGCTCCTCAATGAGGTTGTTATTACCAAACGTGTCGAATTGGTCAAGCTTTGTAATAACACCAAAGGCCGTCACTTGGCAATGCTGATATACCCGTCGTCTTTCAAGCGGTAGCGTGGTTACCTGCACTATTTCACCCCGGTACTTACTAAACGTTAGCTCCTGGGGATGAAATTAGTTTGGCGCCTGGCTACAACTCGAAATCCATAAGGCATAAAAAAACAGCGGGGAAAAAATCACCCGCTGTTGTTGATCGGCTTACCGCAGTGATTACAGCGCGGCGATAGTCGCCTGCTGCTCCTGCAATTTCACCTTGCCTTCTTTGCAGGCTGCCAGGCGCTCACGCTCTTTGGCCACTACCGCTTCCGGTGCGCGAGCTACAAAGCCTTCGTTGGACAGCTTGCCTTCGATAGAGGCGATTTCTGTATCCAGTTTGCCCATCTCTTTCGCCAGGCGCGCGATTTCTGCGTCCTTGTCGATAAAGCCAGCCATCGGGATCAGCAGTTCGGCACCGTCCACCAGTTTGGTGACGGAAACCGGGCCTTTCTCGCCAGCAGGCAACAGGGTGAGCGAGGACAGGCGTGCCAGCCTCTCGATAAAGTTCTGGTTTTCCTGCACGCGGCGCTGAGCATCACCGTTGGCGTTACGCAGCATCACTTCCAACTGCTTGCTTGGCGCAATGTTCATCTCGGCACGGATGTTACGCACCGCGGTGATTGCCTGCTTAATCCATTCCAAATCATCCAGCGCCTGCTGGTCTTCCCGCGCGCTGTCGTAGGCCGGGAATGGCTGTAACATGATGGTGTCGGCCGTTTCGCCGGTCAGCGTCTTAACGCGCTGCCAGATGGTTTCGGTGATAAATGGAATGATCGGGTGCGCCAAGCGCAGCAACGCTTCCAGCACGGTGATCAGCGTGTTGCGCGTACCGCGTTGTTCCGCTTCGCTACCGTTGCCCACGATTGGCTTGGCCAATTCCAGATACCAGTCGCAGAACTGGTTCCAGGTGAATTCATACAGGATGCCTGCCGCGATATCGAAGCGATAGGTGTCCAGCGCCTCGCGGTAGGCTTTCACCGTGCGGTTGAATTCGGCCAGGATCCAGCGATCGGCCAGCGAAAGCTGCATCTCGCCGCCATTGAAGCCACAATCGTGCTCTTCGGTGTTCATCAGCACAAAGCGGCTGGCATTCCACAGCTTGTTACAGAAGTTGCGGTAGCCTTCCAGGCGTTTCATATCCCAGTTGATGTCACGGCCCGTCGAAGCCAGTGCCGCCAGGGTGAAGCGCAGGGCATCGGTGCCGTGCGGCTCAATGCCGTTCGGGAACTGTTTCTCGGTGCGTTTGCGGATCTTCTCTGCCAACTGCGGCTGCATCATGTTACCGGTGCGTTTTTCCAGCAGATCTTCCAGCGAGATACCGTCAACCATATCCAGCGGATCGATGACGTTACCCTTCGACTTGGACATCTTCTGCCCTTCGTCGTCACGGATCAGGCCGGTCATATACACGGTCTTGAATGGCACCTGCGGTTTGCCCTCTTCATCTTTGATAAAGTGCATGGTCAGCATGATCATGCGGGCGATCCAGAAGAAGATAATATCGAAGCCACTGACCAGCACGCTGGTTGGATGGAAGGTTTTCAGCGCTTCGGTCTGCTCTGGCCAGCCCAGGGTGGAGAAGGTCCACAGACCGGAAGAGAACCAGGTATCCAGCACGTCTTCGTCCTGGTTCAGCGCAACGTCGGCACCCAGGTTGTTTTCGCGGCGCACTTCTTCTTCGGTGCGGCCAACGTACACTTTGCCTTCTGCGTCGTACCAGGCAGGAATGCGGTGGCCCCACCACAACTGACGGGAAATACACCAGTCCTGAATATCACGCATCCAACTGAAATACATGTTTTCGTACTGCTTGGGGACGAACTGGATTTCACCTTGTTCAACCGCTTCTACCGCCACTTTGGCCAGTGGTGCGGTGCGCACATACCATTGGTCGGTCAGCATCGGCTCGATAACGACGCCGCCACGGTCACCGTAAGGCACGGTCAGGTCATGCGGTTTAACGTCTTCCAGTAGGCCGAGTTCGTCAAAGGCGGCAACGACGGCTTTACGGGCGGCAAAGCGCTCCAGGCCACGGAACTGCGCTGGGAGTTCGCCGCTGTAGGCCGTGCTGGCTTCACCCAGAGTATCGAACACCTCGGCTTCTTCAAGGATGTCACCGTCGAAGCTGAGGATGTTGATCATCGGCAGACCGTGCCGTTTACCCACTTCGTAGTCATTGAAATCGTGCGCCGGGGTGATCTTCACGCAGCCGGTGCCTTTTTCCATATCGGCGTGTTCGTCACCGACGATGCGGATACGGCGGCCAACCAGCGGCAGGATAATTTCTTTGCCAATTAAATCTTTGTAGCGCGGATCTTCCGGGTTCACCGCCACGCCGGTATCACCCAGCACGGTTTCCGGACGGGTGGTGGCCACAACCAGGTAGTCTTTACCTTCCGCAGTTGTTGCTCCATCGGCCAGCGGATAACGCAGGTGCCACATGGAGCCTTTGGATTCGCGGTTTTCGACTTCCAGATCGGAGATGGCGGTGCGCAGTTTCGGATCCCAGTTAACCAGGCGTTTGCCACGATAGATCAGATCTTCTTTGTACAGGCGGACAAACACTTCTTTCACCGCGTTGGACAGGCCTTCGTCCATGGTGAAGCGCTCGCGCTCCCAGTCCACGGAGTTGCCAAGGCGGCGCATCTGGCGGGTGATGGTGCCACCGGATTCGGCTTTCCACTGCCAGATCTTCTCGATAAACGCATCACGGCCATAATCATGGCGGGTTTTACCCTCTTCTGCGGCGATCTTGCGCTCTACCACCATCTGGGTTGCGATACCGGCATGGTCGGTACCGGCCTGCCACAGGGTGTTTTTACCCTGCATGCGCTGGTAACGGGTCATGGTATCCATGATGGTTTGCTGGAACGCGTGGCCCATATGCAGGCTGCCGGTGACGTTCGGCGGCGGGATCATGATGCAGAAACTTTCCTGGCTGGTATCGCCATTCGGTTTGAAGTAACCCTGGCTCTCCCAATGATCGTACAGCTTCTGTTCGATCTGTGTTGGGTCGTAGGCGGTATCGAGATGACTGTTTGTCTTTTCCATTTTATATCGTTGTTCAGTTAGTTGGCGGCGTAGCCGTGGTCAAATGGAAGCCGACGCTGCGATAGGTTTTATAACGTTCGCGCGCCAACTGTTTCAGGGTGTCTTCATAGGGGACGAAGTCTACCACTTCATGGAAAGCAGTAGCAAAATCGGCAAACTGTGGCAGTAGGGCGATCAGCAGATCGCGTGGAGCATTGCCGCGTTTACCAGGCCAGCACAGTTCGACCGGCGCGCCGAAGTTTGGCCCTTCGCCCGCCAGATTGTGTGGCACAAATTGGTGTGGTTCGCGTTGCCACAGCGCTTCGTCCAGCCGCTGGGCCTGTTCCTGGCTTTCACAGGCAATCAATACCCGCTTGCCTGCACGCCACTGTTCTGCGGCAACGGCACAGGCCACAGCCTCGTGAGCACTGAGTCGGCCTACGGGTTCTGCGTGTTCAAGGAGGTAGAACGTTGCCTGTTTCATGATGAATTCGTTGCCGCTAAGAAAAAGTAGGGGCGCAACCAGTGCGCCCGTTTTGCATGATTATATACCCAATAGATTTCAAGTTGCAGCCAACAACGCGGCTACTTGAAAGATGAAGGGTATGTTAATCGTCGCCGTTTAAACCCGCACGGTTAAGCAGGAACTGCGCCAGCAGCGCCACCGGGCGGCCGGTAGCCCCCTTGTTTTTGCCGGAACGCCAGGCGGTGCCGGCGATATCCAGGTGCGCCCAGCTGTACTTGCGGGTGAAGCGGGAAAGGAAGCACCCGGCGGTGATCGCGCCACCTGGGCGGCCACCGATGTTGGCCATATCCGCAAAGTTGGAGTCCAACTGCTCAAAATATTCGTCGGCCAGCGGTAGGCGCCACGCACGGTCACCAGACTGTTCGGAAGCGCCGATCAGTTCGTGTGCCAGCGGGTTGTGGTTTGACATCAGGCCGGTGAGGTGGTGGCCCAGTGCGATGACACAAGCACCGGTCAGGGTGGCGATATCAATCACCAGCTCTGGCTCGAAACGCTCTACGTAGGTCAGGGTATCGCACAGCACCAGGCGGCCTTCGGCGTCGGTATTCAGCACTTCAACCGTCTGGCCTGACATGGTGGTCAGCACGTCACCTGGGCGATAGGCACGGCCACCCGGCATGTTTTCACAACCGGCCAGAACGCCGATCACGTTAAGCGGCAGGTTCAGCTCTGCCACCACACGCATCACGCCGTACACGGTGGCGGCACCGCACATGTCGTATTTCATCTCGTCCATGCCGTCTGCCGGTTTGATCGAGATACCGCCGGAATCGAAGGTCAGGCCTTTCCCGACCAGCACGATTGGCTTGGCGTCCGGGTTAGGATTGCCCTTATATTCCATTACTGACATCAAGGATTCGTTTTGCGAACCGGCACCGACCGCCAGATAGGCGTTCATCCCCAATTCTTTCATCTGCTGTTCGCCGATGACGCGGGTGGTGATGTTGGTACTGAAGGCATCTGCCAACTGGCGCGCCTGCGAAGCCAGATAACCGGCGTTACAGATGTTCGGCGGCATATTGCCAAGATCTTTGGCGGCCTTGATACCGGAAGCGACGGCCAGACCGTGCTGGATGGCACGCTCACCGCTGGTCAGCTCACGGCGAGTCGGCACGTTGAACACCATTTTACGCAGTGGGCGGCGAGGCTCCACTTTGTTGCTTTTCAGCTGATCGAAGGTATAAAGCGTTTCTTTGGCGGTTTCTACCGCCTGACGCACCTTCCAGTAAGTATTGCGGCCTTTGACGTGCAGTTCGGTCAGGAAGCAGACGGCTTCCATTGAACCGGTATCATTAAGGGTATTGATGGTTTTCTGGATCACCTGTTTATACTGGCGTTCATCAAGCTCGCGCTCTTTGCCACAACCAATTAACAGGATGCGTTCGGAGAGAATGTTCGGCACATGGTGCAGCAGTAATGTCTGCCCGACTTTGCCTTCCAGTTCGCCCCGGCGCAGCAATGCGCTGATATAACCATCACTGATTTTGTCGAGTTGTTCTGCGATAGGTGACAGGCGGCGCGGCTCGAAAACACCAACTACAATACAGGCGCTGCGCTGTTTTTCCGGGCTACCGCTTTTTACACTGAACTCCATGCACTCTCCTGAATCTTAAAGACAACAGCGAAAGCTACGGCTAGAATGATCGACTCCGCCATGAGCTTCCGTCATTGAGTTAACTAACAAGGTTAACCTGAACGGCGTAAATTGTTCTGTTTTGGCGACTATAGGTTTGTTCCTATAGGGCAGCCAAACAGCTTGATGTTCTAATGCTATTTTAGCTGTGAAGGTTGCCACATGATGAGAAAAAATGGCGGATTAGCGATGAAACTATCGATTTTCCTGCAAAAAGACAAGTTTTCACAGGCGTAATAAGCGTGATCATCATTAGATATCTGGTACGGGAAACGCTGAAGAGCCAAATTGCCATCCTGTTTATCCTGCTTCTGATCTTCCTTTGTCAGAGCCTGGTTAAGGTGTTAGGTGATGCGGTCGACGGCAATATCCCGACAAATTTAGTATTAATATATCTGGTATTGGGTGTGCCGAAGATGGCGCAGCTAATCCTGCCATTAAGCCTGTTTCTTGGCCTGTTGATGACGCTTGGGCGGTTATACACCGAAAGTGAAATCACCGTAATGCATGCCTGCGGTTTGGGGAAGCGAGCCCTGATCGCTGCCGCGATGGTGCTGGCAATCTTTACCTCGATAGTTGCTGCGATGAACGTGTTTTGGGCCGGACCTCTGTCCTCCAGCTATCAGAATGAAGTGCTTGCCGAAGCGAAAGCCAACCCAAGTATCGCCGGGCTGGCGGAAGGGCAGTTCAAGTCGTCCAATGACGGCAATGCCGTGCTGTTTATCGGCAATGTGAAGGGCAATACCTTCAATGATGTGTTCCTGGCGCAGTTGCGTCCGAGCGGCAATCAGCGTCCTTCGGTGGTGGTCGCCGAACACGGGATCATTAATCAGAAGCGCGATGGTTCACAGGTGATCACCCTGGATAAGGGCACCCGTTTTGAGGGGACCGCGCTGCTGCGTGATTTCCGTATTACCGATTTTACCGACTATAAAGCGGTGATTGGCCATCAACCGGTGACGATTGATAACACCCAGACCGAGCAGATGTCGATGAGTACGCTGTGGCACTCTGACGAACCGGATGCCCGCGCCGAATTCCACTGGCGCTTGACGCTGGTGTTTTCGGTGGTACTGATGGCGCTGCTGGTGGTGCCGCTCAGCGTGGTCAACCCACGCCAGGGCCGAGTGCTGAGTATGCTGCCAGCCGTGCTGTTGTATCTGATTTTCTTCCTGTTACAGACTTCGCTGCGTTCCAATGCCGGTAAAGGTAAACTGGATCCGATGCTGTGGATCTGGCTGGTGAACCTGGTGTACTTCGCTATCGCGCTGGCACTCAACCTGTGGGATACCGTGCCGATGCGCAAAGTGCGTGCACGCCTGAAAGGAGCGGCCTGATGTTTGGTGTTTTAGACCGTTATATCGGCAAGACGATTTTCAACACCATCATGATGACGCTGTTCATGCTGGTTTCGCTTTCCGGCATCATCAAGTTTGTCGAGCAGTTGCGTAGAGTCGGCCAGGGGGATTACTCAGCATTTGGTGCGGGGATCTATACCCTGCTCAGCGTGCCAAAAGATATCGAGATCTTCTTCCCGATGGCGGCGCTGCTGGGGGCTTTGCTTGGCCTTGGCACCTTGGCTACTCGCAGTGAGCTGGTGGTGATGCAGGCTTCGGGTTTTACCCGCCTGCAGATCGCCGGTTCGGTGATGAAAACCGCGATCCCGCTGGTATTACTGACGATGGCAATTGGCGAATGGGTGGCACCTGCGGGCGAGCAGATGGCGCGTAACTACCGTGCGCAGCAGATGTATGGCGGCTCGCTGCTTTCCACCAAAAGCGGCCTGTGGGCGAAGGACGGCAACGACTTTATCTACATCGAGCGGGTGGCTGGCGAGACCGAACTTTCCGGTGTGAACATCTACCACTTCAACGATCAGCGCAGATTAGAGACGGTGCGCTATGCCGCCAGCGCCAACTTTGAAGACGGTGTATGGCAGCTTTCGCAGGTGGATACCTCAGATCTGACCAACCAGAAACAGGTTACCGGCACTCAGACGCTAACCGGTGTGTGGAAAACCAACCTGACGCCGGATAAGCTTGGCGTGGTGGCGTTGGATCCGGATTCGCTCTCTATCAGCGGGTTGCACAACTATGTGAAGTACCTCAAGCAGAGTGGCCAGGAGCCCAGCCGTTACCTACTGAATATGTGGAGCAAGATCTTTGCGCCGCTTTCCGTGGCGGTAATGATGCTGATGGCGCTGTCGTTTATTTTTGGCCCGCTGCGTAGCGTGCCGATGGGGATGCGCGTGGTGACGGGTATCAGCTTCGGCTTCCTGTTCTACGTGCTGGACCAGATCTTCGGCCCGTTGAGCCTGGTGTATAACATGCCGCCGATCCTGGGTGCATTGCTGCCAAGCATCCTGTTCCTGCTGATCAGCCTGTATATGCTGCTCAAGCGTAAGTAACAAACAAACCAGCGCAACGTTGCCGCTGCGCTGGTTTGTCGTGTTCCAAGCGCTTACATCTGCGAGAAGGTATTCATAATAATCCCGCCGCCGATAATCAACGCCATAGCGAAAATGGCAGGCAGATCAGGTTTTTGTTTGTAGAGCAGCATTGAAACAAAGGTCACACCGACAATACCAAACCCGCACCACAGCGAGTAGGCCACGCCTACCGGCACATAACTCATCGCCCGGGTCAGGGCAAAATAGCACAGGCAGTAAGCGGCAATCACCAGCACCGAAGGCCCCAGCTTTTTAAAGTTGTTGGTTTTCTTGATCATCGATGTCCCGGTAATTTCTGAACCGATAGACAGTGCCAGCCACAGGAAGCCAATATTAAACATGAATTACACCTTATTCGGAGGAGCCCATTTTTGAGAAGAGGTTCATAATTACGATGCCGCTGGCGATAATCACCATGCCGATAATGGCGGGCGTATCAGGATGCTGGCCATAAAAGACCATACCCAGGGTTGAGACCATCAGGATCCCGGTACCCGACCAGGTGGCGTAAGCCAGGCCGACGGGGATATATTTCACCGCATTGGATAATGAGTAATAACAGACGCAATACAGCACCACGATTAAACCTAATAATAGCGTCTTGGTCGTTCCTTCGCTGTTATCAAACATTTTTAAGGTCGATGTGGCCGAGGTTTCAGAAAATATCACTAATAACATCCATAGCCATGCTTTTGCCTTGGTAGACATAGTTTTCACTCCTGATAAAGATGAATTTATTTTGTAAAAACCTGAGAACCTGTTTTATTCCCCTCACCCGTTGGAACCGGGTGAGAGGAATATCACTGGGGTGTAAATCCGCACCCGGCGTTATTAACAGTTTTTCTCGTGGCGTATATTAATTAACCGCCTGAGCTTCTCGGGTTACTTTTCCCCCGGCTGTATTCCAGCGCCAGGTCGGTCAGTTTGGCCCCTGGTGGTGCCTGGCCATTGCGCCGTTTTAGTTCACTGAGGGTCATGTAAGATTGTGCTGCAGCCCCGCTGGCTATAGGCTCGGCAGATAACATCTGGTCAAGCGTGCAGAGCTGAATACCCCGTGCCGCCAACTTTGACAGGGCCGGATTTGCCCCGCCACGGCTCAACCCTTTAAGCTGATTTAATTCGCTCGCCGGGTTACAGTTATAATCCAGGGCCATTACAGGTTTGCCGCTCATCAGCGCCAGATTAATTAATTTGGCGCTATCAGATTGTAATAACCCATTAGCCACCTCAGCCGCCGTGGAAAAATCGAGAAAAGGGATCAATATCCGCTCGATATTATCCAATGCCCCGGTGCCGGTTATTTCCGCCAGAGTAGTGAGTGGCCCTAAATGGCACCACGCCTCTTCGGCATGAAATTTATGCGCGTTATCGGCAAACAGGGCTGTCAGCGATAGCGTCTTGCAGTGCCGTAAACGAGACTGGATTATCTCTTGATAACCATCCGCCGCAGTGAGTAGCACCAACGCCCTTGGCCGCACCCGCAAGAGCACTTCATTTACCAGCCTGTCGATGATTTCCAACTGCATCATGTTGCCGCCTCAGGGAACGATAACCACGTTGTCGCCGGAAGAGAGCCCGGCGGCGTTGGCTTCGTCAGTATCAATGTGGAGCTCTAGTGCAAAACTGCCTTTGATCCGGACGATCACCTCATCAAAAATCAAAGCACGCAGCCCGCTGGCCTTAACCCGCACCGTTTGCCCGTTCTTCACGCCCAGCCGTGCCGCATCCTGAGGGTTCATATGGATATGGCGCTGAGCGCAGATCACCTGTGAGCGCAAAGAAACATAGCCCGCAGGGCCTGCCAGCATTGCATCGCCACTGGCTATCAGATTGCCGGATTCACGGACTGGCGCTTTCAGGCCCAGGGCGAAACAATCCGCCTTGGAGATTTCCAACTGGGTGCATTCACGCGCTGGCCCCAGCACCCGCACTTTAGAGAGTGAGCCTTTGGGGCCGACGATCATCACGCACTCTTTGGCGGCAAATTGCCCGGGCTGGCGCAGCTCTTTCAACGGTGTCAGCCGATAGCCCACGCCAAACAGCGCCTCAATATCCTGCTGCGAAAGGTGGACATGCCGGTTAGATACCCCAACCGGAATGGCAATGCCGGTTGGGGAGTGGTGGGTTTCCGCCAGGTTATGGCGGATCCTTTCCAGTAACGTCTCGTTAAACATACTGTTGTTCCTACCTGCGATTACTTATGTTGTTTCTTGCCGGAGCGCCCTTCGCCGCGCGAGGGCTTGCTTTCCACCACTATCGGTTGGCTTTCCGCCGGCGGGCTGGATATCGCCACTTCGGGCAGCGCAGGTTCCGCCATCTCAACCTTGGCGGGGGTACCTCCTGTGGCGGCGTAAAGCCGTTGCCTTTCAAGCCGGTTAACAGCGCCACCACCTGTTTTTCCGGGCGGGCAATCACCAACTGGCCTTTGATAAATTCCTGCTTTTTAACCACCGCCACGCCGCTGTCGATAGCGGTTTTTACCGCGCTGATTTCGCCCGTAAAGAACACGCTAACCAGGCCGGAACCGATTTTCTTGTACCCCAAGACCGTCACCGCGGCGGATTTACAGGCTGCGTCCGCTACCTGGATCGCCGCCGTCAGACCGTGGGTTTCAATCACTCCAAGGCTTAAGTTCATCTCAATCTCCTTATTCCCTGTCTGGAAATAATTAATGCCTTACCAATCTGATATCGAAATCAAAGCGCTGGAAAAACGCCGCCAGTTGATCCAGCTCTGCATCGCTGTAGCTGGGGTCATTTTTTACCGGATAGATCATTTCGAGTTTTTCGTATTTATTTTTGCCCAACTGGTGATAAGGCAAAATATCGATACGGCTGATATTGCCGTGGTGTGCCAACCCGGTGACGTAGTCAATGGCGCCGGTAATGGCATCGTAGGAATCGTTGTAGCCGCGCACCAAAGGCATACGCACCACAATATGGGCGCCAAGCTCCACTAAACGTTCCAGGTTTCTTTTGACCCCTTCGTTGCCGATGCCAAATAACTCCTTATGGCGCAGGCTGTCGATGTGCTTGATATCGAACAGGAACATGTCGGTGCATTGCGCCAGCTTTTCATAATTGGCCAACTGCGTAGTGCCGTTGGTTTCAATGGCGGTGTTAATCATCATTTTTTTGCATTCGGTCAGCAGCGCAGCGGCAAAATCCGTTTGCAGGCTCAGTTCACCGCCACCCAGAGTCACGCCGCCACCGGAGGCATGATAAAAATCGACGTCCTGCATAATGATGTCCATCAGTTCCTGCACAGTGACGTCTTTCCCGATGATATCCAGCGCCCCGGCAATGCAGGCCTCTTCACATTTGCGGCAACCGATGCAATCTATTTCACGGTTGATCTGGTGGCGGAGGTCGCCCTGCGCATCCTGGGTCTGGTAATGGATATCCACCGGGCAGACCGCAACGCACTGGCCGCAGTCGACGCATTTATCTCGTGAGAACATCACCTGAAAATTGCTGGTAAGCCCCTCGGGGTTGGCGCACCAATCGCAGAGGATGTTGCAACCTTTGAAAAAAATCAGGGTGCGAATACCGTCTCCGTCATAGATCGAGTATTTCTGGATATTGAATATCCGGCCCTTTTTCTCCAGCGTGTTACCCATGATTGCTGCTTCCTCAATAATTTAGGGGGTATAGGATTCATACCCTCTGGATTTCAAGTCGCAGCCTGGTGCCTGGCTGCGGCTTGAAAGACGACGGGTATCCCGGGTTAACGTCAGAATTTCTCGATAACCGTGCGGCTGATAATTTCATCCTGAACTTCTTTGCAGAGCTCAACGAAGTAGGCGCTATACCCGGCCACGCGGACGATCAGGTCACGGTATTTTTCCGGCTCGAGCTGGGCCTGCTTCAGCACTTCGTTATCCACATAGCTGAACTGCATCTGGCCGTTGCCCAGAATGGAGGCGGTGCGCAGCAGGGTGATCAGCCCATTCTTGCCTTCCGGGGTGTCGAGCAGCCCTTTGAGGAACTTGAAATTGTGCACCATGCCGATATTCATGGTTTCCACGTTCATCTTACTGACTGACTTGATAATGGCGGTCGGGCCCTGTTTGTCTGCCCCCTGAGTCGGGCTGATACCGTCAGAAAGCGGCATCCAGGCCAGGCGACCATTTGGCGTAGCCGCCGTCAGTTCACCGATCGGCGTGTTGTTGGAGATTGACAGGGTGCCGTGGCTCAGCGTGGAGTAGAGCATCTTGTATTTACGGCATTCGCGTTCGGTCCACTCGGTGATGTCCAGCGCGTACTGATCCACGGTGTCGTCGTCGTTGCCGTACTTCGGCGCGTTCAGGCAATCGCGCCGCAGTTGTTCAAAGCCTTCAAAGTTGGCCAGCAGCGCATCACGGATCTGCTCAAGGGTGTATTTGCCGTCCTGATACACCAGCTTGCGGATGGCCGCCATCGAGTCAACGTAGGTCGCCAGACCCGAGAAGATAAGCCCAGGGCCGTGATTGATCACTGCCCCTCCGGCGGCCACATCTTTGCCTTGCTCCATGCAGCCTTCTACCAGCAGCGACATCAGCGGTTTTGGGGCCACGTCGCGGTGTACCCGCTGGCTGATCACGGTGCCGATGGCCGACAATTTGACGATATGCGCAATCTGCGCCTTTACCGCATTATCGAAGTCTTCATAGGTTTTCAGGCTGCTCAGCTCGCCGGTATCCAGCCCCTGATGGCTATCGAACAGCACCATGCGGCCACGGTTAAGCACAAATTCGATGGCAATCGGCCATTGGGTGTAGCCGGTGGAGGTCCACTGATAGATGCGGCCAGATTTTTGTGGTTCCACGCAGCCCATCAGGCAATAGTCGCGGGCATCTTCAAAATCAAAGCCCTTGCGCAGCATCATTTTGATGTGCGAATCGTCAAAGTGGCAGGCCGGGAAGCCCATACCGGCTTTCACCACATCGACGATTTTCTCCATGTATTTTTGCGGCGACTGGTTATGGATACGGCAGGCCAGCGAAGGCTGATACACTTTGATAAAGCGCACGGCGTCCATGATCAGATAGGTCAGATCGTTACAGGCATCGCCGCCACTGCGCTTTTGCCCACCGATGGTCAGGTTGATAAATGGCTGATATCCGGCGAAGTATTTGGCGCCCAGCTCGCTGGACATCCACATCAGTTCGGCACACTTGATGATAAAGGCTTCCAGCAGCTCCAGCGCCTGTTCCTGCGTCAGGCGGCCAGAGGCGATATCTGCCTGATACATCGGGTAGCAGTATTGATCCAGACGGCCCAGCGAAAGCCCGGTCTGGTTCTCTTCCACCTCAAACAGCGATTCCACCGTCCAGATACTTTGCAACGCTTCCTGCAAGGTTTTCGGTGGGTTGGCAGGCACGTTCTCGTTGGTTTCTGCAATGGTCAGCAACTCGGCACGGCGCGCTGGATCCTGCTCCTGAGCCGCAAGCTCACGGGCCTTTTCGGCAATGCGTTTAGCGTAAGCAACCACCCCTTCGCAGGTTTCGATGGCGGCCTTGTAGAAGTAAATCCTGTCGATGTCTTCCGGGTTTTCCATGCTCAGCGCCGCGAGGTGCTGCTGGGCATCGGCCTTGATACCGTTCATGCCTTTGGTGAACAGCAGAATGTCGTAACCAGGGCAGGTATCACCACCGCCGTTAATCTGGTGGTAGGAGAGGTCACTGACAAAGGTCTCACCGCTGAACGCCCAGACACCGGCTTCACGGTACTGCGCTTCGCAGATCTCATCCAGCGAGCGGCCTTCCCAGAATGGCACGATCTCTTCGCGGATCACTTTCTTGTCGGCTTCGGAGATAACGAACGGATCCTGTGGGCGGGTGCCCATGGTTTCCAGCTCATCCTGCACCCAACGCCAGGCGATATCCGGTGAGAACGCCCCGGCACGCGGTTTGCCGCAGGGGTGGCCGACGATCAGCTCATCTGTCTGAATAAGGATCGGCGCGGTTTCGCAGGCAGCGCGGAAAGACTTGGCCCGCAGCAGAATAGTTGGCAAGCCAGGGTTGTTTCTGGCCACTTCGGTAAAAGTAATCGCGCGATAAATAGAGACACTTGGGCGTGCATCCAGGTAGTTGTCGCGCAGGCGTTGCAGGCGTGGTGTCAGCCCTTCCATCAGTTTATGCGTGGCAACGTCTTGCGGCGCGGCAGCGGCAAACGGGGCCGAAGGGGCGCTGTATTGCGGGCGGGCAGCGGCTTGGCCGGTAAACAGTTTCACCTGCAAGTTGAGCGCCGCAAGATTGTTACGCGCTGCCAGCAGCAGGGCGGAAAGCTCGTTAATCACCAATGCCGGGTCATCGATGCGGGTACCGTGCAGCAGGGCGTCGAACATCGGGTAACCGTCCAGCTCACAAGGGGCGCGCACTTCAGAAAGTTCACACAGTTTCAGCCACAGGCATTCGACAATCTCGTAAGCCTGCTCCGGCGTCAGTACACCTTGAGTAATATCGCGCTGGTAGACGCTGTACAGTGCCTTGTCGAAGCCGCCCGGACAGACCGCGTAGCTGCCGTTTTCCAGATGCAGCGCCAGTTGGAAGAAGTAGAACGACTGGCAGGCTTCTTTAAAATTGCTGGCACCGTAGGCCGGGACCTTCTTCAGCATCACGGCCGCTTCCTGCAGCTCTGCCTTGCGATACGGGTGGCTTTCCGTTGCCGCCATGTTTTCCGCTTTGCTGGCCAGCTTCTGTGCCAGATGCATCGCGGCGTTGCAGGCATAAATCATGGCGCGGCACTGGTTGACTTCATCCAGTCCGGAACGGCTCACCGCGCTGCCGATGCTGCGGGCGCGGTCTTCCATTTCGGCCTCAATGGCCAGCAGCCCTTTGGTGATCACCGCCAGATAATCCGGCGAGGCCTGGCCCAAAGGCGTGAAGGCAGAAGGACTACGCAGCTCGCTTTCGCTGTGGAAGATAGCGGCGCGCGGGGTGGAGGATTGGCTACCGATAATCAGCTCGTCGGGGCCGATATAACCGGGCAGTTGCTTGACCAGCTCATTGAACAGCTTGGCACTCTTGACCTGCTGCGGCATACCGGCCACATCGTTACCCAGCGTTTCCAGAATGGTGGCACGTTCGGTGCTGATGGTGCTGTTTTGGGATAAGAGTCTTTCTGCCAGCATTTTTACGCGTGGCGTCAGTAAATATTGGGCCATGTTCAAATCTCTCCTGAAATCCTTCGTCCTTCACGCAGCCGCTTGAAAGACGACGGGCATATTAGTTATTGAGCGTTGGGCCGCTGTAAGCTCGGCGCAACAGCCTCTCCAGATCTGCCGCGCTAACTTCACGCGGGTTGGTTGGCGTGCAGCTATCGCGCAGCGCCTGGTTGGCTAACTCGCCCAGGCAAACCTGGAAGCGGTGTTCGTCCACTCCTGCGGCTTGCAGATTGGCTGGCAGCTTCATTTCCTGTTTCAGCGTATCGATGGCTACCAGCAGGCTGTTGACGCCAACGCGTGGTGAATCGCTTGGCAGCCCCAGCAGCCGTGCCAGGGCGCTATATTTGTGAGCGGCCGGGGTGTCGCAGTTGCCATCAACATCGGCATTGAACGCCACCACCTGAGCCATTAGCAGCGCATTGGCCCGGCCGTGGGGCAAACCAAACATGCCGCCGAGGGCGTGGGCCAGGCTGTGGGTGATGCCTAAAGAGGCATTGGTAAACGCCATGCCCGCCATGCACGAAGCGTTGTGCATTTTTTCCCGGGCTGGCAGATTGCCGCCGTGCTGGTAGCAGGTGAGCAGATGGCTGAAGACGAGCTGCACCACTTTTTCTGCCATAGCATCGCTAAAGTCGCTGGCGCTGCGGGAGACATAGGCCTCCAGGGCGTGGCACAACACGTCCATACCGGTGTCGGCGGTGATGCTGGCCGGGACCGATTTCACCAGTTGCGGATCGAGGATGGCGACGTCCGGCAGCATGAACTCGTCTACCAGTACCAGCTTTTCGCTGCGGGATTTGATCACCGAAAAGCTGGTGACTTCGGAACCGGTGCCGCTGGTGGTCGGGATGGCGACAAAGCAGGGTTTGCTGCGGCCACTGTCTTTACGGCAATGCCACAGCGCATACATCACCGCCTTGGCGGCATCAATAACCGAGCCACCGCCCAGGGCAATCACCAGATCCGGGTAGTCGTCATCCATCAGCTTCATACCGCTGACGATGGCGGCGATATCCGGATCGCTGGCCACTTCGTCATACTGACGGCAAGGGATCTGTTGCTGATGG
The DNA here is from genome assembly GCF_050632285.1 of Serratia sp. L9. NCBI lineage: Bacteria > Pseudomonadati > Pseudomonadota > Gammaproteobacteria > Enterobacterales > Yersiniaceae > Serratia > Serratia sp. L9. The sequence continues at coordinate 420,423 of NZ_CP192591.1, read as the reverse complement.
AGCAGGCTGGTCACCTGCCCGGCAAAGCCAAATTTCACCATCGCCTGGTCGGTCACCAGGAACGCCGAGCGCCCGGGCAGACCTTTCAGGGCGAGCAGCGCGTCCTCACCGAAGTAGATTTTTGGCTTAATCAGAAACTCATTCATGCTTAACGCTCCCGGTGAACCTTCTCGACAATGGCAACTATCGACATGGCCTTGTAACGGTCTTTGCTCAGTGCGAAATACTCTTCAACCAGTACCAGATCGTTTTCACCTGCGCCGACGCTGTCGACGGCGACGTAGGTGCGATCCTTGATAGCCTGCAGATCGTCACCCAATGCCGTGACCAGCAGCAGGTTGCTGCCCCGCAGCTCATCACTTTTCTGTGTGGCCACTACATGCCCAGTTACCTTTGCCAAGATCATGGTTATCACCCATTGTTGATGTGTTACCGGGACAGGCGCCCAAGTACTTGTTTAATGATCTGCTCGACGTTCTCTTCGGTGATGTCATTGGCTGCGGCGTTAACCACGGCATGGGTGACGGCAGCGAAGCGATCGTCGCCCTGGGCGTACAGGTTGACCGCAGGGGCAGACGGCGCAGCCGCGAAGCGGTGATCTTCGAAGATGCTGGCACTATGGCTGGGCTGAGCAGTGCATTGCTGTGCCGACTGCGGTTGGCGCAGGTCATCGATACTGCGGACGCCATAGCCGACCTTGCGGATATTCAGCAGGTTCATCGGGCCGACGTTATCGGAGCTGGATCCCCCGCCGACCGCGCCGCAGCCGAGGGTTAACGCAGGAATAAGATTCGTGGTGGCGCCAATGCCACCCAGCGCGGCGGGCGTATTGATCAGGATGCGGTGCACCGGTTTTTGCAGCGCAAACTCGCGGATAACCTGCTGGTTTTGGGTATGAATAACCAGCGTATGGCCCAGGCCTTCATTGGTGAGTAACTCAACCACGCGATCGCAGGCGCTCATCCAGTCTTCTTCGATATACAGGCCCAGCACCGGGCAGAGTTTCTCGCGGGCATAAGGATTTTTGCGTGAGACGCTGTTTTGCAACGAGATCAGCACGCGGGTGGTTGGCGGCACGCTGAACCCGGCGCGTTCGCTAAGGTAAATCGCGGTTTTGCCCACCACTTCGGGATTAATCATGCCGTTAGGCCGCAGCAGGATATTGGCCAGGCGGGCAGACTCATCGTCGTTCATAAAGTAGGTGCCCTGCGCCAGCAGCTCGCGGTGCACTTCCTGGTAGATGCACTTTTCTACGATGATCGACTGTTCAGAAGCACAGATAACCCCGTTATCGAAGGTTTTGCTGGTAATGATGTCGGTGACCGCCTGCTTGATATTGGCGCTGCGTTCGATAAACGCCGGGCCGTTGCCGGGGCCGCCGCTGATGGTTGGCGTGCCGGAGCTGTAGGCCGCACGCACCATGCCTTCGCCACCGGTCGCCAGGATCAGCGCCACGTCTTTGCTGTGCATCAGGGCTTTGGTGGCTTCCAGCGTCAACTCGGTCAACCCATCGACGATACCCGCCGGGGCTCCGGCCTGCAGGGCGGCTTGCCTGACGATGTCAATGGCGCGCTGGCTGCATTGGCGGGCATTAGGGTGCGGGGAGAAAATAATGGCATTCCCGGCCTTCAGCGCAATCAGCGTTTTATAAAAAATAGTGGAGGTGGGGTTGGTGGAAGGTACCAGGGCGGTAATGACCCCCAGAGGGACACCCACATCCATGACTTTATTTTGTTGATCGTCACGAATAATACCGACGGTTTTTAAATCTTTAATATGCTCAAAAACTTTTTCTGAGGCGAAAATATTTTTTAATACCTTGTCTTGCCAATTACCGAAACCAGTTTCTTCATGGGCCAGCTTCGCCAATTCTTCGGCATGCTGCGCCGCTGCGCTGGCAATATGCTTAATAACGCCGTCGATCTTCTCTTGAGAATATCTGGCAAACAGCAATTGCGCCTGTTTGGCATTTTTAATCAACGTGCGAGCTTGCTGAATGGATTGTAAATCCGGATCTAATGTGGTCATTAGTCTATCCCCTGAATAGGAGTGTTATTTTTTTGCTTGCTGCAATAGGGTTTATTGCCAACTACAATATTGGTAACAGGCCGATATTACGCCTTATGCTGTGAGGCGATTTTTTCAATATCATTATGCGGGCGAGCTATTATCCGCGATGAAATAACCTCGCCAATGCGGCTGGCGGCTTCAATACCCGATTCCACCGCTGCGTTAACCGCACCGACGTCACCTTTAACCATCACGGTCACCAGGCCGGAGCCAACGTTTTCATAGCCAATCAGCTCGATATTCGCGGCTTTACACATGGCATCGGCAGCTTCTATCGCAGGAACCAACCCTTTGGTCTCGATTAATCCGAGTGCATCTTTCATTAGTTAATTCCTTGTTATTCAGAGATTTTATACTGAGAGATTATCTTCTGGATATCGTTGTGCGGGCGGGCGATCACCAATGAGGTCACCACTTCACCTACGCGTTTGGCTGATTCCACCCCGGAATCCACCGCAGCCTTGACGGCACCCACGTCGCCCTTCACCATCGCGGTTACCAGGCCAGAACCGACGTTCTCATAGCCGATCAGCTCCACGTTGGCCGCTTTGCACATGGCGTCTGCGGCTTCAATGCAGGCCACCAACCCCTTGGTTTCAATCAATCCTAATGCGTCACCCATGATCTGTTCTCCAGAGAAGCGCCGTTAAGCTTTATGTTTAATCACAATTTTGTTGATGTCGTTGTGCGGGCGCGCGATAACCAGCGAGGTCACCACTTCCCCGACGCGCTGTGCCGATTCCACACCGGAATCAACAGCGGCTTTCACCGCGCCCACGTCACCTTTCACCATCGCGGTGACCAGGCCGGAGCCGACGTTTTCATAGCCAATCAGTTCTACGTTGGCCGCCTTGCACATGGCATCAGCCGCTTCTATACAGGCTACCAACCCTTTGGTTTCGATTAAGCCCAATGCATCACCCATTTTTGTTTCCTCCGCAAAGCCGGTTTATGAGGTAGTTACGCCGTTCGATGTGAAGGTTTCACGGTTTTCGACCGGCTGAAGGCACTATACCGCCCAGGCAAAAAAGCAAAATATAAATTCACTAATATCAATATATTTAGTTTTTTACTCTGGTAATAAGCGTTCATTTATCCGTTATTTATTTCTTTATCCTGATATTTCATCTTATAACAGTTGGGCTTACTGGCAGAAAATTCCCGATTTTGGATTTCACTTATGGGGAAATCATTTTGTTAAAACTATGAGCATGAAATGGTTTTTTTCGGTAGCCAAGGGGGCGAAAGTGTGTGGCGTGGCGCAGATTTTTGCCTGGGTCATGGTGAGAGAAATCTGGGGGGCAGAGGGCGAATGAGAGGCCGATCACAAAGCAGAGTGCGGGGCAGGGCGAGCAGCGCTTACCGGCTTAATGCAACTGGCTGCCAGGTTTAAGCGCACAGATAAACAGCGGGGAGTTGATTGAGCTGAGCAACGCGGTGTTAGGGTCTATTTTTTCCATTGCCAGCAACAGGCCGTCATGGCTGTCGGACATTTCACGCATAAAATAATCAAAAATAACGTCCGGGGATTGGTCAATGGAGGATTTACTGGCAGCCCAGTGGTTGATTTGATAATAACGCGTGCCGGGGGAGACGCGCTTGCTGGTATAGTCAAACGTGACGTAGCGCTGTAAATAAAGCCAACCGGCCGTGGAATTTGAATATCCTTCCACCACGATTGAGCCTTTGCCTTTATCGTTAAAGCTGAAGTGAATATTGACGTTAACTGATTCGGTTACGGTATCTTCAAAATGCATAATGGCTTTGGTTGAACAGTTTAAAATATCGTCACGCCAGAGGGCATTATGCTTGAAGGTAATAAAGAGAGAGAGTAGCAGCAGTATTATAGAGACGGCAAACAGCCCTCTCCCCCAGCCGATGGTTTTCATAATCTAATTCCATGAGTAATAAAAATAATTATCGCAGTAACTGAAGGCATTATCCTGATGTTTGGCGCAGTGCGCGAGAAATGTCCGGCCTAAGCCGTTAGATTGCAGTTTATCGCCATAAAAGAACAGGAATCTTTCATCCTTACCATGCTTTATTTTCTTTTTCTCTTTTACCGCCATAAAGTTATTCAGGTAATTCTCACGCATTCTGGGGTTAATCATGATGTCGGTGGAAAATACTTCGACGGGCGTTTGTGCCAGAGAGGTGAGGGCGATGGGTTTCAGGCTGCCGTTGTTACTCCAGGACCAGGCGAACAGCCCAATTGCCAGCAGGGAGATAACCCCACCGGCGTAACCCCAATAGCGGTCCCGAGAATTACCGGCGGTTGGCGTAATTTCTGGCGGTGTTTCGGTTGGCGGTTCGCTTTCGATGGCATGCACCACGGGGTGCAGCACGCTGTCATCGATCACCTCTATCAGCAGCTCCGGGTTGATTTCCAACCGGCCACGCGCCACGGTGACGATCACGTTCTCGATGTCGTAGCAGCGAAAGGCCTTGCGCAGCATGCTCAGGTACTGGTTGAGGTTGCTGTTGGAAGACATCAGCCCGTTATCGTCCCAGACCCGTTGCATCACCGTATCACGGCTGATCACACCGGGGTTCTGGACCATGAAAAACAGCAAGGCATTGGCGGTAATGGTGAGTTGGGTATCTGACTTACCGCCGTCGTCCAGCTTGAGCGATCCCTCGGTGGCATCATAAATAAGAAAGGCATTAATTTTATATTTCATTATCGCCCCAGGTGTAACAGGCCGCGGACCTGGAAGGTCAGGAACCTATCCAATAGGCTATTTTATTTGTCATTTTGAACCTGGGCGGTGCTCATAACCCTTACATACCTGGTGTACGCTCCGGTTATTGCACGTTGTCCTTGTGCAAACTGACGGCAACAATTACGCCGATTGGGACAGATTCGAAGACTCCTCATAGGTCATTGCCGCCAGCCGTGTCACCAATGCCTGCCGCTCTCGCGGCTCCATGGTGACTCCTTCGGTCAATTCAGACAGCCATAAACCGTCCGCGCCATAACGCACCAGGTTGCCGACATAGCTGCGATCCAGCGCGTCGGCCTGGGCCAGATGCTGCAACACCCAGTCACGCCAGCATTTACGCATCACGGGTTCATCCGGCATGGCCAGGGAAAGCAGGGCTAACTGGCGGCTGGTGTCGGTTTCATTAATGCTGGCCAGATACATCAGGTAGGCTCTGGAGAAACGCCCGCGTGGATTGCTATCGGCAGCCATTAACGCCATGATCCCGCGATCCATCACCGCCAGCAGGCGGATAAACAACGCATGGATCAGCTCCTGCCTGCCAGGGAAATGGTGCAGTAACCCGCCTTTGCTGACCCCGGCCTGCCGGGCTACTGCGTTTAACGACAGCGCGGCGATCCCGTCTTTGGCAGCAATAATCCCGGCCGCTTCCAGCAGTTGCTCCTGCAGTCGTTCCGGGTCTTTTTTCTATGGACGTAGGTGTTCATGCGGCGGATCATACCGACCAGCCGGTATGTTAATTTTGATCAAGGTCAAGCCCGTTCCTGTATAGGTCTGACCAATCCGGAATAATGTCTAGCAGTTCAAACTTTTTAATTTTCAGTTAATTAGGAAAGTATTTACTGGCTTAATTGCGGCTGGGGCGCAGCAGGAGAACCACGATCCGCGCCTTAAAATAACCCTCTATCCTGGTGGAAAGAGGGTTATGTGCAAAACACATTTACAGGAGCCAATCGAGGATTAGCACACCGACCAGGCTGATCGCCCAGGCGAGGGTGGTGGGCACCGACCAGGCCATCATCTGTAGCTTGACGTCCTTGATCCCCATCATGCGGTTCACCACCCAGAACATGCTGTCGTTAAAGTAGCTGAAGAACAGCGCGCCCATGGTGGCCGCCTGCGCGGCGGCGAGCATGTTGACACCGGGCAGTTGGCTGACAATCGGGGCGGAGATCGAGGCCGCAGTGATCATCGCAACCGTGCCCGACCCTTGTATCAACCGCACCAGCGTGGCAATAACAAAGGGGATCAATACCGGGGAAAGTGGCAGATTGGCCACGTGCTGCGCCAGCAGGGTACCGGTGCCGCTCTCACGTAATACCGCCCCCAGTGCGCCCCCGGCACCGGTCACCAGCAGGATGATCCCGGCGGTTTGCAGCCCTTCTTCCAGGCGTTCCAGCGTTTGGTGTTTATCCACCTTCGGCATCAGGGTGTAAACGGCCAGCAGGACGCTGATGGCGAGTGCAATAACCGGCGAACCGAGAAAGGCAAACCCCTGCCCCCACAGGCTTTCCCTAACCAGGCCATCCCTTCGGTCTTGGCCAGCATGTTGTTCACCGCATTGATAAAGATCAGCACAATAGGGGCGACGATAGGCAATAGGGATAACGCCAGGCTGGGCAGCGCCTTACCGGCTTTTTCTGCCAGATAACGTTGGTGGGCGGCGTGCAGATCTTCCGGCTCTTGCTCTACGGGCTCCGGCTCAAAATCAGGGTAACGGCTGCCGAGCCACTGCGCATACAGCACCATGCCGATCACACAGGGAATGGCCAGCACCAACCCGGCCATCATCATGGCACCGATATCCACGCCGAAGATCCCCGCAACCCCCAACGGGCCAGGCGTTGGCGGCACCGCGTGGTGGGTAATGATAAGCCCACCTGCCAGGGCTACCCCCAAGGTAAGCAGATTACGCTGGCCCTTTTTCGCCAGCGCTTTGACCAGCGGGTAAAGGATAACGAAGGCCGAATCGACAAAGATCGGGATACTGACGATATAACCGGTGATGGCCAGAGCCCACTCTTCACGTCTTTTCCCCAGCCATTTGATAAAGCTGTAGGCGATCTGTTCCGCCGCGCCGGAGACTTCCAGCACGCGGCCCATCATCACCCCCAAACCGATGACAATCCCAATGCTGCCTAGCGTGCTGCCAAACCCTTTGGTAATGGTATCAACCGTTTGCACCGCCGTGAGCCCACCGGTAATGCCAGCAATGGACGCGGCTATCAGCATGGCAATCAGCGCATGGACCCGGGTGCGCAGTACCAGAAATACCAACACGAAAACCGCCACCGCCAGGCCAATGATCGGAGTATAAAGCGCCATAATCAGCTCCCGCCCTGCGGCATGTCATCGCGGATAAAGGAGCGAATGATTTGCTGGAAATTTTTATCGGCAGAGAACCCTAAATCCAGCCCCCGCTGAATGTCGAAGTTACCCGGCCAGCTGGCGACAATACGGTTAATGGTTTCATCCGGTTCAAAGCTCACCCGTGCACGGGCCTGCTCACCGGCAACGTCGGCCAGGGCGGCCATCATCTGGCGCACCGTAACGCTGATGCCGGGCAGATTAACGGTGCGCGAGGTGCTGAACTGTGCGGCAGAAAGCCGGGCGGCGTGGATAAAATTACTGACCACGGTGCCGGGGCTTGATAACCACAATGCCAGCTCGGGGGATACCGGGCATACCGAAGGCTGGCCATGCAGCGGTTCGCGGATAATGCCGCTGGCAAAAGACGACGCCGCCTTATTCGGTTTACCGGGCCGCACGCTGATGGTTGGCAGGCGCAATACACGCCCATCGACAAATCCTTTGCGGGCATAGTCGTTGATCAGCAGTTCACACATCGCTTTTTGCGCGCCATAGGAAGATTGCGGCAACACGGCGCAATCATCGGTGACCAGCGGTGGCAGTTTGCCGCCAAACACCGCCAGCGAACTGGTGAAGATAAACTTCATTGCCGGAGCCCGCTGGCGGGCCGTTTCCAGCAACTGGCGGGTGGCTTCGAAGTTAACCTGCATCCCGAGATCAAAATCGCTCTCTGCATGGCTGCTGACAATGGCGGCCAGATGAAACAGCACGCTGCATTCGCTATCGATAAGCCGGTTGCTGGCCCCTGGTTGGGTGAGATCCAGCGCCAGGCAACGCACTCGGGGATCAGCTACTGGCGTGTTGGGCTGTTGAATATCCGCCAGAACCAGCTCATCAAAGGGCAGCGCATTTTCTTGCAACAGTGCGGCTGCCAGGCGCTGGCCCAGAAAACCGGCTCCACCGGTGATAATTATTTTCATGGTTATGCTCCTTGCCTTGTAGGGGGTTATCAGAGGTTGATGCTATGTAACCGCACGCCGCGCTCTTTAAGCTGCTGCAGAACGCCGGGCGGCAGGGCGGTATCGCAGATAATGTCGTCGAGTGCTGCCAGTGGGCAGACCCGAAACATGCCGTACTTGCCGTATTTGCTGCTGTCGGAAACCAGCACTTTGCGCCGGGCGACCTCCAGCAAAGCCTGTTTCACCAGGACTTTCTCTTCGTGAGGGGTGGAAAGGCCGTGTTCCAGATCCCAGGAACTGGTGCTGATAAAGGCCACATCGATATTCAGCGTGCGCAGCAGCATGGCGGCACTGCTACCCACGCAGGAGAAATTGCGCTGATCGACTTGCCCGCCGGTATGAAACAGGTTGAGCTGAGGGCGATTCATCAGGTGCTGGATAATGGAGAAGTCGTTGGTTACCACGGTGAGATTGAAGCGTTCTGCCAGGCTACGGGCGATCTCGAAGCTGGTGGTGCCAGCGTCCAGATAGACCACCTGGCCGTCTTCGACCATGGTGGCGGCATATCTGCCGATAGCCCGCTTTTGCCGGTGATGCAGTTGGGCTTTTTCCTTGTAGGCCAGCTCTTGGCGTAACGTGTCGCTCAGGCGCACACCGCCGTTGACGCCGACCACTTTACCTTCCTCTTCCAGTTGATGGATATCGCGCCGGACGGTCATATGTGAAACGCTCATCAACTCCGCCAGAGCCACGATAGTGACCAACTGATATTCATGGACGTAGCGATAGATAAAATCTCTGCGTTCCGATGGGATCATTTTTTCTCCTGAGCCGCAGCTGGCAGGTGGCGATATAGCTGCTCAATGGCTGTTATTTTTTGTTATGGTGATTAATATTTAATCATCTGATTTAACAAATAAACGATGGGTATCACAGATACGTGAGAGAGGATTGTGGCTGGCTAAGAGGTAAAGTAATTATTTTTCAATAAGTTATTTTATATTCACCCGACAGGGGTAGGTCACAGAAGGCTGTGATGAATAATGTGATGTGTGACAGGAAACCGCAGGGCTGCCAGCACAGCCCGCGTTGGGAGGTTATGGCTCGCCTTGTACGCTCAACAGCGCTATCCCGGCTTCGTGGTAATCCGCTGCGTCTTCCGGCAGGCGATCCAGCACGATGGTATCGATCTGTGCCGGGGTGGCGAACTGCGCCAATGAAGTGTTGCCCAGCTTGGTATGATCGCAGACCACGATCACCTGGTTGGCGTGCTCCACCATGTTGCGCTTGGTTTCTGCCAGCATAATGTCTGCCACGCAGGCGCCTTGTTTGAGCGAAAGGGCATTGACGCCCATAAAGGCTTTATCGATATTCAGCGTATCCAGCAGCGAGCGGCCATTGATCGCCACCGCGCAGTGATAGCCTTTTTTAACGATGCCGCCGAGCAGCACGATCTGGATCGAATCCACATCTTCCAGGCTTTTGGCGATCATAAAGTCGTTGGTGATCACCGTGATATTACGGCGTTGGCGGATATGGTGGGCTATCTGCAAGGTGGTGGTGCCGGTATCCAGCACGATGATGTCGCCGTCCTCCACCAGGCTGGCCGCCAGTTGGCCAATCTGCTCTTTGGAGGCCAGATTCACCTCTTCACGCTGATCGGAACTGATTTCAAAACTGGCGCGTGTGCGCAGAATGGCACCGCCGTGGGTGCGGGTGAGCATTCCGGCGTCTTCCAGAATGCGCAGATCGGTACGGATGGTGGCACCAGAAACGTTGAAACGTTCGCTCATTTCCCCGACGGATAGCTTGCGCTTCTCTTTGAGAATGCTGAGAAGTTTCTCCTGGCGTTCCTCTGCGTACATACTCACTCCCTGCCTGCTGAACGGTGTGCGGCTAATATACCCCGCGCATAGGTTACTGGCAAAAGTGGTGTTCTCAACCTGTGGATCCCAAGCTGTAATCGAAATGCTTGAGGGAGATGCCTTGCTTGAATCCTGGCGCCAGAGCAACGCCCTCTCCCAGCGGGAGAGGGGCAATCGGCTAGCACAATTGATTAAACTCCACCCGCTCCCCATCGGGCCCATCAATCATAAAATAGCGCATGCCATTGCGGCCACTGGGTTGCCGCGTTGGCCCTTCCGTCAGCGGATAACCTAGCTCCTCCACCCATTGCTGAGCCGCCACCAAATCGCTCACCCGCAACGCCAGATGATCGATGCCGAAAGCCGCCGCACTGCGCTGCTGCCCCGCCCAGGGCAACTGATACAGCTCCAGCATCAGATGTTCCCCCAGGGCCAGAAAACGTACCTCAATGCTGCCTTGCGGGTCTTCTATGGATAACGCCTGATGGGCAGTAAACCCCAGCGAACGATAGAAGCGGGTGGCCCGTTCGATATCCGCAGTGCGAAAACCAATATGCGCCAGGCCAGAGAGTAGATTCGCCATGCTAGACCCCCTTCTTCACGCAGTAGAAACCGTAGAACGCCACATACACAAAGCAGACCAACGGTACCGCGAAGGCGATTTGCATATTGCCGCCGTTGGCGTCGGAGATCATGCCCATAATCAACGGCACCACCGCACCGCCGATAATCGACATCACCACAATTGACCCCGCCACCTGTGTTTCTTCCCCCAGCCCCTTGATAGTCAGGCCGAAGTTGGTGGGCCAGCACAGCGCCATGCAGAAGTTGGTGCCCATAATCGCCACCACGGCGAACATGCTGTGAATATTGACCGCCAACAGCAGCAACAGCACGCAAATAGAGCAGAACACGCCGAGCAGCAGCGCCGGGTTAAATTTTTTCATCAGTGCGGTGGTGACGACTTTGCCGACCGAGTAACAAATCAACGTGGCGATCAGCCAATAGGTGGCCGAATGCTCGGTGGTGCCTTGCTCAATCATCTGCACAAAGCGGATGGTGAAGCTCCATAAACCCACCTGTGCACCGACATACAGAAACTGCGAAAGCACCCCGAGGCGAAAACGCGGCAGGGCCAGCAGGATACGCAATGACTGAGAGAGCGGCTTGCCCCCGGCATTCTGTGAATGCTGGGTTTTACAGGCGGGGAATTTAACTGCCACAAAAATCAGCGCCAGCACCACCAGCACCGAACCGATGATCAGATACGGCGTAACCACCTGCGACACCATCTGGGTGCGGGCCGCCTCTGCCAGCTCGGCGGGCATTTGCAGTAGCTGTTCGTGGGTAGGATCGTTTTTACCAAACACCAGCTGTTGGCCGATCAATACGCCAAAGATCACCCCAAGCGAGTTAAAAATTTGCGAGAAGTTGATGCGTTGGGTGGAGGTTTCCAATGGGCCTAACAGGCTGGAATAGGTGTTGGCAGAGGTTTCCAGGAACGACAGCCCGGCGGCGATCACCCCCAGGCAGGCCAGGAAAGCGCCATAGGTCATGATCTGCGCTGCGGGGATAAACAAAAAGCAGCCGAGCGCATACAGGCACAGGCCAATAATAATGGCGACTTTGTAAGAGTAACGTTTGATCACCGCCGCAGCGGGCAGCGCCACCAGGAAATAGCCGAGGAAGAAGATCGACTGCACCAGCGCGGTCTGGGTATCGGTAAGGTCAAAGCCCTTTTTAAACTGGGCGATAAGGATATCGTTAAGGTTGCCCGCCATACCCCATAGGGCAAACAGGCAACAGACCAGCATCAGCTGTAGCCAGGGCGTGGCGGGGAGATAGGCACTGCGATCGATGCTTTGCGCTGCGGCCTGTTGCGCCGCAGTAGGTTGGTTAACCAGAGATTCGCTCATTGTGGTGTTCCTTTATCCGTAGAAAAAGAGAACGAGCTAATAACATCAAGCTGTTCGTAGAGGGGTTGGGCCTGACGATAGAGCTGCTCAAACAGCTCAAAGCAACGCAGGTAGTGTTGGTGCAACCGGGGGTCCGGCAAAAATTCCCGTTCGACGCTGACGGTGCGGCGGACGCCTTGGGCAAAGCTGCCAAACAGGCCAACGCCGACGCCTGCGATAATCGCGCAGCCGGTGGTGCCGTTTTCCTGATTACGGGTTTGCAGGATCGGCAGGTTGTAGGCAGAGGCTTTGATTTGCAGCCACAACGCACTGCGCGCGCCGCCGCCGGAAGCGATCATCGCCTCGGGTTCTTGCGCACCACGCCGCAACTGTTGCAGGTTGCGCAAAGCGGCCAGAGCGACGCCTTCCAGCACCGCACGGTAGAGATGTTGCTGCCGATGTTTGCGCTGCAAACCAAAAACTGCGCCCGGGAGTTGGTGTGCTCCGCCAGACGTTCGCCGGTGAGATAAGGCAGGAACAGCAACCCTTCGGCACCCGGCGGCACCTCCGCCGCCAGGCTGAGCATTTGCTGGTGGCTGAGGCGGCTGTCGTTCAGCGCCATCCGCGCCCAGCGCATGGCATCGCCACCGGCATCCAGAATGGTAAAACCGCCCCAAGCCGGGTTGGCCAGATGCAGGTTATTGATCCAGGGATCGAGCAGCGGTTGCCTGGCAACCACGGTTAATAATGTGGAGGTGCCGGTGCTGTCCGATGCGGTGCCGGGCTGATAAACCCCGGAACCCAACAGCGTGGCGGCCATATCTGCCGCACCGGCCACCACTGGGATGCCCAGCGGTAAACCCGTCGCAGCAGCAGCAGCCCGATCGATCTGGCCAATCACATCGCTGGAAAGATGCAGGTCAGGCAACTGATCGCGACGCAATTGAAACTGCTTGAGCGCCGTTTCTGACCAGGATTGGCGGGTGCTGTCCATCAGGTAATAGCAGGAGGCTTCGCTGTAATCGGTGGCGCGCCCCGCAGAGCCGGAAGTTGATATAGTCTTTCGGCATCAGCACCGTGGCGACCCTGGCCCACAGATCGGGGTGATTCTCCCGCAGCCAGCACAACTTGAAGGCGGGCCAGGCGGCGGTGGGCGGATTGTTCAACAGCGCCAGCCAAGGTTCTGGCGCCTGTTGTTGCTTAAAGCGCTCCACCTGCGGCTGCGAACGTTTGTCGTTCCACAGCAGTGCGCGATCGACCACCAGCTCGCCATCGGCATCCAGCAGCACGGTGCCATGCATTTGGCCACAAACCCCCACGGCAGCAATGCGTGGGCGATATTCGGCGAAGCGTGCCAGCAACTCTTGCACGCACTCACAGGCGCTTTGCCACCAGAGCGACGGTGGTTGTTCCGCCCATCCCGCCTGCGGCGTGATTTGATCGTATTCGCGCTGGGCGAAGCCGAGGATCTCTCCGGTGCACATAACCAGCCCGGCGCGGGTGCTGCCGGTGCCGACATCAAGGGTAAGAAGTAGGTCTTTCATTATTATCACTCCTGGTGGGGGCGACAGGGCCGCCCCGAGAAGCGTTACGCTGGTGCGCCAACGGCACCGCGTATCAGTTTTTAGTTATCGTTCAGTTCCGGGAACAGGCTTGGATCTTGCTCTAACTGCTCCAACACCTTTTGGGTGGCGGCAGCGCTCATACCAAAACGGCGCACGCCCAGGCGATACAGCGCCCGCACCGTATCCAGGTCGCGGATGCCACCGGCCCCTTTGATCTGGATGCGGCCACGCAACTGATCGGCAATGATCGCTACTTTTTCTGGGGTGGCACCGGTCGGTGCCCAGCCGGTGGAGGTTTTCACCCAGGCCATGCCGACCTCTACCGCGATATCGCATACTTTGCGGATCTGCTCTTCATTCAGGTAGTGGGTTTCCAGGATCACTTTGGTCGGAACCGGTGCCGCCGCTTGTACTACGCGGCGCAGATCTTCGCGCACATAGTCGTAATCGCCAGACAGCACCTTGCCGATGTTGACCACCATATCCACTTCACGAGCGCCATCGGCAATCAACTGGCGAACCTCTTGCACTTTGGTGTCTGTGGCATGGCCACCGCCGGGGAAGCCCACCGGGCCGCCGATCATCACGTCGGCACGGCCCTGTTCCGGCAGCAGGGTGCTGAGAAAGCGCGCCCAGCAAGGCAGGACGTGGACAGAGATAATGCGATAGCGGCTAGCCAGTTCGGCACAGTGACGGACATCCGCTTCATTGCTGGTGGCCTGCACAGCGCTGAGATCGATAAGCCTGGCCATGCGTTTTGTAGTTTCATTCATTGTTAATTTCTCTCTTTTACTTTCATTTAATTTTATATTTGCACCATATACGGTTTCATATGCGTTTAAAAATGTGAATGCTTGCAAATGTGATCTGTTTTGCAGTTTTTATGTTCACTTTGGCGGGGGAGGGGGCGGTTTGTGGGTGAGAAACAAGCGGTGATAGCCGGGAAAATAGACGGGTGACGTTTTTTTCGACATTCAACTCATTGAATGCTTGATAAGTGTTGCGCGAGGAGAGCGGGAAGGTATAATGCCCACGTTTTCCGCATACTACTTCAGTGCCGAAGTGGCGAAATCGGTAGACGCAGTTGATTCAAAATCAACCGTAGAGATACGTGCCGGTTCGAGTCCGGCCTTCGGCACCAAAAGCATGTAAATGGACCTCAACTGAGGTCTTTTTTTATGTCTGAAATCCGCGCTCCACAAGGCTTTACCCGCTTTCCTCCTCAACTAAAGTCAACCTAACTCAACCCACATCAACAAGCTTGTGAGTATACTAATGAGTATATTTTCCGATTCGATATTGCTTGTATACTCACGAGATACCAATGGAAGGAGGACCATTATGGCCCTAACGGATACTAAAGTTCGTTCTGCGAAACCTGAGGATAAAGAGTATTCACTTGTTGACGGCGACGGCATGTCCTTACTTGTAAAACCTAGCGGTTCAAAGTATTGGCGATTTCGTTTCCGTTTTGGTGGTAAACAACATTTGATGGCGTTCGGTGTCTATCCTGAAATTTCACTGGCGGATGCCAGGAAGAAAAGGGAAGAAGCCAGAAAGCTGGTAGCTGCTGGTATCGATCCTCGTGAGCATAAACGTGCTGTGAAAGAAGAGCAGGCGAAAGAGATTATTACTTTCGAGAAGGTTGCCAGAGAGTGGCTCGTGGCCAACCAAAAATGGTCGGAAGATCATGCTAATCGCGTAAAAAAGAGCCTGGAGGACAATATCTTCCCGGCAATTGGTGCTCGCAATATTGCTGAACTGGGTACCCGCGATCTGTTAATTCCCATCAAAGCCGTCGAGACATCTGGCCGTCTAGAAGTGGCTTCCCGTCTTCAACAGCGCACCACGGCCATCATGCGTTATGCGGTGCAAAGCGGGTTGATTGATTACAACCCGGCGCAGGAGATGGCTGGAGCCGTCGCATCTGGCAATCGACAACATCGCCCGGCGCTGGAATTAAAGCGTATCCCTGAGTTACTCGAGAAAATAGACGGCTATACCGGCAGGCCGCTAACCCGTTGGGCAACGGAACTAACTTTGCTTATCTTTATTCGATCCAGTGAGCTGCGTTTTGCTCGCTGGTCAGAGATCGATTTTGAAATGTCAATGTGGACCATCCCGCCTGAGCGAGAGCCTATTCCCGGCGTGAAACATTCTCAGCGAGGATCAAAGATGCGTACACCTCATCTGGTGCCGCTTTCAAAGCAGGCGATGGTGATCCTAAAGCAGATAAAACAGTTTTGTGGGGAACACGAGTTGATTTTCATTGGCGATCATGATCCGCGTAAGCCAATGAGTGAAAACACCGTAAACAGTGCACTACGGGTGATGGGATACGATACTAAGGTTGAGGTTTGCGGCCACGGCTTCCGTACAATGGCTTGTAGTTCGTTAATTGAGTCAGGACTATGGTCGAAGGATGCGGTGGAAAGGCAGATGAGCCATATGGAACGCAATTCGGTGAGGGCTGCGTATATCCATAAAGCGGAACATCTTGATGAGCGCAAGCTGATGTTGCAGTGGTGGGCTGATTTTCTGGATGCGAACCGGGAGAAAGGGATTACGCCGTTTGACTATGCGAAGATCAACCGGGGTAATGGTGAGTGAAATGTTTATTAGTGTTGTACCTTTGAGTCTAAACTAAACGCGGCTGACTAAATCAAGTGATGCGTTGGTAGGCAGTGATAAATAGCAGAGTTATCGCCGGGGCAATTCATTCCATTGAGTCTCATCGGAAGAAACAATTCAGCACAAATCAATATATAGCCATCTGGAAGTATGGATGGTTATATGTTTCGTGTTTCATTTTTACTAGCATAAGACCGCCTTAGCGGTCATCTTTAAATGGTGTCAGTTATACAGAGTTACTGACAGGCACGACTGTTTCACCATCAATAAAATAGTTCGATGAATCATTGTATTGGGTCTGTAATACCTTATTTAGCAACTTACATTCTCTAGGCTGTGGTATCATTCTCCCAAAGGCAATAAAGAACAAGAACATAATTACAGCAACTGAATATAATATTAGATGCCCCCAGATAGGAATTTGGTCATGCCTGTAAGTGGATAATATCAAGGATAAAATTGCAAGAGAGATGAATTGCAACGAAAACAAAGCATACATACTGTTCTCGAACCAGAAAGAAAATCCTTTCTTGAATATAAGAGAACCATCTTTAACCAATAAAAACGATCTAAATTTTTTAAAGAATCCTGTGGGTATTAACTCTCTATTTTCTATCAGTAGGCTTAGAATTATTTTCTGACTAGCGACATCAGAAATTCCAGTTATACGATAGCTGACTATTCTCTTAATATCCTCCTTTATGCAGGTGCTAACTTTATTTGATAGTTTATGGCTATCCAGAAGATGTTGCAACTCGTTTAATCTAGAATTCTTGACTTCATTAATAAATTTTATTATTCCCCGTATTTTCCAGATGATAAGAGCCAATGGCCCTGCAATGAAAATAAAGAGAAGAACCTGTTTTATCTGCAATGATCCGCTTGATACAGCAGCAGTGATCCATCCATTTACTATATCTAATATTTTATCCATAGCCTATAACCCAAAAATGAAATTGTCCGTTATGGGGGAAGTTATCGTTACACCGTCTAATGATTCGAGATAACTTCAGCCTGTTTTAAAATCAGCTCTACCGTACCCGGTGTTTTATCCGGCGGATACTTATACTTGCGCAGTGTCTGGCGCACCAGAATACGCAACCGTGCGCGGATAGCAGATCATTTTCAGGCCGAACGAAGCAAATTCTCAACCCACAAAACATCTCGGTGACCGGCCACAATTCTTCGAGCAAAGGCCGACAACTCCGCACTCTCAGAAATATAATCCGCAAGAGCACGCACATGTTCTGAAAACGAATTATCGATATCCACATTTCCAGATTCTGTTAGTGGAAATAACCTATCGGCGGCATCAATCTTTCGCGTTATTGAAACAGCGAGCGTCTTGCGTTTGTCAACAAGGTCAGAGTGATCCAAGTGGTAAAGCCTGATTGATTCAGCTGCTCGCCTATTGCGACCGACATGTTTCTCCTTCGAATATGTCGGTATAGGCCTTCCAGTTTCGTCAAAATCTATAAGGCCGGGTTCGTCTGGCTTGCACGGGTCCAAAAGAATTGGACCCTCATTTGCCTCATCTGCACAGCAAGTTGCCCGCTTATTCTCATCATGGAGGGGAAATTTTTCTCCTTTCCCCCTGTCTTCTCGCTTTCTTTATCCGACCGCACACTGTTGCAGAATGTACATGCAAATCTATAATTGGAAGGGCTAAAAGCCGACCACGGATATTTGCTCTTTGGACGGAAGTGATCTACTGCTCCATCAGACCGTTCCTGCACAATCTCGCAATAATAACATTTGTCATGCGAAAGCTTCATTAATGGTCGCTTTAGGTCGCGCCATACATCCGAATGATCTTTAATTTTTCCAGGCTCATCTGCGATAGCGGCGTCTGCACGCACCTGCCAGCCATCTGGTAATTCCAACTGGTCCAGATTAATATAGCGCACGTATCAATCCCCCTTCTTATTCAAGGCATTCTGAATTAGACGGTGAGCTTTCTCAGCCTCGTCAGGCAGCTCTTCCCTTTCACTTACTGGCATCGCCTCCTGATCCAGCCTTCGCAATGCCTCTTTAAGTTCGGGATCGCGCACCTCATAGCGGAACCCATAAGTTTGGAGCTCTTCGTTGATTTCCTTCAGCGTTTTCCTGTCATCTTCACTTAGCACATCCTGTCCGCTGAGATGACGCTTCCTCACAAGCAGATCTTGGGTATGGGTGTCTAGGGCCGCACTCAGTCCAAACATTTCACTGGTCATCACACCCGCATAGCCCATTCCACGCGGGTGCGTGTCCGGCTCCGCAGCCGAGATCGCCTGCGTATCCTTATCACGCGTAAGAATCTGAACTTGTTCCTTCTCAAGCTCAGCTACGGCAACTGGATTGTGCGTTGCCAGAAGAACGTGACTACTTTGCTTTTCTGTCCCATTCACATTCAGAAAATTGCGGATATGTTGAAGATACTCGACGCTCCATCTTGGGTTAAGGTGCGTATCGGGCTCGTCGAGCAGAAACAGGCTTTCCTCTTCCGCTGTGAAGCGAAGCAAGCCTAGTACAGTTAGAAGTTGTTGTTCGCCTTCGCTCAGTTCACGGAATGTAACAGACCCGTCATTTTTCCGCAGCTTGACCCTGATTCGTACCTCGTCGATTAACTCAGAAACATAGGTACTTTCCAAATCTTGAAAGAACTGGGCGGTGCTCTTTCCCGCTGCCAGCTTGCGCAGTGCGTCAAGGTCTTTCACGAAAAGATATAAGAATTCCAGTGTTCGCGAGTTCCATAGACTGACCTTTTCTTTGCGAGTGATCCGCAATGGCGCAAGAGATATATCGTAAAGTGTCGCCAAGAAATCGGATACGACACCACGTGCATTCCAGAAGCGTGGGTCGCCGTCATTGGATGTCCATGACGGCTGTCTAAGAACAAAGAGAACGGATTCGATTCCCCCTCTTCAAGGCCGAGCTGTTCCTGCAAAAACTTGTCTGTCAACTCGGCGTTATTCACTATGAAAGACAGCAAAACAAAATTGCTATGGACTGGAAGCGCATAGAACAGGCGCTTCAAGCCAGGATTTTTCCAGCCCGCAGGTCTCTATCGTACCGTTCGAGATATTTGAGAAAAACCTCTTCCATCCTTTCGCTTTGGCCCGAATAATAGCCAAATACAAACCTCGGCAGATAGCCGTCATCTGGATTTCGCAGCTTGGAAAGAGCCAAGGCTTCGCCGGGGGATTCCTCAAAGCTGAGGGCAGCAGGCGGAGATTTAGCATCGGGATTATAGGTCGCGAGCTTAATGCGATATGCTTCCTTGCCCGCTGGATCTGCATCGATGCGAACCCATTTGTCCTTGATCTGATAGCAAATTCGATAAGCAAAGGACGGTTTGTTTTTGTTCCCCTTCCCATCCTCACCCATGATCAGGTCCCGGAAAAGAACTGTAGCTGCCTCCAGAACATTTGACTTGCCAGTCCCGTTTCTGCCAATCAATACAGTAATCAGATGTCCCTGAGCGAAGTCAATCGTCAGGTTTTTCAGGTTTTTATATTCGCCAATCCATAGCCAATCGATACGCATGATCACTCCTCACTGATCGGCATCAGCCTCAACCAGTCTTCATTTCCCCGGCGCTCGACCTCAAGGTCACCATTTTGCAGGTGTATCCGCAGCTCGTTGTAGAACTCCTCAACCGCATCAGATGTCGCGCCATCGCCAATGCCCAACGCTTGCGCTGCGTGACTAGCGGAAACCCAACCTTCTTTGGATTTCATAACCTCAATCAAATTCGCCATCTTTGCCCCTCTTTTAATTGGCTTGTGGGGACGCGCTGCCGCCTTGCGTCCTGAGCTTGTTTTTTCCTTTATTGCTGCGCTTTCTGTCTTTATCCTCTCGATCAGGATTGAGGCGGGCTCATCATTCAGATTTTGTGAAACAAGCTCTCCCCTGAATGCTGTTTGAAGAATAGACGCGTCAAGTCTAGGAAGCTGATTTGATGCTGCAGTGTATTCGTCAGATACACGGTCGAGCCAAGCAAAAGCGATTTCAATCCGACGGACAATTTCTGCCTGTTGCTCTTTTGGTGGCAACGGCAACGGCGTGCTGTTGAGCTCTTTTTTATTGATTTTTGGTAGTACAGTACGTCCTTCACGCAAGGCAGAGAACTGCGCGAAATCCTCGCTAACAAGCCAATAAAGCAAAAATTTTGCTTCTAATTGTGAACCAACATTTATTGGATACATGTCTGCGCTGCAAGCGCCGTCAAAGTCGACAAGTACCGCTTTTCGGAGATAAGGTCGAATTTTTGAATATAAAATCTGCCCCGGATAAAATCGTTGTTTGGCGCTTGTGACGCCGTCCTCTCCAATCGTCTGATATGACAGAAGCTTCGCCGTGCCACTTTGGATGTTGTTAGGTGCAATATGTGGCAGAGCAAGAATGCTATCCGGGCGAACCAAATTGGCGGCAACAGCAGCAACCTCCTCAAATCTTACCCAGCGCCAGTCTGCTGGTAAATTCCAGCATCGGCTTTCGAGTAGGGTCGTTTCGCTCTCCATCTTTCCGATCAATCCGCCGTTAAAAGAGAGAGCCAAAACACGCGTCCTGAATTTTTCAATCAATGCTGGGATATGATCGAGTGCATCGCGAGCGGAGGCTGTGCGGGAGGTCAGATAGTCAAGTTTGGCAACGATCCGTTTTTGTTCAGCGAGGGGTGGCAGCGGAAGAAGATGTTCTTTCAAATACGCTGCAGGCACACGCTGTTGGCCAACAGCACCTGTCATTACTTTGCGAGCGTCGTCACGAAATGATATTTGTCGGATGAAATACCAAATATACTCTGGAATAACTCCGCCATAGCTGCGCAATACGTGGAACTCGGTTGAACCGAAACCAATGCCGTTTACAAGCCCTGTGGCGATAGCAGATTTTCCATTTTCCATCGATGGCGTAATCTTCGCGAAGATGACATCCCCTTCAGAAAATTGCGTAAACCCTTTGGCGACGTCACGTAGCGGGCGCGAAACATCATCAACAATGGCTCCGGAAATTTCGCTGACAGCTGCCATAGGAACGAAGGTCACCATGTCATCAGGCTCCAAGTCAAAAGACCTGCGCGGATTCACCTCCACAACATCTTTGAATGCAACTTGTGCCCACCCTTTCGGCAAATCACCCATGCCCACCTCCCATTTCGTGGCACGGGCTTTTTACCAGTCGTAGCTGCTCTGTTTTGATCCCTTCGCTCTCTAATCGGTCTGTTTCAACCGCCAAAACCAACTGGATTATTCGCGTAAATTCTTCCCTTATTGTCATTCGTTAACCTCAGAAGGCTCAATGAGCTCTCCGACTACGGCTTCAATTTCATTCATTGCCGATTGAAGATGTGAGAGGATCAGAGCGGCAATATCTTCTGGAGTTTCTGCCGCATCCTGAGCGTCGCCGCTTTCATCGCGCAACCAAGAAATAGCCAGACCATCTTCCCGATCAGCAATCTCTTGCCGCGAAAAGCAACGGAACCGACTCGTTTCGCCTTGATCCTCGCGCGTTGATTTGCCGTGCGGGTCATTTCCGAAACAGCACTCAAATTCGGCGAAGTGCTCGTCGAGCAACGGTGTGGTCTTTCCGAATACTGGCATGTTTGTGCGCAAATCATAAAACCAGACAGACCTCGTGTTATCTTTTTTCTTACTGCCACGGCTAAAAAACAGAACATTTGTCTTAACGCCGGCGCTTGTGAAAATTCCTGTTGGGAGCCTAAGAACCGTGTGCAGATCGCATTTGTCCATTAGTTCGCGTCGAACCAATCTACCAATACCATCATCGAACAGCACATTGTCCGGCAGAACGACCGCTGCGCGCCCGCCCGGCTTTAGGCCAAGATATATGTGCTGAAGGAAGGCCAATTGCTTGTTTGCGTTATGGTAAGGGATATCAGCGCGGAGCGATCTTCTGCTACCGGCCTTGCTCCCAAATGGTGGGTTGGCAAGAATAAGATCGGCGGGCTGGAGCCCATTTGCATCATCCGTCAGTGCATCGCCGTATATGACCTCGGCATCGAGGCCATTAAGAAACGTATTCATCAAACAAATTCGACGGGTATTTTTTTCAATTTCAACGCCTTGATATTTTGGGGGCGTTTTCGCGTATGCCTGTTTTGTATTTTCGGAATGAATAAACTGGTCCGCCGCAATTAGAAATCCGCCACTTCCAACCGCAGGGTCCTGAATTATCTCACCCAATTTTGGTTTCATGGCTCGCACCATGGAATTAACCAGTGCTCTTGGAGTAAAATATTGACCTGCTCCAGAACGCACATCTTGCGAGCTCTTTTCGATCAGCCCCTCGTAGATGTGTCCAAATCTATCACCCGAGAGATCATTCCAATCAATTTTGGCGATGCCATTTACTACGGCGCGAAGGTTCTCGTCGTGCGAAAACACTGTAGTGGGAAAGGCGTATATTGCCTGGATCGTTTCACTTTCTGCGCTAGTACCAAGGTGGGTCAGCATCTCCTGATAGAAGCCCAGCAAGCCATCTTTAGGATGACTCAGGAGGTCTTTCCAGCGGTTGCCAGATGGCAGAAGACGTTCAACACCATTCTCTTCTGCAATTTTGAGGAAAAGGAGATACGTTAATTCAGACACGTATTGGTGATAGCTGATCCCATCACCACGAAGGATGTGGCAAAGGTTCCAAATTTTCTGAACTATATTCGCATTTTTCATATGTTGCTTCTTTCACTCTAAACGCTTGAATGAATGCAAACGTAAGCTTGTCGGCCAAGAACGGCTTTCTCTACGGCATTCATCCTTGGCCCTCTGAAGCAACTGGCCTGCCGCTGGCATTCTCGGTCTGACCAGCATGCTTTGATTTCATCGCCGCTATGTATACTCGCATGAACTCCCGAATGACCTGCGCGGCGGGACGATCCTGCTCGCGGCATATCTTGAGAAATTCATCGCGAAGCTCCCGCTCGACACGGATTCGCATTCCGGCATCTTTTTCTTTCATAGCTCCAAGTGTAGCCTTTGGATACACATCAAGCCAAGTCGAAAGTCCGCAAGGAGCCGAAATTATCCGGAATTTGGCTAGCGGGCGTTTTGCGGCATATGAACGCCTGAGCCGACGCAGTAGGTCCGGCAGCTTCGTTGATGGCCTCTCGCTGTTTAAGAAAGGGCTTACAGTTGTCAGTAAGGATGTTTTTAAAGGTCAGATTGACCTTTAGGGAATATTTGGAAAGAACTGTGTCAAAGTTGTTTTTGTTCAGATTAACTTTTCCATGCTCTTACAGTGGCACAGACTCCTGACCGTTACTGAAGTCTGTTACCAACAGTGCGAAAGTTGGTCTTCCGCAACTTTGGTGGAAGAAAATCAATGAAAATTTTTAGTTAACAACGATCTAAACTGTTTTAGGTCATGGATATGGGAGAAGCAATTCACCAGAGCAGCTGTTGACGAATGAAGGGATGTCTGAACACCTCTGGGAAATATTCTTTGAAGTAGTCAAGCAACGTATGTCCCGGTGATTCATAACGCCCAGATCGCGTAACAAGTCTGATCTGAGCACTGCCGTTCGCGTGAATGACGAATGGAATTTAGAGATGTAGCAACTTAATCTTGCCCGGTTATTGCTACTTCAGTGCATTATCCGCATGTTAAAATCATGGTCGCTAATGTGGCGGACCATGTGGAGTTGCAGCTTGGCATCTCCCCAGCAAGCAGGCCAATTCAGGTGTAATTATTCTGCCAGCAGGCCTCCTCAATGCTGTAAATACCGGTACCGCAGGCAGTGCAGCGTTTTTCCCCGCTGTAATGGTTAGCGCACCAGACGCAGTACCAGTCCAGCGACATTACCGGGGAATCCAGGGTATTGAAAAGACTGCGTAATGTTCTTCTGCGTATCTCCGCTTTCACTGCCGGGTCAATATGCGCACAGCTCATCAACGTACTGGCAGCTACTGTCCTCTGGTCATGTTCGAACCAGGGTGAGTCAGCGTGCGTGCCGGTATGGAAGATGAGTCGACAGCCACAGGATAGGCAGCTCCATACCTGTCCCGGCATGTTCGCCGCTTCACTGGTGGTCACAAAATGCCCACGGTGGTCACTGGCGAGGTAGCATTTCAGCATACGAATTCCGGCGTTCTGTTCCTCACTGGTAACGGTCTTAAAATTCATCGGACTGACTCCTTACCGCCATACGACATGCAGGCAGGTACCGTCCCGGAACGAGATGGCTGTCTGTGTGGAGGATGGCGGGTTACAGGTTGATTATGGATGACTGGAACTGATGGTTCAGGGGTTTCGGCTGCAAATGGGGCAGGGTTTCGCGCCGCAATAGCGCCGCTTATTGTGTTCGCATTGCCAGCGGAGTGATATGCAGTTAGCCGTTTTACGGGAGCGATGCTGGCCGGTTGACTTCACTACTCCCGTGAGTTGGCAATAACCTGCTGCATCCAGCTCTGGACTTCACTTTTATACCAACGGGAGCTGCGTCCCAGTTTGATGGGTTTCGGGAATCTGCCATCTTGAATCAACTTGTAAAACCACTTGTCGGTCATCTTGGTGTGTTTGGTGATGTATGCCATGTCGATAAGAGGGTCTTCTGCATTAAGTAATGACGCGGCGGATGGGGTTGTACTGGTAGTCATGGAATTTCTCCCTCTGAAAATGAATTTTGGGAGGAGACCGGCGTGGGTTGAGTTCTGTTGCACACCGGTACTCCTTCAGAGGATAAGGCGTGTATGTAAAATATTACCTTGGGAGGCTAGGTAAGGGACTGGGAATGGCAGGAGGTCAGCCCTGGCTACAGCCAAAGTTACGCCCGCCATCACCGGTGACTTTGGTGTGGTCTTTAGCGAGGTAATCAGCCCGAGCTAGGGCTTGTTGAAGTTGTGCGCTGTTCCCCCTGTCAATCCATAGCGCTGGATTCTCAGGGAAATTCGCCAGTGTGGCATGCTGCTGCACGTCCACCTGCAACGCGCTACACCAGGCCTGTTTAATCATCCCGGCCAGGGTGTGCGGTGAATTGTAATCACCAGCTCCACACCAACTCTCTCGGTTCAGCAGTAAAACAGCGTGATAGTGCTTTTTACCGCTACGCTCGCCGAACTCCCGAGCCCAGACATACCGCAGCGTTGTGGGGTGTACCCGCTTGCCCTCCTGCTTTCTACGCAACTGACAGGCGGTAATTTTGGCTTTAAGGGATTCTGTAAAACGGGATATTACAGCGGCGTCAGTGGCGGCAGGGGCATCAGGCAGGCGTAGATCAACCCTCAGCATTAATACTCGTGGATAGGCATCCAAGGCATTCTGAAAGGTAGCGGCAATACGTTGCTGCCAGAAATCGTTAAAGATGTAATTCATGAGGAAAGTCTCCGGTTGAATGTGATTCATATCCATTACCGGTGACATAAAAAAAGACAGTTTCGTTAAAACAGAATCGATGACAGCTACGTATTTAAAACTGCGACTGATACAGTCGTCACTTTGCTGACGGTATTTCTTCTTGATGTTCATCTATGTGCTGAATATAGTATCAAAGTGTCTGTAACGCGCCAGTAAACGTTAATTTCTTTTATCTTACTTATACCTAAGTGACTACAGTAAAGCAGTAAGCACTACGATTTTTATGGTCTTGATACAGGAAGGGTTGAGGCTATAAACTAGCCAGAATAACGAATGGGCTGATCGGAACTCCGATCTGTTTACATGTGTTTCTAATCAGTCATAGACAAAGAGTATCTTCGGTAAAGATATTGTCGCATAAGTTCCAGATTAGTGTTAATAACTTCATTTAGTCAATTTGTGATGTGTAGATGATTAACAGCTATGCTTGCTGGTTATCCATTGTGATATGTACTTATACAGTTACAATGATGATATCAGGTAGTGCATAGTGAGTGGTTGCTGATGATAACACTTGCTTCATTTTTATTAATTAGGATAATGACTGTAAGAACATTATTATGTCGTTACTGACACTTCTTTGAGGTCAATATAATCAAGGTGCTTAACCTGCTTTACGATTAAGGTAGATCATGATACATACTCTTCTTTATTGTTTATATTACCAATCCGACAAGCAGGGCGGTATGCCCATGGTACAGATGGGGTGTACAGAGCGGTAGTTTTACTTCACGGGACATGTTGCCACTCTGGAGTTATGGTAGCTATGGCGGACAAGCATCGGTCAACACGGTAAAAATAGTCGCTGGAGTTTACAGGTCTGTAGCTAGACGGCTTAGTTTTTCGATTATCATGAGCTAAGAAAACCTCTGTAACGATCCCTACAGCTCTGAGATGAAGCCTGATGGGTAACCAGCGTAAGAGTCCCGGAATGACAGATTTTTTTACGTTATTTGTGTTGTTGAATTACATAATTTGTGTGGCGTGATGGCAGCCTGATCGGCTATCTTCAGAGAACAGAGAAAACAAAATGGTTGTTCTGATGTCTGGCGGATAGCCAGAGTCATGACGACGGACAGGAAAGGAGTCTGACCAGTGACAGTGTTCAACATGTCTGATGATTTTCGTTTTATATTCCCGAAAAAGGCAGATAAGTATAAGAATGTGATGGTCACATCTGTTGATTTTCATCGGCTGGAAAAAGAATATTGCATTTGTTTTTATCAAAAAGCTAATGATGTACGAACTGAAGATGTTATCAATCTTATTACTGTTTTAAGGTCTGAGTACGCAGGACTTCAGCATGGAAAGCTGATTTTTAATTCGGAAGGTAAGGAGAGTTGTGAACGAAATAAATGGATTTTACTTGGGGCGATAAAAAAAGATATAGATAAAAAGATGAGAATGTTCACTACTGCCAGACAGTTTCATAACGATATGAAAC
Source organism: Serratia sp. L9 (assembly GCF_050632285.1). Classification (NCBI taxonomy): domain Bacteria; kingdom Pseudomonadati; phylum Pseudomonadota; class Gammaproteobacteria; order Enterobacterales; family Yersiniaceae; genus Serratia; species Serratia sp. L9. Next base: position 393,607 of record NZ_CP192591.1, on the reverse strand, counting down.
ACAGATATAAAAATGCTGGCACACTCTGTTTCTCTTTATTTGCCGAAGGTATCTCCGGAAAGCCCATTCCGGATCACATGAAAACACTAAAAACGCTAAGCTCCCGCTTTTTTAATAATATCCGATCCAGAACTACATTTAAGCACCATGTTTTGGGCTATTTCTGGGTTGTGTTAAAGAACAGTTCTGATAACCGGCCTTACTTACATGTTAATTTTTATATTGATACTTTGGGTTTTAATAACGTTATTGGTGAGGAAATTAATTCTTGCTGGTTTAATGCTCTCAAAGCCATGGAGGATAGAGAAGGAGGGGTATTGCACCTTACTGTGACAAAAGAATATCAGAATGGGTTGCTCTTAAGAAGTACCAGTGGTTACAGGGAGCAGTCTGGAGAGAATCACGCTATTTTTACTCATTTCAATTCTGATACAAGTGTAATTACTCAAGATTTGAACGCTGCGAATTCAGAAATATACAAGCAGTTTACCAATAATAAAGATAAACAGTATTTCATACATTATCTTTATGCACTCGCTAAAGAGTCTTACTTTATTGCTGAAAACACTCATTTCTTTGGTTCTTCCTCAGTGGTAAAACGGTTGAAATAAATTTCAGATATATATCATCCTGGTGAACTGCAACAAACCAGTTGCGCTGGTCCCTTGGTTATTTCTCCCAAAGGCATAACCTGTCGCTTAAAGTTTTCTTTGCGCAAAAATCCACCATTTCTGATGACACATCCGTGCAATAGCCCCTTTTACAGTATGACCTCACATCACACTGACTGAGGACGGATAATGGCTGTCTACCGTAATGATCCTGATTTGAATCTGCTGGGCCAGTGCAGCAATGAAGAACTGCAATTACTGGTTTCCATCCTGACCACTGACCCACGCGATGGCGACACTCGCTGGACAGAGAGTCTGTCCAGTACCCCGGAGTACCGCCTGTTAGCACCAGAACACCGCCGCTACTGGCAACTGATAGCCGCTGAGTTTCAGCGTTATGGGGCAAACACGCTGGTAAGCCTGATGAGGCTGGGGCAGGGTGTGACCTATCGGGAAATTCTCGGCGATGTCTGCGACAAACTTGATGTGAACTACAACCCGAAAAGTACCACTGAGACCATTGAATTGACTCTGTTGATGAAGGTGCTGGAGAAAAGCCTGGACCAGATGACAGCGGAAGAGTTGACTGCCTTTTCCCGGACGATGCAACTCGATCTGACCAACCCGACGCCACAGCTTATTCTGATGGCGGTACAGGCTGCCATTCGCACCTCCACCCTGGCCGCTCTGGAGCTCGCCACTGTGCTGTCCGCCAGCGTCATAACCTCACTGGGCGGTATCGCCACCTGGGGCACAGTGGTGGCGGCCTCCAGGGCGCTGTCTGTCATTGCCGGTCCCGTCGCCATTGCGCTCAGTTCGGCGTGGATGATTTCCGACATTGCAGGTCCGGCTTACCGGGTCACCATACCGGCCTGCATCATAGTGGCCTGGCTCCGTCAGCAACATCTTTCCCGTTAATCCGCTTCGCCTCTGCCAGCCCAGCTCTGGTCCGACACTTTTCAGCAGGGAGCATTGATTATGCCTGAACAGGGACACCGTTATGACCGGCTGGCCAGCCGTCTCGCCATACTGGTCAGTCGTCTCTTTATGGGCGAGTTACTTAACGTCAAACAACTGGCGCAGGAGTTTGGTGTATCGGAACGTACCGTCCAGCGCGACCTACGTGAGCGTCTCCGCTATCTCGATACCGAAAATAACGGAGGCTGTTTCCGGCTCCGAGATGCTCGTGGACCTTTTCGCACCAATAGTGACATTCTTCGATTTGCTCAGATAACCAGCGTAGCACACTACTTTCCGGCGCTTGATCCCCGACTGCTGTCGGTTCTGCTCGACAGCGGACAGGAATCACCCTGCATTATCTGGAATGCACCGCCCCGTCAGGCTCCGACGTTATTCGGCGGCTTTCAGGTCATCGTTCAGGCTATCATCCGTAACCGCCGTATTCATTTTCTGCATCAGGGCCACCAGCAGTCGGCTGTAGCCCCTTACCGACTTATCTGTCTGGACGGGGAGTGGTACCTGGTGGCCTTATCAAAAGAGCGTATTCAGGTGTTCACTCTCTCAGCCATTACCGATGTGGTGATGACCATCAGCAGTTTTGCGCAAAACTGCCATACCAGCCGCATCTTTCAGGACCCGAGATTCATTCAGGCCCTGCCGCATTTTCAGTACATCAGCGGGCTCATTCGGGAATGAGCCCGCATTCCCGTCCTTCAGGACAGTTTGTTTTACTCACAAAAGGATACATCCATGAATAAATCATCACTCAGCGCGTTGGTGCTGGTCTGTGGCCTGGTTCCGGTCATCGCGCAGGCTTTCGGAAATAAGGACACCTGGTCCAGTGGTTGGGGCCAGGGCGTATCGGAGTTTGTCATCAAGGGGAAAGGTCAGTCGCAACTATCTCTGACCTGTGAGGATTACGGCTCGCAACCGGCCACGGTCATATTTACTGACGCCAGCGGGCATCAGGTCAGTATGGATGAAGATAAAAGCCTTCAGGTCAGTATCGACGGTGGAGCACTTATTGATATCAGCGAATCTGGCAGTCGAGTGGGCGGTAATAACTTGGCGCTGGCCTGGGCTCAGTTACGTAAGGGCAAACAGGTCTCAGTAACCGGAGACGGTGTTAAGCCTGCCACATTCACGCTGTCCGGGGCGACTAAGGTTTTACCGGCATTCGGGACACACGGCTGCGTGGGTAAAGATGTTCTCTAACCTGCATCTGAATTAACGCCTGTTGATTACGTTATTTTTAAATGGAACAGATTATGAAATTTAAACACATGCTGGTGCCCGCACTGTTTGTTCTGTCAGCCCAGGCGCTGGCAGAGCCAACGCCATCCATCAAAGTGGAGACCAGTAATCAGGTTCACCCTGCCGGAACACGCTACGTCACTGTCGTGGTCACTGCACTGGATAACACCGTGAAAGTCGAAAATATTGACGTGAACCGGGGAAACTGTCGCATTGCCAACCAGAAATATCTGTACTCCAGCAATAAAGAAACTATTTTGCCTGCCACCCTGCGTTACGGGCAGTCCGTCAGCGTGAGTTTTTATAATAACTGCGTGGCTTCAGAAGTCGTCGTCACTACTGATAAGGGGGATGGCGTTACACTTACCACTGAGTTCCCCGCCCCTGATTAACGTTTCCCCACCTAAAAAATGCCACATGACCAACGGGCTGCCGCTGCGCAGTCCGGAGTAAACCCTATGACCTTTCTGAAAATGCTGGTGACGGCCCTGGCCCAGGCACTGACCTGGTGCGGCGGCCATCAGGCCCGGCAATTTATTGAAATTCGCCTGCGTCAGGCAGGCTACGATGACAGCAGTATTGATACCGCCCGGGAAGCGGTTACATTGCTGGTCACTGCACTTATCACCGCCCTGATGGCGCAGATACTGAAGATTCTGGATACACTGTAGTCCCGCCCGCCACATCCCTCCCACCGTGAACATCACATTCTGCCCCTGCCTCCTTACGGAGCAGGGGCTTTGGCTTTTATGTCGTCTTATAACCAGATAAGGAATTTGCCATGAGATTAGCCAGCCGTTTTGGTCGGGTGAACCATATTCGCCGCGACCGCCCCTTAACCCGCGAAGAACTGATGCAGTATGTCCCCAGCGTCTTCGGGGAAGACAAGCACGGCTCCAGAAGCGAAAAGTACACCTACATACCCACAATCACCCTGCTGGAGAACCTTAAACGCGAAGGGTTCCAGCCATTCTTTGCCTGTCAGTCACGAGTGCGCGACCAGAGCCGACGGGAACATACAAAGCATATGCTGCGCCTGCGTCGTACCGGTCAGATAAACGGTCAGCAGGTGCCGGAAATCATCATTCTGAATTCGCACGATGGCGCATCGAGTTTTCAGTTACTGCCGGGGATATTCAGAAGTGTGTGCACCAATTCGCTCGTTTGCGGACAGTCGTTTGGTGAGATCCGCGTGCCGCACAGAGGGGATGTTGTCGGGAAGGTGATTGAGGGGGCCTATGAGGTTCTCAGCGTCTTTGACCGGGTGGAAGAGAAACGCGATGCGATGGAATCGCTTTTGTTACCGCCACCAGCACAGCAGGCGATGGCGAAAGCAGCATTAACCTATCGATTTGGTGAAGAGCATCAGCCAGTCACTGAATCGCAAATCCTTTCCCCACGCCGCTGGCAGGACGACAGCAACGATCTGTGGACCACGTACCAGCGTATTCAGGAAAACCTGATTAAAGGTGGCCTATCCGGGCGAACAACGAAAGGTAAACGCGCCCACACTCGCGCGGTTAAAGGTATCGACGGCGATGTGAAGCTCAACCGCGCCCTGTGGGTGATGGCTGAGAATATGCTGCAGCTTGCGTCATGAATCTTTTTATTATCCTCCATGCCCGGCCATAAACCAGTGGGGCATTTTGTTTTAAGGAACTGTGATGTCCGAATTCACGTTATCACCCATTTTTCCGGTTAACGAACAACGCATTATCCGCCGGGCACTACGTCTGCTGGAAAAATACCAGCGCCAGCCTGGAGAGTCGTTTACCTCAACCCGCTTCACGAAAACCTGGTTGCAACTGCAGATGGCGGGCCTTGAGCGGGAAATCTTTATCGTCCTGTATCTCGATAACCAGCATCGTCTGCTGGAGCGTGAAACGCTGTTTACCGGCACGCTCAGCCATACGGAGGTGCATCCCCGGGAAGTGGTCAAATCGGCCCTGAGGTATAACGCTGCTGCGGTCATTCTGGCCCACAACCATCCGTCCGGCGAAACGGAGCCCAGTCAGGCAGATAGGCATATCACAAAGCGGGTAGTGAATGCACTGGCACTGGTCGAAGTGCGGGTGCTGGATCACCTCGTGGTAGGGGATGAAGTGATGTCATTTGCAGAGCGCGGTTGGCTGTGACTCCGGCTAAATATCAACAAAAGTAGACTTCTATGTCTTTATCTGATTCTCACCAATGGGGACTGCAAAGCGATATCACCCCTCGCTTTGGGGCAAGGCTGGTACAGGAGGGCAACCGACTGCATTTTCTCGCTGACCGGGCCGGATTGACGGGGAGTTTCACGCCAGAAAAACTGCAGAAACTGGATCAGGCTTTCCCGCTGTATATAGAACAACTGGAAGCAATGCTGCGTTCCGGTGAGCTAAACCCACAGCAGCAACATCAGGTGACCATTCAGCTTACGGGTTTAACCTGCATAGCGGATACCCGTGGTAGCTGCGGCTACGTTTACCTCACTATTTATCCAGCCCAGTAACGCCTTCTCTCTTCTTTTCTCAGGACTCCACTCATGCATATTTCAACTGTACCGGCCACGGTGCCGGTTTCGTCACGCCTGTCGCCCGTGCAGGTCTGGCAGCTACTTTTAACCTATCTGCTTGAGCATCATTACGGCCTTACGCTCAACGACACACCATTCCATGATGATTCAGCCATCCAGGAACATATCGAAGCAGGGATAACACTGGCTGATGCGGTGAATTTCCTGGTGGAACGTTATGAACTGGTGCGCATCGACCGCAAAGGATTTACATGGCAGGAGCAGACACCATTTCTGACCGCTATCGATATTCTCAGAGCCAGGCGAGCTACCGGATTAATGAATATATAAATTCTTCGAGCATCATTCCTGATTTTTACCTCTGAACTTCCCACCTTATTTATTCATTGCATAATGCGCCTGCCATTCCCGGCAGGCGTGTTTGCTTTTATACGGACAAAAATCATGCAAACAGAAGCTGAAGTTTTAACTGACCATAATGAGCTAATTTGCTCGACCAGTATTGAACGTATCGTCACTGGACGTGATGCTGCGCTGAGCTTGATACAAATCCTGATCCATAAGCTTGATGATATCTCGCGGCTAACCTCCAGCATCGGTGGTGATGTGGCGGAGCATTGGGCGATGCGACAGGGCCATTCCTTTGACTGCTGGCTGATGCAACCAGTAGACAAAGCGATGCCGGTGATTACCCGCAATATCGATCGCAGCATCTGGCGCGATCTGATGCTGAAGTCCGGGATGTTGACCTTGATGGATGCGGAAGCCCGCAGTCAGTGGGCGAAGAACCTGGAGGAGGGCAATCTCCCGGCTATTAGCGAAGCCAACATACTGAGTACCTTTGAACAACTCCACCACAATAAGCAGGATGTTTTCGAACGTGGGATTATCAATGTATTTAAAGGGTTAAGCTGGGACTACAAAACCAATAATCCCTGTTATTTCGGTAAGAAGATTATCGTCAATAATCTGGTGAAGCATGACAGATGGGGCTTCAGTCTGAACTGGGGCTGGCGGCGCGACCAGTTAGCCGATCTGGAGCGAATGCTCTGCCTGCTGGATGGGAAGACCATTCCCGATAACCGGCATGATGTCTCTGTCCGGTTTATGGACTTTGTGCGCGACAACCCGCATCAGCAGGCCTTTAAGGATGAGCTGTTCACCATTCGCTACTTTCAGAAGGGCAGCGGGCATATCACGTTCAAGCGTCTGGATCTGGTTGAGAAGATGAATGACATCGTGGCAAAGCACTTTCCGGGGATGTTGCCTGCGAAATGAGATGTGATGTTTTTATAGGCACCTCTGTGCTAACCTTAATAGGAGTTATTAAATGTTATTAAACGAGGTAATCCCTATGGGTTCGCTTACTAAACAAACCATCAGCGCACAGATACCTGTTGAATTGGCTGCTGCTGTCGAAAATCTGGCAATTGAGTTGGATCGTTCTAAAAGCTGGATTATCAAGGAAGCGTTGACCAGTATGCTGGCCGAAAGAGAGCGACGCCATCAGAGCATCCAGGCTGGTCTTGCAGATGTGGATGCTGGTCGCGTGGTGAGCCACTCGGACATGGTGGATTTTGCTAATCGCTTAAAGAAATCCTGATAGATGGAAATTTACTGGACGCTTAAAGCTCAGGATGACCTGGAGCGTATCTACCGTTTCGCCCTTCAGTATAGCCGCCAGCACGCCGATGACGTTTTGGATCGCCTGATTACTGGCTGCGCTGGCCTTACAGCGCATCCGGCAATTGGCGTACAGCAGACTCGGTATGAACCCCGGGAAGTCCGAAAAGTGTTATTTGATGATTACGAGGTTCATTACGAACTCCGTGACAACGACATCTATATCGTGGATCTCTGGCATACCAGAGAAGAACGATGAAGAGATTTTCTTTTCGTTCACGAGTGTTGATTAGTGAGTAAAAACACATTTTTGTGTTTTTACTCACTTTTGTGTTTTAATGGCACTTTCTATTCCTTCTGAAGGATGGATGCCATGTTACAGAACAACATCAAACAGCTCCGTACCCAGCTATCTATCACCCAGCGCGAGCTGGCGTTTATGGTCGGCACCAGCCAGCAACAAATTCAGCGTATCGAAACCGGGAAGGTCGCGGCAAAACTGAGTCTCGCACAGGCAATATGCAATGCCCTGGATAAGCCTCTAAATGTCGTGTTCCCGGAAAGCGATCGGTTGATAAACGACTTCCGCAAGAAGCGTCGTAAAACTGATGAAGATCTTGAAGTGATAGCCACAAGCGGCATTGAAATGGATAGCGGTCTCTGGACCGTAAAACTTTGGCTACAGGGACAGCAGGACTATTTGCTGTTGCCCATTTCAGCTGCGGATAAGCGGAGGTTTTATTATTATTTTCAGGAAAAAGTCGGCCCAAACACAGAACGCTTCTTCGTTTTTGATTCTTCTGAGTATCGTTATGCGTTAAATATGCGTGAAGTGGTATTTCATCAGTTTCTGTCTGATGGCTTTGCCCCCATCGAGAGCGAAGAGGATGATGTCTACGAAGATGATTATTTTAATGTCCATATCACTCTGGTGAACGGCGGACCAGTGATTCCACTAAGTGTTGAGCCTGATGCGCCGCAAAACGAAGAGACGGATGATATCGGCCAGTTGAATGCGTTTTTTGACACGCTGGATTGCGAGCCTGAAACCACGGATCGTTTTATGATAACCGACGAAGATGGGGAAGATGTTTTTATTCGTATTGGCTCTATCGCGATGGTGCGAGTCACGCTTGACGCCTTAGAGCCTGTGGAAGATGATGAGGAGTAATTTTTGAGTTAGCTAAGACTTCAGAGAATCGCGTTGAGTATACATGTGAGTATATATGGCGGTTCTCTTATTTTAAAATTTCAATTATTTCAGTTGGTTATGTAGATAATCGCGGTGCGGCCTTCGCACCATAGTATGAAATTAAGTCACCTTAGGGTGGCTTTTTTTATGCCTGAAATTCAGTATCCGCAAGGCTTTCCTCGCTTTTGCACTCAACCTAAGTCAACCTGATTCAATCTACATCAACTTACTGATGCGGGTACAATTGCGGGTATATCGCGGTTCGATAATGCTAGTACCCACACAGAACCCTTGAAAGGATACTCATTATGGCTCTGAGTGATGTGAAGGTTCGTTCGGCAAAGCCTGAAGCAAAAGCCTATAAGCTGACTGACGGTGAAGGTATGATTTTGCTGGTTCACCCTAACGGCTCCAAATACTGGCGACTGCGTTATCGCTTTGGCGGTAAAGAAAAGATGCTGGCGTTGGGGAAATACCCTGAAGTGTCATTGGCGGATGCCCGGGCACGCCGGGATGAAGCCCGTAGGCTGTTAGCTAATGGCGTCGATCCCAGTGAGAACAAGAAAGCCGTTAAGGTAGAGCAGGAGCAAGAGGCGATAACGTTTGAAGTAGTTGCCAGAGACTGGCATGCCAGCAATCAAAAGTGGTCTGAGTCCCATAGTGCTCGTGTATTAAAAAGTCTGGAAGATAATCTCTTTGCTGCTATTGGTAATCAGAATATTGCTGAGCTTAAAACACGAGATCTACTTATTCCAATTAAAGCCGTAGAGATGTCTGGACGTCTTGAAGTGGCGGCTCGTCTTCAGCAGCGCACTACGGCTATCATGCGCTTTGCTGTGCAGAGTGGACTGATAGATTATAACCCAGCGCAGGAAATGGCAGGGGCGGTTGCTTCCGGAAACAGGCAACATCGACCGGCACTGGAATTAAAGCGTATCCCTGAACTACTTCAGAAAGTAGATAATTATACTGGTAGACCATTAACCCGCTGGGCGAGCCTGTCCATAATTCTGTGTAACTGCCAGCGTATTAAAGGTGCTCGTTTAGACGGTCACCAAACTCGATAATAAAGGAGACTGTAATTTAAATTGTGTAATTGCCTGTTTTTGATATGTTCTTCCTGACAATGGAGACAGGCAAATTATGGACGAAAAGAAACTTAAGGCACTGGCTGCCGAACTGGCTAAAGGCCTCAAAACCGAAGCCGATCTTAATGCGTTTTCTCGTATGCTGACCAAGCTCACCGTCGAAACGGCGTTGAATGCTGAGCTTACCGAACACCTTGGTCATGAAAAAAATGCCCCTAAAACAGGTTCGAATACCCGCAACGGTTACTCATCAAAGACGCTGCTCACTGATGATGGCGAGGTCGAACTGAATACACCCCGTGATCGCGAAAACACTTTCGAGCCTCAGTTAATCAAGAAAAATCAGACACGTATCACGCAGATGGACAGCCAGATTTTATCCTTGTATGCCAAAGGAATGACCACAAGGGAAATCGTTGCCACATTCAAGGAGATGTACGATGCCGATGTGTCACCCACGCTAATATCCAAAGTCACTGATGCCGTCAAAGAACAGGTCACCGAGTGGCAGAATCGCCCCCTCGACTCACTGTATCCCATTGTTTACCTTGACTGTATCGTGGTGAAAGTGCGTCAAAATGGTAGTGTCATCAACAAGGCCGTCTTCCTGGCTCTGGGGATTAATACCGAAGGTAAAAAGAACTGCTGGGCATGTGGCTAGCCGAGAATGAGGGAGCAAAGTTCTGGCTCAACGTGTTGACCGAGTTGAAAAATCGGGGGCTTCAGGACATCCTGATTGCCTGCGTGGACGGCTTGAAGGGCTTCCCAGAGGCGATAAACAGCGTTTATCCGCAAACCCACATCCAGTTATGCATTATCCACATGGTGCGTAACAGCCTGAAATACGTTTCGTGGAAAGACTACAAAGCGGTGACTAGCGTGCTGAAAACGGTGTATCAGGCCCCGACAGAGGAAGCCGCCCTGATGGCATTGGATAAGTTTGCAGGTATCTGGGATGAGAAATACCCGCAAATCAGCAAAAGCTGGCGTACCCACTGGGAAAATCTCAACACGTTCTTCGGTTACCCTGCGGATATCCGCAAGGCCATTTACACGACCAACGCTATAGAATCGCTGAACAGCGTAATCCGGCAGGCGATAAAGAAACGTAAGGTGTTCCCAACAGACGACTCAGTGCGAAAAGTGATTTATCTGGCGATCCAGGCAGCATCGAAAAAATGGAGTATGCCAATCCAGAACTGGCGGTTGGCGATGAGCCGCTTTATTATCGAGTTTGGTGACCGTCTAAACGAGCACCTTTAATACGCTGGCAGTTACACAGAATTATGGACAGGCTCTATAAATTAGGCGATGCTTGATTACAGCCTGTTTAAACTGGCTGTCGAAACAGCCAGTTTAAACACCGGCACCAATGAAATCGCCATATGAATCTTCTTCAAGGCTGATGTATTCCACCCTCCATTGATCCATCCGCCTCAATGCATACAGGGAGAAATGAGTATCGGCAACAGCAATGCACGTATTCAATTCTATAAGCTCTGAATGTCCCAAGATTGGATCACCATAAAACTTATAAAACAATGCCTTTAGATCAGAACAGGTTTGTTCAGCCGCCCCTCTGGCATCGGGGCCACCTTCAGTTGCATCATAAACAACATTGATAGAAAGCTCATATGGTATGCCTTCCTCAAGATCGTTAAATCTTTCTTCGCCCAAATCGAAAAAAACTCCGATCAAATGCTCTGCGTTTGTGGCGATAATGTCCGCAACTTCTTTTTCGAAAATAAACTTTTTATCCTCGTCGTAAGCCCGCAAGCGCTCTTCAAACGAGTTAGGAAACGCTGGACGACCATACTTAGCTGCTAACCATTGCTTAAGAGCTTGTTTCTCTTCTGTGCTAATGGAGAATGCCGGATCGTTTTCCTCACAACGGAAAGCTTCTTTAGAAATGATGACTTTTCTTTCATGCCGAAGCTCTACTGCGTTCTTCTTAGCACTTTCTGGGTTTTCAAAGCATAGATCGAGGATTCTCGGATGCTTAGCTCCTTTCATCTTGCTTGACCCCTTTTTCAAGGGGCCAAACATCAGTTCCACGTTTTTTTCAGAATTACTCTGTAAATCACAATCATGCGTTATAACTACAACTTTATGGTTCGTTTCATCAGGCTTCAGAAGTCCAAGTGAAACGGCATCATCATGTTTAAGAACATGCCCCTGACGCCATGATGTTCCTCGTACCAACATAAATGTGATTTATTCCTCTACTGTTCCAGGAATTGAAATAGATGACTTCCAATCATCTGTCGGTTTCGCCTTGCTTGCTAAGTAATTGGCCGATTCAGCAGCTGCATTCATCGCTTTAGCTTCATCAATCAGTACCTGAACTGGCTTGTTCCAATCCTCACCTTCTTTTACTAAGTCCATCAATGACCTACCATTGAATGCTTTCATTTTCACCAATAGCTTCGCATCATTGAGTCCAGCTTTGGAAAAAGAGTCAGCAACATTACTGAGGTTGGTAATGAATTGGACTTTTGAAGCATCATCAGGCTGGTTCTCCCCTGACAACCATTTATAGAGAGCCTGCCGAGTTATCCCCAAATCCTTAGCCAGTTCTGACATTGATGGAGACAGCACTTCTCGAATATTAGCCAAATGTTGGGCAACATTCCTGACATCAACCTCAGGAGAAATTGCAGGCGTGTACGTTGACTCTATGGAATCAAATGCAAACTGAACCCTTGGCTGAACATACTGACGCCATTGCTTATAAGCATTTACAGGGTATGAAGCCCCCGTACCAACTAATAGTAAAGATGCGGCGACAGCAACAACACCTGATACACATGAGCTTGACTGCGAATCTGGAGTATACCGATCTACAGAGCCTATGCTTCCAGTAGGAATTGCATACATTTTAGTCACCCCCGTTGTTTCAGTGCCATTTAGCACGGGCAAAATCTGAAACCATGCCTTCAAATGCTTCTTTAACTTTACTATGCAACGAAAGAATCTGTTTTTCAATTAACTGCAAATCAGTTGACATGTTGCCTTCAACATAATGATCTGTATCAATTATTGCGTGCATACGATGCTCTGTGTTACTAAATCTCGGCAGCGGCAGTAAACCATTAGGAATCATATCTGGCGGAAAACCTAGTTGACCATTCATCTTATGTATGCGTGAAACCATAAATCCATTAGAGATCAATGGCTCAACACATGTCTGATATACAGACTCTTGTATGGACTGTATTGGCGTCCATCCAAAATCAACACCATGAAGTTCCTTTACAAGATACTGCTCAATTGTTTCGCTTTTCTCAGGAAACACAGCATCCAAATATCGAAGCCCAATCCGGCTTACCAACGATGGCTTAGCAAATTCAAGAACTTTGCTCAGACCAAGTATTAATGACGCGATGAAAGGTACATGATTATCATAATCTGTTGTATGGAACGTAATGAAATCGTTGCCTAAAACAAAACCAGACCTTCTATCTGCATCAATCATCAACCAACTTGTCACAGGCTCAAATGAATGTACCGGTGGCTCATTGGGGTTTTTCATTTCAAATTTCAGCTGAGTTGTATTGGAAACTTCAAATAAAGGAAATCCTTCAACTCTTAGCGCATCTTGTATGTCTGGAACATACTTACTCATTGCAGCTACTGGAGTAAACTTTACTTGCACCAATGCGTAGTAAACGGGCGCATTGGACATACGTTCGCTGTTAGTACTCATGCCGCCCTCCTTGAAGTTGTTTCATCTCACTATCTCACTATCTCACTATCTCACTATCTCACTATCTCACTATCTCACTAACTGTAGTTTACACATAGGTTGACACTTTCTCCATCATTAAGTTCACTATGACATCAATAGCCAAAACTCTTACATAATCGCTTCGGCGCGCGCTCGTATCCCCGCCACGCCTGCCCGCTTTGTGTAGTGGTTTTCATGCACCTGCATGACATAAGCAAAAGCCCGCCATTCCTGGCGGGCCTCAGCAAAAACGATCCTCAAACGATCATGCGGATTCATGCAGCATAGTCATGCACTACCCTGCTCTGCGTCGCCAGCAGTCCTTCTCCTGCGTGTTGATGGCTTTTTACTACCCAACTTGCGGCAGTCTTTCCGGTCGCGCGCTTCGTCTTCTTTAAATTTATTATACGTTTCAGTGTCAAAAAACGAGATGGTTTCAACTTCATCTTTAGGGATCAGTACACGGAAATCCTGGATATTCAGACGCGACATCCCACCAATAACACCGCTTTCAAGATAGTGCTGATGATAGTTCGTCGTGATGCTTATTGTGAGATCGTCTTTATCACGATAGCCGCTTAGCATAGGGAGTATTTCCAGATGTTCTGACAGCCCATTTTCCAGCGCCGGACACGTCACCAGGCCAACATAGATTTTTCGCGATGAGAGTGTCGCGATGATCGGAAACTGCCGTGCTGATGCTTCCATCAGCAAAGACTCAAAAGAGTTATTCCCCACAGCCTTAGCCAGGGCATCCCAGCGGCGATCACCGCTCTTTGTACGCAACTTATTACCCAGACCAGAAATTGCAGAAAACACAATTGAAATAACAACCCATGCAATCTGTTTGATTTCATTGATACGCTGGGCTTTATCGGATGAGGTAGACAACATGCCGTTGAAGCTATCTGGCGTAAGGTTAAGCTCATTGGATAGCCAGCGGAACCCGCCTGTAATATTCAGGACGAAGGTCAAAAAGCCACCGAGCAGAAAGAACACAATTCCCCAGGCGGCGACAAAAAAATAAGCGTCCCAGCCATTGGAACGCTTATATCTGTAACGTGTTGAAAGTGATAGGTTTACATATATAAAACCACTAACCAAAATCACTGCTAAAAGTAATGTTGCCATTATCGGGTTCTGTAATAATGTTTTGCTTTGACAGTGCTCGTCTTGATGCCTTCAAGCTTATCCATCTGATCTCTGATGGCTTTCATAGCTTCTTCGTTGGACAAATCTACGGACACAAAACCATCTTTACTCAGATTGAGCTTGTCCTGGTTCTCTTTCAGAACCCGTGCCAAACGTTCAACTGGATTACCCAGCCTCAATGCGGCGATACTTGACATAACCCCTCCTTCTTATATGGCGCGGAAGTGTACACTTCGTCACCAGCAACCACAACAGCAAATTCCTTATAACTAAGACAACCGTTTTAACTGTTGGTTGCGTTACTTAACTTAAGTTCATTGCCCCTAATCGCGCAAGATGTTTCTGCCTTAACCCGCTGCATTTAGCATATATAGTGCCTCTTATGAGAAGTAGGCACTAACAAAGGAATTTTCTAACGCCTCGCGCGGCTCGTTGTTCAACCTTGCGGACGGTAAAAACCAGTTTTATCGTCCGCAACGTTCGCTAATGTAACCAGCTGTCGTCCTCCCAGACCTGCTGCATTATTTCCATCACTCGCTTTTTATCTTCATCCAGTTTTAACCCGCTCAGCTCAACGCCGTTGGCGCTGCCCTTGCGGATACGAATTGCTGTTTTGGGATACAGAGGGCGCTAATTACGGTAAAGCTCGGATTCAAGGGCGTCCAGTGTAGCCTGGCTAATCTTCTGCTCTTTATCGATCATTATTTCAATGCGCATACAGATCCCCTTAACTGGTTACGTCCATCGACCGACCGTATTCATGGCTGCGGATTTTCGCCATCAGCTCGTCGGTCAGTTCGGACACCCACTGGATAGCCAGCCGCTTTTCTTCGTCGCTGCACTCACTAGCCGCTACAAGCTTGATAAAAAAATCAATGCGCTGGAGCTTCAATGACTCCAAAAGATAATCCTGCATTTTCCCTCCTATCACTACCTCGGATACATAACAACTGTATATATATCCACTGTTTGTAATTACAGTATAGTAGGGATTTGCGAATGTAAACCGTTTTTTATCTGTCAATTAGAACGCTCTGATGCGGATCAATAAGAGCAAGAATTGTTAAAGCTGCGGCATCAGTACCACTGACGCCATTTGTCATCTTCCTGCAGACGGTGGTTGCGGTAAAAAATACGCAGCCCGGCAGCTGACGGAATACTGCCGCCGCGCAGAAGCAGGTCAATCTCTGACTCGCTACCATCGAACCCTCTGGAACTCAGTTCTGCCTCAAGCTGCAGGCGCTGCTGATCCGAAATATTCTGTTTATATGCTTTTTTCCGCTTCGGTTTTACCAGCCTTAACCTGGCTGTCAGCTCCCGCCGTTCCTTCTGGCCCATGTTGTGGAGATATTCCTGCAGCTCCTTCTCATCCATGGTTTTAATATCGGGTAAATCACCCCCTGATTTGTTCAGATTTTCAACAGGGGGACAGTTATTGCCACGAGTCCGAGTCCAAGGGGCGCAAGCGCCCTGGTCGGCTGCCGCCTCCTGAACGTCAACGGCCTTACGAACCTTTTTCCACTTCACCGCGTGCGTGCAAATCTTGCCCTCTGCGATCGGGGACCAGATACCATAGATACGGATACCGTGATCGCCGTAGGCGCTTGGTTCGTCGTTAAGCTCATAGGCCGTGCGGACAAGGTGATGTTTGCGGGGAACCAGTACACCGCCCTGCTTCATGATGTAGGTAGCAAAGCAGCCCGCATCAGCTGCCGCCAGTACCGCATCCAGACGCGGGTTATCCAGTACCGGTGCGCCAGCTTTGCGTTCACCCTGCACTCTCACCGCCTGACCAGCCAGCAAGCGCAGCTCTCGGTATGCCTGACGCCCCGGAATACCAAAGAAACGGAACTGCTGGACACGATGCAGTGACGCCCAGGCGCTGACATGCTCGGCGCTGTCACGCAGTGTTCTGCCGGTTTCTTTGCTGATTTCTTTAGCCAGCCCGCACCCGTCGATGTTCTTGCTGATGTATTTGGCGATGTAGCTGGTCGGCGTGCCCTTACGCGGGTTGATTAGCTCGGACTTGAAGCGCGGCCCGGTATTGGTGCCCAGCTCCTCGCGGTCTTCACGGATGGCAAACTTGCGCAGCATCGCAGTGATGGAACGGCGGTCTTTTTTGCGCATGAAGCACAGAAGATGCCAGTGCACGGTGCCGTCATGGTGCGGCTCTGGCGCAGCCCTGCCTTGTGCATTGCCTTGCGGAAAGCGGCGAACGTATCAACCAGATAGTCACTGCTCTGCCGGACAGTGGCGCTGGTCCACTTCGGATTAGGTCTGCCGTTGTTGAGGGTTGCGTGGAAGCGTGACGGGCAGGTGATGGTATAGAACACTGCGCAGTCTCCGCGCATTTCCGCTATCAGCTCCAGTCCCTTAACACAGGCCATCATTTCATTACGGCGATGTGCCGGGTTGCTGTTGCTGGCGTTCACCACGTCTTCCATGTCCAGCGTATCACCGTCTTCGTTGACCAGCTCGTGCGAGCGGAAGAACTCCAGCGATTTGCGGCGCTGCTCGCGTTTGTGGATCACGGCTTCATAGCTGACATACGGGGACGCTTTTTTGTTGACCAGGCAGACGGCGCGCAGCTGTTCCTCCCGCCACTCGCAGCGCATCTGCCACAATTTTCGATACCACCAGTCCGCGCACAGCATACGCGCCAGCGACGATGGGATCAGTTCATAAGGCACCGGCTTGCGGCGGTGCTTTTTGCGGCGTAACTGCTCAAACGCTGGCGGGATGACCTCAAGGCGCATGGCTTCTGCGGCAACCCTTTCCCATGCCTGGCGGATTTCTTCTGGTTTAACATCGTCGCTGACAAACAGATCACCGCAGGCCGCATCAAGACACATGCTCATATGTGCCGCAACCAGCGTGGAAAGGTGCTTGACCTGATCCTGATTCATTTCAGGCAGTACCAGCAGCCCCTCCAGCCCGTCATGGCTCGCCATGAACCGGAAAGACGCAGACACCTGACTGTTACGCACGCGCTCCAGCCGCTCAAGACACGGCCTGATAGTTTCGCGTAGGTAGCGGGAATAAGCCTTTGCCCTGCCCAGGCTATGGAAATATTTAATCCGTTCCAGCAAAGGCTTGCTGATGTGGGGCGGCATGGCGTTAACGTCAGCCAGAATGACCAGATCAGGATTAAAACGCTGCTGCTCGCGCGCCATTTTGGCACGACTAATCAGCCGGTCCTGCTCCATTTCGCGCTGGACAGGATCACGGGATTCATTGAAGAAATAGCGTTCCCAGACCTCATCGCTCAGCGCCTCACGGCGCAGCTGCTCCTGCTCGTTATCCGCAGCGTAAAGAGCGATCAGGTTTGAAAGCGCAGACTCCGGCGCAACTTCCGCCGGGTCCAGATATGGGTTAACCGCTTTTTTAGGGTTATTCCATGAAAAGGCCACGGCGGCCTCATTCGAGCCGCCGGTGGTTGGTGCATTATGTAATGTGAATTTACTCACTGCCACGCCCGCACCTCAGTTTCCACCGAGATATCTGGACCGGACGCCAAATCGACACCAAACCAGCCTGCTGATTTTGTGGCGATGATTTCTGCTGCAGATTTACTATCACCGGCAGCCACACCCATGCTGCGCTTTGCAGTGATACGATGGCGGGTAAAGTTACGATAAAGCGAACGGGTCAGTGATGTGTCGCTGTTGGACACGATAACCGGATGACCTTCTGATGACCGGCGCTCCAGAATTGTAGTGGATCACAAAATTAGGACACCGGGATAACCTGTCTCCACTGTTCTTCATACGCACAAGGGGGTATACCCCCGTTATGCGTATGAGGACGAAAAACGTTGTAATAACCGTTTATCCAATTGCTGATATCACGTATCGCATTGCCAAAATCAACATAGCCTCCCTTTGGCAACCACTCACTTTTTAGACTACGAAATACCCTTTCCATTGGTGAATTATCCAGGCAATTCCCTCTGCGACTCATGCTTTGCATTACCCCATATAGCCAGAGTAACCTTCTATATTTATTGCTTTTATATTGACTGCCTTGGACGGAATGAAAAAGCAGACGACCATTGCGAGGGCGAGTTTCCAATGCATTACGTAAAGCCCTACACACCAGGTCAGCGTCAGCTGTTAATGACAGAGCTGACCCCACAATCCGGCGTGCATATAAATCCACAACCAAAGCGAGATAACACCATTTATCCTGTAAACGAACAAAACTGATATCGCCACACCACACGCGATTGGGGGCTGAAGGGGTAAATCTGCGACCCAATATGTTGGGTAATGCAGGACTGTTATTATCGTTTATTCGGTAATGGTGTTTACGCGGTTGACAGCTTGTCAGGCCGCACTCTGTCATCAAGCGTCGCGCCAACCATCGACCTACATCACATCCACTCTGGCGCAACATTTGGCTAAGTGTACGGCTGCCTGCCACACCACGACTGAGTGCATGAAATGCTCTCAGTCGGCTACGTAACTCCACTCTACGAGCATCAAGGGGACGTCTTACATAAGCATAATAAACGCTGCGATGAACCCCCAGCAAACGGCAGAGTGTCACTATCGGCCATTTCACCTTTAGCCGTGTGATTAGCGGACAGATTTTCCGGGGATTTCGCTCATCAACACGGCAGCCTGCTTTAGTATTTCTTTTTCCATCTCAAGGCGCTTTATCTGCGCTTTAAGCTGCTGAATTTCCCGCTGTTCGGGGGTAATAGCGTTCCCCATCGGCTCAATGCCGCGGAGTTCTTGTTGATAAAGCCGTATCCATTTACGCAGATGGTCAGGATTGAGTTCAAGTGATTGAGCAACCTCTCGAACATCGCGCTGATATTTAACGACTTGCTCGATAGCTTCAAGTTTAAACTCTGGGGAGAATGTGCGTTTGGTTCGCCGAGTTTTGAGCATGTATCACCTCATATTCACTGTTTTAACATTAACAGGTTTTAGAGATGTCCTGAATGACCGAACCACTACAATGCCGCTATTACATATCAGGCCAGCGACAGTATTGTCATGTCCGTACCGCTATCGCCCCTGGGTGGGGCGTTCATTCGGATGAGAAGACCATATTCGGGGAGGGACGCAATAATGCCTGATTCAGGACAAGATAAAACTTCTGCGTTGTCATTAAATATCGGCAATAAAATAAGGCGCCTGCGGCAGTCACGGGGAATTTCGTTAAACGACCTGTCTAAATTGTCTGGGGTTTCAAAGGGAGCGTTATCCAAACTAGAGTCAGGATCTTCCTGCCCCCGTGTCGATACGCTGGACGCTATCGCCACCGCTTTACGTTTACCGGTTGGTGATTTGCTGAGTGGCGGCAGCAGGATGTATCCCTGTTTTGAAAAATATCGTCCTGTACCAGGCGAGTATTCGCAAATGATGAAATTCCGCATCGGCCCCGGCAATACCTCCGAGATATGGTTCCTGCAAATGGATCCGCAGGTCACTATCCACAGTCCCGGGCATTCAGACGGGACGCATGAACATATTCTGGTTCACAGTGGGACCCTGCTCCTGCGCTTTAGCAAGTACGAGGTCATCACATTACAGCCCGGGGATTTTTATGGTTTCTCCGCGCAGGTTGCGCACGCGTACAGCTCAACGGAAACGGCAATTAGCGCAACGGTGGTGATGTCTCACCTCGAGCCAGGTTAACTCCGCCTCGTCATTATCTGGCGAGGAGGCTTCAGGCAAGGCGTCGTAGATCCGGGTATTTGTTTACTTAAAGAAACAAAAACGATGACCTGAAAGCCAGGCGGAAAATTATTTTATAAATAAAAGAGAGTAAATTTAGTCAATTGGTTGTGAGTTGATGAATTTCTGCGCTCGTAACCGGGAAACCTGTTGTTCTGCGTGCAGGCCGACTGTATTGTTATTTCGAACAACTGCACTGGTCTTCTCGCGCTGTATTTTGCCGCAAAGCGAAGCAGGCGTAAGGGCCGGACCGCTGACCGTGATACGGTCGGTTTATCCGTGGTCAGCCGGAGTTTTTTTCAGCCGTTAATATCGCCTTCAGGCTGAGCGCCGTGCTGCCCATTGTTGGCTCTGTTTTACGACAAAATAAATCTACCCGGATTATATATGTGTGACGGAGAAGATGAATGCGTAAGGTTAATTTGAAAGAAAGTTTTGCTCAATTCAGCGATCGCTGGAGTCCAAAAATTGTCGGCGATATTAATGACGAGTATGTCAAACTGGCTAAATTATCCGGAAAGTTTGACTGGCATCATCATGAACATGAAGATGAGCTTTTTCTTGTTATCAGTGGCCGCTTGCGGATGGGGTTAAGAACGGGCGATATCGATCTTGATGCAGGTGAATTTATCATTGTGCCGAAAGGAACCGAGCATTGTCCTGAAGCGTTAACCGAAGAGTGCTGCGTCGTTTTACTGGAGCCCAAATCGACCCTGAATACGGGCAATATCGTCAATGAACGTACCGTACATGAGCTGGATAAATTGTAATCGCGTCTCCTGACGTTAGGTAGTCTGTCAGCAACAAACCGGGGCTTTTCTGGCAGCTTATTCGGTATCACTTTATGAGAAAAATGTCTGCTGTTCGCTCAGAGTAATCCTTGGTCCTTGCCGTGGACAACTTTTGTGCCAGAAGCGGACGTTACTAACATCGGAATGTACTAATCTGCGGGGGCTGGTCAGCGCAATATGGCAACATACGCTGCTGTAATGACATCAGCTTGTAAAGTAGTATGAGTTCTTCTCCTGTCACACTTGGATACTCAATGACATTACAAGCGGCCTATCTTGAAAAGCCTACGCCCGGTGATGAAATGGAAGGTGTTTCGATCATCGACATCAATCCTTTTAGCCCAAATGGGGAAAAGGATCGGCTACTGCTAATCAGTAAGGACGCTGAACCCATTCTGATTTTACAGTTGTATGTACGTGCAGATGAGGATGGCTGGCTGATTTCCAGCGCCTTTTCTGATTTTCTCCTGAATGAATCCCACGTTGCAATCATTTGTGGCGACCACTTTCATGTTTTTGACATGGCCACACACTCGTTCAGAAGTCATCCATTAGGTGATTACGTTGCCCATATTTATTCAATTCCTGACATCCATTCTGACAGGCTACATGATCGGGTTATGGTCACCACTTACTGCCACGTTTTTCTGATTGATATTCCAACTGGCATTCTCTGGAAATCCAGTCAGTGCGCCATTGATGGCGTGATCATTACATCAATAGAGAATGATACGGTGCTTGGCCTTGGAGAGTGGGATCCGCCAGGAGGCTGGGAACCTTTTAAGCTCGATCTCAAAACGGGTATCCCGATTTGAAGAAAAGGGGTTATCCTCACAGTAATTGCCAGAAGCGGAACTTGCTTACATCGTGCTATGTTAGTTTGCTAGGAGCAGGTCAGACCGATGTCAATGGTGGCGTCAGTTCAGATTGCTGGCTGGAGCAGTACAATCTCTTTCTGACAGACTTTGCCCGGATGTCATGTGATGATGAAAGTCAGGTAGGGTATCTTTGGGAGTACCATAAGGGAAAGGCCAGATTGCGGGTTATCTTCGCCCTTATGGCACATCGATGCGCTGCGACATGATTATTGCAGCCCTTGATGTATGGAACCTCCAAGCTGAAGAGACGCTGGAATTTATTGATAAGATGAAGCCTGCCTGGCAGGCATAAAAATCTTACAAAAGAGCAACGAAAGAGTCTGGAATCACCCCTATTTACTTCGGTTATTTTCCACGGTTGCCATTTTTCACGTTGTGAATTGAACACATAGCCACCAGTATACAGAGCATACTTACCAATAAGTTTTAAGAAAATGAAGAAAGGGCGCTTCACTATACTTCGCTGTGAGATGACGGGCGTACATGCGGTATCAGCGGATACCTCCTTCAGCTTCGGGCGTCATACTCATGACCAATTCGGCATTGGCTTAATTGATCGTGGTGCTCAGGTGTCGATGAGCGGGCGAGGCATTGTCGAAGCCAAAGTGGGCGATATCATTACTGTTAATCCGGGAGAAGTGCATGACGGCTCTCCGCTGGGGGCAGAGAGCAGATCGTGGCGAATGCTTTATTTTGAGCCGGATGTTCTATCCGGCGTTATTCAGACACTGACAGAAAGCCGTTCTGGCTGTGTCGAGCTGTCCAACCCGGTTGTACATAATCATGAATCAGCGACATATTTTTCGACACTCTTTCGTGCATTGACAGATTCTTGTGGGGGGTACAGCGAAATTGAGCGGGAAGAAACACTCCTCTTTTTGCTGACAGGCCTCCTTGGTTACCAGCACCAGGAAGGGGCTGTAGCCCCAAGAGCAATTGCCCTTGCGAGGGAACGTATTGATGATGATCCCTCATTACCACTGTCACTCGATGAGCTATCAGACCTTGGCGGAGTGAGTCAGTTTCAGCTATTGCGTGGTTTTTCAAAAGTTACCGGGCTCACTCCGCATGCTTATCTTATTCAGCGCCGATTACAGAGGGTAAGGCAATTAATCGCTGGTGGTATGCCTCTTGCGGATGCATCGCATGCCGCTGGTTTTGCAGATCAGAGCCATATGACCCGGCTTTTTGTTCGTACATATGGTATTACGCCTGGAGTCTATGCTGTGGCGATAAAATGAGCTGCAATTTTATTCAATACAAATAGTAGTGACAGGCGGCATCTTTATGGAAACGTTCAAAAGAGAGGTCTGCCAATGTCGTTACACTACGCAACTGAAATCCGTTCACTGTTCGAAAGGCTCCACTCTGGCATAGTGACTGTTGATGGCATCCATCCGAATGCCAATCCTTCAACGCAGATTGCATTTTTACATGATATTGCCAACAAGCGGCTGGCGGCTGCCAGTGAGGGAGAATTTGTTGAAATCAAGGCCTGGAGGCGGGCTTATTCCTTGTTGGGACTCAAACCAACACAATATCGCTGCGCGGCTGAGGCACTCCTGAGGCGCTATCGCAAAGGCGGTGAATTCCCGGAACTTCATCCTCTTATTAGCCTGTGCAATGCGGTTTCGCTCGCGTTTGCTATCCCTGTCGCCGTGTTTGATCTTGATCGAGTCACCGGGGATATGACTGTCCGGCCAGCAAACGGCGAGGAATACTATGAGTCTTTTGCAGGGGAGACTGAACATCCTGAATCTGGTGAGATCATTTTTGCTGATACCTCTGGCCGGGCCCATGCACGGCGCTGGACCCATCGTCAGAGTGGCTGGTCTGCAGTGAGTTCAACAACCTGGCGTGTGATGATTGTCGCCGAGGCCCTGCATGAAACGTCCCGTGAAGATATTACAGCTCTCCTGTCGGCGCTAACTCAGTCGCTATGTCAGATATGGCCAGAAGCTTCAGTCAGTGTGGAGGACACAATGTGACACCTGAGTTTCTGTTTACTACCTTCATTATCGTTGCATCTCCAGGTACTGGCGTGCTCTATACCATCGCTACAGGGCTTTCAGACGGCGCACGTGTAAGTATGATTGCGGCATTAGGCTGCACGCTGGGTATTGTTCCACATATATTAACGGTTATTACAGGGCTTGCCGCATTGCTGCATACAAGCGAAATTACCTTTCAGATAATAAAATATCTGGGGTCGGCATATCTGCTTTATATGGCATGGAAGACAATGAATGAAAAGAGAAAACTGAATATTAATAATGAAATGAGAAGCCAGAGTTACCGGCAGGTTATGACTTCAGCGATACTTATTAATTTGCTCAATCCAAAACTGTCAATGTTTTTCCTGGCTTTCTTACCGCAATTTGTTATTAAAAATGAGATATCACCGGTTACTCAGATGCTGGAGATGAGTCTGATATTTATGGCTATGACTTTCTTTATATTTATCTTATACGGAGTCTCTGCTGCCAGAGTACGCCAGTATGTTGTTGCTAATGCAACTGTGCAACGATGGGTGTTACGCTTCTTTTCTGTTGCTTTTGCAGGGCTTGCAGTTAAGCTGGCATTAATGCAAGTTTAAACGAGAAGAGCTTTAATAACAGGCGCATCTAATAATTTTCCGCGATAGAAACATTTTTTATTGATGTGAGTTTATTATTTCAGGCCTTTAAATTAAAGGCATAATCATATCTAAAAACTCCAGGGGAAGTATTGCGTCAGATTTAAATAGCATTGCCTTGTTATATTTGTAGCAGGCTTTGGCCTTGTCACGCTTGATGCCGAGCTTAGCAAGGCATTTGTAAGGCACACATCGCTTACCTCTAAAACATATGGAAGGCAATAACCATGACATGCTGATGGGTATTGTTGTATTCGCGGGAGTAACGCATTTTGCACTCTGGCTTTTGTCTCAAGCAGCACTGTTCGGTTTTGGTACAGAAGAATGGCCAGGAAATGTTCCTGTTTCTCAGGAGGCGAGTTTGACGTTAGGGGTATCGACATGGCGACAGACATCCTGATGAAAAAGGGTGATCAGTTGTTAATCGCCAGACGTCTGGCCCCCTGGGGGCCGGCAATTACTCGGTTACTGAGCCCGTCGCGAACCCGCGCAGGTTATTGGCCAGCGGAGTAAGCAGATCGAAATCAGGCGGCAGTGGGGCAGCGGCTTGCAGGGAGCAACGCCTACAGGAAAGGGAACACGGCCTGCAACTGGCGCTCGGTGGCCGAAACTGCGATGTACCGTGTCAAACAGCGGTTCTGTGGTCCTCTGCTCCAGCGGGATGACGAGGCCCAGGTTGGCGAGACGATGGCCACGTCGGTGCCTTAAACAAAATGATGCGTGCAGGCATGCCAGAACCTGTACCCATTGCCTGAAGAAGAGGCTGACAAGCCGATGTTTTGGCTAAATTCGATTTAGTCAACCAAGCCGATATCTGCCAAACCAGTGTTGCAAAAACGGAAGGGCCCCTAGATTCCGTTGTTCACGCAGGCCCCATTTAGTAATAATTAATGGTAAATGTCAGCTTACCATTGGCCTTTCCTGGTGTTGGATTCGCGGTGGTTTGAATATAGCGGGCAGCCAACGGAACACGTATCGTCGAGCTGCCGTCTTTCGGCAATGTCAACACCTGCTCAGTGGCGAAGTTAAACGGCGTCGGCGTTTGGCTGCTCAGCCCCCAGCCAATCTGGATCCCTACGCCCGATGCGGCTCCCGGCACCGTTGTGTCAATCGCCATGATGCCATTGGCGGCATCCACCACATCTCCCGCCGGTGTCAAACGCACGCCAATACTGTTATTGGTCGAAGTAGCCAAAGTGCCAGTCCCTGTTCCTGTCGCGGGATAGTATTCAAACATTAGCGTGGGGTTTGCTAAGTTATAAAATCCATGGAAAGTCGGGCAGTTGGTCATTGAAATGGATGCGTCAATCCACGGCGTGGTTGAGTTAATACCTTTGAAATGTACCCCCTTCTCATAAGAGCCGAGCGATACAGGCACATCTGGGGTCGTACAGGTTTGTGAAGTGACGGTTAATTGCCCCTGAAGCCTGACCGTATGCGCTTTAATGGGGAACCCGGCAATAGCCGCATAGCCCCTCGGATTGGTGAGATCTATCCCAAAGCTAGGGAGTTGAGAGGAATCAAGGGAATAATTACCTGGACTGATTGGCCCTGTCTTAATCAATGAAACACTGAGCTTGTTATTTGCCATGCGCACTGCGAATGTTCCGTCACTGGCAGCTGTCGCAGATATATCAGTGGAGTAAATTGGTGAACCCAGTGTTGCCGCATCAGTTTTATCTCTAATTGAGATCGCGACGCCGATCCCGGGAATATTGGTGTTATAGACGGCACCACCAAATGGGCTTCCTGACCAGCTGCTAAGGGGTAAAGGTGCGCTTCTAATCATAACCGTAACGTTGTACCAAAATGATTCATTGGGGGTACCATTACACATAGCCCCTATTGCAAATGTTTCTCCCGCGTGCCACCGCCCCTGATAAATTACCGTACCAATCGGGATATCTGCACCCGCTGAAATGATCGGCGGACTCAGTTGCACAGTATCAACACGGGGCATACCAGCCACTGGCGTGCATGACACCACAGCCCAACTGCTGAGGCTGTTCATGGCCAAGAGTAGCCCACCAATGATGTAGATAACGCTTCTCATAAGTCGCCTCATTGTTTGTTTATTACTCTCAAGGCTGAAATGGTGCAAAGCAATCAACTAACCGTGACAGTCACTGATAATAATAATTATGATAAAAGTCAGTTTGCTTTGGCCTTGCCGGGTGCTGGATTGGCGGTGGCCTGAATATAGTGGGTAGTTAGCGAAAACGTATCGTTGAGCTGCCGTCTTTCGGCAATGTCATCGCAGGCCCAGTGGCGAAGTCAATTGGCGTCGGCGTTTGGCTGTTCAGCCCCCAGCCAATCTGTAGCCCTACGTCCGATGCGGCTCCCGCCACCGTCAAGTCGATCGCATGATACCATTGGCGTCGGCCGCCACATAACCCGCAGGCGTCATACGTCCCCTCAACATTGTTATTGATTGAGGTGATCACACTGTATATTCCTGTAGTGTAGTGCATTTGATGGTTTACAGATAAACCAGCGAAACGAGCAGGTAGGGAAGGGGGAGGCTGGCAGAGCCAGCCGAATATCAGCGTTCAATCCCTTTTTAAGGGTTTGCCAGACATTTGACTAGGCCAATGTGGAATTTGAAACAACATCCCTGCATTAAACCTTTTTAACCAATGGCATGTAGGCAATAACCTGCAATCGTCCCTGGCCGTGTTGTCTGTGCTTCGTTATAGTTATTTATTGGTTTTCCCTGGTGCTTGACAGTCTGGCAGCACCGAACCTGTTGTAAAATAGTTCGGTTTTTTAACTGGAAGTGACTCCAGTACAGACTTCGTGGCACAGATAGTAGTACATATATCGGGATAAAATAATCTGGCTATAAGTACAGCTGACACCTGTACTTCACAACTTCAGCCTGATTGAACGTGGCCCTGGTTCTTGAAGCGCAAGCCCCGTACTACCAGGGGTGTTGCTGTAGAATATCGGAGCTTTCGGCATAGAGTCGCTATCTGGTATATTCAACTCTGTAAAGTTATTTCAGATGTCGGGAGAAAGCAGTTAATGGAGTATGAAGAAAATATTAGTAATGTTATCAGAAAACACCTGGAAGCTGCATTGAATGATTTCGGCGAGTTAATCTGGGCGTATGTTGTCTTATACAAAAAGGATATGTCATGCATCTTTGGCGTAACAAACTACCCAGGGGAGTGGGTAGAGCATTATAAAGAAAATGGTTTGCAGTATACCGACCCGGTGGTGATCACGGCGCTGAACCGGTTGACGCCCTTTTCATGGGATGAAAATCTGATGACTGGCTCAGGGTTTCATTTTTCTGAGTTGTTCGAGCAGGCGCGCGAATTTGGCGTGACCAACGGTTATACCTTTGTATTACATGATTATAATAATAATCTTGTCACCTTGTCCTTTACCATCCCACCAGAGCGAAGTGCAGAAATTACACACATGCTCATCCAGAATAAAGGGGATCTCTCCGTATTACTGGCGTCAGTACATGAGACGTATCTCACGTTAACTTCATTGTCAGAAAAAAACGCTTCCAGCTCAGAGAAAAATGCACGGTTCACAGATAGGGAAAACGAAATTCTCTATTGGTCAAGCATGGGTAAAACTTACCTGGAAACGGGGATGATCCTTGGGATCACGACCCGAACGGTCAAGTTTCATATGTCGAATATTGTCAAAAAACTGGGGGTGGCGAATGCCCGGCATGCAATACGTCTAGGTATGGAACTCCAACTGATTAAACCGGCTAATTAATTACATCGCGGGTTCAGAAGACAGCGGCCAATCGTTCAGGATGCTTGCGTCCGGAATGCTGTGCCTGCTGAAAATCCGGGTTTTTAGCTGCTTCTGGCTTTCAAGATCGACATGCCCAAGTAACAGATAGACAGGCTCATCCTTTTCGGAAATGCCGGTAGCCAATACCGTGACATTCCAACCTGAACTCCTGATTATGTGCATCATCGGATGACTGGCGACAGCAAGAATGCCGTCATAACGATGCTGTCTTGCATAGTTAATCAGCGATAAAAACAAAACCATGGTTACAGGAAACCTGTGCCCCAGAAGCGATTGGGTTCTTTCTTTATCCACAAAAAAGCGTGTGGACTCAATAAAGTTACCTTCTGGAATGGTCACGTTGTTAAAGAAGGATGAAAAGGTACTGTCCAGCATATTGCTGTCTTTCATGTCGATCATCCTGGTACCGCATACAATCGTTCCATCTTTTGCTCCAAAGATATAGTTTGTCTTTTCATTATCAAACTCATCCAGCTCCTTGCCGTCAGAGCAGCTTACGGCCCATTGTAGCCTGTCTTTAAACGTATTCTTTCTTAGCATAAAGAGATCTTCTGACTTTTCATTGCTCAGAGCTGAGTAATTAACACTGTAAATATTAAACATAATGTCACCTGTATATGAATCTATAAAATAAGTTCATCCAGTAACATCAGTGAAGTTTCAATAAGAGCATGCCGGTGCACAAGAATGATAATGCCTTTTAGCCGGTTTAAGCTAACCTTATTATGCCATTCGGTTTGTTTTGAGAATGTATCGAGTTCTGTCGTGTACCCGGCGTTTTTATATTGAATGTTAGCAGTATAATGTTCTGTTAGCCTCAGGTAGGATGTTTTTTAAGGGTAAATATAGAGATGCGATAAAAACGCCAGATGTTATTAAAGGAATAATCCAGAAATTAAATAATGTGCTATTAGCAACTAAATTAAGTATTTATTAGTGGCGGGGGTTTTTACTTTGTTTGTGACGGTAACGTATCATTTCACTACATGAAGCATCCACCAAGTATTAGCGTAGCAAATAAAAATAACCTTACTACTTAAAATGTAGGCTTGTCTTTGAGTTGGCCGCATTTTACTAATTTCATAAGTATTTATATTTGTTTTTATGCATGATTTTGTACTGCATTACCCTGGATTTAATAACGACACCCTTACCATTTCAATTAACGGCTTTGCTGTATAATATAATGATTTTGTTGACTTTTTTTCGGTAAGATTTAACCCGATTTTAAATAATGTTACATCGATCACATATTTTAAGGATTTTAATGCTTATTGTTTTCCCCGTTGTGCTTCTCGCTATCCCATTTATTTTAAGGGGTTTTTGAAATAAAAAATAAGAGGGATTGTCAGCCATGTTCGCCGGGTTGATAACATCACCCGCTGGTGACGACACGCTTATCAAACTCCATTCTGCCGGAATAGGCGAACTCTGGATTTATAACAGCAGCACTCTGAGGTGGAATTATGAATAATACCGCTCAAGCAAGTACCCCGGCCTATCTGCTGGAAGTCACCGGGGTAAAAAAGGCTTTCGGTTCTGTAGTCGCCCTGAAAAATGCGGAGTTCTGCCTGCGTAAAGGATCGATTCATGCGTTATGTGGTGGCAATGGCGCAGGGAAGTCCACATTCCTCAGCATATTAATGGGCTTTATCCAGCCTGATAGCGGCGATATTTTTATTAACGGCAAACGTTGTGAGTTCTCTCACCCTAAAGAGGCATTGGCGGCGGGAATAGCTATTGTGCAGCAAGAATTGAGCACTATCCCCGATCTGACGGTGGCAGAGAATATCTGGCTGGGGCGGGAACCTCGTCGTTTGGGGTTTATTGATTTCAAAACAATGAATCAACAGACCGAAGCCTTATTGAGTGACCTGCATTTTCCCCTTTCGCCTAAGGAAAAAATGCGCAACCTCAGCGTTGCGGAGCAGCAGTTGGTTGAGATAGCCAAAGCGCTCTCCCATGCCGATGCGGGTATCATCATCATGGATGAGCCGACATCCGCCATCGGCGAGGGGGACGTGCAGAAGATCTTCCAGGTTATTACGCGCCTGGCGGCCAGAGGTAAAGGGATCATTTATGTCTCGCATCGTCTGTCTGAAATCTTCCAGATCGCGGACAGCTACACCATTTTCCGCGATGGCAGTTACGTCCATGAAGGTTTACTGCAAGACATCACCCGTGAACAGTTGATTGAGCATATTATTGGCGGTGAGTTTGAGAACGAGTTTGCCAAATTTAATCAGCCTGGCGATAGGGTGATCATGGAGGTGTGGCATTTATGCTGGCGTAACAAGATCCACGATATCAGCCTGGCGCTTAAA
The DNA here is from genome assembly GCF_050632285.1 of Serratia sp. L9. Classification (NCBI taxonomy): domain Bacteria; kingdom Pseudomonadati; phylum Pseudomonadota; class Gammaproteobacteria; order Enterobacterales; family Yersiniaceae; genus Serratia; species Serratia sp. L9. Next base: position 363,387 of record NZ_CP192591.1, on the reverse strand, counting down.
AACGGGGAGATCCTGGGGATATACGGCTTGGTAGGTTCTGGCCGCAGCGAATTTCTCGATCTGCTATTTGGTATTCAACATGCAGACAGCGGCACCATTGGGGTTAATGGCCATCGGTTAACGGGGCATTCGGTGCAGGAGGCGATTAAAAGCGGCTTGGCTTACGTCACGGAAGATCGCAAAGAAACCGGTTTGATGCTTTGTCGTTCGGTAAAAGAAAATATCAATGTGGCTTCCTTTGGCGCCATAAGCCGCCTGGGAATGGTTAACGAGAACAGAGAGCAACAGCGCGCTGCGGCCATGATCCAGCGCTTCAATATTAAAACCCCTGGCAGCGACCATAGGGTCGGTAATCTGAGTGGTGGTAATCAGCAGAAAGTGGTGCTGGGCCGCTGGGCGCTGTTGGATCCGCAGGTCTTGCTGCTGGATGAGCCGACACGCGGCATTGACGTTGGTGCCAAAAAGAGATCTACCGCTTTATGTCTGAATTCGCCTTGCAGGATAAAGCCATCGTTATGGTTTCCTCAGAGCTTTCAGAAATTATCGGTATGAGCGATAGGATACTGGTTTTCCGTAATGGCACGCTCGCCGGGGAATTATCTGCCGAAAACGCCACCCAGGCGGCGCTAATGAAATTGGCCGTGTAACCGATATACCCGTCGTGTTTCAAGCCGCAACGTGAGACCCGAAAAGGCAATATTAACTGATTATTACAAAGGGACTTTTATGATGAATGGCACCCATTTATTAATGCCAGGAGCGGCTTTCTTTGCGCATAATAAGCGGCACTTATATAAATACGGTATTGTTATTACCTTCTTTATTTTATGTTTAATTGTCACAGCCATTGGCGAAGTGCAAGTAGCGCAGGGTACTTGGAGCAGCAATTACTTTTTAAGCGATGACAATATGCTGATCGTACTGCGCCAGATCTCAGTGAATGGCATTTTGGCGATCGGCATGACCTTTGTCATTATTACCGCCGGTGTCGATCTTTCCGTCGGCTCGGTATTGGCGCTGAGTGGGATCGTTGCCGCACGGTTTGCCACAACCCACAGTGGGCTGGCCATCGGAGATACTGCTCATGCTGTTCTGATGCCACTGATTGTTGCTCTGGTTATCGGCATTATCTGCGGGTTAATCAATGGCACCATCCTGGCCCGTTACCGGCTGCAACCCTTTATTGTCACCATGGGGATGCTTTCTGCTGCCCGTGGCCTGGCGTTACTGACCACTAATGGTAATCCTGTTTCCCAGTTAAACAATGATTTCCGCTGGTTAGGCAATGGTTATGCGTTTGGCATACCTGTGCCGGTGATCATTTTTATCACCCTGTTTGCGCTTGCCTGGGTGTTACTGAATAAAACTCTCTTTGGCCGTTATGTTTATGCCGTGGGGGGCAACCAGAAAAGCGCCCGTACTTCCGGCATCAGTGTTATTCAAATCAAAGTGTTGGTCTACACCCTGTGTGCAGCCCTGGCGGGAGTCGCCGGGTTGATCCTGACGGCGCGGACCGGTTCCGCGCAAACCAGCGCCGGTAGCGCCTATGAGTTGGATGCGATAGCCGCAGTGGTGATCGGCGGTACCAGCATGGCTGGAGGCATCGGTACCCTGGTTGGCACCCTGTTTGGCGTCTTGATTATCGGCGTAATGAATAATGGCCTCGATTTACTTGGTGTTCAGTCCTATTACCAGCAAATCATTAAAGGCGCACTGATTGTTGTCGCAGTGCTGCTAGACCCGTCACGTAAACAACAGCGTAGCTGACCTTCTCAACCAATAACCCGTAATCCCTCTACAAACCAGGAGTCGTAATGAACAGGATGACAAAGATTGCGTTGCTCACCTCCGGCCTGCTATTAGGAAGCTCATGGGCCGCCCAGGCCGCGCCGGTTAAAATTGCCGTATTAATGTACGGTATGAAAGCCGAGTTTGTACAACTGATGGAAAAAGCCGCGAAAGAACACCCTGAGGTCAAAAACGGCAACGTGCAGCTTACCGTTTACGATGGTCGTTACGATCCTATGGTGCAAAACAACCAGGCAGAAACGGCCATACAGACCAAAGTGAATGCCATCATCGTTAACCCGATGGATTATGAGGCCAACATCGACGTGGTTACCTTAGCTAACGATGCCAAGATCCCGGTGATTGTCACCAATACCCGGTTAAACACCGATCGGATGCTATCGGAAGTGGTGTCCGATGACGTACTTGGTGGTTATCTGGAGGCCAAAGCGGTGCTGAAAAAATCAACTGTCAGGGCAACGTGGTGATTATCGAGGGGCCAAAAGGGGGAGCAGTGAGATCCAACGCGGGCAAGGGAACGACAAGGCCATCGCAGAATGCGGCAAAGGTAAAATCAAGGTGCTGGAGCGCAAGACCGCGAACTGGTCGCGCGCCGAGGCGTTGCCCTTAATGGAGAACTGGCTGCAAAAGCACCGTGGTCAGATTGACGGCGTGATTGCACAGAATGATGAGATGGCGCTGGGGGCTATCGAGGCTATCAAAGGGGCCAATCTGCAGGTGAAAGACTTCGCTATTGCTGGCATTGATGGGGTTTCAGATGCGATTCGTGCCGTGCAGTCGGGTGAAATGGTGACGGTTTTGCAAGATGCCAATGCCCAGATGCAGGGGGCCATTGATGTGGCATTGCGTGCAGTGAAAGGCAGCAGTTACCAGCCGCAATCAAGTATCTGGCAGCAATACGAAAGCCAAATGCAGTGGGATGATGGGGAGGCCAAACGCTATTCGGTTCCTTGGACCGAAGTCACCGCCGAAAACGCGGCCCAGTTGTTGCAGGCCCGTAAATAACAATATTCCGTCGGGGCGGTAACTGGCCCCGATAGTTATCGCTTGCCAAGGGTGGCACGGCTCAGGTGCAAAAATATAATGGGGGATTGATATTTTTGGCGCGTAATGTTTGTCGCGCCACTTTGGAATTGAAAGAGTGCAGGAGAAAAATAATAAAAAACCTGACCTAGTTTTAGGTCAGGGTGCCAAAATGGCCAACACCAGGGAAATTTTTACTTTCAGCATCTTAAAGCCATCAGGATAGTAGAGGCAAGTGTTCTCTACCGTTTTTAGCCCAGGTTTACCGTGATACCGCTACGGGGGATTGTAGGCGCGTTAAAAATTTCATAATGACATGATTTAAATCAACATTAATGGCATTTCGGCTAATTATTTCCGCATGAGATGCGGTGATTTTGAGGGGGATATCTTAAGAGAAGTCTCGCTTGCTTATGGCCTGGCAACGGAAAAACGCTTGAAAATGGGTATTCAGGGCAAAAAATATTAAATGGGAGCGGATTTCTAATTATCTCTTAAATGCCAACCCGGGATCGGTGTTGCCACTTCCATTAGTTTTATATAGATGGAACGCGGTAATACAGGCGTCGATAAGTGGGTTATGTTCTGGCGTCAGTTGCTGGCCCGGCTTGCGGTGGTAATCAGTGGCGATAATACCGCGCCGATGGGGAGTGGTTTTCTCAACCTGAATGTGGATAGCAACCACGATGCTTAAAATAAAGGTTTTTATTAACGGTTTTTTTGCCTCCGTGCGCGCAAGAACTGAGGATAATGCCTGAATAATAGCGTTATCCTGCATAAAGTACCCTTTCGCCGTCCGGATTTTATTTTGTATTGTTTTACAAATAGTTATGTGCAGTTCTTTTCCGCTGAAGTATCAATCATCCGAAGGAGGTAGATTTATTAATTGATATTAATTTATTTAAAACAATGGCTTACAAAATTTTCTTAATTGACGCTCCTGGCCCGTTTAGAGGGATAAACAAACGCCGGTTCAGTCTATAAGAAATCACGATAACTTATTGAATATATTGATATTTATTGTTAATAATCAACAATTAATATTACTTCACTAAGAATTTTCCTGTTTTGCAAATAATATTTATCCCAACAGCAAGAGGCTGGGAGATACAGGTTAACTTGATTCAACTCCACCTGTTATAGCCAAACGTTTCTGGCGCTGTATTGCGGTAGATATTGAGTTCTTTATCGTACCGACACAATGAACATATCCATTTATATGGATACTCGAATAGTTTAGTTTTAATAACGCAAGGTAAGTAGGAATTAATATGAAAAAGTTAACAATTGTTGCATCCCTGGCAGCTGTATTCTGTACTGTAGGTCTGGCTCAGGCTGCTTCTACTGGCACCATCACCTTTAATGGTGAACTGATTGCAAACACCTGTGATGTGGTAGTTGATGGTCAAAATGCTGATGCAACCGTTGTGTTGCCAAGTGTCGGGACCGGCCAATTGGACGGCGCAGCTAAAACTGCTGGTGAAACAAACTTCGTTATGGCTCTGAATAACTGTTCAGGCTCATTACAGACCGCTTCTGCCTTCTTTGAAGCAGGTGCCTCGGTGGATTCGACTACCGGGCGTCTGAAAAACCTGGCAGGTACGGCTTCTAACGTCAGTCTGCAACTGTTGGATGCTTCCAGCCCGTCTCAGGCAGTGATCGAGGCCGGTAACGCTAATCAGGTAACTAACACTACCTATAAAGACGTTTCAGGCGGTAGCACCACTTTGCCATACGCTGTGCGTTATTATGCTGAAGCAGCAACGACTCCGGGCACCGTTGTCAGCAATGTGGTCTATTCTATTCAATATCAATAATGATATCCGGGAGGGGATCCCCCCTCCCTATCTGAACTTGGGTCAGGAGTTTTAAATGAAACTTTTTTCTCAAAATACCACTCGTCAGCTTTGCACCTTTGCTGTGGTCACACTTTTCAGTGCTGGCAGCCTGGCCAGCGTAGTGATCAGCGGCACGCGGGTGATTTACCCGTCGGATGCCAAAGAAGTCAGCGTCAAAATCAATAACGTGGGCCCCTCTCCGGTGCTGTTGCAAAGCTGGATAGACAATGGGGATGCCAACGCCAAACCCGCTTCCATCAAAGTTCCTTTTGTACTGACCCCTCCGATGAACCGAGTAGAACAGGGTAAAGGCCAAACGTTGCGTATCAGCTACGCCGGTGGCACCTTGCCTATGGATAAAGAGTCGGTGTTTTGGTTGAACGTGCTGGAGGTTCCCGCCAAGAATGAAGCTAAAGCCAACGAAAATCGCCTGCAGATGGCTTTTCGTACCCGTATCAAGCTGTTCTATCGCCCGAAAGGCCTGGAAGGCAATGCCAATGAAGCTGCCAAAGCGGTCACCTGGAACACCCAGGGTGGCAAAGTACAGGCTAACAATCCTACCCCGTTTTATGTCAATTTCGTGAACCTGTCGGTTAATGGCAAAAAACTCGACAACGCTATGGTCGCGCCACGTTCTACCATGGTCTTGAATTTAGCTGGCAATGGGGGCAGTAAAATTAGCGGCGCTTTCGTTAACGATTACGGTGCAGTCAATCCCTTCGATGCCGTTATCAAATAACACGAGAAGATTGTTCATCATGGCCTGAGGGGGCGAGGTGTCAAAATTGTTGTGCTATGCCACCCGTATTCGCTGCGCCCCTTTGGCGATAGCCGTATTATCGGTTTTATGGGTGGGAAATACCCATGCAGAGACCGAGAGTTCTCCCGCCTCCAAGGCTGCAAGCCTGGAGTTTGATTCGTCTTTTCTGAACGTTGATGATGAAAAGACGGTCGATCTCAGCCGCTTCGCTCAGGGGGCTTCTGCGTTGCCCGGGATATATAAAACCGCGCTGTATGTTAACGAACAACCGATCAGTAACACCGATATTGAATTCAAGGCACGGGCTGATAAGTCCGTGTTTCCCTGCCTGACCCGCGACATTATTAAAAATATAGCCTTCAACTATGAAAAGCTGCCGGCGGATTTTTTAAAGCAGTCCGCGGGTGAGGAGTGCATGGATCTGCAAAACATGCTGCCAGAAGCTCAGGTCAATTTCGACAGTAATGAACAGCGTCTGGACATCCTCATCCCCCAGATCTACATGCTGAGTATTGCGCGGGGTACTGTCAGCCCGGAATTATGGGACAGCGGCGTGCCCGCGTTCCTGTTTGGTTATAACGTCAATGGTTATACCAGCGAGTCACACGGCAATACGTTTAACTCGCTGTTCGCTGGGGTGAATGCCGGGCTGAACGTAGGAGCCTGGTATCTGCGGCACAATGGTTCTTATAATCAGGTGAGCGATGGGCCGAGCCAATACAGCACGATTAACACCTATTTGCAGCGAGATATCCCGCAGTTAAAAGGGCGTATGTTGTTGGGGGAGTCGAATACCACCGGGCAACTGTTTGATACCTTGCCGTTTACTGGTGTTCAACTGGCCAGCGACGAGCGGATGTTGCCGGAGTCCCTGCGTGGCTACGCGCCGGATATCCGTGGGATTGCCCGTACCAATGCCCGGGTGACCATCACCCAGGGGGGCCAGGTCTTATATGAAACCACGGTGCCCCCTGGGGAATTCCTGATTAACGATCTCTTCCCGACCGGCTACGGGGGCGATCTGGTGGTCAACGTGCGCGAGTCAGACGGCACGGAACAGACCTTCAGCGTGCCTTACGCCTCGGTGGCTCAATTATTGCGCCCGGGATCGTCACGTTATTCGGTCACGGCGGGTGAATTGCGCAGTGAGAACCTGCGTGATAAACCTGCATTATTCCAGAGTACCTACCAGTATGGGTTGACCAATGCCATCACCGGTTATGCTGGCCTGCAGCTCAGCCAGGATTACTATGCGGCACAACTCGGTGCAGCATTGGGGCTGCCGATCGGGGCATTGGCCTTTGATGTTACCCAGGCCGGGACCAAGCTGGGTGACAGCACCGATGAAGATGGGGGGCATCACCCCGGCAGCACGCTTAGCGGGCAGCGCTACCAACTCAGCTACAGCAAGCTTATCAGCGAGACCAACAGCAACCTTTCGGCGGTCTGGCAACGTTCTTCTTCCCAAGGCTACCTGGATTTTTTAACCGCCTCACAAACCCGCGATACGCTGGAGCAGGGGTTGGATCTGGGTTCCATTCCACGCAGCAAAAATCGCCTGACGCTGACTGCCGGGCAAGGCCTGCCAGATAACTGGGGGCAATTGTATATCAGTGGTTCCGTACAGGATTACTGGGGTCAGGATGGCAGCGATATCCAGTATCAGGTGGGGTATAACAACCGCTACAAGAGCCTTTCTTACGGCATCAGTGCCAACCGCAGTCATTCCAGCCAGGGCCAGATGCAAACCAACTACCTGCTGAGTTTCAGTTTGCCATTAGGCCCGAGTGATAAATTGCACACGCCACAATTGCGCATGGACTTGTCCCATGACAGCAGCGGCCGCACGGGTCAGCAAGCCACCGTGTCCGGCAGCGCCGGTGTCGAAAATCAATTCAGTTATGCCTTGACCGCGATGAACGCCAACCAGGGTATGGGTACCAGTGGGTCGGCGAGTGGTAACTACCGCAACCGGATCACCGCACTGAGCGGCACCTACAGCACCGGTAAAGGTTACCAGAGCGGGTCTGCCGGAATGACCGGGACGGTGATAGCGCATGCCGGAGGCTTGACCTTTACTCCTTATGCTTCAGATACCTTTGCTTTGGTTGAAGCCAAAGGAGCGGAAGGGGCAAGTGTATCTTCCTATCCAGGGGTGAATGTGAATTCGCGTGGCTATGCGGTGGTGCCTTACCTGAACCCGTACCAGATGAATGAAATCAGTATCGACCCGAAAGGCACGGCAGCGGATGTTGAGCTGGACAATACCAGCCAGAAAGTCGCCCCGTATTCCGGGGCAGTAGTGAAGGTGACTTACTCCACTAAGCGGGGTACGCCAATTCTGGTGAATGCGACCTATCGTGACGAGCCCGTGCCCTTCGGCGCTGATATCTTTGACAGCAATGGCAACAGCGTGGGGTCTGTGGGGCAAGGCGGGCAAATGTATGCACGCGTGGAGCAAGACAAGGGGCAGCTCATCGTGAAATGGGGCGAAGGCAGCGACATGCAATGTACGGTGGGCTATATGCTGATGCCACAGGCGAAAAACAGCCCCGATTCGGCTATTCAGGTCTTTGACTCGGTTTGCCAGTAGAAAACGCAAACAGGGAAGAAGGGCTGATGACCCATGCTGATGAGCACCGCTTTGTTACCCGGATTTGTTTAAATTTTTCACAATTATTTAGATAGCCCGGGTTGGGCCAGATCACTGCCCAGAGGGATTGCCGAATCCGGGAATGTTAACTTCTTAACACCCTAATCCGAGTTTAAAATCACACTCAATAATGCCTTTTTGCACATTAATTAAGTTTTTTCTGAGAAAGATGTTTCTTTCATCACAAAAAAACACGGAAAAATCGGATAAAAAACCAGCAATTGGTTAATCGTTTGTTAATTTTATGTTTTATTAATAGGTGGGGTACCGAGGCCAGTAAGATTATCTATAGGTGCAAGTTGGTACGTATCGTTGCTGGTGTGTTTTTTAAGATTTTTCCTTATCCTCTCTTGGGTAGTAAATGTGTTGTTGGCATCAATCCATTGCTGAATAGGAGTATTCTGGGTCTTGGTGGCTCTTTTTATGGGATTTTTAATAGAACATTCTTATTCTTTATTTTCTCATAAATTTAATTTCACAGTTGACTATTTAGGGTTTTATTAAAACCGAAATTGATGATCAATAATAACATTTTAATAGATATTAGCGATTGATATGCCGACATTTGATCATTATAACCAATTTTGAATAATTTTACTTCGCCGTTAATATTGTTTTACAAATTCAGAAAAAACTTAGTCATAATTAATGTCAGTCTGCTCATCCAACGGCGTAATGGAGTTGGTACTTTAGTTAGCGTAAAGGGATCTGTATGCTACAGATATTGAATCATGGGTTCGCGTTTGAACGTGAAACTCCACTTAGAAGGCCTATGGCCTGGCCAGACACCAATAGATATTTCTATGAAGGTGTAATGGGCTATTTTAACTCTGATAAAACACATCCAGAAAAATTGAAAGTTGTATTTATTGACTTTCAGTTATCAAATTTGTGTCTTTTGTTAGGCCAAGATTGGTTGGTATATTCTATTCGCCACCGTATTATCCTGGTTACGGACAGTTATTTGCTGCCATTAGCCAATTATTACAAAAACATATACCATCAAATCGATGCGGTGATCCCGAGCAAGGGTCCCCCGAAGATTTTTTTAACCAGATTGAGTATGTGATCTCTGGGGAAAAGATAACACCATCATCAACATCCCGACTCTCATCCCGAGAAATATGCTTGCTTCGTGCATTAACACGTGGCGAAACCGTGCGGGATATTGCCCATAGGTTACAGCTCAGCCCAAAGACAGTGTATGCCATGCGCCATAATATGCTGGGCAAAATGGGGTTAAACAAAATGAGCGATATCTATATGCCAATGGTTAATGGTGCAAAATAGTTCGCTTTATCTTTTATCAAAAATAATAAAAAACTCTAATCAATGGTATCGGGCTTAGATAACCTCTATAGGTTTCAATGGGATCTATTTTATTGTGCCATGCAGGACTTATTCGAAAGTTTAATTTTCGAATGCGCCCTTGTGTCGCATTTACTGAGCCACGCCAGCGCATTCTGGCGGGAAATTAATTGAAAAATATAAAGGAAGAGTTTTTATGAAGAAGTTAGCTTTGGCTTTGATTGCCGCTTCAGCAATGGGAACAATTAATCTGGCGAATGCAGACACTCGTACTGCGAATGCAATGGCTTCCTGGGATGCTAAAGCGATCAAAGATACCACCAGCATGCTGGTAGTGACTCCACTGAAATCTTTGACTTTTAACTATGCAGAAGGCATGGAGCGTTTTAACACTCAGGATGGCGCATTTGATATCACTATTGCTGGCCAGTCTGGCGCCAGTGACTTTAAATTGACCTCAAAAATCATCTCTAACACCCTGACCCGTACCAGCGATGACTCTGAGTTGTCTGTCGGCGTGCAGTGGAACGGCCAGGCGCTGTCTGACAGCACTGATTTAGTGATGATCGATACGTCTACCGGTATCAGCGCGGGTCTGTCCCCGCTGGCACAGGAAAGCGCTTTCGCCAGTGCTGACCGTGCCAGCACCCAGGGTGTGTTTGCCTTCAGCATCCTGAAAGCAGCGGTTGCTGGCGCAGACACTGCCTTCAAAGACCTGACTGACGGTTACTGGGATGGCAACGTTAACGTTGAATTCGCGGCGACCTGGGACGGCACCTTTACCACAACACCGTAATCTCTCTGCAGTCTTAACCTGGTCAGGACCGGGGTGAATAACCCCGGCCCTTCTGGAACACATGATGAAAAGATGGTTTCCTACGCTGATGTGCTCAGCATTGTTGTGTTGTACTCACACCCATGCAATTAACGTGGGTGCGATTACATCAATTATTTCCCCGAACCAAAGTGTTATCGCCAAGGAAGTGATTAATACCGTCGATGATGCCCGTCTGGTTAGTTTGAGGGTCGAGCGTATTTCTTCTCCGAGGGAAGGGGGAAGGTCATCCCCATGGAGAGTAAACAGGAAATAATGACCACGCCAGCCAACCTGATTTTACCTGGCAAAGAAAAAGATGTTTTTCGCGTTTTTTATTCCGGCCCGAAGGACGATAAGGAACGTTATTACCGCTTAATCTGGAATGATAATCCGGTAACCGAAGAGGGAGCGTCAAAAACGCGTAAAGCGGCATCGGCAACCACCTCGGCGACAATCAGTACCATCCTGGTGGTCACACCCAGGCTTGATAGGTTCGATTATCAATATCGGGATGGCGTTGCTTATAACACCGGGAACAGCTCTTTCCGCGTAGTGGCATATGGCCCATGTAAGCAACCGCAGGCTAACGAAGATAAAAATAAAGGGTGTCGTGAGCGTTATTACGTCATGCCAGGGCTAGGCGTGCATTTGAAATTTGTTGATATACATAATCAAAAATTAAGTGTCGGTATTTGGCACAACGAAGATTATATCACCGTTAAATAATGTTTGATTTATTACCTGCAGCCGGTCTTCCAGGTAGGGAGTTGAAGCGTTGTTTGGGGAAGAAAAATGGATAATAATTTCATCTTAAGGACAAGAGCAAAGGCCATTACGCTATGTGTTGCTGCGGCCCTGATGTCTATGCAGGCAGAGGCTAAAAACTTACAGGATGTTCGTTTAGGAAATTATCTTATCCCTGGCGTTTTTGGTCAGGCCCTGACTGAAGGTATGACCATTCCTGTGCTTCTCCGCTACAAAGGTGGCGACCAACAAGAGAAACAAAAGGTAGCGGATGCGCTGGTGGTGCTGGAAAAAGACCGCCTGATGATAAAAGACATTACGCTGCTGGAAGACACCGAAGGGGCGAAATTAGCTGAAGCCACCCAGGCATTAATCACAGGGCTGAAAGATCGCTTCTTTGAGAACAATACCCATATTGCCCTTTCGTCCGACGCCGATCTGAACCTGAATATCCGATCGTTTGTGTTGACGCTGGACGTGAGTGAAAAAAGCCTGTCTACCGCCATTATTCCACGCTTGAGCCTGTTGGGCGGTTCTTCGGTACCGCAGCTCAGCTCGGTACTGAATTACGATCTTGGGGTTTATCGTTCACAGTTAAAAAAAGGCGATAACAGCTCTAACAGTTATCTGACCCTGGATAATACCTTTGGCATGGCGGAGCACCATTTCAATGTGAATGGTTCATTTTACGGTATTGGTGAATCCCAGCGGGATAGCCAGCTTTACCGTGCCATGTATGAAAGGGACATGAGCGGTCGCCGTCTGGCGCTTGGGCTGGTTGATACCTGGAATCTGCAATCGCTCGGCAGCCTGTCGGCACTCAACACCAGCAAGGTCTATGGTGTGACCTACGGCAACAAGTCTTCAACCAAAATCCAGAACACCCAATATTCACTGACGCCAATCACCGTATTTTTACCCAGTGCCGGTGAAGTACATATTTACCGCCAGGGGCGTCTGCTGAATATCCAGAATTTCCCGATGGGCAGCTTTGAGGTGGATACCAGCCGCCTGCCCTACGGCATTTATGATGTCGATGTTGAGGTCGTGATCGAGGGCAAGGTGAACTCGCGAGTACGCCAGACAATCAACAAAGCGTTTTCCGGCAACAATCTCGGGGCGCAGGAACTGAATTGGCAGTTGTATGGCGGCTATGTCGATTATGATAATCGCCGTAACCGCAGCGATACCAGTACCAAGACCGAAACCTATCTGGCCGGGGTGTCTGCGGCGCTCTCGATCCCGGAAATTCTCAAGATTGGCTCGGTACCGGCGATATTGGGTATGGCGGTGCAAACCTCTACCTACACCTTCGATAAGAAGGTGGTGAATGAAACCTCGGTCTCTGTCAATGTGAATCAAATTGCCACTCTGGGCTGGCAGGGGCTGCTCTCGCAGGGGGGCATTATCGCAATATCCTCAGTGCCAGTGCTTCGCTGCCAGGAGGATATGCTTCTTTGTGGGCCAACCGTGAAAAAAGCCATATTGGCGATGGCCTGCCGATCTATGAGTCAGACAGCTATTCCTATGGGGGCACGCTCAGTTTAAGCCGCTTTTTTGAGCGCGGTGGTCAAATTACGCTGAGCCGCACGGTGGATAAACGCGATCGCAGTACCTCAAATAACCTGGAATATTCCACGGCGTTGTTCTCGGGGCGTTATGGCAATGTGAATCTGCGTGCCGGTATCCAGCGCTATCGCTACGGCTATCAGTCAAATGGTTCTAATCAGCGCTATGTCTCGCTGGACTTCTCGTTGCCATTGGCGGCCTGGTTAAGTACCGGGGTGTCTTCCAATAACGGCAACATCCGCGCCAACCTGAGTGCGAATAAAAGCTTTGATAACTCGGCGCTCACCTCTGCCGGGGTCAACTTGGCCAAGCTGGTCAAGGATAAACACAATGGTGACAGTGATTACTCAGCCTCCGGTTATGCCGCTTTCGATACCAAATACAGTACGGGCACGTTTTCACTTTCGCGGCCGGACAACAATCGGCTCAATGGCAGCATGACCGCGCATGGTGCGGTGGCCTACAGCGATAAAAGCTTTGCCGCCAGTGGGCTGCAGGAGAAATCCGGCGTGATTGTGAAAACCGGCTTTATCGACGATGCGGTACTTTCGGCGCAGGTTAATGGCCGCAATTACCGCCTGACCGGTTCGAATAACTTTATTCCGTTGCCGCCGTACTCGACCTACAAAGTTGAGCTGATGAATGACAAAAACTCGATGGACAGCTTTGACATCGTGAAAGGGCGTACCAGTAACGTCACGCTGTATCCGGGCAACGTTGCCGTCTACCAACCCGAAGTGAAGCAACTGGTGACGGTGTTTGGCCGTATGACAACAGAAAATGGCCGGGCGATTGCCCATGCGGCGGTGCGTAACCACATCGGTAAAACCACTACCGATGAAACGGGAGCGTTCTCTATGGATGTGGATAAGCGCTACCCGAGCGTGTCACTGACCACCAAAGAACATGGCATCTGCGAAGTAGATCTGGATTTGGCCAAGGCTAAGGGCGTGAAGTGGGTCGGTGATGTGGTTTGTGCAGCACAAACCGTTCTGGCAAAACGTTAAGGACAGAATTTGATATGAGACTGTGTAACTTCTCCTGGCTGGTCACGGGGATCATGCTGGCCTCGTTTGTGGCCCAAGCGGCTAACGTGGACAACGAGTATCTCTTTATCGAGAACCAGGTTGATGGCGAGTACTTCATTGCCCCCAGGAAGACCGACCCGCGCTTTTCGGGGGCCAACGTATTCACCAAATATGCCTCCGGCGATCAGCGCAGCCTGGGCTATATGGGGTATACCGGCCTCTTGCAGACTAATTCTTTTGCCGATATCTGGTTGGAGGACTCGCCTATCGACCGGCCTTTTATCGGTAACCGTTGTATGAATAGCGGCAGCAATTGCCCATCGAATGGCTATTTATCGGGTTATATCGGTAATGCGGGCGTGCATCACGTCGAGGTGAATACCAGCAATGGTGAAGCGCGTTATGCGCGAGGGATATTCTCTGATTCGGCCTATGAGTATTTTAAAAACGTTTCTGTCGGGAGCACAGAGGTTTACAAATATCGTTACTGTTCTACCCGTACGGATTACAACCCTGCCGCTGGGGAAACCTGTGCTTCAGTGGGGGGACCCTGGGGAGTCACCAGTTCACGATGAGCAAAGCGGGCAATATCAAGCTGGAATCCACCAACGCCTTGCAGGAGATCTTTATTGATAGCAATGGTAATCCGTCGCTGGGGTTAGGCTCAGAATTTTGCACCGTGGGTTACATCGGCTCGATGAGCGGTGCTATCTGCAAGCTGGTGTCCTACCAGATGGATGGGGTCGTTCTGTCACAGTTACGTATAAACATGAAGGTGAATACCACCGCGCTGGGTTTCACGCCTGCGGCAAGTACGATCCGTATGAGTAGTAACGGTGCCAGCGGTTGGGTAAACTACAGCGCAACCACAACGGCATCGAACCTGATCAAGGTGGGTAATGGGGGGATTTATGTGTTCTTCTCGCAGACCTTCCTCAAGCAGCTGATCGATCGTGGGGTGGATATGGCCCGCAGCAAGGATTTCTTCACCTTCTTATTCACCAACAGCGCGACACCGCAGTCAGGGTATTACGAGTTTTCACCTTCCAATGCCATCCTGTTACGCCCACGCGATTTCGGTATCAGTATTATCTCCAAGGATTTAGAGGCTAATCCAAAGCGTGAGGGTAAGGTGGGAAGTAAAGAGCCCCCGATCGTTTTCGATTATACCGTCACGACGACTGGCCCAAGGCAGGCAGACAGTATTACTGCGCAGGTTTCCGGTCCTGTCGGGCAGGTAGGCGGGCGCCCGTATTGCATATTCTCTTCCAGCGATGGAAAGCTCCAGGTGCCTTTCTCTGCCTATTTGGCTTATACCAACGGCCTTGGGCAAACTGTTCGCTCACGCGCCAGCTGTGATGATGTGCCGATCAGCCTGAATGCGGCGCGTTGGACCGAATCCCCCTGGCCAGTTCCAGCGCAGAATGACGGCAGTTTTTATCGTACCGACTTATCGCTAACCTTCCCGATGAATGAGGGAAATTCCATGTGGTCTGTCGATGGTCAGGATTGGATCGGGGTGGTCAGTGCCACCGGTGAGGTGCGGGTGACGGCAACCTGGACCGGCGCAGATATTCACTAGGGATTGATTGATAATGAAAATAGGGCTGTGGTTAGTGGCGTTGATGCTGGCGTTTCCGGTGCAGGCGATTTATCTCTCTTCAGGCGTATTTACGCTGGAGAGCGACCGCAGCTTTTTTCACGCCAGTTTGTTAACAACACCAAAGACACCAATCTGTACATGATTAATGCTTATCGAATCAGCAAGCCTGGGGTGGATGAGCGGCCTCAACCGTTGGAACAGGGGAGATTCTCTATACACCGCTGCGCAAGATTTTGGAGCCGGGCAGTTGGGAGTATTTTAAAATCTTCTACCGTGGCCCGGCGGATGATCGCGAGCGCTATTACCGCATTGCGATCAAAGAGGTCCCGGCCAATGCGATAGAGATGCGGGAGCAGGGTAAAACGCCGCTGGTTTCGCCGGTCGTCGCCCTCGATACCATTTTGGTGATCCGCCCGCGTAAGATGCGTTTCACTTATCACTATGACCCGCAGGCCGGGGTGTTGAAAAACACGGGCAATACTTATTTCCGCGTGATGATCCACCAGAGCTGTGATGCCGAGGATGACACCGCCAAGGTGTTCAATCTGTTGCCAGGGGAAAGTTATCGCGGGGCCGACCTGCGTGGGCAGCACCGCAAGTTTATTATTGGTTTCAACAAGTACCAACGGCTGGGGGAGCAGTGTTTCGGGCCGGTTCAATGATCTTTTTGTCTTTCGGGAACGCAGGGATTTGGCGCGGCGGTGATAGGTGAAGCCAATTTGTGGCACATTATTCCCCTCTCCGGTGGGAGAGGGGCTGGGTGCAGGGATAAGTTAAATTAAACTTCTGACCGCCCAAGGTATCTCTCTTTCATCAAAGACACGGCAATAGCGACATCAAGTACCGGAGACGGTGGCAGATAGTTGGCCTTGCCAAGTTGCTGCATGGCGCCGATCAGCGGATGGTCGATCCCCAAGGCATAATCTGCCAATAACGTCCCGGCGATAGTTTGTTTGGATACGCCGGCGCCGTTACAGCCACCTGCGGTATAAACCCCTTTTTTCAACGCGCCCCATACCGGAGCCCCATTCCTGGTGACGCTAATGGTGCCAGACCAGGTACGGGTAACCGGCACATCCGCCAGTTGCGGGTAAATCTTGTTGAATATCTGCTGGTGCATTTGGGTGGCGTGATAAGTCTGCGCTGCGGTTATGCGGCCATTCAGTGCGGGGGTCACATGCTGGCGGATCAGGAATCGGTGATCCTGGGTATAGCGCAGCGTTGCCCCGGCAATCGCATTGACCGGCGTCAGCCCCCAACTGCTCATTGGCGGGAGTTTCTGGCGCTGCTCCAGGGTTAACGGGGCGGTGATGCTGGCAAAGGTCGCCATTGCTGCCTGTTGGCTGGCGACGGGCGCCAGTTCCCGGGAAAGGGCATTGGTGGCCAGCATGATATTGGCCGCTCTGATAGTGCCATAAGGGGTCAGCACCTGCGCTACATTGCCGTGGTGGATCTCCATGACCGGGGTGTTGTTATACACTGTCACATTCTCTGGCAGGCTATTTGCCAGGCCGACAATCAGGCTGGCAGGATTAACCAGGATCGAACTTGGGGTATATATCCCTTTATTATAAAAACGGGTTCCCAATTTTTGATAAAGCGCCTCTTTTGCCAATATTTGATAAGGCTCGCTCATCATATCGAGATTGTCTGTATATTCTTTCAGCACCCGCTCATTGGTGGTATCAACCTGACAATGATATTTGCCGACATTCTCCCACTCACATTCGATCCCCTGTTGGCTAATCAGAGAAGTTAATTGATTGATCCCTTCTTGTAATAAAGAACGATAAGACTGGGCCTTTTTAAGTTCTGCAGTTGAACTGCCAATATTATGGGGTAAACCGATAATAAAGCCTGAATTTCTGGCCGATGAGCTTTCTGCCGCACAGGCGGCATCGATGACAATGATCTTCAGGCTGGGGTTGTGGCTGGCCAGCCTTCTGGCAAAGGAAATGCCCGCAAAGCCTGAGCCTATCACCACCCAGTCCGCGTTGGTGTCACCAATCAGCGCAGGAAAAGCCGTGGGCAATGCGTCATCTTTCAGCCAGCCATTCTGGTTTTGATTTAACGGCACTGATGCATATTTCAAGCTTAACATCCTTTTTAAAAAAATTTCACCAATTAAGGGTTGCCATCCCCAAGGTATTTGGAGTCGCAGTTAGACGGCAAGGGCGTTAATCCCTGGCGCTTACTCAGGTCGGTGGCTGGGGGTTACTCTCGCAGCCAACAACGCTGCAACTGCACGCAAGAAGGAGATAAATAAGGTTATAAAACATTTACCCATCTGGGGCCAGTAGATTCCATCAACCGGAATTTTTTTCCTAGTCATATCATTACTGGATGTTTAGTATCGAAATACGCTCAAATTACCTGTGTGGAGTTTATCTCTCTGCATGAAGACTTATTTGTGCTGAAACCTATGGGGTGGCTAACTGTATTAGCCATGATATTTAGTGAATTGAACTGTCCGAGATGGATATTTTAAAAATATAAGAACGGAAATATTCTATGTCACAGATGTTAGCTCTTTTGATTGTTATGGTGATTTTATACTTGGGAGATGTGGTTTCCGTGCGCACCAAGGCCTGGATCCCTTCAGTCTTTGTGTGCGCGGTGTTGTTCCTGTTCGGCTACTGGACATTCTTCCCAAAAGATATTGTCAGCCTCGCCGGTATCACACCTGCGGTGGCCGTCATGCTGATGTATCTGCTGATCACCAATATGGGGACGCTGCTTTCGGTGCCGGAACTGGTCCGGCAATGGAAGACCATTGTGATCTCACTGGCGGGGATCGCTGGCATTATCGCGGCGGTGTTTGGGGTTTGTATGTTGCTGTTTGATATGAACACGGCGATTGTCACCATTCCACCGCTGGTCGGGGGATTGTCTCGGCGTTGATCATGTCGAAAGGAGCGGCCAGCGCGGGCCTGGTTGATCTGTCGGTTTTTGCCATCCTGATTTATGTGATGCAGGGTTTTGCCGGTTACCCTCTAACCGCCATCATGCTGCAGCGGGAAGGCAAACGTGTACTGCAAAAATACCGCAACGGCGAATGGCATGAATCTACCGCGCAACTGCCTGAAGACAAGACGGTAACGACGGTCAGCGCAGAGGAAAAAATGCCGCGCATGTTCGGCCTGATCCCTGCCCACTACAACACCAGCTATTTTAAATTTCTGCGTTTGGCGCTGGTGGGGTATCTGGCTTACCAGGTGTCACATTGGCTGGCACCGGTGGTGAGCATCAGCCCGTTTGTGCTGTGCCTGCTGTTCGGCGTTATTGCCGCAACCCTGGGCTTTTTAGAGAAACATCCCCTGCAAAAAGCCAATGGCTTCGGCTTTGCGGTGATGGGGCTGATGCTGTTTATCTTTGATACCTTGAATAACGCGACGCCAGAAATGCTGCTGCGGCTGGTCTTCCCGATGCTCGTGCTGATCGGCACCGCCGTGGTGGGGATGTTCCTGGTCTCCTGGCTGGTGGGGAGGTTACTCGGTGTCAGCATGGAGATGGCATTCGCCATCGCCCTGACCGCGATGTATGGCTTCCCGGCAGATTACATCATCACCAATGAAGCGATAACCGCACTGACCAAAGACGAAAAAGAACGTGAGATCCTGACTCACCACATGTTGGCACCGATGCTGGTTGGTGGGTTCATTTCGGTCACCATGGTTTCTGTGGTTCTGGCTGGTGTTATGGTGGGTTACATCACCCCGATGGCAGGATAAATCATGAGCTATGCAAAGATAGAGCGTATTCAGCAACACCTGGAACAACTGGCCGAGTATACGGCCACGCCGGGAGAAGGTACTACGCGCATGAGCTATAGCCCCCAGGGCCAGCAGGCGCGTGAATATATCAAAGCACAGATGCAGGCTGCGGGCCTTAGCGTGCGTGAGGACGCCATCGGTAATATCTTTGGTAAAAGTGAAGCGCAGGATCCCACGCTGCCTACGGTAATGATTGGCTCGCATTTTGATTCGGTGCCTAACGGTGGTGCCTTTGACGGCCCTGCCGGGGTGGTGATGGGGCTGGAGGTTGCCAAGCTGTTTCAAGAACAACGGCTGCTGCCACGTTACCCGCTGGAGGTGGTCGCGCTGGTAGAAGAAGAAGGCTCCAGCTTTGGCCGGGGCCTGCTGGCTTCCAGCGCCATCGCTGGTAAGGTGGATGCAGCAGAACTGCACCGCCTGCGGGATAGCCAGGGCTGCACGGCCGCACAGTGCATGGCACCGTTCGGTTTTGACGCCGATCGGGTAGCCAGCGTGGTGCGGGCTCCGCAAACCCTGAAAGCGTTTATCGAGCTGCATATTGAGCAAGGACCGGTGTTGGAGCAGGAAGCCCTCGATGTTGGCCTGGTGGACGTGATTGTCGGCATTACCCAACTGGTGGTGACCATTACCGGCAAGGCTGGGCATGCGGGGACCACTCCGATGGATCGTCGCCATGATGCGCTGGTTGCTGCCAGCCGGGTGATTGCCAGCGTAGGGGATTTTGCCCGTCAAGCCGGTGAGGAAACGGTCGCCACCACCGGGAAAATCCAGGTATTCCCTAACGGCGCCAACGTGATCCCGAGCAAGGTGATTTTCACCGTCGATATTCGCTCTAGACGCCTGGACAAACTGCAGCAGGTGGTGGAGCAAACCAAAAACTGCATCCATCAGCAGGCCGGAGCGGGCATTGTCTGCCACATTGAACAACCGTTGCTGGTGGAACCCACGCGCCTGGACGCCGGTATCCACCGTTTGCTGCAGAAACACAGCCAAGCGTTAGGCCTGGGACAGCGGACGATGGTCAGCGGTGCCGGGCATGATGCCATGATTTTTGCCGGGATCACCGACGTGGGGCTGGTCTTTGTACCCAGCAAGAATGGCCTGAGCCATCATCCCGACGAATGGACCGATTATGTGCAGATTCAAAAAGGCATTGACGTTATTTTTCAAACGGTAAAAGAGATCACAGAGGCAACCTGCAATGACCAATAAAGCCATCGCGCAATCTATTCAAACCCATGTGGAGGCGATGATTGCGTTTCGTCGCGATCTGCATGCTCATCCTGAACTGCCTTGGGAAGAAGTGCGCACCACGCAAAAAGTAGCGCAAGCGCTGGAAGAGATCGGCATCCCTTACCGCCTGACGACGCCAACCGGCGTGATTGCCGAGATAACCGGCGGGCAACCCGGCAAGACCGTGGCATTGCGTGCCGATATGGATGCGTTGCCAGTGCAGGAGTTAAACGACTCACTGGGTTATAAGTCGCAAACCGACGGCAAAATGCATGCCTGCGGGCACGACGCCCATACGGCGATGCTGCTGGCGGCGGCCAAAGCATTATACGAAAACCGAGAGAGCCTGCGTGGCAAGGTACGGTTGATTTTCCAACCTGCGGAAGAGATTGCCCAGGGCGCGCGTGAGATGGTGAAACAGGGCGCGATAGAGGGTGTGGACAACGTATTTGGCATGCATATCTGGACTACCAGCCCTTCAGGCAAGGTTTCTTGTAATGTGGGTTCCACCTTTGCCTCTGCCGATTTGCTGAAGGTTAAATTCAAAGGGCGTGGCGGCCACGGTTCGATGCCGGAAGCCTGTGTGGATGCGGCAGTGGTGGCTTCAGCTTTCGTGATGAACGTGCAGGCGATTGTTGCCCGCGAAACCTCTCCGTTAGAATCTGCGGTAGTGACTATCGGGCGGATGGAAGTGGGCACGCGGTTTAACGTGATTGCCGAAAATGCGGTACTGGACGGCACGGTACGCTGCTTTAACGTCGAAACCCGGGAACGTATCAAAGCGGCGATCGCGCGTTATGCTCAACATACGGCGGCTATTTACGGGGCTACGGCAGAAGTGGAATACACCTACGGCACCTTGCCGGTGATCAATGAAGCGCGCAGTGCGCTGTTGGCACAATCGGTGGTTCGTTCCGCCTTTGGCGACGCGGTGCTGTTTGCCGAAAAGCCCACCACCGGTGGCGAGGATTTCAGCTTCTTTATCGAAAATATCCCCGGATGCTTCGCTTTACTGGGCTGTGGTAACCCAGAGAAAGGCACCGACTGGGCGCACCATCACGGCTGCTTCAATATTGACGAAGATGTGATGGCTACCGGCGCGGAGCTGTATGCTCAGTACGCTTGGTGCTATTTGCAGCAGGATGATTTTTAACGCCTTGGCAGTACCGGTTTATTCGGTAAAAAGGCTCAGCAAAGGTAACCCGTTCCAGGATGTTTACCGTTGTTCTGGCCTCCTCACCCCGGCCCTCTCCCACTGGGAGAGGGCGCCAGCGTTAATGACAACTATAGCCATCCCCAGGGGCTTCCCCGATAAAATCCATTCTGTCTCTCAACCACTGTTTCACCAGCGCATTAGAGGCTTTGGCTGCATCGCTCGCCGAGAAGTGCTTCTCGGTTTGTAACCACCCCAGGGTTGCTAACCGTGCCGGTTCGATGGCGGCGAGGAGTTGCTCCCGCTGAGCCTTTGGCCAAAAGTTATCATCAGACCAACTGCGGATCAGCTGCTCAGGATCGCTCGCAGACCGGGGGTTTTGGTCAGGCTTGAGGTAATCCTCCGGGGAGACGGTGGCATGTAGCCTGAACATTGACCAATCGGCGTAGCTGGCAAAACGAATGGTACCCGCGTTTTCACTGGCCGCAGTAATGACGGGTTCAAACAGCTTGTTGAGCTGCTTCCAGGCCGGTTGCTCAAACAAATCGCCTTGCGGCGGGCAGATAGGGGCCTGAGAATCACGGGTAGAGCCATACAGCGCCCCAAAAGTCTCGTAGGCCGCCATGCCTTGACGTTTGAAGATGAAACAGTGCACATAAGGCCGCCCATCCTGATCCTCATAGCCCTCACGTTCAATGGTCATGCGTAGTAAGGTGAGAACCGCCCGATCGTGGCTTATCTTGGGATCGTTCTCTATATCATGGAGTAATGATTGGGGATAAGTATCATCATTCATTGACGCAACAACACGTTGATGCCTTTTTTCTACCTCGCCACGGGTTATATTGGCGCTGGGCTCAAACTGATGCAGATAAATCAGCCATGCTGACGCCAGTGGGCCGCGATACTCTCCGAGCTGCAATGCCGCCTGGGCCGGGTTGCCCGGTATGCTGGCGATAATGCCGTCCAGCTTCGCCGAGGCTTGATTAGCGACAGCCTGAAGTTGTGTGGCACGTTGGCTAAACAGGTCATTGAGACAGCTTTCCTTGCCCTGGCAGGCATCCCGTTGCTTCAGCCAATTACGCTGAGCGTTGCGCAATGCATCAGCCTGATCACCCGGCAGATTCGCTATGGCGAGTTGGTAATTATCATTTAATTGCTCATCCAGGTCGCTTAATTTGGGGTTATTGCAGATGGCATGCTCGACATCGCTGGTGGCTTTTGTGCAATCAAAGGAGGCGGCTTGTACGGATAAAGCTCCCCCAAAAGCCAGGCTCAGGCAGAGTAATAAACGTGATAATGGGTGGCTGGGAGCAATAGCTGGGACTGACGATTGATGTGGCGTAGTCGTTAAATGAAACCTGGCGGTCATGTTGAGTTCCTTTTCGTACCGAGCTTTTCTACAGAATACTAGCATGCGGATTTCTGAAACGTCATATCAATGGCGTTTTGATGATTGGGTTGCAGCATAATGTGGGTAGCCAATTGAAATTAAACTATTTTTTACGTGCTCTCTTTGGCAAGCCAATGAAAGGAGTCTGAGAGGGATCTGTGGTTTGAAACAGGTGCAAATCGTGCGATTTATAGCTGTTTTATCTTATGAGGAGGGCATTGTGATCAGTTTCACAGCAAACCAGGCGAAAACTCGGTTTGGTAAAATGACTGCCTAAATGATTGCTTAACCGTTAACCCTAAGACTTTTTCAGTTGACTGATAAAAGATAAGCAAGACGGCGTTAGCACCTTGGTGCACTAACCCCGCCCCTTGAACCCTCAGACCAAAGCCGCAAACCCTTCCCGGATTTCATCTTCTGGCAGATCGATGCCGATAAATACCAGCGTACTTTTCTGCTCTTCTTCGGGTAACCATTCGCGATCCCAGTCGGCGTTATACAGGCGTTGCACACCCTGGAACAGCAGGCGGCGCGATTCGTCTTTGATCGACAAAATGCCTTTGTAACGCAACAGATTATCCGCGAACTTGAGCAGTAAGCCTTCCATCACTTCAGATATTTGCATCAGTTCCAGTGGCTGCTCGTGGTACACCACGATCGACTGAATATTGTTTTGTGCCTGCGGAATACGGCGGAACAATGGGGTTGGCGCTGTTACGTTGAGCTTGTCGTTCAGCACAAAGCCTTCAATATTGAACAGCACGCTGAGATCGATATCGCCATGGGTCACTTTATACACTGGCGCACGGGCGTTCATCAGTTGCAAACGTTGGATCAGCGCTTCGCTATCCGTTGCTACGTCGGTCTTGGTCAGCAGGATGCGGTCGGCGTAGCCCACTTGCGCCTGCGAAATGGTGAATTGGTTCAGTTGCTGATCGGCATGCACCGCATCCACCAGCGTAATAATGCCGTCCAACAGGAAGCGCTCGCAGATGACTTCGTGCGAGAAAAAGGTCTGGGTGATCGGGCCAGGATCGGCCATGCCGGTGCATTCAATGATCAACCGGTCAAATTCCAGTTGGCCTTGATCCACGCCGTCCAGCAGATCCAGCAGCGCATCTGCCAGCTCATTGGATTTGCTGCAGCAGATGCAACCGTTGCTGAGCGTGGTGATACGGCTGGCACGGTCACCGATCAGTGCGTTATCAATCGGTACCTCGCCAAATTCGTTTTCGATGACGGCAATCTTGTAACCGTGGTTTTCATTCAGAATATGGCGCAGCAGGGTCGTTTTGCCTGCGCCCAAAAAACCGGTCAGGATAGTGACGGCGATGGGTTTCATTATTGGTCCCTTTTACTTACTTCACTAGCAACAGCGCATGCCGCCTTTACCATCTCCACCGTAGCGGGCATCTTGGCGTTCACGGAAAAATTCTTTATAGGTCATCACCGGCTTGTCCGGATGGTTATCTTTCATATGCTGGACGTAGGTATCGTAGTCAGGCACACCCACCAACATGCGTGCTGCCTGCCCGAGGTATTTACCCGCCTGGCCGAGGTTTCCGAACATAATTCTTCTCCAAAGATACGCCTGCGAGGGCTCATCAGTAAGGGGCACAGAAAGCTGTGCCCCTTGGATGCATCACTTATCTAACATTATGCAGGGTATCTATCAAATCACCATCAGTGGTGCGACGAAACTTTGACGCCACCCTCAGGAACCGGCACATATGGCGTTTCCCGATCGGTACGTTTCGGGTTTTTATACGCGGCCATGGCGGTTTTGATACCGAAGAAGATGATGCTGTACACCACCAGTAGGAACAGGATGCTCAAGCCGGCGTTGGTGTAGTTGTTCACCACAATATGGTTCATGTTGGCAACCTGCTGAGCGGTCAGATCCGCGCCACCTTCAGCGATTTTGCGTTTGTATTCCTTGGCCAGGAAGAAGAAACCTTCCAACTGCGGGTTGTCGCTGAACAGTTTCAGCCCAAGCGCGTAGGTGGTACAGATCAGCAGCCAAATGGCTGGGATCACGGTCACCCAGATGTACTTGGCGCGCTTCATCTTAATCAGCACTACGGTGCTCAATACCAGTGCCACGGCGGCCAGCATCTGGTTGGAGATGCCGAACAGTGGCCACAGGCTCTTGACGCCGCCCAATGGATCAACCACGCCTTGATACAGCAGGTAACCCCACAGGCCAACGCAGCCCGCAGTACCCACCATGCCAGCAACCAGTGAATCGGTTTTCTTCAGGAACGGGACAAAGTTACCCAGCAGGTCTTGCAGCATAAAGCGGCCAGAGCGGGTCCCTGCATCCAGAGCGGTCAGGATGAACAGGGCTTCAAACAGAATACCGAAGTGGTACCAGAAGCCCATATTCGCGCCAGGGATTATCTGGTGGAACACGTGAGCGATACCCACTGCCAAGGTTGGTGCGCCACCGGCACGGTTCAGAACCGAAGGCTCACCGATATCTTTGGCGGTCTGCAGGATCTGTTCAGGGGTGATCACAAAGCCCCAGGAACTGACGGCTGCGGCAGCATGGGTGGTGACATCACGCAAAGAGGCCATGATCATCGGCGCATCTTCCGTGCCCAGACGGTGCAGGTCTGGCATGGTAATGCCCAGCGCAGCCGGTGGGGTGTTCATGGCGAAGTACAGGCCTGGCTCGATGATTGAAGCCGCAACCAGCGCCATAATGGCGACGAAGGATTCCATCAGCATGGCGCCGTAACCGATAAAGCGGGAGTCGGTTTCGTTGGCCAGCAGTTTTGGCGTTGTTCCGGAAGCAATCAGCGCGTGGAAGCCAGAAACAGCGCCACAGGCAATGGTAATAAACAGGAACGGGAACAGAGAACCTTTCCAGACCGGGCCAGTGCCGTCAACAAACTGCGTTACCGCAGGCATCTTCAGCTCAGGGTTGAGGATCACAATACCGATCGCCAGCCCGACGATAACGCCGATTTTCAGGAAGGTTGCCAGGTAATCGCGCGGTGCCAGGATCAGCCATACCGGCAGCAGGGCCGAAATAAAGGCATACCCCACCAGCGTGTAGGTGATGGTGGTGTCTTTAAAGGTCAGCGCCGGGCCCCAGTATGGATCGTGGGCGATCACGCCACCGAACCAGATGGAAGCGACCAACAGCACGATACCGATAACAGACACCTCACCTACCCGGCCGGGGCGCAGGAAGCGCATATAGATGCCCATAAACAGTGCGATTGGTACGGTGGAACAGACGGTGAACACGCCCCACGGGCTTTCTGCCAGGGCTTTCACCACGATCAGTGCCAGCACCGCCAGGATAATAATCATGATCAGGAAGCAGCCAAACAGCGCGATGGTGCCTGGGATCGGCCCCATTTCCTCTTTGATGATCTCACCCAGAGAGGCACCGTTCCGGCGTGAGGAGATAAACAGCACCATAAAGTCCTGCACCGCCCCCGCCAGCACGACGCCGCCGAGCAACCACAGCGTGCCGGGCAGATAGCCGACCTGCGCGGCCAACACTGGGCCAACCAGCGGGCCTGCCCCGGCAATTGCCGCAAAGTGGTGGCCAAACAGCACGTTTTTATTGGTTGGCACATAGTTCAGGCCATCGTTGTTCACCACCGCCGGTGTAGCGC
The DNA here is from genome assembly GCF_050632285.1 of Serratia sp. L9. Lineage (NCBI taxonomy): Bacteria > Pseudomonadati > Pseudomonadota > Gammaproteobacteria > Enterobacterales > Yersiniaceae > Serratia > Serratia sp. L9. The sequence goes on along the minus strand of NZ_CP192591.1, from coordinate 337,051 downwards.
GGGTGGCGTCCAACTGCATCACTTTGGTCGCGATATACAGGCTATAGTAGCGATAGGCCACCAGATAGACCGCCACCGAAGCAACGACTATCCATAGCGCACTGATGCTTTCGCCACGGCGCAATGCGACAACACCCAGGCAAGAAGCCCCGAGTATCCCCAGCAGCATCCATGGGAGGTGTTTTAAAATTCCCTCGCGTTTCATGAGGTATCCTTATTCCATTCTGCAAAAAATTGATTGATAGATCCGATTATTAGATGTTTCAGGCCATAAGCCTGTTGTCGGACATTTGGGTAAAGCGTCTTCCCCTGGTTAGGGGCAGGTTTAGGAACAGCTCATCATCACTAGCCTAGGGAGGGGAATACATCGGATTTTCAGTCAGCGGTTTAATACGCAGACTGAGCGGTTGTAATGGCAGGGTGAGTGGTTTTTACTGGCTGAGCCAGCGGGTTGGCCCCATGGCCAAAAGAGAGACGCAGCTCACAAAAGCCGCGTCAGTGCTCGGTTATTCAAAGTCAGGCAGGAAATGTTTTACCTCTACCTCTTTGAATTTCGAACGTTCAAAGTGGCTTTTCAGGTGGAAGGGCACGGTACAGTCAAACAGCGTTTTGCACGACATGCCTTGCTGCAGGATGCTCGGGCTATAGGCAGGCATCTGGGAGGGATCCAGCGGGTGGCAGCGCACGCCAGGAATGAAAACGGTATCGACATCGCCCTGATAGCGGGTCTGCATTGCCCAGAGTACATCGTCGCTATCAAAGATATCCACGTCGTCGTCAACCAGAACAACGTGTTTCAGCTCCGGGAAGGCAGAGAACGCCAACAGCGCAGCCTGACGTTGGCGCCCTTCATCGGTAGAAGCGGATTTTTTGAACTGCATCACTGCCAGCAACTTGCCGCCCCCGGCGCTGTGGGCAAAAACGTTCAGTAGTTTACCGGGCATCGCCCGTTCCACCAGCGCCAGAATGCTGGCTTCAGTTGGGATCCCCGCCATATTCACATGTTCTTCGCCAGGGCCGAGCGTGGTTCGCCAGATCGGGTTATGGCGATGCGTCACGGCGGTGACTTTGATCACCGGAATGGCCTCCTTGGCTTCACCGGTATAACCGGGGAACTCTGGCATTGCCTTGCCGGTATGGGTGTTCTGATCTTCACGTACACGCACGTTGGGCAGCAACACACCTTCAATCACAATCTCCGCGTGGGCGATGGCTTTTTCATCGATGGTGATACATTGCACCATTTCCACCGCCCGGCCACGCAGTGCTCCGGCGATACTCAACTCATCAAAGCCAAGCGGTGTCGTTGGGGGTTCAAAGCAGGCCGCAACCTCAATGGCAGGATCAACGCCGATGCTGATAGAGATTGGCAATGGCTGACCTTGCTCTTCTGCCTTGATACGAAAAGCATCAATATGGCGCCCCGGCGTCAGCCACATGGAGAGTTCGTCCCGGCCCTGGATACACAGGCGGTGGATGGTGATGTCGGATTCGTGCGTATCTGGATCGGAGGCATAGCATAGCCCCATAGTGATGTAAGGCCCGGCATCCTCTTCGGTATTGGTGGGGGCAGGTAATAATTTGCGCAGATCAAAATCGGGGTCGCTGGCCAGGTGTATCACTTCACGGCATGGTGCTTTATCTGGCGCCACCACCACCGTTGGGATCGGGCATTGCACCGAATCCTTCAACAGATGCCCCAACTTTTCTGGCGGGCAATTGAGGAATTCGCTGACCCGTCTACGGGAGCCATTTAAACCAATTGCCACGCTGATATCGTTAAAACCTTTGATGTTATGGAAGACCATCGCCGGGCCATTTTTACGCGTTGGCCGCTGGCAGGTGCCGCCTGCTCCGACATAACGATATACGCCGGACAATTCGGCCTGGGGATCCACTGCCACCTTGGTTTCTACGTATTCGCCCGGCAAAGTTTTCAATAAAGCCAAGGCGGATCGTAAATCATACACGTCATTTTTAGGTTTTTTGTTTTCATGTTCGGTCATGGTCATTTCCGCTAATCAGAATATAAAGTCATTGTTAATTAAAAATATATTCTCCAGCGGAAAGGCAGGCCAATACCGTTTTGGTGCCAGAGCCCACACCAGAAAAGTGTATAACGCCGCTAACCTTTGCCTGGCGGTAAGTTGAAATTCATAGGGTATACTCGGGTTGATTAGCGTACAGGGTAAAAATGGCAATCCTCTTGTGACATGGGCCGGGGTATGGATCTAAAAAGGTTGAGGTATTTTTGCAAGGTGGTGGAACAAGGTTCATTCAGTAAGGCGGCTCGCCTGCTGAATATGGCGCAGCCCCCGCTGAGCAAACGTATTCAGGAGCTGGAAGAAGAGCTGAACGTTGCCCTGTTTATTCGCAAAGGGAATCGCCTGGAGGTCACGAATGCGGGTTATTTTCTTTATCGTAAGGCCTGTGAGTTATTAAGGCAGGTTGAAGATACGGCGCGGGAAACCCTCCAGATTGCCCATCGTGAGCGTTGTTTATTGCGAATTGGTTTGACTCACTTGTTCCAATCGTATTTCAAGCCGTTATTTTTGGAATTGCATCGGCGTAATCCGCATACGGAAATAAGCGTGACGGTGGCGGATTCCAGCAGCCTTGAAACCTGTTTGCAGGATGGGACCATTGATGTGGCCCTGATCCAAAAGCCCTATCAGAGCGAAGGTTACGACGTTATTGCCTTTAATCCGGTGAAGCTGGTGGCGGTGGTTAATAAAAAACTGGTGGCCGGGCAACCAAAAGATCCCTTTCCTTTTATCGAGTTAGGCCAGCTACCGCTGGTATTGCTGCATCGGGCCCGCGATTCCGGCGTGTATGAAACACTATTGGATCTGTTCCGCAAAGGAGGGGCAAACCCGGATGTGATCATGCATATCACCCAGCCGGGGGTGATCCTCGATTGGATAGAGTCCGGCCTTGAGGCTGCGACACTGCTGCCCAGCTCTGAGGTGGATGCCAGCAAGTTGCCACATTGCTATGTGTTGGAGGTTTTCCCGCAGCCACAGGTGTTTTTCCCTGCCTTGGTGAAAACACCGGCCACGCCTTATATCACCGAGTTGTTGGCGGTGGTGGAGCAGGGATATCCGTTTTAATCGCATACCCTTGTTACTTGAAGGGGCAGCGTTGTTGGCCGCCACTCCAATGACTCTGGGTATATTACATGGTGCGCACTTCTTCCCAGCTTAATCCAAAACGCGCCAGGTATTTGCGTAACCTGTCAGCATCGTTGGGCTGCTTTTTCTGCTGGCGTGAGACGGCAAACAGTTGCCGCCCGGCTTCTGACAGGGAAGAGGAGGCTCGGCATACCTTCAGCACCGCTTCCAACTGGCTTTGCTCAAACAGATCGATTTCACCCAGCCCGGCAGGTAATGAAGTGGCGGGGCTATCTTGCCAGTGGGATTTCAGCCGGGCGATTTCTTCGTCAACCAAAGCCAGAGTGATGCGCCCCTGTTCTGCCAACGTTGCCATGCGGGCCACGGAGGAACCCAACTCACGGAAATTGCCGCGCCAGGCCGCCTGCGCAGAACGGGCAAAAGCCTGATAATGCAGCTTGGCGTCTTTGTCAAAACGCACCTGCGTCTGGTTACTGCGGGCAAAGCGCTGTAATTCGTATTCGATATTCGGTTCAATATCTTCACGCCGTTCGGCCAGGCCAGGTAGCGGGAAAGTCCACATATTGATACGGGCGTATAAATCTTCGCGAAAATGCCCCTGGCTGATCCAATCGCGCATATTGCGATGGGTACCGGCGATCAGTTGGAAATCGCTGCTGGCTTCCTTATCGGCACCAAAGGGGAAAAATTTTTTCTCTTCAATGGCTTTCAGCAACATTGCCTGTTCATCCAGCCCCAGTTCGGCAATCTCATCCAGGAACAACACGCCGCCGTCGGCCTCACGCAACAGGCCAGCCCGCGCCTGCAATGCGCCGGTAAATGCCCCTTTTACATGGCCGAACAGGGTCGACATGGCATTATCGCCGCGCAGGGTGGCGCAGTTCACCGCCACAAACCGGCCTTTTACTCGATGGCGTGATTGCCGCAGTTGGAAGATTCGCTCTGCCAGGAAGGATTTACCGGCTCCGGTAGGCCCGGTGAGCAGCAGCGGGGCATTGGAGCGCAGGGCCACGCGTTCTATCTGGTCGATCAGGGCGTTAAAGGTGGCGTTGCGCGTCTCGATGCCGGCTTTCAGGAATGACACCGAGCGCTGTTGCTCCCGCAAAAAACGGCTGGTGAGAGCGGTATAGCGGCTGAGATCCAGATCGATCACCGAGCAGATCCCCTGCGGTGAAGGTCGATCGGTTTTGTCACCGGGGGCGGTTTGCAACAGCTGGGCGGGGAGATAGCGCGCTTCCGTCAGCAGGAACCAACAAATCTGCACAACGTGAGTGCCGGTAGTGATATGAACCAGATAGTCTTCATTCTCGGTATCGAACGGATAGCGGCTGGCGAAATCTAAAAAGGCGCTGTACACCTCTTCGAAATCCCAGGGATCCTGGAGGGCGACAGGTTGCAACACGACCTCGGTGGTGGGTGACACCGACACAATATCTTGCGCCACCTGCTGCGCCATGCCTTTATCACGTGGCTGGTGCAGCAATTCCAGACGATCAACCGGCAGATCGGCCTGTTGGCATAGCCCGACCGTTGGCCGCCACTTACTCCAGCGGTTTTCCCCTTTGCCGCGTCTGTCCAGCTTTGTTCCCAGAACCCCGATCACCACTCTGCGTTTCATATTATCCCTTTAGATAAATAGCTATCCTGAAAGATAAGATATCGGTTTGTGACTAGCCGCTCCAGCCGAATTTTATTTATTATTTTTGTTTTTATTTCAATGCATTATGTTTTTAATTTCTGTTTATTCATTATTGGCACGCCTTTAGCAATATTCATTACGTAACAGGAAAAGGATGATTACAACAATGAAAAATAACTATGAATTGCTGGCACCGGTGAATAGCGCACCGATCAAGATGTGGACACAGGGCGTGCCCGTAGAGCCAGAAGCGCGGGAACAATTACTGAATACGGCAAAAATGCCATTTATTTTCAAACACCTGGCAGTAATGCCGGATGTGCATCTGGGTAAGGGCTCCACCATTGGCAGCGTGATCCCTACCCGCGGTGCGATTATCCCGGCGGCTGTTGGCGTGGATATCGGGTGCGGCATGATTGCGGTGCGTACCTCGCTGGTGGCCGCCGATCTGCCAGATAACCTGGCCGGGCTGCGTAGTGCTATCGAACAGGCGGTACCGCATGGCCGAACTTCCACCCGTTCGAAAAGAGATAAGGGTGCCTGGGCCAACCCGCCGCACCGGGTCGATCAGCATTGGGCTGCTTTGGCGCCGCGCTTTAAACGTCTGACCGACAAATACCCATCGTTGCTGAAAACCAACAACTATCAGCATCTGGGAACGTTAGGGACGGGTAACCACTTTATCGAAGTCTGCCTGGATGAAGCGCAGCAGGTGTGGGTGATGTTACACAGTGGTTCCCGTGGTGTGGGGAATGCGATCGGTTCGCTGTTTATCTCCCTGGCGCAGCAGGATATGCAACAGCATATCGCCAACTTGCCCGATCGTAATCTGGCTTATTTCGAAGAAGGCAGCCTGCATTTTGAAGATTATATGGAGGCCGTTGGCTGGGCGCAGGACTTTGCCCGTCATAACCGGGAAGTAATGATGGAGCACGTTCTGGCCGCGCTGTCGCGCACTGTGACCAAGCCGTTTACCACGCAGCAGGAGGCGGTCAATTGCCATCATAACTATGTACAGCGTGAGACGCATTTTGGTGAGCCGGTGCTGGTGACACGAAAAGGTGCGGTATCCGCGCAGAAAGGGCAGATGGGGATTATCCCCGGTTCGATGGGCGCGAAAAGCTTTATTGTGCGCGGGTTGGGTAACGAAGAAAGCTTCTGCTCCTGCAGCCATGGTGCCGGGCGGACCATGAGCCGCACGGCGGCGAGAAAGCGTTTCACCGTAGCCGATCAGATCCGAGCGACCGAGCATGTAGAGTGCCGTAAAGACAGCGATGTGATCGATGAGATCCCTATGGCTTACAAGGACATTGATGCAGTGATGGCCGCGCAATCTTCGCTGGTAGAGATTGTTCATACCCTGCGTCAGGTGGTTTGTGTGAAAGGATAACATGATGGAACAGCAGTTAAATGGCGTAGACAGTGCCATGCGGGAAAAAGTATGGCAGGTGTTGCGCGAGGTTGAACAGCGTTACGATGTGCGGGTGCTTTACGCCTGCGAATCTGGCAGCCGTGGTTGGGGCTTTGCCTCCCTGGACAGTGATTACGACGTGCGCTTTTTGTATGTCCACCCGCCGCAGTGGTATCTGCGGGTAGAACCGCAACGCGATGTGATCGAGTTGCCAATCGATCATGAGTTGGATGTGTGCGGTTGGGAATGGCGCAAAGCGCTTGGCTTGCTCAAACGGGCCAACCCGACGCTGATCGAGTGGCTGGATTCTCCGGTGGTGTATCAGGAAACGCCAGAAAGCGTGGCGCAGTTGCGCAGCATTGTGCCCGAATGGTTTTCTGCGCAGCGCGCACGTTGGCACTATCTTTCAATGGCGCGGAAAAACTTTCGCGGTTATTTGCAGGGTGAACAGGTGCGGCTGAAGAAGTATTTTTACGTGCTGCGCCCGTTATTGGCGGTACGTTGGATAGAGGCAGGCAAGGGGGTACCGCCGATGCGTTTTGACCAGTTGCTGGCCGGAACGGTGAAAGACCCACTTTTATTGGCTGAGATCCATGAGTTACTGGCGGCGAAACGGCGTGCTGGTGAGGCAGAATATGGCCCACGCAGGGCGTTGGTCCACGCGTTTATCGCGCAGGAATTAACGGCGGATCCACGGCAAAAAGCGTTGCCCGATAGCCCTGCACGGAGCGATAGTTCGTTGGATCAATTGCTCTACCGCACGGTGATGGTGTAATCAGCCTGGAGAAGTGTTCCTCTTAAATCACCGCGAACTCATCGATGTTGTGTTGTTAACGGCCCTGCGAGTCACTCCCAGGGCCTTCATCGTTATCGCCTTGCGCGATGGTCTTTGCCATGCTCATGGCTAGCGTTATGTTTATGCGGGTTTTTGCTGTTCCGATCTTTCTGCTCTTCATCACCGCTGTCGTTTATCAGCGCCAAAGCGACCAGTGCGCCAACACCGACAACAATCATACTGGCAGCGGCGAAATCATTGTCGCTCATATTGGCACAGCCAACCATTGATAAACACATCAGACCAAGCAGAGGATTTCTAAGAGCTTCAACCATGATTGTTATCCCTTTTGCGCTGATTCAGACCATTACCTCTTCCTCCAGATACCCTATGGCACGCAGATCGTTAGCTCAAGATAAGCCTCGGTAAGATAAGTGAAAATAGTTCGTAAGCGGGACTGACGTTGCTTGACAATGGGCAGAGGAAGGGGCTGATTAGTGCTCAATAATGAATAAAAAAGCGCGATAAGGATCGCGCCCTGGCCGTGGCCCATTGTGAAACTTACCGAACTGCTTTCAGCCGTTAGCGATAAAAATATTCTGCCGATGATAGGCCAACTGGCTGGCATCGGGCGGGAAGCCGATCGGTAACCTCAGCCTGCGGCCTTCATATTTGGCGAAATTCTCTTCGCTGATCACGCTTTTAAGCTGTTTAAGACGTGGCGAAAGCACTAATTCCAGATGTTCATTAAAGGTGATTAACCCACGATCGAACGCTTTATCATGCAGGTTGGAGAGGCATAAACCGTTGCTTGGATTGAGCTGATGCTCAACGGATTTCTTCCAGGGGCGTATATGGCTGGCGACCAATAGCATCGGTTCTTCCAGTTCGGTCAGGCAGCAGCGGTTTTCATAAGCATCCAGTACACGTTTGCGAAACAGTTGTTGGCCAACACGGGCATTGATGATGGTGGTTCTTTCTCTGCCACTGAAGTCTTCCATACCGCTGTCATGCAAGGCGATCATTGGCGGCTGCAACTGCGTCATTGCCAGTTGGCATTGCAGCTCAAAGGCGTCACTGTCGAGGCTCATTTCTTGCCACAGCGCACGGTCGGCTTTGGAGGCACCGGTTAGCCCACGGCGGCCAGATTGAATGATAAAGGGATCCAGGCTGGCGATGTTGACCAGTTTCATTGCCAGCGCCGAAGGTGTGCGGCCAATCAAACCCGCGTAGTGAATAATGTCGGGGTTATGGGCGTGTAATTTGCCAAAGGGGATTTGGCTGTATAGCGTGAAAGCCACCAGCAGTTGTTCCCGAGTCCAGAGATTTACGGCAGCCATGTGCTTTGCCCGAAGTTAATGCATCGTGTTAAGGGATCCATTTACTATGCCAGGCACCATCGCTATTGCCTACCCTCGTTATGCTGTAAGCCAGCGCTGTTGATGACATTTTTATTGAGGGTTCGGCAACGTCGGGGGAGATTAAACGGGGGAGGAGGGGGCGCCATACCTGCAAAAGGCATAGCGCCAGGGGATTATTTCAACGCAATACGGATCACATCATCAGGCGCAGTCGCTTCTTTCTCACGGCTTGATGCCTGTTTTACGCTCACATACAGCGTTTTACCATCCGGTGACAGCGCCAGGCTGTTCGGGTGAACCGGAGTCTTGATGGTCTCCAGCAGCTTGTAGTTTTTAGCGTCGATCACGCTCACGGTGCCTTCTTTACGGTGGGTGACATACACTTCATTGCGTGCCGGGTTAAACAGCACCGCCAGAGATTCTGGCACGTCGATCTTCTGCAGCACATTGCCGTTATTGGTATCGACTACCAATACCTGCGGCTGTTTGGAATCAGTGATAAATGCGCGATGTGTTGCTGGATCCAGGCTGATATTCAGGAAGAAATGTTCTTTTGATTCATCCAGCTTTTTACGCGACAGCACCTTGTTGGTTTTGGTGTCGATAGTCACCAATTCGCCTTCGGCATTGGTAACATACAGGCGGCTGGCTGCGGCATCCAGTGCCAGGCCGGTGCCAAACTTCCCGGTTTCGGTGATGGTGGCGCGCAGAGTCAGATCCTTGCCATCGACCACCCAGACAACGCTAGACTCACCCAGACCCGTGATGTAGACCGTGTCTGTGCTGGCGTCGGCCACCAACTCACGCGGTGCCAGTGGTTTTACGGTGTCAGAGCGTTTACGCGGATCCAGCACCAGGCGGCCTTTCACTTCACCGGTTTTACCATCGATAGCAGTCACTGAGCTATTGGTGGTGTTGCCAAAGTAGAGGGTGTCGGTCTGGGTGTTGATGGCGGCGCCAAACGGCTTGATATCGTTATGAATAATCTGCGTGATATCCAGCGTTTGCGGATCGAGGCGATAGACTACGCCACCTTTGTCCAGCTTGCGGCTTTGTGAGGTTGCCAGATACAGGGCATTTTCACCTTGGCTGTACACCATCTCGTAAGCCCCTTTGCCGACCGGTTTGCGCAACAGTTCGGTTTCCGTCTGCGCCTGCAGCGTGGTAGAGAACATCAGGGAAGTGAGTAGCATAAGAGGATAAACCACACGCCCGCTGAACTTACGGCTGGTCGTTATAGCGTTCATAAAAGCTCCATTTCATTAAAATACAGGTCACCCCAGTGCCCAGGCAACTGGCGTTAAATTGGGCTCAACATTGAATCGAAAGCAAAAATTTGACCGATCACGTCGTTGCATGTCGATCTGTTTGCTAATGATAATCATAATCATTATTTTTACGGAAAGGCAGCGTTTTTATTGATACTGGCGATGGATATCACGTTAACGCCAGAGAGCAGGGGGTTACGCCTGAAATTACCTGGGTTTGTTTTGAAGGAAGTCACTCTTGGATCGGGATCCAGCCTAAGCGTTCGGCAGTACTTTTAGTAATCTGATAAACCGTGTTATGGCTGAATAGATTGCTTGAGGGCTCAACAATCGGGAGCTCATCATGGGTTACTCGCCCACTCCAAAGAGGATCAGGGCAAAATGATCGTCGTCCCCTGTGGAATACCTCCTTCCCCCATCAAGGTTATGATGTTGCGGGCCAAGGTGTTGGTTTTACAGCGGGATAGTGCCGGAAGGTGCTTGATCGGCAACGGCTTTTTCTGCCAGGTAGCGTGCCGGTGGTTTACCGACCGCTTTACGGAACATGGTGACAAAACCGCTGGCATTTTCGTAGCCCAGATCCAGCGCTACCTTCTGTACGCTTTCCCCAAGGGTCAGATGTTGCAGGGCCAGCATCACATGCAGTTGCCGCCGCCAGTGGCCAAAACTCATGCCCATTTGCTGTTGCAGCGTGCGGCTGAGCGAGCGTTCACTCATGCCAACACGTTGCGCCCACTGTTTCAAGGTGGATTTATCGGCAGGATTTGCCAGCAGTTGCTCGGTGAGCTGCCGGATACGGGCATCCTGGGATACCGGCAGGTGCAGGTTCTCCAGCGGCGCGGTGGCCAACTGATCCAGCAAGACTTTCGCCAACCGGCCCTCCGGGCCCGCTTCCGGGTAGAGGATGTCGAATTGGCTGGCCTGCAGCAGCAGTTCACGTAAAAGAGGGGAGACCGTCAGGGTGCAGCAGCTTTGCGGCAGGCCGGGAATGGCGTTCGGTTCCACAAACAGGCAATAACATTCGCTTTGGCTGGTAGCTTGTGCTGAGTGGCTGACGTTGCTGGGCATCCATAACGCACATTGTGGCGGCACCAGCCACAGGCCGTTTTCCACCTCGCAGCGGATCATGCCACGAACGGTGTAGATCAACTGCGCCTTACGATGGCGATGATGGGCCATTTCCCAGCCCCGTTGCACGGTTGAGGCCTGAACGGCGAAGATGTCGCGTGGCACATTATCGATATCGGGCTTGGTTTCTTGGCAGGCAGCTCTCATGAGAATTGTTATCAGTTTGGCGCATTTGAACAATATTATGTCTTGATTGTGCAATGCGGTCTAGCACTCACGAAGATACAATAAGCGCCACTTACTTATGACAGCAAAGGAGAGGCCATGCACCAGGAAAACGTCATCAGTCAATTGCTGGCCTGGATTGAGCAAAGTCTGGATCAGCCACTGACGCTGGATCATATCGCAGCCAGATCCGGTTATTCAAAATGGCATCTGCAACGAATGTTCAAACAGCTGACTGGCCAGGTGTTAGGCACCTATGCCCGGCGCAGAAGGCTGACCGCCGCTGCGCGTGAGTTGCGTCTGACCAGCGCCACGGTTGCCTGTATCGCTGACAAATATCAGTTCGATTCCCAGCAGACCTTTACCCGGGGCTTTAAAAAACAGTTTGGTTTGCCGCCCGCCGCTTATCGCCGTAGCGATGACTGGCCCAGTTACGGTTTGCAACCATTACTGAACATGATGGGTGAACCCTTGCCGCAGGCGGATATTATTATGCTGCCCTCCCTGCGGCTGGTGGGAAACACCCAGCATGGCAGCTGCACGTTGGGGCAATTGGGGGATTCGAAAAAGCGGCTACGCCAGCATGCATGGCGGGGCCTGTTGCAGCCGGATCAAGGGATGCCTGAAGTGGCCTATGGCCTGACGAGTCTGGAGGCAGATACCCGGCAGCGGGATCGCCAGCGCATGGTTTACACCGCAGCGATGCCAGAAAAAGACGCGTCGGGTGAGCGGGTGATCATCGAACAAGGCGAGTATGCTCGCTTTGCCTATCAAGGCCAGGTTGAAGGATTACAGCGTTTTATCGCGCGATTGTATGACACTGCTATTCCACAGATGAATGCCGTGCGGCGAGCTGGGCAGGATATTGAGCGTATTTACCCGACGCAAGGCGTCTGCTACGCGGACGATCAGGCCGCGATCAGCTGCGAATATCTTATCCCGATCCGGCGTGGCGAAGGGGATATCCGGGCGTGCTAACGCCGATCTTCAGCAAATCTCCCCAGGCCACTGCATCTGGCTACAAAAAAGTGTGATATTTGCGCCAGTAATGTTTCCCTCCGGGTGCCCAGTGCACATATAATGCGCATCCGGTCAACTATGGCCGGATATACCCGCCATCTTTCAAGCCTGACTTGAAATATCCAGGGTAAAGAACACATACCATTTTTAGCCAGTGCGGCCACCACTCTAATACGAAGATGAAAATGAGCATTCGCGCGTTATTAACCCTGTTTACTGCTTTGGTTGCCTTCAGCCAGGCAGCCTTCGCTGTTGTATACCCTTTGCCCGCCAAAGATAGTCGCCTGGTTGGGGAAAATATTCAGATTACCGTTCCTGCAGACAGCAAGCTGCCGTTGGAGAGCTTTGCCGCTCAATACCAGATGGGCCTGAGCAATATGCTGGAGGCTAACCCTGGTGTTGACCCGTTCCTGCCGTTGCCTGGCAGCACGCTGATTATTCCGCAGCAGTTGATCCTGCCGGATGCCCCGCGTGAAGGCATCATCATCAACAGCGCGGAAATGCGTCTGTATTATTACCCGAAAGGCACTAAAACCGTGGTTGTACTGCCGATCGGTATCGGCCAGTTGGGTAAAGATACGCCGCTGAACTGGGTTACCACGGTACAGCGCAAGAAGGACGGCCCAACCTGGACGCCGACCGCTAAAATGCGTGAAGAGTACGCCGCCGATGGCGAAATTCTGCCAGCGGTCTACCCGGCAGGCCCAGATAACCCGATGGGGCTGTATGCGCTGTATGTTGGCCGCCTTTATGCCATCCACGGTACCAACGCCAACTTCGGTATTGGCCTGCGTGTGAGCCATGGCTGCGTGCGTCTGCGTGCTGATGACATCAAATACCTGTTCGACAGCGTGCCAGTTGGCACCCGCGTGCAGTTTATCAATGAGCCGTTGAAAGCTACCGTTGAGCCAGACGGTTCACGCTATCTGGAAGTGCACAACCCACTTTCTGCCAACGAAGAAGAACTGAAATCAAAAGATCCTGTGCCGGTCACTATCAGCGCGTCGGTAGGCAAAGTATTGATGGATCCGGTGGTTAACCAGAGTGAAGTGGATGCAGCCATCAAAGCTCGTTCTGGTATGCCGGTTAATGTAAGCCAATTGCCAGCAGAAGCGCCTGCAGAAGCTCCAGCAGAAGTGCCAGCAGAAGCCCCAACAGAAGCCCCAACAGAAGTGCCTGCAGACGTTCCAGCACAAGCGCCACAGAGTTAAGCGTTATCCAGCAGCAGGATAAACGGTAATCGCAGGGCCCAGGACGGCGCTCTGCGATTACCTGCTGGTTTGGTCACGGCCAGCGTCATTGTAGGCAGCCATGCCGGTTAAGTTACCCATTGTTCTACGCCTGCCAGAAATACTGAGCATGTTTCGCCGTGATCAGCACCCCATTTTCTTTTATATCTCGCTTTGTCATCAATCTGGGGAATACCCAGGCTTCAGCCCTGGGCGATAAATCCGCTGGATACCAATTCGGTGCGGTTTACCACGGCGGTTTTGGCAAAGATATTGCGCATATGGGTTTTGACCGTTGATAAAGAAATGCCGAGCTTCAAGGCAATGCGTTTATTGCAGGCTCCTTCACGCACCATATTGACGATCTCCTGCTCCTTGGCGGTCAGCAGCTGCGCTTGCGCATCCGGCAACAGATCCCGCGTGGCCAACTCTATCAATGGCATCACCGCCCGTAATCGGCTGCGCTCCAGCTCGGTGAAGGGGGTATCGCGGATCAGGGAAACACCGGCAATGATCCTTTTACGCTGGCGGATAAAGATCTCCGTCATGTCGCGCATGCGGTTGGGCAGCATAAAGTCGTGGTAATAATGGCTATTACTGGCTATCGCCGATGGTGTCATGCCGACCATGGTGATGTCCTGCTGGCGGAAGTTGGCCGGTTTCAACGGATCGAGCGGTTGAAAATGATCCATATATTGCCGGTGCGTGCTGTCGGTAATGTTATGCAAAATATAGTGATCTGGCTGCAACTCTTGATCTACCAGGTAAAAAACGCCCGCAGAAACTGGGATCAAGTGCGCAATGGTATTCAGACAACTCGAGATAAACGCGTCGTCACGCATGGGGGATGATGTGGTTTGCATGAGTCATTTTCCTCCCTTGAACGCTCAGTAAACTGAAGGACCCGGTTGGGGCAATTGAACGATATGTGAACGAAATAAGCATATGTGCAGCATTTATTTAACACAATAAAAACATGTTAACAACGTGAGCGTTATTGCAATAAAATGCACTAATAACAACATCTCCATGTTTTTTTGAGCGGTGTTGTCTTGGTGCCTGCAAGGTGTTTCATTAATACATTAATAAAACTGTCGAATAGCTTGCTGCTGAATTTACAACGGTTTCTGGGTTAACCCTGATGCTGAAAAAACGGTTTACTGACACAAGTTAATTTCCCTCGTCCTTAAGGACGATAGCCAGCCTTTTCCTTTCCTTCCTATAGTGAGATTCAACACCGGGTCACAACAACACGAAGAGGAAGTAACCATGAACCTGTCGTCACGGCTTAATGCCCAGTTAGAACGGGGCAAGGTCGGGTTCCCCACCACCTTAGCCAGTTCGGTTGGGGTGATCATGGCCAGCCCGGTGATCCTCACCGTCACCAGCGGTTTTGGCATCGGGGGAGACACCTTCGCGCTGGCGATGCTGATCGCCTTTATCATGATGCAAGCCCAGCTCACCACCTTCTCGGAGGCGGCGTCGATCCTGCCGACCACCGGTTCGGTGTATGACTATATCTCCTGCGGTATGGGGCGCTTTTTTGCCATCACAGGTACCCTGTCTGCCTATCTGATTGTCCATATCTTTGCCGGTACCGCCGAAACCATTCTCTCCGGCATTATGGCGTTGGTGAATTTTGAACATCTCAATACCCTGATGGAGAGCCACAACAGTTCGTGGATGGTTGGCGTGGGGCTGGTGATCATCTTCGGCCTGCTGAATGCATTGGGTATTGAAGCTTTTGGCAAGGCGGAAGTGGTACTGACTTTCTGTATGTGGACCACGTTGATGATTTTCTCAATAAGCGGGTTGCTGCTGCCTCATTCGGTGCCATTAGAGGGGTGGTTTGGGTCGGCAATCAGCGTAAGCGACCCCTTTGCAGTATTCAGTCTGGTAGGCATGGCGATGTTTATGTTTGTCGGCTGTGAACTGGTGACGCCGATGGCCCCGGAAATCAAACGTTCTCACCGAGTGATCCCGCGAGCCATGTCGCTGGGGCTATGTGGTGTGGCATTGTGCATGGCGCTGTATGGGGCGGCGCTCAGCCATCAGGTGGAAAACGTGGTGGTCGATGCCGCCAATAACGTGCACCTGCTGGATACGCCAATGGCCATTCCGGCGTTTGCTGGCCAGGTAATGGGCAACTTTGGCAAATACTGGCTGGGCGTCGGGTTGCTGCTGGCCGGGGCGGCCACCATTAATACCTTGATGGCGGCGGTGCCGCGCATTATCTACGGTATGGTACTGGACGGTGCCATGCCGCGCATCTTTGCCTACCTGCACCCAAGATTTAAAACCCCGGTGGTGGCGATTGCCGCAGCGGTGCTGATCCCTTGTGTTCATGCCTTCGCCATTCAGGGCAACCTCGACCGCATTATGCCGATGGTATTGGCGGCGGTTTGTGCCTGGGGCGTGGCCTATCTGTTAGTGACCTGCTCGGTGGTGATCCTGCGTATTCGTCGCCCGGATCTGCCACGAGCCTATAAATCGCCCTGGTTCCCGCTGCCGCAGATTGTCTCCAGCATCGGTATCGTGCTGGCGATCTTCTACATCACCCCACCAGGGATGAACCCGCGTGATGTCTACATTCCGTTTGGCATCATGATCGGCCTGACTTCCGCTTATGCGCTGTTCTGGACGCTGTTTGTGCAGAAGGTCAACCCGTTCAAACCGGTGCCGGTCGAAGAAGTCCTGGAGAACGCCTTCAGCAAGGCAGAAGCCGAGGAGGTGGCGTTTGATCGGCTTACTTCCCTCACTTAACCGTTTCTGGCACCGCGATCCTCCGGGCTATCAACCGGGGGTGACGCTAGACAGACTGGTGGCTAATTTGCAGCCCTACGCCTGCGAGCGCGTGGCTACTCGGCAACTCCAGATTACGCTGCCACAGGGGCCGGTTATTGACGTCTGCGAACAGGTGCAGTCACTGTTTCTGGCGCATATCGTCACCCAGCGTTTTCGTTTGCAGGGCCAGACCAGCCATGCTGAATCTATGGTGCTGAACATCATCACCGGCGGCTGGTTGCGCCGTAATGGCGTTATTTACCGCACCAAAGCCAGGCACCAAGGTGCTCGGCAGCTTATTGCCGCTTTAGCACAATACCCGCAAATTGGCGAAACCTTGGCCAAGCTCGATTTCCGCCGTGCCACACTGACGGTAAAAGAGGGGCACTGGTGGCTGGATATCGAACACTTTGCCGCTTCCGAAGTCGTCAGCCGCCTTCCTGCCAGCCGCCGCTATCTGCGATTAGAGACCGAGCAGCGGCGTTTGCTGCTGAGCAGCTTCCTGATGATCGGCCAACTGATGGGGAAATGCGATGGCTAGAGTCGTGGTGATAACCGGCGGCGGTACTGGCATTGGTGCCGCTTGCGCGCGCCTGCTGGCGCAGGAAGGTGATCAGGTGTTTGTGGTTGGCCGCCGCCGAGAACCGCTGGCGGTGTTGGCTGATGAGATTGGGGCCCATGCGGTGGTGGGGGATGCGGCCAATGGCACCAGTTGGCAAACAGACATTTTGCCAAGAATTTTACAGCAGGCGGGGCGTATCGATTGCCTGATCGCCAGCGCTGGCGGAATGGGATCAGGGCGTATTACCGAGCTAAGCGATGCCCAATGGCAGCAAGCGCTGGACAGCAATCTTAACAGCGCTTTCGCCAGCGCCCGGGCCTGTTTGCCGGCATTGGTGAACAGCGGCGGTAATCTGCTGTTGGTGGCATCGATTGCCTCGCTGGCCGCCGGGACGGAGGTTTGTGGCTATGTCACTGCCAAGCACGCGCTGATCGGCCTGATGCGCTCTATTGCCCGCGATTATGGCCCGCAAGGCGTGCGTGCCAATGCCGTCTGCCCCGGCTGGGTGATGACGCCAATGGCGGATGAAGAGATGCAGCCGTTGATGGCGGCACGCCACTTAACGCTGGAACAGGCTTACCTTCATGTTTGCCGCGACGTGCCGCTGCGCCGCCCGGCCAGTGCCGAAGAGATTGCGCAGGTGTGCCGTTTTCTCTGCTCAGCGCAGGCTTCGATCATTACCGGCGCGACACTGGTCGCCGATGGCGGCTCGACGATTGTAGATGTGCCCACATTAGCTTTTAGTTAAGGAGATTGTCATGAGTTCAGAGGCGGTGTTTATTCAGGTTGGCGCACTGGCAGAAGGTTTCGCTCCCCATAGCCATACGCTGGAGCAGCAGGATTTGGCCGGTATGACGCTGGAGTTTCATTTCGCTGAAAGCGACCCGGTAAGTTGCAGTTTTAATCATGACCAAACGTTGCTTTGGGGGGATCAACGCGTTGATTACCGTGCTACCAGCATTCGCGCTGAGATCCTGTTTATTGATTTCCTCGATCCGCAACGTGACAACAGCACCATCACGCTGGTCTGTAATCGTCAGCAAGGCAACTTTACTGCCGTATATGGCCAATTGCCGGAGGAGCCGCAAGTACGGCTGGATGCCTTTAGCCGGGTAGAACAAGGGCTGCCACTGACGGCGGTGAATGCCGAATTACGCTTTGGCCGCCTGGGCAACAGCCATGTGCCGTTGCCGCAGTTTACCGACGAGCTGATCGGTATGCGTAATATGTACACCTATAGCCCGACCGAACGTTACGAGCATATCTACCTGAATAACAATTTCTATGCCTGGCAATGCCTGGACGGCGTGGAGAAGGGGCTGGCGGATGTGGATCATTGCCATTACGTTAAAGTGGCAGAAAAGCTGTATCTGTTTGTCTGGCGTGAAAAGATTGTCCCAACGCTTGGGGTGATAATGATCGATCTGCAAGAGATGCAAACCGATGGCAAGATCCTCGGCTACCAGAGCAGCAACTTTAGCAGCCTGAGCAACTTTGCTGTAGGAGCCCACGCGCAAGTCCTTAATATCACTCGCCACCCGTAGATTTTAGACTGCCTATTTTGACAGGGGCGCCGCACAGGGCGCCCTTGCTGTTGGTGTGACTATTTACCGGGGTGTGCGACCACGTTGTTGGGCAGCTTATCCCCCAAGCGAATCAACTCGTCCAGTAATAGCATCAGTTGTTCCATCTTCTGCTTGGAGAAGGCCGCTTCGATCTCGCCATAACCCTTTTCCACCTGATGACGCGCCAGCTCATACAGCTCCTGCCCTTGCTGGGTCAGCGAGACATACAGCTTGCGCTGATCGTTAACTGGCTTGAGGCGGAAAATCAGTTTATCCCGCTCCATCCGCGACAAAATACCGGTCAGGCTGGGGCGCAGGATGCAGCTTTCCGCCGCCAACTCGTGGAACTCAATCGATCGGCTGTTGGCCAACACGCGAATGATGCGCCATTGCTGTTCCGTCAGGTTGTGGCTTTTCAGGATCGGGCGAAAGAACCCCATGGCGGTTTCACGCGCCTGCAACAGGGCAATGGTCAAGGATTCATGCATGCTTCTAGCCTTAGCTTTCAACGGGTTTTTATTAATAAATTAATAATAGCCAATTTTTGCTCAGGGGAGAACGTGAAAACGCATTCTGCAGTGCAAGAATGCAACTTAATGCCTTAATTTGCTGATTAACAAACCTAATGTTCGCAGGTTGTGAATATTTCGTTATCACGATCACAAATTAAATTAACAAGGTTGCGTAAAAGCTGAACAGCGTATAAAACTAATCGTTAATATATTAATGATTAATTTCTGCCATTGAAGGAGTCTGCATGAAAGGCACCGTATTTTCCGTTGCACTCAACCACCGCAGCCAGCTTGATGCCTGGGATCAAGCCTTCCGCGCGTCCCCTTATCAAACACCGCCAAAGACGCCGGTATGGTTTATCAAACCGCGTAATACTCATCTCGCCAACGGCGGCAGCATCCCATTCCCGGCCGGTGAAACCGTGCAAAGTGGTGCCACGCTGGCGGTAGTGATCGGCAGCACCGCACGCAAGGTGCCTGCAGATAAGGTGGCCGACTATGTTGCCGGTTACGCATTGGCCAACGATGTCAGCCTGCCGGAAACCAGCTTTTACCGCCCGGCGATCAAAGCCAAGTGCCGTGATGGCTTCTGCCCGCTGGGTGAGATTGCACCACTTGGCAGCACCCGCAATCTGGAGATCGTCACCGAGATCAACGGCGTGGAGCAGGATCGTTGGTCGACGGCGGATCTGGTGCGCTCAGTACCGGAACTGATTGCCGCCATCAGCGATTTTATCACCCTGCAACCGGGTGATGCTGTACTGATTGGCACGCCGCACCAGCGGGTAGAAATCAAACCGGGCGATAAAGTAACGGTACGTGCCGCTGGCTTGCCCACCCTTACCAACCCTGTGACGCAGGCGGGAGAATAACCATGAGACATGCTCGTATCCGCCATCATGGCCAGATTGTTAACGTTACCGTCGACGACCAGTTACGCGTCACGCTGCCAGACGGCAGCAAGCTCGATGAACGGGATGTGGAATGGCTGCCACCGGCGCAGGGCACGATCTTTGCCTTGGGCCTGAACTATGCCGATCACGCCAGTGAGCTGGAATTTAAAGCGCCGGAAGAACCGCTGGTATTCCTGAAAGGGCCAAATACCCTGACCGGCCACCGCCAGGTTTCAGTCCGCCCGGCAGAAGTGGAATACATGCACTATGAAGCTGAGTTGGTCGCGGTGATTGGCAAAACAGCGCGTAACGTCAGCCGCGAGCAGGCGATGGATTACGTGGCGGGTTTCACCCTGTGTAACGACTACGCTATCCGTGATTACCTCGAAAACTACTACCGCCCGAACCTGCGGGTGAAAAGCCGCGATACTTTGACGCCAATTGGGCCGTACATCGTCGATCGTGACGACGTTGCGGATCCGCATAACCTGGCGCTCAGCACCTATGTCAATGGCGAACTGCGCCAGCGTGGCACCACTGCCGACATGATTTTCGACATCCCCTTCCTGATCGCCTACCTGAGCGAGTTTATGACGCTGCAACCGGGCGACATGATCGCCACCGGCACACCCAAAGGGCTGGCGGACGTAAAACCGGGCGATGAAGTGGTGGTCGAGATTGAAGGTATTGGCCGTTTGGTTAACCACATCATCAGTGAAAAAGATTACGAGGAGAGCAAAGGATGAAAACCATCAACCATTGGATCAATGGCAAGAACGTCGCCAGCAAAGAGTATTTCACCACCACCAACCCGGCTAACGGTGAAGTGCTGGCGGAAGTTGCTTCTGGTGGCCAGCTCGAAATCGACCAGGCGGTAGCCGCCGCTAAAGAAGCTTTCCCCAAGTGGGCCAACACGCCGATGAAAGAGCGTGCACGCCTGATGCGTCGCCTGGGCGAGCTCATCGATCAGAACGTGCCGCAGATTGCCGAGATGGAAACCGCCGACACCGGCCTGCCGATCCACCAGACCAAAAACGTCCTGATCCCACGTGCCTCGCACAACTTTGAGTTCTTTGCCGAGATCTGCCAGCAGATGAATGGCCGCACCTACCCGGTGGACGACAAGATGCTCAACTACACGCTGATCCAGCCGGTAGGGGTTTGTGCGCTGGTGTCGCCGTGGAACGTGCCGTTTATGACCGCTACCTGGAAGACCGCGCCTTGCCTGGCTCTGGGTAACACCGCTGTGCTGAAGATGTCCGAGCTTTCACCGCTGACTGCCGATCGCCTGGGCGAGCTGGCTCTGGAAGCCGGTATTCCTGCAGGGGTGCTGAACGTGGTGCAGGGTTACGGTTCTACTGCCGGGGATGCCTTGGTGCGCCATAAAGATGTGCGTGCGGTGTCCTTTACCGGCGGTACATCCACTGGCCGGCGCATTATTGAAAGCGCCGGGTTGAAGAAATTCTCGATGGAGCTGGGTGGCAAGTCTCCGGTGCTGATCTTTGAAGATGCCGATATTGAACGTGCGCTGGATGCCGCGCTGTTCACCATCTTCTCGATCAACGGAGAGCGCTGCACCGCAGGCTCACGCATCTTTATCCAGGAGAGCATTTATCCGGAATTCGTCAAACGCTTTGCCGAACGTGCCAATCGTCTGCGCGTGGGGGATCCGATGGATCCCAATACCCAGGTGGGCGCGTTGATCAGCCAGCAACATTGGGAAAAAGTCTCTGGCTATATCCGTCTTGGCATCGAAGAAGGCGCAACCCTGCTGGCAGGTGGCCCGGACAAGCCAACGGGTCTGAGCCATGGGCATTTCCTGCGCCCAACGGTGCTGGCGGATGTCGACAACCGTATGCGTGTCGCGCAGGAGGAGATTTTCGGGCCGGTGGCCTGCCTCCTGCCGTTCAAATCAGAAGAAGACGGCCTGCGCATGGCCAACGATGTGGAGTACGGCCTCGCGTCGTACATCTGGACACAGGATGTTAGCAAGGTGCTGCGCCTGGCCCGCAATATTGAAGCTGGCATGGTTTTCGTCAACACCCAGAACGTACGCGACCTGCGCCAGCCGTTTGGTGGGGTTAAATCCTCCGGCACCGGCCGTGAGGGCGGTGAGTACAGCTTCGAAGTGTTTGCCGAAATGAAAAACGTTTGTATCTCCATGGGGGATCACCCGATCCCTCGTTGGGGAGTGTGAAATAGCGCCGTGCCCTTTAAAACAACAACCAAGGACTAGAACCATTAGATTTCGGGCTGCTGCCAGGCGCCAAGCTGTCTCATCCTTACGCCAGTGGCTGGGGTGAGTGCAGGCAACAACGCTGCGGTTCGAAAGAAGATGGGGATAGGAGGACATATGGGTAAATTAGCATTAGCCGCAAAGATAACACACGTCCCCTCGATGTACCTGTCTGAACTGCCAGGTGAGCATCATGGTTGCCGCCAGGCCGCCATTGATGGCCATAAAGAGATCGGTACCCGCTGCCGTGAAATGGGCGTCGACACTATTATTGTGTTCGATACTCACTGGTTGGTAAATAGCGCCTACCACATCAACTGCAACCCGCACTTTAAAGGCCTTTACACCAGTAACGAACTGCCGCATTTCATCCGCGACATGAGCTATGAATATGACGGCAACCCTGTGCTGGGCCAAATGATTGCCGATGAAGCCCGCAAGCTTGGGGTGCGTGCCAAGGCGCACGAGATCCCGAGCCTGGAGCTGGAATACGGCACGCTGGTGCCGATGCGTTATATGAACGGCGACAAGCATTTCAAAGTGATTTCCATTTCGGCCTTCTGCACCGTGCATGACTTTGCCGACAGTCGCCGCCTGGGTGAAGCCATCAAAACCGCCATTGAGAAATACGACGGTACCGTGGCGGTGCTGGCCAGTGGTTCTCTCTCCCACCGCTTTATCGACGACCAGCGCGCCGAGCAGGGCATGAACAGCTATACCCGCGAGTTCGACCACCAGATGGACGAACGCGTAGTGAAACTGTGGGAGGAAGGGCGTTTCACGGAGTTCTGCGAAATGCTGCCGGAATACGCCAACTACTGCTTTGGCGAAGGCAATATGCACGACACGGTGATGCTGTTGGGCCTGCTGGGCTGGGATAAGTATCAGGGCAAAGTGGAGTTTGTTACCCCGCTGTTCGCCAGTTCCGGCACCGGACAGGTCAACGCGGTATTCCCGCTTCCCGCTGAAGTTTGAGGTGATTAAATGCCCCATTTTTACGCTGAATGTACTGACAACATCCGCCGGGAGGCGGATTTGCCTGCGCTGTTCGCCAAGGTGAATCATGCGCTGGCGGAAACCGGCATCTTCCCGTTGGCGGGCATCCGTAGCCGCGCTATCTGGTTGGATACCTGGCAGATGGCCGACGGTAAACAGAATTATGCCTTCGTACATATGACGCTGAAGATTGGTCACGGACGCAGCCTGGAAAGCCGCCAGCAGGTGGGCGAAATGCTGTTCATCCTGATAAAGGATCATTTTGCCGCGCTGATGGCTAAGCGTTATCTGGCGCTCTCCTTTTCCATGGAAGAGCTGGATCCGGTACTGAACTTTAAGCAAAACAATGTCCATGCACTGTTTCGTAAGGACTGAATGAGGGGGTAAATGCTGGATAAAGACGTACTGAGCCGAGCCGTGCAGCGCCTGCATCAGGCCGAGCAGAACCGGGAGCAGATCCGTGCGTTGTCGCTGGATCACCCGGAGATCACTATCGAAGATGCCTATGCCATCCAGCGTCAGTGGGTTGAGCTGAAGATCGCCGAAGGGCGCACCCTGAAAGGGCACAAAATTGGGCTGACCTCACGCGCTATGCAGGTCAGTTCGCAAATCACCGAGCCGGATTACGGTGCGCTGCTGGATGACATGTTCTTTAACGATGGCAGCGATATCCCGATCGATCGCTTCATTGTGCCGCGTGTTGAAGTGGAATTGGCGTTTGTGCTGGCGAAACCGCTGCGCGGGCCAAACTGCACGCTGTTTGATGTCTACAACGCGACCGACTATGTGATACCGGCGCTGGAGATCATTGATGCTCGCAGCCATAACGTCGATCCGCAAACCCAACGGCCACGCAAAGTGTTCGACACTATTTCTGATAACGCCGC
Source organism: Serratia sp. L9 (assembly GCF_050632285.1). Lineage (NCBI taxonomy): Bacteria > Pseudomonadati > Pseudomonadota > Gammaproteobacteria > Enterobacterales > Yersiniaceae > Serratia > Serratia sp. L9. The sequence continues at coordinate 313,489 of NZ_CP192591.1, read as the reverse complement.
CAACGCCGGGGTGGTGATGGGCGGGCGCCCGATCAAGCCGGACGCGTTGGATCTGCGCTGGATCAGTGCCCTGCTGTACCGCAATGGCGTGATTGAAGAGTCTGGCGTGGCGGCGGCGGTGTTGAATCACCCGGCAAATGGCGTGGCCTGGTTGGCTAACAAGCTGTTTCCGTATGACGTGGAGCTGGAAGCCGGGCAGATCATTCTTGGCGGCTCCTTTACCCGTCCTGTGGCGGCACAGCGTGGCGATACCTTCCATGCTGATTACGGTCCGATGGGCTGCATCAGTTGCCGGTTTGTCTGATTGCATCCCCTCACTCTCTCTTTGAGTAAGGGCAGATGAGGTTTGTGCAGGCTAATCAAGATCATCGGTTAACGCTCTCTCCCTGCGGGAGAGGGCTGGGGGAGGGGAGATACTTAATGGAGAACGTAATGCTAACCAACCATTTCAAACAGGCCTTGCAGGAAAAACGCCCGCAGATCGGCCTGTGGCTAGGGCTGTGCAGCAGCTATAGCGCTGAGCTGCTGGCCGGGGCTGGGTTCGACTGGCTGCTGATCGACGGCGAACACGCGCCAAACAATGTGCAAACGGTGTTAAGCCAGCTACAGGCGGTGGCACCTTATGCGAGCCACCCGGTAGTGCGCCCGGCCTGGAACGATCCGGTACTGATCAAGCAACTGCTGGATGTCGGCGCACAAACCCTGTTGATCCCGATGATCCAAAACGCCGAACAGGCTCAGCAAGCGGTGCGAGCCACACGCTATCCACCCAACGGTGTTCGTGGCGTCGGCAGCGCCTTGGCGCGGGCTTCACGCTGGAACCGCATACCGAATTACCTGCAACAGGCCGATAGCCAGATGTGCGTGTTGGTGCAGATCGAAACCCGCGAAGCGGTGAAAAATCTGGATGCCATCCTGCAGGTGGAAGGGGTCGACGGCGTATTTATCGGCCCGGCGGATCTGAGCGCCGATATGGGTTTTGCCGGTAATCCACAGCATCCGGAGGTGCAGAGCACTATCGATGACGCCATTACCCGTATCAAGGCCGCAGGCAAAGCGCCGGGTATTCTGATGGCCCAGCAGGAACTGGCAAAACATTATCTTGCAACCGGTGCGCTGTTTGTTGCCGTTGGGGTGGACACCACCTTGCTGGTACGGGCGGCAGACTCCCTGCTCGGCAACTTCAAGCAGGATAAACCGGCGGAGCAACAGCCCCAGGGCGTTTACTAATCGGAGACACCATGAGCAACGTCGATTCGCTCCAACCGGCCAACCCGGCAGAGCAACATAAAGCGTTAACCGCCACCGAACAGTCGGTGATTAAAAAGTTATTTCGGCGCCTGATTATATTTTTATTTGTTTTGTTCGTTTTCTCGTTCCTTGATCGCATCAACATCGGGTTTGCCGGTTTGACCATGAAGCAAGATCTCGGTCTTAGCTCCACCATGTTTGGCCTGGCCGCAACGCTGTTTTATGTCACCTACGTGATCTTTGGTATTCCCAGCAACATGATGCTGAGCATTGTCGGCGCACGGCGTTGGATTGCCACTATTATGGTGCTGTGGGGCATTGCTTCAACCTGCACCATGTTCGCCACCGGGCCGACCAGTCTGTATGTGCTGCGCATGATCGTCGGCATTACCGAAGCGGGCTTCCTGCCAGGGATCCTGGTGTATCTCACCTACTGGTTCCCGGCGTTTTACCGCGCCCGTGCCAACGCCTTGTTTATGATTGCCATGCCGGTAACGATGGCGGTGGGTTCGCTGGTCTCCGGCTACATTCTGGCGCTGGACGGGGCGATGAACCTGAAAGGCTGGCAGTGGCTATTCCTGCTGGAAGGCATCCCTTCGGTGATCCTCGGTGTGGTGGTGTGGTTCTATCTTGACGATACACCGGCCAAGGCCAAGTGGCTGACCGACGATGAGAAACGCAGCCTGAAAGCAATGATGGATGCCGATAAGCTGCAACTGGTGCAGCCGGGAGGGCCAAGCAGCCATCGTGCCTTGCAGCAGCGCAGCCTGTGGCGTGAGGTGCTGACGCCGGTGGTGCTGATGTATACCCTGGCGTACTTCTGTCTTACCAACACGCTGAGCGCGATTAATATCTGGACGCCACAGATCCTGCAAAGCTTTAATCAGGGCAGCAGCAATATCATGATCGGTTTTCTGGCGGCGATCCCACAAATTTGTACCATCGCCGGTATGATCTGGTGGAGTAAACGCTCAGATCGTCTACAGGAGCGTAAGGTCCACACTGCACTGCCTTATCTGTTTGCCGCAGGGGTTGGCTACTGGCTTCGGCGACCGATCACAGCATGGTTCAACTGCTGGGGATTGTAATGGCGTCGGTGGGTTCGTTTACCGCGATGGCGATCTTCTGGACTACGCCGGATCAATCGATCAGCTTGGAAGCACGAGCGGTTGGGATCGCAGTGATCAACGCCACCGGCAACATCGGTTCAGCGGTCAGCCCGCTATTGATCGGCTGGTTCAAGGATGTGACCGGCAGCTTCAACTCCGGGCTGTACTTTGTCGCGGCGCTGTTGATCGTCGGTGCTGTGCTGGTGTGGCGTATCCCGATGAAGGATTCACGCCCACGGGCAACACCATAAGGTTGTCTGGAGGGTGCCGTTCGCGGGCCCCTCCCTTCCCATTCCTGGAGGATCGCGTGCAGAAAAATAGCGGCTTTATTGCCAACATCGATATTTGCAAAGAGTATGACGCGCGTTACGCCAATGAGGAGGTGCACTACGAAACCTTTTCCGGGCTGGCGGCGTTCTTCGGCCGCGACATGCAGGTACACTGGCACGATCGTTATTTTCAGCTGCATTTCCTGGAGACCGGCAAGATAGAGCTGCAGCTTGATGATCAGCACTATTCGGTACAGGCACCGCTGTTTATCCTCACACCGCCTTCGGTCCCGCACGCCTTTTTCACGGAAACTGACAGCGACGGCCATGTGTTGACGGTGCGCCAGGAACTGATCTGGTCGCTGCTGGAACGGTTGTATCCCGGCAGCAATCTGGCACTGGATATGCCGGGTATCTGCCTTTCGCTGGCGGATGTGCCACAGGAACTGGCGGCGTTGGGGCATTACTGGGCTTTAATTCGCCGTGAATTCGGCCACAAAATGGCGGGGCGCGAGCAGACGCTGGCATTGCTGGCTCAGGCAGTATTTACCCTGCTGTTGCGTAATACTTCATTGGACGACAAGGCGGCCAGCGGTGTACGCGGTGAGCTGAAACTGTTTCAGCGGTTTAACAAGCTGGTGGATGAACGGTTCCGTGAACACCTGCCGGTGCCGGACTATGCCCAAACGCTGGGGGTAACGGAATCCCGTCTTAACGATCTGTGCCGCCGCTTTGCCAACCAACCGCCCAAGCGCTTGATCTTCGATCGTCAACTGCGTGAAGCCAAACGCCTGCTGCTGTTCAGCGCCTGCACGGTGCATGAAACGGCTTACAACCTGGGGTTTAAGGATCCCGCCTACTTTGCCCGTTTCTTCAATCGGCTGGAGGGATGCTCTCCCTCAGCCTATCGCGCCACGCAAAATTCGGTTTCACCATTGCCTTCCGGTAACGCCTGAGAGGGCAATGGCGTCATTTAAGTATTCAGCCTTTGTTAGCCACTAAATCACCGACAAGTCGGTTGACCGGATCGCTCATATTGGTGAATTTGGTCAACTCGGATCGGGTCACCACCACGAATACGCCGATATTTTTCTGCGGCACCATCGCCATATAGGTGATAAAGCCACCGCCACCGCCGGTTTTCTGGATGATACCCGGCAGGCCGTCCTGAGGTGCCATATACACCCAACCCAAGCCTAACGCCGAAGCTTCGCCAGGGACATCCATACCTTTTAACGACGTCAGATCTTTGCGCTGGAAATACATGGTCTGTTCGTTCATGGCCGTCGGCTTGCGTGAGCCGGTGACGTTGGAGGAGAGGAACTGTTGCATCCAGCGCTGCATATCACGCGGAGTCGAGTAAACGCCGCCGCTGCCAGCGGCCGCTGTGGTATCGCGGCAGGCGCTTGGCCCGGTGGCAGCCACCATCAGGCGCGAACACTGCTCGGCACTCGGGGTCAGCGTGGTGTCCACCATTCCCAGTGGGGCAGTGATTTTTTCGCGTAGCAGAGCGTTGTAAGGTTTGCCTGCGGCGCGTGATAAAGCATCGGCCAGCAGATCGTAAGCCAGATTGGAATATGCCGCCCGCACGCCTGGTGGCACGGTGATGGTGGCATTGGCCAGCCATTGCCAACGCTGTGCCTTTGTCGGCCAGGTAAATACCGGTGTTTTTGGCGGTTTTTTGCCTGGTTGTTCACGGGGCAGGGCGCTGGTATGAGTAGCCAGATTCAGCAAGGTGATGGGTTGGCGTGAGTTATAAGCCGGAATCGTTGCCCCTTTGGGCGCATATTTGCGCAGTGGATCGGTGAGTTTGACTTTACCTTCCGCCGCCATTTTGACCATCACTTCACTGGTCATCAGCTTGGTGATCGAGGCAATACGGATCAGGGAATCTGGCCGAGGGCGCAGATCGTTACCCGGTTTGGTATCACCAAAACTGCGGTTGACCACCTGATTGTTATCGATCACCACCAGCGCCATGCCGGTTGCGCCGCTGTTGAAGAAGATATGTTCGGCATACTGGTCAACAATTTGTGAGGTAAGTTGTGCGTCGGTAGCCTGGCTGACCAGCGGCGCGGCACACAGGCCCAACGCCAGCAATAACGTGGAGAGTGAGGTCTTCAACGGTTGTTTTCCATTTAAAAATGCTGCAGGGAAGGCGTAAGTTTTCACCTAGTGTAATGCGCCATCGTCAGAATCGCATGTGGTAAACGTGTCGAATAGAAAAGTTTTTTTCACCTTTCTCCTTATGGATGTCAGGCCAGCAGGGACGATTGTCAGTTTTTCAGCCGTTTTCCAGCCGTGAGTGAAAATGATGCACGCCAAAAAGAAGTGGTATATGATATTGGTTATCATTATCAATTGAGGTGGCGACCATGTTAGCAGCCATGATTACCGCGTGCGGGTTATGGGGGATCAGTTGGTATCTTGGGAACCGGCTTGCCAGTGCCTGGGGGTGTTATTACCCTGTGCCCTGATGCCATTCCTGGCATTGATTGACCTGGATATGATGCAACTGCGCAGCCTGATGGTGGCCGCCATGTTGGCAACGCTGGTGATGCTGTTCAACAGCCGCTGGCGCCACTATCTGTTGCTGCCTTCCTGTATGGCATTGGCCGGCGGATTAGCCGCGATCAGCCTGCATTTCAGCTTTAGCTAAAACGAAAAACCACGCATTGGCGTGTTAGGTTTTACTGGGGACTTGATACTGGGGGTGTAACCGGAGGGGCATCAATTGGTGCGAAGAGAGGGACTTGAACCCTCACGTCCGTAAGGACACTAACACCTGAAGCTAGCGCGTCTACCAATTCCGCCACCTTCGCACAGTCGATGTTGTTGCTTTGATTTATATCACCAGCTTGGTGCGAAGAGAGGGACTTGAACCCTCACGTCCGTAAGAACACTAACACCTGAAGCTAGCGCGTCTACCAATTCCGCCACCTTCGCATTGATGCTGTGCAATATAAATCATGTGGTTACTTGGTGCGAAGAGAGGGACTTGAACCCTCACGTCCGTAAGGACACTAACACCTGAAGCTAGCGCGTCTACCAATTCCGCCACCTTCGCATACCAGAAACGTTACCGGAGTAACGCTACCACGGAGGCGAATTCTAGAGATTTTGGCGGGTACGTCAATAGTTATTTCCCGGTTTAGCGGCGTTTGCTGTAAAAAACGCCATATCCCCTTGACCGTTGATGGAGATCTATTGGCGATCGCGAATTAATATTTGCTGAACAACGTAATTAGCCAATCAATCAATACCCTGACGCGCGGCGCAAGAAAACGGCCGGGGGATACATAATGTAGATTGGCATCGGCGGCGGTGGCGTATCGCCCAGCACTTCCACCAGTTCGCCATTTTGTACCCAGTTGGCCATTGAATAACGCGCACCTTGGATCAACCCAAAACCGGCACGGCTGGCGCTGGTATAAGCATCCGCACCGCTGACTCCCAATTTAACCGGCAATTCACGCAGCTCAAGATTGCCATCGCGGCAGAACTCCAGCGGATAATTGCGGTTGTTAATCAGCGAGAAATACCCCACCGCCTGATGCTGCTGCAGATCGTCGATCGACAGTGGCAGGCCAAATTTCTGCAGATAGCCGGGGAGGCGCAAGTTAACTGCGGCATTCGGGCTATGCGCCGGGCAACCAGCGTATCGTCCTCGGTTTCCCAGGCTCGCAGCACGCAATCCACCCCTTCGCGAAGCAGATCGACATGGGTGTCGTTGGCGCCTAGCGCAATTTCTATTTCTGGGTAGCGTTGATAAAAATCATCCAACGCCGGGATCACAATCTCCCGTGCCAAGGAATGGGGCATATCGATGCGCACTTTACCTGCGGGTTGCAGCTTATGGTGGCTAAACAGGGTATCCGCCTCTTCCAGCGCGTCTAGCAGGTGCAGGCAGCGTTGGTAATACAGCGTCCCCTCTGCGGTGATCTGCACCTGGCGCGTGGTGCGGATCAACAAGCGCACGCCAAGGCGTTGCTCCAGCCGCTTCAGCACGTTGCTTACCGTGGCCCGTGGGAGTTGCAGCCGTTCCGCTGCGCGGCTGAAGTTGCCCAGTTCTACAATGCGGGTGAAAACCCGCATCGCCTGAATTTGATCCATCTTACCGCCGTATTGTTAGTAATTTATAAACAGTGATGTGCAATCTGCATTATTTATCTTTAATAGATAAACAACCAGACTTTGTTTCGACATCAATGCTCAATGAGGACAACACAATGCAACAGCGCAAATTAGGTTCCCACGGCCCCACCGTTTCTGCTCTGGGTTTAGGTTGCATGGGGATGAGTGATTTCTACTCTACCGGCAGCGATCAACAGGAAGCTATCGCTACGCTACACCGGGCATTGGAACTGGGGGTCACCATGCTGGATACCGCAGATATGTATGGCCCGCACACCAACGAACAACTGGTTGGCAAAGCGATTAAAGGCAAGCGTGACCAGGTATTTCTGGCAACCAAGTTCGGCATCGTGCGCGATCCGGCCGATCCCCACGCCCGGGGGTAAGCAGTAAACCGGAATATATCCGCCGTTCGGTGGAAGGCAGCCTGCAGCGACTGGGGGTAGAGACGATCGATCTTTACTACCAGCATCGCGTCGATCCTGGAGTGCCGATTGAAGACGTGGTTGGCACCATGGCGGAACTGATCAAGGAAGGCAAGATCCGTCATATCGGCCTGAGCGAAGCTTCCGTCGCCACCCTGGAGCGGGCGCAGAAAGTCCACCCGATAACCGCTCTGCAGACCGAATATTCCTTGTGGAGCCGTGATGCAGAGCAGGGGCAGCTTGCGGCTTGCCAACGCCTGGGGATTGGTTTTGTCGCCTACAGCCCGTTAGGACGTGGCTTTCTGACCGGGGCGATCCAGAAAATTGAGGATTTGGCTGCAGATGATTTCCGCCGCAGCAACCCACGTTTTCAGGGGGAGAACTTTGCCCGCAATCTGGAATTGGTAGAAAAAGTCAGTGAGCTGGCGAAGCACAAGGGTGTCGCCCCCTCTCAACTGGCCTTGGCCTGGGTAATGGCGCAGGGCGAACATATTGTGCCAATTCCCGGGACCAAACGCCGGCGCTATCTGGAGGAGAACGTGGCAGCAGCGGAGATTACGCTGAGCGAGCAGGAACTGAAAGCCATTGAAGCGGTATTCCCGCTTGCCGGTGTGGCAGGGGCACGTTATACGCAAGCCGGGATGACGTTTATTAACGGCTGAAGGTGGGCCTTCTCCCTTTGGGAGGGGGCTTCGGCCGGGGGCGTTTATTCCCTCACCCTAGCCCTCTCCCCGGAGGGAAAGCTGCTTACTTTTTCTTCTTGGGATCGCGTGGTGGGCGGCCCACGGTGGCTTTATACACCTTGAAGCGGCCGTTCTGCGCCAGCACTTCGTGGCTGCCGAAGGTGGCATCCAGGATATCCGGGTAAGGCAGGAAGGCGTTGGCAACGATGCGCAGTTGGCCACCGATTGGCAGATGTTTTACCGCCCCACGGATCAGCGTTTCCGCTGCGGTCAGGCTGGTTGCCAGACCGTCATGGAACGGTGGGTTGGAAATGATCATGTCAAAGCGGCCGGTAATGTCGGAGTAAACGTTACTGACGATCACTTCCCCTTCAATGCCGTTGGCTGCCAGAGTGGCGCGGCTCGATTCCACTGCCGCCGCATTTACGTCGCTCAGGGTCAGCTTCATTTTTGGCGAGAGCCGGGACATTACCGAGGCCATTACGCCAGCGCCGCAGCCTACGTCCAGCACCTTGCCTTTCATGTGTTTTTCCAGCGTCGACAGCAGCAGTGAGCTGCCGACGTCCAGGCCGTCACGGCTGAACACGCCAGGCAAGGTTTTTACTTCCAGATCGTGCAACTGATAGCTTTCCCACCAGTCGGCCAGATCAAATTTGGTCTGCACATCGATGCGGCCATGATACAGCCCGCAGCGGCGTGCGCTGTCAATTTTGGCAAGCTGGGCATGGCCTTCCAGGGTCTGTTCCGCGCTGCGCACACCGCTGCGGTTCTCACCGACGACAAAAATTTCTGCCCCTATCGGTAACAGAGCCAGGATATTGCACAGTTGGAACTGTGCTTCCTGCTTGCTCTTCGGCCAGTAATAAATCAGCGTGTCGCACTCTGCGACAAAAGCAGGTTCAACCGTCAGGCCGAACTGTGCATTCTCTCCCATCGTCCGGTTCAGTAACTGCCAGTGATGGTATTGCTGGGTGTGGACACGCACATCCGCGGCCTCGAATTGGGCCGGCAGGGCATCCTGCAGATCGCCGGCAAACAGCACGCGGCGTTCCATAAATTCATCACTGTGGCGCAGCATAACTTCACTGGCGGGGGTTAATGCAGACATCAGTTTTAGGCTCCTAAAGATTTAGCGGGGGATTATAGAGCTTTGTGGCGAGATGTTCGACGGGTTTGTATCCCCTTCATCTTTCAAGCTGCAGCCTGAAAGATGAAGGGGAGAGGCAAAAGAGAAAATTTGACGGATAAAGGGAGAATAGCGCTGGATGCGAGGGTTTGTTAGCATAGCGCGGCATAGGGCAGGTAGGGTGCGCAACATACGGGGATTGGCATGGCATCAAAACGCGACTGGCTGTTACAACAACTGGGTATTACGCAGTGGACATTGCGCCGCCCAGGGGTGTTGCAGGGGAAGTAGCGGTGAGCCTGCCGGCAAACGTGCGTTTGCTGGTGGTGGCCCAGGCATTACCGGACCAGCACGACCCGCTATTTTGCGATGTACTACGCAGCCTGGGGCTGACAGCGGTACAAACCTATGGCCTGACACCGGATCAGGTGGCGATGCTGCCGGAAGATACCGAGTGCAACAGTTGGCGGCTGGGCGTTGCGGAACCGCTTGCGGTGGCCGGTGCGCAGCTATCTAGCCCGGCACTGGCCGAGCTTTCTCAAGATTCGGGTGCGAAACGCGCACTCTGGCAGCAGATTTGTCACCATGAACAGTATTTCTACCCTGACAGCGGCCGATCTGGCCACAGCCTTCAAGATTGAACAAGCCAGCCACGCCTTTCCCTGGACAGAGGCGACCTTTGCCAGCAATCAGGGTGAGCGTTACCTCAACCTGAAGCTGGAAGCCGATGGGCAGATGGTGGGTTTTGCCATAACCCAGATTGTGCTGGACGAAGCGACATTATTTAATATTGCCATCGATCCGGCTGCGCAGCGCCGGGGCTTTGGCCGCATGCTGCTGGTTGCCCTGATCGAACAGTTGGCCACGCGGGGTGTCTTCACGCTGTGGCTGGAGGTTCGAGCCTCCAATGCTGGCGCGATAGCCCTCTACGAAGACCTCGGGTTCAACGAAGTGACAGTACGCCGCAACTATTACCCGGCAGCCAATGGCCGCGAAGATGCGATTGTGATGGCGCTGCCGCTGGGGTAGCACGACGGTTGAAAACTCCCGTAAGTTACCTTGCTGCTTTTATCTTCTCTGCCGAAGAAACCATTGATTGTCACCGGTGGGTAAATCAGCGAAAATAACCGGCTATATTCTTTTTATTACCGCTTTGCCTGGCGCTGCGATCGGCGCTTTGTGATGACTAGCAGGGCGGACCAACCATAGAAACGTGAAAAACATGTCTCCTAGTGAATTCGCACGCGAAGTCTCCAAAAGAAGAACTTTCGCCATAATCTCGCACCCCGATGCCGGTAAAACCACCATTACCGAGAAGGTGCTGTTATTCGGACAGGCCATCCAGACCGCCGGTACGGTAAAGGGGCGTGGCTCAAACCAGCATGCCAAATCCGACTGGATGGAAATGGAAAAACAGCGTGGGATCTCGATCACCACCTCGGTAATGCAGTTTCCTTACCGCGAATGCCTGATTAACCTGCTTGATACCCCAGGGCACGAAGACTTCTCCGAAGATACCTACCGCACCCTGACTGCGGTGGACTGCTGTTTGATGGTGATCGATGCCGCAAAAGGTGTTGAAGATCGTACCCGCAAGCTGATGGAAGTGACCCGTCTGCGTGATACGCCAATTCTGACCTTTATGAACAAGCTTGACCGCGATATCCGTGATCCGATGGAAGTCATGGATGAGGTTGAGCGAGAGCTGAAAATCGCCTGCTCCCCGATCACCTGGCCGATCGGCTGCGGCAAACTGTTTAAAGGGGTTTATCATCTTTATAAAGATGAAACCTACCTGTACCAGACCGGTAAAGGTCATACCATTCAGGAAGTTCGCATCGTTAAAGGGTTGAATAACCCGGATCTTGATGCTGCGGTGGGCGAGGATCTGGCAGCCCAGTTGCGCGAAGAGCTGGAACTGGTGCAAGGAGCTTCTCATGAGTTTGAACAGGAAGCCTTCCTTGCAGGTGAGCTGACCCCGGTGTTCTTCGGGACCGCGTTGGGTAACTTCGGCGTTGACCATATGCTTGATGGGTTAGTGTCCTGGGCTCCTGCGCCAATGCCGCGCAAAACCGATACCCGTGAAGTGGTGGCCGCAGAAGAGAAGTTCACCGGCTTTGTGTTCAAGATCCAGGCCAATATGGATCCTAAACATCGTGACCGTGTGGCCTTTATGCGTGTAGTTTCTGGCCGCTATGAGAAGGGCATGAAGTTGCGCCAGGTCCGTACCGGCAAAGACGTTGTGATCTCCGATGCGTTGACCTTTATGGCAGGGGACCGTTCTCACGTTGAAGAGGCCTACCCTGGCGATATCATCGGTTTGCATAACCATGGCACCATTCAGATTGGCGACACCTTCACGCAGGGTGAAGACATGAAGTTCACCGGTATTCCGAACTTTGCTCCAGAGTTGTTCCGCCGTATCCGTTTGCGCGATCCGCTGAAACAGAAGCAACTGCTGAAAGGCTTGGTTCAGCTTTCAGAAGAGGGCGCAGTGCAGGTGTTCCGCCCAATTGCCAACAACGATCTGATCGTTGGGGCGGTAGGTGTATTGCAGTTTGACGTGGTTGTTGCCCGCCTGAAAACCGAATACAACGTAGAAGCGCTGTATGAATCAGTGAACGTCTCCACTGCCCGTTGGGTTGAATGTGACGACGTGAAGAAATTCGAAGAGTTTAAACGGAAAAATGAGCTGAACCTGGCGCTGGACGGTGGCGACAACCTGTCGTATATCGCACCAACCATGGTGAACCTCAACCTGACTCAGGAGCGTTATCCTGAGGTGGTGTTCCGCAAAACCCGCGAGCATTAATCTGCGGCTTTGATGCTTTTGGTTATGCCCCCTCTCCCTTTGGGAGAGGGCTGGGGTGAGGGGCTTTAACTTACCAGCACACCCAGCCAACCTCCCCTTATCTCACGTTCTCTCCAAAGAAGACGAAACCGATTAATCCTAATTGGTTACCCAGTGTTTTTCTGTCGCAACTCCCATATCCCGCTAATTATCAAGACTTTCTCACTATTCCTGTCGCTTTACGCTGAAACTGATTTTACCGGTATCCCCAGCAATTTTTATCTGATGGTCTATATTTATCAGGGCACAATGGGTCAACTGAGCGGAATATACTATTGTGACCGCTAATTTTAGAGAGTTATTCGACACTGTTGCCATTTGGAGACAGTGCTATCTTAGGGATATCAGTAAGATAGCAAATATGAGCGGCTGTAAGGTCTCGACTGTCTCCGATAGACAACATTTTTCCGCTTAAATGTTGTTCATTTGTTTGTTTTATGTTGATTTTTAAGGGTGTTTCCAAGTTGGCACATGCATTGCAACTGTCTTAATGTGGACGTTGATTGTATAGAAATCATGAAGTATTCGTTTGAGTTCGCCGCCCTATAGCGGCACAAGGATCCGCAAGTGCTTGGGATCCCCAACAAGAAGGAAGAGATCGATGAAAAATACCAAGTTTGCACACTCGCTGATGGCTATCGTTTTGGGTTCTGTTCTGGTTAGCGGCACTGCTCTGGCTGAAGAAACCATGCTTAATAAAGCATCCAGCGCTGCTGACAGTACTGGTGAAAAAATCGATAGCTCCATGAAAAAAGTCGATAACTTTATGGATGACAGCGCAACAACGGCTAAAGTTAAAAGTGCTTTGGTTGATGATAAGGCCATCAAAAGTACCGACATCTCGGTGGAAACCGAAAAAGGTGTGGTTACGTTAAGTGGTTTTGTCGCAAGCCAGACGCAGGCTGAACATGCCGTTGAGGTTGCCGGTAAGGTGGAAGGCGTTAAATCCGTCAGCGACAAGCTGCACGTGAAAGATGAAGCGACCCAGTCGGTGAAATCTTACGCTGGTGATACCGCCACGACCAGTGAACTGAAAGCCAAGCTGTTGGCCGATGACATTGTACCTTCCCGCAATGTGAAAGTAGAAACCACCGACGGCGTGGTGCAGCTTTCCGGTGAGGTGAAAAGTCAGGCGCAGTCCGACCGTGCCGAAAGTATTGCCAAAGCCATTGATGGCGTGAAAAGTGTCAAAAACGATCTGGTTGTAAAGCCGTAATCTATTAGTAAGCATTAACTGGTAGGGGGTTCAGGATGCTGAACCCAATGATTTATCGGGTAATCACGGGCGCAACATGTTGCGCCCCTACGTAAGGAGAGGCTTATGTTTCGTTGGGGCATTATCTTTTTAGTTGTCGCGTTGATTGCTGCGGCATTGGGTTTTGGCGCGTTGGCGGGCACCGCCGCCTGGGCTGCTAAAATCGTCTTCGTTGTCGGTATCATTCTGTTCCTGGTAAGTTTGTTTACTGGCCGCCGACGTCCTTAGCTTTCTCTCAAAGTGTAACAAAGCTTAATTCCTTTTCTCGACGTCCGGGGAGGTCAGTCATGAATAGCGATATCATTCTCGGTCGCTGGAAACAGCTGAAAGGCCAGATATGGCAGGCTTGGGCGGAGCTTTCCGGCAATGACTGCACCTGGCTGGCAGGGAGCAATGACTGCCTCTCCGGCGTATTACAGGAAGATTACGGAAGAGAGCAAGAAGAGGTATCCTCGGAAAAACGACCACATTGAGGATACAGGGTTGGGATACAGAATACCCATCACGCTCGGCAATATAGAACCGCTGGCGTATAAACCATACCGGCCCGGTAAAATGGCGCTGGTGTGCGAGGGCGGCGGGCAACGCGGTATCTTTACCGCAGGCGTACTGGATGAATTTCAGCGCGCCCGCTTTAACCCTTTTGACCTGATGATCGGCACTTCTGCCGGTGCGCAAAACCTCTCCGCTTTTATCTGTGGCCAGACCGGTTATGCGCGGCGGGTGATCACCCGTTACACGACTTCTGCCAATTTCTTCAACCCGCTACGTTTTGTCCGTGGTGGGCATCTTATCGATCTCGACTGGCTGGTGGATGTCACTTCGCAGCAATTGCCATTGGCGCTGGATGTGGCGGAACAGGAACTGAGCAAAGGCCACGAGTTCCTGATGTGCGCCTGTCGTAGCGACGACTTTACGCCCGTTTATCTGCCCGCCGAACGCGACAAGTGGCTGCATACCATCAAGGCCTCCAGTGCGATCCCCGGATTTTATCGTATGGGCGTGGAACTGGATGGGGTCGGCTATCAGGACGGTGGCATCAGTGATGCCATTCCGGTGGAAGAAGCCTATCGCCGCGGAGCTGATACTATCGTGGTGATTCGCACCGTGCCTTCGCAGATGTATTATACGCCGCAGTGGATGAAGCGCATGGAGCACTGGCTCAGTGAGAGCAGCTTGCAGCAAATGGTGCGTATCTTGCAACATCATGAGCAGAGCTATCACCGCATCCAGCAGTTTATTGAGAAACCGCCAGGCAAGCTGCGTATCTTTGAAATATTCCCCCCAAACCCTTGGCCAGTAATGCCGTCGGCAGCCGTTTGGCAGCGCTGAATCGGGATTACCATCTTGGCCGCCGCTGTGGGCGCTATTTTCTGGCGACAGTCGGCCATTGGTTACTGGAACAGGAAAAATGGGACGGAATGAAGGTGAAAAAGGCCATCTCACGCCGTTTGATCCAGCCAGAAAATGTGCGCATGCCATCGCCGATTATGACCGAGATGATGAACTCTCAGGGCCAGATTGCTCAGCCGGAAGTGCCGCTGTCGGTGCCAAAAATCATGTTGCCGGGCGATCCTCCCCCGATGGCGGTGCGCTGTGAGTTATGTTTTCGCCGATACCCATTGCCACTTTGATTTTCCCCCTTTTAGCGGTGATGAACGCGCCAGTCTGGCGCTGGCCGCCCTGGCCGGGGTACAGCAGATTATTGTGCCAGCGGTAACGGCAGACCGCTTTGTCCGCATACTCAAGCTGGCGCGTGACCATTCTCAGCTGTTTGCCGCATTGGGGTTGCACCCGCTGTATATCGCACAACACCATGAAGAGCAGCTAGAGCAACTGGCGGGCTTTCTGGCCAGCCATCCACCCAAGCTGGTGGCGGTGGGCGAGATTGGTCTGGATCTTTATATGGCAGAACCACAGTTTTCCCGCCAGCAGGCCTTACTCAAGGCGCAACTCAAACTGGCAAAGCAGCATGATTTGCCGGTGATCCTGCATTCTCGCCGTAGCCACGATCAACTGGTGGCGGTGCTGCGCCGCGCCGATGTACCTCGCCGGGGCGTGGTGCATGGCTTTGCCGGTAGCCTGGCTCAGGCACAGGCGTTTATCCGCGAGGGGTATTATATTGGTGTTGGCGGGACTATCAGTTACGAACGAGCCCAAAAGACCCGCGGCGTGATGGCGCAGTTGCCACTGGCTTCGCTGTTGCTGGAAACCGATGCGCCAGATATGCCTTTGGCGGGCTTTCAGGGGCAGGCAAACCGGCCTGAACGTGTGGCAGAGGTGTTTAAGGTGTTGTGCCAGTTGCGCTCTGAGCCAGCAGATGAAATTGCCGCCCATCTGCAACAGAACACCCGATCTTTATTTGCCTTACCGACCACTCCCGATAATAAAATGTGACTTTAATCACGTTGTAAGGTTTTCGGTTGCTTCTGGTTGTATGTATTTGTGACATAAACCGAGTCTCGCAGCGCCTCGCAAAGTATAATTGCGTCCCGTTATCACCCTTGAGCTACCCGTCGCATTAACAGGCTGGGGCATTTCTTTTTTCACAACAGGGACATTTTCGTATGCAACTTCTCATGAGCCTGGTCGGTATGGTGGTATTGATCGCCATTGCTGTGCTGCTTTCCAGCAACCGACGCGCCATTAAACTGCGTACCGTGCTAGGTGCCTTTATCATTCAGATCGGCATCGGTGCGCTGGTGCTGTACGTTCCAGTTGGTCGCAGCATTCTCGGTGGTATGTCTGAAGGGGTGGCCAATGTCATCGCTTACGGTAATGAAGGTATTTCATTTATCTTCGGTGGCCTGGTTTCTGACAAAATGTTTGAAGTCTTCGGTGGCGGCGGTTTCGTGTTTGCCCTGCGTGTCCTGCCGGTGATCGTGTTCTTCTCCTCGCTGATTGCAGTGCTCTACTATCTGGGCATCATGCAACTGGTGATCAAAATCCTCGGCGGCGGCTTGCAGAAACTGCTGGGTACATCGCGCACTGAGTCGCTGTCGGCAACGGCCAATATATTCGTTGGCCAGACTGAAGCCCCGTTGGTGGTACGCCCGTATATTGCCACCATGACCCAGTCTGAACTGTTTGCCGTAATGTGTGGCGGCCTGGCCTCCGTGGCCGGTTCAGTGCTGGCCGGTTACGCTCAGATGGGGGTGCCGCTGGAATACCTGATTGCCGCTTCCTTCATGGCAGCCCCTGGCGGGCTGTTGTTTGCCAAGCTGATGGTGCCGGAAACCGAAAAGTCACATGATCATGACGATGCGATGGCGCTGATCGCCAAAGAAGATCGCCCGGCCAACGTCATTGACGCGGCGGCTTCGGGAGCGGCTTCCGGGATGCAACTGGCGCTCAACGTGGGGGCGATGTTGTTGGCGTTTATTGCCCTGATTGCGGTGCTTAACGGCATCTTGGGCGGCGTAGGTGGCTGGTTCAACTTCCCGCAACTCTCTCTGGAGCTGATACTGGGTTGGATCTTCTCGCCGATAGCTTTCCTGATCGGTGTGCCCTGGAACGAAGCGATGGTGGCGGGTTCCTTTATCGGCCAGAAGATTATCGTTAACGAATTCGTTGCCTATATGAACTTTGGTGCTTATCTGCGCCCGGACGACGTGGTGGCCGCTGAAGGGTTGCAGGTATTGTCACAACATACCAAGGCGATTATCTCCTTCGCGCTATGCGGTTTTGCCAACCTCTCTTCCGTCGCGATCCTGCTCGGTGGGCTGGGCAGTATGGCGCCTAACCGTCGGCACGACATCGCGCGTTTTGGGCTGAAAGCGGTAGCGGCCGGTACACTTTCCAACCTGATGAGTGCCACTATCGCCGGGTTCTTTTTGGCGCTGTAAGCTATACTTTTTATCTCTGAAACCGCCGATCTGGCCCTGATGCAGCCAGGTAACGCTGAAAGCGGGCACCCTGAAAGGTGCCCGTCATTTCTTATTCATCCCTATTAGTGAATTTGTGAACAATATCGCGTTATTTTGTGATGTATTTCACATATAATTCCTTTCCGTTACAGTTCTCTTTCATAGACTGTGAGTAAGAACACAAATAAACCGGCGCTATCGTGTTCAAATAGTTTTAACAGGCTGTTCGATAACGAAGGGCTATGTGCGGTGAGAAGGATCTCAGTTGCTGTCGTAGAATCCGTATTTCACGAGCTATCTTCAAGGAACCAAGTCCGCTCGCCAACACCTGAGTGCTCAGTTGGAGAGTTTTATGACCGAATTAACCGCAGCAGCGCAACGTGCGCTGAACCTGATGGATTTAACCACGCTGAACGATGATGACACCGATGAAAAGGTGATCGCGCTGTGTCGTCAGGCGAACAGCCCGGCAGGCCACACTGCCGCTATCTGCATTTATCCGCGTTTTATCCCGATTGCACGTAAGACTCTGCGTGAACAAGGGACACCGGATATCCGTATTGCCACCGTAACCAACTTCCCGCATGGCAATGATGATATCGACATTGCCTTGGCCGAAACCCGTGCGGCCATCGCCTACGGTGCCGACGAAGTTGACGTGGTATTCCCTTACCGTGCCCTGATGGCCGGTGACGATAAAGTCGGTTTTGAGCTGGTAAAACAGTGCAAACAGGCTTGTGCCGCAGCTAACGTGCTGCTGAAAGTGATCATCGAAACCGGTGAGCTGAAGCAGGCGCATCTGATCCGCCAGGCATCTGAGATCTCCATCAAGGCCGGGGCAGACTTTATCAAAACCTCTACCGGTAAAGTGCCGGTTAACGCCACGCTGGAAAGCGCCGAGCTGATGATGACGGTGATCCGTGATATGAACGTGGCCAAAAGCGTAGGCTTCAAGCCTGCTGGCGGCGTGCGGACGGCAGAAGATGCCCAGCAGTATCTGCAGCTTGCCGAACGCCTCCTGGGTGAAGGCTGGGCCGATGCGCGCCACTTCCGCTTTGGTGCTTCGAGCCTGTTAGCCAGCCTGCTGACCACCTTGGGTCACAGCACCAAGGCTGCCGGTAACGGTTACTGATCCTAATACCCTTGGTCTTTCAGGCTGCAACATTGTTCGCCGCAGCCTGAAACCACGGGGTATCCCACGACACGCTGTTTTGTTACCGCAGGCCATGCCGAACCGGTAACACGTTCTACTGGCGTGTCGAGTTATTCTACATTTGCTTAAACAGGGGGATGCCTTGTTCCTGGCACAAGAAATAATCCGTAAAAAACGTGACGGTCAGCCACTGAGCGAAGCAGAAATCCGCTTCTTCATCAATGGTATCCGCGACAATGTGGTTTCCGAAGGGCAAATTGCCGCGCTGGCGATGACCATCTATTTCCACGATATGACCATGCCGGAGCGCGTGGCACTGACTATGGCGATGCGTGATTCAGGCACCGTTCTTGACTGGAAAAGCCTGTCACTGAACGGCCCGATCGTCGATAAACATTCTACCGGCGGTGTGGGTGACGTGACTTCGCTGATGCTTGGCCCGATGGTGGCGGCCTGTGGCGGTTACGTGCCGATGATTTCAGGCCGTGGTCTGGGCCACACCGGCGGCACGCTGGACAAGCTGGAAGCGATCCCTGGCTTTAACATTTTCCCTGATGATAATACTTTCCGTAAGATTATCAAAGAGGTGGGCGTAGCGATTATCGGCCAGACCAGCTCGCTGGCACCGGCAGACAAACGCTTCTATGCCACCCGTGATATTACTGCAACCGTTGATTCCATCCCGTTGATCACCGCGTCCATTCTGGCGAAGAAACTGGCAGAAGGGCTGGATGCCCTGGTGATGGATGTGAAAGTCGGTTCCGGTGCCTTTATGCCGACTTACCAACTGTCAGAGGACTTGGCGCAGGCAATCGTGGGCGTAGCCAACGGTGCCGGTTGCAAGACCACCGCCTTGCTCACCGACATGAACCAGGTGCTGGCTTCCAGCGCAGGTAATGCGGTGGAAGTCCGTGAGGCAGTGCGCTTCCTGACCGGCGAATATCGCAACCCGCGGCTGCTGGAAGTGACCATGGCGCTGAGCGTTGAAATGCTGATTTCTGGTGGCCTGGCCAGCGACGATGCTGATGCACGGGCCAAACTGCAGGCGGTGCTGGATAATGGTAAAGCGGCGGAAGTGTTTGGCCGCATGGTAGCGGCGCAGAACGGGCCGGTTGATTTTGTTGAGCGATACGACAGCTACCTGCCAGCGGCGACGCTGAGCAAACCGATTTATGCCGAGAAACCGGGCATTATCACCGCGATGGACACCCGCGCATTGGGCATGGCGGTGGTGTCTCTGGGCGGCGGTCGCCGTCGCGCTACCGACAGCATCGATTACAGCGTTGGCCTGACAGATGTGGCTCGTCTGGGGGACAGCGTTGATGCCCAGTTGCCATTAGCCATGATCCACGCCAATGACGAAGAGAGCTGGCAGCAGGCGGCAGATGCAGTGCGCGCGGCGATGGTGCTGGGCAGCAAGGCCCCGGCAGCTACACCGGTGGTGTACAAACGCATCACAGAATAACATCTGTCTTTAAAGAATCTGGAGCGGCAGCGGCTTTTTCGCTGCGCCCCTGAGCGTGAGAACACGCAGGAGAGCACAATGAAACGTACATTTATTATGGTATTAGACTCATTTGGGATTGGTGCCAGCGAAGATGCCAAACGCTTTGGCGATGAAGGCTCCGATACCCTTGGCCACATTGCTGATGTCTGTGCGCGTGGTGACGCCAACGTGGGCCGTAGCGGCCCACTGACCCTGCCAAATCTCAGCCGTCTGGGTCTGGGCAAGGCGGCAGAAGAGTCCACCGGCAAGTTCCCGCAAGGTCTGGATAAAAACGCCGAGATCATTGGTGCATACGGCTATGCCAGTGAACTTTCTTCTGGCAAAGATACGCCGTCTGGCCACTGGGAAATCGCCGGTGTGCCTGTGCTGTTTGACTGGGGTTACTTCTCGGATGAGCACAACAGCTTCCCGCAGGAACTGCTGGATAAACTGGTTGAGCGCGCCAATCTGCCGGGTTACCTCGGTAACTGCCACTCTTCTGGTACCGTGATCCTGGATCAGTTGGGTGAAGAGCATATGAAAACCGGCAAGCCGATTTTCTACACTTCTGCTGACTCGGTATTCCAGATCGCCTGCCATGAAGAGACTTTTGGCCTGGATCGCCTGTACGAACTGTGTGAAATCGCCCGTGAAGAGCTGACCGAAGGGGGCTACAACATTGGCCGCGTGATCGCCCGTCCATTCGTGGGTGATAAGCCAGGCAACTTCCAGCGTACCGGTAACCGCCACGATCTGGCCGTTGAGCCACCGGCACCTACCGTGCTGAAGAAGCTGGTGGATGAAAAGGGCGGCGAAGTGGTTTCCATCGGCAAGATTGCGGATATCTACGCCAACGTGGGCATCACCCAGAAAGTGAAAGCCACCGGGATCGATGCACTGTTCGATGCCACCCTGATTGAAATGGAAAAGGCCGGTGACAACACTATCGTATTCACCAACTTTGTGGACTTCGACTCTTCTTACGGCCACCGCCGTGACGTGGCGGGCTACGCTGCCGCGCTGGAACTGTTTGACCGCCGTCTGCCTGAGTTGCTGAAGCTGGTTAAAGAAGATGACATCATCATCTTTACCGCTGACCATGGCTGTGATCCGACCTGGCCTGGCACTGACCACACCCGCGAGCACATCCCGGTGTTGGTCTATGGTCCTAAAGTAAAACCGGGTTCATTGGGCCATCGTGAAACCTTCGCTGACATCGGCCAGACGGTCGCCAGCTATTTTGGCGTGTCACCGATGGATTATGGCAAGTCCATGTTTTAAACCTGGTCTTTCCAGTTGCAGCGTTGTTGGCTGCAACTGGAAATTCATAAGGTAGAAATTGCGCTGGTGTTAAATTAGTGTCTTGTTAAATAAAAATTAAATGAGGGAAGAGAGAATGGCTACGCCGCACATTAATGCCGAGATGGGTGATTTCGCTGATGTAGTTTTGATGCCAGGGGACCCGCTGCGTGCAAAATACATCGCAGAAACCTTCCTGGAAGGCGCGGTAGAAGTTAACAACGTGCGTGGCATGTTGGGCTTCACCGGTACCTACAAAGGCCGCAAAATCTCCGTAATGGGTCATGGCATGGGGATCCCATCCTGCTCAATTTATGCGCGTGAGCTGATTGCTGAATTTGGCGTGAAGAAGATCATCCGTGTGGGTTCCTGCGGTGCGGTACGTGATGATGTGAAACTGCGCGATGTGGTGATTGGCATGGGGGCGTGTACCGATTCCAACGTGAACCGCATGCGTTTCAAAGGTCATGACTATGCTGCCATCGCGGATTTCGATATGGTGCGCAATGCGGTAGACGCAGCGGCTGCTCAGGGCATCCCGGCTCGCGTGGGTAACATCTTCTCTGCC
The DNA here is from genome assembly GCF_050632285.1 of Serratia sp. L9. Lineage (NCBI taxonomy): Bacteria > Pseudomonadati > Pseudomonadota > Gammaproteobacteria > Enterobacterales > Yersiniaceae > Serratia > Serratia sp. L9. The sequence continues at coordinate 292,014 of NZ_CP192591.1, read as the reverse complement.
GATCTGTTCTACACGCCAGATCCAGATATGTTCCAGGTGATGAAAAAGTACGGCATCCTGGGTGTGGAAATGGAAGCCGCGGGTATTTACGGCGTAGCCGCAGAGTTGTATGAAGAATTCGGCTGCAAAGCACTGACCATCTGCACCGTATCCGACCATATCCTGCGTCACGAAGCGACCACCGCTGCCGAACGCCAGACCACCTTTAACGAGATGATCGTTATCGCGCTGGAATCTGTGCTGTTGGGCGACAACGCGTAATATTTATGTGGGCGCAGCAGGCTGCGCCCCTACGCCAATCTATTCATCTCCCCGCACGGCTTTTTTAATCATCCTTTTTATTCAGCCCATGCGCTTTCGTTCCCAGTCACGAATCTCTTCATAAACCCTGCTGAGGTAGCGTGGGAACTCTCAGCCTTTTTTCGTCTCTTCTTTTTCTTCGGCGTTTTCTTCGGTCTTTTCTTCGGTCTTTTCCTCGGTCTTTTCTTCGGTCTTTTCTTCCGGCTGATCGCCTTCGGCTAATGGCGTATTAGCGGTCAGCAGATAGGGCGACTGCTGCCAGCGGCTACGGCGGCCCTGCAACAGCGTGCGCGCCAGGATAATGCCGATGGCCAACGCCAGCAGGATCATCAGGCGTAGCAGGTTGGTGGTGTTATCCACCTGTTTGGATTCGGTGGCCAGAACGTGGGTATCGAGCGTCACACGAATAAAGCCAAGCGGGCCATCTTTGCCCTGAATCGACTCCACGAGTTGGTGGTTGAAGTAGCTGCCCGCACGTTTGCCATCCAGCGACAGGCGATCGCGTACGTTGATCTGCTCGCCAGAATACGAGATCAGGGTACCGTCCAACAGATAGACGCTGGCGTCGAGGATGCGGCTGTGATCGGTAAGTTGTTTTAAGATGTTATCTACGCGCTGATTATCTATGTCGCCATCGTTATCCATTAACGGGGCCAGGCTGAAAGCCACCTGCTTGGTCAGCGTTTGTGCTAATTCTTCTACCTGTTCCGATCGCGCCATCTGATGGCTCAGGCTAAAATAAGAGGCGCCCTGCATTAACAATACCAGCAATGCCAGACAAATCAGGATAATAGCGGTACGATGCAGGCGGAATTTCAGTTTAGCTTTAGCCATGAGGCTTCCTTGGGCTAGTCGACACTTTATGTTGCCAGAAGCAATGGCGATAGGATAGCTTGATGCGTCGTTTTATCATGCAGCGTTTTTCAGGAGTTAAAGATGCCAAATAGTCTGACCTATTGTGATCTCCCAGCCGAGATCCCTCAATGGCCGGGGCTGCCCCTTTCCCTTAGCGGCGACGAAGTGATGCCGCTGGATTACCGGGCAGGCCACACCGGTTGGCTATTATATGGCAGAACGCTGGATAAAGAGCGCATAACACAGTTCCAGCGCAAGCTGGGTGCAGCGATGGTGATCGTGACGGCCTGGTGCGTGGAAGATTATCAGGTGGTGCGCCTGGCCGGGACGCTGACGCAGCGTGCCAAGCTGCTGGCAGCCGAGAACGGGCTGGACGTGGCTCCTTTAGGTAAGATCCCGCATCTGCGCACGCCGGGTCTGTTGGTGATGGACATGGACTCGACGGCGATCCAGATTGAATGCATCGATGAAATTGCCAAGTTGGCCGGGGTTGGCGAGCAGGTGTCTGAAGTGACCGAGCGTGCGATGCGTGGCGAGCTCGATTTCACCGCCAGCCTGCGCCAGCGAGTTGGCACGCTGAAAGGGGCCGATGCCAATATCCTAAAACAGGTGCGTGATGAGCTGCCATTGATGCCAGGGCTGATCAGCCTGGTGCAAAAACTGCAGGCGCTGAACTGGCATGTGGCGATAGCCTCCGGCGGTTTTACCTATTATGCCGAGTATCTGCGTGACAAGTTGAAACTGGTAGCCATAGCGGCCAATGAGCTGGAAATCCGCGACGGCAAGCTGACCGGTGAAGTGCTGGGGCCGATAGTAGATGCACAATTTAAAGCCGACACCCTGGTGGCGCTGGCGGAAAAGCTGGGTATCCCACCTCAGCAAACCGTGGCGATAGGCGATGGTGCCAACGACTTGAAAATGATGCAGGTGGCGGGGCTGGGGATTGCCTACCACGCGAAACCCAAGGTTTATGAGAAAGCGCAGGTGTCGATTCGCCATGCCGATCTGCTGGGGGTGCTCTGTGTCCTCAGCGGCAGTTTGAAACATGAAGTGAGGTAACCTGTGGCAAAAGCAGTAAAACGGGCGTTTGTATGTAATGAATGCGGCGCTGATTACCCGCGCTGGCAGGGGCAATGCAGCGCTTGTCATGCCTGGAATACCATTACAGAAGTGCGCCTGGCTGCGGCCTCCTCTTCTTCTGCCCGTAGCGATCGTCTTAGTGGTTATGCGGGCGATGCGGGTATCAGCAAGGTGCAGAAGCTTTCGGATATCAGCCTGGAAGAGCTTCCGCGCTTTTCTACCGGTTTTCTCGAATTTGACCGTGTGCTGGGCGGCGGCGTGGTGCCGGGCAGTGCGATCCTGATTGGGGGTAATCCCGGGGCAGGGAAAAGCACGCTGTTGCTGCAGGTGTTGTGCAAGCTTTCCGAACAGATGAAAACCTTGTATGTCACCGGTGAAGAGTCACTGCAACAGGTAGCAATGCGCGCTCATCGCCTTGGTTTGCCGACCGGTGGTCTGAATATGCTGTCGGAAACCAGTATCGAACAGATCTGCCTGATCGCCGAGCAGGAACAGCCGAAGCTGATGGTGATTGACTCGATCCAGGTGATGCACATGGCGGATATCCAGTCATCGCCGGGCAGCGTGGCGCAGGTGCGCGAGACGGCCGCTTATCTTACTCGCTTTGCCAAGACGCGCGGTGTGGCAATCGTCATGGTTGGCCACGTTACCAAAGATGGTTCTCTGGCCGGGCCAAAAGTGTTGGAGCACTGTATTGACTGTTCCGTGCTGCTGGACGGTGATGCCGATTCCCGTTTCCGCACGCTGCGCAGCCACAAAAACCGCTTTGGGGCGGTCAATGAGCTGGGTGTGTTTGCCATGACCGAGCAGGGTCTGCGTGAGGTGAGTAACCCCTCCGCTATCTTCCTGAGCCGGGGTGATGAAGTGACTTCTGGCAGCTCGGTAATGGTGGTGTGGGAAGGAACCAGGCCGTTACTGGTGGAGATCCAGGCGCTGGTGGATCATTCCATGATGTCTAACCCACGCCGTGTTGCGGTGGGCCTGGAACAGAACCGCCTGGCGATCCTGCTGGCGGTATTGCATCGCCACGGTGGCCTGCAAATGTCCGATCAGGACGTTTTCGTCAATGTGGTCGGGGGCGTCAAGGTCAGTGAAACCAGTGCCGATCTGGCACTGCTGCTGGCTTTGGTTTCCAGCCTGCGCGATCGTCCGTTGCCCAATGACCTGGTGGTGTTTGGCGAAGTGGGATTAGCGGGGAGATCCGCCCGGTGCCGAGCGGCCAGGAGCGGATCTCGGAAGCGGCAAAACATGGCTTCAAGCGCGCTATCGTGCCCCATGCCAATGTGCCAAAGAAGCCACCGGCCAATATGCAGGTGTTTGGCGTCAAGAAACTGGCGGATGCTTTAGCCGTACTTGACGATCTTTAAGTAAGCGGCACATTGCCTTGTTTAGTATATTATACCCTTAATCTTTCAAGCTGCAGCGTTGTGACCTGCAGCTTGAAATCCATGGGGTATATAAACTGGAGGGGTTATGCGGCAGTTCGATTATCTCAAGGCGGCGATTAAGCAAAAGGGCTGCACTTTACAACAGGTGGCCGACGCCAGCAGCATGACCAAAGGCTATCTCAGCCAACTGCTGAACGATAAAATCAAAAGCCCGAGTGCGCAGAAACTGGAAGCTTTGCACCGTTTCCTCGGGTTGGAGTTTCCGCGCCGCGAGAAGAAAGTGGGCGTGGTGTTTGGTAAATTTTACCCGTTGCATACCGGGCATATCTATCTGATCCAACGCGCCTGCAGCCAGGTTGACGAATTGCATGTGATCCTGTGCCATGACGAACCGCGCGATCTGGCGTTGTTTGAGAACAGCTCAATGTCCCAACAACCGACGGTAAGCGATCGCCTGCGTTGGTTACTGCAAACCTTCAAGTATCAGAAAAACATTCATATTCACTCTTTCGATGAAAAGGGGATTGAGCCTTACCCGCACGGCTGGGACGTGTGGAGTAACGGGATGAAAAACTTTATGGAGCAAAAGGGCATTGTCCCGAGTTTTATCTATTCCAGCGAAGAGCTGGATGCTCCGCGTTATCGTGAACATCTGGGTATCGAAACCATTCTGGTCGATCCGGAACGCTCCTTTATGAATATCAGTGGCAGCCAGATCCGCCAGGATCCGTTCCGTTACTGGGATTATATTCCCACCGAAGTCAAACCGTTCTTTGTACGTACCGTGGCGATCCTGGGCGGGGAATCCAGCGGTAAATCGACGCTGGTCAACAAGCTGGCTAACATCTTCAATACCACCAGCGCGTGGGAATATGGCCGTGATTATGTTTTTTCACATCTCGGCGGCGACGAGATGGCGTTGCAGTATTCCGATTACGACAAGATTGCGCTTGGCCAGGCACAGTATGTGGATTTCGCGGTGAAGTACGCCAATAAAGTGGCGTTTATCGATACCGACTTTGTGACGACCCAGGCTTTCTGCCGGAAATATGAGGGACGGGATCACCCATTTGTGCAGGCGTTGATTGATGAATACCGCTTTGATCTGGTGATCCTGCTGGAAAACAACACGCCTTGGGTTGCTGATGGCTTACGCAGCCTGGGCAACCCGAACGATCGCAAAGCGTTTCAACATTTGCTGGAGGAAATGCTGCGAGCCAATAACATTGAATACGTTCACGTCGGATCCAGCGATTACGAAGAGCGCTTCTTGCGCTGCGTCGAACTGGTGAAGCAAATGTTGGCGGCGGATGCCAGCCGGTTGGTCGGGCTTGCCACTTTTGCGCGTTAACGAATAAGGCGCAGCAGGCTGCGCCCTCAGGTATCAGTAGCTAATCACTAATTTACCTTGCATATGGCCTTCCCGCAGCCTGGCGTGAGCGGCGGTGAGGGTTTCCACCGTCAGGCCTTGCAGCGTTTCGCTCAGCGTAGTGGTCAGCTTACCTTCGTCAAGTAACTGTGCCATCTGCTTGAGGATCTCCCCCTGTTGGGCAATATCCGGCGTAGTAAACATGCTGCGGGTAAACATGAATTCCCAATGCAGCGCCGCGCTTTTCAGTTTCAACGCATTCTGATCCAGTGGCTGGCTGTTTTCGACGATGGTGCAGATATGGCCGAGCGGGGCAATCAAATCGCTGATGGCCTGCCAGTGGCCGTCGGTATCATTCAGGCACAGGATATAATCGACATGTTCAATGCCTTCCTTCGCCAGATTGCCTTTCAGGTCACGATAGTCCACCACCAGGTCTGCGCCACGTTCACGGCACCAGGCCGCGGATGCCGGGCGGGAAGCGGTAGCGATAACTTTCACGTTGCTGCGCAGTGCCGCCAGCGGAATAGCCAGTGAACCTACGCCACCGGCACCGCCGATGATCAACAGGGTTTTGCTGGCGTCGGCATGCTGGATATTCAGGTGTTCAAACAGGGCCTCCCAGGCGGTGAGGGCAGTCAGTGGCATAGCCGCAGCCTCGGCCCAGTTCAGTTTACGGGGCTTGGGGGCGGCGATGCGTGAATCTATCAGCTGATGAGTGCTGTTGCTGCCAGGGCGGGTGATGTCCCCGGCATACCAGACCTCATCACCCGGCTTGAAACCGCTAACGCTGCTACCGACTTCCACCACCACGCCGCTGGCGTCCCAGCCGAGAATACGCGGTTGCTGCAAGCCGCTTTTCTGCAAGCCAGCATGTACTTTGGTGTCCACCGGGTTCACGGAAACGGCTTTCACCTCTACCAATAAATCGTATTGGCCTGGCGCGGGTTGCTCTGGAGTGATTTCGACAAAGTTGGCTGGGTTTTTGGGATCGACTGCAATGGCCTTGATTGACATAACTGTACTCCTTCGAATGAATGACCCCAGTGTAGACCCCTGAGAGGGGAGTGATAAGATGGACAATGGATAACTCAGTGTTCGTCTAAGGTGAACAATCATGTTCAAGCAGTTGCAGGATATGGCGTTATTTGCGCTGGTGGCCGAGTGCGGCAGCTTTACCGCTGCAGCCGAGCGGGCCGGGCTGCCCAAATCCAGCGTTAGCCAGCGTGTCAGCCAGTTGGAGCAGAAGCTTGGGTTGCGTTTGCTCAACCGTACCACCCGGCAACTGAATTTAACCTTTGCCGGTGAGCGCTATCTTGAACATTGCCAGGAGATGCTCCTGGCTGCCGAGCGGGCCGATCTGGTATTGCAGCGGTTGCGCGATAACCCGAGTGGCCGTCTACGCATTTCTACCCCCGCCGGATTGGGGGCAACCTTATTGCCGCGTTTGGTGGCGGATTTCCAGCGCCAGTACCCAGATGTGTCGTTAGAGGTGTCGGTCTCGGATACGATGGTGGATATGGTGCAAGAGGGTTTTGATGCCGCGCTGCGCACTGGCAGGCCCCAGGATTCTTCATTGATAGGCCGCCGCTTGGGGCATGCTCCTCGCTATTTGCTGGCCTCGCCAGCGTATTTGGCAAGCCACCCGCCGTTGAGCCATCCGCAGCAATTGCAACAGCATCTTTGCATCACCCATCGCGCCTGGCCCGATTGGGTTTTACGCCATGGGGAAGAGTATTACCGCTGGCAATTGCCGCAGCGTCATACCACCGATAACCTGCTGTATGCGCGGGAATGCGCCATTTTGGGCGCGGGGATCACGCTGTTACCGGCGTTTCTCAGTCGTGACGTGGTGGCGCAGAAACTGCTGGTGGAAGTGCTGCCCGAATGGCGGGCTGAAGGGAACGAACTGTATCTGGTTTACCCGAGCCGCAAGCTCAACTCCCCGGCACTGGCTTGCTTTATTGATGTGGTGATCCAGCATCCGGTGTTTGTGGATTATGCGCAGGCGTTGGATTGGGGGTAAAAAGCCTGCGAACGCAGGCTTTTGTCGATACCAGGGAGGCAAACCTTACGGTTACTTGGTGACTCGCTTGTACTTGATGCGGTGTGGTTCCAGCGCATCAGCACCCAAGGTACGCTTTTTGTACTCTTCGTATTCGGTGAAGTTGCCTTCGAAGAACTCCACCTTGCCTTCATCCTGGTAGTCCAGAATGTGGGTGGCAATGCGGTCAAGGAACCAACGGTCGTGCGAGATAACCATGGCACAACCTGGGAATTCCAGCAGGGCGTTTTCCAGCGCGCGCAGGGTTTCGATATCCAGGTCGTTGGTGGGTTCATCGAGCAGCAACACGTTGCCGCCAACCTGCAGCAGCTTGGCCAGGTGCAGACGGCCACGTTCACCGCCGGACAGCTCGCCGACGCGTTTACCCTGATCGACGCCCTTGAAGTTAAAGCGGCCGACATAGGCACGGCTTGGCATTTCAGTATTGCCGATACGCATGATGTCCTGGCCGCCGGAGACTTCTTCCCATACGGTTTTGGCATTATCCATGCTGTCACGGAACTGATCGACCGAGGCCAGCTTGACGGTATCACCCAGCACGATGCTGCCGGAGTCAGGCTGTTCCTGGCCGGACATCATGCGGAACAGTGTGGATTTACCCGCGCCGTTCGGGCCGATGATCCCGACAATCGCCCCTTTCGGTACGGCGAATGAGAGATCGTCGATCAGCAGGCGGTCGCCGTAAGACTTGCGCAGGTTGCTGATTTCAACCACTTTATCGCCCAGGCGAGCGCCAGGTGGGATAAACAGTTCGTTGGTTTCGTTACGTTTCTGGTATTCAGTGCTGTTGAGCTCTTCAAAACGGGCCAGACGGGCTTTGCCTTTAGACTGGCGGCCTTTGGCACCTTGACGAACCCACTCCAGCTCTTTCTCGATCGATTTGCGGCGGGCCGCTTCGGAAGAGGCTTCCTGTGCCAGACGAGCGTCTTTCTGCTCCAGCCAGGAAGAGTAGTTGCCTTCCCAAGGGATGCCTTCACCACGGTCCAGCTCAAGGATCCAGCCAGCCACATTATCCAGGAAGTAGCGGTCGTGGGTAATGGCCACCACGGTGCCTTCGAAGTCGTGCAGGAAGCGTTCCAGCCAGGCCACGGATTCTGCATCCAGGTGGTTGGTAGGTTCGTCCAGCAGCAGCATGTCTGGTTTTTCCAGCAGCAGGCGGCACAGGGCCACGCGGCGGCGCTCACCACCAGAAAGGTTGGCGATTTTTGCATCCCACTCCGGCAGGCGCAATGCATCGGCAGCGCGCTCAAGCTGGGTGTTGAGATTGTGACCATCATGCGCCTGGATGATCTCTTCCAGGCGACCCTGTTCGGCGGCCAGCTTGTCAAAGTCCGCGCCTTCTTCGGCGTACAGTGCGTACACTTCATCCAGGCGTTTCAGGGCGCCAACCACTTCGGACAAGGCTTCTTCTACCGACTCGCGAACGCTGTGCTCCAGGTTGAGCTGCGGTTCCTGCGGCAGATAGCCGATCTTGATGCCCGGTTGTGGGCGAGCTTCCCCTTCGATATCGGTATCGATGCCCGCCATAATGCGCAGCAGGGTAGACTTACCGGAACCGTTCAGGCCCAGCACGCCAATTTTGGCCCCAGGGAAGAAACTCAGGGAAATATTCTTCAGAATATGACGCTTCGGCGGAACCACTTTGCCGACGCGATGCATGGTATAGACGTATTGAGCCACGTTGCTCCGAGCCTCTCTATCAGTTTTTATAGGATGTCTGGCGGCCACGAGTGTAGCCCGTTTCAGCACCGGATCCCAGACCTCCTTTGCGTATCAACGAGTATACCCGTTAATGCCCTGCATCAGGTGAACTTTGCCGCTTTTCAGGGGCTGACCACGATCGCAACTCGGCGGTTTTCAGCCCGCCCGCTGGAGGTGCTGTTATCGGCTACCGGATCACGTTTCCCCATGCCACGGGTTTCAATATTTGCCCGGGGAATGCCGACACCAGCCAGCAGATCGGCAACGGCATTGGCCCGGCGCAGCGAGAGCTGGTCGTTGTAGTTGTCCTCACCGTAGTTATCGGTGTGGCCATCCAGACGGAACTTCACTATGTCCACGCTAAGCAACGCCCGGCCCATTCTTTCGACGATTTCGGTACTTTGCGCATTCAGCTTGCCAACGTTATTACCAAATAATACTTTGTCGGAAAAACCAAATTCCCAGCCGTTATCAGTCAGTTTGAATCCCTGAGCCTGAAGTAAAGCGACCTGCTCTGCCGTTAGCCCCTGCGGTTTACTCTGGCAAGCAGCCAGTGTGAACAAGGCAATAAACAATATCGGCAGCAGTGAGAAATGCTGCTTGATTTTTTGCTGTAACATTAGGTTTTCCTGTTTTTTTAAGTCATGGCGAAGTTACTTGAAACTGGCTAACCGCCAGCCACCGTGGGAAAGGTGTTTTGCCTGATACATCGCATTATCCGCTTCACGCAGCAGCCCCTGAGGCGTCGCCGCATGTTCAGGGTAAAGCGCAATGCCAATGCTGAGGGCGGCAATAATGGTTTCTTCATTGGGCAGCGTAATAGCCTGCTGCATACAATCAATGATGTTGTCAGCAATCTTTAGCACATCATCGATACTGGCGATGGGCGCCAGAAGGATGGCGAATTCATCACCGCCGATGCGGGCTACCAGATCGTTGTCACGCACCTGCGCACGCAAACGGCCTGCAATGGTTGTCAAAACCGCATCGCCTGCAGCGTGGCCAAAATTGTCGTTCACCTCTTTGAAGCGATCGCCATCAATAAACAGCACCGCCAGTTTCTCATTGTTGCTGATGTCGCCCAGCGCACGGCTCAGGCGCCCCTCAAAGAAGGCGCGGTTCGGCAATCCGGTCAGGCTGTCGTGCGTTGCCCGGTGAGCCAGTGAGTCATTTTCTTGCTGCAAATGGGTTTGCCAGGCCTGAAGCTCATCCAGTAGGCCGTTGAAATCGCAGCTCAACTCGTGCAGTTCGGCAATGGGTGCCGAAGGAACCCGCAGTCCGAAAGTACGATCGCGCCGTACCGCATGGGCAACGTTGGCGATATCGTCCAATGAAGTCACTATTCCTCGGAGCATTCTGCGCGAAAGTACCATAGCGCATAGCGTGCTGAGCATCAGACAGGCCAGCATGCCCAAGATACCGCGCAGCAGGAATTTCAGCAGGCTGTTGCCGTTGCCGCTCAACCAGACCATGCCGACCTGTTTGCCTTCATGGGTTATCGGTAAAATCACGGCTTCCGGCAAGGCCCAATGGGCAACCAGCCGCTCCAGACCCTGCAACGGGCCCTCGGTCTGGGTGCTCCAACCGGCCAGGGTTAGCCCTTGCTTACTCAGGATTTTGACCTCTGAAACCTCTTCGCTGGAGGCGATCATCATCAGCGCTTCATGAACCGCGGGGCGATCCTCAAACACGACCGCCGCTTCGACGGTGTAACTGATAGAGCGGGCGATCAGGTGCAGGTTATGGTTGGCGTAGGCACGCAGGGCGAACAGAGCTACCAGCGTCAGAAAAATCCCCGCAGTGCCGACGGCGATCAGCGCCAACCCAAGGTTCATCCGTTGCAACACTTTGCCTAATGTCGGACGGTCTGGTGCAGAACGCTTTTTACGTAACAGGTTCATAGTGGCGGCACCTGTTCGCGTGCCAGTTGCAGCACGTTAGGGTGAACGCGTACGCCACTGCGCGCCAGCACATCCAGATTCACTTTGAAGCCTGCCCGCTCGTTGCCGATTTGCAGACAAAAGGCGCTGCCAGCAGCACATTCGATATCCTTTTCGCTGATGCTGAGGACTGAATGCCCAGTGATCTGATGAATAAAATCTTGTTTCTGAACAGCATTAACCTCGCCCAAATACACCACATCGCAGCTTGTCCCCAGCAGCGGGCTATCTAAATCGATCCGCATGGCTTTGATGGGGCGCATGGCTGTCAGCAATACCGGGTCAAACAGACCTTCGGCATACTGAGTCGATGCGGTCACGCATAAGCGGATCGGATTAGGTTCGGTGGGCCAGCGCGCATAGCTGATAATTCCCACCACCATGGTGGTAACGGCATGGATGCGTTTTTGATAGGGATCGGGGGTTCCTGGCCTGGAAAGGCAGGGAAAGGCCAACATCGCCAGCAGTAAGCTCAACAAAATCCGGCCACGCTTCAGACGCGAGCGGAATAAGTTCCATGGTAAATCCTGCGCCCGGATTGCCAATGCAATGGCATTTTTCGACATCTTCATCTGCCTTCTCGCCTACCGCCGCTTTAAGGACATGGCGGCGTAATACTTAACAATGGGGCCTGGTCGAAAGAAACAAATTTTGCTGAGTACAATCAATCACACTACCTAAAGAGCATCGTCTGACCATCTTGGGTGCGGATTGTATTATAAGAGGTTTTTTTTGTGCGCTTTATGCGCGGTTTTGTAGGAATTTTCCTAGGTGTTTTTTCACATTATAAAAACGCCCGGCAGGGTTTGCCAGGCGTTCTAGTAAAAGTTTTCAGGTGTCAGCCCATGTTGAGTGAATCAAGCCAGGGTTTTCCGGCCTGCTCTGATACGGTTGATCACCCATTTTTCTACTTCCACAATCAGGAACAGCGCAATGGCAATCATCAGCGTCACACCCCAATAGAACAGTGGCAGTGGGGCGGTACCAAACAGCGAGTTCATGAACGGCAGGTAGATAATGGCCATCTGCAGCAGCAACAGGACACCACTCACCAGCCACAGGCCTTTATTCAGAAACACCTGGCGGTTAAGCGGGAAGCGGTCTGCGGTACGGCAGTTGAACATATACACCCACTGCGCGGTTACCAATGTTTGCAGCAGCACGGTGCGAATGAATTCGCTGCTGTAGCCACGAGGCTCCATCCAGGCTTCCAGTATAAAGGCACTGATGGCGATCAATACGCCCACAAATCCGATGCGCCAGATGGCATGCAGATCCAGAACATTGCTGCCTGGGATGCGGGGTTTGCGGTTCATCAACCCTTTTTCGGCCGGTTCATAAGCCAGGCCAAACGACAGGGTGGTGGAAGTAGCCATGTTCATCCACAGGATCTGGATCGGGGTCAGCGGTAACATGGCACCGGCCAGAATGGCGATGATGATCAACAGGCCCTGCGCCAGGTTGGTTGGCAGCACGAACAGGATGGTTTTCTTCAGGTTGTCGTAGACACGACGGCCTTCTTTTACTGCGCTGGCAATGGTGGCGAAGTTATCATCGGTCAGAACCATATCTGCCGCTTCTTTGGTGACCTCGGTGCCCTTGATACCCATAGCGATACCGACGTCAGCCTGTTTCAGGGCCGGCGCATCGTTGACACCGTCGCCGGTCATGCCGACCACGCCTCCTTTATCCTGTAATGCTTTCACCAGGCGGAGCTTATGTTCCGGGCTGGTACGGGCAAAGATATCGTAACGTACAGCCGCTTCTGCCAGTGCTTTGTCATCCATATGCTCCAGTTCGGAGCCGGTGATCGAGTCCTGGCTGTTGCCGATACCCAGCATGGCACCAATCGCCATCGCCGTTTTCTGGTGGTCGCCGGTGATCATCTTGACGCGGATACCTGCCTGCTGGCATTCGGCGATGGCGGCTACGGCTTCCGGGCGTGGTGGATCCATGACCCCGGCAATGCCGATAAACACCATCTGCTGGCGGATGTCACCGTGATCCAGTTCTACCTCGCCGTCTGGCGTGGTTTTACTGGCGGCAGCTACCATGCGCAGACCCTGCTCGGCAAAGCGTGACATCTCTGCTTCCCAGTAATCGCGGCGGAAAGGCTGGATACCGGCGTCCGTCAGTTCGAACTCACAGAGTGAGAACAGCACATCCGGAGCACCGGTAAGGAACACCTGGTTTTTGCCGGCGACTTGGCTGCGTACCGCCATATATTTGTAGCTGGAATCGAAGGGGATTTTAGCCAATTGGCGTGCTGCGCCGATGTCCAGTTCCGCTTTCATTGCCAGAACCTTCAGCGCCCCTTCCGTCGGGCTGCCAGTGACCAGCCAGCGACCACTCTCGTCCTGTTTTACCTGGCTGTCGTTACACAGGCTGATCGCGGTAATGAATTGCGCCAGCGGGGGATTTCCTGCACCCGCACCTGCTTGTTGCTTTCGGCGAAGAAAATGCCGCCAACCGGCTGGTAACTTTCGCCTTCAACACGGAAAGAGTGGTCGGCCATGATGACGTTTTTCGCCGTCATTTCGTTCATGGTCAAGGTGCCGGTTTTATCCGAGCAGATCACGGTCATGGAGCCTAGCGTTTCTACCGTGGGCAACTTGCGGATGATCGCACGGTTACGTGCCATCGACTGCACGCCCAGGGACAGGATGATCGAAATGATGGCTGGCAACCCCTCAGGCACCGCGGCCACTGCCAGGCTGATCAACGCCACCAGCAATTCACCCAATGGCATATCGCGCATGGTGAAGGCAAAGATAAACAGCAGCACCATCATCACCAGGATCAGGATAAAAATGCTTTTGCCCAATTTGTCCATCTGTTGCAGCAGCGGGGTACGCTGGGTTTCAACGGTGGATATCATCTCGCTGATGTGGCCCAGCTCGGTATAACCGCCGGTGGCAATCACCACGCCTTTGGCGTTACCGGCGCTGATGGTGGTGCCGGAGAACAGCAGGTTGGTGCGATCGCCAATCATCACTTCATCAGCGATGGCGTCGGTCTGTTTCGAAACTACGGTAGATTCGCCGGTCAGGATGGCTTCTTCAACCTGGAGATTGTGGGATTCTAGCAGGCGCAAGTCGGCAGGGATTTTATCGCCGGGGCGCAGGAGCACGATATCACCAGGGACCAGATCTTCGGCATCCACCGTATGATTAATTCCGTCACGTACCACAATTGCTTGGCTGGAAAGCATATTGCGAATGCCTTTCAGCGATTTCTCGGCGCTATTTTCCTGTACAAAACCGATTAAGGCGTTAATTACCGCAACGCAAAGAATAACCACGGTATCTATCCAGTGGCCCATAATCCCTTTAAGGAAGGCGGCGGCCAACAGGATATAAATCAACACGTCGTTAAAGTGGGCAATAAAGCGCATAAAAGCACTTTTGCCCGCTTGCTCTGGCAGAGCGTTCGGGCCAAATTTTTTCAGGCGCTCGGCGGCCTCTTGTTCACTAAGACCGTCTTGTTTGCCATTGAGATGTTGAAGGGTTTCTTCAATATCATACTGATACCAGGCTTTGTCCGGCTTGGGTGGTTCCTGGTACTCGTTGGGGGTATGTTTTGGCATTGAACGCCTCTCCTAAAGTCAATCGAACTTAAATTCCCATCTGCGTCGGCAGCCCATTTGCCGGGGTGATATTCCTTTGTTCTCTGTCACACAGATGTAAATGCTTATAATCTTCAGTTATTTCGTCTCGGTTATCCGCCGCGTGATACTAGTTAATTGAAAACTTGGTTTTTTGATCTGAGATAATAAAAACAAAATAATAAGAATTGTTTTATTCAGTATGGAAATGTTTCTCTACTAATGTCTGTGTAATGTAATTTTTTGTATAAGATGGTTCGTATCCACATAGAAAACTATAGAACACTGCGTATATTGTGTGATGAAAATTTCTCCAGAATTATGAGAATTATCAAAACCTCGGCTCACATCGTCATGACTCTTCCATGAATTTTCTTCGTTTTCTCCTGAAAGTGGCGCTGAGGCATAAACTTCTTCTAAAGTAATGAATGGATAAACGTTTTTGCTGTCTATGCTAAATACCAGATGCCTGCTCAATTGGGCGGCACGGTTTTGTTCCCGGCGTGGCTTCCCACGACGGGGCGTGAGACACTCGCAGAGCCGGATTCACTGGCCCGTCAGCCGCTGGCGCAGCGCGGCACGGGGTGATTCGGTTCTGGCAACACAACCCAGCGAGGAAAAAGTAAGTATGGTCAAGGTGGACAAATGGCGGCTTTTAGCCGTGGGCCTGTGCCTCACGGCATTTTCCGGTACAACATTGGCAGACTCTTTGGATGCCGAACGTCAGCGTTACCTGCAAATCAAGCAGGCCTGGGACAGTAACCAGATGGATGTGGTGCAGCAATTGATGCCCACGTTGCAGAATTACCCGCTGTATCCCTATCTGGAATACCGCCAGTTAACCCAGGATCTCAGTACCGCCAGTATGGCGCAGGTCAGCCAGTTTTTGCAGCGCAATCCGACCTTGCCCCCGGCCAAGTCGCTATCTTCACGTTTTGTGAACGAACTGGCCCGCCGTGAAGATTGGCGCGCCCTGTTGACGTTCAGCCCGCAGGAGCCCAAACCGGTTGCAGCGCGATGTAATTACTATTACGCCAAATGGGCTACCGGTGATCAGCAGGCGGCCTGGAGCGGTGCCGATGATATCTGGATGAGCGGCAAAACTTTGCCGGGCGCCTGCGACAAACTGTTTAGCGTCTGGCAGGCGGCCGGTAAGCAAACGCCGTTGAACACCTTGGCGCGGATGAAGCTGGCTCTGAAAGAGGGCAACAGTGGCCTGGTCAACTATTTATATCGCCAGCTGCCGTCAGATTATCAGACCATGGGGGATGCGCTGGTTAACCTGCAAAAAGATCCCAATACCCTGGAATCCTTTGCCCGCAGCGTAGGCCCGACAGATTTTACCCGCTCGGCTACCAGCATCGTATTTGCCAGCCTGGCACGCCAGGATGTAGAAAATGCACGCGCGATGATCCCAACGTTGGCTCGCCTGCAGAAAATGAGTGAAAGCGAGAAGTTGGAACTGGAAGAGGCGGTGGCCTGGCGTTTGATGGGCAGCGATGCCACCTTCGAGCAGGCCCAATGGCGCGATAAGGTGATCCTGCGCAGCCAGTCACCCGCCTTGCTGGAGCGCCGTGTTCGCATGGCGTTGGGGGCAGGGGATCGCCAGGGGCTGAAAACCTGGCTGGCTCGTCTGCCGGAAGAATCCCGTAATAAAGACGAATGGCGTTACTGGCGTGCCAGTGCAATGATCGATGAAGGCAAGCGTAGCGAAGGGGAAACCATTCTGCGCAGCCTGATAAATGAACGCGGTTTCTATCCGATGGTCGCGGCTCAGAAGCTTAATGTCCCTTACCCGGTAATGGTCGCTGTTGCGGCGAAACCGCGTACCGATCTGGTCAGCGGCCCTGAGATTGCTCGGGTGCGCGAGTTGATGTACTGGAATATGGATAACCTGGCGCGTAGCGAATGGAGCTCATTTGTAGCCAGCCGTAGTCGCCCTGAACAGGAAGCGTTGGCGCGTTACGCCTTCGAACAAAAGTGGGCCGATCTGAGCGTACAGGCGACCATCGTTGGTAAGCTGTGGGATCATCTGGAAGAACGTTTCCCGATGGCCTGGCCGCAGGAGTTCCGCCGTGCCACCGAAGACAAAGGCATCACGCCAAGCTACGCCATGGCGATTGCCCGTCAGGAGAGTGCCTGGAATCCAAAAGCGCAGTCGCCGGTGGGGGCCGCAGGTTTAATGCAGGTGATGCCGCGCACCGCACAGCATACGGTGCAACTGTTCGGTATCCCCGGTTACACCAATCCGAGCCAGCTCTTTGACCCGCAAACCAATATCACCATTGGTACCAGCTATCTTGAATCGGTATATCAGCAGTTTGGCCGTAACCGTGTTCTGTCTTCGGCGGCTTATAATGCGGGCCCGTCCAGGGTCAATACCTGGCTGGGTAACACCGATGGCCGTGTGGATGCCGTAGCCTTTGTCGAAAGTATCCCGTTCTCGGAAACCCGTTCTTATGTGAAGAACGTGTTGGCGTATGATGCGTTTTATCGTTACTTCATGCATAGACCCGCGAAGGTGATGACCGAAGCGGAGTGGCAGAGACGTTACTGATCCGTGGCCTTGCCGGCGGTAGCGTTGTTGGCTACCGCTGGCAGGTGAAAGCGGCAGTGCCAGCCAAGCCCGGCATTTTGACGCCCAACCGGTCTATGCTATGCTGCTGTACTAGTTAAATAGTATGGTGGCTGTGATGACGCAATTATCTCTTAACGACCCCGCTCTTTCTGAACAAGGCAATGAGGATTGGCTGCGCTTTGTTGCGCTGTTGCAGAGCTCGTTCGCTCAGGATTTGCATCAGCCGCTGATGCAACTGCTGCTGACACCGGATGAGCGTACCGCTTTGGGGACACGCGTGCGGATTATTCAGGAACTGATGCGTGGCGAAATGAGCCAGCGTGAACTGAAAAACGAACTGGGGGCAGGTATTGCCACAATAACCCGGGGGTCGAACAGTCTCAAAGCGGCGAGTCCGGCGTTGAAACAGTGGCTGGAACAACAATTACTGGGCGATGCGCAGTAGCATCACCCCAGCAGATTATTGATTTGGCGAGGCGATATTGGCGTGCTGGCGATAAATCGGGTTGTGGAAAGGGACCAGCGCCAGTAACAGTGCTTGATGATAAACGCTGGTGCGGCTCAGCCTGCCGTCCGTAAAGATACCGATAGCTCCCCCTGACGCTTCACTTCGGTATTGCCGGTGAGCAAGGCCATTTCACTGCCCAATTCGCGGCCAGCACGAATTCCCTGTAAAATTGATTCTGGCAGCATCAGGCTGGCAGAACGTGATTCGCCGCGGGTCATCGGGTTTTCTACCGTCATCCAGGCGAATGTCATATTTTCTTCTATCCCGGCTTCCACCCCGACCCAAAAGTCGGCTTCTGGCCGCACCTGCCGTGCTTCCATTACGCGCTGGCGCGCGCCGGTACGGGTCTCGGCATTGCCAATGGGTTGCAGTGAAACGCCGCTGGCGACGTCAACGGATTCGATGCGGCATTGGTCTGCACCGAAGGTATCTTCGAAGGCCAGTTGAATAGCCTTGATCTTTGCCGGGTTGGTAGTTGCAGCGACAACATGGTACATAACGGGTTTAGCTTCCTTAAAGTGAGGCTGTGTCTTGCCATTGCTTATGATGGCTATGTAAGTGCGGAACAAGGCACGGCCGCAGTTAAACTCAAGTTTCACGCAGTATAACGGAAAAGAAAAATGTTACAGGTATACCTCGTTCGCCATGGCGAAACGGAATGGAACGCAGCACGTCGCATTCAGGGCCAGTCCGATAGCCCATTAACCGCCAAAGGCGAACACCAGGCTCATCTGGTTGGCAAGCGCGTCTGCCGTGAAGGCATTACGCATGTGATTACCAGCGATCTTGGCCGCACCCGCCGTACCGCGCAAATCATTGCGGATGCCTGTGGTTGTGACGTTGTTATGGATGCCCGGCTGCGTGAATTGCATATGGGCGTTCTGGAAGAACGTCTGATCGATAGCCTGACACCGCAAGAAGAGCAGTGGCGTAAACAGATGGTCGATGGTACTGCTGAAGGCCGTATCCCTCAAGGTGAATCTATGATGGAGTTGGGCGAGCGCATGCGCGCTGCGCTGGAAAGTTGCCTGCAGTTGCCGCTAGGCAGTAAGCCGCTTATCGTCAGCCATGGTATCGCTCTGGGCTGTCTTATCAGCACGGTGCTTGGGCTGCCAGCCTACGCCGAACGCCGTTTACGTTTGCGCAACTGCTCGCTGTCTCGTGTTGACCATCAGCAAAGCCCATGGCTGGCTTCTGGCTGGATTGTTGAGACTGCGGGCGATGTCTCGCATCTGGACATGCCCGCGTTGGATGAGCTCCAGCGCTAACGGCGGATTGGGATCAGATAATCGCAATTGACCTCGCTCGGTGGCGATTGGGGCGGTCTACGTTCATTAAGCGGGTAGAAACGCTCAACGTCATGCCCTTTGCGGCGTGTCAGTCCCAGCGCAGGCAAACAGGTGCCGTACAGCATCAGGATAAATTCCTGCAGCCCGGAGGTCGGCCCTTGATAACTGAACATGGCATATTCTCCACCCTGCAGCACCACTGGATGACCTTCTTGAACTTTGGAAGGCACATGCCTTGGTTCCAGAGCCGTGGTGTACAGCACTTCCTGCTCGTCGTCTTTTTCCTGGCTTGGCCGGGAATGGTGCAGGCCATACAGCACTGGCGGCAGGCTTTCTGCTTCGCCAAGGTATTGGCGCCAGAACTGTGAACGCAGTTCTTTGCGGAAGCTGGAAATCTGCTCCAGCGTACAGGAGTAGCTCTGCGTCACACCGATCAGATGCAGTTCCGGCAGGGTGATAAATTCAGGACGTGGCAGTGTGAATGCACCCAGACGTATTGGCGGGCAAAGGCCGAATGCGTTCCAGTCTTCAGTACGGCGATACAGGGCAGGCGTTTGCGCAAACTGCTTTTTGAATGCGCGAGTGAAAGTTTGTTGCGAGTCAAAACGATACTGTAGAGCAATGTCCAGAATGGGGCGACTGGTCAGACGTAATGCAACGGCGGCTTTGGACAATCTTCTGGCCCGAATGTAAGCCCCGATGGCATTACCAGTGATATCTTTGAACATCCGTTGCAGATGCCATTTAGAGTAGCCTGCTTTTGCCGCCACGTTGTCCAGTGACAAAGGCTGGTCCAAATGGCTTTCCAGCCAGCTAAGCAGATCACGAATGATACCGGCTTGGTCCATAGATCTTCCTCGTAGAACTTTAAGTGTTGGAAACTGAATTGTTATAATTTATCGTGTTGGGACCTGATGCTAAATAACTGATACATCAATGAGTTGCGTTGTATGCAGATCGTATCTTAAACATCCCGCTCAAAAGTAAGGGGGTGATTACATTAACAAGCGTAAAGAAATAGTGATGTCGCATAGTATCAATTTTTTCTTCCACGACTCTGAAAGATTTCTGACACTCCTCGTGTTAAAAAGAGACGATCGGAAAGAGATAGTTCTTATTTTGGGACCGAAAACATCAACGTTATTAATAGCAGATCTGTTTTTCAAACTGGCGGTACATTTGGAGTTAAGTGGATGAAAAAAAGATGGATATTTTTGCTGGGTTTAATTTTTTTCGCGGCAAATAGCGCACAAGCTGAGCAGGTAGGATCGGTTGATACAGTATTTAAACTGTTCGGTCCGGATCACAAAATTGTGGTTGAGGCGTTCGATGATCCAGATGTTAAAAATGTAACTTGTTATATCAGCCGCGCTAAAACCGGTGGGATAAAAGGTGGGCTTGGATTAGCGGAGGACACCTCGGACGCGGCCATTTCCTGCCAGCAGGTTGGGCCGATCGAACTGAGTGACAAGATCAAGAACGGTAAGGCGCAGGGCGTCGTGGTATTCCAGAAGCGTACGTCTTTGGTATTCAAAAAGCTGCAAGTGGTACGTTTTTATGACGCCAAACGCAATGCGTTGGTCTACCTGAGCTATTCTGACCGGGTGGTAGATGGCTCGCCAAAGAATGCTTTGAGCGCAGTGCCGATCATCCCCTGGGGTGACGTTAAATAAAACAAAGGGGTTCAGCAAGCTGAACCCCTGGAACCTTTGCCGGAGGAGTCTTACTCTTCCAGATCGCCGCAGAAGCGGTAGCCTTCACCATGAATGGTGGCAATGATTTCCGGCGTATCCGGCGTAGATTCGAAGTGTTTACGAATGCGGCGGATAGTCACGTCTACGGTACGGTCATGAGGTTTTAGCTCACGGCCCGTCATTTTCTTCAGCAATTCACCGCGCGACTGGATCTTGCCCGGGTTTTCACAGAAGTGCAGCATGGCACGGAATTCACTGCGCGGCAGTTTGTATTGCTCACCTGCCGGGCTGATCAAAGAGCGGCTGTTGATGTCCAGTTCCCAACCGTTAAACTTGTAGCTTTCAACCAGTTTACGCTCTTCGCCGACGCTGCCCAGATTCATGGTGCGTGACAGCAGATTGCGCGCACGAATGGTCAGTTCGCGTGGGTTGAACGGTTTGGTGATATAGTCATCGGCGCCGATTTCCAGGCCGAGGATTTTATCGACTTCGTTATCACGCCCGGTAAGGAACATTAGTGCGACGCTGACTTGTTCTCGCAGTTCACGTGCCAGCAACAAGCCGTTTTTGCCAGGCAAGTTGATATCCATGATAACCAGGTTGATATCATTTTCAGACAGGATGTTGTGCATTTCTGCACCGTCATTGGCTTCATGAACAATGTAGCCTTCCGCCTCGAAAATGCTCTTCAGGGTGTTACGAGTGACTAACTCGTCTTCGACAATCAGAATGTGCGGGGTCTGCATATTTGCTACCTAAAATTGCCAACAAAATAGAAAATAGGAAGTACAGAAGTCTTTGCTTTTCATGGAGGGCAGAGATACCGCTCACGTTCCCTCTTACCAAATGACTAAAGTACGTAAACTCGTTCTTGATGCGCTTTCCACCAATGTCAACAAGATCGCTAGCCTGGTGGGGATGCTATTTTCTACAACCCCAATGATGCCAAAACGGCGCATATCCTAACCTTATTAACAGCAATATAACAGTGCGTGCCGAATTCATCATCTAACAAAATTACGCTTTGTTGACATATATCAAATTCAATTGTAGCACGTTAACAGTTTTGTGAAAAACACTTACAGAAAGGCTAGGTTAAGTCACAGTTCAACAAATTCTGTGTACGATTCAGCATTGTTAAGCCCAATGCGTTACAATTGTCAGTAAATTGATTTTGCCTTATTTATAGCTTATTGATTTTAATAAAAATTAAACGTTAACTTGTAGATATGATAGTTTCGACTTATTTATCTATCTAAAGTGCTGTTTAATAATATATCAATAGTTCAGCATGTACTATGTTAAACATTTGTAAATATAATCAGACAAACCTGAACAGTCAAAGAACTATTACCATTATTTTGATGGAGAAGAGATGCAGCTTCATATCGTGTTAGTGGCGCCGGCCCGGCCAGAAAACGTTGGCGCAGCAGCGCGAGCGATGAAAACCATGGGGTTCACTTCGTTGCGTATCGTTGACAGCGAGGCTCATTTACAACCTGCAGCGCACTGGGTGGCTCATGGTGCTGGCGATATTCTGGATGCGGTGCAGACATTCCCTTCATTGGCGCTGGCGTTGGCGGGTGTAGATTTTACCGTGGCGACCACCGCCCGCAGCCGCGCACGCTTTCATTACTATTGCACACCGCAACAGTTGACCGGCCAATTGGCTGAGCGCCAACAGTGGGTGCAACAGGCAGCACTGGTTTTTGGCCGGGAAGATTCCGGCCTGACCAATGAGGAACTGGAGTTGGCCGATCTGCTGACCGGCGTACCCATGGTTGCTGATTATCCATCCCTGAATCTTGGGCAGGCGGTGATGGTGTATTGCTATCAGTTGGCGGAGTTAATGGCGGTCAGGGCATCAGAAGAATCTATAGCGGATGCCGGGCAATTGCAGGCATTGCGCCAGCGGGCGGATCGTTTGTTGAATTCTCTGGAGGTGGCAGATGACCAAAAATTGCGCGACTGGCTGCATCAGCGGCTGGGTGTTTTGCACCAGCGTGATACCGTGATGCTGCATACTCTGTTACATGATATTGAAAAAAATTGATGAAATGATTTTGATGCCATTTATTACTTATGCAGCTGAATAAACTGCATTTAAGCGGTTATGTCATTTTTTTATGCTGTTGTTTGGTTTTTTCGCTGTTTCATCGCGCAGGTAAGTCATTGAGCAGTAAATAGGCAAAGTAAAGAAATAATTTGACTTGAGAAAGCGATTGCTTTAACCAATAGAGGGGACAGAGATTCTAATGAGACAGACAGACTAAATGCGAAATATCAGCCTGAATACCACAATTATTACCACCACCGATACCACAGGTAACGGGGCGGGCTGACGCGCACAGGAATAGAAGAAAAAGCCCGCACCTAAACAGTGCGGGCTTTTTTTCGGCATAAATTCAGGAGAGAAACAGAAATGCGAGTGCTGAAATTTGGTGGAACCTCGGTAGCGAATGCGGAACGTTTTCTGCGCGTTGCCGATATCGTGGAAAACAATGCGCGTCAGGGGCAGGTAGCCACGGTATTGTCCGCGCCTGCGAAAATCACCAATCACTTGGTGGCGATGATCGACAAAACGGTAGCGGGCCTTGATATTCTGCCAACCATGAGCGATGCCGAGCGCATTTTTGCCGATTTACTCAGCGGTCTCGCTCAGGCACAGCCAGGGTTTGAATACGATCGCCTGAAGGCTCTTGTCGAGCAGGAGTTCGCACAGCTCAAGCAGATATTGCACGGTGTGGCGTTGCTGGGGCAGTGCCCGGACAGCGTCAATGCGGGCATTATCTGCCGCGGGGAAAAACTCTCCATTGCCATCATGGAAGGCGTATTCAAGGCCAAGGGTTATCCGGTTACGGTGATTAACCCGGTCGAGAAACTGTTGGCACAGGGGCATTATCTGGAATCCACCGTGGATATTGCCGAGTCCACCTTGCGCATCGCGGCGGCAGCCATTCCGGCCGATCATATCGTGCTGATGGCTGGCTTTACTGCGGGTAACGACAAAGGTGAACTGGTGGTATTGGGGCGTAATGGCTCTGATTACTCGGCGGCGGTGCTGGCTGCTTGTCTGCGTGCAGATTGCTGCGAGATCTGGACGGACGTTGATGGTGTTTATACCTGCGATCCGCGTACCGTACCAGATGCCAGATTATTGAAATCGATGTCCTATCAGGAGGCGATGGAGCTCTCTTATTTCGGCGCAAAAGTCCTCCATCCTCGCACCATCGCCCCGATTGCCCAGTTCCAAATACCTTGCCTGATTAAAAATACCGCCAACCCGCAAGCCCCCGGCACCCTGATCGGTGGTGAAAGCGTAGTTGATGATACCCCGGTAAAAGGCATCACCAATCTGAACAATATGGCGATGATCAACGTTTCCGGGCCTGGCATGAAAGGGATGGTGGGTATGGCGGCGCGGGTGTTTGCCGTGATGTCCCGTGCCAGGATCTCGGTGGTGCTGATCACGCAGTCTTCTTCCGAATACAGCATCAGTTTCTGTGTACCGCAGAGCGAATTGCAACGCGCCCGCCGCGCGCTGGAAGAAGAGTTCTATCTGGAGCTGAAAGATGGCGTGCTGGAGCCTCTGGATGTGATGGAACGCCTGGCGATTATCTCGGTCGTGGGTGATGGCATGCGCACCTTGCGGGGCATTTCAGCACGTTTCTTCTCAGCTTTGGCACGGGCCAATATCAATATTGTGGCGATTGCGCAGGGCTCTTCAGAGCGTTCAATCTCGGTGGTTGTTGACAATGACTCTGCTACCACCGGTGTGCGTGTCAGCCATCAGATGCTGTTCAATACCGATCAGGTGATTGAAGTCTTTGTGATTGGCGTGGGCGGTGTCGGTGGCGCATTGATCGAACAGATCTATCGCCAGCAACCTTGGCTGAAGCAAAAGCATATCGACCTGCGCATTTGTGGCATCGCCAATTCGCGTGCCATGCTCACGAATGTGCATGGGATCCGGCTTGAAAGCTGGCGGGATGAGCTGGCCAGTGCGAAGGAACCGTTCAACCTTGGCCGCCTGATCCGTCTGGTGAAGGAGTATCATCTGCTTAACCCGGTGATTGTCGACTGTACTTCCAGCCAGGCGGTGGCCGATCAGTATGCCGATTTCCTGGCCGATGGTTTCCATGTGGTTACACCAAACAAGAAAGCCAACACGTCGTCGATGAATTATTACCAGCAGTTGCGCAACGCTGCAGCCGGTTCACGCCGCAAATTCCTGTACGACACCAACGTGGGTGCGGGCCTGCCGGTGATTGAAAACCTGCAGAACCTGCTCAACGCCGGTGATGAGTTGACGCGTTTCACCGGCATTCTGTCGGGTTCATTGTCGTTTATCTTCGGTAAGCTGGATGAGGGGATGTCGCTGTCGGCGGCCACCCAGCAGGCCAAGGCTAATGGCTATACCGAGCCGGATCCGCGTGACGATCTTTCCGGGATGGACGTAGCTCGCAAGCTGCTGATCCTGGCCCGTGAGGCCGGATATGCGCTCGAACTGAGCGATATTGACGTCGAATCGGTGTTACCACCGTCGTTTGATGCCAG
Source organism: Serratia sp. L9 (assembly GCF_050632285.1). NCBI lineage: Bacteria > Pseudomonadati > Pseudomonadota > Gammaproteobacteria > Enterobacterales > Yersiniaceae > Serratia > Serratia sp. L9. Next base: position 267,086 of record NZ_CP192591.1, on the reverse strand, counting down.
CGGTGATGTGGCAAGCTTTATGGCCCGCTTGCCGGAGCTGGACGCCGAGTTCAACCGCCGCGTAGCCGCTGCTGCCGAGGAAGGCAAGGTATTGCGTTATGTTGGTGCGATCGAAGATGGCCGCTGCCAGGTGCGTATTGATGCGGTAGATGGCAACGATCCGTTGTATAAAGTTAAGAACGGCGAGAACGCCCTGGCCTTCTACAGTCGTTATTATCAGCCATTGCCGCTGGTGCTGCGTGGTTATGGCGCAGGTAATGATGTGACCGCGGCGGGGGTGTTTGCCGATCTGCTGCGCACCCTGTCATGGAAGTTGGGAGTTTAATATGGTTAAGGTGTATGCACCGGCTTCAATTGGTAACGTCAGCGTCGGGTTCGATGTGCTGGGCGCGGCGGTTTCCCCTATCGACGGTTCGTTGCTGGGGGATTGCGTCAGCGTAGAGGCGGCAAGCCGCTTCAGCCTGGAAAATTCCGGGCGCTTTGTCAGCAAGCTGCCGACCAATCCGCAAGAGAACATTGTCTACCAGTGCTGGGAGCGTTTCTGCCAGGAAATTGGCCGTGAAATCCCCGTGGCGATGCGCCTGGAGAAGAATATGCCGATCGGTTCAGGGCTGGGTTCCAGCGCCTGTTCGGTGGTGGCAGGGTTAATGGCGATGAACGAGTTTTGCGATCGCCCGCTCGACAAAATGCAACTGCTGGCATTGATGGGGGAACTGGAAGGGCGTATTTCCGGCAGCGTGCATTACGACAACGTTGCGCCTTGCTATCTCGGCGGGTTGCAACTGATGCTGGAACAAGAAGGTAATATCTGCCAGGAAGTTCCTGGCTTTAAAGAATGGTTGTGGGTGATGGCGTATCCGGGGATTAAGGTGTCCACTGCGCAAGCCCGTGCCATTCTGCCAGCACAGTATCGGCGGCAAGACTGTATCAGCCACGGCCGCTATCTGGCTGGCTTTATTCACGCTTGTCATACGCAACAACCGCACCTGGCGGCCAAACTGATGCAGGATGTGATTGCCGAGCCTTATCGTACTCGCCTGTTGCCTGGATTTGCCGAGGCGCGCAAAGCCGCACAGGAAATTGGTGCGCTGGCCTGCGGGATTTCCGGTTCCGGCCCAACGCTGTTTGCGGTCTGTGAAGACAGCGCAACGGCGCAACGCGTAGCTGACTGGCTGACTAACCATTACCTGCAAAACGACGAAGGTTTTGTTCATATTTGCCGTCTGGATACCGCAGGCGCTCGACTATTGGGATAACGCATGAAACTGTACAATCTTAAAGATCATAACGAACAGGTCAGCTTTGCTCAGGCGATCAAGCAAGGCCTGGGTAAGCAACAGGGGCTGTTTTTCCCGCTGGAACTGCCTGAATTTGAGCTGACCGAGATCGACCACCTGCTGGAGCTGGATTTCGTCACTCGCAGTACCAAAATCCTGTCCGCTTTTATCGGTGACGAGATTAGTGAAGAAGCGCTGCATAAACGCGTTAAGGCCGCCTTTGAGTTCCCGGCCCCGGTGGCGCAGGTGGAGAGCGATGTTGCCTGTCTGGAGCTGTTCCATGGCCCGACGCTGGCGTTCAAAGATTTCGGCGGTCGCTTTATGGCACAAATGCTGGCAGAAGTGGCAGGCGATCAGCCAGTCACCATCCTGACTGCAACTTCAGGTGATACCGGCGCGGCTGTGGCTCACGCGTTCTATGGCTTGAAAAACGTGCGTGTGGTGATCCTGTACCCGCAGGGCAAGATCAGCGCGTTGCAGGAAAAACTGTTCTGCACCCTGGGTGGCAACATCCACACCATCGCTATCGACGGTGATTTCGATGCCTGCCAGGCGCTGGTCAAACAGGCATTTGACGATCAGGCACTGAAAGAAGCGGTGCACCTGAACTCTGCCAACTCGATCAACATCAGCCGCCTGCTGGCGCAGATTTGTTACTACTTTGAAGCGGTAGCGCAGCTGCCACAGGAAGCTCGTAATCAACTGGTGGTTTCCGTACCCAGCGGCAACTTCGGTGATTTGACCGCCGGTTTGCTGGCGAAATCCTTAGGATTACCGGTGAAGCGTTTTATCGCTGCAACCAATGCCAACGATACCGTGCCGCGCTTCCTGGTTTCCGGCCAATGGCAACCACATGCCACAGTGGCAACGCTGTCCAATGCCATGGACGTCAGCCAACCAAACAACTGGCCGCGTGTGGAAGAGCTGTTCCGTCGTAAAATCTGGCAATTGAAAGAGCTGGGCCATTGTGCGGTGAGTGATGAAACCACTAAAGACACCATGAAGGAGTTGGCGGCTTTGGGTTACCTTTCCGAGCCGCATGCGGCAATCGCCTACCGTGCACTGCGTGACCAACTGAAAGCAGGGGAATTTGGCCTGTTCCTGGGCACGGCTCACCCGGCTAAGTTCAAGGAAAGCGTGGAGGAGATCCTGGGCCAGGAACTGCCATTGCCAAATGCTCTGGCTGTGCGTGCCCAGTTGCCGCTGTTGTCTCATAACATGCCGGCAGATTTTGCCAAAGTGCGTCAATTCCTGATGACCTTGCCAGCTTAACGCCAGCCCGTTCCCTCTTCCTCAGGAAGAGGGAACCCCTTTACGCTTGTTCCGGGCGTTTAAACACCAGCTCATTCCCCGCCGAAGCGGCCTCGTCAAAGGCGTAGCCTTCCAGGTTGAAATCTGCCAGATGTTCACTTTTTGTCAGGCGGTTTTTGATGATAAAGCGGCTCATCAGCCCACGCGCTTTCTTGGCATAGAAACTGATGACCTTGTACTTGCCGTTCTTTTCGTCCAGGAATACCGGTTTGATCAATGAGCCGTGGAGTTTTGCCGGTTTCACCGATTTGAAATACTCATCTGAAGCCAGGTTAACCACCACGTCATCGCCTTGCTGTTCCAAGGCTTCATTGAGCTTTTTAGTGATTTGATCGCCCCAGAAACTGTATAAATCCTTACCTTTCGGGTTTTCCAGCTTGATCCCCATTTCCAGTCGGTAGGGCATCATCAGATCCAGCGGACGCAACACCCCGTACAGGCCAGACAGCATACGCAGGTGCTGTTGTGCGAAGTCGAAATCCTCTTCGCTGAAATCTTGCGCCTGCAGCCCGGTATAAACATCCCCTTTAAAGGCCAGCAGTGCCTGGCGGGCATTATCCGGGGTGAATTCTGGCCGCCATTCACCAAAACGTGCCGCATTCAGGCCAGCAAGCTTATCGCTGATACCCATCAGGCCAGAAATTTGTGCCGGGGTGAGCGTGCGGCAGATTTTGATCAGCCGCTGTGATTTATCCAGCAACTCGGGCTGTGTATAACGTTCGGTGGCTAGTGGGCTGGTGTAATCTAGGGTTTTGGCAGGTGAAATAATAACGAGCATGGTCACGTCCTGTTTATCAACATGCGGATACTGTAGCAAAAAGCGCGCAACATCAGGAGGAATGGCTGTAATAGGGCGCACTTTACGCACGCCCTGGAAGGGTTAACTCAGTTTGGCCTTTTCCCAGATACCCGGTTCGAGCTGGGCTTCCAGCTCCGGGTAACGGCTGACGTCAAAAGAGGGTAGCCTACCCAGCCAGCGCTGGTGGTTGTAATCGTCGGCCAGCTTGAATGCGACACCGGACAGCAACAAAATAGCGGTCAGATTGGTGATGGCCATCAACGCCATGGCCGTATCTGCCATTTTCCATAACGTCGGCATATCAGCCAGGGTACCGAACATCACCATGGCCAGAGACACACAGCGGAAAAGCAGTAACCCGGCTGGACGATTGCGCTGCAGGAAAATCAGATTGTTTTCTGCATATGCATAATTGGCAATGATCGAGGTAAAGGAAAAGAAGAAAATAGCGATGGCAACAAAGGGGGGCCCCAGGCCCCGATGGCATTGGCCAGTGCCCGCTGGATCAGATCGATGCCGCTAATGTTGGCCGGGGATTGATCCAGTGCCCCGGAAGCCAGAATGATCCCTGCCGATGCCGTGCAGATCACGATGGTATCGATAAATACGGCAAGCATCTGCATATAGCCCTGGGAGGCTGGATGATGTGGATAAGGTGTGGCAGAGGCTGCCACATTGGGGGCGGATCCCATGCCTGCTTCGTTAGAAAACAAGCCGCGCTGTACCCCCTGCGTCATGGCCTGGGCAAAGCCATAACTAACCACACCCGCAGCCGCTTCCTGAAGGCCGAAAGCACTTTTAAAAATCAGCGCCAGAATGGCAGGCATGCGCTCAATATTCAGACTAATCACCCACAAGGCCATCAGCAGATAGGTCGCAGCCATCAGCGGGACGACCTTTTCCGCGACCTGGGCGATAAAGCGCATACCGCCAACGATCACGATACCGCTCATAAAAACCAGGGCTATCCCGACGTAGAACGGGTCAAAGTTAAAGGCAACGACGCTGGCTTGAGCAATCGAGTTGGCCTGTACGGCGTTAAACAGCATGCCGTAAGAGATAAGCAGGAAAAAGGAGAACATGATACCCATCCACCGCATTCCCAGCCCTTTTTCCATATAGTAGGCCGGGCCGCCGCGGTAGTGGCCTTTTTCATCTTTGGTTTTGTAAAGCTGAGCCAGGGTACTTTCAATAAAAGAAGTCGCCATACCAATAAACGCAACCACCCACATCCAAAAGATGGCGCCAGGGCCACCCACAGAGAGGGCTATCGCCACACCGGTGAGATGCCCAGTACCTACGCGGGCGGCTAGCGATGTACATAACGCCTGGAAGGGTGAGATCCCCGCACTGTCACGCTTTGTGCTGTTCTTCAGCACAGAGAACATATGGGAGAAGTGGCGTATCTGAATGAAGCGGGTGCTCAGGGTGAAATAGATACCGGCGCCCAACAGCAAATAGATCAGTACTGAACCCCACAAAATAGTGTTAATAAAGGTAATCAGATCCGTCACAGGTCACTCCTTGTCAAGATCTACAACGCCTTATGCTTTTCACTTGGTGTGAAAATACCTTGAGTCAGTTTTTACAAGAGCTTAGCTAAAAAAGTACGACGTTATCCTGGTAGGACCTTTCGTTTATTTTAGCTGTACATATTATAATCAGCGTGAATTTAACATAATTTCCAACCGTGATAGCGCGATAATGCCGTTCTATTTATTCGTTAATTGCGAATCATTACCGCGTAACCGGTTGCTCGCGCAAGGATAAAACAACTGCCACCCAGGCATGATTTTCCTGCCTTGCACCGGGCCTTGCGCATGTTATTATCAGGGCAAGGCAAGGTTGAACGATGCCAAAAGTTCATGCACAAACGATGAGATAATGCCACCATGACCGATAAATTAACTTCCCTACGCCAACTGACCACGGTAGTTGCGGATACGGGTGATATCGCTGCAATGAAGCTATATCAACCGCAAGATGCAACCACCAACCCTTCGCTGATCCTCAACGCAGCCCAAATTCCTGAATACCGCAAACTGATTGATGAAGCTATTGCCTGGGCGCGCGAGCAGAGCAGCGATCGCGATCAGCAGGTTGCCGACGCCGCCGACAAGCTGGCCGTCAATATTGGTCTGGAAATCCTGAAACTGGTTCCGGGCCGTATCTCCACCGAAGTGGATGCCCGCCTGTCTTATGATACTGAAGCTAGCGTTGCCAAAGCTAAGCGCCTGATCAAACTTTATAATGAAGCGGGTATCGGTAACGAACGTATCCTGATCAAACTGGCTTCGACCTGGCAGGGTATCCGTGCTGCCGAGCGTCTGGAAAAAGAAGGCATCAACTGTAACCTGACGCTGCTGTTCTCCTTCGCTCAGGCTCGTGCCTGCGCCGAAGCCGGGGTATACCTGATTTCTCCATTTGTTGGCCGTATCCTCGATTGGTACAAAGCCAATGGCGACAAGAAAGAATTTGCGCCACATGAAGATCCAGGCGTGGTTTCCGTGAGCGAAATCTACCAGTACTACAAGCAGCACGGTTACGAGACCGTGGTGATGGGCGCAAGCTTCCGTAACGTCGGGGAAATCATCGAGCTGGCGGGCTGTGATCGTCTGACTATCGCTCCTGCGCTGCTGAAAGAACTGGCAGAAAGCGAAGGTGCTCTTGAGCGTAAACTGTCCTATACCGGTGAAGTGAAAGCGCGCCCGGCGCCACTGACGGAACCTGAGTTCTACTGGCAGCATAACCTGGACCCAATGGCGGTTGAGAAACTGACTGACGGTATCCGTAAGTTTGCTGTAGACCAGGGCAAGCTGGAAAAAATGATCGCCGATCTGCTGTAATTTATCCTGGGATTTCAAGCTGCCGGTAACAACGCTGCAGCTTGGGATACGAGAGGTAAACCTGGTAATTCGCATGGAAAAGGTGGCTTCTGCCACCTTTTTTATTCCTGCTATCCACGCTGTCAGGCAAACCCCCTATACTTCCGCCATCAATCTCCCAGGCCGATTTCCAGTTTACGATTGAAAACGGCGAAGGATAACAGGGCAGGAAAGAGACCTGCCCGAGAGCATCAGACAGAGGTTAATCATGGACACATTACATATTGGTTTGGTTTCTATCTCGGATCGCGCATCCGGGGGCGTTTATCAGGATAAAGGTATTCCGGCCCTTGAAGAGTGGCTGAGCAGCGCGTTGGTGACCCCCTTCAAACTGGAAACCCGGCTGATCCCCGATGAACAAATGCTGATCGAACATACCCTCTGTGAACTGGTTGATGAAATGGGTTGCCACCTGGTGCTGACTACCGGCGGTACCGGCCCGGCCAGACGTGATGTTACCCCCGATGCCACGCTGGCGATCGCCGATCGCGTTATGCCCGGCTTTGGCGAGCAAATGCGCCAAATCAGCCTACACTATGTGCCAACGGCCATTCTTTCACGCCAGGTTGGTGTGATCCGCAAGCAGGCATTGATCATCAATCTGCCTGGGCAACCCAAATCGATCAAGGAAACGCTGGAAGGGGTGAAGGACGATCAGGGCAAGGGGGTGGTACAGGGCATTTTTGCCAGCGTGCCGTACTGCATCCAGTTGCTTGAAGGTCCCTATGTCGAGACCCATGAGGCCGTAGTAGCAGCATTCCGCCCCAAGAATGCACGCCGCGAGATAAACCTCTAAATTTCAGCAATCTGCGGAATAACATCCAGTGGTTCTGGTGTGGAAATAATTTGCCGTTATAGTAAGCATCTTTTTACAGAAGGCCTTCTGCTTTCTTTATTTTTTCTGTTTCCTTTAACGGTATCTTATGCATCACGATAATAATCGTCGGCTCAACCGGCAAGACTATAAGACTCTGACGTTGGCTGCCCTGGGGGGCGCGCTGGAGTTTTATGATTTTATTATTTTTGTTTTTTTTGCTGCGGTAATGGGCGAACTGTTCTTCCCGGCCGATATGCCAGAATGGCTACGACAGGTGCAGACTTTTGGTATCTTCGCGGCCGGTTATCTGGCCCGGCCACTCGGCGGTATCATCATGGCGCATTTTGGCGATCTGGTTGGCCGAAAAAAGATGTTCACTCTGAGCATCCTGCTGATGGCCCTGCCCACATTGGCCATGGGGATGCTGCCCACCTATGCCAGCATTGGCATTGCTGCGCCGTTGCTGTTGCTGTTGATGCGCGTCCTGCAAGGGGCGGCGATCGGTGGCGAAGTTCCAGGCGCCTGGGTGTTTGTCGCTGAGCATGTGCCACGCAATCGTATTGGTTTCGCCTGCGGTACGCTCACCGCGGGTCTGACTGCCGGCATTTTGCTGGGTTCGCTGGTAGCAACCATCATCAACACTACGCTCAGCCAGCAAGCCATCCATGACGGTGGCTGGCGTATTCCATTCTTCCTGGGCGGTATCTTCGGCCTGTTTGCCATGTACTTGCGCCGCTGGCTCCAGGAAACCCCGATCTTTATCGAGATGCAGGCGCGTAAAGCGCTGGCAGAAGAACTGCCGCTGAAATCAGTGGTAGTGAATCACAAAAAAGAAGTGGTGGTCTCGATGCTGCTGACCTGGCTATTGTCGGCCGGTATTGTCGTGGTGATCCTGATGACGCCAACCTACCTGCAAAAACAGTTTGGTATTGCACCCGCGCTGTCGCTGCAAGCTAACAGCATCGCGATAATTATGCTGATTGTTGGCTGTATCACCTCTGGTTCGGCGGCGGATCGCTTTGGGGCCAGTAAAACCTTTATTGTAGGCAGCCTGCTGCTGGCGGGATGCAGTTGGTTGTTTTATCGGTCGATAGCTACCCACCCGGAAATGCTGTTTGCTACCTATGCGCTGGTGGGATTCAGCGTGGGGATTGTTGGCGCAGTGCCTTACGTTCTGGTGCGGGCTTTCCCGGCAGAAGTGCGATTTACCGGGATCTCGTTCTCATATAATGTGTCATACGCTATTTTTGGCGGTCTAACCCCGATATTTGTCACGTTGATTATGAGGTTAACTCCGTTAGCGCCCGCTTACTATGTTTTGGCGTTATCGGCGATAGGGCTGTTGTTAGGCCTCTATCTGCATCGTGACCTGAACAGCGAAAAACCTGCGGTAAACTGAACCCCGTGAGCGAAAAAAGCCCTGCGGTTTTTGTGCCGCAGGGCTTTTTCATATCATGACGTAACGGCTATCAGGCAGTGACAGTAACCGGCGCTGCCTGCTGAACTTCCACAGTGCCGATTGGCAGCACGGTGCGGCCCAACTGCTCATTGATCACTTCTGCCATGGCCAGATAGATAGCGCTGGCTCCACAGATGACCCCTTCATAACCGGCGAACGTCAGGATCGCGTGGTTACCGGTGATGTTACCCACGGCCAGCAGGGCAAACAGCAGCGTCAGGCTGGCAAATACGAACTGCAGTGCGCGGTTGGCGCGCAGCGTGCCAAAGAACATGAACAGGGTGAATACGCCCCATAACGCCAGATAGACGCCGAGGACGGTAGCATCGGTGGGTTCCGCCAGGCCCATGCGTGGCAGCAGCAGAATACCTACCAGACTCAGCCAGAAGCAGCCATAAGAGGTAAAGGCGGTCAAACCGAAGGTGTTGCCTTTCTTGAATTCAAGAATACCGGCAAAAATCTGAGCCATGCCACCGAAGAAAATCCCCATGCTGATGATGACGGAAGTCAGTGGGAAAAAACCTGCGTTGTGCAGGTTCAGCAAGACGGTAGTCATCCCGAAGCCCATCAGACCCAGGGGGCCAGGATTCGCCAACTTGTTGTGCATATATCCTCTGCGATCACAGAAATTGATACCCGTTGCCTTTCAAGCCACAGCGTTGTGATTTGCACTGACTGTCACTTGAAATTTATAGGGTATGACCAAAATGGGTGAATAAAACAATATTTGGTCTGAGTGGCCGAAAAAAGCATAACTTCCACCAGAGCGCGCGGCATCATAATGATCCCCGAGAAAGGAAACAATGATCTGACGAGTGATAAAAACGAAATTTTTTTGCTTTAGCCCTTGATGCTGGTGCGGATGGCCCCATCTTATTTGCAACCGCAGTTGCTGACCGCGGGTAAGACTGAGATATCGGGCAGTTGAAAAGTAAAAAATCGCCCGCATATAGGTTAGCAACCTGATCGATTATAAATTTATTTAGTGGAGATGTTTAGATGGGCAAAATTATTGGTATCGACCTGGGTACAACCAACTCTTGTGTAGCAATTATGGATGGTGGCAAAGCGCGTGTGTTGGAGAACGCCGAAGGCGATCGCACCACGCCTTCTATCATCGCATATACCCAGGATGGTGAAATTCTGGTTGGCCAGCCAGCTAAGCGTCAGGCTGTTACTAACCCACAAAACACCCTGTTTGCGATCAAGCGCCTGATTGGCCGTCGCTTCCAGGATGATGAAGCACAGCGTGACAAGGCTATCATGCCTTACGACATCATTGCTGCCGATAACGGCGACGCATGGCTGGAAGTGAAAGGCCAGAAAATGGCACCACCGCAGATTTCTGCAGAAGTGCTGAAGAAAATGAAGAAAACGGCGGAAGATTACCTGGGCGAACCGGTAACTGAAGCGGTTATCACAGTACCAGCCTACTTCAACGATGCTCAGCGTCAGGCAACCAAAGACGCTGGCCGTATTGCGGGTCTGGAAGTGAAACGTATCATCAACGAACCTACCGCTGCAGCCCTGGCTTACGGCCTGGACAAAGAAGTGGGTAACCGCACTATCGCGGTTTATGACCTGGGTGGTGGTACTTTCGATATCTCGATTATCGAAATCGATGACGTTGACGGCGAGAAAACCTTCGAAGTGCTGGCAACCAACGGGGATACCCACCTGGGTGGTGAAGACTTCGACAGTCGTCTGATCAACTATCTGGTTGAAGAGTTCAAGAAAGAGCAGGGCATGGATCTGCGTAACGATCCGCTGGCCATGCAGCGCCTGAAAGAAGCCGCTGAGAAAGCGAAGATCGAGCTGTCTTCCGCTCAGCAGACCGACGTTAACCTGCCGTACATTACTGCAGATGGCAGCGGTCCAAAACATATGAACATCAAAGTGACCCGCGCAAAACTCGAGTCACTGGTAGAAGATCTGGTTGCACGCTCTATCGAGCCGTTGAAAGTGGCTTTGACAGACGCAGGCCTGTCGGTTTCTGACATTCAGGACGTGATCCTGGTAGGTGGCCAGACCCGTATGCCGATGGTGCAGAAGAAAGTTGCTGATTTCTTCGGTAAAGAACCACGTAAAGACGTTAACCCGGACGAAGCGGTTGCCGTAGGTGCTGCTGTTCAGGGCGGTGTGTTGGCTGGTGAAGTTAAAGACGTTCTGCTGCTGGACGTAACCCCGCTGTCGCTGGGTATCGAAACCATGGGCAGCGTTATGACTCCGCTGATCACTAAAAACACCACCATCCCGACCAAGCACAGCCAGGTGTTCTCGACTGCCGAAGACAACCAGGCAGCGGTTACCATCCATGTGCTGCAGGGTGAGCGTAAACGCGCTAACGATAACAAGTCACTGGGCCAGTTCAATCTGGACGGCATCCAGCCTGCTCCACGCGGTATGGCGCAGATCGAAGTTACCTTCGATATCGATGCCGACGGTATTTTGCATGTGTCTGCGAAAGACAAGAATACCGGCCGTGAGCAGAAGATCACCATCAAGGCATCTTCTGGTCTGAACGAAGAAGAAATCCAGAAAATGGTGCGCGATGCGGAATTGAACGCTGAAGCAGACCGTAAGTTCGAAGAGCTGGTACAGACGCGTAACCAGGCGGATCACCTGATCCACGGTACCCGTAAGCAGTTGGAAGAAGCGGGTGACAAACTGCCAGCAGAAGACAAAACGGCTATCGAAGCTGCCCTGAAAGATCTGGAAGTCGCGGTCAAAGGCGAAGATAAAGCCGAGATCGAAGTGAAAACCCAGGCTCTGGTGCAGGTTTCCGGCAAGCTGCTGGAAATGGCACAGGCTCAGGCGCAGGCACAGGGTGCTGACGCTGGTGCAGACAACGCGGCGCAAAAAGATGACGACGTGGTCGACGCCGAGTTTGAAGAAGTTAAAGACAAAAAATAATCGCCCTTAAGCGGGCACGGTGAGGCCAGAGGCCGTAACCGGAAACCAGCACGGGCGTCGAGGCAACTCTACGCCCGTGCACGCATGTTAAGGGTTAGAGAAATAATGGCGAAGAAAGATTATTACGAGATTCTCGGCGTTGCCAAGGCGGCGGACGAGCGAGAGATAAAAAAGGCGTACAAGCGCCTGGCGATGAAGTATCACCCTGACCGTAATCAGGAAAAAGACGCTGAAGCCAAATTTAAAGAAATCAAAGAAGCGTATGAGGTCCTGACCGACGATCAAAAACGTGCTGCCTATGATCAATACGGTCATGCCGCCTTTGAACAAGGTGGTATGGGTGGCGGTGGCGGTTTTGGTGGCGGCGGTGCAGATTTCAGCGATATTTTCGGTGACGTGTTTGGCGATATTTTCGGTGGCGGACGCCGTCAGCGTGCCAGCCGTGGTTCCGATTTACGCTATAACATGGATCTGACGCTTGAAGAAGCGGTACGCGGTGTGAGCAAAGAGATCCGCATTCCAACGCTGGAAGAGTGCGATGTCTGCCATGGTAACGGTGCCAAACCTGGCAGTTCCCCGGCGACCTGCCCAACCTGCCAGGGTCAGGGCCAGGTGCAGATGCGCCAGGGGTTCTTTACCGTACAGCAGGCATGTCCGCACTGCCACGGGCGTGGTCAGATCATCAAGGATCCATGCAACAAATGCCACGGCCATGGCCGTGTAGAGAAATCAAAAACCTTGTCGGTGAAGATCCCGGCAGGCGTAGATACTGGCGATCGTATCCGCTTGGCGGGCGAGGGTGAAGCCGGTGAGCATGGTGCTCCAGCAGGCGATCTGTACGTTCAGGTTCAGGTGAAGGCGCATCCGATCTTTGAGCGTGAAGGCAATAATCTGTACTGCGAAGTGCCTATTAACTTTGCCATGGCTGCACTGGGTGGCGAGATTGAAGTCCCTACGCTGGATGGCCGGGTTAAGCTGAAAGTACCCGCAGAGACCCAGACCGGTAAACTGTTCCGCATGCGTGGCAAAGGGGTGAAATCGGTACGCGGTGGCAGCCAGGGTGACCTGTTGTGCCGTGTTGTGGTAGAAACCCCGGTAAATCTTAATGACAAACAGAAGCAGCTGCTGAAGGAACTGGAAGAAAGCCTGGGGGGCCTTCTGGTGACAAAAACAGCCCACGCTCGAAAAGCTTCTTTGACGGTGTGAAAAAGTTTTTTGACGATCTGACTCGTTAATTAGCGCTTTTTTGCTGGTCACACTTAAAACCCCGGGTTAAAAGCCGGGGTTTTTCATTGTTTAGCGTCCTTATACCCTTATAAAAAGTGTGACATACAACCTGGATTGATCGGTTTTTTCGAGTTAATTTGCACTTATAAACTGTTTTTTTCGAGGTTATTCCTCACCTATACTCTGCGCACTGTCTGAAATCCAGGGCGATATCGCCTTGCTATTATCTGGAGTGACGTACTGTGACTAATATTATTCGTCAATTTCTACGCCAGGAAGCGGCGGGTGGCGTCATCCTGATTGTCGCCGCCTTGGTCGCGTTGATCATGGCCAATACCCCTATGCAGGGGCTATACCAAGCTTTTCTCAACCTGCCGGTGATGGTCAAAATTGCCTCGCTGGAGATAGCCAAGCCATTGCTGCTGTGGATTAACGATGGCTTGATGGCCATCTTCTTTCTGGTGGTCGGCCTGGAGGTCAAACGTGAACTGATGCAAGGTTCATTGGCTGGGCGTGATAAAGCCGTGTTCCCGGCGATTGCCGCACTTGGCGGCATGTTGGCGCCAGCGCTGATCTATCTGCTGTTCAACGGTGCCGATGAAGTGGCACGCCAGGGGTGGGCGATCCCGGCAGCGACTGATATCGCTTTCGCGCTAGGTGTGATGGCACTGTTGGGCAACCGTGTACCGACCAGTCTGAAAGTATTCCTGCTGGCATTGGCGATTATTGATGATTTGGGTGTGATCATCATTATTGCGCTGTTTTATACCCATCAGGTATCGATGCTGGCGCTGGGGGTTGCTGCCACGGCTATAGCCGTCCTGGCGGTAATGAACTGGCGTGGGGTGGGTAAAACCTCGTTGTATATGATTGTCGGGCTGGTGTTGTGGGTCGCGATCCTCAAATCGGGCGTACATGCCACGCTGGCCGGGGTGATTGTCGGATTTATGATACCGCTGAATGCCAAGAGCGAGCCTTCACCTTCAGAAACGCTGGAACATGAACTACACCCATGGGTGGCTTTCCTAATTTTGCCGTTATTCGCCTTCGCTAATGCGGGTGTTTCACTGCAGGGAGTTTCACTGAGTGGATTGACCTCGTTATTGCCGCTGGGCATTGCTGCCGGGCTTTTCATCGGTAAACCATTAGGGATTTTCACCTTCAGTTGGCTCGCAGTGAAGCTAGGAATTGCCCGTTTGCCTGAAGGTATAGGCTTTAAACAGGTGTTTGCCGTTTCCGTGCTCTGTGGTATTGGTTTCACCATGTCGATCTTTATCGCTTCGCTAGCCTTCACTGATGCGGACATGGCCCTCATAACTTATTCCAAGTTAGGGATATTATTGGGTTCGACCACTGCCGCAGTAGTGGGTTACGGCTTGCTGCGTTTGGCGTTACCGCGCAGCAGTTTGCAGCAATAGTCGCCTGGAGCAGCGTGCGGGGAAACCTGGCTGCTCCGGTCATTTGGCTGGGGATAAAGACGACCAGATGTTGTCTGAACTAAAGAAAGGGAGTTTGTCGCTCATCATGGCAGACCGTTTGCCGATGAGGAATCTAAGGAGAGCACGTCTTGAGAATGTCACATATCAATTTTAACCATCTTTATTACTTCTGGCAGGTTTGCAAAGAGGGCTCGGTAGTCGGTGCCGCAGAAGCTTTATTCCTTACGCCACAGACCATAACCGGCCAGATCAAAGCGCTGGAAGAGCGGCTCAACGGTAAGCTGTTTAAACGTCAGGGGCGCGGATTAGTGCCCTCTGAGTTGGGGCAGTTAGTGTTTCGTTATGCCGACAAGATGTTCATGCTGAGCCAGGAAATGCTGGATATCGTCAACTATCGCAAGGAATCCAACCTGCTGTTTGATGTGGGGGTAGCGGATGCGTTATCCAAACGTCTGGTCAGCCAGGTATTGGAAACTGCGGTGGTGGTCGACAACGAGCAAATCCACCTGCGCTGCTTTGAATCTACGCATGAGATGCTGCTTGAGCAGTTGAGCCAGCATAAGCTGGATATGATCCTGTCAGATTGCCCGGTCGATTCCAGCCAGCAGGAGGGGTTATTCTCGCTCAAACTAGGGGAGTGCGGGATCAGTTTCTTCTGCCGTCAGCCTGCACCACATTTACCGTTCCCAGCTTGTTTGGAGCAGCGCCGTTTGCTGATCCCGGGAAGGCGTTCGATGCTGGGGCGCAAATTGCTTAACTGGTTCAACACTCAGGGTATCAAAGTAGAGATACTGGGTGAGTTTGACGATGCGGCATTGATGAAGGCTTTCGGTTTGTACCACAACGCGATCTTCGTTGCGCCGACACTGTACGCGCGGGATATTTATAACGATGATGACGTAGTGGAGATTGGGCGAATCGACAGCGTTCATGAAGAGTACTACATCATTTTTGCCGAGCGGATGATCCAGCACCCGGCGGTGCAGCGGGTATGTAACAAGGACTTCTCGGCGCTGTTTGCACTTTAGTGCCTGCGCTTAGAACGTAAAAAAACCGGCCTAGGCCGGTTTTTTTAACAAGCAGACAACGTAATGCTTATTGCATTGCGTTGATACGCGCAGTCAGGTTTGACTTATGACGTGCTGCTTTGTTCTTATGGATCAGGCCTTTAGCTGCCTGGCGATCCACAAGTGGTTGCATTACGAGGAATGCGGTTTGTGCTGCTTCTTTATCGCCAGCTGCGATTGCTGCGTCTACCTTCTTGATGAAGGTACGCACCATTGAGCGACGGCTAGCATTATGCTTGCGGCGTTTCTCAGACTGCACGGCGCGTTTCTTAGCTGATTTGATATTAGCCAAGGTCCAACTCCCAAATATATTCTATTGAGGACAATTCAAAGGCCGAGGAATATGCCCTTTTAGCCTTCGTTTGTCAATGGATTTGTGCAAATAAGCGCCGTTTGTACGGGCGGCACTTGCTACGTTGTGATGGCGCAGGATTTTACCAGCTTCGGCCATTGGAATACAGTGTTTCGCGAGAAAAATCGCCATGTGATTTGCATCACCGTCTGCAAGCGGCTGGCGGCGGCGGATCATCCCCCGTCTTTCAAGCTTCTGTCAGAAGGCAAGCTTGATATCAGCTGGCTAATATACCACGCATTGGGCTGGATAAACGGTGGTGAAGGCGATTTTCCTCCGGTATGGTATGACTATTACATCAAAGGAACCAATCGCGGGTTAACCTTAACCGCTGTACAAGGTATAATCCGCCGATTTCCACTGTTTTGAGCCAGCTATGCAGCTAATTCGCGGCATCCATAATATCCGGGCACGCCACCATGGTTGCGTGCTTACCATCGGCAACTTTGACGGCGTACATCGCGGTCACAAGGCGTTGTTGGAGCAGCTGAAACATCAAGGGCGAAGCCTGGGGCTGCCGGTGATAGTCATGATCTTTGAGCCACAACCGCTGGAACTTTTTGCTGCGGATAAGGCTCCGGCCCGCCTCACGCGCTTGCGTGACAAGGCCAAATACCTTGCGCAGGCCGGGGTTGATTACCTGCTGTGCGTCAAATTTGATCCCCGCTTTGCCGCCCGTACCGCGCAGGCGTTTGTCGCTGAGCTGCTGGTGGAAAAACTGGGCGTGAAATTCCTGATGGTGGGGGATGATTTCCGATTTGGCGCTGGCCGCCAGGGGATTTCCCGCTGTTGCAGAAAGCCGGGGAAGAATACGGCTTTGAAGTGATCAGCACGCCAACCTTCCGTGAAGGCGATCAACGCATCAGCAGCACCGCGATTCGCAATGCGCTGCGCGATGATGATTTGGCGCTGGCGGAAAACCTGCTCGGGCATCCTTATAGTATTTCTGGGCGGGTGGTGCATGGCGATGAACTGGGGCGGACCATCGGTTTCCCCACTGCCAACCTGCCGCTAAAACGCCTGGTTGCGCCAGTGAAAGGGGTTTATGCGGTTGATGTGTATGGGCTTGGCCCACACCCATTGCCGGGTGTCGCCAATATCGGCACGCGGCCTACCGTGGCAGGCGTGCGCCAGCAGTTGGAAGTGCATTTGCTGGACGTAACAATGGATCTGTACGGGCGTCACCTGGATGTGGTGCTCCGCGCAAAATTGCGCAATGAACAGCGTTTTGCTTCGCTCGATGCGCTAAAGCAGCAAATCGCCAACGATGTGGTGACTGCCCGGAAGTTCTTCGGGCTACAGACACCGGCTTAATCTTACGAACCGAAATCGAGAATCTAATGAGTGACTACAAGAATACCCTGAACTTGCCGGAAACAGGGTTCCCGATGCGTGGCGACCTCGCCAAGCGTGAACCTGGCATGCTCGACCGTTGGTATGAACAGGATCTGTACGGGATTATTCGTGCTGCCAAAAAAGGCAAAAAATCCTTCATTCTGCATGACGGCCCTCCGTATGCGAATGGCAGCATTCACATTGGTCACTCGGTAAACAAGATCCTCAAAGACATTATTATCAAGTCAAAAGGGATGGCTGGCTTTGATTCACCTTATGTCCCTGGCTGGGATTGCCACGGCTTGCCTATTGAACTGAAGGTAGAGCAACTGTATGGCAAACCAGGCGAAAAGCTGACGCCAGCGGAGTTCCGCCAGAAGTGCCGTGAATATGCTGCCGAGCAGGTTGAAGGCCAGAAAAAGACTTCATCCGCCTGGGGGTTCTGGGGGATTGGGATCACCCGTACCTGACCATGAACTTCAAGACTGAAGCCAACATCATTCGCGCGTTGGGTAAGATCATCAGCAATGGCCATCTGCTCAAAGGTGCCAAACCGGTGCACTGGTGTACGGACTGCGGCTCTTCTCTGGCAGAAGCCGAAGTGGAATATTACGATAAAACTTCGCCCTCTATCGATGTCGCTTTCCACGCGGTAGATGTGGCGGCGGTTATCGCCAAGTTTGGCGTAAGCAGCGTTGATGGCCCGGTTTCTCTGGTTATCTGGACCACTACGCCATGGACATTGCCAGCCAACCGTGCAATCTCGCTGAACCCTGAGTTTGGCTATCAATTGGTGCAGGTTGAAGGCCAATGCCTGATCCTGGCGTCGGATCTGGTTGAAAGCGTGATGAAGCGTGCGGGCATCGCCCAATGGGTCGTGCTGGGCAGCTGTAAAGGCAGCGACCTGGAACTGATGCGTTTCACGCATCCGTTTATGGGTTTCGACGTGCCGGTCGTGCTGGGCGATCACGTTACGCTGGATGCCGGTACCGGTGCGGTACATACCGCTCCTGGCCATGGCCCGGACGACTTTATCATCGGCCAGAAATACGGGCTGGAAGTTGCCAACCCGGTGGGGCCGAACGGTTGCTATCTGACCGGCACCTATCCTTCACTGGATGGCAAATTCGTGTTCAAAGCCAACGATCTGATCGTTGAACTGCTGCGTGAGAAAGGCGCACTGCTGCACGTAGAAAAATTGCAGCACAGCTATCCGTGCTGCTGGCGCCACAAAACGCCAATCATCTTCCGTGCCACGCCGCAGTGGTTTATCAGCATGGATCAGAAAGGCCTGCGCAAGCAGTCGCTGGAAGAGATCAAAGGCGTGCAATGGATCCCTGACTGGGGCCAGGCACGTATCGAGACGATGGTGGCAAATCGCCCAGACTGGTGTATCTCGCGCCAGCGTACCTGGGGTGTGCCAATGTCTCTGTTCGTGCATAAAGATACCGAGCAGCTTCACCCGCGCAGCGTCGAGCTGATGGAGGAAGTGGCCAAACGCGTAGAGCAAGACGGTATTCAGGCCTGGTGGGATCTGGACGCAGCCGACATTCTTGGTGCAGAAGCGGCTGATTATGTGAAAGTACCCGACACGCTCGACGTGTGGTTCGACTCTGGGTCAACTCACTCTTCGGTGGTGGATGTACGCCCGGAATTCAACGGTCACGGTGCAGACATGTATCTGGAAGGCTCCGACCAACACCGCGGCTGGTTTATGTCATCGTTGATGATTTCGACCGCCATGAAGGGCAAGGCGCCTTATAAAGAAGTTTTGACCCATGGCTTCACCGTCGATGGCCAGGGCCGCAAAATGTCCAAATCCATCGGCAATACCATCAGTCCGCAGGACGTGATGAACAAATTGGGTGGCGATATTCTGCGCCTGTGGGTCGCCTCCACCGATTATACCGGTGAGATTGCGGTTTCCGACGAGATCCTCAAGCGTGCAGCCGACTCTTATCGTCGCATCCGTAACACCGCGCGCTTCCTGCTGGCAAACCTGAACGGGTTTAATCCGAGCACCGACTGCGTGGCCGCCGATGAAATGGTGGTACTGGATCGTTGGGCCGTTGGTCGTGCATTGGCGGCACAGCAGGATATCGAACAGGCATATGCCAACTATGACTTCCATGAAGTGGTACAGCGCCTGATGCAGTTCTGCTCGGTCGAAATGGGCTCCTTCTATCTGGATATCATTAAAGACCGCCAGTACACCGCGAAAAGTGACAGCGTGGCGCGCCGCAGCTGCCAGACCGCGCTGTTCCACATTGCCGAAGCGCTGGTTCGTTGGATGGCGCCGATCATGTCGTTTACCGCCGATGAAATCTGGGGCTTCATGCCGGGCAAACGTGCCCAGTATGTGTTCACTGAAGAGTGGTACAGCGGCCTGTTTGGCCTGGCGGAAGGCGAAGGCATGAATGATGCTTTCTGGGCCGATCTGCTGAAAGTCCGTGGTGAAGTGAACAAGGTGCTGGAACAGGCCCGTGCTGATAAACGCATTGGTGGTTCGTTGGAAGCGGCGGTGACGCTGTATGCCGACAGCAGCCTGGCTGCACGTCTGCACAGCCTGCAGGATGAACTGCGCTTTGTCTTGCTGACGTCATCCGCCAGCGTGGCTCCGCTTGAGGATGCTCCTGCGGATGCGCAACCCAGCGAACTGTTGAAAGGGCTGAAAATTGCTTTCAGTACCGCCGTTGGTGAGAAGTGCCCGCGTTGCTGGCATTACACCACCGACATCGGCCAGGTGGCGGAGCATGCAGAACTTTGTGGCCGCTGTGTGACCAACGTCGCCGGTGACGGCGAAAAACGTAACTTTGCCTGAGAACAAGCGCCTGATGAGTAGACCGATAAGTTCGACCGGCTTGCGCTGGCTATGGCTGGTAGTGGTGGTTCTGGTGCTGGATCTTGCCAGTAAACATTGGATCCTGAGTAACTTCGTGCTGGGTCAGACCCAGCCGTTGTTCCCGTCATTCAACCTGTACTACGCCCGTAACTACGGTGCCGCGTTCAGCTTCCTGGCGGATCACGGTGGATGGCAGCGCTGGTTCTTCGCCGGTATCGCGATTGCGATTGTGGCCGTGCTGCTGGTGATGATGTATCGCAGCAGTGCTCAGCAGAAACTGAACAACATTGCCTATGCTTTTATTATCGGCGGTGCGCTCGGCAATCTGTTCGATCGGTTATGGCACGGTTTTGTAGTCGATTTTATCGACTTCTACGTGGGTAACTGGCATTACCCGACCTTTAACCTGGCGGACAGTTTTATCTGCGTAGGTGCAGTGATGATCGTGCTGGAAGGGTTCTTGCCGGCGAAGAAAAGTGTCAAGAGTGAAGGTAAGTAATATGACGGCTCAGGTTAACAGCAGCAGCGCAGTGCTGGTGCACTTTACGCTGAAACTGGAAGATGGCTCAACGGCTGAATCTACCCGTGGTAACGGCAAACCAGCGCTATTCCGTCTGGGTGATGGCAGCCTGTCGGCGCCGCTGGAACAGCAGTTGATCGGCCTGCGTGCCGGGGATAAATGCGCTTTTACCCTACAGCCGGAAGCGGCATTCGGGGTGGAGAACCCGGATCTGATCCAGTTCTTCTCACGCCGCGACTTCACCGAGACCGGCGTGCCGGATGTTGGCACCATCATGTTGTTTACGGCTATTGATGGCAGTGAAATGCCTGGCGTAGTGCGTGAAGTGGCGCAAGACTCGGTCACCGTTGATTTTAACCATCCGCTGGCGGGGCATCCGGTCACCTTCGATATCGAAGTGCTGGAGATCGACCCGCAGCAGGAGGAGACACATGCAAATATTGCTGGCTAACCCGCGTGGTTTCTGCGCTGGGGTTGATCGTGCGATCAGCATTGTGGAGCGTGCGTTGGAGATTTACGGCGCCCCAATCTACGTGCGTCACGAAGTGGTGCACAACCGCTACGTAGTCGATAGCCTGCGTGAGCGTGGGGCGGTGTTTATTGAAGAGATCTCGGAAGTGCCGGACGGTTCGATCCTGATCTTCTCCGCACATGGCGTTTCACAGGCCGTACGTGCCGAAGCCAAAGCCCGTGAACTGACCATGTTGTTCGATGCCACCTGTCCCTTGGTGACCAAGGTACATATGGAAGTGGCACGAGCCAGCCGCAAAGGCACCGAGGCGATCCTGATAGGCCATGCCGGGCACCCGGAAGTCGAAGGCACCATGGGCCAGTACAGCAACCCGAAAGGGGGATGTATCTGGTTGAGTCGCCGGAAGATGTCTGGGATCTGCAGGTGAAGAATGAACATAACCTGTGCTTTATGACGCAGACCACGCTTTCGGTGGATGACACCTCGGAAGTGATAGATGCCCTACGCAAGCGCTTCCCGGAGATTATCGGGCCGCGCAAGGATGATATCTGTTACGCCACCACCAATCGTCAGGAAGCGGTGCGTAATCTGGCTGGCGATGCTGATGTAGTGCTGGTGGTCGGGTCAAAAACTCCTCCAACTCCAACCGCTTGGCCGAACTGGCGCAGCGTGTCGGTAAACCGGCCTATTTGATCGACTCGGCAGCGGATATTCAGGAAACCTGGTTGAAAGATGCCGCCAATATTGGGGTTACCGCCGGGGCTTCCGCGCCAGACGTGCTGGTTCAGGATGTGATCAACCGCCTGAAGGCCCTGGGTGGCAAAGAGGTTCATGAGATCAGCGGCCGCGAAGAGAATATCGTGTTTGAAGTGCCGAAAGAACTGCGCATGGAAGTCAAACAGATCGACTGAAAGCGGCATTATGATTGACCAGACGGGGAGCCTAGGCTCCCCGTTTTGCATGTGTAGATTAGGCGGGGCTGCCGTAAAGTGCTATCAACGTGCATAATGCATAAATAGTGCATAGCTATGTGAATTTGCTTTACCGACGTGAAACGGGTAATTGTTAATCAATTGATAGCGTTACTGATAACTGGCCAGCGATATCATAATTTTCTAATCCTCAATGAAATCCTCTAGCAGTGTTAAGGTGAGGAAGTTACCCTCAACCAATAGCCGAGGATCGGCTTCTGACCAAAAAGAGAGCGAAGTATGACAGATTCACAAATCCGCATCGCGATTGCGGGTTCCGGTGGCCGCATGGGGCGTCAACTGATTCAGGCGGTACAGCAGGCGCAGGGCGTTGTATTGGGGGCTGCACTGGAGCGCCCGGGTTCGAGCCTGGTGGGTACCGATGCCGGTGAATTGGCTGGCGTTGGCGCGGTTGGGGTCACCGTCAGCGATAGCCTGGAAAGGGTCGCCAATGATTTCGATATCCTTATCGACTTTACCCGCCCGGAAGGGACCTTGAACCATCTGGAGTTCTGCGTAGCCCATAACAAAGGCCTGGTGATCGGCACTACCGGCTTTGATGATGCGGGTAAAGCGGCGATCCAGGCGGCAGCCGAGCAGATTGGTATCGTATTTGCCGCCAACTTCAGCGTTGGGGTTAACGTGATGCTGAAACTGTTAGAGAAGGCTGCCAAGGTGATGGGGGATTACACCGATATTGAAATTGTAGAAGCTCACCACCGCCACAAAGTGGATGCGCCTTCAGGCACTGCGCTGGCGATGGGCGAGGCGATTGCCGGGGCGCTTGGTCGTGATCTAAAAGAATGTGCAGTTTATCAACGCGTTGGATATACCGGCGAGCGGGATCCGAAAAGCATCGGCTTTGCCACTATCCGTGCTGGCGACATCGTTGGTGAACATACTGCTATGTTTGCAGACATCGGCGAGCGAGTGGAAATCACCCATAAAGCCTCAAGCCGTATGACTTTCGCCAACGGTGCGG
Source organism: Serratia sp. L9 (assembly GCF_050632285.1). Lineage (NCBI taxonomy): Bacteria > Pseudomonadati > Pseudomonadota > Gammaproteobacteria > Enterobacterales > Yersiniaceae > Serratia > Serratia sp. L9. The sequence continues at coordinate 244,418 of NZ_CP192591.1, read as the reverse complement.
TGCGTGCTGCCACATGGGTGGCAAAGCAGCAAAAAGGGCTGTTTGATATGGGTAAAGTACTCGGTTTAGATGAGTTATAATTTTAATTTCACCATCGTGATGTGGTTGTGTTGGTTATAATGCCATGATAATAGGACAATAATTTTATTGTCCTTTTTTTAACAGTTAAAATATGCATTACGATTAGTATTTAATTGATTGCTCGCATTTTTCATTGTTATCTTTCTTTTTATTCTCTTTTATCGCCACTATCAGTTAATTGCGGGGGAGAGTAGCCATTTTCAGCACTTTTTTCTGTCATTGTGCCTCGCAACCGTTTACCAACCCAAGTTTCCTGGTGTTTTTGTGGCTGTTAAGCCTATTAAACCGCGAGGGCAGCAAAAATAAGATAAAAAATGGCGCTTTGGCTAGACAAGTGGGGCACGCATCATTAAAATGCGCCCAATTTGCCAAAAATTGGCCTTGAGGGCGGTTTTTGCATTGATTTAGTTTTCGATATCTGAATTAATATGCAAATATTGTGATTTATTATTCCTCGGAGGGTGTTTTGATTAAGTCAGCGCTATTGGTTCTGGAAGACGGAACCCAATTCCACGGTCGGGCCATCGGGGCAGAGGGTACGGCAGTAGGGGAAGTGGTCTTCAATACGTCGATGACCGGTTATCAAGAAATCCTCACTGATCCTTCCTACTCCCGCCAGATCGTTACTCTTACTTATCCTCATATCGGCAATGTCGGCACCAATGCTTCCGACGCAGAATCCTCCGCTGTTCATGCTCAAGGCCTTGTCATCCGCGACCTCCCATTGATTGCCAGCAACTACCGTAACGAAGAAGGGTTGTCCGAATACCTCAAGCGCCACAATATCGTGGCGATTGCCGATATCGATACCCGCAAACTGACTCGCCTGCTGCGTGAGAAAGGTGCGCAGAACGGTTGTATCATCGTGGGCGACGTGACGGATGCCGAACTGGCGCTGCAAAAAGCCAAGGCTTTCCCAGGCCTGAAAGGGATGGATCTGGCAAAAGAAGTCACCACCAAAGAAACTTACACCTGGCAGCAGGGGAGCTGGACCCTGGAGGGAGATTTGCCGGAGGCGAAAGCTGCTGGTGAACTGCCTTACCACGTGGTGGCCTACGATTATGGCGCCAAACGCAATATCCTGCGCATGCTGGTGGATCGCGGTTGCCGTCTCACCGTTATACCGGCACAGACCCCTGCAGAAGAGGTATTGAAAATGAATCCGGATGGCATCTTCCTGTCCAACGGCCCAGGTGATCCGGAGCCTTGTGATTACGCCATCACTGCCATCAAACAATTTCTGGAAACCGACATTCCGGTATTCGGTATCTGCCTGGGCCACCAACTGTTGGCACTGGCCAGCGGTGCGAAAACCGTGAAGATGAAGCTCGGCCACCACGGTGGTAACCACCCGGTAAAAGATCTGGATAACAATACCGTGATGATCACCGCGCAGAACCACGGTTTTGCCGTAGATGAAAACAATCTGCCGGGTACGCTGCGTGTGACGCACAAATCCTTGTTCGACCACACGGTGCAAGGGATCCATCGGACTGACAAAGCGGCGTTCAGCTTCCAGGGGCACCCAGAAGCCAGCCCCGGCCCGCACGACGCGGCACCCCTGTTCGATCACTTTATCGAACTGATTGAGACTTATCGTTCTAACGCCAAATAATCAGGAGCAGTAAAAATGCCAAAACGTACCGACATAAAAAGCATCCTGATCCTCGGCGCTGGCCCGATTGTTATCGGCCAGGCGTGTGAGTTCGACTACTCCGGTGCCCAGGCGTGTAAAGCGCTACGTGAAGAGGGTTACCGCGTTATTCTGGTCAACTCGAACCCGGCGACCATCATGACCGACCCGGAAATGGCCGATGCAACGTATATCGAGCCAATTCACTGGGAAGTGGTGCGTAAGATTATCGAAAAAGAGCGCCCGGATGCGGTGCTGCCAACCATGGGCGGGCAAACTGCGCTGAACTGTGCGTTGGAACTGGAACGCCAGGGCGTGCTGGCCGAGTTCGGCGTCACCATGATTGGTGCCACAGCCGATGCCATCGACAAAGCGGAAGATCGCCGCCGTTTCGATATTGCCATGAAGAAGATCGGCCTGGATACGGCACGTTCCGGCATTGCCCATAATATGGAAGAAGCGTTGGCGGTTGCCGCTGACGTAGGCTTCCCTTGCATCATCCGCCCTTCATTTACCATGGGCGGTTCCGGCGGCGGTATCGCTTATAACCGTGAAGAGTTCGAAGAGATTTGCGAGCGTGGCCTGGACCTGTCACCGACTAAAGAGTTGCTGATTGACGAATCGCTGATTGGCTGGAAAGAGTACGAGATGGAGGTGGTGCGTGACAAGAATGATAACTGCATCATCGTCTGCTCCATCGAAAACATCGATGCAATGGGTATTCATACCGGTGACTCGATCACGGTAGCTCCGGCACAAACGCTGACCGACAAAGAGTACCAAATCATGCGTAACGCCTCGATGGCGGTGCTGCGTGAAATCGGCGTTGAAACCGGCGGTTCTAACGTGCAGTTCTCGGTGAACCCGAAAACTGGCCGCCTGATCGTCATCGAAATGAACCCGCGTGTATCCCGCTCGTCGGCACTGGCGTCGAAGGCCACCGGTTTCCCGATTGCCAAAATCGCTGCCAAACTGGCGGTGGGTTATACCCTCGATGAACTGATGAACGACATCACCGGTGGCCGCACCCCAGCCTCCTTTGAGCCTTCCATCGACTATGTGGTTACCAAGATCCCCCGTTTCAACTTCGAGAAGTTTGTCGGTGCCAATGACCGTCTGACCACCCAGATGAAGTCCGTCGGCGAAGTCATGGCCATTGGCCGCACCCAGCAGGAGTCGCTGCAAAAAGCGCTGCGTGGCCTGGAGGTGGGGGCGACCGGTTTTGATCCGAAAGTGAGCCTGGACGATCCGGAAGCGCTGACCAAGATCCGCCGCGAACTGAAAGATGCCGGTTCGGATCGTATCTGGTACATCGCCGACGCGTTCCGTGCCGGTCTGTCTGTTGACGGCGTGTTCAACCTGACCAACATCGATCGCTGGTTCCTGGTACAGATTGAAGAACTGGTGCGCCTGGAAGAGCAGGTTGCCGAAGCAGGCATCAATGGTTTGAGTGCTGAGTTCCTGCGTACGCTGAAGCGTAAAGGCTTTGCCGACGCACGTCTGGCCAAGCTGGCGGGTGTTTCAGAAAATGAAATTCGCAAGCTGCGCTACAGTTTCAGCCTGCACCCGGTTTACAAGCGTGTAGATACCTGTGCGGCGGAGTTCGCCACCGATACTGCCTACATGTATTCCACCTATGAAGAAGAGTGCGAATCCAACCCGACCAACGACCGCCCGAAAATTATGGTGCTGGGCGGTGGCCCGAACCGTATCGGCCAGGGTATTGAATTTGATTACTGCTGCGTACACGCTTCACTGGCGCTGCGTGAAGACGGTTACGAGACCATCATGGTCAACTGTAACCCGGAAACCGTCTCTACCGACTACGACACTTCGGATCGTTTGTACTTCGAGCCGGTAACGTTGGAAGACGTGCTGGAAATCGTACGCCTCGAGAAGCCAAAAGGCGTGATCGTTCAGTACGGTGGGCAAACCCCGCTGAAACTGGCGCGTGAGTTGGAAGCGGCAGGCGTGCCGATTATCGGCACCAGCCCGGATGCGATTGACCGCGCAGAAGATCGCGAACGCTTCCAGCAGGCGGTGAACCGCCTGGGCCTGAAGCAGCCAGCCAACGCCACCGTAACCACTATCGAACAGGCAGTAGAGAAAGCGGCTGGCATCGGTTATCCACTGGTGGTACGCCCATCTTATGTGCTCGGTGGCCGTGCGATGGAAATCGTTTACGATGAAATCGACCTGCGTCGTTACTTCCAAAGCGCCTTTATCGTTTCTAACGATGCGCCGGTGCTGCTGGACCGTTTCCTGGATGATGCGGTAGAAGTGGATGTTGACGCGATCTGTGACGGTGAGCGGGTGCTGATCGGCGGCATTATGGAACACATCGAACAGGCTGGCGTGCACTCCGGTGACTCCGCCTGTTCACTACCTGCTTACACCCTGAGCAAAGAAATCCAGGATGTGATGCGCCAACAGGTTGAAAAGCTGGCGTTCGAACTGCAGGTGCGTGGTCTGATGAACGTGCAGTTTGCGGTGAAGAACAACGAAGTCTACCTGATCGAAGTGAACCCACGGGCAGCCCGTACCGTACCGTTTGTTTCAAAAGCCACTGGCGTACCGCTGGCGAAAGTGGCCGCTCGCGTCATGGCCGGTAAATCGCTGGCCGAACAGGGCGTGACCGAAGAAATTATCCCGCCGTATTACTCAGTGAAGGAAGTGGTGCTGCCGTTCAACAAGTTCCCTGGTGTTGACCCGATCCTCGGGCCGGAAATGCGTTCGACCGGTGAGGTGATGGGCGTTGGCCGAACCTTCGCAGAGGCTTTCTCCAAAGCGATGCTGGGCAGCAATTCCGGCATGAAAAAGCAGGGCCGGGCACTATTGTCGGTGCGTGTTGGTGATAAAGCCCGCGTGGTAGATTTAGCCGCCAGCCTGCTCAAGCAAGGTTTTGAACTGGATGCGACCCACGGTACTGCCGTCGTGCTGGGCGAGGCCGGGATTAACCCACGCCTGGTTAACAAGGTGCATGAAGGGCGCCCGCATATTCAGGACCGTATCAAGAATGGCGAGTATACCTATATCGTCAATACCACGGCAGGCCGCCAGGCGATTGAAGACTCCAAACTGATCCGCCGCAGTGCGCTGCAGTACAAAGTGCATTACGACACCACCCTAAACGGCGGCTTTGCCACCGCGATGGCGCTGAAAGCGGATCCGACCGAGCAGGTGACTTCAGTCCAGGAAATGCACGCACGTATCAGTAAGTAATGCTGCAACCTCGTTGCCTATGAAAAGGACGGGATTATCCCCGTCCTTTTCTTTTATCTTCATCAGCCAATTTGCTCGCTTCCGATAAAAATTTCCGCTATTAATCCCGCCGTTTGCTGTCACGATATATGATTGATGTATGACACCAAACGCCGAGAACCGCATGATCCTGATTATTTATGCTCACCCCTATCCCCGGCATTCTCATGCCAATCAACGACTCATTCAGGCAGTGAAAGACATTCCCGGTGTGGAAGTGCGCGCGTTGTATGAGCTTTATCCGGATTTTAATATCGACATCAACGCCGAGCAGCGGGCGTTGGAACAGGCTGACATGGTGGTGTTACAGCATCCGATGCAGTGGTACAGCCAACCGCCGTTGCTGAAACTGTGGATCGACAAAGTGCTGGAGCACGGCTGGGCTTATGGTCATGAAGGTAATGCGCTGGTGGGGAAAGATTGCCTGTGGGCGGTGACCAGTGGCGGTGATGAGCAGCATTTTGCGTTAGGAGATTACCCCAACTTTGCTGCGCTGGCTCAACCACTACAGGCAACGGCGATTTATTGTGGCATGAAGTGGCAGCCTTTCTTCGCGGTACATAACACCTTTACCTGCAACGAACCTGCGCTGATAGCCGCCGGAGAAGCCTATCGCCAGCGATTGATGCAATATCTGATGGAACACAGCGTAGCATTGGGCGAACAGGAGCCAACGCATGGATAATCATCAAATGATGATCGAAGGGCTGATCTACCTGGGTTCTGCCGCGCTGTTGGTACCTATCGCGGTGCGGCTGGGGTTGGGGTCGGTGCTGGGGTATCTGATCGCAGGTTGTATCATCGGGCCCTGGGGGCTGAAACTGGTTTCCGATGCGGAGTCGATCCTGAGTTTTGCCGAGATCGGCGTGGTGTTGATGCTGTTTATTATCGGCCTGGAGCTGGATCCCCGGCGTTTATGGACGTTACGGGCCTCGGTGTTTGGCGGCGGCTGTATCCAGATGGTGGGTTGTGGCCTGGTGCTGAGCGCCTTCTGCTACTTCCTGGGGTTGAACTGGCAAATTGCCTTGTTGATTGGCCTGACGCTGGCCCTCTCTTCCACCGCAATTGCCATGCAGGCCATGAGTGAGCGTAACCTGACGCCCTCGCCGATTGGCCGTAGCTCGTTTGCCGTGCTGCTGTTTCAGGATATCGCTGCCATCCCGCTGGTGGCGATGATCCCGCTGCTGGCCAGCAGCGGTGCAGCGACAACGCTTGGAGCGTTCGTGTTTTCTGCCGCCAAGGTAGTGGGGGCTCTGGCGATAGTCGTGCTGCTGGGGCGCTATGTCACCCGGCCATTGCTGCATTTTGTCGCTCGTTCTGGCATGCGTGAGGTCTTTAGCGCCGTAGCGCTGTTTTTGGTGTTCGGCTTTGGCATCCTGCTGGAAATGGCCGGGCTTTCGATGGCAATGGGGGCATTTCTCGCCGGGGTGTTGCTGGCCAGCTCAGAATATCGCCATGCGCTTGAAAGCGATATTCAGCCGTTTAAAGGGTTGTTGCTCGGCCTGTTCTTTATCGGTGTGGGCATGTCGATCGACTTCGGCACCTTGTTACATCACCCTGTGCTGATCGCCTCGCTGTTGCTGGGATTTATGTTGTTGAAAGCCGCACTGTTATGGCTGGTGGCACCGATCCTCGGGGTACCCAAGCGCCAGCGTGGGATGTTTGCCATTTTGCTGGGGCAGGGCAGTGAGTTTGCTTTTGTTATCTTTGGTGCCGCGCAGATGGCTGGCGTGTTGCCGCTGGAATGGGCTAAGTCGTTAACGCTGGCGGTAGCGCTTTCGATGGCGGCTACCCCGCTGTTGTTGGTGATTGCTGCCCAGTTAGCCAAGAAAGCGCCGCCGGACGATCGCCCGGCAGATGTGATCGACGAAGAGAATGCCAGCGTGATCATTGCCGGTTTTGGTCGCTTTGGCCAGATCGCAGGCCGTATGCTGCTGGCTAACGGTGTGCATACCGTGGTACTGGATCATGATCCCGACCATATCGAAACGCTGCGTAAATTCGGCACCAAGGTATTTTATGGTGACGCAACACGGGCTGACCTGCTGGAGGCAGCAGGTGCCGATCACGCTAAAATTCTGATCAATGCCATTGATGACGTGGAGGCCAACCTGCAACTGACCGAGCTGGCCAAGCGCCATTTTCCGCACCTGAAAGTGGTGGCGCGTGCCCGTGATGTCGATCACTGGTATCAGTTACGGCAATTGGGGGTAGAAAAGCCGACCCGCGAAACGTTTGAAAGCTCGCTGCTGATTGGCAGAGAAGCGCTCGAATTGTTGGGGCTGGATGCCTACGAGGCACGAGAGAAAGCAGATACTTTCCGCCGTAATAACCTGAAAATGCTGGAAGATACCCTGGATAATTACCAGGACACCGAGTTCCGCATCGCAGGCATGCAGCGGGCAAAAGAAATGCTGTCACAGGCCATTGAACAGGATCAGGCGCGCCTGACTCTGGTACCGCAAACCGGATGGCGCGGCAGTATTGACGGCAAAGCGCCGGAAGAGGAAGTGGTGGAAGCCAAAGGTTGAGAAAAACCAGACGAGGAACCTGAAAGTTCCTCGTCGATTGATCAACTCAGCGCGACCTTAATGCCCAGCGCAATCAGCATCCCGCCCAGCAGTTTATCGACCACTTTTTGCGTTTTCTGCAGGCCACGGCGTACCGGCCCACTCTGGATCAAAAATACCAGCATTGGCCACCAAACGACCGACAGACCGAAAATAATCCCCGCATACCACAGCTTTTCGCCAATACCGGAGTTGATTTGCAGCACCTGGGTAAATACCGCCAGGAAGAACAGCGTGGCTTTCGGGTTTAGCAGATTACACAGATAACCCTGTACAAAGGCGCTCTTCAGACTGACCTGTTGCTGAGGCAGGCTGCTGACGTTCATTTTGCCGCCACCACGTGACAGCAAAGCCTGAATACCTACCCAGATCAGATAGAGCGCTCCGGCGTACTTCAGCATATTAAACAGCCACGGCGTGGTGGTGATCACCACCGCCAGGCCGGCGACGCAGTAAGACATGTGGGTGGCTACTCCACAGATGACGCCGAATGCGGTCATCATTGCTGCCAACCGCCGATAGCGAGCCGCGTTTTTAATCACCAGGAAAAATCCGGCCCTGGGGAAAGCATCCCCAGCGTGGCAATCCCGGCAACGAACAGTGAGGTTTCAAGCATAAGCGGTGTCTCTGAGAAAAAGGCCTGATTGGGCTGATAATAACGCCGCTCCCCCTGACGCGCATCAACCTATTGCAGTAATCTTTGGTTATATGATGATCATTCATTCAGGGGAAGCGATTTGAGCGATATGAATCAGGGATTAACCGTAGAGATACCAAGCGTTAACCGACAGCAGCGTGAAATTACGCGTTTGTGCATTCAGTGCGCTCTGTTGCTGTTGCAACACGGCGCGGAAAGCATGGTGGTGGAGCAATTATCCACCCGTCTGGGGCTGGCGCTAGGGATGGACAGCGTGGAAAGCTCCATTTCGGCTAATGCCGTGGTGCTGACAACTATCAGTAATGATGCCTGCCTGACCACCACGCGCAAGAACGTCGATCGCGGGATTAATATGCAGGTGGTGACCGAGGTGCAGCATATTGTGATCCTCGCTGAACACCATTTGGCAGAGGCCCATGATGTTGCCAGGCGCTTCGAAAAAATCCGCCCACTCCGTTACCCACGCTGGTTGGTGGTGCTGATGGTGGGGTTATCCTGCGGTTGCTTCAGTATGCTTAACGGCGGCGGGCCAGATGCTTTTGCCGTGACTTTTTTGGCCAGTGGGCTGGCGATGTTTGTACGCCAGGTGCTGACTGCCCGCCATATGAACCCGCTGATCAACTTCTGCCTGACCGCCTTTGTTGCCACTTCGGTTTCCGGCCTGTTACTGCGATTACCCATTTTCAGTCATACTTCCAGCGTGGCGATGGCGGCCAGCGTTTTGCTGCTGGTGCCAGGTTTCCCACTGATTAATGCGGTGGCCGATATGTTTAAAGGCCATGTGAATACCGGGCTTGCTCGCTGGGCAATGGCCAGTTTACTGACTCTGGCAACCTGTATTGGGGTGGTGATGGCCATGTCACTGTGGGGTTTGCGGGGGTGGTCATGAGTCTGTTATGGGCACTTTTGCAGGATATGTTGTTGGCTGCCGTGCCAGCCTTGGGCTTTGCCATGGTGTTCAACGTGCCGATGCGCGCGCTGCGATATTGCGCCTTGCTGGGGGCATTGGGGCATGGCTCACGTATGTTGATGATGCATGCTGGCATGAATATCGAATGGGCCTCGTTTTTGGCGGCGATCCTGATCGGTGTCATTGGGATTAACTGGTCACGCTGGTTGCTGGCCCACCCGAAGGTGTTTACCGTAGCGGCTGTTATCCCGATGTTCCCTGGTATTTCCGCTTATACCGCGATGATCAGCGTGGTGGAAATTTCGCATCTCGGCTACAGCGAAGCGCTGATGTCATTGATGATTTCCAACTTCCTCAAGGCCTGTTTTATTGTTGGAGCACTGTCGATAGGCCTGTCGGTTCCGGGATTGTGGCTGTATCGTAAGCGCCCGGGTGTCTAAGACCGTGGGCAGGTTGCGCCGAGTTTTATGCCTCATTCCGGTCACGAGGCAGCAACTTGAAATCAACAGCGATCAGACTGAGGGGCCAGGATTACGTTCAGACGTCTCTTATATATACACATTGCTGGATAACCCTATCGACGCTGGCAGGGGCTTTACGTATAGTGTGAACAATTTTGCTGCCTATACAGGGTTTCACAATGATTATCAGTTTGATTGCTGCCTTGGCGGCAGATCGTGTTATCGGTATGGAAAACGCCATGCCGTGGCACTTACCGGCGGATTTAGCGTGGTTTAAGCGTAACACCTTGAACAAACCGGTCATTATGGGCCGCAAGACTTTTGAGTCGATTGGCCGTCCGTTGCCGGGCCGCCATAATATCGTTTTAAGCAGCCAGCCAGGCACGGAGGCCGGTGTTAGCTGGGTGACTTCGCTGGAGGACGCATTGGCCGTTGCCGGTGATGCTGAAGAAATTATGGTGATGGGTGGTGGGCGGATTTATAACCAGTTTCTGCCAAAGGCAAACCGTTTATATCTGACGCATATCGATGCCGAAGTGGAAGGTGACACTTACTTCCCGGATTACGAACCGGATGAGTGGGAAACGTCTTTCAGTGAGTTCCATGATGCTGACGCACTGAACTCGCACAGCTATTGCTTTGAAGTTTTAGAACGCCGTTAAGTTTGCCAGATAGCTATTTGGGCACCTGCGGGTGCCCAATGTTTTTTAAGACGCAGCCAAGGTATCCAGGCCATCTATGATTTCGCGGCGATTGGCCGGCTGGGTGAAGTATTGTTTGTCTTCCCAACGCAGCATGGTCAGATCCCCTCCCCAGCAGCAGCCGGTATCCAGGCCAATAATGCCTTCCGGTGTGCCTTTACCTTCCAACGAAGCCCAGTGTCCAAAAATGATGGTGTAGTCGGGGTCGACCAGGCGTGGCAAGTCAAACCAGGGCTTTAACGGTGCCGGAGCGCTGCCCGGCGCGTCTTTGCAGATCATGTCCAGTTGGCCATTTGGGAAGCAGTAGCGCATGCGGGTCAATGCATTGGTGCTGAAACGTAAACGTGCCAGCCCGCTGAGTTCCGGGCTCCAATTGTTGGGCATATCGCCATACATGGCATCAAGGAACAGCGGATAGCTGTCGCTGCTTAACACGGCTTCAACTTCGCGGGCACAGGTCCGCGCGGTTTCAATATCCCATTGTGGGGTAATACCGGCATGGCCCATGATCAGCTTGAGTTTATCATCGACCTGCAACACCGGTTGGCGCCGCAGCCAATTGATCAACTCGTCGCCATCTGGCGCTTCCAGCAGCGGCGTAATGCGGTCTTTGGGCTTGTTACGGCTGATACCGGCGTAAACCGCCAGCAGATGCAGATCATGATTCCCCAGCACCATACGGACTGCCGGGCCGAGCGAGCGCACGTAACGCAACACGTCGAGCGAGCCAGGGCCACGAGCAACCAGATCGCCGGTCAGCCACAGCTGGTCTTGGAGTGGATCGAAATTAACTTGAGCTAATAGCGACTGCAGTTCATCGAAACAACCATGAACGTCGCCGATAAGATATGTCGACATATTAGTGGATCAGCGTAGGGATAGCTAAGCGGAACACCGGAATGGCGGTGCGGAATGGTTGGCCTTGATGGTCAATCATTTCGTAATGGCCTTCCATGGTTCCCAGCGGTGTTTCCAGAACCGCACCGCTGGTGTATTGGAACTCGCTGCCGGGCCGGATAATCGGCTGTTCGCCGATCACACCCTCGCCCTGAACTTCGGTCTGACGACCGTTACTGTTGGTGATCAGCCAGTAACGGCCCAGTAGTTGCACGTCAAAACGCCCCAGGTTACGGATAGTGACGGTATACGCGAATACGTAACGCTCTTCCTCAGGTATCGATTGTGTTTCCACATAAACACTCTGAACCTGAATACATACACGAGGCGAATCAATCATGATCACTACTCCTTTATTGCTGCGGCGCCTGTTGTGTTGAAAGCCAGTTTGCCAGCTTACAGTACTGCGCTACAGAAATATTTTCTGCCCTGAGCGTCGGATCGACGCCGAGTTCCGTCAGTTGTTCCGGGGTGAACAGATCCCCCAGACTGTTACGGATGGTTTTTCTGCGTTGGTTAAACGCCTGGGTAGTAACACGGCTTAGCATACGCACATCACCGACCGGATTAGGGATCACGGTGTGTGGTACCAGGCGCACCACGGCGGAATCTACTTTTGGCGGTGGAGCGAACGCGGTAGGCGGTACTTCCAGCACCGGAATAACGTTGCAGTAATACTGCGCCATTACGGTCAAGCGCCCGTAAGCCTTGCTGTTCGGCCCGGCAACCAGACGGTTGACCACTTCTTTTGCAACATAAAGTGCATGTCGCGGATAGCCGAAGTATAGCTGAAAAGGTGGAACATCAGCGGCGTCGAGATATTATACGGCAGGTTGCCAAACACTCGCAGCGGTTGGCCAGCCTCGGCGGCCATTTCGGAGAAATTCACCGTCATGGCATCCTGCTGATGGATGGTCAGCTTGTCTTTTAGTTGGGGGTGATTGGCCAGGCGGGCGGCCAGATCGCGGTCCAGTTCGATGACGGTCATGCGATCCATGCGGGCGCCAACCGGCTCGGTCAACGCGCCCAGGCCGGGGCCGATCTCAATCACAGCCTCACCGGGCTGCGGGTGAATAGCCGAGACAATGCTATCAATGACAAACTGATCGGTTAAAAAGTTTTGTCCAAAACGTTTGCGGGCAAAGTGCCCTTGGTGGACTCTATTATTCATTACAATTAATTATCATTTTAATGGCGAGATTCAATGCCGTTTTAAAACTGCCTGCATCGGCATTGCCGCTGCCAGCCAGTTCCAACGCGGTACCGTGGTCGACCGAGGTACGGATAAAAGGCAAACCCAGCGTGATATTCACCGCCCGGCCAAACCCCTGGTATTTTAGTACAGGCAAGCCCTGATCGTGATACATCGCCAGCACCGCGTCTGCGTGTTGCAGATATTTGGGCTGGAATAACGTGTCTGCCGGGAGTGGGCCAATCAGGTTGATGCTGCGGCCGCGTAGCACGTCGAGCGCTGGAATAATCACATCCAGCTCTTCACGGCCCATATGCCCGCCTTCCCCCGCGTGGGGTTCAGCCCGCAAACGTAAATTTGCGGCTTTGCAATGCCAAACTTGGTTTTCAGATCCTGATCAAGAATAGTGATCACTTCGAACAGGTTTTGCTGGGTGATCGCACCCGGTACCGCCAGTAACGGTAGATGGGTGGTTGCCAGAGCCACGCGCAGTTCTTCGGTGGCCAGCATCATCACCACGCGTTTGCAGTGGCTACGATCGGCGAAGAATTCTGTATGCCCGATAAACGGCACGCCGCCATCATTGATGGCGCCCTTGTTGACCGGGCCGGTCACCAGTGCGGCAAACTCGCCATTCAGGCAACCATCACAGGCGCGAGCCAGAGTTTCTACCACATAGGCGCTGTTAGCTATATTCAGTTCACCGGCGACCATCCGCGCTGGGGCAGTGACGGGTAAAACCGTCAAAGTACCGGCACGTTGCGGCTGTGCAGGTTGGCCGGGTTGGTAGTCACGCAGCGTTAAGGGTAACGCCAACTGCCGGGCGCGCTCAAGCAACAAGGCCGGATCGGCACAGACAACCAGCTCAACAGGCCAATCCTGTTGCGCCAATGCTGCGACCAAATCCGGCCCAACCCCGGCAGGCTCGCCGGGGGTAATCACGATACGTTTATGGCTGTACATTGCTTCCATCAAGGATCTTCACGTAGGCCGCGGCACGTTGTTCCTGCATCCAGGTTTGCGCTTCTTCAGCAAACTTGCGGTTGAACAGCATACGATAAGCACGATCTTTCTGAGCGGCATCGGTTTTATCCACCTGGCGGGTATCCAACAGTTGGATCAGGTGCCAGCCAAAGGAAGAGTGCACCGGCTCGCTAACCTCACCTTTCTGCAGCTTCAGCAGCGCATCACGGAAGGCTGGATCGTACATGTCTGGAGAAGCCCAGCCCAGATCACCGCCTTGCAATGCGGAACCTGGATCTTGAGAAAGCTGTTTGGCTTCCTCTTCAAACTTGGCTTTACCACTTTTGAGCGCCGCAGCGACTTCTTGCAGTTTTGCCCGCGCCTGATCGTCAGTCATCACGACAGAAGGCTTTAACAGAATATGACGTGCGTGCACTTCGGTTACCGAAATTGACTGAGAACCGCCACGGATATCGTTAACTTTAAGAATGTGGAAACCAACGCCGGAACGGATAGGCCCGATGACTTCACCTTTCTTGGCGCTCACCAGCCTTTCTGCGAACAGTGTTGGCATTTCCTGCAGTTTACCCCAACCCATCTGGCCACCTTTCAGTGCCTGAGAGTCCGCCGAGTAGGTGATTGCCAATTTACCGAAATCTGCACCGCCGTTGATTTCACCCACCAGGCGTTTAGCCAGTGCTTCAGCTTCATCAACCTGCTGTTGAGATGGATTCTCTGGCAGTGGGATCAGGATGTGGCTGAGGTTGACGTCGGTTTCACCGCCGTTCTGCGCCCCAACCTGTTTGGCCAACGCGTCGACTTCCTGTGGCAGGATGGTCACGCGGCGGCGAACTTCATTGTTACGCACTTCCGAAGTCAGCATTTCTTTGCGGATTTGCGCACGGTAAGTGTTGTAGTTCAGGCCTTCATACGCCAAACGGCTGCGCATTTGATCAAGGCTCATTTTGTTCTGCGCCGCGATATTGCCGATCGCCTTGTCCAGATCGGCATCGGAGACGGTGATCCCCATCTTTTGCGCCATCTGCAACAGAATGTTATCCATGATCAAACGTTCAAGGATCTGGTGACGCAACGTATTGTCGTCTGGCAATTGCTGGCCAGCCTGCTGCGCGTTGAGTTTCACCGATTGCAGTAAGCTGTTCACGTCGCTCTCAAGCACTACGCCGTTATCAACGACGGCGGCGACTTTATCCACTTCTTGGGGTGCTGCGAACGCGGTATTGGCACAAACCACCAATCCGAGAAGAAGCGTTCTCCAGTTCTTCATACATTTCCCGTTATCAAAATCCGCAAATGCGGGTGAAAGTTGTCGTTTCCAATAATGCATTAACCAACATCAGAAGGCGCGCTGGTATGGCAGGATCCCTGAGCGCAGCATTTCAGTGGTACCGAGGCTGTGATCGCTGCTCAGACCGCGTAATTCGACGTTGAATGAAAATTTATTATCGTACTTACTGATCTGGTTACCGGTATCCCAGTCAGTGATCTTACGTTCGTAACCCAGGTTAATCGCCCAACAGCAGGTGTTATAACGCACACCGACCAACTGGCTGGCAGTCTGTTTCGCGCGGGTGTCATAGTAATACCCCCAACGACGGCCCAACGATCGGCGATTGGCCAGCTACCCACCAGACCTACCTGAGAAATACCGTCCTGATAGCCAGGGTTGCTGATATCCGGCAGGGTAGCCGAAATATATTCCGGGCTGGCATAACGGTAGTTCAACTGAACCATACGATTTTCATCTTGACGATATTCCACTACCGCGTCACCTAACGCGAAGCTGTCAAGACGGGTGTCATACTGCACACCACCGCGCAGGCCCCAACGGTCATCAATCTTCCAGTAAGTGTCTCCAGCCCAAACTACGCTGCCGGTGTCATCACTGTTATCAAAGTTGCTGTTATGATCCCCGGTCCGTGAACGGCTGAGGTAGTAGATTTGACCCACAGAAACGTTAAAACGTTCAACCAGCGCATCATCATAAATACGTGAAGTGATACCTGCTGCCACACGGTTTTGCGAAGCTATGCGATCCAGGCCGCTGTATGAGCGATCACGGAACAGGCCGGAGTAATCGGTTTGCAGCAGGGTTGAGTCATAGGTATAGATATCGCTTTGATCGCGGTAGGGTACATACAGGTACTGCATGCGCGGCTCTATGGTTTGGGTATAACCTTCTGACCAATCCATATCGCGATCAAAGACCACTTTGCCGTCAGTCTTGAATTGCGGCATGACACGGTTTACCGACCCTTTCAGTTCGGGCGCCTGGCTGCCCCCGTTACGATTGGCATAATCGGTGGCGAAACCGTTGGGGATATCCTGCTGGAAATGCGTGGCCATCAGTTTGGCTTCGGTATTCCAGTTGCCCCAACTGTTGGCCAGCGGCAGGTTAATGGCCGGCTCAATATGCCAGCGAGTGGCCTCTGGGTTGTTCGGGTTGACGCTGGTGAAATTGGCTACCTGGCCGTAAGTATGTAAATCAAACGGGCCAATATCGGTTTTGTAATAGTTCACGTCCAACTGCGGTTGCGCGCGGTAGGCGTTTTGGTTACCCGCACCGCTGAATATCTGGAATTGCTTTGATGCCAGAGTGGCATCCCAGTTTTCATTGGCATACCCGACGCTGAATTTCTGAGAGGCGTAACCGTCGGTGGTGGAACCGTATTTGGAATCCAGATCGGTAAAGTAATAAGGATCGCTGACCTTGGTGTAGTCGACGTTGAAACGCCACACCTTATCCATGACACCGCTATGTCCCCAGTAGAACAACCAACGTTTATTGTCGTCGGTATTGCCATGGTCATCTTCAAACTGGCTATCGCTTGGCAGCCAGTCTAACGCCAGGGTACCCAGACCAGGTTGTAACAGATAACGGAATTCGTTCTGCCACTGCAGGCCACGGTTCGACATATAGTGCGGCGTGATGGTGGCATCAAAGTTCGGCGCAATGTTCCAGTAATAAGGCAGCATGAACTCGATGCCGTTATTACTGCTGTATTTGGCATTCGGGATCAGGAAGCCTGAACGGCGCTTATCACCGACCGGCAGTTGCAGGTAGGGGCTGTAAAAGACCGGGACCTTGCCAATCTTGAAGCGGGCATTCCAGATCTCAGCGACTTCTTCTTCGCGATCGTGGATCACCTCCGAGCCGACTACGCTCCAGCTGTCATCGCCTGGCAGGCAGGAGGTGAAGGTACCGTTTTCCAAAATGGTATAGCGGTTTTGGCCGCGCATTTTCATTTTGTCGGCATCACCACGTCCCTGGCGGCCCACCATCTGATAGTTGCCTTGATAGACATCGGTATCTTTGGTGTTCAGGTTCGACCAGGCTTTTGGCCCTTTCAGTTTTATCTGGTTATTCGCGTAGTGCACGTCACCCGTGGCGGTGACGGTACGGATAGGATCGGGCTGCCCGTCTTTCTGTGTCTGGTTCAGTTCAACCTGTTCCGCCGTCAGGGTGCTATTCCCCTGTTCGATATTGACGTTACCGGTGAAAAGAGCGCTGCCTGGATAATTGGCGTTAGAGTCATCAGAACGGATGGTGACCGGCAAGCTGTTGGGGTCGCCAGTGATGACAGGTTTGTCATAAACAGGCACGCCGAGCATGCATTGCTCAGCCAGATCGGCCAGCGCATGCTGACTGTAAAGTGCGGTCCAGATCAACGTGGCCAGCAGTGTTGGGAAACTTTTTTCATACGCGGTTTTGGTGTTCCGTCATCAGAGGCATCATGTCCGGCAAACGGTCAGAGACTATATCACTCGCCAGTGTTGCGCTAGTGCTAAATCCTGCCGTTCGACTACGTCGTTGTTAGGCGCAGAGATAAATGACAGGTATGATAATCGAAATCTTGGAAAAAATCGCCTTAACCCTTGCGCACAACGAAGGGGAATGTGCGACTTGTGGTTGATACTTGGGGAGTATATGCAGTATTGGGGAAAACTGCTCGGAGTGATTGTCGCCGTTTGGTCAGGCGCGGGATTCTGGGGTGTAGTTTTGGGGCTGATTGTCGGCCATATGATCGATACCGCGCGAAATAACAAGCGCAGCCGGGGTTTTTTTACCGACCAGCAAACGCGGCAAACGTTATTTTTCCGCACCACTTTCCAGGTTATGGGGCATCTGACCAAATCGAAAGGGCGTGTAACCGAAGCGGATATTCAGATTGCCAGTCTGTTTATGGATCGCCTGCAATTGCATGGTGAAGCCCGCATGGCGGCGCAGCAGGCATTCCGTGAAGGCAAACAGAGCCAGTTCCCGCTGCGTGAAACGCTGCAGCAACTGCGCAGCATCTGCTTTGGCCGCTTTGATCTGATTCGGATGTTTCTGGAAATTCAGATCCAGGCTGCCTTCGCCGACGGCTCGTTGCATCCCAATGAGCGTGATGTGCTGTATGTGATTGCTGAAGAACTGGGGATTTCGCGTGCGCAGTTCGATCAGTTCCTTAATATGATGGAAGGTGGTCGTCAATTTGGCGGTGGCCAAGGCCAGCAAGGTAATTATGGCGGCTTCCAGCAGGCGCAACGTGGCCCGACGCTGGAGGATGCCTGTAAGGTGCTGGGCGTCAGCAGCAATGATGATGCCACCACGATCAAGCGCGCTTATCGTAAACTGATGGGCGAACACCATCCGGACAAACTGGTAGCGAAAGGGCTACCGCCGGAGATGATGGAAATGGCCAAGCAGAAAGCGCAGGAAATTCAGGCGGCTTATGACCTGATCAAGCGTGAAAAAGGCTTCAAATAACCCTCCCCGTCATACATCGAGCCGCAGGGGGTGGTTATCCGCGCTTACCCCGGCCAGGTCCTTTTTTAGGCGCCGGGGGCACTTAGGTGCCGCCTTCCTGCAACTCGAATGACTTAGGGGATGGCCGGGTCGATGAGGTCAGAAATCCGGTTCAACGCGAAAATGCATCGGTGTCTGGAATGCCGGATGGGTGATGCGCAGTTCTTGTGCATGCAGTTGCAGGCGTGATGCCTTCGCTTTAGCCTCGGGATGGGCGTAGAAGCCATCCCCCAGGATCGGGTGCCCCAATGCCAGCATATGAACGCGTAGCTGATGTGAGCGCCCGGTAATAGGCGTTAGCTTGACACGGGTGCTGCCATCCACGTCACGGGAAAGTACCTGATATTCGGTCTGCGCCGCTTTGCCGGTTTCAAAACACACCTTTTGCAGTGGCCGGTTTGGCCAGTCGCAAATCAGCGGTAAATCCACCACCCCTTCATCCTGCTCCATATGCCCCCAAACGCGGGCAATGTAGGATTTCTTCGGTTCTCTCTCACGGAACTGGCGCTTCAATTCACGCTCAGCGGCTTTGTTCAGTGCCACAATGATCACCCCGCTGGTGGCCATATCCAGGCGATGCACCGATTCTGCCAGCGGGAAATCGGCCTGGATACGGGTCATCAGGCTGTCTTTGTTTTCCGGCGCACGGCCAGGCACGGAAAGCAGCCCACTTGGCTTATTGACTACCATGATGTGCTCATCCTGATACAGCACATGCATCGGCCCTTGCGGGGGATTGTAGGGTTCCATGTTGGCTCCGCTGAGAATAGGCAAAGCGGGGAGCCAGAGCTCCCCATTAGGCTGGATTACTGGTGAGTCACGACGACCAGACGGATGGCATCCAGACGCCACCCCGCTTCGTTAAGGTTGACCAGCACTTGTTTGCGGTTGAACTCCAATGCTTCGATTTCATCATCACGGATATTCGGGTTTACCGCTTTCAGGGCTTCCAGACGGGCCAGCTCGGTACTCAGCTTGTCATCCGCTTCTTGTTTGGCACTTTCAATCAACTGGCGAGCCTGTTCTTCAACCAGGTTTTCCGCCTGCTGCAGCATCGCGTGCACTTCTTGCTGTACCGCGTTGACCAGCTTGCTGGAAGTGTGGCGATTGACCGCGTTCAACTGGCGGTTAAAGCTTTCGAATTCGACCTGCGCGGCCAGGTTGGTGCCCTTACGATCCATCAGCATGCGGATCGGTGTCGGCGGCAGGAAGCGGGTCAGTTGCAGGTGTTTCGGCGCCTGTGCTTCAACCACATACACCAGCTCGACCAGCAGCGTTCCTACCGGCAGCGCCTTGTTCTTCAACAGGGAAACCGCGCAGCTCCCGGTATCACCGGAGAGGATCAGATCCAACCCGTTGCGGATAATCGGATGTTCCCAACTGACAAACTGCGCATCTTCGCGCGATAACGCCTGTTCACGATCGAACGTCACCGTACAGCCATCCTGCGGCAGCCCAGGGAAGTCCGGCACCAGCATGTGATCTGACGGGGTCAGGACGATCAGGTTATCGCTACGATCTTCCTGATTGATGCCGACGATATCGAACAGGTTCAACGCAAAACTCACCAGATTGACGTCGTTATCCTGCTCAGCAATGGCCTGAGCCAACACCTGTGCCTTCTCGCCGCCGTTGGAGTGCATTTCCAGCAAGCGGTCGCGGCCCTGTTCAAGTTGGGCTTTGAGCTGGTTATGTTGTTGGCGGCAGGCGTGGATAAACTCATCCAGGCCTTCCTGCTCGGTTGGCGCGGCCAGGAAGCCTATCAACTGCTCATAGCTGCTGTCGTAGATTGGGCGGCCAGTCGGGCAGGTATGTTCGAAGGCGTCCAGCCCTTCATGGAACCAACGGCCCAGCACGGCCTGTGCGGTATTTTCCAGATAGGGCACCATGATTTGGATATCGTGCATCTGGCCGATGCGATCCAGGCGCCCGATACGCTGCTCCAGCAGATCCGGGTTGAACGGCAGATCGAACATCACTAACTGGCTGGCGAACTGGAAGTTACGCCCTTCAGAGCCGATTTCAGAACACAGCAAGACCTGCGCTCCTTCTTCTTGCGAAGCAAAGTAGGCAGCAGCGCGGTCACGTTCAATAATGCTCAGCCCCTCGTGGAACACTGCGGCACGGATCGCTTCGCGCTCACGCAGTACCTGCTCCAGCTGCAATGCGGTTGCGGCTTTGGCGCAGATCACCAGCACTTTCTCGTGACGGTTGGCAACCAGATAATCCAGCAACCACTCAACGCGTGGGTCAAAGTTCCACCAGGTGGCGTTCTCCCCTTCGAATTCCTGATAAATCTGTTCCGGGTAGAGCATATCGCGGGCCCGGGCCTCAACGGATTTCTTGGCGCCCATAATGCCGGATACTTTGATCGCCGTTTGATACTGGGTTGGCAGCGGCAGTTTGATCTGGTGCAGATTACGATGCGGGAAACCTTTTACACCGTTACGGGTGTTACGGAACAGTACACGGCTGGTGCCGTGGCGATCCATCAGCATGGTGACCAGCTCAAGGCGTGCCTGCTCGCTGTTGTTGGTGTCACTGTTGGCTGCTTTGAGCAGCGGTTCAATATCCTGCTCGTCGATCAACTCACCCAGCAGATTGAGTTTTTCATCCGCCAGCCGTTCGCCGCTTAACAGCAATGTCACCGCATCGGCAACCGGGCGGTATTTCTGTTGCTCTGCGACAAACTCTTCGTAGTCATGGAAACGATTGGGATCCAGCAGGCGCAAACGGGCAAAGTGGCTTTGCTGGCCAAGCTGTTCTGGGGTAGCGGTTAACAGCAGAACGCCCGGCGTGTGTTCTGCCAGCTGTTCAATCACCTGGTATTCGCGACTAGGGGCATTTTCGCTCCAGGCCAGGTGGTGAGCTTCATCCACCACCAGCAGATCCCAATGGGCATCCGCCAACTGTTCAAGGCGCTGTTTGTTACGACGTACAAAGTCCAGCGAGCAGATCACCAACTGTTCGGTTTCAAACGGGTTGCTACTGTCCAGCATCGCTTCGGAATAGCGGCTGTCATCAAACAGTGAGAAATAGAGGTTGAAGCGTCGCATCATTTCAACCAGCCATTGATGCTGCAAGGTTTCTGGCACCACGATAAGCACCCGCTCGGCACGGCCAGCCAGCAGTTGCTGATGGATGATCATCCCGGCTTCGATGGTTTTACCCAATCCAACCTCATCGGCCAACAGTACGCGTGGTGCGTGGCGTTGGCCAACTTCATAGGCGATATGCAACTGGTGCGGGATCAGGCTGGCACGCATACCGCGCAGGCCTGCGAACGGCAGACGGTATTGCTCACTTTGGTATTTACGAGCACGAAAACGCAGGGCAAAACGGTCCATACGGTCGATCTGACCGGCAAACAGGCGATCTTGTGGCTTGCTGAAAGTCAGCTTGCTGTCCAGCAGCACTTCGCGCATAGCGACACCGGTTTCCTGCGTATCCAGACGCGTGCCGATATAGGTCAGTAGACCGTTATCCTCTTTGACTTCTTCCACCTGCAACTGCCAGCCTTCGTGGTTGCTGATGGTATCGCCCGGGTTGAACATCACGCGGGTAATCGGTGAGTCGTTTCTGGCATAGAGGCGGTTTTCACCGGTTGCGGGGAAAAGCAGGGTAATCATACGCGCGTCCTGCGCTACAACGGTTCCCAATCCCAATTCGCTTTCCGTATCGCTGATCCAGCGTTGACCAAGAGTAAAAGGCATAGTTTGTCGGCTCGATTCTTATTAAGTAAGTCCTGTCACCTGGCGGATAAGGCCGCGGTAACCTGTTTCAACTGTCTGCTGCTCTGTGCAATTTTTCAGCCACGGCTGAAGAGATCCCGGTTTATTTTCATTTTACGGGCAATAGTTTTGCCTGCCATGCATGCGTCTTCTGACGGCACAGACCGTAACGGCGTCGTGAGTTATGGTTCAGAATTTAGGAAGGGCGCTATGGTAATGGAAGGCAGCGCTTTCGTCACCTGCAAAACCCGATGAATTTTTCTTCCCGTACTTCCTCTAAAACCAACAAAAAGAGAGCGCTGAATCTGACCAGATGCAACTTGCCCGCTTTTTTTACCGATCAGAACAGACCCATTTGCCCGGTTATCAATGTCACAAAATCGTCGTGCAGGAATGGAAGTATAGCGTCTGCAACCGGCTGTAGCTGGCGTTCAAGGTAATGATCGTAATCAATCGCCGAGTGGCGGGTTTCCAGCGGCTCCGGCCCGGCCACGGTCATCACATAGCTGATCCAGCCACCGTTTTGATATTGTAATGGCCGCCCTTGCTGGCGATTGTAGTCATCGGCGATGCGTGCCGCACGTGCATGAGGTGGGACATTACGCTGATAATCGTCCAACTTTCGCCGCAGACGTTTGCGATAAACCAGTTGATCGTCAAATTCACCGCCCAGCGTTTTGGCGACGTAATCACGCACAAAATCCTGATAAGGCTGTTGCTTGAAGATACGTTGATAGAGTTGTTGCTGGAATAACTGTGCCAGCGGGGTCCAGTCGGTGCGTACTGTTTCCAGGCCTTTATACACCATCTCTTCGCTGCCGTCCGGTTTGGTGATCAACCCGGCATAACGTTTTTTGCTTCCCTGCTCAGCGCCACGAATGGTAGGCATCAAAAAGCGCGAGTAATGCGTTTCGAACTCCAGCTCCAGCGCGTTTTCCAGTTGATATTGCTGTTGAAGATGTTGCTGCCACCACTGGTTGACGTGAGTAACCAGTTCACGGCCGATTTCTGCGGCTTGCTGCTGGCTGTGGGCTTTTTTCAACCAGACAAAAGTGGAGTCGGTATCGCCGTAGATGACCTGATAACCTTTCTCCTCTATCAATTCCCGCGTCTGGCGCATGATCTCATGGCCACGCAGTGTGATCGAAGAGGCCAGCCGAGGATCGAAAAAGCGGCAGCCGCTTGAGCCAAGTACGCCGTAGAAGGCATTCATGATGATCTTCAATGCCTGCGAGAGAGGTTTGTTGCTCTGGCGTTTTGCCTCTTCGCGCCCCTGCCAGATCTGGCGGACAATCTCCGGCAGGCAGTGTTTACGGCGGGAAAAGCGTGCCTGGCGAAAGCCTGGCACCGAGCTTTCATCGTCCGGGTGCTGCATGCCTTCAACCAGCCCGACGGGGTCGATCAGGAAGGTGCGGATAATTGACGGATACAGGCTTTTGTAGTCCAGCACCAGCACCGAGTCGTACAGGCCGGGTTGCGAATCCATTACAAAGCCGCCGGGACTATGTTCTTCCGGTAATTCCCCCAGGTTGGGAGCTACGTAGCCTTGGCGATGCATGCGCGGGATATAAAGGTGGCTGAATGCTGCCACCGAACCGCCGCTACGATCGGCGGCCAGGCCGGTTACCGTTGCGCGTTCCAGCAGGAAGGTCAGCAACTCGGTTTTGGCGAAAATGCGTGTCACCAGCTCACAGTCTTTCAGGTTATAACGCGCCAGAGCGGGTTTGTCTTCGGCAAAGCGGCGGTCTATCTCTGCCATCCGCTGGTAAGGGTTGTCGATGGATTTCCCTTCCCCCAGCAGCGTTTGCGACACATATTCCAGGCTGAATGAAGGAAAGTTCCAGGTCGCGGATTTTAGCGCCTCGATGCCATCAATAATCAGCCGCCCATGGGTGCTGGCAAAGAAGTGGTTTTGCTTAAAGCCGTGTTCGCGCCACTCCAGCAGGTTGCCGCCACGGCCAAAGCGCAGTGGGATCTGGTAGCGTTCAGCATGTTTTTGCAAAACCCGCAGGTCGAACTGCACCAGATTCCACCCGATGATCGCATCGGGATCATGCTGTTCCAGCCACTGATTCAAGCGTTCCAGCAGTTGTGGGCGACTAACGCAGTATTCCAGGTCAAAATCCAGCGCTTCGTTGCCGCCATTGGCAGGGCCGAGCATATAAACCTGGCGTTGGCCGCAACCTTCCAGGGCGATCGAATAAAGCTCACCGTGGGCGGTAGTTTCAATATCCAGTGAGGCCAGCTTTAAATGGGGCCGATATTCAGGGCAAGGTTTCATCTGGCCATTGAGCCACTGATGATTAGCACCGGGCTGGCCGCTGAACCAAACCGGGGCGGTGATAAAGCGCTCCATCAGATAGCGTTCGGGAGGGCGGATATCGGCCTCAAAAACGTTGACGCCACCTTCCTTCAGCAGTTTTTCCAACTTGATTAATTGACGGTGCTGGCGGCAATAGAGACCAATCACCGGGCGGGAGTGAAAGTCCAGCAGTGGCAGCGGTTTCAGTTCGATATGGCGCTCTTCGCGCAGCAGCAACTCGGCCCGCTGACGCTGCTCTGCGGGGATAAACGCCACCGAAGTCTGGGGGGACAACCGCAGTTGCTGTGGCCCGCTGTCGGTCGCCAGCCAGAATTCTACTTCGGTACCGGTTGGGGTGTCGCGCCAATGGCGGGTAAGCAAGAAACCTTGTTGTGGAGATGTCACTCTGTTCCTGGGCGTCGCCGTTAGAAAGCTATCGTGTATCGATGATTTGCTGGTATTTATAGTATGGGTTTTTATACAGTCATTGTCTATGATTAGCCGGATCCGCCAAATCTACATACAATTCACCGGTTGACTCACTTTGGCCTGAGCCGGACAATCCTCCGCCCGCACGCTTTTGCTTACGAACCGAGGTTTAATGGAAGCCTATTTACAACATTTGATCACTCAGTCATTGGCTTTCACCCTGATGGTTGTCATGTTGGTGGCGTTTCTGGAGTCGCTGGCCCTGGTGGGATTATTACTGCCAGGTACGGTGATGATGGCCAGCATTGGTGCACTGATTGGCAGCGGACAGGTAGACTTCTATATGGCCTGGGGCGCTGGTATTGTCGGCTGCCTGCTGGGCGACTGGATCTCTTATTTCATCGGGCGTGCCTTCAAAGGGCCGCTGCACCGCTGGTCATTCCTGAAAAAGAACAAAGCGTTGCTGGATAAAACCGAGCATGCGCTGCATCAGCACAGCATTATTACCGTGTTGATTGGTCGCTTTATCGGCCCGACGCGCCCGCTGGTGCCGATGGTAGCCGGTATGCTCGATCTGCCTCCTTACAAGTTTGCGCTGCCCAATATCATCGGTTGTCTGACCTGGCCACCGGTCTATTTTTTCCCCGGTATTCTGGCGGGGGTGGCGATAGATATCCCTGCCAGTGCCAACAGCGCTTTGTTTAAATGGCTGCTGTTTGGCGTGGTGATGCTGGTCTGGTTAGCAGCCTGGCTGAGTTGGCGCTGGTGGCGTGAAGGCAAACGCGGTAGCGATAAGCTGACCCGCTGGCTTACTCCGATGCGGTTGCGCTTGGCCTGCGTATTGAGTTGGTCAGGGGCGCTGGTTTGTTTTTATTATATGCATCAGCAGCCGTTAATGCCGCTTTACCGGCATCTGCTGTGGAAGGTGCTGGCGGGTTGATATACCCGTCATACTTCAAGCGGCAGAAGGGGACTGCGTTCGCTCACCCCAGTCACATAGTGGGCTATGCTCCCGGGGTCTCTCGAACTTATCGCCTTCCGGCAACGTGAATTATTTAGGGCATATACCTGTTATTCAGGGTATATACCCGCTGTTTCTCAGGCCATGCAGACCGGGCGGCTATTGGAAGAAGGCTTCCAACTGCTCGAAGACGCGAATGTCTTCGTTATGGCGTTTTACCTGCAACACATCTTCCAATTTTTCGACCTGGCTTATCATCTGCACCAAACGCTGATCGTCGGCAACCAATAGCCAAATGCGGCTCTGTGTTCCGTCTTTTAGCGGCATACACAAAATGCCTTCCACGTTAAATGCACGGCGGGCAAACAGGCCGCAAACGTGTGTCATTACGCCCGGATGGTTACGCACCGCCAGCTCCAGGATCACTTGCTGATTCTTTTGTAGTGATTGCATGGCTTATTCTCCAATCATTTCAATGTTGGCGGCACCCGGTGGCACCATTGGGTAGACTTTTTCATTAATATCAATCAGCGCATGGATCAGGCAAGGGCCAGGGCGCTGGATAGCAGCCATCAGGGCGGCCTGCGGATCTTCCTCGGCGTTCAAATCGCAGGTATCCAGACCGAAACCGGCGGCAATTTTCAGGAAGTCGGTACGCTTTGGATAAGTGGCGGCAAAGATATGCTGCTGATAGAACAAGGTTTGCTGCTGGTGAACCAGACCCAGCGCCTGGTTGTTCATCAAAATGATCTTCACATCCAGATTGTGTTCGGCGGCGGTCGCCATCTCCTGAATATTCATCATCAGGCTGCCATCACCGGAGAAACACAACACTTTACGTTGTGGTTCCGCCAACGCAGCGCCAATGGCGGCTGGCAGGCCAAAGCCCATGGTGCCCAAACCGCCCGAGGTCTGCCACTGACGCGGGCGGCTCAGTGGATAGGCCTGCGCCACCCACATCTGATGCTGGCCAACGTCGGTAGTGATAATCGCATTTTCATCCACGCAGCGAGCGGCGGCCTTGACCAGCCCATAATGGCTCAACGGGTCATCCACGTTCGGCATGTTGAACGGGAACTCGCGTTTCAGATCGTTAACGGTATTCAACCACTCGGTGCGCGGCTGAGCTTCGATCATCGGTAACAGCTGGTGCAACACCTGGCTGACGTCGGCATGGATGGCAATATTGGCCTGCTTAACCTTGCCGAGTTCTGCGCGGTCGATATCTACGTGGATAATTTTGGCGTTAGGGCAGAATTGTTCGGTTTTACCGATGGCACGGTCGTCGAATCGGGCTCCCAATACGATCAACAGATCGGCTTCCTGCAGGATAAAGTTGGTGCTGCGTGCGGCGTGCATCCCCAACATACCCAATGACAGCGGGTGCTCTACCGGCATCGAACCCAGTGCCATCAGGGTCATGGTGGTTGGCAGGTTGGCGCGTTCTGCCATTTCCAACGCCGGTTTATGGGCGTCCGCACAGATAATGCCGCCACCCAGGTACAGCACTGGGCGCTTGGCCTGGTTGATCATGGCTGCAGCCTGCTCTACCTGCTTGCTGTCGAAGGCTGGCGGTGTGTCTGGTATGGCTACTGGCGGTAATTGGTCCCATTCAATTTCGGCGGTTTGAACGTCTTTCGGGATGTCGATCCATACCGGGCCTGGGCGGCCTGATTCGGCGATGCGGAATGCATCACAGATCACCTGCGGCAGATCGCGGACATCGCGCACCAGATGGTTGTATTTGGTGATCGGGATCGAGATGCCGTAGGTATCGACTTCCTGAAAGGCGTCGGTACCGATCATTGAAGAAGATACCTGGCCGGTGATACAAACCAGCGGGATGGAGTCGAGTTTGGCATCGGCAATGGCTGTCACCAGGTTGGTGGCGCCCGGGCCGCTGGAAGCGATGCAAACCGCTGCCTTGCCTTTGGCGCGAGCCATGCCCTGCGCCATAAAACCGGCTCCTTGCTCATGGCGGGCCAGAATGTGCTGGATGACGGTGCTTTGGCTCAGAGCATCATACAGCGGCAGTGCGGCACCGCCAGGGATACCTGCAATGGTGGTGATACCCTGACGCTCCAGCAGATGAATAATCAACTGTGCGCCTGAGATGCGTTGGCCTGGTTGAGGCGTGCCCGAAATTGCCATGTTCCTATCCTTTATTAAGGCCGGTTCACGTTCTGGGCAGGGGACTGAAACAAGAAACCCCGCCCGGTTTGCGCCGGCGGGGTTTGGGAATCAATGCGTTGATTCGGACCCTACGGCGCACTGCCGACGACCACCACCACACGCACGACGACCACCGCGGCTGGTAGCGCGGTAATTAGTAGGGTCGAAGTCAGCGAGGATGTGATCACAGGGAACCTTATCATCAGTAGTAAAAAACAGAATTTTATAAAACCACAGGTGCAAAATTGGCACAACAGGTTTATTGGTTCAGCATAAAAAACGCGTGGTTGATCACGGTTTGGCTGCAATGCCCAGCACCCGGGCTTCTGGTGCGCTGCCATCCATCAATGCTTGGGTTGGCCCGTCGTAATAAATGCGGCCATCCACCACCAGCAAGGTCCGTGGCGCGATGCGGGCGGCGTCTTCAAGATTGTGCGATACCATTAACAATGTCAGTTGGCGCTGGTCGCAAATGGTTTGCAACAGTTGCAGCATTTCATTGCGCAGGGCGGGATCAAGGGCCGAGAATGGTTCGTCGAGCAACAGGATCGGTTGCTGGCGGATCAGGCAACGGGCCAATGCCGCGCGCTGCCGCTGCCCACCGGAAAGTTGTGACGGCAGACGCAGCAGATGATCTTCCAGCCCGACCTGCTGGGCAATCTGCGCCAACTGCCGTTTTTGTTCGGTATTTAATCTCAGGCCAGGATCTAACCCCAGTCCGATATTTTGCATCACTGTCAGGTGCGCAAACAGGTTGTTTTCTTGAAACAGCATCGACACCGGGCGTCTGGCCGGGGGCGTGGCGGTGTGATCGCTACCGTTGAGCAACAGTTTGCCGCTGGCCGCTGGCAGAAAACCGGCGATCAGGCTGAGCAGGGTGCTTTTACCGGCCCCGCTTGGCCCCAATACCGCGACGTGCTCCCCTGGGCCTATGTGCAGATCAAAGCGCATTGGCAGGTGTTCGTACAGATAAGTCAGTTTTTCAAGCGTCAGCATGGCGGCCCGGTAAACGTTCAATCAGGGTAAACAGCAGGAAGCACAGCAACAGCAGCAGCAGCGCGGTGACCGCCCCGTCGTGGTTGCGGTAGGCGCCAATCTGCTGATAAAGATAGAAAGGCAGGGTGCGGAACTGTTCGTTGCCGAACAGGGCGACCACACCGAAATCGCCAATCGACAGCACGCAGGCAAAGGCCAAAGCCTGTGCCAGTGGGCGTTTCAGCGCTTTAATTTCAATCCAGCGCAACCGCTGCCAGCCGTGAATATCCAGCGACAGACACAGCGGATTATAACGTTCGGCCAGATCGCGCATCGGGTTTTCCAGCACTTTCAGGGCGTAAGGCACCGCCATCAACGCATTGGTGAGGATCACCAGCGCGTAGGGGGATTGCGGCAACCCAGCGGTATCGTTCAACAGTAAAAAGAAGCCGGTAGCCAGCACAATGCCCGGCATCGCCAGGATCAGCATGCCGCTCAGTTCCAGCGCTTGGCCCCAGGCGGCTTTTTGCCGTAGCTGCAGCTCACGACTGCTCCACAGCAGCATCATGGTTAATACCACGCACAGCAAACCGGCACCCAGCGCAATGCGGAGCGAAGTGAATAACGCTTGCCAAAGTATTTGCTGTTGCAGCACCTGGATAATGGTTTGGTTGGCTCCGTCAATGATAACGGCCAGCAGCGGGGGCAACAGCAATAGCAGGGCGGCGGTAATCCATAACGTGTCGCTAATGCGCCGCCAGAGGCTGTCTTGCGGGTTGCGCCAGCGTTGGGCATGGGTATGGCCAACCGGTAACGCCTGGCTCAAACGCTGGCTGAGCACCACCAGCCCCAGGCAGCATCCCAACTGGATCAATGCCAGCAGTGCGGCACGGTTTAGATCGTAGTCGTAACTCAATGCCTGGTAGATGGCCAGCTCAATAGTGGTGGCCTGTGGCCCGCCGCCTAACGACAGCACGGTGGCAAAACTGGCAAAACACAGCATAAACACCAAGGCACCGCTGGGCAGGATCTGGCGGCGCAGCGCTGGCCATTCCACAAATCGGAACTGCTGCCACCCGTTCATTCCCAGTTGCGCGGCCAGTTGACGCTGCTCGGTGGGAATGTTCTCCAGCGCTTGCAACAGCAAACGGGTTGCCAGCGGCAGGTTAAAGAACAGATGGGCTAATAAAATCCCTTGCAGGCCGTAGGGTGAGAAACTGTAATTCACCCCGAGCCAACCGCAGAGCGTGGCCAACCAACCTTGGCGGCCATAGACGCTCAGCATGCCAAACACGGCCACCAGAACCGGCAATACCAGCGTCATGGCGCACAGGCGCAGCAGTAAATTGCGACCAGGGAAGCGCCGCCGATACAGCGCACGCGCAAGCCAGATGGCAGGGATGACAGAGATCAGGGCAGACAGCAACGCCTGCCAGAAGGTGAATCGTACGACGTGCCACAGATAGCGGTCTTGCCACAGGCTGCGCCAATCGCTTTCAGGCGCATGCCGCCAAAGCGAGCTCATGGCAGCCAGCGCGATAAGCAGGATCAGGCCGGAAGCCATCAGCCCCGGCCATAGCCAGCATGCGATCAGTGGCTGACGGCGGTTTGCCATACCCGGATCCAGTTGCCACGTTGCTGTGCGACTTCTTCCGCGCTGAACTGCAGCGCCTTTTGTGGCACGGTCATCTGCTCAAAACCGGCAGGCAACTGGGTTTTGATTACCGGGTACATCCAGTTACCGGTTGCAATGGTGTTCTGGAATGCCGGGGAGACCATAAACTGCATAAAGCGTTCGGCCAGTTCCGGCTGCTTGCTGGCTTTGAGCTTGCCAGCGACTTCAATTTGCAGGTAATGGCCTTCACTGAAATTCGTCGCCGCATAGCTGTCTTTTTTCTCTTCGATCAAGTGGTAGGCAGGGGACGTGGTGTAACTCAGTACCAGATCGGCTTCACCTTTCAGGAACAGGCCATAAGCCTCGCTCCACCCTTTGGTCACGGTGACGGTTTTTTCGCCAACTGCTGCCAGGCTTGCGGGGCCTCATCGCCATACACTTTCTGCATCCAGAGCAACAGACCAAGACCCGGCGTACTGGTACGGGGATCCTGATAGATCACCTTCCAGGGCTGGTCACTGCTCACCAGTTCTTTCAGGCTTTGCGGCGGGTTCTTCAGCTTGTCTTTGTTATAGACGAAGGCAAAGTAGCCGTAGTCATAAGGCACGAAGGTTTTATTTTGCCAACCGCCGGGGAGGGACAGCTTGCTGGTATCAACGTTGCTGGGGGCAAACAGGCCGGTTTGCTGCGCGGCTTGCAGCAGGTTGTTATCCAACCCAAGAACCACGTCGGCAGCGCTGTTTTTGCCTTCCATTCTCAGGCGGTTGAGTAACGAAACGCCATCTTCCAGCGCCACGAACTTCAGCTCACAGTCGCACTCGGCTTCGAAGGCTTTTTCACTGCCGGGCCAGGGCCCCAATCGGCAGCAAAAGAATCATAGGTATAGACCGTCAGCGTTTGCTTGGCCAGAGTCGGCATCGCTAACAGCAATAAGAGACAGGGCAGGTATTTTTTGACCACTTTGCACTCCTGAAAAAATAAGAGGCAAAGGTATCTGAGGGCGATCCCCATTATCTTTCAAACCGCAGCGTTGTTGACTGCACGCCCTTGCCCAGCCACTTATCAATATAAGCTTCTGGGGAGAGGAAGGCTTGCCGCCTGGCTGAGACTTGAAATCTATGGGGATAAGCAACTAAGCAGCGCCATGCTCAAATCCCTCCGCCGGTATGGACCGGATCAGGTTCGACGGGTGTGCTCTCAGCGGAAAAAATTACTACGCGCGTGTTGAACCGACGTTGGGCAGTGTTCGCAATCCTCATGTAGCCAGGTACACTCCGGTTGCTGTGCGCTGCCGCCGTCTTCTGAACACGGCTCGCTGCGTTTTTATGCAGCGTTCGTTATTTTCCGCACCCCGTTGAGACGGCGTTATTGTAAAGACTAATTTGCGCTGGTGAAAGGCGATTATGCTTCCGGCGGTGCAAACCAGGCAGATTTAAAGTCAAACCAGCCGAGGGTGTTCATGCGTACCCCGCGCATACTGCGTTGCCCATGCAGTTGCAGCCAGTGATGGAATAACGGATGCAACTGATGGCGGCTGACCAGGCGCTGGCAGAACTCCGCCATCGGCAGGCGGTTATCGCGCCACAATGCGGCATCCTGCGCGATATCCTCACTCAGACAGTGTTGGATCAACGGCAGTTCATACAGCGTGGCAAACAGGGAAAACTCCAGCGGCAATGTGAAGTTGGCGCTGCCCAGCCACAGATCGCTTTGCGCCTCACCTTTATGCCAGGCATCGTAGTTGATGGTTTGCACATTGAGTTTGATGCCGTGTTCGGCCAACAGTGAACCGATGGCTTGCTGGATCGCGTGGAATTCGGAGTGTTCGCTGTAGAAGGTCAACGTCAATTCGGTCAGGCCCGCAGGCTTGGGCAGGTGCCCTAGCGCACGGTTATGTAACCAGCGCGGCAGAATGCCGTAGGCCGGCGCCCAATAACGTTGATAAAGCGGCCCGGCCTGGTTTAGCAGGGCAATTGGGTTGATGAGCTCGCACAGCCAACTGCGGATCGCGGGATCGACCGCCAGCGGTGAACGCTGGTCAAACAGCAGAAAATAACAGCCTTCTTCCAGGCGACTTTCCAGCTCATTTTTGCCGGTATCATCCCCCTGTAACTGGACCCCCGAGTGCACCAGCTCTTCGGTCACTTCCGGCAATACCCAGATATTGACCTCATCGATCAGCGCGCGATAGCCAAAATAGTCGTCAAAGGCGTGGATTTTCATCTGGCTTTGATGATTGTGTATGACGCGATAGGGGCCGGTACCGACCGGATGGCGGGCAAAATCCGGCAGGCTTTGCCACTCGCGCGGCAGGATCATGGCGTGCACGCTGCCCAGCAGCCAGGGTAGCCAATAGTCCGGTGTGTGCAGATGTACGTCAATGACATAGGGCGTGGGTGAAATGACCTGTTCAATATGTGAAAACAGGGGTTGTGGGATCAGACGGTTGAGCGAATCAATCACATCCGCCATTTCCAGCTCGCGCCCATGATGAAAATGAATGGCGGGGCGCAGATAAAAACGCCAGTGGAGAGACGTCATCCTTTGCCAATGGTGTGACAGATCGGATTCTAGTTCCCCGTTTTCCTCATTTATTCGGGTCAGCCCATTGAATATCTGCCGAGCCAGATGGGTTTCTGAACGGCGTAGCGCCGAACCGGGCAGCAGGTTGTAAAGTTGGCGATAGTAGAGCACGCGCAGGATATGTTTCCCTTGACGGAAGCTGCGCCCCAACTGGGATAGCAACATCTGGCGTACCACATTCTTATCACCCACCAGTTGCACCAGTTGGTCGATACGATCCTGTTCCAGCAACTCTTCGGCCCGCTGCTGCTGCAAAGCCAGGCCCGTGTAGTGGAAGGTTAGCTGTGAACGTTTACCGCGCCCGGACTCGGCCTGCCAGGTCAGCCAGCCTTCATGCTGCATGGCGCCCAGCAGTGAGCGGACATGGCGGCGGGAACAACTGAGCACTTCTGCCAGCTCTTGCAGGGTGGTTTCAGTGGGCTGCCCATGGCAGCGTTGCCATAGGCGGATGAACTGTTGTTGCAAGCGCGAGGTAGACATAAAAGAGGAACTCTCCGGCATCAAGTCGTCAATTTATCTTTCCCTATATTACGCCGATAATTTCACTAGATAGAAAGTGTTTCTGAGTAATGGTGCTTTTCACCAGCCAGTGGGGCAACTCACTGGCATTTTTATCTGCTGCCACTGCTTTCATCCAAGATTTTCCTTCTGTAGCATAGCCTTCTTTGTTTCTGGTCAGGGACGCAGGTATGAATGTCACCCGCTGGTTGCCACGCCGTTTTAACCCCGTTTTTGCCGCTTTCCTGATCATTGCTTTCCTCACCGGCATTGCCGGGGCATTGCAGGCCCCTACGCTGAGCCTCTTTCTGACCACCGAGGTAAAAGTTCGCCCTCTGTGGGTCGGCATGTTTTATACCGTCAATGCCATCGCCGGGATTATCGTCAGCTTTCTGTTGGCCAAGCGTTCTGATACCCGTGGCGATCGGCGCAGGCTGATCTTACTGTGTTGCATGATGGCCGTGGGCAACAGCCTGCTGTTCGCCTTCAACCGTGACTATCTGACGTTAATCACCGCCGGGGTGCTGCTGGCGGCGATTGCCAATACCGCCATGCCGCAGATTTTTGCTCTGGCGCGGGAGTATGCCGACAGTTCGGCGCGTGAAGTGGTGATGTTCAGCTCGGTGATGCGTGCTCAGCTTTCGCTGGCCTGGGTGATCGGCCCGCCGTTGTCGTTCATGCTGGCATTGAACTACGGTTTTACAGTGATGTTTATGATTGCGGCGGCCATTTTTGGCATCAGCGTGCTGCTGGTATGGCTGATCTTGCCTTCGGTGCCGCGAGCTCAGATTGAGATCAGCGTGGATGCTCCGCCGATTGCGCCGATTAGCGCCTGGCGCGATCCGGATGTGCGCCTGCTGTTTCTGGCCTCAATGCTGATGTGGACCTGCAACACCATGTATATCATCGATATGCCGTTGTATATCACCGCTGATCTGGGGTTGCCGGAACGGCTGGCTGGCCTGTTGATGGGCACTGCCGCCGGGTTGGAAATCCCGGCAATGCTGTTGGCAGGTTATTACGTCAAACGTTTTGGTAAGCGTAATATGATGCTGTTTGCCGTCGCTGCCGGGGTGCTTTTTTATGCCGGATTGGTATTGTTCAAATTCAAGCTTGCCCTGATGGTTCTGCAACTGTTCAACGCTATCTTTATCGGCATTATTGCCGGGATTGGCATGCTTTATTTCCAGGACCTGATGCCTGGGCGGCCGGGTGCTGCAACGACGATGTTTACCAATAGTATTTCCACCGGAGTGATCCTGGCAGGTGTACTGCAGGGGGTGCTGGTTGAAAATTTTGGCCACTACGCGGTGTATTGGTTGATCACTCTTCTTGCGTTGCTGGCGCTGTGGATGAGTGCCCGAGTGCGGGAAGTGTGATGTGTAACACAATGTTAATTGACGTGTGTCATTGAGAGTATCGTTGCCTATTATCTAATATGAATGGACTCAGGGCGTGGCCTTCATGCCCTTAACCATCTTGTTTGCTGAGATGCCGATCCCGTTTTTTAAGTGGGTATGTTATGGATAAACTAACGCCGCTCAAGCCTGTTCCTTCCCTTTTTGCTGTTATTGTCGCTCTGCTTATCTGGTTTGTGATCCCTGTTCCCGAAGGCGTTGCTCCGAATGCCTGGCATTTGCTGGCGCTGTTTATCGGCACCATCATTGCCATTATCGGTAAGGCGATGCCGATTGGCGCCGTGTCAATCATCGCTATTGCTCTGGTGGCGCTGACCGGGGTGACCAACCCTGGTAAACCCGGTGCGGCGTTGGATGATGCGCTGAGTGGTTTTTCCAACCAGCTTATCTGGTTGATCGGTTTCTCGATCATGATCTCCCTCAGCCTGAATAAAACCGGGTTGGGATCGCGCATTGGTTATTACTTTATTTCGCTGTTTGGTAAAAAAACGCTGGGGATCGCTTATGCGCTAACCATGGCGGAAACCGTGCTGGCGCCGGTTACGCCGAGCAACACTGCCCGTGGCGGCGGGATTATCCACCCCATCATGCGATCGATCGCCGACAGTTTTGGCTCCAAGCCCGAACTGAATACCTCCGGCAAGATTGGCCGCTATCTCTCGCTGGTGAACTACAACATCAACCCGATCACCTCGGCCATGTTTATCACGGCAACTGCGCCTAACCCGCTGATTGTTAATCTTATCGCCAAGGGGGCCGGTTCCGAGTTCGAGCTTACCTGGTCAATGTGGGCGGTGGCGGCGCTGGTTCCGGCTATCTGTTCACTGATCGTGATGCCGCTGGTGGTGTACCTGCTGTATCCACCAGAAATTAAAAGCACTCCAGATGCGCCGCTTTTTGCCCAGGGTAAACTGCAGGAGCTTGGCAAAATAACCTTACCCGAGAAAATCACGCTGGGCGTCTTTGCCCTGTTGCTGGTGTTATGGGCAGGGGTTCCGGCGATGATCTTTGGCCCGGCGTTGGCGGTGAATCCAACCACCGCTGCAGTGATCGGTTTGGCCATTCTGTTGGCAACCGGTGTGCTGAGTTGGGAAGATATTCTCAAACATAAAGGCGCCTGGGACACTGTAGTCTGGTTCGCCGCTCTGGTGATGATGGCGACCTACCTCGGTAAACTTGGCCTGATTGGCTGGCTTTCCCAAACGGTGGGGGCGGGTATCGATCAGATGGGGATGAGTTGGGTCGGGGGAACCGTGCTGTTAACTCTGGTCTACCTGTATTCGCATTACTTCTTTGCCAGTACCACTGCACACGTCACCGCGATGTTTGCTGCCTTCTTTGCCGCAGGTATCGCCCTTGGCGCACCGCCAGCTTTGCTTGGCCTGATCCTGGCCTTCTCGTCTTCGCTGATGATGTCATTAACCCATTACGGTACCGGCACCGCGCCGATTATCTTCGGATCAGGTTACGCCACGTTGGGCGAATGGTGGAAAACCGGTTTTGTGATGAGCGTGGTCAACTTGCTCATCTGGGCACTGATCGGGGGCTTGTGGTGGAAGTGGTTGGGCTACTGGTAATGCCTGGTGTTTTTCAAGCTTAGGGGACTCACCCGCCGGGCGGCGGGTGAAGTCACTGAGACTCAGTTCAGAAATGCAGGTTGTTGCGCTTCGTAGCGGGAGATATCCGCTTCGTGTTGCAACGTCAAGCCAATGCTGTCCAAACCGTTAATCAGGCAATGGCGGCGGAAGCTGTCAATCTCAAACGGGTAGCTTTTCCCCCGGCATTCACCGTCTGGTTTTCCAGATCGACGACAAACTCTGTGCCTTCGTTCTCTGCCACCAGTTTGAACAGCGTATCGACATCCTGCTCGCTCAGAGTGACGGGTAACAGCTGGTTGTTGAACGAGTTACCGTAGAAGATATCTGCGAAACTTGGCGCAATCACCACTTTGAAGCCGTAATCGGTCAGCGCCCAAGGGGCGTGCTCACGGGATGAGCCGCAGCCGAAGTTTTCACGGGCCAACAGGATGCTTGCCCCTTTGTAACGGGGAAAGTTAAGCACAAACTCAGGGTTTGGCTGTTGGCCTGCATCGTCCAGGAAGCGCCAGTCGTTAAACAGGTGCTGGCCAAAACCGGTACGGGTCACTTTCTGCAGAAACTGTTTCGGGATAATGGCATCGGTATCGACGTTGGCCGCGTCCAGAGGCACCACTAAGCCGGTATGTTGAGTAAATTTAGCCACGGTGATGCTCCTTAGTGCAATTCACGGATATCGGCAAAATGGCCGGTAACGGCAGCAGCAGCGGCCATCGCCGGGCTGAGCAGATGGGTACGCCCACCGCGGCCCTGGCGCCCTTCAAAGTTACGGTTGCTGGTAGACGCGCAGCGCTCGCCTGGGTTCAGGCGATCATTGTTCATTGCCAGGCACATTGAGCAACCCGGCAGACGCCATTCAAAACCGGCTTCAATAAAGATCTTATCCAGGCCTTCTTCTTCGGCCTGAGCTTTCACCGGGCCTGAGCCGGGTACCACGATCGCCTGAACGCCTGCTGCCACTTTCCGGCCTTTGGCAATGGCTGCCGCAGCACGCAGGTCTTCAATACGTGAGTTGGTGCATGAGCCGATAAATACTTTATCGATTGGCACTTCTGTCAACTTCACGCCCGGTTTCAGATCCATATAAGCCAGCGCTTTCTCGGCAGAGGCTCGTTCAACCGGATCGCTGAAGGAGTCAGGTGCCGGGATAGCCTGGTTGACGGCGATAACCTGGCCGGGATTGGTGCCCCAGGTCACCTGCGGCGCGATATCTTCGGCACGCAAGGTGACAATGGTGTCAAACTTGGCATCGTCATCGGATTTCAGTGTGCGCCAGTAGGCCACACCTTGCTCCCAGTTTTCTCCGGTCGGGGCAAACTGGCGGCCTTTCAGGTAATTGAATGTCGTGTCATCAGGCGCGACCAGGCCCGCTTTGGCACCCATTTCAATCGCCATATTACACAGCGTCATGCGGCCTTCCATGCTCAACGCTTCGATAGCCTTACCGCAGAACTCAACGACGTGGCCAGTCCCGCCAGCGCTACCGGTTTTGCCGATCACGGCCAACACGATGTCTTTGGCCGTGATGCCTTCAGCGGCATCGCCGGTCACTTCAATCTTCATTGTCTTGGCACGGCCCTGTTTCAGGGTTTGGGTTGCCAGTACATGCTCAACTTCGGAAGTGCCGATGCCGAAGGCTAACGAGCCGAAAGCTCCGTGTGTGGCGGTATGGGAGTCGCCGCAGACAATGGTCATCCCCGGCAGTGTCATGCCTTGCTCAGGGCCGATAACGTGCACAATGCCCTGGAAAGGGTGGTTCAGGTCATACAGCGAGACACCAAATTCCGCGCAGTTCTTGATCAGCTCCTGCATCTGGATGCGTGCCATTTCACCGCTGGCATTGATGTCTTTGGTCTGGGTTGAGACGTTATGATCCATGGTGGCAAAAGTTTTGCCCGGCTGGCGCACTTTCCGGCCCATGGCACGCAGGCCATCGAAAGCCTGCGGAGAGGTCACTTCGTGCACCAGATGTCGATCAATGTACAGCAGCGGTGTCTCGTTGGGTGCTTCATGCACCACGTGGGCATCGTATAATTTCTGATATAAAGTCTTGGCCATGATTTATGCCCCTTGAGCCACAAAGCGGGCAATAATGTCGCCCATTTCATTTGTGCCGATGGCTTTGCCTGTACCGGCCAGATCGGCAGTGCGGTAACCCTGTTCCAGCGCCTGATTGATGGCGCGTTCAATCGCTTCAGCGGCTTCATCAGCCCCCAGGCTGTAACGAAGCAGCAGAGCGGCAGACAAGATCTGTGCAATCGGGTTGGCAATGTCTTTACCTGCGATATCCGGCGCAGACCCACCAGCGGGTTCGTACAGACCAAAGCCTTGTTCGTTCAAGCTGGCGGAAGGCAGCATGCCCATCGAACCGGTGATCATGGCGCATTCGTCAGACAAAATATCGCCAAACAGGTTGGAGCACAGCAGCACGTCGAACTGGGAAGGATCCTTGATTAACTGCATAGTGGCGTTGTCGATAT
The DNA here is from genome assembly GCF_050632285.1 of Serratia sp. L9. NCBI lineage: Bacteria > Pseudomonadati > Pseudomonadota > Gammaproteobacteria > Enterobacterales > Yersiniaceae > Serratia > Serratia sp. L9. The sequence goes on along the minus strand of NZ_CP192591.1, from coordinate 205,522 downwards.
ACATGTGTGACAACGACACATCCGGATAATCCTTCGCTACCTGGCTGACCACTTCGCGCCACAGGATCGAGCTTTGCAGAACGTTGGATTTATCAATTGAGGTGACTTTGTTGCGGCGTTTGCGGGCAGACTCGAAAGCGATGCGGGCAATGCGTTCGATCTCAAAGCGGTGATACACCTCGGTGTCGAAAGCTCGCTCATGCATCCCCTGGCCTTCACGGCCTTTTGGCTGGCCGAAATAAATCCCGCCGGTCAACTCGCGCACGCACAGAATATCGAAGCCTCTGGCAGCGATATCGGCGCGCAGCGGGCAGAAATCCTCCAGCCCCTGATACAGACGGGCAGGGCGCAAGTTGCTGAACAACTTGAAGTGCTTACGCAACGGCAACAGTGCGCCGCGCTCTGGCTGCTCTGCCGGTGGCAGGTGTTCCCATTTAGGGCCACCCACAGAACCGAACAGGATGGCATCGGCCTGCTCACAACCGGTAACGGTGGCGGCGGGCAGTGGAGTGCCATGGCGATCGATGGCAATGCCACCGACGTCATATTCGGCCTGGGTGATGCGGATCCCAAAGCGCTGGCGCACGGCATCCAGCACTTTGTGCGCCTGAGCCATTACTTCTGGGCCGATTCCGTCTCCGGGCAAGACGGCAATATGGTAAGTCTTAGTCATGTTCACACCGTTTCCTGATTATTTTGATGTTTAGTTTGCTGCAGACGCTGTTTTTCTTTTTCTACCTGCTGAGAGCGCCAAATGTTATTCAGTACGTGGACCATTGCCTTGGCAGAGGATTCCACGATGTCGGTTGCCAAGCCTACGCCATGGAAGCGGCGGCCATTATAAGAGACCACGATATCCACCTGGCCCAGCGCATCGCGGCCCTGGCCTTTAGCCGTCAGTTGGTATTTCACCAACTCGATCGGGTATTCGGTGATGCGGTTGATAGCCTGATAAACAGCGTCTACCGGGCCGTTACCGGTCGCGGCTTCCGCTTTCTCTTCTTCGCCACAAATCAGTTTGACTGAGGCGGTCGCCATGATGCTGCTGCCAGACTGCACGCTGAAGTAATCCAGGCTGAAATGCTCTGGTTCTTCCTGCTGTTTGTTGATGAAGGCCAAGGCTTCCAGATCGTAGTCAAACACCTGGCCTTTCTTGTCGGCCAGTTTCAGGAATGCGGCGTACAGAATATCCAGGTTGTAATCCTGCTCCTTGTAACCCATCTCTTCCATGCGGTGTTTTACTGCTGCGCGGCCTGAACGTGAAGTCAGGTTCAACTGCACGTCTTTCAGACCGATGGTCTGCGGCGACATGATTTCGTAGTTTTCGCGGTTCTTCAGTACGCCGTCCTGGTGAATACCGGAGGAGTGGGCGAAAGCATTGGAACCCACGATGGCCTTGTTGGCCGGGATGGGCATGTTGCACAGTTGGCTGACCAACTGGCTGGTGCGGAAGATTTCCTGATGGTTGATATTGGTGTGCACGTTCATAAAATCCTGACGTACTTTGATCGCCATGATCACTTCTTCCAGAGAAGTGTTACCGGCGCGCTCACCAATCCCGTTCAATGTACCTTCAACTTGACGGGCACCCGCCTGCACGGCGGCGATGGAGTTACCTACTGCCATACCCAAATCATCGTGGCAGTGCACTGAAATGATGGCTTTATCGATATTAGGTACGCGGTCATACAATGTGGTGATGATACCGCCGAACTGATTTGGCGTGGTGTAGCCGACCGTATCAGGAATGTTGATGGTGGTGGCACCGGCATTGATGGCGGCTTCTACTACGCGGCACAGGTTGTCAATCGGAGTACGCCCGGCGTCTTCACAAGAGAATTCAACGTCATCGGTATAGTTACGCGCGCGTTTTACGGAACGTACTGCCATTTCCAGTACTTCGTCGAAAGAGCGTTTTAATTTTGATTCGATATGCAGGGTAGAGGTAGCCAGGAATACGTGGATACGGAAAGCTTCGGCAACACGTAATGCTTCGGCAGCCACGTCAATGTCGTTGTCTACACAGCGTGCCAGACCACAAACGCGGCTGTTTTTGATCTGACGAGCAATGGTCTGTACTGACTCAAAATCACCTGGAGAGGAAACCGGGAAGCCGACCTCCATTACATCGACACCCATTCTTTCCAGTGCCATGGCGATTTGAATCTTCTCTTTAACACTCAGGCTGGCCTGTAATGCCTGCTCACCATCACGCAATGTGGTATCGAAAATAATGACTTGTTGGCTCATCCGGTTGTTCCTTATCGTGTTTGTTTCACGCTAAGCGGGTAAAAAAACCCGCGCACTAGCGCGGGTTTTTTAGGTGATGGGCTGAATCAGCTTTGAACTCCGTCCACCAGCAAACCGCGCAAAGAAGATGCGATTAGTAGTAGGCTTAGTAGACGGTGAGTATGGATCATAGCAGTCAGCTTCTCAAAAATGTTTCGTTGCCTAATTTGATACTTTATTGCCTGCTCTGTGTCAACACCTGATTGAAAACGGGGGTATTGATTGCGACGTGGAGGAAAGCCGGACAGTAACAGGCATAACTTCGGTAAAAGCTTCGTTAGCCAGAGTAAAAAAAGATTGGTTTTGCGATACTTTTAGCATATTCAGTATGAATATTGTGCGGCTACGTTGATTCTGAATAGCGCTCAGTTAAAATTCCTGCAAGTAATAAAGTGAGGAGACACAGGCTGATGCACAGCGCTTCTCGATTTTTGTATTCACTTGGTGAATTTTTTGTTGATTTATCATTTATAATTTGTATTTATATCGAAAAACTAACCGGTTAGCATCAATTAAGTAGCATTAAAGGTAGCTATTTTGGTTGTGCATGATTGTCCCTCATCGAGTTTTATGGTCTGATCCAAGGTGTTGATGAGTGCCAATAAGGTTCTCGTGCATTTAGGTGCTTTACCTGCCAATTTGTTTGTAAACCATCAGCGTGTTTTGAGCTGATGTGTCAAGGGTTACACACCCACAAACGATGCCTCAATATGCACCTTCGTATCATATTTTTATAGGATGATTCTCGATTGTTATCTGAAGCAGATAGCCAATAGAGATAACTAATTTCACAGTGTGGGAATAACGTAATGTGACTTATGCATGCTATTCCCCTGCGCGCTGTCGGAATTATCTACATGGGACTTAGTGGAGTTAGATATGTCCGAATATAATTCAGGAACTGTCTTAGAAAAAGAAAGCAGCGATATTCATTTGCGTAGTGTAGATCTTAATTTACTTACTGTTTTTGATGCGGTTATGCAGATGCAAAATATTACCCGTGCAGCAAATTCGTTGGGAATGTCGCAACCGGCGGTAAGCAACGCCGTGGCACGTTTGAAGATTATGTTCAACGATGAGCTGTTCGTACGTTTTGGCCGTGGTATCCAACCCACAATGCGTGCACGCCAACTTTTTGGCCCGGTACGTCAGGCGTTGCAGTTGGTTCAAAATGAGCTGCCCGGCGCAGGATTTGATGCATTGAGTAGTGAGCGCGTCTTTGTGCTTTCCATCTGTAGCCCGTTGGATATTCGTCTAACTGCAAAAATAATCAATAACGTCAAGAGCATGGCACCCCGTGTTCGGCTGCAGGCAAAGTCATATCTGAGCAATAACATCGAACATCAATTGCGTTATCAGGAAACCGAATTCGTGATTGGTTATACTCGCTTCGAACATCCTGAATTCCAAAACATTGCCTTATTTGACGATGAATTAACCCTGGTTGCCGCCCAGTCACACCCGCGCTTGGCAGTCCATATGACGCAGCAATCAATGCTGGCTGAGCAGCATGCGGTCATTTCACTGGAGAGTTTCTGCTCCTTCAGTAAGCCTTACTATCTCGAAGAAGCTTCACAGAGATGTATCACGCAGCAATGCACCGATCTTTTCAGCGTACTGAATATAGTTTCAATGACCGAAATGGTGGCAATCACCCCACGATGGTTTGCTCAGCGGCATGCAGAATCGCTGCAGTTAAAATTAATCTCTTTGCCGTGGGAGAAGAGAAGCGCTACCTGTTATCTTTCCTGGCATGAGTCAGCTGAACGGGATAAGGGCCATCAGTGGATGAAATCTGTACTTAGCCAATCCGAATTATTGCGTTAATTAGCGATTTATTAACCCAACGCGCTTGCGAGTGCGTCGGGTTAATAGTCGGAGGTAGTTTGAATAGAAAGAAAATGCCCAACCAAAACTAAGAATAATCTGTATATTGGTTAGGAGAAATTAATTTTTTAGTCGAATAGTTAATTGGTTTTATTCGCTGAAATTATATTCTGCTCTCTCAGGTTGAAAGCAGTGTTTTAGACTGTCTTCACACCAGAACATTTACCCTTCTCCTTTTTGCCCATAGAAAACCTTTTGATTCTCTCTTTGTCCAAGATAATGGGAGAAGTGAAAATATCCTGAGTTTTAGCTCACACTTCTACGCTGAAATCCCTTTTCTGACTGCAAGAGAGTAGGTAGACTGCGCGGAAAAAGTAAACACGTGTAAGCTGAGATGCAGGAGCTAAGGTTCCAAACTCAGTTAACTGTTTGATTAATTTCGGGCTTAGAGCGCTATGAGCAATAATTTTTCGCACTATCATCTGGTCCAACGCATACAACATCAGATTTCTTACCGTGCCGAACGTACGGCCTTCCGCCAATGGTCGGCGCAAGGCGAGACGAAGTTGAATTGGTCACAGGTTGGAACGCGCACGACTCATATAGCCAACGCCTTGTTGGGGCTAGGGGTTGAGGTGCAAGAGCGCATCGCGATTTTTGCCAATAACAGTATGGCCTGGTCGTTAGCCGATCTGGCTATTCTACAGCTACGTGCGGTCAGTGTGCCGCTGTATGCCACCAACACGCCTGCTCAGGCAGCCTATATCATTAATGATGCAGATATCCGCATTCTGTTTGTCGGTGAACAAGAGCAACTGGACGCGGCGATTGCGTTGCGTGGCGTTTGCCCACAGCTCAGTCACATTATTGTCTTTGATGCCACGGCAGATCTGCGTGGTTGTGAGATAGCTCAATACCTGAGCGATGTTGAGCTCAATGCCGACGTCGAGCACTTTGATGCCGAGCGCCTGCAAAGGATCGCCGAGTGCGATTTGCAGGATCTGTTCACGCTTATCTACACCTCCGGTACCACCGGTGAGCCTAAAGGCGTGATGCTGGATTATCGCAATATGGGGGCTCAGTTGCAGTTGCATGATGACCGTCTGACGGTAACGGAGGATGACGTTTCCCTCAGTTTCTTGCCGCTGTCGCATGTTTTTGAGCGTGCCTGGAGTTTCTTTATCATGCATTCCGGTGCGCAGAATGTTTATCTGCCCAATACCGATTGGGTGCGTGAAGCGATGGCGGATGTCAGACCAACCCTGATGTGCGCCGTTCCGCGCTTCTACGAAAAAATCTTCAGCGCGGTACATGAAAAAGTTGCACGTGCCCCGTGGCACCGCCGTGTTCTGTTCCATTGGGCCATTGTCTGCGGCGAGCGTAAATTCCTGCAGGAACGAGCGGGCAAACCCCTGGGTAAACTGTTCGATCTTTCTCATCGCTGGGCCGATAAGCTGGTGTTAAGCAAACTGCGGGGGATCCTCGGTGGCAGGGTACGTTTCCTGCCTGCAGCCGGTGCCAAGCTGGATGACAATGTCATTCTGTTCTTCCAGGCGATGGGCGTTAACATCAAATATGGTTACGGCATGACGGAAACTTGTGCCACGGTTTCCTGCTGGGAAGAGAATAACTTCCGCTTTGGCTCGATTGGCAAACCGTTGCCTGGGGTTGAGGTGCGGATCGGTGATGAGAGCGAGATCCAGGTTCGTGGGCCAATCGTGATGCGTGGCTACTTCAACAAACCGCTGGAAACGGAGAATACCTTTACTGCCGACGGCTGGCTGAAGACCGGGGACGCAGGCAATATCGATGAAGGCGGCAACCTGTTTATTACCGAACGGTTGAAGGATCTGATGAAAACATCAGGCGGCAAATATATAGCGCCGCAAATGCTGGAGGGCACGCTGGCGCAGGATCGCTTTATTGAGCAAGTGGCGATCATTGCCGATGCGCGCAAGTTTGTTTCAGCGTTGATCGTGCCAAGCTTTGAATCGCTGGAAGAGTACGCTAAATCGATCAACCTAAAGTACCAGGATCGCTTGGAGCTGCTGCGCAACAGCCATATTATTGAAATGTTCGAAAGCCGTTTGCGGGAGATGCAAAAGGAGTTGGCGCTGTTTGAACAGGTGAAAAAGTTTACGCTACTGCCAGCGGCATTTTCCATGGAGCTTGGGGAACTGACCCCAACACTGAAACTACGTCGTAAGGTGATCCTGCAGCGTTACCAAAATGAGATAGAGTCGATGTATCAGGAAAAGTGAGGGTATTGGCGCCGTAACGGCGAAATAACCGCCAACCTGATTGCCTGATATAGTTCTGTAATTATCTCATCCCCCAAAACAATGCCTAGCTGGATCTACTGTTAGCTAGTGCATTGTTTTTGTATACATCGAATCTTTAGCCCGATGACGATAACCCTGTACTCAATAAGCCATTTTGCCGTTTGCCTGCCCCAAATTCTGACGTTATGTTAAGAGATCTGAGATCGTCCATAAAATTTTTGGGGCAATGCCCCGTGACAGGCGCTACGTTCCGGCGTCAGACAAGATATGTAAGCCTGGAGGCAAACCCATGGAAATATTGTCAGGAGCCGAAATGGTCGTCCGATCGCTGATCGATCAGGGCGTTAAGCATGTATTCGGCTATCCGGGCGGAGCGGTACTCGATATCTACGACGCCTTGCACACGGTGGGGGGAATCGATCATATTCTGGTGCGGCATGAGCAGGGTGCGGTGCATATGGCCGACGGCTATGCTCGAGCTACCGGTGAAGTTGGCGTCGTGCTGGTCACCTCTGGCCCCGGGGCGACCAATGCTATTACCGGTATTGCCACGGCTTATATGGATTCCATCCCGATGGTGGTACTTTCCGGCCAGGTTCCCAGCTCGTTGATCGGCTACGACGCTTTCCAGGAATGCGATATGGTGGGGATCTCCCGCCCCGTGGTGAAACACAGTTTCCTGGTCAAACGCACTGAAGATATTCCTTCCGTATTGAAGAAAGCCTTTTATCTGGCCGCTACGGGCCGCCCGGGGCCGGTGGTAGTCGATTTGCCTAAAGATATCGTTGGCCCAGCGGTAAGGATGCCCTACGCGTATCCGCAAGACATCAGTATGCGCTCCTACAATCCTACAGTGCAGGGCCACCGTGGGCAGATAAAACGCGCTCTGCAAACCATTCTGTCAGCCAAAAAACCGATCATGTATGTGGGCGGCGGGGCAATCAACTCAGGCTGTCATGAAGAGTTGTTGCAACTGGCAGAAAAGCTGAACCTGCCGGTCACCTGCACGCTGATGGGGTTGGGAGCTTTCCCAGGTACACACCGCCAAAGTGTAGGGATGCTGGGGATGCACGGCACCTATGAAGCCAATAAAACCATGCATCACTCTGACGTGATTTTCGCCGTTGGGGTGCGCTTTGATGACCGAACCACCAACAATCTGGCCAAATACTGCCCTGATGCTACGGTGCTGCATATTGATATCGATCCAACCTCCATTTCAAAAACGGTGGAAGCCGATATTCCCATCGTTGGCGATGCCAAACAGGTGCTGACACAGATGCTTGAGCTGTTGGCGCAGGGGGATAAAACCCAGGATTTCGATGCATTGCGCGACTGGTGGCAATCCATCGAGCAGTGGCGTGCGCGTGACTGTCTGGGCTACAACAAAGACAGTGGAACCATCAAACCTCAGGCGGTGATTGAAACCTTGCACCGGCTGACCAAGGGGAAGCCTACGTCACGTCAGACGTTGGCCAGCACCAGATGTTTGCCGCGCTCTATTACCCATTCGATAAACCGCGCCGTTGGATCAACTCCGGTGGCTTGGGGACGATGGGCTTTGGCTTGCCGGCCGCACTCGGCGTGAAGCTGGCGCTGCCGGAAGAAACGGTGGTGTGCGTGACCGGCGACGGCAGTATCCAGATGAACATTCAAGAGCTGTCTACGGCGTTGCAGTACAACCTGCCGGTCGTGGTGGTTAACCTGAACAACCGTTATCTGGGGATGGTGAAGCAGTGGCAGGATATGATCTATTCAGGCCGCCATTCACAGTCCTACATGAACTCTCTGCCGGACTTTGTGAAGCTGGCGGAAGCCTACGGCCATATAGGCATCGCCATCCGCACTCCAGATGAGCTGGAAAGCAAATTGGCGCAAGCGCTGGCCGAAAAAGAACGTCTGGTATTTGTCGACGTGAGCGTCGATGAAACTGAACATGTTTATCCTATGCAAATCCGCGGTGGAAGCATGGACGATATGTGGTTAAGCAAAACGGAGAGAACCTGATGAAGCGCCGTATTTTATCGGTATTACTGGAAAACGAATCCGGTGCATTGTCGCGCGTAGTCGGGCTGTTCTCTCAGCGCGGTTACAATATTGAAAGCCTGACGGTAGCTCCAACCGATGACCCTACACTGTCACGCATGACGATCCAGACGGTGGGGGATGAAAAGGTTCTGGAACAGATCGAGAAGCAACTGCACAAACTGGTTGATGTGTTGCGCGTCAGCGAGCTCATTCAGGGGTCCCACGTTGAACGTGAAATCATGTTGGTGAAACTGCAGGCCAGCGGTTACGGGCGCGAAGAAGTTAAACGCAGCACGGACATCTTCCGTGGGCAGATTGTGGATGTTACCGCCTCTCTGTACACCGTACAACTGGCAGGCACCAGTGACAAACTGGATGCTTTCCTCAACGCCGTTCGGGAAGTGGCGGAAATTGTCGAGGTAGCACGCTCAGGAATTGTAGGCGTGTCGCGTGGCGACAAGATCATGCGCTGAAGCTGATTTGTTTCTCTGCATCAAGGGGTATAGTCGGCTGGCTATGCCCTTTCTTTTTACTTTTTTGCCCGTTTGCTGGCACCTTTCTGCAAAAGCGGTTGCTTGACCATGTTTTCTGCTGTTAGATCGCAATGACCAGGTTGAATAACCATAGTCTCTATCATGGTTATAACACCGCAATCTTCGTTTCTATTTTCAGCGTCATTAAAGGGGTTAACGTGAAACTGGATGAAATCGCGCGTCTCGCAGGCGTTTCGCGCACTACGGCCAGTTATGTCATTAACGGCAAGGCGAAGCAGTATCGTGTCAGCGATAAAACCGTCGAGAAAGTGATGGCCGTGGTCAGGGAGCACAATTATCACCCGAATGCTGTCGCAGCAGGGCTGCGTGCAGGCCGGACCCGTTCCATCGGCCTGGTGATACCGGATCTTGAAAATACCAGTTACACCCGTATTGCCAATTATCTGGAGCGTCAGGCTCGCCAGCGTGGCTATCAACTGTTGATCGCCTGCTCGGAAGATCAGCCGGATAATGAAATGCGCTGCATTGAGCATCTCCTGCAACGCCAGGTCGATGCGATCATTGTTTCTACCGCATTGCCGCCAGAACACCCTTTCTATCAGCGCTGGGCCAACGATCCTTTCCCGATTATCGCCTTGGATCGGGCGTTGGATCGGGAGCATTTTATCAGCGTTGTTGGGGCCGATCAGGAAGACTCCTTTGCGCTGGCGCAGGAGTTGCGCGCTTTCCCTGCCAAATCGGTGCTGTATCTTGGGGCCTTACCTGAACTTTCCGTCAGTTTCCTGCGTGAGCAGGGATTCCGTCAGGCGTGGCAGGAGGATGAGCGTCATGTCGATTATCTTTATGCCAACAGCTACGAACGTGAAGCAGCGGGAGCGTTGTTCGCGGAGTGGCTGAAGACGCATCCAATGCCGCAGGCATTGTTTACGACTTCCTTCTCTCTGCTGCAGGGCGTAATGGACGTGACGCTGAAACGACTCGGGCGTTTACCGGCGGATTTGGCGATCGCCACCTTTGGTGACCATGAGTTGCTGGACTTCCTGGAGTGCCCGGTACTCGCTGTGGCCCAGCGCCACCGTGATGTGGCTGAACGGGTATTGGAACTGGTGCTTGCCAGTCTTGATGAGCCACGCAAGCCCAAACCTGGGATGACACGTATCCGTCGTAACCTGTTCCGACGCGGTAGCCTGAGCCGTAAATAAATCATCAGGGGGCCGACGTCAACTGTGCTGGCCCCCTGATTTTAGACGTAACCCACCACTCGGAATAGCCGGCGGCAATATTCCAGAAAGTAGCCATACACTACCCCCATCGCCATGGAAACCACGGCATTACTGGTAACTGCTGCCAGGATCTGGTGCCCATCAGCTCCCACGTTCCATAAAATCGCAGCGTATACCGGTGACTGGAAACTGACATAGGCCAGGAGATCGGCAAGGTTACGCAGCAGGAATTGCCCACGAGGGGAGCGGCGTGCGGTTGCGATAAAGAAATCACGATAGCGGCCATAGGGCCAGGCGATAAGGATGTTGACGGGGATCGACAAGAGCCGCGACGAGAGCGATTGGCTGAAACTCATACCTGAAATCAGGATCTCAATGGCCATCCCGGCGATAAAACAATACACCACCAGTGCAAAAGTATCGGCGGCGGCGATGCGCCAGTGTGATGCCGGTCTAGACATGATGTGATTTCCGAGGTTAAAGGGTTAACCTGTTGCGTTTAAATGTTAAGTTGGTGTTATTATCTATTTTTCTTGCTTATTAATAGTTTACTTGGCTGTAAAGAATGATTTAAGTAGCTAAATATTTTTATTTTTAACATTTGTCTGATTTTTATTCTGACGACAGTGGTTAAAGAGAGTAAACAAGGGATTAAAAATGGCGCACTCCATTAATTCTTTAATAAACAATTAGTTATGATTTATTGGTCAATGAGGGGTCATCAGCGGATAAATTCTGGGGGTTTTTCTTAAAACGGGAAAAATGTCTGATGAATTGTAAAGATGTGTTTTGGGAATAGTCTTACCAAATTGATTTGAATCGTAATTAATCGCTTTGGTTATTTCCGAAAAATTTATTCCTCTGTGGGTTTTTCCTTGTGGGAATAATTGAAGTAAAATAGCGCGCAGGTTTTGGCCCAATATTCGGTGAGTGTTATTAAGTCAATAACTTATGACATTTAACCGCGAAAGGGCTACTTGCAGCCAGGCCTTTGCCGGTGCGGCTTACAGCCTGGGTGAACTCGGTGAACCGGATGTTGAAAAGTGAGACCTGGGTTGCAGAAGGAAATAATGAGTTATTTAATCGCCAATTTGTGACTATTTTAATCACATAAATGCCGCTCGGGAAATTCTTCTCTTTAATCATGGTGTTAATTTCTATTCATACAACAAATAGCGTTCCTTTCGTGAGTCAGCCCTCAGAATGCTCATAGAAATATTGCCAAACCGCTCTTGCTCTGGCTTGACAAGGTTTTCATACCCTCCGTAAACTCCATTATGTGGGAAATTGTGGTGTAAAGTGGTGAAAAGGGTCGCGAGGGGGTAGCTCAGGTATGTTTCGTGGGGCGACGTTGGTTAATCTCGACAGTAAAGGGCGGCTTGCCGTACCTACCCGTTACCGGGAATTACTGAATGAGGAATCGCAAGGTCAAATGGTTTGCACCATCGATCTCCACCAGCCCTGCCTGCTGCTTTACCCATTACCCCAATGGATAATCATTGAGCAGAAGTTGTCCCGTCTGTCGAGCATGAATCCCGCAGAGCGTCGCGTCCAACGCTTGCTTTTAGGTCATGCCAGTGAGTGCCAGATGGATAACGCCGGTCGGTTGCTGTTAGCTACTACGCTGCGCCAACATGCCGGGCTGACAAAAGAAGTGATGCTGGTCGGGCAGTTCAACAAGTTTGAGCTGTGGGATGAACAGACCTGGTATCAACAAGTCAAGGATGATATTGACGCAGAACAGTCCACTCAGGAACCCTTGTCTGAGCGGCTACAGGACTTGTCACTATAAGCATGTTGGAAAACTATAAACATACGACCGTACTGTTGGATGAGGCTGTGAATGGCCTCAATATTCGCAGTAACGGCATATACATTGACGGTACTTTTGGTCGCGGTGGCCATTCGCGTCTGATTCTGTCCCAACTGGGGCCAGAAGGGCGCCTGTTGGCGATTGATCGCGACCCGCAGGCAATTGCCGCTGCCCAATCTATTGAAGATCCTCGTTTTACTATCATACACGGCCCATTCTCTGATTTAGCGCATTATGTGCAAGAACGTGAGTTGGTTGGCAAGATCGATGGCGTTCTCCTTGATTTAGGGGTTTCATCCCCTCAGTTGGATGATGCTGAGCGCGGCTTCTCCTTTATGCGTGACGGCCCGTTGGATATGCGTATGGACCCTTCCAGCGGCCAATCGGCCTCTGAATGGTTGATGAAGGCTGAAGCTGACGATATTGCCTGGGTGTTGAAAACCTTCGGTGAAGAGCGCTTTGCCAAACGCATTGCCCGCGCCATCGTGGAAAGAAACCGTGTGGAACCGATGACACGCACCAAGGAGCTGGCCGATCTGATTGCTAACGCCAGCCCGTTCCGCGAAAAGCACAAACATCCGGCCACACGCAGTTTCCAGGCAATCCGTATCTATATCAACAGCGAGCTGGAAGAGATCGAGCGTGCGCTTGATGGTGCATTGGCCGTGCTGGCACCGCAGGGCCGTTTGTCGATCATCAGCTTCCATTCGTTGGAAGACCGTATTGTTAAACGGTTTATGCGCCATCACAGCCGAGGTGCTCAGGTGCCGGCGGGTATACCGTTGACCGAAGCACAACTGCGTGAGATGGGGGGCCGTACGCTGAAGACCTTGGGCAAAATGATGCCTTCGGAAGCAGAAGTGGCAGAAAACACGCGTGCTCGCAGCTCGGTATTGCGTATTGCTGAAAGGATGCCTGCGTGATTGGCAACGAGCGTCACAGCTTAGTCGGCGTCATTGGCGGTGACTTGCTGCGTAACGCCAAGATCCCGCTGCTTTTAATGGTCGCGGTGCTGATTTCAGCCATCTTTGTGGTTACCACAGCGCACCGTACCCGTCTGCTGACAGCCGAACGTGAGCAATTAGTGTTGGAAAGAGATGCGCTGGATATCGAGTGGCGCAACCTGATACTCGAAGAGAACGCCCTTGGCGATCATAGCCGCGTAGAGCGGATCGCCACTGAAAAACTGCAGATGCAACATGTTGATCCATCGCAGGAAAATATCATCGTTAAGCCATAAGTGGTTAGCCGCAACGGAGCATAAAGGTAACGCATGAAAGCAGTACGTCCCGGTAAGTTGAAACGCCAGGAAGATCAAGCCAGCTTTGTCAGCTGGCGTTTTGCGTTGCTGTGCGGTTGTATCTTGTTGGCGCTGGTTGGACTGATGCTGCGTATGGCGTACCTGCAGGTAATCAACCCGGATCGGTTGGTGAAAGAGGGCGATATGCGTTCTCTGCGTGTGCAGGAAGTGCCAACTGCGCGCGGTATGATCAGCGATCGCTCTGGTCGCCCACTGGCGGTGAGCGTGCCGGTGAACGCCGTATGGGCCGATCCGAAGGAGTTGAACGAGCGAGGGGGATAACGCTGGATTCGCGCTGGAAAGCGCTTTCCGATGCGCTGCAAATCCCGCTTGATCAGCTCTCCAACCGGATCAATGCCAACCCGAAAGGGCGCTTTGTCTACCTGGCCCGTCAGGTTAACCCGGCGATTGGCGATTATATCCACAAGCTGAAGTTGCCGGGGATCTACCTGCGCCAAGAGTCGCGCCGCTACTATCCTGCCGGGCAAGTGACCTCCCATATCATTGGTGTGACCAACATTGATGGCGAAGGGATTGAAGGGGTTGAAAAGAGCTTTGATCGCTGGCTGACCGGGCAACCGGGCGAGCGGACCGTACGTAAAGATCGCTATGGCCGGGTGATCGAGGACATTTCCTCGGTAGACAGCCAGGCTGCACATAACCTGGCGCTGAGCATTGATGAGCGCTTGCAGGCACTGGTTTACCGTGAGTTAAACAACGCGGTGGCTTTCAACAAAGCGGAATCGGGCACCGCCGTGCTGGTAGATGTCAATACCGGCGAAGTGCTGGCGATGGCAAACAGCCCGTCGTACAACCCGAACAATATGGCCGGTACGCCGAAAGACACCATGCGTAACCGTGCGATAACCGATATTTTTGAGCCCGGTTCTACGGTGAAACCGATGGTGGTAATGACGGCATTGCAGCACGGTGTTGTGAAAGAAAACAGCGTGCTCAATACCATTCCTTATCGCGTTAGCGGCCATGAGATCAAAGACGTGGCGCGTTATTCGGAATTGACCGTAACCGGGATCTTGCAGAAGTCGAGTAACGTCGGTGTTTCAAAGCTGGCGTTAGCGATGCCATCCTCTGCGTTAGTAGATACTTACTCACGCTTTGGGTTGGGAAAAGCGACCAATTTGGGGCTGGTCGGAGAAAGCAGTGGCTTATACCCAAAAAAACAACGGTGGTCTGACATAGAGAGGGCCACCTTCTCTTTCGGCTATGGGCTAATGGTAACACCGTTACAGTTAGCGCGAGTCTATGCCACGATCGGCAGCCTGGGCGTATACCGCCCGTTGTCGATCACCCGAGTTGACCCTCCGGTTGCCGGGGAGCGTGTCTTCCCCGAGTCTACCGTGCGCACTGTGGTGCACATGATGGAAAGCGTTGCCTTACCGGGCGGTGGCGGTGTGAAGGCCGCCATCAAGGGTTACCGTATCGCCATTAAAACCGGTACTGCCAAAAAGGTCGGCCCGGATGGCAAATATGTGAACAGATATATCGCTTATACCGCGGGTGTGGCACCAGCAAGCCAGCCCCGTTTCGCTCTGGTGGTGGTCATCAACGATCCCCAGGGGGAAATACTACGGTGGTGCGATTTCCGCGCCGGTGTTTGGTGCCATCATGGGGGGCGTGCTGCGGATCATGAACATCGAGCCTGATGCTTTGCCCACCAGTGATAAAAGCGAATTAGTGACTAACAATAAAGAGGGTTCAGGTGGCAGATCGTAATTTGCGCGATTTACTCGCTCCGTGGGTGCCAACAGCACCTGAGCGTGCGCTGCGGGAAATGATATTAGACAGCCGTATTGCGGCTGCCGGGGATCTGTTTGTCGCCGTTGTCGGCCATCAAACGGATGGGCGCCGCTATATTCCGCAAGCCATCGCGCAAGGGGTTGCCGCCGTTATCGCCGAGGCTGAAGGCCAGAACGAAGATGGCAAAATCTGCGAAATGCACGGCGTCCCCGTGATTTATCTGAGCCAACTCAACCAGCGCCTGTCTGCTTTGGCCGGGCGTTTTTACCATCAACCAGCCGATCGTCTGCGCTTGATCGGCGTGACCGGCACCAACGGTAAAACCACGACCACACAATTACTGGCGCAATGGAGCCAACTGCTGGGTGAAACCGCCGCCGTGATGGGCACCGTGGGTAACGGGTTGCTGGGCCAGGTTTGCCCGACGGAAAATACCACCGGTTCAGCGGTTGATGTGCAGCATGTCCTCAACGATCTGGCGCAACAGGGTGCCACCTTGGCCGCGATGGAAGTTTCTTCCCATGGTTTGGTTCAGCACCGTGTGGCCGCTCTGCCGTTTGCCGCGGCGGTATTCACCAACCTGAGTCGCGATCATCTCGATTATCATGGCGATATGGCCAGCTACGAAGCGGCGAAATGGTCACTGTTTGCCTGCCATGAAGTTGGGCAGGCAATCATCAATGCCGACGATGAGGTAGGGCAACGCTGGCTGGCAGCGTTGCCGGATGCGGTCGCCGTCACCATGCAAGGCAATCTTCAGCCTGGCTGCCGTGGCCGCTGGCTGAAAACCACCGCGGTGAACTACCACGACAACGGTGCCACCATCCACTTCAGTTCAAGCTGGGGCAATGGCGAAATCGAAAGCCGCCTGATGGGGGCCTTTAATGTCAGTAATCTGATCCTGGCATTGGCCACGCTGCTGTCACTCGGTTACCCGTTTGATGAACTGGTTAAAACGGCCAATCAACTGCAACCAGTCTGTGGCCGGATGGAAGTGTTTAATGCGCCCGGCAAGCCGACGGTAGTCGTGGATTATGCACATACCCCGGATGCGCTGGAAAAAGCGCTTGAAGCCGCCCGTCTGCATTGCCAGGGGCAACTGTGGTGCGTGTTTGGCTGTGGTGGCGATCGTGACAAAGGTAAGCGCCCACTGATGGGGGGCATTGCCGAACAGTTTGCCGATCGGGTCGTGGTGACAGACGATAACCCGCGTACTGAAGAGCCGCAGGCCATCATCAAAGATATTCTGGTCGGGTTAATGGATGCCGGGCATGCGCAAGTCATTCATGGGCGTGCGGAAGCCGTTACCAGTGCCATCATGCAGGCAAAAGAACAAGATGTGGTCCTAGTGGCGGGTAAAGGCCACGAGGATTACCAACTGGTGGGTAACCGTCGTCTGGATTACTCCGATCGCACTACCGTCGCTCGTCTGTTGGGGGTGTTGGCATGATCCCAGTCTCCCTCCAGGCTCTGGCCGCTGTATTGAGCGCTGAATTAGTCGGCGCCGATTGCCAAATCACTGAGGTGACGACGGACACCCGTCAGGTTACAGCAGGTTGCCTGTTTGTGGCTCTGAAAGGCGAGCGTTTTGATGCTCACGACTTTGCTGTTGATGCGGTAGCGGCAGGGGCAGGAGCGCTGCTGGTAAGTAAGCGCTTATTGGTAGATGCCCCGCAACTGGTAGTGAAAGATACGCGTATCGCACTGGGGCAGTTTGCGGCCTGGGTACGCCAGCAGGTTCCGGCAAAAGTCGTGGCGCTGACCGGTTCATCGGGCAAGACCTCGGTGAAAGAAATGACGGCAGCCATACTGCGTGAGTGCGGCGAAGTGCTGTATACCGCCGGAAACTTCAATAACGATATCGGCGTACCGCTGACGTTACTGCGTCTGCAGCCACAGCATGATTTTGCCGTGATTGAGCTGGGTGCCAACCATATTGGTGAAATTGCTTATACCACCGCATTGACTCAACCGCAGAGCGCGCTGGTGAACAACCTGTCCGCTGCGCACCTTGAGGGCTTCGGGTCGCTTGCCGGTGTCGCGCAGGCCAAAGGTGAAATCTTTACCGGTTTGCCGGCAGATGGCATAGCAATCATCAATGCCGATAACAATGACTGGCCGCATTGGCAGGCTCAGTTGCAGGGTAAGACAGTCTGGCACTTTTCCCCGCAGGCAGCAGGGTCGGTGGAGTTCTTCGCCAGCAATGTTCAGGTGAAAGGCAGCGTGACTCACTTCACCTTGCATAGCCCGTTTGGCACCACGGCCATTGAACTGCCATTACCGGGCCGTCATAACGTAGCCAATGCGCTGGCGGCAGCGGCGCTGGCGATGTCAGTGGGTGCCACGTTGGCGGCAGTGAGCACCGGGCTGAAACAGTTGCAGGCAGTGCCAGGGCGTTTGTTCCCGCTGGCACTGGCTGAAGGCAAGTTGCTTCTAGACGACAGCTATAACGCCAACGTCGGTTCCATGACGGCGGCTGCCCAGGTGCTGGCAGAGATGCCGGGTTATCGCGTGATGGTGGTTGGTGATATGGCCGAACTGGGGGCAGAAGCGCAAGAGTGTCACCGTCAGGTAGGGGAAGCCGCCCGTCTGGCCGGTATCGATAAAGTCATTAGCGTCGGTACGTTGAGCCAGGTACTGAGTTCGGCCGCCGGTAACGGTGAACATTATCAGGATAAGGCTGCAGTGATTGCGCGCGTGGCGGAATTACTGTCAGCACATGCGGTAATTACCGTGTTAATTAAAGGTTCACGTAGTGCCGCAATGGAGCAGGTAGTACGCGCGTTACAGGAGAAAGCACCATGTTAGTTTGGCTGGCCGAACATTTGGTCAAATATTATTCCGGCTTCAATGTCTTTTCCTATCTGACGTTCAGAGCCATTGTCAGCCTGCTGACCGCGCTGTTTCTCTCTTTGTGGATGGGGCCGCGGGTGATCAAACGCCTGCAGGAAATGTCCTTTGGCCAGGTAGTCCGTAACGATGGGCCTGAGTCTCACTTCAGCAAACGCGGTACGCCGACCATGGGCGGTATCATGATCCTGACCTCCATCACCATCTCGGTGCTGATGTGGGCCTACCCGTCCAACCCTTATGTCTGGTGTGTGCTGTTCGTACTGGTGGGTTACGGCATTGTCGGGTTTGTCGATGACTACCGCAAAGTGGTGCGCAAGGATACCCGGGGCTTGATTGCCCGCTGGAAGTACTTCTGGCAATCGGTCATTGCCCTGATTGTGGCATTTGCCATGTATGCCGTAGGAAAAGACACGCCAGCCACCGAGCTGGTTGTGCCGTTTTTCAAGGACATCATGCCGCAGCTTGGTCTGCTGTATGTGCTGCTGGCGTACTTTGTGATTGTCGGCACCAGCAACGCGGTCAACCTGACCGACGGGCTTGATGGCCTGGCGATCATGCCAACCGTGTTTGTGGCTGCTGGTTTTGCGCTGGTGGCCTGGGCGACCGGTAACATGAATTTTGCCAACTACCTGCATATCCCCTATCTGCGCCATGCCGGTGAACTGGTTATCGTATGTACCGCCATTGTTGGGGCGGGGCTAGGTTTCCTGTGGTTCAACACTTACCCGGCTCAGGTGTTTATGGGCGATGTGGGTTCATTGGCTCTGGGCGGTGCGCTGGGGACTATCGCTGTGCTGCTGCGCCAGGAGTTTTTGCTGGTGATTATGGGCGGTGTGTTCGTGGTTGAAACATTGTCGGTGATCCTGCAGGTGGGATCGTTCAAGCTGCGCGGGCAACGCATTTTCCGCATGGCTCCGATCCACCATCACTATGAATTGAAAGGCTGGCCAGAACCACGCGTGATCGTGCGCTTCTGGATTATTTCGCTGATGCTGGTGCTGATTGGCCTGGCGACGCTGAAGGTGCGCTAATTATGGTGGATTATCAGGGTAAAAAAGTTGTCATTATCGGGTTGGGCCTGACCGGCTTGTCCTGTGTTGATTTCTTTATGACCCGTGGCGTCACGCCACAGGTTATGGATACCCGTATTTCGCCGCCGGGCCTGGATAAATTGCCCGAAAGCGTAGAGCGTCATCTGGGCTCCCTGAACCAGGAATGGTTGCTTGCGGCAGATCTGATCGTTGCCAGCCCAGGTATGGCACTGGCGAATCCGGTCCTGAGTACAGCCGCAGATGCAGGTGTAGAAATCATTGGTGACGTAGAGCTGTTTTGCCGTGAAGCCCAGGCACCGATCGTGGCGATCACCGGTTCTAATGGCAAGAGCACCGTCACCACATTGGTGGGCGAAATGGCCAGGGCCGCCGGATGGGCAGTGGGCGTTGGGGGCAATATCGGCCTGCCAGCGCTCAGCCTGCTACGTGAGGAGTGCCAGCTTTACGTGCTGGAGCTGTCGAGCTTCCAGTTGGAAACGACCAATAGCCTGCATGCGGCCGCCGCCACTATTTTGAACGTGACCGAAGATCATATGGATCGCTACCCGTTTGGTCTGCAGCAGTACCGGGCAGCCAAACTGCGCGTCTATGAAAATGCTGATGTCTGCATAGTGAACGCGGACGACGCGTTGACCATGCCTGTACGCGGTGCCGACGAGCGCTGTGTAAGCTTTGGGGCGGATGTTGGGGATTACCATCTCAACCATCAGCAGGGGAAACCTGGCTGCGGGTTAATGGAGAGAAAATCCTCAATACCCGCGAGATGAAGCTGACTGGCCGCCATAACTATACCAATGCGCTTGCCGCACTGGCGCTGGCGGATGCCGTCAAGCTGCCGAGAGCCTCCAGCTTGAAAGCATTGACCACCTTTACCGGCCTGGAACATCGCTTCCAACTGGTGTGGGAGCACGCAGGTGTGCGCTGGATTAACGACTCCAAAGCCACCAACGTCGGGAGTACTGAAGCGGCACTGAATGGGTTGCAAGTGGCAGGAACTTTGCACCTGCTGCTGGGCGGTGATGGTAAATCAGCAGATTTCTCGCCGCTGGCGCGTTACCTGCAGGGCGATAACGTCCGGCTGTACTGTTTTGGCCGTGATGGCGCACAGCTTGCCCAATTGCGCCCAGAAGTCGCCATGCTGACCGAAACCATGGAGCAAGCCATGCGGGTGATTGCCAGCCAGGTGAAAAACGGCGATATGGTGCTGTTGTCGCCTGCCTGTGCCAGCCTGGATCAGTTCCGTAATTTTGAAGTGCGTGGCAATGAGTTTGCCCGCCTGGCACAGGAGCTTGGCGGATGAGACTACGGGTGCCGACGTTTGGTCTGGCCAGCAAACTGAAAGACTGGGTGATGGGATCGCGTGAAAGCGATCCGGTCAACATGGTGCTGTATGACCGGACCCTGCTGTGGCTGACCTTCGGCCTGGCGATTGTTGGTTTTGTGATGGTGACGTCGGCCTCAATGCCTATCGGCCAGCGTTTGGCTGATGATCCGTTCCTGTTTGCCAAACGTGATGCGTTGTACCTCAGCCTGGCATTTGGCCTGGCGCTGGTGACGCTGCGCATTCCAATGGAAGTGTGGCAGCGTTACAGCAACGTCATGCTGCTGCTGTCGATAGTCCTGTTGTTGATTGTGCTGGTGGTGGGTAGCTCGGTAAACGGGGCATCACGCTGGATTTCACTGGGGCCATTGCGTATTCAGCCGGCGGAATTGTCCAAGCTGTCGCTGTTTTGTTACCTGGCGAGCTATCTGGTTCGTAAGGTTGAAGAAGTCCGCAGCAACTTCTGGGGCTTCTGCAAGCCGATGGGCGTCATGGTGGTGCTGGCGGTGTTACTGCTGGCTCAGCCCGATCTGGGTACGGTCGTGGTGCTGTTTATCACCACGCTGGCCATGCTGTTCCTGGCTGGGGCCAAGATGTGGCAGTTCCTGGCGATCATCGGTTCTGGCGTATTTGCCGTGGGGCTGCTGATCGTTGCGGAGCCTTACCGTATGCGCCGTGTGACTTCTTTCTGGAACCCCTGGGCCGATCCGTTTGGCAGTGGTTACCAGCTAACCCAGTCGCTGATGGCCTTTGGCCGTGGTGAGTTCTGGGGGCAGGGCCTGGGGAACTCGGTGCAGAAACTGGAGTATTTGCCTGAAGCGCATACCGACTTTATCTTCTCCATTTTGGGTGAAGAACTGGGCTATGTCGGTGTGGTTTTTGCCCTGTTAATGGTATTCTTCGTCGCTTTTCGCGCTATGTCGATTGGTCGCAGGGCGTTGGAGATTGACCAGCGTTTTTCTGGTTTTCTGGCATGTTCGATCGGCGTCTGGTTCAGCTTCCAGGCATTGGTTAACGTTGGTGCGGCGGCGGGTATGTTGCCTACCAAAGGTTTAACTTTACCGCTGATAAGCTACGGCGGTTCGAGCCTGCTGATAATGTCGACGGCGATTGTGTTGTTGCTGCGAATTGATTATGAAACGCGCCTGACCAAAGCGCAGGCGTTTGTGAAGAGGTAGCGGATGAGCGGTAAAGCTAAGCGTTTAATGGTGATGGCAGGCGGTACCGGAGGGCATGTGTTCCCGGGGCTGGCGGTCGCGCATCATCTGATGGCGCAGGGCTGGGAGGTTCGCTGGCTCGGCACTGCAGACCGGATGGAAGCGGATCTGGTGCCAAAGCACGGGATCGAGATTGATTTTATCCGTATCTCTGGCCTGCGTGGTAAAGGGCTGAAGGCTCAATTGACCGCGCCGGTGCGTATCTGGCATGCAGTGCGCCAGGCAAAAGCGATTATGCGCAGTTACCAGCCTGACGTCGTGCTGGGGATGGGGGGCTACGTTTCTGGCCCTGGTGGCCTGGCGGCCTGGTTATGCGGTATCCCCGTGGTGCTGCACGAGCAAAACGGCATTGCTGGCCTGACCAATCGCTGGCTCTCAAGGATTGCGAAAAAAGTATTGCAGGCATTCCCGGGAGCTTTCCCGAATGCCGACGTAGTCGGTAACCCGGTGCGGACCGATGTACTGGCTTTGCCACTGCCAGCAGAACGCCTGAACGGGCGTGAAGGGCCGATTCGCGTACTGGTAATAGGTGGAAGCCAGGGCGCACGCGTGCTGAATCAGACAGTTCCTGAAGTCGCCGCGCTTTTGGACGATAGAATTACCCTCTGGCATCAGGTAGGCAAGGGGGCTTTGCCTACCGTGCTGCAAGACTACCAAAAACGAGGGCAGACCGGGCATAAAGTGACCGAGTTTATTGATGACATGGCAGCGGCTTATGCCTGGGCCGATATCGTGGTATGCCGTTCCGGCGCGCTGACCGTCAGTGAAGTGGCAGCGGCTGGATTGCCCGCCATTTTTGTCCCATTCCAGCATAAAGATCGTCAGCAATATTGGAATGCGCGCCCGCTGGAAGAGGCCGGTGCAGCAAAAATTATCGAACAGCCGCAGTTTACCGCCGATGCGGTGGCAAAACTGCTGGCAAGCTGGGATCGCCCAACGCTATTGGTGATGGCCGAAAAGGCGCGCGCAGTAGCGATCCCGGACGCAACAGAACGCGTGGCGGCAGAAATTATTCGAGCAGCCCTTTAGGGCCGTAGGGGTTCAGCATGTTGAACCCGTGTTGAGCTAAACCGAATTTGGTAGATATAGAGAAGTTATGAATACACAACAATTGGCGAAACTACGTACTTTCGTGCCTGAGATGCGACGCGTCCGGCACATCCACTTTGTTGGCATCGGTGGTGCCGGCATGGGGGGTATCGCCGAAGTGTTGGCTAACGAGGGTTATCAGATCAGCGGTTCCGACCTGGCACCGAACCCGGTAACCCAGCAGTTGAGCGAGCTTGGGGCAACGATTTACTTCCATCACCGCCCAGAGAACGTACTGGATGCCAGCGTAGTGGTGGTTTCAACCGCTATCCCGGCAGATAACCCGGAAATTGTCGCCGCCCGCGAGGCGCGCATTCCGGTGATCCAGCGGGCGGAAATGCTGGCCGAACTGATGCGTTATCGCCATGGCATCGCCATCGCCGGTACACACGGTAAAACCACTACCACGGCTATGGTTTCAAGTATTTACGCCGAAGCCGGTCTTGACCCAACGTTTGTGAATGGTGGGCTGGTGAAAGCGGCGGGGACCCACGCCCGTCTGGGCTCCAGCCGTTACTTGATTGCGGAAGCGGACGAGAGCGATGCATCGTTCCTGCATCTGCAACCGATGGTGGCCATTGTTACTAATATCGAAGCCGATCATATGGATACCTACCAGGGTGACTTCGAGAATCTGAAGCAGACGTTTATCAATTTCCTGCATAACCTACCGTTTTATGGTCGTGCGGTAATGTGTATCGATGATCCTGTAGTGCGTGAGTTGCTGCCACGCGTAGGCCGTCATATCACCACCTACGGGTTCAGTGAAGACGCGGATGTGCGTGTAGAGAGTTACCGCCAGGTAGGGCATCAGGGGCACTTTACCCTGAGCCGCCAGGATAAGCCGTTGATGACGGTAACCCTGAATGCGCCGGGCCGCCACAATGCATTGAACGCTGCGGCTGCGGTTGCTGTGGCAACCGAAGAGGGCATTGCCGACGAGGCTATCTTGCGTGCATTGGCCAGTTTCCAGGGTACGGGGCGTCGCTTTGACGTTTTGGGTGAGTTCCCGTTGGCGGCGGTTAATGAAAAGCCGGGCAGCGCGATGCTGGTTGATGATTATGGGCACCATCCAACGGAAGTGGACGCGACGATCAAGGCTGCACGCGCCGGTTGGCCAAACAAGCGGCTGGTGATGATCTTCCAGCCACACCGTTATACGCGTACCCGCGATCTGTATGACGATTTTGCCAATGTGCTGTCGCAGGTGGATGTGTTGCTGATGCTGGATGTTTACCCGGCGGGTGAAGCACCGATCCCTGGTGCGGATAGCCGTAGTCTGTGCCGTACCATCCGTAACCGCGGCAAGCTGGATCCGATCCTGATTTCCGATGCGGAAACCGTGCCAGCGACACTGGCACAGATGCTGCAAGGCGAAGATCTGGTGCTGGTGCAAGGGGCCGGTAATGTCGGTAAAATCGCGCGCAAACTGGCTGAGCTAAAGCTGCAGCCCCAGAACAAAGAGGAGGAACATCATGGCTGATAAAGTTGCCGTATTGCTGGGTGGCACCTCCGCAGAACGTGAGGTTTCATTGCAATCTGGCGCGGCGGTGCTGGCCGGGTTGAGAGAAGCCGGTATTGATGCTCATGCCGTCGACACCCGTGATTGCCCGGTAACCCAACTGAAAGAACAGGGGTTTACCAAGGTGTTTATCGCATTGCATGGCCGTGGCGGTGAAGACGGGACGCTGCAAGGGGTGCTGGAGTTCTTGCAACTGCCCTATACCGGCAGCGGCGTAATGGCTTCGGCACTGACCATGGACAAATGGCGCACCAAGATGGTGTGGCAATCTATGGGGCTGCCGGTGGCACCTTATGTGGTGATCAACCGCCAACAGTATCTTGGCCGCGAGCGGGATCTCCAGCTTGCCGCCATTGATGCACTGGGTTTGCCACTGATCGTCAAGCCTAGCCGTGAAGGCTCCAGCGTCGGTATGAGTAAAGTTACCGAGCGCAGTGCCCTTGAAGGCGCGTTGGAAGAGGCTTTCCGCCATGATGACGATGTACTGGTAGAGAAGTGGCTGAGCGGCCCGGAATACACTATAGCGATCCTGGGTGACCAGGTGCTGCCTTCTATCCGTATTCAGCCTGCGGGCGTGTTTTACGATTACCAGGCCAAATATATTGCGGACGATACACAATACTTCTGCCCAAGCGGCCTGAGCGCACAACAGGAAGCCGATATGGCAGAGTTGGCACTGCGTGCTTATCGCGGGCTGGACTGTAGCGGCTGGGGGCGTGTTGACGTGATGCAGGACAGTGATGGCAGTTTCTACCTGCTAGAGGTGAACACCTCGCCAGGTATGACCAGCCATAGCCTGGTTCCTATGGCTGCCCGGCAGTCTGGGTTAACCTTCTCGCAACTGGTTGCGGCCATTCTGGCGTTGGCAGACTGAGATGTCGCAAGCTGCACTGAATGCGCGCGATCGCGAGGTGGAAAACGGCCCGCGTCGCAGCAATGGAACCCAGTTGGCAGGGATGGTTTTCCTGCTGATGGTGTTGGGAACGATCTTGTGGAGTGGTTGGATGGTGGTTGGCTGGATGAAAGACGCCAGCCGCCTGCCGCTCTCGAAGCTGGTGGTGACCGGTGAACGGCATTACACCACCAACGATGATATTCGCCAGGCAATCCTGGCTCTGGGATCACCAGGGACGTTCATGACGCAGGATGTGGATATCATCCAGCAACAGATTGAACGTATGCCGTGGATAAAGCAGGCCAGCGTGCGCAAGCAGTGGCCGGATGAGCTGAAAATCCATCTGGTGGAATATGTCCCGGTGGCGCATTGGAATGATTTGCATATGGTCGATGCGGATGGCAAATCGTTCAGCGTCCCGGCAGAGCGTCTGGGTAAACAGAAATTGCCGTTGCTCTATGGCCCGGAAGGAAGTGAACAGGATGTTCTGGAAGGTTATCGTGAGATGAGCAGCCGTTTGGCGGCTGGCAAATATACGCTGAAGATGGCAGCCATGACGGCGCGCCATTCATGGCAGTTGGCTTTGGATAACGATGTTCGGCTGGATCTGGGACGTGACGATCGCATGGGGCGTTTGCAACGTTTTATCGGGCTTTATCCGATGTTGCAGCAGCAGGCGCTAGCGGAAAATAAACGGGTCAGTTATGTCGATTTACGTTATGACTCCGGTGCTTCGGTTGGTTGGGCTCCGGCGTTTATCGACCCGCAGGCTGCTGGCGATCGGCCAAACAGTAATCAGCAACAGAATCAGGCACAGGCAAATCAACAATGATCAAGTCGACGGACAGAAAACTGGTAGTTGGACTGGAGATCGGTACCGCAAAAGTCTCCGCATTGGTAGGGGAAGTTCTGCCTGATGGCATGGTCAACATTATCGGGGTGGGCAGTTGCCCGTCTCGCGGTATGGATAAGGGTGGCGTTAACGATCTGGAATCGGTAGTCAAGTGTGTGCAGCGCGCTATCGATCAGGCTGAACTGATGGCAGATTGCCAGATTTCTTCGGTTTACCTGGCGTTATCAGGCAAACATATCAGTTGCCAGAACGAGATAGGCATGGTGCCTATTTCTGAAGAGGAAGTGACACAGGAAGATGTGGAGAACGTGGTGCATACCGCCAAGTCGGTACGTGTCCGTGATGAACACCGAATCCTGCATGTGATCCCTCAGGAATATGCCATCGATTATCAGGAAGGGATCAAGAACCCGGTCGGGTTATCTGGCGTGCGTATGCAGGCTAAAGTGCACCTGATTACCTGCCATAACGATATGGCAAAGAACATTGTCAAGGCGGTTGAACGTTGTGGTCTGAAAGTTGACCAACTTATTTTCGCCGGTCTGGCCGCCAGTTATGCGGTGCTGACTGAAGACGAGCGCGAACTCGGCGTCTGTGTCGTGGATATTGGTGGTGGCACCATGGATATGGCCGTTTATACCGGCGGTGCCCTGCGCCACACCAAAGTTATCCCTTACGCCGGGAACGTGGTCACCAGCGATATCGCCTACGCTTTCGGCACGCCGCCGACAGATGCGGAAGCGATTAAAGTTCGACATGGTTGTGCACTTGGATCGATTGTTAGCAAGGATGAAAGTGTTGAGGTTCCTAGCGTTGGAGGACGTCCTCCTCGTAGTCTGCAAAGACAGACATTGGCTGAAGTGATTGAGCCACGCTACACCGAACTGTTGAATCTGGTTAACGATGAAATTTTGCAATTGCAGGAGCAACTGCGTCAGCAAGGGGTGAAGCACCATCTGGCAGCGGGTATTGTGCTGACCGGCGGTGCCGCCCAGATTGATGGCCTGGCAGCCTGTGCGCAACGGGTGTTCCACACCCAGGTACGCATCGGCCAACCCTTGAACATCACGGGTCTGACGGATTACGCGCAGGAGCCTTACTACTCCACTGCTGTAGGGCTGTTGCACTATGGAAAAGAGTCTCACCTGAGCGGTGAGGCAGAAGTAGAAAAACGCGCCTCGGTGGGCAATTGGTTTAAACGTATCAATAGCTGGCTGAGAAAAGAGTTTTAATGTTTAGACAAAGAGATCATGCTGAGTAATCTTTTTATGATCTCGCAGCGACAGGCACAAAACGGAGAGAAACTATGTTTGAACCAATGGAACTAACCAATGACGCGGTGATTAAAGTCATCGGCGTCGGCGGTGGCGGTGGCAACGCCGTTGAACACATGGTGCGCGAGCGCATCGAAGGTGTTGAATTCTTCGCCGTTAATACAGACGCTCAGGCGCTACGTAAAACGGCAGTTGGCCAAACCATCCAGATTGGTAGCGGTATTACCAAAGGTCTGGGTGCAGGCGCGAACCCTGAAGTGGGTCGCAATTCAGCGGAAGAAGACCGTGAAGCCCTGCGCGCCGCTCTGGAAGGTGCAGACATGGTCTTCATCGCGGCCGGAATGGGTGGCGGGACCGGTACCGGTGCTGCGCCAGTTGTCGCGGAAGTGGCAAAGGATCTGGGTATTCTGACAGTGGCCGTGGTGACCAAGCCTTTCAACTTTGAAGGCAAGAAGCGCATGGCATTCGCTGAGCAGGGTATTGCCGAGCTGTCCAAACATGTGGACTCACTGATCACCATCCCGAACGACAAATTACTGAAAGTTCTGGGTCGCGGTATCTCTTTGCTGGACGCGTTTGGCGCGGCCAACGACGTGCTGAAAGGCGCGGTGCAGGGTATTGCCGAGCTGATCACCCGCCCTGGCCTGATGAACGTCGACTTTGCTGACGTGCGCACCGTAATGTCCGAAATGGGCTACGCGATGATGGGCTCTGGCGTGGCATGTGGTGAAGACCGTGCTGAAGAAGCAGCGGAAATGGCGATCTCCAGCCCACTGCTGGAAGATATCGACCTGTCCGGTGCTCGTGGCGTGCTGGTCAACATCACCGCCGGTTTCGACCTGCGTCTGGATGAGTTCGAAACCGTGGGTAACAC
Source organism: Serratia sp. L9 (assembly GCF_050632285.1). Lineage (NCBI taxonomy): Bacteria > Pseudomonadati > Pseudomonadota > Gammaproteobacteria > Enterobacterales > Yersiniaceae > Serratia > Serratia sp. L9. The sequence continues at coordinate 177,558 of NZ_CP192591.1, read as the reverse complement.
CATTCGTGCGTTCGCCTCTGACAATGCGACGGTAGTTATCGGTACTTCGTTGGATCCGGAGATGAACGACGAGCTGCGTGTAACCGTTGTTGCGACCGGTATCGGTATGGACAAACGTCCTGAAATCACGCTGGTGACCAATAAGCAAACCACCCAGCCAGTGATGGATCACCGTTACCAGCAGCATGGTATGTCACCGCTGCAGCAGGAAGTGAAACCTGCCGCCAAAGTGGTGAACGATCCAAGCGCGCAACCTAACAAAGAGCCCGATTATCTGGATATCCCGGCCTTCCTGCGTAAACAGGCAGACTAAGAATAAGCTGATAATTTGGAATCTCCGCTCTTTGTGCTAAACTGTCCCACCGGCCTTGCTGTATGCTGGGCTGGTTGGATTGATAACATTGCGAGATTAAAACGATGATCAAACAAAGGACATTAAAACGTATTGTTCAGGCGACTGGTGTCGGTTTGCATACCGGCAAGAAAGTCACACTGACAATGCGCCCAGCGTCGGCTAACACCGGGGTCATCTATCGTCGCACTGACTTGAATCCACCGGTTGATTTCCCGGCTGATGCAAAATCCGTGCGTGATACCATGCTCTGTACTTGCCTGGTGAACGAGCATGACGTGCGTATTTCTACCGTTGAGCATCTTAATGCTGCGCTGGCGGGCCTGGGTATCGACAACATCATTATCGAAGTTGACGCTGCTGAAATCCCGATCATGGACGGTAGTGCCAGCCCGTTTGTCTTCCTGTTGCTGGATGCCGGCATTGAAGAACTGAACTGCGCGAAGAAATTCCTGCGTCTGAAAGACACTGTTCGTGTTGAAGATGGCGATAAGTGGGCCGAACTGTCCCCGCATAATGGGTTCCGTCTGGACTTTACTATCGATTTCAACCACCCGGCCATTGATGCCAGCACACAGCGTTATCGCCTGGATTTCTCAGCCGATTCGTTTGTGCGCCAAATCAGCCGTGCGCGTACCTTCGGTTTCATGCGTGATATCGAGTACCTGCAATCCCGTGGCCTGGCTTTGGGCGGCAGTTTCGATTGCGCTATCGTGGTGGATGACTATCGTGTCCTGAACGAAGACGGCCTGCGCTTCGAAGACGAATTCGTTCGCCACAAAATGCTGGATGCCATCGGTGATCTGTTCATGTGCGGCCATAACATTATTGGCGCGTTCACCGCGTACAAATCTGGCCATGCCCTGAACAACAAGCTGCTGCAAGCCGTTCTGGCGAAGCAGGAAGCCTGGGAGTTCGTGACATTCCAGGATGAAGCCGAAATGCCGCTGGCGTTCAAGGCACCATCAACCGTATTGGCGTAAACCAATACCGCTGATTATTTATCACGGCTGGTAGCGTTGGCTCTCTCTCCTGCCAACGACGCCAGTCGTTCTAATACTTTCCGTAATCTCTCTGGGCTACGCGCCGCCAATCCCCGCAATTCATCAGCACTTTCCTGGCTCAGATAACGCATGGGGACATCCGTCTGCGCTTTTTCGGTCGTTTTTCCAACGCCTCGTGCCTGGCTGCTACCTTTTGCCATCAAGGCTGGATTAATCCTGATGTCGATTGACGACAATGATGGTAGAATTTGCGCTCGTAGTGCGGATAGCAGGCTGGGTTGTTCATAGCGTAAGCGCATCATCCAACTCGCATTGGCAGTTTCCAGCACTAAAATACCTTGTCTGAAGTTGGCGACACGGCACCAAGGGTGCAGTTGAGCAGGCAATAAGCCTTGCACTGCACGATTGAGTTTCAGTAGCGCAACGGCGCGTTGCTGGACGTTATGCAGCGGCCCTTTGTCTGTTGCTGAAGCGTCGTCAAACAGGACATCTAATAATTGTGGACGGCTATCGCGCATAATGGGCTCCGGCGGATAATAAACTCGTGATCGGTATTCTAAATCGTTGGCGACAATTTGGCAGACGTTATTTTTGGCCTCATCTCCTGTTGGGGATGGTAGCGGCCACGCTTGGCGTACCGCAAAATCTGTCCGGCACCTCCGATCAAACCGCATTGCCGAGCACTTCGTCCAGCCTTAACCGTCAGAATTCAGCCAGCAACGCTTTCAACAGCCTGGCATTGCTGCAAGAAGTGCACCGCCGGCCAACGTTCAGCGGGGATTACTGGCACCAGCATGCGCTTCGAACCGTTATCCGTCACCTCTCTTTTGCTCTTGCACCACAGGCAGTTTATGCCCGGACGCAAGAAGCGGAAACCATTGCAGTTGAGCCCCCGTTACAGGTAGCTCAGTTGGCGTTGCTCTCCACGCTCAATGCGCTACTGACGCACGAGCCGAAACCGCCGACTATCATTCGTGACACACACCTTCCTATCATTCCTTCTTTGGCGCAGCATCAGCCCGGGCTTTGGCTTGCTCAGGTGCAGGGGATTCGCGCCGGGCCTGATGCCCTCAGCTGATTTTTGCCCCATCGGGTAATAAAAACCAAATGAAACAACAGCTTGTTGACGGCAGATGTGATGCCGTCGCGTAAGAGATATTAAGAATCATGCTAATCAAATTATTGACCAAAGTTTTTGGCAGCAGTAACGATCGTACCCTGCGCCGTATGCGCAAAGCGGTTGAAGTAATCAACCGTATGGAACCAGACATGGAGAAACTGTCTGATACCGAATTGCAGGCCAAGACTGATGAATTCCGTGAGCGCCTGAAAAAGGGCGAAGTGTTGGAAAACCTGATCCCAGAAGCATTTGCCGTAGTGCGTGAAGCCAGTAAGCGTGTGTTTGGCATGCGTCACTTTGATGTGCAGTTGCTGGGTGGTATGGTACTGAACGACCGCTGTATCGCCGAGATGCGTACCGGTGAAGGTAAAACACTGACCGCAACCCTGCCAGCCTATCTGAACGCCTTGAGTGGCCGTGGTGTACACGTAGTTACCGTCAACGACTATCTGGCCCAACGTGACGCCGAAAACAACCGCCCGCTGTTCGAGTTCCTGGGCTTGACCGTAGGTATCAACCTACCGGGCATGCCAGCTCCGGCCAAGCGTGAAGCCTATGCGGCAGATATCACCTACGGCACCAACAACGAATACGGTTTTGACTATCTGCGTGACAACATGGCGTTCAGCCCAGAAGAACGCGTACAGCGTAAACTGCACTATGCGTTGGTGGATGAGGTTGACTCCATTCTGATCGATGAAGCGCGTACGCCGCTGATCATCTCTGGCCCGGCCGAAGACAGTTCAGAGATGTATATCAAGGTTAACAAGCTGATCCCTAAACTGATCCGCCAGGAAAAAGAAGATTCGGAAACCTTCCAGGGGGAAGGGCACTTCTCGGTTGATGAAAAAGCGCGTCAGGTTCACCTGACCGAGCGTGGTCTGATCCTGATCGAAGAGCTGCTGATGGAAGCTGGCATAATGGATGATGGTGAGTCGCTGTATTCACCGACCAACATTATGCTGATGCACCACGTGACTGCCGCACTGCGCGCCCATGTATTGTTCACCCGTGACGTTGACTACATTGTCAAAGATGGTGAAGTCATCATCGTTGATGAACACACTGGCCGTACCATGCAGGGCCGCCGTTGGTCCGATGGCCTGCATCAGGCGGTGGAAGCCAAAGAAGGCGTGGAAATCCAGAACGAAAACCAGACCTTGGCTTCGATCACCTTCCAGAACTACTTCCGTTTATACGAAAAACTGGCCGGTATGACCGGTACTGCGGACACCGAAGCTTTCGAATTCAGCTCTATTTACAAGCTTGATACCATCGTCGTGCCGACCAACCGCCCAATGATCCGTAAAGATATGCCGGATCTGGTTTACATGACCGAAAAAGAGAAGATCGCCGCGATCATTGAAGATATTCGCGAGCGTACCGCCAATGGCCAACCGGTGTTGGTGGGCACCATCTCGATCGAGAAATCAGAAGTGGTTTCCCAGGAGCTGACCAAAGCGGGCATCGAGCACAAGGTTCTGAACGCCAAATTCCACGCCATGGAAGCCGACATCGTGGCAAATGCTGGCCAGACCAGTGCAGTAACCATCGCCACCAACATGGCAGGCCGTGGTACCGACATCGTATTGGGTGGCAGTTGGCAGAGCGAATTGGCTCAGCTTGAAGAGCCTACGGAAGAGCAGATTACCGCGATTAAAGATGCCTGGAAAATTCGCCATGATGCCGTTTTGGCTGCCGGTGGTTTGCACATTATCGGTACCGAGCGTCACGAATCACGCCGTATCGACAACCAGCTGCGTGGTCGTTCCGGTCGTCAGGGCGATGCCGGTTCTTCTCGCTTCTACCTGTCTATGGAAGATGCGCTGATGCGTATTTTCGCCTCGGATCGTGTCTCTGGCATGATGCGCAAACTGGGCATGAAAGATGGCGAAGCGATTGAACACCCATGGGTGACTAAAGCCATCGCCAACGCACAGCGTAAGGTAGAAAGCCGTAACTTCGATATTCGTAAGCAATTGCTGGAATACGATGACGTGGCGAACGACCAGCGCCGTGCGATCTACAGCCAGCGTAACGAATTGCTGGATGTGTCTGACGTGAGCGAAACCATTGCCAGCATCCGCGAGGACGTATTCAAAACTACCCTCGACAGTTACATCCCGCCACAGTCGCTGGAAGAAATGTGGGATGTACAGGGCTTGGAAGAACGCCTGAAAAACGATTTTGATCTGGATATGCCGATCGCCGAGTGGCTGGATAAAGAACCACAACTGCACGAAGAAACCCTGCGTGAGCGTATTTTGGAGAAAGCCCAGGAAGCTTACTTACGCAAGGAAGAAGTTGTTGGCGCTGAAATGATGCGCAACTTCGAGAAAGGCGTGATGCTGCAGACGCTGGATTCCCTGTGGAAAGAGCACCTGGCGGCAATGGATTACCTGCGTCAAGGTATCCACCTGCGTGGTTATGCGCAAAAGGATCCGAAACAGGAATACAAGCGCGAGTCCTTCAAGATGTTTGCTTCCATGCTGGAATCGCTGAAATATGAAGTGATCAGCGTGCTGAGCAAGGTTCAGGTGCGGATGCCGGAAGAAGTTGAAGCGCTGGAGCAACAGCGCCGTGAAGAAGCCGAGCGTCTGGCACGCCAGCAGCAACTGAGCCATCAGGAAGAGAACTCATTGGCTGTCACCGATCCAAACGCACCGGCTGTGGCCGAGCGTAAAGTGGGCCGTAACGATCCTTGCCCATGTGGTTCTGGCAAGAAATACAAGCAGTGCCACGGCCGCCTGCAAAAGTAAGCCGGGCTGCAGTGAATGATTAAACGTAGGGGCTCAGCATGCTGAGCCCCTTTTTTAGGGGCAAAGATCTGGAGGATAGGGTGAAGCATCTGAATATCGCCGTAGGTATTATCCGCAACCCGCAGCAGGAAATCTTCATCACTCGCCGTGCTGCCGATTCGCACATGGCCGGCTTTTGGGAGTTTCCTGGCGGCAAGATCGAGCAGGGTGAAACGCCAGAGCAGGCATTAAGCCGCGAATTACTGGAAGAAACCGGGATTAACGCTCATCAGGCGCAATTGCTGGAGGTGCTGGAACACCGATTCACCGATCGGATTGTGACGCTGAATTTTTATTTGGTAGAGGTATGGACTGGCGAGCCTTATGGCCGGGAAGGCCAGCCGATGCGCTGGGTGAAGCAGGCAGATTTGCGTGAGGAAGAGTTCCCTGAGGCCAATGTCAGTATTATCAAACTGTTGGTAGCACAGGCCGATGCCGCACAATGATTTTTTGGCCTGGTGATGAGCACCAGGCCATTTCAGGTCGAGCGACGATTAACGCTCGTCGTTCTCACTCCAATCTTCGGATTCCGACAGATCGCCGCTGCTTGGAATACGTTTCTCTTCATCAGCCCATTCACCAAGATCGATCAACTGGCAGCGTTTGCAGCAGAACGGGCGATAAGGGCTGACTTCTCCCCAGACCACGCCTTTGCCACAGGTTGGGCATTTTACTACGGTCGTCATAGTCATTTTTTCCTCCCTTCGATTATCCCCGGTTGCCTGGCTGCAACAGGAAACTCACAGGTATAAAAGGTTTATTTCTCTCTGTCAGCAGCAGGCCAATTCAAAATTCAAACGTTCTGGCACCAGGCCGTTTTCACTGTCCAACGGCAGGAAACGGATGGCATAACGCGTTTTGTGGCCGGAAATCTGCGGGTAAAGTTGATAAGACAAAGCGATACGCAAGCGTAACAGTTCAGCACCTTCAGCATTGTCCTGGAAAAAGCCGTTAAGGCTGGTCTGAATGCGGAACTGCCCTGCCTGGCGCACCAAATTCAGCACCAGGGTTAATGCCTGATGCAACGGCTCAAGCGTTTGCAGCCAGGCGGCAACGTCAGCATCGCGTTCATGTTGTGCAACGTGCATCCACATATGCAAAGTAGGTAAATCAAAACTGCAGCAGCCGCCTGGAATGCTCAGACGCTGGCGCACCAGGCCGATCAAGCGATCTTCGCGCAGCGCCTGGCCCATACGCGGGGCTGACATTAATGACGATGCGCCTGCTTTTAACTGGCTACGCAACTGATGGATCACTGACATATCCACACCGGGCATATCGGCCCATTGCAGTAATTTCTGTTGTTGGCGTTCCAGCTCTTTCAGTAATTCAGTACGGACTTCACCACGATCTAATACATCCAGCAAATCTGCGACGGTACGGAAAAAGTCAGGGCGATAGCCGTTTCGCTCAAGGCTCTTTGACCATGAAGTTGCTGCAGTAGAAATTCGATTCGCAGCCAGGTGCGCATTTTTTCATTCAACGGGTGTTCAAAGAGAACGGTTGTGGAGGCGTCACTCATTCAGTTTAATCCTGTCGGGTCGCTGATGCTGCCAGCTCAAGATAGCGGCGATGCAGAGCGGCAACATAAGGGGTAATCCCCTGCGCTGTGCCGTTATTGTCAATTACGTCGTCCGCAATAGCCAGGCGCTGTTCACGCGTAGCCTGTGCAGACAGGATATTTAGGGCCTGCTGGTGGCTGATGCCATCGCGGGCCATGGTTCTTGCCAACTGCGTTGCGCTGTCGACATCAACCACTAAAACACGATCCGCCCGATCCTGGAGATTATTTTCCACTAGCAACGGTACCACCCATAGCGCATAAGGGCTACGGGCTTTCGCCAACTGGCGCTGTGTTTCCTGGTGGATCAGCGGGTGCATTAATTGGTTCAGCCAGCGCTTTTCCTCAGGAGTACTGAAGATCCGCTGGCGTAGGGCCGGGCGATTGAGCGAGCCATCTGCCAGCAACATTTCATTACCAAAATGTGCCGCAATGGCCGCCAGCGCAGGAGTGCCGGGCTCAACAATCTGGCGGGCAATCACATCAGCATCAACGATACTTACACCTAAGCGTGCAAAGGCATCGGCAACGGTAGACTTGCCGCTGCCTATACCACCTGTCAATGCAACAATGTAGGCCATGTGAGGAGAGGGTCCTGAAATTCACCAAAAAATAATAAACGAATCATAAAGCGATCGCGCAGAAGTGCAAGCCAGTGCGAGTGACTTACTTGGGTCTCGATGATTTCAGCTGTTTGATGTGGCACGGGTGCGGGGAAAATGAGGCAGAAATCACATTCCATTACCGCAGGTAAATTTGTGGGATTGTAGCGTAAATAAAGGCGAAATCGCAGTCTTGCCGAGCGATTATTAGTGCGTATGATAGCATCACTGGAACTGGCATTACTCTACTCATCGTTTTCCAAGCCGTAGCTTGAGAGGCTTTAGGTATAGGTTCGAATATTCCCCTGCGATCCGTCGCCAAAAACCAGGAAATCATTTGTCATGCGTATTGAAGAAGGTTTGAAGTTGGGTTTTAAAGATGTGTTGATCCGCCCAAAGCGTTCCACATTGAAAAGCCGCTCGGAAGTGGAACTGGCACGCCAGTTTACTTTCAAACATTCAGGTTGGAACTGGTCCGGTGTGCCGATTATTGCCGCTAATATGGACACGGTGGGTACCTTCCGCATGGCTGAGGCCCTGGCTTCTTTCGAAATTATCACTGCCGTTCATAAACACTACACTGTTGAGCAGTGGGCCGAGTTTGTTCAGCGCGTACCAGAATCCACTTTGCGCCATGTGATGGTATCTACCGGCACTTCTGACGCCGACTTCGTCAAGATGAAGCAGATCCTGGCGCTTTCTTCATCTCTGAAATTTATCTGTATCGATGTGGCAAACGGCTACTCCGAACACTTTGTTGCTTTCCTGCAGAGAGCCCGTGAAGCTTGCCCGAGTCATGTGATCTGTGCGGGTAACGTGGTGACTGGCGAAATGGTAGAAGAGCTGGTTCTGTCTGGTGCCGACATTGTTAAAGTGGGGATCGGCCCTGGTTCTGTGTGCACCACCCGCGTGAAAACTGGTGTGGGCTATCCACAGCTTTCAGCGGTTATCGAATGTGCTGATGCGGCGCATGGCCTGGGCGGGCAGATTGTCAGTGATGGTGGTTGCTCTGTTCCGGGTGATGTGGCTAAAGCTTTCGGTGGCGGCGCAGACTTTGTGATGCTGGGCGGTATGCTGGCCGGGCACGATGAATGCGAAGGTACCGTGGTGGAAGAGAACGGCGAAAAATTCATGCTGTTCTACGGTATGAGTTCAGAATCTGCCATGAAACGCCATGTGGGTGGGGTAGCTGGCTACCGTGCGGCCGAAGGTAAAACCGTCAAGCTGCCACTGCGTGGTGAAGTTGAGTTTACCGTGCGTGATATTCTTGGCGGCCTGCGTTCTGCCTGCACTTATGTGGGGGCAGAGCGTTTGAAAGAGCTGACCAAACGTACTACCTTTATCCGCGTTGCGGAGCAGGAAAACCGTGTTTTCGGCAGCAAATAACCGCCGGGAAGTGAGAACCCTCTAAATATACCTTATGGATTTCAAGTTGCAGCTGGGCGCCAGGCTGGTTAATCCCCCGGAGCTTACTTAAGTCAGTGACTGGGGTGAGCGAGTACCGGTAACAACGCTGCAGCTTGAAAGACGACGGGTAGAGAACCCGGTTAACGCCGGGTTTATTGTTTCTCATCACCCCAGCACGTTTCCCAGTTGGAATATCGGCAGATACATGGCGATAACCAAAGTACCGACAATTACACCCACCACCAGCATCAATATCGGCTCCAGCGTTTGCGCCAGCGTGTCGGCAAGTTCATGCGTTTGTTGTTCATGCCACAGTGCCATCTTGCCTAACAGGATATCCAGCGTGCCCGACTCTTCGCCCACCCGCGCCAACTGTTGGCACAGGGAAGGGAACAATCGTTGCTGAGCCAGCGCACTGTGGAAAGGATGGCCTTGCATGAGCTGCTGTTCAATGGTTGCCAGCGCTTGGCGATAAAAAATATTGCTGACTGACAGCATTGCGGCATTCAGCCCTTCTACCAGCGTGAGCCCAGCCTGTTGTGTCATTGTCAGAATGCGAAATATCTGGCTCAGACAATTCCCCTTCACTAATAATGAAATCAGTGGGAGGCGCAGCAATATGGCCTGTTCCCGCTGTTGCCAATCCGGCAACGGGTGCAGCCAACGCAGATAAACCCCGGTTAACCCAGCCAGGATAAGCAGCAGATAAGGCCCGGTGGCAATAAGGATATCTGAGAGCGTCAGCAACCCTTGGGTAAACCAGGGCAAAGGGGCTTCGAAGGACTGATACACCTTGGCAAATTCTGGTAATACCATAACCAGCATCAGGATACTGACCAGAATGGCGACCAGGCAGATAAACAGCGGGTAGCGCAAGGCCTTCATGACTTTTTTCTGCAACTTCTGCTGCGCCTCTTGCTGCTGTGCCAATTGCAGGCAACAGCTATCCAGGTTCCCCGTCAATTCGCCGATGGCGATCAGTTGGCGATAAACCAAAGGAAATACCCTTTGTTGTTCGGCAATCACTTCGGAAAAAGGTTGGCCTTTCGCTACGCTCTCACCCATTTCCTTCAACAGGCAGCGCCAGGCCGCCGATTGGTGCTCTTGGGCCAGCAGCCGCAGGCTGTTCACCAACGGCAACCCGGCCTGTAACAAGGTTGCCAACTGCCGGGTGAATTGGATCATCGCTTCACCACGCCATTGCCGCGCCGCGATCTGCTTCCCTGCGCCAACCTGGTAAGGTTGCAGACCCTGCTCAAGCAAATGCAGATATACCTGGTTTTTCTCTTCGGCCAGCAGTTCGCCGTGGCGTATCGCCCCGTGATGGTCGATGGCTTGCCAAAGATACAGGCGGCGAACTTTCATGGCACCTGCTCATCCTGGCTGACCCTGCCGACAACACGGTAAATCTCTTCCAGAGAGGTGACTCCCTGGGCCGCCAGCGCCAATCCTGCTTGCAGCAGCGTCACTTGCCCCTGCTGTTGTGCGATATCGGCCAATTGCGTCACCGAAGCGTTTTGTATCAGGGCGTTTTGCACTCCGGGCGTGATATTCATCAGTTCGTAGATGCCGATACGGCCGTAATAACCGCCAAAACATTGCTCACAGCCAGTTGCACGCCAGGGCATTAATGGTTCGGGCCAGATAGCCACCGGGAAGTGCAGCGCTTCAGTCTGCGGATAGCGACAGTGGGGGCATAGACGCCGAACCAGACGTTGGGCAATCACCAGTTTGAGGCAGGCGGCCAGCAGATAGCCCGGAATACCCATTTGAGTCAGACGTGTCAGGGTTTCACTGGTTGAGTTGGTATGTAACGTGGAGAGCACCAGGTGCCCGGTTTGTGCGGCTTTTACTGCGATCTCAGCCGTTTCAGCATCGCGGATCTCGCCAATCATGATGACATCTGGATCTTGCCGTAGCAGCGCACGCAATACGCGGGTGAAACCGAGATCGGTTTTGTTGTTGATCTGTGTCTGATTAATGCCAAAAACCGGGATTTCAATCGGATCCTCTACGCTGCACAGGTTGCTTTGTGCATCGTTCAACTGGCTCAGGCCGCTGTACAGTGTGACGGTTTTGCCGCTGCCGGTCGGGCCGGTCACCAGGATCATACCTTGGGGGTTGGCAAGGGCATTGGCATAGAACCCAAGATCTTGCTGGCTCATGCCAAGCTGGTCGAGCGGTAACTCCTGGCGCTCTGTCTGCAGGATCCTCAGCACCACTTTTTCGCCATGTAGCGTCGGCAAGGTAGAAATGCGTATTGAAAAGCTGGCGTTGTCCAGTTGCACCCCAAGCTGACCATCTTGGGGGAGGCGGCGTTCAGCAATATCCAGTTGCCCCATGATCTTCAACCTGGCGGTGATCCGGGCGGCCAGTGGCAAGGGGGTGAAGCGATCGCCTGCAAAACGCCATCGATCCTCAGCCTGACGCGGAACGTCTGTTGGTAAGGTTCGAAATGGACGTCAGAGGCTCGCCGCTGTATGGCACTGCGCAGCGTCTGATTAATAAACTGTATCGCAGGGGTGTCGCTGTCGTCGTTAAGTGAGGGAGGGTGATCTTCTGCGATCTCCAACTGTGGCGTAGAGGGAACGGGTTGCCATCTGTTTTGTGCCAGTTCCAACCGTGCGAGGGGCCACTGCTCCACTTCGATATTTTTACCGGTGGCAAAGCGCAGTGCAGTAAGTAGTGCAGAAGGGAGCTCACCATGCAGGGCTATGGTGAGGCGTTGTGAGTCTTCACTTAGTGCCAATGCCTGATAGCGCTGGCACAGCGCGTGGGTTTCCTGGTTGATTTCCATTGCTCCGCTCCTTATTTGGCCACGTTGTCAAAGCGGAATACTTCCTGGCAGGTTTCCAGCAGATTACTGTTCTCGCTGCTGCACAGGCGTGTCCAACGCAGGGAGCCGGTAGAGGCCGAAACGGGAGCCAGCGTGACCGTCAACCCTTGTAGGCTTTGCGTACCGACCAGGCTGATTGCCCCTTGCTTGACCTGAATACCGCTCACATAACGTGATGCCTCCCCGGCGGGTATGCCCTGGCTGCCAGCGTTGCACCCAGCAGTGCCACCGCTATCCAGTGCGCAGAGCTCGACTGCCATTTTGTAAGGCACCAGGGCCTGCAACATATCGGTCATGGCCGCTTTCTGGATATAGCGTTGATAGGCTGGAATGCCAATGGCGCTCAGTATGGCGATAATGGCTATCACCACCATAAGTTCGATCAGGGTAAAACCGCGTTGTGTTTCCATCTGTAGTCTCCTGCGTAACAATCAGGAGGCAACGTTAAGATGCAATGGCACGGGTGGCGAATGGCCAATAGCTATTGTGCGCGGCCTTTTCAGCACAATGTGGCGGCGTTACGCGGCGTTGAGAAAAAATGCGCAGAGCTTCACAACTCAGAAAGGAACAACGCCTCTTTATGCAGAGGCGTTGCTGATATAAAGGGGTTATTTAAAACGCATTGAGAGATCGAGCGCGGTAACGTGTTTGGTCAATGCCCCTACCGAGATATAGTCCACCCCGGTTTCGGCGAATTCGCGCAGCGTCTGGTCGGTGACGTTACCGGAGACTTCCAACTGGGTACGTCCCTGAGCCAGGGCGACGGCATCGCGCATCATTGCAACGCTGAAGTTGTCCAGCATCACGATATCGGCACCCGCATCCAGGGCCTGCTGCAGCTCATCCAGGGATTCTACTTCAACTTCGACTGGCACGTCGGCGTGCAGCTGGAAAGCTTTCTCTACCGCATTTTTAATCGAACCGGAAGCGATGATGTGGTTTTCCTTGATCAGGAAAGCGTCTGAGAGGCCCAGCCGATGGTTGCTGCCCCCACCGCAAAGCACGGCATACTTCAACGCGGTACGCAGGCCTGGTAGCGTTTTACGCGTATCCAGCAGGCGGGTTTGCGTTCCTTGCAGCAGCTCCACATAGCGGTTGACGGCAGTGGCAACACCGGAAAGCGTTTGCACAAAGTTCAACGCGGTTCGTTCACCGGTGAGCAGGATCCGCGCCGGGCCATACAGGCGGCACAAAGGCTGGTTGGGTACCAATTTGTCGCCATCTTCTACCAGCCACTCTATTTTTATCTGCTCACCCAGTTGAATAAACACCTCATCCATCCAGCGGCGGCCACAGAAAATACCTGGCTCGCGGGTGATCACCGTGGCTTCAGCCTGTTTATCTGCGGGTAACAATTGCGCGGTGATATCGCGCTCGGCATCCACGGTACCACCCAGATCTTCGCTCAGAGCCTGGGCAACAGTGGCGGGAATATCACTTTCAATTCGTTCAAGAAGTGCGGTACGGCGGTTATCGGCACTGTAGCGACGTGTCGGCATACAAAACTCCGAAATGGGCAGAAGGATCATAAACGATCATGCTACTCTGTTGCTGGAGCAAGTACCACCGCAAGCACTATGCTGAGGAAGAGATAAAGGGAGAGGATTAGCTGATGACGCTGTTTACGCTATTACTGGTTCTGGCGTGGGAACGTCTGTTTAAACTGGGTGAGCACTGGCAATTGGACCACCGTCTGGAAGTGGTGTTTCAGCGCCTCCATCGATTTTCGCTGCTGCAGACGTTGGCGATGACCCTGTCCTGGATGGCCGTAGTATGGGGCATCCTGTGGCTGGCGCAGGGCCTGTTCTTCGGCGTGGTTGTGCTGTTGTTATGGATTGTGATCGGCCTGCTTTGCGTGGGGGCTGGTATCAAGCGTATGCATTATCGTGCCTATCTGAAGGCCGCGCGGCAGGGCGATACCCATGCCAGCGATCAGATGGCAGAAGAACTGGCATTGATCCACGGCCTGCCGGTGGAGTGCAGCGAAGAAGAACGCCTGCGCGAACTGCAAAATGCCCTGTTGTGGATTAACTACCGTTACTACCTGGCTCCGATGTTCTGGTTTACGGTGTGTGGGCCTTATGGGCCACTGGCCTTGGCGGGTTATGCTTTTCTGCGGGCTTATCAAACCTGGTTGGCACGGCATAATTCCCCGCTGGAACGTTCTCAGGCAGGGATCGATTTTCTGCTGCACTGGCTGGACTGGATCCCGGTTCGTCTGGCTGGCGTAGCCTATGCGCTGCTTGGCCACGGTGAAAGGGCTTTGCCTGCGTGGTTTGCATCGCTGGGCGACCTTCATACTCCGCAGTATCAGGTGCTGACGCGTTTGGCGCAGTTCTCTCTGGCCCGTGAACCGCATAAGGATCCGGTACAGACGCCCCGAGCGGCGGTCTCGTTAGCCCGCAAGGTGACGGTGATTATTTTGGTGGTGGTCGCGTTGTTGACGATCTACGGTACCTTGCTCTGAGGATAAAAGCGGGCGCTGAGGCGCCCGCGAAGTGATCACAGTTTGGCGAAGCAGCGGCGCGCGGCGTCAATGGTGCGCTGAATATCTTCATCGCTGTGTGCGACAGACATAAACCCGGCTTCGAACGCAGACGGGGCCAGATAAACTCCCTCATCCAGCATCAGATGGAAGAAGTGCTTGAAGCGCTCGACATCACATTGCATGACGTCCTGATAGCAGGTAACGGCTGCTGCATCGGTAAAGAACAGGCCGAACATACCGCCCACATGGTTGACGACCAAGGGGATGTTTTCCTCTTTTGCCGCGGCCAACAGGCCTTCGGCCAGTTTGTTGGTCAGTTCGGTCAATGTCTGGTGAATACCCACCTGTGAAACTTCGGTCAGACAGGCAAAACCAGCTGCCATCGCAATCGGGTTACCAGAAAGAGTCCCCGCCTGATACACCGGCCCGGTAGGAGCCAGCGCAGCCATGACATCACGGCGCCCACCAAAGGCACCCACAGGCATACCGCCACCGATAATTTTGCCCAGGCAGGTCAGGTCTGGCACCACGTCGTAATAAGATTGAGCACCAGCCAGCGCGACGCGGAAACCTGTCATCACCTCATCAATGATCAGCAGTGCGCCATACTTGTCGCACAGGGCGCGCAGGCCCGGCAGGAACTCTGGCAGCGGTGGGATACAGTTCATATTGCCAGCGACAGGCTCAACGATGATACAGGCAATTTCGGAGGGATACTGCTCGAAAGCGGTGCGTACGGAATCGAGATCGTTAAAGGTGCAGGTCAGCGTATGTTTGGCAAAGTCTGCTGGCACGCCCGGTGAGTTTGGCTGGCCCAGCGTCAGCGCACCAGAACCGGCTTTAACCAACAGGCAGTCGGCATGGCCATGGTAGCAGCCTTCAAACTTGATGATTTTGTCACGGTTGGTGAAACCACGGGCCAGGCGAATGGCGCTCATGGTTGCTTCGGTCCCTGAGTTTACCATGCGGACCATATCCATCGTCGGCACCAGATTGGTGACCAATTCCGCCATTTTGACTTCCATCTCGGTGGGCGCGCCGAAGCTCAAGCCTCGTTGTACCGCTTCGATCACCGCATTGCGGATCGCCGGATGGTTATGGCCCAGCACCATTGGACCCCAGGAGCCGACATAATCAATATAGGCTTTACCGTCGGCATCAAAAAGGTAGGCACCGTCGGCACGATCGATAAACAGAGGTGTGCCGCCTACACCGGTGAATGCACGCACTGGGGAGTTAACTCCACCTGGGATCAGCTGTTGCGCCTGGGCGTACAGACTTTCGGACTTACTGTGTAAGCTCATAAACCGGCTCCTGGGTTTGCATTTGAATGATTTGACCGCGCTATTCTAGAGGAGATACAGGAGAGATGAAACGATCACCGCTAGATACCTATTTAAGGGGGGCGAGAGGGAAATGACTGAGCTAGAATGAGCAAGCGCTATTTGTATTACTTTTCACTTTGATAATGAATAAAACATTATGACTGAATTACAGCGAAAGGTTCCGGGCCTGCGTTTAAGGCATAGAGATAAATTCCGACATCTTATTCGCCAGGATAAAACGCCTGTCGCCATCCTTATCATGGCGGCGGTGGTGGGGACGTTGGCGGGGTTGCTGGGGGTTGCCTTTGAAAAAGCGGTGGATTGGGTCCAGCAACTGCGGCTTTCAAGTTTAGGCTTTGTCGCCAATGATGTGTTCCTGGTGTGGCCGCTGGCGTTTCTTTTCTCGGCCTTACTGGCGGCTGTGGGATATTACCTGGTCCGGCGTTTTGCGCCCGAGGCCAGTGGCTCCGGGATCCCGGAGATTGAAGGAGCGCTGGAGGAGTTGCGCCCGGTACGTTGGTGGCGGGTGATCCCGGTAAAATTTGTCGGTGGTATGGGCACATTGGGTGCTGGGATGGTGTTGGGGCGCGAGGGGCCAACGGTGCAAATGGGGGCCAATGTCGGGCGAATGGTGCTGGATATTTTCCGTATGCGCAGTGCCGAGGCGCGCCATTCCATGCTGGCCACCGGCGCTGCTGCCGGCCTTTCCGCCGCGTTTAACGCGCCGCTGGCGGGGATCTTGTTTATCATCGAAGAGATGCGTCCGCAGTTTCGCTACAACCTGATTTCCATCAAGGCGGTGTTTATCGGCGTGATCATGTCGAGCATTGTCTTTCGTATCTTCAATGGTGAGCATTCGTTGATTGAGGTGGGCAAGCTTGCTACGGCACCGCTGAATACCTTGTGGCTCTACCTGTTGCTGGGCGCGGTTTTTGGCGCGGTTGGCGTGATGTTCAATGCTTTGGTGTTCCGCACTCAGGATATGTTTGCCCGTATTCATGGTGGTAGCCTGCGTAAAATCCTGCTGATTGGCGGCCTGTTAGGCGGAGCCTGCGGGATCCTTGGCCTGATCCAGCCAGAGGCGGCGGGCGGGGGTTTTGCCCTGATCCCGATTGCCGCTACCGGCAATTATACCGTGGGGATGTTGCTGTTTATTTTTATTGCCCGTGTGGCTACCACTTTGCTGTGTTTTGGTTCCGGAGCGCCGGGCGGTATTTTTGCGCCTATGCTGGCCCTGGGAACGCTGCTTGGCACCGCTTATGGCCTTGCCTGTGACCATATGTTCCCGCAGTACAGCATTGAGGCGGGCACGTTTGCCATTGCCGGAATGGGGGCGCTGTTTGCCGCTACCGTGCGTGCGCCGTTAACGGGGATCGTGCTGGTTCTGGAAATGACCGACAACTATCAGCTGATATTGCCGATGATTATCACCTGTCTGGGGGCAACACTCGTGGCGCAGTTTATGGGCGGTAAGCCATTGTATTCCGCACTGCTGGCCCGCTCATTAGAAAAACAGCAGCAACAGCAGGCAGAGAAAACAGGTAAGGAAGATGCAACAAATGCGGTGAATACTTGAACGCAACACTCAGGTATTAGATAATCAGCAACATGAGTCAAGTTATGCCCGATATCCTTCAAACTGCTGGTTTGTTAGCGAGGCTCGTGCACCCTATGCTCCGGGGGATTTTCTCGCTTGCCGCCTCGAAGCATCTTGAATGATTTTGGGTATACCACTGTGGTAATCTGACGCAGAACAATGTTGGGAGTAAAGAGTATGAGTGATGAAACAGCACTGCCCCTGCAGTTTACCGAGGCAGCAGCAAGCAAGGTGAAGTTCCTGATTGCTGATGAAGACAATCCAAACCTGAAGTTACGGGTTTACATTACCGGTGGCGGCTGCAGTGGATTCCAGTACGGCTTCACTTTTGACGACAAGATCAACGAAGGGGATATGACCATTGAGAAGCAAGGTGTCTCGCTGGTGGTTGATCCGATGAGCCTGCAATATCTGGTTGGTGGTGCGGTGGATTACACCGAAGGGCTGGAAGGTTCACGCTTTGTGGTGACTAACCCTAATGCTAAAACCACCTGCGGCTGTGGTTCTTCGTTCAGTATCTGATCCCGCTTTTGCCATAAACATAAAGCCCGCCAGCCTGATCGGTTTGCGGGTTTTTTTGTGGCTACCATTCCACGGTGATCAATTCGTTTTCTCCCTGGTTTTCCACCTGCTTGCTGCGGCTCACTTTGGGCTGAAAGGCAGCCTCATTACCGCAATCAACCTGAGGCGCGCTGCCGCTGTTGTTAACACTGCATTTAGCAACAATCGTCAGGCTGACACCTATTTGGCCGCTGGTGCTCCCGGCTATCACCCAGCCGCTGAACAGCAACGTACTGGATAGCAAAAGAATTCTTTTCATTATTTGAACAATACCTGGCCGTAAGTCATAACAAATGACCTATCGGCAAAAGTGAATAAAACTTAACAGTACGGGGAAATGATTAACGAATGATTAAAAAGGATATAACATTAATTTTCCGCATTTTTTTCAGCGCAAAATAGTAGCATATTGGCTATATATTAGTCGAATATTCTATTGAAGGGGCGATGTACCTCCGTCAAAACTGACGGAGGTAGGTGTTACTGCTCGAGAATAAAGGCCGGTAATTTCAGATGCCAGCGAATGGCTGCCAGGCGAATGCCTAAGGTGATGATCATACCTAACATCATGGCCTGCTGCAGAGGCATGCCGAAGGTGTAGAACGCGGTGACATGTACCGTACCGCCGACAATGCAAGCGGTAGCGTAGACTTCGGTGCGCAGGATCATCGGGATTTCGCGGGCGAGCACGTCACGGATGATCCCCCCGCCTACGCCAGTGATCACCCCCATGCAGACTGCCACCAATGGCCCACTCTCGGCGGCAAAGGCTTTATTGACACCAATCCCCACGAACACCGCCAAGCCGATGGCGTCCAGCACCGGCAGGATCCATTTAGGCAACCTGCGGGGCTGACGTACCAGCAGCAGCGTGAGCACGCAGGTGATCATCGCCACCACCAGATCGGTAGGATCCTTGACCCAGAACACCGGGCCGTTAGCCAGCGCCATATCTCGGATTGTCCCTCCGCCGACTGCGGTGACCACGCCTAAAACCAGGACGCCAAACGGATCCATCCGTAACTTGCCAGCCAGCAATACGCCGGAGATGGCAAAGACAGCAGTACCGAGAATATCGAGCCAAAACACCAGCATCAGTGGATCTCCGCCAATTGACTGCACAGTGACTGCGCCGCCAGCATGATGCGTGGCCCAGCGCGGTTAAACCAATCCTCATCCAATGCAATGACCGGCACTTGCAGTTGAGGAGCCCAGAAAGCTTTCACATTGTTGATTTGCTGTTCGCCACCGGCAATAACGATCGCCTGTGGTTGACGTACCAATACCTGTTCACGGCTGACCTGCGGCCAGGGAACACGGCTTTCGGCAAAAATATTCTCTGCGCCACATAATGACAACACCTGGCTTTGCAGGGTAGCTGCAGAGCTGGTGAACAACGGTTGAGTACCAAACTGCAACAAAACACGCCGTGGCGTGTTGCTGGCATAGCGTGATTTCAACTCTGCCATTTGCTGGCGGAGATCTTTCGCTGCCTGATGCGCCTGTTCTGGGTGGGGGCTGTACTGCGCCAGCGCATCCAGCGATTGGGCGATTTCGTCAATATTCTTGGCATCCGCATAGAAAATCGGGATGCCGAATGACGCGAGTTGATCCAATATCCGCTGCGGGTTACCGCCACGCCACGCCAGGATCAAATCAGGCTTCAGCGCCAGTATCCGTTCCAGATTGATCCCTTGCCAGGAGGCCACCTGCTCAAGCTTTGCGGCTTCGGGTGGGTAATTGGAATAGGCACTGACAGCCAGCAAGGTATCCCCCATGCCCGCCGCATAGGCAAGCTCCGTGGTGCTTGGAGCAAGGCTTATCACACGTTGAGCGGCATGGGCTGGCAACGCCAGCCAGAAAACCAGCCAGCACAGCGCAGCAGAGAAACGCAGCCTCACATTAACCGCGCTTAGCCAGGGCTTGCAGCATGGCATTGACCATCAGGGAAGACTGCTTGGCCGCCACAACCAGGAATTCGTCGAAGCTCATATGCGACTCGTGGTCGGCAACGTCGGAAATAGCGCGCACCACCACAAACGGCGTGCTGAACTGATGGCAGACATGGCCGACAGCGGCGGCTTCCATCTCTACGGCAGCGACGCTCGGGAAAGTGCTGCGGATGCGTGCCAACGGCTCGGCACCGTTAATAAAGGCATCACCACTGCAAATCAGGCCACGTACCGCATTCAGGTTCAGCTGTTTGATGCAGCTTTCGGCCAGGGCGATCAACTCGCCGTTGGCAACAAAGGCCGCTGGACAACCGGCCATCTGACCAGGTTCATACCCAAAGGCGGTAACATCGGCATCGTGATAACGCACCTCTTCGGAAACCACGATGTCACCAACTTTAAGCGTCGGGGCCAGGCCACCGGCGGAACCGGTATTGATCACCACATCGGGTTGGCACTGTTCCAACAGCAGGGTAGTGCCGAGCGCAGCTGCCACTTTGCCTATGCCGGATTTGAGCAGGGCTACTTCTACGCCGTCTATCTGGCCGGTATAAATTTCACAACCCGCGCGTTGAATGGTCTGGCGGTTAACAATTTGCTCGCGCAGCAGGGAGACTTCTTGCTCCATTGCGCCGATGATGCCTACTTTCATAAATAACACTCGCTGATTGGGTGTGGAAACTGCGCCATAGTCTATCATGGCTCTCAGAGAGAGATAATCCGCAATACCGTTGCATCCGCCGCCGGGAATTGTTATCACGGAGGGAATGCGCAACGGTGGGAGAAACAGATGTCCGGGATCGACTTTAAGCAGAAAATCAGCTTTCAACGGCCATTCAGCAAGCCGATAGAAGCCGAAGAAGAATACGATATTGTCCGGCAGTTCGAGAGCGATCGCGGGCGCATCGTCAATTCGGCGGCGATCCGCCGTCTGCAGCAGAAAACGCAGGTGTTCCCTCTGGAGCGTAACGCGGCAGTGCGCAGCCGTTTGACCCACTCGATGGAGGTGCAGCAGGTGGGGCGGCATATTGCCAAAGAGATCCTCAACCGTTTCAAGCAGGACAAGCGTATTGATGCGCTTGGATTAAGCAAGTTGCTTGATCCCTTCGAAAGCATCGTTGAGATGGCCTGCCTGATGCACGATATCGGCAACCCTCCCTTTGGCCATTTTGGCGAGTCGGCAATTAACGACTGGTTCCGCCAGCGGCTCGATCCGGCAAGCTGCGGCAGTGAGCCGGGCAGCCACGATCGCTGCCAGATAGAAGTATTACGCCTGCGGGAAGGGGAAAGCGATCTCAACCGGCTGCGCAGCCGTATTCGTCAGGATTTGTGCCACTTTGAGGGCAATGCTCAGGCGATCCGGCTGGTGTATACGCTGTTGAAACTGAACCTGACCTATGCGCAGGTCGGCTGCATCCTGAAATATACCCGTCCGGCCTATTGGGCAAATGAAATTCCGACCAGCCACGATTATTTGATGAAGAAACCGGGGTTTTATCTCGCGGAAGAGGCATTTGTCGATCGTTTACGTCGCGAATTGAATATGGGGGAGTTCGATCGTTTTCCTCTGACCTATATTATGGAGGCCGCCGATGATATTTCTTATTGCGTTGCCGATCTGGAAGATGCGGTAGAAAAAAATATCTTTACCGTCGAACAGTTATTTCAACATTTAACTCAGGAATGGGGCGAGGTCGTACCGGGAGACCTGTTTGATAAAACCGTAGCCAGTGCATTTCGTAAAATCGATCGCGGTGGGGCGCGCCGCAGTTCGGAAGATCAATTCTTTATGTATTTGCGGGTCTTTACCGTCGCCCGGCTGGTTCCCCATGCGGCACAGCGCTTTATCGATAATCTGGACGCGGTGTATCACGGCCGTTTCAACGGCGCACTGCTGGAGGATTCCAGCCCGGCTTATCAACTGCTTAAGATCTTCAAAAACGTCGCTTTCAAGCATGTCTTCAATCACCCGGAAGTCGAGCAGTTAGAGCTGCAGGGATACCGGGTGATTAATGGCCTGCTGGATATCTACAGCCCGTTGCTGGCCATGTCGCTGGCCGATTTCAGCCAGTTGGTGCGGGATGACAGCCACCGTGCTTTCCCGATTGAAACGCGGTTGTTGCATAAGCTCTCTACCAAGCACCGGTTGGCGTATGTGGAGGCGGTTGAGGGTTTACAGCATCTGTCCGCCGAACAGTTGGCGATCAGGGAATACTATTTCCGTGCGCGGTTATTACAAGATTATATCAGTGGCATGACCGATCTTTATGCTTATGATGAATACCGTCGTTTAATGGCCGCGGAATAAATAGCGGGTGAATAATTGCTTATTTTCCATAAGCTAGCGAGTTGCCTGGGCGTTATTTCGAGTTTTGTAAAGACCAACAATATTTGTTTACTATTAGCCGCCAGCAAACCTGGAACTTCGGCATATTTATCTGCTCTTATTAAGCACGAAACCTTCGTATTTCCTTGAACGACTTTAAGAGACACACAGATGAAGAAAACAGCATTAACGTTAAGCGCTTTGGCATTAAGTATTGGTTTGGCAATGGGCCCGGTTGCGGCTGCCAATGCCGCAGAAACTGTATCTGCAGCTCCCTCCACCAATAGCCAGCAGTTGCCAAGCCTGGCACCTATGCTGGAAAAAGTCATGCCTTCCGTAGTGAGCATCAACGTTGAAGGCAGCACGACGGTAAACTCGGCGAAAATGCCGCAACAGTTCCAGCAGTTCTTTGGTGACGATTCGCCGTTCTGCCAGGACGGCTCGCCATTCCAGGGCTCTCCAATGTGCCAAGGTGGCCAGGGTGGTGCAGCTGGTCCGGGTACTAAAGAAACCTTTAAGGCACTGGGTTCGGGTGTCATCATCGATGCGGCAAAAGGCTACGTGGTTACCAACAACCACGTGGTAGACAACGCCAGCAAGATCCAGGTGCAGTTGAGCGATGGCCGCCGTTTTGAAGCCAAAGTGATCGGCAAGGATCCACGTTCTGATATCGCATTGATCCAACTGAAAGACGCCAAAAACCTGACTGCGATTAAAATGGCAGACTCTGAGCAACTGCGCGTTGGTGATTACACCGTCGCCATCGGCAACCCGTATGGTCTGGGTGAAACCGTTACCTCAGGTATCGTTTCTGCTCTGGGGCGCAGTGGCCTGAATATCGAAAACTACGAAAACTTTATCCAGACCGATGCTGCCATCAACCGTGGTAACTCCGGTGGTGCGCTGGTGAACCTGAACGGCGAACTGATTGGCATCAATACCGCGATCCTGGCACCGGACGGTGGCAATATCGGTATCGGTTTTGCTATTCCAAGCAATATGGTCAAAAACCTGACGTCGCAAATGGTGGAATACGGCCAGGTGAAACGCGGTGAGCTGGGTATCATGGGCACCGAGTTGAACTCTGAACTGGCGCAGGCGATGAAAGTGGACGCCCAGCGTGGTGCATTCGTCAGCCAGGTAATGCCGAAGTCTTCTGCGGCCAAGGCCGGTATCAAAGCCGGTGACGTGATTGTCACCCTGAACGGTAAAGCCATCTCCAGCTTTGCTTCTTTCCGTGCCGAAATTGGTACTCTGCCAGTGGGCACCAAAATGACATTGGGCATCATCCGTGATGGCAAGCCGCTGACCGTTGAAATTACTCTGGAGCAGAGCAGCCAGACCCAGGTCGATTCCGGCAACATTTACACCGGCATTGAAGGTGCGGAGCTGAGCAACAATACCGACAAGCAGAAAGGTGTGAAAGTCGATAAGGTGAAACCTGGCAGTGCCGCTGCACGTATCGGCCTGAAAAAGGGTGACCTGATCCTGGGTGTGAACCAACAGGCGGTAGGGAACCTGGGTGAACTGCGTAAAATCCTCGACAGCAAACCTTCAGTATTGGCGCTGAACATCCAACGTGGTGACACATCGCTGTATCTGCTGATGCAATAAGCTTTTCCTGTTATCCCCAAGAGGCACGCTACGGCGTGCCTTTTTTATACCCCTTTCCCTGTGTGAGAGGGGAAAAGGTCGCGGGATTGATCAGGCTTCACTAGCAGGCACCACGGCTGACAGCCTGCTTATGTTATATGACTGAACTGTGAGTTTGCGCACAAAACTCATGCCAAGGTTAAACTCTTTTGGGCATCCGCACAATGTGCGGGGGCAGGCACGTCGGTATGCTAAACGCTTGTTTACTATCCGGTGGGGCAAAACACAATGGCGGAATATCATCTCGATGCCAAGTTAGCCAGGGAAATTGTTGCTCGAACCATGCAAATTATCGATAGCAATATCAACGTAATGGATGACCGTGGCCGAATCATTGGTAGCGGTGACCCTGAGCGTCTGGGTGAAATGCATGAAGGGGCTTTATTGGTATTGTCGCAGGCCAGAGTGGTGGATATTGACGATGCCGTTGCCCGGCATCTGCACGGTGTGCGGCCCGGCATCAACTTGCCCTTGCGCGTTGACGGTAAAATTGTTGGCGTCATCGGTCTGACCGGCAACCCGGCACAGTTGCGCCAATATGGTGAGCTGGTTTGCATGACCGCAGAAATGATGCTGGAACAGGCGCGTTTGATGAGCATGCTGGCGCAGGACAGCCGGTTTCGTGAGGAGTTGGTACTGAACCTGATCCGCACTGAGGAGTTGTCACCCGCGTTGATGGAGTGGGCGCATCGCTTGGGGATCGATCCTAATCAGCCCCGCGTGGCGGCGGTGGTGGAGGTGGATAGCGGCCAACTGGGGGTCGACAGCGCCATGGCCGAGTTACAGCAGCTACAGGCGTTGCTGACTTTGCCAGAACGGGACAATCTGATTGCGATCGTTTCTCTCAGCGAGATGGTCGTGCTGAAACCGGCGCTGAATAACCATGGGCGCTGGGATGCCGAAGACCACCGGCGGCGGGTGGAGAGTCTGTTGTCGCGCATGAATGAGAGTAGCCGTTTGCGGGTGCGTATTGCGCTTGGTAATTATTTCAGTGGGCCGGGTAGTCTGGTGCGTTCTTACCGCACGGCCCGTACCACCATGGCCGTGGGGAAACAGCGTATGCCGGGGCGGCGAGCTTATTACTACCAGGACCTGATGCTGCCGGTGCTGCTTGGCAGCTTGCGCAGTGGCTGGCAGGCGGACGAATTGGCCCGTCCATTGGAGCGTCTGAAGGCTATGGACAGCAACGGTCTGCTGTTGCGTACCCTAAACGCCTGGTTCCTGAATAATGTGCAGCCAACCGCTACCGCCAAGGCATTGTATATTCACCGTAATACGCTGGAATATCGATTGAACCGCATTTCAGAACTCACCGGGTTAAACCTGGCCAATTTCGATGCTCGCCTGTTGCTGTATGTCGGGCTGCAACTGGATGAGGAGTAAGCCAAGCCCCACAATTGAACCTGGCCAATTGTGGGGCGTTGCCACTCAGGTTACCGGTGCGGGGTTAAATACCGCCAACGCATTGTACAGGCCCCATTGATCTGACCAGGTTTGCTTGCGGCCACTGGCTATCTCCAGGATAAACTCAAACAATTCCCAGCCTACCTGCTCAATGGTGGCCTCGCCGGTGGCGATGGTCCCGGCGTTGATGTCGATTAAATCGTGCCAGCGTTCTGCCAGTGCGCTACGCGTTGCCATCTTGATTACCGGGACGGCAGTCAGGCCGTAAGGGGTTCCCCGGCCGGTAGTGAACACTTGCACCGTAATGCCGGAGGCCAATTGTTGGGTGCCGCAAACGAAATCGCTGGCCGGTGTTGCGGCATAAATCAGCCCACGCTTGGTGGGGCGCTGGCCGGGGAGAGCACTTCGACAATCGCGCTGCTGCCGGATTTGGCAATGGAGCCCAAGGCTTTTTCCACCACGTTTGCCAATCCACCTTTCTTGTTGCCCGGTGATGGGTTGGCGCTGCGATCGGTTTGCCCCTGATTGAGGTAATCGTCGTACCAGGCCATCTCCTCCAGTAAGCGCTTGCCAACCTGCTCGTCGGCGACTCGTGGTGTTAACAGGTGTATGGCATCGCGTACTTCGGTCACTTCGGAGAACATCACTGTAGCGCCACAGCGTACCAGCAGGTCGGAGGCAAAACCCACCGCCGGGTTGGCTGTTACCCCAGAAAAGGCATCGCTGCCCCCGCATTGCATACCTACCACCAGCTCTGAGGCCGGGACGGTTTCCCGTTGGCGGCGGTTCAGGCGTTGCAGATGCTGTTCTGCGACGGCCAGGATATCGGCCACCATGGCCTGAAAGCCGACGTGCTTTTCATCCTGCAAACGGACGATCCGGCTTTCATCCAAAGAGATAGGTTGCACATCAGGGGTGCCCGACAGCAGGCGCTCCGGCTGCAATTTTTCGCACCCTAGCCCCACCACCATCACTTCGCCACCAAAATTGGGGTTGAGCGCCAGGTTATGGATGGTGCGGATTGGCACCACTGCCGCAGGGGCATTGATTGCCACGCCGCAGCCATAGAGATGATTCAGGCCAACGACACCGTCAACGTTCGGATATTTCGCCAGCAGGTCGCGCTCAATGATTTTTACCACATAATCGACCACACCGGCTACGCAGTGCACGCTGGTGGTAATCGCCAGCAGGTTTTTGCTGCCGACGCTGCCATCGGCATTACGGTAGCCTTCAAAGGTATATCCTTCCAGGGGCGGCAAGGCCTGAGGTACATTGTTGGCCAGCGGTAGGCTGGCCAACTCGGGGGCCGGGGGCAGTAATACAAGCGATTCATCAATCCAACAGCCACGGGCAATATCCTGCCCAGCAAAGCCAATAACTTCACCGTAGCGCAAAATATTGCTGCCTTTGGAAATAGCGTGCAACGCCACTTTGTGCCCCTGGGGGATATGTTCTAATAATACCAAGCCGCAGGGGAATATGGCCCCTTTTGGCAAGCCATTATCATTAACCACAATAGCGACGTTATCTTGTGGGTGAACCTGAATATATCTTGGTGTCTCTTTAATATAATCAATTACAGATTCGGACATAGTGAAACCTCACGTACCCTAACTTAATATGCGCCGTGGGTAATAATCGAAAGATCAGCTCATAAAAAAGGATAACATTCGCCGCTATGCCGGGCATTATGCAAATGACCTAGATTTGCCCTTTTCTGGCCGTCATTCTTTGGCATTGTGCTAGCCCGTTGTGAGATAGCTCACGCATTGCCTGGACCTGGGAGGGTTTCGTGAACCAGGCGCTATCCGTTTGGGCATATGCCATAAATAAATCGCCAGATTCACGATATTATTGGGTTATTGCCCGATGAGTCTGCACGACCACTTCCCTATACTTTTATTCCACAAAGCGTTATTGCGTTTAAAAATTGCCAGTGCCGTATTAATCGAACTGCTCAAAAAAGGCTGCAATTAATTTAAACCCTTTCGTTCTGCGATATTTCTATCGGCTGTTCAGGATGAAAAGATAACCTATGAATTTCAAGGCGCATATAACAATGCTGCGGCTTGAAAGGCGACGGATATAGCCCAGGCTATAATTCAGGAGAGCCCCATGTCTACTATCAGCACTGCCAACAGTGCCATAAAAAGAACCAACAAACGTTACTGGATCGTGGTGATGCTGTTTATTGTCACCTCATTCAACTATGGCGATCGTGCCACACTGTCTATTGCCGGTACTGCCATGTCTCAGGACATCGGCCTCGACGCGGTAGGGATGGGGTATATCTTCTCGGCCTTTTCCTGGGCCTATGTTATCGGGCAGATCCCCGGTGGCTGGTTGCTGGACCGCTTCGGTTCCAAGCGTGTCTACTTCTGGAGCATTTTCATCTGGTCCCTGTTTACCCTGCTGCAAGGCTTCGTGGATATCTTCAGCGGTTTTGGCATCGTGATCGCGCTGTTCGCACTGCGTTTCCTGGTTGGTCTGGCAGAAGCACCGTCATTCCCCGGTAACAGCCGCATTGTTGCCGCCTGGTTCCCGGCCCATGAGCGTGGTACTGCAGTGTCAATCTTCAACTCGGCCCAATACTTTGCCACGGTGATCTTCGCGCCGATTATGGGGTGGCTGACACACGCGGTAGGTTGGTCGCACGTGTTCTTCTTTATGGGCGGTCTGGGCATTATCCTGAGCTTTATCTGGCTCAAAGTGCTGCACGATCCTAAAGATCACCCCACGATCAACCAGGCTGAACTGGACTATATCGAAGCCGGTGGCGCCTTGATCAATATGGATCAGAAACAGGAGAAAAAAGCCACGGTCAAGGGTGAGAAGTGGTTCCAGATCAAGCAACTGCTGCAATCACGCATGATGGTCGGTGTGTATATCGGCCAGTACTGCATCAACGGCCTGACCTATTTCTTTATCACCTGGTTCCCGGTTTATCTGGTGCAGGCGCGCGGTATGTCGATCCTCAAGGCTGGCTTTGTCGCGTCGGTCCCGGCAATTTGCGGTTTTATCGGCGGGGTGCTTGGCGGCGTTATTTCCGATTACCTGATGCGTCGTACTCAGTCGCTTACCTTTGCCCGTAAAACCCCGATCGTACTGGGCATGCTGCTATCGATGTCGATGATTTTCTGTAACTACGTTGAAACCGAATGGATGGTGGTGGGCATTATGGCCGCAGCGTTCTTCGGCAAGGGGTTGGGTGCGCTGGGCTGGGCGGTGATGGCAGATACCGCACCAAAAGAGATCAGCGGCCTGAGCGGTGGCCTGTTCAATATGTTCGGCAATATCTCCGGCATCGTCACCCCGATAGCTATCGGCTACATCATCGGTACCACCGGGTCATTTAACGGGGCGTTGGTATATGTCGGTATTCATGCGTTGTTGGCGGTGGCCAGTTATCTGTTCATCGTCGGTGATATCAAGCGTATTGAGCTGAAACCGATGGCGAGGAGCAAATAATGAACAGCACCCAGGCTACCCCGGTAATCACCCAGATGCGCGTTATCCCCGTGGCGGGCTATGACAGTATGCTGCTGAACATCGGCGGCGCACACAGTGCCTGTTTCACCCGCAACATTGTGGTGCTTACCGACAGTGCCGGGCATACCGGCGTGGGGGAGGCACCCGGTGGCGAGGTGATTTATCAAACCTTGCTGGATGCCGTTCACCAGGTGGAAGGCCAGCAAATCGCCCACATGAACCGACTGGTGCACAGCATCCATACGGGCAATCAATCATCAGATTTTGATTCGTTTGGCAAAGGTGCCTGGACCTTCGAGCTGCGGGTAAATGCGGTAGCAGCACTGGAGGCGGCACTGCTCGACCTGATGGGGCAATTCCTGCAAGTCCCGGTTGCGGAGCTGTTGGGCCCAGGCAAACAGCGTGATGAAGTCACCGTGCTTGGCTACCTATTTTATCTTGGTGACCGCCTGAAAACCGACTTGCCCTATCAGGCTGGCGAACCAGGCAGGCACCCCTGGTATCACCTGCGCCATCAGGCTGCGATGAATACGTCGGCGATCGTTGAACTGGCTGCGGCAGCTCAGGATCGTTATGGCTTTAAAGATTTCAAACTCAAGGGTGGAGTCTTGCCGGGGGAGCAGGAGATTGATGCGGTACGAGCACTGGCTAAAACCTTTCCGGATGCCCGTATCACCGTCGATCCCAACGGCGCCTGGCTGCTGGATGAAGCCATCGGCCTGTGCAAAGACCTGCAGGGGATCCTGGCCTATGCCGAAGATCCCTGTGGTGCCGAGCAGGGCTTTTCCGGGCGAGAGGTGATGGCAGAGTTCCGCCGCGCCACCGGTTTGCCAGTGGCAACCAATATGATTGCCACCAACTGGCGGGAGATGAACCATGCCGTGCGGTTGCAGGCGGTGGATATCCCTCTGGCCGACCCTCATTTCTGGACTATGCAGGGTGCGGTACGTGTCGCACAACTGTGTGACGAATGGGGCCTGACCTGGGGCTGCCATTCAAATAACCACTTTGATATTTCACTGGCGATGTTCACCCATGTAGGGGCCGCTGCTCCTGGAACCCCCACCGCAATCGATACGCACTGGATCTGGCAGGAAGGCCAGCATCTGACGAAAAACCCGTTACAGATCGTTGGCGGCAAAATTGCGTTATCGGATCGGCCCGGGCTGGGTATTGAGCTTGATTGGGAGGCATTGGAAAAGGCCCATCACCTGTATCAGCAATTGCCGGGCGGGGCCCGCAACGACGCGGCGGCAATGCAGTATCTGGTGCCCAATTGGCAATTTGACCGTAAACGGCCAGCGTTTGGCCGCTGAACCCGACATTTTAGAGGACATTTCAATGAATGCAGCACCAAAAATCACCTCCATGCAGGTTGTGCCAGTGGCCGGTCACGACAGCATGCTGCTCAATCTCAGTGGAGCCCATGCGCCGTTTTTCACCCGTAATATCGTGATCTTGCAAGATAACGCCGGCAATACCGGAATAGGGGAGATCCCAGGTGGAGAGAAAATCCGCCAGACCCTTGAAGAGGCTCAGCCGCTGGTCGTGGGGAAAACCCTTGGCGAATACAAAAACGTTATGAATGCTGTGCGCGATCGCTTTGCCGATCGTGATGCTACCGGGCGCGGCCTGCAGACTTTCGATTTACGTACCACCATCCATGTGGTGACCGGTATTGAGGCCGCCATGCTGGATCTGTTGGGGCAGTTCCTCGACGTACCGGTAGCCGCCCTGCTGGGGGATGGCCAACAGCGTGATTCGGTGGAAATGCTGGGCTACCTGTTTTATATCGGCGATCGCCATAAAACCCCGCTGCCTTATCAGAGCCAACCGGATGACGCTTGCGACTGGTATCGCCTGCGCCACGAGGAAGCACTGACACCACAAAGCATCGTGCACCTGGCCGAAGCGGCGTTTGATAAGTATGGCTTTAATGATTTCAAGCTGAAAGGCGGCGTGTTGGCCGGCAGTGAAGAGGCCGAAGCCGTTACCGCGCTGGCGCAACGCTTCCCTCAGGCGCGGATCACGCTCGATCCCAACGGTGCCTGGTCGCTGAAAGAAGCGATCGCACTCGGCAAACAACTGCGCAACGTGCTGGCCTATGCCGAAGATCCTTGTGGTGCCGAGCAGGGCTTTTCTGGCCGGGAAGTCATGGCGGAGTTCCGCCGGGCCACCGGTCTGCCAACCGCAACCAACATGATCGCCACCGACTGGCGGCAGATGGGGCATACGCTGCAGCTGCAATCGGTCGATATCCCGCTGGCGGATCCTCATTTCTGGACCATGCAGGGCTCGGTGCGCGTTGCACAGATGTGCCATGAGTTTGGCCTGACCTGGGGCTCGCACTCCAATAATCACTTCGATATCTCGCTGGCGATGTTCACCCATGTGGCCGCAGCGGCTCCGGGCAACATTGCGGCGATCGACACCCACTGGATCTGGCAGGAGGGCAACCAACGGCTGACGCGTGAACCGCTACAGATCGTCGGCGGCCGCGTGAAGGTGCCGCAGCGCCCAGGGCTGGGGATCGAGCTGGATCAGGATCGGCTGATGCAGGGCCATGAGCTGTATAAAAAACATGGCCTGGGTGCCCGCGATGATGCGCAGGGAATGCAGTACCTGATCCCTGGTTGGGTCTTCGATAACAAACGCCCGTGCCTGGTGCGTTAACCCTTTAGCATGCAGAGGAAATTTCATGAATAGCTGCCATAACCCTTTTCGCCAGTCGCTGCTCGGGGGCGAAACCCTGATTGGCTGCTGGTCTGCCCTCGCCAACCCGATTTCCACCGAAGTTTTGGGGCTGGCTGGTTTCGACTGGCTGGTGCTGGATGGCGAGCATGCGCCCAATGACATCAATACTTTTGTGCCACAACTGATGGCGCTGAAAGGCAGCTCCAGCGCTGCCGTGGTGCGCCCGCCTTGCAACGAACCGGTGATTATCAAGCGCTTGCTGGATATCGGTTTCTACAACTTTCTGATCCCGTTTGTGGAAAGCGCCGAGCAGGCGCAGCAGGCGGTGGATTCGACGCGTTATCCGCCAGCCGGGATCCGTGGAGTGTCGGTTTCGCACCGTAGCAACGGTTACGGCACCGTGCCGGACTATTTCGCTCAGATCAACGAGCAGATTGCGGTAATGGTTCAGATCGAAAGCCAGCAGGGGGTCGATAACCTGGACGCGATAGCCGCCGTGGCAGGTGTCGACGGTATCTTTGTCGGGCCAGGGGATCTTTCTGCCGCGCTGGGCTATCTCGGCCAGCCGAACCACCCTGAAGTGCAGGCGGTGATCCGCCATATTTTTGACCGTGCCAGTGCGCACGGTAAAGCCAGCGGCATTCTGGCACCGGCAGAAGCCGATGCTCGTCGCTATCTGGAATGGGGAGCCCGATTCGTGGCCGTTGGTAGCGATCTCGGGGTATTCCGTACGGCCACGCAGGCCTTGTGCGATCGGTTTAAATCAAGTGGTAAATAAGGGGAACAGGATGAAAATAGGATTTATTGGCCTGGGGATTATGGGTAAACCCATGAGCAAAAACCTGCTCAAGGCAGGTTATTCACTGGTGGTGTTGGATCGTAATACCGAAGCGGTAGCCGAATTGGCAGCGTTGGGGGCTGATGTAGCCGCTACGCCAAAGGCGGTGGCAGCTCAGAGCGATATCGTGATCACCATGTTGCCCAACTCACCGCAAGTGCACGAAGTTGCACTGGGGGAAAATGGCCTGATTGAGGGAGCTAAAGCGGGCACCGTGCTGATCGACATGAGTTCTATCGCACCGCTTGCCAGCCGTGAGATCGGTGCGGCTTTGGCCGCCAAACAGATTGCCATGCTTGATGCACCGGTGAGCGGCGGTGAGCCTAAGGCGATAGATGCCACGCTATCGGTGATGGTCGGTGGTGATAAAGCAGTGTTTGATCGCTGCTTTGAAGTGATGAAAACCATGGCCGGTTCGGTGGTGCATACCGGTGATATCGGTGCTGGCAACGTTACCAAGCTGGCGAATCAGGTGATTGTGGCGCTGAATATTGCGGCCATGTCCGAAGCGCTGGTGCTGGCCACCAAAGCCGGGGTTAATCCGGAGCTGGTCTTCCAGGCGATTCGTGGCGGGTTGGCAGGCAGCACGGTATTGGAAGCCAAGACACCGATGGTGCTGGACCGCAATTTCAAACCTGGTTTCCGCATTGATTTACACATCAAGGATTTGGCTAATGCGCTGGACACTTCACATGGCGTAGGGGCCCAGTTACCGCTAACCGCAGCAGTGATGGAAATGATGCAGGCCCTGCGTGCCGATGGCCTGGGTAACGCCGACCACAGCGCACTGGCATGTTATTACGAAAAGTTGGCCAAGGCAGAAGTCACCCGATAAAGGCAGCGGAGCTTGCGCCCGTGAAATCAGAGGGGCCGGAGGTTTCGGCCCTTACTGCTCGGGCCGCTAAGGAACTGACAGTATATGAAAATAGTGATTGCGCCGGATTCGTACAAAGAAAGCCTTTCCGCATTTGCAGTGGCCTCTTGCATCGAGGCCGGATTTCGGGAGGTGTTCCCACAGGCCAACTACCTGAAACTGCCGATGGCGGATGGGGGAGAGGGAACGGTAGCGGTGATGGTGGCCGCTACCGCAGGCCGCAAGATTGACGTAGAAGTCACCGGACCGTTGGGTGAGAAGGTGATGGCTTTTTTCGGCCTGTCTGGCGATGGACAGAGTGCTTTTATAGAAATGGCGGCGGCCAGTGGGCTGGAACTGGTGCCAATCCATCGGCGTAACCCGTTAAAAACCAACTCTTACGGCACCGGTGAATTGATCCGCCATGCGCTGGATCTGGGAGTGAAACATTGCATTATCGGCATCGGCGGCAGCGCCACCAATGACGGGGGAGCTGGCATGGTTCAGGCGTTAGGTGCGCGGCTGCTGGATAGCCAGGACCAGGAGTTGGGATTGGGTGGCGAAGAGCTGGCCCGGCTGGCCCGTATTGATATCAGCGGGCTGGACGCGCGGATCGAACAGTGCAAATTTGAAATCGCCTGTGACGTCACCAACCCATTAACCGGCGCTAACGGTGCTTCGGCTATTTTCGGCCCGCAGAAGGGGGCCACTGAGCAGATGGTGGCGCAATTGGACAGTGCCCTGCACCATTATGCGCAAATGATTAAATACTGGTTGGACATTGACGTTGAGCAGGCGGCTGGCGCTGGGGCCGCCGGGGGCATGGGGGCCGCGTTATTGGCTTTTTGCCGCGCGGAACTACGCCAGGGGATTGAGATTGTCACCGAAGCCTTGGGGCTGGATGAACTGGTGCGTGATGCCACTTTAGTGATCACCGGCGAAGGGCGGCTCGATAGCCAGAGCCTTAACGGCAAGGTGCCGATCGGCGTGGCCAAAGTGGCCAAGCGTTACCATAAGCCGGTCATTGGCATTGCCGGTAGCCTGAGCACAGATGTTGATGTGGTGCATCAGCACGGGATAGATGCGGTATTCAGCGTGCTGCACCGTGTCTGTACGCTGGAGGAAGCGCTAGCCAATGCCGGGGAGAACGTGCGGATGGCGGCCCGCAATATTGCCGCAGTGATCAAACTGGCGCAACGTTAAACCTCTCCGCCCCTTTCTGTAAGAAGGGGGCGTTACCTTACCCCAGCCGGAAGCTGGCTTCCGTCTTCACCAGTTCAATCTCATCCAACATTTCCAGCCATTCCGGCTCCAGGCTGCTGTTGCTGACACCCTGGCGTAACTGTTGCTCAAGGTAAAAACAGAGTTGCTTGAGGCGGGGGACGCCGCTGTAGCTGCAACTGCCGTGCAGCTTGTGGATCAGGTCAAGAATGCTCTCATCCACTTCCCCTTCCAGTAAGGCCTTTATCCGATCGCTGACCTGTGGCAGGAACTCGACCAGCATTTGCAGCAGATCGCGGGCCAGATCTTCCTTGTTGGCTGCCTGGCGCAGTGCCAGCGGCCAATCCAGCGACAGCGGTGTTTCCGTCAGGCTATGGGGCTTGCTAGGCTCAGGTTCAATTTCGACGGTGTGATAGCGGGAAAGCACCCGCGTCAGCATGGCTTCATCAATCGGTTTTGCCAGATAGTCATCCATCCCTACCTGCAACAGGTGCTCACGTTCGCCACTGACCGCGTGGGCCGTTACCGCCACAATCGGGGTGGAGTTGTGGTGGGGCATCTGGCGGATCAACTCGCTGGCCTGGATGCCGTCAATATTCGGCATCTGTATATCCATCAGGATCATATCCAGCACGTTGTCACGCGCCATAACGATCGCCTCTTCGCCACTTTCGCACAGCAGCGTGTTTTCAACCTGCTCTGCCAGCAAAGTGCCAATCAGCTTCAGGTTGGCCGGGTTATCATCCACCGCCATCACCGTGAGCGGTAAGCGTTTACGTACCGCTGGGGCACTCAGACGCTGCGGGGCTTCCATGCGCAGTAACGGGTACAGGCGGCCACTGCTGATGGGTTTGGTCAGGCAGCCGATGGCCCCGAGTTTTTTCATTTCTTCTGCGTCGACCTGTGACTGGCTCGGCAGTGCCAGGATCACCCGTCCGGCAATGCTCAAGGCCTCCATCAGTTTGCCCCGATGCTGGCCGACACCCTCTTTATAAGGAATAGGCACGCCTAACAGGATAAAATCGTAATGATTTTTCGGCAGTTGCCCCAGCGTCGGTGAATGGGTTACCACCAGTTGGGTGACGCTCAGCATATTCAGCGTTGCCTGGGCTGCCGTCGGGTTGGCTTCGACGTAGGCCAGCGTTTTGCCGCGCAGATCCGGCAGGCTTGGCGGTAATGACAGCATGCCTTCGTTCAGATCGATGGTGATGTGGAACCAGAAGGTAGAACCACGGTTCAACTGGCTGTGGAAGCAGATATCGCCCCCCATCTCTTTCACCAGTTTTTGGGTGATCACCAGGCCCAGCCCGGTGCCACCGTGGCGGCGCGAAATACTGGCGTCGGCCTGACGGAACGCCTGGAACAGCTGCGATTGCTGGCGTTCAGAAATACCGATGCCGGTATCGTGGAACTGTATTTCCAGCTCTACCTGGCGCTCCAACTGGTTGCGCAGCTCTACGCGGATATCGATATTGCCGGTTTCGGTGAATTTCACCGCGTTGCCAAGCAGGTTGGTGATCACCTGCTGCAGGCGCAAGGAATCGCCAATAACCTGTTCAGGCACATCGTTTTGCACATCCAGAGTCAGCTCCAGCCCTTTGTCATGTGCGCTTGGCGCCAGCAACACGATCACTTCGTCCAATGTTTCACGCAGTGCGAACGGAATATGCTCCAGCACCAGTTTGCCAGCCTCCAACTTGGAGAAGTCCAGCACGTCGTTAATGATGGTCAGCAGATTATTGGCAGAACGCTCGATGGTTTGCAGATAGTCGGTCTGGGTGGCGCTGAGATCGGTCTTCAGCATCTGACGCGTAAAGCCAATCACGCCGTTGAGCGGGGTTCGCAGCTCATGGGACATATTGGCCAGGAATTCGGATTTGATTCGTGCGGCTTCCTGCGCACGTTTTTTCGCCAGATCCAGTTCAACGTTCTGGATCTCCATCTGCTCCAAAGTTTCACGCAGATCAGAAGTGGCCTGATCGATATTTTGCTGCATCTCCTCGTGATAGGCGGTCAGCGACATCGCCATCGAATTGATGCCATTTTTCAGCATGTGCAGCTCGCCGAGCATATAGCCCTCAACCCGGCTATCCAACTGCCCACGACGGATACGGTCAACGGTGTTGACCATATTGCGGATCGGGCCGGTAACGTCGCGCATCAGGCGGTAGGCAAACAGAATGGCGATGCACATACACAGCAGCAATAACAGGGTCGAAACAAACACTTCTTTGTATTGCTGCAAACGAACCGATTGCAGATCCAGCTCAATTGCCACATAACCCAGATTGTTTTCGGGGTGAGCCTCGCCGCTGGCGCCTTCATCCGGGAACTGGTTTTCTGAGAGGATAGGGGTGCGCAGGATCAACGAATCCCCTCGCCGTGTCAGCATCAGTTCGGTGGGCATTGGCACACCTTTGGGCAACTGCAACTGGGTATAATTATGGTGATAATTGGAAGTGACAAACAGGTTGTTCTGCGCATCAAAAACGGTAATAGAACGCACGATCTCCGAATGGCGCCGATGCAGAAGGCTGACCAATTGCCTGACGGATTCACGGCTGCGGAAGGTCATGCCGTATTCGCTGGCCACCGCGAGTGGTTCAATGATGCTGGCGCCAGCGTCAACCAGTTGCTCTTGTAACTCGTTGTAGCGATGCACTACAAAGAAAGTGCTGAGTAGCAAACCGATTAATAGCGTCGGTGCCAGGATCAAGATCATCATGCGTGCGCGCAGGCTGTATTTGGTCATGGAATTCCAATGTGGGAGAATGGGTTGCTAATCCTGGCAGTAAACCAGCACTCAATCGACAATTAGCGCACTCCCGAACGCCGCGTGCCGACCTGGCCAGCGAGACAAATATTAACAGTATTGGTGCGGTAAATCAGCAAATGCTGGCCGAGCCCCTTGAATGGTTGAAAATCGGACCCAATGATCGAATATTAGATCTGTTTTACGGATTGAAGGTGTTGCCACGCTGTGGGTGAATGGGCAGTATAAGCACATAAGAATTCACTTACTAATCTGCCATTTCTCCATCAAAATCTTGAGGATGGCGTGGCACGGCAACCTTGGGCAGCTCAAGGATTTGATCGGATGATGTTGATCCCCCGCGCTGGCGTGGCTGGGGTCATGTCACATATTGCTAAACTGGCAATAGAGCGCGTGGTTTATGTTTCCTGTAACCCCGCAATACTGGCATACGCAGCAAAGTGTTGGTGGCTGCCGGTTATCGTCTTGCCCGTATGCGGACGTTGATGACGTTTTCGCAGGCGGGGCATCTTGAATCCATGGCGCTGTCTATCAACACGCCCGGGGTCGCTGCAAAGTAGGGAGAAGTTATGGTTGCGGTAAGAAGTGCACATCTGAATACGGCGGGTGAATTCGCGCTTGATGATTGGATCGCCAGTCTGGGGCTCCCCAACCCGCAGTCATGTGAGCGATTAGCCGCAACCTGGCGTTACTGTGAGCAGCAGACCCAAAACCACCCCGATGCGCCACTGTTGTTGTGGCGTGGCCTGGAAATGGTGGAGATCCTCTCGACCCTTAGCATGGATAACGACAGTATGCGCGCGGCGCTGCTGTTCCCGCTGGTCGACGCGGCCATTGTGCCGGAGGCTACCCTGACCGAAGCGTTCGGTTCTGGCATTACCTCGCTGGTTCATGGCGTGCGTGATATGGACGCCATACGCCAACTGAAAGCTACGCATAATGACTCGATGGGTTCCGAACAGGTGGATAACGTTCGCCGTATGCTGCTGGCGATGGTGGAAGATTTCCGCTGCGTAGTCATTAAGCTGGCAGAGCGGATTGCTCACCTGCGCGAAGTGAAGGATGCGCCAGAAGATGAGCGCGTGCTGGCGGCCAAAGAGTGTTCCAATATTTATGCTCCTTTGGCCAACCGTCTTGGTATCGGCCAGTTGAAGTGGGAACTGGAAGATTTCTGCTTCCGCTATCTGCACCCGGATGAATACAAACGCATTGCCAAGCTGCTGCATGAACGCCGTATCGATCGCGAGCAGTTTATTGATGACTTCGTGGCCACGCTGCATAACGCGATGGACAAGGAAAGCATCAAGGCGGATATCTATGGCCGCCCGAAACACATTTACAGCATTTGGCGCAAGATGCAGAAGAAGTCGCTGGCGTTCGACGAATTGTTTGACGTGCGCGCGGTGCGTGTCGTGGTGGAGCGCTTGCAGGACTGCTATGCGGCGTTGGGCATTGTGCATACGCATTTCCGCCATCTGCCGGATGAGTTCGACGACTATGTCGCCAACCCAAAACCGAACGGTTATCAATCGATCCATACCGTGGTGCTTGGCCCGCGGGGCAAGACGCTGGAAATCCAGATCCGCACCCGTCAGATGCATGAAGATGCCGAACTGGGAGTGGCTGCCCACTGGAAATACAAAGAAGGCGCGGTAGTTACGGCGCGTTCGGGCTACGAAGAACGCATTGCGTGGCTGCGTAAGCTGATCGCCTGGCAGGAAGAGATGGCGGACTCTGGCGAAATGCTGGACGAAGTCCGTAGCCAGGTCTTCGACGATCGTGTGTATGTGTTTACGCCAAAAGGTGACGTGGTGGACCTGCCAGCAGGTTCGACGCCGCTTGATTTTGCCTACCATATTCACAGCGATGTTGGCCACCGTTGCATCGGCGCCAAAATTGGTGGCCGTATTGTGCCGTTTACCTATCAATTGCAGATGGGCGATCAAATCGAGATTATCACCCAGAAGCAGCCGAACCCGAGCCGGGACTGGCTGAACCCGAACCTGGGCTATGTCACCACCAGCCGTGGGCGATCGAAGATCCACAACTGGTTCCGCAAACAGGATCGCGATAAAAATATCCTGGCCGGGCGGCAGATGCTGGACAATGAGCTGGAACATCTCGGTATTAGCCTGCGCGAAGCCGAAAAACTGCTGATCCCGCGTTATAACGTCAACTCGCTGGATGAAGTGCTGGCGGGGATTGGCGGCGGTGATATTCGCCTGAATCAGATGGTGAACTTCCTGCAGGGCAAGCTCAACAAACCGAGCGCCGAAGAGCAGGATCGCGAAGCGCTGCGCCAACTGACCCAACAGAAGGCACCGGCAGCAGCGGCCCGCAGCAAAGACAATGGCCGGGTAGTGGTAGAGGGCGTGGGCAATCTGATGCATCACATTGCCCGTTGCTGCCAGCCGATCCCTGGTGACGATATTGTCGGTTTTATCACTCAGGGGCGGGGTATCTCGATCCACCGTTCAGATTGCGATCAACTGGTCGATCTGCAATCCCACGCGCCGGAGCGCATCGTTGATGCTGTTTGGGGGAAAGCTACTCCAGCGGATATTCGCTGGTGGTACGCGTAGTGGCCAACGATCGCAGCGGTCTGTTGCGTGACATCACGACCATCCTGGCCAACGAGAAGGTCAACGTACTGGGCGTTGCCAGCCGCAGTGACACTAAAAAGCAGTTGGCCACCATCGATATGGATATCGAAATCTACAACCAGCAGGTGCTGGGGCGGGTGTTGGCCAAGCTTAATCAATTGCCGGACGTGATAGACGCCAAGCGTCTGCACGGTAGCTAATTTTTCTCTTTTTGTCTTAGGGCTCAGCATGCTGAGCCCTGAATTATTCAGAGATCCCGCCATGACCCAAGTCACCCCGTTGCAACGCCTCCTGACCATCATGAAA
Source organism: Serratia sp. L9 (assembly GCF_050632285.1). NCBI lineage: Bacteria > Pseudomonadati > Pseudomonadota > Gammaproteobacteria > Enterobacterales > Yersiniaceae > Serratia > Serratia sp. L9. The sequence goes on along the minus strand of NZ_CP192591.1, from coordinate 137,792 downwards.
ACCTTACGCGACCCGCAGGTAGGCTGCCCGTGGGATCGTAAGCAGACCTTCGCGACCATCGCGCCCTACACGCTGGAAGAAACCTATGAAGTGCTGGACGCCATTGCGCGCCAGGATTATGCCGATCTGCGTGATGAACTGGGGGATTTGCTGTTCCAGGTCGTGTTCTACGCCCAAATGGGGCAGGAACAGGGGCTGTTCGATTTCGACCAGGTTTGCAATGCCATCAGTGACAAGCTCGAACGCCGCCACCCGCATATCTTCGGGCAAGCGGAAGCGGCAGACAGCGAAGCCGTTTCCGTACGTTGGGAGCAACTGAAAGCCGATGAGCGTGCGGAGAAAGCGCTGCACTCGGCACTGGATGATATTCCTGATGCCTTACCGGCGCTGATGAAGGCTCACAAAATTCAGAAGCGCTGCGCCGCCGTCGGTTTTGACTGGAACACGCTTGGCCCGGTACTGGGGAAAGTGTACGAAGAGCTCGACGAAGTGATGCATGAAGCGCAACAAGCGGTGGTCGACGAGAAAAAGCTGGAAGAGGAAATTGGCGATTTGCTGTTTGCCACGGTCAATCTTTCCCGCCATCTCGGGCATAAGGCGGAAAATGCGCTTCAGGTGGCCAACCGCAAGTTCGAGCGGCGTTTCCGCCAGGTTGAAGACATCGTGCAGCAAAGCGGCCTGCAGATGCAGGAAGCCACACTGGAGCAGATGGAAGCCGCTTGGCAGCAGGTAAAAAGCCAGGAAAACTAATTGGAAATGCCGTTGTCCTAACTGTGTTGCTTGTTTGATCGGCGACAATATTCGTGTAGGCTGAAACGGTTAAGCTCAGGGTTATGGTTTGCTGAATTGCTGGTTATGCGCTGATATAAGCCCAACGGACTGAAATCCAAGTCTTTTTATAGATTATGATGTCGGTTTCATCGCGCTTTGTTTTACGCTAACTGATTGTTTTAAAAGGCACGGAGAGCAGTGCTGGCGGATTGAACCCGGATGAACTCACGACGGTGACAGAGATGATGGATGGCAAAACGATCGTTTGTAGGTCAAGAGAGGTTCGGGTATACTACTTTCCCGTCCTGGTACTTCCATCGTCTTTAAACCTAAACTCTCAGGTTCAGCATGACAACTAATTATATTTTTGTGACCGGCGGGGTCGTATCCTCTCTGGGTAAAGGCATTGCCGCAGCCTCTCTGGCGGCTATTCTCGAAGCCCGTGGCCTCAACGTTACCATCATGAAACTGGACCCGTACATCAACGTGGATCCGGGCACCATGAGCCCGATTCAGCATGGGGAAGTTTTCGTCACCGAAGACGGCGCAGAAACCGATCTGGATCTGGGTCACTACGAACGCTTCATCCGTACCAAAATGACGCGTCGTAACAACTTCACTACTGGCCGTATTTACTCCGATGTGCTGCGCAAAGAGCGCCGTGGCGATTATTTGGGCGCGACCGTTCAGGTGATCCCGCACATCACCAACGCCATTAAAGAACGCATTATCGAAGGTGGCGAAGGGCACGATGTGGTGCTGGTTGAAATCGGCGGCACCGTCGGTGATATCGAATCCCTGCCATTCCTGGAAGCCATCCGTCAGATGGCGGTTGAAGTTGGCCGCGAGCATACTCTGTATATGCACCTGACGCTGGTGCCGTACCTGGCGGCCGCAGGTGAAGTCAAAACCAAGCCTACCCAGCATTCGGTAAAAGAGCTGCTTTCCATCGGTATTCAGCCTGATGTGCTGATCTGTCGCTCCGATCGCGCAGTTCCTGCTAACGAACGCGCTAAAATCGCACTTTTCTGTAACGTGCCGGAAAAAGCAGTTATCTCCCTGAAAGACGTTGATTCCATTTATAAAATCCCAGGCCTATTGAAATCTCAGGGGCTTGACGATTATATTTGTAAACGATTCAGCCTCACCCCGCCGGAAGCCAATCTGGCCGAGTGGGAGCAGGTGATTTACGAAGAAGCCAATCCAGGCGGCGAAGTGACTATCGGTATGGTCGGCAAGTATGTCGAACTGCCAGATGCCTACAAGTCTGTGATTGAAGCGCTTAAGCACGGTGGGCTGAAAAACCGTCTGACCGTCAACATCAAGCTGATCGATTCGCAGGATGTTGAAACGCGCGGCGTAGAAGTGCTGAAAGATCTGGATGCGATCCTGATCCCTGGTGGTTTCGGCTACCGTGGCGTGGAAGGCAAGGTCATGACCGCACGCTATGCTCGTGAAAACAACATCCCTTATCTGGGCATTTGCCTGGGTATGCAGGTGGCGTTAATGGAGTTTGCCCGTAACGTGGTGGGCATGGAAAACGCCAACTCCACTGAATTTGTGCCAGACTGTAAGTACCCGGTGGTGGCCCTGATCACCGAGTGGCGTGATGAAGAAGGCAATGTTGAGGTCCGTACTGAAGAAAGCGATCTGGGCGGTACGATGCGTGTGGGTGGCCAGCAATGCCACCTGACCGATAACAGCCTGGTGCGCAAGATGTACGGCGAACCAACCATCGTTGAACGCCACCGTCACCGCTATGAAGTGAACAACATGCTGTTAAAGCAGATCGAAGCCGCAGGTTTGCGTGTTGCTGGTCTTTCTGCCGATAACAAGCTGGTCGAGATTATCGAGCTGCCTGACCATCCGTGGTTCGTAGCCTGTCAGTTCCATCCGGAATTTACTTCGACGCCGCGTGATGGGCATCCGTTGTTTGCTGGCTTTGTCAAAGCGGCGGGTGAACACCAGAAGCGTCAGGTGAAATAAGAGTTTTGGTAAGCAACGCGCGGCAAAAACCGCGCGTTGTTTGTCTGGAGTTTTAGCTTAACTTGTATCGAGGAAAACCTAATGTCCAAAATCGTTAAAGTCATCGGCCGTGAAATCATCGACTCACGCGGCAACCCAACTGTTGAAGCCGAAGTGCATCTGGAAGGCGGTTTCGTAGGTCTGGCTGCTGCGCCTTCAGGTGCTTCTACCGGTTCCCGTGAAGCACTGGAACTGCGTGACGGTGACAAATCCCGTTTCCTGGGTAAAGGCGTACTGAAAGCCGTTGCTGCAGTAAACGGCCCAATTGCTCAGGCAGTTATGGGTAAAGATGCCAAAGACCAGGCTAACATCGACAAGATCATGATCGATCTGGACGGTACCGAGAACAAATCCCAGTTTGGTGCCAACGCCATCCTGGCAGTTTCTCTGGCTGCTGCCAAAGCGGCGGCTGCCTCTAAAGGCATGCCACTGTACGAGCACATTGCTGAGCTGAACGGCACCCCAGGCAAATTCTCTATGCCACTGCCTATGATGAACATCATCAACGGTGGTGAGCACGCCGACAACAACGTCGACATTCAGGAATTCATGATCCAGCCAGTAGGCGCGAAAACCCTGAAAGAAGCCGTGCGTATCGGTTCTGAAGTTTTCCATCACCTGGCAAAAGTGCTGAAAGCCAAAGGCATGAACACTGCGGTAGGTGACGAAGGTGGCTATGCGCCAAACCTGGGTTCTAACGCTGAAGCGCTGGCCGTTATCGCAGAAGCCGTGAAAGCGGCAGGCTATGAACTGGGCAAAGACGTTACCCTGGCGATGGACTGTGCGGCTTCTGAATTCTACAAAGACGGTAAATACGTTCTGGCCGGCGAAGGCAACAAAGCGTTTACCTCTGAAGAGTTCACTCACTTCCTGGAAGACCTGACCAAGCAATACCCAATCGTTTCTATCGAAGACGGTCTGGACGAATCTGACTGGGATGGTTTCGCATACCAGACCAAAGTGCTGGGCGACAAAATCCAGCTGGTTGGCGACGATCTGTTCGTTACCAACACCAAGATCCTGAAAGAGGGTATTGAGAAAGGCATCGCTAACTCCATCCTGATCAAATTCAACCAGATCGGTTCTCTGACCGAAACTCTGGCTGCTATCAAGATGGCCAAAGACGCAGGCTACACCGCGGTGATCTCTCACCGTTCAGGTGAAACCGAAGACGCAACCATCGCAGATCTTGCGGTTGGTACTGCGGCTGGCCAGATAAAAACCGGTTCTATGAGCCGTTCTGACCGCGTTGCTAAATACAACCAACTGATCCGTATCGAAGAAGCGTTGGGCAACCGCGCACCGTTTAATGGCCTGAAAGAAGTTAAAGGTCAGTAATAACGGCTTGATTCGTTACTGAGTAGATAACGGAGAGTACCGCAAGGTGCTCTCCGTTTTTTTAGTGCAGATAAAAGAGGGTTTACTGGCCTAAACGGACAATAACCTGTTTTAGCAACCTGATGCGTGGCGCGATGCTGTCCAGCTCCAGATATTCTGCCGGGCTGTGAAAACCAGCACCAATTGGGCCAAAACCGTCCAGTGATGGGACACCCAATGCCGCCGTGTGGTTCGCGTCAGAACCCCCGCCCACTGCCTGCCAGTGAATAGCGATACCTTCCTGCTCGCCGACGTCTTCGACCAACTGCATAAGCTTTTCAGTATCCCGTGAAGGCGCCATCGCGGGCGTGTGGGCCTCTTGCAAAAGTTGGATGCTGATATCTGCAAGCAAATGCGTGCTACAGAATTGAGATAGCGATTGATGAACGCGCTGATACTCTTCATTGTTCCAGAAGCGCAGATCCAAAATAGCATGGGCTTTATCAGCAACAATGTTGGCGGCATCACCGCCTTGGATCACACCAAAATTGAGGGTAGTACCGGCCTCAGCGTCTGCCAATCCATTCAGTTCAACGATTGTCTGGGCGAGTGCATTGATCGCCGAGCGGCCACGGTGCGGGTCGTTACCGGCATGTGCCGCTACGCCACGAAAGTCCAACCTGTAACGGGCCATGCCTTTACGTGCCTTAACCAGAGAGCCATCGGCTCGGGCTGCTTCACAGACTAAAACCACGGCGCTGCGTTTGGCTAATTCACCGATCCATTGATGAGAGAAGACGGAACCGGTTTCTTCATCTGGATTCATGGCGACTGCAATCTTCAGACGCTCTTTCTCGGCAGGGGATAAGCTGCGCAACGCCCAGAGAATATTGAGTAATCCGCTTTTCATATCCGAAACGCCGGGGCCATAAACCCGCCCGTCCTGTACTGTCATCGGGCGTTCTGCGGCGGTGCCTTCGGGGAAAACGGTATCCATATGGCCGACCAGCAGCACATCAAACTGCTCGGCATCGGCATGGTTGGTGACAAACATACCGGGCCCGACACGCTCCCCCAGATTGACTCGTTCGGTGTGCCAGCCGGCCTGCTGATACCAGGTTGCAAAACGGTCGGCAACACAAGCTACGCCCGCAACGGTCTGGGTTCCGCAGTCGATATTGACCACGCTGCGCAACTCGTCGAGATATTGTTCAGTGTTCATAATTTTCCTTTACCTGAAGCTACAGAAGAATGCGCATGATCAGCATGGCAATAAAGGCGTTCATTACCGAAATACCAATCATCAAGGGAATACGTTTGGCGGAGGTGCCTACCACGCCAAGGATGCGCCCGGCGTACTGGATCTGTGATCCCATCAGATAGATGGCGGGAGCAAGAATGGCCAGATGCGTGCCGCTCAGAATACCTTGATCGAATAACGCTACCGCGACACCCACCCCGCCACCCATCGACATCCAACCGCCGATCAGCACCGCTGCCGCTTCACCCGGTAGGCCAAACACCCCCATTAATGGGCCAAAGACCAGCGCCAACCCCTTCAGCGCACCGGTAATTTCTAACGCTTTAATCAACACAAATGCCATCAGCACGTTGGGCAAGGTGCTGGTGGTTGCTATGTTCCAGCCTTTGCGCGCTCCGGCAACAAAGACATCGGTAATCATTGGATTTGAAGGCGTAGACATTAGGCTTCTCCCTGCGCGGATTGACGTTTTTTATCGGTTTCATCCTGCTGCTCTTCGCGAGAGATAGTGCGCAGGATCAGGCGCAGGATGTTGGCACCAAAAATTTTCATGACGAACATCACCACGATACAAAGACCAATGGAGGCAGGAACCGCAGGCGTGCCATCGACGGTTATCAGGGTGAACAGGATGGCGCCCGAGGAGAAGAAATTGGTGATCATCGCCCCTGCCGAGAACTGGAACATGGTGAAAACGTCCCGCTCATTATTGGAAATCTGTCCTTCATCACTCAGGTTACGTGTCAGTGAGGCGCCAACGTCGGTGCTTTGCAGGCTGCCGATCATCGCCAATCCGGCACAGCCGGGCAGCCCGAGCAGAGGGCGCAGTAGTGGGGTAAGAAGCTTGCGTGCCGCGTTCAGTGCGCCGTAATGTTCCAGGACGTTAATCATCCCCAATGCGAACATCACCGCCGGGATCAGGCCAAACGCAAACAGAAAACCATCCATTGCTCCATTGCCACCGGTGCCGCGATAGGCGCTGGTAGTGACCTTCATTGCTTCACCACTGCCGCTCACCCCACTGACGACTCGGCCAAAGGCGCCATTGAGCGTAGTAAAGTCAAATACGCCATACCAGGTATTACCGCCTAGCAGGCCAGAGAAAAACACCATCGCGAACAGCAAGGCAATATAGGCACCGGGGCCCACTCGTATTTCCTCAGGGTGGGGCGTCGGTTTTTGTAAATCACTCATCATCATTTCCTTTTGTTTCCATGGAATAATAAATGTAAAAACTTATTAATTTTTAAAGAAACACAAATGGGCAAAGTTGATGATGATCAATAAAAATGTCGGGATATTATTTTGTTTTTCAGATATTTGAAGTGGAACATAGTTCAGGAAACAACGGCCTTCAGGAAGAAGGCCGGAAAGGATTGCTGGGTATAGTCTTATCTAAAAATACCGATTAATAAACGCTGTTCCGGGTGTGGCGGTTACAGACTTTCAGTTGAGGTTACCGGGGAAACATCGCTTTTTTTACGTACCCACAGCCAGTATGCCAGGGTCAGGAACGCCACCCAGACCAGGCCGACAAACAGGGCGATGCGGCTCTCTTCGAAGTAACCGAGCAAGCCGATCACAAACACCATAAATGCCGTTGCCAGAGCGGGGGCTATCGGCCACCAAGGCACCGGGAAGCTCAGCTGGCTGACTTGCTCTTTGGTGAGAGTACGGCGCATGGCTGCCTGCGAAAGCAGGATCATCAGCCAAACCCAAACCGTGGCAAAGGTGGCGATAGAGGCAATAATCATAAAGATTTGTTTTGGGATCAGGTAATTGAGCACCACCGCCAATAACAGGGCAATCGACATCACCAACACCGTCATCCACGGCACGCCGTTTTTGGTCAGCTTGGAAAAGCTTTTCGGTGCCTGACCGTCATGGGCCATGCCGTACATCATGCGTCCAGCGCCAAAAATATCACTGTTGATGGCGGAGATAGCGGCGGTGATCACCACTACGTTCAATACGTTAGCCGCTGAAGCGATCCCCAGGTTGCTGAAGATTTCCACGAATGGGCTGCCGTTTTGGCCAATACTGTTCCACGGATAGATAGCCATCAGCACCAGTAAGGTCAGCACGTAAAATAACAGGATGCGGATCGGCACGGCGTTGATCGCTTTTGGCAGTACCTTGGCGGGATCTTTGGCTTCGCTGGCGGTGATCCCGATGATTTCGATCCCCCCAAAGGCGAACATGACCACAGCCAGAGAGGCGATAACGCCACCTATGCCATTTGGCATAAAGCCGCCGTGCGCCCACAGATTGCTGAAACCGGTGGCCTGCTCGGTTACGCCAAAGCCAAACAGCATCACGGCAGCGCCGCCAACGATCATTGCCACAATGGCCGCCACTTTGACCAGAGACAGCCAGAACTCCATTTCGCCAAACACTTTGACGCTGCACAGGTTAAGCGCGCCAATAAACATGATGATGCTCAGCACCCAGACCCACTGCGCGACATCCGGGAACCACAGCCCCATATAGATGCCAAATGCCGTGACGTCGGCCAGGGCGACGATCACCATTTCAAAGGTGTAGGTCCAACCGGTGAGGAACCCGGCCAAAGGGCCAAGATAATGACTGGCGTAATGGCCGAAGGAGCCGGAGACCGGCTGATGTACCGCCATTTCCCCTAATGCCCGCATCACCATAAAGACGGCGGCGCCGCCGACCAGATAGGCCAGCAGCACGGCCGGACCGGCCAGTTGAATAGCACCCGCAGAGCCATAAAACAGGCCGGTGCCAATGGCCGAACCCAGGGCCATAAAGCGAATATGTCGCGCGTTCAGGCCGCGCCGCAGTTGTGGTTTTTCGGAACGCATGTTGCTTCTCCGTATTAATGTTGTTGTCGGACAGGCAGCGCCATCCACACCGGGGGAACGAACCCCGGCGGGATAGAGTACGAACTTGTAGGGTAACAGGTTGTGTCCCTTAATTAACCGCCGTGCTGTGGCAGTTGAGGGACACAGGTTTAACGGTGTTACGCCTGGCTAGGCAGCAACTTGGCCGGTACCAGAGAGGTCAGGTGGCCTGCCGCCAACAGTTGGCTGGCAGCTTCTATGTCGGGAGCGAAGAACCGATCCTTCTCGTAGTAGCTGACCTGCTCACGCAACAGGCGGCGAGCCTGCTCCAGGCTTTCGGTGGTTTGCAGCCCTTTGCGCAGATCCAGCCCCTGGCAGGCAGCCAGCCATTCCACTGCCAGAATACCGCGCACGTTATCCGCCATCTCCCACAGGCGACGGCCTGCCGCTGGCGCCATTGAGACATGGTCTTCCTGGTTGGCCGAGGTCGGGATGCTGTCAACGCTGGCCGGGTGTGCCAACGCTTTGTTTTCGCTGGTCAGTGCGGCGGCGGTTACCTGGGCTATCATAAAGCCGGAGTTCACGCCGCCGTTATCCACCAGGAACGGTGGCAACTGCGACATGTGCTTGTCCATCATCAGCGAGATACGGCGTTCTGAGAGTGAACCGATCTCGGCAAATGCCAGCGCCAGGTTATCAGCCGCCATGGCGACCGGCTCGGCGTGGAAGTTACCACCGGATAGCACATCACCCTGTTCGGCAAATACCAGCGGGTTATCGGAAACGGCGTTAGCTTCGATCTCCAGCACCTCGGCAGCCTGGCGGATTTGCGTCAGGCAGGCCCCCATCACTTGAGGTTGGCAGCGCAGAGAATAAGGGTCCTGTACTTTCTCGCAGTTATGATGCGAATCAGACACGGCGCTGCGTTTACCAAGCAGATGGCGATAAGCCGCCGCCGCGTCGATCTGGCCACGTTGCCCGCGCACTTCGTGAATACGTGGGTCGAACGGGCTGCGCGATCCCAGCGCGGCTTCAACCGTAAGGCTGCCGGTCACGGTAGCTGCGGCATACAAGTCTTCGGCATCAAACAGACCGCGCAGGGCAAAGGCAGCGGAAACCTGGGTGCCGTTCAACAGCGCGAGACCTTCTTTGGCCGCCAACGTCAATGGCTTCAGGCCTGCTTTGGCCAGCGCCTCGGTTGCCGGTAGCCATTCTCCTTGATAGCGGGCTTTACCTTCACCCAGCAGCACCAGGCTCATATGCGCCAGCGGAGCCAGATCGCCGGAAGCACCAACGGAACCTTTGAGCGGGATATGCGGGTACACTTCGGCATTAACCAGCGCCATCAGTGCCTGAATAACTTCCAGGCGAATACCCGAGAAACCGCGTGACAGGCTGTTAATCTTCAACACCATAATCAGGCGCACCAGATTGTCATCGGTTGGGGCACCCACACCGGCTGCGTGTGACAGCACGATGGAGCGTTGCAGGTTTTCCAAATCTTCACGGGCGATTCGGGTCGAAGCCAGCAAACCGAAACCGGTGTTGATGCCGTAAGTGGTGCGGTTCTCTTCTACGATGCGTTCTACACAGGCCACGCTTTGCTGGATTGCCCCATAGGCGTTGTCATCCAGCGCTAATTTGACCGGGTGTTGGTAAATCTGGCGCAGATCGGCAAGGGTAAGTTTGCCTGGGCGAATCGTTAATGTTTTCATGCTTTGCCCCCTTGAGTGGCGGCTACCATTGGCAAGTTAAGGCCTTGTTCACGGGCGCAGTCGATAGCGATGTCGTAACCGGCATCTGCATGGCGCATCACACCGGTGGCTGGATCGTTATGCAGTACGCGGGCGATACGCTCGGCAGCTTCATCGGTGCCGTCACAGACGATCACCATCCCGGAATGTTGGGAGAAGCCCATGCCAACGCCGCCGCCGTGGTGCAGTGAGACCCAGGTTGCGCCGCTGGCGGTGTTCAGCAGGGCGTTGAGCAGTGGCCAGTCAGATACGGCATCGGAGCCGTCTTTCATCGATTCGGTTTCACGGTTCGGGCTGGCTACCGAGCCGGAATCCAGGTGATCGCGGCCAATAACGATTGGTGCAGAGAGTTCGCCACGGCGCACCATTTCGTTAAACGCCAGGCCCAATTTGGCACGTTGGCCCAGGCCTACCCAGCAGATACGGGCTGGCAAGCCCTGGAAGCTGATACGTTCACGCGCCATATCCAACCAACGGTGCAGATGTTCGTCATCCGGGATCAGCTCTTTCACCATGGCGTCAGTTTTGTAGATATCCTGCGGATCCCCTGACAGGGCGGCCCAACGGAACGGGCCGATACCACGGCAGAACAGCGGGCGAATATAGGCAGGCACAAAACCAGGGAAGTCGAAGGCGTTATCAACGCCCATTTCTTTAGCCATCTGGCGGATGTTGTTGCCGTAGTCGAAGGTTGGAACGCCCATTTTCTGGAACGCCAGCATGGCTTCGACGTGCTCGGCCATCGACTGTTTGGCGGCTTTCACCACCACCGCCGGTTCGGTCTGCGAACGGCGGCGATACTCTTCCCAGCTCCAGCCTTTTGGCAGGTAACCATTGAGCGGATCGTGGGCGCTGGTCTGGTCGGTCACCATGTCCGGGCGCACGCCACGTTTGACCAGTTCTGGCAGAATGTCTGCTGCGTTACCGCACAGTGCGATGGAAATGGCTTTGCCTTCGGCGGTGTATTTTTTGATACGTGCCAGGGCGTCATCCAGATCTTTGGCCTGTTCGTCGACATAGCGGGTTTTTAAACGGAAATCGATGCGGCTCTGCTGGCATTCGATATTCAGCGAGCAGGCTCCAGCCAGCGTGGCGGCCAGCGGTTGTGCGCCACCCATGCCACCCAGACCGGCAGTTAATACCCAGCGGCCTTGCAGGCTACCGTCGTAATGTTGACGGCCTGCTTCCACGAAGGTTTCATAGGTGCCTTGCACGATGCCCTGGCTGCCAATGTAGATCCAGCTACCGGCAGTCATCTGGCCATACATCGCCAGACCTTTGGCATCCAGTTCGTTGAAGTGCTCCCAGGTGGCCCAGTGAGGAACCAGGTTAGAATTGGCAATCAGCACGCGCGGAGCGTTGCTGTGAGTTTTGAAAACACCGACCGGTTTGCCGGACTGCACCAGCAGAGTCTCGTCGTCTTCCAGCGTTTTGAGGGTGGCGACAATCTTGTCATAGCAATCCCAGTCACGGGCAGCACGCCCGATACCGCCGTACACCACCAGTTCATGTGGATTTTCTGCCACCTCAGGATCGAGGTTGTTCATCAGCATGCGCAGCGGCGCTTCAGTCAGCCAGCTTTTTGCGTTTAATTGTGTGCCGCGAGGCGCGCGTACATCGACATTGCGAACTTTGTTATTTGCAGTCACAGCTATTTCCTCAAACAGTATCGGTACAAATTTCATGACTTGGTAACAACAACACCAGGTCATAACAATGCATAGGGTTTATTAACATATACTTGTATGTACAAGCATATGCAACACCAACCAGCGCCTAACCCGAAAGGCCTAAATTGGATTTAATATTTATTTATATCAGTGTGTTATGCTATTTTTCCGGGTTTGGGTCATTAGCAGGAGTTGATAGAACAGTGAGCTACTCTACAAAAATGAATTAAAATTGTGTCATTTTTGAGCGACGAATCACAATAAATTTACATATGGATTACAACTAAGCCAAAAGGGGTAAAAAGCCGTATCCACAGGGGCGTCAGAGGCCGATACCTAACGCCCCGGGAAGGGTTAATGGATAGGTTGCAACGCCGAAGATCGGCTCATCTTGAATACCGTTGCGAAGGTGGCTACCAGTGCCGGAAGAGCCAGGAACATCAAAATCCCCTGAACCTGCCACTCCATGGCCAGCAACTGCGCGGCCATCATGGTGCCTGCCACGCCGCCAAAACGGCCTATGCCCTGCATCCAGGCAATGCCGGTAGCGCGGCTGTGGGTCGGGTAGTAAGTAGCAGCCAGCGTCTGCAGGCCGGATTGAGCCCCGTTCATGGTGATCCCCATCAGGAAGATAAAGGCTCCCAGCAGGACGATATGGCTATCCTCGTTGGCCATAGCCACAATCAGCAAGGCGGTAATGGCGAAGCCGGTTGAAACTACCTTATGGGCATTCCAGCGGTCCATCAGCCAACCGGCAACCAGGATCCCCAAGGTACCGCCAAAAGTGAATAGCGAAGTCAGGATTGCCGATTGTTCAAGCTGATAACCCAATCCCTGCATCAGCAGCGGCATCCAACTGAGCAGGACGTAGTAGATCACCAGCCCCATAAAGTAGGTTAACCACAGCATGAGCGTCCCCACCAGATAGGGGCGGCTAAACAGCAGCCCGACGCTGGTTTTCGACAGGGCCAACTTGTCTTCATACAGGTAAAACCGCGAGATATGGCTGATGTCGTAACTTACAAAACGCTGGGCGATGCGTTTGATTTTCGAAACGTCCCGGCCACGGTTAACCATATATTTCACCGATTCCGGCAGCAGCAGGATCAGCAGCACGGTGAGTACCAGCGGAGCGATGGCTCCCAGCAGTAGCACGCTGTGCCAGCCGTAGGCAGGGATCAGCCATGAGGAGATAGCGCCACCGCCCGCCGCCCCCAAAGGGAACCCGCAGTACATGGTGTTGATCGCCAATGAACGACAGCGCTGGGGGGCATATTCCGAGATCAGGGTGATCGCATTGGGCATTGCCGCCCCTAGCCCCAGCCCAGTCAGGAAGCGCCATAGCGTCAGGCTATTAAGCGAGCCTGCATAGGCGGTCGCCAGGCTGGATAAGCCAAAAAACAGGCAGGAGAAAACCAGTACCTGCTTGCGCCCAACCCGGTCGGAAATCGGCCCGGCGACCAGTGCCCCAAGCGAAAGGCCGAGCAGTGCTGCACTTAACACCGGTCCGAGATCTTGTTTGACGATCCCCCAGTCTTTGGCCACCGAAGGGGCGATATAACCCATTGCTGCCGTATCGTAACCATCAATGGCCAGGATCAGGAAACCGAGAATGATTAAGGTCCAGTGGAATAAAGAAATCTTGCTGTCGTCGATAGCCTGCTGAATATTCAACTCAGTAGAGTGAGCCATAGTCCCCTCGAAACACAGATGTGATGTTGATGGATGGAGCGTCGAAACTGCGCTCGACTTGTGCTTGCCTGTCTATACATCTGCGCCAGTGGTAGGGTTTATGTCAAATAATTTTATATTATTTGTTGCCGATATGTGTGTTTTGCGTGGTGTATTAATCTGCTTATTGGTGTTTGTCTTTATATAAACAGCATCAATATGTTTGGCCATCGGAGCGTTACGCTGGATGCAACCGGAGAGGATAAAATTTAATACAATTTACCTGGTTTGGCGGCCTGGACGGGATCTGCGATAATGCGGTTTTCCCCTGCCAGATAGAGAAAGCCATGCAGTACCCGATTAACGAGATGTTCCAGACTTTACAAGGTGAAGGCTATTTCACCGGCGTTCCGGCTATTTTTATCCGCCTGCAGGGTTGCCCGGTAGGATGCAGTTGGTGCGATACCAAACACACTTGGGAAAAGGAAGCTAATCGGGAAGTAGACATGCAGCGCATCCTGGTAAAAACCGCCGAAAGTGATGCCTGGGGCAGTGCCAGCGCCCAACAACTGCTTGAGGTTTGCCAGCAGCAGGGTTATACCGCCCGCCATATTGTCATCACGGGCGGTGAACCCTGCATTTACGATCTTATCCCGCTGACGACTCTCTTTGAGAACCACGGCTATGGCTGCCAAATCGAAACCAGCGGTACCCATGAGGTTCGTTGTTCTCCCAATACCTGGGTAACGGTTTCACCCAAAGTGAATATGCGTGGTGGGCTAAAAGTATTGGATCAGGCGCTGATACGGGCTGATGAGATTAAACATCCGGTGGGGCGTGAACGGGATATTGAAGCGCTGGACCAGTTGCTGGCTACATTACACGACGAAAAGCGCCGAATTATCGCCCTGCAACCCATCAGCCAGAAAGAAGAGGCGACACGATTGTGTATTGAAACGTGCATCGCCCGCAATTGGCGGCTTTCGATGCAGACGCATAAATATTTGGATATACAATAAAGAGTCTGTGTAATCCCTAACCGCTTTCACGCTAGCCTGTTTATCCCCAGAAGCTTACTGTTGGGTAAGTGACTGGGGTCAACATGTGCGCCAACCACGCGGTGGCTTGAAAGATGAAGGGGATTTAGCCTTTATATAGGCAACCTGCGGTACAGGTCTCTTTAACCATCACCGCCGATAATTCAGGCAGTTGTGGTTTTAACTGGTGCCAGATCCAGGCGGCGAGCACTTCGCTGGTCGGGTTTTCCAAACCAGGAATATCATTCAGATAATAGTGATCCAGGCGTTGCCAAATCGGGTTGAACGCCGCCTTTAGTTCGGCAAAATCCATCACCCAGCCGGTATGGGCATCGACTTCACCGGTAACTTCCAGACGCACCATAAATGAATGCCCGTGCAGACGGCCGCACTTGTGGCCCTCCGGCACATTTGGCAGGTGGTGAGCGGCTTCAAAATGAAAATCTTTAAACAGCGTGGTTGCCATAATTACGGCCTCAGTGACTCAAAAACTGGCGAATGGTATCGAAAAGCGGACTCACTTACCACTCATACCCGCCCTGGCCGTCGTCTTTCCAGCTACAGCGTGGTTGGCTGTACGTGTCATCCCTGTCACTGACCCACCCACGCTGGGGTAAGCTGGGATCCATAGGGTATGCCGGTGATATCGTCCTATTAGCGGCATCATTGACAATTTTTTTATTTGGCAGGATGACGTCTATCGAAGACCGCTATCAGTCATAAATGCGATTCATTCCACCATTAGTTAAATTATTATCTATTTATCAATAGATTAAAATTTAACTTCTAACAGTTTAACCGCTATCCCTTACCAGAAAAACCGCTTAGTCATTTTGGTTATTATTTATTGCTATCCCTTATTTAATCGTTGCAATGGCACTCGGTAACCTTACAAACTCTCCTGGTCTTTTCAGGAAATCAAACAACAACACAGCGACTGACACTGGCTAAGCATAGGATATCCGTACCGCGATGACGACTCAGGCTCCTCCAACCTCTTTGCTCCCGCTGACACCCGAACAGTTGGCGCGCTTACAGGCGACAATTGGTGAATATTCGCCCACACAGTTAGCGTGGCTATCTGGCTACTTTTGGGGGATGGTTAATCAGCAACCGGGGGCCGTTGCCGCCGTACCCACCCCCGCGCCAACAGCGGCCAGCATCACCCTGATATCCGCATCCCAGACTGGCAACGCCCGCCGCCTGGCCGAACAGCTGCGTGACGATTTATTGGCGGCCAAGCTGAGCGTCACGCTGGTTAACGCCGGTGACTATAAGTTCAAGCAAATCGCCCAGGAGCGCCTGGTTGTGGTGGTGGCTTCCACCCAAGGGGAAGGGGAGCCAGCAGAAGAAGCGGTAGCGCTGCATAAATTCCTGCATTCCAAAAAAGCGCCCAAGCTTCCTGAAACGGCCTTTGCGGTATTTGGCCTGGGGGATAGCTCCTATGAAAACTTCTGCCAGTCCGGTAAGGATTTTGACGCCAAGCTGGCGGAACTGGGGGCAGAACGCCTGGTGGAACGTATCGATGCCGATGTGGACTATCAGGAATTGGCCGTCGCCTGGCGTAAACAGGTGGTGGAAGTTCTCAAGTCGCGTGCTCCGGCACAGAGCAGCGTACCGGCGGCACTGGCCAGTGGTGCCGTCGATTTACTGGATAGCAGCCCTTACAGCAAAGAGCAGCCGCTGACCGCGCAACTGGCGGTAAAGCAAAAGATCACTGGCCGTGGTTCCGATAAAGATGTGCGCCATATCGAAATCGATTTAGGGGATTCCGGCCTGCGCTATCAACCCGGCGATGCGCTGGGAGTATGGTTTGATAACGATCCGGCGCTGGTGGATGAGCTGGTACAGTTGCTGTGGCTGAAAGGGGACGAGCCGGTTGAAGTCGAGGGCCAGACCAAGCCGCTGCGCGATGCGTTGCACAGCCACTTTGAACTGACGCAGAACACCACGCAAATTGTTGAAAAATATGCAGCGCTTTCGCGAGACGAAAAACTGATTGCTCTGTTGGCAGATAAAGCCAGGCTGCAGCATTACGCGCATAACACGCCGATCGTAGACATGGTGCGCCAGGCGCCGGCGGATCTGCATGCAGAACAGTTGATCAGCCTGTTGCGTCCGCTGACGCCACGTTTATATTCCATCGCCTCCTCGCAAGCGGAAAATGAAAACGAAGTGCACATCACCGTTGGCGTGGTTCGCTACGCGATTGATGGCCGTGCCCGTGCCGGTGGAGCCTCCAGCTTCCTGGCCGATCGTTTGCAGGAAGAGGGGCCTCTGCGCGTGTTTATCGAGCATAACGAAAACTTCCGTCTGCCCGCCAACCCGCAAACGCCGGTGATTATGATTGGCCCCGGCACCGGTATTGCTCCTTTCCGTGCCTTTATGCAACAGCGTGAGGCCACGGGGGCGGAGGGTAAAAACTGGCTGTTCTTTGGCAACCCGCATTTTACCGAAGACTTCTTATATCAGGTTGAATGGCAGCGCTACGTGAAAGACGGCCTGCTGAGCCGTATCGATCTGGCCTGGTCACGGGATCAGCAGCATAAGGTTTATGTGCAGGACAAGCTGCGTGAGCAAGGGGCAGAAATCTGGCGCTGGATCCAGGAAGGCGCGCACATTTATGTCTGTGGCGATGCCAACCGAATGGCGAAAGACGTCGAAAACACATTATTAGCACTGGTGGCCGAGCACGGTGGTATGGATACCGAGCTGGCAGATGAATTTTTAAGTGAGCTGCGCATTCAGCGCCGTTATCAGCGAGATGTTTACTGATGAGTGATAAACACCCTGGCCCTCTGGTGGTTGAAGGCAAACTGGCTGATGCCGAACGCTTGAAGAAAGAAAGCAACTTCCTGCGCGGTACCATTACCGAAGATTTAAATGATGGCCTGACCGGCGGCTTCAACGGCGATAACTTCCTGCTGATCCGTTTCCACGGCATGTACCAGCAGGACGATCGCGATATCCGTGCCGAACGCGCAGAACAAAAGCTTGAACCGCGCCACGCCATGATGCTGCGCTGCCGTCTGCCGGGGGGATTATTACCCCGCAGCAATGGTTGGGCATCGACAAATTTGCCGAGCAAAGCACGCTGTATGGCAGCATTCGTATCACCAACCGCCAGACGTTCCAGTTTCATGGCCTGTTAAAAGGTAACGTGAAACCGGCGCATCAGTTGCTTAATCGCCTGGGGCTGGATGCGCTGGCGACGGCCAACGATGTGAACCGTAACGTCCTGTGTACTTCCAACCCGGTGGAGTCGGAACTGCACCAGGAGGCCTACGAATGGGCGAAGAAAATCTCGGAACACCTGTTGCCACGTACCCGGGCCTATGCCGAGATATGGCTGGATAAAGAAAAGGTCGCCACCACCGACGAAGAACCGATCCTGGGGGCCACCTATCTGCCGCGCAAGTTTAAAACCACGGTAGTGATCCCGCCGCAGAATGATGTGGATCTGCATGCCAATGACATGAACTTTGTGGCTATCGCTGAAAACGGCAGGCTGGTGGGCTTTAACCTGCTGGTTGGCGGTGGTTTGTCCATCGAACATGGCAATAAAAAGACCTATGCACGTGGGGCCAGTGAATTCGGTTATATCCCGCTGGAGCACACGCTGGCGGTGGCGGAGGCGGTAGTAACCACCCAACGTGATTGGGGCAACCGCACTGACCGCAAGAATGCCAAAACCAAATATACGTTGGAGCGCGTGGGGGTTGAGACCTTCCGTGCCGAAGTGGAAAAACGGGCTGGCATAACTTTCGAACCGGTGCGCCCTTACGAGTTTACTGGCCGTGGCGATCGCATCGGTTGGGTGAAGGGGATCGATAATCGCTGGCACCTGACGCTGTTTATCGAAAATGGCCGTTTGCTGGATTACCCAGGGCGACCGCTGAAAACCGGCGTGGCAGAGATCGCCAGGATCCACCAAGGTGATTTCCGCCTGACGGCTAACCAAAACCTGATCGTGGCTGGCGTACCGGAGAGCGAAAAAGCCAAGATCGAAGCGTTGGCTCGCCAGCATGGCCTGATTGACGAGGGGACCAGCGAGCAACGCAAAAATTCGATGGCCTGTGTCTCTTATCCGACCTGCCCACTGGCGATGGCAGAGGCCGAACGCTTCCTGCCGGAGTTTGTGACCAAGGTCGAAGGCATCATGCACCGGCATGGCGTGGGTGATGAGCACATCGTGTTGCGTATCACCGGGTGCCCGAACGGCTGTGGCCGTGCGCTGCTGGCGGAGATTGGCCTGGTAGGCAAAGCGGTTGGTCGCTACAACCTGCACCTGGGGGGCAACCGCGAAGGCACGCGTATTCCCCGGATGTACCGGGAAAACATTAATGAAGAAGAAATACTGCACAATATTGACCAACTGGTAGGGCGCTGGGCAACCGAGCGCACGGCTGGGGAAGGCTTTGGCGATTTCACTGTTCGTACCGGCATTATCCGGCCGGTGGTGGATCCTGCGCAGGATTTCTGGGACTGACCTTCAAGGCGGTATTTTTTATCGTGCCGCCCTCCCTCTCCCTTGGGTTGAGGGGAAAATACATCCTCATTTTCAGGAGATCGCATCATGGCTGAATTGGATCTTGCAGCATTGAACGCGCTGCCGAAATCCGGTCAGGCGCTGGCATTGGCGGTCGTCAATGGCCAGTTGGAATCGCTTTCGGCGCAGGAAAGAGTCTCCTGGGCGCTGGAGCATCTGCCGGGGGAGTTTGTACTCTCTTCAAGCTTTGGCATTCAGGCTGCGGTATGCCTGCATCTGGTCACCCGCATCAAGCCGGATATCCCGGTGATCCTGACCGATACCGGCTATCTGTTCCCGGAAACCTACCAGTTTATCGATCAACTGGCCGACAAGCTGAACCTGAACCTGCAGGTATTTCGTGCCGAACATTCACCGGCCTGGCAGGAGGCGCGCTATGGCAAACTGTGGGAGCAAGGCGTGGAAGGGATCGAAAAGTACAACCAGATCAACAAGGTTGAGCCGATGAACCGCGCACTGGAAACGTTGGGTGCCCAGACCTGGTTTGCCGGTTTGCGCCGTGAGCAATCGGGCAGTCGTGCCAATCTGCCAGTGCTGGCGGTGCAACGTGGAGCGTTCAAGATGCTGCCAATCATTGATTGGGATAACCGCCAGATTTACCAGTACCTGACCGAACATGGGCTGAGTTACCACCCGCTGTGGGATCAAGGCTACCTTTCGGTTGGCGACACTCATACTACACGTAAATGGGAAGAGGGGATGAGCGAAGAACAAACCCGCTTCTTTGGACTCAAGCGTGAGTGCGGCCTGCATGAAGGTTGATTGAGAACCTCATCAATGGGGGGCGGGTAGCCGTGCCCCCTATTTTGACCTTACGACTTCTTCTTTTTCTTCTGCGGCTCTGGAACCGGGTGCGCCTGGGCCAGCTCTTTAATCAGGGGTAGCAGGATCTGCACACTGTCACGACTGCGTTTGTCTAATCGGCCAGGCAGGTGGGTTTCCAGATATTGCAGGTTGTCGTATTGCGGACGATGCCAGGTCACCCCTTGCGGGAAGTTCGGGCTGATAGCGCGCTGCTGATAACCGTCTTTGTCACCCAGTAACCAGTTAGTGGCTTCTACCGCCATCACCGGGATTTTTGCCTCATCAAACACCAGTTGATCGGAACAGCAACCGGTGCCTTGCGGAAACTCTTTACTGCCAGGATTGATCGCCGCCTCGATACCGTAGCGGTGGGCAATATTCAGCGCCCGATCGCGGGAGATTTTAGCAACTTCCTTCGGGGTATTGCGCCCGGAGTGGAAATAAAGCCGATCGCCGGTGATCAGGCTGTCGAGGTTAATCAGCAGTACGGTATTGTCACGCTCTTGCTGCGTCATACGCCTCAGGTAGTTTTTGGCTCCCAACGACTTTAACTCCTCACCGCTGGTGGCCACAAAGCGCAGGCTGTAGGTAGTAGGAATGTCCTTCAACCTTTTAGCCAATTCCAGCATAACGCCGACACCGGAGGCATTATCATCGACGCCCTGTAGCGTCAGCCCACCCAGATTGTTATCCACTTCATCGTCGCTAATCGGGGTGTAGGTATCGAAGTGCGCCATGATGATGATCTGCTTTGGCAGATCGCCATTCTTGGCGGCAATCACCGAGGTAACCGAGATTTTGCGCCAGTTTTCGCTGGTGTCTTTGTTGGTATAAAGGTAGCGGGCATCAAAGGTGCGGGTGTTAGCCGGGTAACCCATTTCGGTAAACTGTTGTACCAGATAGTCTGCGGCGAGTATTTCCGCCGGGCTGCCAGCCATGCGTCCAGGAAAATAGGTGGCAATATGGCGAATCTGGTTGGCAGCATACTGGCCCAAAGGGGCTTCTTTTTTAACGGGTTTTGTAGCGGCCGAGACGCTGACAACGTTGCCGAGAGCCACTAACAGCAGCAATGCTCTCAGGCACAAGCGGGAAAACATACCGAAAAATCCTTCTTTAACAGCGGTGATGCCGATTATCTTTGCGGTAGTCAGTATGGGACGCTATTGCCGATTTCACAATTTCTTCGCGTCCTATTTTTGTCTGAGATGCACGTTTAGCACTGCCCTATCCTAAATGTGAGGCAGAAGGTAATCATATAGGTTAGCCGATCGGTGAGCGCAGGGCGCACGAAAACGGGCCTCCACGGATAGATTCGCAGCGTGTTGGTGTTTTTCTTGGTTCCCACCTTTAGCACCATGACGCACCGCTACTTGATAGGATCTATTTGAGTAAAAAAACATCTAGGCATAAGTAATCCTTCAGTATAATGTTAAATATTATACAAATTTCAAATTTTGCGATTAAAAGGGATTTTTATGTCAAGCATCATCTACATGGGTGTTAATGGGAAGAAACAAGGATTGATATCAGCCGGTTGTGGAACTTTTGACTCTATAGGAAACAGGTATCAGAAGGGGCATGAGGATGAAGTTTTTGTTCTATCTTATCAGCATTTAGCAACCGGTCTCAGTATGTCAATCATCAACCTGTCATTATTCTAAAACTTATAGATAAATCATCCCCATTAATAGCTTCATGTATGGACAATAATGAAGAGGTTGAATGTAATATTCAGTTTCTTAGAACTAGTATGAATGGTGGTCTAGAACGATATTACTTAATCCGACTAGGAGGTGCGGTTATTGTGTCTATTAAATGCGATTATCCTCATTCAGTTAATGACAATGGAATGATTCCGCAAAAAGTAACATCCATAAAATATAGAGATATAACGCGCAATCACGAATCCTGCTCGACAGGCTCGTATAGTTTCTGGGATGACAGGGTGTATTGATTATGAATGCTTCATTCGTTGCTTCGACTATAGCAGAGGAGATGTCTGAGTCTATTCCAGCACTGGGAGACTCTGATCTGGCAGATGCATTTTACTCTCTATTGAATGGCACATGGGAGACGCTTGGTGATTATGGTTATCTCGCTTATGATTTTATAGATACAGATTCAAGATATCAAAAAAACAATGACAAGCATAGAATTGCGAAACTGTTGAAAGATGGAATTAACTCAGAAAAAGTCAATAGGGTTTTGCATATTGTCTATGAGGATGACTATAAAAATTTGACAGAAGAGCAACAACAGTTATTGAGTCGCAGACAGACAGCAGGTATTGCGGGAGGAGCGGTTGCTAATAACTATCTTTTTAAAAATGTGACTGGTACGTTGTTGACTGGATTTTTTCCGCGTTTCTTTACTGGTTTGACGATAACAACTACCTATACATTGGGTGGGAAAATAGCCCGTTCGACATACGGATCTCAACAATTGATGAATGATGCTCCTGAATTATATTGGAAGTTAAGGTCGGAAGGAGATTTGGATTTACTTTATTTTTAATTGAAAAATATGCGGAGCCTTTTGTTAAGGTGTCTAAAATAAAAAACACTAACCCAGCTCTATTTGAAGAAATAAATAATAAATTTCTATCGTTGGAGTTGTAGATGAAAGGTAAAGTCATTGGATTTATTATTTTCATCACTGATTTGATACTGGGTTATTTTGTTGTGTTGGGTGCTGCATCTATAATTTTATCATTTTTCTTGTTTCAGCATGATATTCGTAACCTGATCTATTTTAATGTAATGATGATAACGGTAGGCCTATTAAGTTGGTATTTTCAACGTAAATTAAAGGCGTATCGGGATCGCTTGATAAAGGAAGGCGTTATTCCCCATAAAAAAGTAAATCACAGACCTTATTGAAATTGGGGATATATCGACGGGAGTGACTTACAATAATCTACCTATGCGTACTTTCATCACCGCTATCAAGACAGGTATATGCTACCTAAAACTTAAGGATTGTGGAGCTGCCCAGGCTGGTGCTTCATCTGCGTTTCTAACCCTTCCTTCCGTTTAGACTTCGGCTCAGCCTGCCTTATTCCATTTAAGAACATCTCATGCCTTTTCGTCATTTCAGGGGGCAAATCGCACACCGTATAGTCACACTATCAATTTGTTATATGAAAAGGCCATTGTGGACTATCTACCAATATTTGCCGACCTGAAACAACGCCCGGTGCTGGTTGTTGGCGGCGGTGAAGTGGCTGCGCGCAAAGTCGACCTTCTTCAGCGCGCCGGTGCTGAAATACGGGTAGTTGCGCAGGCACTTTCACCGGAACTTGATCACCTTCACCAGCAAGGGCGAATTCATTGGCTTGGGCAGGCCTTTGCTGCGCAGCAACTGGATGACGTCTTTCTGGTGATCGCCGCTACCGATGACAGCGCGCTGAATGCCGAGGTTTATGCCGAAGCCGACAAACGCCGTGTGCTGGCCAATGTGGTAGACGATCAGCCGCGCTGTTCTTTTATTTTCCCCTCGATTATCGATCGTTCACCGCTGGTGGTGGCTGTTTCTTCCAGCGGCCAGGCACCGGTGTTGGCGCGCATGCTGCGCGAAAAACTGGAGGCATTACTGCCGACCAGCCTGGGGCAAATGGCCGAATTGGCCGGGAGCCTGCGTAGCAAAGTAAAGCAGCAGCTCTCTTCGATGGGGGCCAGACGCCGTTTCTGGGAAAAAGCATTCAATGGCCGCTTTGCCACGCTGATCGCCAATGGGCAAAAGGCGCAAGCAGAGCGGCAGCTAGAGCAGGATTTAGCCACCTTTGCGCAGGGGAATGAAGGGCAACAAGGTGAGATCGCGCTGGTCGGGGCCGGCCCGGGGGATGTCGGTTTATTGACTCTGCGTGGGCTACAGGTGATGCAGCAGGCGGATGTGGTGTTGTATGACCATCTGGTGAGCGAAGAAACATTGGATTTGGTACGTCGCGATGCCGAGCGTATCTGCGTGGGCAAACGCGCCGGTGCGCATTCGGTGATCCAGGAAGAAACGAATCGGCTGCTGGTGGAACTGGCGCAGCAGGGGAAACGGGTAGTGCGGTTAAAAGGCGGCGATCCCTTTATCTTTGGCCGGGGTGGTGAAGAGTTACAGGTAGCCGCCGCTGCCGGGATCCCTTTCCAGGTGGTGCCGGGCGTGACCGCCGCCGCTGGGGCTACGGCCTATGCCGGTATTCCACTGACTCATCGCGATCACGCACAGAGCGTGACTTTTATTACCGGCCATTGCCGTCCGGATGGTGAGGGCCTGGACTGGGCCGATCTGGCGCGGGCGCGTCAGACGTTGGCTATCTACATGGGTACCATGAAGGCGGCAGATATCAGCCGTAATCTGGTGGCTCATGGGCGCGGGGCAGAGACTCCGGTCGCGGTTATCAGCCGTGGAACACGGCCGGATCAACGGGTGCAAATCGGCACCTTGCAACAGCTGGAAATATTAACGCAGCAGGCACCGTTACCGGCGCTGCTGGTGATCGGCGAAGTGGTGGAACTGCACCATCAAATTGCCTGGTTTGGGCATCAACCGCAGACGGAAGAGGCAGCGCGCTCGGCCGTCGTGAATTTGGCTTAAGGATCTGTTATGGACGAAAAACGACTCACTCATTTGCGGCAATTGGAGGCGGAGAGTATCCATATCATCCGTGAAGTAGCCGCTGAATTCGGCAACCCGGTGATGCTCTACTCCATTGGTAAAGACTCCTCGGTGATGCTGCATCTGGCACGCAAGGCGTTCTACCCAGGGACGTTGCCATTCCCGCTGCTGCATGTGGATACCGGTTGGAAATTCCGCGAAATGTATCAATTCCGCGATCGTACTGCCAAAGAGTACGGTTTCGAACTGCTGGTACACAAAAACCCGGAAGGGGTGGCGATGGGCATTAATCCCTTCGTGCACGGCAGCGCTAAACATACCGATATCATGAAAACCGAAGGTCTGAAGCAGGCGCTGAATAAATACGGCTTTGACGCCGCCTTTGGTGGTGCGCGCCGTGATGAAGAGAAATCCCGCGCCAAGGAGCGAATTTACTCCTTCCGCGATCGCTTCCACCGTTGGGATCCGAAAAACCAGCGCCCGGAGCTGTGGCACAATTACAACGGCCAGATTAACAAAGGTGAGAGTATCCGCGTATTCCCGTTGTCGAACTGGACCGAACTGGATATCTGGCAATATATCTTCCTGGAGAAGATCGACATCGTGCCGCTGTATCTGGCAAAACCGCGCCCGGTAGTTGAGCGTGACGGGATGTTGCTGATGGTGGATGACGATCGTATCGATTTGCAACCGGGGGAGATGATCAGCCAACGCATGGTGCGTTTCCGCACCCTCGGCTGCTGGCCATTGACCGGCGCGGTAGATTCTACAGCGCAGACGCTGCCGGAGATCATTGAGGAAATGCTGGTCTCCACCACCAGTGAGCGTCAGGGCCGCATGATCGACCGCGATCAGTCCGGTTCGATGGAAATGAAAAAGCGTCAAGGGTATTTCTGAGGAGCCGCCGGATGAATAACGTTATTGCACAACAAATTGCTGAACAGGGCGGGGTAGAGGCTTATCTGCACGCGCAGCAGCACAAGAGTCTGTTACGGTTCCTGACCTGCGGCAGCGTCGACGACGGTAAGAGTACCCTGATCGGCCGCCTGTTGCACGATACCCGCCAAATCTACGAAGATCAGCTATCTACGCTGCATACTGACAGCAAACGCATCGGTACCCAAGGTGAGAAACTCGATCTGGCTTTGCTGGTTGATGGCTTGCAGGCAGAGCGTGAGCAAGGCATTACTATCGACGTGGCTTATCGCTATTTCTCCACTGAAAAGCGTAAATTTATTATCGCCGACACCCCGGGGCACGAGCAGTATACCCGCAATATGGCCACCGGCGCGTCCACCTGCGATCTGGCGATCCTGCTGATCGATGCGCGTAAAGGGGTGTTGGATCAGACCCGTCGCCACAGTTTTATCGCGACTCTGCTCGGCATCCGTCATCTGGTGGTGGCGGTGAACAAGATGGATCTGGTGGATTACAGCGAAGCGGTATTTGAGCAGTTCAAACAAGATTACCTGGGCTTTGCCGAGCAGTTGCCGAACGATCTGGATATCAAGTTTGTGCCACTTTCGGCGCTGGATGGCGACAACGTGGCTTCGCAGAGCGAACAGATGCCTTGGTACAACGGCCCAACGCTGTTGGAAGTGCTGGAAAGCGTGGACGTCATCAGAGAGCGTGAAAGCCAGCCTCTGCGCTTCCCGGTGCAGTACGTTAACCGCCCTAACCTTGATTTTCGCGGCTATGCCGGCACGTTGTCGGCCGGTGTGGTGCGTGTCGGGCAACGAGTTAAAGTGCTGCCGTCAGGCGTGGAATCTACCGTGGCTCGCATAGTGACCTTCGATGGGGATCTGCAGGAAGCGATACCCGGTGAGGCAATCACACTGGTGTTGAAAGATGAAGTGGATATCAGCCGTGGCGATTTACTGGTGGACGCTGGTGAAACCTTGCAGGCTGCGCAAAGCGCGTTGGTGGATGTCGTGTGGATGGCCGAACAATCGCTGCTACCCGGCCAAAGCTACGACATCAAAGTGGCCGGCAAGAAAACCCGAGCTCGCGTTGAGAGCATTCGCCATCAGGTAGAGGTCAACTCCCTGGCGCAGCATCAGGCCGACGTATTGCCGCTCAATGGCATCGGGCTGGTGGAACTGACCTTTGATGAACCGCTGTTGCTGGACAGCTATCAACAGAATCATGATACCGGCGGCTTGATCTTTATCGATCGTTTGAGCAACGTAACGGTTGGCGCAGGGTTGATCCGCGAAGCCTTGCATCAGGGTAACCCGGCGGTGGCTGGTGATTTCAGCGCATTTGAGCTGGAACTGAACGCATTGGTCCGCAAGCATTTCCCTCATTGGGGTGCTCGTGACTTGCTCAAGGGGAATTAAGGTGTCTGAGGAGCAAACCCTGCCAACCGGGCTGGAAGATGAAAATGTAGTGTGGCACCCGCATACCATAACGCGTGCGGAGCGTGAAGCCTTTAACGGCCATAAAGGTGTGGTGTTGTGGTTTACCGGCCTGTCCGGTTCCGGGAAGTCGAGCATTGCCGGGGAACTGGAGCAGGCTTTACATCACAGAGGCGTCAGTACCTATCTGCTGGATGGTGACAACGTTCGTCATGGCTTGTGCCGCGATCTGAGTTTTTCCGATCAGGACCGGCGCGAGAATATCCGCCGAGTGGGGGAGGTGGCCAAACTGATGGTGGATGCCGGGCTGGTGGTGTTGACGGCGTTTATCTCCCCGCACCGTGCTGAAAGACAAATGGTGAGGGAAATGCTCGATAAGGGGCGTTTTATTGAAGTATTTGTCGACACTCCACTGGCGGTTTGTGAGGCCCGGGATCCGAAAGGGTTGTACAAGAAAGCGCGTGCTGGCGAGATACGAAATTTCACCGGAATTGACTCGGTTTATGAAGCGCCAGAGCGGCCCGATGTGTATTTGGATGGTGAACAATTGGTAACAAATTTGACCGAGCAATTGTTAGACGTGCTGCGTGGTCAGGCTATTATCAAACCCTGAATTCGAAAAAGCGCGTGGTGCTTGTGCCACGCGCTTTTTACCCTAAACCTGCTGCACTTGCTGTCCATAGGGTAAAAATATGTTTAACCAGGGACCGCTATGCAAAACCTCACGCCATTATTGATTGATGCACAACAGGAGCAAGAGGAACCTTCTTACTCTTTCCTGGGTGGGACCAGCGGTTTTGTCTTCTACTGGCTGGCCTTTGCCTTGCCTTTTATGGTTTATGGCTCCAATACGCTGTTCTTCCTGCTATATACCTGGCCGCTTTTCCTGGCTCTGATGCCGGTTTCCGTCCTGTTGGGGATCATCTTCAGTATGCTGCTGCGTGGCCGAGTGATCCTCACGCTGCTGCTGACCGGTGCTGCCGTAGTTTGCCTGTTCTGGCTGGTATTCAGTTTTCTAAGCGGCTGGTAGCATTTCCGTCGTCTTTCAAGTCGCCGCGTTGTGACCTTCAAATGTAAATCCCAATCACTGACTTACGCTTAGCTCTGCCGTATACATGCCGTGAGCGTATGGACGCGCAAGCGTGGCCAACTTGAAATCCATAGGATATAGAAATTGATTGGGCGCAACGGTGCATCAAAAAATGCGCCCAAGTGATGTCAAAGCGGTGCGGAAGGTTACAAAACTTTGCTTAAAAATGCCTGCGTGCGCGGATTGGTCGGATTGCCGAAAATCTGCTGTGGCGAACCCTCTTCCTGAATAATTCCCTGGTCGATAAACAACACCCGATCCGCCACTTCACGGGCAAAGCCCATTTCATGGGTTACAACCACCATGGTCATGCCTTCATGCGTCAGGGCCTTCATGACTTCCAGCACCTCGCCCACCAGTTCTGGATCCAACGCCGAAGTTGGCTCATCGAACAGCATGATTTTGGGTTCCATTGCCAGTGCGCGGGCGATAGCTACCCGTTGCTGCTGGCCGCCGGACAGGCTACTGGGATAAGCATCAATCTTGTCCAGCAGACCTACTTTGCGCAGCAGCACTTCTGCACGCTCAATGGCTTCGCTGCGTGACAGTTTTTTCACCTCCATCGGTGCCATGATGATGTTTTCCAACACCGTCATATGTGGGAACAGGTTAAAACGTTGGAATACCATGCCCACGCTTTCACGCATTTTGTTCAGATCGGTCTTTTGGCTGTGTATGGCAAAGCCATTAACGTCAATCTCACCGCCAGAGAGCGTCTCCAGCGCGTTAATGCAGCGCAGAAAGGTGCTTTTACCTGAACCGGAAGGGCCGATTATGCATACCACTTCGTTTGGCGCGATCTCGCAAGAGATACCGCGCAGCACATGGCTTTCGCCAAATTGTTTTTGCAGGTTATGTACGCGAATCACTTTTACCGAACCTTTTTTCCATGTGTTGCACCATCAGCGAGAGCAGGAAGGTGATGACCCAATAGACCAATGAGATGGTCAGGTAGGGCTCCCAGTAGGTGGCATAGGCGCCCGAAACGGTGCGTGCGGCATAGGCCAGATCCGCCAGGCCGATCGCGGAGGCCAGAGAAGAATCTTTGACGATGGCAATGGCGTTATTACCCAGCGGTGGCAGCATACGGCGAAATGCCTGCGGCAGGATCACCTTGCGCATGGTTTTACCGTAGCCCATCCCCAGGGAGCGTGAAGCTTCCATTTGGCCGCGATCGATCGACTGGATACCGGCACGGAAGATTTCGGAGACATAGGCACCGGCGTTCAGGGTGATTGCTACCACGCATGAAAGGAAGGCACCGTAATCGGAGCGCAAAGCCCGGGCGAAGTCGGTGCTCATCAGGCCGCTGCTCACCAGCAAGCCGTCCCGTGGGTTGATAAACAGCGGCACCAGCGCGAAGTGCACCACCATGATTTGCACAAACAGCGGAGTGCCACGGAAGGCACTGATGTAAATACGCACCGGCCATTGAATGCAATAATGCAGGATCGGCTTCCAGATCCCGTGCGGTGCCTGGGCCAAACGGCCCAGACCGAGTAGCAGGCCCCAGGTGGTGCCCAGAATCACACAGATGATGGTGCATTTGATGGTCATCCAGGCGCCTTCCATAAACAGTGGCGCGTACTCCTGGATAATCTCCCAACGGAAATTCAAGGTCGGTTCCTTCTTAAAGAATGTTCAGGCTACCCTGCGTCGTCATCTCGGGGTTGGGCAGTGTTCGCCATCCTCATGGAGGTAGTGCCCTCTCCGGTGGCGTACGCTGTCCACACCCGATATGATTTAGCTCGCTACGCCTGCTGATGCGTCTTTAACGGTGACTTGTGTTGGCTCGTTTATTCGGCTGGCAGCGTCGGGACGTTACTGTCAAACCAGGTTTGATAGATTTTTGCGTAGGTCCCATCAGCGATGATTTTCTTCAGCCCGCTGTTGATCTTGTTAAGCAGCTCATCGTTCCCTTTTGCTACCGCGATACCAAAATACTGGCGCTCAAATTTGGCGTCTGAAACCAGTTTGAACTCTTTTTCCGGGTGGGTTTTGATGTAGAACTTGGCAACGCCAACATCGCCGACTGCCGCGCCGATACCGTCTTCATAAAGCTCTTGCAGCATCAAAGGGGTATTATCGAAGCGTTTGATGGAGGTATTGTTTTTGCCCAGTACGTCGGAAACCACGATGTCACCGGTGCTGGAGTTCACTACGCCCACCTTCAATTCTTTCAGCGCGGCGATGGAGTCGATTTTGGAATCCTTTGGCACCACGATCGCCTGCTCGGCCGGGAAGTAAGGCATAGAGAAATCGACCATCTGCTTGCGCTTATCGGTGATGGTAATGCCGGAAATAATGATGTCGCGATCGCCTGAATTCAGTGTGGCAAAGATGCCTTCCCACGGCGTATTTACCAGTTTCAGTTGGAAACCTTCCGCTTTGGCAATCGCCTTGATCACATCAATATCAAAACCTTCCAGCTCTTTCTTGCTGTTTTCAAATTCGAATGGGCGATAAGTCCCCCCAGAGCCAACCACGTAGGTCGGTTCTGCGGCATAGGAAGAAACGGAGAAAGCGGCGGCCAGACAGGCGCTAATAAGAACTAAACGTTTTAACATGGGGCAATCCCTGATGAGTTAATGTGAATTAAAGGTTATATATTGGATTTATTTATGCACTTTAGATGCATAAAAATATACTTACATGAATAAAAACACAACCCCTGCCGCATGATGAAAATGCTAATAGTGAAAAATATGAATAATTATTTAAATCGTGGTGAAAGTGTCGGCAAAAATACCGTCTGCCTAGTTCTTCTTACTGCATAGCGGCGTTTGCTTAACGAGGCGGGGCAGGGTTTTTCTATGGCAACATGGGTTTTTTATACCGCTTTAAGGCGACAATTAGTCTATAACCTAAGGAAAATCTTATTCAACTGAATATCCACTGGTGGAAAGGCTTTCCTGGTGTGGAGTCAAACGGAAAGTTGTGGGATGATTGGTCGGTTTTTTAGGGGGCGAAGATGGGAAAACTTACGCTGCTATTGCTGGCATTGCTCGGCTGGCTGCAGTACTCGCTGTGGCTGGGGAAAAATGGCGTCCACGATTATGTGCGCGTCAACGATGATGTCACGGCTCAGCAGGGCAGCAATGCCAAATTAAAAGCGCGTAACGATCAGCTATTTGCCGAGATCGACGATTTGAACGGCGGTCAGGAAGCGATAGAAGAGCGCGCACGCAATGAGCTGGGTATGATTAAACCCGGTGAGACTTTCTATCGCCTGGTTCCTGAGCCTTCCAGACGCAGCGCGGCGTCCACCACGCAAAATAACCCACAAAAATAACGCATGAACCATTCCGCAGGCTTCTTTCCTTCGGTGATCGCTGTCCTGCCCGCTGCCGGTATCGGCAGTCGTATGCAGGCCGATTGCCCGAAACAGTATTTAATGATCGGCCACCAAACCCTTCTCGAGCACGCGATCCACGCTTTGTTGCGCCATCCGCGTATTTTGCAGGTGATTGTGGCTATCAGCCCCGAAGATGACCAATTCCAGGCGTTGCCAATCGCTCAGGATCCCCGAGTGCTGGTCACTTTGGGGGGCAACAACGTGCTGATTCTGTGATGGCTGGCCTGCAACTGGCGGGTGATGCCGAATGGGTGTTGGTGCATGATGCTGCCCGCCCTTGTCTGCATGCTGACGATCTGGAGCGGCTGCTGGCGATCACCGGACATAGCAAGGTTGGGGGCATTCTCGCCGCGCCGGTGCGTGATACCATGAAGCGTGCGGAAGTGGGGCAAAGTGCCATCTCGCACACGGTTGAACGCCAGGATCTTTGGCATGCGCTGACGCCGCAGCTATTTCCGCTGGATTTACTTAAACTCTGCCTGCAACGTGCCCTGGATGAAGGGGCGACGGTAACGGATGAAGCGTCCGCGTTGGAGCATTGCGGTTATCACCCGCTGCTGGTGCCAGGGCGCTCGGACAATATTAAAGTGACGCGGCCAGAAGATTTGGCGCTGGCGGCGTTCTATCTGACTCAGTTGAACAATTAAGGAGCGCGAGATGCGTATCGGCCACGGTTTTGATGTCCATAAATTTGGCGGCGAAGGGCCGTTGGTGATCGGTGGTGTTCGCATTCCCTATGAAAAAGGTCTGCTGGCACACTCCGATGGTGACGTAGCTCTGCACGCCGCGACAGATGCCCTGTTAGGCGCGGCGGCTTTAGGTGACATTGGCAAACTTTTCCCGGATACCGACCCGGCATTCAAAGGTGCAGATAGCCGTGAGCTGCTGCGCGAAGCCTGGAAGCGCATCCGCGCCAAAGGGTATCGTCTGGGGAATTTGGATGTAACCATCATTGCTCAGGCTCCGAAGATGGCGCCACACATTCCTCAGATGCGCATCTTCCTGGCAGAAGATCTGCAATGCCATATGGATGACGTTAATGTGAAAGCGACCACTACCGAGCAGTTGGGATTTACCGGGCGTGGCGAAGGTATTGCCTGCGAAGCTGTTGCTTTGCTTATCAAGGAATAAGCGAATGGATATGGCCAACCTGACCTGGCTGCACGGTAAACCGCAGGCCACCGGAGTGCTGAAAGCTAATCCGGAAGATTTTGTGGTAGTTGAAGATTTAGGTTTTACGCCTGATGGTGAAGGTGAGCACCTGTTGGTGAACATCCGTAAAAACGGCTGTAACACCCAGTTTGTGGCGGACTATCTGGCTAAATTTGCCGGTATCCATGCCCGTTCGGTCAGTTACGCTGGTTTGAAAGATCGTCATGCGGTAACCGAGCAGTGGTTTTGCCTGCATTTGCCGGGTAAGGAATCTCCCGATCTCAGCCAGTTTGCTCTGGAAGGTTGTGAAGTGCTGCAAGCCGCCCGCCATTTACGCAAGTTGCGTATTGGCACGCTGAAGGGCAATGATTTCACCTTGGTACTACGGAATATCAGCGATCGCCACGAAGTGGAACAGCGTTTGCAGTCTATTGCTGCGGGCGGTGTACCCAATTACTTCGGCAGCCAGCGCTTTGGCCGGGGGGAATAACTTGACCATGGCGCGCCGCTGGGCCAAAGACGAGATCCGGGTTAAAGAGCGCAGCAAGCGCAGTTTCTACCTTTCTGCCAGCCGCAGTGCGTTGTTTAACACCGTTGCCAGCCAGCGCCTAGCGAACCATCAGCAGCAAACGGTGATGGAAGGGGATGCATTGCAACTTGCTGGGCGCGGGAGTTGGTTTGTGGCCAAAGAGGAAGAACTCGCGGGCCTGCAACAACGGTTGGATGCGGGAGAACTGATGATCACAGCCCCGTTGCCGGGGGATGGTGAACCTGGCCCCGCAGGGGAAGCGCTGAGGTTTGAGCAACAATGTCTGATTCAACAACCGGAATTGCTGTCGCTTTTAAAACGCGAACGTGTTGAACCTGCTCGAAGAGCCCTGCTATTACAGCCGCAGAAATTACAGTGGAACTGGTGGGATGACACCACCGTGGAATTAAGTTTCTGGTTACCTGCCGGTAGTTTTGCCACTAGCGTCGTACGCGAAATCCTGCTGCAGGAGAATAGCGACGTGGATATCAGTTTGTAATTACCTTATTCAGCGTCACTTTCCTGATATGCGGTTCAGTAGAGTGGCGCTTTGATTTTTATTTGCTCACCGGCTGGCCAGATAGAAATCGACCAGCGTTTATCTATTTACTGACAATGACTTTGGTTCAAGCCGCTTGTTAGAAGTGGAATATTAAAATATAGCCTCAGCATTTATCGCTACATCCCTCTTTAACCTCAGATGATTAATACGTGCTTCGGGGTGCGTTGATGCATTCCTGGTAATTTATCGGATAACCTTAAATTTTTGACCCTCATTATAACGATATTTTTGTGGGCATCATTGATGGGTAATATGATAAAAATCAAATGGATAAATCACCTTGTCTTACCGGGGAACGCATTGTGATTCCCTATAATAATTAAGGGGTTATTATTTGATTATAATCGCATTACCCACTGTGATGTTGAGGTGTTGCTCTGCTGAATTTATAGTGCACCCAGATTTTAAATGCCTGGGGAAAATATAGTTTATCCGGGCGTGTTTAACTAAAGGGTTAATGATCAGTTCTATCAATATTAATCACCTATTGAGCACTATTGATTAGCCGCATTCCCCTTAGCGCACTTTCCTGGGCGCCACGGGGTGGGTTTAGCCGGGATACTTACACGTGGTTCGCAGTTCTACCCGTGTGCGATAAAGGTACAAGCGGCGCGTGATGTGCTGCGCTATGTCGGCACTACGCGCTGTGCTGGGGTTACTATGGCCAGCATACCTTCGGCCGGGCAGCGGCAGGCTCTGCTGTTGACCGGCAGGCAAAACCCCGGCAGCGATGTGCCAGTGGCGATGAGAAAGGGCGATTACCTCAGCTCTCACTGGCTAGCAGGGGTGATTTAGTGGCGGTTGAATTGTATAGTAGATCGGATAGCTGGCCGTTGATGGCGATGTTCCCGGCAACGTCTAAGCCTGATTTCACGCATCAGGCTTACCAGATTGGATAATATGACAGGTTGGACTTATTATTGAAAATATCAGCAGAAACAAATAGATATGGCAGTGTAGGTCAATGTGTCAGTTTTATGCGCTTTATGAAAAAAGTCTTTTAAATTCAATATGAAAATACTATTGAGCAACGATGACGGCGTGTCCGCGCCGGGTATTCAGGTACTGGCGGCGGCATTGCGTGAATTTGCCGAAGTGCAGGTGGTCGCCCCCGATCGTAATCGCAGTGGTTCTTCCAATGCGCTGACGCTGGAATCGCCGTTGCGTACAATAACCTTGGCAAACGGCGATATTGCGGTTCAGCAGGGGACTCCCACCGATTGTGTCTATCTGGGGGTCAATGCCCTGATGTCTCCAGCGCCGGATATTGTGGTGTCTGGTATCAATGCCGGGCCTAACCTGGGGGACGACGTTATCTATTCTGGGACGGTTGCAGCCGCGATGGAAGGCCGCCATCTTGGCTTTCCGGCGCTAGCCGTGTCGCTCAATGGCCACCAGCATTATGACACCGCGGCGGCGATCACCTGCCGTTTGTTACGCGCCTTGCAACGTGAACCGCTGCGCACCGGCAAAATTCTTAATATTAACGTCCCCGATTTGCCTCTGGCGGAGATCAAAGGGATACGCGTGACCCGTTGCGGTAGTCGGCACCCTGCCGAAAAAGTGTTCTGCCAACAGGATCCTCGTGGGCAGAAGCTGTATTGGATTGGGCCACCGGGGGATAAATTTGACGCTGGACCGGACACGGATTTTGCCGCAGTCGAGCAGGGTTATGTGGCAGTAACGCCTTTACAGGTAGATTTGACCGCCTATGGGGCACAGGATGTGCTAAAAACATGGTTAACCAAAGCTGAGGTTAGCGGGTAATGGTGAACAAACGCATACAAACGTTGCTGACGCAATTGCGCCAGCAGGGGATCAGGGACGAACGACTGCTTAAGGCAATCGAAAACGTTCCGCGTGAGCGTTTTGTTGATGAAGCTTTAGAACATAAAGCCTATGAAAATACGGCGCTCCCTATTGGTTCGGGGCAGACGATTTCTCAACCTTATATGGTTGCGCGTATGACCGAACTGCTGAATTTGCAGCCGACTTCGCGGGTGCTTGAGATCGGCACCGGTTCTGGCTATCAGACTGCGATCCTGGCGCATCTGGTGCAGCACGTCTGCTCCGTTGAGCGTATCAAAGGCTTGCAGTGGCAGGCGAAGCGCCGTCTGAAGCAGCTTGATCTGCATAATGTCTCGACACGGCATAGTGACGGTTGGCAGGGCTGGGCCTCGCGAGGCCCATTTGATGCGATCATCGTCACTGCCGCACCGCCAGAAATCCCACAGGCGCTGATGCAACAGTTGGACGAAGGCGGCATTCTGGTACTGCCGGTAGGGGAACAGGCGCAGATGCTGCAATGTATTCAACGGCGCGGTGATGAATTTTCTATCAATGCTGTTGAAGCGGTGAGATTCGTTCCTTTGGTGAAAGGCGAACTGGCATAACTTGCGTTTAAAACGACGTTACCCATTGCTTTTTCATTTAGTCAGGTTAGGTTTTAGCGTTTAAATAATATTAATTTTCAATAGAATTGTTCTTCTATGTCGTTGTCTTATGGCATGACATTGCCAATGTGGTTAGCATTGGCGGCGCTGTTTTTTAGCTCTCGGGCACGAGGCCTTCTGGTATGCAGAGGTCGGCCGGGGAAATTTTTCGTTGTAGAGCTGGGATAATACGAAAGCTCAGCTACGTTTGGATATAACGCTGATATTGCTGTCATGGGGGAAGCATGAGCACGGGAAGCCCAATGATTACTTTGCGCCGAGTTGTGGTGTGTACGATGTTAAGTTTGGGGTTGGCAGGCTGTTCGAATGATAATTCTACCTCGGCACCTATCAGCAGCGTTGGTGGTGGCGGAGCTGCCGCATCCGGTAATGCGGGTGGCGGGGGCTGCACAGGGGCGTATTGTTTACAATCGCAGTTACAACTCAATCCCCAAAGGGAGCTACAGCGGTAGCACCTATACCGTAAAACATGGCGATACGCTGTTCTATATTGCCTGGATCACCGGGAACGATTTCCGCGATCTGGCCCAGCGAAACAATATTCCTCAACCCTACAGCCTGGAGGTAGGACAAACCCTGCAATTGGGTAATGGTTCCGCTAATGGAAACGGCGGTATGTTGGCAGCAACAGACGCAACCAGCGGCGGTGTACCGAAGCCGCCTTCCAGTAGCCAGATACAAACTGCAACGGTTGATTCTCAATCAACGAACGCGTATTCTGGTAATTCGGGTAAACAGAATGTAGGTAAAATGTTGCCTGCATCAGGAGCAGTTGTGGCAGGCTCAGCCGCTGCTCCTGTTACCGCGCCAGCTGCAACACCTCCGGTGAGCAGCACCGCCAGCAACAGCGCTCCGGTTAGTAGCTGGAAGTGGCCAACTGACGGTAAGGTTATCGATAGCTTCTCCTCATCGGAAGGTGGGAATAAAGGTATTGATATCGCTGGCACCCGTGGGCAGCCTATCCTCGCTACCGCCGATGGCCGTGTAGTGTATGCAGGCAACGCTTTACGGGGTTACGGTAATCTAATCATCATCAAACACAATGATGATTACCTGAGTGCCTACGCCCATAACGACACAATGCTGGTCCGGGAACAACAAGAAGTAAGGGCGGGGCAGAAAATAGCAACGATGGGAAGCACCGGAACCAGTTCAGTACGTTTGCATTTTGAGATTCGTTACAAGGGGAAATCCGTAAACCCGCTGCGTTATCTTCCGCAGCGATAGATTGGGCAGAATGCGTTGTATTCTGCTCGCGGTATCACGGGTAGGAGCCGCTTTATGAGCCAAAATACGCTGAAAGTTAACGAGTTACATGACGATGCAGATTTCGATGAGAACGCCACGGAGGCTGAGTCATTCGATGAAAAAGCACTGGTAGAAGAAGAGGCCAGTGAGAATGACTTGGCGGAAGACGAACTGTTGTCTCAAGGTGTTACCCAACGCGTATTGGATGCAACGCAGCTCTATCTGGGCGAAATCGGTTACTCACCTCTGCTGACCGCAGAGGAAGAAGTTTATTTTGCGCGGCGTGCACTGCGCGGAGACGTGCCGTCCCGCCGCCGCATGATAGAAAGTAACCTGAGGTTGGTCGTTAAAATTGCCCGTCGTTATAGCAATCGTGGCCTGGCGCTGCTGGATCTGATCGAAGAGGGTAACCTTGGTCTGATCCGTGCGGTGGAAAAGTTTGACCCAGAACGCGGTTTCCGTTTTTCAACCTATGCAACCTGGTGGATCCGCCAGACGATTGAACGGGCGATTATGAATCAAACCCGTACGATCCGTTTGCCAATCCATATCGTCAAAGAGCTGAATGTCTATTTGCGCACCGCGCGCGAGCTCTCTCACAAACTGGATCACGAACCAAGCGCAGAAGAGATTGCGGAGCAACTCGACAAGCCGGTTGACGACGTCAGCCGTATGCTGCGCCTGAACGAACGTATCACTTCTGTGGATACGCCGTTGGGTGGTGATTCCGAGAAAGCGCTGCTGGATATTTTGGCAGATGAAAAAGACAATGGGCCAGAAGACACTACGCAAGACGATGACATGAAACAAAGCATCGTTAAATGGCTGTTCGAATTGAACGCCAAACAGCGTGAAGTGTTGGCTCGCCGTTTCGGCCTGCTGGGCTACGAAGCGGCAACGCTGGAAGATGTGGGCCGTGAGATTGGCCTGACTCGCGAGCGTGTTCGTCAGATCCAGGTTGAAGGCTTACGCCGCCTGCGTGAAATTCTGCAAATGCAGGGCCTGAGCATTGAGGCACTGTTCCGCGAATAAACGTATTCAACCATTAAAATAAAAACGGTGGGCCTAGGCTCACCGTTTTTTTATGCAATTGATTTTGTTTCTTTACAGCCCGCTATCCAAAGGAGAGCGGGCCTTACCACAAACAGGGCGCTGGTTTAGTGGGCATATTAACAAGCGTTAAGACTCAGACCAGACTTTTCAAGCGATAGATCCACTCGAGTGCCTGGCGCGGCGACAATGAATCGGGATCCAACGCCTCCAACGCTTCCACGGCCGGAGAAACCTCTTCGTTCAGCAGCGTCATCTGGGTGGCATCCACCGTGCCAGCCGCTGTCTGGTTTGAGAGAGTTTCCAATTCGCGAAGTTTCTGGCGCGCACGTTTGATCACATCACGCGGTACTCCGGCCAATGCCGCAACTGCCAGGCCGTAGCTTTTGCTGGCGGCCCCATCTTGTACGCTGTGCATAAAGGCAATGGTGTCGCCGTGTTCTAATGCGTCCAGGTGAACATTAACCACGCCTTCCATTTTTTCTGGCAGGGTGGTCAGTTCAAAGTAATGCGTGGCAAACAGCGTCATGGCTTTGATGCGGCTGGCCAGGTTTTCTGCACAGGCCCAGGCAAGTGAAAGCCCGTCGTAAGTGGAGGTGCCGCGGCCAATCTCATCCATTAACACCAGGCTGTTCTCCGTGGCGTTATGCAGGATATTGGCGGTCTCGGTCATTTCCACCATAAAAGTGGAGCGGCCAGAGGCCAGATCGTCTGCAGCCCCTACGCGGGTAAAGATACGATCCACCGGGCCGATCGTGGCTTTGGTCGCAGGTACAAAACTGCCGATGTGCGCCATTAGAACAATCAGCGCGGTTTGGCGCATATAGGTGCTTTTCCCCCCATATTTGGACCAGTAATAATCAACATTCGGCGTTGCGGCGAGAGTGAGACCGGGTTGGCAATAAAGGGCTCTCTTAAAACCTGCTCCACAACTGGGTGACGGCCATCGGCGATACGGATACCAGGCTGCTCGCTAATGGTTGGGCAGGTATAGTTCAGCGTTTCGGCACGTTCCGCCAGGTTGGCTAAAACGTCCAGCTCTGCCAATGCACCCGCACTCTGTTGCAGCGCTTCAAGGTGGGGCAGCAACAGATCGAAAAGCTCTTCATATAGCCCTTTCTCTATGGCCAATGCCTTCCCTTTTGAAGTCAGTACTTTGTCTTCATACTCTTTCAGTTCCGGGATGATATAGCGTTCCGCATTTTTCAATGTCTGGCGGCGGACATAGTGGATTGGCACCAGGTGGCTCTGCCCACGGCTGACCTGAATGTAGTATCCATGTACTCCATTGAAACCTACTTTTAGCGTATCCAGACCCAGCTTTTCACGCTCGCGGATCTCCAGGCGATCCAGATAGTCACTGGCACCGTCTGCCAGCGCACGCCATTCATCCAGCTCTTCGTTATAGCCTGGAGCTATTACCCCACCATCCCGGATCAGGACCGGCGGTGCTTCCACAATGGCACGTTCCAGTAAAGCCAGCAGTTCGTCAAACTGGCTTACCTGCGACAACAGTTTCTGTACCTGAGGCGTTTCATCGTTTTCCAGCAGTGCACGAATATCCGGTAATTGTTGGAAGGCGTGGCGCATGCGGGCCAGATCGCGTGGGCGAGCGGTGCGCAGTGCCAGGCGGGCAAGAATGCGCTCAAGATCGCCAACCTGGCGCAACGGCTGCTGCAACTCAGTGCTCAGTTCCTGTAGCGCGGTAATCGCTTGTTGACGGTTGTTCAGCACGCTCATGTCGCGGGTTGGCATATGCAACCAGCGTTTCAACATGCGGCTGCCCATCGGCGTCACGGTGCGATCAAGTATGGCGGCCAGGGTATTTTCGCTGCCGCCGGAAAGGCTTTGGGTGATTTCAAGATTACGGCGGGTTGCCGCATCCATAATAATGCCGTCTTGCTGGCGTTCCATGGTGATACCACGGATATGGGGTAATGAGGTGCGCTGGGTATCTTTGACATATTGCAGCAGGCAACCTGCTGCACGCAGTGCTTGATGGGACTGTTCAACGCCAAAGCCGGTAAGATCGCGGGTACCGAATTGCAGGTTCAACTGTTGGCGAGCGGTTTCGAGTTCAAATTCCCATAACGGGCGGCGGCGGAGCCCATGACGCTGTTCGATTAGCGCCATTTGTTCAAACGTTTCCGGGTAGAGCAGTTCCGCCGGGTTGGTGCGTTGCAGCTCGGCAGCCATGGTTTCGAGATCTTCTGGCTCGGCGACGCGGAAACGGCCGGAACTGATATCTAACGTGGCATAACCAAAGCCACGGCCATCCTGCCAGATAGCGGCCAGCAGATTGTCATGCCGTTCTTGCAGCAGGGCTTCATCGGTAATGGTGCCTGGAGTAACGATACGCACGACTTTGCGTTCGACCGGGCCTTTGCTGGTGGCCGGATCGCCAATCTGTTCGCAAATTGCGACAGATTCCCCTTGTTGAACCAGCTTGGCGAGATAGTTTTCTACCGCATGATGAGGAATGCCCGCCATCGGGATTGGTTCCCCCGCGGAAGCACCACGCTTGGTGAGTGATATTTCCAGCAGTTGAGATGCACGTTTGGCATCGTCATAGAACAGCTCGTAGAAATCCCCCATGCGGTAGAACAACAGGATCTCAGGATGCTGCGCTTTAAGGCGCAGATACTGCTGCATCATTGGCGTGTGGGCGTCGAGTT
The DNA here is from genome assembly GCF_050632285.1 of Serratia sp. L9. Lineage (NCBI taxonomy): Bacteria > Pseudomonadati > Pseudomonadota > Gammaproteobacteria > Enterobacterales > Yersiniaceae > Serratia > Serratia sp. L9. The sequence goes on along the minus strand of NZ_CP192591.1, from coordinate 97,050 downwards.
TTTCAGTGCTGCTCATAAGATTATCGGTTCCAATCCATTGAATTTAAAATTGATTGTGATTTCGTTGTCATCATTGGGTATCACGTTGCCTCATAAAAAACCGCTACAGCATTCAGGTGGAGCAAAAGGTATAGCCGCTCAAATAAATCAATTGGTTGGTCATAAAACGGAGCATATATGACAGGCAAACAGGCTGGCAAACCTTTGTCGCCTAAAGCCAGAGAAAGAACGACGTTATCGGACAGAGGCCGGGCCAATGCCAGCAAAAACCGAGGTTTGCGTGCTACTGCTGGCGATAGGGGTATCAAGACCTTTGCCATCGCTATACTAGCCCAGGGGACAATAAGCTGTCACAGGTAAAAATTGGAAGCGTTACGCAAACTTCACATGCAATGGCCCGGATGAGATTGCAAGAACTCAAACTATTCAGAAGTGAAGGGCGCTGTCCGGCTTCTGAGCTGAAGGATGAAAAGCAACGGTTATTAGAAGAGAGTCAAAAACCGAAAGCGACAGTGCTGACAGTTGAAGGGTTGGTTGGACTGACCCCACATCGGTAGACAAATTCTGTCCTCACGACGAGGCCTGTTCAAAGGCCCATCTTCGTAGATGGTTTGGCGATCAAAAACATGCTGAGTATATGCAACGTACCGATCGCCTGATTTATCTCACGACTGCACGCCGTAGGCGGAATCTAGACAGTTTTACCGAGGAATCATTGATCCAGAAGGCTCTATCGGAATGCCGCAAACCCAAGCATTCTGTACGCCATATTATGTCTCGGGAAACGCAAGTTTATATGCGGGAAGTGTACCGCAACATGGGTGGGTTGCGTATTAACCTGGATAAACTACAAGCCTATCAGCCCTTGAATGAAAGGGAGGCGCTCCAGAAGACTATGTTTTTGAATCATCTTGCTGAGCGTGGCTGTAGACTCGTCAGCAGCGTTCCCTTGGTGGTGGAGTACTGGCCTGAATATAACGTGGCTGATCTGGGTACACGCTCTTTTGAGAAGCATGGTGGCTTTCAGACGTTAAAATCCACCATTAAGTGGCATATCTTTGAAGGCTACAACTATGACATCGAAAGCAGCCAATTGACCATCCTGCGCCATGAACTTGAGAAATATGGGCTTAAGCGTGTAGGCCTGAAGAAAATCACCAAAGAAAAAGTGATGCGGCGCTTCGATATTGACGAAGGATCGGCAAAACTTTGATTTACAGTCTGATTTACTCACTTGGCGAAGTCAGGAAGCATAGGGACAGTGAAGTATTCAACATTTTGTATAACGCTTATGGGTATGACGTGGCGGTAGAGAAGGCGGATAGCTGGCGTGAGTTCATTAAGCCAATCCGAAAGAAGCTAAAACAGCTTGTCGAAGTCTACATTGGGCTAGGAGTTAACTGCCCGGGGCGGGGACTGGCAATCCGCAATGCAGTGCGTCAAACATATCTGGTTAACCCCAAGAAGATTACTCAGGAGGATCGCCGTCGCATCCTCAGCCATATGCTACAGGGCATTGAAAGCCAAGCGACGTATGAGACGATCTTGCTGAATCCTGGCGTATGTGGTTCAAGTGAGCATGATGGGCTGGTCAGCAGCGTTCTGTTGAAATGGGTACACCCCTATCTCCGGTTAAAGTTGAAGCATCAGAGTGTTACTGAGGTAGGTTCGGGCAAGCCCAAGAAGCGAGCTAAATCAATCATTCGTTTTTAAATGCTGGATGATGCAACCCTCAAGTAGTGGCTACATTAGGCTTCTGTAGCCACCTAGGCATGATTTAATCAAGGCTTGAAGAACTACCCGAACTAACCGCTATGGGCGTTGTGTTACAAACGCAGTGGGCCAGACCTTCAACTGCACTTACAAATGCGTGGTAACGGGTAAGTGGTGGAAGTGTGACGTAATGCGCCGCAAGCTACTGGCTCATATGCTGCAAGGGTTGGAAAGCCGGGCCGTCTATGACTTCGTTACCGCACATCTGGGGCTTGTTTGCGCGTTAGAGCATGATGGGTTTGTATCTTACTGCCTGATCGATGAGGGGGATTGGCAGCATCCATTTTTGAAGATTGTCTTGAAACATTGATTCAATTATTTTGATTTAGATAAAAATTTTTACTATCATTAAATTCTTCCCGTATCCATGTAAGAAAAGCAGTTTTTCTATGGTCTATATGAAAAGGTTCTGATGATAACAAATGATACGAAGAACCATCGGGAACAAAACCACAAGGAGCTATCAATTGCCCATTCCTAAGCCCTTTCTCAACCATATATAAGGAACAAAGCCCTATTCCGACCCCCGCTCCAATTGCTTCGAGCATAATATAAAAGTGCTCGAACCAAGTATTCTTGATTATTTCCATATTAAAGTTGTTAATTTTTAGCCAATGTTGCCAACCATCAGGCCGCGTATGAGTATGCAACGCATTAATCTTCGCGAGTGGAAACGCGCTACCTAATAATTCAGCTTTAGATACCGGCCCCATAAGTTCCTGCCCTATCATTTCCGAAAAAATATTTCTGTCCCAGTTAAAATCATCACGTCGCAATGCCAAATCAACGTGACTGCGAGCGAAATCTATAGGCCCCCCAGCAGCAAAAAGATGGATCTGTATATCAGGTTGCTTTTTATTGAAAACAGGTAAACGCGGGATTAACCACCTCATCATAATTGTCGGTTCACATGAAACAACCAAAGGTTGGTCTGATTGGCATGAACCCAGTTGCTCCATAGCTGCTTTGAGGATTTCAAGCATCTCTTGGCAAGCTATCTTAAGCCTCACTCCATCTGGAGTTAAAAAGATGGCTCTATTCCTGCGCTCAAACAGCGATATCCCTAATGTATCCTCTAGCTGCTTGATCTGACGACTGACGGCGGACTGTGTAACGCATAGCTCTTGAGAAGCCTTAATCAAGCTTTGATGTCGGGCTACCGCTTCAAAAAAGCGCAAAGTGTTCAACGGGGGAATCTTCATAATAGATGACATTTTCTCAACAATTTCAATGATTATAACTCAATATTATTAATGGTAAAGATGTGTGATTTTATATTACCAACTAAGTGGTTTTGAGCTTTTTTATACACATGGAGAGTTGTCTAAAATGAGTTTATTCAATGAGTTAGAATCAGTTGTTGAAGTCAACCAAATCCCTCGAAAAGCAGAAAAAGAACTAGTAAGAATCAATCATGAGTTAAAGAAAAATAATTTTTGTTTTATCGATAGCGAAATGTGTTCCTCTCTACTTAAAAGTAAGGATGTTGATGCGCTCAGTGATTGGAAAATTTTCCAAGATAGTTGGCACGATCTTGTTCTTGATGACTACATGGCAGATAGTGGGAAATACAGAAAACGTCGTTATGCCACATTGAGCGCTCTTCCATCAAGTGAACAATGGAAAAAAGAACCAGAACAACCTCACTATCAAGGCCGTGATTATAATAATCTCAATGGTGGTATAGAGCGTCATTACGAACCTATCCACCACCATATCTTGCATGGTAACACGATGAATAGTGTTATCAAATTAGGATGTGAGCTATTCAACCAACAAATATCTGGGCAAGCATGGCATATTGAAGTTCATCAGTTCAGAATAGAAGCCAGTAGTGAAGAAAAAGGGAAGCCAACTCCTGAAGGAGTTCATCGTGATGGTGTCGATTTTGTTATGATGATGATGGTAGAACGCCATAATGTTATTAATGGTGAGACAACTATTTATGATTTAGATAAAAAACACATTACCAATTTCACCCTAAAAAAACCTGGCGACATTGCTATTTTAAACGACCACTATGTATATCACGGTGTCAGTTCAATAGTACAAGATGTCATAACTGAAGAAGCCTATCGAGATGTTCTTGTTGCCACATTTAGGCGTAAAAATTAGATTGTATTAACACCTAACACTATCTGCCTGTAGTGTTATTTGAGCATGATATTGGTATTTCTGACGATGGATTTTATTGGCCCTTCGATAAACAACAGGGCCAAAGTTAGAATAAAAAATTAAATATACTTATATTGAACGGTGTAGATGCACTCACCTAAGATATGAAGTCTTTATTAAAAGGTAAGAAGTATGATGGAGTTAGTAGCTGTTGCAATAATAACTATTTTGGCTGTAATTAGCCCTGGTGCAGATTTTGCCATGGTAACTAGAAATAGTTATCTTTATGGCCGTCGTGCTGGCTTACTTGCCGCTGTTGGGATCGCACTAGGAGTTCAAGTTCATGTGACATATACAATGATGGGCATTGGATTTATTATATCACATTCAAAATTTTTATTTTCAGCAATAAAAATTGTTGGGGCCATTTATCTGATATACATAGGTTACAAAACTTTCTTTACTAAAATACAGTTGGATATAGACCTTACATCCTCAGTGGGAATATCACCATTTGGTGCTCTACGTACAGGTTTCTTAACAAATGCGTTAAATCCGAAAACTACATTGTTTGTGGTGAGTACTTATACTCAGGTTGTTAATCCTTCAACACCTCTGTCATTACAGATTGCTTATGGGCTATTTATGTCTTTTGCTCACTGGGCCTGGTTCAGCCTAGTAGCACTGTTCTTTTCTAATGTAACTTTGCGTGAAGTAATGCTTTCGAAGCAAACAATACTCAATAAAACTATTGGTGGTATATTAATCGGTCTTGGCGGGGCATTAGCATTTTCACCTATGATTAGTTAAAGAGGTAATACAATGAAAATTGCATGTATTGATGTGGAAGGTGTTTTAATCCCTGAGATGTGGCCCTTTCTTGCAAAAAAACAGGGTTACTCTCACTATCGCGTACAACTCGTGAAGAGCCTGACTATAAAAAGTTAGTTAACGACAGAATTGATACTCTTTATAAAAACAAGTTAAAATTATCAGATGTTGTAAAGGAAATTTCTGATTTGCCATTATTACCTGGTGCTTTGGATTTTATAACCCAACTAAAACTAAGTTATCGAATTATATTGGTTTCAGATGCCTTCTATCAAATGGTTCTGCCGTTCCTCAAAAACCTAGGAAATCTAGAGCTAAAGTGCCATCATTTTAAGTGTAATGAAGACGGGTTTATCTCTGGCGCTGAGTACAGTCGCCTGCATGGGAAAATTGATGTCGTTAATGAGTTAAGACGGAATGGTGGTGCATCTAAGATACTTGCAGTTGGTGATGCTTTTAATGATTTAGAAATGATCATTAATGCTGATAAAGGCTTCTTGTTTCGCCCTTCGGCTGAAACAGCTAAAGTAGCGAATAATATAAAAATTGTGCACACGTATAAAGAAATACTCGATGAGGTGAATAGAGCATAAGTATGAATGATTTTTTGTAGCCGCTGAACATGATTATGCACCAATTCACCAAGGTGTGTAAAAAACACTACATTTAGCTAAATAACAACCGAGTAAAGAACAAGAAAAAATTCATTTTAGCCTTGTGCCACTCAAGGCTAAAATGAACGGGTGAAAAACATGTTCCCAACGTGTCGAGATAATCTGCCCATTTTTGCAGAGCCTGTCCATAATTCTGTGTAACTGCCAGCGTATTAAAGGTGCTCGTTTAGACGGTCACCAAACTCGATAATAAAGCGGCTCATCGCCAACCGCCAGTTCTGGATTGGCATACTCCATTTTTTCGATGCTGCCTGGATCGCCAGATAAATCACTTTTCGCACTGAGTCGTCTGTTGGGAACACCTTACGTTTCTTTATCGCCTGCCGGATTACGCTGTTCAGCGATTCTATAGCGTTGGTCGTGTAAATGGCCTTGCGGATATCCGCAGGGTAACCGAAGAACGTGTTGAGATTTTCCCAGTGAGTACGCCAGCTTTTGCTGATTTGCGGGTATTTCTCATCCCAGATACCTGCAAACTTATCCAATGCCATCAGGGCGGCTTCCTCTGTCGGGGCCTGATACACCGTTTTCAGCACGCTAGTCACCGCTTTGTAGTCTTTCCACGAAACGTATTTCAGGCTGTTACGCACCATGTGGATAATGCATAACTGGATGTGGGTTTGCGGATAAACGCTGTTTATCGCCTCTGGGAAGCCCTTCAAGCCGTCCACGCAGGCAATCAGGATGTCCTGAAGCCCCCGATTTTTAACTCGGTCAACACGTTGAGCCAGAACTTTGCTCCCTCATTCTCGGCTAGCCACATGCCCAGCAGTTCTTTTTTACCTTCGGTATTAATCCCCAGAGCCAGGAAGATGGCCTTGTTGATGACACTACCATTTTGACGCACTTTCACCACGATACAGTCAAGGTAAACAATGGGATACAGTGAGTCGAGGGGGCGATTCTGCCACTCGGTGACCTGTTCTTTGACGGCATCAGTGACTTTGGATATTAGCGTGGGTGACACATCGGCATCGTACATCTCCTTGAATGTGGCAACGATTTCCCTTGTGGTCATTCCTTTGGCATACAAGGATAAAATCTGGCTGTCCATCTGCGTGATACGTGTCTGATTTTTCTTGATTAACTGAGGCTCGAAAGTGTTTTCGCGATCACGGAGTGTATTCAGTACGACCTCGCCATCATCAGTGAGCAGCGTCTTTGATGAGTAACCGTTGCGGGTATTCGAACCTGTTTTAGGGGCATTTTTTTCATGACCAAGGTGTTCGGTAAGCTCAGCATTCAACGCCGTTTCGACGGTGAGCTTGGTCAGCATACGAGAAAACGCATTAAGATCGGCTTCGGTTTTGAGGCCTTTAGCCAGTTCGGCAGCCAGTGCCTTAAGTTTCTTTTCGTCCATAATTTGCCTGTCTCCATTGTCAGGAAGAACATATCAAAAACAGGCAATTACACAATTTAAATTACAGTCTCTTTTTGCAGCCAAACCTTGCATTCTTTATCGTTGCTATGGAGGTTATACACGCCGACAATCCCTTTGGGCGAGTGGCCTAATACGGCCTCCGCAACTTCATTGGGACATCCAAGACTAGCCAAGCCAGTGCGCACGGTTCTGCGTAAGTCATGAGGTGTCCAGAGAGGGATATCAAGCATTTTCCCTTCTTTTCACAACGTTCCGGCAGCAGCATTTAGATACTCTTGAACGATAGGGGTACGCCTGTATTGTGAAGAGAATATATAAACTTCATTTTTTGATGATAATTGCTGAATAAATTCGATGGCCTGCTGAGACAACTGAACATAGCGCCCAATCCCGCTTTTGGTTTCACGTAAGTGTATTGTACCATCTTCAAGATTGACATCCTTTCATGCGACAGCACAGACTTCCCCTGAGTTAATGACAGCAGTTCTCTACGATCCTTGGTATACTGTAACCAGTGGATTAGTTAATCAGGAGTCGCTATGAGCACTAACAAAAAAGAGCAGGTGATGTACGCTAAACCATCTCGCGCGGACATTGTGCGTTCTGTGGCGACGTCAACAGCTGTTGAAACAGGCCAACCTTCAGCGAGTGTTGAAGCTTCGCTGGAAGCTGCACGTAAAAAGTTCGCGCATCTGCGCCTCGCCTAATCCCTTCTTAATCCCTCACTGACCCAGTGTTTCATTGGTTCGTAGTTCATTGACATCCCCGTGTGAATGGCTGATATATAGTGGGTTTTGTTCTGCTCCCAGCTCTGATAATCCAACGGCTTATAGCCAGCCTGAACCGCCATCACATCGGCTAACAGTCCATTTCCCTCTCTGAATGGGTGGATGAGTATGAGTTCCACATGGGTTATTGCGATAGCTTCAATCAACTGTTCTTCGCTCATATCTGTACACGGTGTGTAACGGGCGAGATATTTCACATCGAAATCGTTCAGCAATTTGGGCAGTTGCGCTGAGGGGGCAAACATAAAACCGCCTTTGCTGATATTAACCATCCTTTCTTGTCCAGCCCACTCATAGATGTTGCCTAACCAGCGATGGTGCCAGCCTTTCAGTATCTCAACGGTGAGCTTCCCAAGCGGAAAGTGATTCTCAAAAACAGAGCGATAAAGCTGCTCCAGCAGTACCAGCTCGGCGTCATCGATCTCATTTGAATCAGCAATCCCAAGCTTATTGGCCAAAACCTGTTCGCCAGAGTCTTTCTCAAACTGGCCTTCTCTGCCAGAAACGTAGTATCGATTCATGAGTACACTCGGAGTGGTGACTGGTGGAGATGAAAGTATAACGCTCAGTGAATAACGCAACAATACTCGTAAAATCAGGTAGTTAATAAAATGTAGGCTAAAGCGCAGTTTTTCCTTATTTTTCTAAAATAGCCTTTAATTATCAGCGTTAACACACCAATGCATCATAGGCGTGTGGGCGTCGGGTTTTCAGTGCTGCCCAGAAGATTATCGGTTCCAATCCATTGAATTTAAAATTGATTGTGATTTCGTTGAAAGGTATAGCCGCTCAAATAAATCAATTGGTTGATCATAAAACGGCACATATATGACAGGCAAACAAGCTGGCAAACCTTTGTCGTCTAAAGCCAGAAAAAGAACGACATTATCGGACAGAAGCTGGGCCGATGCCGGCAAAAACCGAGGCTTGCGTGTTACTGCTGGCGATAGGGGTATCAAGACCTTTGCCACCGCTATATCAGCCCAGGGGACAATAAGCTGCCACAGGTAAAAATTGGAAGCGCTGCGCAAACTTCGCTGGCAATGCTCAGGCCAGGCTTACAAAAGTCAGGGGAGTGTTGAATGCATCACCTTCCAGACGCAAAAATTTCTCTGGCTCTCCATCGGTAATGTAAGGGAACAACTATAGTTAAAGTCCATATGGTATGTGCGTGGGTTCCCACCAACTATTTTGGTTGTTCCAGTTGTACGAACTAAAGGATCGCACAGCCTGAAACCGTCAGTTTGCGAGGTGATCCATGCTTTATGTTGATATCCCAAGTCGTGAAGAGTATGCCTATTTAGCTGATATCCGCTCACCAGCCTGCGTCTCAATTTATCTTGAAACTTCTCCTTTGCACCAACAATTGGAAGCCAGCAAAATCCAGCTTGGTAACTTCATCAAGGAGGCGCTGTTGCAGGTTGCGGACACTGGTTTGGATAAACGCAGCATCGCTTCGCTAGAAGAAGAACTGTATTCCGTCTTGGAAGATGTATCGTTTTGGGATCTGCATGCAAGAAGCCTGGCAGTGTTTGCAACGCCGGACAGCATCCGAACTTACCGCCTGGCAAATGAGTTATCCAATCGGCTTGTCGTGGGGGAGCGCTTCTTCCTTAAACCGTTATTGCGTGCATTAACTTTCCCTCATTCGGCCTACATCCTCGCACTTTCTGAAAATCAAACACGTCTGATTGAATTCTTTGCAGATGCGCCAGCAGAAGAAATGAACGTGCCAGAAATGCCCACGCACTTGAAGGAGGCGATGGGGGAGGCTGCGTTGAATGATCATCATCATGGTGCGGTGCATCATAAAGTGCGGCTGGCACAATACACCCGCAAAATTGACCAGGCGTTACGCCCAATATTTGCCAGACATGACTCGCCCCTTATCCTTGTCAGTTCTGAACCTTTAGCCTCGATCTACCGCTCAACCAATTCCTTGTCTAACCTGACAGATGAAACCCTTTTTAGGAACGCTGAACACCTCGGCGCCTCTGAGTTGGTGACGCTGGTGCGGCCATTAATGGATGACTATTATCAGGCGCAATTAAACGCGTTAGCATCGCGTTTTGAAATCCGTTCAGGGGAACGCCGTGTCACTCAGGATCTTTCAGATGCGGCTAGGGCAGCCACCTTCGGTGCCATTGAGCTGTTACTGGTTAACCTCGACAGCACGCTGAACGGCACCATAGATGATCAGGGATTAATCACTTTCAGTGGCAGTGATGAGGAAAATACTTACGGTTTAATTGATGAGATTGCCAAGCGGGCGATGGCTACCGGCGCAAGAGTTTTAGCCGTGCGCAGCGGCGATTTACCTTCTGGTGCCGATATAAATGCCATATTACGTTACCCGCTCTAAAAGTATTCCAATGTCAGCGCTGGTCTGTGTGTCTGCTGCAGACCAACGCGTTTTAACATTAACGAGAGGCTGTTGACGTTATAAAATAAGGGTGAATGATGGCAACCGCATCGGCTAATATTCAACAACAGTTGCAAAGTACCGAACTGGAACAAAGAATTCTCAAACGCTCAATTTTATGCACATTATTTATTGCAGGTGCAGGGATCGTGTTTGGCATTCTTTGCGGTTCGATGTCGATTGTTTTTGATGGTATGTTTTCGGCCCTGGATGCAGGCATGTGCTCATTGTCTTTGTTGGTTTCCCGCCTGCTGGGGCAACCGCACAGCCGCCGTTTCCAGTACGGATTCTGGCATGTAGAACCCTTGGTGCTGGCGTTTAACGGCAGCTTATTGGTTTTGCTGTGTTTGTATGCCTTTGTTAACGCCGTTAAGGGGATTTTTGATGGTGGACGTGAGCTCGAGCTGGGATGGGCAATTGTCTATGCCATCACCGTCAGTATTTTCTGTTTTACGCTTTATTTTAAACAGCGCCGGTTTAATCAAAGAATAAAGTCAGAGCTTATCGCATTGGATACTAAAAGTTGGTTAATGTCGGCATGTATCAGTTCTGCTTTATTATTGGCCTTTGTTCTTTCCTGGTTGATGGAAGGAACCCGTTATGAGTATCTTAATGTCTATACAGACCCCTTTGCGTTAGCCGTATTAACATTGGCATTAATACCGGTACCGATCAAAACCGTTATGGCCGCAGTGAGAGAGGTGTTACAAATGACGCCTGACAACCTGGACTGCAAAATGGAATCCATCATGGCGCAGTTGACCCTGGAATATGGTTTCCTCGATTACTCCAACTACGCGACTCGTATCGGCCGCGGGTTGTTTATCGAGATCCACATTGTCATTCCAGAAAGTATGGAAAACAGCGGCGTCACCAAATTTGATAAAATCCGCGATAAAATTGCAGATGCAATTGGTGAGGATGGCCCCCACCGGTGGCTGACCATCTCTTTCACACACAACCCCAAATGGCTGTAAGTTCGGCAAAGCCGCACGGGTTTACGTGTTGGTATTGATGATTAAAGCGGCGGGATCGGGATTCATTACTGGCGGCCTTCCAAATGCCATAAATACCTCATCAAAATCCTGCCGCCAGCGCTATCCTGATATGGCATATCCCACTCTATTTTTACAGGGCAAATTGGTATGAAAATCGACGTGAAAGTGGATAAAAACCTGTTCAGAAACTTGTCTGATAAAAGCCGGGAAGCTTATCTTGCTGAGTTGCAAACTCGTGTTCACGAGATCTACCCGGAAAGCCATCTTACGGTGATCCCCGGCCTTAATGATAAAACCGAGATCGCTACCAGTGACTTTTTCAATGATATTGAGGCTAAAGTGACCGTGCAGGAAATTGTCGATGATGTCAGCCAGCACGGCTATTGGCGTAACCAGGGGTAAGAGAACCTGCCATCAAGCCAGGACAGATTGGCATTTTTATCATCCAACATGGAAAAAATAGAATAGCGACATATACTTATGATGTGTTTATGGCTGATTTTGATTCCCGTTATAATTGAATAGAAAGGAGCGCTAATGACCTATCATCTACTCACCCTTTGGGATATTTTGGTAACGACATTTTCATTCTTCTTTTTTATCGCCTATCTGTTTATTTTGTTCCAAGTCGTTTCCGATCTTTTTCGTGATCATCAACTAAGCGGTTTTTATAAGGCCGTGTGGATTGTCTTCCTGCTTTTCATCCCGTTGTTAACCTCTCTGGTTTACCTTATTGCCCGGGGTAAAGGTATGGCTGAACGGCATCGTGCACAGCTACAAAAAAATGTCTCTGCAACCAACGAGTATATCCGTGAGGTCGCTGGTAAATCGCCAGCCGAGCAGATATCTGATGCCAAAAAGTTGTGGGACGATGGTGTTATTACCGAAAGTGAATACCAGCAGCTCAAGGCCAAAGCGCTAGCCTGATCATTCAGGAAACCAGCCTTGGCCTGAAAGGAGCCCCCAGGCCAAGGCAGTTTGAAGAACAGTTGCTAAAGCTGAAAATTACTGCGGCCCAGGCTTTGTATCCTCATCTTCAGAAAAAGGGATTGAAATAAGACGAATTCCCTTCTCGCCAGCCAGCGTGATAGCCGTTTGTGAGGTCAACAGCAATCTACCTGCCTGGCTTGGGTAATGCAACGGCACGGCGGCCAATCCGCTTGTGGTTAGTCAATACATGTTTCACCTGACCGGCCTTAGCCCAGCCATAGGTGTGTGTTGATTGTTGATTTTAAAGCGAGTTGAGCACCTTAGATCTCCTTTGGCGTTTGCATCACAAAACAGCACGAGAGTGTCATTACTCGAAGGGATCTTGGTAATGTAGATAAACTCATCTGGGTGACAGACCACGTTATTGGCTTCCAACGATTTAATATATCCCTCCACATTAACCTCTAAATCATCCCTGTCTATGTATACGGAGCATTGATTGACTGAGGTGACTCTATTGTGGGCATCGAAGAACTGGGCACTTTGAGAACGGTGGCTAATTAATAGAATAAACATGGCAATGGTGAATGCTGTTATCAGACCGATGCGAAAAAATACTTTTCTTTGCCAATAAGGGGCTAACCGTGGTTTTTCTGCTGGTCTCTCGACTGGCTTATTTTCAGCGAGGGGGCCTCTGGTGTCGCGATCTTTTGTTCAAGCCCCTCGCTGTCGCCTTCCTCTAAAATCTCAACGGTGCCTGAAAACACCACCCCGACCTTGGGTATCGTTCTAATGACGTTTTTAGTGAGGCCTGCCTCCCTCATTCCTTTTCTCAGCAATGAGATATTTTGATAGAGAGTATTGGCGGTAACATACTGACCATTTTTCTGCCACACTTCGTTAAAGAACTCACTTTGACTGATAACAATACCGGGGCGCTCCAATAATAATTGCAGGCAGCGGCTGGCAGGGACATTCAAAATTGACTCTTTCCCTCTTACACGCAGCGGGCATAAACGGTGCTCTTCAAATATGTACAAGATAGCATCGTTAATGATGGCTTTCTTTTTCATTTTCAATCAAATACCTTTGGTTGCTGGCAGCGCAGTTTGCCTTGCTAAAAGTATAGTTTATAAGCTGCGAAAGGGTGATGGATGAACGCTATAATTATAATCCTTTTAAATCAGTAAGTTGACGCATCATCTTAAATGAGAGTTACTATTATTTAAGAACAATAAAGAGTGATTATGTTTTCATTTCAGATTTATAATTAACATTATGAAATTATTGGTTTTTTCATGTTATGTTGAAAATTAAAACTTTTTCATTAAGAAGTATCCTATCTTTTGGGTAGTATTTATTCCATCAGCACGGCTAGCATCGAAGTTAAGAAAATCTAACTTGTGAAAAAAATGATGGCCAGATTGATAGGAGGGTGAATATTATTCAATTGGCAGATAATTCCTAATGCTGTCAATTTGAGTAACAGTTTGAAGTATAATGATATTTTTTAAACTGATAGTAATTAATATCGATAATTTTTAATCTTTGGGGCTTTTGACTACTTAAATCCATCGAAGTAAGAGCGTGTTAAAAACACCAGGCAAGGTTTATTTTTTAGTCATATATGCTTGTTTGCATTTTTAGTTTGGAGTTTAAAACTGTTGTCGCCTTTTGATAGATGGCAAAGTGATCACCCTGGCTCTGTTGCCATAGTGAAAATTGTTTCTATAATGCCTAACTTAAAAGGAGGCTTGTTATTTTTGTTTCATAGACGAAATAATAATCCGAGAGGTATATGGAAAGTAGACTTTATGGATTCCTTATGGATGATGACATTCAATTCGATATTGCTAACCGAAGACTCCTTCATTACTCCGGTGGTGCGACGGAACACATCCTGTCTTTCAAGGTCATCTCTCTTAATGAGATCCAAACGCGGTTATTGATTTATTTGCTAGCGAATAGTCAAGATGCTGTTATTTATAAAAATGACATAATGAAAAGTGTGTGGGAGGAGATTAATTTATCTTCATCCAGTCAGCGGTTATGGCATGCAATAAATGAATTGCGAAAAAAACTGATATCTATCGGTCTTTCTGATGATTTTATAGCGAACATACATGGTGTTGGATACTCTATAGATAACAACCGAGTATCTTCGCTATTTATAAAATAAGATTCGTAATGCCAGTTTTCTTTCAAGCTGATTGCCTATTTTTGGCTTGGAAACCAAAGTTGTAAATTAGTATTAAACAATTTAGCAGAGTAGTTATATCCATGCTTTATGGATATTCCCCACGCCATTTTAATGGATGTTAGAATGGTTTAACAACACAAGGTAAGTAGGAATATATATGAAAAAGTTAGCAATTGTTGCGTCCCTGGCCGTCGTTTTTGGTTCAGCGGGTATGGCTCAGGCTGCTTCAACTGGCACTATCACTTTTGAAGGTGAACTGACTGCCAACACCTGTGACGTTATAGTTGATGGCCAGGATGCAGATGCAACCGTAATTCTACCAACTGTAGGTACTAACCAACTGAATGGGGCTGGCATTACCGCTGGTGACACGGGTTTCTCAATGGCTCTGAACAACTGTTCAGGTACGCTGAGCACGGCTTCTGCCTTCTTTGAAGCCGGTGCTTCAGTGGATCCGACTACCGGGCGTCTGAAGAACCTGACGGGCACGGCTTCTAACGTCAGTCTGCAGCTGCTGGACGCTTCCAACGCGTCTCAAGAGGTAATCCAGGCTGGTAATGCAAACCAGGTGACCAACACCACTTATGTCGATGTTTCAGGTGGTAGCGCCAGTCTGCCATACACTGTGCGTTATTTCGCCGAAGCAGTGACTTCCCCTGGTACCGTGATCAGCAACGTTGTTTATTCTATTCAGTACCAGTAATACGTAGTAGGAGGGGGAAATCCCTCCTAATCTGTATGCTTACGCGGAGTTTTTTCATGAAATTTCCCCTTGTTGATTTACGCCAGGCTTGCACCTTGGTCACCGTTGCCCTGTTCAGTGCCAGCACCTTGGCCAGTGTGGTGATTAGCGGTACGCGGGTGATTTACCCTTCCGATGCCAAAGAGGTCAGCGTCAAGATCAGCAATGGTGGGCAGTCTCCGGTTCTGTTGCAGAGTTGGATTGATAGTGGCGATGCCAATGCCAAACCTTCGGCGATCAAAGTGCCGTTTGTACTGACGCCACCGATGAACCGAGTGGAGTCCGGTAAGGGCCAGACGCTACGTATCAGCTATGCGGGGGCGCGCTGCCGATGGACAAGGAATCGGTGTTCTGGTTGAACGTATTGGAAGTCCCGGCCAAGAAGGCAACTACAAACGAAGAGAACCGTCTGCAGTTGGCTTTTCGTTCGCGCATTAAGCTTTTCTATCGCCCAAGCGGTTTGCAAGGCAACGCCAATAATGCGGTAGAAGCAGTCACCTGGAGCACTCAGGGTAACCGGGTACAGGCTACTAACCCGACGCCATATTATGTGTCGTTGGTGAACCTGTCGGTCAACGATAAAAAACTTGGCTACGCGATGGTGGCACCGCGCAGCACGATGGCCCTGGATTTAGCGGGGAATACAGGAAATAAAATTTCCGGGAGTTTTGTCAATGATTATGGTGCGGTCAAGGCTTTTGACGCATTAATAAAGTAAAGGCGCCGATGAATAAAAAAATATCGCGCATTAATCTATTGAACATTATTCAGGGAATCAGTTCTTAAAGGGATTTGCCATGTCGAAATCTTTGCAATATCACCCGCCGGGGCGGCTATCGCCACTGGCTATAGCCGTTTTATCGACATTGTTTATCGGTAATGTTTATGCCGAGACGATTGTTAATTCTACTGCTCCGCAAGAAGTCGCAAAGAATCTGGAATTTGATGCCTCTTTCCTGAATGTTGACGATCATAACGCGGTTGATCTCAGCCGCTTTGCCAATGGCTCTTCGGGGTTGCCTGGGGTGTATAAGACCGCGTTATATATTAATAACCAACCGGTCAGTAATTCTGATATTGAATTCAAGGCTCGGGCAGACAAATCCGTGTATCCCTGCATGACCGGCGATCTGATTAAAAGCATTCCGTTCAATTACGATAAATTACCTGCGGGTTTCTTAAATCCTCAAGACTTGAGCGAATTGTGCCTGGATTTGCTACGTAAACTGCCGGAGGCCCAGGTCAATTACGACAGTAACGAGCAGCGTCTGGATATTGTGATCCCGCAGGTTTATATGTTGAACACCGCCCGTGGCACCGTGAGGCCAGAGCTGTGGGACAGCGGGGTACCGGCATTATTGCTGGGTTACAACGTTAACGGCTATACCAGCGAGTCACAGGGTAATACCTTTAACTCACTGTTTGCCGGGGTCAATGCCGGGGTGAACGTAGGTGCCTGGTATCTGCGCCATAATGGCTCCTATACCCGCATGGATAGTGGCCAAAGCCAGTACAACAGTATCAATACCTATCTGCAGCGCGATATTCCAGCGCTTAAAGCACGCGTGCTGATGGGCCAATCTAATACTACCGGGCAGTTGTTTGATACCGTGCCGTTTACTGGTATTCAACTTGCTACCGACGAACGGATGTTACCGGAGTCCCTGCGCGGTTACGCGCCGGATATCCGTGGCATTGCCCGCACCAACGCCCGTGTTACCGTGCGCCAGGGCGGTCAAGTGTTGTATGAAACCACGGTGACGCCGGGTGAGTTCCTGATCAACGATCTGTACCCGACCGGCTACGGCGGCAATCTGGACGTGACCGTGCGTGAGTCCGACGGCACCGAGCAGAACTTCAGCGTGCCATATGCTTCAGTGGCGCAGCTATTACGCCCGGGATCATCACGTTATTCCATCACCGCCGGGGAGGTACGCAGTGAAAACCTGCGTGATAAACCGGCGCTGTACCAGGCAACTTACCAGCTTGGCTTGACCAACAGCGTGACCGGTTATGGTGGCCTGCAGGCTAGCCGGGATTATTACGCAGTGCAATTGGGAGCCGCTGTGGGTACACCGTTCGGTGCCCTGGCATTTGATGCTACCCAGGCTCGTACCCAGTTGGGCGATAGCACGGATGCCGATGGTCGACATCGTTCAGGTAACAGCCTCAGCGGGCAAAGTTATCAGGTCAGCTACAGCAAAATGATCAGCGAAACCAACAGTAATCTGTCGCTGGCGGCATACCGCTTTTCCACCGATGGTTACATGGATTTTATGAGCGCGATGCAAACCCGTGATGCGGTAGCGAAAGGTTATTCACCGGACACGATCTCACGTGCCAAAAACCGTCTGACGGTCACCGCCGGACAAGGTCTGCCAGAAAACTGGGGCCAACTGTATATCAGCGGTTCTTTACAGAATTACTGGAACAAAGACGGCAGCGAGAAGCAGTACCAGATGGGTTACAACAATCGCTACAAGGACCTGTCTTACGGCCTGAGCGTGAACCGTAGCTTCTCCAGTCTGGGGTCGGCGCAAACCAACTATCTGTTGAGTTTCAGCTTGCCGTTGGGAAGTAACGAAAAAACGCATACACCGCAACTACGCATGGATCTGTCCCATGACAGCAGCGGCCGTACGGGCCAGCAGGCGACGGTATCTGGCAGCGCCGGGGCAGAGAATCAGTTCAGCTATGGTGTGACAGCGATGAATGCTAATCAGGGCCAGGGCAGCAGCGGTTCGCTGAACGGTAGCTACCGCAGCCCGGCAACCGCGCTGAGTGGTACGTACAGCACCGGCAAAGGTTATCAGAGCGCCTCAGCCGGAATGAGTGGCACGGTGATTGCGCACTCTGGGGGCGTGACCTTAACGCCTTACGCGTCGGGTACTTTTGCGCTGGTGGAAGCCAAAGGGGCCGAAGGGGCTAAGGTTTCTTCGTATCCTGGCGTGAGCATCGATTCACGTGGCTACGCGGTGGTGCCTTACCTGAACCCTTATCAGATGAATGAAATCAGTATCGATCCGAAAGGAACCGCGGCCGGTGTGGAATTGGATAATACCAGCCAGAAGGTCGCCCCGTATTCCGGAGCGGTGGTGAAGGTGAAATACAACACCAAACAGGGTACGCCGATCCTGGTGAATGCCACCTATCTAGGGGAACCGGTACCGTTCGGCGCCGATATCTTTGACGCTAAAGGCAATAGCGTAGGCTTAGTGGGCCAGGGCGGGCAGTTGTATGCTCGCGTGGCGGAAGACAAAGGTCGGCTGCGTGTGCAGTGGGGCGAAGGTAGCCAAATGCAGTGCATGGTGAGTTACATACTGATGCCACAAGCCAAAGGGCAACAAAGCAGCCAGATGCAACAATTTAACTCTATCTGTTCGGCTGTGGGTAACTCTGCATCGGTAGAGAAAAGTAGTGTGAACACCATAGCGGCCAATAGTTAATGGCGCGATGTCAAGCTAAACTTCAACCTGACAGAACCTTCGTAGCTAACCTGGCAATAGGGAGTTAATGATGAAATTACCGACTAAGAAAATAATCCTTATTACTTGCGGGATGCTATGGGCTGGCGCGAGTCCTAACGTCTGGGCGGTGGATTGTTCAAATATGCAACCGGGAACACAGACTTTTACCATTCCTTTGAGTCCTGCGACAATTTCTGCAGGCGCCGATATTCCCGTGGGCACGGTTATTTATCAGGGTAACTGGATCACCGGAAATGAAGGTCTGCTAAGTTGCAAAGCTGAAAGTGGCGATGTTGCCGGCTCGCTTTGGTACAATACGTCAATCAATATCGAATCTGCTCCAATGGGCTTGAGTGGTCTCATGAGCGGCCCATTTCCAGGCGCAGTATACCAAACCAACATCCCGGGTGTCGGTATTGCTATTTCGCGTTATAGCGATAGAAAGGCCGCTACCGTAGGTGCCCCAGCGTATAGAGATGTTAATTCTCTATTTTCATTATCCTCGGATAATATTGCTAATGGGGGCAATATTTCGGCTTGGCCACTGCATGTTTCGTTGATTAAAACAGGCCCGATCACGCCGGGAAGTTACACTCTTAACTCATCAAGTTTACCGAGTGCTAGAATCTATTGGGCTAACCCATTAATGCTCCCACCGGTAAAAGGGTTACCTGTCGGGATAAATACCTATAGATTTCAAGGTCAGTTAACGGTATCAGCGCAAACCTGTACGACGCCTGATGTGTCTGTTAATTTAGGATCTTACGAAAAACATGAACATTTTAATGGGATCAACTCTACGACTCCGTGGATAGACTCATCGATCATGCTGACTAATTGCCCTGTTTTCTATGGTTTCTATAACCAAACCAACCCAAGGTTGATGGCAGACTTTAATGCGGGAACCTCCAACACTGCGGTACCTACAAACAACAGCATCGGTGTACGTCTGGCCCCGACCACCTCAGTGATTGATGCTGCCAATGGCATTATGGCTATCGACTCGACGGTTTCCGGTGCGGCAGCGGGCGTGGGTATCCAGATCGGCTGGGGCAATAGCAGCCAGACGCCAACCTTATTTAATTTTGCAGGTGAACAGGCGATGACGTTACCGAAAGACGGTAGTCCGACAATTCGTGTCCCGCTGGCCGCCCGTTATATTCAAACGCTAAGTAATGTTTCACCGGGCAAGGCGAATGGCAAAGTGGTATTTACCATTAACTATTATTGAGTTGCGGCCCGTGGATAATGTAACTCATGACTATACAAACTTTCCTCTCGGCTATCTTTAAGCCTCGGCTTGCTGTGATATTGATGAGATGGAGATTCAATTTGCAATAAAAGGAGTGCTATCAATATGTCTGGTATCATTAATATCATTACTGATAACTGTTATTTTTTTGTCGGACTAAAGGCGTATTTACAGGCTGAGGGGAGAGTGATTAATCAAATGTCACTCAATGAACTGAAAAGTACCAGCTTAAGTAGCTTTGGCAAAGAAGATGTGTTGGTTTTTCATATGTCTAATTCAATGAAAAAAATGTCATTCTTGATTTCCGTTGCTAAATTTCCGGGAAAATTTATTTTTTTCCAAGCGAAATGAAAATAAAATTGAATCTGGATTTTGAGCGGCATATTGCTTCGAAAGAGGATACCGATGGAGCGTTTAAAGAGTTGGTCAAGATTTTAGGCGGGGAGCCCCCTGTGGTGACTTCTCTTCAGGATAGCTTAACCAGCAGAGAGAAAGCGGTACTGCTGTCTATGATCGATGGCATGAATATGCGGGCTATCGGCCATAGCCTGCGTATCTCAACCAAAACCGTGTATACCCACCGGCGTAATGCGTTGCATAAACTGGGAGTGCGTAACCTGTTTCAGGCATGTCCAATAAAAACCAGCGTGCTCGACTCGGCTATTTTTAACGGTTGAAACACGGCCAGCGCCAAATGGACACTGGCCGTGTTTAACCTGCTTTATTTCGTTGGTGCCGGGCCGATATTATCATCGATGCGTTTGAGCATATATGGGAAGAACGGATTGGAAGACAGACGCATCAACGAATCCAGTCCCACCACCAGCACCGCGCGTTCACCACGTGCGGCAAAGGTGCCCAAGCTGATGCCGTATTGATTGCGCGGTTCTGGGTAACGCCCGTACAGGGAATCACTCAGCGGGAACGGCAAGGCAACGTGTGACAGCGAGAATATATCCGGCAGATAGGTGATCCCAAGCATCTCGGTGATGGCTGTGGTTTGCCCTGCGGCGGTAGTGCGCGCCTCTGTATCAGTGGTTTCTGGCGTTACGTTGGTGACGATGGTGGCCTTATAGTTACGCGGGGGGCCGGTAGCAACCGTGGCAATGCGGTATAGGAAGAGGTCCTGAGCAAAGGCCCGAAAGCGACCGCCTGGTTCAAATCGAACAGCACCACTTCACTGCCATTGGCTGGCAAATGGTTATACAGCGCGGTAATCACCGCACGGGTACTGACGGTAGAATCCATTACCGATTGGAACGTCAGGATCGGGGGAGCTGCCCCATCTTGTTGTTACGCGAATCGGTGGCAATCTGTTTTTGCAATGCCTGAGTCAGTTGGAAAGACTGGCGCGCCGCATTGACCGGGAAGGAATTGTATTTAAACGGGTTGAACTCCGGCACAATCCCCAGCCAGGCTGCCTTGGCAAAGGCTGGGAAGATGGCTGGCCACCCGGCAATACCGGCAAAACGGGCAAAGCTGGTGACGCCGATCATCGGCGAAATCAGCACCACACGCTGTGGTTTTGCCAGTTTAGGGTCATCCAGCGCATCCAGCGTATATTTCATCGCCAGCGCTCCCCCGTTGGAAAAACCAACGATATGCAACGGAACACCATCCCCTGCAAGGCTTTTGGCTTCACGTACCGCCAGGCGGGTGGCGGCCATCCAATCCTGCCAATCAACATCGGTCAATGCCCCTGGCACGGTGCCGTGTGCCGGTAAACGGATCCCGACTGCCACATAACCATACTGACGATAGTTATCTGCGATGTGACGCAGGCTGTAAGGGGTATCGGTCAGACCATGCAGCAATACGACCGCACCTTTTGGTTTACCTTCCGGCATCATGATGTAGGAGCGGTTCCAGTCAGTGGGGAATTTTTCGGGGTAGATGGGGCTGCCAGAATAATAACGGTTCAAGGCGGTTTGCTGGCTGCTGTCCAGTTTTTCGGTCACATTGAGCTGAACTTCTTTGAATATGTCCTGTTCAGCCTTTAAATAGCCTGCCCAGTTGGTTTTGTCTATTTCATCAGCCCGCAACTCATGGGGAACAAAGGTATGCCAAAGTTGCAGCGCTGGCCCGCTTTGCGTGTCATAAATGCGTGCGCCCAGCGCGCCAATGATTAAAAAACCACCAGCAGGGCAATGCGCTTAATCCATTTGATAACCATCAGGTTCAACTCCGTTTCTTATTGTCATGACCGAGCCGGAAAACTCGCTATTATCCCGAAAAGTAGAATCATCCCTGACCACTGTGCTCCCTGTAAAGGTGGTTATTATGCGGCTGAGTAACTCAAAACCGTGGATAACCTGTTCAGCTTTTAGCGTGGTGATACGGTTGTGGTGCTGCCATTGGTCACCAGAGCGACGCGTTGCCCGGTATGGAACTGAGTGCTGCCTTGTGCCTGAACGACCACGATATTAACGCCGTCATCCCGGCGTACTTCCAACTCCACGCCCGCGCTGCGGTTCATGGCGCTTTGTATGCCAGAACCTGCGGCTGCACCACCAACGGCACCGGCTGCGGTTGCCAGGTTACGCCCGGAACCACCGCCTACGGTGTTACCCAGGAATCCGCCGACCACGGCGCCACCAATGGCCCCGGCGGCGTTGTTCCCATCACCACCCTGAATGGTTACCGGGCGGACAGAGACCAGGGTGCCATATGTTACAAAATGAGCCTGCCTGGCTTGTGAGGCGGTAAAAGTATCGCCGGAAGAGGTGCGATTGGCTGAACATCCGCTGAGTACTGCGGCGGCAATGGCAATGACAATGATTGTTTTAGTCATAAAAACTCCGAACTGGTTAGGTGCGCGAAGAGACAATGGTTGTCTCATAGTAGGAAGTATGGCAGGAACTTGATTTAATTCAGGTCATAGGGAAAAAAATTGTGTTCGGGGGGCAGCATAGAGACTGGGAGTTTTAGTATATTGTTGCAAATCAATTTATTGAGATTAAATCGTTCCTTTTTTTATTTGTTTTTATTTTATGCTTCTGAATTTAATGATTTTTTAGGTGAGAGGAAAGAAAGGCCGCCTGGGGGTGAGAGAAACCCGCCATCGGCTGGTGTTCTCTCGTTTACTTAATTATTTCGCCTCTCCCAACATGATTTTAGCGGCATCCGCGCCCGCCGTGCATACCTGCACCCCCATTCCCATCCCATATCCCATGGCCGGAACGCCAGCTTTGGCCAGTTCGGTATCCAGCGCGACGCGTTGTTGATACATATTGTCACGCAGCGCGTTGATTTCTTTGCTGACGGCCAACACCTTTTGCTCATCCAGGGGCTTACTGGTTAACAACGCTTTGTACTCATAGTTTTTGGACATCAGCTGCTGGCGCAAATCGGCGGTTTTAAGCTGGAATTCATCAAATGCTTTCTGGCTGGTTGCCTGCTGCTCAGGTGTCAGATTAGCCATATAGCCATGCTGATAACCCATACCCCGATGCATTCCCTGTTGCCCGATCATGTTTTGTTGCGCCATGGCAACATTACCGAGTCCCGCCAGCAGGGTGATAGAGAGTACGGCTGCAAGGGTAGTTTTATTTAGTGTCATGATTTATCTCCTTCAATTTCATATCGATGGTTTTCAAATGATTCACTGATGCCTTTGCAACCGACGTGCCATGTTTGGACTGGCACGGGAATTGTATGGCTATACGATCGCCAATAAGGGTTGGCGTACCCGCTAACTGGCGGCAGAGAAGGGCAATACCGCTAAATCCCTGGCATCAATAAAAATGAATGCCTGCGGTTTAATGCCGTCGACGGGTAAAAGTCCTTATAAAAAGTGGGTTATTTTTACCCGGTGAGCTGTTAGGGTGAGTAATAATTACCCGCGGCTGTGGGCTCGGTTAAAGAGGAAGGCAATGGCAACGGAATTTAAAAAGAAATCAGGACTATCTGCGGTGCTACCCGCCTGGATCGTGATTGGCTCAGTGATCGTGCTGCTTGCCGCTATTCTCATCTTGGCCTTTAAGGATTTGCAGCGTGGGCGGGAAGTTGAAATCCAGACGTTACGGGAAAAGAGTGCGGTGCTTATCCGCTCTTTTGAGTCAGGAGCCCGTACCGGTATGGGCATGCGTTGGCGGCAGGATCAGCGCCAGATCCTGCTGGAGGAAATGGCCTACCAGCCGGGTGTGCTGTATATCGCGATCGCCGACAGTTCAGGCAAGATCCTGGCACACAGTGACCCGCAATGGGTTGGAACTCAGTTGTACAGCCCACAGCAGATGGCAGCGCTGAACGTGAGCGGCGCTGAGCAGTGGCACATGACCTCCTTTGTCGATCGGCAACAAAACCGCGAAGAGGCCTTCGAGGCTTATCGTTTCTTTAAGCCCCTTAAACGCAGTAATGGCCATATGGGTCATATGATGAATATGCATCGGATGGCACAAACCGAGGATCCCGCACTCCAGGATGAACCGCCGGCCATCATTTTCGCCGCCTTCGATACCGCTGCGCTGGATGCTGCGCAGGCAAAAGATATCCGTAACACCTCCATTCTGCTCTCTATCCTGTTGCTGCTGGCGTTAGCCAGCCTGTTGGCGCTCTTCTGGGCACGGCGCTATCAACGTTCCAGCCAGCGGTTTATACACGAGGTTCGCCAACTGCAGGATGAAATTCGCCGTAAAGAAAAGCTGGCGGCAATTGGCGATCTGGCGGCTGGCGTGGCCCACGAGATCCGTAATCCGCTCTCCTCAATCAAAGGTTTTGCCAAGTATTTTGAAGGCCGTTCGACCCCGGGCAGTGAGGAGCAGGAACTGGCCAAAGTGATGGCGAAAGAGGTCGACCGTCTTAACCGGGTGATCAGCGAACTGCTGGCGCTGGTGCGTCCAGCCGATTTGCGTCTGCAACAGGCCGATATCAATGACGTGATCGAACATTCACTGCATCTGATCCGCCAGGACGCGGGGCGTAAGAATATCACCCTGAATTACCGCTGCACCGGCACCTTGCCGCTGGTGGAGATCGACCCCGACCATTTTACCCAGGCACTGTTGAATCTGTATCTCAACGCCATTCAGGCGATCGGTTCTGACGGTTTGCTTGAGGTTGGCGTTGAACGGGTGGGGGAAGAGGAACTGCACATTACCGTTAGCGATTCCGGTAAGGGGATCAAACCTGACGATCTGGCAAAAATTTTTAATCCGTATTTCACTACCAAAGCGAGCGGAACCGGCTTGGGGCTGACCATGGTGCAAAAAGTGATTGAAGAGCATCAGGGCACCATCAGCGTTACCAGTACCCCGCAAACCGGTACCCGCTTTGAGATGGTGATCCCGCAAAGGCAAAAAAACAGGAGGGCGCGGCGCATGATGACGCCTAATGCACATATTCTGGTGGTTGAGGACGATCTGAGCCATGGCACCATCCTGCAGGCGCTGATCACCGGTTGGGGTTACCGGGTCAGTTCGGCCCATAACGGCTTGGAGGCGGTTGAGCAGGTAAAGGCACAACCGTTTGACCTGATCCTGACCGATGTCCGCATGGCAGAAATGGACGGTATCGAAGCCCTCAAGGCGATCAAAGCCTATAACCCGGCTATTCCAATCCTGATCATGACGGCCTATTCCAACGTGGCATCTGCGGTGGAGGCGATTAAAGCGGGCGCTTATGACTACCTGACCAAACCGTTAGATTTCGATACGTTACAACTCACCATCGCACGCGCGCTGGAGCATACCTCGCTGAAAACCGAGAATCACAGTTTGAAGCAGCGGTTACAGTTTGATGACCAGAACATCATTGGCCGCAGTGAGCCGATGCGCCGGTTGATGGAAATGATCGCCATGATCGCTCCTTCGCAGGCAACGGTGCTGATTAGTGGCGAGTCGGGGACCGGTAAAGAACTGATAGCCAAGGCGGTTCACGCCAACAGCCTGCGCAAAGAGCAGCCATTGGTGAGCATCAACTGTGCCGCGTTGAGTGAATCCCTGTTGGAATCGGAACTGTTCGGCCATGAGAAAGGGGCGTTTACCGGTGCCGACAAACGCCGGGAAGGGCGTTTTATGGAGGCCAACCAAGG
Source organism: Serratia sp. L9 (assembly GCF_050632285.1). Taxonomy (NCBI): domain Bacteria; kingdom Pseudomonadati; phylum Pseudomonadota; class Gammaproteobacteria; order Enterobacterales; family Yersiniaceae; genus Serratia; species Serratia sp. L9. The sequence continues at coordinate 71,446 of NZ_CP192591.1, read as the reverse complement.
CACGCTGTTCCTGGATGAAATTGGCGAGGTTTCCCCTCTGATGCAGGCAAAATTACTGCGGGCTATTCAGGAGCAGGAAATCCAGCGGGTGGGCAGCAACCAGACGCTAACGGTAGATGTGCGCCTGATTGCGGCGACCAACCGGGATCTGCTGGCAGATGTTGAGGCCGGTAGATTCCGCCAGGATCTCTACTATCGTCTGAACGTGGTTACGGTAGAAAGCCCACCGTTGCGGGAACGCAGTGAAGATATCCCCTTGCTGGCGATGCACTTTCTGGTGAAGTTTGCCGAGCGTAACCGCAAAACGGTGAAAGGCTTTACCCCGCAGGCTATGGATCTGCTGCTGAAGTACCCCTGGCCCGGTAACGTGCGCGAACTGGAGAACAGCGTTGAGCGGGGGGTGATCCTGCTGAGCGGCGAGTTTATCAGCGAGAAAGAACTCCCGCTGAGTGTCAGCCAGTGCGTTGAGCAACCGCCAGCTCAGCGCCAGGAACAACCGATCCAACCGCTGGAGCAGGTTGAGAAACAGGCGATCATGGTCGCCTTGGCAACCACCGCTGGCAATAAAACCGAAGCGGCCAAACAGTTAGGTATTACCCGCAAAACGCTGTTGGCCAAGCTGCAGAAATAGGGTACCCATCTCCATTTGATGCCGCTCGCCCGGTGGGCGAGGGGCGGGGAAGATAAATCGATCTCCGGATAGCTGATCTGAACCCGCCAAATTATTGCCCTGCGGTTTCTGCCCGCAGCGCAGTAACCCGTTGCTGCAAATTCGGCCAGGGTGCCTGGTGGGCAAAGTCTTGCCGCAGATATTGCAGTAACGCCGTAATTTGCCCGTCGTTGAGGTTATACCGGAAGGCTGGCATATAACCCAATTCCTGTTTGGCCGGATGTTGAATGCCCAGAAGTACCACGCGGATGGCGTTATCCGGGCTGGCACTGTAAAGGTTGCTGTTCAGCGCCAGTGAGGGGCGCACGCCTGGCATCTGCGCGCCTTTCTCCTGAGCATGGCAAGCCATGCAGGCCCCGGAGAAAATCCTCGCTCCAGCCGAGGCCAGCGGCTCAACCTGTTGTTCGGCCTGCTGGTTTATCTCAGCCGCCTTGCCCGGGGGCTTTTATCTTGCGGATGGAAAGAGCGCAGATAGGTTGCAATAGCCTGCAAATCCTCTACGGGTAATTGGGAAAGCCCTTCCTTGATCACTGGCGCCATTGGCCCTGCAGCCACGCCATGATTGGCAGAGTAGCCAGCTTGCATAAAGGCCAACAGATCCTGCTGGCTCCATGCGAGTGGTAATTGGTTATTCGCCGTCAGCGCCGGAGCGGTCCAGCCTTCTGCTACTCCACCGGTCAGATGAGCGTGGCCCGTTTGTTCACCGAACAGGAGATTGCGGGGGGAATGGCAGGCGCTGCAATGACCCAGGCCCTCCGTCAGATAGGCACCCCGATTCCATTCTTCACTTTGGCTGGTATCGGGCCGCATGGCACCTGGTGTCAGATACAACCAGTTCCAGGTCACAATCCCCTGGCGGATATTGAACGGGAAGTTCAACGCGGTTTTCGGTGGCTGGTAATGCACCGCAGGCTGCGTCATCAGGTAGGCATACAGCGCTTTGAGATCTTCGTCGCTGGTGCGGGTAAAGGCGGTATACGGGAAGGCCGGGTAGAGGTAATTCCCTTGGCGATCGACCCCGTGGCGCATCGCGCGCTCAAAGGCTGGATATGACCATTTGCCGATGCCGGTTTGCGGATCCGGGGTGATGTTGCTGGTGTAAATCGTCCCAAAGGGGATCTCCATCGCCAGCCCGCCGCTGTTGCGTTGGCCATCGGGGCGCGTGTGGCAGACCGCACAATCGCCTAAGGCGGCCAAGCGCTCGCCTTGCGCAATCTGTGCCTGGCTGAAGCTGTGCATATCCAGGCGCTCAATTTGTACTATTTCAGGCTGCCAGGTGGCAATGGCCCCCACGGCAACGATGACAACAACGGCCAGTGCGCCCAGCCCGGTAATTTTCTTGATTTTACTCATAGTGACTTACCCGTTTGCATGGCTGGAGAGGAGGCAGTACGCAGCGCCTTCAGGATCCGCTCTGGTGTGAACGGTACTTCGCGCAGCCTGACACCCAGCGCATCAAATAGCGCGTTAGCCACTGCGGCAGCGCTCGGTACTGAGGCTGATTCCCCGGCGCCCATCGGGGGTTCAAGCGGGTTGTCCAGTAACTGAATGTCCACTTCCGGCAGTTCATCAAACCGCAGTAACGGGTAACCCCCCAATCCAGTGAGGTCACTGCACTGCTGTCAAAGGTGACAAACTCTTTCAGAATGCGGCTGGCGGACTGAATAATATTGCCATGCACCTGGTGGCGAACCCCGGCAGGGTTGACGATTTGCCCGCAGTCGTGGGCAACAAAGATTTTTTCAGCTTGATTTGCCCATTGTGGCGGTTGACGCTCAGATCGCAGATCCAGGCTGCCCATGCAGCACCAAAACCAGGGAATTTGCTGTGGAAATAACGGGCATAGGCAAAACCACGGCCATTGACCACTTCCTGATCCTCTGGTGCCGGGTTACGGTGAGCAGGGCCGTCTTGCCAATTGGCCTGCTTTTTCAACGCGTCGATCAAGGTGATGGCGCGCGGATCTTTTAAGTACGCCAAACGGAAGGCGATCGGATCCTGCCTGGCGAGATAGGCCAGCTCGTCGATCCAGCTCTCATGGGCAAACACGTTCGGTAGCGCCGACACGCCGCGCATCCAGGAGGCCCGAACGATTGGCGCGGCGTCTTCTGCAATTACCCGCATATGAGGATATTCATATTGTGGGATGGCGGTTCGGTCACCCATCTGCTGCACGTCGGCCAGGTTGGCGACTTTGCCGGTTAACACCAATGGCAGGGTGACGGCATTATTGGAGGGGTAACTGGTTCTCAGTTCATAAGCACTCACCTGATTGCGGCTATCCAGCCCGCCGCGTACCCGGATCAATTGCCCGGCACCTTTCGGTTCCCAGCCCGCTTCCTGCTCGCGCATCAATTGCACCCGCACCGGTTTGCCGGTGGCCTGTGAAAGCAAGGCGGCATCCGCCGACACGTCATCCGCACAGTTACGGCCATAGCAGCCGGCGGCTTCCATACGGTTGATGTGGACCTGCTCCAGATTACGATCAAGCAGCTTGGCGATGTCTTTGCGTAAATCATGAGGGTTTTGCGTGCCAGACCAGATCTCTGCCTGCTGTGCGTTGACATCGGCTACGGCACATGATGGGCCAATGGAGGCGTGCAGATGATAAGGCCAGACGTAGTCTGCATTGACCGGGGTAGCCAGCGCGGCCAGGGCGCGGGTGGTCCCGGGGTCATCACGCAGTACACGTTCGAATTTTGGATTGGCCACCAGCGCATCGTGCAGCTTATCCAGAGAAAGGTCCGGCAAACCAGCCCAGGGTTGCCATCTGACCTTGAGCTGGCGCATGGCGTTAATGGCCTGTTCTTCGCGTTCTGCCACGATGCCGATAAAGTCATTGATCACAACCAGCTTCACAATCCCTGGCAGATGGGCGATGGAACGACTATCGACGGAAATCAGTGCCTTGCCCAATGGCGCACTGCTGTCGGCACCGGCATAAGGCGGGCGGACAACTCGGCCATGCAGCATTCCGGGTAAGCGCAAATCGTGCACATAGGTCAGTTGGCCGCAGACCTTGGCAGGAATATCTACACGTGCCACCGGTTTGCCAACGTATTGGCCATTCTGCGGGCTTTTCAGCACCACATGGCTATCCAGAGGCAGATGCAGATCCTGCCCACGGGCCAGTTCGGCGTAGCTTAAGCGGGCCGCAGGATTATCGGTGGCAAAAATCATCCCCTTGGCGGTACTCAACTGTGCGGCAGGGCGATTGAAGGCCTTGGCGGCCACCGCTACCAACATTTGGCGCACCTGGGCCGCAGCCTGGCGTAAAGGAACTGAAGTTACCTGGAGGGTGGCGCTGGCAATGGTCGGGCCCTGATCCGGCGTGCGGTGGGTATCACCCAGGATCAGGGTGACATCTTCGAACGCCACATCCATTTCGTCGGCGACAATCTGCGCCAGCGAAGTGCGCACTCCGGTGCCGAGATCGACATGCCCGTTAAAGGCGATAACCTTTCCGTCGGCACCCAAGGCAATAAAGCTACTGATAAGGTCGAGAGGGATCGCCTGACCAACGGCTGTTGGAGCCCCCGCCAGCGCTTTGAGTGGCAGCAGGTTACTGACCATCACTACGCCACCCGCTTGCAGCAGGCGGCGACGGGTTATTTGCAGACTCCTCATTGGGCACCACGCTCAGCCAGTATCTGTTTGGCTTTTTCCGCAGCGGCCAGAATTTCTATGTGCGTACCACAGCGGCACAGGTTGAAGGCTAATTCGTTTTTGATCTCTGTTTCGTTTGCCAGAGGATTACGTTCGAACAGCGCCACCAGCGTCATGATCATGCCGTTGGTGCAGTAGCCGCACTGCGCGGCCTGCTCCTCGATAAAGCCCTGTTGCACCGGGTGCAGCTCACCATTGTGGCTTAACCCTTCGAGCGTGGTGATTGTCTTGCCCTGCGTAGCGGCAAGCGGGATGGAACAGGCGCGGGCGGCTACCCCGTCGATCAGTACGGTACAGGCTCCGCACTCGCCAAGACCACAACCATATTTTGGGCCGTTGAGTTGCAGATCGTTGCGTAATACGTACAGCAAGGGGGTTTCTGGTGGGATGTTGCTCAGTGCGACCAAACGGCCATTAACATTAATTTCCATGAAAAAAACCTATCCGTAGGATGTTTAATTTTTGCGAAGTCTATGTTAGTGATCGGTTGGGTTTTTGATCAAAAGAGTGATTTTACAATTAGTAGCAAGATAATTAATTGCAGGGTGGGTTATGCAGCAGGTTGATAATCAGTAATAGTTATTTTTCAGCGGCAGAAATTAAAGTGGCAACGAGCGGCGTGGCAGATGCCAGCCGCTGTTATTACCAGGAGGGTTAAGCGAGGAACTCGACTTTGCCGCCGACCAGATGGTACATGCTGCCGACAATTTTGATTTTCCCTTCCTCTTCCAGTTTTTTCAGTACCGGGCTGTTTTTACGAATTTCATCGATGGTCATCTCAACGTTGGTTTTCGCCACGGCATCGACAAACTCATAGTTCTTACCGGTACGATCCCCTTGGTAATCGGTCTTGTCGATAGCGGGTTTGATCTTGTTGAGCAGCCCGGTCAGGTTGCCCAGCTCGGCATTATCAATCGCCCCCCGCACCGCACCGCAGGCCGTATGCCCCATAACCATCACCACTTTGGCACCAGCGACCGCGCAGGCAAACTCCATGCTGCCAAGAATATCGTCATTTTGAATATTGCCAGCAACGCGTGCGTTAAACGTTTCACCGATGCCAACATCCAGCAAGATCTCCGCCGGGGCGCGTGAGTCGATACAGCTTAAAATCACCGCCGCCGGGAATTGGCCCTCTTGGCTGGCCTGTTTCTGGGCCACAAAATCATGCTGTTGCATTTTTCCTTCGCGGAATCTCATATTGCCTTTTTTAAAGCTTTCGATGATGTCGTCCGGTGTCATCTTGTCACGCTGTTCTTTGGTCATCGCGGCGGCAAAGGCTACCGAAGGGGCGGTAAAGCCCGCAATGCCGGTCATGGCCAAGACGGAAAGGGCGGCGGTACGTTTCAACAGGGCACGGCGTGGTGGTTCTTGTGAGGGAAGTTTACTCATAGCGTTATACCTCGATTGTCATTTAGGAAGACAACACCTTCATCACCGGTTTACAGCAGAATATCCGGGCTTACATTTGAATGCGTAACGGGCATTGTCCAGAGAAATGTAAGTCATAATAAGTGTATATACCCCCTTAGTTTTCGCTAGATTATTTTCGGGGGTGAAACGGCAGCGGCGGAGGGCATATTCCTGTTTGTTCGCGCCAGACAATACCTTAACATAGTGGGCAACTCTTTTTGCCCGGTTTATATGGATATCCGATGCGCCATCTGGTTACTCTTTTACCCCTGATCCCTTTGCTGGCTGCCTGCAGCAGCGAGCCTAAGCCTGCAGAACTCGCCCCACCGGAAAGCCTGGTGAAAAGTGGTTTTGTGTTAGAACCAGAACATGCCATTCACCCATTGGGCGGAGATTTTGCCGACAATCCGGCGGCAGAGCGCTTTATCGATAAAATGGTGAGTGAGCATGGCTTTGAGCGCCAGCAACTGCACGATGTACTGGCTCAGGCTCAGCAGTTGGACTGGGTGGTGCGCTTGATGGACAAACAGGCCCCGGCTGGCCAACCGTCTACCCGTCCGAACGGAGCCTGGCTTCGCTATCGCAGCAAATTCCTGACGCCCGACAACGTACAAAACGGCGTAGTGTTCTGGAATAAATATGAAGAGGCGTTACAGCGCGCTTCGCAGATTTATGGCGTTCCGCCGGAAATTATCGTTGGCATCATTGGCGTAGAAACCCGTTGGGGCCGAGTAATGGGTAAAACGCGTATTATCGATGCGTTGGCGACGCTGTCGTTTAACTACCCGCGCCGTGCTGAATATTTTAGTGGCGAGCTGGCAACTTTCCTGCTGATGGCGCGTGCGGAAGGGGATGACCCGCTTTCCTTGCGGGGCTCCTACGCGGGTGCGATGGGCTACGGCCAGTTTATGCCTTCGTCATTCAAGAGCTATGCGGTTGATTTCAACGGCGACGGTCACATCAATCTGTGGGATCCTGTGGATGCCATCGGCAGCGTGGCCAACTACTTCAAAGCTCATGGCTGGACCCGTGGTGCAACGGTGGCAGTCCCGGCTAATGGCCAGGCCCCTGGTTTGGAAACCGGGTTCAAAACCCGCTATTCGGTTGCCACCCTGGCGGCGGCTGGGTTGACTGCACAAGGCTCGTTGGAAGGTAATCAGGATGTCAGCCTGCTACGGCTGGATATGGGTAATCGCTATCAATATTGGTTCGGTCTGCCTAATTTCTACACCATTACACGCTACAACCACAGCGTGCATTATTCGATGGCGGTATGGCAGTTGGGTGAGGCGGTTGGCAGGGCGCGCGCGGGCAGTGATGTTTCCGGATAAGCGCTGTGGGTTTGGCGGGCTTACCTGCCCTCTCCCTTTGGGGAGGGGCAGGACAGGGATCACCGCTCCCGCAGTGACTCTTTTACCTTGTTAAGCGGTTTGATCAGGTAATCCAGAACGCTTTTCTGCCCGGTTTTGATCTCCACGCTGGCAACCATTCCCGGCACGATCGGGAACTTCTTACCGGCTTTATTCATCAGCTCCGCCTGTTTGGTGCGCACATAGACCCGGTAGTAATACTGGTCGCGTTTCACTTCGTCCTGAAGAGTATCCGGTGAAACATTCTCTACCTCGCCATTCAGGTTGCCGTAAATCGAAGAGTCATAGGCGGTCACCTTGACGGTGGCGGGCAGGCCGGGGCGGATGTAGGCAATATCCCGAGGATTGACACGGGTCTCAATCAACAGCTGATCTTCCAACGGCACGATCTCCATCAGCTTGCCGCCCGGCTGCAATACGCCGCCAACGGTGGTGACCTGAATGTCCTTCACGATGCCGCGTACCGGCGAAACCATGGTAGCCCGATCCAACTGATCCGCCTTGCCGTTAACCAGTTCCAGTTGAGCATCCAGATCGGCGTTATTTTTCACCTGTTCTTCACGGGCGCGCACGGCGTACTGGTTACGGGCCTCATCAATCTTGCCGCGCAGTTCGCTCACCTGCCGCCGCAGCCGTATAACTTCCACCTGGCCAGCAGCGCCTTTGGCGACCAGCGGCTCGGTCATCCGCAACTCCTGCTGCACCAACTGCATCGACTGCTGCAGGTTGGTGACGGTCTCGTCGCGGTTGCGTTTACGGGATTCATACAACTGGCGCTCCCGGGCCACCAGATCCGGCTCCTTTAAGGTATCGGCGCTGAACTGCAGGGGTTCGCCAGTCAGTTCTGAACGTAAACGCTCTGCGGAGGCGCGCAGGGTACGAACGCGGGAGAATGCCTCACCATAATTGGACTGAAAGCGCTTCACATCCAACTGTGCCAATACCTGGCCTTTATTGACGATATCTCCTTCATGCACATACAGGTGATCGATAATTCCGCCGTCCAGGCTCTCTATCAACTGTGCCCGGGTGGAAGGGGTTACCTTGCCGGTGCCGACGGTGACTTCATCAAGCAGGGCAAAATAGGCCCAGACGACAAACAGGATCATCCCCAGCAGCGTCAGCCAGAGAATAGAGGAGTGCTGGCGCCCTTGGCGCGCCAGATCGTCTTGCATAGTGATATTGCTCATCGGTTGCTCCTCATGCCACGCCCTGTTCTTTATTCACCGGTTTATTGGCCGCCTGCAGGATATGATCGCGGGGGCCATCGGCTACCACGCGGCCGTTATCCAGCACCACCACCCGATCGACCAGCTTCAGTAGCGCTGGCCGGTGAGTCACCAGCACCAGCGTGCGGCCGGTGAGCCAACTGTGCATCTGGCGGATCACGTATTCTTCCAACTGTTCATCCATTGAGGCGGTGGGTTCATCCAGCAATACAATCTGCGGATTGCGCAGGATCATGCGGCTCAGCAGCACCATCTGACGCTGCCCACCGGACAGGCCACGGCCCCCTTCATGAATAATCCGATCCAGGCTGGCGGCGTCTTGCTGCACGATGCTCAATGCCCCGGAAATACGCAGTGCCTGCAACATTTCGGGTTCGGTGGCATGCGGGTTACCCAGCATCAGGTTCTGGCGCAGGCTACCGAAAAACAGCCGGGATTCCTGGGAAAGGTAGCCCAACTGGCGGCGTACATCGGCGGGATCGATATGGCTGATATCCACCCCGTCGATGATCACTTTGCCGCGCGTAGCGCTGGCCTGGCCGGAGAGCAGTTTCAGCAACGTCGATTTCCCGGCCCCTACCTTGCCGAGGATCGCCACTCTTTCGCCGGGTTTGATCTCCAGGTTGTTGACGGTGAGCGAATTTTCTCCTTTCTCTACGTCATAGCTGTATTGCAGATTACGCAGTTGGAAGTGGCCGCTGAGTATCGGGCAGTGAGCCATCTTGCCTTCTTCCGGTTTATCGAGCGGTTTTTTCAGCAGATCGTCGAGGCCGGTCATAGCAGTTTTGGCGTGCTGCCAGCGTGAGAACACCATGGTCAGTTGCATCAGCGGGGCGATGGTGCGTGAAGAAAGCAGGCTGCAGGCCACCATGGTCCCGGTAGTGATATCACCGTTCAGCACCAGGTAGCTGCCGAACACCAGCATGCCAGCATAGGTCAGTTGCTGCACCGTCGAAGCCCAGCCGCTGAGCCGCGCGCCCCACAGGCGTTGCTTCATGCCGATGGTGGCGCTGACCGCGTGGGTTTGCTCCCATTGACGCTGAAAATAAGGTTCTGCTTGCAACGCCTTGATGTCCTCAACCCCTTCGATCGATTCTACCAATACCGCATTGCGCAGCGCGCTTTCACGCATACCTTCTTTCGCCAATTTGGCCATCGGCCATTGCAGCAGGATCCCCGGAATAACGATCAGCGGGATCGCCAGCATCGGGATAAACACCAATGGGCCGCCAACCAGCGCCATAATCGCCAGGAACAGCAACACGAACGGCATATCCGCTGCCGCCCCCACCGTGGTGGAGGTCAGCAGTTCCCGCACCTGGTCGATCTCCCGCAATTGCGAGATAAATGAACCTGTGGATTTGGGCCTGGCTTCGTTTTTAATCGCCAGGGCGCGGGCAAACAGCATGCCGGAGATCTTCAGGTCGATCTTCTTGCCCATCAGATCCGAAATAACGGTACGCGACAGGCGGATGGCGTATTCCAGCGCCGCAGCAATCAGCACCCCGAAGAACAGCACCCACAATGTTGAGTAAGACTGGGCAGGAATAACGCGGTCGTAAACCTGCATCGAAAACAGGATGCCGGCGAGCGCCAGCACATTGCTGATGATCGAGGCCAGTGAGATCTCGCCGATCTGCCGCCCGGCACCGCGAAAATGCTGCCAGAACCAATGCTTACGGTAGGGTTGAACAAAGTCGTCGATACGAGAGTCTTGCCCCCGCTCCGCCACGCCCACCAGCAGGATGGTGCCTTGCCCCTTGGTCAGCAACTCCACCAGATCGGCTTCCCGTTGCACATCACCACTGTCGTTGAGCCAATAAAGCGCCTTGCCCTCGTTGTCGAGGGATTCGATAACCACAATGCTGCCGTTATCGATCTCAAACATCGCCGGCAGGATCTCGTTGCGCCAGCGGATTTTCTCCCGGGGTTGCAGGCTGACGCTAAGCCCCACCAGATGGCCCATACGCTCCAGGCGGCGCTGCAGGGGCAGTTGCTCATACCAGCGCATTTGCTGGCGGACGGATTTGGTATCGATCGCCAGACCGTAACCGTTGGCCGCCCGGGCCATGGCTGCGATCCAGGCTTCGATTGAAGCAGGTTGTGACATAAGCGCTCCTGGCAATATTATTCAGACTAGAGCGACGGTAAATCGTCGCCGCTGGCTCGTTGGCGCTCGATACCCAACATATCCAATAGATTGTCGACCGCAGAGGCGTAACGCACTGCTGCATCCCAGCCGTCATACAGGGCGGAGACACGGGAGGTTTCCGCTTGCAGAACGTCTTGTTCGACGCTGAGCAGGTCGTTCAGGCTGCGTTTGCTGAGTTTGTACTCGTCCTGGTAAACGCTGCGGGTGTAGTCCGCACTGCTCAACTGTTGTGACCCGGCCAACTCGCGATGTTGGGCGCCGATCAGATCCGCGTAGGCGGTGGAGGCTTTCTGGTTCATGTCCAGTTTGGCGGCCTCAACCTGGGCCTGTGCGGCTTGGCGAGCCCCTTCGGCGGAGTCGACCTTGGCGTTGACTGCTCCCCCTGGTAGATCGGCGCCTGCACCACCAGCTGTAGCTGATCGTTCCAATAGGAACGGGAATCACTGCCGTCGCTTTCGTAGCGGGTGCGGCCAGCCTGCACCGAAACGGTTGGCCAGTGCTGCGCTTGTGCCTGGCGTACACGCTGGATCGCCGCCTCCTGTTTGGCCTGGGCGCCCAGTACAGCACTGCTCTTCTGATAAGGCAGAGATTTCAGGGTGATTTTCTGTTGCAGCAATTGCTGCGGTAGGTCTGGGAGTGTTTCCGGCACCACGCCGGTCAACACGGTAAGTTGAGCCAGAGCGGAACGCTGTTGGGCGCGGTATTGCTCCAGCGTGGCGTTCATTCCGGCGATGCGGGTTTCTGCCTGCAGGACATCCGACTGAGAGCTAAGGCCCGCATCGGCCCGCAGCCCGGCAATGTTCTTGACCCGGTTCAGTGAAACCAGGTTATTCTCCGCCGCCTGGCACAGATCCTGATAGCGCTTGACCTGTAGGTAGGCTTGCAGCGTTTGCTGGCCGACGTCGGTCATGGTCTGGTAAAGGGTATAACGATAGGCATCGGAAAGGTTGTGTTGCTCCTCGATGCTGCCACTGGTCTTGCCAAAGTCATACAGTAACTGGCTCAGCGTCACGCCAGCGGAAGCCGTATTGCTCAGGGTACCCGACGAGTCGGTCTGATTGGATTTGCCCACATTGCTGTTTAAGGCAATCTGCGGGAACCAGGCGCTTTGAGCCAAGGCCAAATCGCCTTTACCTACGTTGATCTGTGCCGCAGCCTGAGCAATTTGCGGGTTGCGTGCAAAGGCCCGCAAAATAGCCTGTTGTAAAGTGAGTGAATCGACAGATTGCTGTGTCGGTGCTGCTTGCCAGTTAAATTCGACCTGAGGTGCGGCGAGGGTGTTACCCACCATCCCGCCTAACCCACCCAAAAACAGTCCGATTGTGGCCGCACGCCGCAGCGTGAGCCGATAACCATCCGTGCTATAAGCATTTTTTTCATTATCGATACCACATCTGCGCCGATAACCGTGCGTCGTGCCGTTTCGGCTTTGTTATTGTGACTTGCTTTAATTGCGGCGGTCCGTCTCCCAAACGGGACCGCCGTAAGGCTCTGGCCGATGCCCTGCATTCCCATGCCACCATCCGGTGGCAAACAGGGCAGCCAGTGACTACACCAGGTTGACGTGCAGGCCTTGCTGCACCAGAACATCTCCCAGGGTGTTACCGCTTTCGAGTGCGGAGTTGTGGTAAACATCGAACACTTGACCATCGACCGTCCGTTGGCCCACCGTGCTCCAGGTAGCGCCTTCGCCCTGTGTCAGATTGACCTGGTCACCGATGCTGCCTTTAATCAGCAGGTTGTCACTGGCGGTGTCCTTCACGGTCAGCGCTTCGTGCAGGTCCAGCGTGATGCTGTTGGTGCCACTGGTACCCAAATCGAAGATATCGATGTGTTGCACCTTCAGGCCCAATGCCGTCAGATCCAGGTTGAGGTTTTTACCCTCCAACTCCAGGGTGTCGGTGCCTATGCCACCGTCGATCGACAGGAAGTCGAGCGTACTGACATGAACCACATCGTTACCGCTGCTGCCCTGAATCGTTTCCCCGCTTGCGCTGGTGCCATCGGCCAGGTTGATGGTGACGCCACCAATACTGAAAGTGGAGTCTTCAACCGTGGTAACGCCTGCGGCATCGACCGGCAACGTTGGGTTGACCACCAGCGTACTGACGATCGGCGCGGAGGTATCAGCGGTGGTCTCGGCACTGCTGGCCTCACTGACAGGCGTGCTGGTTTCCGCGGGGGTATGTTGCACCGCGGCTACCTGAGCGTGCTGCACGGTCGTTTGATCGGTACTGCTGTCGTTGGTGACGTTCTCGCTGCCGGAAATATCCAGCGACAGCGTGTCGATCGCGGCGTTGGCAGTCATCAGCAGTGGCAATTCGATACCGGAAGTCAGGCCCGCAGATACGCTGACGCCGTTACCTGCCAGATCGCTGACCGAAGCCGCAACCACGGTGCCCAACAGGGTTGGCAGCAGGTTGAATATAGTCAGGTTCTTCAGCGCGTTAGTGCTGTCAAACTTCACTGTCCAATGGCCGGTGGCATCCACGGTCCCCAGCAGCGTACTGCCCAGCAGGGTGACGCTGACCTTCGCGCCTTGTTGCACGTTCAGGCTGGTACCGCTGATGGACAGGCCGTTGGTCAGAATACTCAGTGCGCTGCCCAGCGTACCCAGAGCATCTATCCCCAACAGCGGTAACGCATGGATTTTCACCGTCGCATTAGCGCTGGCCGAGTTAACGTTGCCATAACGGTCAGTCACGGTAACGCCCACTGAAAGCGGCCCATCAAGCAGATTGGTCAGATTCAGCGTCGGCACGCTGACGCTCCATTTACCGTCGTTGCCTACGGTGGCGTTCAATATCAGGCCGCCTACGTTGACGCTGACGTTACCGCCAATGGCATTGGTGGTGGTGCCGCTGATCAACTGGTTGAGGTTGGCTTCGCTGAGGTTAAGGTATCCATCACCGAACAGGCTGCCCAGGCTGACGGTTGGCAGGTTGTGGATCCCTACGCCCAGATCGGCGGAGATGCTGCCGGTTTTCCCGGCGGCGTTGGTAACCGAGACCCCCAGCGACAGATTGCCGTCCAACAGGCTGGCCAGGTTGAGCGGTGTCAGGCTGAGTGCCCAACTGCCGTCGGCTTTTACCTGCGTGGTGAAGGTATTGCTGCCGATATTCACCTGAATGGTGGAGCCCGGAGCGTTGGTTGCATGGCCGCTGATGATCTGGTTAGTGGTGGCTTCCAGGGCGTTCAGCAGGCCATCGCCGCCAAACAGCGGATCCAGCGTGACGGTTGGCAGGGCATTGATCAGCACGTTGAGCGGGCTGACCTGGGTCACGGTGTTCCCTGCGGCATCGGTGAGTGATGTCGTCACATTGGTTAAGCCATCCAGCAGACCTTGCAGATCCAGGGTGGGGATCGGCAACTGCCATTTTCCGGTGGCATCGACGGTGGTGGTGTAGGTATGGCTACCCAGCGTCAGGCTGATGAGGGTTCCCGCCGCGACGTTGGTGGCAACCCCGCCCAGGGTTTGTGGCGTGAGCAGATCGGTGAGGTTCAGCACACCGTCGCCGAACAGTGGGTTCAGCGTCAGCGTTGGCAATACCGTCGCCACGTTGAGGCCTACGCTGGCACCGCTGGTGTTGCCTGCCGGATCGGTCACTGTTGCGCTAACCGTCAGATTACCTGCCAACAGCCCGGAAAGTTGCAACGGGGTGATGCTGGCAGTCCAGGTTCCGTCGTCCCCCACGATGGCATTCAGGGCCAGAGTACCTACCTGAATAGCCACTTTAGAACCGGCCGCCGCATTGGTGGTGGTGCCGCTGATGGTCTGCGTCAGCAACGCTTCCGCCGCGTTGAGGAAACCGTCCCCGCCAAACAGCGGGTTCAGTGCCAGCGTTGGCAATTTGTTGACGATCACTCCGATCGTCGTATTCAGCACGCCGGTGTTGCCGGAGCCGTCCAGCACCGAAACACCCACGGTGAGATTGCCATCCACCAGCGCCTTCAGATCTACCGGCTGTATCGCCAGGCTGAACTTGCCGTCTGCCCCAACGGTGGTCAGGAAATCTTTACCCCCAACGACACCTTGACCTGAGCGCCCTGGCTGGCAAAGTCGACCGCGCCGCTGATGGTTTGCGCCACCAGCGCTTCGGTGGCATTGAGGAAGCCATCGCCGCCGAACAGGGGATCGAGGGTTATCACCGGCAGTTTTACCTCCAGCTCCAACCCGGCGGTAGCGCTGGTGGTATTACCCACCGCATCGGTCGCCGAAGCGGTAACGGTAAAGTTACCGTTGCCCAGCCCTTGCAGTATTGCCAGGATATCCGGCGTGACGCTGGCGCTCCATTTACCGCCGTCGCCCACCGTGGCGCTCAGAGTTTGCGAACCGGCAATATCCACCTGGATAGTCGCCCCTTTCGCCAGATTGGTCACAGTGCCGCTGATGGTCTGGTTCAGCAACAGATCTGTCACGTTGAGGAGGCCGTCGCCAAAGATCGGATCCAGAACGATGTGCGGCAGGTTGTGGATGATAGCGGTAATATCAATGTTCTTGCTTACCACATTACCGGCCGAGTCGGTAACCGCCACACCCAGAGCCAGCTTGCCGTCGCTCAGTGCCGCCAGATCCAGCGGCGGGATCGCCAGGCTCCAGATGCCGTCGCTGCCTACGCCGACGGTATACTGCTTGGTGCCCAGTGTGAGGGTAACGCTGCCACCGCCGATACCCAGGTTGTTAATCACCCCGCTAACGGTTTGTGACACGCCAGCTTCCACGGCATTGAGCAGGCCATCGCCGAAGGCGGTGACTGGGCCAATGACCGGCAGGTTTTGCGTGAGAACATCAATATCGATCAGATCATTGACCACGTTGCCGTGCGAGTCGACGATTTGTACCTGCACCTGAGCCAGACCGTCACCCAACAGGTTGAGTTGGCTTGGCAGCAGCGACACGCTCCATTGGCCGTTACCGCCCACGTTGGCATCCAGGGTGATACCGGCGATGGTGACGTGAACTACCGCACCGTTGTAGTCACCGGTAGCGTTGCCGCTGATCACCTGAGTCAGCAGTGATTCAGCCAGATTCAGCACGCCATCGCCGCCGAACAGGGCGTTAACCCCGGCGCCGAGCGTTTTGTTCAGCGCAACGTTCAAATTGACATCGGTATGGCTGCTGTTACCGGCAGTGTCCGTCAGGGTGACGCCGATAATCTGCGGCCCGTCAGTCAGGCTTTGCAGGTCAAGAGTGGGTAACGGTATGCTCCATTTGCCGTCTGGGCCGACTACCGCGCTGGCCGTCAATGGCCCCAGCGTGATGGTGACGGTTTCACCAAGGCCGCCGGTACCGGTCAATGTCTGGCCCAGCAGGGCTTCTGCCAGCGTCAGGATATTATCGCCAGTCAGCAGATCGACCGACAGCAATGGCGCCGTAGTGTCGGTGGTGATGATGTGCGTCGCTGACGCACTGTTACCTGCAGCATCCGCCAGGGTAGCGTTGATGGTGCTGCTGCCCTGCGGCAGGTTAACCAGGTCTGCCGGTGGCACATTAACCGACCAGGTACCGGTGGCGCTGACCTGCGCACTGTAAGTTTTGCCATTCAGTGTCACCGTGACTATGCGACCAGCTTCGGAGACAGAGGCCGTGCCGGAAATCGCCTGGGAAACGGTGCTTTCGCTGCCGTTCAGCACATCATTCCCTGCGAAGGTATTGATGTTGAGCGTTGGCGGAATGCGGTCGACCAGAACGGTTTCACTGGCGGTAAACACCGTAGGCAGCGGTGACAGCAGGGTGGTGCTGGCCGATACCACGATATTGCCGTCAACCGGGAAGGTGACTACGGTGCTGAAGGTGCCATCCGCCAGCGTGGTGACAGGGATGCCAAGTGGCAAACCGCCCACGGTAATGGTGACAACCTGCCCAAGACCGATGCCGCCAACCACTTTACCTGTCAGGTTGATGACTAACCCGACTTCGCCGGCATTCACGATGTTATCGCCGGTAACCGGATCGAGCGTAATGGTCTGGCCAGGAGGTGTCAGGTTAACAGTGAAGATGTGGTTATCAACCGCCAGATTCCCGGCCTGATCGCTGACCTGCGCCGTGATATTTGGCGTGCCGCTCAGCGCTTTCAGATCGGCTGGCGGGACTGACACGCTCCAACTGCCATCTGCCAGCACGACCCCGGTGTAGGTTTTACTGTTCAGCGTGACGGTTATCTGCTGGCCGACCGCCACGTTCTGGCTGGTACCGGTAATCAACTGCACCGTCTGGCTTTCGGCATAGTTGAGGATATTATCCGCCGTAACGTTGCTGATGGTGACAGAAGGCAGGGTAATGACCGAGATATGCACCGATGAACCGGCCGTACCCTGGTTGCCTGCGGCATCCGTGGCGGTGACGGTGATGGTGTTATCCCCTTCTGCCAGCGCTTTCAATTGCAGCGGGGTTAGTGGCAGGCTCCAGCTACCGCCGCTGACTTGCGCAGTAAAGGTCTGGCTGCCGATCTTCACGCTTACCGAGGCTGCATCACCTGCGGAACCGCTCAGGGTTTGCCCCAGATTGGCTTCGGCCAGGCTGAGGAACCCATCGCCAAATGGGGTGTTGATGGTTGGCAGCGGTGCGGTGAGATCGCTACTGAAGTTTAGTCTGTTGCTGTTGACGTTGCCAGCGGCATCGGTCGCAGTCACCGTCAGCAGGTGCGGCCCATCAAGCAGCGTACTCAAGGTGCCAGCAGGCAGTGGCAGCGTCCAGTTACCGCTGCTATCTACCAGCGCGTTGTAGCTCACTCCATTGACATCAATCACCACTTTCACCGCCTGGCCCGTGCCGTTCACGCCGGTGGTCCCGGTGATATTCAGGGCGGTGGCAGCTTCGCTGATGCTCAGAATGCCATCAATACCAAAAGGTGGCACGATGGTTGGCAGTGGCAAGGTCAGTAAAGCACTGACATCCAGCGGCGTAGTCGTGGCGGTATTGCCACCCCGATCCTCAACGGTCACCTCAAGGGTATGAGCTCCGTTGGTGAACACGCCAAGCTGTGCCACCGTGAGTTGCAGTGACCAGCCACCCAGACCATCGGCCAGTGCGGTAAAGCTCTGCTCATTAACCGTCCCGGCATCTACCGTCACCGTGACAATCTGGCCATTGCCCAGCAGACCGGTTTTTCCGGTCAGTGTTTGAGCCAGCGCCGCTTCTGCAATATTCAGCAGGCCATCGCCGAAAGGCAGATCCAAGGTTGGCAGCGGCAGTTTGTTGATCAAAATCTCCAGCGAACCGTTGGCGCTGTTGGTGTTGCCCACGCTGTCGGTTACCGTTACGGTGATCGGCCAGTTACCGTCTGGCAGACTGAGCAAGGTGGCGCTGTCGAGTGGCAGTGTCCAGGTGCCGTTGGCATTTACCGTGGCCGCCAGGTTCAGGCCGTTTACGTTGACCATCACCTTCTGGCCAAGATTGCTGGCCAGCCCGGTAGTGCCGGTAAGCGCGCCGCCGAGCTGCGCTTCGATAAGGTTGACGATGCCATCAATAAACGGTATATCCAGCCCGGCCAACGGCAGCCCGGTAAGAATGCTGTCGAAGTCCAGAGTGACGCCGTGGCTATTGCCGCCTTTATCGGTGGCCACCACGCTGATGGTGTGTGTGCCATCAACCAGATCCAGCAGATCGGCCGTTGGCAAGGTGACGCTCCATTGGCCATTGTTGCCTACGGTCGCGTTGTAGTCCTGGCCGTTGAGGCTGACCACCACCTTCTGACCGCTGCCGATAATGCCGGTGGTACCGGTCAGCAACTGGTCGACGCCCGCTTCGGCCAGGTTCAGCGCGCCATCGACAAACGGCAGGTTGATGGTTGGGTTTGGCAGGATATGCGACAGGATCTCCAGCGAACCGGCAGCACCCGCCGGGTTACCCGCAGTATCTACCGCAGAGACCACCACCTGCACGGTGCCATCTGCCAGCAAGGCCAGGGCATTGGCTGGAATGAGCGCGCTCCAGGTGCCATCACCATTGACGATGCCGTTAACCACGTAGCTGCCAATGGTGACCAATACCGGGGTGTTTACCAGCAGGTTGGCAGCGGCGCCGCCGATTGGCGTCGCTACACCGAGTTCGGCAATGTTGAGAATGTTATCGCCAAACAGCGGGTTCAATGTCAGCGATGGCAGCGTATGGGTATTTACCGCCACGGTGATGGAGTCGGAAGTCCCGTTGCCAGCTGCATCAGTGACGCTGACGCCAATAGTGACGCTGCCATCGAGCAACCCTTGCAGCACGTTGCTTGGGATATTGACGTTCCACACCCCGCTTGGATCTGCGAGGGCGGTGTAAACGTTAGCGCCCAACGTCACCGTAACGGTCAACCCAGGATCGGTGTGGCCGCTCAGCACCTGCCCCAGCAAGGCTTCTGCCAGGTTCAGGATGCCGTTGCCAGCAAAAATATCGATATCCAGCAGCGGGGGCACGGTATCGACAGTAACGGTATGCGTTGCGCTGGCCGGGTTTTCGGCGGCATCGGTGACCGTCGCGGTGACGGTCTGTGGGCCCTGTGGCAATGCCTGTGCATCGGCGGACGGAACCGTTGCGCTCCAGCTACCATCGGCTCCGACCACCGCCGTGTAGGTTTTGCCGTTGAGTAACACGCTGACCACCTGGCCAGCCTGCACATGGCTGGATCCACCGCTGATGATAATGGCGGATTTCGCTTCATTGACATTGATAATGTCATCCCCGGCAATCACATTGACCGACAGGTGCGGCAGATTTGCGGCGTCGGTGATCACGGTGACATTGTGGGAGGTATTGGCCGGGTTGCCGGAGGCATCGGTGACCGTCGCGGTGACGATGTCCTTACCGTCCGGCAAGGCTCCGACATCAACCGCCGGCACCTGCAGGCTCCAATTGCCGTCTGCGCCCACGGTGGCAGTATAGGTTTTGCCATTCAGGGTCACGGTGACCTGTTGATCTTGTTCGACACGTTGGCTGCTTCCGCTGATGGTCAGCGGCAGGCCGGATTCCGCCAGGCTGATGTAGTCATCACCGGACAAGGTGTTGATGGTCAACAGCGGAGCCTGGTTTGGATCGGTATCCAGCGTGATGCCGTGGCTGACGCTGCCGGTATTGCCTGCGGCATCGGTCAGAGTCGCGGTGATGGTGGTGCCACCGTTTGGTAGATTTGCCAGATCGCCAGCAGGAATGGTGATGCTCCAGGTGCCATCAGCCAGCACCAACCCGTTGTAGGTCAATCCGTTGATAGTCACTTTCACCACCACCGGCTGGCCGCTGTCGTTCAGCGGTGCGGTACCGGTGATCTGCAGCGGTTGCTGGCTTTCCGCGATGTTGATGATGTCATCGTTGCTCACGGTATTGATGGTCAGCACTGGCAAGGTCAGATCCACCGAGGCGCTGGCATTGACGCTGGCAGTATTGCCAGCCACATCGCTGACGGTAACCGCAATGCTGGCGATCCCATCTGGCAGGGCGGCCAGATCGGCAGTGGGTACGCTTACGCTCCAGTTGCCACTGGTATCCACGGTGCCGGTATAGGTTTTACCCCCAGTATCAAGCTGACGGTTTGCCCGCTGCCGGTTACCCCGGTGGTGCCGCTCAGCGTCTGATCGCTGGTGGATTCCACCTTATTGAGATAACCATCACCGAACGGTGTGTTCAGCGTAGCAATCGGCAAACTGTTGATCAGCACACCTAACTGCTGCGAACCGGTTACCTGATTGCCCACTTCATCAGTAGCACTGACGGTAACGGTCAGTTTGCCATCGCCAAGAATGGTCAGATCGGCCGGCGGGATATTGGTGCTCCAACCTCCACCGGCCTGCACCTGCGCCTGGTAGAACTTGCCGTTGAGCGCGATAGTGACGGTGGCACCGACGGCAACGTTGGTTGAGCTGCCGCTGATGCTGATCCCGGCGGCGGCCTCGATAGCGTTTAGCTGGTTATCGCCGGTAATTGGGGCGATCGCCAACGCGCTCTGGTCTAGATCGACCGTAATGTCATGGGTGGCGTTGGCTGGATTACCGGCCTTATCGGCGACTTGGGCGGTGATTGTCAGGCTGCCGTTAGCCAGCAAGGCCAGATCGGCGGCGGGGACGCTGGTGCTCCAGGAACCATCAGCTTGCACGCTGGCAGTATAGGTTTTGCCATTAAGGGTGATAGAGACAATCTGCCCGGCTTCAACATGATTGCTGCTACCGCTCAGGGTCTGGAGCGTTTGTGCTTCCGCCCCATCGATAATATTGTTGCCGGCAAAGGTACCGATGGTTAACACCGGGGCGTTCAGCGAGCTGGCATCTACCGCCACGGCATGGGTGACGCTGGTGCTGTTACCTGCGGCATCACTCAGCGTGGCCACCAGGTTATAGCTACCGTCGGCCAGTGCGGTGAGATCGGCGGTTGGCAGCGTGGTACTCCAGGAGCCGTCCGGCTGCACCACGGCGGTGTAGGTTTTGCCATTCAAAGTCAGTGTGACCGAGCGCCCCGCATCGGCGACAGAGGCGGTGCCGGAAACGGTCTGGTTGAGTAACACCTCGGCGCTGTTGAGCACATCATCAACACCAATCGCGGTGACAGTGAGCGTTGGCGCGGTTTGATCAACGGTTACGGAGCCATTCAGCGTATTGCTGTTGCCCGCTGCATCGGTCACCGCTACGTTGAGCACCGGAGTCCCGTCTGGCAGTGCCTGCAGATCGGTGCTGGGTACGTTAACACTCCAGTTACCGCTGCCATCCACCACGCCGGTATAGGTTTTTCCTCCTAAGGTAACGGTGACGGTTTGCCCCGGCGAAGTGATGCCGGTGGTGCCCGTGATCGTCTGCGGCTGACCGGCTTCGGTTACATTCAGAATGCCATCACCAAACGGCGTATCCAGCGTGGCCTGCGGCAGAGCGTGAATAAACACACCAAGCGTATGGCTGCCGCTGACCGGGTTACCGGCCTGATCGACCGCGGAAACGCTCAGGTTGATGTTGCCATCGGCCAGCAATGCCAAATCGGCGGCTGGCACCTGGATCGTCCAGGAACCGTCAGCCAGCGTGGTGCTGGTGTAGTTTTTCCCGTTCAAGGTCACGGTGACCGTGGTGCCAGTGAGCAGGTTGAGGCTGCTACCATTGACGCTCAATGGCAGCAGGCTTTCGGCCAGATTCAGCTTGTCATCACCGGCAATGGTGTCGATGGCGATACCGCTCAGGGCCGTATTGACCACCACATTATGCGTGCCGGTCGCCGGGTTACCAGAGGCATCATTGACGCTGACGTTAATGGTGCTGCTGCCCGGAGCCAACTGCCCCAGATCGGCGGCAGATACGCTGGTGCTCCAGGTACCGTCCGCCAGCACGGTGGCGCTGTAGGTTTTGCCATTAAGGGTGATAGTGACAATCTGGCCGGCTTCGACATGAGTGGTGCTGCCGCTCAGCGTCTGGCTGGTTTTGACTTCCGCGCCGTCAATGATGTCGTTACCGGCAAACACATTGATGCTCAGCGTCGGCAGATTCAGTGGGTTGGCATCGATTGTCACGCTATGGGTGATCGTGGTGGTGTTGCCCGCGGCATCGCTCAGTGTGGTGGTTAATGGATAGTTGCCATCGGCCATCGCCTGCAGATCGGCATGGGGAACCGTGGTGCTCCAGGTTCCGTCGTTGGCTACCACCGCGGTATAGGTTTTGCCGTTGAGGGTTACCGTTACGGTGCGCCCAGCGTCACCGATCGAGGCGGTGCCAGACACCACCTGATCGCTGAGGCTTTCCAGGGCGTTAACTTTGTCATCCCCAGCGAAGGGTTGCATTGCCAGCGTTGGCGCTACCAGATCGACCTGCGCCGTGGTGGTGCCGGAAACACTGTTGCCAGCGCTATCCGTAGCGGCCACGCTGATAGTATTGCTGCCAGCAGGTAAGGATTGCAGATCCGCCGATGGGACGGAAACGCTCCAGTTACCACCCGCATCGACGCTAGCGGTATAGGTTTTCCCACCCAGGCTGACAATCACGCTTTGCCCTGTGCCGGTGATACCGGTAGTCCCGCTCAAAGGTTGTGCCGTGGCGGCCTCGGCCTGGTTCAGATAGCCATCGCCAAACGGCAGGTTGATGGTTGGAGCCGGTAAGGTATGGGTATGAACATCCAGCGTATGGCTGTCGCTCACCGGATCAACGCCCGGGTTGGACACGCTAGCGGTGACCGTAGCCAGACCATCTTGCAGTGCGAGCAGGTCGGTGCTGTTAACCGAGACGCTCCAACTGCCATTGGCCAGAACCACGCCGCTGTAGGTTTTGCCATTGAGCGTGACGGTAACGGTTTGCCCTGCATTCACATTTACCGTGGTGCCGCTGATAGTCAGAGGCTGTGAGGCTTCCGTCAGATTCAGCTTGTCGTCACCGGCAATCAGATTGATGGCAATGCTTTCAACCGCCGTATCAACGCTGATGTTATGGCTGCTGGTGGCCGGGTTGCCTGCCTGATCTGTCACACTGGCGGTGATGGTTGCCTGGCCATTGGCCAATAGAGCCATATCCTCCGCTGGGACATTGACACTCCAACCGCCCCCTGCCTGCACGGTAGCAAAATAAGTCTTGCCATTGAGTGTCAGGGTCACGGTGCGCCCGGCTTCCACCTGGGTGGTGGTACCTGACAGAGCCTGAATGACCAGCGCCTCAGCACCGTTAACAATATCATCTCCGGCAAACACGCCGATACTCAGGGTCGGCAGGGTGGCCGCCGCTGCATCCACGGTGATGGCATGGGTGACGCTGGTGCTGTTGCCGGCGGCATCACTCAGTGTGGCCACCAGGTTATGGCTGCCATCGGTGAGGGCTTGCAGGTCCGCCGTGGGCAGGCTGGCACTCCAGGTGCCATCCGGCTGTACCACGGCGGTGTAGGTTTTGCCATTGAGCGTCAGGGTGACGGTACGGCCGGCGTCCGCCAGCGAGGCGCTGCCGGTGACGGGCTGGTTGGCCAGCACTTCGGCGGCGTTAAGCACATCGTCCCCGGCGATCACGTTGACGGTCAGGGTAGGCGCGGTGGCATCGACGGTCACGGTGGTGTTGAGGGTATTGCTGTTGCCCGCCGCATCGGTGACCACCACGCTCAGGGCTGGCGTGCCGTCCGGCAGGGCCTGGAGATCCGCAGCCGGAACGGTCACGCTCCAGTGGCCGCTGCCATCGACGGTACCGGTGTAGGTCTGGCCCCCAGGGTGACGGTAACGGTCTGGCCCGGGGTGGTGACGCCGGTTGAACCGGTCAGGGTCTGCGGTTGTCCTGCTTCGGTGCCATTGAGAATGCCGTCACCAAACGGCGTATCCAGCGTGGCCTGTGGCAAGGTATGGGTAAATACGCCCAGGCTATGGCTGCCGCTGACCGGGTTCCCGGCCTGATCGACGGCGGTCACGGTCACGATGGTGGTGCCATCCGCCAGCAGTGCCAGATCGGCGGCCGGGACCGAGACGCTCCAGGAGCCATCGGCCAGGGTGGTGCCGGTGTAGGTCTTGCCGTTCAGCGTAACGGTGACGGTGGTGCCGGTGGTCAGGTTGACACTGCTGCCGGTAATGGCCAGCGGTGCAGCGGCTTCGGCGGCATTGAGTTTATCGTCGCCCGCGAGGGTATCGATGGACAGCCCGCTCAGGCTGGTATCGACGGTGACGGTGTGGCTGGCGTTGGCCGGGTTACCGGCGCTGTCGCTGACGCTGGCGGTGATGGTTGCCTGGCCGTTGGCCAACAGCGCCAGATCGGCGGCAGGTACGCTGGTACTCCAGGAGCCATCGGCGAGGACGTTGGCGCTGTAGGTTTTGCCGTTCAGCGTGACGGTGACGGTGCGCCCGGCTTCCACCTGGGTGGTGCTGCCGGACAGGGTCTGGCTGGTCTTGACTTCCGCGCCGTCGACAATGTCGTTACCGGCAAACACGCCGATACTCAGGGTCGGCAGGGTGGCCGCCGCCGCATCCACGGTGATGGCGTGGGTGACGCTGGTGCTGTTGCCAGCGGCATCACTCAGTGTGGCCACCAGGTTATGGCTGCCATCGGTGAGGGCTTGCAGGTCCGCCGTGGGCAGGCTGGTACTCCAGGTGCCATCCGGCTGTACCACGGCGGTGTAGGTTTTGCCATTGAGCGTCAGGGTGACGGTACGGCCGGCGTCCGCCAGCGAGGCACTGCCGGTGACGGTCTGGCTGGCCAGCACTTCGGCGGCGTTAAGCACATCGTCCCCGGCGATCACGTTGACGGTCAGGGTAGGCGCGGTGGCATCGACGGTCACGGTGGTGTTGAGGGTATTGCTGTTGCCCGCCGCATCGGTGACCACCACGCTCAGGGCTGGCGTGCCGTCCGGCAGGGCCTGGAGATCCGCAGCCGGAACGGTCACGCTCCAGTGGCCGCTGCCATCGACGGTGCCGGTGTAGGTTTTGCCCCCCAGGGTGACGGTAACGGTCTGGCCCGGGGTGGTGACGCCGGTCGAACCGGTCAGGGTCTGATCCTGGCCCGCTTCTGCGTTATTCAGAATGCCGTCACCAAACGGTGTATCCAGCGTGGCCTGTGGCAAGGTATGGGTAAACACGTCCAGGCTATGGCTGCCGCTGACCGGGTTCCCGGCCTGATCGACGGCGGTCACGGTCACGGTGGTGGTGCCATCCGCCAGCAGTGCCAGATCGGCGGCCGGGACCGAGACGCTCCAGGAGCCATCGGCCAGGGTGGTGCCGGTGTAGGTCTTGCCGTTCAGCGTAACGGTGACGGTGGTGCCGGTGGTCAGGTTGACGCTGCTGCCGGTAATGGCCAGCGGCAACTGGCTTTCAGCCAGATTGAGCCGGTCATCCCCGGCGATCGGGGCAATGGCGATGGCGCTGATGTCGGTATCGACGGTGACGGTGTGGCTGGCGTTGGCCGGGTTACCGGCGCTGTCGCTGACGCTGGCGGTGATGGTTGCCTGGCCGTTGGCCAACAGCGCCAGATCGGCGGCAGGTACGCTGGTACTCCAGGAGCCATCGGCGAGGACGTTGGCGCTGTAGGTTTTGCCGTTCAGCGTGACGGTGACGGTGCGCCCGGCTTCCACCTGGGTGGTGCTGCCGGACAGGGTCTGGCTGGTCTTGACTTCCGCGCCGTCGACAATGTCGTTACCGGCAAACACGCCGATGCTCAGGGTCGGCAGGGTGGCCGCCGCCGCATCCACGGTGATGGCGTGGGTGACGCTGGTGCTGTTACCCGCCGTATCGGTGAGCATGGCCACCAGGTTATGGCTGCCATCGGCCAGTGCCGCCAGGTCGGCGGCAGGCAGGCTGGTACTCCAGGTGCCATCCGGCTGCACCACGGCGGTGTAGGTTTTGCCATTGAGCGTCAGGGTGACGGTACGGCCGGCGTCCGCCAGCGAGGCGCTGCCGGTGACGGTCTGGCTGGCCAGCACTTCGGCGGCGTTAAGCACATCGTCCCCGGCGATCACGTTGACGGTCAGGGTAGGCGCGGTGGCATCGACGGTCACGGTGGTGCTGAGGGTATTGCTGTTGCCCGCCGCATCGGTGACCACCACGCTCAGGGCTGGCGTGCCGTCCGGCAGGGCCTGGAGATCCGCAGCCGGAACGGTCACGCTCCAGTGGCCGCTGCCATCGACGGTGCCGGTGTAGGTTTTGCCCCCAGGGTGACGGTAACGGTCTGGCCCGGGGTGGTGACACCGGTCGAACCGGTCAGGGTCTGATCCTGGCCTGCTTCGGTGCCATTGAGAATGCCGTCACCAAACGGCGTATCCAGCGTGGCCTGCGGCAAGGTATGGGTAAATACGCCCAGGCTATGGCTGCCGCTGACCGGGTTCCCGGCCTGATCGACGGCGGTCACGGTCACGGTGGTGGTGCCATCCGCCAGCAGTGCCAGATCGGCGGCCGGGACCGAGACGCTCCAGGAGCCATCGGCCAGGGTGGTGCCGGTGTAGGTCTTGCCGTTCAGCGTAACGGTGACGGTGGTGCCGGTGGTCAGGTTGACGCTGCTGCCGGTCATGGCCAGCGGTGCAGCGGCTTCAGCGGCATTGAGTTTATCGTCGCCCGCGAGGGTATCGATGGACAGCCCGCTCAGGCTGGTATCGACGGTGACGGTGTGGCTGGCGTTGGCCGGGTTACCGGCGCTGTCGCTGACGCTGGCGGTGATGGTTGCCTGGCCGTTGGCCAACAGCGCCAGATCGGCGGCGGGGACGCTGGTACTCCAGGAGCCATCGGCGAGGACGTTGGCGCTGTAGGTTTTGCCGTTCAGCGTGACGGTGACGGTGCGCCCGGCTTCCACCTGGGTGGTGCTGCCGCTCAGCGTCTGGCTGGTCTTGACTTCCGCGCCGTCGACAATGTCGTTACCGGCAAACACGCCGATGCTCAGGGTCGGCAGGGTGGCCGCCGCCGCATCCACGGTGATGGCGTGGGTGACGCTGGTGCTGTTGCCGGCGGCATCACTCAGTGTGGCCACCAGGTTATGGCTGCCATCGGTGAGGGCTTGCAGGTCCGCCGTGGGCAGGCTGGCACTCCAGGTGCCATCCGGCTGTACCACGGCGGTGTAGGTTTTGCCATTGAGCGTCAGGGTGACGGTACGGCCGGCGTCGGCCAGCGAGGCGCTGCCGGTGACGGTCTGGCTGGCCAGCACTTCGGCGGCGTTAAGCACATCGTCCCCGGCGATCACGTTGACGGTCAGGGTAGGCGCGGTGGCATCGACGGTCACGGTGGTGCTGAGGGTATTGCTGTTGCCCGCCGCATCGGTGACCACCACGCTCAGGGCTGGCGTGCCGTCCGGCAGGGCCTGGAGATCCGCAGCCGGAATGGTCACGCTCCAGTGGCCGCTGCCATCGACGGTGCCGGTGTAGGTTTTGCCCCCAGGGTGATGGTAACGGTCTGGCCCGGGGTGGTGACACCGGTTGAACCGGTCAGGGTCTGATCCTGGCCCGCTTCGGTGCCATTGAGAATGCCGTCACCAAACGGCGTATCCAGCGTGGCCTGCGGCAAGGTATGGGTAAACACGCCCAGGCTATGGCTGCCGCTGACCGGGTTCCCGGCCTGATCGACGGCGGTCACGGTCACGGTGGTGGTGCCATCCGCCAGCAGCGCCAGATCGGCGGCCGGGACCGAGACGCTCCAGGAGCCATCGGCCAGGGTGGTGCCGGTGTAGGTCTTGCCGTTCAGCGTAACGGTGACGGTGGTGCCGGTGGTCAGGTTGACGCTGCTGCCGGTAATGGCCAGCGGTGCAGCGGCTTCGGCGGCATTGAGTTTATCGTCGCCCGCGAGGGTATCGATGGACAGCCCGCTCAGGCTGGTATCGACGGTGACGGTGTGGCTGGCGTTGGCCGGGTTACCGGCGCTGTCGCTGACGCTGGCGGTGATGGTTGCCTGGCCGTTGGCCAACAGCGCCAGATCGGCGGCGGGTACGCTGGTACTCCAGGAGCCATCGGCGAGGACGTTGGCGCTGTAGGTTTTGCCGTTCAGCGTGACGGTGACGGTGCGCCCGGCTTCCACCTGGGTGGTGGTGCCGGACAGGGTCTGGCTGGTTTTGACTTCCGCGCCGTCGACAATGTTGTTACCGGCAAACACGCCGATGCTCAGGGTCGGCAGGGTGGCCGCCGCCGCATCCACGGTGATGGCGTGGGTGACGCTGGTGCTGTTGCCGGCGGCATCACTCAGTGTGGCCACCAGGTTATGGCTGCCATCGGTGAGGGCTTGCAGGTCCGCCGTGGGCAGGCTGGCACTCCAGGTGCCATCCGGCTGTACCACGGCGGTGTAGGTTTTGCCATTGAGCGTCAGGGTGACGGTACGGCCGGCGTCCGCCAGCGAGGCACTGCCGGTGACGGTCTGGCTGGCCAGCACTTCGGCGGCGTTAAGCACATCGTCCCCGGCGATCACGTTGACGGTCAGGGTAGGCGCGGTGGCATCGACGGTCACGGTGGTGCTGAGGGTATTGCTGTTGCCCGCCGCATCGGTGACCACCACGCTCAGGGCTGGCGTGCCGTCCGGCAGGGCCTGGAGATCCGCAGCTGGAACGGTCACGCTCCAGTGGCCGCTGCCATCGACGGTGCCGGTGTAGGTTTTGCCCCCAGGGTGACGGTAACGGTCTGGCCCGGGGTGGTGACGCCGGTTGAACCGGTCAGGGTCTGATCCTGGCCTGCTTCGGTGCCATTGAGAATGCCGTCACCAAACGGTGTATCCAGCGTGGCCTGCGGCAAGGTATGGGTAAACACGCCCAGGCTATGGCTGCCGCTGACCGGGTTCCCGGCCTGATCGACGGCGGTCACGGTCACGGTGGTGGTGCCATCCGCCAGCAGTGCCAGATCGGCGGCCGGGACCGAGACGCTCCAGGAGCCATCGGCCAGGGTGGTGCCGGTGTAGGTCTTGCCGTTCAGCGTAACGGTGACGGTGGTGCCGGTGGTCAGGTTGACGCTGCTGCCGGTCATGGCCAGCGGTGCAGCGGCTTCGGCGGCATTGAGTTTATCGTCGCCCGCGAGGGTATCGATGGACAGCCCGCTCAGGCTGGTATCGACGGTGACGGTGTGGCTGGCGTTGGCCGGGTTACCGGCGCTGTCGCTGACGCTGGCGGTGATGGTTGCCTGGCCGTTGGCCAACAGCGCCAGATCGGCGGCAGGTACGCTGGTACTCCAGGAGCCATCGGCGAGGACGTTGGCGCTGTAGGTTTTGCCGTTCAGCGTGACGGTGACGGTGCGCCCGGCTTCCACCTGGGTGGTGGTGCCGCTCAGGGTCTGGCTGGTCTTGACTTCCGCGCCGTCGACAATGTCGTTACCGGCAAACACGCCGATGCTCAGGGTCGGCAGGGTGGCCGCCGCCGCATCCACGGTGATGGCATGGGTGACGCTGGTGCTGTTGCCAGCGGCATCACTCAGTGTGGCCACCAGGTTATGGCTGCCATCGGCCAGTGCCGCCAGGTCGGCGGCAGGCAGGCTGGTACTCCAGGTGCCATCCGGCTGTACCACGGCGGTGTAGGTTTTGCCATTGAGCGTCAGGGTGACGGTACGGCCGGCGTCCGCCAGCGAGGCACTGCCGGTGACGGTCTGGCTGGCCAGCACTTCGGCGGCGTTAAGCACATCGTCCCCGGCGATCACGTTGACAGTCAGGGTAGGCGCGGTGGCATCGACGGTCACGGTGGTGTTGAGGGTATTGCTGTTGCCCGCCGCATCGGTGACCACCACGCTCAGGGCTGGCGTGCCGTCCGGCAGGGCCTGGAGATCCGCAGCCGGAACGGTCACGCTCCAGTGGCCGCTGCCATCGACGGTGCCGGTGTAGGTTTTGCCCCCCAGGGTGACGGTAACGGTCTGGCCCGGGGTGGTGACGCCGGTTGAACCGGTCAGGGTCTGCGGTTGTCCCGCTTCTGCGTTATTCAGAATGCCGTCACCAAACGGCGTATCCAGCGTGGCCTGCGGCAAGGTATGGGTAAACACGTCCAGGCTATGGCTGCCGCTGACCGGGTTCCCGGCCTGATCGACGGCGGTCACGGTCACGGTGGTGGTGCCATCCGCCAGCAGCGCCAGATCGGCGGCCGGGACCGAGACGCTCCAGGAGCCATCGGCCAGGGTGGTGCCGGTGTAGGTCTTGCCGTTCAGCGTAACGGTGACGGTGGTGCCGGTGGTCAGGTTGACACTGCTGCCGGTCATGGCCAGCGGCAACTGGCTTTCAGCCAGATTCAGCCGGTCATCCCCGGCGATCGGGGCAATGGCGATGGCGCTGATGTCGGTATCGACGGTGACGGTGTGGCTGGCGTTGGCCGGGTTACCGGCGCTGTCGCTGACGCTGGCGGTGATGGTTGCCTGGCCGTTGGCCAACAGCGCCAGATCGGCGGCAGGTACGCTGGTACTCCAAGAGCCATCGGCGAGGACGTTGGCGCTGTAGGTTTTGCCGTTCAGCGTGACGGTGACGGTGCGCCCGGCTTCCACCTGGGTGGTGGTGCCGCTCAGGGTCTGGCTGGTCTTCACTTCCGCGCCGTCGACAATGTCGTTACCGGCAAACACGCCGATACTCAGGGTCGGCAGGGTGGCCGCCGCTGCATCCACGGTGATGGCATGGGTGACGCTGGTGCTGTTACCCGCCGTATCGGTGAGCGTGGCCACCAGGTTATGGCTGCCATCGGCCAGTGCCGCCAGGTCGGCGGCAGGCAAGCTGGTACTCCAGGTGCCATCCGGCTGTACCACGGCGGTGTAGGTTTTGCCATTGAGCGTCAGGGTGACGGTACGGCCGGCGTCCGCCAGCGAGGCGCTGCCGGTGACGGTCTGGTTGGCCAGCACTTCGGCGGCGTTAAGCACATCGTCCCCGGCGATCACGTTGACAGTGAGGGTAGGCGCGGTGGCATCGACGGTCACGGTGGTGCTGAGGGTATTGCTGTTGCCCGCCGCATCGGTGACCACCACGCTCAGGGCTGGCGTGCCGTCCGGCAGGGCCTGGAGATCCGCAGCCGGAATGGTCACGCTCCAGTGGCCGCTGCCATCGACGGTGCCGGTGTAGGTTTTGCCCCCAGGGTGACGGTAACGGTCTGGCCCGGGGTGGTGACACCGGTCGAACCGGTCAGGGTCTGATCCTGGCCTGCTTCGGTGCCATTGAGAATGCCGTCACCAAATGGTGTATCTATGGTTGCCTGCGGTAAATCATGGATATAAACATCCAGATTATGGGTTGTCGTCACTGTTGAGCCATCGTGACCTGTAACGCTGGCAGAAATGCTGTTGCTGCCTTCGGCAAGCAGTTGCAGGTCGGCACTCGGCACCTGCAATGTCCAACTGCCATCGGCCAATATCTGCGCGGTATAGGTTTTGCCATTCAGCGTAACGGTGACGGTAGCACCGACGTCCACATTGGCTGTAGTCCCGTTAATCGCCAGTGGCAACCCGGCTTCTGTGGCATTGAGCCTATCGTCGGAAGAAACGATACCGATATTGATTGCTGAAGCATGACTGTCGACGGTGACAACTTGTGGTGCAGTTGTTGTGGTGTTGCCCGCCAGATCGGTGATCGTGGCGATCATGTTGTAGGTACCATCGGTCAGTGCGGCCATATCGGCTACGGGTACACTGATGCTCCATTTGCCATCGGCACCCACAATACCGGTGTAGGTTTTGCCATTGAATGACACACTGACCGTCAGCCCGGCCTCGCTGAGGGAGGCGGTGCCGGTGATATTTTGTGCTGCGGCTTGCTCATCGATAGTGACCAGATCGTCCCCGGTAAACTTATCGAGTGTCAGCACCGGTGGCAGGGTATCTACCTGCAGATGTTCTGTCACGGTAGTGCTGTTGCCAGCGGCATCGGTGGCGGTTACGGTGAGGGTATTATCCCCTTGGGCCAGAGCCTGCAAATCGGCGGCTGGCAGCTCAACGCTCCATTTGCCATCCCCCCGGTGGTCGCAGTGTAGGTTTTGCCGTTCAGGGTAATGGTGACAACCTGGCCTGGGTTACTGGTACCACTGAGTGTTTGTGATACCTGGGCTTCCTCGGTGTTTAGCTGATTGTCCCCGGTCAGTTTGTTGACAGCCAGTTCAGGGGCGATCAAATCAACGGTAACAGTCTGATTGCTATTGGCAATCTGCCCGGCTTGGTCTGTGACGCTGGCACCCAACGTAATGGAGCCATTAGCCAATGCTGCCAGATCGTCGGCGGGCAATGAGAGTGACCAACTGCCATCGCTTTGTACCAACGCGGTGTAGGTCTTGCCGTTCAGGGTGATAGTTACGGTTTGCCCTGCCTCGACATGCTGTGTTTGGCCACTCAGCGTCTGGGGGCTTTTCACTTCGCTGGCATTGAGCAGGTTATCGCCGGTCAGGGCGTTAACAGAGATTTGTGGGGTAGGATTATCCCCTGAAGTATCAACGCTAATAGTCGATTCGAGGGTGCTCTGGTTACCCGCTTTATCGGTGGATGTCACGACCAGGTGGTAATCACCGTCTTTCAGTGACGCCAGATCGGCCGCAGAGAGTTGCAGGCTCCACTTACCGTCATTGCCGACCGTTGTGGTATAGGTTTTACCGTTAAGGGTAATAGTGACTGTCAGGCCTGCTTCACCGGTACCTGTCAGAGCTTGTGCGGCTTTCAGTTCCACAGCATCCAACTGGTTATCGCCCGTCAACTTATTGATGGTTAGCGCTGGAGGAGTGGTATCCACCAGCACTGCGATAGTTTTCTCAACACTGACACCATTCTGGTTGGTCACTTTAACGGTCAGTTGGTAATTGCCGTCTTTCAGGCCTGAGAGTGCTAATGGGCTGAAATCAAAGCCCCATTTACCATCCGCACCTACGGTAGTGGTGTAACTTTTACCATTGAGTATAAGGGTGATGGTTTGGCCAGCAGCAACACCGGTTGTCAGGCCGCTCAGCAACTGCGCAATTTTGATTTCATTGGCGTTAAGAACGTTATCCTGGCCCAACTTGCCGACGGTCAGTGTAGGCTGTTCCGGCTGTGGAGAAGGGTCACTTTCGTGATTATCACTTTTCCCCGTACCGGTTGCGATGGCGACACCGGCACCCAGAGCGAGACCAGCCAGAATAGCGGCGATGGCGCTATTAGATAAATCATGATTGGTGATCAGCAGGGGGAAATGTCAGAAAGCGTTTCGAATTGCGGTGTGATCAGGACAGTCTGAGTGGCAGAGGCATCTGTAGCCGCCGGGAAAATCGCATGCATGATGGCACCATTGCCATCATCAAAAACCAACTCACTGTGTTTTCCGTCAGCATCCACATCAAAAAAGCTTTGATAACGTACGGTTGTACCATCTTTCATGTGGACAATCAGATCGTTACCTTGACGTTCATAGCTACTTACCAATGCCTGAGTGCCGTGGATACGTACGATACTGCTTTGAGACAAAGTGACCGAACGTGAGCCAGCTGCTACGTCAACGATTTTTGTGCCGCCATGACGAGCAATGATATCAACGGTCCCAAGGGTAAAATTGGATTGTGCCATGTTGTGAGCCTCTGAACGCCAAAGTTAATTTGCATAGCGCGCCGAAGCCATTTGACTGGCTTTTGTTGCGCGCAGAAATGCCCGGTGAGTGATTTCCCGGGCTCAATTCGACCTGGTTATAGATGGTTAATTAATGCAAAAGGAAAGCGTCAGACTTACCCGAAAGGGTTATTTTATTAAATTTACTAATTTATCTGTGAGATAACATATAAGCGAGCTTTGATAAAATTGCCATAAACTCCATTAATTTTTATTTGACGATGTTTTTGATAAAAAAATCCTATTTAGAACGTAATTTTAATAATTGATATTAAATGAAAATTTTTTCACTGTTCAAGTGAGCTTATTTTTCAATGTTTAAAGTGCATTTCATTTACTATTTAAATGTGGGTGATGAATAATTTAAGTCATAGTAATCATGGTGATAAAATTACTGTCGATCTGTTTTTGCATATTATTTTTTTATGCTAGCAGGCATAATGAATAGCTAAATAGCATCAAAATAAAAGTGGGTATTGTGGAGCTTGATCTCGCTTTAGTGGAGAAATAACGGTTTTTTTATTTTTGCAGTGAATTTATTGATTTTGATTAATTAGCTGGGTAAATGAATTGGGGGGTGTGTCCTGCTGATTGGTAAGGCTTTTTGTTAAGTAAAACTTTACTTTCTACCGCGGGCTGCTGCCACAGCCCCGCCCGGCCTATAGCATGGTGTAGGCTTTTTTCAGCCCAGTGTCATCTTCCGGGTCTGCGCCTTGAGGAGACGCGGGGGGATCCTCTGCTGAAGGAGGCGAACCTGCCGGATCTGGTGCCGCTTCCGGCGCTGGCATGGTCTCTTGAATGGTCTGTTCATCAAAGGTCGGGTTTAAGGCTGGTGAAAGCGGGGAGCTGGAAAGGCTGTCTGGTATAGCAATATGGGGGACTGGCGCATCCTGCACAAACTGTGACTCATCTTCTTTAAGCGTTCTGCTGCAGGCCATAATCAAGACGCCACACAGGGCGAAAAAGGCATACAGAATATTGCCGCCCAGAGGTTGGATCAGCGCGCCAACGGCCAGTGGCCCGATACTGGCACCTACGCCAAAGGCCATCAACAGGCAAGCCGCCAGCGAAACTCGGCGTTCTGGTTCAATCATGTCATTAGCCAATGCAACCGCCAGCGGGTAAAGCGTGAACTGCAGCATGCTGACTATAAAACCCACGACCAATAACACCGGGAAATCGATATGCGGCAGCAGCGCCAGTGGCAAAGCCGCAATAATCAGCAATAACGCATTAATCCGCATCAGCAACGTTCGGTTATAGCGATCTGACAGCCAGCTCAGTGGGAACTGGGCCACTAGCCCGGCAAAGATGGCGATGGCCATAAACAGGCCGGTCTGCTGTGTGCTCAACGCTTGCTGGCTGGCGTAAACCGGGGCCAGACCATAGAAGGAGCCTACAACCATACCTATCACCAACGTGGTGGCCAGCACCTTGGGAATGGCATTGACAAAATAACGCAGTTCCATTGGTGCGGGTGACATATGGCGGGCATTGGTGCGAGTGGTCAGGGCGATCGGCACCAGACAAAGGGAAAAACACAGCGCAATCAGTAACAATGTGGCGATGCCGAGATCGGTTTGCAGCATCAGGACGATTTGCCCCAGCGACATGCCAAGGTAAGACGCGGCCATATAAAAGCCGAATACCATGCCGCGCTGGTTGGATTCTGACTGATCGTTCAGCCAACTCTCCAGCACCATGTACTGGCACATCATGCACAGCCCGATAATCAGCCGCAGCACAACCCAGACCGGAATATATTCCGTTAAGCCATGGCCCAGCACGGCTGCGGTAATGATACCGGCGCAGGAGACATAGGCGCGGATATGCCCGACGCGGGCAATCAGAAAGTGGCCAACCTTGCCACCGATCACCAGGCCGATATAGTTGGCAGCGATAATGGCGCCAATCAAGGCTCCACTCACGTTGATGGAAGTTAACCGCAGGGAGATGTAGGTGGTGAGCAATCCTGAGCCCAGTAGCATCAACAGAGTGGTGGTATACAGCGGAAAGAATACACCTAACGTTTTTTTCACACGGTCTCCCTGTCTTTTTCGAAGCTTTGTTGATGGCTGAACAAAAGGGCGTGTAATCCCCTCATGGCAATCTACAGCTCAGTCATCCCGATACTAGCAGCTCAGGCCACAGCTTAAAACCGCATCCCTGCGAAGCACGGCGCATTTGCACTATCGAACCGCCGGTTGCGCTTGATAAATGCTACTATCGGGCGCATATACCTTGATTCACCAAGGAGTGACGATGAGTGAGAACCAACTGCGTGAACTCAGTATTTCATTAGGGCAAAGATTGCAGGGTAGCGGCCAGTGGATCACCTGTGCTGAATCTTGTACCGGTGGGGGCATAGCCAAAGCGATTACCGATATTGCCGGCAGTTCGGCCTATTTTGATCGTGGTTTTGTCACCTACAGCAATGCTGCAAAGCACCAATTACTGGGGGTGGCAGAAGCGACCTTGCAGGCGTATGGCGCGGTCAGTGAAGACGTTGTGCGGGAGATGGCGCAGGGGGCGCTACATGCGGCCAACGCTGATTTGGCGCTTTCGGTAAGCGGCATTGCGGGCCCGGAGGGGGAGTGCGGAAAAACCGGTCGGCACCGTCTGGTTTGGCTTTGCCGAACGTTCTGGGCGTGTTCTGGCCCGCAAGATGCAGTTTGCAGGCGATCGTGATGCGGTGCGCTTGCAGGCAACGGTTTTTGCACTGCAAACGGCGCTTGACGAATTTTTGTAAAATTAGGCTTGATACTGTATGACCATACAGTATAATTAGTGGCATTTCCTGCACAACATACATTCAGCGGCAGTGCGGAGCGACACCGGCATTGCGAAACGAAGGAGCAAAAATGGCTATTGATGAGAACAAGCAAAAGGCGTTAGCTGCAGCACTGGGCCAAATTGAGAAACAATTCGGCAAAGGCTCCATCATGCGTCTGGGTGAAGACCGCTCCATGGACGTAGAAACAATCTCCACCGGCTCGCTTTCGCTTGATATCGCACTGGGCGCTGGCGGTCTGCCAATGGGCCGTATCGTCGAGATTTATGGCCCAGAATCCTCCGGTAAAACCACCTTGACCCTGCAGGTAATCGCCTCCGCTCAGCGTGAAGGTAAAACCTGTGCGTTTATCGATGCCGAGCATGCGCTGGATCCTATTTATGCGAAAAAGCTGGGTGTGGATATCGATAACCTGCTGTGTTCTCAGCCGGATACCGGTGAGCAGGCGCTGGAAATCTGTGATGCCTTGACCCGTTCCGGTGCTGTTGACGTAATCATCGTCGACTCCGTGGCTGCGTTGACACCAAAAGCAGAAATCGAAGGTGAGATTGGTGACTCACACATGGGGCTGGCGGCACGTATGATGAGCCAGGCAATGCGTAAACTGGCCGGTAACCTGAAAAACGCCAATACCTTGCTGATCTTCATCAACCAGATCCGTATGAAGATTGGCGTGATGTTTGGTAACCCAGAAACCACTACCGGTGGTAACGCCTTGAAGTTCTACGCTTCAGTCCGTCTGGATATCCGCCGTATCGGCGCGATCAAAGAGGGTGATGAAGTGATTGGCAGCGAAACCCGTGTGAAAGTGGTGAAAAACAAAATCGCTGCACCATTCAAGCAAGCTGAGTTCCAAATCCTGTACGGCGAAGGGATCAACAGCCGTGGCGAGTTGGTCGATCTGGGCGTGAAGCACAAGATGATCGAGAAAGCCGGTGCCTGGTACAGTTATAACGGTGAGAAGATCGGCCAGGGTAAATCAAATGCCTGCAACTTCCTGAAAGAAAACCCGGCGATTGCCGCCGAGCTGGACAAGAAACTGCGTGACCTGCTGCTGCACAGCAATAGTGAACTGGTTGCTGCCGGTGCTGAAGATGCAGACGACAACGAAGCAGAAACCAGCGAAGAGTTTTAATCTAGCCGGTACTCATACGCACCCAAGCGGTGCGTATGTCGATCACCAAGGTTTAGGATATGCATGAAGTCCATTCCCCAGGCCATAAGCTAAATGCGTTGATAAGCCGCGCCATGCGCTTATTGTCGCAACGTGATCACAGTGAAACCGAGCTGCGCCGCAAACTTGCGGCGCAGCCATTTGTTGCAAATGCCAAATGCGCTGGCAGCCCCTCCTCAGAACCCCTGGAAGAGCCCGTCGATCCCGCAATCATTGAGCAGGTGGTAGCCTATTGTTACCAGCATAACTGGCTGGACGACCGGCGTTTTGCCAATAGCTTTATAGCTAGCCGAAGCCGCAAAGGTTACGGTGCCCAGCGCATCCGCTCGGAGCTGATGCAAAAGGGCGTGGAGAAAGAGATTGTGCAGGCCGCACTGGCAGAATGCGAAATCGATTGGTGCGAACAGGCCAGGGAGATCGCGCTGCGGAAATTTGGCGATCCGCTACCCGTAGAGTGGAAAGAGAAAACCAAGGTTCTACGTTATTTACTCTATCGTGGCTTCTACCAGGAAGAAATTCAGTCAATTTACCGTGATTTTGCGCAATGAACGCACACGGGGTTTTACTTCCCCCTGAAGAAAATTTATCTTATCCCCACATTTAGTTCGTAAACCAGAAGATATCGTCAGGATGTCGGGTCTCTGGTTCACGAGTCGTTATTTTAGCCTTATCCGGGAAAATTATGAGCAAGAGCACCGCTGAGATCCGTCAAGCGTTTCTCGATTTCTTTCATAGTAAAGGCCATCAGGTTGTAGCAAGCAGCTCCCTGGTACCTAACAATGATCCGACATTGCTGTTTACCAATGCCGGCATGAACCAATTTAAGGACGTTTTCCTGGGGCTGGACAAGCGAGCATACTCGCGTGCAACCACTTCACAACGTTGCGTGCGTGCCGGTGGTAAGCACAACGATCTGGAAAACGTCGGTTATACCGCCCGTCACCATACTTTCTTTGAGATGCTGGGTAACTTCAGCTTTGGTGACTATTTCAAGCATGATGCCATCAGTTATGCGTGGGAACTGCTTACCGGCGAAAACTGGTTCAATCTGCCAAAAGAGAAGCTGTGGGTCACCGTCTATGAGACCGATGACGAAGCCTTCGACATCTGGCAAAAGCAGATTGGCGTTCCTGCGGAGCGTATTATCCGCATCGGGGATAATAAAGGCGGAGCCTTTGCTTCCGATAACTTCTGGCAGATGGGTGATACCGGGCCGTGTGGTCCTTGCACCGAAATCTTCTACGATCACGGTGACCATATCTGGGGGGGCCTCCAGGCAGCCCTGAAGAAGACGGCGACCGCTATATCGAGATCTGGAATATCGTATTTATGCAGTTCAACCGTCAGTCTGACGGTACCATGCTCCCGCTGCCTAAGCCTTCCGTGGATACCGGCATGGGCTTGGAGCGTATCACCGCGGTGCTGCAGCATGTGAATTCCAACTATGATATCGATCTGTTCCAGACCCTGATTACTGCCGTCGCCAAACTGACCGATGCAACCGATCTGAGCAATAAATCCCTACGCGTTATCGCCGACCATATCCGTTCTTGCGCATTCCTGATTTCCGATGGTGTTATCCCTTCGAATGAGAACCGTGGCTACGTGTTACGCCGTATCATTCGCCGTGCGATCCGTCATGGCAACATGTTGGGCGCAAAGGATACCTTCTTCTACAAACTGGTTGCACCGCTGATCGAAGTGATGGGCCCGGCTGCTGATGAGCTGAAGCGCCAGCAGGCACAGGTCGAGCAGGTATTGAAAACCGAAGAAGAGCAGTTTGCCCGCACGCTTGAGCGTGGCCTGGCGCTGTTGGATGACGAACTGGCCAAGCTGCAGGGAGATACCCTGGATGGCGAAACGGCGTTCCGTCTGTATGACACCTACGGTTTCCCTGTGGATCTGACAGCCGACGTCTGCCGTGAGCGTGGCCTGAAAGTTGATGAGGAAGGCTTCGAGCAGGCGATGGAGGCACAGCGCCGCCGCGCCCGTGAATCCAGTGGTTTTGGCGCTGATTACAACAGCATGATCCGCGTTGACGGTGCCAGTCAGTTCAATGGTTACGATCGCGAAGAACAACTGGCCAAGGTGATCGCCTTGTTCCGCGATGGCCAGCCAGTGGATGAGATCCATGCTGGTGAAGAGGCTGTCGTGGTGCTGGATGAGACTCCGTTCTATGCAGAGTCAGGTGGCCAGGTTGGCGATAAAGGTGTGCTGAAAGCGGCTGGTATCGAGTTTGTAGTCAATGATGCACAAAAATATGGTCAGGCAATCGGCCATTTAGGCAAGTTGACTGCCGGGACACTGAAGTTGAGTGATCGCGTTGATGCGGCAATCGACAGTGCGCGCCGCAACCGTATCCGTTTGAACCACTCGGCGACTCACCTGCTGCATGCGGCACTGCGTCAGATCCTGGGTGATCACGTGGCGCAAAAAGGCTCATTGGTCAATGACAAGTACCTGCGTTTCGATTTCTCGCATTCAGAAGCGATGAAGCCAGAACAAATCCGTGCGGTAGAAGATTTGGTTAACCAGCAGGTTCGCCGTAATCTACCCGTGCAGACCGAAGTAATGGCGTTGGACGATGCCAAAGAGAAGGGCGCTATGGCGCTGTTTGGCGAAAAGTACGACGACAATGTGCGTGTACTGACCATGGGCGATTTCTCTACCGAGCTTTGTGGTGGTACGCACGCCAGCCGTACTGGGGACATTGGTCTGTTCCGTATCCAGAGTGAGTCTGGTACTGCTGCCGGTATCCGCCGTATTGAAGGGGTTACAGGGGAAGGAGCGATAGCAACCCTGCACCAGCAAAGCGATCTGCTACAGAACGTTGCCCAGCTGGTGAAAGGCGACAGCAATAACCTGAGTGATAAAGTGCGTGCAGTGCTTGATCGCACCCGGGCATTAGAAAAAGAATTGCAACAGCTGAAAGATCAGCAGGCTGCGCAGGAAAGCGCTTCGCTGTCGAGTAAAGCAAAGCTGGTCAATGGCGTGAAGCTGTTGGTTAGCCAGTTAGATAACGTGGAGCCAAAGATCTTGCGTACCATGGTTGATGATCTTAAAAATCAGCTAGGTTCGGCAATTATCGTGTTGGCCACCACGGAAGAAGGCAAGGTCAGCCTGATTGCGGGTGTAACCAAAGATTTGACTGACCGGGTTAAAGCCGGCGATCTTATCGGTCATATTGCGCAGCAGGTTGGCGGTAAGGGCGGTGGCCGCCCGGATATGGCAATGGCGGGGGGCAGCGATACCAGTGCTCTGCCTGCGGCATTGAACAGCGTAGAAGCCTGGGTGGCCTCGAAGCTGTGAATATAAATAAATAGCACACCATAACGCCAAAATCCCTTAAAGATTATGGCGTTATTAAACAGTGCTAACACAATGTAGTTACAATTACGGGAACAAAGTTTTTCAGGTCGGCTAAACTTATCCTTAATCTAGAGTGACACCAAGTCTGCTTACATTTATTGTGGGCTATTGACTTACGTTTTCACTGTATATGATGGATAATGGCGGGGAAACTGAGAGACCCGACTCTTTTAATCTTTCAAGGAGCAAAGAATGTTAATTCTGACTCGTCGAGTTGGTGAAACCCTCATGATTGGCGATGAGGTCACGGTCACAGTGCTAGGGGTTAAAGGCAACCAGGTACGTATTGGTGTAAATGCTCCCAAAGAGGTGTCTGTTCACCGCGAAGAAATCTATCAACGGATCCAAGCCGAGAAGTCTCAGCAGACGACTTATTGATTTCTAAGTAGCGTCTCGTTCCATAACGAGACGCTATTGCCATCCTCACTACCCGTTTTCCTCCATCCTTGGTATTTCTCCCAATAATCTTTCTGTTCTCGCCAAACTTTTCTGCACGGTATGACTGCGTTTGTTAGTTGATAAAACACTCTTTTTGCCGTCAAATCACTCATGTTGCCTGTGATTTGTGCAAACGCGCATTGGTTGGGAAAAATTGTTTGACTTATAAGTGGGGGAAAGTAATATGTGCGCCACGCAGTGCCGATGAGCTTCTCTAAAGCAAGTTAGGCACAATTCGCAAGAAGCGTATGGTGAGGTGGCCGAGAGGCTGAAGGCGCTCCCCTGCTAAGGGAGTATGCGGTCAAAAGCTGCATCCGGGGTTCGAATCCCCGCCTCACCGCCATTTGCATCCATAGCTCAGCTGGATAGAGTACTCGGCTACGAACCGAGCGGTCGGAGGTTCGAATCCTCCTGGATGCACCATATTTTGCAGTATGGTGGGGTGGTAACAACGACCATACGGCATCAAAAAGAATTCCTGTGCATCCATAGCTCAGCTGGATAGAGTACTCGGCTACGAACCGAGCGGTCGGAGGTTCGAATCCTCCTGGTTGCACCATTCTTCAGTGAAGTTTCACGGAACGAAACAAATTCGCTACACAATTAAACTGCATCCATAGCTCAGCTGGATAGAGTACTCGGCTACGAACCGAGCGGTCGGAGGTTCGAATCCTCCTGGATGCACCATATTATAAGTATTCGTCTGAGAGTGTTCACTTTCAGAGGGTGCGAGCTGAAAGGCAGCACAAAGGGGATAACGTTGCTTCAGCAACGGCTCTGTGGGTAAAGCGCGTTGCGCTGAATCATCTCCTTGAATACACCTTCTATACAGAAAAACCCGCTTCGGCGGGTTTTTCGCTTTTAATCACTTTCTACTCTTCTCAACATCGCTCCGATACAGCATTTTCCATCATTCTCTGCCCGCGACAACCCTCCGGCTTTACGCTAAAGTAGCTTTCTTTCCTCATCAATGGTCATGGAGTAACGATGTACGATCGCTACCAAGGTCTGATATTTGACATGGATGGCACTATTCTGGACACGGAGCCGACGCACCTCAAAGCGTGGCATGAAGTGCTGGCACGCTATGGCATGACGTTTGATGGAGCGGCGATGACAGGGCTTAACGGATCACCCACCTGGCGTATTGCCCAGGCAGTTATTGCCGCGCATCAGGCAGATCTCGATCCTCATCATCTTGCCGCAGAGAAAACCCGCGCGGTGGAAGAGATGCTGTTGGACAGCGTGCGCCCATTGCCGCTGATTGAAGTCGTAAAATCTTATCGAGGCCGTCGCCCTATGGCGGTGGGAACTGGAAGCGAACACCGAATGGCAGAGATGCTGCTGCGTCATTTAGGGCTGTTCGACTGTTTTGATGCGATCGTCGGGGCTGATGATGTTCAACGCCATAAGCCAGAGCCAGATACTTTCCTGCGCTGTGCGGAGTTAATCGGTGTACCTCCACAACACTGTGTGGTGTTTGAGGATGCCGATTTTGGCATCCGGGCGGCAAGAAGTGCCAATATGGCTGTGGTAGACGTTCGTACACTGTGAGTAGTACGCTGGCCGTCATGTCGTTGTTTGGCAGCAGTTTCCTCAGTGCGACGCTGTTGCCAGGTAACTCAGAGGTCTTGTTGGTCGCGCTGTTGACCAACAGTAATGCCTCACCAAGTCTATTGGTGCTGGCTGCAACGTTGGGAAATACCCTGGGTGGGTTGACCAATGTCATTATCGGGCGCCTGTTACCGGCGTTAAAACCACAGCGAGGGCTGGAAACGGCACTTGGTTGGTTAAAACGTTTTGGCCCTGCTGCGCTGTTGCTCAGTTGGCTACCGGTTGTGGGCGATTTGTTGTGCGTGTTGGCAGGTTGGCTGCGCATGCCATGGGGCTCTGTTATGCTGTTTCTGTGTGTCGGAAAGGCGTTGCGTTACGTCATATTGACTATGATTACGCTGCAGGGGATCGCCTGGTGGCAATAGCCAAGTGAATATAACTCAATATTCTCTTGAGCGCGGTTTCAGTATGCTTACGGGTTATCGTTTTTAGAAGCGGGAGGTCAATTTGATCCCGGACGTATCACAAGCGCTTGCTTGGTTGGAAGCCCATCCTCATGCATTAAAAGGGATCCGGCGCGGTATTGAGCGTGAAACACTGCGGGTTACCGCCGATGGCACGCTCGCCAGCACTGGTCACCCAGAAAAACTGGGGGCGGCATTAACGCATCATTGGATCACCACAGATTTTGCCGAGGCGCTGTTAGAATTTATTACGCCGGTTGATGACGACCTCGATCATTTGCTGACGTTCTTACGTGATATCCATCGTCACGTAGCCCGTAATCTTGGTGATGAGCGCATGTGGCCGCTGAGCATGCCGTGTTTCATCGAAGCCGAGCAGGATATCGAGCTGGCGCAGTTTGGTTCATCCAACATAGGCCGGATGAAAACGCTGTACCGTGAAGGGCTGAAGAACCGCTATGGCGCGTTGATGCAGACCATTTCCGGTGTCCATTACAATTTCTCCCTACCGCTGGAGTTCTGGCAGGCGTGGGCTGGTGTAAAGGACGCAGAAAGCGGCAAAGAGCAGATCTCGGCCGGGTATTTCCGCCTGATCCGCAATTATTACCGCTTTGGCTGGGTGATCCCGTATCTGTTCGGGGCATCACCGGCTATCT
The DNA here is from genome assembly GCF_050632285.1 of Serratia sp. L9. Taxonomy (NCBI): domain Bacteria; kingdom Pseudomonadati; phylum Pseudomonadota; class Gammaproteobacteria; order Enterobacterales; family Yersiniaceae; genus Serratia; species Serratia sp. L9. Next base: position 27,618 of record NZ_CP192591.1, on the reverse strand, counting down.
GCTCTTCGTTCCTGAAAGGGCGCGAAACCGCTTTGCCGTTTGAACGCAATGAGCGGGGCATGTGCTATTTGCCGTATGCCACTTCGCTGCGTCTGAGCGATCTGGGGTATACCAATAAATCGCAAAGCAATCTGGGGATTACCTTTAACGATCTGCAAAGCTACGTGAAAGGTTTGAAGCGCGCGATAGCCACGCCGTCTGAAGAATATGCCAAGCTGGGAGTCAAAGAGGGCGATCGTTATCTGCAACTGAACAGTAACGTATTGCAGATCGAAAACGAGCTCTATGCGCCGATCCGGCCAAAACGTGTAACCAACAGCGGTGAGTCACCGTCAGATGCGTTGCTGCGTGGCGGTATTGAATATATTGAAGTGCGGTCGCTGGATATCAACCCGTTCTCGCCAATCGGCGTGGATGCGGTACAGGCGCGTTTCCTGGACCTGTTCCTGGTCTGGTGTGTGTTGGCCGATGCGCCGGAAATGAGCAGCGATGAGCTGCTGTGTACCCGTAAAAACTGGAATCGCGTGATCCTGGAAGGGAGAAAGCCTGGCCAGACCATCGGTATTGGCTGTAATGATACCCGTGAACCATTGGATAAAGTCGGTAAAGCGCTGTTTGACGATCTGAGGCGTGTTGCCGAAGTGCTGGATAGCGAAGCTGGCAATCAACATTATCAGCAGGTTTGTGATGAGCTGGTTGCCGCGTTTGATGATCCGGAGCTGACCTTCTCGGCCCGTATCCTCAAGGAAATGAAAGCGGAAGGCACTGGGCGTGTTGGCCTGGAGCTGGCAGAAAAATACCGTCAGATGCTGATGAAAGAGCCGTTGGAGATCCTGACTGAAGAGCAGTTGGCTCAGGAACAGCAAGCCTCATGGCAGCGCCAGCGCGACATAGAAGCCAGCGATACGCTAAGCTTTGAAGAGTTCCTGAAGGCAAACGGCGGAAGCTGAAAAAGAAAAAGGCCACATCAATGTGGCCAAATATGCATCTCTGATGACAGGGATGATGATAACAAATGCGCGTCTTTCAAGTATTCAGACTCGTAGAGTTAGAAAAGGTTTCATCGGTACGAAAAAAGTTTCGAAATAAATGCACTTTTTACGAGGAGGTGACGACATGCCACTGTTGGATAGCTTTACCGTAGACCATACGCGCATGGCAGCTCCTGCTGTCCGCGTTGCCAAAACCATGAAAACTCCGCATGGCGATACCATTACCGTATTCGATCTGCGTTTCTGCCGCCCGAATCTGGAAGTGATGCCGGAGCGTGGTATTCATACTCTGGAACACCTGTTTGCGGGCTTCATGCGCGATCACCTGAACGGTAACGGTGTCGAGATCATCGATATCTCGCCAATGGGATGCCGCACAGGCTTTTACATGAGCCTGATTGGCGTACCGGAAGAGCAACGTGTAGCCGATGCCTGGCAAGCGGCGATGAGCGACGTGCTGAAAGTGACCGACCAGCGTAAGATCCCTGAACTTAACGAATTCCAGTGCGGTACCTACCACATGCACTCGCTGGAAGAAGCGCAGGAAATAGCCAAGCATATTCTCGATCACGGCGTAGTGGTAAATCACAACGAAGAGTTGGCGCTGCCGAAAGAGAAGCTGCAGGAGCTGCATATCTAGTTCCAGAATTAAAATTCAGTGATAAAAAAAGACGCGATTTGCGTCTTTTCTTTTGGCCCGGGCTTAGTGGTTTTGCACGCTGGATTGCAGCGATTTTATCGGCGTAACGCGCACCTGTTTGATCATATTGTCCTGCACGTCGAGGATGTCGATATCATAGTGGCTGATCCGCACTCTGGTACCGATATTGGGGATATCCTCAAGCTCTTCGAGCAGCATGCCGTTGATGGTTCTGGCTTCGGTGGCTGGCAGAGTCCAGTTGAAAGCCTTATTCAACTCACGCACATTGGCGGTGCCATCGATCAACACAGAGCCATCACTCTGTGGATTGACCTCCTCTGCCAAGGTTGGCGACATCGAGGTAGTAAAATCACCGACGATCTCTTCAAGAATATCTTCCACGGTGACCAAGCCTTGAATATCACCGTATTCATCGACCACAATGCCGACTTTCTCTTTATTGCGCTGGAATTTTACCAACTGCACGTTGAGCGGGGTGCCTTCCGGTACGTAGTAAATCTCATCGGCCGCACGCAGCAGGTTCTCTTTGTTGAACTCTTTTTCTCGGTCATCAGCCGGTAGGCTTCACGCACCCGCAGCATACCGATGGAGTCATCCAGCGAATCGCGATACAGCACGATGCGCCCATGAGGTGAATGCGTCAATTGGCGCATGATCGATTTCCAATCGCCATTGATGTCGATACCGACGATCTCATTGCGTGGCACCATGATATCGTCCACCGTCACCTTTTCCAGATCCAGCACTGAAATCAGCATGTCCTGGTTGCGGCGCGAAATCTGCGATTGGGATTCGTTGACTATAGTGCGCAGCTCATCTTTGCTTAGCGCGCCACTGATACGCACATTGGTGCGGATGCCGAAAATACGCAGCAGCAGGCTGGTGATACCATTGAGCAACCACACCAGCGGGAACATGATTTTTTGCATAGGCATCAGCAGGAAGCTGCTGGGGAAGGCGATACGCTCGGGGTAGAGTGCTGCGAAGGTTTTCGGTAACACCTCGGCAAATAGCAGCACTACGAAGGTTAATACCCCGGTAGCAATCGCTACACCAATATCGCCATACAGACGCATCCCGACAACTGTCCCAAGGGCTGAGGCCAGAATATTGACCAGGTTATTACCGATCAGCACCAGGCCAATCAGACGATCGGGTTTTTGCAGCAGTTTCTCTACCCGGCGTGCGGATCGATTACCTTGCTTGGACAGGTGGCGCAGGCGATAGCGGTTGAGCGTCATCATGCCGGTTTCGGATGCTGAAAAATAAGCGGAGACCACAACCATCATCACCAGAATGAGGATGAGGGTCCCTGTCGAAACGTGCTCCAACGCGGTATTCCTTTTATGGGAGAAAAGAAAGCCTCATCGGGATGAGGCGGGCCAACTTTTATTCTAGCGCACCATCACTTCCTGGATCAGGCGACTGCCGAAGTAGGCCATGGTAAGAAGAAATGAACCGGCGAAGCTGAACCAGACGACACGACGCCCACGCCAGCCTTCATGGTAATGCCCCCACAGCAGAACGATGTAGACAAACCATGCCATGATAGACAACACGGCCTTATGTACGTTCTCTTTGCTGAACAGGTTATCCATATACAGCAGGCCGGTACACAGAGTCAGTGTGAGCAGCACTACACCAATCTGGGTAATATGAAACATTTTGCGTTCAATGCTCATCAGCGGCGGCATGTCGGCACTGAACCTGAGTTTTTTGTGCTTTAACAGGTAATCCAGCCAGGCGAGTTGCAGCGCGTATAGCGTGGCGATTATCAAGGTCGCGTAAGAAAACAACGCCAGACCGATATGCACCATCAGCTCGGGGCTGGCCTCAAGGTGGGTAATAAATTCCCCTGGCAAAAAGCTGGCGAAGGCTAGATTGATCATGGCAAAGCTGTAGACGATCGGCAGCAGGAACCAGCCGCGATCGCGCGATGCAGCGAAGGTCATCACCGAGCAGATTATCAGGCTGACGATAGAACCGATATTAAGCAGGCTGAGGTTTTGCCCGGCGCTAACGTCAAAAATACGCTGTTGCAGCGCAATGGCATGGCAGATTAGCGCCACAATCGCCGAGACAATGGCCAGCCGACGGTATGCGCTATTCTTCCGCAATAAACTGGGAATGATCAGTCCAAGGCTGAGCAGGTAGGCCATCAGAGCCACAATAGAGAAAACAGGCATAGCGTTATTTAGCATCGGCATGGTTAATTAGAATGCCAGTATAGCGTCGAGCGAGCCCTACTCCAACCAATCTCCAACGCCAGAGCAGAGATCGTTTGCTCTTCGTGTTATAATCGCCGCAATTGTGTCGCCACTGCGGCCTGACTCTTACGTTGAGCATGAGACGATGTTTGAAAATTTAACCGATCGATTGTCGCGCACCCTGCGCAATATCAGCGGCCGTGGGCGGCTGACCGAAGAGAATATCAAAGACACCCTGCGTGAAGTGCGTATGGCACTGTTGGAAGCGGACGTTGCGCTGCCGGTAGTGCGTGACTTTATCAACCGCGTAAAAGAGAGCGCGGTTGGGCATGAGGTCAACAAGAGCCTGACGCCTGGCCAGGAATTCGTCAAAATCGTCAAGAGCGAGCTGATTGCCGCTATGGGCGAAGTGAACACTGAGCTGAACCTGGCGGCACAGCCACCGGCAGTGGTGTTGATGGCTGGCTTACAAGGGGCGGGTAAAACCACCAGCGTGGCCAAGCTTGGCAAATTCCTGAAAGAAAAACAGAAGAAAAAAGTTTTGGTGGTTTCTGCCGACGTATATCGCCCTGCGGCGATCCGGCAGTTGGAAACCCTGGCGGAAAGCGTAGGTGTCGACTTCTTCCCGTCTGACGTTAAAGAAAAACCGATCGACATTGTTAATCGTGCGCTGCAACAGGCCAAGCTGAAATTTTACGATGTACTCATCGTCGATACTGCGGGCCGTTTGCACGTAGACGAAGCGATGATGGATGAGATCAAACAGGTTCATGCGGCCATCAAGCCGGTGGAGACCCTGTTTGTGGTCGATGCCATGACCGGCCAGGATGCGGCCAACACCGCCAAGGCTTTCAATGAGGCGCTGCCGCTAACCGGCGTGGTGCTGACCAAGGTTGACGGTGATGCGCGTGGTGGTGCGGCGCTGTCTATCCGCCACATTACCGGCAAACCCATCAAGTTCCTTGGCGTGGGCGAGAAAACCGAAGCGCTGGAACCTTTCCACCCGGATCGTGTTGCCTCGCGCATTCTCGGCATGGGCGACGTGTTGTCGCTGATCGAAGATATCGAAAGCAAGGTTGACCGCGAGCAGGCGGAAAAACTGGCCAACAAGCTGAAGAAAGGGGACGGTTTCGATCTGACCGACTTCCTGGAACAGCTGAAGCAGATGCGTAATATGGGCGGTATGGCCAGTATGCTGAGCAAGCTGCCAGGCGCCGGCCAACTGCCGGACAACGTAAAATCGCAGATGGACGATAAAGTGCTGGTGCGTATGGAGGCGATCATTAATTCAATGACGCTGAAAGAGCGGGCCAAGCCGGAAATCATTAAAGGCTCCCGTAAACGCCGTATCGCGATGGGATCCGGGATGCAGGTGCAGGATGTTAACCGCTTGTTAAAGCAGTTTGACGATATGCAGCGCATGATGAAAAAGATGAAAAAAGGCGGAATGGCGAAGATGATGCGCGGCATGAAAGGTATGATGCCGCCGGGTTTCCCAGGCCGTTAAAACCGAGCCGCAGGCTTGATGCGGCTGGTTTACTGATTTGCCGTTAGTGGTAAAAACCGTCCGGAAATAAAATGGCTGCAAAAACGAATTCTGGGCAATCTACGCTTTAGATTGCTTTTTGCGCCAAAATGAGTAAAATTTTCGGGCTTTTTATATTGCAACCGGGCCCCGTCCCTCAATGGGGCCCGGCTGTTTTATTAACTAAAGAGGATGTTATGGTAACAATTCGTTTGGCACGTGGCGGCGCTAAAAAGCGTCCGTTCTATCAAGTAGTAGTGACCGACAGCCGCAATGCTCGTGATGGTCGTTTCATCGAGCGTGTAGGCTTCTTCAACCCGATCGCATCTGGTCAGGCTGAAGCACTGCGTCTGGACCTGGACCGCATTGAGCATTGGGTTGGTCTGGGTGCTACCGTTTCTGATCGCGTTCACGCGCTGATCAAAGACGCTAAGAAAGCAGCTTAATCTGTCGCGGTGGTGGCAATGAGCAAGCAACTCAAACCGGTAGCACCGATCGCGCCGATTGTACTCGGTAAAATGGGATCTACTTACGGCATTCGTGGTTGGCTCAGAGTGTTTTCATCCACCGAGAACGCCGAAAGCATATTTGACTACCAGCCCTGGTTTATCCAGCGCTCAGGTCAATGGCAGCTTGTCGAGTTGGAAGACTGGAAGCGCCACAGTCAGGATCTGATCATCAAGGTCAAAGGCATTGACGATCGGGATGCGGCGAATTTACTGACGAATTGCGAAATCGTTGTAGATTCCAAGCAATTGCCTCCGCTGGAAGGCGATGATTATTACTGGAAAGACCTGATGGGCTGCCAGGTAATCACCACTTCCGGATACGAACTGGGTAAAGTCATCGATATGATGGAAACCGGTTCAAACGACGTAATGGTCGTGCGGGCAAACCTGAAAGATGCATTCGGCATGAAGGAGCGGTTGGTCCCGTTTCTTCATGGGCAGGTTATCAAGAAAGTCGATCTCGCTGCCAAGGTAATCGAGGCAGAATGGGATCCTGGTTTTTGACCTCGGAATGTAATGGTCGAAGCATGTGGAATTGCAATATGGGGATGGGCTGGTGTTCATTGGTATCGTAAGCCTGTTTCCTGAGATGTTCCGCGCAATCACCGATTACGGGGTAACTAGCCGGGCAGTAAAAAATGGCCTGCTGAGCGTGCAGTGTTGGAGTCCACGTGACTTCACCTACGACCGGCATCGTACCGTGGATGATCGCCCTTATGGCGGTGGCCCGGGAATGTTGATGATGGTGCAACCTTTACGGGAAGCCATTCATGCAGCAAAAGCAGCGGCAGGCGAGGGAGCAAAGGTGATTTATCTGTCACCTCAGGGGCGCAAACTGGATCAAGCCGGTGTGTGTGAACTGGCGGCTAATCAGAAGATGATTCTGGTGTGTGGCCGCTACGAAGGGATAGACGAGCGCGTGATCCAAACCGAAATTGACGAAGAATGGTCAATCGGCGATTACGTTCTCAGCGGCGGTGAACTGCCAGCAATGACCCTGATCGATTCGGTCGCCCGTTTTATACCGGGTGTTCTGGGCCATCAGGCGTCAGCGGAAGAGGACTCTTTTGCTGATGGATTGCTGGACTGCCCGCACTATACCCGCCCGGAGGTATTGGAAGGGATGGAGGTTCCGCCAGTTTTGCTGTCGGGCAACCATGCCGAGATACGTCGCTGGCGCTTAAAGCAGTCGCTGGGCCGTACCTGGCTTAGAAGACCTGAACTTCTAGAAAGCCTAGCTCTGACTGACGAGCAAGAGGTGTTGCTGGCGGAGTTCCAACGGGAACATTTAGCCAAGTAACAGGACTATGAAGGGAACGTCGGAGCATTGTCTCGACGAGACCGATATATCAGTTTACCTAGGGTAAGAGACATATTATGAGCAACATTATTAAGCAAATTGAACAAGAGCAGATGAAGCAAGACGTGCCTGCATTCCGTCCGGGTGATTCCGTGGAAGTGAAGGTATGGGTCGTTGAAGGTAGCAAAAAACGTCTGCAGGCATTCGAGGGCGTGGTTATCGCTATCCGTAACCGCGGTCTGCATTCTGCATTCACTGTTCGTAAGATTTCCAACGGCGAAGGTGTTGAGCGTGTATTCCAGACTCACTCCCCAGTAATCGACAGCATTACTGTCAAGCGTCGTGGTGCCGTTCGTCAAGCCAAACTGTACTACCTGCGTGAGCGTACTGGTAAGTCTGCTCGTATCAGAGAGCGTCTGAACCGCGTAGGCTAACGCTGCATCCAAAAGTTAATAATTATCAGGGGATTACCGTCAAGGTAATCCCCTTTTTTGTTTACAGAGCTGCCACGCGCTGCTTGCTGACTGCCGGGTGCGGTTGCGCTGGAATGATGTCGCCTGGTTTGACGATGACACGGGCAAGCGATTCATGAGTAGCGAATGTACAGCTGCAATTAATATTCCGGCATTGGTGATAGCGTTCTTTGGTTGATTCACTCAGGTAACGGCTGGAACGGGTGTGTGCCACGCTACCGCACAGTGGACAATGCATCATAGAAACCCCCTCTTGGTAAAAATGGTGAAAAACTATTCGGTTAACCCTGGCCAGAGAAACGCCTCTAGGTGGGTTATTCTTTCCCTAAAAAAACTGTCGGGCTCGCCTGATTGAGGCCTTGTAGGCACAGATGTTGTTCGGCGGCCCGGCGGCGTTCAAGCCCGCTGCTCTTTACTCCATTGGCGTAGATCCAGCGTGGCAGTTGATCACATGCCTGTTGCCATTGGTGTTGGTTCAGGAAATGAACCAAGGTTGAGCGGCAGGCGGCACCGTTGCCGACGTTAAAAGCGAAGGCAATGACGGCGTCATAAATCGGCTGGGGCATATCTGGCGGCAGACAAGCCGCCATGCGTGTTTCAACTTGGCGAATATCGTCCAGGAGATCCTTAGCTGCCTGTTCCGGTGTAATGGGCTTGCCTGGAAGCACACCGGCAGTGTGGCCAACTCCCTGCGTCCAGACCCCGGCGCTGCATTGATAGGGGGCCAACTGGCATCCTTCAAAATCTGCAATCAGATAAAGCCCCTTCTCGGATGTATTGATTCGATCAAACTGCGGTAGAAGCATGGCGAGAGCCATAATTGCCAATGCACTACAGCGTTTAACGATTGAGTTCATCGTAAAGCCTCCGTGACGCGGCATCGCGCTCAATGGTTTTCAAGATCTGCAGGCTTTTACGTCTGTAGTACCAATTGACCAGGAAGGTGCCAATCCCTACCGCAGCACCCACTAAAAAAGCGATATCCTGAGGTGAGAGCCCACCAAGCCAGGCGAGAAACAACGCCGCAGAATAGGTAATGAATGAGGTAACTTTCTCCATTGCATTAGCTCCGCATGGGTTGGGGCTGAAGGAAATTTTGTAGGATAGTGGTGCTGCCGATCTCAATAAAAAAGACCCTGCTGCTTTTTTTATTCGGGTTTCTCATGGTCTGTTCCTCAAGAATAATTACTGTATATGCATACAGTATTAAGCTAAATGCTAAAGTCGTCAAGCGAGATATTTATCTTTTTAGCAAAATGTGGAAAGACGCTATGGAGGCATAAAAAAAGCCCATTAATGATGGGCTTAGTTGAGAAAACTTATAAAGGACGCCAGGAGATTACAAACCGTACACCACAGTCACTGAGGTTGTAGTATCTGTATTCTTAGGTGCGGAAGCCGGTGGTTTGCTGTTGTAGGTGAGGGTGTAGGCCAAGCGTAGGGAGAAGTCGTTATTGATAGCGACGTTCAGCGCGGTTTCCGAGTTAACTGTGGTTTCATCGTTAGCCAATGCAGATAGACCTTCGGAGAGACGAGCATTGTCTGTCAGCCTGTAGGAGTAGTTGGCAGCGCCGTAAGCCAGTGCGCGAGTGGTGCGGCCACCGCCCTGGTATTCATCATGACGGACACCCGGGCCAAATTCGACACGCAGATCGTGAAGTGGACCGTTAAAAATCTGACGGCCATAGCCACCGGTTAAAGTAGTACGGGAATCATAGCCATTAAAACGATCGTTCAACCAGCCCAACTGCCCGAACATATAGTTACGGTCTGTCAGATTGTAACGGGTACGGCCACCTGCCTGATACCTTTCTGAAGAACGAACATTTGAAGAAGTGGTGTTGTTCGCCGCACCCCATAGGCTGTAAGCCGTATCGGCGTTAAACCAGGTCATCGTGGTGTTGGCCAGCAAGGTGGAGCTTTGCGAATTGCCAGACTGTGAGTTATAGCCAGCCTGAACATTGCCATCAAAAGGCTTCTTGGCAGTGGCCGGGTCGTCCATTGCAGTGAACAGGGTATTGTCGGCAAAGGTTGAAACACTGGTGAAGGCGGTCAAGCAGCTAAAAAACAGCGGAATGGCGCGACGAGCGCGTAAAGAAAGCATTTTGGATCCAGTTGTTAAGATTGAAATTATACCCTCTGGATTTCAAGTTGTAGCGAATCCTGCTGAAGCTCGAAAGTGACGGGTAAAGGTGATAACGGTCACATTATATCGATTAGCAATGGGGACAAAAATAGCCTCGATTAGCTTAAGTTTTTAATATAACAACGCTGCTTATTCACTTTTCGTCTACTGACGGTTGCCGGACAGAGCGGGATGGCCAACGGGAAAGTGCGGGGTGATAGACGGCAACGGGAATGACCCCGTCGCCGTGTCGCAGTAGGAGATTACAGGAAGGTGGTGACCAGGAGATAACCGGTGATACAAGAGCACAGTACGCCGATCAAGCCTGGAATAATGAAACTGTGGTTGATGATAAATTTGCCGATTTTTGTTGTCCCGGAACGGTCAAAGCCGATACAGGCCAAATCACTTGGGTAAGTTGGCAACACGAAGTATCCGTAAGCTGCCGGGAAGAAGGCAAGCAGCATTTTGGGATCGACACCCAACTGTAAACCCATCGGGGCGATGGCGGCCAGTGCGGCAGCCTGGCTGTTAACCAACTTGGAAACCAGGAACAGCACGATGGCATAAGTCCAGGGTTGGTTTTTCACCACATCTTCCAGCAGCAGCTTTAAATCTCCCATATGTGCCTGGAAGAAAGTATCACTCATCCATGCCACACCGAATACGGAGAATATGGCTACCATACCCGCTTTGAATACGGCCCCGTTGGCAATGTCACTAGGTTTGACTTTGCAGCCCATCAGGATAACGGCACCGGCAATCAGCATCATCATCTGGATCACCAGATTCATCGATAGCGGTTTCAATGTACCTTTGGCGTCTGCAAATGAAGGGCGCAAATCAGCGAAAGCGCCCAGCATGACCACGATAGCGATGGCAGCGAAGAAGATGAGGGTGGACCAGTAAGCCTGCTTCGGGAATTTTTGGTTGAGCAGGGTTTCAGTGCTGCCATAGATATAGGCGCGTTGCTCCGGATCTTTGATTTTTTCCTGAAACTCAGCGTCTTTATCCAGATCTTTACCGCGGCGCAAACTCCATAATGCCGCCATCAGTACACCGACCAACGAAGCCGGGATCGAGACGGCAAGGATCTCAAGCAGTGAATAGGCTTTACCAACCCCATGCCCTGCAGCAATGATTGAAACCAAGGACACCACGGCTACGGAAACTGGCGAAGCGGTGATCGCCATTTGTGACGCGACAGAGGCAACGGCCATGGGGCGTTCTGGGCGGATCCCTTTCTTGATGGCGATATCAGAAATGATCGGGAACATGGTGTACACCACATGGCCAGTACCGCACAGGAAAGTCAATGTCCAGGTGGTGAATGGGGCTAACAGTGTAATGTGTTGAGGGTGGCGCCGCAGTAGCCGTTCGGCATATTGCATCATGACGTTCAGACCGCCTGCGGTTTGTAAAACCGAAGCACAGCCGATTACGGCCAGAATGGTCAGCATAACATCTACGGGGGGCTTACCAGGCTCCAGTCCGAATATAAAACAAAGCAGAAATAAACCAATCCCGCTTATTAAGCCTAGCCCCATACCGCCAAATCGGGTACCGACTAATAAGCAGATAATAATAATTGCAAATTCCAGTGTAATCATGAGAATCCCTTGTCAGAAAAGAAAAACTACCAGCACTCATAGCCCCTCGATGCAGATGGTACGGGCTCTGTCTATGCAGATTACCCCTAAAGAGGTGCAAGTGATTTAGGGCCATGATTATTTATTTCGCGAAGGATAACTGTGAGATTCCGCAATATTTATCTAATACACCTTATTAATCTTCCACTATAAACAGAAATGAATAATGAATGAAAAGCAAATACCAGTTAATTGTATGTTAATTGTATTTCAGATGTTTAATTTAGGTGCTGATTCAATTCCCCAGCCAGGAATTGCCATTTGCTGAATTTTGTTGGCTAGGTTGTTTGCGGAAACCGCAATGAAACACAATAAAAAACGAAATGTACAAATATATTTACACATACTGTGATTCTGCTCTTCTTTAATCAGCTGCTTAATGGTGATTTCTTGCGTTATTTTTCAGCTTAATCTTATCTAAAACAATCAATTAATCACTAATTTCATGAATTCAACTTGTTCTGCTTGAGTGTGGTAATTTTTTATTTACAGCAAATGGATTGAAATCTTTACAATGCGTGGTAATGTAGAGACCTGTAACGCTCAAAGTTCCATCCACGCTCACGCATAACGGCAAATGACAGGAAACAGCATCATGCAAAAAGACGCGCTCAACAACGTACATATCAGTGCAGAACAGGTTCTGATCACCCCGGAAGAGCTGAAGAACCAGTTCCCGCTCAGTGTCAGCGATGAAAACGAAATCGCGGCGGCCCGCCAGACCATTGGCAACATTCTAAAAGGCCAGGATCACCGCCTGCTGGTAGTTTGCGGCCCCTGTTCGATTCATGATCCCGACGCCGCGTTGGATTATGCGCGTCGTCTGAAATCCCTGTCGGCTGAATTGAGCGATCAGCTGTATATCGTTATGCGTGTCTATTTTGAAAAACCAAGAACCACAGTCGGCTGGAAAGGCCTGATCAACGATCCGTTTATGGATGGATCTTTTGATGTAGAAGCCGGTTTGCACATCGCGCGTCGCCTGTTGTTGGATCTGGTTGGGATGGGGTTGCCGCTGGCGACGGAAGCGTTGGATCCTAATAGCCCGCAATATCTGGGCGATCTGTTTAGTTGGTCAGCGATCGGTGCCCGAACTACCGAGTCTCAAACGCATCGTGAAATGGCCTCTGGCCTCTCAATGCCGGTAGGTTTCAAGAATGGCACAGACGGTAGCCTGAGCACGGCGATCAATGCTATGCGTGCAGCGTCAATGGCACACCGTTTTGTGGGCATTAATCAGGCAGGGCAGGTTTGCCTGCTGCAAACCCAGGGCAACCCGGATGGCCATGTGATCCTGCGCGGTGGTAAAGCACCAAACTATAGTGCTGAGCATGTTGCGGCCTGCGAAAAACAGATGCAGGAAGCGGGACTCTATCCGTCCTTGATGATAGATTGCAGCCATGGCAACTCTAATAAAGACTATCGTCGTCAACCGACCGTTGCCGAGTCCGTTGTTGATCAGATCAAGGCGGGTAACCGTTCGATCACTGGCATTATGCTGGAAAGCAACCTTCATGAGGGTAGCCAATCTTCTGAGCAACCACGTGTGGATATGCGTTACGGTGTTTCAGTGACAGATGCCTGTATCAACTGGGAAAGCACAGAGACGCTGTTGCGCCAAATGCACCAGGAACTCGGCGCTGTGCTGATGGCACGCACTGGAGAGTAGTGAGTTATGGTGGCTGAACTGACCGCATTGCGGGATCAAATTGACGAAGTGGATAAAGCGTTGTTGGCCCTGTTGGCAAAACGCCTGGAACTGGTAGCTGAAGTAGGAGAAGTCAAAAGCCACTACGGTTTACCGGTCTATGTACCAGAGCGAGAGGCGGCAATGCTGGCCTCTCGCCGCAAAGAAGCTGAAGGCCTCGGTGTTCCCCGGATTTGATCGAGGATGTGCTGCGCCGGGTAATGCGTGAATCTTACACCAGTGAGAATGACAAAGGATTCAAGACGCTGTGCCCGCAGCTGCGCCCGATAGTCATTATTGGTGGTAACGGCCAGATGGGGCGTCTGTTCAACCGGCTGCTGACGCTGTCCGGTTATCAGGTAAAAGTGCTGGATCAGGAAGACTGGCCGCAGGCGGATACTTTGCTGGCGGATGCCGGAATGGTAATTATCAGTGTGCCAATTCATGTTACGGAGCAGGTGATAAGCCAATTGCCACCGTTGCCTGAAGATTGCATTCTGGTCGATCTGGCCTCGGTTAAGAACCGACCACTGCAGGCGATGTTGGCGGTGCATAGTGGGCCAGTACTTGGTTTACATCCAATGTTTGGCCCGGATGTAGGCAGCGTGGCCAAACAGGTGGTGGTGTATTGCGATGGTCGCCAGCCGCAAGCCTACCAGTGGTTGCTGGAGCAGCTACAGGTTTGGGGGGCACGCTTGCACCGTATCAGTGCCGTTGAACACGATCAGAACATGGCTTTTATCCAGGCGTTACGCCACTTTGCCACTTTTGCGTACGGTCTGCATCTGGCCGAAGAGAACGTTCAGTTGGAGCAGTTACTGGCGCTTTCTTCACCAATATATCGCTTGGAATTGGCCATGGTAGGGCGCCTATTTGCCCAGGATCCGCAGTTGTATGCGGATATCATCATGTCATCAGATGAGAATATTCGCCTGATCAAACGTTACTATCAGCGTTTTGGTGAAGCGATCGAACTGCTGGAGCAGGGGGACAAACAGGCCTTTATTCAGAGCTTCCAAAAGGTGGAGCACTGGTTTGGGGATTACGCCCAGCGCTTCCTGGTTGAGAGCCGCTCGTTATTACGGCAAGCGAGCGACAGCCGCCAATGACAGACTAAGGGTTCGGCAATGCCGAACCCTTTTTCTCTATCAGGAAGGGTTTACCGGAACGACGTTTTCGCTCGGGTAGCATCCCAGCACTTTTAACGAGCGGGTGATTGGCGCCAGGCTTTTCAGCGCCTTCTCCATCGCTTCAGAACGCAGGTTAGCCTGCACATCGATATAAAACATCTCTTCCCATGGGTTGCCATTAATCGGGCGTGATTCCAGCTTGGTCATGATGATGCCGTTGTCTCGCAGAACCAGTAAGGCTTCAACCAAAGCACCAGACTGTTGGCCGGTGGCCATAATCAGCGTGGTTTTGGCTGGAACCTGCTCGGAAACCTCAATCGATTTGCGTGCCAGAATAATGAAACGCGTGATGTTCTGCTGCTGATTAGCCAGGTTATGCTCAAGCACCTGCAGGTTGTACAGCGCACCGCCGGCCTCACTTCCCAATGCAGCGGCTTTTGGTGAGTTCAGTTTGGCTACTTTTTCCATGGCAGCAGCAGTGCTTTCACAATACTCGATCTTCCATTGCGGATAACGATTAATAAACTGGCTGCACTGCTGGAAAGGTTGTGGATGGCTGTAAACGATCTCAACCTGGTTCAGATCGGTCGTTCCAGCAACTAATACACAGTGGTCAATAGGCAACGTTAACTCGCCGACGATCGCCAGATTGGTGTGTTGCAGCAGGTCGTATACATCATTGATGGAACCGGAACTGGTGTTTTCGATAGGCAAAATGGCGTAATCCGCCTGACCGGTTTCAACCTGGGTGAAAATATCCTGGAATTTCTGACAGCCACATTCGATTAACTGATCGAAATGGCGGGCGGCATATTGGCGGGCGGCCAGGTGTGAGTAGGAACCCTTTGGCCCGAGGAAGGCAATACGAGCAGAATGCTGGCTGATTTGGTTAAGCTGGTGCTGTAACAAGGCCTGCTGAGTCAGAACGGAATCTTCGATAATCAGTTGGAATAGACGGGTGACGTAGAAACCGTCAAGGTCGTAAGGTTTGGCAGCGGTAATCAGCGCATCCAGCAGATCGCGTTCGCGCTCTTTATCGCGGATCGGTCGGTGTGAATGCAATTTGGTCTTGCCCACTTCTACTGCCAGCTCACGGCGCTCTGCCAGCAGGGCCAGCAATTTCATATCCAATGCGCTGATACGTTCGCGCAGTACGAGTAACGGGTTATCTGTCATAGTCAGCTTTGCCTTGTATTCATTCTTATATCCCAGCGTCTTTCAAACTGCGGCCTTGATACTGCAACTTGAAATTCATAGGGCGAGTTGTCAAATAGCCATAAAAAAAGCCCCCTGTTTCAGGAGGCTTTGTTGTTCGTCTTCGCATTCTTTCTTACACGACGAAACGCCTCCCGATCAGGGGAAGGTAAAAAAGAATGCGAAGAAGAACGGTTTACGGCTCATGCTTTTCCAAAAGGTATGGGGATCAGGCTTTAAAGTAACCGCTGGCTTTTCTCTCTGTCAATAAAAACCGGCAGACAAAAAACGCGCCCTCGAGCGCGTTTGATGCGAAACAACCGCTTAGGGGATTATTCCTCTTCCGGAATGACTTCCGGAACGATGTCTTTCACACTGGCATAAGCGCGGCGCGCTTCGCTTTTATGTTGTACCTTGTTCAACTGACGCTCCAGTTTGGCAATCAGTTCATTAACGGCGGTATACATGTCTTCATGTTTTGCACTGGCGACCAGTGGGCCGTTAGGTGTGGTGATGGTGGCGTCTACAGAAAACCCTTTAGGTTCTTTGGATAAGACAATATGCGGGTTAATCAGCTGCGCCTGCCATTTTTCCAGTTTGGTGAGACGGTCTTCGACATGGCTACGGATTGCGGGGGTGATATCCATTTGTTTGCTGGTAATGTTGACTGTCATATAACTTACCTCTCTGTCTTTCTTTCCGTCTTGGATAGGTTCAGCATACCCCGCTTTTTGCCGAAATGCGTGAGAGAAATCACGTATTTTTGTCACTTTTTGCAAAGTTAGTTCAATCTGTGATTTAGCCTCTGAAACGGCCATCTAACGCTTGAGTCTTACCGTAAGATCGCGCATTATCGATAAGTTAATCGATGGTGCAACCTTGCTAACATCGTGTTTTTTCTTGTGTATTTATCCAATAATGGTTGAATTTACAACAAATGAAAACGGCAGCCGAAGCTGCCGTTTTGTCTTTCTGCTGTGGGGCAGAATGCTTAAGCCGGATTGGCGGCGATGATTTTCGCTACTTTATCTGCCTGAGCATTCAATTCCATCTGGCGATAGGCATTTTCCATCAACGGCAGCGCATCACGGGTCGCTTTGGTATCCGGGAACTCGCGCATCATCTGCTCAACACGATTAACTACCGCGACGTAAGCACCACGTTTAGTGTAGTATTCCGCCACTGAAAGCTCATACTTGGACAGGCGGTCCTTCAGGAACACCAAACGCTTATAGGCGTCTGTCGCATATTGGCTGTTCGGATATTGCTGGATCAACTGGCTGAAGTCGCGGAATGCGGCGCGGGCATGCTGTGGATCGCGGTCAGAACGATCGACCCCGAAGAAGCCCTGCAACGCACTGTCATCCAATGCCATATCTGTCAGACCGCGCATGTACATGACGTAATCAATGTTTGGGTGCGTCGGGTTCAGGCGCATAAAGCGATCGATCGAAGCCTGTGCCAACGGTAAATCGGCAGATTTGTAATAGGCATAAATCAGATCCAACTGGACCTGCTGTGAATACGGCCCGAAAGGATAGCGGTTATCTAACGCTTCGAGTTGCGTAATCGCGCCCTTAAAGTTACCGTCCTGCAGTTTTTGCTGGGCAGTAGCATAGATTTCCGAAGGTGGGCTGTCGGGAACCGCATCCTTGGATGTGGAGCAACCTGCCAGCGCCAGGCTCAACGTGGCTGCCGCCACCAGATATTTCATACGCGTCATGACGTTTAGATTATCCTCAGGGTGTTATTCCGGGAGACTGTCCGTTAAGCTCCCGACAAAAGACCAGTTACAATAGCACATTATATTAAACGGCATCGCCGTGAAAACCCAACGTTAACGAAGAAACTGCATATGGCACAACAAGTACAACTCACCGCAACGGTCGCCGAAACTCAACTCGGACAACGTTTAGATCTGGCTTTGGCCGAATTGTTCCCTGATTATTCAAGATCTCGCATAAAAGATTGGATCCTGGAAGATCGGGTTCAGGTCAATGGCAAAACGATTAACAAGCCCAAAGAGAAGGTGCTGGGGGAGAGACGGTCGCCATTGATGCACAGATAGAAGAAGATGCTCGTTGGGAACCGCAGGATATCGCACTGGATATCGTCTATGAAGATGCCGATATTCTGGTGATCAACAAGCCACGTGACCTGGTGGTGCACCCAGGCGCGGGTAACCCGGATGGCACAGTGCTTAATGCATTGTTACATTATTTCCCTGCCATTGCCGATGTACCCCGTTGCGGGATCGTTCACCGTCTGGACAAAGACACTACCGGTCTGATGGTGGTAGCGAAAACCGTTCCGGCGCAAACCCGCCTGGTAGAGGCATTGCAGGCGCGAGATATCACCCGTGAATACGAAGCGGTGGCGATCGGTACCATGACCGCTGGTGGCACGGTGGAACAACCCATTGCGCGTCATTCCACCAAACGTACTCATATGGCGGTGCACCCGATGGGGAAACCCGCGGTAACTCACTACCGCATCATGGAACATTTCCGCGCTCATACACGCTTGCGCTTACGTCTGGAGACGGGCCGTACGCACCAGATCCGTGTCCATATGTCGCATATCAACCATCCGTTGGTTGGCGATCAGTTGTATGGCGGCCGCCCGCGTCCGCCGAAAGGGGCTTCAGAAGCATTTATCCATACGCTACGCGGTTTCGACCGCCAGGCTCTGCATGCCACGATGCTGCGTCTTTACCACCCAATCAGCGGGATCCAGATGGAATGGCATGCGCCATTGCCGCAGGATATGGTCGATCTGATCGACGCGCTGAAAGCCGATACTGAAGAATTCAAAGATCAGATGGATTGGTAATGCGTTCGCTTATCCTGCCAGATTGGCTGTTGCCTGCAGGTGTCAAAGCCTGCAGCAGTACTCGTCACGGTGGCGTCAGCTTGCCTCCTTATGATTCACTGAATCTGGGGGATCATGTTGGTGATGATGCGCAGAGCGTGGCGCAAAACCGCCAACTGCTGGTGGCTGCAGCAGGTTTGCCGCAAATGCCGCTGTGGTTAGAACAGGTGCATGGCACAAGGGTGCTGACGCTGGATGGGAAACCGCCAGAAGATCTGCGTGCGGACGCGGTTTACAGCAATCTGGCGGGGCAAGTGTGTGCAGTGATGACGGCGGATTGCCTACCGGTATTGTTTGCTTCGCAGGCAGGCGATGAGATCGCCGCCGCCCATGCCGGTTGGCGTGGTTTATGCCATGGTGTATTGGAAAATACGGTTGAGCATTTTACCGCCGCGCCTGACAAGATAACGGCCTGGCTCGGCCCGGCCATCGGTCCCAGTCAGTTTGAAGTCGGGCCGGAAGTGCGTGCCGCATTCATTGCTGTCGATACCGATGCGGCGGCTGCATTCGTTCCTCATGGCGAGAAATTTCTCGCGAATATCTATTTATTAGCTCGTCAGCGTTTGCAACGTGCTGGTATTTTCGCCATTTATGGCGGAGATCGTTGCACAATGAACGAAATGAGTCATTTTTTCTCCTATCGACGCGACGGAATAACCGGACGTCTGGCAAGTTTAATCTGGGTGATATAACCTACTGTCCTAGGACGATCCACAGATGCATGACGTTGTACTCATAATATAGTGTCGAAATAACCTTGAAAATTTGAGGGATGACCTCATTTAATCTCCAGTAGCAATTTTGACCTACATTGGAGGTGTTATGCGTCTGGATCGTCTTACCAACAAATTCCAGCTTGCCCTCGCCGATGCCCAATCTTTAGCTCTTGGGCGCGACAACCAATTTATTGAACCGTTACATCTGATGAGCGCCTTGCTCACTCAGGAAGGGGGCACGGTTCGCCCGTTATTAACTTCTGCCGGGATTGATGCTGCGCGCGTGCGTACGGACATCGATCAGGCTTTATCTCGTCTGCCGCAAGTTGAAGGTACCGGTGGGGATGTTCAACCGTCCCATGAACTGGTGCGCGTACTCAACCTGTGTGACAAGCTGGCGCAAAAGCGTGCGGACAAGTTTATATCTTCTGAACTGTTTGTTCTGGCGGTGCTTGAAGATCGCGGTGCTTTGACCGACCTGCTTAAGGCCGCGGGTGCAACGGCAGACAAAATATCCAAGGCCATTGAGCAAATGCGGGGTGGTGACAGCGTGGATGATCAGGGTGCTGAAGACCAGCGTCAGGCATTGAAAAAGTACACGATCGATCTTACTGAGCGTGCCGAGCAGGGCAAGCTTGATCCGGTGATAGGCCGTGATGAAGAGATCCGTCGAACCATTCAGGTACTGCAACGCCGTACCAAAAACAACCCGGTATTGATTGGTGAACCTGGTGTGGGTAAAACCGCCATCGTTGAAGGTTTGGCACAGCGCATTATTAATGGTGAGGTGCCGGAAGGGCTGAAGCACAAACGTGTGCTTTCCCTTGATATGGGGGCGTTGATTGCCGGGGCCAAATACCGCGGTGAATTTGAAGAACGCCTGAAAGGCGTACTAAGCGATCTCTCCAAGCAGGAGGGCAGCGTCATTTTGTTCATCGATGAACTGCATACGATGGTGGGTGCAGGTAAAGCTGATGGCGCGATGGATGCAGGCAATATGCTCAAGCCTGCACTGGCCCGTGGTGAGCTGCACTGTGTAGGCGCCACTACGCTGAACGAATATCGGCAGTATATAGAGAAGGATGCTGCGCTTGAGCGTCGTTTCCAGAAAGTCTATGTAGCGGAACCGAGCGTTGAAGATACCATCGCAATTTTGCGTGGGCTGAAAGAGCGCTACGAATTGCACCACCATGTGCAAATTACCGATCCGGCGATTGTAGCGGCAGCGACGTTGTCACATCGTTATATTTCCGATCGCCAGTTGCCGGATAAAGCCATCGATCTGATCGATGAAGCGGCATCCAGCATTCGTATGCAGATGGACTCCAAACCGGAGTCACTGGATCGTCTTGAGCGCCGTATTATCCAGTTGAAGCTGGAGCAGCAGGCGCTAAACAAAGAATCGGATGATGCCAGTAAAAAACGCCTGGAAATGCTGAGCAGCGAACTGGAGCAGAAAGAGCGGGAATACTCGGAACTGGAAGAAGAGTGGAAAGCTGAAAAAGCCTCACTTTCTGGCACCCAGAATATCAAAGCAGAGCTGGAACAGGCCAAGATTACACTGGAGCAGGCGCGCCGCGTGGGCGACCTTGGGCGGATGTCTGAACTGCAATACGGTAAAATCCCTGAGCTGGAGAAACAGCTCGCGGCAGCCACGCAGCTCGAAGGCAAGACCATGAAGCTGCTACGTAACCGTGTTACCGACGCAGAAATTGCTGAAGTGTTGGCGAAGGCTACCGGTATCCCAGTTGCCCGTATGCTGGAAGGCGAACGCGACAAACTGCTGCGCCTGGAACAAGAGCTGCATTCGCGGGTGATTGGGCAGAATGAGGCCGTGAACGCGGTCTCTAACGCGATTCGCCGTAGCCGTGCAGGTCTTTCAGACCCTAACCGGCCAATCGGTTCGTTCCTGTTCCTTGGGCCTACAGGGGTAGGTAAAACCGAACTGTGTAAGGCACTGGCTTCGTTCTTGTTCGACAGTGATGATGCGATGGTGCGTATCGACATGTCCGAGTTTATGGAGAAACACTCCGTATCGCGGCTGGTGGGTGCACCTCCGGGTTACGTCGGTTATGAAGAGGGCGGTTATCTGACAGAAGCGGTACGTCGCCGTCCTTACTCGGTGATCCTGCTGGATGAAGTGGAAAAAGCGCATCCAGACGTATTCAACATTCTATTACAGGTGTTGGATGATGGTCGTCTGACAGACGGGCAGGGCCGTACTGTTGATTTCCGTAATACCGTGGTGATCATGACCTCGAACCTGGGTTCCGATATGATCCAGGAACACTTTGGTCAGATGAACTATACGCAGATGAAGGAATCGGTCATGGAGATGGTGAGCCATCATTTCCGTCCGGAATTTATCAACCGTATAGATGAAGTGGTGGTCTTCCATCCTCTCGGCCAGAAGCATATTGCGCAGATTGCCAAGATCCAATTGGCTCGACTGTACCAACGCCTGGAAGAGCGCGGTTATGAAGTCAGCATTACGGAACCTGCGTTGGAACTGCTGGGTAAAACCGGTTACGACCCGGTATATGGCGCACGGCCATTGAAACGAGCTATTCAGCAGGAAATCGAAAACCCGCTGGCGCAGCAGATCCTGTCAGGGAAGTTAATCCCAGGCAAACCGGTGACGCTGGACGTGGAAAACGACCACATTATTGCCAAGCAATAAATGCAGTCGCGGTTTATAGCCATAAAAGGGGGCGGATTTACCGTCCCCTTTTCTTTATCATTAGCGTGGTTGATGCTTTTTCTCTATTCAACCCTCTTAAATCTAGCTTCTTAGCCCATTAATTAGCCTTAAATGGCGATTTTGTTCGTTATTTGAGCGCTTGAAAAGTTTTTTGCATTTAGGGGTTGCGGCGTTCTCAGAACTCCCTATAATGCGCCTCCACTGACCGGGAACAACGACTCCTTGATAGCAAATAATGTCGCCCAGCCAGGAAGAAGCAACCCGGTGAAAACACCGCCTCTCGCAAGAGAAAAAGGTTGACTCTTCAGCGGGAAAGCGTAATATGCACCTCCCGCGTTACCGAGAAAGATAGCGGTAACCAACGCTCTTTAACAATTTATCAGACAATCTGTGTGGGCACTCACAAGACGATATCCAGCCACCTCGGTGGCAAAAAAATATCAAGTCTTGAAGAGTGACCAAGCAGTAATTCATGCGAATGAATTATTACGAAAGTTAATTTTCGAGCATCGCTGCACGAGTTGCAGCAAATCAAGCTTTTAATTGAAGAGTTTGATCATGGCTCAGATTGAACGCTGGCGGCAGGCCTAACACATGCAAGTCGAGCGGTAGCACAGGAGAGCTTGCTCTCTGGGTGACGAGCGGCGGACGGGTGAGTAATGTCTGGGAAACTGCCCGATGGAGGGGGATAACTACTGGAAACGGTAGCTAATACCGCATAACGTCTTCGGACCAAAGTGGGGGACCTTCGGGCCTCACACCATCGGATGTGCCCAGATGGGATTAGCTAGTAGGTGGGGTAATGGCTCACCTAGGCGACGATCCCTAGCTGGTCTGAGAGGATGACCAGCCACACTGGAACTGAGACACGGTCCAGACTCCTACGGGAGGCAGCAGTGGGGAATATTGCACAATGGGCGCAAGCCTGATGCAGCCATGCCGCGTGTGTGAAGAAGGCCTTCGGGTTGTAAAGCACTTTCAGCGAGGAGGAAGGGTTCAGTGTTAATAGCACTGGGCATTGACGTTACTCGCAGAAGAAGCACCGGCTAACTCCGTGCCAGCAGCCGCGGTAATACGGAGGGTGCAAGCGTTAATCGGAATTACTGGGCGTAAAGCGCACGCAGGCGGTTTGTTAAGTCAGATGTGAAATCCCCGAGCTTAACTTGGGAACTGCATTTGAAACTGGCAAGCTAGAGTCTTGTAGAGGGGGTAGAATTCCAGGTGTAGCGGTGAAATGCGTAGAGATCTGGAGGAATACCGGTGGCGAAGGCGGCCCCCTGGACAAAGACTGACGCTCAGGTGCGAAAGCGTGGGGAGCAAACAGGATTAGATACCCTGGTAGTCCACGCTGTAAACGATGTCGACTTGGAGGTTGTGCCCTTGAGGCGTGGCTTCCGGAGCTAACGCGTTAAGTCGACCGCCTGGGGAGTACGGCCGCAAGGTTAAAACTCAAATGAATTGACGGGGGCCCGCACAAGCGGTGGAGCATGTGGTTTAATTCGATGCAACGCGAAGAACCTTACCTACTCTTGACATCCACAGAATTCGCTAGAGATAGCTTAGTGCCTTCGGGAACTGTGAGACAGGTGCTGCATGGCTGTCGTCAGCTCGTGTTGTGAAATGTTGGGTTAAGTCCCGCAACGAGCGCAACCCTTATCCTTTGTTGCCAGCACGTCATGGTGGGAACTCAAAGGAGACTGCCGGTGATAAACCGGAGGAAGGTGGGGATGACGTCAAGTCATCATGGCCCTTACGAGTAGGGCTACACACGTGCTACAATGGCATATACAAAGAGAAGCGAACTCGCGAGAGCAAGCGGACCTCATAAAGTATGTCGTAGTCCGGATCGGAGTCTGCAACTCGACTCCGTGAAGTCGGAATCGCTAGTAATCGTAGATCAGAATGCTACGGTGAATACGTTCCCGGGCCTTGTACACACCGCCCGTCACACCATGGGAGTGGGTTGCAAAAGAAGTAGGTAGCTTAACCTTCGGGAGGGCGCTTACCACTTTGTGATTCATGACTGGGGTGAAGTCGTAACAAGGTAACCGTAGGGGAACCTGCGGTTGGATCACCTCCTTACCTAAAGATATTGGTTGAGTGCAGTGTCCACACAGATTGTCTGATGAAAAAGTAACGAGCAAAGAAAACCTGTGGTAGGGGTAAGTGCCGAGGGGTTTGTGGCTGCCAGGTGCAGTGACAAACAACAATGGCGCTCGATTTTTCACGAAAAATCTCACCTTTACCCGAAATTATCGGATCGCTGTTCCGATAAGAAAATTTCGGGTCCCCATCGTCTAGAGGCCTAGGACACTGCCCTTTCACGGCTGTAACAGGGGTTCGAATCCCCTTGGGGACGCCAATCCGATAATGAGTGAAAGACATTATCACCGGTTATTTATAACCCAAAAATCTTAAAGATGACTCTCACGAGTCGTGTTTAAGATATTGCTCTTTAACAATCTGGAACAAGCTGAAAATTGAAACATGACAGCTGAAACTTATCCCTCCGTAGAACTATTGGGGTAAGGATTAACCTGTCATAGAGTCTCTCAAATAATTGCAATGCGAAGGTCATCTTCCTTGTTGCAGTGTGAGCGAGAAGATACTCGGCAAGGCGTACCGCGCACAGCAACCGCAGTGGACTTAAGGTCCATGAGGATTGCGCGCACGGAACAACGCAGCAGAGTGTGTTCGCAGCCACACCAATAAAGAAAAGACACCTTCGGGTTGTGAGGTTAAGTGACTAAGCGTACACGGTGGATGCCTAGGCAGTCAGAGGCGATGAAGGGCGTGCTAATCTGCGAAAAGTGTCGGTAAGCTGATATGAAGCGTTACAACCGGCAATACCCGAATGGGGAAACCCAGTGCAATCCGTTGCACTATCGTATGGTGAATACATAGCCATACGAGGCGAACCGGGGGAACTGAAACATCTAAGTACCCCGAGGAAAAGAAATCAACCGAGATTCCCCCAGTAGCGGCGAGCGAACGGGGAGGAGCCCAGAACCTGAATCAGTTTGTGTGTTAGTGGAAGCGTCTGGAAAGTCGCGCAGCAAAGGGTGATAGCCCCGTACACTAAAATGCACAAGGTGTGAGTTCGATGAGTAGGGCGGGACACGTGACATCCTGTCTGAATATGGGGGGACCATCCTCCAAGGCTAAATACTCCTGACTGACCGATAGTGAACCAGTACCGTGAGGGAAAGGCGAAAAGAACCCCGGCGAGGGGAGTGAAATAGAACCTGAAACCGTGTACGTACAAGCAGTGGGAGCCCACTTTGTTGGGTGACTGCGTACCTTTTGTATAATGGGTCAGCGACTTATATTTTGTAGCAAGGTTAACCGTATAGGGGAGCCGTAGGGAAACCGAGTCTTAACTGGGCGAATAGTTGCAAGGTATAGACCCGAAACCCGGTGATCTAGCCATGGGCAGGTTGAAGGTTGGGTAACACTAACTGGAGGACCGAACCGACTAATGTTGAAAAATTAGCGGATGACTTGTGGCTGGGGGTGAAAGGCCAATCAAACCGGGAGATAGCTGGTTCTCCCCGAAAGCTATTTAGGTAGCGCCTCGTGAACTCATCTTCGGGGGTAGAGCACTGTTTCGGCTAGGGGGCCATCCCGGCTTACCAAACCGATGCAAACTCCGAATACCGAAGAATGTTATCACGGGAGACACACGGCGGGTGCTAACGTCCGTCGTGAAGAGGGAAACAACCCAGACCGCCAGCTAAGGTCCCAAAGTCATGGTTAAGTGGGAAACGATGTGGGAAGGCATAGACAGCCAGGATGTTGGCTTAGAAGCAGCCATCATTTAAAGAAAGCGTAATAGCTCACTGGTCGAGTCGGCCTGCGCGGAAGATGTAACGGGGCTAAACCATGCACCGAAGCTGCGGCAGCAACGCTTAGGCGTTGTTGGGTAGGGGAGCGTTCTGTAAGCCGTTGAAGGTGGACTGTGAGGTCTGCTGGAGGTATCAGAAGTGCGAATGCTGACATAAGTAACGATAAAGCGGGTGAAAAACCCGCTCGCCGGAAGACCAAGGGTTCCTGTCCAACGTTAATCGGGGCAGGGTGAGTCGACCCCTAAGGCGAGGCCGAAAGGCGTAGTCGATGGGAAACGGGTTAATATTCCCGTACTCGGTGTTACTGCGAAGGGGGGACGGAGAAGGCTAGGCTAGCCGGGCGACGGTTGTCCCGGTTTAAGCGTGTAGGGGGTGTTCCTGGTAAATCCGGAATGCTATTAACCCTGAGGCGTGATGACGATGCACTACGGTGCAGAAGTAGTTGATGCCAAGCTTCCAGGAAAAGCCTCTAAGCATCAGGTAACATTGAATCGTACCCCAAACCGACACAGGTGGTCAGGTAGAGAATACTCAGGCGCTTGAGAGAACTCGGGTGAAGGAACTAGGCAAAATGGTGCCGTAACTTCGGGAGAAGGCACGCTGGCGCGTAGGTGAAAGGATTGACTCCTGGAGCTGAAGCCAGTCGCAGATACCAGCTGGCTGCAACTGTTTAATAAAAACACAGCACTGTGCAAACACGAAAGTGGACGTATACGGTGTGACGCCTGCCCGGTGCTGGAAGGTTAATTGATGGGGTCAGCCGCAAGGCGAAGCTCTTGATCGAAGCCCCAGTAAACGGCGGCCGTAACTATAACGGTCCTAAGGTAGCGAAATTCCTTGTCGGGTAAGTTCCGACCTGCACGAATGGCGTAATGATGGCCAGGCTGTCTCCACCCGAGACTCAGTGAAATTGAACTCGCTGTGAAGATGCAGTGTACCCGCGGCAAGACGGAAAGACCCCGTGAACCTTTACTATAGCTTGACACTGAACATTGAGCCTTGATGTGTAGGATAGGTGGGAGGCTTTGAAGTGTGGACGCCAGTCTGCATGGAGCCAACCTTGAAATACCACCCTTTAATGTTTGATGTTCTAACTCGGCCCCATAATCTGGGGTGAGGACAGTGTCTGGTGGGTAGTTTGACTGGGGCGGTCTCCTCCCAAAGAGTAACGGAGGAGCACGAAGGTTAGCTAATCACGGTCGGACATCGTGAGGTTAGTGCAAAGGCATAAGCTAGCTTGACTGCGAGAGTGACGGCTCGAGCAGGTACGAAAGTAGGTCTTAGTGATCCGGTGGTTCTGAATGGAAGGGCCATCGCTCAACGGATAAAAGGTACTCCGGGGATAACAGGCTGATACCGCCCAAGAGTTCATATCGACGGCGGTGTTTGGCACCTCGATGTCGGCTCATCACATCCTGGGGCTGAAGTAGGTCCCAAGGGTATGGCTGTTCGCCATTTAAAGTGGTACGCGAGCTGGGTTTAGAACGTCGTGAGACAGTTCGGTCCCTATCTGCCGTGGGCGTTGGAAGATTGAGAGGGGTTGCTCCTAGTACGAGAGGACCGGAGTGAACGCACCCCTGGTGTTCGGGTTGTCATGCCAATGGCACTGCCCGGTAGCTACGTGCGGAAAAGATAAGCGCTGAAAGCATCTAAGCGCGAAACTTGCCTCGAGATGAGTCTTCCCTGGGCCTTTAAGGTCCCTGAAGGAACGTTTAAGACTAAGACGTTGATAGGCTGGGTGTGTAAGTGCAGCGATGCATTGAGCTAACCAGTACTAATGAACCGTGAGGCTTAACCTTACAACACCGAAGGTGTTTTAGAGAGATGAGAATTGATTTTCAGCGAAGTTCCGAGATTGGATTGGCTGGCATGACGGAAGTGATGCGGGTTGATAAAACAGAATTTGCCTGGCGGCCTTAGCGCGGTGGTCCCACCTGACCCCATGCCGAACTCAGAAGTGAAACGCCGTAGCGCCGATGGTAGTGTGGGGTCTCCCCATGCGAGAGTAGGACACTGCCAGGCATCAAATAAAC